>CAVYMC010000012.1:0-538602 GCA_963769535.1 uncultured Chloroflexia bacterium | reverse complement strand
ACGGCGCCGGCGCAGACGATGTACCGCTGCGGCAACACTTGGCAGGACAAGCCCTGCGCCGACGGCAAGGGTCGCGTGACCGGCGCCACGCTGCCACCGGCGCCCAAGGCGCCCGCGGCCTCGCCGGGCCAGGACTTCGACGCGCAATGGCCTCCCGGCCCAGCGCGAGCGCGATCTGCGCGCGGCCCACGAGAAGAACATGGTGTATCACCGCGAGCGATGCGCGCGCGGCGACCAGGGCTCCTGCATCGCGCTCGCCTGCGAGCCCGCGGTGTTCGACGACAGCGACGCGGCCCTGCTGACGTGCGTCAAGGCGCGCGGCTGGCGCATGGGGAGCGGCTGGTACACGCCGACCGGATGGGAGCAGATCCCGTCGATGCCGCAATCGGATTGGACGATCACGATCGCGTGCCTCCGCAAGGTCGGCGGGGATCGTCCGTCCGCGAAGGTCTCGCGCAAGTACGCCACCCCCGAGTCCTCCGTGAACCTCGAGGCCGAGGCCGCGAGGATCTGCGCGGGCCGGTGACGGCGGGCTCGCGGCGCCCCCCGCCGCGACTTAGAATCGCGGCGGAGGAGGTGCCCCATGCGCTTGACCGACCCGCAACGCGAGCAATTCGACCGCGACGGCTACCTGTTCTTCCCCGGCCTGTTCACGCCCGAAGAGACGCAGGCGCTGACCGACGCCGTGCCCGAGCTCTACGCCCGGCGCGAGGCCTACAACGTGCGCGAAAAGGGCACGGACGCGGTGCGCACCAACTTCGCCGCGCACCTGTACAGCGAGCCCTTCGCGCGGCTGGCGCGCCACCCGCGCATGATCGAGCCGGTCGAGGACCTGCTTCGGCGAGAAGCTCGTACATGCACCAGTTCAAGATCAACGGCAAGATGGCCTTCGAAGGCGACGTCTGGCAGTGGCACCAGGACTACGGCACCTGGCTGAACGACGACATGATGCCGACCGAGCGCGCGATGAACGTCGCCATCTTCCTGGACGACGTGAACGAGTACAACGGCCCGCTGATGTTCATCCCGGGCAGCCACAAGAAGGGCGTGATCGACGCCAAGCACGACCTGACCACCACCAGCTACCCGCTGTGGACGGTCGACAACGAGCTGATCCGCCCAGCTGGTCGAGCGCGCCGGCGGCAAGCACGGCGGCATCGTCTCGCCCAAGGGCCCGGCCGGCTCGATGATCCTGTTCCACTCCTGCCTGGTGCACGCCTCGACGAGCAACCTGTCGCCGTGGAACCGCGTCAGCGTCTACCTGAGCCTGTGCGCGGTCGCGAACCACATCCGCCGCTTCAAGCGGCCCGAGTACATCGCGCACCGCGACTTCACGCCGATCGACTGCCTGCCGGACGACTGCCTGCTGAAGACTATCCGGTCGACCTGCCGTGGAAAGACGGGATGCCGTCCTCCGCGCTCGAGACCTCGCTCGACGTGCTGCCCGGCGGGACGCGGCGCACCGTGGCGCCACGCGTCGCATTGATCGCAGGGGTCGGTTCGGAGGTCGGGCTCGCCTCCTGACCCCGCACCGATGAGAACCGCCGGCTGGACGCTCGGCATCACCGCCGCGCTGGTCGCGGCGGTGTGGCTCGCCTTCGCGCTGTCGCCCTGGCCGGCCGCGCTCCTGATCCGCCACGCGTTCGAGAAGGACGCGGTCGCGGTCGCCCCATGCGCTGGAGCGCCTGGTGCGCCAGGGCATCGTGTCGCTGATCGACCAGGTCTACGACGATCGCGACGACGACGGCAAGCTCGACGTCTTCTATCCGGCCTCGGTGGAGAACACCGACCGCACGCTGCCCACGATCGTCTGGGTGCACGGCGGCGGGTGGGTGTCCGGCGCCAAGGGACAGGTGGCGAACTACGCGCGCATCCTCGCCGGCCGCGGCTACACGGTCGTCAGCGTCGACTATTCGCTCGCGCCGCGCGCGCGCCATCCGCAGCCCGCGCGGCAGGTGAACGCGGCGCTGGGCTGGCTCACCGCGAACGCGCGGCGGCTGCACGTCGACGCGGCGCACCTGTTCCTGGCCGGGGATTCGGGCGGTGCGCAGATCGCGGCCGAGGTCGCGAACCTCGAGAGCGACGCGACCTACGCGCAGGCGCTCGGGATCGTGCCGGCGATCAGGCGCGAGCAGCTCGCCGGCGTGCTGCTCTACTGCGGCGCCTACGACATGGCCGGCGTGCGCCTCGACGGCCCGATGGGGGACTTCCTGCGCACCGCGCTGTGGTCGTACAGCGGCAGCCGCGACTTCATGCACGACAAGCCGTTCGCGCTCGGATTCGTGGTCGACCACGTCGCCTCGGCGTTCCCGCCGGCGTTCATCTCGGCGGGCAACGGCGACCCGCTCAAGCCGCAGTCCGCCCGGCTCGCCGAGGTGCTCAAGGCCCGCGGCGTCGTCGTCGAGGTCCTGTTCTTCCCCGACGACCACCAGCCGGTCCTGCCGCACGAGTACCAGTTCAACCTCGACACCGACGCCGGCCGCCAGGCGCTCGAGCGTTCGCTGGCGTTCGTCGCCGAGCGGTCGCGGTAATCTCGGGGCCCGCGGTCAGCGCGCCGATCCCTCACCTTCCGGAGCAACGATGAAGAACAGTGGTCTGGGGCGTGCTGAGCACCGCGAAGATCGGGCCGGAGCGCGTGCTGCCGGGCATGAAGAAGAGCCCGCTGGTCGAGATCCGCGCGATCGCCTCGCGCGACGAGGCCCGCGCGCGCACGACGGCGGACGCGCTGGGCATCCCGCGGGCCTACGGCTCCTACGAGGCGCTGCTCGCCGATCCCGAGATCGAGGCGGTCTACAACCCGCTGCCCAACCACCTGCACGTGCCGCTGACGCTGCAGGCGGCGCCGCGCCGGCAAGCACGTGCTGTGCGAGAAGCCGATCGCGCTGACCGCCGCCGAGGCCGCGGCAGCTGCGCGCGGCGGCGGGCAAGGTGCTGATCGCCGAGGCGTTCATGGTGCGCTTCCACCCGCAGTGGCTGCGCGCGCGCGAGCTGGTGCGCGCAGGGGCGCATCGGCACGCTGCGCGCCGTGCAGATGTTCTTCGGCTACATCAACGTCGACCCGGCCAACGTCCGCAACCAGGCCGACATCGGCGGCGGCGGCCTCTACGACATCGGCTGCTACGCCATCGTCGCCGGGCGCTTCTTCCTCGAGGCCGAGCCGACGCGCGGCATCGCGCTCGTCGACCGCGACCCGGCGTTCGGCACCGACCGCCTGACCAGCGCGCTGGTCGACTTCGGCGACGGCCGGCGCCTCGACTTCACCGTGTCGACGCAGATCGCGCCGCACCAGCGCGTGCAGCTCTGCGGCACGCAAGGGCCGGATCGAGCTCCCCATCCCGGTCAACGCGCCGCAGGGCGCGACGACGCGCATCCTCGATCGACGACTGCTCGTCGCTCGACGGCAGCGGCATCGTGACCGAGACGCTGCCGCGAGAGCGACCAGTACCAGCTGCAGGGCGAGGCCTTCTCGCGCGCGGTGCGCGGCGAGATCGCGCTGCCCTACGGCGTCGACGACGCGATCGCGCAACATGCGGGTGATCGACGCGCTGTTCCGCTCCGAGCGGAGCGGGCGCTGGGAGGCGGTGTGACGGCGGAGCCCGAGGCCCTCGTCCTGCGCGGCTCAACGCGTCAAGACGCGCCACGACCTCGCGGCCTTCGTCGCCTGCTATGCCGACGATGTCGAGGTCGGCGTGCCGTCGGTCGAGCCGGCGCGGCGCGGCCTCGCCGCGCTGTCCGAGTTCTACGCGACCTACGAGCGCTTCACCCGCGCGACCCTCCACGCGGACCTGTTGAGCCGCATGGTCGTCGGCCTTCGTCATCGACCACGAGCGCGTGCATGGCGTCCGCGACCGGCCGTTCGAGGCGGCGGTCGCCTACGAAGTCGCCAGCGGCCGCATCCGCCGCGTCTTCATGTTCGGCGCGTAACCGGCCACCCGCGCAATCGGGGTCAGACCCTCGATGGGGGCCGAGCGGGAGAGGGGCCGCCGGAAGCAGGGTCTGACCTCGCCTGCGTGAATCAGCCGGTCAGCAGGCACGACGCCTTTGGCGCAGCGACGGGGGATCGTCCATTCCACCCCGCGCGGCCGCCATGGCACACTCGCGCCGTGAAGCTCGAGCGCGTCGACTTCGGCCGTCCCCGACCGTGCCGACGCCGGTGCGGCTCACCGGCCTCGTGCGCTACGACCGCCGGCGGGGACCCGCGAGTAGCTCCGAAGACCTACTGGTACGAGTTTCCCGCGTCCATGCCGACGACGTGTCAACGACCGGCGACCCGTGGCTCGCCTGCCTGCTGCCGGTGGCCGATGGCGAGCGGGCGAGCGCTCGAGCTCTGTCGTCCGGTCGACGGCGCTGCATGCTCGACGCGCGCCGAGCGACTGCGGACTGGCAGTGTGGAACCCGGCGCACCGGCCGGTCGAGCGATCGACGCCGACGTCGCCGCGCGGACGCTGCGCCCGCGGGACGCGCACCGTCAGCCTTTTCTCCGGCGGCATCGACTCGTTCTACACCGTGCGCTCAGCCGCACGCCGCGCCGATCGACGACCTGATGGTCATCCACGGCGCGCTCAACCTGATGCACGCGAAGAGCCCCGCGTTCGAGCGCGTGCAGGCGCGAACCTCCGGCGGCCGCGGACGCGCTCGGCAAGACGCTTGATCCCGGTCGCGACGAACCTCCTGCACACGCGCCTCGGCAGGCCGACCTATGTACATGACGCAGGGGCGATGATGGCGATCGGTGCCGCTCGCGCTCGAGCGCCGGTTCCGCGCACGTCATCATTCCCGCGAGCATCGACCTCACTGGAACGGAGCGTGGGGCACGCATCCGCTGACCGACGTGCTCCTGTCGACCGCGCGACGGACGTCGAGAACACGGCGTGCACGGTCGCGCCGGACCGAGAAGACGGTGCGGTTCGCGCGGGGCAGGCACGCCCTCGCCGCGCTGCGCGTCTGCCTGTTCACCGGCGACGAGACGAACTGCATGAACTGCGAAAAGTGCCTGCGCGCGGCGATCGTGCTGGACGCGCTCGGCGTCCTCGGACGCGCCCGCCTTCCGCGCCGCGAAGCGCTCGACGTGCGCAAGCATCCGCGCGCATGGCGATCGGCGACCCGAACGTGCGCCACTATCTACCACGAAATGCGCGACCTCTGCCGCAGCGAACCGCGGCGGACCTCGCGACGCGGTCCGCCCGCGCTCGCGCGCGCGCGGCGCCACGACCCGTTCCGGCCGTTGGTGCGATGGCTGCGCCGGTCTCCCGGCGATCCGTCGCGCGACGTACGCCGGATCGAGGTACGCGTGCACGACCCCGGCGTGACCAGGCACACGGCAGCATGACCGGCCGAGCGACCGGACCGCGCGACGTGAGGCTCGACGAGATCGACATCGGGCCCTCGCCCGACCGCCCCGATCAGGCGCGCTGACCGGCGTCGTCCGCTACGACGACCGCGCGACGGTGCCGCCGAGGAGACACTACTGGTTCGACGTGCCCGACGGCCGTACGGACCCGCGCTGACGACCTCCGGCAACCCGTGGCTCGCGAGCTGCTGCCGATCGCGGTGACGTGCGAACGAGCCGCTCCGGCTCCTCGCGGCCGGTCGACGCACGCTGCTCGACATACGCGCGGAGCTGATGGCGACCTGGCGCTCGCTGTACCCGGGCGACCGGCCGTCCCGATCGAGGCGAACGTCGACGCTGGAGGCGCGGGCGGCGGACGCCGAACGCGCGCCGGCGCCGCGCGGGCCCCGCACGGCATGCTTCTTCTCCGGCGGCGTCGACTCGTTCCGCGCGCGCTGCGCCCGCGCGCTGCGCCGATCGACGACCTGATCCTCGTGCTCGGCGCGTTCGACATCGCGGAAGCGACGCCCGCGGCGCTCGTACGGGTCCGCATCGACGCAGCAGCGCGTGCGGCGGACGCGCTCGGCAAGACGCTCGTCCCGGTGACGACCAACCAGATGCGCACGAGCCGCACACGCCACCCGGTGGACGTTGCGCGCGGCGCATCGATGCTCGCGGCGTCGCGCTGGCGATCGAGGATCGCTGCTCGGCGCGTGCTCTACTCGGCGGGGTCGACCTCGCTGCACGACCGTGACGAGACCGCCAACCCGCTGCTGACGCCGCTGCTTTCGACCCGCCGCATCGCGCTTCGAGACGAAGGCGTCGCGACCTCGCGCGTCGAGAAGATCGGCGAGTCGCGTGCGGTCGACACGGTGCGCGAGGCGCTGCGCGTGTGCTTACCAGAGCGGCGCACGAGAACGAACTGCATGCGCCTGCCGCAAGTGCCTCCGCACCGCGGTCGCGATCGAGGCCGCCGGCGTGCCTCGACGATGGCGACCGGCTTCGCGGACCGGCGCTGACCGCGGCGCGCGCGCGGCCGCGGTGACGATCTCGAGACTATCGACCGCACTACTTCGGCAGGAGCTGCCGCCGTTCTGCCGCGAGCACGGCCGCGCGACCTCGCGGTCGCAGCGGAGCGCGTGCTCGCGCGCGCGCGCCGTCTGACCGCTCCGGCCACTCGTGCGCTGGCTGCGACGCTCGCCCGCGGTCGCGCGCGGCGACCCACCGCCCGAGGCGCTGGTGCAGGACGCCGTCCCCGGCTCGCCGGGGGCGCGACGCGAGGGAATCGGGCGATGAAGCTCGTCGGCGTCGACATTGCGCCTTCGCCGCGACGCGCCGGCCAGGTGCGCCTGAGCGGCATCGTTCGCTACGACGACGCCCGCGGCGGACCGGCCGAGGGAGCACGGTATTTGGTTCGAGGTTCAGACGAGATGCCAGCCCCCTGACGACATGGACATCGGGTCATGCTGCGCTCTCTTTCTCAGTGTTTCAATCTCAGACGAGATGCCAGCCCCCTGACGACTAGTCGAGCAAGCGTTGTTCAGCATCTGGCGCAAGTTTCAATCTCAGACGAGATGCCAGCCCCCTGACGACGTGATGCATGTCGCTGAACTACTGGCAACACTCACCGTTTCAATCTCAGACGAGATGCCAGCCCCCTGACGACTCCAGAGGTGCTTGTATGAGTGATGTTGTACAAATGTTTCAATCTCAGACGAGATGCCAGCCCCCTGACGACAAGTTTAGGTATCGGGCAACAAGGGGAGCTGACAAGGTTTCAATCTCAGACGAGATGCCAGCCCCCTGACGACGACGCTCTCAGCGCGTTAAGAATGCCATCGGAATTGTTTCAATCTCAGACGAGATGCCAGCCCCCTGACGACGCAACCTTTTGTAAAGCACCCTGTAGCCAGTTGCTTCGTTTCAATCTCAGACGAGATGCCAGCCCCCTGACGACCAAATGTCCTCTATGAACTCTCTGCTATGTCCGATGAGTTTCAATCTCAGACGAGATGCCAGCCCCCTGACGACGAGGGCGGCTTTGAGGAATACGACTATACTTTCTCGGTTTCAATCTCAGACGAGATGCCAGCCCCCTGACGACGGCATTGAGGGCACCGTGACTATCGGTGGCTACAACTAGTTTCAATCTCAGACGAGATGCCAGCCCCCTGACGACCTCGGAGGGGCATACACCACACGTTTCGCAGATGCCGAGTTTCAATCTCAGACGAGATGCCAGCCCCCTGACGACGAAAAGTGGGGGATAGGTGACGGCAGTCTGAGAATTGTTTCAATCTCAGACGAGATGCCAGCCCCCTGACGACAAAGTGTGCAACATTGCACACTTGCACACTTTTACAGTTTCAATCTCAGACGAGATGCCAGCCCCCTGACGACGACACTTAACAGTGGGAGCATTTATCAGGTGTCATAGTTTCAATCTCAGACGAGATGCCAGCCCCCTGACGACCACTCTGAGAAGTTAGGACACAACACCTCATCCTTGTTTCAATCTCAGACGAGATGCCAGCCCCCTGACGACCTTGTAACATTCGAATGGTCGGCTCCAGATGCTTTCCGTTTCAATCTCAGACGAGATGCCAGCCCCCTGACGACTTATTGAGCAAGAGATTGGGAAAGTCGCCATACAAAGTTTCAATCTCAGACGAGATGCCAGCCCCCTGACGACGCGCTGTAGGGCATTTCTTGCGTCGTAGTCATGTCGTGTTTCAATCTCAGACGAGATGCCAGCCCCCTGACGACTTCAAGGATGCGGGTATCTGTAGGGTAGTCGCTCAGTTTCAATCTCAGACGAGATGCCAGCCCCCTGACGACCTGTTATAATTTGTCGTATAGACAACAAGCACTTGAAAGTTTCAATCTCAGACGAGATGCCAGCCCCCTGACGACGCACGATCACTAGCGACGTTGCCGCTACGGCATGATAAGTTTCAATCTCAGACGAGATGCCAGCCCCCTGACGACTCCAGCACGTCATGCCGGATCGAGCGACCGTATTCAGTGTTTCAATCTCAGACGAGATGCCAGCCCCCTGACGACGTCTGCGCGGTAGCCGAACGAGCGTATCTCCTATTAGTTTCAATCTCAGACGAGATGCCAGCCCCCTGACGACGCAAACGCCTACTGACCAGCGGCTCCAATGCCGTATGTTTCAATCTCAGACGAGATGCCAGCCCCCTGACGACGCTTGCGAGACGCCGTCGCCGCAACCGATTTTCGTTGTTTCAATCTCAGACGAGATGCCAGCCCCCTGACGACCCCGATACGCAGCCAGTGGCTACATCGTACAAGGCAAAAGTTTCAATCTCAGACGAGATGCCAGCCCCCTGACGACCAGCCACTGCGTAGCCAGTGGCGCTGCTGTTCTGCTAGTTTCAATCTCAGACGAGATGCCAGCCCCCTGACGACGCTGACATCAAAGCGACCAAAGAATGGTTTGGATAAGTTTCAATCTCAGACGAGATGCCAGCCCCCTGACGACGCAAAGCGATGAAGACTGTCGATCAGAAAATATCTCAGTTTCAATCTCAGACGAGATGCCAGCCCCCTGACGACGCGGCTATTCAATGGCTGTGGCAGTGCGCTCATCTGAGTTTCAATCTCAGACGAGATGCCAGCCCCCTGACGACCGAGCATGAGCTGTCCACGTGAATGGACTGCTGCAGTTTCAATCTCAGACGAGATGCCAGCCCCCTGACGACGTCGAGCGCGCTGGCGATCATGCAGAGCAGCTGAAAGTTTCAATCTCAGACGAGATGCCAGCCCCCTGACGACGCAGGATCAGCGTGTCCGCAGTGTCACAGGTCGTTGTTTCAATCTCAGACGAGATGCCAGCCCCCTGACGACTCAGCCGCCGTCTGTAAGTCAGGCGCACTTGCTGCAGTTTCAATCTCAGACGAGATGCCAGCCCCCTGACGACATACGGCGTCGACTGGCAGGCCCGCCAGTCACCGAGTTTCAATCTCAGACGAGATGCCAGCCCCCTGACGACCGATGCCGATATGCGCAATCAGACGCTGTCTGGCAGTGTTTCAATCTCAGACGAGATGCCAGCCCCCTGACGACGATGCATCAGTAGGCCAGATCGCTCAAAGGTTTCAGGTTTCAATCTCAGACGAGATGCCAGCCCCCTGACGACGAGTACAACGAAAACGGTACTGGTACTCCGATGATTGTTTCAATCTCAGACGAGATGCCAGCCCCCTGACGACAGCGGGTGGCTCGCACCGCTCCACAAGCGGCTTGAATCAGGAGTTTGCGAGCCATTCGTTTTCCTTCTGGAAAAAATGCGTTTTTCAGTGTCCCGGAGACAGTATACTTCTGAATAGAGGACTGCGCAAGTGCCGGTGCAGCCTCGTAAGCCGTTTGTCCTATTACGCGAGGCTGCGAGCTTGAAGATTCCACCACTCCCTGCCTCGCGACATCAACTATGCTATAACAGGTAGACATGCTCCTCACGCGGAGCGTCACCACGTCCCAATACTTGCACGCGCGTTTTACATGCCCCGCATAATCCATAGATACGTACCGTGTCTTCACGCTGATGTATCTCCTTCAGCAAGCGCGTCTCCAATAACATACGCTGCTTGCGGTCTAAAAAACACTCGAAAACGCTATACTGGACCCACGTTCCAAATCCCGTGAGCGCGCTATGTATCCGTGTGCGCCGCCGATCATCCGGGATGTCGTAGCTCACGACATAGAGCATAGATTCGTCGCTGTATCCCGTAGATGTTATAGTCATCATTCTTCTTCAATCTCAGATGAGAAGCCTTTCACTGATCTTATCGCACGCTGAGTGGGAGATATACCGGAATCTCACCTGTGAGCCATTTCCCTAAAAGTCGGGCCTGCAACTCCATACAGCGCCGGTAGCTGGTGCGATACCCAAAGTATGGGTGCTGAAGTTCCTCCAGCAGACGTTCTTCAAATTTGCCATAAAAGGTCTTGCGCGCCTCTGGTTTCAGATGCACAACGCCCAGTTCCTCCTGAAAGTCTTTCTCCGTCAAGATTCGATGATTGACAATGTTCAATACCACCGAATCCGCGATGATTGGGCGAAATTCCTCCATTAAATCCAGTGCCAACGCGGGCCTACCATGACGCGGTTGGTGCAGAAATCCCAAATAGGGGTCAAATCCAACAATTTGAATGGCCGAGGAAATCTGATGCTGCAACAGGGTATAGCCCAGGCTCAGCATAGCATTGACCGGGTCCGTTGGCGGACGCCGCCGCCGCCGCGTAAATTCCATCGAGCCGCGTAACAATTTGCCGAAGACCCCAAAGTAGGCCGCAGAACCGTTGCCCTCAAATCCCAGCAGCGATCCTACCGTTTTCGCCTCCGGCACAAGCTGGATCACATTCCGAATGGCCTGAGCCGCCTCCTCAACCTGCGTATCGTTTAAACTGCGATTCGCGCGCAGCAGCATCGTGCGCATATTTTCCAGCTTTCCCTGCACGCACGCCTGAGCTGCAGCAAGCGCAGAGTCTTTATCCACATGCGCCCGGTATTGAGCCTGTCGCAACGCAGCATTTTTTGCCACAGGTGGCGACAACCTGCCACGAAATTGACCATACATGGAGAGAAAACACACCTCTATCCCCAGTTCCAGCAGTGTATGCAGAGCAGGTGTTGTCAGTGTCACGTCGCCCGATACCACCACCTGCGAGACTTTGATAAGCGGCACTTCTACCGTATGCTTATCTGGATACTGTACCAACAAATAGCCGTCGCGTTTCTTCACAATCGACTGCTGTTCGCTCAAATACAACGTTGCCACGTCATTTTCTTCCTTCCATCCATGCCTTATTTTCTAGACTTTTCCAACATCAACACCTCTCGTGGCAGGCAAAGCGGCTCCAGACTGCAATCTTTACATTTGGGATGCAGTGACGGCAATTGTGCCTTCTTTGACTGCTTGCCAACCAGTGGCGAGGGGAGTTCACCCTTTGCCAGCAGCGCAAAAGCCAGTTGAATGCTTTCTTCCGTATGACGCCGTAACTCCTCGCTAAACGGCACCTGCTCACGATGCGCCGAGCCGAAGTAAAAGATTGAGCCATGCGGGATGTGACAACCCAGCATTTCTTCCAGGCACAACGCCTGCGCGCAGAGCTGCACATGATCGTTCAACCACTCACCCATCTTCCCTTTCTTATACTCGACCGGAATCAGTTCCCCCTCCTGCTCCTCCACCACATCGGCGAAACCACTCAGGCTCAGTCGATCTGACCACACCCACACTCGTCGGAGTATCTTCACCCCATCTTCATTCGTCGCGCGTCCGCTGTCACTTCGTTGGTGCCGTAAGTTCCCTTCGATCACATGCGCATTATCCAGAAACTCGCTCAACGCGCACTCATAATAGAAGCGACGCGGGCAATACTCCAGCGCATTCAAATACGATATGGACAGCGTATCCGGATCAAAATCATCCATACTACAACTCACTTCCGCGCTCGTTAGAGCGGGCGCACCTGGCCCATACCCATCGGCGTCTTATAGCCAACCCCGCAGTAAAAAGCCAGTTGAGCCAGCAGCAGCACTTGCTGGCGCACCGTTAATGGAGCATCTGGCGTCGTTGCTTCATCCGGTCCGCGCAACTGGTAGGAACAGGTACCGACAAATCCACGCTGCGGGTGCTGCGCAAATTGCACCAGGTGTGGCTGGAGATCGTAGTCGTCTATCACAACGCCATCCGCCTCCACGTAACGTCCAATGCGCTCCTTCTGCACAACGCCTGCCAGTTCTGGCGGAGCTAACTCCTGCCAGCGTTTTGCCAGGGCAGGAAACACATATTTCGGTAGAGGCAATCGCGCATAATGGTTCCCATACGTTTTATCAGCCACATTGATCCAGTTCCAGGTCGTCGCCGACGCAAACTCCAGCGTCAACGAAGCAGTATTCCCCGCATTCAGAGTCATGGCAGTATCAACCAGTTTCGCAAACGAAGTAAAACCCGTCCAGTTCGAGGCATCATCTGGCACGCAAACAACCTCCTCGAGCAAAAAGGCCTGCTTGCCAATCTGCATAAACGGATGCTTCCTGGAACCCATTTCGGCCATATTGAAATGCATCAGCGCATTGTAGAACAGCGGGAAGAGTTCTCCCAGCAGCAGCGTAATACGCACGCTATACGTCTTTTCCGGGTCTAGTAGCAGGTGGATATTCTCACGCTCCGCCTGTAACATTCGTGATCGAGACACAGGAAACTGCAAGCTAGAGCAGGTAAAGAGCCTGCGCTTATTGCCATCATGCAGCATCGTAGCCACATCAGAAGCAGCCTCCCGCAGCCAGCCAAGCCACGCTCCATGCACCAGTTCCCCCGAAAACGGCATAAGCGTCCCCACCTCCAGAGGTCGCAGCTTGAGTACCAGCGCATACAACCGCGCTGGTACCACCGGCGAAGAAGGCATATCCATAAAAAAGTTTCCCTTCCTGATAATAATCAATGCAGAGGCGGGGTGGTGCAGGTGTGGAGAGGGAAACCTCATGGTCGCCCTCGTTCCCCTTTCTCCCCACACCCTGCAACTCAATTCAGCGTTCGCTGGTTTCGATCAGGCTGATAGCGCATACCTGCCGGTAAACACAGGTGCCGCTCATGTCTTCCTGCGCCAGAAATTAGCTCGTAATAACTCCCGGAGCAATACGCGTTCGTGATAAGGCTGGCCGGGGCCATCGCCACAATATTGCAGTTTTCTGGCAACAGCGAAAGATCAAGTGGATTAAGCGCGCCATCCACGCGAAACGATCCCTGCTTTGCCTGTGCCACTCCTCCCGCCTGTGTATCCACGCGGGCTTTTGCCATCCATTTGCCCAACCGAATCCAGCGCGGAAGCCTGATCTCGCGTTCGCTCAGCACATAAAACTCGAATGTGCTTTCAGGCGCCAGTTCCTTCGCGCGTCCAAAAACAACCTGATTAGAGCTGACCTGCGGCGTGAAGTTGTAGTAAGCCACGTTCGCCATCTTAAAGGTGTGAAAGGCAAACGTGTAACGCAGGGGATAAGCCGGTGTCACGTACACCCCCTGCTCGTTCAGCCCGTTCAAATCCTCTTGATAGTGTGGCGTCTGCGTCAGGTTCGCGTAGGGAGATTTCGCCAGTCCCAGTGCATAGGTCAGCCCGTAGTTATGCAAGTACTTCTCCGTCTCATAAAGACGCCCCATCTCGCGTGAGGCATAGAAGAGATAGTCGTGCAGGTGCAGGTGACAAACCGTGATGAACATGGACTACTCCTACTTCTTCGCCTTCTCTTTAACGGAATCAACTCCATAGGTCTTCGCGTACTGATTCGTCTCAGCATTCGCCTGCGCCAGCACACGCTGCAAACGCACCTCGTCGCTGGCAATCTGCGAAATTTCCTGGAGCAATCGGCTCAACCGCTCGCCCATGATCAGGTTCGCCACCACACCATCCTCTGCCAGCAGCGCGGGAACTACGGAGTGCGTGGCCAATAACACATCGGCCTGCGCCAGGGGCATACGCGAGAGCTGATCCGGCGTCAGCACATCGTAGATGGCCTGCGTCAACTGCAAGTTCGAGAAAATTTCACCATCAGCGAAGATCACGCTCACAACATGGTTCTCGACCGTGCCGGTGCGCGTATTCTGCGCACCATATCGTTTCGTTCGCAGAATATTGTTCATCACGTAGATAAACTCGGCCTCGGTCGGATCTTTGATCGTCACAACCGACGGGAAGTAGACCTGCGGCAAGACATAATCCTGCTCGCCTAGCGCCGTCTTCATCTTACCGGCCTCGCTCATGGTGCCATTCTCATACGGGGCGTTGAAGGTGAACTGCTGGTGCGACATATCGTAGCCAGTGATCGAGAAAGCTGAATCGACCAGCACCTTCGATCGTTCTGAGCCCTGGTTGCCGATGGCGAAACCGTAGTAAATGCAGTCCGGGCAATGCTTGCAGAATTTCTCCGAGTTGTACTCGCAGCTTTCTACCAACCCGTAGCGGCGCAGTAGCTCGCGGCCTGTCAGGCGCTCCGGCGTGGACTGCTTGCGTTTGAAGAGTACAATGCGCGTCGCCTGATCCTGATTCTCTGCCCTGCGTCCTTTGCTGACACGACTAATGTTCAGTTCGCCGTCAGTCTGGAACAGCGCGAACGAGTTTGTTTCCCGCAGAATCACGACATGGGCATACTTGCCCATCGGGAGATTGGGAATAGCGGCATGAAAGGCATTGAGCGATTCGAGCGTGTTCAAAAACATGATTGGTTTCTCCTTACTTTCTCTAAAATAATTCTAGACTGTGGTGGCTTCCGTTGCGACCTCGTCTTCTTGATCTTGAATGCGCTGCTTGTGTACCAGATGCATGTAGTATGCCTCGCAGCCATCTTTGAACTGGTTGATGCGGCTGCGCAAGATGCCGCGCTCGCCCTGGCAATACTCCTTGAAGACGGCATTAAAGAAGAACAGGACGAATTTGCGAATGGCTGGCTCTTCCTGCTCGGTGATCTGTTTCCCGTAAAACATCGCGCGGCCAACTGCCTGGCGACTGCGAACGCGGTCTAGCCAGTTTTTGAGTTCGCCTTGAATCTGCCAGAGGAGATCAGCCTCCTCAATATCGAGTGGGCTGTTGATAATGGCTTTCGCGACAATATCCACCGGCTTAAGAAGCGAATGGGACGACTTCCAACTGCCCTGATAAAAGACAGTGAATAAATCTACACATTGTTCGATTTTGCTCACATTTGCCTCCAGTATTTCTTTATAAATGCGCAAGTAGCGTTCCGCATCGTTGGCGCGGAATGAATCGCGACCATCGCGCCGTTCCTGCTCGTGCAAGTAGCTAAACAACAATAATGGGTCGGTATCAAGGTCGCGGGCAATAGCGCTGAGATGCTGCCATTCCGGCTTCCCTCCCTTCGCGTAAGTATCCAGGTTGACGATATACAGGCTTGCCAGCAACCGGAGTTTGCGCTCAAGCTGGTTGACGCGCAAACGTTTGCCTTTGAGTAGACGATCAAGAAAAGGGTGCGGCGCGTCGAAAATGACCGTCTCGCGGTAGTCGTGACCGGACGAGAAGAGCGGCAACGTCATTTCCGAGATCACGACTTTTGCGCCGGTGATGAGTGGCAGCACCAGTGCCAGAAATGCGGGCATCGCCCAGGCTGCCGAGTCGGTATCGTCGTTGCCTGCCTTTATACCAAAGAAGCACATGCCAGGATAGTTCGACGAATCGTATTTGATATACATACGGTCAGGAGCTTTTCCCTGCGCCACTGATTCGCCTTCATCATCGCCATAGCTTAACGCAGCTCGCAATGGTTGCGGTTGCGCGGCTCCATTATCCGACGACAGGAAGGCATCTAATCGTAACAGCGCATCTATGGTCAGGTCGCGACCATCCAGCTCACGGCGCACAGTGAAGAAATTGATGTCCTGCAACTGGTTGAGAACGCCCTGCACTAGCGCGCCCGTCTCCGCTGTGAAGAAGAAATTGGGGTAGACGGCGATATATTTGGGTCGCAAACCCTCGAACTTCGCGCCGGTCAACCGCATCGTGCCACGCTGCAAGTTTTGTCGCAACATTAATTCCAGCGAACAGATCGAGCAGACACCGCCCGCGTTCTTCCCGGCATAGAGCGCGAGCTTGTTTTTGTAGACCCAGGGCTGGAATAGCACCGCATTGTCCGACTGCTCATCGGTCGGGTAAGCGCTGTTACAGAGCGTGCAGATTAATTCTTTGCCACTCTTTTTCTTGGCGTTGGCGTACCGCTCCATCTCGGCGGCAAAATCTGGCAGCGTGCCGCCATCGCGCATAACCTGTGGCAACTCGACAACACTACTTAAATATGGAACGAGCTGCGACAGGTATTTCTGTGGCATCGTCTGGCGCAGTGGCTCACCCGCCATCTCAATCACCAGATGGAGCGTCGCGGTAAAGACATCGAAGAGGTTGCCCGGTCTATCGTTTTCGTGGATGCCTGGGTGATCACGCAGGTAGCAGAGGCCCAGCCAGAACCAACGATACTCTGTGCCACCCTTGTTCAGGAATCGCCTTCGATTGTCCCCAGTACGCCGTCAGCCCAAGTCGCTCCACTACGGCCTTCTCAACGCGCTCGCGTAGTGCATCCTGCTTCTTGTCGAGCCTGTTCAACAGTGTCAGAAAGACTATCGAGAGGAAACGGCTCACCATACCTGCGCGCGGATCGGGCGCGAAATTCAGATCGATATCCGCCGGAATCTCACGGCGTCCCTGCATCTGGCGCAATTTCTCCAACGGTCCCGCCGTTACATCATTGCGCGTGACGATGATAATGAAGCGCGCCAGCAGTTCCGCATACTCTTCGAGTGAGAGAAAATCGAAGTAATACTCAGGATGCTTGGCGATACCTTTGTTGTCGAACTTGAAGCCCGGCGCGCCCTGCTTGATCCTGGGAGCGCAAATTTCTCGCAGGTGAGCCTGCACAGCCTCTACAACTTGTTCGCTTGCAATGGTCAACTGAAGCTTCTTGCGCGCGATGTAGACTACGCCGTCCGAGAAGAATAGATATGGCCAGATGCCGCCACGCTGCCCGGAGTCCGTGTAGATATTGACGAGACTATCATTGATAACATTGGTGAGCAAACCGCGCACCTCGCGCAGTTGGTGAAAGGTAAAAACCAGTTCGTCGTCGCTTAACTCGGCCAGGATGTTATTCAACTTGCGAGCATCTCCTGTCGGGAGAATTGCAGAAGGCATAGGCAACAGGTAGGCGATACAGTCGGAATAGGTGCAGAGTCGTCGCAGTTCCAGGATGCGCCGCTCTGGTAGCCGCAGATTCCATGCATAGGTGTTCAGGTGCGTCCCCCACTGCTCCTGGGTATTGACTACCAGATAGACGATATCCTCCAGATACGCTCGCCAGCCGGGGAAAAAGGCATCCGCACCACATTGCTCTAGTTCGCCAGTAATGAGTGTTTTCGCCTCCTCGACCGCCGGGCGCGTGCGTGTTTCCAGATCGCGTATATTGAGAATCTTGTTGACATCGTGCATCAGATAAGACAGGATGTACACCTGTCGCTCGATGTCGGAATATGGCATGGTTACAAGGTCTTCTTCTTCAAGGATGTTGAGCAGGCGCAGCGCGGGAAAAATGCCATTGAGCTGGTGACTGAGCATACTCTGATCATCTTTTTCCTCAAATTTGCGCTTCGTTTGCTCGTCATACATGTCATCCCTGCTATGATCGCCACCTTTGGCCGATGTATCACTGTAGTGAACTATCAGCCTGGGGACCATCGTTTCCACAAAGGCGCGCGTCACCTCATCGCTAGCATCAACTGCGCGCGCGAGAAAATCACGAAAAAACATCGAATACAACCCCTCCTTTCATATGGTACAGAGTTTTTATTACAAGTACATAGCCTGGTCGCCCCTGGTTTTGCGCCAGAAAAGTAGCGAATCGAGTAGTAGCGCCTCTTGCCCAAAAGCGACAGAATATTCTCCGCTCGTCATATCCAGCACACGTTGGATCGGAAAGAGCGCGGGCAGGTTCAGCCGCCGCTTGAGTTCCAGGCGCGACATATCACTGAAGACACACACCAGCTTTTTCGCCCTGAGTGCCTTATTGACGCGATCTTTCCAAATAAACACCGGTTCCTGTACAAAGAAGCCGCCCAGTTCCAGCGCCTGATGCATTATGTTTGTCTCTCTGACCAGATCGCGATTCAAGCCAAGTATCAACTGCCGACGTTCGGGAATATACGAGTGAACTTTGAGGTAGAGTAGTTGATCGCGGAAATCGCGCTCGTAGACATGCTCCTCACCTTTTTGTATGCGCCGTTTGACCTCGTCTATGAACGCAGCTTCAGTCATGACCTCAATCTCGGCGTTGGCGATCAAGAAAAACAAATCGTAGGTCTTGAGATGATTATCCACGTCCCAGACGCCGCAGGAAAGCGGACTCTGACCGCGAAAACTGCTCAATTCTGCGACGACTTCCGGTTGATGTTTCTGAAGCCCCCAGAACTGCTTGACCTTCTTCGGCATGATGGGCTGCTCGGTTGAGCCATAGAGCCGCTCGTATTCATCTGTCAGAGCAGCCAGAAAAGCGTCGTTGGCATCCTTCTTGCCTTCGCTTTGCAAAGCTGCCAGCACCTGCGCCGCCTGTATCGCGCCCCAGCGCCGCGTATAACCCTCGAACTCTGCCTCCACCGGGAAGGCTGCGCGCACCGCCTCGTTGAAGCACTCGCGATCAACTTCGCCTTCCATTTCTAGCGATTGCTGCAAGCGCTCCAGCACGAAGCGCGGGATCAATCCATACGCGCGATAGGCATCGAAACCTTCGTGACGACCCAGGCGACCAAAGCGCTGCAAAAACGATCCGGCATTAGATGCCTCGAAGACGAGATAGTTGATACGGAAGTCGATACCGATATCGACAGTCGATGTGCCAACGAGTATCTGCTTTTCAAGGGCCGCGCGCCGTTCGTCGCGATACGTCAGCCCTGTATTCTCGCCGACAGTAATACCATGCTGCTTTTCAAAGAACTTATACAGGCTAGCATACAATCTGCGCGCCGTTGCCACTGAATACACCAGAATCGCGGCTTTCGATCGTGGATACTGATGGAAGAAGGCCAGCATCTCTTCCTGGTGTTCCTCAACCCAGGCTTCGATAGGCGTCTCCAGGCTCAGTTCGTGCAATTCCAGCTCGCACGGCTGCAAGATGCAGCGATAATCTTCTTGCTCTGTCGAGCTATACTTTCCTTTGATCGTTCTGGTATGCAACCCGCTGCGTTCAAGCAGAGTATCCATGAGCTTGTTCGGCGTGGCTGAGAGAAAAACGAACTTCTTGCGCTGTTCTGGCTTATCGCGGTAATTGACGGCGAGGTAGGCAAGCATGTTCATCACGTTAATGATTTGTGGCACGCCAAAGACATGAAACTCGTCGAAGACGAAGTAATCGAAATTTGCGGAGAGCAGCGTGGGCAACTCTTTCCGCAGGTAATCCCAACCGTATTGATGGCTCATGATCAGGTGAACGAGGTCAGGATTGGTAAGCAGGATCGGATTGCGCTTCAGCAGCCTCCGCACCGCTTCCAATCGCACAGTGATATCGCGCTCCCGCATGATGCGCGTGATCTCTTCGCCATACATGATGGCGTTGCGCGGCAGGCAAATATCCAGCCGCTCTTCATAATGCGGCAAGGCATGAAACTGATCCTGGATCAATTCATTGGTCGGGTACATAGCAATAGCTGCTTTGCCGTCCTTGAAAACCGGCAAATACGCTGCAAGGCTTTTCCCATCACCTGTCATAGCGGTATTGAAAACGACATCCACGCTATCGTCATTGATAGCTTCCCAAGTCTCCATTTGGTGCTTGAGTAGGCGCATAGTCCCAATTTGAAACTGTATGTGTAGTGCCGAGTAGACTGGTAAGATGCTCAGATGACTGCCTTCCACCTATTCGCCTCCTTAAATGCATTCACCTCCGGGTAGACATGAGTTGCCATCATGTCCACCCTTGCTATTGCGTCCAAAGCTCTTCAAAAAGTTTTTTTCTGTAGCAACTCCGTAAGGAGGTTTAACAATTCTTTCCGTGAGCGGTACAGAACACTCCGCGATATACCATGCTTAGCACAGTACTTAGTTACTACGATCCCCTCGTTGAAACTGCCGAGGGCTAGTTTCAACTTCTCAGACTCCGAGAAATTCTTCTTGAGCATTTTTATCCTCCTCAAGATATGAGTTACAAAGCATAACTCATCTAGCTACGCTTCTTGCAAAGCTTAACAGATAAAAATGCTTATGTCAATATATATAAACGTGAGAGTTAATACATAAAATGTGTCTGTACCCTAATTATAAAGCTAGAGGTTGTAAAGCCGCAAGACTTTGCAGATTATTTGCTTAACCCCTCCATAGTATGTTAAAATGTAAACCACAGTGAATATTCGCATCTGCGATTGAAACAATACTTATAAGGTGAGCGTATCCACTATTGTCCGTCTGGAATTGGTTCACAATGCCGCCCTCAGAGGGCGGCATTATTTTTCCTCTTCGTACAACTTGTTCATACTTTGCGTCGCCTCCCGCATAGCCCTCACCAATTGTTCCGGCTCCAGCGCCCTCACCTGTTCTCCATACCCCAGAAGCAGCCGCCTGGCCCACCACACCGATTTAGCAATCCCCTCCACCATTGCCCCCTGGTCTCCATCCAGCATCGTCACCTGTTGGTCGCGCAGGCGTACACTCAAGCTGCCGTGCCGCGCCAACATGGGCGAAACCCAGTAACGAATCTTCACCCCTGAACGCTGGCGCGCTCCGGGATAGTACCGGTCATGCTCCTTGCGTAGCGAACCCGGACGAATGCGATCAACGCGATAATCTAGAAAGATGTTGAGATCAAAGACAAAGGCCGTAAAATACCAGTGTCCGTCCCGGTACTCCAACTCAAACGGCTCGACATGTTCATGGCGCACAGGTTCGTCGTCCCAGCTTTGTGCCAGCGGAGTATAAGCGAACGAGACGTATGCGCCCTCTTCCAACGCCTGGTCCAATAGCAAGATAATCTCACCATGCTGGCTGTAATCTACTACAGGCGACAGCGGCAGCAGAACAGGTCGCGCGTGCCGTTTATGCTTCTGGCGCACAAGCTGGCGGCTCTTTTCGGTAAACAACCACTCCCAGCGCCGCAATAGATGTTGTACCGCGTCGGCATAGGGGGTACCCGGCGCGAAACCCTCCCGCAACGCAACGAAGGCACGCGCTTCATCCTCGCTGATAGCAAGAGTAAAAAATGACTGTGCCAGACCAAACGTAACAGTATGCCGGTCATAGGTGATCGCCAGCCGCTTGAAGTCCCTCTGTTTTACGCACCACTCAGCCAGAAGCTCATCGTCAGGTTCGGGAAGTTCTTCAACAGGTATTCCTGTCAGCGTCTGCAAATCGCGGTAAAGCGCGGGGGTAGAAGTATCTCCATAATAAAAGGCCAGTTGACTGGTGATCTCGTGGCGCGTAAGACGTTTGGGCCAGTAGGTGTGAAAGAGTATGGCAAGTAGCACCGTTCGCAATGATTTATGCGTGCTATTGCGCTTGCCGTCATACGACCCATGCATAGAAAGCCCCCTTTCCATATGCTCGCCCTCCACATACGCTTTCTAAAATAGGAATTCAAGTGTATGTCTTGATCGATATACATAAAATAATACGATTTGAGTGTAGTACTGAAACATTGAGCGTTTTGTACATTCCATCGGTACTACTTCATAGATAAGCATAACAAATCAGTAGCAACAAAATCTGTTTTTCATGTTAAATCGACACACTATTTCCCCTCGTGCTCTAACTTTTCGCGTGTGAATATCTGGTCATATCTATACGCTCGTTCTGCCTCATAAGGTCCGCGCGGCCCAAATTTTTGCATATCGTCACTCCACTTTGATACACTAAAGCCACAGGCAGTGCAGCTACGAATATGTAAAGGAGCAGCAATATATGATATTTTCAGAGAGTAGGCTTAGCCGTATGGCACAGGTGTTGGTTCGCTACTCGCTCGCGGTGCAACCGGGGCAACTTGTAGCAGTTATGGCGGGAGTCGAAGCGATACCATTGGTGTGCGAAGTCTACCGTGAAATCTTACGCGCCGGCGCGCATCCCGAGCTACAGTTGGAGATGGACGAAGCGGATGAAATCTATTTGAAAGAAGCCAGTGATGAGCAGCTTGACTTTGTCTCACCGCTCAAGCAGTTGATTAACGAACGCTTTGATCGCCTGCTATACATTGATGCTGATACCAATACGCGCCGTCTCTCACACGTGGACCCAAAACGTTCGGCCCAGATACGCAAAGCGTATGAGGCAACTATGACCACCTGGTCGCAACGCGCTGCGCGTGGTGATATGCGCTGGTGCTACACACAGTACCCCACCAACGCCTACGCCCAGAGTGCTAACATGTCATTGGAAGACTACTGGGAGTTCATGAGCAATGCCTGCCTGCTGAATGACCCTGATCCCCTGGCAAGCTGGCTGGCTTTATCTGAACGGCATCAAGAGCTTATTGAATGGTTGCGAGGTCGTAAACAGGTTCATGTTATCGGTAAAGATACCGATCTCACCCTGTCAATCGAAGGCCGTACATTTTTGACATGCGATGGGCGTATCAATCTCCCAGATGGTGAAATATACACCGGCCCGGTGGAAGATAGCGCGCAGGGAATCATTCGCTTTGCTCTCCCCAGTAGCTACGATGGTCATCCCGTCGATGATATCCGTTTGCGTTTTGAGCGTGGCCGGGTTATTGAAGCTCATTCGGCTGCAGGTGAAGATTTTCTACTGAGTATGCTCGATCTGGATGAGGGAGCCAGGCGTATTGGTGAGTTCGCCTTTGGCACAAACTACGGAGTGCGCGAAGCTACCCGCAATACGTTATTCGATGAAAAGATTGGCGGTACTCTTCATATAGCGCTGGGCCGAAGTTATCCTGAATCAGGCGGACTGAACGTTTCCTCGCTGCATTGGGATATGGTATGTGATCTTAGAGAGCAAGGCGAAGTGTGGGTAGATGACGACCTTTTTTTGAAGGATGGGCAATATAGTCAATGGCTATAGGAAATCACATTTCCCACCAGTTGCAATGCCACTTCTTAGCTGCTGCCAGCGCATCCCGCGTCTCTTGCGTCAGGATGGTCATGCAGCGATCAACTTCGGATGATCCCGCATAGAGATCAACGATACCGAGATCAATGCCGACGAGCGGTTCAACGGCGGCAACCGTGCAATACGGCACATATGCCACGCTATAACCGCCCTCTTGCAGCATAAGCAGCCGACCATTACAGACTTCCTCCGCCAGGTCAAGCATGAGCGTAGAGATGGTACGAAACCCGGCCATCGTTAGCATATTCTGGGCCAGTGGATCGAGCCAGTTGGCATCCTGTCCCGCGGAGATGATGATGAGTTGCGGGCGGTATTGCAGCCCGACAGGTATTACCAGTTGCTCGAAGGCGGCGCGATAGCCCCTATCGCCAGTTCCAGCCGGAAGCGGGATATTGACGGTGTAACCAGCCCCTGAGCCGCTGCCCACCTGTTCAAGCTCGCCAGATAGTTTGGGGTACCAGTTATGCTGGTGGAGCGAGACAAAGAGCACTCCTGGATCGGAATAGAAGGCATCCTGTGTGCCATTGCCGTGATGCACGTCCCAGTCCACGATCATCACACGTTCCAGGCCAAAGGTATTACGCGCATAATGCGCCGCAACAACAGCATTGTTGAAGATGCAGAAGCCCATAGCGCGATCACTCATAGCATGATGTCCCGGCGGTCGCAGCAGCGCGTAGGCATTGCGCACCTCGCCTTGCATAATGGCCTGCACTCCGTTCATAGACCCACCCGCGGCATAGACCGCCGCGTCGAAAGAGCCAGAACTGAGCGGCGTATCGCTCTCGATCTCTCCCCACACGCCATGCATGGGTCCACCTTGCACATGGGCGCTTACGCCTTTAATGTATTCGCGTGTATGATAGACAGCCAGTTCATCATCGCTGGCAGCGCGCGCTGCCACAGGCTGCATCATAGCGGTCAAACCCGCACCGTCGAGAAATTCCTTGATGCGCTTTGTGATACTCGTCGATGAGGGATGGCCTTCAGGAGATATATCAAAAGAACCATTACGCATTCGCACAGTGGCCTGCGCGCCTGTATCATGGCGTAAAAACCGTTCATCGAAAATAAGGCCGGTACGAGAGGCAGGGGTGGGAGACATGACAACTATCCTTTCTCACGGAGTTTACGCTCATCAAATACTCATGCCTACATCATATGATATGCTAAAATTGGTCCGCAAATTATTGCATACAGTGCCGTAAGATGTTAGTATAGGCTCATCATGGATCAGAATAATAACTCGGCTAAAAGCACAATAGATGAGATAGACCAGCGTATCATAGAAGCGCTGCAACTCGATGGACGCCGCCCATTCACCAAGCTGGCGGCAGAACTGGGAATATCGGAAGCCAGCGTGCGGCAAAGGGTTGCCAACCTGATTAACAATCAGGTCATGCAGATCGTCGCCATCACCAACCCCTTAAAAATGGGCTTTTCGCTCGCCAGCATGATCTCCATTCGCGTCTCTGGAGAGCGGCTGTTGGAAGTTGCCAGGGAGATTTCTGCTTTCGATGAGGTAATCTATCTCATTATCTGCGCGGGAAGTTCCGATTTGTTGGCCGAAGTTGTCTGCCGGGATAACGATCACCTGTTGAGCTTTTTGGCAGAGAAACTTTATAAAGTCCCAGGAGTACAGCAAACCGAGACGCATATGTACCTGCGCGTGGTGAAGCAGAACAACTGGGCATTCCTCTCCCAGGCACGAGTTTCGCCCACGCCTATCAAAACGTCATCCCCTGAGCAGTAGAGACATCACTTACAAGCTATTTGTGTTCAGCTCGTTGCTCAAACCGGGCGCAAAACGGGTATTTCGCGCCGAATTTCAAAATGTAACAGGCTGTGCGCCTGGCGAATGGCAGCCTCCACCTCTGCGGGCGTTTCGCCGCGCGCGAAGATGAAGCCCAGGTAGCTCGCGCCTTCCGGCAGAGGAACAAGCGGATAATTTAGCTTCGCGCTAATCTCTATGCCGGTGATGAGCGGTACCTGCTTCGCCTCTTCGACGCCACGCACAGCTTTGAGGATGCCTGCCGATGGAATGGGGAGCATCATCACCCCGGCAGCGTTGTTTTCGCGCTCGATGGCGGTGATTTCTTCTCCAACAGCGTGACGCAAGATCAATTCTTCGAGACACATGCCCGCGCCGAACTCCAGCACGGTGGAGCAGAGTCCACCAATCGATCTCCCGGCAATCTCCAACATCCAGGGGCCTAGCTCGTTGACGCGCAACTCGGCGTGGACCGGCCCCTCCTGCAAGCCGAGCGATCTGGCAGCTACAGAGACACAATGCGCAATGGCAGCCTGAGTTTCTGCGGGCAGGCGCGAGGGTGTAACATAAATCGTTTCTTCAAAGAACGGGCCATCCAATGGATCGGGCTTATCAAACAACGCCAGCGTTTTTAATTGACCATGCGTGAGCAGCCCTTCCAGTGCCACCTCGAAGCCAGGAATGAAGTCTTCGACCAGGAATACCGTTTCGTACTCGGAATAGCCTTCGTGCAGCAACATGCGTTTGAGTCGTTGAAAAGCCGCCACAAATTCCGATGGATCATCTGCGCGTATCACCCCGCGACTCCCCGACAGGCGCGTCGGCTTCAGCACGCAGGGATAGCTGACCTGCCCGGCGATTTCAGAGGGATCGTCGCGCAGGTAAAACGGGCGAAAGATGGGACAGGGCGCGCCGCCCTGCGACATCAGCGTGCGCATCAGCAGTTTATCCCGCGCCGCCTCCGCCGCTCGTGGCGAGTTTTGCGCCAGTCCGAGCGCAGCATTGGCGAGCGCGGCAAGCTCGGACGCGCTATCATCCACCGAGAGAACAGCATGAATAGGATGCTCTTGCGCATATTCAACGATAGTGCGCACGGAAGCCTGCGGATTCGCGAAATCCAGGCCGAGCGGCACATGCCAGAACTCCGAAAGCGTTTCGGGCAGATCAATGCCTACCACCACCGCCAGCTTCAGTTTCTTCGCCGCGCTCAAAAACGCTCCCGCCCGGTAGGTGGCGGGCGACATCAGGAGCAGAAAGCGCTTCTGTTCACTCGAAATAGTCAAATCCATATCCATGTGTTTACACTTCTATGCTTCTTGATCTTGATTGACTTCCACCTGTAACCCGCGCGCCTTGAGCGCAGCCGCCAGCGCAAAGAGCCGTTCATCCCCATGCACCGTCCAAAGCAACTGCGGCCCGTCCCAGGAGCATTCATATGTACCCTGCCACTGTCGATGCTGCACGCGCCCCTGGTAATGCCAGGCAGCCGCGCCCGGACGCCGGTTGTTAAATCCCAGGCCAGCGCCATCAATGCTGGCAAAATCTTTACTGCGAAAAATAACCTTCATATCGCTCGCATCTATTCCGGGAGAGACTTTCTTTTGCATAGATCATAACACAGGTGGGAAGCGCGAAGGGCTTGCATTTTCCAGCGTAAACGTTACAATGGGTACGGACAAAAGTCATGAAAAAACATGCCATAAATGGACAAAAAGAAAGGATACCCTATATTCATGGAACGCACGTTAGTACTTATCAAACCAGACGCCATGCAGCGCGACCTGGTTGGCGAACTCATCCAGCGTCTTGAGCGCAAGGGCTTGAAGCTGGCCGGCATCAAAATGATGGCGTTATCTGATGATCTACTTGACGAACATTACAGCCACCTGGTCGGACGCGACTTCTTCGCAGAAATTAAGACCTTTATGCGCAGCACCCCCATTATAGCCAGCTGTTGGGAAGGGGTCGATTGCGTCAATACGGTACGCGCGATGTGCGGCATCACCAAAGCGCGCGAGGCTACTCCCGGCACCATTCGCGGCGACCTGGCGATGAGCGTGCAGGCCAACCTGGTACATGCATCCGACTCACTCGAAACAGCGGAAGTCGAAATTGCGCGTTTCTTCAATTCAGATGAGCTATTTGAATACGAGGATGTGCTGAACCCCTTTATTTACTCTTCCCGCGAGAAGTAAGTCAATTTAATCGAAAGCGATGGAAATGATGACCGAGCAATCCAACTCCCAGTTGACACACCTGGACGAAAGCGGCAATATCCACATGGTGGATGTGACCGAACGGGCGGAAACGACGCGCGAGGCTGTAGCAAAAGCGCGGGTGCGTATGCTGCCGCAAACCGCGCGCCTGATCGAAACCAACTCGGTTGCGAAGGGCAGTGTGCTGGAAGTGGCAAAGATTGCCGGCATCATGGCCGCCAAGCAGACACCGCAACTCATTCCCCTTTGTCACCAACTGCCCATGACGCATATTGACCTGCAATTCACGCTGGATAGCGAACAAGGTCTCGTCTTCATCGAGGCCCGCACGCGCACGCACTACAAAACGGGCGTTGACGTGGAAGCCCTCACGGCCGCAACGGTAGCCGCACTGACAATCTACGATATGTGCAAAGGCGTTGACACCACCATCACCCTCGAACAGGCCTATATCGCCCTCAAAGGCGGCGGCAAAAGCGGCACAGTCGAGTTTGAACCCGATACTCATTGAAAGCAGAGTTAAGCTTAGAGAGCTAAAAGAAGGTGGAACTTGCCAACACTGGTTTTTTTACTCGATGTCGATAACACCTTGATCGCCAATGATGATGTTAAGGATGACATCAACGAACACCTCAAGGTTCAGATGGGGGAACAGCTCACGACGCGCTTCTGGGAAATCTACGAACAGGCGCGTATTGAATCTGAAGTAGTCAACATCCCGCTGGCCCTGCAGCGACTGCGCACCGAAACCCCGCTGAACGTGCTGGACGAAGAAACCTACCGGCATGTTCACTCGATCTTTGATAACTATCCATTTTACGACAAACTTTACCCCTCTGCCCTTGAGACCCTGCACTACCTGAGAACGCTGGGATTGACCGTCATCGTCTCTGACGGTGACATGTTCTATCAGGCCGAAAAGATTTTTCGCAGCAATCTCGCTGAAACCGTTGAGGGCCGCGTGCTGATCTACAAACACAAGCAGCAGCATCTGGAGGAGATCAAACGACTCTATCCAGCTGACCGCTATGTCATAATTGACGATAAGCCGCAAATTCTCGCGGATTGTCGTTTGATCATGGGTGATGAACTGACCACTGTGTTCGTCAAGCAGGGCAAATATGCCGTGAACCAGCATCCCGACGGCTTCACACCCGAAATCAGCGTCTTACATATCGGCGATTTGCGCAGTTACTCAGCCACGCAATTTCTCAAAGCATAAATTCCCTTACAAAAACAGAAAAAGGAGTTTTTCATCATGCGTTACCATATTCGAGAAAGAGCCTGGAGCCTTACCGAGGCCTTCGTTGTGCGCGACCAGGCAGGCAACCCCGTCTTCGAGATACGCGGCAAATTCTTCCATATTGGCGACAATCTGGAAATGTTCGACATCCGCACCGGCCAGGAATTGGTACAAATCAAACAGCAGGTAATTTCATTGATGCCCCATTATGAAATCTACCGCTCTGGCATGTTCTCGGCCAGTATGCACGAGCAGTTTCGCTTTTTCGGCGAGAGCTTCAAGATCCAGGCCGACAACGGTATGGCCTTCCACGTTCAGGGCGATGTCTGGAACTGGGACTTTTCTGTCACCGATGACAATGGCAACCTGCTGGCGCAGATCGGTCGCCAGTTCTCGCTCTTCCGCGATAGCTACGCCGTTGATGTCGCGCAGGGTGTAGATGCGCCGTTCGTAATCGCGCTGGCTATTGTGATTGATATGATTCGCGAGCATCACGAACACAAACGTTGATCACAACGCGATTTTCTCTGTTGTAAAAGGATGTTGCACAGTATATGCACAAACAGGCGGATACCCAGGTCAGGTTGAGCGCGGCTGCTAAAAAGACACTGCTGTTAGATGTCTACAAAAGGCGGCGTATTGAAGCGTGTGGAGTGTTAATCGGAAGTATCGACGAAACGGGCAACTGGCAAGTTGAAGCGGCGCACCCATTGCGCAACCCTTTTGACTCGCCCGTATACTTTGAATTTGATCCCGAAGACCTGCTGCATGTCGATCTCCTATATCCCGGACGAGTCATTGGGGCATATCATAGCCATCCGACCGGCTTTGCCAGAGCTAGCAGCACTGATCGCAAGAATATGAAGCGCATCAACGTAGAGCAGCGTATCCCCTGGGTCTGGTTGATTATCAGTGGGCCTTTTGATCGCGCTCCTACGTTATTACAAGAGGAACAAGATTTTTTGAGCATGTTGCCTGTATCTTCCTTTATGGCCTATCATCACTACGCGGATGAAGGGCTACAACAAATTGCTCTGCGCTTCGATGATGAGTAGCCACGCAACGCAAGATGCGTTATAATGAACGCCGATAAGATGTTCCAAAAAACACTATTGATAGCGGAAATATTACCTGACGTGTTGCTACACGTACTTTCTGAATAGAGGTAACGGGAATGAAATGTCCAAATTGTGGAAATGAGTTAAACCCAAACGAGGTTTTCTGCGGGCAGTGCGGCGCGCCAGGCAGACCGACGAGTATGCCTACGGAGATGGTTCAGACGCCACCCACGCGCAGTGGACAACTCAATAGCCCCTACAATACGCAGCCCGGCACGGGAAGCTATAACGCGGGTATCCCCTCCACAGCATATCCATTATCGCCCAACTCTAACCAGTCAGCCATGCGTTCTTCTGGCCCACAGCAGCAAGGCGAGTTCTACCAGGATGCCACCGAGGCCATGTCTATTCCGCCAAATCAAAGACCAGGTTACCCGGCAGGCTATCCACAACAGGGTTATTCTGGCATACCCGCGCAAGGAGGAGTTCCAGGCGCGAGTCAGTTTGGTCAACCGATGCAGACAAACAACTTTGCTCCTCCCGGTTTCCCACAGGCGCCCATCTACCAGACGGGGCAGGCGTATGGATCGCGCCCGGGCATGACACCGCCGCCAAAGCGCAACAATAATGTGGTACTGGTAATCGCCATCATCTGCCTGGCGTGCGCCATTATTGCCGTAAGCTCATTTGGCATTCTCTACCTGGTGCATAAAAACAATGCGAAAGTCGTCGCAACGCCCACCGTTACAGCAACGACTGCGCCGAGTCCCAGCCCAACGCCGAGTCTCACGCCATCACCATCGCCATCGCCCACTCCGTCGCCGACACTCACTCCATCGCCGACGGCGACACCGGACAACGGCTTCTCTTTCTGCAATACCCCCTGCATCACGAATGGCTTCCAGGTCGAATCTCCCAATGGCTGGCAACAAACTACGCCAGCTACAACATCGATCGAGTTTAACGATCCCCAACAAACCGATGCCTACTCCATTTTCAAAACGCCCGGAGCAACCACAAGTGATGCTATCACTCTCATCAAAAATGATTTGACCACCAACTATGCCTCAAATCCCGGTTATACCGCGCCAACTGCTACTTTTAGTATGAACATTGGCGGAGAAAGCTGGACCTACCAGACGGCATCATACCAGCTTAACAACGCAACCGAGCAGGTCCAGATATACGCGACAGTTCACGGGGGCAGTGCCTTCATTATCGACTTGCAGTGGCCCGCGTTACAATTCACCACCTTCTACGTCAATAACTTCCAGACCATGCTCAACAGCTTCAAGTTCCAATAAGCAACAATAGTTCCATCGCTAGGATTTGACTATCGAGTGTTCAGTAATGTAGCATAGCATGGGTACGAAAGCAGACTATTCAGATGAGCAGAAGGGACGCAGACATATGGCGGTACTGGCAGTTATTGGAGCGCAATGGGGCGACGAAGGCAAAGGCAAGATTGTTGATGAGTTATCCACGCGGTCAGACCTCGTGGTGCGTTACCAGGGCGGAAATAACGCTGGACATCGCGTGGTGCATGAAACGAGCGAGTTTGCTTTTCGGTTAGTGCCGTCTGGCATCCTCTTCCCTAACACAACCTGCATCATCGGTAATGGCATGGTGGTCGATCCCAAAGGCTTGCTTGATGAAATACAGGAACTACAAAGCCAGGGTATCGATACCTCGCGCCTCTTCATCAGCGAACGAGCGCATGTGGTCATGCCCTATCATTTTCTGCTCGACAAAATGGAAGAAGAGGCGCGGGGCGCGGATAAGATCGGCAGCACGCAACGCGGCATCAGCCCCGCCTACGTTGATAAACACGCTCGTATCGGCATTCGCATGGCCGACCTGCTCGATGTTGACACCTTCCGCTCCAAGCTTGCCTCGATTCTCCAGCAAAAGAACCGGATGCTGACGCAAATTTACGGGCAACCACCACTCTCTCTCGAAGAAATTCATGGCGAATATTTCGGCTACGGGCAACGCCTGCGACCGATGATTACAGACACCCAGGCCATGTTACATGACGCGCTTTTTGAACGCAAAACCATTGTGCTTGAAGGAGCCCAGGGCGCATTACTCAACATCGACTTCGGCACGTATCCCTACGTCACTTCATCGGCAACCATGGCCGGCAACGCTTCCAGTGGCGCGGGCTTGCCGCCGCATTCGATAGACCGCGTGATTGGCGTCTACAAAGCGTACATCACCCGCGTGGGCAGCGGCCCCATGCCAACCGAACTCTTTGACGCGGCGGGTCAGGAAATGAGCAAACGTGGTCATGAGTTTGGCACCAACACGGGCCGCGCGCGTCGCTGCGGCTGGTTCGACGCCGTCGCGGGCCGCTTTGTCGCGCAACTGAACGGTATGAACGCCGTCGTTATAACAAAACTCGACGTGCTTGATACATTTCCCACTATTAAGATTTGCACCGCCTATCAACTTCACGGCAAGCTCGTTCACAGTCTTCCCGCCACACAAAGCGACCTCGCGGCCTGCGTACCAGTCTATGAAGAAGTAGAAGGCTGGCTATGCGATACCTCCAACATCGCTACCTACGAAGATCTGCCGCGAGCCGCAAAGAGCTACTTAAAGCGCATCGAAGAGTTGCTGGAAACGCCAATTGCCCTGATCTCGGTCAGCCCCCAGCGCGGCAGAACGATCCAGGTGCAGGACGTACTGGCGGAACCTGAATTTGATGCTCGTTACCCGCGCAACGCCCACAGATTTTGATGGTCGAACTCAGGTGGCGCGCATCACAAGAAAGCAGGCCGGCTATCATCGTCTAATTTGACCTCTGTGCTAAACACTGGCGGAGGTGTGGGGTCTGGCTGTTCAAGTTTCCCTTCGCGAGCCGCCCGGATAAGCGTCCAGACCTTTTCAGGTTTGAGCGGCATATCGATGGTCTTGATGCCCAGCGGGGCCAGCGCATCCAACACTGCATTGACAATGGCGGGCGGAGCGCCGATGCAACCCGCTTCGCCTACACCCTTCGCGCCCAGTGGGTTGAGCGGAGAAGGCGTCTCCACGGTCTCCGTGACAAAGCCAGGAAGTTGTCCAGCGATTGGCAACGTATAGTCCATCAAGGTGCCAGTAAGTAGCTGTCCACTGGCATTGTCATACATCACTTCTTCATAGAGGGCCTGCCCGATACCCTGCGCCAGCGCGCCGTGTATCTGGGCATCGACAAGATATTGGTTCAGGACGCGCCCGCAGTCATCAACCGCCACATAGGTGACTACCTGCACATCACCAGTATCGGTATTGATCTCCACAACCGCTATGTGTGTGCCAGAAGAGAAGGTGGCGTTCGGTGGGAAGAAATCGCGCCAGGCGGCTAACCCCTCGATGGGTTTGCCGTTAGCAGGATTGGGCGCTTCATGCTCGATCAGACCCGGCTCCTCTTCGACCAGGCGAGCGAGTTCGCCCAGTTCAATCTTACGCGCAGGAACCCCCTGCACCATCACACTACCATTCTCCAATACCAAATCTGCCGGGTCGGCTTCGAGCAGACGCGCCGCTACCTGCAACGCTTTATCGCGCGCAGCTTCGGCGGCGAGCAAAACGGCGGAACCCGCAATCTGCAGCGTGCGGCTGCCAAATGTGCCAAAACCGAAGGCCGGAATATCGGTATCATTCATGCGAACTTCTATCTTTGAACCGGGAAGCTTAAAAGTAGTCGCGGCAATCTGCGCGAAGGTTGTGAAGTGTCCCTGACCATTGGTGGCAACGCCGCTCTGCACAAGGATGGTTCCATCCCGCCGGATACGCACGGTAGCAGATTCCTGTGGTATGCCAGGCCTGTTTGGAGCAAGCGGGCCACCGGAAATTTCAACAAAAGTAGCCAATCCAATACCTGATAGAGGCGCATTCCCCGCTTCCCGGCGTTCGCGCTGTTTTGAGCGCCACCCCTCGTAATCCACTAATTCAAGCGCGCGTTCAAGAGCTACCCGATAGTTTCCGCTATCGTACACGACACCCGTTACCGTCGCGTAGGGAAAAGCATCGGGCGCAATCATATTGCGGCGACGCGCCTCGGCGGGATCAAGCCCCAATTCGGAGGCAATGCGGTTCATGGTGCGTTCCAAAATATAGGACGCTTCGGGGCGACCCGCACCACGATAGGCTCCCGTCGGCACTTTATTGGTAAACGCGCCTACAACCTGACTGTCTACCGCCTCTATGCGATACGGGCCGTTGAGCATGGATGGCGTACCGTTTGGTACCATGGCCGTCGTAAAACTCAGAAACGCGCCCAGATCAGCAATAGTGCGCACTTTCAGGCCCAACAAGCGCCCATCATTTTGAAATGCTGCCTCGACATAGTTGATCTGGCCGCGCCCCTGCGTTTGCGCCTGCAAATTCTCGCTGCGCGTCTCAATCCACTTCACCGGGCGTCCATATTGAAATGCCAGCTTTGCGGCAACGATTTCTTCGCCGACGAAGCCCGTTTTTGTGCCAAAGCCTCCGCCAACCTCGGCATTGTATACCCGAACGTGGCTGCGATCTATACCCAGCACCCCGGCCAGCGCCTCTCTCGCCCGGTAGATGGATTGCGAAGAGACCCAGGCCGTAAAAAGCCCACTGGCCGGGTCAAAGTCAAACAGACACGCGCGCGGCTCGAGCGAACTGGGCGCGAGGCGCTGGTTGACCAGGCGCAGCTTGATAGTACGGTCGGCATTCGCAAAAGCGACTGCAATATCGCCTTTGCCCGATTGCGATTGGAACGCTACATTCGTACCAAAATCTTCATAGAGCAGTGGCGCGCCCGCGACAAGCGCCGCTTCCGGGTCAGTGACAGAAGGCAGAGGCTCATAGTCTACCTCTACCAAATCACGCGCATCCTCTGCGATAGAGAGACTTTCGGCCAGTACAACTGCTATCGGATCGCCCACATAGCGAACCCGCCCCAACGCCAACGGTCGCCGTTCCGGCTTCTTGAGACCAGGTAAGGGAATGGTCTCCATCGGGCGCATATCGCTCACCAGTTCCTCGCCCGCAAATACCGCTACGACACTGGGCAACGCCTTCGCCACATCCGTCTTGATGTTTTTCACTTCAGCATGGGCATAGGGGCTGCGCACAACGGCCATATGTAGCGCGGCGGGTCGCCCGTCTGGCGGTCTCAAATCATCCACGTAGAAGGCATGGCCGGTAATCAGTCGATAATCCTCTGTACGACGTTCCAGACCAGCCGGTATTTTTGTCTGTAGCATATGTTACCCTTTCAGCTTTTCAGAAATGCGATTGTAGTCACTTACACACTATCTAATGATTTTTTCGCCATCGCCGATCCGCTGCGTGGAAACTGCTCCGGGCATTTTTTCACCTGCTCCCATACGAATAACCTGCGGCCATCTTCCAGGCCGGGCAATCTCACAGCATTATCAGATATCAAGACTGCTCCGAGTTGCCGGGCTGCCAGTTTTCCCTGTGCCAGTTCCTCTGTTACATCGCCCTTTTTAGGCAAGATGATCTGACCACCCACACGACAAAAAGGCGCGGCATATTCCAGCAACGTAGGCAGCGAAGCGACGGCGCGGGCGGTTACAAGATCAAAGGAGGCGCGATACTCCTGCTGGTGAGCCAGTTCTTCGGCGCGGCCCTGCACCGCGTCGATCTCGCTCAATTCAAGCGTCTCTATCATATGCCGTAAAAAAGTCACCTTCTTCCCCGTTGCTTCCAACAGCACGACCCGCCAGTGCGGGCGCAGTATCTTGAGGGGCAAACCCGGAAAACCCGCTCCCGCGCCAATATCCAGCACCTTCGCCTGCGGCTTATCATAAGCCGCCAGAATAGACGCCGAATCCAGAAAGTGCTTGAACAAGATTTCTGCGGGGTCGGTAATCGCAGTAAGATTGAAGCGGCCATTCCACTCGATCAACTCCTGCTGGTAGCGCAGAAATTGCTGCAATTGCTGATCGCCTATAGTAGGATCAAGCGTTTGCAGGCTCTGCATGAAGAGATCGAGCGAATCCCCTTGCGACATATGTACCTCCTGCTGTGGCTTACCAGGGCGACCGCGAGGGTCGCCCGTACAATACTACGGTGCGGTTCGAGAAGAGCGTATGTATTGTACGGGCGACCCTCGCGGTCGCCCTTGTTCTTGCCGCGATGCACCTCAAAATCGCTTAAACGATGATTTTCCGCTTGCTGTTCAGGTAATCGACTAACAGGTACTCGCCAAGGTTGTTTTTATCGGCATAGAAGGTGCGGCCATGATTGATCTCCGCCAGTTGGTTGACAAAATTAATCATCCAGCGGTCTTCGCCCAGCATAAAGGTATTGATGGTGATGCCTTCACGGGTGCAGCGTTGCGCTTCCAGCAGGGTCTGCTGTTCCGCGAAAGCATTGGGGGGATAGCCGAAATGCCATTCACCCTCTTCGTACCAGTAGGTTGGGCCACCATCGGTAATCAGAATAATCTGCTTATTGACGCCGTGATGGCGTCCCAGCAGTTGTCGCGCCAACATCAACCCGTGTGCCATATTGGTACCCGTCTCGTTATCCATACGGCTCATCTCGACCAGTTCTTCAGGCTTATACTCGCGCGCCAGGTACGAGAAGCCGACGATATGCAGATTATCGCGCGGGAACTGCGAGCGGATCAGGCTTTCAAGCGCGACCGCGACTTTTTTGGCGGCAGGCTGGCAGCCGTTGTAGATCATGCTCATGCTGAGATCAATCATCAAGACCGTCGATGACTGAGTTGTGAACTCCGTGCGATAGACCTCAAAGTCCTCCTTCTCCAGGCCAACCGGTGTGCCGGTGCCGCGCCGGTGGATAGCATTCATCAGCGTCTTTTCCAGGTCGAGCAGGAAGGGATCACCGAACTGGTAGGGCTTGCTTTCATCGGTGCGCTCGCCGCCGGTTCCCCGGAACGGGCTGAGATGCCGACCAAAACCGTCGCGCTTGAGCTTATTGAAAATGTCCTGGAGCGCCTTCTGACCAATCTTGCGGATGCCCCGCGCAGTCAATTCCCAGCGGCTCCCTCGCTTCTGGATATAGCCAGCCTCCTCCAACATCTTCATCAGCTCTTTTAGTTGCTCTACCGACTGGTACTCTTCATCGCCAAGCAGTTCTTTCACTTTGTTGCTGTCGATAGCTTCCAGATTATCCAGCCGGCGGGCTTCTTTGAACTGGTCTTCCAATCCCTCCATCTGCTGCAAGCGTCCCATCATACGTATAGCCTCGTTGAGGGGCAACGACTCATCGCCCCTGAAGGGGTAGCGCGTGCGCGCCTGTTCCATCGGCATGAGGGCTTCGAGGTTCTGCGCCAGTTCCATCATATCAACACGGATGCGATCATCTCCCATAAGCTGTTCCATGAGATTTTGCAGCTCCTGGCGTTGCTCTGGTGAAAGATTGTCCATGATGCCCTGCATGGCCTGCATCTGCTGCTGCATTCGCTCCAGCAGGTCATCGAGCGAGTTCACACCGGGAAAGTACTCTCCATGCTTCTGCATAAAGGCGTCGAAGTCGGGTTCGCGTCCCTCCTGCCGCTCGCGCAGCATTTTGTTGAGGTCGCGAATCATCTCGCGCATTTTGGCAATATCTTCAGGGGTCATGTTTTGCAGCGACTGCTGCATCCCCTGGAAAAATTGCTGCATCATCTGCTGTTGCAAACTGGCAAGCAGTTCATTGAACTTATCGCGCGCCTCGTCATCCATGAAGTCGTATTCGGAAAGTCCTTTGATCTGGCCGGGGATATCGTCGGGCAGCTTCTCCAGGTATTCCTGCTTGCGCTTCGCGATCATCTCCAGCATTTTGCGCTTCTGATCGGGCGTAAGGTCGCTATCGCCACCTTCACCCGTTTGTCCGGACTGCCCGGCTTGCTGCTGTCCCTGTTGACCCGATGGTTGTTGCTGTCCATCGGCTTGCTGCTGCCCTTGCTGGTCTGATGGTTGTTGTCCATCTTGCGGCTGACCGGATGGCGTGTTTTGCTGCCCGGCGGGTGGTTCCTGCTTTCCATCCAGGCGGCTCTGAATGCCCTCGCGCTCAAGGTTTTTGATCTCCTCAAGTTTCTCGCGCAGGTCATCCATAACGCCGGAAGCCATGTTGTAGCGGTTCAGTTGCTCGCTACGCATGTTGCGCATTCGCTCCATCAGTTCGCGCAGTCCCATCGAGCGGCGGCCGTCTTCTGTGCGCATGCCTTCCTGCATCAAACGTTTGAGCGCCTGTTGCAGGTTGCCTTCCTCGAGATACTCATCCGAGAGCGCGTTCAGAATATCGTCCGCGTCCAGTCCCTCGATGCGCTGCGTCCCATCCCAACGTGAGTACCCGTAACGGTTTTTGTAAAAGCGTTTGAACATGGGAACGTTCCTTTATCGCCGGTAGCGCGTTTTGCCGTTCACTTCATCCTTATTAAGCCGACGGTTTAAGTGCAGGCCCTCGAGAATAAATTCAACGGAGGACGCAATACTGGCGGGGCTGCCCCGGCCATTGAGCTTATCAACAGCCTTGCTCAGTCCGCCCACTTTGGCAAGCTGGTTGACGTACTCCATCGAGGGGAGGTCGTCGCCCACCTGCACATTCAGACCGCGCTCGAAGCCCGCCACCAATTGCTCAAATTCGCGCACCTCAAAATTCTCGTTGAAGACTTCAAGAATGGCGTTGTTGATGAGCTTTTGCACAACGCGCTCTTCCTTGACATCGCCCACCGTATCAAGCTCGATCTTGCCACAGGTCGAGGCGATAATGGAGGAAAGATCACTGACGCGCGGCGCAACCTGTCGCTCTTTCAAGCGCATAGCGCGGCGGCTGGCATTGCTCAACACGTTCTCGAAGTTGGAGATCGACACGCGCACACTAACGCCGGAACGCTGGCTGATGTCATTGCTGTGACGAGCCAGTTGCGTGATGTTAGCAATTACTTCCTTCATGAACTGTGGGAAGATGATATCCATGCCTTCAGTAATGAAGTGGTTGCTTTCAGACTCCATGATCTGAATTTCGTGCTCGACGGTGGTTGGATAGTGCGTGCGAATCTCTGACCCAACACGGTCTTTGAGCGGTGTAATAATGCGCCCGCGGTTGGTATAATCTTCCGGGTTTGCGCTGGCAACCACATACACATCCAGAGGCAGGCGAATTTTGTAACCACGAATCTGCACATCACGTTCTTCCATAATGTTGAGCAGACCCACCTGGATACGCTCGGCCAGGTCTGGCAATTCGTTGATACAGAAAATGCCGCGATTAGTGCGCGGAATCATGCCGTAGTGAATCGTCAGTTCATCCGAAAGATAGCGACCCTCCGCCACGCGCACAGGATCAACCTCGCCGATCAGGTCGGAGATGGTAATATCCGGGGTTGCCAGTTTCTCGCCATAGCGCCGGTCACGCGGCAGCCATGCGATCTCAACCTGATCGCCAAACTCCTCAACTTTGTCGCGACAGGCTTTGCATATCGGTTCAAAGGGACTATCGTTTATCTCGCACCCTTCAATAATAGGGATGACCTCATCGAGCAAGTTTGCCAGGCTGCGCGCCATACGTGTCTTAGCCTGGCCGCGTTCGCCTAGAAAGATGATGTCTTGTCCGGAAAGAATGGCATTTTCAACCTGGGGGATAACGGTATCTTCATAGCCAATAATGCCTGGGAATAATTCTTCCCCGTGCCGGATCTTCTGGATGAGATTTTTACGCAATTCCTCTTTGACTGTGAGTACTTTATATCCACTTTCTCGCAACTCGCCAATAGTGCGAGGTCGGGTAGTGATAGTCATTCCGCTTTCTTGCTACCTTTCTTGGGGGTTGGCACATGCGATACATGTCTGGGAAAGGGGTTCAAGTTACCATTCCTGCATGTTCCTACTGTACCTGAAACAGGTGGAACCTTCTCTATTCTACCGTCTGGAAAGAGAAAGCGCAAGGGTTATACTGGTATTTCGACATCGGCCCATATGACAGATTCCCGGTACTGGTTGGCGCGCGCAGCGCCGGGGAGCAGTTGTTTCGCCACGTGTTCAAGCGTAGCGCGACGTTCGGCAAGCGATAAGGCGGGATTAGCCTTGCCCGGATCATCAACCACCCAGGGAGACATCGCCAGGAATTTGCCCTTCATGGGTTTACCACTCACGGTATGCGTGAAGCCATCATTGCCAACAAAATTGCAGTTCGGGTCAGGTTCCGCATCGCTTTTTATACTGATGGTCGATTGACCATCAAAGGCAATATCAAAAAAATTGCCCACCTGCATTGGACATACATTCGCATACAAATTGGCATACTCATCTTGTACAGAACCCAGCACCGAGTTCAACCATTCCTGCGGTTGCCATTCCCAGGTTTTGCAGGGAGCAGCCCACAGTGTGTCGTTAGCATCGTTCTGGATGACGATGCGCGTTTCCTGCCCATCCAGCGCGCGCAGGTACTCCGGCGTAAAAGCATCCAGGCTGATGGCGATACCCACTTTACCCATCTCAGTATTGAATGCCCGCACCGCCTGTAAATCACCAGGGGTCAAATCAAGAATAGTTCGCTCGTTTTCAGTCAAAAATACTTTGTCGGTAGTGCCGATTAGCTTGCCGTCTGGCCCCCATAAAAAGGCCGTGTTATAGACGCCCGGCCCATCGGGCAGATAGACCTTCACGGCATTTTTGCGCCCTAAACGATTGATATCGACCAGAGACGTAGAGATGCGTACATGCGGCGCGATTGAACTGGCGCACAGGTATATCGAATGTTGCGCGGCCAGCCTGCTTAACGTAGTGGTAAACGGGCGATACAGGAGATCAGAGAGCGAAAGCAACAGGGCACGCACAGGAGAAATACCGGCGTAGAGGTGTCGATAGTGCAGGATGCGCCGCGCATAGCCCAACGCGAGCATGGTAATTGCTACGTTGGATGTATGCATTCGACGCGGTAGATAGCCCCGTTTGCCAGCCAGCGTGAGAGGCAAACCCAACACTTCCCCTAATGCCACCAGATTCGGTCGTTCTTTGGAGAGGTGCGGCACGGCCAGCGATACAATACGCTCCAATTCTGCCGAGAATAGTTCTTCGCTCGCCGCCGCTCTCAGGCTAATACGATTCCCCGCCGCAATTAAGCGAGCAGGTCGTTTCCTACTAGTGAACGAATTGGCTTGCGCATCCATAGCAGTTCCCTTTCCTATGCGTAGCACAAGTCTACCATAACCGCGCAACCTCGTCGATAGACAACACAGTCTTCAAATTCGTCACAGCATAATTTTTACTGCAACATTGACTGCACCGCCATTGTAATCAATAGCAAGGTTATACAGACCAACCACAAGTGTTGAAAGACAGCTCACTGTGGCATGGACAGACTTACCAGTTTGCAGCAGATGGGTTTTCGTGGGATCTGAAATCTTGATACCCCGTGAACTGTTCGTCGTATCCTGGAACCAGATCAGCGGGGAGCCACCAGCATTCGTCAATATAAGTATGGTGGATTGCCCTTTGTCGCAGATAGATGCGAGTGAGATGGTCAGAGGCATCGGCGTGACCTGGAGATACGCGGTTGCAGGCGTGACCGTTGGCGGAAGAGTAGGATCAGGAGATGGTTTCGGCGTGGGCGTCTTTGTTGGCATAGCAGTAGGCTTAGGGGATGCATGTACAACAGGCGAAGGTGTCTGTGTAACTTCGGACGCTACAGAGGGCGTAGACCCGGGCGTGCTAAGAATCGGCACAGCGCAACGGCTTATGTCTGCGCATTTCAGCGACTTTGTCGCTCTGATAAGTTCTATTCCTGGATTGGCATATATCAACGCTTCGGACAACAAAAACCAGATCGCACCTACCACAACCAGTGCGCCTAAGAGATTCAGCGCAATACGTAACACGCTTTTGAGGCTTGGAGCGCGAGCGGGTGAAAGGCGACGTAAAAAGAAAAGTTTATCCAGCTCGAGAGAGGAACCTCGCGGACGAATCAGGAGCAAGGGCTTGTGGCGCGTATTTTGCGCAGGCGAAATCTGCTGCTCCATTCGCTTGAAGTCTTTTTTACGCATTACAACGACGCCCTCCCGAACAACACACATATAAGCTATTTTACACAAAAACAGGCAAAAACTCTCTTCTATAGGAAAATAGTCGTATGTAACTGCCGGGTGGTTAGCCTGATTGTCCTGGTTATCTTCTTTTTGCTCAGTCGTCGGCGTTGAAACGGTATCCAACGCCTGAAATGGTGAGGATGAAACGGGGGTTAGCCGGGTCAGGTTCGATTTTGCGTCGCAACTGGCCGACATAAACGTGTAGATAGTGGGATTCCGCGCCGTACCCTGTTCCCCACACCTGGGAGAGCAGCATCTGTCGCGTCAAAATTTTCCCACGATTCTTGATAAGAGCCTTGAGCAGATCGTATTCCGTCGGTGTCAGTTTAACCTCCTGCCCGTTCAACAGAACCTGGCGGTGAGCAAAATCAACGCTCAAGGGGCCAGCCGTATATACCGGCTCTGTGCCAGACTCCACCTGTGCGCTATGGCGCAGCGCAACACGAATACGCGCCAGCACTTCATTCACGCCAAAGGGCTTCGAAACATAGTCGTCGGCTCCCAGATCAAGCGCCTGAACCTTATCACGCTCGGTATCTTTCACAGAAAGCACTATGATGGGCAAGTTCGATTGCGCGCGCACTTCTCTACAAACGTCAAGCCCGCTGATCCCCGGCAAACCAAGATCAAGCACCATCACATCGGGGCGATAATGCGCCACGGCCTCCAAAGCTTCTTCACCGCTATGCGCGGTAAACACTTCAAATCCATGCGCGGTCAGGCTGCGTTGCAACGCTCGCACAATCTCAACTTCGTCGTCAACAACCAGAATACGCGCTCCACCTTTACTCATGCTGCATTCCCTCTGCTCTTCTCCATGGTAACGCGAACCGAAATATGGCTCCGCCACCCTGCCGGTTCTCAACCCAGATACGCCCTCCATGCGCCTCGATCAAACCCCGGCACACCGCCAGGCCCAGGCCTGAGCCAGTGGTGCGAGCCGCCTTCTCTGAATTGAGAACGCGGTAAAATTTATCAAAGATTCGCTCCAAATCTGCGGGTGGGATGCCGGGGCCGCGGTCAGCGACGCTCACTATAACGCTATCGTCACAAAGCTGTACGCTAATGTCAATAGGAGAGCCTGGGGGATTGTAGCGCAGGGCATTTTCGAGCAGGTTTGTGAGTACCTGATCAATTTGCAGGTAATCCAGCTCTACTGGCGGCAGGTCGTCGGGTATTTCAGTATGCGCCTCGTGGCCCTGAAATATGGGCAGCATCCGTCCCAACACGTCGTGAATTCAGCTCATCGAGAGGATACCACTCTTTCTCTGGCTTGAGCACACCCGCTTCGATACGAGACATGTCGAGCAAGTTCGCCACCAGACGATTGAGACGATCCGCTTCACGCACGATCGCCAGAGCAAAACTATGCCGCGCCTCGTCATCCCATTGTACATCTTCTTGCAGCAAGCTACTGGCAGCCGCTTTGATCGATGAAAGCGGAGTGCGCAAATCATGCGAAACCGAGGAGAGCAGCGCCGCGCGCAACGCATCCGTACGCTGCAACACTTCGACTTGCAAGCTTTCCCGCCGCAGGCGCTCGCGCTCGATAACCGATGCCGCTTGATCGACAAAGGACCAGAAAAACGCGGAATCTGGATGCGAGTGTTCACGCTCGACACCCAGGCTTCGTTCAATACCAAACAGGTGCGCATCATCCTCCATTGAGATCCGCAGCACGCCAACAACACGCTGTCCCAGTTTGAGAGGCACCATACGCGCAAAACGCCGCACCGCATGATTGATGGTTGTGCTGCGCAAGATTACCCTTTGCGCGTAGCTATCGGAAGACTGCGGCGCCAACAGCACATCATGCAATTCAGCCGTTTGCGCCTGTGTCATTACCCACGCGGCAGTAGCTGCTTCATCGGGCAACAATGCCTCCGGCTCATCTTTCCCGCGAGTACTCGCATGCATTATCAATTTACCTTGCGTATCAGGCAGCAGAATAGCGCAATCCCGCACTCCCCAGGGAGAAAACACATCCACAACAGCGCGCGCGATAATACTCAACTGGCGTTCAAGGTCTTCTTCACGGTTCGTATCACGCAACAATTCGTACAAGATACGGGACTCCCGTTCGCGTCTTCGAGCCTGTTCTGCGCGCTGGCGCAATGCCGATGCCAGTTGGCCGGTAGTAATAGCAGTCGCCAGGAAAATGAACAGAGCTAACCACTCATCTACTTTTCCGATGGTGAAGGTATAGAGCGGGGACACCAGGAAAAAGTCAAACGAGAGAAACGCTACCACCGATGCTATGACAGCCGCAAACATTCCGCGTGTGCTTGCCAGAGCGAGTACGATAAACAGGTAAGCCACCGAGATATCAGGTATGCGCGGATAGAGCTGAAAGACGAAAATGATAGCAGTTACCAGCAGAGCGCCGACGATAGCCAGAATACTATCACTGCTATAGCGCTTCCAACGCGCCCTATCCCCTATATATGGTGATGGCGAGTATTCAGTTTGACTCATGATTCATCCCTGCTTAATATTCCGCGCATACTGTTTCAGGCGCGTCATCACTGCTGTCAGATTATTCAAAAAAAATGGCTTCCTCCCAACCTGACATCGGCATCAAACCTTATTGCCTTCAGGAATACTATACGCTATACTCAGCGCATGAAACGACATCGCTTATTGTTAGTATTTCTGCTACTCTCCATCTATCTGGCAGCCTGTAGCCCAGGACACCTGGGCGGGAACGAGATTGCTTTTGTGCGCGATGGGCACCTCTGGACGATTGACCCGAATGGAGCAAACGCCTTTGAAGTAGTATCCGATAATGCGCCGGTTCTCGGGTATGCATGGTCTCCTGACCATCAAATGTTCGTATTCCGCGAGCTAGATAGTCACTACGCCAGCACACCCGCCGGTAAACGCCTCCAAATCAACCCTCTTACAGGACTGCCCGGAGACCTGCCTGCAACGCTGAATATCATCAGCATTGATGGCGGTATGCCTATTCCCATTATTGGCTCTAGCTCCACTATACAACATAGCAATGCCTGGTGGAATAATGGCGGAAATCGCCTGCTCTACCGCGAAGAATCCACCCATATTAATGGCTTACTGCCTCTCGCCGCATCCTGGTTTGTTTCACAAGACGATCAGCCCAACGGTATAGCGCGTAAGTCGCTGCCCTCTACCTACTCCATTCCATCTTTCAGTTCCGATTCTTTGTTGACTATAGGAAATTCTCAGCAGGGGATATTTTCGACCACTCTTGCAGGTACAAACTTTCATCTACTAACGCAGGGAGCGTTGCCCGGTCATCCTCTACCAGCCACGTTAGAGCGCATCCTGTGGCAACCGGCTCATCCACACCCCTTACTGCTCTATGCTACAATTGCCACTTTTGCTCCACAACTCCCTGCTGCTAACCCGGCAACACCTGCCGTGCAACTTGTGCTCGAAAAGGGTTCAGGCAGCGCTACCAGCATCGCGACCTGTTACTGCACGCAATTCGCGTGGTCGCCCGATGGTAATTCCATACTCTACAGCGTTGGCGCAACCTACAGTGTCTACAACCTTGCTACCCACAGCGTATTTTCATTTAATGGTGAAGACGGCAGCGTGCCTTACTGGTCTCCTGATAGCCGTTTTATTGTGATGGATGGCCTGCACACCCTCTCCCTGATTACTATCGCCGGTCAAACGCAGCAGAATCTCCTGAGCGACAATATTCCAGACACCGATGCCATCACGCTTCCCGACGCCAATGCGCTTGTACAGCCAGTTTCTAACAATCTATGGGCCGCCGACAGCCAGCATTTTCTTCTACTCACGAGGGGTCGCCTGTACTGGCAAGGCCAAAAACTGGCTTCCGGCGATGGTATCTATGCCGTTGCGCCAGACACTTCCGGTAAGATACATGGTCTACCCTCGATAGTTGACACTGGTCAAGATTCCCAACCAGGCTGGAGTTATGAAAATCCCAACACCTCTTTTCTATTTCCGTAGCTCTATCCTCCTGTATCTTGACAGAATGAGAATGTGATGCCACTATTAGCTTGCGAACGAGCATATTTACTATTTACCTGAATATGGAGGAAGAGCATATGGCTAAAACATCAAAAGGCAAGGAGAGCGCACCATCAACGGGAGATGACGCATTCGACCAGGGTGAATACAACGACATGGCAATGTTGGAGCTGCTAGAAACCCTGCGCGAAGACATGGAAGACCTGGGCGTTACCACCCTGGCAGAGATCATTGAGCGCATCGAGGCATTGCACAAAAAGCTGGATGGATAACTACAAGAGGAAAGGGGTGCGGGCGCTTCACCGCTGGTGAAGCGCCCGCACCCCTTTCCTCTTGTAGTTACTATTATCCGCCCAGGTAGGCCTGGCGCACAAGGTCGTTGGTCAGCAGATTTTTTGCGCTATCGCTCAATACAATCTGGCCTGTTTGCAAGACATAGCCCCGGTCAGCCAGGCTGAGAGCCATTGATGCATTTTGTTCGACGAGGAAGATGGTCACACCCTCGTCTCGTACACGTTTGATGGTGTCGAAGACGGTTTGCACAAGAATGGGCGATAATCCCATCGAAGGCTCGTCCATGCAAATCATGCGCGGGCGAGACATCAGGGCGCGGCCCATCGCCAGCATTTGCTGTTCGCCTCCGGACATGGTACCGGCGAGTCTGTTTCAAGCGTTCTTTGATGCGCGGGAAAATCTCGCACACATGATCGATGTCTTGCTTGATCTCTGACTTATTATTGCGAATAAACGCGCCCATTTCCAGGTTCTCGAGTACGCTCATGCGCGGGAAAATACGGCGCGCTTCGGGTACCAGAGCCATCCCCAGGCTCACAATATCGCCGGGCAATTTCCCATCGATGCGCTTGTCCTGGAACTCGATACTCCCCTTGCGAGGACGCACCAGGCCAAAAATGGTTTTCATGGTTGTGGTTTTACCCGCCGCGTTTGCTCCCAATAAACACACAATCTCGCCCTGATTGACTTCAAGAGAAACGTTGTTCAATACCTGGCTGGGGCCATAGAATGTATCTACATTTGTCAATCGTAACATGACAGACCTCTTATGTTATACTAACTCTTTTTAACCAGCGCGCCACCCAGTGAGGGTATCAGAAAATTGAGCAGGAATATGCTGCTTCATTTCTTTAAGCTACTCAGCCGCCGGCTGTTCGGGCACGGTCGGTTTGCCAAGATATGCTGCAATCACCTGCTCATTGCGGCGAATGTCTTCCGGCAACCCTTCGGCGATTTTACGACCATAATCCAGGACAGCGATACGGTCAGAAATACCCATCGTCACCGCCAGTTTGTGCTCGATCAACAAGATCGTCAGATCAAGCTCATCGCGCAGGCGCCGCACGTACCTCACTGCCTCCAATGTCTCCGCCTCGTTCATGCCTGCGGTTGGCTCATCTAACAAGAGTAACCTGGGTTTAGCTGCCAGCGCACGCGCAACTTCGATGCGCCGGCGATCTGCATAAGAGAGATTAATCACATACTCTTCCTGTCTCTCCACCAACGTAGGACCAAAGAAGCTTAGTAACTCAACAGCCCGCTTGCGAGCCTCACTCTCTTCATATCTAACACCCGGTGTGCGAAAGACAGAACCCAATACGCTTGACTTGAGCTGCGTATGCTCTCCTACCAGCACGTTCTCCAGTACCGTCATATTGTTGAAAAGGCGAATATTCTGAAATGTACGAGTAATGCCGCGTCTGACTATCTCGTTAGGCTTCAAACCCATTAATGATTGGTCAGCAAGACGAATATCGCCAGATGTCGGTCGATAAATACCGGTAATCAGATTGAAGACCGTCGTTTTTCCTGCACCATTTGGACCAATAACGCTCACAATCTGTTTAGGCCAGACCTGGAGATCAACTTCCTGCACTGCTGCAAGGCCACCAAAGTATTTAGTTACTTTACTCAATTCCAGAAGTGGACGATTAGAATGTCCATCGACTTGTTCAATACTCATAGAGAACTCCCGACTTGCAGTTACTCAATGCGCACCTCAGCTTCGAATTCAGCCGATCCGGGCGGCACATCCAATGAACCTACTTCTACTTCTTCATAGTTACCATGGTGCAATTCGCGTCGTCTCCGCGCACTTGGAATAAGCCCTTCTGGCCGGAAGATCATGATCGCGACAAGAATGATGCCAAAGACCAGGTTGCGAATATTGCCGAAGGTAAAACCAGGAATGACATTGGTAATACTATTGTGAATTGCATAGAGTATATTACTCGGGTCGGAAGCCAGACTATCGAGGTTCGCGAGGATAAACTCGTTTATTGCATAGACTGCGATTGCTCCAACGATCACACCGGGGATACTGCCTATGCCACCAATAACTACCATTGCAAGGTAGATCACGGAATCGCCGAAACCAAAGCTATCCGGCGAGACACTACCGAGTTTGGCAGCGTGAAAGGCCCCTGCGACACCTGCGAAGAATGCGCCGGCTGCAAAGGCGAACAGTTTGGTATGGACGAGATTGATACCCGAAGACTCAGCGGCAACTTCATCCTCACGGATAGCGATCCAGGCGCGGCCCAACCGCGAGTCACGCAGGCGGATATTGACAAAGATGGTGAGGACGATCAGCACTAGAATCAGATAGTAGTATGGCGTTGATGAGGTCCAATCGACGCCGGGCAATATTGGCGAATAGACACCAACAATTCCATTGATGCCATTCGTATACTTATCGAGTTCTGTAAAGACAACTGGTACAATCTCACCGAAGCCGAGCGTCACAATTGCCAGGTAGTCGCCGCGTAAGCGCAACGTCGGCGCACCGAGGATTAATCCGAAGAGAGCTGCAATGAGAGCTGCTCCAAGTAGCATTGGCCAGAAAAACCAGGGCCAAAACTGGGGATTCACATGAATCCCTGTAAGAAAGCCGAACTGCGTTGAGCCAACCATGGCCCAGGCATAAGAACCAATAGCAAAGAAAGCCACATAGCCAAGGTCGAGCAGTCCCGCGAAACCAACGACGATGTTCAGACCGAGCGCCAGGATCACATAGTAACCCGCGTCTCCAAACCCGGCAAGGCGACCATCTGTGCCGGAGCCGAATAAGAACGAATCAAGTAGGGGATAGAAGAACACAAAGGTCACAAGCAGCATCAGAAAAAAACGCTGCGCGCCAGTGCTCCTGAGAGGTAAATCGTTGGGTACCAAATCCTTCAACTCTTCACTAGCGCGAGTAGTAGAAAGTGTTTTCAGTTGTTGTCGCCTACGCGAGCCATTCCTCCTCCCATTCGTGCCATTTCCGCTAATGCCATTTCTGCCATAGCCATTTTCCGTTTGAGGAAGTGTGCGGCGCAGGGCCATCGCGCCAGCCAAACGCCCCAGAAAATAGCCGACAACAGGTAGAAGAATAGTACGAATAATCGCCCAAATCAAGAGGATCGTTGACAGGGAGCCTGAGAAGAAATAGATGAGATCAACAATCAATGAAACAAGCGCGAACGCAAGCCCAAACCAGAAGCCTCCAAGTATGGCCCGGTTCATTAATGTGGAGCGCTGCCCGGCATTCGAGCACTTTCAGGTTCTCTAATGGTGGAGGAGGCGTATAGTGGCGCACTTTGCGCCAGATGTTGCGCGCGTAGAAGTACGCCAACCAGACAACGGCAGCCAGCGCAAGGCCTAATATCAGGCCAAAAGGAATCACCAGTACGAGTGGAACCAGTGCAAAAACGATTACTTCGATCCACAACTCAATCGTGCCGCGACGCCCACTATCAGCCGCTACCAGATAGCTAGCGAGCAGCAGAACGACGATGTAGAAGACAGCAGTAAAAATAGCGGCCCCAATGAGCGATCCAGGATCAGTTGGAACACCCCCGCTAGCGGTTGCAGGCGATATCACAGCATTTATGATAGACTCACCACCCCAGAGAGTAAACACGACCGCGGGCACAAGCAGAGCCACAACCCATTTAATCAATAGCCTGCGCGTATCGGGTGTCGGAAGCAGGATATTGGAGCTTCTTGATAGAGACACGGCAGCATCACCTCATTTCCGGCTTAGTATGTTCATAACATCGAAACATGCTCGCGTCCTTTACACCTTTTCAGGAATCCGCTGACCAAGCAGGCCAGAGGGCCGGAAAACCAGGATTAAGATAAGAATAGCAAAAATGATGGCGATGTGCCAGGCATCGCCGCCATGTGGCAATACGGAACTGGGTATGAGAGAAGATAGCGCCTCAATGATACCGATTACCACCCCGCCGAGCATAGCACCCACCAGGTTACCGATACCTCCCAGCACTGCTGCTGTAAAGGCAATAAGACCAAGTTGGAAGCCAATATAGAAAATGGAACTACCATATTGCAAGCCATAAATGAAACCGGCAGCCCCGGCAAGCGCCGCGCCTATGAAGAAAGTGATCCCAATGATACGGTCGACATTCACACCCATTAGCGCAGCCGCTTCACGGTCCTGAGCCACCGCGCGCATTGCACGCCCTATACGTGTGCTGCTCACCATCCACTGGAGGCCAACCATCAGCGAGAGCGCAACGATGAGTACGAGTATATTGACACTGCTAATAGTCACCGGGCCTTGCGCTGTCTGTAGCAGAGTAAAGGTTTGTTGGGGGAAAATCTGTGGAAAGGAGACGAAGGAGACACCCTTCCAGAGAGATCCAACATTTTCTAGAATCAACGAGACACCAATAGCGGAAATCAGCGGAGCGAGTCGCGGAGCATTCCGCAAGGGACGATACGCCACACGTTCAATTACCACTCCGAGCACGGCACATACCAGCATCGAACTCAGACAGGTAACAACCAGTATACCTATAAGCGCGAATCCTGTAGGATGCGACGTGGAAGTAATACCCAGGAGTCCCAAAATAGATATCGAAACAAAAGTGCCAATCATGAAGATATCACCGTGCGCAAAGTTAATCAGTTCAATGATACCATAGACCATGGTATACCCCAGGGCAATAAGAGCGTAAATTGCTCCAGTGGTGAGCCCCACGATGAGTTCTTGTAAGAACAGAGTCATAGTTTATCGCCTCTCCTCCTTCCTAAATATTTAAGAGATATGTAACACTACTAGATCAAACAGAAAGCAAGGGGGGTAGTCTTATAGCATATGATGCCGACTATCCCCCGCCTGATTTATGAGCTAGATGGCATGACTATTCAGATCATTTCCACCTGGGCTACACCCTCAGGAATTATCCACTTACCTTCACTGACGCGACTGGATTCCAACCAGGAGTGCTGAAAGGTACGTTTGGCGGATTAGCGCCAACCTGATAGATCGTGATGGCCCGATTGGTAGTATCCCCATTCGCATCAAAGGACTGCGGTCCCAGGACCCGGTAAAGGAAATGTTCTGGATGGCGTTGATCACCGCCTGCCGGAACAGCTTGGCCCCCGCAGCATCACTCGAGCTGGTGGGAGTTTTAGCGCCATTGGCTAACGCTGCCTTGATTGCCTGGATCAGAATATTGGCACAATCATAGCCTGCAGCACTGTATGCACCAAGATTGGCAACGCCGTAGGTTGAGTCGTACGCGCTGAGGAAGGCTTGCGCGCCGGGTGCCGCGGCTTCATCAATGGTTGCAACGGTACCAAAGATAGGACCGCCGCCACTCGTTCCAATGGTCTTGGAGAAGGTGCTCGTAACCAGGCCATCACCACCGCCAAATGGGAGGTTCTGCAATCCCGAAACCTGCTCCATCTGTTGGCGGATCAAGATACCACCGGTAGAGTCAAGGCCACCAAAGTAGATCACAGCGGGCTTTTTCGAAGCAATCTGAGTGAGCAGGGATACGTATGAGGTGGTCGTACTGGGTTCACTACTACGTCCCAGCAGTGTACCACCATCAGCGGTCCACTCCTTGCTGAAGGCATCGGCGATACCAACACCGTATGTCGTCGTATCGTCAATGATATACACACTGTGGTAACCTTTTGTCTTGTAGAGGTAGTCCGCACCAGCAGGACCCTGGTGGCTGTCCGTGGTAGCAATGCGGAAGTAAGTGACCTTGCCTGAAGGCCGCAGGGTTGGTACCAGATCATTGGCACCGGTACAGCCGGCAGCCACACCTTCCTGAGTGAGGCAGGTATTCGTATTCGCCGGGCTAATCTGGGCCAGAGGAGCTATGTTGGTAATCGGCATCTCCGACTTCGCAACCGCACTGTTAAAAGGACCAACGATTCCGGCAACCAGCGCATCACCAACCAGTGCTCTCACGTTCTGTGCGCCAACAACCGGATCATTCGTGCCACTAGGGCCAACATCATCTTTGGGGTCAAAAACCAGTGTATAGCCAGGGATCGTGTGATTGGCGTTGGCCTGATCTACCGCCAGGTGCGCGCCATTCTCGGTAGGCTTGCCACTGCTCTCGTCCTTGCCGGATACCGGCAGTTCGGAAGCAATCTTGATGGTGGTAGAACCCGCAGTGGGCGTGCTTCCACCATTACCGGTGGTAGAGCCTGAACCGCAGGCAGCTAGAATAGCTAGCAACAGGGGTATGCCCATTGCCAATGCAAAAATACGTGACCATCTTTTCTTCAAAATAGTCAGCCTCCTTCAGTTCTACTAGATAAACCACATTCTCTGAGGGTGCAGGCGCTCGCTTTTGATTTGACAAGCAATCTCCCCTCTTACGTTATTACGTCAGAAAGCACTTAAATCTCACCGCTTTCGAGTAGAAATTGCTCAGGTTAGTAAATTTACATTCCCCTTTTCGATAACCGTAACTAAAGTGGCTGACAATAGCAGAAATACACATCGTTATGGATGAGCAGATTATACGCACCTCCTTAAACAATGTCAATAGGCAATCGGGCATTGCATCAGGCAGGGAATCGATTGAGAAAGCGTTCATACGCCGCCTCTACCTGACGCCGGGTCACCTCTAATGAACCGCTATTATCGATCACCTCATCTACCAGGGACAACCTCGGCTTAACCGGTGCTTGAGCGCGCAGTCGCGCCCTCGCCTCGTTAGAACTCAGACCATTGCGAGCGATCAGACGCGCCATTTCTTGCTCTTCCGCGCATATTACCATCCACTTGCTCTGGCAAAATGCCCCGGAACCGCCTTCGAGCAACTTGACCGCATCGATAATAGCAACACCCGTGGGGCTGACAGCCGCCAGTTCGTTGGCAATGGCCTGCCCAACAGCGGGATGCACGATCGCCTCGAGACTCCTCATTGCTCCGGTATCCTGAAATACGATATCGCCCAGCGCTTTGCGATCAACGCTGCCATCCGGCGCGAGTACCTGGGGACCGAACGCCTGAGCGACTAGCACCGCTATCGGCTGACCGCTCAAATAGAGACTATGCACCACCGCATCGGCGTCGATATAGCGTTCCGCCCCCAATTCAAGCAGCATTTTCCCTACAGCAGTTTTACCACAGGCAATATTTCCCGTAATTCCAAGAATGCGAGCCATAAGCGCATTTCCCCTCATAATAGCAAAGCCTACAATCAGCACAGTCTTCGCACAGCAGTATACAACATAACATCTTAAAGCCTGGCCTGACAGCCTTGTCGCGCCCCGCTCCATCAAGATATTTACCAAAAGTACCTTGAACACTCCATTTCACGCTTGCTTTGTGTTAAATACAGTAAAATATACGCAGAAGAATAGCTTTTGAGGAGATTGTCTGTGGGCAGACGCCTGGGATTATTCGTGGGCATCAATAATTATCAAGACCCCACTTTCCGCCCGCTCCAATACGCGGAAACGGACGCGAAAGCCTTCGCGCAATGGTTGCAGGACCCGCGCGGCGGTGTCTGGAGTCCCGATGAGATGTATGTCACAGTGGGCCAGGAAGCGACGAAGGAACGGCTGGAAGCCCAACTCATGCAACTTTGTATCCACGCGGCTGACGCAGGAGACCTCATTATCATCTATTTCGCCGGACATGCGTTTGTTGACGATGCTAGCGGCGAGGGCTACCTGGCAGGTTCAAATACCATCTACTCGCAACCGGGCAGCGCCATATCCCTTTCTAGCCTGGCGCGCCAGGTGCTGGGTTTAAGCCGCGCCGCCCAGATCATCCTGATGCTGGATTGCTTTCAGACAGGCTTTGCCTGGAATCAACGACGCACATCGCCCTTCGATTTTCAGCCATTGATCGGACCGGCTCTCCAGCAGGTCTTACAACAAAGTCAGGGGCGTATTGTGTACTGCGCCAGCCGGGGCAACGATATTGCCCCCGAAGTGGGAGAAAAGGGCCTGGGCGCTGCTCTCTACCGCACCCTGGTAGGCTTGAACGGCCCGGCGAAGGACCCCTTAACGGGACAAATCACCCTGCAACAACTGTATGCCTACACCACCAGCAAAACGGGCGCGCAACATCAGCCCCAGATTTACGGTCAGGAATCGCGCCCAATCGTGCTGGTAGGCGAAATGCCTGTCTTCTCTCCCGCTGTTCCTTCCTTCTCCCGGGTGAGATCATCCGCCTCATCGACCGGCCAATTCACCTATCAGGGCGTTGGCGAGAGCGGGCCGCTCGTCGAACAATCCGCGCGCTATGCAGGAGTCACCGCTACAGGTCAGCTTTCTCCATCAACCGCTACATCGGGGCAGCTTTCCCTCTCGGTTATGGAACTGAACCGCCAACAGCAAAGTATGAAGCTCATCCTGCAAGCCCGACAGGCAATCTCGATGCAAAATATCCCCGAAGCGCTGGGGCTAGTCGAACAGGTACTTCAAATGAACCCTACCTATGTCGATGCTCTAACGCTCAAAGGCCAGGTTCTTGGCTCGACGGGTCGCTTCCAGGAAGCATTGGCAACCGTTGAGCAGCTACTACAAATCGATCCAAACAATACCCTGGCCTGGAGTTTACAAGCCGCGCTGCTGATGAACACGGGCAGGCCAGTGGAAGCATCATCAGCTATCGAGCGTTCAATTGCCCTGAACCCACAAAATCCAGAGGCGCAAGCCATCCGCGAATCCATTAAAGCAAGCCTCGTGAGACCCCCCGACAACACCTGGCAATCACCCGTGTCAAGATCGCAGAACCTACCCACGCGCGATAGCGCAAAATCGTTTTTATTGAGCGCAGCTTTTCAGGTTTTCGCCCTGTTTATAGGAAGCGCGGGCGCGGCCATACTCGTTCTACAACCTCATTTGCCAATTATCATCGGCTTTGTGTTCGAAAGTCTCGGACTCAGTCTGCTCTGCATACTGGCCGCGCGCGGAACCTTTCTTTACGGCGCCGGACGACTGCTTTTTACAATCCTGCTTTGCCTGCTTTCAGCAGCTATGCTGGGCGGCATCTACAAGTTTGGTTATCACACACTCATAAATAAACTGGTCGCTTTTCCACCGCTGATTGTCCCTGTGCTTTTCATGGCTTTCTGGTTGACAGCCGCCGCCGTTATGCCGCTTCTTATAGGAGTAGGTGGATTTATAGGTAGTCTCGTGCTTGGTGTGAGGAGGAAATAGAGAAGCCAGGGCGGCGGCTCTGCCTCCGCCCTGGCGACTACCCATACCTTATGAAGCGGCCCCAAGCTGCTCCCATTCAATCAAAAGCTCGTCAACTCGTGTTTTCGCCTGCTCATAATCAGCGTAAAGTTGTGTGAGTTGCGCGGCATCGCCCTTCAACGCGGCCTGCGCTAACTCATCCTCCAACGTCTTTACGCGCGTTTCTACTTTATCAATCTCACGCTCAACATCTTCAATAGAACGCACTTTGACTCTAAGCTGCTTCTTTTGCCCGGAAGCGGAGGGAGATACGCTTGTCTTCACACGAGCCGGAATGTTAGTGGTGTTTTTGATCGGCTCAGGCACATCGAGCACGATGGGACGTTTGCGCGTGCGATAGTCGGTATAATTCCCCATGTAGGGAATCAGCACACCATCTTCGATCACCCAAACCTTTGTAGCAAGGCTGTCGATGAAGTAACGATCATGCGAGACAAAGAGCAAAGTTCCCTCAAACTCGCCAAGCACCTCTTCCAGAAACTGGCGCGATTGCAGATCAAGATGGTTGGTTGGTTCATCCAGTATTAACACATTCGAGCCTTGCAGCGTGAGCTTCGCCAGAGCCACGCGGCTGCGTTCTCCACCGCTCAATGAACCAATCGACTTAAACACATCGTCGCCACTAAAAAGGAAACGCCCCAGAAAGCTACGCGCCCCATCCTCGCTCAAAACGCTGACCTGGCGAACTTCATCCACGATGGTGCGTTCAAGATTGAGGCCCTCGTGTGTCTGCGAATAATACCCAATACGCGCGTTATGGCCGGGGTAGACGTGGCCGCTCAACGGCGAAATTTCTCCGATGAGGGTGCGCAACAGGGTCGTCTTGCCAGCGCCGTTCGGCCCCAGCAGCCCGACACGATCCCCGCGCAACAATTCCAGGTCCGCAACGCGCACCAACTCCTTCGGTTCATTTTCCGCCTGCGCCGCCGAGTACCCAACCACGAGTTTCTGAGTCGAGAAAACCATCTGGCCGCTGCCAACAACCGAGTTAAACTCAAAATGCATCTCAGGAAAATCCTGCGGGCGTTGCACGCGCTCCATGCGATCCAGTAATTTCTGACGGCCCCGCGCCTCGCGACTGCGCTGACCCGCCTTATAACGGCGGATAAACTCTTCGGTATGCGCGATCTGCGCCTGCTGCGCCTCGTATTCACGCTGGCGACGCTCCATGCGCTCCTCGCGCAATTGCAGGTAGCGCGTATAATTGCCCGGATATTCTTCAATATGCCCAAAAGCCATCTCAATGGTACGCGATACCACCTTATCGAGAAAGTAGCGGTCGTGGGCCACGATAACCATCGCGCCTTTCCAACTATTCAGATAGGTTTCCAGCCATTCCAGGGCGGCCAGATCAAGATGGTTGGTCGGCTCATCCATCAACAAGAGATCAGGCTCCTGCAAGAGCAGTTTGCCAAGAGCGGCGCGTGTTTGCTGGCCGCCGCTCAAATGGCTGACGGGCGATTCCTGTAGCTCGCGTGTGAACTCCAGGCCGTCAAGCACCTGCTCTACCTTATTTTCGTAAGTATAGCCCCCAGCGTGCTCGAACCGTAGTTGAATATCTGCATATCGTTGTAAAATCTGTTCGCGCGCCGCGGTGTCCGCCTGTGTCGCAGCAGCTTCGATCTGACGGGTAAGTTCTCCAAGCTCGCGTTCCCACGCACGCACCTGGTCGAAGACAGTCAGCATTTCTTCGCGCAGCGTATTTTCTGGTTGAAAATCATTGATTTGCGTTAGATAGCCGATGCGGATATTGCGAGCCAGCGCGATATTTCCCTCATCCGCCTCTTCGCGCCCGGCCAGCATGTTGATCAGTGTGGTTTTTCCTGCTCCATTGGGGCCAACCAGCCCGATACGATCATGCTCATCAATCTGAAAGCTGACACCCTCAAAAATGCGCTCAGCCCCAAACGATTTCCCTACCTGTATAACACTCACAATTGGCATAGATGTTCACCCGTTGAATCTGTTTATTTATCACGGTTATGTATATCGCAAAATAGGGTACCATAGTTACCTTCATCCAGTCAAATAAGAAACCGGCCTGGCGTGAGCGTCAAGTTTTTTGCATCAAGCGTGCGTTGGCCAGGGCAGGGGCAGAGCCGCCGCCCTGGTCCCTCGCGCAAAAAAATGGCACACATGCATTCTGTATGATATACTGAGAGCGCACAACACCAAATCTTGTTGAGAAAGGATGCTGAGAGGTGGCGAAAGAGCAATCCCTGGACAATCTCTGGTTGGCGCAAACACTGTACGACCTTGGGGGCGTCCAATTTGGAAATTTCACCGTAAGCGAATCAGCCGTCAGTTCCCCGGTATTTGTAAACCCCAAGGTGCTTATCAGTAACCCGACCGCGCTGCGCGTTGCCAGCAAACTCATGCAACAGGAAATTAACCTGGCGCAATCGCTGCGACGCCCGCGCGTTCATCCCTTTGCTGTAGTCGCCGGGGTTCCGGTAGGCGGGTTATTATTGGCCTCAGCTTACTCACTGGAGACCAATATCCCCCTGATCTACGCCCGTATCCGACCAGAGGGTACGGGAAAGCGCGGCATAGAGGGCCGTTTCAATGCAGGCGAGACCGCTCTGATTATCGACGACTTGATAACACGGGGCAGCAGCATCCTGGAAACAGCCGAACTCCTGCAAGAGAACGGACTAAAGGTGAAGGATGTTATTGTGCTGGTCGACCGCGAGCATGGAGCAGCCGAACGGCTGAGGCGGCATGGCTATAACCTGATGAGTATTCTGAAGCTGGATGTCATGCTCACCCATTACAAGTCGCGTGGTCTTATTTCTGAGGAAACCTACAACACCTGCGCGGAATACCTGCGTGGCAAGCAGGGCGAGAACCACACTATATAGGGTGCATAAAAAGCGGGATGCGCATTCTATGGGCATCCCGCTTTTTATACGCTCTTATCCCTGGTAGGGCATGACTGGTGGTACCGGGCGCGTGGACGTAGACCCATCATGCCCATTCACTGCATTTGATGCCACTTTATCCCTGGCAATCTGCAAGAACGGCTCGATCAGGTCAAGCGGCAGAGGGAAGATGATGGTCGAGTTCTTCTCCACTGCGATTTCCGTAAGCGTTTGCAGGTAGCGCAATTGCAAGGTGCTGGGCTGCGAACCAATGATATGAGCCGCCTGAGCCAACTGGCTGGAAGCCTGCAACTCACCCTCGGCGTGAATGATTTTAGCGCGTTTCTCACGCTCGGCCTCGGCCTGTTTCGCCATCGCGCGCTGCATAGTAGCCGGCAGTTCGATATCTTTGATTTCGACCGCCGTGACCTTTACTCCCCAGCGTTCGGTATGCTCGTCGATAATAGTTTGCAGTTCGCGGTTGATCTTGGTGCGCTGCGACAACAGCTCGTCCAGTTCGGATTGACCAAGCACATTACGCAGGGTTGTCATACCAATCTGCGTGGTGGCCTGGATGAAATTCATCACGTTGACCACCGCCGCCGACGGATCAACCACGTAGAAGTAGACGACGGCAGAGACTTTGATCGTCACGTTATCGCGCGAAATCACTTCCTGCGGCGGCACTGGCAGGGTCACGATACGCAGGTCAACCTTAATCATGCGCGTGATAAAGGGCGGAACCAGAAAGATGCCGGGACCTTTCGCGCCAATCAACCGTCCGAGCACAAAGATCACGCCGCGTTCGTACTGTTGCACTACTCGAATTGCAGACATGAGCAACAATATGAGGATAACCACCACAATGCCAACAACGAGGAGTATGATTGTTGAAGAATCCATAAGATGCCTCCTTTTACCTCTGAGTCAAACCAGAGGGAGAGTTAATAAATCTTTCGGACGCGGGAGCAACGTGTAAACGCAGCCCTTCCACGGATACGATACGTACTTCAGAACCTGGATCAAGAGAAATGGCAGGATTATCCAGCACCGCCGACCAGTTTTCACCCCCGTAATCGACCCTGCCCTCCGGCATAAGCGGCGTCATCGCAATCGCTATCGCTCCAATCATACCCTCGGTTCCCGTCGTTACGCGCTGCCTGCGAATGCGCACGATTATCATGACGACATACAGACCGAGCAAGCCCACAAAACCCGCCATGCCAATCACAAGCGCGGTATTCACCTGCGGCCCTGCATATGGCCCGCCGCTATTGAAAAAGAGCAACGCCCCGAAGATGAGCGACGCAATCGCGCCCAATGTCAGCACGCCATGCGTAGTCAACTTGACATCCAATACCAGCAGCACGAAAGCCAGCCCCATCAATGCAAGGCCCGCCCAGTTGGGCGAAATCGATCCCGCCCCGAAGAGGAAGAGAATCAGCGAGATGCCCCCAACCACGCCAGGTAAAATTATGCCCGGATGCGAAATCTCCACGAAAAGACCGATGACGGCAACGATGAACAGCAGGAAGATCACATTCGGATCGAGCAGCAGCGAATACAGAGTGTCAAAGGTTGACGCGCTGATCGTCTGGACACTATCCCCAGCCGTATGTAGTATCACAGTGCCTGAGTTGAGTACCACCGACCTGCCGTTTACCTGCGTGAGCAGATCGTTCAGACTACTGGCGCGCAGGTCGATGATTTGGTTCTGGAGCGCCTGCGCGTCCGTATAGGAGGTCGCATTGGTAATCATTTTGATTGTAGCATCAAGCCCCTGGCGTCCATAACGGTTCTGGATACTGGTCATATCCGAAACCAGGACGTTCTCAATCTTGGTCTTTTCGGTGTTGCTGATATCGCCGCCTGTACTGGTGACGGGACTGGACGCGCCAATAGTGGTGCCAGGAGCCATGACTGCAACCTGGGCAGCCAGCGTTACAAACGCACCCGCGGAGGCGGCCCACCCGCCTGTTGGGGAGACATAGGAGATAATCGGCACCGTGCTATTGAGTTCAGCTACCTTCATCGATTCCATCGAAGCAAGATCACCACCGGGCGTATTGATCTCAACCACCAGCGCGTTTGCACCGTCGCTTTCGGCAGTAGTGATGGCGCTGGTCAGATAGTGAAGAGAGGCCGGGCTAATATCACTATCCAGCGTCACAACATCAACGTGCGTCCCACTAGATGCCGCGTGGACGGATGCGCTAAATGCGAGGGAGAGTACTATAAGCGCAACAGCAATGAGTATAGCAGGTAACAGCTTCAACACAATCGGCTTGCGTCGAGCGCGGCGCGAATACATGGTATTTTTCCTCCATAAGCTGAACAACGCGCCTACATGCCAGAATACAGGCATATCATACCATACTCAGACATGATTTCGATAACAAACAGTGTTAATTATTCCATTAAATTGTTGGCAATAGCGAATTGCTATAGAAAATATAACATACTGTTATGCCAGTGTCAAGAGCATCTGCCGCTTCAGTAACATTTCACGTATGTGAATGCGCAGATATCTGCACACGGTGAAGATTACCTTGCCTCCATCGAACAACTACTCGCGATGATGAGTACATGGGAGAGGGATAGACTGCGTGGCAGTGATCCGGCAAAGATCGCTTTCGCTGTCATTATCCGGCCACGTGATATGCCTCGACTCTCTCGTGAAGCATCTGCGCCCAACTTGCGGCTCGCTCCAATTCCCCACTCTCCAGAGGTCCATGCGTTCCTTTGACGAGAAAACTCTCTGGCGGAAACAAGCGAGTTATCCCTTTCTCGCGAAGCTTGCCAATCAGAATCTCAGCCGCCGAACCAGTCATCCATTCGGGTTTGTCGTAGCGCGTATCGAAGCAAGCGACAGCCACCCGGTTCAGCGCTTCGGATGAGGCGTATTCGATCAAGGAGCGCATAGCCGGGGTGGCGCTCCATCTCTGTGTGGGGCATCCAAGAATCAGCAGGTCCGCTCCTTGAAGTTCGAGAGGATGGGTGTGCTCAACGCGAACAGTATCCACCTGTCCATATGCGCGTAGTGCCTGGGCGATAACCTGGACGATTTGCTCGGTGTTCCCGAATTCTGAATCATAAACCACTACCGTGTTCATAAATTCCTCCTTCTCGGAAAGAGGGCGAAACATGCTTCGCTGTCTTGATCGCACCTGCCACTATATGGTGTGTCTATCTTTCCATCCAGGAGTATAGTGAACGCATCTCACCTTGCTATCACAACGGCATGCATCGACATCACACAGCCATCACAGGTTCATCCCATCCCGAAAGGGTAGTTGGGTTTCAATGGATAACGACCCAGGTCACCCACAAACCGTAGCCGACCGTCAGGACTCCCACTCCTGTGAGCGCACGGCTCAGCAGTTTCTCGGCGCGAGCAGAAATTCCGAAATCTAGCAGTATAGCACGCACTCCGAGCATCGCATGGGTGGCTACAACGACGAGGAACAACACTTCGAGCACGAGGAAGACAGGACTGCGCAAATATGCGAGCACCTGCGCGAAGTCTCGCAGTCCTCCTTTGGCGATAAAGTGTTGCGCGACTATATGCAGGCCAAGCAAGAGCGCTAAGCCGACACCAGTGATCACCTGCCAGAGCCAGCCCGATGTCCTTTTTGGCTCCTGCGCAAACGGATTTTCCATCGCCTTTACCCCCCAAAGATCTTGAGTGCGGCAACTAAGAGCGCTATGGAAGCAATAAACATCAGCATAACGAAAAGAGGTTTTTGTGTCCTCACCCCTATGTTCAAGCCCGTCAGCGCAATACGTATGCCATTAAGACCATGAATAAGAATACCGGCGAGCAAAACGACATCGAGCGCCAGGAAGTACGGAGAGCGCGCCAGCGACACGAAGGCATCCCAGCCACCTGGGCCGCGCGTCAGCAGGCTCAATATGACCAGGTGCAGGTACAAATATACCACAAGCCCGATACCGGTGATGCGATTGAGGGCATAAGCCCACATGCCTAGCTTGCGCCGCCGCACGTCGAACCAGCGTCCCGCGCGGCGTACTTTCGGTGGATCGAGAGTGACCATGATTACGTTCTCGCTTTCTTCTTAAATCGCCGCTCGATAAGCTCGCGGCGCAGCGCCATAATTTTGCCCACCGGATCAACGGCTTGCGGGCAGGCCTCCAGGCATTCGAAAGCGCTGTGGCAGCGCCAGACGCCATGTTCGCCATCGGCCAGCGCCAGCAAGTGCGCCTTTACTTGCGGGTCATCGGTTTTCTGACAGCTACGATAAATAGCGGCCAGGCCCGCTGGCCCCAGAAACTTATCATCCGCAGCCATCGTCGGGCAGGCACTCATACAGATGCCGCACTCAATGCAGTTCTCGAAGCGATTGAAGCGGGACAGATTTTCTGGTAATTCGACGGATTGGGATTGTAGGCCGCCATCCATCTCGTCTACACTAAGCGGCAGGAACGGCTCTGCGTCGCGCGTGATGGTCATCTCCGACGCCGACATGCGCTGGAAAAAGCCGCTCACATCCACCACAAGGTCGCTAACAATCGGGAAATTGCGCAGAGGATCGAGTCGCAGTGGAGTATATCCATCCCATACATCGACCAGGCGCGTGATGCATGGCAGTTTTTCGACGCCGTCAACTCGCAAAGCGCATGAACCACAGGAGGAATGATGGCAGGCGCGGCGGAAGGTGAGGCTGCCATCATGCGTAGCCCATGCTGCATCGATGGCATCGATCACGTGGGCTGTATCCGCCACCTGCACAGTTATAGTGTCGTAATGAGGCGACTCACCCGGTTTGTAACGGAATATCTGAAGAGAAACGTTCGAGCACTGTCATAGTACAGCTCCCCTGATAGAACAAACGATACGAGGCGAGCGGCACCTCGCGTGTACGACACACCGCTTCGATGCCAAGCTTTTTGCAGGCGATGTCGGCGACCCGCTCTGCCATCGCACGCGCAGTCGTGGTCTTGCCACCGGCGATGGTGACGAAGCCGTCCACTCCGTCGGACGCGTGATCGAAACACTCGAAGGTACGGCTCACATCGCGCGCATCCCCGCCGCTTCTGGCGATCAGAGGCCGTGCCACCGCCATTTTCGCGCGCATCGGAATCTTCCGCACAACCGGCAGCAGTAGCTCTCCCTGCGTAATCATACGCTCGACGTGTTCAGGGGGAATCGTGATCAGGTCGGGGTCTTCGACCGTCCACGACGTAGTTCCAATCGTCGAAGTGGCGCGCTGCGGCACGACAATATCGCCGTCGGATGGCTTGTTGAGGCGGTTCAAGACCATGTTGTTGAGGCGGCAATCGAGCGTCACCATGACGCCCGCCGTTGGCACCTCGGGGACCGATACGCCTGCCCTGGCAGCGATTTCTGCCGCCCAGGGACCCGCCGCGTTAATAACCAGGTCGGCGCCTATGGTTTCGGCCCGGCCAGTGCAATAATCCTTGACCTTGACACCCGTCACGCTCTTGCCCGAACAGATGATATCGGTGACTTCGGTGTATCTACGAACGGCGGCACCGTTCAGGCGCGCCGTCGCGAGGAAGGCAAGACAAAAGCGGAAAGGCTCGAATACACCATCAGGGACTTGCACAGCAGCAAGGGTCTCAGGGTTGAGGAAAGGTTCTATGTCGAGCGCGCGCCTGGCAGAGATGTCGCGCGCGGGGATGCGACAGGCCGCACAGCCTTCCAGAAATTGCTCTTTGAAGGCAAGGTCGGCCTCTGTAAGTGCGACAAACAAGCCATCGTTCAATTCCAGAAGGTCCGGCATGATGCTCCGCAGAATCGTATTCTCCTCGATGCACTCTCTGGCGGATTCTTGATCCGTGACGCAATAGCGGCCACCAGAGTGGAGCAGGCAGTGATTGCGACCAGTCGTACCCGAGGCCACTTCCCCACGTTCAATAACCGTGACCCGGAAGCCGCGCAGCACGAGGTCGTGCGCCGTCGCAGCGCCGGTAGACCCGGCACCAATTACGATGATATGAAACGGAGACATTGGCTACTCCTCTGGCGGCTAGTGGGGCCTCCGATCGGTACTACACCGGCTTAACGCTTGTGAGCACGGTCGTTGCTGTTGATCAATTGCAAGGAAGCGAATAGGCTCTTCCTTGTGGAACTCAAACCAGATAGGCTCCCGGCCCGTATTTCCACTTTCTTCAACAATAGAGCAATTGCCTCACAAATGTTTCTCAGAGGAATCGCCTTTCATCACGATCGTATCACTGTTTCTCTGCCGCTCCGGGTCAATCTCACCCAATTTTTTCCCACAGCAACTCTCGCAGCTCCTCCTGCTCCACTGGAGTCAGGTCGAGCTTGAGCAGCGCATCTCGAAAGTGCGCGACCTCATCGGGGAAAACAGCCTCACGTAAGGCCTTCATCGCAGATTCGACCACTTTCTTATGTCGTGCCTGCCGAGCAAGTTCGTCCGACAGCTGCCGTTCTTCCCGTTCTCTTCTACTGGCTGCTGCCCCTCCCCCTGCTAAGAAGGTGAGGGGACCTCCTTTGTGAGCGGCCGCGTGTTTGGCTTCTTGTTGGGCTTCCCAATCTTCAAGATTTCTAGACATATATACATCTACCTTTCAGCCATCACAAGACAACTACCGATTACCAAGGAGTGATAGCGTCCAGCGAGAGTGAAAGTGCGCCTCGCCAGATCACTGCATACCCTTCCACCATAAGTATGCGTCCCCAATATCACAGGGATGCTACGAATGCCACGTAGCGTATCACAAATGGCTTACAAAATTCTCGTGACTCTTTACAATGATCTCTTCAAAGGCCAGAAACTCAGGAGGAGGAGTAGCCATAATTTGGCAGGCACGATAAAGCTCGAGAGAAGATGTACCCGCGAACATTGTGACGACATCTTGACGCGGGGCAGTGCGATAGTGAGAACACTGTGATGTGGCTATGGTATCTCTCTCAAGAGAAGGAGTTCATGTTGCACTTATATGTATTTATAAGGAATGGAGGAAGAGGAACCATGATCTCCCAGAGGCCACCGGATCAGAAACAACGCGATGAGGCTCAATCCTACTCTGCTCAAGACCAGCCTATCCCGGCACTTCCTCCCGGCAGCATTTATAGCGACGAGGAGGTGCTCGTGCTCGGCCCCTGGCAGAAGATGCGCCAGCGCTTGCTCAGCCCTATCGCTTTTGTGCTCTCGCGCCTGGGCATCAGCGCGGATATGCTGTCGTATACCTCCGTGCTCCTGGGCCTGGGATTCTGCCTGCTGGCTCCCTTTCAGTTCGCGGTCGCCTTCTGGCTGCTGATCGCTTCCATTGTCTGCGATGGCCTGGATGGCGTCGAAGCCAGGTTGACCAAAACAAATACGACCTCTGGCTCGTTCACCGATGTGTTTTGTGACGTGGCCGTTGTCGCGCTGGCTGTCGCAGGGCTGGCCTGGAAAGGTCTGGTCTATCCGGCCCTGGCGGTCCTCTTTGTCTATAGTTACACCTCCCTGGCCATGTTCCTGGTGCTGCACCGGATGCTGCGTGTCTCCTCTGTGGGCATCTTGCGCCCCAGCCGCATGGTGTTTTTCGCCGCCGTCGGACTCTATTTCTTCTTTCATGTCGATCTCCTCAATGCCTTGCTCCTCCTGTACCTGTTGGCCCTTCCGGTGCTGTTCCTGAGTTTCTGGCGATTGAGAAAGGCACTGTGATCGTCTTGTATAGGGTGGAGCGCGTTCTGTACAATTTGCCGGATTGTGATACAATTACTCTCAATGTACTAGACGACATACGAATGAAGAGCATTACAATTTGCCCCACAAAGTTGGGTTGGAAGCGGAACAGATCCCTCATAAGGAAGGATAGAGAAACATGGCAATGTCGAAGCGGTGCATCCCCTATACACCACGTTTCCGTGATTTGAAAGATACAGTCTTTGCCCTCGTCACAACTGCGGGCGTCCACCTGCGCGACCAGGAACCATTTGACCCCGCAGGCGATAACAGCTGGCGACTCATTCCCGGAGGTGTCGAAACGGGTCAATTGATGGTGACGCACGAACACTACGATCACCGCGACGCGGACGCGGACATCAATGTGGTCTTTCCCATAGACCGCCTGCGCGAACTGGCAGCCGAGGGTATCATTGGCGGAGTCAGCGATAAACACCTGGGATTCATGGGCTATACTCAGCAATTTCGAGATTTGTACGAACGCGCCGCGCCCGAAATTGCCAGAATTATTTCGCGCTCGAAAAGCGGATGGCGTCGTAGTCACGGCTGGTTGCCCGTTATGTCACAGGGTGAGCGCCATTCTCCAGCGCGAAATAGAGATGACCGGCATTCCCACCGTCTTGATTACCGTCGCCCCCGAACAATCCCGGCAAGCAGGACCGCCGCGCTCGCTCGCGCCGTACCACTTCAAAATGGGCAATAGTTTAGGTGGCCCTCATCAACACAAGCTCCAACGCGTAGTATTGCTCGAACGCGCTTCGCCGCTGGGAGGCGCGCGAGGAACCCGGTGATGCCTGGGAAATCGCCTACCCTGAGTATGATAGCAGCAACTGGCAGCCTATTGACTTGCAAGAAGGATAAACCTGAGCATGGGCAAAATCGATTGCACGTTACGTCGATTACAATTTGCGTAGCGCCTCGAACAAATCCTCATTGTCGGGCATATCGCCGGGGCTGTTCAGTACCTCGATGTAGCGAATGACGCCCTCTTTGTCGATAGCAAATAAGGCTCGTTCCGCGAAGCCGCCAGCATGACGCACGCCATACAGGTCAACTATCTTGCCCTGCGGATAAAAGTCTGACAGGTTGGGAAGCGTTGTACCCATCGATTTAGCCCAGGCATCCAGCGCGTAATGACTGTCCTCACTAACACTGACTATTTCAGTATCGTAGCTCTTAAAACGATCCAGTTCCGCCTCATACGAGGGAATCTGCGCCGAACACACGCCGCTGAATGCAAAAGGCACAAAGGCCAGTACGACATTTTTCTTGCCGCGAAAATCCGCCAGGTGCCAGCTTTCCCGTTTGCCTGTATTGAGGGTAAAATCAGGCGCGACATCGCCGACTTTCAAAGTCTTCGATTCAGAACGACTATTGCTTGTCATGGGGTATCCTTTCTAAAGTCAATTATGGTGTACCTTCAAACCAGAAAGGACATACGCCTTCCTAATATAGTTCAATACGAGTGGGCGTTACTGGTTGTGATAACCATACGTCTTGCAAGGTGTATCATTTGCGCACCAGGGGAAGTTTTTCAGAGACGACACCCACCCGATGAAATTTTAGCACCCCCTGAAAGAACATGTCAAATAAAGTTGTGAAGGAAACGCCCATGCGCACAGACAGCGCAGCGCGATAGAGTATGTTGCAAGAAGAACTGGCTCAAGAACAACCGTCAGGAGAAACGAAACCACCACGGCTGACGCTCTGGGGCAGGTTGCTGGCGCGCGAAGGCATCATAGCCTACCTGCCAATCATTGTAGTGGTCATCTTGATGTTTATGGGAGCATCCTGGCAGTTTACCTGGTTGCATACCGACGCTGCTCGCTACCAGTGCTACTCCATCACCTTCTGGCTAGGCGGCGGAGCGGCCAGACTGCTCTCCGGCGTGCAATGCGCGTATCTGCCCCATTCCTCGCTCATAGCGCCGCCTTTTCACGCGCTACCGCTCGAATACCCGCCACTCACGCTGCTAATCTTTACCCCCGCGCTACTTGCGCCGCTGGTCTACTACCAAATGACCTTTGCCATTTTGATGGCGCTAATGGCTGTCTTTATGTACTGGCTGTTGCTGCGGTACGCCCCACGCGGCGCGACGCTGGCCTTCGCCGGGTACATGCTTGTCGGCGCGTGGGCCACTGCCGAGGCGCGCTTCGACCTGGTGCCTGCCGCGATCACCCTCATCTGCGTCATCGCAGTCGGGCGCAAGCGCTGGACCCTGGCCTATATCGCGCTGGCTATCGCCTTCCTGCTGAAAATCTACCCACTGCTCTTCCTACCCGCCCTCTTCATCGCGGAACAACAGGACGCGCAGCGTTTCCGTACTCCACAACAACCTTTACCACTAGCATCTTTACCGGCAGAAGTCTGGCGAACCATACGCGGCTTCCGACAATGGCGCTGGAAAAACACCATGATCTTCTTTGCTATCCTGCTCGGCGTAACCGGCTTTTTCGCGTTGTTGGATTTCCGGGGAGCCGTGTTGAGCCAGCTCAGCTACTTCGCCAATCGCCCCGTACAGGTCGAATCAACCGCCAGCCCCATCCTCTTTCTGGCGACTCGCTTTGGCATCGCGGGCCACACTGTCTATACCTTTGGCTCGATCAACATCGTCAGCGCGTTGGGCGGACCTGTGGCGCTGGTCTTCGATGCGCTGCTGGTTCTCGGTTATCTCTACACCATCTACTTACAGTGGCGCGGTAAGCTGGAAATCACACAGGCATTCATCGCTATCCTACTCGTCTTCATTGTGACAGGCAAAGTGTTCAGCCCGCAATACCTCATGTGGCTGATTCCCCTGCTTGTTTATAGTGGCGCATATAACCGCTTCTGGGTGATAACCTGGGGCCTAATGTCGCTGCTCACTACCATTATCTACCCCTACTTATACACGCGCACACTCAACGGCCTGCTCGCGCCGTACCTGCCCGGCTTCATCGAGAGTGTGACCGCCCGCGATGCGCTGCTGGTGTTCCTGACACTGGCCTACCTTTTCAACTGGTGGCAGATTCGTACATCGAGAGACACAACCGGCGTGGCAAGCGCATAAACTACGCGAGATGTACGCGGGCGCGCTCTACAATAGCCGCAAAATCCGTCCCCACCGGTAACGTGCCGAATGCTTGTCCCCAGTCTCCCGCCAGCCGCGAAGCGCAGAATGCATTGGCAACTGCCTGTTGCCCATATTGCGCGAGCAATGCGCCCTGCCAGACCAGTGCCATCTGCTCAACCAATCGTCGCGCGCGTACCTCGATATTGGAGAAATCGGTTAGCTCCCGCTTGAGATGTCCAATGGCAGCATCGAGCCGCGCATCCATGCCCTGAGCGCGTGTCACTTCCTCCAGGAACGCCTGCGCCGATGCCGGTTCTTTCTGCATAGCGCGTAAGACATCCAGGCAGTTGACGTTGCCCGACCCCTCCCAGATCGAATTAAGCGGCGCTTCCCGGTACAGGCGTGGCATGATGCTTTCCTCAACGTAGCCATTGCCCCCCAGGCACTCGAGAGCCTCTGCCGCGTGCGCCGGGCTGCGTTTTGCTACCCAGTATTTCCCCACTGCCGTGCCAATACGCCGCACCATCGCCTCGTGCTCGTCATCATCTGCGCGGTCACAGGCTCTTGCCAGGCGCATCGCCAGCAAAGTAGCCGCCTCCGATTCAATTGTCAGATCAGCAAGCACGTTTTGCATGAGGGGTTGTTCGATGAGCAGACGCCCGAATGCTTTGCGGTGCGCCGCGTGGTGAACGGCTGCCACAACCGCCTGGCGCATACCAGCCGCCGAGCCGATCACACAATCCAGGCGCGTGAAATTTACCATGTCGATGATGGTGCGCACCCCGCGTCCCTCTTCTCCCACACGAATCGCCCATGCCTGGTCAAGTTCAACTTCACAGGAGGCATTCGAGCGGTTCCCCAGCTTGTCCTTGAGCCGCTGGATAAGAAAGCGATTGCGCGTACCGTCTGGCAGCATTCGCGGCAACAGGAAGCAGGTCAGCCCCCGAGGAGCCTGCGCCAGCGCCAGGAACATATCGCACATGGGAGCAGAACAGAACCATTTATGCCCGGTAAGCAGGTAAACATTTTCGCCTTCACTGCTGCACGGTATGGCCTGCGTGGTATTTGTGCGTACATCAGAACCGCCCTGTTTCTCTGTCATGCCCATGCCACAGAGTATACCCTGCTTCTCCTGCAGAGGACGCAAACCGGGATCATAGACCAGCGAGGTGAGAAGCGGTTCCCATGTGGCGTCCAGGTGTGGCTGCCCGCGCAGGACTGATACGACGGCGTGCGTCATGGAAACCGGGCAGCAATGGCCGCCCTCCATCTGGGAACTGACATAAAAAATGGCGGCGCGCGCCACATGCCTGCCCGTTCGCTCTTCGCGCCACGATAGCGCGTGTGTCCCCGCGTTAATCGAAGTGCGCATCAAATTATGCCATGCCGGGTGGAAGGTGACTTCGTCAATGCGCTGACCGGTTCGGTTAAAGGTATGCAGCACGGGAGTCACCGTATTGGCATCGAAGCTCCACGAAATCGCCTCTTCGCTCCCCGCCACCCTTCCCAGCGCGGCGGCGTGATCCGTTACCCACCCGGCCCCTTCGCGCTGCACACTCTCAACAAGCGCCGCGTCCTGCTCAAAAATGTTATAGTTGACCAGCGGGGGAACTTGATTGAACACCTCATGAGTAGCATGACCATGAGCAGTTTTCATTTCTTGCAACATAGATGTAATAGCCTTTCGTTCAGTGGCGCGCACTCGCTACAAAATGAAAATAGGGTTTCTCTGCTCACAGCATACCATAGTCGCACGAGGCTACACAAGCTTATCCTTACTTCTTCACTCCTGCCACTTCTGGCGTGACTTGCGGCCCACTCGTACCCCTTTTCTGGTCCAGGTACCACTTCACGCCCTCGGAGAGGCCGCGGATATAATCGTACTGCGGCTCGTAGCCCAGTTCGCGGCGCGCGCGGTCAATCGAGAACTCCTGGTTCCCACCAAGCAGGGTAATACCGTAGGTGGTCACTGGCGGGGGCGCGGATTTGCGGCGGCCAAGCGCCTGCCACAGCAGTTCTGCCACGCGCCCGGCGGAGAACAGGGCGGCATAGGGATAATAACGCCTGATGTGCGGGACTTCCAGGAAGTCGGCGATCATGTTGAGATATTCCGATTGCGTCACGCGCCGATCATCGGCGATGGTATAGGCGCGGCCAATGGCGGAATCGCCGGCGTCACCCGCTTTGATAAGTCCCTGCGCCACATCAAGCACATAAACAACCGGTACGACATTGGTGCCGGAACCAATGATAAAGCCCTTACCGCTATCGACCAGCGAGACAAAGCGCCCAAAGCTGGCGTTGTCGCGCGGGCCATAAATCCACGCCGGACGCACGATCACGACGGGCGCGCCACGCTCTTTTACCATATCGGTAATCAACTTCTCGCTGGCAATCTTGGTGCGGCTATAAGGATTATCCTCGGCATGAAACGGGTGATCCTCGGTCACGATACCATGCAGGTGATGCCCGTACACGGTGATAGAACTGGTATGCACGATGCGCTCCACACCGGCATCCATAGCGGCGGTAATCAGATCCGCTACTCCCCACACGTTGACAGCGTTGTAATCTTTTTCCAAACCCCAGGGACCTGTGCGAGCCGCCACATTATAAACATGCTGCATGTCCTTTACTGCGCTTTTCAACGATTGCGCGTCGGTCAAATCACCATGCACAACCTCAACACCTGCCATCGATTTCAGGCGAGTCGCATCTTCTACTGGTCGCACCATGGCGCGCACTTCATCGCCGCGTTCCAGCAACATATCAACAAGATGTCCGCCCAGAAAACCAGCGGCCCCGGTAACTAATACTTTCACTTCTCTACTCCTTCTTTGCCTCAATTACTTCCCACTCCCCACATCTAATGCGAGTATAGCAACTGAGCAAAATAATGGCAAGCAAATGAGAGTGTTGGTACCATTGCTTAACGCTACACTTTCGCGGCCAGCTTCCGATTATCTAATGCAGAAGGGGCGCAAACAAGCTGGCGTTCCACAGGCACGTTTTTCTGGGGCTGGGACGATGAGGGACGCTTCGCCATTAACGGTCAACAGGCAACACAGGTGTTGCTCAAATGGAACAGGTTAAAACTGGCCTAAAGCAGAGATGGAAATGATACCAATCTATATGAAAGAAGAGCAAACTACTCATCCAGTTCATACTCAACCAGAGGTAGGCCAGGATGAACATTTTATCAGGCAGGCCGCAAGCTATAAACACTGGCTCACCGCTCAAACACAACACCACCAGGGCGATGTGTTCCACGATATGAACGAGTATGCTGAACGCGCAATGAAGATCATCGAAGTCAATAATAAGCGCATCCAGACCTTCTCGCCTTTTCGATACAAATACTCCGCCCTGCAAACCATCACCACTAAACAGGTCCTCGTCGTAACAAGCCTCGCGCTATGCTGGATCACGTTGATGATAGTGAACTGGAAGGTCACGCTGGCATGGACCATTTCCATGATAACACTCGGCTACATGACTCATCTCATGCTGGATATCATGCTCGCCATTGGCGCGATACGCAACCCTGGCGAAGAACATATCGACGAAGCCATGATCGAGACGTTAAAAGATGCGGACTGGCCGCCTTACACCATTCTTTGTCCGCTATATAAGGAAGCGCAGGTAGTGCCGCAATTTGTAAAGTCCATGCGCGCCATTGATTACCCGGCGGACAAGCTGCAAATCCTCTTTCTCACCGAAGAGGACGACATGGAAACGCGCAACGCAATCCTCTCGCTGCATCTGCCACCGCACTTCAAAGTCTTGACCGTACCGGACGGCTCGCCGCGCACCAAACCGCGCGCCTGCAATTACGGATTGGTCGAGGCAACTGGTCAGTATGTTGTTATTTATGACGCGGAAGATGCTCCCGACCCTTTGCAGCTGAAAAAGGCCGTGTTGACCTTCGCCAATCATGGCCGCGAATTAGCCTGCGTGCAGGCCAAGTTGAACTTCTACAATTCGCAGCAAAACCTGTTGACGCGCTGGTTTACCGCCGAATACTCGCTCTGGTTTGACCTGATCTTGCCCGGATTGCAGAAAACCAAACTGGCGATCCCACTTGGTGGTACCTCGAATCACTTTCCCACTCAGACACTGCGCGCCCTGGGCGGTTGGGATGCATTCAACGTGACAGAAGACTGTGACCTCGGCCTGCGGCTCTCCTGGTTCCGCTTGAATACCGTCGTAGTTGACTCGACGACCTATGAGGAAGCTAACTCCAGTGTAAAAAACTGGATACGCCAACGCTCGCGCTGGATTAAAGGCTATATGCAAACCTACCTGGTGCATATGCGCGAACCTATGCACTATATTCGCCACAAACGGCTGCGCGAACTCTTCTCCCTGCAAGTCGTCATTGGCGGTAAAACAGCGGTTCTGCTGATAAACCCGTTCATGTGGCTACTACTCGCGCTCTTCCTGGTATTCCCTCAACAGGCCGTCAGCGCATTTGGCACGCTTTTCCCTCCTCCTATTCTCCTCATTGGAGTAATTACCTTGTTTCTGGGCAACTTCTTCTATGGTTTTATCTACCTGCTTGGCTGCATAAAACGCGAGCAATTTAGCCTGATGAAGTGGATGCTGCTCATTCCCATCTACTGGTTCCTGGCAAGCGTCGCGGCCAGTATGGCGCTTTACGAACTCTTTACAAGGCCGCACTACTGGCAAAAAACGGTGCATGGACTACACATGAATACTACCACCGAAACAAGCAACATTGACACCGAGTGGGATGAACTGGCGCAATTAGCCGAAACGCTTACGCCTCTCACCACACAAAATGAGCCGTTCTTATCACGCGGCTCCGGCATGGTTTCCCAGGTGCAAAAGTATGAAAAGTTGATGCATGTACCTGTTGCCTCGGTGCAAGACAGCGTGGAGAAGAGGATCGCACTGCGCATACCCGCGCTGCTCCCCTCTGAACGTGCCTTTTTAGAGGGCGCAAAAAGCGTCAAACACGATAAATGGGCTATCATTACCATTCTCACCGCTCTCTGTCTGAGTATTGCCGCGTGCGTTTTCTTCTACAAGCAAGGCCAGTTATTGCTTCTTCACGATGCAATTGTGCATCTGAATATCGCGCGTAAGTTTGTAGACGGGCCACCCAGATTCGATTTCACTCAACTGGGCGGCTACTGGCTGCCCTTGCCACATCTGGCGATGGCTCCATTCATCTGGAACGATTTCCTGTGGCGCAGCGGCCTGGCCGGGAGCATCCCATCCATGTTTGGCTATGTGCTTGCCTCGCTGTACGTCTTCCGCTCCGCCCGCACCCTGACACACCATAGCCTGATAAGCTACCTGGGTTCACTCATCTTCATGCTCAACCCCACCATCCTTTACCTGCAAAGCACTCCGGCCAGCGCCATGCTCAACATTGCCATGCTCATCATAACGTGTTACTACCTGCTCGCGTGGTCGCAGAGCGGCAAGCCCGGCTATCTGCTTTCGATGGCGGCCAGTATCTGTCTTGCAACTCTCGTCAGCTATGATGCCTGGGTCTACTTCGCCGCGCTCCTTGTGCTTGTACCGGTGATCGGACTTGCTCGACACCAGAAACGCGACCAGATAGCCAGCAACCTGCTCATTTTCAGCATACTGGGCGGCCTCGGTATACTGCTGTGGATCCTCTGGTGCTGGAACCGCTTTGGCGACGCGCTCTACTTCCTCCATGCGCGCTTAATGACAAATACACAATTTGCGCAACTGATTGTGAAATACCACTTGTCCACCTATCATAATGTGACACAGACACTGCTCTACTCCAGTCAAACCGCACTCAGTACGCTGGGCATTGCGCTGGCAGCCCTGGCAGCACTGTCCCTGCTCGTCTTCTTCATGCGCAGGTTCGGCAAGCCTGAAATGTTCGCAGCGCTCCTGCTCCTTGCACCCATCGTCCTATACCTGGCAGCCATCTATAGCGGTCAGATATTGCTTCTCGGCCCGGCAACACTGCCCATCAACATCTACAGATCATCTCTTTCAAGCACGTTTGGGCGCGGAGCTTGTCGCGCCCGCCACCATTTTCATAACTGCGCTGGCAGGCAGTCTGCTCGTTCGCCATATGTTTAAAGGATAGTTGGGCCAGGCCAACCGCTTGCAGTCGCCCTGGGAGCGGAGATCGTCCCTCCTGCCATCCCCGGTTCCACCACCACTTGCCACATTAGATCATCCGTGCTATACTCGCGCTATGGAAAGTATATGCATCTCGAAAGTCACCGCGCGCCGCTTTGTGCTGGGGCGACAGGGGCTGTGGCCGGGACGCCGCTGGAGCGGGAAAGACGGCACTGCCGAGGCCATTCGCGTCGCTGAAGCGGTGCAAATGGACCCGCTGACCGTCATTGCGCGTAGCCATGATATTGCGCTGTGGGGGCGCGTTCACGATTATCAACCTGCCCACCTGGACCAGCTTCTCTACCAGGATCGCGCCTTCTTCGACTATGGCGGTGGTCTGTTCATCTACCCCATGTCCGAACTACCGTACTGGCGCGTTCCCATGCGCCGGCGCGTAGAAAGGGGCCGTTGGGGCGAGTTTGGCGCAGCGAACCAGACCCTGCTCGAAGAGGTGAGCGCGGAACTACGCGCTCGAGGCCCTCTGGGCAACCGTAATTTCAATGGACGAGCGCGCGTCAATGACTATCGCGGGCGCAAGGACTCGGCACTCGCGTTGTTCTACCTGTGGTTGACCGGCGAACTCATGATTCACCATCGCGAGAACTTCCAGCGTATATATGACTTTCGCGACAACATCGCGCCCCCACACCTGACTGAAGCCGCCAGCGAAGAGGAAGCTGATAATTTCTTTGCTCGCAAGGCTACAGCATTCTCTGGTTTAATACGCGAAGCAAAATGGGGAAGCGGTTTTTCCGGCTTCATCGAACGCCCTGTCAGCCGCGCCGAAGCGCAGCAGTGGATGAAAAAACTCACCGAACAGGGTACCTTGACCCCTTTGAAAGTTGAAGGCTCAAAGGAACGCTGGTATGTACTCACGAGTGATGTTCCTATTTTAGCAACCATCGAAGCAGGCAACGTACCTGCTGAATGGCAACCACTGAGTACAACAACCAGGGAAGAGGCAGTTTTCCTGGCCCCGCTTGAAATCGTCAGCGCCAGAGGACGCGCCAACTGGTTATTCGACTTCGAATACATCTGGGAAGTCTACAAGCCCGCCGAACAGCGGCGTTGGGGCTATTATACCCTACCTATCTTGTATGGTGATCTGCTGGTAGCGCGACTTGATCCCAAACTTGACCGCAAAACCTCGACCCTGGTAATCAATAGCTTCTGGCTTGAAGATCAAACGTTAGCTGAAAATCCCAATTTCGCGGCAGCCCTTGCACGCGCACTCGCCCACTTCATGACTTTTCTCAAGGCGCAACGGCTGGATATTTCGGCCATGGAGCCAGCGTTGCTACAGATGCGCGTGCAAGATCAAGTCAGTGACCCCATCTCTTAAAGAGAGGAGCTTGTATCCAAACTCCACCGCAATTCGGCATACCGTTGCAGGCGTGCCGCTTTGGTTTCACGGTCCGATACATCAGGGCGTACTGACAAGACGCCCGTTCTTATCCAGTCCTGCCGGACAAGAAGCGTGCGCATCGCGATATTGCGCGCACCGACTAGATCAGCGTGCAGGGTGTAATCACAGTGGGGGTTTTGACAGATGAACAAGAGGCCGTGTTGCGGTCTATTCTTGTCACAGGTGTACCCACACAGGGGACACATTTTGCTGGTGTAGTGGGCGTCTACCTTGATCGTGAGAGACCCTGACAGGATAGCTTTGTAGGCAAGTATGCTGTGCAGTTCAGCAAAGGCCCATTTGGAAACGTGGCGATTGGCTTTGCGCGCTTTCCTGGAAACGGGTTCAGTACCTTTGCCATTTTTCTTGCGTCGGCGGGTGCGCCTCTTTGTGCGTTCACGAATGCCTGTCAAGTCCTCGATGCCGATCAAGGTATGAGGGTGCTCGTTCACAATGGATTTCGCGATGCTGTGATTGACTTGCAGTTTCAACCGTCTCTCTCGCCCGCCAAGCGCGATCATGCGTCTGGTAGCGGAACGAGTGCCTTTTTTCTGCAAGCGTTTGCGTAATCGGGCGTAGTGGTCAGTACGCGCCCGGACTCGTTTCCCTGAGTAAAAGGAACTGTGGTTGCTCATGGTTGCGGTCACTGCCAGATAGCGCATCCCCACATCCACGCCGACCACATTGGGAAGTGTTTCAGGCGTTGGGTCGGGGATGTCCAGTTCCAGCGTGACCAATAGGTAGTACTGCTTTCGCGGCCTGTCGTACCAGAGTTTGGCCGCGCCAAAGGTGGCACCGTGCTGGATGAGGGCCACATGCTGATTATAGCCCTGGTAAGCAAGTTTGATACGGCCCTGGAGCGTGAGAATGCTCACCTGCTGGCCTGCCTTGAAGCTGTAATCATAGCCGTAGTTGTAGGTAAGCGTGGGAGAGACATACCTGGGCGGCTGATCCAGCCCCTTGTACCGCTTTTTGGTGTGTCCTGCCTTGCGATGGGCAAGGTTCTGTTTGAGCTTCGTCCAGAGTCCCTTGTAGGTGCCTGCAACCTGACGGGGGACGTTACACGCCATTTGCGCGGGTAATCCGAAACGGGCGCGGATCTCATAATAGGTTTCTTTTTGCAGGCGGGTGTCACTGGACAGCTTGCCCTGCTCGAAGGCGTAGCGACTCACGAAGTTGAGCGCGTCACGGTAGACCAACTGCGTTTGCCTGAGCAAACGGTGTTGCTCAGGGGTGGTCAGCAGTTTCAGTTTGGCGGTGATGATTTGCTGCATGGCGTGCTCGTTCCCGTTCTCTCTCAAAACAGCAGCAACACGATCAGCAGGTGCAGATGGGTCAGGTCATCGGGCAAGGGTTGGTTATCCGCAATGCCGGTGATGCTGGCTGTGTGAATCCCTGGTTGCTGCAAGAGCAAGTGTAAGGCCACATGGCGGGGTTTGCCAGCCAGCAGGGCTTTGAGATGTTGCTGTGCTTGTCCATTGAGCGTGTAGGCAAACGTTCCCTGACAGTTGAAGGCAAGGGCTACTACGGATGTGGTCGGCGTGGCTGTCGCTCTGGTCACACTCACCCGCAGGTTGCCAGAGAGTACGTAGCCTGCGCCGAACATGTGTGCTGCTTGAGTTGTCATAAGCTGTGTCGTCCTGGCCTGCAACTGTTGCATGTCGTAAGCAACGGCGGTACAGGTTTCGGACACGGTGACGGTCACATGGGTTGCTTCCACCCCTGGCGCATGATCGGCGGCGGTGGCAGGGGGACGGGGGACAGGGCAGAGGGTGCAGTTCTTGCCCTGGCATCAGTTGGCCGTGCAATGCAGCGGTCATGCTAGCGGTGACTTTGGCTTGCAGGGTAGCGGCGGCGGTATCCCTATCGCTCTTTGTCACAAGCAGGTAGTCCCGTTCATCCTGCCCGCCTGTAAAGGCTGCCAGATTTTTGACATACAACCCGCTGGAAAGCGTGGCGTTCATGTCCCCCGCCTGGATGTTCCCCGCTGTTCCTGTTTGGACGGCGTGCGCGGGGACACTGGTTTCGCCCAAACTGGGCGGGTTGGCTGACGGGATGGTAATGAAGGTGTCTGTCGCTACACTGCTGCCATCCTGTCCGGTGATAAGTGTCCCGGCTGCCACCTGTTGCACCGTCGAGAGGCCGTTATAAAAGGTGAGGGTCCCCGCCGCTTGCCGGGCGTCCTGATGGCCGTGTCCGGTCGTCGGGACGGTTTGGGATTCGGTCAGGGTAATGGGAGACAGGAGCTTACCCAGCGTGGCGGTGCTCTGGAAGGTGATGTTGCGTACCTCTGGCGTGATGGTGATGGTCGCCGTTGGGGTCATGAGTGCGATCACTTGGTTGTCTGCCAGATCACCCACGACAAAGAGACACAGCAGCAGCAGGAACAGCAGGAACAGCGGCGGTATTTGTGCGCCGGGTGCTGTCGTGGTGTAGTCGTCCTGACTGTCGATTACGGGCGGGGCTGCTGCCTCATCGTCTTCGAGCGGGGTTCTGGTCAACAGAATCCCGCCGCCTTCGACCGGGTAGACATGGATGGTATCCAATTCCTCTTCATCAGGCAGGGAAGTATCGTCCTCGCCCCCGTGCTCGTTGAGGGTGGCAAGGATGTGTTTGATGTCTCTGGCGTACTGGCTCATACGTGTCCTCTCCTCAAGTGTGAGAGGGGAGAGGTATCTCTCCCCTTCGGTTAGTGTGACGATGCTTGCGGGACAAATTGCCCGTGTTGGTTCAGGTAGACAAAGATATCCCCCTGCACATGGATGTCCATGTTGGGCTGCCCATTGCCTGCCGGGTCAGGAAAACTGAGCGTGACCGGGTAGAGGTCCGCGCCGGGGCCGAACAGGTGCGGTCCCTGGTAGATGTGGGCTTTGGTAATGTCCCCGCCGGGCAACTCGATAACCACCACCGTGTCATTGAGATTCATCGCGATCAAATGCGTCGGGCTGCCGGGGCTGTCGTTATGCCCGGCCACCACATCGTACTGCGCCGTGCGGGGGCGTCCGTAGGTCACATCGTCCTGATGCAGATTCCACCAACTGCCCAGGGCTTGCAGGCCCATCCACATCAGCAGCATGACCAGCATCCCAAAGCCGACCCACAACAGCGGATGCGAGCGGAACAAGCCTCTGCTGCTGCGGCGCGGGGGCGCGGGTTGTTCCTCGGTCTGCCGCCCGGCTGGTGGCAGGACTGATCTTCTTGCGGGAATGAGAGAACGCTGCACTCGACCGGGGTGAGTCACCACACGGGTGTTGCCCTGTGCGGAGGGCATCTCGTAGCGGCGGCTACTCGATGGCAGGCGATCCGGCCACGGGTCGTCGTAGCCTCCCTCGTCCCGGTCTTCCACATCAGCGCGGGAGCGTTGGCGGTTATCGCGGGTCATGGTGTCCCTCCTGTTCGTAACGGGTCCTTGCCTCGATCGTGCGGGGGTGTCTCGCTTGCCAGTGGACCGCGCCGACATGTTTGGCACACACGACAATGCAGGCCCCTTGAGGCAGCGTCATCCCGCACCACAGGCACACCCCAAGCGTGCGGCACAGGCGACACACCACCACGCCGGGACTGGCGGTTGCCAGCATCTCGTGTTCCCCGCGCTGGCACCGGATGCGCTGCTTCTGGTCAGCTTCTCGTTGCGAGGCGTACAGATCGAGCATCTGCTCGAACAACAGACGTTCGTTCATCAGACGCTCACCTCTTCCTGCTGTGGCTGCTGGGCGCGCCACGTCTCTCTATCAGCCAGCACCTCAGCAGTCAGTGCCCATAGGCGTTCCTGCTGGGTCCGGGCGATGCGCGAAAGTCGCCGGGCGCGTTCCAGGGCAACCGGTTCCAGGTCGGTCGGCAGCAAGGAATCGAGGGAGCATGCCGCTCGACTCCAGTGATGGGCGGCTTCGTGCAAGTGCCGCACGGTCTGAGCATAGCAACCACTGATGGCTGCAGCAGGCGCGTACCCCTGCTGCTTTTGCCACGCCAGCGTGTAAAGCCGCAGAGCGCGGGTCTCTCTCGACAGGGCGAAGAGAGCATGACCGATGGCGGTCAACAGCGGCGCGACAGGCGCGGGCAGCAACAAAGTATCCACGTCTGTCCAGTGCGTAATCAGTTCGGGCAGGGGCATCCAGTACGTACTGAGTGGCGTGGGGCTACCTGTCTCCAAAACGGGAGAAACGTCGAGTCGAGAGCGATGCTGTTCGGGGGTCTGTATCGTGTGCGCGTTCATGCGCGGTACTCCTTTTCCTGAAAGGGGATGCCTGACTGACAGGCATCCCCACTTCTCATTGAGTGACAGACGCACTACGAAACGACGGGAGGCACAGGGAGCGGAGTCGGCAGGGAAGACGAGCCGTTGAACCGCCGGGCCACCTCGCTGTGCCAGTCGAGCAAGGCATCCAGCGCGGGTTTGGCCTCTTGCGGCAGCGTGACGTACTCCATGGCGTAACTGATCCACTCCAGCAGCGGGGTCAGTGCCTCCAGCCGGAACATAGGGAACGAGGACACCGGGGGCGACGGCACTTCCCACTCCTTTTCGCACTCGGTGAGGGCCTGCGCCCGTGCGATCCACACCCGCAAGCGCAGGGTGTGGATCGTGTGCAATGCCTCGCTAGATTGCGTCCAGTCGGTAAGCTTCGCGATCAGGGCAAGCCAACGGCGAGCGGTCCCCTCGGTTGGCACGGGGACACGATGCAGGCGCACCCCGCTGTGGACGTGCGTGACGGTGTACTCGTCAGGCTGTGGGGTAATAGGGCCGGGACCCAGCGTGTAGACTTGATGTACGGCCAATCCAACGGGGGTACCGTCGTCGTGCAGAGCGACCAGCGCGTCGATCTGGGAGGCGCGGTCTTTGTTATCGGCGACGGTGATCGTCTGGGGGTCAAAGCGCATGAGGATGCTCCTTTTCTGCTTCTGCCAGCCAGACGGGCTAGAGTTGCCGACCCTGGACGGTGCGCGTGGCCTCATCAGGACTGAGCAGACCTTCATCGACTTGCTGCGCAACTGCTGAAATCACCATCGTTCAGTTAGCTCATGAAGCTGATGTATCGAGAGGTACCATTGAGAAGATAGAAAAAGATCAACCAGTGCGAGCTGTATTAGCTGCGCGCGCTTGTAACGCTCTTAGCCGTCATCTAAATGTTCTAGTCACTTACGAAAGTCTCCGAATCAAGGTTATTTAACCCGATGTGCAAGTTTTTTCTTGAGCGTAAATCTGGCAAGCGTTTGAGAGGATTTCGCTCCCACTAAGACAACTTTGAGCGTGATTCCAAGAAAACTTGCACATCGGATTATTATAGCTTCTTCTCTCATTAGCAGGTAACACCTGATGTCTAGCGAAAGTACTCAATCCATACATCTAACTGACCTCTCTAATCGACCTGTCTCTTTATCTTACGCGAGGAACAGGCGAAAAGCAGGACAACGGGCGAGAGAATGATGTTGCTGACCACCAGCGCAGCGCGAATAGAGAACACTGACCCGATGTAACCAACGGGCGGGCCTCCTGCAATCTGGCCGAATGCATCAACCAGACCACTCATGGAGATGACAGTAGCGCGCACCTTCGCATCGATGTTCTGAGTCAGCCACGCCATGTAAACCGGCCCGGTCACAGATCGAACAACGTTAAACGTAAGCAAGGCAGCCAGGGCAAGGTAGAAGTTTCCGGCCAGTGCGAAAACCAGCAGGCCAACCACAGCAACAGCGTTGATGATGAGCAGCAAACGCATCACGCGGGGCTGGTTGTTTGTATCTACGCGCCGCCGCACCACTTCTGATGCAACCAGCGTAAGCAGTGTTCCGACCACCGAAATGATACCGAACCATACCACAGGTTTGAACTGCCACAGGACGGGTAAAGTAAAGTTCGCCAGCATATGCGCTCGCCAGAGACGATCAAATCCTTCGCTGTACAAGCCAAAGAACAGGCCGATCAGCAAAATGATGATCAATATCGAGCGCCCGCGCACCACTCGCACACCATCGCGGATAGTGTTACCCATCGCTCGCCAGCTCTGACGTTCTTCCCTGGTCGCCGGGTGAAAGTTGGTCTCAGGCATGAACATCAGCATAAACACGGCAGCTACGATAGATATCGCGCCACCGGTGATGACTGGCAGGCTCAATCTGATGCTACCGAGCGAGACTCCAAGCACAGCGCCGAGCAGGCTCAGGACGAGGCCAACCTGCGTGGCACGCAGAAAAGTCTGTCCGACACGCTCATCACCTACTTCTCCGGCAATCCACGCTTGCTCCGCGCCATCCGTGAGCGACGCGCCAACGCCAAAGAGGATTTGCGCAGCCAGGATGACCGCGAAATGTGGGAATGAACCTTCCAGGATGAAGGCCATACCAAAGAGGAAAGTGCCAATGATGACCGACAGGCGGCGACTGTAAACATCGGCGAATATACCCGTAGGAACTTGCGCAATAAATGCCACCAGTTCCAGCGCGGTGCCAACCAGCACCAACTGAAGCGGGTTGAGATGGGCAACCTCGATCTGATAGATGAGGTTTATAACGAAAATCGTAGAACTCGACAGCAAGCTCAGCCCTGAGTAAATCAGGTAAACCGTATAAGCGGTGAGCCTCGATCTGTGTACAAGCATACGTTATCCTCTCCTGGAATTTGCAATGCGCGACAAAGGTGAGAGTGTTCATACTGCGCATGAACTGCGTTAAGGATTGGATAACCTGCTAACATAGTTGCACCTCGCTTATGGAGATGCCCCCATCTGAAAAACGGGGGCAATATATGGGCTAAACCAAAGCATACCATATGTACGTTGAGTGAAGAATATTTCTTGCTACATCCCCAGCAAGAAGATAATGTAAGGACGCGATGAATCGCGTCCTTACGTGTCAACCCTTGACCACAATCAAGGGCTTGAGACGCGCCACCAGTTTCGCCAGACCGGCGTTATGCACAACGTTGACAACCTGTTGCGCATCCTTGTAGGCCGATGGAGCCTCCTCGGTCAACAGGTTTTTGCTATGCACGCGCACGGTGACGCCCCTTGCATCAAGTTGATCGAGCAGGTCGCGACTGCTCATCGACTTTTTGGCGGCGGTGCGGCTCAGGCGACGACCCGCGCCATGACAGCACGAACCAAAGCTCTGCTCTATCGAGCCTTGCGCCCCTACCAACACGAACGAGTAACGCCCCATATCACCGGGAATCAGCACCGGCTGACCGATGGCGCGGTACTGCTCCGGCAAAGCGGGATGATTGGCCGGAAATGCGCGGGTCGCGCCCTTGCGGTGAACACACACGCGCTGTAACTCACCATCGACTGCATACTCTTCCATCTTGGCGATGTTATGGCACACATCGTACACCAGCGGCATATCTTTGGGAGGCACCTTGCGCCCAAAAACAGACGCGAAGGCCTGGCGCACCCCGTTCATCAACAATTGGCGATTCGCCCAGGCAAAGTTGGCTCCGCAGGCCATCGCCGACAGATACGCCTTGCCCAGGTTTGATTGTAGAGGCAAGCAGGCCAACTGGCGATCAACCAGGTGAAAGCCATAATCCTGCTGCTTCGCTTCGGCCAACTGTATGTAATCCTCGGCTATCTGATGTCCGAAACCGCGCGAGCCGCAATGGATTGTCACGACAATCTGCCCAATTTGTCCGATGCCCATAACCTGCGCCGCAGCTTCATCGTAGATATATTCGACGACCTGCACTTCGCAGAAATGGTTGCCCGAACCCAGACTGCCCAGTTGCGACAAACCGCGCTGCAGAGCCTTCGCGCTAACAGCATCGGGGTCAGCGCCAGCAAGACAGCCATATTCCTCGGTCACTTCCAGGTCAGAAGGGAAACCATACCCCTCTTCGATGGCCCAGGCAGAACCACGTACCAATACTTCGCGCATCTCGCCGTGCGACAATTTGCGCATTCCATCGGTACCAACGCCAGATGGCAGGTTAGTAAACAGTTCGTCCGCCAGCTTATCAATTTTGCCCTTGACCTGGTCGCGCAACAAATCGGTCGCTAACAGGCGCACACCGCAGTTGATATCGAAGCCGATGCCCCCTGGCGAGACGACACCGTAATCAGCATGGGTCGCAGCAACACCGCCGACGGGAAAACCATAGCCCCAGTGAATATCGGGCATCGCTAACGAATACCCGACGATGCCCGGCAAGGTAGCCACGTTCACTACCTGCTGCAGCGCGTTATCATCCAGAATTTGCTCGATCAGTTCGTCGTCAGCATACACCATACCCGGCACGCGCATCTCCGGGTTATAACGCTGCGGAATGCGCCAGCGAAACGCGTCAACACGCTCTAACGGGATTTTCTCCTTAGAACCGCCCATGAGATTGCTCCTCTTGTATAGATACGCGGCACGCACAAAAACATGCCTGAAATGTTGGACGTTAGAAAGTGGATCGACGCTTACTTGTATTACGTTTATAAGTGAGACGAAAGCGGCGTTGCAGCAAGATGCCGTTAAATGTCGAAAATGATAGTAGCGCGATAACCACCCTCGACCTGCTCCACGGCTGCCTCGTGCCAGGTAGCCGCCTTAATGGCGCTACTCAGATCATGCCGGCGCGCATCGTAAGCCTCTCCATGCGCGAATGCGTGCAACCGCGTCTCCGTGAGGTCATCAATGTCAAACTGGCGAAAGATGAGGTATTCGGTATCGAAGAGAAAAATCAGTTCATTCAGCCAGCTTATGAGCAAAGAGACGGCATCATGGCCTTCCACGCGAATCTCTCGACTGACCTGCGCGCGCACCTGTTCAGGCGACACCATCAGGCTCTCCATGCCCTCTGCTACATGCGCAAAAAGCTCGCGTAAGCTAGATCCAAAGGCATGTAGACCTACATCGGCTGTATGATCGAACACTTCATAGGGTTTCGCCGCATATTCCGACATCACGCCCTCACACGCAACGCGGGACCGACAGCAACGGCTCGATTATCAAATGATGCTAGCATAATTCTCCCCGTCCTTTCCATGTGAAGTATTTCGTATGTTGACAGAATAACAGCTATTTTGCGATTTGTCAATATCTTTTTTAAGCATAGGTGAGCCTCATTATTTGAAGAGAGGGAAATCAACAGAAACGCAACATAGCCTTGCGCGTTCTCTACAAAGCCTGAAGTGTGGCAGCGCTTTGAGACGGCTCTCAACCAGCACATCATCCGCGTGTATCAGTTCCTCGTCGATCTTTTGCCATGTTGCTGAGAGCGATACGTTTACCCGGTCGCCAGGATCAGATAAGGGAGGTAGATATCTATCCCTTACGCACCCATCGCACTGATCATCTGGCGCGTCTCGTTTTGCTCTTCCTGACCAAGAACAAGAAATGCAGCTCGCTCGGCTTCACATGCCGTGCGAACCTGGTTCCGTCCCAGGCGTTTGGACCAATACATAGCCTGATCGGCCTTCTCTAACAAATCATTAATCGTCACTCCATCAAGTGGATAAGTGGCCACACCGACACTGATGGTGGTATTGATTCCCCCCTTCACTTGCTCTGCTGCTAGAGGAGTGATAGCAACAACAGCGCGGATCCGTTCGGCAATCAGACAGGCTTGCTCTAGATCAGCTTCAGGAAGCAAAATCACGAACTCTTCCCCTCCAAAGCGCCCAAGCGTATCCACTCCACGTAAGACGCTCCCAACCCGCTTCCCCAACTCTTGTAAGACCACATCGCCAATCCCATGTCCGTAGGTATCATTCACCCGTTTGAACCGATCTCCATCAAAGAAGATGAGCGATAAAGGACGCCCAAAACGTTGAGCGCGGGCTAACTCGTTTTCCATGTATTCGATCATGGCCCGGTGATTGGGAAGCCCTGTCAGCGCATCCGTCAGGGCCTGTTTTCGGATGATGGCATGGGATTGCGCCAGTTGATTGCTGATGATACGCATGTACCCCAGGATGAGTCCATAGTGCTGCGTTCGTGAAAAGGTGATAGAATAAGAAAGGAGGTAAATACAGGGAAAGGAGCAAGGAAATGCCGAAGATTTTGCGTGTGCGGGCATCACAAGATGACAAAGAAGAGAAGCAAGTGCGCAAATTGGCGGCGAGTCGGCACGGACCAGCAGATTGGATCCTGCATGCTCGCATGGTGGCCCACAGTTGGGACGGAGAGCGGGTGGAAGCGATAGCCAGGGAGGTAGGGTGTAGTGCACTGACGGTGCGACGGCGGCTGCACCGCTTCGATGCAGTGGGGATCGAGGGACTGGGCGACCGGCCCAAACCCGGCCGACCCCGTCGGTTGACGGCAGCCGATGAGAGCAAGCTCATCGCATTGGTGCGTCAGGCTCCCCCCGGGCGATTAGTGACGCAGGAAGATGGGACGATGGTGGCGCGTGACGAAAAAGGCTCGGCCCAGTGGAGCCTCACTGCGCTGGCCCAGGCTGCCAAAGAGACCGGTATGCAGGTCAAACGCAGCCAGATCCGCACGATCCTCTTGCGTGAAGGGGTGCGATGGCGCCAGACCCACAGCTGGGGGACTCCTCGTGACAAGGATTTCCTCCCAAAAGAACGGCGGTCGTCACCCACTACACCGAGCCACCAGTGGGGTCGACGACCGTCTGCACCGACGAACTCGGCCCGGTAATTCCCCGCACCTTTGCGCCTGCCCCTGGCTGGTCGCCCAACGGACACCGTATCAAAGCGCCCATGGACTACGGGCGTGGTCCCGAGAAGACCTGGGTCTATGGGGCCTTACGAGTGCGCGATGGCAAAGAACTGACTCGCTGTGCCGCTTCGCGCAATTCCAAAGGCTACATTGCCCTGCTGGCCGACATCGAAGCTGACAACCCAACGGGAGACATCTTTGTGATCACTGACAATCTCAGCAGTCATTCCAGCCTCGAGACACGCACCTGGCTGGCCGATCATCCGCGCATCCATCACGTCTTTATTCCCACCGGAGCGTGTTGGCTCAATTTGCAGGAGGGCTGGTGGCGGTTCTTCCGTCGTGACGCACTCGCTGGGCAGAGCTTTGCCAATCCCAAAGAGATTGAGCAAGCCACCCACGTCGCTACTGCGCAACTCAATCGGCGGGCCAACCCCTGGGTCTGGGGACGCCCACCTAAGATACCCCGTTATCATCGCCGAGTCTTTTGTTATCGGATTTAACGAACGCAGCATTAGTACTACAGTGACACTTATAGCCAAAAGGTGGTAGAATGCTTCAAAGGGGTGAAGCAGATGACCACAGAAGAACGAACCGAAGAACTGATCGAGAGTGAACTGGAGACAATCAAAAGAGGAGGCGAGGCGCTGGCTGAGTCTGTATGCACGCATCGCGCCGCGCTTTCGGCGGGCCGAGGTGAGGACGCGGGCGCGCCACTTCCTGGAAGGATTGCTGGCCCCCGTCGAGCGCAAGAATGGGTGGCAACTGGCTGAGGAATTGGGAGAGCACGGACCGCGCGGAGTGCAACGGCTGCTGGGGGAGGCGGACTGGGATGAGGACGCCGTGCGCGATGACCTGCGGGTCTACGTCACCGAGCACCTGGCAGAGGAAAACGGCATGTTGGTGGTGGATGAGACGGGGTTCATCAAGAAGGGCAAGAAGTCGGCGGGGGTGGCACGGCAATACAGCGGAACCGCGGGGCGACGGGAGAACAGCCAGGTCGGGGTCTTTGTGCTGTATGCCTCCTCGCACGGAGCCGCCTTCGTGGACCGGGAGTTGTACTTACCCGAGGAATGGATGATCGACCGGGTACGCTGCCGGGAAGCCGGGATTGCCGACGAGGTGGGGTTTGCGACGAAAGGGAAGCTGGCGCAGTGCATGCTCGCGCGCGCCTTCGCAGCCGGGGTGCCAGCCAGGTGGGTCGTGGGCGACACGGCCTACGGCTACGATGAGATGCGCAGTTGGTTAGAGGAGCAGGGGCGCAACTACGTGCTGGCAGTCCCCGAGACGCATGCGGTCTGGATCGCCGGACAGTCCCAGCCGGTCGGTCTGGTCGCGGCACTCTTGCCACCGGACGCCTGGACCGTGCTCTCGGCGGGAGAGGGCAGTCAGGGGCCGCGGCTCTACGAGTGGGCCTGGCTCTCGCTGTCGCTAGACCCAGCAGCAGAAGCCCGGAGCCGAGGATCGTGGCTGCTCATCCGGCGCAGTCTCTCCGACCCAGGCAAGCGCGCGTATTATCGGGTCAGCGGGCCAGCCTCAACGACGCTCTTAGAGGCAGTGCAGGTGGCAGGTCGCCGCTGGAGCATTGAAGAGGGCCTGGAAGAGGCCAAAGGCGAGGTGGGACTGGATCAGTATGAAGTGCGCGGCTTTCGGGCCTGGTATCGCCACATCACGCTGGCTCTCCTGGCTCATGCGGTGCTGGTCGTCACGCGGGCGCAGGAAAAAAAACGGGAAAAGACGACGAGCGCATCGAGCTGAGCGTGGCTGAACTGCGCCGCTTGCTCCGGGTACTGCGTGAACCGCCAGAACAGCAGGCCAGGCGACTGTGGTGGTCGCGCTTCCGGCGGGTGCATCAGGCGGTGGCCAAACGGGCTCATGTGGCCCGACGAGCAGCGCAACTGCCGCTCGTTTCCCCAGTTCTCCCGCCTGCTTGGCAGGTGGTGGGATTGGCACCGCTCACCGATGAGCAATGGCGGGGTCTGCAGGCTCTCTTCTTGCCCCTGCGGCATGCTCCTCGTCGCTCAGAGGTCGACTATCGGCTGGTCGTCGAAGGCATCCTGTGGATGATGCACTCAGGCTCGTCCTGGCGCAATCTGCCTCCCCGCTTCGGGGCCTGGTCCAAGGTGCTCTACTACTATCGGCAATGGAGAGGGGATGGGCGATGGGCAGGCATCCAACGCGCTTTGCAGATCCAGGAGGTTCCTTTGGCTTCGTCAGCGTGATTAACTGTCACTGTAGTACTAGTGCTGCGTTCGTTAAATCCGATAACAAAAGACTCGGCGATGATAACGGGGTATCTTAGGTGGGCGTCCCCAGACCCAGGGGTTGGCCCGCCGATTGAGTTGCGCAGTAGCGACGCGGGTGGCTTGCTCAATCTCTTTGGGATTGGCAAAGCTCTGCCCAGCGAGTGCGTCACGACGGAAGAACCGCCACCAGCCCTCCTGCAAATTGAGCCAACACGCTCCGGTGGGAATAAAGACGTGATGGATGCGCGGATGATCGGCCAGCCAGGTGCGTGTCTCGAGGCTGGAATGACTGCTGAGATTGTCAGTGATCACAAAGATGTCTCCCGTTGGGTTGTCAGCTTCGATGTCGGCCAGCAGGGCAATGTAGCCTTTGGAATTGCGCGAAGCGGCACAGCGAGTCAGTTCTTTGCCATCGCGCACTCGTAAGGCCCCATAGACCCAGGTCTTCTCGGACCACGCCCGTAGTCCATGGGCGCTTTGATACGGTGTCCGTTGGGCGACCAGCCAGGGGCAGGCGCAAAGGTGCGGGGAATTACCGGGCCGAGTTCGTCGGTGCAGACGGTCGTCGACCCCACTGGTGGCTCGGTGTAGTGGGTGACGACCGCCGTTCTTTTGGGAGGAAATCCTTGTCACGAGGAGTCCCCGGACTGTGGGTCTGGCGCCATCGCACCCCTTCACGCAAGAGGATCGTGCGGATCTGGCTGCGTTTGACCTGCATACCGGTCTCTTTGGCAGCCTGGGCCAGCGCAGTGAGGCTCCACTGGGCCGAGCCTTTTTCGTCACGCGCCACCATCGTCCCATCTTCCTGCGTCACTAATCGCCCGGGGGGAGCCTGACGCACCAATGCGATGAGCTTGCTCTCATCGGCTGCCGTCAACCGACGGGGTCGGCCGGGTTTGGGCCGGTCGCCCAGTCCCTCGATCCCCACTGCATCGAAGCGGTGCAGCCGCCGTCGCACCGTCAGTGCACTACACCCTACCTCCCTGGCTATCGCTTCCACCCGCTCTCCGTCCCAACTGCGGGCCACCATGCGAGCATGCAGGATCCAATCTGCTGGTCCGTGCCGACTCGCCGCCAATTTGCGCACTTGCTTCTCTTCTTTGTCATCTTGTGATGCCCGCACACGCAAAATCTTCGGCATTTCCTTGCTCCTTTCCCTGTATTTACCTCCTTTCTTATTCTATCACCTTTTCACGAACGCAGCACTAGGATTATCGGCTGATGGGAGATTCTCTGAAGGATTTCCAGGCGCACATCACAGGCAGGCACCCGCGCTACTCAGATCATGCCGCCGCGCATCGTAAGCCTTTCTATTGGCTTAACGTAAGTATGAAGGCGCGTCTCTATGAGGTCATCTATGTCAAACCGGCGAAAGAAGAGGTATTCGGTATCAAAGAGAAAAATCAGTTCATTATTTTTTGATGCTGTTCAGATTCACCTTTAGCGGCGCGTAAATAGCCATTTTCCCTGGTCGAGCAGTAGCATGAAGACAAGCGCGAGCAGCAGCGTCAGCGCGATGAGCAGCGGGCGCACCGGCGTCATGAGTATGCCAGATGCTGCAAGTCCTGAGACAACGAGCAGATCACAGGCGGAAGCGAGCAGCAGCGTTTTGCTGGGGAGCGACGACCAGCAATGGCGTACCTCGCGCGCGACATAGACGGTGGCCTGGCCTGAGAAGGCCAGCATGAGAAAGACCAGCGTCTGCGTTTGTGCGAGCGATTGATGGAATACCTCAAGTGCGAGCCAGAGCAGCAGACCTGCTTCGATCAGCAAGCCTGCTGCCAGCGCCAGCGCGGAGCCGACCAACTGGCGCACCTGCCAGCGATCCGGCAGGGGACTGGGGGTCACGTTGTCGGTCGCAATGGACATGGTGACAAAATCGTTGGCAAAGAGCAAGAGGACGATAAGGGTGGGCGTAATCACGAACTGGCGCGTGATGAAAAAGGCCAGAATGAGGAATAGCGCAATCTGGATAGTCTTGATGATCTTATTGAGCGTGTAGGTATGCATGCGTTTGTAAACGCGGCGGCTGGTCTCGAACGGCGGCCAGGATGTCGAGCAAGCCGGGCGTGGTGAGTACAATGCTGGCGGCGGCCTTCGCCACATCGGTTGCCGACGAAACGGCGATGCCCACCTCGGCCTGTTTGAGGGCGGGCGCGTCGTTCACGCCGTCGCCAGTCATACCGACAACATGCTGCTTCGCCTGCAAACTTTGGACGAGGTGGAATTTGTCTGCGGGAAAGATGCCCGCGAGAACAGCGCAATCGGTATCGAGTTGCGTCTCCTTTCCCTGAGCTTTGAGCGTCGCAGCGTCGCAGATGATACCAACAATACCGATTTGCTCGGCCACGGCGCGCGCAGTTTCGACGGTATCCCCGGTGAGCATCTTTGTCTGTACACCGAGTGTGTGCAGGCTGGCGATGAGCGAGGCCGAGTCCGGTCGCGGCGAATCGGATAGGCCGATCAGTCCGACAAGTTGCAGTGCGTTCTCTGCTGGACCGACTACGACGGCCAGCACTCGATATCCCTTCTGCGCCAATTTGGTCACGTCGGTCTCAATCGCCGCCTGGTCGCTGCCAACCACCAGCGAGGTCACAACCTGCGGCGCACCCTTGATGATCCTGAGCGACACTCCGTCACGCTGGACCGTGGCCGTGGTACGTTTGAGCGCGGGATCGAAGGGTATGAAGCTGAGCCGGACCGGCAAGGCCGGGAGATGATGCGACTCGTGGGCCGCGAGTATGGCGAGATCGAGCGGGTCCTGGCTTGCTGCGTCCGAAGCGCTGGATCCATAGCTGAGCAGTTCGTCGGCGCTGAAAGGCGGGTAGGGCGTGAGTTGTCCCACGCTGAGCTGATTGAGTGTGAGCGTGCCGGTTTTATCGGTGCAGAGCACGTCCATGCTGGCGGCTTCCTCGATGGCTGAGAGATGCGTGATGAGGACACCGCTTTTTGCCAGCTCGCGCGCGCCCAACGCCTGAGCTAGCGTAAACGTGGCGGGCAGCGCGACCGGCACAGAAGCCACAAGTACGATCAACGCGAAGGGCAGGGTCTCTAGCAGTGAGATATGGACAAGCGCGGCAAAGGCGAGCATAACAATGACGAGCAAAACATCGATGATGACGAGGTATTTGACGATGGTGAGGATGACGATTTCCAGGTGCGAGACCGTGCGCGCCGTCTTGACCAGTTCTGTCGTTTTACCAAAATAAGTCCTGGCACCCGTGGATGTCACTGTGCCGGTCGCCTCGCCCTGGCGGACAATCGCGCCGGAGTAGAGCGTATCGCCGGCGTCTTTGTCCACCGGAACCGACTCGCCGGTGAGCGGAGATTGATCGACGACGAGCGAGCCATCCTCGATCAGCGCATCAGCAGGAACGACATCGCCCATCCGCACGTGGATCACATCGTTTGGCACCAGTTCGCGCGCCGCAATTTGTCGCCAGCGTCCGTCGCGCAGCGCACGGGCCGTGATCGCGAGCCGTTGGCGCAGCAGTGCCAGCGCGTTCTCGGCCTGCCCTTCTTGAATGAAAGAAATGATGGTGTTGAAGATCAGCAAAAAGCCAATAATGGCCGCATCGAAATAGTGCGTAGCCAGTAGCATCAGCACAATAGTTGCCTCAAGCATCCAGGGCACGGGTGCCCAGAACTTGCGCAACAGCGTGAGCAGCGCGTTCTGCCTGGCTTCATTGACTTCGTTATAGCCAAACTGCGCCAGACGCGCCTGCGCCTCCTCTGATGTGAGGCCGGTCAATTGGTGAAATGAGAGAGCCATATGTACACTACCTGAACAATGAGTTAAAACGCTATGCCTACCTCTATAATATACGAAATCCGTGAGAAGTGTCGCCATAATCGAGTACATCCTTCCCCGGTCTCTGATGTAAAACCGTACATGCGGCAAGTAACCCGGGCAATGAGAAGAAAATCAAGCCATAAAATAACCACAATCCCCAATATGCTACAATTGCATCGTTAAGATAATCGGACGAATTGTGATATTAAGCTGAGGGGATCATGCAAAAGTCATACATGCGCCGTTATCGCCGACTGGCTATCACCGCTAGTATAGTAACGCCCACAATTCTGCTGTTCGTGCTCATAGCGATGCGTATCATTCCTCTACCAGTTTCGGGGAAAGCCATCATTTTTAGCACGCCTTCGAACTACTACCGCCAACCCTTGCAATTGAGCCGCGATCCCTATACCAACGCCGACAGCCAGCACTTCACCGAGCTAGAACCGGACACCTATAGCTTCGGTTCCACTATCGTCGCAGCATTTCAGGCGGGTCGCTTCGCCGATGGAGGTAGCTCAAATAACGGCTGGGCGACATCCACGGATGGCGGCTTGACCTGGAAGACGGGCTTTTTACCCGGCGCCACTCAATTTACAGGCGGCCCTTATACTCGCGTAAGCGACCCTGTTGTCGCCTACAGATCGCGCGCATCAAACCTGGATGATTTCTTCACTGGCCGAAGTTGGCAGCGGCCCGACGCTGGCAACGCACGCCGTCATCGTCAATCTCTCGACCGATGATGGCCTGACATGGAGCAAGCCCTATAAAGTCATCGATGGCGGCAGCACATACTACGATAAAGACTGGATCACATGCGATACAAGCTACACCAGCCTATATTTCGGTAATTGTTATATCGAGTGGGATAACGACGACAAAGGCGGCTTGATCCTCATGAGCGCCTCAAAAGATGGCGGGCGCACCTGGAGCAAGCCCCAAACAACGGCAGACAAGGCGCTAGGATTGGGTGGCCAACCACTGGTGCAGCCCAATGGCACAGTGATAGTTCCATTTGCCGGATACGGGACCATGAGCCTGCACTCTTTCATTTCTCAAGACGGCGGTCGCTCGTGGAGCAAAGCTACGCTCATCTCCAACATTAATGGCAATGTGCTGCCATCCGCGCAAATTGACGGCACGGGCAAAGTCTATCTGGTATGGATCGATTGCCAGTTCGAGAAGAATTGCAACGCCACCGCCGGCGGAGCAGATGCTCTTATGCTGGCAAACGGCACACGAGAAGACGACCTTGTAATGTCCACCACCACCGACGGGCTGCACTGGACGCAACCCCAGCTTATCCCGACCGACCCCCTGGGCAGCGGGATCGACCACCTCATTCCTGGCATCGGCGTGGATCGCAGCACATCAGGAGCGAAGGCCCATCTTGCCCTGACTTTCTACTCCCACCCGGCAAACTGCGACAGCGCCTGCCCCTATTCGGTAGGCTTCGTATCGTCAACCGACGGTGGAGCGCGCTGGACGGAAAAAATCACGCTGGCCGGGCCAATGGACCTATCCTGGCTGCCTGTTGGCAGGAATAAAGTAGGAGACTACATCTCAACCTCATTCTGTAACGGGCTGGCCTTCCCAGTATTCTCCATTGCCTTCCCGCCCGATAATGGCAATCTGAACGAAGCCATGTTTACCATTAACGGCGGGTTGACTGTATAGACGGCTCTCGTCCTTTAGCGCCCAATGTCCTTGCGCACAAAGCGCACTGAGGCCAGCGCCAGCGCCACGATGCCGACAGCCAGAACGCCCAGCGTATCGCCCAGGGGCAGACCATGCAGCAGCGGCGTACCATAATAGTAGAAGGCGGACAGCCGCAACGTCGCATCCGACCAGTTCAACTCTGGACCAACAAAGCTGATGAAGAACCAGATCACCAGCAAGAAGCTCAAGAGGCCAGTGTCCACCGCTGTGCGTAGCCAGCCTGAGAACAGGTAGCCGATGGCAGCGATCAGCAGTCCCAGTGGAATTATACGACAGCGTTGCTGCGGCCAGATTGCCCTCATCGAGCTGCAAGCCCGTAGCTGCCGAAGTCAATGCCGTAGCAGCCAGGGTCAGCACGCCAATGATTGACCGTCGCGGTGGTGAGCGCGGCAAAGCGCCCCAGCAGCACCTGCAAGCGTGGCTGCGGTGTTGACAGCACCAACTCCAACCGTCCGTCCTCTTCATCAGCGGCCCAGCGGCTTGGCCTGTGTGACAGCAAAGGCCATCAACAACAGAGGCAGGAAGACGAAGAAAAAACTCAAGATGGTGGCATTGGTAGTGAGGTCACTCCCGCCGACTTTTGTGATCACATCCTTCAGGAGTGGTGAGCTCTGAACAAGGGCGGCTAGCGTCTGTCTCAGTTTGCTTGACGACGACACCATCCATGCGGCAAACCCCGCGATGCCCAGCGTCCACCAGAACGTGGGATACCGCGATCATCCCCAGGCTGCGCGTATAGACCGAGCGCAGCGACCAGGCATTCTCTGGCAGCGCGCGCTCAGGCCGCGCAGCCCGCTCAGGCAGGCGCAGAAAGCCAGGCCAGGCTACCGTCCCACCGATATCACGTCGAGCAAAGAGCCAGATGGCGGCTCCGCTCAAGAGGATACTCAGAGCCAGCAGAGACCAGCATGGCCCCAGGATTGGTACCGTAACCCTGGCACCAGGGGTTTGCTCAAATTGTAGTAGTAGACTGGGGAGAGGCGCGACAGCCACTCGGTATTGGGGATGACACGATGGACCATATCCAGCACGATAAATATCAGCAGCAAGCCGCCCGTCATGCCAGACGCCGTGCCGCGCTCCTGGGTGAACTGGGAGAGCAGCAGTGCAATGAGACCCGAAGACGCCGCAGATGAGCGCCACATTCAGGCCAAAGAGCAAGGCATCGCCCAGGCCAAAGTCCGCGCTGACGCTCTTGCCGCCCGCAAAGGTCAACAGCCCGATGAGCAGGCCCATCCCCAGCAGGGCTGTCCACACTGCTGCCAGCTTTTCCAGCGCGACGCGCACGCGTCCACGCGGCAGCGAGAGCAGGACATCCAGGGAGCCACGCTCCTCTTCGCCACGCAGCATGCGGCTGCACGCCAGCAGCGGCCAGATGGCAATGAGCAAGATCGTAAAGCCGTATTTCCAGGTTGCGTAGCCGCCGGGGGTGTCCACCGCGATTGGCTCGGCAAGCCAGGCGAACGAGCCAGACAGGCTGACGAGCGAGGCCCGCGCCTGCTGGCGTTGCTACCAGCGAAGGGACGGCAGCCAGGACAGCGTACATGAGCAGGCCCATGCCAGCGCCCCAGCCCAACATGGCAATGCGAAAATCACGCAAAGCTTTTGAGGTAGATGCTCTTAAACCACATGTCTAGCCTCCTTGACTGCCTGTCCGTCGCCCTCGTAGTAGCGCAGGAAGATATCTTCCAGGCTGGGTTCATGACTGGTCAGGGTGACGACAGGATATTGCGCTGCTGCTTTGATCACCGCGTCCGCCTCACCCACTATCGCCAGGCGCAGTGTATGCCCATCAGCCAGTGCCTCCACCTGTGCCACTCCGTCCAGTCCCTTGAACGCCTCGGCAGGCACAGCATTGGCGAACGTGATCGTGATTTCGTGGCGTTTGATGTCCTTCAGTTCTGCCACGCCACCGATGCGCACCAGTTGCCCTTCACGAATGATGCCCACGCGGGTGCAGGTCTGTTCGACCTCGCTCAAGATGTGCGAGGACAGAAAGACGGTGCGCCCTTCGTCGCGCACTTCTTTGACCATCCGACCGAACTCTTGCTGGTTGAGCGGGTCCAGGCCATTGGTCGGCTCATCCAGAATAAGCACGCGCGGGCGGTGCATAAAGGCTTGAATCAGCACTACCTTGCGCTTATTGCCGCTCGAATACTGGCGAAACTTGCGGCTGGGATCCAGGTCCAGTCGCCTGATCAGTTGCTTGAGATAGGCTTGATCGACGCCTCCGCGCAGATGCCCGAAGTATTCAAGAATCTGCCCGCCGGTCAGGCCAGGATCCAACGAGGGTTCGCCAGGCAGATAGCCGATCAGCCGCTTGATCTCCACCGAGTGCTGCCAGCATGTCCAGCCCGGCGATGCGCGCTGTGCCCGCGTCTGCGCGCAGCAGCGCCATGAGCAGGCGAATCGTGGTGGTTTTGCCCGCGCCGTTGGGGCCGAGGAAGCCAAACACCTCGCCCTCTTCCACCTGGAAGGAGACATCGGTAATGCCACGCTTGCTGCCGTAGCTCTTGGTCAGGCCCTCTACTTCGATGATTGCTGTCATGTTGCTGTCCTCCTTATGCTTCGAGGAAACCGTAGCGTACAGAAAGCAGGATTAGATCTGCTGACCCCTAATGGACATTTTTACGCGCTGTGCGTATGCGCCCAGAACTCCAGCAGGTCGCTTTTAGTAACAATCCCTTCCAATTGATCGTCGCGCATGACCGCTACTGCGGACTGCCCCGAACTGAAAAGCGTATAGGCTTCATACGCCAGCGCATCGCCCTGCAATTCTCGGAAAGGCGGGCCTTGCAGGTCTCCAACCACCATCGATGTCAATGGCTCTCCACTGGCGAGATGGCGCAGCAACAGGTTCTCGGTCAGGCTGCCGACCATGTACCCGCGTTCCATTACGGGCGTCTGGCTGATACCGTAGCGGCGCAGCAGTTCGACCGCGTCGGCTATCGAGTCGTTTGGCGCGACGCTGACCACCATTGGCATCGTGCGCGAGTGCGTGCGACGATAGGTAAGCACATCATGCAGGATGGGCTGGCTGGTCTCAGCCTGCACCAGTAGATTATTTTCGCGCATCCAGGTATCGTTGAACTGCTTGCTCAGGTAGCCGCGCCCCGTATCAGGGATCAATACTACCACCACATCATTCGCCGTCAGGCGACGCGCATACACCAGAGCCGCGCCAAGCGCAGTTCCAGCCGAGCCGCCCGCCAGAATGCCCTCCTCGCGCGCGAGGCGACGCGCCCAGTAGAACGAGGTGCGATCATCAATACGAATAACCTCATCAACCAGCGATGGGTCGTAGTTTTTGGGGAAGAGTTCCATTCCAATACCCTCGACCTTATAGGGGCCGGGAGTATCACCCGAAAAGACCGAACCGGGCGGGTCCGCGCCAATGATTTTTATGTTGGGATTCTGCTCTTTCAGATAACGAGCAGTGCCTGAGATAGTGCCTCCGGTGCCAATACCCGCCACGAACGCGGTAATGCGTCCAGCAGTATCGCGCCAGATTTCCGGGCCGGTCGTGGCATAGTGCGTGGCGGGGTTTGCAGGATTGGAGTATTGATCGGGACAACACGCTCCGGGAATCTCATCGGCCAGCCGGTGTGCTACATTCTTGTAATGCTCAGGCGAATCGTATGTCACGCTGCCGGGGCAAATCACCACTTCCGCGCCATAGGCTCGCAGCAAGCTGCGCTTCTCTTCGCTTACCTTGTCGGTCATCACAAAGATACAGTGATAGCCCTTGATGGCGGCGGCAATCGCCATGCCATGTCCTGTATTGCCGCTGGTAGGTTCCACAATAGTCCCACCGGGACGCAGCAAACCACGCTGCTCGCAATATTCAATCATGGCTGGCCCGATGCGATCTTTCACACTGCCCCCAGGATTGAACATCTCCATTTTTGCCAGCATCAGGGGCTGAACATCGCTGGCAACCCGATTGAGTCGCATCAATGGCGTATTGCCCATAGCATCAAGCATAGTATTCAAATAGCGCATTTCTCCGCCAGGAGCATTCGGTGTATCCATTTATCATCTGTCCCTTTTACAACATGTATTCGCGCGCGGCCTCACTGCCACACACTTTAACGGCATAAGTATAGCACATGTTCTACCAGGACGACCGCGAAGGTCGCCCCTTGTCCTATACGTGCTTCGCAAGCCATTTCGTAATAGGGTAGGGGCGATCCTTGCGGTTGCCCTGGCAATGCTCGCGGTCGCTTTGGACAATCAAGCGCTGACCAGCACAATCTGAATCTGGTCTATGGAGGAGGGGAAATGATCGGCGCCAAAGGGGAGTTGTATATGTACTTTTGCCACGCCCGGTTGCTGGATAATAAACGCCTGCGCTAATTGAGTAGTTGCGCCTTTGATCGATTGTCGCCACAGATCGATTTGTTGCTGCGCAATCTGGTAGAACCACAGTCCACGCACAGAAACGCTAAGATAGATCACGCCGTTTTTCTCCTGCGCTGTAATGACAGGATTAGCCACGACGAGAGGATGTTCCAACTGGTAGTTACTACCGAGGTCTTGCACGGCCTTTTCATCCAACAACTGTTGAGCTACCTGGCGCGCCGTTTGCAAATTGTACACCGTCACGGTCGCTGTGACGCTCATCCGCACATTGACCATATCCGACTGCGCGCCAACCGGCTGATCCGACGAGATTTCAGCAACAAACGCTGGCAACGCAGCTTTTACCTCACTGGCTGCCATCTGGCCCTGAATTATTTTGAGAGCCTGCTTCTCCAGGCCAGAAGTCAGGGCATCACGAGCCGTATTCAGGTCTGCCCGCGCCACAGTATGCACAGTATGAGGGTCTGTGCCACCGCTGAACGCCTGGGAATTGCTTACTACTACCTGATTATTACAACAGGTGGTGGTAAGCGCGTCAACAGCGATATTTCCAGCAACGCCAGGAGCGGCAGCAATCGCCGGGGCGAAGATAGTGCCATCCGTGCCATCTTTTCTGGGCGGGATAGTGATCGGCTGTTTAAGCACAATTTGCGCACCATTGCTCGCCACAAATGGTGTGCCACTTTGCAAAAAGAAACTCTTCTGGCTGCTGTTATCAAAGAAAAGCGTTCCGCTGGCCTGCGTGCCGGATATGGTCAGCGTGCCGCTCGTGAACACATTAAGACTACCACTCACGCTGGCTGTTAGCATACGGTCAGGAATAGCGTGGGTTGCAAGTTCAGGCTGCGCAATTTGTGGCGCGGCCATCAAGAGATAGGTATCTTGCACATCCTGGCTTTTCACAGTGACTGTCACCGTCGCAACAGGCGATGCGCCAACCAGAGGAAAACCTACCGGAAAAAGATTGTTCCCCAGAACGCGCGGCATTACCAGCACGAGCAACAGGATTACTGGCGCCAGCGTAGCTCCCACAACCGCCAGGGTGAAACGCCGGTTTTTCTTTCGTTTTGATCTGCCAGGACGGGGACGCGCCGGAGCGGGCAGCGTATAAGGCATCGCGGCTCGCGCTCGCCGTCGCATGGGAGCAGGCAAGGGCTGGTTTTTGGGTTCCGACGCTGGCAAAGGCATAGACTTGCGGCGCGGCGGCGATGGCAGAGGAGATGGAGGTAGTTCAATATCGATCTCCGGGTCATCTTCGGTGACACGCGCCAGCGGACCTTCAACGGCTGCCGAAAAAGCCTCGCGCATCTCCGCAACGCTGGCAAAACGTTGTTCGGGACGTTTCGCCATCGCTTTACGCGCCACTTCTCCCAGTTCAAACGGCACCGATGCATCGCGCTCGCAGGGAGACAGCACTGGCGCGGATAAATGCATTTTGACGACCTTCACATCATCGGGATCGTCATACGGCAGTTCGCCCGTCAGCATCTGGTAAAGCAGCACTCCCAGCGCGTAAATATCGGTGGCGGGAGTCACGATGCCTCGTGTCTGCTCCGGAGCCATATAGTGCGGCGTGCCAGGCACCTGGTCGAGCGGAATAGGCTTGCCCGTCTCTTCCAGTTCAAGATTCTTCGAGGTGCGCACAAGGCCGAAATCGGCTAAATAGACATAGGGTACGCCGCCCCTACGCGCATCGAGCAGCACATTGGAAGACTTGATATCGCGATGGATCAACCCTTCGTCGTGCGCGTACTCAACGGCATCCAACAGTTGCAGGTAGATGGTGGCAATATCTTGCAGCGTGGGCAGCTCGCGCCGCAGGTAGCTGGTCAGCGTGCCATCCTCGATAAAGGGCATCACCAGGAAGAGCATCCTGTCCTGTTCGCCAAACTCGATCAATTGCAAGATATGCGGGTGCTGCAAACGGGCAATAGTGCGCGCCTCGCGCGCAAAACGGCGGCGCATCTCGCGGTCGGCGGCATAACTGCCGAGTATCACCTTGATCGCCACGCGCCGTCCGAACGCTGTGCGCTGCCTGCCCTCGTAGACAGCCCCCATGCCGCCTACGCGAATGCGCCGGATAACATCATAGTTGCCAAGTTGCGTACCCTCTAAGGTCTGCATTATGCGCGTCAATCCTTCTCTAACTGCCAGTTTGTGTGAAAGCCGGAGTCGGAGTCACAGACGGCCCACTTCCTAAACCCGTTGTAGGAGTAGGAGTAATAGCTGGCGAACCAGTAGGAGTCGTACCCAATGTTGGAGTCCCCGGTGTCGTCGTAGGCGATCCACTTCCAGGTGTGGGCGATCCACCAAGACCCGGTATTTTCACCACGTTGATCGTAATGTTAGCCGCGTCCGGCATAGTTATCCCACTGGAAATGCTAATAGTTGCGCTATTGACGCCCGGTGCATTTTGCACATCCTTCAGCGCGGCGCTTTGAGACTCTTTGGCAAGCTTATTTTTAATCCCGTTGAGGATGGTACCAGTGAATTGATACACCCATTCCCCTTGAGCAGCGATCACCAACGACACCGTATTCTTCGCATCGATAACCGTAGCCGAGGTCACGTTCGTCACCACAATGCCAACCAGCGCATACCCCACACCAGGATTCTTAGCCGCCTCCGCCTTCAAAGCATTAGCGGCAATATCCAGCCCCGACTTCTGGTCATACGCCTCCTCCGTGCAAGTCACCGTCCCCGTCACCGTCACGCTCTTCGCCTGATCCCCCACATGGTGGTCAGGTGTAACATTGGATGTACATTTAAGCGAACCGTTCACCACCTGTTCGTTTGCTTGTACCTTCTGCTGCAATGCCGTCTGTGCCGATGGCTTGAGTATGGAGATCAGGTTGTTGCTGGCAGAGTTGATGTCGTTCTGCGTGATAACTGAGTTGGGAACTGGGTCACGTCCACCACTAAAAGCACCAGGATTGCGCACCCTGACATTACTGTCACCACAGCAAGAACCATTGATATCTAATGCCGAAATATTTCCTCTTGTGCCTTGATTTACCGCGGTTCCTTGAACGGTACTCGAACCAAAAGGAAGAAAGAACGAACCAAAGGAAACCTGCACTCCATCAGCACCAGTAAGAATACCTCCTGAAATTTGGACGCCATTTCCGATATTAGCAAATATAAGAGTACCCGTCGCATTCGCGCCTGCAATCGACCCCGTAGCGTTCGCAGAAGCTGACTGCGATGGAGATGTATAGCTCAGAATACGTGCCTGCACCTGGTGCGCCGTCGGATCAGGCGTTCTTGTCACGGCGGTGACGACGAAGCTATCAGAGACTATCTGGTGAGCAGGCGTGATAGTGACGGTAGCCGTTATCGTTGAGCCGGTGATGTTGCCAATGAGTCCCTTCCCCATTGGCGAAGCAAAGGCGATACCGGCCAGCAGCAACAAGGTGAGTATGACCAGCGCGATAGCAAGCAACTGGCGCGTTGAGCGGCGTCGGGACCTCCCGCCACCACCACCACCACCAGAGCCACCCACGTTACCCCTGATCGGAGGTTGTGCTCCACCTGCTACAGACGCGCGGTTAGTTGCTACGAATGCTGCAGCCGCGCCTGCTCCCACCACTCCCGCGCCAATAGCCGCCTGCTTGCCAGTATTTCCACTTCTTACCGGAGGCGATGCTGGCCCATTGGTCCCCCTGGCGCCAGGAACCAGAGGTTTAGTCGATGCCCCGGTTTGCGGCAAAGAGATAGGAATAGCAATAGCAATAGGAATAGGAATAGGCCCGGTTTTAGAGCGGGGACGAACGGGCTTTGCGTCCTCATCTTCCGGTATTGGAACGACCGGCGCAACAAAAGGACCGGCATCTTGCGGCGAAGGTGACGATGGCCTCACCCACTCGTCATCGGCGACCAGGCTCGAATCCACTATTTCCGCCCCGCTCGCGGCGAGAAACGGCGCCATTGGTGTAGGCTCGTCCCATGCTACGTCATTATCATCGTCCAACGGCACAGCAGCGATCGGGAGAGGCACGCTCACGGGCATGATTGGAGCAGCGAGCGGCTGTGGAGGTAGGGGTGCTGGCTCGTCAAAACTTTCCAGTGGAGCAGGCGCGTTCGCGTTAGGAACCAGTTTCGGCTTGTTGCGATTGAACAACAACGGCCCTTTTTTCGCGTTGCCGTTGTCTGGCAACTCCGCCCGCAGCGCAGATTTATAGCTATCCCAGGAAGTATACACGGTAAACCGTCGTTGGCGCGCAAATTCGGCAGGGCCAGACACGCCGGACGTCACAAAAATAATCTCCGCTTTCAGGCCGCGCCGCATATTTTTCAACCCGTCGAAATCCACCGGGCGTTGAAATGCCCGGCTATTCTCCGGCAAGACCACAGCAACCTGTTTGCGACCGAGCTTATCCTGCATTAAAATAGCTTCCAGAACACTCGGCCTGTCGTCGCCAGGAGCCACATAAATGATACCGATGGATGCGCTGCGAGCGTCATTCGCGCCCAATAAATCCGAGCCGTCTGCCTGTCTCATCACTCATTCCCTCTTTAACCCTGATAATACACAGATTATTCATGATAGTGGCGTATAGAATGCTGTTGCTGACATTTTACACTATACGAGAGAAATGACAAGAGGAAAAGCGGCCCATCATGAAAAATAAACGGGAATCAGGCGCAATTTGCGTAATTGCTTACTGCCGTTTGCGTGAAAGCCGGAGTCAGACGCCCACTTCCTAAACCCGTTGTAGGAGTAATAGCTGGCGAACCAGTTGGAGTCGTACCCGATGTAGGAGTCCCCGGCGTCGTCGTCGGCGAGCCACTTCCAGGCGTGGGCGATCCACCGAGACCCGGCATTGGCAGAAAATTGATCGTAATGTTAGCTGCGTCCGGCATCGTCGTCCCACTGGAAATACTAATAGTTGCGCTCTGGACCCCCGGCGTCTTCATCAGGTCAGCCTGCACGGCGCTTTGAGACTCTTTGGCAATCTTATTTTTAATGCCGGTGAGGATCGCATCGGTGAATTGATAGACCCATTCGCCCTGAGCAAGGATCACCAACGACACCGTATTCTTCGCATCGACAACCGTAGCCGAGGTCACATTCGTCACCACAATGCCAACCAGCGCATACCCCGCGCCAGGATTCTTGGCCGCCTCCGCCTTCAAAGCAGTAACAGCAATATCCAGCGCCCCCTTCTGGTCATACGCCTCCTCCGTGCAAGTCACCGTCCCCGTCACCGTCACACTCTTCGCCTGATCCCCCACATGGTGGTCAGCCGTAGGGGTATTACCCGCGCATTTAAGCGAATTGCTCACCACTTGCTCAGTGGACCGCACCTGCTGCTGCAACGCTATCTGCGCCCCTGATGTAAGCGAGGAGATCAGGTTATTGGTTGCAGTTGTAATGTCTTTTGGTGCAATAACTGAGTTGGGAACCAGGTCCTGTCCTCCAGAAAATGGAAACAGATTTCTGACGGTGATATTACTATTACCACAGCAGGTACCATTGATGTCGAAAGCTGGAATATTTCCGCTCGCTCCCAGGTTAACTACGATTCCAGTTGTATCAATTGAACCAACAGGAACTACGACTGTGCCGAAAGAAATCTGAACACCGTCTCCGCCAGTTAAGATACCTCCCAATACTCTAACGCTAAAGGTACCACTATTAACGAAACGCAGTGTACCTGATGCTTGTTTAGCTGGAAGCGACCCGGTTGCACTCGCCGAACCAGAACCAGATGGTGACGTGTAGCTCAAAACACGCGCTTGCACCTGATGCGCCGTAGGGTCGGGCGTTCCTGTTAGGGCGGTGACTACAAAGCTATCAGAGACTGTCTGGTGAGCAGGCGTAATAGTGACGATAGCTGTTGAAGTTGAGCCGGTGATATGGCCGATGAGATTCTGGCCCGATGGAGAGGCAAAAGCGATACCGGCCAGCAGCAACAAGGTAAGTATCACCAGCGCGATAGCGAGCAACTGGCGCGTCGAGCGGCGCCGGGACCTCCCACCACCTCCACCGCCACCAGAGCCACCCACGTTGCCCCTGATCGGAGGTTGTGTTCCACCTGCTACAGACGCGCGGTTAGTTGCCGCGAATGCCGCCGCCGCGCCTGCTCCCGCCGAGCCTGCGCCGGGAGCCAGTGGTTTAGTTGTTGCCCCGGTTTGCGGCAATGGCATAGGGACAGGTATTGAACCGGTTTTAGAGCGGGGACGAACAGGCTCCGCGTTCTCATCTTCCGGTATTAGAACGACCGGCGCAATAAAAGGGCCGGTATGCGGTGATGGTGGCGAGGGCTTCACCCATTCGTCACCGGTGACCAGGCTCGAATCCGCATCTTTAACTTCAACCACCGGTTTGACGGGTTCCACTTTCGGCTCTGCCTTATCATTCTGTTTCGACTCGATGGAAGGAGCAATCCTCGATTCTGTCGCTGCTGCCTGTTCCAGCGCGTTGGCAAAAGCTCGCAGGTTGGTGAACCGCTGCTTTGCATCTTTAGCCAGGGCCTTCAATACCACTTCTTCGACTAATGGTGACAATGTTGGGACAAACTCGCGCATCGATGGCGGTGAAGTATAGAGGTGCTGGTTATTAATTTCAAACGAGGTACCATTGAACGGGCGAACGCCACAAATCCATTCATAGGTCATAATGCCGAGCGCGTACTGATCGCTGGCCTTGCCGGGTTTGCCCTGCAATTGTTCAGGTGCCATATACGCAATCGTACCCGCGTTCCCCTGATTATTAAACGAATTTGTGCTATGAGCAACGGCAGCGATACCGAAATCGCTTAGCCAGACCTGAGCATTCGGGCCGAGGAGAATATTATCAGGTTTAACATCGCGATGAATAATACCCTGGTCATGCGCGTACTGCAAAGCGTCAGCTATTTGTTTAACATAGCTGACGACAGTATTGAGCGGCAGGCGGGTTCCTTTAGGTTGGCGCAACCTGCCATTCGGGATATAGTCCATAACAAAATAACGGAAATCTCTTTCAATACCGAAATCTCGCAGCCGCACAATGTTGGGATGTTCCAGACGGAACAGGGAACGAAGCTCGTTAATGTAATCCTTCAAATCCTCTTTGTTGGTCAATCTTGCGTGCAGAACTTTAATGGCTGCCTGTTTTTTATTTTTGTTATGCTCGCCCAGATAAACGTCACCAAAATTGCCTCTACCCAATATTTGAGTCAGACGGTAATCTCCAAATTGTTCGCCAGTATGGTCATCCATACCCTATCCTCGCAAGCACATTATTTTTGTTTTTCTATATCGTCTGTGGTGTATGCATTTTACTGTATATATTGCAAAAAGAAAAGCCTCTTCTATTCTGTAAAACGTATTTCCCTGTTGAGAAAGCTTTTGAGGTTATCTTGCGCCAATCGCGCGTGCAGCGCATTGACTGCGGTCAGCGTCTTGCGGCGGACGTGTTCGCCGAGATACACATTGGCGAACCCGCCTTTACAGAGCAAACGTATAGGGCAGCAATCTTAAAATTGCCGCCCTATACGATCAGTCATACCCTCTTCATTTGTTCCAGGCCAAGATTACCTGGGGCCGGCGTTGCGCACATCATCGCCCGGCAATTCAAACCGCTTAAAGTTCTTCTTGAAACGCCCGGCCAGGTCTGCCGCCATGCGATCAAAATCGTCTTTATTCGCCCAGGTATTGCGCGGAATGAGCAATTCGCCCGGCACATCGGGGCAGCTTGTTGGAATGTGCAGGCCGAAGACGGGGTCGGTAATCGTCTCCGCGTTGTCCAGCCCCCCGCTGATGGTGGCCCGCACCATCGCGCGCGTATAGTTGATATTGATGCGTGAGCCAACCCCATAAGGCCCGCCAGTCCAGCCCGTGTTCAACAGATAGCAGCGCACATTGTGCTTCCCGATGCGTTCGCGTAACAAATTAGCGTATTCGCCCGGACGCAGCGGCAGGAACGGTGCGCCAAAGCACGAACTGAAGGTCGCTTCTGGCGTCGTAACCCCCTTCTCAGTTCCCGCCAGCTTGCTGGTATAGCCGGAGAGGAAGTAGTACATGGCCTGCTCAGTCGTCAACAATGAGATAGGCGGCAGCACCCCAAAACTATCAGCCGAGAGAAAAATGACCGCCTTCGGTTGCCCCCCCTGGCCCAACTCGATCACATCATCGATGAAATCAATGGGATAGGCAGCGCGCGTATTCTCGGTCAGTGAGTCATCGGCGTAATCGGGTTCGCGCGTTTGTGGATCAAGCACCACGTTTTCGTAGACTGCCCCGAAGCGAATGGCATTCCAGATTTGCGGCTCGAATTTTTGCGACAGGTTGATACACTTGGCATAACAGCCGCCCTCGAAGTTGAAGACGCCGTTATCGCTCCACCCATGTTCATCGTCGCCGATCAAACGGCGTCCGGGATCGGCTGACAGGCTGGTCTTGCCGGTGCCAGAAAGACCGAAGAACAGCGCCACATCGCCACCAGGGCCGATATTGGCCGAACAGTGCATGGGCAGTACGCCCTCGGCAGGCAATAGAAAGTTCAGAACGGTGAACACAGCCTTCTTCATCTCGCCGGCATACTGCGTACCGGCGATCAACACCAGCCGTTCCTCAAAATCAATGATAATGGACGTTTCTGAGCGTGTGCCATGCGCGCGCGGGTCGGTATGGAAATTCGGTACGCACAATACCGTAAAGCCCGGCCTCTCGCTGCTCAAATCGCCCTCGTTAGCGCGCAGGAAGAGCTGGCGCGCAAAAAGGTTATGCCAGGCGTACTCGGTAATCACCTGGATGGGCATACGATAGTCGGGATCGGCTCCGGCGGCGGCATCCAGCACGTAGACATCGCGCCCCTGCAAATATGCAGCCAGGTTCTGGCGCACATTCTCAAAATTCTCCGGCGACATAGGGTGGTTTATGTCGCCCCACCAGATTTTGGCGGCGTATTCCTCGTTCGACACAATAAACTTATCTTTAGGAGAACGCCCGGTATGCACGCCCGTCGTCGCGGCAAAAGCTCCGTTGGCAGCCAGAATGCCCTCTTTACGCGCTATGGCATGTTCTACCAGCACCGAGGGTGAAAGATTCCAGTTGATATTCCCCAGATTGACCAGCCCGTACTCCTCAAGGGCTTTGCGACTCATCATTATTGTCATTATTTCTCTCCTCACGGGGCGCGTCGTAACAGCATTGTTCACAGGTGTACATCATTGTCACGCACACAGCAACGCCTGATGCCCCTGACTTTTTAAGTCTACCAGCTTTGCAGGAGCCGCGCAAGTTGACGAAAACACAATGATGTGCGAAATATCAGGTAAAATGGAGATTCTAAATCTACGAAATCGCCACCGGGTGTTGCATATACATGCCAACATAAATGCGTAGGAAGCCGCCGTCATCATCGGGGTAGCTACTGGCGTGATTATTGCACGCATTACACTCGTAGCTAGTAATAGGGGCGGGATTGGTAATGCCATCATGCATGGCATCAATATTCATGGTGCCGCCGTTGCCGGGGCCAAAGAGTACGGCAATTACTCCAGCAGTTGCGAAACTTGATACGTTGCCCAGGATATATTCGGCGCGGTTGTCCTGGTAATGGCCAGGCGTATTGTTCATGGTGTCGAAGTACTGGTTGCCCATTGGCACCTGCCACATCACAACGCGGCGATGGGTCTGCTGGCTGATATCTCCGATGAAGGTCAGGTAACGCGCAAAGTTGGGGAAAGTACGATTATAGCGGTCCCACCACGAACGCCCGTTGGGCTGCGCCGAATCGAAATCCGCAACGTCGCTGGAGATCAAATCCCAGGTGGAGACACCCACAGGATTGCCGACCAGTCCCGCGCTATTCAGGAAAGTAGCCTCCCGGCGCGCCATACCTGCTACATCAAGCCCGGCGTCGGCGCTGGTAGCAATATCGTTACCCGACGCCCATGTCGATGCGTGTAAGGTGAGCATGGCGTTGGGCGCGTACTTATCGCGCATATGCAACAAGGCCCACGCAAAACCCTGCGCGTTATTCGGAAAACCGGCGGCATCCGCGAAGCCCGAACTGGCAACGCTGGCAGGCACGCTCGCGGCATTATCTGTGCCGTTTGCAGCATTTTGCAGAAATCCCCACAGGTCAGGCTCAACGATCACCAGCGCCGGTTTGCCAAACGCTCGAATTTTTTGCAACATCAAGACCCAGTTGCCGAAATAGGCTTTCATAGCAGACGCACTGGCAAGGTTCGCCGTATCCTGATCCACGTTATGTCCACCGCAATAATCCGAGGGATGTGGGCCATTGGTCAGACATAATTCATAGAACACAAACGTGGGCGTATAGCCGTGCTGCGCGCTTTCTTGCATATAGTAGGTCGCGAACTGGCCTGCCGGTTGCTGCCACGTCTCCCACCCGCGCCCTGTATTTGCGCCCCCGGTCAGGTATTGATAGCGAAAAGTAAACGAGGCCCCATTCCTGCTGCGCATATCGTCAAGCGCCGGAGCCGTTGCCGGTGGACTCATCACGCCGAAACTGAAATAGCGCGGGAAAGCGGCGGGAATCAGCCCGTTCCCCACAGGCACCGGGCCAGGAGGAGTGCCAGAGTTATAGGTACCCGTTGTACTATTCGTAGGCGTAGCAGATCGCCCATTATGCGGAGATATTTGCAGCGCGATGGGACTGGAGTTTGCAGGTGGACTTCCATGTTGAATCTGCGCCGGAATTTGCAGGATAGGATTATTGCTTGCCTGGCCCGTGTTCGTCTGACAGGCGGTGAGTACCAGGAGCAGCGCCACACAAATACATATAAACATCTTCTCTCGAAGCTTCACATCGCGCGAAATCCTCATGGTATTCCCCCTCCTTTATTTTATCCCGGCTGCATTATAAACAATCGATCTCTCTTGATGCATCAATATAGGAGATTTGGGGGAATAACTACTACAGATGAAGCACATAAGCCACAAATTTATCGCCGCGATCAAACTCGTTGAGAAACATACCAAAGCTGGTAAACCCCGGCGAAAAGAGGAGTGTATCGCCCGGACGACTCAACGATACTGCGCAATCCATGGCTGCTGGAAAGGCATCAAAGACGCCGCGCACGGGATCGGGCAGACCGAGCCTGTCCACCTCTTCCCACAAAGCCGGCAACAATTCATCGGTGCCTGTTCCTTTGAGCAGCACTACATCGCGGCAGCGCTGCGCGATCAAGCGGGGCCATTCACCCAGAGGCAGGCGCTTGGTATTGCCCCCTGCCACCAGCACCAGAGGTTCCTGAAAGGTCTGAAGCGCAACCTGTCCAGCCACCGGCATAGTGCTGGCGGAATCATTGATATAGCGCACCCCGTTGATGACCGCTACTTCTTGCAGGCGATGAGGCACACCGCGAAAACTCTTCACGGTTGAAGCAATAATATCATCGGCTATGCCAAGCAGCCGCGCTGTCGTAGTCGCCAGCAGGATATTCTCAAGATTGTGCCTGCCAGGTAAGGGCGTGTCTGTGAAGATAAAAGGGACGATGTCGGAAGAGCCGCGCGCAAAGCTGCCGCAGCGTTCCAGGCTGGTAAACCATGTAACACAATGGGACTCTTCCCCCAGGCGGCGCGTGATGGGGTTATCATAGTTAAAGATCGCTAGGTCGCTCGCGCGCTGGTGACGAAAGATATTGGCCTTCGCCGCGATGTAATCATCCATTCCATCGTAAGTATCAAGATGATCGGCGTATACATTGGTCATAACCGCAACGGATGGACTCACCTTAAACGGCTCCAGCCCGCTCAACTGCCAGCACGAAAGCTCCAGTACGACCTGCGTTGCGGGCGTGATAGCAGGCAACAGGGAAAGCGTTTCCACGCCCGACACATTTCCGCCCAGCACGGCAGGCTGACCGGCGGCGCGTATCATTTCATATATCAGCGTGGTCGTGGTGGTCTTGCCGCGCGTGCCGGTTATGCCAATGGTGCGACCCGCGCAAGACTCAAAAAATAACGCGATCTCCTGCACGACATACGCGCCATGTTCGCAAGCCAGCCGCAGGTACGGCGAGTTACGTTTCACCCCCGGCACCGGAATCACTATTTCAGCCCACAGAAAATCTTCGTTGCGATGCTGCCCCAGCACATATTCGATGGGCAGCCCTTCCAGCGAGCGTATACTGGGAGCCAGCAGTTCAGCAGAACGCAAATCAGTAACACGCACAACCGCGCCGTGCTGCGCCGCGTAACGCGCTGACGCCATACCCGATCCATTAACACCCAGCCCCATTATCAGTGTGCGTTTCCCTTGAAAATCCATATGTTTGCTTTCTCTATTCACTCAAGGCATCTCACCCGTAACCTGGGACAATGATAACACATTTCAAGCAGAAATCTTCTCAAAAAAGAGGTATAATACAAGTATTGAGAGCATTCCCAGGTCGGATCCGTAGCAGCAGGATCATTAATGCAGTATCCTGGTTGAAAAACCAGGTATTACCTAACCATATAGGTCGTTGCAGCTAGAAACAATCTAAAATGGAGACTGAGTTATCATTATCCGCGCCTCTTGAATTTATGCTGGCACACGCGCCGGTTGGCCTTGCCGTTCTCGACGCGACCACTTTGCGCATCTATTATGCCAATCCGTATTTCCTCTCATTACTCGATGAATCCTGGCGTTCTCAAAGAGCGGCAGGTCAATTTCTACGGGACTTACTCCCGACCATCGCGTTTACACCGATTGAAGAGCAATTGCGCGAGGCCAGCGCGAACCGGAAAGCGCTGCATTTCAACGATATTCCCTACGAAGGCTTTCTTGAGACACGCGGGCGCACCTACTGGAATGTATCCATCGAGCCAGACTTGCGGGGCTTACTCCCCTCTCTCTTCGCCAACCAGTTGCCTGTAGAACCGGGCAAGCCCGCGCAGCTCTCTGCTGATCACCCTTGAGGATGTGACGGACAAGATGCGCTCGCGTATGCATATCAACGCTATTCACTACATCTCCTCCGCCATTGCCGGGCCATTCGCGTTACCACAGGTACTCGACCGTATTCTCCAGGCCGTGCAGGAACTGGTAGGCTCGAACGCGCTGCGCTATCCTGTTGATCGAGGACTCGATTTCAGGCGACCAGGAGAGCCATTTGCAAACAACAGGGAATATAAGAGACACGCCTCCTCGTGTAACCATCGCGGCCCAGAAAGGGCTGCACCTCAGTTCGCAAAGCTGGCGGCCGCACGTGAGCGAGCATTTGCTGCTGGGCCAGGTGATGCAAACGCGCCATTCGCTGGTGATCCCAAACACCAATCTTCAACCAGAAATTGAGTTTCCTCTGCTAGACGATGATGGTACGCCCCGTCGCCCTGGATCGGTCATCTGCGTTCCCATCTTCGAACCTGTTCCCGTCAGGGAGACACCCTCAGGGGCCATCCTGGGATCAATCGAAGTCTATCACCGCCGCGCGCGCGGCCTTCCAGCCGAAGAAGTCGAACTACTGGAACAGTTCGCGCAGCAGGTCGGGCTGGCTATCCAGAATGCGCGTTTCTTCTTGACCATCGATCGCCACGCTCGCGATGCCAGGCGGCAGGCGCGCCAGCGAGAAAATGTCATGCGCGCCATTCCCGACGGAGTCATTCTCTACGATGCGCGGTGGCGCGTTGCCGATATCAACAGCGTCATACGCCGGTTGCTCGGATGGTCGGACGACATAATCGGACTGCATTTCAACGAAGCCCTGGCGCGTAGCGCCGCCATCTTTCTCGATAGTTCGCCCTCTTTTCAAGACATGGTCGCAGACCTCGAACAGCATCCCAATGAAAATCGCGTCGATGAATTTAAAATGATTGGCGCCGACAGAAAACTCTACGCTATACGCCGCTCGAAAGCACCCATCCAGGACGAGCAGGGGAACATCTTCGCCTACGTCGTACTCTACCACGATGTTTCTGAGCAGGCTACAGCCCGCGAACAAATCGAGTCCGAGGTGGTTGCCCGTACTGCCGAGCTGGCGCAGCGCAACCAGGCGCTAGAAGAAGCACAGAATGCGCTGGCATTAGAACATAGCCGCCTCGGGCTGCTGTTGTCTCGCCTGCCATCGGGTGTATTGCTGGTTTCCGCCAGCGATAACAGCGTCATCATTAGCAATCGACAGACAGCGCAATTGTTGCAGCGTATGGGATGGAAACCCACCAATGGCGCCTCCAACCTGTACGATGATCTCGATTTCGCATCCGAGCGTATGATTGGTATGAACATCGAAGAGCTGTTCAGAAGTATGGAAGTGTTCGGACCAACGGGTGAGGAACTACCCTACGAAGAACAACCGCTCTATCTCGCCCTGCATAAAGGCGAAGCCAGTGAAGCGGAATTGTTTATCACCCAGACCGACGGTCAACCGCTCTACTTGCTGGTCAATGCCGCTCCCCTGCGCGTCAGTGACAGGATTTTTACAGATGCAGTGCTGGTCATTCAGGATATTACCCGCATCAAAGCATTGGAGCGCGCGCGCGAAGACTTCTTTACCAGCATGGCGCACGAGTTGAAAACGCCGCTCGCCAATATTCGCGCCCACTTGAGCGCGTTACAGGTCAGCGATTACGAATGGTCAGCCGGAGAACAAATGGAGTTCTTACAGACTGCCGACGAACAGGTGGAACGACTGGTGAGCATGATTAACCACTTCCTCAACGCCTCGCGCGTCGAAGCCGGGGCATTACGCCTGGACCTGGAACCTGTTTTGCTGCCAGAACTCTTCGAGGATGTGGAAGAACGCCTGGAAGCGCTGATTGCTTCCTCAAAGCGCTCCCTTTCTATTTCTATCGACCCTGGCACGCCTGCAGTGCTGGCCGATTATGAATTGATCGTCAGCGTCCTCACCAATCTACTCAGCAATGCTTTTCGCTACGCCCCCGAAGGGGATACTGTGCGCTTAGAAGCTGTGTTACTATATAACACAGGTGAGGATAAGCCAGCAGGCGTCGAGTTGCGCGTGATAGATCGCGGCTCAGGCATCACTCCAGAGCGGCAGGCGGAGTTGTTTACGCGCTTTAGCACCTTCGCCGCCATGCGACGCCCGGAGGCGAATCGCCCCGGACAACCAGAAATCGCGCAGCGCGGCAGCGCGCGCTGGAGTCCCGCCACGGGCCTGGGATTGTATATCAGTCGCGGCATTATCGAAGCCCATAATAGTAAACTAACGCTGCACAGCGCGCCCGGTGAAGGCACGACGTTCGCCTTCGCGCTTGGCGTTGCCAGCCCGGTAATGCACGAAGTTTCATGAGGGATATATGACTACCGCTGATCGCAAGCTTCGCATTCTTTGCGTCGAAGATGATCCGCAGATGCGCTCGTTTTTACTGGCTCAACTGCGCGCCAGGGGACACCAGGTGCAGACCGTGCGCGACGGTGCGCAGGCCATCGATCAGGCCGCCATCTTTGAGCCAGAACTGGTGCTGCTCGACCTCGCCCTGCCTACACTGGATGGGCTGGCCTTCCTGCGCCGCCTGCGTGAATGGAGCAAAGCCCCCGTCATCGTGCTTTCCGCCCGTGACGAGGAATCCGTAAAGATTCGCGCGCTAGACTCTGGCGCGGATGATTACCTGACCAAACCCTTCAGCCTGAATGAATTGCTGGCCCGTGTGCGCGCCGCTATGCGCCGCGCAGACGAGGCCGCGCGTTTGCGCAGCGGCGTAGCAGGCGGGGATCAACCACGCCCCGTCTATCGTCGTGGCGGCCCCAACGGCCTCGTCGTCGATTTCGCCCACCGCCAGGTGCGATCGAGCGGCAAAGAGGTTCACCTCACTCCCACCGAATACGAACTGCTCAGTGAACTTACCCGCAACGCCGGTAAAGTGCTGACCCACCGCGAATTGCTCCAGCGCGTCTGGGGACCAGACTATAGCGGCGAAAACACCTACCTCCGCACATTCATCCGCCACCTGCGCCGCAAGCTGGAACCCGACCCCACCCAACCGCACTTCCTCCTCAACGAACTTGGCGTCGGCTATTACGTGCCACTACCCGATAGCGAAGAGGGGTAGCAAGCCTGATATGGTTAAATCTCAATCATGAAAGAATATTCATTTTCTTTACATCCCTTTTCACATAATTTTCACAATACTCAGCGATTATTCACGTCTTTATCACCAACCCTCGTGTACACTACTTCCTAAGAGAGGGATACCCTCTCTACATCGCACCGGCGGTGGTACCGCAACACAATTCTAATCTGTGCGGAAGCAGGATGTCGGTCATGCCAGATGACGCTGCAACAAACACTCAGCCGGGTGGCGGTCATAGTACTTTCAAAAATACCACGTTGGGTGGCACGCGCGGTTTTGCGCAATCGTTGCATACCCACGTTAAGGAGTTCGGGACGCTGCAACGTATACTCCTGGTTGAGGATGATGTTTCACTGGCTAACCTTGAAGCCGACATGCTGAGCGCGCGCGGGTATGCAGTTTCTATAGCGATCAGTGGAGAGATGGCGATCATGGCGCTCCATCAGGAAATTCCCGACCTGGTACTGCTTGATCTCGATCTTTCCGGCGCAACCACCGGCTGGGACGTATTCAAGGTTTTACGCAGTTATTCAAGCGCGCCGGTGTTGCTTACCAGTGCGGAATCGGCCATTCGTAGTTCCATCCGTATGCAGGGGGAACCCAGATCAACGCTGGACCATCTTCCAAAACCGTATCCTTTGCAGGCACTTCTCAAGCGCATCGAACGCATGTTGGCGATTACGCCCCAGTAGTTGTTTTACTGCCATAGTAAGGAGGATGACATGGACCGCAAGGAAGACCGTGAAATTCTGCGTAAGGGAGGATTTGCCGAGAGCGAAATGAAACAATTGAGCCAGCTTCGTAAATTACACAACGAACGCGAGCGACTCAAGACTCTCGCTGAAATTCGGCGCCTGGAATTTGTGCGCTGGCTGTATAACACCGGAAAACTCACTGACCAGGTAGCATCATAAAATGAAGAGGGTTCCACAAGGGGGGAAAATGTTGTGGAACCCTCTTTTTTATTACTTAAACGACAAAGAAGATATATTACAGCCGGGAAAGATTAGACGAACTCAGCAGCCGGTTCAAGAATTGACTGGCGGCGCGCTGGTCAACACGCTTGCCTATGCGCGCCAGCAAAATATTGGCAGGCTCCAGGCTGACGTTCGGCTCGGTGGTAGGATATTCGGCGAAACCCTGTGAGGCAAACAGCCGCGCAATCATCTCACGATACTGAAAGACGCTGATGCTCAGGCCATCGGTATCCCAGTGCCACGATAGCCCCAGCGCGAACAGAATAATATCTTCCAGCGCATCCAGTTCGAGCGCGAAAGACAACAGTTGACGCGCTACGCCGAAGCCGCGCCAGTTTGAACTCACCTCGATAGCCACTTCGTAGACATTCTCCAATCCCTCCCACCATTCATCGCCAGGGGCCAGCGTCACCTCGCCAACGATCACGCCTTCAGGAGTATGGGCAAGGGTCAGAGCGCAATCGGGTCGCCGCGAGATGCCTAAAAACAATTGCAGCTCGCGCTCAGGCAAACGCGCAAAGGCGTGTAGTCCTTTATCTGCTGTCAGTCGCTCGATCAGCGAAGGCGGGCAGAAGTCACGCAAGAGCAGTGCGCCTGCCGGCGTTTCAATCGTTTTGCTGCGCGAAGGGGTAGCCGTCCCTTGCAGGTGCAACAGATCGAACAACCCGGCAAGCGGCGAATGGTGGCGCGCCGCTGGAAACGCCTGGCGCACCGAAGGAGGTACCAGCAAATGGCGCGCCAGCGCAACCGTATGGCGATTCGTATTACTGATTGACCAGCGCCGGGGCTGCGCGGGGAAATCTTCCGGGCGATCCTGAAACAAGAGCGGAAAAACCGGCGCAGTTTCGGACTTGCCCATCACCTGTTGCTCTGCCTGTTCCTGTTGTTCAATTGTCTGCCATATGGGCCGCCAATGCTCGACCCAGGCATCAGGCAGCGCTTCTGGCAACGTCTGTTCAGACATTTCCGCCCACACCATGCTCCAGGCGCGTGGTACCACCCGGTAAAGATCGTACCCACCGCCGCCCAGGGCAAGCCAGCGTCCCTGGCAATAGGTATGCGCAAGGCTGTGCGCCAGTTTAATCTGCGCCGAAATGCCGCGCATGGTCAGGCTGAGGTGCGTCAATGGGTCCCAGGCGTGCGTATCGCATCCGTGTTGAGTTACGATAACATCGGGCGCGAAAGAAATAACCAGCGGTGTTAGCAGCGATTCGATCACTTCGATATACGAATCGTCTTCGGTAAACGGTTCCAGGGGCACATTGACGGAGTAGCCGCGTCCCAGGCCATTGCCAAGTTCAAGCACATCCCCTGTGCCAGGGAAAAGGTAGCGCCCCGTTTCATGCAGCGAAACAGTCATGACGCGCGACTCATCATAGAACGCGCGCTGCACCCCGTCGCCATGATGAGCATCGAAATCGATATAGAGAATCTTGGCCTCACTCGCGCGCAGCGCGTGGGCAATAGCTACAGCAATATCGTTATACACGCAGAAGCCCGAAGCCCTGTCTACCCATGCATGATGCAACCCTCCGGCAGGATGAAAGACATGCAAGGGCCGTTGGTTTTCTGTGGCGAACTCTCCCCCTTCGGGCAATCCCATCACCGCGCTTAACCCAACCAGGGAGCCGCCTGCAATACGCGCTGTGACTTCATGCATACCGGCCAGCACGGGCGTATCTCCGTCTGCGAAACCGTATGTGAGCGCGAGTTGTGAACGTCGCTGCTGTTCCTCTTTATCCTGATCTTGCGCTTCGCCTTTGCTCAGTTCCTGCACTGCCGCAATATAGTCGGCGGAATGCGCCAGGTTCAGTTCTTCTATCGTCGCCGAACGCAAGGGAAGTCCCTGCTCTACATTGTCAGGATGCCAGAGATTACATTTCTCAAGCAAGTCCATCAAGGCCGCGATACGGGCGGGCTGTAAAGGATGTTCCGCCCCGAAGTTATAGCGCAACTCATCAGGATGAAAAATCAAACGCGCCCTCGCCCCGGCCTTCTCTTTTGACTTCGCGCTGCTCATTTCACCGCGCCTCCCCATCGGCATAGTCAATATGTTCCTCCTGTAAACGCGCCAGCAAGGGCGCGGGATGAATCGTCCCCAGGCGCACCGTTGCAGTAAGTGGCACTTTCCCTTCCAATGGAGCCGCCAGCACACTCCGCACCTGTATGTGTAGCTCGGCAGCCAGTGCCAACGTTTTTGCCAGGGGCGTAAGATCGCCCATAGGGAGCTGAATACTCAACTGCATACCCGGCTCAAAGGCTCCCAGCGCGCGCGCCAGGGCCATCAACAGATCGCTACGCGTGAGCAATCCTACCAGCAATGGCCGGATTAACGCTTCGTTTTGCTGGTCGGCTGGCGTTTGTTCAGGACGCTCGTATTCCACTACAGGCAAGCAATTAAGGCCGCGCTCGACAAGAATCTGAGCGGCAGCCGCGACGCTGGTAGTAGGCGTCACCCGCATAGTAGCGCGGTGCATCACCTCGAGTACGCGCCGCTCCCCCCAGGGTTGATGCAAAATATCGCTCGAACTGGTTCCTACTGCCGCCGCCATGTCGATATCCTGCGAGGTGAGCAAACCTTCCAGCACGGGGTGTTTGCTCTGTGCTGTATACATGCTTCCGAAAGCGGGCGCTGTTCTCACAACGGGTAGGTGATGAAATTGATACTGGCGCAGCAGGTTGGCCGCGTGACTCAGTGTATCATCAGGCACAACCGTGACAAGTTTGGTCGTCATTACATCGCTTACTATCATAACTCTCAGGTCCTCAACCTCATAGCTCTGTTCATCTACGGTTCTGCTGTAATGATAGCACAAACACACAGCCTGAGCGTACATCCATCCAGCGACACCCCCTTGTGGGTGTCGCTACTGATTGCAACAACATAGCGGCCTTTTCGTACAGTTGTTTGTAGGGTATAGTGAAGAAGAGCACGGTAGTTTCAACACTCTTTTGCAGATTCGATTGGAGCGCTAACATGATTGAAAATGATGATACGTCCACGCAACCACAGCCGATCTCCGATGATGGAGCAATCGCTGCTGCTACTATCCAGATACCAGCAGCCACAACACCCACTACAAAAAGCGCACCTGACGCCAACCCTCTTACCCTCCCCTACATGTCGGTAAATGATCTACTGGCGCTGCGTATCTTGAGCGCGCCCCAGCTTTCGCCTGACGGTTCGCAGATTGCCTTCGCCGCCCAGCAAAGCGATGCCGGGAAGAACGCCACCAGCAGCGCCATCTGGCTGGTCAACGCCAGGGTCGGCAAAGGCGAGCGGCAACTGACCAATCTCGAAAATGCAACGCATGATACACAGCCATGCTGGTCGCCTGACGGGAAAACACTGGCCTTCATAAGCGACCGTAGCGGCTCGCCCCAGATCCATCTCTTATCCATGAACGGTGGAGAAGCGAGGCAGGTCAGCCGCTTGAGCCAGGGTGTATCCGAGTACAACTGGCGACCCGATGGAACCGCGCTGCTGGCGCACAGTCCCTGGAAACCTGAAGACGACCAGCTACAACCCGACACCAGCGCCACATCAATCGTATACACCCGCCTGGATGAGCAGTGGGACGACGTGGGCTTCAAGCATGGACGCCATCAACAATTATGGCTGATCCCGCTCGATGGCGAGGCTGCGCGTCTCACCTCTGAACCGGCCGATGTCGTCAGCTCGTGCTGGTCGCCCGATGGGAGCGAAATCGCTTTCTGCGCCAACCGGCGGCCCGACCCCGACCTCATCGCGAGCGCTGCCCTCTGGGTATTGAACGTGGCAAGCGGTCAGATGCGCCGCCTGAGTCCAGAAACGGGCCTGGCCCAGATGCCCGCCTGGTCTCCCGACGGGCAAAGCATCGCCTACTATTATAGCGAAGATCAGACCGAGGCGAGCAACATTTCCCCATGGATCGCCAATGCCCACGACCAGAACGCGCCGCGTCCGGCAGCATCAAGCTCTCAAGAATTGACCTGCCTGGAAACGCTCGTTGACGAATTACACGTTATCATGCTCAGCCGCCCTCAATGGTATCCTGACAATGCATCTCTGCTCGTCACCGTTCAGCAGCGCGGGCAGGTTCACCTGTACCGCATCGCTACGCGGGACGATATGGTGACACAACTTACCAGCGGCAACGGTTGTTACCTCAACCCGCATCTGAGCAAGGACGGCCATACCATCACCGCGATTCGCGCCGACTGGTTCACGCCGGGCGACATCTGGGCAATGGATGGCGATGGGTCGAATTGACGCAAACTGACGGGCGTCAACGACACATTCTTACGCGGACGCCAGCTCGTGCGTCCCAAACGTATCACCTGGAAGAGTTTCGACGGGTTGGAAATAGAAGGATGGCTCTATCTCCCCACGCTCGCAGAAGGAGTGAAGGCCCCGTTGATCTTAGAGGTGCATGGCGGCCCCACGCTGGCCTGGGGTGATAGTTACGTCCACGAGTTTCAGGTACTGGCAGGCAAAGGCTACGCGGTACTGGCTGCCAATCCACGCGGCAGCATTGGCTATGGTGAGGAATTTACCCGTAAAATCTTAAACGATTGGGGAGGCGATGACTTTCGCGATCTGATGGCCGGTATCGACCACGTTATCACTACCGAGCCGGTCGATGAGAACCGCCTGGGCATCGGCGGGTTGAGCTACGGCGGCTACATGACCAACTGGGCCATCACCCAGACTAATCGTTTCAAAGCGGCCGTGAGTCGCAACGGCATCAGCTTCCTTTCTAGCACGGCGCTGCTCAGCGACCAGGCCATCTGGTTCGACCTGTGCATGGGAGGCGATGACCGTGACGCCGATACGCTGCGCCGCAGTTGCTCCGCCCTGACCTTCGCAGACAATATCACGACGCCCGTGCTGCTGCTACACAGCGAAAATGATCTTCGCTGCCCATTCAGCGAGTCGCTGCAACTCTTCGTAACGCTGCGCAAACGCAAACACACCGTCGAGCTTGTGCGCTATCCAGGTGCCAGTCACCTCATCGACTGGCCCGATTTTGGCGCCCCGCACCAACGCGTCGATCGCCTGCGCCGCACAGTCGAATGGTTTGGGCATTTCGTATAGAAATCCATCAGGGCTGCGCAAACAGTAAGACAATCGCATAAGCTGCCAGCCCCAGCACAAGAAGATAATAGCTTCCGGCCAGGATACCGGAGAGGCGGACTACTTCCATTTTGTACCCTGGCCGGAAACAACGGTAGGCTATGCGCGCCACCACTATCACGATTCCCAGCAATAGAATACCATCGAAGATACGTATCGCGAGCGTGCTATTGAAAAAGGCAAACGTGATACCAACAGGAGCAAAGACCAGCAGGCTGCCGATAATGACGGCAGCCGCCAGGCCCATGAAAAAGACATCATCAAAGCTGCGTTTTAGCAACATGGGCGTTACCCAGTGCAGCGCCACCAGCCCGCCGCCATAGGAAATCAGGCAGAGTACAGTCAATAGAAATCCTGACATCGGTCATCCCCATACGAAGTCTCGCGTATTTGTCAATAAAAGTTGTCCCTGGATATTGCCCGTATTAAACAGGTATATTTGTCCGGCGCCGGTCACATCAGCCATATCTGTACTCTGCAATGCAAACGCTGAACTATCCGACTTCCAGGCTCACAAGGCCTGCCGCGCCTGGCGCATAGGCCTGCACGCTGGCAGGATTCGCCAGCGTTGCGCTGTATGGCCCGTCCCGGCTGAGCAGATGAGCCTCGGTCGCCACCAGAGACTGACTATCAGGCCCCCACGTCAAAACCAGGTCATGCGCAAGCATGGCAGATGGCAACTGCTCCAGTAATCCCGTTGGCGAGTTGTCAAGTATATTGAGCGTTTCAATGCTGCTGGTTAGCGAGCTAGCATTACCGGATTGCACCACCTGCGCCGCCAGTTGTTGACCATCGGGCGAGACATCCCAACCGGTACGCATAAAAGCGCTCTCCGTCTGCGAGCCACACCATGCCTCGCTCCCCATATCCAGCACTTTCACGCTCGCCAGCGCGGGATGATCGACCGCGTGACGATAGATGGTCAATTGACTCTGCTGCTCAAAAGGATGTGTAACCACCTGGTAATAGAGCTGCCCACTACTGTAGCGCATCGACAACAATAACGGCGCGTTCTGCCGGGCATCGAACAGCGTAGCTACCCCCAGTTGCTGAAGCGATATGACCTGCGACAGCGTAGCATTGCTCAGGTCAAAACGGTAAAGGCCCGCCGTATTGCTCGTTTTACCGACCACGCCATTATACCATGCAAGTAAATGTGTTGCATCCTGCCAGAAAACATATTGCCAGTAACCATTATGCGAACTGCTCGCCAGCGTATCACTTTTGTCGGCTGGCACCATCAACTGTGTCAACCGCATCGTACTGGTATTCAGCAAGTATAGTGCCCCGTTCGCTCCGTAATCCGGCGCGGGACAACCGCCACCGCCCTGACCTGCCGGCCGCGCATTCATAATAAAAGCCAGAACGCCATCCCCCGGCGACCACACAGGTTGATGCCACGACACATCCGGCAAATTGCTAAAATCAAACGAGGTAACTCGCGCCGCTTTTGCTCCATGCAGAGCCAGCCAGAGTTGATTATCACGCACAAACGCATATGCCCCATTCAAAACCCCGGACGAAGCCGGCGGAATCACCTGTTTCGTCGGACCTGGCGAAGGAATAACCGCCAGAGTGCCATTGCCCAGGCTGGGCGTACCACCGGGTATAGTGCCAACCCCGAACGACCCACATGATGCAAGCAATACAGTAACAAGCGCCATCGCCAGCGAAATCAGCAGTTTAGGAAAGCGGTCTCTCATTCTTTCTCTCTATCCCTCCCAATAAATAAGCGCGTTGAACACGCTCAAAAAGCAGCCAGTCTAGTATCTGTATCAGCATATACCAACGTGTCTCTGATGTGAAATTAGGATGGGTCATTCGGGCTACATACTAAAAACATTGACAGGGATATGCAGACAGCTTATCATGCAAAATGATGCGATGCGGTTAGAACATAGAACTGGTTGGCGATATCTCAAGGAGAAACAATGATTACCTCAGCAATCAGAGTTACTGGCCCTTTGATCATACTTCGTTGGTCGGGCTTAGAAATTTCCTGATAGATTTAGCAATGCAATGACCATATTGCGGTACTTGCGTATAGCACCCTGATAGAGCAATAAAAATGGCTGAAATTATATGGTTCAATAAATCTAAACCCGTACTTGCAGAATCCTCCAAAGTTCAAAATAATTCTGACGGTAGTGGATTAAAGACTAAGGTACTCGTGACCACCGAGTCCATTAGCTCTCAACCCGCTAATCAACCATCGGCTGTCGCATCTTCCCCTGCTACTCCCTGGCATAACCGCCTCATTCTTGGAGATAAGAAGTATGTCTTGCCAGCATTGCTGCCAGAATTTGCAGGAAAGGTCAACCTCATCTACGTCGATCCCCCTTTTATGACCGGGCGCGACTTCAAAAGTGGCGAGCGGCTAGCGTACAGCGACAAATGGGACAATAACCTCGATGTCTATATTCAATGGCTATATGAAACTATTGTGCTTCTTCACCGTTTGCTGGCTCCCACCGGCAGCCTTTATCTTCATCTTGACTGGCGCGTGACCCATTACGCGAAGGTGCTGCTCGATGAAGTCTTCGGCTTCAGCGTCAATTCCGCAGGTCCAGGTTTCAAAAATGAGATTATCTGGCATTACCAATCGGGCGGGCGCACACACAAACGCTATGCTCGCAAGCACGATACCATCTTATTTTACACGAAGTCCTCGCGCTATTGTTTTCACGCTGAACGTATCAGCGAACGGCGTGGAACCGCCAAACGCAACCATATGCGTAAAGAAGTGGATGGCGACGGGCGCGTCAACTGGACGATTTCATCAAATGGACGCACATATAGCTATGGAGAAGACTCGCTCATGACACCATCAGATGTGTGGAACGACATCAGCCACCTGCACCAGAAAGACCCGGAGCGCAACGGCTACGCTACACAAAAACCCACCGCGCTTAGCGAACGCATCCTCTTAGCCTCCTCTGAAGAACAGGACATTATCCTCGATTGTTTTTGTGGCAGTGGTGTTACGCCTATCATAGCTCAACAACTTGGGCGACGCTGGATCGCCTGCGACCAGAGCGAGTTGGCAATTTCGGCTACCCGGACGTGGCTTATGTCGGCTGCGCGTGTTGATCCATTCATCGTCCAGCGTCTTGCAGATTACTCTCCAGAAGGAAATGCCGACAAGGTCCTATGATATAATCGGACGTACTGATGAAGAAACGAATATTCACAATGCTTCGTAATCTTTGTTAGAAAGTGTAATATGGGACTGAGGCGTAGGATACCTTTAGATCGCTTAGACGACAGGATAAAAAGTAAAGTGAAGATAGTGCAATCATGCTAGAATTGTTACAACAGGTATTCCAGCAGGTGCGTGGCTACATGCACTCTGACTCATTCAGCCGCCAGGAAGTATTCTCCACCTCACCCGAACATATTACCATGCAATTTGACCGCGAGGCGGAAGATATCATCATTAGCGGATTGATCGAGAGTGGGCATGGTTTCGAGGTGATTACCGAGGAGAGACCGCCGTTCACAACCAGTCAGAATCCACCCTATCGCATTGTGATTGATCCAGTGGATGGCTCAACCAATGCGCAACGCGGCATCATGACCGCTTCGGTCGCCCTGGCTGTGCTTTTTATAGACGCGCCCATCACGCCTCAAAACGTACAATGGGCCCTTGTTGGAGAACTTTTTAGCGGCACCGTATACGAAGCCAGTCGCGGTGGCGGAGCTTTCTGCAATGGCAAACGCTGTCTAATAAGCGAAACGAAACGTCTGAACGAGTGCCTGATGGGGATAAACCTGGATGGTCGAGATCGAAATGCATTGCGCCGCCTGCTCATTGACGAGCCACCTCCGGCCCACGTAAGACGCACAGGCAGTTCTGCTATGGATATCGTCTACGTGGCAAATGGCGCATACGATGCCTACGTGGATATAGGAGACGTGATTACCGCCGAGTCATTCTTAGCTTCCACAAGCATTGTCCTCGAAGCCGGCGGCATCGTCAGCGACCACGAAGGCAAGCCTCTGCGCCCCGTGCAAACACTCAAAGAGGGCTATTCCCTGGTAGTATCTGGCGCCAAAACCCTGCACGCGGAGATTCTGTCCCGGCTAAAATCCTAGAGAGCCTGGGTCTAACGCGGCACCAGCACGACAGTGAAACCGTCCCACCACGCCAGGAATTGCGCGTGCGTCATGGCAGTGCGGTTGGCGGGTGAAGAGTCTGCCACATAGATATAGGTATTGTCCGCGCCGCGCACCACCATAATATGACCTGGATTGCCAACGATTACAGGATAACCTTTGTTCACCGTATATATCAGATCCTGTAGCGTTCTCGGAGGGTTAGGCAGAGCCTTGAAGCCGAAATAAGAGGCTGTCTGAGCAATGGCCGGCTCTCCTCCTGTCAGTCCGGCATATAAATTCCATACACCAAGCGCGGCTTCTTTTTGCAAAAAGTCGGCTGCAATATAATCATGCCCGTAGGCGTTGATAACCATCTCCATCGAAATGCCCGAACACGAGGAGTAGGACCAGACTTGCCACTGATAATCACTATAGTATTGATTGCGAGCAGCAGAATCGACACGCACTACATTAGCGGTAGCAGAAAATGGGATTGGAGGCAGTGAAGTGTTAATATCAAAACTAGCCAGATGCTGGGACGGATTAATTCCGAAACTATTTGCCAGCTTTTGTAACGCGCCATCGGCCAGACCGCTCTGCGCAAACAGCGTGAGTACAACCATCACCATCAACGCTGTAGAAATCAGCGTGCGACGGTGCCTGAACCAGGAAGCTGGCAGGGGCGAAGCGGGGACCGGTTGCTGAGTATTCGGAAACGAGCCATTTAGAGCCGCTAAGGTGGGAGTGATTACAAGCGCAGATGTTTGAGCTTGAGCGTGTAAGCTACGCTTATGGCGTTTATGCAGGCGCACTGCGCTCAACATAAAACCGACGATGATCGACAGCATCACACAGACGAGAAGGACTGTGATTATAGTCGAAAGCATACAACTCCTCACTACAGTAACTGAAATAGATGAGTATCCACAAACAAGTATAGCTCAGCTCGAGCGCGGAACACGAATAAATAGCCAGATACAGCCAGATTGTGCTATCCTTGCCTTCACAATCTTAACCGACCCCTCTACGTGCTCTTTGAACCCAACCGTTCAATGTAATGAAACGAATCATAGAGAAACATTCTGGCATATTGTAGAGAAGGGGTGAGGAAAGTACTATAACATCAGGCCACGCGCATATCGTAGATTTCCACGCCTTTGCTCACGTGACGGCGGTAGATATGCACGTAGTTCACGTCGTAGTTAAGAGGAAGCGTAAGATATTCGACAGCATCGCCCGTCGTAGGGTTGTACGGGCGCGTGCTGATCGATCCGTGTTTGTGGATATGAAAGACCAGTAGTTCATCAACATCGATGATCCCCAGGCAGTGGTAGTTGTGATACAACATCCAGCGCATATTGGTCAGGTTCTCGATCATCAGCAAATCTATAATGGCCCTAGAAATTTAGACACGGAAAGAGGCTGAAATAAGATATACTCAAGCATGATGAGAAAACAGTACACAGCCGCTTTCAAAACGCGAGTGGTGCAGGACCTCTTAAAAGAAGAGAAGACGCTGGCCCAAATCGCCGCCGAAAATGAAGTGCATCCGACGCAACTGAAGAATTGGCGAGCCGTGGCAGTGGAAGGACTGCCCAGTCTCTTTGAGAAACAGGACAGCACAATGGAATTGAAACAAGCCCATGAGCAGCAGCTCACCGAGCTGTACGCCGAAATTGGCAAGTTGACCACCCAGATCACCTGGCTTAAAAAAAAGTTACAACTCTAACGAGGGAGGAACGAGTGGGCCTGATTGAGCGGGCAGAAGGTGAGCTTGCGTTGAGTCTCCAAGCCGATCTGCTCAGTCTGAGCCGCTCGAGCTTGTATTACCAGCCGCGCCCTCCCAGTGCCGAAGAAGTGAGGTTCAAGCATCGCATCGATGAAGTGTACACGCACTCTCCCTTTTACGGTGCCCGCAAGATTGCGGCGCAGTTACAGCGTGAGGGCATGGGCATCAATCGGAAAACGGTGGGTCGGTATATGAACGAGATGGGCATTGCGGCCATCTATCCGGGACCCAATCTGAGTAAGCGGAACCACAAGGAGGGGGTCTATCCGTACTTACTGCGCCACACCACGAGTGCGTATCCCAATCATATTTGGGGCATCGATATCACCTACATCCGCCCGGCGTGGGCGGGTGGATGTATCTGGTGGCTCTGCTGGATTGGTATTCTCGGTATGTGATCAGTTGGGAACTCGATCAGACCCTGGAACTGCCATTTGTCTTGACCACGGTGCAACGAGCTTTAGGGCAAGCGGTGCCGCTGATCTGCAACAGCGACCAGGGAAGCCATTTTACCAGCCCGCAGTATCTCGACCTGCTGAAGGCAGCCGATGTCCAGATTAGCATGGATGGGAAAGGGCGAGCATTGGACACTATTTTTACCGAGCGATTATGGCGCACTGTGAAGTATGAGGAGGTATACATTCACGATTACCTCTCACCGCGAGAGGCGCGTCAGGCCTTAACGCGCTATTTCACCTTTTATAATCAGGAGCGCCTTCACCAGGCACTGGCGTATCAAACACCAGCCGAAGTGTATTTTCACCAGGCATCAACGCGCGTCCATTGAGAGTGTCAGCTTTGTTTTGCGCCAACAGAGGTGTGTGTTGTCTCAATGGCTGATCCAGTCTAGCATGCTTCTCAAGCGGTATCAAGGCCGCTTCGCTTTCCCTTGACACCGCTTGAGAAGCATGCTCAGGAAAATGATGCGCCATTGAAACGAAAAAAATGAGCATGTTTTTCTCTTCTCTGGAAGCATTCATTTCAAGCCTCTGTCGGCGCAGAATTACCGTCGGCGTTACTAAGATCAACGAGTAGCAGATAAGATAAGGAGGAAAGTAGCTCTTAGTTGAGCCGGTTTTTCTGTCTTGACAAAGTGGGCCAGCATACATCCTTGATGGCAAGATCAATCATCATTCGCCAATCCTCACCCGCTGACAACTTGCTATCAGCCCATAGACTAAAACCTTCCTTCTCCAGCCGACTAATTACATTCTCAGCAAAATCAAGGTCATTATGATGGTATGATATGAAGATATGCATAGTTATTCTCCAAGTAAAAGGGACTATGAGTGATTGGTTGCGTCGGAACACTCAGCTTCCCTTGTCTATTACTTAAGATAAGATATAGCAGAGCACGAAGTAAGTCAATAACTTAACCGCCAATAACTAATGCCCTGACCGAAAGAATAAACAAGAGTATTTTTTCTTTACTTAACACGGAAATAAGCCCTAAGTTATACCCAATGATAAAGCCACAAATGCCTGTAGGTTCCAGTACAGAAATCAGTGAAGCTAATACCCTGGTTGTGAGGATAAACCAGAGTATCTTGCTACAGCTTTTGACACCCAATACCATTTACAATAGCTTACATCGATTGCCACCAATGGACACTACACGCCACATCTCCATGCTCAAGTGCCCCTATTAGCTAAGCTATTGGAGGCACCTATTGTAGCTCTACACTTGGTTGAAAGTATGGCCCAGGGTATTTTGCTGGTAATCATCTACAATCTTGACAGTCAATTTTACAGTCAAAATCGTTGGCTTTGACTATCAATAGCTACACTGATGGACAACGAAGGTAGCTCCCACGAGATTGAACCCACCTGCGTCTTGAACTATTCCAAAGGTGTGACCAAATTGTTCACTCATTGTATAACCAGGGGTTCTGTTGAGAAAAACTCAGGAGGGAGGAGGAAACGACCTCCCTTCCATCTGCTCAAAGGCAAAACGTAATGATGGTGGAACGGGATGCGGTCGCCCGGTATGATAATTCGTCCACACCATCACAGATCTTCCGGTAGCGAAAATACGCTCATGTTCCTGCGTATCGCGTATCAAGTGTTCCATTACATAGCTTGTTCGGCCAACCCTGGCGACGCGCACACCAACCTCTACCGAATCTTCACGCACCAGTGGCAGCATATAGGTGCAGGTAATCTCCTTTACCAACATGCCAAAGCGATGGCCGCGCGGCCCCGTCTGGATGCGGGGATTGTCCTCTTTGAACTGATCTTCTTCCTCCGAAGGCCACTGTTTAAGCCAGGGGTCAAGCTGGCTCAGATAATGGCTTCGAGCCTCCTCGAAATAAATAAAATACACTGTGTTATTGACATGGGCCAGCGGGTCAAGATCGCGAAAGCGAATCTGCACAGGATACCAGCTAGGGAAATCATGATCCATAAGTCTCCTACCTGCCTTTCAATTGATGTCTCTCTAATGATAGCAGATTTATTACATTGTTTTCACATTTGTAAAAAAGCACTGATCTAACTGCAATGCTATGTCGTAGACTAGTATGAACCATATGATAAAGAAGGGTATAATGCAAACAATTGAGGACGGGAATTCCCCCAACGAACTCAGTGATGAGGCCCTGCTGAAAGCCATTGCAGGTGGCGCGGTCTGGGCGATGGATTCGCTGTACCAACGGTACAGTCGCATCCTCTATTCGCTGGCATACCGCATGGTAGCCGATCACCAGATCGCCGAGGATCTGCTGCAAGACGCTTTTCTCTCCGTATGGAGACGTTCCACCTCCTTTTCCCCACAGGCAGGAGCAGCGCATAGCTGGCTTATTTCTATCTTACACCACCGCGCCATCGATCATTTGCGCCGCGTGCGCAGGGGTTCCAGTATGCAGGAAGCGCTCTTAGAAGAGCTAGAGTTCGATGAAACGACCGCCGTTGCTGATGTATGGGACGAGGCGTGGCGTTCTGTCCAAAGTTCGCAGGTGCGGGCCGCCCTCATGAAAATACCCACCGAGCAGCGCATGGTAATCGAACTCGCCTATTTCCAGGGTTGGACACACACGGAAATCGCCGAAGGAACACAAACGCCCCTGGGGACGGTCAAGGCACGTATGCGCCTGGGCCTGAACCATCTCAAACGCGCCCTGCTCGAATTGGGCATTGACGAGATATAAACCTTCAAAACTCTCCCGTATTGGCTGAACACATCGCATCTCTCTCGTTGTAAAAGTGATGCGCGAACATCGGCAAGAACTTCTTGCTACATAAGCGGCATCTATGCTATTATCATCTGGACAAATGCGAAACTTCTAAAGGGGGAAATGAAGCAGGCATGCAATTCACCACGCCCATCCAACAACTCACAACCTGCCCGCAATGCGATAATGTTGTACGCATCGACGCGGAATTTTGCAATATTTGCGGCAAACGACTACGCCCGGCATCTCCTTCATCCTATCACTCTCCCGCGCAACAGGAAGAGGCTGATGACGAGGATGAATACGAAGATGACGAAGACTATCTTGACGATGACGACGAACAAGAGTTCAGCGCAACCACATTAGCCGCTCATCACACAGCCCGATCTCCTTCGCTACCACTTTCAGCCAGCGAAATACTGAGCCAACTGCGCCGTTTGCAAGAGCAGATCGACCAGATGGAACGCTACTTCCCCGCCGACCTGCCGGATAAAGCGCGCAAGCTGGCCGCGTGGAAGAAACAAATTTCGCGCGCCCTGGCCTGCATCGAGTTATGCGAACGCCCGCAGCTCCAGCAAACCAACTCGCAACAGCCGCTCAAGTTGCGCCATCACATCGCTGAAGCGGCCCGCGCCCTCGATTTTACGCGCGAATATGGCGTCAAGCTGATTGGTCACGCCGGAGCGGGCAAAAGCACGCTGCTGGCAGCCTTCATCGGACAGGACATTTTTCCGCGCCTGGCCGGGGGAGCCGTCACGGGCGTTTGCACCCGCGTCCGTCTATGCAGCGAACAAGAGCCGGAAGAGATGCGCGTTCATTTTCTGACGCGCACCGCCTTCGATACGCTATTGAAAAGGACGCAGAAAAGTAGTAAAGAGGCCCCGGATTCGCAGACACGCGAGGCGTTAGCGCGCGAACTCGCCATTTTGCTCAAAGCCGGGGAAGCCTTCGGCGAACAGTATCTTCGAGATGGAGGAGCCTATATCGAGCATATTCCACGCGCGCGCTGGAAAGAGGAAAGCAGCCGCTATATCGAAGAACCATCGCGCGATAGCGAAGAACCGCGCCTGGTTCGATTGATCGATTACGTTGAATACTCCGTGCGCGGCGGCGCTCATGCGCTGTTGCCACCCGGCAGCGTGCTGGTTGATCTACCAGGCGGCTCAGCGGGTCAGTTGCATCATGACGCCATCCTGCGCGAGGAACTGAACACGGTTGATGCTGTAATCCTGGTAGTGGGCAATAACCGCTTCGGCGACGACGACCGCACGCAGCGCATCTTTGACATGGTGCGGCGCAAAGTGGTGCAGGGCCGCGTACCAGAAGTGGCCGCGCGCATGGTCTTCCTCGCGGTGACACACTGGGATGAGATCAATTCCGCCGCCAGCCTGGAAAAAGCCCTGGGCAGCCTGCGCCCATTGCTGCGCGACCTGCCCCCCAACTACAGCAGTTACCATCATCATGGCGACGGCAACGGCTATTTCTTTTACCCACTGCGCGCCCTCGATGGTTTGATGGCAACGCTCGGACTTGAAAAACAAAAACTCGACACCGACCGCCAGCAGGAAGGGCGAGACTATGCCGGGCGCGTCTTGAGCGTCTATCCCGAACTGCTCAAGATCGACGCAACCCTGCCTACCACTGCAGCCGCTCAGGAATACCAGAAGGTCAGCGCGAAACAACATGAAGCCATGCTGCGTTACAGCGGAATGCCGGAACTCACTCGCGACATGCAGGCCCTCCTTACCAACAGCCGCTACGAGGTGCAACTGCGCCAGGCCGAAACGCAACTGGCGCTGGCCTTGCAGCAACTGGAAGACTATTGCTGGGAGCAACTCAACCAGCATGGTATCCAAAGCCGCGACCTGCAAGAACTGCAACAAGAAATCGCCACGCGCCAGAGCAAACGCGGCGCAACCCGCTTTGAACAGATTCAACAGCGCACTAATAGTATGCGCAATGCCTGGAGAGACGCGCTCAAAGCCTTCGACACGAACATCCTCACCGAAAACAACGCCTACCACCAGGCGTTGCTCACAGCGCACGACCGCGCATCGCGGCGCATCAAGATTCGCATCTTGCAGGGCCACTTCGACCATTATATCAAGGTAGACACAAGCGCGCCACAAGACTCTCCCGCCCTGGAGATCGGCAATCGCTGGGTTGATATCGACGGGTGGAATCTGATTAAAGAGCTACGTATCAGCTTTACTGCCGCGCTTGAACGCGAGATGCAAGAACCATCCCGCGCGCTGGCCGAAGCTTTCCTGATTTCCATCGCGCACAAAGAGGAAATCGATGCCTCGCTCGACATCCACACTGTCGCGCTGGGCGAATTCGGTGGAGAACTGGACGAGATTCAGAAAGCCTATGGCAAACTGAAACGCGCCATTCGCGATAAAGCGCGCGATGTCTGCCTTTATGTCACGCTGGGTGAGCTTCTCAACGAAGAGAAATACGCGCCCACCAAAGATGACCCCACCGTCAGCGCGCTCTACCGCCTGGCAGCCACGCCTGGAAAGTCAGAAGATATTATCCAGCAAGCGCGCCAGTTAATGGGACCGATCCTGGATGTCATTTGCGGACGCCTGGCTCAAAGCACCGAACAACGCATTGCTCGCCTCTTCCGCTATGAACTGGACAAGCTCGAGGAGCGGCTAGTCTTCGACAGTGACCGCCTCGATGTGCCGCCAGGCACACAGCCGGGCGCATTCACCGACCTGGTTAACCGCCTCTACAGCTTGTTAGCCGAGCGTGTCCTGACCTCCAATACGCTGCGAGAACAACTCGAACTCGTTACAGGCTCAACGCGAGGTGAATGTTGATCGCTGGGTCGAGTTGATCCAGGATGTCGAAGCTCTGAAAATCATGCACAGACAGGCATAAAAGAAGCGCCGGAAAGCGATTTTAACATCTGCTTTCCGGCGCGCGTACAGCAAGGGGAAAGGAAATCAATACCCCTGCCGTCCCCCAGTACAATGACCCTTGTGCCGAGCCACTACATGTCCCCCCCAGGACATCCCCCATGTGGCTTTCCCCCCTGCTAACAATCTTACTTCTGGCCGGTTACGGTGCGGTTGACAAGCCGTTAAGAATAGATGAAGATTTATCAGTCACCGGTTGAGAAAAACACATGAGCATATGCAAGCCTCATTAAGCGCCGATATTTCTATGCAGTACTGCGAACACTTTTACGGCAGCTTTTTTCTTTACGAGCATGCTTCTGTTGTAACTATTGTTTCGATTTCTTTAACGTTCTACTCAACCGATTATTAAATTGAAGAGATTTATGATCCTCATGTTAAGAAATATCAACCTCACCGTGCGAAATATTAACCGCTTTACACTTGACCGCACCTGATACACATGGTATGCTCACTCTTGTAAATGTAACTATAGTTTCATTTTCATCGATTTAATTAAAAGCATTGCAAATACAAGAGCAGTAGTGTAGAGAGGTGCCAGATTGGATTATCGAGTTTCGATCACCGGCTTGTTTATCGGTTTCCTGGTTGGTCTCACCGGCATGGGCGGCGGAGCTTTACTCGCCCCGATCATGATCCTCGTCCTCAAAGTGCCGCCTATCTGGGCCGTCGGTACCGATAACGCCTATTCAGCCGTGACGAAGACTCTCGGCTCCATCGTGCATTTCCGCCAGAAAAGCGTAAATATCAAAATCGCGCTCTGGTTGGCCTGCGGCAGTGTTCCCGCTACCGTTGTAGGCGTGAGTATCGTCCAATACATGCATAAACATCTGGGCAACGCCATCAACGACGTAATCATACACACCATTGGTTTTACCCTGGTGCTCGTCGCTATCTTGCTGGTCGCCAAACCGTTCGTCATGCGGCGCGTCGAACGCAAGCGACTTGAAGAGGCAAAGCAAACCGCGTTATCCGGGTACCCTGCTCCAACCGAAAATGTTTCGCGTTGGCCTACGCGCTATCGGCCCCTGGTAACGGCCCTGATTGGCGCCATCGTCGGCTTACTAGTTGGACTGACTTCGGTAGGCAGCGGTACGCTCATCATCGTTGCCCTGGCCTTTCTCTTTCCGCGCCTGGCCTCGAAAGAACTCGTAGGCACCGACATCTCACACGCTGTCATGTTGCATATCGCCGCCACCCTGGTCTATTTCAGCGCGGGTACCATCGACTGGCGACTGGTTGGCCTGTTGTTGCTCGGCTCCCTACCCGGCGTGTTCCTCGGCAGCAGGCTCAGCAAGTACATCCCCGACCGTGTTATGCGCCCCATCCTGGCAGTAGTACTGGCTCTTTCCGGTTGGAAACTCATTTAACCTCAAACAAGAAAGTGATCCTCTCCCAATAGCCATATTTACCTATATCGTTCTTCTTCCGCGTGCCGATTGCTGAAGGCAGAGATACGATGTATCGCGTCCTCACATCAGTAGCAACGAGCCAGGCGAACGCGATACATCACATGCCTGCACGTCGCCTGGAGGGAAGGACAAGAGTTTGTTGAGTAGTTCGCATCGAACACGAATCGTCTTGCTGCTGGGCTGCGCATTAAGCGCGGTCATCCTGTCAACGCTCGTTTCAACAGGGCAGCAGGCTGGACACGTGAAGACATTGAGCTCTCTTTCCGTGTCAAAAAAGCTGAACCCCGCGACTGTGATGGGGGTTGCGCTGAATGGAACAACGCCACTGGCGGGCATATCTTGGGTGAAACTGGGCTACCCTACCTGCGGCGTGGGCAATCAAAGCGGCGCCGCTTTGCAGAACACCATTACGAATCTCCATAAACAGGGCATTAGCGTATTGCTGATCTATTGCCAGCCGATTCCTTCACAGCTTTTCAATACCACCTGGCTCAACGATGCAGCGCAGGCAGGACCCGACGCCGTGCAGTGTGGCAACGAGCAGATGAAATACGGCAAATACAACAACTATGTCCCGCCCAACAAATTCGCGAGATTCTTTGATCTCTGTCAGAATGCTATGCACGCGGTCAATGCCTCAATCCCCATCATACTCGGATCGCTCGATCCGCATGTGTATCCTTACGACCGTGCTATTCTCATGGGGCAGGTGAGTTACTTGAATGCGATGCAATACGCCATGAACACCCAGGTGCATAAAAACAGCCATTCACAATGGCAATGGCGCTCCCAAATTCTGGGCCTCATCAATAGCTGGCACGACGGCTTCCCCGGACTCAACATCAATAACCTCTACGGTCTCTTCGGTTTCTGGGCCAGCCAGTTCGGAGTGAAACTGAATAGCGGCGCGCTGGGTCAGCATTTGTGGGTTGTTGAAGACACCGGCTGTTTTAAGGGCTGTGATAACGATATCAACTCTAAAGCGAAAATAGCCATCGCGCACATCCTGACGGTGATCCTCGACGCGAAGACCGCCATCACTTTCCGCGTACCGTTCTTCTTCTTCAGCGCGCGTGACTTCCTCTCACAGGGCATTAACTGGCCCATCGGCTTGCAGGATATCAACGGCCACGCCAAACCCCTGCGCCAGGACCTGCGTATGGGCAGCCGATCGCTCATCCTTTCTTGCCCGCGTGGACGCATAACTGTGATCGACCAGGTGACGCTGCTGTCATCACTGTACAAAGGATGCGCGTTACCGCAAAACTGGTTCTATAAGCTGCTCTAACCGCGCAGTTCTACACCCCACAGGTTCCCGCTATTACCTATGGGGTGTAGTTGCAGTAAAAACAGCGAGAGATAGATTCTGCACTATTGCCGCCGGGTGCATTTCTATCAATTGCTCGGCCTGAAGCCGGCCCAGGATGCGCTCGGCTACCTGCATTCCCTGCCTGATAGCCGGGGGTCGCCTACCCGGTCCATGCGCATCCGAAGCAATACAATAGATAAGTCCGCGTTTTAAGAGCGTTTCGGCGCACTTGCGCACCGTATTCCCTTGCATCCCAACCAGGCTCCCGGCGGTCAACTGCGCCAGCACACCCTGTTCAAGCAAAGCTTTCAGGCGGTTGCTATCCTGCTGAATGACATGGTAGCGTTCCGGGTGAGCCAGTACCGGCACTACACCCAGCGCCCGCAGTTGAAAAATCACCTGTTCCGTTTCCGGCAGCCAGCTTGAATTCCACAATTCAAACAGCAGATACCGGCTTCCATTCAGCGTAGCAAGACGTCCGCTCTGAATGTCTTCAGCCAGGCCAGGTTGAATCAGAGCCTCGTGCCCTGCCAGCAGGCGCAAAGGAATAGCGCATCGATCCAGTTCCCGTTGTAAGTCCTGAACGCGCTCGCTTATCTCGCGGGCGGGAAGCTGCGGGTACTCATCGTTATAATGGGGTGTCGCAACTGCCATATGTACGCCTTCCTGGACAAGGGACCGCGCCAACGATAACGCATCGCTAAGATTTGCCGGCCCATCATCCACACCGGGTAAAATATGCAGATGTACATCTATCATAACATTGTCTCTTTGCCAACGATAGCATACGCTTCTACTTTATGCACTACTACTCGTTTATGCATCACTGCTCGCATGTGTCGTGTAATGATGTGCGTCAGAATCATATGAGCGTCTTCCTCTTGCTCAATGTTTTGGCCGGGCGCAAGTAGATACACATCTACTATATTTTTGATCTTACCGCCTTCTGCCCCTAACAAGCCAATGGTCTTACCGCCTCGCTGGCTCGTAAGTCGGAGCGCATTAATTACATTGGGCGAGTTCCCACTCGTGCTTATGCCAATAGACACATCACCTGGCTCAATCATATTGGCAAGTTGTTCTGCGAAGATATGTTCGTAGGCAGTATCATTGCTCCAGGCAGTGATTAATGGAACATTGTCTGTCAGCGAAATAACCTTTAAGCGTGGTACGCCTGACATTATGGTATTCTTGGCGAGATCAAGGGCAAAGTGCGAAGATGTAGCCGCGCTGCCACCGTTACCCATGATGAAAATGCGATGCTCTTTGCGATAGGCATCTTTCGAGCAGGTGCAAAATCGCCTCAAGGTGTGTAAGCGAGATAGAACGCATCATTTGCTCTACATCTGCAAAATAAGTGTTGATTGTATTCAAAAGCTCGTATTCCTTTCTCTTCTAATTGGACATTAAATCCTTTCTGCTCAGTTGTACCTGCGTTACAGACTCTGCATAAGGGACTACCCAGAGATTATCGAATTTTGCCACCTTTCAGAAAACTAGAGCGGCTGGTTTCCAAATCTTCTTCGTATCCACCTTTTAATACGCCCAAGCGGTATTATGTGAGTAAAAATATACCGCAGTATTCTCGAATATATCGTGTTGAACACATGTATACGTGCCAGGTACATCTCAGGATGTACTGCGGAAAGTGCGTTGTGGTTGGTCAACTGGTATGCCTGGGTGAGCTTATCATTGCCAGCAAGCGCTTCTTCTTTGCAGAAAATCAGCATGTTCTGACGGTAAGGAATAGGAATCTCGCTATTGAGCCAGATACTCCGACGCAAGGCATCGACGGGGACAAAGCCATGCTGCTTGAACAAATCTGCCCAGTATTCGGGCCACTGCTCGTTGAGATGTCTATCGCCTCCCTGATAAGGAATGGCGGCTGAGAAAAGAATAATGGAGGCCAGACGGGTGAGCGAGGCGATAAAATCAGCAGCGCTCTGTGGCAACAAATGCTCAGCAACTTCCAGGCAGATGGCAAGATCATAGGTGCGGTCAAGCGTAAAAGGCCGGTTGAGATCAAATGGTTTGAAATTTTCCCGCGGGATAACAAGTAAATCTCGCTGGACATACGCTCCATCAATGCCCTGAATATCCTCGATGCCATACTTCCCGAAGGCCGCCAGGAACTCACCAGTGGCGCAGCCAACATCAACCACACTGCCTGGCTGGATCACCTCCAGTATGTACGGGACAATGCGCAAAGCGGCCTCCCAGGCCTGTGCCTGGCGCTTCTCGAACCATTTATTCGTGTAGGTTGACGATGTGTTGGTGCCTATGTTACCGGATTGCGAACCGGTACCTGCTGCGATAGTCTTTGTTTCTGATAGCATTTCGCTTCTCCTTAAATCTTGCTATTGAGGTAATGACGACATAAAAAATACTTATGATCCAGATTCTGACCACTACCCCACCGTACCTTGCATTGTTCGCTTCAAGGTTTATCCGTTCAGCTCCGAAGCTGTTATCCGTGGGCGCTCTGGCTATTAACGTCACTTCTTTCAATGTTATCACTACTGGTTCTTGCTACTCATCCTGAGCAGGTATAATCAATACTCGCCTCTGTATCCTGGCTCAATATTTGCGCCAGATGTACTTGCCGCTTGCTATCCGTCACTACACCTGCGGATGAATGAATTATTACAGCGCACGATGGCAGCGTTACTTGTAGATTCATCACCTCCAGCGCGCCCGCCTGGTGTTGCATCGTATAAATATAATGCCAACCATACCTATCCTCGTGCGCGGTCCCCACGTCACTCCATGTCAACGTAATGGAACCAGTAAGCGGATAATTGAGCAAGAAGTACCCTCCCCAGTATGCGCGCCCGGAGGTGACGCCTCTATCATATGGCCCGTTCCATCCACTGCGCGTATACAGAACACCGCCAGCGGGTACATAGACCCTCACATAGGCTTTATAGTGAGTCGTGCCATACAAGTCTTGATCCGTCAATCCAGCTTTCGTCCAGGTAAAGCTGATCACGGTTCGATGATAGGCAGTACCCACCGGGTTGATTGTCACCTGATCGTTCACCGTTGTGAGGAGAAATCCATTCGCTTTATCTTGAGCGAGGTTCGCATCCACCACAAAGACGCCATCGCCCGCAAGCTTCGCGACCGCATCGTCAACAGCATAAAATTGCAGGACTTTTTCAGCCGGAACGGCATTGAAATAGAGACTGCGCATCTTTGGTATGCAGTGAGTTTACCAGTATCCCAAACAGTTTAGGAAGCAGTGAAACAGGGAGATTACGAACACGCGCGAGTACATACTGGCCCAATAACGCGGTAAAGTGTTTACGAACCGACGAATTCCCATCGGCTGAGGGAACATTTCCAACCTGAGACGCCTCTATCAACTGGTAATAATGTATCCGATCAACGAGATTTTGCGCCGTCACCACCTCATGATATTCCGGCACAGTGACAGGGCCGGTGAGGGTGAGGACCTGTTCGATTAAGATAGGAGTAATGGCAATCACCCCTGACAGTGGCAGGGTTCCTCCTTCCAGGTTATAAAGCATCTCGCCGTTACGCGCCGAAGTCGGGAAGTCTGCATCAAGATTAGAATCGCGTAATCCCCATCCAGTTTTATATGCTATGGTGAACCATCCATAGGGACGTTGAATAAAATGTGTGCGATCATACGTATAGTCAAGCAGATACGTATCTGTCACATGAACCGACCTTACCTGCCCTCCTGTAACCGTGACAATTCCGTAGTTACCAATGAACCCTCCGCCTGGCCTCAATTCGGTCGAGTCCAGAATTTCGATCAAGTAGTTCGCCGGCGTTCCTATGCCAAGCAATGCGGGCATCACTGTGAATAACGACGTTACCTGACCAATCCCTTGCTGAATAGAAGGAAGATACGCGCGAAACTCACCAAGCATCTTGCCCAGACCCGGTTCAAGTTGCAGGTCTCCGGGCTGTACCTGACGTAACTGTCCAATTGCCTCGTTCAATGCCTCCTTGATGACCTGAAGATTGCGGCCCAGCGCTGCCATATCTGACATGCTCAGCTCCGCGTCCTTATTCAAAGGGTTATGCAATCGCCCGTCAAGAGTGCCAATCACCATACAACCGGCAAGACCAGCCTGCGCCGCGTCCAGAGCTAACGGCAGGAGATGTTTTGCAGCGCTCAAGCGCGCCCCCACTACTGGAACCAGGGTCAACATATCCGGGACACGGTTGAGATCATCACTCAAGCGCGAAAAGATAGAGAGCGCATCTCCAAAATCTCGTTGAGCCGTACTCACCGCCTTCGTATCAAAAGGATGCGCTGGAAGCGTTCGCAGCAGAGTTATGCCCTCCTTCAGTTCCTGCGCCCCCGTTTGCGCCTGCGCCATATCCTCACGATACCGGCCAGCAAGCGCTGGGTATCCAATCACACCTGATACTATACTGAAGACAAGCAAACACAGGACAGCGACGAGCAAAGCCTTGCGGGGCCTTTTTCGCCGGGACCGCCTGTCCTGCTTAGAGACGACACTGCTTTTCAGGCCAACGAGCCGCTTTTGGGATATCATCAGCTACAACTTTCTCCTCAATTTAGAGATTTTTACCCGCCTGCTTCTCTCACACATTCGTTTCCCTCCCTGCTAAGAGAACCAGGGTTTCTTGCCGGGTCGGTGCGAGCGCAATTGCATCATAGAGCCTTCTGAGGTTCTCGGCTGCCCCTGTCCAACTGTAGCGTTCAATGACGAACTGCCGACCGGCTCTGCCCAGTTGGTCGGCATACTCTGCATCGTTCAGCAACCGTATAACTGCCTCCGCAAACGCTTGAGGTTCCCCGGCTTCCAGCAGATGCACGCCATCCTCGGCGCCCAGAGCACGTGCGCACTTGGGAGTCGTAACTGTTGGCGCGCCCATTGACAGGGCTTCTAACACTTTGAACTGCGTGCCAGCGGCTACAAGCAGGGGAGCAAGCGCGACAGAAGCCGCACCCAGGAACGGACGGATATCCGGCACGTAGCCCGTCACCATAATACGTTCATCCGCCGTCAATGCCCGAACCGCTTTCGGCGGGTTATTCCCTACGATGGTCAAGCGCACCCGCGGGCATTTCTGCCATACGAGAGGTAAGATGTTTTCACAGAAATGCAGTATGGCCTGCGCGTTCGGAAAGTAGTCCAATTTCGCGCAGAAGACCAACGAATCAGCCACTCGCGTATCTGACTGCGCTGTAAAAAAGTCTGTATCCACACTATTACTCACAACCTCGATGGTACTCGGTGAACCAATCAGTTCACTCAGACGATCTCGATCATGGACGCTTGAAATAATCAACCGATCAAAATCGGCCAGCGCCTTTTGCTCAAAGCGGCGCATCTTTTGAAGCTCAGTGTAGATAAAAGCCTTCTTCAACGGATTGTGCGTGGTGTCCAACGTTTGCCGCAGGTACCACGAAATGCAATCAACCGAGTCAAAGAGAACTGGAATATTTTCGCCTTCAAACACGCTTTTTAAGGCGGGGACAACCTTGATCAATTCCCCGTGTACCACATCAATCTTCTGCCTGTAGATCACCTCCTTAATGCACTGAGCAAACGCGGGTGAGCGATAGTACGCTACGCGCAGCGGCATAGCCGTCGGCAATGCCAGCAGGCAACGGGCATAGGCCTGCCATTTGGGCAGCTCGACCAGGTCAACCGAAACACAGTACCGCTCTATATCCCTGACCAATGCTCGCTCGTAGTCATCTACAACCAGTGAGACAAGAGCAATTTCGTGCGTTTTTGAGAGCAACTTGATCAGGTTGAATGGTCGCACGCGAATACGTGACGGCACGTATGGAGTGACGAATAAAATACGCATAAATTGCGATACTCCCATTCCGGTACTATTGCTGGCTTGCTGACTTTGGCAGAGCCACTGCCCCTACCGCCACCGGGGCGCTGGAGCTATGTGTGCTCTTGCTTTCTCCGTCAGAGCGATAGTAATAGTAGGAATAGTAGGACGAATCATTGCGCTTCCTGCGCTGCTTATTCACAATACAGCCCAGTACCCGCGTTCCCGCCTGCGTGAAATGAGCCTTCATTTGTTCGATTTGCTTCTTATTCGCGCGCTCTATGTTGACGACCACAAGGACGCCATCGACTTTAGAAGCAAGAATGCTCGCATCCGACAGACCTAAAAGCGGAGGCGCGTCGAAGATAATGACCTCGGCTCCACTGCTCGCAAGAGAGACCTGGAAGCTTTCCATCGCCTTCGAATCAAGCAGGTCTGGCGGATTTGGAGGCAGCGGACCCGCGGGCATCACCTTCAAATTGGGAACATTCACGGCATGTGTGTAAGAATTGAGAGAAAAGTCGCCAACAGGGAAAGGCGTACTCGGCTTCCACATAGACCCCGAAGCGGCCGACAGCGATTGAGCGCAAGCAACGATGGCATTACTCAAGCCCAACCTATCCTTTGGAAGATGCAAATTTTCTGCGATGGTCGGTCGCCGCATATCCGCGTCAATGAGCAGTGTTTTCTTACCTGCCTTCGCCATAAAAATAGCCAGGTTAGCCGCGGTGGTGCTTTTCCCCTCCGCCGGCACGGCGCTCGTTACCATGATGGTATGCACTGGCTTATCGATCAGCGCAAAACCAAGATTCGTTCGCAGAATGCGGTAGGCCTCAACGTTCGGGCTGTGCGATGGCGGATTCACCAGGTCCTCTGCTTTATCTTTGTTGGGGTCTGGACGCCAGACCGTCGCCAGCACCGGCCATTCAACCAGGCTGGTTAGCTCTTCAACTGTGCGGATGCGCGTGTCCAATTGCTCAAGCAATATCGCCAGCAAGAGTCCGTCGAGCAAACCGATTATCAGTCCAATAGCAGTATTGACGCGCACATCAGGGCGCGCGGCGCCTGAGGCCGGGTATGCGCTCTGGGCGATGAGCATGAAACTACCACTCTGGGCTTCCGCCAGTTCAAGCTGGGCTAAGAGCGCTTGCCACTGCGTATAATGTTGCTGTAAACTACTTAGTTGTGCTTGCAGTGTACTGATCTGCGCCTGATCGCCATGCTTTGCTTTCAGGGTAGCTATCTGGTCTGAAACGCTCGCGATTTGCTGCTGCGTTAGTTTGAGATCCTGCTGAATCTGTTGCTGGGATTGCGCACTCTGTTGGTGAGAGGTCTGTGTTTGCTGATTGATCAATGTGCTGGCAATATCGTTGGCCAGAGCCGCTGCCCGCGTCGGACTTGGATCGAGGACATCGATTTGAAACAGCTGGGTACTGGTTTTGACCGTTGTGCTTGCGTTTTTCGCCAACTGATCTACCGAGAGACCTGGATAGTGCGAAGCAACCTCGCGCAACACCGAATCGCTGAGAGCTAGTTGTGCCTCTGTCTGAACAAGCATATCGCTTGCTTGCAAAGCATCGATATTAGCTTGATTGTTGTTTGAACTAACAGCAATCTGAACCACGGCCGTCGATTGATACATCGGGGTCATGAGCTTGCTGACAATGTATGCGGCCAGGCCTGTTACTACGAAGCAGATAACGATCAGCTTCCATCGTTTTAGCAATATTTTCCTGTAGTGGTCAATCATCGTTCTTTAAAAATTCCTCTCTTCATCCACAACTTCCTCAGAAACAAGGGTCTCTCGATACATTTTACTCGCAAGAAAAAATGCCGCGATGTTATCAAACCATAACATCGCCTGCTTGTTTCTCAACCATACCTCTCTCTCTTCTCAACGTAAACTCCACCTGCGCCTGCTAGACTGCTTTGTATAGGTACGTGTCTATGTTTAAGTATGTCGTTTCCACGTAGCAGACCCACACTTCGTGCTCTTCAAGCAATCGATGTAGTCGCCCTCGTCCTGTTCGTGACCGTCACATCCCGCCCCGGCGGGCGACGCAAGCGTACCCTACAGCATTCAAAAAGGCTACCAGTGAAAGACTCTGCTGGCGAATGACACTATAATGAGAGCTAACTCAGCCATATGAGCACAAACAGCTTTTGCAACAGGTCGTGCCATCAAGCTCAATTACACTTTTTCTCTCATTCGCCAGCAGAGTCGTGAAAGGCGCCCTTGGTCCCCGCCCTGGCAGCGTGCGGGGTGCGGCTATCACTCCCAATTTGGAGTTCCTTAACTTGATGCCTATTGGACGCCCCTTGCGATCGCCCTGGATGCCCAACTCACACCGACACGATTTTTTCGTCTGAGTAGAATGTACATATACAGCCACTTTTTATCAATGTTCAGGTGAACCGGGAGAAGTTTCTTGCATCCATCACATGCCAACACCGGGTCTAAGATAGGAGATGCGCCCACTATACCGCCGAGATTAACCTTACCATTCAAGCAGAAGATACTACATCAGTATGGAAACCCGCTATCGTCTGCCCAGGAGAGGATTTCAAGTCTTGATACAATAGCGATGTTTGCTGTAAGACCAGTAGAAAGCCAGCGACAACAAAAGGACATTTTCCTCGAAGCTGTGGTTGAGGATATTGCCAGCCAGATCACCTTGCAGCTACCAGTTATAAGACTAACGCTAGAGGAGCAGGCTCAGTCAGACCAGCGTAATGTTATTGCCAGCGCAGCCGGCAACGCTGCTGTTGCCGGAATCGGCGATTTCATTTTCGCGGTACTAAAGTATGCGACAAACGTTGTCATGACCAATATAGTCTCAGTGAGCGTCTATGGAACCTACATGGCGGCTTACACTTCTGCTATTATTGTCGGCTCTATCGCGGCATTTGGGCTGGACCTTACAATATTGCGTTTCCTCTCCATTTATCACGCGAAAGTTGAGCGTGGCCTCGCTGCTGGCCTGATTCGATTCGTGGTGTGGATGACTCTCATCTCGGGTCTGCTCTGTGGTATATTATTCTACCTTTCCGCCACAGTCATGGCACACATGGTCTATCACAAAGATGCATACACGCTTCCACTCAAAGAGGTGGCGTTGCTCGTTCCCCTGGTCGCACTACAACCCGTGCTTGGCAGTGGTCTACAAGCGCTAAAAGCCTTCAAGTCAAAAGTGTTTGTGGATCGCCTGATCCACCCTACGCTAATTCTTGTCCTTATAGTGGTATTCTATCTGCTTGGATTACGGCTAGATGCTTTGATTCTTGCCACCATTTGTGGCTTTCTTGCTTCCGTCATCACGGGACAGGTTCTCTTCCGCAAAGCCTCCAAACGAGTTGTACGTGATACGACGCCCAGATTTGAACCGAAGATATGGCTGCGTTTTGCCTTGCCGATATCTTTCACCTCACTCATACAGAACATGATGAATTCCGTCGATGTGTTGTTTCTCACCGTCTTCGCTACTGCTGCCCATGTTGGATTGTATGCTGTCGCTGACCGCGCAAGCACATTTGTTATTATGCCGCTCCTTGCACTCAATACCATCTTCTCTCCATTAATCGCCGAGTATTATGCACGAGGTGAGCATGAGAAGATTGCAAGCCTGTTCAGAGTAGTCACGAAATGGTCATTCTCCCTGAGCCTACCCATATTCCTTTGCTTCTGTGTTTTTCACGAGGCTATTCTCAGCATCTTCTCAAAGGGTTACACTGCTGCAGGCGCTGTGCTGATTATTCTCTCCTTCGGCAATCTCGTAAATGCAGGGACAGGTATATCGGGGAGTCTCCTGATGATGATGGGCCAAACTCGGGTGATTATTGCAAATACTGTCGTGTCCATTACCACCAATGTAGGGCTAGCTTTCTTGTTAGTGCCCCGTTTCAACGTTATAGGTGCGGCAATAGCAGCAGCCCTTGCAGTTATTAGTATGGATGTTGTAGGTCTTATCGCGGTCTACTTCATCGTGAAGGCATTTGCATTTCGCTGGGATATACTGAAGCCAGTCGCAGCAGGCGGCGTCGCTAGTATGGTGGGACTCTTGCTGCTGCGCATTATTCATGTCGGCTATGGATACCGGGCCATATTTGGAGTGCTTGGCCTGATTATTCCATTCATGCTTGTTTATGTTCTCGTCTTGGCACTGTTACGCTTTAGTAAGGAGGATAGGATGGTATTTGATGCTGTACGTAATAAGTTTGGTAAAAAGCAATCTGCATGAGTGGCCAGCACCAACTGCGAGCGTCGATCCATCACCGTCGCCTCAATGACTTCATCATCCGAGATGCCCATATTAGCTTGCAAAATGAACACAAGCGCAAGCACCGCCGGGGCAATAGGCGACTTACAAGTCTGTAATCTTTATAGCATGTATTGCATAGCCAGGAGTGTATTTTTGAGCCTTATCCAATGTTTTGTCTAACCAGGCAAATACCTTGAAGGGCAATAATCTTACAGCTACCATGGGTAATGAGAATATTGGGAGGAACAAAAAGCTATAAAGGAGTAAGCCTTTTACATTTCTTGGCGGTTTTAGAGGCATCTCTCTCAGTGTATTAGCTATGCTAGCAATCCAGCCTCCTCTCGCAGTAATAAATATAACCTCAAAACCTGTTTCTTTTAGTAAATTCGTAAAAGAATAAGGTGTGTACCGATAAAAATCATAAGGCTCTTCATGTAGTTGATTGATAAGCGGGGCCGTTAGAAACAAGTTACCTTTACTTTTAAGCACCCTGTTGAACTCCACTAAGACGCTTTTGGGCCCAGGCACATGTTCTAATACCTCCGTACACAATATGGCTTCAAAACTCTTTTCGCTTACAGGTATGGCATCTGCTGCACAAACGTAGTCGATCTCATTGAATCGATGATATTCTGTTTTTGCAAAGTCTGTGCTTTTATAAGTGAAATTAGCAAAAATACCCCTGTACGGGCAGTCCCCCGCTCCTACATCCAGTACACTTGCACCGATTTTCAACTGCTTAGACGCATAAATCACGAGGCCCAATACGGTAAGTCTAGTTAGGGGGACTGCCTTAACAAAACGCCTGGCACGACCAGTAACAAGTTTATCTCTAAGTAAACTCGGTTCAACATACTTGATATAGTCAATTAATTTGAATGAGTTTTCGTTACTTTTTGCTCGAGGCAGACAAGTAAAGACGGAAAACATTAAGTTAACTCCTTAGATTTGATTTTGACTGTTCAAACTGTCAAAAATAAACTACCTACTGATCTCGTGATAAGAAACTAAACCGAGTACCCACATTGTCGTGAGCAACTGCGAATGATCTCTCGTTTATGTCGCAAACGTTCTCTGGCTCGAATAAGCTGGGTAGACAAGTCATTGAGATCAGTACAACAGACATTGCCCACTCCACGCGCTTGAGATAATTCCAGATACCTTCATCGGGATTAAGATCAGGCGCATACCCTGGTAATTGCTCCAAATGCAGACGTTTGGCTGCTCCGCGCTTGAGAAAGTCTTTGATCTCATGAGCCCGGTGGATGGGCGAGCCATCCCAGATGAGCACGATCTTCCCCGGAATCTTGCGTAAGAGCACACGCAAGAAGCCCACCACGGCTTCTGCATCATAGGAGGCGGGACGTACTTGCATGAACAGTCGTCCATCCAGCGTAATGCCACTGATCGCCGAGAGGTGATCGTGCGTGAGTTTCACGCGCAGGATCGGCGTCTGCCCGCACGGAGCCCATGTGCGCACGGCCATCGGCAGCAGATAAAACCCCGCTTCGTCTACCCAGAGGATAGTTGCTTTCTCCTGATCGGCTTTTTTTTTATTTCTGGCCAGCGCTCTTGTGACCACTTCTTGATGGCCTCCTCATTGCGCTGGCTGGCCCGCTCTACCGGCTTCTGTCGGCTCCAGCCTGCCTCCCGCATCAGTCGACCGACATGATCGCGGTGATAGCGGACTCCAAAAGTCTGCGCGATGACCTGGGCGACTCGACTCGCCGTCCAGACATCCCCACGAAACCCATAGGCTTCGGCTCCTTTGGCTAACAGGTCGGGCATCTGCGCTTTCTGTTCTGCGGTTAATCGTGGCGTCACCCCTTTGGGTGGGTGGGCATCCAGGGCCTCCACTCCTTGCTCTCGCCCTCGTTTGAGCCATTGACTGACCGCTCCTTCACTCACACCCAATGCGGTCGCGATGTCCTTTTGTTGCCAGCTTTGTTCTTTCAGCTTCCAGGCGCGTTTGCGCCGTTCTTCTCGCCAATCGGCTTTTCTTGGTGCTCCCATCCTCCTAGCTTATCACACTTTACTTACTTCTGCCGAGATCAGTAAATTGAACCGTACCTTACAAAAAAAGGGGAATCATACATCGTTTCCCGTACCGTTCATACTCAGAGGCTAACATTTAATACCAATTCTTCCTGTATAGTCTATTCGATTCAGCAACAGGCTAATCCTATTCTCCTTAAGATATTCATCAACTGCTTTTTTCGCCCCTTGCCAATGTCCATAATCATCTATGATAATGACTCCGCCAGTAGACAAGCGAGGGAAAAGATGAATTAACTCATGGCGAGTTGATTCATACCAATCTGTATCTAACCTGAGTAAGCTAACCCTTTCAGGACTGATCTCAGGTATTGTATCCTCAACTCTCCCCTTAACAAAATGAATTTTGTTAGCATCATATCCAATTGATAACACCGATTCTCTAACCTGATCTAGCGGTGCATTAGCACAAATGGGATTTGTCGTATTCCTCCTCCTGTTGATGCGCCGTCTAAGTAGATCTGAAGCTTTAGCACCTGCAAATGAAATATCATGTTCGGTTGGTTCGGTCATACCTTCAAAAGTATCATAAAGAAAAAGATGCCGATTTGTTCTTCCTAATCTCAATAAAGTACTTGCAACTGCCATAATGCTCCCTCCTCTCCATACACCGCATTCGACAATGTCACCTGGAATATTACTGCTCGCAATATATTCAACTGCTCTTATAAGAGCAAATATTCTTTCAGGTGAGGTTAACGTGAATTGTTGGATTTTGTTAATCAAATGAAAGTCTGCCTGATCAAAGTCAGGGAAAGTCTCTGAGGATTCTGGAGAATACCGTACTATACCAGAGCCTTTTTTTTGAATCAAATTCTTAATAAATGACCTCATAGTTTACCTATCTACCTCGTTTCACTTAGCGGTCCCAAAGCCGTACAGCCCATTCTTGTTCTAAAAGCATATAAGAGGAGGCATATATCCACCTTCCCACGTTCATCCAATCTCTCTTAAACAGCAGACTCTTGAAATACATTGTACTCGGAAGAAAAAATGCCGATATCCCCAGTTTGTAACAATAAGTATCATATTAGAAAGAAGACGAAAAACTATTCACGTCTTGGTCTTGGGAGGGGAGGTAGGCATTATGTCACGCGCATTAATCACCGGCATTACCGGTCAGGATGGTAGTTATCTGGCAGAATTTCTGTTAGCAAAAGGCTATAAAGTCTACGGTACAATACGCCGGGCCAGTACATTTAGCGGTGAACGAATTCGCCACCTGTTGAACGATATTGAACTGATCGATGCTGATTTGCTCGACCAGTTATCGCTTGTACGCGCTTTACGTTACTCACAAGCTGATGAAGTGTATAACCTCGCGGCCATGTCGTTTGTGGGCAACTCGTTTCAACAACCGGTTGCGACTGCTGAGTATACCGGCATCAGTGTCACACGCGTGTTAGAGGCCATTCAACTCTGCGACTGGCCAATACGCTTCTACCAGGCATCTACCAGCGAAATGTTCGGCAAGGTGCAAGCGATTCCTCAAAACGAGCAGACGCCATTTTATCCACGCAGTCCTTATGGAGTCGCTAAGCTCTATGGACACTGGAGCACAGTGAACTTTCGGGAAAGTTATAATATGTTTGCCTGTTCTGGCATCCTGTTTAATCACGAGTCTCCCCGGCGCGGTCTTGAGTTTGTCACGCGCAAGATATCGTATGGCGTAGCGCGCATTAAAATGGGCTTGCAGAAAAAATTGGCGCTAGGCAATCTTGAAGCGCAGCGAGATTGGGGCTTCGCTGGCGATTACGTAGATGCTATGTGGCGTATCTTGCAGCAGGATGCCCCTGAATGATTTTGTGATCGCCACCGGCGTGGCTCACAGCGTACGCGACTTTGTGATTGCCGCCTTTGAATACGTGGGCATAAGCGACTGGCAAAACTACGTGGAAATTGATCCGCAGTTCTTCCGACCTGCCGAAGTTGATCAATTAATTGGAGACGCTTCTAAAGCGCACACAAAACTGGGGTGGTACCCTGAGGTCGCGTTTGAGCAACTGGTAGCTATGATGGTAGAGAGTGATTTACAAATCGTCTCATCAGAATCTAAGAGCTTATACAGTGTAAAGGCTTATTCGGAAGCCAGGTCCCGGTCATGAACATGATGAATTTTACCAACCAGGACCGGTCATCCTCGCATGTCACCCTGAGCGAAACGAAGGGTCTCTCTCGCCGGGCAGACAGATGCTTCGCTTCGCTCAGCATGACAACACATTTTTTATCCATGAGCAAGACATACATAAGGAAAGTGAGCTGATGGAAATACCCACCCCATCACGTATTCTCATTACCGGCTTCTCAGGCTTCATGGGCAGCTATCTCATCGAACAGTGTAGAGCCTATTATCCAGATGCCAGGTTATTTGGAGTGTGCCGGCATCTTACATCTCTTACTGCCTCTGATGATACGAAAGATGTTACACGAATCGCAGCCGATATTGCTCATCCAGAACAAATACGTCATGCTGTGGCACAATCTCAACCGGATTGGGTCTTCCACCTGGCTGCCCAATCATCAGTAGCAGCATCCTGGGTCGATCCCGCATCTACCCTTCGCATAAACGCTGGCGGTGCTGTGCAATTGCTCGAAGCGCTGCGAGCAGAACACCTGTCTCCTCGTGTCATAATCGTAGGTTCGGGGGAGCAATATGGCCTGGTCCGTCCAGAGGAGAATCCTATCACCGAGGATCGCACCCTCCAGCCTATTAGTCCTTATGGAGTCTCGAAATCAGCTCAAGACCTCTTTGGGTACCAGTACTTCGTCGCTTATGCTTTGCCGATCTTGCGCGTTCGTCTATTTAACTCCTTCGGGCCTCGTCAAACCGAAATGTTCGTGATAGCAGACTTCGCCCGGCAGATTGCCATGATTGAACAAGGTAAGATGGAACCAGTATTGACTGTCGGCAACCTGCAAGCTCAGAGGGATTTTCTGCCGATCGAAGATGTGGCACGAGCATTGCTCGCCGTTGCGCAGCGAGGACAGCCGGGACAGGCATACAATATTGGATCGGGTCGCGCGCGCTCAATTGGAGAAATCCTGGATATACTGCTTGGTCACTCCACGAGGTCCATTGAAGTGCGAAAGGACCCTGCGCGTTTGCGTCCCGTGGATGTACCTCTACTCGTTGCCAATACCTCTCATCTATATGAACATACCGGATGGGAGCCAGTAATTGATGTAGAATACGCCCTTGAACAGACATTGAACTCCTGGCGAACAGTTGTCGCTCAAAAAGGAAAACTTGACGCAGGCGTATCAAATCTTTCCGAAAGAGCAAAACTTCTATGAAAATAGGCGTTAGTAGTATCTTCTTGAAACATCCCTCAACTGGCATTGGTCAGGTACTTATTCACCTGTTCAAAGCGCTTGAAGAGGTGGACCAAAGGAACGAGTATATTTTACTGGGAACGCAATCAACCCCCTGGAGTAATGTTGTTGGAAGCAGATTCTCTGTTCTAACAGCGTCTGTACCCGCCTTCGCTACGCACACAGAGATCACTGAACAAGTGATGTGGGAACAATTCACTGGTCCGGCAAATGCCCACAAGGCTGGAGTCGATCTCTTCCACATTCCCTACTTTGCGCCGCCCTTGATTTTGCGTAGCCCTACCGTCGTCACTATTCTGGATGTCATTCAGTTACATTCACCGGCCTACAGAATTGGAGCTAAAAAGAAGCTGTACTTAAATCTGGCTGCTCGCGCTGCCCGCAATGCCTCATTGATTATTACCATTTCACAGCATGCCAGGCAAGACATAGTTGACACCCTTAAAATCCCTCCTGAGCGTATTCGTGTTACCTACCTGGCAGCAGGAGACGAACTCGCTCCCATCAAGGACCCGGCAGTCCTGGCAGAAGCACGTTCTCTCTATGGATTGGGTGAACACTATATCCTCTACCTCGGTGGGCTTGACCAACGTAAAAACGTGTTGCAGATTGTGCGAGCCTTCGCTGCTCTCTACCGGCAGTTGGGTGATCCTCATTTGCAACTGTTCATCGCAGGCGATCCTGACAAGCGCAGCGGACCGTTGTATCCTGATCCTCGTCCTGTCGCTGCAGATCTAGGCATAACGAGCCAGGTCATCTATCGTTTCGTAGAAGAGGAGGATAAAGCCGCGATCTACAGCGGGGCAAGTCTTTTCGTCTTTCCTTCGCTATACGAAGGCTTTGGGCTTACGCCTCTGGAGGCTATGAGTTGTGGCACGCCGGTTATCTGCTCAAACCGTACCTCACTGCCCGAGGTCATAGGTGATGCAGCTATTAGCCTGAACCCAGATGACACACAAGCCTGGGTACAGGCAATGAAGGCCGTTCTTAGCAACAGCACACTGCGAGCAGAATTGCACACTCGTGGCCTACGGAGGGCTGCTCAGTTCAGCTGGCGCAAAACCGCTACCGAAACTTTAGCGGTCTACGAAGAGGTTGTAGCGCGGAACAGGAAGTAGTTCGCATCAAAGCCTGTACTTAAATTACACCTCAATCCATTCTTTGTTAGCTATCGTTTGCCTGCGAACCTCTGAAGCATATTGCGTGAATGGATGATTGAAGCACGCCGACGGGGATATCTCCGGTAATATCTCTTCACTTATGCCCGCGCGAATGAAGAATGCATTGATACCGTAACGCTCGCATCCTACCAGGCGATATCCTTTCTGCTTGCCCAGATTGACGAATGCTGCCAGCGATGCGCCATAGTAATTATCAAACCAATCTGCTGTCTTTTTACCCAAAAAGGTGTTTACCATTTTTCTTACTCGATAGCGCGGCCAGGAGATCATATTGCTTTCCCATATAAAGCCCGGCTTATAGGGAATAGTAACTGACAAATCTGGACCTAGAGCATTGTTAAATTCCAGCACCACGACCCTCGGATTAATAGACTCGATGGCTTTCCAGACCCAGTAATCGATGCCATCCATATCCAAAGACAATAGGTCAACCTCACCAATATAGCCATGTCTTTCAAGAAGCTCATTGACATTCTCAGCGCTGACCCAGGTATGTACCATTTTGGGTGGCCACGCTACCGTGTCAAGGCACCTGTTGTAGAATTGCTGCCCTTTTCTTATCTTTCTCTCGTTCCCATCAAAGAATAAGCCATTCCAACCATGGTTGATAATCAGGTTGGCTGTGTTGTCAATACCACCCCCTCCACACATCTCCACACACCTCTTATTAGTAGTGCCAATCACTGACAAGATGTACAACAAGATACCATCTTCACCAAATTGGGAGTAAGCTCGAAACTCCACATCCTCAAACTTCGGCATCGGTAGACCCAGTGCTATCATTGCTTTATATTGCATTGACAGTTGTATCTGTGCTGCTTTATTAGCACTTGAAGATACATTAACATCACCGAACCCCCGACGGAGAGGATGCGATAGTGCATGGATCTTTTGCCTTACGAAGCTCCGTCTATTTTGCGGTAAGTCAGTTGGTGGTGTTACGCTCATATCTATCATCAATTTTGCAGCGTCAACTTTCGACATAATCCTCCTCCTCATACAGGAACAGTTTCTACTTCACTCTGTAAGACATATTATACTGTCCTCTAGAAATTACTTCACCCTGGCAAGCGTCATTCACAGCCAATCCTCCACTTGCAACAACCGGTATCATGTAAGAAGAGACTGAATATCAGTACGAGCAAGGAGGAGTATGCGTATTTTATTAGTCAGCAATCTCTATGCACCTTACGGAATAGGCGGTGCTGAGATAGCCGCAAGAAATTATACCTCCCAACTAGAAAAATTGGGCCACGAAATATTTGTTCTCACCAGTTCATATGGACTCGATGAACCAGAGCAAGAGGGACATATCTGGCGCACGCTCCGCTACATCCCTGGACATTACCGGACCTTTCATTACTCGGCCAACGCCGAAAAGCTACAGCGAATTATTGCTGAACTACAGCCAGATTTGTTGTACGTTTGGGAAATCAGCGGGCTTGGTCTGATCCCAATTCTCAAAGTCCTTAATGCCGCGAGCATTCCTGTTGTCTACCAACAACAGGGCTACTGGCTTCAATACGTACTTTTGCTCCAAACGGGATACTCGCACGTGCGCTATCGCTGGCTTAAAAAACTACTGATCGGCTCTGTGCCATTCCCCAGATACACATCCATGATCGCCGTAAGTAACGCGGTCAAGGAGGAATATGTTAAGCTTGGGTGCGATACAGAGCGTATTGAGGTGATTTATAATGGTATCGACGACTGCTTCTTTACTACTCCAGTGAGTAAAGGGGAGCAGAGACAACCGGGGCACAAACGCCTGATATATGTCGGGCGTTTGTGTAGTGCAAAAGGAGTGCTGGTCCTCTTGAAAGCACTAGACATACTGATTAATGAGCAAAAGCACATTCAGTTCTCACTCGATATTTTCGGTGCAGACGATGAAGAATATACTAAAAAGCTTTACAATTTTGTGCAGGCTAAGCGACTGGAAAAAGCAGTAGCATTTCACGGCAAAGTACCTCAAGGTGAACTGATCCAGCAGTATGATCAAGCAGACATAGTAATCATTCCATCTATCTGGAAAGAACCTTGCAGCGCAGTAATTGTCGAGGCTATGGCACGCAACTTGCCGTTGATCGGAACCAACATCGGAGGGACAGCCGAAATTGTCAGACATGGCGTCGGTGGTTTGCTCGTTGAGCCGGGTGACGAATGCGCCTTAGCCGCTACTATCCTGCAACTGGCTGGTGATTCCTCACTACGGGCAAAGCTGACGACCGCATCTTATGTAGTAGCCCGAGAACGTTTCACTGTCGAGGGAATTGCTCGGTCTATCGAACGACACTTACAGAGGGCAATTAATGGGGAGACGAGTAAAACTCCAAACACATCTGACAAGCAGCACAGGTATATGGAAATAATCGGAAGAGAGGGTTCAACCGGCAGGAGTTACTGAATCGCACGAACCAGCTTTTATATAAAAAATCCATTATATTTGGTTGAGAGAGGATATTATGGTTACGACGGGCAAGCATGCCAATAACTTACCGAGAGTCTCATCCACACGTAAATTAGTCGAGATCCAGGCTCTATTTGCAAGAAAAATGCGCAAGAAAAGGATAGCACTCTTTGAATCTCTCATCTCGCAGCTTCCCAGGCCATTAAACATACTTGACGTTGGTGGTGAACAAAGATTTTGGGAGATAGTGGGATTGATTAAAGAAGACGCGAAGATTCTCCTGTACAATCTATCACCTTCCGAGATATCGTATCCCACCCTGGTTAATATAGTAGGTGACGCGCGAGATATGCGGGAATTCACAGACAAACAGTTCCAGATTGTTTTCTCAAACTCAGTCATCGAGCATGTAGGAACCTACGCTCACCAACGTCAAATGGCGGAAGAAGTGCAGAGGGTTGGAGAAAGGTACTATGTGCAGACACCTAACCGGTTTTTTTTCATGGAACCGCACTTCCTTTTCCCCTTTTTTCAGTTTCTTCCGTTGAGCTTTAGAGTGTTTCTTGTCACCCATTTCAATTTAGGATGGAGGGGGAAAATCTTGGAGAGGCAAGAGGCATTACAGGCAGTAAAAGAAATCAGACTCCTTACAGAAAAAGAGTTAAAGCACCTCTTTCCTGGAGCAAAGATATACAGGGAGAAGCTCCTGGGCTTGACCAAATCCTTCATTGTTTACAAAGGTTGGGAACAGCGATAGGGCTTTTACAAGCAACGCTATTCTAAATTAGGTGCGACGACCTTACAGATTGAGGAGGCAGTGATGAAACTACTTCAAGTCGTCTGGAACTTTCCAGATACAGTAATGCGTCCTTTCGACATGTATTATTTTTACTGGCCGGTACGGGAGGCTGTCTTACGCGGCTGGGAGGCCGAAGTGCTGACCTTCCAGGTGAACAACCACCAGCCTGCTGAAGAGATCATAGATGGTATTCGGGTGCGCCGTTGTCCGGCAGGAGTACGCGAGGGGCGACCATTTTCATGGCCTTTTATTCAGGCATTGCTCACTACTGACGCCGATATTATCCATTGTCACGGCTATGGAGAAAAGCGCAGCGAACTGGCTTTACTCGTAGCTCGACTGCGCAGACGCAAGGTGATTTTTACCCCTCACATGACCATTTATCCCTATCAACGTCCTTTGCGTGAACTCTATGACAAGACTCTTGGGCGTTTCTTCTTTAACCTGAGCGATCGGGTTATTGTCTTCACAGACTTCACCCGTCAGAAGTTGCTCGCCCTGGGAGTACACGATCACAGGCTGGGTGTTGTCCCTCATGTATCGCGGCCAGAAGTATTCGCAGACATTACGCAAGGGGAAGAAGCAGGAAGATTACTACATGAGGCAGGAGTGACTGGCAATCCGCTCATCCTCGGCGTGGGAAGACTCAGTAGTAAGAAAGGCTGGCAGTACGCGGTACGATGCCTACCCTCCATTGTTGAGCGTTTTCCAGAAGCAACATTGCTCATCCTCGCCCCTCCTTTTCTGGAAGAACCAGATTTTCCCGGCAATCTGGTGCAGTTAGCAACGGAGCTTGGCGTCGGAGATCACCTCAAATTTTTGTTGAACAATTCGTCAGAGCGTATCAGAGATGCTTATCGCTCAGCAACCATTTTAACCCATCCATCGATTGTCGAAAGTTTTGGCATGGTACTACTTGAAGCGATGACGGTTGGCATTCCTGTAGTGGCGAATAACGGCACCGGCATTCCCTGTATTGTCGATGACGGGGTCACTGGTTATGTAGTTGATGTTCGTGATATTCCAAAGTATACGGACGCTCTCCTCTCGCTTCTTAATGATCCTGCATTGTGCCAACGCATGGGAACCGAAGGGCACAGGCAGGCAGAAACACGCTTTAGCCAGACTGAGATAGCATCGCAACTGTTTGCGGTCTATGCAGAAGTAATTGGTGCTGCCGCAAGCAATGTCGCAAAGCAAACAGTTGAAGCATTAGTGGAGGCAAATGTACCCCCACGAGCAATGAAGCGTTAAGCTGCGCTTGATTCCAGAAGGATTGGTATAATGGCACAACAAAGGTTTTCTTTCCAATCATCTCGCTCCCTAGGCCCTTCACTGGCAGCAATGGGCACAACATTCATAATCTGCCTTGCGCTGAGCCTGGGACAGGTATTCCTCATCACGCTAAATCCTATCATTGTACTGATCGGCATGGCGGCAATCGCTCTGGTTATGCTGTTCTTCATCCGGCCTGAACTTGCTCTTCCTCTCTATATCCTGGTGGCCGCACCCACTCTTGTCCTCTCGACGAGTAGTTCGGGCATATTATCGCGGCTCTACATAGGAGATCTGCTTTTCGCGCTAATCGTGGGAATCTGGCTGCTGCAAGAGATGTCGTCTAAGCGCAAAGTGGGGTTGGCGAGGAGAGAGACGCGCATCCTGCTTCCGCTCATATGCCTTACTATCATCGGTTTCCTGTCTATCATTTCTTCGCACCTGTCCCCAGATCCGCACGTCACCTACGCGTTTGCGCATTCAAATGTCCCGTTTTTACTGGTCAATATCGTCGAAATGTTCCTACTCATCAGTCTGCCCCTGTTTATCGTCATTGTCCCTGCAATGGTACGCACGTTGAGAGACGCTCGCTGGATGATCGGAGCGTACCTAGTAGTCGGCTTACCCTATGCTCTGGGTACAATTTTTGCGGGGCCGCTCCATCTCTATTCACAGGAAGTGATCCTTGGCGCCCAACGTCCGGAGGTTTTTGGGGCATCTTCGAGTAACCTGGGCATACTGAATGTGCTTTTCGCCTGTCTTGCTCTCGGTCAAATGCTCTATGCGAGGAAGGATTCGACACGCCTGGGTTTTGGACTGCTCACCTGCATATTCGCGGTGGCTGTTGTAATGTCTTTCGGTCGCGAGTCGTGGATTGGACTGCTCCTGGCAGTCTGGCTCATCTTGTGGCTCCGCTTCAAGAGCCCACTTGCGCTTCTCCTCCCACTCATCGTCCTGCCTTTCCTGCTTCTCTTCTTCCCGGATATCACAAACTTCTTCGACCCCACAAAGGTCTACGGAATTGACCGCGTCAATATGTGGCAGGATGCTATTGCAATATGGCAGCACAGTCCATACCTGGGTGTTGGGGCAGGGAACTACCAGTTTTTCGATCTTGCCTATGGAACCGATTTTGGAGGTGTTGCCCATAACCAGTTCCTTGAGGTGCTGGCCGAAATGGGGATACAGGGTCTTGTCTGCTTACTACTGGCGATCATTATGGTTGGACGAGTAGCTCTCGAGCGTTTCAATACAGCAATATCCGATACAGGGAAAGCGGTCGCCCTGGCATACCTGGGATATTTTGCCACCCTGCTTTTTGCGACCTTCTTCACCGATTCTTTTGTTCCCTCCACTGCTGCCGCCGGCGGAACAGGACCATTCATAGGGGAGACCTATATCTGGTTTTTCCTGGGATTAGTACTGAGTATCCCCAACTGGGACCGCGAGGCTGCTAGACTGGATTTGCCTACCAAGCAGGGCGGTAAAAATATAAGCGAGTAGGAGCGTCTTGAAGTGATGAAACCGCTACGCGTAGGCGTCGATCTCACAGGCATCTGGCGCCGTCCAACCGGCATCTTCCGCTACACAGCAGAAACGGCAAAGCAGATCCTTCTTTTGCCAGAAACCGGGCCTGCTCTGCGCTATGTATTGTTCTTTTCACGCGAAATACATCCCGATTTTGTGCCGTTCCAACAGTCCTTTGAAGCCGTAATCTGCCCAACGCGCAACGAGTTGCTCGGTAAACAGCTCTGGTTCCCACGCATTCTGCCGCGACTGCGTCTGGATGTCATGCATTATCCGACATTTCCGCCGCCCTATCTACAGCTTTCTAGCCCTCGCACCGTCATGACTTTCTATGATACCAGCCCCTGGCGCTACCCTCAGGCGCAAACGCTGCATGGCCGCCTCTATTTCCGCACATTACTCTCACACGGGATACGTAGTTGCGAGCGCGCCGTCACCCTTTCAAAGCACGCGAAGTCAGAGATAGGGCATTTCCTGGGCAACCACTATCTTCCCAAAATTTCCATCGCGCCCGGCGCTGTGCGACCAGAATTCGGCCAGATCGTCAGCGATACCCGTAAACAACAGGTGCGGGCTGACCACCAGTTGCCGGATTCGTACTTCTTGACCGTTGCTACAGTAGAGCCGCGCAAGAACTTGCCCACCCTGTTTGCCGCGTACACCCAATTGAAGCAGCAGCTCGGCCAGGCATGTCCCGCGCTGGTGGTTGTGGGGCGCAAGGGATGGAATTGCGACGACATCTTGCGCTACATGACGACTCTCCAGGAGAATGTGTTTTTCCTGGACCACATTTCTGATCAAGACCTCATCGCAGTCTACCAGATGGCAACCTGCTTCATCTTCCCCTCGTTGTACGAAGGTTTTGGCCTGCCCGTCGTAGAAGCCATGACAGCGGGATGCCCGGTGATTACCACCACCAGTTCCTCGCTGCCAGAGGTTGCCGGAGACGCGGCCCTGCTTGTAGACCCGCTCAATACCGGCGAGATGGCCCGCGCAATGCAGCGGGTTCTGCAAGATGCAGCGCTCCAACAGCGCATGATCGCTGCCGGGCGCGTTCAGGCAGCGCGTTTTTCATGGGAAGAGACTGCTCGTATCTACAGGGATGCCTACATAACAGCCGCAGCCTCTCATAATCCATAAAGAGAAGAGATGTGTGGGCTGTGGTCGCCGCAGAAGACCAGCCGCACACCTCTTCTCTCTCCAATTACCGCCGCAGGCAGCAAGAAAACGTGCAAATCGGCTGATTTAGCAGCCTGTCTGAATAACAAATACCCGTGCCGTTTTGAGCAGGATCACAAGATCAAGAAGAATAGTGCGTGAGTCAATATACTGCATATCCAGCGTGATGCGCATTTCCAAAGAATCTTGCCTCCGCCCGTATAATTGCCATAAGCCGGTAATGCCAGGTTTTACCGAGAGCCGTTTCTGCGCGTACTTGCCATAACGAGACAACTCCATCGGATGAATCATGCGAGGGCCTACAAGGGTCATTTGCCCGATCAACACATTGAGCAATTGTGGAAGTTCATCCAGACTCGTTCTACGAAGAAATCCGCCTATTCTGGTGACGCGCGGATCTTCCTCCAACTTCATGTTCTGTTTGTACTCCCGCATAAGTTCAGGGTGATTCACCAGGTAGGCATCCGCATCGGGGATCATCGTGCGAAACTTAAGAGCGAAGAAGTGCCGGTTTTGCAGTCCAACGATTTCTCTAAAATGGAAAATATCTCCACCATCATCAAGTTTGATACTAACTGCGACTATTAAGAAAACAGGTGCCAGCAGTATTATACCGAGCAACGAGAACACAATATCTATCAAACGTTTTAAGAAACGGAAAAGCGCTGAAGATTCGTGAAAAATAACTTCTTCTTCAATACTAACCTCTTCAACAGTACCAGCCTGAAGAACGGCAGTCGCGACTGAAGAAGCGCCACGATCCCTTCCTTTATCATCAAGTATCGTCTCAGTTGATTGTTCCATTAGAATTGTCTCTCCTTAACCACCACACCTTTTACTGGCATAGATCAAGCACTTCTAGCACAATTGTGGCAAGATCATCCTCGCTCAACGCTGGATGCACCGGAAGCGACAGCACCTGCCGCGCCGCTTTTTCAGCTTCGGGAAGACGCGAATAAGGCGCTTCGGCGGGCCAGGCCGCCATAAGCGTCGCCGCTCCGCTCCCATTGCTACTTTTCAAGGGACCGGTAGGCGTCTTCACGATGGTTGCAAGTTGCTCTTCATCCAGGGGACGAACCGCTATACGGTAGAGGTCTTGAGCTTCCTGGTAAAACGGCTGCTGGTAAATGGGGCAGGGGTAATGCACAGCCGTGCCGATGCCCCGTTCGAGCAATTGCGCTGCCCATGCATCGCGACTGCTCTCGTCGGGTACGCGAATGGTGTACTGCTGATACACATGGCGATACCCGTCACGCTCCACTGGCGTCTTTACGACATCGCCGAGGTGTTTACTCAAATAAGCAGCGTTCGCGCGGCGTTTTTCAGCAAACTGTTTTAACTTTTCGAGTTGAACCAGTCCTATTGCCGCCTGTAATTCTGTCATACGCTGGTTAAAGCCAAGCGCAACATGCCGGTAGCGTTCCTTCTGCCCATGATTTCTCAGCAGGCGCGCGCGCTCGGCAATAACGGGATCGCTGGTCGTTATCATGCCGCCTTCACCCGCTGTCATAGTGCTGGTAGAGGAAAAGGAAAAGCAGCCCGTGCCAAAACTGCCCACAGGCTTGCCATGGATACTGGCTGCGTGCGCCTGGCACGCATCCTCGATGATAACCAGGTGATGCTCATCAGCAATGGCTAGCAGCCGCTCCATATCGCACGGGTTGCCATAGAGATGCACCGGCAAAATCGCTTTTGTGCGCGGCGTGATAGCTGCCTCCACCAGCAACGGATCAATAGTGCAGGTCTCTGGATCGATGTCAACAAAGACTGGTTGCGCGCCCACCAGCACAATCACATTGGCAGTGGCGGCAAAACTAAAGGGCGTCGTGATTACCTCGTCGCCGTAACCGATTTCGTGCGCAATAAGCGCCAGATGCAGCGCCGCCGTCCCCGTTGCAACAGCAACAGCTTCCTGCGTCTGGCAAAGTTCAACAAAGCGTTTCTCAAAAGCAGCAACCCGTTCCCCCTGCTCCAGTTGACCCGATTTAAGCACTTCCAGAACAGCCTCTTCCTCTTCGGTACCAATCTCAGGGTGTGCAATAGCAATCATATGAACACTTCATCCACTTTGTCCACCACTCACCTCCAAATTCTACTGCGTAGATGATTTACCGGGATAACTGAAGAAGATTACCTATTGACAGTATAGCAACCTCTTCAATTGGACATCTTCTATGTGGCATGCGTAACGTTCGGCCTTTGCGAAACGTATTATAAGTAGCAATCACTTAAACTTAAACGGGTCCTCTGGCGTATTACTTTATGAAAGCGATTTGAAACCGTCGTATGATTGTAACAGGCAAGAGATTTGTATGAAGATACAGTCAGAACCTGATTCGATCTCAGGTAATTACCTGATGTGACAGGTTTCAGTTGTCTATACAATAGAATTAGCACACTAATGTTCAGCACCATACTACACGATGAATGCTGACCACGGGGCCATACGGAGGAGTCCGGCAGCTGATTTTGTCGGGGAGTTTCCCGAAGGGAGCGTGGAAAAATGGCAATAGATTATCCTGCGAGGGATGCGTATAGCGCGTTATTAGATGCGCCACGCAAAGAGCTTATCTCACACAGTGAAAAGGATAACGACACATTCTTAGATCACAGGGATCACAGGATCGTCCGGCGAGATACTGAACCGCTCGTGGCGATTGAATCACCACTGGACGATACGGAGAGTGAAGTATTTCTCGACGCGTCGGATAGTATCGAAGAAACGCTTGACGGCGAGATGGTAGAAGACCTACCCACGCGCATTCGCCGCAGTCGCGCGTCCGCAACACGCCAGGCCACCGGCTCTGAAGATGCTTTTCAGAGCTATCTGCATGATATTCGCAGCCTCGGCCTGCTTACGCACGACGAAGAAGTTGACCTCGCGCAACGAGCCGCCGCCGGTGACGGTATGGCTCGTCGCACGCTGATCGAGTCAAATTTGCGCCTGGTCATCGCCATTGCGCGTCGCTACACCAGCACCGGCGTTCCCTTAATTGACCTCATCCAGGAGGGCAACCTGGGCCTGATGCGCGCAGCCGAGAAGTTCGATTACCGGCGCGGCTGCCACTTCGGCACCTATGCCACCTGGTGGATTCGCCAGGCCGTCAGCCGGGCAGCGGGCGAGCAGTCCCGTCTGATCCACCTGCCCGAACATGTCGCCACCCGCCTGCGCAAAGTGAGACGTGTCGCGGCGCAGCTCTCGCAAGAAAACGGACTCGATCCGCTTCCAGAGCAGATAGCCGATGCCTGCAATATCGAACTCACCGAGGTCATCGACCTGTTCGGCATCATCGAACAGCCCGTTTCGCTCGACGCCCCCGTTGACGACGAAGCGCGTTACTCGCTGGGTGACACTCTGGAGGATAGCGCCGCGCCCGCGCCTGCCGAAACCGCCTCGCAACACCTGCTGGGCGAAGAACTGCATCGCGCCCTGGCCCTGCTCACACCCCGCGAACGCAGCGTCATCACCCTACGCTACGGTATCGGCGACGGTCGCAGTCGCACCCTGCTCGAAGTCGGCAAAGAACTGGGCATCTCGCGCGAACGTGTGCGCCAGCTTGAAGTCGTCGCCCTCATGAAACTGCGCGGCATCAGCGGCGCCAACTCTCTCAAAGAATGCGTGTAGCAGGCGCTAGAGTTCCTGGAGTTGAAACACAAGACAAGCAATAATTACGAGCGCGAGCGTCAGGCCGAGACCAGAGCTTAGTGGTATCAGGACATTCCCCAGGGAAGCCTTACCTGCGAGCAACTGTGTCATACGCTCCGAACTGAATAATATCGATGGAAACGCCTGAGCTATCGTAGCGTTCAATCCAGGTAAGATGCTCAGCACGAGGAAGCCCGCAAAGGCCACCCCTCCAGCGGCGATAGTGTTTCGGAAAAGCACGCTTGCCAGCAGTGTCAGCGCCAGCGTCAGCATGAAAAAGATCAACAATGCCAGGTTCAACAGCAGAAAAGCCCCTATCGGAAGCGCATTGAAAAGCTGGTAGGTGTAAAAGTAATCGCCAGCAGCGGCCAGTACGGTACCCGCAAAAAGCAGTAACGTATAGGCGAGAAACTTCGCGAGCACAAAAACGGTGCGCGGCACCGGTTTTGTTAGAACGGTAACAGCCGTTCCATGACTCCTTTCATCAGCGATACAGCCCATCGCCAGCAATATAATCATCAATGACGGTAGCTGGGTCATATTTTTGAGATAGGAATTTAATGCGTCTGTAGCCGTCTGAGGCGGCAATATAATTTTGATACCTCCTCCCAAATTCTGGAGCAGTTCTGGCGTGAGTTTGGTAACTATTGGAGCAGAGAGACCCAGCAACAAAAGAATGATCGCAGCAATAAGTATGCGATACGTGCGGTATTGCTCATAAAACTCTTTCTTGAGTAGAGGCCAGAAGGTCCGTGTAGTCATTGATTATCTCTTTTCCTCCATTGGCTTTTCATTAATCAATTGGACAAAAACGTCTTCTAGCGTGGGGAGCGTGACCTCGTAGCGCAACAGAGGAAGCCGAGACTGCGCCAGTAACATGGGCAAACGTTGTTTAGCGAGAGCCAGATCGCTGACTAATACGTTGGCCATGGTTTCCTTAATATCGACTCGCCGCACATATGGTTCCTGGCTCAGGAGGTCAGAGAGTGAGCTTGCATCGCTTTCCAGCTCAATTGTAATCACCGGCTGTGCGTACTGTTCTTTCAATGTCTGGGTAGGCGACTGTACCAGCAGCTTTCCTCGATGAAGCACAGCGATCTCATCACAAATGCGATCAACATCTGTCAGGATATGTGACGAGAAGAAAACAGTGCTCTTCCCCTTGAAATGGTCGAGCATTTCCAGGACTTCCTTGCGCCCAATTGGATCAAGCGCCGATACCGGCTCGTCCAGAAAAAGCACCTCTGGCTGGTTCATTAGAGCCTGCGCGATACCCAGGCGCTGGCGCATCCCATGAGAATATGCACCGATCTTTTTCTTTGCCGCACCGGCCAGACCGACTAATTCCAAAAGCTCGTGGCATCGCTTGCGGCGGACTACAGAATCTAGTCCGAACAATTCACCCACAAAACTGAGGAATTCAAAGCCAGTCATCCAGGAATAGAATGCAGGCTGTTCACTGAGGTAGCCGATGCGATTTCGCACATCGGCTGCCCGGCCGGTGATCGGGACACCAGCAACCCAGGCCTGCCCGCTGGTGGGAGCAATCTGGCGCGTCAACAGTTTCATCGTCGTGCTTTTGCCCGCACCATTGGGGCCAAGCAGTCCAAAAATGCTGTTCGTAGATACGGTAAGATCAAGTCCGATCAGCGCTTCTGAGGTTCCATAACGCTTGCTCAAGCCGCTACAACGAATAGCGTAGGGTTCAGGAGTGGACATCATCCCGCTCCTTCCGTCCCAGGATAAAGTAGCAAATTGGCCCGATAGTCGAAATCAATACGATGATAAGGCCCCATACAATCTTGCTTCCATTTACTCGATCAGGCTCTCTGCGAATAAGGTCGATGAGCGCGACAATAATCAAGATCAACTCCAGGGCAACAAGAGGCAGCAACAGGCTAAGTATCGTTCCGGTAGGAAGGTTTATATGCATAGCTGGGTCTCCTTCTATATCCTGCGAAAAGGGCGAACTCTCAAAAGAGCTTTTCAGCATTTCAACATCTACTGAAATATTAACGTAAGATACGGCAATTTGTCAAGCGCATGACTGCAAGTGACGTTTTTCTCAATCTCTAACTGGAATTGTGAAATAACGCACTCAACGAAACAACCAAACTATGCTACACTGCTGGTAAGCGATATAGGGCCTATAATAGTGATTCGAGAAGAAATAGTATCGATAAAGGAGTATGCAAGCCTATGGCAACGTGTACATCTTGTGGCAATGATGTCACCGGCAAGAAATTTTGCCCGGAGTGCGGTACGCCTGTGCAGACAGTAGTCGCGCCGACAGTGGAAGCGGCAACCAGCGTCTGTCCTCGTTGTAATGGCACCATCAAAGCGGGTACGTCATTTTGTATGCACTGCGGCTCATCACTGGTGGGACAAACCAGTGTTGCAACTGCCCAATCACAACAGGCGCTGCCACAGACGCGCCAGTGTATCGCCTGTCATACCGAAGTTCCTTCCAGTATAGCCTTCTGCACCAATTGCGGACAACCCATGCAAGCAGCGACGGCTCAATCCACTCCTGCCGCCACCGCACCAGCTTTCTGCAACAATTGCGGGCGACAGAACGCGCCCGGCGTGCGCTTCTGCGGCGGCTGCGGCAGCCCGCTCGGCGCGGGAACCCCGGCGCCCGCCCCGCAAGCGTACCCGCAGACCGGCCCTTATGGACAGCCATCTCAACCCTACGCATCCCAGTATGACCCGTCACAATACGGCGGCCAGTCTCAGTATCAGCAGCCGGGTACCGGGTATCCGCAACAGCCGCAAATGTATCCCCAGCAAGGGCAGTCATACCCTCAACAGTACGGGCAGATGGGATACCAGCAACAGCCGATGGTAGGCCAGCAGCCCATGGTTCTGCGCTGCCCCGTGTGCATGGCAATGTCTCCGGTCGGCACCGCCAACTGCGCCGGATGCCGCACCAACCTCGCCGGAGTCGTTCCCATCCCCGCCAATATGCCCGTGCAAGGCCAGCAGCAAGGCGGCGGTCTGGGAGGAATGTTCCAGGGACAGGGAGGCGGCATGGCGATGGGCGCGTTAGGTGGAGCAGCCGCAGTCATCGGCGGAGAAATGCTCCTGCACGGATTTGAACACGAGCATGAACGCCGCTATGACAATGACCGGGGCAACGACGGCGGCATGTTGGGCGGTCTCGGTGGCCTTGCCAACGATATCGGCCTGTTCTAACCTGTATAATTGCCAGGGAAATTTGAGCAAAACCAGCGTTGGGACGCTGGTTTTGCTCAAATTTCCCTGGCAAACTACTTTCATAGTACCCAAAAGGGCTATATCCTCCCCCTCTATCCGTTGCCTACCACGCTCGAACCGTCTATAATGATGTGACATGTTCAAATGAAGCAAGTCACAAAAGAAAGTACCTTATATTCAATGCAATACCAACGAACAACGTTGCGGAATGGGCTGCGCTTACTAACCGCGCCTATGGAGGGGATGCGTTCCGCAAGTATCGCCCTGCTTTTTACCGTTGGTTCACGTTACGAAACCCGGTCGCAGGCGGGCATCTCGCATTTCATTGAACACATGTTGTTCAAAGGTTCGCACCATTACCCTACGGCGCGGCATATATCCGAGGCTATTGAAGGGGTTGGCGGTGTTTTCAACGGGAGTACCGACAAAGAACTTACCATGTACACGGCTCGCGTTCCCGGTGAACAACTGCCAACAGTGATGGAAGTACTCGCAGACATGGTACGCAGGCCGATCCTTGACCCGGATGAGCTGGAAAAGGAACGCGGCGTTATCATCGAAGAACTGAGTTCTACATGCGACGATCCGCAGGAATGGGTGGGACTGCTCATCGATGAGACTATGTGGCCCGGTTTACCGTTGGGGCGCGACGACGCCGGTTTTATTGAAACTGTGTCCCATCTGCAACAGCAAGACTTATTGCACTTCTTACATGAATATTATCGACCCAATTCGTTGATTATTAGCATGGCGGGGAATATCGATACCGATCAGGTGATCGCTCTCACCGAACGGCTCTTCGGGGATTGGGAGGCCGGGCCGCGCAAAAGTTGGATGGAGAGCCTTCCTCCCCAGGATGCTGTGCCTGTCGCAGTCATTCAGAAAGAGACGGAACAGGCTAATATCTGCCTGGGAGCGCTGGGTATCGCTTATACGTCGCCCGATTATTATACATTTATGCTAACCAATGCTATTTTAGGTGAAGGCATGAGTTCTCGCCTCTTCCAGACTATTCGAGAAGAGCTGGGACTGGCCTATGACATTGGCAGTTACTTTAATAGCTACGCTGAGACAGGCAACTTCGTTGTCAGCGCCGGTGTAGACCCGGCTCACATCGAGCCTGCTATACAGGCTATCATTGGCGAATTGACCCGTATCAGCCAGCAACCTGTGTTAGCAGATGAGCTGAATCGCATCAAGGCATATATACGAGGCAGTATTATTCTGGGATTAGAGGGAACTGCGCAGGTCGCTTCCTGGCTGGGCAGCCAGGAGTACTCTCGCGGCAGAATTATCCCTGTTGATGAACTTGTAGCAAAGATAGATGCCGTGACAGCCGACGACATTCAACGTATCGCGCAAAGCTGTTTTGCGCCGGAATGGCGGCGACTGGCGGTAATTGGTCCTTACGAATCCGGGAGTGCGGAACATTTCGCAAAGTTGCTCAAGGGCGGGAACTAAACGCCTCTACCACGAGGTTCAGGGTAATAGCAGTGTTGCCCTCTTACGTGAGGCGGCAGACAGGAGATCGATTTATATGGCGCAAACAACGCTTCGTGATCGTATTCAAAGTATAGAGGACGCCATCAGCGCCGGTCACATCGACGGCGCGATGGCCGACTGCCAGGAGCTTCTCGCGCGTTATCCCGATGCGCTTGAAATCCAACGACTGCTGGGCGAGGTCTACCTGGCGCAGGGCCGCTTAGAAGAGGCGCAGCAAACCTTCGACTGGATTCTGGTCAACGATCCAGAAAACGTGATCGCCTACTGCGACCGCGCGCTCATCTGTGAGCACCAATCCGACATCGACACGGCATTAGACTGCTACCAGCAGGCTTACGAGTTGAGCCGGGGCAACAGCCAGATTCGCCAGGAGTTTAACCACTTGAGCGCGAAGGCGGGTCAGCAAGAATTTATGCTGTCACGCGCCGGCCTTGCCCGTTTGTACATGCGCGGAGATTTGCTCACGCAGGCCATTCAGGAATGGGAAGCCGTGCTCGCCGTTGCGCCAGATCGCCTGGATGCTCGCCTGGGATTAATGGAGACATACTGGCGCGAGGGTATGTATGACCAGGTCGAACAAATTGCTTCTCGCATCCTCGAGGACATCCCTAACTGCGAAAAAGCGTTGTTACTTCAGGCACATGTCACCTCCGCCTTTAATATGCAACGCGCGCGCGAGCTGATTCAACGCGCTGAATTGTTCGATCCCGAGCTGGTAATGGCACAGGAACTCTTCGGCGATCTCGCGGCCAGCCAGCCGCACGACCCCTTCCTGGCAGTGGTGAGACGCGACGCCATCGTCTTGAACGGGCAAACCAACGGCAATGGAAAGCAGATCGAGGCCATGAGTACCTCCCAATACGTCGCTGTGGAAGTTGAAGACGCCGCGATAGCCGCGCAAAGCGCCTCAGCTGACCGCCTGTACAACTGGACTGCGCAAGACTCCTTAGCCGAACTGGACACCAGAGCGCTGGCGCAACCAAACGCGCTGCCCGCCTCAGAAGTCCCAACCCTCAACACCAGGGCGGATGATGCTACTATCCAACAGGCTCAGCAGCCCGAACAGCAGAAGGCGCCAGACGATTTCGATGCCTGGGCCTCTCAGCAAGAAATTGACGACGACTACGATCCTGCCTTATTAGAGCAGCAGCCCTGGTTCCAGGCCGAACAGGCAATTACTTCACCCGCGAACGCTAACGATCAAATCGACTCCCAGTCAGGTTTGCTGGAAGTGAGCGACCCGTGGGATATTCCTGCTCAATCCCGCAAAGAAGAGGTTCCGCCTCCGCCAGCATGGCTCGATATGCTCACCCGAAACGAGCGCCGCCAGCCTGAGCAGGCCGCACCCGCGCCACAGACGCCGGAACCCCCATCGAAACCCGCGTACCCTGCCCAACAAATCCAGCCAGAAGCTATGCCCGTTCCCAGCCAATCCTTGAAAGACGACGCACAGGCGGTTCCCGCTCTACCGGAAACCGGTGATACAATGCCTCCATTCTTATTTGGATCGGACGACAGAGAAGAAGACATGGGCTGGCCTGAATGGCTCAAATCGCTTGGCGCGGAGACTATCGAACCCGCTCAAGCTCCCGAAGCCAAAGCGCAACCATCCTATAGCGCGTGGAGCGACCTGCAACAGTCAGTATCCTCCAGCAACCTGAACTCATCGCCTTTCGACAATTGGCTCGATTCACCCCAGGCCATGCCTGCCGCATCGCAGCCCGAAGCGCCGGTGGCTCACAACCCCTGGGCCGACCTGTCCGAACAGGAACCCGCCCACTACGGCACCTGGGAAGAACAAATCGATGCGCCCATGTCCGAAGATGAAAAGGCGCAACTGGCTACCCTGGAATCAGTGGAAAAGAATCTGCTCTCGCAAGGCTTTGTTCCACTGCAACCAGGCGCGCTCTCAACTCTCGCGCAAGAATCCGGCTATGCCTCTTCCGCGTCAAAACCAGAGAAGCCCATCGACGCGCCAACCGAGAATCTGCCCGAACCTGCCCCAACTCAGGTCTCTGCCTGGCCTGCCCCATCATCGACGCCTGCCGAACAGCCCTGGTGGGCCAACGTACCATTCCAGGCCCCTGCGCCAGAGATGCCAGTGAACGTTCCCGGAGAGCCTGTTGCCGTCCCTGTCGCGCAGGCACAGCCGACAGCGATTCCCGTTGCGCAGGCGCAACAGCAGCAGGCTCCCATGTCCATGCTAGCAACCAACCGCGTTGAGCAAGCCGCGCCAGCAGCTCCTCTCGCGTCCGCATATCGCGCCGATGCCCTGCTCGAAAACGAACTGGAAACCACCATGAAACGCCCGGCTGTGCGCTTACAGCCCATGCAAACAGCGGCAGCCCGCGCCAATACAGCCAGCCTTGCTGGCAAAGGACGCCCCGTAGATAGCAAGCCAGGAACAGGCGAGAGCACGCTCAGCAACAAAGAGCAGTTGTTAAAGGGCTATCAATACCAGCTCGCAGGCGCATATGATGATGCCATGCAGGAATATCGCATCACTATTCGCAACGCCCCTGAACTGCTTTACGAGGTCATCAGCAATCTACGCGCCCTGCTCAAACTAGCCCCCCGGTTTACCGCCGGCTATCGCGTGCTGGGCGATGCCTACATGCGCCAGGGTGAGTACCTGCAAGCAATGGAGGCATACAACAAGGCCCTGACAATGGCGAAGAAAGCGAAAAGCCAGAGTCGTTAGTTGAACACAGGAGACGAAGGTGGAGACAATACTACAACGATTAACCGACCTTGAAGAGATTACCGGCGCTTTGATTATTGGCAAGGATGGGCTGATCGTTTCCGGCGCGCTGCCAGGTGATGATGAGGATATGTTGGGGGCTATGTCAGCAGCCGTCTTCGGCTCCATCGCCAACTTCACCTTGCAGGCATTGCACGGCGAAACGCAACACGTCATCATCGACACACAAACCGGCACTGTTCAGTTTGCCGGGGTGGGCGATCTCATACTCGTCATCACCACCGGCCCTGGCAGCAATGCCGGGCGCGTGCGCATCGAAATGAAAAAGGCCTGCCAACAACTCGCCGCACTGGTCGCATCCTACTAACTCAACAATGCCTGAAGAATAGTGTCAACGTGGTGGGGGAATTGCGTGGCTCCGTCCTGATGAACTTTGCCAATCGAATAGGAAAATGATGCTCATGGGACGCTTGCGTCCCCAGCGTTCTGTAGGGACAAGGGGCGGATGTGGGGGCCTTGCGCTTGTCCTCGTCACAGCAAGATTCCGTTGGAGAATAGACGACAGGTAACTCGCTTTAATGAGCAGGTGTAGGAGCTTCTTCTGAAGAGGTTTCCCGATATTCAGTCTTCTTTTTCGTTTGTGTGTCGTTATTTGCCAGGCGCCAGCAACACGTCTTGCTATGTAAACAGCGATCTTGTTCCTCGTGCGTAATGGGCGGCGTCCCTTTCATACAGAACACCTGGTACATAGGTTCGCCAGCCGCCACGTCATTGCACGGGAACCAGCGTTCCCTGTAAAATGGGCAAGCGTTTCTATGCTTTCGCCAATTTGAATTTTCAGATGGATTAGTCTCGATAGTACCAGCCAACAATGCTTCCTTCCTCGCTAATAATTCCTGGGAGTAATTTTGCGTTGAAAGTAGTATACCATAATTTCGCCCAAATCTCCCTCATTTAACAAACGCATTTTACCCTTTATTCCGCCCGCTCTACCTTCCTGTGATAAAATATGAATAATCTGAACACCCAATTACAACAAACACAAGAGGTTACTCCTTTGATAGATTCATCACCAGATAATAAACAGACACAGCAGCGCCAGGTCATCGAGGATAAGACACCCTGGACACTACGCCAGACCCTGGCGGGCATTCTACTGACGATGATTCCCTGGATGGCACTGGCAATCGCCCTCGCCAACATCGGAAGCGCATCCAATTCCTCCGCGCCCTTATCGTTCAATTTAGACCTGAGCGCGGCCATCATTACCATTATCATCTCAGCCATCATCGAAGGGGCCTTCCTGATTGCCCCTTTCTACTATGTCAACAATGCGTTCAGCGACATAAGACCACGAGCGCGGCGGGTATTTGATGCGCTCGGTTTCCGCAAAATTTCTCTCCGCCGGGCCGCATATTGGATTGCAGGCTTAATGCTGGCAATTTTCGCCGTGAATCTCCTCTACTCAACCATCATTACGTTTTTTCATCTTAACCTGCAAACCAACGACCAGGTGCTTCTGACGCATAGCAAACAAGAGCCATTAACTACCTATGCTACGCTTTTCGCAGCCGTGTTCATTGCGCCTTTCTGTGAAGAAATATTCTTTCGCGGCTTCGTCTTTCCGGGCTTGCGCCACGGTATGCCCGTTGGCGCGGCCATCGTAGTGAGTTCGCTACTCTTCGCCGTCGCCCACGCCGACCCCGGCTCGTTCCCGGTACTGCTGATCATTGGCCTCGCATTGGCCGTCATTCGCTGGCGCACCGCCTCCATCTGGCCCGGCATGTTCCTGCACATGCTGAATAACGGCATAGGAGCCGTGAGCATCCTGCTCGTAATGTGGGGGGTGATAAAACCATGAATATCTTGTAATATGGCAAAGTCGCTACGCAGCTACATACTGACGAATATCTACCTGTACACCCAACCTGATCGCCTCTTCCGCCATATGTAAAAGGCGATCGGTTGTTTCTTCATTCATATACCCTTCACCGCAATTCTGACAAACATCTGCGGGTACATTTTTGAAAACCAGTGTCGTTTTATCTCGCTCAAGCAGGATAGAGGTCGTACCTGGGACAGTTTCCCCATTTTTGCAAATTACACACTTCACAGTTTTTTTCTCCTCAAATTGGGTTCCCACTGATTCAGGTCAGGATCATATACGGTAACGATATAATTTTTGCTCATTTAAATCCATCGCAATAACTACATGAAGTGGTCGTTTTGCTGACCATCCCAGTATCAACTGGCTAGCGTAAGGCTTATTTTCTGGATAATCATTGATTACTTCACCATTTACTAACACACGGCGTATATCGGTTTTGGTAATGCTGCGTTCAAACATCCTTTTGATAGCATGTGTACTGAATACTAATTGGTAAACAGGTATCCCAGCCATCTGCTCAAACTCTACTTACCGTCCTCTATTAATATCAACATACTCGAAGCAAAGATTGTCGTCAAGTGAACCAGGTGTGAGTGCGTCTCCGACGCACTCACACTCCTAACGTTACTTTTTGCGACGATCCTCAACGCGGGCACTGGCCGTCTTCGACTCGCCACCACTGGCGCGTGGCAAGCTATCTGCGGCTACCAGTTCGACGTGTGGAGAGTTGCCCGTGATGGTCTTGACCGCTTCGGCCATCTCGCGCGATACCGCTGCATTGCGCGCGCTATCGCTCAGAATAGAGGCGTCCTTCACCTCAACCTTCAGATCGAAGGTGTCGAGATCATTCTTTCTGTCCACAATGATGCGGAAGTTCGCGCCCGTTTCGGGGAACTTCACCAGCGCGGCCTCAACCTGGCTGGGGAAGACGATCAGGCCGCGAATGGAGACGGCATCATCGCTGCGACCCTTGATAGCGGCAATCTTGGGATGCGTGCGGCCACAGGCGCAGCGATCTTCCCACCACACACGCGAAAGGTCGCGGCTGCGATAGCGGATCATGGCGGTGCCATCCGCCGTGAGCCATGACCAGACCAGCTCGCCATCTTTGCCTTCCGGCATCCACTCGCCCGTGTCAGGATTGATGCACTCGACCAGGAAGGCATCCGCCCAGGCGTGCATACCGTCGCGGGTCTCGCATTCACAGGTCATGCCCGGTCCGAGGAATTCGGTCATGCCAAACTCGTCGTAGGCGGTGATGTTGAAGAGTTCTTCCAGCTTCATGCGCGTCTCCCAGGGCCAGGGTTCCGCGCCGAATAGCCCAAACTTGAGTTTGGTATCCCTGAAATCAACACCTCGCTCGCGTGCCTTACCACCCACATAAAGACCTACCGAAGGGGTCATACACATGGAGGTAACGCCGAAATCGACGATGAAATCGATCATGCGATCATACTGGCGCGCATCCGAACCCATCGGAATCGCCATTGCATCCATGGCCATCGCCCCGTAGTGAAAGCCAAATCCACCGGTCGCCATGCCATAGCCGTAGCAGTTCATCAAAATATCGCCGGGGCGCATACCCGTCATCCACAATTCGCGCGCATTGAGATCGGCCCAGTAGTCAATATCCTTTTTGGTTGCGAACACCGGGACACTCTTGCCTGTTGTACCACTCGTAGCGTGAACTTCGACCGGGCCATCCTTATCTCCCGGTTTCTTGAAAGCCATGCCATAGGGGTAGGCAGCGCGCACCGTCCTCTTTTTCGAGGAACGGCAACTTCTGAATGTCCTCTAACGCCCGAATATCCGAGGGCTTGACACCAGCTTCATCGTAGAGGTCGCGATAAAACTGGTTTTGCGAATACGCGCGTTCGACAATCGCCTTGAGACGCTCCAACTGCAATGCTTTCAGCTTGTCCTTAGGAAGCGTTTCCATTTCTTCGTTGAAGAACTTTCGGTCGCTCATTAGAAATATGCCTCCAGGTTCTAAAAATCCCACTCCAGCTCGCATCCCAACGCGACAGCAATGCGCTCCATGTGGGTCATGACATCATCGAGGTACAGTTCCTTGTTCACCAGATCAACCGTACCATCAGGGTTGAAATAGGTGGGCGGAAAGGCGAGATCGTGAGGAATGAGACGCAGGCCGCGCGGCCCCAGGTCCAGCCATTTGCCGAGATCCAGGGGTTCTAATTTGCTGCGTAGCAATGCTTTATCCCTGCTCACTTCAAGAGGTAAAAGTGCGCAGGACACAGTAGTAAATCCGTAATCCATACCAAACCGGACGTAGCCAGCGCTACGCCGTGCCTCCCTCCATCTGTAAAATAGGCCTCGTTACCTGTGAGAAACGGTATACATGGTCAGGGACTTTGAACTACGTCTATTGTACCATTCCTGTTATAGGAGCGTCTATAGCTGAGATGCGATTGTGATATGATGTGATGAAAAAGTGATGGGAGTCTGTACCTTATGTCACAAACAATTCAGGCCGTGATCTGGGACCTGGATGGCGTAATTATCGACAGCGCGGACGAACATCGCCGCGCCTGGCAACGACTGGCGCGAGAAGAGAACATTACCTTCACCGATGCAGATTTCTGGGCCACCTTCGGCAAACGTAACGACGATATCATCCCGCTCTACTGGAAGAACCTTTCAACAGGCCAGTTACAGGCGCTGGCAGACCGCAAAGAGTTCTTTTTTCGCGAATTTGTTCGTGAAGCCGCCGCGCCATTGCCCGGCTCAATGGAACTGATGCGCGATCTACACGCGGCAGGTTTCCCACAAGCGCTGGCCTCCTCCACACCTGAAGAGAATATACAACTCATCAAGGAATTGCTTCACCTCGACCAGTATCTCTCGGTTCTTGTATCAGGCGAGTCGGTAGCGCGCGGTAAACCCGCCCCCGACATCTTCCTCAAAGCCGCCGGCGAACTGCGCACGCCGCCACCCGTGTGCCTGGTAATAGAAGACGCTGTCGCAGGCGTCCAGGCTGCGCTCGCCGCTGGAATGCGCTGCATCTCCATCGCAGGAGAACGCGACCTGCCCGGATTACGCGCCGCAGATTTGATGGTCAAAGATTTGACCGAGGTGAATGTGGAGCGTGTGCGCAGTATCCCGGCTCTAGCTTGACAACTGCGGTAGTCAATGGCACAATACGCCTTGTAAACATCAACATGGAGGTGTAGGGGCCCCGGTGGGTCTCACCGTCTTCAAAACGGCTGGGGGGTCGCTCGGCGCGGTCCCTGATGGGTTCGACTCCCATACGCCTCTGCCTCTTCGTAGACCACCTGCTGCTGTCCCTCAGATGACGCGTGGTTGTGGTCTTGCTGAAAATAAACACGGAACTGTGAAGCTCCTCGTACAATCAGGGTCTCCGCGGTTCCGTGTTGTTCTATCAACAGCCTGTGTTCAACTTATTTTCGGACAGTTCCTCAGTAGGAAGTCACGCAACTGCTGCTAGCGTTGCTCCAGATTGGCTGCACTGCATATGAGTGCGAGCCAAGCGTGATATTGGTGGAGTTGCTAGCCCACGCGCACAGGTCGCCGTTTTCCTGGCCTGACGAGCCAGTGCTCGTGATCCAGCCAAAATTTGTCGAGGTTCGCTCGGGATGTGGGTCAGTCATAGCCTCGGCATATTCGTGGCCACCTACGATGGAGAAGCCATCAAAGTAGCCATTGCCAAAGCTATTATTGGACTTGTTGACGAAATTCCTGCCGCAGCTCGTCCCGGCATCGGGGATGTAGGGCATATAGGCATAGGCCATGTCTGTCCCTGTGGTAGGCTCATCATGCCATGCGCACCAGCTCGTGCCAAAGCCACTCATCGAGTGTTTAGTGGGAGTGAAGACGAAATAGGTCGCGTTGGTATTGTAGCCGCCAAAGTGGTTCATGAGCCGTGTAGCTGCGCTCTGAATCTGGGACTGCGTGGGTCTAGTCGGTACCGAGGTTGTGTCTACCCACGTCCCCTTGAGTTGGCCTGTGGGGTTTGTGATATGTGTGCCGCCACTGCCGCAGCTCGTCGAGCCGACCGCGATGCCCTGGCAGTACTGGGTGTCAATGTTATCCCAGGAACTACCGCCGACGTTGTTATAGAAGTCCGTGATGTAAGTCTGGGCCTGGGCGCTGGTATAACCGCCTGTTGAAAATCCGGTATTCCATTGGGTGCCCCACCAGCTAATATACACTACTGGCGTAGTTTCCACTGCGCCGCCCTGGTAGACCAGGTTGGTGCTTGCGGCCCTGAACTGCGTGCCTTTGTAGATGCCCATGCTATGCCCATTGTTGGTCGTAGAATGGAGTGTAACTTGTGCAGCGAAGGCTGGGCTGGCGGACCAGACAACGATCACTGCACACACAGCAACGCCGATTGCTGCGCGCCTGATAAAGAGGGGAATCATACTGCGGTTCAAAGAAATCTCCTCTGTTGTAGTACACCTGTTGGTGTATTGACAATGCTTTCGTTGTGTCACCTGCATAATAACTCATCCCGTTGAAGCCAGTAGTGCAGGTACGATTTCATCTACGGAGTACATGTCCTCAACTGACAATGTACCAAATAAGCCTGGAGAACTTGAAAAGATATACTTGAGGGTTACACCTCCTCACTGAGCAATTATAAAGTCTGCATTGCTCCATGGTAAGCAGGAATAATGAGAATGCATTCACGCATTACGAAGGATACTTAATGAAAATTATAATTGAAATTAGTGTTTTTGTCAAGGATCAGATTTGACTGGTCGGGTGTCGCTACTGCCGCTATTCCAGTAAGATTTGGCTGCAAAACGCAGAGGTCAAGTACACTTTGAATCGAGATGCAGCGATTGTCAGTGGCGGAGCATGGCTACCATTTGTGTGCCACCAGTAATATAGAAAAATAGGCCAGACGAGGTGAATGAAGCGATACAACCGTTGCCTCATGCAATCTCCTCAGCTTCCAATAACCAGTCGGCCTGAAAGTACGGGTTAAAATATTCTAATTGAACTCTACCTGCTGCTTATTAAGCAGAGACATAGATGTTGTCACTGGCGGCTAAAGAATACGTTAAGGTTTTGGCCCACCTTTTAAGCTCGATGGAAATTTAAACATTTCAGCATGATTTATTGACGCATCTTTATTCGTACTCTACAATAAATGATAGCTGTACTGGCGTCCATACCAAATAATAAAACACCTGCATAAGCAAAGGACAGTAATATGCAAGATCGCCACTCTCTCGATAAAGCGCAACAACCAGCATCAATCGATGATATGGAACCGGAAGCATTTCGCGCCTACGCCCACCAGGTAGTTGATTGGATTGCGGATTACCTGACCAACGTAGAATCGTATCCAGTACTCGCGCAAACGGCTCCGGGCGATATTCGTCGCGCGCTGCCCGCGCAAGCGCCCATGCAACCAGAATCGATGGGCAGCATCCTGGAAGATTTTGAACACGTCATCATGCCGGGTATTACACACTGGAATGTTCCGGGCTTCCTGGCCTATTTTGCGAACACCGCCTCTGGCCCCGGCATACTGGGCGAGATGCTTACGGGCGCGCTCAACGTCAATGCCATGCTGTGGCGCACCTCACCCGCTGCTACCGAGCTAGAGCAGGTTACGCTCGATTGGCTGCGCCAGATGCTCGGACTGCCCAACCCGCTTTTTGGCGTTATCAACGATACCGCCTCGTCAGGAGTGTTGTACGCCCTGGCGGCCGCGCGCGAAGCGCTGCCATTGCATATTCGCCAGGATGGTATGGCCGGTCGGAGAGATGTGTCGCGCCTGCGCTACTATGCCTCGCAGGAGGCGCATTCCTCGGTTGAAAAGGCGGGGATCGTGCTGGGCATCGGGCAGGCAGGCCTGCGCAAGATCGGTATTGATGACCAGTTCCGCATGGATGCCGCGCAACTGGAAAAGGCTATCCAGGAAGACATAGCGCAAGGCTGGCAACCATTCGCGGTTGTCGCCACCGTTGGCACGACTTCAACCACCAGCATAGACCCCGTGCCGCGCATCGCCGATATTTGCGAACGCTACAGCCTATGGCTGCACGTTGATGGCGCATATGGCGGCTCCGCCGCCGTAGACCCGGAAATGCAGTGGGTGCTGGCGGGCTGCGAACGCAGCCGATAGTCTCATCTTGAACCCGCATAAGTGGCTCTTTACCCCCATGGATTGCAGTGTCTTCTACACGCGCAAACCAGACGTGGTGAAGGCTGCCTTCAGCCTGGTGCCGGAATACCTGCGCAACAGCGAGAGCGCCGGAGACGAGGTACCGAATTTGATGGACTACGGCACATCGCTGGGTCGCCGTTTCCGCTCGCTCAAACTCTGGATGATCCTGCGCTATTTCGGCCAGCAGGGGCTTGCGGCGCGCATCCACGAACATATCCGTCTGGCGCAGCTTTTCGCGCAGTGGGTAGACGACTCCCCGCATTTTGAGCGTATGGCTCCCACGCCGTTCAGCACAGTATGCTTTCGCGCCCATCCAGAGGGGATAGACGACGAGCAGCAACTAGAAGCCTTGAACGAACGCATCATGAGCAACATCAACGAGACAGGCCGTTTCTTCCTGTCGCACACAAAACTGCATGGTCAATTTACCATGCGCGTCGCGATTGGTAATCTGCGCACCACCGGGCAGCATTTGAGCGCGTTGTGGGATGATTTGCAAAGTATGTTTGCCAACGAAATGTATAACAAGTAAGGCATGGTCATGAACACACATCCTGGCCTGAAAAACGGCCCAATCTATCTCGACTACAACGCCACCACTCCAGTTGACCCGGCGGTTGTGGAGGCTATGTTGCCCTATCTCTCTTTGCACTTTGGCAATCCATCCAGTTCGCATCGCTACGGGCATACCGCGCATGAAGCGGTTGACAGGGCGAGATGGCAGGTTGCGAGCTTGCTGGGCTGCGCGCCGGACGAAATCATCTTCACGGGCGGTGGCTCGGAAAGCGATAACCTGGCGATTCGCGGCATCGCGCTGGCAAGAAAAGAGCGGGGGAATCATATCATCACGCAGGTCACGGAGCATCCCGCCGTGTTGAACACCTGCCGCGCGCTTGAACTCCTGCATGGGTTCCGCGTGACGTACCTGCCGGTCGATGAGTACGGGCGCGTCAATCTGTCTGATGTTGAAGCGGCTACAGGGGACTCAACCGTATTAATTACGATAATGCACGCCAACAATGAAACCGGGACGTTACAGCCGCTTCGAGAAATCGCGGAAATCGCGCACAGGCATGGAGCATTGCTGCATACCGACGCGGCGCAATCGGTGGGTAAAATCCCCACGCTTGTAAACAAACTGGACGTTGACCTGCTAACCATTGCCGGTCATAAGCTGTACGCGCCTAAAGGCATTGGAGCGTTGTATGTCCGGCGCGGGCTGCGCCTTGAACCGGTCATTTATGGCGGCGGCCAGGAATCCGGACGCAGGGCGGGTACGGAGAACGTGGCCTCTATGGTGGCGTCAGGCGCTGCCTGCGCGCTGGCCTCCGCGAAATTGCCAGAGAGCGCGGCACGCCTGCGCGCATTGCGAGACCGCTTGCGGAGTCGTCTTGAACAAGAATTGCCCGGTCGCATACACTTGAACGGACATGAAAGTCAGCGTCTCCCCAACACGCTCAATATCAGTGTCGAAGGGGTGATAGGCGAAGAGGTACTGGCCGCTATACCGGAGATCGCCAGTTCCACCGGTTCGGCCTGTCACGAAGGAAATACAGACCCGTCGCCGGTATTGATGGCGATGGGCCGCAAGCGCGAAGTGGCGTTGGGCGCGCTGCGGCTCACACTCGGTCGTTGGTCAACTGAAGAAGAAGTTGAACGGGCCGCGAGATTGCTTGCCAGAAGTGTAGACGCTCTTTCGCGAAAGCAGTAAAATAGAGAGTACGAAGATATCGCAAAGGCGACCTGGTTTAATCACAAACAGCAATGACGAAGGAGCAAGTTTGCCATGACTACCAGCGATTCCCGGAAGCACTTCCCGGCTCCCAACGCCATCGAACACCCGGAACCTTGTCGCGTACCGGGGGGAATTTCCCATCTTGCAGCGCAAGACCTATTTGAATAGCTGCTCGTTGGGCGCGCTTTCCACTCGCTCGATGCAGGGGCTGGCAACGTTCATAGAGACGTGGAACGAATGGGGCGCGCACGCCTGGTATGAAATCTGGATGGGCGAAATTGCCAAAACGCGCGAGAAGTTCGCCTCGCTTATCGGGGCGCAACTCCACGAAGTCGCCATTGCCCCAAACGTTTCGACTGCCCTCAGTTCTATTGCGACCGCGCTGGATTACAGCAAGCGCAACAAAGTGGTTATGGCCGACATGGATTTTCCCACGCTGGCCTATCAATGGCTGGTCAAAGAACGGCTGGGGATCGAAAGTCAGTTCGTCAGCAGCCCAGATCGCATCTATACGCCGCCGGAACTTTTCGAGGACGTGGTGGATGATAGAACCGCGTTGGTGGCTACCTCGCGTGTCTTCTTCACCAGTGGCTATATCCAGGATGTACGCGCGGTCGCAGACATCGCGCATAAACATGGCGCTTACGTACTGATCGACGATTATCAGGGAACGGGCCAGATTCCTATCGATGTCGTAGCCATGGATATCGATTTTTTGGTGACAGGCACGCTGAAATGGCTGATGGGCGGTCCCGGACTGGCTCTGGTCTACATTCGCGAAGGACTGATACCGCAGTTGCTGCCCACCACGAGCGGCTGGTTCGGACATCGCGAGCAATTTCAGTTCAAGACCCGCGAATTTGAGTTCCGCGACGATGCCGCCAGAATTGAGATGGGGACACCCTCCGTTCCAGGCATTTACGCCGCCAATGGTGGGCTGGATATCATCAAAGAGATTAGTGTTGAACGCATCTGCGAACGCACGCGCTACCTGACCAATGATCTGATTGCGCGCGCGCGCGAAAAAGGGTGGCCGGTTCACGCGCCACAGGAGCCAGAACGCCGCAGTTCCATCGTCATGCTCGAGTTTGAACGTCCCGATGAGATCGTCAAAGGGCTGGTGGCTCGCAACATCATCACCGACTATCGCCCCGGCCTGCTGCGCGTCTCGCCCTATTTCTACAATACCATCGAAGAAAATGCTATCGTCATTGAAGCCATCTCGGAAATACTTGCAAGTAGGAAATGAGGAGTTATCATCGAAAGGAAAGATTCTATGCTCTGTCCTGAATGCCGGGCCAATTGCTCGAACAGAAGATGTTTTTTGTCGCCGTTGTGGAACCGATCTCTCCATTCCATCCACCAGCCTGGTGCCGGTTACATCCCATCTTCCCGTGGCAGCGCAACACCCACAATTGCCACGCCTGGCGGCTGGTGTAGGCGCGCTGGCGGTTGGCTTCGGCCTGGAATTACTGCGGCGCAACCTGCTAGCGCGACTGGAAAAGCCGGTTCGCTCCACCGCGAAGGCTTTGACGCCTCAAACGATTCTGGGGATGAAAAATGCTTTCGCGCAACAACAGACCGGAAGCATAAAACTGCCAAAGGGATATACAATAGAGGAAACTGCTATCTATGTTAATCGCGTCATTCGACGCGAGAAATGAGATTACGTTTAGATAGAGAAGAAAATCGATGGCATTAGTATTACGTGAAGAAGATGTACATGCTGTATTGACCATGAGCGATACCATCAGGGTTGTAGAAGAGGCTTTCATCGACCTGGCCCAGGATAAAGCTACCAATCGCCCGCGTATTCGTATACTTGAGGAACACGGGGTGATGCATCTATTGGCCGCATCAGTGCCTTCGATGGGAACGATGGGCTATAAAACCTATACGGTCTTTCGCTCCGGTATGCGCTTTGTGGTCATGCTCTTTAGCACGCACGATGGTCACTTGCTCTCAATTATTGAAGCCGAATGGCTGGGAACCATGCGTACAGGCGCGACCAGCGCGATTGCCACTAACTACCTGGCGCGCCCAGATTCATCGGTCGTCGGTCTGATAGGAGCCGGGCAGCAGGCCATGATACAGCTCATCGGGGTTTGCGCTGTGCGCAAGATTTCCCAGGTAAACGTCTATAGTCGCAACTTGCCCGTGTGCGAGAAGTTCTGCGAAAAGATGTCGCACGGTCTGAAAATTCCAGCGCGAGCCGTAGCCAATCCTCGCGAGGCTATCGAAGAATCAGATATTGTGATTACTGCCACGACATCCTCGACGCCCGTTTTTCCCGGAGAGTGGTTGAAAGCAGGCTGCCATATTAACGCTGTCGGTTCCAACTGGGCCAGCCGCCGCGAACTAGACCTGACAACCCTGCAACGCTGCGACCGCATCGTTACCGATTCATGCGAGCAAGCCAGGCTAGAAGCTGGAGACCTGATTATGCCGGCGGAAGAGGGGCTGTTCGATTGGAACAGCGTGCATGACCTGGCAGACCTGGTAGAGGGTAATATCCCACATCGCCAATCAGCCGACGAGATCACGCTTTATAAAGGGGTTGGCATCGCGCTTGAAGACATCGCTACCGCGGCTCTGGTCTATCGCCTGGCGCAGGAGCGGGGTCTTGGCTCTGAGTTAAACCTGTTGTCGTAAGGTAACTATCATGCAAAATGCGCGACGATCTACATATCTGCGCCCGTTATGGCTATTATTGCTGCTGATTGTCATCCTTTCGGCCTGCGCGCCTTCCGTTGGCATTTTTGCCTCTGGCAACTGGCAGGCTGGTACGTTGCAGCAGGAACATATTCGCTCTCTCGCAGTCGATCCTAACAACGCGCAAAATGTGTATGCCGGGGACGCGCAAAAAGGCGTTTTTGTCAGCGCCGATGGTGGCACTAGCTGGAAACAGGAGCAGAACGGTCTACCGGCTGGAGCGACTATCAACGCTCTCGTCTTCGACGACCCCGGCAAAATACTGTACGCGGCCAGCGATGCCGGCGTCTATGTCAGCGCGGACGGCGCAAAAAGCTGGACAAAAGTCGATGGTCTCCCTCAAGACAAATATACTTCTATTGCCTTTGACCTCAAAAAGACGCAAAGCATCTACGCGGGAAGTGACCAACATGGCGTCTTTACCAGCTCGGATAGCGGCGCGACCTGGATAGCCGCCAATAGCGGGTTGCCTGCAAATCTTACCGTTTACGGGTTAGCTTTTGATTCCGACGCGCATCAATTGTGGGCCGCTACCAGTATGGGGGTCTATCGCTCATCAGATGGCAGCGCAAGCTGGCAGGCTTTGAATACTGGACTGCCTGCCGACGTCACTGTCTATACCGTTTTGCCCGCGTCTATCGAGGGAGGCGCGCAAGGTTTGATCTACGCGGGGACAAACAAAGGGTTCTATCTCTCGCAAGATAGCGCGGCGCACTGGCAAACCAGCCAGACCCCACTCGCCCTTATCAGCATTTATGGCATACTCGTCGATTATCACACCGTCACGACAGTGTATATCTCAACGGGGACGGTAGGATTGTTGCGCAGTCTTGATAGTGGAGAAAACTGGGGAGAAATAGCGACAGGTTTGCCACCTCATCAGACCGTATACGCAATGGCGCAGGGCGCAACAAATTATGATCAACTGTTCGTGGCTATCAATAATCTCTACCTCTACCCCGGCACGAGTAATATCTTCGATCCTGCTCGCCTGCTCCCATTCCTATTGGTAGTAGCGTTCTTCTACCTCTTGTTCCGCATGAGCACGCGCAGGCTCAATGCAACTCGCAACATGCTCAAGCCTGAACGCATCAACGAGCCAGAAGATGCGCCTTCGACCGGCGAGACGAATAATCTCCCGGCAAGCAGCGAGAACAATAGCAACAAGAACGGACAGGATACATAGCTCAGGGATGCCTATCGAACAAGAGCATCACTTTTCCATGAGCCAGCGCAGGACAGCGCGGATATTATCTTCGTGTCCCTGCGCATAGAAAGTCCGGTCAATGTCACCGTCAATGCCCGCGATCACTTCGTCAAACGGATAATGGATCAACGCTGAACCATGTTCAAGCTCTTCTTCCGCCGGTCGATGCTTCTGCAAAAGTAGTCGGGAGCGTCGTTCAATTTCGCGCACATAATGAAGGTTGGCTTCTACCAGTTGCGGGCTGGTCGATTTTCCGTGCGAACACAGCACGCGCTCAGCTTGCAGGGCCACCAGTCGTTCCAGCGTGGTAAACATGTCCGGCACACAGCGCTGGTCATCCATAAGCGGCAGGGGGTTCTCTACGGCATCAAAAGCCAGCAGTAGACGTAATGCTGGAATCCACGCGACAATCTGGTCTGGATGATGCCCTGCAGCCGATTTCAGTTCGATGGTCAGATCACCGCCGTGAATTGCCATGCCTTCGGCAAAGGTGATGGTGGGTGGTATCAGCCGCACATCGCGAAAGAGGGCATGGCTTTGCTGAAACTCCGCCAGTTCGTCCGCCGCCTCTTGCGATTGCAGGCGTGTCCGGCAATAGTCGTGCGCGATGATTGGCACGCTCTGCTTGCCCGTGAAGTAGGCATTGCCCCAGGCATGATCCCAGTCGGCATGGCTATCGACGCAAAGTATAGTGCGTCCTGTCAGTTCGTCTGCTACGAAGCTCTATCATGCCAGCCACGTCTGCCGGGCAGAGCATGGTATCCAGCACCACGAGGTACCGCTCGGTGATAACGATATAGGCATCGACTTCCAAACCTTCATAATCGCCTGTTGCGTCAAAGACACGGCGAAATACGCGCACGCGCTCATCGCCACTCATACCAGGGACAGGGAAAAGTTGCGCTTTCGACACTTGCCTTCTCTTTCACAAGCCGTGATGAGCGCCAATAAAGGCGACCACCAGGTATAATACGAACAACATAATACATATTAGCAGAAATGTTCCGTAGCAGGTCAATGTCCAGGCGCGGCGCGTATTCAGCGCCTGCCGCAATTGCTCCTCCATATCAGGAGGATCAAACTGCATATCGGGGCAAAACTCGCGGATACCGGGCAACATGGCACGGAAATCACGCGCATTCGACATGCCTTCCGCCAGTATGACTGTTATATCGTCATCAAGGTCCGCCATCAAGACCAGTTTAGATGGGTTGGGGTCGCCCGGCACTAATATCAGCCTCTTAATCGATTCCAGGCGCAGGCGTATCTCCTGGTCCTCTTCAGAGCCAGTCACAGCCAGTTCATCGGCGTACAGGCGCAGCTCTTTGCCTATGCCGAAGCGCACAACCTTCACGGGAACTCTATAGACATCTTGTTCTTCACTCATGAGTTCACTCAACACGTTCTTTCAGAATTTTCGTTTTTCAGACGCTATTGATTGTACAGCATCCGAGAAATATCGTCGATAGCGTGACAGGTATGAGACAGAGACACTAAAAATTGCATTTCCCTTGACAAAGAGCAAAGCGCAACATAGAATTGTGTCATTGTACTTGAGAGAGAGCAAGCAAGGAGCGCAACGAATTATTTATGGCTCGCGTCGGTCTACTAGAAGATAACCCGGTCATAGCCAGGCTTGCCGCCACTATGCTGAATTATACGGGACACCAGGTTACCATTTACGAACATCCCAGGGATTGTTTGAATGCCCTGTCATTAACGAATATACACAATAATTCGCCATCTACACATGTGTCTAACGCAGAAATTATGCTGCCTGTCGAACTGCTGATCCTTGATCTCCATCTTCCTGACATCGGCGGCTTCCAGATACTCGAACTGATCCAGAGCAACCACCATACACGCTCACTTCCACTGATTTTCTGCACAGCAGCGACCGCGCGTGAAATCGATTACGCGCTGCAACTCGCTCCCCAGGCTTACCTGATTGAAAAGCCATTCAAAATGGAGACCTTGTTGTCTGCGGTATCCAACGTTTTGCAGGCGCAATAGGCTGTTATGTGATACAATTACTAGCAATCTCATTGAGTCATCGCCTCGCACGCGCTCCATTGAGTGGGTTTCACAGGAAAGTGCTAGACCAATTATGACAATAGAGAATACAGACGCGCAGGCGTTAGATGCCTACTCCAACGCTGTGACCGGCGCTGCGGAACGAGTTGGGCCTGCAGTTGTGCGTATTGATATAGAGCGCGAGGGCGGACGCATCACCCGTTCGGTCTTCGGCGGCGGCTTAGGCTCCGGGTTCATCTTCGCTTCAGATGGTCAGATTCTCACCAACGCCCATGTTGTCGATCATGCGCGGCACATTCGCGTAACGCTCGCGGATGGCCGCACCTTCAACGCTGGACTGATCGGCAGCCAGCCGGAAGTCGATGTCGCTGTGCTGCGTGTCGGAGCTGATCGCCTGCCGGTGGCAGAACTGGGTCGTTTCCCCCTGAAGGTGGGGCAACTGGTTATCGCCGTAGGCAACCCCTACGGATTGAACTGGACCGTCACTGCCGGCGTAGTCAGCGCGTTAGGTCGCACATTGGAAGGGCCGGGCATTCGCAAGATGACCAATCTCATCCAGACAGATACCTCCATAAATCCAGGCAACTCCGGCGGCCCACTGGTAGATAGCCAGGGGCGTGTGGTTGGCATCACTACCGCTATGATGCCGATGGCCCAGGGACTCGGCTTCTCCATTCCGTTAGATACTGTGAAATCAGCCATTGCGCAAATCAATAAGAGACGCGAAACGCCCTCGGGCAGGGTCACGCTCGGCGTTGGAGGCATGCGCGTGAGACTTGATGACTCACTGCGACGCAATCTCAATCTCTCACAATTGTATGGCATGGAACTGCTCGAAATTCGACAAAACGGACCGGCGTATACAGCTGAGCTGAAGCACCTCGATATCATCATTTCAGCCGCGAGCGAACCCGTCACCGAGCCACAAGACCTGCAGCGCATTGTGAGTCGTCACCGCGCCGGCGAGAAAATCCCGGTGAGCTTTTTGCGTGGAGGGAAGCAGCGCAAAGTAACGGTAATTCTCTGAATCTGCGTGTTGCGCGTACTTCCCTTAAAACAACTTAAACAGTGCCAATCCCATTTTGAAATTTCCCAAAAGTTACGTCTATTCTTGTGGAAGATGAAACACCACAAGCGGGCAGGAAGCCCGAAAAGGGAAAGACAAAATGGAACCCACTCTGGTTGCGCTGGTGGCCCTGTTAATAGTAGTCGGGCTAATCATCGCTGGCACACGCTTCAGCCTTTACCTCTTTTTACTGAAAGCTGAGGGTACCCGGCGTTACGCGCAGCATATGCCCGGCACTAAGGAACGGATGTCGCAAAATAATAAGTATGCCGTAGAGCGTCCGTTGTATTATGAAACCATGAATACAAGCAGTAGTAGCGCGCATTATGCGCGAAACAGCTTGATGGTGATCGCGTTCTTCCTGCTGTTAGCGATCATGGCTTCAATCTCTATCGTGGCGGGATTGTTCCATTAAATAGTCAAGAGAACCAGCTCGCATTAACGTTCCGGCCTGTCCGATTGCTATAATCGGGCAGGCTATTGTTTTTCCCAAAGAGATTGCATAGAATAAAGGACGCGCGAATACAGGACTTCTCTCTATTTTACAGGACGATTGCAAAGGTTCCGCTGGAACCCGGAAAGGCAGATAACTCTCTTGTCAACTCTACCTGAGCGTATGCATACACGTTTCACCGAACTGGTGAATATTCGCTACCCTATTGTGCAGGGAGGATTATCGCGTCTCTCCTACGCGGAGCTGGCGGCGGCAGTCTCGAACGCTGGCGGACTGGGGCAGATAGGTTGCGCCTGTTTTGATTCACCTGAAGCGCTCCAGGCCGATATTCAGAAAGCTAAACGGCTGACGGATAAGCCGTTCGGTGTCAATTTTCCCATCGGACATATCCCACTGGACGCCTTTATTGATGCAACATTGGCCGAGTCTCCAGCCGTTATTAGCATTACGGGTGGCAATCCAGAGCCACTGCTGCGGCGCATCCAACAGAGCGGCGTTGCGGTGCGCACAATGGCGCTGGTTGCAGGCGTGCGAGCAGCGCGTAAGGCCGAGGCACTGGGCGTGGATGCTGTGATTGCCGTGGGCTTCGAGGGTGGCGGACACCTGGGACGCGACGATATTGGCACGATGGTCTTAACACCTCGCATCGTCGAGTCGGTCAAGATTCCGGTGCTGGCAAGCGGTGGACTGGCCGATGGACGCGGTCTGGCTGCCTCGCTCGCATTGGGGGCCGAGGGTATCGAACTGGGGACGCGCTTCGTCGCAGTCCAGGAAAGCAACGCCCATCCCCATTATCAGCAGGCACTGGTAGAGGCCAACGAAACCGACACGGTCATCATCGAGCGCAGCATTGGTCGCCCGGCGCGCGTGCTGAAAGGCCCCAAACCCGATGAAATATTGCAACTCGAAGCCGAACTGGAGCAGGCACATGCCGAACCCGACGAGCGTTTTCGCCGCGTCCTGCCCTACATTTTAGGCAAGGTCAACCAACGCGCTGCGCTCGAAGGCGAGCTGGATGAAGGTTTCGTCTGGGCCGGGCAGGTCGTCGGGCTGATCCACGATATACCCACTGCAAAGGAACTGATCGAGCGCACGGTAATCGAAGCGCGGGAGATTGTGGAGAGGATGCGGCAAATTTTTTAGCTCACTTTACGGTAATGGTTGCCGTCATATATTCGCGGGAGGTACGGGAAAAAGACCAGAGACCATGGCGCGGGCAAGCCGACGCCCCTACCATACACGAACGAGCCACCGAAGCTGATCCGTCGTATGGTAGGGGCGTCGGCTTGCCCGCGCCATGGTGGGATCGCTCTGTGCAAAAAAATACACCGGCTCTTTGGACGATGCGCTCAGCTTGACAAACAAGTTATGATAGAAGTGAAGAGAGCAAAGCTTCCTCGTACTCTCCAACCACCTCAAAGCCCAACCGTTTATAGCTGGCAATAGCTGCGACATTATCAGCCTTCACATTCAGCCCGATATGCTCAACCGTCTGTAACAATTCCTGGCAAAGTCGCGCGCATACTGCCGTTCCCAGTCCTTTTCCACGATAGGCGGGATGGGTGGTCACATTACCAACGACGCCAACGCTGTAGCGCGGCGAATAGACATGCACACCGGCCACGCTGACCAGCATGTTATCCCGCCAGATGCCGTAGAAGTGACCTGTTTCTAACATGCGCGGATCAAAGGAGTTGCCGGGATAGCTGACACGATACAATGTTTGCAATTCGTCCAGATCGGCCCCAGCCAGGGGCATCACCTCAGAGGTATTTCCTGTTTCCAGCCGTGATGTATCTACTAACGCCATCTTGTAATGCAGACCGCGTGAGTCTACACGGTAATGTGTTGCCAGCAATATTGACAGGTCGCCGCTAAGATGCGCGTAAAAGCGTGACGGGAGCAAATGTATGCTGGCTTGCAGCAGATTGCGCAGCGCGGGCAGGTTTTCACTGATTGCCAGCAGCACCGGGGGATTTATGGTGCTGTAAAGCAAGAGCAGCGATTGTATCTGTTCCGCCTCTTTGAAAGCATACCATGTCGTGTGTTGCCAGAAAAAGTCGTCGAGATCGCCAAGCTCGTACAGGTGAATGAGCGTATGCTGGCGCAAATAGCGCTCTATTTCACCTGTATCGTGCAGGCTTATTACGCGCATAACTCCCTCCCATTCCACCTCTATTATGAGGTCAACTCCACAACGCCGATGATATGGCCTTTGACAAGCGGCGTCCCTTTTCTGGAACGAGAGAACATTTTGATCTCGGATGCTTTCACAACGTTGGCTGATTCGTTGCTATCGCCATTGGTAATAATCAGGAAATGCTGGCGTTCATTGATGATGCTGGCGAACAATACTTTGTCTTTGCCGACCAGTTCGGTTGTCACAACCCCCCCGGTGGCGCGGCCCTTGGCCGGGTACTGACTTAGAGGAACCTTCTTCGCCAGGCCGCTTTCAGTTAGCACAAACAGGCTTAACGGATTGCTGGCCGTATTCTCTTCCTCGCTATCCAGGTAGCTCGCGCTGACCACCTTCGTGTTCGGGGCAAGCGCGATACAGGCCACTCCCTGACCAACTCGTCCCTGCGGGCGTAGATTTTCGTCGCTGAAACGCAGCGTTTGCGCGTTGTCGGTTGTCACCAGGTATTCGCCCTGTCCGCGCGAAATGAGCGCAGCAACCACACTATCGCCCTCCGCCAGTTTCATATCTTGCACGCCGTTGGAATCCGCCGTTTTGTAGTCACTCAAGGGCGATTTTTTGACTTTGCCCAGTTTGCTGAACGTGACAAGGTAGCGGTCTTCGTCAAACGCCTCTAATGGCAGCAATGTCAAAACCTCTTCTCCCTGGGCCAGCGACAGCAGCTTGCGCAGGGGCTCGCCTTTCGCCGGACGAGTACCTTGCGGAATGCGATGGGCCGCGATCTGGAACACGCGCCCGGTGGAGCAGACGCACAACACATAATCCTGCGATGTGGAGAGCATAACCTGGCGCAGTTGTTCATCGCCGCGCACGGGCGTATAGGTCGCATCGCCATTTTTGCCTTTAGGCGCGTAGGCATCGACAGGCAGCGACTTGATCGCACCTGAGCGCGTACAGGCAAGCGCCATTGGCTCGCGTTCATGCAGGCTGGCAACCTCGGTAACGGGCGCGTTGGCCTGTCCCTCGACTTCAATAACAGTGCGCCGCTCATCACCAAATTGCTTGATGAGTTGCTGCATTTCCTTCTTAAGCAAAGCGATCAGCGCTTCGCGATTTGCCAGTAGATGCTCCAGTTCGCTGATACGCGCCTGTAATTCCTCTTTTTCTTTGGCATATTTACTGGCATCCAGGCGCGTCACCTGGGCCAGCGTCATAGAAGCGATGACCTCCGATTGCGCTGGCGTCAATTTATAGGTCGTCTCAATCTTTTTACGGGCGTCGGCGCGATCTTCAGCCTGCTGGAAAATCTTCACAATGCGATCAGCGTGGGTTGCGCCGATAATCAGACCCTCCACGACGTGCAGGCGTTCGCGCGCCTTGCGCAGGTCAAACTGGGCGCGGCGCGTGATGACATCCACCTGGTGCGCGTTCCAGTAATTGAGCAGTTCGAGCATCCCAACCTGTTTGGGATGGCGCGCGGCCTGCATAGGCTCGCCAAACAGGAAGACCATCTGGAACGACTGCGCGATCTGCAAGTCCGTTTCGGTGAAAAGCTGTGAAAGCGTCTGCGCGGCATCGGCATCTTTGCGCAATTCCAGCACGATGCGCGTTCCCTTTTCGGTATCGCTCTCGTCGCGCACGTCGGGCAACAGACCTTCGAGCTTACGCGCATTGATGGCTTTGACTATCGAGGCTTTGACTTTGTCGCGGCCAATGGGCGGTATCTGCGTCACCACCAGCGAACGATTGCGCGGCGTCTCTTCCAGGCGCACCTCGGCTCGCACAATGATACGTCCCTTGCCCGTTGTCAGGTAATCTTTAGTACCCTCGATGCCCATTACGCGCCCACCCTGGCAGAAGTCCGGCCCCTGTATGTAGGTCATCAATTGTTCAATGCTCATGGTTGGACGATCCAACAGGGCGATACAGGCGCGCAGCACTTCGGTCAGGTTATGCGGTGGGATGTTGGTGGAGAGACCCACCGCGATACCGCTCGATGGATTGACGACAGGCGGGATTCTGCCAGGCAGATAATCGGGTTCCTGCACCTTCGGGTCCTGTTTATACGTCGGGTGCAGAGGCACCGTTTCGCGCTCCATATCCGCCATCAACGCTTCAGCCAGGGGCGAGAGGCGCATTTCGGTATAGCGATAGGCGGCGGGCGCGTCGCCATCTTCGCTGCCCATATTGCCCTGCCCCTCTATTAGCGGGTAACGCAGCGTAAAGGGCTGGGCCAGGCGCACGGCTGCATCATAGACCGAGGCGTCGCCGTGTGGATGATAGTTACCCAGAATGAGACCGACCACTTCCGCGCTTTTTACTGTGGTATGCGTAGAGAGAAAACGCGCATTGCGCATCCCGGCCAGAATGCGTCGCTGCACCGGTTTCAGGCCATCGCGCGCGTCGGGCAAAGCGCGATCAGTAACAACTGACAGGCCATACGTAGCGAAAGCCTGGGAGATGATGACGGAAAATTCTTCTTCACGGATCGTGCCAACTTCCGTCGAAGTTTCTAAGTTTCGAGCCATGTCTTATACGTCCAATTCCTTAATCTTGCGTGAGTGTTCCGCCAGAAAGACCCGGCGAGCCTCGGCATTTTCGTCTTCCATCAGTTCACCGACCAGCCGGGCAGCCAGCACGCCATCTTCCATCGTGACGCGCTTGAGGGTGCGATGCGACGGCTCAAACATGGTCTCGCGCAACTCCCGAGCGTTCATCTCACCCAGACCCTTGAAGCGTTTGAACTCCAGGTCCTGCGCGTCCTGCCGCGTTTTCAGGAATTGCAAGCGCGCCTCGTCGTCCAGCAGCCAGGTCAGCTTGCCCTTATACTTGACCGAATATAACGGGGGGCAGGCAATGAAGACATGCCCGCGTTCGATCAGGTCGCTGAACTCCTGGTAGAAGAGCGTCAGCAACAGGCACTGGATATGCAAGCCATCCACATCGGCGTCAGTGGCGATAATCACGCGATTAAACTTTAGACGAGAAATGTCAAAAGAGTCGCGCGTGCCGGTTCCTAACACGTTGATGATGGTGCGTATCTCTTCGTTTTCAACGATTCGCTTCAAATCGGCTTTCGCCACGTTGAGCGGCTTGCCTTTGAGCTTCAATATGGCCTGGAAATCGGAGAAACGTCCCTGACCAGCGCTGCCGCCGGCGGAGTCTCCTTCCACGATGAACAGCTCGGCGCGTGAGGGATCGTTTGTGTTGCAGCGCAGGAACTTCTTCGAGAGCGAGGTATCGATCAACTCGCCGTTTTTCTTGTTGCCAGCGCGCGCCAGTTCTTCCACCAATTGCGCCTCGTTGCGCGCCTTCTGCATTTGCAGGATGCGCTTGAGCCAGTCTTTTCCGGCAGCAGCATTGCGTTCAAACCATTCTTTCAGGCCCTCGTCAACAACCGAACGCACGATACCCTCGACAGGCGCATTGTTCAAACGGTCTTTGGTCTGTCCCTGAAACTGCGGGTTGACCAGCTTCACCGAGATCACCACGTTCAATCCCTGCTGGATGACCTCTGGCTTGAAGCCATCTTTCTCGCGGCTCTTAATCACGCCCCATTTCAGCGCGTAATCGTTGACCACTTTGGTCAGGGCAGCCTTGAAGCCTGTTTCATGCACGCCGCCATCGCGAGTGCGCACGGCGTTGGCATAGCTGTACATGGTGATCTTGTAGCCGCTGGTGGGTTGCAAAGCGACCTCTACCTGCACGGCGTCTTTATCTTTGGCAATGCCAATCACCTGTTTGAAAAGAGGCGTATTGGTGCCGGTCGCCAGCTCGCGCGCATAATCCGGCAGCCCTTCACGCGAGAAGTAGACGCGCTGCACCTGCTGCTCGGCATCATCATCCCAGGCGTCCAGGTGAAAGGTCACGCCGCGATTGAGGTAGGCAGCGGCTTTCAGGCGGCTTTCAATGGCTTCGAGCGAATAATAGGCATCGCTATCGAAAATGCTGCGGTCGTACAACCAGCGCAGGCGCGTGCCATGCAGCTTCGGATCGCATAACAGCACTTCATGCGGCAGGGCCGTGCCGCGACTGAACACCTGCCGGAACTCCTGCCCGTCTTTCCAGATGGTCATTTCTAGCTTCTCAGAGAGCGCGTTGATTACGGTCGAACCCACGCCGTGCAGCCCGCCCGCCGTCTTATAGACGCCCTCTTCAAATTTACCGCCGGAATGCGGCACCGTTAAAATAACCGTCGCGGCAGGCAAATACTCGCCCTGGTAGAGCATCATATCAAAGGGCATCCCACGCGCCTCGTCGCGTACCGTCACCCAGCCTTCACGATCAAGGCTCACCCAGATATTTTTGCCAAACCCGGCCACCGCTTCATCAACAGCGTTGTCCAGCGCCTCCCAGATCAGGTGCAATAAGCCCGTTGCGGACGTAGAACCGATATACATACCGGGACGATGGCGAATAGCTGCGATGCCTTCGAGCACCTGGATATCTGCGGCTGAATAATTGGTATTGGACGCTTTCTTTGTTTTTCCCATCGGCTTATCATTACTGGCGGGCGCAGCTTCCTTTTTCGTCGTATTTTCTTTTTCGTCATCGAATTTCTTCGTGTTTGTATGAAACAACGAAAGTTGACCATTCAACTCGCGTTCATCTTGCGTTGTCGGGGATAATTTGGCGGACCGTGCCATACTCCTGATTCCTCTCTTCATCTGGCTATTCATGTGTCTTCAGCATACAGTGTTCTATTCTTCCTGTCAATAGGAAATAGGGCATATGTTCTATTAACCGATCCTCACCGCTTCGCGCTATACAAAACAAGAGAGCAGACCTCTTCTCCTTTATACACCACAGGTATCAATATTATCAACAAAAATTAGCAATTCAGCTTCATTTTTCAATATTCATTTTACAACATAAAAATATAGGCATAAGCGCGATGAAGAGGTGAAAAAATACGTCATAATACCTATGGACTACTCTTGCGCGATGTGTTATCTTTATTGGGAACTTTTCTCATTTAAAAAACGTACTGTAAATGGTCACTTCATAACATGGGAGAAATAAGGGTGGAAAAACATTTTATTTCGTTGTAACCAAGCTTATAAGCAAACGTATATGTGTTATAATAGTTATTATTTGAAATGTTTTCTTTATGCTGTTTGGTTCATCTATGTTTAATGTTCATATATACTCACTGAAAGTCCATATTCCGATAGGTGTAAAGCCCTTCGGACAGGAAGGTTTTTTTGAAAAATGCCACGTCCATTAAAAGTAGTATCCCCGGATACCCTGGGTGGAAGAATTCGAGCTGCGCGCCAGGCTCAGGGACTTTCGCTAGCCGGGGTAGCCGGTAAAGAATATAGCACCAGTCTCATTTCACAAATCGAGCGCAATAAAATAGAGCCATCGGCAGATAGTCTCAAGTTCCTGGCTGCGCAATTGCACTTGCCCCTGGAGGAGCTATCACAATTAGCGCAGCAGCATCGCGAGACCGAAGCCGAAACGCATCAGTACCAGAAGATCGAAGAGAAGCGCGTACTCGCAACGCAACTTCTGGAAACGAAACATCCTCTGCGCGCGTTTGAACAGTTGCAGAATTTATCGTTGACACATGTGTCCGCTACATTGCGCTGGCGTATCATTGCGTTAAAAGGTCAGTGCTTTTTCAACATGCGCGAGTTCCTGGCGGCTCAGCAAGAATTTCGCTCGGCGTATGCGATATTACCAGATTACATATCCCCTGATCAGCACATGGAGGCGCTCCTGCTGCGCCTGCACCTGGCTGCAGCTTCAAGGGAACTTGGTCAGTATGAAACAGCTTATGAACAGTTCCAGGATGCGCGTGTTCATATGAATGCCGGTACTCCCCTGCGTCTGGTTGCTGAGGCGCAATGGGGCATGTCGCTAGTTCTCTATGAACAGGCGTATAAGCTCTGGAATGAGGCAGAAAATGGCAACAAGCAGGATCAAGAGGCGAAAATAGCTTTTCTATCAATGATGCAGCAATCTCTTGGCTACGCCGAAAATGCCTGCACCCTCTATAACACGATCAACGAACTGTCCCGCAGCGCGCTCATGAACTGTCAGATAGCGCTGATAGAGCAGGCGATGGAGGACCTCGACGCGGCTCGAGTACGGCTCAAAAAGGTGCTGGATGAATGGTCTCCAACCCTGGATCAAACGCAACATGACAGGTCGCCCGACATCGCGGAAAAGGTGAAACGCTATACTCTTAAAGAGCGGGCAAATATCGTCTCTGCCGCCGCGTGTTACCTGGCAAGCGTCGAATTAGATGCCAAACAGTGTACAACCGCGCTGGAGTATATTGATAGAGCATTGAAAGCGGGAAAAGACAGTTACATTCTCAGGCGTGCCGATGCCTACATGACCAAAGGGCAAATCCTGGCGGCGGGCAACGATCCCGAAGCAATCGTTGCTTTTCGACAAGCGCTGGCAGAATTGGAGCGCACCGATCGCCTGGGCGCGAAAATTCGTGTCCACAAGATGCTTGGAGCATATCTGATCAAGCAGGGCGACGATCAAGCAGGCAACGCGGAATTGGATAAAGCTTTGCGTCTCGCCAATGTGCCATCGCAGTTTCAAGCAACGGCCGATGAAGAGGAAAGAAACTCTAAAGACTGACCCCCCTGGGACTCGACTTTGTATATTTCCTACAAGGGAGTATTGAGCTTTTCTTGGGAGTGTAAGCTCCCAAGAGCCTCGAAGTCTTTACTTTTGCATGAGTGCAGGAGAGAGAAGCCCTCACGTTGGTAAGGAGCAAGAAATGGCAGCAGAACCTATAAATGCCATTCAAATTTTCTATTCCTATGCGTCTGAAAAGGATGAAGAACTGCTGCGCCAGCTTGAGAAACACCTCAGCATTTTGCGATGGGAGGGTCTCTTTACGAGTTGGCACAAGGGCAAGGTTGACGCAGGAGAGGAAATGGCACGGGAGATCGAGACACGTCTGAAAACTGCCGATCTCATATTGCTCCTAGTGAGTGCTGACTTCCTAGATTCTAACTCCTGCTACAGCGTAGAGATGCAAGGAGCTTTAGAACGACACAAAGCTGGAGACGCCCAGGTAATACCGATCATTCTGCGCGCTGTCGATTGGAGTAAGGCCCCGTTCAGCAATCTTACGCCACTGCCTGACAATGGCAAACCAATCACTAGTTGGGAAAATAGAGATGAAGCCTTCACCCTTGTTGCTAAGGGGATACGAAAAGTAGTCGAGGATATGAGTACGAAGCGGTGGTTAAATCAAGGCTATGCCTCCTATGGCCTCAATCGCTATGAGGAGGCTCTCAATGCCTTTGATCAGGCGCTTCGCCTCTCACCTGAGAGTCCCGATGCTTACCGCTACAAAAGCCGAAGCCTTTACCAACTCAAGCGCTACCAAGAATCACTCACTGCTTTTGACCAGGCAATCCGCCTTGCTCCAAATAGTGCCGACGCTTATTGCTACAAAGGCCGAAGCCTTTACCAGCTCGAGCGTTTTGAGGAAGCCCTGATAGCCTTTGACCACTCTCGCCACCTTGACTTCAATAATCCTGATGCTTATTACCACATAGGGCTGACGCTCTATAAACTCAAGCGTTATGAGGAAGCGCTGAAGACTTTTGACCAGACAATTCGCGTTGCTCCGAACAGCGCCGATGCTCACTACTATAAGGGGCGAATTCTCTACGAACTCAACCGCTATGAGGAAGCCCTGACTGCTTTTGACCAAGCGCTCCAACTTGATCATGAGAGTGCCAGGGCCTACCTTGATAAAGGTAAGGCTCTTTGTGGCCTCAAGCACTATCGGGAAGCGTTAGCTGCTTTCGAGCAAGCACTCCATCTCGGTTCTGCCAATGCTTATCAGGAGGCTTTGGCTGCTTTTGACCAAGCGCTCCAACTTGATCCAGCGAGCGCCGAGGCTTGCTCCTGCAAGGGCAGAATACTCTACGAACTCAAGGACTATGAGAAAGCCCTAACAGTATTTGCCCAAGCGCTTGCCCTCGGCCCAGATGATCCTAATATCTACTATTATAGAGGCCGGGCTTTATGCGAACTCAACCGCTATGAGGAGGCTGATAGCGCCTTTGAGCTATCTCTTCGCCTCAGATCGTACGTGGATGTCTACATTGGTAAAGGCAATGCTCTCTGTGCTCTCGAGCGCTATCAGGAAGCATTAGCCGCTTTTAACCAAGCTCTGAAACTTGATAGTAACAATGCTGAAGCTTATAAAGGCAAAGAAGATGTACTTAATTCGCTGACCCTGGTGCAAAAAGCAGAACAGTTCGCATCAGAGTTATCTTTCTTAGTAAGAGGCTTTCTGAAGCCGCTAAAGAATTCCGATAAGGCCTGGATCTCTATCGTAGTTGCAGTCGTTATACTGTTCCTTTGGGGCATGCTTAATACTATTACCATAATTGTTTTTCCTTTAATGATAATTGGTAACTACTCAGGTGTCCTAGAAACTTGCAAAAGGAAAGGAAACCGTTTACAGTACAGCTATGACACCAGAAGAAATCGCCGAGATGCAGGAAGAGAATCGCACCCTTAACGCGCTGGTAGCCGAACTGCTGCCGTTGCGCGAGGTAGTGACCCAACAAGCTCTACTGATCGCGCAGTTGCAGCAGCAGGTGCAAGCCTTGCAAGAGCGCGAGGCCAAAGACAGCCATAACAGTCACTTGCCTCCCTCCTCTGACCGCTTCGTGCGACAGCCTAAGAGCCTGCGGAAGAAAAGCGGGAAGCAAGGCGGTGGGCAGCCAGGTCACGAGGGGACGACGTTGCAGTGGCACAGACTGTCCCGATGAAGTCGTGGTGCATGCCGTCACGAGGTGTGCCACCTGTCAGCAGGATTTGTGCGCGGTGCCGCGCTTGCAGGTGGAACGGCGCCAGGTGGTCGATGTGCCGACCCCGCGGCTGTGGGTGGCGGAGCATCAGGCCGAGCAGAAACAGTGTCCGGCCTGTCAGCACATCACGGTGGCCTCGTTCCCGCCCGAGGTCGCAGCTCCCGTGCAATACGGCCCGCGTCTGGGAGCCATGGCGGTGTACCTGGTGCAGCAGCAACTCTTGCCCTGGGCGCGCGCCTGTGAAGTGCTCTCCGATCTGCTGGGGGCGACCCTCTCGGAAGGGACGCTGGCTTGCCTGATTCGAGCGCTGCGCCGCGACCTTGCAGCCAGTGGAAGAGCAGATCAAGCAGGCCCTGACCAAGGTGGAGGTCTTGCATCAGGATGAGACGGGCCTCTACGTCAGCGGCCACCGGCAGTGGCTGCATGTAGCCTGTACCGAGCAGTTGACCCACTACGCGGTGCATGCCAAGCGCGGCCAAGAGGCTCTGGACGCGATCGACATCCTGCCTCGGTTTGGCGGCGCCAGTGTGCATGATGGGTGGCGCGCCTACTTCCACTACGCCTGTCAGCATGCGCTCTGCCTGGTGCATCTGCTGCGCGAGTTGACCTACCTGGCCGAAGAGCACGGACTGGCTTGGGCCGCCGAACTCATCGATCTGCTGTTGGACATGAAAGCGGCTACGGAGCAGGCCCGCGCCCAAGGACTGCCCTCGTTGCATGCGCTGGAGGTCGCCGATTGGCAAGCCCAGTTCGTGACCATCGTGGCTCAGGCCGATGCCACCACTCCCTACGCGCAGGCTCCCCCTGGACACAAAGGGCGCGTCAAACAGAGTGCGGCGCGCAACCTGCTGGATCGCTTGCTCGCTGACCAGCAGGCCGTGCTGGCCTTCCTGCACCGCCTCGCGGTCCCTTTTGACAACAATCAAGCCGAGCGCGATGTGCGCATGGTCAAAGTGCAGCAAAAAATCTCCGGCTCCTTTCGCAGCCAGGCCGGCGCGGTCGCCTTTTGCCGCATTCGCAGCTACTTGTCGACCTTGCGCAAGCAAGGCTGGCATCTGCTGGGTGCCTTGGAGGCCACCTTGCAGGGGCATCCCGTCCTGCCTGCTTTCGAGTAGTCTAGCTTACCTGAGCAGTTACGATAATTGTCTTTCTGTTAATGTTGTGGAGTAACGTCTTTGACGGATGGAGTAAATTTTTCCACTGATCGGAGAATCTTTCGCCGACCCGCTTTTGTTTTTGTCTCAAGCTCAACATAACCTATGCCCTGCACTTTTGCCACATAACGCTGAGCCTATAGTGTCAAAAATGAGATCACTCCAAGGAAGCGCAAGTAACTCACCCCGCCTTATAGCAACTGAAGATCTACCAAGAGCAACATATCCAGATGAGAATCCCGCCCAACTTCTATGGGCTTTTGCGCCTGTCCGACTGTCTGTGCTTGTCCCTCATATCGCTCAATACGAGGCAGCGAAACCCAGTCTGCCACATTGGGATTTCTCAATTCGAGGAGTGTTCTCCACTCCCGTTGCTAATTTGCCAACTACTACCATGAACCTCACCATTCGCTTAATAAAATTTGACTAAAACGAATTATAAGCCCCACTTGATGGGGAAAATAGCCATTTTTTAATGGTTACTTTCCCCACTTGAGGCAATCTCATTTCATCGAACGAGATGAAAATTTCTCAGATAGCTGTGAAACCAAGCGAAATGGGCCATTCTGGTGTTCATTTCACTGTTTTCACCCAGAATAATTCGTTTTTCCTTCTCGCGATTACGCGAATGGTGAGTAAACCAGATATGTATAATATAATATAATATCCTGATACTTACTACTTGACTACCATAAAATTGTTATATATAATATGGTGTATACAGACCAGACAGTAGCAAACCGACTACCATAAGTTGGTTGTGTTCGGAACGGGTGTTGTCGGGCTTGATCTAGGCCCCTCAACCATCGCCATTGTGCCACAGGAGGGTGAGGCACAGCTTCAGCCCTTGTGCGAAGAACTCAAGCCCGACGCGCGCGCCAAACGCCGTTTACAGCGCAAGCTGGACCGCCAACGCCGCGCCAATAACCCACAGAACTACGACGAGAAAGGCCGTATCAAGAAGCACGGCAAGCGGCGTCTTGTCTGGAAAAACAGCAAGGGCTATCTCGCAACGAGGCATCGTCTTGCCGCTAAAGAGCGTAAGCTAGCGGCCCATCGCAAGAGTCTCCACGGACGCCTTGTGCATCAGATCATCCGCCGTGGCAACACCATTCGTACCGAAAAGCTCTCTTACAAAGCCTGGCAGAAACAATATGGTAAGAGCGTGGGACGCAACGCCCCAGGGATGTTCATAGACCACTTGAGACGCACGGTTGCAAGCACCGGCGGCACCCTGAGCGAGTTTCCCACACGAGCGACTAAACTGTCCCAGTACTGTCACGGCTGTAAGACGTATGTGAAAAAGCCGCTCTCGCAACGCTGGCACCACTGCGCCTGCGGCATCGGCCCCGTGCAGCGTGACCTGTATTCGGCATTCCTTGCGGCTCATCTTGACTTCCCAAACCCGATTCCCTCTATTGCCCAGGACTCCTGGGAAGGTGCGGATCTGCGCCTGTTGGCAGCGGTAGAGGTCTTACAACAGCGTGCGAATGAGGGGCAATCCCTGCCCCGAAGCGTGGGCATCCCCCGCGCCGGAGCGCGTCTGTCCCAAAGTCCTGCGCCGAACCGACTAGAGCTGGTCTACCGACGAGGTAGGCTGGAAGCGTTGGGGTAGGCGAGGGAACCTCTCGTGCTTGAGCCGGGAGAGGATCAGGAAGGCGCACTTTTCATGAGCAACTGGTACGCGGCGATGATACGTCGCATCTCTTTTTGATCGCCACCTAGATCGGGGTGGTATTTTTTGGCGAGTTCGCGATAACGGCGCTTAATCTGCTGATGAGTAGCATCGGGTGGCAGACCCAACACGGCCAGCGCCTGTTGTCGTTCCACAATAGGTCGCACTGGATTGACGCGGCTGCCCCACAAGGCTTTCGCGCTCAATCTCACTAAATCCCAGAGCAACGATGCAATGCCCGGCGTTTTAGGTGGTGGTTTTGAACTCATCCAAAGTCACAATAGAATCATTACAAGCTTCACGTATACTCAGTCGTTCGACGATCTCATGCGCCTTGCCAGCCAGAAAGAGACCCTCGGCAAGCACAGCAGCGCCCAGAGCGCATTCAAAACCGGCTGTTTCGGCCTCGATGGAAGGGAACAGGTACACCTGGTAGTTTTCGGCAAAATGGTCGATGAACGCCTCCTGATAGTCGCCCAGCGCGACGATATCTTCAATATGGTGGATTGCCATCAACCCGGCTATATCCTGCGTTAGCCCTTCCCATAACGCCCGTTCGTACTCTACCTGCATGATCGTATCATCCACATTTGAGAAGACCTCAACCGCCATACTATTGACAATACAACCATCTTCCAACGCCTGAATGCTCTTAAACTGGCGATTGACCTGAACACAAAATAATTGCATCTCAGACCATGTTGCCTCTCGCTCTCTCAATCGAGAGAGAAGCGCGGCAACGACGCAAATATCATTGGAACTCCCCAAAGACCTGGACGATAACTTCCTGTACAATGGGATACCAGGCAAATAGCGCATCGAAGGGATCAGATAACTGTGCAGGTTAATCTCTTTGATGGCTATGAGAAATTCACGAGCTTCCGATGTTGTCCAGTCTTTGAAAGGAAAAGTCAGGAGGGCCTCCCATTGAAGCGCCGTCGAGTCGCTTAACGACAGAAAGGGCGTTTCGCAGGCAAGGGAGACGGCAAGCGTCAATTCGGGATACTGGGCGCAGGTTTGTGTCAGGTAGGCCAGGGTTTTCATAGCATTATCAAAAGTGTGTTGCTCAACGAGCTTTCCCTGTTCCGTCATACACGTTTTCCAGGTATTCTCCTGCCGAACAACGCCAATACTAAGAGCCATTCATACGTTCCTTCTTTTTATGCTTCATTTTGCGACTCTATTATACCACTCCACTATTCACGATAATAAGATAGCCGAATTTGTACCAAAAAGTCCCTTTTTGCTTGACGCAAAGCGCGCGCATCTGCTACACTCTGTACAGGAGAAAATACAGGCTATCAGTTCCAACAGCGTTATGTGCGCTTGCTGATTGTAGCTATTGTGCCTTCTCCAATGATGTCTCCACTCCAACTTGACAAACTTAGATCACCACCAGGTTTAGAGCAAAGGAACTTCTCATACCGCCGGTACATATTTACTTGCAAGCAATAACGAGGTCCAGCACATGTTAGCCGATCAACACCCTACGCCTGACCCGGAGGAGCATATTCGCCTGCAGGACGCACTGCGCGAGAGCGAGATACTGCGCGAACTGGCAGAATTGCTCGCATCTTCTCTTGACCTTGAACATATTTTGCAGGTGCTGGTAAAACGCACAACCGAGGTATGCGAAGTGAAACGCTGCGCCGTGTGGCTGCTGGAAGATGCGCGTAGCACCTTACGCCCGCAAACGTACCACCTTGCTTCGCAAATTCTGGATCGCAAGACCATCAGGGCGGCTGATGCTCTCTGGTATCGCAGTTCATTACCTGTTGACGACCCGGCAGTGCAACACCTGTTGCAATCAGAAGGCATGTTGTATCTGGAAGATTTACGGGCAGAACCTTCTATGAAGAACCTGGCCGATACCTTCCTGGTGCGCTCAATGTTATTGGTCGCCCTTATTCGTGAGGGGCGCCCCGTCGGTATGCTCTCCCTCGATGATCCCGCGCAGTCACGCGCATTTACGCCAAAGCAACTGCAACTGGCCCGCGCCATCGGACAGCAGGCAGCCGTCGCCATAGACAACGCGCGTTTGTACCAACAGGCGCAGGCGGAACGCCAACGCGCGGAACGCCTCATCGAGCGCGTGCGTTCCATCTACCAGGTAGCTCTCGCTGTCAACGCCAGCGAAGACCTATCCACTGTTTTCAGGATAGCCATGGATAACCTGGCGCGTGCCCTGGGCGCTGACGGCGGCGCGATCGCGCTCATCGAAGGCGACGATCTACGCCTGGTGAGCAGTCACTTCGGACACACTCCACCTAATGTGAACGGGAGGGTGCAACTGGCGCATCTCCCCAACTGCCACCACATCGCCATTACCGGGCAGCCGTTATATGTCAAAGAGGAAGAACTCGAAGTAGAAGAAATCCTCTTCTATCGCCAGGTAGGATTGCGCAACACAATTATTGTTCCGATGATTGTAAGCGCGAGCGCAACAAATCAGCAGGTCGTCAATGAGACCCGCCTGAATACGCCCGATAGATGCGTTGGATTGGCTTTCGTCAACTACTACACGCATACCTTTCAGCCAACAGGGGGTCAGATTGCCTATGCTCAGGATATCGCTGCTCAATGCGCCCTGGCAGTCGAAAAATTTCGCCTGCTTGCCGAGGTGCGCGAGTCCGCTGTAAAAGCCACCGAGCGCGCCACCACGCTTGATGCTATCTTTCACGCGATGACCGAAGGTATCACCGTGACCGATATGCACGGCAATGTAATGATTCTCAATAACGCCGCGTCTCACTTTCTGGGTATGCCCAGAAATTATAAGAATCACCTGAACGCCTTTTTGAGACGTTACCCCACGTATACTGTTGATGGTCAGTCCATGCCAGATGAGCAGTTCCCGCTCACACGCGCGCTGCGCGGCGAACGCATTCGCGCCGAGCGTTTCGTCACCCGTCGCGCCGATGGAGACGAACGTATCCTTGAGATCAACATCGCTCCCATGTATGATAGCCAGGAAAAACAGATCGGGGTAGTGAGCGCATTCCACGATGTCAGTGAGGCTATACGGGCGGAACAGCGCATTCGCCAGGCTCTCGATACGATGCTGCACGTGGCAGAAGCCGTTTCGGGCGTCACGGATGTCAATACCATTTTGCGCACCGTGCTGGAACGCACGCTGACCACCCTCAATTGCGAACAAGGCGCGGTGCAAATCTTTGATGAACAACAACAAAAATTCGTTCCTCTGTTCACAATCGGATTTAGCGAAGAAGGCGAAGAACAATGGCTGAAAGATCAGCATGTCTGGCTTGAACCCAATCCCGGCGACTATCATGGTTTTTTCCAGCAGGTCATGGATGGTCACGCGACCATGATAAGCCCGGAACAATGGCCCTACCAGTTCAACCCGCTCAGTCACGCGATAGTGCTGGCTGCTCCCATCAAACATAATAAGCGCGTGCATGGTCTATTACTTTTGGACCGGTCGATGCCGCGCCCCGGCGCCAATGGAAGCGCTACGCCGCCAGAAACCAGTCATCAAGAGCGTCATGAGTTTAGCATCTGGGATATCGCTGTGCTTGAAGGCATCGCGCAACTGGCAGGGCTGGCAGTCGATCAATCGCTCTGGCAACAAGAAGCCTTTGCAGCGCGTAACAGCGAAGCCGCGCTCCGTGAGGCTAACGAGAGCAAGGATGATTTCATGGCTATTACCGCGCATGAATTTCGCACACCGCTCACCGTTATCCTTGCGCAAAGCCAGTTGATCGCGAAAAATATTGTGCCTCTTCAAAAACAGCTAACAGAGGCAGGTCAGGCCGTATTATCGAAGGCGACTACCAACCTCGGTATCATTGGAGAGCAGGCACGCTATCTAACAGGTGTTGTTGAAACATTCCTTGAGGCGTCGCAGATCGCAAACGGTCAGTTGACTCTAAGCTCACCGGTTGATGTAGACCTGGCGGAAATAGCGCAGCAGGTGATGAACCAGAGTAGTTCGACGACCTCGGACCATACCATCACCTGTATCATCGAGCCTTGCGACCGTCCCTACCTGGTCAAGGGCGATAGCGCGCGCTTGCGCCAGGTTATCGCGAATCTGGTCGAGAATGCCATAAAATACAGTCCCTACGGTGGACCTATTACCCTCAAGATGCGCCGTTGTTTGAGCAGCGAGCGGAAACACGTCATCGAAGTTTGCGTGGATGATAAGGGCATTAGCATACCATCCGAAGCTCTCCCTCAACTGTTCGAGCGGTTTTATCGCGCTCCTAATACCTCCCAGAGTAAGGTCAAAGGCGTCGGGCTGGGTCTCTTCCTGGTCGCCCAGTTACTTCAATTACACGGTGGGGAAATTCACGCTGAGAGCAGTGGCATGATTGGCGAAGGAAGCCGCTTCATTTTTACCTTACCCGCGCTGGAGAGAATCGATACCGTTGAATCAGCTTAGAAACTGGCTGCTGGAACTCGCCAAAGAGACGATGGAGCGCGAGGGCAGCGAAGACGCCGCTCACGATTTGGATCACCTGGCGCGTGTGATGGCGCTGGCAGACACTATTTCGGCGCGTGAAGGCGGCGATTTACCGACTATCTGGGCAGCGGTGGCACTGCACGACATCGGACAGGCACGCGAACTGCGACATGGCGGAGATCATGCCCTCATCGGCGCAGAAATGGCCGCGGAACTACTCCAGAATACCCAATTTCCCCAGGCGTCCATTCCAGCCGCGCAACAGGCTATTCGCGAACATCGCATGACGGGCGGAGTTCTCCCACAGACACTGGAAGGGCGCATTCTTTATGACGCCGATAAGATTGATTGTCTGGGGGCCATCGGCATCGGACGCCTCTACATGATCACAGGCCACTACAATCAAAAGGTCTATGCGCCCGTGCCAGACGAGATAGTGGAACCAGTTGACCCGGCGTTAGTACGTCAGTTTCGACGGCGGCCAGATTACTCGCCCAGTATCGAATTTCAACTCCTCTTCGGCAATCTGCCCGACCGCATGACAACTGCCACCGGGCGCGAACTGGCCCGCGAACGCTTCGCATTCATGAAAGAGTTTTTTCGCCACCTCAAGCGAGAAGTTGAAGGCGAACTCTAAAACAGTTCTCCCAGCAAAATCACATAATTGTACGGCGTGTTAGCAGTAACAGGCGCGCTCAGATGGGCCTTGAAGCCATGATCGGGCAGCAGCGTGTAATATTGTACAACGACGGGACCGGGGTTGCCGAGCAAGTTCATCATGACCACGCTCGAAGCGGACACATGCGAATTTTCGATGGTAATCTCGGCCTGTCCCTGAAGAATCTGACCCGAACCGGCCAGCTTTTCACGCGCTGGCCTCTCATCTTTTTTCAGGGACACGGCGATGGACCTCTCCGTCACAAGCTCGCTCGTCCGAGTCTCAGGAATTGGGAGAGCAATGGCAGGCACAGCTTGCTCTACAATGGTCGAATCGATGATGCCAGGGGATGAAGCCATTTTTTTCGCGCTCCGTTTCTCCGTTTTAGGCACAGCCTGCAAGTGAACTTTTGTATTGCGTCCTGCCAATCGTTTCTTCTTTGGCGCGGCTGGCAATGCCTCAACATGGTTTGTATCAGGCAATGGATCAACTTGCTGCGGCCTGACCAGTTTATCGGGCACTATATGTACAGCAGGCATCGGTTTGGACTGCAAGCTTAAACGTGGGGCGATGAGCATTTTTTGCGACGCTGGCGGCATCGGCTCACACTCATCTTCCAATTCGTCGTCGAAGTCTTCTTCCAGGAGTGGATCGGCCAATGCTTCATTAACCGAAACAGAAAGCCCCCGTCTTTCTTTCGCAAAGCGCGCGTGCCATCGCTGCTGATCCTGATCGTCTCGTTCATCATGACCTACCATCATGCACTCCCATATGTGTACTATGACACAATCTCTTATTTCTATCCATCAATGAAATAAGCTGACACAGCTAGAAGCAGTATAACATAGGCGCAAAAAACCTCTTGGGCAAATAGCACATTTGGTTTATCATCGAGGCGCAAAAGAGATAAGAAACGCAACCTTGCTATATAGATATAACTCCAGCGCATAGCTGGAACAAGCGGGCAAAATGCCTATGCTCTATAGGAAGTTTAGGTAGAAAACTACCCTCTGCTTGAAAGAAGACCGCATAACCGTTACAATGTATTTCGTGAATTAGCCGCAACAAAACTGGCCTCATCGCAAAGAAAATGACTCAAGGCCAGAATATATTTTTTGGAGGAAGGGTTTATGAAACTGAACGGCACCCACAAATTTAAGGCCAATAGCTGGCAGGTATTTAACGCTATACTCAATCCCAGCGTCTTGCAGAACTGCATTCCTGGCTGCGACTCGGTCGAACTGCTCGACTCAACGCGCCTCAAAGCGAATATCACCACTCCCTTGCCAGGACTCAAGGGACCCTTTGGCGTCGTCATTCGCATGTCCCAGCGCCAGGACCCCAACCTGCTCGTGCTGGAAGTGAAACGTCAGGGCAGAGGCGGTTCCGTCAACGCCACCAGCCAGATCAGCATTGCCGACGAAGCAGACGGCGCGCTGCTGACCTATGATGCCAACGCAGAACTCGAAGGCCCCATCGCCATCGCCAACAACCCTATCGGTCAGGGCATCACCAAGAACTCCCTCAAAACCTTTTTTGAGAAGTTGGAAAATTCCATCATCTAACCCGATGCCTTGTGAACAGGGCCAGCTAAAACCGCGCGGTTTTAGCTGGCCCTGTTATTTAACCCGATGTGCAAGTTTTCTGGCATTTGGGCTATGTCAAATCAACGAAATGAGAGTATACTCTACTCTGTCAGAACAAAACTAATCTTAACAATCAAATCTGGAGGATACAGATTGATATTACCCGATACTGAGGACGATAAGGCATCAAATACTGTATATAATAACAGCGAATTGCAACATACTCTAATCTGGCATCGCATCGCTCTGGGAGCGATCCTTCTCATTTCTGCGTTCTTGAACATGTACAAGCTCAACCAGGAAGGTTACGCCAACGCCTATTATGCTGCCGCCGTAAAAAGTATGCTGACTAACTGGCATACTTTCTTTTTTGTCTCCTTCGATCCAGGCGGCTTTGTTAGCGTTGACAAGCCACCGGTCGGATTCTGGATACAGGCTGCCAGCGCGAAAATCTTTGGCTTCAGCGGATTGAGCATTTTACTGCCGGAGGCCATCGCTGGCGTGCTGTCGGTCGCGCTGCTCTACTACCTGGCGCGCCGCCTTTTCGGGCCAGTAGCGGGATTGATCGCCGCCCTGGCCCTGGCAATCAGCCCCATCAACGTTGTCACTAATCGCAACAATACGATTGACAGCCTGTTAGTCCTGACGCTGTTGCTGGCAAGCTGGACGGTCAGCCTCGCCGCCGAAAAAGGACACCTGCGCTGGCTGCTGCTGACCGCGCTACTCGTTGGCGTAGGCTCCAATATCAAGACACTCCAGGCGTACCTGGTCGTTCCGGCTTTCGGGCTGGTATACCTGCTGGGCGCGCCCTTGAGCTGGCGCAAACGCATCTTGCATCTACTTCTGGCCGCGCTCGTGCTGCTCGTCGTCTCGCTCTCCTGGGTTGTAGCGGTTGACCTTACTCCGGCATCGCAGCGACCCTATGTTGGTTCCAGTCAGACAAACTCTGAGCTAGAACTGGCTTTCGGGTACAATGGCCTTGAACGTCTCTTCGGTTTGAATAATGGAGTTCAAAGCGCTACAATTTCCAGAAACTCTTCTGCGACGGCTGTAATAGCACCCTCAGGGCAGGGTGAAAATGGGAATGCAGGTCTATTCCGGTTGTTCAATCGACAGTTGGGCGGGCAAATTGGCTGGCTGATTCCATTAGCCATATTGGGATTAGTAGCCGCTGCCTGGCAGGAACGCATACGCTTACCCCTGAACCCACGCCAGCAATCGCTCATATTGTGGGGCATGTGGTTAGCTACCATGTACGTGTTCTTCAGCGTAGCTGGCTTCTTTCATCAATATTATCTTTCGATGTTCGCGCCCGCCATTTGCGCTCTGATGGGCATTGGTCTGGTCGCCATGTGGCGAGATTACCGGCGCGGCGACGGACGCAAATGGCTACTCCCCATAGCTCTGCTCGTTACCGCTGGAGCGCAAGTATGGATTCTTGTTTTCTATCCCGCCTGGGCTGGCTGGCTCGCGCCCATTGTTGTTGGCTTCTGCGCTGTTGTGGCTATCGCGCAAATTGTAGGGATACTGCTTCCGAGCTGGCATATCAACACCAGCCCGTTCATCGCGATAGGCCTACTGGCGCTGCTGCTCGGGCCGACCACCTGGTCCGTCTTTTCAGTTTGGCAAGGGAATAGCAGCACGCTGCCGTCCGCGGGTCCATCATCAACTACAGGCACCAACGCGTTTGGTATAAACACGAACAGATTGAACAGCGAAACGGCAGATCCCAAATTGATTCACTACCTGGAAACGCAAAAGGGCAACACGCGCTTCCTCGTTGCCACGCTCAACGCAACCACTGCCGAGCCTCTTATCCTGACAACGGGCAAACCAGTCATGGCCATCGGCGGCTTCCTGGGCACCGATCCTATACTAACCGTTCAACAACTACAAACGCTGATTAAAAACAATACCGTGCGTTTCTTCTACCTGCAAGGCGTACCCAACCTCAGCAATCTCCCGCCGCAGGTTCAGGAGATGATTAAAAATGGCGGTTTTGGCAATTCGGGTAGACAAAACATCACACTGTGGGTAGGTTCGCACTGTAGCGTCGTCTCCTCAACTCTCTGGTCGTCGAACCCTGATAATAACTCGCCTTTGCCCGGTGGTACACCTCCATCAACTGGCGGCTTCCCTCCACCAGGAGGAGGCAGGTTTGAAATGCAGTTGTACGACTGTGCCAGCCAGAGCTAGTCCAGGCTTAGTTCTCCCACCACATTATCGCGCACGCCATCTCACGCGGAGGCGGGACCAGCATACCATCTCGTCCGACCAGCCAACCGGCTAACAAATCGCGTAATTCCTCGCGTGTCTTCTCACCACCGGGTACGATCAACAGTTCCGCCAGTTCCTCAACAGCCACATCCAGTGAGGGATAGCGCAAACTCGGTGGCAGTGAGACAACCTCAACATTCGCATAGATGTCCATTTCAAACAGGACATCCAGGGCATGGATATAGCTGGGAGAATAGCAGCGATCATCGCCATGAAAATGCTTCCATAGATGAGCCGTCAACGCATCCATAGGAGTTGCGCGCATGTAGATATAGCAACTCTGCCGCGCCGCACGTTGGAGCCTTGCCAGGAATGGCACAATATCGCGAATGGGATAGAGGACGTGACTACATATCACAATATCAGCTTGCAGATCATCGGGGGCATCCTGCCATACATTTTGGCTATACGAAATATTGGTGAGATTCAGAGCATCGGCATCCTGGCGCAGGTACTCCAACATGGCCGCATTAGGTTCAACAGCAATGACTTGTTTAGCCAGATGTGCGAGAGCTAACGCAAAGCGGCCACTGCCCGCGCCAACGTCAAGCACGCTTGTTTGTGGCGTGACGATAGAACGAAGTCGATTAAAGAAGGGATCGCTGGCAACTGTATTTTTCGTTGAGTCGTGGTAGCGACGCGCGCGCCGGTCCCAGTAACCGGCGCTGTTACGCCCCAGTTCCGCGTATGCCGCATCCATCTGTTTAGCGCGCGCATCGATGATGGCTTGCCAGCGTTCGACAGCCGTTTCCATATTACTAACTTCTACTAACTACTGGTAGTGGCCGTATCGGCCTCCGCCGCTTGCAATTTAGATTTTAGGCAGTCAAAGAACTGGCCTGTCAATCGTTCAGCCACGCCTTGCATAAGCCGCGCTCCCACGCTGGCAATGGTGCCACTGACAACCACACTGGCCTTCCAGTCCATCTGTGTCTGCTCGCTATCAAGCGCAGTCAGATGCATGTCGCCGTTCAGGTCAACCGCGCTGCCGGGGGCTTTGCCGCGCCCTTTGACCACCATATGCGCAGGTTTTTCCATCTCCGGGCGTGTCACATCCATCGTAAATTTAGCTTTGACCGCGCCGATGCCGACCCCGACCACGGCTTTCCAGTGTTCCTCGCCCAACACCTCCATGCTCTGGAAACCAGGCGCGCAGGCCGCTACATTATTAACATCTTCTAAAAAAGACCAGACCTTTTCAATGGGCGCGGCGATGCTTTGTGTGCCAGAAAACTCCATATATTAACTACCTTTCGTTCTTGACCAGGTATTCCTGCGGATTACGTTCAAACAGCCGCTTGCAGGCCGGACAGCAGAAATAAAAGTCTTGCCCATCCATCACGCTGTGATGCCGGGCAGTGGCGATTTCTACCATCATACCACACACCAGGTCAAGAGCAGTATGGCTGTCTTGCACAGGTTGTGAGTTTTGCGCAAGTTCTTCCTGTGGCGTCGCTTGCGACACGACATTTTGTTGAGCCGAATGTCGCACCTGCACCAACTCGGCCAGAATGCTGGCAGCAATTTCCGCAGGCGTTACCGCGCCAATATCCAGACCCACCGGCGCTCGCAGGCGCGCGATCTGCTGCTCTGCTAATCCAGACGCTCGCAGGTAGTCCCGGCAGGTAGCAGCGCGTTTATGACTTCCCACCATGCCAACATATGCCGCCGGGCTGCGCAATGCCTGTTCCAGCACGTCTTCATCATAATAGCCGTGCGTAGCAACAACGATTGAGGTATGTTCATCGATTGACAACTGGCTGAGGTCAGAGGATGTAAGCTGTGTCACCCAGAAACCAACGACTTCCGCCAGGCTTTTCAAGGCGCTGATCACCGGCGAATCGCCGATCAGGGCCAGTTGAGGTAAAGGTACATGTGGTTCCATAAAGATATCCAGCAAGCCTCCACTGGCGCAACTCATAGGAAACACACGCATATTTCCGCGCTCTATGGCCGTCTCAGATGTTCCCAACCGCAGCAGATACGCGGCGTCGCCTTCGCGCAAGATGCGCTGCGCCTCGCGAATCACAACAGGTTGAGCGCAACTCCCACCAATCCAGCCCGTTATGGCGCCATTGGCCTGAATAATAGCGCGCGCGCCCGGTTTGGCCGAAGTGGGCCGCTCGCACCACACAACGGTGGCAAGCACAAAAGGTTCAGCAGCCTTTGATAAAGCATAGGCAAGTTCGAGCAATGTATCAGTCATATGATCCCCCTGGGGAATGGTCTTCCAGGGCGGGGGCAAGCCCTGCCCCTACCCTATACGATATTCGCATTGGCTTCGTATAGGGTAGGGGCAGGGCTTGCCCCCGCCCTGGCTACCCGATTGATATCAGCCTACTAATCCCCTGCTACGCCGTGTTCGTTAAGAACTTTCCACACCTTCGAGGGGGTAAGGGGAATGTCGATGTGGCGCACGCCGAGATGCGCGAGCGCATCGACAACAGCATTGACAATGGCCTGTGGCGCGCCCACCGTGGGAGACTCGCCAATGCCCTTAGCCCCGATGGGATGATGCGGAGAAGGCGTAACCGTGCGGTCGGTCTCCCAATGCGGAGTCTCCATCGACGTAGGGATGAGGTAGTCCTGGAAGTTGCTGCCCTGCACGTTGCCATCCTCGTCGTAGGACAACTCCTCGTACATGGCCGGGGCAAGTCCCTGCGTTAGACCACCGTGAATCTGTCCCTCAACAATCATGGGGTTGATGATGGTGCCACAGTCATCCACCGCCATGAAGCGGCGGATATGTACCTGTCCGGTGCCACGATCAATATCGACGATACAGATGTAGCTACCGAACGGGTAGGTCAAATTGGGTGGGTCATAGTAGTTGACGGCCTCCAACCCTGGCTCCAGGTATGGCGGGCAGTTGGTATAGGCCGCAAATGCCAGTTCCTGGATGGTCTTACCTTTGGCTGGCGCGCCCTTGACGAAGAAACGGCCTGGCTCCCATTCCAGGTCCTCCTCGCCCACTTCGAGCAAGTAGGCCGCGATCTTCTTGGCCTTATCACGAACTTTGCGAGCCGCCAGCGCGGTGGCCGCGCCTGCTACAGGTGTGCTGCGGCTGGCATACGTACCCAGACCGTAGGGGGCGGTATCGGTATCGCCATGCTCGATGTCGATATCGTCGGGCGACATACCCAGTTCAGCCCCGATGATCTGCGCGAAGGTCGTTTCGTGCCCCTGGCCCTGCGTCTGCACGCCGATACGCGCCAGCGCCTTGCCGGTCGGATGTACGCGAATCTCGCAGCTATCGAACATCTGGATACCCGCTATATCAAAGTGCTTGCCGGGGCCAGCGCCGACGATCTCGGTGAAGGTGGAGATACCTATGCCCATCAATTCGCCGCGCGCGCGTTTCTCAACCTGCTCGCGTCGCAATCCCTCGTAGTCCACGTTCTTCATCGCCAGTCTCAAAGCCCCTTCATAGTTGCCGCTGTCAAAGGTCCAGTCGAGCGCGGAACGATAGGGGAAGGCTTCGGGTTTGATGAAGTTCTGAAAACGCAGTTCTGCCGCGTCTTTGCCCAGTTTATACGCCAGCGTATCCATAGCGCGCTCAATCAGGTACGATGCTTCAGTCACGCGGAAGGAGCAGCGATAGGCAATGCCGCCGGGCGCTTTATTGGTATGCACCGCGTCCACCTCGACAAAGGCGTTTTTGAAGTCATACGAGCCGGTGCAGATGTGGAAAAGTCCAGCCGGGAATTTGGTGGGCTGGGCAGCCGCGTCGAACGCGCCATGATCGGCCAGCGTATAGACGCGCAGCGCCTTGACGGTTCCATCTTTATCAGCCGCGATCTCGGCCTTGATATGATAGTCGCGTCCAAAACCCGTGCTACACAGGTTCTCGGTGCGATCCTCGATCCACTTGACCGGCTTGCCCGTAGTAATCGAAGCGACAACGGCGCACACGTAACCGGGATAGATGGGAACCTTGTTGCCAAAACCGCCGCCAACATCCGGTGAGATGATACGAATGCGATGCTCCGGCAAACCGGCTACAATCGCGAAAAGCGTGCGATGTACGTGCGGAGCCTGCGAGGTCATCCACACTGTCAGTTTGCCCGTCGATTTATGGAAGTCAGCTACACAGCCGCAGGTCTCAATGGGAGCAGGGTGGATACGTGGAATGTACATATCCTGCTTGCACGACCACGCCATTCGCCTCTGCCTCCTTGAAGGCCGCGTCGGTTCCCTCGCGGTCGCCCGTCTCCCAGTGATAAATCTGGTTGGTGGGCTGCTTCTCCTTTTTATCGGGACGCAGCAAGGCCGCCCCGGGCTGCATGGACTTCTTTGGGTCAACGATCACCGGCAATGGCTCGTAATCTACATTGACGGCAGCAACGCCATCAGCAGCAGCGTAGCGGCTGGTGGCAACCACGAATGCGACTTCCTGCATCTGGTACATCACGCGATCCAGCGCCAGCACTGCCTCTGTATCACGCGGAAAGCGTGGGCATCCAGGCCAGACCGGCGGCATCCAGGTCTTTGCCAGTAATCACGGCCAGCACGCCCGGAACCTTCAAAGCCTCGCTGATATCGACATTTTTGATCAGCGCGTGTGCATAGGGACTGCGCACGATATCGCCATACAGCATTCCCGGCAAAGAGACATCATCGACATAATTTCCCTGTCCGCGTATAAATCGCGCATCCTCTTTGCGTTTGTACGATTCACCAAGCGCGTGCGAATGCACATGTGTCGCCATTACTCGCCTCCTTCCGCGCCAACCGGCACCTGTTCAGCAGCCTGCATCTTTTTCAGCAGCGTACTGGACTGCCTTCACTATATTGACGTAACCGGTGCAACGACAGAGGTTGCCAGAGATACCCACGCGGATTTCGTGTTCTGTCGGATTGGGATTGCGCTGCAAGAGAGCCAGGCTGGTCATCATCATGCCCGGCGTGCAATAGCCACATTGCAGCGCGTGTTCCTCGTGAAAACCCTCCTGCAACGGGTGCAGCTTGTCGCCCTGCTCCAGTCCTTCGACAGTCATAAGTTGGCGACCATCGGCCTGCACCGCGAACATGGTGCAGGATTTGGTGGACTTGCCATCAACCAGAATAGTACACGCACCGCACGAGGTTGTATCACAGCCAATATGCGTACCAGTCAGGCGCAGCGTATCGCGAATCCAGTGGACGAGCAACATTCTTGACTCAACATCCCCCTCATAGGGCGTGCCGTTTATGGTGACAGAGATGTGATGGGTACTCAAATTATTCACCTCCTGTAGCGCGGGCCAACGCTTTACGCAGGGCGCGCACGGTCAGAGTACGCGCCATCGCTCGTTTGTAATCGGCGGGGCCGCGCGTATCGCTGGTGGGGTGTGTCGCAGCGGCAGCCAGGTCGGCGGCAACGTGTATAGCGGCATCATCCAGTGGTTTGCCCAGCAGTGATTGTTCAGCGGCGCGCGCTTTGATGGGAACCTGCGCCAAGTTAGTTAAGCCAATACCAGCATAGCTGACGTTGCCGCTGCCATCCAGCACGATATAGGCAGCCGCGCCTGCGATCGCATAATCACCGACTTTGCGTTCGAGTTTGAAATACGCGCCACCGCTTCTCTCTACCGGAGCGGGAATACGAATCTCGGTGAGCACTTCATTGGGTGCCAACGCGGTCTCAAAGGGCGCGTCTGTAAAAAACTCGTCGATTGACAGGACGCGCTCTCCAGCGGGTCCGCGAGCGACGATACGCGCGCCAAGCGCCAGCATGGTAGCAGGATGATCGTTAGCGGGGTCGGCATGAGCGATATTGCCGCCCACGGTGGCCCAGTTGCGCACAACCGGGTCGGCAACCATCGAAGAGGTATCGAGCAGAATGGGGTATCGCTCCCGAATGAGCGGGGAGTTGTCCAGTTCCGCTTCGCGCGTCAACGCGCCTATGTGCAGTGTGCCGTCCGTCTCCTGGATGTACTCCAGACTGTCAATATGGTTGATATCTATCAACACCGTTGGCCCGGCAATGCGGAACCGCATGAGGGGAATGAGGCTCTGGCCTCCGGCCAGGATTTTGGCGTCACCGCCATGTCGATCTAGCAGGGCGACGGCTTCGTCCAGATTCCACGCTACTAGATAATCAAAGGTACCAGGAATCAAAGTATCACCTCCAGGTCCAAATTGCGCACATTCCTGCGCTTCAAAGGAAACACGCCAGACAAGAGGAGGGTTGCGCGCCAGGGTATGCAGCCCCAACTGATTCTAGTGTAGCACATTGGGTTGAATAGATGTCACCTACGAATGGAGGTAATTTAGCAGATGATTTCTGCGAAAGGAGGTATGCTTTGTTAGAGCAAGCCTATAACCACCCCTGCTTCACCGCAACCATCACCGCCTCGGTGCGATTCTTAACACCGAGGCGGTGCAGTATCTCCTGCACATAGCCCTTAACGGTATTCTCGCTCAGGTACAGCCGTGCAGCTATTTCGCGGCTCGAAAGGCCCTGAGCCACCAGGCGCAGGATGACGATCTGCTGCGAGCTGAGCGGTTCCTGGGTTGGTTCGTTTTTGTTTTGTGGAGAGCGACGCAACTGCGCCAACACCGCTACAGCCGCTTTGGTGTCGATGGCGGCCTCGCCACGCGCTACGGCGCGAATCGAGCGTTTGAGGTCGAAGCGTTCAATGTCCTTGACGATGAAGCCTCGCGCGCCTGCCTTGATACATTGCTCCACTAGCGACTCGTCGGTGAAGGTGGTCAATATAATCACGGCGATTTCCGGATAGCGTTCTGTGACAGTGCGGCAGACCTCGATCCCGCTCGTACCCGGCAGCCGGACATCAAGCAAGATAACATCGGGATGCTGGCGTTCGATGAGCGTGACAGCCTGTTCAGCATTGGCCGCGTCACCCACAATTGTGAAATCCGGCTCGGCTGACAACATAGCTTTCAGTCCTTCGCGCACCATCTCATGGTCATCGATGATAAGTAGACGAATCATAAAGGTACCACCGCTTTCACAATCAAGCCGCCCTCTTCACCATTGGCAAGCATGAACTGTCCACCCAGTTCCTCAATGCGATGATGCATCCCTTTTAATCCCAGGTGCATCGTATTATTGCGATAGCTTTGCAACGTTTGCTGCGAAAGACCAATGCCGTTATCCTGCACGACCAGCATAGCCTGTTCGCTGCTCGCCTGCACAGTGACGATAACAATGGTAGCCTGTGCGTGGCGACGAGCATTGGATAGGGCTTCCTGGGCCAGCGTGAACAATGTTTTCTCAATATGGGGGGGCAAAGCAACCGCCCATTCATCGACCACAAGATCAACTTCCAGCGAAGACGACTCCCGCAGGTTGGAGATGAGCATGTACAACATAGTTACCAGGCCGCCCTCCTGTAATTCGTCGGAGGAGAGGGCGAATATGGCGTCGCGCACCTGCGCAGTGCCGAGCGAGGCCAGTTGCTTGATGCTGCGCAGCGGATGCGACAATTCGGAATGCTCCGGCAATTGCCCCATGATCCAGTCGGCCTTCAAACCCATAGTAAACAGCGTTTGTTGCACACGGTCATGTAATTCTTGCGCGATGCGGCTGCGCTCATCGCCCAACATCTGTCGTTTTTGCACTTCGGTCAGTTCATGATGCAGAGCCTGCAAATCGGTGGCAAACTGGCTCAGTTCCTGGTTACGCCTTTCCAACTCTGCTGTGCGCTCGCGCACCTGCCGTTCCAGTTCTGCCGCGTGTTCCTCCATAGCACGCCGTTCGCGCGCCACCAGGTGCGCGTTGTGAATGGCGACGGCAGCCTGCGCGCTCAACGCCTCGATCAGTTCGACATGACGCGCATTGAAACGCGAAGGCTGGGTATCACCGATCAAGAACGCGCCCATGATACTACCCGACCGCGTGCGCAACTGTACTCCCAGGAAACTGCGCACAGGAATATGTCCGCGTGGCACTCCCACGTAACGCGCATCCGCCAGGACATCATCAACCACGATGGAATCCCCGCCCCAGAAAATGGGTTCCAGTATGCCGATACCCTCTACCGGCCCCATTCGCAGAAAATGCTGTTCAATGGCAAGAGTCGCGCCCGAAATGGCGGCAAGGTTGAAGATCACTTTGTTCGCCGGTTCAACGCTATCTTCTCCCGCCACCGTCATCTCCGGTATCAGGAAAAAGGCGGCAAATTGGCCGGAGGTCACTTTACGAGCAGCATCGGTCATCATCTGCAACAAGCGTTGCAAATCAAATTCTGAGGTTAGCGCAATGGCGATACGATTCAGCTCCGCCTGCTCTTCCGCGCGCGCCTGCAAATCCGCAATGAGTTGCGCCCGGCTTTCATCGATAGTCTGTACCATAGAACGTCAATGTTCTCCGTCAACTCTTCAACAACAGGTGAGGGGATTGATGTGTAGTATATCATAAAGTTCTCTAAATTTCGCCCTGTGTGTGCAAAACACAGGACGTTATCGAAAAAAACCCGATAAGCCTTGTTCTCTTTCATCCACAGATGCTACACTGCTACCATGACGCAACTATCCTCACACCACTATTTTTAAGGAGCGAGCGAGTATGGCTATTCTTTACGAGAAGCGCGGGCGTGTCGCCTATATCACCATCAACCGGCCAGAGGCGCGCAACGCCGTTGATCCTGAAACGATGCAGGAACTCAGCAACGCCTGGATCGATTTTCGCGACGATGACGATCTGTGGATTGGCGTATTGACTGGCGCAGGAGATAAATCGTTTTCAGCCGGGGCTGACCTCAAAACACTCATTCCACGGCTTACCGGCGCTATTCCAGGCGGTGGACAGGCAATACAGGGCGGATTCGGTGGCATCACCAGTGGCTTTGATTGCTGGAAACCGATGATCGCTGCCGTTAATGGTCACTGCTTCGCGGGCGGCTTCGAGATGATGCTGTCCTGCGATCTGCGTATCGCCTCCGAAAATGCCGTCTTTGGCCTGACCGAAGTAAGCTGGGGCATTATCCCCGCCGCCGGTGGCACGCAGCGTCTCCCCCGCTCTATCCCTCTGGCAAAAGCGATGGAGTTGATCTTGACAGCCAGGCGCATCAGCGCCGGGGAAGCCTTCGACATTGGCCTCATCAACAAAGTAGTGCCACAGGCCGAATTGATGAACGAAGTCGAACGCTGGATTGCCACCCTGCTAGAGCGCGGGCCGCTGGCCTTGCGAGCCGCCAAGCAGGCCATCCTCCAGGGCTTGAATATGACGCTCGACGAGGGAATGCAATTGGAGCAGCGCCTCATGGCCGGTTTGCTCCAAACAGAGGATGCGCGAGAAGGCCCGCTGGCATTCGCTCAGAAGCGCAAACCGGAATTTAAAGCAAAATAATCATCCTCATTCCACCCGGCAAAACACCGCCTTGAGATAGGCGGTCTCAGGCATCGCCAGATTGATGGGGTGGTCTACTCCATGCGTGTACGTCTCCAGTAACTGTACCGTGCGCTGGAGACGTTGCGCGACCTGGGACAACGTTCCCAGCACATCATCCATTCCAACAACCCCGGAGCAAGAACAGGTGAGCAGGATACCACCGGGTCGTAGTACCTGCATTCCCAGCATATTCAGGCGGCGATAGGCTTTCAATGCCTGCGCGCGCGCGTTCTGCGACCGCGCAAAGGCAGGAGGGTCCAGCACCACCACGTCAAATAGCTCGCCGCGCTGAACAGCCTCCTCAAGATAATCAAATACATCGGCTATATGAAATTCATGCGCATTCGGATCGAGACCGTTCAAAATAAAGTGCTGGCGCGCCGCTTCGATGGCTGGTTCGGAGACATCGACGCTGGTAACGCGCGTCGCGGGGCTGGTCAGCGCGGCATAGACAGAAAAGCCACCGCTATAACTAAAACAATTCAAGACGCGCTTGCCTCTGCTATATTTGCGCAGCGACTCGCGTTTATCGCGTTGATCGAGAAAAAAGCCGGTTTTCTGACCCTCCCAGGGATCAACCAGAAACAAGACGCCGTTTTCGCGAATTGCCACCTGTGTAGGAACGACGCCCGCGGCTACCTGGGGCGGCTCTACCTCTAAACCTTCGCGGCGGCGCGACTGGCTATCGTTGCGCAACAATAGCCCACGCGCGCCTGTCTCATCCATCAACGCTTCTACAATGAGAGAGCGCAATTGCTCCATGCCGAACGTGTGTATTTGCGCCACCAGTATCTCTGCATAGCGATCAACGATGAGGCCAGGCAACCCATCGCCCTCGGCATTTACCAGCCGGTAGGCGTTGGTATACTCAGGGTCAAATACCTGGCGTAACATCGCCGCGCTGTGCAGGCGTCGGCGCACAAAATCATAATCTATGGCTTCGTCGGTATCATGCGTCAAAATGCGAATGGCAATATCCGTCTGGGGATTGTAGTAGCCACGCGCCACAAACTGACCTGTCGAGGATTTGACATCGACCAACCCTCCTGGCTCGATCCAGCGGGGCGGCTGTTGCAATGCGCCCGAAAATATCCACAGGTGCCCGTTTTGCAGGCTTTCTTCTTTGTGTGGCTTCAAGCTGGCAGTCGGGTAATGTATTTCTAGTGTCATCTTCTATACTTCCTTATTTCAGTCACCAAACGCGGCGAGATGCCCCTGGCTTCAGCCATGGGGAGGGAAGCCGCGCTGCCCGCAGGCAGAAGGGTGGGCGTCAAGTTTTTGCGCGAGTGACCAGGGCGGGGGCAAGCCCCACCCGTACCCTGTACGACGCAGTGGGGCGTGAAGCTGTACAGGGTAGGATATGTGTCATTCTGAGCGCAGCGAAGAATCTCCTGTCCAGCGAGCCAGATTCTTCGCTGCGCTCAGAATGACACGATGGATAGGGCTTCGCCGCTCTGCGGCCCCCCCGCCCCGGTGTCAACGCTCGCTTGCTGCAAAAACTTGACGCCCACCCCAGGCAGAATATCCTCTTGCATCCTTTGAACACGTGTGCTATGCTCTGTGTGCTCAGGCACTCCCTGGAAGCGGGGAGCAACGGCTTGCACGTTAGCAACATATGCGTTCTTGCAACTAATGGCCTTGCAAGGGGCCAGCTTCCAACGGGCTGTTGTCAAGCAGCCTATTGTCTCGTTCTGAGGAACGCTGTATGGAATTAGCGTTCCGGTGTGGGAACAGGGACAAGCCCCTGAATTTATTCATGGGGTCTTGACTTAGGAGAGTGCCATCTTTTACCATCCTGTAACCGGATGGCCGCGACCACCGGGTCGGTAAGATGCTCCGCCATACGCAACTCGGCTTTGTGCAGGTTAGACGCGCTGTTGATTAACGCAATGTGCGTAAAAGCCTGTGGGAAGTTACCCAGCGCGATATTCTTCTTTGAGTCGATCTCTTCCGAAAACAGGCCCAGATGGCTGGCATAGCCGAGCAGCCGTTCAAAGAGCGAGCGAGCCTCAGCAATACGTCCCTGCATGGAGAGGTTATCAACCAGCCAGAATGTACAAATGGTAAATGTTCCTTCTCCGCCGGACAGTCCGTCGTCGGTATCCTCTGCATGATAGCGGTAGACAAAGCCGCGTTCATCAGTCAAATGCTCAACAATGCGATCTACGGTTGAGCGCATCCGCGGATCATCAGGCGCGATAAAACCAACCAGGGGCAACAGGAGATTCGAGGCGTCCAGCACCTCGCTGTCGTATGATTGGGTAAATGCGCCAATACGGGTATTGTAGCCATGAAGCAGGATATCGGCGCGAATCTGGTCGCGCACCAACCGCCAGCGCGGCAGGTCGGCTTCCAGGTTCAACTGTTCTGCGGCACGAATGGCGCGATCAAGCGCTACCCAGCACATCACTTTCGAATATACGAAATGGCGCAGACCGCCGCGCACTTCCCAGATACCGCTATCCGGCTCTTGCCAGTGCAGGCAGACATGCTCGACCAGCAGGCGCATCATGGACCACAGCGGCCCTTCCAGTTTCTCGCCATAACGCTCGAAGCCACCCTGCCGCCGGAAAAGATGGATACAGTCCAGTACCTCGCCGAACACATCCAGTTGTTTCTGGTCTGCGGCGCCGTTGCCAACTCGCACAGGAAGTGAATCACAATAACCGCCCAACTGGGGCAGTTCTCGCTCGGCCAGGTCGCGCTCGCCGCGAATGCCATACATGATTTGCAGGTCCTCGCCGTTCTTATAGGAGAGACGGCGCAGCCAGTGTGTAAAAGCGTGCGCCTCTTCCGTGAAACCCAGCACGTTCAGCGCGTACAGTGTAAAGGTAGCATCGCGCAGCCAGGTATAGCGATAGTCCCAGTTGCGCACGCCTCCCAATTCCTCCGGTAAAGAGGTGGTTGGAGCTGCCACAATAGCCCCGGTAGGAGCGTAGGTCATCATTTTAAGCACCAGCGCGCTGCGCTCCACCCAGTGGGCATAACGGCCACTATTGACACTCCCTTTTAACCAGGTGCGCCAGCAGTGCAGCGTATGGGCCAGTTCCCAGTCAAAGTTACGCAGGTGTAACTCCTCTTCAGCCAACCGGCGAGCCGCCCGGGCATTGCGCCCCATACCGACTGCGAACAGCAGACGCTCCCCTTCTTGCAATGTGGCCTGCACAATGATCGATGGGTGAATATCCCCGGCCTCTTGCTGCACAAACATGTTGAATGATGGCAAACGATAAGCGCCGACCACCCCCAGACCTACATGCTGCTGACCGCCAGAAATGACCGCGCCCATACCATTTGGTACAAGCGACACTTCAGAAGGCGCGCCCGCGTAGTCGGGGGTGACTTTGAGGGTCATGGTGATAGGCAGTTCACCATGTACGCATTCAACGATGCGCACAAGACAATGGCAGGAACCATCTTCGCGAGTCCAGGTGTTATTGTTCAGCTCGCGGAACTGCCACGCGCTCAATGTTTCTACCGGCATGAAGTCCGTCAGAATCACTTCGCCAGTCTCATTGCTGAACCTGGTCTGCAACACATTACTGCCACGCAGGTAACGCTGCGTTCCACGAATATTTGGATCGCTGGGCGCGATTTGGAAGTATCCGCCGCTCTGCGCATCGAGCAAGCGACAGAAGATGGCCGGACTATCGAAATCCGGCAGGCAGCCCCAATCCACTGAACCGTCTGGAGCAACGAGCACGACTGAATGACAATCGCCGATGACGCCATAAGCATTAATTGCTTGATAATTGCGAGTATTGGTGTTCATCCCAACCCTATCCCTTGTAGTAGTGAAAATTGTGTGAAATTTTTCTAAGGAAATTCTAATATCCTTATATCAAAGCTAAACGGAATACTAAACACTGGAGTAACAAGAATTTAGTCCTATTTACACAGAAATTTGTCCGGTTCCCAATTAGCCCCCATATAGCCTCCATACATGATAAAACAAAACTTTTTGGCTAGCTATTTCCTAATTCCGCTCATCTTCCATCTACTTTCAGCGTACACCTGTGAAAAACCTCTTCTTGTGAATTTACTCATGTGTTAGAACGTAGTACTTATTACAGATGCTAGTTTACACGAAAGTAGTGAATTCGGTGAATTTCTCGCCCCTGATATAGGACTAAACTACAATGACAACCAGCCAGCCGCAATGCCGTGTCTGAAAGGAGTCGTTGGGTGCTCCGCAAAGATCGCGTATTTGAGACCTTACGATCAATGTGTACGCAACGGCCAGCACAGAGTGGTGTATTACGTCGTTTTACTGGCTTCAGCGCCGAAGAAGTTGCTGAGTTGGCGCGGGTGGATCGCACCAATGCCAGTCGAGATCTGAATATCCTGGTTCAGGAAGGGTTAATCGAACGCATTCCAGGCCGACCCGTTCTGTTCACTATCAGGGCGTCTTCAACCTCTTCTCTCTCCACAAGTAGCCATACAGAAAAGTCGTCGAAGGCATATGTCTGGCATAGAGAAGAAGCATCACAACCGCTCAACCCGGATTTTGCTACCGACGTCAATGAGCCAGGCAAGCTGCCAGCGATTGCAGCATCGGTGCAAACTGGCGCAATTGTCACCAGTTTCGACACCCTGGTCGGCAGCAACGAAGGGTTGAAAGTCGCTGTGCAACAGGCCAAAGCAGCTATGCTTTATCCGCCGCGTGGCTTGCATACGCTGCTTTGCGGGCCAAGCGGCGTTGGCAAGACAACCCTGGCGCGTCTAATGCACACCTATGCGCTTGAGCTGAATGCGCTTCCTCCCGACGCGCCTTTTGTCAGCTTCAATTGCGCCGATTATGCCAACAACCCACAATTACTTATGGCGCATCTTTTTGGCGTGGCGCGCGGCGCGTACACAGGCGCGGAACGAGATCGTAAGGGCCTGGTCGAACAGGCTCACCGGGGCATTCTTTTTCTTGATGAGGTGCATCGCTTGCCACCAGAGGGTCAGGAGATGCTCTTTTATCTGATGGACCGCGAACGTTTTCGCCGCCTGGGCGATGTCCAGGAGCGACACGCCTCACTGCTGCTGCTCGCGGCAACCACAGAGGACCCCGCCACGTCGCTGCTGCCAACCTTTCGCAGGCGCATCCCTATGACCATCACCTTACCGGGGTTGGAGGAACGCACAGTGACAGAACGCTACGAGTTGCTGCGCGTATTTTTTACTACCGAATGTAGCAGTATTGGCTCCAATATTCATGTCGAAGCCCAGGTGCTGCAAGCTTTGCTGCTCTACGATTGCCCGGGCAACGTCGGCCAGTTGCGCACCGATGTCCAGCTTACCTGCGCTCGTGCCTATTTAGAGTATCGCACACATAACCTGCCAGAATTGAATGTACACGTAGCGGTTCTACCAGATCATGTACGACGAGGATTGCTACGCGCAGTTGAGCTGCATCGACAACTTGTGCCCATCAAAGCTTTGTTGGAAGCGCCGCATATCTTTACACCGACCGGTCTCAGCCTCGACAGCTTGCCGGAGTCGGCCCACGATCTTTACGACACCATCAGCGCCGACCTGAATCGCTTGCGCCGGGGCGGACTACCCGATAGTGAGATCAACCGCCTGCTGCACCTGGACATTCAGGACTATTTCCAGCGTTTCGCGCAGGAAGTCACCACTAAACCCGCGGGTTCCTTCTCCATGCTGATCGATGAGCGCATGGCATCGGTTAGCCGCGATATCGTCGCCTTCGCGGAAGAACAACTGGGACGAGTGTTGCCGGAAAAGTTAGCCCTGGTGCTGGCGATGCACCTGACCAGCGCGCTTGAACATATCGCGCAAGGAAGCCAGATGGTCGGCCTGACGCTTCAGTCTGTGCGCCGAACCTATCCTGTTGAATATGAGGTGGCGCGCGCTGCCCTGGCGCAACTACGGACCACGCTTGGCGTAGCCCTGCCCGAAAGCGAAACCGACGTGCTGGCGGTACTCCTGGCTAACGCGGAAACCTTGCTCAACGATGCGCAATCGACGGTGGGTATCGTCGTCGCGGCGCATGGACGGGGCATAGCAGCCGGATTGGCGGAGCTGGCAAACACGCTAGTTGGCGTGAACAGCGTGCGCTGGGTAGAGTTGACGCTGGACGAAACGCCCGAAGAGCTGCTGGGAAAAGTGATTCACTGGGTACAGGTAGCTGAACAGGGCAGCGGGGTACTCCTGCTGGTCGATTTCTCCTCGCTGCTTTCACTGGGCGAGTTGATTTTCCGGCAAACGGGTATAGAGGTGCAGACGCTGGCAGGCGTCTCGACCCCGCTGCTGGTGGAGGCGACGCGGAGAGCGCAACGCGCCACGCATCTGACACTCAACCAACTGGCAGTTAGCCTGGCGCATCCCCGCGCTGGCGAGGAACACGCTAACGGCGATCTCTCCGGCAAAGAGGAGCGGAACATATTTCAGGAGCATCCCTCCGTAAACGGGCATAAAGCAAACGATTCCGCCGGCATCATACAGACAAAGCTGCTGCCGCGTGTGATTCTCTCCGTCTGCCTGACCGGTTTCGGTAGCGCGGCCAAGATCGCGGAACTGATCGAAGAGCATATGCCCGGACTGCGCCAGCAAGGAGTCGAGATCATCTGCATGGATATCAGCTTATCGAGCAAAACAGCCGACGAGGTGCAGCGCCTGGTAGGTAACCGGCATGTTACGGCAGTGGTAGGAACCATCAACCCGCATCTCGATAGCTATCCTTTCATCGCCTTGACCGATTTCCTCTTTGGGGATGGCATTGCGCGGCTGCGTACCTTGCTGGGCGAAACGCTGATCGACCCCACGCTGCTCAGTCCATCAGCTACCCGGCAGGAAACCATCTTCAACACACCGCCAGCAAATAATGCGCTGACTTTCACGCGCCGCGCTGACCTGATGCGCGAGATTTCCTTTACACTCTCGCAGCGTCTCATATTTCTTAATCCGGTGCGTGTCATGCCGCTCATCGAACGCATGATCGAGTTGATCGAAGTGGAGGTTGGCGAAACATTTGAAATAGAGGTACTGGCCGGCCTGATCCTGCATCTGGCCTGTATCCTGGAACGCGGCACGCAGCCACACGGCATGTTGGTGAGCGAGACCGTGCGCACCCAGGTGGAACAACTTTTCGCGCGCGAACTGAGCATTTGCCGCCGCGCCTTGCACATTCTCAGCGGCCAGATCGCGCGTCCTATACCAGATGAGGAGGCGTATAATATCGTTGGTATCTTGCGCCAGGTAGATATCTTTATTCTGGAGGAGAAATAGGCAAACGGAAGGAAGTGTGCTAAGTGTGTAGCACACTTTATGGCATGAATATTGCAACTTCTTGAGTATACCCGTAGAGTGTTGAAATTGGTTTGCGGCTGGCGCATTACCCGACCGTAAATACGTATCGATGCTCCTGGGGGGAGTTGCTATGTTACGGGTGATTATTGTTTGCAGTTGGGGCATGTCAACCAGCTTACTGGTTGACAGTATGCAGAGCGCAGCCGCTCAAATGCATATTACATTGACTGTTGAGGCTCTCAGCGCGGGGGAGTTTGCCGCCATGGTCGAAGAGTGCGATGTTGTGCTGATCGCGCCGCAGATTCGCCATCTGCGCAAGAGTATTGAAAAGTTGGCGCAATCTGTAGGTAAGCCGGTTGCATTGATCGAGCCGTTTCACTACGCAACCATGAATGGAAAAGCTGTACTGGAGCAGGCGCTTCACCTGCAAGCCAGCGCGCGGGAAGGTACAATGTAAGGCATGAGCGTGATGATTGAACGCAGCAGTGCCTGGGTCGAACGCTTTCTCGTTCCACCGCTTGGCGCGCTGGCGAGCAACGTCTTTTTGCAGGCCATACGCGATGCATTCATCATTTTTACCTTGCCGTTGATCCTGGCAGGCAGCCTGTTTCTGATCGTCGCCAACCCGCCTATCAAGGCGCTGGCGAATCTGATTGCACCTTACCAATCCGCAATACTGGTTCCTTTTCAACTGTCATTCGGCATGATGGCGCTCTTTCTGGCGTTCGGGGTCGCCTACAGCCTGGCGCAATATCGACGCACCGAGCCGGTGCAACCTGCTGTGCTGGCAATGGTACTCTTCCTGATCGCCACCATGCCTGTGAGCGACCTGACGAACCTGAGGTTGGGTGACGTGTTACCGTACTTTGGCGGCAGCGGACTGCTGGTCGGTATCCTGATTGGTATACTGACTACCGAGGTCGTGCGACGCTTTCGCGGCTCGCGCTTTATCATCCGGCTGCCAAAGAGTGTGCCGCCCAATGTCACCCGCGCCTTTGAAGCGCTGGTGCCAGCCATCCTGCTGATAACGCTGGTATGGGGCATCGAATGGTTTGTCAGCATACATACATTCATAAACACCGACGGCAAAATACAGCAGCTTACCTTGCCTATTCTGCTAATGCGAGCTTTCCAGCCACTGGTGCTGGTGCAGGACAGCTACCCGGCGGCTCTGCTGGAAATCGTCTTGATGATGTTGCTCTGGTCAGTCGGCATTCATGGCATGAACGTGGTAACAGCCATCGCGCTGCCATTCTGGTTAAGTACGCTCACAGCGAATGCCATGGCGCATGGTCACGGCATCGTGACGGAACCGTTTTTTCATATCTTTGCCCATCTCGGTGGATCTGGCGCAACCTGGCCGCTGGTGATTTATATGCTGCGCTCTCGTTCCGCGCAGTTACGCACCGTCGGAAAGGTAGCATTAGGTCCCGCGGTATTTAATATAAATGAGCCTGTAACTTTTGGTGTGCCTATGGCGCTTAATCCGGTGATGATGATTCCGTTTGTATTGGTACCCGTTATCATCGTCACCATCAACTATATCGTCTTTGCTATAGGCCTGGTACATGTGCCGGTCGTATTGCAACCATTTACCGTACCCGTCGGAGTCAGCGGTTTTGTAGCCAGCGGAGGTGACATTAGAGGAAGCCTCCTACAGTTCTTTGACCTGGCTGTCTCCGCCCTTATATACTATCCGTTCTTCAAAGCCTGGGAACGCATCCTCATTCAACGCGAGGAAGCAGCCGCCCGGCCAGAAGAGAGGCCTGAGCGTCTCGCGGCAGAGGTTCATTAGAAGGGTACACCTTTGCCAGTAGCATAAGAAAGGAGTGTGGTCTAGCGAGCAACACTACAGACGCTTGTTTCGAACAAGCATTGTTTTTACCGGTCTCCATATTAGTCTTACGATGCACACTTTTCAACGAGGGGATGACAGAAAACGCCCACGAAAGGTGTTACGCAGGAGGACAAACAAAAGATGAAACTATTTGGTCTACCAGGCAAGAAATTTGCCTCGCTTGTTAGCATAGTCGTACTCGGCAGTATGCTGTTGGCGGCGTGCGGCAGCTCAAACAGCGGCACCACCACCAGCACTATCGATGGTAAAAACGGCGTAGGGTGCAAAAAGGTTGGCGTGCTCCTACCGGAGACGGCCACTTCCGCGCGCTGGGCCGGTCAGGACACGCCAGACCTGACGCGCGATATCCCCGCAACGCTCCCTGGAGCCACCGTTGACTTCTCCAATGCGCAAGGCAGCGCAGACCAGCAGAAGACGAATGCAGACGCAGCTTTGACTAAGGGTGACTGCATCCTGGTTGTGGCAGCCAGCGACAGCGTTAAAGCCGCTGCCATTGTGGCCGAAGCGAAGACCGACAACGTACCGGTTATCGCTTATGATCGTCTGATCCAGTCTAACGACCTGGCATACTACGTCTCCTTCGACGGCGTGGCGGTCGGCAACCTGCAGGGCCAGTACATCGTCGATCACTACAAGAACTTTGTGAAGTCGGGCGTCGGCAACGTGGCGATGATCAACGGCTCAAAGACGGACAACAACGCCATTCTCTTTGCTCAGGGCGCGCACCAGAAGCTCGATCCGCTGTTCTCCAGCGGCGTGTTGAAGAACGTCTACGAACAGTTCACCCCAGGTTGGGACAACCCGACCGCTCAGACCGAGATGCAGGCCGCGCTCACCGCGAACGCGAACAATATCCAGATCGCCTACGTCGCCAACGACGGCATGGCGGGAACGGTAATCGCCGCGCTGAAGCAGCAGCACCTCAATGGTAAAGTGCTGGTCACCGGCCAGGATGCCACTGTTGCCGGTCTGCAGAACATCCTGCTGGGCGATCAGACCATGACCGTCTTCAAGGACATCTCGCTCGAGGCCCAGGCAACCGCTAACATCGTGGCTGCCATCAGCAACAGCACCAGCACAGCCAGCCTGACCAATGGCGTGACCACGAAGACATCAGGCGGCGCGAATATCCCATCCGTACTCGAGACGCCGCAGGCCATCGACAAGACCAACGTCATGACAGTGATTACCGCCGGGGGCGCTGCCCTCGCCGATGTCTGCCAGGGCTTGCCTTCTGGCACTGGTGGCATCTGTCCGTGACCGGTGTCTTTCTTATCCGTGTATAGCCTCACCTGGCGCCTTATGGGCGCCAGGTGAATTTACAGAAAACGGCCCAGAAAGCCCCGTCCTTTTTAAGGCGGGGATGAATGAGCCTACCTTTTAAGGTGGCTTGAGTGGAGTGGCACTCTGGCACTCTGGCCGATTGACACATGTTCCAATTTGCGCGATAATGCGTCAATGCGTAAAATGTTTCAGTATCGAATCTTTCCGAATAAAAAACAGGTGAAAGCCCTGGAAGCCACCCTTGAAGAGTGTCGCTGGCTGTATGATCATCTGCTGGAAAAACGGCGTGATGCCTGGGAGCAAGAGGGTGTATCCCTGTCGCTCTATCAGCAGCAAGAAACCTTTTCGATCCTGAAACAAGAACGCCCCTCCCTCAAAGGCGTGCATTCGCAGGTCTTGCAGAACGTGGCTGTCCGTGTCGATTTGGCGATGAAAGCTTTTCGACGGCGCTGTAAGGCGGGAGAGAAGCCTGGCTATCCTCGCTTCCGAGGCAAAGATCGCTACGATAGCTTCGCGTTTCCGCAGAGCGGGTTTAGCATCACCCATGATGAGCGGGTATGCCTCTCCAAAATTGGAGCGATCAAGATGATCTACCACCGTCCCATAAAGGGCAAGCTGAAAACCTGTACGATCCACCGTTCCTCTACGAGCAAGTGGTATGTTTCCTTCTCCTGTGAAGTGGAGCCAGAACGCTTGCCTGAGTCTTCTGATGCTGTTGGCATTGACGTTGGTTTGAAGACCTTTGCCACCCTCTCGGATGGGCAAGAGATAGCCAATCCTCGCTTTTTTCGCAAGGAAGAGAAAGCCCTTGCCAAAGCGCAACGCAAGCGCTCCAAACTGGCAAAAGGGACACCAGAGCGGCGTAAGCATCGCAAGGTGGTCGCCCGTGTTCATGAACGTATTGCGTGGAAACGCGAAAACTTCACGCATCAGGAAAGCCGGAAGATCGTCAATTCCTACGGGATGATTGCCGTGGAAGATTTGACCGCCAACCGGATGCTTCATAACCATTGTCTTGCCAAAAGCATTGCAGATGCCTCGTGGTCGGCATTTTTCAGCCAATTGCACTCCAAAGCGGAAGAAGCTGGGAGATTGTACATTGCTGTCAACCCGGCCTATACGAGCCAGACATGCAGCGTCTGTGGACACCGGCAAAAGATGCCGCTCTCTGAACGGATATTCGATTGTCCCTGCTGTCATGCTCATCTTGATCGAGACCTCAATGCTGCCATAAACATTTTGGGATTGGGACTACAATCCCGCGTCGTTCCAGAAGCCCCCGTCATTTATGCGGGGGAGTAGTCACATCTATCACATTGTTGTGCGTAAGTGATATACTTCCTTTAGTTTTTCATTCCATCTTATTTATTGTGTATTATCTTTAGATTGGAGGATCAAATGGCCGAAAATAGCACTCCTTCGGTCGAGGGCGCTTCTTTCCCCCAGCCAGCAGCGCCACAGGGTGAGCCACGCCTGCGCATGAAGGGTATTGGTAAATCCTTCGGCGCCGTGCGCGCCCTTTCCGATGTCGATTTTGAGGTCTACGACGGTGAAGTAGTGGGTCTGGTTGGCGATAATGGCGCGGGTAAATCTACCCTCATCAAAACCATAAGCGGCGTCGGGCCTGCCGACGAAGGCGAAATATTTGTGGAAGGCCAGCCCGTCAAAATCACCAACCCCAACATTGCCACGCGCCTGGGCATTCAAACGGTGTACCAGGACCTCGCGCTTTGCGATAACCTGGACGTGGTCGCCAACCTCTTCCTCGGGCGTGAAGAACTTACCGCCCTGCGCGGATTAAAAGAGAACGACATGGAAAAACATGGACTGAGAGTTCTCCAAACGCTGGATGTGAAGCTTCCCTCTATTCGCGCCACCGTTGCGCAACTTTCCGGCGGACAGCGACAATCCATTGCGGTCGCCAAGTCTATCCTGCGCAATGCATCAATTGTATTGCTCGAACGAACCTACCGCTGCGCTTGGCGTGGCCCAGACACGTCAGGTTCTCCAACTCATTCGCCGCCTGCGCGATCAAGGATTGGCGGTGGTGGTGATCTCCCACAACCTGGCAGATGTATTTGAGGTTGTTGACCGGGTGATCGTCCTGCGACTTGGGAGGCGCGTTGGCACCTATGTGATAAAAGACACTACACCGGAACAAGTCGTGGCTGCCATCACCGGCGCGGAATTTGGCCAACTATTAGAAACAAATGGTACAACAAATGGGAATGGAGGGCATTAATCGATGAGTGACACCATTGAAAACACTTCAGATACTGGCTCAACTGCCGTCGAGTCGCACTCCGCTTCAACGGTAGAAGCGCCGTCATACATACAACGTCGCACCATGGGTCAACTGCTGCGTGGTGATCTTGGCTTCATTCCTGTGCTTATTACTCTTGTTGTCATAATGGTCTTTTTCCAGGTCATTACCAATAATCTCTTTTTTAGTACAGGCAACCTCACCAATTTGTTCCTGCAAACGGCTCAAATCGGCCTTGTCGGTCTCGGGGTCATCCTTGTACTTCTGCTTGGTGAAATCGATCTCTCGGTCGCGGCTGTTAGCACGCTTTGCGGTGTAATCATGGGGGTGCTTTCGGAGCGAGTTGGACTGCCACCCTTGCTTTCCATCCCCGGCGCGCTACTGGCCGGTGCGCTGGCCGGCTTCATTAACGGCTATTTCATCGCGGTATTGCGTATTCCCTCGTTCATCGTAACACTGGCAGCGTCCATCACCTATTCTGGTTTGCTTATCACCCTCCTTCAAGGACAGGCCACACTCCTCATCCAGAACAGTTTCATCGACAACATCGCCGGTACTCCAACCAGTTATTTTCCTGATAGTCTCGGTATCGGCCTACCTACGGCGGGCGCGTTGGTTTATATTATCTACCGCATACTAAACTATCGCAAACGTGCCAGCATGGGTTTGACGAATCCCTCGCTGCCGCAGCTCCTCGCGTATCTCATTATCCCCGTTGTGCTTGTTGAAGGGGCGGTTATTATTTTTGAAAGCAACCACGGTGTTCCCTATTCAACTGGTATTCTTTTCGGCGCTATCGCGCTTTTCTGGATACTCCTGACGAAAACTTCCTGGGGCCGACATGTCTACGCTGTTGGTGGCAACAAAGAGGCAGCGCGCCGCGCCGGTATCAGAGTCGTTGCTATTCAACTTTCCGTTTTCACCCTTTGCTCAGCGCTGGCAGCGGTCGGAGGTATTATCGAGGCCTCATATACCTTCTCTGCGTCGACCCAGGTTTCTCCCTTCCTGCTACTGAATGCCATCGCTGCGGCAGTAATCGGTGGCGTCAGCCTCTTTGGTGGTAAAGGCTCGGTCTGGATGCTGGTGCTAGGCATGTTGATTATTGGAAGCCTGTCAAACGGACTCGCGCTTAAAAATCTGGGACCCGATGCCCTGAATATCATCGAAGGATTGGTGCTGCTGGTTGCCGTCACCACCGATGCAGTCATCCGCAGGCTGCAGGCGCGCACCGGACGCTGACGCGCTAATCAATATCGAAATTCAATCAGGTGTGTGCGTCAACGCCCCGTTGCAGGGATTCCATACAATAAAGGCAAATCCGTGCGAGCGCGCGGGTCTCGCGTAGCCCATATCTATGATGTGACGCCTTCGCCGGCTCATTCGTATAGGGTAAGGGAATGACGCGAGACCCGCGCGCTCGCGCTGGTCACAGCGCTTTTCAGGAGCATAATCACATCAAGGAGTTGCCTTTTGCATACACGCCGCCCGGATCGTTATGATATGTGCGCGGGAGCGATCATTGCATTTGGAACGCTGCTTCGTCTTGTATTTATCCTACTGGGTTGGCCCGCTTCATATAACGACGAGGGAACGCTGGGCCTTATGGCCCTGCACATCGCATACAAAGGCGCTTATCCACTGCTCTACTACGGGCAGGATTACCTCGGTTCGCTGGAAGCCTATCCTGGCGCAGGCTTTTTTCACCTCTTCGGTTCTTCTACGCCTGCATTGCGTCTCGGTCTGCTTCTGCTTTTTGCCCTCTTTCTCATTAGCATGTACTTTCTGGCATCGCTGCTTTATTCAAAATCGCTGGCGCTCATCACGCTCATTTTTCTGGCCCTGGGATCACCTGAGGCGCTCTTACGCCAATTGATGGCGGCAGGCGGCACGCCCGAACTCATGCTTTTTACGACGCTGCTCCTGCTGCTCACCGCCTGGCTCGCCCTCACTACCAGTCCTGCTCAGCATGACAATCACGGAGCCAGCTACAATACCGCTCTGCCAGCTCATCGTCGTCCAGCGCGTCTATCGTGGCATCGCATCGCAGCGGATGGTGCCTGGGGCCTGATCGCCGGATTCGACCTGTATTGTCACCTTTTATGTCTGCCCTTTGTCTTGAGCGCAGGCCTCATGCTCGTCCTATTTTGTCGCAACGAGCTGCGCCTTCTGTCTATTTCGCTACTTTTACTGTGCCTGCTCGTCGGCATATCCCCGCTGGTTATTTATACTGTCACAACGCCCGTCACTTCTCACGAACTCTCACTCTTCACCGGCGCTTTTGGCGGCGGCTATCGCGAACCAACATATCCCGCGCCCAAAGGAGGGCCAACAGCGCAGACATTCGTCGCGCCCAAACCCATCGCGCCACGTCCAATCCAGCAGGTCGCCGGTACATTGCTGGTTGGTATCCCCGTCGCCACCAATGGAACCGCGCTCTGTCCCGTTACATCTACTGACGCCTGGCCACTGACCGACCAGTCCAGTGGTTATACACGTTTTTGTACAGGCATACATGGAGCATGGGGGATTGGCTTTGTCTTGCTGTGGTTTATCGCCACCTTCTCCACGCTGAGACGCCTCATACAAAACCAACGATCCCGGAGGAAAACAGCATTCTCGTCAGAACTAAACCGGGCGTCCATACTACAGGCATCTCGCCTCATGATCCTCCTGGGAGCAGGTTTAACCATGCTCGCCTTCACGCTCTATCCACAGGCCGCCGCCGTCACTCCCTGGATTTCCGCCCGCTATCTGGTAGGTCTCTTAATCGCCATACCCGCTGTATTCTTTCCACTCTGGGAAATAAAGGATCATGCCGTCAAATTTTTACACCTGGCTACTGCGCGGGTGCCAGGGCGACCGCAAGGGCTTAACGAACCAGGGCGACCGCAAGGGTCGCCCGTACAATACCAGGAGTCAGGCAGGCCAATCCGTGGTATTGTACGGGCGACCCTTGCGGTCGCCCTGGTCGCCCTGGCTCGCTATGCACTGGTACTGGTAGCCTTAGTAGCCGCGCTGCTGGGAACCATCGAGATTTTTACTACACAGTTACCTCTGGCGCAGGCCAGCAGCGCGAGCCAGCAGGCACTCATCACTCGCCTCATACAAATGGGCGCAACTCATATCTATACGGATTACGACGACTGCAACCGCGTTGCATTTCTCAGCAACGAGCGCATCATTTGCGCCGTACTGGATGATGGGCTTCAGCCAGGACTTGATCGCTACTTCCCATATCGCTCGCAAGTAGCTAACGCGCCTCATCCATTCTATATGTTCCCAACCGGTTCTGTGCAGGCGTTCCTGCTTGAACAAAAAGCGTCTGAACAGCATATTTCATTTATGAAGTTCGTCATAGGGAGTTATGTGGTATATGATCCAGCACAAAGGATCGCGACGTAGCGGGTCTCCGCTCTTCGGCAGCGGCCCGCTTTCGGGAACCATTACCACCACCAGAAAGCTTTGCTGAATACAGTTCACTCCCGCAACCACCCGGCCACATCTGGCGCGAAGTAGGTAATAATCATATCCGCCCCCGCGCGTCTAATACCGGTCAGCACTTCCATGACGATACGCTGTTCGTCGATCCAGCCGTTTTGGGCTGCGGCTTTAACCATAGAGTATTCGCCGCTGACGTTGTAGGCGGCGAGAGGCAGGTCGCAGTGGTCGCGCACCTGGCGAATTACGTCCAGATAGGCCAGGGCGGGTTTGACCATTACGATGTCGGCACCCTCGGCGATGTCCAGGTCTACTTCGCGCAGGGCTTCGCGGGCGTTGGCGGGGTCCATCTGGTAGGAGCGGCGGTCGCCGAATTGGGGGGCGGAACCGGCGGCTTCGCGGAAGGGGCCGTAGAAGCCGGAGGCGTACTTGGCGGAATAGGCCATGATGGGCGTTGCGCTAAAGTTGTGTTCGTCGAGCGCGCGGCGAATGACTCCTACGCGGCCATCCATCATATCCGATGGGGCGACCAGGTCTGCTCCGGCTTCGACGTGCGAGAGAGCCATGTCTGCCAGCAATTTCAGCGATTCGTCGTTCTGCACGGTACCATTGTGGATCACGCCGCAGTGGCCGTGACTGGTATACTCGCACAGGCATACATCAGTTATGACCAGCACATCCGGCGTCTCTAACTTGATGCGGCGAATAGCTTGCTGGATAATGCCCTGCTCAGCATACGCCTGCGAACCAACCTCGTCCTTTTCGGTGGGGATGCCAAACAACAACACCGCCGGGATGCCCAGGCTGGCGACGCGCTCCATCTCGCGCCCAAGATGCTCCAAAGGCCACTGCATGATGCCTGGCATCGCGGAGATGGGGCGCGGTTCGGCCAGGTCTTCCGCGATGAACAGGGGATAGATGAGCTGCTCGACATTCAGATGCGTCTCACGCACCAGGCCGCGCAGTTGCTCATTCTGACGTGTGCGCCGCATACGCACAGTGGGAAATATACTCATGTTCTTAACTCTCCCTTTTTTCGCGCATCAAGAAAAACGAGCCATTCGTGGACACTACTGAGCCGAAATATTCCTTGCACAACGAAAGGGTCACGCTTGAACAGGTTCCGCACTTCGTTCTCATCGGAGGCTTCAAGGACGATCATGATACTGCTATAATCAGCGAAGGGTCCGCCCATAATCACTATGCCATCTTCCAGTAGCGCATCCATGAACGCCGCGTGCTCTGTCCAGTATGGCTGTTCCCGGCTGGTTTTGCCTGCTATCCAGGCGGTACCGGGAGCAAAAATGATGACAAAGGTCTTTTTCAAGCGTTCCGTGCCTTTCATTTTATGGTTAAGGCGCGCTTTCGCGCAAAGCTACCCGAATCGCTTCTACCGTCTCTTCAATCATAGCATCCTCAAGCGCAAGTGAGATGAAACAGCCTTCGAATTGGGAGGGCGGCAGGTAGATGCCATGCCGGAGCATACTCCAGAAGAAACGGGCAAAACGCGCGGTATCGGACGTTTTCGCGCTGGCATAGTCGAGTACCGGCTTGGGTGTGAAGAACAGGCCGAAGATGCCTCCAACGCGCACAAATTGCGCTTTCGAGCCGCTCTCGCACAGAGCTTGTTCGATGCCATCACCAAGTAGCTGGCCTTTACGTTCGAGTTCTTCATATTGGCCGGGTTTGCGTATTTCTCGCAATGTGGCAATGCCGGCAGCCATTGCCAGTGGATTGCCCGAAAGCGTGCCTGCCTGGTACATCGGACCCAGTGGAGCGACCATTTGCATAATATCGCGCCGCCCGCCATACGCGCCAACGGGCAGGCCGCCACCGATAATTTTGCCCAGCGTCGTCAAATCGGGTTTGATGCCAGCACGCTCCTGCATACCGCCCAACGCGACACGGAAGCCCGTCATAACCTCATCGAAAATCAATACTGCGCCATACTTGTCGCACATACTGCGCAATGTCTCAAGAAATCCCGGTAAAGGTGGCACCAGGCCCATATTGGCGGCGGCTGGTTCCACAATAATCGCGGCGATATCGTCTGGATAGCTTTGAAAAAGCTGCTCTACTGCCGCGCTATCGTTATAGGCAGCCACGAGCGTATGGATGGTACTGGACTGCGGCACACCCGGACTATCGGGCAGGCCCATGGTTGCCACACCCGAACCGGCCTGCACCAGCAGCATATCAGCGTGTCCATGATAGCACCCGGCGAACTTGATGATCTTGTCGCGTCCGGTGAAGGCGCGAGCCAGGCGCAGCGCGCTCATAGTAGCCTCGGTGCCCGAGTTGACGAAGCGCACTAACTCGATCGAGGGGACACAATCTATGACCAATTGCGCCAGCACGCTTTCGGCCTCGGTGGGCGCGCCAAAGCTAAAACCGCGCTGGCTGGCCTCTATCACCGCCTGCACAACTGCCGGATGAGCGTGTCCCAGTAGCATCGGCCCCCACGATTGCACGTAATCGAGATAGCGATTGCCATCTACGTCGTACAGGTACGCTCCGCTGGCATGGTCGATGAAGATCGGCTCGCCACCCACGCCGCGAAAAGCTCGCACAGGACTGTTGACACCACCCGGCATCAGATGCTGCGCCTGCACAAAGAGCGTATGCGAGCGAGTCAATGGTAGTTCTCGGGCTATATGAAAAGCATCTTGCATATGTTCTGACCTCACGCCCCTATAGCTTCCAATATGGCGTCTAATGGCTGGGCGATACAGGTATACATTGGCGTATCGCGCAGGGTGTAGCGGCTGGCCTCGGTTTCGCGCAATTCCTGCACGAGGTCAAGAAAATCGCTGATGTTATCCGTCTCGAAGGCCACCACGAACTCCTGGTCATCCAGCCCGAAGGAGTAGGTGGTGTTGAGCGTCACCGAGGGGTAGGTGATGCCCACCTTAATATGCTCGTTCATCATGCGCTTGCGATCTTCGAGCGGCAGGGCATACCAGGCGCGCGTCTTGACAAATGGATAGACGAACAAGTATTTCTTATCGTCGGGCGTAATAACCAGGCGTGGATCATGGCCGCGTGAGTGCTTACCTACGTAGACAGAACGCTTGGTCATGGAAAGCATGGATTGCGTCTCGCGCAGGTACGGCCCCATGATGCTGCGCCGTACCTTGCTGCTCAGACCTTGCAGGTCATCAATATCGTAGGTTGCCTGCCACAACATGAAGTCGCAATCGGAGCGCACTCCGTACAGGCCAAAGCTGCGCAACAAGGACTGCTGCCCATGTTCTTCATACAAAGACAGCAACTCTTGCTTGCCCTGCTGGCGCTGCTCGATAGGCAGCAATTGCCATTGTGGATCAAGTTTGTAAAAGGTGAAGCGCACTAACTGGCGCGGCTGTTTGGGTTTAGCAGGCGCGGTAGTCTGCGCTGGCCCGGTTATAGTGGTCTGTTCGGTCATATTTTCCCCTCGTGTTGGATTATTGCCTCGATAAGGCCATCAATAGTAAAGGTGGTTGCTTCGATTTGCGGGCGCAGACCCAGTTCGCGCGCGGTTTGCGCAGTAATCGGGCCAATACAGGCGATGACGGGCAATGTCTCACCGGCTGCATCGCTTTTCAGCTTTTCGGCTATATCAGGAGCGCTGCTCATCAGCCATTGCATGAAGTTGCGCACCGTCGATGAACTGGTAAAGGTGAGTATATGCAGTTCGCCAGTTTGCAGCATACGCGCCACTTCGAGTCCCTGGGCATCGTCGCTGCTCACCGGCAGCGTGCGATAAGCTGCCACCTCTTGCACGGTTGCGCCAGCTGCTTTCAGTTCGGTGACAAGCACATCACGCGCCACAGCCGCGCGCGGCAGCAAGATACGTTTGCCAGCCAGTGATGCGCCCCGGCTCTTCGCGTCTTCGATCAGGGAGACAGCCACCCCTTCAGCGATGTATTCTCCCGGCATAAGGTCGGTTTGCACACCGTAGTGAGCGAGCGCGGCAGCCGTAGCTGGGCCAATAGTCGCTACTCGCGTGACACCTGTAAGGGGAAATGCCAGGCCAAACTCGTTCATACGCCCAAATACGCTCTCCACGCCGTTGACGCTGGTGAAGATCAGCCAGTCATAGTAAGCGAATGTAGCCCGGCACAGATGGCGCAAGGCATCGTCGAGCGGCTGCCAGTCAAGCGGCGGCGCGATGCGAATGATGGGGAACTCTACGGGGATGGCTCCCAACTTGCGCAGGCGTTCGCTAAATGAGGAGGCTTGCTCGCGTGAGCGTGTCACCAGGATACGTTTTCCCAGCAATGGCCGGGCAGTGTTAGTCGAATGAGGCATGTTCGCGCACCCGCCCTTCATTAACCGTTTCAATAATTGCCGCAGCCCCTTGCGCCAGGGCCTGTTCCGCCAGTTGCGCGCCCAGTTGTTGGGCAAATTCAATACTTGTATGCGCTGTCCAGGGGATGCTGGAGCGCACGCGCGCCTGTTCTTTTCCATCCAGGCTGATAACCAGCCCTTGCAATGCTAGTCTATCATACTCTATTTCGCCATAGGCTGCGATGGGCAGATAGCAACCAGCTCCCAGGCGGCGCATAAACATGCGTTCGGCGCTAGTAGTAGCCGCTATGACGCTATCACGTAAAGGCGCAACCAGTTCGCGCATAGATTCTTCGTCGCGCATTTCCAGCGCCAGCGCGCCCTGGCCGGGCGCAGGCAGCATGACATCAAACGGGAGATACGTCATGCGCTGCGCTACTCGTTCGTGCGCCCCCAGGCGATGCAGACCCGCCGCCGCCAGCACGATGCCGTCATACTCACCGGCATCTAATTTTCGCAAACGTGTATCGACGTTGCCGCGCAACGGCAGGATTTCTATGTCAGGGAGCCATGCCCGCAACTGCGCGGTGCGCCGTAAACTACAGGTACCGATACGCATTTGCGAAAAAGCATTTTCGCCTGCATAACCAGGGCGGGGACAAGCCCCGCCCTGGTTCTCCCTCTTGCCTTCGCCCTGTCCCCCCGTGAAATCCCATTCTCGCATTGAGGCATATGGCTCGCTCCAGACCAGCACATCGCGCGCGTCTTCGCGTCCGCCGACTATGCACGTATGCAGCCCGGCGGGTTGCGCGGTGGGCAGATCTTTCAGGCTGTGGACTGCCAGATCGATGCGGCCTTCGAGTAGGGCGCGTTCAATTTCCATGACGAATACGCCGTCACCGCCGATGGCGGTTAGCGGCATAGTGGTGTTGCGATCACCCAGCGTGTGAATCTGCTCTATCTGCATATCCAGAGTGGGCCACTGTTGATGCAGGCGCTCGATGATCGACTGTGTTTGTAGCATAGCCAGCTTGCTGGCTCGCGTTCCTATCTTTATACTCATTTTCTGATTCATCTAAATGCACTTCCAGATCAAATAAATAGCGTAGAGCCTCGGCATAGACGTGTCCCTGCCCTTCAGCCGCCGCGTCTTTGAGGCGTAACGTGGGAGTATGCAGCAGTTTGTTGACGAGGCGCGTGGTCAGCTCGCGCACGGCGGCGGCTTCTCGCTCGGTGAGCGTGTCGGGCAAACGCTGCATGGCACGCGCTAACTCCTGCTCTCGCAAAATATCGACGCGCTGGCGCAGATCGCTAATGGTGCCGGTCACGCTTAACGATCGCAGCCAGCGTTGAAAGGCCAGACTTTCTTCAGCAATGATGGCCTGTACCTGCTCGACCTCCTGTAAACGCAGGCGAATCCCTTCATCGACGCCGGCTTGCAGGTCGTCCAGGTTGTAAAGATGGACGCCGGGGATATGCGCTGCTTCGGCTTCGATGTCCCTGGGCAAGGCGATATCGATGAGCAGAAGCGAGCGACCAGCGCGCTGCCGCATGACGGCTTCGAGCATCTCGACGGTGATGATGACGCGCGGGGCAGTGGTGGAACTGATGACGACATCGGCTTCGAGCAAAGATGGACTTAGCTCGGAAAAAGTGCGATGCGCCGCGCCCAGACGCTGCGCCAGGTCTATGGCGTGTTGTTGAGTGCGGTTGATAATGACGAGCCGCTGCGCGCCGTTTTCGCACAGATTCTGAGCAGCCAGTTCGCTCATTTTGCCAGAGCCGATCAACAGCACGCGCGCCTCGTTCAGGTTGGGGAAGAGTTGACGCGCCAGTTGCACGGCCACATGGCTGACAGAGGCGGCATTGCGACTGATGGCGGTCTCGCTGCGCGCGCGCTTCCCGGCGACAATGGCGGCGCGAAATAAGGCCGAGCTTATGGGACCTGCGTTTCCGGCTCCCTGCGCGATTTGCAGGGCGTCAGCAACCTGCCCCTGGATTTGTGGTTCACCCGGCACCAGCGAATAGAGGCCGGCGGCAACGCCGAGTAGATGTCCTACTGCTTGCTCATCTACAAACGTGTAGCTATGGCGTTCTAGTTCTGCGAGCGGAATAGCCCGCGCTTCGGCCAATGCACTCATGAGATGCGCCGGTAGTATGGTTGGTTCGGTAGAGACGGCGTATAATTCGACGCGGTTGCAGGTGGAGAGCAATATGCACTCCTGAGCGACCTGGCTTACGGACTGGAGAAACTGAGGCACCTGGCGTGAAGTAAACGAGAGTCGTTCACGAAATGCGATAGGCGCGGTGGTGTGATCGACAGCAAGCAGGACTATATGCACACAAAACCTCATAAATCTCTATAATTTCGCGTAGCTACTAGAGATTTTAACAGGATTTTGGTGAGAGTCAAGAGCAAAAAGTTTATTTAGCATGTGGAATTGCCCCTTGTCATATTCTGGCATTCTCTGTATTATATGCCTGACGATATTTGTAAGGAGCGCGCAATTCATGCAGCAAGACTCAATTGATGGAGCGACATCTACACGCGAAGAACTGGAAGGCATCAGAGCTGACGAGCCAGTTCTAAAACTTTCGGATCTTCCTGCCGGTGTTGTAGCCCCAACCGCTCCAACCACGCCTGCTAACCGGCGGATAGGACGCTTTGATTGGCCGGCTGTTGGCCTGGTTGTGATTATCGGGGCCATCTTTGCAGCACTGGCGCATCTCAGCGCGCAGCCGTATGCGTCGCTTGTGCCTGCTGCCGTATTGAGCGCGACGGGCTGCGGCTTGCTGATTACGGGCTTGCGCAAACTACGCACGCACAAAGGGGCGGGGATATTTGAAGCTGCCCTGAGCGGTCTGCTGCTGGCATTATTTCAATTCGTCAGCGCGCTCTCTTTCCCCGGTGTAACGCGGGGTTTGAGCATTGACCAGACCTCGCAAGCTGGTTTTTTCACTACCTGGGGGTTAGTCGCCATCTTCGCTACGCTGTTTAGTATGATCGGAGCGGCGTTGGGACACCTGATTTTCGCGCCCCTGCGCCCCCTCCCGGCGAGGGTGGGAAAGAAGGACACGCCAGCTACTAGAGCAGACGCGGGCGACGAAGAAGAAAGCGCACCTGAGCAGAACGAAGGTCTGCTTGAGCTATCCGGCAGCGGAGACGAGCGAGCGGAAAGCGAGGAACCCATTCCATTAGATGGTGCGGAGACAGTATCTGACGAGGCTCAACCCGCGCGTTCGAGTATGAGTTATATTATTTCCATTGTGCTGCTGGGTTTAGCTCCTTTCCTGGCGGGCTATGTTTTTGCCGCCGCGTTTGATGTTGCGCTCAACTTCAACCGCTACGATCCGGGGCCGTTTCCGACGTTACGTTTGTTAAGCGCGTTGTTGCCCTGGCAGGTGCCGCTTCCCGTCAATTTGCAGTCGCTCAACCTGGTCCTGGCCTGGCGCATCCCATTTTTACCAGGCAACCCTGCCGCGTTTGACATCCAGTCTATTGAACCATTTTTGCTGAATGCTGCCGGACTGGCCTGCGCGCTGCTGGCCCTTTTTAGACTGGAAAAGCCCGAGGGTCTGGCGGCTTTGAGGCAAGCTCGGCTCAATGCGCTGCTCATGGAAGCGCTGCTGGGTTTGATACTTGTGCTGCCTGCCAACCTGTGGATCGCCTTTGGCCTGCATGGATTGCTGCAACTGCCCAGTATTGCAGTGTTGCTGCGCACGTTGCAATTGCTCAATCCGCTCACCTTTACGCTCAATCTTATTACTGCGCCGCTTGTCTGTGTTATCGCCGGGGCAGCGATCTTCGGTATACGACGCAAGAAGCCGCAATAGCACAAATTATCATCGATGATATTGATTGGAGCACTCGCGCGTTCTATAGATAAAGGTAATAGTTAGTTGCCTTCTGGCTATGCGCCGTGCGATTATAGACTATAATACAGCTAAATGAGTCAGTCTGGTTAATTTCTGGAAAGACGCGACCAGGATGAAACATCGTGTGCGTGAGAATAAGAAATGAATCGTTGCTCTAAATGTAATAATGAACTCGTAGCGGGCGCTCGCTTCTGTAATATTTGTGGCACGCCGGTGCCAGCAGCATCGGCATCTCCTGAAACTCCGGCAGCCCCTGCTGCTCCAACGGGTCTGAAGCGCACGATCAATCCTGATATCAGGCGTGTCCGTCCGTTGAGAGAGGGCAAGACCACGACCGATTTGCACGCGTCCGATGCATCCCAGGCTGCTACGCCGGTTAAACCTGGCACTCCGGACAAGCCGGGGGATAGCGCGGGGAGCAATGCGCCTGAGCCAAAAGCAGCGACAGAACAGAAACAGGATACGCCCCGGCTGTCAAATTCGCCTAATCCCCCTTTCATACCAAAAACAACCATTGAGTTTACCTCGGTGAAAGTAGGGCAAGCGAGCGAGAAACAAAAACCTGCTCCCCTGGGTGGCACACCCAAAACGACTGCTCAAGCAAAAGAGGCAGACGACATCGCAACATCTCCACTTCCTGACTCGCCTGCACCCGCGCCGGATAAAACTGTGCCACTGCCTCCTCCAAACGCGGGGTCGAGCCGCGCTCCAGGGATTATTCGTCCTATTGTAACCTCGGCATCGCTGCGTCAGAACACGCCTCCTCCGCCCGGACAGACGCCACCTAACCCGATGTCGCCGCTACCGGCGGTTCCAAACACGCCGCCCGTGCCTGGCGAGAAGACACCGCAAACGGATAACGCCAGGTTCCCCAGGCCGGTGAATACTCCCACGCCTGGTTCGCGGGCACAGGACAATCAACGCCAGGCAGAAGGCTTTAAATCAGGGCCGGTACCTCCGCGACAGCAGGGCCAGCCCGCCATCAACAATAACGCACCCAGGCAGCAGACGAGGTTCAATGCTGGCGCGCCCCCACCCCAGACGCCCCAGCCATCATTGCATGAAATGCCAACCAACTACCTGCAACTGCAAAATGGGAACGGCAATGGCGCGAACAGTACGGCCAACCGGCAGGAATTGCCGTTATTCAGTCCGGAAAGTTTCGCCTACACCAGCAAGGCTGCCCAACACTGGCGCAGTAGCTGGCGCGACCTACAGAATGCCGAGGCCGGGCCAGCCGACGATGTGTCGAAGGGACAGGCTACGGTTCCCGCGCCACTGGCGAACAGGAAAGACAGCTTTCTTCGCCTGCGGGCTATACGATCGAAACAAAAACAGCAGGATGGAGGCGAGAAAAACTTTGGATTCTGGGTGACGCTATTCCTGATGATCTGCCTGATTGGCGGTCTGGCAGCCTACATCGTCTACAGCTATCTCCCCAACACATCAGGGGCTGTTCGCATCACCCAGCCTGCCGGGTCGCAACAACCGTCGTTCAATGTGGTAGGATCATCATCACAAACATTTACCAGGGGGCAAAGCCTTCGAGCGCACGGAGATCACTTTGGGGCTAACGACCCCATCAAGTTCTTGCTGGATAGCACAACGCCGGCGCTGGCATCTAACGGTAGCCCTCTGAGCACACAATCAGATAGCCAGGGTTCGTTTGATGTCACTATTCTGGTAGACAAAAATTGGGCTGTAGGCTCTCACGTCATCGCAGCTACAGATACGCGGGCCAAATTAAGCGCCTATATCGATATACAGGTGAACCCCGATAGCTCTCCCGTTACCAGTAGTAACAACTCAGATCTGGCCTTTACGCTGAATGGGCAACCCGTTGACCACCTTTCATTTACGGCTCAAATCGGCCAGCCGGCGCCTCCGGCGCAGCGCATTACCTTCACAAACATTAGCGGTACACCGATGCAATGGTCAGCCGTTGCCAGCGCTGCTCAGAACCTCAACTGGCTCGCTATCCTGGACAGCGATTACGCGGGGCAACTGGACATCTCGCAGCCACATACGATGGGCATCAGCGTCAATCCCGCGGGCCTGGCTGTGACGCCCGCAGGTAAAGCGCCGTACAGAGGGCAAATTGTGTTTACCATCAATGGCAATACACAGTTGACATTGCCTGTACAATTGACGATAATAGATGCCACACCGGAAATGGTTTTCAGCCCGAACCCACTCGTTGTGACAGCGAATGCCGATGGAACGTGCCAGTCAGGTGCTACATTGACGTTCATTAACCTGGGAACGACGGTCATACACTGGAGCGCAAACCCTGATAACCCGGGCATCATCCAGTTTGTGAATGACAAGGGTATAGTGACCGAGCAGGGCTTTTTGCAACCATCCGGTATGGACGGAGACACCGAGGTAGTGACTTTACGCTGTAGCGGCGTAAAAACGGGAGGCACGTATAAAGTACACGTTTTTGCCAATAGCTCCTCATTCTTAGAGATTGTTCAAATTGGATAATATCCGGCACACCACAATCGAATAGCGCGATGGACGTTTAACCTGGGAGGATCACCTGTTTTATGAATAATCCACAGTTTCTCGCTATTTTCAGCGCAGTTTTTCTGGCCCTCGCAGGTTATAACCTGTTTACCGGCTACAAACGCGTGCGCGACGCCAGGGCACATGGAGTACTCATCAAGTGGCATAAACAAATCAACCTGCTGACCGGCACCGAATATTTGCTGCTAGCCCTGGTTTTTATGCTTAGCATCGAGTATAAAAACCCCGCGATTCCGAAAAGCGTCCAGGGCATACTCCTTCCTTTATATTTATTCTTCCTGCTGGCGGCGGCTGTGCTGGCTGGCCTGGTTATTCGCCAGGGTATTCTCAATACGCGAATGCTACGCGCACAAGGCAGGACTACGAGCGTTCCAACGGCGAAAAGCAATGGAAACGGCGCGGTACGCATGGAGCGAGTTGAGGATGATGAGATGCTGAGCGAGCAACAGAGGGCCGATACAGTTGAGCGGCGGCGAGAACGCCGCCGTAATGCTGCCGCTGCGCGTCGCCGCCGGGCAGGGAAAGCCTGAAGCAGAGCCGGACGACCACAGGGGCATCCCTACATGTCGGCTTTCCCCACCTTCTAAAATGCAGATTGGGAATCCACTACAGACCCTCGAGTTCCAGTTGCAAATCATAGAGGCCGTGTTGCGCGTCAAAATGCGCCAGCAGGCGCGCGGTTCTGCATACACTACTTTGCCCACTTCCAGTAGGAGCCGCGCTATCAACCAGCGTGACAGCGTTGAGCAACTGCGCAGCGATACAGGCGTCAGCCACGCCGGGCGTCCGGTACCTGGCATAGTGGATGACATGATCCTCAATGGTCAATTTGAACGCGGGTGACATTGTTTAGAGCAGTCGTCAATACGCTATCGAAGGTACGAACCATGTGGAGTGGTGCCTTTCTGTTGTTGCTTTTGTATCAGTTGTATCAGTTGTATCAGATGTTGCAGTTGTTGCAGTTGTTGCGGATGTAATGGAGTTTTTTGTTGCGAATGTTGCAGTTGTTACAATGTTTCAGAGGTAATGTAAATGGAGGCTACGGTCCGCATACTGCCAGTTTGACGCGAGGTATGTTTGCTTACGATTCCTCCCTATTCCTGTCGCTCTCCGAGCCTCAGATAATGAGGATGTCTTACGGTCGCTACCCATGTTCCGAACAGACTCACGAGTCCCCCACCAATGCTCCACAGACAGAGTAGCAGGAAAGAGATCACCAGGCTCCCAGTCGTCGTCCTGTTTCCGAAGAGATTGCCTGGATAGCTGGTTTTCAAACAAATGTGTCACAAAAAAGTGGCAAGATTTACTCGTATCTGAGGATTTAATCTCAACAAGGAATAGTTCCAGGGAATATCATATCCAACTACCCACAAGACATAGATACGAACAGTATAGTTGGAGGAGCGTTTCTTGAACGTTTCCGGGTGGTTCAGACCGCGCGGTTATAGCTGTGGTAGTTGGCCCGGCCCCCAGATGTTCAGGAGGCCGTTCGATGGGCTTGAGAGCAGGAGATGCGAGCCATCTGGGGACCAGCGCAACAGGGCTAACGAACCGACCAGGAGATGTTGATTGGAGGGCAATAGTATTGTTCGCAGCGATTGACCTGTGCGGTTGTCGTAGAAGACTATCATGCCGTGCGCGAAATAGGTGGCAAGCACGCAGCCATCGGGACGCCAGCTTACGAGCGGAGAACCTCTAAGAAGATCAAATACCGCAACATTGCGAGGTGACAAAAGCCGATTATGGCGTAATTTCAGTTTTGACAAAGCCTGAACGTCAGGAATGATGCTGGCAGGTGGCTTGTAGAAGCCTTGCAGGTTGATATCATCGATCAGGTAGCGGCCATCTGGCGACCAGGCGGAGAAGGTGGTACTCCATCCATAATACCCCGCGATGGTGGTGAAGGTGGTAAAGCCAGGCTGCCAGATGGTGAATGCTGTGTTGCCATCGGGATTGCCGACCGGACCTGAAAGAGACATGGGCTGCTGCGCGCGGCCAGAGAGCGGTATATCAGGAACGAGGGAACCATTTGCTTGCCAATGATAGGAGGTAGCAGGAGGAACAGGCGTAAATCCCAGGGCCTGACCCGTCGCCAAATCCCATTCGATGGGCGTCTGTTGATTCAAATTGGGGGGCTGAAAGATGATATGCGAGTAGTGGCCGTTTACATTCATTACAAGGATGCCGAAGAATGGCAGTTGCTGCATATAGACGATGAAGGATAGAGCCAGTTGTTGCTCATCGGGCGACCACATGACGTGAATATAGCTGAATGGCAAGAGGCGCGTGCTACCTATATTGGCGCTGCCAGAATTTCCGGTCTGAAAGCTGGAGATTGCCTGGACACCGATAGTTAATGCGCCGTGGCTGCCTATGGTGGGAGCATTCATGATGGTGAGAATGGTATCATCGGGCTGCCACTGCGCGGTCAATTTCCCTGTACGGGCATTGTAGATGTTCAGAATGCCTGGTACGTCGTGATTGGTCGGGCAGTTGTATTCGTACCCAAGCACGGCGATAGCATCGCCTCGCGGCGACCACTGCGTATCGAGCAAGCAGGCGATGCCATCTTGTCCATGCACATGAGTGATTGGAGTCGATACACTGAGTAAAGATGGCTGGTTAGAGCGCGGCGCAGCATGTTGAAGGAGGCCGAAGCCTGCGCGTAGCTGGTTTGCCAGCAGAGAGAAAAAATTGTTGCCGGAAAGTAGGGCGATGACGAGCAAGACGACGAGCGCCAGACCCGCGTTACCGACCTTGCGCAAATGCTGCCGGGTATGTGGAGCTTGCCAGCGTTGTATGAAACGCCTGGCCCATGCTGGCATCGTCACTCTTTGCGAGCGCGGCAGGTTGAGATCGCTTAATTCGACCTGCGCGTCTTCATTGGTCGGCTCTTGCGCAGTGGGATCGAGATCGTTCATTTCGTGAGCTTTAGATTTCCAGGGAGACATGCAAAAGGCTAATGACGCGATATTTGTTGTGGCGTCTGGCTGTGGCCTTGAGCCTGGCGCCACGCGGCCTGCATACATTGTTTCAGTAACAAGATGTTGGTAAGCGGGCCGACGCCGCCGGGTGTGGGCGTGAGCGCGCCCGCTACCTCTTTGACTGCTTCAAAATCGATGTCGCCCACGATACCACCATTCGGGGTTGAATTGATGCCAACGTCAATGACGGTTGCTCCCGGTCGCACCATGTCTGCTGTTACCATCATAGCGCGTCCGGCGGCTGCCACCAGCACATCGGCCTGACGGGTGTAGTAGGGCAGGTTGGTGGTACGCGAATGGCATACGGTGACGGTGGCGTTCTTTTGCAACAACATCATGGCGAGCGGCTTGCCGACCACGTTGCTGCGCGAAATCACGACGACTCTTTTACCATCGAGCGGCACGCGGGCGCGCTCCAGTATTTCGATGACTGCTGCAGCCGTAGCTGGTAGAAAACTGGGTAGGCCCAGGAAAAGATTGCCCGCGCTGCGCGGACTGATGCCATCAATGTCTTTGTTAGAACTGATGGTGTCAATGACCATCTTTTGCGAAAGATGCGCCGGTAAGGGCATCTGCACAATAATACCCTGCACGGTTACATCGTTGTTCAGTTGTATCAAGGCAGAGCGTAACTCGTCAGGCGTGGTACGCGCAGCAAGCTGCGTTATGCTGGCTACGAGACCGACTTCGCCAGCGACGCGCAGGATAGCCTTGCTATAGACTTCCGACGCGGTATCACTGCCTACGCGAACGATGACCAGACCGGGCGTTCTGCCCTGTTCGCGCGCAAAGCGCGCGATATCGGCTCGCAGTTCCTCTTTAATCTGCGCTCCCAGGACGCGCCCATCCAGTATACGCGCCGTCACGCCCGCCTCCCTACGATAGTCCCTACTTCCAACCGGCATTGCTCTAGGGTTTGCAATGCGGTTGCCAGCCGCTCCTCTAATTCAGCGACCAGTTCAGCATTTTTCAAAGACCGCAGGTTGATGCGAACCATCGAGGCCGCTCCCTCTGCCGAAGCATCCGCCAGCGCTGTCGCCGCCACAATATCACTCAAGACATTGCTATTGCCAACTTCCGCGATCCTCTGGCAGAGTTGCGTCAATTTTGCCGCGCACTCTACGACCTCCAATGGAACTGTTGCGGCTTCCAGGAGTTGTTTCTGGATGGTGGCTGCGCGCTCAATACGCTCTTCACCGGTAGCGCGTGGCATTCTATAGGCTGCTACAAGTCGTCCATAAGCCGCGATGTCCTCCTGGAGTAGTTCGGCAAAGCGCGCCCGCAGTTGTTCGGTCTGCTCCAAGATATGCTCAATTGCGGATTGAACTTCCTCATAGCCAGCCTTGCCGAGAGTCAGGCGGCAGACCATGCTGGCAAGCGCCGCGCTCATTGCTCCGCTCAAGGCCGAGGCCGAGCCACCGCCTGGAATAGGCCGCGCCGAAGCCAGGTCGTCAAGGTAACGCTGAATGCTTTCTTCTCTATACATGTCGTTTATCCTAAAGGGTGTTTTGTTTTGTTGGTCGGGTTTGTTCCTCTAGCATTCTAGCACACGCTGGCTCTTTGAGGAAATATTAGGAAGTGCGTAGCTCACACGCTTCCCACATAGGCGCATTCACTATAGAGGGCGCATTTGTCACATGCAGGGCGCTGCGCGTGGCAGATTTGCCGTCCATGACGGATGAGGTTTACGTGGAGCGGGTAGACCCATGCTGGCGGTACCCGCTTTGCGAATATGTCGTGCGCCTGGTCGGCGCTGACTTTCGGCCCGATCAAGCCCAGGCGCTGGCTGACGCGGTGGACGTGAGTATCAACCGGCATAACGGGCAGGTCGAGGTTGAACATGAGCACGCAGGCTGCCGTCTTTGGCCCGACACCCGGTAGCTTGCGAAGCAAACGCCACGCTTCTTCCGGCTGCATGTGTGGCAATTTGTTGAGGGCATGGACAAGTGATCGGGTATCGCCGCGCTGAGCCTGCATCTCTGTCAATTCGTGCAGCACGTCCTGGATTCTTCGAGCCTTGATGTTCGCCAGTCCGCCGCTGAGGATGGCCTCGGCCACTTTGTAGGTGGGCGCGTCACGCACCTCTTCCCAACTTGTGTAGGTTGCAACCAGTTGTTTGTAGGCGCGCTCCGAGTTGATGTCGGAGGTATGCTGCGAGAGGATGGTACCGATGAGTCCGCCAACGGGGTCAAAGTCGGGTTCGTTTTGCGGTTCGCCGTAGGTGGCGACGAGTAGATCATAGATACGCGCGAGATGCGCGGCGAGTGTGATTGACATGCTCTATTCCTGATCGGTTGGTTTGATGATATGGGAGTATTGTACTCGTTTGGTTTGGGAGTTACAAGATAGCTATCATGGTTCCCCCCGGTGGAGTTTGCGACACTTCATTTCATATGCATATACTACAGTGGGATCATGCAATACACCTTCTGGTGATTTTTAATGACCAAATGAGGGAATGGAGCAAAGAGAACGCGGGCGACGCAAGCGTCCCCACCTCTCACCCACGTCCGCCCCCGCCCATACAGAAGGTGGAACAAACAAAAGGAGCATTTATCATGATTGACCTGCGCAGCGATACTGTGACGTTGCCCACGCCCCAGATGCGCGAGGCTATGTATCGCGCCGGGGTAGGCGACGATGTGTACGGCGAAGACCCGACGATCAACCGCTTGCAGGAGATGGCGGCGGAACGACTGGGGAAGGAGGCGGCGCTGTTCGTTGCCAGTGGCACAATGGGCAATGCCTGCGCAATGCTGGCCCATGCCGGGCGCGGGGAAGCGATTATTGTGGGGGATGAGTCGCATATTTACCGCTATGAGGGAGGCGGCGCGCCTATGCTGGGCGGCTGCCCGATGAAAGTTGTCCCCACCGAGCCGGATGGGATGCTCGATCCACACAGGGTGAAGCTCAATATTGACGACGGCAGCGACGAGCACTCCGCTCAGACCGTACTGCTGTGCATCGAAAACACGCACAATCGCTGCGGTGGCACCGTGCTGAGTGTTGAGCAGGTGGAGACGCTGACCACACTGGCACATACGCACAATATGAAGGCGCATATGGATGGGGCGCGCGTTTTCAATGCCGCCGTCGCGCTAGACATTCCGGTCAGCGAACTGGTGCGCAGTGTCGATTCGGTGATGTTCTGCCTCTCCAAGGGGTTGAGCGCGCCGGTTGGCTCGCTGCTGGTGGGTGGTCGGGATTTTATTAAACGGGCGCACCGCGCGCGCAAGGCGCTGGGCGGGGGTATGCGCCAGGCGGGCATTTTGGCGGCGGCTGGCATCGTTGCGTTGGAGCAGATGGTTGATCGGATGGCGGAAGATCACGAAAACGCTAAACTACTGGCGCATGGCCTGGCTGATTTTCCGCAGATCGACGTGGCTGTAGAGCGCGTCGTGACCAATATGGTCATGTTCTCGGTGCGCAACTCCGAGCAGGAATCATTGACCGAAAAGGAGACGGTGCAATTCCTGGAGAAGGCGCAGGAACACGGCGCGTTGATGGGTACGATGGGCGAGGGCAAGATACGCGCCGTCACGCATTACGGCATCGATGCGCAGGATATTTCGGCGGCGCTGGCCGGTATTCGCCGCGCTTTGATTGAAATGAGACTGTAAGTTTTTGATTAAGTGAGGAAGGCGAGTATCATGTACGATGATCGTTATGCTCGCAGGCAAGCGCGAGCTTACCGCAGACAAATGCGCAGGGGCTACCGAACAGGGTTAGGAGGATTGGCAGGCGGCTTTTTCTTTATTGGATTGGCGCTGGCCTTTGCTTTATCAGGTAGCCTGGGAGGAAATGGGTTCCTCTTTTTCCTTTTCGCGGGACTGGCGTTCTCGTCGCTGTTCGGATCGGCCAGTTCGATGAATCCACGCGGACTGTATGGTGGTATACAGGGTTTTGTGTGGTTGATGGGGCTGGCGATACTGTTTGTGATTGGATTCTGGCCGTGGATTCTAGTGCTGATTGGCATATCTGCCATTCTAGGGTCGCTGATCGCACCCATTACCGCCGGATTGGTGGGGCTGGGTATCTTTGCCGCCACGCAGAACGAACAGCCGCAACAGCAATACCAGCAGCCCTATCAACCGTATCCGCCGGAACAGCCGCCGCCAGAAGAACCGTATGAACCATACCAGCAAGGATACCAGCCACCTCAATCAACGCCTGGAACCTATCAAGAGGGCGAGCAGCCATACCGGTACCCACAACCCAAACAGGAGTTCGAGCAGCCACAGATACACTATCCACAGGAATTGCCACCCCAGCAGCAATAAGGTGTGTCAGTGCCACCCGTCAGGGCGACCGCAACGGTGGCGCGCCAGGGCCAGGGCGACCGCAAGGGTCGCCCCTACCATACACGAATCGCCTTCAAAGCGTAGTATGGTAGGGGCGACCCTTGCGGTCGCCCTGGTATACGCCCGCCGCACCGCCGCGCTTGTTATTTGACACTTCTTTCTTTTGCGCGGTAAGATCAAACTGAACAAATTTATTTCACCGTATATCATGGCAACGAGAGGAGCAGCAGAGCATGGCGTTGACAAAGTTTGCCGGGTCGGTCGCTGTCATTACCGGGGGGGCCAGTGGCATCGGGTTGGCTACGGCTGGCGCATTGCGCGAGCGGGGAGGGCATGTGGTACTGGCTGATATCAATGCAGAGGGGTTGCTAAATGCCCAGGAAGAGCTTCGCCGGGGTAATGCTGACGCGCAAGGCGAGGTACTTACTGTTCCGGTAGATGTTACCAACGAAGCCCAGGTGCGCGAATTGATGAAACGGGCAGAAGAGGCCTTTGGGAGTATTGATCTCGTTGTGACCTGCGCCGGTATCGGGCGCGGTGGGCCAATTGACACGTTCTCATCGAGCGATATGCAAAATTTGATGAATATCAACTTCATGGGAACCTATAACTGCGTGCAGTCGGCGGTGCCAGCCATGCGACGACAAGGGTCCGGTTACTTTGTTTTCCTCAGTTCGGTGGCGGGCAAGCTGGGGACACCCATGCTTTCAGGGTATTGCGCCAGCAAATGGGCGGTGCGCGGTTTCTCGGCGGCCCTGCGGGCGGAACTGTTTGGAACGGGCATCGGCATTACGACCGTGTATCCTGCCTGGGTCGATACGCCGATGGTTCGCCAGGAAACGGATGACGCGATGCGCCTGCTCAATGTGCAGGTTATGCTGACGCCTCAGCAGGTGGCTTCTGAGATAGTGCAGGCCGTCACGGAGGGGAAACGCGATTTGACACTCGCGCCCAATCCTGATATTGCCTCTGCGCTGCAGTTGTTCAACGCTGACCAGGACAAGGCGGAAGATATGGCGGGGCGAGCGATGCAACGTCAATTAGCAAACCTTGCGAGCCAATGATCGTAACAAAGGAAGCAGAATGAAGACCCAGCGAGGCATCAACGGCACAGGCAAAACAGCAGACAAGCATGACCATGGTTTTTATGGTCCGGGCAGTGTGGCCTGGAAAGTCGGGCGTGAAGTGGCGGTTTTGCTGGGTGGTTCGCGCGCGGTGCTGATGCAACTGGCACATCCACTGGTGGCGATGGGCGTCAGCAAGCACAGCAGCTATATGAGCGATCCCTTTGGCAGGGCCGAACGGACTTTTATGCATGGCGAGTGGCTGATGTTCGGGTCGATCGAGAAGGCGCGCAAAGCCGCGCGCGAGATCAATCACCTGCATAAGGGCGTGCATGGGGTGCTGCCGATCGAGGCCGGAGATTTTCGTCCCGGCACGCTCTACGATGCGCGTTATCCCGAATTGCTGTTGTGGGTTCATGCCACACTGGTTGATTTGCTGCTGCTGTGCTATGACCTTTTTGTTGGGCCGCTCACACTTACCGAGCAGGACGAGTATTACCAGCAATCCAAAGAAGTGGCGCATCTGCTGGGCCTGGCGCCGGAAAAAATGCCTGGCAGAGTGGATGATCTACGAGCCTATGTACATGATGTTGTGCATAGCAATACGCTGGCGGCCACACCCCACGCGCGCAGGCTCGCGCAGCAGGTGCTTTTCCCGCCCGCCTCCACCATCCTACGCCCGGCCATGCATCTTAATTACCAGCTTACATGCGCCTTGTTGCCTCAACCGGTACGCGAAATCTTCGGCATGGAATGGGATGCGCGCCGCCAGCGTATTTTTGATGTATCTGCATGGGGTATGCGCCAGGTTATTCCACGCCTGCCTATGTACCTGCGCGAACTGCCGGTAACACGGCGCATCATCAATCAAACACTGCGAGCCTCGTAGAGCCTGATGCCCGGCCCCTGGCCCCCGGACGCCCACGAGGGGCGTCCTTACATGTCGGCTTGCCCCTTCCCCATCAATTAGTGCCTGGTGGTCCAGTAAAGCATAAGCAAATCGCTCATTCTATCTTGATGGAAAGGTCGCCGGTCTTGACAGGCGGTACGGCGGGTGTGGTGATCAAATTCTCAGACTCAGAATTTTCGCCATCGATAGCCGGTTGATCAGGGGGAAATTCGTCGCTATTGGTTCTGCGATAATTGATCCAGAAGGCGACAACGAAGGCCTGGAGCAGCCCGGCGAGAGGCGAAGCAAAGATAGCGCCCCAGACTCCAAAAAGTTCTCCGCCGATGGTCAGGGCCAGCAAAGAGACGACCGGGTGCAATCCTACCGCTTTACCAATCAGACGTGGGGCTAAAATATAGCCTTCGAAGATATGCACGAGCACGAAATAGGCCAGTACCAAAATAGCTGTCAGCCATCCTTGCGTCAAGGCCAATAGAACAGCGACCACGCCGCAGGTGATGGTTCCCAGCACGGGGATGAACTCGGTAACAAAGGAGAGTACGCCGAGCAGGATAGCGTAGGATGATAGCCCTAAAATAGCCATACCCGTGCCTACAATTGTGCCTATAGTCAGGCAGAGTGTCACCTGTCCGCGTATATATCGCCCGACCACGTGTTGCAAGACCGTGAAAAATGTGTTGATGTTTCCTCGTTGGGTAATCGGCGTTTTGTGGCGCAGCCATCCGATAGCGCGCGAGCCATCCACCAGCAGGTAAATGCTGATAACGAGGGTGAGTAATATATTAACGAGGCCACTCGCAACGCCGCCAAGAATGGGCAAGATGCCACTGGCGACAGTGGTAGCAAAATTGGTTAACTGGGTACTAAGTTGCGACGCTACACTTGAAATCTGGTCGTTTGAGATGCCAAGGTCATTCAATATTTTCACCAATGGAGAAGCTTGCCCATTCTTGCCAGGCTGTAATAAGACCGCGATACTTTCCGCCAGGTTGGATAATTGGGCAACCATGGTCTTGATAATGAAATAGAGGATAAGACCAAGCAGCCCAAGCACAATTACATAGACCGCAACAATGGCGAGCGCGCGCGGCATGACACGCTGGAAGAGTTCAACGACCGGGATAATGGCATAGGCGACGAGCGACGCAACGATAAAGATCAATATCGCTGTAGTTATGTAGCTGGCTCCCCACAATAACAAAACAGCCATTCCAATCCCTGCCAGGATGGTCAGGAGAATGATCAGTCGCCTGGTCCAAATGCTAGTGGAAGCAGTGTGCTGAGAGGTTGTCGTATTCCGAGAGATGGAACCACGTGAGGTTACTTCACGCGGGTTGGGATCCGAGAGCATTTTTCTTTTTTCCTTTGCGCCTGGATAACGATCTCATCTGTCATTCTACTATATTATGCCCGTCAATGGGAGGTATTCTTGTTTTGATATATCTGACTTTATCCATTAAGCACAGGAGGCTGGTTCTTTCCCTGTGACTATAGTATAATGCGCTTGGTGGGCAAAAGAACACGCAACTTGTGAATTGAGTCACTGCCATACATCGCCCCATAGCCTATACTCAGCTCAGAAAACGACGAAGGAGACACTTGCATGGTGATGGAGACGCTTCCGCCAGGCACCAAACTGAAGGGGCGCTATCGTGTTCGAGCGAGTGCTGGGCAATGGCGGCTTCGGTCATGTCTACCTGGCTATGGACCAGCAAACAGGGCAACAGTATGCTATCAAAGAGTACCTGGTAACCGGTAGCAGCGGCAAGGCGCAACTGGAACACGAGTCGCGCGTCCTCAGCCAATTGCATCACCCCAGTTTACCAGCCTTTCAAGATGCTTTCGATGAGCGCGGTCGATACTACGTGGTGCTGGGGTATATTGAGGGGCGGGACTTGACCGACTGCATTCGCGCTACGCGCGCGCGCGGCGAAATCGTGCCGCTTGAGCGCATTTTGAACTGGTTGATCTCAATCTGTGAAGCGGTGACGTTTTTACATAATCAAAACCCGCCCATCATTCACCGCGATATTAAACCGGATAATATTCGTATCACCTCTAATGGCACGGCTATTCTGGTCGACCTGGGCAATGCAAAAGCGGCGGACGGGGCGCGCACCCTGTTATTTATTCGCCACCAGGGTACGCCCGGCTATGCGCCGCTGGAGCAATATCCCGGCGGCACTGGCACCGATAGCCGCTCTGATGTCTACGCGCTGGGTGGAACGCTCTATTTCGCTTTGACCGGACATGAACCGCCCAGTGTTTCAACTCGCAAGCAATCGAGCGACCAGGGATTACCCGATTTGCCTTCGCTCCAGGAAATCCTGCAGCAGAATCCGCCGGAGACGGGGCAAGACCCTAACGCCAACAAGCAATTCCGGTTGGGCATCAACAAGCCATCCAAACCCACGCCTCGTCATTCGCGCCACATTGAGCAACTCGGCACGCTCTCAGCCGATTTGCTCAACCGATTGAACCTGATTATCGCGCGCGCGATGGCGATGGACCCCTGGGATCGCTACCAGTCGGTGGTCGAGTTGAGCGAAGACCTGCAAAGGGTACGGGCTGCGCTGCCCGCGTCGATGCAGTCGGCGCAGAAGACGATGAAGCGTCCCATTGATCCCAACAGCACGCAACCCGACCTGCAATTCGCATATGAGAACTTGCAAAATAATGCGCAGGAGAACGTGGGGAGACCTGACAGGCCCATCGCTCAATCAGCCTCTCCTGATGTGATGGCGCGTTGCCCGCGCTGCCAGATGGAAGTGACGCGCACGGCGCAGTTCTGCCCGCGCTGCGGCGCGTCTCTGAACAATGCTTCCCCGCAAAATTTCCAGGACAATACGTTGGTCATCAATCCGCCACCGGCGCAAGCCAGGCCGGTTGCCAATCCTTCTGTACAGGCGCCTGCACCGAAGGAGATGGGGAACGCTTTTTCGCCCGCGCAACCAGGAATACCGGCGCCAGGAAGTTCGCCATCGCCCAGTAGCACTATGTCCTCGCAATTTATCGCGCGTTCGTCTACGCCTCCATCTTCGTCTACAGCGCCCAAATCCTTTATGCAAACGGGCGCGCAACCGCCGCTGGTTGTGCCAGGTACTACGGTGACACAGCCGCCATCCTTTGCAGGCGCAAATATGAGGCAAGCATCACCGCCTGGGCCAGTTGTGCCCGCTCAGACATTTAACTCGTCAGAGGGAACACCGCAACGCGCGGGATCATCAAGATGGCTCCTATTTGTTGTTGCTGCTATCGTTATAGTGATTGTTGCCGTTTTGATCATTGTGCTGATGCATATCGGCACCGACAAAAAACCAGGGAACGCGGCGTCGCTACAACAGGCACACGCTTATTTTGTCGAGACACAGGTACACAACTATGAGCGAAACATCTCTCTCTGCCCTACTTCCACCGCTGCGCATTCTGGTACTGGGGTACGGCAATGTCACACGGGCGTTTCTGCCTCTTCTGGCATCACGGAGCGAGTGGCTGGGCCGCGAGTTGGGCCTACGGCCTATGATTACCGGCCTCGGCTCACGCAGGCAGGGACTTTATATTCATCCTGACGGGGTAAATGCTAACTCGTTTGCAGATGAGCAAGACCCGCTGCGCTGGTTCAAAAGTGAGGGAACCAGTGTAAAAAATGCTGAGCAGTTCATTGAAGCCGGCAAAGCTGCCGGCGCCTCCCTTTTTATCGAACTGACCACGCTTCATCCGCAGGATGGACAGCCCGCGCTTATGCATATTCGCAAGGCGCTGGAAGCGGGCATGGATGTCGTCACCGCTAACAAAGGCCCGGTTGCCCACGCGCAGAGCGAACTGGAGGCTCTGGCGAGCAGAAATCACGCGCAATTCCGCTTCGAGTCGGCGGTGATGGACGGTCTACCCCTGCTCAACCTGGCGGAATTTACGCTGCCCGCCGCCGGAATTCGCGCCTTTCGCGGGCTGCTCAATGCAACCAGCAGTCTGGTTCTCAGTATGATCGAACAGGGATATTCGCAAGAGGATGCGATCCGCAAAGCTCAACAGGTGGGGGTAGCGGAGGCTGATCCCTGGTACGACCTGGATGGCTGGGACGCCGTTATGAAAACCACGATCCTGGCGAACTCGCTGCTGGAGGGCGAACTTACTCCACACATGGTCGAGCGCGAAGGCATTCGCAACCTGACAGGCGATGATATTTGCGCGGCGGCGCTGGCAGGTTCGCCCTATCGCCTTGTCAGCGAGGCGCACAGCAAACATGGTATGCTCATGGCAAGCGTGCGGCCTGTACGTATCAGCGCGGAAGATACCCTGCGCGCCGGCGCGGAAGGCATGACGGGCGTGATCTCGTTAGAAACCGATGCTATGGGTATAATAACCTTGATCGAACACGCGCCAACCGTGCAGCAGACAGCGTATGGAGTATTGAGCGACCTGATTATTATCCAGCGTAACAAGCAGAGAGTGTAAATAAGGAGTGCGTGCTATGGCGATCAATTGTCCCCAATGCTCCCTTGAAAATTCCGACGAGGCCGCATTTTGCCGGCGCTGCGGATCTCCCTTGACGCAGACCTCCGAACCTGCGATCAGCGGGCCAGGTCCGGGACAATTCTATGTTCCACCCGCAGAACCGGTGATGCAGCAGAATTTTCCAGCGCCCCCAGCGCGCTTACCATATGAGCAGATGCAGCCTCAAGGCGCTTATGCCCCACTCACACTCAATACAGCGTCCCCGCCCCCGCCGCCATCTATCCCGCTTACGACGCAACTCGGTAAACGCGCGTTTGCCGGGTATGGAATGCCTGTTTCACGCGCGTCCTGGTTGATAGACGACCAGCAAGCACAGGCGAACGCTCTGCATACGGCCACGCGAGATGGTTTGACGCAGCGGGATTTGCCAGGATTGAGCATCAACATACCGCGCCTGACCGAACGCAGTTTCATGGTTGAAAAGAGAGATTATCTCACCGCGCATCGCGGCAGCGCCACCGTCTTCGTTTACATCACTCCCGCCGGGCGCGACCTGTATATTTCGCGCACAACCACCGCGCAAACACAGTTCAGCTTTACGCGCTTCGCAATCCTCATTCTTTTGTTGATTTTGATGATCATTGGCCTGGCACAAAGCGGCTCACCTCCCGCTCTTACCGGCAGCTTCTCGTTAGGCGCGTCTATTTCTACCATCCTTATCAATTTCAGCTATCCCCTGTTGCTCTTTTTCCTGGTATTGATTGTTGCATCCCTGCTGGCCTGGCTCATACACGGCGACGTGGGTATGTACCTGCGCCCCGCCACGCTGAACGACTTCCAGGCAGACGACGCCACGTTGCTAGAGGAGGCTGTAGATAACAGTTTGAGAAGCGCAGCGCAAACGGTGGGTGTGGACGCGGGGAAGATTACAGTGCAGGGTCAGAGATACCGGGTGAGAAGACGAATACGATGGATATGATACAGCATTGGGTGAACTGGCATGTGCAGGCGGACAACGCTAGAGGTTCGGCATGACCGTTACATTGGAGGCGCTTGATTATAGTAGACCCATTCAGCAGCTATTTGTACAGGCAGCACGCGCCGGTTTCGTTCACAGCATCTTTCCCAAAGCGCTGAATATCGCTGTGAATGATACGCTCTTTGTTCTACTGAGCGCCGAGGTGTCTCGTATGCCAAACAGTGCGCGCCTTCCAGCGTGTATAATGGAACAGCTATACGCGAAACTGAGACCTTGCACGGAGGTTTATGTTGGCAATGGTATGCTCTCTATACCAATACTTGACCTCTCCGTGCATCTTCCAGACAAGGTTGGCTGGGAGCCTGTGCCGGTGATTGAAGGGCAAGGTTGGCACCGCGCAACAGTGACCAGACACGCGCATTTGCTCGCTCAACATCTCGCGCAGAGATCGCAGCAAGACGGATTGGCTCCCCTGGTCAAGCCTCTGCTACTTCATCAAGCGATTCGGGAGACGACGCTGGCTAAAATCGCGCTGCCCCTGCTGCGCTTGCTGCTACAGGCCAGCCGGGAACGGGATACAGCGAGCGTTGAGAAGGCGGCGCGCGGGCTGGCCGGACTGGGGCCGGGACTGACGCCTTCCGGTGATGATACGCTGGGAGGCTTTATCGGGGTAATGGCATTAACAGGTTCGCAACCGGGAAGGGATGCCGCAGCGAGCAAACGCCTGGCAGAGGTGATTGCCGACGCTACGCGACCGCGCACCACGCTATTGAGCGCGACACTACTGGCACATGCCGCTCGTGGCGAGATGGCTGAACACGTGGGCGAACTGCTTATGGCTCTGGCCTTGCCGGTAGAAGAAGCTGCAACGGTATTGCAAGCGGCGGAGCGCGTGTTAGCCTATGGCGCGTGTTCGGGAGGCGATACGTTATTAGGCTTGCTACTGGGGTTGCAAGCAGCAGGCATAGATTATCCCATCGACTACACTGGAGAAGACTATGGTCATACAAGCGCTGCTCAAGCGGAATACATACTATGATTCGATCACGCTTATGTCTGTGATCCAGTTTGTGAAGGAACAGACAGCAGTGGACGATGCCGGGGCGGTTATGGCGACCGAGGCGAACCTTGCATTGATGGAACATGCAGACTTGCTCCCCGTCGCATTTCTCGCGCAACTGGAGAAACAGCCGGGGCCAGAAGACCTGCTGATCGCCATACGGGCCAGCAACGAGGCTGCAGCGATGGCTGCTCTGACTTTCGCGGAACAAAAACTGGCCGCGCCCGCTAAAAGGGATATTTCAGGCAGCGCATCGACGCCAACGGCGCGTTCGTTGGAGATGGCGCTGCGACAGGATGCATCCGCCAACCTGGCGGTAATTTCGGTGGCAGGCGAACATGCCTGGCTCGAAGCAGAGCAGGCCCTGCGCAACGGGCTGCATGTCTTTCTCTTTAGCAACAATGTGCCTGTTGAACAGGAACGGCGTCTGAAAGCGCTGGCGGCAAGCAAGGGATTGCTGCTTATGGGACCGGATTGCGGCACCGCCATCATCAACGGCGTGGGGCTGGGTTTTAGTAATGTTGCGCCGCGTGGTTCGATTGGTATCGTTGGAGCATCAGGCACCGGAATGCAGCAACTGATCTGTCTCATCGCGGCGACGGGTCTGGGCATCTCTCAGGCCATCGGTACCGGCGGGCGCGACCTGTCCGAGGCGATAGACGGCATCATGATGCGCGAAGGGCTGGCGTTGCTGGCGCGCAACCCTCAGACGGAGGTGATCGTGCTGGTATCGAAGCTGCCATCGAAGCGCGTTGCGCAAGCGCTGCTGGCAGAAGCTGCCCAGAGCGGGAAACCGGTGGTAGCCATCTTCCTGGGCATAGAACCGAAGGAATTGGGACCGGTAGCCGACAATATCAAGCTCGCTGGGACGCTTACCGGGGCTGCCGAATTGACGGTTTCGCTATCAGGGGGTGACAGTAAACGCGTGCCAGGCACGGACGCTCTACTCGCCTTAAAGCCGCGACTGGCAGCCGAACGCGCAAGCATGGCCCCGTCTCAGCGCTATATACGCGCGCTTTATTCAGGTGGCACACTCTGCTATGATGCTATGCTGCTCCTGGAAAGACTGGTAAGCCCGATCGCTTCCAATATCCCCCTGCGCCCGCAGTGGGAGCTACAAGCAAATGAATTATTTCGCGGACATACAGCATTGGACCTGGGGACAGATGAGTTTACAAGAGGCAAACCGCACCCTATGATCGATCCGACTCTGCGCCTGCGCTACCTGGAGCGAGCCGCTGAAGACCCCGCGACGGCTGTTATTTTGCTGGATATCGTGCTGGGCTTCTGTTCGCACTCCGACCCTGCATCCGTATACGCGCCAGTTATTAAGCGCCTGCGCAACGAAGCTCAGTCTACCGGAAGGTCGTTGCCAGTAATCGTTTCTCTGTGTGGTACAGAGGGTGACTTCCAGCGTCTCTCATTACAACGAGCAGGTCTTGAGTCATCGGGCGCGCTGGTATTTGAAAATAACGAGTCCGCCGCGCTTGCCGCCGCTTCACTGGTGAACGATACAAGCAGTATTTCGCAAACAAAGGAACATTCGCATGACTGAGACTCCTGAACTATTTAGCGCTTCACTGCGCATTGCCAATGTTGGCGCTGATCTTTTCGCCGACGCGCTGGTGGAGCAGGGCGTGCCTGTCACGCGCGTTTCATGGCAACCGGCGCCAGGAGATAGCGATGAAGCCCTCAGCATCTTGTTAGGCGATGAGCGCGTCGATCGAGCCAACGCTGAGGCGGTGAAACGTATGATGGCGGCGCGCCCGCGCCTGGTAGATGTGCGCCCGGCGCGCGAGGCGATTCCAGGGTTCCATCAGAACCTGCTGCTGCACGCCGGGCCGCCGATTACCTGGGAGCGTATGTCTGGCCCCCTGCGCGGCGCCGTGCTTGGCGCGTTGCTCTACGAGCGAATGGCTTCCGATATTACTGAAGCGGAAAAGCTGGCGACCAGTGGCGAAATCACCTTCGCGCCCTGTCACCATTATAACGCGGTGGGGCCGATGGCAGGCATCGTCTCTGCATCTATGCCTGTGCAGATCATCGAAGAGCCGATCTACGGACACCAGACCTTCAGCACGCTGAATGAAGGACTGGGCAAGGTGTTGCGCTACGGGGCCAATAGCCCCGATGTTATCGCGAAGCTGCGCTGGATGGAGCAGGTGTTGGGACCGGCACTGGCTCGCGCAGTGCGGGCCGCCGGGGGCATCGAGTTGCAATCGCTCACGGCGCAGGCTCTGCAAATGGGCGACGAATGTCATAACCGCAACAAAGCTGCAACGGCTCTTTTCGCGCGCGAAATCGCGCCTTACCTGGTGGAGACTGGCAATTCCAGCGAGGAGACGGTGAGCATATTACGTTACATGCATGGTAACGACTTTGTTTACCTCAACCTCGCCATGGCGATGTGTAAGGCGTCGTTGCTTGCCGCGCACGGTATTGCGTTCAGCAGCGTGGTAACGACTATGGCCCGCAATGGCACGGACTTTGGCATTCGTGTGAGCGGATTGGGCGAGCGCTGGTTCGTAGCTCCGGCGCAAATGATTCAAGGGCTGTACTTCAGCGGCTACTCGGAGCAGGACGCCAATCCCGATATTGGCGATAGCGCCATTACGGAGACGGCTGGCATTGGCGGGTTCGCGATGGCGACGGCTCCCGCCATTGCGCAATTCATCGGCGGCACACCAGCCGATGCCATGCGATACACACTGGAAATGTATGACATCACGGTCGCCGAGTCGAGTAATTTCCAACTGCCCCCGCTCGGTTTTCGCGGCTCTCCCACAGGCATTGATATCCGGCAGGTTGTGCGCCAGAATCACCTGCCTATCATCAATACAGGTATCGCCCATCGTCTGCCAGGCATAGGCCAGGTCGGCGCGGGTATCGTGCGCCCCCCCATGGCGTGCTTTGTAGCAGCCGTGCATGAACTGGCGGCCAGCATATCGAAAGGATTCTAAAACTAGAACGATGGCAATCAATTTGAAAAACAGGCATTTCTTGAAGTTGGACGATTTCACCCCGGAGGAGATCTCCTTTCTGCTGCAACTCTCCACCGAACTGAAGGCGGCTAAATACGCCGGGACGGAGCAGCCGCGACTCTCCGGCAAAAACATTGTACTTATCTTTCAGAAGGACTCGAACGCGCACCCGCATTGCCTTTGAAGTAGCGGCTGCCGACCAGGGAGCGCGCACCACGTATTTAGGCCCCAGTGGATCGCACATCGGCTCATCGGAGACCATTCGCGATACCGCTCGCGTACTGGGACGTATGTATGACGGCATCCAGTATCGGGGCTTCGCGCAGGCAATCGTAGAAGAACTGGCGCGTTACGCGGGGGTACCCGTGTGGAATGGCCTGACCAATGAGGCTCATCCTACCCAGGCGCTGGGCGATTTCCTGACCATGCAGGAACATTGCTCCAAACCGCTTGATGAAGTCTCCTTCTGTTTTCTTGGCGATCCCGGCTTTAACGTGGGAGATTCTCTTATGATGGGAGCCGCCAAAATGGGAATGGATATGCGACTGGCCGGTCCCAGGTCGTTCTGGCCGCGTGAGGCTCGCATGGAGCAGGTACGCTACGTTGCCGGTCAAACAGGCGCGCGTATTACGCTGACCGAGGACGCGGAAGCGGCGGTGCGAGGATGCGATTTCATCTATACCGATGTCTGGCTGTCGATGGGCGAGACACCTGAGCTTTGGGGCGAACGCATTCAACAGATGATGCCCTACCAGGTCAATAGCAGGTTGATGGCGCTGTCGCACAACCCCGACACGAAGTTTATGCACTGCCTGCCTTCTTACCATACGAAAGAAACGAAGCTCGGCACATGGCTATACGAACAGTTCGGGCTGGACGCGATGGAAGTAACCGACCAGGTGTTCGAGTCAAGCGCGTCCGTGGTCTTCGATCAGGCCGAAAACCGGCTGCACACTATCAAAGCGGTGATGGTGGAGACGCTGGGTGGGTAATTCAATTGGTTGAGTAAAGAGGTGAGCGAGGAAGATCCCTCCCCTTTGGCAAAATGAGGAACAACCACATGGATATCTTTAGCTTTCAACCACACACTTTCATTGAGCCATTTCGCATCAAAACTATTACCCCGATTCAGATGATCGGTCAAAAGCAGCGTACCGTTGCGCTGGCTGCCGCGAACTACAATCTTTTCTTGTTACGAGCCGAGGATGTCTTAATCGATTTACTCACAGACTCCGGCACCGGGGCCATGAGCGCTGCCCAATGGGGGGGTATGATGCAAGGGGACGAAAGCTACGCAGGCAGTAGCTCGTTTTATAAGTTTGAACAGAGTGTGCAGGAAATCACCAGGTTCAAAAACGTCATTCCGACACATCAAGGCCGTGCCGCCGAACATATCCTGTTTAGCGCAGCGTGCCATCCCGGCGATGTCGTTCCCAACAATTTCCACTTCGACACGACACGAGCCAACGTGGAAGCGAATGGGGCTGAGGCCCGCAACCTCGGCACTGCGGAAGCCCTCCAGCCTGAATTCCTCCACCCCTTCAAAGGCAACATCGATCTAGATCGTCTCCAGAGGACCATTGCCGAGGTCGGCGCTGAGCGTATTCCCCTGGTGATGCTCACTGTTACTAATAATGGTGTGGGTGGGCAACCGGTGAGCCTTGCTAATATTCGGGCTGTTAGCGAGGTCTGCCGCGCACATGGCATTCCGCTCTTCCTCGACGCCTGCCGCTTCGCTGAAAACGCCTGGCTGATCAAGCAACGCGAACCAGGCTACGCGGATCGCACGCCTTTACAGATCGCACAGGAAATGTTTAGCTATGCCGATGGGTGTACGATGAGTGCGAAGAAGGATGGGTTGGCGAATATCGGAGGCTTTCTGGCGCTCAATAACGACGACTGGGCAGAACGCTGTAAGCTCCGCCTCGTTTTGATAGAAGGATTTCCTACTTACGGGGGGCTGGCAGGCTATGATATGGAAGCGATTGCCATCGGACTGCGCGAGGTCCTCCAGGAAGACTATTTGCGCTATCGTATTCAATCCATCGCGTCCCTCGGTGACAAACTTGTGCAAGCAGGTATCCCCATCGTGCGTCCTACAGGCGGACATGCTGTCTTCATTGATGCCGGTGCGTTCTTACCGCATCTGCACCGCAGTCAGTTCCCCGCACAGGCGTTGAGCGTTGCCCTCTATCAAGCCGCCGGGATTCGCGCATGCGAACTGGGTAGCGTAGCCTTTGGGAGACGGCACGTAGACGGCAGCGAAGAGCCAGCCTCCTTAGAGTTAGTGCGTCTGGCACTTCCCCGCCGGGTATACACCCAGAGTCATCTCAATTATGTGGCTGAAGCGCTCATATATCTCGCGCGTGTTGCTGAACAAATTCGAGGAGTGCGGATCACGTGGCAGGCACCTCAACTACGTCATTTTACCGCCCGATTTGCCTTACTATGAGATGGGCGAGAAGCAGAACAAATGGTTCAGTTCGCTACAACTTAACTCCCTTCGAGAGACTTGCTTCGTTATAGAAGATATATCTTTGACTTCTCACTCCAAATAGAAAGACAAATCGTATGCAAGACATTCGTATCGAACGGTGGGCGCACACGCTGGTCCACTATTGCTTGTACGTCAAAGCGGGTGAAACCGTCGCTATTCTCGCCACGCCGCTGGCGGCTACGCTGGTAGAGGCGGTTTATCGAGAAGTCGTGCGGGTGGGCGCGCTTCCCCTGCCACTGATCGAGATGGAAAGCCTCGAAGAAATTCTTTTGCGCGAGGGCAACGAGAGCCAGCTTGCGACGATCAATCCTGTTCTGGCGGCGATGGCTGAATATGTGGACGCGCAGCTTACCATCGGCTCCAAAGGCAACACGAAAGCGATGAGCAACATTGATCCGGCGCGCCTGGCAATACGGCGACAGGCCAGTCACGCTATGCGGAATACCCGGCGCAAACGCGAGCAGGCGGGCAAGTTTCGCTGGTCGCTGACCCTCTACCCCACCGAGGCGTATGCGCAGGACGCGGAAATGTCGCTGAGCGAGTTTGAGGAATTTGTCTTCGATGTATGCTTTCTGAACGATCCCGATCCTATAGCGCGCTGGCAAGAAATCTCCGGGCAGCAGCAGCTCCTGGTCGACTGGCTGAAAGGACGCCGCTGGGTGCATATTATAGGCGATGGAACCGACCTTACCCTTTCCATTAAAGACCGCGTTTTCATCAATAGCGATGGCAGACGCAACTTCCCCAGCGGCGAATTCTTCACCGGGCCGGTTGAAGACAGCGCCAACGGGGTGATTACCTTTGATATTCCGGCGTCCTACGAGGGTCATACCATTGAAGGAGTACGATTGGTGTTCCGCGAGGGCAAAGTTATGGAGGCCAGCGCGCGACAGGGCCAGGACTTTCTCGATTCGATGTTGGAACTGGACGCGGGCGCGCGTTACCTGGGCGAGTTCGCCTTCGGCAATAATGCTTGCATGACACGCGGCATCAAGAACACGCTTTTCGATGAGAAGCTGGGCGGCACCGCGCATCTCGCGCTGGGGGCCAGTTATCCTGAAACAGGCGGCATCAACCAATCAGCGTTGCACTGGGACATGGTGTGCGACTTACGCCAGTCGGGCGAAGTATGGGTAGATGATGTGCTGTTCTTAAAGAACGGTAAGATTGTAGTGTAAGACAAATTTTGCTACCTCTATTTCTTGACCAAATCTTGAATTATCTCAAGTATACTACATCATATCCGGCGGGAAATATTGCCCCTCGCTGGTCAGTGACAGCCATTACTTGATAAGGAGAGAAATCGCATGATTCGCTATTGGATGAGCGAGAACGGCTCCCGTTTGTTGCGCCTCTTTGGGATAAGCATCGTTGTCTTGATATTGCTCAGTAGTTGTGGAGGGTCATCGAGCAATCCAACAACTGTGACGCCAGGTACTCCAGGTAGCCCGATTAAGCATATCGTGTTCTTTGTCAAAGAGAACCGCTCCTTTGATAACTACTTTGGCACCTATCCCGGCGCGAATGGCGCGACGACGGCTACCGATTCAACGGGTCAGGTTGTGCCATTACATCACCAGGCCGACCAGATTCCAGATATCGATCATTCCTCGCAAGGCGCGAGGGTGGCCTGGGACAATGGCAAAATGGACAAGTTTGACCTGCTGCACTCGAACAGGAAGAAAAACGCGCCTGCTGCTCCCGCTCCTTATACGAATAACAGCCTGACGCAAATGTACCAGTCCAATATCCCGGACTACTGGACTTATGCGCAGAATTTTGTGCTGGGCGACAACATGTTTTCGTCGTTGATGGGGCCAAGTTTCCCCAACCACCTCTATACGATAGCTGCGCAATCGGGCGGCGTGATAAATAACCCGGTTACAGATAAAAATATCGGGACGCTGGGCAATGCGTCGAAGGGCTGGGGATGCGATGTTGCGCATCAGACGGTCCAGGTAGAGAACAGTAGTGGCGCTGTATCCGGTCAAGAGGCGTGTTTCAACTTTCAGACACTGGCTGATAAACTGGACGCCAAACATTATAGCTGGCGCTACTACGCGCCACCATCGGGCGCGGGCGGCTACATCTGGTCAACCTTCGATGCTATCAAGCATATTCGTTATGGCCCAGACTGGAAATTTGTCGTACCAACCGGGCAATTTATGACCGATGCCGCCAGTGGCAACCTGCCAACCGTCTCCTGGATTGTCACCCCCGCGCAGTACAGCGAGCATCCGCCCGCCAGTGTGTGCGTCGGGGAGAACTGGACGGTGCAAATGCTCAACTCGCTGATGCAGGGGCCGGACTGGTCATCGACAGCGGTATTCCTGACCTGGGATGATTTTGGCGGCTTCTATGACCATGTGGCGCCGCAGCAAATCGACAACTACGGCCTGGGCTTCCGTGTGCCTCTGCTGGTCATTTCGCCCTATGCGAAAAAAGGCTTTATTGACCACACCCAGTTTGAGTTTTCATCCATGCTGCGCTTCGCTGAAGATGAACTGGGCCTGCCGACTCTCACCAATCGTGATAAAGCCGCCAATGACATGATGGACGCCTTCGATTTTAGCCAGAACGCCCGCCCGCCGCTTGTGTTGCAGCAGCGCGCTTGTAATGTGGCCTTCCAGTACACCAATCCCAACTATGATGATTAAATTGGGTACAAGAAAGGGTTGTCAGACAAATATGAAAAACCCGTCTATCGAGATTTGGAGCGGCCCCAAACCACCTGCGATGTAATCTATGGCAGAGGGCGTTTAAAATACAACGTCTCGACGTAGGGACTGCCGGCATGGCTGCTCACCAACTCCCATCCTTGCAGTCCCAACTGCGCCATCATGCGTCTACGCGCATCTGCATTTGTTTTATCGCCCAGGTTCTTATCGCGTTTAAGATCAAGAACCTCGCTACCAGAAGTTTTGAAGAGAATGAGGTAGTGATAGCCTCCGTTGTAGTCGTAACCAAGCTCGGCGAATTCCCACTTCTGCATCCTGTTATGCCCTTCTATCGAAATCTCTATCGATGCTATTTCTAAGCTTCTGTCTCGTATTGCTCGAGCAACTCGATCAGCCATTGTTCATCGTGAATGGGCACACCCGCTTTTTGCGCCTTTGCCAGTTTGGAGCCGGCGTCTTCGCCCACGATCAGGTGATTGAGGTTCTTGCTGACGCCCGATGCAATCGTTCCGCCAAGTCGCATCAGCGCCTCTTCTGCCGCCGGTCGCGTCATGTTGCTCAGACGCCCGGTGAGCAGGAAGGTCTGACCGGCGAGGGGGCCTTCGACTTTTTTCTGCTCCTCCGTCATGTTGACGCCGAATTGTTTGAGACGTTCGATCAAGAAGCGATTCTGCTCATCTTGCAGCCAGGCGTAGACGCTTTGCCCGATTACCGGGCCAATGCCTGCAACATCGCCGATCTCCTGTTCGCTAGCCGCCAGCAACGCATCCATCGAGCCGAAAGCCTGCGCGAGAATCTGCGCCGTTTTTTCGCCCACATAGCGAATGTTCAATCCGCATAAGAGCCGCCACAGCGGGCGCTGCTTGCTGGTCTCGACGGCTTTGAGCATATTGTCCGCGCTTTTGTCCTTGATGCCTTCCAGCGCAAGCAGTTGATCGCGGGTCAGCGTGTAGAAGTCGGCCACGCTTTTGAGATAGCCAGCTTCAACCAGTTGGGCGCACATCCTCTCGCCGATAGTATCGATATCCATAGCGGCTTTCGAGACGAAATGGATGAAGCTTTCCAGGTTGCGCGCCGGGCATTGCGTGTTGGGGCAATAGGCCATGGCCTCGTCTTCCGAGCGCGCGATAGGCGTATCGCAGATGGGGCAGCGTTCCGGCAAGTGATAGACTTCTTCGCTGCCGGTGCGTCGTTCCATGACCGGCTTCACCACCTGGGGAATAACCTCGCCTGCGCGTTGCACCACCACCCAGTCGCCGATGCGCAGGTCTTTGCGCTGGATATCACCCTCGTTATGCAGCGATGCGCGCGAGACGGTCACGCCGCGAATATTGACGGGTTCCAGCAGCGCCCAGGGGTTGACGGAGCCGGTGCGCCCGATGTTGACGCGAATGTCGAGCAGCTTTGTAGCGACCTGAATGGGAGGGTACTTGAAAGCGATGGCCCAGCGCGGGTCGCGCGCCACCGCGCCCAGTTCTTGCTGCTGCGCCAGGTCGCTAATCTTAATCACTATCCCATCAATTTCATAGGGCAGGTTGAAGCGTTCCTTCTCCCACTTTTTACAATATTCCATCACCTCGTCAAGATTTTTGGCTAGCTGGATATTCGGGTTGACATGAAAACCCCACTCGCGGATCAGTTGCAGGGCTTCCCACTGGCTGGTGAAGTCCATGCCTTGCATAGTAGCCAATCTGGTAGCCGAAGAAGTCGAGGTGGCGCGAGGCGGTGATACGCGGGTCTTTCTGGCGCAGCGAACCGGCAGCCGCGTTACGCGGGTTGGCAAACAGGCGATCATTCGTCATGGATTCGTTCAGCTTCTCGAAGCTTTTGATCGACATGTAAATTTCGCCGCGTATCTCGACTTTGTCAGGGATATGTCTCGCCGCGCAATTTTTGTGGGATGCTGCGAACGTTGCGTATATTGGGCGTCCAGTCCTCGCCGATCAGCCCGTCTCCACGCGATGCGCCGATGGTCAGTTTGCCGTGTTCATAGGTCAACGCCATTGCCAGTCCGTCAATTTTAAGCTCGCAGACAAATGCAAAAGTGGCATTGGGCAGGATATTCAGGGCGCGTTTATGCCAGGCTAGCAACTCCTCTTCGCTACGCGCATTTGCCAGGCTGAGCATAGGAACAGGATGGGAGTGTTGCGGCACGTCTCCTACAGGCCCGGCTCCGACGCGCTGTGTGGGCGAATCAGATGTTTGCAACTCGGGATGCTCAAGCTCGATGCGCTGCAATTCGATCATCAATTGGTCATATTCAGCGTCTGTCAGGGTAGGGTTATCCTGGACGTGATACTGGTAGTTGGCCTCTTCGATCTGATGACGCAACTGCGCAACGTGGGCCGCGAGCCGTTCTTCATCATTGCTTGCGCCAGTTGACATTGCTGAAGCATCCTGTAATTCCGCCATAGAACTCGCTCCTGGTTGATATGGTTTGCTTTTCTATTCTTTTTGCAGGCTGAGAAATCGGTGTAAGCCAGGCATTTAGAAAGGCTGGTAATGATAAACGCCAGGTGATTCTACGAATAACCCGTTGATATGGCTACGCCATTGCGGGAAGAGCGGCCCGCCCCGAAAGCTCTGGGTGTGCGCTTCCAAAGAAGTCCAGATGTTGATGAGCATATATTGCCCGGGCTGCTCGATGCAGCGTTCTACGCGAGCAGAGATACATTCAGGATGCTGGCGAATCACTTCTATACCCTGGCGAATCGCCTGCCCAAGTTCGTCTTCTTTTCCAGGCAGCGCCTGGAAGATTGCAATTTCTGTCACCATAAGTTGTAGTCCTCCATTTCTGAAACAAATCGTATCACAGGTATGCAAGTAGAGATAATGGCTGTCACCCTTCGCTGCGCTCAGGGTCTCGGTGTCCTGATGGTGAGATCCTTCGCTGCGCTCAGGATGACAGCCAGGACTCAGGATGACAGCCAGGACACCTCTCAAGTCCGCTCACAGGAAGTCTTATCTCCAAACATCTGGTGTGTGTCCATCTCATGCATTATGTGAGACTCCCCAATCTGTTTGAAAAGTGCTTTGGAGCGTGCCTAACACGCTCGTATCCGAAACAAGAATGCCCAGTTCGCGGTTTGAATCGAGCGATTGTGTGGAGATATTTTCTGAACCCACGAAGGCTTTGACTCCATCCGCAACGATGATTTTGGCGTGCATGTAGAGTTGTGGGTCCTCGCGCACTGTTATATTGCTCTGTTTGATAGCGGCAATGCCCGAGCTATTGCTATCACTGGATGAACCACCCGGTGCGGGAAGGACTATTTCGATCTGCACGCCGCGACTGGCCGCGTTGACCAGGGCCTGCTCGATGGCGCTATCGTTCATTTCTTCCGCTTCGATGAGCAGGGTATGCTGCGCGCCGCCAATCAAATTTGTGAACACGCTGCGCGAATTGATCGGACTGACAACCAGGTTGGCATCGCTGAATTGCGCGGTTGTATGGCTCCAGTCGGCGTTGAAGATGTTGATAACGGCCTGGACATCTTGAGAATTGGTATCGATGATGCCATATTCGCGATTTCTGGTGCCGCTGCTAGAGCCACCCAGCGCGGAACGCGAAAAGTTTGAAGTCATAATGTACGCAGTTGCGCCGTCGATAACCATGCCTTTTTCGTGGGTCAATGTGAAATCGGGGCTGGAATACTGCGCTTTGACGCCAGCCGCCTTCAATTCATCGAGCGTGCGAGAAGCAAATGAGCCGCCGCCATATGGATGCGGCTCGAGCATAACCCGCACATCGAGACCCCTGTTGGCTGTTTCTTCGAGCGCGCGTATCACATTGCGGTCAGAGAGAATGTAGATTTCCAGCCAGACAGATTTGCTCGCGCTCTCGATAGCCTCCGTTATCACCTGTTCGCCATCATCAGGTTCTACATAGACGCGCACGCCCTGCGCGCCGGTACCCGTTACGCAGTTGCTCTGGCATTGGTTAGTATTGCTTCCTCCAATTGAGAAACTAAAGTTACACCCCGCCAGCGCAAAACACATGGCTGTAATAAATAGATAAATGAGTAAGGTTTTGGTCGGATGGAGATTTTTATGCATAATGTCCCCTCCACTATTTTTCCATAGTTTACCACAACTATAAAAACGCGGAGCTTATATTACTTCGACTAGATAGACAAGAGAACGCCCGGCCCTATTGTAAGGCCGGGCGTATTTGTTGTTAACTGATCCCCTGGTGATTTACAGCGGGTGCAGGAACACGTACAGGGGAGCCAGTACCAGGGTGATGGTGCTGAGCAGCTTGATGAGCACGTGCAGCGAGGGACCGGCAGTGTCCTTGAAAGGATCGCCAACGGTGTCACCGACGACGCCCGCTTTGTGCGGATCGCTCTTCTTGCCCAGGACGGTGCCATTCGGGTCGTTGCGGCCAACCATCTCGCCTTCCGCATTGACCTTCAGGTAACCAGCCTCGATGTACTTTTTGGCATTATCCCACGCGCCGCCGCTGTTGTTGAGGAAGAGGGCCAGCACGATACCGCCCATAGTACCAACCATCAACATGCCAGCCTCAGCTTGCGGGCCAAGAATAGTGCCAACCGCGATGGGGGTGAGCACAGCCACAATGCCAGGCAGAATCATGGCGCGCAACGCTCCGCGCGTGCTAATATCCACGCAGCGGGCGTAGTCGGGATCGACGCGATCGGCAGGGTCCTCGGCCATGATCTTGGGATTGGCGCGGAACTGGCGGCGCACCTCTTCAATCATACGCTTGGCGGCTGCGCCAACGGCGCGGATAGCCAGCGCACTGAAGAAGAAGATCAGTGTAATACCGATCAGGGCCGCAATAAAGACCGCGATGTTCGCAAGGTCAATCGTGTAGACGCCAGCGGACGCCACTTTAGCGGCGGCAAGAGCCTGCGGTGAACAATTCGCGCTTGCAGGACAGATGCTATTGACTTTAGAAGTGAACAGCACGTCCAGATATGCGCTGAACAACAGGAACGCTGCCAGGGCGGCAGAACCAATGCCATACCCCTTGGTCAAGGCTTTGGTGGTGTTGCCTACGCCGTCAAGCGCGTCGGTGATATCACGCACAGATTCGGCCTGTCCGCTCATTTCGGTGATGCCGCCTGCGTTGTCGGTGATGGGTCCAAAAGTGTCCATTGCCAGAATATAGGCGCAGCTCATCAGCATACCCATGGTGGCAACGGCTGTGCCGAAAATGCCGCCCGAGTTGATGGTAGGGGCGTTCGATGGAATATGCACCTGGCTACCGAAGAAGTAGGAGAGACCCAGCGCGGCAGAGATCGCCAGGACAGGCAGCACCACGCACTCAAAGCCTACTGCGATACCCGTGATGATGGTCGTGGCCGGGCCGGTTAGCGTCGCCTCTGCGATTTCTCGCACTGGACGCCATGTGCCAGCAGTGTAATACTGCGTAATAAAGACGAAGGCGATGCTGAGCACAATGCCGGTTGTGCCAGCGAACCCGAACCAAACCCAGCCGGGAATACCGCCATTGGCGGTGACGATGATGGTACCGGCGCCAGTGTTGACACCACCCAGCAGCAGATAGCTACCCAGGAAAACGCCGATCACAGAGATGGCGCAGGTGATGTAATAACCAATGTTAAGCTGCTTCATCGCGATTTCACCGGGGTCTCTACCGGCAGCTTTATCAGGCTCGGTGACGACCGATGGGCGAATCCAGAGCAAACCGATGGCCGAGGCGATCAGGCCGAAGGCGCGCACGACCAGTGGGAAGAGAATCCAACCCAGGTTATGGGTGAAGGTGTAGAGCGCGACACCCAGGATCATAGCGCCGATATTTTCGGCGGCGGTGGACTCGAAGAGGTCTGCGCCACGACCAGCGCAGTCACCCACGTTATCGCCCACGAGGTCGGCGATAACGGCGGGGTTGCGCGGGTCATCTTCAGGGATGCCAGCTTCAATTTTACCCACGAGGTCAGCGCCAACATCCGCGGCTTTCGTATAAATACCGCCGCCGAGCTGGGCGAACAGCGCCACGAAGCTCGCGCCGAAGCCGAAGCCCACGATGAGAGACGGGGCTACCGCCGGGTTGGTCAGACCGCCATAGGCGGTGAACACGAGGGAAACGCCCAGCAGCGAAAGCGAGACGACCAGGAAGCCGGAGACAGCGCCTCCGCGCAGGGAGACCATCAGGGCTTCACCCAGGCTGCGCGTGGCGGCGCTGGCGGTGCGGGCGTTGGAACGCACCGCCACGTCCATGCCGATGTAACCGGAAATGCCGGAACAAATCGCGCCGATCAGGAACGCCAGGGAGGTATGCCAGGCTAGACTGAACTTGTCTGCCGAGGTGCCCTGTCCGAGCAGAGCCAGTACCACACCGACGATGACGGCGGCAAAAACGGCGAGAATGGCGATAGTTCGATATTGTCGATTGAGGAAAGCCCTGGCGCCTTCAAATATGGCGTTGGCGACTTTCTGCATTTCAGGGGTGCCGCGGTCTTTGCGTAGTACGTAGCTGGCAAGGTAAACCGCGAAAAGCACCGCCAGTACCCCGACGACAAGGGGTACGATGATATAGTTGCTCACGTTAGATTGCGCCCTCCTTAGGCAAATGATAAAAATAGCGCTGGGTCAACATTGACCCGAATCAGAGAATGTACTCACCCTTGTTAAGCCGAAATGCAACCTGTCCAGGTGACCGCGACGGTCGCCTTCCTTCTATTGTGTGAGACGTTTAGATTACGCCTTAGTGTAACATAGTGTTTGTTCTCTGACAAGTATTTTCGTAACACCTGGTAAGCACAAAAAAGTCGCGCGTGTTCGTCACAAAGCTGAACCGTTAAACTGATGTTACACACACTGGACGAGCAGGACAGGATACCTACAAGCGTCACTACTTATAGCTGCGCTTGAATGCGCCCCAGTAGCGGCACAAGCTGTTTTTTTCGGGAGACGAGACCATCTACCACCAGCGAATGCCCATCGCCTTCGAGAGGACTTCCCAGCGTTTCTGCGACGGCACGTTCACCTCCAGAGACGAGCAATGTACATTTCATATTGATTATATCAACTATCATGAAGAGAAAGGAAGTGTAGCCGCGTTCATGGGCGATGCGCTGCATGGTTTGCTGCAATTCCGCGCCGCGTTTTTCGATGCTGGCCGGGCTGGCGGTCTCGACGGTGCCGATGGCAAACTTTGTGTCGCGTACGGAAAATTCCTTGAAGTCGGCGGTCAGCAACGCTTCCGCGCTGCGCGAGTTCAGATCAGCCGCCGCCGCCGCAAAAATCTCCTGCCCATAGCGCTCGATATCTTCGCCCGCGATTTGTGCCAGTTCGGCGGCGATGCGCTCGTCACGCGGTGTGCAGGTAGGTGAGCGCAAAATCAGCGTATCATACAGCAGCCCGGCCAGCAACAGGCCAGCGACTTCGCGCGGAATGGCTACCCCTTCTTCGTGGTACAGGCCGGCGATGATGGTGCCGGTGCAGCCCACCGGGTCGGCGCGAAACATGATGGGTCGATTGGTATGCACGTCGGCGATGCGGTGATGGTCGATAATGCCCAGTAATTCTGCTTCCTCGATACCGTCTACCGCCTGCGATTGCTCGTTGTGATCGACGAGGATGATACGTTTGGGATGCGCGTTGATAAGGTCGGTGCGCGAGAGATAGCCAACCAGCTTCCCTTCATTATTCACTACCGGCAGCGAACGCCTGCGCACCAGCGTATGTTGCACTTCGCTCATCAGGTCTTCGGGATGGCAGAAATCAAACTCGCGATTCATGTACTCCTGGATGCTAATGCTCAGGTTTATCAGGCGGACAGCAGTGAACGTGTGATGCGCGGTGCTGATGACCAGCACGCCGCTTTTACGCGCCGCCGCCAGCGCGCGTTCGGACACCAGCAGATCGCCGGTAATCACCAGCGCCGCCGCGCCGCTTTCGATAGCTTTGAGCTGCGCATCCTCGCGATCACCAAGCACAACCAGGCAGCCAGGCTCGATATAATCCGCCATCGTTTCAGCCTGCATTGCTCCCACCAGTACGCGATTGCCCAGCGCGCGCCTGCCATCAACCAGCACGCGCCCCCGCAGGACGCGCACCAGGTTCTCGCGGTTCAATGGCACGCGATTGACGGCGCGTGGATCGAGATCATTAAAAAAAAGTTTGGCGAAATCCTCGGTGGCGATAATGCCATGCACTTTATTTTCATGATCGACAACGGGCATGGAGCGCCGGTTATGCTCCTGCAATAACTGACCGGCCTCAAATAACGATTGTTCGAGGTAGGCCGATATGACGCCGCGCCGCATGACATCGCGCACCTGGAGATAGACATCATCTATCGCCTCAGGCGGCTCTACCTGGTACCGCTCCAGCACAAAGCGTACTTCTGGTTTCAGATCGCCATTGCGAGCCGCGATTGCCTCTTCTTCCCCTTGCGCCTGGAGCAGGCGAGCATACGCATAAGCTGAGGCTATGGAGTCCAGGTCAGAGTTTTTGTGTCCAATTACATAGATTGGCCTTGCCATTTTGCACCTCTTTATCTATCATAATTCTTTTTTCAGGTCGCAAGAGAGCCATTGGGTCAACATCTCCATGTACCATTATAGCAGGCTCAACTTGTACTGGCTCTTTATCCTATTGGTTGTGCTTAGGCTACAAAATGTGAGCCTTTTGTGATATCCAAAGCCTTCATAGTATGAGCATTGTGATACCGTTATGATATCAATAGTGTCGAGAGGAAACCGGCTCTTGAGCCTTGTCCTGAGCGTCCTGGTACCTGGTGAGCCAAAAACGGTCAAGCGGGATGCTGGATGTTATGGAAGAAAGAAGGAAAGGTCCATGGATACCATTACGAGTGTGTTCGCTAACGCGGTCGAACAATTCAATGAGCGCGTGGTGCTCAGAGAGCCGGGCGAAGCTAGCAGTATGTCCACGTTGACTTATGGCGAGCTTCAACGACGGTTCCAGTCTTTTGCAGGCTATTTACAAGAAAGAGAGTTTCAGAAGGGGGAGCGGGTCCTGCTCTGGTCTGCCAGTTGTATCGATTGGATGGTGGCTTTCCTGGCGGTGCAGTTGGTGGGAGGTGTTGTTGTTCCTCTGGATGTCAACTCTAAGGAGACCTTTCTCAGAGATATTGCTAATACTACCGAGGCGAAATACCTGATCGCGACACAGCAGCTCTACTCAACGCTTGAAAGACCTCCAGTAGAGTGGATTGACCTGGATGCATTGCCGGGTGGCGCCTTTGATGAGGCGAAGTTGCCCGCGATCGATAATGATGACCTGGCTATGCTCGTCTTCACATCGGGAACGACGGGGCAGCCAAAGGGGGTAATGCTCAGTCATCGTAATATTGTCAGTGATGCCGACGCCGCGCTCAAGCTGGTGGAGATCACACCCAACGATCGCGCCCTCTCCATCCTGCCTCTGAGCCATATGTACGAGTTAACCATTGAGGTCGCGCTCTTGAAAAGCGGGGCAAGCGTGGTGTATGCGCGATCTCTGGTGCCCGATACGTTGTTAAAGCTACTTGGAACACAACACATCACATGCATGGTGCTGGTTCCCCAGGCGCTCCAACTCTTTCTCAATGGTATTGAACGGCAGGTACGTTTACAAAAGAAAGAGCGGCAGTGGGAACTGCTCCATCGCCTCGCGGCCAGGCTGCCATTTGGCCTGCGCCCGCTGCTCTTCAGGCCGGTACATAAGAGCTTCGGCGGTCATTTCCGTTTTTTCATCAGCGGGGGTGCCTATTTGTCGCCAAAGGTGGCCCAGCGCTGGGAGAACATGGGTATCAGGGTCTTGCAGGGATATGGAACCACCGAATGCTGCTCGGTGGTCACAGGCACTCCACCCCACGAACATCTCTTAGAGGGCGTGGGTAAGGCTCCTCCAGGAATAGAGGTCCGCCTGGCTGAAGACGGCGAGATCCTGGTACGCGGGCCGAACGTTTCGCGCGGCTACTGGAAGAATCCCGAGGCGACCTCTTTAGCTTTTCGTGATGGCTGGTGCTATACCGGCGATCTTGGTACTATGGATGCCAAAGGCCACCTGTACTTGAAAGGGCGCAAGAGCAACTTGATTGTGCTGGCCAACGGTATGAACGTGTATCCAGAAGATATCGAGAATATCCTGCTAACCATGCCAAATGTCAAAGATGCGGTGGTCGTCGGTTTGATGCAGGGAGATCAGGGACCAGTGGTGCATGGTGTCTTGCTGGTAGAAGATGCCGGACAGGCTAAGGCTGCCGTCCAGCAGGCAAACCGGCAGCTTGCCTCACACCAACAAATACGCAACTTCACCATCTGGCCTGAGAAAGATTTCCCGCGTACCCATACGCTGAAAGTGAAGCGGCCAGAGGTACTCGATAAATTGCAGACGATCAGGCAAAAGGAGAAAGCCGAGAAGTAGCGGTAATCCCTGACCCTGCCAGGCAGGTTTCTCACCACCTTCCTCGTATGGACGTGATGTTGAAGATTAATTGTCGGCGAGCGGCAGCGTAAACGAGAAAGTAGAGCCTTCACCCTTGACTCCGCTGCTCTCGACGGTGATGGCGCCTTGCATGGCCTCGACAAGTTGCCGGCATATAAACAGGCCCAGGCCGCTTCCCCGCATCTTGCTATTCAAATCGCGTTCCAGTCGCACAAATTTGTCAAAGATCGCCTCTTGCCTGTCAGGCGGGATGCCTGGCCCCTGGTCACTCACGCTGATGCGGGCCATATGCGCTTCTTGCTCTACGACAGCGGCCACGCGGATGGAGGTATGTGGTGGCGAGTAGCGTATGGCATTAGCAAACAGATTATGCAGAACCTGCTTCAAGCGTGTTTCGTCAGCCAGGACTGCAATGCTTGCATCGATGTCAATCTCGATGGACTGCTGCCCCTGAGCGACCCAGGGTTCAAAGAGTTCGCTCAGGGTTTTGGTAATCTCCTTCAAGACGATGCGTACACAACGCAGGCTCGCAGTATCCACTTTCAGGCGGCTGGCGTCCATGATGTTGGCCTGTAGCAACACCAACTCATCGCAGGCGCGGCAAGCCTTTTCAAGAAAGGAACGGCGCATCTCCGGGTCTACGTCCTCCATCTCGCGCAACACCTCGAGGTAGCCCTGCACAATGGTGAGTGGAGTGCGTAGCTCGTGGCTGGCGACCGTGAGAAACGCATCTTTGAGTTGGTCAAGCTCGCTCAGTTTGGTATAGGCGATGCGCAATTCCTGATAGAGGTCCGCGTTTTCACGGGCGGCGGCGGTCTGTTCCTCAAGACTGCTCAACAAGCGTGGATAGGCAGAGCCGATGAGGCCGATGAGGAGGCAAACGAGGGTAGCTACGCCGACGATGATGGTCCACTGCTCATTAGGAATGAGCATACTATTCCACGACAGGCTGAGTGTAGTCCAGATACCGAGCAGGCTTGCCACTCCTCCTATACCACTGCAGAGATAAAGCAGCCAGACAGGTGCATTGAGTTGCTCAGGTCTTTTGGCGAGTAGTTTGCGAAAACGGTGTAAGAGGAGCGGCAAATCGAGGAACAGAATGATCATGGAGATGCACCAGATGACGGTAATCGTGGCCTGGGAGACGTTGTAGACTTTGGCCGATAGATCTGCGCCTTCCGATGGATAGAGCACCGGCCCAAGAAAGTAGGTGAAGAGGGCGATGACCAGCACGATACCGGTCTGTACAATGATGGCCTGGAATGGCGCCGCGTGCCGGTTTACTCTGGCTAGTACAGAAGGCAGCCGGTGATCCAGGGCCGAGACGAACAAGATGCGCGCGAAGGCCAGGTTATAGATAACGACGACCACTATGAAGAAGACGGAGAAAATGAGGCCGACCAGGACGGCCAGAGGAGCGCCAAAGACCATGCCGACCGCGGTGAGGGTGGAATAGGGCAAACTGGAGACGTTCTGTTGCGGTGACACCACTACCATCACACCAAAGGTACCCAGCAAATAAGCCAGCAGGACGACCCAGGGGCCCCAGCGCAGAAAAAGTGACGGCGCGTTGGGCTGTCGCGCTTCGGCGGCCATGTTGAGAGGAACTTCAACGCCGAGCAATGCCAGCACAATTACCCCGTACAAGACGATGTTTGGCCCACCAAAGCCCGGCGTGCTGCTCGTGAGGGAGACCTGGGGAGAGTGTCCCTTCAGAAGCCAGACAGCCCCTGCCAGGCCAACGACCAGAATGGCCGTGATATACAACACAATAAATCCTTTGATAACTCGCATAAGCAGAGGCAGCGGCAACGTCGCGAGCCAACCGGCTACGAGCAGAACGGCGAGTACCACAACACCCTGTTGCCAGGGCGCAAGCGATGCGGCTCCGGCTCCGGCTCCCCAGATTTGCACAATAATGCCCTGGATCAGTGTCAGAACGCCGTCGCTGGCAGACAGTAACACCAGCACACCGGGAAACCAGGCACAGAACCCGGCAAAGAATCCCCAGAGAGCGCCCATTGCCCGGTGTGTCCAGACGTAGATGGAGCCATCGACCGGCATAAAACGATTAAGCTGTCCGGTGACGATAGCGCCGGGGAGCAGAAATGTCACAGCGCCCAGTACCCAGTAGAAATAGGTAGCAGGTCCCGCCCCCTGGGTAGCCTGAACGACAGAGGTATTGGGAATGAACAGGACAATTGCGATAAAAATGGCGAACAGATCAAAACGAGAGAGGACACGCGGTAATAGTTCGTTGGTACGTTGCTCCGAGCGCAATGGTTCGCCCAGGGCGCTTTGTAAAATGGTAGGAGTGTATTCTCCTTCGGGCTTCTTCGCCACACGCATTGTCCCTCACTCTAGAGCTAATTGTCTGAATCGTTGAAGGTTTGCCCATAGTATAGCCGGTGTACGCTGTAGTATAGCAGATTGACGTTCGTGAAGATAGTGTTTTATGGCCTGAAAATTGGAATCTTCAATTTCCAGTTTCTCTTCTTTTTCAGGTAGGTCTAAGCGGAAAAAAACGGAACTTCAAAACATGGACACAAACCTCTTCATGCACTATACTGTTATACGGTGGAAGCTGACGAGGTCACTACAATTAGAGAGAATAAAGAACAGAGTGGCAGAATCTGACTATAAACAGCTTATTAGAGAGTATGTCCTGCGCGATGAGGACTTTATAAAGGCTACATTTAGCGGGCAACATCGGGACTGCTCTGTTGCGTGGATAAAAGTGGTTGTGCGTCCGGTACTTGTGCAGGGTAAGAAGCACATGCAGTTTTCGTACTTCGATACGAAAAAGGATATTACGAAGAATTACCGGGTCAATGAAAGCGCGGAAATGCTTGAGCAGCTTATTGCGCTTGAGTTCAAAAACGTGCATGCGCAAACTGCCAGCAGAGTTGTGGCCGTTACTGTAACTCATAAGGGAAAGGCCATTATCCGCACTGGCAAGGTTGAGAGTCAGCCGCGAGAAGCGAATCTCTCTCATGATCGCCACAAGGCAAGGTTGTTGACGGCTACCGATGCCGCTCCTTTTCTGAAGGCGGTCGGCATCATGTCCGAAGATGGCAAGATTCGGGCGGATATGCAGAGTAAGTTCCGGCAGATCAATGAGTTCTTAAAGCTTGTGCAGCAAACGGGAGAACTGGAAAAATTCAGTACATTTCCCCTGCATGTCGTAGATTGTGGCTGCGGTAATGCGTATCTTACGTTCGCATTCTATTATTATCTAAACTCCGTGCTTCATATACCGACTCATCTGACGGGAATCGATGTCAATGGAGAACTCTTAGCGAGACATACCGAAAAAAGCGCGAGTTTAGGCTGGAATGATCTCACTTTTCAGACGACCAGTATCATAGATTTTAAGCCGGTGACGCAGCCAGATATTGTCCTGGCTCTCCATGCCTGCGATACAGCTACAGATGAGGCGCTGGCTCAGGGCATAAAGTGGGGCAGTAAGCTCATTATTAGCGCGCCGTGTTGCCAGCATCACCTGCAAAAGCAACTCGATCATCAACCCGCGCCTCGTCCGTTTGAGCCTGTGGAACGGCACAGTATCTTGAAAGAGCGCCTGGGTGATATCTTGACCGATACATTCCGTGCCTTGATTCTGCGTATCATGGGATATCAGACAGATGTAGTTCAGTTTGTCTCAAGCGAACACACCGCGAAGAACTTGATGATACGAGCCGCAAAAACTCTGAACGTTGGGGGTGCGAAGTTCGTTCGGGAATACAGAGACCTCAAAGACTTCTGGAAAGTCACACCTTACCTCGAGCAGTTGTCAGGCGAGGATTTCACAAATCTTCTGGCAGATCTCCCGCACACCTCTCACTCGTAAATTTTTTGGGAATAGTGCGGGGTGTAATACCATCCAGCATTACAGAACCAGGGGTGACTGCCTATACGCAGGTACCCCTGGCCTATCATTCTTCAGTGCGATTGCTCAATGTCTGCTGGCAACACCGGCCAGAACGTTGTAGAAATCTACCAGGTTAGGGGCGCCGAGACCGGTTGCGAAGTCCCAGCCCGCTGTCGAATTAAAGCCGAGATTGGTTCCCTGCGTCACATCGAAGTAGGGAGACAGGCGGCCCGCGTGGTTTGCCACGTAGTAGAAAACGAGCGGACCCGCGAAGAACACGTGGTACTTCTTTATAAGCGCCTGGTTCACCAGAGCCATGCCCGTTGCCCAGATGGGCGTTGCTGCGCTTGTGCCGCTGCCAGCGCCGGTACCATCGGAGAAAGTTTGCCACTGACCGCCAAAGTAGAGCGGCAAGTTGAGCGCGACCGCGGAAACATCCGGCACTTCTCGGAAGCCGCGCGATGCATTGTTTTGCACGCCTTTGCCCGACTGAAAGCCTGGCTGCTGGAAAAAGTTGCTGTTACCTCCACCACTGCCCCATGAGTTGGTACATTGCGTGGTGTCCGAGCCATTTGACCAGGAGATTTCACTGGCTCGCTTGCCTTGCGCATTGATCTGCAACACGGTGCCGCCCACAGCCACTGCATTTGGATCGCTGGCAGGGAAACTGACCGAGTAGCTGCCAAACACATGATCCATAAATGCGCCGCAGTCTCCACTTGCCACAAAGACGGTCATATGCTCTTTTTGTGTGAGCAGCGACAGGAGTTGATCGATGCCTTTGAGGTAATTCAAGCTTTGGAAGTTTTCCGTTCCTTCCAGGCTGATGCTGACGATGCTGCCGCTTCCGGTATTTTTGGTATTGTCATCGACGATATGTTGCAGTTCATCGACAATACCCGTGCCTACGTCCTGGTTGCCGGTCTGGTAGTCGATGATATTGGCATCGGGGGCCAGTCCTTCGATCTGCTCGATATCCAGGGCCGACTCCTCTCCGGCCTGCGCTGGCGCGCCATCAATATTTTTGACGACGATATGCCCGCGATACCCGACGCATTGCCCGTAGTTGGCAACGTCGCTTTGCGGGAAGCCATCGATCTCAACCAGGTTGATGGTCATGCCCTGACCGAGGAATCCGGCACGCGCGAACTGATCGTACCCGTAGATATGCGCCACTCCTGCTGGAAAATCCTCGCCAGCCGGAGCCGAGCAATTCGCTCTCGTTCCCGTGCTTGCGCGCGCGCTGGTAAGCGTGTACGCCGACGCTTGCAAGCCATTTTGTAGCGGCTGGCTGTAGCTATCCAGCCCCGTCACCGAGACAAGATTATTGACGATAAATGTGGGCAGTTGAGGCGCTGTGGCAGGCGCGTAGAACGTGCGCCCCTTGTATTTGTGTACCACAAAATGCGTCTGGAAGAGCAAAGCCATGCTCCTGGCCTGCCCATCGACCGCCACAGAGGTATGAAGGTTGCTCAACGTCAGCGTGATGCCCGAAATGCCCAGTTGAGCTTTGATCTGTGCAAACGTGGCGTCACTGATGCCGATTTGATTAGCCAGGTGCGATAAATCTTGCTGTTGATTTGATATTTTGTTGAGCTGGTCCTGTTGGCTCTGGTTCACCTTGAACAGCAAACGTACATGCATCAGTGTATCATCCGCCAGCGGCCCGACGACCGGCGAGTTCAGGGCGTCCGCGGGTATGCCGAGATTGAGGCTTGAAAATGTTAGATGCATTGTGGGTGATGGCGTCGGCTGGACAACAGTAGTAGACGAATTGCAGCCTGCTACTATCAGTGTGAGCATCAGCAACAATATGACCGGCTTTAAAAAACCAGTCCGATCGGTGGGAAAAGTAGATAAACCGGATTTCATAAAACAAATCCCCTTTCATTTCATAGATATTTATCTTCTGCTTCTACATTACTCCCAGTGTAAAAGAAGCGTCATTTCAGAAACGTTTCTAAGGAACAATGTTGCGCGGGGAGTAGGCTATCTGGTTACACTTTGATGTTGAAATGCGCCAGGGCTGCCTGCATCCACGGCGTTTGCCGTATTTGCTCTAACGTCAGCGTCGTTGGAAGAGGGGGACGGATATGTTCTTCCGTCGTTCCTCTGCGCGTGCAGGACTTATGGAAGATATCGCACACCGCGTAGTAGTTACTGAGTCCCGCCATCACGATAGGCGATGTCGCATCGGCAATTTGCTTGCGACCGTCGGGCAAGGTCAAGACTCGTCGCGACCCATGAGCAGGATGAGTACAATGCTGGCACTGGGTTGTTAATTGGAATGTTTTCCAACCGGGCAAAAAACGAGACATGAGCAGCAAGTGATGCATATGCGTAAAAATATCTGCCTTGAAATCGTAATCAATCCCATTGATGACCACCGTAAAACCGGCCTGCTGTAATTCCAGCAGTCCTTCAATGGCTTCAAGATGGGTTTGATTGGTGCATAATTGCACCTCGTCGATGCAAATAAGCTCCACGCTGGCAGGTGTAATGCCTTTTTGAGCGAGTTGATCTTTGATTTGGCGCAAACTATTGGAGGTCAAAACAAGGGCGGGCGTTTTCTTTTCGGCGAATGCCCTGCTCACGATGAACCCGGTATCGGGGGTTTCGCCTCTGTTCTCATCTCCTATGCCATTTTGTGGGATCAAGAAGGCGATCCGGCCTCCATGCTTCTGCATATACCATGCAAACAGTTTCATGTTTTTTGTTTTTTCTGTTTGCATACTTTCAGCATGAATAAATAAGACAGGCGCTATTCCCAGGGATTTCACTTCGGAATAGGCCCGTATCATCTGCAACTGTAGCTCTTGTGGCGTGGGTGTCACCAGCATATCCAGGGCGTTTGCCTGTTCACACGCGAGGTAGCGTGGGTGTTTCGGAACGTCCAGACTGTAGGGATCGTGCTGTTCCCAGGGTCGCTCTAACAACATATCCGTTCGTTCATAGGAACCTGAACCTGGAAACCACTCTGGCATTCTTTCTCTCTCCTCACTCGCTCTAAAGGACATTACTATAACAAACGACCGTTACGTATTCTATGGCTTAGGACTATTGTTGAGATGGAAATAGTATACCCCAATGCATTGACTTCGTGCATAGCTACTTTCTTAACCCAAAAGTAGCCATTTGTCCCTATTGTTTGAAAATCGGTGAATGGAAATAAATCAACATGGTACACTTGAGCCTGGAAGTCACAGTATCTGGGGAAGAAAAAGTGCGAACGTTAGAAATATTGATTGAACAGACGATTCCGGGCGATGCGCGTCCGATGGAACTTGCAGCCCATGCGCCTGTTTCCGCGCTCGTGCCAGCCATCGTCGATGAACTGCAATTGCCGCGAACCGATCTGCAGGGGAATCCCCTGGTGTATGTACTGCGCTACGGCCCAGGTGGCCCCATGCTACCCGATGATAAAAGTCTGGTTGCGGCAGGAATTCACTCCGGCTCAAAGCTAGCGTTGGATTCATATGTGCTTGATGGGTCGGTAGCTACCTTAATGCAGAAGCGTCAAGGTCAAGGGCCGCGTCAACCTGTCTTCTATGCCTCGGACACCCTGGCCGACTCTGCCGCTTTTCCGGCTCTGGATATGCGCACTTCCGGATCGCTGTACGCGGTGCCGCCTCAAAAGAAAAAACGCCGGTCGCGGCGAGCATTTCTCCTGCTGGGAGGAACGGTACTGGGCGCGGGAGCCGTTGGCACAGCATATGCCGCCAATCACCATTTATTCTCTTTCATAAACGCGATCCAGACGCAGCCTGTAAAAACTACGCCCGCTCCGCTTGCAACTTCCCCGCGTGTCAATGCTACATCCACTACTCAACCATTCACACCGCCTGCGTCGGCCAGGGCCGCGCTGGTATTCACGCAGCACCAGCAAACGGTGCGCGCGGTTGCCTGGTCGCCCGATGGCAAGACGTTAGCCAGTGGCGCCAACGACAGGCTGCTGATGACCTGGAATATGGACGGTACGGTACAGGGGCAGCAGAATCTGCCAGGGTCGGTGCGAGCCGTGACCTGGTCGCCCGATGGTCAATGGCTGGCCGCAGGATCCGCCAACCAGATAGCGTTGTTCAATGCCGTGAACGGCCTGGCGCAGAAGCAGGTGGTGGACGCGCACAACAAAAACGTAACGACGCTGGCATGGTCGCCTCAACAGCCATTGCGCCTGCTTTCTGGCTCGCTCGACATGCAGGCTATTGTCTGGAATATACCAGGCTTTACGCAGCAGACGGACTTCATGCGCCATACCGCCGCCATATTATCGGCCTCCTGGGCATCAGATGGTCAGACAGTAGCCACCTCTTCAGAGGGGGGCATGGTGCGTGTATGGAATGCCGGCAGCGGGCAGGAGGTGCATGGTTATTACCTGGACGCGCAATTGCCGATGCGCGCGCTGGCTTTCGCGCCAACCAGCAATATCCTTGCTGTTGGCGGTGATGATGGCCTTGTGCGCCTCTGGTCAGGTCTGACCTGCCAGCAACAGCAGCAGGGCGGCTTTGGCAACCAGTGCATGGACACCCCGCAGCGTCTGACCGCGCATACGGGAGTTGTGCGCGCGCTGGCATGGTCGCTCGATGGACGTTTGCTGGCGACAGGCGGCGATGACGGCTCACTGGCGATCTGGTACCCCACGCAAAGCCAGACCCCACTTTTGCGCGTACACGTGAATGATCCCGTGTTAGCCCTTAGCTGGTCGCCGAGCGGAAAGCAGGTTGCGACCGCTTCGGGTAACAACGTTACGCTGTGGGGTCTGTATTGACCTTCCTGGTATTTGCCTGGCATGGAACCAAAGTCTCATTCTCTCAGGAAAGAGGATTTGACCGGATTAGCCCTTGCACGCCTCTTCAACGAATTGCACCAGCGTCTCCATATCGTTGAGCGCGCGGGATGCGACACTATGCTGGGAGCGCGGCACGCTTGCCAGGGCAGCATGAGCCAGGCGGCATTGTCCGGCTAGAAAATCGCGACAGTAGGTTCTTGTCCCGGTGCGCGCGAAGATGTCCAGCGCCTCATGAACCTGCGTGGAGGTGACGGGATTTTCCTGACTGTATATGCGTAGTAATACCTGGCGATCCGACGGGCTGGCGTGTTCGAGCGCGTGGAGGATGGGCAGGCTTTTCTTGCGGCGGTAGATGTCGCCCGCCACCGTCTTGCCGGACTCCACGGCGCTGGCCCAGATTCCCAGCATATCATCGCGCACTTGAAACGCAATACCGATGGCCTGCCCGAAGCTGCGCAGGCTAGCAATGGTCTCCTGGTTGTGGGTGCCAAGCAGCGCGCCCATTTCGGCGGAGCAGGCCATCAACGCGGCGGTTTTGCGGCGAATCATATCAAGATAAGTGGCAACGGAAACGGTCTGACGATCCTCAAAGCTGATATCCAGGTATTGTCCTTCCGCGATTACCAGGCAGGCGTAGTCGAGCGCGGCTCCCAGTTTCACAGCGACGCCCGGCTCGACGCCTCTCTCCAGGACGCCCCAGAGCGTCAAACGTGCCAGCGCGAACATGCCATCTCCCGCGTTGATAGCCTGGGGAATGCCCCACAATTTCCACAGCGTGGCGCGGTGGCGGCGTTCCACGTCGCCATCTTCGATATCGTCGTGGATGAGGGTGAAATTATGCGTCAGTTCGAGCGCGGCGGCGGCTGGCAAGGCGCGAGCCAGGTAAGCGGTATCAGTGGGCGCGTCTTCAGCCAGCCCATTAGCCCCGGCAGCTTCGTAGGCCAGCAGGAGCAGTGTTGGGCGCAGGAGTTTGCCGGGATTGCTGGACACGGGCGCGAATGTTGTATCTACCCAGCCCAGGTGGTAGCGCATGTACTCGTAGAAATCGAAGCTTTCACCTGCAGCGGCTGTCATATCTCTGACTTTTTGCAGCGAGGCGCGCATCTCCGCCAATATCTCGCGATGGTAGCGCGTAAGGGTCGATTGAATGGCTGGTGTCACTGTCATATGGCATACAGGCACGACGCTAGCGCGTGCTGTTTTCCTCCTCGACTTTAAGATGTTCAGGGGCGCAGGTAGAATAACACGCCTACAACGACCGTTCCCACGGTAATAGCCAGGCGGGTCAACCCTTTTATACCACCTATACGATAGAAGGGAGAGCAGGCATCGCAATAGCGCATGGTTGATTGGTAGCGGTGGCCTCGCAAGCCCTCGCGAATGATGGAAATGTTTTCTGTCTTGCGGCGCGTATGCATCTCATCGCAGACGTGGCGACCACATCCATTGCAGCGATATTCATCTATGTAATGCGAGGTGCGCGAGAGCGACCACTGATCGGGATAGACCTGCCTGCCACAAATATAACACACCTGCGTTTGCGCCATGCGCATCTGCTTTTCGGCGCAGGGAGAATGCTGCTGCTTGGGAAAGTGATCCTGGCAGAAACCTTTGTGGCAGTCGGGGCAATGCCCCAACGCTTCCTCATTGCATTCGTGACAGCGTCTCGCTGCAGCGATGCTATTGTTGCGGCGGGCCTGTTGCCGCGCTGTTTCTCTTTCAGTATCTCTCATGAAATGCACTTCCTCGATGAATTGATCGCTGTATATCTAAAGATATGAAACTGAGCAAATGGATAATCAATAACCCTGTGGATAGTATAGCAGCAGATTTGCCAGGGGACAACAATAAGGGTAGAATGGATATAGTTCACTATTTGCGCGATTTACCAGGGCGGGGGCAAGAATTTGCGCGATTTACCAGGGCGGGGGCAAGCCCCGCCCGTACCCTATACGAAGGCCCGCGCTACCCGTTGCGCTGTCTCCTGCTGTCGTAGCAGGGTACGGGCGGGGCTTGCCCCCGCCCTGGCAACAGTTTGTTAAGTGAGCGCCTATGGGGCTTGTCCCAGCCCTGGTCGCTTAACAAGGGAGTTTTATGCAATCCAGTACAAATGTCAATACCGCATTCCCTTCGAGACTATTTGAAGTTCATGCATTACAACGATTCATTCCCTGGTGGCAAGATATTGACCCGGCGGTCTATGCTGAACTTCAATTGCCCTCGTTGCAAGAAACGGCGCTGTCACCGATTGACGTGGTGGTGATTGGCGGCGGGGTGGCCGGGCTAAGCGCCGCGCTTGCCATCAAGGAGCGAGATGCGACCATGCGCGTGCTGGCGCTTGAGCAAGCGGAGATGCTGGGATATGGCGCGACTGGACGCAACGCGGGTATTTTTACGCCGGGCGTCAATATGGCAATGTCAGAAATAGACCCCGAGAGTCCCGCGCTCGACTTCTATCCAGCTACGACGGCGCTTTTCCACAGCTTCATTGACGAGGGGCAAAAAGATGGCACGCTCCTTTCCGCGCGCAAAACGGGCGCGATCAATATGGCGACGAGCAAACGAGCCGCGCATAAGCTGGAACGCGAGACGCAGTTGCGCGTAGAGTCGGGTTTGCGCGCGGAATTATGGACACCCGCGCAGGTGAAAGAGGCCACGCGGGGACGGCTCGATACGAAAACAGTAGTCAGCGCCATGTGGCTGCCAGACGAAGGACGTATTCACCCCTTGACGCTGCTGGCGCACCTGGCGCGGCGAGCGCGAAAAGCATACCAGGTACAGATAGTGGGTCAGGCGCGTGTTACAGGGTATGAAGCAGTGAAGGGACAGGGACAGGCGGGTTACTGGCAGGTAACACTGGCGGATAGCCCGGCATTGCAAGCGCGCGCGCTGATAAATTGCGTCGGGCCGACAGTAGAAGCCAATGCGCGTATTTACGCGCTCGCCTTCAAAGCCGATTTTCCCGATGATTTCCCCCTGTTCTGGGATGCATCCCCCTATACCTATGCCGACTATCGACCGGGGAATGGCCGCCTGGGCGTAAGCGGCGGGCGCTACGGCAAAGCCGGAGTGACGAAAAATGATAACGCATACTATCAACGCCTGGCCGATGCGACGCGGCGCTGGGTGCCTGAACTGCGAGGCACAAGCCCCTCTCATCGCTGGGCGGTAGACTTGTACGTGACGGCTGACCTGATACCAGCAATGCGCGTATTAGAGGAAGCCGCGCCGGGCGTCGCTATCGAGGGCCTGGGAGCGCACGGCGTCCTGCCGAGTATGGTTTTAGCGCGACAGGCCGCTAATTACCTGGTTGAACGGCTATCAAAGTAGCAACACCCCTTGTGGGTGTCCCGTCCCGTTCGTCTGCGCACGCATGAAAGAGGTACATAGACGGGACACCCACAAGGGGTGTTGCTACTCAGGAGAAAGAAAATTATGCCAGCGCTGCTACCTGTGACAATATGGGCCGACCACCGCCTGGAATGGGGCCAACAAACCTACGTGATGGGCATCATCAACGTGACGCCAGACTCTTTCGCGGGTGATGGTCTCGTCGATACGAACCTGACACCTGAAGAGATCACCGCCCGCACGGTTGCCCAGGCGCAGCTTTTTGCGGCGGAGGGCGCAACGATGATTGACGTGGGCGGCGAGTCGACACGTCCGAATTTCGCCCCTGTGAGTTTAGAAGAAGAACTGGCGCGTGTCATCCCCGTAATTCAGGCGTTACGCTCTAGCCTGCCTGATGACGTATTGATCTCGATTGACACCTACAAGGCAGAAGTAGCACGGCAGGCCTTAGACGCAGGCGCAAGTATCATCAACGATATATGGGCTTTGCGTCAGGACGAGGGGATGGCTGCGCTGGCAAGCGAACGGGCCGTACCGGTGATTTTGATGGCAAACATGCGCGGCGTTGAGAAGCGCGAGATTGTCAGCGATGTGGTGCGCTTTCTGGCGGTCAGCATCGACAGAGCGCTGGCGGCGGGAGTCGCGTGGGAGCGCATCATCATTGATCCTGGCATCGGTTTTGGCACCACGCCGCAGGAAAATTTGACCCTCTTGCGGCGTCTGGGCGAGTTGCGCGCGCTTGGGCGTCCCATCCTGCTGGGCGTATCGCGTAAATCCACGATTGGCCTGGTGCTGGGCGGGTTGTCGCCGGAGCAGCGTGTGGAAGGCACCGCGGCAGCCGTGGCGCTCGGCATCGCGCAGGGAGCCGATATTGTGCGCGTCCACGACGTGCGCGAAATGATGCGCGTAGTGAAAATGAGCGATGCCATCACGCGCGGCTACCCTGCATAAAAGAGACATAAAGGGAACCAACAGTTTTGATGAACTATCAAGAGGCCTTAGCCTATCTCTACAACCTGAGTGATTTTGAACGCGGCGGGCCGTTTAGTCACGCCCCGGAAGAGAACCTTCCCCGCGAGACACGCCTGCTGGCCGCGCTGGGCAATCCGCAGCAACATTATAGCTGCACGCTCATCGCCGGTACCAAGGGCAAGGGGTCTACCGCCGCCTACATTGAGCGTGTCTTGCGTGAAGCCGGTCTGCGCACCGGCCTCTACACGCAGCCCGACCTGCACACCTTTCGCGAGCGGATTCGCGTCAACGGGCGTCTCATCAGCGAAGTGGAATTGGCCGAAATGATGCCTGAACTGCGCGCGGCGGTAGAGCAGATCGAACGGTTGCATGAATTTGGCCCCTACATCACCTACGAAGTCGCCACCGCCCTGGCCTTGCTCTACTTCGCGCGCCAGCAGGTCGAACACGCGGTATTAGAGGTGGGGTTGGGAGGGCGGCTGGATGCTACAAATGTAACGCAGCCGCTCGTCTCTGTGATTGCTTCGATCAGCTACGACCACATGCAGATATTAGGGAACACACTAACCGAAATCGCCACAGAGAAGGCAGATATCATCAAAACAGGTGGCATCGCTGTTACCTCGGCTCAGTCTCCCGAAGCGTTACTTGCCATTGCCAGGGTGTGTCATGCGCGACAGGCGAAACTGGTGCGCGTGGGCGCGCTAGCGGATGATCCCGCGCAGGCCGAAGTGGATGCCGGGCTTTTGCCAGCTCCAGGCTACCGCTATACGCTGGAAGAACGCGCAGAAGAATACCAGCACTTCACCGTTCTAGCGCCTGAGCAAGTGTATAGCGGTCTCGAAATACCTCTCGTGGGTCAGCACCAACTGGAGAATGCTACACTTGCGCTGGCGACGCTCGAAACGCTGCGCGAAAAAGGAGTAGCCTGGAAAATAGACGCGCTGCGCCAGGGATTACGCAGTGTCTTCTGGCCTGCGCGTATAGAAGTGGTGGCGCATGACCCAACTATTGTCGTTGATGGAGCGCACAACACCGACTCGATGCAGAAATTGCTGCTTGCCCTGCGAGCGTCGTTCCACTGGCATCGCCTGTTCGTCGTGCTGGGAGTGGCGCGCGATAAAGACTTGCCAGGGATTGTACAGGCGCTGTCCGGTATAGATGCAGTGATATTGACCCGCATGGCTAATCCGCGCGCCGCCTCTATCGAGCAACTGCAGGCGCTCTTCGAGCAATACGCGCCGCGTGTGCAGGTGTATACCTCAGAAACGAGCGATGCTGCCATGAACCTGGCCGCAGGCCTCGCGGAAAGCACTGATCTGATCTGCGCCACCGGCTCGCTCTACCTGGCAGCAGAAGTACTACGTTGGGCCGCTGCTCACGGCGATCGAGCGGCTATGGCTGGGATAGAAGGGGTAGATCACTGAAGTACGGAGTCCCGACCTTCACTCATCACGAAACTCTCTCTATTCCAGTGCGTCTCATAGCGTAGCGAGCGCTGCCTTTTTTCCCGGCGGCAGAAGCTTCTTCGGCTGTCCACTGGTGCGCGGTGCCGCGTGCCTGTGAGGTACGACCACCTTTGCTGGCAATTTCGCGACGGCGTTCGGGACTCATGGCAGCCAGACCTCGAGCGCGGCCAGTATATTTGCGTAACTCCATTGTTTCCTCCTTTCAGAGATTTGCGATAAACTCATATATAACTCATTACGCAATACGTAACATGGAAGGTACTCGATGACGATGCATGCAAGAGTAGCTTCTAAACGATCAGACGGGTTGAATTAGCTACAGGTAATATACGGCTCAACCATAAAAAAAGTGACAATCGGCCAGGCTCATCTGCGTTTCTCATCGTAAAGTATACCAGAAGAAGAGCTTAACATTCTGCGTTTTTGGGGAATGGTGAGAATTTTTAAGCAAATTTTAATATCGTGAGCTACAAATTTATCAAGAAATCGGTAGACATTTGGAGATACGCATGCTCACCATTTCCACGGGGACCCTGGTCAAGTCAGCGCTGGCAGACCCTTCGCTGCGCTCAGGGTGACATGCCCTCTCCCTGGCTCACTGGGCGCGTCACTGAAAAGACTGCTCGATCACTCAAATTTACACAGGGTGACATGCCCTCTCCCTGTCACCCTGAGCGCAGCGAAGGGTCTGGTTCACTGGTCGCAGAGATGCTTCGCTGCGTTCTGGGGGTCCCCCCGTCGCATTTCAGCCCGTCCCAGGGCTGGAATCCAGCCCTGACTTTACCCACTGTTTACCCACTGTCATGTGGCTATTCCAGCGTAATAGTGCGGCGCACTACTCCGGCGCGTTGCGCGCGCACCGTCAGCTCGACGCGCGAGCCGGGCGCGGCTTTGAAGGCCCATTCGATTTTGCAGCGATTGTCGGTGGGCGTAGCGCCGCCCCACCAGTTCCAGATTTTGTTGGAACGTCCCTCGAGCTGCCCCAATTCCTGGCGCCGTTCGCCAGCGATAAGGCTGGCGCCTTCGGGTAGTTGCAGTTCAGCCTCGATGGGGCGCGCGTCGTTGCGCTCTAACGCTCTCTGGCTGGTGTAGGTTGGCAGGAAGCCGTTGTTTTCGACGACAGCCACCACGCGATAGACGTTCTCGCCCTGTCGATTGATATCGAGCGTGCGCAGGCTCAAATAGGGGTTAAGCGAGGCGTGCGACAGCGTGAAACGGCTGTGTTTCTTGCACATGTCGGGCAAGTATTTGAGCGGCGCATTCTGCTCGTAGAGCTTGCCCTTCCAGCCGCCGATTTCGACCGGGCCAAGCTGGGGATGATCGAATGATCGCCAGTTCTCGAAGGCCTCGCCACCCATTACCTCGTCGTTCCACTTCATGAGCTTCAGGTCGTCTTCTTCGGGGTGCCAGCGAAACCAGCCGATGAAATCGCGCGGGCCGATGCCTGCTTCGGTCTGCATATCCCACAGTTCGGTGGTGAAGCCGAACCAGCCGTGATAGTCATAGCCGAAATCGTCCATCGCGCCGTGCATGACTTCTTTGGGATGGTAGCGGAAGCCATGATAGACCGAAACGCTGGGATAGCCTGTATACTTCGTACCAAGTTCGCCGATCAGCTTATACACGTCCAGATCATCGGTATGCATATTGTCGTCCGATTGCGTGCCATAGGGGCGCAGTATCACGCCCGAAGTGGTGTGGTAGGTCAGCACACCGTTGATATTGCGGTGCGCGCGCCAGAACTCGGCCTCTGCGCGTGTCTCCGGTTCAGAAAAGGGATAGGGACCCGAGCCGGATTCGACATTTTCCGGCGCCCATTCATAGGGATAGTTGCGATTGATGTCCATGCCTTCGCGGGGCGGCGCGACGGGAATGATATAGCCGTCGTAGTTGCGAATCAAGCCCTCGGTGAGCAACTGGTAATACTCGCCGCCCTCTTCGTCAAGTTCGCGACGGCGCATGATGCGCGGGTCTTTTTCCGAACGTTTCCAGGGGCCATTGGGGTCTTTGATACGCATATCCAGGATTTGTCCATCCTCGTCGATATCCTCAGGGTACAGCCCATCGCGTTCGTCCTCGTAGGGGTGCAGGCGCGTACTGCTGCGCAGGTAGTAGGGTGAGGTAAGGTATTTTTCCGCGCCGTCTACACTCAGGCGAGGCAACAGGTAGATCGCGGAACGATCCAGCGCTTTCGTTACCTTCTCATCGGAGCCATAGGAAGTGAGATACGACCAGATAGTATAGAGTACCACCGTTGAGCCGGTCACTTCGCCAGCGTGCGTATTGGCATCGATCCAGTAAGCGGGCTTCTCGATGGCTGGTCCGGTAGCAGAGTTGGTGAGCGTCACCAGCCACAATTCGCGCCCCTCGTAGCTTTTGCCGATGGATTCGAGCTGTGCCAGATGAGGGTAAGCCGCGACAAGATCGCGTAATATCCGTGTAAGTGTATCGTATGTATAATAGGAAAGGATATCGTTGGCGGGGTCAAATTCCTGGTGAATAATTGGTTTGGACATACTCTAACTTCCTTACTAGACGAAACTAGACGAATTATCCCCGGCGACGGCGGCTGCGCCGTTCGCGCTCCAGCGCTATGTCTAGCGTTTCATGGAGCCTTTCAAAGTCGTCGACATCCAGTTGAAGTTCGACCGCGGGGAGGTCGTCGGTTTTGGAGCGGCCATCTTCAAAGAGGCGCAAGACAAGAGCCAGGTCAAGCAGGCTACTGTCCTCATCTTCATCTTCATCTTCATCTTCGTTTAGAGCGTCCGCAACTTCGCTCTCTTCATGCTCAGACTGTGTAAAGAAAATGTCAGTGCGCACGCAGCGCAGGCGACCGGTGAGTTTCAGCGCATCGGTGGAGAGTTCCTCGGCCAGTTCGCGCACCACCTCCATCATCTGCACGAGGGCATCCTGGAGTTGTTCGAGCGCGTCTTCTTCATCGCCCACGCCCAGCACGAGACCCTCATCAACCAGGTCTTCAGTGGTCGGATGTGGGTTCGGGTTGCTACCTACCTCCGGCAGGCGCTGCCGCGCCAGGTCATTTAAGCGTTCGAGCGCCTGCGCAAAGGCAGGTGAGAGCGGCGTGTTCTCCTCTAACTCCCGCCGGTCCGGGTTTTCGGCATCGCGCGCGTCATCTGTATCGCTATCATCATCGTCGTCATCTTCATCATCACTATCTATACCCAGGCCGGCGGCTTCTTCCACCGCCAGGATTTGCGTGTGCAATAGTTCAAGCGTCTCGCGTGAAAGATAGGCCAGCACTCGTGCCTGCCTGGAGGCCGCAAACAGCAGGAATGGAGGCCAGTCGCGGAAGCGCTCTCTCCCGCGTAAGTAGCGTACCTCCACCATCCCTAACGTATCTAGCCGTAGTGAAAGCTCCATATATCCCTCCTCTAACAGAATTGCACACATCATACCACAACAAACACCGGACGCCTATAAGGGGCGTCCGGGTTCCTGATCTGCAAAATTCGCGGGGTTCCTACTCCCACTGTTTCCACGCGATTTGTAACTTGCGGCGCGTCAAGATCAACGCGGTCGCGATGAGCAGCAGCGTAACGCCGGTGAGCATCAATGTGAGAGAAGGCGGCGTCGCCAGGAAGAGCGCGCGCAGCGTTCCCACTATGACCAGACCCGCGCTGCTCAGGATGAAGATGCGCACGCGGGCAACCATACCCAGTATCAACAGAGCCAGCGACTCGCCCAGCAGGATAGCGGTTGGTAACACGTTGCCATCATTGAAACTGAACCACAGCGCGGGTAGCAATAACAGGCACGCGCCCAGCACAGCCGCCGTATGCCCGATAACTCAACGTTCTCTGATAACGCTATCACGCATCAGGAAGGGCGCGATTACCGTGAGGTAACTGGCGGGCGCCAGCAATAGCACATCCAGTCTCGTCTGGTGAAATGCCGAGAGTTCCCAGCTTACCACCAGCGAAAGCAGCAGCCCAGCGATATAATAGCACCAGCGTTGCGCCTCTTTAGCGTTCTGTATGCGCTGCAAGCGAGTAGTAACCTCTATATGCGTGGGCAGCGATAAGGCTACTGTGTGAGGGCGCAGCAGGCCGTAGGCGAAAATCAGGGCTGCCAGTACCAATAATGCTCCCGCGCCCACCTGTGCCAGCATTCCCGCGCTGGCAAAGAAGCCATTCTGTAAGAGGATGACTATTACAACCACTACTTGCCCGCCAATACCCAATACTTCGTGTAAAGTGGTTGCTGCCAGCCAGCCTTTCGTAGAAGGTAATACTCGCCAGATGAACTGTGTCGCGAAAACCAGCGCGCAGAATCCTGTGTAGGCGATCATCAGCGAGGTAAAATCCGGTTGGGGATACCATAACCAGATGGCAGCCGCCGCGAATCCTGCCGGGAAAATCAGCAGTTCTGGTATGCGTTCCACGAGCAGTATCACCAGCGCAATCGCCATGAAGCCGAGCATACTATAGGCGATACTGATCGCTTGCGCTGCATTACTTTGCGGCCAGAAACCGGTGAGCAGCGCTGCCAGCAGGGTAGTAGCATACCAGGGCCAGCTCCAGGCGAATTGCGCGAAAAGTGACGACGCCGCCGATCTGTTTACTCTCTCGGACGAGATGCGTATGACCCGGCCAGCAATCAGGCCGATAGCAGCCGCGCCCGCGCCAATACCAGCGACATAGGCGGGAGTCAATTGCAATGCCAGGACGGCTCCCCAGGCTGCGAATCCGGCTGTAAGCCAGAGCCAAGCGGGACGCTTTTCAACCAGCACGACGGCAAAGGCGACGAGCGCGTACAGCAGCATTGCATCAGGCACCGCGCCATAAAATGGTACGTTGATGTTTGAAATGGAGCCATAAACGCCCGTGAGCAACGCGGCTAAGAACGCGGTCGCATACAGAGGTAAAGCGGAGAGCGTGAGATGCGAACTCGCTTCAACACGGCGTTCCCGTTTGTAGAGGCAGACGGCCATACCCAGCGCGGCGGCGACAAGCGCCACTACAGGCGGTCGGAAGAGGTCGTTCAGAAACCCTGCTGAGACAATCACCGACCATGTGGCGAAAAACGGCGTTATCCACATGGGCAGGGTCGAAATCTTCGATGACGCCGATCGCGTAAGAGATGATGGCAAAGGCGAGTAAGGCTATGGCGGCGGCCTCAAGATGGTGCTGGGTAAAGCCGGTGTAGCCCGTCATGATGCCAGCCAGCAGCGCGAGAATGGCTAGCGGCACTGACCAGGCGTTGCCAGCAAAGCGGCGAACGATGACCGCCACTATCGCCAGCGCTGGCGTCAGTATAACGAGCGCCCAGAATGAATTGGTGGGGAGCAGTACTGCGCCGGTGGCGAAGACCAACGCCGGTATCAGCCAGCCTTTTACACGCGCAAGCGCGGCGGAAGCGTACCAGGACAACGCGATAAGGGCCAGTTCTATCGCGGTTGGGCATGAAATGCCCATTGCCTGCTGAATAGTACTGGTGGAAGAGCCGATATCAATTGTTCCGACTATTCCCGCGTAAACAAATCCGGCGACCAGCAGAGGCCATTCCCATTGATTGAAGAGCCATTGAACTGTTGCATGTTGTATGCGCGAACTAACCGCCTCCTTCGTAAAAAGATGTCGAATGGCTACTGAGGCCAGCGGAAACGCGATACCGAGAACCACTAAAACGATGAGATGGTGTAAGAGCACCGGTATGGCGAGGAGGGCGAAGATGGTCGGCACAAAAAGCCAGACTGCGCGGCGCTGGTAGAGCAGTATGGCATAGGTTGCCGCAAAGAAGAAAAGCAGCAGTCTACCCATCATTTCCTGGCTTGCATTCAGACTCAAACCCAGCGTGATGAGAACGATGAAGAGGGCGCTTACATCCAGCGGGTCAGCCCATGCGTCGTCTATGTATTGTCGCGCGAGAACTGCTCCCACCATGATCGCTACCGATGCTCCCAGGAAAGACCACAGGGGACTGAGATGCAGGGTCAGTATGACGAGGCTATAGGCGCAGGCGAACAGGAACGCGCCGAAAAGCAGTAGCCAGCGCCACGCGGATTGCCGGGGAACGGCCTCGTATCCAACTCGTTTGAAAGCGATACTAAGCGTGAGGATGAGACCGGCTAGAATAGCTCCTACTTCGGCGTAAGTTTGCCAGCTTGCCTGAAATGGTGAGTGGAGTGTATTGACCTGGGCCAGAAGTTGTAAGGGCAATGTTGGTGAGGCGATGAATGGCACCAGCAGAACCAGTCCCAGCGCCATCCAGTCAAGTTTACGTTCAAGTGTGCCGAAAGGTTGCAGGAGTTGCGCGGCAAAGCGGCTGATACCTGCATAGAGCAGGGCAACGATGGTGAGGGCCAGCGCGTAGCCGATAGCTTCGAATTGCAAGGCGTAGCAGAACGCGAGTACGGAAACTAGAAACAGAAAAGCGAGGCTAATGACGCCGCGTGTCCGCCGGGCGAACCAGAAGCTGCCGATGCTCCAAAAGAGTCGTAGCAGAGAAAGGCAGAGGATTGCATAGCCTACCTCTGTGAAGTGGTACTGCGAAAAACTATCTTCGAAAACTGAATACAGGGTAACGACTACCATACCGAGCGTACCTATAACTACGAACACGTACATGAATATGCGCACCGGCGCGCGCAATATGGCTCGATTGCCATTGAAGATGCGATTTGAGCCGGGCGAACGCGCTATGGAGACCAGCCCGACCAACGCCAATATCATCAGCATACTCGGCCACCACCAGAAACCGAGATTGAGCGCATTGGCAACTGCCAGATCGGCAACCGCCAGCGCTGCTATGCCGAGATAAGCAAAGGGAGTATACCGCTGGAAAAGCGCCAGCAGAATATAGACTATGGCGGCGTAGACGGCGGAAACGGCGATGAGAACCGGAACCGAGAGTGCGAGTTCGTTTCCCCCTATCAGGCGATACGCCGAGAAACCGACCAGAGGCACCAGCAGCGCGAAGATGATGGTATAAATGCTGGCGACGATACGAAACGACGCGAAACGATGCGTGACCATGCCTGTAATACCGAAGACGGCATGGACAACGAAGACCATCAGGAAGGCCAGTAGAAGATTTGGGGTAGTTGCCACGAAGCTGAGCGCGCCCACCAGGATCAGGAATGCTCCCAGCGAGGCGACGATGTTGATAGCCTGGTCCGCGAAGAACGATCGCCATGAGAATACCTGGCGCGGCTCTGGCGCCGGAACAGGCGGCGGGGCTACTTCCGCTTTACCGGGCGTATTTATTTGATATACTACCGATGCAACCTTCACTCTTGCTGGCGGGGCTACTTCGGGCGCGTTTGCCGGCGCGCCATAGGGCGAAACGGGAGAAGCAGAAAGCTTCTGTAATATGCGCAGGCGATTCTGATAGCGTTGAAAAAGCTCAACAACTTTCAATTGCGCCCCACCATACGACATCGCCTGCTGTAGGCTGGCAAGCGCCGATGTCAGGTACGCTTCCTCTTTTACCGGGCTGGCCGGATAATGACAATGGGGACAGAAATCGTCTTCCTGCGGATTGACAGGCAACCCGCAATAATAACAACGGGATGCAATGCTCTGACTCATAGTTTCCTCCCTGCGTATACTTGTATGCAATTATGACAGGATAATAGTGCAAGTATACGCAAGGAACATCGTTTAAGTCAGTGTCAAATGACCCATTATCGCGTTCCTAACACACGCAAGCGGGGTGTATGATGCAAGCGCATCACACGTAGTTCATTTCCAGGAACCGGCCACGCAGGGCGTTTACCTGTTCTTTCACGTTTTTGCCGCGAATGGCGTCGTGCATCAACTGGGCCAGTTCGCCCATGGCGCGTTCATCCATGCCGAAGCGCGTCATTTCGGGCACGCCGATGCGCAGGCCGGAGGGGTTGCGCGGGTCGGCATCGCCGGGAACCATGTTATAGTTGACGATGATGTCGTTGACCTCCAGCCGTTTGGCAACTTCGACGCCGCCGCCCAATTGCGAGACGTTGACAGCGATCATATGACTTCTGGTATAACCGAAGTCGCGCGCTTCTACCGGTGTGCCAAGTTCGTCCAGGCTGCGCCCCAACGCCTGGGCGTTGCGCACAATTTGCGAGGCATACGCCGCGCCGAATTGCTTCATCTCGCGAATGGCGACCAGCAGCGCGGGCAACGTGAAGAGGTGATGGTTGCTGGACGTGCCGGGGAAGACTCCGCGATCAGCGGCAGGCCAGTATTTCTGTTCGCCTGCGATATCCAGGTTGCCCAGGATCACGCCGCGCTGTGGGCCAGGAAAGGTTTTATGCACGCTGGCGGTCAACCAGGTCGCGCCCTCGTGCAGAGGCTGCTGGAACTCGCCGCCTGCGATCAATCCGAGCACGTGCGCCCCATCGTAGAGCAGTGGAATATCCTTCGTTTTGCAGAAAGCCGCTACTTCTTCGACCGGTTCAGGGAAAAGGAAGAGGCTCTTGCCCATCACGACCAGTTGCGGGGAGACGCGGTCGATTACTTCGATGGTCTTCTGGGCATCGATATGGTAGTGATCTTCGGTCAGAGGCAAATAGTGCAGGTTGATGGAGTTGGGGCCACCCAGCTTGAGCGATTGCCCGCGGCTCTGGATGCGCCGCCCAAATACGCCCACCGGGCCATGACTGATATGCCCGCCCGCGTCGGTCGAGTTGGCTACGACTGTATCGCCGCCGCGCAGCCAGCCCATCGCTAAAGCGGTATTGGCATTGTTGCCACTAATCGGGCGCACGTCAGCCTGCCGGACGCGAAATAGTTCTTTGATCTCGGAGGTCGCCATGCGCTCGATCTCGTCGATATAGCGCGTTCCCTGGTAATAGCGATTTACTTTATCGCCTTCGTTGGGATGTCCCTCGGCATAACGACCCATAAAATCCGAAAGTTGCACCCGCCGCACCGCCTCGCTGGGCGTGTTCTCGCTGGCAATGAGGTTGATGGTCTGGGTCTGCCGCCAGGTGTTTTGCCGGGCGATGATGTTCTCGATGTCGCTGATATATACAGTCATTATGTGTTTCTCCCTCGTGGTCTTCTTCGTAATGCGAAACATACAATTCAGTATACCGCACGCAATGAAAAGATACTATAGACGTTGGTAACACCGCCTGAATGCTCATGCCATACTTTACCGGACACTCCGCCTGTCCGCAAATCCGGCTTCATCCTTCATCGCAGGCCAGGCTTTGGCAAACCCTTCATAGGTCACTCGTCCCAAAAGCTGCGCATCAGTCGCAAACAGTTCATCACGTTAGAAAGAGGTCGCGATGCCCTTCATTAAATAGACCAGCGTCCTCATATCCCCTACCAGAAAGGTTTCCTTGACATCCACCGGGCGCGTCTCGCTCTGGCGGTTTATCCATACCGTTGTGTAGCCAAGTTCAGTAGCAGGCACAATATCGTACTTGAAGCCAAAACCAGCGTGCCAGATGTCAGATACCGGTAGACCCAGACGTTCGCGGGCCAGCATAAAACCCTTGTGCGAGGGTTTGTACGCCCCGGCCTGTTCAGCCGTGATGATGTCGTCGAACGTGACGCCGATGGTGCGCCCGGTTTCGGCGATAATGGCGTTATCGGTATTGGTGATGAGAACAACTTTGAGGAACTTCTGTAGTTCAAGGATGGCCTCTTTCGTATCGGGAAACGGCTGCCACCTGCCCATCGAATCGGCAAAGGCTTCAATATCTTCTTCGGCATAGGGAATTTGGACCGTATCGAGGGCCATATGCATCGTGTCACGCAACACCTCGCGGTATGGACGATAGCGTTCCTGAATATACGTAAACTGTATCTCTTCCCAACGATGCTGGAGCGCGCGAGCATCCATGCCTTCGATATCGTGCGCGGCCAGTCGCTGAGCGAAAAACTGCTGCACCGCGCTCTCCCAGTCGATCAAGGTGCCATAACAATCAAAGGTGATGGCCTTTGGCAATGTAATCACAATATTACTCCTCACGCTAAATAAAATGTTGCTGAAATTGCTGTTGAACAAACTACATTATGCTGCTATACTACAACATACTAACCGAAAAAGATGGGTATGCTGTCTTTTTACCTTTGGCCGGAACATTCACAATTGGCGTGGGGATGCAGGCGGTCTATTTCCACACTCGTCATAGATCACCTCTGACTAGAAACTTAGGAGGATGCAACTTCATGAAGGTCTATACTGCGGAACACATTCGCAATGTTGCGTTGATTTCCCATGTTGGAGCAGGCAAAACATCTCTCATTGATGCGGCGCTGTACGATAGCGGGGCGGTCACGCGACAGGGCAAAGTCGATGAAGGTAGCTCAATCGCCGATTACGACCCCGATGAACTCAAACGGCGCATGACGCTCCATGCAAAAGTGCTACCTGTCGAATGGAAGAATGCCAAGATCAATTTTATCGATACCCCTGGTTATGCCGACTTCGCAGGCGAGGTAAAAGCTGGCTTGCGTGTGGCCGATGCCGCGCTCGTTGTGGTGACGGCTGAAAAAGGGGTCGAGGTCGGCACGGAACTGACCTGGCAATACGCGGACGAACGCAAACTGCCGCGCATGGTGCTGGTCAACAAGCTAGATCGAGAAAATACGTCGTTCGAGCAGGCGCTTGAGTCGCTGCGCAAGCAGTTCGGGGTGAAAGTCGTCCCGCTGCAAATCCCCATCGGCGAGCAGGCTGGTTTTAAGGGAGTGATAGACCTCGTCACACAGAAGGGTTACACCTTCGAGGGCGGCAACAAAGTGCAGGAAGTCGCCATTCCGCCTGACCTGAAAGAACGTATGAGTTCTTTCCGCGATCAATTGATCGAGTCGGCGGTTGAGAGCGACGACACGATCATGGAGAAATTCCTGGAAGGCGAAGAACTCAGCGACGAGGAAATTCTCACCGTCGTCAAGCAGGGGACGCGCAGTGGACAGTTGATCCCCGTCCTGTGCGGTTCAGCCAGCAAAAACATCGGCGTGCAGACGCTGCTGGATGCCGTTGTGGATTACCTGCCCGGCGCGGCAGACTCCGTGCCAGAGGATGCGAAGGCCCATGGCAATAACCTCTCCATGTTCGTCTTCAAGACGGCGGCGGCCCAGGTCGGCACCATCAGTAACTTCAGGGTCTACACGGGCACGCTGAAACCGGATATGCATGTCTTTAACCAGCAAACCAAAGCAGACGAACGCATCGGACAGCTTATCATCCCACGCGGCAAAACGCAGGAAAACGCTACCGAGATTCCCGCGGGCGATTTCGGCGCAGCAGCCAAACTTGCCAACACCCATACCGGAGACACCCTTGCCAGCAACAAAGACGCGGGCAAACCACTAGACCCCATCGACTTCCCGGAGCCGTGCTTTACAGTAGCCGTTTTCCCTAAAAGCAAAGCTGACCTGGATAAGATGAGCAACGCGCTGGCACGTGCCGCGGAAGAAGACCGCACTCTGCGCGTCGCTCGCGACCCCCAAACCGCCGAAGTGCTGCTCTCCGGTATCGGGGAGTCCCACCTACAGATCACCATCGAGGGCATCAAACGCAAGTACGCCGTTGACCTTGAGGCGCGCGAACCGCGCATCTCCTACCGCGAAACCATCCGCAAAAAGGCGCGCGCCAACGGTCGCCACAAGCGGCAAAGCGGCGGCCACGGGCAATTTGGCGATGTCTGGCTGGAGATCGAGCCGTTGCCCATGGGCAGCGAAGAAACCTTCATCTTTGAAGATAAAGTTGTGGGTGGCGTAGTGCCAAACCAGTTCATTCCAGGCGTCGAAAAGGGCGTGCGCGAATTGCTCAAGCGCGGCTTCATCTCCGGCAACCCGCTGGTCTATGTCAAGGTCGCCCTGGTGGATGGAAAATACCACCCGGTAGACTCGTCCGCGCAATCCTTTGAAATCGCAGCTTCGCTGGGTATGCAAGAGGCCGTTCCCCTAGCCGGCCCGGCTCTGCTCGAACCCGTCATGACCACCACTATCACGATGCCTGAAGGCAACATGGGCGACATCATGAGCGATATCAACACCAAGCGCGGGCGCGTGTTGGGCATGTCCAACCTCGGCAACGGGATGCAGCAGATTACCGCCCATGTGCCGCAGGCCGAAATGCTGCACTACGCGACCGACCTGCGCTCCATCACGCAGGGGCGCGGCTCCTTCAAAATGGAATTTTACCAGTATGAAGAAGTTCCCGCCAACGTACAGCAGGAAATTATCGCGCAGCATAAGAAAGCTGAAGCCGAAAAGTAACCGCATTCGTTATAACACATGTTCGACATTTTTTGCCGGACAACTCGTGAAGCGCGCGACTCATCGCATCTGCGGGATGCTGCGACCGGTTCCAGTTCGTTCCGCTCAACGCATCCCGCGTCTTGCCAGCAGGAAACGCGTTCCACGCGCGGAGCAATCGCTCACGCGGGCGGTTGATCTAAACCACATCCAGGTCGCTTTGACCTGGATGTGTCTTTTCTTGACGTGATGCATACTCACAATTACTTCTTCATTTCAGGTAGACGATAGCGCGATATCGGTTCAGGACGTAAAATTGCTACCACCTTACCCTGTATTTTCCATTCCCGCTCCCATTCAGTTTTCTGAATGAAAAAATATTCCCAGTCTTTGTTGGCAGGCTGTAGACGTATCCCATCTTTTTCACGATGAAAGCCCTTGAGTGTCGCGCTGGATTCACCTTGCTGAAAATGTACGGCTACAACGATATCGCCATCATGATAATTCGCCTGATTCCTAATCACAACAAAATCACCATTGCAGATGTAATCTTCAATCATTGAGTCACCACTCACTTTTAGAGCAAATATATCATCATGCTCCAATTCACGTCCCAAATCAATCCATTGAATTGGCTTCTCAAATATATGAAGAGGTAGACCAGCAGCGATCGTACCTTTCACTGGCATACCACGAGGTTTTGTAAGTGTGATACTTCGAGATTTCTTCGGATCACGATTAATCAGCCCTGCATCTTGTATCCGATCAAGATGATACGATACGAGTCCCAAAGACATTTTCAATGCACAGTTGATGTCCCGATTGGTAGGTGCTATCTGATTCTCATTGATGAAGTAAACAATGTAATCATATATTCTTCGCTGGATACCACTTAATTGATCCAACCTTCGCTCAAAATCACCTGTAGGGTCATGTAACATATTCCTACCCCAGCCTTTCTCTAAAACATCTTCTGTTCGGATACCACACTCAAAACCAATATTGGCACTTAACTTGCACAATGAAATCCGCGCTTAAAAACGTCAATGCCTCATTGGGCATGGATCAAATCGATGTGACAGTTTGCGCTTCATTTTAGCTCAAAACTGTCACATATGTTTGAACTTCTTTTGAACCTTGCCTTAGATATGATGTATTATCCAGATCAAGAGCCAAAGTACTAACTTGATCATTCCCAGTAAATCGGTCCAAGGTATCCGGCTGAGGGTTCGAAGGATTTTATCTGACCTGTGAGCCGTTTTCTTCGAGTGGTGAACTTTGCTAGAATGCCCGGTTGTCATTTTCTGAGACATTTTATGTACTCCTTAGCTGTTATAGAACGTATTATCTTGATTTTTTGTTCTAAAGCGAGAGTACACCAATCTCTGAGGATTTACAATGATCATTTGTTCAATTTTTCAGAAAGATCGGTTTTCACATTTTAGCAATGTAATGATGGTTTCCTAGTTCTTCATGCACGTTTCATCGCTTTAACTTTCTCTTATTCTGCCAGTTCTTTTTTGCATGGTTGCCACCACCCGCGCTCTTATCCCTGCGTAATACCGCGCTGGCTTCCTCCTCATGTCCATGACTGACCAGCCAGTTGCCCGCCTGCTCATGTAAATCACGCATCGTCTGGCTACCCGCAATCATCATCCACATGGCAAACTCGGGGTCGGCTGGTGTGCCTTCGTCCCATTGGTTTTCGGCTATAAGAAATTTGCTCACTTGCTTTACGTCTAACGTGCGCAGCACTGCATCCAGGCGTTGTCGAAAATTTGTATAATTTGTCATATGTGTCACCTTTACCTCTTACTTCGGCATCCAGTACCATGTTGCATTTCAGGCCAGATCAGAAGATACCAGAGGCACTGAACACAGAAGATTATATGCAATTTTGAAACATGAGCATTGTAACACACACTAAAATTTCTCTATGCGGTGATTTGCCACCTTGCTTCAAAAGCGATGGATCATAATTCTCAACCGCTTTTTGCATAATTTGATCCGATCTTTACCACTTATCGGATAATTTAACCTGTCCTTAACCCGCTTCCTACCGTTATCTCTGCCTGCCAGGCTTATTATTTTCTCAAAGTATTTATTTTGCCGTACCTTTGAAGGGATACTTCCGGTCGTTGTGGCAGAATCATGGATGAGTTATCGTTTACTTATATTGAAGGGAAAGCGAAATATGAATAAAAGAAAAATCATACTTAATCTTGTTGTACTGGGATCAGTGCTGGTGAGCATGGTGTTGGCATTTACTATTTTCGGCAAGGACATTCGAGCCAGCCATGCCCAGTCGCCTGGAGTGACTGTCACCGACTTCTGGTTGAATGGGGGTCAGGAACCCTGGGGAGTCACCTTTGATAGCAAGGGCGATGTGTGGGTAGCCGTCCCTGGTTGCGACCCCTCACCCACTTGCAGCGGTACAACCCCTCCGGGCAAAATAGAAGTATATAATCCCGCCGTTTCAAGCTGGATCAATACCTACCAACTTCCCGCCGGTTTCGGGCAACCCCTGTTCCTCGCGTTTGATGCCAGTGGGAATGTCTGGTTCGCCATGCCAATGTCAAATTCAATTGGTATGTTGAATCCGCAGACAAACACCTACCAACAATTCGCGGTGCCAACCGCGGCATCAGGTCCCTGGGACATCGCCATCGATCATAACGGCAATATCTGGTTTACCGAACATTATACGAACAAAATCGGCGAATTTAATCCATCCACGCAACAAATGACCGAGTTTGCGACGCCTGCGGCCAACAGTCAACCCTATGGCATTGTGGTTGATGCTTCAAATAATATCTGGTTCACCGAAAATAACTCGGCGGTCGCGCAAATCGGCGAATATACTGCTGGTGGGCAAATGAACGAATATAAAATCCGCAACAATCCGCCCGGCGGACTAACGCCTCACATGCTTACTGTTGAACCCAATGGTAATGTCTGGTGGACTGAAGGATGGGTTGGTATGATCGGTGAACTGAACATATCTCAGGCAGTGCCAGGAACGACGAACGGTGTCACTGAGTACGCCTACCCGGCGAGCTGCACCACCTGTAACGGGACCCATACTTCCGGCATCACCTTCGATTTAAACGGTCTGATCTGGTTCGATGATTCGATACAAGGCGTATTTGGCTCTTTCCCAGACACTGGTACAGGTTCGTTTTCCATGTATGCTGCCCCTACGCCACAACATCCCCACGATGGGATAAATGTCGATAGTCAAAATCGCATCTGGTTTACGGAGGAGTTTGCCAACAAGCTTGCGGAGGCCATCCAGACCAATCCACTACCGCCATCTCCAACACCATCGGCAAGTGTGATACCGTCACCGACAGTTTCGCCGTCGCCGACAGTATCACCTTCGCCGACAGTATCACCTTCGCCCACCATTACACCATCCCCTGGGACTGGAACGACACTGGCCCAGGATACCTTCCAGCGCGCCAATCAGAAGCACTGGGGCAATGCCAGTGATGGTCTCACATGGGGAGGCGATGCGAACAACTCCAGTGTGTTCTCCATTGTGAATAACACTGGGCAGATCTCAAATGGCGGGTCCGTTTATAATGCTGTGCTTGGACCGGTCGCCACAGATTCAGAGGTGATCTTCAGTGGTTCGCTCAGCAGCTTTAAGTATACCAACCTGGGAGCCGTATTGCACTGGAAGGATACCAATAACTGGTATAAGGCTTATATCGACGGAGCCAACCTGGTGGTGCAGAAAAAGGTAAACGGGACAACTACAACCCTGAAAACTGTTCCGTTTGCTGCCACCTCCGGTAAATCATACTCAGTTGACTTCAGCATCGTTGGCACGACTCTTTCGGCCAATGTGTGGCTGACAGGCACAACGAAGCCATCAGGCTGGATGACTACGGCGTCTGATAGTTCGCTTACATCGGGTTTTTGTGGCTTACGTATCCAGATGCAAAGTGGAGCTATCGCAACCATTACATCATTCCAGGCACTGTCTTAGCGCATTGACGCTGTTCTCCAGAGGAAGCCACGCAAGTCCTTACACGGGTAGGTTTGTTTCGGAATGGAACCAGCGAGGTCGAAGATGTCATCCTGAGCGCAGCGAAGGATCTCTCGCAGGACAACACGAAGATCCTTCGCTGCGCTCAGGATGACAATGGGAAGCGCAGGATGACAGCCCCTGGCGACTGCCTTCCTCATTTAATTTAACTTACTGCGGTCGGGACCGTCGATGCGGTAAATTTTGCTCATGGAGAGCATTTGCCGGACAAACGGCACTTCACGCCGCAATGTCTCTATTACGCTCTCTAGCCGTTGCGTGGTGAGGGTCATTTCGAGCAATTGCTGTTTCTCTTCATCCTCGATATCCAGAAAGTAGGCGATGAAGTGCGAGAGTTCTTCAGGTTCAGCAGGCAAATTGAATTGTGTCTCAGGCTTGCCCACCACTTCCAGCAAGATTTCCAGGTAGGTATTGAAGAGTTCTCGCGCTTTGTCCGCCTGGTGGCGCAACGCCTGCTCCGGTTCGGGCAAATCGTGGTAGACTTCTACGGTGCCTGTAAGGTAGGGTTTCTCGTGATGCTGCTCAAGGATACGGAAACGCTGCCCGCCCCTGGCAATCAGATTCATGCGCCCATCGTCCATGTGTGACAAGGCCAGTATATCAGCCATAGTGCCAACAGGATAGGGTTCTTCGCGCATTTGTGGACTGTCCGGTCGCGCCAGAACCACCCCGAAGGGCTTTTTCTGCTCGTGACATTCCTTAATCATCAGGCGATAACGGGCTTCAAATATGTGCAAGGGCAGATCAGCACCCGGAAATAACACGACATTTAACGGAAAGAGCGGTAATTCAATTGCCATTCTTAAGCTCCTCTGGCAGATAGCCTCTTTTCCCTCCCTGATAACATTTACGCCTGGTAATAGCTTACACAATCTGAGAGGCTAAGAGCAAGTAGCTCAGACCATCTCCAACGCAATGATCTCACCGCCGCGTTCCGCTGACAGTTTGGCGGCTTCCATTACCGCGATGTTGCGCCTGGACTCGGAGGGCGGCACGGCCAGAGGTTCGCTGCTGTGCAGGTGGTTTGCCAGGTTGCGATGGAAGGCAAAAGCAGGCGCTTCGGGCAACATAAGGCGTTGTTCGTGGATGGCGCCGGTGATGTCGCGCGTATGAACGTAGAGTTCTGGCAAGGCTTCCGAGAGCGCGAGCCGTTCCTCGATCAGGTCGCCCGACCAGCGGCGCGTTTTGACCGTCTCCTGTCGCCAGTGTCCGACGATTGCGCCTCGCGTTCCCAGGATGTACCATTTTGGTTTTGGCGCGGCTGCGATATCCGAATGCATAAACTCGGCCTCCTGCCCACCGGCGAAACGCAGGGAAACCGCCGAGTGATCGGCATTGGTGACATCATGCCAGACACGCTTGTGTTCCGCGCCGCGCACACTCACTACCCTGTCAGGAATGAGTTGTAAAATCCAGTCCAGGTAGTGCGAACCCCAGTCATAGAAAACGCCGCCGGAGATCGGTTCGTGCGAATGCCAGTAGTCGCAGGGGTGCGAGAAACCGCCGATGAAGGTCTCGATATGAAAGACGTCACCGATAGTTTGCTCTTGCAGCACGCGCTGGATTGCCAGAAAATCGGGGTCCCAGCGCCGGCACTGGTAAACCGTGAGGGCCAGTTGCCGCTCTTGCGCCAGAGAGATCATCGCGTCGGCCTCGTCGCTGGTCAGACAAAAAGGCTTTTCCGATACTACGTGCTTGTTAGCGCGTAACATACTCATGGAGATAGCGGCGTGCGTATTAGGCGGCGTCGATACAATCACCACATCGATAGAGGGATCGCGCGCTACCTCTTCAAGATCAGCGCAGGTTGCAATGCCGGGAAAGGCTTTTCGGGCGATGGCAAGGCGTTCTTCGCTGCGGTCGCATACCAGCGCGTACTCCAACCCCGCTACGTTGTTGATGGCAGTGCCGTGCTCAAAGCCAATCGCGCCATAGCCGATCATCGCCACGCGCTTCGTCGTTTCGCGTGTATCCGCTCCCGCCGCATAACGTAGAGCGCGTTCGATCATCTGGCGAAAGATGGGATGTTGTCGCGTTTGCGGATCGCTGCCCGGCGTGGCGCAGAAGACACGTCCCTTCCCATAACTACGCGCAAAGGCCAGCGTATAGGGGGCATTACGCCAGGATGTTTTCCACAATATCTCCGCGTCAGGGGGAACGACATCCAGGATGTACACCGCCTCCAGCATGGTAAAGGAAGGGTCAACGCGGCGCGTGATGTAGTGGTCGGTACTCGCAACGCGCGCGATGATTTCGCAACGCGGCACACAGATGCCATGCGTATTGCCCAGCGCCTCACCGAGAATCGAGTGTTCGTGATAGGCTTCAACCGCGTCGCCGATGCATACCAGCCCCCCACCAAGCTCAACGAAAGCGCGCAGTAACTCCTCTTCTTCCAGGTCAAGCGGCCCAATATCGCCATCGAGGATAACAACCCGCCCGGCAGTATGTACACGGCCTGTCTGTTTACTTCGCGTGATGAAATCCCGCGCGTTGATGGTACCGGTTTGTTCGTACATGGAAACTCCTGTCTTTGATGGAATGATCCAGGGCGACCGCAAGGGTCTCTACCCCACCACTCAACCACTCCCGCCCTTACTATGAACGCCCTTAATCCACCGCAGTCATTGTATGGGCGGGAGAGGAGTGGGTGCGGGGTGGAGACCCTTGCGGTCGCCCTCCCTCGTATTCTCAAAACCCGTGATGATGAGGGTGTTCATGCGAGTGGTCGGGCCAGTGCTGATGCACATGAGTATGCGTTTCCCCAATGGATAGCAACTCCTCCTTTGTATGAGTATGCGTACCCTCGATGTGATAGGGATGCTCGTGGCCGCGCCATACGTTCTCCGCGCGATAGTTGGCTACCAGCAAGTTCTCGCCATGATGCCAGCGATCGCGGAAGATGTCATAGTTTTTCTTGCTTTTTGTGGCCTGTTCCTCTTCACTCAAACTATACCATTCGCGGTGCGGGTGCTTGATGATGCGCTCAGCCACCTGGGGCGCGGTCAACACGCGATAACCAGCGGTCTTGAAGAAAAAGCTATAGTAGATATCCATCAGGCGGTAGAAGCGGAAACGCTCATCGATGCGGCCAACTTCGGGCAACAAGGCTCTGCGAAATGCCATCAGGTAGCCCTCGATAGCGTCCACATCGGGTCCGGCGGACTCTCTAAATTCCCGCAGGTCGTCAGTCACCAATCCATACGGGCCAACTACGCCCATGTTGCGGTCGGCCAGCGTCTGCGCCAACGGTTCCCAGATATCGCCATTGATTTCGATTGAGGTATCCATCAGCACAATGTAGAGGCCCCGGCTGGCGCGTATTGTGGCGTTGCGCCCGGCAGCGAAACCCATATTATGATCCGCGAATAACACCTGTAAGGCGATGCGCTGTCCATCGTTCGTCAGTACATCACCGCCGCGCGCCAGTTGTTGAAGATAAGTCAGCGTATCATCAGTCGAGCCGTTCTCTACAATGACCAGCTCAAGTGAATAACCACCGGCATGGCGCACAATGCTCTGGATGGCACGCTCCAGGTCAGCGCGGCTATTGTGTGCCAGGAGATTGACCGAAAATTCATACACGTCGGCAGCCTGCGTATTATCCGGCGCGTCGGTAGAGCTTGACAGCACGGTAAACTCGTCTTCCAGGCGGCGCGGCAGCACAAGCGAGCCTTGCGTGGTATCTCTCACAGTATAGCCTGCGGAGGCCAATTCTTCGCGCGCTCTATCGGCCTGGGAATAGTATTGCTGTTGCCGCAGCGCCGAACGTTCTTGCGCCTGCTGCGCAACCGCTACGGGCAAGCGAGCGAGATAGGTCAGCGGATCGGTCTTTTTGCGTGGAAGGTCGCTTACTAAGAAGTCTTTGAGGCCAAAGCCGAGGATGCGGTCAAAATCGAGCAGCAAGCGCACGCGCGAGGTAGCGTCACAGTCATCTGCTCGCAGCATGGCCCATACAACCGACATGGCACGCGGCATATTCAAGTCGTTCTCAACCTCGGCCAGAAAACGTTCCTGCCAGTAGTTGGCCTCCAAAGATTCGTCGCTTAAGATCAAAGCTTGATCGGATTGCAAGTAGAGATGATAGGCCCGGTCGCGCAGGCGTTCGAGCGAAGTCTGGGCCGCCTGCAATGCGCGGAAGGTGAAGTTCAGGCGGCTGCGGTAAAGCGCGGTGGTGTAAAAGTAGCGCAAAGAGAGGGCATCGAAGCCACGCGCCTCGATTTCGGAACAGGTATAGGCGTTGCCTGTCGATTTCGCCATCTTCTGCCCATCGGCCAGCAGATGTTGGGCGTGTACCCAGTAGTTGGCGAATGGCTCGCCGGTGAAGGCTTCGCTCTGCGCGATCTCGTCTTCATGGTGTGGAAAGATATTATCGACGCCGCCCGCGTGCAGATCGAATTGCGCGCCCAGGTACTTCATTGACATGGCGCTGCACTCGATATGCCAGCCGGGGAAGCCGCGCCCCCAGGGGCTATCCCACGCCATTTCGCGGCCCGGCTCGGCTACCTTCCACAGCGGGAAGTCTTCCGGGTTGTGGCGATCTTCAACCATGCCTTCGCGCACACCCGCCAGCATATTTTCAAGCTGATTGCCGGAGAGCTTGCCATAACCGGGGAAGCGTTTGATGTCAAAATAGACGTTGCCATTGACTTCATAGGCAATGCCCTTCGCCTGCAAACCCTGAATAATAGCGATCATTTCGGGAATATGCTCAGTGGCGCGGGGAAAGACTTTTGCTGGTTGAATATTCAGTTTCGCCTCGTCCTCGTGAAAGGCGTCGGTATAAAATTGCGCGATTTGCAGCGATGTTTTGCCCTCTTTACGCGCCTGGGCCAGTATCTTATCCTCGCCGCGATCTACCATCTCCTGCCGCATATGACCTACATCGGTGATATTTTTCACATGCAGCACGTCGTAGCCACGATATTCAAAGGCGCGCCGAATCCAGTCAGCCATGGTAAAAGTGCGCAGGTTGCCAATATGGATGTAGCGATACACGGTCGGGCCGCATGAATACATACCAATTTTGCCCGCCTCTCGTGGGACGATCTCTTCAAGGCGGCGCGTCAAGGTGTTATAGATTTTCATAATGCCTTATATATCCTCCTCACCGCTTCGCAGTTCGCAAGAAGAGAGGGTGTCTGCGGGCTGTTCGCCTGCGGCGAACAGCCCGCAGACACCTCTCTCTCTCAGCCCGCCGCCTCAGGCGGCAAGAAAACTTGCGCATGGGTTCGTCAGTCAATCCAATCCAGACATTCAAATGATATGGTACGAGCCTGTGTCATTCTTTGTCAAGGCATTGCAATGTGGTATAATAGCAGGGTACGATTGAAATATCGAACTTTCATGTTATCACAGGTGATAACCTTGACCCGAAGGGATGCGGGCGATGATGAGGTGAGGATAAGTGAACCAACGTTGATTCTTCCCCATGTAAGTCTCCGTCAAGTAAGTCGATTTGAGAGTAACAACATCCCGCTTTGAAAAAGTTAAAGGAGATAAACATGCATAGAATTGTCCGTGTAGAAGCAAGCAATGGCAGGGCATACGATGTGCCACTCACCGCTGAACAGGCCGCGTTTTACCTGCGTATGGCGGAATTTAAGGCTTTAGCCAATCCGTCCATCACTTTCGGCGACCTGCTTGCTAATCAAAGGGAGAAGGAGTTACAGCGCAAGCGAAGGCAAGGTGACTAACTCTCTACAAGGTGTCGGGTATCCATGAAGGATACCCGATTTTGTTTTACGCCGTCAACTCTCGCACAATCTGCTGCACACGCGCTCCCCCGGCTCGTCCCTTCGTCTCCTTCGCGGCCAGGGGCATCACTTTGCGAAATTCTTTGCCGTTTTCGTCGATCAGTTTCGCGACGAGCGCGCGCAGGTCGTCATCGCTCAATTGCGTGCCTTGCACGTAGCCCTGCAAAATCTCCATCTCGCGCTGTTCTTTTTCAACCAGTTCGGTGCGCCCACCCTGCTTATAGAAAGGTATAGCCTGGCTGCGCTTCTTGATCTCTTGCTCCAACACTTTGAGCGTATCGCCCTCGGTGAGCGGCTGCCCAAATTCCGAGTTTTTGCGATCGGTGCGCGCCACTTCGAGATTGTGAATAGCTCCCAACGCCATGCGCAGCGTATCAAGCTTCAGTTGATCGCGCGCGCGTTGGGCATCCTGTATATCTTTGCGCAGTTGTCGTTCCAGCGGAAATTCTTCTCGCGCCATGAAAACACCTTTTCTCTCATAATATGTTCGCTATTGGCTCTTAGTTTACCATGCCCGGCTAAAATAATCACTATTTCACCCGGTTAATCCTTTGGTAAACTGGCTCCTGGAAAACTGCGGCACACATGCAATTCATAGACAAAAACTCCCGCTATCACACCGGGATCTTCATCCATGATCTTTTTTACTTCTACGAGTGGAGCATTAAAAATCCCAATACCTGAGACATCGCTTCCATCAGAGACCGGACAAACGATCGGTAACACTCCCTCCGCGCGGAGTTCAAAATTTCTTCGTCCATGTTCCCAGATGATTTTTTCGACTCCCTCCTCATGTCTGTTTGGGCCAGCCTTCAAAATAACGATGCAGTATTGCCTGGTTTGGGATATCATCTGCCGCATGTATTCATCTGTAATTGTCGTCATAAAGTACTCCTTAAAATTGGTTTTTGAGGAAATTTTGATTCCTCTTCTCTCAAAACGATGAATAGAATCGGACCGAAACGACAGTTTCGATCATTGCTATTCGAGGCACTCTACAAGGCATTCTTATAAGACTCGTCTCCCCAACAGCATCTTGCCGCGCTTGATGATCGTCTCTTTGCCGACACGCCCGGCATCCGCAATCGCTCCAATAACCTCGCGCAAGGCTTCCTCACTTGCCGGGATGCGCAGGCGCAGCACAAATTCTTTGCCCGTGCCCAGGCCGAGTTTACGCTGCCAGAATGAGGCGTGAAGCAGGTTTATCCGCTGCGCCACTTGCTCCATGAGAGCGGAAGTGTCGCGCCGGAAATCGCTGTAGTGGACGGGCCCTTACTGAAGGCGAAGGTAACTTCCTGCGCCTGTGCATCGCCGGCAAGGTCGGCGGTCAGGCCTTCGCCAAGCTCGTAGATAAGGTTGTAGGTGCCAAACGAAGTGCGCCCCACGTATTCGATATGATCGCCATGACTGCCTTTATAGATGCCCATGCGGTCACGCACGACATGCTCCATTACATCGTAATGCAGCGAACCGCGAAAGAGCAGCCATGCCTCGTGCAGCGGCCCCTGTCCGGATTTAAATCCCAGCGAGGCCATGTATTCGCGCCCATCGGCCACGCGCTTTGCCAGGTTGCCCTCAAGCGGCGTTTCCTCCGCAAAGACCTCCTCGCCCGAACCCTGCATACCCAGCAGTGACTCTGACCCGACGCGACCGGCGAAGCGGCGCAAATCACGCTCAATCGCCTGCTGAACCGCTTCAACACTGGCCGTTTCCGCTAGCAAGCCGAGACGCTGCAATTTTAGGGCGGTCTCTTCGGCTTCCTGCCGCGCCTGTTGTCGCAACCATTGCTGCAACTCTTCGCCGACCTCCTGCGCCTGCTGGCGTATATCCCGGTGCAGGGCAGTCACGGTGCGCGTAAAATCCTCGTCAGCAATCGTGGGGCCAGCCTGGTGCAGCACAGTAAAGAGCAATTGCGGCACATCAGCATTGAGCGCGCGATACACGTCCATGTTTCGCTCCTTTCGGGTTCGTGAATATTTTCTCGTACTATGATACTATATGATATTTTGAGACCTGAAAGTTGCCAACCGATTACTGGCACCAATTACTGGCCGGGGGCGCGGTGTACAAGGTTCCAGAACTCCTGGTCGCCTTGATAAGCCTGGCCTGTCGAGGTGTTCTGGATAAGCTGACAGCTTCCTTCGTACACCTCGGCCTGGAGAATTGGTAAGCTCCACTGCGAGAAGAGAAAGTTGTAGAAGGTTCCTTTCCCTGCCACCTTATCCGCTCCTGAAGGGCAGTCCTGCGGCGTTTGCGCCGGTTGCAGCGCGTTGAACTTCGCATAGAATTGCTCTATGAAGGTCATGTTCTTCATGACCTGCTCGCTGGAAAGATCCTTCTTCTGTATGCTGAGGGTGGCGGTATCAGGACGAGCAGGCGCGAATGTGGCTCCGGCCAGGGTCTCATCAAACAAGCGCATGAATTGGTCGTTCATGCTATACAGGCCGGTGCGTGATTGCAGGTTGCCATTCAGTGAGATGAGGTTGTGCTGGGTGTCAATGGCGGAAGGAATCTCCTGGTCAGTTGCGTGAAAGACGAGCTGATATGCGGGGGAACCTTGCAGATACCCTGTGTTCGGCGAGGTGAGTGGCAACGCCAGGATCGCGTTATAAAGGCGTTGAGCAGTCCCGGCTGAGGTAATGCGCGTAGAGAGAGGCAACTGGCCCGTTTGAGGCACGCGCATAACGGCCAGCCACTGCACGCTGGCAGTGGGCGATGCGTGATAGATAGCCTGGTCGAGTTGCGCCCAGAAGTCTGAGCTTGCCTGGCGGTCCCGTGACTCACCCGTGATCGAAACAGGCTTGCATCCGTACCGCATAGCAATGACCGTCACCAGCGCCTTGCCGCCCTGGTTAAATGTCAGCGTATAGTGCGGCCCAAAATCAGCGGTACAGGGTTGGTTTTCAGGTAACAGTGGCAGCGCGTAAATCGTCGTATAAAGCTGCTGCGCCATGCTCGCGACGGACAGGGTCAGGGTCTTCTTTCCGCCAATTACCTCATTGATCTGGATGCTCACACTATCAGGTTTGCCCGTTGGCGCGTTTCCAACGCCGGAATTCGCGCCGCACCCACTTAAATATGCTAGCAGTCCCACAAGCAAGAGGCCAGATAGAAACGTCAACCTTTTTTTCATCAACATAGCTGCTTTCTCATAGATCGCAAAATAGAGAGCGATATACCTCTATTAAGAGAGACGTGCAGAGGACAATGTTTGTTCCACCTGCTCCATGCTTGTGAATGCTGGCTAGAAAGGCCAGCCGGGGAGAACGGGAGTAATGCTACAATTAACCGTACAAGTATGCACTCTTTCAGGAGAAAGGAAATCCCCACATGTCCCAAAGCGTCCCACTGGCCGGCTCTGAACAGGACCAACCGCGCGTGTGGGCGCTGGTCTCGCTTTTTCTGGCCCCGGCGTTCGTGTTTGCCAACATGTACAGCACGCAGGCTATCCTTCCCGTGCTCAGCAACGCCTTTCACATCAGCGCGCCTACCGCCGGTCTGTCAATCTCCGTGCTGGTACTGGCGGTCGCCATTGGCTCGCTCTTCTACGGCCCTATCTCCGACCGCATCGGGCGCAAGCCGGTCATGGTGTGCGCCAGCCTGCTGGTAGTAATCCCCACGCTGCTGCTGGGTCTCTCGCCAAACTTTGCCACGCTGGTCATCTTACGCGCCGTACAGGGCTTGCTGATGCCCGGCCTGACCAGCGTGGCGATTTCATACGTCAACGAAGAGTTTTCGGGTAAGGGGCGCGGCCTGGCAATGGGCATTTATGTCAGCGGTCTGACGTTGGGGGGGTTATTCGCGAGATCGGGCAGCGCAGTGTTGGCGGGCATCTTCAACTGGCAGGTGGCATTGCTCGCGTTTACGTTACCCACGCTCGTCGCCGCGCTGTGCATGTGGCGTTTCTTACCCGACAGGCGCAGCAGCAAGAACCTGAACAGCAGCGTGACGCTGCGCACGCTGGTACGCCTGCTGGCAGATCGTCAATTCGCGCGTCAATCGCTGGGCGACATGCGTATGCACATGCGCAACCGCAGCCTCGTGGGAGCATTTGTGATTGGCTTCACCAGCTTTTTTGGCTTCATTGGTATCTTCACCTATCTTCCCTACTACCTCACAGGGCCACATTTCAAGCTGTCTACCATTTCTCTTGGCCTGGTTTACCTGCTGTGGCTGACAGGCATTTTCTCACCGGTCGCAGGTATCATAGCCGGACGCATCGGTTCGCGCCGCGCTATCGCATACAGCATGGGAACCGCCGCCACAGGACTATTAATTACGCTCATTCCTGTGCTACCCATCACGCTATGCGGCCTCGGCCTGTTGACGCTGGGCATGTTTTCCACCGTCTCCGCCGCTAACCTCTATCTCGGCGAAAAGGCAACCGCCGCCAAAGGCACCGCGGCCTTGCTCTATCTCTCGCTCTACTACTTCGGCGGCAGCCCGGGAGCCGTGTTGCCGGGTTTCGCACTGCTCTGGGCTGGCTGGCCCGGCGTGGTTTCGCTCTGCCTGGGCATGGTCTTGATCGCGCTGGCATCAGACGCGGTATTGTGTCGCTAGCGTACCGCATGTGGCCGCCGTCGGCTCATGCATTTCCGAAGATGAGCGCGGCAGCAAAGACCAGCGCGCCTCCGCCGACCACCTGCACCATCGACAGCCACCACTTCGTGCCAAAGAAGCGGTAACGTATCACCGCGATCAAGACCAGTTCAACGGCTACCACGACGTAGGCGATCAGCAACGCGATATGCAAATCCTGCACAAGGAAAGGCAGCGTATGTAATGACCCTCCCAGAAATGTCATGCCGCCCGTGATTGCGCCGCGCACTATCGGACTGCCGCGCCCGGTCAATTCACCGTTGTCGGAAAGCGCTTCCGAGAACGCCATGCTGATCCCGGCTCCGGTTGCTGCCGCCATGCCTATCAGGAAGGCCGTAATCGGGCGATGAGTGGCAAAGGCCGTCGCGAAGATGGGGGCCAGCGTGGAGACCGAGCCATCCATCAGTCCCGCCAGTCCCGGCTGAACTATCCGCAAGAGAAAGCGGCGCGATGCCTCGTCTCCACTCGCCGCCTCTTTGATCGATTCGACTACCTCCGAAACAGGTGATGCAGCCTCCTGCTGCGAGCCCTCCTGATGAGGTATAGTTATATGTTGTTGCTCTGAATCGAGCGAGTGCGTTCCTTTACTCCAGTTTTTTGCCATTACATCGTCTCCTCTGAATAAATAGCTGTCTCCCCCAAGTATAACATATTCTAACTTTTATTTATATCCTGATCAACTTGACATTTAGGATAGATATGCTATAGTATTAGGATAGCCTAACTTAGGTCTCCCTAATGCTATGAAGGTCATATTATATGCAAGAGAGTCTTTCTGCTTCTGAGCAAGAATATCTGAAGACCATTCTGCTCGTACAGCAGAGTACAGGCCACGCCACCATACAGGCGTTGGCGGCAAGAATGGAGATCAAACCAGCGTCCGTTTCGGGCATGGTCCGGCGCCTGGCTCAAGACGAGGACGGGCGGGGAGCATATGTAACGCACACACCCTATCAAGGGGTGGCTTTGACACAGCGGGGAGAGAAGGTAGCGATGGAACTGCTGCGCCACCAGCGCCTGCTCGAATTGTTCCTGGCTACCACCCTGGATATGCCGTGGGAACAGGTGCATGACGAGGCAGAGCATCTCGCGCCTTTCATTTCAGAGTACCTGGAAGAACGCATCGCGGCCAGGCTCGGTCATCCTACACGCGACCAGCATGGCGATCCGATTCCCAGCCACGAGGGCCTCGTTGACCTCGCCGACGATATCCCACTGAACACGCTCGAAGTGGGAATGCAGGCAAAGGTAGTGCGTGTCCCTGATGAAGACCCGGCCCTGCTGAGCTACCTCGGCACGCTCGGGCTGATTCCGGGAGCCTGGATCACTAGCGAGGCGCGCACTCCCTATGGAGATATTCTGACCGTGCGCATCGGCGAGGCCACTCACCCGCTCGCAGGAGCGATAGCGGTGCGCATCTCCATCAGCGCCATGAGCAGACAAAGCGCGGAGGCAAGCCGCTCAAATTAAGCCTGGATTTGAATAGTAACAGCATATCGTTGGATAATGGACTTATCACCCTCAAAACTACGCCAGTACTTTAACTGGAGATTGACCGTCCCGATGCTTTTCGCCACAAACTTGAATGTCTGCGTCCCTCCACTTCCGATCAGGTTGCTCGATGCGCTATAATCTGATTGCTTGAGGGTGAGCAATGAATCATTGCTCTTATCAATCGCCCATTGAAAACCGGTTGTGGGATTAGAATCAAGCGCAATATCTACCTCATCGCCAACATGCACCGTGATCGTCTTCCCATTATCCGAGCCGCTAAGCGATGTCGTTCCCGCGCAACTCGACAGGAGCAACGTGAGAACGCCCAATGTAATAGCGATCGCAAATAACTTGCTTCCTTGAGGTAATCGCTGGCCTGCTTTATCATAAAGCGTTCTTTCAGGTTCTTTCTTCACGCCTTCACTCCCTTCAATTACGCTCGTACTGTTATAGTATACGACATTCAAAATTGTGAATTTTCAAGAATCTCTTGCGTAGTGAGGTATAGTATAGACATTATTCCAGAGGCAGGCAGAAGGGAACTCGATATCTTCGACCTGTCGCCTCTCTCAGGCTACGGCAACATCCGTAAAATCGCTATCCTTTTCGGCGGCACCGTAAAACTACGAAGCGCGGTACCTCAATTGCAGGCGTTGTTGTAAGCAGCATAAGCGCTTGTTTTCTCATGCTATGCTTTATAGATACTATGTCAATCATTTTTAGAAACGCGGTCTCAGCCCTTATTGTCTCGCAAAATCTCTAATTGTAACTCGTTGGAACTTCTGTTATACTTTCCGCATTCAGACAATGGGAAACACAGAGGCAAGCAGAAGGGTACATATACATGGCTCGCATAATACGAGAAGGCAAACTTCAACCGCAACCCAACTCAGGCGGCATCACGCGCATAACTGTCGGTGGCTTCAAATCCATCGTTCAGGAACAGAGCATCGAAATCAAACCATTAACCATCCTAGCTGGTGCCAATAGCTCTGGCAAATCCAGCATTATGCAACCTTTATTGTTGCTCAAACAGACGTTAGAGTCTACTTATGATCCCGGCGCACTTCTACTAAATGGGCCAAATGTAAAATTTACGCTAGTAAATCAACTCTTGTCTCGTACACAAGAGGGAAAACTTGTCGATACTTTTCACACTGGAATCGACATAGATAACCAGGATTCAGTAAGGATTTCTTTCAATCAGAACAAAGATAATAAAGGATTTGACGTAAAGGAGACCGAATATGGTTTTGATAATAATCAATTCCATGTCTATGTTGGTATGTCAATAAAGGAAATGCGAACTAACCTTCTTCGTTATTTGAGAATTATTCATGATTCTCAAGGTTATAGCAAAACTTTACGCGAACTTATGTCAAGAACTGATGAAATAACAGCTTCAGTAATTAGCGAAGTGGTACGTGATCGATTTTTTTTAACTCCTGGGAGTTTAATCATTTCTTCTTCAAATGATCCAATACCTACTATGACTAGTATAAGAAATCATGTTCGTAAAATGATCCACCTTCCTGGTTTGAGAGGCAATCCAGAGAGGAATTATCCAGCAACCGCAGTAGGTTTTACCTTTCCAGGCGCATTTGAAACTTATGTTGCAAGCATAATTGAGCAATGGCAGACAGATGGTGATAAACAGAAGCTTGCAAAGCTCTATAACAATTTGGCTCTTCTGGCATTAACAAAAAAAGTGGTTGCAAGACGGAGAAACGACGTTGAAATTGAACTTCTCGTCAACCGCTTCCTGCAAGGCGACAAAGAAGACATGGTTAGCATTGCTGATGTCGGTATGGGCGTCTCCCAGGCTCTTCCGGTCGTCGTAGCTCTCCACACCGCCAACTCTGGACAACTGGTTTATATCGAGCAGCCAGAAATTCATTTACATCCTCGCGCTCAATATGCAATGGCGGAAGTATTAGCAGATGCAGCTAAAGAAGGGAAGCGGATGGTGATAGAAACGCATAGCAGCATACTACTGCTGGGCATACAAACACTGGTAGCCGAAGGCAAACTTCCACCAGAGTTAGTTAAGCTTCACTGGTTTACACAACAAGAGGATGGTTCCACAAAGATTGATAGCGCTGATCTTGATGAGACAGGTGCTTATGGTGACTGGCCTGAAGATTTTGCCTCAGTTACGTTGCACTCGGAAAGTCGTTATTTAGATGCGGCGGAAGCCAGGTTGATGGGAGAGTGATGTGCCACGAACGGCTAAATTGCTAGTAATTGATGTCAATATTACTTGCGCGGCAAGTGAAAAAGAGTCAGCCGATCCAATAACGAAAAGTTGCCGAGATTTTCTCATATGTATGGCCGAGACGACCAAACATAAGATCGTCCTTACTGATGCTATTCGGGCCGAACAGCGAAAGCATCCATCAAAATTTGGTGAATCTTGGTTACGCACAATGATTGCCAAAAAGAGGGTACATTGGGTCAATACTCCAGCCAATGAGGTATTACGCTGTAAGGTAGAGCAGACGGCAACCAGCCAGAACAGGCTTATTCATATGCAGGAAGATATACACCTCATAGAAGCTGCGCTCAAGGCTGATAAGATTATTCTTTCAATGGATGAAGAGGTGAAAGTATGCTTCATTCACGCGGCTCGCAAAGTCGTTACTTTAAGAATGATAGGATGGATCAACCCATGCAAAAATGACCATACGCTTGATGATATAATTGTTCTCTGGTTACAAAATGGAGCAGAGATAGAGAGGGTACGTTTACTTGGATACCGCAGAGAAGATAGCGCGAAGTGAGGACCGCCAGCACCCATTATTTCAGACCGTTACCACCGCCCAACAACTTGGCAGCATCGTCAAATCTGTGCGCGACATTATGCGCAAGGATAAGGGGCTGAATGGCGACCTGGACCAACTGGCGGCTAAGGTCGAGGAGGCGCGAGGGTTGAGAAGGGAGACTGTGGAGGAGGTCGAGATGCTGTTTAAGGCTGCAATGCGTCATGCTTTTCAGAAGCCAGATCAGTTCTTGCCAGCAATCATTGTCCAGTCCTCTGCGCACTAAATAAGGCCAGGTCGGACAACCGACTCTTCTAAAAGTGTTGCTGTAACCTTAAAGAGGTGATCGAGTTCTTGTACCTCGGAGGTGTGCTTCCAGGATTGCAGGTTATGTCTTAGTTCACGCACGCGCTGAAGCTGCGATCCCTTTTTGGTCTGTGCGATCATGGTGAGTGCCTCACGCCCAAGCATACATGCTTTGTCATATACCCCTAACTGTGCGTGTGCAATACCGATATCTGCGAGACGCAGCGCATGGATCATCTGCAGGTCTTGCACCGATTTCTTAAGCGCCGTGAGCGCTTCGAGGGGCTTGCCAATGCGAAGGAGGCAGGCCCCCTGATATCCTGCTAAGGTCGTCGGGTCAAAATTGAATATGTCATCCGGTACAGTATCACGGCGATCTCCAGAATATGTCAGGAAGTTCTGAGAGAGGTCGATTTCCCTGTGATAGGCATCTATCTGTCCCAGGTTTGCATGGATTTCGGCTTTGATCGCTGCCAGACATGCGCGAAGCGGATAGATCGTACTTTGTGTAGTGAGAAGTTGAGCCTGCTCAAGCAATGTGACGGTTTCAGGGGGAGTATCCGTCGGATGCGCTTTATAGGTCAGCACAAAGCTCATCAGACCTAGAACAGCAGCTTCTTCATCCGGCTGATGTGCGCCCTGGGCGGCGCTTAACGCGAAGTTATAGTAAGACCATGCCATAGCAAAATCCTGTATGTCAAACAGCAGGTGCCCAACAAGTTGCCCGGCGTTCCTTGCGACCGAGTACAAGCGTCGTCGTGTTCGCATATCATGCGGGCTCTTGAGGAGTTGGATGACGACTTGCAAGTGTCCCAGAGCGCCATTGAGCAAATCAGGAGACGAGGCCCCATGCATTCGTGCCTGCCAGATGCCGTATGTGACGCTATCGAGATCCGTGAGGACGCGCGCGTCGAGGCTCGCAGGTTTGTGTAGCACGAATGCCAGGTGATCTAGAGCATCTGCGCTGAGGAGTTCGTATGGAGGAGGAGTGAGAGCAAAACTAGCAACAGCAAGCAATTCCTGAAGAAGCTGACGACGAGAGATCACTACGCTGACAGAATTGGAAGAAGTTACGGCGTACTCTCCATCAATTTGCCCCGTTCCCTTTCCCTTCGCGTTGTATGCGTCTGCCGACAAACTTTCCGGTTCTACATTCGAAGATGCAGCTTGAAGGTCCGTATCCAAAACTTCAGATAGATTCTTCTCAGGTTGTTCATGCAATACTTCGCTATCTAACTCTAGTTCTGCCGCTGTCAACCCGTAGACATCACAGAGACTTCGCAGGTTGTATCCTCTTGGCGTGGACTTGCCTGCTTCCCAGCGGTACAGGGTAAGATAATCGACGCCCACCGCTTCGGCAGCTTCTCCCTGGCTCCAATGTCTCTTCAAACGCGCTTCCACTAATTTAGTGCGTTTCACGTGCGTCCTCGCTCTCATATGTTATCCAATCATCATCCAACCAGGTCAGTTTTCCCGCATAAAGTATACCGTATTGAAGTGTGCCTGTTGAGCAAAGAGAGTATTCAGGGTACCATAAGTAGAATAGATGGAGAAAGATGATGAAGCGACGAGAAATGCAGCATTAACGATAGCAGAACTATTCCAGCCATATTAAAATAAGGCGGTGGGTTACTCCCCCCGCCTCATTTCTATAACACTCTCTACGAGATGGACGCTCCGCGCTGCTGCTTCGTTCGTTGCAGGCGCGACCCCAGTTCTACCAGCATGGTACAGAGTTTGTCAGCAGCATTTTCCACGAACGTTGGTGACTGTTCAGTATGAACCGGCTTGCGGCTTCGCTGCATAGCGTGATGGATTTCAGCGTGATGTGTAGCGACCAGTTGCTATACGCAATCGCTTGACTGGATGGCGCATTTCCTGGTGAGCCTGCGCTGCCCCCTGATTGTGCGCGAGCCAGCCGAACTGCGCGAGGCATTGCGGGCGGTCGCGGCTGAGATTGTGCAATTGTCGAAACGCGGGGAGTAAGCAAAGTGACCTTTACCTGTGTTGCTGATAGCCCATCTCGTAACTGATTTGCGACTGTTCCTCCCAGGATGGCTCTTTGGGCTGGGGCAGATTTATCGAGGACGAGCCAGCGGCGTTCTCTTTTTTCTGCTGTTCCAGCCTCAACTGCAAACGCAGTTCCTCGTTGCGCAGTTCCAGCCTTTTCTCGCTGGCCCTGATGCTGGTTTTATAGACCTCCAACAAAATACCGAGGACAATGCTCACCATGCTAATAATAAAAAGCAGCAGTACGACCGTCAGCCAGAAGTTAGCGGCCATCATTTGCATGAAACCCATTAACGTACCCTCGCATATCACTTTGATAATTTCTGCCAGGTAACAAACTCCCCTGGCTTTGCATGTATTACGTGAAAACTGGGGCAGGGTTGCACTTTTAACTGTTATCAACTGCGAACAGCCAGATGACAGGCGCCATCTGGCTGTTCGCGCATTCAAGCGAGGAGATGGTTAATATGCATCCCATCACAATACATGCGGCGCACACCTTGCAAAATGCGCTCCTGGGAAAAGCCGCGCTCTTGTCTTTGGAAGAGGTAGAATGGAGGATTCAATACGGCCAAAATAGCATCTGTCGTGTAGGGGACATCCAGGGAGGCCAGTTCTCCACGTTCTACCGCCTCAGTAAGCAATCCTGCGAGCAATTCATGCAACCAGAGATACCAGGGGGATTGGTGGAAGGATAAGCGCCGCGAACTGTCCGATTCGTCGCAGCGGGCATCTCGCATCATTGTTGCGGCAATCGCTTCCAGCATAGTCACCTGCTCTTCGAGCAAAGCCACCATTTTTACCAGGACGCTATCCAATCGCTCAAGCGCAGAAGCCGTCCTCGCTGCATCGAGCAGCGCCGCGATCTCTTCCACGAATCGCTCGTGGTGTTCGCGCATCAAATCCATGCACAATTCGCCCTTATGGCGATACCGGCGATAGAGCGTACCCTGCCCAATGCCAGCAGCCAGAGCAATCTGGTGCATACTGACAGCGTCAACACCATGCTTCCCGAAAAGGTGTTGCGCAACGTCTAGTATACGCTGGCGATGCTCCGCCGCGTCACGCCGTTCATGTCTGTGAAGCGACTTGAACCACTCCGGCATACCCGCCGGACACGAAAATTGAGCAGATTCTTCTTTCACTGCGCTCCCTCTTGACAAGTGGACAATTGTCCGCTACAATGATTATGTGGACATGTGTCCATATAGAGTGTAGCACATAGTGGTGTGCGGGTCAATGGCCCCGTTTTCACTCCTGTCAAAGAGAATAGGTAAGAGGAGGATATATGAGTCATTTTACCGGCGCCGAAATCGAATACATGCATAGCCAGCGCCTGGGTCGGCTTGCTACTGTTAATGCTGCGGGAGAGCCGCATGTTGTGCCCGTATCATTTCGCCATAATGCTGAACTGGACGTGATAGACATCGGGGGACATGGCATAAGCAAGAGCAAGAAGTTCCGTGACATTCTGCAAAATGCCAACGTCGCCTTCGTCGTTGACGATGTGCTTCCACCCTGGCAGCCTCGTTTCCTTGAAATACGCGGACGGGCGGAGCAGGTTTTTAAAGGTGGAGAGAGCTTTGGTCCAGGTTTTGACCCGGAAATGATTCGTATTTTCCCCAGGCGCATCATTTCTTTCGGGCAGAGTACCAACGCCGGAAGTATTCCACATTCTAGCCGGAAGATAGAATAGCAGGTTTTTCTAACTTTTAAGTCAAATGAAACGTACATTTTGGGTGAAATGAAACGTACATTCAGGGAGATGCGCTACATTACGCCCATATTCTCTTATCAGTCCGTTTGCCGCTGGCTTCCGGTCGGAACTGGTCGCCGGCGGCATCACTATCAATTGAGGAAGAAAATTATGCCGAATAAGCCGGCCATTTGGGCCGAAGGACTTCAAAAATCTTATGGAAAAACGCGCGCGCTGGCGGGAATTGACCTGGCCGCCGAGGAGGGAAGCGTGCTTGCGCTTCTCGGCCCAAACGGCGCTGGCAAGACCACAGCAGTGCGCATACTGACCACGCTGCTAAAACCAGACGCGGGGTATGCGGAGGTGGCCGGTCTGGATGTCGTTAAACACGCCGATCAACTGCGCGCCCGCATCGGTCTGGCTGGTCAGTATGCCGCCATCGATGAAAATCTTACCGGCTATGAAAATCTGGTGATGTTCGGGCGACTCTATCACTTATCCGGCGCGGTCGCGAAACGCCGGGCAAACGATCTGCTCGAACGCTTTGATCTCGTTGACGCCTCCCGGCGTGTCGTGAAGACCTATTCGGGAGGAATGCGCCGCCGCCTTGACCTGGCGGGAAGCCTGATTATGACGCCTCCAGTCCTCTTTCTCGACGAGCCGACGACCGGACTTGATCCTCGCGGACGCCTCGCCATGTGGGAGGTCATCAGCGCCCTGGTCGCCGATGGCACCACCGTGCTACTGACGACGCAGTACCTGGAGGAAGCCGATCAACTGGCTAACCAGATCGTGGTTATTGACCTGGGCAAGGTGATTGCCAGGGGCACATCCGATGAACTGAAAACCCAGGTTGGAGGAGAACGGCTCGAGCTTACGGTGGCGCGTAGAGGCGATCTGGATGCCGCAGTCGAGACCATGCGGCCTTATAGTGAGGGTGAGATCCAGGTCAACGCATTTGACCGCCAACTTATTGTGCCGGTAGCGCCAGGCGCTCAAATCCTGGCATCCGTCGTGCGCGATCTGGATGCTGCCAACATTCCAGTGGACGACCTGGCATTGCGTCGTCCCACGCTGGATGATGTTTTCCTCACACTGACCGGACGCGCAGCTACTACAGGCGACCTGTCAACAGATACACCGGCCTCCCGATCACTGGCAAGGAGTACCAGATGAACGCAAGCAATCTCCGCTTCACAACAGGACAACTGAAGCCCCTGGCGCGTCCTCGAATCTACTGGACCATTTCAGACGCGCTCGTGCTGGCGAAACGCCACCTGACCCAGATTCCGCGCATTCCAGAGGAGCTGGTCTTCGCGACGATCCAGCCCATCATGTTCGTGCTGCTCTTCCGCTACGTCTTCGGAGGTGCAATCGCGGTTCATGGTACTACCTATGTCAACTACCTGATGGCCGGCATCTTCGCGCAGACCGTCATCTTTGGCGCAACGACCACCGGCGTCGGCCTGGCAAGCGACCTGCAGAAAGGGCTGGTTGACCGCTTCCGGTCGCTGCCGATGGCGAAATCAGCGGTACTCACTGGTCGTACCCTCTCAGATATGGTGCGCAACACCTTTGTCGTGATCGTCATGTGGTCGGTCGGTCTGCTAGTCGGCTTCCGCCCACAAGGTCCCGTCCTTTCCTGGTTCGCGGCAGCAGCCATACTCCTGCTCACCAGTTTCGCCTTCTCGTGGATCTCGGCAACCATCGGCCTGTTAGTGAGCAGCGTCGAGGCGGCGCAATCGGCTGGCTTCATCTGGCTCTTTCCGTTAACCTTCGCCAGCAGCGCGTTCGTGCCGACAGCAAGTATGCCCGGCTGGCTGCGAGCCTTCGCCGAACACCAGCCAGTTTCGCTGATCGTCAACGCGGTGCGCGGATTGCTCCTCAACACCCCCGACACCTCGACCATCTTACAGGCGCTCGCGTGGTGTGTTGGCATCCTGATCGTCTTTATACCGGTAGCGGTCTGGGCCTATGGCAGAAGGACGGCGCGGTAAGGCTAATAATGCCTCGTCTCCCAAATTCATAGCAATATCCGTTACAGAAAAGCCACCTGAGCCGGGAATGGCTCAGGTGGCTTTTCGCATTCTATATTGGTAAACCGATTTCGACTCAGGACACAGGCTGTGATGTTTTCAGGAGCGAGAGACTAACCATTTCAATACTATCTGCAGCGTTACTTGATGTAAACCTACCTGCCTCTTTTGCTAATATTTGTCTCAGCCCTGACATCACAGCCAGGAAGACTTTCAACCGTCATGCAGGCTCCTTTCTTTTTCCCACCCACTCTCCTCATCCACATCCCACCAATAGTATACATCGGTTTTGCTCTAATGCCTGTCACAAGGGCGTCACAACCCTGCGCTGATAAAGCGCATAGGATAATGGTGCAGCGACTCAACGCCACTTGCCGTCACGCGCACCAACTCGCCTATCTGCACGCCCATACGTTCATCTTCCGTAATCACGTTGGGTTGAATCACCACGACCATGTTCTGGCGAAAGGTGAATGGCTGCGACGGCCTGGCGCTTGTGCGGCGCGTGCGCAGGATAGGCGCAAGGTAGCCCCCGCCGAAACCGTGCAGCAGGTCGTCGCAGATGGTAAAGCCGGCAGTGTGGATGTATTCGGCAGCGTCTAACACTTCATCTGCCGTTGCCCCGTCTCGCAGCACACCCGCGATGCGATTGAATGCTTCCACTGCTACATCATACATGCGCAAGTACTCCACCGTAGGAGGTGTTCCAATAGCGAACGGGCGCAGGATTTGCCCGGCGTAGCCAGCATAGTGCGCGCTGATCTCGGTTATCAGCACATCGCCTTTCTCGATAAGACGATTGGATTGATGCTGCGCGGGAACGCACACGGTTGGGTGCGACATAGGTGTCGTTGCCATATAGTGAATATGGGTCTTGCCGCCCAGTCCCAGGTACGCGCCCTCTACAATTGCGGCCAGTTCATATTCGTGAATGCCGGGACGCGCTTCGCGTTCAAGCGCGGAGATCGCCAGGTCGCTGAACTCGGCCCCCTTACGCAGAAACGCGATCTCTTCTTCGCTTTTGACGAGCCGGAGTTGCATTATTTGCGGGATAAAATCTACCCATTCAACCCGTGGGAGCATATCGCGCATTCCATTGTATTGCTTGAAGGTAATGGGACCAACCATGCCAATTTTGTTCCCGGCCAATCCTCTCTCGCGCACGTTTTCGACGGCAGCAAGGGTAATATCCGGCCCTCCCCAACGCACATCCGCGATACTGGCGACCAGCCGCGCGTCCGGCACATGGTTGAAATACTGCACGAACAACGTAGGTTCGCCCTCAACTGGAAAGACGAGCATAGCCTCCCGCATGGTGGCAAAGTTCGAGAGATACAACACTTCGTGATACGCGCTGAGCGTCCCATACAGCACAAGCGCCGAAAGGCCCGCATCCAGCATCGCGCTACGAACATTCGCGTATCGCCGGGCGTATTCAGCATCGGAGAAACGGGGATATAAGGTGTTAATCATAGTTCTATCTATCCTGGAGCCAGGGCAGGGGCAAGCCCAGCCCGTACCCTACTACGAAGCGGCAAATGATTACCGTATAGGGTACGGGCTGGGCTTGCCCCTGCCCTGGCTGGCTCTGTTGACCGGGCATTACATCACACGCGCAGCCTGTCCCGCATCCAATCGGCTTGCTGGGGCCGATGTTTGTAGGGAATATTGTTGCAGACGTGATTGCCGTCTTCAAACATCCATAGTTCAGCTACCGCGCTGGCTTCTGCCGCCATGCGTTCGGCGTCCTGATACGGCACGAGCCTATCAAGGCGTCCCATGATAATCAGCAGAGGACTGGTTATTTTCTCCATTACGCCTTGCAGGTTAAATGCCTGTAATTTCTCAAGCGCATCTGATTTGTTGGCTGCCTTGAGGCGATGGATAAAGGCGGCTTGTGTATGTCCCGGCAGCCTGTCGAAATGGCCCGCGAAGGTGTACCCGCCGCAGTTGGCAATAGACGCCTTCAAACGTGGTTCAAATGCGGCGGCGCGTGGCGCATAGTACCCTCCGAGGCTGACGCCCATCAGCCCGACACGCTTTGCGTCTACATCTGCGCGCCCCTCAAGGTAATCGATGGCATAGCGGACAGGCGCTTCGTAGTCGAAGCGCATGGCGTGCTCAAACTCCATTTCGCCCTGTCCGGGGCCATCTAGCGCCAGCACCGCCATGCCGCGCCTCAGAAAGTCTTCGCCGTAGCTGTGCATCTCTTCCTTGACGGAATCCAATCCTGGCACCAGAATCACGACAGGCGGTTCAGGCGTATGCCAGGGCTTTCTCAGAATGCCATACATCTTCGCGCCACCCTCGTAAGCAAAGGTGACGTGTTCGCCGGGGTAATCAAAGTAAGGCAGGCCCTTTTTGTATGCGCTCACCGCGTGATCGTGCGCGGCGCGCATTTCTTGCGGCTTATGTACGAACAAAAATTTGCCGAAGTGATAGGCCATCGATGCATGAAAATAGTGATACCCCGCCGATACATAATAGCCCTGCGCCTCAGCCTTTTCGCCCATCTGCTCATGCATGGCCCCACACTCCGACCATACGCGGCACCAATCGTCCCAGCGTTCAATGCTATTGGTGACACGCTGGAAGTCGTTGGAGTCGATACCGTTGGCTATAAACCTGGGAGACCAGTTGTCAATCGCGCTCTGTACTAGTTCGTCCCGCGCCATGAGTGTATCCTTTCAATGGATTATGCAAATAAATGTTCGCGCATCCAGTCGGCCTGTTGGGGTCGATGTTTGTAGGGGATGTTGTTGCAGACGTGGTTGCCGTCCTCGAACAGCCAGAACGTCGCCCGACTGCCGGCATCCGCTGCGATCCGCTTGCCCTGTTCTGCTGGCACAAGCCTGTCGCGCACTCCCTGGATAACGAGCAGGGGACGTTCAACTTTTTCCGCGACGCCCTGCAAGTTGAACTGCTTCAACTTCTTCATCGAATCTTCAACATTGGCCCCCTTCAGGCGGTGTATGTATGTTTCGCGGCTTATCAGGGGTCGCTGCGCGAAGTTCTCGCCGGGATTATAGGGGCCGCAGTTTTCGATGGTCGCAAGTAGTCTACGCTCGAAGGCGGCGGCACGCACGGCGTAATACCCTCCCAGGCTGACGCCCATCAGACCAACCCGCTTTGCATCTACATCCGGTCGGCCCTCAAGATAATCGACGGCATAACGCACAGGCACTTCGTAGTCGAAGCGCATGGCGTGATCGAATTCCATCTCGCCCTGTCCCGGACCGTCAATCGCCAGCACCGCCATACCGCGTCTCAAAAAGTCTTCGCCATAGACGTGCAACTCTTCTTTTACCGAATCCAGGCCAGGGACGAGGATCACTACAGGCGGGCGAGGAGTATGCCAGGGTTTGCGCAAAATGCCGTACATGGTCGCGCCTCCCTCGTAAGGGATGGCGACATGTTCGCCCGGAAAGTCGAAATAGGGCAGCGCGCGCTGGTAGTATTGCACGGTATGATCGTGGGCAGCGCGCAATTCTTGCGGGTGGCGCACAAACAAATATTTGCCAAAGTGATAGCAGATGGCAGCCTGATAATAATGCTGTCCCGCGGATGTGAAATAGCCTTGCGCCTCAGCCTTTTCGCCCATCTGCGCGTGCATGGATCCGCACTCAGACCATACCTGGCACCAATCATCCCAACGCTCGACACTACTGGTGACACGCTGGAAATCGTTGGCGTCGATGCCGTTTGAAATAAAGCGGGGAGCCCAGTTATCAATGGCGCTCTGCACCAGTTCGTCTCTTGCCATGAATGTATCCTTTCCAGATAAACCAGTAGCGACATCCCTCGCGGGCGTCCTATCTTAATTCGTCCTGCGCACGTTGAAATAAGTACGAAGACAGAACGCCCGCGAGGAGTGTCGCTACCGGGGTTATGCTTTGGAGAGCGTGCCTCCCAGGTAGAGATGGCCGATCTCTGGATTGTTCAAGATTTCTATATGCGTTCCCTCCAGGCGCACCCGCCCACTTTCCAATACGACTCCGTTGTCGGCGAGGCTCAGTCCGGTGCGGGCGTTTTGCTCGACCAGCACGATGGTGCGACCGCTGCTTTGCATAGCCTTGATCGTTTCTATCACCTGCTTGAATGTTCTGGGGTCCAGTCCCATCGATGGTTCGTCCAGCAGGATCATACGCGGGTCAAGCATCAGGCAGCGCGCAAACTCTACCAGGCGCTGCTGCCCGCCCGACAGATTGCCCGCTTTATCGTCGGCGCGCGTTTTCACGATGGGGAACATCTCCTCAACTTCGCGCAAGCGCCGCGCAACGAGGGCTGAATCATTGAGCATATACGCGCCGAGCCTCACGTTCTCGCGCACCGTCATGGTGGGGAAGAGGCTGTGATTCTGCGGCACCTGCACGATGCCTAACGCTAGAATCTGGCGCGGCGCAAGGCCAACCAGCGAGTGACCATCAAAGGTAATTTCGCCGAGACGGGGTTTCAACAACCCGCTGAGCACGCGCAACACCGTCGATTTGCCGGCTCCATTGGGACCGACGATACAGGTGGTGGTAGCTTGCTCTACTGTCAGGTCGATCCCTTTGAGTACATCGCCTCCGTCATAGCCCGCGTAAATATTGTGTATTTTCAGCAACATCTCTTTAGTCTCCCAGGTAGGCTTCCAACACTGCCGGATTCGCTCGTACTTCCGCTGGCGTCCCTTCGGCAATTTTCGTTCCGCGATGCATGACCATCACCTTCTGGCATAATCCCATCACAAATTCCATGTTATGCTCAACAATCAGAAACGTGATGCCCTGCGAGTTGAGCGCGCGAATGCGATCTGTCAGGTAGTTAATCATGGTGGGATTGACGCCGCCCGCCGGTTCGTCCAGCAGGATCACCTGCGGCTCGGCGATTAGCACAAACGCAAACTCCAGCAACTTCTTTTGCCCGTAAGAGAGATTGCCGGCTGGCAGACTTTTGAGTGGGGTCAGCCCCACAAAATCCAGCAATTCCAGGGCGCGCTTCTGTTCATGCGTCGAACTCCAACGGCTGAGCAGCCCCTTCAGATCATTACGCTGAGCGGCTACATGCATGTTCTCAAGCACGGTCAGCCGGGGGAAGATGCGCGTTAATTGAAAGGTACGACCAACGCCCAGGCGAAAAACCTTATCAGGAGCGATATTGGTAATAGTTTGATCCTGAAAACGCACCTGTCCGGTATCAACTCGCTCATAGCCGGTCATAATATTAAACAACGTCGTTTTCCCTGAGCCATTGGGGCCGATCAAGCCGGTGATGGAGCCTTTTTCCACGCTGATCGAACACATATCAAGGGCGCGAATGCCTCCGAAGGCTTTGGAGATGCCCTGCGCTTCCAATAAACTCATAAGTTGATCCCTTCCTTCTTCTCAACATTTTCAGCGCCTCCATTCCCATTCCCGTTACTGCCAGATGCTGGTAGCACAACGGCCAGAGCGCCGCTCTCTTGCTGGCGTTGGGAGCGGGTAGACTGATATTTGGTCCAACGGTCGGTCAGCGTGGGAATGATGCCCCTGGGCAAGAGCAGAATAACAATCAGGAACAAGCCACCGTAAGCGATCAGATAATAGCCAGGGGAGACGAATTGCAGGGTGAAGTATTGCTGGGCTGATTCCAGTATTAAAGCGCCCAGGATGGGACCAGAAATTGTTCCCAGGCCGCCCAGAAAGGCCATCAGCGCGAGCGCTACGTCAAAGGTAGCATCGAACGCTGTGTTCGGGAAAATCGACTCGATGAAGTAGCCCCACACGGCGCCCACCATACCCACGATAAAGGCTGAGATCACAAAAGCCGCCAGTTTAGACGGGCCGGTCTTCACGCCCAGGCCGAGCGCCCGGTCCTCGTCATCGCGGATAGCCAGCAGACCCAGGCCGTATTTAGAATTTCGCACCCACCAGGAGATGGCAATCGCCACCAACAAGATCGCTAATGTGACGTAGTAAAAGGGGTAATTGTAGAACGATGCGCTCCAATCGACCGGGATGGGAAGATTGATGCCGATGGAACCATTGGTGAACTGCGTCATGTTATACGCCAGCAACTGGAAGATGAAGAACATGGCGATGGTGATCACAATAAAGGCATGTCGCCGCACTCGTAATGAGACCCAGCCCAGTGGGATAGCAATAACTGCCGCCACCAACCCTGCCAGAGGCACTACCAGGAAAGCTCCATAGCCACCTTGCACGTGCCAGTTCTGAGTCAGAATGGCAAATGCGTAAGCGCCCAGACCGAAGTAAGCAGCATGACCCAGGGCTATGTAGCCCGTGTAACCGGAAAAGATATTCCAACCGGTGGCGGCAACAGCGAACATCAACGCAAAAACGGCGATGCCAGTGATGGCCGGATTGGGAAATACCTGTGGGAAGGCGATCACCAGTGCCAGCAAGACTAGCAGCCCGATAGGTTTGAGCATCCTCATTGCTTTCGAGCCTCCAACTTTCCGAGCAACCCTTGCGGGCGAACCAGTAGAATAACTACTAGCAAGATGAAAAAGACGGTGCTGGCCCACACAGGTGACCAGATTACCGAGGTGACATCCTCGATGATAAGCATACCTAAAGAGGCAATCAGCGCGCCCGATAAGCTGCCCATACCGCCAAAGATGATGATAGCCAGAAGGCGCGAGATCAAGTCATAGGCGCTGCCGGCATTGAAAGCGTTGGTTGCTCCGAATGCCATACCCCCGGCGGCAGCTAACGCGATGCCAATGCCAAAGGTAATCGCTGAGACACGCTCGACATTGATGCCAATTAATTCTGCCGCCGTGCGATTCTGCATCGCTGCGCGCAGGCTAAAGCCGAATTTAGTGCGATAGAGCAGCACGTAGAGTCCACCGAGCAGCGCCAAAGCCAGCAAAAAGCCAAATACGTAAATATAGGCGAGATAGAACCCACCTACTTTAAACGAGGCTGTGACATACCAGGCTTGCAGGGAGACATTATTCGCCGTGAAAATGAGGTTGAGCACCCCCTCGATAATTAACGCGATGCCGAACGTCACCAGCACGGAGAGCATGGTACGGTCGCGCTTGAGCGGGCGAATGAACAGGAATTCGATCACCAGACCTAAACCAAACATAAAAGGCATGGTGATGAGCAAACCTAAAAACAGGTCGATGTGCAGTTTTTGCTCAAGGAAATAACTGAGGTAAGCGCCCAGAATGACCAGAGCGCCCTGTCCAACGTTGATAATATCCATCACCCCGAATACCAGCGTTAGCCCTGACGACATCAAGGCATACACTCCGCCGGTTAATATTCCTGTGACGATAGCTTCAATAATTAGTGCAAACATGTGTCCTCTTTCCATCGATGGAAGTCAAATAATGACAGGAGCCGCATATCCCAAGGGCGCAATGTTTCATTCGCCGATCTCATCTAGAATGAATATACACTATAGGAAAAGGGTAGGAAAGTCTGCTACCGGGGGCAGCAGACCTTGCTCCTACCCAACGTACATATCCTGTACGACTACGAAACGCTAGGGCCAGTTCGGTTTGGGATACTCTGGAGCAGCCGTCGCCTGGGAGGCCGGATATACAGAAATCAGTGAGCCTTTTTGCCACTGGAACAGATAGCCTGTACCCAGGGTATTCTGTCCGGTAGCATCGAACTTCACGTCTCCCTGCACTGACTGGAATGTATCACCTGAGTGAAGTTCCGCGATCAGCTTGGTATTGTCGATGCTATTAATTTTGGTCGCTGCCTGCTGGAACACCTGCCCGACCGCGAAAGCTTCCGCTACGTCGGAACTGATTTGATCAGCGGTACCGCCGTACTTCGCCAGGTAGTCGCTGACCATTTTGGCATTCTGGAAGGTGTTGATGGTGGGATACCATCCGCCGTTCGGCACGAATACGCCTTCCGCGGTTGAGGTGCCACCAATGGCATCGGTAAACTGTTTGCCCTGGTCAGGTCCTGCTGTCGCAATGATGGCCTTCGGGTTGTAGTGCTGTTGTTTGAAAGCCAGTATATAGGACTTGATATCGGGAAGCAATGTACCGGTAACGATGACATCCGCATTGGAGGCCACCATCTTTTGCGCGATAGGTGTATAGTCGGTAGTTTCAGACGGGTAGACCTGGTAGGATACCGTTCTGACACCGCCCGCTTCCAGAAGCGCTTTGGCTGTATCTACCTGCGGCTGCGTAAACGGATCGTTCTGGGTAGCATACGCTGCCGTTGTAGGTCGTTGCCCTGCTGGCAAGGCCAGGAGATACTGCGTAAAGCTGACCAGCAGGTTGGCTACCGGAGCGGAAACATCGAACAGGTTGTGCAGGCCCTGTTGGAAGACGGAGGGACCTCCGCCAGCGCCCTCGATCATCGCGTAACCATTACGGCTGGCAACCACCGATGCCGGTTTCGTCAGCAAAGAGGAGAATGGCCCAAATACGATGTCGCAATGGTCAATGTTGATCAGTTTGTTATAGTTCGTCACAACCTGCGTCGTGCTGCTGGCATCAGAGACGATGTCGAGTGTGACCGTGCGCCCCAGAACGCCGCCGTTATTGTTGACGGTATCAGCCCAGAGCTGGTAGCCCTGCTGGAAGGCCAGACCGTCGGCTGAGAAGTCACCGGTTAGCGATAATGACACGCCGATCTTAATAGGCGTTGTAGGTTGGCTCGTGGGGGTTGTGCCAGGAGTACTGGTAGTTCCTCCACAGGCGCTGAGTACGAAGAGCGCGGCGATCAAAACGCCAACACTCTTCAGGACAGGATTGTGCCACAAGGCATAACGTCCTTTCACAGTTGTCCTCCTTGATTACTAAGGAATATCCACAGCGGCTATTCCTGGGTTCCTTCACACCACAGATGTGAAGCTAGAGCAACTTTGTCCTACCGTTCTTCGCGTTATACCGGAAACAACGCTTAGTTGTTGCTCACGTATCATTCTACGTTCCATCCGGTGATACAATCACCCCTTTTGCTCTGGCTACGCCAAAAGTCCCAATGGCTCCTCTACTAAAGTTGCTACGGTATCCAGGAACTGCGCTCCCCGCGCACCATCGACCGCTCGATGATCGCAAGAAAGCGTCAATACCAGCATGGGCCGCACCGCAGGCACACCATTGACCGGTACAACACGGTCGGCTATGCGACCGACTGCCAGGATAGCGGCCTGGGGTGCATTGATGATGGCGCTGAAAGCGTCAACGTTGTACATGCCCAGGTTGCTAATCGTGAAAGTGCCGTCGCTGATATCCTGCGGTCGCAGTTTGCCTGCCTGCGCTTTCGCCACCAGTTCTCCGCGCCGCCGGGCAATCTCGCTCAGGCCAAGCGTATCTGCCTGCGCGATAACCGGAACCACCAGACCCTCATCAACAGCTACCGCCAGCCCCACGTTCACGGCTTGCTTCAGTGTTAGTTTGCCATCGTGCCACGAAACATTGATGCGCGGATGCATCCGCAAAGCAGCCGCCACAATTTTCACCAGCAAGTCAGTATAGGTGACTTTTTCGGCAGATCGTTGCAAGACCTGCTCGCGCCAGCTTATCAAGCGACTGGCGCTGACCTCGCGCACCAGATAAAAGTGTGGAGTACTCGTCCAACCCTGCGTTGTACGCTCGGCCATGATGCGCCAGATAGAGCTGATAGCCACGTTGTTCTCGCCAGACCCATTAGCCATAGCCACAGGTATTTCGGCGGTAGGAACGACCCGGTCTAATTCCGCTGGCGCAAAAGGGACCTGCTTTGTTGCAGCCAGCACATCCGCCGCTAACACTGCTCCCTCCGGCCCGCTGCCCCTGATGATCGAAAGGTCCTTCCCTTGCTCAAATGCCAATCGACGAGCTTTAGGAGACGCCGTCGCCAGCCGTGCTGTCGCGGGCGATGGCACAGGCCCGACGGGGGCGAGTACGGACCCGACAGTGACAGATGAAGGCCCGACGGGGGCGGACGCGATAAATCGCGTCCCTACATCCGCCCTCGCGTTTTCCTGGCTCTGAATATGCGACAGCACATCAGCCTGTTGAATACGCCTGCCCGACGTTTTAACCTGGTTCAAATCCACGTTATGTTCAGCGGCAATGCGCAACGCCAACGGGCTGGCCGCCGTTGTAGGGATACGATTTATCGCGTCCGTTCCCACGTCCGCTTTGACACCCGTCTCTTTGTTTATTTCCTCGAGAGTAAGGATGGCAGCAATCGCCTGTCCAACGGGAATATCGTCACCGGCAGCAGCCGATACACGCGCCAATACGCCACCGGCGGGCGCTTCAATTTCCACCATTGCTTTATCGGTCTCGATTTCCACCAGTGGTTCCCCTTTGACAACCTGCTCGCCCTCGGCCTTGAGCCACTGGATGATCTTAGCCGTGTCTTGTGACATCCCCAACGCTGGTAGGATGACATCAGTAGCCATTGCTGGTCTCCTCTAGAAATATATGGTCTCCCGGTACAGCGCGTCCCTATGAGCGACGCGCATCACTTGTACCCGTAGGCGCCCTCGCTGGACGGTTGCCATTGAACTACACATTCAGGTTCGATTGTGTCTCGCGAGTCGTGGGTAGCGGGCCGGTAGCTGTGTAGTAACGCGAACCTGCCACCAACAATTGCTCCGCCGGGAAGCGGGTAATCACTTCACAACCATCCTTTGTCACAATCAGTTGTTCCTCGATGCGGGCTGCCGACCAGCCATCCCTGGCGGGCCAGAAGGTCTCAAGGGCGAAAACCATGCCCTCATGAATCACTTCCGGGTGGTCAAGCGAGACCAGGCGACTAAAGATGGGTTTCTCCCAGATGGAAAGCCCCACGCCGTGACCGTATTGCAACGCGAAGGCGGCTTCCTCGTTCGGGAATCCGAACTCTTCCGCTTTGGGCCACAACTTGACGATATCGGCGGTGGTCACGCCCGGCTTGATGGCGTTAACGGCAGCATCCAGGATGTCGCGGCAATATTTGTAGGCGTCTACCTGTGCCGGTGATGCGCTGCCGATGGCGAATGTGCGATAGTAACAGGTGCGATAGCCATTATAACTGTGCAGGATATCGAAATAGGCCGGGTCGCCGGGTCGCAGGGCGCGGTCGGTATAGACATGGGGATGGGGGCTGCAACGCTCACCGGAGATAGCATTGACACCCTCGACATGCTCCGAACCCAGGTCGTACAACACTTTGCTGACCAGTCCCACACACTCATTTTCGCGCATACCCGGTTTCATGGCGCGATATAGTTCATCATAGGCCGCGTCCACCATCATACAGGCGGTCGCCAGTAAGGTAATCTCATCCTGCGTCTTGATGATGCGCGCCTGCTGCATCAACTGCTGCCCATCAACTATTTTGATGCCTTCAGCCTGCAACGCGAAAAGCACCGGAAGTTCAATCACGTCAACTCCCAATGGCTCGTTGAGCAGCCCGCGCTCCTCTAATTCAATGCGGATTTTCCGCGCCACATCCTCAGCGCGACCCGATTCCGGTGACATCGCGCCTCGCTGGGTGGAAATACCCGCGCGCGAGCGTTCGCCCAACCAGGGGCAATAAATCTTGTGATGGCGCGCCGCCGAACCAAAGTCCCACAAAATCGGCTCGTCATCCCGCGCCAGCAACGAGAAACGGGTCAGCTTATCCATCGCCCACGTCCCGATATGTGTAGCCGTGATGTAGCGTATATTGTTCATGTCGAAGCAGAGTATCGCCCCCATATTCGACTCTTTGAGCAGCTTTTTGATGCGCGTCAAACGCTCGGTGCGCAAACGCTCAAAATTGACCCGCTCTTCCCAATCTACCCCCATCAAGCCATAGGTTTTTACCGCCATGACCTTTCTCCTTTGTTATCTTTGTACCGGGCTTTCCAGGGCGGGGGCCAAGGGCTGGGTGCCCCGCCCGTACCCTATACGGGCCAGCCCTGTATTCATATCGTACAGGGTACGGGCGGGGCAAGCCCCCGCCCTGGTTACACTCGTCCGCATAATGTTTTGGCTACCTCGACAACCGAGGCGGCGGTAGGTACAGTCAGGTCTTCCAGCACCGGTGAGAATGGCACCGGCACATCCATCGCGCCCATGCGTTTGACCGGGGCATCCAGATAGTAGAAAGCGCCCTCCGCTATTACGGCGGCCAGTTCCGCCGTCACTCCGTAGCGTTCATAGCCCTCATCTATCACGATAGCGCGACTAGTTTTTTTTGCGGATGCAATCAGCGTATCCTTATCGAGTGGGAAGGTCGTGCGCGGGTCAACGATTTCCGCGCTGATATCGAGCTTCTCCAGCAATTCAGCGGCGGCCAGGGCGATCTGGACCATACTACTGGTCGCCACGATGGTAATATCAACGCCGGGTCGTTTAATGTCGGCCACTCCAAAGGGGATGGTATAGTCGCCGTCGGGTACAAGGCCCTTCAACTGGTACATCATCTTGTCTTCAAAGAAAATAACCGGATTGTCGTCGCGAATGGCCGTTTTTAGCAGCCCCTTCGCGTCGTAGGGAGTCGAGGGCAGCACCACTTTCAAGCCGGGAACGTGGCTGACCCAGGCTTGCAGGCTCTGGCTATGCTGCGCGGCTGTGCGGCGCGTGGCTCCCAAAGTGGTACGCACCACCAGAGGCACTTTGAGCTTACCACCCGACATATAGTGAACTTTGGCTGCCTGGTTTACGATCTGATCCATCGCCAGCCCGAGGAAATCGCCAAACATGATATCGACGATGGGGCGCATACCAGTCATCGCGCCACCGACGCCCAGGCCGGTGATACCCGCTTCAGAAATAGGCGTATCGATCACGCGTGACGTGCCGAATTCTTCAACCAGTCCCGAAAGCACTTTGAAGGGAGTGCCCGCCTCGGCCACATCTTCGCCCATGATAAAGACACGCGGGTCGCGCCTCATCTCTTCTGCTAAGGCTTCGCGAATGGCCTGGCCGAGCGTAATCTCTCGCACGCCAGTATTAGTGTTCGAACTCACGGTGCTACTACTAAGCATAGACATCTTCCTTCACTTCGCTCGGGTCTGGGAATGGTGCGTTGAGGGCAAATTGCTCTCCCGCCTCGACTTCGGCTTGCACCTTTTGCTCGATCCGCTCAAATGTTGTTTCGTCAATCATACCCTGTTCAACCAGCCAGTTCGCCAGCAGTTTTATAGGGTCGCGCTGCGCCTTCCAGTGTTCTTCTTCCTCTTTTGGGCGATAGTAGGCGCGCTGGATGTCGCCGACGTGATGGCCGTAATAGCGGTAGGTGTTGCACAGCATGAAGGCTGGCCCTTCGCCCCGGCGCGCGCGCTCAACCAGACGCTGCGCCGTGTCATACACCGCGCGAACATCTTGACCATCCACCGTTTCGCTCGGGATACCGAAAGCTGTGGCTCGCGCGCTCAAATCGCCTGCCGTCGTCTCGCTGTAATGCGTATATTCGTTGTACAGGTTATTCTCGCACACGTAGATGATGGGGAACTTCCACAAGGCCGCCATGTTCATGACCTCGTAGAGCATTCCCTGGCCGAGCGCGCCGTCACCAAAGAAGCACACGGCCACCTGGTCGCTGCCGCGCATCTTGATCGACATGGCTGCTCCGGTGGCAATACCCGCGCTTCCGCCCACAATGGCATTCGCGCCCAGGTTGCCTGTATCCTGGTCGGCAATATGCATCGAGCCACCTTTACCTCGACAGTAGCCGGCTTCTTTGCCAAGCAGTTCGGCAAACATGCGGTCAACTTGCGCCCCTTTTGCCAGGCAGTGTCCATGTCCGCGATGCGTGCTGGTGATGTAGTCATCGCGCCGCAGCGCTGCGCACACGCCCACCGCAATAGCTTCTTCTCCACTATACAGGTGGGCAAGGCCGGGCATTCTGGCCGTCAAATAAAGCTGGTTGACATGGTCCTCGAAATGGCGGATGGTGAGCATCTGCTCGTACATCGCCAGCCAACGGGCTTGCTTCGCGTCCTTGCCAGTATCGATGGTTTTAGATGATTCGGTTTGTGACATCAGTTTCTCCAGGTGTTACATGTCCACGCCGGACATGCGGGCCAGAACCTTATAGACAATGGCGAAATCGTAATTTGACAGTCCCATAGCGCGAGCAGAGGTGAGCAATTGATTGCTAAGGGCAACAGACGGCAGCGCAACGTTGAGTTCTCTGCCAAGTTCCTCGGCCAGCAACATATCTTTTTGCATCATGTTGACGTTGAACCAGGCTTCTTCCGGCATATCGAGGATAAAGGGGGTGCGATACTTGAGCGAAGGCGAGGCAATCACGCTGTTGAGCATAACTTCTAGCGCGGTCTTTACCGGCACGCCACCCTTGATCGCCAGCAACAGCCCTTCGCAAAAACTGACGAATTGCGTTTGCAGGTTGAGGTTGATGGCAATTTTCATCAGCACGGCCTGACCATTTTTGCCGACGTAGTTGACCTTTGGGCCAATATCGAGCAAAACCGGTTTGACCTGCTCAAAAATAGCCTCGTCGCCACCCACCATCAGGGATAGATTTCCCTGTTCAAGGGTGATAACGCTGCCAGAGACGGGCGAGTCGAGCATATGCGCGCCTTTTTCGAGTACCTGAGACGCGAGGTGACGCGAGGCCGCCGGGCTGACAGTACTCATATCGATGTATATCTTGCCTTTGCCCAGGCCTGCCAGTATGCCATCGGGACCATTAAATACTTCGTGCAACGCAACAGTGTTCGTGACCATTGTGAAGACTATATCTACCGACTCTGCTACGGCTCGTGGTGACTCGCCCCAGCGCATTCCAGCGTCTAAGAGCCACCGTGCTTTCGACTTTGTGCGGTTGTAGCCTGTTACCGTATGGCCGGCATCAAGCAGTCGCTTCGTTACGCGACCGCCCATGGCTCCCAGCCCGACGAATCCAAGATTAGCCATGACTACCTCCAAAGAAATAAAAGCGAAGGACGCAATAAATTGTGTCCCTATAGCCATTTGGAATTGGAAAAATCACTTACGTCTTCGCGCACCTGTTGCAGATGCGAACGCATGGCAGCTCGCGCCGCTTCTGGTTCGTGCCGTATGACGTTATCCAGAATACGCTTGTGATGAATTTGCCCGCGTTGTGGGCCACCATCGACTTGAAAAACCTGTTTGCGCTGTTCGCTCAGCAAATTTACGATTGATTTGATCAACATAACAATGAGAGCATTCTGGGTTGCCTGCGCCAACGCTTCGTGAAAACGATTATCGGCGGCAATGAAAGCATCAGCATCGTTCAGGTTTTCGTCCATCGTCGCAATCGCCTCGCGCATGGCAGCGATCTCCTTTTCGGTCGCTCGCGCGGCAGCCAGGGCAGCAATCTCGGTCTCAAGAATGCCACGCACTTCCACCAGATTATCCGAACCGCCCACTTCCCCCAGCCTCAGTTTCATGACGAGACCAATCGAGTCCTGCATTGCTTCGTGAGCGCCATCAATCACGATGGTTCCTCTGCCAGGGCGCATATCTACCAGTCCCTTTTGCGCCAGGATTTTCATGGCTTCCCGCACGGCAGTGCGACTGACATGAAACTGTTCAGCCAGCTCGCGTTCAGTGGGCAAGCGATCACCACTGCGCAGTTCGCCCTGCAAAATTCGCTTTTCAATTTGCACCGCTACCTGCTCAAATACCTTGGCCGACTGAATTGGAGTATACATATATGCTCCCAGGTCACGCGAATCTACCCTGAACAACCCTTACTCAAATTTGACGAAACCACATGATGGTTTAATCATCATACCATCTTACTCTGCTAAAGTCAAGTTTTTCTCAAAACCGCTATCCATTCGTAAGTTCTTCCTCTTTCCAATCGCGCACTTCAAAGTTCTGGTCGCCCATATTGCGCACATAAAAGAGCTTTGTGAATCCTTCGTCATACGAGGGGCGGGTGAGCTTCTTGAGCGTGGCAAAAATCGCCACATCCGGCACCCTGGCTTTTCCCTCGCGTGCGCGGTTGCGTTCCAGACACTGTTTAACCTGAACTGCAAAAAAGTAGCCAGTGATCTCGGCACCGTAGAGGCGGCCCAGGTTAATGAGGTCTTTGCGATCTTCTACTGTTGAGTTGGTATTATCGACCACCACAGAGAGATTCTGCTGCAATGCGGCCTCAATCAATTGCCGCTGCCTGCGAGCCGGGTTGCTATTGTTACTCAGCAAGTCTTTGCTCACATACTGATATGCCGCTCCAAAGCGACCGTGCGCGAATGTACTTTTGCCGGAGGCTTGCAGGCCAATCATTATGACCAGTTCCATGTATGTGCCCTTTTCCATATGAAAGTCCCTCCAGGAATATCTCTAGCATACTATATAACAGATAACCTGAGAAACCTGACTCGTTACCATATGGTATGATGATTGAAAGTTGCGCTTTTGAACCACTGGCAAATACATTTCCAGGCTAACTTTTACGGATCAAAACTTGACTTTAACACAACTAAATGGTATGATGATTAAACCATCATGCGATTTGTCTATGCTATAGAAGAAACTGCTGCCACATGCATGAATATCTCCAAACGAGCGGTTTTGAACGCCGCAGGGAAGACCTTGGGCCTATTACAGGTCGCTCGCGCTATGTCGATGACCTTAGACCTCCGGCGGGACGACCCGCGCCCCTGCATATTGTTTTTATACGTAGCCCTTATGCCCACGCCGAGATAGCAAGTATCCAACTCAACGCAGCGCGCGCGCTGCCGGGTGTTGTCGCGGCCTTTGAGGGCGCGGAACTTGTAGAGGGGATGCCTACGCTTCCCACAATACCGCTGCCTGGACTGCGCAAGCCGGAACGCCGCCCTATGGCTGTAAAGCGCGTTCGTTATGCCGGCGACCCAGTAGCGGTTATTTTAGCTGAAAATCTCCCCATCGCAGAGGATGCGCGAGATCTGATCGAGGTTGACTACAACATGTTGCCCGCGGTGGCCGATGCGGAAGCTGCCATTGAGCCGGGTGCGCCACTTCTTTATGATGAGCTCGGCTCGAATATCGCGATCTCTCAGCATTCCGAGTATGGAGATATTCACACCGCCTTCGAGCAAGCCGACGGCATCATTTCCATGCGCCTGCTCAACCAGCGACTCGCGCCCAGTTCGCTTGAGCCACGCGCCTGCATGTTCGATTATGACCCGGCGAGCGGCGAGCTTACCGCCTGGTTATCATCTCAGGCGCTTTTCCGCGCCAGGGATACGCTGGCCGCGTTTCTGGGTATGGACCGCAATCGCATTCAGGTATTCAATGCCGATGTAGGCGGGGCTTTTGGCGCAAAGAACAACTTCCTGGGAGAAGAGATCATCGCGGCATCGCTGGCGATGAAGTTTGCGCGGCCCGTCAAGTGGATTGAGCAGCGCAGTGAAAACCTGCAATCCCAGTCGCAGGGGCGCGGTCAGGTCAACTACGTCGAGGCGGCCTATCAATACAATGGTCGGCTGCTTGGTTTGCGCGTGCGCCTGTTAGGCGATCTGGGCGCGTTTCTTACCTTCCTTACACCTATGATGCCCATACGCGTACCCTCCATGCTTTGTGGGCCGTACCAGGTGCAGGCAGTAGAAAGCCAGGTACTCGGTATATTCACAAATAAAGCTACCACTGCCCCCTATCGCGGCGCGGGACGACCGGAAGCCGCCTATATTTTAGAGCGCGTCATGGATCGCATCGCGCTGAAACTCGGCCTCGATCCGGCAGAGGTGCGCCGCCGCAATTTCATCCCACCACAGGCTACCCCTTATAAAACGGTGACTGGCATCGTGTTTGATAGCAGCAACTATCAAGCCGCGCTCGAACGCGCTCTTGAACTGGCCGATTACACGGGCTGGCGAGCGAAACAACAGGAATATCGCCAGCTATCTAACCCGCGATTACTGGGTATTGGCCTGGCTTCTTTTATCGAATTGTCGGGTGATAGCGTGGCTCCCCCGGCCAACGCGCCGCGTGAAGCTGCTACTGCGCGGATTCGCAGCGATGGCAGCGTGCTGATACAAAGCGGCGTTGCCCACAATGGGCAGGGCCATTTCACCGCCTTTGCGCAAATTGCAGCGACCGCGCTCAATATGCCTGCTTCCAACATAGAAGTTCGTATGAACGATAGCAACCTGCCCGGCTATAGCATTGGCACTTTTGGCAGCCGTGTCACGCAGGTTGCCGGCTCGGCTGTGCTGCTGGCCGCCCGGGCTGTCAAAGAAAAAGCTCTGCAACTCGCCGCGCACGTTTTAGAAGCCGCGCCTGCTGATCTTGTGATGGCGGATGGTGAGATAACTGTGCGTGGGGTTGCCACGCGCGCGGTAAGGCTGGGCGAACTTGCCCGCATGGTCGAGGAACAACCCGACCTGATCGAGCGCGAGCCTCCCAATCCCGCCAACGGCGTACCCATCGAAGGTCTTGCGGCCTGGCGCGATTTTAGTCCAACCGGCGCAACCTATGCTTCCGGTACGCACCTGGCCGTCGTCGAGATTGATCGCGAAACCGGCGAAGTGCATATACTTCAATACGTGGCGGTGGATGATTGCGGGCGCGTGCTTAATCACTACCTCGTCGAAGCCCAGGTGCATGGCGGGCTGGCGCAGGGCATCGGCCAGGCTCTGTATGAAGAAGCGCTCTACGATACAGACGGTCAACTACTCAGTGGCACACTGATGGATTACGCTTTGCCCAATGCCACCATGCTGCCCAATTTTGTGACCGATTTTATCGAGACACCTTCGCCTTTCAACCCTTTGGGGGCAAAAGGAGCAGGTGAATCGGGCTGTATCGGCGGTCCACCGGCCATTGTCAACGCCGTGCTGGACGCGCTCGCTCCGCTCGGCATCACCTCTGTAGATATGCCCCTTCGACCGGAGAAAATCTGGGCGCTCGTTCAGGCCGCATCGCTTGCGCCCATTCACACACGAAAGGAAGATGCTCGATGAGCCTTGTACAAACTTCCCCGCGCTACAGCCGCTCAGAGGCCAAAGCATATGCGCGCAACAACCTGCGCGGCGTGTGGGGTGCCATTCCCTATCCATTTACATCCGATGACGAACTCGATGAGCCAGGACTGCGACGCAATATTCGTTACTGCATCGACAATCACCTGCTGGACGGCATCTATTGCGGCCACTTCATGAGCGAGTTCTGGTCGCTCACTACCGAGGAGCGCAAACGCGCCGCCGAAATCGTGGTTGACGAGTGCCGGGGCAGCGTTCCGGTTATGGTACACACCGGCCATACCTCCGTTAAAGAGAGCGTCGAACTCTCCCACCACGCTGAACGTATTGGTGTAGACTATCTGGCTATAGGAAATCCTTACTTCATGGCGTACAGCGAAGAGCAAATCTACGCTTATTTTCATGCTATTTCCGAGCGCACCTCTGCCGGTATCCTCATCACCAACACCGGTTACACGGGCATCGTGCTAGCACCTGAAATGATTAGCCGCCTGGCTGACCTCGAAAATGTGGTGGCAGTGAAAAATTCCCCTAAGCTGCCACACACGCTTGAAACGCTGCGACTGGCGGGCGACCGCATTATTGTCAGCAGTCCCGACGAAAGCATCTGGTTTTCGCTGATGACCGGACATGGATGCCGCGTCTACATGTCCTCCGCCGCGCCCTACCTGCTTCAAAAACCCGGCCATACTCCCCTGAAAGACTATACCGCGCTCGCCATAAATGGGCAGATTGAGGAAGCTGCAACCATCGCTCAAAGCCTCGAGCCTGCTCGCACCATCTTCAATAAATGGCTGCGCGATCCCTGGCCGACGCGCCGTCTGATGCCGATTGCCTACCTCAAAACCTGGAGCGAACTGCTCGGTATGGTAGGTGGCCCGGTTCGTCCTCCGTTACTACAGACAACCTCTGTTGAACGCGAAGAACTGCGGCAGGATTTGGTCAACGTCGAGTTAGTATGAATTGTAGGGGCGGGGGTGGCGGATGGGAGGTGAGTAACCACCGACAGAGGGCGACGCAAGCGTCCCCCCACCACATCCACACCACCCCCGCCCCTACATGCGAGGAGAAAGATATGACAGAACAGTACGATATCGTGATTGCTGGCGCGGGTCATAACAGCATGATTACGGCTGCTTATCTGGGCAAAGCGGGGTATTCCTGCCTGTTGCTGGAAGCGCGGCCCGTCATCGGCGGCAATACCATGACCGAGGAATTGACGCTGCCCGGCTTCCAGCATGACACTTGCTCAACTACGCACGCTATTTTTATGCAAAGCCCCATCTGGACCAATCAAGAACTACCGTTAGCCGGGTATGGGCTGGAATATATCCAGGCCGATCCTGTTTCGCATGTCGTATTTCCCGATGGAGCCTACATCACGCAGTGGATGGACATCGACCGCACATGCCAGGAGATTGCTAAATTTTCGCGACGTGATGCTGAAGCGTATCGCAAGATGATGGCCGACTGGCGCAGCGTCGCGCCCATCTTCAACAAGATTCGCTACACACCCGCCGGTTGGGATGCTTCGGTTTCTGGTTTGCTGGCAGACCATCCCCAGGGCGCGATGTGGATGCGCCGCCAGGCTCTCTCGGCATGGGATATCATCGATGCCGCTTTCGAGGATTGGCATGTCAAATCGTGGATGATGTGGTTCGCGGAAGGCACGTTGCAGCCAGCCGAACGGCCCGGTACTGGAACGCTTGCCTATTCTTTTGTGGCAGGTCGCCAGCGCAACGGCTGGGCCATCCCAAAGGGCGGCTCCGGCAGCCTGCCCAACGCGCTGCGCCGCATCATCGAGTCGCAGGGTGGAAACATCCTCACCAACCAGCCTGTGCAACGCTTGATTCTTGAACACGGTCGCTGTGTGGGTGTCGAGACCGCGTCAGGCGAGCAATTCCGCGCGCGCCGCGCCGTCGTCTCATCCATCCACGTCAAGCACCTGGTGCAGATGGCGCCCGCTGAAGCCTGGGGCGAAGCCTTCCTGTACGGCGTGGAGACCTATAAGGCGGGTCGCACCATGTTCGTATCGCACTATGCCACTACTGAACCACCCCGCTTCACCGTCGATGGCGGCACGTTGGAACTGGTTGCGGCTGGCGTCGCGCAAACCGCAGAGCGCCAACTGAGCGTAGGCAACGACTTTCATCATGGCATCGCAGGAGCAGAGCAGCCGGTACTGCTCGTTTTGACGCCATCAGTGCAGGATGCCTTGCGCGCTCCGGCAGGCAAGCACATGATTAAAGTGATTAGCCAGCAGCCCTATGCGCTGCGCGAAGGACCCGAACGATGGGACGAAATCAAGCACGAGGTGGCCGCCAATAACCTCGCCGAGTTGCGTAAATACGCGCCCAACCTGACCGATGATAAAATCCTTGCCAGTGAGATACGCAGCCCACTTGACCTGGAACGCTACAACAGCCATAACTGGCACGGCAGTTGTCATGGCGGAGATATGGACCCGTCACAATCCGATACGCTGCGACCAGTTCCCGGCTACGCTCAGCACCGTATGCCCATCCCCGGCCTCTATCAGACAGGCGCAACCACGCATCCTGGCGGTTCAGTCACCGGCGGCCCTGGCCGCAACGCCGCGCTGGTGCTGCTCAAAGATCTGGGCCGCGATTTGAACGAGGTGATTCACACGTAATCATTCAGTGGGGGACCATTCAAAACCGGGAGCCAGACAGCAAAGGCGTGGTTCAGTTTTGAATGGTCTCGGGGGAGCGTGACTGGCTAGACCAGACAGAAATCCTTTCCGCTTTCATCACCGAAGCAGTGACCATCTTTAGTAAGAATGACCACGTTTTTGATGTTCGCGAACTGCTTGAGCGTGGCAGTAATTTCCGCCTGCACGCGCCCATCCGCGCCGATGCCAGCAGAGTTGAGGATGCGGCAGAATTTCAAAGTCGCGGTTCCTGTCTGCGGCGTTGTACCCCTCGTGTTCTGGGTGATAATAAAATCCGGCCCTCCAACAGGCAGTGATCCGGTGCAGTTCGATGGGCCACTCAGCATAGTATTCAGTTCCGAGAAGTAGCCAACCTGCTGCTCAGAGAGAGTAGGCCCGGCAATCAAGAGCTGAATGGAGAAGGTGGCTACGGCTATCGTCGGCGACATGCGATTCACGGGGTAAACGGCGTTGAAATTCGTTTGCAGAGAGTCGGGAGACTTTGAGAAGAATACTTTAACAGGGTAACTTGCAGTTGCGGCGGATGTCGATGTCTGAGTCGTGTTTGAGGCAACGTTTGCCGAAGGAATTGGATTCCCGCTACAAGCGCTCAGGATAAAAGCGAACGTCATAAGCAAACTTACTACTACAAGAGATGCTAAATGAGGACGATGAGCAGAGGATAGCGGAAACATGCTGTTTTTCCATGAATGTTTCATAGCTGCTTTCTCCTTCCACAGGGGTCATACATTGCAAGGCATAGAAATTGTTATTTGCATGAGAAGTGACGATAAGGTTGGAAAGATTCGCTACTCCATTGCCATTGTACCGTTGTGATTGTGAGCAGCTTATGCGCTAGTTCACAAAAAAGATGTGATTTGCACCACAAATCACATCTTTTTGTTAATGGAGCCAAATAGTTTCGGCGTTTGACACTCTACAGAGCAACGTGCTAGACTGCGAGCAGGGATTTTACTATCAGACTGAGAGATGCTATTGGACGGGATCAAACATTATCTGTTAGATATGGATGGCGTTATCCTGCGCGGCGCAGCACTCATTCCTGGCGCGGCGGAATTTATACAACGGCTGCGCGATCAGGGCGTACCTTTCTTGATTTTCACCAACAACTCTCTTTACACGCCGCGCGACTTGCAGATGCGTTTATCCTACATGGGGCTGAATGTACCCTCTGAGTCCATCTTCACCTCCGCGCTGGCAACCGCGCAGTTTCTTCACTCCCAGCGACCCGCAGGCACCGCTTATGCCATCGGTGAATCCGGGCTGACAACGGCGCTGCATGACATCGGCTACATTTTGACTGACCAGGAACCGGAGTACGTGGTACTGGGTGAGACCGTCACCTACAGTTTCGAGCGCATTACACGCGCCATCCGCTTTGTGAACGCCGGCGCGCGTTTCATTGCCACCAATCCCGATGTAAATGGACCAGGTGAAGGGGGAGTCGTCCCTGGAACCGGCGCTGTAGCCGCCTTGATTAGCGCGGCCACGGGTATCAAACCCTATTACGTCGGCAAACCAAACCCGCTCATGATGCGCACCGCCCTGCGCACCCTCAATGCCCATTCAGAAGACTCTGTGATGGTCGGTGATCGCATGGATACCGACATTATCGCAGGGGTGGAAAGCGGGTTGCGCACTATCCTCGTCCTCACCGGCGTCACGCGCCGCGAACAAGTAGAGCATTTCCCCTATCGTCCCACCTGGATACGCGAGTCCATTGCCGATATTGAGGTGTAGAAAAGGATTGCCACCTCCATGCAGCATCGTCCAGACGCCCTGGATAGAGGCCGCCAGTTTCGCCGCTTTTCTTAAACAGGTCACTGTATCATTAGATACTACTAAATTACGACGGTGACCGGGATCGGTATTCTTGTGTCATGCCCCGTCGTTGGCTCGTAGTTGAGAATGAGCCAGAGGTTTGTCGTGTGAGAACCGGGAGACAGTCCCGCTCCATTCACCTTCACATCGACATGCTCTTTCGCATTTTCGGCAAGAGATACCGGCTCATTCGGCTTGACCAGTGTAGAGCTTGCAATAGACGCTCCCGACGCATCTTTCTTGTCCACCGTCAACCAGGATGCTTCTGGTTTCAGCACCCATTGCACATTGCCGTTTTCATCTGGATTCGTAAAATCCAGGCCGACGCCCGTGTCCGCCTGCTTCTGCGGGGGATAGGCGAGGGGTTGCGCACCTGCTTGCGCCTGCGGAGCGCTGGCTGGCGACGGTGGCAAGCTCATTTGAATGTGCGGCGGAAGGTCTTCAGGACATTTGGGGCCGCCATTATATAACGGCACCATGTGGACCAAATTGTGAACGTACATGAGGATTGGCACCTGCATCGATGTTGGGGCAACATTGGACGCTTGCGAAACTACAGTTAGCGTAGTTCTATAGGAATTGCCTGCATCCAGATTCGCAGCGCTGGCAGTCACATCAACGGTACGGGACTCACCAGGGTTGAGATCGCCCATCGCTTCGTTCAGAATCAGCGCTTCTTTTGCCTGAGCGGGAGCGAGGGAGCCAGTAGTATGCGCGATTGCTTTGACCTTCCCCGGCCTCCCTTGCGGCTCGATCGTCTCCCACGTTACAGGCCCTATTGCGATGCTCCAGTTGACAGGATTGGCAGCAGGGTTGGTGATGAGCAGCCCCAATGTGCGCGTGCTTCCCGGCGTCAGACTGCCAAAGTTCAGGCCCGCTCCGAGCGCAGCAGGCGGACTCTTCACAGCAATTTTGCTCACTGTTTTTCTACTCATTGATGTTTCATCTCCTTCCGAAGAAAAGGTAATTGTGGCTGAATACTCTCCAACTGCCAGGGAAGCAGTGTCAGCCGTCACTTGAATCGACTGTTGTTCTCCTGGTTGAAGGACGCCTTGATCTGGTTCCAACGTTATCCAATGCGCTTCTTCCGCGTCTGCGAGCCATATTACCGGTTGTTTGTTCGTGTTGACTATCACCTGTTGTAATGTTTTGCGCTCGCCCTGGATCACACAGCTAAAATCAAGATCGCCCTCGATCACTTTTGGCGGCCCCAGTAGAGGCTCGTCATAAGGAAGAGCATCCTCCCTGTTTTGCATATACATACTTTGCTATCTCCTGCGTCATTCATACTACCAGCCTCCGGCGCGTCATCAGCTTGAAGCAAGAGTAACCTAAAAAATCAGGATTTGACAGGGCATATTTTGACAAGTATTTGACAAGTTTTAGCGGATTTTGTATTTCTACGAATTACCTAGTATACTTTACTTGCATATCTCTCTATTTCATATCTTGAATTCAGCCCTGCCTGCGCAAGAGGAAGACGCAATACATTACAGCTATCTACCATGCGACTCGATCTTGTATTAGTTAAACGTTCCTACCCTGCTTTTTTTCCATACGGATTTCAGCGCATCATTCCCGCTTTATTAAAAAATCGCGAGGGAAAGGCGCACCACTTTAACCAAAAGGGGTAAGCCTGCTATGGGCTACGAAGTGAATGTTCCGAACGAGTTACTGGTACGCGCGCGGCTTGAGCAAGGATGGTCGCAGGCTCAACTGGCTGAGAAGGCCGGCACCACCTTTGAAACGGTCAGCCGGTGGGAGCGCGGCGTCGTAATGCCGGGGCTGTACTATCGAGAAAAGCTTTGCAGTGTTCTTGGCAAAAGCGCAGCCGGACTTGGATTTGATAAGACCGATCCCGTCTCGTTTCCTCCCGTCGGCCCAACCCGGAGCGTCTTCCTGGTTTCGGCGTACAGCGATGCAGAACACAGGTTTGTGGTGGGACTCAAGAAAGAACTCGCCAGGCGCGGAGACATCACGCTGTGGAGCAGTCGCACCGTGAAGAGGCAATCCCCACATCGCAAAAGCGCTGTGCTGCAAGAAGCCATTCACACGGTGCAGCTTGTGCTGGTCATTCTCTCCCCGCATACGAAACGATCAACGCACGTTGGCTATACCCGCGACCTGGCGAGGCACTTTAGACGACCGGTGTGCGAAGTGTGGATCGAAGGAAATGTTTTAGAAGAGTGCCTGCCTGAAAATTACGGCGACCCTGGCACGGTGATTGATGCTCGCGAGGGTGAGGAGCGCGCTCTGTTCAACCACATTATTACGACCATTGAACGAATGTGGCTTAACCCTGGCGATCCTGAAACCGCCGAATTATCTGAACCGATGTGGAACGTGCCAGAACTCACGAAACCATTGATTGGACGGGAAGCGCTGCTGGAAAGGGTACGCGCGTTACTGCGTGGCCCTCATACCCGCTTAATCACGCTTTCAGGCCCAGGTGGTATAGGCAAAACTCACCTGGCTGCGCAAGTTGCAGTGGACTTGCGAGAACGCTTTGTCGATGGGGTTTGCTTTGTGCCGCTTGCGGCCATTCACGACCCGTCGCTGGTTTTTCCGACCATTGCCAGGGAGCTAGGCATCAGAAAGGTCGAGGATACTTCATCATTTGAGCGAGTGACAGTTGCGTTGAAAGACAGGCATTTCCTGCTGCTGCTGGACAATTTCGAGCGTGTTCTGGAAGCGGCAGCGCGGTTGCCAGAGCTGCTCGCGGCATGTCCTCGCCTGAAAATCGTCGTGACCAGCCGCAGGTGGCTGCGTGGGTTAGCTGAACGCAGCGATGAGTCGCGTTTTGTGCTGATCGAGCTTGATACGCTTGCACAGGACGCGGCGATTACGCTCTTCCAACAGCGCGGGAAAGTCGCCCGGGGTGATTTCGCGGTAACGCCCGCCAACGCGCCCGCCATCCTGGAAATTTGCGCGCGCCTGGATAACTTACCACTGGCGATTGAACTGGCGGCGGCGCGCATTGGCTCTTCGTCGCCACAGCTATTGCTGGCACGCCTGCATGAACATTTCCAGGATATGATTAAACATTTCATTGTGGATGAAGAGAGACCCGTAAGCGACCGGCAACACTCGTTACATAACACCATTGGCTGGAGTTATGACTTACTCAGCCCTGAAGAACAGCAGCTCTTCCCACGACTGGCTGTTTTCGCAGGGAGCTGCAATCTGGAAGCGATTGAGGCTCTTTGCGATGCCCTCGGCAGTGGATCGCTGCACGTGTGGAAAGACATGGAATCCCTGCTTGAAAAGAGCCTGGTTCGCTCCGCGGAACATACAGGTGAAGGTCGTTTTCAACTGCTGGCAACTATGCGTGAATATGGGCTGGAACGCCTGGCGGTGAACGGGGATTTAGAAATCGCGCAGCGCGCCCACGCCCTGCATTATTTGAAACTTGTGGAGGAGGCGGAACCTCATCTCAAAGGGGCGCAGCAGGCAGCCTGGCTGGAACGATTAGATCGGGAGTTGGAAAACCTGCGAGCAGCCCTGGACTGGTTGATTGCCCGGCAGGAAGCCGAACTTGCGCTGCGTCTCTGCGCCGCTTTGTGGCGTTTCTGGCGCTTATATGGATACTGGAGCGAGGGCCGGCGCTGGTTAGAAGCGGCTTTAGCGTTACCGAATGCCGGGCAACCCACTGGTGCGCGAGCGCGGGCGCTCACCGTTGCGGGAGACCTGGCCTACTATCAAGATGACAGTGCCGCGGCGCGTTCCTACCTGGAAGAAGGCGTGAGGCTGTGCCGTCTCTTAGGAATGCAGAGAGAACTTGCCTTCGCTCTCGGTAATCTGGGAGCGCTTCTGCATGTTCCAGAATCCCACGCAGTTGCCCACGCGCTGCTTGATGAGAGTGAGAAGCTCTCCCGATCGCTGGGAAGCGCCTGGGAGCTTGCTTATCTGAAGCGCAGGACAGCGCAACATGCCGCCCAGGATGGGTATCTGCCCCAGGCTGTGAATTATGCGCAGGAAGGTCTGGCACTGGCAAAAAAATTGGGCGACAGGTCCCTCGCCGCGAATACATTGAGTACCCTGGGTGAATTTGCGGCGCGCCAGGGCGATATTCTACAGGCCATCGCCTATAACCAGGAAAGCCTCGCCCTGGCGCGAGAGCTTAACGAAAAAGGTCTCATTGCCTACACACTCAATAATGTCGCGTACTTCACGGCCTTGCAGGAAGGCCAACCGCTCATAAGCGGCGTCGAAGATGCTCGCAATGCGCTCAAGCTCGCGCGCGAGCTTGGCGACAGGCTGCTCATTGTCAGGATTCTCAATACATTAGGACTCATTGCATTACGCCAGGACGACCTGCAACAGGCCGCGCTATGGTATCGCGAAGGGTTATCTCAGGCTTTAGAGTTAGATAGCAGCGAAGGGATCGGCTGGAATATCTTTGGACTGGCCCTGGTAGCCGATGCGGAGAAACAGTTTCTCCAGGCGGCCCGCCTGCTAGGAGCGATGGCAACAAGGCTGAATGTCAATGCCGATATGATACCCGCTGAACACGCCGAATACCTGCGGGTGTACGAGCGAGCGAGCGCGCAACCTGGTAAGAAAGCCTTCGCAGCCGCGCGCAACGAAGGCCATCACCTGACACCCGCCCAGGTACTCGTCGCGCCGCGTCCGGCTCCCGTCATGGGCGCTCCCCCTTCTCCCAGGTACCCTGATGGCTTGACGAAGCGCGAGGTCCAGATGCTCTGCCTGCTAACGCAAGGTTTAACCTACCATGAGATCGCTGCAAATCTGAATATCAGCCCGCGCACCGTCAATACATCTCTATCAAGGGCCTATGATAAAATTTCAGTGAGTAAAACTTCGACCTCCCCCAATGGTAAAGATGCGAGCCGGGTTGCCCCACGCATTGCTGCTGCCCGTTTTATGGACGAACACGACTTATGCTAATGGCTTCTTTAGTAAGCTCTCCGATGAATTTTGACACCCGAATGGGGGAATCGTGCTCATCGGGACGCTTGCGTCCTGGGCGTCCTGATAAACTTTGACAACCGGATGCGGTAATTGGAAGCACCCCCGTCCTGTAGGGACAAGGGGCGGATGTGGGGAGGGGTGGGGGCCTTGTGCTTGTCCTGGTGGCAACACGATTCGCCAGGGGTTCCGTGAAGCAGCATGGTCGCATTCCGACGAGGACAAGCACAAGGCCCCCTCATCCACTCCACCCCGCCCCTTGTCCCTACAGAAGACGACACCATCGGGTCGTCAGAATTCATCATTCCTGCTCAATACAGGACATATACCGCTCATTTTGCGCGGTAATTTTTTTTGTAGGGACAGTGGGGCGCTTCCATTACCGCATCCGGTCGTCAAAAATCATCAGGACGGTGGGGACGCAAGCGTCTCGATGAGCGGATTACCCTGTTCGGTCGTCAAAAATCACCAGGACGGAGACGGACGCTTCTAATGACTACCCTATTCGATTGTCAAAGATCATTAGCCTCACCATCATTTCCTCTCGATTACGTACAGCTACGTACCCCAAAAACGACGTATTTCTACAGTTTCGGCAGCGCGCGGAATCAACTACACTTCGATTTGACGAGTGTTCACTTGAAGATTACGTTAGCCCAACAAGGAGACTTCGAGCATGTGTGAAGAATCACCGCGCTCTATGAGCGTACCAGCGCTTACCGAACGATGCCTGAAAGAGCTTCAGAACTACGGGCAGGGAGCGCCTTCCGATGATCGCTATGGCATGGAACTCTTCTATCGCGCGCTGATGCAGCGTAATTCCCTCGCCTGGGAAGTCGTGCAGCAGTGCTTCAATGAAATTATGTGTCGTTGGATGCGAGGTCATCCCCTGCGGGATGTCGCGTGTCATTATGACAGCGAAGAAAACTACGTGGCTCTGGGGTTCGCGCGCTTCTGGCAGGCGATGGTCAACAAGGAGAACTGTATGTTCCAGTCGCTGGGAGCCGCGATGAAATACCTGCGCGCCTGTCTCCATGCCGGTGTTATCGATACCCTGCGCACATACTCGCGGGCGCGCGTGGTTGGCCTGCCCGAACCGGGGGAAGCAGGCGAACCTTCATGCGAGGACGACTACGATTGCGGTGAACTCTGGCAGGTCATCAGTCACTTGCTTCCTGATAAACGCGAACGTCGTGTCGCCTACTTACTATATTATTGCGGCCTGAAACCCAGAGCCATAGTGCATTTCTGCTACGAAGAGTTCAATGACGTGCAGGAAATTTATCATACCCGGCGCAATATTATGGATCGCCTGCGTCGCAATGCCGGCTACCTGCGCAACCGGCTCGGCTACGATATCTTTGGAGAATGAAGTCACGCGCGTCTTCCGCCATTTGCAATGCGGCGGCGACTTCTGGAACGTAATGACACTGGCAAAGACCTGGATCAGAGGAATCCCTTATTTTCTCCTGATAGTTCTCAGGCAGCATCGTGTTTACACAGGTAACTATACCGGAGAAAGGGAGGAATACCGATAGTATAGAGGTATCATGGAGGTATCAAATTTGGTGGGGATTCGCGGGGAGAGGAGGCTTTCCCTTGCCTGGGAGGGATCGAACCTGCGACCTACCTTTATGAGACATTGCTGTGATAACTTGCTTGGAAGGCAGGTACGCACAAAATCGCCGGTCGCTTGCCTTGATTCCGCCTGAGAAGACAGTTCACACTACTACTCAAAAAGGTACGCTCAAATGAGGCAGGTACTCATGGGTTTGAAACCACAATTGAGCATACAAGGAGACAGGTACTCAATACCTCTGAGGAGATTATAACATATGAGATTTTAGAATGCTATCAAAGCAAAAAACAATTGAAAATCATAAAAAGAGAATTGATTAATAAAAAACTTTCAAATTTTAGCATTTATTGAATTTATCTGTTCTATACCATTTTTTTATTTTTTATATAGCGAGGCAAGGTAGTCAAGAAATAAGCGATGTATAAAAATATAATATGGTCCTACTTTACGGAGCAAAATTCGGCTGGTAGCATAATTAAAGAATTTATCATGTCTTAGGGGCATATAACCCATCAGCCAAAGCAACAATCTTAAGATAATATGACATAGATAATATAATAGAAAGTGAAACCCTCCGTTGAAAAGTAAAACGAGTAGCGCTGTAATTAGTCCTCCTAATGGGTTACTGATAAGTCCAAACAGTATTCCACTAAGCAACCCGATGAGAAGTTGTGAAAACAAAGGTTTGTAGTGACCTTTCGGGCTAATCATATCTATGAATTCAGGTATACTAAGAAATTTCGAAAATCGTGTTCGTAAGCTCAGGAACCAACCAATCAGGATGAAAACTTCTACAGCAACAAATACCCCCCCAAGAAAGAAACCTGACCATCCGAAAATTATTCCCCCAACGATCATCACATATAAGTCCGCTCTTCTGAGCAATAGATTGCTTATAAAGTAACTTTTTAGAAAGATGAGTCTACCACCTCCTAGGGCAAAATTTAGAATATCTACGAAAGAAACTTGATCAGATTGTGCAATATTAAGACTAAAAAATACAGAATCCTTAAAGAGCGGCCTGATGATTATAAATGAAAAATATAGACCACTGCGAAGTCCGGCAAGTATTCCAAATGCCAAACCAAAGGGCCAGCTTACGAGTAGAGCCACAAGCAGTCCTATAAGAAAAATACTTGAAAGCATATATACCAACTTAAAAACCCGCTGAATTGGAAAGCAATTCAATTGTAGCGCGTCCAAAGAGAATCCTACTTGATTATATTGTACTAACAGATGAGCCATCCATGTTAGCCAAGTAATGGTTTGCTGTGACGAATAAGTGCTAGAGATTCCTCTACGCTCAAGCATACGCTGAACATATGTAGCAAATATCTGTTGTCGTCTTTGCTCAAGAGAACCCTTCATTCTAAGTTCTTCAACCTTCCTACCCTGATAGGTCAGCATCAATATGCTGAGCATAAGCGGTGTTGTAGCAAGTACTCGCAATTGTCTATCTTCCCGAAGCGCCTCACGAACTGTGGCCAACTTATTCCCAGCTATTGACAAGTAAGTATCTATCTGAGTTGTAGTAAGTGGCTGCACAACGACCGCATTCTGGAGTTCTACTCGATTTGACTGAGCAAAATATTCGGCTTTACGGCTACATAGCACCATAGGAACCATATGCTCTCTGTGGTAGGCATTTATCGCATCTATACATCTAGGACGAGCATTCGCATTCATTTCGTCCAAACCATCTAAGAGTGGCTGTACTTCATCATGCTTTATCCATAACTGTCCTATTGCTAGTGGTACCTGATATTTAATATTGAGTTCTTCAACGAGCCATTCGGCTAAGTTTTGGTGTCTTGTAGAAGCCCATGACGAAATGTTAAATACTACAGGTATCGGGAGATCGTGATTCCCTTTGGAACGTTCTAAAAGATCACGAGTAAGGCTAAGAAGTAAAGTCGTTTTACCAGAACCTGGCTCTCCTAAAATAAGCAATTCGCCACCCGATTCGTCATAAATCTCAATAATGTTAGTGCCCGCTGGTAATGTGCGTTCTGACAGGTTCGACTGGTAGAGGACGAATCCCCACGGGTTCGCAACAGCGTCTTGCTGCTCTTTCAGGCCTAATGCTATTAGAGCCTGCACCATGAAGGGAACGCTCAAGCACACCCGTTACCCACATATTGCGTACTCTTTCTATCATTTGCTGTCGATACCGACTTCGATTTTCAGATACTGACAGCTTATTGTCTTTTTCTCCCCTGGCAAGAATACCCGACAGTAAGGTAATGGTGAAAAGAGGCACCATGATACTTAGAGTGATGATTCGATTAATACTTGGAAGGAAAAGCCAGTTCATCAAGCTAACAAGGTAAGTGGAAGCAATATCATTCCTTTTTAACACAGCAAAATTTGCTGCATAAGCTACGAAAAATAATATAATTACTCCTGTAAACCATCTGGTTATTTTCCAGACAAGATTTGCAGCTTTTCTTAGCATATGCATAGTCCTCTGTCCCTTTTTCATACCTCATATTAAAAAAATAACTTCTGTCCCAAGAACTAATCGTTGCTCATTATAAAATCTATTTCTAATTTTGGTATTATAGTATATTTTGCTGCAACAATCTACTCATCTCTAACAAACACCACCAAGATACATTTAATTTAGTTTCTAAGCTCTTGCTTCTAATCCATAGAGAACACGCTTATTATGTACATCACCTGCAAACTTTGCGCCATACTTCTTCCACAAAGTTTCAGGATGGTCAGGATTGACCCGCGCCACCAACGCCGCCATCACATAGCACGGCATGTGTTCATGCAACCAGTGCAGCACAAAGTGATAATCTTGGGTTTGTTTGAGTATCGGAACCTGCTCGATACCCTCAAGGAGGAAACGTTTAGAGGATTCAGAAAAAACTTTGGGGTTTAAGAACTACGAATAATGGGCCCAGCTGGTATCGAACCAGCGACCAACCAGTTATGAGCCGGCTGCTCTAACCACTGAGCTATGGGCCCTCGTGGGACGTATTGTAACATACCTCAGCCGACTTGAGAAGAGGGTAATTTCTGAGTTTCTGGCGATTACCCTCTTCTTTTCTGTAGGGATTAAAGACTTGTCCGGGTTCCCTGCAACTCAACCAGCGACTGCGCGATGTTTGCAGCCCAGGAGTCAATGGCTTCCCAGTCGCGGAAGTCGCCTTCGGGCGCTCGAACGGCCTTCACCACCATGCGTTCGGCGAATGAGAGTTTGTGGTGATCGAGGGTGCCGAAGAAGACCCTGTGATCTCCAGGCTTGATGATCTCCTGGAACTCGGCCATCTCTTTGGGTTGCTGCTCGGTATCCTTGACCTCGACGCCGAGCGGGCCGACGCTGAACAGCCACACTGGATGCCGGGTTAAGACGGCCAGGTTGCGATGCACCCATTCCGTAGCCTCCTTCATCCAGGAGCCATAGTAGATAGGGCTGCCGATGACTAGAGCCTCGTAGCTGCCAGGCTGCTCAACATCCTCCATTGGTTGGATCACGACTTCCTTTCCCCGCTGCCGGAGTTGCCCGGCGATGCGCTCCGCGATTTCGCGGGTCGATCCGTGCTTGCTTGCGTAGGTGACGAGTATAGACATCTTTATCTTCTCCTTTTGTAGTTACCGGAAACGAGGCATTAACACAGTTATCCCTCTTCTTTACTGAGACCGGCAAAAAACATCTCTACGACTTCCGCGCCCTCTTAACTACCAAACAAATCCAGAATATAGCACACGTATCACACTACCTTCACAGATTAAGCCCTCGCGCTCTCACTTCTGTCACAATCTCGCAGTGTCTCTTACAACTGCAATGTGACCGTTCTGTGTTCGCAGATAGTCCTGTTGTGACGGAAATGTGACGTCCAAAAGCGATACTGTATTCTGGAAGTGAGAATGCTTCGTCAGGCATCTTGCCCGACTTCTACTGTTCGTTTAATTCCGACCTGTACACGGGGATTTCTCAGTAGCTCATGAAATTCGCGGGTTCAGATGTTTTATCTCCAGTGAAGTGTGATATAATGATGGACGTTATACGTGAGGTTCTGTTCCTCCCGTTTCGTGCGAGAGCAGTACGTGCCACTGAGGGCGTCTGGGAACAGAGACGAAACGAAGGCGGAGGAATGTGACGATTCCTGATAAGATTTCTAGCGGTGTTCGTTCGGTCAGTGAACTAACGAGAAACACCCGCACTAACTGGGCCGCGCTGCATAGTGAAGGGCGCGGTCACACATTTTTTCCAGGGAGCATTCGATGGAGAATGAAGTAACGATTAGGATTGGCGGCGAGTCGGGCGAGGGAACCATTTCGGGTGGCGATATCCTGGCCCTGGCTGCCGCGCGGTGGGGATACTACGTGTATACCTTCCGCACCTTTCCCGCCGAAATTCTCGGTGGGCCTTGTATGTTTCAATTGCGTATCAGCGATAAACCAGTCAAGTCAATGGGCGACTACGCCGACGTGTTGATCTGTTTGAACCGCGAGGCGTTTGATCGCAACGCCGACGAATTGCGGCACGGCGGCGTCTTGATATATGACCCGTCCGACTTCACACCCGATAGCGGCGATTTTATCACCTACCCCATTCCATTCAACGACATCGCCCGCAAAGAAGTGCAGCTTTTCCAGACCAAAAACATGGTCATGATGGGAGCTATCTCCGGGCTATTTGGCCCGCCGATGGAAGCCATCACCCAGGTAGTGGAGTCGAAGCTCTCCAAATCGCGCAAATCCAATCCCATCCTGATGGAAAAGAACATGCTGGCGCTGGACATCGCCAAAAAGTACGTCACCGAGCAGTTGACCAAACGCGATGCCTACCAGTTGGGACCCGTCGAAAAAGCCGACCGCGTAGTGCTGAACGGCAACCAGGCGGTAGTGGCCGGGGCGCTGATGGCGCATTGCGACTTCTTCGCCGGCTACCCCATCACCCCGGCCAGCGACATCATGGAGGGACTGGCGAAAGAGTTGCCGCAAGTCGGCGGCACCTTCATGCAATCCGAAGACGAGATCGCCGCTATGACCTCGGTGCTGGGCGCATCGTTTGGCGGCGCGCGCGCCATGACCGCTACTTCCGGCCCCGGCTTCGCGCTGATGAGCGAGGCGATTGGCTATGCATCGATGGCCGAGCTGCCAGCCGTCATCGTTGATGCGCAGCGCGCCGGCCCCAGCACCGGAATGCCGACCAAGATGGAGCAATCCGACCTGAGTTTCGCGCTCTACACCGGACACGGCGATACCCCGCGCATCGTCGTCGCCCCGGCGGACGTGGCCGACTGCTACACCCTGATGGTAGATGCTTTCAATATGGCCGAACGCTACCAGGTACCCGTCATCTTCCTGACCGACCAATCGCTCACCGCTCGCGTGGAAAGCGTTGATCGCAGCGTCTTCAAGCCGCTGGAAACGATACGACGAGCGTTCGTTACCGCTCAGAACGGGGCGAATGGCGCGGCAGGCACCGTTGAAGAAGGACATGCCTTCGCGCGTTATGCCTATACTGCCAGTGGCATCTCCCCGTCCTCCGCGCCCGGACACGGTGGGTTATCCTACGTCTCAACTGGCCTGGAACATGATATTCACGGGCACCCCGACTATGAGCCAGCAGATCATACCGCGATGATGAAGAAACGCTTCCAGAAGCTGGAAACGGCTGCGAATGAGCTGCCCCAACCCCAACGCTACGGCGACGAGGATGCCACCATCGGCCTCATCGGCTGGGGTTCGACCGAAGGCACCATCCAGGAGGGAGTTGATCGCGCGCGCGCAAAGGGGTACAAAGTAGCGGCCCTGCATCCCCGCGTGCTTTCGCCCCTGCCGGATCGCGCCATTCGCGATTTCATTCATTCAGTCAAGACCGTGATTGTGCCGGAATGCAACTATTCTGGTCAGTTAGCCAATTTGCTGGGCGCGAAGTACGGGCTGCAAGCCATTCGCGTCAACAAATACGGCGGCATACCGTTTACCGCGGGCGAAATTCTGCAAGCAATTGAGGAGGCAAACTAACCGTGTCACAAACAACTTTGACTCTGTCGCCAAAAGATTACAAAAGCGAGGTTAAACCCACGTGGTGTCCTGGCTGCGGAGATTTTGGCGTATTGAATGCCATCTACAATAGCCTGTCGGTCTTGAAACTGCCGCCCGACGAAACAGTTGTGGTATCGGGCATTGGCTGCTCCAGCCGATTGCCGCACTTTGTGCAAACCTTCGGGTTCCACAGCCTGCACGGTCGCGCGCTGCCGGTTGCCCAGGGCATGAAGATGGCGCGTCCTGACCTGACCATACTCGCGGTGGGCGGTGACGGAGATATGTTCAGCATTGGCGCGGGCCATCTCATCCACGCCGCGCTGCGCAACATCGACATCACGGTAGTGGTGATGGACAACGAGACCTATGGCCTGACCAAAGGGCAGACCTCGCCCACCTCGCCCACCGGTCACACCTCCAAATCGACCCCCTATGGTCTGCTGGCCTCGCAGTTCAACCCCATCGCCACCGCGCTTTCGCTGAACGTCAGCTTTGTGGCAAGGGGTTTCTCATCGCGACCCAAAGAACTGGCCGCGCTTATCGAACAGGGCATTCAGCACAAAGGGTTTTCGTTCATTCATGTTCTCAGCCCGTGTCCAACGTTCTACAATACGATGGACGCCTGGAAGACGACGGTGACGCCCATACCCGCCGAGCATGACACGCGCAACCGTTTCAAGGCCATGGAACTGTCGATGGAGACCGAAAAGCCTTTCGTCGGCCTCTTCTACCATGACGAACGAACCACGATGGATGAAGCGGCGCATCACATGACGCAGCAGGCCAGCGCATTCGATATCGACAAGTACATGGCCCGCTACAAGTAGCAAGGCTATTCAAGGCTATGGCAAACAGGGCGACCCGCGCGGGTCGCCCTGTTTGATCTATCCGACTTTTCTACTCGTATCGGCTGTAGTCCAAGTTTTGGATGAGTTGACAACCGCGTGTGTAAATTGCTCGCCACAGGGGCGGCAGAACAATCCACTATCATTATGAGCATTGCCGCCAATGGCGGTCAACTGCACCTCGGCTGGCTTGCCACACCACTCACAACGACTGCCACGCGGGGCAGAATCTACAGCAACGGGTTGGCGGAATTCATTTTTTGACATCAGGTATTCTCCTGGTTCGTGCTCATGGCTAATTAAGAACAACATCACGAACGCATAGTAGGGGAAACCCGTATCTGGTGGTCAACGACTCTGGAGCGTCCACGGCGATACGGCAAATCCAGGAAACGCGCAACATCGCCCAGGAGCGGCATCGCTCCCACTGCTCGACCATGTGGAGAAGCGTATTGCTACATGCCTGTCATCAGGCTATCAGTCGATGCAACTACACTATAGCACATTTTCACACAATGCGCCAGTCATGATTTACCCATCTTTTTCGCCCACAGATGCCGCTTCCTCGACAGCAGGGAAACGCGACGTGAGCCGGGTACCCACGATCCAGCCAATCGCTCCCAGCCCTACCGTCAAGCCAAGCCAGATCAGCAGCGCCGAATTCAGAGATACATTGTGCAGCGCGAGTACCGCCGCGAGAATAATGCCCAGCGATAAACCCGCGGTCACTCCTACCAGGCACCCCGGATGCGCCAGGTTGCGTCCTCGTAAACGTTTCATCATAGAACAGTCACCCTCTATTCAGCAAATAACCTCCCTACGATGATAACGCGCACCGGCCATCACGTCAAGCCAGCAGAGGTATCTTTGTTGGGCCATAAATCTGGACAATGCAAAGAAAGATGACTATACTAAAGTAACGGTAGTAACGAGTAGAAGAAAGAGAATGTCACCGTGTATAGTAGGAGTACGTTCATCGTCATGCGTGGCTATCCCGGTACCGGGAAAAGCACCATTGCTCGCCTGCTTGCGACTTCCTTACACACCCCACTTATCGACAGGGATATTATCCGCCGGGTCGCCGTGGATATGTTCGGTAATGTACCCCTGGTTGGACAATTCTCCTACGAGCTATTGTTTGCGCTGACCCGCGAGCAGTTGAGCCTGGGTCTGAGCGTTGTAGTGGATACACCCCTCACCTATCGTAGAACATACGAAGGTTGCCTCGAATTAGCCCGGACATACGATACAAAAATGCTGGTTGTTCACTGTCAATGCCCGCCGGAAGTACAAAAACGCCGGCTTGAGGGCCGCAAAGGGCAGGTTTCCAACTTTCAGATTACATCGTGGGAAGAATGGGAACGCTGGCAAGCGCGTTACGAGGACTTTGAAGATAACGGCTGTATCATCGATACCTCGCATCCCATGGACGAATCGCTGGCAAAGGTGATGCGCTCTATTCACGAGCTTCATAACCGGCAGACATACTATGAAGAATTGTCGGATAATCCCCGCCTGTAATATGCAACGGACCAGGGCGACCGCGAGGGTCGCCCGTACAATACTACGGCTTTGTCTGATCATTCGTGTATTGTACGGGCGACCCTCGCGGTCGCCCTGGCAACTTTACCTTCATCCATTTGCATGATTATAGAGCCGTCGTTATAATGTAATTGCTACTACTCTGTATTCCGGTGACTCATGATGTAGCAGCACAAACAACACAAACCAACAATTCCACCGGTGACTTCTCACCGGCTTGAAAGGAAGTATTTCGCGTGGCAAAAACATTAGCTGATATCGAGAAGAAAATCGATATTCTCGATGAGACCGAAGAAGTTCATAAAGGACGCGGCTGGAAATTCTGGGTAATTGCTCCGCTCGTCCTGGCAGTGATGGGGTGTGGCGCGTTTCTGGTGGTGCGGCGCTGGTTCGGCAATTCCGAAAACTGAGGCTATTTGATAGCACAAAAGCAGCCCACCTGAATTATTGCAATTCAGGTGGGCTGCTTTTGTTTACCACAACGATTTACGCAGATCCGCTTCCAGCGTCGCATTCAACGCGATTTGCGTACCATGCGCGCTTTGCGCGGTTTTCGGCAGCGTTTTCTCGATAGTCTGTATGACATCGGTTCGAGCACACGCTGGCCGGCTGCTGCCCCGTAGCGATACAGATACCCGCCGTCAGGTAGTTAGCCGAACCGAGGATATGCTGGCTGACGGTTGAACTGGTGTCGGCCAAGCTGCTGGCAATAGAGGACCACTGCATACCTGCCAGGTCCTGCGGCGAAAAACCCGAGGCCAGGCCGATGGCAACAAACTTGTTGGCAATATCAACAAAGGGAATACTGCCCGCGCTCGAAGCATCGGTATAGGGCGGCACATCGTAGGTACTAAGCACCTTCTGTTGATCAGCAGTCGGCGTCTGTAAAACCGCGTAGTTGCCGCTATTATCCTGCACATTACCCGTCTCTTCTACCGATACAAAATCGATATACTGGCTTGTATAGACCGGTGCCTTGTACAGCCTGGGATCAAAGGTAAAGGTAGGCGTATTGGGATAAGAATCAGTAGCCGAAGAAGTGGTCTGGAATAACTGGCTGAATGTGCCGAAACGACTGAGCGCCACCACCATCGCCCAGCGCTGCGCCGCGCAGAACGGGCAATATTCGGCTCCGATATACAAAAACTCTGGTTTGCCAGTTGGTCCAGTTAAAGCCAGAGGGGTTCCCTGCACGGCCTTGAGTGGATTTTGCACCTTTCCCGTACCCACAACCGAGAGGATATTCGGGTCAACCTGTGTAACATCCTTGAACACCTGCGAGCTGATTGCCGCCGGTGGCGTTACGGTTGACTGTATGTGCGAGATAACCACAAAAGTGATTATAATGACCGCAATCAGGGCAAGCACGATACCCACCATGTATGACTGATTCCAGCCACGTTTGCGCGTTGTTTGCTTTCTGCGGCTCGCAACCGGGGTTGATTGAACGCGATTTTGCGCGCCCTGCAACCGTTGTGATCGCTGTTGTCGTTGCTTTTCACGACGCTGCGCGGCAGATTGTTGTTTATTTGCCATAATTTCTCCTCAATTTCAGGCTCTCACCTGTTGCATTCTATCATACCAAATTTTGCCCGATATGTAACCCTTATAAATACTTCGCCAGCTTCCAACATCTCTCAAATTTCTCACAATTTTTTGCTTGACAAATCACCAGCCTGTAGAGTACAATCAACTGGCCGGTGTGGGAAGCATCCGGCGAACGCGCCTCGTTCGTCTAGTGGCCTAGGACGCCGCCCTTTCAAGGCGGAGATCACGAGTTCGACTCTCGTACGAGGTACTATTTTCAGAAAAGCCTGGTACGCCGCAATTTATTTTTGGCGTGCCAGGCTTTTCTAATTTATTCTATGTAGTGACGCGATGAATCGCGTCACTACAAGAGATCACAAACATGCAATCACGAGGGAATGACAAATGATTAGCGTAGAAGAAGCCCTTGAACGCATTCTGGCCGGGATTACGCCTCTCGGCGTTTCACAAGTACCTCTATCAGAGTCTCTGGGCATGGTGCTTACCGGGGATATCATCGCGCAGGAAGATATGCCGCCGTTCGCTAATTCAGCTATGGACGGGTTCGCGCTGCTTAGCCAGGATAGCAGACCGCTTGATGGGCAACCGCCACGCCTGCGTGTGACCGGTACAGTGGCGGCAGGCTATGTCACGCAACATGCCGTCACCGATGGCACGACAATGCGCATTATGACGGGCGCGCCAGTGCCGCCGGGAGCCGATACGGTGATCCAGGTGGAACTCACGCGCAGCGACGGCCCGCAAAGCGAGTGGGTCGAGATACTGCAAGAGGTCGAGCCGGGCAACAACATTCGCCCCGCCGGAGAGGATATGCGGCGCGGCCAAACCGTGCTGGCGCGTGGAACAGAGATCGGCCCCTGGGAAATCGGCATCCTGGCAACGCTCGGCAGAGCCACGGTGCCGGTGATTCGCCGCCCGCATGTCGCCATCCTGGGAACCGGCGACGAGGTGATCGATGTAGATCAACCCTTGCAACCGGGCAAAATCCGCAATAGCAACAGTTACCTGCTCGAGGCGGCGGTGCGGCGCGCGGAAGCCATCGCGCATCGCCTGGGAGTGGCGCAAGACACGGTGGAGAGCCTGCGCGAGAAATTCGGCCAGGCGATGCAATCTGACTTAATTCTCACCTCCGGCGGCGTCTCCGTGGGCGATTTCGATCTCGTGAAAAATATCATGGCCGAACAGGGAGCTATCAACTTCTGGCGCATCAATATGCGTCCCGGCAAGCCAGTCGCCTTCGGACATATCGGTCAGACCCCGCTTTTAGGCTTGCCCGGCAACCCGGTTTCAGCCGCCGTTACCTTTGAACTATTCGGTCGGCCCATCATCCGCAAAATGATGGGACACACGCGCCTGCTGCGCCCCCAGGTCGAGGTCATAGTCAAAGATGGCGTGGCAGATGTAGCCATGCGACGGCACTACGCGCGCGCCCACGTCACCTGGCGCGATGGCCGCTTCGTAGCCCGCACAACCGGCAATCAAGGCTCGAACATCATGACCTCGCTGCTCAACGCCAACGCCCTGGTTATCGTGCCCGAAGGCGGCGTACAGGTACGCCCCGGCGACACCGCGCAGGCTATGATGCTGGACTGGCCGGAGGTGGAATAGTCTTCCAGGGCGGGGGCAAGCCCCGCCCGTACCCTATACGACCTGACTTGCTTCGCAAGCCTATCGCTATCATCTCGTAGCAGGGTACGGGCGGGGCTTGCCCCCGCCCTGGTCGCTCTTGTCCTGAGAATGCATCCGGTAGCGCAACTGGTCGCGCGAGAGGCCTAGCAGCGCGGCGGCCTGCACCTGGTTGCCATGACATTGCTCTAACGCCTCCTGCACCAACCGGCGTTCTATTTCGCCCAGGAAGGCGGGCAGATGGATGCCGGTGGGAGGCAGGTGAATGTCGTTTTGTATCTCGGTCAGGCGCTGCGCTACGCTGCTGTTGGAAGCGCGTAGCGCGCCGGGCAAGTCAGCAGGACGAATCAACTGGCCGTCACATACGATTTGACCGTGCTGGATCGCGCTGCGTAGTTCGCGCACATTGCCCGGCCAGGCGTAGCGCGTCACGAGTTCCATGGCCTCGTCGCTTATGCGCAACTGCTCCGCCTCGTCCAGCGAAAACTGGCGTAAGAAGCGCGCGACCAGGGGTTCGATGTCTTCCGGGCGTTCGCGCAGGGACGGCAAACGCAGCGTAATCACCTGCAAACGATAGTAAAGATCGTCGCGAAAGGCGCGCCGGGCAACGGCGGCAGCAAGGTCAACATTCGTGGCAGAAATCACGCGCAGGTTGACATGCACCTCTTTGGTGCCGCCAACGCGCCGGAAGCTGCGCGTCTCCAGGAAACGCAGCAGTTTAGCCTGCAACACTAGCGGCATCGAGCCAATTTCATCGAGAAAAAGCGTGCCGCCATCGGCGCGTAAGAGGTAGCCTTCACGCGAAACCCTGGCATCAGTGAACGCGCCCGCCTCCACGCCGAAGAGTTCCGTTTCCAGCAATGTATCGGGCAGCGCCGCGCAATTGATATCGACGAAAGGATAGGCTGAACGACGACTCAAGGCATGAATAGCGTGGGCTACCACGTCTTTACCCGTGCCGCTCTCGCCCTGTAGCAGCACGGTCGTATCGGGATAGGCAGCCACCTGGCTCACCTGCGCGGCAATGTCGCGCATCGCCTGGCTACGCCCAACCACCAGACCGATGCTGGAAAGTGGATCGTCCGCCAGGACTCTCGCCGCCATCTCACGATGCGATGAAGTATTTCGCCTCAACACACATACACCTCCCATCTCACTGAAGATTCATCCTATACGAACTAATCTAGAAAGACCACGAAATGCTCGATACCCATTATGATGATTTTGACAATTGCACAGGGTAATTATACCTATCGGGACACTTGCGTCCCCAGCGTCCCGATGATGTTTTGACAATCGAATAGGGGGAATTGTGCTCATCAGGACGCTTGCGTCCCCATCGTCCTGATGAATTTTGACAATCGAATGCAGAAATAGGGAGGAGGACGTTCTCTTCTGTAGGGACAAGGGGAGGGGTTGGGTGGATGAGGGGGCCTTGTGCTTGTCCTCGTCAGAGTGCGACCATCATGCTTTACGGAACCCCAACCGAATCGCGTTGCGACGAGGACAAGCACAAGGCCCCCACCCGTCCCCACATCCGCCCCTTGTCCCTACAGGACGGGGCCACGCGCATTGCTGCATTCGGTTGTCAAACATCATCAGGGACAAGGGGCGGGCGTGTTTCGAGTGATTCCCCAATTCGGTTGTCAAAGTTCATCAGGACGCCAGGGCAACGCGCAATATTGCATTCGGTTGTCAAAGTTCATCAGGACGGGGCGACCGGTTCGTGGTATTACCGATTTTGGTCGTTAAACATCATCGGGACGAGGCCACGTATATTACCGAGTTTGGTCGTTCATGTTCATTTTTGACTACCCCGCCTTCGCATAGACGCGACCGCGCTCATCGTACTGGCTCACGGGCAGAGGCTGCGAGGGCTGCGCGTTGGTTGGAGCGACGACCCAGCCGTTGCCCAGCACGAAGATTGCGCCGTTGCCGCCGTTGCCCCACTGCGAATGTGTTTCGATGGGATAGGATAGGGAGAAGCGACCGCGCGGGTTCGGTGAAGGCTGTGCCGCGTCCCAGGGCTGCGCGGGTGACGCTGCATATCCAGGCGCCATCATGCCATTGCTCAGGCCAGCCTGGATGTATTCGCGCGAAATGGGTGATAGCTCGTTCACATCTCCGTATCCGTAAGCCTGAAGGGATAGCGTAATGACACCAAGAGCTACCAGTTCTCCGGCCACCTGGCACACCTGGTCAGGCGACATGCTCAATTCCTGAGCGGCTATCTGCAACGTGGTCTGGCCGTCCGCGCGTGTAAAGAGTCGCCACTGATCGGGCGTAAATGGGATGCGAGGGTTCTGCTCGCGAAAAGCGGAAAGGTCTACAGGATTTAATACCATCTGGGGCTGCATATAGGCAGTGTTCACGCGCGCGGGCGTCATTGGTGTAGTCACAGGCTGCGGCGGTAAAAGCGTTCCCATCATTGATCGCGACAGGGCATCGGTATTGCGCTCAGTGTCCGGCGCTGTACCGGGCGATGAAAAAAAGGATGACATGGCCGTTGTGTCGTCGAAGAAAGCGGGTTCTTCCCCGTGCATGGTTGGCGCATTAGAAATGCTGCTCTGGGCGACGCTGGCTGCGCTATAAGCAGGGTGCGCAACAGCAGTGGAAGGAACCGCGCCAATAGTCACAGGTTGGGCAAGAGCTTCGGAGGGTTGTTCGGGGAGCATCGACGAGATGGGGAGGGCAATCAACAGTCGATCACTCGGCGGCGGCTGATTTTCCTCGAAATAGATCTCGCCATCTGTCCAGGCAATCAGCGCCTCAATCACGCGGGTAGCTTCGTTGAAGGCCCAGCGATAGAGGCTCTGCTGGTTGACATACCCTAGGTCGATCAAGGAGAGCGCAGCTCCTACCTCGCGGTAGCGGTCAGCGCCCGGTGTCAAAACGACTTCCTGCGAAATAACTCCGGCCTGTAACAGCCGGTCCGCCAGCGAAATGTCCGGTCGAACCGGACCAATACAAAGCAACTGACCCTGTCGAAACGAGAGTTCTACAACGCGCTCTCCCTGCTTTACTACAAGCAATCCGGTTTTCTTATACGACTCAATTCTCTGCAAAATAATCGACAGGTCAAACTGATCTAACGAACCTATGAATGACACTAAACACCGCCCGTCCAAAAACGGCTCTAGACACCGGAAGGCTATCCGCGAACACAGTTGCTCCACGGCGTCACATCCCTGCGCGAGAGTCCACTACGAAACGTTGCGATAGCTTTACGACGATGCCTGGAAGAAACAAACAGGTACTTCCATTCCCAACCGCGATGTCGGAATTCATCGTAAAGGCGGAGATACACTCCCCAGGTATCTCCGCCATGCTTCGATCCTCATACGTTTGCTTTTTCAAACCACATCCGACCTGCCTGGCCGGATACCAGAGGAAGCAGAAATCAAAAGGGCCACACAACCCTTCCGGCGGAGGGAGAGGGATTTCGAACCCCCGGGACTTTCATCCAACTGTTTTCAAGACAGTCGCTATAGACCACTCAGCCATCCCTCCGACAGAACTATACCATATTCACACCCATTTTGAAAAGAGTATGGCCGAAATTTCTCATGTCCTGACATTGACCTCCTTGCGCTTTTGGTTCTCAAGCATTGCGCTTCCTTTCTTCAGCAGGCCAAAACTTACCTTCTAACCATAACCCACGAGGGTGCTTTTCTATTTTCAAGTATCTAACGTTCGAGTCTCGTCCTCTCAGCGTAGAGCCTTATATCCTCTCTAACCTCTTCTTCGCTGTCCCCCTAGAACACATCGGCATTCGTCTCTTCTGTTTTCTATCCATGAGATGCTATATAACACGGCTCTTTCTCTTCTGCTCCTGACTTTCCAATTCAACGGCATAGATAATAAACAACTCTATTGGCGCGGCCTTCCCACGATCAACTTGCAGCGTATACAGATAGTGCTTCATGTTTGCTCCCTTCTGGCCGACTACATAAAAATAGGTACCTTTAATAGAATACCCTATATTATGTAGTCCCGTCAAGTAGAACGCTCCTATATAATCGAGACAAACACTGAGGGGGCATCTATGCTGCGTCTGCGCGTAAAGGAAGTAGCCGAGGAAAAAGGATTTAGTATGATGAAGCTATCCAGGGCCTCGGATGTTACATTCAACACAATAAAGCGCCTCTATAGAAACCCCTATGGAGGAGCGAACATCAACACCCTGGATAAGATTGCGCGTGCGTTAGGCGTTCCTCTCTCCGATCTCACCGAGGAAGTACCAGACGAAAAGTAGGGGTGGCTTCGTGTATCTTTTTTGAGCTAAACTGTAAGGGGAAAAGGGGTATATATCTTGCGTCTTCGTATCAAGGAAATCGCGGAGGGAAGGGGCATCAGTCAGTCCAAACTTTCTCGTATGTCCGATGTGCATATCACCACGATAAGAAGACTATATAATAACCCCTACGGCGGAGTGAACATTCTCACCTTAGAGAAGATTGCCCTGGCGTTAGGGGTTGAAATTTCTGATCTTACCGAGAAAGCCCTCCGTCGAGATTGTCACCTCTCTGCCGGGGTTGTCATTCCCTCCGTCGAGATTGTCACCTCTCTGCCGGGGTTGTCGTAACCATCATTGGGATAAACACAACCATCGTTTGTTTCACCCCAGGGCGACGCAAGCGTCCCCACCCATCCCAACACCTCCCCCGCCCCTACATTTAGGAAAAACATCATCAGGACAGAGAATCATACCACCTATCGCCTGACAACCTCCAATCGCTCTTTCCCCGCCTCATTCCTCACCAGAACGCGCACACCAACGCGGCGGCTCGCTGTCCACAAGGCGCGATAAATATCGTCAGGTCAGTGAAATAACAAGTTGCATTTGCATGTTGCTATGGTATACTGCTGGAAATATTGCGCATATGCATAAGGAACCACAACCATCACCACCATTACATTTCAATACAACGCTCCCGTTTCACCAGCGAGTATCTGTGATTTACGCGAGGCCGTTGGCTGGGATCGCGCAGATGACGATAATCCCGCCGCTTTGCAGGGTTACTGGGGAACTGTGAGCGGATTTGACGATAGCGGTAAACTCGTGGCATGGTGCGCCATCCTCAGCGACGGAGTGCGACACGCTGTGCTTATCGATGTGATAGTGCATCCGGCATGGCAGCGGCGGGGCATCGGGCTGGCGCTGGTGACTGAGGCCATAACGCGCATTCAAGCGCGCGGCATTACTATTATTCATGTCGATTTTGTGCCTGAGCATCAGGCGTTTTACGAGCGCTGCGGTTTTCAGACGGGGCTGGGAGGTATCATCGGAGCATAATGGAGAGAATGCAGCTACTTTGCTCAACCGGGGCATTCAGTCGTTTCCCGGAACTCACCGATTACCAGTCTATTTTAGAGTACGGCCCAACGCTGGCGGTGGATGGTCTCGAAGTGATGTTCTTCCCAGGCTGGACGGACGAAATCGAACTCATTGCCGCCGGGTTACGCGCCTCTGGCCTGCGCATCCCGGCCATTCATGCCGAAAAGGGCATTGGCCCGGCCTTAATTAGTCCGCAATCCGCAGAACGCGCGCAGGGTTGGCGATGGTTGCAGGCGGGTTGCCGTCTGGGACAAGTAGTGGAGGCGAAGACGCTGGTCTTTCACCTGTGGGGTCTGCCAGATTCGGACGATAGATTAGCCGATAACCTGGCAACCCTGCCAGACTGCATCACCATGGCAGAGCAATACGGGCTAACCCTGGCAGTCGAGACCGTCCCTTGCAGGAGCGGCGATCCGCTCGGCAACGCGCGCCGCGCAGTCGAGCAAGACAACCGCTGTTATATCGCCCTGGACACCGAGTTTCTGGCCTTGCACCAGCAACTCGAAGCCGCGCTGGATGCCGGATGGCTCTGGCAAAGCCAGCGCATCCAACACATCCACATCAAAGACTATGACGGCACTATGTATTCAACCAACAACTACCGCCGCTACCTGCACCCCGGCGAAGGCGCTATCGACTTCTCTCGTTTCTTCGCCGCCCTCAAAGAACGTCACTACAATGGCTCGATCAGCCTGGAAGCATCGGTTGTTAATCACGACGGCACACGCGATATAGAGAAGCTCAAAAGCACACTCGAATTATTACGGAGCTATGCCTGTCTGTAGGGGCGGGGGTGGTAATGTGGATGGGAGGGGACGCTTGCGTCGCCCGCCGTAGCCCGTTGCCAGGGCGATTCGTTGGTATTCGATACAAGAGACGCGGGCGATGCAAGCGTCCCCTCTGCCCATCATCCGCCGTCCCCGCCCCTACAAATATGCAGCGAGCGTTTTCCAACCGCCGGGGTTATAATAATTTGCATATTAGGTGGAAATATTGTACACTAGTATCTAGCTGTCCGGGAGCAAGAGGAATGGTAACTGTAGTCAAACTTAATACGTCTGGCGAGGCCAGAATCCAGTATGAAGGCGAGATTGTCAGGCATCTGGAGAACGGCGTAGTTATACAGGCATACTGGAAACGGGCAACCAAAGATCTCGGCTATGTTCGTTTCGAGCCGGGAGATTGTTTTACCGAATACTATTATAGCGACCGTTGGTACAATATTTTTGACATTGCCGACGCCGGTGGGCAGAGAAAAGGCTGGTATTGCAATATCGCGCAACCAGCTTCTCTTTTCGATGAGCGCATCGAGCAGGTGGATTTGCTGCTCGATGTGTGGGTTGACCCGCAAGGCGTCCCACTCGTCTTAGATGAGGACGAGTTTGAAGCCGATAACACGTTGAATGCCGAACTGCGTAAAGCCGCGCTTGACGGGCTGCATGAACTGTTAGAGATGATTGCAGCGCAAAGAGAGCCGTTTGTTTATACCCTTTCGCATGAGAAAGGATGAGCATGATTGACAAGTGTGTTGAAACAACACTGTGTCAGAGCCACACAAGACTCTGGAAGGGCAAATCTTGATGGAAGAAAAAGGCGCCAGGCTGTTCCAGGTTGATGAAGAGACCCGTGATTACGGCTGGAACATTGTGGAGCTTGAAACACGCAGACAACTTCGTCTGAAGGTAAACGAGCTAATCCGACTTGTGAACGATCCAACACTAACTACCAGCGAGATGCAACAACATCTGCTGTACAATAAAGCGCGTTTCGGGAAACAACTGGCAACTCAGCTTGTGCATTCCCTGCATCGCAGCGAACCCCGTGAACGCCAATCTATCGTCTGGCTATTGACGCTATTGAACGAGGCTGCCTCGGTCACACCGCTTCGACGCATGTCCGGCAACAAGCAATTGCCTCGCCCGGTGCGACTCTCCGCATCGCTGGCTCTGGCTGGCATGGGCGCAACCCCCGAAATGCTGGACGAGCGCCGCCAGACACGACTGTACGCCATCAGTTGATGTAGCAACATGAAACACCGCACACCTTGACAATCGAATAGAGTAATTGCCTGGCTCCGTCCGCCCCCGTCCTGATGAACTTTGACAACCGAATGCAGCAATGCGTACTGCCCCGTCCTGTAGGGACAAGGGGTGGATGTGGGGATGAGTGGGGGCCTTGTGCTTGTCCTCGTCGCAATGCGATTCGTTGGGGTTCCGTAAGGCAGGATGATCGCGCCCCCACGAGGACAAGCACAAGGCCCCCTCATCCACCCAACCCCGCCCCTTGTCCCTACAGGACACTGGGGACGCAAGCGTCCCGGTGAGCGGATTCCCCGATTCGGTCGGCAAACATTATCAGGACACTGGGGACGCAAGCGTCCCGGTGAGCGGATTCCCCGATTCGGTCGGCAAAATTCATCAGGACGCCGGGGCCGCAAACGTCCCAATGGATATCATTACCCTATTCAGTCATCAATAATCATCAGGACGATGGACGCGATTTATTCCATTCCCACAAATATTTTTTTAATAAAGGACGCCTCACATGATTCGTATAGATATCCCCGGCAGAGGGCTAATTGAGCTAACCGACGCGGTTTTCGATGTCAATGGGACTATCGCGGTTGATGGTGTGCTGATAGCAGGGGTCGCTGAACGCCTGCAAAGACTTCGAGAGCATCTATCTATCCATATCTTGACGGCTGGCACGCATGGCAATATCCCGGAACTTGAACGCGCTCTAGGCATCTCGCTGCGCATCATCAGCACGGGCGAGGACAAGCAGCGCTTCGTGCAGCAACTGGGGCCAGAGCATGTGATCGCTTTCGGCAATGGCGCAAACGACGCGGCCATGTTGAACATCGCCGCTATCAGCATCGCCGTCATGGCAGACGAGGGCCTGTCTCTCCTGGCATTACACGCGGCTGATGTGCTGGCGCATGGACCGCTCGACGCTATTGATCTCGCGCTGCATTCCAAACGTCTCATCGCCACGCTGCGCGCATGAAACAGGAACGGTGTCATGGCACAAACTGAACAACCGGTCGATGCCGTAGCTGCAAAGCCCGTTCGAGCAATCAAAAATCGGCCTGCTGTACGTCTGCCTGGCCGTTTTCTTTTTCTCTACCAGCCCTATCTTCGTGCGCTGGTCCAGCCCGTTCACCTCCGTTGAAATCGCCTTCTGGCGGCTGGCAATCGCTACCCTGCTCGTAGCCACGATGGGCATACTGACCCGCCAGCGCCTGCTATTGAAACGCCAGGAAGTGCCGCGTTTCCTCTTTTACGGGCTGGTAACGGCCCTGCATTTTCTCACTTACATCAGTTCGCTCAGCTTCACGACCATCGCGCACGCGCTGGCCCTGGCCTATACCTCGCCCATCTTTGTCACGCTCTTTTCGGCCATCTTCTTGCATGAACCGCTGCCGAAACGTAAATACGTGGGCATCGCTATAGCTATCATTGGTATAGCCATCATGGCCGGTTTCCAGCCGAACTACACCGCCTGCTCGCTCGCCTCTCCCGGCCATTGTATGGTACTCGGTGATGGCATCGCGCTCATGTCCGGCATCTGCTTCGCCATCTATTCGGTAGCGGGACGCGGCGAACGTGACCGCCATCCACTTTTCCGCTACACTACCAACGTCTATGGGTTGGCCGCGCTATGGCTCCTGCCCGTCACGCTCTTCTTCGCCTTCTCGCACGCCTACCCATTGGGAGCCATCGGCGCGGTCGTCGCGCTGGGCGTCTTCCCGCTCGGACTTGGGCATACGCTCTATAACGCCGCCGTGCGCCGCGTCCACGCCACCTACGCCAACCTGATCGCCACACAAGAAGTGACAGGAGGAATCATTCTGGGTATTTTCTTGCTGGGCGAGATACCCTCGATAGCGGCTATTATTGGTGTGATTGTGACACTGGTGGGGATCGCTGGAGTGCTGATTTAAAGGCATCCACAATCCATCCCTCATCTCTGTCGCATTCCGCAGGTATGCCATACCCTCTTTCCCGCTCCATATACGCCCAACCCGCCTGAACCGCGCACAACACCGCGTCCAACATGTCGCCCATGCTCTCCCGTACCAGCGTCTTCCCCATTCCATCAGACATCTCAATCGACAAACCATACAACTCCACCAATCGCTCAGAAATTAGCCCCTTCACAATCTCCTGTCTTGCCATTTCTCTATCAATGGTTTGTTGACCGCGCATATCGCTTTTGTAGCTGCGTTTGCCAATCAGCTTGCGCGCTACAAGCGCAGGATAGCCTTCGACGGCTATGCGATTATCGAACGTTGGACGACAGGGGAGAATGCTGATTGGCGAATTGAACAGTCGGGTCGCGCCTTGGAAAAACATCTTGCCAACAGGGACGCGATGCAGCATCATGGGGCTGATGGCGCCCGCCAGTTGATCGGTGATGCGCAGGTGCAGTTTATCTCCGGGAGAGCGGCTGGCACGATAGGAAAGCAGGGTGTTTTCAAACTCCGCTTTGCTCAGGGATGCAATAATGCCCATGTAGCCTTGCCAATTTTGGGGCCAGCCGAGGTTGGCAATCAGTTTGCGGGGCTGACCAAAGGGGAAGTCGAGCGCGGCCAGCCAGGGCCCATCGCTGCGCAGGAATGTTTCAAACGCGTCGAACGAGGTCAGTTTGAGACAGCTTTTGACGGTCAGGATGGTATCGTAGAGTTCGCAGCAGGCGCAGGTGATGGGTTTGCGGCGCGTGGGAGATGAAGTAAAGTCGAGGCCATAAATATGCATTGTTGTTGATGCCAGTTTTAAAACTGGGCAGCGGATGTCAATTTCAGAATAATGCTCCCTCGTTTGCTATTCCAGTGCAACAGGGGAACTCCAATAGTATCTACAAAACTGACTTCGTGCTGCCCTAACCGGTTAAGATTTAGGATGCGAACCATATCTGTATCTCCCCTTTTGTGAAACCAACTGCGATCCGTTTGCCATCAGGCGACCAATCTAAACTTTCTACCGATCCAGACGAGGTTTGACGGGTAATTATATTCTCTCCCGCCGATGTATCCCATATTTGAACTATAGCATTGGAACTCTGATCTTCTTCTTCATGATAACTCGCTGAAATAATACGCCTCCCGTCAGGAGACCAAGCAATCGCAGTTACATTGTGGTTAATTGTTATCTGAGGATTACTCGTATACGTCAAAATCTCAAGGCCTGTGAGTGCATCAAATATCTTCACTTCATTTTGATCGTCGGCGGCGATTCGCGTGCCATCAGGAGACCAGACAATTATTGATGAGTAGGCTTCTAATAAGAGCACTTTTGGGGTACTCACCTCCCAGATATGTAGTTTTTCAACCGAGCAAACAGCAATGCACGTACTATCAGGTGACCACACAATAGGAGGGTCAGGAATATCATCGAAAGTGTGATCTAAAAGGTATGTACCAGCTATTTCTCCGTTAGAAGTAAACCTGACTTCCACTTTAACGTAGGTGTCATATTCAGGGTTAAAATCCTCGTAGATAGTATGGCAAAACAACAATGCAATGAATTCACCATCGGGCGACAAAGATATATCAGTTACTCGATCATAACCCTCAACATAAAAGATGCTCTCTATATGTTCCGATAGCACATTAATCAAGCGTACTTCGCCCTTTCTTGCAATAGCAATTAAGGGAATATTGTGTTTCCATACTACCGAAATGGCTTCATAAAAGTTGGAGCGAAAGATGTGGATTTGCGTCCCATCGATTGCATTCAAGATGTGTACAGCTACCTTCACATATTGTTGCACATCTTCACAGGCAATGTATTTGCTATCATGTGACCACATGCCAGAAGAATACCCAATGTAAGTGCAAATAGTTCTCCCTATTGATGATATGCTTGCCTGCTCTAGAGCGCTAGCAAAGGCCTGTATGCTTCCAAAGCGCTGGTGCGGATCCTTTGCAAGTGCAGTTAGGAGCACTTGCTCAACTTCACGTGAGACCATTAAAAGCTTCTCAGACAATGGTGGAGGTATGGTTAGCAGATGCTGCATTCCTATCTCCATTGAAGTCCCGGTGAAAGGTGGTGTACCACAAAGCCATTCATAAACCAGTATACCAAGTGCATATTGATCACTAGCTGGACGAGGCTTACCTTGAATCTGCTCAGGAGCCATATAGTAGATAGTACCAGATGCGCCCTCTGTATTCAGAGATCGAGTACTATGGGCCACAATAGCAATACCAAAATCGCTAATTAAGATCTCGCCTTCACGTCCTATTAATAGATTTTCTGGTTTGATATCGCGATGGATCAGTTTTCTTTCATGGATGTATTGTAATGCGGGAGCAATTTGCTTGATATAGGGGATAATAGTATCAATCGGTAGAATCGTACCCTTTGGATGGCGTTGACGTAATGTGCCATTGGGTGCATAGTCCATCACTAAGTAAGGGATGCCGCGCTCTATGCCAAAGTTGAGTATCCGCATGATATAAGGGTGGAAAAGGTTCGCGATAATGCGTGCTTCCTTGCTGAAAAGCTCAATATTAACGCTGGTTATCTGGATGCCTAATACTTTGATGGCAACATGCGTCCCTAAGTAAATATGCTCAGCTAGATAGACCTCAGCGAAGCCTCCTCTACCCAGCAGGCTTTGCAGACGATAATTGCCAAGAAGTTGACCTACGCCGATTGCCATCCTCGTTCCTCCTACCCAAAAATGCAATCCCAGATCTAAAATTAGAAGGTATGCAACTTATACAGGGCAGCGTACCTCACATAGTTCGCGAATGTTAGCAAATCATTAAACTCCATTAGTTGAAGTTTTTCAACTCCTCTTCGGGGCATCTTCTGTTAAGAATGATTCAGGTTGAGTTTTTAATCTAGGGTTGTTCGCATCAAATATGATGGTTGCCCCTATTCTCGATGAGAACAAGGTAACAAGTTCTAAGCTCTTTTTAACTCCCCATTCTGCACACCCATGACTCAAGCAGAGATCAGGGAAGAAACTATTTGTTCTTCCTACCCTCAATGGATTAAGAGAAAACCTGTTTGCTTGCTGTAAATGTAGTATCTGTTTATCTATTGCGGTTTCTTCCCCGCGCTCCCAAAATGGTTCAGAGTGGATGAGAGTATTGCGAATGACAATGAGGGTATTAACGTCTTGGTAGGGAGTTCCACCTTCATCGAGTAGACCTTTTTTACTAAGGGAAAGGGCCATTTGAAATTTCGGTAATGTACTTAAAGGCCTGAGAACTCTAAGCTTCGACATTTGGGCCAATAATAGTTTGGTATCAGGGTCAATGTTTACGGTGATATCACTACCTGGATGTTCTAATGCATCTGCAAATAACTCATTTATCGAGGCCTCAATAAATGACACGGTAGCAAATACTGCTCCCGAAACAAACGAGCGGTGATCTTCAATTAACTCATCATTAATAACTCCATTGCGTCTATAGTCTTCTTCTATCTGGTATGTCTGCCTTGTAAATAATGCTGCTGCTTTGATATGCTCTTGTGAGAAATAGCTTCGCGCCTGAATTCGTATCCTCATCGGGAAATCCTTTTTCATACAGAAATCCTTTTATAGCCAATGTTGAACGACGGCTACAATATAACATCGATGTCAATCAGGGGCAGGTCTTGCCCCGAAGCGTGGGTATTCCCCGCGCCGGAGCGCGTCTGCCCAAAGTCTTGCGCCAAACCAACAAGGGCTGGTCTACCGACACGGTAGGTTAGAAGCGTTGGGGTAGGTGAAAGAACCTCCCGCCCTCTGGCGGAAGAGGATCATAACTGGGCCATGACGCGCTTGCTGATGGAGCGCAGGGTGGCATACACGCCTGTGCCGCTGGAAGCGACCGCCTCGAAGCTGGGGAAGCGGCGGCGGTTCAGATAGCGTTCGAGCACTGGCACGGGCAAGGCTGAGGGCATATCGCGCTTGTTCCACTGCATGATGATGGGGAAGTTGGTCAGGTCTTTACCGAGGCGGCGCAAATTCATTTCCAGTTCGGTGATGCTCTGCACATTTTCTTCAAACTTCTCGGCCTGCGAGTCCACAACAAAGACGATGCCGTCCGCGCCATTTAAGACGGCCAGGCGCGTGCGTTCGTAGAGGATCTGACCCGGCACGGTGTAGAGGTGGAAGCGCGTGCGAAAGCCGTAGACCGTGCCCAGGTCGAGCGGCAGGAAATCGAAAAAAAGCGTGCGTTCGGTCTCCGTCGCGATACTGAGCATATCCCCGCGCACCGACGGGTTGATGCTCTTGAACACGTATTGCAGGTTGGTGGTTTTACCGCAGTATCCAATACCGTAGTACACGATCTTGCAGTGGATCTCGTGTGAGGCTATATTTATGAGCGCCATGTGCCAGGTTCCCCTAATCGCGGAAAAGCAGATCGATGGTGTCTTCAACGGAGGAGCGGAACTGGATATTCAGCACCGAAGATTTCTGGCGCGTCGTATCGGCCCGCACTCGCTCCAACGTGCGGCTCAATTCATCGGAAGCCTTCTTTGAAAGCACTTTGACCAGCCCGATGTGGGTGAGCTTATCGAACACAATGACCAGCAGCCATTGATCTTCGATCATGGTCGTATAAATATTCTCATGCACACCCTGTTGGAAGATGGTGCGGAAGTCCTTTTCACCAAGCAATTCCGCGACATGGCGAGAGGAAGAGAACGCACCGGCCAGTAACGCGCCCAGGGAAGTGGCGTTACGCCTGGCACTGCTTCCCTGCGTGGTCACGACCTGACCGCTCTTGTCAAGCAACATGACAGAGGAGGCGCTGGTATCATTCATTAGTTTAAATAAGACATTAGAGATAAGAGTAAGCTCATGATCTGAGATAATAAGATTGGTTAATTGTTCCATGTACGCTACGCCCTCAGTGTACGTGCAAATCGGGTACACAAGCCATTACGTTGTACAACTTCGCTTCAGGTAATATCAAGCGCCTCAAGAATTTCGGTGCGGCTGGTTTTCACCATGTGTCGCACGCGGCCAATGCTTGCAGCATTATCGAACATAGTGACCATCAGGGCAAAATCGCCCAGGGGGTCAACGCTGACTAATCCATGCTCGTACTCATGCAATACTCCTACCACATTGCCACGCGCAATGTCATGGCCCAGCGCCTCGGCAGTATTGAGGCTGGAGGTCATCATCGCGGCAACTGCCTCCATATCTTCCTTGCCGTCGCGCGTAAGCCCTTCTATCATCAATCCATCACGCCCTACCAGCACAGCCAGCCGCACTCCAGGAATTGATAGAAAGCGGCTCAGGGTTTGCTTGAGATCAACCATTCTTTCCTCCGTACTCACCAGATAACAACCTGATTTCGTTGCATGGTCTCACACCATTCTACTCTGATACCGCTGCCAGACGCAATCAAATAGGACATCATGGCTAATGGATGGCATTAGTCGCCCTCGTTCCTCTTTGCATTACTGCATTCCTACGAAAGAGAACGTATGAACTCCCATTTCTGCGCAATTTCAAACTTCTGGGTAGCCGTTCAATAGTTACCGGCGATTGGCTCCATAGTTCGGCGCTTCTTTTGTGATCGTCACATCGTGTGGATGGCTTTCGCGCAAACCGGCGTTGGTGATACGCACAAAGCGCGACTTTCCTTGCATTTCGGCGATGGTAGCGCAGCCCGCGTAGCCCATCGACTGGCGCAGCCCGCCAACCAGTTGATAGACCAGTGGCCCCAGCATCCCTTTATAAGGAACGCGCGCCTCGATGCCCTCGGCAATCAGGCCGCTCTCCTCAATGATGTCGTTCTGGAAGTAGCGGTCTTTGCTGAAACTGCGCTGCTTCATGGCAGCAATCGAACCCATGCCCCGGTAATCTTTGTAGCGTTCGCCGCGTGAGATAATCAGTTCGCCGGGACTCTCATCAACGCCAGCCAGCATACTGCCCAGCATGACCGTATCCGCGCCTGCCGCGATAGCCTTGGCGATGTCGCCGGAATACTGGATGCCACCGTCGGCCACTACCGGCACATCATAGCGGCGTGCCACGAGCGCGCAATCGTAGATGGCCGTAATCTGGGGCACGCCCACGCCCGCGATCACGCGAGTTGTGCAGATCGAGTTGTGAACAATAGCATTATCAGCGATGAAGCTATGGGTGGAACAATCGACCTCTATGTCATAAACCGGCGCTGCTATGCCAGAACGATGTGTGTCAAGCCGCTTCACAACCTGATACTTTGAAAGTAAACGCTGCTCATGTGAGACATTGAGACGAGAACTGTAACTAATACGACACCGATCGTCAGATGCGTTCTTTAGCCCCCCGGCACTGGCTTTCCTCGTATCACAGTTAGGAAAACTCCCTTCCAGGAGGAAACAGAGTACATTGAATAGCTCGACAATCTGTTGCGAGGTGTTACGAAAATTGAAGCGACCGTCCGAAGTTATACAACCATCACTATCTATAAGACCATCGAAGAGGCCGCGGAGATAGCCACGGTTAGCACTCAGGTATCTTTCTGGTAGATGCTTTTCTTGGCGTTTGCCAAACTGAGCAAACAATCTTGCCCACTGGAGTGAGTACAGGTGAATGTCAGTTTTGCTCTTGTTTGGTGTTGGCACGACATCTATACCTGTCACCTCTTTCAAGCAGCGGACAAGTTTCGCAGTTATCTCCTGTTCATGATACGCGAAATACCATGAAACTCGCCCCTGTACAGAGTTTCGCGAGGGAGCGATGAATGCATGACCATCGCCGAGAAACGTCCCGAAGATATATCCTAACTCGTAGGAATCTGTAATAGTTGTCCGATACCGCGCCAGTTGTTTCTCCTGCCGGATGGCAAACTCGCGCAGGTCGATCTCAAAGTCTTGTGGAAGCTCAAATGCGATATGTCTTGGGAGCAGCATAGTATCGCGCTCGCTTTCACCGATCTCTTTCCATCGAATCTTAGAGACACCAAAGCGAGTCGGATTCTCCAGAACACTCATATATCCTCTTGAAGCCACTGTAGCGGCACTAACCGTAGCGAGATCGCCGACAAGATAGCGGTGGTCTGGTGTCACCTGTGTGTGACGATAAGAAGCTGTGTGTCGCAGCGTCATGACCTCGCGAATGCCGGTACACCAAGCCTTAATGACGGTAACTGGCTCACCATTCATATTAATAACACGGTCGCCAGGCTGGATCTCCTCAATGTTCTTATAAGTGGTATTGGCCATCAGAACACGAGTTCCGGCTGCAAAACACCCAGCGCCAATGCCCACCTTCACTGCATCAACTCCAGCCGCAATCAATGCCTCGGTCGCCTCCGCTGTCACGACGTTGCCAGCCATCAACTGCACCTTCGCGCCAAATTGCGCCTTGATGTGCGCGACGGTTTCCAGCACCATGCGCGAATGAGCGTGAGATGTATCGACGACCAGCAAATCTACGCCCTCTTCGATCAACGCGGCGCAGCGCGCATCTACGTCCGGGCCAACCCCTACCGCCGCGCCCACCCGCAAGCGTCCAAACTCATCTTTCGCGGCATTGGGATAGAGAATTTTCTTCTGGATATCCTTCATGGTAATCAGACCCTTGAGGATGCCATGCTCATCCACCACCGGCAGCTTTTCAATTTTGTAGCGATGCAGGCTATCAGCCGCCTGCTCCAGCGTCGTCCCCACCGGCACCGTGATGAGACGTTCGCGCGTCATGAGTTCGGCAACGGGGCGATCATAGCGGGTCTCGAAGCGAATGTCGCGGTTCGTCAGGATACCTACCAACTTGCCATGCTCTGTAATAGGAATGCCCGATATATGAAAGCGTTTCATAGCCGCCAGCGCCTCGCTCAACAGCGCGGTCGGCTCCATCGTGATGGGATCGGTAATCATGCCCGACTCCGAACGCTTGACCTTATCGACCTCTTCCGCCTGTGCCTCGATGGACAGGTTGCGATGAATCACGCCCAGGCCGCCTTCGCGCGCCAGCGCAATGGCTAAACGGCCTTCGGTCACGGTATCCATGGCCGCGCTAATCACCGGAATATTGATGGTAATGGAACGAGTCAGGCGAGTAATGGTGGAAACTTCGCGGGGCAACACCGATGAGGCAGCAGGAATAATCAAGACATCATCAAAAGTCAGACCCTCCAGAGCAAACTTTTCCGCGAAAGCATCTCCTTCAGGTACAATAAGCGCATCCTGGTCTGGTAAGTAAGTTGAAGACATGATTGCGGCGCATCCTCCTTATGAATAAAACGTCCAGCGCACGACCCGCCGCGAGCTGGACCTCCCACCGGGGCTACACGATGAGAACGCACCCATCGCTCTGAAATTATTGGTGGTGTGTATTTTCGCTATTCGTTATACTGTAACACGTAGAAATCAGAAGCGTCAAATTGAAACATAGGCTGTCTTCCCCCAAATCTCAGGTTTTATGTGCCATAATATCTGCAAACACAAGAAAAGAAAGGCCAGCCGCATGTCTACCGTCACTCGTGGAATCATCGCGCTCGTTGGAGCGGGGGAATATCTCCCTAAAATGAATCCTGTCGATCAATACCTGCTTGAACAGCTTCATGATTCACCGCGTGTGGTTGTTTTGCCAACGGCTTCAGCGCCCGACGGCGCGGGCGTGCCCGAACGTTGGAACGACCTGGGGGTTGAGCATTTCACCCGGCTCGGCGCGCAGGTCGAGCCTCTTATGCTGCTCACCCGCGAAGACGCCAACAACCCCATCTTCGCCGAAAAGCTTGCCTTCGCCAACTTCATCTACTTTTCAGGCGGGAAACCAGCGTATCTGCTGGAAACGCTCAAGGGTACGGGTGCGTGGCGCGCTATTCAACAGGTATACGAGCGCGGCGGTGTGATCGCCGGCTGCTCCGCTGGCGCAATGGTCATGGGCGCGGTCCTCTTCGATTTTCCGCAGTTCTGGCGCACCATTCCCGCGCTTGAACTCGTCCCCGGTATCGCCATTATTCCCCATTTCGACGAGATACCGAAAGCAATGACCACTACCATCGCCAATATTGGACGTAGTAAAATTACCGTAGTCGGTGTGGACGGCGCAACCGCCCTCGTCGTATCGGATAGTCGTTGGAGCGTCCAGGGGACAGGCAGCGTTACCGTCATCACCGCGAAGCACAAACATCGTTACCAGGCAGGAGAAGAGATTCCGCCTGTCGAAGTCTAACACGTTATCATTACAAGGAGCCACATTACCCATCATGGAAAACGAAACCCAGCAACGCATACCCGGTCGCTATGGCATCGAAGAGATCGCAGCAAACCAGCTAGAGGCATGGCCCAATTCAAACCCCGAACGCGATTACGTCACGCATTTCGAGATACCGGAGTTCACCTGCCTGTGTCCGCGCTCAGGCTTCCCCGATTTCGCCACCATCATCATCGACTACGTGCCGGAAAAGTCCGTTGTCGAATTGAAAAGCTTGAAGCTCTACATCAACCAGTACCGCAACCGCCAGATCAGCCACGAGGCTGCCACGAATCTCATTCTTGACGAATTGGTGGCGCTGCTCGCGCCGCGCTGGATGCGCGTGGTGGCTGACTTCACCGTGCGCGGCAACATCAAGACCATCATCTTCGCCGAACACAAGTCAGAAGGGTACCAGGGGCCGCGCCCGGAGTTCAAACGCTACCTTCCAGGGGTGTAGCCGTTTTCAATAATTTCTATCAGGACGTAGGGAACAGGAGGAATTATCATGTACTGTATGCATTGTGGCATGAACTGCCCCGAAGTCGCCACCTTTTGTCCAAAATGTGGCAAACCATTACGTTTCAGCAACGGTGACAATACCATCTCTCTTTCATCGTCGCAGGCATCGATAGCAGAGACGCAGGTAAATGGCTCCCGACCGGTGATATGGCGATTGGATTTCAGTTCCGGCGCGAAATGGTTGCGGCCGCTTGCCATACCTCTCGTTATACTGGCCTGGATCGGTCTGACGGCAGTGATCTTGTGGGCTGCGTCTCATGTAGCTCGCTCGCTCATCCTGGTCTCCATAGCAGCCATTCTGGCCTTCGCGCTCGCGCCCCTGGTGATATTGTTGCAAAAGCGCCTGCCGCGCCTGCTGTCTATCCTGCTGGTGTATATCTTTGTGTTTGGCGCTATCAGCATCATTCTCTATTTTCTCATGCGCGCCGCCATTATCCAGGTCAGTGAACTCAAAAGAACGCTAGGTGGACTGCTGGCATCTGCTCCCGGCAGCAGTCCTTCCCCACTGGAAACAACCCTTCAATCACTCGGTGTCGGCATAACACAGCTTCAGGAAGCCCGCCAGCTTCTGATCAGCCATCTCGGAGGGTTAGCCAACGATGCCGTGCCGCTGCTGCGCGATATCTTCAACTTTGTGCTGGATGTGATAGTGATCGCTATGATCAGTATTTACTTCCTGCTGGATGGCAAGCGGCTGGCGAGCAGGCTGCGCGAAAATATGCCGCTCTCGCAACAGAAAAGAGGCTTCTTCCTGCTGGATACGCTGGAGCACGTCGTCGGGGGCTATATCCGCGGTCAATTGATACTATCCTTGCTAGTCGGCCTGCTTGTGGGAGTAGGAATGGCCGCCTTTCAGGTGCCGCATCCCATCCTGCTTGGCGAACTCGCTTTTTTGCTGGCATTTGTGCCTGTCCTGGGGACTTTTATCTCAGCCGCCGCCTGTATCCTGCTTTCATTCGCCGCGACAAATAGCTGGATTATCAACCTGACTCACCAGAGCTGGCTGCTCGCCGTTGTAGTCCTGATATATTTCCTTGGCGTACACGCCATTGAGAGTCATATCGTTGGCCCGCGCGTCGTCGGACACGCCATTGGCCTGCACCCCATCATTTCCATCGCCGCCTTGATCGCTGGCGCTGAACTCTTCGGCATCCTGGGCGCGCTCTTCGTCGCCCCGGTCGTAGGCATTATCCAGACCATCATCGTCTCCCTGTGGAGAGAATGGCGCGCCGCTCATCCCGACCAGTTCCCGCAAAAGCCCGTCATGGTTGAGAGTGAGAGCAAGTCACAAATTGAGGCAACCCAACCCGCTATTGGAGAAGTCAGCTAGCGCATAGCTTTTTTTTACCAGTGAGAGGCAACCATGCCAGGTAAACTTTTCCAACCCCTGACCATCGGGCCGCGCGAAGCCAGGAACCGCATTATTTTCGGCAGCCATACCACCAATTTTGCGCGGCAAAATCTTTTGAGCGAGCAGCACGCCGACTATTACGCGGCGCGGGCGGCGGGCGGCGCTGGTATCATCGTGCTGGAAGAGCATATTGTTCATCCCTCCGATATACCGTATGAAAACGCGCTGGCAGGCTACTTGCCCGGCACAACGGCAGCTATCGCCCATGTTGCCGAGCGTATTCACGCGCATGGAGCATTAGCCATCGCGCAACTGAACCACAACGGGCAACAATCGGTGAGCGACCACTCGCAGCGCGAAATATGGGCGCCGTCTGCTATACCCGACGTATCAACACGCGAAGTGCCTAAAGCAATGGAGATGCGCGACATCACGGCGATTATCGAAGGTTTCGCGCTCGTCACGCGCCACGCTGTGCAGGGCGATGCTGACGGCATTGAGCTGCAAATTTCCGACCGCTCGCTGCTGCGCCAGTTTCTCTCGCCCCTGACCAACCAGCGCGGCGATTCATACGGCGGCTCGCTCGACAACCGGCTGCGTTTCGTGCAAGAAACTCTCGAAGCCGTAGATGCGGCACTGGGCAGCAATTCCATTCTGGGGGCGCGACTGTGCGTGGATGAACTCGCACCCTGGGCCGGGTTGACGCCAGAGCAGGGCGTAGAAATCGCGCGTTTGCTGGCCGAAAGCGGGCGCATCGACTACCTGACCATCACGATGGGCAGTATTTACAGTTCGCACATGTTCCCTTTTTCCGCTTCAATGCATACCGCTCGCGGCTACGCAGCACACCTTGCCGCCCAGGTCGAAGCGGCGGTCAACATCCCGGTCTTCGCAGCCGGGCGCATCATGGATACCGCGCAGGCGGAACGCATCCTGGCCGAAGAACAGGCCGATGGCGTAGAAATGATACGCGCCCTCATCGCTGACCCGCGCCTGCCTCTCCTCTCACAAAACGGACGCGCCCACGACGCTCGCCCCTGCATCTCCTGCAACCAGGGCTGCCAGGTACGCAATGTCATGAATGCCGCGCTCGCTTGCAGCGTCAACCCCGATGTGATAGGGAAAAATGATGATACGCAAAGCAATAACGCGGGACACAATTCGGCGCGTGAGACAGGACGCGAGCCGGTGCGTGATTTGGGGCGCGAATCAGGACCCGATAAATTGCGTCCCTACATTATCGTTGGCGGTGGGCCTGCTGGTATGGAGGCCGCTCGCGCGGTGGCATCACGCGGGCGATATGTAGTTCTTTATGAGCGCGAACCGGCATTAGGAGGCGCTGTTGCGCTGGCGGCGAAAGCTCCGGGGCGCGGTGAATTGCACTTGATTACCGATTACCTGCAACGGGTACTGGCAAAACTGGATGTTGAAATTCACACGGGCGTCGAGGTGACGGCTGACATGGTAGTAGAGCAACACCCGCAGGCGGTTATCGTTGCGACGGGCGCGCAAAGCGGCTGCGGCCTGCTCCCAATTCCCGGTCACGATTTACCGCATGTTACCGATACGCGGCGCATTTTACACGGCGACCCGGTGACGGGGCAGCGCGTGGTCATCATCGACGAAAGTGGAGCGCACGGCGTCTACTCGGTCGCTGAAATGCTGGCTGCGCGGGGACACATCGTTGAAATCGTCACCGAAGATTGGTACGTCGGGCACGATCTGACCGCTACGCATGATATTGTTCCCTGGATGCAGCGCGTCATGGCGATGGGCGTCATCTTCACCCCGCATACCAGCATTACGCGCATCGAAAGCGGACAGATCATCGTCACCGACCGTTTTGCGGCAGGCGAACGCGCCATTCCCGCGGATGCAATCGTGCTGGGCGTTTACGAACAACCCGCCCAGGAACTCTACCTCGCCCTGAAAGGCCGCGTGCCGCGCCTGTTCCGCGCCGGCGATTGTGTCGCGCCACGCAGAGTAGAACATGCTATACTTGAAGGCAGACAGATTGGTATGCAGATATAAAATGCCAGCGGTTCAATCAAAGTTTCCAGCAAAACATGAAGTGAGAACAAGATGGCGGGCCAGTACCAGTATCTCTTCACACCCATACGCATCGGGCAAACCACCATACCTAACCGCATCGTTTTCGCGGCGCATCTGACCAACCTCGCCGGGGAAAACCTGCCAGGGCCGCGCCTGATCGCGTATTATGCCGAACGCGCTCGCGGCGGCTGTGGGCTGATCATCACGGAGGAGCAATCGGTACACCCCAGCGACTGGGCCTATCAGAAGCTTATTCACGGGTTCGACCCACAGGTAATTCCCTGTTATCGCCGCATGACGCGCGCCGTTCACGAGCATGGCACGCGCATGTTCGCGCAAATCAACCACAACGGGATGCAGGCCAGCAGCATGTATTCGCGCCGCCCTGTGTTAGGCCCCTCACCAATGGTTGACCCCATTCACCGCGAAATGTGCAAGGAGATCGAGCAGGAAGAGATTGCTGAGGTTATCCGGGGCTATGCCCTGGTGGCGCGGCATGTGCGCGAAGGCGGCTTTGACGGCGCGGAACTGCAATCTTCGCATAGCTCGCTGATGCGCCAGTTCTTCTCGCCCTATTTTAACCGGCGCAGCGATGCCTATGGCGGTTCTTTAGAAAACCGGATGCGGTTCGCCCTGGAAGTTATTGCGGCGGTACGTGCCGAGATCGGGCGCGACTTCACGCTCGGCATCCGGCTGTGCGGCGACGAACTGATACCCGCCGGGTTGACGCTCGACGACGTGCGCGAGATTGCGCGGCGTTTAGAGGCTACCGGGCAACTGGACTACATCAATACCAGCATCGGCGAATTTCACAACCTCTACATGGTCGAAGGCTCGATGCATACGCCCCCCGGCTATCAACTGTTTGTCTCCGCCAGCATTCGCGAGGCCGTCAAGCTGCCCGTCTTCTGCACCGGTCGCATCAAAGACCCGGTGCAGGCCGAACGCATCCTGCGCGAAGGATTGGCTGATATGGTGGATGTCGTGCGCGGGCAAATCTGCGATCCCGCCTTCACTCGCAAGGCGCGCGAGGGGCGCAGCCGAAGCAATTCGCCTGTGCATCTCCTGCAATCAGTATTGCATCGGGCGTATGGGCCTCAACCTCAGCCTGGGCTGCATCCAGACACCAGCGACCGGCAATGAACTGCTCTTTCCCGCCATCACAGCGCCTCGCCCGCAAACGCGCAAACCCCGGCTTATCGTGGTCGGTGGTGGCCCCGCCGGGATGCAGGCCGCCAAAGTAGCCGCGCAGCGCGGCCACAGTGTTTGGCTATACGAAAAACAGCAGGAGCTGGGAGGACAGATCAACCTGATTACGCGCGTGCCGGGCCGCGTCGAGTTCGGCGATGCCTCGCGCAACTTGCAGCGCGACATTATCGAAACCGGGGTCAAAATACACACGGGCGTCGAGGTCACAGCTGAGATGATCGAGCGCGAGCAGCCCGACGCCGTGATTATCGCCACCGGCTCGCGTCCCGCGCTGCCGCCCATTGCGGGCGCGGAATTGCCGTTTGTCGCCACCACATGGCAGGTTTTGCAAGGCGAAAAAAGCGCGTCACCGGGCGACTACGTGCTGCTCTACGATACCATCGGCTTCCATCAAACCACCAGCGTAGCCGAATTGCTGGCTGAGCGTGGCTGCCAGGTAGAGGTCGTAACAGGGCAATTCTACGTTGGAGGCGATCTCGGCATCACGCTCGACCTCGAACTCTGGTACCGCCGCGCACTGGCAAGGGACATCAAATTGACTGCCAACCACTTCCTTGCCAGCCTGGGAGCGCATAGCGCTACCATCATCAACAACTACACCGGACAGGCACGTCAGATCGAACAGATCGCGCTGGCAGTAATGGCGACTCCGCAAACAGCGAACGATGATCTTTACATGCAGTTGCAGAGCAAAGTGAAAGAGTTGTATCGTGTGGGCGATTGCGTGGCCCCGCGCCGCGTGGAACACGCTATTCTGGATGGCGAACGGGCGGCAAGAAGTTTAGATTGAAGTGAAGTGGTAGATTACTTTTCCGGCTGCGCAAAAGTTGTTGAGCAAAAAAAACGACGCGATTTATTTTCTCAACGAGAGCAGGATATTCTAATTCTGCTTCCGCTCTTAGTAATTCAACGCGCCTGACAGCTTCGTATATATCAATCCATATCAGACATTGCGCTTCGGATACCATGCTGAGCATAGCCTGAGCTTTGGAATAATTTTCAGTTCTACGTTTTGATTGCGCAAAACTTTGTAGAGCGCGTTCCGCATATTCCCTCCTGGCCTGATTTGATAGGTCTTTGCGCACATTATACGCAAAGCGTTTGTAGCCTTCACCTTCGACATAATCCAATAACCCGGCAACTTCGTCACGATAAGCCGAGCCAATTATAAGCGCATCCTTGCGAGCTTCCTCGAGTTCGCGTGACCATTGTAGTATATTTCCTTGTACAGCATTTACATGAATGCGACTGCGAAAAAGATTTGCGCGTAATAAAGGATCATCTACAGTCTTTACCCAGTAAATGCCATCCTCAAACTGAAGCGCACTCTCTTTATACTGCCCTATCTCTCGATAAAGTGGTGCCCTATGAGATAGCAAATTCGCATACTCATTTCGAAAAGTATTCAAACCAAAACGCAAGATTACTTCTTGCTCTATTGAATTATACGTTTGAATCGCAGTCTGACTGCGTTGATACCAGGGGAAAACAAACTCTTGAGCGGCGCCGAGCAATATGCCAAAACGTATTTGTGTCGCCGCGTAAAATTGATCTTTAGAGGGAGGATTTTGCAACAATCGATCATACCAACGCTGTGCGCTTTCCATCACATAACGCACATCACCTTGATTGATCAGGCGACTAAGCGCATCAGCATGATCATTTGCCAGATCAAGATCAACAGCGCTTTTTGATGTTTTGGACGCAACCACTCCGGTTGCAAACGCAAAAGTACTCGTGCTCGCTGCGCCCACCAGTTTCATGAAATCTCGTCGATCCATCTCATCCAATTCCAAAGCGTCGCTGATACTCTCCGCGCTTACCCGTTGAACAACTCGGGTATCTCCATTAAGCAAGCGGCCTACAGTCGAAGGAGAGACATGCAATCGTTGAGCCAGTTCAGTTCGAGTTATCCCCAGGCGATCAATGCGCTTCTGGATATAAAGACCAGGTTCAGTACGAGGTGAAGAAGACCGGCGACCCCGCCGGGAAGGTTTGCCCAATACCGCGCGCTCAGTCGTAGACATATTTGTCCTCCACTGCGCGCGGCACCGACATCAACCGGGCGATTACACAGCCGGTGAAAGCAAATTACCGCACGCACTTTCAAGGGGTGAATACGTAACACTCACTTGATCTACAAGTACGCTACCAAAAAGCTGCACAAGTAGGAGGCTTATGCTCTCTTCAATCAGACATGCCGCGCCTTCCAGCGATTTTGGATCTACCTCGCCATGCCCCTCAGGACAGTTAGCAATAATCTGTATGGTAAACATTCGTGCTACTCCTTTTCAGCCGCGTAGCGAACGACGATAACAGTATCGCGGCTTTCAAGAGCAGGTATACCCGATTTTGAATTTTTGCGTTGGTGAAAAAATTGCTTCTTATTCTTGAAGACGGTTTTACAGGGGATTTGTAAAATTTTGCAGTTGTTCAATTGCCTGGACAGCTTTTGTACGCATATCGGCTAATGGAGGGGCCGCTGCCCGGCCTGGAATGGCAAGACAGCAGCCTACCCTACACGTAGTATACCGTGAGTGAGATGCGTTCTCAGTCGGCGGGTGCCAGTATGATCTGGTCCTCGCTGATTGTGTAAGCATCCACACTCGAGATGTCGGCGCGCGTTAGTTCCTTCAGACCCAGCACCGACACGAAGGAGATGACGGAAAGCACGATGATGTAGATCGATACTGACTGCCAGGAGCCACCCCCGATATTGACCACAACCTTACTCAAACCCAGAGCGGATAGGGTGGTTTTCCCATTGAGCAGCAGCAATGCGATAATGGGAGCCAACCCACCGGCAAACGGCGCGGCAAGCTGATAGCCAAGCGATGCGCCGCTGTAGCGTGACCGCGTCCCGAAACGTTCTGCGATGAGCGCCGCCTGCGGGCCATACACCCAGGCATGGAAAATGGCGAGGGAGGCGGCCACAGCTAGAATGAACAGGCCCGTGACATTGCTATTCATCAACATGAAGTACGGAAAAGCGAAGGCGGCCATCAGGACGCAGCCGATTAGATACCACCTGCGCCGCCCCACAATATCGGACAGATAGCCGAAGAGCGGGATGGTGAAGAGTTCCACAATGGCCGCGATGGTGATGGCATTGAGGATCAAGGTACGATTCAACTGCAGCTTATCCAGGCCATACGTGAGTACAAAGGTGGTAAAGAGGTAGAAAGGAGCCTGCTCGGTGAAGCGCGCACCTGCGCTGAGCAAAATCTCAGGTGTGCTATGCCGGAAAGCTTCGATGATGGGCGCCTTAGACTCGTGTCCTTGATTTTTGACCTCGGCAAACAGCGGCGTCTCCAGGATGCTCAGGCGAATATACAGACCGATCAACACCAGCAAGGCGCTGATGAAGAAAGGTATGCGCCACGCAAAACCGGTGATGAAACTGGCGCCTGCCGCCCCCTGGATAATGTTGACGATCACCGTCGAGAGAATTAGCCCGACAGGCACCCCCATCTGCGGCCAACTGGCCCAGAAGCCGCGATTGCGCCGGTGGCCGTACTCCATCGCTAATAATACCGAGCCGCCCCACTCCCCTCCTACTCCTAAACCCTGACCCAGGCGCAAAAGCACCAGGATGAGAGGCGCGGCAATCCCAATGGAGGCATAACCGGGCAAGAATCCGATCAGCAAGGTCGAAATGCCCATCAACAAGAGTGTGGCAATCAATGTGGACTTACGACCAATGCGGTCGCCAAGATGCCCGAAAAGCGCGCCGCCAAAGGGGCGAGCAATAAAACCAACCAGGAAGGTGAACAAGGACAGGAGTGTACCAACGATAGCATCGGACGCGGGGAAAAAGACTTTCGGGAAAACAATCACTGCCAGCGAACCATAGAGAAAAAAGTCGTACCATTCGATAGCGGTACCGATGGTACTTGAGAAGATGACTCGCGTCATCGTACCTGCTGAAACAGTGTTATCAGTCGCCATGGTTTCCTCCAGTACTAACAAAAAAGCTACATCGTGCTACGACGACGTTACTACGACGTGACCTGGAAAAACGCGACGAAGCGCCAACGGGGAATGTTCCAAACATAGTCGCTCATCACATGAATGGAACCGGAACCACAAGCGCTTAATGCTCTCCTTCTGCTTCTCCTTTCTTACTAACTACTACAGGCAATGACATTATATACCTGTATACAGCACAAAAACCTGCTAACAATAGTATACTCTATTTTTTTACTTTTCAGAAGGGTCGTCTATTTCCACGTTTTGCGCAAAACTCGCAGCCAGTTCTCATAAGCGATTTTGCGCAGCGCGGCATCGTCATATCCATGCAATCGTAATACGTCCACCAGTTTAGGCAATCCTGCCGCGTCACCAATTGCGCTGGGGATGACAGTGCCATCGAAGTCGCTGCCAAGCACGACACCATCGATGCCGATCCGCTCGACAAGATAATCAATATGGCGCACCAGCACATCAAGCGACGTATCGGGGTCCTTCTGGCTATCCTCGCGCAGGTCGTAGACGGCAAAATTCAAACCCACCAGCCCACCCGATTCCTTGATAGCGTCCAGTTGCTTATCGGTCAGATTGCGTGTCGATGGACATATGGCGTGGACATTGGAGTGCGTCGCCACCAGGGGCGCGTCAGAGAGCGCGGCCACATCGAAGAAGCCCCGCTCATTGAGGTGCGAGAGGTCCAGCATGATGCCCAGGCGGTTGCAGGCTCGCACCAGTTCTCGTCCAGCCTCAGTCAACCCTGGCCCCGTATCGGGCGAATGCGGAAACTTGAAAGGCACGCCCTGCGCGAAAATATTGGGTCGGCTCCATACCAATCCAACCGAACGCAAACCCGCGCGATAGAAAACCTCAAGCGTATCAAAGTTAGCATCAATCGCCTCGGCTCCCTCAATATGCAGAATAGCCGCGTGAATATCATGTGCCAGGCAATATTCCAGTTCCTCGACCGCGCGCACCACCCTGACCTGTCCCTCCGATTCAGCCTCCAACCTGAACAGGTTCGCCATCATCGTAATCGTGACGCCGCGCGCATACTCAGGATCAATAGCAGCAGCATAGGGTACTTCATGGCCGTTCGCGGTCTGTATAAGCACCATCTGCCTGTCTTTTTCATCACAATCGTCGCATGGTTCAGGCACAAATATGGCGAAAAAACTGCCAGCCAGCCCCCCTTCGCGGGCGCGCGGCAAATCAACGTGCCCCTCATTATTGCGCACAAAAAAGTTGCGCCCTCCGCCTCGTTCCGGCAGATAGAGATGCAGCAACGTATCCTGGTGTCCAACGATGATGGGGAGCTTGTCATGCGTCGTCATGCGTCATCCTTCTGGTTTTGCGCTTCCGGTGAATGGTGTTACAGGTTGTCATTATACCATTTTCTCACCAACAACGGTCATTGAAGTGATGACATATGGCAAAACAGGCAAAATAAGGTCTCTCTCGATACAAGCACTTACTTGTCGCCGTCTTCATCAGGAGGATCACCTTCTGGATCATCAGGAGGCATGTCATTTGCTGCAAATGTAGAGTATTTCATAGTGACCCCTTTCCTGCTCGTAAAACAATGGTTTGAACAGAAATAGCTACTCAAACCATATCATACTTAAAGCAAATGTTATATGCATAAAGTTGCAAGTTCTTGACAGAATTATCCCTGTTGCACTAAAATGCTTTCTATTATTGAGCGACATCACTCTGGTTGAGCAAAATGTCCGTTGCCCTCTTCAAAGGACTGAATATATTTTCTCAAATTAGGAGCATTCGCAAGTTTCCGTAGAGGTTGTGGAGATGCGATAATCCCCAATTCTTGTAGATCGGGAAGTTGTTCTAAAGCGACCACACCTACCGCAAGGCGGTCCAGTACGGTCTCATCCTCCACTACAGCACTTTCAATCTTCCAGAGTCCACGCAAGTACAGCGCGTCTTTGGTAAGGCATACTGCTGCTTGCTCAAGGTCAGGTACACCCCGATAAGTGCGAAGGCAGCGCATGAAGGCAAGTTTTCGGGCTTTCTTCAATGCCATCTCCACCTCCGTATCTACACGTGTGACCATGCGGTGAAGTGCATAAAATAATTCAAAAAATGTCAGGAGTGAACGAAAAGTTTGTGCTGGAACAACTACCCCACTCGCTAATCCAGTAGAAAGCGTTCCAATCCATACGACTGTACTATCATATGCTTGTCCCTGTGTTACTGCTGTTTGGCGATCATAAAACATCGCAAGTCCTTCTTCTGTTTCAAGAGAGTTTTTTGTATGAATCCCCAATAAACCGAAAGGTGAGTTTTCACCTGCGATACACCGGGCAGTATGACCGGCAAGTTCATGAGAAATGTTATGGATAACCCGGTCTACAGAAAGTGAAGTACCGGTAAGAAATAATTGCCGTAATCCCTGCTCAACACGAGCGCTTTGCGCATTGGCATCAATGATGACCTGCCAGTTATCGTAGCCATTTTCATGCAAGATTTTTTCAAAGAATCGTTTAGCTGCCTGGGGAGAAACCTTCTCTTCTGAACGAGAAGTTGATGATGCATTCTTTTCTAGTGATTTCTCAATATCCAACTCAGAGGATGAGAAATCAAAAGACAAATGAAGCTGTTCAGATAAGAACTGTATCAATTGCTGGCTGATAGCTCTCGTTTCCTCGTATACCAAACCACGTTTAAGCAATTTGCTGAGGCAAGAAAGAGCATATTCCATTTCCTCAGATGTAGGTTCAGGGAACAAACCACGCGTGAGTTCCCAAAAACGTGCATTGTTGTTTTCATAGGTAGCTTCGATAAGGCGCAAGGTACGTACTTCTTCATCAATAGCGCCATGATAGAGACGGCGTACAATCGCGTTTGGCTCAAGCTGGCTGATCTCCGTATCTAACTGAAGTAGACCCTCTATATGCTTGCGTACCTCTTCGATAGCGAGAGCAGAATAGCATAATCGTGGTTCGCGCTGTTCTTGAATAGCTGCTCGCAGCTCTCGTTCTCTTGACTGTGCGATAAGTGTTCCCAATTGTTCTTTGGTCGTTTCTTCAAGCTCCTGCTTGAACAAATTGTTCCACTGTCGCTGCTCTTCGTAATTGAATGGGCCAGCCTGCGCCCACCACCAATATGTATCATAGGCACAAAGCTTACGATAGCGTTCCACCCATCGCCAGTCCAGTTGATAATGAGAGGCGTTCGTTTTTTTCCACTGATCGATCTCATTCAATGCATCTTTTGCAAACATACGATATATGCTCCTTCTCGCGTGAATGCGAGGAAGCGCTTCCCGTAGTAATTGTTCTGCTTCCTCTACTCTCCCCAGACGAAGATAGAGGCGTCCGCGATTTGCCAGATACATCCATACTTCTTCCCTTGAAAGTGTATGCCCCGTGTTGGCAAGACGCTGTGCCTCAGCAACCGCTTTTTCATCAAACAAGAGAGCTTCCTGATAACGACCAAGCTCCATTAAAATCTCAGCCTTTTCCCCATAGGCCGATGCCAATGTACTAAACTGAAGGTACCCTTGCTCCTTCAGTTCTAAACCGCTCTCTACAATCTGAAGTGCCTCTTCGAACTGACCGTCTCTTGCGAGGTAGGAGGCGAGATCATTAAAACAGGAAGAGAGACGGATTCTAGAGAGGCTTGTTTCGAGAGGAGATGAATCCTCTTTCGCGAGGAGAGCCGTAATACATTGTCTGTACAGGTCAATAGTTTGCATACGAAATGTCCGAGCCATCTTCCCCTCCCCCTGTACATCGATAGTATCACTCCATCTACCAAGAAGCTGGGCATGGAGATGAAGTAAATACACATTGTGGGCTTCATCCGTTGGCCGGATCAAAGCTAGTCGAGCTAAAGAGATTTCAAAGAATGCGCGTGCCTCTTCAAAAGAGTACTCACTAGTTACAGATCTTGTCATAGAGCCAATAATGAATGCTTCTACGGATGAAGGCAATTTCACCTGCTCAGTGGACGCGGCATTCAGGATATGTTGATACGCTATGACAAGTTCTTTTTGATTAATCGGCTTTCCAAGAAATGGCGCAAGTATCTGACGTAAGAGCAGGCCACCACATTCAGTCTCAGGTGTCGTATGCCAATCAAATTTGCTCATTATTTCTTGCGTAAATTGAGCTAGGCGCGGCGCATACCCTGAATTAGAGATAAGCGAGCGATAAGGTAAAAGCTGCTGGGCGGCATCTAGCAAGCGATGGTGCTTGATTAATAACGTTACAAGCTCCGCTATCACATTCCCCGCTTCATTGTTGTTGATTGAGCCTTCCTTTTTCCAGCGCTTGAGTGCTTGCATCACCCGCTCTTCCAGTTCCCTCGCTTGCTCCTCTGCTAACCTCCGCGCCACCACATCTGCTACTACCGGCAAGACCTGTACGCGATGCGCATACGGCACCAGCAACGAGGCGTTCCGCAATTCATTGATGAGGCCGGGATGTTCACAGAATGCTTGCAGCGCAGTTTTGCCTAACGGCACATTGCACACCGCCAGGGAATCGAGCAGCGCGCGCGTTTCGACAGACAGGCGCTTTTCGATTAGTCGTTCTAATAGAGGGCGTAGTTTGCTGGCAAGATGTCCGCGCAATAGCGTTGACTCGGCAAGCAGACGGGTCAGGCGCTGGCTGATCTCTTGTGCTGCCTTTTCCCCTGTTTCCACCTGGTCGTCATGTCCCTCTACCATATCAAAGCTCTGCCACTCGTCGAGCTGGTGCGGATTCTGGGCCAGCGATGCGACCCATTCCAGATAGAGCGGAATGCCTCCCACACGCCTCCATACCTCTTGCAGTTGCTCAACCGACACCGCTTCTAAGCCCTGCTGTTGTAACAGCAAAATGCCGGTTGGCATATCCAGGGGCGGTACCATACTTTCATAAACCAGCCCCCGGTCACGTCCTGGCCAGCCGGGCCATTCTTTGGTCGCCAGGATCAGCGTGGCGCGATGCTGGCGACGCAGAAAGTGCGTCAGAAACTCTTCCCAGCACGCCGAGAGTGACCCATCTTCCATGAGCGCGTTTTCCGCATTATCCACCAGGATTACGAGAGGGCGCGGACTCTGCTCCAGGTGCGCGAACAGCAAGCGCTGCTGTTTTTGCCACGAGGCCATCTCCGGCGTGGGCGGTGGAGCGCCGCTTTCCGCCAGGAGGTTGCCCAACAAAAGCGTTAGGCTGCTTTCCGGGCCGGAGCCCCGTTCGGCAGGCAGCAGGGGAATCCAGATCACATGATAGGCCGGCTCACTGGCCTGAATGAAATGCTGCATGAGGCGGTGCAATTCGCTCGATTTGCCAATACCGACCGGGCCATGCAGCACCACCAGTTTCTTAGGGGCATGGGTCTGAATCGCCCGGGTGATAGTAGCAAGCCATTCCTCTCTCCCAAGCAAATGGCGCGTTTCCGCCTGCAATGGTTTGGGAGGCGACCATCGATCAGGGATTTCGTCTGGCTCGTCAAGCAGGAAGTCTACATTTGCCAATTGATATCGCAGGTCAGCCCATTCGTGCTCACTATGCTGCTCGGTATGTCGTTTCTTTTCTTCAATGCGTTTGCGCGCCAGCACGAGGTATTGCTGGCGGTCAACAGCGTCCCATTGCACACCCGCCTGCTGCAAAGAGGCATAAATGGGGAGCAACTGATCGAAGGCGGGGGCGATTGCGCCACTTTCCAGGCGCGAATAGTTGGTTTGCGTCCACCCTTGCAGGTAGAGCAAGACTTCGCGCTGCCTCACACTCCACTGATCACGGCGCATTTTGAGAAACGCGCCAAAATGTGTTTGCAGGGTATGCTGTTCCGTGCCGCTGACGCCCATGCAAGCCGCTCCTTCCGCAACAAATCACAAGATGCATATAGTATCGCACAAAGTATAGCTCGTTTGGAGTTTACTAACAACTTTATGCAGGTTAAAAGGAGAGACAATTCGCTATAGTGGTAAGCAGAGCAAGACGCTCATGCATACCCGATTAAGAAAGGACACCAGAGTATGAACGAGAACAAAAGCGAAGTGGCGCGCGTGTTGGAGCAGATCGAGTTGGAGTTTCAGGCGGCGCAGCAGGGCCTCTACGGGCTGGCCTTTGGCACGGCGAAACACCAGTTTATTACCAGCAAGATGGAGCAGATGGGCAAATTGCATGAAAAACTGCAAACAATGGTCGGGGAAGAAGAAGCCGTGAAGCTGCTGGCCGAGACGTTAGAGAAGGCGTAGAGGGGGGCTTTCACTAGTAGGTTTTTTGAAACGCGCGGGTCACCAGGGGTTGTCATCCTGAGCGCAGCGAAGGATCTCTCGCCAGGGAGCACGCAGATCCTTCGCTGCGCTCAGGATGACACCCTCGCCGGTTCCTTTCCCAAAAAAGCCTACCAGTGAAAGGTAGAGGGGGGGGAGCACACGCATGGGAGAACCGGTACTGGACTATGTGCGCGATCGCTGGCAGGGAGAGAACGAGGAGTTTTTTGTCTGGCTGAGTGATGCGACGTTCCGCAAACATTTCAAGGCGTATATGGAAAGTCAGGGCCTTCGTGCTCTCACCTACCTCGAACTCCAGGAGCAGTTCCGGCAGATGGCGGAGCAACAATGGCAGGCCATGCAACGCTTTCGTCACCTGGACTACTGGCTGACATGCGGGGATAGCGAGGTCCGGTTGCAACCGCGCACGCGGGGGGCGTATATGCGTCTGAGAGGGGAAAAGTAGCCATGCAAGACCATCCGCCAGCGTTGTCTGTAAGCGCGCAACAGATGCACATTACGGAACAAACGCGCTTCCGCCGCATCCTTGCCAGAGTCAACCCCGCCTCCATCGACCAGTTGGATTACAGGCGGGAGCGACAGATCTATCTTCTGACGAATGGGACGCGCACGATTGGAAACATTGCCAGTCTGCTGGCTATGCAACCCGTTGAGGTGGCTCACATGATGAAACGGCTACTCGAGCAGGGATATGTAGAATATGTGCCACTTGTCGTAGAATAAAGCATCTCTATGGTATAGTAATAAAAATGCCAGGGAGAACGAAAGAGGTACTATATGTCCGAAATCTGGGCGGTACTCCAGCATCACGAAGCGCAACTCGACGAACAGAGCGGGGAACTGCTGGCTGAAATGCTAGATGTGGCGCAGCGACAGCAGGAAAAGTCGGACGTATGCGCCATCATACTCACCTCGCCAGGCGCTCCATTACCCGATCTTGCATCTATCCACGCGCAAGATATAGCGCGCGTCTATGTCCTCGCGCATCCCACGCTAAATCGGTATTCCACAGAAACCTGCGTCAGCGCGTTGGCATGGTTTATCCAGCAGCGCAGGCCATTGTTGGTGACGAGCAGCGCAACGGCCAACGGTCGCGATTGCATGTCGCGCCTGGCCGCGCGCCTGCGCCTGCCCTTCGCGCCTGGCTGCCTGAGCATCGACATCCAGGGTGACGCGCTTTTTACGCTGCGCACAATGTACGATGGCCGCGCCTACGTCCAGATGCGCGCCCAACTGCAAGGCCGCACCGCGCTCGCAACCCTCGTCTCCGGTATGCGCGGCAATCCCGTTAGCAACAAAAAAGTGGCTATAGGAAGTTCCCGAATGGCAATTACGATGGTCACACCGACCATTGACGATTCAACAGCGCACCAACGCATCAAACATGTCGCGCTACAGGCCCCATCGCCAGAGGATGTCGAGCTAGAGGCAGCCGAACGCATCGTCGCGGGTGGGCGTGGCATCGGACGCGAGGGCTTCGCGCAGGTTGCCACCTTCGCGCGTTTGCTCGGCGCGGCGGTGGGAGCGACCCGCGTGGCAACTGATCGCGGCTGGGTGGAACACGCGCGGCAGATCGGCGCAACCGGGAGGATCGTGCATCCTCGCCTCTACATCGCCTGCGGCATCTCCGGCGCGGCTCAACATACCAGCGGAATGCGCGAGGCCCAGACCGTCATTGCCATCAATCCTGACCGTACCGCCCCCATCTTTGCCCTGGCTGATCTCGGTCTGCTCGGCGATGCCAACCAGGTCTTACCGCTCGCCGCCGACTTGATGGACTACAACTAACGTAATTGGCTGTAGACAATCCTACAGGCAGTGTGGCACACTTCTAAACATGTGATATAGTTTACCAGGGCGGGGACAAGCCCTGGCAACTTTTCTCGCTATTAAGGACCTATTCATGCATCAACGCGCCACTTCTTATAATCGCCGTTTGCTCTTTTACACACTCTTCCTCGCCTATATCGCGGGTGGCATTATGAGCATCCTGCCTGGCCCGACCCTGTCCCTGCTGGCGAACAACACCCACGTTTCAACCGCCATAGCCGGGTGGATATTCACTGCTGGAGCCGGGGGATTCGCGCTCGGTGTGCTATTAACAGGCGCGCTCGCAGGCAAAATACACCCCAAAACGATACTGATGGCGGGAATGTCGCTCATGGCAATCGGGGCCATCATCATTCCTGTGACATCTCAATTTCCGGTATTGCTGGCTACTGCTTTATGCAAAGGTATTGGCTTCGGCGCTCTCGATGTCAGCATCAACATCTTGATGACGCTGGCCTTTCATGATTCGCTTGGCGAGTCCTTGAATAGCCTGCATAGCTCATATGGTATAGGCGCGCTGGTCGCGCCCGTTCTGCTCTCGCTCACGCTGACAGTGATGCATGATTCCCGCTGGGCTTACTTTACTGGCTCCATCCTGGCGGTTACTTGCGTCATAATGCTGGCCTGCCAGAACGCGCCATCCACCGCTGCTCTACCAGCCAGATCAGCGCAACAGCCGCAAACTGCAACGGTATCTACCCGTCAAATATTCCGACAACCACTGCTCTGGCTGATGGCGCTCGAATTCTTTTTTTACATCATTGCAGAAATTGGCTTCAGCAACTGGATCGTCACCGCCATCAGCCAGACCGCTGCCATTTCCCTCGCGCTGGCAGCGCCCTTTGCGACAGTCTTCTGGGCCGGTCTGACACTGAGCCGCGTCGTTGGCGGACAGGTGCTAAAACGCGCCACGATGAGCGAAAATCAATTGCTCCTTGTCTGTATCATTGGCGGGTGCTTGAGCTGCCTGCTGGTCGCCATCTTCCCCGGTCAACTGCTGATCAGTTTCAGCGCGAGCGCGTGCGCGGGCTTCTTCTTCGGGCCAATCTACCCCGGATTGATGGCTATCGCGGCTCGCTGGTATATCAAAGCCCCGGACACTCTTTCGGGTGTGATGCTCTTCAGTTGTGGCATCTCCGGTATGATTTTCCCTGTGCTGATGGGCCTGTTCGTTCCCATCATCGGCTTCAACTGGGTCATGACCGTACCCGCGTTGGGATGCCTGTTGATTTCGTACCGTTCATCCTGGCGATTGTCAATCAGCGCCGCGCATTGCAATTGCCGCGTCCGAAATCTACAATAGAAATGGAATCACCCCTATCAACGCCGAAATACCATTAGAAAGAGCGAAAGATATGAAAACTGTACAGTTTGACCGATATGGCGGCCCCGAAGTGCTGCATTCAGCCGAGGTTGCCGACCCCGTTCCCGGCCCTGAAGATGTCTTGATCGCGGTCAAAGCCACCACCGTCAATCACCTTGATTTATTTCAGCGCGATGGCAGCAGACCAGTTGGCAATCTGCCCTTTACACCCGGCCTGGAAGCGGTGGGCGCCGTCCTCAAAGATGCGCAGGGTTTCCGTGCCGGAGACAGGGTCATGACCACCTGGGCTACCACGGCCAAAGGCGGCGGCGGTTACGCCAGTATGCTGGCCGTTCCCGCCGCCAACCTGGTACGCATTCCTGACGGCGTTTCATATGAAGCGGCAGCAGCGACCGGGCTTACATCCTCTACCGCCTGGGGCGCGCTATTTGACGTGGGCCAGCTTCAAGCTGGAGAGCGCGTCTTGATCTGGTCTGGATCGAGCGGCGTCGGCTCAATCTCCATCCAGATAGCAAAGCACTTAGGATGCCAGGTATTTACCACCACTACGAATGATGCAAAGGTCGCCGAATTGCGCCGCCTGGGAGCCGACATCGTCATCAATCCCAATACACAGGACGTTGCTAAAGTCGCGCAGGAAGCCGGAGGCGTTCATCTTGTGATCGAGCTGGTCAGCACCACCCTGCAAACCAGTATCGACGCCTGCGCCAGAGGTGGCCGCGTCGTGCTGATCGGCAATCTCGGCGGCCAGATGGCGACAATAGATACCCAATCCTGGCGGCTCAAACTGGTCAACGTGCTTGGCGGCGGCATACGACACACCTCAATTGCTAATGAGCAGCGCATCCTCGAACTCGTCGCGCAACACGCCATCACACCCATCATCGCTCGCACCATGCCCATCGAGCAAGCCGCCGAAGCCCACCGCCTCCTGGCCGAAGGAGGATTAGTAGGCAAAATCGTGCTTGTGCATGGATAACAACAGCAATTCCTGTTGTATCTTCTAGCCATAACATCATATACTGAAGCATGAGTACAACAAAATACCGCACGCTCATCCCTTTATTTGAGGAATTACGAGGCGAACGCATCGTCGTCCGGCCATATGGCGAAAGTGACGCACAGGACCTCTTCGAGGCAGTCGCGGAATCACGCGATCATATTCGGCCCTGGCTCCCATTTGCCGGCGCGCACCAGACAGTCGAGGAAAGTCGCGACTGGATTATCCACACAATGGCGCACTGGTTACTCCGCGAGGACCTGATACTGGGCATGTGGGAAGCTGCCACCAGTCGCTATCTTGGTGGAACTGGACTTCACGCGCATAACTGGGATACCGGGTACTTTGAAATTGGCTACTGGATACGCGCTTCCGCCGAGGGTCATGGCTACATTACGGAGGCAGTACGTCTGCTGGCGAATTATGCATTCGACACGCTCAAAGCCAATCGTCTTGAAATCCGCTGTGACGAGTTGAATGCGCGCAGCGCTGCTGTTCCCCAACGCCTCGGATTCGTTCGAGAGGGATGTTTGCGCAACGATGCTACCGCGCCGGACGGCAGAATACGTTCAACGCTGGTATTCTCGCTCATTCCAGGCGAGTGGCATGATGAACGCCCCTAAAGGATAGCATGACGACCGGACAGCAATTTGACGCAATCGTAGTAGGCGCGGGTCCAGCAGGCAGCAGCGCGGCCCTGGCGATGGCGCGCGCTGGTCTGCGCGTCGCACTCATCGAACGCGGCGAGTATGCCGGCGCTAAAAACGTTTCCGGCGCGGCCCTGTACGCTCCCGGTCTGCTGGCCGAACTGCTGCCCAACTACTGGGAAGAGGCCCCCGTTGAGCGTTTTCTGACGCGGCGCGTTATCTCATTGCTGGGACAGGAGTCCGCGCTCTCCATCGACTTTCGCACCAACCACTTCGCGCAGCCGCCCTACAACGGCTTCACCATCCTGCGGCCCAAGTTTGATCGCTGGTTGGCCGATAAGGCTCAGCAGGCCGGAGCGACGCTTATCACCTCAACGGTAGTGGATGATTTGCTCTACGAACGCGACCAGGTCGTGGGTGTGCTATGCCGCCGCGAGCAGGGCGAACTCTACGCCCCCGTCGTTATAGCAGCCGATGGAGCGAACTCGTTCCTCGCCAAGAAAGCCGGGCTGCAGCGCGAATTTCGAGCCGATGAGATGACGTTGGGCATCAAAGAAGTGCTGCGACTCGAACGCCCATACCATCGAGGAACGCTTCAACCTCACCAACGACCAGGGTATGGCAACGGAATATGTCGGATTCGCCACTGGCAACGTCAAAGGCGGCGCGTTCCTCTATACCAACCGCGATACGCTCTCCATCGGACTCGTCACGCAGATCGCATCGCTGGCGCAGCAGCGTGTCAAAGCTTACGAATTGCTCGACCAATTCAAGCAGCATCCAGCCGTTGCGCCGCTCGTGCGCGACAGCGTACCCGTCGAATATTCCGCGCACATGATCCCCGAAGGTGGCTGGGCCATGCTGCCGAAGCTTTCACGCGGCGGCCTGCTGGTGGTGGGAGACGCGGCAGGCTTTGTCTTCGCGGCAGGCATCTTTCTCGAAGGCATGAATTTCGCCATCGCCTCCGGCCTGGCAGCCGCCGCGACCGCGCAAGAAGCGCATTCTCAGGGCGATTTCTCTGCCGCGAGCATGACACGCTATCGCCGGCGACTGGAAAAGAGTTTCGTGCTGCGAGACCTGAAACGCTTCAAGCACGCGCCCGCCTTTCTCAATAATGAACGCCTGCTGCATATGTACCCTGAACTACTATGCCAGGCAGCCGAAAACGTCTTTCGTTCGGACGGCAAGCCGCGCCGCAAACTCGGACGCACCATTTACAGCGCCATGCGCGGCAAAGTAGGCGCTGCGCACCATGTTGCGCGACGGCTGGCAGGCCGCGCGCGCCCTATTTTTCTAGTCACAGGACAGGAGGGTATCATTCATGCTGCCAGTCGAGGAACGCCTGGAACTCGTGCGCTTCAAGGTCGATAAGACCCCGCACATCCGCGTCAACAGCGAAGCCTGCAAGGATTGCGATACCACCGCCTGCGTCTACGTCTGCCCTGCCGGTCTCTTTGAACTGCTGGGCGGCGAAATGCACTTTTCCTACGAACACTGCCTGGAATGCGGTACCTGTTACGTCGCCTGCGACCGCAAAGCCATCGAATGGAACTACCCGCGCGGCGGCTGGGGCGTCAGCTTCCGCGCATCTTAAAAAGAAAAGAGGAAGATTATGAAAATCGAAGCCAGATTACAAGCATTGGGACTCGTCCTACCGGAAACGCTGAAAGCACCCGCCGGGATAAAACTGCCTTTCGCCAACGTGCGCGTGCGGGGCAATCGCGCTTACATCGCCGGGCATGGGCCGCTGATGCCCGATGGCTCGCTCGCCAGACCCCTCGGCAAAGTCGGCGCGGAAGTTTCCGAACAAGAAGCCTACCAGTCCGCCCGCCTGGTCACACTCGCCATCCTCGCCAGCCTCAAACGCGAACTGGGCGATCTCGACCGCGTCACCGCGTGGCTGCGCGTCTTCGGCATGGTCAACACCGCTCCCGGCTTCAATCGCCAACCAGCCGTCATCAACGGCTTCTCTGACCTGATCCTGGAATTGTATGGCCCGGAAGTGGGGCAACATGCGCGTTCCGCCGTCGGCATGGCCGCGTTGCCGTTTGATATTCCGGTTGAGATTGAGGCTGAGGTGGAGATTAGCGGTTAGCGCGAGTGACCAGGGCGGGGGCAAGCCCCGCCCGTACCCTACTACGAAGTGGGTTTCTTCTCCCATATAGGGTAGGGTATATGTCATTCTTCGCTGCGCTCAGAATCTGGCTGGACGTGAGATTCTTCGCTGCGCTCAGAATGACACGGAGGGCTGTAGCTCTGCCCCCGCCCTGGTGTCAACGCACGCTTGATGCAAAAACTTGACCCTCACCCGCTCTGGCAGAAATTATAGCTACCAGAGCTTTTCTATGTTATGTTACGGCCATCATTCAGCATCATATGGAGAGTGAGCAAATGTTCACAGCAGAAAGCCTGGCGGTTTTCGCGTCTGGGCGACCCCGTGTGGTTGCCCGCGTCGTCTCACTCTCCACTACACGCGGGTTGTCTGCGCACAGCGGGCGACCACCAGCATCTGGTGATGAGAGTGAGATACCAGAACTGACCATCGTGATGCAGGTGTGACAGAGGTGTTGTATAGTTCCCTCGAAGGGAACTAAGGAACCATCACGGCATGGGTGCGTGGATGGTGCAACGATCAGGAGAAACGCCATGTCCAAGAGAACAAGCCTTGCGATCGCGGGATATGTCAAGCCGGGGTTTGAGGCCGTGCGAGAGGCATTCGTCGAGAACTTCACCCAGCGGCACGAACTGGGGGCCGCCTGTTGCATCTACTACCAGGGGAGAAAAGTTGTTGACCTGTGGGGCGGCGTCCGCAACAAGGCCACCGGCGAACCCTGGGAAGAGGAAACCATGGTCTTAGTGTACTCCGCCACCAAGGGCCTGTCCGGTCTGGCCATGGCCCTGGCTCATTCGCGGGGTCTGTTTGATTACGACGAGCGCGTCTGCACGTACTGGCCGGAGTTTGCCCAGCAGGGCAAAGAACAGATTACCGTCCGGCAACTGCTCTCGCACCAGGCCGGGTTATATGCCTTCAATGCGCCGGTGGATAAGAGCGTCGTCGCAGACCTCGACCGGTTGGCTGCCGTCATGGCGCAAGAGAAACCGGCCTGGGAGCCGGGCACGCGGCAGGGCTATCACGCCCTCACCCTGGGGTTTTATGAAGGCGAGCTGCTGCGCCGGGTCGATCCGCGCCACCGCAGCTTGGGACAGTTCTTCCAGGAGGAAATTGCCTCCCCGCTCGGTCTCGACTTCTACATCCGCCTGCCCGAGGAGATCCCGAATGCCCGGCTGGCGGTCCTCCAGCCTGCCAATTGGGCTTTGGCGGTGTTTACCGTGTCTCTCCCTTTTCTGCTCGCGGCACTGAACCCGCACTCACCTCTCTACCGGGCACTGGTGGTCAACCCGGGATCGGCGATCGCCCTTGACCCCGAACGCGTCTATGCCCGGAATCTCGAAGTGCCATCAGGAGGAGGTGTCGGAACAGCCCGCGCCATGGCACAGGCGTACAGCGAGTTCGCGACCGGTGGACGTGTGCTTGAGGTGCGTGGGGACACCCTCCTGCAACTGAAGGCACCCGCGACCCCGCCGCTGCACGGGTTCTATGATGAATGCGTGAGAGCAGAGGTCCAGTACTCACTTGGGTTTATGAAGCCCTTCTCGAAGAACCCCTTCGGTCATCCAGGCGCGTTTGGAGCGCCAGGAGCGGGAGGGGTCCTTTGGATTTGCCGACCCGCAAGCCGGGATCGGATATGGGTATGTCCTCAACCGGATGAGTACCTACCTCTCGGACCAAGAGACCTGGCGCTGCGCGACGCCATGTATCGGTCAATTGGCGAGCCACACCCTTTCCATGCGCGAGGCCTGGAAGAGAGCGTCTCGCGAAGCACGACGAGCTCGTCGTGACAACGGGTCCGCTCATGAGAGGTCTGGAGTCCGGTCCGTGCAGAAGACGCTCTCCAGGAACGGTCTGTCACCGAGGCTGGTGGACACGACGAGGTGAGAAGTGGAGAGTGCCGATGTATTGAGCACGTACGCAACGTGTTATCCCGTCGGAAGGAGGAAAAGAGAGCATGAAACAGCAACACGCTGATTACCAGATGGTCCTGTATCCGAAGATGCGGCGCCTGGAGGCGCTTGCGTATCGGTCCGTCCAATACAAGCCCACGATGCATGGCTTGCTCGAAGTCGATGTGACCCAGGCGCGCGCATCCCTGCGAGAGCACAAAGCGACCACGGGGGAATCCTTGTCGTTCACGGCGTTCCTCATTGCCTGCCTGGCAAAAGCCGTTGATGAGCACAAAGCCGTGCAGGCCTATCGCAAAGGCAGCAAACACCTCATCCTGTTTGAGGATGTGGACGTGTATACCCCGATTGAGCGTGACGTGGCTGGCCAGAAACAAATCATGCCCACCATCATCCGAGCCGCCAATCACAAGACCATACGGGAGATTCATCACGAGATCAGGGCAGCCCAGTTGCAGGAGGTGGCACAAGCCTGGGAGGATATCAAAGTCCTCCATTGGCCCTGGCTGCTGTTGCGACCCGCCTTTCGCGTGATGATATGGATGGGTGAAAGGTCTCCCCAGGTGTGGAAGAAGTACCGGGGGACGGTAGGCCTCACGTCAGTAGGGATGTTTGGGCAGGGAGCCGGATGGGGAATCCCTCTTGCCTCCCATTCACTCTGGATGACGGTGGGCGGCATTGGCCAGAAGCCGGAGGTCATTGACGGGCACATCGCCATCCGGGACTATCTGAGTCTGACGATCAGCTTTGATCACGAGACGATCGACGGCGCTCCGGCGGCACGTTTCACCGAGCGGTTGAAAGACCTGATTGAGAGTGGCTATGGTCTCGACGACCCCACTGTCGAAACTGCATGAGAATCCAACTCGATCACACGCAGCAGTTCGGCGCGCCTTCGCAGCCGTGACCCGTCGCTCTCGGCCAGGAGCGGTGCGCTGTGTCACGGCATCTAATCCACTGCTAAAGAACCGTTTGAGGACCCGCACAACGGTGTCTTGGCTGCGCAGCACGATTTGAGCGATCTGGCTCGAAGTCTGGCCTCGCAGCAAGAGCAACCCCGACTTTTGAACAAGCCCTTGTACTGCTGTATGAATGAGAAAAAAGCATACTATAAGCACGGCAAAAATGCCATATGATACTATGAATAAACAACGAGTCTCAAGCCCATTGAAAGGCCATAGAAACCGTATGCACATCACCGTCTGCGTCAAACAAACGCCCGATAGCAGTTCAGTCTATATCGACCCTATCACAGGGCAGGTCGATTATGAACGCTTTGTCCAGGTCTTGAATGTCGCAGATGCCTGCGCGGTTGAAGCGGCTGTGCGCCTCAAAGAACAGTTTGGCGGTCAGGTAACAGTTGTCACGCTGGGGCCGCGAGACGCCGAGGGGGCATTGCGGGCCGCGCTTGCAATTGGGGCCGACTCCGCGCTGCGCCTGTGGAACGCGCAAGCCGAAAAGTGGGGACCATTTACCGTCGCGGCTGCGCTGGCAACCTGTCTAAAAAGCAATACAACGCCTGCCCCAGACTTAATCTTGTGCGGCGATGCTGCCAGCGACTGGTCATCCGGCATCGTCGGGCCAGCGCTGGCGGAACAGCTAGCGCTGCCACAGGTAACGGGTGTGATGCGCCTTGAGGCACACGCCCAAAATGGAAAACTTGCGACGACCTTGCGTATAACCCGCAAACTCGAACGCGGTTATCGCGAACTACTGGAAGCGCAACTGCCCCTGCTCATCACCGTCACCAGCGAACTGAACGAGCCGCGTTATCCCTCGTTGCCAGCACATATGGCAGCCCTCGCAGCAAAGATACCCGTTATCGATCCCCTCTCTCTCGACAACACTCTCGGACAGGATGAAGCAGACGAAACCACCATCCTCGAAATGCATACCCCACGCCCACGCCCCAAACGCATCGCCGCGCCCGACAGCCACCACAGCGCATTCGAGCGCATCGGAGAAATCATCTCGGGCGGCGCAACGGGCCGTCAAACAAGACTGGTGGAGGGTTCGCCTGGGGAACTGGCAAAAGCACTGGTGGAGTTTTTACAGGAAAAAGGATTTATATAACGAGATGCAGAGAAGCCGCCCCTGGGCGGCTTCTCTGCATCTCGTTATAGAGATTTTCTACGGCTTAACCGACGTGCTCAGATCGCTGCGGATGAACAGTACCATCTGATACGCGCCGCCGGTTGAGCCGAACGGGACGCGGTTCCACCACCAGTTCCAGATGCGTTGAGCGGTTAGCCGTAGATTGAACGTCGCGTTGGCTGGTGGGTTATCGCCATAGCTCAACCAGAGTGGCAGGCCTACGCCCGTATTGCCGGACTGGTCGCCAGTGCATGGACTTTTGGCCGTCTGAATGCACGGCGGGGGCTTGTAGCCTTCATCCCACCAGGAACGCATGTTATAGACGTGGTAGGCATACGGCGCGGGTTGAGCGCTACTGTTAGCGCCGCCGTATTGCGATTCGAGGCCGTAGGGGTTATCTCCGCCTCCGATAATTACCGGGGTGTTGCTCTTATTCCAGCCTGAACAGCCGCCGGGATAGTCGAAGCACACGTTGGGATAGTCACGCACGTACCACGCAAAGGGCCAGGTGGCGTCGGAGGTGAGAGCAATGGGCATCTGGTGCTTCCCGCCATAGAATTTTTTGTTCGAGCGCGTCCACCTTCGCCATCACAATATTCACATCGGTGGTCGTCTGCACATACACCAGCATCTCGTGCGGCCCATCTGCCGGGTGAACATACGCCAACTCGTACATATTATGCACCGTTGGGAATAGTAAGAGTACCGCGAAGATCACGCCCGCGATGCCGATTACACCCCCGAATACACCAACCCTGCGCCGATCTGGCGTAGAACCCGCTGTCTCTGGAAGTGTGTTCGTAGCGGCAAGCCGGGCGCGTTCAGCGCGGCGCGCAAAGAAACCCTTCACAAAATTGACGCTTCTGACCACGAAAGGCTCCAGGCCAATACCCGCCAGCAGCATAAGCGGCATCGTCATATGGATAGTCAACCAGGGCATCTTCTCAGCCGCCCACGAGTAAATGACCAGGCTTCCCATAAACCAGTAGACCAGGAAGAGGCGGAAGCGGGTCGGTTTAGCGATGCAGCGCAGGATACCGATCACACCAAAGAACAATCCGACCTGCTCGTACAGGGGAATAATCATCAGGTAGTAATACCAGGGCTGTCCGCCGCGCGCCACCTGCTGCTGCTGAATCCAGTAATAGATGCCCTGCCAGATGCCATCGCCAATGCCGTTGATAACATTGGTAAACAACACCGTGAACAGCACCAGGAAGATGGTCCAGGCGCACAACAGCGCAAAAAACCAGTGCGTCCAGGGCATTGTAACGATGCTATCCAGTAGCGGCTGCTTTTGCGGGTCAACATATTTAGCCAGGCCGCGCCTGCCTTCGGGCGGTAGTTTGCCCGACATCTCGCGGAAGAGTAGGATCAGCACAAAAACGCCCAGTCCGATGCCAATCCAGGGCACAATCGCCACCGTCACCTGCTTCAGGTGAGCGACGAACTGATCCGCCTGCGGAATAGGCGTACCGGCAGGAGTCATGATGCTTTGGGCGAGGTTGTCAATAAAACTGAGCAGCGATTTACCGGCAAGGCCCGCTATGGCAAAGTAGACCAGCACCAGCAGCGGCGCGTAGGTGCGCGGTAGCAAACTCCCCGATGGCGCTGAATCGTTTTCGCCTTCTTCACCAGTCTGAGCCGCGCGCAAGCGCAGTTTCAAACCCAGTTCCCAGACGATCAACGCCCCCAGGAAGCCGCCGAAAAGCAGTATTTCAAGGAATATGGACTCTTTGGTCGCGTAAGCCAGCGCAAACCCGGCTGCCGCGATCACCAGCCAGCGCATTTTGCGATCGCGCACATAACGCGCCACGCCAACCACCATGACCAGGGTAAAAGCAGCAAAGTAGATATCTTCGCGGGCGAAACGCGAGAAATACGCCATACTTGGCGAGACGGCCAGCATCAGGCAGGCCAGCCACGCGCCCCATTTGCCAATATAGTCGCGCAAGAAGTAGGGCAAACCCACGATCAGCGTACCCAGCGTCGCGGCAGGGATACGCACGGTAAATGTATTGATGCCATTATCAGGCGCGCCCAACAATTGAGAGATTCTATAAACCAGGGCAATCGCGTGGAATTGGAACGGTCCGTGCAGCAAGGGATTATAGGCGTAACAGGCATAGCCGGGGTTCGATGCAGGTGGATTAATGCACCATGTCCAATGCTCCATGTTCAACATCAATTGCCAGGAGTAGTAAGCGTGCAGGCTCTCGTCATGGTGAAGCGGCTTATCGCCCAGGCCCCAGAAGCGCAAAATCGCGCCCAGCAAAATGACGCCCCAGAACGGCGCCCAGCGCAGCAATTGCTCGCGTGTCGGGGGATGGAGGCGGAAACCACGCTTCTCGCGGTATGTCTCTTCCAGGTTTTCCTCGCTATATGCAGGCGCATCCTCGCTCACATCTGTCTGCTGGCCCAGCACGATTAGCTCACCCTCCTGGACGGGAACATCTAGTTCGCGCCCGCTTTCAGGCACGGCAGTCTGACCCTCATCAGCAATCACATCCGCGCTTTCTTCGCCTTCGAGCGGCCTGGTCTCAAAGCTCTTCAATGACTTTCTCCTCCTGACTTTGCCTGCTCTCTATCAACGACAGACGCTATCAGTATTATAACTACCCTACGCGCTTCCGGGGACCTGGTATATAGTAACTCCATCAGCGGAGTAGACGATTGGCATAAATTGACGAAACCGACTTAAATCAGAACCGGCATACGTCGAAATCTCCAGAGCGCCCACATACAGGTACTTGACCTGGTAATGCGCCAACAGGCCCAATACCACGCGGGGATCTGTCGACGTGTAGATGGTGTTGATATCTGCCCCACGACGATAAAAATCCGTCGCGTTGTAAATATCATTTAACCAGTTCACGCGCCACTGGTACTCGTGTCCAACCCAGCCCATCAGCGTTGGCAAACCTGTAAAAGCCGAAACGCGCGCATAATCGCTATAATCTCCACCGTTCGCTCCATATGCTTCGACAATCACCGGATTGCCCTGCACATGGCTATTCAACCAGTTGATCGCCTCGTAGTCGCCAGAACTGTAGGACTGCATATAGGCAAAACCATCCAGGCTGTTGCTGCGCTGCATAAACGCATTGGTGCGCTGGTACGCGCCTACAATCGGATAAATCACGCCAGCCAGCAACAACAGCAGGCACATCAAAGACCACATACCCTGCCCGCAGCGCTGCAACCACAGATTGATCCCGGTCACTGGCGGAGCCGTTTGAAAACTCTCGAAGATAAAGTATAGCCCCGCGCCTGATGTGATCGAGAGCAGCGCCCATGCCTGGAAGTAAAACTTAAACACAGTGTTCATGCGCGGGAAACTACCCGCGAAGACATCACGCAGGTACACCACTTCAGTCATAGCTACCAGCGCGAAAGCGACTGTGCCGAGCAACAACGTAAAAGCGCGCGGGCGATCTTGCAAATGCAAGAGCGTCAGTTCAACCCCCAGCGCAGTAATCACGAACGTTACCACAAACCACAGGCTATTTTTCATCACAACCAGCATCAGCAGGGCCACTACTAAAATGAGTGCCTGACCAAGTATAGGGACAGGAAGCCACGCGGGCAGCCTCAGCCAGCCACCCTTTGTTTGTCTGGCCGGCAGCTCATCCCCATCAGGCGGAATAGCCGCCGGGAATTGCCTATCCTGGAGACTGATTTCCAGGGTTTCATCCTCATCAGAATTGAACTCTGCCTGAGGCTCAATCGACGCAAGAGGGATGCTCGCTAATTGCTGGCGCGGCTGAGTCTGCGCGGATGACGTGGCAGTCACAGCTAATTCTTTGCTATTTGTTTTCGTGTTGCCAGCATCGATTGTACCAAACCCGCGCAAGCCACGCGAATTTGACGGATTCTCAGGCGCATTGGCGAGTACTGGTCCCGCGCCGGGGTCTATCGCTGGCGCCGCGTTTGCCGCCGCGCGATCTCGGAAAAGGTTTATCAGCAAAAAGGAGACAAAGATAAACATAAATGTGCCATAGACGAGTATTTCTTCCGAAATTTTGGAGCGGTCCGTGTAGTTCACGATGCCGATACCCTGCGAGGGTGAAATGAAATTAAGGTAAAACGGGGCATAAAGGAAGAATGAGAGCGCGACCAGCGAAGCGCAATTCGTGAAAACATCCAATACCAGTTCAAGACAAAAACGCCGGTAAGCCATCCATTGCTGCAACGCGACACATACAATCGCCATGCCCAGGTAGGTCGGCAAATCCCACCCGTTCATAGTAAATAGTCCACCCAGTACCAGCGCCATAAAGCCCAGGTTGATAGGCAACCGCCACCCGCGCCCAAACACACGCATCCCCTTTACATCGTCATCATCCCCACCCCCGTTGCCCCCGCCACCCACGCCACTCGCACCCTGCTCCAGGAATATATTGAAGATCAACGCAACCGCCAGAATGGTAAAGGCCAGCGCCAGCACATGCGCGTGAAAATCGGAGAGCAGGAAGCTAAAGGCGGGGAATTCGTTGATGGTCCTGGGTGGATCAACGACGCGGCTCACATTAAACCAGTAGAAATAGGGCAGGTCGCTATGTTGCTGAAACCAGGCCTGGGTGGAGGCCAGGTTGCCCAGTACTTCGCCCATCAAAACCGATAGGACACCGAACGGCATGGCTTTCGCTAAGGGCGGAACAGGTGAACTGGTCGAGGTAGCGCGTCTCGCAAAGGCAAAGAATGAACGCGGGCGCGCTGTGACAGGATTGCGGCGGCGGCGATGCATAGCCCACGCCACAATATTGCTGGTCACGCCAAAAATGTTGACCGCCGTCAGGCCGAAATACGTGCAGATACCCGTATTGAAAGCGATTGAAGGAGACTGCCCCATCAGCTTTGCCAGCATCGCAATGACGTAGTGCGCGTAATAATAGTAGTTGATGGAATAGCCGGAGAGCCACATATCTGAAGGGGGGAAATGCGGGCTGCGCATAATGGCTGCCAGAAAGCCCTCGTCCATATACGTTTCAAAGCCCTGAATATTCGGCCCATACGAGCGAATCCAACCGAGCAAGAACACCATACCCAGGAAAACGAGTTCGCAGGCAATGATGTAGACCAGGTGAGTACGGATCAGTTGCAGTACAGATTTCCAGACACGCGGGTAGCCAATCACATTAAATGCCAGAATAATCAGCAACACACCGGCGATAAACAACTGGCTGAACGGCAGGAACTGTAATGTCATGAGAGGAAGCCAGACACAAAAGGCCAGCAGCGCTATACCTACGACTTTGGTAAAGGCCCAACCGCGATCCGGCAGATTTTTAAAGATGGTGAAGGTGAGAGGTAAACATATGATACCCAGCACCTCGACCAGCGCCCACATTTGGAGTAGTTGAAGCATTGTTTCTCTCTAATATGTTCCAGAAAATAACTGCAAACGTATTTCCCATTCCGCTACATGGGATAAAATACGACTACGAGAAAAGACGCATGTGACAGCGCAAATTTACGCACCGGCGCGCCTCATCTCAGTATATGACGTTCGCATTATCTCATATGTTCCGCTTTTGCGCTATTGTTCTTACTTTTTGGCACCCCCTACAGCACTTCGTAAATGGTAACGCCATCATGGCGATACACGACGCGCAGACTGCTTCCCACCATGCGATCAAATTTGTCCAGGCCGACTGTCGATTGAGCCGCGTAAGCCTCGCGCTCCAACTCACCTACATATATATAACGCACATGATAATAGCGCAACAACTGGGTAGCCTGATTGGGGTCAGGAGTCGAGTAGATAATGCCCACATCAATCATGCGGCTCAAAACTTGCTCGCTATATCTCTGTTCGGCGACATGATCGGGCCAGCCCAGCACATCCGGCAGGCCCGTGTAAACCGAGATGCGCGCAAACCATGAGTAGGAGTAGGGTTCGGCAGCTTCCAGTATGACCGGCGATCCAGCGATATTTTCGTTTATCCAGGCGATCGCTTCCGCATCCCCCGGATACCAGGCGCGGATGAATGCTTCCCCATTCAGCGTAGGTGTATAATTGGCGCTCAACACAGGCGGCTGGTCTTGCGCCCAGACCTGGTGATCGTGAATACGGGAGAGCGTTCCCAGCGAGAGAAAGAGCGAATTGGCGACGATGAGCAAAGCGAACACCACCAGCCACATACCGCGCAGCAGGCCGCGCAGGTGTTGCCACAGGCGCTGCGCAGCCAATGCTCCTCCAATGGCGAAACAGAACCATGCCGAAATCGAGAATTTGAAAACGCTGTTCATACGCTCGTAGATACTGCCATCGAGAAAGTCGCGCACATAGACAAGCTCTAATCCCAGGCTGATACACAGCGCCGCCATGAGCAACAGGCTGATGTAGCGCGTGCGCGAATCGCGCTGCACGACCAGCAAGAACGCGCCCGTTGCAATCAGCGTTATCAACAAGGCTTTCAGTCCGAGAAGGGCCGCGAATATCAACACGACCGCGCACAGCAACACATAGCCGGAAACGCGCCGGGCCACCGCGCCTCCTACAACGCTCAACGCGCGTCCGTTCGCCCCGGCCTTCGCCGCCAGTCGTCGTGTCCACCAGCGATAGAGTTCAAGCAAGAAGAAACTCACGGTCAGAAATAGCCACAGGTCATTGATGGTCAGGTAATCGCTCAACTTTGTTCCCAGGCTAACCAGGCCTGGCCCATTCACATAGAGCTGCTGGTAGCTGACATAAAACGGCAAATAAAAGAGGTAGGCCAGCCCGCACAGCGCGGTATAGATCGCCAGCGAGACCAGCACCGATGCCGCTCTCGCCCTGGCCGACCACCCGCTCGAGTCAACGACCGTGCGTATCAACAGTGCGGCAGCCATCAGCAGCGCGTAGACTGGCATATCCCAGGGGTTGATGCAGACAATTGAGCCAAATACGAAGGCCGCCAGCGCGTACAGAGGTAGACTCCTCCAACGCAATCTTAGCCTGGCGCCATCATTGCGCAGAATGCTCTCCCCTGATACCAGGATAGCGGAGACGATGCCCAGCATGAAAATCGTCACGGGCATATCGATGACATGCGGGTGCAGGTCGGCAAAAAGAAAGCTCCAGAACGGAAACTCATTGATAGTGAAAGGGATGATACGACTGCTGCGCCAGTAATCAAACGCCGGCAGCGCGAGATGCTTCAGAGCGGCCCCCAGCCAATCTTTCACCTGGAGCAGCCCATCGAAATTGCCGATCAGCGCGGCAAAATAGCCGCCCAGCAGGGCCAGCGTAACACGGCGCGCCAGGCTATAGAGCAGCGAAAACGCGCCCGTGAAGGTCAACGCGAAGAGCGTTGGAATCGCCAGGTTAAATGCTGTCGCCGGGGCAATGCCGGTCAGTTTGATGAACGCGCCAAAGACGATATAGCCGAAGTAGTAATAATTGATGTAGCCGCCAGCGTACCAGGGATCGAGCGGCGGCATATACGGACTGCGCAAAATAGCATTTAGAAACGCCATCTCCATCGGCTTTTCGCCACCCAGGTAGGCATTCCACACATCGGGATTGAGCGAGCGAATACCCACGAAAAGCAGGAAAGCCAGCGTAAAAAGCCCCTCCTCGATCAAGAGCAGTCGCCAGCGCCGCCGCAAAAATTCCGTCATCTCGCGCCTTTGCGCGTAAAACAGCGCCGTCCCGCTCACCAGTAAGACGCCGACCACCAGCGCCGTCGATATATGGCTGAACGCTACAAGATGCAAACAGGCCAGTAACCAGGCCAGGTACGCCAGCAGCAGCATACCCAGCAATTTGCCAAAGATGTAGCCTCGATCTGATACGCCTCGTAATGTGGCAAATGCCAGGGGGAAAGCCAGGCAGCCGAGCAACGTGAGCGCCAGCCACCAGAAGAAGACCGGAAAAGTGTTCGCGAAACTGCGCGCCGGAAACTGCAAACCAAAGGGGGGAGATTGTTGATCCTGCGCAATCTGCTGCGAGGTAAGCAGCAAAGATTTATGCGCAACGAACAGAGGCAATGAACTCGCCTTCAACGCCCACAACGCAAACGCCGCCCCACATAACACGAGGCCACACAGGGGTAGCAAATACCAGCGAATGCTCTTTTTCACGCTTCTCTTGTGTTTCTTTATGTATTCCAGGACATCCGATAAATTTGGCTGCCACATACTTTGAAAGACGAAACAATTTCGTCCATCCTGATGAATTTTGACGACCGAATGGGGGAATTGTACCATCGGGACGCTTGCGTCCCAGGCGTCCTGTAGGGACAAGGGGCGGGGTGGGGCGGATGTGGGGGCCTTGTGCTTGTCCTCGTTGGAGGGCGATCATCAGGCCTCACGGAACCCAGGCGAATCATGTTGCCACGAGGACAAGCACAAGGCCCCCACCCTGCCCCACATCCACCCCTTGTCCCTACAGGACGGAGACAGACGTTTTTCGCGATTACCCTATTCGGTTGGCAAAATTCATCAGGACGGAGACAGACGTTTTTCGCGATTACCCTATTCGGTTGGCAAAATTCATCAGGACGGGGCCACGCATCATTCCCAAGTTTGGTTGTTAAGATTCATCAGGCCACGAACTCTATTTCGTCGAGTGACTGCTATAATAGGTCAGTTTCATGGCTGGCCCAAGTATACATGTGGTCTATTGGCTGGTCAAGGGGAAGCATTACCAAACGCGCATTGTCCATTTCCCAAATCAGTTAAATAGGGGTACAATACAGGGTAACAAGGTACAGGTGATCTTCATGGACGCCCTGACAGTCTCAGGCGAATAGGTGAATATAGCAAGGGGAGAACATGGAACACGCTCTATTACAACAACTACGCCAACGTCCATTGCTGTGTGACGGCGCAATGGGGTCTTTATTATACGCGCGCGGCATCACCCACGAACAGTGTTTTGACGCGCTCAATCTAACGCAGCCGGAGCTTATCGCGGGCATTCACCGCGAATATATCAGCGCGGGCGCGCAGATCATCGAAACCAACTCGTTCGGCGCTAATCGCGCCAGGCTGGAAGCCTACGACCTGGCAGGGAAGGCGCGCGCCATCAATCGAAGCGCGGTGCGGCTGGCGCGTGAGGCAAGAGAGGTATCGGGACAGCCCGTGTACATCGCGGGAGCAGTGGGACCGTCGGGTCGCCCGCTCCAGGCCCCCGACACAAGCCGTTTGAGCGATCTACGCCGCATCTTCCGCGAACAAATCGAGGCGTTGCAAGAGGGCGGCGCAGACCTGCTGATTCTTGAAACATTTTCCAATCTACCAGAACTACGCCAGGCGGTGCTGGCGGCACAAGAAGTAGGCGGCCTGCCCATCGTCGCGCAGATGAGCTTCTACGAGGATGGCCATACCCTCTCCGGCCAATCGGCGGCTCGCGTGACAGCCGTACTGAGCGATCTGGGCGTCGATGTGATGGGCGCGAATTGCAGCGTGGGACCAGCCGCTACCTTTGATGCCTTGCAAGAGATGATAGCCGAAGCGCAAAAGCTCGGCAACGACACAGCCGGAACGCGCCTCTTCTCGGCGCAGCCCAACGCGGGTCTGCCCACGCGCATCGACAATCGTTTCTTCTATGTCGCCACGCCCGATTACTTCGCGGACTACGCCGTGCGTTTCGCCAGAGCAGGCGTGCAGTTAATCGGCGGCTGCTGCGGAACCACGCCACGCCATATCGCCGCCATGCGCAGCGCCCTCGACGAGCATTACGGAACGCCACAGCAGCACGCGCACAATGGGGCCGCGCAGACGACACACACTTCCCCGCACGTAATTTCATCGGGGCAGGCAACCATCGCCCGCCTGATTGAAGAAGAAGTAATCCTGCCACAAGAAGGCTCGAAGACCCGTTTGCAGGAAAAGCTCGCCGCCGGGGAATTTGTCATCAGCGTCGAACTCGACCCACCCAAGGGTCTCAATCCCACCAAGATTTTAGAGGGCGCGGCCCTTATGCAAAAGGCAGGCGTGGATTGCATCAATATCGCCGACAGCCCCATGGCGCGCGTGCGTATGAGTTGTATCGCCATGGCGCGCCTGATACAGGATCACCTCGGCATTGAAACCATCATCCACTTCACGACGCGCGACCGCAACCTGATGGCTTTGCAGTCAGAACTCTTAGGGGCGCACGCGCTGGGTATCCGCAACATTCTAGCCTTGACGGGCGATCCACTGCGCGTGGGCGACTATCCCAATACGACGGGCGTATGGAACGTCGATTCGGTGGGGCTGATCGCCGTCATTCAAGGCATGAACGAAGGCCATGACGCGGCAGGTTCATCGATTGGCGCGAAAAGTTCGTTTCATATCGGGGCCGCGCTCAATCTCAACATGACGGATGAGCAGGTAGATCAGGAAATCGACAAGTACTGGCGCAAGATCAAAGCAGGCGCGCACTTCATCATGACCCAGCCAATCTATGAACTGGCTCCTTTGCAGCGTTTCCTGGAGCGCGCGGGCAAACCGCCCATTCCAATGCTGCTGGGTTGCATCCCGCTGAACAACACGCGCCACGCGGAATTTCTCCACAACGAAGTCCCAGGCATCACCATCCCTGACAAAGTGCGCCAGCGTATGCGAGATGCAGGGGAGCAGAGTCACGAGGAGGGGTTGAAAATAGCGGAGGAACTGTTGACATCTGCGCGTGAGCTGGTGCAGGGCATTTATATAGAGACATCATATCAACGTTATGATGTTGCTGTACGCTTGACAGAACGGCTGCATTCCGCCTCTCAAGCCAGTTCATGACCGGAGAACAATCATCATTTTTTTCCGTATGTGGTAGTAATGTAAGCATTCTCTATGATGGACAAACTGTTTGAAAATTATGAAGAAAGAGTACGAGGAGATCAGTCTGTGCAACAAACGAATCAATCTCTCACACAAAAACAGTCAATCATATTTGCAGTTATCACCATTATTGGCATTGCAGCCTTACTTCTGGGACTTGCTTTGATTATACACGCGCACTATCATGAGCGCGCGTATATATTTCTGGGTCTGGGAGCAGCAGGCTTCATCGGCGGGATTGCCGGGATCGCCGTTGCTGGGTCGAAGGTCAAGGCGTCGCTAAGTTACGGGGTCATCGCTCTGGGTATGATGGGCATGATCGTTGGCCTCAACTTCCTGACGAATCGTTATGGTCCAGCTCCGAACTATACACACGGGGTCATAGTCATTGCTTCGAGCATCGTTGCCATCCTGGTAGGGATTGCCGGAGCGCTTATGGTACAGCCCAAAGGTGGTTTGGCTGCTTTATCGAGTGTGATCATGCTGGGTGTGATCGCGTCATCAGGCATTGTAGCATTGATAGTCGGCACAATCTATTTGATTGTCTTAGAACACCCAGGACATGCCTATACTCTACTTGGCGCAGGCGCGCTATGCCTTATCGGTGGGGTCGCCAGTGGAATCTTCGCTCAGCGCAAAGCGAGGACCACTTTGCGCTAATTTAAGAAAGGAAGTCACTATGCACCTTAGAAAAATGGACCACACTGCACTCATCGTACAAGAGCTGGAGCGTTCACGCTGGTTTTATGGTGAAGTCCTGGGATTGCAAGAAGTGCCACGACCGGACAATTTCACCTTCGGTGGAAGTTGGTTCCAGGGACCAGGCTTCCAGGTACACCTGATCCTGGCAAGTGACACCTCGGCTCCCGCAGGTTTTGCTGAGGTGGAAGAAAAAGACGTTCGCATTGGTTCGAGCGCATCATATCGCTTTCGCGGTTGACGACGTGGAAAAGGCCATGACCACCCTGCGCGCCCATAACATCGAGATAGCCGGTGGGCCGCAACAGCGTGGAGACGGCGTCACCCAGTTCTACATCTACGATCCTGATCGCAACTTCCTGGAGTTCTTCGCGTGGAACAAGTAGCCTGCACAGTATGCTTGATAGGACAGATGCTCTATCTGCCTTACTCGACTTTTAATAGCCCTGGCGCGAGCGTCGAAAAATTTGACTTGCTTCAAGCTATGTGGTACACTTTACACGGTATTTCAGGCGTAGTTTTGTTTTTTCATTTTTTAGAAAGAAACATGTGTATCTAAGAAGGAGGTCTGGCCTATTAACAGGGATTTTCGGGGAAACGATCGTCCACGAGAGACGCGAGTCAATGAGCGTATTCGGGCGCGTGAAGTGCGCTTAATTGATGAAAACGGTGAGATGATGGGAGTGATGCCTCCCCAACGTGCGTTAGATATTGCCCGCGACCGGAATCTAGACCTGGTCGAGGTTTCACCAAACGCCAATCCGCCCGTCTGCAAATTGATGGATTACGGTCGCTTCAAGTACGAGCAGGCAAAAAAAGAGAACGAGGCCCGTAAGAACCAGAAGACCATCACCTTGAAAGACATTCGTCTTAGTCCGCGTACCGATGAACACGATATCGATGTCAAGACGCGCAAAATCCTCGAATTTCTGGCCGATGGGGACCGTGTCAGGGTCAGTGTTAAGTTCCGAGGGGCGGAAATGCGCCATCCCGATATCGGGCGTAAGCTACTCGACGGCATCGCAGAAGTCTTAAAGGGCATCGGCGTGATTGAACGTACTCCCGTGATGGAGGGCAAGATGATGTCCATGATCGTCTCCCGCGCGCCCGGTTGGGAACCACCCACTAAGCAAGCTCCCACCCCGGCTCCTTCCAAAAAGCACCAGGCACATCACACAGAGGACGAAACGGCTCCACCCGCTCAGGCTGCGGCGCAGCCAACCCAGGCAACACCTGAACCCGTCCTTGTCCCGGAGGAAAGAGAGCGCGCAAAGCCTCCACTAGAAGAAGAGGCGTAATCGGCAGATTCACAATCCTGAACCACAAATAAACATAAGTCATATCGGAAAATGAGAGAGGGTATCGCCGATACCCTCTCTCATTTTCCGATATGACTTATGTTTATTTGTGGTTCAGGTCATGCCAGTTGACAGAGTTGTAAGAAGACGACTACGATAGTATCATTACAAACCTGTAAGCCCGAAATGACAAGATACGCAAAACATATAAAGCAAACATAGGAGGCAATGCATGAGTAACTACGATGACCCCGGTTGGTATGAACAAGATAACCCATCTGACCAAACTCAACAACCCGACCCGGCAGATAGATTTCCTCAAAGAATACATAATGACGCGCCCAACACGTCACTTCCAAATATGTATGACGCGCAATCGCAAAAATTCCCAACGGGCCAGTTCTCTACAGGCAACACGAGCAATCGAGGAAACGGGGGAAGCGGTAGCAGGATTGGTCAGGTCATCGTCAGTCTTGCTCTTGTCATTATTGCCTTCACCGGTGGATGGTTCGGCCACCAGATTTATAGCGGCCTGCTCTCCTCTTCCAGCAACCAGTCCAGTTATTATGCCAACCTTTTCCAGCAGGCATGGTCCATTGTCGATCAAAACTATGTTGACCGCAAAGCCGTCAACTACAAGGAAATGTCTTACGCCGCCATTCGCTCTATGCTGGCCGTCCTCAATGACAAAGGCCACACCTACTTTCTGACGCCCCAGGAGGTGCAGGCGCAGCTGCAACAGTTAAGCGGCACATCAAGCGGCATCGGCATTTACATCAATCAGGACCCGAAGACCAAACAGGTGATTATTACCGCGACCGTACCCGGCGCGCCCGCCGAGAAAGCCGGCTTCAAAAGCGGCGATATTATCGTAGCGGTCAATCATACCAGCGTCGTAGGCAAAGATATTGATACCATCCACAATCTTATCGAAGGCAAAATCGGCACCAGTGTCGCCATCACCGTGCAGCGACCTCCAACCAACCAGCAACTGACCATCAATGTCACCCGCGCGAATTTTAAGATTCCCGGCGTAATCATGCACTATATCACCGAAGCGCATATCGCGGACATCCAGATACTGGGCTTCGATAGCGGCGTCTCTGACCAGATCAAAACCGATCTTATTCAGGCTCAGAAGCTGGGCGCAACTTCCATAGTACTCGACCTGCGCGATAACCCCGGCGGCTACTTGCAGGAAGCTATCAATACGGCCAGTGAGTTTATCAAAAGCGGCAACGTACTTTTAGAGCAGGATAGTTCGGGCAATCGCACGCCCGACCCTGTGAACGGCCATCCCATTAACACGCAGATTCCTATCGTTGTGCTTGTCAACGGCAATACGGCCAGCGCCGCTGAAATCGTCTCAGGGGCATTGCAGGACCACAAGCGAGCCGTTATCATGGGGATAAAGACACTTGGGACAGGTACAGTTCTCAACGAGTTCGACCTGCCCGACGGCTCGGCCATCTTCCTGGGAGTACTGGAGTGGCTCACCCCCAACGGCAGCTTCATCCGCGACAAGGGTATCACACCCAATATCCTCATCCCATTAACTACCGGGGCAAACACACTGACACCCAACGTTGAGAACCAGCGCAACATGACCCTGCAGCAAATTCTTGCCAGCGGCGATAATCAACTGGCGGCAGCTATCAAATATCTGCAAACGCATCCGTGAAAGTAGCTCAACCTGGTACTTAATGAGGTTTTACGCGACCAGGGCGGGGGCAAGCCCCGCCCGTACCCTAGAACGTTTTCGTCGGCTACTTCGTAGCAGGGTACGGGCGGGGCTTGCCCCCGCCCTGGCACGCGCCATTTTAAACTAGCGCAGTGGCCGCCTGGTAATACTTACTTGTTGGCATATGACCCAGATATGGTGCGATAAAACTGGTAGCTGCCACAACCTTCTCAAGGTCAACACCCGTCTCGATGCCCATACCATGCAGCATATACAACAGGTCTTCGGTTGCCAGGTTGCCAGCCGCGCCCGGCGCGTAGGGACAACCGCCCAGACCACCAGCAGAGGAATCAACTATGCTGATGCCAAGTTGCAGAGCCGCCAGCACGTTCGCCAGTGCCGTGCCGCGTGTATCGTGGAAATGCACAGCGATCTGCTCAACGGGAATCTTCCCCTCTCCGGTACACAGGTCGATTACATCCATCACCTGATTGGGTGTGGCAACTCCAATGGTATCGCCCAGCGAAAGCTCGCTGATACCCATTGCCAGCAAATCCTGCGCCACGCGCAGCGCCTGTCGCGCCTCAACTTTGCCTTCATAGGGACAACCAAAGACGGTGGAGATATACCCGCGCACAGGTACTCCTTCGCGCTGCGCCATCGCCACAACCGGGCGGAAATTGGCGAGACTATCGGCTATGGTGGCATTGATGTTATGGCGCGTAAAGCTCTCGCTGGCAGCGGTAAAGACGGCGATAGCGCGCGCGCCAGCCGCCAGGGCGCGTTCCATGCCTTTCACATTGGGAACCAGCACAGGATACGACGTGGTAGCCAGCCGCGTTATACCATTCATCACCTCGGATGCATCGCTCAACTGTGGAATGGCGCGCGGGCTGACAAACGAGGTCGCTTCCACAACGGGCAGCCCGGCCCCGGCCAGCATCTGGATGAAGCGAATTTTCTGTTCAGTGGGAACCAGCGCCTTCTCATTTTGCAAGCCATCGCGCGGGCCAACTTCTACCACGCGCACGCTGCGCGGCAATCTGGCAAATAGAGACATCATCGATCACGCCCCTCGATATTCATAATGCGAATCCTGCTCATTTGGAGGCGCTGGCGGCGTTTGATTCTGCTTCTCCTGCTTCGCGCTATCGGGCGAACGCAGCAGCAAAGGCTCTGATTTGGCAGCGCCTGCATCGCGCTGGCGCACCACGCGAACTTTCGTGATACGCCTTCCGCGTGTGTCCATGACCGTGAAGGTGAGATTCTCAAACGTGATGGTATCGCCTGGAACCGGGATTTTATCCAGTTGAGCATACAAAAATCCGCCCAGCGTGTCGTAATTCTCGTTTTTCAGATCCGTTTCCATCAATTCGTTAAATTCATCGATGCTCATCTTGGCATCAACCATGTATTCGTACTGGTTAATCTTCTCGTACAGGTTCTCTTCGCGATCATATTCATCGCGAATATCACCCACGATCTCCTCAACCAGGTCCTCAATCGTCACCAGACCGGCCACCGAACCATATTCATCGATGACGATGACCATATGAATGCGCCTCTGGCGAATTTCGCGCAGCAGGTCATCCAGCTTTTTCGTCTCAGGCACGTAATATGCCGGGCGCACCAGGGTGCGAATCGGAATGTTCTCATGACCTTCGCGCAATTGTTTGAGCATGTCTTTGGTGTATAGCACACCGACAATGTTATCAATCGTATCTTCGAAGACGGGAATACGCGAAAAGCCACCCTCCATGGCTATATCGACCGCCTCGTTCACGGTAGCATCGCTTTCCAGCGTCACCATGTCGATGCGCGGCACCATTACCTCGCGCACCGTTGTATCAGCGAATTCGAAGATGCTGTGGATCATCTCCGTCTCATCTTCTTCCAGCACGCCCTCTTCTTCGCCGACCGTCACCAGCAAACGCAGTTCTTCCTCCGTCACAAACGGCCCGCGTTTCACCTGTCCGCCCATCATACGCAACAGGAAGTTGGTAATTTTACTCAACACCACCACAATCGGATGGAGCAGCCATGCCGTACCTTTCACCAGGGGAAACAAGGCGCGCGCCCAGCGCAGTGGATTCTGCACAGCCGCCGTTTTCGGCGTAATCTCGCAGAAAATGAGCACAACCAGTGAGATCAGAACCGTGGAAATGAGTTCGCCAAGCGACGTAGAGAAACGCAACGCCAGCACAGTCGCCATGCTAGAAGCAACAATGACGGCCACGCTGTTCACAATGAGGATGGTTGATAAAAAGCTATTCGGTTGCGTCAGCAAGCGTTCGATTTCAGCCGCTTTCTGATCACCTTCTTCTACCAGATTTTTCAGTTTTATGCGGCTGACAGAGGTAAGCGCGGTTTCAGATGCCGAGGCGATACCACAGAGGATCAACGCTACAATCAATATGAAAAGCTGTAGCCATGCTTCTGAATCGAAAGTAGGAATGTGAAAATCGCTTGCGACGCGCGTCATATACAAAGCCGCAATACTATGTCCTGCTAATCCAGGGCCATCCATGAGACCCATTTACTCCTTTTTTTCGTCCTCGCCCTGTGAAACATGGGGAGGCTCTTTCATGCGCAAAATACGCGCAGGCACACCTGTCACGATTGACCAGGGAGGAACATCGCGGGTCACAACAGCGCCGGCTCCAGTAGTTGCATGTTCTCCAACCGTTACAGGGGCTACTAACATTGTATCACTTCCGATTGAGGCTTCATCACCAATCGTAGTACGATTTTTGCGCACTCCGTCATAGTTGACAGTAATGGTACCCGCGCCAATGTTCACATGCTCGCCAACCGTGGCGTCACCCAGGTAACTGAAATGATGCATATCCGTTTCCGGGCCAACATAGGAATTTTTCACTTCTCCAAAATTGCCCATACGCACATTACGCGCCAGGTGCGCCCCCGGTCGTAAATGGCTAAAGGGGCCTATACGGACGCCCTCTTCAAGTATCGCTTCTTCCAGCGCGGAATTGCGCACAATGCACCCGTCGCCAAGCGCCGAATTGTCAATCGTGGTTCCGGGTCCAATGCGACAGAACGAACCGATGCGCGTCTTCCCTGTAATCATGGTACCGGGGAGAATAACACTATCCGGGCCAATCTCAACTTGCGCGTCAATATAGGTGGTTGCCGGGTCGATAATTGTCACGCCCGCGTACATCAGTCGCTCCAGCACGCGCCGCCGCATCACCTGTTCAGCCTCGGCCAGTTGCACGCGATCATTGATGCCGACCGTTTCGCTAAAAGAACCAGTGACGGTGGCAACCGTGTACCCCTGCGCGCTGGCAATACCCACCAGGTCGGTCAGGTAATATTCTCCCGCCGGATTCTTTGGCAAAGTTTCCAGGGCCGACCACAACCACGCGCGCTCAAAACAATAGACGCCCGAATTGACCTCTTTGATGAGTTTCTGCTCGCTCGTGGCGCGTTTCATCTCAACGATTTCGCGCGCCTGTCCACCGGCGTCGCGCACAACGCGCCCGAAATCCGAGGGCTGTTCGATGATGGCCGTGAGGAATGTTACCGTTGCCCGGCGCTCAATATGCTCAACCAGCAGGCGAGCCAGCGCCTCACTGCTGATGAGCGGCGTATCGCCATAGCACACCAGCACGATTTCGGGCTGCGGTTCCAGCGTATCAAGCGCGTGTCGAGCCGCCATCACCGCGTGACCGGTACCAAACTGCGGCTCCTGTAGGGCATAGGAACAACGCTCACCGAAAACGCGCTCAACCTCGTCAGCTCCAAAGCCGACCACCACCAGTGGTTTATGACTGGTAAGCGCAGCAAGAAGAGGAGCAAAAGCAGTCGTTTGGGGAATTTGATCGAGGGCATTCAGCACATGCGCCATCAGTGGCAACCCCGCCAGAGAGTGCAACACCTTTGGCAAAGTTGATCGCATCCGAGTACCCTTACCGGCAGCCAGCACTACGGGCGCATACATTATCATAGTGAAATTTACATACCTTTTTCAGTCGGCTCTTGTTCCAGGAGAAACCTGCGCTAGCCGTGACTGACTATTATTTCCGCTGCGCCACGCTTCCACCTGTAACAGGCCGATATCATTTCACAAAAAATGGCTCGGGCGCCAAGATTTCGAACTTGGGATCGTGGTTCCAAAGACCACTGCCTTACCGCTTGGCCACGCCCGAACGCTGCTCGAACAAGAAACCTGGAGAAATTCCACAGCCCTATATCGCACGCCTGTATAGTACACGATGGCATGTGGTTTGTCAACGTATTTTTTGCGCCTCGTCCTCATCAAGTGGCACAAATTCCACGTACTCTTGCTCAACCAGACGCTTCATTATACACGCTACCTCAACGGGCGCAACCCCTAACAAACCGGCTATCTGTCCAATAGTGCGCGTCCCATTCGTCAGAAGATAGACCTGCCGCTCCCGCCTGTAATCAAGTTGCTCGATGGAGACGGGATTGACCCTGGCGAGGATGCGGCGGAAGCGCGTTTGTTCGGTAATATGCATCTGTTGCGCAACGATGGGCATCATTGGCTGCTGGTCTTGCATAGTTACTCTTCCCCTCTCATACGCATATACACCTCGCGCGTGCGTGGTTGCAACCTGACGGCGCTATCCCCACACGTCAGCCAGTAGTCGAGCTGGCGAAACCGTTGAAATGCCTGAAATTGCTGCTCCTCTATCTGCCTGAACTGCTCCTGTAGTTCGAGGTAGGTCAGGGCGCGCAGACCCTGGCTTTCCATATACGCCTTAAAATGTTTGCGGAACGTCGCATCACTCAGCCAGACGAATAACTCCTCGTTCTCTCCCTGCCAGTGATCGCGCACATACTCCAGTATCGGCTTTCCCATGTGTTTAATGTCTCCCCTCCTATGCGTTCTCTAACGTCTCGACCAGCAGTTTCACGGCCTGCTCTTCCCCCACCAGCGTTTGCAGTTTTTCGTGCAATTTACCCATCTGCTCCATCTTGCCGGTGATAAACTGGTGTTTCGCTGTGCCAAAGGCCAGCCCGTAGAGACTCCGCTGTGCGGCCTGGTATTCCAACTCGATCTGCTCCAACACGCGCGCCACTTCGCTTTTGTTTTCGCTCATGTACGATTCCTTTCTACAACTTTCACTATCTGTATTCACCTTGTATTTCAATACAGAGTCGGCTATACTTTGGTTGCTGTACTAAGCTGGGCAACAATAGCGATATTAGCATTCCGTAAAGTACTACACCACGAAGGAAGTACATGAAACACGAACACGCACTTCGTGTTTTAAGAGAAGAAGCATAATGTTAGATGAGATTAAGGGTCATCACGGAAAAATCATTAAATATTTTCGTAAAGAAGCAAATGGATTAACCCAGGAACAGGTCGCGGAAGCACTAGGAATCACAGCAAGGTGGCTACAGGAACTCGAAAAAACGCCTTTTATCCCTAATTCTGATACCAGAGAGGCGTTGGCGTTAAAACTGGGGATTCCTCGCCCACTCCTCGATTTAGAGGTGGTAGATAGACTTTCCCCTTTTGGAAACATCCCACTGGATACCTGGATCGTCGATAGTTGGGAAAACGAAACCGATTCGCGCTGGGAGTTGTACTACGCGAGTAACAATCGCATCACTGAACGCGGTCTCTTTGAGCAGATGGGTAAACTTGAAGAACATGCCGATACTAACCCCAGGGATGAACGTCGAGTAATGTCTATTCTGGCGCAAAATTACCAGCTTGCAGGAAGTTTAGCCCGTGATAATTTCAGATATAGTAATGCCAAGAAATATTTTCGTGAAGCACATCGACTAGCCACTCAAGCCGAATCTGTTGACCTGGCTGCAATGTCAGTAGAACGTCTGGCAGTTGTGCATTTACGTCAGGAACACTTAGAGGAAGCACTGGACACCTATCAGGAAGCTCTCAAAGTTGCTGAACGGGCGCAATCATACATCAAAGCCTATATCTGGATGGGATTAGGAGAAGCATTTGCTCGTAATAAGAAAACGGATGATTGTTATTGCGCGCTTGACCACGCTCAGAAATTCTTGATCCGCCTCCCTTCTAATCCTCTTAAGAAAGACATTGCGCATATCCGTTTCTCAATAGAATCAATAGAGTCAACGCGAGGTGAGTGTTCTGTCCTACTTGGCGAACCGCTCAAAGGATTGGATTACTTACAAGCTGCTAGTCGAAAACTCGATCCTACCATGAGCCGTCGTCGTTGTCGTTTACTCATGCAAGAGGCAGAAGCATATTTAGTAGCTGACTTGCCGGACAATTGCGTTGATAAGACTTTACAGGGTTTGCAACTAGCGCAAGCTTTAATCAGCAAAGAGAATGTCAATTGGGCATGTGAAATCTATACAAAATTACTCGTGTCACGCTGGAGAGATGAACCAATGGTAGGTCAGTTGAGAAAAGCTATTGTTGCCACGTTACGAGAGATGCAACACTATGACACAGATCGAACATAGTTCTGTTAAAATTGGCAAGGCAGGGTTGATTGGCAGCCGTATAGGCATTGGAACCTGGGCGATTGGTGGCGGCTGGGGGCCACAACCCGAAGAACAATCACTGGCGACTCTTCATCAGGCATTAGAAATGGGCTGCAGGTTAATCGATACTGCCGCTTTATATGGCAACGGTCGGGCCGAACGATTGATCGCGCGTACGTTCAAAGAGCATCGGAGCCGTGTTACTACCATCACGAAAATCTACCCTTTCAATTATCATTGGTCGCCATCTCCTGGAACACCTATCGCGGCCATTTATCCGAAAGAGCATATTCTAAGCCAGGTAGAAGGGAGCCTCCGCCGACTAGAAACGGATTGTTTAGATACGGTTCTCTTCCAAACGTGGTGTCCCTCCTGGTCAGAAGAAACGAGATGGTATGAAACAATGCGAGCACTTCAACGGGCCGGGAAAATTCGTACTTTTGGCATCTCGGTGAGCGATCACCGGCCAGATGAAGCTAATGGAGTCATTGAGGCTAGACGTGTTGATATTATTGAGGCTCCATACAGCTTTTTAGATCAACGGGCATCCAACCGACTTTTCCCGCTTGCCGAACAGTACAAGGTAAGTATTATTGCAAGAACACCTCTGGCATCAGGCGCATTAACAGGAAGATGGCATGAAGGGATGAAATTTCATCGACAAGATTGGCGCAAACGGGTCTTTCGCGGAGAACTCTTGCAAGAAACACTCCAACGTGTCTCACGTTTCCAATCTCTCACTGATTCCAGTATTCCCATGACACACATTGCCTTACACTTTTGCCTGAGTCATCCTGCTGTGACGACGGTTATACCGGGAGTACGTCGAGTGGAACAGGTTCAGTGCAATCTGGCCGCATTGGAAAGCAAACCACTTTCACAGGATGTGTTGGAATGCCTGACTGAAGTATGGCAGCAAGAGATGTCAGAGCATGTGCGAACCAGCATAGGTGAGGAAAGAGAGGGATAGAGTATTCTAACCTTAAACCATGAATCACGTCTATCTCCTTACTGGGAAACCAGGGATCGGGAAGACCACGACCATCAAGAAAGTGATCGAACATATCGGCGTTGAGCAATGTGGAGGCTTCTACACGGAAGAAATCCGTGTTCAGGAGACACGGGTTGGATTTCGTCTGGTCACTTTAGATGGGCAAACGGGGGTATTTGCTCATATTAATAGCAAGAGTCCATTACGTATCGGTCGTTACGGTGTCAACCTGGATTGCCTTGAGTCATTAGGGATTACAGCGATACAGAAGGCTATAGAAACGAAGAAGATTGTTGTAATTGATGAGATTGGACCAATGGAGGAATTTTCGGACCGATTCAAAAAAACAGTTCTGGATGTGTTCAATAGTTCTTCTTCTTTATTGGGTACCATTGCCCTAAAGCCCCATCCCTGGTTGGATTTGCTGAAACAGCAAGAAGGAGTGGTATTGTATACATTGACACCAGACAATCGAGATACGATGGTTGATACATTAGTTCATCTAGTACGTTCTTTTAAGTAAGAAACACGGTTCGAGAGAGTTTATAAAATGCAAACCGATTCTATCTCCTACTGGCAAAGTACCGTTCCACCAACTCCACTTTCCACTGAGTTCCCACGTATGGCTGATGTTGCCGTCATCGGTGGTGGATTGATGGGGACAGCAACCTGTTATTGGTTAGCCAGGCAGGGGGTACCTGTTGCATTACTTGAGCGCAGCGCCCTGGCCGCTGGAGCGACTGGACGTAATGGGGGCTTTGTCGTAGCAAGCCCAGGTAAATCTTATCCCAAAACTATAGCGCATCTGGGTCACGAGGCAGCCCGCGCGATCATGGATGTGACCTATGAGAGTCAAACGTTATTACGCCAGGTGCTACAGGAAGAAGCGATTGCATGTGACTATCGTGAACCAGGAACGATGCGGTTAGCGCTTTCTGAGGCCCAGGTAGAACAACTTACTCAGGAAGTTGACGCATTGCGCAGAGATGGCTTTGCGGCTCAGTGGCTTGACCGGGAGGACATGCAGCCCCTGATCAAGACTCCAATGGCACCGGAGATTCTGGGTGGGCGGTTTCGCCCGGAACAAGGACTGGTTCACTCTGCGCGTCTTGTCCAGGAACTTATGCGTGCAGCGCTCCATCGTGGAGCAAGGGCCTACCAGGCCGACGTACAGGCCATCGTCCCCGATGGAAATGCGGTGCGCCTCCAGACTTCGCGTGGAACTCTTCTTGCAGGAACAGTTGTTGTTGCAGCGAATATCTGGGCGAGTAAGCTTCTCCCTGTGCTGGCTGATATTATTGTCCCCATCCGTGAGCAGATGCTTTCCTACGCGCCAATAGCGCCTGTATTCACCGCTGGAATCTCTGCCGCTGTTACGACGGATGAATACTGGCAGCAAACGCCTGACGGGACGATCCTGATCGGTGGATGTGGGTCAGTCGCTCCTGATGAGGATGTTGGTATATGGGAGAACTCTCCAACACAGGTCGTACAAGATGCCATCGAGCAAGTTTTGCATCGTCTCTTTCCGGCCCTTGCGCCCTTGCAAGTAGCGCAACGATGGGCAGGGCTGCTGGACTACACAACTGACAACCATCCAATCGTAGATCGTGTTCCGGACATGCCCAACGTATTCTTTGTGTGCGGATTTTCAGGTCACGGTATGCCCTATGGTATGCGTTTTGGGCAATTGTTGGCAGCGACAGTCCTAAAAGGAGTGCTTCCCCCAAAACTACAGCCTTTTCGATTGAATTGTCCAACATTGAGAAAGTGGAGTGCTATACGGGATTAAATGAGGCCGCAAGAATCTCTTATTAATTGAGATCAGACCGTTATGCGTCACGACAGTAATCTTTGCCTGTGGCGGTTTCCCTACGTTATTACCATGGAAAGCATTGCCGAAACTTTCTCCGTCGGTCTGTGTCTGCAACTGAAAAGAGGCATCGGATGGCAGGAAAAGTCAAATGACCCATTTTCGCCGCACCTGTTTGACAGGTCAATAGATGCCTTGACCAATTATCCTCAACCCTCTATACTGCTACCAAATGATAAAGCACATCTGATCTAGAAACGTATAGAAGCTCGAGGTAGACACACTATGCAGCAGTCCTCTGTTCCCATTGAACTTCCCCAATTTTCAAAACTTTCTACTTTTGTACTACGCTTAGTACAGGCTTATAGTTCCTGGCAGTCACCTGGCTCAGGAGAGGATATATTTTCTTATTTTTCCGAAACTCAAATACATACGGGTGACGAACACAGCTTACGTGCGACGCTCATACGTCAACATATCTTACCTACCTTTAACTATTTACCAGTTCAAATTGAATATGAAAGTAAAGAACGCTTTGATCTTACCCTTTGGAATCAGGACCAACTCAACAAAAGCAGAATTGCAATCATTGAGACAAAAAGTTCATCTGTACGCAATCTAACTCATTCAAAACAAGGACATGAGACTCCAGTTCAACAATTGAGACGTTACCTTACACAGGCAGGGTTGTATTTAGGTGTACTTACTAATGGTGACGAGTGGCATCTTTTCGACTTTGCCGTCGGACAGGAGCCATTAGCGTCGTTCAGTTTAGTTGAGCTTGCCCGACTGGTACAAGGTATTTCTACCCAGGAAGCAATTGAACAGAAGCTAAGCAGTAGGCCACAACTCCAACAAGCTCTCGCTATCACCTTCTACTATCTTGATGCTAAAAGATGGGCACAGACTGATAACTTTCGTCAAATGATAGCTAACCCGGATTATTTTCATGTAGCATCTCTAAAAAAAGCCGAACATGTCGAAACGCTAGTCAGAGAGATTAAACAGGTTCTGGGTTCGCTGCGCGAAACTATCCGCTCTCAATTTGGACTTATTCAGGAACACTTTGGTGAATACCAAAAGCTACGTCTTGTAACCAGCGATAAAGACAATCGGCTTTTTCAAGAAGCCCTACAGGCTGTTATGAAGAAAGTGGTAGAGTTTAATACTCTGTCCCGATTAGATGAAAATGGTCAACTAACAAATGCCATAAATGGATTACTCCTGGAGTTAGCAGATCAATTTTTCATAAGCGGCGATATATCAGATTTCGAAAGTGAATATCTACAAAGGGCCGCAGCCTTGCTAGATGAACACCAACTCAGCCAGGCATCTTTCACAGAAAAAAAGACGAAACGCTCAATACCCCTTCTTCCCCCGACAGAAGGGCTACATGAATTGAAAGCGTTGCTGCAAATTCATTACGCTTATTTACAATCGCTGGATAACGATTACGCCCTTAGCAAAACATCAATGGAAGCTTATAATACCTGGAAAGCAAGCGTGCGTGGTGTTTTTGCCAATCCTCAGGACGAATTTTGCTTGCAAACCGCCTATATTCATTTTGTTCGCCTCTTCTTTGTGCGTGTTTGCGAAGATCATAATTTGATTCCTCGACGTATATCTAACGGTCCGTTCGCCCGATATGAGCAGTACCGAACCGAATTACTTACTGGTATAAAGGACACCTACCTTCGTCTACTTGACGAGACATATCAACGTGCTTATTCGGTCTACCACAACTTCTTTGGACACCAGAAGTTTTATGATTGGTTCATGCTAGATGAGTACACTATCCTTGCGCTATTTACTTTACTTAATTATTTTGATTTTCATGGATTGAGCGCTGATGTACTGGGCAGGGTTTACAACGAGGGCTACATTGAGAACAAAGAAAGAAGTGAGAAAGGACAATTTTATACTCCACCCCAGGTGGTGAACTATATGCTTGATGCGCTTGGCATTCCCAACCCTGACCAACCAGATCAACAAAAAATGCGGGATTTTCTAGAAAAAACGGTTGGAGACTTATCTTGCGGTAGCGGCACTTTTCTAGTTACGGCAGCTAAACGTAAAAGCATATTTCTACAACTTCTTGTTGAAAAACAAGATATTGATCCTGATTATGCTCTTGACATTTTAACCAATACTTTTATAGGCTTTGATCTTAACCCTTTTGCATGTTATCTGGCTGAAATTAATCTACTTATTCAATGCTTGCCTTTTTTAACTGATAATCAAGGTCGGTTATGCCGAAGTGTTGATCGTTTCCACATCTACTGCACAGACGCGCTCGAACCAACTATCGCGGAGCAAACGTATGCGCTTTTTAATAACAAAGCTACGGAGAGGCTGATTTTTCGGTCTTCGCACCTGAAAGGACAGGTGATTACTGATGAGGAACGGCGTGTTATTAGCATTAAAGATGCAAAAGGACTACCGTCAGAACTAACACACTTTACTGTCGATCAGCAAGGCATCGATTATCTCATCGGCAACCCACCTTACGTAAGCGCCAACGAAAGCTCAACAAATCTGCGGTATCGTGGAGAAATTTGGAACTTTGGCATTTACCAATACTTGCATCAAAAGTGGGATATGTTTGTTCCATTCTTTGAACGTAATCTACAGTTTCTACGCACAGATACCGGTCGGCTAGCTCTTATCGTTTCCAACGGAATTGAAACAGAAGGGTACGCTGAGTATCTGAGGCAAGCTCTAAGTACTCGATTCAGTCTGATACAAATTGACTTTTTCCCTGGTTTGCACCTTTTTCAAGATGCCGCTGTTGAAAATACCATTGTACTCGTTGAAAATAAATCGCCAGACGAACAACATGAAGTGTTAAGGAGAAGGCATTTCCAACCGGATTGCCAGCATTTTGAAACATTACCAGCAATTAACCAATTGACCTCAAATGGACATCTATTTCGATGGCGCTACGATTCCCTTCTTGATAAAAGTTTTTCAGAAGGTACCATCCCGCTTTGCGCGCTCGTTTATATTGGCACAGGTTTAGAAGCCCAAAGCCACGAGGATTCCGATCCAGAAGTTGATGGAAAACGACAAAAACGCTTTACGCTTAACGATGTCTTTTTGCCTCCATCCGAAACATTGCGTCCCGTTGACTATGTTGATGATGGTGTACTTGGAGATGATATAGACCGGTATTATTTACGCCGCAAGCGTTTTGTAGCTTATGAAAAGCACCGTTCTCAGATGCGAGGGTCCAGGCATACAGCGCTTTTCCGCACACCAGAAAAGTTGTTATTAGGAGAGACCTCTGGCGGATATTACGACCGATCAAATTTGTTCGCTAATCATAGCGTACAAGTTGTCGTGCCCTGGAAAGCATTAGGGCAAGCTGGAGCCATAGGAGAAAAAGGTATCCAAATTGTACTACGAAAATCGCAGCAATTAGCCGGAATAACTGCTAATTTTATACCCATTTCAGAACTATTTGATCTCCGATACTTACTTGGAATCATCAATAGTCGTTTTATCCGTCAATACATTGCCTCCAACTTGCACGAGGGAACCAGACAAGGACGTATCTACCCTGATATATGGAAGCGTTTGCCAATCAAAATCGCTTCAACTGAAAAGCAACAAAGCATTGCCAGGCTAGTAGATGATATTCAGAAGACATATCAACAACTTGGCGCATTACCAACGCCTCGCTCTCTGGCAGCCGATCCTTCATTTCACTATAGAGATATCCAGGGTTATCTGGCACAGGGAATTTTGCGATTTACCGGTGACATACAAAGCCATATCGCAGAAAAACCAGTTATACGAGATGAACGGCTCATACTATCTCGACAACCATTGGCCTATCTTGAATCATCCGCGGCAGAACTTTTGCGATACCTTGAAATATATTTTACTCAGTTACATCCCGAATTTCGGGGGTGGACCTGGGCAGAGGCGCGTAAACGTATTCAAGTTCCTACCCCGCTTCATTCAATTCACAAATTTATAACCTCTGTGGATAATATAGCCACCGAGAGTCAGAGGATTCAGGCTATGATCAACGACCTCTCAGCAGAGATTGAGCATCTAGTCGAAACGGTGTATGCTGAACAAGCAGATGCCGAGTTATCGAAAACTATAGACACAAATTTTTCTCATGCTCATAATGGTGAATTGTTCTGAACGCGCACAACCGACCGACCCTCCATAACCGCATTTCATGGTAAGCTTAAAGCGATGTTCAGAAATTGAGCTGATTTGATAGTTCTCTACAGTTCGTTAGTAAGTAAGTGGGGTGTATCTATGTCCATCGAGACGTTACAGCTCATCAAAACAAAAGCGCACCTGGAGCCAGCCTTTAGAGAGCAATTGATGAGCAATCCATGTCAATTCTTGCGGGAGTATGACCTGACAGAAGATGAGAAGCGGCAGATTATCCTGCCCAACTTTAGCTGGCTATTTGAAAACAAACTTGCAGCTATGCCGTATCCAGAATCGGAAGATGCTTTTACTCTCCTTTATGAGAGAGGAATTCGGGCTATGCTCAATCTTGCTGAGCGTTCATACTCCTATGAGACACCTGCCAAAATCGGCATGCTTACCAGGCATATTCCAGTTACCGACTTTACGGCCCCGACGCTGCAACAGGCGAAAGAGGCCGTCGCCATGATTTCTTCTTGCCTCGAAAATCACATGCCCGTCGCAGTACACTGCATGGCCGGGCTTGGACGGACTGGTACCATTCTCGCCTGTTACCTGGTTGCAATGGAAATGCCGGCAAATAACGCCATTATCGTCATTCGGGAGTGGAGACCCGGCTCAATTGAGACACTTGAACAGGAAGCAGTTGTATACGAATACGAGCGTTTCATCAGCACACGAGTATAAGTTATCCAATCACACAGAGGAGGAACATATGTTAGAACGTGCCACGGTCCAGCGCTGGCTTGACGCCTATGTTAGCGCCTGGAAAAGCTACAATCCGCAGGCTATTGGAGACCTTTTCAGTGAAAACGTCATCTATGCTTACAATCCCTTCAGCGAGCCAGTTCATGGACGAGCCGCCATTGTTGCCTCGTGGCTGGAGGAACCCGACGCGGCAGGCACCTATGACGGCCACTACGAACCGATCATGATTGAAGGTGACCGCGCCATCGCCAATGGTCGCAGCCTCTACTTCGAGCCAGATGGCTCTACCCTCAAGGCGGAGTGGAACAACATCTTCGTCCTACGCTTCGACACCGGCGGACGCTGCACCGAATTTCGTGAATGGTACATGCAGCGCCGAAAGTAAGCCGACGAGTGTTTACTACTCATTGCAACCCCGGCTTTCTATTGCAAATCCGCTAAGGCAATGTTACTATGCAGCAGGCAAGATTTACATGAATTACAGCATATGCACGCCTTAGAAATCCATGCACAGAGAGATGGGATTATTCAGTATGGATACACAAAGTTATGCCCAACTGAAACAGGAGATTACTGGAAGCATTGTGGCGGACCGCGCGCTTTTAGACCAGCTACGGGCAGAAATTCATCCATTAAAAAGCCAGGTTCACCCTATCCGTGAAAGGACAACCACCTCAGTATCCTTCGTTGCAACTGATGGGGGCAACGCTAGCGTTCAATTTGATCCCTTTCTGGTGCAAATAGTACGCATTGTCAATTCGAATGACACCGAGTATTGTTTAGAAGCTCTCACACCTTCAACAAATATCGCTGAGCTGAGCGCAAAACAATTTGATAGAGATGGAAGCCCCTGTACCGCTCTGGGCAAAATGATGAGCTACCTGGGAGTAGACAGGCTAGAAGAACTCAGCCCCTACATTCGTGCTACAGTCAAAAGCCGCCCAACCAATCCTGGCTGGGTGAAAGCGTACCGGGAGCTTGTCGAATGGGCTATTTTATTCTCGCTGGTGAAACGTCCATTTGGATCGGACACCCTGATAATTTATGATGGATTGCTACGCAGCACCATCTTTGCAGGCAATTACTTCCAGAAGTATTTACAGGGCATACAAGAAAGCATCCAGTTTCAAAAGCAACAAAATCGTCAGCAGATCTATCTTGCAGGCGTTGCCAAACATAGTAAGGTGCTTTCACGCTACCGGCTTGTAATGGCGCTGGAGGGCATACTCGCCACTTCTTATCCTGCCTATCTCGCGATCCCACCCCATATCGAGCAGATGGCCTACAAATGGTCAGCGTATGCAGCAAATAGTGACTCAACAATAGAACTGAACGATATAAGTACATTTGTTGGCGGCAAAATGTTCTTTGTAAAATTCGGCAGCAGAACCCATGATCCTATCTGGCCGGTTGATGTTTTCCTACCTCAACAAGAGAAGGCAGCAGAAATTTTAGGGTGTATGCTGACAGATGCGCTCAATGGTTTCCCAATCCCCCTCTATCCGCTGAGTTTGCAAAAAGCTCATGCCAATGCCGCTTTTGTAGATTTTGAGCTAGACATCTTACAAAATTATATCTTCGATGGTATACGACAGGTTCTCGCAGATGAATCCCCACGCTTGATGTCTTCCGACTACAGGAAATAGACCCATCACAAAGAAGATACGAATAAAATATTGGAGAATAGATCGATGGCAGCGCATGAGCTTTTCCCACGCAATCAAACAGTTGGCATCTTTCGCGGGTTCCGCGAGGGCGGATTAGAATTTCAGGCAGACCTGGTGCTTCCCTATCGCAATGAGTTTCAAAGCATACCCATGCACGGGCAGTTTCTCCTCGTACAGCTTGAGACGCCCGATGAAGCAGTGCTGGGAAGAATCGCCTCGTTTTCATCGGAGGGAAAATTGTCCTCTGGACATGGCGAAGAGTTCAATATACGTGCGGCGCGTGACCATCGCACCGTGCCGGATGACCTGCGCGAGGAATATCTCAAATACAAAGTGACTATTCGCGTACTCGGCGTTTTGCGTAGAAACGAAAAAGATAAACTCACTTTTGTCACATCGCATCGACGCCTGCCCCATGTTGGCAGCCACGTCGCATTTCCATCAGGAAGCGTGTTACAAGAAATCGTCGGCCACAATATCGAAGGCGCTGAAATCGGGCATTTCGCATTAGGCGAATACATTTACGCGCAAGAGGGCAAAGGCACTCCTTTTGAAGACTGGATGAAGCAACAAACTCCCGAAATTCGAATCAATTTCCCCATCCAGAATCTTGTTGCGAGGCGTTCATTCATCTTTGCGCGCGCTGGATTTGGTAAATCCAACCTCAACAAACTGCTTTTTAGCAAGCTCTATGCGCAAACACCTACCGTCCGCAAAAGAGATAAAAAAGACGTTCCAGTTGGCACCATCATCTTTGACCCCGATGGAGAGTATTTCTGGCCCGATGATAAAGAGCGACCAGGGCTATGTGATGTGCCTGAGCTACAAGATAAGCTGGTCGTCTTCACCTCCAGAAAACATAAGAGCAATTTTTATCAATCATTTGTAGCTGGTGGTATCAAACTGGATATCCGGCGTCTGAGTCCGGCTGATGTCATCGGCATTGCCCTTTCACCGGAAAGGCAAGAACAGCAGAATGTGCGCAAACTCAAAGGACTGGATCAAAGAAGCTGGGAACAACTCGTCAACCTGATCGACCAGGCTGGCAACCAGACCTCTCTTGATGCCATCAGCAAACTCCTGGGTCTTGAAAGCAGATCGCAGGAAGTTGAGGCGCTGGCAGCGCGTGGCAATATGACATCCATTGTACGCAGCCTTCATGACAAGGGCAGCCAGTTGTTAGATATGCTCATCTACGCCCTTTCACAGGGGAAACTATGCGTTATCGATGTATCGCAGATGCGCGGCGCGCAGGCGTTGATGCTCTCAGGCTTAATCCTGCGCCGCATCTTTGACCGCAACCAGAAAGAGTTTACCGAAGCCGATTCAAAAACCATCCCAACCATCGCCGTCATAGAAGAAGCCCAATCGGTCCTGCATGGCAATACCACGACCTCCGAACCCTATATAGCCTGGGTGAAAGAAGGCAGAAAATACGATCTCGGCGCGCTGCTCATCACCCAACAGCCCGGAAGCATCCCGGTCGATATCCTGAGCCAGGGTGACAACTGGTTTGTCTTCCACCTGCTCTCTTCCACTGATCTTTACAATCTACAAAGGGCCAACGCACATTTCAGCCATGATATCCTCAGCGTACTGCTAAACGAACCTATCCCCGGACAGGGCATCTTCTGGAGTTCTGCCGGTGAGAAACCTTACCCCATCTCATTGCGCGTACTCTCCTTCGAGCACATGTATGCGCTTTTAGACCCAACCAATAACCGACCTGCCGTAATAACCTTCGCTCAAACCCTCAAAACAAAGTTCCAGATCGCATTACAGACGAGATTAGAGCAAGCAGGTGAGCCCCAACTTTAATTGAAAATGACGGACTGGCTGAGAGCGACTCAGAATCCGAATCTGTTGATACTCTTGCGGTGTACAAAGGGATGGCTATACAAGCATTTCGAGAGAATCATGAAATTATTGAGCAAATACGCAGTGAAGGTATGACTTGGGGACACATTACAGAATTCCTCAAAAAGAAACTCCCTGATACTCTGGAAGACCGCAATGATATTGCTTATAACTTAGTCAGAGAAGCCCTCGAACGAATCTTTGGCCCTGCAAACGAGGCATGGCATACTGTTAAACGTCAAACTGGAGGGAGACTTATGACCTGGGTAATGATTGGGAAACCATAATAGCATATAACTACTATATTTCGTTGACGTCTGCCAAATTGTTTTGTACTATTATATACAATCAGTTGGTATGGAGGATATATTGCTTGATTTTGACTCAATTGACGGGTTTGATTGGGACAAAGGAAACAGGCAAAAGAAAAATATATGAGCAGCAGCAATAAGCCAGTACCACAATTTAACAACGAAGACGAGGAACGAGCCTTCTGGTCAGATCACGACTCAACCGCATATATTGACTGGAGCAAAGCAGAAAAAAATCCAGCTTTTTCCCGACTCAAGCCCACTACTAGAACAGTTTCGATCCGCCTGCCGGAGTCGTTGATCGCTGAACTCAAGACGCTGGCGAATAAAAGAGACGTGCCCTACCAGTCTCTGGTGAAGATCTTCCTGGCCGAAAAGGTCAGGGAAGAAAATGCTCCATATGATACACCTGACAAAAAATAATCATTTAGTACGTGACAGCGTCGTCGAGAGGAACATTCAATCGCATGGGCATTCTAGAATCCCGCATAGATCGCAGCAGTTCTGCATTCCAGGAGAACACCCATTATTTTCAGCAACTATTACAGCAACTGAACGAACGTATCCAGCAGGTACAGCAGGGTGGAGGCGCAGAGGCCATCGCCAGGCATCGCAAACGCAACAAGCTGCTGGCACGCGAACGGGTGCAATTGCTGTGCGACCCGGATACGCCCTTTCTAGAACTTAGTCCCCTGGCTGCCTGGGACATGTACGACAACGACGCGCCCTCGGCAGGCATCGTCACAGGCATTGGAGTCGTCGAGGGCCAGGAGTGCATCATCGTCGCCAACGACGCGACAGTCAAGGGCGGCACGTACTACCCTTTGACAGTCAAGAAGCACCTGCGCGCCCAGGAAATCGCCGAGCAAAACCACCTGCCCTGCATCTATCTCGTCGATTCGGGCGGCGCGTTTCTGCCCCTACAGGCCGATGTCTTTCCCGACCGCGAACACTTCGGGCGCATCTTTTACAACCAGGCGCGCATGTCGAGCCAGCGTATCCCGCAGATCGCCGCCGTTATGGGTTCCTGCACGGCAGGCGGCGCGTATGTCCCGGCTATGAGCGATGAAAGCGTGATCGTGCGCGGCAACGGCACCATCTTCCTGGGCGGCCCGCCGCTTGTCAAAGCAGCCACGGGCGAAGAAGTCACCGCCGAAGAACTGGGCGGCGCGGACGTGCATAGCCGCCAATCGGGCGTCACCGACCATTACGCCCTCAACGACGAACACGCCCTGGCAATCTGCCGCAGCATCGTCTCCCATCTCAACCGCCGCAAGTACATCCCGTGGGACATACACGCACCCGAACCACCCCTGTATGATGCCGCCGACCTGTACGGCATCGTCCCACGCGACAACCGCAAAAGCTACGATGTGCGCGAAATCATCGCGCGCCTGGTGGATGGAAGCCGCTTTCACGAATTCAAAGCGCTCTACGGCACCACGCTGGTATGCGGTTTTGCGCGGCTCATGGGCTATCCGGTGGGCATCATTGCCAATAACGGCATCCTATTTTCTGAAAGCGCCTTGAAAGCCACGCACTTCATCGAACTCTGCGCCCAGCGACAAACGCCTTTGATCTTCTTGCAGAACATCACCGGCTTCATGGTCGGCAAGCAGTACGAAAATGCTGGCATCGCCAAAGACGGCGCAAAGATGGTCATGGCTGTTGCAAACGTTCCGGTGCCGCGTTTCACCGTCATTGTCGGTGGCTCGTTCGGCGCGGGCAACTACGGCATGTGCGGGCGCGCCTATTCCCCGCGCCAGCTCTGGATGTGGCCCAACGCGCGTATCTCGGTCATGGGCGGCGAACAGGCCGCCAGCGTGCTGGCAACCGTGCGCAGCCAGGACATGAGCGAGGAAGAAGAGGCGGCCTTCAAACAACCCATTCTCGATAAGTACGAAGCCGAGGGCAACCCCTACCACAGCACAGCCCGCCTGTGGGACGACGGCATCATCGACCCACGCGATACACGCGCCGTACTCGCGCTGGGTATTGCCGCATCCTTGAACGCGCCCATGCCCGACACTCCCTTCGGCGTCTTCCGAATGTAATCATCTGCGAGGAGGTTTCATGACAAAATACACCCAGATCAGCGTCGAACGTAGTCATGATGAGAGAATTGCCACCGTCACCATGCGGCGAGCGGAAGTGCGCAACGCTTTAAGCGCATCACTGGCAGCAGACATGCGCGAAGCATTCACCGATTTACGCTCGGACACGCGCCTGCACGCGGTCGTGCTTACCGGCGACGGGCCAGTCTTTAGCGCGGGAGCAGACCTGAATGCGATGAAAGCATCCGCGACATTTTCGCAGGAGCAAAACTTGCAAGATGCGCTGGCGATGAGCGATCTCTTCAAGACCATCAACACGTTTCCCTGTGCAGTCATCGGGCGCGTCAACGGCGCGGCTATGGGTGGAGGACTGGGGCTGGTGGCCGCCTGCGACATCGTCATCGCCGTTGACTCCGCCAAACTGGCCTTCAGCGAGGCTCGCCTGGGCATCGCGCCCGCCGTCATCTCACCTTTCGTCCTGCGCAAAATCGGCGAATCCCAGGCGCGTATGCTCTTCTTAACCGGCGAATTCTTCAGCGTCGCCCATGCGCGCGAGATCGGCCTGGTGCATATCGTCACCACTGCCGCAGAACTGGACCAGGCTGTCGAGGACAAAATCGGCGAATTGCTGAAAAGCGCGCCACTGGCAATACGCGCCTGCAAAGTCCTCGCCTTAAACGTCGGCCAGATGGACAGCGAAACCGCTCGCCGCTACACCGCCGAAACCATCGCTCGCCTGCGCGTCAGCCCTGAAGGACAGGAGGGCCTGCAAGCCTTTCTAGAAAAACGCAAACCCAACTGGATCGTATGACATGTTCAATAAAATACTCATCGCCAATCGCGGCGAAATAGCTGTGCGCATCATGGCTACCTGTCGCGCAATGGATATAGCGACCGTCGCTATCTATTCCGAGGCCGACCAACACGCGCTGCATACACAAACCGCAGGCGAAGTCTATGCTATCGGTCCCGCGCCGGCATCGCAAAGCTATTTGAATATAGCAGCCATCATCGATGTCGCCCGGCGGAGCGGCGCGCAAGCCATCCATCCCGGCTATGGCTTCCTCTCTGAAAACACTGCCTTCGTCGAAGCCTGCGAGCAGGCAGGCATCGTCTTCATCGGGCCGCCAGCCTCTGCTATGCGCCTGATGGGATCAAAAATCGCCGCCAAACGACTGGCGCAATCGGTCGGCGCGCCCACTATCCCCGGCTACAACGGCGACAGTCAGGACGACACGATACTGTTGCAAGAAGCGCGGCGCATCGGTTTCCCGCTGTTAATCAAAGCCTCGGCAGGCGGCGGCGGCAAGGGGATGCGCGAGGCGCATAGTGAGGCAGACTTTCTCGATCACCTGGCAGGGGCGCGACGCGAAGCCCTCAGCGCTTTTGGCGATGGCACCGTCTTTCTTGAACGCCTGCTGTTACAGCCGCGTCACGTCGAGATACAGGTATTGGGCGATACCTACGGCCACCTGATCCACCTGGGCGAGCGCGAATGTTCGATCCAGCGCCGCCATCAAAAGATTGTCGAAGAGAGTCCTTCGGTCGCGCTCACTCCCGCGTTACGCGCTGAAATGGGCGCGGCAGCCGTGCGTATCGCGCAAGCCGCCGGGTACGTGAACGCCGGGACGCTCGAATTTATGCTCGATAGCGACAAACGCTTCTACTTTCTGGAGATGAACACGCGCCTGCAAGTCGAACATCCCGTCACAGAACTGGTGACTGGCCTGGACCTTGTGCGCCAGCAAATCCGCATCGCGGCAGGCGAACCGCTCGAGCTGGCGCAAGAATCTATTAGCCCGCGCGGCCATGCCATCGAGGTGCGCCTGTACGCCGAAGACCCGCGGCAAAACTTCCTGCCCTCAACCGGAACTGTCACAACCTTTGTGCCACCTTCGGGACCGGATGTGCGCGTGGATAGCGGCATCCAGAGCGGCGACGAGATCAGCCAGTATTATGATCCCATGATCGCCAAGCTGATCGTCTATGGCGAAGACCGGCCAGCCGCCATCGCCCGCCTGCGCGCAGCCCTTGAGCAACAGGCGGTATTCGGAGTGCAAACCAACGCCTCTCTCCTGCTCGCCATCGCAACCCATCCCGCTTTCTACGAAGGCCAGACCTACACGAACTTCCTGGAAACGCACTCACTGCTCGACGCGCAGCCACAAGAAGCACAGCAGCCCGACCCAAACGCGCTTTACGCGGCGGCTCTGCTCGATATGGGCAACTATCCGGCGTCTAGCGCGGCACATAACGATACGCTACAAGCTCAGAACCCCTGGCAAACGCTGGGCGCGTGGCGTATATTTGGCGAAGCTCGCAGCACAACTTACACCTCTAATGGGCAGTCTTACCATGTCGCGCTCTCGCCTTCTCCCACTACTAAAGGCGCGTGGCAGGTACAAATTCCGGGTGAGCCTGTCCGTGAGATACACTATAGTAGAGGCTATAACGGTTTCATGCTCATGCAGCAGGGCGCTAGACAAACCCGCGCTTATGTTCAGCATGTTGGGGATGAGACGCAGGTAATGTTGAACGGACGCCTCTACCGTTTTGCGCGGCCACAACCGCCCGACGTGGATGCCACCGCGCATGGAGGCAGCGCAGCGAGCACGCAAAAAACGCTCACCGCGCCTATGGCTGGAACCATCGTCAAAGTGCAGGCGCGTGTGGGCGAGCAGGTGCAGCAGCGCCAGGTACTGGTGATCCTCACCGCCATGAAGATGGAACATACCATCGTCGCTCCCTACGAAGGGAAAGTGCGGCGAGTTCATTATCACGAAGGAGATGTTGTCAAAGGCGGCGCAGTGCTTGTCGAAATGGAATAATTATCTCATTTGTTCAGTATGAACATGCTGAACTTTAAGGAAAGGATCTTCTCAATGCAGATCGGATTTATCGGTATCGGCGTTATGGGCCGACCCATGACGCTCAACTTGCTTAAAGCAGAACACCATGTCACCATCTACGCTCGTTACCCGGAAAAGCCAGAGGTGCAGGAAGTCTTGAACGCGGGCGCGAAGCTGGCTCCATCAGCGCGAGCGGTAGCCATGGCCTCGGACATCGTGATTACCATGTTGCCCAATTCGCCCCAAGTCGAAGAGGTCGTCACCGGCCCCCAGGGCATCCTCGAGGGCGCGCGCAAGGGCTTGATAATCGTTGATATGAGCACCATCGCGCCCGCCGTCAGCCGCAAACTCGCGCAGAGCGCATCCACGCGCGGCGTCCACTTTCTCGACGCCCCGGTCAGCGGCGGCTCGCAGGGCGCTGTCAATGGTACCTTGACCATCATGGTTGGTGGCGAGCGCGACATTTTTGAACAGGCTCTCCCCGCGCTGCAAGCGATGGGCAAGAAGGAGAACATATTTCACGTCGGGCCAACAGGCGCGGGTGAAGTGGTCAAGATCGTCAATAACATCCTGTGCGGCGCAATCGCAGCAGCCACCGCCGAGTCCTTCGTATTGGGCGTGAAAGCCGGCGCGGATGTCGAAACGATGGCAAAGATCATCGGTGTCAGTAGTGGCGCAAGCTGGCAACTCGCCAACCAGTTCCCCCTGCGCGCCTTCAACGGCAGCTTCCAACCCGGCTTCATGACCGACCTGCTGCACAAAGACCTGGGCCTCGCCCTCGACCTCGCCTCCGAGAATAGCACTCCCGTCGCCATGACCGCCCTGACACGCCAGATGTACGAAATGGCACGCGCCGCAGGCTTTGGCCGCGAAGATTACACCTCGCTGCTCAAAGTATTAGAAGAAATGGCCGGAGTAGAGGTGCGAATCCAGTAGGAATTATTGCAGCAGGCTGTGCAACAGATTTGACGAAACGGTCATGCCGAGTACCAGGACAGCCGCCAGGCCAAAGTAGGCCAACGTCAGAATGATACGTTCACCCGTCGGAACCTTGTAGTAGGCGTTGCCTTCCGGGGTATCGGCAGCGCGTTGTCGTGCCCAGAGTTGTGTTCCGGCAATGACGATGAAGAAGATCAGAAAGGGCGAAAGGGTATGGTACTGAAAGTATGACCAGACTTGAAAACCGATCAGTCCTAAGAAACCGACGATCCACATACGCCTGTCGATAGCGGCCAGCACCCGCCCGCCGTCAAATGGTACAATCGGCACAAGATTGAACAAGTTGATGAAGAAGCCGAAGTAGGCCAGGGGTGTCCAGATGCTATACGGGTCGGCCCGCGCAATGAGGAAACAGACCGAGGCAGCGATGGCTCCCGCAATTGGCCCGGCGATGCCCACTTCAGCCTCATCTTTGGCATTTTTCGGCATCTTGTTCATCAAGACCGCCGCCCCTAATAGCGGAATGAAGATCATGCCGCCTATCGGAATACCTTTGAGCTTCATCGCTAACGCGTGACCCATTTCATGGATGAATAACAGGGCTACCACCCCGATAGCAAGCGGCCAGCCAAAGATGAAAGAATAGACCACAATTGAGATAATCGCGCTAATACTGGCAAACCCGATCTTGCCGAATACTGCAAACCACTTGAGATCAAACAGTATCACTAGCAAAGTCTTGAATTTCACCAGCAACCCGATGATGAAGGCGCCAATTCCGCCCAATCCCGCCAATCTTTTCTTCTTGCCCTCGCTGATTTTCCCGTGCTTTGCCAGTTCGCGCTGATCCGCCCCGGCATCGTTTGTATAGCCTTCCAGCGATGAAGGGCCACTATACGCGCTCATCTTCCCTGGATCATAGTTGTACATATCAGGAGAAACGGGAGATGGCGCTACTGGCTGTACCGGTTGAGCAGAACGAGGCGTGGACGTTTCACCTTGCTGGTAATAAGCAGGGTCAGCATAATCGGGAACCCGGGCGTATTCTCGATATTCAGTAAATTCATTGGGATTCCAGGACATCATCGCCTCAATTCTGCAAAGTTATTTATTCGCTCAGTAATATCTTACCATACTTACGTACAACACCAGAGGCAGTTGCAGCATTCCTGTCTCAGACTCCTATCCCTGACCGAGTTTGACGCCTTCCAGGTGAAGCCGCAGCAAATTGAGCGCGGCCAGCGTAGCCAGGCGTTTGTTATCCTCGCGGCTGGCGCGCCAACCGGGACCCATGCCAATCACGACACCTTCAGGGCCATCGATGGCAATATACACTGTTCCCACAGGCTTATCCTCCTGTTTATCCGGGCCAGCGACACCCGTAATACCCAGTCCATAATCCGCGTGGAGATACTCGCGAATAGCGCGTGCCATCGCGCGCGCCGTTTCTTCGCTGACGGCGCCATAACGTTCAATGGTCTCACGCGGAACCCCCAACTGTATTTTCAAATCAGTACTGTACGATACCACCCCTCCAATGAAGTACCTGGAACTGCCAGGATGATCGGTGATTGTACTCGCCAGCAGCCCGCCAGTCAGCGATTCCATGACTGCCAACCATTGATTGCGTTCGACCAGATGCCTTCCTACGACACTTTGCAGCGTCTCTTTATCCACACCAAAAATATGGTGTCGCAGTATCTGACGCGCCTGCGCCTCCATTTCAGCCACCAGTTGTTCGGCTTGCTCGTGCGTCTCCGCTTTAGCGGTAATGCGCACATCAACGGCGTCGCTCTTGGCATAGGTGGCGATAGTCGGATTCGTATGATGCAGCAGAGCGTCCAATTGTTCTTCTACTGTTGACTCGCCCAGGCCCCAGACGCGCAGGATGCGTGTGAAGATTAGACCACCCGTATAGAGACGCGGCACCACTTCGTGTTCCCACATCCGGTACATCTCGCGTGGCACTCCCGGCATGGCAACAATAATATGCCCGTCCTTCTCAACTATCCAACCCGGCGCGGTGCCGCGTGGATTGGGCAGCGCCTGCGCCGAGGGAATCAAGGTTGCCTGTTTGATGTTGCGTTCCGGCATGGTGGCGTGACGCGCAGTGAACATGCCGCGCAGCTCCGCTTCCAGGCGCGGATCAACCTGCATTGTCTCACTCAGTAACGTGCTGATCGACTCGCGCGCCAGGTCATCCTCGGTTGGTCCCAGCCCGCCCGTCATGATAATTAGATCAGAGCGTTCCCAGGCGCGCCGCAGCGTCTCTACGATCCTGCCCTGGTTATCGCCCACCTGAGAAACAAAATAGAGATCAATACCCAGAGACGCCAGGCTCTGCGCAAGATAGGTTGCATTGGTATCGGTGATATGCCCCAACAATAATTCAGTGCCACAGGAAAGTATCTCGGCTCGCATGTATCCTCCACAAACAGGCTTACAAAGTCCCTACGATGCTCGATGCTTTAATTTCCCCTTATCATATCACGTCCAGTAGCGACGCCTCTTGCGAGCGTCCCGTCCTGTTCAATAGCGCGCCTGAACGCACCTGTGAAAGATATACGAAGACGGGACGCCCGCAAGAGGCATCACTACCAGGATCAATATGTTGTGCTTTGAAAGATAAGAATATCAATATGTTGTGTCAAAACCCTTGAATTTTCCGTTTTTACAAGGTATACTGTGTTGCGGATGATAAAAAGCGCGCTACAAGTTGAATGGAACGAAACGTTCGCGGCATAGATGGTATGTCGCCCCTATAGTATAAGATCAACACGGAAGGAGCCATAATTCATGGTGGAACAGAAGACGACTGCGCCTGCCCAAAATACAAAGCAAGGCGTTGGCCCCCACGATCCCTCAGACATGACCCAGTTGGAGGGGATTCGTCAAAAAGTATTTATGGACAGGTACTCGCTCAAAGACCCCGACGGCAATGCGCTGGAGTTCTATCCAGAGCAACTGTGGGCCAGGGTCGCGCGAGGCATCGCCGAGGTGGAAAAAACCGGAGAGTTGCAAAAGCACTGGGAAAAGCGCTTCTACGAGGCGCTCACCAATTTCCAATTCGTGCCGGGCGGTCGCATTCTGGCGGGTGCCGGGTTCGGGCCACCAGGTGACTTTCTATAATTGTATGCCGCCTGAACAGGAAGTGCTTACAGCAGATGGTTATCGACCAATTTCCGAAATCAAGATTGGCGATCTTGTGGTCACACATCGCAATCGTCTGCGACCAGTATTGCATAAGTTTGAGCGCGAAACTGAGGAAACACTCTACATCATCCGACCTAAGAAAATGGGCTACGATGATTTGCGCGTGACAGGCAATCACAAAGTATACGTTGTTCGTTCAGAGTGGGTCAACAAACACAAGTCGCGTGATGGTCTGCGGTTGCAGCATGAGCCGGATTGGATTCCCGCCAAAGATATTAAACCTGGTGATTACGTTGCCATCGCACATAACGGAGAGGAAACCTCTCACGACACAATTTCTCTCCAGGATTACGTTTCAGGATATGAGATGCAAGACGGCAAGCTCTTCAAAGCAACAACGCGCGGCTCTCACGGTTATGTATCAGATTGGGGAACACACTACAAGCTCAACGATAGCCTGGCTCTCGATGGAGAACTGTGCTACCTGTTCGGACGCTGGCTCGGTGATGGTTGTGTAACCCATCGCACCGGCACAGATATTCCATCCGGGATCAAAATCGTTTTTTCCCTGGATGAGAAAGACGAAGCGGTAGAGATTGCCCGAATTATCGAAGCCAAATTTGGCATCGAAGGCTCCATCAAGCTGAGTAGTACCGAACGCTGGTACGACCTGTGGATAAATTCCATGCCCCTTGGGAGAGTTCTTTAAGGCATTTCTCGGTTGCTACAGCTACGGTAAGCAAATTCCCGACCAACTTATGCATTTGCCTGCTGAACTCACGCTAGAATTGTTGCGTGGACTGTTCAGCGCCGATGGCTACGTATCTGATAACAAACTCGGCATAGTGTTATCGAACCGAACACTGACTGTCCAAATTCACCAGCTTCTCCTGCGACTGGGATACTTATTCTCGATTCGCGAGAATACGCATCGCTTAGGGCGTGAGCCTGCCTACCGTATTCAGGCTACAGCAAATGAGTGCGCGCCACTTTTTGAGCAATTCTTTGGTGTCCAGGCGCCCGAACATAGCATCGATTTGAAATACTATTTTGAATACGATGACCTCAAGTGGGTGCGAGTCGATGAAATTGCTGTTGAAGATTATTCTGGCATGGTGCTGGATATTGAGGTTGAGGAAGATCACTCGTTCATTTCAGCCGGTGTCGTGGTCTCAAACTGCTATGTTATCCCCAGCCCGGAAGACAGCCGTAACGGTATCCTTGATAACCTCAAAGTGATGACCGAAATCATGGCTCGCGGCGGCGGCGTCGGCATCAACCTCTCAACCCTGCGCCCGCGCGGTTCCTACATCAAGACGGTCAACGGCACCGCTTCTGGCCCATGTTCGTGGGCGCAGCTCTACTCGGTGGCAACGGGCGATGTGATCCAGCAGGGCGGATCGCGGCGCGGCGCGTTAATGCTCATGCTCGACGATAATCATCCCGACATCGAAGAGTTCATCACCGTCAAGCGCACAGCAGGCAAGATCGAACACGCCAATCTCTCCGTCTGCATCTCCGACAAATTCATGCAGGCCGTCAAAGACGATGCCAACTGGGACCTCATCTGGCAGGGCGAGGTAAAAAAGACTATCCGTGCCAGTGACCTGTGGGACCTGATTTGCACCTCCGCCTGGGCATCGGCTGAGCCGGGCATGGTCTTCATGGACAGGTATAACAAGCTGTCGAATACCTGGTATTATGAAAACATTAGATGTGTAAATCCGTGCGTCACTGGCGATACGCTCATCTACACCGACGCCGGGTTGATTCCGGCTAGAGAACTGGCAGAACGTGGAATGCCGGTGGTCGTAGCATCGCCTGATATCGCTGTTGGAGAGTTGGTTCCTGTAAGATATGCAGTTGCCCGGAGCAGCACACAAACTACTATGGCATCTCCCGCCAGAAGTGTATCACTCCGTCAAGCAAGCCATGTCTTCCCAACTGGTATCAGGCCAATATATCAGCTCCAGACAAAGGAAGGGTACACGGTACGTCTTACCGAAGACCATAAAGTACTCACCTTAGAAGGATGGAAAGCGGCGAGCGATCTTATCGTTGGGGACAAAATCCATTTACTTCATGGTGAAGGCGGATTTGGGACCACAGGAAACGCAGACCTGGGGCAGATTCTGGGCTGGCTTATTGGAGATGGCTATCTCAACACTCGTCGCGAAGGTGCAGTCACCCTCTCATTCTTTGGCACCGAACAGAGCATCGCGCCACGTTTCGCTGAGGCAGTCAATCGCCTGGTTGTTGCCCCTGAAGGACAACGACAATATATCGTCGGCGCGCAGAAGATCGTCGGGCGAGACGAAACGCGCATCGAGTCTACACGGCTCTTGCATCTAATCGACCCGGAACTATTGGAAAACAAACTGCAAGTACCTCCCTCAGTGCTGCGCGGCTCACGCGAGATGCAGAAAGGCTTCCTCTCAGCGCTCTTTACAGCGGATGGTTCTGTGCAGGGAACAATGGAGAAAGGTACTTCTGTACGCCTGACATCGATCAGCCAGAGTTTGCTTGAGAATGTCCAGCGATTACTGCTAAACTTCGGGATCGCTTCTCACATATACAAAAATCGACGCAATGCCGGAGCGCGTGAATTGCCAGATGGTAAAGGCGGTTCTGCCTCATACGATTGTCAGACATATCACGACCTCATGATTTCACGCGGCAATCTGCGTGTATTCGCGGAGCAGATAGGCTTCCTCACCGATGAAAAGCAGCATAAACTTGAAGAAGCGCTGACAAAGTTCTCGCGTGGGCCATATCGTGAAGACTTCCTGGCGACCTTTGAGAGTCTCGCTCCCGGTGGCGAAGAGATGGTCTATGATCTTTCTGAGCCAGAGGCGCATCAGTTCGTTGGCAACGGACTTACTTTACATAATTGTGGAGAGCAAGGCCTGCCACCTTTCGGCGTGTGCAATCTGGGCGCCATCAACCTCTCGGCATTCGTCGTTGATGGCAAGATGGATTACGCGCGCCTCGCCGAGATGAGCAAGGTCGCTATGCGCTTCCTGGATAACGTGGTCGATGCCACCGAGTACTTCATCGAGGAAAACCGCGTGGCGCAGCTTGGCACGCGGCGCACAGGGCTGGGAACGATGGGATTGGCGGACGCGCTCATCAAGATGAAAATACCGTATGGCAGCGAAGAGTCGGTGCCTGTTATCGAGCGCATCTATGCCACCATTCGCGACGCATCCTATGATATGTCCGCCGATATCGCGCTTGAAAAAGGAGCCTTCTCTCACTTTGAACGCGACAAGTACATGCAGGGTGAGTTCATCAAAAAGCTGCCAAAGCCCATTCAGGAGAAGATCAAGAAGCAGGGCATCCGCAACGCCGTGCTGCTGACGCAGGCTCCCACCGGCACGACCAGCCTCCTCGCGGGCGTCAGTTCGGGTATCGAGCCGGTGTACGACTTCGCCATGGTGCGGCGCGATCGCACAGGTGAGCATATCATGTATCATCCCCTGCTCCAGGAGTGGCGTGAAGTCCACCCCAACGAGCCAACGCCAGCATACTTCGTCTCGTCCAACGACCTGACGCCGGAAGAACATGTGCGCGTACAGGCTACTATCCAGCGTTACACCGACTCCAGCATCAGTAAAACGGTCAACGCGCCCAACAATCATACCGTAGAAGAGGTGCAGAAGCTCTACCGCCTGGCCTACGAGTCGGGCTGTAAGGGCGTCACCTACTACCGCGATGGGTCGCGCGATGCCGTTCTTACACGCGTGGCGGACGAAAAGAAAGCCGAGGAGAAGGCAGCAGCGCCGGGGATGACGATGGAAGCCGTCGTTACCATTCAAGACGGCGTCAAGCCGCGTCCATCCGTTGTGCATGGCTACACTCGCCAGATGAACGCGCCGGAGGGCAAGATCAACGTCACCATCAACAGCGACGAGCATGGACCATTAGAAGTGTTCGTCAACGTTGGCAAGGCCGGCAGTGACATCGCGGCGCTGGCCGAAGCGTTGGGCCGCCTGATCTCGCTCAACCTGCGCATCCTCAGCCCGCTCTCGCAAACCGACCGCGCCCGCGAGATAGCCGATCAACTGCGCGGCATCGGCGGCAGTCGTTCGGTAGGCTTCGGTATGCAACAGGTGCGCTCGATGCCCGATGCCGTAGCGCGCGCCCTGGAGATGCACTTCGAGGAAATGAAACAGCAACAGGCGGAACACGAGGCCGAGACAGAAGCCGCGCCTTTAACCAACGGCAAGGATAACGGCAACGGTCACAGCGAAAATACCGCCACGCTGGTGAGCTTGAGCCATATGAGCATCACCGGGAACCTGTGTCCCCAGTGCGGCTGCAACACTATGGTGTACGAGGAAGGCTGCAAAAAGTGCTACAACTGCGGCCATAGCGAGTGCTAAGTTCAGGCTAAGTTTCGGAATCCGGACAACGTATTAGGAAGGTACGGGGAAAAGCCTGGTGAAAACACACATGTGCTTTCGCCAGGCTATTAAATTTGGTAAAAAGACGCATTCTGAGAAATGTGCCTTTTGAATGTAATGATGGAAGCATGAGGACGTTGTGACAAAAATCACAGGCGTCCCGACTATAGTGAGAAGAGAGAAGAAGAGAGGAGAGAGATAAAACTAGCGCGCTGCGACATTAGTCACAGCAAACATCAAACCAATCATCTATACTCAGAGTATCAGCATTGGCAATCAGGCCGATGCTCTGTATATGAATGATCCTGTTGGAGAGAGAAAACCGGAACAGAAGGAACCTGTTGAATGGATAATCCACATTCAAATGAGAGTACAAAAAAGATAGCGTCTCCCTATGGGGAGATCAATGACGCAGGACGCGCGCAAAAGACCAGCCATGTGTTTCAGTGTATGCAGTGTGACTTGCAGTTTCAAGCAGATACGGTCACAGTGAGCCATGAGGGATCGCAAGAGGAAGAAGAGGAACAGCTTGTTCGTCTGCGCCTTCCTGAAGGCATCTCACCAACACAACGAGCCATCGCTGAACAAATGTATGACTATAGAAGAGAAAGAAGGACACCTATGACACCACTCACTCAGCCTCTGCGAGACGAACACAAAGAACTACTCCCACATATCGAACGGCTGCGGACGGTGGCCGATACGATAGGGACAGCGCCCATCGAATCCGTCCGAGAAGATGTAGATGAGATTTACACCTTCCTGACGCAACAGCTTACTCCTCATGCCCAGGCAGAAGAGCGCGTCCTCTATCCGACTGTTGGAAGACTCATGGGCGCGGCAGAGGCCACAGAGACAATGAGCCACGAGCATACGGCTATTCACCGGTATACTCAGGAACTGGGTACGCTCAGGCAGCGTCTGTCTGATGCTTCCCTTAGCGAAACCGGGGAACAGGCTCTGCGTCGTGTCCTCTATGGCCTCTACGCGCTTGTCAGGGAACACTTTGCAAAAGAGGAGGAGATATATCTTCCCCTTCTGGACACACGTTTAACCGCGCAAGAGACACTGCATATGTTTGAGGAGCTGGAAATGGCGGCGCAGGAGGCAAAGCGCAGCGCGGCCCGCGAATAGCTGCCAACGCTCCATTGGTTCCCTTACAACAACGACCGCACCAGGCCACCATCAATCTGGGTGGTGGTTCCGGTGATATAGGCGGCTTGCTTGCGCAAGCGTAGCGGCAAGCTCAGGTGCGTTGACGGGTAGGCGCCATCTTTTTGCGCGAATGACCAGGGCAGGGGCAGAACTACAAAGGGTAGAAAAAGTCTGTTGACAGGAGGGTGCAGTGAATTGCCACGCGGCACAGGGTTAAAGCCGCGTGGCGATCCCACGAACATGAAATCTCTCTTATTCCTCGAGATAGACTTCACTGCCTCGCGCCAGAGCCTGCGGCGAGCGAAGGCTCAACACAATGATCGCCAGGATACCCAGCACAAACCAGCCAGCGCAAATCCAGCCTACCAGGTTGTACGGCGCTGTTGTCGGGTAGGGTATAAACTGGAAGTACAGCACGATGGCAAGCACGACGAACGGTATGGCCGGCACGATCACATGGCGCAGTACGTTGAACAGCCCCGGCTGCTCGCGCCGGTAGAAGAATGGAACGGAGAGACAGGTCGCCATATATACGATGATGATGGGGATACCGATGATGATACCCAGGAGGTTGAACGCTATGCCAGGGCCATACACAAGGCCGGGCCACAGAGTACAGACCAGGGCAACGACCATAGTGAAGATAATGGCGATGTCGGGCGTGCGGAATCGATTAATGTGCGCCAGTCGCCCTGGCAACGCCCGCACACGCCCCATCGCGTAGAGCACGCGGCTGGCCGCGTTCACGCCAGCGTTTGCATTGGCAAGCGCGCTGTTCAGAATGGCGATGCTGACAATGAACTCGAAGGGTCCCCACACCTTCGTTGCCATAGTTGCCCAGGGATTCGGGTCATTGACATACGTGCTGATGGTATTAAAGCCCCAACCTACCACACCTGCATAGGAGCAGAACACGTAGAAGATACCGATCAGAACGGTTGCCAGCAAGATAGCGCGGGGAACTGTGCGGCGCGGATCGTGCGCCTCCTCTGCCAGTGGCGCAGACGATTCAAAGCCCGCGAATGCCAGGAACACAAAGATCATGCCCTTCAGGATACCCTGCCAGCCTCCCAGACCGGAGAGGGCACTGGAGGCCGGATTGAAAGTTGCAAGCGTGTTGCCGCTGCCAGCGCTCGCGATCAACCAGATCGAAAGCAGGACAAAGACGCTGATCTCGATCAAACCCAACACCACGCTCACATCGGCGGAGAGTTTGATGCCAAAGTAGGTGATGGCGAAGACCACGACGGCAAACAGCATTGCCCAGAAAACCCAGCCATTGGCTCCCAGCGCGGTAAAGTGGAAGTATTGCCTTACGAAACTATCCGCCACCGGACCTAGCACCAGTAACTGGAAAGGAACGATAAGCAGATAGGCCAGGTCAAACAACCATCCGGTCATCCAACCGGCTTGAGAACCCAGGCTCCGACTGACGTAGGTGAAGTACCCACCTGCCGAAGGGAGATGTTGCGCCAGCGCGCCGATGCTCAGGGCAACAAATGTACAGATGATTAACGCGATAAGGACTGCGAGCGGCAGCGCGCCGCCAGTAAACCCGATAGCGGCGGCTCCAAGTGTAAATGCTACCGCAGAGGCTGGCGCCATCGTTGTGATCGACTGGAACAACACACCAGGCAGGCCGATAGCATTTGGGCGCAGGGTTACTTGTTTCGATGATTTTGGGGAAGATTCAACAGACATAGAATTGCTCCTGCTCTATCAAAGATGATAGAAAAACGGGCAGGAATGAAGTCGACCTGCCGGGGAGAATATACGCAAACTACCCTGATACTTTAATAATACATATCTATGGAGAAAAAACAAGGGAGCTTTTAGACAGGAAGAACCTCTCAACACGTGTAGGATATACAGAAAAGAGTCTGGTAGTCCTTACGATTGTAGTGATCTATCAACGAACTCATAGGCTTTTCACCATTCGTCCTATTGTCGCGCTTTTTCTTGTACTCAACTGTCAGGTCTGTTATATTTTACTTATAGATGTAGTGCAACTCCTCGTTTTCAGCACCATCACTTGTCTCACTAAAGCCAAAAGGATAAGCCCTTTCGCTGCTTCTATGTCGGGTGGCCTCAAGGCAGACAATGGGTTATTTGCAATAGCATGAAAAAAATCACTATACTGGCTGCACTTGCCTCGGCTGGACTCTTCGTTGCGTTTCCGCTGCTTTTTCCCAATCCAGCGGTCACAAGCGTTGCCGTCTTTGCCTTAATTTTTGCAGTGGCGGCAATGGGTTGGAATATCTTTTCCGGCTACACCGGCTACATTTCCCTGGGACACGCCGCCTATTACGGCATCGGCGCATACATACTGGCACTTATGTGCCAGATATGGCATATACCAGGTGGGATTATTCCCTTTTTCCTGCTGCCAGTTGTCGGTTTACTCACAGGTATATGCTCCCTGCTTCTTGGGTGGATTGCCCTGAAAACCAAACACTACACTTTCCTGGTGATTACCATTGCTATTTTCAGCGTGGCTTCGCAACTGCCCAATTTTTTGTCGGGGATCATTTCAGGTATAGGCGAATTAACCCTGCCTATACCTCCCTGGAGCGGAAATGTATACAATTTCCCCTTCTACTATATTGCCCTTCTCCTGCTTCTCCTCGTCTCAGGCGTTTCGTGGTGGATACGTCACTCGCGCTACGGGCTAAACCTCCTCGCCATACGCGACGACGAGGATCGCGCCGAAGGACTGGGCTTACAAGCCGGTCCGCTTAAACTGAGCGCCTTTATGATCTCTGCCAGTTTCGTTGGTATGGCAGGAGCCATGACTGTCTACTTTATTGGCTTCATCGCGCCCACCTCGGCCTTCGACCGCTCGCTCAATATCGCTATTCCGCTTATGGTCTTTTTGGGCGGCTCAGGCACAGTATGGGGACCGATCATTGGAGCAATCATAGTAGTGGCACTTCAGCAATATCTGACCTTGCAATTTGGCACCCAGAATTGGGACCTTATCCTGTATGGCGCATTGTTCCTGGCCATCATCCTGGCCCTGCCCGAAGGCATACTGCCAACACTATCGAGACACCGGATAGCACGCAAAAGCGCGTCGAGTTATGCAAATACTGAAGAGTCCTGGATCAAGGCAAACATTGCAGAAGCGATGCCTTCTATTAGCAAAAGTCTACCGATTACTCCCGCGTGGAGTATCGCTCCTTCAGCTATACAAGAAATAATTGCAGATGATATTTCTCACATACAACCATCAGGGCCACTTCCGGCGCTTATTCCTCGCCGCCATGCTGAGCTTCCCGCCAATAAGGGACTGACCCAGAGGGTTAGAGCGCAACGCCTGGTTTCTTTGCCACCGGGAATACCAGAAAAATCGTCTGCTCTTTCAGGGCCAGTTACGCCGCTTCCCCTCGTCGGCTGGCCCTGCCCTCGCTGCAATGAGCCGCTTCTGGCCTGGGGAGACATACATTTCTGTAAACGATGCGGTCTGAAACTTCCACGCTCACACGGGCAAATTGCTGGTCCAAATGATCGTGCGTCCATTCGGCAGGTTCCGCGAAAATCATAAAACAGGAGGCTGCAAAATAGCCTCCTGAAAAGTAAAAATCACGTTCCATTCAACCTGCGCAAATGAACCATCTATCCTGAGGTGCCATTTCCCGTTCCACTGGGAATTGCGCTGCCCGCTGTGATCGTCCCTGTCACCTGCCCGCTTGAAGCAATCCGCAAAGTAATGAGTACTTGCATTTGCTTGCCGCTATTTGTACCTGTTCCGGAGAGCGTAGCAGCCATAGACATGCGCCTATCTCCATAGATGTTGTTCACCGAACCTGTATACAATTGTTGTCCGGCGCTTGATACAAGGGAGACCTGTGAAGAGGTGATTGAGAGTCTGTTATCGTCACCTCCCCCAGATTGACCCTGTAGCATCACCTGAACACTTCCCGCCGGTCCGTTGCTGATGTTCATGTTGAATTGCATGGTAATATTGCCAGTTGCGTCAGGTCCATTTTGCGTATACTGGCCTACCAGGTTGCCGGTGAAGGTTTGAGGGAAGGTTGTTTGCGATTGCTGCGGTGATGCAGCATGTGTATTAGAGGTAGAACTGGAGCTGGTTCCATTGTTAGAGGAAGCCCATCCCGGTTGCAACGGGCCAAGTAGCGTCCAAACAGTTCCAAGCGCAACCAGGACTACAACAACCAGGGCAAGTACCGGGTGAGCTTTACTTTTAGCATTGAGTGGTTTACTCAGGCGCATCCAGAGCAAGGTGCCAACCAGCAAAACGCTTCCGGCATACAGCGCAGCGCTCCACCAGGTTTGCGTATCGCTACCAGTAGCAATGCCGTGTACAACCACCAGCCCAAACAGCAACAAGGTGAAGGTGTGCAAACTGCGCCACAGTTTGTAACCGATACGAGGTCTCAGCAACGTGCTGATACCGATAGCTATGCCTATGTAAAATGCGACAATGCCAAGCGCCATCCATATAGAGCGATAATGACTCGCGAAAGGGATAAAAACCTCATTCCAACCAAAATTGGTGAACGGGTCGACCCAGACCGCCAGTACATGAACGCCCGTGAAGATCAGCGCCAATAAGGTGAGAAAGTTATGTAATTCACTATTTATGATGCGCGGCCAGTTCCCTGACTGCAGCTTGAGTGATAGAGCCAGCCCAATTGCCACCGATAAGGTCAGAAGACCAAAGGCAGTGAATCCACCCGCACGCGCAACATCCCAGGTAACGGTTTGCCATATACTCATTTATTATCTCTTCTTTAATTTAGGAGGTTCGTGAACCAGAGAGGGGTTGCTGCCCCGAATTACCATTCCCAAAGTTATTCCCTCCTTGTTGAAAAAAACCTCCATCATCAGAGGGCGAATTAAATGATGGCGTGGCCTGATTATTTGACTGATTGGCAGCCTGGCTTGAGGATCCGATCACGTGTCCGGCGACGAGACCGGTTAGCACACCAAAAGTCACAATTGAGCCTGCTACCAACCACTTTTTAAATTGTTCCACGAATTCCAGCGCCTCAGCTTTAGACATGCGCGGCGTGGTAGGCTTCACTTGCTCAGGGCGCTGTAGCCGGGCAGACGCAGCAGGCCGGGCAGTCATGGGACGCGCGATGCCCGCCTGTGTTGTAGCGGACGGGGAGACCACTGCTTGTTGTGAATAACGTGAAGGGTCAGTGTATCCTCTATTCGGTTGATATGGCAAAGGTGGTTCCGGTTGCCAGTAGGGATATTCTATTTCAGGTTCGAGCATAAACAACCTCCCATAATACATACTTGACTATAATTACTATATGTTGCGCGCTTTCAGCATTATACAGTGACATAGTAACTATAGCCCGTTATTATGAGATGCGGATGAATGATATGTAAGAATTTTGTAAAGTTTTTATCAAATGCAGGCTTGCTTCACTTCTTTACGAAGAGCATCCCAATAGCAGCAAGTATGAAAAACAGGGCCGCCACCCCGAAAACGAGTTGATAGCCCAGCAGTTGATGCCCATTTCCGGCTACAGCGCTGATAATGACGCTGCCGAGCAGTGGGGCCAGGATGGTTGGCAGCGTCGTCGAAGCATTCCACACGCCCAGGTCCTTGCCTGCCTTCTCCAGCGAAGGCAGCACATCGATTGACAAGGCCCAACCCACACTCGTATACGCGCCATAGCCAAGCCCAAATACCACGCCCAGCGGCCAGAGCAGGGTCAGCAGATTGTTGGGAAAGACCACAAACGTGAGCGCGGCCAGTGCCATACACACCGTCGCCGCGCTGACTACCGGAGCGCGACGTTTGACACGATCTGACAGGAAGCCAAAAACCAGCCCGCTCACAACCGCGCCGCCCAGGGCCAGAATCGCCACGATGCCCGTGACCTGAATAAAATTCGCGATATGCTGCACATTGGCGAAAAAGTACTCGATATACGCCATGAAGAGCGACAAACCCAGCATCAGCGATGCGCGTGTCAGAAAGACCATCGTAAAATTGTAATTCCGCCAGGGCGCAATCCATTCATGCATGTGCCTGAGAACCAACTCATACAGCCCTCGCGTTTTCTTGACTTCTTGTGCGCCTTTCAGCCACCGCTTTTCGCGCACGCCGCACACCGTTACAAGGATACAGACCAGCACCAACAAAGCTGTTACGGCATAATATATACCGGCGTTCGCGCGGATCATACCTATATTAAAGGAATGCTGGTTGACACGACCCAGCAGCAAGACGGCCAGCCCCAGCCCCACCACGTTCCCCAGAATGGTCATACTGCCCACGTAGCCCGCGGTTTCTCCACGCTGCTCCCCTGGCACGCGATCCGGCATCAGGCTCTGATAAGCAGGAGCCAGGATGTTCTTCCCCAGCAGCAAAAGAGCCAGCCCGGCCACAAAAATCACCAGGCTGCCGGCGTTCACCAGCAGCGGTGTGCTTAACATCACCAGCAGACCCCCGATCACGATATAGGGGCGGCGGCGTCCAAAACTACCAGATGTGCGGTCGGAGAGCGCTCCTATCAGAGGTGGAATAAACAATGAAATCGCGGACGCGCCAATCATCAGCCAGCTCAGAAATAGTACCTGTTGCACACTACCCATCTGTTTTGAGGTAATAAAAAGTACAATCTGCGCGGGGATCACAATAGGTAAAAGCGCCGACGATTGCGCATTAAGAGCAAACCACAATATGTTGAGAACAAGTTGGCCGCGAAAGGTGAGCCGAGAGACCTTTACTTCTCTGCTCCATCCACTTACCACATCTTGCTTATCTTGAACAGAATACATGCATCCTCACTTGCGAATTTATCGCTGAAGCCTCTACCTATAGTCCGATATTAGAAAGTAACGCTAATTAAAGCATAGTGCAGCGTCGCAAATTTCGCGCGCATATTCCATGAAGATGCATTGCAAGCGGCTTTATTCAATGTTTCCGCACTTTTAGTCTGCAATAGGCGATAGTACTTTTACCTTTTAAATGATTGTAGGGACGCGATTTATCGCGTCCGTCCTTGCGCGCGCGACTTCGTAACCGCAGCAGAGGAAACATCTGTTACCTCTTCATCCGAGGCGGCGCTACTCACCTTCTTCGTCTTCCTCGTCTTCCTCGTCTTCCTCGTCCCAATCCTCTTCTCCGTTGTACGCCTGGTCTTCTCCGGTATACGCGCACACGCCGACCCTGGGGGAATTGACTATCGGCAGCCATCCATCTTCTTTCGCCTTTTTAGAGCAAGCATCGCAGTAGGCATGTTCAACCACACCCCATCTATCGTATCCGGCGGCCACCTTTGTCGCAGGTTTTCCGCAGCTCACACACTTGTACTCGGGCGGGATATTGCGCGCAAGCACGTGAACATCATCCTCTTCATCCACCAGCACGCCTTCGCGCTCTCCGATTACTTTCAGGTTTAATTCCGTCGTCGAACCAAAATCGTATTCGTAACGGAACTTCTGACCGACTTTGAGCGCTTTGTCCAGAGATATCCCCAGGCTGCGATCTTCCAGCATCTCAATCATCTCTGTGATGAACATCTGTTTGAGCGCCAGTCTGCGATCCTTTTCGCCCCCTCCAAGCGCTTTAAAAAACAGGTCTTTCGGGAAAGACTGAAGTTCTACGCGCAGGAATGCAACCAGTTCATCCGTATCGGTAAATTCTTGTAACTTCAGAAGAAATTCGGGCGTCATTGCCTCTACTATCTGAGGTGGCAGGTTTTCCAGGTTAAGCGCATTCGCCCCTTCCTCGTCTTCCTCAACCTCGTCTACATCCTCATCCTTAACGTCTTCACCCTCCGCCCCAAAATAGAGATCTTCGGGATCGTCGGAGTAGGAGATATCGCCAATTTGAAAAGCGCTCAAGTGGCCGCAGCATTCAACCCAGGTATCCCGGAAAAAGAAATCCAGGTCATCGAGAGCATCAGTTGCGGGCAATTCTATGTGCATCCAGTATTGCGGGTTATAGCGTCCCTCGGCCACGATATGAAAGAATTTCGTTTTCTCGGTTGTGCCAGCATCTTTTGCGCTCGCTTCAGCGGCGATTGCGGCGGCTCGCTGCTTGCAGTATTTCAGGTGCTGGGTCATTTTGGATTTATCGACCTCGCTGTTACAAGAGTAACACAGGCCTTTAAGGCTCTGTTTTTCGGCTGTCGTCTTTTTCATGTTTTATTCTCACAATCTGCCTGTATTTTCAGTAGGAGCATACTCATTATATCTAATATAATGCGTTCGTCAATCATTGACAGACTCACCAAAAAAAGTCATACTGGCAACAGCAAGAGAAGAGAGCGAAACGCGGGAGCCGGGGCGCACAAGCCATGAGTCAGAAACCAAAATTGCGTATTACCGCCTTACCCCAGACCACCTTACGTCGTCTGCGCAATACTCCCACGTATTTCTTTCTGATCTGGCGCTGGACGTGGTGGATATTTGCGTTGGCCTGGATTGTCCTGAACCCCTATCATCCCTTTTTCCTGTTTGTCCTGCTCGGTATCACGCTTATACAGGCGCTCATCGTCACGCTCTATGCGCCCGTCTTCAAACTCCTGTTGCCTGGAGTAAGCACAAAAAACGCAAGCGGCGCGAAAATACGCAAGCCGCCAAAAGAGAAAACAGGACAGCGGTCTCGCTGGAGACTGAAAACACTGCCACCTTTGACGGTAGACGAAAATCTGGAGACCCTGCCGCCCATTGCCCGTTCGAGCAATCGTTATAAAAATATCGCCATTTATGGGCTGGATGTAGTTATCTGTGGCCTCGTCATGTATTTCAGCTCGATCTATAAAACACCGCCCTTTGGTGACGGTTCGCCCTTCTATCGCTATGGTTTCTCGACGGTGTTCGTGGCCGCCTTCGCCTTTCGCTATCGTGGCGGGCTGGCGGCAGCTATTGGCTATGACCTGTTCGTATTTCTAGGCCTCTTCATTCATCCACCACTCGCGCCTGCCTACCCCGAATTCCAGATACAGGACCTGCTTGGTTCGATCTTCGATGCGCCCCTCATCGCAATCTTTGCCGCCTACATGTCATCTTTACTCGATAGTTTTACCAACAAAAAGCGCCAGGAACAGGACAGCGTGCGCAGGCAACGCGCCTTGCTGCGTGTGGGAGAAACATTGCTGCACGAAACCGTCGACCTGCAACAATTCTTGCAGCAAATCGCGGAACCGATACGCAAAGGCGGTCACTTTGCGCGGCTCATACTGGCATTGATTAGCCATTCCGAGACAGACGCCCGGCCAGAAATTGACACCTACCTCGACACCGGTATCGCCGAAGCGACATCCCCGGATGCTGAGAGAACCAGAGTGTTAGAGGTAGCGCGCTCCGGTCAAAAACTTAATGCCTTTAATCTACAGCCCGGCGGGGGAGACGAGCGCCCCTCCGGTATTGCTCGCCTGTACCTGCCTTTCCACAAAGATAACAAGGATGGACAGGTCTACATGGTGATGGGCGTTGAAAGCATTCGCGGCGAGCCGTTCGGAGAGCGCCAGGAGAATTTCTTAAACATCGTAGGAGCGCAACTGGTCGTTGCACTGGAGAACATACGCCTGACCGAGCAGGCCGCCGAACTGGGCGCGGCTGCCGAGCGCGGACGAGTCGCGCGCGAAATACACGACGGTATCGCCCAGCTTATCTACATGCTCAGCCTGAACACGGAAACGTGCGCCGCGCTCATCCAACGCATAGTAGATACCCCGGACAAACCAGACAATAAAGACCAGGCGCTTCTCCTTATCGCAGAACAGTTGAACAAGCTGGTCACGATCTCCAAACAGGCCCTCTGGGAAACGCGCCACTACATGTTCACCCTCAAACCACTCATTTCAGGAACCAGCACCTTGACACAGATGTTGATAAACCAGTTACACGAGTTCGAATCCATCAGCGGGCTGCCGGTGCAGTTCATTATTGAGGGCAGCGAAGAGGCGCCCAACGGGGACAAGCAGCGTTTGCGACGACAGGCGCAGGTAGGCACCGCCATCTTCCGCATCACACAGGAGGCCCTGACCAATGCCTATAAACACGCCAATGCCAGTCAAGTACGCGTGCGCCTGAAGCACCAGCCGCACATGGTTGAAGTCGAAATTGAGGATAACGGCACGGGCATACCAGCGGTAGCGATAAGCAAGCACGATGGAAGCGCGAGCGAGCAACAACGCTATTATTCCGGCCACGGCATGGGCGGTATGCGCGAACGCGCTGAAGAACTGGGCGGCACATTCGAAGTCGCACAAATAACCACAGGCGGGATCAGCGTGCTGGCTCGCATCCCTATCTAATCAGGAGGCTATATGGCAAAGATTCGCATTATGATTGTGGACGATCATGAAATGATGCGCCTGGGATTGCGCACCGCTTTCGCGCCTGAACCCGATCTCGCGGTAGTAGGCGAAGCCAGCAACGGAGCCGAAGCCCTGGCAAAAATAGCAACGCTCGACCCGCAACTGGTGCTTATGGATGTACGTATGGAGAAGATGGGAGGCATCGAAGCCTGCCGCGAAATAAAAAGCCGCTACCCCGACGTGCGTATCCTGATGCTCACCTCCTACACCAACGAAGAGGCCGTCATCTCGTCCATTATGGCGGGAGCCAGTGGCTATCTCTTGAAACACCTGAGCCGCCCCGAACTGCTGCGCTCCATTCGCCTCGTTGCCTCCGGCCAGACGCTTATAGACACCAACGCCACGCAGCAGGCCCTTGACCGCATCAGCCAGACGCCCGGCTGGGAACTGACCGAGCGCGAACGCGAAGTACTCACCCTCATAGCGCGTGGCTATACGAACAAGCAAATAGCAGACGCCCTCACCGTCACCGAAAAAACCGCCCGCAACCACGTCAGCCACATCCTTGAAAAGCTGGGGCTATCGCGCCGCAGCGAAGCCGCTGTCTTCGCCGTTGAGAATAAGCTGGTGCCACCGAAAGAGAAAGAATAGCTTTAGCATCTATTCTGGTTCCACAAACGTCTTTCTCGCCAAAAACTGCCCGCCTCCTTTGCCACCTACGTATTGCCCATCACGCACAATCACTCTCCCGCGCAGCAACACCGTATCGGGCACACCCTGTACCGGCATCCCTTCATAAGGCGTGTAATCGACATGCTGGCGCTGATTGGCGGCGCTGATGGTCATTTCGCGTTCGGGATCGAAAATCACCAGGTCGGCATCGCTGCCGGGGGCAATCGTTCCCTTGCGGGGGAAAAGGCCGAAGAGCTTCGCGGGCATGGTACAGACCAGGTCAACGAAATGATGCATATTCAGTTTGCCAGTACGTACCGCGTCGTACATCAGCATCACGCGGTGTTCGACACCAGGCAGACCGTTGGGTATCTTCGTGAAATCGTGCAGGCCCATCTCTTTTTGCCCCTTAAAATTAAAGGGCGCGTGATCTGTCGATATCACCTGCAATTCGCGGCGCTCCAAACCCAACCAGAGGGCCTCGCGGTCAGAATCGCTGCGCATAGGCGGCGTACAGACGAATTTAGCTCCCTCAAAACCAGGTTTTGTATAGCAGCTATCGTCCAGATAAAGATATTGCGGGCAGGTCTCGCCCCATACCGGCAGGCCCTTCACGCGCGCGGCTGCGACAGCGTGGAGTGAAGAGGCGCAACTGACATGCACGACATACAGCGGGGCTTCCGTCAATGTAGCCAGTGTGATAGCGCGCTGCGCGGCCTCGCCTTCGAGCATGGCCGGGCGCGACATAGCATGGTAAAGCGGCGCGGTATGACCGGCGGCGACGGTCTCGCGCACGATAAAGTCGATGGCGATCCCGTTTTCAGCATGAACCATGACCAGCCCGCCCAGGCGCGCGGAACGCCGCAGCACGCGATAGATCGTCTCGTCGTCCACCATAAACGTCCCTGGATACGCCATCAACAGCTTGAAGGTCGTCACGCCCGCGCCGATCATCTCATACATGGCCTCTTCAGGCGCGGCTGCCAGGTCAGTGATCGTCATATGAAACCCATAGTCGATCACCGCTTTGCCAGAGGCTTTGCGATGCCAGGACTGCAACGCTTCGTCCAGCGTATGGCCGCGCTGCTGGTTGGCAAAATCCAGGATTGTCGTAGTGCCACCGCAGGCAGCAGCAATGGTGCCTGTCTCGAAATCGTCGCTGGCAACCGTCGCCGGCAACGGCAATTCCATATGTGTATGCACATCGATCGCGCCAGGGAAGACATATTTCCCCCGCGCATCAATGACCGCGTCGTACTGCATCGAAGCAAACGCGCCGGGCGCGCCCAGCGCAGCAATCTGCTCCCCCTCGATCAGGATATCGCCCTTGTAGTCATCGACTGCCGTTACAATATGCCCGTTCGTGATAAGCGTGCGCATTAGTATCTCCTTGCATTTTCTGATAAATCTTGACGACTGAATACAGCAATAAAATGGAATGTCGGCCCCGTTCTGATAAACTTTGCCAACCTAATCGGGTAATACGAGAAACGCCCGCCCCCGTCCTGATAAATTTTGCCAACCGAATGCGGCAATGACGGAAAACATCCGCTCCCGTCCTGTAGGGACAAGGGGCGGATGTGGGGATGGGTGGGGGCCTTGCGCTTGTCCTGGTGGCAATACGATTCGCCAGGGGTTCCGTGAAGCGGCATGGTCGCCTTCCGACGAGGACAAGCACAAGGCCCCCTCATCCACTCCACTCCACCCCACCCCTTGTCCTTACAGAAGACGACACCATCGGGTCGTCAGAATTCATCATTCCTGCTCAATACAGGACATATACCGCTCATTTTGCGCGATAATTTTTTTTTGTGGGGACAATGGGCGCTTCCATTACCCTATTCGGTTGTCAAAGTTCATCAGGACGGGAGCAGACGCTCCCAAATCAGGATAGCTTACGTCTGGTATCTATTCGTTCGTTAATAGTTCATTATAAATTATGGCATAGGATAGATGTTGAGGTCAGTATAAACTACATCCGCCGGGGTCGAGCCATCGCTCCTGGCAAGAAAGGCCACCAGCCCATTCGAAAAGTCTGCTCTGGATAATTGAGCCAGAAACACCCCGTTTGCATAAAATGCGAGAGTGTTCCCGCGCATAATCAATTGTAAAGTATTGGCTTGACTGCCTTTAAGCAGCGCGTTCGAGGTTGTCCAATCTATCAGGACAGCAGGCGCATTATTATAATTACCACTACTCAGGACGCGATAACTGCCCATGCTGTTTACTTCAAAGAGATACCCGGCATACGCGCCAAGATTGACAAGAGTACCGAAAAGGAGCGAAAGAAGACCCCACCAGATTGTCCGCTCACGATGCGCATCACGACGGTAATAGCCGCGTTCGTATAGTTGTTGTTCGCTTCTTTACATCCTTGCAGGCCGCCTGTAGTAGTATCATGATAGCCATCAGGGCGAAACGCGCAGTTATTGCTTTGATCCCAACCGGCAGCAGCAGTCTGGGAACTACCGGGATTCGTCAGGCTATCTTGATAGGTCGGTTGGCCGGATGTGGCAGTTTGTATCACCCCGGCAGTGGCGCTGGCCTGCGCCTCTGCGGTAGCGGTCAGAGCAGCGATGGCGGCAGCGGTCGCCTGAGCGCGAGCGGTCGCGCTGGCCGCAGCCGCCGCCAGGGCCGTTGCCGTCAAATTGGGCGTTATCGTCGGCGCATTGGTGACAGGCACGGTTTGCCCGGCCTGCGTCGTCTGTGTGCCTGTGCCTGGATTGCTGTTGCTCTGACCGCGTGGAATGTACATGGCCGCGACAGAGCCTGCCACGATGAGCAGGGCGAGCAAAATGATCATGACGGAGAACCAGGGGCGGCGATAGTACGGCCTTTTTGGTGGCACCTGGGGCAGATATGGCGTAGGAACAGGAGAAAATGGCACCCCTCCTGCTACCCCTTCATTTGATAACGGGGGCACAGAGCTTTGTGGTGATACTCTTATACCCTCTGTACCCTTTGCCAGTGGCGATGACCTGGGCTCCTGCATGTTTACAGGAGGGTTAAGAAGTTGCAGAGGTGGCCGCAGGATAAGCTGGCCGGGGCGCGGGACAGGAGACGCGGGCGCAACAACTAGCGGCGCAACCGTCGCATAGTCGGGAACACTGACGCCTGTGCTGCTGGATACGGCGCGGCAGAATGCGCCGGCCAGTTCCTTTGCACTGCCATAACGCTGCTCTGGCTTCTTCTCCAACGCCTTGAGCATCACGCGCTCAACCTGCGCAGGAATGGTAGAGATGATACTGCGCGGAGCAGGCGGACGCCGTTGTATATGCATGGAAACCAGGGCAATCTGGTTCTCTGCAATAAAGGGGAGACGCCCCGTCACCATTTCATAGAGCAGCACGCCCAGCGAATAGAGATCGCTACGCGCATCAGCCTTACGATCAAGCTCGAATAGCTCAGGCGCGACATAATCGACGGTGCCAAGCACGTTGCCGGTGGTAGTCAGATGAGTCGCATCGCCGGTAATACGCGCGATGCCAAAATCCGTCAGGAAGTAGTTTCCATCGCTGTGTATCAATACGTTGGAAGCTTTGATGTCACGATGAATGATACCCTGCCTGTGAATATAGTCAAGCGCGACGGCAACGTTTTGTATAGCATGGCAAGCTTCGGCAAGCGGGAGCGGGCCGCGCCGGATGCGCGCGCGCAACGTGCCACCCTCCATATAGGGCATGACAATGAAATAGTGGGTCAGGTTGTCCAGTTCGCCCGTACCATAATTAAAGATAGGCACAAGATGATGTTCCAGGCTGTCTTGCCACGAGGCCATCAACTCCGCCTCGCGCATGAAACGCCGCAGCATCTCCACGTCTTCGCGTTTGAAGATTTTTACCGCAACAATGCGCCCCGATTGCCTATCAATCGCCTCGTAGACATTCGCCATACCTCCCTTGCCAATCATGCGCCGCAGTTCATAGCGGTCGAGGGCTTTCCCCTCAAGTTCTGCCATTTGACATACTCTCTGCTTCCCAGCACCATTCTCTAGTTTATTATATATATATAAACGGTCTCCACGCCTTTTCGTTACCATTTGTTCGATGACAGGCCATTTCAGTTTAACATAGCACTACTCCTCCATGATGTCAGTATGTTATGATTAACGTGATAAGCGCGTCCCTTCACCTTGAGGAGCCATTGCATGGATACACAGACACAGACAGAATGGATATTATCCTCGCGACACATTGAGTTAGACGACCCCGCCGAAGCTATGGAGTTTTACTACCGCCAGGGCTGGACGGACGGATTGCCGGTTGTGCCGCCGACTCCCGCCAGAGTTCGGGAGTTCCTGGAATTCTCAGGCAATTTTCCCGGCGATATTTTGGGTGTAATTCCTGCTCGCAACCGCGTGATTACCGCCGAAAAAGTCGCCATTAACGCGGTCATGGCGGGCTGCCTGCCCAACTACATGCCCGTCATCGTCGCGGCAATCGAGGCCATGTGCCAGGAGCCGTTCAACTTGCACGGCATTACAGCGACGACGGGCGGCACCGCGCCCCTTCTGATCGTGAATGGCCCGGCGGTGCAGCAGTTGAATATCAACTCCGGCGTTAATCTTTTGGGCCGGGCGTGCGCGCCAACGCCACTATCGGGCGAGCCATCCGCCTTATCCTCATGAACGTGTGCGGCTCAATCCCAGGCGTACTCGACAAAGCCTGCATGGGGCATCCCGGCAAGTATAGCTACTGTATCGCGGAAAACGAAGAAAGCAACCCCTGGGAACCATTGAGCGTAGAGCGTGGCATCCCATCCGGCCTTAGCGCGGTAACGGTCTTCGCGGGCGAGGCTCCCCATCACGTCAATAGCCAGGTAGGCGGCACAGGCGAGCGGATTGTCCTCTCCATCGCCAACACCATGTTGGGTACCGTTTACCGGGGCGGCAACTGGATACTGGTGCTTTGCCCGGAACACCTCACCATCTTCAAAAAAGAGGGCTGGACGAAGGCGCAGATTCGCGAAGCCGTGTGGGAGCAGGCGGCGCGTCCTTTCGCCGATTTCAAACGTATCGCAGGTTTCAGCGATGAGCTTATTTCCCCTGAAGATGCCGAATCCACCTACCATTACATCCATACACCGGACGATTTGCTGATTATGACGGCTGGTGGCGGCGCGGGTGGCTTCTCCGCGCTCATCCCGCCCTGGACCGCCGGAGCGGATTCGCGCCCCGTAACGCGAGCCGTCGGCGTCTGTATCGATTGCGATTAGTTGCCAGAGGAGACAAAATAATGGCTGAACCATTCATTGTGCTTGACCCAACACTTGAGGTAGAGACGACACGCCAGGAACGCGCGCCGCGCCCGGCAGCCTTCCACACCATCGGTCTGCTGGACAACGGCAAACCCAACTCCGATAAGCTGCTGAAGAAAGTCGCCGCCATGCTCGAAACCCGCTACCCCGGCGCGCAGATCAACTATTACCGCAAGCCCGGCGCGTATCGACCCGCGCCCAACGCGCTGCTCGACCGGGTAGCAGCCGAATGCGACGTGGCCCTCGTCGGCATCGGCGACTGAGGGTCATGTAGTTCGTGCAGTGTGTACGACGGGCTTATGATCGAACAACGCGGCAAAGCAGCAGCAGTAATCTGCACCGGGCAATTCATCTCCTCCGCTCGCATGACCGCGCAAACCTTCGGCATGGACGGCTATCCCATCGCCGTCATCCTGCACCCCATCGGGCGCGTCACCGACCAGGAGTTGGATGAACGCGCCGAAGTGGCACTGCCACAGGTGCTGGAGTTGTTAGGGAAATAAGGATATATTAATGTAGGTGAGGGATGTAAAGGCGACCGAATTGTCGCCTTTACATCCCTCACCTACATTAATATATGAAATATCACTATCACACTAACAAATATCCCCAAATATACTTGACAATTTTCATTTTCCTAATTATATTATTTCATAGTGATATATCATTATGATATGCCTATCAAGCAAAGAGAAACAGACCTGAAAAGAAGAGGTAGAGATGTATGAGTTCATACTGCTGGCGCAACTGATGAACGGGCCAGCACATGGCTATTTGATCGCTAAGATCATCAACGACATCATCGGACCGTTTGCGCGTATCAGCTATGGGCGACTCTATCCATTGCTAGCAAAATTGGAAGAGAACGGATTGATTACTGCTGAGGTTGATACGGCCAGTGGGAAGCAGCGCGACCGCCATTTGCGCATCTTTAGCATCACCGATGCTGGTCGAATGCGCTTCCAAATCTTGATGTACGACACCAACCTGAATCCAGGGGAATATCAGAAGCTCTTTGCCTACAAAGTCACGGCGTTCAGCCATATCACACTGGCAGATCGCTTGCGTTTGATCGACCATTATATCAATCACTGCCAGACCAACATCTTTCACCTGCAGGCCGAGGCGGAAGACATGGTGGTGAAAGCGGCTCAAATGGATGATCTGCGCCAGGCATCACCTGAACTGGCGCATGGTTTCTCTCGTCTGGACACGTATAGCCTCGAGAACATTGTGAATGTGTTGCAGCATTCTACCGACATATGGAAGCTGCAACTCGAATGGGCAAGACGGTTGCGAGAAAAAGAGGGAAAGCTTGCTGCTATGACTCACAATGAGAAAAAAGGAGAATAACCACATGGATAAGCAACCAGAAGTTGCACCAACCTCTACAACAAAGGCAGCAGCGCCACAGGAAAGCGGGCGTCGCCTGCGCGGGATCGCGCTCTTCAGTGTGCTGGGGGCCTTGATGCTTACTCTTTTATTAGAGGCGCTGGATCAGACCGTTGTAGGTACCGCGCTGCCGCGCATCATCGGCTCGCTGCAAGGTTTTGACCGCTACACCTGGGCCGTCACCGCTTATACGCTGGCTTCGGTTATCATGATACCAACCGTTGGCAAGCTCTCTGACCAGTTCGGGCGCAAGTGGTTCCTGATCGCCGGTACGACCATCTTCCTGGTAGGTTCGGCTCTTGCCGGTGCCTCGCAGACCATGAACGAGCTAATTGCTTTTCGCGCGCTCCAGGGACTGGGCGCGGGCATCGGTATCGCGCTGGTCTTCACCGTTGTTGGCGACATCTTCTCTCCAGCGGAACGCGCCAAATGGCAGGGCATCTTTGGCGTTGTCTACGGCGTCTCAAACCTGGTTGGGCCAACACTCGGCGGCTGGCTCACCGATCATGGGCCGCTACTTGGCAGCCTGGTGACAGATTCAACGCGCTGGCGCTGGGTCTTCTACGTCAATCTGCCTCTGGGCATTCTCGCGCTGGCGGCGCTGCTCGTCTACCTTCCCCATAACATTTCCATACGCAACTCTCGCCATACAGGTTGGGCAGCCGTGCGACGCATCGATTTCATGGGAGCTATACTGGCCGCTGTTGCTACCATTTGCCTCCTGCTCGGACTCACCTGGGGCGGCAATCAAACCTACGACTGGGGTTCGGCGCAGGTTATAGGCGTGCTGGTAGCATCCGGCGTTCTCTACGTCGTCTTCTTCATCGTTGAACGTTTCGCCGACGAGCCTGTGCTGCCGCTCGCGCTTTTCCGCAACCGCGTATTCGCGGCGGCCTCGGCGCTTTCGCTGCTACAACTGATGGTGTTGGTCGGACTCATCATCTACCTGCCACTCTTCCTGCAAGGCGTGCTTGGCGAATCAGCCACCTACGCCGGGGCAGTCATTACCCCACTTACCCTTAGTTCCGTGATAGGCGCAACCGCAGCAGGCGCGCTGGTCGCGACATTCAAACGCTACCAACTCGTCACTATCATAGGCGGTATCATCGCGACAGTTGGCGTCTTCTTGCTGGCGCAGATGACGATTTCCACCAATCTGCTGCAAGCCGTGATTTTCATGGTGATCGCGGGCATCGGCCTGGGCGTCTTCTTCTCCGTGCTGACCCTGGCCGCGCAGAACAGCCTGCCGCGCACAAGCCTGGGCGTTGGCACCGGCGCGGTACGCTTCCTGGGTCAACTTGGCTCCGTCCTCGGTGTCGCCATCGTAGGATCGGTAGTTAATAGCACCCTTGCCAGCGACATCGTCAAGCGACTCCCGGCCCAAACAGTGCAGAGGCTTACCCCCCAGGGAGTGAAATTCGCCACAAACCCGCAGGCGCTGGTCAACTCGACCTATCATGACACAGTAGTGCAGACGGCCCAATCATTCGCGGTGCGTAGCGCGACCGCCAACATACCACCCGGCCCGCAGCGCGACTTGATCGCGGCGCAAGCCATCCACCAGACCAATATCCTGCTGGGTCAAGTCTTTGCCTCGCTGAAAGAATCGCTGGCCGTAGCCATCCAGCACGGATTTATAGCAGTTTTCATCTTCAGTGGAGCAACCATCCTGGCAACATTCTTCCTGAAAGACCTACCGCTAACGGCGCGATCCGAGTATCATAAGGAGGATACAGGAGAAACGGCGCAAAGCGAGGTAGATGCGCCTGCGTTTCCCTGATAATCAAAAAAAAGAGCAATCAGTGTTGATATACTCTCAAAGGTCACAACTTGGGGGTTGAAGAGTCTGAAAAGCAAGCGTCAAGAGTGTCCCCAAAGCAGGTTGGTGGCGGCCAGTCGTTTCTGACAAACAGGCGACGATAGCTTGCTTGAACAGTGCAAAGTTCTCATAGTATGTGGCATACAGACATTCCTTTTTCACGAATTTCCAGAGCCGCTCAATCAGATTGAAATTGGGCGAGTAGGGCGGAAGAAAGAGGAGTTCGATGTCCAGGTTTCTGGCTTTCTCCACCACCAGAGGACAGCGTTGGTAGCGAGCATTATCCATTACGAGGGTGATCGGTTCCTGCAAGCCCAGCAGGGCGATCTTCTCCAATAAGGTGCAGACGCTGAGCGAATTGATGTAGCTCTCATTGGTCACGGTGATAAGCTGATGGGTGATGGCATTCAAGGCTCCCAACACGTTGAACCGCTGTCGCCCACTGGGGGCCCGCACCACCACGCGAACGAAACACCACAGCCAGCCCAGATAGCTTCCCAGCACAAAATGGGCCGCATCCACGAAAAAGACCGTCCGCCTCCCTGCTTTGGCTTGCGCTAGCCTGGGCTTCCAGCTCGGTTTTTTAAAAGTTTCTTGCCGATCGGCATCAAACCTGGCGGGGACCGCAGCCGTTTTTAAGCGCTTGAGACCCAGCTTTTTGAGAAAGATCCCTACCTGTGTCGGACTGCGTTTGAGGCCAGTGAGCTCTTCGATGCGCTTGACCGCCTCTGGGATGCTCGCAGGAGGATGGGCTTTGAAATACGCCTCTAGCGTCTGGTGGTGGCACTCCAACTCGCTGGTGGGCTGATAAAATTCGAGGCGCTTGAGTGCCTCTATGCCGCCAGTCTGATACTGCTCCAGGTAGCTTCGTAGCGTGTTTTCACAGACCCCAACACACGTAGCGATCTGGTGATGCGGTAATCCCCTGTCCTTGAGCAGCAGCGCTTCCATCTTCCTTTGTATGCGCGGGTGTGGGTGGTGATAGCGCTGGTAATCCAGTTCTTTGATGGCCTCTTCTGTGAATGTCAGCTTCAGCATCTCTTTCTCTCCTGCTCGTTCGCTCGTTTCTCTTCCTCCTTCTCTATTCTATCAGCAATACCTCACTTTGTCGCCGTTGCGAGTATATGTGGATGTTCTAATCAGTAAGGATAATCCAAATACTTACAGCATGGATCTGCAGAAAACATATGAGGATAGAGCAGCGGCACAAACAAACCAGTGGAGATAGAGCCAGCGATGCAACCTCCATTGCACAGTTTTTCGGTGACAGGAGCTAAACAATGGAAAGATGGGAACATCTTACTGTGCGTATTGATTGGCACAACGACTCACAAAAATGGTTGACGCATGGCGTAATTCCACGAGAAGGAAGTATCTCCGAAATTCTGAATCACTTCGGCTCTCAAGGATGGGAGCTAATCGCTCTTTCATCAGAGCGACAAGATTACGCCACTTCGGTCGAGCCGCGATTTTCAGGACAATATTTGACGGTTACAGCCTGGCGAACAACAGAATACCGAGCTGCCTTCAAGCGTAGGATGCAAGGATAAGGAGTCGTCAAGGAATAACAGTGTTATTTGAGGCAGTTCGCGGCAAGATGGTGTAGTTCCATTCGCCGTGGAAGGAGTCTGGCTGGATGGAGAGCGTCGCCATCTCTTCGTCCGAGATCTTGCGTCCGGCGGGGTAGCTATTGGTATCGAGTTGACACTGCACCGTGAGTCCAGCCTCTGTCGTAGTGGCCGCGATCAGTTGCAGGATCACCGCGTAGCTCTCTAGTGGCTTGCCGCGCCAGTTCTGGCTGATCCAGGCGAAGAGGCGATGCTCGATCTTGTTCCATTTGCTGGTGCCTGGCGGCAAGTGGCACACCGTGATGGCCAGCCCCGTCTCATCAGCCAACTGTTGCAATTCCCACTTCCACAAGCGCACCCGCGAGCCATTGCTGCCCCCTCCATCCGCACTGATGAGCACCCGTTTTGCCTTTGGATAGCGCTGCTGGCCCATCTCGCCCCAGAAGCTTCGGAGGCTCTGCACGGCAAAAGCAGCCGTATCGTGATCGATACCGACGTTCACCCAGCCCGCGTTGCGCGCCAGGTCGTACACCCCATACGGGGTTGCTCGCCCCAGGCCCTTGATGGGGAAATCGTAGACCCGCACGTCCTCTGCTTCGCCCTGGGGGGGCCATTCCCGACCCGGGTTCTTAAAATCGCCCACCAGCTCCTTCTTTTTCGCGTCCACCGACACCACCGGCTCGCCCGCGGCCAGAAACGCCGCGGCTTGTGCATTGAGGCGCTCGAACTGCCCATTGCGGTCAGGGCGCTCACCACCCTCCCGCGTCTTGCGATTGGCCTGCAGGCTGTACCCCAGGGCATGGAGCAACTCGCTTACCAACTCATGCGAGACCTGATGGCCCATGCCTTGCAGTTCTTTGGCCAGCTTGCGCACGCTCTTGCTCGTCCAGCGCAGGGGCGAGTCCGGGTCTCCCCTCGTCACCGGCTCCACCAGCCGCTCCAGGTCCTCGCGAAGCTGGGGGTCTTTGCTCACGTTGCTCTTGCGTCCGCCCCCTTTTCTCCGCACTCGTCCCGCCTCCGCTCGTTTTTTTCCCTGCAATTCTTGCATCCCAGCACTGATCACTTGTCGCGACAGCCCTGTCGCTCGCGACACGACCGAAATCCCTCCCCAGCCGAGCGACAGCGCTTCGTTGGCGGCGAAGAGACGTCGCGTCCGCTCTGTGAGGTCTCCGGCTATCCGCTCGTAGCGCTGCTTGATTTCTTCTTCCATCTTGCAAATGTTATTCCTTGACGACTCCTAAGCTTCCAATGATATTCTCTACTTCCTTTCTTGTCCATTGAGTACGGTGCATATTGGAGGGTACTATGGTACGGGAGAGGAATATAGAGCTTTAGTTATGCTAACCATAAACGTTATACCAATAATTGTGCTAGTTTTTCGCAATGAGAAAGTCAGCCACCAGAGCGCAATATGATTTCAGAGGGACTTGAGTTGTTGTGAAAGGTATATCTATAAAATGAGACGACCGCGAACGAGAAACGTAGTAGCGCTCGTATTAATAGCTTTAGTCATTGTATTATCGGGACTGTTTTTAGCCTATCGGTACTTCTCTAACGCTGGCTCGATTAGCTCAAAAGAAATTGGTAATGGCGTTACAGTTACGGGAAGCAATATGCCAGGAAACATGCAGGCAACATTGTCTCAAATTCAGGCTCCCTATAACTACTTGTTGGCGACACCTTTGTCGCCAACATACCAGGTAAGCCCTTCAGGTGCGCTCAAATCGCCAGTAACTATTCAGCTTCCACTGACACGCGCAGTGTCCCGTGGGAGCAAGCTGATCGTTATGACATCTGAGTCATCAGGTGGACAGTGGACACCCTTGATGGCTACTCTGTCGCAAGATGGGAAGAGCGTATCAGTAGGCGTTGACCATCTGTCCATCTTCGATGTCGAGTTGCTGAATATGCCTGCCCTGCTGAACGATTTCAAAAGTATGTTCCTGGACGCTTTCATTCCCGACTCGTTCCAGGGTGCTACACCGCCAACATGCCAGAACGAAAGCCAGGCGCGTCAGGAGAACTACGGCATCAGATCAACACCAAGCCCCCACGTTCTATACTGGTGCTTCGGCATTGAGAATGGTAAGCGAGTGCTAAAAGTGGTAAATAATCGCGTCTTTCCCATATCCATCCAACACCCCGGCTTAAATGTGACCAATGTCAGTCAACCTCCATTCTTGCAATATATAGAACAACTCGATGCAAACCTTAGACAAGAAGTTTTGCTCCTTCCAGGAGGAGAAGCGGACTTCACGGCTGATCCAGGAACCGGCAAACAAGGTGTTGTCCACACCCAATGGGACGCAGGCGCAGAGATGATCATTGGCTTTGAAACGGCGGTGGATACTCCAGGCACGATTTTTTCTTTTTCGGCTATAAGGCGCCTGTTACCATTGCGAAGATTGGATCAGTTCTGGATAATGGAGCCTGTGCTAGCGTGTTGCGTGACGCTATAGTTACACTTCATCCGAATCTTGGCAAATTCTTTACCACTTGCTTAAGCTCCGAGAATTTAGAAAAGATTTTCGGTAAGGGTTGGGCGAGCTTGTTTGCTTTCGTTCTGAGTGCGGGAGGCATAATCGACTACCTGACTGGCAGTGCCTTTGGTTTGATTGACTCACTACTAATGCGAGATCAATATAAAGTAGTAATCACTCACTCGGCTCCATCAGCGTGTTCAGCAGGATCGGGAGAATGTCTGGGGACTCGTATTGGTGATGTGGTTGGTGATGGAACGGACCAGATAGGAGTGACCTACATCAAAGGCAGTTTCGATTATCTGGGTTGTATTTTCTCCAACCTGACCATTCACGTCGTGACGGCAAATGGAGGTAAGATCGATTACGCGGTTCCACCTTATCCAGATCCAACGCCTGTTCCACTGACCAACCCGAAATTCCTCGGCGTTACGGACATGGATGGTGATGGGAGGGTGGAAGTGATTTTAACCTTCTCGGGTTGTGCTGACGGCTGCAATTACTACGCCTACGAGTACCTCAACGGACAGATGCAACCTATGCCGTTCTACGGCAGTCCGCAAGGGGGCGACGGTCTGCAACAAGCTTTCAAGTGCAGTGTGGTCAATGGCGCTTACCAGGTAACTGCGACCTACGAGTTCCAGGTTCCCGGCGAGAGTCATCCTGCTGTCACTTATCAGGCTGACGGCAAAGGTGGCATGCAGTATGTGAGTGAGCAAAATATTACACTCCAGCAGGCCGGGCAGGAAGGTTTGGGAACAAACTGTCCGGGATTATCCTCATAGCTAAGAAGCAACCCTGTCTTGTAGTGTGTTCCGGCAGCAGCAAGACAGGACTTTCTATTCGACGTGAGCAGTTTAGAACCTGTTACAGCATGGTTAAACGCAAAGAAAGGTTTCATACCAGGGAGTGAACCACCTGTGATCGCTTTTAGCCTTCGGGGTGACGTTCAGGGAAACGTACATAGGTATAGATGGTTCTGGGAACGATTTGCAGAAATACGCCTTCGCCCCATTCTTGAACGTTACTTCCGCTCGTCTCGCGCTGGAATGTTTCTAACGCGGCAAAATCCGCGTCATCAGGCCGTACAATCGCAGCTTCTCCGCGTACAATGACAGCCACATCATTACCCTGGTAGAAGGTGAAACTGATGGCCGGACGCTGCATGACATGCCTGGCACGAACTGCCAGCGCTACAGTTGGAATATAGAATCGTCCGTGAAAGAGCAAAGCGCCAATAGGAGCCACCAGGGGTTCGCCTTTTTTTGTCGTCGTGGCAAAGGCAACCGTCTGCAATCCCTGCCAGAGATACACCAGTTGCCGCGCCGATAAGGAATGACCAGGCATCTCAAAAGACTGGCGTAAAAATTCTCCAGCCTGTTCAATACTCCGATCAAGCAGCGCCTGGAGGTGTTGAATTTCTTCAAGTGTTTCGTACATGACTACTCTCCTGGCTCAAATATCTCATCGCATACCTTGCTCGATAAGAGCAACTTCTGTTTCACTTAGTCCATAAAGCGCATAGACCAGAGCATCTATCTCTTTGTCTATGCGTCCGATCTGAACTTCATGAGTCGCCTTCATGTCCTTCATTTCCGCCTTTAAGCACACCAGTTCTTGCACTAAACTCACCAGTTCATCCTGCCGACTACTAATATTCAGAGGAACCGGAATCGCCTGGATAGTGGATTGATTGAGCTGCGGGAAAAGCCCCTTATACGAAGTAAAAATTTTGTAGACGAACCAGCGCGCAAAGCGACTGTTCAACAAGGCGAGGATCGCCTCATATGCTATTTCAGGCCGGGTGACATGCAGGTTATAGACCGACTGCATCGTGACATAGCCCTCGCTATCCAGGGCTGCATTGCATTTATACCCCGTTTTCAGCATAATGATCTTTGGCGACTCATACCGGCGGGCATCTTTCTTGAAAGTCTGGAGGAAACGAGTGGGTGGTTGCGCGAAATAGCGCGCAATATCTTCCCCTACCAGAATTGGCACCGACCCCTGTGGCAAGACATCTTTTTTCCCAAGCTCTTCGCCCCTCGAAATCTTCACCAGATTTTGCAATGGTGTACAAGCTCTTTCCACGCGAGCCAGCATCGAAGCCTCTTCATCAGAAAGGTGCATAAGAAAGCGGTGCTTTGGGTCCGACAAAAAGCGCTCCTTGCTGCACGTATAGGGCGCTTGCTTCGTTGCCCCATCGATTTCTTCACAAAGGACTTCACGCGCTGTACTTCCCTTAGCCACCGCAAAAATGATGGTAGAAACATTGGCCTTAAACGCAGTTCCACAATAATATAAGCGTTCCAGCCCTTCTTGTAGCAGCAACTCGCGCACATACCGGGTCTCATCACGGGCTAACAATGTATCAGGAACAACCAGGGCGCATCTTCCTTTAGAATTGACCAGTTTCAGACTCTCTTCTATAAAAAGCCAGTAGGTATCATATTGCCCACGAGCAAGAGAAAATATCGCCGAAAATAATTGCTTCACTTCTTGATGAAGATTCTCTCCAAAAATATAGGGCGGATTCCCCAACACTACATCAAATCCCCCGCTCCAGCCAGTCTGCTCATTGTCCGGTTGCTCGCCATTGACAGGAAGGTGGAAGACAGCGGGGAAAACCAGGTGCCAGTGAAAGAACTGGTACTGAAGGGCGATGCCGGGAATGCCCTGCGCCAGCATCGCGGGAGTTGCGCCGAGCAGACTATTACCGCACAGGATATGCAAGTCGTTGCCAGAAAGCGGCTTGCCCGGCTCAACCGCCTCCAACCACAGATTGACCCTGCACAATTCTACCGCCATTGGATTGATATCCACGCCGTAGATACAATGACTCACAACATCGCGCAGGGCTGCGCGGTACGCCTCCGGCCCCGGTTCTTCACTCCCCTTACGCGCTACAGCCAGGCGTTTCGCGATACGATAGGCAGCGGCTATAAGAAATAGACCACTGCCACAGGCCGGATCGCAAACTTTGAGATTGAGTACGGCCTGCTGCGGGTCGGCGTTGGCGCGCGCTTCCGCCAGCGCCGGTTCCAGGGCAGAGTCGAGCAGGCAATCGATCAGGCTGCCCGGCGTATAGTAGCTGCCAGAAGTTTTACGCGCATTGCCACTGGCAAATTTAAGTTCAAAGGTAGCGGCATCGACAGTGACTTCTGGACGCATTTCCAACAGCGATTCATAGATACTACCCAGTTCTACCGCTCCTAGATTTTTATAATCAATCGCGCTGCGCATCGCATTCTCAGAGGTGAAGGCCAGGAATAGCGCAGACTTGAGCAATTCGCGGTTGGTCAGTTCGCACTCCGCGAGATCGGGCATCGTTGAGTTTGAGAAGAACAGGCCGCTTAGCGAGGATAGGCCCAGTTCGGGATAACCGGTATCGCTAGCCAGTTTTTCCATAACCAGCCAGAGGTCACGATAGAGGTTGGAACGGCTCGTCCCGGCACGCTGTCCCGCGAGGCGGCGTAAACGAGCCGTGGCATAACGGGCGGTGTAGCGATTTCGCGCAGCTTGATCCGCCTGGGGATGAAAAAGGATGTTGCGATCTTCCGCCACAAACAGCGCCATCAGACGATAGACAAAGCATAACACCTGAGCATAGTAGTCCTGTGTACTTAAAGCGCCAGAGCGCAATTTCTGTTGCAGGACGGTATTGGCAGGGTGAGCAAGAAAGCCGCTGCCCAGGATAGTAATGGCTTTTTGCACGCCCACGCTCGAAATAGAAGAAGTGACGGAACCTGAGCCTGTCTGCATACGCCTACCCTCCAAGCGCAACTATCTCGCCGCATTGTATCGATCAGATTTGTTGCCGTCAATAGAAATCAAGCAGGCTCAAATAATATTGCGTTCCCGACCGTGCTGAGCCGTTGCAAAGCGTGTTATGCGCAAGGGATCGATATTGATCGACTGCGCCCTCCCCAGCACGAGTTCTTCAGCAATCATACGCCCAATGGCTGGGGCTTGCTGCACGCCGTGTCCCGAAAATCCGGCCACATTAATCCAATTTTCGACCCCGGGGAGCCGTCCCAGAATTGGATTATGGTCGGGCGTGACTTCATAAAAGCCCCACCAGCAGGCCTGTCTATCCAGCCTCGTTTCCTCCAACCAGGGAAAACGCTCCAGTCCTACGCTGATCGTTGGCTCGAACCAATCCCAATCCATCCCTTCGCTAAATCCGGGCGGTTCATCCGGGTTGGAACGCCCGAACAGGATGCGCTGTCCCTCGCTGCGCAGGTAGAATCCACTCACAAGGTCTATGGTCAAAGGGTAGACATGCTGCCAGGGAGTAGGAGCCGTCATATACACCATACGTCTCACCGGCTGAACAGGTACTTCTACCTTCAGACCGGCCCGCTTTGCGACTTCACCGGCCCACGACCCGGCAGCATTCACCAGGTACTCAGCCTCGAAGATACCCTGTGGCGTCTCCACCTGCCAGGTATTTCCAGCTCGTTTCGCGCTGCTCATAGGAGTCTGCAAGCACACCGAAACGCCTCTCTCCTTTGCCAGTCTCAGATAGGTAAAAGTCACGCTGTGCGGGTCTACTATCCCGTCGGCGGGTCCGTGGGTTGTGCCAGCAATGCCGGTAGTATCAAAGGCAACAAGGCTCTGCGCCTCCTCAACGGTGAGTACTTTCACAGGCGCGCCAATTCGTTCCTGCAATGCGACACTTTCCAGATGCTCGCCCCAGCGATCTGGCGGCACGAGAAAAAGATAGCCAATCGGGCGATAACCGGCATCTTCTCCATACAAATCCTGAAAATGCTGGTATTCCTGAATGCTCTCCCACGACAGGCGCGTGTTGACCTCTTCGGTGTACTGCACGCGCACCCCGGCGGCGCTGCGACCGGTCGAACCCATAGCCGGCGCTATTTGCGCCTCCAACACCACAACTTTTAATCCCCGCTCGCTCAAACGGAAGGCGCAGGATGCACCCATAATTCCGGCACCAATAATCAACACATCAGCTTTGACTCTCATTGACATACCATTCCCTTTTTCGTTGTCAAAGATCATAAGAACGTTGACCCCGCAAAGCCAGCGTTGCCGCTTCGTCAACTACATAGAGTTCGGGCGGGCGCACCAGTTGATCGGCGCTCCCCAGGTAACGGATGACCACACCGTATTCGCGTTCAGCCGCCTCAAGCGAGACATAGCCGTTGACGACATCGCGCAGCACCATCTCTACAGCGCGTTGGAACGGGTTGCCATAGCCACCGCCTCCGGCAGGGTTGAGTTCGACACGATCGCCCGGTGAAACGGAATAAAGCGCCTTCGGCTGGGGTCGAATGCTCTTGTTCACGAAATACTCGCCCGCCGCGCCGTAGCCGCCGCCTTCAAGTCCGTTGGCCGGGAAGCGCGTGCGGTCAACCAGCGCCGAAATGCCCCACGATACATTCCCCGGAGAACCGATCTCCGTCCATTGCCCCAAACCGCCACGAAACGTGCCAGCGCCACCCGAAATCGGTGCGCAACTCGCGCCGGTATTGCACCAGCGGGGTCAGACTTTCCACTATTTCGGCTGGCACACCCGCGACACCACTGGGGAAACCGGTGGTATTCAGGCCATCTTTTATGGCGCGCGCGCCAGTGCCGCCACATTGAAACAGGCTGAAGGTAAAAGATTCCTGTGACCCCGGCCATTTCCCGTGCAAGACCGAAATCCAGATGGGGTCGGCCCCGCAGGCAATCAGCTTTCCAGGCATGGCCGGAGCCAACGCCCCGAAGATAACGCCGGGCAAGAAATGCCCGATCAGGTGGCGAGAAGCAACCGCCGCAGGCTCCAGGCAATTGAGAATCGAACCCGGTGGCGCGGTCACATGCACGGGGCGAAAGGCCCCCTCGTTATGCGGCACATCGGGACTCACCGCCGCCTTGATAGCGAACGAGGCGTAGGCGTGTGTATAGTTCAGCACCACGTTGATGCCACGCGAACTCTGGGGCGACGAACCGGCGAAATCGATGAACATATCTTCGTCCTCGACGGTGACGGCAACTTGAATATGGATTGGCTCGTCGTAGCCATCGCTCCACGACTCGTTCTCGTAGCGTCCGTTGGGCAGGGCGCGGATGGCCTCGCGCATGGCACGTTCCGAACGTGTAATGATTTCATCAGCAAGCGGATCAATCGAGTCCAGCGCGAACTCACCCATAAAGTGCAGCAGTTCGCGGGCTCCGACCGCGTTTGACGAGGTCTGGGCGTAAAGGTCGCCGATGGTTTCGTTGGGAGTGCGCACATTGGCGCGGATGATCTTAAATAGCTCGGAGTTCGGCTCGTCGCGAATGAACAGTTTCGTGATGGGAATACGCAGGCCCTCTTCATAGACCTCACGCGCCTCGCCGGAGAAAATACGTCCGCCGATATCGGGAGCGTGGCAGGTGCTGGCAAAGTAGGCAACCAGTCGCTTGTCTTTGAAAACCGGCGTCAGTATGGTCATATCGTTGATCTGACCGGCGGTTTGCCAGGGGTCGTTGGTAATCAACACGTCACCCGGTTGTAACGTTTCCGCCGGATAGGCTCGCAAAAAATGACGCACGCCGGTCGCCATGGCGTTAATATGACCGGGGGTGCCGGTGAGCGACTGCGCAATCATGGAACCGCGTGTATCAAAGACGCCGCAGGCCAAATCCTGCGACTCGCGCACAACGGTACTGAAGGCGGTTCGCATCAACGTCACCTGCTGCTCATTCACCACCGAGAGCAAACGGTTCCACAGCACTTCCAGGGTTATCGGGTCCAGTGTATCCGTCATGGCAATGCATCCTCGCGACCGAAGTTACAGTTCGACAATCAAGTTCAACTGCTCGTCTATATGGAAACGGCAATCCGGCCCCACGATCACCGTCGATTCGCGTTCTTCAATGATGGCCGGCCCGCTCAAACCTGTTCCAGGCAGCAGGCCATAGCGGTCATAAACCGGTGTATCGACGTAGCCCCCCAATTCCGGGAAATAGGCCCTGCGGCTCCCTTTGCGGGCGGTTTGAGCAGAGATATGTTCATCTTCGCCCGCTCGCAAGCGCACTTGCGGAGCCGGGCTGGATGAAATAACGCGCCAGTTGATGATCTCAACCGGCACCGACTCGCTGAGCCGCTCGTAGAGACGCCGGTACGTCTCTTCAAATGAGCGCAAAATGGCGGGGATTCTGTCGCTATCAAGACGCCCTTCTGGCAGTGGCACCTGTATCTCGTGACCCTGACCGACATAGCGTATATCCGCCACGCGCCGGTGATGAATATGCGCGGGTAATACGCCCGATTGCTCCAATAGCGCCTGACCTTCTGCCTCCATTTCACCAAGCAGCGCATTGGCCCTCTGCCAGTCCATCGCATCGATACGACCCGGCCAGGAGCGCACGAAGTCAAAGGCGAGCGGCGCGGTGAGAAAGCCAACCGCGCTCATGACCCCCGCCCCAAATGGCACGATCAGGGCAGGCGAACCCAGCGCCTTCGCGATGCGATAACCATGCACCGGCCCGGCTCCGCCGAAGGCAAACATGGGGAAGCGATGTGGGTCTTTGCCGCGTTCCAGGGTATGGATGCGCGCGGCATTCGCCATACTTTCATTCACAACCTGGTGAATGCCCCAGGCCGCCTCTTCAAGCGAGAGACCGGAGGGTTTAGCGATGCGTTCCAAAATGGCGCGGCGCGCGGCAACCATGTCTATCTTGAGCTGGCCTCCCAGGAAATAGTCCGGGTCGAGATAGCCAAGCACCAGGTCGGCGTCCGTCACCGTTGGCTCAGTTCCGCCATTGCTATAGCAGACCGGGCCAGGCTCAGCGCCCGCCGATTCCGGTCCCACTTTCAACAGTCCCAGCGCGTCAATACGCGCTATCGAGCCACCACCCGCGCCAATCTCAATCATTTCGATCACTGGCAGTTTGATGGGCAACCCCGATCCCTTTTTCAGGCGATAGCGACGATCAACCTCAAATTCATGGGCAATGAGCGGCTGGCCCTGGTCGATAATGCAGAACTTGGCAGTGGTGCCGCCCATATCGAACGAGAGCAGGTCGCTATAGCCACAGGCCGCGCCATAGCTGGCAGCAGCCAGCGCGCCTCCCGCCGGGCCGGATTCGAGCAGGCGCACCGGAAAGCGCACAGCAGTATCTACCGTGACAATGCCGCCGCTAGAAATCATCAGAAACAGGCTGCCCGAAAATCCGATGCGTTGCAGGCGCGCCTGCAATTCGCGCAGGTACTTTTCAACGCGCTCCTGCACGTAAACGTTGGCAATTGTGGTTGACGCGCGTTCAAATTCGCGTATCTCAGGCACGACCTCCGAGGAGATGACGACGCGCATGTGCGGCCCGATACGCTGCATGATGGCGCGCGCTTCCCGCTCGGCAGTGGGGTTGGTAAAACTATTCAGAAAGGCAATCGCAACGGCCTCAATGCCGTTCGCCACCAACTCGCGGGTCAGTTGTTCGACGAATGCCCCGTCCAGTTCCTGGAGTGTCGTACCATCGGACAGCGTGCGCTGCGGCACTCCAAAACGCAGGTAACGCGGCACCAACGGTTGCGGCATTTCCAGCATCAGATCATAGAGTTCGTAGCGGTTCTCCCTCCCAATTTCAATGGAGTCGCGGAAGCCCTGCGTCGCCAATAGCGCGGTACGCGAGCCTGTGCGCTCGATAATGGCGTTCGTCACCAGCGTAGTGCCATGTATGAGCTGCCGCGCTTCGCTGGCCGCGATGCCCTCGCGCTTCAACGTTTCGAGTACCAGCGCCTCAACTGCCTGGGAGGGATCGCGAGGGGTGGTAAGCGTCTTACCGACCGCGAAGCTGCCCGTAACATCGTCGAACACCACCAGGTCTGTGAACGTGCCTCCAATATCCACCCCGATCCTGTGATGATGGGAGGAACCTTCCATCACTCACCCTCCAGTTTGGGGAAGCGGCTCAACGGAAAAATATCTACCTGCGGCGAGCGCTGCTGCGAGAGGAGACCGCCATCGACGGCATAGATATGGCCTGTAATATAGCTGGCGTCATCCGAGGCGAGAAAAGCGGCTGGCCCGGCCATCTCCTCAGGCTCTCCCATACGTCCGAGCGGTATGGACTTGCCCCGCTCTCGCTTGAGATCCGGGTTCATGCCCTGCGTATCAATCGAGCCGGGAATAAGCGCATTCACGCGAATGCCATACGGCGCGAGATCGAGCGCCATAGCCCGCGTTAGCGCCTCTATGCCACCTTTCGATGCGTCATAAGCCGCCATACCCCGGTGTGAGTGCGTGGCTCCCCCGCTGGACATGTTGATAATCACGCCCGTATGATTGCGGGCCATCACATGAGCCGCTCGCAGCGAACACAGAAAAACGCTCTTGAGGTTTACCGTCAGCACACGATCCCACCATTCTTCATCCCCTTGCAGAAAATGCCGTTCGACGTTAATTAACCCGGCGTTGTTGACCAGCACATCCACCGTTCCGAAACGTTCAAGCACGTTATCAAATAAACCATCAACCTCGCTCTTTTGCGACACATCGGCAGTGCCAGCAACGGCCAGCCCTCCATGAGCAATAATCTCCGAGACAGTACTCTCGACTCCGGCGGCGTTGACATCATTGACAACGAGCTGCGCGCCCTCGCTGGCAAAACGCAGGGCGATGGCGCGTCCAATGCCATGCGCGGCCCCCGTCACGATCACTACTTTGTTGCTAAAACGTTGTTGCGTCTGCATCAGTCTGTTACTCCATCTCCTGATTGGTTACTGGCCGAGCCTGAAATCCCCCGTGCTTTGAAAGCCGCCATATACTTTTTCCCGGCATGTCTTTAGTATATCTTATATAGCAGCTTGAAACGCTACCCCAGTGGCAGCACCCACGAGGGCCTGGATGGAAACAAAGCCTTTACTAACAATTCCACATTGTCGTTTACCCATACATCGGGAAAAGACGAACGTAACGAATCCAGGCTTCGATAGCCAAACAGCAATTGTAAGAAAACCAGTGGCGGAAAACCACCATCTTCATTCGCGTTCCAGATAGGGCGTCGCCAATTCTCTGCCGTTAGTAATTTTCCCTGCTCGAAGACCATGCGCAAACCATCACGATAAAAATCAAATGTGAGTGCGCCGCTGTAGCCCGCAACCACAGAATCAGCAAGCCGCCGCTCCAGTGCAGGCGCTATACGTTGGATAAATCGCGGCAGTTGGGCGACGCGGACATACCAGGCATAGGGTACTTCTTTCGTAGTTGCCATACTCTTTTCCAGCACATCATAGGCCGGGTGAGAGCGTCCCAGGTTAAAACTGATCTGGCGAATGGGCTCCGCGTCGCTATCTCTCGCTGGTATCTGCTCTCCTTGCCGTACTAACGCGCGCAGCAGAGACGGCATTATCGCCTGGATATTAGCGCCGGTGGCAAACGCTACATCGATGACTGGAATGCTCTTCTTCCAGCGCATAGTCGGGATAATCACATACCCCTTTGGCTTATCACCGGCATCAAGTATCATCTGAATATGCCAGTTCTCGCCTGCCAGTGATGTGCGCCAGTTCGCAAGCTGATAACGCCACCATACTTCGTCAATCGGCGCAGATACGACACTGGATGCCCGTCGTTGATCGTAGAGTTGCTGCACCAGCGGGATGTCTTCCAGGGTGGCATCGCGCAGTCCGAATGGTTCAGACGCTCCCTCGCTGGCTTCGGGTAGAAGTGAGATATAGGTAGAGTATCTTCCACCCAGGTCCAGCGCATACTCGTAACCGAATAGTCGATAAAAGTAGGGAATACCGGTGATGGCCTGCGCAAGATGGCCCTCGGCCTCGCTACGAGCATGAATCAGGTCGAAGATGGCGCGAATCAATCTTCGATTTCGATAGGCAGGATCGGTAGCGACAATTTCAGGGCGACCAATTCCGAAGGGAATGCCTTCATATTCCCAGGTATGTCGCCACAGGCAGGTACAGGCGACCAGCGTGTTCCCCTGCTTGCGCGTATCCTCGACAAGCGCGAAATCACCCGCTCCCATTACAGGATGCGTCCCGCTCATAAGCTCTCGCATCAGGTGTCCCAATGGTGTATTTAGAGGCTCATCAGCCCGATCGCGAAAAACTGAGCTGACCAACTGCGCGATACCCTCTGTGTCATCGGGCGTAGACCAGCGCAGCAGAAGTCCATCTCCCAGGTCACGACGATAGTTTTTGTCTGCTAATTCTGTGTTTATACTGGTGACTCCTTTCTATTACTTGCCAGACCAGTCCCAGATTGTTCGAAATCCCTCTGCCCAATCCCCGGCCCCACGAAAAGAACTAATTTCGGGCAAGTTACTGTACCTGGATTTGCGCTTCTACATCCGGGACACTTTCTTGTATGGCCGCGCTCTCTCTACGCCGCATAGTAGGCGCCGCGTCGCTATCGCGCACCGTCAGCCCAATACAAGCCCCGGTAAGCGCCAGCACAGCAGATGCAACAAATGCAGCATGATACGCCGTCAGGTTGGGGACGACCGCACCGCTCGCGCTCAGTTGCGTCAAACCTGCAACACTGATGACGCCGCTAATTAAAGCAACGCCTAATGAAGAGCCGATCTGCCGTTGCGCGCTGAAAAGCGCCGATGCATGGCCCGTCTCCACCGTTGAAATGGTCGCGAAGGCAGCCGCTTGCACCGTCGTAAACGAGAAAGCCATCCCCGCTCCCGTGAGGAACATCAAGGCGCGCATCAGCCAGAGGCTAGTATCCTGGCCTATCATAGACATCAACGCCATGATAATCGCAACGCCGGTGAGTCCGCCAACGATAAGCCGGCGCGGCCCCACTCTGGGATAAATGCGCGTGACAATCTGAGTGGAGATCAGCACCCCAACCGCCTCCGGGAACGTCGTCAGACCAGAGGTAAGCGCCGACACCCCGCGTGCCTGTTGCAAGAAAAGTGGCGCGGCATAAAGCAGGCTAAGAAAACCAGCAGCGGAGAAAAATGAGACGAGGTTACCTGTACGAAATGACCGGTTGCTTAACAACAGTAAGTTCAGTATCGGGTGCGTGGAGCGCAATTCGACGAAGACGAAGATAATCAGAGCGATCAGACCCACGATACCGCTGCCGAGAATGCCAGCAGATGTCCAACCATAGCTCGGTCCTTCACTCAAAGCATACATGATGAGAGCGAGACCAAAGCCTCCCAACAAGAAGCCTGACAGGTCGAAGGCCCCGCTAGCATCCCTTACCCTTTGATACTCTTGCAAGTAGAGCAAGCCAAACACGAAAGCGGCAATGCCAATTGGCACATTCACATAAAATATCCAGTGCCACGATAACTTGTCGATGAGCAAGCCGCCAATCACCGGGCCGGTGGCAGGAGCGAACACGGTAGGTATATTGAGGATGCGCGAAACCTGTACTCGTTCTGCCGGAGGAAAGGTGCGGTACAGGATCGCAGTCCCTACTGGCGTCATCGCGCCACCCCCGATGCCCTGTAAGACACGGAACCCGATGAGCATGGGTAGGCTTGATGCCAATCCACACAGAGCCGATGCAACAGTAAAAAGTGCCAGGGCGCTTAAAAATACACGCCGGGTACCGAGACGATCACCCAGCCATCCCGAAGCGGGGATAATTATAGCAAGGCTGACAAGGTACCCCACAACAACCGCGTCGATTGAGGTGCCAGCCGCGTGAAACTGGCGACTCAACGTAGGCAGGGCCACATTCACGATCGTCGTATCCATGATACTCATGAACATGGCAGCGACGAAGACAATACTGACACTAACTTTCGGGTTGATGGAAGGACGGCGCATGTAACAGGCTCCAATGATGTGACAAAAAAGAGTTTGCTATCTCATCCTATTATTGTAGTAGCTGATACATGCCTGTTGTCAAGTAGCCTCTCGCCTTTCAGCACGCACTGTTAATGTTTGCCGACAGCTTCCAGGGCGGGGCAACGCCGCTCTAGCGGCCCCCACCCTGGCAATACTCACTATTTTAATGCCCATGCAGAATCTTCTGCTTCTCTGCCTCAAATTCGTCATTGGTGAGAAGGCCGGAGTCGCGCAAGTGTCCAAGTAGTTTGATTTGCGCAAGAGTCTCGTTTCCACCACCGGCTGCCGGTGCCTGGTATTGCGGCGTTTGTGACGGCTGATATTGTGGTGGCTGATACTGCTGAGGTGGGGGCTGATACTGCGGCGCTTGTAGTGGCTGATATTGTGGCGTCTGGTATTGTGGCGAAGCCGCCTGCTGCCCCGATTGCCTACCCATCATGTAGCCTATCCCTCCTGCCATCAAATCACCCAGTAAAGAGCCACCGCCCATGCCGCCCATGCCCATCCCAAAACCTCCCATAGGTAATAATGGGAAGCCGCGTCTTCTCATAAACGGTCCGCCCCAAAATGGTCCTCTTCTATACATAATAATGCTCCTTTGCTTATTTCTTCGCCTGGTTTAACTACTCCGGCTCTTCGAGCTTTGCTCCTGAGCCGCTTTCAATTCTGCTTCAAGCTGCTCCATGGCAGCCGGAGGTACCATTCCTCCCGCGAGGAGTACCGCGTTAGCCCTGTTTAGACCTTCTGACAACTTGACGATCCAGGCGTGCTCCAATAGCACAATGACCGCTGACGTATCGGGAGGAATCACAACGGTGAGGCGCGCAATATCTTCCGGCGTGAGGAAACCCGTCAAGTCTTCCTTGATGGGGTCGAACAGCGCCAGTTCTTCATCTTTCAGGTCATGTACCTCCAGCACAGAGACCGTACCGCTGCTATCCTTCCTCACAAAAGTGAGATCGACCACCCGGATGAGACCTTTCTCCTGGATGGAGTTCAATTCAGGCAGAATCTCTCTATTGAATGTATGACCTTTACATCCGATTACGACGAATTCAAGCGGGCCTATTGTCATATATGGACTCCTTTGCTTTTTTGGAGCATCGCCCCATAACAATACGTTATATCATTCCATACATACGAAAGATGGCGTCTTCGGTTGCAATACGAAATGCGCTACTTTGCTTTCTTCTGTTCGAGATGACATGTGTTCTCTACTCTTTTACTGTTGATTGATTGTTTGATAGGTAAGTCGATGTGTTCATTGCATACTCGCGATGCTTTCTTGTGTCAATAGTATTCTTTCACTGGCTCTGCATCCTTGCGAGTGAAACCAGTAGCGACACCCTAAAGGACGTAGACCCCTTTCATTCATGTGATCATCGCCTGATAAAGTGATTGGAAGGCCATCCCCTGCGTGGTCAGCGTATTGTCAAAGGTAATCAAAGGCAGAGCTGTATCGGTAACTGAATATTGCATAGAGGCAAAGACCCGATTGGTCGCCAGCGTATGCAGCGCCTCTGTCGTCCACATCGTCATGAAACTAACGTTGTTATACTTCCCATCATCGATCGGCAGGCCATTACTCTGCGTGGACTGATCGGCGGCATAATTCCATTCCGTAATCATAATGGGCAGCGTAGTCCCCAGAGTAGCTTGCATGGCAGCGCGCGCATCGCTGACATGCGCTGTCCACCCGCTAAGATGCGCGAGGCAATCGGCAGCAGGGTCTTTATAGCTGCAGGTGTATTCATGCCAGCTAATGGCGTCCGGGCGCGGGTTCGCGCCTTGCAGGAAGGTAGTCAGGTTGTCATGGTTATACGCGTAACTGACGGGGCCAATAAACTTGCCATTGCGCGCCAGGCGCTTAAATTGCGGAATGAGCGTATTCCACCCTCCCGTATAACGCGAGATGGTTATGCCGTTCCAATCGTCTTCATTGCCAAATTCATAGTAGACCAGGCTATCGCCAAAGACGCTATTGGTATTCTGAATCATACGCGTATCACCGGCGAGGGCGTTGGGATCGCGCAGGCCGTTCAACACAACCAGGGGGATCGCGCCGATACTTTTGACCGCCTGCTCCGCCTGCACTTCGAGCGCATCAGGGAGATTGCGACGCATCGGTATACGCACAATACGTATATGGATTTGTTGCATCAGGGCGCGCGTGGTCGCGGACGTAACCACCTGGTCATTGGCGGTAAACAAACCCAGATTGGTGCCAAAAAGCAATGGTGAAACCTGCGCCTGCGTCATTGGAGTTGGAGTGCTGCTTGCCAGCCTATCCTGAGTTGGCACAGAGGTTAGCTGAGGAAGTATTTTATTCTGCTTGCCCGTCGTGATTTCATTAACCACAACCACTCCTCCTATAACAAGCAATAGTAGGAGAACGGAGAGCAGTATAAAAATAGGGCGTTGAAAGAACCTTATTGAGCGCTTTTCATTGTTCATACATATCCGCTTTTCATAATTTGATTATAAACAAAGAACGAAATGTTTGCAAATGAACTCGAAGATACGGCCAGGGTGTCATTTTCTCTCGTAAATGGCACTGTTTTTCCCAAAGAATGCGGCCACACTCCTCTGGTTGGTACACTCTTCAATAATCTCTTCCATTGCTAAAAGGATAGGACTTATATCCCATTGCTTTGTTTATCGGTATTATGTAATCTTACTTATATGATTGTATGCATCGGTTAGAAAATTTGTGAAAAGGAGAAACCCCATGTTTCGAAGAAAAAGCAACCAATCTCCACAAATTTCCAAGACAGCGCCGCCGTCGATAGGCCCAAGCGCAAACTACGAGCGAGCCCTATCACTTATGCAGCAAGAAAAGTTTGCTGAAGCCTTGCTGATCTTGCGACAAGCCGCACAAGAATACCCGCAGTCATACGAAGCGCAGACTCAAATTAGCTTAGCCTTACGCAGGCTTGAACAGCCACAAGAAGCATTGTTAGCAGCAGAGAGAGAGCAATAAATCTATACCCAACTTATGCCCTTGCGTGGTTTATGAAAGCGCGAGCGCTTATTAATGTCAATAGAAATAATGATGCAGTGGAGGCATTAAACCGGGTAATTGCTTACGACCCAACCCATGTAGAAGCCCTACAAACAATTGATATTGCACTAAGAGTCGATCCTAACGATGGTGAGGCATTGACCATGAAAAGTGCAATCCTTGATGATATGGGCCGATATAGAGAAGCCAGGAGCCTGCTTCATCGAGCATTAGAAATAGACCCGGCGAACGAAATTGCAAGTGAGGGATTGGAAGAGATGAACAGAAACAACCACTGGTAAATGCTCATACAGGGTTTCGCGGTAGAGCTACTTACCTCCGCTCTATTGTGATTGTTGTCCTCGTGGCGGTGTTCCTATGCTGACGGCCAAGGCAGGTGCAAACATCTCCAAAACATGGTACAATGCGGGCTATGAATGAATTAACCAACCAGATCGAACGCCTGCAGGGGCGCGTCCACGAAACTATGGTGCGTCTTTGACCTGGCTACCAAAAAAACACAGATAGAAGCAATGGAAGCGGAGACGCTATCAGAAGATTTCTGGTCAGATAACCGCAAGGCGCAGGCGCATATGCAGCAAATGACGGCCCTGCGCGACGAAGTCACCACCTGGGAAAGCATCGATGCGCAACTGACCGACCTGCAGGGATTAGCCGGGCTAATGGAGGAGGAACCGGATGAAGGATTGCAGGCCGAGATTGTCGCGTCACTCTCCGAGCTTGAACAACAGGTCGAACAACTGCTCTTCTCGCTTATGCTCAACGGCGAAAATGACCAGCGCAACGCCATCCTCAGCATTCACGCGGGCAGCGGCGGCGTCGATGCGCAGGACTGGGCCGAAATGCTCTTCCGCATGTACATGCGCTGGGCCGAGGGCCACAAGTTCCGCACCGAGGTCTACGACTATAGCGAGGGTGAAGAAGCTGGCCTTAAAAGCGTAACCATTGAGGTCACAGGGCGTTATGCCTATGGTTACCTGCGCTCGGAGATCGGCACGCAGCGCCTGATCCGCCTGTCGCCTTATGACGCCGCGCACCGCCGCCATACATCGTTCGCTAAAGTCGAAGTGCTGCCCGACATCGAGGGCAGCATCGAGATCATCATTCGCCCGGAAGACCTGGAGATCGACACCTATCGCTCAACCGGCGCGGGCGGCCAGCACGTCAACAAAACCGACTCTGCCGTGCGTATGAAGCACGTCCCCAGCGGTATCGTCGTCACCTGCCAGAACGAACGCTCGCAGTATCAGAACCGCGAAGTAGCCCTGAAACTGCTCAAAGCGCGTCTCTATGAACGCGAAGTGCGGCGACACGAAGAAGAGACGGCCCGCCTCAAGGGTGATTTTGTGCAGTCCGATTTCGGCGCGCAGATTCGCACAGTGACCGTTCACCCCTACAATATCGTGAAAGATCACCGCACCAACTTCGAGACCAGCGATACCGAAGGCTACCTGAACGGCAACGTAGATCCATTCATCTTCGCGTACCTGCGTATGAAAGCCAGCGGCGTAGCGATGGAGGTGTAATTAGTTACACCTTTACAAAATCGTGCAATCCATAGTACCTATCGGGGTAGCGCAGCTTGCGCAGCGCTTTCACCTCGATCTGGCGAATGCGCTCGCGGGTCAGTTTGAACTCTACGCTGACCTCATCGAGGGTATGGAAGTGGCCGTCTTGCAGGCCGTAGCGCATCTCCAGAATGGTGCGTTCGCGGGGATTCAAGATGGTCATGGCCTCCTCGATATGGGCGCGCAGCACATTCTGCGACACCTCGTCTACAGGCGCGGCCATGCTGGTATCTTCGATAGCATCGGCCAGGTGATATTGCTCATCATCTGCTACCGGCGCGTCAAGCGAGATGGGCTGTTCAGAAACGCTCAATAACTCCACGATGCGTTCTTTGGACAGACCCACTTCGGCAGCGATCTGCTCCGGCAGAGCCTCGACGCCCTGCTCCTGGTAAATGCGGCGAGCCACGCGCTTGATCTTATAAATGAACTCTACCACATGCACCGGAATATGGATGGTGCGCGAATGTTCGGCAATGGAGCGGCTAATGGCCTGGCGAATCCACCACGTAGCGTAAGTGCTGAAGCGGAAGCCGCGCCGGTAATCGAACTTCTGCGCCGCCCGCATCAAGCCAATATTGCCTTCCTGCACCATGTCCAACAGGGGCAAACCCTGGTTAGAGTAACGTTTGGCAACACTGACCACCAGCCGCAGGTTCGCCTCGATCAGCTTCTGCCGGGCCCGCAGGTCTCCATGCGACACACGCTCCGCCAGTTGTAACTCTTGCTCGGCAGTCAACAACGGATACGATCCAATTTCTTTCAAATACTGTTTCACCGAGTCATCAATTGCCCCAGCACCACTTCCCCCACGTGGTTCCTCCTCCTCGACAAACTCCTCTTCTTCCTCAAAGTCGAACTCATCTAGCAATTCTCCATCCAGATCAAATTTGCTTACAGCGCGCATATTACGTTCGCGTGTCTGGCCTTTTCTGGGAGAAGCCATCTCATCACGATATGTATACACGGCGCTACGATCAACGCTATACGTCCTGGATGCTTTTGCAACCATTAGTGGTACTCCTTCTTCACTTATGACAATGCGGTGAAATTGCAATCAACAAGTATTCCCAAAATCGTGCGGGGATGAATTTTTCCTGGTTATGCTCTCCTACTGATAGTTATTGCAACAATCATGCCAAAGCGCATGAAGCGCATCATATGTCAAAGTGTTTCATCGCTATTTCGACCTTAGAAGACTATCCTAATCGGCACATTATCCAGATTCTTTAAGTATTTGAGCAGGCAAAATATTGGATGCAAGAAAAGTCAAAATCGAAGCGCAACCTCTCCACATGCGGGTTTGTATAATGAACAGATTTCCATAAATGGGGAAAATTACCCACATTAGCGGAACCTCAGGGCATCCCAGAAGGTCCCAGAAGGTTGAAGAGCGAAACAAACCTTGCATATGAAAGTTTATCAATCTTGACGGATTTAGTGGTAGGTGTTATGCTAGCGTTAGAAGCAGAGAGGCATGTGCCATTCGCTCATATCGCTGTCGTAAAGTACCCTAGATTAAACCAGTGGAAGATGTCCAGAAAAAGATGAAAAAATCTTCATAAGGATGCTGACACGGGCCGCGATTTATGGTATGATAGCGGTGGAATGACACTGTTTTACTGCTGTGGGGATGCGGATGCAGCGGCGGAGGCTCCCCCTCGGCTTACTTCTTCGCCTAACCTTGCCAGGTATTACGTGGTCAGGTGGTGAATACTATCCTCTCTTTAGAAGGAAGGAGGCGATTTCGTGGAGAACGCTTTTCCCCGCTGTCGCAAGTGTAGTGAAGGTGATCTGGTTCCGCTGTCGGATTTCGGTAGCCAGGGAGCTTCTATCGAGTATAAGGCATGGGTTTGCACCAACCCTTCGTGCCTGTACAACATCAAGATCCGTAACGGCGATATCATCATCAACGAACCCATCAGCGATGGGTCGCTCCACCAGTATCGCGGCAGCCGCCAGTAAGGTTGCCACGGTGCGCGTGGGACGGAGTGAAGGCAAGAGGTGAATCCTTTTCCTTTTGCCTTCTTTATTTAATTTAATAAGCGAGAACACGTAAGGAGTCATTACAAGCGTGCTCAATCGATTTTTTGGGCAAAAACCGCAGGAAGAGCCGAAAAGAGAGTCTGCTGTTACACAGGAGCGCGTTGGAGGAGACTCCATGTCTGACCCTGACTCGAATCCTTTTAAGAGCAGTTTGAGCCGCACCCGCAAATTATTTGGCCGAATCAGCGAGTCTTTTGTCAAACCAACTCCCATCACCGATGAATTATGGGACGACCTGGAAGAGGCATTGCTCAGCGCGGATGTCGGCCCCAGTACTACCACATGGCTGATCGAGCGTTTGCGCCAACGCGCCGTCGAAGAGCATATGCGTAACACCTCCCAGGCGCAAACCGCCCTGCGCGAAGAACTCATCAAATTACTTGGCAAACCTTCCGATTTACGCTTTTCCACCAAATCACCGCTGACCGTGATTCTCGTCATCGGCGTCAACGGATCGGGCAAGACAACCAGCATCGCGAAAATGGCCTACCGGCTCACGCGAGAAGGCCATCGCGTGATCCTGGCAGCAGCCGATACCTTCCGCGCCGCCGCTATCGACCAGTTGAAAGTTTGGGGCGAGCGTATCGGCGTGCCCGTCATCAGCCAGAATCCCGGTTCCGACCCCGGCGCTGTCGTCTACGACGCCATCCAGGCGGCTGGCACACGCGGATGCGACGTTCTGTTAGTGGACACAGCCGGGCGACTGCACACGAAGTACAACCTGATGGAAGAGTTGAAGAAAATCAACAAAATCATTCAGAAGTTGCTTCCCGATGGGCCGCAGGAGTTGATAATGGTGATCGATGCCACAACGGGCCAGAACGCGCTTTTACAGGCGCGTAAATTCGCGGAGGATATCGGACTGACGGGCGTAATCATCACCAAGCTGGATAGCACGTCCAAAGGTGGCTTCGCCTTCGCCGTTGCCGACGATTTAGGGGTTCCCATTAAATTCATCGGCACAGGAGAGAAGGTCGAAAATCTCACTCCCTTTAACCCGCAGGACTTTGTAGCCGCGCTCCTGGCGCAAGACTGACAAGGAGGTATGACATGGCGAAAGAAGCTGCCGATCCCCCGACATCTTCAACTTCAAGTAACCAGCCAGGGTCAGGCTTACCTTCAGGTAATTTGGTAGTTAAATGCAATCGCTGCAAAGAGATATTGATTTCCCGCGAATGGGAAAAGAACCTGAAGGTGTGCCCGCGCTGCAATTATCACTTCAAGCTTTCCGCCTATGAACGTATTGAGTTGCTGACCGACCGGGATAGTTTTGTAGAAATCGATGCCAACATTATTTCAAGCGACCCGCTCCATTTTGTGGCTCGCACCAAAGACGAGGTACAGGAATACGCCAAAAAACTGAGCGAAGAGCGCAAAAAGGTCAACATGAACGAAGGCGTCGTGACCGGTCATGCCACCATCGACGGTATGCCGCTCGCCCTGGCGGTCATGGATTTTCGCTTCATCGGCGGCAGTATGGGATCGGCGGTAGGCGAAAAGATCACGCGCGCGGTTGAACTTGGCATCGAGCGGCGCATACCGGTGCTGATCTGCCTGCGCCTCCGGTGGAGCGCGTATGCAGGAGGGATTGTATTCCCTGATGCAAATGGCAAAAATCTCGGCGGCTCTGGCAAAACTGGGAGAAACCGGCATTCCGTACATCAGCCTGCTGACGGACCCTACCACCGGCGGCGTCACGGCCAGTTTCGCCATGCAGGGTGACGTGTGCCTGGCAGAACCGGGAGCCTTGATCTGCTTCACCGGGCCGCGTGTGATTGAGCAATTTATGCATGTCAAACTGCCGGAAGGAACGGTCAATTCAGAGTTTGTGTTGCAACACGGCATGATTGACGCGGTCGTTCACCGGCGCGACCTGCGACACACCCTGGCGCGTATCATCAGCCTGTACCCGCCCGGCAACGGTCAAGGCAACGCGCATTTCAAGCGTTAAGCGGGAGGAAACAATGGCCTACGATCTGGAATTTGAAAAGCCGCTGGCCGAGTTAGAAAAAAAGATTGTCGCCTTGCAGCGCAAAGGGGATCGCCTGAAACCTGACGAACTCCGGCAGTTGCATGACGCGGAGCGCGAGCTGCGGCGGCGCACCGAAGAGATCTACAAAAATCTCACCTCCTGGGAAACGGTGCAGGTAGCCCGTCACAAGGACCGCCCCTATTCCAGCGATTACCTGCATTTGATCTGTGACGACTTCTTCGAGTTGCATGGAGACCGCTCTTTCAGCGACGACCACGCCATCATAGCCGGCGCGGCCAAACTGGACGGGCAAACCATCATGTTTGTCTGTCATCAAAAGGGCCGTGACCTGAAGGAGAGACAATTCCGTAACATGGGAATGCCGCACCCCGAAGGCTACCGCAAGGCCAGTCGCTTAATGCTGCAAGCTGAAAAATTCGGCTTCCCCATCATCACCCTGATCGACACTCCCGGCGCATTCCTGGCCCTGGGAGACGAGGAGCGCGGTCAATCAGAAGCTATCGCCGCCAACCTGTACCTCATGGCGCGTTTGCGCGTACCGATTATCGCCGTTGTGATTGGCGAAGGCGGCAGCGGCGGCGCGTTAGCCATCAGCATAGCCGACCGCATCCTGATGCTCGAACACAGCATCTACACCGTAGCCATGCCGGAAGCCTCCGCCTCCATCCTGTGGCGCGACAATAAATACGCTCCCCAGGCAGCCGAGGCCATGCGCATCAGCGCGAAAGAACTCAAGCAACTCGACCTGGTGGACGAACTGATTCCCGAACCCCTGGGCGGCGCGCATCACAACTATCGCCTCACAGCCGACAACCTGAAGGCTGCCTTGCTCAAGCACCTGGCGCAGCTCAAACCCATTCCTACCGATGAGTTGTTAGAGTTGCGCTACCAGAAATTCAGGAATATCGGCGTTTTTGGTGAGGTGTAGGCAGCAACACAGTTGTAAATTCTTTCATTTAACAAACCTGGCCCTCCTTTTCGCTTGCGGATGTTCTGAATACATGATACTAAGTGTATATGACCCTGCGTCCTCCCGGCAACGAGAGACCCCTACCCTATCTAACATAACGGGTAGGGGCTTTTTTTATGTATAAACCATAACGTCTCTCTCTTCTGTTTGGTTGAGATTGTAGCAGACCTCCTGGCGTGGTAACATCTAAAGCAGGCGCGATAGCATTCAGGCGGCAGTTAGACTTAAATGTGATGTTGGCTAGCATAAGTGACCTTCACTAAGAGGCGTAAATATGGGTATAGATATCGACGATAGTCAATTGAAAGTAGGAACAGTTATTGCTTACAAAATACGCCCTGGGGAAATGCCCGATCACTACGAAGACAAGGAGTGGTATGGGAAAATCTCAAAAACGGTTATTGGGACGGGACACAGCGCAGACCTGGTGTGGATAGAGAGCCTTAACGAAATTTATAAGGGGCTAACGAAGTACGTATTATTGGAGCAGATCATCAGAATCGAAGGTAAATTGTAGACCTTGACACCACTCGAATCGCTATTTGATGCGCAGCGCGGCACCGATCTCCCGCTTCCGCCCGAACTGGCAGCGATATATGGTCAACTCCGGTTTCCAGTGCAACCTGACCGGCTGTATGTCTTTGCCAATTTTGTTACATCGTTGGACGGGGTGGTATCGCTGGAAGCGCCAGGGCGCGCCGGCGGGGGCGATATTAGCGGCGACAACAAGCACGATCACATGGTAATGGGCATTCTGCGAGCCGTTGCCGACGCCATCATTGTCGGAGCTGGCACGCTGCGCAAATCCCCCAACCATATCTGGACTGCCGAACATATCTATCCACCATTCTCCGCTTTTTATCAGCAGATTCGTCATAATCTGGGCAAGACTACGCCACCCTTGAATGTGATTGTCACCCTGGAGGGCAATATCAACCTGAACCAGCCCTTGTTCCAGTCTGGAGAAGTTCCTGTACTGATTATCACCACCATGCAGGCCGAGCAACGCTTGCGCCAACAGGCTATCCCGCCCTCAACGAAAATAGCCGCGCTCAAGCAAAGCGAAGAGGGCGAATTGAGCGCGCAAGCCATACTGGAAGTTGTACGGCGAGCGCGTCCCGGCAAACTGATCCTCAGCGAAGGCGGCCCGCAATTACTCGCCAGCTTCTTCGCGGAACGCTGCCTGGACGAACTATTCCTGACACTTGCCCCGCAAGTTGCTGGACGCGACAATACCATCGAGCGGCCCGGATTGGTCGCTGGCAAGCTCTTCGCGCCCGAATTTCCACTATGGGGATCACTGGTCAGTATCAAACGCGAAACGAACCACCTCTTTTTGCGCTACAGTTTCGATACAACCCGGTACTGACAGGCTACCGCAACCCTGTCATTCTGAGCGCAGCGAAGAATCTCTCGCCGAGCCATGAACAGATTCTTCGCTGCGCTCAGAATGACAGGCGGTGTTGCACTGGATATTCTGAGGTTGGCAACCTCTCACACCACAAACCATTACGAAACGGTCAGATTGTAGTTCTGGCCGTTGTTGTTATCCCAGGTGCCGCTCTGGTTAAAGAACGCCATATTCAACCCGGTGGCCGACGAGGGAACCATAGCAAAGCCCGTCCACGCGCCGGTGGATGTGCGCGTCATGACCGTGTCGGTGACGCCATTCCAGCCGTTGTAGCCCCAGTGCATGGTAATGCTCAATGCGCTGGATGCCAGCGAGCCATTGTAGAAAATCTGCACGGCCTGAGCGTGAACAGGCGTACAGGGGCTGCTGGTGACAATGCTGGATGTACACGAACCGGAGATACTGACGTTCCAGTTCGCGTTGTTGTTGTTATCCCAACTGCCCGCGCCGTTGTTGAAGACGAAATTGATCTGCGTGGCATCGTTGGGCACGCTAATCGTTGTCTGCCAGAAACCATCGGCGCGCTTGACCATCGGCTGGTCGGGCGGGATGTTTTGCCAGTTGTTCTCACCCCAGTGGATGTAAACATGACTATTGGACGAGAGGAAGCCGTTGTAATAGATGGTCAACGCCTTTCCCGCGCGCAGTTGCGCCGGGTTATAGTCAACTACATAACCGCTATGAGGCGTATACGCGCCGCTCACGTAGCGACTGGAGGTGATGGATGGCACATCCGCGATGTTGTTGTTGGCAGCCGAGAAAAGCAGCGTAATGAACTCACCCATAGCCCAGTTGAGCGGGTTCATCGACCCCGTAGGCGTGCCGGGCGTATCGCCCGATGGCGCGGCATTGTCCCACACCTGTTCGGGAATCATGCCAGATGCATTTTCTGAAGCGGTCATAGCTGTTAGATAGGCATCGGCGCTTGCCCCTGTGGCGATGGTATAGATGCCGCGCTCGCCGCTAAAGATGGGCCACAGCCGCCCGATGCCCGTACCGTTGAAGGCCGACCCATCAGCATGTTCGCCGTAGCCATCGTGATTGTAGCGATACCAGTAGCTATTGCCGTTGACCGTCTGCTTGATGGTCGAATCGATGACGGGCAGCGAGAGCGTAACATAGGGCGAATTGGCAGGGAAAATGCCCTGGCGCACCAGTTCGAGGAAACCGGCATCGACGACTGCGCGTTCGTCGTAAGTTCCGCCACCATTGGCGATGGTGATAGTGTCGCTATTAGTGGGATTGCCGTCAGCATCGATGCGCTCGAAGTAGTAACCGCCACCGAGCGACCCATTTGTCGTGAAGGTCCAGTTCTGCATCATGCCCTGCCAGTAATCGGCAGCGTTGTTGTATAGCGTCTGGCTGGCGGTATCACCGTTGATCCTGGCGATATCGGCAGCTGTCACCAACCCGGCAATTTCCGCCGCGATAGTCGAGGGGCTATAGCCGCCATTCTCCTCCCAACGTTCCTCGCCCGTCTTCGGTCCATTGTTGAGGATATAGTTGGCAGCAGGTTTGATGTGGTTCTGGTAATCGGCGCTATCGGTCACGCCCAGTTTCCAGGCCAGCATAATAGGAAAGGCCTGTTCGTCCATCTGAATGCCCGTCCAGAAAGGCGTGCCATTGACGTAACTGTTTTGCGGGAAATGCCCGTCGGACTGCTGCTGCGAATTGAAGGCCCACAACAGGGCGCGTTTGGGATCGGCGGTATCGCCTGCCACGATCAACGCGCTGGAGAACTCGTACATATCGCGTTCCCACACCAGGTGATAGCCATTGTCACCATCACCGTTGCTGCCACCCCAGGGCGTCCCCAGTCCAGCTACAAACGCGCCCGTCTGCTTATCCTGCGAAGCCTTGAGCACATTGGCGGCCAGGTAGTATTCCTGCTGGCGCGCCTGTTGAATGGTGGAATTGCCACCGACCGCCGGGGGCGTATTCAGGCCGTTATCGAAACTATTCCACTGCGAGACGTAGGTACTCAGCATGGTGGAGAAGTTGTCGCCCAGCGTACCAGCTAGCGTTTGCTCTGCGCTGGTGGTGGACGATGTACCGCCGTTGGTTTGCCCGAACGATAGTACCAGGTTGAAGGCAATGCTGGTCGCCGTTTGCGTATTGATCTTGCCGCCATTGGATAGGTCAAGCTCGCCCGTCTGGCCCGTATTGCCACCATTGGCGGAGCTGTAGGTGTAGTTCATGGTGTAATCGGGACAGCTTCCACTGCCACAATTGCTTGAACCCTTCAAGTCCGTCCAGCCATCATTGGCACCCACAAAACCAGAACTCGTCATACCCGAAACGTATGGTATCGAGGCAGCCAGCGCGCTGGCATAATTGCCCGACGAATCGGTCGTCATCAGCATAGTCGTTCCGTTATATGTCTGCGTGGAACTGCTGTTATTATTGCCCGCGTTATGCATGGTGGGGTTATATAGCGCGTACAGCAGGTAATTTGAGAGTGTGCCACTCAACGCGGCAAATGTCACCTGCTGGATGAGCGAATTGCGGGTAGGGTCGGTGTAAATAGTCTTGGTAATGCGATACTTGCCGTTGCTGGCAGTATTCGTGACCGTCCAGGCCAGCGAGTGGTTGTTGTACAACTGAACCGAGGAAGTGGTGGCGACCTTCTCTTCATCGACCCAGCTATGCCCGCTATCGCCGATCAGGAACTGGAGATCGGTGGTATTGGGGGTATCGGCGGTCGGATAGAACACCTCGCCGACGATGCCATTATAGCCACTAAACCACACGTCGCTGGTGGTATTGGCCGCCGTGCCAGGAAGAGTATTATTGGATGGCGTCCAGACGGACGACGCGCCCGGCCCATTGGGCGCTACCCCCGATGCGAAAGCCTGTCGCGCAAATCCCCCGAAGACCAGCGCAACAAATAATAAAAGGTACAGCGCTTTTGAACGGTGTAAGAAGTGTGCAGTGTGCCGAACAGCAACGCGCTTTTGACGTTCCTGTCGATCGACCCGGTCAGTAGTTCTCATGCGTTAGCTCCCCCTGCCATGCTCTGGCAGGCATCGAAACCCGACAACAAATAGCTGCAGACACCCGAATTCAACGAGGACAATTAACGTAGGTGGCATTTACAAGACGAGCAAAAGCCATGTTATCCCATCTATACGGGTATAGCATGTGATACATAACTATACTGCAAGAAACATGCCAGATTGTGTGCTACACACTGCGCAATCATTCAAGAGATCAGATTTTCATGTACTTGTACTTCTAATCCGCTGTACTTGCAATAAACTCTCTCGACCATCTTATTTCGCAACACAAAACAATGTCATGTTCAATCAAAAAGCCTATTGACGCGCCTTCACACCTGTGATATTATCCCTCTGTACTCAGCCGGCGTGGCGGAACGGTATACGCGCTTGTCTCAAAAACAAGTCCCCGTGAGGGGTTGAGGGTTCGAATCCCTCCACCGGCATAACCCGTCCACAGGTGTCTGTGGTCGTCTATCCCGCGCTCGATCTCCCCTCTCGGACTCTACCGTTGTCGTTGAAAATCTATTGTTGTCTAGCGGTTCTCCTGTCAACTCTCCTGTCAGGGTACACCGCGTAGACATCGTTTGAGCAGGCAAGTGGAATCGCCCGCTACGGCTAGCAGACAAGAAGGAAGCCTGCAACTGACAAATAGGTCACGCCCGTTGCAGGCTTCTTCCCAACCCCCGCCGCTTCCACAGCTCCTCTCCGTTCCGGGCCACCTTATAGCCGGTTATGATCTGATCGCTTCGGAAGCAGAACGATCAAGCCCGCGACGAGAAAGATGGCGCCAATGAAAATCATCAGGCTAACACGTACCGCCGCGCGGCTCTCTGACCGGTGCCTTTTAACCTTCCACGTTCTACCAACTTTTCCAAATCCCTGTGAGCTGTCCTATCAGTGACCCCGGTCAATTGCCTATAGATCCCGTTCGTGATAAAGCCATGTTCATGAACATACTGCAACGCTTGTATCAATCTCGTTTCTACCTGCTCAGCACGACGATCCTGCACCACTATCTCGGGGTGGGAATCCTCATGCTCTTCCCACAGCGTTCCTCCCTTATTCTGCAATCGCGACTCTGGAGCGCGTAAAGCCGGCGCTTTCTGGAATGTCACAATAAACTCGCTCATCTCTCGAAATTGCGGAGCAGGAAGCTCCATCCGCTTCGTTTCATCTAACATAAATCTGACGCCACTCCCGATTTGCTCCATATACCCAGGAATAGTGCTTAATAACCCCGCCAATACAGGGTTGCGCAGCTTCGACTGCACCTCACCACGCTCCATTTGCTCAACAGTGATCCCAGGCAATAATAAACCAGGACTATGCACCTCTACCCGATCAGGATAATAAAAGACGCGAACCCTCTCGCCACGCCTGCTATAATCCCGGTGTACTACCGCATTAATGACGGCCTCGCGTAACACCTCAATGGAATACTCAGGGATATCAATCCGCTTCCACCCTTCAATGCGCGCTCCTACAGCGATGTACCGATCAAGAAACGCCTCGGTGTCATCGATTAAATCCTGGAGCGTCCCCGTCACGATTTTACGATCAGCGTACCGGCTGGCCCCAACTGTTTCTCGAAACAACACACACACCACCTCACTTTGAGGGATATGCTCCTGTGGGCTCAGCCCGAAGAAGAGCATACCGGCATTCGTAGGAACGATTGTCCCACCACTCACCTCTACAGCACACCGCATACCAATCAAGACCCGCTCTATATTCTTGAAACGACCGGACTGCCGACCAGAGGCCGAGCGCCGTGCGATGAAAGCTTTCACCTTTTCCAAATCAACATCTTCCATTGTCGCGTTATATGCAGGTTCAAGCTCCCAATCACGTAGCCCCCGATCATAGATCATTTCAGACAATTCTGCCATACTTAATGCCCTGGTTTGAGTTCCCTGCCGTATCCAAAAAATGCCACCTGCTTGATAAACTGGACCATCTGTTGATGGTATGGTAACAACGAGCAGCTTTTTACCGGCCAATACATAGACTTCAGGCTCAGGCGGGTCTAGCACGAGTTCAGGCTTGATCACCTGCCGGGCAGCCCGTAAAACGACATCCATTGTTTCTCCGATACGTTCATCAGGCACGCCCACAACCTTATGGGTAGAGTCTTCAACCCCGATAATCACTATCCCCCCTCTCGCATTAGCCATCCCACAGAGTCTCTCTGCTAAATCAACTGCTCGCGGAGCAGCTAATTTTAGCTCAACTGTATTGGTCTCTCCACCCTTAACAAGCCTCTTCAGTTCCGTCTCACTCAGCTTCACCATAATGCCTCCGTTACCCTCTCTCATTTTCTAAAGCAGCCCAATTTTAGCACAAGCCGCAGATTTCTCCTAGAGGACGTCCGATGAAATGTCCGATGAAATGTCCGATGAAATGTCCGAAAGGATCAAAGATATAGCCGAGTTTACTGTTATGAACGACGATAGCGAACAAGCCATTTTCATAACACGGATGAGGAATCTCTCAGAGAGAATGACGGATGGATGGCAGATAGGATGTCCGATGAGATGGCGGAATTGTAGGCAAGAAGTCTATAAAAAACCGCCCCATAAGCTTGATAGGCTGGTTGGTCGCTGGCTCGTCCTTGCTGTAGCCATAACGAGCTTCTTGCCTTCCACCGTGTAAATTTCAGGCTCAGAGGGATCGAGCACGAGCTCAGGCTTGATCATTTGCCGAACCGCCCGTAATATCACGTCCAGCGTCTCCCCGACACGATGATCAGGCACTCCTACAATTTCATGAAAGGAATCCTTCACTCCGATAATAACAACGCCGCCCTGGGCATTCGCCATGTCACAGAAGCGTTCGGCCAACTCTGTTGCCCTAGTACTAGTATCCCCTGCGAAATGGGGCCTGAGAAGCGGCTCCAGGAGCCAAAGGCCCCCTGCAGAATCAGGCCGTGTGCTTGAGCTGCTGGTCAGACGAGGTATGCTGGCAACCTGGGGAAGCATCCAGTGTCTTTGGGAGCAGTGCTATGCTGAAGGAAAGGAGGAAAAAGAGATGCTCATTGATACATACCAGCCAGAAGACGTGTTTGCCCGCGTGCCCGAACTCGCCGCCCAGATCGATCCCGTGCTCCACACCCTGGACATCTTGCTGGAGGATGACCAGTTGTACCAGCAGGTGCGCGCAGATCTGGGCAAGCGCTACCGCTTCACGCTGGTCCACGGACGGCATTCCACGCCGGTGGAAGTGCTCCTGCGCATGCTGATCTGCAAGCATCTCTACCACTGGAGCTATCGCGAAACTGAAGAACGCGTCAAGGACAGCCTAGTGCTGCGCTGGTTCTGCCGCGTGTATTTTGCGCGCGTGCCCGATGAGACCACGCTCCTGCGCTGGCTGCGCACGCTGCGTCCCGAAACACTGCACGCGCTCAATGACCGCGTGGTGCAATTGGCGGTGCAGGCGAAAGTGACGAAAGGGCGCAAGCTGCGATTGGACGCCACCTGTGTGCAGACCGAGATCCATCATCCCACCGACAGCGGCTTGCTCGTGGACAGTGTGCGCGTGCTCTCCCGCCTGGTGAAGCGCGCCAAAGGGTTGGTTGCCGGGCGGGTGAGCTATCTGGAGCAGACCTGTCGCTCGCGCCTGCGCTCGGCGCGTACGACGGCTCAAACGCTGCATCGGCAGTTGCGGCGCAAGGGGGAAGACAAAGAGGCCGAGCAAAAACACCTGGACCAGAAGCTCATCGAGACCGCTGAACACATGGTGCGGCAGGCCACCCGCGTGGTAGCGGCGCTGGGCCAACAGACCGAGTCGGAAGCGAAGCGGCTCTTCACCGAGGCCGAGGGGGTATTGCCTCTGGTGAAGCGGGTGATTGCGCAAACGCGCAGCCGGGTGCTCGAAGGCAAAAAAGTTCCCTCCGACCAGAAGGTGCTCAGCCTCTTCGAGCCACACACCCGCGCCATTCCCCGCCATAAAGGCGGAGCCCAGGTGGAGTTCGGTCGCCACGTGATTCTCGATGAAGTCGAGGGAGGCATCGTCACGCGCTACCAGATCCTCTCGCATCCCAATGAGCATGGGCAGGCCATCGAAGCGGTGCAGCATCACCAGACAGTCTTCGAGCATCCCCCCAACCTGGTGACGGGCGACCGCGGTGTCCACTCGCCGGAGACGGAGGCCACGCTCATCGCCGCAGGGGTCAAGCGGGTGGCGATCCCGGCTTCAGGCAAGCTCTCCGAGGAACGCCAGGCGGTGGAACACACGCGCCAGTGGAAACGCGGCTATCGCTGGCGTGCGGGCATCGAGGGGAGGATTGCGAGCCTGAGACGCGATTATGGCTGGCGCAAAAGTGCCTACCACGGGCAAAATGGGATGGAACGGTGGTTGGGCCTGGGAGTCATCGTCAGCAATCTCCGCCAGATCGCCCAAGCCTCCAGTCAATAAAGCTCAACAAGAGAAAAGCTCAGCAGGAAGCTAAGAACTGTTGAGCCCACACCAGCTTCTCAGGCCGCTTGAACCATTTCGCAGGGGATACTAGTACTAGTACTACTTTGTTAGTTTCTTCTGGGACGGAAGGTTTCGATCTGCTGGGTGTGAAAGAGCCAGAGAACGAGATCCTGGAAGAGCCAGAGGAGCACCTGTCGATGCACGTAAGGCAGCGAACTTCGCGTCACCGAGGGGGGGAAAAGCCTCTCCAGGAGGCAGAGGCAGCGTGAGGCGTTGCACCATGAGGAAACTGTAGGCAAGCATGACCAGGGCCAGGTGTCGATGGAGTCCATCCCAACTGCGTCCCTGATAGTGATCGAAGCCGCATTCCTGTTTGGCATCTTCGTAAAACTGCTCGATGACCCAGCGAGCGTGAGCCAGCAGAACCAGACGCTGCAATGAGGCGTCTGCGGGCAGCACGCTGAACCAGTATTTGATCGGCTCTTCTTCCTTCCCCTGCGGCTCAACTGGAGTGGGTTGCTGGTCATCAGCCAGGGCTTCTGACACGGGGCGTTCGGCCAGCAGCCAGCCTTCGGGTCCCGTGTAGACGCGAGAGTGGCTGGTGCTGTGCAAAGAGGAGCCAGTGGCCCAGTGGACGCGCAGAGCCACCGCCTGGACCTGCATCGTGCCCTTGGTTCCCTCTCGCCACCTGATGGTTTGCCAAGCGGAGGTGGGTAAGGCTCCGATCAGCTCTTTGACGGTGTACAAAGGAGCAGGGCGAGGCTTGCGCGGCTGACCACGCCCGCCGTAGACGGGAGTCTGGGCGGCGGTCGCCTCAACCTCGTCGGGCAAACGGCAGCCGAAGGTGCTCTCTACCGCACACAGGTACGGGATCTGGCGCTCATCGAGTCCTCGCAGAAAGTTGGGATTGTCTCCATAGCCCGCATCAACTACCACCGCCTGGATGGGCACGCCCCATTCCTGTGCTCGATCCAGCAACCCCAAGGCAATCTCTGGCTTCGTTTGCTGGATGATCTGCTCTGGCACCTGCACCTGCTTGCGCCGCTCGGCGTCTTGAGCCCAGGACTCGGGCAAAAACAGTTGAGCGCTCACCGGGAAGTGAAACGGCGTCGAACTGGCTGGATCGTCGGCGAGATATTCGGCACTCACGACCACCTGGCAATTGCCAATTTTGCCCAGTGTGCCAGAGTACTGCGGCGCGACTCCGACTGAGGCGCTCCCTTTCTTCGGCAGTCCAGTGTCGTCGAACACCAGGATGCCATCGGTCACCGGATGGAGAGCGAGCAGGCGCTTCACGCGCGCTTCGTCCAACGCCAGTGGGTCCCAGGCCGCGTCGGTCAGCAGGTGTTGCAACCGCTCGACGGAGGTTCCTGCGATCACGTCGGCGATGGTATCACATGTTTTATGGGGCAGGTCGGTGAGCAGCCCCGTGAGGTAGCGCTCCATACTGTCGCGGCTGGTGTGCCGCCGGAACAGCGGGGCAAACGGCTCCAGAAAGGCTGCCAGTTCGGGTAAGGGTTCGGGTGAGGCTTTTGGCACTCGGTTCTTGTTCATGCCTCTATTGTATCACAGAAACTAACAAAGTAGTACTAGGAGCAGCCACTTTTAACTCGACCGTATTCGTCTCTCCACCTTGAATCAGCACCTTCAGTTCCATCTCGCTCAGTTTTGTCAAGTATCCGGAAAACTGAACATTAAAATAAGGGTAGATAAGGAGCCGTCGGCAAGCCATGCTTGCTAGCATAGTGATCTGGGGACTGCTGATCTAATCCCTCATGTGGTCTCATTCGGTTATAGAAGTTAATCCAGTCTTCTGCTGCCTGCAAAAACTCTCCGAGTGTGCGATACGATCTGCGTACGGCTACAGAGAGCTTAAACTGGCCCACAAAGCGTTCGGCATAGCCGTTATCAGTTGGCGTACCTGCTCGGCTCATCGAACGCTCAAATCCTTTGCGCAAGAGAGCGTTGCGGGTCTGTTCAGCTCCATACTGACTTCCCTGATCGCTATGCCAAATCATGCCAGGCACCGAAAAGGCGACCATCTCAATCGTGGAGACGACCAGGTCAGCACGCATGCTCTAGTCAAACGCGAGCGCCAGGATGTGTCGTGTGCGTTTTCTGAGTGCAAAGCACCCACGGACTTTGGTTCGATCAGCCAAATGCACGCGCAAAGATATCAGAAAAGACGATCTCTGAGTCTGCTGGAGTCTTCTCGTCTCGCAGCATATTTGGAACAACGCTGTTCGTCTTGCCTGGATACACGTAGCGCTTCTTTCTCCTGCGAGCTGCGATGCCATATTTCTTCATCACCCGCTTGACCCGGTTCTTCCCCGTCTTGAGCAGGACCGCCAGTTTGCGGTGGCCCATCGTATCATCCTGTTCATGCCACTGTTCAATCGCCGTGGCCACGCCTTTATCTTTCACTGCCTGTTTTCCTTTGAGATAGAGCGTTCCTCGTGCCATCACCAATGCTCGCGCCACCTGGCTTTTCGAATAGGGGCCGTGAGGCCGACACAACTGGTGCGCCAGTTCGACCTTGTGTGCTGGTGTTACTTTCTCAGCAGCCCCGAGGCTTTTTTTAGGATTTCATTCTGCACCGTCAATTCGCCGATGATCTTCTTCAGGTCGTCAGGCGCTTCTCCCGGCTCATAGCCCTGAGAGCGGGCCTTCTGCTTGGGATCGCGTTTATCCTGGAAGACACTTTCTGCATTGGTCTGAAACTTTTTTCTCCAGCGATGCAGCATGGAGATGGAGACTCCAAATTTCTTACACACTTCTTCTTGCGTGGTGTCACGCTGCCATGCTTTCCAGCACCACCTTGAGTTTGTACTCTGGCGTATAACTCTTCCGTTTGCTGTCCATGTGATCCAATACCTCTCCTTGTTGCTGTGTTGAATTATATCAGGTACTGGACAGCCCTGGCCCATTTGAGAGTATCCTGTCCAATCAGAACCTCTTCGTGCGTTAGCTAGAGTAGCAATACCTCATCCAAATCGCTGCGAAAGAAGGCCAGTTTTACGCATGTCTGATCCGCCTATCTCTCAACTCCGGGTCTCGCTGGAACAATTCACAGACCTGCTGGATCGCTGTCAGTGGCCACTCTACACCTTCCTGCGAGGGATTGTAGGCGATGATGAGCAGGCCCGCGATCTCATGCAAGACACCTTCTACGATGCCTGGCGCACGGCGCAGCAGGGCATTCCCCCCTTTGACAGCGCCAGCCAGGAGGAGGCGGGCTGTCGCCGTTGGCTCTTTCATGTCGCCTACCATCGCGCCTGCTCCACCTTGCGCCGCCGCCGCATCATCTCCTGGTTGCCACTCGAGAGTTCAAATCGGGATGCATATGAGGATTGCTCATTCGAGAGTCAAATCGCCGAGAGTCAGGCGGTGCGCGCAGCCCTGGCATCTCTTTCGTCAGCAGACGCCTCCTGCCTCTTACTCATCGCCGTACATGATTTCACCGCTGGCGAGGTCGGCCAGATAGTCGATGCTTCGCCAGAGGCCGTTGCCAAACGCTTCTCGCGCGCCAGGCGGCGGCTGCGTGATGCCTATCTCGCACAGAATGTCCAGCCAGAAAAGAGGTCGCGTTCATGAGCCAGAACCATCGTCTCCCACCCCTAGACTGTACGGCCTTCGCGCTCCTCTTGCCGCTGGTTTCGCATGACCTACTCAGCGAGGAGCAAGCCACCGCGCTGCACGCGCATCTGATGACCTGTACCACTTGCCGGGCCGAACTTGCCACCTACGACCATGTAGAGGCCACTTTGCGCTATGCCTTTCGATTACGCCGGGGGGCCACGCTCCCACTCTCCAGGGAGGATATCAGGCGTGCGCTTGTCAGCCATCCCGACCGGTCTGCTGCTCCATCGCCTCGCTCAGTACCCTCAGCACCAGCTGCGGCTCTCACCGAGTCGCCATTCAGAAAGCGCCGTTTCTTCACCGGCGTCCCCGCCGCTGCTGCCGCGCTCGCCATTGTTCTGATCGCGGTCATGATCTTCGGCATCCCGGGCCTCCTGCCTGGACTCAGGGGGAGTAGCGGCACCACGATTGATCTGACAAAAACCGTCACACCAACGGGTGTTGACCTGACCCACTTTGTCTTGAACAGCATCTCGATGGTCTCGTCAGACGAGGGCTGGGCTGTGGGAGTGACCAAGCTCCACGCGGCATCTGCCTCTGCTCCCTCGCCGGAGTACGGAGACCCTGTTATTCTCCATTACAGCCTGGGCCGTTGGAAGCTAGTGCCGTTCCCAGCGGATGTCAAAAGCCGCATAGGTTGTCGCGCCAGCGGAAGCGCCTGTCCTGCTATCAGCCTGCGCAGCATCTCGATGATTTCAGCAACGGATGGCTGGGCCGCAGGAAACAGCGTGCTTCCTCTCAATGCCGATGGTATCACCTTCGGGGTGGTCCGGAGGTAAGTGGGTCTTTGACCGTCTCATGGACTCCAAGCTCTCCAGCGTCTTCATGCGCACGACAAGCGATGGCTGGATGGTAGGTGAAGGCGGCTTCGGATCGAGTGGGAGCAATGGCAACGCGCCAGTGTTCCATTACAATGGCAGCGCATGGACTGAAGTGAACAACCCTACACTTGCCTCGATACTCCCGCAGACCATTGTCGCTCTCTCAGCCACCAACGTCTGGCTAGATGGAACTGATTTCAGCGGCACTGGATTCGATGGGGACGCTCCCGAGGTCATTCTGCACTACGATGGCAGCAAATGGTCTCAGCAGAACACCGATCTCTCCAATTCGCGCATCTATGGCATGGCACTGGTTTCGCCAGGTGAGGCCTGGGCAGTTGGTAGTCTTTCCGGCGGCACTGGTCCCCATCCCGCCCATCCCGCGAAAGCGCTGATCGAGCGGTATTTCCACGGGAAGTGGCAGCAGGATACAAGCTTCGCCGGACCGCCCGACAGACTCTGGCTCTAGCCTGTATGGGATAGCGATGGTCTCCGCCAGCGAGGGCTGGGCCGTTGGGTCGGACGGGCTGATCGTCCACGATCTGGGTGGCGCTTGGACTCAAGCGCCTAGCCCTACCGACCAGACCTTAGAGAGCATTACAATGGTTTCGCCCACCGAGGGCTGGGCCGTTGGCGACCAGGGCACCATCCTGCACTACGCCAACGGTGCCTGGGGTCTGTATCGTGACTAGCAACTTGTCACCGGATTGAGAGGATGCGCTTCAGTCTCAGGCTGACATATCAGGATCAGTCAGCCTGAAAAACGGATTCGCCGCTCGCTGTTTGTCCGTTAAGCCTGGCCTTTCCGCTCCAGTAAGCAGGACCATTCTGGCAAGGTGCCTGGGGTTTCCAGTCCCATTCGTAGTAGCCAGTGCTATCGGCTGTAAACGTTCCTTGCAAACTGCTGCGCTGATCGCTATTGCCATTGCAGTAGGAGACAGAGATGGTCAGAGTAGCTCCTGGAAAGGTGCGAGCGCAGGCGAACGCATGAGAACGGTCCGCAAAAAAACCCTCTTTGACGCCGGTTTTGCAGCCGAACGCGACAGTCAGCCTGAGCGCCTGCATGGGAACCGGGATAGCTGTGACGAGAGATGTCGCGGTTGGGCCTGGATGTGTTGTGCTGGTTGGAGCGCTCACCGGGTTTGCACCAGCAGTTGAACCGCAGGCAGCAAGCAGCAGGAGAAGACCAATTCCAAGAAGACCATACAACAAGAGCTGATATCGGTACATGTTCATATCAATACTTTCTCCGCTAAGGGAGTGGTATTTATAACGATCTTTTCATGGTAGATAGGGGATACAGTACATGGCACAGGATAGTGTAAAGGCCGTATCACATCTATGAGTGAATTCACAGATGCTCTGTGAAGTAGTTCACACTACCCGAACGCGGGGCCGCCCGTCGCCTCTCTTCCCCTCGCCTTGAGGAATGGAGGAGAAGAACTATCCTGTGTTCATAGAGGATGAAAACAGGAACAAAAAGAGTCAAAATTTCGTCGTAGATGTCAGTACTGGATCTGATCTATCAGCTGCATATCCTTCTGTACCTAATAGGAACACCTGCTTCTTATGGCGATTTGGGACGAAACGAGACGCCTGTCAATCAAGCATCCAGCCATTCATCTTGCAAAAGGGAGGAAGAACGATGAAAACCACCTCACCGTTTCTACGCAAGCCATTCCTCGTGCTTCTTGTATTCTTTCTCCTGCTCATCAGTGCCTGTAGCGATACCTCACATCAATCCCCGCGCAAGATCATGGCTACAATGGTTCAATATACGAATACAAGCGCCAGGATACCAGTTGGGGCGACCGGCTCGGTGACAGCATCCTGCCGCAGGGGTGAGCAAATGCTCAGCGGGGGCTATGGAGTAGATGCGTTTGAATCGGCTAATCTCATGTCGAGTTATCCCTCTGGCCCGAACTCCTGGACAGTGAGCACGGTCAACAACGCCTCACCGAGCTGGATTGTACTTTCAGCCTCTGTCAACTGCCTCCGGGCCAACGTCTCGGTGGGTGCGCACATCGTTCGCGATACGGTGAACATTTCCAATGAGACAGCGCAGAGCGCGACGGCAAATTGTCCACCGGGAGCAGTGGTTACTGGTGGCGGTTACAAGACCACTGGCTTCGTCAATGCGTCCACGCCACAGGCTTCTGGCTGGAATGTCATGGCTATCGGGGGATCAAAGATGGAGATTTTTGCCCTGTGCGCTACGAAACAGGTGAGGGCAGCTCCATCCACTTCGACGCCTTTCACTATCCAGCAGTGCTTCGGCTGTTTTGGAGCAGGAAATGCGAAGTGCTGGACCGATCAGTTGCTGACAGGAGGTGGGTTTCGTATCGCGGATGGGAACAATCGCTTTCTCGCTAACGGTGCGGCATCGGACTTTTCAAGCTGGTCTGTCGAGGCTGCCGGAGATGGCTATGCTTCGACCACCCCTCACCCAAGTGCCTGGGCCAGCTGTGTGTTTCTCTCGTAATCCTGGTTTGCACCAATACTGTAGCCACTTTGCTTGCTCTATCGCAGCCCCTGGAAACCTTGAGCTATGCCAGGGGACACCGACTCATATGAGCGGTGATACACAGATACACATCCCATAAAAGTGCGTGCGCAATGGTTCTAGAGCATCAAGATAGGCATCAATGAGTGGTTGAATCGCCACGGGAACAGCAATTTCTATGAAGACGTTTCTCTCCCCTTGCGACATCATGATTTCATCGAAGTCGGCTATGCCCACCAGATCAACACGCTAAGAGCACACGTTTTGTTGAGCGGGAATCACATTCAGTACATGTGAAAGAACTTCCATACTGACATGGTACACAATGATGAGCATCGTTAGAATGGCTATCGTAATATGAATGTAGTGCCAGGTGCGCATTACGAGACGAGCGCGCTGCTGCTTCCGCAGCGATTGCACCAGGTGGGAATGGTCCGTTAATGCTTCGTGCGCTCGTTGGAAGTCGACTTGCTCCTCTCGCATCAGCACGGGAAAAGGCGGCAAGGGTGGCTCCTTGAGCCTCATCATCTTTACAAATGTGTTCACAGGAGATGACCCTACTTCACTTCCGCTATCAATCGCCTGGATGCAATAGTGCTTGAACGGTTCAGACTTGCCTGCGCTTAACCGCTCGACCGCATACTCGACTTCGAGGATACGCTCAGTGAGCGCCCGCACAATGCCAGTACCATTCGTAGCTGCGTCTTTTGCGATGGTTTGCGCTTGCCACTTATCAAGGAGACGGCCGATGATGCCGGTTGCCACCAAGAGCATCAGGGCATAGAACGAGGCCACGCCCATATACGTGTAAATCCCAGAATTAAATGGCTCATGGCCACACTTGGGGCTTACTGGTCGCCTGCTTCCATCAGGCAGGGTGAAATCATCCTATTTCCTTCCAAAAGGAGCCTGTCGAAGACGATTTCACCTCAGAAAGGAGCTTTCTCACTCTCCTGTTCAATTGCAAGCAGGCAGTAAGCCCCAAGTGTGGCCATGAGCCGTTTAATTCTGGGATTTACACGACATGCGCAACGGCCCGACCCGCATTCGGCGCATCGAAGAGCGTTGTCTCTCCTTGCGCCCAGACGCTCTGCTGCGGCTGAACCGCCACCGGGGGCGGGCCAATGGTACGCAAGTAGGCGACAGCGGTAGTGAGTCGTGAGATGAGCGGCTGGCCTGAAGCATCCAGGGCGTTTTCATCGAGCACCACCACCTCGCGCCAGAATGCCTGTACCAGCAGGTGGTGGATGCTGTCCTGCTCCGCGATTGAAAATGGAAGCGCCTCCGTGAGCGGAAGACCGAAATCCGTCTCCCAGCCATCGGGCGAGATAGCAGCGCGAGTGAGATAGCTCCAAATCGGCTGTGGGATCAGGTGACCCACAGCATGTCCGGCGCGGGTCCCTCCCGTGATGAAGACTTCCCCGTTCCCTCCTGTTGGAGCGGGAGCTGGAAGCATACGATCTGGGTTCGTTGCCGTGCGGAGATCGACAAAGGTGAACGAACTTCCACCATCGCCAAGGGGTACCTGGCTGCCAACGGTCAGCAGCGCCTGAAGCAAAGGGAGGCGAATAATCCTGGTGGTTGGGTCTTGGACGCCGCTCGCCCACGGGATGCGCAACGAGATTGCATAGCTGAGCAATAAATGAGGGAAACTGGATAAAATCGAAGAAATGTGTCTCCTTGTAAGGAAAGCAGTTCATGTAACGGTTTCCTAAAAAGGAGGACACACAACCAGTATGACGCATGCTTCGGTAACAATCCAAGTGGCCCCGGAATCGATGCCCTCAACCCCATCCTGGATGGGAGAAGTGGCAGCTTTTGCGCAAGTTCTGACCCATGTCGGCCTGCTCAAAACCATCCAGACCCATGTGCAATTTGCCCGCGCACGTTTCGGCACGTATGACACGATTGATTTCGTGGTCGTGCTTTTCGGCTACGCTCTCAGCGGTGAACGGACCCTCAACGCCTTTTATGACCGTCTTTCCCCCTTTGCAAACGTCTTCATGGCACTCTTTGGTCGCCATCGTTTGCCCGATCGTTCGACCCTCTCTCGTTTTCTCTCCGCCCTTGATCAGGCAACGGTGGAGGCATTGCGGACACAGTTTCAAGAGGACCTGGTGGCGCGAACTCCTTTCGCCTCTGTCGGTGGCTTGTGGGATCGATGCGCTGAGCGGTATGTCGTCGTGGATGTAGACGGCACGAGACAGGCTGCCCGCCAACGTGCGCTCCCCCACCTCCCCTCGCTTCCCGCACCCCATCGGCGTTTCGCCCAGGTTGCGGCTCCGGGGTACAAAGGACGCAAGAGAGGGGAAGTCGTGCGAACCCGTACCACGATTCTGCAAGCACATACCCATCAATTCATGGGGACGTTTGGGGGCTCTGGCAATGGGGACTACCGGGGAGAACTCAAACGCGCTCTCCAGGTGATCACCAGCTATGCGGCGGCGCACACACTTCTTCCGTCCCAGATTCAGGTGCGCGTGGATGGCTTGTATGGCGACGCTGCGGTGTTGAGCGATGTCCTGGAGGTGGGGCTGGGCTTCATCGGGCGGAGTCGCGACTATACGCTTCTGGATCGGGCAGAAGTGCAGGCGGTTCTGGCGCGCCCTCCCGCCGAGATCTGTACCCATCCGGAAAGTGGAGCCGCCCGTGCTCTGTACGATTGCCCGGACATCCCCCTCACAGTAGGAGGACCGCGCGTTCGACTGATTATCGCCACTCATCCCGCCACATCCACGCCCCACAAGATCGGGAAGAAGCGTGATGGCGTCATCTACGAATTGTTCGTCACCAGGCTACCCGCTCCCGCTTTTTCCGCCAAAGACGTGCTCGACCTGTATCTGCATCGCGGGTCTTTTGAAACCGTGTTGGCGGATGAAGATGTGGAGCAAGATTCCGACCGCTGGGTTTCGCATACACCCTGTGGGCAAGATTTCTTTCAGATCCTCGCGCAATGGATCTGGAACCTGCGTCTGGAACTCGGACAGCACCTCTCTCCCACTGCCATGCGGACCACGGAATTCGCTCCTGCTTTGGGAAGCTCGCCAGCGCCCGTCAACGAGCCAGCGCCCGCCAACGAGCCAGCGCTCGCCAACGAACCAGCGCCCGCCAACGAGCCAGCGTCCGTCAACGAACCAGCGCTCGCCAACGAACCAGCGCCCGCCAACGAGCCAGCGCCCGTCAACGAGCCAGCGCCCGCCAACGAGCCAGCGCTCGCCAACGAACCAGCGCCCGCCAACGAGCCAGCGCCCGTCAACGAACCAGCGCCCGCCAACGAACCAGCGCCCGCCAACGAGCCAGCGCCCGTCAACGAACCAGCGCCCGCCATGGTGTACGGCTCTCCTCAATGGGCACAGAGGTCGTTTACCGGCGGCTTTCCAGGATCGGCTTTTCCCCTTCAACCCGATGGAAGCTTGCTCTGTCCTGCCAACCATCCCCTTTATGTACAAGAACGCAGGCCAGAGCGCGATGGTTCGTATCGGCTGTTGTATGCGGCCCGCATCGGCGATTGCCGCACCTGCGAACTGCGTACCCACTGTCAAGAAAGCCCTTCCACTCTCAAGCCACGACGGGTGAGTGCCGTTTTCTGGCCGATCCTTTCCACCCAGGTACACACCTCTCCACCCATTCTCGAACCCGCCGCCACACCCGCGTGTTCCCCAGTGATGTGGGGCGATTGGCCACGCTGCCACATCCGGCGCACCTGGCTGAAAGTGGTACGCTCCGAAACCGTCGACATGACCATGGGAGCCACTCCTACCCAAGATCGGACCGCCGGGACCGACGAGTATGTGATGACCCGCGCACAACGTGCTCAGTGGCGCTTCTCCTGGGAGCAGCGTCTCACTCGTAATGCTCGCCCCATCACCGCTCCCTCCCTCACCATCACGATCCACGGTCTTTCTGCTTCTTTTGCTCACATCTATGCGTTTGACCTTCTCGCCGCAGCCTAAACACTGAGTCAGCAGTTCTCGCCTGTTTTCCACCCCGATGGTGTTCTAGCCTCTCAACAGGACTCTATTGATATCAATCTATGCAAGCCGCTTCCTAGAATATTTTCGTCGCTTGCTTGGTTACAACTCGTTGCGCATCACGTGGGCTCGCCGCCAATGCGCGCAGCGGATCCTCCTTATCAAAAGGATGATCCAACTGAACCGCTGGCGAGAGCAACGCATCCAACTCAAAGAACTGAATCCATCCCTGGTTTGTGGGGAAAGCGACTGTCACTGGGGAGCCCAGATTCAAAACACCATGGTGAGTGGTATAGTACTCTGCAAAGAGTGGGGAGACGGCCACTTTCCCTGTGCCTGTACCGGGGGGAGAGAAGTCAAAGCTCGGCGCGGTGGTCGTCGTATCAGCATCCCAGAGGTCCGCTCCGTTCATCGCCACCGTTTCAGGCATTGTTCGTGTGCCAGGGAATATCGACGCACGTTTGGTAATCGAGGAGCTAGAGTGCAGAAGCAAAGCGCCCCCAATGATCACGATGAGGAGACCAACGGTGTAGGTGGAGAGAGAGAGGATGTGTCCCCATGTCACCGTTGCCGGATGTCTTGTTCCTTTCAGCTTCTGCATCCTCTTGTTCCCCTTTCATTGATCCAGGAAACCGAGGCGAGAGAGGGTATCACATTCGCACCCCTGGTCGCAGTTATCGTCCAAAGCGGCGCAACCGTAACGAGTTGCTGACGACGGTGACGGAGGAGAAGGCCATGGTCTGCTGCTGCAAAGATGGGCGCCTGCTCCCTCAAAAACGGGATCAGCGGCGACAGAATCGCGGCGGGGATCAAGATCACGTTGTAGGCGAACGCCCAGAACAGATTCTGCTTGATGGTGCGCAGCGTGGCGCGAGAAAGCGAGAGCGCCGTCGCCACGCTCTTCAGGTTCCCCTTGACCAGCGTAATGTCGGCAGCCTCCATCGCGATCGCCGTTCCGGTGCCCATGGCGATACCCGCGTCAGCCTGCACGAGCGCCGGGGCGTCATTGATGCCATCACCGGCGAACGCAACGACGAGACCCTGCTCCTGCAAGCGTTTGACCTGAATCGCTTTCTCTTCGGGCAGCACCTCTGCCAGGACATGTTCAGCCGGGATGCCGACCTGCAGGGCGATCGCCTGGGCGGTGCGCCGATTGTCACCGGTAATCATCCAGACCTCGATGCCCTGCGCGTGCAATTGCTTGACGGCCTCTGTTCGAGCCGACCTTAACGGTATCAGCTACGGCCAGCACTCCTGCTGCTTCCCCATCGATAGCGACAAGCATGGTCGTCTTGCCCTGTTGCTCCAACGCCTCCACTTGCTGCTGGAGCGCGTCAAAAGGAAGAGCGCGCTCGGTAAACAGGTGGCGCGTGCCGATCAACACCGCATGCCCTTCGACTGTCGCTTCCAGACCACGGCCAGCAAGGGCGGCAAAGCGTTCGGGGTGAGCACTGAGTGTCAAGCCGCGCACCTTTGCGCCTTCCACGATGGCGGTGGCCAGGGGGTGTTCGGAGCCTTGTTCTGCTTCGGCGGCGAGACGCAGCACCTCGTCAGTCTGCTGGCCAGGAAGGCCAACCACCTCGGTCAGCTCGGGTTTTCCTTTGGTGATGGTGCCTGTCTTATCGAGCAGCACCGCACGTACGGCCTGGATACGCTCTAAACTCTCGCCGCCTTTGATGAGAATACCCTGTTCAGCACCCTTGCCTGTGCCAACCATGATGGCAGTCGGCGTCGCAAGTCCTAATGCACATGGGCAGGCCACGACCAGCACCGCGACCGCGGCGACGATAGCGGTAATCCAGGGGTTGGTCGGAGCAGAGAGGGGCAAGAGGTGGAGATTGCCCAGCATGGCCCAGGCGCTGAACGTGAGCGCCGCAATCACCAGCACCGCTGGCACGAAGATGCCAGCGATGGTATCCGCCAGGCGCTGAATGGGGGCCTTGGAGCCCTGGGCCTGCTCCACCATGCGGATAATACTGGCCAGCACGGTATCAGCGCCGACTTTGGTGGCACGCATATGGAGCAAGCCGCGCTGGTTGATGGTCGCACCGATGAGCAGGTCGCCCGGAGCTTTTTCGATGGGGATGCTCTCCCCGGTGATCATCGACTCGTCGATGGACGAACGTCCAGCAAGCACAGCGCCATCGACCGGGATCTTCTCTCCAGGACGCACGACTGTTTTGTGTAATATAAAAGGGAGCCAGTATCTCCCATTTTGCTAACAAGATTTGGGGGCCAGTCTCCAAATGATGCGAATTAAATTTGGGGGCCACTAGTACAGATGCTAATCAAAAAAGGAGCCACGTGCTGTTGATTTCTGCTATCGTTACAGTGAGCAGTCCACCCACTTTAGCGATAGGAGAACTGGAGATGATTCCCGTGGAAGAACGCGAAACCATTCGCCGGGCCTACTACCTGGAAGGCAAGAGTAAGAGACAGATCGCCCGCGAACACAACCATTCTCGCAAAACCGTGGATAAAGCGGTCGACAATCAGCCGCCGCAGCCCTACCGGCTCAGCCGCGCGAAGCCGTCCCCGGTGTTCGGGGCCTTTCGGGCCCGCGCCGACGAACTGCTGGCCGACAATGTGCATCTGCCGCCCAAGCAGCAGTACACGGGTCACAAAATCTACGAACTGCTGCAGGCCGAGGGCTATCAGGGCAGTGAGGCGCGGGTACGCCTGCACCTGACGCAATGGAACAAGAGCCACCACGCCCCGGCGCTGTTTCTGCCGTTGGAGTTTGACCCCGGCCAGGATGCGCAAGTGGATTGGGGAGAGGCCATCGCCGTCATCGGTGGGGTCAGGCAAACCGTGCAGATCTTTGTGATGTGGCTGTCCTACAGCCGACGACGCTTTGTGATGGCCTTTCCCAGCCAGAAACAAGAGAGCTTCTTTTACGGACATGTCTGCGCTTTCGAGCACTTTGGGGGCGTGCCTGCCCGCATCAGCTACGATAACCTGGCGACCGCCGTCCGCCTGATGGTGGAAGGTTGGGTGCGCCGCGAGCAGCGGCAGTTCGTGGCTTTCCGCTCGTACTATTTGTTCGAGAGCCATTTCTGCCAACCGGCCGCTGGATGGGAGAAAGGGGGGTGGAGGCATCGGTGGGGTTTAGCCGCCGCAATTTTCTCGTGCCTATCCCCACCGTGGCCTCGTTTGAGGAGCTGAACCTGAGCCTATTGCACGCCTGTCTCAAAGATGACCAGCGCCGCGTCAGCCGGCAAGTGGAGACGATCGGGCAGATGTGGGAGCGGGAGCGACCCGTGTTGCGCAGCCTCCCCCCGTATGCCTACGAGTGTTGTGTGACGACCAGCGCCCGTCTCAACGGCTACAGCCTGATTGTCTACGAGACGAACCGCTATTCGGCGCCGGTGAACCGCGCCAGGCGCGAGGTGATCGTCAAAGCGTATCCCTTTCACCTCGACATCCTGGATGGGACCAGCCTGTTGGCGCGCCATCCCCGCAGTTACGGGCGCGAACAGGACCTCTTTCGAGCCGCTGCACTACTTGCCATTGTTGGAGCAGCGGCCTGGCGCCTTCGACTATGCCAGGCCCATGCGGCAGTGGCGCAAAGACTGGCCCGAGAGCTACCATCAGATGCTGCGGGTGTTGCGGGAGCAGTGGCCGGAAGGCGGGCGAGGTGTCCAGGAGTTCGTGCGGGTGCTGCGCTTACATGAACAGTATCCCGCTCACCAGGTGCAGCAGGCCATTGAGCAAGCGCTCGCCTACGGCTGCCCGCATCTGGATGGGGTGCTGCATTGCTTGCACCAGCTCACCGAGGAAGCGCCTGCTGGACTTCGCCCGCCCCTGGCTGACCCGGTCCCCTTGCCAGCCATTGGCAGCCAACCCATTGACCTGCAGCAGTACGAACGACTGTTGAGTTCCTCTAGCTAAGGAGTGTCTCATGCAACAGAACACCTTGCTCGAAAGCTATCTGCACCAGCTCAAGCTGCCGGCGTTTGCCCACACCTACGCCGCCATCGCTTCGGATGCCGCCCGCACGGGCTTGTCGTGCGAGCGCTACTTGCTGGCCCTCTGTGAAGCAGAACTCGCCCAGCGCGATGCCAATCGAGTGGAACGCTGCATTGCCCAGGCCAAACTGCCGGTGCTCAAAGAGTCTGTCCCAGTTCGATTGGAGCTGCGTGCAGGGCGTCTCCAAAACGCGTGTGTTCGAGTTGGCGCAAGGCGGCTACCTCACGCACGCCGAGCCCATTCTCATGATCGGGAACCCGGGCCTGGGGAAAAGCCACGTGGCCGCCGGATTGGCCCTGGCCGCTTGCCGTCAGGGGAGACGGGTGCGTTTCTACAATGTGGCCACCCTGGTCAATGATTTGATCGTCGCGCAGCATGAGTTGAAACTCTCGCGCTTGCTGTCCACCCTCGGCAAGCAGGAATTGCTGGTGCTCGATGAGTTCGGCTTCATTCCGTTCAGCCGGGAGGGAGCCCATCTCCTCTTCCAGCTCTGCTCGGCCCTCTACGAGCAAGTTGCCGTGATCATCACGTCCAACCTGAAATTTAGCGACTGGAAGAGCGTGATGGGGGAGGAACATCTCACGGCCGCCTTCCTCGACAGGCTGACTCACCGGGCGCACATTCTCGAATTTCTTGGCGAGTCGTTTCGCTTTCGTCAGCGACTGCAGCAGGCCGAACAGCAGGGACACCGGGCTGAGGACTCTGATCCTGCGCTGATGCAAGCTGCGCCCGCCCCCAGTAGCGGGTAGGAGCCTCCCGTGCGGCTGCTCAAGTATGCCACACCAGTCAAGGCCAAGACGAGCGCGCCCTCACCCCACCCCACTTCCTCCTGCGCGGCCTTGACTTGGCGTGGCGTTGAGGTAGCAACCCGCACCGGGAGTCGGGAACGCGGTAGCGGGCGGCGGCAGACGTTGGACAGGCAGCAGAACCGGGGAGAACTTCTGCACTGTCGGGGAAGGAACGATTCGGGAACCGTTTGGGCGACTCCGTTGGAGCAAGGAGGAGTGGAGATATGCCACAGGTGGCTCCCTTTTTCGTTAGCAAAAGCCAGGTGGTTCACTTTTTCGTTGTCACATGGCCCCCAAATCTGAGTAGCAGTGACATATTCAAAGAAATCGCTGGCCCCGATTCTGATGAGAAAGTGGCCCCCAATATCATTGACAAATACAAACATCAGACAATTTCGTCCCAGCAGGCGGAGATCCGCACGGGGGAGATATCGATGTAGAGCAGGCTCCCGTTCGAGCGGCTGCACACCAATGCCCTCGGTCTGCCCGCCATCCTTTTCTTGTGCGTGGCCGCCATCGCGCCCGCCGCGTCCATGCTCTTCAATGTTCCGGTCATGGCGAGCCAGGCTGGAGCCGCGACTCCACTGGTCTTCGTCCTATCGGCGGTGGGCGTCCTGCTGTTGGGAGTCCCCGTTGTGTATTTCGCGCGCCGCCTCTCCTCAGCGGGCGGCTTCTACACCTGGGTACGGCACGGATTGGGCAGCGGTGCCGCCTTTCAAGTGGGCTGGCTCATGTTGGGAGCCTACGCCCTCTTCGAGGCGGCGCTACAGGCCACAGTAGGAGGGTCACTCGATATCACTCTCTCCGGCCTGGGCTTCCATCTGCCCGGCGGGTGGGTGGCGTATGCCGCGATCCTGACCCTCATCGTCGGGAGCTTGTCCTATTTCGACATCAAGGCCTCGGTGTGGGTCATGGCTCCGTTCGCGGTGGCGGAGGTGCTGGCGCTCATCATTCTGAATACCGCCATCACGCTCAAGGGTGGAGCCGCAGGGCACGACCTCGTGCATACCTTCACACCTGCCGGTGCCACCCTCAAAGGGGTCGCCCCAGGTGGCACGCTGGGCATCGGCATCGCCATGGTGCTGGGCATCCTGGCTTTTGTCGGATTCGAAACGGGGGCAGTCTATGGCGAGGAAGCTCGCCACCCACGGCGCACGATTCCTGTGGCGATCTTCTCGCTGCTCCTCTTCCTGTCGGTACTCTACGTCTGGACCAGCTACTCGGCCACGATCGGGCTGGGCTGGCAGCACGCTGTCGATGCGCTGGGCAACGTGAATAACGCCCCACAGCAATACGTGACGCTGGCCGAAGCATACGTGGGACGCTGGCTCGGTGTCGCGCTCATTCTCTTCGTGGTGACGAGCAATTTCGCCAGTGCCTTTGCCATGCACCAGGCCATGGTGCGCTATTTCTACAGCATGGGGCGCGAGGGCATCCTGCCACGCCTCTTTGGCAAGACCCATCCCACATGGCACAGTCCCTACCTTGCCACCTTCGCGCAAAGCGGGTTCACCCTGCTGGTCATCCTGTTCCTGGGGATGGTCATCCAACATACCAACCGGGATGGCAGCGTGTCGTATGCTCTGGGCATCTCCAATGGGACGACCTGGCAGCAGACGAGCGGGGTTATTTCCTTCGGGTGGCTGGCAAGTATCGTGACCATATGCATTATCCTGGTGTACCTCCTTACCAACGTGGCTGCGCCTTTTTTCGCGCGCAGCAGACACGAACTGCGGATATTCCCCCACATCGTAGCCCCTGCTGTGAGCAGCCTCCTGCTGTTGCTGCCGCTGGTGTCCTATGTCCTGCCTCCCATTCCAGGGATCGGGACGTATTTTACGAATCTCGGCTTTGCGCCCACGCCGTTTCCCGCCAATATCCTCCCCTTATTCGTGATCGCATGGGTCGCGCTGGGTCTGGTCTACGCAGCCTTTCTGGCGCGGTGCATCCCAGAACGCTACGAGCGCCTGGGGCGCATTGTGCGTGGGAATGGTGAGTATTGATGGGGGCGGAGTCACTCGAACGGCAAGCAGGGAGGAACCCAGGGGCTACGCAGACGTTAACTTACACCGCGCAGACAGAGGATGCCAACGGAGCAGCACCTGCCTATTTGGACCGTGCAGAGGCTGAGGCTCTGCTCCGAGAACGTGGCTACGAACTTGTAGAGCGCTTTGGACACATACACGCGGCGGCAGGGACGTGGGAATGGCACGTGTGCCTGCTCACCAATCTCGTCTCGATGCCTCCAGCATCTTTTCTGGCACTGCTTGAGGAATCGATCAAGCACAGCCTCCAGTCTGCCTCTGCACGGTGAAGGGAGCGGCGCAAATGATTCCATTTTGCGCCGATCTCGAGACAATTCTCGCAGAATCCCATGGCGGTTTCACTGCTCTGGGGATTTTCCTTACGTAAAATCGACGTAAGTGCTTCCGCTTGTCGATACCTGCCTTGTTTATCGTACAGTACTGCTAGATTATTGAGGATAATTGCCGTATGGCTCTGATTGGCTCCAGGAGTTGCTCACGGATGGCTAAGGCATGCTGGTAGTGTCGTTCTGCTTGCGCATACTTGTTGTCCTGGTCATAATAAAGTAGGCACAAACTTGCGCACGGAGGAGCCAGTCACTTGAGACAGAAGAGCCAGGGAGCCACGAATCAGCGATCAAGATTACGGGAGCCACCAAGGAAGTGCCGGAGCCGCATTGGAAGCCAGCAATTAGAGCCAGGGAGCCAGAAAGAGGGAGCCACCGTTGAACTGATGCTTCAGGCTCCGCGGCAACGATTGACCACTCATAAAGCGCTTCTTTGATACTGCCTCATCGCCCCCACCGCTAAGAAGTAAGGGACTTCCGAAAACTAAGTTATCCCAGTATGGTATACTGCGCCAAGAAAAGAATGCTTGGAGGGACAAGAGTGGAACTAACGGAGGAAGTCAAAGCGCTGGTGTTGAACACGGCCAAGCAACTCAAGGGGAGTGCATGCCGGATGTTTATGGCACGGACGGTGCAAAGCGCTAGGTACAGGCGGCCAGAGGCTGGCCGAACGGGAACTGGGCTGGAATCGTGTCACCATACGCAAAGGGATGCATGAAGTGGAGAGCGGAATGGTGTGCGTGGATGGCTTCAGGTTGCGTGGCCGCAGACACAGCGAAGACCATTTGCCCAACTTATTGAAGGATCTCACCGCCATTGTGGATGGGCAGAGTCAGGCG
>CAVYMC010000011.1:0-2142662 GCA_963769535.1 uncultured Chloroflexia bacterium | reverse complement strand
TGCTTCCTTGTTATACTGGAAATAAGCAAGTCTATTGTCTATCGCGTAAGCAAGAGGAACAGTATATGCAATTCGACCAGCCTGGAGAAATACCACCTGAAAAAGAACCGGTGGCGTATATTCCGCGTTTACGCTCTGGCGCGCGCGCAGCGATGCGTGTCACGAATCGCTATACTATGCCCCCGCTTGAGCCACGCGCGCAGCAAAATTCGGACTTAAGCTGGGATGCTCAAGACCAGGAATTGGGGACTCCCTTCTATCATCCAATGGAGCCGCTTTCGCATGGGGAAGAAGATGCATGGTTAAATGATGTGCTGGCACCGTCCCGCCCGCAGAGCTTGCCAGATCATACGAGCGCGGGGGCGAGAGCGAGCGAAGGGGTTGCCCCTACGATACGCGCGAGCGCGGGGAACAGGGCAACCGCAAGGGTCGCTCCTACGATACACGCGGCTGGCGGCAACAATCCCATTTTGCCGGGACACCGGCTCTGGTCGGTGGTTCATCGATTGAGCGAACGTGTTAGCCAGGAGTCTGGCACGCAGGAGCGCGGTAGTTGAAGGTAATGACGCGGAGTTAGAGAGGCTGGTGCGGGAATACGCTGTTGATATGCTACGCGCCGATTCGACATTGGCTGCTCATGTGTACAATTTGACCGAGGCTGAACGGGTGATGCAGGCGGTGATAGATGAAGTGTTGGGGTTAGGCCCGCTTGCTACTCTCTGGCGTGATGATGCTGTGACGGAGATCATGGCGGTCGGTCCGCGCCTCACGGTGGTTGAGCGTAATGGAGATATGCGAGAAGTGCCGTATCATTTTGAGGATGAGCAGCACATGATACGCATTGTGGGCGCTATCCTGCGTAGCGCGGGACGCTTGCTTGATCCGTCGATCATGACTACGAATGCGCGTTTGCCCGATGGCACATTTGTAAGCATCATCATGCCACCCGGCGCGGTCAAAGGGCCAACTCTCACTATGCGCAAACGCATCAAGCATGTCCCCACGCTGGCGGAACTGGTCAAACTCGAAATGTTATCAGAACCAATGGCTGAATTCCTGGCTATGTGTGTAGAGGCGCGCTTAAACATCGTTATCTGCGGGGGTCTGCGTTCCGGGCGCACAACGCTGCTGAATGCGCTGGTTTCATGTATTCCCGCTGCTGAACGCATCGTTACGCTTGAGGATGTGGCGGAACTTCAGCTTGAACAGAAGCAGGTTGTTTCGCTCGAAGCGCGCTTGATCGCACCTGATACGAGCGGACGCGAGCGCGGGAACAGCGGAAGTATGCACGAGTTGCTATTAGGCGCGTTGCGTTTGCGACCGGAGCGCATAATTTTGGGGGATTGTTGGAACGATGACGCGGGTGTTTTGCTTTCGGCGCTGCATACAGGCTATGCTGGTTCGATGTTTAACATGTATGCTAACGGTTTGCAGGATTGTTTGAGCCGCGTGGAAATGATGTGGCTGGCGAACAGGTCTGCCACGCCGCTAGCGGTCACGCGCGAGCAGGTGGCGCGCACTGTTCACGTGGTGATCTACCTTGCGCGCCTGTCAAGTGGCACGCGCAAAGTGATGAATATCGCGGAGGTGGTGGGTACACAGGACAGTAAGATCAAGGCACGCAGCGTTTTTCACTATCAGGAAAATAGCGAGGGTCGGGGAAGATTTGAGCCAGGCGCGTTTGTGCCAACCTGCCTGGCCGAGTTGAGCCATAATCGCCAGGTGGCTGATATGTTTATGGCGCGTCCTTCAACAGGGGCGCGCCAGGCCTCACCGCCAGTTCGTGCCTGAACTCGTTCAGGTAGACGCGCATAAACGCGGTGCGCTGCTCTGCCAGTTCGCGACCAGTCGCGGTGGTCATGCCGTCGCCCAGTTTGAGCAACTTGCTATAAAAGTGGTCGAGCATGTAGCGGCTATCATCCAGCGTATGCTGTTCGGCGAAAGGATCGCCGGGGTGATAGCAAAGCGCCTGCGGGGCGCGCCGCACCGCTCCGGTGATAGCCCAACGCATGATGCCTATGGCTCCCAGACCATCCAGGCGGTCTGCGTCGCGCACAATGCACGCTTCGAGCGTGCGGGGCTGGACGCCCCGGCTGAAACTATGCGCAATGACGGCATGGAGGATGGCTTCCTGTGTCTCTGGGGCGATTTGCCGCATCTGGCATAGTTCGCGAGCCTGGCTCACTGATAGGTCGGCGTGATGGTGTCCCTGCTCATGCGATAGGCGACCAAGGTCATGCAGCAAAGCGGCCATGCCGGTGATAAAACGATGCGCGCCTTCTCGTTCCGCGATGGAAAGAGCGAGGTCGTAGACACGCTGGATATGTTCCCAGCCATGCGCGGGATCATCAAACTGGTGAAAACGCTCCTGTACCTCGCTATATATCTGTGACAGTATCTGTGATTCTTCGATACTTGTTTGCATACATAAAAATCCCCCAGGTGAGTGATGCTTAACACCGCCTGGTTGTTCATACTATTTACTAGAGTCCCTAGTATTAACGCACATGCACGAGCGATACACCAGAAAACGCATGGCAAATGTACTTATTGGTAGGAGTCATTAGTGCAACACAACTCGATAGACGAGACACAGCGTGTAGCCATTGCTATTGATACGCTTCATGATACGAAGACGTTTGACTCCGCAGGAGTGGATACACTTGAGGCGGAGCGAGACATACTGGGCGAGCGCAAGCAAACGGCGGTCATCAGCATACTGCTGGTGGATGACCATGCGTTGATGCGCGAAGGTCTGCGCCAGTTGCTCGAATGCGAGGATGATATGCGCGTGGTGGCGGAAGCCGTGAACGGTCTTGATGCCATGCAGCAAGTGCGTAAACTGCGCCCTGACGTGGTATTAATGGATATCAGTATGCCGGTGGTGGATGGCCTGGTCGTTACGCGACAGATTACCAACGAATATCCAGCAGTGGCTGTCATCATGCTGACAATGTTTCGCCAGCAGCAGCAAGTTTTGCAGGCTATGCGCAACGGAGCCAGGGGCTACCTGCTCAAAAGCGCTTCGTCACAGGAAGTAGCGCAAGCCATTCGCAAGGTGTATGAGGGCGGTATGCTGATCGAGCCAGAAATGACGGGCGCGCTTGTCAACGAGTATCGCCGCCTGTCTGACCTGTCCAGCGATGGACTCTCCAACCCCAATTACCCATCTGCCCGCGCCCTGACTGCGCGCGAGGTCGAAATTGTGCGCTACGTGGCAGCGGGCATGAGCAACAAGGAAATCGCTTCCCGGCTGGTCTATTCTGAAAAGACCGTCAAGAACTACCTGTCGATTATCTTCCAAAAGCTTGGCATTCGCGACCGCACCCAGGCTGCTATCTTCGCCCTGCGACACGGCCTGATCCCCGAAGAAGATACATAAATCTGGACATGAAATCCTCTTAAAATGTGAAGAAGTTCAACGAGCCATTGAACTTTACTTATACCAACAAAGGCCAGGTAAGATTGACGTTTGCCAACTTATCCTCTAAAATAGCTGCCTGATATACACTCAGCAGTAAATAAAGGGGGAAAGTAATGGGACTATTTGGACCAAAAAGCAACAAAAAAGCGTTAGGTGAGCGAAGTCAGGCTATTATCATGTATAAACTCTTAGAAGCCGGGTACAATGTTCTTACTCCCTACGGAGATAACACACGCTACGATCTGGTCATCGAAGATGCTGATGGACAATTCTGGCGCGTTCAATGCAAGACAGGCTGGCTAGACAAAGAGGGAACCGTTATTCGCTTCGCTGTAGCTAGCCTGAACTATCATACAAAGGCCGGCAAAACCACACATGGACGTAAGGACTACCAGGGAGAGATAGATTACTTTACTGTTTTCTCACCAGATACGGGGAAGGTATATCTCATTCCCATTAGCCACACAGGAAAAACAGAGATGATGTTGCGGTTAGTTCCAGCAAAGAATAGCAATGGTTATGGAGTGAAGATGGCTGCTGATTACGAGTTGTAGTGAGGGTGGTGGGACTCGAACCCACGGCTCTCGACTTAAAAGGTCGGTACTCTACCACTGAGTTACACCCCCGCGCCTACAATGTATCATGCCTGTCAAGTAAATGATTTGGCTCATTCCCGAATCACACACCACAAACTGTATCCTTTTCGCGTCTTCGCATCGTGATAACCTCAAGGATGATTTCTGGCTGACATGCCCGGCCATTTCTGGCACAATTTCGGCAGAAATTGATCTTGCTTGTTGAAAAAGAAAATGATACACTACTTTCGTACATAGCTTGTTGAGTTAAGGGCAAGCTCTATTTTTGGGGAAGTGGCGGAAAAGTGGCAAGGTGAACCCGAACACACTGCGCTATTGTAGAACAGGTAAGAAATACGGGAGGAGGCAGCATCTCTCCGGCCAATCAGCCGGGGTATGTGCCGAGTATAGTGGGAAAACAAATACTGATTGTTGACGACAAAAGTGAGTTGCTGCACCTGATGCGCCGCGTCCTGGAGGACGAACAGTACCAGGTAGCCATTCATCAAAACGGTCTGGACGCTTTCGCTACCGTGAAAGCGACATTGCCTGATTTGCTGATTCTCGACCTGGTGTTGGGGAATATCTCCGGCAAAGAGGTGCTCAAGCAGTTAAAGAATGATCCTGTCACTGCCGAGATTCCGGTGATTGTGTATACGGCGGCAGTCCTGGAAGCGGAAGAGGTGAGCAGGCTCATAGCCAGCGATTCCGTGTATTATCAAGGGGTAAGCTTGCTGCAAAAGCCCTTTGAGTTACAGCATTTGCTCGACATGGTAGCACAGGTCGTAAACGAACCTGTGAGCTAATACGTTTGAACAGTATTTTTGAAGGGAGAGCAGACGATGAAATTTCTATTTGGCTTACTGGTAGGTTTCGGATTGGGCGTAGCTGCCGGTTTACTGTTGGCGCCCCAGTCGGGAGAGGATACCCGCGCTTTGCTTGGCGAGCAGGGCGTTACCCTGCGCGACCGCACGGGCGGCCTGGGCGATGGCCTGCGCTCTCGCGCCACCGAGGCCCTTTCCCAGGGCCGCGAATTGTACCAGCGCACGCGCAGCGAGCTAACGGATACCTATAACAAAACGCGCTCAGGCGAACTGTAAAAATCATTTGATAGAAAAGAGGGGATATGCCGGGCTGCGCAGCCCGGCATATCCCCTCTTTTCTATTTATCGTATTGCTTGATGAGCTTATCTACAATGTGGCCGATTTCGTGCCAGATATAATGTTGATAATCCAGCATTTTGGCCTGGTTCAGATCATATTCTCGGTTCGAGGCATCCTGGCGGGCGTTTTCCTCGAAACGCCGCGACAGCGTCAATTTTTTCTCGCCCTGGCTGTGCAGGTATGTACCTAATTCCTGCAAATCCTTCAACAGCGATGCGAGCTTCTCTTCACTTGTTGCCATGTGCTTGTTCCTTTGTGCCTGGAGCGGGAGCCTTTTGCGGCGGGTTCAACTGGAGCGCGTCGGCGTAGCGATTGAAGAAGTTGAACAGGCCAATCACGGTCGCGATCTCCACAATTTCGCCGTCGTCGAAGTATGACTGCAACTCATCCCACAGTGACTCGTCCACGTCGCGCGCGCCAGTCGTCATAATCTCGGCAAAGCGCAACGCTGCCAGTTCGCTGCCCGAGAACAGGGAATTGTGGGTATCGATATGGTAGAGCGCGTCCAGCAGCTCTTCCGTCACCCCGAACTGCTTTGCCAAAGCAGTATGCGCCGCCATTCAGTAAAAGCAGTGGTTGACCTGCGAAACGCGCACGGCCAGCAATTCCTTCAAGCGCGGATCAACCGTGCCGCCGCGCATGGCCGTTTGCAACAACTGCATACTCTGCTGCATCAGTTCAGGGCGATGTCCCATCGTGCGAAACAGCGTGGACATGCTGGCAAAAGGTAGCGATTCGTCCTGCGGAGACGGTACATCATCAATCGGTGGTATACGCGACATAGGCTTAATACATCTTTCAGATTTTTTACTAAATCGGTTCGACACTATTGTAAGGGACAGAGTGAAGTTGCGCAATATGCGTGGCCGGTCCCTGACGAATTTTGATGCGCGAAAAGGATTCTATAGTAGGGACGCTTGCATCCCGAACCGGAACTGTAGGGACAAGGGGCGGGGTGGAGTGGATGAGGGGGCCTTGTGCTTGTCCTGGTCGGAATGCGACCATGCTGCTTCACGGAACCCCTGGCGAATCGTGTTGCCAGCAGGACAAGCACAAGGCCCCCACCCTTCCCCACATCCGCCCCTTGTCCCTACAGGACGGGAGCGGATGTTTTCCGTCATTGCCGCATTCGGTTGTCAAAATTCATCAGGACGGGGTCATGCGCATAATGACGATGGTCGTGTATTGGACGTATAATGACACATACATATACAGAAAGTGAGATCAACCAGCGATGAGCCAGCAGCCTGAAACTCCAACACCCGCGCAAGATGGACATACCTCGCGCCGTTTCTTTGCCAGCTTTTACGAGCGGACTTCGCGCAGCAGTGGGGAAAAGAGCTTCATGAATCCCCTGCGTAAGGAAATAATCGATCAAGCACGCGGGCTGGTGTTGGAAATCGGGGCAGGCAATGGCCTCAACTTCGCCTTCTATGGTCCCGACAGAGTCGAGCGTGTGGAAGCGACCGAGCCTGACAGTGCCATGTTGGGTTTTGCGCGTGCAAGAGCGGCGAAGGCGCGGGTGCCGGTCAATCTTACGCAAGCTCCGGTAGAGAAACTGCCTTTCGCGGACGAAAGTTTCGATAGCGCTGTTGTCACGCTGGTATTCTGCTCTGTCGGCGATCCAGGGCGTGGCCTGAGCGAAGTGCGGCGCGTGCTCAAGCCCGGCGGTTCGCTGCTCATGGTGGAACATGTGAGGGCGCACGGCGCTATTGCCGCGACCATGCAGAATATCATCACCCCCTTCACAAAACTGCTGGCAGGCAACTGCCACTGGAACCGCAACACCGAAAAAACGGTTATCGAGGCGGGTTTTCAAATCGAACAGAGGCGCGACATTGGTGGGTTCATGATGCCCGGGGTCATATTACACGTAAGCAAGGCATAATTTCCTCTTGCGCTACCGGGAGTGCAGGCAACGAGAAGAAAGAGTAGTTGATTGATCTATGCTCTCAACTTTGATATAATGTCTACATAAAATCATAGAACACCAGTTTCAAAAAGCAGGAGCAAGATATGAGCGACCGCCTCGTCTCGCCTAAGATGAGTGAAGAAGAGCAGGCCATCGAGGGCAGTTTGCGCCCGCGCAGCCTGGGAGAATATATCGGGCAGGAGAAGATCAAGGATAACCTGAGCATCCTGCTGGAAGCGGCGCGCAGGCGCAACGAGTCGGTAGACCACGTGTTGTTGTATGGCCCGCCGGGGCTGGGCAAAACCACGCTCTGCAATATCATCGCTGTTGAGATGGGCGTCAACCTGCGCACCACCTCCGGTCCGGCGATAGAACATGCCGGCGACCTGGCTTCCATTCTGACGGCCCTGCAGCCCGGCGAAGTGCTGTTCATCGACGAGATACACCGCTTGAGTCGCGCCGTCGAGGAACGCCTGTATTCAGCAATGGAAGATTTCGCGCTGGACGTGATGATCGGCAAGGGGCCGAGCGCGCGTTCGCTGCGTCTGAGCCTGCCAGCATTTACCGTCGTGGGAGCCACCACGCGCGTTGGCTCGCTGACCGCGCCCCTGCGCGATCGCTTCGGAGCCATCTATCGTATGGAGTACTACGAGACTGCCGCGCTCAAACAAATCTTGACCCGGTCAGCGCGTATCCTCAAAGTTCCGGCCAACGAGGAGGGCATCGAAGAGATCGCGGGCCGGGCGCGAGGCACCCCGCGTATCGTCAACCGCCTGCTCAAGCGCGTGCGCGACTATGCCCAGGTGCGCGCCGACGGCGTAATCACACGCGAGGTAGCGCAGGCAGCCCTGGACGCGCTGGAAGTCGATCACATCGGCCTCGACCAGACCGACCGCAACCTGCTGCTGACCATCATCCAGAAATTCGATGGCGGCCCCGTCGGCCTGGACACGCTGGCCGCCAGCACCAGCGAAGACTCCGAAACCATTGAGGATGTCTACGAACCTTACCTGCTGCAACTTGGCTTCATCGCGCGCACTCCACGCGGTCGCATCACCACGCGCCTGGCCTACAAACACCTCGGACTGGACGCCCCGCAAGGTGGCAATGGTTTAGGGCCGGGCCTGTGGCAACCGGTAACGCCTGAGAAAGATGGTGGGGTGATGTAGGACGTAGGGACGCTGGGGACGAACCGGTTGCCTCCGTCCTGTAGGGACAAGGGGTGGATGTGGGGATGGGTGGGGGCCTTGTGCTTGTCCTCGTCCGGGTGCGATTCGCCGGGATTGCCTGAGACGCAGAGGGGAAACATCAACGGGGGGCCATGGAACCCCAGACGAATCATGATGTGACGAGGACAAGCACAAGGCCCCCGCGTCCGCCCCACCACACCCCTTGTCCCTACAGGACGGCGGGGGCGTTTCTTGTAGAGATTACTCTCCAGTTTTGTCCCCCTCCAACATCTCGCGCAACAACTTCTCAGTCTCTTCCACGCTGGCACCCACAAGAGGCGCAATAGCGGTGGGCAGATTGGCATCACCGCTGGTCTTCCAGAGCCGGGCAAGACTGCGTAACACAACGCCACCACTAAAGTTATCTTTATACTCCATATATATCTGCAAGGCTGTCAAAAAGTAGTCGCGTGCTTGCTGCCACAACTGTTGTTCCTGTGCGACTCTGCCCAACTGATGGTAGGTAGAGGCCTGGGAATAGCGGTCATGGAACTCGATTTTGAGCTGCAAGGCCTGCTGGTAGTAGGCTTCGGCCAGTGGCCACTGGCGCTGTGCCTGTGCGACGCTGCCCAACTGATGGTAGGTAGAGGCCTGGGAATAGCGGTCATGGAACTCGATTTTGAGCTGCAAGGCCTGCTGGTAGTAGGCTTCGGCCAGTGGCCACTGGCGCTGTTCCTGTGCGACCCTGCCCAACTGATGATAGATAGAAGCAACATTTTGCTTAATAACTTTTGGATCGTAACTTTCGATTTTCTCCCAGATGGAAAGCTCGCTCTTATAGGAAGCCTCTGCTGCTCCATACTGTTTGAGTTGGATTTGTGTACTTGCTATTCTGTTGATGACAATGGCAAGATTCCCACCTAGCGAACCAATTAACTTGTCAGGAGTATAGGATTCTAAACCCTCACGGGTTTTCTGGCTCAATTCAAGCCCGCGTTGCCAGTCTTGAATCGATATTAGATAGTGGAACAGAGCAAAATAAGCATTGCGAATCGACACTTGTGCTTTTAGCGCCAGGTTCAACGCTGTCACCAGATTTTCATATTCTAGACCTATCAGCAATTGTCCCGCCTGTCGCTCTTTTAAATCTTTGGATTGGAGCAACTGATACAACATAGCTCCTAGCTGGTCATAGTGCTGGCGAAAAGCAGTTTCGATGGCCTTACGCGCCTCTGCTTGCTCAGGCGTGTAGAGGCGGTTGCGCAAGAAGTAGGGCAAGATGGGCTGCAGGCGCAAGAAGCCCGGAATATCAGGATCGGAACTGAGTAGACCCCAATTTTGAGCCTCGCGCAGTACCTCCATCATGCGTTCAAAGGGCAATGCGGCCAGTGCAGATTGCTGTCGTAGTTCATTGATATAGTTGTTTAAGATGTTCTTATCTGTCCAGAACACCGAGGTAAAGGGTGCCAGGCAGAGCAGCAGTTGTTGCGCTTCCTGTGAGAGGTTATTGTGGGAGTAGTCTATGCAGCGTAGGATGCTTTCGGTTTTTTCTAAGAAGATGCTCTCCGGCTCTTTCTCGCTTCCATCGTTGATATCTTTGTCGATTTTTTTGTCACCGGCCTGTAATGCATTCAACACTTCGGTTGGCGTTTGATGAGCAAGATTGGCAAGCACCACCTCCAGTGCCAGGGGGTAGCCATCCAGCAGCTTGAGCAACTGGCGCAGGTCAGGGTCCTGGCGATACTTTGTAGCATTGTTACTTTCCAGGATACGGTCGGCCAGCGTGGAGGCGGCTTCATCGTCCAGGCCGGGCAGGTCGTAGATGTTATCTTCGAAGGTATGCTTTGCCAGCCAGTCTTCGCCGCCGCGCGAGCCGAGCAGCACCAGGGTGGATTTTTTTGATGGCGCGTTGATGGTGAGGTCGGTCAGGAAACTGCGCAAAGCTTGCTGCTCGTCCGCTGGCAGCGTGTGCTGGATGGCAAGCTGCGCCCCGGTAATGGATTCCAGATTGTCCAGTATCAGCAGGTGGTTGTGGCTGCGCAATTCTTGCGCGAGCATGGCCTGCTGGGCCGCTGGAGAGAGTGGCTGGAAATCGGTGTAATATTTTGCGCCATACAGCTTTTGCGCCATCTCGGTCATGATCTGCTGCAACGTCCAGGCGCGTTCATCGTAGCCGAAGTAGAAGATGCGTTGCACGAAGCCGGTGGTGTGCCACCAGCCGCCCAGATGTTTGAGCAGCGTGGTTTTGCCCGCGCCGCCCATGCCTCTGACCAGAAGTACGTTGCGCCTGGTGAGCAAACGCTTCTCGATGTGCAGAATATCGATATCTCTGCCCACGAAGCCATATTGCGGCTCGGACGGGGTATACCGTTTCTTCTCTGCCTCGCGCTCGAACCAGGCGGCGCGCTCCGGCGGCGTGAACTCGCGCGGTTGCAGCGCGATGGGCTGGTTCTGGTAGACGACAGGCAGCAGCCAGTCCTCGAGGTCGATGTACTGGTCGAAGTAGGCATTGCGTTGTTTGTCGTTATACAGTTCGTTGCGAGCGTGACGGATGGCGACCAGCAGTTCATCGCTGGCAAAAAGCTGTCGATAGAGGGTACTCATCAGCAATTCGGCGGCGCGCACATTCACCGAGTAGCCTATGGCCAGCACCAGTTGCACACCCTCCTTTATCAACTGGCTGCCCAGACTGGTCTCCCTGTCACCTATTTGTTTGCCGGATTGGCAGGCGTTGAGGATAGTAATGGGAATCTGGTGTGTGACGAGCAAAGCGGCCAGTTCCGACGCCTCGACGAGGTCGGATTGTTTCTTTTTATCTTCTTCGTCTACGTCTACTTCAAATGACAGAAAGGCTTTTACGCCCTCGTATGGCTGGATTTTCTTGTGAGCATACGACTTGTACTGGTGCGAGTTGATCTGAGGTTCTTTCTGGATGCTTTGAAATTGTTTATATGTCAGCACGGAGCCATGCACATCAAAGTGGATCACGTGATAGTAGCCTTCGCCGTGTTTTGCCGTTGTTTCGCGCAGGTGGTTTTCCAATGCCCGATATGTGCCGGGGCGCAGGATGTCGACCTGGACGGGCAGACCAGCGTTGCGCAGCGAATCAACTAGAGAGGGCGTGAGATGGTGCGATAGCCGATATCGCGCTTGCCATAGGGACGCGCAACCACAACCAGCAAGTTGATGGTGGGCGAAGTATGCACGGATAGTTCCAGTTTCTGGGCCTGGAGATTTTTGCGCATTATCTTTGCGTGCAAGGCCAGCGGCTTCTCCATCTCCGGGTCTTTCAGGGCCTCCCAGTGGAGCGCGTGAAAACCGGGCGAACCTTCAATCTCAATCTGTACGTCGTTCAAACCTGACTGAAGAGCGGTAGTGTAGGTAAAATGCGCTTTAGAGTTTTGCGTGAAAACCTGTTTGAAAAGCGACTCGCCATAAGCAGTGATGCTGGCGGCGGCATCTTCAGCGCGCACGTTATCGAGGAATGGAAGCTCAAGGTGCTGCTCAAAGTACCACTCGAGATCTTCCTCTTCTTTAGAGGTGAAAGGATTACTGATGGTAACAGGATTTTCCGGGCCGTTGTTGAATCTCACTACCGCCTTCCAGCCGCCAGCCTCTTCAGTCTTCTCCTGAATGCTTATGCTTCTCGATACCATGTCCACCACTCCTGTCTTAACTGCTTATGGTCAGATGATATCTATTACTTATGGTTAAACGATATCTATTACCAGAATGCGAGTGCCATCGGGCTTCTGCGTTTCCACGATATGGATGTGCGCGCCTGGAGGTATTACAGGCGGAGTCGGGGTAGTATGCGCGTTTTTCACCCGTATTCGTTGGACAACGTCTTTAAGTAGGTCATACAGCCCGCTGCTAGCGACGTTCGTACCAACGCTGAGCAAGATTGTGAAAGCCATGGTAGGGTCAAAGAACTGCACGCTTTTAGCTTCGGAAAGGTGGACTTCGGCGGCAGCGCGCGCTGTACTGGTGTCGTTCCACGCGGCAGCAAATTCTTCAGGGGTTATGGCGAGATTGCGCGCGAGAGCTATCTGATACTCCATGAGCATTTTCCCTCTCTATATGTTATTGCTCAAATTGTGCATTATTTGATGTAGATGAACCAGTTTGACACAGCTTATCACAATTACGCCAAAAAGCAAGATTAAAGAGATGAATGTTCCACCACCTATCGGGTGCTAAGGCCGTGTCCAGGAGGCCCTTCGCTTGTCACCCTGAGCGCAGCGAAGGGTCTGGCTCGCCGGGCAGCTCGATGCGAGGCACGCCCAGACCCTTCGCTGCGCTCAGGGTGACAAGCGAAGGGCACCGGCGACTCCTGGCGGTCGCTCTGGCACCCCATGGGTGGTGGAACCGTAGTCCCTTGTGCGGTATATTAAATTCGCCGACGTGGTGTAAAATGGGGCAGAAGACCACGCTACTAGGAAGGGCCGGCCATCTTGAACTACAACATCAGCGATTTCGATTACGATTTGCCACAGGAACTGATCGCGCAGACGCCCATTGAGCCGCGTGATGCGTCGCGCCTGCTCGTGTTGCATCGCGAGACGGGCATAATGGAGCATCGCCGCTTTCATGAAATCGGCGCGTACATGCGACCCGGTGACCTGCTGATCGCTAACCAGAGCCGCGTTATCCCGGCGCGTCTGCTGGGGCATCGGGCTGGAACGGGTGGGGCGGTAGAAGTGTTGCTGCTAGCGGAACGCGCTGATCTCGGCCCCGACTACTGGGAGACACTGGTGCGTCCGGGGCGACGCCTGCGCGAAGGATCGCGCATCATTTTTAGCGATGAGAACGGCGCGGAATTGCTACACGGCGAAATATTGCAGCGCACCGACGCCGGGGGGCGCATCGTGCGCTTTTGGGTAAATAGACCCGATGAAACTGTGCGTCAATGCATCGACAGGTTGGGGCGTATGCCGCTGCCGCCGTATATTCATGAGACGCTGCGGGACCCGGAACGTTACCAGACCGTGTATGCGCGTATCAGCGGGTCGGCTGCCGCGCCTACCGCCGGGCTGCACTTCACGCCGCACCTGCTGGACGAACTGCGCGGGCAGGGGGTGCGCGTGGGATTTGTGACGCTGCATGTGGGACTGGATACGTTCCGGCCTGTGGAGGTGGATGATTTTCGCGAGCATAAGATGCACAGCGAAGAGATTGACCTGGACGAGCCGACGGCTGAATTGATTCATGAGACGCGCAGGGCTGGCGGGCGCGTTTTCGCGGTTGGCACGACGGCAGTGCGCGTGCTGGAGAGTGTGGCAGCTTTTAACAATGGGCAGATTCGTTCCTTTCACGGCGCGACGCGGCTGTTCATCACGCCCGGCTATCATTTCCAGGTGGTGGATGCCATGATTACCAACTTCCACCTGCCGCGCTCCACCCTGCTGCTGCTGGTGAGCGCGTTCGCCAGTAAAGACTTGATCGAAAAAGCCTACCACGAGGCGATACGCGAGCGATACCGGTTTTTCAGCTTTGGGGATGCGATGCTGATGGTATAATCGCTTCGGCTTCGATTTCGACGAGCATGTCGGGGGAGATGAGGCGTTTGATCTCGATCATGCTGGTGGCGGGGCGAATCTCGCTGAAAAACTCGCCGTGCGCTTTGCCGACCTGCTCCCAATCTCGTTCTATGTCGAGGACATATATGCGCGTGCGTACTACATCTTTGAGGCTGGCCCCGGCTCGTTGCAGCGCGGACTCGATGTTTTTGAGGGTTTGTACTGGCTTGAGCGTAGGGGTCGCCGATGCCTACAATTTGCCCGTTGGAATCGGTGGCTGTGGTGCCTGAGACGTGGACGGTGTTGCCCACGCGCACGGCTCGCGAGTAGCCGACGATGGGTTCCCAGGGTGTACCTGTAGCGATGTTCTGTCGTTGCATGATGCTATTCTTCCTTCTATACGGTTACTTGCGTCCTGTCTTTCCAGTTCCACCACTTCAACAGTTCCGGGTCGTGCTGCTCGTGTGATGCATAATAGACCGCGCAGCGAAACGTGTACAGCAGGCAGCGATCAACCTGTGTTCCCTGCAACTCGCATTGCCGGACGTATAGTTCTTCCGGGTCCTGGCCTGCCAGTTCTTGTATGGAGCGAAAACCCTGGTTCCACAGGTCCATAGCAATGCTTTTGCCGATCCCTGGGATGGTCTGCAACTCTATCAGGACGGCTTTTTGCGTAGTATCGGGCATTTGATACCTCCTGTGTGGCTGTATATGCAATTATATCTTATTTTCAATAGTAACCTGACGGTGTGACAACAGTATGTCAGTTTGAATGATTACCTGTGACAAACGCTGGCTACTCTGCTACAATAGGCCCTGCAATCATTGTATCCTACAAAATTGATGAGGCATAGCCTGTCGTTCTGAGCGAAGCGAAGAATTTATCTGCCCGTCGATTGAGATTCTTCGCTTCGCTCAGAATGACAGGCATAGGAGGAACAGTTACATCATGAACATTTACGAAGAGTTTCAGTGGCGAGGAATGCTATACGATGCTTCCGAGGGGCTGCACGAGGCGTTGTTGAAAGAGTCTCTGACTGGCTATATCGGCTTTGATCCTACTGCCGCGAGTTTGCATGTCGGCTCGCTGGTGCAGATTATGCAACTGGTGCGGCTGCAACAGCATGGGCATAAGCCTATCGCGCTGGTGGGCGGTGGGACGGGCATGATCGGCGACCCCAGCGGCAAGACGCTGGAACGCCAGTTGCTTTCGAAGGAGCAGATCGCCTTCAATGTCGAAGGGATACGCGGGCAGCTTGGCCGCTTCCTGGACTTTGAGCATAAGAGCAACCCGGCCATGCTGGTGAATAACGCGGACTGGCTGACCTCTATCAGCATGGTGGATTTTCTGCGCGACGTGGGCAAGCATTTTACCGTCAACTACATGCTGGCGAAAGAGTCGGTCAAGCGGCGTTACGAACAGGGCGATGGCATTTCTTTCACCGAGTTCAGTTATATGCTGCTGCAATCCTACGATTTCCTGGAGTTGTTTGATCGCTATCACTGCACGTTGCAAATGGGCGGCAGCGACCAGTGGGGCAATATTGTGGCCGGCACCGAACTGATCCGCAAGTTGCGCGGTGTGCGTGGCTATAGCATGGTCTTTCCCCTGGTGACGACATCGGCAGGCGTCAAGTTTGGCAAGACGGAGGCTGGGACGATCTGGCTGGATGCAAATCTTACCTCGCCGTTCCGCTTCTACCAGTTCTGGATCAATACCGACGACCGCGACGCGATAAAGTACCTGAAATTCTTCACCATGCTTAATCAGGCTGAAATCGCGGAGCTGGAAGCCTCAATGGAGGGCGCGCCGGAGAAGCGCGTGGCGCAGAGACAGTTGGCGCAAGAAGTGACGCGCATGGTGCATGGCGAATACGAGCTGCGCAAAGCGATGCAGGCGTCGCAAGTCTTGTTTGGCGGAGAAATTGCCGACCTGGACGCGCGAGACGTGCTGGACATCTTCGCGGAAGTGCCATCCAGCGACCTGGCGGCAACGAGTTTCGAGGGCGAGGGACTGCCCATGGTGGACGCGGTGATCGCCTGTGGCTATGCCACGTCGCGCGGCGCGGCGCGGCGTTTGATCGAGGGCGGCGGCATCTATGTCAATAATCGCCGCGTGTCCAATGCGCAGGCCCTGCTTGACCGCTCTCTTTTGATCGAGGGGCAATACCTGGTGATGCGCAAAGGAGCCAGGGAATACCATTTGATACGTGTAGTGTGATCTAACGCATCCCCTCCATTTCGCTTTTGGGATCGCGCATCATCAGCTCTGGCACGGCTTTATGGGGATCAAGACCCTCGAAGAGTACCAGGCTGAGTTGCCGGGTGATGGGCAATTCAACACCGTAGCGTTTTGCCAGTTGCAGGGCAGCCTTTGTTGTATAGATGCCCTCGGCGACGCTATGAGTGGATGCCAGGATGTCTTCCAACTTTTCGCCAGACGCTAGACGACGGCCAAGTTGCTGGTTGCGGCTGAGCGGGCTGGCACACGTAGCGATCAGGTCGCCGATACCTGCCAGGCCGATGAAGGTCAGAGGATGCGCGCCCGCCGCTATGCCCAGGCGCGCGATCTCTGCCAGGGCGCGGGTGATAAAGGCGGCTTTGGCATTTTCGCCATACTGCATCCCTTCGTTGAAACCCGCGCCGATGGCGATAATGTTTTTCAACGCGCCGCCCAGTTCCACGCCTATTACATCAGTTGAGGTATAAATGCGAAACAGGGGAGTGCTAATTATATCGCGAACACGCACTGCCACCTCTTCGCTGCTGGATGCCACCACTGCGGCGGTCGGTTTGCCCTGGGCTATCTCAAACGAAATATTGGGGCCGCTCAATGCCGCGATGCGATGGGCGGCAGAGGGAATTACCTCCGTGATGACCTCGGTCATGCGCTTGAGGCTGCCGATCTCGATACCTTTGCTGCAACTCACGCACAGCGTATCGGGACCGAGATAGGGCGCGAGCAGGCGCGCATTTTCGCGCATCCGCTGTGAAGGTGTGACAAAGAGCAACAACTGCTTATCGCGCGTCGCTTGCGCAATATCAGAGGTGACACGCAGATTATCTGGAAGATGGAAGCCGGGCAGGAACAGCGTGTTCTCGCGGCTTTGTTGGGTAGCAACGGCGCGTTCGGGCCGGTGTTCCCACAGCGTGACTTCCAGACCTTTGTTTGCCAGCAGGATGGCCAGGGTTGTTCCCCACGCGCCACTGCCAATCACGCCAACGGCTGTCATGACATGAAATTCCTTCTCTAGTGATCTTCAGCCGGACTCTTGTGCAAGGTTTCGGGGCGGGTTGTCTGATCTTCGTAGACCGACGGTTTCAAGATGCCGATATAGGGCAGGTTACGATAACGCTGGGCATAGTCCAGACCGTAGCCTACTACAAAGCGGTCGGGTATTTGAAAGCCGGTATAGTCAAGTTCAACGGGCTTGGCGCGCTCGCGCCCCTTGTCGAGCAGGGCGCAGACGCGCAGGCTCATCGGCCTGCGCTGGCGCAAGACATCCATTAAATAATGCAACGTCTGACCGCTATCCACAATATCCTCTACAATGAGCACGTTTTTGTGCTGTACAGGCCCTTCCAGATCTTTGAGGATGCGTACTACGCCGCTCGACTCGGTGCTATTGCCGTAGCTGGAGACTGCCATATAATCGATCTCCAGGTGCAGATCAATGGCGCGCGCTAAATCCGCGATAAATGGCACAGCCCCTTTCAACGTGCCCAGTAATAGCAGGTTCTTATCCCAGTAGTCAGCCGTGATGCGCTTACCCAGTTCTTTCACTTTCTCCAGGATGACCTCAGATGATAAAAGTACCTCTTCGATGTCTTCGTGCATGTCCTCTCCTTGATTACGCTGGTCAATTGCCATGGCGGGGCAAGCCCCGCCCCTACCCTAATCGTGATTACGCCGGTCAATTGCCAGGGCGGGGGCAAGCCCCGCCCCTACCCTATACGGGTCTGGGACTCGCCCTCGCGCTGGAGTCCCTAATCGTGATTACGCTGGAACGATAGATAAACGCATTATGCGTTCTGTTTTGTTTGTCAAACGCACTCGTTCGTCGAGAGCGATACCTGCCAGCCAGATGCAATGGGATAGCTGAAAAAAAGAGCGGAATGGAGTCACGCGCCGGACGGGCGATGCGTTTATCCACCAGGATATCCTGCACTTTTTTTTCATGAAGCATACCTAACGGTTGCAAACGATCACCGGGAAGCCGGGTGCGCGCTCGCAACACATAACCAATGCTGGCAGCATCTATATATACAGCATAACGGCTTGCTGGCAGCAAATGCCATACTTCCGGCCAATTCTCGCGGCGCAGCGCGTCTTTTACTTTCTCCAACAAGGGGCCTGTAAGCATCTCTGCCCTGGCGATCCATGCTGTCCCTGGCACAAAGACCTCGCCCGGAATCGACAATGTCACCTCTTCCCCATCGTTGTAGGGACGCGATTTATCGCGTCCTGATTTATCGCGTCTGCCGTTATCGCGTTCATCCATAAGGCCGACGTGATGAAGACGTTCAAAAGTCGCTTTATACAAAACGCGAGTTACACGCAAGCTTCGCGGGAGATCGAGCGAGCGCGCTTGCCGGTCTGCCGGACCCTGCAATAGCTGCTCGATCAGCGTGTAGTGGCGCGGCTCCAGGGGCGATTGACCGCCGCAAAGTTGGGCGGTGACGCGCCGCAAGAGGTGCCGTTGCAGATTTATGGGCAATGCTGCCAGTGCCTCTAGCTGTAAGGCGATGGTGTCATCTTGCTCAGTGAGAATAACCTGTGGCCAGCAGGCATCAATCTGTGTCTCGATATAGTCAAAGTCGGAGCGCATCACTGCGGCGCTGCGTAAAAGCGTGGCGCGAAAGCCGGGGTTGATCGATTCTAGAAGCGGCAGCAGTTGATGGCGGATGCGGTTGCGGGTGTACGCCGGGTCGGCGTTGCTCAGATCTTCTAGCGGCTCGATGCCGTGTTGCTGGCAGTAGTCTACGGTTTGCGCGTGGGTAACGTCCAGCAGAGGGCGAATAATGTCACGCTGGCGCGGCTGCATCCCCACCATGCCGGATAAGCCGCTGCCGCGCAGGTAGTGCAGCAGCAGTGTCTCCACCTGGTCATCGGCGTGATGGGCAACGGCGATGGGCTGTCCCTGCGCAACCTCGCGCAGGAAACGGTAGCGCGCCAGCCGTGCCGCGTCTTCGATGGAGCGATGTTCAGCGCGTGCCAGCGCCGGGACATCAAATTTGCCACCGGTGAACGGCAGGCCCCACGCGCTGACAATGCTTGCGACGGCGGCGGCATCCTGTTCGCTGGCCTCGCCGCGCAATTGATGATTGAGGTGCGCGGCATGCAAGTAGATGGCGGGATAGCGTTTGCCCGGCCCGCACAGTTGATGGAGAAGGTGCAGCAGGCACAGCGAATCGGCTCCGCCCGACACGGCCACAATCACTTTGCCGTCCGGCGGGAACAAATGATGCTGATCGATAAAAGCCGCGATATTCTCTAGCATGTTCATGCCATATATGATACGATATAATTGATTAAAAACAACGGTACCCTGTAGGGACGCGATTTATCGCGTCCACTTTTCGCATTCGGTTTATCTTGTTTGGTTTATTGTGTCCATCTGGTGAGAAAAGATCGTATGGCAATTCACAAAATTATTACGTCGGAAAACCCGATACTGCGGCAGAAAGCCAAAAAGGTGCATCGCTTCGATGCCTCGATGCAAAAGCTGGTCGATGACATGTTCGAGACCATGCATGTCGCGCACGGTGTAGGGCTGGCGGCTCCGCAAATCGCCCTTTCCGTTCGCCTGTTTGTGGCCGAGTATGAAGAAAACAAAATCGCGCTCTTCAACCCGGAGATCATCAAGGCTGAGGGCGAAGAACTCGGCACCGAGGGCTGCCTGAGCATTCCCGGCTACGCGGGTGATAACATCCGGCGCGCCACTTCGATTGTGATCAAGGGGCAGGATGCGCGCGGCAAGCCCGTGCGAGTGCGCGCTGAAGGCTGGTACGCGCGCGTGCTCCAGCACGAAATCGATCACCTCGACGGCATTCTCTTCTTCGACCGCCTGGATCGCCCCGAAGACCTCCGCGAAGTAAATGAAGAAGAATTTGAGGAAGCAGGTATAATGGCAGAGTAAAAACACTTGCAGCAACACACAAAGCATCGGCTTTGTGTGTTGCTGCAAGTGTTTTTACTCAATGTTTTTGTTGGCGGCGCAACATGGGAACACTGGTTTTGCCCAGGGCGCGTTCGCACCCTTTGCACATGTAGAACCCCTCTTCATCACGATAATAGAGTTCGCTTACCGTGAAGTGCATGTAGCAGATGCCGCAGCGCGTGCTATCTTGCTGGCTGGCAACCTGGCGGTCTTGCGTGAAGAGTTCCTTCAAACTGGCGATAAGTTTTTCAAGATCGAGCGAACCCGCGTAATTGCGACCCGTAGTGACGATGGGCAACATACCTGTATCATTACTGGCGCGTGCCTCGCGACGATTGACAAACGAACTACCGTTACTGTTCCCCGCCCCCAAACTGTTATCCGAGCCGGGTGTATATTGCATACCTTAAAAGGTCTCCAAATCTGCCGTAAGTGGGATATTAACTTCACTTATTATAGCATATTGCCGTGGGTATTTCTACCACTGTTGGAAAAGCGGATTTTTGGGCTTCACTTAAAGAGAAACATCTATTTTGCATGAGACGCATTGCGCTTCTCGTAATAATACGAGAAATTCCCTGGATACATTTTCACCTTCCCATCTTCTTCAATCGATACAATCCTGGTAACGATTTTGTCGAGGAAGTAGCGGTCGTGCGAGACGGTTAGCACGGTACCCTCGAACTCTTGCAGAGCGGCTTCGAGTACTTCGACGGAGGCAATGTCAAGGTTGTTGGTTGGCTCGTCGAGGAGCAGGAAGTTGGCGTCGGTCAGCGCCAGGCGCGCCAGTTGCAGGCGACTCTTTTCCCCGCCGCTCAAACGCAGGATGGGCGTGCGAATGTCGTCGTAGGAGAAGAGCAGGCCGCTCAGGAATGCGATGGCCTGGGCTTCGCTCATCGGTTTGATGCGGCGCACAAAGTCGAGCGGCGTGCTTTCAAAGGGCAGCGTCTCCTGTTCCTGGGCGTAGTAGCCGGCGATGACACTGGCTCCAATCTTGACGGTGCCAGCGTCGGCTGGTAGTATGTCCAGCATAGTTCGAAGCAGCGTAGTTTTGCCGCTGCCGTTGGCTCCTACGATGCCGACGCGCTCGCCATACAGAATGGTCAGGTCGAAGGGCTGGAAAAGCGCGCGCCCTTCGTAGCTTTTGGTCAGCCCTTTGACCTCAAGCACTTTCTTGCCGCTGCGGTCGGAGTCCAGGTTGACCTTGATTTTGTCGCGCAACAGGATTGGCTTACTGACCCCTTCGCGTTTGATGCGCTCGATACGTTTCAGTGTATCCTCAGCTTTGGTGGCGAACTTGTCATTTAATTTTGCCCAGCCCTGGTATTGTCGCCACACGCCTTCCAGTCGCTTGATCTCCTCCTGCTGGCGGGTATACAGCTCGAATTGCTTCTGGAGCCTGCGCTGGCGTTCCTCGAAGTAGTAGCTGTAGTTGCCGGCATAGGACGAGATGCGCTCGTCTTCCAGTTCGAAGATTTTCTTGACGGCGCGATCCAGCAGCAGGCGGTCATGCGAGATGATTACTACCGTGCCGGAATAGCTGGCGATATACTGCTCCAGCCAGGCTTTAGCTTCGATATCGAGATGGTTGTCTGGTTCGTCGAGTAAGAGCAAATCGGGCGACTTGAGGAGGATACGCGCCAGGTTGACCAGTTTCTTCTCGCCGCCGCTCAGCAAGCCAACCTCTATGTCATACCAGGCAGGCCCGAAGCCCAGGCCCTGCAATACCGCCTCAACATTATGCTCGCCGCTATAGCCTCCCGATGCCTCAAAGCGTTCCTGCGCCCTGCCGTATTCATCTAGTACGCGCGCCAGTTCGTCCGGGTCGTCGGCAATAGCGGGGTCGGCCATGCGCGTCTCCAGTTCGTTCAGCAGGTTGGGCAGGTCAACCAGTTCCTGTGTGACCTCGGAAACGGCCTTGAAGACTGTTTTGTGACTCTGGCCTGGATCCGCCTCCTGCCGCAGATAGCCCAGAGTCATGTTGCGGCGGCGCGAAATGACACCGCTAGTCGGCTCATCCAGGTCGGCCAGCAGCTTGAGCAGTGTGGATTTGCCGCCGCCGTTCTCGCCTAGTAGCCCGATGCGCTCGCCCTCCATAATTTCCAGGTCGATTTCGCGAAAGACGGAGTTGCCGCCAAAATCTTTGCTTACCTTTGAAAAATTCACGAGTAACATTTTTATATTCTCCCTGGTCAGGTTCCCTAAAAAACTAATGTAATGGGATATTGGTGTGTCACGAGTGACAAAAAAGTACTAAAGCGGAGAACCTGGCGATACGTGCGATGCTAAGCAGAGTATGGAGATGGCGAGAACTGAAACGGGGAAAAGGTCGGGTGAGTTACCAACGAAAACTATCACTACCCCGCGCAATTGACATGCTCAAGAGAGTAGCGGTAGCCTTGACAGGCGTTCAGACACCGGCACCATTTTCCGCCGCATAAGCAAATGTGCCAGGCTTATGCGGCGAAATCATGCGCGATGTGTTTATACGGATAATGATGGCGACTCTTTTCGTTCATGGGTAAATGCTAACATGCTGGAGAGCCGCTTGTCAAGCTGCGATTCAGTAGCCGACGCCCCTTGTGGGTGTCCGTGTCCCGTCTTGACTGTATCCATGTTGCATCATCAACGGGAATGAGGACGGGACACCCACAAGAGATGTCGCTACTGTGGAATAGCTCATATCGATTACCAAAAAAATGAGGTATAATGCTTTTAATTACTACGAGAAGCTTTTCGTGTAACCCAACCCTTTATAATACAGATTGAGCGGAACAAAGCGCAGGTAAACGTAAATGGATAGATCGATAAAAATACAGATACAAAAAAAACTATTGTCTATTCTATGCATGGCTGGCATCATTGCATTGATGAGTATGCTGGCTGGTGGAGGCGTGGCGTCAGCGCATACTTTTGATATTCCTGGTGGTAATGTGGCCGATCCTGTCGTGCGCGCTGTAGATATTGCGCAGCCGGCGGTGGTGCGCATCATTACGCAGGTAAATGGCAAATTGATCGTGCATTTTTCGTCGGGCGATGTTACCTTTCCCCAGGATGGCAGCAACGGCTACCCGCTGGGCTTATCGGGTTCCGGCACATTTATCAGCGCGCACGGTGATATCTTAACCGCCGATCATGTCGTCAATCCGCCGCAAGCCGACCTTGATAGCTTCTTGCAACAGACGGCGGCGCAGGACGTCGCGACCTACATGGATCAGACACTGAAGGTCAATCCCCAGGTCTCGGCTGCCCAGGTGGCGCAGGCGCTGGCGAGCGGCCAGTTGAACTCTACCAGCCAGTATAATACGCCTCTGAGCAGGATATACCTGAGTTTCGCTTTCACCGGCCCATTGAGCGCAACCACTTTCCAGAGTATCCCTTCCAATGTGTTTTCAAATGTTGATCGCATCGAAGCCCAGAGCGCCGTTAATCAGAAAGATGTCGCTATCATCCACGTCAGCAATATGGATAACAAGCCGATGGTGCAGCTTGGGGACTCTTCCGGCGTTCAGGTACAAGATCAGCTCACTATCATCGGCTTTCCTGGCAATGGTGATGTCAGTACAACACCGACTAACCTGCTTACCTCGTCGGTAAATACCGTTAATGTCAGTTCGATCAAGACGACGGATACGGGCGCGCCCCTCATTCAAGTAGGCGGCAACGTGGAACACGGCGATAGTGGCGGCCCCGCGCTGGATTCGACCGGGAAAGTGGTGGGTATTGTCAGCTTCGGCATCGGCACGCAGGGCAGTACCAGTTTCCTGCAAGCGAGCAATAGCGCGCAGCTGTTGGTGCAACAACTGAACCTGAATACTACGCCTGGGTCATTTCAACAGGCATGGACCCAGGCTTTTAACGATTATAGCGCAACAAGTTCCGTCCACTGGCATAAGGCCGCGCAAGAGTTGCAACAGCTTGCCACAACTTATCCGCAATTTAAGGGCGTCAATCGCTACCTGGTGTACGCGCAACAACAGGCTAAAATCGAGAAGATAGCAGCGACGCCAACTGCAACACCTTCAACATCTCCTTCGTCGGCGTCTTCATTCCTGATAGATAACTGGCTTTTACTGGCTGGTGGCGCTGTGATTGTGCTGGGAGTATTGCTATTCGGAGTGGTAATCGCGCGGAGTAGAGGCAAGAAGCCTGCGCTGGCAACAAACAAACAGAACTATAGCGCACCCGCTAATGGAGCGTACCCATTTACGCCGCCACCTGTAAACCAGGGGCCTCCTCCCTCTCCTTCTTTACCACGAACGCCGCCGGCATATTCGCCGCCGCGCAATCCATCGATGCCCTTTGGCACGCCGCCTGCGCAGTCTGCCCCGCAACCGCCGGTATGGTCTGCACCGCCTCAATCATACCAGCCGCCGGTATCCAGGCCGCCAGATACAATTGCTTCGGGTACGTCAAATGCAGCGGGGGATAGCACACAGATTATGGTACACTGGCCCTGCGGCCATATGAATCTCCCCACCGCCCGTTTTTGCAGCAAGTGTGGAGAGCCGGCGCGGCAGAGTCCGCCCATACGAAGGTACGAACAGTAAGAGAGGAAGCATATGATACGGAAAGTATCGCATGGCACCATCTTTCCTCGTGAAGATGGGAAGATCATCGACGAGCATTTCGGAGTCCTGCATACACAGCAGGACTCATTTAGCCTCGCCCATATGACAGCGCCGCCCGCGTGGCGCGAAGCAGCGCAGGTGGCAGATTTCGATGAAGCGCTGATGGTGGTCACTGGCTCCCTGGCGATCGAAGCCGATGGAGCGCGCGTGGAGGTGGGCGCTGGCGAATCATGTATGGTAGGTCGCGGAACAAGGGTGATCTACAGCAATGCATCCGCGGATCACCCGTGTATTTACTGGTCGCTATGTATGCCGGCCTTCCGACCGGAACGCACAACGATGTAATTGTTTTTCTATGCTCCCATGATGTTGTAGCCGGCATCCACAAACATGATTTCCCCGGTAATGGAACGCGCCAGGTTGCTGCTCAGGAAGAGCGCGGCGTCGCCAACATCGCTCTGCTCGATATTGCGGCGCAGAGGAGCCGCTGTCTCAACGTGTCCGCGAAAGGTGGTGAAGCCGGAGACGCCGCGCGCGGCCAGCGTATTGAGCGGCCCGGCTGAAATGGCGTTGACGCGAATATTGAATTCGCCCAGCTCGAAGGCCAGGTAGCGCACGCTGCACTCCAGCGCAGCCTTCGCCACCGCCATCACGTTGTATTTGGGCATGACGCGCTCGCTTGCCATGTAGGTCAGCGTCAGCATGTTGCCGCCGCCGTTGGCCTGCATGAGTGGCACGGCTCTCCGCGCCATTGCCACCAGCGAATAGGCGCTGATATCCAGGGCGGTCTGAAAACCGGCGCGCGTAGTCTGGTGGAAAGGGTTTTCCAGTTCCTGTGGGGGAGCAAAGGCGACCGAGTGGATAAAGGTGTCAAGTTTGCCGCCGTAGAGTTCCCCGACTTTTTCAAACGCGGAGTCAATCTGCTCGTCGCTCTGCACATCGCAGAGAATGGTGGGGGTATTGGGAATCTTCTCTGCCAGCTCTTTCACATATTTTTCCATACGTTCCTGGTAGGTAAAAGCGAGTTGCGCGCCTTCGCGGGCGAAAGCTTGCGCGATAGCCCAGCCAATGGAACGATGATTGGCTATACCGGCAATGAGCACTTTTTTTCCTTCAAGCAGGGGCATGATGTATTACTCCTCTCAGCATATTGCTCTGTCTATTGTACGACATGGGGAAGCTTACTTTCACCGCTCTACCGGGTAACGCCTCATCATCCAACCATTCATCCCGTTCGCCAGGTTATAGACGTTGTTCAGATCCGCTACCAGGGCAATCTCGGCGGCGGACGCGCTGCGCTGTCCGCTGGCGCATACGAAGATTACTGCTTCATCGGCGGAAAGCTTCAGTTCCTTGAGGGCTTTGCCGAATGAGTAAATACCATTGATGGGTACCAGTGCAGCCTGGGCTATATGCCCGCGATTCCATTCGTCCATCTGCCGCACATCGATGATGCGCGCTCCAGCCTCGATCATTTGTTTTGCTTCGTCGGTGCCAATTGTTTTGTATGGAAATGCCTCTTCTTCATCATAACCGGGCATTGTCGCTCTCCTTCTGCTCTGCGTCGTATTGTTCCAGCCACAGGCGGCCATAGGTAGTCAAGTTCAACACATATTCGTCGCCGTAAAAGGCCAATGTGAGTAAACCCTGATCTTCCATATCACGAAAGTCGTCCGTCACCAGAAAATAGCGAGGAACCAGGCGTGCCATATCGCTTTCCGGCAATTGCTTCCAGATCAGTAATTCGCGTATAACCGCCGCGAATTTGGGGCGACTATCATCAATTGCTCGCATAAGCGTTTTCTTTCATTGATATTCTTTAAGACTTCAGAGGTGCGATTTATCGCGCTCCTCACTGTTGCCAATAGTGTATCAAATCCACAGTTATTGAGCAAGGGGAAGATAAAGAGAAAAAAAGCATCATGCGCCACAGACGCATAATGCTTTTTTTCTCTTTGAGTGCAGGGTTAAGCGGTGGCTCTGGCTGTACGTGTTCGGGGCTGTGTCTGCGAAACCAGCACGAGTAGAATGACGACGATACCTGAAATCAGGTGAGGGAGCCATACATTGGGCGCATCATGGTAAAAGCCGAAGAGAAATGGAGAGACGGCGATGAGCGCGGCTGCTACGAAATCGAAGAGCAGGTGCAGGGGCATCGGAATGAACTTAATGGCGGAGATACCCAGTTCATAGCGAGTCAAGAGGCTATAGACAATGAGGCCGACGCCAAGCGCCATAGGCAGGATGACGGCTATTCCACCAACACTGAAGAATCCGAAAAGAAACGGCGCACTGATTAAAGCGATGCCTCCGACGTAGTCGAAGATGCCACGCACCTGGGTTGGTACGAAGCGAATAGATGACATGTAAACTCCTTGCTTCAGGGTACTGTATCAAGATTGTTCAGCATACATCATGCTGCTATCAGTTACTACGAAAGCAAATGAAAACCAGATTACTTAGGCTTGCTGACTCGACGCTCCGCTCCTGGTGTGTTATAACGTGGGTGATATCAGACTATTCTATTCCAGAGGAGGCATGGAAATAATGCCTGATCCATTGCAACAGCCAGCGCATATCCAGGCAGACATGGTCATTCGCAACATCGGGCAGCTTGTCACAGTTGCGCAACAACCAGTTATAGGAGCGTCCGGTCTCTTACAAGTTATAGATAATGCGGCAGTCGCTTTGCATGACGGGGTGATTGTCTGGCTGGGCCATGACGATGAAAGCGAACCAATGTTCCAGCACGATACCGATATTTCTGTGGGCGAGATTACCACTATTGACGCGCAGGGCATGGTTGTTACGCCGGGCCTGGTAGATTCACATACTCACCTGGTTTTCGCGGGCGACCGGTCAGAAGAGTTTCACTTGCGCCGCCAGGGAGTAAGTTATGGCACGTTGCTTGCCCAGGGACGCGGTATTTTGACGACTATGCAGGCGACACGCGGCGCGGATACCCGAACACTGACGGAACTGGCGACCGGGCGACTTCATACAATGCGCAATCATGGCACGACAACTGTCGAGGTCAAGACAGGCTACGGATTGGATAAGATCACGGAGCAGACATGCCTGCGCATCATCAACAATCTGAATGCGATGGAGACCAGCCCGGCGTATGAATATAGCCGCGTGCGCGTGGTGCCGACGTTTCTGGGAGCGCACAGCGTTCCGCCGGAGTATCGCGATAAGCGCGATGCCTATGTTGATCTTGTGGTTGAAGAAATGTTGCCCACGTTTGTAGGATTGGCGCGTTTCTGTGACGTATTCTGCGAACGCGAGGCGTTTTCACTGGATGAAAGCCGCCGCATTCTAACCCGCGCGAAAGAACTGGGCTATCTGCTCAAAGTTCACGCCGATCAATTGAGCGCGTCGGGTGGCGCGAGACTGGCGGCAGAGTTGGGCGCGATATCCGCTGATCACCTCGACTACGCCAGCGATGCCGACCTGGACGCTATGCGCGAAGCGGGGGTGGTGGCAACGCTCTTGCCTGGATGCTCATATACCCTGCGCAGTCCCTATCCACCGGCGCGGCGTCTGCTTGAGCGCGGACTACTTGTGGCGCTGGCGACCGATTTTAATCCGGGTACCTCGTATTGTGAAAACATGCAGATGATATTGGGCCTGGCGATGTCGGCTATGGGTATGTCGCTGGAAGAAGCTCTAACGGCGGCCACTATTAACGGCGCGCGCGCCCTGGCGCTGCATGAAATGACGGGCAGCATTGAGGTGGGCAAACGCGGCGAACTGGCTTTCTGGTCGATTGCGGATTATCACGAAATTGGCTACCACTTCGGCGTGAATCTCGTGCATTCGGTGTTTATCGCGTGATTGCGTGCCAGGGTGGGGACAAGCCCCATAAGCGCGAACTTTAGGCGGTGGGACGCGACCAGGGCGGGGACAGAGCCACCGCCCGTACCCTGTACGAAGGTCCGTTCTCCCCGTTGCGCTGTCTCCCGCTGACGTAGCAGGGTACGGGCGGTGGCTCTGTCCCCGCCCTGGGAATCGTTTGTTACGTTCGCGCCTATGGGGCTTGTCCCCGCCCTGGCACACTGAATATGTTTCACGTGAAACATTTTGTCTCTGAAAGAATAGCTGCATGGCTTCGACGCTTTCCAATGAAAGCCAGTTTGTCGTTGATTTGCTCACGACGTTACGCCATGAGAAATTTAGCCCGATGGCGTGGGCGCGTTTTCTTGCGCGGTCGTGGGAAATGTCGCGGCAGACGGCGAAAGCCAATCCGGGCTTGAAACATTCGTGGGGTCGTGTCAGCCTTGCGCTGTGTGTGCCAGGTCTTATGCTGCTGGCAGCCAGCTTTGGATTGGAGGGGCCAGCCAGTGCGCTGCGTCTCTTGCCGGGCTTTTTGTTTTGTGTGGCGTGGCAGATCAACGATCTGTACTGGCACCTGGGATTGAATCGCCAGCCGCAGACGGGAGCGCTGCTTCCCATCGTCGGGCTTGCCAATTTTTGCACGCAATTGCGTGGGCTGGGCGCGTCATTTCTGTTGGGTAGACTGGTGGGCGGTGTATCAACTCCAACGGTACTGATCTTACTGATTTTTCTGTGCGGAATCATCACTGACATCCTGGATGGGCAGATCGCGCGTCGCACGCATAGGCAGAGCAAACTTGGTCAGATAACCGATGGCGAAGCGGACTTTTGTCTTTATCTGGCTGTCACCCTGATGCTTATCCAGAATAGCATTTTGCCAGTATGGATAGGGATACTTATGCTGGCCCGCTTTCTGCTGCCCTTGCTGGCTGCCCTTGCCAGTTATTTTATACTCGCGCACCCGGTGCGTTTCGGTTCAACAGTCTGGGGCAAATACGCGGGTCTGGCGCAGTGTCTCTACTTCCTGGTTCTGCTGGCTCCAACTCAACTGGATGTAATCACGCGACTGATCAATCTCCCATTGCTTCTCGTGACGCTGGCGTTAATGATAGCCGCTCCTACGGCGCAAATTGTGGCGAACGCGCAGCAAGAAAAGAGGGTATGAATTACGCCGCCTCTCATAATCTGCTACAATGCGTATTAAGAGGCATTGTAGCCAGAAAGGAAACTTCACCGATGAAGACGGAACATCCTCATCAACAATTTACATATGCCACGCTCGATGGACTGGCGCTCGTGCCGGAACAGGTAATCGCGGTAGCGCGGCATTACACTCCAGTAGAGTTGGATACTAAAGCGGTGGCGCGTATTCAGGCAGCGCGCGCGGTAATCGATACATTGGCGGCGGAAGAGCGCAAAGTGTATGGCGTGACAACCGGCTTTGGCCACTTGAGTCGCGTGCGCATCCAGCACGAGCAGTTGACGGATTTGCAACATAACCTGTTGCGCAGCCATTCGGCAGGGGTGGGCGAAACATTAAGCGAAGAAGTGACGCGCGCAATGATGCTCTTGCTTGCGGCGAGCCTGGCGCGTGGTCATTCGGGTGTGCGCGTCGAAGTGGTGCAATTGCTGATCGCTATGCTCAATGCGCGTGTTTTTCCGGTGGTTCCGTCGCGTGGTTCGGTAGGATCAAGTGGCGATCTCGCTCCCCTGGCGCATCTCGGCCTGACACTGATTGGCGAAGGAGAAGCTATCGTCGAGGGACAGCAATATAGCGGCGCGGAAGCTCTCAAACGTGTTGGGCTCAATCCTATTTCACTTCATGCGAAGGAAGGATTGGCGCTCATCAATGGCACCCATCTTATGGAAGCCATCGCCGTGCTTGCTCAACATGACGCGCAGGTCTTATTACGCGCCGCTGAAGTAGCCTGCGCTATGAGCATCGAAGGTTTGATGGGCAGTCATGCGCCGTTGGATGAACGCATTCACAGGCGGAGAAGACAGATCGGTCAACAGATCAGCGCGGAACGTTTGCGCAGACTGGTAGCGCATAGCGAGATCAATGTCAGTCACGCGGATTGCCCTCGCGTGCAGGACCCGTATACCATGCGCTGCGCTCCCCAGGTGCTGGGAGCGGTACGCGATGCTCTGGACTACAGCGCGGGCGTTTTCGGGCGCGAACTGGACGCTGTCACCGACAATCCCCTGGTATTCCCCGATGAAGGTGATGTGCTGAGCGGCGGCAATTTTCATGGACAACCTCTCGCCCTGGCGCTGGACTTTCTGGCAATCGCACTCACGCAACTGGCGAGTTTTTCTGAGCGGCGCATCTTCAATTTGATGGGGCCGCACGACTGGGACGAGGGAGGCGCGCCGCTGTTCTTGACGCCCAATCCCGGCTTGAACTCAGGTTTTATGATTGCGCAATACGTGGCCGCCTCGCTGGTCAACGAAATCAAGGTGCTTGCGCATCCGGCCAGCATCGACTCTATCCCCACTTCGGCGGGCATGGAAGATTTCAATAGTATGGGCGCAACCAGCGCGCACAAACTGCTGCGTATCCTCGAAGAGGCGCGTCAGGTTGTTGCTATCGAATTGATGAGCGCGGCGCAGATGCTCGAATTTCGTAAACCTCTGAAACCGGGTGTAGGAGTGCTGCAGGCTTATGAAATCGTGCGTTCCTACGTTGCAAAACTCGATCACGATCGCGTGCTATCTCCCGATATCAACGCGCTGGCGCAAGCCATCCATAGTGAAGCGTTCGAAGGAATCGAATAACTCCAGATGTTTCACGTGAAACATTTTTATTGTGAAACATGTGAACCGTCCTAATAGATGTATGTTTCACATGAAACATTACGCGAAAGCATGCATCGCCAGGGCAAGGACAAGCCCGGCCCCATAGTCGTCAATTTAACGAAAAGGTCGGATTATCCGTAGTGGTGGGCGACGCAAGCGTCCCCGAATGAACTTTGACAACCGAATAGGGTAATGACATAGTTCCGTCCTGTAGGGACAAGGGGTGGGGTTGGGTGGATGAGGGGGCCTTGTGCTTGTCCTCGTCGGAGTGCGACCATCCTGCCTCACGGAACCCAGGCGAATCACTTTGCCACCAGGACAAGCACAAGGCCCCCGCCCTTCCCCACGTCCACCCCTTGTCCCTACAGGACGGGGTTACGCGCATTCCTGCATTCGGTTGGCAAAAATCATCAGGACATCAGGCCGCCAGCGTCCCCATCATTTCCCCATTCAGTCGTCGAAATTCATCAGAATCCGCCTGCTTGCCCCCGCCCTGGCGATGTTGTCACTGCATAGAATATTGTGCTACACTTCCAGGTGAAAGCAGTCAATGGAGATTGTGCGCCTCAGAATAATTTGCGCAATGTGAGCGCAATTGGAGGAAAGAACTATGACGATTACCCGCAAAGAATCTGTAGATATAGCAGCGTCTTTTCCACCTTTACCCCTTTCGTACCAGGAACAACGCGCATTGCTGAGAACCATGCGCCAGCAAATAGTGGCGCGATACCGGCCTTTTATTATGCAGGGGCCGGGACCAACTCGCGTTATGGCTCGCATGGTTGGCGAGTTGGAACAACAATGCCGCGATACTCATATTGATGAAGAAATATTACAGGCTGAGATCGTCAACCGTACTATTGGTGACGTAAATCTGCGCCGCGTGAGCGAGTGCGAGGGCAATACCGGTGGCCCGGCTGACTATCGTACGCTGGCCGACGAGTTAGGGGTGGCGCTGCCTGGAGAACAATTGCATGGCTACACGGCCAGTGGCGATACCTATCTCTGGCTGCGTGAAGAAATGATGCATTGCGAGCGCGCATTGCTTCAACAGCGTTTTGATGTGCGCGTTTATGATATACCTGGTATCGGCAATCCGCTATTGCGCGAATGGCTGGCGGGAGATATGCAACGCTGGGGTCTACCTGTCGAGAAGGAACAGGTCTATCTGGCGCTGGGCGCAATGGATGGCGCCGATAAAGTGTTACGCTCCACGAGCCTGTTTTTGCGCGAGCGCGATGGAGCTACTCCTGCTATCCTTTTTCCTGAGCCGGGCTTCACCGTGCCAGAATGGCAGGCTCGTTCCTACGGCTATACACTGCATCGCTTCCGCACCGAAGCCGAAGACAGTTTTAAGTTGACACCGGCTGAGCTTGATACTTTGCTCAAACAATGGCCGGATATTAGCCTCATCTACCTTACTGTCACTAATAATCCCACCACTTTTGCCTACACTGCTGATGAACTCCACGCGCTTTTCGCTGTGTTGCGCCCCTACTGGGAAGCCGGGCGCGACATTTATATGCTGGCAGACCTGGCTTATGTTGGCACATCCGAGCCTGAAGCGGACTTACAGCGTATGAAGGCATTTACGGCGCCCGATGTGTTGCGGCACAGCATCTTTATCAGCAGCTTCTCTAAATCGTATACCCTCACAGGCGAGCGTTTCGGTTACGTGACGATTGGCGACCATACACTTGCGCCCGCGCTTGGCGTTGGCTGGACCAACAGCACGGCCTCGCTGCCGGGCGAGTGGCAACTACGCTACATGGCCTATTATCGCCTCATCCAGTCACGTCCTCATTTAATCGAAAAGTTACGCGCGCTCTATCGTCTGCGTCGCACGCGGCTAAACGCGCAATTGAGCCTGATCAACGCGCAGCAAGGTCTGTTTGAGGAGATCTATCCTGGCGATGATGCTACCGTCTATGTCTGGAGCCGGTTGCGCCAGGGTGAAGACGCTTTCTCGCTCTTTGAGAAAACGGGCATAGCTGGTGTACCCGGTTCCGGTTTCGGCTATAGCGATGACTATATCCGCTTTTCAATCGGCGTCATTCCCGTTCCGTGCATTGAATGATGTGATGAACATTGACAACCGAATCGGGTAATCACGAGACATGCCCGCCATCCCAGGGCTTGTGAATTATTGCTGGCCTCCTTTGGGAAAGCCAAGCAAGGCGAGAGCTTGCTGAGGACAGGAGGCGAAATGGCGTCGAGTGGCTCTGATGTGAGAGGAGCCAAAGCGATGGATCAGGGTAATGGCGAGATTGCGCAAGGCGGCCAGAATCTGTGGAGCATTGCCAGTGCGCAAGCGGGAACGGTCTTCCCCGAAGGTGACATCGCGCACATAATGAGTGCGGTTCTCAATACTCCAATGCCCACGATTGAGGTCCAGTAAGCACTCAGGACTGGCTTTAGAGGCAGTGAGCGTGGTGATAAGATAGACGACCTCGATGGTCGTCTTGCCCGCCTTGGTCACGGTGCGGGTCAGTTGAGCGACTTGGGCGACAAAGGGCCAGGACGGGGCCAGATAGGCATTCATCTCGGTACTGACCTTGATGGTGCGGACTTCGGTGCGTCCCCGTCGGCGGTCAACGGTCTCGGCTTGCAGATAGCGGGCCTGCGGATCGGCAAAATAGGTGGCCAGGTCATCGTAGAGCGTGGGTTGGTTGCCTTTGACGGTCAAGACGGTCTCGGCTCCCAACGCATGCATGAGGCGCAGGAACTCGGCGTGGGTATGCAAGGCATCGGCTGTACAGACCCGCTGCTGGATGGGCAAGGTCGGCAGCACCTGCTTGGCGACGGGGATCTCATTGGTTTTCTCGTCCACGCGCACTTGCCAGAACGTTTCCTGGCTGTGATGGGTCACGAAGGCCAGCAGATGGGGAGCCGTCTGCTCCCCCGATCTGGCTCCTCGCACCGTCTTGCCATCGAGGGCCAGTGGCTCGTCGGCAGGAGCCACCGTGGTCGCTTGCACCCACTTGCCCAGCACGCGCTCAATGGCAGAGGCATCTAGCTGTGGTAACAGCCAACGATACAACGAGCCACTGGGCGTCAGAAACAGTCGGGGACCAAACACATCCCCGAGCAAGTCTACGTGATCGCGGCACCACTGCGCGACCGCTTCGGTTCCGTCACAGTTGCACAAGAGCGCGGCGAGCAAACAAACGAGCAAGAAAGGCAGATCATAGCGCATGCCATGCGCCCCGCGTGGATCAGGCACCGCTTCCAACAGCTCAGCCAGACTCTGCAAGGCGGCTTCAGCGAGCAAGTGATCACATTGCTCTGACGTGAGAGAGGGAAGGACACAACGACGTGCGATACAATACATGGGAGGCGTCTCCTTTAGATAAGAGTGAAATTGATATCGCTATCTTATCTCTTGTGGGAAGCCTCTCTCAGCAATAATTCACAAGCCCTGCCCGCCATCCTGATAAACATTGACAACCGAATGCATTAATGGGCGTGGCCCCGTCCTGTAGGGACAAGGGGCGGATGCAGGGAAGGGCGGGGGCCTTGTGCTTGTCCTGGTGGCAGCGCGATTCGCCTGGGTTTCGTGAGGCATGATGGTCGCACTCCGACGAGGACAAGCACAAGGCCCCCTCATCTACCCTACCCTTCCCCTTGTCCCTACAGGACGGTGGGGACGCAAGCGTTCGGAGGAGCGTGATTGCCCTGTTTGGTTGTCAAAAAATCATCAGGGAGGTGGGGACGCAAGCGTCCCAATAAGCACGAATTTACCCCATTCGGTCGTCAAAATTCATTAGGGACGCGATAAATCGCGCATCGGTGTTGGCAAATTACGTTCCTGTTGGCGGACGCGATTTATCGCGTCCCTGCACGCACGCATCTCGCAACCTCTATAAAATGTATGCGAATTGTGATATCTCGCCTTGATGAAGGTTCGCTTTACATGATACTCTGATAGTAAGCGTAAGGATAGCAATATCCTCGATATTTGTGAAATGTTTCACGTGAAACATTTATTGTGCCAGCGTTACTACGCAAGCAGTAAATTGCATTTGCGGTAACACCGTGTTAAAGGAGAAGATAGACTATGACCACTCGCATCGGCATCAACGGCTTCGGACGTATTGGGCGTCAATCGATGAAAGCCCTTATGGAACGCTATCCACGCGAAATCGAAGTTGTGGCCGTGAACGATTTGACCGATACCAAAACCAACGCTCACCTTTTGAAATATGACTCCACGTATGGCCGTTTCCCCGGCGAGGTCGAGGCCACCGCCGATTCATTGATCGTCAACGGGCATAGCATCAAAGTGATTTCGCAGCGCGACCCGGCCATGATTCCCTGGGGCGACATGGGCGTAGAGCTGGTGATCGAGTCAACTGGTCTCTTCACCGACGCGGATAAAGCTGCTGCCCATATCAAAGGCGGAGCGAAAAAAGTCATCATCTCCGCGCCGGCCAAAGGCGAAGACCTGACTATCGTGCTGGGCGTCAATGATGCTATGTACGATCCGGCCAAACACCATATCATTTCTAATGCATCCTGCACAACTAACTGCCTGGCTCCTGCCGCCAAAGTCATCAACGACTCCTTCGGCATCGAGAAGGGCCTGATGAATACCATCCACTCCTACACCAATGACCAGCGCATCCTGGACCAGGTTCATAAAGACCTGCGCCGCGCTCGCACAGCCGGGGCGAATATTATTCCTACCAGCACCGGCGCGGCTCGCGCACTGGCGCTGGTTATTCCCGAACTCAAAGGACGATTCGATGGTATGTCGCTGCGCGTACCGACCGTGACCGTCTCGGTCGTTGATTTCGTAGCAGTCTTGCGCAAAGAGACCACCAAAGACGAGGTCAACCAGGCTTTCAAGGATGCTGCCGGGGGCGCGCTCAAGGGCATTCTCGACTACACTGATGAGCCTCTGGTCTCGACCGATTTCCGGGGCGACTCTCATTCCTCGATCATTGATGGCCTGTCCACGATGGCTATGGGTAATATGATCAAGGTCATTGCGTGGTATGACAACGAATGGGGCTATTCCTGCCGCGTGGCCGACCTGACCCATTTCATCGCGCAAAAAGGGTTTTAGGAAAACACCGCCATGGATAAGAAGACCGTTCGCGATATTGATGTTGCTGGAAAGCGCGTCTTGATGCGCGTCGATTTCAATGTGCCGCTCGACGCGGAGCGGCACATCACCGACGATACGCGCATTCGCGCCGCCTTGCCTACCATCCAGTATGTTCTCGATCATGGAGCCGCGCTCATCCTCATGTCGCACCTGGGACGACCCGATGGCAAAGTAGTCGAGAAGTTGAGCCTCGCGCCCGTTGCCCAACGGCTGAGCGAACTATTGGGCAGACCGGTTGAAATGGCTGAGGATTGTATCGGGCCGCAAATAGAAATGCAAGCCAGATCGCTTTCGGCGGGCCAGGTCTTACTGCTAGAAAATCTGCGCTTCCATGCGCAAGAAGAGAAGAACGATCCCGCTTTCGCGCAGCAACTTGCCGCGCCCGGCGAACTCTACGTCAATGACGCTTTTGGCACCGCGCACCGCGCTCATGCCTCGACCGAGGGTGTAACGCGCTTCCTGCCCGGCGTAGCTGGTTTCCTGATGGAACGCGAGCTTAACTTCCTGGGTTCGACTCTGGAGCATCCGCAGCGGCCTTTTGCCGCTATCGTGGGAGGCGCGAAGGTGTCGGATAAAATAAAAGTTCTCGAACGCCTCATTAGTATGGTTGATATCTTACTGATCGGCGGCGGTATGGCTAACACATTCCTCAAAGCCGGGGGCTATGAAATCGGCGACTCGCTCTTCGAAGAAGGCAAAGTGGAGATGGCGCGTGATCTGGTAGGTATGGCACGCCGCAATAAACTGAATCTGTCGTTGCCGGTTGACGTGGTGGTGGCGGACCGCTTCGCAGCCGAGGCGCAGCATAAAGTAGTTGCTGCTGATGATGTACAGGCGGGTTGGCGCATATTGGATATTGGCCCGGCAACTATAGAGGCGTTCTGCGCAACTCTGACAAATGCGCGCACTATTATCTGGAATGGCACGCTGGGCGTAGCTGAATGGCCTGCATTTGCTAGAGGCACCGATGCTATCATCGACATTCTGGCGCAGCGCACGCAGGCGGGCGCAATCACTATTGTCGGTGGTGGCGATTCGGCGGCGGCAGTAGACGCGGCAGGCGCGGCTGAACGCATGACGCATGTCTCAACCGGTGGCGGCGCGTCGCTCGAATTCCTCGAGGGGCGTGTATTACCGGGTGTGGCGGCATTACAGGATAAAAGCAAATGAAAACACCAGCGCGTACCGCCATTATAGCGGGTAACTGGAAAATGAACTATGGCCCACAGCAGGCAGCATCCTTTGCCGGGGAGATACTGCCAGACCTGGCGCTACTCGTTGAAGCATCCTCGCATATCATTTCGATCATCTGCCCGCCAGCCGTCTCGCTGGCGGCAGTCCAACACGCCTTGCGCGAACAGTATCACCTGCGTATCGAACTGGGCGCGCAAAATATGTACTTCGAGGAAAAGGGAGCCTTTACCGGCGAGCTGGCCCCCTCGATGGTACGCGAACTATGCACGAGCGTCATTCTGGGTCACTCCGAGCGTCGCGCTTACTTCGGCGAAAGCGACGAACTGGTCAACAAGAAAACGCTGGCAGCCCTGCATCACGGGCTGCGCCCGATTGTGTGCATTGGCGAGCGTCCAGATCAATATGACGCTGGTCAGACGCGGGAAGTAATTCAGCGCCAATCACAGCTTAGCCTCGGTCATCTGCCAACCGAACATGTGAAAGAGGTAGTGATTGCCTACGAGCCGATCTGGGCTATCGGCACCGGCAAAGCTGCCACCGCCGAAGGCGCGGGCGAGGTAATATCTTACATTCGCCAGCTTTTCGGTGAGATGTATGGCGACGAGGCGGCCCAGGCCGTGCGTATCCTCTACGGGGGCAGCGTGACCTCGGATAACATTGGCGAATTTATGGCTCATCCTGATATCGATGGCGCGCTCGTGGGTGGAGCAAGCATCAAACCTGATTTCGTAGAGATTGTGCGCAAAACAATCGAAACAGTAGGGATGTAACAGATAGAACAAATGGATGTAACAGCGTCGCTGTTACATCCATTTGTTCTATCTGTTATTTTACCCCTCGATGACTTCTGTTTGCCAGACGCGCACAGCGCCGTCTTCGGCGCTATTGGCCAGCAGACCATTGGCCCCGAACACCACGCCGTAGACCTCAATGCGATGATTGATGGTTTGCAAGGCGCGGCCCTGGCGCACATCCCATAATTTCAACGAGCCATCTTCCGAGCCGGAAACTAACAGGCGGCCATCGGCGGAGAAATCGACCGTCCAGACCGCTCCATCATGACCCGTTAGTATTTGCGCGAGCTGGCCGTTGGAGGTATCCCACAGGCAGATGGAGCCATCGGCGGAACAGGAGGCCAGCAAATTGCCATCGGGCGACCACGCCACGCCATAGACGATATCGCTGTAGCGCAGGCGGCGTTGCAGCGTACCCGTTTGCATGTCCCACAGGCAGATGGTTTTATCAAAAGAGCAGGAGGCGAGCAGCGTGCTGTCATAGGAAAAATCGACGCCGACCACCACGTTATGATGTCCCTGCAAGACGTGCATAGTCTCGCCTGTTGCAGGCTGCCAGATACGCACGCTTTCATCATTGGAGCAAGAGGCCAGCATACGGTTATCTAATGAGAAGGCTACTGTCCAGACCGCGCTATTGTGTCCCTGTAAGACCTGTAAAGCCTCGCCTGAGTGAGCGTCCCATAAGCGCACCGTTTTATCCTCTGAGCATGAGGCAACCATCTTGCCATCGGGCGCGTAATCCACGCCCATGACCGCCCCTTCGTGTCCCGTAATAGTGCGCAACAGCGCGCCCGACGCGGTATCCCACAGGCGCACGGTCATATCTTCGCCGCACGAGGCAATCCTCGTGCCGTCCGGCGAGAACACCACGTCATCGACATGCCCATGATGGCCGGTGAGAATGTGCAGCGGCGTTACTTCGACTCCCGCCACTCGGCGTTCGCGGCCAGGAGGTTGAGGCGCGGAAGCGGTTTTCCATTCCGCCCACTCGATCAGCGTCATCGCGCCATATTCATGGCCGAATTTTTGCGGGTACTGGTGGCCCTCGTCCCGTTCCATTGTTTCGGCGAGATAATCGTAAAGTGTGCCAAGTGTAATGCGCCCGGTGCGCGGATTGGCTGCCTCTCCTTCCAGGGCATCGATCACATGCGACATGAAAACGCCGTGTCCTTGCTCCATCTGCGAGCGCGATATTTCGCCCCGGCGCTGCGATGTCAGCACCACGCGTCCTTTATCACGCGGCAAATCGCTGAGCGACTGGCCGAAAAGCAGCGCGGTCTCTTCGGCAGGTTTCGCGTGATTCCACGCGCTGCCGCTATGCGCGACATCCAGAATGGTCAGGATATTGCCAGCTTTTGAATCGTATAGATAGTGATCGACCAGCGTGGGGATGTGCAGGCCGGTGGCAGGCCGTTCCGCCTTTGTCGCGTGTAAAGCCAGGTAGCCATCTCGCGTGGCAGGATCGAGCAGCGCGTGACCGGAGAAATAAAGCAAAACCAGATCGTTTGACTGAGCGCGCACAAGGCAAAGATCGCGCAACTGGCTTTCGATCTCATCGCGGGTGGCGTTCTCACCGGCCAGGTATACCACGTTTCCGGCTTGCCAGCCCCCGCGTTCGGGATCAATGAGCAGTTGGTACAAACTTTCCGCGTCCGCCTGCGCAAACGGCAGCGACGCAAAGTGCGCCGCATCCTGGTACTGCTCAATGCCGACAATTAGTGCATAATTGTGTTCCACGTCTTACCCCCGGTTTTTTTCTTTTTGATACGCTCGAATTATACACTATCTGGCCTATGTAAAAGTCCAAAAGAAGAAACAATAGTTCACCAGTTCGACACTATTCCGCTTGCCATATCTTGACTTCACGAAAGCCAGAGCCAGAAGAAGCGATACGCTTGCCATCGGGCGACCATGCCACTGCATTCACCCCGTCAGTATGCCCCTGGTAGGTCGCCAGCGCCTGCCCTGTCGCGGCCTCCCAGACCTGCGCCGTCTCATCCCATGAGCCAGAAGCGATGCGCTTGCCATCGGGCGACCATGCGATTGCATTCACCTCGTTAGAATGCCCCTGGTACGTGAGAAGAGTCGTTCCTACAGGTACAGGTGGCTTAATCAATGCCTGGGTGAAAGCAGAAACATCACTATGACGATTGACGCGGTCTTTTGAGAGCGCTGTAAGGATAGCCTGCTCAATGTGTGCCGGGAGTTGCGGGTTATAATGGGTGGGAGGCACCGGTTCAACTTTGGTATGGTGGTACCAGAATGCCTCCAGGGTGGGATTTGGGATATTGAACAGCCTGCGTCCTGTCAACAGTTCGTAGGCGATGCAGCCCAGGGCATACTGGTCACTCTTTGGGCTGGCCAGCCCTTCGAATTGTTCCGGGGCCATATATGGAGGTGTCCCACTGGAGCCAACTAGCCCGGTACGGACGCTTGATAGAAGCACGGCAATACCAAAATCGGCCAGCAAGGTATGGCCCTTCTCATCGAACAGGATGTTTTCGGGCTTGAGGTCGCGATGCACAACAGACGGCTGGCGCTGGTGAGCGTAGCGCAAAGCCTGGCCTACCTGCGTCAGGATACCAACGGCTTCATCGACAGGCGCCGGTTGACCCTTGCGTTTGACAAGACGATCGCGCAGCGAGCCGCCCGCGGCGTGCATGGTGACGAGGTAGGGAATGCCGTCCTGGAAGCCCGCGTCAAGGATGGGCAGGATATGCGGATGCTGTAGCTGCCGTTGCAACTGAGCTTCTTTCATGAACTCTGCGCGTTCCTCCTCAGTATGAAACGCTGCGCGCGGTAGTTTGATTGCTACAACAGGATCATGCTCAAAGTAGAGATGTTTCCCCTTATAGACACTGCCAAAGGCGCCGCTATTGATGATCTCGACAATGCGATAGTTTCCTACCTGTTTGCCAATCCAGGGATCACTGTTTGCCATACCATGTTCCCTCGCCTGTATGTCTGTTTTGTGGTCGTGGAATTGAAGTATACTGGTGTGGCTATAGTATAAGCCCTGGGGCCGCTGATCGCAAGATTGAAGCTACAGAGGGGGGGCCGTCAAGTTTTTGCATCAAGCGAGCGTTGACCAGGGCGGGGCAAGGCCGACCCGTCGTGTCATTCTGAGCGCAGCGAAGAATCTCCTGTCCAGCGAGCCAGATTCTTCGCTGCGCTCAGAATGACACCTACCCTGCGACGTACGGCTTCGCGCCCCACTGCGTAGCAGGGTACGGACGGCGGCTCTGCCCCCGCCCTGGTAACTTTCGCTAAATAATAACGCTCACCCGCTACAGAAAAGCCCTGTTATATACTATCTGGCTACCTTACCATCAGGAAAATAATGTCGTATCATCTGTAGCAGCGGTATATACGGTGTATACAAAGAGGAGGATTATTATGATCTGGCAGAAGCTACGTAAAGTCGGTGACAGCTATGTTGTAACTATTCCAAAGGAGGAGGTGGAACGCCTGAGTCTCCATGATGGGCAGTTACTGTCTATTGAAATTCGCCCGGCGGAGATACGCCCTGTGATGTCGCCTGATTTGCGCAAAGCTTTCGAGGAAAGCTGGCAGCAAAATGAGAAAACATATCGCTATCTGGCTGAAAACTAAAGTATACTATCTTTAGCAATCATTGCAAGTAACTGCTAAACCCGGCAACTTTCGTGTAATCTGATACGTATATGTAACGTGTTCATTGTAGGAGCGAATGCTATTTAAGGCGTTCGCACTTGCGAGTAGCCTGAAAACAAGTTATTATCCTTAATATAACGAAATTGTAGCGACGCGCTTGATGGCGTCAATATAGAGCAAGATCGTATCCGTTACATTGCGCCCGATCGCAATAAGAAAGCAGGTCGAAATCTATGGATGTCGGGACCAAATATATGTACCAGCGTAATCCTAATGATAGGCCGAACAGCCCGCAGCGTCCTAACCCAAATGGCGGGAATAACGGCGATGGCAGTGGCGGTCCGCCGCGATCATCGGGTTCGCGCTTGATTGTGCGCACCTTAATCGTGGTGGGCCTTGTATTATTGGGGTGGTACCTGATCCAGTTCTTTACGCAGGGATCAAACAATAGCAACCCGAATGCGGTTGAGATACCATATAGCACGTTTTACCAGGAGGTGATTGCCGGCAATGTCAAAGATGTGACGTTTAGCGGGCAGGACGCCAATGGTGATTTCAAAACACCCCAGACCTTAGTTGATGTGAATGGACAAAGCAAATCCGCCGCCACCAGTTTCCACTTCACGCAGCTTACCAACGGCGACCCCAATCTTACCACTTTGCTGAATGCGCATGGTGTCAGCTATCTGGCGAAGACGCCCTCTGATAATAGCGCCTTCTTGAGCATCCTGCCAACCCTGTTGTTCTGGGTGCTGATAATCGGCGTCTTCTTCTTCATTTTTCGACGCGCCAACCAGGGGCAGCAGAACATTTTCAGCTTCGGCAAGAGCAAGGCCAAAGTTATATTGGAAGATCGTCCCAGCACCACCTTCGCGGACGTGGCAGGCGTGGACGAGGCCAAGAACGACCTCGTGGAAGTGGTCGAGTTTTTGAAGACGCCTGGAAAATTCCAGAAACTGGGCGGCAAGATACCGCGCGGCGTGCTGCTGGTAGGTTCTCCGGGAACCGGCAAAACGCTGCTGGCGCGCGCGGTGGCGGGAGAAGCAGGCGTGCCGTTCTTCTCGATAAGCGGCTCCGAGTTTGTAGAGGTGCTGGTCGGCGTGGGCGCCAGTCGCGTGCGCGATCTGTTTGACCAGGCCAAGAAAGCCGCTCCCAGCATCATCTTCATCGACGAAATCGACGCGGTCGGTCGCCAGCGTGGTTCGAGCATCAACAGCAATGACGAACGCGAACAGACGCTCAACCAGTTGCTGGTAGAGATGGACGGCTTTGATCAGCGGCAGGCTGTCGTCGTCATCGCTGCTACCAACCGGCCTGATGGACTCGATAAAGCCTTGCTGCGTCCGGGGCGTTTCGACAGGCGTGTCACGGTGGAACGTCCTGACTGGAATGGTCGTCTTGCCATCCTCAAGATACATTCAAAGAATGTACCTCTAGCGCCTGAAGTTGACCTTGTAGCTATTGCGCGTGGCACACCGGGCATGGTCGGAGCTGATCTCGCCAACCTGGTCAACGAGGCCGCGTTACTGGCGGCGCGCCGGAACTTCGATTACGTCACGCAGAACTGCTTTGAAGAGGCGCTGGATAAAATCCTGATTGGCGCGGAACGCCCGCTTGTTCTGACCGAAGAGGACTTGAACGTCGTGGCCTATCACGAGGGCGGACATGCGTTGACCGGCCTGCTGACCGAGAATGTCGATCCTGTCACCAAAGTTACTATCGTCCCGCGCGGCCAGGCCCTCGGCGTCACGCAATACACACCACTGGATGACCGCTACAACTACTCGAAAGAATTTCTGGAGTCGCAATTGGTGACGGCTCTGGGCGGGCGCGCCGCCGAACTGGTGGCTATCGGGCGCATCACTACCGGCGCAGAGAACGACTTGCAGCGCGTGACGGCCATTGCGCGCCAGATGGTGGCGCGCTGGGGCATGAGCGAACGGCTCGGTACCATCTCCTTCAGCGAGCGCGAAGACCCCTTCGCGGGTACATCGCTGGCAACCGGCTCGCGCGAATATAGCGAGAAGACGGCCACCATCATCGACGAGGAAGTCAATCGTATTGTCAAGTGGGCCTATGATGTTGCTGTAAGCTTGCTCACAACTCATCGGGCTACGCTTGATCGCATCGCCAAAGATTTGCGCCTGCACGAAACGCTCGAACGCCAAACAGTTGCGCAAAATCCTGGAGGACACCGGCTCCATACAGGCCGCGCCCCTATCGTACCGTTAATACAGTTCAATAGGAGAAGCCGCCAGAGTCCACAGCGTGGACTCTGGCGGCTTCTCCTATTGAAAACTACTCGCCCCCTGCTGCTCCGCCAGTTACCTGAGAGATAATCTCCTCGTCGGTGACTTCGCCCTTAATGGTGGCCTGTCCAATGAAGAAGATTACCACTCCTATAACCAGAGAAAGCACCGCAATACCCCCGATCCATAGCACCCATTGCGATTGTGACAGCAAGGGTGTCCAGGGACCGGTGAAGGTGGCATAGACCCCATAGCCTGTTGCGACGGCTCCCACCACCGCGCACAGGTAGAAGACCCAGTCGGGGGCCAGCCGTATCCTGGTAAATGTTTCATGGAACTTGAAACGAATGATGATCACGTCCACAAACAGGATCACCATCGAGACACACCAGATCACCGTGACGGCGGCCTGTAAGATGTCGTAAATCACCGTTGAAAGATTGGTCGGTGATAGCGCATTCGTCACCAGGGGAGCCAGGATAAAGGCAACAGCGGTGAAAACCGCGGAAATGATGCTTTGCACCATCACTGCTACCCAGGGAACGCGGTTGCGGTTGACCTTACTCATCACCGGTGGCAGGCGGCGATCCAGGCCGGAGACGAACAACAGCCGCCCAAACGAATAATTGTAGACGGCTGTGTTGAAGATGAAGAAGCCGATGAAGATGATGTTTACTATAGTGCCGAGGATGGTACCCGCGCCACCAAAACCCTTCTGCACGGCTTCCGCGACTGCCGAGGGATTGCCCTGATCGCTCAGAGGCACAGCCGTCATGACACCAAAGGTGCCGATGAGATAGGCTGCCATCACAACGACCGACCCCCAGAGCAGGTAACGTGTAATCGACCGTACCTCTCGAATCTCAACGCCCATATTTAACGGCACTTCGATACCCAGCAGCGCCAGGATCACCGCGCTATAAAAGGTAACGGTTGCGCCCTTTGGCAGCCAGTTTGAGGCGGAATAATTGACCGGAGCGGTATGACCACCGATGATCGAAAGTAATCCCGCGAGACCAATCATCAGAATCGCGCCGCCATAGGCCAGGAAAACCAGGTTGACGAAATTCTGCGTGACGCGGAAACGCACCACGGAGAGCAGGAACGAGAAAGCGATTACCGCGATAATCACGACTCCTTGCTGCCAGGGCTGTGCCAGCCAGTTGCCGTTAAGCTGCTGGAGGAGTGAAACCACAGCGTCGCCGGTGGCGATCATCACCAGCACGCCAGGCCACCAGGCGCAGAATCCGGCGAAAAAGCCCAGAAACGGCCCGAAGGCTTTATTTGTCCATACGTAAATCGAACCTTCGCCGGGGAACATCCGGCCAAGCTGTCCGGTAACAATCGCACCGGGAATAAGAAATGTAATGAAACCCAGAATCCAGTAAACATACGCGGATGGACCCGCGCCGCCTGCAAGGATGGCGGAGTTACTGATGAAAAGGACGATGGCGACGAAAATGGCGACCATGTCGAACGAGTTCAAAACTTTGGGGAGAATGCCTCCCGCGATACGCTCGGAACGTAGAACGTTACCCTCGCCGCCTTCAACGGATGCTGCCATGTGGTATTACCCTCCAGGAAACTATGTAGCTCAGGCACAATCATGTCCTGAGATTACTACAACAGAACTTTAGTGATTTGGAAAGTTAAATCACTGCAACGAGCAAGCTATGATTACTCCTTTCTCTATGCTGCATCTGGTTTTCTGTACTGGCATCGTCTGGGATAGTTAAATAACGGTAATGAGGTATTTCTAGCTAAATGATAGTTGGTAAGCTTGTGTAAGTCAAGTGGCTATTGGAGAAAATCTTGACGCGGGCTGTCAACCCGCGTCAAGACAATAGTATCCCTAATGTGTTGGAGTCGTCGTTGAGCCTGGTGTCGTGGATGATTTGGGCGTCGCCGGTGCGTGGGGTGTCGGTGTGGCCTGACCGTTGAGTTTGGCTTGTTCTGCCGCGATTTTTTGTTGCAAAGCGTGCAGATAAGTTTGCGCCCCATCCAGGTCGGTCTGAGTGATAGTTTGCAGTTTCTTAGGCATATTTTTTGCCTGGTCTGACCAGTTCTGGAGAATATTCGTCAGAGCCAGCAAGGTAGCGTTATCGGCGTTGATCTGTGCCAGCCACTTACGCGCCGTAATCAATGCATTAAGCAAGGCCAGCAGGAAATCATCCGCGATGGTCGAGGCCAGTGTCACGATGGGCGAGACAAACACGTCGTAGGCCGTGCGGGTCAGCTTTGCCGCGCCAATGGCCCCTTCGAGTGAAACCCCTTCCAGGGTATCCAGGCCGTTGATGAATTCTTTGCGTACCGCTTCTCCGCCGGCAGCCACGCCGTTATTAAAGGCATCCTGGAGCTGGTGTTCAATGTTGGTGCCGGCGTTTTGCAGAGCCTGGGGAATCTTCGGACCCAGTTCGTAGGCTGCTATCGCGCCGCCTCCCACCACAACCGCGCCCACGATCAGCTTGCGCCGGGACAAGAAGCCCTTTTTCTTCCTGGGCTTCGCCGGTGCCTCTTCCTCTTCGTAATCGGTATCTTCCGAGGTCGAAATGCCGCGACGGCTGCCGCGACCGGTCGTGTCAGGCAGGTTATTGCGTGGAACGACGGGGAGGCGCACCGGGTCGGGGCGACCGATGCGATTGGCCAGCGGGTCCGCCTCGTCATCGTAGAGTATATCGGGGTCGAGCAGGTCCAGTTCGTCATCAAACGGTAGAGGTGGCTCAACTTCCTCTTCTTCGATACGCATAGGACGCCGGGGTTGTAGAGGATAAGCCGGGCGGCGGCTGAAAGAGCGCGTAGTCTCGCGAGGACGAGCGTAGGTTATCTCTTCCTCCTCAAGTTCCATATCCGTATTGATGTCGGGATCGATTTGCCCGGTGTCTTCTGGCGCGCCTGTTTTGGATTTCGTCGCGATGATCTGCTGGCGCAGCAATTGTCGCGTGCGACGCGGATCGGGACGTGGAGAGAGCGGGCCAGTAGTCTGGCGTCCACCCATAATCCCGGTATCCTTCCCCGTCAGCGGCTCACTGCGGGGAGAGGTGGTACCTGATAATCGTCCAGAGGGCGTGCTGCCGTTTCCGGTAGATGGCTGGCTGCGCAGTGGATCATAATCGTAGCCGTACTGCCTGCCGGGGCTTCTCCGATAAATCCTTTTTTCTGAACGATCATCATTCATCGCAAAATCCCTCTCAATGAATCGAACATCATGCCTTTGTTGCTTATTCTACTCTATTACGCTGTTCATTTCAACCGTTGCTCAGACGACGGGTGTTCAAACTCATGCTTGTTTCTTCTGATAGCTAATGTTATGATAAGTAAACAGTTTTCCGGCACATGTGGTTGGAAAGGCTATCCCCCAAACAGGAGGAAAACATTATGGCTCAAACAGGCGAGAGGGGCGCTCAGGCGCGTATGCCAGCCTGGGCGCGCAACCTCGGCGAGGCGCTTGGTCGTCCTGTACTGGCAGTCGCGCTAGCCATCATCGCGGGCGCAATCGTTATTTTAATCACCTGGCCTGATAAGGCGCTTGACCCATTCTCTAATGTCTTTTCCGCGTATGGCGCGCTCTTTACCGGCTCTTTTGGCGACCCCATCAGTATTTCTAATACGCTGGTCAGGGTCTCGCCGCTGATCTTCGCCACCCTGTCAGTTGCTATCGCCTTCCGCGCCGGACTATTCAATATTGGCGCGGCGGGACAGATGGCCGTCGGAGCTATGGCGGCAGACATGATTGGGCTTACCTATATTCATTGGCCTGGCTGGCTGCTGGTGCCGGCGATGGTTATCGCGAGTATAGTGACAGGCGCGCTCTGGGGCGGTATTGTCGGCTTTCTCAAGGCCTGGCGCGGCGCGCACGAGGTGGTTACCACTATCATGCTCAACTGGATCGCGTTCTGGGGAACGGACTACCTCATCGACGGTCCGCCCTTTACCGCGCCGCTGGGAGTGAACCAGACCAACCCTTTGCCTCCTCAGGCCACGATACCCTCGGTGGCAACTGTCTGGAACAGTACGTTCGGCTCGTTCTTACCCAAACTCGACACCTTTTCTTACACGGTCGATGTCAGTATCTTTGTTGCCCTCCTTTGCATTGTTATCTACTGGTTTATCACCTCTCGCACTACCTTCGGCTACGAAGTGCGGGTGATCGGCCAGAATCAAAAGGCAGCAAAGTACGCCGGCATTCCTGTTAAGCGCAATATTCTGCTTGTTATGATGATCGCAGGCGCGTTCGCCGGTCTGGGTGGCGCGCTCCGCTTGATGGGACAGTTCAGCTACCAGTTGACCGCAACCGCCGCCGCTGCCGATCCCGCCGGTTTCGATGCCATTGCAGCCTCGCTGTTGGGTCGCACCTCCCCTGTAGGTATGCTGTTTTCCTCGCTGCTCTTTGGCGGATTACGTTCCGGTAGTTCGATTATGCAGTCTACCGCGCACGTAGACCCCAATCTTGTCCTGATCCTCGAGGGATTGATTATCTACTTTATGGCAGCCGATTTCATCCCCATATTCCGGCGTCTTTTGCCTCCCTGGCTGCGGCCCCGCCGCAAGCCCGCTCTGGTAGTACCGCCTGATGCGCCCATCGCTTCAACAGTCAACGGCGACAACGATGAACAGGGACAATACAGCGCCATAGGCGAAAGACAGAAGGAGGTCTGACCATGTCCGTGTTTTTTCAAGTACTCTTTCACGCGCTCATTTCCAGCAATACCTGGCAGACAACGCTAGAATTTGCCGCGCTGCTCCTTCTGCCAGCCCTGGGCGGCGTGATCTCGGAGCGCAGTGGCGTCGTCAATATCGCAATGGAAGGCATGATGCTCACAGGCGCGTTCGCCAGCGTAATGGTGACACTGGCTGCTGACCATTTCGGCCTGCCCAGCGCTGTTTGCGTCATCTGCGGTTTGCTGGCTGCTATTATTGCGGGCGGATTGATGGCCCTGCTGCACGCCTATTTCTCCATTCAATTCAAGACCGATCAGATTGTGAGCGGCGTGGCAATCAATATTATCGCGCTGGGTCTGACCAGCTATTTGCTTTTCGAGATTGTGCCGGTTGGTGTACCCTCGCTGCCTGATCGCCTGCGCCTGCCCATTCCCCCACTGGGGCCACTGGCAAATATCCCTTTCCTGGGGCCGGTACTCTTCCAGCAAAACGTAATTTTCTATATTGCCCTGGTGCTGTTATTCGCTGTGCAATTTTTGCTCTTCCGCACCAACATCGGTTTGCGCATACGCGCTGTCGGTGAACATCCCCAGGCTGCCGATACCGCCGGGGTCAATGTGCGCCTGCTGCGCTACCTCTGCGTGGTCAGCAGTGGTTTGCTCTCTGGCCTGGGAGGCGCGTACCTGGCCTTAGGCGTGGCAGGCGTATTTAATCCGAACATGACCAATGGGCGTGGTTTCATCGCTCTGGCTGCCATGATCTTTGGTAAGTACATCCCATTCGGTGCTGCTGGCGCGTGCCTCATCTTCGGACTGGGCATCGCTCTCAGCTATGCCTTGCAGGGTCTTGGCTCATCCGCCAACATTTCAAACTTGCTGAATACGCTGCCCTATATTCTCACACTGGTCGCCCTGGTCGGCCTGGTTGGCCGCACAACGCCACCGGCCGCCGACGGCGTTCCTTACGAACCAGGTTCGGATTAAGTTCGCATATTTGCATACACGTCACCAGTAGGGACGCCCCTTGTGGGTGTCCGGGGCCGGGTTGGGCGTTTGCTCATACTCGTGAAAAGGGAAACGCGGACACCCACAAGGGGCGTCCCTACTGTAGTATTTGGAGGTGCAATAAAAATGCAGGAAAGTACAGCGCTGGCTACAACCGAAGAAAGCTCGACTCCCCTGGCAGTAGAGATGCGCGAAATAACGAAAACCTGGCCGGGAGTCGTGGCAAACGATCGTGTCAGCCTTAAAGTGCGCAAGGGTGAGATTCACGCGCTGGTCGGCGAAAATGGCGCGGGCAAGACAACCTTGATGAATATTCTCTACGGCCTGATTCGTCCCGATAGCGGAGAAATCTACATCAATGGCGAACTGGCGCATATTCATGGCCCGCGCGATGCCATTCGCCAGCACATCGGCATGGTTCATCAGCACTTCATGTTGATTCCACCTTTGACAGTTGCGGAAAATATTGTGTTGGGGCATGAACCAGGCGGCGCCAACGCCCTTTATAATGCGCGCCAGGCGCGCGCAGTTATCGAAAATTTGAGCAATCAATACGGTTTGCCTATCGATCCTGATGCGAAAATTGAAAAGGTCTCCGTCGGTCTTCAGCAGCGCGTCGAGATTCTCAAAACGCTCTATCGCGCTGCCGATATCCTGATTATGGACGAGCCGACGGGCGTACTCACGCCGCAGGAAACCAACGAGTTGTTTAGAGTGCTGCGCGGGTTGGTGGAGAAGGGTAAGACCATCATCTTTATCACGCATAAACTGCGTGAGGTACTCGCGCTAACCGACAATATCACGGTGCTGCGGCGCGGAAAGAACGCGGGCGAGCTTGTCACCCGCCAGACCAACCAGGCCGAGATTGCGCGGTTGATGGTCGGTCGCGAGGTCTTGCTGCGCGTCAACAAGACGCCCGCCAAACCCGGCCCGGTGGTGCTGCATGTCGAAGATGTCCATGCCCTCTCCGACCGTAACCTTGAAGCCCTGCACGGCGTCAGCTTCGATGTGCGGGCAGCCGAAATCCTGGGCATCGCGGGTGTTGAGGGCAACGGTCAATCCGAACTGGTCGAAGCGCTCACCGGTATGCGTAAGATCACTCAAGGCAAGATTACCATTACCCAGGTAAAAGATGGAGAGGTCGGTAAAACCAGTGACTTGACGGCGTTGGATGCGCGGCAAGAACGCCTGGTAGGACTGGCGCACATCCCGGAGGACCGGCGTGGCTGCGGATTAGTGTTGAATGATACCATCGAGGATAACCTGATCCTGGGGCGGCAGCGCTGGTCGCAATTCTCATGGAAGGGAATCGTTTTGTTGCTGCGCAATATTGCGAAATGGGCAAAACGGCTCGTCACAGAATTTGATGTGCGCACTTCATCCGCCGATGCTCCAGCACGCTCGTTGTCCGGTGGCAACCAGCAAAAAGTAATCATCGCGCGCGAATTTTCCGCTAACCCCATGGCCCTGATCGCCTCGCAGCCAACACGCGGCGTCGATATCGGCGCAATCGAGTTTATCCATCGCCGTATTATCGAACAACGCGATGCCGGCAAAGCTGTTCTGCTCGTCTCAGCCGAACTGGACGAGATTCGCTCGCTTTCTGACCGTATCGCCGTTATGTACGAAGGCAAAATCGTGGATATCGTCTCACCCGACGCCAGCGAGGAACAACTGGGTATTCTTATGACCGGCGGCCATATTGAGGAATAAGGGAAGCCTTTTCAGGCTGATTTCCTGACAAGGCCGGAGATGTACTGTCGCACCAGAGGACATCGGGCCAGACGCCAGTATGCATAATGCAGTAATGATGAATGACGGCGCCTTTCAACCTCATCTGCGGACACGTAATGGCTGTAATCTATGAGTTGTATCCCTACCCCTTGATAGGCGCGTACTAGAGGCAGCGGATCGGCCATACAAATCATGCGTTTGGCATGATCTCGCAGCATAGCCTCCTTTTGCTTCTTAGGAAACGTCACAACCTCCCGCGCTATGATTTTGAACAACTGCTCATAATACACAGCATTGAGCGTGGCATCTTCCATGTCGGCCAGGATAAGCCCGACGGCAGTTTCTTCATACTCAGCAGTAATCTGCGAGAAGCGTACTTTCTTATTATCCTTACGAACCTGGTCAATGAAACAGTGGTAGGCGACCTGCCTGGCAAAAGGATAGATGTCAATGATTGGAGCAGCGCCGCCTCCTCTGGCTTGTTCGAGACGCTCGATAAGGTGTCTGAGGCTTTCACTCACAATATCATCGGTTATCTCGTCTTCTTGTCCCTCCCAGTCGGGGATGTGGCTGTTATAGACCCTGCCACGCACTTGAAAGGTCAGCCAGGAGCGGAGTTCCGTCCAGGTGGATTCTTCGTCATACTCAAAAGCAGGATGTGTGGGGGTGGGGGTACGCATGGAAAACTCCTTTTACCTTTTAGCTTCTATCATTAGCTTCGATCAATCACGCAACACAGTTCGCTCATGCCTACAAAATCGCTCCGCGCTCGCTCTACAAGACCGTTACGCAAAACTTAATCGGCTAGCAAATCTACAGATTGTGACACATTAAAAGGTAAAAAGAGCTATACTTGAGAGTGTTACTGAGTATTTCTCTGTTTATCCCATTTTAACATAATTATATTGATTTTACAAGGGTTCACTGACCATGAAATTCGATTTAACTCAAGATACAACAAAATACCCATGATATTTTTTACTAAAAAACATAATATAAGCAAGTATTCTCATTTGAAATGCATATATATTTATATCAATACGTTTTTTTGTCATCAATCTGAAAAATATTAATAAGATATTACAGTTGCCATTGCTTGTTTTATGTAAAGTTAAAAAATTACACAGGAAAGTTGACATGAGTAGTAATTCAGAGTACAATGCCTATCGGCATTGCCATTGTAAACAGAGTTTTTCTCATTTGCCACAACCATACCTGGATAACCGCACTTGGTTATAGTGTCTATGCTCTACTTGCCGATCTGAGCTTAGCTCGTAGCCTGTATAGGAGAACTTGATGAATAGGTCACATAATGCTGACACGTACGAAGAGCAGATGCTGCGTATCAGGCAACATTTACAGAAGGCTGACGCGCAGGAGCGCATTCGTACATCCATCAATTCTGCCCGTACCAATGCGACTGTAACGACCAGCGGCGCGGCTAGATTACTGGAGCTAGGTGAGCAACAGTTGCGCGATTGGGAAAGACGTGGCCTCATTTCGACGACGCGCCCCCCGGTGGAAGGAAAACAGACGCAGGGGCATCGCCAGTTCAGCCTCGATGAGCTGGACAGGTTGGCTGTGCTGAAAGAATTGATTGACGAAGGGAATTTCACGCCGGGAGAATTTGAGCATATTTCAAACCATGTTGAAGAAATCTGGCGTGAGGTGGAGGCGATGGCATTGGCGCAGCAGGTATCCCTTGAGCAGCAGGGGCAGGCAGGTACGCAAAGAGCGCGTCTGCCCATTGATGCGCGCGTCAGGGAAGCGCGCTCGCAACTCTTCTGGCGATTTTATGTCTCGCGGGCGCTACATTTGGCGTTACAACTCATCAGGGAAGATAGACCGGTCTCAACTACCGCGCTGGCTTTGCCACTTGCGCCACACGCGGAAAATTTGCCTGTCACCAGTATCCAGAATGTCGACCGGTTAGGCGAGTCATTGATCGGGTGGCTCGGCAAAAGCCGTTCTACCGAAACGTTGCTCGTGCCGGTTCCCGCTTTCGAAGTACCCACCGATTATCGCATTCATCCTCTGATGGCTATGGAGAGCAACCAGCCACAAGAGAAGCAGCCGTTAGATCATACGCACATCATCGTGCGCCGCGACTCAAACCCTTTATCGCTCCGTCCCGCCCTCGTAGACACTATTCGCAGACTGCTCAAGCCGATTTACGAGAAAGCGGAGCAAACGAGAGACACTTTCGGCCCAGGAATGCGCGATGAATTAATAGCGACGTCCGACCTGGATGATACTACACTTCACCCCGACATTATCCTCAATGGCCTGGCGGAAGCGATGGTCGAGGCTGGTGGTTTGCTCGATCAGAAACCGCGCTGGCGGTTCTGTTGTATTCTGTTGCCAAACAATCTCGCTCTTCCTATGCAAAATCGTACCCTGGTAGTACGCGCCCAGAGCCAGAATTCCCCGCATAAAATTGGAATTGCCAGCGTTCCGCCAAACATGAATAGCCTGAGTATGCGCGCCTATCAAAGTGGACAGGTGTGTTATCGCAATAGTATTTTGCCAGACGACTCGGTTATTGCCTTTCAAGACGTAGAAGGTACAGTGAAGTCAGCCATTGCTATTCCCGTTGGCGCGGAGTTTGGCGAACCTGTGGCTGTGATCTACCTCGTCTCAGTATTTGAGAGCGCATTTTCGCAGAGAGCAGACCGGCTTCTATTGCGCCTGCTCGGTAGAATGGTAGGAGAGGCAGTAGGCACGTATCAAGCGCGCTTGCAAGAAGCGGAAAGATTGGGAAGCATTCTGCGCGTGCCTGACAGGGTTGATGATGTCGTTGGGACCTTTTACAACGAGAATAAGTTTATTCATGATCTTGAAGACTTTTTGCTGACATTCAAAGCTGACCAGGCTCGTCTGCAACACTCTGTAGTGCCAATAGCTTCATCGTCTGATAGCGCTTATGCGGGAAGCCAGGAAGCTCAGCCTGAAGAGCACATCATCTCACTGATAGGTATCGATGTGGATCATCTCTCGGCCATAGCTTTGAAATATGGCGATAGCGCAGTCAGAAATCTATGCCGGGAAATCGGTTTCCGTCTCAATGGAGAACTGAAGTCCACCTTTGTTAAGTATCCAGGATGCCATTTTTACCGCATTTACGGCGATTGTTTTTACGTCCTGCTCAAGCATATGCCTTATGAACAGGTTCTAAAAAAAGCCGTGCTGCTTAAAAAAAGTCTGAATGGCACTTACAGGGTAAATCTTCTATTCAGTTCCGCTTCGCAGCAGTCGGCTCCCGGTACGTTACAGGAAGTCGAAATAAAGGTGCGTTTAGCCGTCAGCTCATATGATGATCAGACGCTTGCGGGGCTGTTCGCTCGTTACACGGACGATATCGTGGTAGATAGCGTGCGTGAAATGATTGACGGCTCGATTATGACAGAATTGAGGAAAGGCATGTCGGAGGGTGGTAATAATATTAGAGCATGGAACCCTGGAACTCGTTCATTTGAGAAATTTGAGGAGGCATAATGATTTAGAATGGTTTGTAACATATTTATTTTGGGGAGAACAGGAAGTGGTAAGTCAACCGTTGCACACTTCCTACAGGAGTTGGCAGGGCAAGAAGGATGGTCATATCAGTCCTTTAATGATTATTTTTTCCTGCGTGAGATGTTTGAGAATGATACTGAGCATCGTTTTCGCGCTACAGAGCAAGATGGATTTGAGGTGCTGGATCGCTCAGTCTTTCCAGTTGCTATTAATTCATTAGCCCAACGGGTGCAAAACTATCGTCCTGCTATAGATCGCACGATAGTTACCATCGAGTTCACCAGCAATAACTACCGCGATGCATTACAGATCTTCGATGCATCGCTATTGTGTAATGCATATTTCCTGTTTCTCACCGTTGACTTGAAAACCTGCCTGGAGCGAACCAGTAAGCGTGCGCTTAAGTTGGTCACCGAGGATGACTATTATGTTGTTGATAATGTCTTGTTGCGACATTATCCTTGCCCTTATATGCCAGTTGATTTTAACAAGGAAAGGACGCAACTTATTCATAACATGAGTTCATTAGACGAATTAAAATGTTCTACCAACAGAATTCTGTTGGGTCTTTTTAAGAGAAATGAGCAACCCTTATTTGTCTGTACTTGAACATCATTTGCTATGGAAATAACCGTCTCGAATGGTACCAGAATGGCTTGCTGTGCGACTTTGTGAGTGCGCAACCCGTCGCGCAACTGGTGGAAATGGTGCGGCAACTCCAACTCATTACGTACTGATCTACATCAGGCCTTGCCCTCAACCTGGCAAAGACTCTTGACAGATATGGTATTCTATCCTCGTAAAGGGAGAACAAAACAGCCATCCAATCTAATCGTGGCGGCGTAGCTCAGTCGGTAGAGCAAGGGACTCATAAGCCCTGTGTCACAAGTTCAATTCTTGTCGCCGCTACTTTTTTTGTCTTCTTGCTTCCCAAATCGTCTCAGAGTCTCGATCTGACTCCCCTGACCCTGGGTGGTCAGGTTGACAACTCGCAAAGTCTGTTGTATGATATACAAGCCGACGCGGGGTGGAGCAGTGGTTAGCTCGTTGGGCTCATAACCCAAAGGTCGGAGGTTCGAATCCTTCCCCCGCTACCATTTCACATGGAATAAGGCACATCATCGACGCGGGATAGAGCAGTGGTTAGCTCGTCGGGCTCATAACCCGGAGGTCGCAGGTTCGAATCCTGTTCCCGCTATATACATCCTGAAGACGAAGCCAGGGCGACCATCGCGGTCGCCCTGGCTTCGTCTTCTCATGTGTTCTGGTTTCACTTGTCCATGTGATATACTCAGTCGTTACCTTGAACTTCAGCAAATTGAGAGCAGAGGAGTATAGCATATGGGACGACTTGAAGGGCGTGTCGCCTTTGTTACCGGAGCGGGACGCGGCATCGGAGCAGCTACCGCGCTGCGTATGGCGGAAGAGGGTGCGCGCGTGGCCCTCGCCGATCTTGACACCGAAGGGTGCGCGCAGGTTGCTACTGAACTGAGCAAAGTTGGCAGCGAGGGGCTGGTTTTGCATTGTAATGTTGCCGATAGCGCGATGGTGCAGGATGCCGTTGATAAAGCCGCCAGCCACTTTGGACGCCTCGATATTTTAGTCAACAACGCGGGAGTATTGCGCGATAACCTGCTCTTCAAAATGTCCGAAGAGGACTGGGACACCGTCATGAACGTGCATTTGAAGGGCGCGTTTCTGTGCAGCCGCGCCGTGCAGAAATACATGGTTGAGCAGAAATACGGGCGTATCATCTCGCTCTCCTCAACATCCGCGCTGGGCAATCGCGGCCAGTCCAACTACTCTACTGCCAAAGCCGGTTTGCAGGGCTTAACGCGCACGCTTGCCATCGAACTGGGACCCTTTGGCATCACCGCCAACGCTGTCGCGCCTGGCTTTATCGATACCGAAATGACGCGCTCAACCGCCCGTCGCCAGGGGTATGACCCCGATGCTGTGATCGAGCAGGCGTCTAAAACCATTCCGGTGCGCCGCGTTGGGAAACCACGCGACATCGCCAACGTGATCGCCTTCCTCGCTTCCGAGGATGCCGGTTTCTTGAGCGGTCAGGTTATTTACGTCGCAGGCGGCCCGCGTAGTTAGAGGAAACACATCATGCAAACCCGGGAACGCCGCCAGGCCATTATCGTGCTTGACTTCGGATCGCAATATAGCCGCCTGATCACGCGCCGCGTGCGTGAATTGCATGTGTACAGCGAACTGGTGCCTGCCAGCACCACGCTGGCGCAGTTGCAATCACGGGAACGGCTGGATATTCGCGGCTTCATTCTCTCAGGCGGTCCGGCCAGCGTCTATGACGAGGGCGCGCCCCTGTGCGATCCGGCTATACTTCATAGTGGTCTGCCCGTCCTGGGTATTTGCTATGGAATGCAACTGCTGGCTCATCAACTGGGCGGACACGTCGCGCCGGCCAGCGGACGCCGCGAATACGGCCCTGCTACGCTGGAAACGCTGTCCGATGCGGCTAATGATGCGCAGCTTTTTCGCATCTTTGCTGGCATTGATGCCACCTCCGCCCAGACCAACCCGCTCGACCAGCCCTCGTCTACTAATGCTATCCGCATACCTGTATGGATGAGCCATGGCGATAGCGTCGATCAATTACCTGCCGGATTTCATACGCTGGCCTGCACGGAGAGCAATCCAGTAGCCGCCATCGCCAGTATCCAGGGGATGGTCGGGCTGCAATTCCATCCCGAAGTGTCGCACACGCCGCAGGGCAGGCTCATCCTGCGCAACTTCCTCTACCGTATTTGCGGCTGCGAACCCACCTGGACCACCGAGTCTGTTATCGACGAGTCGGTGGCGCAGATTCGCCAGCGCGTGCAGGGTAAGCGTATCATCTGTGGGCTTTCCGGCGGCGTCGATTCAGCGGTCGCTTCGCTGCTGGTACACCGCGCCGTGGGCGATCAACTTACCTGTGTCTTTGTGGATACGGGCTGCTTGCGAGCGGGCGAGCGCGAGCAGGTCGTTGAGACGTTCAGCCGTCACCTGCATATCCCGCTGGTCGTCGTTGATGCGCGCCAGCGTTTCCTGGCGAAACTGGCCGGAGTGAGTAACCCCGAACAGAAGCGCAAGATCATCGGCGCGGAGTTCATTCGCGTCTTCGAGGAAGAGGCTGCGCTGCTGGCGAAAGAAGGCGGCCCCATCGCATTTCTGGCCCAGGGTACGCTCTATCCCGATGTGATCGAAAGTACCAGCCACGACACCGCCGCCACCGCCACGCGCATCAAAACGCACCACAACGTGGGCGGCCTGCCGGAAGATATGCAGTTTCAACTGGTTGAGCCGCTGCGCTTGCTGTTCAAAGACGAAGTGCGCGAAATTGGCCTGCAACTCGGCCTGCCCGAAGAGTGGGTGTGGCGGCATCCTTTCCCTGGCCCCGGCCTGGCTATTCGCATCATTGGCGCGGTAGACGAGCAAAAGCTGGAAACCCTGCGCGCCGCCGATGCCATCGTCATCGAAGAGATTCGCCGCGCTGGAGTCTATCGCGAGCTTGGACAGGCCTTCGCCGTACTGACGCCCCTGCAAAGCGTGGGCGTCATGGGCGACCTGCGCACCTATTCCAACGTGGTAGCGGTGCGCGCCGTCACCACCGGCGACTTCATGACGGCAGACTGGGCGCGTCTCTCCCCCGACCTGTTGGGCCGCATCTCCCACCGCATCGTCAACGAAGTGCCAGGCGTCAACCGCGTTGTGTATGACATTACCTCGAAGCCACCCGCTACCATTGAATGGGAATAAGGCACATCATGCTTGAATTTGAAATACTGGCTCGTGGCCTCTTCCGGCCTGACCAGCTTGTCATCGACTATAACCCGGCTCTGCGTATGCCCACCAACCAGGCTATTCAGCAGTGGATGGATACCTTTTGGGCGCAAAAATTGGCAATGGCACGTGAACAAGACATTCCGCTGTTCGATGCACCGCTCTACCGTTTTGTGGATGTAGAGGCGCGTGCGGATGGTACCATACATTTGAAGCTGGGAGATACCGGCTACAAGGAATATGTCACCACGCGCGTATCGGAGTTCTCAAGAGGTCGGCAGCGGCAGGAACTGGGCAACGCGCTGGCAGTCTGTTCGGTGGTGGAGACCAGCGACGGCCACATCCTGCTCGATAAACGGCGGGGCGTCGATGTCTATGTTGGACGCTATCACGTCATCGGCGGCTTCTTTGAGCGCGGCCTCGACAGCCTGGAAAACGGGCGGCCCGACCCGTTTGGAGCCATGCGCCGCGAAATACGCGAAGAAACCGGCATCCAGTTCGCTGATATTGCGGAGCAATATTGCCTGGGCCTTGTCTACGACCTGGTGACGCCCCACGCCGAACTTTGTTTTCTCACTCGCCTGCATATCTCCCTGGCCGAGGTCAAAACGCGCGTACCAGAAGAAGACGAGATCGAACAGTTGAAAACGCTGTATGTTACAGAGCAAAGCCTGCGCGAGTTTATCACGCGGAATCACGGCAACATTTCGGCGACGGGCGAGCCGAACCTTTTCTTGTATGGCGAGCTACTTTTTGGTCAGCAATGGCTACTGACCTTGTATGATACAATTGAGTAGGTATCGTTTCCATAGACGAAAGGCAAGGTTGATATGACAATGACATCCGATCGGCTTCCAATGGTGATGCGCGCTGACTGGATTCCTGGCCCGGCGCAGGGACACTGGACCTATGAGGAATACGCCGCCCTGCCCGATGATGGCAAGCGATATGAAATTGTAAATGGAGTGCTTTATATGTCACCATCGCCCAGCGGCCCACATCAAGATGCCGCATTTGAAATCGCATCCTATCTACGTGTACACGTCAAACTCACTGGTCTGGGACTGGTGCGTATGGCTCCGTTTGATGTTATATTATCGCCGGATGTAGTGGTGCAACCCGATGTGCTGGTGGTTTTCAATGAACATTTCGATAGAGTCGCGGATAAATTCATTCTTGGCGCGCCAGACCTGGTAGTCGAGGTCGCCTCACCCAGTACCGCCATACATGACCGCCATCATAAACTTGACGCCTATGCGCGAGCTGGCGTACTGGAATACTGGATTGTTGACCTCGACTCCCGTACTGTTGAGGTGTTATCTCTGGAAACGCTGGGCATGTATCAATCCCTGGGCATTTTTCGTGGCAAGGCGACACTGCCATCGCTGATCGTGCCGGATTTTTCTCCACGGGTCGAACAATTCTTTATGTAACTCCAATCACTCCAAAATCCTCCCGTCGCTGATTTGTAGTACGCGGTCGGCTGCTTCGATGATAGTGTTGTCGTGGGTGGCGACCAGCAAGCCGATGCCGCCATTGTGGGCTGTCTCGCGCAGCAGGGCGGCGATGGTGCGGCCCGTCATGGAGTCCAGGTTGCCGGTAGATTCGTCGGCTACGATGAAGCGCGGGGAATGCACCAGGGCGCCTGCCACTTATTCCCGTAGGCATATGCTACAATATGGGCGTGAACAGCAGCCTTGATATCAGCGCGCTGCCTGGCTTCCTGCTTGTCGCGCTTTATATCGCCGGGCTGGTCTGGCTGGCGGGCTACTGGCTCGAACGCCGCGAACTACTGCTGCACTAGAATAGGGATAATAGATGGATCTCACTGCATGGTTCACCAACCAACTGAACTCCGGCGCGGAAGGCTTCATCTGGGCCGTCGAGCAGGTGCCACCTGAGCGACGCTTGCTCGCGCCTCCAAAACTGCTGGGTGAGTGGAATGCTGCGCGCCACGTCTTCCATATGCTTTACTACGAGCAAAACGCCGTAGTGCCAGGCATGAAAATATGGTTGGGTCAACCTCTTACAGTCAATGAAGCCGATTTCGACGAAGATGCTGCCTGGGGCGACGGCAAAGACCTGGATGCCATGCTCACCGATTTTAGGAGGGTACGCGCGGAACAACTCGAACTGCTCCCCCTCTTCAACGACCAGTTGTGGCATGAAACGCGCCAGACACCTTTCTGGGGCGATGTAACGCTGCTATGGTTGGTCTCCAAGACGTTCCAGCACACGGCAGAACATATTAACGATGTAATGCGTATGGCGCTGTTCTGGGATGCTTATGCGAGGCGTGAACAAGAACATCCGTAAGGACGAATGAGCCAGGGCAAACGCTCTATGATAGAATACTCTTGTCAATGAGACCAGATCAGAGCGCGCTCTTGATATAATCCAGGAGTGACAATTATATGCACCTGCGTGGTATCGTCTATGCCTTCATTGCTTCCCTCATTTTTGGACTGGGCGCGGTGCTGGTGCAGCTTTTGGGGAAACAGATCGATGCAACAGTCGTAGCCTTCTTGAACCTTTCAATTGGCGGCTTACTTGTCAGCTTGATTGTCTTGTTTACAGGCGCGCCCCTTTTCAAAGCGTTGCGCGGCTTCAAGCGCCGGGAGTGGCTGGACCTTTTCTTGCTCGCGTGTCCTGGCACGTCGCTTTCTTTGCTCATCATTGTGGCCGGGTTTGCTCGCACAAGCGCGCTGGTGGGCGGATTTCTGCTGCAATTCAACGGTATTGCCGGGCTATTCTTCGCCTTCATCCTGCTCAGAGAGCGTGTCGGCCTCAAGCAGGGCATCGGCACCGTGCTGCTACTCATTGGTGGTGTGCTGGTTGTCTTGAAGGGGACACAGGCAATTACCCTGGGAAGCGGCGTGGGTGATTTGTTCGTTCTGCTCGGCTCAATCGGCATCGGTTTCAGCTTTATCCCTGCCAAACGCCTGTCAACCCGCATCGATACCATGCCGCTGGTAGCTATTCGTCTCTTGCTAGGAGCGGCTACCCTCCTGCCCATACTGGCATTTCAATTTATCATAGGAGGCGCGGATTCGATACAATGGCAACCCTCACTTCCAACGCTGTTGATCGTCCTGCCCCTGTACATTGTTACCAACTTCTGCCTCGGCTACATCATCCAGCAGGAAGGATTGCGCCTTATTCACGCCTGGGAAATGTCGGCCGTCACGCAAACCGTGCCTCTTTTCGCCACTATCTTTGCCCTGCTTATCTTGCATGACTCCATGACCATCATACAGGCTCTCGGAGGCCTGATTGCTATCTTCGGTGGCGTGATCGTCTCCATCAGCAGCGAGACACCCACGCCCACGGTTCCAATATCGAACCACCCTGTCCAATTAGGGACGCGGGCGGCGCAAGCGCCCCATGTGCGCGAACGTAACGAGCCACAGTAGGGGCGTCCCTACTGGGACACTGTTCCTCTTTTGATTGTCAAAAGCCATCAGGAATGATTGAGCGTAGGCCACTGTTACAAATTTGCAACATAAGCCTACGCTCAAACGTATTAATATAGAGGAAAGTATAGGAAAAAGAGCGACCCGAAGGTCGCTCTTGATGGATACGTATTCTGGTCGGGGCGAGAGGATTTGAACCTCCGACCACCACAACCCCATTGTGGTGCGCTACCGGGCTGCGCTACGCCCCGTCATTACGGACATATGCAGTATAGCAGAATAATGGCCTGCGCGTCAATACTTCGGGACAGTTGATGAAAGGCCAATTTTGAGGTATAATGGTAGTAACGTAAGGAATATTTTCCGGTTGCTCTGTGTTTCTTTATAGTAGAAAGACAGATTATGTGCGTCATAGACTTCCTCCCACTCGGTTTTCGGACCCATCGTTCAAAACGAAGGACTATTTTCCCTGAGTGTAGGACCAAACCGACGGAAGAAACTGCTATCTTGCTGCTTGAGATACTACTGTTCATGGAGGGCGCAATATGATTGATGTACAGCCAGTTACCACTGGAGCCATGCTTACCCTGGATGAAAAACAACCAGCAAATTCTGACCTGACCCGACAATACGATGAGATCGTTGATCGGTTCATGACGAAGGAGTTAGAATATATTGAAGACGACGGGGAGTGCCCTGGCAAGGATGAACAGGAGCTAGAAGAGGATATCGCGAACATGGACACCGCGCCTCTCGAACTAGACGAAGCGCCTGAACTTCAGGAGGAGTTAGCCCAACTTCCAACTTCGCCCACTCTGGAAACCGTTTCAATCCTTTCTCTGCCGACGATGGGTGCCGGAGAAATCACCCCTTCGCGACGTGTGTCCATGCGCCGTCGTCGTTCCGAGGATCAGGACGAAAACGCTCCTAACAACGCAGACGCGGGCGAGTCAGACGCGGTAATGACCTATCTGCGTGAAATTGGCCGCGTGCCGATGATTACCCACGAGCGCGAAATCGAACTTGCAAAAGGTATCGAAGCGGGCGACCGCGATGCTATGAAGCAATTCATCCTGGCAAACCTGCGCCTGGTGGTGAGCATCGCCAAACGCTACGTCGGGCGCGGGTTGACGCTGCTCGACCTGATTCAAGAAGGCAATATCGGCCTGATTCGCGCCGTGCAACGTTACGACTGGCGGCGCGGCCATCGCTTCTCCACCCATGCAACGTGGTGGATTCGCCAGGCCATCAGCCGCGCAGTGGCCGACAAGGGTCGCACCATTCGCCTGCCCGTCTACGTCAATACCGCCTTGAATCGCATTCGCCGCGAACGCCAGCGTCTCCTGCAAGAGCTTGGTCGCGAACCTACCGAGCAGGAACTGGCCGATGCCACCGGGCTTGATCCCATTCGCATGGTTGAACTACAGGCCGCCCCCGGCGCGCCCGTTTCCCTGGAACTGCCGGTAGGTGAAGATGAAGAGCAGGAACTGGGCGACGTACTGGCCGATACCGAATCGGCCTCGCCAGAGGACATCGCCACCACGCAGACCCTCAAAGACGAAGTGCAGCGCGTACTCGAATCGGTGCTTACCCCACGCGAACGCCTTGTGTTGCAACTGCGCTTTGGCCTGGGTAACAGCCAGGCTCACCCGCTCGAGCAGGTGGGACGCGAGCTCGGCATCACCCGCGAGCGCGTGCGCCAGATCGAAGCTGGCGCGCTGGCAAAACTGCGCCAGCCACCTGTGCTGGAACGGCTGCGCGGATAAAAATTAATAAGAGACCAGATGAAAAATCCCCAACCGCCGATTGGGGATTTTTCATCTGGTCTCTTATTTCTTCTTGATCTTCCCCAAATCGCGCTCTATTCCGAGTATCCCTTTCACTCTCTCCAGTCGCGTGAAAACCTTCTGCATCTGCTCGAGGCTATCAATCTCCAACGTCGTGTTAATGGTTGCTTCCTGCTTGCCTGCGCTGACGTTTGAGCTGACCGAGGTCATGTTGACGCCTGCTTCGGAGACGACGGTGGCGATGTCGCGAATCAGGCCCGAGCGGTCATAAGCTCGAATGATTACCGGGGCCAGGTAACGCTGGTGGCCCATGCTGGTCCAGCTTACATCTACCAGGCGTTCGCGTTCGCGTTCGCGGTATCGCTCGATGTTTTTGCAGTTGGCGCGGTGGATGATGGCTCCCTTGCCGCGACTGATAAAGCCGACAATTTCGTCGCCCGGCAGTGGATTGCAACAATTTGCCAGGCTGGTCAGCAAGCCGCTGACTCCTGCTACCTGTAAGTGAGCTGATGGGGCGGCTTTTGTTGAGGCGGGCAGAGAGGCGATATCTTCTTGCTCTTTCGGCTCTTTACCATCGCGTTGTTGAAAGTAGTCGGCCAGTTTGACAGTGACGGAGTGTTGGCGAATATCATCACCACCAATGGAGGCCAGCAGGTCTTCAAACGATTCTTTGCGGAACTCGGTCAGCAGCCAGTTTTGCGCGTCCTCGGTCAAAATCTCGATGCCGCGCAGGCTCCTGATTTTGAGTTCGCGATCCAGGCGTTCGCGCCCGATTTGAATGTTGATGTCTCGCTCGTGAATTTTGAGGTAGCGGCGAATTTTGCTGCGCGCGGTGGCTGTGCGAGCAAAGTTGAGCCAGTCGCGTGTAGGATGCGCGGAACGGTTGGTGACGATATCAACAATCTCACCGCTCCTCAGCTCGTAATCCAGCGGCACCAGGCGTGTTACCAGGCGTTCGTTATCGCCGCTGCCGCTTTCAGAGATGATACGCGCGCCCGCGCACTTATCGCCGATTTTAGAGTGGATGCGATAGGCGAAATCGAGCGGAGTCGAGCCGACGGGCAGGTCTTTGACCTCGCCTTTGGGTGTAAAGACAAAAATCTGCTCTTCAAAAATCTCGTCGCGCACCGCCTCGACAAATTCGCTATCGTTGCTGGTGGCCGTTCGCATTTCGCGTTGCCAGTCGGCGAGCTTGCGCAGCCAGGACAGCAACTCTTTGGCCGAGGCGGAGGCGCGGTCGCCCACGTCTTTATAATGCCAGTGCATGGCGACGCCGTATTCAGCAACCATATGCATGTCAAAGGTGCGAATTTGAATCTCCACCAACTGGTCTTCCAGGCAGAAGACTGTGGTGTGCAGCGCCTGATAGCCGTTGGGCTTGGGGTTGGCGATGAAATCTTTGAAACGCCCATCTTTGGGCTTCCACAGGCTATGCACATGGCCCAGCGCGACGTAACAGTCAGGGGTAGAGTCAACCAGGATGCGAAAAGCTACCAGGTCATGAATCTGGCTGAAATCGGCAGTCTTCTTGAGGTCTTCCAGGCGATCGACATCACCTGCGTTGTGGCGCAGCTTCTTGAAGAAACTGTACAAGTGCTTGACGCGCCCGGAGACTTCGGCGTGCAGACCCAGCTTTTGCATCTCTTCGCCCAGGACGCTGCACACTCGCTCGACATACGCGCTCCACTGCTTGCGCTCTGCCTCTACCTGGTCGCGCACCCAGGCGTATTTATCAGGCTCCAGCGCCTGAAAAGCCAGGTCATCCAGTTCGCTTTCAACGCGCGACACACCCAGACGCCCTGCCAGTGGCGCGTAAATTTCGCGCGTTTCCTGCGCCATCGTCAATATCTCTTGTTGGTCAACCGGATAGGCATTGCGCGCGATGAGGCGCATAGCGTGCAGGCGGTAGGCCAGTTTGAGTAGCACGACGCGGGGATCTTCCGACATAGCGAAGAACATTTTGCGCACGGTTTCGGCCTGCTGGCGGCGCAGGGCATCGCGAATGCGCTGTTTTTTCTGCTCGCGGCTATTTTCGCCATCGCTCGCGGCATAATTTGACCCGCCTGCTCTATCGGGCGCGATGAACTGCGCCCCGGCGCGCTTTTTGCGTTCCAGGATATTCAGGCGCAACATGCTGCCCACCACACGCGCGACGGCTGCGCCCAGCGTGGTTTCGACACGCTCGAGTGTTATGAGATCGGCATCCACCGCTTCGAAAATTAAGCCAGAGGAGACGCCAACAGCGTCAATATGCATCTCTGCCAGAATGGTCGCTATTGCCAGGGCATGTTCAATAAGCGTCAGCCCTTTTTCACCGTGCGATTCACCGCACGCGCTCCAGGCAAGTTCGAAGGCTTGCGCGACCTGTCCGGTTTCGGTGGCTGACATGTATTGTTGGACGATATACAGTAACCGTTGTGCCTGTTCGTTCGTGAATTCCTGTGTAGTAGTGGGATGGCCTGTAAACATATCTATCATGGACGTTTCCGTGACGACTCCCCATGGCTACAAGCCAGGGGCTTCTGGAATGACGCTGGTGTGTCGTCCCACACCGTTCGTGTTTCATGCACAAGGGCGGGCGTTACTCACAGACCCCTGTATCGCATGGCACGGTTATTTGACGCGGTAGCATTTTTACCCCTGGCCCTGTGCCAGGGAACCCACCGAAACGCTATTCTGTTGAAAACGTGCAAAAGAACTGGTGAGAGTATAACATAGGTTAGAACGCATGTCTAGTGTTTTTCCGCCTGCGGGCGGCAGGCTATTCATCCCCATGGCTGAAGCCAGGTGCCTTCTAGCCCGGAAAGGTAAAAGACTATAGTATCAGGAATGGATGCCTCGACCAAGATCTCGTTTCACGCTCACCACATTTGTTATCTGTTGCAAACGTTCAAAAATCGGCTCAATCTGGTCAATAGCTTCTATCTCCAATGTAGCAGTAATCACAGCTTTTTGCAATGAAGCAGTAGTGGTGGATGCGACAGAAGTTATGTTGATGCCCGCGTCGGCTACCACCGCCGCCACATCGCGCAGTAACCCGGCGCGATCATGCGCCACAATAATGATAGGCGCGCGGTATCGCTGGGCCTCTATCACGAGCCAGTTGATTTCCAGCAGGCGCTCAGGCTCGTGTTCGCGATAACGACGCAGCGTGCGACAGTCGCTGCGATGCACAACGACGCCTCTATTGGGGTTGAGCAACCCGACAATGGGATCGCCTGGCAACGGGCAGCAGCAATGGGCCTGTTTGATAACCACCAGCGACGGCTCGCTATCGCCCGCGCTCGCGTTTTGACGATACCCGTTCTTCGACACATCCGCTTCAGACTTGATCTCGCCGCGTTGTTGCAATAGCGGTGTCAGGTATTCCATCACTTTGCCGACGCCGAGTTCATCGCGTCCCAGGGCTATAAACAGATCATCGGGCGTGTTGTACTTCTTGTTCGTATTGGCCGCCAGCAAGTCGTCAAACGAAACTGCGCGTAAGCCCGCCGCGCCCGCCGCTTTCAACGCCAGGTCAAGACGCTCGCGCCCCAGGTGCAGGTTCACATCGCGCTCATAGGTTTTCAGGTAGCGACGAATCCTAGCGCGCGCCGAAGTGGTGCGCGCGAAAGAGAGCCATTCCCGCGTCGGATGCGCGTTCGGGCTGACTATGATGTCAACGATTTCGCCGCCTTTGAGTTCGTAATCAAGCGGCACAATGCGCGTTATCAGGCGTCCGCTATCCTCCAGATTGGTGATGATACGCGCTCCGGTGCAATGATCGCCAATGTCGGAGTGAATGCGATAGGCAAGGTCGAGCGGTGTTGATCCACGCGGCAAGTCTTTCACTTCGCCTTTAGGTGTAAACACGAAGATTTGCTCCTGGAAAATGTCCCCCTTGACGGCCTCCACAAATTCATCGGCGTTCTGCGGCAGTTCGCGCTGCCATTCGCGTAATTGCTCGATCCAGGTAATCATCTCGCCTGTGGAAAGGCGCGCGCCGCCGCGCTCCTTGAGGTACCAGTAGCTGGCAATGCCATAATCGGCGATGCGTTCCATTTCATGCGTGCGAATTTGCACTTCGGCCAGTTGATTATCCAGGCAAAACACCGTTGTATGCAGCGACTGGTAGCCATTGACCTTTGGCGTGGCGATGAAATCCTTGATGCGCCCATCTTTGGGTCGCCATAGCGCGTGGATATGTCCCAGGGCCAGGTAGCAATCATGCACCGTGTCCACCAGGATACGGTACGCCACCAGGTCGTGTATCTGGCTCAGTTCGGTGCCGCTCTGCTCCAGTTTGCGATTGATGCTGGACAGATGCTTGGGCCACGCGCACACCTCGGCGGAAATGCCGGCCTTGTCCATCTCCTCTTCGAGAGAGCGGCAAATCTGGTCGATAATGGGCTGGCGTTTGCGCCTCTCCTCTTCGACTGCGCTCGCCAACCGGGTAAATTTCTCCGGCTCCAGATAGCTGAAAGCCAGGTCTTCGAGTTCCGCCTGCACCAGCGCCATACCCAGACGGCGCGCGAGCGGAGCGTATATTTCTCGCGTTTCGCGCGCCTTATTCTGCTGCTGCGCCTGGTTCATCACGCTCAACGTGCGCATATTATGCAGGCGATCTGCCAGTTTCAGCACCACTACACGCGGGTCTTCAGCCATCGCCAGCAGCATTTTGCGCACAGTTTCGGAGCGTTCGCGGCGCTTCTGTTCGCCCGCCTGGTATTGCCGTTGTTCAATCTGCTCAGGCGTTTCCGGGGCATCATGAGTCTTGTATTTTCCCTGATCGGACGTGGAGGACGCCATAAAGGGTGTCGTTCCATTTTTGCCTGCCAGTGTATCAAACTTGGTGACTCCATCCACAATATCGGCAACCGCTCCGCCAAAACGCGCCCGCAGGTCATCCAGCGTAAAATCGGTATCTTCGACTACATCGTGCAGCAGCGCTGCCACGATGCCGTCGGCGTCGATACGCATATCTGCCAGCAGCAGAGCAACTTCCAGGGGATGTGAAATGTAGGGTTCTCCAGAACGGCGCGTGATGCCCCGGTGCGCTTCGTCCGCCATTTCATAGGCGCGTCGAATCGTCTCCAGGTCAGGTGGAGATAAGTACTGGCGTGTTTCAGCCAGCAAATCATCGAATGTCATGCGCGAAATGGCGACCGACTCATCTGGATTGACCGTCATCATGTACAATACCCCTGAGCAACAAAAATCGTTCTCTACTATAGTGTAGAACACAAACGAGCGCAATGCAACAACTATGTACGTTGCATATGCAACGAATTAAGCGTACACTGCGTTACAAATTTGAAAACATCTGGCGGAATTGTTCAGAAGCGGGCGCTTTGCTGGAGGATTGCAAGATACCAGGGCGGGGGCCAAAGGCTGGCAATTACCGAAACAGGCTTGAAAGCCCCCGTCTTTTAAGCGGGGGATGAAAAGCCTGCTGGCCGCGGCCAGAACCATACACATGCTAGACACGATTTGTCAGTACGTGGTATACTACAGACATGGACTATATACATGAGCAACACCACGTACACCTGATTGTGTACCATATTATCTGGTGTCCCAAACGGCGGCGCAAGGTACTGGTTGGGCCAGTAGCAGAGCGGCTAACACAGATCATCCAGGAAGTAGCAGATGAGCAGAATTGGAAAATCGTTCGTCTGGCTATTCAACCCGATCATGTTCATCTCTTTATTCGCTCGAATCCAACCACCACGCCCTATGATATTCCCCGCCTGATAAAAGGACGTTCATCCCGTATGTTGAGAGAAGAGTTTCCGTCCCTTTTGAAATTGCCCACGCTGTGGACTCGTGCCTCGTTTTTCTCGACAGCAGGGAACGTCAGTGCGGAAACCATTCAGAAGTACATTGAGAGGCAGAGCAAGACATGAGCAAAACTACGCTGCAAGTACGGCTCTATCCAACGCCTGAACAGGGGCGATTGCTCATGGGGCATTGCCAGGAATATATCAGTACTGTCAATATACTGGCTGCTGCCTATGATAGCGATGTCCTGGAAGGAAGGGTGAGTACCAAAGATTTCACGGCCCAACTTCCAAGCGCAGTCAAAAATCAAGCGCTGCGCGATGCACACTCCATTTTCAAGCGTTCATTTGAACTGGGCTGCATTCCTCACCTTAAAAAGCCCATCTGCCAATGGAACAACCAGAATTGGCGCATCGAAGAGAGGGTACTTGTCTTTCCTGTCTTTTTCAATGGGAAAATACAGCAGGCGCGTATTGTTTGTGCGGATGTAGCATTGGAAGGGAAAGCGGGGATACTGCGTATCAAAAAGAAGCGGGGCAAGTGGATTGCTGACATCACCTCGACGGTAGAAGATGCCCCACCAACGGATGGACAAGCCGTTATGGGCATCGATCTGGGTATCAAAGTCCCTGCTGTGGCGCATGTAAGCGGCCGGGGAACGCGCTTCTTCGGCAATGGCAGATATCAACGCTCCATGCGACGCCGCTTCTATAGCCGTCGCAAAAAGCTACAGAAAGCAAAGAAAACGCGTGCTGTCAAAAAGAGGAAGAGCAAAGAAGCGCGATGGATGAAGAATATCAACCATCAGCTTTCCCGCCAGATTGTGAACCATGCCCATGAGCAGGGTGTAGGCACAATTAAAGTAGAATCTCTTGCAGGGATACGCAAGGGCACGACACGTACAAGTCGTGGGGCAAACGCCCGCAAAAACAATCGCATGAAGAATAGTTGGAGCTTCTATCAGCTCACGACATTCATCAGCTACAAAGCGGAGCGAATTGGCATCACGGTAGAGCAGGTAGACCCTGCCTATACCTCTCAAGAATGCCCCGCCTGTAGCGCGCGCAATAAGGCACAAGACAGAACCTATGTCTGTGCTGAATGCGGTTGGATGGGCCATAGAGACCGGGTAGGAGCGATCAACATCAGCCGTAGGGCTGGCCTATCTGATAAAAGGAGAGGTGCCACAGGAGCTTGATGCTCGGCCTGTGGACGGGCCACCTGAGATGGCCCCAACTGTGAAGCGGTGATCTCAAAGGCGAAAGCAACTGCGAGGGAGCCGATCAGAACCCCCGCTCTTTTAAGACGGGGAGTCTCAGACTACTTGCCCCGCCCTGGTTATATCTGACAGCCCTTGATGTAGTAGACGTGGAAAGAAGCAGCAAATAAAAAGAGACAAGACCACGAACCTACCCTGGTCTTATCTCTCTTCATTCTTGAAGAGTTTTTGGTCGCTTGTAGCCCTAGCTTCGCGTAACGCGAACCTTATCGTAGCAGGGGCTGCAATAAACGGGGCGTTCATTCTTGGGCAAGAATGGCACCTGCGTCTCCACTCCACACTCGGCGCAAATAACCGTGTGCATTTCGCGCGGGCCGCGTTCGGAGCGACCACCCATCCCGCCAGACGTATTGCGACGCGCAGCGCGACATGAGGTACAACGGCCAGGCTGATTTACCAGACCTTTTTGCTGGTAAAACTCTTGCTCACCAGCGGTGAATACGAAATCATTTCCGCATTCGCGGCACTTCAGGGTTTTGTCTTCGAAATTCAAACCAGGGACCTCCTTGTGATATGATGGTATTCTCCCGGGTCCATATCCTTGCAGAGTCACCAGTTTGTTGTCACCCCTAGCAGCGTGGGCGTATAGTGCTGGACGGACGCTGTATGCCAGACCGAGATTGGATACCGGATGCTAGCATACACGATCCTTTTACGATTTACAAGTCTTTTCTTCATCAATTTATCTAATTTCTCGCATCTTTATGCAATTTTTATGTGTATTGTGTACACTAAGTGGGATGATATGTCAGAGCTTCTGAATTTTGTGCGAAAATATAAGCTATACAGACAAACAAAGGGTGGCCGTCATCTTTGTGCGCGAGGGACCAGGGCAGGGGCAAGCCCAGCCCGTACCCTATTACCATTGCCAATACTAGCATCACTTTGATGTGCTACACCACGAAGGAGAGAGGCAAAACACGAACACATGCTTCGTGTTTTAGGAGGGTTAGATTTATCCATGTCTTGTTGAGCGTCCCATTGACATTAACTCACTCGACTTTTAAATAGCCATGTTGAGAATATCTTCATGCTTGCGGGTACTCCGGCCCTATGTTATGCTTATAGCATTGAACGACACTCTTTGATAGGAACAGCGTAAAGGATAGAAAGCACATGACAATGACATCTCCTGGGAGAGTGCCAATGGTTATCCCCGCAGATCATATTCCTGGCCCTGGGCAGGGTCGCTGGACCTATAAAGATTACGCTGCTATCCCTGATGATGGACAGCGTTACGAAATTGTGGATGGAGTGTTGTTTATGTCACCAGCCCCCAATGAATGGCACCAGTCTGCTGCCGGTGAAATTTTCTCCTACCTGCGAGCCTATATCAAATTGAAGGAACTTGGACGAGTTTACATCGCGCCATTTGATGTAGAGCTAGACCACCGAACAGTGGTACAGCCCGACGTGCTTGTTGTCCTGAATGCTCATCTGGAGAGAATTACTTTTTCGCGGGTCATCGGCGCGCCCGACCTTGTAGTTGAAATCTCTTCTCCTGGCACTGTTGGGCATGATCGGATCAATAAACAAAGGGCTTATGCTGGCGCAGGTGTACCAGAATACTGGATCGCCGACCCCGCAACGCGCACTGTAGAAGTTCTCGCGCTAGAGCATGGGGAGTATCGCTCGCTCGGTGTCTTCGAGGGTAAAGCCACATTACCCACTCGTATCGTGCCGGATTTTTCTGTGCATGTCGAGCAATTTTTCGGATAGGAACATCATTTAATCCATGTCGCCATTTACGTTTACTATTGATGCTGAATGCCCTGATAGTTGGGCGCGCGCGGGAACCATCTCAACGCCGCATGGCGCTATCTCGACGCCTATTTTCATGCCGGTTGGCACACAGGCTACTGTGAAAAGCGTCTCGCCCGAAGAATTGCGCGAGGCGGGAGCGCAAATAATTCTTGCCAACACCTATCACCTGATGTTACGTCCAGGCTCCGCGTTGATTGCGGAGTTTGGCGGCCTGCACTCGTTTTCGCACTGGAATGGACCAATTCTTACCGATAGCGGCGGCTTCCAGGTTTTTAGCCTGGGCCACCTGCGCAAATTGAGCGAGGATGGCGCGGCTTTTAAGTCTCACCTGGATGGTTCAGCGCGCATGCTTACGCCGGAAAGCGTTATGCAGATCGAGGCGGAGTTGGGCGCGGACATCATCTTGCCGCTCGACATTTGCGCGGCCTACCCGTGCTCGCCGCAAGAGGCGAAGGCAGCTATGGAGCGCACACACCGCTGGGCTGAGCGCGCATTGATCGCTAAAGAGAAATACCGGCCAGAACAGACTCTCTTCGGCATTGTGCAGGGCGCGTTCGAGCCGGAACTACGGCAGGAAAGCGCGCGGTTCATTGGCAACCTGCCTTTTCTCGGCCTCTCGATTGGCGGCCTGTCGGTAGGCGAGCCGAAGGCCATGATGTGGGAGATGCTGCGTTACGTCACACCTGAATTGCCGCGAGGCAAGCCACGTCACCTGCTGGGCGTTGGCTCACCCGAAGACCTGGTCATCGGCGTGGGACTCGGCATGGATATGTTTGATTGCGTCCTGCCCACCCGCGTAGCGCGGCACGGCGGACTATTCACCCGCGCTGGTCGCGTCAATATCAAATCGGCGCGTTTCCGAACAGAGCATGGCCCTGTTGAAGAGGGCTGCGATTGCTACACCTGCCGCAATTATAGCGCGGCCTACGTGCATCACCTGCTGCGGGCGGAGGAACAGCTGTATTATCGCCTGGGCAGCATCCATAACATTCGTTTCATGCTGCGCCTGGCCAGCGAGCTGCGCGCAGCCATCATCGCGGGTAATTACAGCGCGTTTCGAGATGAGTTTCTGGCGCGTTATGCGCCCGCGTCGGAGCAGGTGCGCGAGGAGCAGCGCGAAAAGTGGCGAGCTGCGCGCCTGCGTTAAGTAGCGACACCCCTTGTGGGTGTCCCGTCCACTTGCCTTGATGAACTTTGACAACCGAATAGGGGAATGGAAGCGCCCCGCTGTCCCTACAAAAAAAAATTACCGCGCAAAATGAGCGGTATATGTCCTGTATTGAGCAGGAATGATGAATTCTGACGACCCGATGGTGTCGTCTTCTGTAGGGACAAGGGGCGGGGTAGAGTGGATGAGGGGGCCTTGTGCTTGTCCTCGTCGGAATGCGACCATGCTGCTTCACGGAACCCCTGGCGAATCGTGTTGCCAGCAGGACAAGCACAAGGCCCCCACCCCTCCCCACATCCGCCCCTTGTCCCTACAGGACGGGAGCGGATGTTTTCCGTCATTGCCGCATTCGGTTGTCAAAATTTATCAGGACGGGGCCACGCGCATTACTGCATTCGGTTGTCAAAATTCATTAGATACATGCTCAAGGACGGACGAAAAGGACGAGACACCCACAATGGGTGTCACTACTGGTTACAAGGAAACAATACCATGTCGCAACCCTATCGTTTTCTCAATACACACGTGCAAAGCGCCGCGATGAATATGGCGATTGACGAGGCTGTGCTGGCGCATCACCTGCGCGACGAAGCGCCGCCTACCCTGCGCGTCTTTCGCTGGTCATCTCCCTCTATCTCGCTGGGGCGTTTCCAGAGTGTCGAACGCGAAATACTGCGCGAAGTGTGCGAGCAGCAGGGTGTAGAACTGGTGCGGCGTCCCACCGGCGGGCGCGCCGTCTACCATCGCGACGAGTTCACCTACAGCATCATCATCAGTAAACGGCATGGCGTGCCGTCGGGCATCGTGGCCGCTTATGCCTACCTCGCGCAGGGTTTGCAGGCCGCGCTCAACCTGCTGGGCATCCATGCCGAACTGAGCGACGAGCGCGTCAGCAAAAATCCTTCTGCTGCCTGTTTCGCCTCGTCCACGCAGGCTGACCTGACCAGCGGCGGCTTCAAGCTGATCGGCAGCGCGCAGGTATGGAAGGATGACGCGCTGTTGCAACAGGGATCGCTGCCGCTGGATGATCGAGCGGCAGAATTTTTCGCCATGCTGCGTTTCCCCGATGCGGTGGCGCGCAAGGAAGCATTAGCCGCCTATCGCCAGAAAACTACTCCCCTGCACACCTTTGCCCCACAAGCCGCCTGGGACGATGTAGCGCGCGCTTTTCGCGCCGGCTTCAGCGCCGCTCTGCAAAACGAGTTTGTAGAGGGCGAGTTGAGCGCGTCAGAATGGACGCTGGCTCAACGCCTGGAAGAAGAGAAGTATCGCAAACTGGAATGGCGCAAAGAGCGCGTCAACCTGATCGAGACGATGTGACCAGGGCGGGGGCAAGCCTGGCTCGTACCCTATACGAAGCACCACATCAAACCGAACAGGGTACGGGCCGGGCTTGCCCCCGCCCTGGCCTTGTAAATCGAGACTGTCATTGCCGTGTTATAGTGTGTAACATACGATGGTACGGAAAATATGGTACGCATTCATCGATAAGCAGGCTATTATTGGAAAGTCTCGTTTTATGAAAATTGCATTCTTGCGCGAGAAGAGCTTGTTTCGGGTCGGTTTTCTGGCTGGCCTGCTGGCCGGTATGATCGCGTCCGGCGTCATGTTTTTTATCAGCGTGACCTGGAATGGCATATTGCTGCCGGATGTTTTTGGCTCTGAGCTAACCGCTCTAATGCCGCCGAATATGTTTGAATTTCTGCACCAGTTGATCGGCGCGGATGCCAAAACTATTCTCTTCTACAGTATCCTGATCGGGCAGTGCCTGGTATTTGCTTTGAGCGGCGGGATTTTTAATGCACGCGTGAAGGTGCAGGGTGATCGATTGCGCTGGTTTCACGGCCTGCTACTGGCGGTGATTCTGTGGCTTTTCGTGGGTGTTATCCTGTTGCCGTTGACGAATGGCGGTCTTTTCGGCTCGAATCTGAACGCCGGAATTGGCACGGGTATGCTGAGTCTGGGCGCTGTAGGCATCGTTTTTGGCCTGTCGTTTGTCTTTATCGCGGACTGGCTGGCAGCTTCCCTGCCTGTTGCGGCGAATGCATCGTTAAGGCGTGAGGCGTTGTTGGACGAGGAGCAAGATGAAGCCCTTTCGCGCCGCGCTCTACTGATGCGCGGCTTGATAATCGGGGGGATTGCTGTGGCGGGCGTGGGCATCTGGCGTTTTATTACCAGCGGCGCCAGCGCAGCCAAAGTGCCTGTGGCGAACTTATTGCAACATTACCAGAGTAAGATTGTGCCGCCACCAACACCCAATTATGGAGAAATTCAGCCCGCGTCCTTTCTCTCACCTGAAATCACTTCCAACGACCAGTTCTATATCGTCTCGAAAAATCTGGTTGCTGATCCCACTGTTGATGGCACAACCTGGCAACTCACCGTCGATGGCGAGGTCGAGCATCCTTTAACTCTGAACTACCAGGAGTTGATGGCGCTGCCCTTGCAGGTTCAATATGAGTCGCTTATGTGCATCAGCAACGATGTGGGCGGGTCATACATGAGCAATGCGCAGTGGGAGGGCATTCCACTGGCAACGCTTTTGCAACGCGCAGGCGTAAAAACGGGCGCGACCAAAATCGTCTTTCACGCGGTAGATGACTACAGCGATAGCATTCACCTGAGCAAAGCGCTGGAGCCAACAACGCTGCTCGCGGTGCGTATGAACGGCATCACGTTGCCACAGGGACACGGCTTTCCTGTGCGTATGCTTGTGCCGGGCATCTATGGTATGAAGCATTGCAAATGGCTCAACCGTATCGAGGTCGTCAATTACAATTTCCAGGGTTACTGGCAACAGCGCGGCTGGGACGATGCTGCCTCTGTGCGCATGACCTCGCGTATCGATACGCCTCTGGATGGCGGCAACGTACCCATCAACCGCGTGACCTACATCGCAGGCGTGGCCTTTTCGGGCAACAAAGGCATCAGCGAAGTGGATGTCAGCCTCGACTCCGGCCAGACCTGGCAGCCGACCATCCTAAAGCGTCCAGCATCCAACCTTACCTGGGTGATCTGGGAATATGCCTGGAAACCCACCACCAGCGCCAACGTCATCATTACCGTGCGCGCCATCGACCTGGAAGGCAACGTGCAGGACCCCAATATCGCGCCCCCCTTACCAATAGGTTCTTCAGGATACCATAGCATCACCACTATCGTTTCATAAATGAATACCATTTACATGTGAGCATATGCGCATGTGGGGAAGCGCATATAAATTGCTCAATGAAAATGTCCGTTTTTTTCTCCCTCAAGGATTATACCAGCGAAGGCAGAACGTATCCATATGGGAAAGCCTATCGAAAAGGCCGCTGGGGTAAGGCCAATATGGTGATGGATGATCTGGTGGTAGAGCGTCTACGCGCGGGGGATGCACCGACTTATTGTACGTTGATCGAACGATTACAACAACCTCTCACAGGCTATTTGCATCGACTCGTGGGGGATCGAGAAGTGGCCCTTGACCTCGCGCAAGATACTTTTTTGCAGGTGTATAAGGAAATAAGCAAGACATCTGGCGAACTCAAGCTGGATGCCTGGATCTATCGTATTGCCACAAATTATGGCCTGCGCTACTTGAACAGAAAACACCTGCGGCAAATGATTCATATAGAAGGCCAGGATGGCCTGGATGACAGCCTGGCAACGGCTGGACCGGAAGATCAATCGGTCACACGTATTGTCGTGCAGCAGGCCCTCGCCAGAATGAACCCGAAAGACGCGGCCATTCTGCAACTTCACTTTGGCAATAGTTTCAGTTATGAAGAAATCGGCCATATTCTTAAAATGAGTTCGGAAGCTGTTCGGAAACGAGTAGCGCGTGGTGTGGAGAAGTTTCGCGTTGTGTACGGAGAGGCGTCTCCGGCTCCAGCGCAAAATGTAGTACCTCAGTTTATCGGGGTCAGAAGAGATGGTAGATAACGTATGTCCAGTGATCCAACGCGGAAACGGGATGCGTGAACATCCTACGCGTGAAGCATTACTCGCGTTCATTTGCGAGCAATGTTCTGCGCATGAGAAAAATCGCATCAACGAGCATCTTCAGTCTGGATGTGCGCCATGTAACCGGCTCCGTGCCGACCTGACGCAAAGTAGTAATGCGCTAAACCATCTTAAGTATATGTCGGGTTGTCTCTCTTACCCTGAGTTACAATCAAATCAGGTATTGTTTCACATGCAGCGCGGCGAATCTTTAACCAGCGCGTTGACGGGCAAACGCAAACGCAAGTTTCAGATACAGGGCAGTCCGGTCAGAAGGCCACAGGCAACAGGTCGATATGCGCGTAAAGCTGGTTTGCGTTATGTCAGTATACCGGCAGCTTTCGCAATGCTCATACTGTTCATGATACTTGTAGTTACGCTGGTATACGCTCTTGCAAATATGGGCAAGCTGCTGCCTTTCCCAATTAATTTGCCGACCAACAGTTTGCATAGTGACCCTGTGCCAAATAATCCTAACCTTACACAGCACCAACTTACGCCGACGATTACAGTTCCAGTGACAATCACGCCCACGCCTTCGGTGAGCGCAACCGAGGACACCAGCCCGACGCCGACTGTTACAGTAGTGAAAGGTCCGGCAATTGATTATTGTCCACCGAATGGATATAAGAGTTCGCTCATTCTTATCTGCGGACATGGTTTCAAAGCGGGTGATAAAGTTTCGCTGGTGCTGGATTTTTATGGGAGCAACGCTCCGGTGATATGGGGTTCGTTCCAGGTCAATACGCATGGTGAATTTATAGGCTGGTATTTTTACTCGTGCAAAAATCCGCCGATAGCCATATATGCGAGGGATAAAACGTTGATGCCAGCATCCATAATATCGAATATTCTGACCACCAATCCGGTAGTCGGCTGTAATGGGTCAACACCCACGCCCACGCCTGACGGACGTTCATAAAGACGAATCAAAAAAGAAGCAGATACACGTTATCTGACAAGATACACTCTAAAAGTTACGGTGCGGAAGGGAGATACAACTTATGCAAAGGCAATGTGCCTGGTGTTTACGGCTGATGGACAACAATGGCGAGCGCACCTCGCTCCATCCTGTGCCGAAATTGTATGAAGCCACGCATGGCATGTGTCGAGTCTGCGGCTCCTACTGGTTAGAGCAGGCGATGCGCGACACAGAAGAGCAAATCGCTGCCGTGCCAATATTTCGCGAGCCAATTTACCGCTGCTAAGATATCCTCTCTCGAACTGGCGGCTTTATGCCGCTAGAGGGTCGGGTTATGCTCTTCATGGCCGGGACGCGACCCCCCATCGCTCCCCCCATGAATTCGAGTGCGCAACGCTCCATCCCCCCCGGAGCGTTGCGGCCCGGCCTTTTTCACATACACCAGTAGCGACACCCACAAGGGGTGTCCCGTCTTTCCACGTATATATGGAAGAAAATAGGACGGGACATCCACAAGGGGTGTCGCTACTCTACCTTTGTATCACCGCCATACACGATGGCGCGTTTGACCTGCTCGATCAGATCGGTGACGGGGATGCCGCGCGGGCAGGCATCGGCGCAGTTGAAGATGGTGCGACAGCGCCAGACGCCGTTGCGCTGGCCCAGGATGGCGAGGCGGTCCGCGCCGCCCTGGTCGCGGCTATCGAAGATGAAGCGGTGCGCGTTGACGATGGTGGCCGGGCCGACCCAGTCGGGGTTGCCCCAGACCGACGGGCAGGAGCCGGTACACGCGCCGCACAGGATGCACTTGGTTCCCTCGTCGTAGCGGGCGCGCTCTTCTGGACTCTGCAAACGCTCGGTGCCTGGTGCCGAATCGGTGGTAATTAGATAAGGCTTGATGGATGTGTACTTGTCAAAAAATGCATCCATATCCACTACCAGGTCTCGAATGACAGGGTAGCCAAGCATTGGCTCAATCGTGACCTTATTGCCGATGTCGCGCATCAGCACTTTGCAGGCCAGGCGGTTGCGCCCGTTGATACGCATGGCATCTGAGCCGCATACGCCGTGTGCGCACGAACGGCGGTATGTAAGCGTCCCGTCCATATTCCACTTGACGAAATTCAAAGCATCCAGCAGACGGTCGATGGGGTCCATTTCAACCCGAAACTCATCCCAATACGGCTTGCTATCCTTGTCAGGATCAAAGCGTCTGATGCGCATCAGTACATTCATGATAAACTCCTCTTGCTAAGCGCGGGTGTAGGGACGCGATTTATCACGTCCGCTTTGTATGCACGGGTGTAAGGACGCGATAAATCGCGTCCCTACACTAGTATTTGCGCTCTTTGGGTATGAATACCGGGTCATCAACCATTTGCACGTCCTTGAAGTCCAGCCGCACATCGTGGGCTCTCGTGCCTTTATAGGCCAGCGTGTGTTTGAGCCAGTTGGCATCGTCGCGCCTGGGGTAATCGGTGCGGTAATGCGCTCCCCGGCTCTCCTGGTCGCGCCAGTGCGCCGTGAATGGTGGCCTCGGAACACTCGAGCAAGAAGCCTAGCTCAATTGTCTCGACCAGTTCGGTGTTGAATTTCTTGCCTTTGTCCTGCAATTGCACGCGCTTATAGGTGTCTTGCAAGCCGTCCAGCGTGTCAAGCGCTCCTTGCAAGCCTTTCTCGTCGCGTTCGACGAAGACCTTCTCGTCCATCTCGTTTTGCAGCGCGGAGCGAATACGCGCCGCCGATTCGCCGCCGGTGGAAGCAAACAGGCTGCTGACCAGTTCGCGCGAGTAGGTTTCTGGCTCAGGTGGCAGCGGCGCGTGCGAGCTTTCTTTGATAAACTTCGCCATGTGCTTGCCGGCGCGCCGACCAAAGACGATCAGGTCTACCAGCGAATTCGTTCCCAGGCGGTTCGCTCCATGCACGGAGACGCAGGCCACCTCGCCCGCCGCGTAGAAGCCGGGCAGCGGCGTCCACTGCGGATCAATCACCACACGCGCATCGATATCGGTGGGGATGCCGCCCATCGCGTAGTGCGCAGTCGGCTGGATGGGTACAGGCTCGGTAATCGGCTCGACGCCCAGGTAGTTGCGCGCGAAATCGGTGATGTCGGGCAGCTTCTCTTCAATCACCTTCGCGCCCAGGTGGCGCAAATCCAGGTAGACATAATCTTTCCCGTCAATGCCACGCCCCGCGTGAATCTCCTGGAGAATACAGCGCGATACGATATCACGCGGGGCCAGGTCCTTGAGGGTGGGCATGTAGCGTTCCATAAAGTACTCGCCCTTACCGTTGAGTAATTTGCCGCCCTCGCCGCGCGCCGCCTCGCTCAGCAGCACGCCCACCTTATAAATGCCGGTGGGATGGAACTGGTACATTTCCATATCTTCCAGGGGGATGCCGCGCCGGTAGGCAATCGCCATGCCGTCGCCCATGCAGGCAAAGGCGTTGCTGGTGATGCGCCAGGCGCGTCCATAGCCGCCGGTGGCGAACATGACTGTTTTAGCGTGGAAGGTGTGGATCTCGCCTGTGCGAATCTCCATAGCCACCACGCCGCACGCCTGTCCATCGTTCAGCAGCAGGTCAAGCACCAGGTATTCGTTGAAGAAGCGCACCTGGTTTTTGATGGCGCTCTGGTACATGGTTTGCAGCAGCATATGCCCTGTGCGGTCGGCGGCATAGCAGGCGCGGCGTACAGCAGCCTCGCCGAAGTTGCGCGTATGCCCGCCAAAACGCCGCTGGTCGATGCGCCCGTCAGCAGTGCGATTAAAGGGCAGGCCGCGATGCTCTAGCTCATACACGGCATCGATGGCCTCGCGTGTCAGCACCTCCGCCGCTGGCTGATCGACCAGGTAGTCGCCCCCCTTGACGGTATCATACATATGCCACTTCCAGTGATCTTCTTCCAGGTTGCCCAGCGCGGCAGCCACGCCGCCCTGCGCCGCGCCCGTATGGGAACGGGTCGGATAGACCTTCGTCAGCACGGCCACGCTGGCGCCCTCAAGCTGCATAGCGGCCATCAGGCCCGCGCCGCCCGCGCCAACGATCACTACATCAAATTTATGGTACATCGCGTATCCTCGCTTCTAATGTAGAAGACAATTAGGCCCCAGCGCTCCCGCGGCCTGGAACGTGATTAGTGTAATGGTTCCCAGCATGAAATAGGCCAGCGTCACCAGTCCAGCCACAGATTGCAGCGCCAGCCGCCATCCACGCGAGCGCACGTAATCGTCGATGACTACACGCAGACCGTTCATGCCGTGCAGCAGCGCCAGCGTCAGCAGCAGCCAGTCATACAAGCGCCAGAAAGGGTTGGTGTAACGCAAAGCGACCAACTGATAGCTCGTGCAAGACACGTCAGTTGTGACGTGATTCAGAAATATGTGAATAAGAGCCAGAAAGATCAACGCTACACCGGAGATACGGAAAAAATACCAGGAAAACGTCTCAAAGCCACCAGCGCCCGACGGGCGCGAGCCATACCCACTCGGAATACGCATACGAAAACTCCTTACAGTAACCAGGGCAGGGGCCGCAAGAGCGGCGAAGCCCGGCCCTTCCTACATGCCGGCGGGCATATTGCCGGTAGGCCAGCCAAAAATTGGCCCGATTACAAAATAGGCCATAGGCAGGAAGCATACAATGGTAAGCGCCATCACGATAGCGAACATCATCCCCTGGTAGCGCGCCCCTTTCGGCCAGAAGTCGATCAGGATGATACGCACACCGTTGAAGGAATGATAAAGCAGACCGCCAATCAGCACCATAGAGAGCAGGCGCACGATGCCGGTGCCAAAGAGCAAGATACCCTCGTCATACACTTTTGAACCGAAGTTCAGCAGCCCAATGTCCACCACATGGATCAGGAGAAATAAGAGTATCCCCAGTCCTGAGATGCGGTGAAACAGCCAGGACCACATACCAGATTGACCTCTGTACATAGAACTCTTCCTCAATTCTTCCAAAAATACAGAGACGCCTCATCGCGTCCCCTTCGTTGCAATTGACGTTGTACGCTAATTATACGCCACGGTGGGGGGAGGCGCAAACAATTATGAGGGAGTTGTAATTATCCTTATCGCTGCTTGCTATGTTTCTGTTTATACTTCTTTGACAATTCCTTTGCGCTTCCGCCTTCACCGGTCAATAGTGGTCTTAGATCATTATGAGAGTAAGTGAAATCGCGAGCATCATCAAAGCCATGATTCTTTTTTAAATCAAGTAGAATATCCTCCACTTTATTATCTGACGATCCTCCAAAATGATAGAGGCCAGCCCTCCATTTAATGTTAGTAATCTGCTTGATTGCGTTAGCGCGATATTTGTCATCTACAACGGCACACTCTTTATGTAAAAGCTCTTTGATATGTTTTTTCGTGGAGATGATCTGATCCCTGGCCTCTGTAACGTTTTTGTTTTTCATCTCTACCAGGCAGATCACTCTGTACGCTTGCTCATCTCGTGAATAAAAAACAAGTCCATCGCATCGCTGATCCCCGTCAGGTATACCTAAGCTATGTGGTACTCGTTTTTCCTGATCGTTGCGATCATCAAGCTGAAAGCAGAGAATGACTTCACCCTGATAAGGGTCTCTGTTAGAAATGGAATTATTAGGTGAGATAACAACTCTATCGTTCCCCTCACCTGCTATGTGTTTCTTAGAATTTGCCGCTACAAAAAGTAACCGACTAAAAGACATCCTACTCTCCCAACAATTCAAAATGAATGCGCCCAACCAGCTCCGTCACATCACTAAAGGTTCGCCAATCTATAGCACCCTCTGGACTGAGAATGTCTTTCACCTTGTCGTCTTCAACAAGGTACGCGGATACTTTCTCTTGAGCAATGAACGCTTCTTTTTGCTCCAAGAGAAACATTTCGACGATCTCGTCTTGATTTTTATGTTTGTGCGCATCCATCAGGTTTACTAAATGATCAACAACATAGGTACTATGTGTGGTTATGAGAACCTGTAATCCTGCGTTCACAAGCATCGCCAGGAACTCAATAATTTTCACCTGAGCTGCTGGATGGAGATTCATTTCTGGCTCATCAATGATGACTAATTCGCCTGGTCTGGCGAGATGACGCAAATAAAGAACCAATGGCGAGAGCTCTTTCACCATTGAAGAGGCTATAGGAATTTCTAAGTCAACGTCTTGTGTTGGTTGAAAAAGAACTTCTCTTCTTGGGTCAGGTTCAGGCGTAGAAAGATATACATTCCCAGCTAAAATTTGCTTTTCTAAAACCTCGGCAAGTTCAATATATCTTTTAACAGCCGAATCCTTCTCAGCAATTCTTTCCCTCTCACCCTTGTCCTTTGATCGCCTTTTGAAGATGTTGAGGAGCATATCCATGAAAATACCTACGGGCGCGATTGCTGCCCTAGCAGTAATGTCCTGGTCGGCCAAAGCGCTTATATCTAGCTCTTTCACTAGAACTTCAAGTGCTTCTATTACCCTCTGATTAAGGTTATTCTGTATCCTGTCTGATATTCTTTCAGAAAAGCGAGCCGAGACAAGCACCGTTCGTTCTGTTGGAAATACATATACCTGTGAATAAAGAGATCGACGTAGCGCTGTTGCTACAAAACTAACCAGACGCTCCCTCACTTCTTCGGGTGGAATTCTTTCTTCTAATTGTTCCTCTTGCCCCTCTGCACCTTGTTCCTCGGATGTGAAAGCAAATAACTTATCATCACCTCGGTTTTTTCGTATAGTTAGCACTGATCCCGCAACACGGTTGGTTCGGGAATACTGGGAAACTCTATCTAAAAAAAATCCTTTGTTTTCTTCTAGGCTTAATGTTATATCCATATCATCAAAGTGAGCTAACTGAGTACTGAGAAATCTGCTCATCCAATTTTCGAGCATATTGAGCAACATCGTTAAAATATTTTTCACCATTTTCATCTGCAAATTTGCGCAAATCAATTGAGGCGTTTCCTTTTGTTAACACTCGTTCAATAGCGTCATCTAAAACCTTATAGTTGTTGGGAACCTTTTTAGCTGCATATGCCCTAATATACTCCGATGAACCAAAGGGACCAAGAATGCCAGCCAACGAATAGGCCAACCATGTTTTCCCTGCATTGTTTGGCCCAATTAAAACGGTTAGAGGCTTGAGATCAATAATAGCCTCTTCTTTAATGACACCCAGATTGCGGATGGACACCTTCATTTGAATATATATCTCCCTTATGCTCTGGTTCGCTGCCTCTTATTGCTCACATCAGTATAGCAGAAAATATCAAATGTAACATCATTTTTGTTGAGATCAAAGCAATTATAGTATTTAGAGGAAGAGGTATAACCAGCTTCTGCTAGCGGACAACTCTATTCACATGCTATACTTCATGCACAATATCAATTGCAACATGACATAAATCTGGAAAGCGAGTATTGCTTATATGTCCACCACAAGCTCTAGCCCACAGGAAACAAATAGCCCCAGGAAACAAGAGAAGGCGCGCAGACCCGCGCAGGCCAGATTGCTGATCCTGCTGGTTTTTGTGGCGGGAGCGTGCTCACTGGCGGTAGAACTGTCGGCTTCGCGTCTGCTGGCCCCCTATTTTGGCACGTCGCTTTTTATCTGGGCGAACTTAATTGGACTGATTCTGGTCTATCTCACGGTTGGCTACTACGTGGGCGGGCGCATCGCCGACCGTTTCCCGCGCGCGAGTGTGCTATATGGCATGACCACTGCTGCCGCTTTCCTCATCAGCCTGATCCCGTTTATTTCCCGGCCCATTATGCACTGGTCGCAAAGCTCGTTTGCCACCTATTCCATCGGTGTATTTTATGGCTCGCTTGTTTCCGTGATCCTGCTGTTCGCGCTGCCTATGATCTTGCTGGGCTGCGTCTCGCCATTCGCCATTCGTCTGAGCATCGATCAGTTGGGGAGATCGGGGCGCACCGCCGGGCAACTGTACGCTATTTCGACGGCTGGAAGCATCGTAGGAACGTTCTTGCCCGTGCTATGGCTCATTCCCAGCATCGGCACCTATCGCACCTTCTTCACCTTTGCTGTCTGCCTGCTGGTCGTGTCGGTCATCGGGCTGGTTGCCAGTGGCGCGCGTCCTGGCGCGGATAACATACGCCTGGATGGATCGCAGTCACGCAAAAAACGCTTCAACAAAAATATCCTGGCTATGTTTCTGCTGATCCCCATGGCGCTCTCCGTCTTCTCCATTCGGGGGCCGATCAAGCCTGCCTTTGGCAGCAACGGTGGTGGAACGCTGATAACCGAACGCGAGTCGGCCTATAACTACATCCAGGTGGTGCAGGTGGGAAACGAGACGCAGTTGATCTTGAACGAGGGGGTTGGTATCCATTCTGTGTATGACCCTCACCAGATCATTACCGGGGGGCCGTGGGATTACTTCATGATCGCGCCATACTTCAACAACCCGCCCTTCACGCCCAACCAGGTGCATCGCGCCGCCATTATTGGCCTGGGCGCGGGTACCGGAGTGCGCGAGCTTACCGCCGCCTATGGCAACATCCCCATCGATGGCGTTGAGATCGATGGCACGATCGTTGACCTGGCGCGCCAGTATTTCCACATGAACGAGCCGAACCTGCATGTCATCATACAGGATGGCCGTTACTGGCTGGCTACCACCAATCAGAAGTATGATATCATTGGCATCGATGCCTACCAGCAGCCCTATATTCCATTTCAACTGACCACACAGGAGTTTTTTCAAGAGGTGCGCGCTCACCTGACACCCACCGGTACCGTCATGCTCAATGCCGGGCGCACCGGTTCCGACTACCGGCTGGTCGATGCGCTGGCGCAAACCATGCGCTCGGTCTTCCCGAACGTCTATCTCATCGACACCGCGCGTTTCACCAATACCATGATCATCGGCACCAATGCTCACACCTCGCTTAGCAATTTCCAGAATAACATCGAATCGCTGTCCAATCCTCTGCTGGCGCAGGTGGCGACAAATAGCGTCCAGCTTGGGAAAATACGCGAGGAACACGGTAGCGCCGTCTATTTCACTGATGACCGCGCCCCGGTAGAGCAACTCATTGATGAGATCATTCTGGGCGCGGTGCAGAATCAGGGTAGATAGCAGGAGTACGAGGAAATGAGGAGATAGCTCGCATTTCCCCTTTTCCCTTGTTCGCCAATAGGGGCGGCAAAGTATACTGGTAGTGGCGTTAGCTTTATTTTTAGGAGGTAACATGCCAGATCTGAGTAATATGCGTATCATTGACCTGTCCCAAAACTGGGATGGGAACACTCCCTCGTTTGCTACCTACGAGGGGCCTACCGTCAAGTGGATCAAGCGACCCGCCTTTGAAAAAGTGGGAGGCCAGTTTATTTCGTCCACCCTGCACGTCGGCACCCACCTGGATGCCCCTCTGCACTTTATCACCAACGGCCAGGACATCGGCAGCATCCCGTTGAGCAAGCTGGTTGGTCCAGGCGTAGTGGTTGACCTGGAGGCCATGGGCCTCGGCGATTACGATATTTACACCTCGCAGCACTTCGAGGAGTGGGAGCGCAAGACGGGCTTGCATATCGAGCCGGGCGATATCGTGGTCGTGCATACCGGCTACCACAAGTATTACCAGAGCAACTGGTACGGCGTGTGCGAGCCGAACGAGATTCGCTACTTCAACATGCATCCCGGCCCCACCCACGAGTTCGTCGACTGGACGTTGAAACGTCAAATCTCCTGGTATGCCATTGATGCCAGTTCTATGGATCATCCCATGAACACCGTGCTGCGCATTGTGCGCTCCGACCTGGCCGCTAAATGCGCCAAAAAACATGGTAAACCGCTCGAAGAAATCTGGCCCGAAGATGACCTGCAACTCATGCACTACCAGATGTTCCCGCACGGCGTCTTCCACGTCGAGAACGCGGGCGGCATGATCGATGAAGTGCTCGACCAGCGCGTCTGGATCGGCTGTTTCCCCTGGAAATTCAACGGCGGCGAAGCGGCCTTCTGTCGCCTGGTCGCCTTCGTGGATAAGTAAGAAGTAGCGACACCCCTTGTGGGTGTCCCGTCCCGTCCGTCTTTCTCTAAAAAGGATCAAGAAATACATGGACGGGACACCCACAAGGGGTGTCGCTACTGGTTCGCGCCTTCGGCGTGGGGAAGTTCACACAGGCGTAGGTTGGCTGCGCTGTGCTGTCAACTTAAATACGGAGTAGCCCGCGAAAAACATCACTGCCCACATCACAAAGTCGATTGGCCCCGCCAGTGCGTTATTCCATACCAGGTAGCCGGAATTTGTCACTATAGTAAGGAGATCGCGTCCGAAGCCAATCAATGGCACGCCGATCAAGAGAATCCACGCCAGCCGGCGCCTGCTCTGCTGCCCTTGCGAGAAGCGCCAGATCAGCATGTAAACCACGGCCCCATAGATCAGCATGGGCGTGAGATAGAACGGAAGTGGGAGGTGCAAGATCAAGCCACTGGCGATATAATGCCACCATGAGGCATAATAAGCCAGGAGATCAACCAGCGCGTTAATGAGCGCCATTACCAGCCCGCCCGCCAGCGCTCCGAGAACAACCGCTTTTGCCGGGCGGATAAAGAGCACAAAAATGCCATAAACGATGATGACAAATGGCATCACATGAATAGCATACAGTTGTATATCCACTTAGAACCCCTTTATATATCAGCATTGCCAGGGCGGGGGGCAAGCCGCCGCTCCTACCCTGTACGACATGAATTTGCTGTCATCCTGAGCGCAGCGAAGGATCTGCCTGCTGCCCGGCGAGAGATCCTTCGCTGCGCTCAGGATGACAGCAGGCGGGGCTTGCCCCCGCCCTGGCGCCACAGAGAAAGGAACCTGTTATGAATATTCTACCGCTTCGCGTCGCGCTTGCACAGATCAACGTGACTGTTGGCGATCTTGAGGGCAATAAGCAGAAAATTTTGACCGCTATGCAAGAGGCATCCCGGGCGGGGGCGCATATCGTCTGCCTGCCCGAACTGGCGCTGGCTGGCTATCCACCCGAAGATTTGTTACTCAAGCCGGGCTTTGTGGACGCTAATTTACGCGCCTTACAGGAACTTATCGAGGCCAGCCGCGCTTTTCCGGGCCTGACTTCGGTGATTGGCTTTATCGATCGCGACCACGATATTTATAACGCGGCAGCAATCGTGCATGAAGGCAAACTATATGGCACGTACCACAAGCATTACCTGCCCAATTATGGCGTCTTCGATGAGAACCGCTACTTCCAGGCGGGGCAGAAAGCGCCGCTCTTTCTTATCAATGGCGTGCATGTGGGTGTGAATATCTGCGAGGATGTCTGGTATCCCACCGGCCCCATGACTATGCAGACACAGTCGGGCGCGGAAGTGATCCTCAATATCAACGGCTCGCCCTACTACGCGGGTAAAGAACTGTTCCGCCAGCAAATGCTGGCGACGCGCGCGGCAGACAACGGCGTCATCGTTGTTTACCTCAACATGGTGGGCGGCCAGGACGAACTGGTCTTCGATGGCGGCAGCATGGTTTTTGACGAGCAAGGAGCGCTGATCGCCCGCGCCCCTGAGTTTGCCGAAGCCCTGCTCATCGTTGATCTAGATACCGCCTCTGTCTTCCGCACGCGCCTGCACGACCCGCGCCGCCGCCAGGAACGTTTACAGGCGTCTGACGGCTATGTGCCAAAGATTCTGATTAGCGAGGCTCCCGGCAATTCAGGGCAAGCCCTCACGGAGCCGGGGGAACCAGGGCGGGGGCAAGTCCCGCCCCCACCCTACACGAATGATCCATCATCCGTTGCCGTACAGGGTACGGGCGGGGCTTGCCCCCGCCCTGGTTTCCCCGGCGAGCGGCACCAGCGCATCGCGCCAAAGATGGAGCGTTTGCAAGAAATTTATGCCGCGCTGGTTTTATGCACAGGCGATTATGTGCGCAAGTCCGGCTTCAAGAAGGTCGTCATTGGTCTATCTGGTGGCATCGACTCGTCGCTGACGGCTGTTATCGCCGTTGACGCTCTGGGCGCGGAAAATGTGCTGGGCGTGTCGATGCCTTCCGGCTACTCTTCTGAGGGCAGCCGCAGCGACGCGCGCGAACTGGCCGACAATCTGGGCATTTCCATGTGGACCATTCCCATCGAAGAGACCTTTCGCGCTTCGCTCAAGATGCTGGCCCCCACGCTGGGTGAGGGCGACCTTGGCCTGACGGCGGAAAATCTGCAGGCCCGTGTTCGCGGTAATATCTTGATGGCGATTTCCAACAAACTGGGCTATATCGTGCTGACGACGGGCAACAAGTCTGAGATGGCGACTGGCTATTGCACGCTCTACGGTGACATGGCAGGCGGCTTTGCCGTCTTGAAAGATGTGTTGAAGACGCTGGTCTACGAACTCTCGGTGTATCGCAACTCGCCGGGCGAGGTGCCTGTAATCCCACCAGCGGTGATCGAGAAGCCGCCCTCCGCCGAATTGCGCCCCGGCCAGAAGGACACCGATAGTTTGCCGCCCTACGATGTCCTCGATCCCATCCTGCGCGCTTATGCTGAAGAGGACCGCTCGATCGATGAAATACTGGCGATGGGTTACGAGCGCAAAACGGTGGAACGTGTCATGCGCCTGGTCGATTACAGCGAATATAAACGCCGTCAGGCTCCTCCCGGCGCCAAAATCACTACCCGCGCCTTCGGTCGCGACCGGCGTTTGCCCATCACCAACCATTATCGCGGGCTGGTGTAAATAAGAGATAAGCAGAAAGCCCATCATTGTCCGCCGGACAATGATGGGCTTTCTGCTTATCTCTTATTTTTTTATTCTTTCACGTCTCGCTTCCATGTCAGCCAGATCGCAACTGCCGCGAAGATGGCGGCGTATACTGCCGCGACTACTAGCGTGTGCGTGCCATCTACCAGGATGCCGTGCCCACCTCCAGGGCCTGCATTGTACAGGGGACCAAATCCTATAGTGAGAGCGCGATTGTTAGTCAGCGCGACTGGCATCTGGTTCAGGTTCGGCCCCAGGAAGTAGGCCGTGATACTGAGCCAGAAATCGCTGCCCGTCACGCGATTCGCCAGTATCATGATGACCGTGCCAAAATTGTCCATGGGGAAAAAGGCCAGCGCCGCGGCTATGCCGAAGACCGATGCGCGGCCAATGACCGCCGCCGCCGTTGCCAGCAAGATGCTCACGCCCATATTCAGCAGAATGTACAGGACGAAGATGCCGCTATCCGACCAGAACTGCGAGGTGAGCGCGCTGAAGGAGTTGAGATTGCCCGCGATACCGCCTATCAGAATAATGGTCAGCAGCAGGTTGATCAGAACACCAACAATCAACAGGATGAGCGCGATAATCGTCATGGTCAGCAGCTTGGCAAAGAGCAGTTGTAACCGCCCGACGCCGCGCGAGAGCAGGACGCGAATGGTGCCAAGTTGATATTCCTGGCCGATCATGCGCGCCGTCACAATCAGGAGAAAGAAGCCGGTGAAAACGCGCAGCACCGATAGGCCAATACCCATCTGGTCGTAGTAGGCCACCAACGGCGTGTTGGCAATAGCTTCTTTGAAATGCGGCCTGACAGTCTCAATAACGTAGGGTAAGACAGTCACGCCGGCCACCATCGCCAGTAAAATCCAGGTGGTCCACTGGCGCATCACCTTGAGAAATTCGCCGCGCATCAGACCGAAAAAGCTGGGTTTGGCTGTGCGTAACTGTATGTTTTCCGACGGCGCGGATGTAATCACTGCGCTCATTGCACACCTCCTGTGCCACCATTGGTCAGGCGCAGGAAGACCTCTTCCAGGTCCTGCGTGGCCTGCGAAATGGTATCGGGCGCGAAGCCCGCTTGAACAAGAAAGAGATTGAGTTCGCGTCCGCGATTGCCGGGCGCGCGTGTAATCAACGCGCCGCGCGCGTCCAGCCGCGCATCTATGCCCCAGTTCTGGGTCTGTACGAGAGCTAGCGCGTCCTGCGCGCGTTCCAACGTGACGGAGAATTCGCCATGCGTGCTGGTCAGTTCCTCGACGGTCGATTCTGTCACCAGTTTGCCCAGGTTGATAATGGCGACCTTTGTACAAATCTGCTGCACTTCGGGCAGCAGGTGGCTGGAGATGAAGACAGTTTTGTCAGCGGCTGATAGCTGGTGCATCAGGTCGCGCATCTCCACGATACCGGCGGGGTCGAGGCCGTTGGCTGGTTCGTCCAGTATCAACACGTCCGGGTCCTGCAACAGGGCCATCGCCACGCCCAGGCGCTGTTTCATACCCAGCGAGTAGGTACGCACGCGATCTTTCTGGCGATTCTGCAAGCCCACCAGTTCCAGCACGTCATCAATACGCGAGCGCGGCACGCCGCCCAGCACTGAACCAACAGCGCGTAAATTGTCGCGCCCCGACAGGTACAGGTACAGCGCGGGTGTCTCTACCAGCGCGCCCACACGCGGCAAAATCTCCGCCCGGTAAAAGGTGATATCCTTGCCGAGAATATCAACGCTGCCCCCGGTGGGCGCGATCAAACCCAGCATCATACGAATAGTGGTGGTTTTCCCGGCTCCGTTGGGACCCAGAAACCCAAAAATTTCACCACGCCTCACATCCAGGCTTAAATTGTCCACCGCCAGCCGCTTCCCATATTGCTTCGAGAGATTGCGGATGCTCAGGACAACTTCGCCAGGACGCGCCGACGATGCATCTGCGCCCGGCATAGTCATAACTCTTTCTGTCATACTGCTTGTTATTCCTTTCAAAAAAGATGGGAGAAACCGTGTTTATGTTTGCTTGCGCATTATATTCCATCCTCCGATATATGAGTAGCGTCACCCGATGCAAAAGTTCAGTGAATTGCTGGAAACGGGAATGATATCCATCGGTATGCTGGTGTTCCATGTGTTTTGATGAATTTGTCCGACCGAATCCGAATACAGCAATGTGTACTGCCCCATCCTGATGATCTTTGACAACCGAATCGGGGAATCGTGCTCATCGGGACGCTTGCGTCCCCAGCGCCCTGTAGGGACAAGGGGCGGGGTGGAGTGGATGAGGGGGCCTTGTGCTTGTCCTCGTTGGAGTGCGACCATCATGCCTCACGGAACCCCGGCGAATCATGTTGCCGCGAGGACAAGCACAAGGCCCCCACCCTTCCCCACATCCGCCCCTTGTCCCTACAGGACGGGGCTACGCATCATTACCGGTAAAAACCGTTAAGACGTGGGATCGTCACTACGCCATTTCCGCCTTCATCAGCGCGGCGAGGTCATCAAAGACATGGTCGGGCTGGATAGTGGATGCTGCAAGGCTCTCGCGCGAGGTGGTGCCGGAAAAGAGGAGGAGGGTGTGCGTTCCGGCATTCTTACCGGCCAGAATGTCTATGCCGAGGCCGTCGCCGACTATGACGGTTTCGTCGGGCTGACTGCCTAAGAGATGCATGGCTTCGTAGAGCAGGGTAGGTTCGGGTTTGCCCACGACTTCGGGCGAGATGCCGCTGGCGGCTTCGATGGCTGCCGCGAGAGAACCGGTGCCGGGAATGAAACCGCCCTGTACAGGCAAGAGCGGGTCACGATTGATGGTAATGAAAGCTGCTCCCGCGCGCACAGCGTTCATAGCGCAGGTGAGTTTCGTATAATCGAAGTCGCGGTCGAGTCCTACCAGCACGGCATCGGCTTCATCGGAGTCGATGGGAGCCACAGATAAGCCTTGCGCCTTTACCAGGTCCATCAGGGGTTCTTCTCCAACAACGTAGACGGTGCCTTTGGGGAAACGGCGGGCAATGTTTTGCACGGCTGCCTGCCCGGCGGTGAGCAGGTGGACAGCATCGGCGGCAATGCCCAGGCGCGTTAACTTTGCCAGCACCTGCGCTCCGCTGGCAAATGAGTTGTTAGTGAGGTAGAGGTATTTCTTAGAATTGGCATCGAGCCAGGCCACGAACTCTTGCGCGCCCGGCAATAAGGCATTGCCCCGGTAGATCACGCCGTCCAGGTCGATCAAATACGTCGTATAGGGTAGGGGCGACCCTTGCGGTCGCCCTGGCTCTGACGATGATAACATGCTCTTCTTGCCTTATTCTCGCTGTAATTGTTCGCGAATGGCGACAATTTCGCGCCGCAGCGTGGGATTAATATTGACCTCACGGTCGATCTTTTCACAGGCGTGTAGCACCGTGCTGTGGTCGCGCCCGCCGAACATTTGCCCGATTTCCAGCAGGGACGCCTGTGTCTCCTGGCGCATCAGGTACATGGCGATCTGGCGCGGCATGACGATATGCTTATCGCGCTGCTTGCCGCACATATCTTCGAGCGAGAGATGGTAGTATTCCGCTACTGCCGCGGCGATTTGTTTGATATTCAGGCGCGACTCGCGGCTATCATTGCCCAGCGAGGTCATGGCGGCGCGCGCGACATTGAGGGTGAGATCGACCTGGTGCAGGTGTTGATAGGCCATCAGGCGATTCAGGCAGCCCTCCAGCTCGCGAATGTTGGTCTGCACGCGCCCGGCGATATAAGTGATGATATCGTCTGGCACCGGGTAGTGCAGCACATCGGCCTTGACGCGCAGGATTGCCATACGTGTCTCCAGGTCGGGCGGCTGGATATCAGCGATCAGACCCCATTCAAAGCGCGAACGCAGCCGCTCTTCCAGGCTGACGATGGCTTTGGGCGGGCGGTCGCTGCATATGACGATCTGCTTGCTCATTTCGTAGAGACTGTTGAAGGTGTGGAAAAACTCTTCCTCCGTCGATTCTTTGCCTGCGATAAACTGAATATCGTCCACCAGCAGGATATCGACCGAGCGATATTTGGCGCGAAACTCTTCGGTGGTGCGGTAGCGAATGGCGTTGACGATTTCATTGGTAAACTGTTCGGACGAGACGTACAGCACAGCCAGCCCCGCCTGAATGCTCTGATGGCCGATGGCATGCAGCAGGTGGGTTTTGCCAAGCCCCACACCGCCGTAGAGGAAGAGTGGATTGTAGGATTCGCCGGGCGCTTCCGCGACGGCCAGAGATGCGGCGTGCGCCAGCCGGTTGCTGTTGCCCACAATGAATGCATCGAAGGTATAGCGCGGGTTGAGGCGATTTTGCATCAGGATATTGGCACGCTGCTCGTTATCCCATTCTTCCGTCAACTGGTTAAGCGAAGCGCGATCATCGACCTGCGTGTAGCGACCATTGCTTTCATGCTCCTGCGGCACGGGTGATCGAGGAGCGATGTCGTAGTAGGCATAATCGCCGCCCGTGTAACGCGGCGTCGGGATGCGCCCGCCGGTTTCGCGGCCCGGCAGCCCCTCGTCGTGATTATTCGTGACGACCACCGTCACGGGTTGGCCGGTGATATCGGCCAGGATGTCCTCAATGGGACGCCGCCAGCGCGTATTGATGACATCGCGCGCCAGGGAACTGGGGACCTGCAAGGTGAAATATAACGCTTCCTCCTGTCCGCTAAACGAAGGCGCGTCGATATCGTCCGCTCCAAAATTGGGCGCGCTGGTGAGGTTGGCGGATTGCAGCCACGCCTTGCACACAGCGTCCATCGGAAGCATTTCCAGACGATCAAGGGTGGTGAACCAGATAGTAGAAGAATTAGCCATATTCATAATATTACTCCCCATCCGGCAGCGACGATTGGCATCGTTCGCGCCAGGCCCAGCCCTGCTGGCTTCTACATATCTACGAAAGCCACGCACTCGATTTCAACCTGAGCCTGGCGCGGCAATTCGGCTACAGCGACGGTGGAGCGCGCGGGAGCAATTCGTCCAGGCCCCTCAAAGTAGGTGGAGTAGACGGCATTCATGGCCGAAAAATCGCTCATATGAATGAGAAAGACGGTCGTTTTTACGACGTTGGCAAGCGAAGTTCCGGCGCTTTCCAGCACTGCTTGCAAGTTTTGCAACACACGATGCGTCTGCGCCGCGATATCGCCCTCAACCAGTAATCCTGTGGCAGGATCAAGCGGAGTTTGACCTGAGCAATACACGAATTGACCGATGCGCACGGCCTGGCTATATGGGCCGATGGCTGCCGGGGCCGAAGTTGTGCTAATTTGATTACGTTCCATAAATAATTTCCTGATCCGAACGGGCGCGATAAATCTGGCCCCTACGATTGCTTAAACATTGGCGGATAGAATTGTCCGGGCGTGCCGGGTCCAGGTAATGCATGGCGCGAGGCTGCCTGCGCGGATGCAGGTTTCCCTCGCTCGCTCAATTCCCGCGCGCACTGGCGCACGGCCTGTTGCATCTCAGCGGCTGAAAGGAAACGGTCTTCCGGCTCCTTTTCCAGGACGCGATTGACGAGCTGCTCCAACGAAGGCGGCACGTTGGCATTGAACTGGCGCAGCGCAGGCGGGTAGGTCGAGGCGTGCTGCATGGCGATAGAGACGGCGGTGGGGCCGACAAAAGGCGGTCGCCCCGTCAGCATTTCAAACATCACGACGCCCAGAGAATAGAGGTCCGAAGATGCCGTCAATTTTTCACCACGCGCCTGTTCCGGCGAGAGATAGTCAGCCGTGCCAAGCACGATGCCGCTATTGGTGAGGCCCGCATCCTCGGCCACGCGCACAATGCCAAAGTCGGTCAGCTTGACCAGCAAGCTGGCTCCGGGCGCGGGGCTGACTGCTGATGAGCCCGCGCCGCTTGAAACCAGCATAATGTTCTGGGGCTTAATATCGCGATGGATGAAGCCGCGCGCGTGCGCTACTTGCAGGACGGCGCACACCTGGGCCGCGATCTCCAACGTCTCCTGGGATTGCAAATGGCGGCGCTGGCCGATCAATTGTTTCAGCGTCGGGCCGGGGATATATTCCATCACCAGGAAGTATTGACCATACTCTTCAATAAAATCATAAATTGTGACGGCGTTGGGGTGGGCAAGCGCGGCGGCAGCGCGGGCCTCGCGACGAAAACGCTCTACCGCTCGTAGATCATTTTTGTCCAGCGAGCGCAGAACTTTGATCGCTACCAGCCGTTCTACACGATGATCCCATGTCTTGAAGACACTTGCCATACCACCCGTAGCAATGTGTTCGCGTATTTCATAGCGTCCGGCAATCAGTGTGCCCTCAAACTGTGTCAATGTGTTATACCTCAATAAGCCGGGATAATATTTTCTTGAATCTTCAACGGATGCCACTATCAATATTAACGCCAAGTATACCACCAATACGGTTTTCTAGTCCATAATGGCCGTGAGGTATAGGTAATATGGAAGATGGGTAGCGACCCCTCGCATAAGTGATATAGTATGAGCATCTGTAGACCTTTTCGGGCACGTTTCTCAGTAGCGCAGCTACTAAATTGGTGTATGCTATAGAGGAAGTGCCATTACTTCGGATGCCAGAAGGATACAAAAAGTCTATTCAGACCTGGATAACCGGCTGCCACTATACCCAGGAGGCTATTGCGAGGGTGGAAATTACGTGTGATGCACAAGATCGTTTGTAGGGACGCGATTGATCGCGTCCGTGTGTATCGCATCCGCCAACGTCGAAGTTTGCCCAACACGGACGCGATCAATCGCGTCCCTACATTTCGCCCTCTCGCCTCCTCCCTTCCCCGCATCCACTCCTTGTCCCTATGAACTTTGACAACCGAATGCAGTAATGCACGTAGCCCCGTCCTGTAGGGACAAGGGGAGGATGTGGGGATGGGTGGTGGCCTTGTGCTTGTCCTCGTGGCAGCTCGATTCGTTGGAGTTTCATGAGGCATGTTGGTCGCACTCCCACCAGGACAAGCACAAGGCCCCCTCGTCCACTCCACCCCGCTCCTTGTCCCTACAGGACGCTGGGGACACAAGCGTCCCGATGAGCGGATTACCCCATTCGGTCGGCAAAATTCATCAGGACGGGGCGGACGTTTCCAGTTATTACCCGATTCGGTTGTCAAAAATCATCAGAGAATTTGAACGACACCGCCACCTTGTGCTACACTACCTTCAGTATACATTGTGCTGGAGCTGGAAAAGGAGCAATTACATGCCACATCTCACGGGCGGCCAGGCCGTTGTTGCCGCGCTGCGCGCGCATGGAGTTGATACGATTTTTGGCATACCGGGCGTGCATACGTTGCCTCTGTACGATGCCATGCTGGATGAGCCGGGGCTGCGTCATGTGCTGGCGCGTCACGAGCAGGGCGCGGGTTTTATGGCCGATGGCTATGCGCGTGTAGCGGGCAAAGAGGGCATCGTCAGTGTGATTACCGGTCCGGGCGTGACCAACGTTGCGACTCCAGTGGCCGATGCCTACGCGGATGCTGTCCCACTGCTGGTGATCGCTTCCAGCTTGCCACGCGCTTCGCGGGGGCGCAGGCGCGGTGAGTTGCACGAGGTGAAAAATCAGTTCGGCGTTATGGATGCCCTGGCGGGTTGGACGCGCGCGGTTGAATATGTTGAGGAAATTCCAGATGCGATACGCGACGCTTTCCGCGCAATGCGTGCAGGACGCCCGCGCGGCGCGTATATCGAAATTCCGCTCGATTTGCTGGAAATGAGCGCGGAACTTACAATAACGGCACCCGCGCCCATTGCCTCCCCATTGCCTTCTGCTAAGCTTCCCGTCATCGCGAAATACTTGCGAGAGGCGCGGCGTCCCTTGATTATAGCTGGCAACGGTGTGACGGCGGCGGGAGCCAACGCGCAATTGTTGCAATTAGCCGAGTTGTTGGGCGCGCCCGTCATGCTGGATAGAAAGAGCCGCGATACCCTGCCTACCGGACACCCTCTGGTTATACCTACCTCTGGCTACCCGCTCACGCCAGCTATGTACGAGATTATCAGCGCATCCGATGTCGCGCTGGTTATCGATAGCAGCCTGGGCGCAGAGCGTCCCGGCCAGAGCAAATTACGCCTGCCTGACACCGTGTTACAGATTGACCGCGAGCCGTCTGAAATTGGTCGCTTCTTTCCGGTCACACTGGGCATGGTTGCTGATGCGCGTTTTGCGCTTGATGGGCTGCTGGCCGCGCTGCAAGATGCGCCGCGAGATCGCCCTTCGCGCTCTGAGGAAGTGGCGTATGTCAAGGGATCGCTTGTTGAGCATGTGTGGCAGAGATACGGAGGCAACATGGCTTTTCTGGATGCTGTGCGCGAGTCGGTGCCACAGGATGGGGTGATCGTGGCTGACATGACGAAGCTGGGCTATGCCAGTTCCGAATATCTCCCACTCTACGAAGCTCGCACTTACATACATCCCTCGGAGTTGTGTTCGATTGGCTGCGGCCTGCCTCTTGCTCTGGGAGCGAAAGTTGCCGCGCCGGATAAGCCTGTTGTGGCGCTGTGCGGCGATGGCGGCTTCTTGCTCAACGTGGGCGAACTGGCAACGGCTGCGCAGGAGCAGATTGACGTGGTGACGGTCGTTTTTAACGATACGACCTACACGGCTGTCAAGCAGCAGCAGGCCAGGCGTTACCACCGGCGTTATATCGCGACAGACCTGCGCGCCCCCGACTACGCGCTGATGGCGCAGGCATTTGGTATCAAGGGTGTACGGGTAGCGACACCCGGCGACTTACGAGATACGCTTGCGCAAGCTATACAGCGCGGAGGCTCGACGCTTATCGAAGTGATGTTACCTCCCGTAGAGTGGTAAAAGTGGATCATAACGACCATGTGTTTCTTCTCACAAAGGGCATACCAGAACGCGACAATATGTGGGTGCCATTTCCCTTTCATATAGCACATAGGAAGTAATGGCGCGCCAGCATGGTTTTGCGCAAACCTAATTGCTGGCAACCTTTCCCAGTCGCTACTTTGACGTCATGTATGCGGCTATGAGTGTGCGAGAGGGGGTGTAATATTGTGATTATGCAATTCTTCAGTCACGAATAATGGTGCTATTAAAGATAAGTAGCAATCTTTGTAGGCTATTTTTGAATAAAGCCTAACAGAGCTTCTTTGGTAAGTATTCGTTTTTCTTTGCAACGACTAGTTAGAGCCTTGCTGAGATTGTGAGAAAATCCAACTTATTCGACAAATTTTCCTTTTTCTTGCGCTTTTTTGATGGCGGGAAGAAGATCGGTATCAGAAGATACAAGATATATTCTTTCATATAAGTCTTCATATCTGCCAATACAGTAGGTTGCTTGCACAAGTGTTCTGTTACCAACAAGAAATTGGGCAAAGCGTAAGAAATCGAATTCAAGGAGTCTGGACAGTTGTAAATCACGGAGTTTGAAATAAAAATTACTGCCATCAATGAGGATAATAGCGCGTTCTTGCTGTATACCCAACACCCAAATAAGAAATAACCTGCAAACACCTTACGGTCTTGCAGGCGGTTTTAGGGACGCTACTATCGGTAGCTATCCAGGTCTATTGCTAGACCCAACTGAATTTTACCATGTGTTCATCGTTTTTTCAAATTTCGTGTGTTTTCGAAATTGGTCACTCTTAGCCTAATGGGTTTGCCGCCGACGAGCGATGCTCACCCCACCCAGCCGACTGCCAAACTGCCCACAGCTGCTGATAGGATGCTCCACGATGCGCGTTGGCGCTTCCCGACGCCGCCCATGATTGTGCCTGGAGTCGCGCTTCTTGCGCTCCTTCTTTTTTCCCTCTGGCGGCTTTTTCACATTCGCTTTGACAAAAGCAGGCGGGGGAGTCTTTTGCTTCTCCAATTCCTCAATGCGCTGGTGGGCCACTGCCAATTGCTCGGTCAGGGCTTGCTTTTCCGCCTGCATGGTGTTCAACTTCGCCAGGCGCTGACTTTCTCGCTCTTGTGCCTGGCTCAGGTGTTCCAACACCTCGCTGAATCGCTCCAGTACTTCGCTGAGCTGCTTTTTCAGGTGGGCAATTTCTTCCTCTTGATTCATGCCCTCAGTTTATCAGAAAAGGTTCTTTCTGAACAGTATCTTCGGGGGTCATATTTGAGATTTAACCTTTACATAACACAAACTTAAACGCCTTCAACTACACTATCATCAGAGAATTCCAGAGAAGCAGTGTCTATGGGCGTCTGTAGAAGACATCCGTTTCAGGTAGATGCCCACTGGCAAAATTTTCAGCATCCACCTGTCATCCCCTGCTTTCTCTCACATGCGTTGCTGTAGTTGTTACCTCGACTATGGCCGCGCCTCCTTAACGACGACACGCTGCTTTTCAAAAACAGCGCGCTCGTTCAGGGAGCGAGAGGTCCACCTCACGCCTCTCGCTCAGGGCCGTGAATTATCTGCCACCTTTTGCCTGTTTCCACAAGTCGTGCCATTCGTGGCTGCTATACGATGTCAGTTCGCGGCCCTGGGAGCGAGCCGTGTTCTCCATTGCCTGGAAACGGCTCTTAAATTTGCGATTGGCCTGGCGCAGCGCTTCTTCCGCGTCGATGTGCAATTCGCGCGCAATTCTGGCGACGATGAAGAGGACATCGCCCATTTCCTCGAACCGGTGATCGGGCGTGCTGGCTTCTTCCAGCTCGCGTAGTTCTTCGGAGAGTTTAGTCAGGATGTCTTGCACGTTTTCATAGTCGAAGCCTGTTTTACCGGCGCGTTTCTGGTATTCCTGGGCCATCATCAGGGCGGGTGTGGCAGGCGGCACGCGGTCAAGTACGCTCTCCTGCTGGATATCGGTTCCGGCGGCTGCGCGCTCCTGGCGTTTGATGGCTTCCCAGTTCTGCACGACCTGCCCGGCGCTGCTGACTTCGACTTCACCAAAGACGTGCGGGTGACGGCGAACCAGCTTGGCGTTGACATGCTCGAAGACATCGCCAATGCTAAAGTCACCTTCCTGGCGTCCGATCTCGGCGTGCAGGTAGACTTGCAGCAGCAGGTCGCCAAGCTCTTCAGCCAGTTTTTCCATGTTGTTCTCTTCCAGCGCCTCGACCACTTCATACGTTTCTTCAAGCACAAAGCGGGTGAGCGACTGGTGGGTTTGCTGGCGATCCCAGGGACAGCCATCCGGCTCGCGGCGCAGGCGATAGGTGATGTAGCGCAGGGTTTCTGGCAGGCGCAGCGCGGTCATCACCTCAACAGGTGGGACGTAGAGCGTGCTGAGATGGTTGGCAAAGGTGTTGCGGTCAAGTTCATATAACGGCATCTCGCTCACCTGCTCGTCGCCATCGTTACCAGCAGCGCGCACCAGGCGCACCGGCCATTCGTCTGGATAACACTCGCCCAGCGCCAGCTTGACAGCGCTTGCCAGCCGCCGGTTGTACACCTGCGCGAAGAGCAGGGGCATCGTTGGGATGATCTTGCCGGCGATTTCATCGGGACGCAGCGCGGCCAGTTCGGTTGCATCGATAAGTTGCATTCCGGCCATAAATGGGTCAAGCAGCAAGGCCTCACACACCGGTTCGAGAAATGATAATCCGGCGATGATACGCGTACTCAACCCGCGTTCGCGCGCCATTTGCAAGATCAATTGCACCGACGCCTCAGCCATCAACGGGTGTCCTGGCACTGCGTAAAGCAAAGGCTGTTGTTCGCCCAGGTCGCATACCATTTGCGCCATACGCTGGTAAAGCGTGGCCCAGTCGTCCGATTCTTCATAGAAGGTATCAAAAGAATCGCAGCGCAAATTCGGAAACGCCTGCCGCAGTGGTTCGACGGTGGGATGTATATAAGTGCGGAAGTAAACAGGAATTCCTGTCTGCGCAGCCTGCGCAAAACAGGTTTGAGCCGCCAGCGTGAGATCGTCCCATCGCCCTGGCCCAAGCCCGATAATAGTAATCGCGATTGTCATGCCTCGTCCTCTTTCGGATGTTCAGTGCTCTATTGGTAGTGTAGCGGGAGAGAACGCTTGTGTCAAATAGAAGAACAGGCGGTAATTGGGAACGAAAGGGCGGCGCAGCCGCCCCGACCCTACACCACATCTTCCCCCGCCCCTACAAGAGACTTTTTTCTATCATGTAGGGGCGGGAGAGGTTGGGATGAGCGGTGGGGGCGCTCGCGCCGCCCTCGTCTCTGTTCTCGGTCGCTTCCCTGGCTACTCCAGATGCGCTGCCAGTTTCATGATGTACAGCGTGTTGCCGGATGGGTCTTTGATTCAGTAGCGCGACGAGTTTTTTGCGAGAATCTGACAATTGGGATTATAATGAAGTATGTGATACGCTTTTCTCGATATTATAATTGCGCTCGCATCATGCGCGAGCAAGGAGGGTAGTTCATAATATGGTAACAACTCCGGCGCAGAAAGTCCTCTGCCCTGTCTGTCACCAGGCCGATCAGGTGAAAAAAGTGCCTGCTGCCTATGAAAGTGGAGTGGCGCGCCTGGCGCCACCAACGATGCCGGTGGCGAAAGTAGGCATGATGAGTTATGTGGTCGTTGGTTTTGCCCTGGTGGCTGTCGGCGTCTTCTTTATTTTGGTTTTGAGCGGCACCAATGGCTATGGCAGTTGGCCGACGGCTTTACAGATTATACAAGCTGTAGTCACTATTCTCGCCATTTGCACGGCCCTGACGCTTTCCTTAATTGCCTTACTGCGCGTAGTGCGTGGCGATATGAATTCGCAGAAGTTATTACCCGCCTATGACGAGGCTTTGGAGAACTGGCGCCGGCTTTACTATTGCAAACGCGAGGACATCGTGTTCGACCCCCAGACCAACAAAACCATCTCCGATGCTTCGCTGCAGTCTTTGATTTCCATCGAAGATAATTTGCATCATATGGAACAGACGCAGCAGGCAGCCGTTTCGCATCAATAGCCAGTTTTGCTCTCCCTGTACGATGACATGATGTGCGGTGAGTAGCCGGAGGCTACTCACCGCACATCATGTCATCGTACTAAACACTCGCGAAGCGCCGCAGGCGCTGAGCGTGTTAAGAAGAGATCAGAGGAATTACCATCCATTACGGATGGTGGACGATAACGGCGATCACGATAACCAGTACAACGAATGCTAATGTACCCAGCACGAAATAGGTGTTGCGGCGACCGAGCTTGATGTCTGTGCTTGGCCCTTTAGTGATGACGGTCTTCTTCACCTCTTGCTGGCGCTTCTTGCGTTCATCGACACGCTTCTGCGCTTTTTTGCGCGCCGGACTGGGAGCAGGTTCGCTGTAGGGACCGGTACCCATGTGCTGCATACGGCGGCGCATATCGCGGCTATACGTATCCGCCTGCTGCTGGGCATTCGGGTTTTGCGAGGTCGGCATTTCTTTGGGTCGCATGGATTTTGCTCCCGGCACCGCTGTCCCGCCAATAGCTGGCTTGCGATTCTTGCCACTCTGCTTGCCCCTGGCAGACGCGGCCTGTGTCGAGCCGGTGTTTGGTGTCTGCGCAATAATTATTTTCGGGGCTTCCTGTTGTTTTGATTGTGTATTGCCTGTTCCGGGCTTGTCCCTGCCCGGCTTATTCGCCTTTGGCATGATGGTATCCTTTTCTCCAATGGGATGATTACACGCTTACCAGGGCGGGGGCAAGCCCCGCCCGTACCCTGTTACACGCTATTTGGCACGTCACAGAAGAATGTTTCTGTGCCGAATTGGTCTTGTAGGAGCTTCGCCAGCGCCTGCACTCCGATTTTCTCGGAATTATAATGGCCTGCCGCGATAAAATTGACGCCTTCTTCCTGCGCGATGCCCCGCGTGGGTTCGCCTACCTCGCCTGTGAGAAAGGTATCGCAACCACGCGCAATCGCTTCTAATAAATAGCCCTGACCACCGCCTGTCACCACGCCCAGGCGACGCACCGTTTGCGGCCCAAAGGCATACACGAGCGGCGCAACTCCCGTCTCCCGCGTGATTTGCTCAACCACGTCGGACAGGATCAAGCGTTTGGGGGCTGCGCCAATCGCGCCGATGGGCATACCGCGCGACCCGCCCAGCGTAACACTTTCAACGGTAAAACCCAGGCGATTGAGCCATAAGACATTATTGCCTTTTTCCGGGTGCGCGTCCAGTGGCAAATGATAGGCGAGCAGCGAGATGTCATGCTCAAACAAGAGTTTGAGACGCGCTTTCATCATGGCGCCGATCTCGCGAGGCATGTTATCCCAAAACAGCCCGTGATGCACAATCAGCATATCAACCTGTTGCTCGCCTGCCTGTCGAAAGCACTCCAGGTTCGCGCTGACACCCAGGCCCACCCGTTTGACCGCCGGGCGTCCAATCACCTGCATACCATTGGGGCCATAGTCCTTGAACTTGCCTACCTGCAAATAATCGTTGAGATATTGCACAATCTCATCACGTTTCGCGCTCATAGACTTCCTCCCTGGCTCAACATACTCTCCCTGGTGTATTTTCACTTGACCTTGTAGGTTTTGATGTGTATACTTCTCCACTGGGGGGCGGTAGGAGCACAGTCCAGTCACGACCCGCTTGAGGGTACTGCAACTACAAGTTGTTTTCTTCCATAAACGTCTTTGCAATCCTCGACGCTCCCTCCTTGTCATTGGGAGAGAGTATACCATCGATTACGAGGCTGAGCAGGTGTTCTTTGATTGGGCGCAGCCAGGGGCCGGGTGGGCGATTGAAAAGCGCCATTAGTTCGTTGCCATCCAGCGGACTCTTGATTGGCACGCGCCCGGCTTCTTCTTTCAAATGCTGGCAGCGGTCGGCAAGTTCGGCCACGCGGGCGACGGCGCGCGATATTTTATCGGCGCGATAGCTGGTAATGTCGGCCTGTGAAAGATCGAGTAAGTCCGGCAGATCATCGCTGCTTTCGAGCATGAGTCGCCGTACTGCGCCATCCGTCCAATCGGATTCATAGGAATTGGCTCGCATATGCAGATGCACGATGCGCGACACGCTCTCGATAAGGTCGCGGTCACAATGCAGGCGCTTCAGGATGTCACGCGCCATATGCGCCCCGACATCTTCGTGACCAAAGAAATGCACCTCGCCCTTTTCGACTGCGCGGGTGCGCGGCTTGGCGATATCGTGCAGCAGCGCGCTCCAACGGCACACGAGGCGGGGAGAAGAACGTTCTATTACTCGCAGGACATGCGCGTACACGTCTTTGCTATGTATGGCGCGCGTCGGGCCGGTGGCTGCCTGGCTGACGCCGCGCAATTCCAGCACTTCCGGCACAATCCACAGCATCAAGCCCAGTTCTACCAGCAAATCCAGCCCTTTAGCGGGATGATCGGAGAGCAGGAGCTTACTCATCTCGTCACGAATACGCTCGCGCGAAATCTTTTGCAGCTTGTGCGCCTGGCGGATGATGGAGCGGCGCGTATCAGGCTCGATGGTGAAGTCAAGCTGCGCGGCGAAGCGCACGGCCCGCAGCAGGCGCAGGGGGTCTTCGTCGAAGCGTTTATCGGGATCGTTGCCAACGGCGCGTAAGATATGCGCCTCAAGGTCCTGTCTCCCTCCGAAGGGGTCGCTGATGTGGCCCGTGAGCGGGTGGCGCGCCATGGCGTTGATGGTGAAGTCGCGCCGCAGCAGGTCGTCTTCCAGCTTCGTGCCGAAACACACCTCCGGTTTGCGCGAATCGGCATTGTATTGTTCGCTGCGGAATGTGGTGATCTCGATGATCTCGTTATCGTAATGCAGGCGCACGGTGCCGAAACGCTCGCCCACCAGGACGACCGCGCCGGGACGTGTGGGCGCGACGATCTGCTTAATCTCATCGGGTTTCGCGTCTGTCGCCAGGTCCGCGTCGCTGGATTTCCCCCGGTGAAGCAGCCCATCGCGCACCGTCCCACCAACCATATAGAGTTGTTTGTGCTGCGCGCGAAAAGCTTCCGCCAGCGTGTTGATGATATCTACCATGATGAGCAAAATGTACCCATTTCCCTGATTCTGTAATGGGCCTATTGTATCATGGCAGCGAAACGTTGACTAGCTTTTGAAGGCTGGATGGGTTCCACCAATTATCGGGGCCAGGGCGACCGCAAGGGTCGCCCGTACAATACACGTATCTGACCCACCGACACCCGATAGGGGACCGCGTCGCCTTGATGATTTTTGCCAACCGAATAGGGTAATGCGCGTGGCCCCGTCCTGATGAATTTTAACGACCAAGATCGGTAATCATATCCAGAGGGACGCTTGCGGCCCAGGGTACTGTAGGGACAAGGGGCGGGGTGGGGTAGATGAGGGGGCCTTGTGCTTGTCCTGGTCGGGTGCCGAAGATCCGTTCGAGCATCACGTAACCCCAACGGAATCTTGCTGCAACGAGGACAAGCACAAGACCCCCACCTATCCCATCGTCCACTCTTTGTCCCTACAGAATTTTAACAACCAAAACCGGTAAACATCATCAACGGGTGCTTGAATCACGGGAAGCCGAACGCGCTAGCTCTGTCATCCTGAGCGAAGCGAAGGATCTGCGCCGCCAGGTATCGGGTGTCCATCGCGCAGACCCTTCGCTTCGCTCAGGGTGACAGGGCGAAGGCGAGACAGGCGGTCTGCGAGTATTGCCGACCCTGGTTATCAAAATTCATCAGGACGGTGAGGACGCAAGCGTCCCGATGAGCGGATTACCCTATTCGGTTGGCAAAAATCATCAGGACGTAGGCCTACTGCTGACTTGCCTTTTTCTCTTTAACGACATATACTCATCTCTACTGTACACTTGTTTGCTACGGCAGGAAGAGGGATCATGGACAAAGCAGGCGTTCGCGCTTTATTCGTCGCACAGGGACTTTCGCGCCTGACCAAAGACCTTGACTTTATCGCGAGGGTATCAATTCGACTCTCTACTGTTTCTGGCGAGGAATCGCGTCTGAACAGTGGGGCGTCAAAGATGGGTGGCCTTCCTGATCTTCCCCCGGAAGTGGCGTGGCCTGTATGGAAAGGTGTGCCGCAGTCCTTCATCGCACAAATTCGTCTTGAGGATATTCAACAATACGATAGCGATGGACTCCTGCCGCACAAAGGGATGCTCTGGTTTTTCTACGACGCGCTACAGCAAACATATGGAGCGGACCCGGCTGATCGTGGCGGCTGGAGTGTCCTGTATAAAGAGGATATGACAGGATTGCAGCGTTCCCAGATACCCGCGAACCTCCCCACTACAGGCCAGTTTCGTCCGTGCTCTCTCAGCTTTGCAAGCGAGATCAGTTTATCTCAGGTGCCACGGCTTGACATACCCAATTTCGACTGGACGGACGCGGAGCAACAACGCTATGAGAAGCTGCTCTCGACGTTTCCTGACGCTGCTGACCACGCCGCGGCACACAACCGTATGTTGGGCTTTCCCGATACGATTCAGGATGATATGCGAATGCAGTGCCAGCTCGTTTCTCACGGCGTGACGGATGAAACCGATCCGCGCGCGGCTGCGCTCGCGAAAGGGGCGATGGATTGGCTCTTGCTTCTCCAGGTAGACTCTGATGAGCGGGCGGAAATGCAATGGGCAGATGCAGGAATGCTTTACTACTGGATTACACGGAGTGATCTTCAATCGCTCCGTTTTGATGGCTCGTGGCTTGTATTACAGTCTGACTAAGATTAAAGGGAAGGGAAAGGAAGGGAACGATCTATGCGGCATGTATTTTTTTCCAACACTCGAGGTTCTCTTTTTGCGCCATCTATGCTGGTCGTATTCCTCTGCCTGCTGCTGGTGGGATGCACCGTGAACGTATCAACCAGCGGAGGGACGAATACTCCTACTCCTACCCCTGCTACAACTGCCACGAGCGGGACGCCACACTGGGGGGTGCAGACTAAAACGTCGGGATGCAGCGCTCACAATGGGCTGGCTGATTCCGCCTGTACCCCTGGCGATATCATTCCCAGCGCCACAAAAAGCGTGATCTGCAAGAAGGGGTACGCGGGTTCGGTACGCAACGTTCCCGATAGCGAGAAACAACAGGTCTATGCAGAATATGGTATTACGCATCACGCCACAGGTCAGTATGAAGTTGATCATCTCGTCAGCCTGGAACTGGGGGGATCAAACGATATTTCCAATCTGTGGCCCGAACTCGCCAGTCCTACGCCGGGTTTCCACCAAAAAGACACGGTCGAGAACTACCTGCATAGCCAGGTATGTTCTGGAGCGATTTCTCTGCAACAGGCGCAGGTGGAGATCGCAACCAACTGGTTAGCTGTTTATGATCAAATGCCCAAATAGAGGAGACCGGAAATTTGCGGGTGTGAGACTATGGCTCGTAGACGAGGCTGGTTCCCTCATAGGCGTCTTCGATAGGGAACTGGATACCGAGGCTTTCAAGCGTGATGGTGTCTCCTGATTCAAAGGTATTGATGGTTCATCTTTCTTCGCGGCGGTGAACTTCTATGAAGATTTCCTGTGAATCAACCATCACGTATTCCTGGATTGTTGGACAGGCTCGATAGTAGGCTGCTTTTTTGCCCCTGTCGGTAGCTTCTGTAGTTGGAGATAGCACCTCGATGACCACGCGGGGGTAGCGTATCGTTTCTTTCTGGTTCCTGTCGCGTTCATCGCAACTGACCGTGATATCGGGGAAGACGTAGCGTTTTTCGGAAAGCTTTAGTTGAACATCGGAATTGTAGACACGACATGAACTACCCTTTAGCGGCCCTTTGATGATAGCCGTCATGTTGGCGATGATAATGGAATGATCGGGGCTGCCTCCGGCCAGCATTCGTATTTCACCGTTGAGGTATTCGTAGCGCATGTCTTTGCTGTTCTTATTGAGTACCAGGTAGTCCTCGACATCCATTTGTGCCATTTCATTTTTCCTGATGTGGTCATTCGCTTGAGCATGTTCGGTGGTAAATAATACCACATGCTGCTCTTCTTTTTCAGATGAATATACGTGCGATTGTTAGAAGTGGCGCGTGGTTCCTGCTTGTTGAAGTAGTCATGAAGCAGTTTCATGCTTTGCTTAAATATGCTCAAGTGTCTTTTGCTGTCAACTTTGCTGTATTTTGGGGTTTTTTCGGTTTGCTAAAGTCGTGCATCTGGGTCTGGGGTAGATTTGTAGGAGTTCGATTTTGGAGAGTTGAGGTAGGGGCCTATTGTATCATGGCTGGAAACGTTGACTAGCTATTGGCCGTGCAGCCCTTGAAGCGACCTGGAGAAGTCATGTTTCTACTACCTATGTCTCCTGGTGTCTATCAGTGTTATCGCAGTAATTTATTCACACGATAAATGTGAGCAAGCTCACACTTGTGGCCGCCTTGTAAGTGTCACAACTGTCACAAACTCACCGGCACGATTGTATCACTTGTGTCTAATGTATCAGATGTATCACTTGTGTTTGATCAAAGTGGCGGTATTTGATAATTGGTACGTCGTTAGCAGCTAAAGACCAGGCGTTCTCATGAATTGTGTCAACCGGAAAGAGGCAGGACACGCGCCGCGTGTTCTACCTCTTTCTGGTTGGCACTTTCTCATGGAATGGCACAAAAGTTCCAATAATTAGAACTTTTGTGCCAAAAAAACCTTGACAAGCCTGTTTATTAGGATATAATGTGAGTATGGATTAGAACAAAGTATCTAATATAATTGGCAAGGAGGTTTATATGACTGTACAGACGCGGCAGGCAAAGAAACAAACGCTTGATTTCGATGTTGAAGATGAGGAGCAGTTTTATGTGACGAAGCCGCATACGAGCGCCATACGCTACGATCGACCTGCCCGGCGCGACACGCTGGAATCGCCGGTTGTGCTGCCTGGAGCGGTAATTCAGCGCAGGCGTTCAGCGCAGGAGCCTACGACGAGTAGCGGGATTGCGTCTAAAGCGATTGCGCCCTCGATGTCGAAGGGCGCGCGTTACGCGCGGCGTTTTCCGCTGGTAGCGATTATTCTGGGTATGACGATGATGGCGTTGCTGGCATTCACGCTCAGTTCTATCGGGTCCTGGTGGCAAATGCACCAGGAGGACATGACGTATGGCCGCCCCAGAACATTCCAGATTGACGCGGTCGTCGGCCACAATGACAGCGCGGCCAACCCGTCACACTTTATCTTTCTCAATTTGAATCGCCATGTGATCATCATTGAGTTGCCGGGCGGAGATTCTTCGAAGGCGCGTATCTACAATGGCCCGACACTTTTTGGCGATGGACAAGATTTGACGCCCGTGACGGCTGAATTTAAGGATGCGAACGGGGACGGCAGGCTGGATATGATTGTGCATATACAAGATCAAACGCTGGTCTACCTTAATGATGGGACGCAGTTCCAGCCTCTGCGCCCTGGACAACAGGTGAATCTGTGAATTGGACGGAGAGTGAGCCAAAACCCAAAAGCCTGAAGGAACATTCCCTTCAGGCTTCCACCTTACCACTTACCTACCAGATGAAGTATCGGACCTTCCTCCACCCTTACCACGTATGCCCCGCTTGCCGATAAAATCAGCCCGCTTCGTCCCTCCCACGTATCCCCATTGCCGATAATGCAGGCTATCTCTCATCCCTCCCACATATCCCCGTCGTCCAATGATGCCTGTGACTTCCTCCATCACTTCCTCATCCACGTATCCCATCGTCCAACGCCTGCGCTTTGCTGCCCTGACCACGTATACCCATCCCTACCGCGCAGGACTTCCCCTCACCACTTCATTTTGATGTTGGATTGCTTCGCCTCACATGACCAATAATATCATGCTGCGCTTACGAACGAATGAAAAAGCGCAGTTTTATGATGAAATTTTCTTCATCTTTCCCGTTGAGTTGTAAAATGTCTTGGTTACATTTTCTTCATCATTTGCCAATCATGGTAAACTTCGTGATTGCTTCTCCGGTCATGGGGTCAAACGGTACCGTTTGAGCCATATCCATGATAGAATTGAGAAAAGCGCTATCAACCAACATAAAAGGCCATAAAACATGCTCCATTCTTCTTTATTCGATAAAACCGTACAGCTTGCCATCGATGATCGCCTGTTAGTACTGAACTCGGCGGCAGATGCATTCGTGCCGCTGGCCGCGCAGCGTATCCCTGTGGGCGAACTCGTGCTGGCGGAAGACAACATCGCCGCTCTGCGCAAAGCGCAAAAAGCCTTGCAAGGAGATCGCTATAAAACTTCACGCGCGCGTCATATTCCTTTTCACGAGTATACTCTACACGAAGCGCCTGCAACTATGCACGTTGCGCTTATGAACATACTGTACCAACCTGGTAACGCCTGGATGCAGTACGGTCTCCAACTGGCCGCCTACGCGCTGAAGCCTGGCGGGCGATTGTACGTACAGGGCGCGAAGGATCGTGGCATTCTTTCGCTGGCGAAACATATGCAAACCCTGTTCGGCAATGTCGAAACGTTGGAAATTTCTAAAGGCGAGCGGGTGATTTGTTCCTATGTGTCACCTGATATTAGAAAGGACGCGAGAGAGGACGCGAGACAGGACGCGATTTATCGCGTCCCTACATTGTTTGGGGGGGGAAGCTGGACGAGGGGACGCGGCTGTTATTGGAGGCGTTGGAGGTGCGCGTGACCGATGTTGCGCTGGATTTGGGTTGCGGGGCGGGTTTCATCGGGGCGTATATCGCGCGCCGTGCCACCAAGGGGCAGGTGACGATGGTTGACGCCAGCCTCGCAGCAGTCGATGCGGCGCGCCGTATGATTGAGCAGAACGGTCTGACCAATGCGCAAGTCTTGCCCGGTGATGGCGCTCAAGAACTGCTTGAGCAGCGTTTCGACCTGGTTGTCACCAACCCTCCCTTTCACCTTGGCGGCATCCAGACCACTGAAATAGCCGAACGTTTCATCCGCGAAGCCGCGAAGGCGCTGCGCCTGCGCGGTCGCTTCTACCTGGTGGCGAATCGCTTCCTGAAATACGAGCCGGTCATGCGGGAATGCTTTAAGGTAGTAGAAGAGATAGCGGGGAATACGAGGTTTAAGGTACTAAGAGGGACAAACTGATACGAGCGTTGACCAGGGCGGGGGGCCGCAGAGCGGCGAAGCTCCGGCCTGGTCACTCGAGCAAAAACTTGATGACCATCCAACATGAAATGAACACTTGTTGAAACAATTTGGCATCTGCTATAATGTCAGCAACACATTTTTTAGTGCATAATGTATCAACGTGACTCGTATCTACCTGGCGAACGCGCTCAATCGCGTTCCCACGACGTATACACCGGCAATAGCGAGAGGGATGGCATGACTACAAACGCCAGGCTGAAGGGTTCACTCGATGAGTTTGGCCTGCTGGAAGTCTTGCAGATGATGGACTTTGGGGGGATGACAGGCGCGATCCACCTCAAACAGCAATCTACAGAACGTATAGGCATTGTCTATTTCAAAGAGGGCAAGCTGGCGGGTTGTTCGGAACTCGACCCCGGAGCTTTGACGCTCGGCGACATCTTGCAGCAACTGGGCATGGCGCATAGCCAGCATATCGCCAGGGCCTTTTCCATGCAGATGCAGGACCCCTTCGGGAAACGCATCGGCGAGCGTTTGATCGAGATGGGGGTCATTACGAATGAGCAGTTGCGCGAGGCGCTGCGCACGAAAGCGCTGTGGACAGCGCGCGAACTGGCATTATGGAGACAAGGCACTTACGAGTTCGTTCCCAGTCCGGTGACTCAATCCAAATCGATCTTGCCATATGGAGAAGACGCGCTCAATCTAGAGGTGATGGGGGTGACGATGGAAATGGTGCGCTACTCGGACGAGTGGGAACAGCTCAGAGGCCACTTCCCCCAGGGTATGCAAACCGTCCTACAAGCAACGCCTGCCATCCCCTATGCGCTGCAACTAGACGCGCGCACAGTGGAATTGATAGGGGGCATTAACGTCTATCGCAGCGTGCGCCGTATTGCCAGTGGCATTCGTCGTCCAGAGCTGGATGTCGCGCGCGACCTTGCCCGCCTCGCGCAGCATAAACTGGTCAACAGGGTTTTCCAGCAAGAACGCATCCTGCCCTATCTCAACGGCGCGAACGGCTATTATGGCGCGAACAGCAACGGCAATGGTAACAGTAACGGGCGCGGCAATAGCGTACATCTTCCCGGCCCGGCTGAACGATTGCGCATGGAGAGTTTTGGGCTTCTCGACCTTATCAGCCGCATGGAACAGTCATGGAATACAAGGCGCACGCCAGAAGAACAGCTCTCCGCGCTGGTCGAATTTGTCAACTGGATGATGGACGCGCTGGCTGATACCTGTCGCACCAACGGCACCGAGCTTGATTCCAACACGCTGGAACATCTGCTGACGCGCAACAACCTGCGTCATATGGGCAACTACCGGTTCATCATCGCCAACAATAATATCGACGAGGATAACTTTACCGCCCTGTGCCACGAAGTGCTGCAAGGTGATATCGTAAAGTCTACCGACTTCTTCGAGGAAGCCTCCATCGTCCTGCAACGTATCCTGCTATGTATCTTCGACTCCATCAACGGGCGCGTGGCCTCCCTCTACGAACGCATCGAAAACCTGGACGTGTGGGAAGCCATGTTTACCCAGTTCGGCCTGCCCCGCGAGAAGTAGCGACGAACCAGGGCGGGGGCAAGCCCCCACCCTGGTCGCCCACCCGTTTGTTCCTACGCCACTGCCGATGTGCCGCATTTGGTGCAGAAGGCCGCGCCCGGCTTCATCTCCGCGCCACAGTTGGAGCAATGTACTTTCTCTTCCTGCTTAGGCTCAAGCGCGTTGCCGCATTGCATACAGAACTTGTCGCCTGGCTCGTTGGGCGTCTGGCATTTGGCGCAGATCACCGGAGAGGGAGCATACGCGGTCCGGGCATGTCCGAAGTGAAAGTCCGGCATGTTGAAAGTCGGCATCTGGAACGGGGAAGGGGCTCCGGGGCCGCGCTGCGCGCCGGGCGCTTGCTGGTGAACGAGCATGTCCAGCGCGTTCAACACCTGGTTGCCGAGGCTGGCCTGCATCAAAGTGCCCGCGCCGGCAGTAATCATCAACGGCCAGAGCACCGGAAAGAAGAAGCCAATCGCGCCGACTGCTGCTTTATCGGCCCAGCGCTGCTGGCCGATGGCAGCTTGCAACCCTTCGGGATTGCGCTGCATCACAACGGTAACGGCAGAACGCAAACCGAAGATCGCGGCCACATCTCCGCCTTTCCTCAACTGCACCGTCATATGGTCCGCCGAGCCAAAATGCTGCGTCTCAAACCCCTGCGCCACAAACACGCGCTCCAGGTCGCCGGCCAGTCGTTCCAGGTTGATGTCTTGAGTATTGTAATAACGAATGTCCATAAAAATGTTTTCTCCTGTTGTTTCATACGGCCAGCGACCGAGGGTCGCCCGTACAATACGACGAAGAAGCGACTGGCGGAAGGCGTGTATTGTACGGGCGACCCTCGCGGTCGCCCTGGCTCGCCTTCCAGCGTTTGCCCTGGCCTACTTAAAGTTTCTTAAAAGTACAGGTCACTTTGCCAAATTGCAGCGACTCGCCATCATTGATGGGACTCGCCTTATCCGGTTCCAGGCGTTTGCCATTGACGCGCGTGGCGTTGGTGCTGTTCAAGTCCGTCACCATGTAGGCGCTGCCGACTCGTTCGATGGTGGCGTGAATGCGCGAGGTGGTATCCGCGCCGGGTACATCGCTCAGGTCAACATCCGGCGTGATACCCTGCACATCGTGATCGACTCGCCCAATCAGCGCCTGTTCGCCGCTCAGTTCCACTTCCTTGCCATTGCTGAAGATGAGCTTGCCCCAGGGCGCGTTGGTATTCGCGTCTGGCTGGCTGCCTGGTCTAGCCCTGATGGGCTGGCGCGGCGTTTGCAGCGTTTGCGCATCGGGCGTAACGTTCGTTTGCACTGTTGGCGGCGCAGGTGGGATGTACACCGGCGTAGGCGGCTTCACTGGCGGCGGCGGCGTGGATTGCGTTGGCGGCGTATAGACAGGAACCGGCGGCTGTTTGGGCGCGGGGGGCGGCGTAGCCGGTTTTGACGCGCCGGGAACGATAGTCACCGATGGTTTGGGCATCACCGGTGGGTTCTTTGGCACTGGCGGTACATAGGGCGCGGGTGGTGGAGTGGCCGGTCTGGGAGCCGGAGGCCGGGAAGCCGGGGGCGGTGTATAGCTCGGAATTGTGGGCGCGGGCGGCGGCGCTGAAACGGTCGGAGCAGCCGCCTGTGTGCCTGTCTGTGCCTGGAAAACCGATGAGCCGCATTTAGGACAGAAAGCTACTCCCGGCTTGATTTCGAATTTGCAATTGGGGCAGATGGTCTTTTGTTGCGGAGCCAGCGAACGCCCGCAACCGCTGCAGAACGTATCACCCGCCTCATACGGCGTGTTGCAGTTGGAGCAGCGCAGCAACGGTGTGTATACTGGCGTGGGCGGCATAGTTGGCGTATAGGTCGGTACGGATGGTGTATAGGTAGGAACGGGCTGACTATATTGTGGAGGCGGCGCCCACTGCTGTTGAACCTGCGGCATCAGTTGCGCCGGAATGGGGCCTGGGCGCACATCAGGGTAACGCTGGCGCACCAGCCCATCCAGCGTGTTGAGTACCTGGTTGCCCAGGCTGGCCTGGCGAATCGCGCCCGCGCCAGAGGTCAACATCAGAGGCCACAGTACCGGAGCAAAGACCAGGCCGACCGCGCCCACCGCCGCCTTATCCATCCACTTCTGCTGGCCGATCATCGTCACAGTGCCGCCGGCCATGCGTTGTATAATGACCGTCAGGGCCGTTTGCAAACCAATCAGGGCAACCAGGTCGCCGCCTTTCTTCAACTGCACCATCGTCTGATCGGCAGTCCCGGCGTGTTGCGCCTCATATCCCTGCAAACGAAACATATTTTCCAGATCCATTGCAAGTCGCTCGATGTCTATCTCTTCCGATTGATAAAATCTGGCATCCATAACATACTCCTTGTTTCTTCAATTCCCCTGTTTTTTGGAAGATGTGGACTCTTTTTAATACCGTTATTGTATAGCTACCTCGCCAGTATATACGCTCGTATTCACTGAAAGTTTGAACGAGGAGCTACGTATCCAGATAAAGTATATCATGAGGGAGACCAGGGCGGGGGCAGAGCCCCCGCGTTGGGAGACCAGAGCGGGGGCAGAGCCGCCACGTTGGGAGACCAGAGCGGGGCAGAGCCGCCACGTTGGGAGACCAGGGCGGGGCAGAGCCGCCACGTTGGGAGACCAGGGCGGGGGCAAGCCCCGCCCCTACCCTGTACGCGCTTCGCGGCTCATCCGTAGTAGGGTAGGGGCGGGGCTTGCCCCCGCCCTGGTTGGTTCGCTGGATGTTACGGTTGCCACTTATACTTCCTGTAAATCTCCAGCGTATGCTGATCTCCCGGCACATAACTGACCATCGAGTAGGTGTTGATGCCGGTGAAGACGGTTGTGGCGGTGCGCAGGGCCAGCCTACCCAACTCGCTATGTTTTACGTGGAAGACGAAAGAGGGGTCGGGTTTGCCTTCGGGGTAGGTGGCGGCTGCAATGCGGCGGAACTCCGGCAGCGCGCGTAAGTCTTTCCATAGATCTTTATATTCGGGCAGGTGCGTCAGGGTGCGGGTGTTGTACTGGAAGTCGCTCACCAGGCGGCGCGCCAGGTTCTCCCAGCTATGAAAATGGCGGCGCAGGCGCGGCTCGAAGACCAGTTCGAGCAGGTGCCGCCTCTCATTGCTCGCAATCACCTGCCTGCACCTCGAACAACATAATGGCCGCATCATTCCACGAGTGCAGGAACCACAGGCGATCCAGCGAATGCGCCGGGTAGGAAGTGTTATGCACCAGCAAATGCGCCAGTTCTCCAAAATCGAGCAGCACGCTTTCGGGCGGCTGGTCGTCGATCTGCTGCCCCGTCAGGCGCGTATAAGCCGTGTAGAGCTGCCGTCGCTCCTCGTTGGTCAGTTCGAGCGCGCGGGCAATACTCTCCACCACGTGCGGTGATGGATTGCTACGCATTCCCACCTCGAGGTGATACACATAGGTGCGCGAAAGGCGCGTCGCCTGCGCCAGTTGCCCCTGCGACATGCCGCGCTTCTGCCGCAATTGCGTCACCATTTGCGCGAAATGTGATATGTTGCTGATTGCCATCGCATCTCCACCGTTGTTAGCTACCTTATTATTATGCACAAAATAGTGTTAGCTGGCAACATGTTATTCTTGCATGTGGCAAGCTATACTTAAAGTGTATATGCGTTGTTTTGCTGTCGTATAGCTCGGAGAGGAGCTAACACAATGTCTGACCCGTCAGTAATTCATAACTCTCAAGCGGAACAACATTCCCCCAACGATGGCGGATTTCCCTGGCTGCGTCACTATGAGCAGGGGGTACCCGCTCATATCGATATTCCAGACCAGCCATTAACCTGGATACTCGATCAAACCGTGCGTCGTTTCCCATCGCAAACAGCCTTCATCTACTATGGAACGCAGATTGAGCTATGCCCATTTTTCCTCGCTGGCGAATCGCTTTGCTACCGCGCTGCTGCGGCTGGGCATCCAGAAAGGCGATCGGGTCGCCATCGCGCTGCCCAATATCCCCCAGTATCCCATTGCCTTCTATGGCGCATTGCGCGCGGGCGCGGTCGTTGTTCCCACCAATCCGCTTTATACCGGGCGCGAGATGCAGCACCAGCTCGCCGATTCCGGGGCGCGTGTCGTCGTCATGCTCGATATGTTCTATCCAACGGTACGCGCCGTGCGCGCCAATACTGCCCTTGAACACGTCATACTCACCAGTCCCGCCGATTTCCTGCCCCCACTTTTGCGCCCGCTCTACCCGCTCACCCAGCGCAACGCCAAACACCCGGAGCCGCGCCTGACTGACGAAGAACGGCGCAAGGACGCGACACTACACGACATGAGCAAAATGTTGGAGTCGCATACGAAAGGTGGCATAGAGGTATTTCACCTGCCGGAGCGCGCCTCTGGCGATGACCTTGCCGCGCTTCAGTATACTGGAGGCACAACCGGACTGTCGAAAGGCGCGATGCTTACCCATCGCAACCTGCTGGCAAACGCCCTGCAAACGCGCAACTGGGACATCCGGGCGCGTGATGCTAAAGAAATCATGTTATGCGTAGCTCCTTTCTTCCATGTGTACGGTATGACCGTCGGCATGAACGTGTCTATCGTGATTGGCGCTACGATGGTCTTGCTGCCGCAGTTCAAAGCGCCGGAAGTCGTCAAAACCATTCGCCGCTACCATCCAACGCAGCTTCCAGGCATTCCCACCATGTACATCGCCATCATGCGTGAGATGGGCAAGCACGCGGCAGCGCTGCGTTCAATCAACGTATGCATCAGCGGCGCGTCTCCATTGCCGGCAAAAGTGCGTATCGACTGGGAAGAACTGACGCAGGGCAGGCTGGTCGAGGGCTATGGACTGAGCGAGGCCGCGCCTGTCACACATTGCAACCCGCTCAACGGCGACATTCGCGATGGCAGCATCGGCGTGCCCCTGCCCAATGTTGAATCCGCCATCCTCGACGAGAAAACGGGCGAGCCGCTGCCAGTCAGCGGCGTGGGCGAGATCGTGGTAAAAGGCCCGAACATCATGCGAGGCTACTGGAATCAGCCGGAGGAGACGGCCAACATCTTCGTTAATGGTTGGATGCGCACCGGCGACATCGGCAAAATGGACGAGGAAGGCTACTTCTACGTGATTGATCGTTCCAAAGATATGATCCTGGCGAGCGGCTTCAACATCTATCCCCGCGAAGTCGAAGAAGTGATTTACCATCATCCCGCCATAGCGGAAGCTGCGGTGTTGGGCGTGCCTGATCCCTATCGCGGCGAAACAGTAGCAGCCGTAGTCGTCCTAAAAGCGGGCTACGCGCCCACCGATGAGACTCGCGCCGACATTATCGCTCACTGTAAGAAGGAATTGACCCCTTACAAGGTTCCCAAAATTGTAGAATTTCGTGAGAGCTTGCCCAAAACCCTGGTTGGCAAGGTCTTAAAACGCGAACTGAAAAATACCATCAAACAACCATCCTGAGGAGAAAGCAACGCGCATGTCAACGACGATGAAACCAACCGAGGCAGGCACCGCCTTCCTCACTACATCTATCAGCGAGACCGCTGACAAAATTTTCACAGTGGAACAGGCCGATGAAGAGCAGCGCTGGATCGCCGAATCGGCAGAGACGTTCATGGAGCGCGAAGTGCTGCCCAAAGTCGAAGCCATCGATCACCAGGAGCCGGGCTTAATGGCATCTTTAGTCAAGAAAGCGGGCGAGCAAGGACTTTTGAGTATCGACGTGCCAGAAGCCTACGGCGGCGCGGAACTGGGACTGCTGACCAGCGCCCTGGTCGTGTCGAGCATCCACGAAGGGTCGTTCAGCACGGCCATTGGCGCGCATACCACCATCGGTACGCTGCCCATCGTCTTCTATGGCACCGAGGCGCAGAAGCAGAAGTATTTGCCCCGCCTGGCCTCTGGCGAATGGCTGGCTGCCTATGCCCTGACCGAGCCGGGCGCGGGTTCCGACGCCATGAGTCTGTCTAGCCGCGCCGAACTCTCCGAGGATGGCAAATACTACATTCTGAACGGCACCAAGCAATGGATTTCCAACGCCGGTTTTGCCGACCTGATGATCGTCTTCGCGCGCTTCGGCGAGAACCGCCCCTCCGCTTTCATCGTTGAAGCAAGTTGGCCGGGCATTTCCACCGGCGCGGAAGAGCGCAAGATGGGCATTAAAGGCTCATCGACGCGCCAGGTCTACTTCGAGAATACGCGCGTGCCGGTTGAAAACCTGCTGGGCGAGATTCACAAAGGTTACAAAATCGCCTTCAACATCCTCAATATCGGGCGTTTGAAGCTGGGCGCGGGTTCTGTTGGCGGAGCGCGCTCCGTGCTGGGCCTGGCTGCCGTCTATACCACAGAGCGCAAAGCCTTCAACAAATTCATACACGAGTTTGGCATGATCCAGAAGAAGCTGGCGCGTATCGCCGCCGAGACCTACGCGGCTGAGAGCGAGGTGTTCCGCACGGCTGCCAATATCGAGAATGCGCGGCGCAGCGCGGGCGACAACACCGAAGCGGCCTTCAAAGCTATCGAAGAGTACGCCATTGAAGCTTCGATTGCCAAAGTACACGGTAGTGAAGTCATGGCCCTGGCGGCAGACGAGGGCGTGCAGATTTTCGGTGGCTACGGTTTTATGCAGGAATACCCCATCGAGAAAGCCTACCGCGACGCCCGTATCCAGCGAATCTATGAAGGCACCAACGAGATTAACCGCCTGGTCACATCCGCCACTCTCTTCCGCCGCGTACTGAAGGGCCAGGTACCTTTAATGGCAAAAGCCCCGGAGATCGAAGCTCGTATCAAGTCCGGTCAGCCCCTCAATAGCGCGGGCGAGGACATCCCCGCCGCTTTACGTGAAGCCGTCAACGCCCTGGAACGCGCCAAAGATGTCACCATCTACACCGCTATGAAGGGCGCGATGAAGTATATGCAGGCCCTTGAGAACGAAGAAGAGTTCATCGAGTACCTGGCAAACCTGCTGATCGACCTCTACGCTGTGGACAGCGCGCTGGCTCGCGCCACCCAATCGGTGCGCCGTGACGACGCAAACAGTTCAATACACATCAAGCTGGCACAGCTCGCCACCTGGCTGGCCTTCTCGCGCCTGCGCGCCAACCTCGACCAGATGATTATGACCAGCTTCGACTCAGACAAAGTTGAAAAAGAACTGGCTCGCGTCCGCGCCTACATCGGTGACTACCTGCTCAACGGTGTAGCCGTGCAGCGCGAAGTCGCCGCCATCGTGGTTGAGAAACGCGGGTATCCTTTGTAGCACAGTATCCAGGGCGGGGGCAAGCCCCGCCCCTACCCTGTACGGATTGGCGTCGTGCATTGTATCGTGTAGGGTACGGGCGGGGCTTGCCCCCGCCCTGGCTGCTACAGTGCGCAATGCATTGCCCCTGCACGGAAATCTGTTTTATTTCAAATCATTGAAAGGAGCCAGGCCTTACATGCATTTCAGAACGCCCTCGTTTGTCGAGGTAGATGGTCGCAAACTGGCCTATAACGAAGTAAGCCCATCTAATCCTCGCGGGACAATCTTATTGTTGACCGGGCTGGGAGCCAAACGCTATGGCTGGTATTACCAGCTTGACGAGTTTGGCCGCTATTATCGCACCATCGCCCTCGATCATCGCGACATCAGCGATAGCGACCCGTATGAAGAACCCTATACCATCGCAGACCTGGCCGACGACGCGGCGGCGGCCCTGCGCGCCCTCGGTGTGGAGCGCGCCCACGTCATGGGTATTTCGCTGGGCGGCTTCGTCGCCTTGCAGTTCGCCATCCGCCATCCCGACCAGTTGGATAAGCTGGCGCTCATCTCAACATCGGCAGGCGGCGCAACGCATGTGCAACCCGGCCCCGAAATGGTGGCGCGTCTGGCCCCTACGTCTCGCGAACATGTTGAGCCTGGAGAACTGGCGAGACAAAACTACGCCGCCATCACCGGCCCCGGTTTCGCCGAAAATTACCCGCAGGAAATGGACAATTTCGCCGCGATTGCCCGCTATCGCCCGGTGCATCGCGCCGCTTATATGCGCCAGTTGCAGGCAGCCATGACCCACGACTCAGCGCAGCAATTGGAGCATATCTCAGTTCCCACGCTGGTTATTCACGGCGACGCCGACCCGCTCGTCCCGCCCGCCAACGGCGATTACCTGGCAAAACACATTCCGGGCGCAAAACACATCGTCTATCACAACGTCGGACATGTCCCCATTATCGAAAATCCCGACCAGTTCAATAGTGACGTGCTGGCATTTTTAGAAAATTAAAAGGAGATACACACATATGGCAGAAGCAGTAATTGTCAGCGCGGTGCGCACCCCTATCGGGCGCGCCAACAAGGGCGTACTCAAAGATGTGCGCGCCGATGACCTGGCCTCCATCGCGGTTCGCGCCGCCGTTGAGCGCGTGCCGCTGCTTGATCGTGCCTTGATCGAAGATGTTATTCTTGGCTGCGCCTTCCCCGAAGGCGAGCAGGGCATGAACCTGGCGCGCCTGGTGGGGGCGCTGGCTGGCTTGCCAGAAACGGCGGGCGGCGTGACCGTCAATCGTTTCTGCGCGTCGAGCCTGCAGGCCGTCAACATGGCCGCGCAAAGTATCATGCTTGGTCAGGGAGATGTTATCGTGGCAGGCGGCGTCGAGAGCATGTCGCGCGTGCCGATGGGCGGCTTTAACCCCAGCTTTAATCCGCGCCTCGTCAAGCCGCGCGACGGCGAAAAAGTTCATACGCCCTTTCCGCCTTCTGAATTAGAGTACGGGTATTCCAGCTACATCCCTATGGGCATGACGGCAGAAAACCTTGCTCGCAAATACAGCATCAGCCGCGCCGAACAGGACGCCTTCGCGCTGCGCAGCCACCAGCGCGCCATCGCCGCCACCGAAAACGGCGTCTTCATGCGCGAAATCGTGCCGGTACCTCTGCCCAACGGCAAGTTAATGGATATCGACGAAGGGCCGCGACGCGATACTTCCCTGGAAAAACTGGCCTCGCTCGAACCCGCCTTTATCGGAGGCGGCACCGTCACCGCCGGCAATTCCAGCCCGCTCAACGATGGAGCCGCCGCCGTTGTGCTGATGTCGGCTGAGAAAGCGCGCGAACTGGGCATCACGCCCCTGGCGAAAGTGCATACGATGGCTGTGGCGGGTGTCAATCCTGCTATCATGGGCATTGGCCCTGTGCCTGCCATGCGCAAAGCTTTGCAGCGCGCTGGAATGCAGTTAAGCGACATCGACATCATCGAGTTGAACGAAGCCTTCGCCGCCCAGTCGCTGGCAGTCGTCAAGGCGATGGGCATTGATGAGGAGAAACTGAACCCGCACGGCGGCGCGATTGCCCTGGGCCATCCACTGGGATGCAGCGGCGCGCGCCTCATCGCCACGCTCATCAACGATTTGCAGACCCGCGACAAGACATGGGGTATCGCGACGCTGTGCATCGGCGGCGGTCAGGGGCTGGCAACCATCATCGAAAGGATGTCGTAGCTATGTCCAACCTGACAACATGTAGGGACGCGATTTATCGCGTCCGCCGCCGTGCTGGGAGCCGGTGTGATGGGCGCGGCCATCGCTGCTCATCTCGCCAACGTTGGTATTCCCAGCCTGCTGCTCGATATCGTGCCGCCCAATGCCGGCAAAGATCGCAACATGGTAGCGCGCACCGGCCTGGAAAAAACCCTGAAAGCGCGTCCTGCCGCCTTCTATACCGCTAAAGCTGCTCGTCTCGTCACGGTTGGCAACATCGAAGATGACCTGGACAAACTCGCCGGGGTCGATTGGATCATCGAAGCCGTCATCGAGCGGCTCGACATAAAACAATCGCTGTATGAGAAGCTGGAAAAGGTCATGCGGCCCAACACCATCATCTCCTCAAATACCTCCGGTTTGCCCGCTCACATGCTGACTGGGGGGCGCAGCGCAAACTTTCGCCGCAACTTCCTGATTACACACTTCTTCAACCCGGTGCGTTACATGCGCCTGCTGGAACTGGTTCCCGACGTGGATACCGATCCCGCGTTGATGACCTTCATGCAGCAGTTCGCTACCGAAACGCTCGGCAAGGGCGTGGTAATTGGCAAGGATACGCCCAACTTTATCGCCAACCGCATAGGAGTGTATGGCTCGCTGGCTACCGTGCGCCGCGCTATCGACGAGGGCTACACCGTCGGCGAAGTGGATGCCATTCTGGGGCCAAACATGGGCCGTCCCAGGTCTGCCGTCTTCCGCACGGGCGACCTGTCGGGCCTGGACACACTGGCGCATGTGGCAGACAACCTGTATGAAAACGCCTCTGACGATCCACAACGCGAAACGTTCCGCCTGCCCGAAATGGTGCGCGAGATGATCCGGCGCGGCTGGCTGGGCGAAAAGAGCGGCCAGGGTTTCTACAAACGCATCAAGAACACCGGCGGCGAATCTACCATCCTGGAACTGAACCTCAAAACGCTGGAATACGAACCACAGCAGAAGGTGCGCTTCCCCTCGCTGGGTGCGGCGCGCAGCATCGAAGACCCGGCGCAGCGCGTATTGACCGTGCTGAACGGTGACGACCGCGCCTCACAACTGGCGCGCGAAACAACCGCCGACTCGCTGATCTACGCCGCCGCGCTTGCGCCTCAGATTGCTGAAAGCATTGTGGCTATCGACGAGGCCATGCGCTGGGGCTTCAATCTCGACATGGGCAGCTTCGAGACGTGGGATATGCTTTTGCAACATCCAGAAACGCTGGAAAAAGTCATGCAGGGTCGCGAGTTCCCGGAACTGGTCAAGCGCGTTCAAAAGGCAAAAGGCACGTTCTATACCGGTGTGGTCGGACAACGCCAGTACTTCGACTTCCATACAGATACCTATAAACCGGTTCCCACTCCTCAAGGCGCGGTCTCGCTGGACGCGGCCAAAGCCTCCAACAGGGTGATACGCGACAATGGCTCGGCCTCGCTAATCGATATCGGTGATGGCGTGGCCTGCCTGGAGTTCCATACCAAGATGAACTCCATCGACGAGGGCATCATCGAGATGCTGCGCTACGTCGCCGAGGAGGGCCAGCAGCATTTCCGCGCTGTCGTCCTCAACAATGATGCCGCGGATTTCTCGGCAGGCGCGAACGTGATGCTGATACTGATGGCCGCGAAATCAGGTGAGTGGAAGCAAATAGAGGATGGTATCAACGGCTTGCAGCAGGCCCACCAGTTGCTCAAGTATAGTCCCATTCCCATCGTGGCGGCTCCCTCTGGCCGCGCCCTGGGAGGTGGCTGCGAAATCGTCATGCACGCCAGCCATGTACGCGCGCACGCCGAGACGTACATTGGCCTGGTTGAGGTTGGTGTGGGCCTGATTCCGGCTGGCGGCGGCTGTAAAGAAATGCTGGTGCGCCAGGGCGCGACGGTCGAAATGCAGAAGGCAGGCAAGACGGGCGGGCCGTTTACTCCTGCGCGCCGCGCCTTTGAGATCATCTCCTTTGCCACCGTCTCGACCAGCGCTGCCGAAGCGCAGGACTTCCGTTTCTTGCGCAAAAGCGACACTATCACCGTCAACCGCGACTTGTTGCTGCGCGATGCGAAGGCCGATGCCCTGCGCCTGGCCGACGCGAAGGACGCTGGCAAATGGCAACCCGCGCCAGCGCCCCTGTTGCTCTTACCCGGCAGCGGGGCGCGTATGGTACTCGAACAGCAAATCGAGGGTATGCTGCTGACGCGCAAGATCAGCGAACACGATGCCTTGATCGGTCAACACCTGGCAAAGGTGCTCACCGGCGGCGATTGTTCGCCCGTCATCCCCGTCACAGAACAACACGTCCTCGATCTCGAACGCGAAGCGTTCCTCAGCCTGTGCGGTACCGAGAAAACCCAGGATCGCATCCAATCCCTGTTGATGACGGGGAAGCCGCTGCGCAATTAGGGGAGGGGAACGTCTTTCACTGGTAGGTTTTTTTAAATCCTAATGCATTGTGACGACCGAATGGGGGAAAGGAAGCGTCCCCGCGTCCTGTAGGGACAAGGGGTGGGGTGGGGTGGATGAGGGGGCCTTGTGCTTGTCCTCATCGAAGTGCGACCATCCTGACTCACGCGACCCGAGCGAATCGAGTTGCCACCAGGACAAGCACAAGGCCCCCACCCTTCCCCACATCCACCCCTTGTCCCTACAGGACGGAGGCGGACGTTTTTTATCATTTCTTTCTGCATTCATTCGTTAATAATCTTATCGCGCCATCGTTGAGCAAGGAAAAGTAGATGCCTCTCATGTGAAGGCGGATGCGCATTCGGGCAAATGGGCAAAAACTGATTGCATGGATGGGTATGGAGATCGATGCCACGAGCCGCTTATGGGTGGCAGGAGTCGTTTGTTGACCTTCGTACTGAACTGCTATAATGTCAGTGGGTTCTATCTGCTCCGGAATGGAAAAGTGGAGAGAGCCAGGTATAAAGTTTCGTACCATCAAAATCGAGGAGAGCAATGAACGATAGAATGCATAATCCCCATCAGTCTCCAGAAAGTTTTGAAGCGCAGCAACGCTTCACCGAGCGATACCTTCAGGGAACGACTCCCTGGGATACAGGAATCAGTCCTCCAGAATTATTGGAAGCCATCAGTGGGCCACAAGCGCTGCCTCCTGGGAGAGCTTTAGATATCGGTTGCGGTACAGGAACGAACAGCCTGGCGCTTGCCAAACGAGGCTGGCAGGTTCTGGGGGTTGATTTTGCCGAACCGGCAATCACTCAAGCGAATATCAAAGCAGCTAACGAACGTGACGAGATCTCGCGCGCGAGAGGAAGTGTACGTTTTTTGTGCGCTGATGTGACAAGGCTAGAAGCGCCATCCATACCATATACCCTCGTATTGGATCTTGGATGTCTCAACGGGATATCCTATGAACTCCGCTCGACTTATGCACAAATTGTTGACGAACAGGCAGCTCCCGGCTCGTTATTCCTCCTCTATACCCATCTCCCACACCCGGACAGAAAAGGGCCTCTTGGCTGTACTCCTGAAGAAATCGACGTGTTGTTCGGCAGGACATTTACGCTAGAGCGTCGGGAGATGGGATACGATCTCGGAGGCACGGACTCCATGTGGAATTGGCTTCGCCGAAAGAGCTAACCGTAGTGGTTCTCTGGTAAACAGTCATTTTCTTCCTCCGGTAGAACCTCGCTAAGAGAGTGTTGGCGAATGTACGATACATTGTAAGCATAAGCATTAAAAATATGTGAATATTATATTTTTAACGCCATTTCTGCCCAAAAAAGGTAGAAAACCTCTGGACAAGATTATGTTGTTTCATGCATACTATGTACATGTATTTCACACGTTTATAGTATACAAGTCGCATACATTGTATCGACAACGTTAAATCAGTTGTCACCATCTCAGGGCACTTCATATAAACGGTAGTTATTTGAGGCTCACAACCAACGGGAGGAAACGATGTCGGAATCTAAAGGGAACAAGAGCGAAGTAGCGCGTATACTCGAAACAAATCAGCCTGGAGTACGAAGCCGCGCATCGTAGCATGTACGGTTTTGCCTGTGGCGTTGCAAAGCACGAGTTTATCACCGCTCGTATGGAGAACATGGGGAATCTACACAGTAAGTTGCAAGAGATCGTAGGCGATTCCGCAATCGAAATGGTAGCCGAAACATTAAACAAACTACCCTGACATCATCCCTCAAGATTTGAGAGAGAAGAAGTGTATGGACTGGTCGCCGCAGGCGACCAGCCCATACACTTCTTCTCTCTTCTTATGCTATGCCAGCGTTTTTTCAGCTTCGATGATGTGCATATCGAAAAATTTGACCGGGGCAAGAGCCGGTTTTTGCCAGACGCCCGTCACGACATATTCAGTCTCTTCGCTGACGAACGTTTCTTTGTCGAGGGCGCACTGCTCGCCATCCAGGAAAAGCTGCAGCCATTGCCTGTAGTATGTTTGTTCGAGCAAGGGCGCGCCCTCGCATACAAACCATTCAGCGATACCTTGTAAATAGAAACGAAAATCTTCCGGCACCGGGTAGCGGCGCGTAATGCGATAGCTTTTCTCCTGTACCTCCGTGTATCCTGCCGCTCGCATATACCCTGCCAGCTTCGAGCCAACCCAGCTATCTTCAAAGGCGTAGCCGGCATCAACACGCTCGCGCTCCCATTGTTCGCGCGCCTGCAAGACACGCGCCTGCAATGTAGGATCAATGTTGTGAAAGCGCATGGTGCCAAAATCGATATCCTTGATGACCAGTCGCCCCTCATGCTTGAGACATTGACCCATCGCAGCAAACGTGCTTACCGGGTCGGGGAGATACTGGCTCACGTTCGCGCTAAAAATAACATCGGCGCTACCACATTGGGCCGGTAATTGTTCCAGCACGCCCTGTTTGTATTGCACCCGGCGCTGGTACCACTGTCCCTGGCTGCGTTGCTGCGCGGTGATAAGCGCGGCGGGAGAAATATCTACACCGGTAATGCGCCCCTTTGGACCAATGGCGCGAGCCAGCAAGGGAGTCCACAAGCCAGGTCCACAGCCAGCATCAATCACGTAGCTTCCTTTATCGAAATGGAGATCCAGGATCATTTGTTGGCGTTCGGGAGCTTTACTTCTGTGGTGTGTCTCCAACCATTCAATAGCGTTGAGAGGCAATCCGCTTTCATTTCCATGAACCAGGTTGTTTACTGCCATCTTGCTACCTCATCCTTCATGCACATGAAATGTACTTCAGGTTCTAATTAAGATGAGCGAAGTATAACATACGAAAATACATTTGACAATTTTTTATGTACAAATGTAGTACTTTAGTGTTTACAATGTACTAAACAAGTTTAGTTGCAACATATGTCAAGTTGTAAATACCAGGGCGGGGGCCAGGGGCTGGGTGCTTTCACTGGTACCCTGCTACGCAGTGGGGTGCGAAGCCGTATGTAGCAGGGTATTTGTCATTCTGAGCGCAGCGAAGAATCTGGCTCGCTGGACAGGAGATTCTTCGCTGTGCTCAGAATGACACGATGGGCGGGGCTTGCCCCGCCCTGGTCAACGCACGCCTGATGCAAAAACTTGACGACCACCCCCTGGTCAACGGGTGGTTGCGCTCACACGGCTAAACCGCTATACTCTATGCATAAAACAGACCCAATGTGACCGGAGATGAAGGAGCATTTTGTGTATGGACTTCGAGCAGCCAGCGAATGAACCCACTGCCGGGAAAATGCAGAAGGGAGTGGCATATCCACCACCCCCTTCTTATTATGAAAATATGCAATTGCCTGCCGAACTGCCGCCTTTGCCTGAAAAACCATCGTCAGCGCGGGCTATGCGGCCTCAATCCGGCCTTCTTGCGGCGCCTCCCGCCGGTACGCAGTCTTCATACTACAGGCCCGCGCCAACGGGCGGACAGTCGTTTTACTCACCAGGACACCATCAATATGCCGGCATGATGCCGCCCATCAGGACTTCACGCGGGCAAACCTGGGTTATCGTGACGATTATCGGCGTAAGCGTTCTCTTGCTCATGGGCGCGGGCATTTGGGCATTAGCTAACATCTACGGGGGAGTGTCTCAACAGGGAGTTGGCGCGAATCAGGTGGCGCAAGATTTCTACCAGCATATGCTCCAACAGGATTACAATGGAGCGTATGCCGATCTGCAAATGAACGGGCTAACTGCCAGCGCTTTTACGCAAGATGCGCAGTCTGTCGACGCGCGCTACGGTCAAGTAGCATCTTTTACTATCGATACTACCTCATTGAACAGCGCAAATTCCGCGTCCACTGCGACGCACTGGCAGGTAACAGTGAACGTCACGCGCCAGCAGACCGCTTACAGCGTGCAGATCTCGCTTGATAACATCAATGGGAGTTGGAAAATAACCAGCATTGATCTGAACAAGTTTTGAAACCAGATAGCAAGCCAGGGCGACCGCAAGGGTACGCCCCTACCATATACGAATTGGCATTTGATAGTAATTAACGCTGTCGTATATGGTAGGGGCGTACCCTTGCGGTCGCCCTGGAAGATTGTTTTCATGCAAAAGATAGATATAGATACAAACGTGGAAAGATGAACGCGCCTACCGTTTGCCCGGACGCCTAAGCGATGCCTGCTTGCGTGCCGACCAGCGAGATCTCACGCCCAACGCACGCGCGCAAATCTTCACGGTAAAAGCGCCAGGTGCTGCCTACTTTATGTCCTGTCAGTTGACCTGACCACATGAGGCGGTAAAGAGTTGAGCGGCTTACTCTTAAATACCCCATTGCCTCCTTGAACGTAAGTAGGACATCATCTTGAACCATTTGCACAACCATGTGTTCTCTGCCTTCCTTTTGGACAATCTCGACATACCTGACGAGTATTGAAAGCTGTATCGATTGATACATATATTTGTCTCATTGCATGTTATAGTAACCAACCGTGATGCGCTTTTCTATTGAGAAATTGTTATGATCTGGTTAATATTACTGCTTCTCTGGTTGGATATTCGCTACCACTCTTTTGAAAGCATGGCATCAAGCGCGCTGATCTCGCACGCTACCGGAAAAATGATCATGTTGGTTGCGTTTTGCAGGCGCGATATGGCCTGCATATCGGTCGGGTAAGCCATTGCAACCGTCAGGCGATTGTGGTCGCGACCGACCGGGGCGCAGCGCAATTCGCACGCCATGCGATAGGGAATAAGGCGTTTCAGGCTCTGCGGGAGGCGCGCTGGAAGTTGCATATAGGGAATGCCACTGGTATGGTGAGCATTGGCAGAGCTACCCGCTTCATCATCAAACGTTTGCCCGATGTTTATTTCTGCGGGCAACGTTGTTTTACCCATGCGCAACTGTGTAGTGACGGCAGGGCGCAGCGTCAGGTTATGTGTAACGCAACCGGCATGATAAAGCAGTTCCTCCAGCGATTTGCCCGGTCGGGGATAGGAACCAATACCAATCGTAATATCGGTCTCACGCTTTAAGGGCGGAATGACCGTCTCAGGTTGTAACAGATTGATGCTGTGAAAGGCCCGTTCCACAACGTTGAAGGCTCCTTCCTGATCCACATCGGGCAAAATGATGGCCGCGCCAGCTCCTTCGTGCAGGATCACCTGGTCCGTGTTTCGGATCACGCGCCGTATATTGATCAACACCTGCTCCAAAAAGCTGGTGGGCGCGTGATAGCGATAACGTTTATGCAGCACGACTGTCTTGGGCGTGATATGCACATGGTCCAACTGAGAGATATGAATGAGCAACAAGCTCAAAGGCGTCGCGCGCGGGAAAAGAGCGGCCAGTCGCGCGCGCGCATAGCGATTTAACTGTGGCGTGGCCGGGGTGACAGGCACGATCTCAGTCACGCTTTCCGAGTCAGAACCGGGCGCGCGATGCAATGAAGACAATGGCGGGCAATCGCAGCGTTCACCCGCCGGGCTATCAATATATACCATGTAAGATTCGGGTAGAAACAGGCCGTTTTTATGGCTTTCCATGGGCATCCCTGTACATTTAGCAGATAGAGAGTCAACGAATAGTATGAACTGAGTCTGATTATACAGTCTAGAAAGAGCGGTTCATGTACAAAGTGGGTTGTGTTGTGGTTAAGAATGCGAAGAGCCAGTTAAGAAGGGGTTAAAATTGGTCAAACAAGGGCCGCCTATCTATGTATTGATAGGCGGCCCTTGTTCAACCTACATCTGTTCAACGGTAACAGGTGCGGTAAACGTGTAACCAACGCCTGGCACGGTCATAATGTATTGCGGCGAGTTGGGTTCGGGTTCAACTTTCTGACGCAGGTGACGAATGTGTGTCTTCACCAGTCCAGAATCGCCTGCCTCGTCATATCCCCAGACCCGTTCGATAATCATATCGGTCGTCAGCACTTGCCCGGTATGCGTAATCAGCAGGTGCAGCAGGCGGCTCTCGGTTGGCGTGAGCCGTACTTTTGTGCCATCGCGCAGTCACCTCATGGCGCATGGCATCAAGCGTGACAGGCCCAACCGTAATCGAGGAAGAGCCGGAAGACCCTTTAGAAGTGTTGGAACGGCGCATTATGGCTTTAATGCGCGCCAGCAACTGCCTCGGACTAAAGGGTTTGCGCAGATAATCGTCGGCCCCCATCTCTAACCCACGTATCTCATCATCTTCACGATCATGTGCGGTCAGGATCAAGACCATTGCATTGGTTTCGCTCCGCATCTGGCGACACACCTCGAAGCCATCGAGCTTCGGCATCTGGACATCAAGGATCACCAGGTCGGGCAGTGTCTCGCGCCAGCGTTTAATGGCCTGTTCGCCATCAAAGGCCCGCACAACATCGTACCCGTGCCCCTTGAGCCAGTAGCTCAGCATATCAACCATGTCGCGGTCGTCATCCGCCACCATGATTTTCACTCGTGTTTCCTCCTACGGACGGACCTGTGTTATCCCCTGTACCCCGTACATGCAGGCCCATTTATTGATAGAGTTCGTCTCATTGCTAGTAACGGGACGCATCACAGGTAGTAACATCATGGTACAATTTGGGCTATGTAGAACCTACTATCGACAGTTTAGCTCATCTCAGACAGGGCCATCATAAAAAGACAGGAGAATAGTACCATGGTTTCACGCGAAGAATTGTTGCGCCTGGCCCGTGAAACAGCGCAGCGCGCCCACTGCCCCTACTCCCATTTTCACGTCGGCGCGGCCCTCGTCGCCGGCGGCGCCATCTACACCGGCGTCAATATCGAAATATCCAGCTACGGCCTGACGCTATGCGCCGAGCGCGTCGCCCTCGCCGCCGCCGTCAGCAGCGGAGCCGGACCCATCACCCAGGTAGCAGTCGCCTGCATCGACGTGTCTCCAGAGACAGGCATCGCCGAACGCACCCCCTGCGGAGCCTGCCGCCAATGGCTGGCCGACCTGGCCCCCAACGCGGTTATTTATATTGATGGCGTGGAGCGAGATTTCAGCGTGGGGGATTTGTTGCCGTTTGCGTTTGGGCTGTAAAAAACCGCTTGACAACCCGCCCAAAACTGGTTACAGTATACACAACACAACTGCATACCTGACGTTGAGCAGGAGGAGTAGGCGCAACACTCCGTTAGAGATGGAAGATCAACCCGGCTGCAAGTCTTCCTCGGAACAGATGCGCTGAACGTCGCCTGGGAGTCTGCCCTGATCGGCATGGGTGCGCCCCTTAACGCGCTGCTTGAGGATCAATATCCTTGCGATGTTGATTGAAACAAGGTGGTACCACGAGTAGAGTATGCCCTTTCTCGTCCTTGACGGGGGAAGGGCTTTTTATATTACATGAATGAATTTTTAGCAGGAGGAACGGGGTTATGATCGAATACGAAAAAGAGCTTATCGCATCATTGCCAAAAACCTATGAGCCGCAGGCGGTTGAGGACAAATGGTATCGTTTCTGGGAAGAAGGCGGCTACTTCAAACCCAGTGGGGATAGCAAGCAAGCCCACCTTTGTCATCAGTATGCCGCCGCCCAACGTGACGGGCGCGCTGCACCTCGGCCACGCCATTACCGCCACCGTTGAGGACATTCTTATTCGCTATCATCGCATGAAAGGCGACGACACGCTGTGGGTGCCCGGCGAAGATCACGCCGGTATCGCCACGCAGAACGTGGTGGAGCGTTTGCTGATTAAAGAAGGAACCGACCGCCACGCAGCTGGGGCGCGAAGCCTTTATCGAGCGCGTCTGGCAGTGGGTGGGCCAGTATAAGAGCCGCATTCAGGACCAGCATCGCCGCCTCGGTGCGTCCTGCGACTGGTCGCGCGAACGTTTCACACTGGACGAGGGACTCTCAAAAGCCGTGCGCGAAGTGTTCGTGCGCCTGTACGAGGAAGGGCTGATCTATCGCGGCGAGCGCATCATCAACTGGTGTCCGCTTCTGCATGAGCGCCATCTCCGATCTGGAAGTCAACCACGTCGATACGCCGGGAACGCTGACCTACGTGCGCTACCCGCTCAAACCGTTGGAGGGCGAGCAGGAAACGACGCGTATATCAGCGTGGCGACCACGCGCCCGGAGACCATCCTGGGCGATACCGCCGTCGCCGTCAATCCACACGACGCGCGCTACAAAGACATGGTGGGGCGACTGGCGATCCTGCCGGTCATCGGGCGCGAAATTCCCATCGTGGCCGATGAGGCGGTGGACGCCAGCTTTGGCACAGGCGCCGTGAAGGTGACGCCCGCGCACGACCCGACCGACTTCGAGATTGGCATGCGCCACAATCTGCCGCGCGTGCAGGTGATCGGCTTTGACGCGAAGATGACCGCCGAGGCCGGACACGTATGCTGGGCAGGATCGCTACGAGGCGCGCAAAAATCTGGTGGAAGAGCTTGCAACAACTGGGCCTCATCGTGAAGATCGAGGAGTATACGGTGCCGCTCGGTCATTGCCAGCGCTGCGATACCATCGATTGAGCCGTTGATCTCGAAGCAGTGGTTCGTGAAGATGGCGCCGCTGGCGACGCCAGCCATGGGCGCGGTCAAGTTATGGTCGCATGAAGATTGTGCCGGAACGCTTCAACAAGACCTACATGGACTGGCTGGAGAACATCCACGACTGGTGTATCTCGCGCCAACTCTGGTGGGGGCATCGCATCCCCGTCTGGTACTGTGACAACTGCGGCCAGATGACCGTCAGCCGCGAGGATGTGACAACCTGTCCGCATTGCGACAGCAGCGACCATTCGCCAGGACGAAGACGTGCTGGATACCTGGTTCAGTTCGTGGCTGTGGCCGTTCAGCACGCTGGGCTGGCCGGATAGACACGGCAGACCTGCGCCGTTACTATCCGACCTCGGTGATGGAGACGGGCTACGATATCATCTTCTTCTGGGTGGCGCGTATGGCCATGGCCGGCATCCACTTCCTGGGTACCGTAGCCGTTCCAGACCATCTACCTGCATGGCCTGGTGCGCGACGCGAAGGGCGAGAAGATGAGCAAGTCCAAGAACAACGTGATTGACCCGCTCGACGTCATGGATCAGTACGGCACCGACGCGCTGCGCTTCACGCTGGCAACCAGCAGTTCGCCCGGCAACGACATGAAACTGGTGCCGGAGCGCATTGTCGGCAATCGCAACTTCGCCAACAAAATCTGGAACGCCTCGCGCTTCGTGATGATGGCGACCGCTGAAATTGGCGGCGGCATCCCGGCTATCGAGGAGCTGCAGCCGACGCACGCTGGCTGATCGCTGGATACTCAGTCGCCTGGCGAAACTGACCGGCGACGTGACGCGCCTGATCGACGAATTCCAGCTTGGCGAGGCTGGACGCCAGATCAACGAGTTCTTCTGGTCGGATTACTGCGACTGGTATCTCGAAATCGCCAAGGTGCAGATGCAGGGCGACGAGCAAAGCAAACGCTCGACGGCCAGTATCCTGCGCGCCGTGCTCGATCAGAGTATGCGCCTGCTGCACCCATTCATGCCGTTCGTCACCGAAGAGGTCTGGCAGCACCTCTATCGCACCTGCGAGCCCGATGCCACGCGCTGGCCTGCCTCCGCGCTGATCGTCGCGCCGTGGCCGCAGAACCAATAGCGCGGCCCTTGACGACGAAGCGGAGCAGCACTTCGGCCTGTTGCAGGAGGTCATCACGCGCATCCGCGACGCGCGCAACCAGATGAACGTGGAACCAGCCAGCGCGTACCCGTCATTATGGCGGCCGGCGACTATCAATCCATGCTGGAAGCCCAGGCCCCGCTGATCGAGTTCCTGGCGCGCACCGAGAAGCCCGCAGTTGCACGCGCAACTCGCGCAGAAGCCGGAGCAAGCCATGAGCCTGCTGGCCGGTTCCATCGAAATCTACCTGCCGCTGGCCGGTCTGCTCGATCTCGGCAAAGAACTGACACGACTCGACAAAGAGATTGCCCAGGCCCGACAGGAAATCACTCGCATATCAGGGCAAGCTGGCGAACGAATCCTTCGTCACCAAAGCCAAACCCGAAGTGGTCGAGCAAGAACGCGCCAAACTGGCAACCCAGGAGGAACGGTTAGGCAAGCTAGGAGAGCGCAGACTGGAGTTGGGCGGGTAATACACCTGATTGTAGGGGCGGGGGTGGATGATGCGGGGTGTGGGGACGCTTGCGTCGCCCTCGTCCCTTCAGTACAGGAACTAGAAACGAGGGCGACGCAAGCGTCCCTACGGATTATTGATATCCCTTTCGAAGGAGTCCTCATCATGGCAACATATACCATTGAACCGGAACGGCGCACGCTGCACGGCAAGTTCTCGCGAGAGTTCCCTCCCGCGCTTATCATCGATTCAGGAGACACCGTGGTGTATCGCACGCTCGACGCTGGCTGGAACCTTGAGCCGCGCCTCACACGCGATGGCTCGCAGAAGAGGTTCGAGCCGCGCGACCCGGCTACAGATTTCGGACACGCGCTGTGCGGCCCGGTATTTGTGCGGAACGCGCAGCCGGGTATGACGCTCGAAGTGCAAATTAACGAGATACGCCCCGGCGTATGGGGTTGGACGTATACCGGTGGCTGGGACAGGCTTCATACTGGCGAAATGGACCATATAATGACCTGGACGCTTGAACTTAACACGATGACAGGGCGCAATCAATACGGTCACATCGTGAAACTGCGTCCATTCATGGGCGTTATGGGGATGCCACCCGACGAGGCTGGAATGCACGAAACGGGACCACCGCGCTATTGCGGTGGGAACCTGGACTGCAAAGAACTGGTAGAGGGTAGCACGCTCTACCTGCCTATCTCAGTGCCGGGCGCGCTCTTCTCCGTAGGCGATGGACACGCCCTGCAAGGCGATGGCGAAGTCTGCGGCACCGCCATTGAATGCCCGATGGAGCGCGTCAGCCTGACCTTCCGCCTGCGCGATGATTTGCGGATAACCACTCCACGCGCCAATACGACCGCAGGGTGGCTAACAATGGGACTGCACGAGGACCTGAACGAAGCGACGGTCATTGCGCTGAATGCCATGCTCGATCTTATAGAGGAGCAGTATCATATGCCACGCCCGGATGCTCTCGCGCTGGCAAGCCTGGTGATGGACTTGCGCATCACCCAGATAGTCAATGGTGTGCGCGGCGTCCACGCCCTGCTGCCGCATGGAGCAATCCGGTAGCGGGTGAAAACCCTACGGAATCAGGTTCGTCTCCTCATTCAGCGAAAGCACAAATTGCGCCATCAGTTCTGCGGTCGCGTCGATATCTTTGAGCGAAACGATTTCGGAGCCGCTGTGCATGTAACGGCAGGGGATGTTTAACAGGCCGGTAGCGATGCCGCCGCGTATGACCTGAATATTGTCGTTATCGGTGCCGGTATAACTGGACTGGATATCGTACTGATAGGCGATCTCTGCCTTTTCGGCTGTCGCCATCATGCCTTGATAAATGCGCGGATTGACGAAGCCGCCGATAGTGATGCCGGGGCCACCACCCAGCCTCACATCTCCCAGGCGGATTTTGGAAGTGTGCGGGTGATCCGAGGCGAAAGTGACATCGACGGTAAGCGCTACCTGCGGATCGATGCTATAGGCGCTGGTCTGCGCGCCGCGCGTCCCCACTTCCTCCTGAACCGCGGAGACCAGGAAGACGGCGGCATGAAGTTGCGCGCGCCGCTCATGCAATCGCCGCAGAGCTTCGATAATCGCGCAGATGCCCGACTTGTTGTCCAGCGCGCGCGAAACAACCAGATCGCCCCGCAATATTTCGGGCTGCGCCGCCCGTGTCGCCGCAGAGCCGAGTGGAACCAGTTGCCGCGCCTCTTCCTGACTGGCCGCGCCGATATCGATCCACATGTCCCGCAAACTGGGTACTTTTTCCCGCTCATCACCTTCTAAAAGATGAACCGCCCGGCATCCTATGACACCTGGCACAGGACCGCCAGCCCCATGTACGATTACTCGCTCTCCCTGCAACGTAGATGGGTCAAATCCGCCGATAGGTGTGAAATAGAGATAACCCTGCTCATCTATATAGCGAATCAGGAAGCCAAGCTCATCAATGTGCGCGGTTAGCATCACACGCGGATACCCCTTCGGGTTGAGCGATGCAATCACGTTGCCGTGTACATCCGTGCGTACCTCGTCAGCAAACGGCAGTGCTTCTTCGCGCACAACCTGTTGCGCCCTCTGCTCAAAACCAGAAGGGCTAGGGCTGGCAATCAACCGTTGCAAAAGCGCATAGAGAGCCTCGTACATAATAATAATTCCTCATGAAATAGCCAGGGCGGGGTAAAACACCCGAAAAGCCAGGGCGGGGGCAGAGCCGCCGCCCGTACCCTGTACGATTTGGTGTTCCGTTTCGTACAGGGTACGGGCGGCGGCTCTGCCCCGCCCTGGCCCCGGTGGACGGAGAATAGCCGCCCTACCTTACAAATTGTTTCAAGACTTCATCGACACCGGGATGCTGCCGGTTCAGGCGCAGGTCTTCTGCTCCACCTGGATCGGTTTGCACGAGCAGCACACCCTGCTGGATGCAGGTATTGAGCAACTCGCGCGCGGATTCCCGCGTCAGGCGGCCCCGGAAACGGTTCTTGGGATTGACCGGATCACCGATAAAGTTAGACACACCAATAATTGTACGCCACGACCAGTTCCGGTCGATATAATCCAGGAATTGCAAAAATTGAGGGTCCAGCGCATCCATCGGATAGGGCGCAGATACAGCATATTGCTGACCAGAGAGACCCGACATGGCCGAGCTAATGGCAGGCATACCGCCCGTATTACCAGTCATAGACATAGGAGCATAGCCATTGTCGACCAGTTGCCCGCTCATAGTAGGATTGCTCCCTGGTATAAGTGGCACAAATTGATTTGCGCTGCTGACAAGATCCCGGCTAACGGTTCCAGGTATTCCAACAACAATCACGGTTTTGTTTAGACGTAGCTTTAAGCGTGCGCTGATGCGGGTGAAATCTTTATCACCAGTCATCAAGACGAATGTAGAGATAGTAGGACGATCAAAGACAGTTTCAATAATATCCATCAGCATATTGAGGTCTACGGTACTTTGCACCACCGTGCTTTGCACGACAGTATTGGAGCCGCTTGCGCCAACTGCCGGGAGATGACCTGTATTCCCCGTATGCACGACCGAGGTCGCGGGTGGGTAGGCAGGATATCCCAGAGGGCCGGTGCTGCCGGAATTGGAGGAGCCACTGGGACCGGCTTGACCATAGGCGGTGAAGGGCAGGAATTGGCGAGTCGGTTCTCGCTGCTGATACTCCTGTATATACCCCTCTTCGGTCAGTGGTTCACTGTCTTCCAGCAGGCTATCGTCCGTCTCAGGCTGCCGAGGCTCGGGGGAGTCGTGGTAGCTGGACCATTCATTGCCTGCTCCCGACGCATTAATCGCGGGTAGTGGGCCAGAATGACTGAGAGGGCCGGACGGCCATTGGCGCGGATAAGCTCCCATTCCCTGTTCTGTCACCAGACCGGAAGAACCAGGAGCGCCTGTCGGGGAATTAGCGGAAGAGTAGTGAACCGTTCCCATGCGAATACGGTCGCGCTGCTTGGCAGGACAATCGACCCTGTCGATCATCGCCGCAGTCAGGCTACCTTTGAACGGTTCTGGTTGACGTGACCAGTCCGCATAAGCGCGAGCCACCATCACCGTACCATATCGACGCGCTACCGCGATCAATTCCTGTGGATCAGGTTCCCGTCGCTGGATATTCAGCATACTGTATCGGATGTTCTCAAAATCGATGAATAGAGCAATTTCTTCAGGCATATTCTTCTCCTCTCATAGGGAGAAACCGCGCAGCCAGGATGTATGATTTGTTCAAGTACATGAAATCATTCGAAGCGCTGTCAGCCAATTGGCTTCTCCTGCTTTCCTATTAGCTATGAGCATATCATACTTTCCCCGTAAAGTCGAGTGCCTGGTGCGCTTTACATTATGTTTCTGCTGTGATATAGTCTTGATAGTGAAATACACAAAGGTATAGCATCCGCGAACGGCGTTTCCCTGCATATGAGTTTGGTACTATGGATTTTACGACTACATCATTGACCCTCAATAACACGACCAATAACACGATTTGTCCGGTCGCCCGCACCGCCAGGATCATTAGCGGCAAGTGGACGCTGCTTATTATCCGTGATTTAGCTTCCGGTGTCAAACGTTTTAACCAACTGGAACGTTCCCTGCAAGGCATCAGCCCCAAGACCCTCTCCGAGCGGCTACGCTCATTAGAAGAGGAAGGCGTTATCCTGCGCCAGACTTTTGCCGGAGTGCCGTCGCACGGGGAATATACTCTCACCGCAAAAGGCCGCGACCTGATCGAGGTGGTTGAGTGTATGCGTTGCTATGGCAAACAATGGCTGTGCGACGCCCCCGAAGAGTAGCGACAAGATGTCCCGTTTGGCTTATAACGCCCACACGAGCAACCGTCCGGGCCAGGACACCCACTACTGGCCGGTAAATAAAAACCGGGGGTATACCCCGGTCCTTCTATTTGCTCGCGCAACTCCATCATCAGATCAGTAGGTCGCCCCAACCAGCTCGCGCTTATGGTCAGCCAGGAAGCGATGGAGGGTTCCCTCGTTCTCTACCGACGTAAGCTGTTTGCGTTCCTCTACCGAATCTTCTGAACGCGCTACCAGATCATAAAGACTGGCAATGTCGTAACGCATCTGCACCTGAAGATGTCCCTCGCTATTGAAACCCTCAATAAAGAGGCCATCCTCTTCTTCGTGAATCGCGATGCTTTTCACTCCAACTTGATCCAGCATCTGACCAACAGCGTGCAGGATGCTTGCATAACTGAACGTGGCCCGCATTGTTCCCTCCCATAGGCGTGGAGATAGACAACCATTGTACTATAGTCAGACCGCACTGTCGCTCTAAATACAACACGGCAAGGCGAATGTGTATTTCACACTCTCATAGTTTACCATATCATTTACTTCAACGTCAAGGTTAGCGCTTGCCGTTCGATATGCCTGCGGAAGTTGTCCACACGCCGTTTGTATTGACGACTGGCGTCGGGCCGGTGGAACCGCGGCCCGGCGCGTTGAGAATCTCAATGGCCTTGAGCCGCCAGAAACGCGCGCTGGCCGGCCGTTTCAAAGTCAGGTATTCGGCGAGTTCCTCGTCTGTAATATGTGGGTTGCTCCTGAGCGCTTCGATGGTCATCTGGAGCTTATCAGGACTGCCATCGGTCGTCACACCGGCTAGCGGCGCATTAATAGTTGGCCCACTCACAGTATCTACCGCGTCACGTCCGATAGCCACAATCTGGCCTGTGATCTCTTTAGCTTCGGACTCCCGGGCAGCAACCGCGGGAGTTTCATCGATAGTGCTCTGCATAGTTTGCCCGGCGCCAGCCTTATTGGTGATTGACAGCAGATTGGATGCATTGAAACGGCTGCCACTGGTCAAAGCGCGGCGCAGTGTCGCGATGGGCAAGTTGGTTTGCCTGGCAATTTCTGTGAGGGCTGATAACTGTTGAGCTTTCTCTTGCTTCTCTTCGGTACCCGTCTCTGAAATCGTTTCAGCCATCATCGTATAGACGATACCCAACAAAGGGAAGGCGCTCGCCATGAAAGGGAAAACCCCGGTCAACCAGGGCGCTGCCGACTCGGCGGAACTCAGCATCGTAACACTGTGGAACTGTTTCGCATAGGCCCAGTTGACAACCCATGAGAACACCGTACACATCACTATCAGCAACCAGTGTTGCCAGACCGCCTTGGCGGTGCGATAACGACGGTAACGTTGGAAGGCAGTCCACGAAAGCAGATAGACCGTGACATCGATGCTGATGGCAATAGCATAACTGACCGTCCACCACCAGATGCCCGTTGGACCCTGGGACGGTTCAAATGAAGCAAAGAAATAAGCAACATGAGGAATTGAGGCCGCCAGAAACACGGCAAAAGCGATCCAGAAAAAATATTTCATCGTGTGGTTTTCCCTCCACAATAAGCGACACCCCGGAATTACTATTAACAGGTGAAGCATACTGAATCCATCTAATGTTCGTCAAATGCCGTTTCTCTCTTTAGTACATTCGGGCTAATTCCTTTTTTTGTCCGAATTTCACTGCTAAAACTGTTGACAAGCTCTGAAAAGTATGGCATCATACACCCGCATCAAGCAACGGAGTACATTCACAACTGAATAGAGAATAATTACTTCAATTTTGCCGAGGGCAGAAAAAGAGAACAAGACAGAGACAGAGGAGCTTGAACGTGTTTGCGAGCAGCAAATGCGGTGAAGACAAGCGAGAGAGAGTACGAGGTGGATGCCCAGGCGCTGAAGGCCGATGAAGGACGCGGAGACCGGCGAAACGTTCAGGGGGAGCTGCATGCGAGCGATGAGCCTCGAGATTCCGAATGGGGCAACCCCACCAGAGTCATGTCTGGTGACCCGATGTTGAATACATAGACATCGTGGAGGGCAGCGGGCGAACTGAAACATCTCAGTAGCCCGACGAGAAGAAATCAAACGAGATTCCCGGAGTAGTGGCGAGCGAAACGGGACGAGCCCAAACCTGCGGTTCTTCGCAAGAGGACCCGTGGGGGTTGTAGGGTCCGACATACACAGGAAGAGTCTGCCGACTCGAAGGCGTTGGAAAGCGCCACCGCAGCGGGTGAGAGTCCCGTAGAGCAAGGCGGACCGCTCTTGGTTGGATACCTGAGTACCACGAACCCCGGTGAGTTTGTGGGAAGCGGGGGGGACCACCCTCCAAGGCTCAACACCTTCAGCGACCGATAGTGAACAAGTACCGTGAGGGAAAGGTGAAAAGCGCCCCGCAAGGGGGATGAAAGAGACCCTGAAACCACGTACTCACCAGCAGTCAGAGGCCACTGTCCCACGAGGGACTTAGGGCTGATGGCGTGCCTTTTGTAGAATGATCCGGCGAGTGCATCGTCGTCGCGCCCCCCTCGCTCCCGCGCAACGTGAGAGAGGTTAACCGTCGCTAAAGACGGGGAGCCGCAGGGAAACCGAGTCTGAACAGGGCGAGAGTGGCGATGATGCGACCCGAAACCACGTGAGCTATCCATGGCCAGAGTGAAGCGGATGTGAAAGTCCGTCGAGGCTCGAACTCACCAGTGTTGCAAAACTGGGGGATGAGCTGTGGATAGGGGTGAAATGCCAACCGAACGTGGAGATAGCTGGTTCTCCCCGAAATGTATTGAGGTACAGCCACCGGCAGGTGGCTCTGATGGAGGTAGAGCGCTGAGTGGGCTCGGGGCCAAACGCTGGTTACCAACCCCAACCAAACTGCGAATGCCATCAGAGAAGCCGGTGAGTGAGACGGCGGGGGCTAAGCTTCGTCGTCGAAAGGGAAACAGCCCAGACCACCAGCTAAGGTCTCCAAATCGATGCTCAGTGTGAAAGGAAGTCCATCCGCTATGACAGCCAGGATGTTGGCTTAGAAGCAGCCATCATTGAAAGAGTGCGTAATAGCTCACTGGTCGAGTGGATGGGCGCCGACAACGTACCGAGGCTCAAGCATCGTACCGAAGCTGTGGATATCCGGTCTTGTCGCAAGACGAGACACTAAAATGGGTATGGTAGGGGAGCGTTCTGCGGGCGGAGAAGCCTGACTGTAAGGACAGGTGGAGCGCGCAGAAGAGCGAATGCCGGAATGAGTAGCGTCATGGGTGTGAGAACCACCCACACCGAAAGCCTGAGGGTTCCTGGGCAACGTCAGTCGTCCCAGGGTGAGTCGGGGCCTAAGCCGAGGACGTCAAGTCGTAGGCGATGGAAAGCAGGTAGGAAAGTCCTGCACCAGCGCGCGTCGTTACGAGTGAAGCGGGGACGCGATAGGGAGCGTGAGCCGATCAAATGGACAGGATCGGTTGCCAGCCGGGAGCGCGAGACACAGGCAAATCCGTGTCTCATGCAGCGTGACCGCTGGGACGAGCCTCCGCAAGGGGGCGGAAGTCATGTGACCCCAGGTCGCCCAGAAAAGCCGCTAGCCAGACGCGCGAGCTGCCCGTACCGCACACCGACACTGGTAGGCAGGGGGACTTCCCCCCAGGTGAACGAGCGAACCTCTGTCAAGGAACTCGGCAAATTGACCCCGTACCTTCGGAAGAAGGGGTGCCCTGGTAGCTTGCTCGCTCGTGAGAGCGGGGGTGAGAGGGCCGCAGTGAAAAGGCTCAAGCGACTGTTTACCAAAAACACAGGTCTCTGCCAACGCGCAAGCGGATGTATAGGGGCTGACTCCTGCCCAGTGCCGGAAGGTTAAGAGGAGTGGTGCGAGTAGCCACGAATCGAAGCCCCGGTGAACGGCGGCCGTAACTATAACGGTCCTAAGGTAGCGAAATTCCTTGTCGGGTAAGTTCCGACCCGCACGAAAGGAGTAACGACTTGAGCGCTGTCTCGACAGGGGGCTCGGCGAAATTGAAGTACCCGTGAAGATACGGGTTTCCCACGACAGGACAAAAAGACCCCGTGGAGCTTTACTACACCCTGGTCTGGAGACGAGGTGGTGCATGCGTAGCATAGGTGGGAGCCGGCGAACCGCTTTCTGTGGAGAGCGGGGAGGCAACAGTGAAATACCACTCTTGCACGATTTTGTCTCTCATGTCCCTTCCATAAACTGGAGGACAGACAGGGCCAGGCGGGTAGTTTGACTGGGGCGGTCGCCTCCCAAAGAGTAACGGAGGCGCCCAAGGGTTCCCTCAGGGTGAATGGACACCACCCGCATAGAGTGCAAAGGCAAAAGGGAGCTTGACTGCGAGGCGGACGGGCCGAGCAGGGACGAAAGTCGGGCTTAGTGATCCCACATTTCCGCGTGGAAGGAGTGTGGCTCAACGGATAAAAGCTACCCCGGGGATAACAGGCTGATCTTGCCCAAGAGTTCACATCGACGGCAAGGTTTGGCACCTCGATGTCGGCTCGGCGCATCCTGGGGCTGGAGTAGGTCCCAAGGGTTGGGCTGTTCGCCCATGAAAGCGTCACGCGAGCTGGGTTCAGAACGTCGCGAGACAGTTCGGTCTCTATCCGTCGTGGGCGTGGGAACATTGAGGGGCGTCATCTTCAGTACGAGAGGACCGAGATGGCTGGACCGCTGGTGTGCCAGTTGGCCTGCCCAGGCCACAGCTGGATAGCTACGTCCAGAAGGGATAAGCGCTGAAAGCATCTAAGCGCGAAGCCGCTCCCAGGATGAGTGTTCCCATCTCTTTTCCCAGAGATGAAGATCCCAGGTAGAACACCTGGTTGCTAGACCGCAGGTGGACGACGGGTAACCGTCGCAGCCAAGCGGCCCTAATGATCGAACGGCTTGTTTCAACTACGAGCACATCAACTCACTGCATGTATCTTCGTCACGGCGCTAACACTTCCAGCGAGCCTGTCTCGTCTGGCTCCCTTCCTGGTCTCGGCAAAATTGAGGTAATTATTCTCTTTCGGTTTGTCAAGGGTAACAAAAAGCGACCGCAGATCTGCGGTCGCTTTTTGTTACCCTTGACAAACCGCGCACCGAATCTCCTTCCGCACCTCCTCATCCTCTTCCCCCACCAACGCCTCTTCCAACGCCCGTTTTGCCTGTTCTCCCCCAATCCTCCCCAGCGCCCATGCCGCGTGGCCGCGCACCAATGGCTCCGCATCGTGTAATGCGCCGATTAGCGCGGGTACAGCCTGCGGGTCGCCGGTATTGCCGAGCGCGACGCAGACGTTGCGCAGCAGACCGCGCCGTTTTGCGCGTTTGATGGGACTTCCGCGGAAGAGTTCGCGGAACTGTTCTTCGGTCAGGGCAAGCAGGGGGATTAGTTCGGGGCTGCTGCCGGTTTCCGGGCGCGGGCGAAATTCGCGGCGCGGGTGAAACTGGATGGGTTGGGATGCCGCGCTGCTGGTCTTGCCGTCGCTGCGCAAGCCAAGCCGCCGTTCGGCCACGATATTGACGGGGCAAACTTGCTGGCAGATATCGCAGCCGAAGATCAGATTACCCATCAAGGGCCGCAGTTCGAGAGGGATGCTGCCGCGCAATTCAATGGTCAAGAACGAGATGCAGCGCGTATTGTCCAGCACATAGGGCGCGGGTAACGCCGCCGTCGGGCAGGCGCGCAGGCAGATTTCGCAACTGCCACAGCTCGCCTTTGAAGGCGTATCGAATGGCTGGCCGCCATCACCGCCTAAAGGGAGGTTGGTGACGATCTCGGCCAGGAACACCCAGGAACCCCACCCCTTGGTCAGAATATTGGTATTTTTGCCATACCAGCCCAGGCCCGCTCGCTGCGCAACGGCGCGGTCAACCATGCGCCCGGTGTCCACAAACAGGCGCGTCTCCACCTCTGAAACCTCGTCGCGGGCGTACTCGCGCAGCCAGGCCGCGAACTGTTGGAGCTTAGGCTTGATAATCTCGTGATAGTCGTCGCCCCAGGCATAGCGCGAAATGCGCCCGCGCGGAACGCCATCGTCCGGCTCGTCGGGCTGCTGCGTGAGATAGAACATCGCCAGCGTGATGATCGATTGCGCCTGCGGCAAGAGCGCGTCGGGGCGGCAGGACACGGCGGCGCGTTCGGCGGTAAACCAGGGCAGACCATCCATTAACCCCTGCGCGATGCGCTCTTGCAGCGCTCGCTCGGCCTCTGGAAAGGCCTCGGCGCTGGTGATACGCGCGATATCGAAGCCGAGCGAGTATGCATATTCTTTGATGGTAGTTACATTCAACATGGCCGCGTACAATCAGTTCGTGACATCGCGTCGCTTGTTTATCCACCATGCCAGGCCGATAAAGAACGCGAAGTAGACAAGCAACACGATTACAGCATGAACTACAGACACGGTGGGTGTGGAAGAGCTGCTAAAGGACAGGTATTGCCCCTGATCGTTAAGCAACGCGCCGAAATTAGTCCCGATGAAATAATTGGGAATAGCTTTCAGTAAATCGCCAAGCACGCCCTTGCTTACATTACCGAGCAGAGTCAGCACGCTCCCCAGAATTGGTTCTACAAACAGCCAGCTAATACCCGCGACCACTCCCGCGACCGTAGATCGCCCCAGGGTAGCGAAAAAGATAGCGATGGCAGCGAACATAAACCAGTTGAGCATAGCAATACACAGGTAAAGCAGCGCGTGACCAATCCAGGCCCCGCTCCCAAAAGCGCCTGTTTGCGCGATCCCGCTCACCGGATTGAACAACTGCCCGGTCAGTACTCCCAGCGCGGTCATCACCAGCAGAGTGATGAAAATGACAATGAACGAGGCTCCCAGTTTGGCAATGAGAAATTGCGTGCGCGTTGGCCCGCGAATGAAAAGCAGCCTGATAGTGCCTGTGGCATATTCTCCTCCAGCAATAGTGCCGACCAGGATCACAAGCAAGACGATGCCTACAACCAGCCCGTATTGCACGGCAACATTCAGCGCATCAGGCAAGCGCAGGGGATCAGATGTAGCCTGCACAATCGATTGACGTTCCTGCGCCACCTGAGCGGGCGAGGGCGTCGGACAAGCTGACGGTCCTTGCTGTGGTGATGGGCCACCCGGACCATTGAACGACTGGCAAGAAGATTGCCCAAAGCTTCCAGCGGGCGCGTTGGCAGTGGCAAACGTGCCAAAAGCGATAAGCGCAAAAGGCAGCACAGCAAGCACAATGGCAATGATGCCAAGCGCTTTCGACATGGCGCGGCGGCGCAGCTTATACAGTTCCATAACGATCAGACGCAGCACAACGGAGAGGTAATCCAGTCGTCCCATGACAACCGATGCGCTGCGCGTTGCGCTCGCGGGCATTTGAGGCGAAACGTTCATGATAAATCCGCTCTCCCTTCACTGGCTCTATCCAGCATGACAGGCGCGACATTGTTGTGCGGGTTGAACGCATGAGGCTCTTGCCCGCCATTGGCAAAACCGGCCATACCGCGCCTGCCGCCATTGGTGTTCGAGGTCGTCAACTGCAAGAATATCTCTTCCAGGCTGCCCTCGTAAGGATGAAGCTCCGCGGCAAACAAATTATTGCTGGCAAGCAGCGCATTGATTTCGGCTGAGCGAGCTTTAGGCGCGTCAATCCGCAGCGTTGGCTGCCCCTGCCTGTTCGGTTCCACCACAATATTGCTGATCCAGTCCGCGCCGCGCTCCCTGGCCCCGCGCAGTGTCGCCAGCGCCGCCTGCGTCTCCTCCGGCGCATTCAAACGCACCAGCACCTGCTCGCTGCCGCGCAGCAGTTCGCCGACGTTGCCCTGCTTGATAAGGTTGCCTCGCTGGAGAATGGCGACACGATTACAGACCTGTTGCACTTCATTTAACAGGTGACTTGAAATGAAAATAGTCTTGCCCAGCCCGGCCAACCTCTGGATGAGCTGGCGAATCTCAAACATACCCGACGGATCAAGGCCATTGGTTGGCTCGTCCAGCATCACGAGTTCAGGGTCGGTCAAGAGCGTCGCAGCAATGCCCAGGCGCTGTTTCATGCCCAGCGAATATTTGCGATACGCCATTTTCGCCTGTACGCGCAGTTCGACCAGTTCAAGCACCTCTTCCACGCGGCGACGATTGGCCTTGCCAGATTGCATCCCGGAGGCCGCTGCCACCGCCAACAGGTTATCAATGCCGGAAAGATAGGAATAGAAGACCGGCGTTTCCACAATAGCCCCCACACGTTGGAGAATGGCGGGCAATTGATAGGCATTATCCATGCCAAAGATCACCACGCGCCCCGCTGTGGGGCGAATCAAGCCGAGCAACATACGAATCGTCGTCGTCTTGCCGGAACCATTGGGGCCAAGAAAGCCGAAAACATCGCCTTGCATTACTTCAAGATGTAAATCATTAACAGCCACGAGCTTGCCGAATGCTTTGGTCAATCTGCTGGTGCTAATAATGCAATCTGATCGGTACGCAGTTTCACTCTTCTCGTTCAATATCTGCCGCCTTTCAGGTACGCGCATTCACCCGGCAGTAGCGATACCCCTTGTGGGTGTCCCGTCTCTATTCCGCATTGCACACGCGCATGGATGATACGCGGACTGGACACCCACAAGGGGTGTCGCTACTGCTCTGAGAGATGTGAGATAGTAGAGATAGACAAAGTTCCCACCAATTATTGCATGAAATGCCCTTGAAGGCAAGCCGGGGTGGGCATCATTTTTTGCGCGAGCAAGCCCTGCCCCTACACTGCCATGAAGCAGGGGGCGAAGCCGTACAGGGTACGGGCGGGGCTTGCCCCCGCCCTGGCTCGCTGGACGCTTGATGTGAAAAAATGACGCCCGCTTGCCCCCGCTCTGGATTCGACACCGGTACAGATGTATGCTAGAATGCGCTTACAATCAATGGCTCACTGCTACGTTTCCTTCTTAACTAAGGAGTATGATATGCAAGCTATCCTCACTGACTCGCCTGGTCGCATACCATCCTTTACAGCAATTTCAGTCCGCTAGCAGACTATTTAGGAATCGTAGGAGGTAACCTATGGAAGCCGTGCTAACGGGGCCAATGGGACGCACATTGCTGGGTTCGAGCGAAGTAACTATCGGGTGTGATGCCGATAATGGGTTGATCATTGCCGAACTCAGAACCGCTGCTCATCATGCGCTGGTACGCCCCGATGGGTTGGGATATGCCATTATCGACCTGGGAAGCGAATATGGCACCATCGTCAACGGTCGCTGGCTTGAGCCAAACAAGTTGCGACCTCTGCTGCCGGGCGATGTCATTCAAATTGGCAATACCAGTCTCACTTTTGAGGTATTCCAAAACTCCGCTGCCATCCCAACAGGTCTACTCGGCGTAGGTGTCGGGAACCCGGTGGGGATAGCGGGGATAGGGGGGAACAGCAGGGAAAACATGCCGCTTCCCGCGCCGCCGCCCACCGACATAGCCGACCAGGACACCGGGTGGTTCAACAAATCTCTGGATGCTGCTAAACCTGCGGCTTCTGCGGCTTCTCCAAAGATCAGTATTTCCTCGCTACGCTCGCTGCTGAATCAATCGCAGCCCCAGAAGCCACCCTATACATCGCAGCCCTGGGTTCCAGACGGCATCACAACCTACCCGCCCCAGCAGCAATTGTGGCAGCAAGATCGCCGCCGGCTCTATATAGCGCTGGTCGTAATGCTGGCTATTTTCATCGTCTTCTCGCTTATCTCTCTGATCGCGTCTCGTCCAACGCCGGATAAGACGCTCGATACATTTTGCAACGCGCTCTTAGCAGGCAACGGACAGCTTGCTGAAAACCAGTTATCGACGCGATTACAAAATCAGCAAGGATCATCTTTGATCGCTTTACTGGTTGCAAACAAAATCACTACTTGCGCGCATACTCCCGCGATTATCAAGGGTTCCAGCGCCATAGCCACGCTTTCCCTGACGTTTCCATCGAACTCAGGCGCCACGAACCGCCAGAGTAAGACGCTTGTAACGCTTATTCAGGAGGCAAACGGCGTCTGGAAAATCGATGCTTTACAGAGTCAGTAGCAGCCAGGGCGGGGATCAAGGGCTGGGGCCCCGCCCGTACCCTGCTATGAAGCGGATTACATAGGCCGAATAGGGTAGGGGCGGGGCTTGCCCCCGCCCTGGTAGACCTGGCACAATTTGGAGGATTTTTTTTATGACTGCGGCATTGCGTGGCCCTCTGGGGAAAACAGCGCTTGAAGCGACGGTTCTCACCATTGGTAGCAGCCCGGATAATCAGTTGGTCATCGACAATGTGAAGGTCTCGGCGCACCACGCCGAAATCCGCCCGGAGGGTCAGAGATATAGCATTACTGATCTGGGAAGCACGCATGGCACCTATGTGAACTCGCAGCGGCTCGATTGGAACACAGCATACCCGCTTACCCCCGGCAGCAGCATCACCATCGGCGATACTACGTTCGTGTATGAAGAAGGGGATACTGAATCCGTCGCGTTTTCGGCGGCGGGTACAGCAGAAATGTCCGATACCACGCCGACTCTGGAGGATGAGCCTGATTATACCTACCCGCACTCCTACGCGCAGACATTGCCCGCGCCGTCCGCTCCTGACTTTGACGAAACAAACTCTGGCTATGCCGCGCCTTATCCCGGATATACTTTCCCGCCGCGCCGTTCCAGGCGGCGCTGGATATGGATCGGTCTCATCATTCTAGTTATCCTGGGTATCGCGGGCGGAGCCGCCGCCGTGTATTTCACACGCGCCACCCCTGAGAAAACCATCGATACCTTCTGCAACGCTCTGCGAGGACAGGATTACACCAGCGCCTACGCCCTGCTCTCCTCTTCTCTGCAAAAAACTGCAACGGAGGCGGAGTTCGCAGCAAAACAACAGGCTGTGGGTCACACCACCATCTGCACGCATGACAGCGCCAATGTGACTGGCAATATCGCGACCGACAACCTTACCATCGTTTCGGGCGGCCAGAGCTACGCGGGCATTATCTCGCTCATCTCGGAAAACGGCGATTGGAAGATCAGTGTCTTGCTCTCTTCTCCCCAGTTGACCTTGACGATATTCTGTAATGCCCTGCGCATCGGGGACACGCATACAGCGTATAACGAGTATTCCCAGGGTTTGAAAAATGCAAATCCAGAAACGGCTTTTGCGCAAACATTCGGAGGAATCACCTGCGCATTCAGTTCGATCACCACCTCTGGCAATCTAGGCCGCGCCAACATTGTGTTTGTCAACGCGGCAGGCCCATCAAATCCCTATGTTGTACTGCTGGTACAGGACCCCGCCAACAATAGTGATTGGAGAATCGACGGCATACAACCGGCCTGACCTGTGAAGAGTTTAGCAAAGAAAATGTGGCATTTTTACCGAACGCGCCCGTCAAAGCGTGGTAAACTACTGCCAGTAACATTGATAAAGGAGTCATTCATCTATGGAAGCAAGTTTGACCGGTCCGGGTGGACAACGCACCGACATAACCTCAAATACCCTCACGATTGGACGCGCGCCAGATAACCAGATGGTTTTACAAGATCAGCAGGCATCCTCACATCATGCCGAAATTCGGCCCGACGCGCAGGGCTACCTGCTGGTTGATGCCAATAGCAGAAATGGCACTTTCGTCAATGAGCAGCGCCTGATGCCACAAACGCCACGTCTGCTTATCTCCGGCGACGTGATTCGCATTGGTGAGACGCGACTGACCTACGTCATAGGTGGCGAAGATGAGGCGACGGTTCGAGCCAATGCCACTGATTACGTCAATCCAGGCTATTCTCCAACGGTTGCCGTGTCGCCACCATCGCAGCCTGACTATATGAATTACCAGCAACCTGCGCCTGCCGCTCCCAGCTTTCAACAGCCAGCGCCACCCGCCTATTCCGGCTACCAGCAGCCAGTGCCTTCTGCCCCAAACTATCCCCAGCCGAACCAGTCAGGCTACAATCAATCGCCGCAGGCGTACCCAGCGCCAGCCTACCCGCAGCAACCGCCGGGCTTTCCGCAGCAGCCCGCCTGGGCTGGCGCGCCCGGACAGCCCGGCGTACCTGCGGCACCGGCAGCCGCACAGCCCAAAAAACGCCGCACTGGTCTGCTCGCCGGCATCATTGTACTGCTCCTGCTGGTGGTTGGCGGCGGCTCGTTATACTTCTTTGTGCTTCGTTCAACTCCGGAGAAAACACTATCGGCTGTTTGCACGGCGCTTACGAGCAACGACGCTCAGGGCCTTTATAATCAACTGTCGACGCGCGCTCAGAGCCAGACGAGCGTGGCAAATCTCACCCAGGAGTTCCTGCTAGTGAAATCGCCCGTGATCGGTGGCATTAAAAGCTGCACCTTTGATAACGTACAGCAGAATGGTTCAACCGCCACAGCCGATGTGACGCTTACTGTCGGTGTCGCTTCGCTCAACGGCAAACCAGTTAAATATACCCTGGTTGATGAAAATGGGACCTGGAAACTGGACTCGTCAGTGCAAACTACACCGACACAAGTGCAAACCACGCCGACACAATAATAGCCGCATTAAATTAAGAGTCGTTCCACTTCATCATCGTGGCATTAAGCATGTTTGAAGTGGTATACGCCAGTATGGAGAGGATGACGATGGCAGATCATACAGGGCAGCAACTTGGCAACTATCGCCTCGTCCGCTTATTGGGGCGCGGCGGCTTCGCCGAAGTGTACCTGGGCGAGCATATCCGCCTGAATACGCAGGCCGCGATCAAAGTCCGCTACGAGCAATTTGGCCAGGACGATGCCGAACAGTTTCTCAAAGAGGCTCAGACCATTGCCAACCTGGTGCATCCTCACATCGTGCGCATCTTCGATTTTGATGTGTCGAACGGTATGCCGTTTCTCGTCATGGACTACGCGCCCAACGGCACACTGCGCCAGCGCTACCCAAAAAACACCCGCACCCGCCTTCCTCTCGAAACCATCATTTCCCACATCAAGCAGATCACGGATGGCCTGCAATACGCTCACGATGAGAAGTTTATCCATCGCGATATCAAGCCGGATAACATGTTGCTGGGGCGGCGCGACGACATCCTGCTGAGCGATTTTGGACTCGCCCTCGTCGCACAGAGCACGCGCCAGCAAAGCTTGCAGGAGCTGGGCGGCACGGCCTATTACATGGCCCCCGAACAATTGCGTGGTAAGCCGCGCCAGGCAAGCGATCAATACGCGCTGGGCATCGTCGTCTACGAATGGCTCACCGGAGAGCGTCCCTTCAACGGCTCCTTCAGCGAGGTAGCCAGCCAGCATATTTTCGAGCTTCCGCCATCCATTCACGAGAAGCTACCCTCCGTCTCTCCCGCCGTCGAAGAAGTAGTGATGACCGCGCTTGCCAAAGACCCGCACCAGCGTTTCGCCAGCGTGCGCTCTTTCGCCAACGCGCTTGAGCAGGCCAGCAAAGTTATGAGTTCGTTTCCCGGCATGGGCCTGCTCAGTCAACCGCCTGCTGTCCCCCCTCCGACTGCCAATCCGGCTCAAAGCTACCAGCAACCATCTGTATTGCCAGATCGTACCGTGTCAGCGCAACCCGCCTATCCAGACTCAAAGCCACCCGTCCATCCAGTTTATTCCAATACAGCGCAACCAGTGCAAGCAAACTCTCAACAGCAGCCCTCTGCCAACACAAACTTTCCTGCGCAAACACAGTCTGACCATTCCCAGCCCATATCAGAGCAAGCAGGAGCCGCGCCCGATCAATACAGCGTACCCTATTCCCAGCCTGTCGCGCAGCCGCTGCCAGCAAAGCGGCGAACAGGACTGATAATCGGCATGGTCCTCTTGCTCCTGCTGTTAATCGGCGGTGGTATAGGCGGTTACCTCTATCTCAATAGTTCGACGCCAGAAAAAACGCTGTCGGCTGTTTGCGCGGCGCTTACCAACAATGACCCACAGGGCTTTTTTAATTTAGAGTCAAAGCACGAGCAGAGCCAGATAACCGAAGCCTCAACTGTCCAGCTTTTCCAACAATTGAATGCACCTTCCGTTGGTGGCGTTAAAAGTTGCAACTTTAGCAATGTGCAGCAAAGTGGTTCAAGCGCCACAGGAATAGTGACAGTTACCACCGGTAATACCTCGTTTAAGCCAACACCATCCAAATTTACGTTGATTGATGAAAATGGTACCTGGAAAGTGGATTCTACAGCATAGGTATCAAGCAAATCGAATGGCCGGGGCTATATTGTAAATCACAATATTCCACTGGTGGAATCTGTAAAGTTATGCTGTGGATGAGTTGTCTCGAAACCGTTCGTTTCTTGCTACAATAGGATGAGTTTCACAAAAGAATGTCGTAACTGCCCAGGTCCGCTCGGGACTTGCCAAAGGTCGTGAAACCCAGTAAAGTAACGGTATGACCATTGAAGAAGAAAATCAGCGCCTGCGTGAACAAGTGGCACAGCGTGATGAACAAATCCAGCAACAGGAAACCCTGCTCTGCCAGCAGGACCTGCTGATACAGCAGATGCAAGAACAGATGGCTGGTTTGACCCAACACGTGAAAGACTTGCAAGATCGGCTGGCCAAAGATAGCCATAATAGCAGCTTGCCACCCTCCTCGGATCGCTTTGTGCGGCAGCCAAAAAGCTTGCGCCAAAAGAGCGGGAAGAAAACAGGCGGGCAACCAGGACACCGGGGATCGAGCTTGTCGTTCTCTTCCACGCCCGATGAGATCATCGAGTTGCCCGTCGAGGTGTGTGAGACCTGCCAGCAGGACCTGCACAAGGTGGCGGCCTGTGGCACAGAGCGACGCCAAGTGGTGGATGTGCCGCCACCTCGGGTGGTGGTGCAGGAATATCGGGCCGAGCAGAAACGCTGTCCTTCCTGCCAGCAGATCACGCGTGCAACTTTTCCCGCTGGCGTGCAGGCTCCCCTGCAATATGGACCCCAGGTGGGCGCGACCGCCGTGTACCTGGTCGAGCAGCACTTGGTGCCTCTGGCCCGCACCTGCGAAGTGCTCGGAGACCTGCTGGGCGTGCAGATGAGTGAGGGCACCGTGGGTGAGCTGATCAAGCGGTGTGCGGGACAGTTGGCTCCGGTGGAGCAGCAGATCAGCGAAGCCTTGACACACGCCGAGGTGCTCCATCACGATGAAACCGGGCTGTATGTAGCAGGCAAACGCCACTGGATGCATGTGACCTGTACGCCGACCCTCACGCACTATCACGTCGATGCGAGCCGGGGGCAGGCCGCCTTGGACGCCATCGGGATTGTGGCGCAGTTCACCGGCGTCTCGATTCACGATGGCTGGGCCTCGTACTTTTTGTACGACTGTGAGCACGCCCTGTGCATCGTGCATCTGCTGCGCGACCTCGTGTTCCTCGAAGAGCAAGGACTCTCCTGGGCCGCAGACCTCAAAGCGCTCTTGCTGGAGATGAAAGCGGCCACCGACCAGGCGCGCGCCCTGGGGAAAACCCGTCTGGATTTCTGGGAAGTCGTGGATTGGGAAGCGCAGTTTCTGCGACTGCTCGATGAAGGGGATCTGCTTCACCCGCGGGCCACCGCGCCCCCTGGCAAACGCGGTCGCTGCAAACAAAGTGACGCGCGCAATCTGCTCGATCGCTTGCGCACACACCAGAAAGCCGTCTTCTGCTTTCTGGAAGATCTGCGCGTGGATTTTGACAATAACCTGGCCGAGAGAGATCTGCGCATGGTCAAGGTGCAGCAAAAAGTCTCCGGCTGCTTTCGCAGCGTCGCGGGTGCTCACGCCTTTGCGCGCATTCGTGGCTACTTGTCCACGCTCCGCAAACAGAGTCTGCCCTTGTTGTCCTCTTTGCAAGCCACGCTTGTTGGTCATCCTGTCCTTCCCTCACTCGAGCAAACCTAGGCAGTTACAGAATGTTTTTGTCTTCGGTTGCCATTCGTCTTGCTCCTTCTCTCATTGTGCTGTTGATCCCAACTGGCCTATTCTATGCCGTTCTTCTATATCGGAGAGTAGCGGATATTACGCAATTGAACCGTGATGCTTGACGAACCCTGAAAGATCACCTCAAACACGACATAGAGCTTGGTCAGGTCAGCACCGATAAATGCCTTGAGTGGGAATTTCACAGTGGCCCAACTGGTCGATAAACACTGTGGTACAGTGGTCTCACTGCCATTGTCAGGTTGGGTGTTATCTTTAATGCCTATGCGCACACATTGTCCGTTCGTCTTTGCTCGCATGTCGACCTCGAGCGACTGATACGTACTCAGGTCCATTGATTGACGGTGACCTGGGAGAGCTGGTTGTCCTGCCGTGATAAACATCGTGCCCCACTGCTGGTGAGCAGGGTAGACAAGCGTCAACACGCCATCGTTCTCAGTCAGCCACTGATATTGATGTCCCGAGGTGTCAATACCCAGGCCAAAGCCATATTCTAGCCCTCCAACATACACATCTCGATAGCTGCGCTCCAGCAGCGTAACAGAGGCCGCACCTGGGAGTACGTCACTTAAGGCAGACTTCACTTGCCCATCTTGCTGATAAAGTCCCCAGTGGGTACCGACTCCCCCTTCATTAGTCTTCCAGCCCTCATCAAAAGCCTCGAAATAGAAGTACTGGACTCGGTGTGACTGCGCCCAGCTAATGAATGCTCTCAAGTAGCGAGCCTGGTTCTCGGCGCTCGGAACTGCCGCGCCCTGAGGAGGGCCAGCCGATGGCCAGCCTGTTTCGCCAATCACGATCTGTTTGTGAGGAAAAGCCTTTTCGACTTGTGTATACGCTTGATCGAGGGCTGAGATAGCAGAATCGATGGATATGCCCTGCCAAAAAGGATAAATGTTCACCGTAATAAAATCGACAGCCTGGGCCAACGCAGGATGCGCCAGCCATTCGTCATAGGTATCTGCCGTCGTAATAGGGACTATGCGACCAAGTTTGGCACGAACTTGCTCAATATCGGAACGTAGCTGCCCTTCTGATAAATCACCACGCAGTAATGCCTCATTTCCGACGATAATGGCATGCACAGCCCTCTGCGAGGCAAGTCGTTCGCCAGCCATCATCTCCATCGTATTGGCAACGGGGTCGCTGCCTAGCCAAATGCCTGAAGCAACACAGAGATGAGCCGCTTCAGCGGCCTGAATGATCGCCTCTGCCGGGCCGGTGGAGCCATAGGTGCGTATGTAGTGGGTAAGAGACGCTAAGGTGGGCATATCTGCCTGGATTTCTTCACTCGAGGGAAAGACACCACGGTTTGGGTCCTGCCCAGCATGAAAAGGACCATAGGTGAGACCCGCGAGCGAGAGTTTTCCAGGCGCTGGCTCTGGTTGTGTACAGGCAGCATCATTCGTGAAAGTTGTAGAAGGGCTCGGGGGAGTCTGTGGTGTCCCAGCAGAGCATCCAACAAGGAGCATGCCCAGGAGGAAGGTAAGCGTTGCAATGTTTACCACAGGTAAGCTTTTGTGAGTGGAACGCAAGATAGTGGCCTCCTCGGTTGGAAGGTAGAGTTCCGAGTACAAAAACATGGAGTTAAGGTGGCTGCCAGGGGCAAAGTAAAATGCGTTGAGGTCACAGCATGATGGCATGGCATATACCCCTGCGCGGTCATAGCTACCATGGTCATTCATATACGTATAACGTGTACTTGGCTCGGCAACAACTGTATTCCGCTAGGCAGAGGATAAATGGGCATGTATTCACCTATCTGTTGGAAGAACGCTTGTATAGCAGCGTGAGCGCTCTTATCATTTTGATCGACCAACGCAGGGATCAGCGTAAATTTCTTTCCAACGCTGACTGAACTGTTCTCTTGACCAATATGTGTGCCTACGCTCCATGTCCCGCCACCAAAAATCGTGATAGGTTTGGTATCCCCCTGGGGGAAGTAACCATTTACATCCTCCTCTGTAACGAAGAGCCATAATTCCTTGCCTGCTGGGATGTTAGAAGCGGTACCCTGGACGGTTATGAAACTCCCTACCTTGCTTCCATCTGCTGGGTAGGTGATTGTAACTTGGGGAGATGGTTGGGGAGATGGTTGAGGAGATTTTATGAAGAACAATACGGGATTGATTAGCAGGAGGAGGATTACGATGACGGCGTAGATAAGGAATGCTCTTTTCCTAAGAGAGACGAGGAAGTCTTTGAGCCTTCCGGGGTGGAGATTTCCTTTCAGGATGATTGGTGGGAGCAACCATTGTAGGATTCCTAGGGTCAGTCCTCCTCCGTTGATAACCGCGCTAAGCTCGTTAAAGCGCGATGAGAAGTAGGCTGCAATAAGGACGGCAAGACTGAGAAGAGCGGCGAGAGCGATCCGGATTCGGTTTGAGGGTGCTTGTTGAGTGCTTTGTTGTTGTTCAGCGGAATATTGCTGATCTGACCGCTCCTCCATTGTGCTGCCTCCTTAGAAATGTCTGTCCTTTTCATCAGGTACCTAATGCTCAGTTCCTTAAAATCCGCTTGAAACACAAATGCAGATTTTTCAGAGCAGATACTGGATATTGCGAGCACACACAGTCGCTGGTGTACCCGCGAAAACAAACTCTATCACCACATAGAGCTTATGTAAATCAGCACCAGTAAACTGTGAGAGAGGGAACGCAAAAGGTTTCCAGTCCGTGGTAAGACCAGACACAGGAACTTTCGTCTCAGTCCCAGTATCAGGCTGTTTGTTATCTTTGATGCCTATCGACACAAATTCGCCACCTACTTGTCCTTGTAATTCAAGAGACAGCTGATGATAATTCGAGAGGTCTTTTCCAGGTCGAGGCGGTTGTGTAGGCTGTCCCACCGTTATAAATACAGCACCCCAACTTTGTCCACCGGGATAAGCCATACATATTTCGCCATTTGTCACTGCAACCCAACTCGTAAGCCCTCCCGACGTGTTCACTCCCATATCATAGCCTGGGGCCAATGTATTTCCTACAAAGATTGCCCCTGGTGATACTGTTGGCGTTGCTACTGAAGGAGAGGGAGTAGTGGGAGGACTGGGGGCTAAGGTAGAGGTCGGAATTGGAGTCGGAGTGGAAGTAGGCACAACAGTCCCGCCGCACGATACAATGATGGCGGCTACGAGAAGAGCAACAGTGCCAATAAGGGCTACTTTCGCTTTAACCCTTATGGTGTGGAGCAAAACAATAGAAGCCTGCCGTACTTGCCGGCTCTCTTGTGAATGATTATAGAGTTGTTGTCTCGAAAGTAGCTGGTTCATTGGATAACCCTCCTACTAAGGCCTGTTCCTTCCGCTAGATAGCTAGCTCAATACTCAAGCTTTTTTCGCTGCTATTGACACAACTACTTCTACTCATGTTATTAAACTCGTATAGGATATATAGTAGCATATCACTCTTGAAATTTCATTATCTTAACTCACAATAATGTCACATTTTCGCCGAGTACCAGAAGAAGATCGCTCCAAGAGGATTACATACCTGTTATGTTCCCCTGCTCCTGACAGAAGGAGAGATGTGAGGCTGCGCCTCAGTCCCTGATAAGGGAAGAGATGCCGATTATTAAGAAGCAATCGGTTAGAGGGCTGAATCCACAACGGGCCGAAGAAAGGTTCAACTACAGCATAGGTATTTTCACCCCGCGTTCCCGCGCGCACTCTATAGCTTCTTCGTACCCGGCATCGACATGGCGCATAACGCCGGTGCCGGGATCGTTGGTCAGCACGCGCTCGAGCCGCTGCGCCGCCTCTGGCGTGCCATCGGCCACGATTACCTGGCCGGCGTGGATGGAATAGCCGATGCCCACGCCGCCGCCGTGATGGATGGATACCCACGTCGCGCCCGATGCCGTGTTCAACAGGGCATTGAGCAAGGGCCAGTCGGCGATAGCGTCGCTGCCATCCTTCATAGCCTCGGTTTCGCGGTAGGGCGAGGCGACGGAGCCGCTATCGAGGTGGTCGCGCCCGATCACGATGGGAGCCTTGACGATACCCTTACGCACCAGTTCGTTGAATGCCAGCCCCGCTTTATCGCGCTCGCCATAGCCCAGCCAGCAGATACGCGCAGGCAATCCCTGGAAGTGGATTTTCTGGCGCGCCATCGTGATCCAGCGTCGCAGGCCGGCGTCTTCGGGGAAGAGTTCCAGGATAGCCTTATCCGTACTATAGATATCCTCAGGATCGCCCGATAACGCTACCCAGCGAAATGGCCCCTTGCCACGACAAAACAACGGGCGAATATAGGCAGGCACGAAGCCGGGAAAGTCCAGCGCGTGCGTCTCGCCCGCCGCCAGCGCCTGCCCGCGCAGGTTGTTGCCATAGTCGAAAACAATGGCCCCCATCTTTTGCATATCCAGCATAGCCCGTACATGCTCCACCATCGAGGCCATCGAACGCCGCATATACTCCTGGGGATCGCGCTCGCGCAGCACATTGGCCTCTGCCAGCGAGAGCCCGCCCGGCACGTAGCCATTGAGCGCGTCATGCGCCGAGGTCTGGTCCGTCACCATATCCGGCACGATACCCCGGCGCACCAGTTCGGGATACACTTCCGCCGCGTTCCCTATCAGCCCGATGGAAAGCGACTGCCCCTGCTGGCACGCCTCGCGCACCTGGTGCAGGGCCTCGTCGAGCGTGCTCGCCATTTCGTCGCAATAGCCCGTCTCCAACCTGCGCTGGATGTGCTGGGGATCAACCTCAACCGCCAGGCACACGCCCTCGTTCATGGTGACGGCCAGGGGCTGCGCGCCGCCCATCAAATGCCACTCAACGAGATTAGCCGCTATCCTTCCTGAATTGATGGCCTTGTTCGGAATGGTGACAGAACAAAAATATGCATAAGCGTTTGCAAATCGGCCTTTTATGCGGATTTCATGCTACCGATTCCAGAAGGGTATTTTGATACAGGGATTTTCTGCATATCCGCGCTGTCAGTCTAAGCTGTACTCCAATCTTACAAAATCTTTGCAACAGGGCCGCCAAAACTGCCTATAAAAAACTCGATTCGATACGCATTGTTATATAGAGAAATATCGAGTATAATCAATAATATAGCTCATGTACGAGGTCTTCCCTTAATTGGTTCTTCCCATACATGGAAGAAAGGAATATTTCATGCATCGGATTAAACTCCTATTACTGATTTTTTTGATGCTGTGTGGCCTGAGCGGGGTTTTCGTAACGACTTTCATAATGGTGGGAACCGCATCGGCTGTTTCCAGGAGCGGCCCTAACCCTAACCCTACTTGTGATAGCATGGGAGATTGTTGCAGCGGAGAGTTTTGTTGCTGGGCTCAAGGTCAAACTCCTCCCACGTGTGCATCGACCTCCTCGCAACCAGGAGCCTCTACGCAACCAGGGAAAAACCAGGGGAAGATAGATGGGGAAAGAGCGGGGAAAAATGACCCGGTTGGAACCAACAGAAAATGTCCGGAGGCGGAAGGGAGCGAGTATTGTATAGCGTGGGAAGAGGCGTATGCGGCGGCGCAGGCGGCGAAGAGTCAAGGGATTTCACGCAACGGCATATTTACAGGGGTGGCAATAACCGCCGCAATTCTTGCCGCCGCTGCCGCCATCGCCGCTGCCATCCTCGCAGCAGCGGGGCAAAGCGGCTGGTTCCCCATCAAGGGCATACTTAGAGGCGTGGTGGCTGTTGCCGTGATTGTTGCTATCGGAGCCGCCGCCGCCGCCTTATTCCCCCCTCTAGGGGCAGCCATTTTGACCCTGCTTTAGATAGCGCAAATTCCGCCGTATTCGCAGGTGAGTGATAATCAGAGGTCCGTGATAGAAATATTGCGGGCTTTGTTTAATCAATGGAGGAAACCTCTTTTATTGAACCATTCAAGCTGACAAGTTGTTTTTCCCAGACTTGCAATAGTTGATTTTGCAGCTTGATGCTCGTTACGCGCTGTTTCCACAAAGCTCCTCTTGCGACTATTTTATCTTCATGTGTGAGGCTCCTGAACCAATCCTTTTCTTCCTCGGCTTTGGCTTCTGCCTCTAGTTCGCTACAAACCTCCTCCTGCGCTGCCAGCGCAAGCCTGTAGTTTGCTTTCATTTGGTTAAATGCTTTTTTCATATCAACAATTCCAAATGTAAGCCACCATTTTTTTGTTTTTTTTTCTGATGATTTCGTCCCATTCCTCTTTTTCCATGCGGCAACCCATTTCCATCTCCCTTTTATATTCCTCATCAAACTGCTTCTCCTCTTCAGTCAGTGCTACCGGCTCATGGAGTGTTTTTCGGCTATATTCTCTTCGCGCCTCCCTGCACCGCCTTGCAACCGCAAGTGCAGCATCATAGTAATGCCACCCTAATTTTTGCTGGCTGTCCACCACCTCTTCAAATTCTTTCCTTTTGTTTTTCTCTTCCAACATACTGTTTCCCCTGTTAATTTGTATAATCCATACTAACATTAGGTACAGGATGAAAACAGTGAAGTTTTTATGACAACCAGCCGATAGGCAACACACAAAAATGTAAGCCACCTAATGCCCGGACATGTCGAAAGATAATTTACTCGATGAGGGGAGCATTCGGCTTGTCGGGGGAGAACGCCGAATATAACAACCAAAGCTCCTCCGGCACGTTCTATACGGTCGGATCGGCAGTGGCGCTTTAAAGGACGACTTGCACCGCCCTTGCCAGTGGTTGCTTCCGCTCAATTAAAAAACCATCGGCAGATTCAGCCCCTTTTCCCTGGCGCATTCGATGGCTTCTTCGTAGCCCGCGTCGGCGTGGCGCATGACGCCGCTTGCCGGATCGTTGGTGAGTACGCGCTCCAGGCGTTTTGCCGCTGCCGGTGTGCCGTCCGCGACGATAACCATGCCTGCATGTTGCGAGAAGCCCATGCCGACCCCGCCGCCGTGATGGATGGAAACCCAGGTCGCGCCGCTTGCGCAGTTCAGCAGCGCATTGAGCAGCGGCCAGTCCGATACCGCGTCGGAGCCGTCTTTCATCCCTTCGGTTTCGCGGTTGGGGCTTGCGACGGAGCCGGAATCGAGATGGTCGCGGCCAATGACTACCGGTGCGCTTAATTCGCCCGATGCCACCATTTCATTGAACGCCAGCCCCAGCCTTGCGCGGTCGCCAAGCCCTACCCAGCAGATGCGGGCAGGCAACCCCTGGAAGCTGATTTTCTTCCGCGCCATGTCCAGCCAGCGGTGCAAATGCGGGTTATCCGGGATCAGTTCCTTTACTTTGGCATCGGTTTTATAAATGTCTTCCGGGTCGCCGGAGAGCGCCACCCAGCGAAACGGGCCTATTCCTAAGCAGAATAACGGGCGGATATAAGCGGGTACAAAGCCGGGATAATCAAACGCATTTTTCACGCCTGCCTCATACGCCACCTGCCGGATGTTGTTGCCGTAATCCACCACCGGGATGCCCTGTTTGTGGAAATCCAGCATGGCGTGTACCTGCTGCGCAATCGATTCCTTCGCGCGCTCGACATAGGCTTTAGCATCACGCTGGCGCAGTTCCGCAGCTTCCGCAAGGCTCATACCGGCTGGAATATACCCATTAAGGACATCATGCGCCGACGTTTGATCGGTTACTATATCCGGCCTAATCCCCCGGCGCACCAGTTCGGGGTAGATTTCCGCCGCGTTGCCCAGCAGTCCGATAGAGATCGGTTGTCTCTGATTGCACGCTTCGCGAATCTGATCGAGCGCCTCATCCAGCGTACTGGCGATTGCGTCGCAGTAGCCGGTGTAGAGGCGTTTCTGGATGTGGGTTGCATCGCACTCAACAGCAAGCATGGAAGCGCCTGCCATTGTGGAAGCCAATGGCTGCGCCCCGCCCATTCCTCCCAAACCCGCAGTCAGTATCCATTTACCGGATAAGTCACCGCCGAAATGCTGGCGGCCCATTTCTACGAAGGTTTCATACGTCCCCTGCACAATGCCCTGGCTGCCGATGTAAATCCACGATCCGGCAGTCATCTGACCGTACATCATTAGCCCCTTGCGGTCGAGTTCGCGGAAATGCTCCCAGGTCGCCCAATGCGGCACGAGGTTGGAATTGGCGATGAGGACACGCGGCGCGTCTGCGTGGGTTTTGAACACGCCGACCGGCTTGCCCGATTGCACGAGCAGGGTTTCGTCTTCACCCAGGCTTTTGAGCGTCTCGATGATGCGGTCAAAACATTCCCAATTGCGCGCCGCCTTGCCAATGCCACCGTAAACAATAAGTTCGTCCGGGTTCTCGGCCACGTCCGGGTCGAGGTTGTTCATCAACATGCGCATCGGCGCTTCCGTGAGCCAGCTTTTGGCAGTAAGTTTCGCGCCATGCGGCGCTTTGATGATGCGCGCGTTCGCTCGTGAAGGTTCAGGAATAGCCATGTGAGATGCTTCCTTTACTGTATGTCGCTGCTGTTATGCTTTGCAAGGTATACGGTAATATAATTTCTCAATTTTTCTAATTCATCCGGTCTTAACAGAGACATAACAATATCTAAAGGTATCTCTATTTTTGCCCCTCCCGGCAAGCTTGCTATCTTGTCAAATCCGGCTTTTTCTATGAAATCAAAAAGGGTTTCTGCTTGAATGACGAAACAGCTATTATCTTCGCTCAGTTCAACTATTGGATCGATGAAAGAGAACATATCATCAAACATGCGCCACCCTGTTATTTTCCGGTCTTGTAGGTTGACAGAATATCACCCAGCTTTTCCCCGGCTATAAAATGTATGGATTCAATCACCGGCGCGTTTCTGGCCGGGGGAAGGAACGTATTTTCGTCGTATTCCTGTATAAACTCGCACCGGCCATTTTGTACGGCCTGCCTGACTTCTTTCAGGTGCCTGCCTTTTATCTCCACCGCCATAAAGCTGTAAAGCAACGTAAAGGCATCGTCGAAGTCTGCGCTGAAAACCGCAGCGAGAAAGAACCGAGCTTGCGGGGATTGCGAAGGCTGGGAAACACAAAGGATTTCCGTGTAAGGGGATGGCCTGCCATTTTTATCATATGCCTCGTAGGGCTTTTTCCCTGTTTTGGGCTGTTTTATGGCGCTTGGCTGTCCCTGACGGAACTGTGCCAAAGGGTCGCTCAATAGTATCGCTACCTTTCCGGCTCTAAGCCAATCTCGCGCTGAATGTCCGGCTGGTCTATCTCAGGGAAGATTCCTTGAATGATTTGTTGTGTAAGGCTTTCCCCTCCTGCTAAAATAAGGCCTTCCGATAAAATCTGCTGGTATAGTTCCTGGATATTTTCCGCGCCCATAAATGCGGTTTGAGCGGTGCGTTTGTCATTATCGGATGACATGGGTTAACCTTTCTTAGACAAAAGCTCAGTATATTGAATTATACACCATGAAGCTGCGGGAAGGAGAATAGGTGCAACGTGGGCGCGTTGCCAGAAAACCAGAACTTCTAACCTTTAGTTCCTGTTGCACGAAATCCCTTGAAGGGGTAAAAATTAAAAGTTTTTAGGCAGTAGGAAAAGAAAGGCGCGTTGCCCGGAAATGTTCAGCAAAGAAGAGATCGAGCGCATCAAGAGGGAGACCAGCTTGCCGGAACTGGCAGCAAGCTACGGCTATGCGATTGACGAAAAAGCCAGTTGCCGCACCAGCCTGGTAATGCGGCATCACGGCAGTAAGATCATTGTGGCGACCGGCGAAGACGGACACGGCATATTTTTTGACGTGCATGGCAGCGCAAGCGGCAGCGTAATTGATTTTGTGATGTGGCAGGAAGGCGTGAATTTCGGGAAGGCGTGTCAAATCCTGAGCGAAAGGATAACCGCTCCCCGGCTTGCTTTTCCTACTGTCTATAGGAACTTTCCGAAACTCGCTCCCACCACCCGCGACCGCGCCGGGGTAGTGGTCGCATGGGAACGCATGAAACCTTATAAGCCTGGATACCTGGAAGAGCGCGGCCTGAACCCCCGAACCATCAGCAAATTCGCGGAGCAACTCCGCGCGGACGGGCGCAATAATGCCTGTTTTGTTCACAGGGATGAGAACGGCATATCCGGTTACGAGGTCAAGAATAAGGGCTTTACCGGATTCGCGCCAGGCGGAACGAAGTCGCTGTTTATGTGCAGGGTAGGGGAGCAGGAAGGCGTCTTGCCGATGATAGCGATTGCCGAGAGCGGAATAGACATCATGAGCTACTACCAGCTTAATCCTGCTGATGGGCTTTATGTTTCTATCGGCGGAGCGATGTCGCAGGAGCAAAAAGAGCAGTTGGCCGCGCTGCTCACCCGATTTCCCTCGGCAGTGGTTATCATTGCGACTGATAAGGACAAGGACGGCGAAAAATACGCCGATTTTATCCGCTCCGTTCGACTGGATGCAGATCGGGCGGAGCCGCCTATTGGCAAGGACTGGAACGACACGCTGAATCAGAGACAGGCCGTGCTTGCGAGGTAACGGAATGGCAACAATATGAAAACCTCCGGCTTTACCCTTATAAAAATGAGCATTGTGCTGGTTGTCATCGGGCTGCCTGCGCTGCCTCCGGCTCCGCCATCGCCGGTGGCCGTTATAGCTGCTGCCTTCAAAGATGGTTAAGTCAAAGCCGCTTCCGTCTTTGTGCAACCAGACTGCACCTACTTCGTGCCAGTTGGCTTCTTTGCCTTTCTTGGCGTTTTCCACTACATAAGCGGTATGGCTCGGTTTGGTGATTCGCTTTCCCCCGTTTTAACCTGCCTGAATCCACCGAAAATGCTCAGGCCACTGCTTCTTTACCTATAACAAGCCAGGCTCTGGCCGTTCGTCGCCGGGCGAAGCATCTACGAGTGCGATCAACCCCCCTCCCGCTTCCCATGTTCCTGATATTCGCCTTTTCTCCGCTTTTTAAGTTACCCTCACATGTGCCTCTTAAAGGACGGCGCAACCTGTCAGAATAGTTGCGGGCTGCAACCATAATTTTCCCCTGCCGCTTCGCGCCATTCCTCGCGCACCGGCAATAACAAAAATCCGTATGATTTTTTCTGCGTTATTGCCGCAAAATTCAAGTTGCAGCCCTTACCTATCCTGCCTTTCCGGTTGCCGTTAAAGAGGCTGCATGGTGCGGCCTCCCCAATTAAAAGGAGAAAATTTTATGGCAAACATCGGAAATTTCAACAAAGACGGAGAGGTCTACATCGGCAAACTCGAAACGCTTCTTTTCAACGTACAGGCAACGCTTGAGCCGGTCACTGACAAGAAACGCGAGAAGTTCCCTGACTTCCGGCTTTTCTCAGGCGAGCACGAAATCGGGGCGGCCTGGAAGAGAACCAGCCAGGAAGGAGCGGATTTCCTCTCGGTCATCATAGAAGACCCGGTTTTTCCTGCCCCTGTCAATTGCAGGCTCGTGAAAAGCGGCATTGATGGCCGGTACACGCTTATATGGTCGCGTAACTGACCGTCTAAAGGGCGGAGCAATCCGCCCTTTTTCCCTCAAATCACATTCATAGAAAGGAACCATCCTATGACCAGCTTTATCAATACCATCCTCAAAGCCGATTGCATTAAGGCAATGCGCCAGCTACCCGCTGCAAGCGTCAATTTCATTCTGACCGATCCGCCTTATATCGTGCGCTATCAGGATCGCAGTGGCCGCGCTATCAGGAACGACGACAATTTTGCCTGGCTGAAACCGGCGTTTGCCGAAATGTACCGTGTGCTGGCCGACAACAGCTTTTGCGTGAGCTTCTATGGCTGGACGTTCGCTGACCGCTTTGTGACCGCTTACCGGAACGCAGGATTCCGCATCGTCGGGCATATCACGTTCAAAAAGAATTATGTTTCCTCCACCGGCTATATGCGCTCGCAGCATGAGTGCGCTTATCTGCTTGCCAAAGGCAGGCCGCAGAAGCCGGAGGCTCCCATCAGCGACGTGATGCCCTGGGCGTATAGCGGCAACCACCATCACCCGTCAGAGAAAGCCGTAAAAACGCTCATGCCGCTTGTTGAGGCGTTCTCCCAGCCCGGCGGTCTGGTGCTTGATCCGTTTTGCGGCTCGGCGTCCACTCTGCTTGCGGCGAAGTCGCTTGGCCGCAGCTACTTAGGCATCGAGCTTGACCCAAATTATCACGCCATCGCCAGCCGGAGGCTGGGGGCGGTCGCATGACCGCCTTTGCGTTTGTGCTTAATGGTAAAATGAAGGTAATTCGCTAGAATAGCAATGAGATAAATCTCTAAAAATCTCTGGATTCTGAGGAGAGCGTTTTTATGGAGCCTCCATCTCGGTTGCGTGTTGTTATAGACACGAACCAGCTATTAAAAGATATCTGGTACAGCAGCAGGAATAATACTCGAACCGCTTTGCAAGACCTTTTGCATAAGAATGAATATTGGGTCTTTATGGCAGAGCCAGTGTTCCAGGAGGTGGAAGAGAAGCTTATAGAACTTCGCCGTGGCGACGTAGATAAGCAAATCGCTTTATGGCGCACTGCCTACGTGCCAAACATCTGGACTGTCAGCCTGAAGGAAGATGCCTACCGGTATGATCCTGTTGTCCAGGAGATGTTTGATTCTGACGATATACCGACTGCCCAGCTTTACCTGTTTCTGCTGCCGGAGTTTTTATTCTCGGAGGACAAGCATTTAAATGCTCTCCCTAAAAGCCCGGAATATAGTCGGGTTTCTGCTGCATTTCGCGATATCCTCAAAATTCGTAATGAAATTGGGGCAGCCGGTGTTTTGCCTATGGCCGGTATGGCTGCTACATCCGAGCTTTGGAAAGGGTTTCGTCGGCTTCCTCTATTAGTACAGGCCATCTTGGGCGGCATAGCTCTGGGAGCTTTGCTTTACTATAGGAGACCGCTAATTGAAAGAATGTCCAATACCCTGAAGAACCCGGAGACACAAAGAGCCATCGGGGAATTAAGCGCCCGTTTAGAAGCCAAAATGCAAAAGCTCAAATTGGCGAGCAAATATCTACAGGAGCGATTGCCCGATGCAATTCCGCCGTCGCGTGTCCTAGATCACTTGATCGAAATACTCACGGTAATAGATGAGCCGCTCTCACTGGCTGATGTCTTCTTTTACTTGATAGCTCGTGGCTATCAACCGAAAGGAACATCCGCCAGTTCTGAACAGTATGTTCTGTCTCTCCTTAAAAAGCATGCTGTCTTTTCTGGTTCTTCGTGGCAATTGCCCGAAACGCGCGCGTTGATTGAAAGCTCCGTGTAGGCAGCTCGCTGGATCGATGAAAACATCACAGGTTCGCGTCAAGCTCAATATCTTCCGACGCTTGTTTCTATTCCCAGAGGTGACGATGGATATGAGGCAGCTTTGAGAGTTCCGAATTGGCACCGCAAACAGCTTTATTTACTTTTCTTTTCCTACTGCCTGTAAAATGTGCGCCCCATCCGGGGCGCACATTTTTTTGCCAAATTTTTGTCAGCCCCGCATCCAGCGTCTTTAATGAAAAAGCCCTGGAGGGGAGAGCCGAAGCATTTTTCCCTTCCTATGGCTTCTAAGAGCGCTTAGACGGCAGCCTGTTTTCCGTCCCCCTCAACGGGCTTGGCGGGAACCGGAGCGACTGATAATGGGATAAGAAGCACCGCGCCGACGGAGCCACCTACGGCCAAATGACCATAGAGAAAGCGGCCAGCACCAGCCGCCAGCTATGACTATAGCATTCCCCCCACCGTGTTTACTCCAAAATGCGGTATAGCAAAGCGGAGCCACACCTTGTTTTACTTCAGGCTGTCACAAAAAGTTCGCTAATCTTTTCTGGAGAATGGACTCTACCCTGTCAATGTGCAAAGGTGGCAATCGCCCAACCAACAATGGAGGCTATAACAAAGATAGCAACAACAATAATAACAAGACCAATGATTATTCCAAGGAAACCTGAGACTACCCCTTTACCCGAAGGCCCGCCAGAAGTAGACCTCGCCGACGATCCCCTCAACATAGCTACCTGATCCCTCCACTTCGCTGCTTCTTGCTGCTGTGCCCTGTCAGCGGCCATTCGGTTCACGTTTTCTGTCATACGGTCGTATCTGTCATCAATCTCACGATAATCAAGATCGCCCATTTCGCCCTCCTTCATTTAGGAGCCTATCAGCAATTGTCTCTTAACGGTTCCGACTCTACACGATGACCTTAACTTATTATAACATATACTCGCGATAATTTATACTGTCCGCGCCTCTGTTTCTTTGCACTTACTAGTGTCTTAATTACTGTTAGATATTTCGTGCATAAGTAAAAAACCGTGTTTAGGGAATTACTATTCTCCTCATGCGTACGACAGTATCTTAGGATTTGTAATAAATAATTCACTATTATTCCCTTCGGCAAAAAGTTATTATTGTTATTGATGTTTAAGGACAATTAGTACCTATTTATGCCACTTGCGCTACCATCAGAAGAAATTGATGAGGCATTGAAAAAAAGTGCTGCTCAATACGAAGATTGGGTAAAATCTTTCGGAGAACAAAAAAGACGGCTGGCGTATTTGCAAGCGCTAGAAAAGCAGTTCCTTGTAACCAGAGATATGAAGCTGCTTGAAGAATTTAGAGATGAAAGAGAAATTCCAGAAGCTGAACTGGCAGAGAAAGTAAAAGAACCATACGCTCTATGGGATGAGGATGGTTGGTTGGAGAAAGCACAGGACGATCCTGAAAAACTTGTAATCCGGCAAAGAATACTGGACGATCAAGACGCAGATGCAAGATTATTAAATCCGAATGTCAAAATACGGCATATTAAGGGGAAAGAAGACGGCCATACCTATCGCGTTTATGAAGGGATAGATGGCAAGGGATTTCGTGCATTTCTCAGGTTGCGCGATGCAGAACGGGAAGCTCAACGGAAAATTAATGAGATGACAGCCAGAACTGTTCTTAGCTCGTCGGCGTATTGCCCTGCGGCTCCTTCAAAGTCTTCAAAGATTAAACTGAATTAACTTCGGAGGCGGGGAGCCACTTATTTTTCCCCGACAGTTTTATTCTGTTCTTCCGGCAGAGGCGATAGCCCGAATAACGCTCTGTCGTCCGGCTTGGTGAGGAACCCATCAAGCAGATTATGGATTAACCATTTTTCGTATTGCTTATCCCCGCTTGCCTTGTGCAGTATTGCCGCGCCCGCGAGAATTTTACGGCGCGTGTCGTCTTTGCGGTGTTTTGTTTTTTCTCTGTTTTGTTCCCGCCTTATTTGCGCATTGAGCTCATTGCGACGAGCGGTCAGGCGGGAGAGTTTGTCATCCGGCATGGCGCAAAATCCTCCTTCCCTATTTTCCAGTATAGTTGTAATATTAGCACGTTTTTGCATCTTTGTCATATACTGATAGCATCTCAGAAAGAGAGGCTGTACGTGTTGCCGGAGCAAACAACGCGAGCAAGCAAAAGACCGAAGGGCGCACTTATACATTGCAAGCAATGTGTGCGACGGGATTGCATCCCTGTACCCTGCTTCAGGGGCTTTCGCGCCCCTGAAAACCCACGACAAAGGGCGTGCCTGCCCCTTGACTCTGCCCAAAGGTTTTACCTCTGGACACCAGCAGGAGGTGTTGCTCTCCTGCACTCGCAACAAGGGGCGTATGCCTGCCCCTTGACCCTGCAACAAAGCCGCTGCCTCTGTACGCCGGTCAGGAGAATAACATCCCCCGACATCCCCACAGCCCTTGCTGGAGGTACGCGCTAATGGCTATCTATCACCTGTCAGCCACGATAGTGCAACGGAGCAAAGGACATTCCGCCGTAGCGGGAGCGGCGTACCGGAGCGGGACACGCCTGGTTGATCGCGGAACCGGGGAGACGCACGACTACGGACGCAAGCGCGGAATCGTGCAATCGGAAATCATCGCCCCGCGTCATGCGCCGCAGTGGGTGTTTGACCGCGAGGAGCTATGGAACCGTGCCGAGTTTGCGGAGCGGCGCAAAGACTCGCAGCCCGCGCGGGAAATCCGATTAGCCCTGCCTTGCGAACTCACGGATGAACAACGCGCCTCGCTGGTTTTTGATTTTGCGCGTGACAACTTTGCGGCGCGCGGCATGGTGGCGGACATATCTATTCACCGCGCCGACCGGCATGGCGACGAACGCAATCACCATGCCCATATTATGCTGACCATGCGTGAGCTTGACGGCGATCATTTCGCATTCAGAAAGCAACGCGACTGGAATAAAGAAGAGACATTGGAGGAGTGGCGTGAGCAATGGGAGGTCTGCCAGAACCGCGCATTGGAGGCAGTGGGATCGGATGAGCGGGTAGATCACCGGACGCTGGAAGCGCAGGGTATCGACCGCGAGCCGACCCACCATTTGGGGAAAGAGGCCAATGCGATAGAGCGGGTAGGGAAGCGCAGCCGGATAGGGGATGAGAACCGCGAGGTCATGGCGCACAATCGTGAGCTTGACGAACTGGTGAACGAGCTTGCTGCGCTTGATGCGGAAATAGCGGAAGAATTAGCAAAAGAGTTTTCGCACACGGAGCTGGACATTGAAGACCTGCGGTGGGAGCAGGAAAGAGCGGATGGCAGCAGGAAAGAAATAGAGCTGGTGTCGGAATCTGTCGCATTATCGAAGACCCAGGAGCCGGAACTCCTAAAGGTGAAGGAGGAAACGCCAGCAGACCCATCAAGCGCATTTACCAGCCCCATCACACGCGCTTATAGGGAGTATGTGGAAACGCAGGAGGAGGCGGAGGGGAAAGCCGAGCGCAGGTGGTATGAGGAGTTCTATAATAGAACGGTGGAAACCGTGCAATCTTATTGGGCGAAATTCAAAGATAAAATAGTTTCGTGGCGTGAAGGACAGGATCGTGAGATTGAAGGCCCGGAAAGGTGAAATGTATGCTATCTGGGAGGAAACGAAGGCCGAATGTGTATTCTCGTGCAGGTATTGAAAGGTAGGCGATTATGGAGCGTGATCCCTTAGACCAGTTCAGACGGCCAGAGCAGCAACGGCAAGCGCAGCGCCCTCTGTCATCACAGCCGCCAGCTCCTTCGGGAGAAAGCGAGGAATTGGAGCCACCGCGCCAGTTTGACTCGCGCACCGGCAAGGAGATTTATCAGGCCTTCCGCATTTCTATACGCAAGCGCGACCGTCTGGAAATCAGGCCAGAGGCAGGGGCGTGGCTATTCCCGCGCTATTTTGATATGCGGGATATGATAGTAAACCGGCGTGAAGGCACGGAGATTGTGTTGCCTTATCCGGCCTATGAGGTGTTCATTGCGGGACGGCATTTGCAGCAGCTTGTCTATGCCCTGAAAGAAAGCCGGTGTGATTATATCGAGACTTATGATCCCGGCACCCACGCCCCAGTTAAGGAGAGTGATGCCCCGTTTATTCAGTCAATACGGGTAGTAACGAAAGGCCGACAGTCCGAAGGGGAACTCCCTCGGCGGGTGGAAAGGGAAGGCACGTAATTTGGAGGGTCAATGGCTCACGGCTTAGTCTGAACTGCTTCCAGCCGGGCTGCTTCCTCATGCCGTTCCAGGGCATGGAGCAATGCGATGAGGCAGCCGCGTGTTTCCGTTGTTTCGGAATGTTGAAACCCCAACTGCTGCTCCCGGATGCGCAGGGCGCGCCAGTAGAATGGCTCCGCCTCCGCCTCCATGCCCTGTTCGTGATAGAGTTTGGCTAAACCATTCAGCGGGTAGGCTACCAGAGGATGCTCAGGCACCATTTGCCGCTCGAAAATCTGCAAGGCGCGTTGGTAGAGCGGTTCCGCTTTCGCATACTTGCCCTGCTGGAAGTAGAGGTCAGCCAGGTTGTTGAGTGAGATAGCGACATCGGGATGCTCAGGCCCCAACCGCTGTTCCCGGATGCGCAGAGCGCGTTGGTAGAGTGGCTCCGCCTTCGCATCGTTGCCTTGCCGCAAGTAGAATTCTCCCAGATTGCTGAGGGAAACAGCCACATGGGGATGCTCAGGCCCCAACTGCTGTTCCCGGATGCGCAGGGCGCGCTGGAAGAGCGGCTCAGCCTTCGCGTCGTTGCCTTGCAGCAAATAGAGGATTGCTAAATTGTTGAGCAATGTGGCCACCAAGGGATGCTCAGGCCCCAATTGCTGTTCCCAAATATACAGAGCGCGCTGGAAAAGTGGTTCTGCCTCCACATCCCTTCCTTGTTGGGAATAGAGATTCGCCAGGTTGTTGAGTGGATTGGCTACCCGGGGATGTTCGGGTCCCAACTGCTGTTCCCAAATATACAGAGCGCGCTTGTAGAGTGGTTCTGCCTCCATATCCTTGCTCTGTTTGTAGTAGAGGTTCGCCAAATCGTTGAGGCTTTGGGCTGTTTCAGGATGTTCTGATCCTAACAGCCGCTCCCGGATGCGCAGGGCGCGCTGGAAGAGCGGCTCCGCCATCGTGTCGTTGCCTTGTTGGGAGTAAAGGTTTGCTAAGTTGTTAAGCGACGTGGCCACATCGGGGTGCTCAGGCCCCAATTGCTGTTCCCGGATACGCAGAGCTAGCTGGGAGAGCGGCTCGGCATCGGCATAACGCCCGCGCTCTTGGAGATAGGTTGCCATCACGTAGAGTAAACGCCCAGCTTCCTCACTGAAGATTTTATACTCTTCAATGTAGAGAGCGGCCAGCAGGGCATGCGGCAGCAGGGATTCGCACTGCGACCAGGAATCGGACTTCGGATCTGGAAATGCCGCGTTTACGGCCAGCACAACTCGTCTTGCCCATTCCAGCCCCACCTTTTTCGTCATGCTATCCCTGATGACTGACTGCGCCAGGCGATGCATACTGAACGTGCCTTTTTCGGCTTTCCGTTTCACCATCGAGTACGAACGCAGTGCCCCCATCGCTTTTTCCCATTTTAATTTATTTTTCGTGATGGCTTGAAGCGCAGGCCCCAGCGCGTCAGCCCCGTCGATAATCAATGATTCCGGGATCGCGTCGGGATCAAGAAAGGCACTGAAGCGCAATAAATCAGCGGCAGCCAGACTTTTCTGCATAACCTTTTCAAAGCTAAGCCACAGCGTTCTCGCTGCTGATTCCGGGTGCGCGCTCGCTCCCTTGCCGCGCCGGTGCAGTAAGGGCTTACTGTGAGTTTCCAGCAACGTCAGGTAGTGGCCGAGCGTACAATCCGTTTCTTCAATATAGGCGGCTGCCTGATCCAGCGCCAGGGGAAGTCCATCCATAAATTTCCAAATACGCTCGGCGTCCTCACGATCCTGCGGAGTTATCCCATCGGGGTAGGGCAACTCCTTTGCCGTATATACACGGTGAAGCAGGAAATCCATCCCTTCCTCAAGGCTCAACTTCCTCACGTCGATTTTCTTGTATTGGCCCGTAATCTGGGAACGGGTCGTGAGCAGAACTGCGCCTCTGGCCCGGTTTGGCAGAAAATCGGAGATGAGCGCCGGGTCATCGGCATTATCGAAGATGAGCAGCCAGGAGTCGTATTTTTCCAGCCAGCGCCTGACCGCCTCGACCGCGCGAGACTGATTGCGTTCGTACTGCTCCGGCAAATTCAGAACAGCAGCCAGAGCCTGCAAAGTCAGAGGTGAGTGCTTCAGAGGAGTCAGCGCGTACCCAGAGCGCAGCTTCATACTCATAGGTATAACGGTAGGCGTATTCCACTGCGGCTTGCGTTTTTCCGATACCACCCAGGCCGCTAATTGCGCGCGTCTGCGTTAAGGCTACCGTTTCTTGGGCAGTCAACGCCTCATGCAGCTTTTCAAGCACCTGCTGCCGCCCCGTAAAATAGGGATTGCGCGAAAACGGCACATTCCAGGGTATCTGTCTGGCAGTCCCCCACTGCTCAGGTGGTCTGCCAAACACCCCGGCAAGAGGATCGAGCATCTCTTGCCTGGGCGTGGCCTTGTCATTCTCCCATCTTCGAAGGCTGCGCACCGATCCATTGATCTTCTCCGCCAGTTCCTTCTGCGTCCATCCCCGGCTTTCGCGTTCCTGCCGAAGCCGTGTGCCCAGACTCTCTAGTATTGCCTCTGCCATATCGTATCTCCCGGAAATTCTTTAGCCTCGTTGCCAGCCTCTAAGACGATGGAAAAAGTGGCCGCATAAGTGTCCGGTTTTCCTCTTCTTCATTTTATCATACCTGATGCATACTCATTCTTGCATGAGGGTGAAGATATCCCTCCCCTTAAAGAAGACGTTCATCGACGTCCATGATTAAACAAATCCAATACGATCCCGGCAGGGAAGAGAGGAAAAGGTGACAGCCGTGTTCTCCGCATGGGATGACATGAAACGTGCCGCGCAGAGCGTGTACAGGGAATCCGGCAATATATTCAGAAGCATCTATATGGACATAGGCGTCTCGTATCAGCAAATTATGATAACGGGCCACCTTCTCCCGCAGGCGGATCGGACGGCGCTCAACCATGAGATAGCGCAGGAGGCGTATCAGCCGACGGCGGAGGACTGGAGGGGATATGAGCAGTGGAGAGACGAGCGGCCTCAGGGACACGACCCGGAGCCGCAGGACTTGGAGCCGGAATTGTAGCGCGTCAGGGAAACATTCCCCTATTAAGGAAAGCTGGTAAGGAATTTTGAGCGATCCTTTGGCGTCGTTCAGACGCAATCAGCCGGATACAAACCCGCCGCAGGCGGGAGGATTAAGGCCCTATGAGGCGTACCGGGCGCAGGGTGGGAAGCCGGAGCGGATGGAGATACGCCGGGTGCTGGGCGAGACCCATGCGCCGAGCTACCGTTATCTGATGGATGTGGCATTCAACGGCGAGTCAGGAACCGAGATCGTGCTGCTCTACAGCTTCCTCACGGTGAAAATCACAGGCCGGAGCTTGCAGCCGGTCGTGGCTGCCATTCTGGAGAATAGCTGTATATTCATCCAGGATTTTCACCCGAACGAATTTTTGCAAGCCCCTCAAGACGCACCGTTCATTGAGGCTATAGAGTTTGATTCAGGAAAGTGAGGGTGATCCATGCCGACTCAACTACCCGACTTTCATCCCCTGACGGTGATCCGCGATTGGGGCAATGGACAAGCATTTAGGCTGACGGATGCTCTTACGGGAGCTTGTGTATTTGGAGCCACGGGAAGTGGAAAAACTTCAGGCGTAGCGCGTCACTTGGCGCTTGGCTATCTTGCGAATGACTTCGGGGGCTTGATTTTATGCTCCAAAAAAGATGAGAGAGCCATGTGGCAGCAATGGGCAAAGGAAACCGGGCGCGAGCAGGATTTAGTCATCGTTGATGCTTCAGGAAACTGGCGGTTTAACTTTCTCGATTGGGAAGCGTCGCGCGGCGGGGGAGGTGGCGGCATGACCATCAATATCGTGGCCCTGCTCGATGAGATAGCGGGAACCATCGCCGGGGATGCGGGCAAAGCTGAAGGCGGCGGCGACAACAAGTTCTTCGATGATGCGCTCAGCCACATGAATGCCAGTCTAGTGGAATTAACTTTATTCGCAGGTCTGCCCGTATCCTTGCCCTTGCTGCGCTCGATAGTCGTTACCGCGCCGACCAGCATACAGGAGATAGCCAACCCGCAATGGCAGCAGACCAGCACTTGCGCGGCCATCATCCGGGAGGCGGAGCGCAATCTCCAAAACGCGCCGAAATCGGAGAAAGACGACTTTGAGGAGTGTAAGAACTACTGGCTGAAAGAATATCCGGCCATCGGAGAAAAAACCAGGGGAATCATTGCACTTTCCTTCTCCATGCTGGTGCGACCATTCATAACTCAGCCATTACGACGGCTCTTCAGCACAGACACGAATGTCAAGCCGGAAGACACGTTTAATGGCGCGATTATCATTGTCGATTTACCTGTGCAGGAGTTCCGGTTGGCCGGACGTGTCGCTAATCTTGCATGGAAATACTGTTTCCAGGTGGCGGTATTGCGCCGGGCACAGCAGCAGGGAGGTGCGCCCTTGCGTCCAGTTTTTTGCTGGGCTGATGAAGCCCAACAGTTCATCACGGACTTCGACGCGGAGTACCAGGCAGTGGCAAGAAGCGCCGGAGGATGCACGGTGTACCTGACGCAGAGCCGGGAGAGCTATAGAAGGGTGCTGGGGAATGATGATGCCGTGGATACGTTGCTGGCTAACCTTCAGACAAAGTTCTTCTGCCAAAGCTCATCAGTAGATACGAATGAATGGGCATCAAAGCTCTTAGGAGAGCGCTGGGTCATGGTGTCTGGTACCAATGTATCTCAGGGAAGAGACGGCAGGGAGGGACATGCAACCGGCAGCGCGGGCGTATCGCGCAGCGAACAGAAAAGAGCGTATATTGAACCCTCGGAATTTACTACCTTACGCAGAGGAGGTGAAGCCTACAACTACATGGTTGACGCGATAGTGTACAAGGGCGGCCACCTGTTTGAAGATGGCCTGCCGTTCAAACTGCTGACGTTCAGTCAGCGATAGTGCGCCTTTAGGAAGGAGGCCATTATGCAACAACAATCCCAAATGCAGCAAGCGACCACCTTAACCCAGAAAATGGAATTTACCGCCGCGCTCGCCCTATTCCCGGCCATGACTATCATGGTATTCCTTTACCGCAAGCTCGGCTACCGTTTCCTGAGCCCGATTAAGCTGCTGATCATGGCCGTGCTGCTGATTGCCTTTGGCACGGTCGTGGGTATGCAGGTGCCGTTTATCGTCTTTGCTATTGCCATGCTGGCTTTGGGGCTAATCGAGCGGCGTTTCCGCTGGACGGACTTAACGCAGGGCGTGGCATGGCATACCTACAGCCGGGGTGTGCCGCTGCTACGCCTTATACCTGGCTTTAACGTGCGTGAATCCTGGGTGCGGCGTTACATTACGCCTGCCCTTGCAGCGGGAATAGGGATAATTATCGCAATCTTTTTCCGCTACCTGGGGCTTTACATCCTCTTCGCCGCTGTATGCCTGTTGATTTTTGAGTCCTATGATTATGACCGGAACTTGAACCGGCAGCTGGATATGATGGATAGCCTGGTCGAGAGTGAATTTGCCAGCCAGGACATCGAATTCTTTTCTCAAGGCAATCCTTTTGAAAAGCCTGTAGAGGAAACCGGAGGCATCCCGACCGGGGTATCGCCGGAACTCAACGCGGCCATCGCCAAGCGCCGTTCGAATGTTTCCACACAGCCGAGATGGCAGCAGCAATCACCTGGGTCGGGGCAGCCTGGAGGCGCGCAGCCGGTTGCGCCGTAGGGCTACTGCGCTGCAAGGGTAGCGGCACCTGGCAAATCCAGCGCATGAAGTCCATTGTAGCGCGTCCCTTTAGTTCTTGTGGTTTCAGTCTGCCGGAAGGAGGCAAAGAGTTGGAGCATTATTGCAAGCGTTGCGAGTCTATGCGGGAATTTAGATTGATTGAGGAAGGCCAGCTTGAGCACATTTACGAGTGCTATTCCTGCGGTCTTAGGTGGAAACGGAAGACGGGCGCGGGGTGGGCAATGGCGGCGGTATCACCGGTCATTTTAACCGTGGGTTGGATTTTCGGTGTGTCGCATGATCCAACGGACAGTGGCGGCAGCTCCAGTTAGTTTGGCAGGAGGAGCGTTAAATTGGCCGAATCCATCGAATCCTATTGTCGGAACTGTAAGACCGGGCGCACGTTTAACCTCGTGCGGAAGGGCTATGTGAGAGACACTTACCGGTGTGAGAGTCTGTTCTCACGAACAGGTGGAACCCGCTACATGGCGTTTCTATCCGGCTTCGGCAGCGGCCTTCATTGGCATTCTTTTCAGGGGGCCGGATGATCCAAGTGGCGCTGGCGTAAGGAGACGGTAGCGCTTCAGACGCCGAGCGCGCAGTGCAAGGACAGCAGGGTTCCCCTGGATATGCGGCGAATTGAGTACATGGTAGCGCGTCCCTTTAGTGGTTCTGTTTTTCGTTCGCTGAAAGGAGTTTCGAATTGTCTGAATCCATCGAGGCTTATTGCCGGAACTGTAGGGAAACCCGCACTTTCCACCTGGTGCAGGAAGACCCTTTGAGAAACACCTATAGCTGTAACTTCTGCTCGCTGAGAAAAAATAAGATGACTCTGCTGGGCGGAGCGTTGGCAGCCGGAACGGCTATAGGCATTCTATTCGGAATATCGCACGGCGGCCACCACCCGGACGGGGGCGGCGGGTATAGTTAGCATAGCGAAAGGAGTTGTAAGATGGCCGGGTCCATCGAAGCGTATTGCTCTACGTGTGGAGCTAACCGGACTTTCAACCTGGTAGAAACGTCTGTTACGAACGATACCTACCGATGTACTTATTGCTCCTCGAAAAAGGACAAAAAGACTGCGGCAGGTATGGCTTACACAGGCTACAAGATTTTACGGTTGGGTTTGATCATTATAGGGTTGCCGCCTTTCCCTGGTCCGTAAGATCGGTAGGCATTAACCCGGCAAGGATAGGGCATGGTTAACCCCATGCCCTATTTTCGTCATAAAAACTTCACTTTATGGTTGACGCGAGCGGGCTATAATGGGCAAGCTATGGATGAAAAGCAGAAAAATATTGCCCGCGATACTATTAGCGGCGCTCTTGTGGGCACTGGCTGGGCACTATGGCAAGAAACGGCGCTGTTTTCTTCTGACGGTAAGAAATTGTCCATAATAGGGCGGAATACGTTTATAGGCGGATTAATTGGCGGTGCGGTCGGGTTTCTATCACGGTAGGAGCGCGCGTAAGACAGAACGTTTGACATGGGAAAGACCGTATCCGTTGAAAACAAAAAACACAGCAAAAACTCTCTAATAATAATACCAGTTTTTATGGCTCCTTATTTTGGCTACTCTGTAAAAAGTTTTGACCCAACTACAAAGAAAATAGGAGATGACCGCTTAATTGAGGCCAATCTCAAAACATTTGGAGCCGAAGTTATTTATGACGCAGTAAAACAACTGCCAGCAGGGCATCAGATAGCCCTTGAACTCGATTTCGACGAACGTCCTGATCCGGTGCAACTGGAAATAATAAGCCGCTGCCTTGCAAGAAATCGCATTACTCCAAATGGGGAACCGACCATCATAGAGGCAAAAGATGGTGCCTGGGAGGTTTATTACACCGGTATCCAGCGAAATGAAATTGTACGCATACCAAAGGCTTTAGAGGAAATTAACAATGAAATGCGTCCTTATGATAGGCCGAGGTAAGAGGAAACTCATCATCTAATGTATAAATGCTTGCAAATGTGCATAGCCCGGTTAGCAGCGTGATTATTTTAGTTTCCTGCTGTAGCACAGCAATCCATCTCTCTCCCCGCAGCCACAAAATCTTCACAAATCTCTGCTACCCTCTTTTGTGAATCGGGTGTATGTATAGGTTGAGAAATGTGACACATCAGTAAGTTGTTTTCGCGCTCTGAAATTCCCTGCATTGTTTTCGTTCACCTGAAATCATGGGGAAATTATGCCTGTCCTGGCTCCTCCACCAAAGCCAACCGCCGGAAAGAGAAAGGAATCCGGCGCATTGCCGGACGGAGTGGGACAGTTTACTCTGGTTAATCTGGAACCGGAAACCGGAAACCCGGAAGCAGGAACTGGAAACCAAGCCTCCGAGCCAGAACCACCTCCAGTAAATGAACAACCGGAACAGCTTGGGCTTCACTTGCTGGAGGAGCAGGAACCCGAAGAAGGACACCGGAAACCGCCCGTCTTCGGCGGCGTAGGCGTAGCTTCCCGCCGCCGCAAGGCGAAGAAGAAAGCGGGATTGCCGGAAGGAGTCACCCAGACAAGCCTTGCCGAGCTTTTTGCCACCACTTCCCCTTTTTCATACGTTGCGCCCATTCAGGAGCCAGGTGTCAGAAAGCAGGAACCGGAAGCGGTAAACCTTTACCGCTCTGCGCCGCACCGCCGCAACAGGAAGAAACCCGCTGCGTTGCCTCCCGGCGTAAAACAGTCTACTTTGGAAGAACTTTTTACCGCGAGTTCCGGCGAAGCGGAAACGCCGCCAGCCCCAACCCTCAAAACATGGTCAGCCTATGAACAGCCACGACAAGATCAGCAGCATAATTCTGACTCACTGGCAGAATTACCACCCGAAAATGTTAGCTCAATTCCGGCAGGAGAACCGGCTGAAAGCGGAACTGGAAAGGTCGGCGCAGCAGTTCTCCGATCTGATGTACGAGCTGACGGCAGTGAAGAAAATGGATTACCAGAAAGCCTGGGAGATGGCGGTAGAGCAATTCCTGCTGCCGGAGGAAGAAGAGTCATCCTCGACGAGCCGGAGCCAGAACCTGAAGCCTCCCGTGACTTCCGCATAACCGAGGCGCATGGGGTAGGGGCGGGCGGGCTGCATGAAAAGGCCCGCGCCAATATCGCAGCCATCCGGCTCTTAAAAACGCTTGAAGAAGAAGACCGTGAGGCGACCGACGAAGAAAAAGCGGCGCTGGTGCGCTACGCTGGTTGGGGAGCATTAGCGCAGGTATTTGAATCTTCGTGGCGCGTACAGCCGGAATGGAGAGCTGCGGCCACCGAATTAAAGCAACTCTTGACTGAAGAAGAATACGAATCGGCGCGGGCAACCACCCCGAACGCGCATTTTACGTCGCCGCTGGTAATTAAGGCTATCTGGGATGGGCTGGAAAAGCTCGGCGTAAGGCACGGCGTACAGGTGCTTGAGCCTGCAATGGGGATAGGGCATTTTTTCGGGCTGATGCCGCAGTCCATGCAGGGCGGCCACCGCACCGGCGTGGAACTCGATTCCATTACGGCCAGGATCGCCAAGAAACTCTACCCCAACTCGGCGATATTCGCCAAAGGTTTTGAAGAAACGCCGCTTCCCGATAATTATTTTGACGCGGTAGTAGGTAATGTGCCGTTCGGCGACTACGCTGTCCACGATCCTTCCATGAAGCGCAGCCTTACCCGCTCGATCCATGATTATTTCTTCGCCAAATCCTTAGAGAAGGTGCGACCTGGCGGAATCATGGCGCTGATCACCAGCCGCTACACGATGGACAAGAAAGACGACGTAATCCGCAAAGCCCTGGCGGAGCAGGCCGACCTGGTTGCGGCGGTGCGGCTGCCTAACACGGCATTCAAAGGCAACGCCGGAACGGAAGTGACGACCGATATTCTTTTCCTGCAAAAAAGGCCCGAAGGCCAGGAACCGGCAGGCGAGAAGTGGACGGAGACCGAGATGGTAGAGATCGAAGGCCGTCCGGTTCCCTTAAATGAATACTACGTCCGTCACCCCGAAATGATGCTGGGCGAGATGACGCTCAAAGGCACGATGTACCGCGACAAGGAACCGGCGCTCATTGGCGAGCTGACGCAGGAAAGCCTGGACGAAGCCGTGAGAGCATTGCCGGAAGACGTATATGTTCCGCGCAATCAAAGTCGCAGCCCCCCGGTAATGCAAATCACCGACCCGGAAAGTTTTATCGGCATTAAGGACGGCGGCTATGCTTTCGTGGACGGCAAGATTGTCATACGCAGCGGCGATCACTTTGAACCCACCTCCTTTTCCGCAACCGATTCTATGCGGGTGCGCGGGCTGATGCAGATACGCGATGCATTGCGCGAGGTATTCAGAACGCAGCTTGACGAGGAACCGGAAGAGAAGATAACCGCCGCTCGGCAGGAATTGAACCGGGTGTATGACCGTTTCGTGAGCAGGCATGGCTATATCACCGCCCGCGAGAACTTCCGCGCCTTCACCGGCGATCCGGATCATCCCCTGCTGCTTTCCCTGGAAAACTACGACGCAGAGAAGAAGACTGCCACCAAGACGGTGATATTTGAACGGCGGACGTTAGAGCGCTACAAGCCAGTCGCGCATGTGGAGACTTCCGCCGAAGCCCTTGCCATATCACTGAATGAAGCGGGCGGCATCGATTGGGAGCGCATGGCTTCCTTGACCGGCTTTGGTCTCAAAGCGATGCAGGCAGAACTCTCCGGCCAAGTGTACCAGAATCCCGAAGGCAGCGCATGGGAAACCGCCGACGAATATTTAAGCGGCGACGTTCGCGCGAAGCTTAAGACTGCCGAAGCCGCGGCAGACATTAACCCCGCCTATAGAGGCAATGTCGAAGCCCTGAAAGCCGTGCAGCCTCCCGACCTGTTGCCCGGCGACATCAACGCGAGGCTGGGAGCGTCCTGGATACCGAGAAACGACATAAGAGATTTTGTCTGCGAGCTTCTGGAAATCCCCAAGGGCGATGTCACTGTCAACCATGCGGGCGCTATTGCCACCTGGACGGTCAGGCTGGAGCTTTTCGCAAGCCGGGCTGTATGCAACACCATGACCTACGGCACAAGGCGCATATCCGCCGATGCCCTGATTGAGGATGCGCTCAATATGCGCACCCCGACCATTTATGACACACTTCCCGACGACACCCGCGTCGTGAACCAAACGGAGACCATCGCCGCCCGCGAAGCGCAGCAGAAGCTCAAAGACCGCTTTGCCAAATGGATATGGGAAGACTCGGAGCGTACCGAACGGCTGGCGCGGCTCTATAACGACACATTCAACAACATCCGGCGGACGCACCTATGACGGCTCGCACCTGACGTTCTCCGGCATGAACCGCGTCGGTTTGCGCAATAACGACCTCGATCCGCACCAGAAAAACGCAGTATGGCGGATGTTGCAGAACAAGAACACGCTGGTCGGGCATTGCGTCGGCGCGGGCAAGACCAATGAAATCACCGCTGCCTGCATGGAGCTAAAGCGCCTTCGGTCTCGCAACAAAGCCGATGATTGTGGTGCCGAACCACCTGGTAGAGCAATGGGGCGCGGCGTTCCTTGCGCTCTATCCGCAGGCCAACATATTTGTTGCCGGAAAAGATTTTTTCACCACGGGCAACCGCGAAAAGGCGATGGCGCGGATCGCGACTGGTAACTACGACGCGGTGATTATCTCCCATAAATCCTTTGAGTCCTGCCGGTATCCGACGAGACGTTCACCCGCTTTGTGCGCAAGGAGATTGACAGCTTAGAGGAAGCCATGACGGAGGCGAAGGCGGAGAAAGGCGGCAACCGCTCGATTGTCAAGGAACTTGAAAAAGCCAAGAAACGCCTTGAAGCAAAGATCAAAGACCGCGCCGGTCGCGAGAAGAAGGATGACGGCGTGACCTTTGAGCAGCTTGGCATCGACCGGATTTTTGTCGATGAAGCCGATCTTTTCAAAAACCTCGGATACACCACCAAGATGCAGCGCATCGCCGGGCTGCCCAACACCGAGAGCAACCGGGCGCTCGATATGTACATGAAGACCCGGTATCTCTCCGAGCGCGGCGGCGGCATCGTCTTTGCCACCGGGACGCCCGTAAGCAACACGATGGCCGAGATGTACACGTTGCAACGTTACCTTGCGCCGGAACTGCTGGAAACGGCGGGCGTTTCGCACTTTGACGCCTGGGCGGCGAATTTCTGCGAACCTGTCACCGCGCTGGAGCTTGCGCCGGACGGCTCCGGCTACCGGATGCATACCCGGATGGCTAAGTTCGTCAACCTGCCGGAGCTGCTTTCCATGTTCCGCACGTTCGCCGACATCCAGACGGCGGAAATGCTGAAACTGCCGCGCCCGGCGATTGAGGGAGGCAAGCCGAGGGTGATAGTCGCGCCCTCTTCGCCGGAGCTGAAAGAATATGTCGCTACCCTGGTCGAACGCGCCCAGCGCATAAAGAGCGGAAGCGTCGATCCGCGTGTGGACAACATGCTCAAAATCACTGGCGACGGCAGGAAGGCTGCGCTCGATATGCGTCTTGTGGGCAGGGAGGCTGGAACCGGCTACGCAACCAAAGTCCACATGGCGATTGATAATATCTACCGCGCCTGGGAGGAAGGTGCGGATAAGCGGCTGACGCAAGCGGTGTTCTGCGATATGTCCACGCCGAACCCCGACCGGTTCAATGTCTATGACGAAATCCGCGCCAAACTCATTGAACGCGGCATCCCGGAAAAGGAAATCGCCACTATTCATGACGCGGATACCGACGCGAAGAAAAAGACGCTCTTTGATGCGGTCAATGCCGGGCGTGTCCGTATACTGCTTGGCTCCACCGAGAAAATGGGAGCTGGTACAAATGTCCAGAAGAAACTGAGGGCGCTTCATCATCTGGATGCTCCCTGGCGGCCACGCGACATAGAGCAGCGTGACGGGCGCATCCTGCGCCAGGGCAACGAGAACCTAGAAGTGAGCATCTGCCGTTACGTTACCGAAGGTAGCTTTGACGCTTATATGTGGCAGACGCTGGAAACCAAAGCCCGCTTTATCCAGCAGGTCATGAGCGGCGATGTCACCGTGCGCGAAGCGGAAGACCTGGAAGGCGGCGCACTGAGCTTTGCCGAAATCAAGGCGATAGCGTCCGGCAACCCCGCCGTCATGGAAAAGGTCAGGATCGATACCGAAGTCCGCAAGCTCGACATGCTGCGTTCTGCCCACATCAACCAGCAATATGAAATCGGCAGGCAGGTAAGGGATTTACCCAGCCGGATTGAGAATTCCAGGGAATGCCATGCCGGGCTGCTGGAAGATAGTGCGACACGCAATGCCCATGAAGCGGAAGAATTTATCATGGCCGTGGACGACCATGTGTATTCAGGCAAGAATGCGCGTGAAGAAGCGGGAAAGGCTATCATTCAGGCCGTTATGTCGTCGTTATGGGAAGACGGCCAGGAGTTAAAGCTAAAGCGCCTCGGCCACTTCAAGGGCTTTACCCTCATGAGCAGCTTTAGCGGACGCGAAGGGGAAACGCCGAGGCTGTATCTGCGCGGCAAGCACACCTACGAAGCGAACCTGAATACGGAGAACCCATTAGGCACCATCGCCAGCATTGAGTATGCGCTCCGCCGCCTTGACCGCGACGCCGAAGAGGAAAAAGCCAGATGCGAGCGCATGGAAAAGGCGCTCACAGATTACCGGGAGCAGCTTAACCGCCCCTTCGAGCATGAAGACCGTCTGCGCGAGCTGTGCATGAAGCAGCAGGAAATCAACCGCCTGCTTGACCTCGATAAGAGTGACGTACAGGCGGCGGCGAATGATAATATACCGCAGGACGAGCAAGTCGCCGACACGTTTGTGGAGCGCCTGGATGCCAGGCGTACAGAGCGCAGGCAAGTGACCTCTCTAGAGGGCGTCGCCTGATCCTATTTCACGGGCTGATGCGTTTCCTCTCATACTGGTGCGAGCAATCTAGTACCTTTGGCCCTGCTTATAGACCAGGAAGAGACGTAGTGATACACTTTCGTCGATGAATCCGCTTAGAGGGAGTTAAATTCGATGTGGTCGGATAGCGAGACAAATCGAGATTTTTTGAATTTCCGCACTGTGGCAAACACTGTGGCGGAAATGATTGTGATGGCCAAAGGCAAGCCGCTCTCGCTTGGTGTGTGTGGCAGTTGGGGGGTCGGTAAGTCGTCGATGATTAAACTGATTCAGGAAGAGCTTGCCGCGCGCAATGATCAAAAATTTGTCTTCGTTGAGTTCAATGCCTGGCTATACCAAGGATATGATGACGCCCGTGCTGCACTCATGGAAGTGATCGCCCAGAAGCTTCTCGACTATGCGGAAAAAAACAAGAAACCTACTAAACGCATTCTTGAGTTTCTTGGTCGTGTCCGATGGGCACGTGTCACTAGCCTCGGAGCAAGTGTGATAGCATCAGCAATAGTTGGGGCGCATTTACCAGGTGCTGCGGGAGCAGTCTTTGGTGCTGTTCATAATCTGACCCAGCAGGGATTCACTAAAGAAACTTTGGATGCGACAGAAGAGGCAGGTAAAGAAGCTTCAGAAACTGCAAAAGGGTTATTGGCTGAGAAGAAAGAATCCTCACCCCCCAAAGAAATTCAGGAACTTCGTGACCATTTTGAGGCTACCCTCGAAGAGATTGGCGTCACTCTCGTTGTCCTTATTGACGATCTTGATCGCTGTTTGCCAGAAACCACCATAGCGACGCTTGAAGCCATTCGGCTTTTTCTCTTCCTTGACCACGCGGCTTTCGTAATAGCAGACTGATGACAAAATGATTCGTCAAGCAGTAAAGGTACATTTCAAGGATGTGGATCTTGATGACGACTTGGTGACGAACTATTTTGATAAGCTTATTCAAGTGCCTATCCGTGTTCCGCCCCTCGGTACGCAGGACGTGCGTGCATACTTGATGCTGCTGTTCATCGAAAACAGTGACCTTGCTCAGGGAAAACAGGATGAATTGCGTCAAGCTATTTGCAGGCAACTCTCGCAGACCTGGCAAGGTAAGCGCGTAGACCGTCCATTTGTGATGGGTCTTATTCAAGACTGCCCTGATGCGCTGGCAGCCCAAATCGATCTGGCTGATCGACTAGCGCCTATTATGACGACATCTGAAAAGATTGCCGGAAACCCGCGTCTCATCAAACGGTTTCTCAACACGCTTTCGATCAGGCTTTCGATTGCCCGTGGGCAAGGCGTAACCATTGACGAAGCGGCTCTCGCAAAGATGCTCTTATTTGAGCGTTGCGGGCAACCTGCTGCTTACGCCGAAATGATTGCAGCAATCAACTCTAGCGAAGACGGTAAACCTACATTCCTGAAGCCTTGGGAAGAAGCCGCCGCCCGCGGTGAGGAAATTCCTGGTCTCAAGGGATCATGGGACAATTCGTTTGTAAGGGAGTGGCTTGCGATTTCACCCGCTTTCGCCGATCAGGACTTACGTGCAGTAGTCTATGTCAGCCGCGAGCATCTGCCTATTATTACTTCTGCCGATCAGCTTTCATCGGACGCACTCAGCCTTCTTGAGGCTCTTATCGCTATCAAGAGGCAACAGAGTGATCAGCTTACACAGCGTTTGAAGCTGTTGCCAAAGCGCGAAGTAATCCAAATTATGGATCGGCTACTAGTGCGTGCCCGCCAAATCCAGGAGTGGGGTACACCACCTATTCTCTACGCTGCATTGACCGTAGCCGCTGTGGACATCGATCATGCAAATGCGCTCGCACAGTTTCTAAAACAGATTCCCCCAACTCAGCTTCAGGCTTCTATAGTACCGTTACTGGCAGATCGTCCTTGGGCACAACCTGTCTTGATGCATTGGAATGGCCAACTAGCGACCCCTAGCCCTGTTAAAAAGGCTATCGCGGCCAGTCAAAAGAGGTAGCGACAATGGGCACATCCTCCTCCAGCCGTGGCCCCAAAGGTAATGTGCCATTGATTCCACCTGGGGTTCCACCACTTCCACCGCCACTTGTGCCCACGCAATCTGACCCCAATATCCCGCCAGATCAACAACCGGAGACGGCCTTACCCGCCTTGCCGTCAGCGATTTCACTGACTCAGCTCGCACCTCCTCGCCGGTTCATGTCAACTCGAACAAGTCTCGGAAAATTTGCGAAGTCAGGTTCGGCGGACGATCTAAAGCGAGGGCTTGGCCATTATACTAAAACTGGACGCGGCGGTGCTGCCGCTGCCACGCAGCGGATGGGTAGGACAGCAAGTACCGCTGGCGGTCTCTACGGTATTCTTGATGCGCTTCGAACTGGAACGGGGGTGCCTGTTGACTTAGGCATTAGTGCCGCGTCACTCACCGGTCGTACTGCCCGTGAGATTGCCGATGCGATAGCGGATGCTCTCCAGCCAGCCGATGGGACACAGGATGCAGAGGCCGCACGCGACGCCATCTCGCGTGCTATGTCCGATCTTATAATTGCTGAACCCGAGATAGACCTTCTGGCCCTTACAGCGGATCAAATTGATCAAGTAGTCGAAGGGTACGTCTCGCACGATCTGTGTCACCACATCGAACTTGATGTAGGTAAGTCAGTTCTCGAACAAGGCGCCGACTGCGGCAATTGGTATGCAACGGCTTGAAGGGATAAAAGAATATGTCTGTCAGGAGGTGGCTAGGTGTTTTCGCCTCCGCGCCGAACGCGGTGAGAAATTCACACGGCAAAACGCGGCAGCTCTGGCAGCGGCAGTTCTTCGCGATACGTTCGAAGTGTTCGAGGAGTACATCCAATGAAAGTGACCTGCGCTCCTAAGGGCGTAATTGTCCAAGAACATGCAGACATTCAGTATATTCTCTACGATTATGCATCTGCTTCCACAATTGGCTCGGTTGGTCAGAAAATCATCCCCACCATAAAGCGGCTGGAAATCCAACCAGCAGTCCGTGCGTGGGATCTGCTCTCTATCGCACTCGCGGTTGAGGGTGCTGATGAAGGCTGCACTCGTGATACTACTGCCGATGGCTGGTGCCGTGACATTGAGCTAACGGTTGCGGTAAACGACGCTGAATTCTGGATGTCCTACGGTCGAATTTTAGAGGATGCACTCCGGTTTCTGACGACAGATCGTTGGACGCTTTCGTTTGTTGCTGGTGGCATCCTTCCAGAACCTCCGAAAAAATTGGCAGACCGACCAGAAGACGCTGTTTGCCTTCTATCCGGTGGAGTCGATAGCCTTGTTGGGGCACTCGATCTTCGAGCAGTTGGGAAAAAACCACTGCTAGTTAGTCAAATTGCGAAAGGCGACAAGACTTTTCAGCGCGAACTTGGCCAAGCGATTGGAGAAAATAATCTTCATCTTCAACTTAACCATAATGCTTCCCCGCCTCCTGGCTTTTCGGAACGGTCTCAGCGCGCACGCTCGTTGGTCTTCATTGCCTATGGTGTCCTCGCTGCCACTAGCCTGAACCGCTATCGTGAGGGGCAAGATGTTGAGCTCTTCATTCCGGAAAATGGATTTATCAGCCTGAATGTCCCTTTGACACCACTCCGGCTTGCGAGCCACAGCACCAGAACCACGCACCCATTCTATATCGCAAAGATTCAACGAATGCTCGAAGTGGCTGGTTTGAATGTCCGCCTCATCAATCCGTATCAGTTTTTGACAAAAGGAGAAATGCTTGCAGCCTGTAAGGATCAATCTTCGCTGATGGACTATGCTGGAAAGACGACGAGTTGTGGTCGATATGCCCGTCACACGTTCCAACATTGTGGCCGTTGTGTTCCCTGTCTTATCCGCCGTGCGGCGTTCCAACGATGGGGAATCCCTGATCCGACCCCTTCCTACCGGTACAAGAATATCGGCAGTCCAGGCACGCAGTTTCGGGACTTTGATGATGTGCGTTCGGTTGCAGTTGCAATCCAGACCGTCCGCACTCGTGGACTTGACGCATGGATTGGTGGTGCATTGAACAGAGCACAACTTGGTAATATTGCCTCATATAGAGACATTATCGCACATGGGGTTGAAGAACTTGAAGTATTCATGAAAGCTGCTGGTGTCATATGATCGATTTCCATTGCCATATCGACCTTTATCCTGATCCCGTTAGCGTACTCGACCGCGCGGAGGCGAAAGGGGTTTACTTACTTGCTATTACGACAACACCTTTAGCTTGGGAGAATATGAAACGGCTTGTAGGAAACCGGAAGCGAGTAAAAATCGCTGTGGGGCTTCATCCAGAAGTAGTAGCTGAGCGTCACGCCGAAGTGACATTACTTGAACGCCTTTTGCCTGAGACGCTGTACGTAGGTGAGGTAGGGCTTGATGGTAGTTCGCAGTACCGTGGAAGTTTTCTGAAGCAAGATGAGGTATTCCGGCGCGTCCTAAGTGGCTGCGCTGTTCTTGGTGGTCGTGTTCTAAGCATTCACTCAAGGGCGGCGGCTGACGGCGTGCTCAATGCCCTCTGCGCTGATCCAGGTATTGGAATACCTGTATTACATTGGTTTTCAGGTTCGTTGCGGGAACTTGATCGTGCGAAGAATCTTGGATGCTGGTTTAGTGTAGGGCCACCGATGCTGGTCTCCGCGAAGGGCCGACGATTAGTCGAGGCAATGCCTCATGATCGTGTTCTCACCGAGACCGACGCACCATTCACCAGCAAAGGTAAGTCAGGCCCACTTATGCCGTGGGATGTGTCCAAAGCCGAGGCCGGATTAGCTTAACGTCTGGCAGATGCCGCTCAGGAACGTGCGCGAAAAACTTCTTAAAAATCTTCGTCGGCTTGTGATGTGTACCGCGTCCATGAAGATTGTAGAATCTTCCGACAACTGAGAGTCAGCGCCCCTAAGCGTAAGGTTCGCCCTCTTTACTTGCTGTGTTATTATTCAGAGGGAGCCTTCATCTCTGAGGGATACCGCTATTGTCTGCCCGCCGAAGCACCATATTAAGGGTTTCAGATTACAGACTGTCATTTTTTGATGATCTGGCGGTACAGGCTCTCAAATCATAATTACCATAAGAAGAGATAAGCGCTAAGTTAATCGTGCGTCGGTTGTGCGTCACTATAGTAATGGATGATTGTGACTATGCCCTTTTTAGATTATTGCTTTGTAGATTGCTTAATGAAGAGGAAGTTAGAAAGAGTAATCCATGTTTGAGCAAACTTTTAAGAATATCGACGACATCTTGCACAAAGACGCCGGATGTAGCAGTGAACTGGACTATGTAGAGCAAACGTCATGGATTCTTTTTCTAAAATACCTGGATGATTTTGAGAAGGATAAGAAAACAGCAGCGGAGCTATCAGGCAGAACCTATGCCGGGATTATCATCCCGGAGTATAAATGGGAAATGTGGGCAGCACCCAAAAACAGGGACGGAAAAATTGACCATCATCGGACGCTCACCGGCGACGATCTGAAAGAATTTGTTGACCACAAGCTGTTGCCATATCTGAAAAAATTCAAAACCGATGCCACCAGCGCAGACACCATCGAATATAAAATCGGCGAGATTTTCAACGAACTGAAAAACAAAATCCAGAGCGGCTATAACTTGCGCGAAGTGCTGAATATGGTGGATGGGCTGCGCTTCCGTTCCCATGCCGAAAAGCATGAAATGTCCCACCTGTACGAAGATAAAATCAAGAATATGGGCAATGCGGGCAGAAACGGCGGCGAATATTACACGCCGCGCCCGCTGATCAAAACCATCGTAAAAGTGGTTGCTCCTAAGATTGGTAACAAAATTTATGACGGTGCGGTAGGTTCAGCGGGCTTTTTGTGCGAAGCGTTTGAGTATCTCAAAGCCAATAAGAGCCTGTCCACCAATGACGTTGTAACACTGCAAAAAAAGACCTTTTACGGAAAAGAGAAGAAATCGCTCGCTTATATCATCGGGATCATGAACATGATTCTGCATGGCATTGAAGCGCCTAATATTGTGCATACCAACACACTGGCTGAAAACCTTGCCGATATTCAGGAAAAAGACCGTTATGATATTGTCCTTGCAAATCCGCCATTTGGTGGCAAGGAACGTGCTGAGGTTCAACAAAACTTCCCGATCAAAACCGGCGAAACGGCATTTTTGTTCCTGCAGCATTTCATCAAAATCTTGAAAACAGGTGGCCGCGCTGGCATAGTGATTAAAAACACCTTTCTGTCTAATACGGACAATGCGTCCGTATCTTTACGCAAGCTACTTTTGGAAAGTGCCAACCTGCATACAGTACTGGACTTGCCAGGAGGAACGTTCGCTGGCGCTGGCGTCAAAACCGTTGTTTTGTTCTTTGAGAAAGGCACCCCCACACAGAAAGTCTGGTTCTATCAACTCAATTTGGACAGGAACCTTGGTAAAACTTATCCGTTGAATGAAAATGATCTGGCAGACTTTCTGCGCTTGCAGAAAACCAGGGCTGATTCGGAAAATTCCTCGTTAGTGAATTATGCTAATGTGAATAAAACCACCTATGATCTGTCAGTAAGAAATCCGCATAAAAAGAATGAAACTGCATTGCGTGACCCACAGGAAATACTGGATGAAATCAGATTGCTGGATGAAGAAAGTGCAGAAATCCTGGGAAAGATCGGGGAATTGGTATGAACGAGAATTGGGAACAAAAGAAACTGGGGGATGTCTGTCAGGTTATTGCGGGTCAATCTCCAGAAGGTAAATACTATAATGAAATAGGTGAGGGGTTGCCCTTCTATCAAGGAAAGAAGGACTTTACAGAGAAATTTATAGGCGAACCTACAACGTGGACGACAAATATCACTAAAGAGGCGCAGCAGGGCGATATTCTTATGTCAGTACGGGCACCTGTTGGGCCAGTAAATTTTGCTACGAGAAGAGCTTGTATTGGTCGTGGCCTTGCTGCGATAAGGGCAACTCAGCTAATAGAAAAAGAATTTCTATTTAATTTTCTTTTAATTGACGTTTAAACTAAAATACCCTCAGCAACCCTTGTAATGGGGTTGCTGAGAGGGAGTAATGTATCCAAAAGAAAACAAACTCAGGAGCATTACTCTCATGAACCTTAACACATTCAACGAGTTTCGTCACGGGATGTACGGCTGCTTTGGCAACGGCAAAGATGCGCTGTTCAATCTGGTGGATGCGCTCTCCAGTGAGGCGGGAGCGCGCAGCTTTCCCGAATTGTCGTTCTCGCCGTTTTTTGAGCGGACCTGGGCCAGCCTGTACGAAGCCCTGGAAGACGGCCAGATTGATGCCGAGCGACTGCGCAAGGTCTTTGTGGACTGCGCGCCGCTGCCTCAGCCAGGGGAACTCGTCTTTCTGGGCGTGGACACCAGCAATCTGTATCGCCCGGAGGCCGAGACCGCCGAGGATCGCACGTTGGTTCCAGATCGCCAACTTGCCCAAGAACACGCACGCCGCCAGCCCTGGATGGGTGATGAGCCATGTGGTCCTCTTGCCCACCCAAGCCGGTCAAGGCACCTACGTGCTGGATACGGCGCGGGTGAAATCGAGCGAACTGGCCACAGAGGTCGCTGCTCGCCAATTGCGGGCAGTGGTGGCGCTGTTGGTCGCCCGTGGGTTGCATCCCATCATTCTCGGTGATCGGTGGTACGCCTGCGCGCCGTTCCTGGCCCGCATAGCCGACGTCGAGGCGTCTGAACTGTTGCGGGTCAAAAGCAATCGCGTCTTTTATCGCCCGGCACCTGCCCGTGCTGCTGGTCAGATCGGGGCTTCTCGCAAAGATGGGGACCGCTTTCAATGCCAAGATGAGAGCAGCCACGGGCAACCGGATACCAGTTGGGAAGGCACCGATGCCAAAGGCGCGAAGATCGAGGTGCGGTGTTGGAACCACTTGCACTTGCGCACCGCGCGCGGGGTCGAGGTGTCGGTGATCCAGATCATCCGTCATGGAGCCACAGGTCGTGCTCGTGATCCCAAGATCAGTTGGTTTGTCTGGAAAGGCGACGAACCTGCTCCTCTGGCTGAGGTCAGCCCAACGTATCGCTTGCGGTACTCGCACGAGCATGGCTATCGCTTCGACAAGCAAGAACTGCTTTGGGACATCCCACGGCTGAGTACTCCTGAGCGGACCGAACGCTGGACTCAGGTGGTCGCTTGTGCGCACAATCTGCTGGTCCTGGCTCGCCCTCTGGTGGCAAGCTGTTACCGACCGTGGGAGACGCGCCGCTCGGTACTCACGTTGGCGCAGGTGCGACGAGCCATGCCCACCCTTTTGCACGAGTTGGGAACACCGGCGCGCCCTCCGCAACTGCGTGGAAAGGCACCGGGACGGGCTAAAGGCTTTCATCCCAAGCCCGCAACCCGTCATGCAGTGATTCGGAAAACGAGTAAAAAGCCGAAAAAGAGCAAAAAGACACCTTCTGCTTGAGGTTGATCGGCTGATCTTTTTCATCTCCACTCGTCTTTCTTGGTCCTGAGCCATCTCTGCTATGGCTCAGTTAGATCCCTGTTAGTTTAAACGTCAATTTTAAAGCATGAAACCGAAATAGTCGGCAATGCAGGAGCTGTTTTTAGTTCAGTCAATAAAACCCAGATTGAAGAAATTCAAATCCCTCTTCCACCGCTCCCCGAACAGCAGCGTATTGTTGCCATTCTTGATGAAGTATTCGCCGCCCTTGCCAAGGCAAAAGAAAACGCTCAGAAAAACCTGCAAAACGCCCGCGAACTTTTTGAAAACTATCTACAATCCATCTTCATCAAACGCGGCGATGGGTGGATGGATAAAACTTTGAAAGAAGTGGCACTTGAATTTGGGCGAGGAAAATCAAAGCACCGTCCACGCGGCGATCCAAAGCTACTTGGTGGAAAATATCCTCTGATTCAAACAGGCGACATTGCTAACGTAAGGCATTACATTACCAGTTATTCGCAGACCTACAATGAAACTGGCCTTGCACAGAGTAAACTCTGGCCGCGTGGAACAGTCTGTATTGCGATTGTTGGTGCTAATGTTGCAGAAACGGCAATTCTTGATTTCGATTCTTGCTTCCCAGATAGCGTCATAGGCCTTGTCGTGGATAAACATCAGGCCGACGCAGATTACGTCCATCTCCTGCTTTCGTCATTCAAAGCTATGTTAAAGGAGAAAGGCAAGGGAACCGCTCGCGATAACATTAACATCGGCACTTTCGAGAATCAGCGTTTTCCATTTCCTCCCGTTATTACGCAGAAAAAGATTGTTGCCGTGTTAAATGCTCTCTCCGCTGAAACCCAACGCCTCGAAGCTATATACCAGCAAAAACTAAATGATCTGGAAGAACTCAAAAAATCGATATTGCAGAAAGCCTTTAGCGGCGATCTCACAGCGCCACATTCCATAGAACGAGAAATGGCAAGGGCATGAACGAAGCAGAGACTAGAGCCGAACTGATTGACCCTGCACTTAAAGCAAGCGGCTGGGGCGTAGTGGAAGGCTCCAAGATTTTACGCGAATACCATATCACTATCGGTAAAATCCAAACTGGCGGGCGCTCCAAACCCGTCATTGCTGATTATGTGCTGGTGTATAAAGGGTGCAAGCTCGCCATCATCGAGGCCAAGAGTGATGAACTGGAAGTAGGTGAAGGCGTGGCGCAGGCAAAGAATTATGCCACAAAGCTAAGATTGGCGACCACCTTCGCCAGCAACGGCAGAGAAATTTACCAGGTCTGTATGGAAACGGGCAAAGAAGGTTTGATAGCCAGTTTCCCCACGCCGGAGGCACTCTGGAATAAAACCTTTACCATGCAAAACGAGTGGCGGGATAAATTTACCAGGGTTCCATTTGAAGATGTGGGTGGCACCAAGAGCGCTCGTTACTATCAGGAGATCGCCGTCAATAATACGATGAATGCCATTGCCGAGGACAAACAGCGTATTTTGCTTACGTTGGCAACCGGCACCGGCAAAACCTTTATCGCTTTTCAAATCGCCTGGAAATTGTTCCAGACACGCTGGAATCTGAAACGCGATGGTGGGCGTAGACCACGAATCCTGTTTTTAGCTGACCGCAATATTCTGGCGGATCAGGCATTCAATGACTTTTCTGCATTTCCGGAGGATGCTTTGGTGCGTATCAATCCCAAAGAAATCAGTAAAAAAGGGCGCGTACCGACCAATGGCAGCATATTCTTTACTATCTTCCAGACCTTCATGAGCGGCAAGGATAATAAGCCCTATTTTGGCGATTATCCTTCTGATTATTTCGATTTTATCATCATTGATGAATGCCATAGAGGTGGCGCAAATGACGAAGGGAACTGGCGCGGTATTCTGGAATATTTTGCACCCGCCGTACAGCTTGGATTGACTGCCACGCCTAAACGCAAGGACAATGTGGATACATACCGCTATTTCGGCGATCCGGTGTATATTTATTCACTTAAAGAAGGCATCAATGATGGTTTCCTGACCCCGTTCAAGGTCAGACGGATTCAAACCACCCTGGATGAGTATATCTATACTTCGGACGACCAGGTCATTGAGGGCGATGTTGAAGAAGGTAAGGTTTATAAAGAAGCCGACTTTAACAAAATCATAGAAATCAAGGAACGCGAAGCCAAACGTGTGCAATTATTGCTTTCTGAAATCAATCAGAATGAAAAAGCTATCGTTTTCTGCGCCACTCAAGACCATGCTGCGGCAATCCGGGATTTAATCAATCAATATAAGACCAGCACTGTGCCGGATTATTGCGCCCGTGTGACTGCCAATGACGGAGCGCTGGGCGAACAGTATCTGAGCGACTTTCGGGATAACGAAAAGACTATCCCGACAATCCTTACCACCTCGCAAAAGCTATCCACCGGCGTGGATGCGCGTAATATCCGCAATATTGTGTTGATACGCCCGGTCAACTCAATGATTGAGTTTAAGCAAATTATAGGGCGCGGGACGCGGCTGTTTGACGGCAAAGAATTTTTTACCATTTATGATTTTGTCGATGCCTATCATCACTTTGCCGATCCTGAATGGGATGGTGAACCGATAGAATCTGAACCCCTATCCCGCCGCGCTTCCTTTGAACCGAGAGAACCAAAGGAACCGGGAACCTCGCCAGAGACGCCGGAAAGAACGATCAAGCTGAAAGTCAAGTTGCGTGACGGCAAAGAGCGGGAAATTGGGCATATGATGTCCACTTCCTACTGGAGTGCAGAAGGAAAGCCGATTTCAGCAGAAGAATTTTTACAGAACCTGTTTGGCGCACTGCCAGAGTTTTTCAAAAGCGAGGATGAGCTCCGGACAATATGGGCAAGTCCGATGACTCGTAAAGCGTTACTGGATAAACTCGCCGAGGCTGGTTATGGCAGAGATGTGCTACTGACGATGCAAGCCTTGATCGACGCCGAGAAAAGCGATCTGTTTGATGTACTTGAGTATGTGTCATTTGCGGTAACGCCCATTACCAGGGAGGCGCGGGTTGCCAATGCCCAATCGAGAATATTTGCCTTGCTGGATAATAAGCAGAAGGAATTTCTGGAATTTGTGCTGTCTAAATACATTGAATCCGGCGTAGAGGAACTCGATCAGGAAAAACTGCCAAGCCTGCTTGAGTTGAAATATAATGCTATTTCTGATGCGGCGGAAATATTGGGAGGGGTTGAAAATATCCGTAAGACGTTTATTGATTTTCAGCAGCATTTGTATGCCTACTCGATGGCCGCCTAATCTTGCTATATTCTTCCCTTCTTTTTCCTTCTATGACCTGTCGTCTCCGCCGCTTCACTTCGTAGTCAAAAGCCTCTGCTGCAACGGAAGGCTTGGCCGTAAGTACCGCTTCCAGCATTTCTTCGGATAAGTCCCCAGCTAATCCCACTTTACGGTCGCGGCGTTTCATAGGCATAATTTTTCCCCTACGGTTGCTGGAAACCTAAATCCTTTTGGGCTTTTGCGTCAAAGGTTAGTACGATATCATACCCCTGATGTTTGGCAATTTCCAGTATCAGATAATCCGAGAAATCCGCTTGTCCCTTCTCATAGAGCTTTAATGCCCTGGTACAGCACTCCATCCGATCAATTTCAAAGGAGGCAACAGAAATAATCCTTTTCAGGGTTTTGAGGCGTTCTTCTTTGGGAATTTTATATGTCGTTCTTAGTACCCAATTGACCTCACACAGGACAATGCAGGAAATAAATCCGCGTTCCTCGGAAGTAAGCCGCTCTATCGCCCGCCCGGCTTTTTGTGCCTGCTCCTTGTCATCCTGAACAATATAGCGCACGAGGACATTAGTATCGAGCGCATACATCAGTACAAATTCCCTGCATTCTGAGAAATAGCAGCTTCCATCTCCTCCAGGGTTTTAGCGGCACCTTGATACGATATGCTGCCTTTCAGGGTCTGCGCGCCCGTAGTGAGAGGGGTAATGATATAGGCTCCCCCTTCTGATTCTTCAAAAAGCACCCTGTCACCCGTTTTTAGGTGCAGGGCGTTCCGTAACGCTTTGGGCAAGGTAATCTGACCCTTGACGGTGATGGTGGCTTCCATAAATCCTTACCCAAGTGATATTAACTTACATCATTGTAAGGAAAGAACTGGTTCAAGTCAACCAATATTATGTCTACTAATTTATAAATTCATAGATGGTCTAAAGCCGGGCTGCTTGGGCGTCCATTAAATCGTTAAACGCTGCTTAGTAGACACACCTTCTACTAAGTCGAGTTACGAAACAGTTTATGCGGTTTGGAAACACGCTGTCAGTGGCGGAAGCCCCTTATTTATCATTTGGGGTATCTGGTTGCGATTGCTTCGCCCCGAAGTCCAGTGGGCGGACGGTGACTGCATACCGGGAAGAAGCCGTATGATTTTCATTCAAAGCTTTCATTTCTTTTTCGATTTATGTAACGTTCCGGCTCTTGCTCTCTTTTCGCTATTTCCTGTAAATTTTGGTATTGCCCTCTAGCCCAAGTTCTAATCTCTGCGTTATTATGCTGGTACAAGGTTTGGAGCAACACAGACCGCTCCTGGAAAATTGCTGTCCAGGAACCATTCCATGATGATGACGGCCATCTTATTCCATTTGCAAAATGCTCAAGAATAATGGCTAAATTTGGTGCTTTCTCAAATATGGAATGAACAATCGGCTTCCATGCCAACTTGCCTGTCTCCGTGGAGACAGAGAAAGGCCGTATGGCCGACGCAATTAATGGATAGCGATTTTCTGGATCTCTATCACACCAGGATAAAAGGTCAGTGTCAGAAATCTGGTTTATGGGATTTCCATGTCTTGCAAAGGAACCATCAGAAAACATTATTCTGCGCTGATAGTCTTTGGGCCAGTTATCTCCAAGGAACACGTCTAAGAATACAAGGGGGTGAGCACGCGCAAGATTGTTAAGTAAGTCGGGATAGTCAGAGGCAGATACGTGGCCATTGGGTCTTGTTTCCGCAAGATGGTGGCATATTGCGGTAGCAGCAACCTTTCCTTCCCTTCCTTTAAGGCATATTTCCGCAATTCGAGCAAGGTCATAATCTAAACCGCTATTTGGATAGTGGTTATCAGGAAACGGGTATATCGACAACACATCACGTGCCACCGCAAGTAAACTTGAGGAATATGCAGCCTCTTCCCCTGGTCTATGAAATCTCATATCCAAGATATCTATTACCACACCAATTCCTCCCTCCCTGGAAAGGATTTTTCTCAAAAGATCAGCCAGATCATCATCACCTATAGATTCATGAGTACGTCCCCCGGCAAGTCTTTGGAATGTATGTATCCTGGCTTTGCCTGCATCCAACGCTTCGTTTAAGCGTTCAAGTCCCCGTTGATCGATAGCTGCAGTCGTTTGAAAGAACGGAAACCATTCACCCAGCACGTCATCGTTTATCAAAGCGTCAAGTGTCGAATGATAGAATGCGGGATCACTTTCCGCACATGATGCGAGGAAGCCCAAAAAAACGCTAATCTGGCGATTTTCAGGAGATGTTTTCTGAAACTGAGCATATAAAATATGCCAGATTTCCGGTTTATCGCTACAACCATCAGCCAATCCTCTGCCAAAGCTATCAAGTCGCGTATTATTTGTACTGACAAGCTCTGGCAATAGAGCGTTCAACGTGTCAATATCTTGAGCGACTTGAGTACCAATCTCACGTGTAATTTCTTCCACATGCTGCGCGGCGGATGTGGCATCTTTAATATTGCCAAAATCATCTCCCAGCTCAAAAGGGGCAGGCGGTCCTAATAGTGCATAAGTGCGTGCTTTTTCTAAAAGATTATTGGGCCGCAAAAGATTTTCTAGATTGTGTAATCTCTCTGAAATTTTTTCTTCAAACTCCTTACCATCGTACCGAATTATACTTCGTACTGCAATCCAACCCTCGTTCCATGCTTTTTGTTCCTGCAATTGCCTGGCCGAGATTTCCAAAGCTTCAAACATATGGGCTTCTGTCCATAATTCACGTAAGTTATCAGCGAGGATGTTCCTGGCTTGTTCGGCAATTGGCTGTGCTGAAAGAGCCAGACGTGTGCAGATGTCTATAAACGTCCTATACCAATGAGCAACCTCTCCTAGAGTTTTTGGTTGGTAGCCAAAGTCTCTGGGCCTTGCTCCAAAAGCAACCTCATGAGGAGAATCGAAAAACTGCACCTTCAGCGCTGCAACCAGCAGCAAAGAGCCGAGGTTCTGGTTGTCCGGGTCTTCGGAATTCAGTAATTCCTCAATAAATTTGACTCTTGCTTCCACTGAAGCATGCGTGCCAGACCAGAGAATATAAAAAAGAGGCTTCAGGACATCACGTGTGGAGCGAGATCTTTCCCCAAGTTTTTCCGAAAATGCATAGCGGCACATCAATCTTACACTTCTATCAAACAATACCGGATCATATGCCAAATTCCGCAGTATCCTTACGAAATCATAAGAGTGAGTATTTTCCCCGGATGTAAATTGTCTTCCTTCATCACCATTTGCAGCACGTTCTATCGCTTCGAGAGCTTTTTCTGGCGATACAGGAGCAATATTTCTAAACACCTCCATTCCAAAGTCATTAAAATTGCTGATTGCTTCTCCAATCCAACCATCAGGCGCGAGCCATTCATTTGCTATCTCTATAGCTGTATCACAGTCATGAAGATAACTCAGGCGGCGGGTGAACGATTTTATCAGCCGTTCTGATCCGCTGTTGAGAAAAGTCCGAACAATAGTGTTCTTTGGTATGGCTTCAAGTGCTTGTTTAGCGAGGCGATTAGCGATAGCATGCGGAAGTACAGCCCTCCAGACATCACGGGATTGGATTAAATCCCGATCTTTCAGAACCTTAACATCCCGGTACAGTTCCGAACCCGATGTATCAATAAGGGAAGCAAGGAGCTTCAACTCCGATTTCTCTGAGTTGGCATCTGTGCCTTCAAACGAGTAAACGAGTGAGCATACCTGCGCCGAAATCAAAAGGCTGTCATTTGAATCGTACCGCTGCCAGAAAAGCCTTCCAAATAATTCTGCATCACGAAAACCTGATAGGGTTTCACCTCTTCGCACGGTATTGGCAAGGGCAATAGCGATACGTGCATTACCTCCTGAGAAGCGTGCAATCGCCTGGGCACCTATTTGACCGATATACGGAAAGCGCTTCCTGATTAGTTCTTCAATAACTTCTTCACTGGCAGGTTCTAACCTGAATACAGTGGTTTCTTCAGGAAGATCATCACGGACATCATACTCGACAGTCAGCAAGCTAACTGCGCTCTGCGGCTCGGAACAAGTTTGCGTCAACCGACGATGCAAATCAGGAGGACAGTTATCCACAATGAGTATGGCTCTTGCCCTCTCAGCGATCAGCAGTTCTGCAAATGTCTTTGGATCGGGGTCAGGGCTATCGGATATATCGGTGTAAAACACCTGGAAACAATTGAGCGCCTGTTCTCCTATCCTTTCATCGAACAGTGCCTGAACCAGGCGTGTTTTCCCTACACCGGATAATCCGGTCAGCCGAACGGAAGTCTTAGGAGCGGAAAGGGCAGATCTGAGTCTGAGCAGGCCATCTTTAACAGATATTCCATCACCTGTGGGCGTGGTTTCATCATGAAGTCTTAACCCATCGTCCAATAGATATTCTTCTTCTATCCCGCCCGGCGCACCTGCCCAATTCTCATAAGGACGCCACCCTTTGAGCTGACGACCAATTTTGTTGCGTACCCACAGGATTAAAGAAGGATGCCTACGTACCCAGGTTGCAACACGTCCACGATCTAAAAATTCCACATGAAGATTTTGGTGATTAGCTTCATGTGCAACGGCCTCCTCCATCGCGTCTGTACGATTCTTTAGAGCTGAATCAGTGGTAGACCCTTGCGAACTGACAATGACGTAGGCTCCATTCTCCTGGATAAGAGTTTTAATCTCTTCTCGCAAAACACCTTTAGGTCGCATTTCTTCCAGTATTTTGGCTCGTGGCATATCAGGCTTCTTGACCTGAAAGCCTGTCATCTTCCTTGGAACAGAGCTACCTGGGGGAGGAGGTGCATCGCCTCTCACAACGACATCCAAACCACCGTCACCAGCATCTTGATTGCCACCCCATGTTATTTCCTTGGTAGAAAGTCCTGCCAAACGGTAATCCGCTTCGCACAATAAGCCAATCAAGGTGCGAAGGTCTGCATCACTCAGCCGTGCTATATCATCTCCGGTGATTTCAAGTAAATTCAGCATTGCCTTCAGTTTTATCCTCGCTCATTTCATTGAATAGACATATTACACCGACTGCATTGTCCCGTGAAATATCGGGAATCTTGTAGCTTCGCTCCATCTGCCAATATCTATTTTTGCAGGAGAGACAACTCGTATATTGAACATATGAGCCATACCATTATGGCTATTAATCTCTGTAATTTCAAGCTATTAGGACTAGCAGATTACCGGCATCCGGCATAAAGTGATTCATGATTATGGCAAAGTGGATGTGGTGGTACTGCAAAATGTAATCACCGAAAAGTTACCTACGCTCAAGAAGCAGATTAAAATGACGATTTGACTAGAGGGCTTTAAATCCCCACACGCTCAATCTCGCTAAAGCTGACTTCATCCCCGCGTCGGTCGTAGAGTTCCGTGGTTTTGATGTTGGAATGCCCGGCCATGCGCTTTGCGATGTTGATGTCGCCGCCGTTCTCTAGATAGTCGGTGATGCCGATGGCACGGAATGAGTGATTGCCTATGGCGGTTTCCAGTCCTGCATCCTTAGCGCGGCGACGCACCATGTACCAGGCGTCAATACGCGACATAGGCCGCTCAGAAAGCTTGCCCGTCCTGCCTATGGCGGCGCGGAACAGCGGGCTTTTCTTATCGTCCGCAATACCCGCCCCTGCAATGTATTCGTCCAGATATTGCTCCAGCTTATGGTGGCAACCCATTTCATTGACCTTACCGCCTTTCTCGCGCAGGCGCAGCCACCAGCGTTTCTTGAGCGGAAAGTAATCTTCCACCTTCAGGCTGATGGCGGCGGAAATACGAGCGAAGGCGTAGACCATGATCCCGATAAGCGCCCGGTCGCGCAGGCCCACGACATGCGAAACGTCGATGCTGTTCAGAAATGCCGTCGCTTCCTGGGAGGACATGACGGTGGTGGAGCCTTTCATGACGGAATGCCGTGGCCCCCGGACGGCATGGGCCGGGTTTGATGCAATGACCTGGCCCGTCACCAGCCAGTCAAACAGCATACGGATGCAGGCGAGATGTTGCTTAACAGTTGGGGCTTTCCGTATTGCCTGCAATTGTTCGATATATCCCGCCACATGCACCGGCTGTATGTCTTCAACACGAGTGATCCCCCTGCCCTCGCACCAGCGCAGGAACGCGCCTGCCGCTTGCCCGTAGGCGGCGCGGGTGTTTTTGTTGCGGATATGGACAGTGAAGAACTCAACGAAGCGCCAGGCGGCGCGTTCCCCTGCCCTGTTTACAATGGCTGGCAGTTCCAGCCCGGCTGCGGTTTGGATGACAGTGAACTCACTCATTCAATTCCTCAAAAAATTGTTTGACTTTACTGTCTAGTGGCAAGCAGTTTTCGAGAATAGTCAAACATGCCTGAAGCAGATCTCTGTTACGTAAAGCCTGCCCATCCACAGGTTTATCTGGATACTTGCCGCCATGAAACAGGTTATTGCGAACGCTCCTTACCAGCCGTAACACATATTCAGTTTCGCTTTGCCCGTTTCGTTTATTGTCATCCCATTCTAAGCTATTATCAGCCTTTCTCATTTGCTTCTGTGGAGGATGCTCAATTAAGTAGGCTTTGGCTTCTACAAATTTTATATCTGTTACGCTGACTAGTGAATTTTCTAGCTTCCTTGCGAAGCCGTCCCAATCTGGTGAGGCATAATCACTATCGCTTCTGACGAACCCTGCCCGCTTCAGGGCATATTCAAACCGTGAAAAAAATACGAGGAACTGTAAGATCAGCTTATCGTCACCCCCGGTAAGCGACTTAATCAGGTTTTGTATATCCAATCTCTGTCATGCCCCTTTATTTCGATCATACCACGGCCTTGCTCATATTACTACAACATAACGTCCTTTATGTTGTGGTAAATTGGGTAGTTTGAATCAGCAGCCATAAGCATTTACCCACCTTGCGCGCCTATATCCATGAAGGATCGCTTTTTACCGACAACGCCGCCGCGAAAGTGGGGTTGTGAGCGAAAGAGAAACTGTGCCGTATATGGGAAGCGTATTATATGGGCAGAAAACGCATGGGAATCACGGACTATTTAAGGCGGATAATCTCAGCAGAACGTACCGTTCAACCCTATAGACTGGGCGGATTAGAGAGGGATTGCTGAAAGGCCGCTGCTACCAGCTTCCTCTGCTGCATCGGCCAAGCGTCCTCGGATGCTGTCAAAGGATGATTGACGAGCAAGATACCCCGCTTCAACTTGGGTGAGGCAGTCGAGGCCGTAGCCAAAATTTTCTTGCCAGAATGCTTCGAGTTCTTGTCCATATTTTAACCTTATGCATGGTTCAGAGCAAGCTCAAACGAATGTGACAGTTTGAACAGGCAAAATTAATCCCTGTCAAGCTCAAAAGGCTTTTTTATGGCCCTGCGCTATTGTTCAAAGTGTCACATTGATTTGAACCATGCCTTAGCACGTTTATGGTTTCAGGGGTAGCGGAAATTTTACGCGCAGCGCGGGACTCGGTTAAAGTTGTCATTGCAAGCACCCTGCCCCCACCTGCCTCAATGTAGCCACGCATGTTGGCAAGCGTACCGCCAATCCGCCGCGCTTTAGATTATGATGCAGCGCAAGCCATGTAACACTATTGGTAATTGCGTTTAGCTAAAATTGATTTAGCATCACAATAACATGCAAAAGACGCCCAAAAGTTCTACAAAACCTGTGACCGAATGTCACGATCAGAAAGCCGTGATGCTTCTGCAAACAACTGGTGCGGCGCTTTTTGGTACACAATGGAAAGCAGCCCTCGCTCGACATATCGGCGTCACCAGGGAGACCGTTTCAAGATGGTATAATGGAGCCGCCGCAGTACCGGAATGGGCTATTCTTTTCCTTCGTGAACTTGTGAAAGCGCGAGGCGCTGTCTTAAGTCTTTGTGACCGTACCGGCATAATGCTTGAGCCTTGGGCGCAAGCGGGGTTTGATTGCATAGCTGTTGATCTTCAACACAATGGCACGACCAAGCATAACGGGATTACTTTCATAGGGGCGGACGTGCGTTACTGGCTTCCCCCGCCACGTCGCTATGCTATCGTATTTGCTTTTCCGCCATGTACAAATTTGGCTGTGAGCGGAGCGCGATGGTTTCAAGAAAAAGGTATGAACGGACTTACAGAATCTGTGGAAGTAGTGGAAGCATGCCGCCGTATCTGTGAATGGACGGAAGTTCCATGGATGATTGAAAATCCTGTTAGTACTCTCTCAAGCTACTGGCGTAAGCCGGATTTTTTCTTTGATCCTTGTGATTATGGCGGTTGGCTTGATCCAGTGGGCGATCAATATGCCAAGAAAACCAGTGTGTGGACTGGAAATGGGTTTAGACGGCCACATAAGCGCCGCGTCGAAGCACTTTACACCGAGCGGGCAATACATAATCTGCCGCGCACGGCGGACAGGGGTGATATTCGCAGCATTACGCCGCGCGGTTTTGCTTTAGCTGTTTTTGCAGCCAATAGCCCGTTTAATGTAACATTACTCTAAGGAAGTGTTACATTATGTCAGAAAATGCGCTTTATGAAGCAGAGCGGCCACAAGCACTTACCTACCCTGCGCGGCTATATCCATGAAGGATCGCTCTTTACGGACAACGCCGCTGTGAAAGTGGGGTTATGAATTCAACTAGGCGTCATATAAATATGTGGTGAAGCAGGAGATAGTGCGCATTTCTTGTCTAATGACGGCTTTCAATTGCTGTACGGAAGCCTTTGATTAGCGCTGTTAACTGATTATCAGTAAGTACGTATTTTGCCTCATAGGTCATGTTTGGTGGTGAACCAAGTACTAATCCTCGACCTTGACCGAATACATCAACTATTAACTGGTGTAGCCAATGGTCTTTTGGTTCTGAATAAGCGCTACGAAAAATAGATATGTCACCTATTGTCCCAGCGAAGCTTACCCAAACATGACCATCCCAAGAGTAATTTGAAGTTTCAAATACTTGCTTTACTTCTTCTGAGGAGTCATTATTAAAAAATATTTTTCTACCGTTAATTAACAAATTGCCAGCAACCACATGCGTTGGAATATGGGTATTATCTCTGATGAATGCTCCCCACAGGGCGCTCATCAGGGCACAAGCATATGGGAGCATAGGAGTATTTTTTAATATATTGCTTCCTGCCTGAGCAATTTTTTCTTTGTCTGCCTGGGAAATTGTGTACTGTGAAAATTTTATGGCTTCTTCTTTTGAGTATGAGCTGGATATTAAGTACTGCATAGTTCTCGTTGCTGCTCTTTTCCTGAATGTTTTCAATACCAGTATATGCTTTGGCTTATGTATCTGTAAAGCGTCCCGGATGACCGGGAGTAGCGCCAGATCAATATCCCGCTTGAGTCGGTCGCAGTGTTCTCCCCTGCCCTTACATGACACACATACTTATTTGAGTGTTTGCGCGTAAGCCCGCAAACGTGTAAACGCGCAAAAATGTAAACATGGAAACAACTACTATTTACCCGCTTGATTGTTTAAGTGTTTGCGCGTATGTGTTTAAACATAAAAACCTGCAAAGGGGTATACATGAAAACAATTGCCATTATCAGCCAGAAAGGTGGAGCCGGAAAAACAACTGTCGCCATTCACCTTGCCGTCGCTGCCGAGCAGCGTGGTATGAATACCGCCATATTTGATCTTGACCCACAAGCTTCTGCTGCTAGTTGGTCGGATAAGCGTGAAAAGCCCTCCCCTGCTGTAGTATCAGCCCATGCCGCACGGTTGCCCAGTCTATTAAAGCAAGCGGCAGCGCAATCTGCCGACCTTGTTATTATTGACAGTGCGCCGAATGCGGACGCTGCATCACTTGCAGCAGCTCGTGCTGCTGATATCATTATAATTCCTTGTCGCCCTGCGGCTTTTGACCTTAATGCTATAGGAACCACCTTAAGCCTTGCCCTCGTAGCCGGTAAGCCAGCCTATGTCCTGCTTAACGCTGTGCCGCCTCAAGGCAAGGTGGGAGAAGAAGCTCGAAACGCCCTTGTAGCTGGCGGCATTGTCGTTGCCGAGCCGGTATTACATCACTTGGTGGCATTCTCACATGCTGTAAATGATGGCCGCAGCGCCCAGGAACTTGACCATAAAAGCAAGGCGGCAGCGGAGATAAGCACACTTTTTGCATGGATTATCAAACACGCAAATAAACAAATAAGTTTACGCGCAAACACCAAAACAAAGAAACAAATAAACCAGCAAGCAAAACAACAAACAAATACCAAAACCCGCAAACGCGCATGAGGCAAAACATGAATACAACATTCCCTCCCATTAAACCAATCAAAACACGTATGCCCGCAAACAAGCAAACAGATAAGCCTGAAAACAATCAAACGCGCAAACAAGTATGAGGTCAAATATGAGTAAACGCGCCCCCTTGAGTTTTAATACTGAAAAAATAGTTCCGGCATCCGTTCTTCCGGTCAAAACACGTATGCCCGCAAACAAGCAAACAGATAAACCAGAAAACAATCAAACGCGCAAACGCACAAATGATGAAACCAAAAAGAGTAGGGCAGGGCGACAGTTTATTGCTGGACATATACTGCCGGAGGCAGCCAAACAGTTCAAATTACTAGCGGTACAGCAAGATAAGACCACTCAGGACATGCTAATAGAAGCTATCAATGATTTATTTGCCAAGCATGGCTTAAGTAGGATTGCCTAGGGATTTGGCTTTCTTTTGTAGCGATTAGCACAGAAAGCAATGAATGCTTTATCGGGGAATTTCAATTCCGGTTTGCCTGATTCAACCCAAAAATTCCGCCATTCTTGCTCCAGAAAATGTATGTCATACCCAGGAGCTACAATACGCGCCTCGTTGTAGGTTTCTGCATCGAGCAAATAAAACGAATGCTGTTCGGAAGGGGAGGGGGACTTCATGGTATTTCGGTTCTGAAACCGCACATTGTCGCCCCCAAGCGTGATTACATAATCCGGGATATGGTTGTGCTTGTTATTCTCCTCGCAAATATTGCTTACCATACGTCGAAATTCGCGCTCGCTTGAGGAGGAACCACACTTTTTTCTCAGTAGTTCGAGCGAAATTGTCCATTCATCCTGTTGACCGCAATGCTTGCGCGCTAGCTCGTATATCCGTCGCTCAAGAGGTTTGCGAAGTCTGAAATAATCACGGGGCAGGGTAAGAACTTCCTTCCCCAGAACTGCATTATAAGCCCATTTTGAAAGAACAATTTCAACCTCAGTCATCCGCTTTGACACCGGCATATTATCTTTAATTTCCCAATTATCTATTAGGCCAAAACCACTCTGTACACGCTGTCCGTTCGTGGTAATATCCGTGGTAATTTGCGTACCTTTCAAACGCTCAAAAGACTCACGTAAGCGCATATAGGCATCACCGCTCGTCTCGCGGTTGGTTGATACCAATAAATCATATGCCTTCAATCGAATGGTGCGACTTGTGGGTTCGCCGCGATTTATTTTTGCGACAAGCTGGCTGACACAATAAATCAAAATATCTTTATCGTGGATTGTCGCCAAGCCTTTTACGCTAGGTGTAATTTCAATCGTATTGCCGTTGTGCTCATAACGCATGATGCGCGTATCAGGTTTGGTAGAAAGAGAGTATATCGGATGTTCCATGCTAGCCATGTCGTCCTTGGGAACGGCATCCAACACGTCACAAACGAAAAAATCTGTTTGACGGTGTCTATCGGGAAGCTGGGGATTCGACATAATGATAACTCCATCGTGGTTTCACACACATTGAAGTGAGTATCGTGGTTTCACACACAAAAGTCAAGCTTCGTGGTTTCACACACCAGACACTAACTTTCGTGGTTTCACACACTCGGAATCGAACAGAATCATATCATATAGCTTCGTGGTTTTACACACACCATTATCGGGGGTTTGCACACAATCTTTCGGGGGTTTGCACACAGGGGTATTTCTTTTTAATAGCATATTCATAGACTTACGCAGTGGTTTCGCCCCCTTAACACTGTATTTAACATTATACTTAACACTCTATCCTGTGGATAACTTTTCTGCCCCACAAATCTTCTGAAAGAAAGCTCGCTACGCTCGCAATTGGAGCAGCCCAAGAGGGCTGCATAGATTTTATTATAAAGGGGAGATGAATTGCTCATCTCCCCTTGTAATCCCCTCTGGCATTTAGAATAAACGTAGCGCCGCTCACGCCGCCGCGCATAGCAATTATATGTACGTAGCGCCGCTCACGCGGCGCAAGCGGCATACAAAATTAAGTAGGCGTTGAGACGACACAGAAAAATAGCCCATTAGAAGCCCGTAGAGAGCCAAGAAGTTTTTACTATAGTGTTCTACCAAAAACCGCTTTACCCTATCCAGAGGGCAAATTTAGCGGCATAAAAAACGTTTTTTTGAAGCCTCTTTTTTCGTGGCACTGAGGGACGCAGGAAGCCACATTTTAACCGGACAGGAGGGTAGGTGCCAAAGGTACCTTCATGTAGATGATAATATGTTATGTGAGCCAGGGTCTGAACCGAATTGAACCTTTTTGCGGGGATATGCAAAAACCCCCATTTTCTATTCCGTTCTCGCTCACGAAGATTAGAATTTTCTCCCCCTGGCGGAAAACCATCAAATAAACTCACGCAACCTATTGTAATATGGACACAAAGGAGTGTACTATTAGAACATCACGTATGTTGAGGTATGTTCATGCAAGATAGTGTGTACATTTCACCAGAGGAGGTAGCGACATATTTTGGGGTGACTGCTGAAACTATCCGCCGGTTGTGCCGGGATCACAAAATCCCAGGCGCAAGAAAGCTTGGCGGGCAATGGCGAATACCGCGATCCTTTTTGTCAACGGATGCCGAAGCCGTGCAGAAGATGGCGGAGGACGAAAAGAAATAGCCCTGCGTATGTTTAACCCCTCATAAGGAGGTGATGCCAGAACGCCCGGAGAAACCCCAGGCGTCCCGTTTTAGACCTTTTTGCCGGATGTTGCGAACTGCCCCGCGCTCTTCCAAAGCTGTAGCGGTTCAAAACATAAAACTGACCGTCCCTGTAATGTGTTGTTGTCACAATGGCAGCGAGACGGCTTAACGCGCCGTTTTTGCTGCCAGGACGGGTTAAGGCCTATGCGCATTGTATCCGCAAATGGCCTTGCCTGTCAATTGAGAGGGAGTAATGCAAGGCAGCACACCATTTCACCTGATGCAGCTTACCGAGTTTCCGGCCCTTGCGCCACAGGCGACCGACACGGCAAGCCCGCATACGCCCATACCCATTTACTTCATTCACTCTTTAGAGCGTCCCTTTTGCCGCAATGCCGCTTGCAAATGCCACTGGCAGCAGCGGCAAGTAAAACGTCTGCTTGGAAACATTGTTGAAGGCGACATGACCCTGAGAGAAGCCGCCGATTTCCTTGATGATGTAAACGGAGAGGGGAAGTAGTCATGCCGACACAATGGAAGGGCAACGCGCATCAAAGCTATGTACCGTTACGTACCCATCGACAGACGGAAGAACAGGGTTCCACCCGATCCCGCCAGCGCCGCGCACCGGGAGCGGCAGATGAGGAAGAGGAGAGTCCCGACGTATGGAGAGAAGAACGCCTGCCGAGCAGCGCGGTGCGGTGGAGGGATACACAGGGAAACCAGGTGATAGAGCAGGGCAACCGGCGCATTGTTATTCACGATGAACCCCCGCCCGGACGCAGGCCGCACTGGCTTTTGATTTTCGGAATAGGCATGATACTCATGCTTCTCATGTGGGTCGGATGGAGTTGGCTCACAGCCTGGTGGACGGAGCATCAGTTAGACGCGACCTATGGCTTTCCACGCACATACCAGACGGACGCGGTGGTGTACTCCGGCGATTCCGCCGACCACCCAAGCCACTACATTTTCCTGAACCTGAACGGGACGGCAACCGTCATCGAGTTGCCGCATGGCGATTTGGCACATGCCCGAATTTACAAGGGGCCGACGCTGTTTTCGGACAATGCTGCCCTCATTCCGGTGACAGGCGAGTTCAGGCAAGTGAACGGCAAGGAAGAAATGCTGGTTCACATCCAGGATCAGACCATTGTCTATGTGAACGACGGAACGCAGTTCAGGCCGCAAGGATAGGAGGGAAAATGCACCAGGTGGAAGACGAACCGATTGAAACCATCCATTTGTATGTCGTCAGGGAAGGGCAGAAACGCCCTTCCTTAATCCCTGTTATCATCTCGGTTCTTGCTCTCTCAATCCTCATAGCGTTTTGCGCTCTTACCCCCTACCGGCAGCCGGTAATACGAGCCGCCATCCGTATTCCGGCTGTCCTCCTGCCGCTTAAAACATTGAGCGCGGCGACACCGATCATTGCAACGGGCATAAAAACCTATCCAGCCACTACAGCGCATGGCACACTTATAATAACCAACGGTTCCGTCATCGCACAGCAGCTTCCGGCAGGACTGATATTTACCGGAACTGACGGGCAGGGAGTAGCCACCGATGCCGCCGTATTCGTTCCGGCTGGAAGCGCGGCAGGATATGGGGTTGCCACCGTGCAGGCACACGCAACGACAAGCGGAAAGGGTGGAAACATCCCGGCGCTCGACATCGATAGCGTCGAAGGCACAAGTCTCTATATCCGCAACCTTCGGCCATTCACCGGCGGTCAGGATGCCTATTCGGTAAAGTTTGTCACGCCAGGGGATAAACAAACCGCGCTCGGCTCGGCAAGGGAAACCCTGGCCGCTCAGGTGAACCGGATAAAAGCGATTCTCACAAACCCATGCAGCGAATCCACCGCTTTCGGCATTATGCTGCGGGTGGCATGGGTGTGCCGGTTTGTCGCTTATCCCGATTTGCCGGGATTGCACATTACCGGCGTGAAGATTGAGGGAAAGACGCTTTTAGTAGATTTTCTATTCGTAGCGCATCCCAGGCCTTTTATGGGCAAGTAGTATGTTAAAATGTAGTAGCGGAGGCTATTCCCGTTTTGCGGGCTCAAGAGAGGAAACAAGAGAATGCCGGAACCCAGAGCATTCAAACTTCGCCAGGCGGCAAACCGCCCTAATGACTATGCCGGAGTATTGCCGGAGGTTGACAGGAAACGGGCAACAGCCGTACTGGTGAGACAATCAAAAACCGGGGCGGATACGGCGCAGGCGGAAAGCAGGGAAACGCAGCTGGGACTGCAAAGTTATGGCAGCCTGCTCTATGGCGATGACGATCCGGATGTGCGGTTATATGATGAAGGTGCCGGAGTATCCGGGCAAAAACGCATTGACCAGCGAGAAGTGCTCGACCGCCTCTATAAGGATATGCACAGGGGAATAGTGGGAACCGTCATACTGTCAAGGGAAGACCGGCTTTTCCGCAATAAGCATATGGATCAGGTCGGCGCGTTCACAAAGCTTGCTGAAGAAAAGCGGATTAAAGTCATTGTGCCCCCTATATCTTCTGCCTCTACCGAGGAGCGAACCCGCGTCTATGACTTTACCATCTACCGGGATTTATGCGCATTCCAGGATAAAATGCGGGAAGCCTACGGCTATATCGAAGGGCATGTGAAATACATGCACCTGTGCCAGCAAAACAAGGCGGATAAAGGGGGATACGACGGGCGCGCTTTGCCTCCGGGCCTTGCGGTAAAGGGAAAGAAGCAAGACCAGATAATCGTCATCTACGAACCCTGGGCGGAAGAAATGCGGCAACTCGCGCTTAGGGCGCAGGCGCTAAGCTGGGATATGGGAAAAATAAACCGGGAAGTCGCGAGAATGGCGTTCCTTTTCCCTGAAATACCGGAAGAAGACAGAGAACGGTACTTATTCAAGACAACGATGCGCCTTATACCCGGCGTGGGATATAAGCCGCTCGATCCCCAAACCGTAAGGGACTGGCTGACCAACGAAATGCTTATAGGCTGGTGGCAGCCGGATGCGGATAAGCCGGATACGATCATCGACAATCATCCCGCCGTCCTGGACTACGCCCTGTTTGCCGAAGGATACGCGGAACTGAAGGGCTATACGCTGGAAGGCGAAACCGTGGACAATTGGGGAGGGATAACGCGCATCCGAAAGACGCGCGAGACGCCGCCCAATCTGCTGTTTCACGGCAGGCTAGCCGTTGCGCCGCCAGCGCCTGACAGGACGGCGTTCATATCCGTGGATGAGCACCGCTCCAAATGGTACTATTACGGACACAGCAGGCAGGCCGAAGGTATGGTGACAGATAAATTCCTGAGCGTTCCGGGCGCGCCGTTTGACAACATCGTTACCCGGCGCCTTCAGGCGCTGGAAAGAGCCGACAGGCAAATGAAGGATAAGGTCAAGGCGACGCTGGAACAGGTATATCGTCAGCAATCCGAGGATTTTGTCAGCATCCCCCACCAGATTGAAGGAATACAACTCCAACTGGCCGAAAACGCGAAAAAACGCTTGAGAACCAGCGAGGCCGATCCCTTGTACGCCATGTTGGAGGTGGAAGCGCAGGATTTACTGGAACGCCAGATGGAGTTGGAGGCAAAGAAAAACAAGCTGGGCCTGGTGGACAGCCCGGAAGAAATTGAGAAGTTACACCGGTTGCTCGGAAATTTTGAAGCTGTATGGCCTACGTTTGACTTAGATCAGAGGCAAAGAGCGTTTCGCCTGCTCATCAACCGGATAGGAGTCGAGGCCGTTTCGCCTCACTGGATACGCCTGTCGATTGACTGGCTCGATGCCATATCCCCGCGCCTGGACATTGCCTACTTATGGAAAGCCATGCCGAGCCGGAGCGGAATATACCTGTTCAGCGACGAGGAAAAGGAGTTACTTAAAGACTATTACCCTTACGCGCCACGCATAGAAATACTGAGACGGCTGCCTAATAGGACATGGCACTCCATACAGCATCAGGCAGAGTTGCTGCACATAAGAAGGGAAATACCATCCAGCGATAATCTCATTCCGAGGGTGTGTTATAGCGACCTGGCTCCCAGACTGGATGGGCAATACCTGTTCCGGGACTATGAGATCACGCTGGCGTATATCAGAGAAGCGGATGGCAAAACTTCCAGAAAGGAAGCGCCGCTTTACGCGCTGTGGATACTCTCGGAAAATGTGGAAGACCTGCTCGGACTCATTGAGCAGCATTTGAACGGCGTAGGCTGCGCCCCGCCCATACCACCCAGGCCAGCCGTCAAGACAAACTTGCCCTTGAGCGTGCCGCCGTAATGCTTGCGCGCTGCTTCCGCGAAGGTCTCGTAGGTTCCCTGCACAATGCCCTGCGAGCCAATATAAATCCACGACCCGGCGGTCATCTGCCCGTACATGGTCAGACCCAGCGCCTCTAAGCGGCGGAACTCGTCCCAGTTGCCCCAGTGCGGCACCAGGTTGGAATTAGCGATCAAGACACGCGGCGCGTCCGCGTGCGTGCGAAAAATACCAACAGGCTTGCCCGACTGCACCAGCAGCGTCTCGTTATCCTCAAGCGATTGCAGCGAGCGCACAATAGCGTCAAAAGCCGCCCACGAACGCGCCGCCCGCCCCGAACCCCCATACACCACCAGGTCATCTGGCCGTTCCGCCACCTCAGGATCAAGATTGTTCATTATCATACGCATGGCCGCTTCCTGCTGCCACCCCTTGCACGTAATGTCCGTCCCTCGCGGCGCATGTACCACGCGCGGCCCGCTCCCGCCACTGGGAATATCGTTGTGGGGCATAGCTTCGTTGCTCCTTTTGCTCTTGCAATCTATGTGAAATAAGCTTCGTGATTGAGTATATCTCAAAATGAGAGTGAATGAGAAATCATATCTATTCTTAAATTCCAACCGTTGGTTGGTGTGATATAAGACCTGGTTGCCTTTGAGCGTGGCCCCTCCTGCCGTGTTAGTGAAGCTGGCGAGGATGCTGCCCAGCGTGTCGGTCATGTAGAAGACCGTGCCGTTGGCATCCTTCGCGCCTATCAGTCTCCCGGCCAGGCTGTAGTAGTAGGTGTTGCCCTGGTTGACGCCAGCGCCACTATAAACGTGTTCCTCCAGACCGAAGGCGTAGACCGTCATGGTCGTGCTGCTGCTGTTGGTGCTGCGGCGCAGGATGCGGTTGCCTGATGAGTCGTAGACGTACTGTTCCTGGTTGGTGGAACTGACAAACCATTTGGTCAGGTGATCGAGCAGGTCGTAGGTCAGCGCGCCGGTGATGCCGCTGAAGGTGCGGCTGGTCATGGTCGTAACTGCTGAGATAGCCCTGCCCGCTCTTGCTCGAGCAGGTGGAACCCAGGGCGTACAGCCCCGACAACTGGGGCGGCTGGCTGGTGCAGTAGAGGTACTGGTAGCTGCGTGCTGCCGCCGTTGCGCGGCCCCTGCCACAGTTGCCCCAGGTGGGTGTAGACATAGCTGTCGGTGTAGTTCGCGCCCGAGATGGTGTTGCCCAGCGTGCCGCTGCCGCAGGTGCCTTTGCCTGCCAGGGGCTGCGTGCCGGAGTTGCCCGCCCACACCAGCTGGTTCTGTTCGTCATAGCAGAAGTTCGAGGTCTCCGTGCTTCAACGTAGGACTATCTTTGACCGATTAGTAAGACGCCAATTCCAGGTATGTCAAATATACCCAATTCGACAGCGACACGTAGCGCGTTTTTAAGTACTTTCTTCGTGGAACTGAGAGGATCACGTTTCTGTTTACTGATACCGATCCTTTCCAGATTAGTATTGTTGAGTTTTCATTGTGAACTAGCATTATTGACTATTAAAGCCCTTGTTACGGATCATCAGGGCTTGTAAGGCCAGTCTAAGAGAGTGTTTGAATCGGAAGGTCAAGCCGATACAGGAAAGGAGAGAAACGAGCGAAAAGCCCAACAGAGACCCTCTATGTCAAGAGCCAAAACTTGGAAAGGAAGAAGGAAGATGAAAGTGGGTGAAGCTGCCTCCCGTGTGGTGGTGCAAGTCTACCACAGCGGTCAAGGCCAAGACGAGCGTGCCCCCACTCCTCAACCCCTCCTCCTGCACGGCCTTGACTCGCTGTGGTCTCTTGTCAGCAACCCACACCGGGAGTCGGGAACGCGGTGGCGGGCAGCGGCAGACGTTGGACAAGCAAGCGCCCCAGGGAGCGGCTCACGGTCGGCAGAGCAGACACGACGGGAACCGTTTGGGCGACTCCGTTGGAGCACACGCTCGCTGCACACGCGAGGAACCCCGCAGCGCTGAGAGCCATCAAAGGGGCGCGACCGGGAGATGCGATCTCAACTCAGGCGGCGTGTTGGCGGGGAGCATGAGCCAGCTTCGCTGCTGCAAACGTCTCGGTGTGATAGCAAGTCTTGCTCACCCACATGCGATAGATGATGCGTACCCAGACGTTGGCCAGGGCGCGGATCGCCATACTGTGAGTCTTGCCCTCCGCCCGTTTGCGCTGGTAATACTCCCGCGCCCAGCCGTCTTGCAGCGTCGATTGCCAGGCGAACTGGTGCAGGGCATTGCGCAGCGGCTTCAAGCAGGCGAAGCGTTTGTGGGCCTTGGCGAAATTGCCGCTTTGGAACGGCGCCGGCGCGGTTCCAGCCAGGCTCTGGATACTGTTGGCATCGGCGTAGCGGGTGCGATCATCGCCCCATTCCGCCAGCAGACGCGGAGCCAGGCGCTTGCCCGCACGAGGCAGAGAGTTCCAGATCTCCTGATCCTTATGGGTCAAAAAAAGGGGGCGGATGGCCTCGTCGTAGCTGGCAATGTCCTCGATCACGAGCAGCAGTTGCTTGACCAAAGAGAGCATCAGGCGCGACTTGGCACGCACGATGACCGCGCTGGCGACCAACTGAGGATGGCGCAACTCCTCGACGATCTTGGGGGCCACCTGGGTTGGGTTGGTATGCTTGCCTGTGCGCAACGTTGCCGTGATCTCCGCCAGCGAGGCTGCCTGAGCCGCCTGGGGCGTCGGGTACGCTTGCAAAAACACCAGGGCGGAGCGCTGCTGCAACTTGGCGAACAGGGAAAGCGCGGCAGGGTAGTACTCCTTGAGGCAGGCGGTCAATTGGTTGACCAGGCGTGTTTGGGTCTGGATCAAGGCATCCTGATCGCGGGTCAGCGTTTTCAATTCTTGCACAATGGCGCTATCCGGCTCCAGCCGACGCAGTTCGCCCAGGTCAAGACGCCCCAGCTTCGCCAGCAGATGCGCGTCAATTTGATCGGTCTTGGCTCCCGCCGCTTTGCGCAAGTGATTGGCCGTCTTGGGGTTGACGGGATAGACGGGGATGCCGGCTTCCAGCAGGAAGGTGATCAGCAATCCATGGTTCGTTTCGACAATGCACGCCAGGTGTTCAGGCGAAGCTGCGATGCTCAACAGAAACTGTTTCAACTCGTTCAAGCCGTCGTGACTGTGGGCAAAGCGCCGCGCTCCCACGCGCTTGCCCGCTTCATCCAGCACCTCGACATCATGGTGGGTGTCTGCCCAATCCAAACCAACGTACCACATACTCGTGGGTCCTTTCTGCACAAACTCCTGGGGGCGTCGGGTCCTTATATAACGGGTACTCGAAGCACGTCCCTCCAATCATCGATTGGCCCAGGAAAACTGCCAAAGGAAGAACGATCTCTGTTTACCGGTCGAGCCGTGTGGAGGAAAAAGTCTTTCCCCGGCAGTGCTTATTGAGCAGGGATCAACCCTGCTGACCCTTGCTCAAAAGGGTCAGCAAAAATAGTAACATATAAGGAGGAAACAGATGAAAAGCCGGAAAGCCTCTCCATCGGATGTGACCGACGCGGAGTGGGAGATCTTGAAACCCCTGATCCCCGCCATCTCTGCCGAGGCCGTCATTGTCGTGCATGAGCGGCGCGAGATTGTGAACGGGATCCTCTACGTCTTGCGCAGCGGTTGCCCGTGGAGATTGCTGCCCAATGACTTGCCTGCCTGGGGGACGGTGTATTCCTACTTTTGGAGGTGGCGCAACGAAGGCATCTGGGATCAGGTTCTGGCCACCCTGCGCCAACGGATGCGGCAAAAGCAAGGCCGAGCGGCTTCCCCGAGTGCCGCCGTGATTGACAGCCAATCCATCAAAACCAGTGCCGTTCGAGGTCCAGAGAAAGGCATTGATATGGAAAAAAAATCTGGGGACGCAAAAGACACGCCCTGGTCGATACCGAAGGCAATCTCCTGCAAGTCAAAGTCACGGCTGCCAGTGAGTCCGACCTGGCCGGAGCCAGGAAGATGCTCTCGCCACTCAAGGCTCTCTTTCCTCGTCTGAAGCTGCTCTGGGGAGACAGTCATTACGGGGGGACGCTGATTGAATGGGTCAAAGAGCAGTTGGGGTGTGACGTTCACGTGGTGCATCGCCTCGGCACCGCTTTGGATGCCTCTCCGATGGAGTCCAAGTCGGAGACAACGTCCTCAAAGCCCGGCTTTCAGCCTCTCCCCAGGCGCTGGGTAGTAGAGAACACCCAATCACACTATCCCTGAGACACTTTGCTTGACAGAACCCATGCCACGCCCTATGCTTGGAATCAGTGGGCTGCTGCAGTTGCTCACCTGGGTTGAGCACAGACAGGCAGTTCAAGCCTCACAGCGTGAGGAAGGCGGTGTCTCATGTTCAATCCCTCACCCAACACGGCTCCCCCCGCCCGTTTCCAGGCAAGCGATCAGTCTGTGGAAGGATCTGCCGCAAACCAATCGTCAGCGGCTCCTCTGGCTGCTGAGTCATCTGCTCGAACGCCAACTGGAACCGAGCAGCGCATCAGACAAGGAGGATGGCGATGAACTCGACAAGCGTGCAGAGTAAGTCCGGTCTGAGCGCACTCGATGACTTGCGTGCCGAGAAAATCCGCGCCTTCCATCGTGAGCGACTTGCGGTCGTCTACGTGCGTCAATCCACCGTCCAACAAGTGCTTGAGCATCAGGAGTCCACGCGACTCCAATATGGGTTGGTCAGCGAGCCCAGGCACTAGGGTGGGCTCCTGAGCGCGTGCTGGTGATCGATGAGGATCTGGGTAAGTCCGGGGCCAGTGCGCAGAATCGGGCCGGGTTCCAACGGTTGGTCTCGGAAGTGAGCCTGGATCACGTCGGGATCATCTTCGGCGTGGAGATGTCACGGCTAGCGCGCTCCAACAAGGACTGGCATCAACTCCTGGAGTTCTGCGCCCTCTTCCACACCTTGATTGCTGACCTGGATGGGATGTACGACCCCCGGCACAGTACAATGATCGCCTCCTCCTGGGGCTAAAAGGAACCATGTCGGAAGCCGAATTGCATATCTTGAAGCAACGCATGCACCAGGGCCGCTTGAGCAAAGCCGGGCGTGGCGAACTGCAGTTTGCCTTACCGGTCGGCTACATCTGGAGTCCCGCTGGTGCGATCCAGTTCGACCCGGATGAACAGGTGCAACAGGTGGTCCGGCTCATCTTCCGTACCTTTGAAACCCTGGGAACGTTGGGGGGGCTGGTGCGCTACCTGGCTCGCCACCAGATCCAGCTTGGCGTGCGCGTGCGAGAGGGTCCTGACAAAGGGGAACTCGTCTGGCGCAGACCGAATCGGGCGACGTTACAAACCATGCTCAAACATCCCCGCTATGCTGGCTCCTACGTCTATGGGCGACGACAGGAAGATCCACGCCGCAAGCAGTTGGAGAGACCACGAACTGGTCGGGTGGTGATAAACACCGACGAGTGGCTGGTTCTACTGCCCAATCACTGCCCGGCCTACATTTCCCCGGAGCAGTATGAGCGTAACCAGGCGCGGCTGCAGGCCAACCGCGCTCGCGCTGATGCCATGGGGGCAGCGCGGAGTGGGTCGGCCCTCTTAGCAGGGATGCCGCGTCTGCGCCCGCTGTGGGTGTCGGCTCACCGTCCATTACGATGATGGTGGTGTCCGGCTTCACACGTATGAATGTGTCGAGCGCTGGACGCACTACGGCGAACCGAGGTGTCAACATCTGGCGGGCTCGTGCTTGGATATCTTCGTCAGCCAGCAGGTTCTCCTCGCCTTGGAGCCAGCCGCCGTAGAGTTGTCGCTTACCGCCACCGAGCGTTTGGAGCAGGAGCGTGCCGAGTTGGATCGGCTCTGGCAGCAGCGGCGAGAACGCGCTGCCTACGAAGTCGAGCGGGCGGCTCGCCAGTACCAGGTGGTCGAACCTGAGCATCGGCTCGTGGCTCGAACGCTGGAACACGCGAGGGCGCGAGAAGCTAGCGGCTCAGCAACACCTCGAACTCGAGGAAGAGTATCATCGCTTTGTCCAGCGCCAGCCACGCCTCCTGTCCGAAGTCGAGCGGGATGCGATTCGCCGCCTGGCGACCGATATTCCCGCGCTGTGGGTTGCTCCGACCACCACGGCAGCCGAGCGCAAAGAGATCATTCGTCAGGTGGTCGAACGAGTCGTCGTGGATGTGCAAGGCAGCAGCGAGCGAGTCCAGGTGTGCATCGAGTGGATCGGAGGAAGCCACACCGAGGGCGTTGTGCTTCGACCAGTAGGCAAGCTGAGCCAGTTGAGCACGTATCCGCAGATCTGCCAATTGGTCCAAGAGTTGACCGAGGCTGGCTGGGCCGCCACCGCTATCGCCCAGGCACTCTCCGACGCCGGTTATTCCTCTGCCCACGCCACCAGCCGCTTTGGGGTGCAGACGATCAGGAAGCTACAACAACAGTTGGCGGTGAGAGCGCCACTCCCCCGTCTCAGGCCTCGCAACGAGCTCTTGCCCAACGAATGGTGGCCAGCAGAACTCGTCCGTCTACTAGAAATCCCGCGCGCGAGTCTCTACCACTGAATCCGCCAAGGACTGGTGCGGGCACGCCAGCTGGACGAGCCTTTGCACCGCTGGGTGGTGTGGGCCGACGAGGCGGAGCAGAAACGGCTTCGGCAGTACCATCAGCGGGCAATTGGCGAGGATCTCCACTGTCGCTGGAGCGGTGCGCCACTTGCCGAGCAACACGAATGAGGATATGATACACATGAATCGAGAAAGGATAGCACAATGGCAAGCACTCAGAAACAAAAAAAGGTTTCTGGGGGGAGTGTGGCTGGGTCATTGAGCGCAGCTTGGCCTGGATTACCCGCTGGCGTCGCCTCTGCCGCGACCATGAGGGATTGCCTGCCAGTTCTGAAGCGTTCATCAAACTCTCGGCAAGCAGGCGCATGCTCTCGCACCTCGCTCCTGCTTTTCCCTGAGCGACCCGATTCAAACACTCTCTTAGAGAAATGTATTGCGAGAGGCGCGGTTTACCTGCATCGCGCCTCTCAGAGGGTTGTCATCCACGCATAGAACGACTCTCTTAGTTTTTTGAATCTCTCAAAGCCCTCTTGCAATCGGGTTCAGATGCCGATTTCTTCATCATAAGATAGGGAACTTTTCAAGAAACAGCCTGTTGCAAGTCAGCTCCCTCGATCACCTGCTCAAAATGAAGCAGTCGTAGAGGAAGAAAGGAGCATCACCGATGAAGATCGCGCTGCTCGAAGATAATCCGATCAACAGTGAGTATATCCAGACCCTCTTACGGATGGAAGGGCATCAAATCTTTCCCCACCGTATGGGCAATTCACTCTTATCAGCGCTTCAGACCACCGATGGTACATTTCCTTATGATGTAGCCCTCATCGACCTTATGCTTCCTGGGACACTCTCCGGTCAGGATGTCATGCATCTCATCCAGCAGAAGTATCCCTCGAAGCGTCTCCCATTCGTTGTGGTTTCTGCCGCGAGTCAAAATGAATTGAATCGTGTGCAGGCCGACTTCCCACAGACTGCTATCGTACGCAAACCTTTCAAGCGCGCCCAATTGATAGAAGCGATACAGAGCGTTCTTGCCACACCATAGATAGCACATCAGTCCCATTGAAACGGCATTGCGTTGTTTTTTCACAGGAATGCATCAGTAACAAGCGATCAACCGCGAAGAAAACCCCAAAAACAGGCAATAGGCCTGACACCGCAAAAACGGGTTCAAAGCCTGCTGGTTAACTCTCCTATTGGAATACCCATTGGTTGGTATAGAGCGCCTTCTAAAGCCAGCGCAGAAGATGTGGGAAGGTGGGCGACTAGGGATTCGAACCCCAGACCTGCTGCGTGTAAATGAGCCGTTGTCGAATACCGCCTCGACCCGCCTGTAGAGCCACTTCATATACACTGGAACTGCTGCCTATTTTGGAGAGTTAGCAGTTCTGAAAGCTGCTAGTCAACATATCTGAATTAACGAACCGATGAGCTATATTTAACCCTTAGAAACCAATCACTTTCTCGTAACTTCAGTAACAACAAATGGGTTGTATTGTACTCTACTAAATGCTATTATAGCATTACTCTACTCATATCACATCGCATCGGCATAGTAGAAGAGAGGAAACACATGAGATATAGATACTGACCTAGTTGTGGATATAAATTTCCAGTTAGGAAAATAGATATAAAACTTGGCAATTCGCAATGCCCAAATTGTGCCACATATGTTCGTTTACACAACATCAGACCAATAGTTGTAGTACAAGGTCATGACTCTAAAGAAGTCCAAGAAGTAACCCTTGCATTAATAGAGAAAACGAAACCACAAAATACATTACGTTCACCGAGCCCATGGGCATCTGGCTCATTTTATCTCATCGTCTTCGTAGTAGTGATAACTACATTATCAATTGCTGGTCATATACTGCCGATAATTGCTTTACCAATCATTCTTATCAGTGGCGTTCTATTTCTATCAATAATAGGTGCATTGCAGATGCGTCAAGATGAGAAGCTAAACGAGAAAAACTTCCTCGAACTAATGGCCTTATCTTTTAAGTACCTCCCCTGGCTTAGAAAACAAGATACCACAAAAACTGATTCTCCAACCGATAAGAACTAAGAAAAGAGATATGCTGATACAGGAATAATACTTGTACCAGCATAACTGTTATTCTATCCAATAGCCATCGCCGAAAGCCTCTTCCGAAACTCCCTTTTCTGCTCTCATAGGTGAATAACGCTCATGCGACTTTTGTAAGTGCTGTGTAGTGAGAGAAGCGTAATAGTTCGTCATTGCTAAGGTAGTATGTCCCATCTGTCGCTGGACATCAAGAGGACTACGCCCCATCGCTAGCTGAGTCGTCGCCATATAACGGCGGCATTGGTGAGCAGAAACCCGCCTGGTATCAAGCTGGCATCAGCTTGCGAGGAGGAGGAATAGGATCACCCCAGGCGTGACTCGCCTCAATCCAACTCTCGATTGCCTCCTTGCCCTTCTGCACAGCTTCTTCATAGGTATGTCCGTGTGTTTTACACCCAGGAAGCTCAGGAACCGTCACGATATAGACTTGATCCTCATCACTCCAGATGATCTCCATTGAGTATTTATCTCTATTCACCTTTTGCCTCCTTTAGGCTTCTGAGCGCATTATTCACATCATGAACCTGATAAGGTTTAGCATCATCTCCATCATGTCCGGCAAGAGTTAATTTGATGTAAGGCACTAGCGAATGTCTCCATACGGTATGGCTGCCTTTTCCTGGACGAATCTCAAATCCCGCTTTACTAAGGCGAGCCTTTAGCTCACGTATCTTCACTGGCATAACAATTTACCCATCCCATTCTACTGCTAGAACCTAGTATACAATAGCACTGGGTGAAAAGTCTATGGAAATCATCTATTAAAGAAGATCAGCTGTTCAGAGCCTCAAATTTTGGAGACTTAGCCAACTGATAAACTCAACAAGAGAAGTTGATAGAGCGGCCTGTAGAGCCAGTGGAGATAGTAGGGAAGGTGGGCGACTAGGGATTCGAACCCCAGACCTACTGCGTGTAAAGCAGCCGCTCTAACCAACTGAGCTAGTCGCCCCTGACTCGCTGATGGGGAAATCATATGGGGTGCCCTCGAGTGGACTCGAACCACCACGTCTTTTCAGACACAGGCCCTCAACCTGCTGCGTATACCATTCCGCCACGAGGGCAATTCATAACGGATACGCACAGTATTCTATACCTCTCATTGTGATTTGTCAATCACTTTGCGCGGCTATTTTTCACGCACGATCAACGTGCTGCGCCCGCTAAAAATCTGCTGTTGTTGTTCATCCATGCCGGTTATTTCCGAAATAATAATGGTCATGGGGCCGCTTTTACCGGCGCGTTCGCGGATGTCGGCCACCTGCGCGACACAGGTGATCTTTTCGCCGATGCGCAGCTTGCGTGTATAGGTGTACTGCTGCTCGCCGTGAATCAACTGCATTTTGGAGCCGTCCAGTTCCAGGCCGGGAACGCGCACGCGAAACGTCGTAGGAAAAGTGGGCGGCGCGTATTCTATATCGGTTCCGCTTTGTAAAGCGGGGTCTTCCGTCGCCACCATGAAACGCAAAACCCCCTCGCGTGTCACCTCACATGTTTGAGGCTGCGAACTTGCGCCAATCAGGCTACTATCGATGGGCATAGACGTTGCTCCTTTGCTTCGTATGCAAGACGCGATTTATCGCGTCCCTACGGTGTAAACTTGAAATATCCCAGTCGTTCCAGCGCCATATAGGCCGCGCCCATTTGTCCCAGCACGGCAAAGCTGCCATCATAGATCATGGCGAGTAGTTCGGCGGGCGTCACCAGCAGATTTTCGATGATTTCCATGGGATCGTCTTTGGGCGTGCCAGTCTTGCGCACCTCGCGCGCCAGGTACCACCAGACCTGCGTGCTCGCGCCTGTTGGATTAGCATCGAAACGCGCCAGGGGTTCAAGTTTGCCACCAACGACGCTGTAGCCTGTTTCTTCCATCAGTTCGCGATGGGCCGTTAGTTCTGGATCGCTTTCATCGGCATCAATACCTCCTGCCGGGAATTCCAGCACCTCGCGCCTGATGCCGTGCTTATACTGCCGGTTGATGAGAAAGCGTCCATCGGCAGTGAGTGGCACCACGCCAACCCAGCCGCGATTCTCGATAATGTAGTAATCCGGGACAATCGGGCCGTTGGGAATGGCGATCTGCTCGCTGCGCACCTTGAGATAGGGCGTATCGAGAATTTGTTTGTATGAAAGAATTTTCCAGGGCTGATGTTCTGCCATTGCATTTCCTTCTATTGAATTGCTTATGAATTGCGCCAGTGCGGTTTGCGTTTCTCCAGAAAGGCGCGCAAGCCCTCAGCCGCGTCCTGCGTGCGCATAAGCTCGTCGAGGTAGAGCGTGTTAATATGCTGCAAGGCTTCGAGGGGCGTGAACTGCTCGGACTGGCCCAGGCGCGCACTGGCCTTTGCAAAGCGCAGAGCGACCGCGCTTTTCTCGCGCAACATATTCAGAATGCGCTCCATCTCTTTATTAATATCGCTGCTCGCTGCCGACCATGTGACGTAACGCAGACGAGCCGCGTTCGCGCCACTGATGCGGTTATCTTGCGACTCTCCCCCTTTGCCCGTAACAATCAGCCCGGCATCTTCAGCCACCAGCGTAAAATCTGCTGCTGACAACAGCTTACAGGCAACAGGCGAAAGCGTAACGCGCACTACCCCCAGCACCGGCTGCGCAACCTCGCGAATCGCGTCACATGCCTGTTCGACAACTGTATGGACGCGATGTATCGCGTCCTCATGAACCCCATCCTTACCCGCTTCCCTCCTCGACAAATTCTCTCCACTGCTAAAATCGAGCACAATCGCCTTAACGCCGTCGCTGCTCCCGCCGGAGAGAGAGGCGCAAACGGTGCAAAGCTCGCGCAACATCAATTCATCAGGATCGCCTGACAATCCAACCCGAATAGTTTGCGCTTCCGAAACAATGCGTATGGCCTGATAAGCTTGTTGCATACTTTATGTTCAATTCTTGCGGACGCGATAATGAATTTGAACGACCAAAGCCGGTGCTGTCATCCTGAGCGTAGCGAAGGATCTCGGTACCCGTGAGGCAGACCCTTCGCTACGCTCAGGGCGACAACACCTGACCGACTGTGGTTGTTACAATTCATAATTGCGTCCCTACACATGTTCTCTCAACTTGAAACGTTAAATCTTGCCGGTCGCCGTTTTAGGCAATTCCGCCACAAAGTCGATCCAGCGCGGGTATTTGAAGGAGGCCAATCGTTCCTTGACGAAGGCTTTCAGTTCGTCCGCCAGCGCGGGGGACGCTTCATAACCCGCGTTGAGCACGACATACGCGCGCGGCTTAATCAGCTTATCGGCATCCATGTCACCAACCACCGCGCATTCCAGCACGGCGGGATGGGAAATTAGCGCCGCCTCAACTTCGACGGGCGAGACCCACTGGCCGCTCACCTTCAGCATATCATCCGAGCGACCGCCATACCAGAAATAGCCGTCCGCATCCTGGTAATACTTGTCGCCCGTGTGAATCCAGTAGCCGTTCATGGTATCTTTGGTTTTCTCGTGCTTGTTCCAGTAATAAGCGGCGATGCTGTCGCCGCGAATGAGCAGGTTGCCGATCTCTCCCTGCTGAACCGCGTGTCCGCTTTCATCAGTAATCAACGCCTCGTAGCCCGGCACCAGCTTGCCCGTGCTGCCCGGTCGAATTTCGCCCGCCCGGTTACTGATGAAGATGTGCAATATCTCCGTGCTGCCGATGCCGTCCAGAATATCAACATGGAATTTCTCCTGCCAGCGGCGCAAGATGTCGGCGGGCAGCGACTCACCTGCCGAGACACAGACGCGCACGGATGAGAAATCGAAGCGCTTTTCAGCATCCGGCAGAGCCAGCATACTGGCGTAAAGCGTGGGTACGCCAAAGAAAATGGTCGGGCGATTTTGCTGCACTACCTTGAACATATCCTCGGCCAGTGGGCGACCGGGATACAGCACCGTGCTGGCTCCCACACCAAAGGGGAAGTACAGGCCATTGCCCAGCCCATAAGCAAAGAAGAGTTTCGCGGCAGAGAAGGTGATATCGTCTTCTTTCATCCCCAGCACAGGTTTCGCGTAGCACTCGGTGCAATAGCTCATATCATGCTGCAAGTGAACACACCCCTTGGGAAAACCTGTGCTGCCCGAACTATACAGCCAGAAAGCGCTGTCGTCTTTGCTGGTGTTGGCCGCTTCCAACGTGGCCGACGCTCCCTGCGTCCACTTCTCGAAATCATGCAACGTAGCGCTTTCCTGCTCGCCGCTCTCTTGCAGCCCGACCACGATTATGTGACGCAAATATTTGAGTTCAGGTAGCATATGTGCCAACTGCTTCCAGAGGTCTGCATGAACAAGCAAGACGCGCGCACGGCTATCATTGAGCATATACACATAATCGTTGGGCCGCAACAATGTATTGAGAGGAACAGGCACCGCTCCTATCCTGATCGCCCCAAAGAAAGCGGCGGCCATCTGCGGCGAGTCCAGCATAAGCAGGGCCACGCGCTGTTCCAAATCAAGCCCCAGCCCAAGCAGTCCATTCCCAACACGGTTAGCAAGTTCAGCCACCTGCGCGTAACTATACGCCTGCCCTTCATGGTAAATAGCAGTTTTGCCGCCGCGCCCCTCCGCAATATTGCGGTCTAAAAAAGCCGTCGCGGCATTGAATTGATCTGGCAAAATAACTTTCGGGATGGTCAACATAGATCATGCCTCTTTTCTGTAGGATGCGCCTGTGTTCCGCTACGGAGCGCGGCTCTATTGCCTGTTTCTTGTATAGTATTGGCGGACGCGATTATGAATTTTAACGACCAAAACCGATGATACCGTGAACCGACTGCCCCCGTCCTGTAGGGACAAGGGGCGAGGTTGGGTGGATGAGGGGGCCTTGTGCTTGTCCTCGTCAGGTGTACGTAATCCGGCGAGACATCATTACATCCCATCGGAATCTTCATGCGATGAGGACAAGCACAAGGCCCCCACCCGTCCCCGCATTCGCCCCTTGTCCCTACAGGACGGGGGCTGGCGCATTACCGAGTTTGATTGGTAACAAACATAATCGCGTCTCTACATACCATTACCTCTCAAGGCTATTTTACCTCAAATTGAAGAAGAAGAGAAACCTTGCTACGAAGCTTCTCCTCACCAAATATTCCTCTTCATCTGCGCCATTCCCCATCGATGCGCTTACCCAGGTACATAAACGTTTTACCCTTCCAGATGCAATAACCTCCTGGCAGGATATTACCATCTGGAAGTTGAGCCTCGCCAATAATTTGATCCATCTCATCCAGGTCAGGTTTTTTACTTTTGGGCTGTTTTTGTAGTTTCGGCATATTAACATTCCATTCTTTGCCTATTAAAGGTTTGTTACTGTCCATGCTCTATTTCCTCAACCTTAGATTTGCTGAAGGGACTCTATTTCCTTGACGGGGCGGGATTTTGTCTTCCCAAGCATATAATAAAAAGAGCCTGACCTTCTGTTTGGCTGTGTCAGACATCCTTCCGTCCCTCACATGCTCCATTGAATTGCGAAAGTTGCCTGTATAATAGCATATATCGATGGGGTTGACTATGCTTTCAAATGGCCCGGATGACAAACAGTTGGCGTACCCCCATCATACGCCTGCAACTCGAACCCACCCGGAACGTAAAGAAAAAAGACTGCAATAAACAAACTGTAAGGATAAACAAAATGGAAAGCAAACCTATCAGAGTTCAGGTAATCATACTTTTCTTGCTCATACTTGCCAATTTCATTGCCCAGATTCCGTATTTTCTTCACCTTTACTACAAACCTGGCATGAGCCTGCTTGCTGAGGCCAGACCCTCTCTCATTATGGGCTTCGTGTTTGCGGTATTCCTCGTTGCCTCTATCCTGCTTTTCAGGCGTACCGTTGCAGGCTACTGGCTAATGCTCATCTTCTTAACGGTGGAATTCCTTTTCTACCTGTGGAATACGATCGGTGAAGTTCGTCACGGCTATGGCCTGTTTTTTCGGTTACATAATCCAGACCTTCTATTGAGATCTGTATTTGCCATAGGCTACATTAACCTGTTTGCTTCTGGATATTTTCTCTTCCTGTTACTCTTGAGAAGATCTGACTTCTTAGATCGTAGGGCATTTGAATACGCACGGAAACGGGCGTAGACAGCTATCAAAGAGGGACGAGGGCGGCGCGAGCCGCCCCGCCACCCTTCCACCCTCTCCCGCCCCTACATCATGGCAAAACTGTTGTAGGGGCGGGGGATGATGTGGTGTTGGGTGGGGGCGCTTGCGCCGCCCTCGTCCCTGAATATGTCGGTTGCCGGTGAACGGCTATCCTCGCAACCCCAAATAAAACAAAAACTCCTTATTCCCTTCGCGTCCATAAATCGGGGAATCGGTCACACCACGTACCTGGAACGGTGTCTTCTCAACAATCCACGCCCGTAATTCCTCGACAACTCGCGTATGTACCTCCGGGTCACTGATAACGCCTGATCCTCGGTCAACTTCGGCCTTGCCAGCTTCAAATTGTGGCTTGACGAGCGCCACGACCCAGGCGTCCGGCGTTAGCAGAGGAATCAGTGGGGGTAGGATGAGACGCAGGGAGATAAAGGAAACGTCGATTACGGCGCACTGGATGGGTTCGGGTAGCGATGTGACGTGGCGCATGTTGATATGCTCCATCACCACCACGCGCGGGTCGTTGCGCAGCGTCCAGGCCAGTTGGCCGCGCCCGACATCGAGGGCGTAGACACGCCGCGCCCCGTGCTGGAGCAGGCAATCGGTGAAGCCTCCGGTAGAGGCCCCGATATCAAGCGCAATCAGGCCGTCCGGGTTCAGCGCGAAGGTTTGCAGCGCCTTTTCCAGCTTGAGACCGCCCCGGCTGACGTATTTCAGTCCGCCATGATCTCCTGCGATACGGTATTCCGCGTCGAGCGGCGCCAGCATTCCGGGCTTATCAGCCAGCCGGTCTCCAAGATAAACCTGACCCGCCATGATGAGCGCGCGCGCTCGTTCGCGGCTGGGTGCCAGGCCGCGCCTCACCAATGCCAGGTCAAGTCGTTCTTTTTTCGCTGCCATAATTAACCGGTATGCGCTCCTCTTCGTAAATCTCTGTAGATGATACTGCATTTCCCAGGGTGGGGCAAGCCTGGCTTTGTTAAACTGGAAAATGAGGAAAAACGAGGGGTTGTACGTACTAGCGCGATGCGCTATACTTGCAACAATAGTCACGCTGAAATTTTGGGCGGTAACGTAGTTCATCCGTCACATTAAGGAGCTTTTGTGAGTATATCCATAGAGATTGCGCGTCGCATCATGGAAGCCTGCAAGCAGCGCGCTCAAGAGTTGCGCAGTCCTGTCAGCATTGCCATTGTGGACGCAGGCGGACATCTTGTACTGTTTGAGCGTATGATGGCGCCCTATGGCTGGGCAACGGGCAATATCAGCCTCGCCAAAGCCAGCACCGCCGTCATGTTTAACCAGTCAACCGATGCCGTAGCACAGTGGGGGTCGGGCATCCCTGGCTTTGCATCCAGCATGGCATCTATGACCCAGGGCAAGTTTATCATGGCCGCCGGGGGCTGGCCTATTCGCATGGGCGGCACAACGATTGGCGGCATCGGCGTCAGCGGCGGCAATGCTCCCGGACGTGATGATGATATCGCGCGCGCCGGACTGGCTGCCATTGCTCAGGCGCCAGCGGCTCCCGTTTATCGCCCTCCTGCCCAGCAACCATCGTTACAGCCAGCGCCAGCCTACCCATCGATGCCAGCGCCGACCCCTGCTCCCGCGTCGCCGCCAGCGCCAGGCATCGCTTCCATGCCACAATCCGTGAATAGTATGTATCTAGGAAACGAGCGCGAGTCGTCACCAGATGACGAGCGGCTACCCTTTGAAGATTACCATGAATCCAATGGAGGTCAGTCATGAGCCAGGAACAAAATAACGGCACCCTGCCAACGCAGGGCAGGCCAACGAGTAATAAACGCAGCAATCGCAGTGGACGCAGTCGGCCTGTGCTGGTGACTGGTGATATCACCGGCCAGATGCCCGGCGATTCAGCGCAAGAGGACACACAGCAGGACGCGATAAATCGCGCCCCTACACAAACCGCCATCGAGGAGGTTCCTGAAGCTGCACCCGTCAAGAAACGTCCCGGCTTCTTTTCTACCATAGGCAAGAAAGAAGAGACGACGGATGCAGCAGCAGCGCGCCTGGCTCGCGCCACGCGCAACAAAACAGCGACTCCCGTCAAGAAAGAAAGCAAAGAAGTTCAGGGAACGAAGAAGCCGGTGCCTCAGGTAGTTGCAAAGAGCGCGCCCACCCGCGCAGGTGGCAAGGCCGCGCCTGCCCCCAGACGTGGCGGATTCAAACCGCGCCACCTGATCGGCATTCTGGCCTACCTGATTGTAGCCGATGTCGTCGGCGTATACGAGAAATCCTGGTTGGTGAGCGCCCACGCGGAAAAATTGCTCTTTAGCCTTGGTCCACTGCCCATTTATGTTTCTACTGTAATGTTCTTACTCACGCTGGTAGTCCTGTTGATAGTACTGGCGCGCTTTGACCTTGTGCCGCGCAGCCTGACTCCTTCCTCGCGCCAGCCCGTAACAACCGGAAAAGGTCAAGCGCAGAACAACAAGAACTCTGATACAGACTCTGACGGCCCCCAGAACACGCCAAACATGAAACAGGGAGTCAAGGGCGCCAATGACGACCTTTACCAGGAGTATCGCGAGACGCAGCGCTACTGGCAGCGCCGCGACCGCAAAAAATAGTCAGTATATGTTATACTGTGCTTAACCAGTATTCTGGCATGAGTTTTCCTGCTGACAGGTAACGCAGACGAGCATGTTTGAAGAGAGAGCGAGCGGCGCAGCGTTTCGCGTCGCCGTTGGCATGCAGCCCTACAGGTACAAGCAGGCAGATAGAAGATTGTGGGGGCAGTATCGCGCCCGTATGGTCGGATAGATGTGTCCCACGGAGGATAATGCTATGCCAACACGTATTATTATTGCAGACGACGAAACCATTCAACGCATGGATCTTAAAGAGGTTCTGACGAAGCAGGGCTACCTGGTTGTCGGTGAAGCCGGCGACGGCGCGAGCGCGGTCAACCTGGCTCGCGAGGTGCGTCCAGACCTCGTCATCATGGACATCCGCATGCCGGATATGGATGGCATTACCGCCGCCGAAACACTCACTCAGGAGAAAATCGCGCCGGTCTTGCTCCTGACCGCGTTCGGAGACCTGCCCCTGGTTGAACGCGCCAAAGAAGCAGGCGTGGTCAACTATATCGTGAAGCCATTGCGCGAAAGCGAGGTAACGCCCGCCATTGAGGTTGCGCTGGCCCGCTATAGTGAATTTCGCCTGATGGAAGAAAAAGCCCGCACTCTCACAGAACAATTAGAGACCCGCAAAGTCGTCGAGCGCGCCAAGGGCCTGTTAATGGAAAAGCAGGGACTCAGCGAGCAGGAGGCGTTTCGCAAGATTCAGAAAGCCAGCATGAACAACCGCAAATCCATGCGCGAAGTCGCGGAAGCCATCTTGCTGACGAACGAAATGTAATAACCTGGAATGGAGCCAATATGTCTCCAGCGGCACTCGTAGGCGAAAACTTAGTAACTATTGTCGGTATCCGGTTCCGTCCCGCCGGGCGTATCTATTACTTTGACCCGCAAGGGGCATCGTACACGACGGGACAGTACGTGATTGTAGAAACCGTGCGTGGCATTGAGGCCGGGCGTGTAGTGATCGCGCCGAAAAAGATCGCCGAAAAAGATTTAAGCGACCCTTTGAAGCCCGCGCTGCGCCTGGCAAGCGAAGAAGAATTACGCGTGATGCTCTCCTTCAAAAGTAAGGAGAAGGGGGCTTTGGTACAGTGCGCTTACCATGTGAAGCAGCACCAGTTGCCCATGAAGTTAGTGGAAGCGGAGTATACTTTTGATGGGAGCAGATTGACCTTCTACTTCACCGCCGACGAGCGCGTTGACTTCCGCGCTCTGGTGCGCGACCTGGCGGCCACGTTCCGCACGCGCATCGAGTTGCGCCAGATCGGAGCGCGCGACCAGGCCAAGTTGCAAGGAGGCGTAGGCATCTGTGGCAAGACGCTGTGCTGTAGCTCCTGGATTGCTGATTTTGGTGTAGTATCGATAAAGATGGCGAAAGAGCAGGACCTGCCGCTCAATCCCGCCAAGATTTCCGGCGTGTGCGGTCGCCTCTTGTGCTGTCTCGCTTACGAAAACGATACGTATGTCCAGGCCAGGCAGACGATGCCATCCGTTGGTTCATTTCTTGATATGCCAGGAGGCCAGGGCCGGGTTGTTTCGATCAATGTGCCAAAATCCTCGGTTGAGGTTATCCTGGAGAGTGGCGTCATTATCCAGTGGCCTGTTGAGCAAAAAGAGATGAAGGGTGGCGGCGACTGTGGCTCCTGCGGGATGAGCAAGGCAAATGGCGGCGGTTGTGGATCGGGCTGTTCCAGTGGAAAGAGCGGTGGGACAGGCGGTTGCGCTTCCGGCGGGGCCTGCTCCTGTGCGAGCGGCGCGAAGGCCGAGGGCAAGGAAAATGGCGGCTGTAGCTCTTGCGGTGTCAAGCGGGGTGGACGCGATGTATCGCGTCCATACGATACACATAAAGATGATTCGTATCTAAGGTCGTAAGGATTACTATCATGGTAGACGCGATGTAACATGTCTATCTGGTAGAGAGGAGGGAACCTGTGACACTAAAGCAGGATAATTCACGCGCCTCATCATCATGGTCAGATGCCAATGCCGTTAGTTGGGATGCCGATCCCCTTTTGATGGAACTCGATGATCCCTCGACTCCTCCATTGCAGGACGATCAGTTCAGCCCGTCGCCCGTTGATACAAGCATAGTGGCAGACGATGAGGAGTGGGTGAAGCAGCCTTTATTCAGTCGAGACTCACTGCGCCAGTTGGCGCGCCAGCTTTCCCCTGTGCTGGTGCCACTGCCATTTGCTCTCCTGGTCTTTTTGTTCTCATTACCAGCTGACCTCAGAGGCCAGCCACATATACCCGTTGTGCTGCTGGCGATTGTGCTGCTGGCCCTGGTCGTTATTCAGGGTACCGCACTGTATTACGCGGGTTCCAACGATAGCCTGTGGACGCTTTATACTGTCCTGGGTTATGCCGCGTTTCTGCTGGTGGGAGCATTCTCCCTTTTTGGTATGGGTGGCGCTTTGCTCCTCTTTGTCATTCTGCTGCTCATTGGCATTATCGTGGGTGGACGCGCTATTCGACAGGTGCCGGAAGGACACGTTGACCTGGTTTTTTCGTTCAACGCCTACCAGCGCACCCTCTTCCCCGGCCTCAATTTTATCCTGCCCTGGGAGAAAGTTCAGAGTCGTCTGAATACTCAGGAAATAACGTGGACCAGCCCGACGGTGGGGGTCAATATCTCGCGTGACCAGGACGTAGAAATTGTGGCAGCCATTACCTACCAACTTGTGCCAGAAGACGCGCATATCGCCTCGCTCAATATGCAAGACTGGCAAGATACCCTGCATCAACATTTTATTGGCACGCTCAAGAGTATGGTGAAGGAACTTTCCCCGGCCGACTATGTGGCCTGGTCGCACCATGTCAATGATCGCGCTGCTGGCATCGAGGTCGAAACTTTTACCGATGCTACCGCCATGACGCGCTGGGACCGGCTCAACATGATGTTGAGGAGCCGTATGCAAGATCAAATGGCGATGCGCGGCATCATGGTCAACCTTGTGCATTTTCAAGATATTACACTGATCCCGCACCTGTCCCCCCTCAGTAGTCCACCGCCCGGATTGCAGAGCCGACCGGCAGAAGTAGCGCTGGTGGATACTGGCGCGGCACGCAGCGCCAGCCCGGCGTCGCGCCCTGCGTATCCGGTAGCTGCGCCTGCGCCTGCGCCTAAGCCGTCGGTCTCGTCGCCTCCGCCTTCGCCAAAACCGGAGATGTTCAACGCCATGATCGATATGTATAATTCCGTGCGTGAGGGGCGTCTTACTGACATCAAGGTAATTCTCGACCTGGCGGCTCGTTTCGAAGCGATTGCCAGCCATCCTGAAGCCAGCCAACAATTCAACTACGACTCAGCCCGAGCGGCATATAATCTCCGCCAGCGCGCGTTGAAAGCTGCCGAAACGCATCGCGCCAGCGATCCCGATGACACAACAGAAATGACGCGACCAGCGCGTCGCCCATTTAATGACAATCTCGCAGCAGGGGGATAAACCGCGCTGAGCGGAAAGGTCCTCTAGAATCAGGCGAACGCGAACGCGCAGGTCAGCGGGCGGAGCAATATCTTTACCATGCTCGAAGCAAATAGAAGCGCGCAACCGGATCAAGTCAGTATCCGTTAGAGACAGTATCACGCGCCAGCCAGAGATGCGCAAGCTGCCGGTTCTCTGGCAAAGTCATTGCTGCCTCAAATGCTCGATGAGTTGTTGTAATTCAAGCCGGCGCGCCAGTACCTTCTCCTGCTTCTGTTCCAGCGCGCGCAGTTGTTCCTCTAATTTCGCCTTGCGCGCCAGCAATCTGGTGTATTGCTCTGCCAACTCATGGAGATACTGCTCAAAGCGAGCAATTTGCTCTTCCCGTTGCTGAGAACCTGCCATAACACGCCCTCGCTTCTTCCAAACCTTCGACGATTTCATCACAGAAAGGAGGGATGGAAAACAAATTACATAAACGCTACATTTTAATCTAAAGTGGTATGGGCAACCCGGCTGTGGACGTTGATGCACCTGTTGCAATGGTCGCCCTCTCTTCACCGTTATCCCCGATCTCAATTTTCCACTCATGAATTCAAAATGCTGCTAGCAGTAGATAATCTACCATAGGCAGCCAACACAAGCAATCATAAAAGCACTAATCTTTTTACTAAATGATCCCTCACCGATAAGATAAGTGAATATACGATGCTCTTTTACCCCCACTAAGGAAAAGAGCGCAGTCTGCTGACGCCAGCAGAGCAATTTATACAGAGATGTTTTAATATCGATTTATATTTTTTACAGAAAAATCTAATCTGTACATTATTACTGACATTTACCATCAATATTAATCGACATAAACCCAACATTGAAATCACATGTTTGTCACAATAGAGAAAACTACTTAACAATAGATGTATGTAGATATTGCACGTGGCTCGAAGATATGTTACCTTTTGAAATGCAGGTAGATAACATGTGAAGTAGTTCATGCTTGAAGTTGCCATTGGTCAGTCTTACATACATATGACGGTCAATCTGAATGGAGAAAAGCTTACGGAGGAGCGCCATCATGCATTACGCAAAGATAGAACAAGCGGTTGAAATAAAGAGCGCGGAAACACCTGTTGCGCCTTTACCGGCAAACCCTATCAGGGTGCTGGTGGTCGATGATCATGCCCTGGTGCGTGAAGCAATCCACCGGGCGCTCAACTCGCTGCCGGAAGTGAAGCTCGTCGTATCGGTATCCAATTATCAAGAAGCCGAAATGCAGGCTACGCGCCTGCACCCGGAGATAATCTGGTTAGACATGCATATTGCTGCTCATGGGAATAGTATTGCGGAAATCCCCCGTTTACGCAAGCTCTCCCCTGAGGCCAGGATCATCGTGCTGGCCGACTTCGAGGACAAGCAGGAAGCTTTTGCCGCTATCATGGCAGGTGCGCATGGCTATCGCTCCAAGGAGGAGGTCGATCCGGACGAGGTCGTCGCGATGCTGCGCATGGTCTGCCGCAATGAACTGGCGCTGCGCCCGGCAATGATCACCCACCTGATGCAACGCTTACGCAGCGCGGCGCTGCCACTGTGGGGAGCAGAACAGGGGTCCGGGCACCGAGCCCATCAATATATGTTGGAGTCGCATGGGATCACCGAGTCTCACGATGCGAGAGCGCGAGGTACTGCAACTGATCAGCCAGGGCCACCGCGACCGTGATATTGCTGAGGGACTGCATATCTCTGAGAAGACCGTGCAGAAGCACGTGCAAAACGTCCTGAGCAAGCTGGGGGTTCAGAACCGTACCGAAGCCGCGTACCTGATCCACTGTCAATCGACTTTGTAGGCCATTGCCAATCAACTTTGTAGGCCATTGCCAATCAACTTTTGTAAGCTTCGAAACGTTGGAGAAGCGCAGCTTCTCATCATCTCTGCGCTGCCATTGCTCTGCGATTACGCTGGTAAAAAGTATTTACGTTCTTTTCCCACCACTGAAGTCGTAGATCTCCCCATACCAACTGCGCAGAAACACCCACTAATATTTTGCGTGCTTTCCTGCTTGCCCAGGAGCCGCGCGCTCGTTAGACTGTTTTTAGAGGAAGCTGGGATTTTTTCTCTGGCACCAGTTTCAAATAAATACCTGGGCATTCTTGGCTCACCTATCTTGAGATCGAGTTGCTTTGACAATCCTAAATATGAGGAGAAAACAATCAATGAAAATGAATGTCTCCGGGCTGCCCATCCAGCACCCGACTATTCCAGAGACACCAGAGACAGAGGAGTTTGTGAGCCAGGCTGAATTACAACAGCAGTTGGTAGAATGGAATGCAACGCAGGCGGCCTACCCGCTGGACCGGCTCTTTCATGAAATCTTCGAGGCACAGGTCGAGCAAACTCCCGCAGCTATAGCTGTCATAGACGACCAGGAACAACTCAGCTACCAGGAACTCAACCGGCGCGCTAATCAACTGGCTCGCCACCTGCAAAACCTGGGCGTACAGCCGGATACAATCGTGCCTCTCCTCGCTGAGAGAAGCCCGCAGTTCCTGATATCCATGCTGGCTGTCTTCAAGGCAGGAGGAGCTTACCTGCCGCTCGATCCTCATCATCCTTCCGCTCGCCTGCGGAAGATACTGGAACACAGCGATTCGCGCCTGGTACTGGCGACCCAGGCATTCGCGTCGGTACTTTCCGAAGTATGCGCGGATATGCCCGTAGAGACGCGGCCCCAGGCTATCTTCCTTGAGGAGATACCTTTCCTGGCCGAACAGGCCGCGGAAAATTTACCGGTACGTGCTACGCCCAGGCACCTGGCCTACGTTATCTATACTTCAGGCTCGACCGGTATGCCCAAGGGAGCAATGATTGAGCACAGGGGCATGCTCAATCACCTCTACGCCAAAATCACCGCTCTCAACCTGACGGCGGCCGATAGAGTGGCGCAAACCGCTTCTCAGTGCTTTGATATCTCTGTCTGGCAGTTCCTGGCGGCGCTGCTGGTTGGAGGGCGCGTCCATGTTTGCAAGGATGACATCTCCCATGATCCCTCGCGCCTGCTGGCAGAGGTGGCCAGGCAGCGGATTACTATGCTGGAGACCGTCCCATCCCTGCTGCGCGCGCTCCTTGAGACGATGGAAAAGAATAGCGCCGCTCGTCCTGAACTGGACGCATTGCGCTGGGTCATTCCTACAGGAGAAGCTCTACCCCCCGATTTCTGCCGCAGATGGCTGGCCGTTTACCCGCGCATTCCGCTATTGAATGCCTACGGGCCGACCGAATGTTCTGATGACGTCACCCACTTCCCGATCTATCACCCACTTCCCACCGCGATGGTGAATACGCCTATTGGTCGGCCCATCAATAATATGCAATTGTATATCCTTGATCGGGAGTTACGGCCTCTGCCAATTGGGGCCAGCGGAGAATTGTATGTGGGAGGCGTTGGCGTTGGTCGGGGCTATCTCAACGATCCGCAGCGAACAGCGGATGCGTTTCTGGCAGACCCCATCAGCAGCGAACCTGGCGCGCGTTTCTACAAGACAGGCGACCTGGCGCGCTACCTACCAGATGGCAATATCGAGTTTCTCGGCCGTATCGACTACCAGGTAAAGATACGAGGCTATCGCATCGAGCTGGGAGAGATTGAAGCGACCCTGCGCCTGCATGCAGACGTGAATGATGTCATAGTCACAGCGCGCGAGGATACTCCCGGCGACAAATACCTGGTCGCTTATGTGGTAGCGCCCACCGCGACAGGCCAGGCTCTGCGTGATTATCTGAAGGAGAAACTGCCCGACTACATGGTTCCCTCTGCCATTATGCAGCTTAACGCCCTGCCGCTGACGTCTAACGGGAAAGTAGATCGGCGCGCGCTGCCCATGCCCGATCTACAGCGATCCAGCGCGCAGAATGCCCTGGCTCCGCCTGTGACGCCGGTGCAGCAACAGCTCCTGCGGATCTGGGAGGAGCTACTGAACATGAGGCCAATCGGCATCTGTGACAACTTCTTCGCCCTGGGCGGACACTCTCTGCTAGCAGTGCGCCTGACCGGGCGCATTGAGGAGGTCTGGGGCAAGAAGATTCCGGCGACGACGCTGCTCACCAGCGCTACAATTGAGCAACTGGCGCGTATCATCGCGCCGGATGAGGCTCAGACAACGGCTGAAACAACGCATACACGTAAAGAAGCGGGCAGGCGCACGTTCCTGTCCGGACTCATGGTGTCGCTCAAGGGTAAAAAGAAAATGAGCAGCCAGGGCACAGAAAGGTATCCATTGTCATGATCATGAAGAGGTCGATCGCTTCTGGCCCCTTACACAGAAAAAGTATGCCGGTTGTGTTGTCCCTGGCGCTATTGCTGTTTGGGCCGCTGCTTATTGGCTGTACCGGCGCGCTATCGGTCCGGCAGCCCGTCACGCTGCCGTCTCCCGCAGATGGCGTTGCCTACGGCGTTAATGTGGATATCACCGCCATGATTCCGAACACGCCCTATACCGTGCAAACGCCTGGCGCAGGGAATTTCTTCGACCTGGCCGCCCGGCTGGGGATCAATACGCTGCGCGTGACGGATGTACTCTGGTCCAGCGCTGGCCAGGAGCAGTCCCAGGCTTCCTGGCAGTATGTGTTCAATCAAGCAGAGCGTTACAAGATGAAAATCATTCTGCTGCTGGATGGGAGTGACGGGTACTCGGCTCTTGACCAGGCGCATGTGCTGCTGGATCAATATGGGCTGGCCCGTTCCCCGGCGCTCTGGCTCATCGATCTCGATAATGAGCCGGATGTCAGCAATGCGCAGGAAATAGCGGCCCTGCGCGAGGAGGCGGCCTATATTCGCCAGGTGCTGCCAAAGGTTCTCATCACCATCGGAGGCTGGAAGAGCGAGATTGCGGATGAACCAGGGCAATTTAACTGGCAAGACCCTGCGGACATCCCCAGCTTCATTGACCTGGTGGATATCGTCGCACCCCATCTGTATCAATTCGACCAGGGAGCCGAGCAAGGCTTCACGCCCCAGCAATGGACTCAGCGCTTTTTGAGTGAGGTGCGCAAGCAAGCCCAGGGCAAACCCATCCTGCTGGAAGAATTCGGGGCGGGTAATGGCCTGGCGCCAACCACCCAGGCCGACCCTACGGGTAGCCCGCAGTGGCAAGCTTCGGTGTACCAGGGGGTACTGCAAGAGGTGGCGGCGGAGCATAATCAGGACGTGGTTGGGGCCGTCAGTTGGATCTTTGCGCCGCGTCCGGCCTGGCCCAATTGCAACTGCGATGAAGGGGATATGACTGGCTGGTCACTTGTGCTCGACCACGGCCAGCGCCTCTTGCCAGCGGCGCAGACCTTCGCGGCTGTTGCGCTTGCGCATGGCAAGTGAGACGCGCTGTTCCCGTCAAAGCGTTTTAAAGAGCGCCTGGTAGCCTGTCACCGTATCCTCCCAGGAATGAGTATCCGCATAGCGTTTGCCACGCAGTTTTGCTACCTGCAGGAGCGCATTTTGCAACGCGGCTGGATCTCCTGGGGGTACCACAAGCGCGCCCTCATAGTCGGCTACCGCTTCGGCCAGACCGCCGACGTAGGTGACCACGACCGGCAGCCCGTGGCTCATGGCGATATGCAATATACCGCTGGTTGACGCCCGGTGATAGGGCAAGACCACGGCATCCGCCTTACCGAAAAACTCCGCTACCTCCGCGTCGGATACATAACGATTGACGAATGTGATGCGATCACGATACGGGCTAGTGGCGATGAGGTCCGCGGGCGTATTCCATCCCTCCCAGGTCTCGCCCACGATCGTGAGCCTGTAATGGGCGTTCTCGTCTTCCGGCAGGGCCTCGAACGCTCTGATGAGATCTTCTAGTCCCTTATACGGGCGAATCAGGCCGAAAAAAAGGAGATTGCAGCACGGCGCGGGCTCGACTTGTGGTTCCAGCTCCGCTGCGGGAGCCTGATAGTGGTTATACGGGCCGTGGGCAATCAAGGCCGTAGGCCGTTGCGCAAGATCATAGTGCATCTGCAACAATTTTTTATCGTATTCGGAATGCACTATGTAGCCGTGCGCCAGCCGCACCATGAAAGGAGCTACACGGCGCACATAGGCCTGCGCCAGCGATACCTTTGCCTCTCCGGGGTCTAGCACCTCGTGAAACTCGATCACCACACGCGCGCCCAGCAGCCTGGCCGCCTGGGCAAGGAGCAGGTACGAGTGCAGCACCGTTCCGCTCCACCATTGGAAAACTACCACTTCCGGGCGCTCTCGTATGAGAAACGCCAGAGCGCGAAACATACTGGGCAGCCAGTACCAATCAACTCCATCGAAAACCTGCGCTTTTGGATCATACTCCAGTTCGGTCAGGTTTGCCCCCACGCGCCTCCATCCGGGATAAAGACGCTTCGGCAACAACTGGCGCATCAAAATCACAGATACCCGGTGCGTCTGGGCCAGCGCGTTCACCAGAGAGAGGGTGTAATAGCTGACTCCTCCCAGAAAGCGTTTGCCAGCGCCGATAACGCATATGCGTAACGGGCGATTCTCAGGCATTTTCCTTTTCCTTAACCTCTTCAGCATATTATTAAACCAGTTCTTTTATGGATTGAAGCGCATCCAGTGCCTCTCCTGCGTGCTCCACATCGCTCTGCAGAGTCGCTTTTCCGGTCCTACGCCACAAGCGCAAGCGGACGGCATCTATTCCTGCTACCAGGCTGCCGGCTAGCTGGGCGATTAAGAAGGCCCAGCCTGCCCCCGCGATTCCCAGCCGTGGCAACAGTATCCACGCGCATCCCAGGGTGAGCGCCGCCATACCCACATTGAGGATAGCGGCGAAGCGCAGGCGATTCTGCACGCGCAGCACGCTGACATAGATATTTGTGATGGCATCGGGTATCGCCGAAACGACGCTGATTTGCAGCAGCAGCAGGCCATGCCGCGCATAGTCCGGTCCGAATAACAACAGAATGTACTGCCCACCGAAAAAGCAGATGAGCATAAGTGGGCTTAACAATAGAGCGGTGATCATCGCGCTGGAGCGTACCTTGCGCGCCAGGTTATCCGCCACATGCGTGCCCTCTGCGAAGAGCGAGGTGGCTACCGCCGAGGATACCATGAAGAAGAGGTTGCCCAGTCGGTCCACCATGTAGAAGTAAGCGTTATCCGCCGGCGACAGCAGCATCGTGACGAACACGGGCAGCAGGTACATCGGCGTAAGCCCGCCCAGATTAATGAAATGATTCCCGGCGAGCGCTGAAAGCATGGAGCGTACCTGCCCGATCATACCCCGCCAAGCCAGGCAATAGGATCGCTTGAGGCGCGGCAGCAACAGCAACATAGCGGCGATCAGCGTTATTGCCAGCGCCAGCACCGTCGATAAGAGGATTGCCAGCACTCCCAGCCTGGGTATGAAGATAAGCGGCAGCGCCAGCAGCGGGATCTTAAGCACCGCGACAGCCAGGTTGTGTATGAGCATGTTGTTGGCAGCACGTTCCGCTACAAACGCCTGGTCCAGCAACAAGGAAACGATCATAAGCGGCACGCCGGCGACGAAAGCCAGGGTATAGCTGCCCAGGTGAGCAACGACAGCGAACTGAGGCGAGAAGAACGATAGCAACACTATGGCAATCAACCCCGCCAGCGAGCCAGCCAGTACCCCCGTAACCAGCCCGGCATTGAGCGTGAGCGACCACGCCCGTCCGCTTTCCCGGCGCGGGAGTCTCTGCACCAGCGTGGAGCTCATACCCAGGTCGGCGAGGGTTGAGGCCAGCGTCATGACCGCTATCAGCGCCGAGGCCAGGCCGATATCAGAGGCCGGGTACGTGTGAGCCGCCAGAATCCAATAGAGATAGCCAAGCCCAGATGTCACAATGCTTGTGGACATAATATAGATGCTGTTGCGCATCAGAGAATTGCTATGCAAGCGCTGTAGCAGCTTCCGCACTAACAACAAAGGATTGTGCATAGAATCTTTAGTGGAATTCATACGCTTACCCACAACACGACATGCCTGTAGACTGTGGTAGGGGCTTGAGAGCGGTATAGCAGAACCTCTACCTTTGCCGGACCAGTATGCCCGGAAGGTGGCAGCGCGATGGTTGACTGCCATTGCTTGAGCGGCTTTAGATCGATGGTAGCCCACTGCTTTACCATCTTGCCGTCCATGTCAACGACAAGGTGGTACGCCATCGCCGTCGCCTCCATGTTGCTCACACCCAGGCCCACCCTATCTTTCACTCCGGCTGACCCGCTCTCCGGCAGAATCCAGAGCTGGGTAAATCCGGCGTAAGGCTGCTGGCGCGCGCTGTTGATGGAGAGTACAATCGCCCCACAGACGATCAGCGCGGCTACTCCCAGCAGCAATGCTTTGAAAAACGAGAGACCACTGTGTCCAGTACGCAGCAGGCCCATGGGAAGCTTGCCTTGTTTCTGGCGGCGGATCAACGCCATAACGCAGGCGCCGAGCGTCACAATGGCTAAGAACAGCGCCCACGAGCCTGCGTACATGCCACGCGGGGTAAGGTTAAGCACGACCCCACTCAGTATCACCACCACCAGGCTTAATCCCAACCAGAAGACAAAGCGCACCAGCAGCGCAGGCCGGTACTCCACGAACAGCGCAGCGGTGAGCGCGTAGCCGGGCAAAATGAATATCAGCGGCAAAGTCCAGATTCTGATCGCCAGGTTGCTCGCCGGCGCAATGAACGCCAGCGCCGCTGCGACAAGCGTAAGCACAGCCACCACAATTATATCGATAGATCTACTGTTTATAGTCGAGTTCTCCATAGCATTCTCCTGTCGTATACTGCCCGCAGCCCCGGGCAAGAGGCCCCGGCGGTCTGGCTCATGTCACCGCCCTCACGTCGTAGATGATGATATTGCCGCTATCAAAGACGCGGTTCACATTCTGCACGCCGTCGAATTTCGCCAGGGCTGCCGGGTCGATCGGCTTGTCATAGAGATTCTGGCCGGGCTCGATTCAGATCGAAGTAGGTTCCTGTCAGCGGCAACCCGTTGCTCAAGCGACGATCGACAACAAGATATTGCACTTTGTCCACTCGCAGCGCTGCCTGCACGGTAGAGTCAAATTGCAGCTCGGTAAATATCGACTGGACCGAGACCGGTGCGTTTGTCGCGTTTACATCCCACTGGCCCCCATAGGTCGACATGAGCAGCATATTGATGCGATCAGCAGCGATCCGCTGTCCCGGGCCGAGAAAGGAGGCTGCCCACTGTGCCGCGGCAACCCCCTCTGGCTCAATAGAGCGCTGATCGGCAACCACAAGGTAAGGTCCCGGCAGGCGCGCCCAGATCTGGCCGTTGCCCACGATCGTCTGGCCGAGGAATATGACGCCGACGGCGACCGCGATAATGCCCGAGCGCCACCAGTTCGGCGCGCGGAACGTCCAGAGCTTACTGACGGCAATTGCCAGCACCAGCCCAACCCCAAAAAACACAAACTCTGATGTCCGCTCGGACACCTCTGCTCCAGAGGCGGTCAGACGGAGCGCCAGGCCGACCGGATACGCCAGGCCCGCGCCCGCCAGGGCCAGAACAAGCGCATTGCCGCGATAATGCCGCCAGATCTGGAACAGGCCAAATGCCAGTCCGAGCATAATCAGCGCGACCGAGCCATACGCCACCAGGCGCTCCCACACCGGCGCCACAAATCCCGAATCGCCTTGAAACGTTTGCCGCATGGCACCCTGGCCAAAAAGTACGCGTGTCAACTGGCCTACGGCGCCGGTAAGGTAAGGACCCAGGTAAGCCGCCGCGAGGTTTCCCGAAGACAATAGCCACCCGGCGCACAGCGCCAGGGTGAGCCAGGCCACTCCACCGGGGTTGGCCTGGACCCGTCCGGAACGTTTCGGGCGTAGAAATTTGATCTTGCTGAAAGCGAAAAACACCACGGTCCAGAAAACGAGAAATGCGGCAAGCACAAACGATGTCACATGATGAGTAATCACCACCGCTCCGATGCTGAGCCAGATCGCCACGCTCAGGCCTCTGTTGCGCCGGGCATTCACAAAAGAGCGGAAGGCCATGGCAAACACGACAAATATAGCCAGCGAGATCGCCAGAGACTCATAGGCGAAATCCGAATCGAAGAACAGGAAACCGGGGTTCGTCATGTATAGCAGCGTGGCGATGCCTGCCGTTTGCGGCGAGTGGGTACAGAAATCGCACAAGAGATAGAGAGCCAGCACTAGCAGCAGCCGGGCCACACCGATCAGTATCATGCCGCTGGCAAAGAGGGAGAGTCCGGTCAGGTTCCTCAGCGCGGTTGTGGCAATCTCCAGCCCCGGATACAGGGGGCTGATCGCCAGGATCGGGTTGGGACTAAAGAGATACCCGCTGGCAAGCAGATCCTGCGCGCTACGCACGTGTATCAATTCATCGAAGTAGGTAAAATAAAGAGGGTATTGCATATACTTGACGAGATAGAGGGCCATTCCCAGCACGACCAGGAGCGCGACACGTTCGTGCCGACCAGGCTGGCGCATAAAGAGGCGCACCGCCACCGGCAGAAAAAGTACCAGCAAGCCGAGCCAGAACAACGTATCGGCCCCCTGCAGCGCGAAGCGCCCCGCGTTGTATGCCAGCGAGACCAGCAATACGCCAATGGCGCTTGTCAGGCTGAGCGCCGGCAGCCATCCCCACACATCGGGCGTCGCGGCAATAACGGTCGCTTCCTCCTCAGCCGCGACGGTAACGCCGCAAAATCGACAAAAGTGCGCATGGGACGGTAACGCCGCTCCGCATTGAGGACAAATCACTCCCTCGGGCCGCTGCTCGCTCACTACCGGTTTCATTGTCCTCATATGTCTTTACCTTACCTGCTCGATTTCACATGAAATTCTGTGTCGCTGACAGCGGCATGCTCCACTCCCAACACACCCGCGCTGTCATCCCACGGATTCTGCTCCTCAGAGCGCTGCATCTTTTGCAGGAGTCCTTCATATACACGTTCAATACGCGGCACAATCGTACTTGCGCGAAAATCAACAACCTTACGCAGCGCGGCCTGTCCCATGCGCCGACCGGACGCAGGGTCCGCCAGCAACATCGCCATAGCCTGTTGTAGAGCCGCTACGCTGCCCGGCTGCACCAGCAAACCTGTTTCGCCGTCAGCAACGAGTTCGGGCAGGCCCCCGATACGCGAGGCAACCACCGGGCGACCCGCCGCCATGGCTTCCAGTACAGCCGTTGGACAGGACTCCGGCCCCACCGAAGGCAGCAACGCCAGCGCGCTGCTGCGCCACGCCTCCATGACCGCGGCGCGCGGCCAGTTCGTGAGCATCGAGACGTTAGGCGGGCAATGCGCGCGCAGCTCCGGCCACTCCGGCGTTTCATAGCCGATGAGTACTAACGGGGGAGCATCCGTAAGGCCGGCGTAGGCGCGCAGCAGTACATCGACGCCTTTCTGCCGGTTGAAAGCGCCGACGAAGAGCAGATATCCCGTCGCCGGTAACTGCGCAAGGTAGGATTCAATATCGCCCTGCGTGGCAGCCACATCGTCGGGGATGAAGTTGTGCATGACCTGGAAAGGGGCCTTACGCTGCTCCAGGCCATTGCCTGCTGCGACTGCCTGGCTCACCGGCAAGAACATATCAACGGTAGCACGCCTGATCGGGTCCATTACCCTGTTGGCGACGACGATCGAGGCGCCCTTGGCCGCTCCATAGAACTGAGCGGCGCAGCCAAGGCACTTCCCGAGAGCCGACCCCTCGCAGAGCGTTCCGTTGTACAAAAGCGTCGTCGTCGCGCACACCATGCCATAGTTGTGAAGGCTCACGACGAGCCGCGCCCCGCTCCAGCCTTTCAGCGGTAGAAAAGAATGTACAAGCCAGTTATGAGCATGGACGATCTCGGGCCGCTCGCGCGCAATAATGCGCCGCAGGGCCAACGTGACCGGAGGATCGGGAAATGGCGGCGCGTATGGACGTTTGCTGTCTTTGAAAAGATGCGGCGCCACTTGCGCCGAGGAGCGCACCCGGTAGACGCGCACGCCCTCATCCAGCTCAAATTCCACCAGTCCTTCGTGCCATAACGTAACGATCGCTACATCGTGTCCGCGAGACGCCAGTTTGATACTCAACGTCCGCACGTGCTGCTCTTCCCCACCAATAATGGGAGGGTAAAACTGCGAAAGCATCAAGATACGCATGATCGCCTCCACGCAATGGACCGGTAAAGTGCCAGTAGGTCATCTGCGCACGTGTCCCAGGTTGGCAGCACGACCGGCGACAGCAAGGGATGGCGCAACTGGCCGACCACCGCCCGTGCTACCTCGTCGGGGGTACTCTCTAGCGGAATCGCCCGTGCCAGGCCCCGATCTGCCAGTTCTTGCAGAGCAGAAGTGCTGGCCACAAGTACAGGACGTCGCAGGGCAAGCCCATCCATCACAGCCAGGCCCTGGGCCTCGTACTCGCTCAGTTGCGCCACCAGATCGGCCCGCCCAATGAGCGAAGCCATACTGCTCCGATCTCCCGCCGGTATGCCGCGAATTTCCACATGCCCGGCAACGTCCAAACTACGCGCCATTTTGTGAAGCTCCGGCTCGTAAGGTCCTACACCCACAATCCGCAGACGTGCATCTGGAATCTGCTCCAGCACCCTGGGCATGGCAGCTAGCACGCGCTGGTGTCCTTTGTACCGTTCGAGCCGACCGATAGACACAATGAGAGGGCCTTTTGATTCCCCGCTCATAGCTATCTCTGCGGATTCCGGCACCTCGGGTAAAAGCGCCGACCCGGCCCCGTTTGGGATTACGACAAAGCGATCTGCAGAAAGTCGCATCTGCTCCTGAAAGAATCTGGCTTCGAAATCCGACACAGCAATTAACTTCTGCGCGCGCAGCAGGAGTGGGCGCAGCATCTGCCAGTGTACCCGGCGTAGCGCTTTACGCACGCGCGAAACGTCTCCGCCGCTGTGAAAAGTGAGGACGAACGGGATATTGGCCCTCAATGCCGCCAGCATTGCCAGGGGAGGAACCAGGTTATGATAGCCCTGGCAATGGATCAGGTTCCAGTGGCCGTGGGTGATGAAGCGATAGATACCCGGCGCGAAGTAGTAGTCTTTATTGGATGGCCAGGCGCGCACGCGGTGAATCTCGATACCATCGGCATTCGCCGTAGCAGGCAGGCGATGGCTTACATCCGTCGATAGGACTGTGACCTCGACGTTCGCACGCGCTAAACGACGACCGACCTCATAGATATGCGTCTCGACGCCCCCCATATAAGGAAAGTAGCGTGTAGCCACCATCAATACACGCAGTGCATCGGTCCCGCTTGACATCTCTACACCTCGCTCTCTTCCGCCTATCAAGCGGTGCTTCAACTGTACCTCAGTTTTCCGGAGCCGCTGCGTAGGTGCCGGTGCACTCGGAAACGTATCTGCTTTATGGAGGAGTCAACCAGCAGCCCGCGACCGGCAGAAAGCGCTGCCGCTAAATCATCCACCCTGGTATCGGGCTGGATGGCAAGGCGCGCCAGTGCATAGGGATCGTCATGCAGGGAACTGAGTGTGCGTCTGACGGCACAGGCCGAAGTAAAGCCGGTGGCCTGTACGATGCGCTGCACGCTGGCGCTATAGTAGCCGAATGGATACGCAAAACTGTTTACCCCCCGGCCAAGATGTTCCTCCAGCAGGTCTTTGGAGCGCAAAATTTCGTCATGCGCTTGAGCATAGGAGAGCATATCCAACTGGGGATGCGTGTGGGAATGTGCGCCGCACTCGATGCCGCTGGCGCTGATCTCGGCCAACTGCTCCCAGGTGAGCATCGGACGCTCTGTTTCCCCTTCAGCCTGCAGCCAGCGACTCGTACCATTTATAAACCCTGTGGCGACGTAGAGCGTAGCGTTAAAGCCATGACGCTGGAGGGCGGGTAGGGCACTCGTATAAAAATCTGCGAAGCCGTCATCGAAGGTGATGATCACCGGGCGCGGCGGCAGCCCGGCCCCACCTTGAGCCATGGCCTGCGCGAATTGCGAAACGGTGATAGCAGTATATTGATACCGCTCTAAGTATGATAAGTGTTCGTCAAACAGCACGGCAGGCACGATACACGCCCGGAAGCGCGGACAGGCTATGTTTGAGATGCTATGATACATAAGAATTGGTATCCCGGGCTTTTCTGTAGTGGTAATCACAATTTCCTCCAATAACATCCTTGCGCCATTGACGCAGAAGCGACCCTTTCGGATTACACAAACTATAGCCCCGCGCCTGCTGCCAGACAACCATGAAAGTACGAGTATTTATAATGGGTAACTTCCCGAAAAGCCTGCCATAAAATATGCGCATCAGCCTGGGTGAAGCAAGAAGAAACACGTAGAAGGAGATGAGCAGATTGGAGTGAAACTACGTACTAAGTTTCGTGGTTGTGAGGTTACTGCTCCGATGCTATACTTCTCTGTAAATTGATGATTTCTGAGAGGAGTGATCACAAGTGTCGGACTCATCGCTGCGCGTGCCTGCGTACAGGCAATTTATGCTGCATCTCGAGGAGCTTCTGTACCGGATGATTATCGCACCGGCGGTGGCCTTTCTTCCGGCCAGGTTGGCTTACGGCCTGGCCTGCCGACATGGCGACTGGCGTTACCGCTATGACATCGGTATGCGCAAAGAGATTCTCTGCAACCTGGAAGGTGTCCTCGGAGACCAGCTCAGTTTAAAGGAACAGGCCCGCCTGGCACGCGACTTCTTCCGGCGTCGCTCCTGTGAGATTATTGATGTGATACGCCTGGCCGGGAAGGGGCGGGCGCTGGCGCGCCTGGTAGAGCTACGCGGTCTGGAACATATCGAGGTCGCGCTGGCTGGCGGCAAAGGCGCTGTCATCTGCAGCGCGCACTTTGGCTCCTTTAGCAGTTGTTTCTCCTTGCTCGGCGCCTGTGGTTTCCCAGTCACTACCGTCGGCGATTGGCGCTCCACCTATGACCCCGCTATGTCGCTGCTGCAGCGGTTCTTATGGCACCTCCTTCAGGAGAAACCCACCGCACGTCACCGGCACAAACCGAATATCGAGCCGGGAAAGGATCGGTTCGGCACGGCGCTGCGCATGGCGGAAACCCTGGAAGCCAACGAGGTAATCACGATCGCGCTTGAGACGCCCGTACTGCCTGAAGATCGCGCCCGGTCGGTTCCCGTAGATTTTCTCGGCCGCAAGATGCTGCTCCTGCCTGGGAGCATTAGCGTTGCTCAGCTCACCGGTTCGCCGGTGCTGGTACTGGTCGCGCGTCGCCAGGCTGATTGGGCGCACCAGGTACTGGAAATTTCTCCGCCGGTGCCTCTGGATGGTGATACAGCGGCGGCCTTCCAGCGCTGCGTGGCTATGATAGAGGCCCCCGTTCAGCAAAACCTGGCTCATTGGGACTACTGGGAAAGCGCGCAGAACCTGATTGATTTTGAGCTGCTGCCGGCCCGGGCTTGATAATTCCTGTCAGCGCCCCACACTGATAAGACAGGCACTTGAAAAGTCAGAATTGTAGATGTGGGCCGGGCAAGCTACGGCTCTTAAAAAGTCACAAAAACAGGTAAGTAATTGTCTCCAGAGCGTGCCCACCCCTGCGGGTAAAAATGCGTGTCCTTACAGTATAGCCTGCCAATATACTTCTCTACGTAGTTCTCAGCGTAGCACATCCTCCCACCTGGCATATTTTCCCGCGCTTTTTGCGAAGGTATACCCATGATAAACACTCGCACTTTTCCGGTTGTTAGCGGACGCGCGGCTATGTTAAAGTTTTCTAGGCTTAAGCAGGCAAAAAGCCTGCCTCTGATAACACTCGATGTGTTATGTAAGTATTTTAAACTGACCGGTGGCATTGAAGAGGAGAACGATAATTTATGAAGACCATACTGGAAGCGCTTGAAGTAGTAGAGTCAAAAGAAGTCGCGGAGCTTGTGAGCAGCAGGGGTGTGCGGGTAAGCGTTGTAATCCCCGCCCACAATGAAGCGAAGAACCTGCCACACATCTTGCCATCCATTCCGGACTGGATACACGAGGTCATCCTGGTAAACGACCATTCAACGGACGACACCGTAGAGGTCGCCTGTCAGATACTGCCTGCCATTCGCGTCATTCATACGCAGAACACGCGGGGTAAAGGCGGTGCGCTGCAGATTGGCTTTGCCGAGGCAGTTGGTGACATTATCGTCATGATGGATGCTGATGGCTCCAGCGATCCGCGTGAAATACCTCGTTTTATTTGCGTGCTACTTGCGGGAGCTTATTTCGCGAAAGGTTCGCGCTTTATTGGCGATGGCGGCAGTGAAGATATTACCTCATTGCGCCGCTTCGGTGCCTCTATGCTCACCGCAATTGCAAATCAACTTTTTCGCACCAACGCCTCTGATATGTTCTGTGGCCTCAATGCATTCTGGAAGGAATGTCTGGACTACTTCACCATCGACTGTGAAGGCTTTGACGTTGAAATGTTGATCCACCTGCGCGTTTGTAAGGCAAACCTGGAGATGGTAGAAGTGCCCAGCTACGAGCATAACCGCATTCATGGCGCCAGTCACTTCCGCACTTTTCAGGATGGCTGGTATGTATTGAGGATGATCTTGCGCGAATGGATAAACGGACGTTCGGTCATCAGAACACACCGGAAGAGCGATGTAAAGATTCCTGAAGGGTTACTCGCTTAAGCACAAATAAGAGTTCAAGCGCATAAAAAAAGAGAGGAAGCAGCGATGGAATCAGTATTGATGGATGTCGAGGGTATAGCAGGATTGTCGGATGTACAGTTGCGTAGATTTGTAAATGAGATCGGGAATACGCCAATGGTGCCGGTTTATCTTGTGATCGGGGGCCAGGCGCGCCAGGTGCAGCTCAAACTCGAAGGGGCCAATCCGACAGGCTCGGTGAAAGATCGAACAGGGTATGCGCTGGTGCAGGAGCTGGAAGACCGCGACGTGTTAAGCAAAGGCTCAACCGTAATCGAATCGACATCGGGGAATCTAGGCGTTGCTCTGACCCTCATTTGCCGCACCAGAGGCTACCATTTCGTTGCCGTCGTCGACCCAAAAACGACGCGGGAAAACATTACGAAGATGCAGGCGCTGGGCGCCACGATCGATATGGTTGATCAACCCGACGCCAGCGGCGGCTACCTGCTCTCCCGCTTAGCCCGTGTGCGCGAATTATGCCAGTCTTCAAGCAATTATGTGTGGACAGACCAGTACTCCAACGCCGCCAATCCGCATATTCACTATGCAGCGACCGGACCAGAGATTTACCGGCAAATGCACGGCAAAGTGGACGCGGTCTTCGTAGCGGTTTCTACCGGTGGCACACTCGCCGGCATCGGACGCTTCTTCCGCGAAGTCAGCCCCTCCACGCGCGTGATCGGCGTTGACGCACGCGGATCCGTGATTTTCGGTACCCCCGCCGGGCCGCGTAAGCTAACCGGCATTGGCTCCTCGCGCCGCTCCGACTTCGTCTCCCAGGATCTATACGATGTCTATATGCTTGTCAACGACGAAGAGGCCTTCGCTTTCTGCCGCGCCTTGCTCTCTACTACGGGCATCAAAGTCGGCGGGTCCAGCGGTGCGACGCTTTCCGCCTGCGCAAAATACCTGCAGGGCCATCCAGCGGTTACTAACGTCGCCTGCGTCTGCGCCGACACCGGGGATAATTATCTCTCCTCGATCTTCAGCGACCAGTGGCTCCGGCAGCACGAATTAGCCCTGCGCCATGAGCACCTGGGGCCGGTACAAGAAATTCTGCCTACGCTCTCCCGCAGCTGGTGAGCGCATTTTCTGCCTTTCAGAGGATAACGACCATGCTTTCCTATACAGATGATACGCTTCTCTACCTTAATCACGCTGATGTAGTACGAGCCTGCCAGGACGTTGACAGCGTCTCCGTAATGCAGGAGGTTTTCAGGCTGCATGGCAGCGGGCAAACCATCCTGCCCGATGAAGCATACCTCGGCTGGACCAACGACGAAGGCGAGAGTGTGCGAAGCCTCAACATGCCGGGCTTTCTCGGTGGCGCATTACATATTGCTGGCACAAAAATCATTAACGGCAATATTTCCAACCCGCGGCGGGGACTTCCCAGGGCCAGCGGGCTGATGCTGCTCTACGATACGACTACCGCCCGCGTTCGTTGCATCATGGAGGGGGCGTACCTGTCGAGCCTGCGCACCGCCAGCGTCAGCGCCCTGGCCGTCGATCTCCTGCAAGGAAGACAGAGCGAGTGTATGGCTGTCATCGGCGCAGGCGAACTGGCCCGGGCGCATATCCAACTGCTTGCCGCGTGGCTCCCCCATCTGCGCTCAATCCGCATATACGACCTGGACAAGGAAAGAATCACCGCTCTCCAGCGCGAGTTTGCCCCCATGCTGCACGCCCATAACATCGTGCTGCAACCGGTTGCAAGCGCCGAAGAAGCCATCGGGTCGGCGCAGTTGGTCATCCCTGCGACAACCACCACGACCGGCTACATTCAATATGCGTGGCTGCAGCCAGGCTCGCTCCTGATCAACATCTCGCTGGATGATCCGCTGCCAGAAGTGGCGCTCAAAGCGGACAGGATCATCGTTGATGATTGGAACCTCGTCAAAAATGATTCACGGCGGCTGCTCGGCAGGATGTACCGGGAAGGCACGATCGTAGGACCGCAAGATACAGCGGATACCGGTAAGCAGGCGAGTCGCAAGATCGATGCCCAGCTCGGCGATCTCGTCACGGGAGCAAAAGAAGGCCGACACAATGCGCGCGAGATCATTCTGGTCAACCCGTTCGGACTTGCCATCGAAGACGTGGCCCTGGCCGCGCATGTCTATCAAAAGGCGCGCGCGAAAGGCATTGGCCTGCTTCTGGATCGTTAGTTACTTGATACGCGTTTAATTCCGGGGGTGCGCGCTGTACTGCTACGGCGCGCACTCTGCTAAAAGAGACGATAAAACCTCTCTCAGTGAACTTTTTCCGCAGTCACGACGAACTATTCCACAGTTAAGATAGGCCCCTAAGTTCGTAGCTGTGATACAATACTACGCAGTTAGTTGTAGATGAACACTAAATGAGACTGCAATTACACGTCCACTGGGACTTCGCGGGAGTTGTCAGGCCCTGGTGGTACCCCTATGGGAAACAATAAGTTCTCTTGATAATTAGAAGGAACAATCCATGTCGATACATCGTCTGAAATTAGCTTTGCCTTGCGCGTTATTGCTGCTCTTGCTCACCCTGGCAGCCTGTAACGGCAGCGCATCCACATCTTCACCACCAGTAACGCCCATACCCAAATCTTCGCCAACGCCCGTATCAGATCGCGGAACGCAGTTGCTGGCGCAAGCCGGGCAAACGCTCAACGGGGCGCGCACGCTGCACGCCATCGTAGACATCACCATTGCTGGCCCGGCTCTCAACGGCTCGATCAACAGTGAAATATGGAACCTGGCCCCCGACAAAAACCGCACCGTCGTTTTGCAATCCAGCATCGGGCAATTCGGTAGTGGCACCATTACTGTCAGCGATGGTAAACAAATCTGGCAATACAACCCGCAGCAAAAGATAGTGTATAACGCGCAAATCAGCGCCACAGCCACGGCTACACCCACAACGGGCCAGGCCGCGACCGACCAGAGCCAGATGATCTTCAACCTGGTACGCTCTATCTTTACACACAGCAACGGAACGCTGGTCTCTTCTTCTGCCACCGTCAATGGACACGCGGCCTACGACATCGCTATCACATCACAGGCTCAGTCAAGCGGTTCCGGCACGAACAACATCAATTACAGCGGCCATGTCTTCCTGGATAAAACCAGCAACTTGCCCCTGCGCGTCACATTGAGCGTACAGGGATTCGGACAGATCACGCTCGATCTTCCTATGCTCGCAATCAATGCACAACTCGACCAGAGCCTTTTTACCTTTACGCCACCGTCAGGGGTGAAGGTGCTGCCATTCCCAACGAATACCTCGGCTTCAGGCACTCTCACGCTGGCCCAGGCCCAACAGCAGGCCGGGTATCACCTGTTGAGCATTCCGGCATCTACGACCGCCTACCAACTGCTATCGGTGGATGCGCTCGGCGCGCCCGGCAACCAGATTTACGCCATCAATTACCTGGCCCAACCCGACAGTAAATTCACCGTTTCCCAGGGCAAGGCGCTGGCAAACCTGCCCGCATCCGGCCAGCATATCAGCCTGAGAGGCATAACAGCCACCATCGCCACCGTTGGCGGCGTCACCACCATCTCCTGGACTGAGAAAGGCGTCGGCATCCAGATTTCCGGCCCGCTGAGCGCCAGCCAGTTGACGGCTATCGCCAACCTGCTCTCCTGATGCGTATGGGATGCCTCCATATAGGAAGCATCCCATATACATAATTGTCTGGTTGCTCTTACTTTTGCTCGACGAACTCGCCCTCGATAAAGATTTTGATCTCGTCGCTGACGATCCACTTGCCATCCAGCATCATGTTGAATGTCATACCGAAGTCCTTGCGGTTGATCTTGCCCTCGGCGCTGTAGCCGATGCGGTGGCCCATCATGGGGTCATTGAATTCCCCATAATTCACGACAGCGAGCGTCACGGGCTGGGTGGTGCCCTTAATGGTCATGTCTCCCGTCAGGGTGTAGCGATCCTGTCCGGCTGCCTCGATCTTCGTGCTTTTGAAGGTGATCGTCGGATACTTGTCGATTTCTAGAAAGTTCGACGCGCGCAGGTCGTTGTCTCGCTGAGGGTGGTGAGTTTGGATACTTGCTGCCTGGATGGTGACTTCAACCGTTGACGCTTCGGGGTGCGCGGGGTCGATATAGCCGTTGGCGGCCACATCGAGAAAGTTGCCGCGCACTGTCATCATGCCCAGGTGCTTGGCAGCGAACTCAACTTGCGTGTGATAAGGATCGAACATCCAACGAGTCTGGGTTACAGCTTGCAATTCATCCTGTGTTGTCATATCTGTTCCTCTCTGAAAATGAAATAACCGTATTCAGTCAGGAAATGAAAACAGGCAATCTCTGCCGTTTCCATTTCTCTCCTTACTTTCTGTACGGAAATAAGAATATACTAGGAAATTCCTTTTGTCAAGGATGGATTTGTTCTCAGCATAATAAACACGAAGTATAATAAACACGATTGAAAGGAATATTATTCATGAGAGAAAGGCAGGAAGCGAGCAACCCATGAAAGTTGAAAACCAGTCAAGCATCACATCACCCTTGACAAGTTGCAGAAGCAAAGCTATAGTAACTACGTAACTTACTAATTGTTAAGTAAGATAACTACCAGACAATGAGAAACCAGACGTGAACTCAATGAAAAAAGCCACAGGTGAGGATGGTCGCCCTCCTACCGGAGACCGCGAAACCCGGCAACAGATTCTCGAAGCAGCCCGGGAATTCTTCCTCGCCAGGGGATACAAGGGCGTTTCCATGAAAGAGGTCGCCGAGGAGGTACAGGTCACCTCGGCGGCCCTGTACTATCATTTTCCCGGTGGCAAGCAGGACCTCTTCTTCAGCATCATCCAGAAGATGCTTGAGGAATGGACTCAAGGAGCGCTCCATGCGACCGCGCAGGCGCAAGGGCTGCGGGAAGGACTGACCAGGCTGACCCAATACCTGCTCACCCTGCCCATTGACCGCTTTTCGATCCTTGCGCGGGATATTCACGAAAATGTGCTCGATCGAGAAACTCAGCGCGTGGCGCTGCAACGGCTGCAGAACGTTTTTGTCCAGCATGTGACCGACCTGTTCCAGCAAGCCATCGATGCCGGTGAAATCACACAGGAGATACCGGCTGCCGTACTCGCGACCATGTACGAGGGCATGAGCATCTCGCTTCTGCGCAATCAACACCTGGCCATTGGAGGAACCGAACGCTACGCTGCCGACCAGTTAGCAGGCTTTGTCGTCTCGGTTCTGATCGGAGGCATTGCCGCCCAGGGCATATCCTAAAAGTGTTCCTGGCAGGAACACGTTGATCGTTCGTGTAACGTAGCTGTATCCAGGCTTCATTTACTAAACGATGAATAAGTTCCTGAGCCTATTTCTGGCAACAGATTCAATGATCATCAGATAGAGGAGTTCGTTATGTCCTTTCTCGCGAGGCTCAGCCTCAAGAATCGCAGTCTCATCGCGTTAGCCACAATCGCCATCTTACTCATTGGCGCCATCGTGATCCCGACGCTCAAACAGGAACTGTTCCCCTCGCTGGATTTTCCTGCCGTTTCGGTGGTGACAGTGGATGCTGGAGCATCACCCACCATCGTCGAGCATGATGTCACCAATCCATTGGAGCAAAGCATCCAGGGAATCGCCGGTATTCAACAGATGACATCCTACTCGAACCAGGGGGTCTCCATTATTGTCGTCCAGTACAACTTCGGGACCGACATCAACCAGGCCAGTCAGACGCTGAGCCAGCATCTCAACCAGGCGCAGGCGAGCCTGCCCTCCGGCATCACGCCCCAGGTCCAGACCTTCAGCGTCAACTCTCTGCCGGTTATTCAACTGGCTGTCACCTCATCCCAGGACCCCGTCGCCCTTGCCGCGCAGGTCAAACAGGAGGTGGTGCCCGTTCTGCAAGGCATCGACGGGGTGGCCAACGCCAGTGTGACCGGCGTGGAGCAGCAGGTTGTGACGGTGACATTGGACCTGAAAAAGGTGCAGGCCGCCGGGCTAACGGTGAGCCAGATCGAAGGCGTGTTGCAGGCCAATAACCTTACCCTGCCGGCTGGTCAGATCACCTCCAACGGGCAGACACTGCCTATACAAGTCGGCAACACGTTCACCTCCCTGGCTGATCTTAACAACCTGGTGGTGGGCGTCTCTGTGCCACGCACCGCAACGGGAACCGGCAGCGTCTTGCCGCTTCCCACCGCGACGCAGACACCGGCGGTCAAGCCCACGCCCATCACGCTCGGTGAGGTCGCGACGGTCGAGCAGACCCTCGCCCCTTCTACTTCCATCACGCGCACCAACGGCCAACCCAGTATCGGCATCGCCATCACCAAAACGAACGGCGGCAACACCGTCTCCATCTCCCAGGCCATCCAGAACAAGTTCTCGTCGCTTCAGAGTACACTGGGACATCACGCCAGAATCTTCGTGGTCTTTGACCAGTCCCCGTTCGTGCAAAGCTCGGTCAATGGACTGGTCTCGGAGGGATTGATCGGCGCTGGTTTCGCCATCCTGGTGATCCTCGTCTTTCTCTTCTCGCTGCGCTCAACCCTGGTCACAGCGGTCTCGATCCCGCTGTCCGTCATCATTGCCCTCATCGGTTTAGGGGTGGGTCAGTTCTCGCTCAACATTCTCACCCTGGGGGGATTGACGATTGCCATCGGGCGCGTGGTTGACGACTCCATCGTCGTGCTGGAAAACATCCAACGCCACCTGCGACAAGACAGCGGAGAGGACAAGCTCGCGACGATCACCGGCGCAGTGCGCGAGGTGGCCGGAGCCGTCACCGCCTCTACCTTGACGACCGTATCCGTCTTTCTGCCCATCGCCTTCACCGGCGGCTTCGTGGGCGAACTGTTCAGCTCATTCGCCGTCACGGTGACGATTGCTCTACTGGCTTCGCTCTTTGTGGCGCTTACCATCATCCCTGTGCTGGCCTACTGGTTCCTCAAAGCGCCGAAGGCTCAAAAAACGCCTGCGCGACAGGGAGACCAGCCCGAGCAAATGACTCTGCTGGAACGAGGGTATGTGCCGGCGGTGCGCTGGGTGACAACTCATCGCCTCGTCAGCATCATGGGTGCGCTGGTGATCTTTTTCAGTTCGATGGCACTGGTGCCGCGCCTGGGAACCAACTTTTTCGACAATTCCAGCCAGAACACCTTCACGATCACGCAAACCCTGCCGACAAGCACCAGCCTGGAACAAACTGACCAGGCGGCCAGGCAGGTTGAAGCGGCGCTCGCCAGCGTGTCTGGCGTTCAAACCTACCAGGTCACCATCGGATCGAGCGGGTCGGTCGCCAGTTCGTTCAGCGGGGGGAGAGGGTCCAACAGCGCCACCTTTGCCGTGACGACCGATGCGAATGCCGACCAGGTCGCCTTGCAGCAGACCGTACAGAACCGCTTGCATCAGCTTTCGGGCGCGGGAACCGTCACGCTCAGCGCCGCCAGCCAGGGGTTTAACAGTTCCGGCCTGGCCGTGAACGTGCAGGCGTCCGACGATCAAACGCTGCGAGCCGCGACGCAACTGGTGCTGAGCGCCGTGAAACAGGCGCCCAATACGACTGACGTGTCGAGCAATCTGGTCGATGCATCGCCGCTCATCAACGTGCAGGTTGACCCCAGCAGGGCGCTGCTGCACGGCTTGACGGCCGCGCAGGTGGGTCAGGAACTGCGCGCAGTCTATAGCGGCACGACTGTGACTAAGATCGCGCTTGGCGGATCGCAAGAGAATGTCGATATCATGTTGGGTACCCCTGCTGATACCGTGTCGGCTATGCAAGCCCTCCTGATTCCGGGTCCGACCGGCAACGTCAGGCTGGGCGATATTGCCACAGTGACACAGATCAACGGCCCGTCCCAGATCACCCACCTGGGCGGGGTGCGTACCGCGACAGTGAGCGCGACCATCACGAGTTCCAATACCGGCGCCGTCAGCCAGGATGTCCAGCAGCGCATCAATAAGCTTAGCCTGCCAGCCGGGGCCACCGTGTCGCTGGGAGGTGTGACCGCCAGCCAGTCGCAGGCCTTCTCAGGTCTCCTCCTCGCGCTGCTCATCGCCATCGTGCTGGTCTACCTGGTGATGGTAGCCACCTTCCGCAGCATCATCCAACCGCTCATCCTGCTGGTGTCGATCCCGTTTGCGGCCACCGGCTCGATCCTGCTGATGCTGATCACCCATACGACGCTGGGCGTACCGGCCTTGATCGGCTTGCTGATGCTGGTGGGCATTGTGGTCACCAACGCCATCGTGCTGCTCGACCTGGTGAATCAATACCGGGCCAGGGGGCTGGATGCCAGAGCCGCCGTGGTAGAGGGAGGTCGCCGTCGCCTGCGACCGATCCTGATGACGGCCATCGCCACTATCCTCGCTCTGCTGCCGATGGCGCTGGGCCTGAGTAAGGCGGGCGTCTTCATCGCCGGGCCACTGGCAATCGTTGTCATCGGTGGACTGACCACCTCGACCATCCTGACGCTGCTCCTGGTGCCGACGCTCTACGTGATCGTTGAGGATGTCCGGGGACGCTTCGGCAGGAGACGCGCGACACCGCCCGCGCCGCCGGAAAGCCAGATAGAGTCGGATGCCGGGCAAATGCGGAAGCAGACCACGCTCGCGTAGTTTGTCCTATGCGCATTTCCCCAGGTGAAGGCATCTGGACATATCGAGATGCCTTCACCTGGGGAATACCTGACAAATTTTTCAAAAGGAGGAGAACTATGGGAGATGATGCAACGGAAGTCAACGTCGGCTCACTCGCGCCAGATTTTGCGCTCGAGTCCAACGGGGGAACAATGGTTCGTCTCTCCGAGTATCGGGGACGCGCGCATGTAGTTCTGTACTTTATGCGCGAATTTACTTGACTGCAATGCCGGCGGCATTCCGTCCAGTTAGGAATCTATAGCATCTCCGCAACCACGCTTGCCAATGCTTTGATGAACAGGGGCGAGGTATTCAGCGATTCGATACGAGCAAACGAGATACCCTGCTCCTCAGCCTGCTGGCGCGCCCCAATCTCGATATCGTAGAGAATTTCGAGATGATCGGCCAGGAACTGAATGGGCGCGATAAGCACATGCGTCTCACCAGCGCGGCGCAGTTCGGGCATGATGTCGGCAAAATCGGGCTTGAGCCACTCTTCGGGCGTGTGACCCGCGCTTTGATAGCAAAATTGCCAGCGATCTGCGGGCAGCCCGACCAGTTCCGCGACCCGCGTCGCCGTTTCCTGTAAATGACCGATGTAGTTCGGCTCCTTCTCGATGACCCGTTTGGGCATACTATGCGCCGTAAAGAGCACCGGCACATGCTGGCGCACATCTTCGGGATAACGCGCTAACGCCTGCTCGACGCGCTCGGCCAACGCCTGCAAGAAGAACGGTTGCAGGTGCCAGTCACCCGCCAGCTTATGTGTCAGGTCGGGACGCTGTAGGCTGGCGATGGCCTCATCCAGCGCGCGGGCATAGCCGCTCATAATGATGGGCGAATATTGCGGCGACATAATGATGCCCAGCAGTTCTTGCGCGCCAGCAGTCACCTGTGGCACAAGATCAGCGACAAATGGGGGAGCGAAGCGCATACCCGCCATGACCTGGAACGTGGGGCCATCGGGATGCTGGTCGTTCAGTTCCTTCTCCAGCGCGGCTGCCTGCTGCTGCGTGATGCGCAGCAGCGGCGAACCGCCAATCAGGGCATAACGGCGGCGAAACTCCTGCACCAATTCTTCACCGGCAGGGCGTCCGCCGCGCACGTTTTGCAGGTAGACGGGTATATCGTCAAGCGTGGCAGGCGAGCCATAGGTCATCAGCAACACGCCGACGCGCGTTTTTGTCGTAATCATCTCCGTGTTTCCTCGTGTACGGCCTCAACCAGCCGCCGCAACATATCGGGCGAGGTGGGGGCCAGCACGCCATGTCCCAGATTAAAGATGTGGCCGGGTCGCTGCTCTGCGCGGCGCAGCACATCGCGCATCCCTTCTTCGATTGTTTCCCAGGGAGCGAGCAGGAGCGTCGGATCGAGATTGCCCTGGATGCCACGCTCGTAGCCGATGCGCGACCAGGCATCATCCAGGTCTACGCGCCAATCCACGCTGATTATATCGCCGCCAGCCTCGGTCATCAATTCGAGCAGACTGGCCGCGCCGGTGCCGAAGTGGATGGAAGGCGCGCCCGTCTTTTTGACGGCCTCAAAAATACGCTGCGAGTAGGGCTGCGCGAAGCGGCGGTAGATGCTGGGACTCAACGCGCCCACCCAGCTATCGAACAACTGCACAACATCCACACCCGCCTCTATCTGGGCCAGCAGGTAGCGCGTGACCACCTCGGTCAGCTTCTCCATCAGCGCGTGCCACACCTGCGGCTGCCCGTACATCAGTGATTTGGCAAGGCCGTAGTCACGCGAGGGACGTCCCTCGATTAAATAACACGCCAGCGTGAAAGGCGCGCCGGAGAAGCCAATCACCGCCTGCTTGCCAGCGAGCGAGCGGCGCACTAACCGGATGGCTTCCATCACGTAGGGAGTAGATTCTTCGGCTTCAGGCACGCGCAGGCGCTCGACATCCTGCATCGTGCGGATGGGGTTATGGATGATGGGGCCAATATCAGGCTCAATCTCCAGCGAAACGCCCATGCCTTCCAGGGGCAGCATAATATCGGCGTACAGCACCGCGCCATCCACGCCAAACTGCTCTACAGGCATAAGAGTCACCTGGGCGCATAGTTCAGGCGTCTTCGCCATAGTGAGAATATCGTAGCGTTTGCGCAGTTCGCGGTACTCCGCGAGGCAGCGTCCCGCCTGACGCATAAACCAGACGGGAGTAGCATCAGGCTGTCGATGATGACAGGCATCGAGGAAACGCGCCGCGCCGCTATGCGGTTTCATTACCGCCGTTGATCTATTCGATTGCATGTGTGTCTTTGTATCCCTTACTAACGAATTTTGACAATTTAATGCTTCTAATGAATTTTCCCGATCAAAAACGGAAATAAGACGAATCATTCGCCTCCGCCCTGATGATTTTTGACGACCGAAGGGGTAATGGTGCCATCGGAACGCTTGCGTCCCCGGCGTCCTGTAGGGACAAGGGGCGGGGTGGGGTGGATGTGGGGGCCTTGTGCTTGTCCTCGTTGGAGTGCGATCATCATGCCTTACGATACCCCAACTGAATCTCGCTGCCACGAGGACAAGCACAAGGCCCCCACCCTTCCCCACGTCCACCCCTTGTCCCTACAGGACGGAGGCGGACGGAACCAGGCAATTACCCTATCCGATCATTAAAATTCATCGGGATGGAGCCACGCATCATTCCCGATGATGCCGTTTTTGATTGTTAAAAGCCACCAGATAATCGAGCCTCCAATAAATATTCTAACGCGCAACCGGGCAGATGACAACAGAAAGTTACAAAAATCTCATAAAGATTTGCGGGATGCATGGAGAATTTGGGAGAATTTACGCGAGCGGGTAGACGGTCAGGTTGGAGAAACTGGCATCGGCGCTGGTAACTGGCGAGAGCGTTCCGGCCACAAAACCGATTTGACCGGTGTTGTACGTGGAATCTTTCGCTTCGCTTACGAAGACGCCATTGATGAAAAAGGTGAAATCGCCGTTGTTGACGATCATGAGCAACGTGTTGGTCGCGGAACCGGGGGCAATTGCCGGTGTACTGGTCGCGGGAATCAGGGAGATGTAATTACCGCCCCCGTTGGCATCGTGGCGGCGAACGAAAAATTGACCCTGGCTGGTGATCTCAAAATCGTAAAACTGGTCGATGCTTTTGCTGTAAATAATGCCTGCATCGCTGCCCCGCAAAAGAGAGAGATCAACTTTAATGGCGCCGTTGTTCATGGTAAATTTTGTATCCATACATGGCTGGAGAAAGTTGGTTTGGTTTACCAGCACGTGGTATGTTCCATTCTGGAAAGCGCAGGCCTGACCATCATTGCTCCACGAGCCATTATCACTGCTCAGGTTATCGACGAGCGAAGGGGGTTGACCTGTCACGGCGGTAGCCGTGGCGCCAAAATCTGGTGTCGGGCTGGGGTTGGAGGTCTGGGGTTGGGGGCTGGGCGACACTGCGGGCGTAGCAGTGGCGCCGCTCTCTGCCGTTGTCGTTGCTCCATTGCTCGTGACGTGATTAGTATTTGTATGACTGGCAACGGCGTAGAAGATCACGCCCGTGAGAATGATGAATAACAGGCCAATGAGCACGGAAAGGCCAAGCAGTGAGTTCCGGCTTTCCCTGTGCGCCGGAACGCGCCTGCGCCGGGGATCGCGTGGATAGACAGGCGTTGCGGCGTTTCCGCCAATTCTCGCGGGTGGCGCTTGCCTTCGCGCGGCCAGAGGATCAGGTGGAACAGGGTGAAGGATCAGTTTCTCTGGCTGCTGCGGCCTGGCAGGTGGCATAATTGGTTCCATTGGTAGGACAGGTGACGGAGGAACAGGTGGACTGGAGGTGGGTGGAACAGCGTCATTTCTGCGTGGCGGCGGACTTGCAGGCATATCGAAAGCGGTCGCGCCACTATCGGCTGTTCTGCTCTGATCCAGAGGTAATGGCTGTGCCTGGGACTCGCGTACCGCGCGCATATACGCCTGCGCCAACGCCATTGGAGTTTCATAACGGCGGCGCGGATCTTTTTCTAACCCTCGCATAATCACCACGTCTATCGCGTGCGGAATGCCGGGATTAACACGCGACGGCTGGATGGGCTGTTCGCGCATCTGCTTCAGGTACACAATGAGTGGCGTATCACCTGTAAAGGGTATTTTACCCGTCACCATCTGGTAAAGCAAAATGCCGAGCGAGTACACATCGCTGCTTTTGGTGGCCGGGCCATCCGCCAGTTCGGGAGCCATATATTCCGGTGTGCCAAGCAGCACACCCGTCTGAGTCACTTTTCCAGGGTCGTCCAACGCTTTCGCCAGACCAAAATCCGCCAGGTAAACGTAATGGTCATCGCGTAATAAAATATTCGAGGGCTTGATATCGCGATGAATCACCCCTTGATTGTGCGCGAATTGGAGACCACTGGCGATTTGTTCCAGCAGTTCGCCCGCGTATTCTAGCGACACCGACCCTTTTTCGAGCACATCCTGCAATGTGCCATACGCTATATAGGGCATAACCAGGTAATGCCAGGGAGGTTGTTCGCCAAAATCATAAGCAGGAAGGATATGGTCATGTTGTAGCCCGCTAATGGCCTCGGCCTCGCGTTGAAAGCGCTCGATATAATCGGTGTGAGTGCTGCTCACTACCTTAATAGCCACCTCGCGCTTCATCACTTCGTCATAGGCAAGATAGACTTCCGACATCCCGCCGTGCCCTAAGCGGCGCATCAGGCGGTAGCGACCTAAACTGGTTCCTTCCAGACTGGGCATTTATTTTACTCCCCAGATTTATATTTACCGTACTGGCAGTATATGCGCCTGCATCAATCGTGTCAAATCCAACCTCTCCCGTCCTGATGAATTTTGACGACCGAATGGGGTAATGGGGTCATCGTCTGTAGGGACAAGGCTCTGTTATTTTTGATATTTCTGTAAAATACAGGACATATACCGCTCATTTTGCGCGATAATTTTTTTTTGTGGGGACAGTGGGGTGCTCCCATTACCCTTTTCGGTTGTCAAAGTTCATTAGGGACAAGGCCCCCGCCCCTTGTCCCTATCATGTACAAACAAAGAAATGGTAAAATGCACTCATAACCTTCACAATAAGTAATACGTCCTTCCACTACGATTTACCGCAATGAAAGCGAGGCGAATTTATGACTGGTTGGCAATATACCAGGGGGCTACACGATCTTGGTAACGATATATACGCCTATCTCCAGCCGGACGGCACATGGGGATGGAGCAACGCGGGCCTTATCACCGATGGCGAAGCGTCTCTGCTTATCGATACACTCTTCGACTTAAAACTGACGGGTGAAATGCTGGACACTATGCGCCGCTCACTTCCTGCGGCTGCGCATATCGATATGGTGGTGAATACGCACGCCAACGGCGACCACTGCTACGGCAATGAGCTGGTGGCCGATGCACGGATCATCGCATCACGGCGCACCGCCGAAGAGATGGTCGAGGGCATTCAGCCAGCTCAGTTCGCCATGCTGCTCAAGCAGGCGCCGGCGATGGGACAGGTGGGCGCGTACTTCCAGCATTGTTTCGGCAAATTCGACTTCGAGAACATCACGCTGACGCCGCCACAACAAACCTTTGAGGGCGAATTGACCGTTCACATAGGCAATAAAATGGCGCATCTGATCGAAGTAGGACCGGCCCATACAAAGGGCGACACGCTTGTGCATATCCCCGGCGACCGCGTGGTATTCACCGGCGACATCCTCTTCATCGGCGGGCATCCCGTCATGTGGGCGGGGCCGACCGGCAACTGGCTGCAAGCTCTCGACCGCATTCTGGCGATGGATGTTGAGACCATCGTTCCAGGACACGGCCCTATCACCGACAAACATGGCGTTGCGCAGATTAAAAGCTATTTTGAATACATCTACCACGAAACGCGCCAACGCTACGAGGCGGGTATGCCCGTCTCCGAAGCCGCTCAAGACATCTCGCTGGACCGCTACGCAACGTGGACGGATGGCGAACGTATAGCAGTCAATGTAGCAACCATCTACCGGGAGCTGAGCGGGGAGACTGAGCCGCCAAACGCGATAGCGCATTTTAGCATGATGGCCGCATTATATACGACAAGCTAATCATACTCTCCGCTGCTTACATAAGTGACTGAGCTATAAAAAATATATGAAAGGAAACTACTTTTGATGCCAGACCGGCTCGTCTATTCAACCGACAGTGGGCGCGTAAAGACGTGTCCCACCTGCGGGTTGCCATATACAAAATGCCGCTGCGCTCAACCGACCCAACCGACTCGTAAAAGTGATGGATTTGTGCGTGTGATGCGTGACCGTAAAGGGCGCGGAGGGAAAACTGTCACAGTTATAGATGGGGTGATGGGAAGCGTGGCAGAGCTGACTACGCTGGCGCAACAACTCAAGAAGTTGTGCGGCTCTGGTGGCGCCGTCAAGGATGGGAATATCGAAATCCAGGGAGACCATTGTGATAAAGTGATGGCGAAATTGACTGAATTGGGATATAAGGTCAAACGTGCTGGAGGATAGGAGTTCTCACAACAGGTACAACACACTTTCCACAGAACGAGTATAGAGATGTAGCAGATGTTTATTATCACATCTTCTCTGTCAGGTGTAAAAATATCACCAAAGGTTTCAATTAGTACACATTATGTCCTTTCTCTTGTTTCCTACTGCCGAGCTATGCGTTATAATAAGCGAGCCTAGCAGAAAACTCATTGAGGCAACGTAGGAAGAAGTAAAATGGCCGCACCACAAACAGTACTTGAACTAATTGAACGGTATAACCGTAACCGCGCTGCTTATCAGTCAAATCAATATAACGAAGCACAACTTCGCATTGAGTTTCTTAACCCCTTTTTTGAAGCCCTGGGATGGGATGTCAATAACAAGCAAGGATACGCAGAGGCGTATAAAGATGTTGTGAATGAGGATGCCATCAAAATTGGCGGCGCGACAAAAGCGCCAGATTATAGTTTCCGAATAGGTGGCACTCGCAAATTTTTTGTCGAAGCGAAAAAACCAGCAATTAACTTGAAAGATGCGAGCGAGCCAGCATTTCAACTCCGACGCTATGCTTGGTCTGCAAAGCTTCCACTGAGTATTCTCACCGATTTTGAGGAATTAGCCATTTACGATTGCCGAGTCAAACCTGACCGAGACGATAAAGCAGCAGCAGCCCGCATTAACTATGTCACCTATACTGATTATCCGCAGCGTTGGGAGGAAATTGCATCTGTCTTCTCGCGCGAGGCCATACTTAAAGGCTCGTTTGATACCTATGCAGAAGCAACCAAAGGCAAGCGAGGAACGACTGAGGTTGATGCTGCATTCTTGCAAGAGATAGAGTCATGGCGGGAAATGCTTGCCAGTCACTTAGCCCGCCGGAATAAAACACTCACGCAACGGGAACTGAATTTTGCTGTTCAGATGACCATTGACCGCATTATTTTCCTACGTATTTGTGAAGATCGGGGTATAGAGGAATATGAACGGCTACGAGGCATAGTAAAAGGTTCTGGCGTTTATGAACGCCTGTGCAGGCTTTTTGAAGAGGCAGATGAACGCTATAACTCTGGACTCTTTCACTTTAAAAAAGAGAAGGATGTTCCCGAAGCACCCGATACGCTGACTCCCCATCTTGTTATTGAAGATAAACCGCTCAAAGAGATTATCACAAGGCTGTATTATCCTGAGAGTCCGTATGAGTTTTCAGCCCTGCCAGCAGATGTGTTAGGAAAAGTCTATGAGCAGTTTCTTGGCAAAGTCATTCGCCTTTTGCCAGCGCATCAGGTACAGGTTGAGGAAAAACCAGAAGTCAGAAAAGCCGGTGGCGTCTATTACACACCCCCCTTTATTGTGGACTATATTGTTCGGCATATACTGGACAAATTACTTGAAGGGAAAAAACCAGGCTCACGAGGGAGTGCCAGCAAAATTAAAATTGTTGACTCATCGTGTGGTTCAGGCTCATTTCTGATTGTTGCCTATCAGTATTTACTTGATTGGCATCGAGATCGCTATATTGAAGAAGGGACAGACAAGCATCGTAAAGAATTGTATCAAGGTAAAGGTGGACTATGGCTCTTAACTACTCAGGAGAAAAAACGTATTCTACTCAACAGCATTTATGGCGTGGATATTGACCCCCAGGCCGTTGAGGTAACGAAATTGTCGCTCCTCCTTAAAGTCCTCGAAGGCGAATCAAACCAATCTTTGATTGCTCAACTCAGTTTTCTCCATGAGCGAGCACTGCCTGATCTTGATCGCAATATTAAATGCGGCAACTCTCTCATTGACTCCAATTTTTATAATACCCCTACCTTGCCTCTCTTTGATGATGAAACGCAGTATCGCATTAATGCATTTGATTGGACAAGTGCTTTTCCCCAGGCATTTGCAGGTGACGACCCTGGCTTTGATGCGGTCATTGGCAATCCTCCCTATATCCGCATTCAAGCACTCAAAGAGTGGGTGCCACTTGAGGTTGAGTATTACAAAAAAGCATATAAAGCCGCAGGAAAGGGCAACTACGATATTTATGTTGCGTTTGTTGAAAAGGGATTGTCATTGTTAAATCGTCATGGACAACTTGGTTTTATCCTACCCCACAAGTTTTTCACCGCTCAGTATGGAGAACCCCTCCGCGCTCTTTTATCGCATAATCGCTACTTGTCTGAGGTTGTCCATTTTGGAGACAAGCAAGTTTTCGAGCAAGCGACAACATATACTTGTCTTATGTTCTTGGATAAAGCAGGAAGCAAGCAATGTCGTGTAGTAAGAGTAGATGACCTCTTGGCCTGGCGCAATTCAGAAAAGGCCTTAGAAGGATCAGTTCCTGCCGAGAGTATAACCGAAAGTGAATGGAACTTTGTTATAGGCAATAGTACTGATTTGTATAAGAAGCTAAGTATGATACCCGTAACAATGGAAAATATTGCTGAGAGAATAGCGCAAGGAATACGAACAAGCGCGAACGAGATTTATGTATTAGACCTAGTTTCTACTGATGGCAATTTGATAACAGCCCATTCTAAGCAACTCAATCGAAATGTTAAACTTGAACGCGATGCTGTATCTCTCTTTTTGCAAGGACGAGAGATAAAGCCTTATCGAGTACTACCATCCGGTAAGGTTGTTATTTTACCCTACCAGGATATAAATGGGCGGGCAACTCAAATCACCGAGAAAGAGCTACAGGATAGATTTCCGAACACGTATACTTACCTTCTAGAAAACAAAAGCTATCTGGAAAACAGAGAACATCGGAGAATGGTTGGGTCAAACTGGTTTGCGTATATTTATCCGAAGAATATCGATATTATGTGTGACAAAAAGATATTGGTTCCAGATATCGCCGACAGCGCCTCCTTCGCACTTGATGAAACAGGTGACTATACTTTTACCAGTGGATACGGGATTACCCTGAAGAGTGGCGTAACTGAGTCACCTAAATATATTCTAGGGCTTCTAAATAGTAAGCTCTTGGATTTCTACCTAAAAAGCGTTAGTACTCAAATGAGAGGTGGTTTCTTTCGCTACTTTACTAAGTATATGAAACAGCTTCCTATCCGTACTATCGATTTCTCTGAACCTACAGACAAAGCTCGTCATGATCGATTGGTAGAACTTGTTGGAAAGATGATAGCTCTCTATAAGCGCCTGAATGATGCAAAGGTGCCTCACGACAAGACAATCATTCAGCAACAGATTAAACTCACAGATCAACAGATTGACAGACTTGTATATGAACTGTATGGGTTGATGGAAGAGGAGATTAAAATTGTGGAGGGAAAGCTTCAAGTTTAACAGGCACATGTCAATGGTAATGAGCTTACTATCGAAGCAAATAGATAAAACGTCAGTGTAGTAGAGGTATTCATTTAATGAGTAAAAACAACAAACTAAAAAAAGCTTGTGAGGTATGGATACAAGGAGCTTTACGGCTTTTGGCAACCAAACAAGTACCTTATATCGAAGACCTAGAGGTTACTTTTACCGAGAATGGGTATCAAACACGAGGCGGTATCTATACAGTGGATTTCGGACGATTATACGCTATCTATCGCGATGAGCTTTTGAGCCTTCCTGAGTATTCAAGCGTTGAAAATATAGTTCTAAATACCGAGTCTCTTGCCTCTATCTTGTCTCTTGATGCAGCAGGAGTAATGCCTAGCGAGGTCAGTTCACAAAAATATTTTATTGAGAGACACGTCATAGGGTTGTTATTAGAATATTTAACAACCGCCCTCGATTTTACGTTCAAACCGGCAGCCTTTGAAGCTATCTATGAGAAGCTCGAACAATATATTTATTTAGAAAGCTTTGAAGGTGTATGGCTCGTCCATATTCGTAATCTAAGTTTTGATGATAATACTATCCGTTTAGATCGTGGTGTTACTTTGCGCCAAGCAACTTATGAAGAAAAAACACGAGCGGTTAAAGAGGTGTACCGTTTTCCGTTTTTCGGCAGACATGTAGATATTCCAAAAATATTTTTAGAGATACGTCATTCCGTTGGGAGAATAGAGCCTCCTGATAATCAAGAAGCAACGATAATTGCACAAGCCGTTATTTTAGCTCTCAGGCTGATAAAAGATAATCCTGTAGGCATTGTGTCCTCTTATTGGGATGTACCTGGACAACCGTTTCGACCAAATCAAGGTTCCACATATTCCCCCCTCCTTTTGCCAGGAGCCTTTAGCGGAGAGCCATTTATATTAACCCAGGAAGACATAGCCATTTTGCCTAAACTGTATAAAAAGGCAAAGAAAGCGATTAAAAACTCCAAGCTATCAATAGTAATAACACGGCTTGAGGATGCTTATACAAGAACAAAGAACGAGGATAAACTGATTGACTATTGGACAGCTTTAGAAGCACTGTTTTTGTCTGATGAGAGCAGCTATCAGATGTCAAAAACTCTTGCATTAGCTATAGCATACTATATAAGCAGCAATGAGCTTGAAAGGCAGGCAATTAAACAAGATATAAGTCGTTCCCACGATCTCCGCTCAGATGTGGTACATGGCAAGAAAATTAACCAAAATATTAACCTCTTAGAAATACTAACAAAAACAGGAACCCATTTAAGAAAAGCCTTGCGAAAAAGGATTGAGGAAGTGTAAATGATCTAGTCAGCTAATCTTTTGCCTCCTATTTGCTCAATCTCCCCAATACCGCAGACGAACTATTGTGCGATGTCCATCATCTGATGGAAAATCAATAAGCTTTTGTGCTATTTAGTTATAAATCTCAACTGCATCTTAACCGAACAATAACCTATTTACTCTTCTCATGTTCAGCCGACTCTCTATAATGAGCTTGTAGCCCCTAAGAACGGTATGCGTCAGTGCTTGACCATGTGCGATAATAACGTAAGATGGTACAAATCTTTTCATAATGTTCAAATCATTTATGCCGGACTTTTAGAGAGCAGAGAATAGAAATGAAAATGCTTAGGCTTGGAGTACTTCTGAGTATATTCATCATGCTCTTTTCAAGCTGTGCCAGCGCAACAACCAAGCCCAGCACTAATTCAAATAGTAGCACAAATAGCACCTCTACTGTAATTGCCAGCAACACTCGTTCACAACTGAACAATAATCCACCTCCACCAGGCGGCTATCTTGCATCTGGCTCTAATTATGTTTTGTTCATTCAATTCATCAGTACGAGCGGTACTTTATCGGGTGAATGGAACCAGGCAAACGTTGTAACAAATACCTACACGAATATGTTGCAAGTAAGCCCAGTCCATACAAGTTTTAGTGCTGTTTTGACTGGTTCCCAGTTTAATCTCGATGTCAATGGTCACACTTTTGCAGGCTCCTTTAGTGGAAATAATGTCACCATAGAATTTCCGCAACAAGATGGGACACTTGCGTCTATTACGCTCACCCCAGCAAGTATTGACGATTATAATAACGCCATCATGAGTTTGCAGAATAATGTTACTCAAACGAACCAAAATGCTGCTAACGCTCAGGCGACCGCCATTGCGCTTTCAGCCACCGCTACAGCCACGGCAGACCAGCAAAATAGGCTCAACTACGATCTCCAAAATATCGGAAGTGCGATAAATACCCTGAATAACGATGCTAATTTTAACTCCTTATTTGGTCAATATCAAAACGATCTCAATCATGAGCAGAAAGACTATCAAACTGAACAAAATGATGCTCAGGCTGGATGTGCCAACGGCAACGGCGGAGTAGTGGCAGGCGACGTAGGTGTCGTTCAAGGCGATGTGGGGGTTATTCAAGGTGATGATGGAGTATTTGTCGGCGATAAAAACGTTGTGGCTTCGGACATATCCAATGGGCAAAGTTTCGTGAATGCCATCCAGCAACATTGGAACAATTTAGGCCAACAAGCACCAGGGGTGACACAAAGCGACATCGATACTGCCTTGCATAATGGGAACACCGCGATACAAAACGCACAAGCTGCCATAGGTTCAGCAACTACTCAGATCAATGGCTATGACGCGACATCTCAGCAAATCTTACAGAAAGCCAATAATCTATATAGTTCTATGAAATGCTAAAGTGGAATAATTGGGCGCACCTCGGCAATGAAGAACCGGAAGTAGCTCTATACACGAATGTAGCGAAATGCATTTCATACTAGCCTCTAACTGCTCTCCGCCAAACAAAACATTTTATGCTCAATGTCGCCAACAAAACCTTGTCCGACTCTTGACTCATTTGCAGAGCTAAGAAAGCAAATTGTATAAACAACGGAGCCTGATGCGTCAAGCTCCGTTTTAATTCCATCCATGAATATATTTGTGCGTTATGGAAAAATCCATACTTGCTCAGGACCAGTACAACCAGCGTTATTCACACATCCTGAACTTTTTTGTTGTGCTTCCAGCCCTGCAAGAATAGCACTTGCTTGGTCTCTTGTGAGGGACGGATACTGTATGCAGCTTGCGGAATTGGTAAATGTAATCGTGTAGCCACTACCTGTTATTGCAACCACTTCTCCCGTCGTTGGGTCTGAGTCAGGATGATGTGTTGTACCGTTTGGTTCTGCCACGGAAACATCGCCAGAACAAATCACTGTCCCATTAGGGGTTGTATATGGTGGGTCAGTTTGGTTACTGGAAATAGCTTTTCCCTGTTTTGTAGGGTCAGGAGGCTGCGTCACTACAGGAGTCGGAGTAATTGGTGAACTTACGAGTTGGGTCTGTGCCGTGGTTGGCTGTACGCTAGCTGTGGAGCTAGGTACGGTTGTAGTTGGAGTAGATGAAGTTCCCGCCGTTGCAGGTGATCTGGTGATAGCCCAAACAAATCCAGAAACGGATAAAACTACAACAAAAATTAGAACAACAATCAGAAGAATTAACCACCTGTTTGTTCGTTTTGGAAATCGTGGCGGAGGAGGTGGCACGCCCACGCCATACGGATTTGGTGGAAATCCTCCATATTGCGTTGTACCACCACTACCATACGGATACTGTGCAGGCTGTGTCGGACCATTGTATCCTTGCGGAGAACCTTGTGTATTAGAACTCATCAGAAAACTCCTGTTGGATAGCCTTTCAAGACACGTACTACAATCACAATGGTAAGAAGTAAAGAATTTGAGAGTGGAGATAGCAATATCGCCAAAATGACAACTATCCTACGATCTATAAACTAAGCACTAAGAATATCGATGAGATACTCTGACAGTATAGGATAGTTTTGTAAAAATAGCAATAAAATTAGATGCAATTAAAATTGGATTAACAACTGATTATGCTATACTAAACTCTGCAATATATAGCATATGGAAAGGGGCGAATACTATCCTCCAACAGAGCAACAACCCTCACCCTCCTTTTCTGAGGGCATGTCGTTGGAGAAACAAGGAGTCATTGCACAGCTTACTGACCGGCTCTATCTGACAATGGCGACAAAAATAAATGGAGGAGAAGCGCCACTAATAAGCGTTTCCGCAAATTGGATTGACCCAGATAGAGGATTGTATGCTGTCCAAATTAGAGGAGATGAACAATTCACAAACGGGACACAGCAAGCCTTGGATTTATTACAAGATAGGGCTCCTGATTTCTACAACTTTGTCAGACAATATATAGGCATAATCCAGCAAGTTGATAGAGGCTCAGGTATGGAGTCACGAGCACTAATACCTGTTTTCCTTTCTGCCAATAAGAGTAGTGTTTTCCCCAATCCTACAAAAAGATATGCATCTGATATTGTCCATGAAGCATGGCATTCCTATCGGTATCACATGTGGTTAAAAGCTCATCCTGAAGCAACGAATACACTCTATGCAACCTGGTTGAGTGAGACGATAGAAGAGCAAGAAAAAGAATGCGCTACTATCCAGTATGGTGCGCTGGTACGACTAAAAGCTTCACCGCTTGACCTCATTGATGTAAAAACAGCTATAAAATTACGCCACTGGGAAGTTCCCTATGAAAAGAGATATTGGTAACTATTTTCCCCACGTCGCAGAATGGCGATTCTGCGGACGTGACAGGACCCCCTTGAGGCTAGACCCCTCTTCCAATCTAGGCCGAGAGTGCGAAATTTAGCGAGTTATAGGATAGTTCTCAATTTTCGCCCTCTTTCTATCCTTATATTTTTCGTATCTCATAGTAGACAAGCAAGCAATATTTTGCTATACTTCCTCAACTCTAGCACTTTCCATCACCAATTTGCTTTTTTACTTGTTGCCTGACTTCACATAGTAAGCAAGCTGCGATCTTCCGTGCTTAGTAGGTTATCGGGTGCATATCAGGCATGAAAGGAGAATACACATGCCAGAAAAAGGCCACACGGTGAAGTGCGCCAAATCAGGATGTAATACCCGCTTTTTGCTCACTGAGAAAAACGCATTTCAGCGTTACTGTCCTGAGCATCAGGGAGAGCAAAAGCCGCCAGATCGAAAAGGAGGTAGGCGACCAAACATGAGTCGGAGCGGTAATGATTTCGGCTGAAATCACCTGGCTCGCTTTGAGTAACCAGCACCACAAACCAGACGGTTTACTCCTATCTCACGGAGTCATTCGTGTATTGTACGGGCGACCCTCGCGGTCGCCCTGGCTCCCCATCGATATTATTCCAGGGAAAGAAAGGGCAGGTGTCCTCGCAACTCAGGCAGCGATTGCTCCACTGCTTCCCGGCCCGCGGCTACGAACTTGCGGCCTTCGGAGAACTGGCGCAGCGAGACGCGGTGCAATTTGGGGCGAATGACGACATCGGCTTCGCGAATACTGTGCATTCCGATGGTTGCCATTGCCAGGTCATAGGTGCGCAGTATTAAGTCCACGATATGCGGCGAGCGGGCGTATGTAAGCGGGCGGCGCGGCGATTCTTTGAGCCAGGGCGTCGCGCTTTCAAGCGAAGGCGGCTCCTGTCCCCCCAGTTCCGAGGCGATCAGGATGTGCGCGCCCATCTTGCGCAGCAGGCGAATAGGTACGGGGTCATGCATTCCCGCGTCCATCAGGATATGATCGCCAACCAGCACGGGCGGAAATATGCCCGGCAGGGCGGTACTGGCAAGACCTGCCTGCCACAATAAACCGCGATCAAACACAACGCCAGCGCGCGTGCTGAGATCAACCGCCACCATCGCGAATGGCGTGGTCAGGTCCTCGAAGCGCAATTCGCCGCACAAATCACGCAGCATCCGCTTCAGACCGGCATTCGAGAAAATAGAAGTGCGCGGGATGCGCCAGCGCACAATGTTGCGCTGAATTTGCAGGAAGATCTCTTCGCTCTCGGCAAATGATTTGCCGATCAGATACATGCCGGGCGTGATAATGCCGCTGCTACAGGCGGCAATGTAATCAACCGGCACGCCGTGCTGCACCAGTTGTTCGAGGACGCCCAGGTGCGCAAAGCCGCGCGCGCCACCTCCACCAAAGGCAATGCCGACCGTTTGACGCGCAATGAACCGCGCCACGAAATCTACCGCTTTCGTCAGTTCAGCATCGGGAGCAAACTGGCGTAACGTCTTCCCTTCATCCCAACATTGCGCCAACAAAGGCATATCTGCTGGCAGCAAGCGCGTCACCTCACAACCCAGTTGCGCCGCGTAATCATCTTGCGAGCCGATAGTGGGACGCGCAGGAACATGCGCCACAAACACTGCCGGGTTTGCTGTTTTGCCTGTAGCAAGCCATGATGACGCTTCATGCAGCATGGTATGAGAGACGATCATGATAGAGCGGTTGGACGCTTCGGCAACGCTGCGCGCCAGCGCGTGAGGCGTGCTGCTCGTGGTGACAAGCAGCACGTAATCATAAGCGCTCGCAACGTCAATGATGGTCGCCAGTATGCCACTATCCATTTCAGCGAGTTGTTGCGCATTGGATGCCAAAGCCGCGAGAGCCACGTAGCGTTGACCTTCGGGTGTCCTGGTGGGCGCGCGATGCCGCGCAATCAGGCTATGATCGCGAGCGCAGTCCAGCAGTGATGGGCGTATTTGCCCAGGATGGTGCGCGAAATGCGGGCCAATAGCCTCATCCTGCCCGCAGACTTCGAGCAGCAGCACGCGCTTCTGGCCGCGTATCGCCAGAGCATCCGCGATATGCAAACTAAGCGAACGCTGTAAAGGCAGAGCAGCGTCATCAAGCAGGGATAGCTCAACCAGTTGCGTCGCATGATTGACGAGAATTTGCTGATTGGTGCGGCTCAAGCGCAGCGCGAGAATAGCGTTGATGTTGCGCATTAACGTCGGGCAGGTTCCAATAAGCGCGAGAAAATCAGTCTGCGGCAAGGTCCACAAGTTGGTATCCTGTTCGGCGCGTACCGTTGCCGAGGGCGGCTCGCCCGTAATCAGTGACATCTCCCCGAAACACTCGCCTGGCCCCAGTTGCGCTACCGCCAGTTCGTTGCGATCTTCCTGCAAAAGAACGCTGACAAGACCAGAGGCCACAATGTAGAGTTGTCCGTGCCAGCTCCCGCGTTCGAGAATGAGTGTTCCGCGTGGAAAGCTGATCGGCTGCAAACGCGCAATCACATCCGCTGTTTCACGCGGATGTAAGTCACGAAAGAGAGGACTGGCCTCGATCAGTTTGTGCGGCTCCAGATTATGCATGACTTGATTGTAGCGATAATTCTCATCTGTGTCCAGTAGCGACGCCAATTTGCGGACTTCGCGCAATGAGCCGCTAAACCCCTGTGCTATAATGTACATCAATGCAAGCATCAGCATAGCGGCAGGGAGAAGCACAACATGCCCGATAATGACGAGAACGAAACAGCGCAGGACGAGCTGGACGATACGCGCCCGCTTGTGGCGTGTATCACGGTAGGGATTTTTCAGGAGAATTGTTATTTGTATGCCTGCCCCGTCACGCACGAGGCGGTGATTATCGATCCTGGCGATGAAGCGCCGCGCATTTTGAGCCGTATCGAAGAATTGGGATTCATCCCGAAATATATTCTCAATACGCATGGACATATTGACCATATCTGCGCCATCGACGAGGTGAGCGCGGTCTATCCTGTGCCGTTTGCGATCCATGCTGACGACGTGTATATGCTCAACGACGAACGCACCGCGCATATGTATGGACGCACTGCGCCCCTGGTGAAGCGCGAACCGGACATGCTTTTGAAAGAGGGAGACCGTATCTCCTTTGGCACGCTGGCGCTGGATGTGCTGGAAACACCCGGCCATACACGCGGCGGCGTTTGCTTCGTGAGCGCGCCCTATTGCGTGTTTAGTGGGGATACGCTTTTTCAGCGCGGCATCGGGCGCACCGATTTCGAGGGCGGCAACTATGAGCAGCTTGTCACCTCGATTCGAGAGAAGCTGTACGCGCTCGATGAAGACCTGGTGGTGTTTCCGGGGCATGGAGAACCTACCACCATCGGCGAAGAAAAATACGAAAATCCTTTTGTGACTGTGGAGGAATAACAACTTGGCAACGATTTGTGTGATTGGCACAGGGTACGTGGGTCTGGTGACTGGCACCTGTTTTGCCGACCTGGGCAACCGCGTCACCTGCGTAGATATTATCTCGGAGAAAATTGAACGCCTGAAAGAGGGCGTTTTGCCTATCTATGAGCCGGGATTGGAAGAGATGGTCGAGCGCAATGTGAACGCAGGCCGCTTGCATTTTACTACCAGCTATAGCGAGGGGCTTGATGACGCCGACTTCATCTTTATCGCGGTGAACACGCCCACCAATGCCACAACGCAGGGTGGCGCGGATATGCGTTACGTGGAGAACGCGGCGCGCAGCATCGCGCAGGGACTCGACCATTACGCCATCATCATTAATAAAAGCACGGTGCCGGTGGGCAGTGGCGATGTGGTGACACGCATCATTCGCAAAAATCTGAGTCGCCCCGAAGCGCAATTCGCGGTGGTCTCAAACCCTGAGTTTTTGCGCGAAGGTTCAGCTATTCAGGATTTCCAGATGCCTGACCGCGTGGTGCTTGGCTCTTCGGACGAGGGGGCGGCGCGTCAGGTTGCTACACTCTACCTGCCGTTACGCGCGCCTATCGTGATTACTGATCTCTACACGGCGGAAATGATCAAATATGCCTCGAACGCCTTCCTGGCTACCAAGATTTCCTTTATCAATGAGATTGCGCAAATTTGCGAACGCCTGGGCGCGGATGTCAAGGAGGTAGCGGCAGGCATGGGCTACGATAAGCGTATCGGGCGCGCATTTTTGGATGCCGGACTCGGTTACGGGGGCAGTTGCTTTCCCAAAGACGTGCGCGCGCTGGCCTACATGGCCGACGAGGCCGGACTGCACCCGCAACTACTGCACGCCGTGATGGACATCAACCACGACCAGCGCCGCCTGGTTGTAACCAAGCTGACCTCCATTCTGGGTTCGCTGCGCGGCAGTACCATTGGCGTGCTGGGGTTGGCCTTCAAACCCAATACCGACGATATGCGCGAAGCCGCCTCAGTTGACATTATTCGCTGGGTGACGAGTCAGGGCGCGGACGTGCGCGTCTATGATCCAGTAGCCACCACCACCGGGCGCGAGGCGTTAGAGCACGAAGGCGTGCGTATGGAGCAGGTGCAATTTTGCTCGGATGCCTATGAAGTGGTGCAAGACGCGGATGCCCTGGTAATTGTGACCGAGTGGAACGAGTTCAAGTCGCTGGATATGCTGCAAATTCGCGCCTCTATGCGCCGCCCGGTGGTGATCGATGGTCGCAACGTCTATGAGGCAACGGAGATGAACCGCCTGGGCTTCATCTATCGCGGCATGGGACGCGGCACCACTCCTGCTCCCTCGGTGCTGCCAGCCGGGGACAGCACCACGTCGCAACAGCTTATCGGCGAGGGGAACGGGAAATAGATGGTAATGATGGCAAAACCACATATTTGGGACGAGGGCGACCGCCAAATCCTGTCAGGCCAGAGCCAGGGCGGGGGCAAGCCCCGCCCCTACCCTGCACAGCTTCGCCAGCCACCTCGTAGCAGGGTAGGGGCGGGGCTTGCCCCCGCCCTGGGGTAGAGAGGGGTTGTATGGACGAAGATAACTTGCCCCTGATCTTCACTCCTCTGGTGCGCCAACCCGGCGTACCTATACCCGACTGGCTGTTTGGCCCCGCTGGTATGGCTGGATTGCCCGCGCCTTTGCATGTGCCGCAGGGTGTTAATGTGGCGGTTGGCATCGATATTATCGAGGTTGAGCGCGTGCGCAAGGTCTATGAGCATCACGGGGAACGTTTCCTCAAGCGCGTGTTTACTGAGATGGAGGTGCGCCAGTGCAGGGGCAAGGCGACGCGGCTGGCCGGGCGTTTCGCCGCTAAAGAGGCCATCAGCAAGGCGCTGGGTACGGGTCTGCATGGCGTGGCGTGGCGCGAGATGGAGGTGGTGCAGTTACGCAGCGGTCGCCCGACAGTCACACTTCACGGCAATGCGAAACGCCGCGCCGAATTGCTGGGCATCAGCGCCTTTGATGTGAGCATTGCTGATTTGCAGACGTTTTCGATTGCTATCGCGGTGGCGATTCAGACAGCGATAGCAACGTAACAAATGCCTCTGGTTATTTTACATCCATCCCGACAAGCTCGTCCAGATGTTTAATACCTTCTTTTTCCATGTAGTCAACGATGCCGCGATTAATTCGCCCTGGTAACGTTGTGCCTTCTCCCCGAATAGCTGTCACGACCTGGACTACCTTTGCGCCTGCCTTCATTTTCTCTAACGCTGTCTGCGCATCTTTTACTCCACCCACGCCGATAATATCGATGCTTCCTCGTGTTTCCCTGTAGATATATGCAACTTTAGCCAACGCCATTTTTCCAAAGTCGGCATCGTCTCCACTTACCCCGCCTGCTTCATTGCGCCATTTTTCTCCATACTTTGCCTTAATGTCCTGATTTATGGTGGTATTCGTTGCTATGATGCCTGTCAGATTGTTATCCAGTACAACCTGGATGACATCATCTACAGCCTGATCCGTTAGCTCCGGGGCAATCTTCACAAACAGCGGCTTTCTTCCCCCCATGTCATCCATCGCAGCATTTACTGCTTGAACGATATCCGTGAGAGGTCTCTTATCTTGAAGCTCTCGCAGTCCAGGAGTATTTGGCGATGAGACATTGATGGCAAAATAAGCAGCATCAGCATATAGTGTCCTGGCAACGACTGCGTGAGCCTCAGGAGCATCTTTAGCATCGACAGCTTTATTTTTCCCCAGACTGATGCCAATGGGAATACCACTCCCTTTATACCTTTCAAGGTTACGAGCGACAACTTCCATGCCAGAACTATTAAAGCCCAGTCTATTCAGCGCTACACCAGGGCCAATCATAAACTGTCGTGGCTTAGGATTACCCTCTTGCGGGTACGCAAGCACGGAACCTACCTCGACACTCCCAAATCCTAATGTGTAAAGCGCTTTTACAGCGCGTCCAGCCTTATCCCATCCAGCGCCAACAATAACGGGGTTATCAAGCTCTATCCCACCCAGGACAACACGAAGTCTCTCATCAGTGAATCTGCGATGGCGATCAGCAAACAATTCCAAAAGTTTTAGTGTGAAAGGCGTTGATTCAGCGAAATGGAGCGCATCTCTTGCTCTTACATGCCAACGTTCCGAATCAAGTTTTCCAAGCAGTGGACTGACAAATTTTTTATACATAACAATTATGCTACACTACAGAAAACAAAAAAGATAGGATGATGCTATGCGAGCGTTATTACAAAGAGTAAGCCACGCCAGTGTCACCGTTGACAAACAAGTTGCCGGCCAGATAGATCAGGGGTTGCTCATACTGCTGGGCATTGGGCATGGCGATGGCGAAGCGCAGGTCAGGACAATGACGGAGAAAATTGTCCACCTGCGCATCTTCGAGGATGACGAGGGCAAGATGAACCGCTCGCTGCTTGATATCGGTGGGCAGGCGCTGGTGGTCTCGCAATTTACTTTGTATGCAGACGCTCGGAAGGGACGACGCCCAGGTTATACCGATGCCGCGCCGCCCGCGCTGGCTGAACCACTGGTCGAGCGTTTCAAGGATGCCATCGAGAGCTTCGGCGTAAAAGTGGCCGGGGGAGTTTTTGGGGCGTATATGCAAGTTGAATTGTTGAATGATGGGCCTGTCACAATCTGGTTGGACAGCGAGCAGTTGTGAGGTGATTAGATTAAGAAAGAGGGAGAAAGTATGAACCATGTATTGTTCCGGCATAGATGGATAATCGGCGCGAGCGTCATGCTGGCTCTGGCCCTGATGGGAGGCTTGAACAGCAGCCTTCTCTCATCTCATCAAGCTTTTGCCGCGCCCCTGGTGGTACAACTCAAGCAACTGAGTAGTGATCCGTACACCAATAGCTCGTCGCAACATAAAACGGAAGTGGAGCCTGACACCTTTTCCTGGGCTTCTACCATCGTAGTAAGTTTCCAGGCAGGGCGATTCTACTCTGGAGGCGGCAGTTCTAACATCGGGTGGGCTACATCTACCGATGGAGGGACAACCTGGAAAAATGGATTCCTGTCGGGAATTACTGTTTACGCGGGAGGGACGTATAAACGCGCCAGCGATCCCGCTGTAGCTTACGATGTAGCGCACAACGCCTGGCTGATCTCCTCCCTTGCTCTGTCCGTCAAAAACAATACGGTGGTTGGGGTAGCCGTACTCGTCAGTCGCTCGACCGATGGAGGTCTCACCTGGAGCAAGCCAATTGTGGTAGCAGCAGGCGGTTCAAGTGATAATTTAGATAAGGAATGGGTCGTGTGCGATGAGACGGCCAGCAGTCCGTATTATGGACATTGCTACGTTGAGTGGGATAACCGCAACCTCAATAGTCGTATTTTCATGAGTACCTCCAGCGATGGAGGTCTAACCTGGGCAAGTCCGAAAAGCCCGCCAAACCAGACCTTCGCCGCGCTGGGAGGGCAACCGCTTGTGCAGCCCGGTGGCGCTGTGATTGTGCCTATCTATGGAACCGACCTGACCACTAACATCGATCACATCTATTCCTACACCTCGACGAATGGCGGGGTGAGCTGGAATACTCCCGTTGCGGTCTCTCCCGTTACCTACCACGTTCAGCAAGCAACGTACCGGGGCGGCTCTCTTCCCTCGGCTGAAATCGATCAGGCGGGTACAGTCTACGTCGTCTGGGCTGATTGTCGCTTTGAAGCGAACTGCAGCGCCGGAGATATCGTGATGACCACCTCATCTGATGGGGTGAACTGGACGGCTGTGCAGCGTATTCCCATCGATGCCATCGGCAGCGGTGTTGATCACTTTACGGCAGGCATCGCTGTCGATAAAAGCACGGTGGGCAGTGGGGCGCATCTCGCGCTTACCTACTACTACTTTGCCAATACCAACTGTACGAATACGACCTGCCAGTTGTATGCCGGTTTTGTCTCCTCGGTTAATGGCGGCGCTAGCTGGAGTACGCGCGTGCAACTGGCGGGGCCGATGCAGCTCGCGTGGCTGGCGAACACAACCGATGGGTATATGACGGGAGATTACATTTCCACCTCGATTGAAGGAAGTCAGGCCTTTCCGGGTTTTCTGGTAGCTTTCGCGCCGCAGAAAGGAAAGCTGGCAGAGGCGACATACACAGCAGCGCTGAATGTCACCGGCGGCCCGGTCAAGACTACGAAAGACGCTGTTCTTGTCGCCCCCCATCCCCAGAAAGGCACGATGCCCGGCAGGTAAGCCTTCTAAGACCAGCGCGCCGTTGAACATTTTTCATGGCGAACTGGGGAATATTCTTTTACGCCTGGAATCGCCACACATCTACACTGCCATCGGCGCTAGCCGAGGCAATCGAACTGCCATCAGGCGACCAGGCGACATCAAAGATGATATCGGTCTGACCGTGATATTGCGTGAGAGTTTGCCCTGTCGCAGCGTTCCAGATATGCACTCTCTTATCATCGCCTGCCGAAGCTATCCATTTGCCGACTGGTGACCATGCCAGCGCATAGACCTGGCCGCTAGACCCCGTATAGGTCAGGAGGGTCTGGCCCGTTGCAGCGTCCCAGACCTTCACCGAGTTATTTGAGGTAACGGGGCCATAGTTTCCTGCTGCTCCCGTTCCTGAGACGATGCGTTTGCTATCGGGCGACCAGGCTATCTCCCAAACGGGAGCTTTGTGATCTTTATAGGTGATGAGGTGTTTTCCCGCCAGAGCTTCCCAGACCTGCACCGTTCCATCGTGACTGGCCGAAGCAATGCGCGTGCCGTCCGGCGACCAGGCGACTCGCTCTACGCCGTCGCTATGACCTGTATAGGTGACAACCGCTTTACCGGTCTGTGTATCCCATACCTTGACGGTGTTGTCCTGGCTGCCCGATGCAACGTATCTACTATCGGGCGACCAGGCTAGCCCCTCAATAAATGCCGTCTGGCTTGCATATGTTGCTAAGGGCTGTCCGCTCGTTGCATTCAAGATAGTGATTGAACCGTCAGATCCACCCGCCGCGACCTTTTTGCCATCGGGCGACCACGCTACCGCGAATACGAAACGCGCAATAGATGCCTGCCAGATTTGCAGTCCTGTCTGAGCATTCCAGACCTGCGCCGTTCCATCGTTACCGCTGGAGGCCAGTTCTTTGCCATCGGGCGACCACGCTACTCCGATGACAGGGCCGGCGTGTCCACAGTACGCCACCTGTAGCGTAGAAGGCGTTGGAGTGACCGTCTGTGTACAAGTAGCCGGTGTTGGTGTTAGTGTTGGCATCGAAGTCGAAGTAGACGTAGCGGCAGGCGACGGGGTCGGAGTTGTAGATGAATTGCCTTGCGTTGACCCGCCGGAGGACGCGCAAGCGGCGAGCAAGAGAAACGGGCAGCAGCAAAGCAAGTGGATGGTAAATTGTAGAAGCCTGTGACGAAGGGTGAGTCTTTTCCCTGGCGCGCGATATATCATAGTTCTCATGCTCCTATGTGTTGAGTGAGCGGATTGCAACTTTCAATGGGTTCAGCATAGCATGAGAGATGAGGACACACCATTCGCCAAAAGACGCATTTTTTGAGAAAATATTACAGAATGATCTTGAGCGCCCTGGCCCTGGCGATGGCGGAGGTGCGGTTGTGAACATCAAGTTTGATGAAGATATGTTCCAGGTGCTTTTTCACCGTTACCGGCGCAACTACCAGGCGCGCCGCAATTTCCCGGTTGGAGAAGCCAGCAGCCGCGAAGAGCAGCACTTCCTGTTCCCGTTTACTTAACAGCTCGTGCCGCGTCATCATTGTGGGAGAGGATGTTACCGGAGCATGGCCTTCAGCAAGCGCCTTGTGGGTCTCTGGCGTATGTCCTATAGCATACTGGCTCAGGAAGTGGCAACAGCGGTAGACATGCGGCGCTTTCATCTGTTGCGCAATATCGCGCAGGCGCAGGAATATGGGGGTAATATCGGCAAAGCAGCCCTGCGCGTGAGCATAAAGTCCCTGGTCGAAGAGCAGAGCGGCGATGGTATAGCAATCACTACAGACCTGCGCAAGCGCGAGAGCTGCTTCTGCGCAGGAGCGCGAGCGCGCATAATCGCCCTCTGCGCGCGCAAGTTCCGTCTGGACGGCCAGTATGAAGAGCCGCCGCTCAGGCGACGAACCGTTAGCCGGTAACTGATTGGAGAGGAGCCGCAGGCAGCCACATAAATCTTCGCGGGCATTGTCCATGTTATGCAGAAGACGCGCATAAAATCCCCTCACGAACAGGGCGACAGCCAGGCTATCAGGCTTATCAACGTGCCGGGCGCTCAATATCGCCTCGACAAACTGCTTCGCATAGCTATAATTGCCGAGAATGTCCGCGATATGCGCGAAGTTAGCAAGAGGCTGCCAGAGGCCGAATGTAGAGGCGGAGGACGCGGCCAGGTGCAGGCTCGCGCTCCAAACCTGCCGCCCAAACCAGTAGCTCGCGTGAGTATACAGCAGGCCACCAAGCCGGTTCAAGAAATAGACGCGGCGCTGGTTGTCATGTACGAAGCAACTCGCTTCAATGCCCATCTGAAGGAGACGTTCCGCCCCCGCCATCGAGCAGATACGACCGGCTGGCCCTGCCATTCCTGCTACCAGGGATACGACGGTGGTATAGTCTTTGCACTTCCAGGCGCGTGCCAGCGCCGCGTACAGTACCTCCCATCCCATTTCCAGTTGCAGCACATCATCCTGATAGCGTTCGATATACTTCAGGGCATACGCCGGTAAATCATCCAGGTCACAACTGGCCGCCTCCGGCATAAGCAATTCCAGTCGTTTCACAGCGGCAGTTATGCTCGCAGTGTTGGATACATAGCAGCTGGCGCGCCGGGGCGCGAGCAACTGAAAGCGGAGCGGGCTATGTTTCAGACGTTTTTCTCCCATGTGTGAACTTGTTTAAGCGAGTATAGTATTTGTCCTATCACAGCATACATACATTACGCCGGTTGCCCTGCTAAGCTCACGAGAGAAGATGCGATCTGTTGACCAGGCCACTGCCAGTTATAGAGGGTGACTATCCCACCTTACGGAACCCAACCGAATCGCGTTGCTACGAGGACAAGCACAAGGCCCAATACATCTCACTTTAGGCTCCTTTCTGTGCCAAACTGGGTGCGGCAAGAGGATCAAGCAGGTCGACAAAATCGAGAAAGCGATCATCCGGCTCAAAGGGCTTGGGAGGAGGCAGATCGCGCTTCTTGGGTTTGTACTTGTTGTAGACCTGCTTGACCTCACGACGATTGATGCGCAAGCGACGTGGAGGCAAGATGTTGCGTACCAATCGCTCGTACAACCGCGTGAGCAGTGCAGGAGCCGCCTCCGGCTCCAGGATGAGCGCCAGATCCATCATTTCCGTGAGATGAAAGAGTCCCTCGGTAAAACTCAGCCGATCCGGGTCCTGTTCCTCCTGCTGAGCCGCTTGAGCCATCAGCACACGTACCAAATAGTGCGCCAGAAAAATCCCGTAGAGTTCTTGTTTGATCCCCTCCGGAGTCTTGGAGCGCAGCACCTTGCGCTGAGCACGCTCATGCGTTTTGATCTCGTCAATCACCAATTCAACCTCCCAGCGTTCATGATAGAGTTCCACCAACGTGAGAGCCGGAGCCGTCACCGGATTGAGCACGGTCGTCACCAATCGATACACCTTGCCAGGTTCTCCTAATCGCTCATCGGTGAACCGATACGAGATGATGCGAACCCAGACCCCTCGTTTGACCGGATAGGAGGCACTCCCTGTGCTGCTCGGGGGAACCCAAACCAGCACTGAGCCATCACGCAATCGACGCTGTTTGGGCAGATGCTCCCAGGCTCCTGCTTCCAATGCCCCCAACCCCTGTGCTCCTTGCTCACGCAGCCGCTCCAGAAAGCCTCCGGAGGTGATGCCTGCATCCGTCATGACCAGCATATTCCGACCGACCTGAGCCAGCAAACGGTGAGCGCCATGCACTTCGGAGACATCATAGCGGCTCATTTCCAGCCCGAAGACGACATGGGTTCCACACTCCACCAGCAAGACACAGCGCACCTGGGGATAGGCTCCTTTGCCATACTGGTTGCTGCTTCGACCAAATGCCTGCTCATTAGCCTGAGTATCAGGCGTATTGAAAACCGTTCCGTCGATGGCGGTGAGCCGATAGCGGCCAAAGAAGGCGGGTGGCATCGTGGCTGGTTGCGCAATCACCACACAACGCTCTGCCATCAGCGCCTGCACCCCCTCACTTCCAAGTTCCTTGCGGCGTCCACTGATCCCAGAGTCGCTCAGTTTCCCCTGCCTTTCACCTGGATGCAGAGCACTGAGCTTGTTGACGAGCTTTTGCCAGACCAGAGCCTGGTTCAACCGGCTCCATAACCCCATCCCGATCAGCAACCACACCAGGCTCAACGCCGTTGTTTGGCGGATCCGTCGGTTTTTCTTGGTCCATGATGGACTCTGCTCGACACATCGCGTGATCACTTCTTTTGGATACACCTGTTCGACCAGGGTCAGATCCACCTGTTCACACACCTTGTCATCCACGTCCAAATGCCGTAATCTGTAGCTGTACATCAGAAAGCTCCTTCTTTTTTTGCTTTCTGGTATTTTGCCAGATTTGGAGCTTTCTTGTCTTCTTTTTCACCCTTTTGGGGGTAAGTGAGATGTATTGAGCACAAGGCCCCCACCTTTCCCCGCGTCCACCCCTTGTCCCTACAGGACGGGGCAGGACGCATTGTTGCATTCGGTTGTCAAACATCATCAGGACGGAGGCGGGCGTTTCTCGTGATTCCCCGATTCAGTTGGCAAACATCACCAGGACGAGGGCCGCAGGCGTCCTATTGCTGTTTTCGGTTGGCGAAATTCATCTGGGAGGTTTTTTATGGACTTGCTTGCCAACATTCCGCCGCGCTTTCACTCTGCGTACCAGCATGTCCAGCGGCTCGCGCAGCATGAACGGTATCGGGCGGCGCTGATCTTTGGGTCGCTGGCGCGAGGGGAGGCGACCGGGGCGAGCGACATGGATGTTAAAGTGGTGACGGACGAGGACAATACTTGCGCGAATATCAATCACCCGGTTATTGGTGGAGTCAAGCTTGATTTGTCCTTCTCATCTATCTCCCAATTTCGCGAGAGCCTTGATAGAGAGATCGCCAGCCGCGAGCGCATTCCCATACTTGCCGAGTCGCTAATCGTCTTTGATAAAACGGGCGAATTGACGGAGCTATGCGAAGTGGCAAAAACGGTACAGCCGCGCAAGCTTGCGCCTGACGAGATTCAGTTCCTGCAATTCATGTTCTATCACGGCAATAATAAGGCCGAGCGAAACTTGCAGAGCGATCCTGTGACTGCGCTGCTGGTGATGCACGTGGGCCTGAACGATTTTCTCCAGTTCCATTACCGCATTCAGGGGCGCTGGTGGGTAAGTAGCAAACGATTGCTGGCTGACTTGCAAAGCTGGGACCCGGCGCTGGCACAGCTTGTCGAGCGTTTCGTGGCGGGCTGCGACGCGCAAGCCAAATTTCAGGTCTGGTCAGACATCATAGACTATATACTGGAGCCGCTCGGCGGTCGGCAACCAATTGCGGAGAATAACTGCGATTGCGCGGTATGTCGGATTGACCTGGCGCGGGTACTGGATGCATAGCCAGCAGGTGATCCATGTAGGTCTTGCCATAGGCAGTGGTTGGTTCGCCGCTATAGCTCTCAATCAAGTCGAATTTGGTCTGATCGGTATTCCATACCCAGGCCAGGTAGCTTTGCGGCTGCAAACCATCGCCAGGCTTATCGAGGAAGCTCATCAATTTTGCAATAAAGGCGCCTTGCCGGTCATCTTCGCCGATTTCCCCCATTATCACCGGGTAGGTTTTCATAAGCGGCAGTCCCTGGGAGTACCAGCAGGATGGTTGGTTGCATTGACTAAAATTATAAATGTGCCATGATGCTGCCAGTTGTTGCAGGGGATCAAACGGTTTATATTGCATCCAATTATCGAGAGTTGCCGCGTATTGAATGCCGCCCAGCATAATGACATTCGTTGCCCCGGTACCGCGCACTGCATTCACCAGTTCCTGCATTCCGGCTGCCGCGTAATGCAGCCCTGCGGTACCGGCTGGGCAGTAATTCGGGTCTGTGCCGTATCTCCAGCATTGCCAGGCGGTGAGCGTGTCATGGTTATTATCGGGAAATGGTTCGTTGAACAGGTCGAAGATGACCGCGTTATTCCCCTTATAAGCGCGGGCAACCTGCTGCCAGAACGTTATCGAGTGGTCGCGATCCGGCATGGCCTGCTGCTCGCTGGCCTGCTGCGTTCCAGGCGCTGACCAGTGCAAGTCGAGGATGGGCGTGATACCGTTGGAGATCAGTAGCTCTATATAGCTGTAGATGTGATCCCGGTAGTAATCTCCCCCGAAGCGACTGCCTTTGATGTTGATGCCCAGCCAGCAATCTTCATTGAGCGGGACACGTATCGCGTTGATGTGCCAGGTCAACATGGCGTCTATGCTGGCCTCGGAGTTTGGCCCGTCAAAAACGCTGTAATTCAGGCAGCGATACTCTGTGCCTGAGCGATTAGCGCCCGTCAGCCGCACCGTATTGCCATGACTGTCAACAAGCAGGTTGCCTTCAATGTGGAGTTGTGGCGCGGGTGACGATGGCGTTGTAATGCTGGTTGGCCGGAGTAATTGCCCGGAAGAGCCGGACGAGGGTACAAATGTCAGCAAACGCCAGCAAACGACCAGGATGAGCAGCAGGAAGAATGAATCCCCCGGCCAGCAGGGAGCGAGTTGGTCGCCGCCCTGTTCGCGCGTTGCGGAGTATCCGTGAAAGATGTGGGCGTCTATTCACAAGTTCGATGCTCCTCACTCATTCGCTTCACTTGTAGCGGTTACACCACCCCCATTGTCATTCATTGTACACGGGCTATGAAGGTTCAGCAAGGGATGATACAGGTATTTGCAATCATTTGTCAGTGAAAAAATCGTCAGAAGATCAAAGTGATTTGAGCGTACAACGCGAGCAATTATATGGTAAACTATCCGTTAGGGATGTCCACATTCTCCACGAGCCTGTCGAAAGAGGTGATTGCCATGGCTGAGAATGCGACGCTTGGAAACTATCGTGTGCTGCGTTTGATCGGGGATGGCGGTTTTGCCAGGGTTTATCTGGGCGAACATCTCTATCTCAAGACGTATGCCGCCATTAAAGTGCCCAAATTGCAGATCGATTCCAGTGATCTGGAAGACTTCTTGAACGAAGCGCGCCGGGGAGTGGGTCTACGACACCCGAATGTGCTGCGCGCGCTCGAATGCGGCGTTGAAGGAGGGACACAACCCTACATCATCATGGAGTACGCGCCGGGTGGGTCGGTGCGCCGCCGTTACCCGCCAGGTATGCCTATGCCCCCGGTAGCCATCATCGCCTATGCGAGACAGGCGGGCGCGGGCCTGCAATATATCCACGATCAGGGTCTCATTCACCAGGATATCAAACCCGGCAATATGATGCTTGGTTCCAATGACGATTTGTTGTTGGGCGATTTCGGCATCGCGGTTGTGGCTCATCGCACTGCTACCCAGTCCATGTCGGATGCGTCAGGGACGGCTCGCTACATGGCCCCCGAACAATTCATGGGGAAAGCGCGTCCCGCCAGCGATCAATACGCGCTGGCAATCGTCATCTACGAGTGGATTTGCGGCAGCAGCCCATTTAACGGAGATATCGCGGAACTGTTTTACCAGCACACCCAGGTAGCTCCCCCGCCTCTGCATGTGAAAGCGCCCAATATCGCCCCGTCTGTGGAGCAGGTGATTTTGAGAGCCTTAGCCAAAGACCCACGCGACCGCTTTCCTAACGTTCAGGACTTCGTAGGCGCGTTGGAACAGGCCGGGCGTCCGGGAGCTACATCTACGATGCCGCGCATTACCAGTCCCGTTCCTACCCCCATCCCTACCCCTACTCCTGCTCCTGGCGCCCTGATGCCCCAGGTTGAAGAGGACATTCCCACCGTGCAGACGCAACCTCCCCAGGGGTTGAAACGGGCAACGCAAGAAGTTCCTCTTATAGGAGTAGAATTCACCACGCCGGCGCGCGAAGATGTCATTCCGACTATTATCTCACAGCGCAACGTGTCTGCTCCAGGAGTAGGAATTTCTCCTACCCGTCCAACTGATACTCCTGGCGCGGTGCCATCGTACCAGGTCGAGCCGCCCATTCCCCTCGAATATGCGCGGCGCAAGGATCGGAAGCCCCCAACTCGCAATGCGATTGCGCTTGTCATGCTGGCAGTCATTATCGTTGCTGCCAGCCTCAGTTTCTTTATAATTACGCTCAAAAATAGTCAAGGCAAGGTCCCTGTAACACCTACACCGCGCGTAAAGGTACAAGTGACACCTTCTCCACCCCCACCTTATAGCCCAATGTTTGGTTTTAATACTCAGCACACGCGCTTCAATCCCAATGAGATTACGCTCTCCCCTACCAATGTCTCGCAGTTAGTCCCTTTCTGGAAAGCGCCCACTTCCAGTTCCATCAAATCTTCACCCCTCGTCGCCAATGGTATTGTCTACATCACATCCACTGATAACAAGCTCTATGCTTATAACGCCGCGACAGGAGCCAAAATCTGGTGGGTAACTACTGGCAATTATATCAACGGCGTTGGAAGTTTCATCTATTCCTCGCCTGCCATTGTGGATAATACACTGTACATTGGCTCGAACGATCACCATGTCTATGCCTATAATGCCATGAACGGTGGCGCCCCTCTCTGGATAGCCACGACAGGCGACAAAGTTTATTCGTCACCTACCATTGACAATGGCGCTCTTTATATCGGTTCTACCGATCATTACATCTATGCCTTCAATGATGCTAATGGCAAGCAACTCTGGAAGACTCCTACTGGAGGCGCTATCTATTCCTCGCCAGCAGTGGTAAATAATGTGGTGTACATTGGCTCGAACGATCATAAACTTTACGCGCTGGACGGTACTTCGGGAACGGTTTTATGGACTGGAACAACAACATACAATATCAATACTTCGCCAACTGTCGTTGACGGAGTCATTTATGTCGGCTCTGATGACCATTATGTATATGCCTTCGATGCTGGCGGTTGCGGACAATCTTCTTGTCCTCCCCTCTGGAGGTCCCCAACAGGCGATTACATCTTCTCATCTCCTGCGGTAGCTAATGGTATCCTTTATATCGGCTCAGCTGATAACAAGCTCTCTGCTTTCGATACCACGCAATGCGCGAATACCAACTGCACAGCGAAATGGTCAGTCCCCACTGGAGGCCCTATCGAATCTTCTCCGACTGTAGCGAACGGTGTGGTCTATATAGGCTCGTTCGACAGTAAAATCTACGCATTCAACGCTCAATCAGGCGCGGAGTTATGGAACGCTGCTATCGGTAGCGCCATCGTCTCTTCGCCAACTGTGCTGGATGGCGTCGTGTATGTCGGCTCAACCGACGGGAATCTCTATACTTTCCATTTGTCCGGTTAAGTTGACACTATTGCTGGTAATGACTCTCTGCAAAGACCCATAGACGCATGCCAAAATAAGTGACGAGGGATGTTCCCAGTACTGCGCACAACTTGGCAGAATTGGCCCATTGCAGAGTGCTTGTCATGAAGGGATGCAATAGCATGGCAGCCAGCCAGATTATGGCATCGTTGAACAGAATACCAATCATGTTAATGACCGTGAAACGCAGCAATTCGCTGCCTCAAATAGTGCGCTTGCGCCGAAACGTCCAATATTTGTTCAGAAGAAAGCTGTTGATCGCGCCCAGCACAAAGGCAATCGAGTTGAATAGCAGTAAAAGATTGGCATTATTCGCGGGAAAAAGAAAGATCAGCAGGTTGAAAATGGAAATGTCGATACCGGTATTACATATGCCAACGATAACGAAACGCGCGATTTGCCAGAATAGGCCATAGCGGCTTCGCGCTTTTTCAGGAGCAATCTTTTTCTCCTCGATCTTGATGGCTGGCGCTACAAGCGTATCAAACTCAAAAATAGCAGTGTCCGTTGGCGCTGCGCGTGTATCAAATTCAAAGAGAGGTGCTATTCTTATCTTTTTCAGTTTGACTGGTGAACTCATGAGCCGCCGAGCTCCGCAGGTTTGATGCTCAGTGAGCAGGCCCGATGGAACTGAGTTTGTTGGCAGAGGCGGGAGTCCGTTGCGGCGATAGAGTTCCACACCGGTTGGCTCCTGCACTACCAACGAAAATTCGGTGAGAAAGGCTGTGCTATTGAGATCGATATGTTGCGCTATTAGATCGTGCGGGTCATCCGGTCGCCGCAGCGCTTCGGGCCGTACGATGATCCAGTCCATTTGAGCAGGGTTTTGCAGCGCAGCGTTCCAGCGAGCGCCTGAACTTTCATTCACAAAATTCTGGTAGTCGATGCCCGCGTCGACGCCATCAATGCCCGATGAATAAATGTCTTCGAAGATTTTACCCCCGTTGTAGTGCTGTGCCAGGTAGATATTGATCTGGTGCTGCGGCGCACAGGAGACGCCGTGTTGACCGTCCTGCAAGGTGATGATACCATTAGAAACAATCATCACCGACTGAACGATAATCACCAGTATGAAGGCGATAGAACTGATTGACCTGCCTATCTTTCCAAACGACGGAATACTAGCCCGGTTGATCAATGTCGCCACAAACAATGCTGCCGGGGCCACCATTTCTGAGCCGTAGCGCGCATTGAAGAGATGTTGTTGCGCAGAAGCTGGCACCGCTTCAGGTACGTATAAGGTGGCCTGCCCGGTGTAAAGCGACACCACGTAGAACACAAATGGAGCCAGGAAAGCCAGCGCGCCCAGCGTTTCCGGCTTCAATCCACGCTGTATTACAAAGCTGATCATTGCCAGCGCCGCTAGCACGAATAGCATCGGCCCGATAATATCTACCGAGTCGAGTATGTAAAAGCGAAACGACTGCAAAATACTATGGTAGGCATATTGGGTACCCGCCTGTATGAATATCGCTTGCTGCGCCTGTGACGAGAACTGGCTATGCTGGAAATAGAGCGGGTCGCCAAAGATCACCGCGCACCACACGAACCATAGCGCAATTCCCAGGGCAGCCATCGTGATAAAAATGAGCAGGTTGCTCTCGATGCGCGCCAATTTATGCCGTCTGAGGCGACCAATCACCACAATCATCACGGGCAGAATCACCACCAGCATCCAGCCGTCATAACGCGCCATAGTTGCCAGAAAGGTGCTAGCCGCCGCCAGTACCAGGTAGCGAGGCTGATCCTCTTGTGTCCAGGCTAGGAAGAAGTAACAGGCCATGGTGAATGTAGCGATACACACCAGTTCGCTTAAAGGCGTGGTCTGCAAATACAGGATGTTCGGGTTGAGCGCGAACATCAGCGTGCCGGCGAAGCTGGCGGGATTATTCCTGGTCAGGCGATACGCGGATTGGAAGAGAAAGACCGCGCTGATTACATAGCAAATCACCGATGGCACGCTACCGGCCAGTCCCGTGCGCCACAGGAAGGTATTCCAGATAAACGGCAACATCAACAGATGCGGCAGCGGCAGCCAGATTCCTCCTAACTGCGCTATGCTAAAGTGCGTTTCCAATACGCGCAAAGGGATGCGCAGGTGCGAGTAGGCGTCGCTATACAGCAAAATAGCGTAATGCTGAAACGAAATGTTACAGATCGCGAAGCTGATATTGATCGTGATTAGAATCAGCGCGAAAATCCAGGGATTCTTCCACCAGACCAGCGGAGCCTGTCGTCCGGCCCGGTCGGCGGGTGTGACAACGGGCATGGGTAACGTCATCAAGCGGCGCAGAGCGCTCGTTACCGATACCACCATGTTGCTCTGCTCTTTCTCAAGGCCGGGCGCGTAGAAATTGGGAGTCGTGGGCGGTTGTCCTGGAAAGCCGTTGCCATACCCATAGTCGTTGCCAAAACCATTCCTATGACCATTATTGTGGAATGCTGGCACGCGCATGGTCTGCGCTTCATCCAGCCCCGTAGCGCTGGATTTGAGCGCCATAATATTGGGCGGCGGCTGATTTTTGCGCAGGTGCAGCCCATGCACCGTTTTTTCCCAGTAATGCGGCTTGAAAATCAACTGGAAGAGGGCCATGATGGCGGCAACGCTCATGAGTATCCAGTAAATGGGAATGAACAGGGCATATTTCACCAGCTTGTACTGCTTGCGCCGTATGCACCCCAGCAGGTACACGTAGATATACAAGAAATTGCCAAAGACCAGGCTTATCACGCTTAAATACAGCAGTGGTTTGGGATACAACGCTTGAAAGGTGTGTCCTAGCTCCGGTCGCAGCAGAAAATAGAGGATGAAGGATATCCACAGCAGCGGATTTAAGAACAGGACGGCGGTTTTGCCGCCAATCACCAGTTGCAATGAAATAAACTCGCGCAAGCCTCCGGCGCGTAGGAAACGCCAGGGATGGCGCATGTAGACCAGGTAGGTCTGCATGTAGCCCTTGATCCAGCGCGAACGCTGGCGAATCCAGTTGCGAAGCTGTGAATTGGCCTCTTCGTAGGTAACGGAATTGAGGATCACCGTGTCAAAACGATAGCGCGCCAGGCGCAGCCCCAGGTCGCAGTCCTCCGTCACGTTATAAGCATCCCAGGCTCCCAACGCGCGCAAGGTTTGTATCTGGAAATGGTTGGACGTGCCACCCAGGGGGATCGAGAGCTTTGTGCGCTGCAAACCGGGCAGGATCAAATCAAACCACAGGGAATATTCAGCGGTGAACCAGCGTGTCAGCAAGTTTTGTTCGGGGTTGTAGTAGTTCAATTTGGCCTGCACGCACGCCAGGTTGGAGCCATAATTGGCAAAGGTCAGCACGGCCTTTTTCAGTTGCAGCGGCTCTGGAATATCTTCCGCGTCATAGATCACCACGAATTGTCCGGTAGCCTGCATCAGGCCGAAGTTGCAGGCGCGCGGCTTGGTGCGCGGCTTGCCGTCAGGGACGGTCACGATCTGGAAGTGCGGCGGCAGGTTCAGCGCGCGTATGGCATCGCGCGTCTCGCGGTCGTCCTGTTCGGTCAGCAGGAGAATCTGGAGTTTATTGGTCGGGTAGGACAGGTCGCTCATAGCCTTCACAAACTGAGGTACGATCTGCGCTTCTTTATAAAGAGGACAAAGGATGGTATAGTGCGGCCAATCGGCGTATTTAAGCGCGTGAATGATACGCTCGTCGATTTCTTCCTCGTTCTTGCGTCCGAAGGTCGCCACCGCCAGGGCAACGTTCAAAATCATGTGGCTGGTATAGAGCAGGGTGATAACGGCGATGGTGCCGACAAGCGCTGCGATGTGAAAAAATAGCACGCCTGTTGCCCACGCGAGCGCGAGTACGATAAACGCCATAATTTGCCTGGGCGTAAACGTTTGTAGCGCGGAAAGATCGGGCCGAAAAGGGGCAAACGTGGCGATCTCGCGATCCCGTACCCGCACCGTTTTGCCAGCGTTTTCAATATACTCGTTCATCTCGCGTAACGCTTCGGATTTGTGCGGTTCTGAACCGCGCACCCCGCGCTGGCTCTGCGCTGTCAACCATTCCACGTAGCTTGCGACTTTCGCCCGGAACTCTTTATCCGTCAGTGGCGGAGCATCCGTAGAGGCGCGCTTCATGGCATTCATGCCCCCGTTGACAGGTGGTAGAAGCGAGTTCTTTAATTGTTGATGCGTGATTTGATTCATATATCTTTCATAACCGTCTAATTATTGTACATAGTTACTCTCAGGCGCTTATGGGTAATGGGAGGTGTTCGCCACGGAACTCAAGATTGGGGCGAGGAGAACCACTTTTGGAGTACCGCCGTTGCGGGTTGACCGGAGAGTTTGAACCCACCTACACTATCCCACCCCCAGAAGAAGACCCCTTCAATGCGCGGATCAGGGATAATATTGGTGAGTGCAGCATCGCAAGCTGCCGCCTGTTCCGCCGGGTCTGGCGGCGAGACAGTCGAATCTGGATACCAGGGATTATAGAGCGCGTCCGCGCTGTTACGATAGCCGATTTCGGAAATAAAAATGGGTTTATTGATTTGAATCGAAAGCGTATCCAATAGCCCTTTTACCTTGTTTTTCCAAAGTGGGATGATGTTCGCCAGGGACAGACGAGCGCGCGCGTCGATCATGGGAATATATTCTGATATACCGACCATGCCCAGGTCTGGATTGCTGAACCACGCTGGAACAGGATTGCTCAGAGATGTCCAGTTCATATCATAGGTGATCGTCCCTGTGAAAATGCCGCGCACGCGCGCGATGAGCGTGTTCCATAAGGAGGCGGGCGCATATTGTTGTAGCCAGACTTCCTCGGTACCGATAGCTATCTGTTCCGCTCCAGCGACCTGGGCAGACACTACATACGGCTGGAAAGCCTTCCAGAAATTATCAAACCATTGCTGCTCGTCCGCGCCGTTTGAAAATTGAATACCAGCGGCCCACGCCCCCTGCACATCTACGCCAAGCAACGGCACAATGAAGACATGGAAGCCCCGCGCGCGCGCGGCCCGTATCCCAAAGATGACCGATTGTGCTGTGGGCGTACTCTGACCGGCTGAGATCTGCGTAGAGGTGGAGGTGGGCTGCAAAAAGAGAATTGGCATTTCCAACCAGCGAGCCGCCGTCTGGGATTGAATGACCGGCAAGCTATTCTGCCAGGCAGTATCATTTGGGCCATAGGATGTCTGGCTCCACTGCGGATACACCACACCGGCCTCAAAATTGGGCCGCTGGTAATATTTCGCGGGCTGCGTTGGCTGCGGAGTGACAGTGACTGCCGGGGTGGTGCCTTGCGCGACACCAACACTCGCGTTGGTGCCGTTACCCTGCGGCTGTTGGCCCTGCTGAAAGTTCACGTAATGTTCTCCCACGATCAGAACCCCTTGAAAGATTATGCTTAACGCAACCGCGCCAATTACAAACAAGAGAAAATGTTTCTGGAAGAAAGAGGACGGCATACGTATGTACTCCTAACGATGAGCTTCTATCTGTATCGACAGGTATGGACGCGATGTATCGCGTCTCTACATAGATTTGAATATGTTGATATATCACCCCAAAGGTAGAACGCTTTGAGGACTGTCCTGTCACTCTGGGTAGGGAATGGGCGCTGGAACGGTACAAAAGTACCCTATGGCCGGGCCCTTCCTTATGTCCGGTTTACATGGCCGTTGTAAGAGTAGAGATATTTGTATTTGTCAATATTTCTTAAAAAATGGAATACAGTGAAACAATTTGAAATATTGACGAAAGCCTATGGGCTGTTACAATGGCTCTATACTTTGCCTGGATGTTTGGATGGATCCCCGGTTTTTCGTGTCTCGTCATATCTTGTAAAGGATTTTGATTATGTCGCGTTCTCGTAGTGTTAAAAAATTAACTGCATTGCTTCTGTTTATCGTCCTCTGCGCCGGTGTTCCGCTTACTGCTTTCATCGCGCATAGCGCGCGGAACGCGCAGGCTGCCGTGCCTAACGCCCTACCATACCATGAATTCGCGAATGGGCCTTATACGGTGAAAGGCAACCAGATTATCGGCGCTGACAACACGCCCTACATCTTTCATGGGATTGGGCGCGATGGACTGGAGTTTACCTGTACCGGTGGTGGCTACCTGGATGCCACTCACCTGGACTTCATGGGCGCTGGCGCTACAGGTAACGGCAACACCTACTGGTTTGCCAACACGGTGCGCATCAACCTGGCGCAAAATATGTGGTTCAATGGCATTGCAGGCCAGTGTACCCCCGCCCAGTATCAGGCCACCGTCAAATCAATGGTCGATACATTGACTGCCGATCATCTCAATGTCATGATCGACCTGATGTGGACCGATGCCGATGGACAGTCGCCCGGCGGCGCGCAGTGGCAACAGGGCGACGCTGTTAGCGTGAACTTCTGGAAAGCTGTTGCCCCTATTTATGCCAGCTACAGCAATGTGCTGTTCGAGGCCCTGAATGAGCCGCATCCCGCGTCGTGGGCGTGCTGGCTCAATGGTTGCCCCGTTGTCAACGATACTTCATACGTCAGTGGCTGCACGTGTACCAAAACCTACAGTTATACAGGTGTCGGCGAACAGGCGCTTGTAAGCGCTATACGCGGAACCGGCGCGAACAACCTGATCCTGGTGGCCGGTATGAACTGGGGCTATGATCTGTCGCAGGTTGTCAGCGGTGGGAAAAGTGTCATCACTGGTTCTAATATCGTCTTCGACACGCACCCGTATCCCTATAGTGGCAAACAACCGACCGACTGGGATACTTCATTCGGCTTCCTGACATCGAGCTTCCCCGTCATGTCGGCTGAGAGCGGCGAGTATGATTGTCTGACAACCTATATGAGCCAGTTGATCGCCTACTTTGACGCGCACTCTATGGGCTGGGTCGCCTGGGCATGGTGGGCGCAACCAGGCAGCGCCGGTTGCGGCTACCCGCAACTTGTCTCCGATTATCAGGGAACGCCCCTTGCCAGCATGGGTACATACATCTATCAACATTTCCTGAGTTACGGCAGCGGTGTGGTCCCCAGCCCTACTCCCAATCCCAGCCCTACTCCCAATCCCAGTCCGTCGCCTATTCCGGCCTTGAACGGACCGGTCAGCTCCACATGGTACTTTGCCGAGGGGCGCGCTGGAGGTCACTTCAGCGAATGGCTGACGCTGGAGAATCCCGATAGCAATGCGTGTTCGGTCAATATCAATTACCTGGCGCAGCCCGATGGTCGGGCATCCTTCACCAAACAGGTGTCGGTCAATGTGCCGCCGACCTCGCGTGTGACAGAATGGGTAGACGGCGACCTGGGTACTTCGCCCACCGGGCCGGGTATCTCCGACGCCGCGGTGCTGACCGTCAACACCTCGGCAACACCCAATTGCGCGGGTATTGTAGCAGAACGGCCCTTGTACTTTAACGCGCTGGGAGCCAATAGCGGCAGCGATGTGGTTGGCCTGACGCACCTGGGTACGACCTTCAACTTCGGCGATCTGGCCCAGGGCGCTCAACCTGGCGGCGGCAGCTACTCGTCGTTTATTACGATCCTGAATCCCATCGGCGGTCAGACGGCTACCGTGACGGCGAAGTACTATGCCGGCGGCAAATTGGTAACGTCGCAGCAGGCCACCGTGCCGGGTGGAACGCGCGGCACCATCTCCCCCAGCGGCTTCTCCGGGCGCGTAGCGGTAGTTGTGACATCGACGCAGCCGGTGGCGGTCGAGCGTCCCACCTACTTCAGTAACATTAATGGCGGCAATTCTGGCACGGTCTCTGGCGGAGCAGATGTGGTGGGGGTGCAGAGCCTTGCTAAAGACTGGCTTTTCGCCGAAGGCTATACCGGCGGGCAGTTCCAGGAGAATTTCGTGATCGCAAACGTTGACCCTGCAAATGTAGCGGCCAGCGTGACCATCAACCTGGAATTCCCTGACGGATCGATGAAATCCTATCCCATCACCGTCGCCGTCGATAGCCAGACGGTTTGGAAGGTCAACGCTGTTGTGCCTGCTCCTGGCGCATCGGTTTCCGCCGAGATTACCTCGACGGGCGCGAATATCGTAGTCGAGCGCGAGATGTTCTTCAAGTATAACCATACTGGCAACGGACGCAGTCTGCAGAGTATGGGTGGAACCGATGTGCTGGGCATGGTCGGACCTGCCTCGGCGAATAACTACGGTTTTGCCGAAGGGTACGTTAATCTCGGCTTTGACGAGTGGTTGACCATCCAGAACCCGACCGCCAGCTCGGAAACCATCAACATTTCCCTGGTCAACAACGCGGGTGGCTACTACACGACTTCGGTGACTGTAGTCGCGCATTCTCGCTACACGGCGGATATTACCGGCATGGTTATCCATAATCTTTATCACGGGAATGGCTTCGCAGGCTACGAGGTATCGATGGTGGTGCAATCGCCCAACGGCGCATTCGTCGCGGAACGTCCCATGTACTGGAACGCGGCCGGCACCGAAGGTGGCGGTGACGTCATCGGCTACATCGGCGGATAAGCAAATATCCGAAGAAGAACGCGAAGGCGACGTGTAGGGACTCGATTAATCGAGTTTCTACACGTCGCCTTCGCGTTCTTCTTCGACAAAATCCCTTGTGGGCGTCTGGCCCTTGTTGTACAATAGAATTCAACCCCGACAAATTGGTTGTCATAAAGCTCTCGGAAAGGACCACGATGAGCACGACACACATAGCTGCCACGCTCTACCAGTTGCAACAAATTGACCTCGAACTTGAACGCCTTGTCTCGGAACAGCAAACCCTGGCGCGCACCTTGCAGGGAGATACCACCCTGGCGAAAGCGCGCGCAGAACAGCGTATCGCGCAACAACAACTCCACTCTGGCTTACAGGCACAGAAAGAGGCGGAATGGGCGCTCGAAGAACTCGATCTACGCCTGAAACTGCTGGAGCAGCGTCTTTATAGTGGTTCGATTACCAACCCGAAGGAACTCTACGCGGTGCAACAGGAGACTCAGCGCCTGCGCGCCCAGCAAAGCCGCCAGGAAGAAATGACCCTGGAAGTCATGGATGCCACAGATACCTTGCGAGAGATGGCAAAGCAGAAAAGCTTAGCTCTACAACGCGCGGAAGAGGCATGGTCTCAGTTTAACGCATCCAGCGTGCAGCGTGGGGAGCAACTTGAAAACAAACGGCAGGAGGTTCAAGCCCGGCGCGATCAATTCGCCGGCAGCATCGATGCTGAACTGCTCAAGCGCTACGAAACGCTCAAACGCTCCAAGCAGGGCCGCGCCGTCTCCAGGGTTGAACAAAGTTCGTGCCAGTGGTGCCGCGTCATTCTCACTCCCAGCGAACTGCAACGCGCGCGGGTCAGCCAGGACTTGCAACTCTGCGGCAATTGCGGGCGTATCCTTTACTTTGATCGCTAAGTGTTGCTTCTCACCCTTGCTTTTGTTACAATGTGTTTGCGCATGACAATCAATGAAATGGAAGTAACCAGTGTCAAAAGTCTATGCAATCGCAAACCAGAAGGGTGGAGTTGGGAAGACAACGACAGCCATCAATCTTGCCACCTACCTGGCGGCGGCAGGTCGCAGGGTGTTGCTTGTTGATATGGACCCACAATCCAACACAACCAGCGGCATCGGGGCAGCCAGGAATCTCAGACCCCATACCTTGTATGATCTGCTTGTGCAAGAGCAAGAGGAATTAAACATCTTTGACGTGATTGTGCCGACGCAGCGGCACGAACTGGTGGTTGCCCCTTGCACCGTTGACCTGGCGGCTGCTGAAATCGAACTGGTGGGGGCGTTGGCCCGCGAAAACAGGCTGCGCCAGGTGTTGGAGCCGATTCGCGGACGCTGCGATTACATCATTATTGATTGTCCGCCATCGCTGGGCCTGCTCACCGTCAACGCGCTGGTGGCAGCCGATGGGCTGCTCATCCCTATTCAATGCGAGTATCTGGCGTTGGAGGGTTTGGGCCACCTGCTCAATACTATCCAGATGGTCAAAAGCAAACTCAACCCCGACCTCTATATCGTCGGTGTGGTCTTGAGCATGTTTGACTCGCGCACTCGCCTGGCGGGAGAAATCGTGCGTGAGGTGCGCAAACATTTTCCTAAAGAGGTGTTCCAAACGATTATCAACCGCAATGTGCGCCTGAGCGAGGCTCCCAGCTTCGGGCAATCTATCCTCGATTATGATCCGCACTCGCCTGGCGCGACGGCTTATCGCGCGCTGGCGGAGGAGGTGATGGCTCGTGGTTAAGCAGAAATCTATCCTGGGGCGCGGCCTCAGTGCCTTGATACCAGGCAGTTCCGAGTCTATGGCAGCGCAGCAGCCCTCGCGTATTTCCGATGACAATATTTTGCAAATTCCTCTCGACAGCATCATTCCCAATCCGCGCCAGCCGCGCCGCATTTTTCGCGAGGATGATCCCCGGTTGCAGGAATTGAGCGCGTCAATCAAACAGCATGGTCTCTTGCAGCCTCTGGTGGTCACGCGCATCGATGCGGGGCCTAACGGCTGGATTTCCGACACGGATTTCGCGTCGGCAGTATCCGCGCAAAGCGGCGTGGCGCAGTATCAGATCATCGCGGGCGAGCGGCGCTGGCGCGCGGCGCGCCTGGCCGGGTTGACGCGGGTTCCCGTCGTTATTAAAGAAGCCACACCGCAGGAAATGCTCGAACTGGCCCTCATCGAAAATATCCAGCGCGCCGACCTCAACCCCATCGAAGAAGCTCTGGCATACCAGGCCCTCATCGAGGAATACGGCATGACACAGGAGGCGGTAGCGCGCCAGGTGAGCAAGGACCGCTCGACCATCACCAACTCGCTGCGCCTGCTGCAACTGGCCCCCAGATTGCGCGAAGCCCTCGTCAATTCACTCGAAAACTTTACCGAGGGACACGCCCGTACCCTGGTAGGCATTACGCGCGAAGAAGACCAGGTGGCCGCGCTGGGCAAGATCATCACTCTCAAGCTGAACGTGCGGCAGACCGAAGAACTGGCGGCTCGTATCAAATCAGCCGAACGCGCCGGTGCCAGCCAGAACGCGCCGGTGGCGCAGACACAGCAACGCTCTCCCGACCTTGAAGACCTGGAGGCACAGTTCCGCACTTCGCTGATGGTCAAGGTGGATTTGCAGCGCAACCGCAAGGGCAAAGGGACACTAGTCCTACATTTTAATAACGAAGACGAGTTGGAACGTTTATATACAAGACTGGTGCGACAGGCGGACTAATAGTAAAGCAACGCGTCGCCAGTCGGAGGGAGAAACGACACATGTCCACTGAAGAGAATCCATTTGACAAGGTACGCCGCAAAATGGTCGCGGCCCGCATAGAATTTATGGGACAACTGGCAAAATTCAGCAGTGAGGAATTGGCGCGCAACCCGGTTGGTGAGGAAGAGTGGACGCCGCTGCAACTGGCCTATCACCTCTATATAGCTGACGGCCTGGCCCTGGAAACCATGCAGAAGATTCAAGACGAAGACAACCCGCTCATCGAAGACCTGGGAGAGGAGACCCCGCGCCGCACGCGCGCAGCCGAACCGCCCAACTCGCTCGACGCCGTGCTGGCCGGCATGGCCGCGCGCCGCGAAGAAATCTTCCAGTACCTCTCGGAACTGCCCGATGACGCCTGGGAACGCCCCCTGCGCCACCCCACCTTCGGCCAGATCAAGTTCTACCAGGTGGTAAACGTCCTGCCTACGCACGAGAAGACGCACACCCAGCAACTGGCAGAGATTAAGGCGGCAGCCGAAGCGAAAGGCTAGCGCACAGGCCAGGGCGGGGACAAGTCCCATAAGCGCGAACGTAACGGACTATTACCAGGCGGGGTTTGCCCCTGCCTGATTGTCTCGCCCCTAAAGTTCGCGCCTGATGATATTTGACAATCGAATGCAGCAATGCACGTAATCCCGTCCTGATGAACTTTGACGACCGAATGAGGTAATGGCCCGGTCTCGTCCTGGTGAACTTTGACAACCGAATGAGGTAATAGCTGAAAACGTCCGTTCCTCCGTCCTGTAGGGACAAGGGGCGGATGTGGGGATGGGTGGGGGCCTTGTGCTTGTCCTGGTGGCTACACGATTCGTTTGGGTTCCGTGAGGCCGCATGGTCATCCCCCAACGAGGACAAGCACAAGGCCCCCTCATCCACTCAACCCCGCCCCTTGTCCCTACAGGATGAGGACGCCCCTTTCCCCTCCATTACCAGTATTGGCCGCTCATCAGGCGTACTTTGTCTCACGCTCCTTTTGTCTTCGTTCTTGATAGGTTATTGGCGCAGGAATGGTCCGATATCGCTATTTCGCGAGTGTTTAAAGCTAGACTTTATCCATTAACTGGACAAAAAACGGATGGCAGAGTACTCTTCTCTCGTACCTAACTACGAGAAAGGACGAAAGATGAGCCATCTGCCTGAACGAATTATACCCATTTTGAGACCGTTTGAAACGGTTTTCAGCAAACATGTCTGGGAATGGGCCAAGGTGCTTTTGATTGGAGCGATCCTGGCCCCAGGAGAACGAACGGTGGCAGCTATCGTGCGAGTCATGGGACACTCGCACGACAAAGGGTTCCAGAACTATCACCGCGTCCTCAATCGAGCCACATGGTCGAGCCGAGCACTGAGCCACATGCTGTTGCTGTTGCTGGTGTCCCTGTTCGTGCCAGAGAACGCCCCCGTGGTGATGGGGAAAGATGAAACGATTGAGCGTCGCCGCGGCAGCAAAATCGCCGCACGAGGCATCTATCGGGATGCGGTGCGTTCGAGTAAGGAGTTCTTTGTCAAAACCAGCGGACTGCGCTGGATCTCGCTGATGTTGCTCACGCCGATCCCGTGGGCTGGGCGCGTGTGGGCCTTGCCCTTTTTGACCGTGCGTGCTCCTTCCGAGCGGTATCATGACCAGCGCAAGAAGGCGCATAAGACGATCACGGATTGGGCGAGACAGATGATCCGGCAAGTCCACCGCTGGCTGCCGGAGCGGGCATTGGTGATCGTTGCCGATGGAAGCTATGCGGTCGTGGAGTTTCTGGCGAATCTGGTTCGCTTGCCACACATCACCCTGGTCATACGCATGCGCCTGGATGCGGCGTTGTATGATCCTGCCCCCGCACGACAAGCGGGCAAGAAAGGTCGGCCTGCGATCAAAGGCCAACGTCAAATGACGCTTCTCAAACGACTGGCCGATCCCACTACCGTGTGGCAGAAACGCACCGTTGCCTGGTATGGGGGCATCACCCGAACGGTAGAGATCGCCACTGGCGCGGCCCTGTGGTATCATCCGGGCATTCCTCCGGTCGCCATCCGCTGGGTACTGGTCCGTGACCCCGAGGGGAAGTTCGCTTCTCAGGCCGTGCTGTGTACCGATCAAAACGCTGACCCGGTTCAAATCCTGGCGTGGTTCGTCATGCGTTGGACAGTGGAAGTCACCTTTCATGAAGTGCGCACGCATCTGGGGGTGGAAACGCAACGCCACTGGTCGGACCTGGCCATTTTGCGCACCACCCCCGCTCTCCTGGGGCTGTTTTCGCTCGTGACCATTTTTGCCCGGCAGTTGCTCGATGAACACCCGTTCCCGGTTCGCCAGGCCGCCTGGTATGCCAAAGCCGTGCCCACCTTTTCGGATACGTTGGCGTTCGTTCGTCAGCATCTCTGGCCCTCTTCCTTTTTTTGTTTGTCGTCTTCTCAAGGCGAGATGGTGGAAATTCCACGGGCACTTTTTGAGCGCCTCGTCGATACGCTCGCTTTCACTGCCTGATTTGGATAAAGTCTAGCTCAGCAGGAAAGATAAAAGGAACTAAGGGCTTTGTTCTCTTCTAGCGTGACTGAATATCACGTCTAGCAACGGCAAGATGCGCAACATGATCTTTGTTCCACATCTTGCCGTTTTTGGTGTATGACCGCTGGTTACTGAGTGACGGTCACACCGGCGAATTCGCGCACGAGCGCGTTGAACTTGGTGGCCTGCTCGTCCTGGGGCTGCTGGCTGGCATTGTCCAGGATGCGCGTCTCGATGCGCGCATTGACGCCCTTAAAGGCCACGCTTGCCTCGCTGGGAGTCAGCGCGCCCTCGCGACCCCACACGATCACAACGGGCATTTGCAGACGAGCCAGTGGCTCGCGCGCGTCGATCGTCAGATTGTCGGTCAGAGCGGACGCCGCCGCGAAGCGAGCGTTAGACTGGTGAGCGCTGCTGAAAATGTACTCGACCAGCTCGTCGGTAATCAGGCCAGGGTTGTGATAGCCCTGAATATCGTAGTAGTTCTGGATAGCGCCGCGCGAGGTCAGCAAGTTATAAGCAAACTGGCCGACGATGGGCGCGCGCAATAGCACCTTCAGAAGCCCGTTGAGGGGGCCTGGTACCGTCTCCTGTAACATCACCGTGGATGGCGCGACCAGCGCCAGCCGCTCGAAAAGCTGCGGGCGGCGATAGGCGTCTGCGATTACATAGGCGCAGGTTTCGCCGCGCGCTACCACTACTGCTGGCTTGCCAATCACTTCTTTCAAAAAATCACTAATCAGGTCGGCATACGTCTCGGCGGTGTAGTCGATGGCCGGACGATCCGAAAGACCGTAGCCCAGCAGATCGAGCGCGTAGACGCGGAAGTGTTCCGCCAGCGCATCTATGTTCTTGCGCCATTCATAGGACGACGCGCCGGGGCCAAAGCCATGCACGAGCAGAAGCGGCTTCGACTCGCGGTTGCCTTTCACCAGGTAGAAAATATCCCCATCCTTCCAGGGGTAACGACGCTCCTCGCCTTTCAGGACGGTATCGATTTCGCCCGCCTGCGAATCGGTCATTTTGTTGAAAAGGGTCAATGCCCCCAGCGCGCCACCGATCACAAGACCGGTAGTGAGCAATTTACCTGCAAATTTCACGTTTCATTCTCCTCAATATGCTTAATGCTTCCATTTGTTCGGGCGCGATAAATCTGGCCCCTACGATTCGCGCAGTGTGAATTTTTCATCTGGCTTGCTACCCCCACCACTTGATTCTATCCTACGCTGCGCTCCCAAATCCTACTTCTACCAGGGCGGGGGCAAGCCCCGCCCGTACCCTGCTATGACGGAGCAGGTGAAACCGTACAGGGTACGGGCGGGGCTTGCCCCCGCCCTGGTCCCGCGTAAGGCCCAAAGGGTAATATATCATTTTCTGAAAGCAAGTTGCAAATATGGTTGTCCTTACATTTGCCACGCACTGACGTAGCGCGTATACTTGGAGATAGCAAAATATCGCAGAGGAAATATGCAGCAAAAAATACCACACATCAATCTATCCGATGAAGTTCAGGCAGCTTTAGAGACAGAGCAGGCGGTGGTCGCGCTCGAATCGACCGTGATCGCGCATGGTCTGCCGTATCCCCATAATCTTGAAGTCGCGCAGGCCATGGAATCTGCCATTCGAGCCGAGGGCGCGATTCCCGCGACCGTTGGCATCCACGATGGGAAAATCGTCATCGGCCTGTCACGGGCCGAGATCGAACGCCTGGGAACGGCTGAACATATCTTAAAGGTCAGCAGGCGAGACCTGGCGGTAGCTCTGGCAACAGGCAAACCAGGCGCGACAACAGTTGCCGGAACGATGCTGTGCGCGAGCATGGCTGGCATCCGCTTTTTCGCGACGGGCGGCATCGGGGGAGTGCATCGCGGCGCGGAAACCAGCATGGATATCTCCGCCGACCTGACCGAACTGGCGCGCACGCCCATGCTGGTAGTCTGCGCCGGCGCGAAGTCCATCCTCGATCTTGACCTGACCTTAGAGTACCTGGAGACGCAGGGGGTGCCTGTGCTTGGCTGGCAAACCGACGAGTTCCCCGCCTTCTATGTGCGTTCAAGCGGCAGACGCCTGAGCCATCGTGTTGACGACGCGACAACCATCGCTGCCATTGCCCGCGCCCAGTGGGAGTGTCACCTGCAAGGACTGGTCGTCGCCTGTCCCATACCAGAAGCATATGCTATGGACCCCGCTCCGCTCGAAGCCGCCACCGAAGAAGCCTTACGACTGGCGAAACAAGAGGGCATTCGCGGCTCGGCCACCACGCCATTCCTGCTCGCCCACGTCGCAAAAGCCACCAGGGGCGAAAGCGTCGAAGCCAACAAAGCTCTACTGGTCAACAATGCCCGTTGGGCCGCGCGATTTGCAAGCGCGTACTATACCAACCATGAATAACCAGGGCGGGGCACCCAGCCCTTGGCCCCGCCCTGGTCGCGCGCAAACAAATGAAACAGTTGATTTCTTTGCGCGTTGGGACTACAATAGGTACAGGTTCTGGCCCAGAGCCTGCTATTTTATCTGTAGGATATCCTCCTGAAAGGAGTTAAGCTTCGTGAGTAGAGGATTGAGTAAAATTTTGGGGAGCATCATCCTGACTGTCCTGTGGGTGTGTAGTTTCCTCTTCATTCGACAAACGCTCGTCATCGATTTTGGGGCAGGTCTTATCTTCAACTTCAAGTTTACCGTCATTTTGCTTGGCTTGCTCATCATCGTGCTCTATAATATTTTTTATCGCTCAAGCGCCGAAGTCACTAAACTCAGCTTCACGGTCGCATTGACTATTGCCTGGATCTCGTTGATGATTTTCTACCATTTTCAGCCGCTGCAAGGAACTGAAGCGCAGTATGCCGCGGGCACTGAATATGATGGTTCGGTCGGCTTCTTTGCTATCGTCAGTGGCCTGCTCGTCTGCTTACTATGGATTCGTTTCTTCTCAGACGAGATCTCCCTGGAAGACAAAAAATAGGGGCGCGATACATCGCGCCCTTTCCCCATCGCGCCCCTTTTGTCCCCTTTTCGGCTAATGCCGGAAATGCCTTTGATCGGTAAAGATCATAGCAATAGCATAATGGTTCGCTGCTCGAATCGTCTCTTCATCACGCACAGAACCACCAGGCTGGATAATGGCCGTAATTCCCCCTTTAGCCGCAGCTTCTACCCCATCTGCGAAGGGGAAGAAGGCATCAGAGGCCAGGACGGAGCCGCGAGACCGTTCCCCGGCTTTCTCCAGCGCCAGTTGCACGCTCGCCAGGCGATTCATCTGACCCGCGCCCACGCCCAGCACCGCCAGTTTGCGTGCCAGTACAATGGCGTTCGATTTAACCTGCTTGACCACTTTCCAGGCAAACATCAGGTCTGTCACCTCTTCTAACGTCGGCTCGCGTTCGGTCACGACGCGATACGTGGTCTCCTGCTTTCCCCAGGTGTCGGACGTTTGCAAAAGCAGTCCCCCGCTGACACTGCGCACCTCCAGTTGTTTTCCACCATGTTCGCTATGCGTACCGTTCAGGCCACCCGACTCAAGCGGGGTATGGGTTGCCAGCAGGCGAATATTCTTTTTCTGATGCAGGATTTCCAGCGCTTCGGGCGTAAATTCCGGGGCAATGATGGCTTCATAAAACAGGTGGTTGATCTCGCGAGCAGTATCCGCGTCGATGGGCCGGTTACAGCCAATAATGCCACCGTAGGCCGAGATTGGATCGCCAGCGTGTGCTTTATGGTACGCCTCCACCAGTTTATCATCGCAGGCCAGCCCGCATGGATTGGTATGCTTGATGATCGCCAGGGTAGGGGCGCTGAAACTCTGTACCGAGGCCAGCGCAGCGTCGAGGTCGAGCAGGTTATTGTATGAGAGTTCTTTCCCATGCAAAATCTCTGCCTTTGCCAGAGAGGGCCGATCTGTTGCGCTCGCTGGCTCGTGCCAGCCATAAAAAGCGGCCTGCTGGTGTGGGTTTTCGCCATAGCGCAATTGCTGAATGCGCTGTAAAGAGAGTGTCAGGTCTTCAGGGAAATATTCCGGCTCTGCTGCCTGCGCGCGCAAATAATCGGCGATGGCGCTGTCATAGCTTGCCGTATGCTGGAATGCAATAGCAGCGAGACGCTTCCGTGTATCAACACTTACTTCGCCTTTTTCGCGCCATTCCAGCATGACCGGCTCGTAATCTTGCGGGCGCGCCAGCACGATCACATGCTCAAAGTTCTTGGCTGCCGCGCGCAGCAGCGAAACGCCGCCGATATCGACCTGTTCTAAGGCTTCAGGCAGGGTTGCATGGCTGCTCGCTACCGTCTTGACAAATGGATACAGGTTTACTACTACCATATCGATAGGCGCGAAATCGTGTTCCCGCAACTCTCGCATATGCGTCTCACTGTCGCGTCGTGCCAGGATGCCCCCAAAAATCGCCGGGTGCAGGGTCTTGACACGCCCGTCGAGTATCTCCGGAAAACCTGTCAGCGCGCTGACCGTCTGTGTCTCAACACCCGCATCTTGTAATACGCTGGCTGTCCCGCTGGTTGAGAAAATACTAACGCCGTGGGTTTGTAGCTCGCGTCCCAGCGCAACGATACCCTCGCGATTGGCGACACTGATGATGGCTCGCATAGGTCTACCTCATTCTTTCTGCTCTCTCAATGCATCCTTCTTCAGTATACCCTATCATTTGTTCCGCTGGCTAGAAACATAGCAAGCATACAAAAAGAAGTCCAGTCCAGCTATACACATATGGCTGGACTGGACTTCTTTTTGTATGCCTTTTTATGCTTTAGCGACAATGGCTTCCAATTCGGCCAGGAGTTCGGCTATCGAGGGACGGCCAGGAAACTCCGGGTAGATATTAGCGTTGCGGTTCGCGCGTGAGTGATGCCCGAACTTGACATACCCGTCGATCAAGGCGAAGAGGGTATGATCGCGGCCCACACCGACGTTGTCGCCGGGCTTGATTTTGGTGCCGCGCTGGCGCACAATGATGCTGCCTGCTGTCACCAGTTGTCCATCGAAGCGTTTCACGCCGAGCATCTTGGGCTTGCTGTCGCGTCCATTGCGAGAGCTGCCTACACCTTTTTTATGTGCCATGTGTTAGTTCTCCCCTTCATCTTCAGCATCGTCGGCCTTCTTTACGCGACGGCGGCGAGTGGGCTTCTGCTCTTCTCCGGCCTCGGCCTCTTCAGTGGATGCTGTTTCAGGCGCCTCGGCCTCGCTCTCGGCAATGGGAGTCTCGGCGGTTGGCTCAGTTTCAAGAACGTCCTCTTCCTCATCCTGTTGGAATACGGGAGCCTCACCCGTCACCAGGCTCTTGCCAGCAGAGACGATGTCGTCAATGGTGAAGACCGTGAGTTCCTGGCGATGACCCCGGCGGTGCCGGTAACGTTTCTTGGATTTGTACTTGAAGACAATCAATTTCTCGCCGCGAGCGTGCTCAATGGCTGTTGCCAGCACCAGCGCGTCAGCTACCAGGGGCGAACCAACCATCGTGGTGTTCGCATCCGAGATAAGCAGCACCTCGTCAAACTGTACCTGCTTACCCACTTCGACTGCCAGCCGGTTGACTTCGAGCTTCTGGCCCACGGACACCTTGTATTGTCTTCCACCGCTTTTAATGACTGCAAACATGTTTTTGTTGTGCCTTTCTCTATTCCATCCCCGCGTGACTCTGAGGATACGTGGAAGGCACGGGTGGATGGCCTTCAGCACAGTTCCTTTTATGACGGATGGGACTCAATCATCACGTCCCGACTCAGAAGAGTACATCGCGTTTGCGCGGGTCATACAAACCCGCTCCGGCGCGTCCGTTGAGAGTCATATCTTACCATAGATGCGGAGGGGTTCCCCTGCCATACAATATGGGGAGTTTGACCACTAAAGCCACTTTTGCCCTCGTGGACCTACTGCGGATGATTCGCAGCAGTATCATAGCAACCTTTAGCAAGGTTGTCAAGTACGTTCCAGGGCGGGGGCAGGCTCCGCCCCTACCCTATATGGCCTGCAAAAAACACCACGTAGTATGGTAGGGGCGGAGCTTGCCCCCGCCCTGGTCGCTCGCGCTACCCCTGGCTACTTTGCTGCTGGTATTTCCACTGCGCCTGCGCCTGCTGCAATGACAGTAACTGGCGTTCAAGCTGCATAATATGCTGCTGCAACTGTTGTTTCTGCTGCTGAGGCCCCATCAGTCTGAAATCCTCAATGCCTTTATAGCCCCATTTAAGCAGACCGCGCGGCACAAAAGCGGACGTTTCAAAATAGTTCGAGCGCACATTAGCCATCTGGCTCGTAATCTGCTTGAGGTCCAGTTTCAATTCTTTAAGCTGTAGCTTGAGCTGTGCGATCTGATCTTTGTAAGGGTCCTGGGGTTTACTCGCGCTGGCGCGCCGCGAAGAATTCGGCGCAGCGTCCTGCAAGGGCGGTGGCGCTGAATGCGCGACCCCACCGGTTGTTTGTAATGAAGCCCCGCAGCTATTGCAAAAGTGGTCTCCATCCTGCGCGTGACCGCCGCAGTTTGAACAAAACATAATATATCTATCCTCCTTGTCTATCTACGCTCCGTACTGCTCATTATTTTATAGTAGGCAGTGTTCAGATAGCAAGCAGAAAAATAGAATGCCCTCGCTATAGATCAACGCTGCTACATCGAAAGGAGACCACATGGCAAGGAGATTGAAGTTTTCCCAGCGTTACCCATAGCAAGAGCATCCATTGAGAATATTCTTGCAAGACGCGAGAAAACCGGAAATCAGAGATGAGATACTGTTCAGATTGCCCCTTTTCTGATAGACTCTGGACATGACAGCAGAAGAGACGATAGCGTCATTAGAAGCCCAACTCAGGCAAGCCTTAGAGCGGCTGGATGAAGTCACCGAAGTAGAAGCCCAACTCAAGCAAGCCTTAGAGCGGCTCGAAGAAGTCAGCGAGCAATTGCGAGTCGCCCAGGCACGCGTTGAGGAACTCGAGCAGCGGAAAACACCGCCGCCAGCTTTCGTCAAGGCAAATAAGAAGAAACAGCCAGAGGAACAGAAGAAGGCGCGCAAAAAGCGTGACGCGAGGCATAATCAAGCGAGACGGCGCTCCACGCCAACGCAGATCGTGGAGCATCGGCTGGTGAAGTGCCCCACGTGTCAGTTGCGTTTGGGAGGCCTGAGTCTGGCGCGCTGCCGAGAGGTCATTGATGTACCCCCACCCCCAGCAGTCGAGATCACGGAACACCGTATCTACAAAGGGTGGTGTGCCGGGTGCCACGGCTGGTATGAAGCTCGGGTGGACGTGCATGAGCAGGTGGTTGGTCAAGGACGGTTCGGAGTACGACTGGCCAGTGTAATCGCCACGTTGCGCACGGTGATGCGGCTGCCCATTCGACAGATCCAGACGTACCTGCTCACGCTGCACGGAGTCACGATCAGCAGTGGAGAGATTGTGGAGAGGCTCGCATCGGCTCAAAGCCCAGATGCAGCCCCAGTTGGACGCGCTCAAACGGCAGATTCGTGCCAGTCCGGCGGTGCAAGCCGATGAGACAGGATGGCGAGAAGATGGCATCACTGGCTACATCTGGAGTGTCTCAACCCCCACCATCCGCTATTACGAGTACCATCATTCTCGTGGGGGGAAAGTCATCAAGGAGCTGATTGGAGAGGACTACGGTGGAGCGCTCGGCAGTGACTTCTATGCTGGATACAACATCCATCAGGGAGTGCATCAACGCTGTTGGGTGCATTTCTTAGGCGACGGGCATGAACTCAAAGAGAAGTATCCGCACGATGAGCCACTGCACCTCTGGGTTGCATCCGTCAAAGCGATCTATGAGCAAGCCGTGGCCTGGGCCGAGCAGGGTTCTGACCCGCACCTCTCACCACGCCAGCAGCAGCAGACGCGCGTGGCACAGCAACATGCCTTCGAGCAGCAGTTGCTTGCTGTCTGCTGTCCCTACGTGGGGACCGCCACCCCTCAACATACCTTATGTGAACGGGTTGAGCGCTTTTTGCCCGAACTCTTTGTCTTTGTCTTTGTCTTTGTCGCCGTGCCTGGTGTTCCAGCCCACAACAATCTGGCCGAGCGCAGCATTCGCCCCCTGGTCGTGGCTCGCAAAATCAGTGGGGGTACGCGTAGTCCCAAAGGCTCAGAGACCCGTATGGGACTCGCCAGTCTCTTTGGCTCCTGGATGGCACAGCGCCTCAATCCTTTCTCCCAATGCCTGGCTCTTCTCACCCAACCAGGTTCATTAGGGGAAGTCTGAACACTTTCTGGCAGAATAGGCCCTATGAGGCTCGCTAAACGTATGCTATAATAGCGCTCAATAACACACTTGTGTACAAGGCACCCTTAGCGGGTGCCGCTTTATGGGCAGAAAGGGTAGAGGGGCTATAATGAAGCCGCTTGTAGCTATTGTGGGCCGACCGAATGTTGGTAAATCCACCTTTTTTAATAGAATGATCGGCGAAAGGATCGCCGTTGTAGAAGATATGCCGGGTACCACGCGCGACCGCATCTATGGCGATACTGACTGGAATGGGCGCGTGTTCACGCTGATTGATACGGGCGGGCTAGAGTTTGGGCCTGACATTCCTGTCGGGCAGGTGGGCCTGACGGGACAGCCGGGCGATATTATGAAGCATGTGCAGGCGCAGGCCGAGGTAGCCATCGAAGAGGCCGACGTGATCATCTTCATGGTCGATGCGAAGACAGGCATTACCGCCGCCGATCAAGAAGTGGCTGAAGTATTGCGCCGCACTAAGAAGTCCGTCATCCTGGCTGCCAACAAGGCGGATAACGCCCGGACGCGCCTGGATGTCGTCGAATTTTACCAGCTTGGACTGGGCGATCCGATCGATCTTTCATCGGTTCAGGGCGTGGGTACCGGTGACCTGCTCGATGCTGTTGTCGAGGCGCTGCCGCCAGAAGAGGAAGCCGCCGGTGAAGAGGATGATGATATCCCGCATATCGCCATCGTAGGACGTCCCAATGTCGGCAAATCGTCGCTGCTTAACGCCATTCTGGGCTATCAACGCGCCATCGTCAGCGACATCCCCGGCACCACGCGCGATGCCATCGACACCGAGTTGGAGTTTCAGGACCGCAAACTGGTACTCATCGATACCGCCGGTATTCGCCGACGCGGGCATATCGGGCCGGGCGTCGAAAAATTCAGCGTGTTGCGTGCAGAACGCGCCATCGAGCGAGCTGATGTTGCCATTCTGATAATCGACGCCAGCGAGGGGTTAGCGGCCCAGGATACGCACATCGCCGGCCAGGTTCATGAAATGAGCAAAGGCGTCATCGTGGTTGTAAATAAGTGGGATTTAGCGCAGGAGCAACGCCGCGCAGCGCGCGGGGGGCAGGAGCCTGATCCCAAAGATGAAATCGAGACCGCGGAAGCCTATCGCCGCATCATCGCTGAAGGCCTCAAGTTCATTCCATATGCGCCCATCGTCTTCACCTCGGCGAAGACCGGCTATCACGTGAAATCGCTGCTCGAGACTGCCATCAGCATTGCCGACATGCGCTTCTTTCGCGTCTCTACCTCGCGTTTGAACGAGGTTGTGCGCGACGCCGTGCGCCGCCACAATCCTACAGTTTTTAGAGGCAAAGTCGCCAAAATTTACTACGCAACCCAGACGCAGGTCAACCCGCCCACCTTCGTCTTCTTCGTCAATGATCCGCAGGCTGTCCATTTCACCTACGAGCGCTACCTGGAGAACCAGTTGCGCGCCGAATTCGGCTTCAATGGATCAGGCATTCGCATGTACTTCCGCGCGCGTCCAAAATCGGAACAGAGCGAGCGACATCAGAAGTGATTGCTTCCTATTGCCGGGGAAATATTACCGGAATCAGGTGATACTGCATCTTTAGCGCGATGATGCGCGTCACCGCCTGATTGATACGCGCCATCGTCAAAGAACCATCTTGCAGAGCAGCCTTGATGGCATCAATCATGCTCTGCATCTGGTAGGGGCCAATGGCGCCCAGCAACATATCGTTACCCGCCTGCAATGCCATTACGCCCGCCTGTTCCAGGCTCCATTTTTTGGCAATCCCCGTCATCCACAGAGCATCCGTAATCACCACGCCATCGTACCCCAACTGGTTGCGCAGGATACCCGTAATGATAGTGGGCGAGAGTTCCGCCGGATAGACCGGGTCAATGGCTGGCATGAGTAGATCGGTGTCCATAATCATGCCCGGATTTTCTAGTGGGTTGGACGATTGGATGAAGTGCTTGAACGGCACCAGTTCGGTCGAGTAAATCTGATCTTTCGTGCGATTAATGACCGGCAGAGCGAAGTGCGCGTCGGTCTGGGCCGCGCCGAGGCCGGGGAAGTGTTTGAGGCAGGCGATTTCTCCATCGCCCTGCACCGCTCGCAAATATGCGCCGCCATAGGTAATTACCGAGTCCGGCGTATACCCCCACGTGCGCAAATATTGATCGGGACCATCCACTAATTGCACATCCACGTCAGGCGCGAGGTCAGCGTTAATGCCCAGCAATTGCAAATCGTGCGCGATGCGATGCCCCGCCTGCGTCGCCAGCCCTACGTTCCCTGTATCATAAATCTCCAACGCGCCCGGATGATGTCCGAAGATATTCTGAACGCGCTCGACAAAGCCGCCCTCTTCATCAGCCGAAATAATCAAGGGAATCGAAGCGTGCAGTTTCATCTCCGCAATGTCATGCTTCGTCTGATCGAAAGTCTGCATCTGGAAGGCGTACATAATCACTCCCCCCGCGTGCAGGTTGTTTACCATATATTCCAGCGAGGGTGAATAAAACTGGTCATACGACTGCACCATAAACAACTGGCCCAGCTTCTCGTCCAGCGTCATACGCGATACGTACATACTGGCAAGCTGCTTATACTGCATAAAGCTCGCCAGGTGCGACAACTCATTGACTTGCAGCGTATCAAGCGGCAGTGTAACCATTGCCCCATTCACCGCCACTTGCAAAGGCTGTCGGCGTGGCACACCCAACGCCAGTTGGCTCATATCCCCGCTCACCATCACCACCAGCGCCACCAACGGCGCTATCACCAACGCCCACCACCCACGCTTCCCCCGTCCTGTAGGGACAATGGGCGGATGTGGATGTGGAGATAGGCTGTGACCCTGGATGAGGGGGCCTTGTGCTTGTCCAGGGCGGAGCAGGGTTCCCCCGCGTCCAGCGCTTTTGGAAACTTTATCTTCAATCACCCGCATGAAGGACCTTACTCCTGCGGCAACGTCGCCGGCAACAGGTGGTATTCCATCTTCAGCGCGATAATGCGCGTCGCGGCCTGGTCAACGCGAGCCTTCGATAGCGTCCCATTTTGCAGCGCTGCCTTCAGCGCGTTAATCATAGAGAGCATCTGATCTGCGCCCGTAGGCCCCAGCAACATATCATTGCCCGCGTTCAACGCCATGATCGCTGCCGTATTCATGCTCCACTTCTGTATAATGCCCTGCATATACAGCGCGTCCGTCAGCACCACGCCATCATAGCCGAACTCGTTGCGTAGGATGTCCGTCATAAACGTATGCGATAGCTCTGCCGGATAGACCGGGTCGATGGCTGGCATCAACACATCCGTTGGCATAATCATGCCGGGATTTTCCAGCGCATCAGGCGACTGAATAAAGGCTTTGAATGGAGCCAGGTCGATAGAGTAAATTTGATCGCGCGTCTGATTGACGACCGGTAGCGTTGAATGCGCATCCGGCACAGCGGCTCCCAATCCTGGAAAATGCTTGATGCATCCAACCACGCCCGCGCCCTGCAAGGCTTTGATATACGCGCTGGCAAACTTAATCACCTCATCCGGCGTATTGCCAAAAGTGCGCGTCACCATATCATAGCCATTCACCAGGTTCACATCCACATCCGGAGCTAGATCTTCATTGAGGCCCAGCGCCAGCAAATCATGCGCCACCTTCACCCCCTGCTGTGTCGCCACATTCACATTGCCCGTATTGGCAATATCCGTCGCTGACATGCGGTAGCCATCGATATGTGACAGGCGATGCACGTATGGCCCGCCCTCTTCATCAGCCGAAATCAACAGAGGAATGCCAGCTCGCTGCTGCATCATGGTCAGATCATTCTTCGTCTGATTGAAGTTTTGCATCTGAAATTCATACATAATTACGCCGCCCGCGTGCAGCGTATGAATCATGGTATCCAGATCAGACGAATAATAGCTCGTCGCATTCGGGCAGCTCCCAGTACCGCAGCCATCCGCGTACTCCACCATAATCAACTGCCCCAACTCCTCGTCCAGCGTCATGCGCGACACATACAGGCTTGCCAGCGCCTTATATTTCATATACCCTGACAGGTGCATAATCGCTTCAATCTGCGCCGGCGAAAGCGGCGGATTCACAAAAGCGCCGCTCGCCGTCACACTCTGTGTAACCGCGCTCACCGTTCCATTGCCCGTCGCAAAGAAGCGCAGCGCAAAAAAACTCGCCACCCCCCCCACCCCTATCAACCCCGTCAGTACCAGCAGCAACGCCACCACCGGCGCGCGCACCCGCCGTTTGCGCAGTGGCGCCGGTTGGGTAGGAACAAGCGGTCTCTGCTCCCTATACGGCTGCGAAGGCAACGGCGACGTAGGAATATCCCCTATCTGCTCTACTCGTTGTTGCTGGTACATCTTCGCCGGCATAGGACGCTCCGACGGCGGCACAAACGGCTGCTGGTCCTGGATAGTCATAACGCGCTCCTAATAACTTACTCTTATTTGCAGTATAGTGCTTATAGACAAAACTCTACTACTATAACGTCTCAGGAGCGTCTTTTGTTGCGTCCGCCTGACCTTCCGTTTTGTCCCTACTTGCTTTCGATCTCTTGCGTCCGGTACCTGGTCTCTGGAACCTCATCGTATCGCCCTCCGGCGTCGCTTCAGTAGATGCTTCGTGTCCCAAAGGCATCGGCTCTGTCCCCTCCTGGTCTGTCTCCCTCTTCGTATCCCCCGCAAACACTTGTTCCGTCGCTTCCTCGTCGGACTGCTCAGCCTGCCCGCCCACCTCCTCATATGTGTAAAACAACACCGTCTCATCCATTGGCGCCTGCCCCATCGTCTCCCCTCGCTTCGCCCACTCGTCGTCAATGGGGGACACCACTGGAGGGGCATCCTCCGTCGCAGGGTGTATTGGCGACACCTCACCGGTCACAAACAACGGCGCCTGCTCCCCTTCCTCCTCTTCTGCTTCCGGGGTCGCTGGTATCGCCGGCAGAACGGGCCGTACATGCTGGGTCCAACTGCGCCCCACCGGCTCGTTCTCCGTCTCCGGTTGCGCCCACCCTCCTGTAGCGTCCGTCCTCCTCGCGTCCTCTTCTATCTCCCTCATCCCCATTGCTCCCGCACCGGCCCCCTCCATTCCTGTCGCCTGCTCCTCTTCCTGCACCGGCCAGGCTGCCGTCGTCACCCGCGCAGGCCGTCGCTGCCGCGCCGTCGAACGCGCATTCGGCACCACCGATGCCGGCAATAATGCATAATCGAACACCACCTTAACCGCTCGTGTCTCGCCCTTCTTAATTGCCGTCCGAATCGCCTCCCGGAAATTCGTCAGCGCGAAACGGTGCGTCAGCAACTTCTCAGGATGCAGCAGCTTCTGCTCTATCAACTCCGCAGCCACTGCAAACGTCGAACGGCGTTGGCCCGTTCCCACCGGCCAGTTCTCCATCCCATGCCCCATACTCCCGATCAGGCTTATCTCCTGATACCACACCGGCGAAAGATCGAGGTACTTCAAATTCAAATCCACTCCCACCAGCACAATCGCGCCCCCCGCCCGCGTCCAGCGCAGCGCATCTGCCAGCGTCTTCTGCGTCCCAATCGTATCGTAAATCGCATCGTATCCGCCCATCAGCATCTTATTTCCCAGCATCCCCTTATACAGCCGCGCCCCTGTCGCCCGTACCACGCCATCATAACTATCCTGCGGATACAGAATAGACGCCGCTCCCATCCGTGTTGCCTGCTCCACCTGGAACGGATAACGCGCCATCACACTCACCGTCGTCTGCGGCGAAATCGCTCGTATCACCTGCAACACCAGCAGCCCGATCGTACCCGCGCCCATAATCAGCACATGTTCATTCGGCCCCGGCACACGCCGCAGCACACTATGCACCGCCACCGCCGTCGGCTCCAACAGCGCCGCCTGCTCATCGCTCAGCGTCGGTGGCACCCGAAACACCTGCTGCTCCTGCACCAGCATCTCCTCGCTCCACCCTCCCCCAATTTGCTCAGGTCCCGCGAACTGCCCCTGCTCGCACAAGTTATAATTCCCCATCGCGCACGAATGGCACATCGGCACCGTTCCCGTCGTCAAGCAGCACTGCCCGTATTGTAGCGCCACTCTGTCGCCAACCTGCACATGCGTCACATCCTCTCCCACCTCAATCACCTCGCCGATTACCTCATGTCCCGGATACGTGCGCTTATGCCCCGGCAGCGCCGCCGGAGCCACCCGGAAATCGCCATCCGCGTAAATCAAATGCAAATCACTGCCGCAGATTCCCGCTAGCCGGTTGCGCACTCGCACCCAATCGCGCCCCGGCAATTGCTCGCGCGGCACATTCTGCACTTGTAGAGGCGCAAACGAAGAAAAATACGCATCGCGCCAGAGCCATCCCAGCGCCCGCGTCAGTATCACCCGCCTCGGGCTAAGTTCCAGAGAAGAAGTCCACATGGCCGAAATCCTGCCTTTCTGCATAATACTTCTGCCAGAGCGGGGGCCACGAGAGCGGCAAAGCTCTGGTCTGCTGATCTGTATTGGTCTGTATTAAGGTAGGGGCCGGGCTTAGCCGTTCGCCCTGTTTGTGGTTGCCCGCCCGTTTGCCATCGAGTGTATCATGTCCATCAATACCGGTCAATTCACTGGTACTTTGCTTTGACCTCTCCTCTGTATATAAGGGACTTCCGAAAACTAAGTTATCCCAGTATGGTATACTGCGCCAAGAAAAGAATGCTTGGAGGGACAAGAGTGGAACTAACGGAGGAAGTCAAAGCGCTGGTGTTGAACACGGCCAAGCAACTCAAGGGGAGTGCATGCCGGATGTTTATGGCACGGACGGTGCAAGCGCTAGGTACAGGCGGCCAGAGGCTGGCCGAACGGGAACTGGGCTGGAATCGTGTCACCATACGCAAAGGGATGCATGAAGTGGAGAGCGGAATGGTGTGCGTGGATGGCTTCAGGTTGCGTGGCCGCAAGCACAGCGAAGACCATTTGCCCAACTTATTGAAGGATCTCACCGCCATTGTGGATGGGCAGAGTCAGGCGGATCCGCAGTTTCGCACGACGCGTCTGTACACGCGGATGACAGCAGCCGAAGTCCGCCGCCAGTTGATGGCCCAGAAGGGCTATAGCGACGAGGAACTCCCCACCGCCGAGACTATTGCAACCAAGCTGAACCAGTTGGGCTACTTCCCGAAAAAAGTGGCCAAGAGCCAACCCCAAAAAAAGTCCCCGAGACCGATGCCATCTTTGCCCAGGTGAAGCAGTGCAATGAAGAGGCTGATGCCTCTGAGCAGGTGTTACGGCTCTCGCTGGATGCCAAAGCCATCGTCAAGGTCGGTCCTTTCGCGCGAGGGGGAAAGAATCGCGTCCCCACCAGGGCCGCTGATCACGATTTTCAACCAGCAGCGACGGTGACGCCAGTGGGCATTTTCCTGCCCGCTTCCGACGAGCTCTTTCTCTACGGGGTGACGTTCCAAAGTGACCAGCGATTGCCTGGTGGATCGCTTGGTCGACTGGTGGGAGACGGTCAAAGAGCACTTTCCTCTGGTCAGGACCCTGCTCATCAACCTGGACAATGGCCCGGAGAGCCACAGTCGGCGCACCCAGTTCATGCAGCGTCTGGTGGAGTTTGCTCTGCGATATCAGCTCACCATCCGTCTGGCGTATTATCCCCCATACCATAGTAAATACAACTCGATCGAACGCTGTTGGGGAATTTTAGAACAGCATTGGAATGGAGCCTTGCTGGATTCCGTCGATGCCGTGATCCAGTATGCCCGCACCATGACATGGAAAGGAAACCATCCCGTGGTCGCCTTGGTGATGACCACCTATCAGACTGGTGTCAAACTGACCAAGCAAGCCATGGATCTGGTGGAAACCCAGCTTCAGCGATTGCCCTCTCTGGGAAAGTGGTTTGTGGATATCGATGGGTGCTTACTGGCTAATCGGGATAGTTAATATTTCTTGATCCCCTAAAACGTTCCTGAGACAAATCATTCGCAGCCATAGGAAGAACGCGGGAACCCCTGTACCCTTGCGATCACCCGATGATTTTTGACAACCAGACGGCGTAATTGTCCCCTCGGGACGCGAGCGTCCCCGGCGTTCTGATGAATTTTGCCGACCGAATGCAGCAATGCGTACTGCCCTGTCCTGTAGGGACAAGGGGCGGATGAGGGGAAGGGTGGGGGCCTTGTGCTTGTCCTCGTGGCAACACGATTCGCCCGGGTTCCGTGAGGCATAATGGTCGCATTCCAACAAGGACAAGCACAAGGCTCCCATTTGCATATGCAGGTTTTTTGGAAACCGCGAGAGCGACATCCTTGCAATGGCTATGATAGGGACGGAGCATCTCCACCGGGGGTAATTTCCACCCCCGCAATATCATCCTGTGTGTAGTGGCAGTTGGTGAGCCGATTGAGCGCCTTGAGTACCGCGTCAAATTCCTGCTGTGCCACCGGGTAGCCACAGAAAGCGTAGACCACGCGCAAGTAAGGAATGCCAGGAGCCTCGATCATGGCGGCAGTCTGGATTTTGGGATGTCTCCGCCACAGGTCCAGCATGGTCGGCTTCGCGTCCAGGCGTCCTGCTCCGGCCTGCTGGTCGGTCTCCTTCGCCGGATTCATGGTTTTTTCCCTGCTCGTGGTGCCTGCGCCATCAAAAGCATGTCGGCAGGGATGATGGGAATCAGCCCGGTATAGGGGACACCGGTGAGACGATGCAGACCAGCACGCACAGCCAGCGCGTCTGCCTCGCGGATGGGCAGCCCTTGCTCGATCTTCCAGACGGCCAGCAGGCGCACTTTGGCCGCCAACGCCACGTCCAGCAGGGACAGTTCAAAGTACTGCGCATAAGCGCGAAAGGCGGCGCTCGCTTCAGCCCCAGGGTCATAACTCATTGCGCCGCCCTTTGCTCTGGCGTCGGCTCGTTTCCGGCCTGCTCTAACGCCCCGGCTAAGGCTCTGGTAGCTTCTCGTTCGCCCACCAATGTGATCAATTTTTCGTGGCAGCGACCCATATTTTCCATCCGAGCGGTAATGAACTCGTGCTTTGCTGTTCCAGCAGCAAAGCCGTACATACCGCGCTGCGCTGCTTCGTACTCTAGTTCGATCTGCTGCATGAGGCGCGCCACCTCGCTTTTCGATTCAAGAGCATCCATACTCGTGACTCCTTTCCTGTGGTCTGATGCATGTTATAATAGGGTTGTTCCGCTTCCAGTGTACCTGAGCCCAGCAGAGAGCGAGAGCATTTTTACGCAAGTTACTGGCAGAAAACACGCAGCATTTGAGCAGGTAGGGAAAGGGGGTAGAGCGATGACGACCGAGACGGTCAAGTATCCCAATCGACTCCGTGAATGCATCAAGGCGAACGGGTATAAAATTCAGGATGTGGCAGAGGAAACGACTATTCCGCTGCGCAGCCTGACCGAGTATTGCGCCGGGAAAGTCGCGATTCCGCGAGAACGGTTAGAGGCGCTGGCGAAACTGCTTGGCTATCCAGTTGAGCATCTCGTTCCTATGCCATTCCATGCTGTCATAACGCCTGTACTCTGGTCTGTTCCCCATCAGCGCAATCCCTATTTTACCGGGCGCGAGGCCCTGTTACAGCGCCTGCATCACACCCTCAATAGCGGCAACGCTGCCGCGCTCGGCCATCCCCAGGCGATGAGCGGTCTGGGTGGCATTGGCAAGACACAACTCGCGCTGGAATATGCCTATCGCTACCACGAGGAGTATGCAGCGGTGTTCTGGTTGAAAGCCGATACCCGCGAGAGTGTGCTCGCCGATTTTCAGGCGATAGCGCGTGTGTTGAGCTTGCCAGAACACCATGCCGAAGAGCAGACGAAGCCGGTATTGGCCGTGATGGACTGGTTGCAGTCGCATCCCAGGTGGTTGCTTATCTTTGACAATGCCGATGACCTGACGATGATACGCCCGTTTCTGTCGCCAGCGTTGGACGGCCATATGCTGCTCACCACGCGCGCTCAGTCGATGGGCGGGTTGGCCCAACGCATCGAGGTGGAGTGCATGACGCCAGAAGTCGGCGCGTTGTTCTTGTTGCGCCGCGCCTCCATCCTTGCGCCCGACGCGACACTTGAAGGGGCTACGGCTCAAGACCGCGCTCTCGCGTTGCAGATTGTGGAAGAACTGGGTGGACTCCCGCTCGCGCTCGATCAGGCGGGAGCGTATATGGAGGAGTCTGCTTACCACCTCAAAGGCTATCTCAAACTCTATCAGCGCCAGCGAGCCGCGCTGCTCAAACGGCGCGGAGGATTCGCAACCGATCACCCTCAGCCTGTTGCAACCACCTGGGCGTTGTCGTTTGAGCGGGTGGAACAGGCCGATCCACTGGCGGCGGAACTGCTGCGCCTGTGCGCCTTTCTCGATCCTGATGCCATCCCCGAAGAGCTGCTCCTGGTAGCGACCCATGAATTCCACGCGCCGGAAGTTGCCACTTCCCCCGATGAACTGCGCATCAACGCGGCTATTGAGGTCTTGTTGCGCTTTTCGCTTATCCAGCGCAACGCTGAGACGGAAACGCTTACCGTTCATCGACTGGTGCAGGCCGTTATTCAGGACACAATGGACGAGGAGACACATCGCTATTGGGAAGAGCGAGCTATAAAAGCCGTTCATCAAGCTTTCCCACAGCTAGTAATGTATACAGCGCTTCTGGTTATCCTCATCGCGCTGTCCAGGTTCTTCGTGTTTCCCTGTATGTTAATCAACAACAAGGGGATAAAGAAAAGCTTGCAAATGCCTTATGGAATCTTGCAGTTCAACAGCTGGTATTAGGAAGACTCACAGCATCAGAGCAGAATCTGCAAAAATGCATTGCACTTTGCCAGGAGATTCACAATCCAATTAATCAAGCAAAGGCGCATCAGTATTTTGCGTTATTACGAGCATATCAAGGGATGTTTGTAACTGCCTAGGTTTGCTCGAGTGAGGGAAGGACAGGATGACCAACAAGCGTGGCTTGCAAAGAGGACAACAAGGGCAGACTCTGTTTGCGGAGCGTGGACAAGTAGCCACGAATGCGCGCAAAGGCGTGAGCACCCGCGACGCTGCGAAAGCAGCCGGAGACTTTTTGCTGCACCTTGACCATGCGCAGATCTCTCTCGGCCAGGTTATTGTCAAAATCCACGCGCAGATCTTCCAGAAAGCAGAAGACGGCTTTCTGGTGTGTGCGCAGGCGATCGAGCAGATTGCGCGCGTCACTTTGTTTGCAGCGACCGCGTTTGCCAGGGGGCGCGGTGGCCCGCGGGTGAAGCAGATCCCCTTCATCGAGCAGTCGCAGAAACTGCGCTTCCCGATCCACGACTTCCCAGAAATCCAGACGGGTTTTCCCCAGGGCGCGCGCCTGGTCGGTGGCCGCTTTCATCTCCAGCAAGAGCGCTTTGAGGTCTGCGGCCCAGGAGAGTCCTTGCTCTTCGAGGAACACGAGGTCGCGCAGCACAGAATCGTTCCAGCACTTAGACATTGCCTCATCGTTGTTCAAAGAAGCAGTAATGCCTGCCTCAGAAGGTTTAGTGTGGGCGTATCGATCTCTTTGTATGTTGCTGGCCGAGGATTTTGCTTCAGCATTCACTGCTGCTAACAATGCTCTCCAGCTAGCAAATGAACAAAAGAACGAAAGAGACATCATCCGTTCTGAATGGTTGCTTGGGTGGACAAAGGTGTGTCTGGCGTTAAAGAAAAATGAACGGGGCGTAGAGTTACTGCAAGAGGCAGAAGCGCACTTACACGACGCTCTTGCTCAATGTCGCCGTATCAGCATGGTAGATTACGAAGCCGATCTTTTGCTTGCCTGGGCGCGGCTGCATTATGCAAAAGGTGAAAGTAATCAAGCAAAAGTTCATGCTACAGCAGCATTAGCCATCACGAACCGCTCAGATTTTCGGGTACTGAGAGCTGACATCCATAATCTTCTGGCAGAATTAGCCATTGTGGAGAGCGATTGGCTAAGAGCAAAAAACTATGCGCAAGCAGCGTATGATGACGCTTTTTGTGATGGTTCACCTTATTGTTACAAACCTGCCTTCGAGAAAGCAAAACACTTACTCAATAAGATAAATCGTTCATATTCTGTGGAGGTTTCCCAATAATGATAGAGGTACAGGATCGTTTCGTCACATTTATCCCTCCACAAGATGCAAAGTACCTGATGGGCGATTTTACAGATTGGGATGAAAAACCTCTCGCTATTAGTCAACCTATCGTCCTCGAGTTCCCTCGAGAAGCTTACATAGAATATGCATTTTTAGATGCTAACCAACAGCCCCTGACTGATCTCGCCAATCCTGAGCGACCGAAAAATCCCTGGTATGACTATCATCGCGCTATTACGCTGCCAAACAATCGTTTTCAGACGCCTCCTCGTCCCAAAAGTTTTCGAGGAATTATATCGAAATATGTCATAGAGTCAAATTTTTTTACAGCGCCACGAACCTACTATGTATACGAACCACCAGTTTTTCCATCGGCGACGATTTATGTGCATGATGGCGAAGCTTTTTATCAGAAATTACAGTTCCATCAGGTTGCGGAAGCGCTTCTAGAGCAAGAAGCGATTAAGCCAACTCGCCTGGTATTCATTGAGCCAAATGATCGTGAATCGGAATACTGGTTCAACGAACGCTACGAAGCATTTCTACTTGAGGAAATGCTCCCTGACGTGGATCGTCGCTATGGCGCAACTGAGGAAAGGGGATTATGGGGCGCGTCACTGGGAGGTCTGGTCTCAGTGTGGCTTGCATGGAGAAATCCCTCTATCTTCTCCAAAGTTGGGAGCCAGTCAGGATGTTTTACCGCGCATCCCGAGGGTAAAGATGAGTACCATGACCCTGAATGGCTCACGGAACAACTAGCTACATCAGATCGAAGACCATTGCGCTTCTATATTCAAACTGGACAGATCGAATGGTTACTGGCTCCTAATCGCCGATTCGCGGCGATGCTAGCGGATAAAGCCTATCCTCACTTCTATCAGGAGCAGCCGAGTGGACATAACTGGGCTACCTGGGAACAGGGTTTAGCATTGGGGTTAATATATCTTTTCGATAGAGCAGAGGAAAATTTGCCATTCAAGCAGCAGTAGCTTTTAACACAATCAAACCGCCAAACCGTCCCGTTTTCCCTTTTCCCGCGAGGGTCAAATCAGCAAGAATGAGATAAGGATCAAAAGTGAGATGCTCCCTTGCCAGATTTGCCATCGTACCCTATCATATGAAAGGGTAAGCCTTGTGGTACCCATTTATTTTATTTTTAGTCAGAGAGCATCATGGCAACACGAACCAACAAACGCAATGTAGGGACGCGATTTATCGCGTCCACACCCATCACGTCCGCCAGCGGACGCCCTGGACGCCCTGGACGCCCTCATCGCTTTCGCCAGCGACTCGCCTTCATGCTCCGTCATCCCATCGACGCCGCCTGGGGATGGCTCAGTTCTGTGCGCACGGCCATCTTGCTCATTGCTGCTATCACCATCATTTGCTTGCTCGGCATCTATTTCATCCAGGCTCCCGGCGAAGCGCTCAATGACCCGGCCAGTTACGCAAGTTGGATTCAACAGAATGCGTTGCCGCGCTATGGCTCGCTCACTCCCATCTTCGACAGTCTGCAATTCTTCACCATCTTCTCCAGCTGGTATTTCCTGCTGCTGCTCACGATTCTCGTTCTTAGCATCATCGTCTGCACGCTCAACCGCGTCCCCGCCATCTGGCAAAACTTCAAACACCCGATTATCCGCCGCAGCGAGAAATTCTATCAAAACGCTCTCGAACGCGCCACATGCGACCATCCCGACCCGGTGATCTTCGTCACCAACGAACTGCGCAAACGCCATTACCGCGTCCGTTCCATTGTCAGCGACGATGATGAACCCATCACCTATCTCTATGCCAACAAAAACTCCTGGGCCACCCTCGCCACCTTCGTCTTTCACGCCGCCCTTGTTACTCTCCTCATTGCTGGCGTCTTCTCCCAGTGGCACGGCTTCCTATCAAACAGTCCCGCCCGCCGCATCCTCCCCGCTCCCCTCGTTAGCCTCAGCGACAGCCTCGCTGGCTTCACCTTCGATCAGGCCCTCCCCACCGGCCAGAGCGCCGTCGTCTACTCGCGTGGCACCCCCCACAACATCAGCTTCCGCGTCAACAACTTCGCCGCCACCTTCGACCGCACTACCGGCCTCGCCACCGACTACGTCACCGACCTCAGCGTCTACCGTGACGGCCAGCTCGTTGCTCGCAGTAACCACCTGCGCGTCAACGACCCCCTTTCCTACGACGGCATCGTTTTCCACCAATCCTCCCTCATCCCCTCCGTCACTCTCACCATCAGCGACGCTAGCGGCTGCCTTGTCTGCGCCCAGTCTATCGTCCTCGACCAGACCGGCACCACCCAGGGTCTCCAGGTAGACTTCGCTCGTGGCGTCCCCATCGCCGGAACATCCCTTACCCTCACCATCCTCTTTCCCCACGCCCCTGCCCTCCAACTTCCACAAATCGCCCACCCCTTCTTCATCATCAGTATAGGCACACCCGGCGCTTCCCCCTCCACTGACAAAGCCATCGCCCGCCTCCACATCGGCGAAACAACCCACACCCTCGACAAACAATGGACCATCACTCTCAACAACGCCGCCGAAGCTACTGTCCTCCTCGTCACGAAAGATAGCGGTTCCTCCCTCATCTGGCCCACCGCCATCATCCTTATCCTCAGCCTCTGCCTCACCTTCTACTTCCCCCAGCGTCGCCTCTGGCTCCGCATCTCCGGCCACCACATCGCCATCACTGCCATTCCCGAACACTTCACCAACATCCGCACCGACCTCCTTGCTATCGTCCGCGCCGCTCATCATCCACTCGACCCATTGACATCATCTTCCAATTGATATATCCTATGTGCAGCAACAGCCATCGACAAGATGCCTGTTCGCTAACTGGCTTGTAGGGACGCGGGTGAAACAGGATGCGCTGTGGGGACCCTTTGGGGCGTCCTCGTACCCGAGCGCGCCTGCTCCGCATCGCTTAACCCTGGGAGGACTGTGTACGTGGCTGACGATTGCTCGCAACCAGATACGCTTCAATATAATGCCCCCGCTCTCAGGCGCATCGCCATCGTCGAAGACGACCCCGAGCTCGCCGAACTTTTTCGCGATGCCTTCAAAGACCTTCCGCACTGGCAACTCACCTTCTTCAACGACGGACACATCGCCAGTTGCGACATACCCGAGCTTCACCCAGACCTCGTCCTCCTCGATATCGGCCTTCCCAACCTCGATGGCGCTGCCCTCTACAAAATTCTGCGCGGCCACAACAGCACTCGCCATACCCCTATCATCGTCATCACCGGCAGCCATGACTGGCAGCTCCACCGCATGGGCCTCCACACTGGCCTCTTCCTCCGCAAGCCCTTCAAACTCCGCGAACTCCTTTTCCTCATGCGCGCACACCTCGGCGAAACCATCGCCCCCTTCAGCAGCGAAACCTCCGCTCCCGCCTCCGACAGTGCTCGTCGCCTTCTTCCCTGACTTCCCCTGCCCGCAATGTAACCACCACCCATCCTCAATCGTCCTCAACTGTAAGGGAGAAGCGCGCAACGCCATCAGCCACCAATATTGGCACCCGCCTGGCTCGCGCATCACAGCACACAACAAGCAGGGAGAATATGATACAAACCAGCGACTCGCGCCACACACAACCCATCGAATACAACATACTTGCCGCCGCCGCGCACCCTATTATCTTCTATCCTACCCCACAGGCCGCTCGTCGCACCCGCCTGCTCGCCACCCTCCTCATCATCCTCACTCTTCTCGGCTCCATCCTGCTCGCCCTTATCGCTTATCGCTTTGAGCCTACCTATACCCACCCCTTCACCCCTTACCTCAAATGGCAGGATGCCCTCCTCGCTACCCTCTGCTATGGCTCCCTCATCTTGTTCATTGCCAGCATCATCCTCGCTCGCTTCCACTTCGCCTGTCGCCAGGGCAGTCGCCAGGGTATCCTCATTCTCCAATCCCAGGGTACCTTCACCGTCCGTGACCTCTCTCCCAAAAACTTCCACGCCATCTATCGCATGGTCGGTTCCAACTTTGCCTGTTTTCTCGTTACCCTCATCGGCCTCTCCCCCTGCATCCTTATCGGCTGGACTCTCCATCTCAGCCACCTCATTCTCATGTTACTCACCACCGCCATCGCCATTGCAGTCAGCCTCGCTGGCCTTGCCCTCAGCCTCATCTTCGGCACCTTCTTAATTATCGGCATCATCGGCGCTCGCGCGCTCACCCGCGCCCTTGGCGCTCCCCATACCTACCACCTTACCTCCCTTACCACCCTACGCGTCGACAACAACATCCTTACCATCACCTGCCCCAATCGCCCCGAAACCCTCTTCGACCTCAACTTGCTTCACCCCCATGACCAGCTCCATCTCTTACAACTCCTCCAGCAACATACCCGCCAGGACAGCCTCGCCTACTCGCCCACCCCGCTGGATCAGCAGATTGAAGCAGCCATACAACACAGCCTCAATTGCCCCCCCCTTTCCGTGTAGCAACACATGGCAGCCATGTGTTGCATTTTACCGAAACGGGCCAGAAAGCCCCCGTCTTTTAAGCGGGGGATGAATGGCCCGCCGCCCGCAGGCGGAACATACTTGACCTGTGTTCTACTTTTGGCTACAATACACTCATGCGTAAAATGTTTCAGTATCGTCTCTTTCCGAATAAGCAACAAACGCGCAAGCTCACTGAGACGCTTGAAGAGTGTCGTTGGCTGTATAATCACTTGCTGGCAGCACGCAAGGACACCTACGAGCAAACCGGGAAGGGGCTGTCGCTCTATGAGCAACAAGCAACCTTTGGGATACTGAAAGCAGCACGCCCACCACTGAAAGGTGTTCACTCTCAAGTCTTGCAAAACGTGGCGGTTCGTGTTGATCTGGCCTTCAAAGCCTTCTTCCGGCGGGTGAAAGAACAGGCCAGGGAACCCGGCTTCCCGCGCTTCAAGGGATCTGACCGCTATGATAGTTTCACCTTCCCTCAATCGGGTTTCTCCATCACCCACGATGAGCGCGTGTGCCTCTCCAAAGTAGGCAGTATCAAAATGGTGTATCATCGTCCCATCAAGGGCAAGATCAAAACGTGTACCATGCATCGCGCATCTACCGGCAAATGGTATGTCTCGTTCTCGGTTGAATGTGAGCCTGAACGCTTGCCCGCTCCTCCTGAACAGGTCGGCATCGACGTGGGACTCAAGACGTTTGCCACGCTCTCAACTACGGAAGAAATCGAGAACCCGCGCTTCTTTCGCAAAGAAGAGAAGGCGCTGGCAAAAGCGCAGCGCCGTCTGGCTACAGCGGCAAAGGGGACTGCTGCACGAGCGGAACGGCGTAAGCTCGTTGCGCGAGTGCATGAGCGTATCGGGTTCCGGCGCGACAATTTCACCCATCAGCAGAGCAGGCAGATCGTCAACCGCTTCGGCGTCATCTGCGTGGAAGACCTGCACGTCAATCGTCTGGTTCACAACCATTGTCTGGCAAAAAGCATCAGTGACGCGGCATGGTCGGCATTCTTTGCCCATCTGGCAGCCAAAGCGGAAGAAGCTGGGCGTCAGTTCGTCAAAGTCAACCCGGCCTATACGTCGCAGGAGTGCAGCAGGTGTCAGCACCGGCAGAAAATGCCTTTGAGTGAAAGAATCTATCATTGCCCCTGTTGCCTTTTTTCGATAGATCGTGATCTCAATGCCGCCTTGAATATTCGTGCCGTGGGACTACACGGCCTGGGCTTGTCCCTGGAAGCCCCCGTGCTTTAGCCGGGGGAGTAGTCACATATGTCTCTCTTTCGGACACCAATTTTTATCTTCTGGCAAAATTGCGCCAAAAACACTTGACATGCTGTTTATCTGGTTGTATAATTGCAAATTGCCACAATGTGTATACTGGTAACAGTGATGTTATATGGGATAGTAACAGTGCTGATAAGAAGTAAAAACACGGACAAAGAAAGCTGGACTCAAAACGACACATTCTGCCCCACGCGCCGCATACGTATACTGCTTGCATGTGTAGGGATACCGCATAAAGCTACAGACTCATTGGATATATCGTCATGATAGAAAGGCAATGGCACTTTTCGTTCCTGGTTTACAGCGATGAACGCTCTAAAATACTGTTTTATGCAGGTTGCTCGTTTTGTTTCTGTTGGTGACGTTGGCATTATCAGGTATATATATTGAGAGGCGTTGGTGGGAGGCTTTCAAACAATCGATAAATATTGAATGTAGGAGTAACCGCTTATGAAAAGCATTGAGCGGTTACTTTTCTTGTCATAGAACGTTGTTCAACACAGGCATAATGGGCATTTATCTTTCGTTCTTTCCGTTTTGTAATTTCCTGAAGGAGGGCGCATCGACAACCCTGTTCATATGGTTGTCATCAGTGCGTCTTTCTGCGTTTTATCAATTCTCTTAGTCTCAACTTCGAGAGCGTCTGAACTTCTCTATAGTTCCAACTACCGAGAGTGGCTGACCAGGTGAGAGGAGCATTCTACTAATGTCGATTACCAGCAGAGCCGTCACGGCTCCCGAACGTGTCTCTTTCGCGCGCATTCCTGACATTCGCCCCATGCCGGGCCTCATTCAAATCCAGCTTGATTCCTTCGAATGGTTCAGGCGGGAAGGGCTGCGCGAACTCTTTAACGAAATCTCCCCCATCGAAGATTTCACCGGCAAGAACCTGAAACTTGAATTTATCGTCCCACCCGAACCTTTCGGCAAATCCAAATATACCGAGGACGAATGCCGCGATCGTGACGCCACCTATTCCGCGCCGCTCACCGTCAAAGCCCGCCTCACCAACAAAGAAACCGGCGAGATCATCGAGAAGGACATCTTTATGGGGGATTTCCCCCTCATGACCCGCCAGGGCACCTTCATCATCAACGGCGCCGAGCGCGTCGTTGTCAGCCAGCTTGTGCGCTCCCCCGGCGTCTACTTCACCGCCGACGAGGACGCCATCACGGGCCGCAAACTTTTCTCTGCCAAGCTCATACCCGCCCGCGGCGCCTGGCTCGAATTTGAAACCAGCAACAAAAATCAGCTCTCTGTCAAAATCGACCGCAAGCGCAAGCTGCCGGTTACTACCCTGCTGCGCGCCATCGCCAACCTGGCCCACGAACAGTGGTACGGCGAAAACCTCGACCTGTCCACCGACCAGGGCATCCTCGACGCCTTCCGCGGCGTTGATACCGACAACGTCGTCCACTTCGTGCAGACCACCCTTGAAAAGGACCCAGTCAAACGCGAAGACGAAGCCCTGCTCGAACTCTATAAAAAGATGCGCCCTGGCGACCCGGCTACCATCGATAACGCCCGCTCGCTCGTCAAAAACATGTTCTTCAACGCCCGTCGCTACGACCTCGGCAGCGTCGGACGCTACAAACTGAACCGCAAGCTCGACCTGTCTATCCCTCAGAGCCAGCGCACCCTCACGCTTGACGACCTTGTCAACATCGTGCGCCGCCTCGTGCAGCTCGACAACGGCATCGGGCGCAAAGACGACATCGACCACCTGGGCAACCGCCGCGTGCGCTGCGTCGGCGAACTGATCCAGACCCAGTTCCGCGTTGGCCTGCTGCGCATGGAGCGCGTCGTTAAAGAGCGCATGAGCATCCAGGAGCCAGGACAGGCCACCCCCAACGCCCTTATCAACATCCGGCCAGTAGTAGCCGCCATGAAAGAATTCTTCGGTGGCAGCCAGCTTTCGCAATTCATGGATCAGACCAACGCGCTCGCCGAAATCGGCCACAAGCGCCGTCTCTCCGCGCTTGGTCCTGGCGGCCTCTCGCGCGAGCGCGCCAGTTTCGACGTGCGCGACGTACACCGCTCGCACTACGGGCGCATTTGTCCCATCGAAACGCCGGAAGGCCCCAACATCGGCCTCATTGGCAACCTTGCCACCTACGGGCAGATCAACCCCTACGGCTTCATCGAAACGCCGTACCGCAAGGTCTATAAAAAGCTCAAAGCCAGCGACCGCAAACTCATCGGACGCGAATATCGCGGTATCGCCGGGCGCGAATACGAAGATCTCAAAACCCCTGATGGCGAGGCGCTTATTAAAGCCAGAACGCGCGTGCGCATCGATGAAGACCTGTTCAACAAAATGCTCGCCGCGCTCGGCCCCGACACCGAAGTGCGTATCAAACCCTTCGTCACCGACGAAGTAGACTATCGCACCGCCGACGACGAAGAACGCTTCTTCATCGCCCAGGCCAACGCCCGTCTCTTGCCCAACGGCGAATACGCCGAAGATCGCGTCATGGGCCGCTACCAGGGCGACTTCGTGATGGACAGTTCCGACAACGCCGACTACATGGACGTTTCGCCGCGCCAGACCGTCAGCGTCGCCACGGCACTCATCCCGTTCCTGGAACACGACGACGTGAACCGCGCCCTCATGGGCGCCAACATGCAGCGCCAGGCCGTGCCTCTGCTGCGCCCGCAATCGCCCATCTGTGGCACCGGCATCGAACGCCAGGTAGCAATCGACTCCGGCCAGGTGCCGGTCAGTCGGACCAACGGCGAAGTCGTCAAAGCCACCTCGCGCCAGATTGTCATCATGGACGAGCAGGGCGAACGGTATACGTATAACCTGCGCAAGTTCGTGCGTTCCAACGCCGGCACCTGCATCAACCAGCGTGCCATCGTGCGCAAAGGCGACTACGTCACCGCCGGGGAAGTCATCGCCGATAGCTCCTCCACCGAGAACGGTGAAATCGCCCTGGGCCAGAACATCCTGGTTGCTTTCATGAGTTGGGAAGGCGGCAACTTCGAGGACGCTATCCTCATCAGCGAGCGTATCGTCCGCGAAGACCTCTTCACCTCTATCCATATCGAAAAATACGAGACCGACGCTCGCGACACCAAGCTCGGCCCCGAAGAGATCACGCGCGACATCCCCAACGTCGGCGAAGAAGGGCTGCGTAACCTTGACGAGCGCGGCATCATCTACGTCGGCGCGGAGGTCGGCCCGCAGGACATCCTCGTCGGCAAAATCACCCCCAAAGGGGAAACCGAACTGACCGCTGAGGAAAAACTGTTACGCGCCATCTTTGGTGAAAAGGCTCGTGAAGTCAAAGACACCTCACTGCGCGTCCCACACGGCGAGCGCGGCAAAGTCGTGGAAGTCAAAGTCTTCTCGCGTGACGCGGGCGACGAACTGCTCCCTGGCGTCAATTCGCTCGTGCGCGTCAGCATCGCCCAGAAGCGTAAAATCGGCGCGGGCGACAAAATGGCCGGACGCCACGGCAACAAAGGCGTCATCTCGCGCGTCCTGCCCATCGAGGATATGCCCTTCCTGCCCGATGGCACACCGGTCGACATCATCCTCAACCCGTTGGGCGTGCCGCACCGTATGAACATCGGCCAGATCATGGAAACCCACCTGGGCTGGGCAGCCGAGGCGCTGGGCATCAAAATCGCTACTCCCGTCTTCGATGGTGCGACGGAGGAAGACATCGAAGAATACCTGGAACGGGCCGGCAAGCCCCGCTCTGGCAAAGAACAACTCTTCGACGGGCGCACCGGCGAACCATTTGATCATCCGATCACCGTTGGTTACACCTACATGCTCAAACTGGCCCACCTGGTCGAGGACAAGGTCCACGCCCGTTCCACCGGCCCATACAGCCTGATCACGCAGCAGCCTCTGGGTGGCAAAGCCCAGTTCGGCGGCCAGCGTTTCGGCGAAATGGAAGTGTGGGCGCTCGAAGCCTATGGCGCAGCTAACATCCTCCAAGAAATCCTGACCGTCAAATCCGACGATGTGGTAGGCCGCGTCAAGACCTACGAAGCCATCGTCAAGGGCGAAAATATCATGGAGCCGGGCGTTCCGGAATCCTTTAAAGTACTGGTAAAAGAATTGCAAAGCCTGGGCATCAACGTCGAAGTCCTCAACGAAGACGAACAAAAAATTCAATTCGTTGAAGACACCTCAAACGATGTTATGCCCGAACTCGGCATCAACCTGTCCGGTTTCGAAGGAGATCAATAGGAGGAATCATGCTCGAAGTCAACGATTTTAATGCAATACGTATCAGCCTTGCCAGCCCAGAACAGATTCGTGGCTGGAGTTATGGCGAGGTCACGAAACCGGAAACCATCAACTACCGCACCCTCAAGCCCGAAAAAGACGGCCTGTTCTGCGAGCGCATCTTCGGCCCCACCAAGGACTGGGAATGCTACTGCGGCAAATACAAGCGCGTGCGCTTCAAGGGCATCGTGTGCGACAAATGCGGCGTCGAAGTGGCCCGCTCAAAGGTGCGCCGCGAGCGCATGGGCCACATCGAACTGGCCTCCCCTGTCAGTCACATCTGGTACTTCAAGGGAACGCCCAGCCGTATTGGTCTGCTGCTCGACCTCTCGCCGCGCAACCTGGAGCGCATCCTGTACTTCGCGCTGTACGTCGTCACGCACATCGAAGAAGAGGCGCGCCAGCGCGAACTGATGCGGCTCGACGAAGAACTCATCAAGCTGGAGCAAAACCTGGATGAGCAGGTCGTCGAACAGGTCGACTCGCTCAAAACGCGCCGCGAAAGCGAGAGCCACGACATACACTCTCGCCTGCGAGCAAACGAGCAAGAAATTGAGGCCAGTCGCGAACAAGAACTGGCACAGGCAAAAGTGGCTGAAAGCGAACTGGGAGCCACCCTGCGCGAGCGCATGGGCCAGACAACCGACGAAGATATTCTATTCGACGCCATAGGTCGTGTCATCGTCAAAGCCGGTGATACCGTCGGCAAACGTGACCTCGAAACGCTTGAAAAAGCCGCCGAGAGCCTGCGCAATGAGATCGCCGAAAAAGCCCACCACGACCTCGAAGAACTGCGCAAGCAGAGCGAAGGCGAAACGCGCGATATGCAGGACCACATCCAGGGCCAGATCGACACTGTACAGGTACGCCTGGAAACCCAGCGCGCCGACCGCAAAGCGCGCCTTGAGCAGTTGAAGAAGGACCTGGAAGGCCTCAAGAAAATGGAGCTTATCCAGGAAAACCGCTATCGCGAACTGCGCGACGCCTTCGGCTCCAGCGTCTTCCGCGCTGGCATGGGCGCTGAGGCCGTGCGCGAATTGATCGCCGACATCAACCTTGAAAAGCTCTCAACCGACCTGCGCCGCGAAATCTCATCGACCGTCGGCCAGCGCCGCAAGAAGGCCACCAAGCGCCTGAAAGTCGTGGAGGCTTTCCGCGAGTCCAACACCTCGCCGGAATGGATGATCCTGACGGTGCTGCCCGTGCTGCCGCCCGAACTGCGGCCCATGGTGCAACTCGACGGCGGGCGTTTCGCCACGTCCGATCTCAACGACCTCTATCGCCGCGTCATCAACCGCAACAACCGCCTCAAGCGGCTGCTCGAACTGGGCGCGCCGGAGATCATCATTCGCAACGAAAAACGCATGTTGCAGGAAGCCTGTGACGCCCTCATCGACAACGGACGGCGCGGGCGCGCGGTAGCCGGTTCCGGCAATCACAAGCTCAAGAGCCTGTCCGACATGCTCAAGGGCAAACAGGGCCGCTTCCGCCAGAACCTGCTCGGCAAGCGCGTAGACTACTCTGGCCGCTCCGTCATCGTGGTCGGCCCCGAATTGAAGCTGCACCAGTGCGGTCTGCCCAAGAAGATGGCGCTGGAACTCTTCAAGCCGTTCGTCATGCGCAAACTGGTCGAGCAGAACTTTGCGCACAACATCAAGAGCGCGAAACGCTTCGTCGAACGTGTCAAGCCGGAAGTCTGGGACGTACTCGAAGAGGTCATCAAAGACCATCCTGTCCTGTTGAACCGCGCCCCCACGCTGCACCGCCTGGGCATCCAGGCCTTTGAGGCCGTGCTGGTCGAGGGCAGCGCCATTCAACTGCACCCGCTAGTCTGCTCTGCCTTTAACGCCGACTTCGACGGCGACCAGATGGCGGTACACGTCCCGCTCTCTGACAAGGCGCAGGACGAGGCGCGCCGCTTCATGCTCTCGACGCGCAACCTGCTCTCTCCGGCCACGGGTGAGCCATCCATCGGCGCGTCGCCAGGATATGGTGCTGGGCTGTTTCTACCTGACGCAGGAGCGTCCCAACAAGAAGGGCGAGGGCCGCAGTCTTCACTGACACCACCGAAGCAAGGCTGGCCTACGATCATGGTGTCGTCGAACTGCAGGCGCCCATCATCGTGCGTATTGGCGAGGTGGATGTCTACGATACGCCGCCGCCCGATAAGGCGACCATCCATGCCAATGGCAAACTGGTGAAGACCACCGTTGGTCGCATCATCTTCAACGAAGCGCTGCCGGAACGCCTGCGTTTCAAGAACTACGCCATGAAGAAGGAGAACCTGAAGCAGGTCATCGGCGAATGCTTCAAGGAGTATGGCCGCGCCAAAACTGCCGAACTGGCCGACGAGATCAAGCGCCTGGGCTTCTTCTACGCCACCAAAGCCGGTACCACCATCGCCATCAGCGATGTGAAAGTACCCGAAGGCAAGCAGGGCGAGCTTGACAAAGCCGATGCCATCATTGCCGAACTGGAAGAACAGTACCGCGACGGTCTGATCACCGATAACGAGAAATACCAGCAGACCGTCGATGCCTGGAATGAAGCGACGGAAAATGTCACCAAGATGGTGGAAGCCACGCTTGATCCGTATGGCTCAATCTTCACCATCGCCAAGTCGGGCGCGACCAAAGCCAAGTTTCAGCAGATTCGCCAGCTCTCCGGTATGCGTGGCTTGATGGCAAGTCCATCGGGGAGAATCATCGACGTGCCGATCCGCGGCAACTTCCGCGAAGGTCTGACTGTGTTGGAGTACTTTATCAGCAGTCACGGCGCGCGTAAAGGTCTGGCTGACACCGCCCTGCGTACCGCAGAATCAGGCTACCTGACCCGCCGCCTGATCGACGTAGCGCAGGACGTAATCGTGACCGAGGAAGACTGCGGCACTACCGAGGGTATGCTCATCACCGAGCAGGACAGCAAAGAAATGATGCTGACCGATATCCGCGACCGCTTGAAGGGCCGTGTGCTGCTCGATCCCATTCCGGGCTTCGACTGGATACAGCCCGGTGACGACCTCACCGACGAAATGGTCGATGAAATCGTCAATGCCGGTATCAAAGTCGTGCGCGTGCGCTCTGTGCTGGGCTGCCTGGCCCACCGGGGCATCTGCCGCAAGTGCTACGGGCGCGACCTCGCCGCTAACGCGCTGGTGCAGCCGGGCGCGGCAGTTGGTATCATTGCCGCCCAATCCATCGGCGAGCCTGGCACGCAATTTACCATGCGTACCTTCCACACCGGTGGTATCGCGGGAGCGCAGGGTGACATCACTCAGGGTCTGCCGCGTGTAGAGGAACTGTTCGAGGCGCGCGTGCCGAAAGATAAGGCGGAGATCAGCGAAATTGACGGTGTCGTCGAAATCGTCAAGGACGAGGCGACCGGCGTGCGCACCGTGCGCGTGGTTTCAACCAACGTCTTCTTCGACGAATATCATCTGCCTGCTGGTAGCCAGATGCTGGTCAACGACTCGGAGCACGTGCAGAAGGAACAGGTCATCGCCTTAATGCCTGCCGAAAACGGCAGCGAGCCGCAGCCTGTGGAAGCGCGCACCGAGGGTGAAGCGCTCGATCAATCCTGATGGACTCTTGAGCATTCGCTTCGAGGAGCGCGAGGAGCGGTCGTACCAGATGGCCGCGTCGCGCAATATCATTGTGACGCCCGGCCAGAAGATTCAGGCTGGTACCGCTCTGACAGCAGGCCAGCGCGACCCGCAGGATGTCCTGCGCATCCAGGGGCGCGAAGCCGTGCAGATGTACGTCGTCAAAGAAGTGCAGCGGGTCTACCGCAACACTGGTGTGTACATCAATGACAAGCACATTGAAGTGATTATCCGGCAAATGCTGCGCCGCGTGAAAGTGGATGAGCCGGGTGATACCGAGATGTTGCCAAACGATCTCGTTGATCGTTTTGTGTATGCGGACACCAACGCGCGCGTGCTGGCAGAAGGCGGCGAACCTGCCACGGCCTCAACCGTGCTGCTGGGTGTTACCAAAGCCTCGCTCAACACGGATAGCTTCCTGGCGGCAGCCTCGTTCCAGGAAACCACCCGCGTGCTGACGGAAGCCGCCATCGAGGCGCAAACCGATCACCTGGTGGGCCTGAAAGAGAACGTCATTATCGGCAAGCTGATCCCGGCTGGCTCCGGCTTCGTGCAGCGCCGCAGGGAGTTGCTGGCGCGCCAACAGGCAGCAGCCGCTCGCCTCGCCAGCGCGCAACCGCAAGTTGTGGCCGGTGTAGGCGCGGGCAGCAATGGAATTGGTACTCCTGGTCTGGTACTTGACAGTCTGGACAATGAGTGATACCATAGTATCCTGCAGATACAAAGCGCATTGGGCGCGATTTATCGCGCCCTGGTGAAAAATGCCGATGTGACATAGAGCCACGAGTTATCGTGTCTAATACTTGTACCGGGTAGGGGCGACCACAAGGGTCGCCCTGGTCGCCCTCGAATACTCTGGAATAATACAGATAGGGAGAACTATTCGTTGCCGACGATCAATCAATTGATCCGCAAGGGCCGTTCGCACAAGAAAGAGAAGGTCAAGGCCCCCGCGCTGCGCTATTCGTTTAACGCGCTAAAGAACAAGACTTTCGAATTGCGTGGGTCGCCGCAAAAGCGCGGCGTTTGCACGCAAGTGCGTACAATGACGCCCAAGAAGCCGAACTCTGCCATGCGTAAAATTGCCCGCGTTCGCCTGAGCAACCGCATGGAAGTTACGGCCTACATCCCTGGCGAGGGACACAACCTGCAAGAGCACTCGGTCGTGCTGATTCGCGGTGGCCGCGTGAAAGACCTGCCGAGCGTGCGTTACCATATCGTGCGCGGTACCCTGGACAGCGACGGCGTCAGCAAGCGCCGCCGGGGTCGCTCGCTGTATGGGGCCAAACGACCCAAACCCGGTCAGGCTGCCGCCTGCCAAGAAAACGATAAACTGTAGGGACGCGATTGATCGCGTCCGGGACTGCTGGAACGCGATCAATCGCGCTCACCAACAAATCATTCGATACCACCTGAGCGTTTCAGGCAGGTCGCTGCATCGGAAATCACTTTTGTAAGGACGCGATGTATCGTGTCCCTCGCACAGAGAGTGCCACCAGTGGCATCCCTACAAAAGCGAAGAGTCGAGTGTCCTCCTCAGCAGTTGACCGGCTGGCAGGATAGGCGCTCGCGATGAGGCGTCTGAAGATGATAGCGGGCGGTTGCTCCGGTCATCATAATCGACGCCTTTTGTGGTGTTTACGAGACATGAAGACGATACAATCAGTCAGTTGATGAGGAGGCATGAGATGCCAAGACGAAAAAGAGCGGTGCGACGACCGGAATGTGCCGGACGCGAAATTTAAGAAGCCGCAATGTGGCGCGCTTTATCGGGAAGTTGATGTTGGATGGCAAACGCAGCCTGGCCGAGCGCATTATCTATGATGCGTTTGAGAGCCATCGAGACCAGGCAGAAACGCCCCCCGCTGGATGTATTTGAGCAGGCGTTGAAGAATGCGACGCCCGACGCTGGAAGTGAAGCCGCGCCGCGTGGGTGGTTCGACCTATCAGGTTCCGGTGGATATCCGCCGCGAGCGTGGAATACGCGCTGGCGATGCGCTGGCTGATTCGCTCCGCCCGCACCCGCATGGGCAAATCGATGTCCGAGAAACTTGCCAGCGAACTGATGGACGCCGCTGCAGGTCAGGGCGCAACCATTAAGAAACGTGAGGAGACCCATAAAATGGCGGAGTCTAACAAGGCCTTCGCTCATTATCGTTGGTAACAAGACACATGTCTAGAGAATTTCCACTGGAAAAAACCCGAAATATAGGAATTATTGCTCATATTGATGCCGGTAAAACTACCACCACCGAGCGCATCCTCTTCTATACTAAGAAAATTCACCGCATGGGTGAAGTGCACGAGGGAGCCGCCACGATGGACTGGATGCCGCAGGAGCAGGAGCGCGGCATTACCATTACGTCCGCCGCGACCACCTGCTTCTGGCAGGATCATCGCATCAACATCATTGACACGCCCGGCCACGTCGACTTTACGGCCGAGGTCGAGCGATCTTTGCGTGTCCTGGATGGCGGCGTCGTTGTCTTTGACGCGGTAGCCGGCGTCGAGCCTCAGTCCGAGACAGTCTGGCGTCAGGCGAACAAGTATAATGTCCCTCGTATCTGTTTTGTCAATAAGATGGACCGCATCGGTGCCGATTTCTGGCGTACAGTGGAGATGATCCGCGAACGTCTGGGGGCGACCCCCGTGCCGATCCAGCTTCCGGTTGGACAAGAAAGCAACTATAAAGGCTTTATTGATCTGATTGAGCAAGAAGCCGTCATTTTCACCGATGACCTGGGTACCAAGTCCGATCATACCGAAGTGCCTACCAGCATGGAGGCTGAGTTCACGCAGCACCACGACCAGTTGATCGAGCGTGTGGCCGAGACGGACGAAGAACTTACCCTCAAGTATCTCGAGGGCGAAGAGATCAGCGAAAGAGGAGATTATCGCGGCCCTGCGCAAAGCAACCATTGCCGGTACGCTTGTACCGGTGCTGTGCGGCTCCGCGCTGAAAAATAAGGGCGTGCAGGCCATGCTTGACGCAGTGATTGCGTACCTGCCCTCTCCACTCGATATTCCCTCACCAACCGGCATCGACCCTGACAACGGCGAAACTCTTACACGCGAAGTGAGTGACGACGCGCCCTTCAGCGCATTGGTCTTCAAGATTGTATCCGACCCGTTTGTGGGACGCCTCTCGTATATGCGCGTCTATTCCGGCACGCTGAGCAAGGGCGCGGGCGTTGAGAACAGCACGAAGGGCAAGTCCGAACGTGTCGGACGTCTGCTGCGTATGCACGCCAACCACCGCGAAGATATTGAAGAGATCCGCGCCGGCGACATCTGCGCCGCTGTGGGTCTGCGCAACACCTTCACTGGCGATACGCTCAGCGATGCAGCCCAACCCGATTATGCTGGAATCGATCACCTTCCCGCAGCCGGTTATTGAAATTGCCATTGAGCCGAAAACTCGCGCTGACCAGGATAAAATGTCGATTGCGCTGAATAAGCTGGCGGAAGAGGATCCCACCTTCCAGATGCATACCGACCTGGATAGCGGACAGACCATCATTGCCGGTATGGGTGAGCTGCACCTGGAAGTCATCGTTGATCGCATGTTCCGCGAGTTCAAGGTAGAGGCCAATGTGGGACGCCCGCAGGTCGCCTATCGTGAAACGATTACACGCGAAGCGCAGGCGCAGGGCAAGCATGTGCGGCAGACGGGCGGTCATGGACAGTATGGAGACGTGTGGATTCGCGTCAAACCGAACGAACGCGGCAAGGGCTTTGAGTTCGTCAATGCCATTGTAGGCGGCACCGTTCCCAAAGAATATATCAAACCTATTGAGAATGGCATCCGTGAAACATTGGAGAACGGCATCATCGCCGGCTATCCGATGATTGACGTGATTGCCACTCTCTATGATGGGTCCTATCACGATGTAGACTCAAACGAAATGGCCTTTAAGACAGCCGGTTCGCTGGCGATCAAAGAGGCGGTGCGCAAAGCGGCTTCCATCATACTTGAGCCGATGATGCTGGTGGAGGTGACAACCTCCGAGGAATTCTACGGCGACGTTATTGGCGACCTCAATCGCCGGCGTGGAACGATTATGGGCATGGACAATCGTGGAACGATGGTGGTGGTGCGTGGTCATGTTCCCCTCGCCGAAATGTTCGGCTATGTGAACGAACTACGTTCAATGACTAGCGGTCGCGCGAATTACTCAATGGAATTTTCGCATTACGATCCTGTGCCGAAAAATATCGCCGAAACCATTGTCGCGAAAGCGACACGGTAAAGATGTAGCATCCATGACCACAAACTCGGAGCCGAGGTCAGGGAAGAGGCCTACCGGGCGTAGTGTACAGGCAATGACATCGTAATCTTTTTGAATTGCAAATGACAACCAACAAGGGTTGTCTGGCTAATTGAAATCAACAAGGTGCTATCGCAAAGGTGCAGCCCTGACGCACATATTTGCACTGAGCACTATGGAGGATGAGGTTTACTCATGGCAAAGAAGAAGTTTGAGCGAACAAAACCCCATGTGAACGTGGGAACGATTGGACACATCGACCATGGCAAAACGACGCTGACGGCAGCCATCACCAAAGTGCTGGCGAAAGCGAGCGCCAGAAACAAATACGTGGCGTTTGACCAGATCGACAAAGCGCCCGAGGAGCGCGAGCGCGGCATCACCATCGCCATCGCGCACGTGGAATACGAGACCGAGAAGCGGCACTACGCGCACGTGGACTGCCCCGGCCACGCCGACTACATCAAGAACATGATCACCGGAGCGGCGCAGATGGACGGCGCCATCCTGGTGGTGAGCGCGCCCGACGGCCCCATGCCGCAGACGCGCGAGCACGTCCTGCTGGCGCGGCAGGTGGAAGTGCCGGCCATGGTGGTCTTCCTGAACAAAGTGGACATGATGGACGACGAAGAACTGCTGGAACTGGTCGAGTTGGAAGTGCGCGAACTGCTTGAGCAAGCACCAGTTTCCGGGCGACGACGTGCCGGTCATTCGCGGCTCGGCGCTCAAAGCGCTGGAGAGCAAAGGCGACCTGTCGCGCAGCGACCCGGACGCGGCCTGCATCTGGGAGTTGATGGACGCGGTAGACAGCTACATCCCCACGCCGGAGCGCGCCACCGACAAGCCGTTCCTGATGCCGATCGAAGACGTCTTCGGCATCAAAGGGCGCGGCACCGTGGGCACCGGGCGCATCGAGCGCGGCATCGTCAAAGACGGGCGACTCGGTGGAAATCATCGGCATGAAAGAAGAGACGCGCACGGTGGTGGTCACGGGCGTGGAGATGTTCCAGAAGACGCTGGACAGGGCATGGCGGGCGACAACGTGGGGTGTCTGTTGCGCGGCATTGAGCGCGCCGACATCGAGCGCGGCCAGGTGCTGGCCAAACCCGGCTCGATCAAGCCGCACAAGACCTTCCAGGCGCAGGTGTACGTGTTGTCGAAGGAAGAGGGAGGGCGGCACACGCCGTTCTTCAACGGGTATCGCCCGCAGTTCTACGTGCGCACCACCGACGTGACGGGAGCCATCAAGCTGCCGGAGGGGGTAGAGATGGTGATGCCGGGGGACAACATCGAAATGACGGTGGAGTTGATCCAGCCGGTAGCGATGGAAGTGGGCGTCAGCTTCGCCATTCGTGAGGGTGGTCGCACCGTCGGCGCGGGCAAATGCATCAAGGTCGAAAAATAACATCGTTGACTGTAGGGACGCGAGCAATCGCGTCCCTACAAGGAGAAAGACATGGCTACAGGAGCAAAACAGCGGATTCGCATTCGCTTGAAAGCATACGATCACCGCATTCTCGACCAGTCGGCGATGCAGATTGTAGACACGGCGCAGCAGACCGGAGCGCGCGTCTCAGGCCCGGTGCCACTGCCCACCGAGATCGATAAATATACGGTGATGCGCTCACCGTTCATTGATAAGGATGCGCGTGATCAATTTGAGATGCGCACGCACAAACGCCTGATTGATATTATTGAGCCGACCAACAAAACGGTTGAGGCGTTGACACGATTGAATCTGCCCGCAGGCGTGGATATCGAGATCAAGCTGTAGGTATATGTGTAGGGACGCGATGTATCGCGTCCGCTAACCTACGCACATGAAGGCACGGACGCGACACATCGCGTCCCTACAGCAGAGAAGAGAGGAAAGGATATGCTCAGTGGATTGTTGGGCAGGAAGGTCGGCATGACTCAGGTATTTGGGCCAAATGGAACCGCGATTCCGGTAACAGTAATAGAAGCAGGCCCATGCTTTGTGACACAGATCAAGACTACTGCCCATGATGGTTATGAGGCTGTCCAGATTGGCTTTGAGCAGGAAAGATTGAAGAAGGCCACTCGTCCTGAACTGGGACACCTGGGCCATAGCCTGCCATTGTTGAAGGGCCAGCGCAAACGCTTGCAGGCATACCAGCAAGAGCAGCGCGGCAACAAGGCTGCCGATGAAGCAACCGGAGACGAAACGGCTCCAGCCGCAACCAAAGACAAGCAAATTGAGAAGTTGCTCAAGGTATCGCAAAACCGCCAGCGTCGTCCGGGACCCGAACTGGGACCATTCAAAGTGCTGCGTGAGGTAGACCTGCGCGAAGGTGGGAGCCTGGAGGGAATAGAGATCGGCGCGAAGTTTGACGCCAGTCTTTTCACCACCGGTGAGTCGGTCGATATTGTTGGAACTTCCAAAGGTAAAGGTTTCCAGGGCGGTGTCAAACGACACGGGTTCGCTGGCGGCCCCAAGACGCACGGACAGTCGGACCGCACCCGCGCGCCTGGCTCGATTGGCTCCGGCACAACGCCCGGACGTGTGCTGAAAGGCACGCATATGGCCGGTCGCATGGGAAATGCCCGTGTGACGATGAAGAAACTGCAAGTGGTTCAAGCTGATCCTGAGCGTAATCTGCTGCTCGTCAAGGGTTCCGTCCCTGGCGCGATTGGCGGGTTGGTCATGATTAAGAAGCATGTGATGAGGTAAACCGAAATGCCTTCGACTACAGTGTATAACATGGCTGGTGAAGCCGTAGAACAGCTCGAACTGAGCGAGCAGGTGTTCGGAGTTATCCCCAACGTGGCGGTACTCCACCAGGTTGTGACTGCGCAACTGGTGAATCGCCGGCAAGGCAATGCTTCGACGAAAACTCGCAGTGAAGTATCAGGCGGGGGTAGAAAACCCTATAAACAAAAAGGCACAGGCCGCGCTCGCCAGGGCAGCACACGCTCCCCGCAGTTCCGGCATGGTGGTGTGGTATTTGGCCCGAGGCCGCATAACTATCATCATGACGTGCCTAAGAAGATGCGTCGCCTGGCTATCCGCTCGGCTCTCTCCGACAAGGTCGCCAATGAGCAGTTGATTGTCGTCAATTCACTGAATATGGAGACGCCGCGCACGAAAGATATGCTGGCTTTGCTCGACCGCCTGCCGGTGGAGGGCAAGAAGGTTTTGATGATGTTGCCGCAGCGCGATGAAAACATTGTGCTCTCAACGCGCAACATTCCCAATGCCAAAGTGCAGCATGTCTCTTCGATTAACGTCATCGAGCTGCTCAAGCATGATTGCGTGATTATGCCGACGCAGACAGTACGCTGGATCGAACTGGTCTTCGGCGAAGGACTGAGCGCGGACGAGGCGATGCTGCAGATCACGAATCAAGCCGAGGCCGACGAGACCCTGGAGGTTCCAGAGGCCGCAGATATTGAGTCCGAAGAAGTTCCAGAGACTGAAGAGTCAACTGACGGCGAGGAGGAATAGACTGTGGAGATCACAGAAGTACTGCGCAACGGTATAATCACCGAGAAAACGGTGCGCTTGCAGGAAAGGTACAACCAGTACACCTTCAAGGTAGCGTTGAACGCAAACAAGATTGAGATTCGCCACGCAGTTGAGGCCATGTTCAAAGTGCATGTCGTCTCAGTCAATGTCATGCGGATGCCTGGCAAGGAACGCATGATCCGGCGAAAAGGTGCCGCTCCTCGGCCTGTAGCGGCCCGCGAGTGGAAGAAAGCGATTGTCACCCTGGCACAGGGCGATTCAATCGATACATTAAAGGCTTAAAGGGGTGTTGAGAGATGCCAATTAGACAGTACCGACCAACATCTCCTGGACGTCGCGGCATGTCGGTTTCGACATTCGAGGAGATAACCAAGACCAAACCAGAGAAATCTCTGGTGGTCAAGTTGAATAAGCACGCGGGACGCAATAACCAGGGTAGGATTACCGTTCGTCATCGCGGCGGCGGCGCGAAACGCGCCTACCGCTTGATTGATTTTAAGCGTAACAAGTTGAGCGTTCCCGCGAAAGTGGCCGCCATTGAATACGATCCGAACCGTTCGGCGCGTATCGCCCTGCTGCATTATCTGGATGGTGAGAAACGCTATATTCTCGCTCCCCTGGGTTTGAAAGTGGGCGATAAGGTGGTAGCAGGACCGGAGGCTGACATCAAGCCCGGCAATGCTCTTCCCCTGAAAAACATCCCGACCGGTACCACTATTCACAACGTTGAGTTGACAAGAGGGCGTGGCGGACAGATGGTGCGCGGCGCGGGCGCGGGCGCGCAGTTGATGGCGAAAGAGGGCGATTATGCCCAGTTGCGTCTGCCATCAGGCGAGCAGCGTCGGGTGCATATCTTATGCACTGCTACCATCGGACAGGTGGGCAATGTCGATCATGAGAACCGCAGTATCGGCAAGGCCGGGCGATCTCGTCATATGGGCCGCCGTCCTTCGGTGCGTGGCTCGGCGATGAACCCGCGTGACCATCCTCATGGTGGTGGTGAAGGGCGCGCCCCCATCGGCGGTCAGCCGCAGACACCCTGGGGCAAGCCTGCGATGGGTTATAAAACGCGCAACAATAAACGTACCGACAAATATATTGTGCGCGGTCGCAACGCTGGCAGGAGGAAGTAGCACATGTCACGCTCAAGAAAGAAGGGGCCGTACATTCACGAATCGCTTCGTAAGAAGGTACTGGCTATCATCAAAAGCGGCGACCGCCGCGTCATCAAGACCTGGTCGCGCGCTTCCACAATCTTCCCCCAGATGGTGGGGATGACAATCGGCGTCCATAATGGCAAAACCCATGTGCCTATCTATATTACCGAAAATATGGTGGGTCATAAGTTGGGCGAGTTTGCCCCCACGCGGCACTTCCGGGGCCACGCGGGCGGCAAGAGTGAAAGGACCACGTCGGTCCGCTGAGGTGAAAGATGCAAGTTCGGGCTATTGCTAAAGACATCGGTATTCCGCCGCGCAAGATGCGTCTGGTAACTAATGCGGTGAAAGGGCTTCGCGTCAACGAGGCTCTGGCGTATCTTCAATTTATGCCCAACGCGGGCGCGCAGCCGGTCAGTACAGTTGTCGCGTCAGCCGCGGCGAACGCGGAAAACAACTATAATCTGGACCCCGATGAACTATATATTCTGAATATTGTGACGGACGAATCGTTTCGCGTTAAGCGGATCAAAGCGCGTCCGCATGGCCGGGCGGGGCGTATCCTGCGCCGCTTCTGCCATGTTACCGTGATTGTCTCAAACGACCCGGCTGACGCCGGCAACAGGGGACGCTAAGAAGGAGGACACTTTTGGGACATAAAGTGCATCCCATAGGTTTCAGGCTCGGCGTCGTTAAGGGCTGGCAGTCTCGCTGGTACGCCGAACGTGATTATAAAAACCTGCTGGCAGAAGATTTCAAGCTGCGCAACATGATCCAGAAGGAACTGTCGAATGCCTCAATCTCTAAAATCGAGATCGAGCGTGCCGCTGCCAACCAGGTCACGATCATCATCCATACCGCGAAACCGGGCATTGTGATCGGCAAGAGCGGCGAAAAAGTGGACAGGCTGCGCGCCTCTCTTGAAAAGGAAACCAGGAAGCGCGTGCGGCTGAACATTATCGAGATTCGCCAGCCGGAACTGGACGCCTACCTGGTTGGACGCAGCATTGCGGAACAACTGGAGAAGCGTGTTTCGTTCCGCCGCGCCATGAAGCAGGCAGTGCAGCGCACCATGCGCGCCAATGCCAAAGGCATTCGCGTGGTGTGCGGCGGCAGACTGGGCGGCGCGGAAATCGCTCGCACAGAGAAAGAAATCGAAGGAAAAATTCCCCTCCATACGCTGCGCGCCGACATTGATTATGGTCTGGCAGAAGCGCACACCACTTTTGGTGTGATCGGAATTAAAGTCTGGATTTATAAGGGCGACGTGCTTCCCAATAAACGTCGCGAAGTGACGGAGAGCGCGACCGAAACGCCTTCTTCCTTCACCACGCATGAGCGCGCTGATGGTGGCGATCGCCGCGCTGATCGTCGCCCCCAGCGCGGTGGCCCGCGCGGTGAACGCCCGCAAGGTGGAGATCGCGGCCCGCGCAGCGACCGCCCGCAAGGTGGAGATCGCGGTCCACGTAGCGACCGTCCGCAAGGCGACCGTCCGCAGGGGGATCGCGCTCCCCGAGTTGATCGTCCGCAGGGCGACCGCCCGCCGCGCCCACAGGGTGAGCGAGCAGCGCGTCCGCAAGGTGAGAGACCACCACGTCCGCAGGGCGACCGCCCGCCGCGCCCACAGGGTGAGCGAGCAGCGCGTCCGCCACGTGCCGAGAAGCCTGACCAGGTAGCTGAGGTGACGCAGGCTCCCATATCCGAGCCGGAAACCCGGGCGCCAGAGACAGGCGCGAGCGAGAGCGAATAGAGGAGAATCGAAGCCATGTTACTGGCACCGTCACGATATAAGTACCGCAAACAGCATCGCGGTCGTATGAGAGGAAACGCCCAGCGTGGTAACACGCTCGCCTTTGGCGAGTTCGGGTTACAGTCATTGGAGCCATGCTGGTTAGAAGCTCGCCAGATTGAAGCCGCTCGTATCGCGCTCACCCGCTTCATGAAACGCGGTGGCAAAGTGTGGATACGTGTCTTCCCGGATAAGCCGATTACCGCTAAACCTGCCGAAACCCGCATGGGTAGCGGCAAAGGCGCGGTCGATCACTATGTCTCGGTTGTCAAACCCGGACGCATTATCTTCGAGATTGGCGGCGTAAGCGAAGAAGTCGCGAAAGAAGCCGTGCGCCTGGCAAGTCACAAACTGCCGATTAGAACGCGCTTCTTGACACGAGGGGAGGCCGAAAGTGCCGAAGGCTAAAGAGCGTCGCAAACTGATTAGTGAATTTAATTCTGGCGAGGCGCAGCGTGAGTTGAAGGATTTGCGTATGAAGTTGTTCAACCTGCGCCTGCAACAGCAGCGCGGTGAGGTCAAGAACAACCGCATCTTTACGCAGACGCGCAAAGATATTGCTCGTGTCCTGCACCGGTTGTCACAATTGGAGGCTGAGGTATGACACAGCGAGTAGCGCAGACTGCAAAACCAGCAGCACGCCACCAGCAGAAGGAAGGCGTCGTCATCAGCAATAAGATGGATAAAACCATTGTCGTTGCTGTCGTATCGTTGAAACGACATCGTATCTACAAGCGCACGTATAAGCAGACTAAGCACTTCTACGCGCACGATGCAGAGAATAGCTGTCAGATCGGCGATCAAGTGCGCATCGAAGAGACGCGCCCATTGAGCAAGTTGAAACGCTGGCGGTTGGTTGAAATTGTGAAGCGAGGCAGCGGCATAGTCCCGGTGAATGAATTGTTGGCCGGGGTTGATCCAGACCTGACTTCCGCCAATTCCGACGAGGAAGCATAAGAGAGGAACGACCGTGATTCAGCCACAGACCCGTTTAAAAGTCGCCGATAACACCGGCGCTAAAGAACTAATGTGCATCCGCGTCATGAGCGGTTCTGCCAAGCGTTATGCGCAAGTCGGGGATGTCATTAAAGCCTCGGTCAAGCAGGCGGCTCCCAATGGGCAGGTAAAAAAGGGAGAAGTGGTCAACGCCGTGATTGTGCGTGTGTCAAAGGAATATGCGCGCGCCGATGGCTCGCATATCCGCTTTGACGAGAACGCCGCCGTCATTATCGCGGCAGGCAATAACCCGCGTGGCACCCGCATCTTCGGACCGGTGGCCCGCGAATTGCGCGAACGAAACTTTATGAAGATCATCTCGCTCGCGCCCGAAGTGTTGTAGGGTTTACGCCCAATACAGGGACGCGATGTATCGCGTCCAGTAGGGCTTGCGCCCGTTGTAGGGGCTTGATGTATCAAGCCCGTCAGGGCCGACATATTGTTGGTGGTTCTACGTTGAAGTTTGTCGTTTCGCGAGTACGACAAAGACAAACGTAAGAGGGAAAGTATGGCAATCAAAGAAAAAGAGAAAAAGCCTCTCCACCTTGCCAAGATGAATATCAAGAAGGGTGACACCGTTCTGATAACGACTGGCAAGGACAAAGGGAAAAGAGGCACCGTTTCGCGGGCGTTGCCGCAGGTCAACAAGATCATTGTTGAAGGCCTCAACATAGCGAAAAAGCATATCAAGCCACAGGGTCAGACTCGTCAGGGAGGCGTGATCGAGAAAGCCATGCCGCTCCAGGTGTCGAACACTATGCTGATTTGCACTGAGTGTGGCGAACCTACGCGCGTTGGGCATGAACGCCGACCGATAGGCGCGGATCAGAAAGTGCGCGTCGTGCGCGTCTGCAAGCAGTGCCATAAGGTCATTGAGGATCGGATGAGGAAGGAGTAGTTAAACAATGGCATCGAGACTGAAAGCAAAATACAAAGAAGAGATCGTGCCAGCCCTGCAAAAGGATTTTAACTACGCCAATCCGATGCAGGTGCCGGGTGTTCACAAAGTTGTTATCAATATCGGCATGGGTGAGGCCATCCAGAACGCCAAAGCGATGGATGCCGCCGTCTCGGACCTGGCTACTATCACTGGTCAGCGCCCGGTCATCACACGCGCCAAACGTTCCGTCGCCACCTTCAAGCTGCGCGAAGGAATGCAGATTGGTTGCATGGTCACATTGCGCGGCGATCGCATGTACCAGTTTCTTGATAAACTGATGAACGTCGCTCTACCGCGCTTGCGCGACTTCCAGGGCGTTTCGGCTGACGCATTCGATGGCCGTGGCAACTATACCCTGGGCTTGAAAGAACAACTGGTCTTTCCAGAGATCGACTACGACAAGGTCGATAAAGTTCGCGGTATGGAAGTTAGTATTGTGACGACGGCTCGCACCGATGAAGAGGGGCGACGGCTGCTCAAGTTAATGGGTATGCCCTTTAAGAAATAACGCTGGAGAGTGCAATGGCAAAAATCTCAATGATCGTGAAGTCGCAGCGCAAGCCCAAACATAAGGTGCAGCAGCATAATCGCTGCAAGCTCTGTGGGCGACCGCGCGCGTATATGCGCAAATTCGGCCTGTGCCGTATCTGCTTCCGCGAAAGAGCTTTGCGCGGTGAGCTACCTGGCGTAACGAAGTCGAGCTGGTAATCGGAGGATGATGTTTTATGAACATGACTGATCCCGTCGCGGATATGCTTACTCGTATTCGCAATGCGGTTGCAGCGCGGCACGCTCGCGTTTCTATGCCGGCCTCAAAATTGAAGCTGGCAATCGCGCGCGTCCTGAAGGAAGAGGGTTATATTAAAGATATAGAGATCCTCAAGGACAGCGCGCAGGGGACGATACGCCTGACGCTGCGCTATGTTGAAAAGCAGCCGGTGCTGACGCAATTGAAGCGTGTCAGCAAACCTGGCTTGCGAGTCTATACCAAACGGGCAACTATCCCCCGCGTGCGTGGCGGGCAGGGTATCGCCATACTTTCGACGCCACAGGGTCTCATGACAGGCCATCGCGCCTACATGCAGGGGCTGGGTGGCGAAGTCGTTTGCTATGTCTGGTAGGCAGGAGGAATAATATGTCTCGTATTGGACGCGCTCCAATCTCTGTGCCGCCAAAGGTGCAGGTGACTTGGACCGACTCGAAATTATGTGACGGTCAAAGGTCCCAAAGGTGAATTGTCATATCAGGTTGACCCTGCCTTGACCTTGAAACTGGAAAATGGGACGCTGACCGTGACGCGCTCGTCGGAAAGTAAACAACATAAAGCCATGCATGGCCTCTATCGTAGCCTCGTCAACAACATGGTAGATGGGGTAACGAAGGGCTATACTAAACAACTTGAAATTCATGGCGTTGGCTATCGCGCCGCGAAAGTGGGAGAGAATCTGGTCATCCAGGTGGGCTATTCCCACCCTGATCGAGGTGCAACCCCCCGCTGGCATTTCTTTTACGGTTGATGGCATAGACCCGGCCACCAAGGCGACAAGGCTGAGCGTCAGTGGCATAGATAAGCAACTGGTCGGTGAGGTTGCCGCGCAAATCCGCCGCGTGCGCAAGCCCGAACCCTACAAGGGCAAGGGTATTCGTTACACAGGTGAGGCGATCCGCCGCAAGGCCGGCAAAGCTGGAAAAGTCGGTGGTAAGAAGAAATGATTAAAAGATTTAACGCAAATAAGGCGCGTCTCAAGCGGCATTACCGCATGAGAAATCGCCTGGAAGGCACTACTACTCGCCCGCGCTTGAGCGTCTTCCGCAGCGGCGCGCATATCTACGCCCAGATCATCGACGATTTAACGGGCCAAACGCTGGTAGCCGCTTCATCGCTCGATGCGACGCTGCGCGACTTTGAGCCTGTGAAAAAGGAAGCTCCTGCTGCGCTAGCGAAAGAGGCGCGGGCAGAAGAGACTGCAGAGGTCGAAGTAGCTGCGTCGGCTGCTCCTGCTAAAGGCAAGGGCGCGAAAGTGGAGAAGGCTCCTGCTAAAGGCGCTCGGCCCCAAAAAGGGCAGCAGGGCAAAGGCGGCAAGCCTGGTACTCAAAGCAAGACCGTACTTCCTACCGCGCAGAGGGGCGAGAAAAAGACACCGATAGAGGCCCTCGCGCCCATCGCGGACAATCACAGAGTGGCGTTGGCGCGTGAAGTCGGCAAGCTGGTTGCGCAGCGCGCGAAAGAAAAGGGTGTCAGTCGGGTCGTCTTTGATCGTGGTGGCTACGCCTATCATGGGCGCGTGGCTGCGCTTGCAGAAGGTGCTCGTGAAGTCGAGGCCTGGAATTTTAGGCCACGAGGAGAAAAGATGCCAAGAATAGATGCGTCAAAACTGAATCTTGAAGAGACCGTCGTACAGGTGCGCCGCGTTTCTAAGGTCGTCAAAGGCGGTCGCCGTTTTAGCATTCGCGCGCTCGTGGTCGTCGGAGATCAGCAGTGGTCATGTCGGCTTTGGCCTCGGCAAGGCTGCTGAATATACCGAAGCCATCCGTAAGGGTGTCGAAGATGCCAAGAAGCACCTGATCGAGGTTCCCCTGGTGGGCGCAACCATTCCCTTTATGGTGAAGCACCGCTTCGGCGCCTCGGAAGTGCATGCTCAAACCGGCGGCTCCTGGTACCGGTGTTATTGCCGGTGGGGCAGTGCGTGCCGTCAGTCGCAGGCCGTCGGTATCCGCGACATCCTCACCAAGTCACTGGGAAGCACCAACCCGGCCAACACGATGCAAGCGTGCGTAGGCGGGCTGCTGGAACTGCGTTCCGCCGAAACCGAAGCCGCATTGCGTGGCAAGGTTGTCTCCGAGATCGTGGGCAAGAAGCAGGCCGAGCGCCTGGCTCTTGCCGCCGCCAGCGCTGCTGAACATGGCAGCGCTGGCGCGCTCCGCTCGCGAAGTGGAAGCGCGTGAGAACCGCCCCGCTCCGGGCGCGGAGAGGCGGGCGCGATGGTGGAGATCGCGGTGGAGATCGACGCGGCGGCGGTAGCGGTGGCGGAGATCGGCGCGGTGGTGGTGGTGGAGGAGATCGACGGCGGCGGTGGCGGTGGTGGCGGTCGTAGGCCATGATGCGCTCGGTGGTGACCAGGGCGGGGCAAGCCCGGCCCGTACCCTACACGGTACGAAGCCCGACACCAATCCGTGTAGGTACGGGCCGGGCTTGCCCCCGCCCTGGAAGGATAATACATGACTAAATTGCGTGTAAAATATGTGAGAAGCTCGATTGGGTATCCCCAGGACCAGAAGGATACCATTCGTGCCCTGGGACTGCGCAAAATGCAGCATACGGTTGAACACGATGACAATCCTGCTGTGCGCGGCATGATTAGAAAAGTGATCCACCTGGTACAGGTAGAGGAAGTAATACATGAAACTGTCTGATTTGCGGCCAGCTCCTGGTTCGCACAAACGCCGAAAAGCGAATTGGTCGCGGACACGGCTCCGGACGGGGTAAAACCGCCGGGCGTGGCACCAAAGGCCAGAAGGCTCGCACTGGCGGAACGATTCATCGCGCCTTTAACGGCGGTCAGACTCGCCTGTCCAAGCGCCTGCCATTCCTGCGCGGTCTTGGCAATAGCAACTATGCCTTTTCGCAAAAACTACGCCACTGTGAATATGGCCGAACTGGCGGCACTATGAAGCCGGTACGCGGATTGACTCCGGCAGTATTGCTGGTCGAGCGGCTTGATGACCGCGAATCGAGAGCGAAGGGCTGGTAAAGATTCTGGGTGATGGTGAACTCGATCGCGCCTGACCGTGCGCGCTCACAAATTCTCGGAGAGCGCGCGCGCCAAAATCGAGGCCGCTGGCGGTACTGTCGAAATCATTCCAACCAAAGTGTACGAGAAAACGAAGAGACGCAGAGACGAATTCGGGAAGAAAGTTCCCCCGCCGCACTACCAGAACGTGTAGGGACGCGATTCATCGCGTCCACCGGCGGCGCAATCAATCGCGTCCGCTGATGCCGCGATTTATCGCCTCCTCTGGTGCGTTCTATTCTGTAGGAACTAGATGCGTCGCGCCCGATTGTCTGGCTCTTACATGAAATGTGCAAGCTTGTCTCGTGAAAGGAGATTCCCATGTGGGAAAAACTGCGGAGCATCTGGACGGTTCCCGATCTACGCAAAAAAATTCTCTTCACTCTGGGGATGTTGCTGGTTTTCCGCATCCTCGCTCATATCACTGTGCCTTTAACGCACGCTGAACAGCAAAACCTGCTGCAATCTCTTCTCGCAGAGCGGTAATCAAAGCCTGACGCAGTTGCTTGGTCTGCTGGATGTCTTTTCCGGCGGGTCCCTGCAACAGTTTTCAGTAGTGGCGTTAGGAGTCTATCCTTACATCACGGCGACTATTGTAATGCAATTGTTGCAGCCTATTATTCCAGCGCTGGATAATATGATGCGCGAGGGCGAGTCCGGGCGTATGCGCTTTAGCCAGATCACACGTATTGTCAGCGTCCCTCTGGCGTTCTTACAGGCCATCGGCAGCGCGGCTCTTTTTGTCAAATATAATGTCTTGACGAATTTCAACTTGTTTAATGGAAGCACCTGGCTGGAGTCCCTGGCTATCCTGCTCTCCTTGACGGCTGGCACCATGATCCTCGTCTGGCTCGGCGAGTTGATTACTGAGAAAGGCATTGGCAACGGTATCTCGATCATCATCTTTGGTGGTATCGTGAGCCGCATACCGAGCTTCGTACAGCAAGGGTATACTACTGCCACATCCGGTGGCGGCGGTATCGTCAGTATCGGCGTCTTCCTGATAATTGGCCTGATTACGATCCTGGGTATCGTTTATGTCTATCAGGGACAGCGACGCGTGCCTATCGAATATCCAACCAAGCGTATGGTTGGGCGAGGGATGCTGGTGGGTACCGCGCAGCGAACCTATATTCCAATGCAGGTCAACAGCGCGGGTATGATCCCGCTCATCTTCGCGCAGTCGATGCTGATCTTTCCATCGGTGCTGGCGCAGTACCTGGGGAATAGTAATACAAGCTGGCTGGCGTCGGCTTCGCTCTGGATATCGAACTACCTGATTAACCCGACGCTCTGGTGGTACTGGATCATTTTCTTCTTTCTGGTGGTGGCATTTACATACTTCTATGCCTACGTAGTGTGGCAACAACAGAATATACCAGAAAACTTACAGAAGCAGGGTGCCCACATTCCTGGTTATCGTCCCGGCGAGACTACTCGCAAGTACCTGGAGGATATCCTGCGGCGCATCACGCTGGGTGGCGCTCTCTTCCTGGGCATAGTGGCAATTCTGCCCTTTATCGCCAGGGTTGGTGGCAACCAGTTGTTAAGCAGCGCAGCGCTGCTGATCGTGGTAGGGGTGGTACTCGATACTGTTCGGCAAATAGAAGCGCAGATGGTCATGCGTAACTATTCGGGCTTCCTCAGTTAGGTCTATTCAGGACTCAACGTGGAGTCTTAGCGTTACCGGAGGTTAAACGTGAATGTTATCCTGATCGGCGCTCAGGGATCAGGCAAGGGAACGCAGGCCGATTTGCTCGCGAATGCGCTCGGCTTGCCCAATGTTTCCAGTGGCGATCTCTTTCGTAAAGAGATGGCGGAGAAGACCGAATTAGGGCTTAAAGTCAGAACCTATATGGATCGTGGGGAACTGGTTCCCGACGATCTCACCGTGGCTATGATACTCAGTCGGCTCTCAATGCCTGATTGCACTGGCGGCGTCATACTCGACGGCTTCCCGCGCACTGCCGCGCAGGTGCAGGCTCTCGACGAGGGATTGCAGAAAATTGGTAAGCAGGTGGATCTGGTAGTCTACCTGGACGTTCCTCGCGAGGAACTGCTTACCAGGCTCTCAGGTCGCTATATTTGTAGAGCGAACCAGCACGTTTACAACGTCAATACGCACCTGCCAAAGACGCCGGGAGTGTGTGATATCGATGGAAGCCTGCTGTACCAGCGGCCTGACGACACAGGCGAAGCGGTGCAGCGACGACTCAATATTTTTTTCGGCGAAACCATCCACCTGCTTGACTTCTACCGCGAACAGGGCAAACTGGTCACGATAGACGGCAATCAGCCAATCGAACAAGTGCAAGCGGCGCTTGTGGATGCCTTTCGAGGCGGGAAAGGGTAACCAGGGCGGGGGTAAGCCCCACCCTGGTCAAGCTCTTTGGGCTATATACATGAGGGATTTAGTTACCCTGCATCACTCTGTACGTCAGTAAACGATGAAGCCATCCATAGTATTCCAGGTAGCCGTGTCCTGCAAGAGTGAGAATTTCTCACTCTGGACCTGGCTGCCATCTACCATGATTGGCACGCGGATGCGGCCATTACTGTGCTGGTCGGCGCAGTGTCGATCATTGGGGTGTCGCTACTGGCAAACAAAAGGGGTAAAAAATACCCTCTCGACAAAATTGCATATGTGTGTTATAATTCACAGTTGGCTGCAGCAGTGACCAACTGCTGCACCGTTTTATCTCGGAATCATCAGATAAAACAATCGTCATTCGAGAAAGGATGCTATGCCAAAGAAGGACGAAATTGAAGTAGAGGGTAAAGTTCTCGAAGCCCTCCCAAATGCCATGTTTAAGGTCGAATTAGACGAAAATCACCAGGTGCTGGCTATTCTCTCAGGCCGCATTCGTATGAATTTTGTGCGCATCGTCCCAGGAGATAAGGTGAAAGTTGTGCTATCGCCCTATGACCTCACACGGGGTCGTATCACATGGCGTGTGAAATCGTGAGGTTGGTGGTCCCCTCTCGTTCACTCTTCTAAACCTTCTAATAAGCATCTTTGTGACGGATCGCGGACAGGAAGTAGAAACGGCGTCGGTGTAACCACTCGTTCCTCGTTCTTTATAGCCTCTCGCGAGCATTTTGAATTTTTTGCGCAACCATGAGGAGGGCAAACCGTGAAAGTACGCGCATCGGTGAAACCACGCTGCGAACATTGTAAAGTTATCCGGCGCAATCGCGTGGTCATGATTATCTGTAGTAAAGACCCAAAGCATAAACAGAAGCAGGGCTAAACACCCACAGGGTCTCTGTAGAGGGTGGGCTTCCCATCCCGCTCGGAGGGCCTGGGAGCAGCCAAACTGGAGGAAAAGATGGCTAGAATTGCCGGCGTTGACATTCCACGCGATAAACGGGTGGAGATTTCGCTGACATACATCTTCGGCATCGGCTTGACGACAAGCAAGAAGATTCTGGAGAAGGCACGTATCAACCCGGATACGCGGGTGAAAAATCTGACGGAAGAAGAAGTCAACCGCCTGCGCGAACTGATTGATCGCGAACACAAGGTGGAAGGCGACCTGCGCCGCGAAGTGGATATGAACATTAAGCGGCTTATCGAAATCGGCTGTTATCGTGGAATGCGTCATCGCCGCAATCTTCCAGTGCGGGGACAACGCACACGCACCAATGCGCGCACACGTCGCGGTCCGAAAAGAACAGTGGCCGGCAAGAAAAAAGCAGTGGCTAAGAAGTAACGCCGGGGAGGAATTGCACAAGCATGGCAGAAGGCACCAAAGACAAAAAGAAACCAACAGGCAAGCCCAGGCGGCGCGAACGTAAATCGATTCCGCGCGGTCAGGCCCACATTCAAGCAACGTTTAACAACACGATCGTCACGTTGACCGACCCTAATGGCAATGTGATCTCCTGGGGCAGCGCTGGCGGGCAGGGCTTCAAAGGCTCGCGTAAAAGTACCCCCTATGCCGCGCAGGTAACTGCTGAGACGGCGGCGCGTAAAGCAATGGAGCATGGTCTGAAACAGGTCGAAGTGTACGTGAAAGGCCCAGGCTCTGGTCGTGAGGCGGCCATCCGCTCATTGCAGTCTTCTGGACTGAATATCACTTCGATTACTGATGTAACACCTATTCCGCACAATGGCTGCCGACCGCCCAAGCGGCGTCGCGTGTAACCCGTGATGTGCGTGTGAGGAGGAGTCACTAAATGGCGCGTTATACCGGCCCCGTCTGCAAACTATGCAGGCGCGAGGGGGTAAAACTGTTTCTGAAAGGCGACAAGTGCGTGATGAAATGCACACTTGAGCGCCGCAATACTCGCCCTGGTCAACATGGGGCGGGTCGTTCACGTAAACCGTCGGGCTACGCTTTGCAGTTGCGCGAAAAGCAGAAAGTGCGACGCACTTACGGCTTGTTGGAGCGTCAGTTCCGCAAAAATTTCGATACCGCTGCGCGAAAAACTGGCCGCACCAGCGAGAACCTGTTGCAGATTCTTGAGATGCGCCTGGATAACCTGGTATACCGTCTTGGCTTCGCTGATTCTCGCGCCCAGGCCCGCCAACTGGTCAATCACGGGCATTTCGCGGTAAATGGACGCAAAACGGACATTGCCTCGTTTATTGCAAAACCCAATGATGTCATCTCCGTGCGAGAGCGAAGCAAGGGACTCGAATACTTCAAGACCCGCGCATTGATGCTGGCCCAGAAAGGCGTTCCCGCCTGGCTGCGCCTGGACATCGCTGATATGAGTGGTCGTGTCATGTCGTTGCCGTCGCGCACAGAGCTTGAGCTGCCCTTCGAGGAACAGATGGTGGTTGAGTTCTACCAGCGATAATCACACCGGCAAAAAAGCTCCGTGTGTTCATTGGCGTAGAAGTACAAAAAGCCTGTAAGCAGCGAAAGGAAAGAAAGGCAGGTTGAACCTTGCTAGAAATTACTCTGCCTCGCATTAAAAATACAAAAACACAGGGAAACTATGCGAGCTATGATATTGAGCCTTTAGAGGCGGGGTACGGCATGACTCTGGGCACTGCGCTGCGGCGCGTCTTGCTCTCCTCGCTGCCCGGTGCAGCGGTGACCTCTATTCGCATTGATGGCGTACAGCATGAGTTTCAGGATGTTCCCAATGTCACGGAGGATGTGACCGAGCTTGTGCTGAACGTCAAGAAGCTGCGCCTGCGCTCCTTTTCGGATCATCCCGTATCAATGCGCCTGGAGGTGAGCGGTGAGCGTGTTGTGACGGCGGCGGATATCCTGGCTCCGAGCACTGTGGAGATCGTCAATCCTGACCTCTATATTGCTACTCTGGATAACGATGACGCTCGCCTTGAGATGGAACTGGTCGTTGAGACCGGTAAAGGCTATGTCCCTGCCGACTCGAAAGAAGATCAGCCTATCGGGGTGATTCCCGTCGACGCCATTTATACACCAGTACAAAAGGTCAATTATACGGTTGAGCATACCCGTGTCGGGCAGATCACCAACTACGATAAAATTGTTCTTGAAATATGGACTGACAGCACTATCACGCCTGATGAGGCTTTGCGACAGAGTGCCGATATTCTGGTACGTCACTTTACGCAGTTAGCTAATTATCGCGCTGTGCTCATCGAGCCAGAAAAAGCCCCCTTGAGCAGTATACCCATACCGCCTAAGATCTATGAGACTCCCATCGAGGAACTTGATTTGTCGGTACGCGCCTACAACTGCCTAAAGCGCAGCAATATCACCAGGGTCGGTCAGGTGCTTTCTATGAGTGAAGATGACTTACTCGGAGTGCGCAACTTTGGAGAAAAAAGTCTACAGGAACTACGCGAGAAGCTGCTCTTGCGCAGTTTCCTGCCGAATCCGCGTACCAGCGCTATTGGGGCCGACCTGGATGGCGACCACGAAATGGAGGAATGAGTTGAGGCACCGAGTTACCGGTAATCGGATGAGTATGCCTGAGCCACGCCGACGCTCCGCGCGTCGTAACATGATGGCCGGCCTCTTCCGCTATGATCGTATAAAAACCACCGAGGCGCGCGCTCGCGCCATTCGCGGCGAAGCTGAAAAGCTGATTACGCTTGCAGTCAGAGGGCAAACCGCCGCTCTCAATTACCTGGCTTCTGTTGTCGCTGACGAAGAGAAAGCTGCTGCCATTCTGGCGTTTGCGCGCCGGGGACATTTCTCGCTTGACAAAGTGGTCTTTACCAACGAGGAGCGCGCGGAAATCTCCAGGCCTCCTCTGACAGAAAAGGGCCGCAAGTTTGCCGAGAAAAAGCTGAAAGAACGTCGCGAGGAACTGCTGCGTATCATCTCTAACGAAGTTGAAGCGGAGAAGGCGCTGCAAGCCGCGTACCAGGCGATGGTGATCGAACTACACGCGCGCCGCCAGATTTTGAAGTCCCTGCCGGACGAACTGGTCGTCAAGAGGATTTTTGACGAACTGGCCCCGCGCTATGCCGGGCGTCCCGGCGGCTATACCCGTATTACCAAGCTTGGCAGACGCCTGGGCGATGCCGCTGAAATGGCGCAAATCGCCCTGGTGTAGAGTTTGTGAAGTCGGTCAGGATTACCAGGGCGGGGACAAGCCCCGCCCGTACCCTGTCCGCGCTTCGCAACCCGGATCGTAGCAGGGTACGGGCGGGGCTTGTCCCCGCCCTGGTAACATGATGAAATTCGCGTGTGGTATTGAGTACGACGGCACCAGCTATCATGGCTTCCAGCGACAGTCGGAAACGCAGGGGCCAACCATCCAGGGAACCCTGGAAGCGGCTATTGAGCGTATCTCAGGCAAGATGTCCATCGTATATGGCGCGGGCCGTACTGACGCGGGAGTACACGCTTCCGGGCAGGTGATCCACTTCAGTACCAGCGCTAGCATGACGCCACAGCAGTGGCTGGCGGCTCTCAATGCCGTCTTGCCTGAGAGTATAGCGGTTCGTTGGAACTGCGAAGTTTCTGACAGCTTTCACGCCCGCTATAGCGCGTTGAGCCGTTCCTATCGTTACACTATCTGGAATGATAGGGCGAGAAAGCCTCTGATCGCGCGGTATAGCTACCATCGCTCACGGACGTTGATAGTGGATTTGATGGACGAGGCGTGCCGCTTCTTGCTGGGACGCAAGGACTTTGGAGCATTCGGGCGCAGCCCAGATGCCACTAACCCCTTGAAGCCGGGGCCGCATTCATGCGTGCGTACCATACTCAAGGCAGTGTGCCAGCGTCAAGATGCGCTTATCTATTGTGATTTTACAGCGGACGCCTTTCTTACGGGAATGGTTCGCAGAATGGTTGGAACGCTGTTGCTCGTAGGGCAGAAACGACTCAGTATCGCTGAATTTGCCGCAATCGTGCAACGGGCTGAGAAGACGCACCCTGGTTCAGCGGCTCCATCACATGGGCTATGTCTGGTAGGGGTTACGTATCCTGACGGATTATTACAAATGGAGAAAACGGACAATGATGAAGACATATAGCGCGAAGGCCGGTGAACTGAACCCGCAGTGGTATGTCATCGATGCAGAGGGTCAGATCCTGGGCCGCCTGGCATCGCAGATCGCGCAGATTTTGCGCGGCAAGCACAAGCCCACATTCACGACGCATATGCTCACCGGTGATTTTGTGGTCGTTATCAACGCGGACAAAATCGCGGTAACGGGCAGACGCCTGGATCAGAAAATGTATTATCACCACAGCCAGTATCCTGGCGGCATGAAGACAACCAGCCTGCGTAAGGTACTGGAGGGCCGCTTCCCGGAACGCGCTCTACAGCACGCCGTGCGCGGCATGGTAATGCACAATAACCTCGGCGCGGATATCATGTCGCGCCTCAAGATTTACGCTGGCCCCGATCATCCACACCAGGCGCAGAAGCCCATTCCCTGGACTGGCCCGGAAGCGCTGTTGAAGAAGCAGCAGGGCGCGGCAGAAGAGTAAAAGAAAAGGAGAATCTACAGTGGTCGATACCATTAAAGGTGAGTACTACTACGGGATGGGACGGCGCAAGACGGCTGTGGCCCGCGTGCGTCTCTTCCCCAACGGTGATGGCACCATTGTCGTGAACGGCAAAAGCTCGCGCCAGTATTTCGGTCAGCGCGAGTCCGCCACTGCCGCCCTGGTTGCCCCCCTGCGCCTGCTCGAACTGGAAGGCGCCTACTCCATGACCGTGCGTGTCGTCGGTGGCGGCACCAGCGGCCAGGCTGGCGCGATCCGTCACGGCGTGGCGCGCGCTCTCTTGCGTGCCAACCCCGAATGGAAACAGGCATTGCGCAAAGCTGGCTTCCTCACACGTGACCCGCGTATGAAGGAACGCAAGAAGCCCGGCCTCAAACGCGCTCGCAAGGCCCCACAGTACACGAAACGTTAATCGTTTCCTGCTTGCTGCAAAGACACACGAGTCAGGGCGGGGGCCAAGGGCTGGGTGCCCCGCCCCTACCCTACTATGAAGCGACTAGCGAAGCCGTATAGGGTACGGGCGGGGCACCCAGCCCTTGGCCCCCGCCCTGGTCATCAATGGTCGCCTCTACATTCTATCTCTCCGTTCTCGCCAGAGACGCGCTGTTTGCTCAACAACTTGGACCGCGGTCCTGCTACCTGATGCCTCACCTTTTTCAAAATCGCCTTCGGTCTGCCCCATACTATTTGTGACATGGGCAAAACAGATGATAGTAAATTGCCGCGCCTCTGCAAGGGCATAGAGGGCCGCCGCCTCCATTTCTACGGTGAGAATACCTTGCTCGCGGCACCAGGCGATCATGGCTTCCGTCTCACGAAATGGCGCGTCGGTCGTCCAACTGGCGCCACTGTAAAGTGGAACCCGCGTATGATCCCATCCGGCCAGTATGAATTCTTTCAATGTGGGATGTAGGGTGGCATAAAGTGATGGTGGCAGATAATGGTAGCTTGTTCCTTCGTCGCGTAGAGCCTCCTCGATTAACACCACATAGGGGGGCTGCCCAAGTGAAACAATTTGCCCCGCCGAGGTAATGCTGATAATCAATTCGCAACCACTGGCGAATAACTCTTCTGCGACTAACACGGCGAATGGCGCGCCAACAACACGACCAACAATACCAAATTCGATCTCATTGCGCTTAAACGTGTGCAGCTTTGTGTGATAACACGCCCAATTGGCATCAACTTGCGCCTGCTCCGTTGCATAGAGGTAGTCCACCAGGTCGCCATCCGGGTCCAATATGCAAATGGAGGGAACGTTCCCCTGTGGTAGTCTTTTTTGTCGTCGCGCCTCCCGCAGCAAGTTTTCCGGCATAAAAACCGAAGAATCTTCGTGACGCTTGTTGGAGGTAATAGGAGCAATGGAAGTAGCTGTGAACCTGAAGTGTTTCGCAATACGATCTTCGCCTATCATCGGATGTACGTGTCCCTTTCCATGAGAATACTAAATTAGTCCCCTTGTATATGAACACGTCAAGCCATCGGCGAATTTGCAGGAGATTTAATTGATGGTAGTTCGGGAAATGTGGGGTGCGGTGTGGTGGTGCGCACCACCACACCGCACCCCACATTTCCCGAATTTTCTATTGTGCCTTTTGAGGCACCGCGGTGTATACAGGTGTACACCACAGGTTGTGGTACTCGGGCAACCGACCTCGCACCACCTCGAAGTAGAGTTGTTGCAAAGCGCTGCTGATTGGCCCGATTTTGCCGTCACCGATGGGGCGGTGATCGACCATCACGACGGGCGCGAACTGCGCTCCCGTGCCGCACAGGAATATTTCATCTGCGATATAGAGTTCGGTGCGGTCGACCTGGCGTTCGCGGGTGATGCGTCCAAGCTCGCGGCGAGCCAGTTCCATCATCGTTTCGCGGGTGATGCCGAGCAGAATATTTTCGGTTGGCGCCGGCGTAACCAGTTCGTTGTTGATGACCAGGAAGATGTTTTCCGCGCTACCCTCTGAAACATTCCCATCGTGCGTCAGCATAATGGCCTCGTCGAAGCCGTTCTGCATGGCCTCACTCTTGGCGAAGGCCGAATTGACATAAGAGCCAATGATTTTGGCGCGGGCGGGAATGGCGTTATCGTCTATGCGTCTCCACGAAGAAACGCCGCAATGGAGACCACTGGTATCAATATAGTTGCCGACAGGTTCCGAAGTCAGGACGATGTGATCCTCTAGTCCATGCAGGCGCACGCCCAGCGTCTGATCGCCCTTATAGGCTACTGGTCGCAGGTAGATGTTCTGCTTCTGTTCATTACGCCTGACCAGCTCGACAGTGATTTCTATCAGTTGATCGATGGTATAGGGGAGCTTGATTTGTAAAATCTTGCAGGATTGCAGAAACCTCTGGTAATGTTCGCGCAAGCGGAACAGGTACACCTGTTGATCTTCCTCGTTCCAATAGCCGCGAATACCTTCAAAGCAGCCGGTTCCATAGGAAAAACCGTGCGTGCGGACAGAAATTACACCTTGTTCAGCGGGTATAAACTCGCCGTTCATGAAAATTTGTTTAGCGTCTATCATTTTTCCCTCCTGCTCGCCATTGAACAGTATTATAATAACCATAATTATAAAACGTACCAAGGGTGGTTGTTGAGAGCCAATCGGGGAAGTCAGGGTTATGTTGGCTTGCCTGTATTGCTGACGAAGAGATACAATACTCTGTAGCCTACCCTTGCATTCTGTCGGATTCGATAGAATGGGTACAATAAAATACTCCCTTGTAGTTTCTCCAGCTAGCATCGTGCAGAAAGTGAGGCGATTTGTGAGGCAACACTCGTTGTTTCGTCGCTTTGAACGCGCCAGGCGTTCCTCTACAACCCTGGCTATTTTAAGCGTGTTCATGCTCATCCTGGCTGCCTGTGGCGGAGGCAGTTCCAATACGACGCTTACACCCGGTACTACTCCTACCCCTGTCCTGGCAAACAGCCAGGTTCTGACGTTTCCCAATGTTGGTACAGCGGATGTTGCCGTAATGGACCCGGCCCAGGGGCCAGACGCCAACTCGGCTATCGCGGTGAACATGGTCTACACCGGCCTGGTGAAGTTTGATAAAAATCTGAATGTCGTGCCAGACCAGGCCACATGGTCTATTTCTACCGACCGCAAAACCTACACCTTTACCCTGAATCCTGGCATCATGTTCTCTGATGGCACACCAGTCACAGCGCAGACCTACGTCTATACGTTAACGCGCTCGCTATTACCCGATGTTAAATCTCCCATCGCGACCTTCTTTCTAGGCAACATTGTGGGGGCCAATGATGTTGCCAATGGCAAGGCAAAGACGTTAAAAGGCGTGCAGGCTCTCAACGATACAACCCTGCAAATCACCCTGACGCAGCCTACCGAGTACTTCCTGGATATTATGGCAAACTCGGTCGCCTTTCCCCTTAATCAGAAGGTCATCAATCAATTTGGGGAGCAAAAATGGCCGCTTGAAGTGGCGGGGAATGGCGTGGGAACTGGGCCGTTCATGGTCAAAGAGTGGAACCACAACGTGAAAATGGTGTTCGCTCCAAACCCGCACTGGTACGGCGCGAAGACAAAGCTGACAGAGGTGGACATGATGTTCGTCAATGATCCCTCCACCGCATTTCGCGCTTATCAGGCCGGACAGTATGGTTTTACCTGGAATATTACCGCGCAGGACCTGTCAATTGCAAAGAATATCCCTGGTTATACGAGCCTGTCACAACTGCAGACCGACCTGATTTTCTTCGATAACACCAAACCGCCCTTCAACAATTCTGCCGTGCGCCAGGCTTTTGCCTACGCTATCGACAAAAACACGCTGGTCAACGCCGTCTTCAAGGGGGGAGCAGTCGTTGCTTCTACCATCATCCCACCGGGTATGCCTGGCTACCAGCCCGGCTATGCAGGAATACCCTTCGACAAAACCAAAGCCCTGTCCCTCCTGCAATCGGTCTATCCCGATGTCAGCAAAGTGCCGCCCATCTCTTTCTCCTATCCAAACTCGCAGATCTCTCCGCTTGAAGCGCAGGTGTTGCAACAAATGTGGCAAACGGCGCTGGGTATCCAGGTCAAACTGAACGCGGTAGAACTGAACGCATATAACCAGGAGACCGCGACACAACCCCCTGTCATCCAGATGGGTTCTACGCAATGGACTGCTGATTATCCCGACCCTTATGACTGGCTGGCCTTAAATCTCTTCTCGACCGCCAGCAACAATAGCGGCGATTGGAAGAATCCGCAGTTCGACTCCCTTATCCAGCAGGCGGAGCAGTCCACCGGCCAGGCTCGCATCCAACTGTACAACCAGGCCGAACAGCTTGCCATCACCGACGTGGGCTGGTTGCCCATCGATCACCAGGCCATGTCCGCCATTTTCCCCTCCTGGCTGCATGGAGTTAGCCTGAATAGTACCGGCCTGTACTTCGGCGACTGGTCGGATGTCTACCTGTTGCAACACTAGAAGCAGTAGGACAACCAGGGCGGGGGATTGAGCCTATACGTCTGTACTGCATTTTCATCCGGTTGCAACACTAGAAGCAGTAGGACAACCAGGGCGGGGGATTGAGCCTATACGTCTGTACTGCATTTTCATCCGGTTGCAACACTAGAAGCAGTAGGACAACCAGGGCGGGGGCAAGCCCGGCCCGTACCCTATACGCATCACGACGCAGGCCCGTTAGTATAGGGTACGGGCCGGGCTTGCCCCTTACAAGTATAGGTTTTTACGCCTGAGCGTGGACACGTTCCCGCGCTCGGCGTTTTTGTCTTTTTCGACGCTCCCTTTCCTTTTGCGTTTGCTTCTTGTGCAAACCTGAAGATTTGGGCTGTTTCTGAGGCGCGGTGATGGTTTCAGGCCAGGGACTCGCCCGCAAGATTCCCACCGGGAACGGTTCGGACTGATACTGCATAGCAAGCAATACCAGCCTTCCGCGTACCACACAGCTCAAACGACGAACGGGAAGTTGACCCGACGCTCGCTTTCGCCGTCGATGAGCAATATGCCGCTCAGGCAACGCTGCGCCTGGCTCGTTTTGCAGAAACGCAGCCTCTTGCGTCGCCTCAGCCTGACATCCCAGGCTCACACACCATAACTGAGCGACGGCCATCGCCAACCAGAGTCGCTCCACACTACTTGCTCGCTCCATTTTGCTCTGATGCCACCCCCACAGCTTGACTTTGTACAATTTGGGGAAGGATTGGAGGCATAGAGCCATCTCCGAGGTAAGATAGAAGCTGATCAAAGCAGTATCTTGCTCAGGAGAAAGACTATGCCCCTTCCCGATCCCATTATAGAGGTTCTGGCGACTTTTCGCCCCTTGTTTACCGCTCCCACCTGGAGGAAACTGATGACGTTGTTAACCGGAACGTTGCTCGCCCACGGACGCCGGACGGTCGCAGCAGCGCTGCGAGCCAGCGGCAACGACCAGGCGACCAACTGGAGCCTCTTTCATCAGGTGCTCAACCGAGCCCGCTGGTCTCCTTTAGCGGTCAGTCGTCAGCTCCTCCTGCTCATCGTCGAGACGTTTGTGCCAGCAGGAGCGTGTGTCGATCTAGTGATTGATGAAACGCTGGAGCGACGCTGGGGCAGTAAGATCAGCAAACGCGGACATTACCGTGATAGCGCCCTCTCCAGTCGAAAGCGCTCGGTGAGCAGCCCGGGGTTGCGGCTTCCTCGTGATGGCGGTGGTCGTAACGCTTCCTTGGACCAAGCAACGCTGGGCCTTGCCTTTTTTGTGCGTGCTGGCCACAACCCGCGGCGGGTGAGTGAACGATTGGGCAAGCGGCACAAGACCGTGGGGATGTGAGCGCATCAGATGGTCAGTCTGGTCCGCCGATGGCTTCCTGACCGCTCCATCAAGCTAATGGGCGATACCGCCTACACCGTGCTGGAACTGGGGCTGCATGCCAAGGCTCAGCAGGTGACTCTGGTCACGACTGGCCGGTTGGATGCGGTGCTCCATGAACCGCCTCCAGAACGGACCCAGCACACCATGGGTCGGCCACGAGTGGTAGGCCAACGTCTTCCATGCTCTTGGAGCAGGTCTTGCAGGACCCGGAAACCGTCTGGCAGAAGCTCTCCCTGGACTGGTATGGTCAGGGGGAGCGGACTCTGGAAATCTCTACGGGAACCGCCTTGTGGTATCGCTATGGATTCGATCCCTTGCCCATCCGCTGGGTCCTGACTCGTGATCCGTCGGGCAAGCGCCCCCCGAAAGCCATCTTTTCCACCGACCCCAGCCAGACGGCAGAACAGATCATCAGCGACGTGCATGAAGCGCTGGAGTCTGGAAGTGACCTTTGAGGAGAGTCGTGCTCATTTGGGTATCGAGACGCAGCGCCAATGGTCCGATCTCGCCATTGAGCGCTCGACTCCTCTGCTCTTTGGCCTCTACAGCCTCGTCACCCTCTTTGGGCAAGCATTGCATCCTGATGGCTGCGTTCCTGTCGCTCAAGCAGCCTGGTATCGCAAGCAGGCGGCTACATTCCGGGATGTGCTTGCTGTCGTCAAGCGACATGTGTGGGGCCAGGGGACTTTTCCCACATCACCCACTGATCCTGCTGTGGTTTTAGTGCCTCGCTCTACTCTTGAGCGCTTGTCTTTGGCCGTCTGTTAGTAAGTTGGAAATGTACAAAGTCAAGCTAAGGTCCAGTGTTCAATTAACTCTTCATTCTCCCATTGTCTCTTCATGTTTCTGAGTCATTTCTTTTTCTTTTATTGCTTGAAAACGAGTTCCGAGAATTGACAGAGTCGGAACTCGCTACTCATAGCCGAGTATAGCGGAGAGAGGCGCGCAGCACAACAGAGGTGCGAAAATCTGGACAAAATGGGTAAAGTTCCGTTTCCAAAAGAAGAGTCGGAACTCATCAAATTGGTCAGAAAGACACTGCCAGGCCTATTTAATTCTGGTTACCCGAAAGATTAGGAGAAAGACCCCTTGACAATGGCCATCTTTTGCGTTATTGTTAGTTACATAAGTGAGTAACTAGATAAGTGATGAAGCAATGGAGTACTTAATCGACGAGAATCGCCCAATCTTTGTGCAGATTGCCGGGCGGATCGAAAACGACATCGTCGCCGGGGAACTGCCTGAAGAAGCGCAGGTTCCTTCCACCAATCAGCTCGCGTCTTTTTACCAGATTAATCCGGCGACGGCGGCAAAAGGCGTGAACCTGCTGGTGGACCAGGGCATTTTGTACAAAAAGCGCGGACTTGGAATGTATGTGGCGTCAGGCGCGCGGGCAAAACTGCTGGAGAAGCGCCGGGAACAGTTTTACGAGGAGTATGTCGTGGCCATGCTCCAGGAGGCGGAAAAGTTGGGCATCACGACGGAACAGTTGACAGAGATGATTCACAGAAGGGTCAAAGTGCGATGAGCAACGTCGTTGAAGTCAGGCAACTGACCAAATCGTATAGAGACGTCACCGCGGTCAACCAGGTGAGCTTCTCCATCGAAGCCGGGAAAATCTATGGGCTGCTGGGAAGAAACGGCGCGGGCAAAACGACTATCATGCAGATCATCACGGCGCAGCTCGTTCGCCACCAGCGGCGATGTGAAAGTGTTTGGGGAAGCACCCTATGAAAACAGCCGCGTGCTGAGCCAGATATGCGCAGTCTCGGACAGCCAGAAGTATCCCAACAACTATCGCGTGCTCGACGTGCTGGAGCAGGCCGCCTTCTTCTTCCCCCATTGGGACCGGGAGTACGCCTTCGCCTTGATCGAGGAGTTCCGCTTGCCGCCCAAACGGCGGATGAAGGCGCTCTCCAGAGGCATGCTCTCCGCAGTCGGCATCATCGTCGGCCTCGCCAGTCACGCGCCGCTGACTCTCTTTGACGAACCCTATCTGGGCCTGGACGCCGTCGCCAGGGGCCTATTTTACGACCGGTTGCTTGAAGATTACGCGGAGCATCCGCGCACGGTCCTCTTGTCGACGCATCTGATCAACGAAGTCAGCCGGTTGTTGGAACATGTCCTCATCATCGACCAGGGCAGGCTGGTGCTCGACGAGGAGGCCGAAGCGCTACGCGGGCGAGCGTTTGCCGTCGTCGGCCCGGCAGCCAGGGTCGACACTTATACGGCGGGCAAGGAAGTGCTTGAGCGTTCGCCGTTGGGCGGCCTGGTGTCGGCCACCGTCATGGGCAATGGGAACGCGAGCGACCGCAAGCAAGCCGAAGCGCTCGGCCTCTCCCTCGCCCCGATCTCGTTGCAGCAGTTGCTTGTCCATCTGACCAATGAACCATCCCAAAGAAAGGCGGTGGAAGTCCGATGAACCGCATTGCAAGCGTCATGGTCATGCATGCCAGGGACCGGATGACCTGGTTCCTGGGTCCCTGGATCTTTTTGGGCGTTGCCTTCGTCATTGGTCTGTGCATTGCCTTGCTCTGGGGCAACAGAGGAGGGGCCTATGTCGGCGCGCTGGCCGGCTTCTACATCGTGATACTGGTAGAAGGCATCGGCACCGTCAGAGGAACGTTTCCGTTTGCGGTTAGCTTTGGTACGCGCCGGAGGGATTACTTCCTGGGCACCCTGGCCATGGCCGTCGCGGTAAACTGTGCCTGGGCGATCCTGCTGGGGCTGCTTTCGCTCATCGAGGCTAACGTGATCAAGAACTGGGGCGTGGACCTCCATTTTTTCCACCTCCCCTATTTCAGTGACGGCTCGCCCCTGCGGCAGTTTTGCTGGGCAGGAACGCTCGCTATTTCGAGCTGCAGCACGCAATCAGACCCCAACTATTTCAGTGGTGGCTCGCCCCTGGGGCAGTTTTGGGTCTCCTTCGTCTTCCTGCTGTTCCTGTACCTGCTGGGACTGCTGCTCGGCAGCATCTACCAGCGCTTTGGCCGCACGGGGGAGTACCTTTTCTTTGGCGTCGCAATTCTGCTCCTCAGCGTCTTTGTGCTGGTAAGCACCTATTGGAACTGGTGGGGAGCCATCTTCGGCTGGCTTGCCGGGCAGAGCGCAGCCGCGCTCGGTTTGTGGCTGATACCGCTGATGGCGTGCTTTGCCCTCGCGTCCTATGCGCTGCTGCGCAAAGCGACCGTGTGAGGGGCATGCAAGAGCAGCTGAGAGGGACATGTCGCGTCTCCCAGGCTCGGCCGCCGGATTTGTTCTGAATACGTACCGGACGGGCAACCCGGAAGGAGTGAATCATTATGAGCCTTACTGTAGAACATATCAATAAGTCATTTGCACAATTTCAGGCCATCACGGACCTGTCTCTGGAAGTGCAAGAAGGAACGATTTTCGGCTTTCTGGGGGCCAATGGCGCGGGCAAAACCACCACCATGCGCATGATTTTGGATATCCTGCGCCCCGATAGTGGCTCGATTACCTGGAACGGCCAGGATGTGCGCCAGGTGCCGCGCCGGAACTGGGGCTACCTGCCCGAGGAGCGCGGACTCTATCCCAAAATGCGCGTGGATGAGCAACTGCTGTTTCTGGCGCGGCTGAACGGCTTGTCGAAGCAGGATGCCGAGAAAGCGCTGACGGAGTGGCTCGACCGGTTTCAGATCAGCGCCAATCGCAAGAAGAAGATCGAAGAACTGTCGAAAGGCAATCAGCAGAAGGTACAGTTTCTGGCAACCATCCTGCATGACCCGACCATCCTGGTGATGGATGAGCCGTTTAGCGGCCTGGACCCGGTCAACGCCAACGTGCTGAAAGAGGCGTTTGTGGAGATGCATCGCCGGGGCAAAACCATCATCTTCTCCACGCACCAGTTGGAGCAAGCCGAGGAACTCTGCCAGGAGATCGTGATTATCAACAAAGGGCAGTGCGTGGTGCAGGGCAGCGTGCGCGAGGTCAAACGACAGCCTGGACGCCAGGTGGCCCGCCTCAAACTCGACAACGATGCCCAGGCTACCTGGCTGGAGCAGCTGGCGGGCGTGCAGGTCACCAGGCGCCGGGAGGATTACATCGAAATGCAGCTCCCGGCTCACCTCAACCCCAACGTGATCGTGGAGGCGGCGCTGCAGCACGGCGGCATCATCAGCCGTTTCGAAATCGCCGAGCCATCGCTGACCGACATCTTCATTGAACTGGTAGGCATGAGCGCGCTGCCAGACGTTCCATCGGCTCTCTCAGCATAGACAGGAGAAAGAAACCATGGCAACGAACACCGTGGAAACGCCAGAAAAGAACGCGGCGGAACAACAGCAAGGGGCCGTCGCGGTGAGTTCGGGCGCTGCTGCCCAGAACAACCTGCGCAATATTGGCTTGATTCTCGGGCGCGAGTACAGAAACCTCGTGAAAAGGCGTAGTTTCATCATCACCAGCGCGCTCCTTCTGGTGATCGTGTTCCTGGCCGCTTTTATCCCGACGGTGATCCAGCTTGTGAGCTCCGGTTCCAGTGGGCAAACGAGTATCGTCGTGGTGAACGAGGCTGGCTCGGTCGCCGGTCTGAACGAGGCGGAGTTGACCGCTGACATCACGACTGCATTGAATGGAACAAGCACTGGAAGCTCCGCTCCCTATGTGTTGAGCATCCAGCCACAGACGCGCCTTCCCAGCCTGCAAAGCCAGGTAAGGATGGCAAGCTGGATATGCTGCTGGTGCTTGAGCGTCCGACGAACCAGAACGTACGCTTTACCTATTACACCACCAACAGTTCGACCAACGATCCCAACCTGTCCGCGATCCAGGGTTTGACCTTGCAGCTCACCTTTTTCGATACCGCTCATCGCCTGGGCCTCACCTCGCAAGAGACTCAGCGCCTCGCCGCTGCACCTGACCTGGTCGTCGTGCAGACACAGCCGAGCCAGACGACTCAGCCGACGAGCGAAAGGACTGCCAACTATGTACTCGCTACTGCCGGGGTGATCCTGATCTTCATCTCTATCCAGGTCTATGCCGGGATCGTGGCGACGGGAGTGGCGGAAGAGAAAAGCAGCCGTATGATGGAGATTCTGGTGAATGCCGCGACCCCCTTCCAACTGCTGGCCGGCAAGATCGTGGGCATCGGGGCAGCGTGCCTGACGCAGATGAGTGGCCTGGTGGTGGTCGGCATTGGGGCGCTGCTGCTGCAAACCCCTGTGCAGGCCGCGCTGTTCGGGGCACATGCGGGAAGCTTCAGCCAGTACCTCACCGGCGTGTCCATCCCGTTCTACCTGCTGTTCCTGCTCTACTTTCTGCTGGCGTTCTTCCTGTATGCCACCCTGTTTGCCGGACTGGCCTCACTGGTCAAACGGCAGGAGGAGGTGCAAAGCGTGATCATGCTTCCCCTGCTGCTGCTGAGCAGTGGCTATGTGCTGTTCTTTTTCGTGGTCGCTACTCCCGATGCGACCGTGACGAAGGTGCTGTCCTACCTTCCGTTCTGGACCCCGATATTCATGCTGCTGCGTCTTGCTGCGGGTACGGTGGCCTGGTGGGAGATCGTCGTAACGGTGGCCTTGATGCTGCTGACCATTCTGGCCTGCACCTGGTTTGCCGCGCGCCTGTATCGCTACGGCGTGCTGATGTACGGACAGCGGCCTGGTCTGGGTCACCTGCTGAAACTGGTACGGATGAACTAACCACCGGCGAAAGACGAGATCTGCCGAAAAACGAAACGACTGGTGTGTACGGGGTTTTACGGGAGGAGGATCTTTTAACGGACGACAAAGGGTTCTGAGATTCTGCCTCCCAGGGACTCAGGCCCTTGTTTCCTCCTCGAGCAGGCGGAACGGGAGAAGATACTCCAGGGAACACCCAGACTGGAGCGCAAAAACGCCAAGAATAAACTCATCAGTTACTTTGCGGCTGGTGACAGCTTACGTAGCTCTACCCCAAAAGGAGGTGGGCCACGTCACTCACCCGGCATCCTGCCCAATAGCCGAGAGCGAAGATCGCTTCTCCTCGCATATCCTCTGCTTGCTCAACCAGCACTCGGAGAATAATGCGCTGTTTTTCAGAGAGGACACGCGGAGCTAACACCTGCTGCGATGGAATTTTCGAGGTTTCGCGTAGGATTTCGTTTCAAGAGTCCCTGCTCGTCAATAAGCCATTGACAGAAATTACTGAGAACGGACTTTACTCGGACTCGATGACTAACACTGTACCCAGTCTCCTCCAAAGTATTCAGATACATTTCTACTGTTGTACGTGTGAGTTGATGGAAAGGCAATGGCGAAGATCCTGTATATTCAGCGAGCCAGAGGAAAAAGGCACGAAGCACGCGTTGATAGATATCCAGTGTACCAGGATTTTTCTGCGGGAGACACGCTTCGCTATATGCGGCAATCCAAGCCGAATGGTCTTTGCTCGAAGAAAATGTTGTACTGTTTCCGGCATCCGTCATTACTGGTCATTCTCCTTCAGAAATTTTTCTGGTACGAGTTTTTGCCACTCATTTTTGAGAAGAACGTTTTCTTCCGGAAGCATTTGAGCTTGCAAGAATATCCACGCCATACTGTCCGATCGCCAACTCGTCACAGAAGCATAGTTCTGGTACGACTTTTCTGTGACGAGTGTACCACATACGCCTGAGCTTCAACAAGTGTTTCTTGCCCCCGTTTTGGCACACAACGACTTTTCCTCTGTCCGTTGCCCCTCCAGCCGCTTTTCTGCTATCGTAGTGTCAGTCACCAGCAGTGACAGACTATTGGGGGTTCCCGTAGCAATTGGATAAAAACCAATGTTAAGCAACCTGGTCTGTTAGCACACGAGCAATGAGGATAGCACCTAAATCAATATCGTTAGCCAGTCTCTCACCTGAAATCGGTAATCACTTCGAAAATCACCCTGCCTGCCATACCTGCACCGTCTGATCTTCACCTCCAGAGGCAACGCGCTTTCCATCGGGCGACCATGCCACGGTATAGACTCCACCATAGCCCGCCCAGGAATGACCGCTGTAAGTCAAGATGTGCTTTCCTGTAAAAGCATCCCATACTTGTACAAGCATACCGCCGCCCGAAGTGGTTTCAGAGCCACCCCCAGAGGCAATGCGCTTTCCATCAGGTGACCATGCCACAGCATATTCCTGAAAATTGCTTTGATAAGTGAAGTTACGGTTGCCAGTTGTAAATTACGGTTTCTGTGGGTCATACGCACTTTTGATGATCCGGCATGGCCGATTCTTCTTTCATAGGCTTTTAATAGCCGTAGGTGGGGACAGCGGGTATACTTCTTTACCAAGAAAATTGGTAGAAGGAACCCCCGCTCTTGGTCAACCTATCGATACTTCCGGATCCCAGCCTGCTTGAGCTGATGAGTGTGGAGGTGAACGACTCGTTGAAACTCATCACTGCGACCGCTACCACCACCGCGACAGAAGCCGCCTGTCCTCTGTGTCACCAGCTTTCACAACGCGTTCATTCGCGCTACAGCAGAACTCTGGCAGACTTACCGTGCTGTGGACAACGTGTTCAATGGATCGTGCAGGTGCGCCGTTTTCGCTGCCTCAATGCCGATTGTAAGCGCAAACTCTTTACGGAACGACTTCCCACCTGCGCCCCAGCCTATGCTCGCCGCACCTGCGACAAGGAGATGCCCTCAGTGAAGTGGCTTGCACGCTCGGGGGAAAGGTTGGGGAGAGAATTGCCGCGCTCATGAGGATGAGCATCAGCCATGATACACTGCTCCGACTGATCCGGCGCAGCCAGCCAGCTGCCACCGCCACTCCTCGAATTTTGGGAGTCGATGACTTCGCGTGGAAAAAAGGACGCCGCTACGGCACGATCCTCATCGATTTGGAGCGGCACCAAGTCATCGATGTCCTTGCCGATCGTGAGGCGGAAACGCTCGCCGCCTGGCTCAAAGCGCATCCGGGAGTAGAAATCATCAGCCGTGATCGAGCGGGCGCCTATGCGGAAGGCGCGAGCACAGGCGCGCCACAAGCAATCCAGATTGCGGATCGCTTTCACTTAGGGACTTCCGAAAACTAAGTTATCCCAGTATGGTATACTGCGCCAAGAAAAGAATGCTTGGAGGGACAAGAGTGGAACTAACGGAGGAAGTCAAAGCGCTGGTGTTGAACACGGCCAAGCAACTCAAGGGGAGTGCATGCCGGATGTTTATGGCACGGACGGTGCAAGCGCTAGGTACAGGCGGCCAGAGGCTGGCCGAACGGGAACTGGGCTGGAATCGTGTCACCATACGCAAAGGGATGCATGAAGTGGAGAGCGGAATGGTGTGCGTGGATGGCTTCAGGTTGCGTGGCCGCAAGCACAGCGAAGACCATTTGCCCAACTTATTGAAGGATCTCACCGCCATTGTGGATGGGCAGAGTCAGGCGGATCCGCAGTTTCGCACGACGCGTCTGTACACGCGGATGACAGCAGCCGAAGTCCGCCGCCAGTTGATGGCCCAGAAGGGCTATAGCGACGAGGAACTCCCCACCGCCGAGACTATTGCAACCAAGCTGAACCAGTTGGGCTACTTCCCGAAAAAAGTGGCCAAGAGCCAACCCCAAAAAAAGTCCCCGAGACCGATGCCATCTTTGCCCAGGTGAAGCAGTGCAATGAAGAGGCTGATGCCTCTGAGCAGGTGTTACGGCTCTCGCTGGATGCCAAAGCCATCGTCAAGGTCGGTCCTTTCGCGCGAGGGGGAAAGAATCGCGTCCCCACCAGGGCCGCTGATCACGATTTTCAACCAGCAGCGACGGTGACGCCAGTGGGCATTTTCCTGCCCGCTTCCGACGAGCTCTTTCTCTACGGGGTGACGTCCAAAGTGACCAGCGATTGCCTGGTGGATCGCTTGGTCGACTGGTGGGAGACGGTCAAAGAGCACTTTCCTCTGGTCAGGACCCTGCTCATCAACCTGGACAATGGCCCGGAGAGCCACAGTCGGCGCACCCAGTTCATGCAGCGTCTGGTGGAGTTTGCTCTGCGATATCAGCTCACCATCCGTCTGGCGTATTATCCCCCATACCATAGTAAATACAACTCGATCGAACGCTGTTGGGGAATTTTAGAACAGCATTGGAATGGAGCCTTGCTGGATTCCGTCGATGCCGTGATCCAGTATGCCCGCACCATGACATGGAAAGGAAACCATCCCGTGGTCGCCTTGGTGATGACCACCTATCAGACTGGTGTCAAACTGACCAAGCAAGCCATGGATCTGGTGGAAACCCAGCTTCAGCGATTGCCCTCTCTGGGAAAGTGGTTTGTGGATATCGATGGGTGCTTACTGGCTAATCGGGATAGTTAATATTTCTTGATCCCCTTATTGGTGAATGTGATGACCGCCATGACGCGTCTGTTTGAACGCAAACACGAGAGTCTCAAGCGCATTCACGAGGAGGAAAAAGCCATGGACCCGCCCTTGCCCTCCACCCCTTTGGAAAAAGAACCGTCTTGCAAACCACTCACCATCACCCAGGTGCAACAACAGGTACGGCGAGTCAAGCGCCAAAACCGCTACGAAGAAGTCAAGGCCTTGCATGAGCAGGGCGTGAGCCAACGCGCCATCGCTGCGCTCACCGGGCTGCATCGCGATACCGTGCATCGGTACCTGAACACCTCTGAGTTGCCAGAGATCGTGCGTCCCCATCGCCGCAGCAAGCTCGACCCCTACAAAGATTTTCTGCACCAGCGGTGGGCCGAGGGCGCGCGCAACGTGACTCACTTGGTGGCAGAACTGCGGGAACAGGGCTACCGGGGCAGCGACACCATTGTGTTCGACTACCTCAGGCCCTTGCAGGAACAGCCGGAATGGCTGGAAGCCTATCAGCGACAGCACCAACGAGCCGCACAAGGGATGCCCACCGCTCCTCTCTCCGCGCACTCAGCCTGCCTGGCTCTTCGTGTGTCCTCCACCCAAATTGACGCTCACCCAGGTACGGCAACTCGACCCCTTACGCACGCGAGACGAAGAGCTGGGCAAGGCCTATGAGCTGGTGCAGGATTTTCGCACGATGGTCAACCGGCGTCAACTTGCTTACTTACCGCGCTGGATCGAGGAAGCCAAAGCGAGTGGACTGCCGGAACTCCGTCGCTTTGCGCAGGGGCTGTATCGGGACTATGATGCGGTGCGCGCGGCGCTCTCTTTGGAATACAGTAATGGCCAGACGGAAGGTCAGGTACACCGATTGAAATTGATCAAACGACAAGGCTATGGGCGAGCGAGCTTCGATCTTCTTCGTCTGCGGGTGCTTCACGGCTCCGGGAGGCCGGATCATCAAAAGTGCGTATGACCCAATCCTTGACCGCACTTTACACCAAGACGTTGCATGAGTTTGAGCACTATATCCGAACCAATCAATCCTCCATTCCCAATTATGGCGATCGGTACCGCAATGGAGAAGCCATCTCCTCGGCGGTAGCCGAGTCGACGGTGAATCAGATCGTGAGCAAGCGATTTGTCAAAAAACAGCAGATGCGCTGGACCAGGCGTGGTGCTCATCTGCTGTTACAGATACGCACGCGGGTACTCGATGATACCTTGCCAGCCGTCTTCCAGCGTTGGTATCCTGGCATGGGAACAGGGGAGTCGCAACAGGAGCCGACGCTGGCTGCGAGTTGAGTGGTCTCTCAGCACCTTTTCTGCTCCTTCCGCATTCCGCCGATGTGAGGCGTGGAGAGAACGGTTTCAGGCTCGGTCGGCATAATGGCAGTTCTTTCTCACATTACTGTGTACGCTGTCGACGCTCCCACTCGCGGGCTTTGCGTTTGGCGGCCTCGCGGTTATCGGCGATGTAGCGTTCCAGGCTGCGCAAGGAGCTATGTCCGCTAAAGCGTTTGAGGTCGGCTTCGGTGTAATCATGTGCAGCGCGGACGCTGATCGCGGTGTGGCGGAGCTGGTGTAAGTCCCAGTCAGGGGTATACCCTTTCCAGAGCGTGTCGGCCTGCCGGTATGAGAGGCGCGCGTAGCCCTCGGAGGTGAGATCAGCACGCCGAGGCAAACGAGCTTTGCGATGCGTGGCAAAGAGCGGTCCCAACGTCGGGTACCCGCGCGTCGCTAGATACTTGTCGAGAAGCGTCCCGACCACACGCGAGAAGAACATCTCGCGTGGGCGGTCGCCTTTGCCGTGTATGCGAATGGAGCGCTCAGACCAGGAAATGTCGTCGATGTCGATGGCTAGCGCTTCCTGACAGCGAAGGCCCCCATCATAGATCAGCCAGAAGAGGGCGCGATCTCGCGGGTCCGCTATTGTCCGTAAGACGGACTCGACCTGCTGCGCGTCCAGCGCACGAGCCGTCCGTTTCCCCTCTGGTTTCCGTTCGATCCCATCGAGAAGTGCAGAGGCCTCCCATCCCTGAGCGCGAAGCCACTTGGTGAAACTCCGCAGTGCGGCCAGGCGTCGATTGAAAGTGGCGGGTGCGAGTGATTCTTGCCGCGCGAGAAAGGCTTGCACGATGTCAGCCGTGAGCGCAGTGATTGGCGACTGGCCGCACTCCGCCAACAGCAAGGCCAAGTCTTCTGTGTAACTTTCGCGGGTGCGCCGCGCGAACGAGGAAACCTCGAGGAATTGCTCAAACGCATGTGCCAGTGTCAAGGATGGAGAAATGTGTGTTTTCATGAGTTATTGCACCTAATACGGAAAATAGTGTATACTTCTGCTCAGGTTCAGTGTAGCGTTTTTCTCGGAATGTGGCAAGCTATCGCACCTAATGGGTGATTAGCTGCGATAATTGCTTAACTGGAAGCGGATGATAATCAGCTCTGTCAGATGGCTCTGATTTGTGCGAATCGTTGTCAGACCTCAGAAAAACGGTTTACTTGCTGGAAGAAACTTATCCCGCCGGTTGTAAGCATCGGTAGAGATTCTTCTCAACTAATCATTCAGCTGGAATGGTCTGATTAACGGCGGCGGAGTAAACAAGATGATCGACCGCTTGGGGCAGAAACTAGGAAACTACCATTTGATTCGCCTGTTAGGACGAGGGGGCTTTGCCTCTGTATATCTGGGAGATCATATTCACCTCAACACTCAAGCAGCCATTAAAATTCTCGATGTTCAATTGACAATAGAGAATTTGAAGCAATTCCGTAATGAGGCGAATACCATAGCTCAACTAAAGCATCCTCATATTGTCCAAGTACTAGATTATGATATTGAAAATGGCTCTCCATTTCTTGTTATGACCTATGCTCCTAATGGTACCTTACGCCAGCGTCACCCGAGGGGTGTACAAGTCCCCTTACAGGATGTTGTTATTTATGTCAATCAAGTTGCTGATGCTTTGCAGTTTGCACATAATAATAAGCGTATACATCGAGACGTTAAACCTGAGAATATGTTGCTCGGATTACAAAATGAAATCTTGCTAAGTGATTTTGGTATTGCTGTAGAGGCTCATAGTTCTCTTTCTCAACCCCTTGAAAATATAGTTGGCACAATGGCTTATATGGCTCCTGAACAAATTGATGGCAAACCAAGCATCGCCAGCGACCAGTATGCTCTCGGAATTAGTGTGTATGAATGGCTTAGTGGCACTTGTCCTTTTAATGGTTCTACAACGGAAATTGCTCAACAACATTTAAAAGCTGAACCGCCATCTTTGCAGGGGCGCGCCAAAGCCCTTCCCTCTGCTGTTGAACAGGTGGTATTAAAGGCTCTCGCCAAAGTGCCTTCCCAACGCTTTGCAGGTGTGCAAGAATTTGCGAATGCCTTAGAGCAGGCTATCAAACCGCAACAACAAATCAACCTGCCAGGACGATCCAACACTATACCTATATCTCCCACTGATCCAACCTTGAATTTTGCTAATAGAGACGGACAAGGAAATAGTAACCCTTCTCTACAGCAAAATCAAAAGCCTTCACAGAATAGAAACCGATTAGCTCCCACTCAGTCACAGACTGAACCGCTCTATACTCTCCCTATTGCTGAGTATCCTCCACGTCAAGGCCAATTTCTAGCGTGGTCTTCAGACGGCATACGCATCGCTGTTCTGACAGCTAACGGAAGCGCGCAAATATTTGACACTACCACGGGTCTGCAACTTTCAAACAAAGGCCAAGACCCACTATTCCGAAGTGCAATAGGTGCTATGGCATGGTCTCCCGATGGCAAACGAGTTGCGTCTAGCTCGATGAAGGACGATGGAAGGACGATGGTATGGAACGTTGTCACAGGTGAGGAGATTTTTGTACATCAGAAAGTAGGCCGAAGAGTGGTGACGAAGGAATCTGATTATTATGTTGATGCCGCAGTACAGGCTATAGCATGGTCCCCTGATGGCGCATTTATTGCTTGTGGCTATGATGATGGAGCAATACAAATATTGGATGCTGCTAATAGAGGAGGGACTTATCGCAATGGAGTTATCCCAACCTATAAAAGCCCAAGTCCCGTGTCTAATATAGCGTGGTCTTCTGATGGAAGATATATTGCCTCTAGCGATAAATCTGGAACAGTATATATAAGAGATATCTCTACAGGATTTCTCGCTCACAAATACGTTGGGCATTTAACCTCCCGATGGAAGAAAATCGTTCTGTCGCCTGAGTACCTGGGTAGTTACATTCTTGCATGGTCTCCCGATGGCGAGTCCATCGCTTCTGGTGCCTCAGATAGGACGATACATATTTGGAAAATTCCCAGAGGGCAATCAGTCTGGGACATCGTTATTCCTCAACCATTAATTTATCGAGAACACCAAGAGGCCGTGAGTACTCTAGCATGGTCCCCTAATGGTGCATATATTGCTTCTGGCTCTAACGACGGAACAGTTCACATTTGGGAGGCATCTACAGGACGAAATATTTCAACTTATTCAACGGTCTCTAATAAATTATTTGAAAGGAAAAAGAAAGTATTTACTCTGGCGTGGTCCTCTGACGGCAGACGAGTTGCCTCTGCGTCAAACAGGATTGTGTATATTTGGCAAGCAATATAATTTACTCGCGTGCTACTCCTCATGCTTGCCAGCAGCCGGCCTATCGTGCGAAACGTCAGGACCGCACTGTAGGCTAACCATATTATCTGAGATTGTTCCAGAACAGAGGTGAAATTGTTAAGAAACACAGCAACTAGCCCCCGTTTTGGAATGGTCTCCCTCTTAGACTACAAAAGGTACGAAATAATCTATTGACCCCTATTACAGGCGCAAGTAGTAGCTTGAAAAAATATCAAACCATGATATACTCCTGCTGTTATTGAATTGGCTAGTACATTGATGGAGAAATAGTTCCGTGATAGAATAGGAGGAAAAAGCGAAGGGAACAAGACATGCCAAAACGAGCCACCAAGGTCGTCCTCAGCGAGAAGGAGCAGGAAGCGTTAGTCCAGATCACGAAACGTCATCGGAGCGAACAGCAGCAGGCGCAGCGAGCGCGTATGATCTTAGCGGCGGCACAGGGAACCTCCAATGCACAGATTGCGCGTGAGCTGCAGATCAACGTGGATACGGTGCGCTTGTGGCGAGATCGCTGGGTAGGATTGCAGGGGATTGATCTGGAGACCCTCAGTAGAGCGGAGCGCTTGCAAGATGCGCCCCGACCAGGAACGCCGCCCAAGTACACGGCCGAACAACGCTGTCAGATGGCGGCCTTCGCCTGCGAAGCGCCGATGAAGGCAGAGCGACCGATCAGCCAATGGACCGGACGCGAAATTGCGGACGAACTGGTGAAGCGAGGCATCGTCGAGCAAATCTCGCCACGGCATGCGGGCTACCTGCTCAAAAAGGGGGCCTGCAACCGCAGCGCTTCCGCTATTGGCTGAATGAGGTGCCCGATGCGCAGCGCGATGAGAAGATTCGCGATGGGTGTGAGGTCTATGCACGTGCCGCCGAACGAGCCAAAGGCGGTGAGCGCGCGATCAGTACGGATGAGTTAACCGGGGTGCAAGCCCTGGAGCGCAAACACCCTGACTTGCCGATGCAGGCGGGTCATGTGCTGCGACGCGAATTCGAATACATCCGGCATGGCACCTTGTCCTGGTTTATCAATTTCGATGTCGTGACCGGACGCATCATCGAGCCATCCTGGGGGCCGACGCGCACGGAAGAGGATGCCCTGGTTCATTTCCAGCATCTGCTCGCCAGCGATCCCACGGCCACGAAGTGGCACATCGTGCTGGATAATTTAAACATCCATCAATCCGAAGCCCTGGTGCGCTGGGTGGCACACCAGGAAGGCATGGCAGCAGAGACCCTGGGCGTCAAAGGCAAGAGCGGCATTCTCCAGTCGATGGAAAGCCGCGCCGCCTTTTTGCATGACCCGACGCACCAGGTCGTGTTCCACTACACACCCAAACATGCTTCCTGGATGAATCAGGTGGAGATCTGGCTCAGTATCCTGGTGCGCAAGCTGCTCAAACGCGGCAACTTTCTCTCGCTGGATGACCTGCGCACCCAGATCCTGGCTTTTATCACCTATTACAATCAGACGATGGCTAAACCCATCAAGTGGACGTACACCGGGTTGGCCTAATCATGGAGAGATTTCCCTCTCAGTGTACTAGAGTGATCGTCGGTGCGCTCCTTGCAGTGCATCTGCTGTCTATCAACTTCAATGTAATGCACAACTTGAACAGCAGAGACAGGAAGAGCATTTTCGACACGAACAGGAGATGCTGCATTTTGCACAACGAAGATGATGAACTGTACAAACGCCAAGAACGTGTTGCAGCCTACCAGAAGGCGCTCCATAGCGATCCACGGATCGCACGCCTGCACTTGCTGGATTTGACCCGCCACCTCGAAGTGACGGATAGCTACATTCCTTTACGCTTACATCAGGATACCAGGCCAGGCTATGACCTTGATCCGATATTGCAGGAGATGATACATCATCCTCATGCCTTGTTGAGGGCTAGTAAACTGCGCTTAGAAAAGCAGCCCAGAATTGCTCTTGCACCAGAACAGGCGCTTCGCATGTACAGGCATTGTGTCATCGTGAGTGATCCTGGAACTGGCAAGACGACCTTGCTGAAGTACCTTACCTTGCAATCGATAGATCAACAACTCAGGGGTCTCCCTGACCTGCCAATTTATGTCGAATTACCTGTGTTTGCTCGCTCGGGATACAGTGACCTGCTCGAATTCGCTTCCGCTGTTTGGGAAGAGCGCTATGGCTTCCCGAAAGCGGAAGCCCTGGATTACATACAGGAGAAGTTGCACGAGGGCGCTGCGCTACTCCTGCTTGATGGCCTTGACGAGACAGTAGCAGAGACCACCAGAGAGCCGACGGAGAACTCTTCCCTTCACATCTCCAAAGCCATTACCGATGTTGCCACCCGCTATCAGCAGGCCCCCATCGTGGTCACTGCCCGGAAGACAAGCTACTATCAACGCACCCGGCTGGCTGGCTTTGCAGAACTGGAAGTGGTGGATTTTCGCCTGGAAGAGATCAAACAGTTTGTGGAAGGCTGGTTGGCCTCCCATCCCGATCCCTACAAGCAGAGCAACGCTCCCGAACTCAATGCGAAACTGGAGCGCACTCCACGCATGCAAGCACTGGCGAGCAATCCCCTCTTGTTGTCGCTGATTGTCATCGTGTTTGAAGATCGACACGATCTCCCTGAGCGGAAAACAGAACTCTACAATCAGGGCGTGGATACCCTGCTGAAGAAATGGGATGCCAGCCGCACTATCCGTCGCATTCAAGCATTCCAGCTAGAGCACAAACGACAACTCCTGGAAAAGGTAGCCTGGCATTTTCATCAGCAGGAACAGTGCTATTTTCCCGAACGCGATTTGCTTGAGGTCATTGCTGCTTTCTTGCCCGCCATCGGACTCCCACCAGAGCAAAACGGGCGGGTGTTAGAGGAGATCGCTGCGGAAAATGGGCTGCTCAAGGAGCAAGCGGCTGGCTGGTATAGTTTTTTACACCTGACCCTCCAGGAATATTTTGTGGCCCGCTATGCCGCTCGCCATCAGGCACTCGATATCCTTATGCGGCAACGAGGCGATGCGTGGTGGACAGAAGTGTTCTTGCTCTCTGCAGGATACGTTTCTGATGCTAGCTTGCTCTTACAGCAATTACTTGGGCTTACGCCAACAAACCCGTTGCAAGATGATTTATTCCACAGCAACCTGATCCTGGCTGGTCATTGCCTTGCAACAGCATATCCTACCGTTCGACAAACTCCCTTAGGCAAAGAGGTTATCACACGCCTGTTCCAGGTGTTGAAGACCACGCGCTACTCGTTGACACAAGCACAGGTTGCCGAAACATTGGCTGAGATCGGTGATCAAATAGTAAATGCACAATTGGTTCAGTTGCTCTCCGACGAGCAGCTTGACCTGCCGGTGCGCCAGCGTATCGCGGAAGTGCTCGGACAGATCGGGGAACGCTCCACTGTGCCACAACTGGTCGAGGTGCTCTCCAACGAGCGGCTTGACTCGCAAGTGCGTCAGAGCATCACATATGCGCTTGTGAAGCTAGGGGAACGCTTATCACTCTGGCGGCTAGTCTCCCTGCTCTCCGACGAGCGGTTGGACTGGTCGGTGCGCCGGAGTCTCGCAAAAGCGATTGAACGATCAGAGGAGCGCTCCATTGCCCCCCAACTGGTGCAGCTGCTCTCCAACAGGCAGCTTGACTGGGGGCTGCGCGAGAGTATCGCCTATGCACTTGGACAGTTAGGCGAGCGCGCCATTGCCCCCCAACTGGCCCAGCTGCTCTCCGACGAACAGACTGAACACATTTGTGCGCCAGAGCAGCGCTGAAGCGCTCGGGCAGCTAGGGGAGGGTTCCATTGCACTACAACTGGTGCAGGTGCTTTCCAACAGGCAGCTGAACCCGCGGGTGCGCGGGAGTACCGCAGTAGGGCTTGGTCTGCTAGGGGAGCGCGCCATTGCCCCCCAACTGCTCCAACTGCTCTTCGACAGGCAACTGGACCAGTCGGTGCGCCAGAGCATCGCAGAAGCACTAGGGCGGTTAGGGGAACGCTCCATGGTGCCTCAACTGCTCCAGCTGCTCTCCGACAAACACCTGGACTGGTCGGTACGCGCCAACATCGCCTATGCCCTTGGGCAGATAGGAGGACGCACCATTGCCCCCCAACTGCTTCAGCTACTCTCCGACGAGCAGATGAACTCACGGGTGCGCGAGAGCATCGCCTATACGCTGGGGCAGCTAGGAGAGCGTTCGGTTGCCCCTCAACTGGTGCAGCTACTCTCCGACGAGCAGCTGGACTGGTCGGTGCGAGGGAGTATCCCAAATGCGCTGGGGCAACTAGGAGAGCGTTCCATTACGCCCCAACTACTTCAGCTGTTCTCCGATGAGCAGCTGGGCTGGTCGATGCGTCAGCAAATCGCATCGACGTTGGGGCAACTAGGGGAACGCTTCATGCTGGCCCAACTGGTCCAGTTGCTCTCCGACGAGCAACTTCGCTGGTCAGTGCGACAAGGAATAGCCCATGCACTGGGGCACCTGGACGAGCGCGCCATTACGTCCCAACTGGTCCAGTTGCTCTCCGACGAGCAGCTGGGCTGGCCAATGCGTCAGAGTATCGCCTATGCACTGGGGCAATTAGGAGAGCGCTCGATTGCGCCTCAACTGCTCCAGCTGCTCTCCGATCAGCAGCTGAACTCACGCGTACGCGAGAGTATCGCCTATGCGCTTGGGCAGTTAGGAGAGCGCTCGATTGCGCCCCAACTGGTCCAGTTGCTCTCCGAAGAACAGGTGGACAGGCAGTTGCATGAGCGTATCGCTGGAGCACTTGGGCGGTTAGGGGAGCCCTCCATTGTGCCACAGTTAGTCCATCTGCTCTCCGATGAAGAGTTATTGAACTCGTCTGTGCGCCAGCGTATTGCAGAAGCGCTCAGAACCCTTGCCACTGATGCAGCGACGATTCATGTCCTCGCTACTCTCTTACCTACGTCAGATATTGCCGATAGCATTCATCACCTATTATGGACAATGAGCCGCCAGATCGGTGTCAGAATCTTCATCGCTGACAGGCCCAATGGTAAAAGTGATTAAATCGCCTTCAGAATAGAACCCAGTTTCTGAAGAGACTTGCCAGGCCATTCTAGCTTTTAGCGTACAAAAGGCACGAAATGATATGCTGACCCCTACTGCTTATTGTGAGTTAGTGGAGGCATTAGCCCAGGCTCGCCTATGAACAGAGGCCGAGCGCGTTCTTGGTTTGATCGAAGCTGATGGGTTCAATATACGCAACAATGCCTTGGGTTATCTGGGGAAAGCATTAGCTCAGGACCACCAGTGGGCAGAGGCTAAACGCGTCATTCGTACTATTGGAGACATTGGCAGCCGCGGAGTTGGATGGATCGAGTTGGAGATCACATCAGCCTTGAGCGCGCTGGGAGCCGCATTAGCCCAGGACCACCAGTGGGAAGAGGCTGAGCGTGTCATACACAATATAGGCGACACCTATAGCCGCGGACATTGCTGGACCGAGTTGGCGATGGCATTAGCCCAAGATCACCAGTGGACGGAGGCCGAGCGCGTCATACGCAATATAGGCGATAGTTTCGCCCGCGCAACCGCTTGGAGTATGCTAGGAGCTGCATTAGCTCAGGCTCAGGAGCGTTGGATAGAGACTGAGCGTGCTCTTCGCACGATACGCGATAGCCGCAGCCGTGCAAAGGTTGTGTGGGCAGAGGCTGAGCGCATCATACAGACGATAGACGACAGCCGCGCGCGCGCAATTGCCTTGAGTTATCTGGGGAAGGCATTAGCTCAGGCTCAGGAGCGCGCACAGGCAGAGGTTGTGTGGGCAGAGGCTGAGCACCTCATTCTCACTACTAAGCACGGTAACGAGGACGCTGCATTGTTAAGGATTGGGACCATGTTGGCCCAGGCTCAGGAGTGGGAAAAAGCTGAGCGCCTCATTGATGCTATAAACGACAGTTACCATGCCAGCCTGGTCAAAAAGATTGGCTCGGTAGTAAATCGTGCGCGGTGATACCCCTGTTTCCGCGCCTCGCTCCTTTGGTGTCTGGCCCCAAAGGACAACAGGGCGGATGATTTCATAGTGTATCTGTGCTGGGTCCTTGAGCAGTGGCTGGATCTGCTGCCAATCATGGCTCGGCTCTCGGCTCTCATATCGGCGTTTCGGCATGAATGTTCCCCTTCAAGCTCTCAGCAGATGGACTCCCTTGAAGAGTATATTACACGGTTTTAGCAGCCTGGGTCAATTTTTATCGCAAGGGATACTTTCAATATGTGTCACCCATCATACGAGTCGATGTCTCCATTTCGGGCTGTTGGCCCATCGCTACATAAGCTGTCACCAGCCGCAAAGTAACTGATGAAGTAAACAACGGCAGGAATGTTATGACCTATTAGGGGTTTACCCACAGTTGGAACAGGAAGTTGGAATAGAAACATGACCTGGACAGACGAATAGATAAATTTGGGATATAACAGAATTCCTACCAACTCTCGGTTCCAAGTGAAGTTGATGCGCGTTTTCAAAAAACAAAATCCTGTAAACAATACTGTGGAACTGGAGATGTTCCCCGAAAAACGCGCAGTGAAACAAGACTGTTCAACAGTTCGGAACCTTTAAATCGGTGTTATGGGTATAGGGACGTTGGCCCAAAATGTCGCCATTCAGGAAAGTGTTGGCAATAGCATAATACGTGTTATCCCAAGGATGCGACGCAATCCGATACCAATAGCCATCGGGACTAACGCTTGGGAGCGATGGAGCAAGCATCTTGCACGAGACCTCTACCTGCTTTCCAGGCTCCACTTGGGGACCAACGCCTGAGAGATTGTGCGGATTGCTGTATGTCACAGACCCTAAAGCTCCTTCCTGCTCAGGATAGGTTTTCGGTTGCGTTGGTGTTGCTGTCATCCCTGGAGTAGGGGTGAATAACATCTTCTGTTGAGTGACCCCTCCTAAATCTAATCGAAGCTCTGGTATATAGACCACACTTCCTATGATAATTGCCACTATGACGAGAAAGAGCAACACAGAAACAAACCATTTGCGCGATCTCGCTGCTTTGACTTTTGGTGTATTTTCTCTCTCCCATCTTGGTGTTCCTGTGATGTTTCGCCCTGCGGTGCCAAGTTTGCCGACAAGTGCCTTACGAATCCTCGTGACCACATAGTCCCAGGCTGCATCACGGTCAGACCACTGCGTAATCGGTTTTGTTGCAGTTGGCAACACCTCCAGTCTGGCAAATGGTGTACTTTGCCAAAGACAGGGGCGTAGCAGAATAGGCATAACCAGTGTTTGCTCCGTTACATGTCTTTGCAGCGCACGTTCCATTTCGGTTCTACAATAATCGGTCCTCAGGAAATCACTACTCACCAGAAGCAAGATCAGTCCAGCAGAGTTCAGATGATGTTCTATTTCCTTTTGCCTGTCGCTACCTGGCGCGAGCTGGCGCTTATGCCAGGTGGAAATCAAACCCTCATTTTCAAGAGAGCTCAAGTGGCTCTCCAACTGCTCCAATAAGGGAACATCTTCAGAAGAATCCGAATATGAACAAAAGACCTCAATAGGTGTACCTCGCGTTTCCATGCGTGTTATTTCACCTTTTCTTCAATGCAACTGTGTTTTCGAGCAGCATATCAAGCCAATTTAGCAGTCTGGAACGGTAAAATCGGTGTTATGGGTATATGGGCCGCCCCACGGATCACCGTTCATGAAGGTGTTGGCGGGAGCGTAGTAAGCATTATTCCAGGGACTCGATGCAATTCGATACCAATACCCATCCGGGTTCACACTCGGGATCTCTGGGGCATACACTTTGCACGAGACCTCTACCCACGCTGCCGCAGGTATTTTCTGTCCCATTCCCGAAGCGTTGTGCGGGTTCGTGAACGTATTGACCCCTAGATGCCCTTCCTGCTCTTTATAAGTCGGCGTTGGCGTTGGCGTCGTGGTCGGCGTTGGCGTCGTTGGGTTGCTAGTGCCCCCCCATTGGACGTGGTTGGAGGGCACTCCTTCTACCATGACCCAGTGATCAGGCCCATCCCCCGAATAACACTCGTTCTGTGCCGATGCCTTGCCGGAGTCATCGGTGGTTATCGTGAAGTGAAAGAAGCCGTTGGGACTTACCGAATCATAGCATTCGACCGAGAGAGTTGTATCTGCTGGGAAGCCAGATACAGTAATCGCATAGCGATAGGTGCCCTTGGAGACGAGTGGACCCTTGGCAAGAGTAACCGTTAAAACTGGTAAAGTCGCCTGTTGCGAAGCTGCCCGTGTATGCAGTGCAAGGAACGTTGTGAGCAACAACGCTCCTCCCAATACTCCGAGGAAACTTAAACGTGCAATTTTCATCTCTCGTTCCTTTTCTTACATTTACAGTAACCACTCAGATTCTCTATCTATTAGCTTCTCAGGCGATGCGGTGGATATTGCTGCACTGAGTAATGATCGACAGGCTCCATCACTCAGTGGAATGTATTTGTCAATGATATTGGGGGCCAATTTCTCATCAGGATCGGGGCCAGAGATTTCTTTGAATATGTCACTGCTACTCAGATTTGGGGGCCATGTGACAACGAAAAAGTGAACCACCTGGCTTTTGCTAACGAAAAAGGGGCTCATCCCAACATTTGGGGAACACCGTTAGCTTGCTATTTTTGATTGATATTTGATGATATACTCCTGACAAAGAGGTAAAAGAGATATTGCTTCTTCTCAGGAGGATGATGGAGATGGAAAAGTCCCCGTTTCTGCCCTTACCCGAAGGGCTAGTCATTGGCCAGGTGGAGATCAGCGAAGCAGAAGCTCACGGTGGACGTGATCTCCACACAGCCTTACGCGCACTGTCCTGGGTGCGGAAACCCCTCAGACCACGTCCACTGCCAGTACCAACGAACGGTCCGCGACGTGCCATGTGGAGGCCGCAGCATCGTCTTGCGACTCTGTGTGCGCAAGTTTTTTTGCTGGACTGCGACCTGTCCCCGCAAGGTCTTTGCTGAACGGCTTCCTGATCTTGTCCAGCCCTGGGCCAGAGTCAGTAATCGCCTTCTCGAGGAACTCAAAGCCATTGGCCTTGCAGCCTCGGCTTCGGTGAGTGAGCGCCTGGCTCCCCGACTAGGAATGCAGATAAAGGCATCAACCTTGCTGTGCTATCTGCGTGCCATTAAAGACGCTCCCACAGGCGGATGTAACTGTGTTGGGGATTGATGACTTTGCGATGAGACGCGGAGATACATACGGCACTATTCTGGTCAATCTTGAAACCGGCAAGCCGCTCGATCTCTTGCCAGATCGCACCGCAGAAGCAGTCTTTCCCTGGCTGAAAAAACACCAGGAAATTGACGTGGTCAGCCGGGATCGTGCCAGTGCGTATGCGGATGCAGTGAAGCGGGCGCTGCCTCATGCGACGCAGGTTGCTGATCGCTTCCATCTCATCCAAAACCTGCGTGAACATCTGCAACGTTTCTTGGACCGCAAGCGCACCTGTTTACCAGAAATTGAGGATATCCCGCTCAAAACAGTCTCCACCAGCGATCCTGGCAGTGGGGGATTTCTGAATACGCAAACGAGTGCGGTGACAAGTAACGGCTCAGTAGGCAGAGCGCCAGCGGAGAGAGCCGATCAGCCCGAGGCTCAAGGTGAGCCGGAATTGCCGCCTGCGCTGCTGGGCCAGGAGATCGAGCTTGCCTCCTTGACCTATGCGGAAGGCAAGAAGAAGATCAGTCGAGACAAGCGCTATGCTCGGTATGAGCATATTCTGGCTCTGCACCGAACGGGAATGAGCGGGCGTGCTATTGCGCGAGAGTTGCACATGAGCCGGCGCATCGTTCAACGATACCTTTCCTCAGATGGTTTCCCGGAACGTGCTCCCGGCTCTGGACGACGCCTCATGGGCAAGAGCAAGCTCGATCCCCACCGTGCATATCTGCGCGAACGCTGGGATGCCGGAGAGCATTCGGGCTCACGTCTTTTTGGTGAGATCAAGGAACGTGGGTACACTGGCTCTGCATCCTTGCTCAGACACTTGCTTGGTGAATGGCGCACAGAACTTCCTCCCAAGCGAAGACAAGGGCAACCACGCAAACCACGTCTCTCCTCTCAGCCAAAGAAACGACGCCTTTCCTCGCGCGGTGCAGCCTTTCTGATGATCGTTACCACCCTCAAAACTCACCAAAGTGCAACACCAACAAATTGAGCAGATCAATCTCAATGAGGAACTCCGCACCGTCTACCTGTTGAGTCAGGAATTTGTGACCCTGCTCAAAGAACGGCAGGCAGAGGCATTGGACTCCTGGCTCAACACGAGCGGGCGAAAGAGAGCCGTGTGACGGAACTGGGCAGCTTTGTCAACGGGATTCGTCGAGACTATGCCGCTGTTCGCGCCGCTTGCTCGTTGCCCTGGAGTAATGGGACCACAGAGGGCCACGTCAACCGCCTAAAATTTCTGAAGCGCCAAATGTTCGGTCGTGCTCATCTCGACCTGTTACGCGTGAAGGTGCTTCATGCGGTCTGATGGTCAGTCCAAATGCTCTCGAAAGGATTGAGAGCAGGTTGTGACGGGGAGGGTGACTCCCGTGACGCAGCTGGTGTGAGTGTGGTGTTACGCTCGTGGTGGGAGTGCGGAATCACTGCTGTCTCACCTGCGCTCCAGCGGGTCGGGCAGAACGATCGTGGTTCTTCAGCAGGAGGCGCTCGGTGTTCAAGAAGCTTCTGCGATCAACCAGAGAAGCGAATGTCCAGTGAAGGCATCGCTCTGGACAGCCGAGTGGATCATCGGAGGTGTATCTATGAAGAGACATTACTCTCTCAGTTTCGTGACCAGTTTCGTGGCCAGTGGGTGTTACCTGACCTGTGCCCTCCTGGCTCTCTCACGCTACCCGTTGCCCTATTCCCCGCTGAGCAATTGGCTGAGCGACCTGGGCAATGTCGACGTGAATCCAGGTGGGGATCTCTTCTACAACATCGGGATCGTCACAACCGGAGTCCTGCTCGTGCTGTTCTTCCTTGCGGTTATCCCGGTGGAAGATGAGAAAGAACCGCATACAGAACCTCATGCTGTTTCTCACGCTGGGGTTTGGAATACTCGGAGCCCTTGCTATGGTCATGACCGGCCTCTATCCCATCAACCACTTCGCTCTCCACAGTTTCTTTGGCAGCTGTATGAATATCCTGCTGGGGACGGCGTTCGCTTTTTCAGTGGCGGCGCTTCGGTATCATGCCACCTGTCCGAGATGGCTCCTCATCTTGGGAGCGGTAACCACTCTGGTGGATTTGCTTTATGGCATCTCCAAGATCGTATCTACGATCTATGTGCTTGAATGGGTGACCATAGCGCTGTTTATCTGCTACATTGCTTTACTCGGTGCCCAGACGCAGCGGCTCTCATCTGAGACCATGGCTCGCTCTCCAACACCCATGGCCAACTGAGCCTGATCGCTAGCAGTGCTCTCCCTGTCAAAATCTCAGCGGACTGACGACGAGCCCAAGCCTCGTCTTGATTCGGTTTGCTCTCCAAAGCCTCGCACCCCAGGCTTACTCATCTGGCAACCAGTCTCATGGCTCTTCTTCTCTGGTCTCCAGGGTATGGGGCAATTCTGCTCTCAGTTCGGACACCGGTACTCAACGCCGGTTGGGGTTTCTCAGCACCTCTGAGCCCTCCCTACAAGCAGGCAGTTTTCCCCAAATGCTGGGATGGCTCCCTTTTATATTAGCCTAAACACCTGGAGCACGGTGGTTCTGGTGCGCACAATTTCTCCCCGCTTGCGTCCCAGGTATCCAGGAGCAGAGACCAGATCAAAGCGGCGATGAGGAGCAGGAAGGTCTGCGGTCTGGGGAAGAGCCCGTTGTCTGGCAGCCTGTTTTGTGCCATCGACATCGACCACGGTCCACGTGCTGACCTTGCCGGTCCCACACCCCACCAGGTGGGGAGGCAAACACCGATCGTGCCACCAGGTCTTCCTGAAAGAGGGTGCGGAGCGCCTCTACAGACCCTTGATCAAGGGCCGCCAGAAAGCGGGAAAGCGTGGCAGGATGAGGCAGGTTCGCTCTTCCAAACAGCGCCATGAACGGCTCGGCAAACGGAAGCAGTCGGTGATAAAAAGCTGTGAGGGTTCGTTCCCCGCTCACGGCGTAGCCCAGGAGCATCACGACAAAATCAATCACCTCGTAGTCCCCCATCCGAGCGCGCGCAAATCGCACTCGCTCCTCGATGGCTTTCTGCAGACCCACCTGGCTGAACACATGAGCCAGCACGACCACTTCCCCTAGCCACGAAGGCGTGGAAGGAACGGAGGTTGGGGCAATTTGGACATGAACTGAAGGGTGTGTCATACTTTTTCTGTGTCTTCTTTCTCGGGGAAGGTTAGCAATATGAGTATTCCCCTTGTCAAGAAGACACAGTTTTTGTCTCTTTTGCCAGTTTCTAGCCCATTTACCCGCTACCAATCCTGGTTATACAACCTCGTTGCGTATCTCGTGGGTACTTCCAGCCGCCCGTCGCTGCCTTTGAGATCAAACGCACTCGCGCCCGCGCCGCCCGCCAGAAAAGCGCTGGAGAGCGGCTGGTTGATGGGAGCCATAGTGGCAGGCTCGGCAGATGGAGTTGGAGTAGCAGGTTTCGCACCCGGATTGGGCGTCTGCTTTGGCGGCTGCGGATAGGGCGAGGGTGGCCCGCTCTTGACCGGAGTATGCTGCGGCCCTTGCTTGAGATACTGCTGAAAGGTGAAGCTTGGTGGCGTATTGCGCGCGGCTAGCGTATTGGCGGCATAGGCTGGTTGGATCAACAGGCTCCAGTTGCTCAATACCTGTGAAAGCAGAAGCAAGCTCAACAAAAGCACGAGCAAGAACGAGTACCGGCTCAAAGACCGCCGCGTTCGTGAAGCAACATTTCGAGGCCGATCAGTCACAGTATGCATGTCCACATGATGTCGGAACATAGGGACACCCCAATCTCTGCAAGCAGCGAGCAGCAACAATTACCAGGCGAAACAGGGAAACTCTACACGGACGCGCTATGTTGACGCACAAAAGCAGAATGCTCACAGGCACAGGGGAGATACAAAACCTGGCCCGATCATTAGCGCGATCATGACACCTTCCCCCGGTATCATAATCCTTCAGGTTTCTTTTCAAGCTTACCCGAACTTCGCGAGTCTGTCTATTCGGCCCCAACCGTATTTTTTTCGCCACTCAACGCATTTGCTCCAAACAGAGTTGTATCATCTCTCATTTTGAGATCTCTTCTCCTTCTCATTAGCCTTTCTGTATAGCAACTTTTAACCTGTTCTAACATATTACCTATATTCAAAGTCACTATTGACAGGCGCATTCATGTCTCCTATGCTCTCCTGCATAGTAACAAAGGAGGCTTTCTTATCATGGACACGCAATCCCTCGTTCGCGAGGTAGAGAAATATACGCAACAGCGCTTACCGCAATATATAGAGGAGTTGCGCGAACTGTGCGCTATCGATTCGGATAGCTATAACAAAGTCGGGCTGGATACGATGGCGCAGCGCCTGGGCGAACGGATGCGCGGCATCGGGATGCATGTCGATATCATCCAGCGCGAAAAATGGGGCAATGACCTGCTGGGAGTGCTGCGGGGAACGGGACAGGGCAATGTGCTGCTGCTCGGCCATATCGATACCGTCTATCCGGTGGGTACCGCCGCCGCGCGCCCTTTGCGCGTCGAGGGGAATACCGTCTATGGCCCCGGCGTGTGTGACATGAAGGGCTGCATTCTGGCCGCCCTTTACGCGATTGAAGCAATGCAGGCGGCGGGTTTTCGCGATTATGGCGAATTACGCTTCCTGTGCGTCTCCGATGAAGAGATCAACACGCGCCATTGCCAGGATATTCTCGAGCAGGCCAGCGAAAATTGTCAGGGCGCGTTCATACTGGAAGCGGCGCGTTCCAACGGCGATATCGTCAGCGCGCGCAAGGGCAACGCTGCCTACACGCTCACCGCGCAGGGGCGTTCCGCGCACGCGGGGGTCGAGCCTGAGAAGGGGCGTAACGCGGTCATAGAACTGGCGCACCAGATTCTGGAATTTCAAGCCCTGAACGGCTGGCGCGAGGGGCTGACCATCAGCGCGGGCGTCATTTCCGGCGGCACCGTTCCCAACGTCGTACCCGATTTCGCTCAGGCGCAGTTCGACCTGCGTTTCCTCAAACAGGCTGACCTTCTGGCAACGGAAGAACTGTTCCGCAAATCGATGAAACGCAAAGATATCGAGGACGTGGAATTGACCCTTGAACACGCGCCTGACATCAAAGGGCCAATGGTGCGCACGCCGGAGAGCCTGAAACTGGCGAAGCAGGCTCAGGAAATCGCGGGACTGCTGGGCTTTTCCGTCAATCATGTGCTGACAGGCGGCGCGTCCGATGCCAGCTATACATCCGGCTATGGGATACCTTCGCTGGACGGCCTCGGCCCCATCGGCGGGCGCGATCACAGCCCGTATGAATACCTTGAACTGGATAGCGTCGCCCCACGCGCCGCCCTGCTCGCCGGACTGATCGCCTCAATAGGCTAGAACCGGTAATAATGCGCGTTGCCCCGTCCTGATGATGTTTGCCAACCGAATGCGGCAATGACGGAAAACATCCGCCCCTTTTTCCCTACAGAAGACGACTCCTTTTTCCCATTAGCGGTTTTGGTTGTTAAAATTCATCGGGACTACCGGGGCGCAAACAAGTTGTTACATAAGACAACATACAGGTAATAATTTAGCTGTCTTTTCCATAAAGGGATTTACAGGTAAAACGGGCAAAACATGATAAAAAGGTGATGATTTTTACTCACTCTTATACTATTGCATGGAAAATGAAACAAAGCGGTATGTAAGCGGCTTCTGTTATACTTGTCCTATGAGATGGGCTATGATTGTCGAAGTATGGCGGCGATCATTAGATTTCACTCGTCTCGACGGTCGTTCCTTTCAGGAGCATCTCCGCGCTCCTGACATTCAAAGGGGGAAGAATCTTTGAAGCGCACTGTCAGACCTCTCTTTTTGCTGCCCCTGTTGTCGTTTGTCGCGCTTGCCCTGGCATTGCTGGGGCCGCTAAGCGCCAGTGCCGCGACAGTCAGCAGTTCTCATCACATAATGGGAACGAAACAACACACGCCGCTTCGTAGGAGCACCAACCTCTCCTATCATGGAGGGTCGGTCATGGCAGGCACCGCCAATGCCTACGCCATTTACTGGGAACCAACGGGTTCGTATGTCAGTTCAACGTATAACAGTCTGATTAACCGCTACTTCGGCGACGTAGGCGGATCGTCCCTGTATCACAACAACACGCAGTATACGCAGAACGGCGGCGGCAACGCCAGCAATGCGGTATTCGCGGGTTCCTGGGTGGATACAGCCGCTTACCCATCCGGCACCTTGCAGGACTCCAACATCCAGAGTGAGGTAACTCACGCCCAGCAAGTCAACGGCTGGCAGACGAGCCTCAACAACCTGTTCTTCGTTTTTACCGCCAAAAACGAGAACATCTGCGCGTTTGGTGTCTGTAGTTTCTCCTACTTCTGCGCCTATCACTCCAATTTCGGCAACACGCTCTATGCTGCTATGCCCTACACGGGTACCAACCTGTCAGCATGCGGCGTGACTCACAGCCCAAATGGAGACGTAGACGCCGATAGCACCATCAACGTCACCTCTCACGAGCAGATGGAGGCGGCCACCGACCCGCTGGGAACAGCCTGGTACGACAGCTCCGGCAATGAAATCGGCGACAAATGCGCCTGGATCTTTGGCACGCTGAACTCCCAGGGTGGCGATGTAAGCTGGAATGGTCACGCCTACTACGTCCAGAAAGAGTGGGATAATCACGTAACGGGCTGCGTCCTCTCCGGGCCGTAAACCGAACCGAGTGTGCATTGACCAGGGCGGGGGCAGAGCCGCCGCCCTGGTTCGTGGGTACGGTTCATTTTTTTGCGCAGAGCGATCCCACCAGGGCGCGGGCAAGCCGACGCCCCTACCATACGACGGATCAGCACCGGCGGCTCGTTCGTGTATGGTAGGGGCGTCGGCTTGCCCGCGCCCTGGTCTCCCACCGCGACACACGTCGTCTTCTGCTCTGCGCAAAAAAATGAACCACGCCCTGGTTCGTCTCAATCTTGTCCCTCTCAAGGCCCTGTGTTATAATCTGACATGGAACTGTGTTGTGAGCGCACAGAAAGTCTATCATCAAAGGAATTTCTCCATGTTTGATCCTGACAGTAACCTGGAAGCGCGATACCAATCAATCATGACCACGCCTGACTGGTATCAGACAAATATACCTTGCCAGGTAGGGTGTCCCGCCCATACCGACGTTTCAACCTATATCGGGCTGATTTCGCAGGCGCGCTTTGACGAAGCCTACCTGTTGAATCGTAAATGCAATATCGTTCCCGGCGTGCTGGGGCGCACCTGCGCTCGTCCCTGCGAGCCGGTCTGCCGCCGCAATAAAATCGATGGCAAACCCATCGCTATCTGCTGGTTGAAACGCGCCGCCGCCGATCACCGCGAATATAGCCACCGCGCCGAAAAACCGCCCATCACCAAAGAGAAAACGGTCGCGGTTGTGGGCGCTGGTTCCGCCGGCCTGGCCTGCGCGCGCGACCTGCGCGAAATGGGCTATCCCGTCACCATCTACGAAGCCGACGCCGTCGCTGGTGGCGTCATGGTTAATGGCATCCCGGTCTGGCGTCTGCCGCGCACTGTCACCTACGAGGAAACCACCCAGTACATGGCCGACCTGGGCGTCGATGTTCACTACAACACGCGCGTCGGGCGCGACATCACCGTGACCGACCTGCTCAAGCAATACGACGCCGTCTACCTGGGAGCAGGTTGCTATATCTCCAATGAGATAACCGGCCCGGACAACAAGATTATCCCCGGCACCGACCTGCAGGGCGTTGAACACGGCATTAAACTGCTGGCTAAAACCAACTTTGGCGAACCCGCCTTCATCGGCAAAAAAGTCATCGTGCTGGGTGGTGGTTTCACCGCGATGGACTGCTGCCGCACCTCCATCCGCTTCGGCGCGGACAAGGTCTATGTTCTCTATCGCCGCTCGAAGGAAGAGATGGGTTCCGACGAATACGAAGTCGATGAAGCCGAATTCGAGCATGTCGAGTTCATGTATCTCGTCTCCCAGCTCGAAGTTTTGAGCAATGACGGCGTGCATGCAAGCGGCCTGAAAGTCATTCGCAACAAACTGGGCGACCCCGATGCCAGTGGCCGCCGCCGCCCCATTCCCGTTCCCGGCAGCGAATTTGTCATCAAAGCCGATACCGTCATCGCCGCCTTCGGCCAGTACAGCGACGCCTCCTGGGTACAGGCCAAAGAACTCAACCTGCAAGTCAACAGGCGCAACGGCGTGCCGCTGGTTGATCGCGAAACCTGGATGACCAACTATCCAGGCCTCTTCGCAGGCGGCGACTTCACCGAAGGCTCGCGCAACCTCATCGGCGCTATCGGGGATGGCCGCGATGCCGCCATTGCCATCAACCGCTACCTCGGCGGCGAGGATAAGCCCGCCGAACCCGCGGAAGAAATCGAGCTGCCGGACTACCGGCGCGGCATGGTGGACGATTACGAGTCCATCCCGTTCCAGATGTTGCCCGGCCTGCCGCTCAAAGACCGCTATAGCAATACCCGCGAGACGGAAACCGGCTACACGCCCGCACAGGCCGTCGAGCAGGCGCGGCGCTGCCTGCAATGCCAGTTGAACATCATGATCGACCCGTCGATCTGCATTCTCTGCTCCGGCTGCGTAGACATCTGCCCGTATGACTGCATCAGTATGGAGGGCCTCTCGCGTGTCGTGAAGGGCGATCCTATGCACCAGGGTACCGAAAACTGGCGCGGCGGCGCGGACATGATTATCGACGAAGAAAAGTGTATTCGCTGCGGGCTGTGCATCGTGCGCTGTCCCACCGACGCCATCGCCATGGTGCAATTCGAGGTCGCCAGCCCCAACGACCGCTGGACCGTCTCGAAGATTCCTATGCTGAATATCCGGTAAGGGACGCAAAAGAAACCAGGGCAGGGCAAGCAAGCGTCAACCATACCAGGGCGGGGCTTGCCCCGCCCGTACCCTGTACGGTTTCGCCCGCTCCTTCGTAGCAGGGTACGGGCGGGGCTTGCCCCGCCCTGGTAATCGTTTGCTAGAAAAGTGGGTTAATGTAATGCATCTACTATCACAAAAAAGAACTATCTCTATTTTGAAAATATGTGGCGCGCTGGCAATGCTCGCCCTGCTCGCGGCCTGTGGCGACACGGGCAATACGAGCGCCGTGACTCCTACCATCCAATCTGGAACCGTCGCGGCGAATACGCCGGGCGTGGGGCCGGTTATCGTACAGGACACACCTACGACAACTGCCACAAACTCGACGACTGCCACAACACCCACAACTACACGACCAGGGGCGACTCCCACTCCCGGCCAGGTCGTCAAGCTGGCAGATCGCACGCTTACCATCGGGAAAGTCAGCAAGCAGCCAGGGACCGACGCTTCTACTACGGGGATCAGCCTGACCATTACCATCACTAATACAAGCCAATCTCCCATTATGAATCAAGCCACGTTCTACCAGTTGATAGGAGCAGGGGGAGATTCCTTTGGCACGCAATCCAGCGTGTCAGCCAACTTCTATGGCTCGATCCCACCCCAGGGTAGTCGCCAGGGAACCATCGTTTTTCAGGTGCCAACGGGCGCGGTCAATGGCATCCACCTGCTGTATCGCCCGGAAGTCGCCACGGATACTGCCCTCATTCCGTTGAACGTCTAAACGCTTGACTTTTCTCTGGCTATCAAGCACAATGGTAACAAGCCTTCGCATTTTTCGTTTCTTTGGCTCTGGCGATAGTACTTTTGAGAGATTGCCGTTCCCGTGAACGTATATCTTTCAAAGCGAAGGCGAGTGCGCCACCGCCCAGGCATTTTTCTCTGCCGGACAAGGACTTATTTACCAGGTCTTAACACAACGATAACGCTGGCAAGGTGGACAGCGTGTTAAGATGGTGGAGAAACATGCCCGGATCTTCAAGGAGCGATGATGTTGCCACAGAGTTGGTCGGATGAAGATCTGGCTAAAAGATTACTGGAACGGGATCTGGAGGCTTTTGAAACGCTCATCTCGCGTTATTCGCGTGAAATCTTTTATTTTGTGCGGTTGGTACTGGATGGTATCGGCGTTGCCCAGGATGCTGAAGAGTGTGTGAACGATCTCTTCATCACCGTCTGGCAGGAAATCGATGCTTTCGACCCTGAGCGTGGCACCCTTAGAACGTGGTTGACCATGCGGGCGAAGTACATCGCTCTCGACCGGCGGCGCCAATTGTGTCGTCGCCAGGCTTTATATGTACAACCGGCGGACGAGTACCGCCAGTGGTCGGCATCAGATATGCACGGGGGCGGAAGCAAGCTGACAGGGTTGGGAGGATACGAAGACACCCGTGTGACGCTGCCGCCACATCCTGAAGCCAGTATGGAGACATTACTGGAACAAAGTGAGAGACGCGAAGAGCTGCGCCTTGCCCTGGCGATGTTGCCTGAGCTTGACCGTTATTTGATCTATCAACGTTACTACAAGTACGCCAGCACCGAAGAACTGGCAGCAAAAACTGGCCTCACACGCCACGCTGTCGATACCCGGCTCTGGCGGGCGCGCAAAAGCTTGAAAGAAACGCTCAAGGAACACGCAAATGAGTATGAGCGAGTACGAAAACCAAAATCATAATGAGTGGGATAATCTCTTCCCCTCTACCATAGAGCCAGCCCTCCCTGATGATTTCAGCGAGGAAGATGTTGTTTTTGCGCAAGAGTTAAGCGCGCTCTTTTCCGCGCCGGATGAGATATTGCCTCCTTACTACGCGCAAACGCTGCTGCAAGCAGAAGACCCGCGTTATACGGTAGTTGACAACGCCTTCGCTCAGAAGACAAACGCGCGCGTCTTTCGCGCGCTCAAACTGCGCCGCCGTCTCTTCTCCAGGCATCGCTCCCCGCTCGGCGCCATCGGGGAGACTTTACGCAACATCACAATGCGCAAATCGTTCCTGGCATGGGCGGCAACGCTGATGTTGACTATGATGCTCACCGTCGCTTTCACAGCCCCCTCATTTGAACAGGGCGTATCTATGTTGCTGCGCGGGTCACGCAACGGCGTGATGAAAGTGCATAACGCGCCGCATGTGCAGCACCATTCCGCTGATTTCATGCTCAACAGTCATTCATGGAACACGCATCCAACCCAGGTTCCCCTCATCACGGTGGGGCGCATGTTGAGCTTTCCTATCTACTGGCCACAATGGATACCGGCAAATTATACATTGGATAGCATCAAAATCTATGTAGATCCTAACAATACATGGGCTAATGGGCCTGTTGTAGACCTGGTTTTTGACGTTGATACCAATCGCGTTGCCCTCAAAGGCACCGGGCAAATTGTGGTTCGCGAATTTAACCCGGTCGAGCAAGTGCTCCAGGTAGTGAAGGATGGGAATGTCTATCCCATTGACCCCGATCAGTATGGGGATAATCCCAGGGCTATTTATGTAGATGGTCAGTGGATGACAACCGGTAAGATGCCCCCGTTGATCTGGAGACAAGGCGGGCGCAGCGAAGTGATCTACCAGCAAAACAACGTGGTTTTCTGGATTGCTGGCGATCAGCGCGATGGTATAAACGAAAAAGTATTGTGGAAAATGGCGCAATCCTTGCAAACCACGTCTTCTGTAACTCCCGCGTTGCTAAAAAACATTATGGCGACCATCTTGCTGCCGAGCAGTTCGGATTCGGTCTTCGACCCGTTCGCCAACGATTTCATCTACGCTGCATCCCTGGATGGCTCAAACGGCCAGTATTATATGACCATGAGCGCTTACGTATTATCGGGCAAGGTAGGTTCCTCGAAGACTACAGCTCATGGACATTAATGCTTGAGGACGCGCTCTGTTTCTCTGTGTGTATGCCTTCTCCTGTTGATGGCGCTGGCCGCGTGCGATAGCGCACCGGCTCAGCCCACCCAACAACATGTCACATCCCCGTTGCTCGGTCCCTATAGCTCGACGCTGCCTGCTTCTCAAGCTCACACCGGCAGTATTGTGCTGGCTGATCGGCAGTTTCCCGATGCCGTCAACCCGCTGTTTTCCGGCTCTCCCGTCGATTTCGAGCTACAGTCGGCTCTCTGGGCCGCCCCGGTGGTTTTTGACAACCATTTTCACGCGCAGCCCGACCAGTTGACCGAAGTGCCTCTGCCCGAAAATGGCGATGTGCGCGATAACGGCAGAACCATCATTATGCGCCTGCGCCATGACCTGCGCTGGTCGGATGGGCAACCCGTCCTCTCCAGCGACTTTCAATACTGGTGGCAACTCGATACGAACCCCGATACCGGCGCCCTCAACGTCAACGGCTACGACCAGATCGCCAGCATCGATACACCCGACGACTTCACCGTCATCCTGCATATGAAGCGTCCCTATGGCCCCTACCTCTCCTTCCTGCCATACGCCGCGCCGCGCCACGCCTGGCAGCGCCTGCGCCCCATCGACCTGCAAAATACCCCCTCGGTCATACTCTCCCCCCTCGTTACCGATGGCCCGTACAAAATAGCAGGCTTCGCCAACGGGCAGAGCTACACACTGGCCCCCAATACCGGCTACCGCTCGACCACCTTTCGCGGCCCGTTCCTCTCGCAAGTGATCTTTCACGCCTACAACAACATCGCCACCTTGCGCGCCGCTATCTCCGCGGGACAGGTAGATGTCAGCGAAGGCTATATGGAATACGAACTGCCCGACCTGGGTCGCTTATCCAGCCCCGCGCAACTGCTCGAAACCCCTGCCGCGTCGTATGAACACCTGGATTTCAACCTCGCCAACCCCACCTTTCAAGATGCGCGTGTCCGCCGCGCCATCTCGCTGGCTATCGACACATGCGCCATCATACGCGACGTTCTGCATATGCCCGGCTGCGCCCGCGCCGCTAACCAGGTAGAACCATTACCCTCGCTCTACTACGATTCGTCCATCGCTTCAAGCGCATACGACCCGGCGGCAGCCAGAAAGCTGCTGGCCCAGGCAGGATGGCTCCCCGGCCCGCGCGACATACTCACCAGGCAGGGCAAACCCTTCACCATCCGCCTCGTTACCACTGCTGATAACCCCATACGCGCCGCCGCCGCCGCGCTCATCCAACGCGACCTTCAAGCGGTGGGCATCGACGTACAGGTACAATACTATCCCCTCGACCTTTTCTTCGCCGTCTATAGCCGGAGCGGCATCCTGGCAACCGGAGCCTTTGACCTCGCCATGTTCGGCTACCAGAACAGCGCGGAGCCAGACGACGAATACGGCGTCTTCCACTCCTCCCAAATCCCCACCGCCGCCCAACCCGGCCTGGGCAACTATGGACGCATACAAGACCCCATCATTGACCAGTCCCTGACACTGGGCCGCGACACCGTGCCATTCGCGCAGCGCCTCCAGGACTATCACCGCTTCCTCGCGCAACTTGCCAGCCAGGACTACCTCATCCCCCTCTATACCGGAGTCAACATCATCACCGTCAGTGACAGAATGCAAAACGTGCAACCTAACCCCGATGTGATTAAAAACAACTGGAACATCGCCGACTGGTGGGTCAAAGGATAACAGTCCTACAACACTGGACGTTTGTCCAATGATCTGCTATGATTTACAGCGTAAATGATGAATTGAGTAACCTGTAAACCAGAGTTTCTACCGGGCGCGTTTCCAGCAACGATGGTGGAAAGATTGGCGCCGGACCTCAAAGGAGAGGAAATAATGAAGACCTACGCCTCGAAAGAGCAGGGCTTGAAGCCCCACGGATTGCCTCACCTGCGCGTGCTACGCCAGCGCAAAGGGTTGAGCCTCGGACAACTGGCCGACATGACCGGCATTCGCCGCGACACCCTGACCCACCTGGAAACTGGACGCGAAGACCCCCAGCCCTATCATGTGCGCCTCTTAGCGCGCGTGCTAGACGTTCCCCAGCTCGACCTGGTCTCGTAAACTGCGCATTTTGCAACTCTTGTTTTCGCCTGTTCGTACACATAGATAGTCAGGTCTAATGAACTTTGCCACGTCCTGTAGGGACAAGGGGCGGACGCGGGGTTGGGTGGGGGCCTTGTGCTTGTCCTCGTCGCAACTTTGCCACGTCCTGTAGGGACAAGGGGCGGACGCGGGGTTGGGTGGGGGCCTTGTGCTTGTCCTCGTCGCAACACGATTTGTTGGGGTTCTGTGAGGCAGAAGGGTCGCACCCCAACGAGGACAAGCACAAGGCCCCCTCATCCACCCTACCCCACCCCTTGTCCCTACAGGACGCACAGGACGCACAGGACGCTGGGGCACTTCCATTATCCCATTGGGTTGGCAAAATTCATCAGAACCTACCCGCGCCAGATGCAGCACAGACGACAGTAGGAGTGAGCAAGCCATGAGCGACCAGGACATGGAAATGCAATTTGCCGACCCGGATTGGCAGCCAACATCAACCCGGCAAAGCAGCAATGCCCAGGAACAGCCGCCATACATCCCGCTCGACGTCCATGATGCGCCGCGCCAGCAAAGCGACGGGCAGCAGGATGCCCACGACAGAGACAAAGCAGGCAACAACGATGGTGACTACAGCAAGGGCTATCGAGCCGCGTCACCTGGCTATCACTACCAGGAATCGGCTCAAATACCCCGGCAGCAGGCGCGGCATCGTCGCGGCCCCTGGTTCTGGATACTGGCGACAATTATTGTAATCGCCCTGTTCGCCAACCCGATTGGGGAAGACATTATCGCTATCTTCTGGCGCGTCCTCTTAGCCATCGCCATCGTAGGCAGTCTCTTCGCGCTCTTTACTGCCATCAGCAGGAATCGCCACAGCGTTAGCTCAACCGAAACGCACACGTTCTCGGTCGGGGCGCAGCCAAAAATCATCATCAAAGACGATGTTGGCGCGATTCGCGTCCATCCAGGCGGTGAAGACTACCAGGTCGTAGTTCAGGCCACCAAACGGCGACGTATCTTGATGGGCGGCGAGATCGATATCCATTACGACCAGAATACCGCTAAAAATGCGATTACCGTCAAAGCCAGCAACGGCTGGTCTTTCATCGGCAGCAAATGGGTCGATTTCGACATCACCGTGCCGCGCAACGCCGACCTGGAACTCAAGAACGACGCGGGCAGTATCACGGTCAACGGCATTGCCGGCCAGATATCCTGCGCCACCGACGCCGGTTCTGTGAAAGTCACCGACGCATGGCTGCGCGGCAACTCAAAACTTAAAACGGATGCCGGTACCATCAGCTTCTCCGGCGCGCTCGATCCAAACGGTTCTTATCAAATGACCACCGACGCCGGCACCGTCTCCGTCACCTTGCCCCCCAATGCCTCTTTCCGCCTCGACGCCAAAACCGATGTCGGCTCCATCAACAGCGATTTCCCGCTCAACATCCAGCGCGACTTCCCCGGCGGCAAAGCGCGCTGCGATATTGGTCTGCCTCCTTATCCCGCTTTGAAGTTGCGCACCGATGTCGGTTCGATCAATATACGTCAGGGCCAGGGCTAATTTGGCTTACACCAATCTCAGGGAAACGTCTTAAATAGATCACTCAGATCCGTGGCGTTCGCAGCGTCGCCCAGCAGCGGAGTCACCCCAAAAATCTCCTGCAGCGTGCGCAGCGTTGAGCTATGCGTGTAGTGAATCGTGTTCGAGTAGCCTCCACCTTTCGCGTCAGGAGAAAGCGCAATCATCCCGATTGGGCCATCCACCTCGGCATCTTCACTTATGCCCTCGCCCTCATCCCAGGTGATGAAGATGATCCCGCCATTCTGGTATGCCTGTGAGTTGAGAATCGCCGGCAGGTTCTCCGCCAGCCAGCTATCACCTTGCTTCACAGAGTCGTTCAAAGGCGGACAGGTGTTGTGCATGTCATTGCACAGATTGGGCGTGATAAAGTTGTAACGCGCCTGCGTATTCTGCTGCAAGTCCGTAATCAACTCGCTGTAAGGTCGCACATGCGCGATGCAGTAGGCAGAATTTGCATCGTTTGCGTTCGTGACATCATCAAAGAATACCATCGGATTATGCTTGGGCGCGTATAAACCATGCTCCGTGAGCGGGCAAACCGTGCCGCTGATGCCTTCCTGGTACGATTTCCACGAGATGCCGGCATTGTTCAGCAGGGTGACAAGGTGCTGCGTCGAACTTTGATGATTAACAGCCGGGTCATCGTCGTTAGTGACGCCAAAATTGGTTCCCGCCTCCAGCCACAAATAGTTTGGTTCGCTCGGATGGTTCCCCGGAGGATTGAAGTACTGTTCAGCATATGATGCCATAGGAAGAAGCGTGTTGTTGATATAGGGCGCGGAAGCGTTATTCTTGATGTCCGACCAGTTGTGATTCTCCATCATAATGAGGAAAACGGTTCTATTGCCTGTCACAGGCGTTGGAGTAGGCATATTACCCCCTGCTATCAAAAAAACCAGGCAAACAATAAAAAGGAACACGCGCGCGTGTTTACCGCTCTCACTATACAGGTGTTGTGATTAAAAGATCAAGGGCTGTGGGACTGGAAAACTTGCTCATATGTCGGTTCCATCAACATCCGCCCAGTCGAGCGATCAGCAGCGTTTTATTCGGCTGGCGAAAGTGGAGTCCAGTACGGATTCGGCTGCGCGTTCCAGCCGCCGCCGTGTACCACGCCCAGCGCATCCATCCAGTGCCGGGGCTGGAAATCGTTGGTGACGTTATAGACCTGCCCGTTGGGAGTCTTCAGATCGATATTGCCCGCTACAATGTTATCCCACGCGTTGAAGTTGCGCTCCTGCTCCGCCATCCTGCGCTCCTGCCCGGCTCGCATGATATTGCCCGTTTCCATCACCATCCGCTGCCCCTGGAGCATCTGCGCCTGCGCCATTTGCTGGCTCATCATACCCTGCTGCATATACTGTGAAGCCAGCATTTGCAGCCGCGCGTTGCGAGCCTGCAACCACTGCGCGTTCCACTGCAACGAAAAGACCACCGTATTCAAGACTGGCTCGTATTGATCGAACTGCTCGATAGGAGCGCAGACCAGGCCAATCACATCAGCCCACCAGCAATGTATCGACGGGGCGCCTATCACAGAGACGTAAGTCCTCTGGCGATACGTCTTGCCCTGCTGCGAAAAAACAAACGCCACCGAAGCGACACTGAACTTCGCATAGGCCGGATTCTCTCCCATCGCCGCGTACTGTCGCGCAACCCCCGCGATCAGTTCTGGATGCTCCGCAATGCGCTCGACACGCGCCGTAGCGCACTGGCTGCGCAGGCGTGGCAGCGTCACCTGCTGGATAAAGAGCGGCGCGGACATGTAGCGCATCATTTTTCGCCCTGGAAGCGGTTGCCCGAAGTATCCGGGAACAGGCTCTTGAAAACTGAAGTGCAGGCCCGGAGCGACCATACTCACTGCCCCGGAAGGATCGCTCACCTCCCAGGTGGGAACCGCGCTGGCATCGGCAAGCTGCTGGATAACAGCAGACGCCTTCCAGCCCTTTGGAACATTAATCGTATACGCCCCTTCGCGCTGCTCCTGGAAACGAACTAAGGTAGTCATAGCTTTTATTTTCCTTTCCATATCTCAGATTAGAAATTATATAGTAGTGTTATGCATACTATAACCGCCTACCCCGTTTCAAGACATGCGTAACATTACCCATATTTTGCTGGCTGCTTTATTTTGTAATGGATTCCACATTCACCTCTCCGAAAGAGAAGAGAAACGAAGATTGTAGAGGCAGGCACCAGCCCCGTCGTAGTCATGGTAAGGACGGGGGCGGGGTGGATGTGGGGTGGGGCCCCTTGCGGGCGTCCTCGTCCTCTCATATGTGGACTATGACCCGTATCGAGCCGTAGTCATGGTAAGGACGGGGGCGGGGTGGATGATGGGTGGGGCCCCTTGCGGGCGTCCTCGCGCTCTCACCTGTGGGCCATCCACCTTAGTCGCGTCGTAGTCATTGTAAGGACGGGGGCGGGGTGGATGATGGGATGGGGCCCCTTGCGGGCGTCCTCGTCCTCTCACCTGTGGACTATGACCCGTATTCGAGCCGTAGTCATGGTAAGGACGGGGGCGGGGTGGATGTGGGGTGGGGCCCCTTGCGGGCGTCCTCGTAACCCTGTATGGTCGGGATAGGTGCTATAGCCCAGGACGCCCGCAAGGGGCCCCACTCCGCGTCCACCCCACCCCCGTCCTTACAATGACTACGATATAGGATACGGGCCACACTTGCCCATAACCCATGAATACGCTATACTCATTTTCTGAAGCAGGAGTATAAAGGGAAAGCCATGCCCTCGAAACCGGAAGATCGCGCGCGTCAGAATATAGACAGGATGCTTGAAGATGCTGGCTGGGTCGTACAGGACCGCAGCCATTTCGACCTGTCCGCCGGGCGCGGCGTGGCTATTCGCGAGCTCTCGGTGAAAACGGGTGCGGCTGATTATGCGCTGTTCGTGGATGAAATGCCGGTCGGCACCGTTGAGGCCAAAAAAGAGGGCGAGACGCTCATCGGGGTGGAAGAACAAAGCATGAAATACCGTATTGGTCTGGCGGAAGACTTCCCCGATGCTCGCTATCCGCTTCCATTCAGCTATGAAACCACCGGCATAGAGACGCGCTTCACCAGCTATCTCGATCCTGAGCCGCGCAGCCGCCTCGTCTTCAATTTTCATCGCCCCGAAATACTGGCGGCCTGGCTGGAACTGGTTCCCCCAAACGCTTCAGATGAGCAGAATATGACGCTGCGCGCCCGTATGCGCCGCTTTCCCCCGCTTTTACGAACCGGGCTGCGCGATTGCCAGTTCGAGGCCATCACCAACCTGGAACAATCCTTCGCCCTCAACAAGCCGCACGCCCTCATTCAAATGACGATGGGCAGCGGCAAAACCTACACGGCGGTCAGCAGCATTTACCGCCTGGTCAAGTTCGCGGGCGCGCGGCGCGTGCTCTTCCTGGTCGATCGCGCGTAACCTGGCGCGCCAGACGCTCAACGAGTTCCAGCAGTACCAGGCACCCGATGATGGACGCAAGTTCACCGAACTCTACAACGTGCAGCATCTCCAAAGCAACGCCATCGATAGAGTATCAAACGTCTGTATCACCACCATCCAGCGCATGTACTCTATCCTTTCGGGTGAAGCAGAACTTGACCCGCAGGACGAAGAACGCTCCATGTTCGAGGACGAGGCCGAAAGCGACGCGCAGCCGCCTAAAGAGGTGCGTTACAACCCGGCTGTACCAATAGATACCTTCGACATCATTATCGTCGATGAATGCCATCGCAGCATCTACAACAAGTGGCGCGGCGTGCTGGAATACTTCGATGCCTTCATCGTCGGCCTGACCGCTACTCCCAACAAGCAGACCTTCGGCTTTTTTCAACAAAACCTCGTCATGGAATACGGCCACGAACGTGCCGTCGTCGATGGCGTCAACGTTGACTACAACGTCTACAGCATTCGCACGCGCATCACCGAACAGGGCAGCACCGTTGAGCGCGGCTACCAGGTGGGAAGGCGCAACCGCCTGACGCGCGCCAAACGCTGGGAAGAACTCCCCGACGACCTGCGCTACAGCGCCAGCCAGCTTGACCGCGATGTCGTGACCCCCGACCAGATTCGCACCGTCATTCGCGCCTTCAAAGATGCCCTCTTCACCGACCTTTTCCCGCAGCGCAAGGACGTTCCCAAAACCCTCGTCTTCGCCAAAGACGATAGCCACGCCGAAGAGATTGTCGAAATCGTGCGCCAGGAGTTCAATCGCGGCAACGATTTCGCGCAGAAGATCACCTACAAAACCACCGGCTCCAAACCGGAAGATTTAATCGCCTCTTTCCGCAACAGTTATAACCCGCGCATCGCCGTTACCGTTGACATGATCTCCACCGGCACCGACATCAAGCCGCTCGAAGTGCTGCTTTTCATGCGCTCGGTCAAAAGCCAGGGCTTCTTTCGAGCAGATGAAGGGACGCGGGACGCGCACCATCGACGATAACGCCTTTCAATCCGTCAGCGATGGCAAGCGTAAAACCCATTTCGTGCTGGTCGATGCCGTCGGTGTCTATGATCGCGAAAAAACCGACGACCCCTCGTTGGAGCGCAACCGCTCGCTGCCCCTCAAAAAAGTGCTCGATGACGTGGCCTTTGGCAAGTGGAAACGCGACGCAGACCTGCTCTACACGCTGGCCGGACGCCTGGCAAAGCTGGCGAAGCGCGTCACGCCCTCCGAGGAAGACCGCGTCAAAAGCGCGGCCAGCGGCTATAGCGTGCGCGAACTTGCCCAACACATGATCGATGCGCTTGACCCCGATAAACACATCGAAACGGCGAAAGCTGCTCTGGGCCAGGATACCGGCGAAGCACCGTATATCGAGCCAGGTGCCCCGGCGATCAAAGCTGCCGCGCAGCGCCTCATGCGAGAAGCCGTCGCGCCATTCAATAACCCCGCCCTGCGCGCAGTCCTCGTACAGGCGCAGCAGCGCGACGATCTCATCATCGACGAAGTGAGCCAGGATACCCTGCTTCACTCGGGCAATCACGTCCAGTCGCAAGAGCGAGCGCGGCAAACCATCACCAGTTTCAAGCAATATATCGAACAGCACCGCGATGAAATCACCGCCCTCCAATTATTCTACAGCCGCCCGCAGCGCGCCCACCTGCACTATGAAGACATCAAGCAACTGGCCGATGCCATCGCCGCGCCCCCGCTGGGACTCTCAACCGACGCCCTCTGGCAGGCTTACGAAACGCTGCACCGCACGCGCCTAGCCAGCGGCAAAAACACCAAACGCATGTTAACCGACCTGGTCTCGCTCGTTCGTTATACTATGGAGTACGACCGCGACCAGAACGCCATGCTGGAACCATACAGCGAAACCGTGCGCCGCCGCTTCGCCGCCTGGCTACTAGAACAGGAACAGGCGCGCGGCACACCCTTCACGCCAGAGCAGCGCCAGTGGCTCGAATTCATGCGCGACACCATCGCCTCGTCCCTCACCATCGAAGCGGACGACTTCGAGGGCGTCCCATTCAACCAGCACGGCGGCCCCGGCAAAGCCTATCAACTCTTCGGCGCGGAACTACCCGATATCCTACAAGAACTGAACGAGAGGTTGGCAGCGTGAGTATGGAGAAAGAGTTACCAGAGGGATGGGCGATTACCAGGCTTGAAGATATTTGTACCATTATCACGGGTCAATCACCACCATCCTCTGAATATAATGAAGATGGTGAAGGTCTTCCTTTCTTTCAAGGGAAAGCTGAATTTACCGATCTATTTCCCGAAGCGCGAAAGTGGTGTACTGCTCCTACAAAGACGGCTCAGCCAAATGATATTTTACTATCTGTACGCGCTCCCGTTGGCCCTACAAACCTGGCACCATCGGTATGTTGCATTGGACGTGGTTTGGCGGCTATAAGACCAGAAGGTGATACTGAAGTTCGTTATGTCCTTTACGCTATACGCACCTTTAATTCAAATTTAGTTGATATGGCAACAGGTTCAACTTTTGAGGCTGTTTCGGGAGACATAGTAAGGGCATTTGAAATTCCTCTCGCTCCTACATACGAACAACATCGTATCGTAGCCGCCATCGAGCAGCAATTCAGCCGCCTCGACGCAGCCGTAACATTCCTGCGACATGCCAGGACCAAACTGAAACGCCAGCGCGCCGCCATCCTCAAAGCCGCTGTCGAAGGCACGCTCACCGCAGACTGGCGCGCGCAACATCCCGCCAGTGAAACGGCAGAACAGCTATTGCAGCGCATCCTGAACGAACGGCGCGCAAAGTGGGAAGCCGACCAGTTGACGAAAAAGAAAGTGTACAAGGAACCTGAGTCGCCTGATACCACGAATTTGCCGGAATTGCCGGACGGGTGGGTGTGGGTAAGCGTGGGACAAGTAAGTTATTTTGTACGTTATGGCACTTCTGCAAAAACCTCTGAAGATGATACGGGTACCCCTGTTTTGAGGATGGGCAATATTCAAGATGGAGCTTTAGAACTTAGCAACCTCAAGTATCTTCCTACGGATCACTCTGAGTTTCCCAGTTTGCTGCTTGAAGTTGGAGATATGCTGTTTAATCGTACTAATAGTCCTGAATTGGTTGGAAAATCTGCTGTGTATCACGGCAATCCGCCGATATGCTCTTATGCATCTTATCTTATTGTTGTACGCCCTTTGACAGGATGCTTGCCAGATTACCTCTGCTACTTTTTAAATTCTTCCTTTGGACGAGCATGGGTAAAATCTGTTGTTACCCAACAGGTCGGTCAGGCAAATGTAAATGGCTCTAAGCTCCAGGCTCTCACTTTTCCTCTACCCCCTCTTTCCGAGCAAGAACAAATCGTCTCCGAAGTCGAAGCGCGTCTCTCCATCATTGCGAAGACAGAGTTGGAAGTCGAAGCAAACCTGAAACGCGCCGAACGGCTGCGCCAGACCATTCTCGCGGAGGCGTTCGCGGGTCGGCTCGTGCCACAGAACCCGCGTGATGAGCCTGCCAGCGTGTTGTTAGAGCGCATTCGCGGGGAGCGCGATGGGGTGCAGAAGAAGGGCAAGGCTGGCAATGGGCGTGCCGGGGCTGCCGTCAAAGTGCCTGGTGCGCCGGTAAAGATAGATATGAAGGGGATGGAGCAGGTGGCGTTGTGGGAGAGTGCATGTTTTTGAAACTTGAAAAAAGGCTCATCCTCACATTTGGGGAATATAGTCCGCTCGCTAAAAAGGAGTACCTTACATGTTTTTGAATGCTCATAAAGAGGCTGTCATCTCACGGGGTCGCCCATGGAGTATGAAGAAAGCACTCCGGGCCGTGTTCTTGTTGCTTGTACTCGTATGTAGTGCTTGTGGAGCGAATTCTGCGAATTCAGCAGGTACAACCATCGACTTTCCAGGTTATTGGCATTTTGTTGTCGTCCTGGTATTGAGTAATGCCACTGTGAAAGATGACTTTGCTCAAGGCGGGTTTGCGACACCAAAACCTGGGAATCGCTTTATTGAGTTGCAGGTGACTGCCACAAATATACAACAGAGCGACCCTACAGGCGCAGGGTCACAAATAGGGGTAGGCGATTTCAATCTGTATCCTGTTGACAGCAACACCAGCATTCCTCATGAAGGCACCTCTAACTCTCTTCCTGGTAACACGATACCGCCAGGGAATACAGGGGTCATTATTCTGTATTTTCAGGTACCCATCCAGAGCGGTGTGTATGAGGTGTATTTCCAGCTTCCTGCCGTAAACACTGGCACCCATTTACAATGGAACATAACGATTCCAGGTGGGAGCTAAGCTCTACGCTTTGAGAAAGGTATGCTTTATGAAACGTTGGACTATGACGGTGATTGCTGTCGTTTTCCTGGTAGTGCTTGTGGGAGGCGGCTATCTAGCCTATATCCACAATCTCATCCCTGTCATTACAAACAATGGCACCCTTACCTCGCCTGATGGGTCAGTAGTACTGCATATCCCAGCAGGCGCTCAGACACCAGGTACGCGAATCACATTCAAGACCAACACATCTGCTGCGAAAAGCCTCAACGAAACCGCTAAGGGCTTTAGCGCTCTGGGTTCTCCGGTAGACATCGATATAGTAAGTGGCGCGCTTGAACCAGGGAAGGTTCAGGTTACCTTAAGCTACAATCCCCAGGCCTTACCTGAGGGAGTAACGCCGACGAACCTGGGTATGGCTGTGTTCGATCCTGGTTTTGATGCATGGATGCCGATTGGATCAACGGTCGATGCTAAGGCACACACCATTAGTGCCATAGCACCTCATTTCTCAACTTTTTCTGCGATCTTTCTTGATCCGTTGAAACAGGTTGTCCACGTGGGCGGCTTGACGATCAACACGGTAATCAACGCCCAGATTACGATCACCAGGTGGTATATCGACCTCTACAAGCAAGTGATTGTCTCATTCGTGAAAGACCTATTCGGCATTGCACCGGCACTCACATGTTCACCACAAAGTCAGGAGCTGACAGTGACAACCATGTCACTGCTCAACCGCTTGACAGCATGTGCCGAGTCGGCCAGCAAAGGGGACAACACGCTGCGTCTGAGGAATGGTTATGGATTCCCCGTGCGAATTAACCTCTTCCCTCAAGGGGTTACCCAGAGGCTCAGCGATGTTTTTACGAATGGGGGCGACCTGGTCAACCTTATCCGAAACGGCTTCTGGGCTACTCAGCACGAGGCAGTGATCCCTGGTGCCAACCTTGGCTCCCTAACGGTCACATCAAGCATGAAACACAGCGTCAAGCTGAGCCTAAACCTGGATGCCTTATCTGTCGCCGAAGATGTCGGGTTGGTCGTTCTGCAACTGTTTGCTCCGATAGGAAAGCTAGCGGATGCGGCGGGTGAAGGTGGCGTCAAAGCGGTGCTTCAGGAAATCTTTACTGTCGGCAAAGTGGAGGCTAAATCGGGAACACCGGCTGCATGGGTATCTAAGAATTTCGATATGCTGAGTTGCATTAACACTGCGGCTCATAGCGGATCCGTAGTCACCACATCCTTCAGTATGGAGAACATTGGAAAACTGGTTGACGTTGCCAGGGGTTGTATCGCCACTGTTCTGGAGAAAGCAAATCTGGAGGGTGTGCTGGTGGATATCCTCGGCAGCCTCAACATTATTCCTGACGTGGTTGAAGCATCAGTCGCCGAGGCGCTCAACAAGGCATTGCCGCCTGGTTTTAACCCCAACACCACCTCATACACGGTCACGGTCACACGGTTTGACGCCCAGGCAGTATACAGCACATACTTAGGTACATGGCATGTCCATGGGTATGACCTGACAATTAAGCCAGATAATACCGGGCAGGATATTTGGCATGATGGCTTTTCTCCCGCGGGAGATTGGTGTAACGGCAACGACACGATAGCGTTCACGGTGATGCCTGATGGTAGCCTTGTCGGGACCGTGCAATCTTCGTGGTACACACCGGCAGGAGATGGTTGCCTACCTGGCGATTGGCAGCCAGGCGACTACTTTAGCCTGGTGCACCAGGGGAACCACCTGCTGTATCAGACATGGTCTGATTCAAATCCCGTATCCAGCCCCAATTACTTATGTGATCAATACGCCACGGGTCAGGGTTGGAACCAATGCGGCGCGTAAAGACCAGGTAGAATTGTTACCGTAGTCTGTTTATAGGATGGTGAGCCTGAGGCGTTAGCGGCATATTTATCTGGACGGATTGAACGTCCATCAATCGAAGGCTGGAGGAACCGGCTCGCTGGGTAGTCAAGCAGACTTGCCAAAGGAGAGAAAACCGACTAAAGTATACCCATGACACAAGAATCAGAGGAGTTACAGGTGTTCTCTGCATGCGTGCTTCCCGAACTGTAGAGGTTAAATGGAGAAAGAGGAACGATTGAGGTCTCATTGCTTCTCGAATCCTCTCCGCCGCAGGCAGGAAGGAAAACTGAACAGTTACAAAAAAATTAATACCGCGCAAAATGAGCGGTATATGTCCTATATTGAACCGGAATGCTGAAATAAATACTCTGCTAGAGGAGAACATAAATATTTCATGAGCACCCACACACAACAGGTCGTCCAGAAACTCTGGAACTACTGCAACATTTTGCGCGACGATGGCATGTCCTATGGCGACTACGTTCGAGCAGCTTACTTACCTGCTCTTTCTCAAAATGGCCTACGAACGAGCGCAGTTACCGGCAGGCTTGCACTCGCATCCCCTGCATATCCCCGAAGACTGCAACTGGAAAAGCCTGCTGGACCGCGACGGGGCAGAATTGGAAGAGCACTATCGCAAGGCGCTGGAGAAACTGGGCAAGGCCGAGGGTATGCTGGGTATTATTTTTCGCAAGGCTCTCAACAAAATTCAGAACCCCGCGCACCTGCGCCGCCTGATCGTAGACCTGATCGACCGCGAAACGTGGACCGCGCTCGATACCGATGTCAAAGGCGATGCCTACGAAGGGCTGTTGCAGAAGAACGCCGAAGACACCAAAAGCGGCGCGGGTCAATACTTCACGCCGCGCCCGCTCATCCAGGCCATCGTCGATGTAATGCATCCCGCGCCGGGTCAGCGCGTCGTCGATCCCGCCTGCGGCACGGGCGGATTCCTGCTGGCCGCGCATGACTACATCGCGCGCAACTACCAGTTAGACCGCGACCAGCGCGGCTTTCTGCGCAACGACGCGCTGCGCGGCTGGGAGATCGTCGATAATACCGCCCGCCTCTGTGTCATGAATCTCTTCCTGCACGGCATCGGCAGCGACGAAGAGGGCCGCGAACCAGTGCATGTCAAAGATAGCCTGCTCGGTCATCCCGGCGAATATTTCGACATGGCCCTCACCAATCCCCCCTTTGGCCGCAAGAGCAGCCTGTCCGTTGTCAACGAGAAAGGCCGCTCGGAGCGCGAAAACACCACCATTGTGCGCGACGACTTCTGGGCCAGCACCAGCAACAAGCAGTTGAATTTTCTCCAGCACGTCGTCTCCCTGCTCAAGCCGCACGGACGAGCCGCCATCGTCGTGCCCGACAACGTGCTCTTCGAGGGCGGCGCGGGCGAAACCATCCGCCGCAAGCTCCTGGAAGTCTGCGACGTGCATACCCTGCTGAGACTGCCAACGGGCATCTTCTATGCGCAGGGCGTCAAAGCCAACGTGCTCTTCTTCGATAAGAAACCCGCCAGCCCCACGCACTGGAGCGAACGCCTGTGGGTCTACGACCTGCGCACCAACCAGAACTTCACCCTGCGCACCAATCCCCTCACACGCGCCCACCTCGACGATTTCGTGACCCGCTACCACGCCGAGAACCGCCACCAGCGCCAGGAAAGCGAGCGATTCCACTCCTTCAGCTACGACAACCTGCTCAAACGCGACAAGCTCAGCCTCGACCTCTTCTGGCTGCGCGACGAAAGCCTCGAAGACGCCGACGACCTCCCTACCCCCGGCGCGCTGGCCGCCAGCATCGTCGAAGACCTGCAAGCCGCCCTCGAACAATTCATGGCCATCGCCGAGGATTTGAACGGCGGCATATCTAACGGCGGCAGGTGAGAGAACTGCAAGCGTTGACCAGAACGGGGCCTATTCCTCCAGGTCAACGCTTGCAGTTCTATCATCTGGCCGGTTACTAACATCAGACGCTAATCCAGCGAGCGTCCTTCAAATTCGCGCGCCTCCATCGGCTGCGGCACGCTCTGCCTGCCGAGCGTCATGCGCGCGAATTCACCCCACAGGTAGGCTACGAAGTTCAAGATGATGCGGGAAATGTAGAGGAGGGAGATGCCAACCATGGTTCCAATGAGTGATAGCAGCAGCGAGGATAAACGAAATTGCCCATCAATCGGGAAACTACCATATGGCCCGACATGAATTAAGGTGTTTGCCGGAATAGTCTTCAGAGCTACGAGCAGCGTTGTAATCAGATATGAAAGTGGCGATAGGATACTAGCGATGGAGGTGGTTAGCAGGGTGACGGTTAGCGTGAAAGAAAAGATGCCGAAAGGGAACTTCATCAGCAAGTATAACAGGCTTTTCCAGGTAGCGGGATCAGTCATACGCATCTTCAAAGACTGCCACAAATTCATCCCACTCAGTCTCTGGGTCGATAGCGGCTCAATATAGATATCCAGCATACGCATGGTATGCGCGCGTTCAAAAGATGCCAGCCGCAGCCACACAAGCAGCGTCACGTAGAGAATGGGCAGCCCAATCCATATAGCCAGCGCCCCGAAACCCAATGAGAAGCCCGTCACCAGCAGCGCAAAATACCCAACCCCCAGAGGTAACGCTGTAAGCAAATAGAAAACACTATTCAGAAATGACCGTCGTTTAGGAGCCGCGAGCGCGCCCTTCGTCTCAGCATACTGTCGCTGTTGCTGGCGCGGTTGTTCAAAAAATTGCTGTTGCATTATTATCTATTCCTCTTAATCATTCTCTGCCATAAAGTATACGCGCAGGGGAAATATTAGTTGTGCAAAATCCGATGAGAGCACCAGGGCGACCACAATGCGACGGGCCAGGGCGACCGCGAGGGTCGCCCCTACCATACGACGAGCGGTTAGCAAAGTTCGTGTATTGTACGGGCGACCCTTGCGGTCGCCCTGGCCCGTACTGGATGATTAGCAATGCCATAACCGAAATAACCTCGTATTCATCGTCAGGAAGCTGGTCGCCCTGGCCCGTACTGGATGATTAGCAATGCCATATAATATACTAACTCTACTTATTGCGTCCAACGTTTCGCCGGAGGAGCATCATGAACGCCCCGACCACCACTACTACCAGTCCCTTGATTGACGAAGCCACATTTCATGCCGATGTGCAGTATATCGAATTGCTATGGCAGCGTTTTCCCGTAGGGAACGTCGATATGCCGCTCATCGATACCGGCGAGGGAGAAGCCCTGGTCTTTGTACCCATCCTCGAACACCTGGAATGGGTCTACGCGCGCCAGGTACAAGCGTTCAGCCGGTCGAGGCGCGTCATCATGTATCGACGCCAGGAAAATCGCTCGCGTTCCGTCGGGCTGGCCGAACGCGCGGCGGAACTGCTATGCGTGCTTGATAGTCTGGGGCTGCAACAGGTCGATCTTGTCGGGCATGGCGATGCCGCTATGGTCTTGTTCGAGTTTGCCATCCAGTACCCGCAGCGTTGTCGCTCACTCATCATCATCGCCCAGGCAGCCGATTACCAGATCGCCCCGCACCCATTCATCTGGCTGCTGCACGAACTCTTCTTACGCCTGCCCGTCGAGCATTTTCTCCCCGCCCGGTTCTTGCGCCGCATCGTCATCAACTACATCACCGCCTCCCGTCGTAGTCATTGTAAGGGCGGGGGTGGAGTAGACGAGGAGTGGGGACCCTTGCGGTCGCCCTCGGACCCGATATTGGAACCCTTTCCTCCACCACGACTCCCCCGCCCCTTGATCGAGGGACAATTTGCAAAAATCGCGAAATGGCCCGCGGTCTACAAATTCTCCGTGTTGCCTATTATTCATAATTTCGATATACGGCAGCTTTTGCACCGCCTGACCATGCCCGTTTTGCTGATCAATCGCGCCGATGATGCGCTTTCGCCAGAAGCGAAAACACGCTGGCTGGCACAGCATCTACCCATTTGCGCTGGCTACCACGTCATTGCAGGGGATGAGCGATTCTTCATGTACGCGCAGGCCGAACAGGTGAATGCTCTCATACACACATTTCTTGCAGGAGAACGCCATCATACGTCCCTCACCTGACCCTGTCCTTATCCAGGAGTATCTTTTATTCGTATCTACCTATAACAGTATCGCGAGGTGCGATACAACCAGGAACAGGGCAAAACAACTATGAAGCGTATCAAGCGGGTTGTCATTACGGGTCTCGGCGTCGTCGCTCCCACAGGTATTGGTAAAGAGGCATTCTGGGCGGCCTGCATCGCCGGACGCTCAGGCATCAGGACGATCACTCGTTTCGATGCCAGCCAGTTGCCGACGCGCATCGCAGGCGAGGTTCCCGACTTCGATCCCCAACTGCTCGGTCTAGCGCCAGAGGAGGTGCGCCTGCTGGATCGCGGCACGCAATTCGCGCTGGCGGCCGCCAACCTTGCCGTTATGGATAGCGAACTGTTGAACGTCCAGCATGAAGAGCAACAGGAGAGAACGGGCGTCTTTATGGGCACAGCCATGTCTTCGGTTGACGAAGGTGAAAAAATGTGGCTGCGCTTCACCGGTAATGGCGCGCACCCGCCTCATCTCTCTATGCAGGAACAGGATACATCTTCCCTGGCGATGCTGTTGAGCTACGCCCCCGCGAACATCATTGCCGCCCATCATGGCCTGCATGGGCCGTGCGCTGTCTTCTCGACCGGCTGCTCCGCCGGAGCGGACGCCATCGGGCAGGCATACTGGGCCATTCAGGAAGGGCGCGCCGAAACGATGCTGGCAGGCGGTTCCGATTCCGCCATCAATGCCTCCGGCATCAACGTCTTTGCCGTGATGAGAGCCTTGAGTACGCGCAACGACGCGCCGGAAGAAGCGTCGCGCCCCTACGATGGGCAGCGCGATGGTTTTGTGATGGCGGAGGGCGCCGGCGTGTTGGTGCTGGAAGAATATGAAGCGGCCCTGGCGCGTCACGCACACATCTACGCAGAAGTGATCGGTTTCGTCTCCAATAGCAATGCCTATCACATGACCGCGCTGCCGGAAGACGGGCAGCCCCTGCAATCGCTGCTGCGCCAGACCATGCAAGAAAGCGGTATCACTCCTCAACAGATCGGCTACATTAACGCCCACGGCAGTTCAACACCGCTGAACGAACGCGCCGAAACAGCGGCCTATAAAGCGGTATTTGGCGAACATGCCTATCACATTCCCATCAGCGCCACCAAGTCGATGATCGGCCATACCCAGGGCGCCGCCAGCGCCATCGAAGCCATCGTCACCGCGCTTACCCTGGATCGCCAGCACATCCCCCCCACCATCAACCAGCAGCAACCCGACCCACAATGCGACCTGGACTACGTCCCCAACATAGCGCGGCGCGCCGCCATCGACATCGCCCTCACCCACTCCAGCGGCTTCGGCGGCGTCAACAGCGCGCTGCTACTGGCGCGAACTGTGCCTCTTTCATCCGTAGGGGCGGGGGTGGATGAAGGGTTGGGTGGGGACGCTTGCGTCGCCCGTGCCGGTGAAGACGATCCATCAGCAGAGGATATGGAAACCCTACGACGGGCGACGCAAGCGTCCCCACCCCTACGGACTACCCAACACTCGCCACGCCGCGTCGTCATCACCGGTCTGGGCATCATCGCGCCGAATGGTATCGGCAAAGAGGCGTTCTGGCGCGCCACCAGCGCTGGCGTTTCCGGTATTGAACCGGTGCCGCGCTTCGCATCACTAGAGTTGCCCGTGCAGGTCGCGGGGGAAGCGCGCGAGTTTCGTGCTGAGCGCTACCTTGATCGCAAACTGGCGAACCGCACTGATCGCATGACGCATATGGCGCTGGCCGCCGCTCAAGAGGCTGTAGAGGACGCGCACCTCTTGTTGGAGCATGAACAGCCGCAGCGCGTTGGAGCGGTGATTGCCAATACGATGGGCGGCATAGAGTACGTACTGCGACAGATGGAAGCCCTGCATACACGCGGGCCGCGCGCAATGAGCGCCTACACCGCTATTGCGTGGCTGCAAGTGGCTAACGCCGGGCAAATCGCCCTGCGCTATGGCCTCCAGGGATATTGCAAAGCGCCCGTCAACGACCTTGTGGGCGGGCTTGACGCGCTGGGGACAGCCTATCGGGCCATTCAACGCGGCGCGGCGGATGTGATTATCGGCGGCGGGTGCGAAGCCATGCTGCACCCGTTCGCGCTCCTGACGCTGGCCCAGAGCGGCCATTGTGTGTTAGGAGATGATCCACGCGCCTATCGTCCCTTTGATCGTCGCGCGAACGGCCTGATTCTGGCCGAGGGCGCGGGTATCTGTATCCTTGAGGAATACGAACATGCCATACGCCGGGGCGCGCCCATCTATGGCGAGCTGGTTGGCTACGCGCAGACCAACGACGCGCATGGCTTGCATGTCTCGCCAGTCGATGGTTCACGCTACGCCCGCGCCATTTGCGACGCCATGAAAGAAGCCAGCTTGCGCGCATCAGACATCGGCTATTTCAGCCTCGACGGACGCGCCACCCACGCTGCCGACGCCGCCGAAGCGGACGCCCTCATCCGCGCCTTTAGTCCCGATCTTGAAACTCTGCCCGTCAGCGTCCCGCGCTCCATGCTCGGCCACAGCTTCGCTGCCGCCGGAGCCATCGACACCATCACCGCCCTGCTCTCGCTCCGTCATGGCACGATTCCCCCAACCATCAACTGCCAGCAACCCGACCCGCGTCACCACCTCCGCCCCATCCGCGAAATAGGAACGCCTCTCTTGCAACATGCAGTATTGCTGGGCGGGCGCAGTCTTAACGGCGCGAATAGCGTGCTGGCTTTGAAAAAATTGTAGGAGCAAGCAATGACCCCCTTTTTCTCAGTTATCATCGTGGGCGCTGGCCCGACCGGGCTGGCCGCGGGCAACCTGCTGGGCATGATGGGTATCGACACACTGATTCTTGAGCGCAACGCGGGCTTGAGCGAATATCCGAAGGCCATCAGTATCGATGATGAAGGCTTGCGTATCTGCCAGGCCATGGGACTGCACCGCGCCGTGATGGAACACGCGCTGCTGGACGTTGAAGCGCACTACATCTCCGGGAAACGTTTGCTTGCCAGGGTCATCCCTACCCGCAAACCCAATGGTTTTCCCCTCATCTCCACATTTCACCAGCCCACGCTGGAAGCCATCTTGCGCAACGGCCTCAAGCGCTACTCGTGCGTCTCCATCCAGTTCCAGAGCGAGGTTGAATGCTTCGAGCAACATGACGACGGGGTTGTTGTCACCGTCACCACGCCCGGCGGCGGTCCACCATCACCATCCAGGCGCATCGAATGCGCCTACCTTCTGGCCTGTGACGGCGGGAAAAGTGGCATACGCCGCGACCTCAACATTCCCATGTGCGGCTCAACCTACACCCAGAAGTGGTTGGTCAACGACACCGAGCAGGACCCCGACACCACGACCACCGTCAAATTCTTCTGCAATCCCGACCGGCCAGCCGTGACTGTCCCGGCCCCGCAGTTGCGGCGGCGCTGGGAATTTATGCTCCTACCTGGCGAGACAGAAGCAGACCTGTTACAGGCAGGACGCGCGAATCAATTGATTCGTCAGAGCGGTGGCCCCTTCGCCCCGCAAATCACGCGCAGCGTCGTCTACACCTTTCATGCCGCCTCTGCCGCTACGTATGCGCGGGGGCGCGTCTTCCTGCTCGGAGACGCCGCGCATATGATGCCGCCTTTTGGGGGTCAAGGTATGAACTGCGGCCTGCGTGACGCGCATAATCTCTGCTGGAAACTGCGCCTCGCTCTGCAAGGACTGGCGCATCCCGCGCTGTTACACACCTACTCAGTGGAGCGCCGCCATCACACACGGCAACTCATACGGCTTTCGACCTTCCTGGGCGCTATCGTGATGCCCACCTCAAAGCCCCTGGCCCTGCTGCGCGATGCCATCTTCCACACGCTCAACACCATCCCCCCCATACGCCGCTTCCTCAGCGAAGCCGACATCAAACCCCAACCCCGCTACACCAGAGGCTTCCTACTCTCCCGTCCCGTAGGGACGCGATTTATCGCGTCCTCTTTTGCAACCTCTGTCGCGTCCTCCATTACGTCCATAATCGCATCCCTAAATGCCGCCTCCATGACAGGCAAGATGCTGCCCCAACCCGAAATTATGAGTGATACAGGCGAGAAAGCGCTGCTGGATACTGCGCTGGGGCCGGGCTTTGCGTTATTGCGCCTGCACGATGATCCGCAAAAAGCCTTCTCCTCCTTGAAATCGGACATCTGGCAGCGTTTAGATGTGCGTTTTGTGGCAATGCAAAACCATGTCAAGCATTTCCCCTTGCGCAACCCGCGCCTGTTCGTGCTGGTGCGCCCCGACCGCTACGTGCTGGGCATCTTCAAAGAGGGCCAGGAGAATGCGTTCGTGGCGCGTTTGCAATCCATACTTAGTGGACGAGGGCGACCGCAAGGGTCACCACCCCACTCAACCACATAGCGGTCACGCCACGCTACCGCCTATCGTGGAGGCGAGGGCGACCGCAAGGGTCCCCACCCCACTCAACCCTTCCCCCGCCCTTACAATGATTACGGATATAGATCATCTGTAAACACAGGAGTTTTTCGTCGCCGGTATTCCCTCACCACGCCAGTCGCAATCATAATAATGCCGATAATGCAGAAGAAGATGCCCGCCATCACTATTGCCTCTGCTATGCCTCTGGCAATTTCAATCGCCAATCCATTTATCAATCCTCCACCCCTTATTGCTCCGACACCCTTTGACACTTTATTGGCGTCTATTGTCGAAGACACAACCATAGGCGCGAACACAAACAACGCTATGCTCAATAGCGCAGAGATAGAGCCAAAGACGATAAATGCCCTGCCGCGTTCCTGCTTCCTGGCTGGCTGCTGCATTGGCGTGTTTTCGCTATTATTTATCACGGCTAATTGCTCCTTTGAATTCAATGATAGAACACTGACGGGACGCTTTCGTCCCCACCATTCTGATGAACTTTGACAACCGAATCGAGCAATAACCGGAAACGTCCGCCTCCGTCCTGATAATGTTTGACGACCGAATGGGGTAATGCGCATTGCCCCCGTCCTGATGATGTTTGACAACCGAATGCAGCAATGCGTCCTGCCCCGTCCTGTAGGGACAAGGGGCGGATGTGGGGATGGGTGGGGGCCTTGTGCTTGTCCTGCCGGCAGCGTGATTCGCCCGGGTTCCGTGAGGCAGCATGGTCGCACTCCAACCAGGACAAGCACAAGGCCCCCTCATCCGCTCCACCCCGCTCCTTGTCCCTACAGAAGACGACCCCATTCCCTGATTCGGTTATCAAAGATCATCAGGACGAAAAAGACCCTCTCGCTTTTCTTCCCACGAAAAACCGGGGCAGAACGACGCCCACCACGCCGACCCACAGCGCAGCCACAGTCGCAAATTGCGGGCCGAATAGCCACGCGCCCAGCCAGCCACCGAGCAATGCAGACATCATGCCGATGCCGAGCATGACCAGCCAGCCACGCTTGCCCCATGACGCAGGGCGCAGCTTCGCGCCACAAGCCAGCGCACCAAGCAGCAACCCGATTACCACCCAGATGAGAGAAAGTAGCAGCATAATTTACTCCATTCCAATGCTTCGTAGCAGGGTAGGGGCGGGACTTGCTCCCATAGGCATTCACTTTATCAGCTTCGGGCACCCCTACCAACCTCGCATGTCATCCTGAGCGAAGCGAAGGATCTCTGTCCCCGGCGAGTCAGACCCTTCGCTTCGCTCAGGGTGACATGCGACGGCAGGCTCGCAGCTATTCCAACGCTTCAAACGCCTGGTTGCAGCACCTCGTTAAGAATACGGTTAAGCGAGAGACCATCGCCGAGCAACTGGCCGAAATCGATATTTGACTTCACCTCCACATGCTGAAAAATGCCGAATAGCGCAAAATCGTGCGCATGGCGCAAATGGTTGAGCGCGGCATCAAAGTCTATCGATTGGGTGAACGGTACGTACTGGTCGCTGCGGTCGTGCAGCAGGTAAATGGGAGCGCGAATCTGCTCGACAACGCGGCTCGGCGAGAGTTGATCGAGCAGGGCGTGAATGGGCGCGGAGAGCGCGGCAATGTTGGCATCCGCCTGGCCCGGCTCATCGCCGTTGAGCAGGTGATAGATGGCGACGGTATCCGGCGAAAATTGCGCCAGTTCGTCAGGGGTGAGCGGCGCGCCGCCGGGCGCGAGCGCGTTTATCATACGCGATGCTTCATTGGATGGCAACAAAGGCGCAATCACATTCGCCAGCACCTCAACCGGCACATACTGTGGGTGCCAGGGCTGCGCCTGTCCATTCACATCTAAAGCGCGGCGTCCGAAGTCGCGCAATAGCGTCGTGGTGTTGAAGTAGCCGCCAAAACAGAGAATGAAAGCCACCTGTTCACGAACACGCGGATCAGCGCCCGCAAAGGCTGCCAGCGCATTGCCCGCGCTAAAGCCGATAATACCAACACGCTGCGAACCGACGCCCGGCCAGCTTGCCAGCGTCTTGAACGCCTGCACAACCGCGTCCGAATCCTGGTACGACAGGTCGTAGTTGAGCAATGTAGGCGTGGTCATATCCATCACCACCAGCCCCGCCCGCGCCAATCCCTGCGAGAAATTGACAAGCTGGTCAACCGCGCGTTCATCACCCACGCCCGGAATAACCACTACCCCTTCACGCGCCCCCGGAATTACCGGCGGCGGCGTAGTCGGCTCGTAAATATCCAGATAGACTGTACCGTTGCTGGACGGAATGGTTTTCTGTACATGCCGTATCGGTTCCTCAGCCAGCGAAAGCGCCCCCGGCTGCGATGCCAGGATCAGTTCAGGCAGAATATACAGCGCGCGAGCCGCAGCGCGCCCCGCCGGTATGACCGAAAAGAAGAAGCCGATGATGAACAAGAGGACGAGCACAACTCGCGCCAATATGTGGCGAAATTTCAATGGTGTTTTCTTACCAGGATGATCGAGTTGATTTTTAGATGCTTCATCCTTAGAGGACGCGATGGGCTGCACATTCAGAGATTTTTCATTCTGCATACATTCACCAACCTGTCATAAGTAGTCTCATCTACTATACGATGCTATTGACCGGTATTTCACATACCCTGGCACAGAGCGCGAATGCTCCACCCGAATGTCCTTCAAGCCTTGAATTTCCTCCCATTATCAGATACAATCTCAATAGAGCCTGCTTGCTTTCTTTCATCCCGAGCAGCCATATCTCTCCACACTCAGAAAAAAAATCTACCAAAACAGAGACCTCCTCATAACATGCTTTACGTAGTTGGGCAGTGAGCCCTGGCAAACCCCCTTGTCAACCGTCAGACCATCTCCTACACTCACTCTTGAAAGCGCGAGTCGCTCTTGATCGCGCCAGATTCTCAATGTCGGTGTAGGAGGAACCTCTCATGCTCATCCTGAACGACGAACACCGCAGGCGTGCGGGAATTGCGAGTTTGTCGAAACGGTGTTCCTACTGTGGTCTCGCCCTGGCAGCCTATCCGCTCATCCTCTCGGACGATGCCAGGTTGGCTGTCTACCACGCCGCGTGCGCGGCGGAGCTGGCGACGGAGATCCTGGTGGATCTCTACACCTTTTTTCGCCCACCAGCGCCCTCTCCCCCATTGTATGCCCTCACCGCCGAGCCACCAATCCCTTGTCCATGAGGAGATGTCTATACAGTCAGCAGATCTAGAAGAGATCAAGGCCGCGCTGTGGGAGCAAGCCTTTCATGGATGTACACAGGTGAAGTGTCCACTGGGACAGGTGATGGCCATCAGATGCAGGAAGGGGCAACTGCTGGCTCTCCTTCGTGGGCGAGGACGCTGGTATCCGGTTGCGGAGATGAGCATTGAAAGACCTCGGCTTTGCCCAACCGGCGCGTGCGATATGGAAGACGGAACAGGATGAATAGTCGGCGCGGCGCGAGGCGGCAGTTTTTGCCTATGAGAGCAAACTTGATCAAGCTCTGGGGTACGCCTGTTTGCGACTCTCCCGCTTCGCGCACACCTGCGAACCCACGGGACGCCCGGCAGCCCATTCGGCTCGCGTCGCGTTCATCGGTCCTCACGCACGATCTGGACCGCTTTCACTCTTCTTTGATGCGGCTTCCACCCCGGCCTGCTCCATTTCCTCCGTGGAGTCGAAAAGACCATAGCCGGTGGTGCAGCCTCGCCAGAAGAGGCCGAAGATCCCACGAGCGATCCCTCGGGTAAAGTGTGACGGACGTGTGATGGGACAGCCCCCTTTTGTGACTCCTCGGTGAGGTTCCTGGATTATACTTGCTTCAGAAGACCTCTCTGAGCCCTGGAGAACTGAGTAGAACGAGGTGAGGGATGCAAGTTGAACGGGAAAACGAATGGGAGGAGCACGAGGAACGCAGAGAAACATGCCCCCAGGCCGTGAGGGGAGGAGAGTGAGTCATCGGGTGATGGCTCGTGAGCAAGGGCTTTAAGGCTGGTTCAGCAACACAGTAGTATGTCCCATCAGCAGGATCAAAGCGGGAAAAACCCAGTCAGGAGGAAAAAATGAATCGATACAGAAAGACCGCCATCATTGCGGGAGTCTTACTCATCACGGCGACGGTTGCCAGTCTCCTCAGTATACCATTTTCAGCACCGATGAATGCGCCAAATTATCTGGCGAGTGTTGCTGCCAATGCAAACCAGGTCACATTCGGAGTGCTTCTTAAGTTTGTCGCTGCTGCGGCATCGGCGAGTATCGCCATTGCGTTCTATCCACTCCTCAGAAAATCTCATGAAGGTCTGGCTCTTGGAGCCGTTGGTTTCAGGCTGATTGAGGGAGTGTTCTATATCGCTGGGGTCATGTGCCTCCTAGTGCTAGTGACAGTAAGCCAGGAATTTGTCAAAGCTGGAGCTGCGAATTCCTCGTATTATCAAACATTAGGTGTCGTCGTCGTAGCGGCATATCATTGGGTGGGCAATGTGGGGTCGCTGCTGGCTTTTAGCCTGGGTGCTCTGATGTATTATGCCATCTTCTATCACACAAGACTGGTTCCTCGATGGTTATCAGGTTGGGGTCTGGTGGGAGCCACATTGTGTCTGGTGGCCGGCATGTTCGTCATGCTCGGTCTCATCGGTCCTTTGTCGACGTTCCAGGTCGTTTTGGCTCTTCCCATCGCCGTGCAAGAGATGGTTCTAGCGGTCTGGCTGATTGTGAGAGGCTTCAAGTCATCTGCCATCGCTTCCCTGTCTGCCAAAAACGAAGCCCAACCTCCGCTTGCAGCCGACTCGGCACTTCGCGCCGAAGCTATGCGTTTGTAGCGATACGGTAATCTGACAAGACATCCGCCAAAACGGGGAGACCTGCGTCAGTAGGGCAAAATGGCGAGGAGAGATGGGTAAAGCTAGATGTGAAGGGGTTTTTCAAACGGCGAATGGTTGTGCTGCTCACTCTTCGCGCCGAGTGCTCACAGAGCCATCACAGGTAAGCGAGGCGAGTCCAGGGGAGGGTGGCGAACTGTGGCTTGTACATTTGCGCAAGCCGCGTCGAGGCCAAGTCTGCTTCGATCACACCTCGGCGCTGATCGCGGGTTCGTAGGTTTGCACGAAGCGGGAGAGTCGCAAACAGACGTATCCTCTGTGTTGATCGAGTGTGCATTAGAGCGCCTGATCGACCTCAAGCAACTCAGGGAATCGGAGTTGCACGATCCCAGAGAGCCGAAGATGTTTCTGATGTTTGTGCCGTTCGGGTTGTCGCAAAGCCAGCAGCCACTCGGTATCTGAAACCTGCCACAGATCAAGCTGCGGGCTACGGAAATGGGTTTCGATGTGCCGGGGATTGTTCACCGCTTCAATCTGCTTGTGATCAGGCGAGAAGCGCAGCGTATATTCTGAGAGAGCGGTGGTCTGATATTCAATCTTGAGGGTTCCTTCGTACATCCAGACCGAGACCTCTTCGCCGACGAGGCCATCTTCCCCAAAGAAGCGCCACTTCTTGAACCTGACATAGCCATGCCGGTCCAGATGACGGGTAAACTGGGTGGCATACAGCACACGGGAGAGCACCTCTTCCGGGTAAGTCCGTCCTAGCACCCCACGCAGCACTGCCTCTGGGCTATGACGCCCGTCCTGGCGCTTCTCATGGGCCAAATGATGCTCCTGATTGTAATTGATCCACCATTTCCGGTGTGCCTGCTGGATCTCTGCCCAAGTGCGCGAGTTGGAAAAATCATGGTCCGCAAGCCGTTTTTGGACCGAGAACAAGGTTTCTGCGTAATTTTGCCAAGGCTGCCCCGATTCGATCCGCTCCTTGCGGATACCGAGCATCTCGTACAGAGCCATCGCCATATTGGAGTAAAAAATGCCTCCACCATCAGTGACGAGAGCTTCTGGAGCCCCAAAGTTGCGAATGGCATCGACCAATACAGAGAGAAAGTCCCATTGGTTCTGTGTAGCTGAGATCTTTGACGAAAGGACCATGCGCGAAAAGTTCTCAAAAATGGTGATGACATAGACGGGCTTGGGGTCTGGAAGCAGATGCTCTTCAATATATCTGACATCGCAGCTTCCAATACTGATGCCTCCTTGCCGCTCTGAACGGCATCTCCTGCTTGGGGCCAGCTTGAGAACGGGGAGGTTTCTGCAAGCCGTAGATCTGCCGGTTTGCAGCCATGATGCGGCCACAGGTCGCGGGACTGACCTCAATGCCCATGCGCAAGAGCGCCGTATGGACTCGATACTCACCCAGCAAGGGATTCTCTTGCAGTTTTCGGACGGCATTTCTGACTGGAAGGGTCGCCTTGCGTGGAGCTTTTCGCGCTCTGGACTTGTCCTCTAGCCCTGCCACTCCCTCATCGGCCCACCGCTTGAGCGTGGCGTAAATGGTGGGCCGGGACGTTTGCAAATACTGGGCAATTGAGGTAATCGACCAGCCCTCTGCATGCAAGCAAATCACGGCGAGCCGGCGTTCTGCGGGATCAGGGATCATCTCCCAGGGCTGGTAACGCCTGGCTTTAAGCGAGGAAGGGGGACTGGTGGCAATGACCTGTTTGACGCTGTGATGGGAAGGCTTGCGGCCTGTACGAATGTAGCAGATCTCGGCAATTTCACGCCAACTCATCGTCGGGAGTTCCGCATGCAGATCCACGATGAGTTGACGCATCTCTTTGGGAAGGAAACGCGCACTCTCGCGTTCAGCTTCGGGTGGCTCGGTTGGCTTCTCCCTTGCAAAGAGACTCGCCATTCCAGAGCGCTCAAATTCATCGGCTTTGCGGGCAAGGGTGCGTTGTGCGGCATTCGTTTCTTTGGCACGCTCTCCCGCCGTCTGCCCAAACAAGAGCATGGGGCGTATTTGCTCATACAATTCCTGCTCAGGCCACAGGATTCGTGGCCGGATTTGCCCCCACTCATGGGTTGGAACGCTTCGAGGTCGTTTCGGTGCAGGCATCTTCCTCTGCCTCCCGAGGCGGGTATGGTTCCTTTAAGGATATCTTATCCCCCAAAAGTTTGCAAGAAGTGGGAGGCGGTGAGGCGGTTAGCCAATTTGGAGTGCCCAACTACGTAAAGCATGTTATGAGGAGGTCTCAGGCATATAATCTGCCTCTTTCAGACACTTAAACAAGATGTATGTCAAGCATCCTAAGCACATAACACAGCGCAACAAAATTTACGAACGTCCATACAGATCGTCCATCTTGTTCACTACCTCTTGCTGCATCTCTGGCAACACATGCGCGTAGATGTCAGCAGTAATAGCAACCGAGCTATGACCCAATAACTCTGACACCACCTTCAAATCTACTTTTGCCGCAAGCAGAACCGTCGCCGCTCCATGTCGCAAGTCATGAAAACGCACATCAGGTAAACCCGCCTGTTTCAACAACTTCTTAAACCATTGCCATACGTAGTCAGGATTAAGAAAACCGCCATACTTGTTATTGAAAATCAACCCATGTTCCCGCCATCGATCACCCATCTTGATACGCGCTTGCTCTTGCCTCACCTTATGTTCCTTCAACGCCTCCACAACCACACGCGAAAGCAGAATTTTACGCCGCCCTGCTTTTAAAAGCCTCGGAACTGGAAGAGCTACGAGAGCTTTTCTTCGCTCTCCCCATCCGGCGCATCCTCCAATAAAGAAGTCGGCGCAACATCAAGAGCACGAGCCAGCCTATTTATGGTCGTCGTCGTCACCTCGACATAGGGGTCTCGAAACAAACGACGAATCGTACTATACGCTACCTCAGAAGTTATGTGTAGCCTGGTCATCGACACACTACGAGCCTTAGCTACTTCTTTCACTCTCAGTCTCAATCTCATGCGTTCAGCATACACCTACCCCTTGCTTGACGGTAGAGAGCGTATAATGGTATTGTTAAAGCAACGTTATTATAAAATCGTTGCTATAGCATCTATTTCCGTTATGAAAAGGAGCAAGAGCCATGAACGAGCAGAACTTTACCTATCCCGTTGCGCCAACATACCCACTCCACCACCTCACATCCCTCCCCTTTGAAGAAGAGAAAACGAAGGAAATCATGCGAAAACACGGCTGTAGGCTAGAGGAACATCCACATGAATGCATCGTCTTCTTTCCAGAGAGAACAACCAGGACCGAAATCTACCCCCGTACCATGCAACCACGGTACCAGATTGTACTTCCTGATGGATATGAACTGCGTGAGATATACGACCGCTACCGAGAAATTAGCTTACTCGCGTATCAGCCTGAATAGCTTGCTATGAGAGCATAGCCAACCTCATCGATGTATGCTATCATACAAGCAGCATGAGTTGATGAGGCACAGATGCATGGCAGAGACACCTAATACACCCGGGCAAGAAATCAAGCTGTTTTATTGCTACGCGCATGAAGACAAAGCCCTGCGCGACGAACTCTAGGTCAACCTGGCTGGTCTCCGACGCCAGTACCAGCTCACCAACTGGTACGACCGGGAAATCTTGCCTGGCGAACAGTGGGAAGAGACCATTGACAAACACCTCTCTACCGCCGATGTTATCCTGTTACTCATTAGCCCACACTTCGTGGACTCCGACTATTGTTACGGCAAAGAAATGCAACGTGCTCTGGAACGGCACCATGCTGGCAACTGTTGTGTCATTCCCATTCTCCTGCGCCCGACGTATTGGGAAGAAACACCTTTGGATACCATCCAGATGCTTCCCACCGATGCCAAACCCATCACCAGATGGCGCGACCGCGACGAGGCCTTTCACGATGTTGCCAGAGGCATCAGCACAGCTATCAAAGCCCTCCTTACCTCACGCGGACTAATGACTAAAGAGCAGTGGACACAAGAGGGCAATGCACGCTATGGCTTCAAGCGGTACGAGGAGGCCCTGGTCGCCTACAACCAAGCCATCCGTCTTGACCCCAACTATGATGTTGCCTACCACAACAAGGGTCACGTACTTCATGCACTCAAGCGGGACGGGGAGGCCTTGACTGCCTACGATCAGGCCATTCGTCTTAACCCTGACTATGCTGACGCCTACCACAACAAGGGTAATGCACTCTATGACCTCGATCGGTACGAGGAGGCCCTGGCTGCCTACGATCAGGCCACTCGTCTTGACCCCAATGATGCAACTGCTTACAACAACAACGGACTCTCGCTTCAAGCGCTCGAAGAAGGAAAGAAGCGCGACAGGCCTTTGATACAGCCCGCCAACTCAGTCATAACGGCTTGCCATTCAACAGAAACACAGCCATCAGTTGAGGCATATGTTATAATAGAACCACTTGTTTAGAGAACGAAAGGCAGGCTCCCTATGCCAACACAAGAAGAACGATTGACCATAGTAGAATACGACCTCAAGCAATTCAAAACCGAAACCATCAAGGCCTACGGCGAAACGGCGATAGAGCTAATAATGGTCAAAGGACTAACCGAAGACGCAGTAAAACGTCTGGCGTCACTCAAAACACAAATAGATCAGCAAACTATGCAAGTAAACATACAATTAGAGGCAATCAACGCACACCTCAACTTCTTACAAGAAAACGCCAACAAGACAGATAAACGACTCGACTCCATAGAAGCACAACTAAACGAGCATAAAACCCTGCTCACTCAAATTCTTGCTCGTCTACCGGAAAAACCCTGAGCAATAAAGTGAGCGCAAAACGACTGTATTAATATGTGTTAGTGCTACGAACTAGCTTAGAAAGCACCTCAGCCCTGTCCATCACTTGACAGCAATACCGAGAGAAAACCAGCTAAAACGGTAGACGCCAGTAGACAAACTGGCGCAGGGCAATAAACACCGAACCGCTCAGGAAGCCACACGAGCTAATAGCTAGCCAACATTCCCATGTAATGGTAGAATATCTGTACCAACATTGCATACCGATTATCACACAACTCGGCGGCATCTCAACGAAGGGAGTTCCCTTGCTCAAACGCGAATTTACTGTTACTGGCGAATACCAGTTTAACCGGGCCAGTCCAGTACGCTGGGTCACCTCCCACCTCGCACGCTATCGCCACCTTATTATCATTTATGTGGGTCTTGTTTTGATCGTCAATATCATGGTGTCTCTTATGCCGGTGCTGACGGGTGAGGCTTTCAACGCGGTCCTGCGCGGCGACAGGGGGCAGTTGGTGCGCCTGTCGCTCATTCTGCTGGGCATCGTGGTACTTTCCGGGTGCTTTGATCTGGGTGCGCGCCTCTTCGTCGAAGTGGTGGGAAAACGGGCAGCGCGTGATGCGCGCGCCGAGCTGTACGCCAACCTGCTCGGCAAAAGCCAGACCTTCCATAACCGGCAGCGCGTCGGCGATATCATGGCACGCGCCGCCAACGATATGACCCAGTTGAGCAGTATGATCGTACCCGCTTTCGATCTCATCTTTGATTCGTTTACCAGCCTGGGTATAACCGTAATCTTCATTGGACTGTTGAACTGGCAACTACTGCTGACACCTGTGCTGTTTACGGCGGCGTTTCTAATCGCGCTGCGCTACTATTCGCGCAAACTCAACCCCGTCTCAGACAGTATGCGCGAGCAGTTCGGCAACCTCAATGCTGGATTGAACGAAACGGTGAGCGGCATCGAAGTTGTCAAGGCCACCGCTCAGGAGCGACAGGAGAAGCGCAAGTTCGAGCGCAACGCCGGTCGTTATCGCGATTTCTTCATTCAAAACGGGCTGGTGCAGGCGTGGTATCTCGCGCCGTTGCTGCTCTCTCTGGCCCTGGTGGCGGCTTTCTTGCACGGCCTGCTATTGGTCCTGCATCAGCAGCTTTCGGTGGGCAGCCTGGTATCGTATATGGGCCTGATGATCTTATTGCACTACCCGGCATTCAACGCCAACTGGTCCTTTAGCCTGGTGCAACTGGGCATGTCTGGCTCTGAGCGTATCCTGGTTATCCTGAAAGAAGAGACCGAACTGGACGAGAACGAGGGCGGCTATAGCGAGCAGATACGCGGCGACATCGTTTTCGAGAACGTCAGCTTCAGCTATGGAGAGACGCCCGTCCTGAAAAATATCTCGTTCCACGCGCAGCCAGGGCAAACCATCGCCATCGTCGGTCAAACAGGCGCGGGCAAGAGCACACTCACCAAACTGGTCAATCGCATTTACGATGTCGATGAAGGCCGCATCCTTGTCGATGGCGTAGATGTTAGACAATGGAGCCTCGACGCCCTGCGCTCGCAGGTGTCCAGCATCGAGCAGGATATCTTCCTTTTCTCGCGCACCATCGCTGAGAATATCGCCTATGGCCTGGGCCAGGATGCCGACCAGCAGGCCATCGAACAAGCTGCGCGCGATGCCCAGGCCAGCGCCTTCATCGATAGCTTCAAAGACGGCTACGCTACGCTGATTGGCGAACGCGGCGTCACCCTTTCAGGCGGTCAACGCCAGCGCATCGCCATCGCCCGCGCCCTGCTGACCGACCCACGCATCCTGATGCTCGACGACTCGACCAGCGCCATCGATAGCGCCACCGAAGACGAAATCCAGAAGGCCATTCACCGCCTCTTGCAGGGCCGCACCACGCTGCTGATTACTCATCGCCTGTCGCAAATCCGCTGGGCCGATAAAATACTCGTTCTGAAGCGCGGCGAGCTAATCGACCAGGGTACTCACAACGAATTGTTGCAACGCTGCGAGACCTACCACCGCATATTCGTGCATTATGAAACGGCTTTACCTGCCGGGCGTGGTGCTTTCTCTGCTATATCGGGGGACGAGGGCGACCGCAAGGGTCCCCGCTCCACATCCTCTCCACTCCCGCCCTTACAATGACTACGGCGGGGATTGGCGCGCGTTCATTGTAAGGGCGGGGGCGGATGAGGTGTAGGGTGGGGACCCTTGCGGTTGCCCTGGAGGTAGATACCAGCACAGATGCATATAATACAAAGGAGCAACCTATGGGGTTTATCATGGATGGGCTGGATGCCGAAGCCTATGATCGCAATTATAGCGACCGCCAGTTGATCCGGCGCATTATTGGCTATTTCCGGCCCAAATTGCGTATCATGTTGATCGTTGCTACCCTCATCATCCTCACCTCGCTGCTTGACACGGTCTTTCCCATTCTAATCTCCTACGGAATTAATATCGTAATTGCTTCGCCTACCACGCTGGTGATTATCCTGTTGATCGGCGCGATCTTGCTCTCGGGCGTTTTTTCGTGGGTGAGCAACTTCTTCCGGCAATGGCAGACGGCCAAAGCGGTGGGCGATGTCGTGTTCAATTTGCGCAAGGACGCCTTCAACTCGGTCGTCGCACGCGATATGTCCTTCTACGATGAATTTCCATCGGGAAAGATCGTCAGCAGGGTAACATCTGATACGGAGGATTTCGCCACCGTTGTGACGCTGACGCTCAACTTGATTAGCCAGGCGCTGCTCTTCGCGCTGATCGCCGTAGTGTTGCTGGTAAGAAGTCTCGAACTGGCCCTGCTGGTATTCACCATCATACCGTTCATCGCACTGATCGCGCTGGTCTTCCGGCGCGTTGCGCGTCGCACAACCCAACGCTCGCAGCGTTCGATGGCGAACGTCAACGCCAATGTGCAGGAGGCCATCAGTGGCATAACAGTTGCCAAGAACTTCCGCCAGGAACAGAACATGTACGACGAGTTCAAGCGCGTCAATGACCAATCGTACCACGTGAATGTGCGTTCGGGCTTCGTCTATAATGGCGTATTCCCTTTGCTGGTGCTGGTCGCCAACATCGGTATGGTGATAGTCGTCTACTTCGGCGGGCTGGACTCGCTCAACCACAGCATCACGGCGGGTGACTGGTTCCTTTTCTTGCAGGGCATTCGCATACTGTGGTTTCCCATTACCAGCATCGCGGCCTTCTGGAGCCAGTTCCAGCTTGGACTGGCGGCCAGCGAGCGCGTCTTCGCCCTCATCGACGCGGAACCGCGCATACGGCAGACGGATCAACAAGCGGTAGGCCCCTTACAGGGCGAGATCGAGTTCAAGCAGATGTTCTTCAGCTATGATGATCGCCAAACAGTGCTGGCAAACTTCAATCTGAAGATTGCGCCGGGGGAGACCGTCGCCATCGTTGGACATACCGGCGCGGGTAAAACCAGCATCGCCCGGCTGGTGTCGCGCTTCTACGAGTTCCAGGGTGGTCAGCTATTGATAGATGGACATGATATTCGCGCGTTTGACCTGCACGATTACCACCAGCGCCTGGGCATTGTGCCGCAGATACCTTTCCTCTTTTCGGGAACGGTGGCCGATAATATCCGCTATGCCCGTCCCGCTGCCAGCGATGAAGAGGTCGCCTATGTCGCGCAGCATATCGGCAATGGCGACTGGCTGGACGCGCTGCCCGAAGGACTGGAGACGCTGGTTGGGGAAGCCGGTCAGATCGCTTTCTTTAGGGCAGCGCCAACTTGTTGCCCTGGCGCGCGTCCTGCTGCAAAACCCGTCCATCATCATCCTCGATGAAGCTACAGCCAGCGTTGACCCGCTCACCGAGGCGCAGATTCAGGAGGGGCTTGATTTGATCTTGCAAGAGCGCACTGCCATCCTGATCGCGCATCGCCTCTCCACCATCCGCCGCGCCGACCGCATCATCGTACTCGACCTCGGCAAAATTGTGGAGGAGGGCAATCACGCCTCGTTGATGCAGCAAGGCGGCCACTACGCGCAGCTTTACAACACCTACTTCCGCCACCAATCGCCCGATTATAAGCCTGGCGAGGGCTTTGTCCCTGTAATCCAGGCATAAAATGCGATCAGGCCAATCGCGCCGCGATTGGCCTGATCGCATTTTATGCCTTCACCTACCCTTTTTGCGCCTCGAGGTAGATGAGCAAGGCCATGGCGTCGAGACGCATGACGTCTTCCTGCGCGCCCTGCACTTTGATGGCTCCTTGCATATAGTTCGAGGCGGGGTTCTCATCGCACCAGAAGATGTTGGCTAAATCTTCGCTGCCTCCACGCACGATCATGTCTGGCTGCTCCTGCGCGCCCTCACTCACGGTGGTTTTGCCGCCTTTAATATACATGGTAAAGGAGGCGCTAATGTCGGTGGCCTCGAAATAGATGACGCAGTTCCAGTTTTTCAGGGAACGCAGCACTCGCTCATTTTTACTGGCATTGGCTACATAATCATCAAGGGCTTCGCGCAATTCTTCGCGTGTTGCCATCTACTTATCCCTCCTTCATAGAAACACGATGTATGGCGTCCAATACCTCGACTGCCGCGCGCTGACCAGATTGGATAGCGCCATCAAGGTAGCCATTCCAGGCAGTAGCGGTTTCCGTGCCGGCCCAGTGCAGGCGGCCAATGGGAGCGCGTAACGCCTCGCCGTAGGTTGTCCAGCCGCCCGGGATCATAATACCAGCATAGCAGCCGCGTGTATATTCTTCATCGGCCCAGTTTTGTTCGATATATTCGTAAGGCTGCGCGGCCTTTTCGCCAAAATAGCGCACCAGGCAGGCCAGCACGGCAGCGCGCCGTTCTTCCAGGGCGCGCCTTCCCCATATACGCGCCTCGTTGCCCTCGATAAAGCCCATCAGAATACCCGGAGTGCCACTTTCCGGCGAGTTATCGAAGGTAACGCGCGTGATGCCGTCAAAGCTTGTTACCTGGCCCGAAAAGCCTTCGTCGCGCCAGAATGGAGTTTTATAGAGACAATGCACCTTGATGATCGTTCCCATCGGCATACGCTGCGTCAACTGGTCGCGATACCCAGGCAGCGCGGGTCTGTAGCGCAACCGACCCGCCAGGGTGGGCGGAATAGCAATAATGGCTCGCTGCGCGGAGACCACAACGTTGTCGCCTTCCACACGCACGCCGCCGCTATCCTGCGTAATGGTATGTACAGGCGCGTTGAGCAACACACGCTCGCCCAACTTTCGCGCTATTGCATTAGCGATAGACTGCGAGCCGCCATGAAAGCGTCTTTCCTGCGCGCCTCGCGCCACGCTTAATAACTGGTTGAGGTTGCCGCCCGAATGAGTGTAAAACAGGAAATGCAGAAAAGAAAGGTCTTGCGGTTCGACCGAGAAGACAGCCTGCACCGCCAGGGTGAACATGTTGCGCACACTCTCGGATTCAATGTTTTGCTGCATCCAGGTTGCCACCGTCTGAGCATCCCACTCCGCCGCCAGGGGCGCGTTCCAGGGTGCATCCAACGGCACCTCGTTTGCCATCATGTTCAGGTTCAGGATGGTTTCGACGGTTTCCATTGTGACCAGTGGATCAACGGTCGAAATAGCGCCCTCGTAGGTCATGCGCTGCCCGTGCTGGTACTCGATGTTTTTGCCTTCGTTATACGTGGGAAAGGTAGTGATGCCGACCGCTTCCGCCAGCGCTGCCAGCCGATCCTGCGTCGGCCCAATCCACTGCCCGCCCAGGTCGATGGGTGTGCCGTCGCTGGCAGGCCGCGTATAAGAGCGCCCGCCCACGCGGTCGCGCGCCTCCAGCACAATCACGTAAACGCCCGCCTCCACGAGCGCGCGCGCCGCGCTCAACCCGGCAAATCCGGCCCCCACCACCACTACATCAGCCTGTCGCACCTGTTTATCCTGCTGATTCATCGATTCTCCCATGTAGTTGATAGTCGTTTTCCGTAAATATGACGAGATCATATCATGCAAGTAGCTCTTTTTCAATGTGAAGCGCCTGTTTTCTTGTCGCCTGCAGCTGCGACCTTAGAGGGAGTGGGTCTGCTGGCTGTGCGCCGCAGGCGCACAGCCAGCAGACCCACTCCCTCTCCTTTCCCACTGGCAGGATTGACAGATACGTAACAATAAATCCATAGAGTATACTATGCGAAAGGCATTCTATTGCGAAGGAGACAACCTATATGCTACTCGCGGGCGACATTGGAGGGACAAAGACCAACCTGGCGCTTTTTACGAACGATAATGGCTGGCGCGAGCCGGTGGACGAGGCCACTTTCCCCAGTGGAGATTACCCCAGCCTTGAAGCGCTGGTGCAGGCCTATCTTGCGCAACAAAAGGTTTTGATAAATCACGCCAGCTTTGGGGTAGCTGGTCCTGTCGTGGATAGGCAGGCCACTATCACCAATTTGCCCTGGAAGATGGATGAAAAGGATTTGCAGGACGCGCTGCGCATACCATCGGTACGCCTGCTGAACGATCTGGATGCTATCGCGCACGCCGTGCCCTACCTGGATAAGCGCGATGTAGCTACCATTAACGAGGGACAGGTCAAGCCAGAGGGCGCGATGGCGGTTATTGCTCCTGGCACCGGTCTGGGCGAGGCTTTTCTTACCTGGAATGGCTCAAGCTACCAGGCCCATTCGTCCGAGGGCGGCCACGCCGATTTTGCGCCCGCCAACTCGTTTGAACTCGATCTGCTGCGCTACCTGCTGGAGCGTTTCCCGCATGTCAGCTACGAACGTGTCTGCTCCGGCAAGGGCTTTCCTAATATTTATGCCTACCTCAAAGATGCCGGTCACGCTGTCGAACCGGACTGGCTGGCCGCCGAGCTGGCCGAGGCAACCGATAAAACCCCTGTCATCATGAAGGCCGCGCTAGATAATGACACGCCATGCGAAATAGCCGTCGCTACGCTGAATACCTTCGTCTCGGTGCTGGGCGCGGAAGCCGGCAATATGGCGCTCAAGGTGCTGGCGACGGGTGGGGTTTACCTGGGTGGAGGCATCCCGCCGCGTATCCTGCCCTATCTATCCGGCGAGCGTTTTATGCAGAGCTTTCGCAACAAGGGTCGCCTGGGGAAATTGCTTACCACCATCCCGGTGCATGTCATCCTGAACCCGAAAATCGCGCTGTTCGGCGCAGCCCTGCACGGCTTCGAGGCCATGAAATGAGAGAGATTGCTATGGGCTGTTCGCTTGCAGCGAACAGCCCATAGCAATCTCTCTCGATTAGAAAATAGCGGCGCAAACGCCTGAAAGAGTAACTTGTATGATACATAAAAGTGTAGTTCAAACCAGGAAGGGCAAAGTTGCCCGCGTCACATTTAGCCTGCCCGATAGTATCTGGGCTGACACGATCTATCTTGTTGGCGATTTTAATGGCTGGAATAACACCTCGCACCCTTTCACAGTCGGGCGCGATGGCGCGTGGAGCATCACCATTGACCTGGAGCTGAACCGCGAATACCAGTTCCGCTACCGGCGCGACGGCGAATGGATGAACGATAATGCAGCCGATGGCTACGCGCAAAACCCCTACGGCAGCGACAATTTTATCGTGGTCACACGCGAAGAGGCATAGCTCCCTGGTAGAAGCAGTTTTAATCCTCTTCGTCTTCTTCGTCCATCTCCAACAGGTGTTGTTTTGCCTCTTCTGCCGTCTGTGACATGCTCAACTTGACAATCGCATGACGCAACGCAGCAGGGTCTTCGACAAAGATCACCTGTTTTCTGGCAATGCGAAGCAATTTAGGGAAACGCTCCACAACGATATCTATTATCGTTTGACGCAATGCTTCCAATTGTCCTTCTTCGCGTCCCTTTTCGCGTCCTTTTTCGAGTCCTTCTTCCAACCCCTCTTTCAGAATTTCCTGAAAGTATGGAGACTCTCGAATGATGTCGTGCATACTGCGTAACCTCCTGTGTAGCCAATCTAGATCATTTGTATCCATTTTACTAAATACATACGATGCTAATGTACCTCCAATAGGTATCAACTCTGCTTTTCCAGCAGCTTCAAGTTCTAGGTAGTGACTCTAGAAAGGGGTGATAGAATAGAGGGTAGGAGGTGACATATGAGCAAGCTAGAGGAGAAGCAGCAGAACAGTCTGCCCCCCGGTCCGAATCCAGCGTGTGAGCAGTCCCACGTGGTGCGTAATGGGAGCCATCGAGGCAGGCCGCGCTATCGCTGCACGAGTTGCACGACCTATTGTGGGGACACGCACGGGACCCCGATGTATGGGCTGAAGACTCCTGCGGCGGAGATCGCCCAGGCGCTGTTACTCGTGATGCGACGAGGCAGCTTGCGAGCGGCAGAAGAGATCACGGGACACACATACGAGACGATGAGCGGATGGCTGAAGCGGACGGCGGCCCACGCCGAGGCGATCACGCAGGCGCTGGCGGGCGATCTGCATCTCAACCAGGTGGAAATCGATGAGTTCTGGTCGTTCGTGCAGAAAAAAAAGGGGCAGTTGACCGGCCCGACGAAGGAGAACGCTGGGGGTGCCTGGTGCAAGACCGGGCCAGTCGCTTTGTCGTCGCCTCTGCCACCGGGTCGGTGAGCGAGGGCTTGATCGAGCGGGCCGTGAGCAGCACGGTCCAGCGCACCCATCAGCGACCGCTCTGCTGGTTCAGTGATGGCTGGCAGAGCTATCGGACCATCTTGATGCAGGCGTATCGCCAGGCGGTGAGGACGGGCAAGCGGGGGCGTCCGCGCCTGGTGGTGCCAGAGACGCTCTCCTTGACGCAAACGGTCAAGCATCGTGATGAGCATGGACGACTCCTGTCGGTGGAGACCCGCGCCACGCTGGGGGCGCGCATGGAGCCAGCGGGGACCGTGCATGTCGAACGACTCAATGGCGCTTTGCGTGATCGGCTCAACGCCCTCACCCGCAAGACGCACGCCTTCGCCAAACGCGATGAGACATGGGATGCGCTGGTGGGCTTACAGCTCTTCGATCATGACTTTCATCGAGCCCATCGGGCCTTGCGGCTGCCTCTGGTGGATGGGGTGCGTCGCTATCACCACCGCTCTCCGGCCATGGCCCTCGGGCTGACCGATCATCGCTGGTCCTTCCTCGAATTGCTGACTACTCGTGTTCCTATCACCTCTTGAAGGGGTCACTACCTAAATTTCCAGGATCGTTGGGAAGAGCAGCCAGCGCATTACCGGTCAAATCTAACTGTTGCAGATTGGTCAACTGGCCGAGAGTACCGGGAAGAGCCGTCAATCCGTGATAGCGAAGCGACAACGCAACAACATCATTTTCATGCATATCTTCTGTTTCTCCTCATCTCATCATTACAGAGGCTAGTATAACGCAAAGCACAAGTTTTTGTCATGAACCCCCGCATGAATGCCGGGGGCTTGCAGCCAGGCGCGTCCTGCTGCAATAGGCACCATGACCGATGCCCGAGAGATATTGATGGCGGCGTTCCAATCGGCGGGCGCAGCGTACCCGCAGGATTTACAGAGAAAGGAGGCCTGACTTTGACAATTCGCTTTTTCACAATGCCCGCACTGGTGGCAGGTGCGGCTCGTATTGCGCGGGTCGACCGTGTGCAACGGGACGCCCGCAATCGCTGCCTTGTATTGCAGAAAGAAACGGAGTTGCCAGAAGGCCCACGAGGTATGGCGATGGCGCTGCGAACGTCTAACCGTGCTATCGGTGCGTTTCCGAATGTGCCTGAGTTCTTCAATCGCGATACCCTGTCCGTTGGCTTTCGCTTTGGCGACGATGTGTTTGCTGACGACATGGTTCGTGTTCTTGTGGAAGCGGCGTTCCTTCCCGGAGAGTTTCTTGAGATGGCGTTTCGCCGACTTTGTCCCGCGCTTCTGCAAGCGTTGCCGCAGTCCCGCCAGACGCTTGCGCTTCTTCTCGACCGCCTCGCCACTGAAGGATTCCCCGGTGCTATCCATCGCCAGATTGACGATGCCCAGGTCGACGCCCAGGGTATCGGCCACCTCGTCGGGCGCAGGAGTCGGAACGTTCAGGGTCACGGCCAGGAAGAAAACGCCCCTACGGTAGAGCAGATCGGCCTGCCCCTTGATGCTGTCCATGCGTGCCTCCTGATAGCCGCCCACGCGGAAGGGAACCAGCACGCGCCCGGAGAGCGTCAACATGGAAACCGTCAGCAGCCCCTTGAAGGACATGACCCGTTCGTCATAGACGATGGCCCCCTCTGGCCGAAAGGTGGGCTGGATGCTCCTATCGCGCTTGTAGGCTTCCGCCGCCTTGCTAATGGCGCGGATCGCCAACTGCGCCGCCAGGTAGTAGTCACGACGCAGGTCGGCATAGACTAGCTTTTGCAGGGCGAACTTGTTGGCGGTCTTCTCAGCGAATGCCACGGCGGCCACGTAGGTACACGCCGCATTGAAGGCGTGCATGGTGTCCAGCAAGGCGCAGTGCTGCTCCGGCGCCGGCAGCAGTTTCAAGAGCATCGTTTGCTTCATAGAACAAGCGTACCACACATTGAGAAAGAGGTCAAGAGGAGTTCTGCCTGCGGGCAGCGGGCTATTCCTCCCCGGCATGAATGCGCGGGGCTTCCTAGCCCGACCTTTGTAAATCCTCACCGCTTCACGGTTCGCAAGAAGAGGAAAATCTGTATTCCTATTCTCCATTCCATTTTGCATTCTCGTTCGTTCTATTAGTAATAGTCATGTTAAGTCATTTTGTCCCCACGAGAAGCGGTTGCAGCGCATTTATTCGAGCAACAGGGGAACACGGAGGAATAGCCAATGCAATCACGTCTATTGAAAAGAAGAAATGTTAAACTACTGGCGCGAGACAAACAGGCGACAAGAAATGGGGAAAAGGCCTGGGCGCTGCTGCTGCTGCCTGTTGTGCTTTTAGCGATGTTCTCGCTTTCTTTGCTCACGTCTCCCACAGCGCACGCGGGAGGAAGCGGACCGATTATCAACTGGGACAGCAGCATGATCTATGTGGGTCAGAATAATGGCTATCCCTGGGGGCCGGTGGGTGAGAATACGATTGTGCATGGGGCGAATTTTACAGCTAATACTAATTTGCGCCTGGTGGTTTCGCCGGGTGATAGCAACAATGACGCCACCGTTTGCCAACAATCGCTGCTGACGATTGTTGTAGGGACGACGACGACGGATAACACGGGCGGCTTCACACAGAATTTCGCCTGGCCGGGAGACTGCGGGAAAGGTCAACCAGGGCTATAGTATTTGCGCCCTGCTGGTGTCGGATAACAGTACTGCCAGCAGTCGCGACGATGGGCCGTTTACGGTGCTTACAGCAAGTCCTCCGGTGATTACGCTTTCGAAGAGCAGCGTGTCTGCCGGCAATACGGTGACGGTGAGCGGGCAAAACTGGGTGCCACCGCAAACGGTCTCGATCAATATCGCGGGATGCGCGGCCTGCGAGCCGGGCAGTTCAGAAGTGACAAATGTGAGCGTGAATTCGACGGGACTGAATAGCGGGTCATTCAGCAAAGTGATTACTATTCCTGCCAGCACAAAGCCTGGCAATTATGTCGTGGATGCGCTGACTCCGAGCGGCCTGGAAGCGTTCTACACGACGGGCATTAAGCATCTGGCGATCACCGCTGCCCCTGCTACCGTGACGCCTACTGCTACCGTCAGTCCGAGCGCTACCGTTACCGCGACTCCAACGACGACCGGAACAGTGACTAACGTGACCAATTCGACAGGCACAGGAAACAGCTCATCGAACACGGGAGGTGGCAATACAGGGAATAGTACCTTGATAATCATGCTGCTGGTTGGCGCGGTGTTGCTTTTCGCGGCAGCCGCTCTGGTGATCTTGCTGATGATGCGTTCCTCCCGGAAACGCGCAAGCGGTGATCCGCAGCCATCTATGCAGAATGGGTTTAATGGACAGAACATTCCTCCCGGCCAGTTTGGGCAGTTTAATGCAACAGGCAGTTCTCCTGGCAATTTCCCACAGCAATTCGGCCAGCCCTCACAACCGGGCAGCTATCCGCAACAATTCGGCCAGCCCTCACAACCGGGCAGCTATCCGCAACAGTTTGGGCAGCCCTCACAACCGGGCAGCTTCCCGCAACAGTTTGGGCAATCGGTGCAGCAGCCATCCGGGAGTGGGTTCACGCCTCCTTATGCGCAGCCAACCGAAGCCTATACCCCGGTCAACAATTTGGCGCAGAGACAGGCAACGTATGCGCCAACGTGTCCTAATTGCGGCAGACCCCTTGCGCCAAATGCGCTCAATTGCAGCGTATGCGGTATGCCGGTCGAGCTGATGAGACGTTGATCTTCTGGAGAGTCTTGTAAAATGCAGCAATACGTACTAACCCGTCCTGTAGGGACAATGGGCGGATGTGGGGATGGGTGGGGGCCTTGTGCTTGTCCTCGTGGCAACGCGATTCGCCTGGGTTCCGTGAGGCATGAGGATCGCACTTCAACGAGGACAAGCACAAGGCCCTCTCATCTACCCAACCCCTCCCCTTGTCCCTACAGAACGCCTGGGACGCTTGCGTCCCGATGGTACAATTACCCCATTCGGTTGTCAAAGTTCATCAGAATGACACCGCTTCTCTGGCGGTTTACCATATGTTTATGAGCGAAGGGAAGACGAGACACCCACAAGGGGCGTCGCTCCTAATTATGGAAGTTGCCATAGCGGGCGAGCAGGCCAGTGCGATGCGCTCGGGCTGGTGCGGGAACTTCTTGTTCTTGTGGTTGGTCGGAAGTTGGCGAGGCTGGCATAAGCTGGGTGCGCCGTAGTTTGCTGGTTGTGGGCAAGAATGCGATGGGGGCGGACGCGATAAATGGCGTCCCTACGAGGGCGTCTGTTTGTGGTTCGTTGAGGGGGCGAGAGGGGAGACGGAAGTTGGGCGATTGGAACGCGGGAGGTGGGTATAGAGCATACGTAGTGGGCATGGCGAATGGCGTGTTTGCAGGCAGGGTGTTGGATACAGTACGTTGCGTGCTTGCGGGCAGGCCGGTGGGAAGCAAACGGACACAGAGGACGATAGCCAGCGCGAGCAAAAGGGCGCATATGGCAATCAGCCAGGTGGCCGTTGCGGAAAGGCCGGAACCGGGTTGTGGCGCCTGTTGGAAGGCAAGCGCGGCATGGAGCGTGGCTTGCTGGTCGGATACAGGCGGGGTGTTCGATTGTGTGGTAGTGACGCCAGTATTCACCGGGCGTATAATATGCCTGTTATGCGCCAGCACATCCGGCGAGACTGTGGGCGATGGTGGTGGAGGTGGCGGCGCTTCTCCGCGATAGCGCAGCATCAATGCGACGACTTTCCCGGCCCATAAATAAGATGTTGAGGTTCCTACATAGGGATGTGAAATAGCATAGACGGTGGTCAGGCCGCGACCAGTGTACATGTTTTTGAGCATGTGAAGCCAGTAGACAACTGCGTCGGCGTAACTGGGGTAGATGGTATAGCCGTCATAGGCTGAGGGATAGCCGACGCTGCCACGCACGCTGCCAGGATTGCGGTCAGCCAGTCCCACTCCTGCCGCGCCATCGTTGGTTTCCGTCCACCAGACGGCCAGGGCAAAGGCATCGTCAATATTCACCTGGCGGGATGTCTGCTCTACCAGCGCGCCGATGCCGACCATAGGACTACCCAGGCGGGCGAAAATGGAATCTACCGTGGCGGCAGGCAGAGAGGGAGGGCCAACAACACTGAGGTCGCTGCCCGGCAGGTTACGCGCAGCATAGGCCGGTTGGCGCAGGTGCGTATTCGTTAGTAGAGCAAGTCCACCACCTGTCAGGACGATTACTATGCAAAAAGCGATGAAAAAACGTATTTTTATGCCCATTTTCCTCGAATCTACGTATACATTAGTATAGCGTAGTTAGCTTCTATCGATTGTACCATGCAGTTGTATCGATATATGAAATTTGCGCTTCCAATAGGTATTTTGGGTAGTATCCCCCGGTAGATGTATGCTATACTGGGAGACAATAAGATAGAGGATGGGGAGGATCATATTTCCAGTTTGGGGTGCGTGAAGACAGGTGGTAGGGCCTTTATGACGAGTGTTCTGAGTTGTTATGGGAGCTACTAATATTAGTCCGCAGAATGGCAATGGCAAATCCAATACACAGACGGGACAGCTTAACCCACGTACCTTACTGCATAAGCGCTATGTGGTTATGCAAACCATTGGACAGGGGGGTATGGCTGCCGTGTACCAGGCGAGAGATACCAGGAAAGGTACGCTCTGCGCCATTAAAGAAATGAGCCTCTCAACGGTCGCCTCCGATGAGCGGCCTCAAGCGATTCAAAATTTCCTGGCCGAGGCCAAGATTCTCTCCCGCCTGAACCATCCCAACCTGCCTGTCTTCACCGACTTTTTCACCGAAGATGCGCGTCATTTTCTGGTAATGGAATATATCGATGGCAGCACGTTGGAAGACTTGCTTGATCGCAACGGGCATCCCTTCTCTGAGAGGCGCGTGCTGGGCTGGGCGCGGCAATTGTGCGATGTTCTGGAGTACCTGCACAGCCAGCAGCCGCCGGTGATCTTCCGCGATATGAAGCCAGGCAATGTGATGTTATCGCGCACCGGGCGTATTAAGCTGATTGACTTCGGCATCGCGCGGCTATTCAAGGGCAGCGGTTCGCAGGATACGCAATTGCTGGGGACGCCAGGGTTCGCGCCGCCGGAGCAATATGGAAGCGCCCAGACCGACGAGCGTTCAGACATCTATTCGCTGGCAATGACACTCTACCAGTTGATGACATGTTCGATTTCGGAAAAGGGTTTCGGGCTGTCCGACGTGCATAGCAAGTTTCCGCACATCTCGCCGCCTGTCGCGCGCGCGCTGGAGAAAGCGACAGCGATGCGGGTGGAAGATCGCTATGAAAGCATTGTAGTGTTCCGGCGCGCCCTGCTGGGTATTGACACGTTCCGCTTTGAAAATGGCGGCGAGGCTACTACGCCGGAAGAACTGGCGGAGTTGTGCGCGCGTTATCCCGATGAAGCATCAAACTACCTGCTTTCGGGCGAGATTGAGTCCTGGTTATCAGAAATCGGGGCCAATGATCTGGCGCGTTCCGCCAAACGTATTCGCGCTACTGTAGGCGATCCCGAAATGGGCGTTACGAAATTCATACAGATTATTATGGGGCCGAATGCGCAGATACGCCCGGTCAGCGCTACGCAAAACGCCAGCAACTCCGGCACGCAAACCGGCAATCGCACCAGTCATAGCGGCACAACTATTTCGCGCAGTTTCCTGGGTCGCAGCAGGGAACCAGATTCAGCAGTGGTAGTGCGACCCAAAACCATCGATTTCGGACAGGTGTATCCGGGGCTATCCGCTCCATTATTATTGACCATTGCGGGCGCAAAAGGTGCGCTGGTGACTGGCACAATTCACCCGGTAGAGTCATGGATTGTGACCGATGCGAGCAGTTTTGATGGCATGAACACGCCTGTGCGCGTCCGCGTGGATAGTACGCGGCTGCGGGGTTCCACGCATTACAGAGGCACTATTATTATCCAGCCGGAGGATAGCGAACGCGAGATACCAGTGCAGGTGCAACTGGACGTGCTTGGTTATGATAGCGGGCAAACGCAATCGTCGCCCTTGCAGGGTCGGACGAGCCAGGGCGGAAGGTCAGGGCAGGGACAGAATAACCAGCCCCTATCCTACGCGGGTGACGAGGATGAGGACGACCTGGCGGCAACGGTGAGCAGCGCGAGTGGTGCGGCGCAGACGATGGCGGGGCAAACACAGCAGGGACAGCTACAGAATTATACCAGCGCGCGTATTGACGAATACAAAGCTAAATATGGCGCGCCCGGCAGCGGCGGTTGGGAAATGCTGAATGTGTCAGCGCGTCAACTCAAATGGATGAAGACGGCCACAACTTTTGCTGCCGCGTTGATGCTGGGTACGTTCTTTTACCTGTTGCTAGCTCATATCCCGCCGATGGCGAAGGTGCAGACGCTGCCGCCCAGTCCCTGGTTTACCGTTGTTTTGCTGGGTATGTTGATCTTCTCAACACTGGGCGCGCTCATCATCAATGCGACTCGTTCCCTGACGAAACGCGACATGCTTAACCGGGCATTGACGGGGCTGGTGACTGCGTTGGCAATACTGGGAGTAGGCGAGCTTGCCTGGCAAACACTCTCGCTTTCCGCTCCGCCGCTGCAATTGTTTGTGATGCTGCTGCTCGCAGCAACAGGCGCCACCATCGGCACCGCGCCCAGAGTAAGCGATCGCATCATGAAAAGCGGCATCTGGCTGATGACGCGCCTGCCCTGGGTGATGTATGCCGGGGCGGTCATAATTGGCGGAAGCCTGGGCGCGGCAACGACGAGCGGTTTTTCTTACGGGTGTTTTGCGCCCTTTGGCGCGTTGCTGGGCGCGGGCATTGGCGTTTCGCTGGCGCTGCGCATCCGCCGCCAGATAACGCAGGGGCAAGCAAGCCCGGCTCAAAAGCAAACTCCATGAACGACGAACACATGGATTACCAGGACAACGAGCCAGGGCAGGGGCAAGCCCCCATAGGCGCGAACGGAACGAACGATTACCAGGGCGGGGACAAGCCCCGCCCGTACCCTGCTACGAAGGAGCGGGCGAAACCGGACAGGGTACGGGCGGGGCTTGTCCCCGCCCTGGTCGCCTCCCCCCGCCTACAGTTCGCGTCTATGGGGCTTGCCCCCGCCCTGGAACTTCCGCCCCTGATCGTAGTCCTGGGGCCGACGGCATCGGGCAAGAGTACGCTGGGCATCGAGCTGGCGCGGCGTTTTCATGGCGAGATTGTGTCTGCCGATTCGCGACAGGTCTATCGCGGGCTGGATATTGGCACGGCGAAAGTAACGCTCCAGGAACGGGCGCGGGCGCGGCATCACTTACTGGACGTGGCTGATCCCTGTGAAGTGTATACCGTCGCGCGCTTCCAACAAGAGGCTATCGCGGCCATCAATGATATTCTGGCGCGGGGTTCGCTGCCGCTGCTGGTGGGCGGTTCGCCGCATTACATACAGGCGGTGGTGGATCACCTGCAAATGCCCCATATCGCGCCCCAACCCGCGCTGCGGGCGCAGTTGGAAGCGCGTCCGTTAGCCGAACTGCTGGCGCAACTGGCGGAATTAGACCCGCAGAGCGCGGCCAGCATCGATCGCAACAACCCGCGCCGTGTTATACGCGCCCTCGAGGTATGCCTGGTTTCCGGCCAACCATTCTCTCAACAACGCGGCGCGGCAGACCCGCTTTATCGCTCGTTGCTGCTGGGCATTTTCTGGCCGCGCGAGGTATTGTACGCTCGTATCGATGCGCGTGTGGACGAACGCATACAGCAAGGTATGGTGCAGGAAACGCGCGATTTGCTTGCTCAGGGTGTCAGCCACGAACGCCTGGATAGCCTGGGACTGGAATACCGTTATACCAGTCGCCTGCTGCGCGGCGAATTTGCCAGCGAAGCCGGGATGGCGCAGCACCTCAAATATGCCATCCACGATTTTACACGCCGCCAACTCACCTGGTTCCGCAAGGATACACGCATTGTGTGGTTAGAGGGAATGGATGTAGAGCGAGCGGAGAAAATTATCAAGGATTTCCTGGATTACCGCTCTAGCATTCCCACCGCTAGCTCAGACATGCATGTCTAGTTTTGCTTGCCCGATTTGTTCTTTCGTTATCAGAGCCTTATCCAGCTTTGTATTGTTGAGCCAGGCGCCACTGAGATCAGCCCCACTGAGATCAGCCTGACAGAGATTGGCGTCACTGAGATTGGCGCCAGCAAGGTCGGCTTGTTTGAAAATAGCGCCGCTGAGGTTGGCTCTGCTGAGGTCGGCTCCACTCAGATTGGCTCCACTCAGATCAGCCTGGCTAAAATCGGTGTCGCGGAGGTCGGCCTGGCTGAGGTCGGCCTGGCTGAGGTTGGCTCCGCCAAAGGAGGCTTGTTTGACATCGGCAAAGCTAAGGATAGCTCCACTGAGGTCAGCCCGGCTGAAGTCAGCCCGGCTGAGATCGGCTTCTCTGAAGAAAGCTCCACTGAGGTTAGCTTCTCTGAGCCGAGCTCCGCCGAGATTAGCCTGTCTAAAGATGGTTCTCGTAAGATCAGCCTGGCTGAAATCGGCTCCACTGAGGTCGGCTCCACTGAGATCCGGTCTGAGTGAGGGATGCTGTTTTCTCCATATATTCCAGGCTTCTCTTCCTTGTTTAAACTGGTCAAGCTGCTGTTTATTTGCCATAGGGTGGCTCCTCTTTACAATGTTCTCGCGCTAGCAATATTCTTAATATTAGATGGGTTGAAGCGAACTGACAAGCTAGAAAAGATCGCATTTCCATCACAATTTCCTCTGCTGGTAAGGCAAGGACTTATTACCATTCTATTTGCCAGTATATCATATGTTGCTCACAAGCATGAGTTATACTGAGAGGAATATTTAGGGGTTGTGGCGCAGGTACGCGGCGCGTTCTTCGGCGGCGCGGGCTTCCTTGACGCGGCGCAGCGCTTTGAGGGCTTCCGCCTTGCGCAGCCAGGGGTCGGGGTCGTTCTGGCTCTGACGGATAGCTTCATTAGCGGAGCGCAGGGCTTCTTCATAGCGGCCCAGGCGGTTGAGCACCAGCGATTGATTATGCCAGGCGGTAGTTAAGCGCTGGTTGAGCTGCAAGGCACGCTGATAGGCATTCAGAGCCTCGCTAAAGTTGCCCAGGGTGTAGTGAGCATTGCCCTTGCCATTCCAGGCAAGCGCGTACTTTTGGTCGATGTCGAGGGCGTAGTTGTAGGCTTTAAGAGCCTCAAAGGGCTGCCCAAGCTGGCGCAACACGCCGCCTTTGCCGTTCCAGGCGGTCGCCAGCCGGGGATTGAGCCGCAAGGCGCGGTCGTAGGAGTTCAGGGCGGCGTTATAGTTGCCCAGTTCATCCAGTACATTGCCGCGCCTGCTCCAGGCTTCAGCGAAGGTGTCATCGATAGCTAAGGCCATATCAAAGTATTGCAGACCCTGTTTCAAGCGACGCTGCGCATAGAGGGCCTGGCCTTTGCCAAAGAGGGCGTGCGCGTTGTTCCTGTCCAGGTCAAGCGATTCCTCGAAGGCTTTCTGGGCTTCTTTGTAGCGGCCCATCTCATTCAGCACCAGCCCCCTGTTATTCCAGGCTTGTAGTAAGCGCGAATCAAGACGCAAGGCCATTTCAAAAGCGTCCAGGGCCTGCGCGGGACGGCCCAGAGCGTTGAGTGTGGCGCCCTTGCCATTCCACGAAGCGGCGTTGTTCGGGTCAAGCTCGATGGCGCGTTCAAAAGAGACCAGGGCTTCCTGGTGACGCCGCAAACGACTCAAGGCGGTTCCTTTGCCATTCCACGAAGCGATAAGGGTGGGATCGAGTTGCAAAGCGCGTTCAAAAGAGGTCAGCGCGTCCTGGTGCTGCAAGCGCGATCCCTGCGTCAAGCCGTAGCCTTGCCAGGCAAGCGGGTTTTTGTTGTCTTTTTGCAAGGCCCGGCTATACAGTTTGATGGCCTCATCGAGGTTTCTCAGCGTGTAGGAGTGGTACGCCTGGGCAAGCAGCGGATCGGTGGTGGCGTATGTGCTTGTGGTTGTCGCCGTGACTGTCAGACTGGTCGGGGTCATTTTAGTGGTGACTTGCTCTAATGACTGCCAGACAGCCTGGGCGCTGGTCGGTCTGCGCTCGCTATCCATCTCCAGCATTTGTTTCAATAAGAACTCAAGCGCGGGATTGACAGCCGGATTAAGCTCTGATGCGGGCCGGAAGAAGAACGGTTGCTCGCTGGGGTCAGAACCCGTGAGCAGGCAGTGCAGCAGCGCGCCCAGACTATAAATATCGGAGCGCGGTGTGCTTTGCGCTTTGCCATATTGTTCGGGCGCGGCATAGCCAGGCGATCCCAGGGCCACAGTATCGTGTTGTTTGCCCGGCTTGAAGATACGCGCAATGCCAAAGTCAATCAGATAAATATGTCCGCTATCGCCGATCATGACGTTGGCGGGTTTGAGATCGCGAAAGACGATGGGCGGTTGGTGGGAATGCAGATAGTTGAGCACGTCGCAGAGCTGTTCAGCCCATTTCACGACTTGCTCAACTGGTAGTTGTTTTCCGCCGATTTTCACCAGATACTCTTCGAGTGTTTGACCATCGATGAAGTCCATTACCAGGTAGGAACGATCATTTTCAGCGAAATGCTCGTAAATACGCGGCAGGTTGGGATGCAGGAGATCGGCCAGCAGATGCGCTTCGCGTTCAAATGCTTCTTCGGCTTCCTGCAAACGGGCGGTAGGTAGTCCCGACGTACTCATTTCTTTGATGGCAACGGGGCGATTGTTGAACCTGGTGTCGGCTGCTTTGTAGACTGCGCCCATGCCACCCTGACCGATACAACTCAGCAGTTGATAGCGGCTGGCGAGCAGGGTTGGCTCCACGAGCATACCGGCGGTATGGCGAAACGGCATCAGCGCAGCGCAATGCTGGCAATAACGCGCTGTGAGCGGGTTGGCCGCTCCGCACGTGTCACAAAACGCCTGCGGCTGTTCAGTTGTATCTTCCTCGACCTGCGTCTTTGGCTCGGCAATCAGCGTGTCAGGTGTCTCCTGGCTCAGTGTGAGCGAAGCTTGTTTTTGTTCCGTCTCAGTTTCTTCAGTTATTTGAGCTTCTTGTGCTTGATCTTCCCGAGTTTCTGCATTTTCCATATGATTTCAAATCCATCACATCAGTAGCGACATCCCCTGTGGGTGTCCTGTCTTGTCTTGTCTTGTCTTGTTCGTCCATGCATCTATTAAGGGATACGAGGACGGAACACCCACAAGGGGTGTCGCTACTGGTTATTTGATAAAGCAGCCCATAAGGCCAACCATTCATCAATAGTCAGTGTTTCGGCGCGGCGGCTGGGATCGATGTTGGCAGCCGCCAGGCAGGCGCGTATTTCTTCATTTTTACGGTGCAGGTGATGAGTAAGCGAATTGTGTAATTGCTTGCGCCGCTCGGCGAAACCGGCCTGCACGATGCGAAAAAAGCCGTCGCGTTCCGCCAGCGAGAGCGGAATGTTGTCATGCGCATCGACGCGCAAGATAGCAGAGTCCACTTTCGGCGCGGGATAAAAGGAACGGGCTGGCACGCGAGCCACGATGCTCGGCTGGCCGTAAAACTGGACGCTCACCCCCAGCAGGCTCATATCGCCAGGGCCAGCGACCATGCGCTGTGCTACTTCGTATTGCACCATTACTATTAATAAACGTGGTTTATTCGCGCTTTCCAAAAAGTGCCTGAAGGTCGGCGCGGTAATATAATAAGGCAAGTTGGCTACAAGCTTATACGGCTCTTGCGCGAAAACTTCCCGCGGATCGAGATAGAGCAAGTTACGCGCCAGCAATTCAACATTGGGCAATGCGCCAGTTGTTTTCGCAAGCAGGGTGAGCATATCACGCTCAAGCTCGACGGCGACGACGCGCCGTGCGCGCCGGGCCAGTTCGCGGGTCAAGACGCCCGTACCCGCGCCCAATTCCAGTACCTGGTCGTCCGGTTCAATTTCGGCAGCTTCGACCATGCGCTCCAATATGGAGCGGTCTATCAGAAAGTTCTGTCCGAAGGATTTGTTGGGGCGCATACCATGCGCATATAGCAAGTTACGCAGTTCGTAAATGTCGGTCAAATCTATGGCATCGCGCACCTCAGCAGGTTGCGCTTCAATATCGGTCAATGGCTCGCTCAACTCTCCACGTTTTCTATGTATAAAGACGTTGGGGAACGCGATTCGTTGCGAATCTCCATCCTGGTCAGTAGCGACACCTCTTGTGGGTGTCCCGTCCCATCCTCTTCGTCCGTTCACGAGCGCATATTATGGGGTACGCGGACGGGACACCCACAAGGGGTGTCGCTACTGGGGATTACCAGCCCCAGGGACCGCCACGTCGTCCCCCGCCGTTTCGATTTCCGCCCCACAATGCTCGGCTGATGATGCTGGCAACGATCATCAGCAGGATGATCGGCAAGAAAATGAAGCCGAAAGAGTTCCCAAAATCGAAGAAGAAAAACCTCATTGCGCCCGAACTCATCGAAATGAAGATAAGGACCATTATAAGCCAGCCGAAGCGGAAACCACCCGGCCGCTGCCGCTGCGGTCGCGCCCAGGACGGCACAGTTTGCCCCTGGTTGTTCTGAGCGCTGCTGTTATAAGGATTGAAGCCCGGCCCTGGCGTGACCTGGGCGTTATTATAGGGATTATAACCCTGTTCGTAAGTATTAGCCTCGTTGCTGTACGGATTATACTGGTACTGTGGCGGAGTCTGCTCCTGAGCAGGAAGCTGGTACTCATAAGGGTTCGCGCCCGCTTGCGGCTGCTGACCAGCAACATCCTGAGCCTGGTACCCCTGGAGCATGGCGTCGGGATTATATTCGTAGGTCGAGGGCGGCTCGTCGCGCGGCGCGGCCTTTGAATCAACGTTGCCGGACCAGGTATAAGGATAATGCGGCTGATATATCTCGTCTTCGCTCTCAGGCTGTTGCGATTGCGGCCCGGGAACAAATTCTTGTTGACTCACAATGGTCTCCTTTGCCCCTCGCAGGGACATAGACGGGTAGCTTAAGTGGAACCCTCTATCATCAAATACGAATTGCTGATACAAGAGTTGCAATTCGGGCATGGGGCAAGCCCCGCCCTGGATATTTACGAAGGCGAAACGTCTCCCGATGATAGTACGTTATAGTAAAGTGACGTTCCCTACAAAGACGATACAACCTTAACCACAATCTATACCAAATGTACCTATAGATATGACAGAAGTCAAGGTTCGGTGATCTGGTGTGCTATGATACGATTTGGATACCTTCAAGACAACTAACCAGTAGCGACACCCCTGGTGGGTGTCCTGTCCACGTACCTGGTGATAGGTCTGTAGGCGGATGTATGGAACACCCACCAGGGGTGTCGCTACTGGATTTTGATAGGCAGGAAATGCTATGGATATGTTGAATAGACCTCTATCTGATCCGCTTCCAATCCATGACGAAGCACAAAGTGTTGCTCTGCGCCGCGCGCGCATCAACCGCATTATGTTTATTAAGCGGAGGCATAGCCGGCAGACTCGCATAGAGGCAGCTTCGCCGCGCTTCATGGTCATTATGCTAACACTCTGCGCTGTGGTCGGCACGCTCTTTGCAGGCAGCGCGGGAGCAGCATTCGCTTATTATCAAGCCCAGTTGCCGCTTTTGAACAATATCTCCAGCTATCAAGCTTTTCAAACAACGCATATCTATGATCGCAACGGAAAACTTCTCTACCAATTATACAACCCGGACTACGGTCGGCGCACCTATGTAAACTACAGCGACATCTCGCCATTCCTGGTGCAGGCGGAGGTGGCTGCTGAAGATCATACCTTCTGGACGAATCAAGGTGTTGACATACAGGGTACGTTGCGCGCCGCGCTTACTGACTTACAGTACCATACAGTAGTCGAAGGTGGAAGCACGATTACCCAGCAGCTTATCAAGAACCAGCTTTTCCTGAATCAACCGAGAACGTTCCAGATTAAAGGCGAGGAGGCTCTGCTGGCTTATGGTATCACACAGCAGTACCCCAAGTGGAAGATCATGGAGATGTACGTAAATTCGGTCTATTACGGCGATCTCAACTATGGTGTCGAGGCCGCCGCGCAGGACTATTTCAATATTCATCCGAAATGCTCGCACAACGCCTGTATCTCAGCAACGTCGCAGCTTGACCTTGCCCAGGCGTCCTTGCTGGCCGGTCTGCCGCAATCACCTTCCTTTTATGATCCGATCGTCAACAAGAGTGGCGCGCTGCAAAGGCAAGGCTATGTTTTGCAATCGATGGTGGACTTGCATTCTATTACGCCCCAACAGATGCAGCAAGCGGAGGTGGAAACCGCGAAATTCAAGTTTCAGTCATATAGCACATTGCAAGGCGCGCAGGCTCCGCATTTTGTGCGTTACGTGATTGACAATGTGCTGGACCCTTTGCTTGGTTCGCAAAATGTGTATAACGGCGGGTACAACATTTACACGACGCTGGACCTGAACTTAGAGAAGAAAGTTGAGCAGATTGTTTACAGCCATCTCTATCAAGTGACCTGTGACAACTACCTGGGCTGTTATGGCCCGTTAAATACACAGAATAATGTGAATAATGCGGCTGTGGTGGTCGAGAACCCGTATAACGGTGAAATACTGGCGATGGATGGCAGCGCGAACTACAACAATAATGGGCCACTGGTGCGCGGTAAATTCAATGCCGCGACCTCGTTACGCCAACCCGGCTCGTCGTTCAAGCCTATTGTCTATGCAACAGCCTTCGAAATGGGCTGGTATCCAGCCATGATTTTACAAAATCACCAGACCACCTACCCGACGCTGGTCTCTAATAATCCACCGGCATATTACACCCCGGCAAACTACGGCGACGTGTTTGTCAATAACTATCCTATGACTATTCGCAACGCCATCGCCAACTCGATCAATATTCCTGCCATCGATGCCATCGAGTACACGGGTATCCCGAATGTATTGAATATGGCGGCGCGTCTGGGCCTGACGGAGATTTCCTCTAAACCGACCTCGGATTTTGGCCCCTCGATGGCAATTGGCGGCTCCGAAGTATCCCTGCTGCACCTGACGGGCGCGTATGCTGCCTTTGCTGACCAGGGTGTGCGCGTGCCACAGACTTCTATTCTGGAAATCACGAATAGTGCGGGGCAAATATTCTACCAGTATAACGCGGCGCACCCGACCGGCGCGCCGGCTATGCGCCCGGACGTAGCTTTTCTCATGAGCAGCATCCTCTCCGATAAAAAGTCGCGCTATCACGAGTTCTTCCCCGGCAATCCGCTGGAACTGGATCGCCCGGCAGCCGCAAAAACTGGCACGACCGACAGTTTTCGCGATAACTGGACGATGGGCTATACGCCGTTTCTGACGGTAGGAGTCTGGGCCGGCAATAGCGATAATAGCGTGATGAGGAATGTGATTGGTATCACGGGAGCTGGCCCTATCTGGCATGATGTGATGGAGTACGCCTCGCAATACTACAATTACCCGCCGGATGATTTCGTTAAACCGTCTGACGTACAACTGGGAACGGTTTCCGCGCTGACCGGTCTGTTGCCCCATCCCGGCGAGCCAACCGTCACCGACTGGTTTATCAATGGCACTATGCCCACCATCTATGGTCAGTATACGCCGCCGCAGCCAAAGCCCTGTGACGGCGGCAACAATTGCCCCAATCCGGGAGGCCCGTTCTGTCCGCCGTTCTGTTTGCCGCCAAACACAAACAATCAAGGTGTGGTGCCAACGAATTAAGCTTGACAGCATCGAGATAATGGAATAACGACAGACAAAAAGTATACGGGAGAGAACGTTATTATGGCCGAAAGACTCGAGCATACAGATACGCATGACGCGCTGAACGGCAATGAAACACAGGAAAGCGAGCAGGCAGAACACCCGTCAGCGCCGGGACACGCGGGGGCTGCTAGCCAGGAGGCGGCTTTTCGCCCGCTGACGCGCATTGAGCGGCGAAATTTGTGGCTCAAGGAGTATGGCGAGCAGGATTTCGCGCTGCAAATGTGGACGCAGTTGGTCGAGAAGCAAGACCTGGAGATCGAAATGATGCTCCAGATGCACGGCTTGCTGGTATTTGGTGTGATGGTGAGCACGCTGCGTTACGCCCAGTTTTATATTGACCTGAACGAAGAATTACACCGGGAAAACGATCCTGAGACGGCGGACGCGCTGCGCCAGTACTATATCGCGTTGGTACCCCCCAGAGATCAGCCGGAGATCGGCCCTGAAGGTCTGCCCGTTGTTTCGCGCTATATCCACATGCGCGATGTTACTATTATGAGCGCGGGCCACAAGATCAAGGTTCCCTACTGGCGCGGCAAAATCGGCGAAGTCGATGCATTCGTGGTGGGAGCGACCGCTTCGGAATAGCGTACCAGGGCGGGGACAAGCCCGCCCTGGAAGCCATCGTCAATTTTCATCTGCCTGGTTTCAAGGAATGTATTACGGGTTGATTTGCACGGTTGTGCCGATGGGCGCCCAGTTGTAGAGCCAGGCGGCTGCCGACAGGGGCATGGCGACGCAGCCGTGCGTTCCCCATTGCCAGCCATATTTGGGATCGAAGTGCCAACCGTTGGTGCCAGGCCCATAGACGGTGTGCCACCAGGAATCGTGCAGGAAAAAGCCGCCTGCGCGCCATTCCAGGGCATAATTGATGAAGGTGGGCGGATACCAGTAGGGCGAGCCATACGGCCAGGGCGAATAGAAGTAGGTGGGGTGAAGCTTTAAGAAGACGTGATAGGTTCCGGTTGGTGTTGCCAGCGCCGGGCGTCCAGTCATGACTGCCGAGTTATAGACCAGCTTGCCATTCTGGTAGGCCCACATCCACTGGTGAGAAAGGCTCACCACAATCTCTTTGCCCTGTGGCGAAGGGGCAGGCTGAGGTGTTGGAGTCGGCTGCCCTCCGGAGCCGGGATTGGACGAGACAACCAGACCACCATAGACGTACTCGGCGGAACTGCTGAAATTGGTAATGCGATACCAGTTGGAGATGCCTCCCCAGACGACCTGACCGGAGACCGTTGCGTACACGGTAACGACTGTGTTGGGAGCATAGACAGTCACGATGCCGTACCCGGTACCGGGGCCTGTGCGCACATTAGACCAGTAGGTCGTTTTGCCCGCCCAGGTTGGGGACGAGTTTGTAGCTGCATGGGAAGTTCCAGCCGAGAGGGGGTTAAAGGCAATGACGAGCGCCAGTAGCAAGGCGAATAGACCGAGCAAGTAAAATCGCTTGATGCGAGCTTGCATACACACCTCCTTAAATTGAAGGACATGCTCCCTTTTACTGAGTATATACAACAACCAGGCGATATACAAGGAAATGGCTGTTTTGAGAGAGGAGCAAACAAAAATGGCAACCACGCGGTTGCCATTTTTGTTTGCTCCTCTCTCAAAACAGCGACATCTGCTGTGGTGGTTCTTCTTTGACTGGAGGAGGTTCGGATTTCGCTTTGCTTTCGGCGGCCACGCGCGCGGCCTGCTCGATAATCATGGGAATTTTTTTGAAGTCGGCGCGAATGGTGTCTTTCAGATTGGCCTGGTGCAGAGCGGCGGCGGGATGGTACATAGCGATGCAGACACGCCCGTCTACTCTACGGGCGCGGCCATGAATCACGCTGATTTTTTCGCCTCCGAAGAACTTCGCCATCGAAAAACGACCGAGCGTGACGATTACATCAGGTTTGATGGCGGCGATCTGGCGGTCGAGGTAGTCGTTGCAGGCTGCGATTTCGCCCGGTTCGGGGTCACGGTTATTGGGCGGGCGGCACTTCACGACATTGGTGATAAATACGTCGGAGCGTTTGAGGTTGATACTCGTCAGTAGTTCTTCGAGAAATTGTCCGGCTTGCCCAACAAATGGCCGACCCTGTTTATCTTCATTGACGCCGGGGCCTTCGCCGATGAATAAGATGCTGGCCTGGGGAGTTCCTTCGCCCGGTACGGCCTTTGTGCGACCCTTACAGAGGTCACATTTAGTGCAGACTGAGACCTCGGCGGCTACTACCTTCAGGATATCTACCGAAGACATAGTATCCTCTTTTTCTAAATAAATCTATTATCACAAAAACGAATCGCCCGCCCCATCAATGATAATTTTTGACGACCGAACAGGATAATGGAAACACCCCCGTCCTGTAGTAGGGTGCGGCCATTTCTGCCTCACGGAATTCCAACGGATCGTGTTGCCACGAGGACAAGCACAAGGCCCCCACCCATCCCCACGTCCACCCCTTGTCCCTACAGGACGGGGGCGGACGTTTTTCGCTATTCCCCTGTTCGATTGTCAAACATCGTCAGGACGGGGGCGGACGTTTCCAATCATTCCCCAATTCGGTTGTCAAAATTTATCAGGACGGAGCAGGGAAATTGATTACCAGCGGCGTTCCGGGGGACGGGGGTTGAAGCCGCCTTCGCGGCGCTGGGTAGGGCCGCGATCGGGGCCTCCGGGGCCTCCGGGGCCTCCGGGACCGCTCGTTCCGGGTCCCATCGGTCGGCGCTGACCACCGAAACCACCGCTGCCGCCACGATCTCCGTAGCCGCCACTACCGGGGCGACCGCCGCGATCTCCACCGCCGTAGCTGCCGCCGCGATCTCCGCCGTAGCTGCCGCGATCACCGTAGCCGCCACCGGGACGACCGGGGGCATTCTCGCGCGGGCGACCGCCACCGTAGCCACCGCCGGGACGACCACCGCGATCACCGTAACCGCCGCGACTGGGGCCGCGACCGCTTTCCAGTTCGGCTGCGGAGGGCATTTCACCGCTCAAGGCGGCGCGGCGCGAGAGGTTGACGCGCCCCTGTGGATCGACTTCGACTGCCATGACGGTGATCTCGTCGCCGAGGGAAACTACGTCCTCCGGGCGATTCACCTGGTAGTCGGCCAGTTGCGAGGTACGCACCAGGCCCTCTTTGCCGGGCAGGAATTCTACGAATACGCCGAAATCGACGATTCTGCGCACGGTACCGGTGTAGATGCGTCCGACCTCGACCTCTTCGGTGAGGGCGCGCACGGCATCCATCGCAGCCTGCATAGCCTCGCCGGAGCTAGCGGAAATGTTGACCGAGCCATCATCCTCGATATCGATCTTCGCGCCGCTCTCTTCTTGAATCTTGCGGATCATTTTTCCGCCCGGTCCAATCACAGCGCCGATCTTTTCGGGATTGATCTTGATGGTCTGGATGCGCGGGGCAAATGCTGAAAGCTCTTCGCGTGGGGTATCAATGGCGTCGAGCATCTTCTCCATGATGAACATGCGGCCTTCGCGCGCCTGCTCAAGGGCGGTTGCCATAATTTCATAGGTGATGCCCTTGACTTTGATGTCCATTTGCAGGGCGGTAACGCCGTCTGCAGTGCCGGCCACTTTGAAGTCCATGTCACCTAGCGCGTCCTCAATGCCCTGAATGTCGCTCATGACGGCCCATTTACCGGCGCGTTCGCCTTCGCCTGTGATGAGGCCCATCGCTACACCCGCGACCGGGGCGTGGATCGGCACACCGGCGTCCATCAACGCCAGAGTGGTGCCGCAGACGGAACCCATCGAGGTTGAGCCGTTAGACGAAAGCACGTCGGAGACAGCGCGGATGGTATACGGGAACTCTTCGTGTGTAGGAATGATCGCCGCGACCGCGCGTTCCGCCAGCGCGCCATGGCCGATCTCGCGGCGTCCGGGACCGCGCAGGGGCTTGCTTTCGCCGGTTGAAAACGGCGGGAAGTTGTAGTGGTGCATGAAGCGTTTGCTCTCACTGGCGCCCAGGCCATCGATTGTCTGCTCTTCGCCGGGGGAGCCGAGCGTTATCACGCTGAGCACCTGGGTCTGCCCGCGCTGGAAGATGGCCGAGCCGTGCGTGCGCGGCAGCAAGCCGACTTCGCAACTGATGGGGCGAATTTCCTTCAGATCGCGTCCATCGGGGCGCAGGCCGTTATCCAGCACGTTGTTGCGCACGAAAGCTTTTAATTCCTTTTCGTAGAAGGAGATGATATCCTTCAAACGATCGGGGTACTGCGCGCCAATAGTGGTGACCAGCTCATCTTGCACAATACTGAACGCAGCCGAACGCATCGCCTTATTAGGATGACTTCCGGCAGCCTGGAAACGCGGCAGCACAAACTCCGCGATCTTGCTGCGCAGTTCCTGGTCAACGGGAGCGGGTTCAAATGGCCGCTTGGCCTTATTGACGGCCTGTGCCAGCCTTTCCTGCATCTTGATGATGTCTTGCAAGGCTTCCTGGCCGAAGCGCACGGCTTCCAGCATGAGTTCTTCGGGCAGTTCCTTCGCGCCTGCTTCGACCATCATCACGGCATCGGCTGTGCCGGCGATGGCGAGATCGAGGCGAGATTGCTCTATCTGCGACTCGAGGGGGTTGATAACCAACTGGTTGTCGATATAGCCCACGCGCACCGCGCCAACCGGCCCGGCAAAGGGGATATCCGAGACGGAGAGCGCTGCCGATGCGCCTACGATGCCCATAATGGCGGAATCGTTTTCCTGGTCGGCGGAGAGTACCATGATGACGATCTGGACATCATTGCGATACCCTTTGGGGAAAAGCGGGCGAAGCGGACGATCAGCGAGGCGACAGGCGAGGATGGCATGTTCGGAAGCGCGGCCCTCGCGCTTGATAAACCCGCCTGGAATTTTTCCGGCGGCATACATACGCTCTTCTACATCGACAGTCAACGGAAAAAAATCGATACCTTCTCGTGGGTCATTACTGCCAACGACGGTGGCGAGGATGACGGTATCGCCATAGCGCACTAACACTGCGCCGCTGGCTTGCTCTGCCACGTGACCGGTCTCTATACTCATGACCCGGCCACCGATGACAGCTTCTTGACGGTGAATCATTGTTCCTCCGACTACTATTACCCCTGGAGATGAATTCCGGCTCTTATTCAACCTGCGCAGCCATAAAACTCAAATGGGGTGTTCTTTTCGACTATTCTACGCATCTTACAGGCCTTAAAACACGTCTTGTGCTTCTTCGCTTTGTCAAGTTCCCCTGCTTGCTTACAGTAACAATCCTAAATTACATCTGTTGGGCCTGGCGCTTCGCGCGCTTTCTACTTGTAACCATGTTGCGTGAGATCGAATGTGGCTGATAGTTTCTGTTTTCTCTTTTTGCCTGTTACCTGTGGTTTCATACGTGCATGTCACGTCGTAAAATCGCGGGGAATACCTTTCATCTTGAGCAAGCATCTCAATTGTTTTCAACACATCGGCAGGCTGGTACCCATGACGGAAATTACTAGAGCAGAGGTCGGTCGGTTGCGGTGCCTGCCATATTCCTAATGCGCGTACACCAGTGCGCCGACCGCACCTCACAATTCTATGCTTAGTGGCGCAAGCCGAGTTTCGCGATTAATGCGCGGTAACGGTCCGGGCTTTTGCGGCTCAGATAAGCCAGCAAGCGACGGCGGTGGCCGACCATCATCATCAGTCCGCGGCGCGAGTGCAAGTCGTGCTTATGTACTTTGAGATGTTCGGTCATCTGATTGATGCGCCTGGTGAGCAGAGAAACCTGCACTTCGGGCGAACCAGTGTCGGTTTCATGAACGCGAGCCTCAGCGATGATGCCCGCTTTTTCTTCAACTTGTAGTGGCACTCTTGTACACCTCCTGTGTGCCGGACTGAGCAAAGCAAAGGGAACTTTCAGGTTGCATTATACCATGCAAAGTACCCAGATGCAATTGCGATGCGCAACAGGGTACGGTGCAGCACGATACCAGGGCGGGGGCAGAGCCGCCGCCCGTACCCTGTACGGGTAAAGGTCGCGCATCGTGTAGGGTACGGGCGGCGGCTCTGCCCCCGCCCTGGTAGTAGTCGCGCGCATGATCGCTCCCATTGCTCTGAAAAAATCCCTACTTAATGGTGACTTTCGCGCCGACTTCGGCCATTTTGTCAGCGATACGCTGCGCCTCTTCTTTGGAGACGGCTTCTTTGATGGCTTTGGGCGCTTCGTCAACGACGGCTTTGGCCTCTTTCAGGCCCAGGCCGGTGAGTTCGCGCACGACTTTGATAACGTTGATCTTGTTGGGGCCAACCTCGGACAGGACGGCGTCAAACTCGGTCTGCTCTTCTACAACAGCGACGGGAGCAGCTTCGGCAGCAACGGCGACAGCCGGGCCGGAGGCGGCAACAGGCGCGGCGCTGACGCCCCACTTATCCTGCAAGGTTTTGGTCAGTTCGACCAGTTCCAGCACGTTCAGTTTCTCGATCTCAGCGATAATGGTGTCTACGGACATGTTTTTTCTCCTTCTATTCTTGAGCGGGTTGTTCGGCGCCCTGTAGTTGTTCGGCGCGGGCTTGAATGACATAACACAGATCGCGCAATGGCGCGGTCAACAGACCATAGGTAGTTGCCAGGGGTCCCTGGATAGTTCCAACGACCAGGGCTTTGGTATGGTTTTTCCCGCCGGGCATTCTGGCAAGACTTTCCACCTGGTCGGCAGTCAGGGAACGACCACCGAGGATGCCTGATTTCAGCACCACGATTTTCGATGTGCGTACATAATCGGACACCGCTTTGGCGGCGGCTACTTCGTCTTCGTAACCAATGGCGACGGCGGTTTGCCCGTTGAAGATGCTCTTATCCAGCGCCGTCATGTTGTTGCGCTCGGAAGCGATGCGCAAGAGCGTGTTTTTGGCGACCTGGAAATCGATCCTGGCGGCGCGCATTTTATTGCGCAGCTCGTTCATATCCTTGACTTTCAGACCCTGGGTTTGCACCAGAATGGTAACTGATGCGCGGCCCAGCTTATCGGCCAGGGCATCGATGATTTCTGCTTTTGCCGGTGTAGGCATGTGCAGCTTTCCTCCTTTCCTGGGAAGATATAGTTATAAAAAATGGCCTCCGGTACGTTTACCGAAGGCCATGAGGAATTCTTTTGCAAGGGGCAAAGCCCTCTGCACTCCTGTTTTTCCTCGGCAAGCTGGCGGATGCCATTTGAATGTCCTATTGAAGGGCATACTTGCTGTCTTCGGTTTGTATTATTCGATTGTTTGGATTCCCGTCCTCGTCCTGTAGGGACAAGGGGCGGGGTTGGGTGGATGCGGGGGCCTTGTGCTTGTCCTCGTCGGTGTACGCAATCCGCAGGGCATCAGAAAACCCCAACGGATCATGTTGCCACGAGGACAAGCACAAGGCCCCCACCCATCTCCACATCCACCCCTTGTCCCTACAGGACGGAGGTGGACGGTTCCTAATATTATACCGTTGGTTTTAATGCGAGAGCGGTGGCAACGTCCAGGCGGACACTGGGTGACATGGTGGATGTCAGCACGACGCTTTTGACGTAGGTGCCCTTCGCGCCGGTTGGACGGGCGCGGGACACGGCATCCATCACGGATGTGATGTTGGACATCAACGCTTCTTCATTGAATGAGAGTTTGCCTGCCGGGATGTGCAGCAGGGCGGTTTTGTCTACTTTGAACTCGACGCGACCGGCTTTGACATCGCGCACGGTTTTGGCGACATCGAAGGTGATGGTGCCAGCTTTGGGGCTGGGCATCAGGCCGCGCGGGCCGAGTTTTTTACCGAGGCGACCAACTTTACCCATGACATCGGGGGTCGCGATGGCAACATCAAAGCCAGTCCAGTCGGCTTCAATCTGCTTTATCAGGTCGTCCAGGCCGACGAAATCGGCGCCGGCGGCTTCGGCCTCGGCAGCTTTTTCGCCCTGGGCGAATACCAGCACTTTGACTTCTTTACCGGTACCCGCGGGCAACATGGCAACGCCACGCACCATCTGGTCGGCATGGCGCGGATCGACGCCAAGTTTCATGTGAATTTCGACGGTCGGGTCGAACTTCAGATAGTTCATTTGTTTGAGGAGTGAAACAGCTTCTTGAGGCTGATAGAGCTTGCCTTCTTCAACAAGCTTCAGGGCCTCGCGGTATTTTTTTCCGTGCTTTGCCATATATTTTTCTCTGCCCTCCTTGTGGCAATACAACCGCAGTGACTTGCGGGCAACTAAACGATTTATTCGATGGTAATGCCCATGCTGCGAGCGGTACCGGCAATCATACTCTCGGCCCCGGCGATATCGATGACGTTGAGGTCTTTCATTTTGATCTCAGCGATCTCGCGCAACTTCTCGCGGCTAATGGACCCAACTTTGACTTTGTTGGGGGTGGCCCCGCCCTTTTCCACTCCTGCTGCTTTCTTGAGCAGGTCGGGAACTGGTGGGGTCTTGGTAATGAATGTAAACGAACGATCTTCGTAGATGGTGATTTCGGCAGGGATGACCATACCTACCTGGTTGGCGGTGCGCTCGTTATACTCCTTGCAGAACGCCATGATGTTGACGCCCTGGGGGCCAAGCGCGGTACCAATAGGGGGCGCAGGATTGGCTTTACCCGCCGGAATCTGTAGCTTCACTACAGCTTTGACACGTTTTGCCATGCTATTGCCTTTCTTTCTTTCAATCCTCATCCGGCACGGGCTACCAGGGCGACCGCGAGGGTGCGCCCCTACCATACACGCACGAATTAAGAACGACCCCCGTGTATGGTAGGGGCGCACCCTCGCGGTCGCCCTGGCATACTCAGGTTAGATTTTCTCTATTTGCAGGAAATCCAGAATCACTGGTGTTTCTCGACCGAAGAACGAAACCAGGACCGTTACCTTGTTGCGGTCCATGTTGATATCGCTGACGGTACCGATAAATTCGGTGAACGGGCCATCGATGACGCGCACGCTCTGACCTTTTGCGAAACTGATCTTGGCCTTCGGCTTTTCGGTCTCTTTCGTGACCTGCTTCAAGATCGTTTTCATCTCATGTTCTTGAAGCGGAATAGGACGAGTGCCGGAACCTACGAAGCTGGTGACGCCGGGCGTGTTACGCACAACATACCAGGCCTCATCGCTCATCACCATCTCCACCAGCACGTAGCCGGGGAAGACTTTACGCTGTACGGTGCGCCGCTGGCCCTGCTTGATCTCCACCTCTTCTTCCATAGGCACGATGACCCGGAAGATTTTATTGCGCATATCCATTGAGTTGATACGCGCTTCAAGATGGCTTTTCACCTTATTCTCGTAGCCGGAATACGTGTGAATAGCGTACCAGAGACGATCTTCCTGCGTATTTAGCTGTTGCGTTGCGCTATCCGGCGATGACTGCCCGGTGTCGTTGGTATGTTCAGTTACCACAGCATTTTCCCTCATCGCAATGCACTAACTTCCGCCGCTAATCAACTGGAAGAGCTTGAAAAGACCCAGGTCTGCCAGCGCCAGAAACGCTGAAACCGCGGCAGACAACAGGATAACGACGATGGTCATATTCCTGGCCTCCTCGAAGGTGGGCCAGGTCACTTTGTGACGCAGTTCATCGTATGCCTCAAGCACAAATGTGACCCAACGTATCCGGCGTATTCTCTTCCACAAACTAGAAGACTGCTGCTTTGTTTCGCGTTTTGCGGGTTGGCGAGCATTGCGTGCTTGCCGTCCTTCTTGCTTCTGTTCGGCCATTTTATTTGCCACGTTCGACCTCTCTCGATCGGTTTTAACGCACCAGATGTTACGGTATACAATGACCCGCCGCGCTACTTCGTTTCGCGGTGGGCTGTATGCACGCGACAGGTGCGGCAAAACTTTCTCAGTTCCAGACGCTCAGGATTGTTCTTTTTGTTTTTTGACGTGGCGTAGTTGCGCTGCTTGCAGACAGTACAAGCAAGGGTCGCAACAATCCGGTTCTCTTTACCTTTACTGGCCATGTCTTTCTGCCTTCCTTCGTCCTGTAGGGACGCGATAAATCGCGTCCTGCACCCGGCGCCATCCGTTTCCGTCCGGTATTCCCAGGTTGGGCGGACGCGATTGCTCGCGTCCCTACAGTCAACGATGTTATTTTTCGACCTTGATGCATTTGCCCGCGCCGACGGTGCGACCACCCTCACGAATGGCGAAGCTGACGCCCACTTCCATCGCTACCGGCTGGATCAACTCCACCGTCATTTCGATGTTGTCCCCCGGCATCACCATCTCTACCCCCTCCGGCAGCTTGATGGCTCCCGTCACGTCGGTGGTGCGCACGTAGAACTGCGGGCGATACCCGTTGAAGAACGGCGTGTGCCGCCCTCCCTCTTCCTTCGACAACACGTACACCTGCGCCTGGAAGGTCTTGTGCGGCTTGATCGAGCCGGGTTTGGCCAGCACCTGGCCGCGCTCGATGTCGGCGCGCTCAATGCCGCGCAACAGACACCCCACGTTGTCGCCCGCCATGCCGCTGTCCAGCGTCTTCTGGAACATCTCCACGCCCGTGACCACCACCGTGCGCGTCTCTTCTTTCATGCCGATGATTTCCACCGAGTCGCCCGTTTTGACGATGCCCCGCTCGATGCGCCCGGTGCCCACCGTGCCACGCCCTTTGATGCCGAAGACGTCTTCTATCGGCATCAGGAACGGCTTGTCGGTGGCGCGCTCCGGCGTGGGAATGTAGCTGTCTACCGCGTCCATCAACTCCCAGATGCAGGCCGCGTCCGGGTCGCTGCGCGACAGGTCGCCTTTGCTCTCCAGCGCTTTGAGCGCCGAGCCGCGAATGACCGGCACGTCGTCGCCCGGAAACTGCTGCTTGCTCAAGCAGTTCGCGCACTTCCAACTCCACCAACTCCAGCAGTTCTTCGTCGTCCATCATGTCCACTTTGTTCAAGAAGACCACCATGGCCGGCACTTCCACCTGCCGCGCCAGCAGGACGTGCTCGCGCGTCTGCGGCATGGGGCCGTCGGGCGCGCTCACCACCAGGATGGCGCCGTCCATCTGCGCCGCTCCGGTGATCATGTTCTTGATGTAGTCGGCGTGGCCGGGGCAGTCGACGTGCGCGTAGTGCCGCTTCTCGGTCTCGTATTCCACGTGCGCGATGGCGATGGTGATGCCGCGCTCGCGCTCCTCGGGCGCTTTGTCGATCTGGTCAAACGCCACGTATTTGTTATCTGGCGCTCGCTTTCGCCAGCACTTTGGTGATGGCCGCCGTCAGCGTCGTTTTGCCATGGTCGATGTGCCCAATCGTTCCCACGTTCACGTGGGGTTTTGTTCGCTCAAACTTCTTCTTTGCCATAGCCTTAAATGGCTCCTCCTACAACTATCTGCGATCAGATTGTTCGTCTATAGACATGCAGCAGCCGTCCCCCGACAATTTTGATCGCCAATTGATGTATAACTTCCCGCACTCAATGATCGTAATCCGACCAAACATCGGACTATTCAGGAAGAGACGATCTGTTCAGAAGACGGCAGTGAGAGCTACTTGCACTTCCAGCGTGGGTATTCATGAAGATGCCATCCCTGGTAGGGACGGGCAGGTCAAACTAGAGTGACCAGCGCGCTTTGACTTCGTCAGAAACCACGGGAGCCCGTGATGGGAATTGAACCCATGACCCCAGTCTTACCAAGACTGTGCGCTACCTCTGCGCCACACGGGCAAAGTTGTCAGGCAGTCGGTGGGCAGTGAGGGATTCGAACCCCCGAAGTCTTCCGACAACTGATTTACAGTCAGTTCCATTTGGCCACTCTGGAAACTGCCCAGGGAGAGAATCGCCCACCTGTGATGGAGAGACTCAACGCTCCTGCTACTTTCGTCACAAGCAGTAGACGCTGATGCCTCCTGAGTGATCGACCCGACTATTATAGCCGACGCTTTGCGTGGTGTCAAGCATTTTTTCAGGGGGAAATTGGTCACTCTTAGCCTAATGGGTTTGCTGGGAAAGCAGAGCCAGACATTGCAGGAACGGATTGAGTCCCTAACTGAAGAAGGCCATGCGCGTCTGGGAGCCGATGGGGCTGCGCGAGCCACCACTAATCTTGCGCGCAATGACCAGCGGGCGCACACTGCGCTCCGCCAAATTGTTGTCTGAGGGGACCTCTGGTCGCGCGACAAAGACGAACAATTCGGGTAGGAAGCGTTCGACCCGCTTACAGAGCGTCTGCAAGGGTGAGGCCATGCGCGCATAGGGCGCACAGAGTTGCCACAGTCTCCTGCTCCAGAGCATGTTGCTGCTGCGTGCGAGCCGCCTCCTGCTTCGCCAGGCGCTGACTCTCTCGCTCTTGTGCCTGGCTCAGGTGTTCCAACACCTCGCTGAATTGCTCCAGTACTTCGCTGAGTCTGCTTTTTCAGGTGGGCAATCTCTTCCTCTTGATTCATGCCCTCAGTTTATCAGAAAAGGTTCTTTCTGAACAGTATCGTGTTTTCGTGTTTTCGGATCGATAAGTTAGTTGTGGGTACCCTATGTATCCCGTTCCGCTTTAAGCAGGCGTTATACATGCTGTCATATCCCACTTATAAGTTCAGATTGCATCACCAGGTGGAGGCGAATTTACAGCACAGGCAACGCAGGCAGCGCCAGCAGGCGCCAGTAAGCGGTGATGATGAGCGCTGCTATGAGCAGTATGGCGAACAGCGTTTCGAGTGCGAGCGTTTTGCGCATATGCATGTGCAGTGAGGGAAGCGAGTCAGTGCGCAGCACGCCGCTGATAAGTACCACCAGGCTGGGGAGCGTCCAGAGGGTGATGAGTAGGAGGTGCGGCGTGTGATGCGGCACGGCCAGCACAATGATGGGGACGTAGGCTCCCAGCAAGAAGAGCAGGTAAAGCGCGCGGCTCACGCGCAGATCTAAATACGAGGCCAGCGTGCGTTTGCCCGCCTGCGCGTCGCTTTCGGCATCGCGCATATTGTTCAGGTGAATGAAGGCCGTTGCCAGCAGGCCGAGCGAGAGGCCATAAGTGAGCACGATACGATCAAAGTGTCCTGTTTGGATCAGATAGGCCGCCAGGGTAAGCAATGGCCCAAAGATGAGAAAAGCGATGACTTCGCCCAGTGTCAGGGATGAGATTGAGAAGGCGGTGGCGCTGTAGAAATAGGCGCATACCAGACCGATCAGCACGAAGAGGAAAAACACTGCGCCGCCAGCCAGGGCTGTGAACACTCCGAATACCGCGCCGAGCAACAGCATGGTCAGACCGATGGTGAGCACGCGCACTGGTTTGATGAGTCCCTGCTGGATCAGGCCGCCGGGTCCCAGCGAGTTACTGGTATCGACACCGCGCAAGTAATCATAGTAATCGTTGACGAGATGCGCCCCGATTTGCAGGCACACGACGGTTAAGAGCAATGCCAGGAAGCGTTGGGGGTGGAAATCGCCACGCGGCGTTTTTGACGTGATGCTCTGCGTCCAGGCCAGCACACTGCCCAGCAGCACGGGCATCAACGAAAGAGGTAGATAGGCGGGTCGCATACCATTCCACCAGATACGCAGCCATTCGGCAAAGCTTCGATGATATTCCGCCGGATGCACAATCAACGGCGCGGGCAAGCGAACAGCGTGCGTTGGGGCAGTGGAATGAACTTCAACTTCGGGCTGAAGTTCGCTAATGGTTTGCATTGATCCCAGCGGTATCGTCGGCACTTCCTCTGCCTGTACCGATTCAGCCGTGACAATTTGCGCGGATGTAACAGCCTTTGTACGCGGATGGGAAGGAGTGTCATCTGCGGCATCTCTATTATGCATTTAACGCCTCATGCCTCTAAATAAGATCATAAAGATGAGAAATTTGCTAAAAACTAGTAAGCCCTTGTATAGTATAACGTTACACAGAAAAAAAGGTTTCGCTATAGAAGCTGACGTATAGCCATACTATATAGTATACATCTGGCGGAAAACGGGCTAGCGGGGCAAGCCCTACATTTTACCAGGGCGGCGGCTCTGCCCCCGCCCTGGTCCAGCTCTGGCTAGCGTTCTTTGAAGTTATGCAGGTCGTGTTGAAGGTCTAGCATAGCCTTCTGTAATTGGGCCTGGCCTACAGCAATGGTGAGGTCGCCGCGCGTCTTTTTCGAGAATGCCGCGCGCGGCATCTGTGGTGCGGCGCAGCCCGCCTGTAATGGCGTCTGGATAATCGATGGTGATGAGCAGGGCGTAGATATCGTCCATATGGCGCAGCAGCGCTTCGCAGGTATCGTAGTCACCCTGTCGCAACTGGTCCAGGATATAGCGGCGCAGCTCTCCCTACTGTTTCACCCAGGCCATTGAGGTATGGCGCCCAGTCGAGGGAGAGATCACGCGCCAGGGGCAGCGAACGGTTTTGCGCGAGGGCCACGAAGGTAGCGGCTTCGGCGTATTCCTTTTGTGCGTCATGCACAAAGCCGGCATAGAAGATATCCCTGTGGTCGCGCAGGTCCTCGGTCATTTCATCCAGCAGGGTACGGGCTTGTTCCAGCAGGGTGGCGGCTGTCGCGAACTCTTGCCGGTGCGTGGCGCGAATGCTGTTGGCGCAGGCGCGAATGGCAGCGCGCGACTTGGGCAGCGCGCGCTCACGCGCAGCATGTTTCAGCCCCAGGTATTGGATGGCTTCCCGCTCAATATTTTCCAGGTGTTCTGACATAGCATTCCCTGTCTCCTCTTCTTTTCTCAAGTGTAACATAAGGGACAGGGAATGTATAGCAGTAGCGACGCCCCTTGTGGGTGTCCAGTCAAGTCGTCTGCGTGTAGCAGGAGAAATAGGCACGGGACACCCACAAGGGGCGTTGCTACTGTAGTTATACCAGGCGCTTCACGTCGATCTCAGGAGAGAATGTCATGCTATCCAGATTGCCGGCCCAGAAGAGCTGCTTCATCATTTCGGCAATCGCGTACAGGAGATGCTGTAAAGCGGCATCGCGTCCCTGCTCAAATGTGGCGCTGCCGTGATAGGTAGTCATACCCGCGAAAGAACTATGGAGCGGCGTCTGGGGACTGATGCGCACCAGGTACATCTCCATTTTCAAGGCTCCATATTCAACCGGTATGATGACGCGCAGTTGCGGCAACTGATCGATGATATCCAGGCGATAGAAAACGCCATAATGATCGCGTGATGATTGGAAAATGGATATCTCAGGCACCGAGTCGTCCGAAATCCTCCGCGCGCGGCCCTTGTTCTGGATGCTCCATCTCAACTCCTAAATTTGCCAGCAAGTTTTCGACTTGTTCATGAATGTTCATCGTTGTCCTCTCAATGGATAGGATACAGGTTGATTGCGGTGTACCGCTTCCTTGCGCGGTTCTACCAGCCTATTCCAATTCGACAACGAGAAAACGGAAATGGAGTTGATCGTTAGAAGACTTAACCAAAGCTGGGCAAATTCCTGGCAAACGGGCTGCCATTATCCGGGGGCCGATTCACAACCGCAATGGTGCAGCGCGAGACACAGATCAGTTTATCGTTTTCATCGGTGATTTGCACATCCCACACCTGCGTAGTGCGCCCGCGATGAATAGGCGTCGCTACCCCGGTCAGTTGCCCATCGCGTTTAGGTCGCAAATGATTGGCATTGATCTCCAGGCCAAAAGCCATCTGGTTGCTGGCATCAATATTCAAAACAGCGCCAAGCGAAGCTATTGACTCGGCCAACGTAATAGAAATGCCACCATGCAAATACCCCACCTGCTGCCGGTGATTCGGCCCAATAGGCATCGTAGCAACCACCCGATCCTTTTCAGCCGAAACCAGCTTAATATCAAGCATCTCCCACACCGACCCCTCGCGTGTACTATTAATCATCGCCACAATTTCGTCGCTCGAAATATCCACGTTTGTTAATCCTCTTCCTGACTGAATGACTGTCGTTTCGTGGTTTCTATTATAAAACAAAACAGGTCTATCCAGTACCATCACAACATCACTTGTCGCCTGCGGCGACAAGTGATGTTGTGATGGTACTGGATATGAACTGCCCTTGACAATGCCATCTTCTAAACAAGATACTATCTATACAAAACAGAGCCAGTTGACACCACAAGGAGCAAATATGTTCGACAAAAGTATCATTGGCCGCAGCTTCCCCCCGTTCAGCATCGAGGTTGAGCGCGGCAAGATTCGCGAATTAGCGCTTGCCATCGGCGACGAAAACCCTGTATATTCAAGCAAAGCAGAGGCGCAGGCGGCTGGCTATGACGATGTGCCAATGTATCCAACGACGCCCACCACTTTCACCTTCTGGGGCAACCGCCAGGGCATTCGACAACTGGTGAGCGCGGGCATCAACGTCATGCGCATCTTGCATGGCGAGGAAGAGTATGAATATCTCGCGCCCATCTACCCCGGCGACACCCTCACCGGCGTTTTCACTATCGTAGACGGTAAAACACGCCAGGGATCATCAGGCTCTTCGATGGACATCATCACCACCGACATACAGTATACCAACCAGCACGGCGCGCCCGTCCTGAAAGCGCGCCAGGTCATCGTCGTGCGCGAGTAAAGGAAAAGGAGAACCACCCATGACCAGCAACGCTCAGACTCCCACCAGGCTGTATTACGAAGATGTCCAGATGGGCGACGAGATTCCCAAACTCGTGAAAGCGCCCGTCACACACCTGCAACTGGTGCGCTACGCTGGCGCGTCCGGCGACTTCAACCCCCTGCACACCGACCCCAAAATCGGTGAATTGATCGGCACCGGCGGCATCATCGCGCACGGTATGCTCATTATGGGCTTCGTGGGCCAGATGCTCAGCGATTACGTCGGCCCAACGGCGCTGCGCAAGTTCGGCGTGCGCTTCAAAGGCATGACCCACCTGGAAGACGTAATTACCTGCACCGGCGTCATCACGGAAAAATACGAAACCGATGGCGTCGCCTACATCGCTGGTAAAACCCATGCTGCCGACCAGAACGGCGACGTTAAAGCCAGCGGCACCTTCGTTGCGGCGTTGCCACATAGATCATAATTTGGCCTGGATACGCTGCGAGAAAGCCAGGGCGGGGGCAAGCCCGGCCCGTCGTGTCATTCTGAGCGCAGCGAAGAATCTCCTGTCCAGCGAGCCAGATTCTTCGCTGCGCTCAGAATGACACATACCCTACCTGCTACGCAGTGGGGTGGTCCGCGAAGCGCGTATAGGGTACGGGCCGGGCTTGCCCCCGCCCTGGTTCCCTGGCAGGATACGGGCCGGGCTTGCCCCGCCCTGGTTCCCTGGCAGGATACGGGCCGGGCTTGCCCCCGCCCTGGTAAAGAATGGAGAACATACAACATGGGAATGCTTGATGGCAAAGTAGCCATAATCACCGGTTCCGGGCGCGGCATCGGTTCGGCAACCGCAAAGTTGCTCGCCGCCCAGGGCGCGCTGGTTATCGTCAGCGACCTCGATCCCAACCCGGCAGAGGAGACCGCCGCCGCCATCCGCAACGCGGGTGGACAGGCCGCCGTTATCCCAGGTGACGTGACCGACCCCGCCTTTCCCGCGCGACTCATCAAGGGAACGCTCGATGCCTTCGGAGGTATCGACATTATCGTCAACAACGCCGGTTACACCTGGGACGCCGTGATCCAGAATATGACCGATAAGCAGTGGTACGCCATTATGGACGTGCATACAACAGCGCCGTTCCGTATTTTGCGCGAGGCCTCGCACTTCATTCGCGACGCCGCCAAAAAAGAAGCCGCCGCCAATGGCCGCGCCAACCCGCGTAAAGTGGTCAACATCACCTCCGTTTCAGGCGTCTACGGCAATGCAGGCCAGGCCAACTACTCAACCGCCAAAGCAGGCATCACCGGCCTGACCAAAACGCTGGCAAAAGAATGGGGCCGTTACAACGTGCAGGTCAACTGCGCCTGCTTCGGCTTCATCGACACCCGCCTGACCGCCGCCAAAGAGAGCGCCGAGAAAATCCAGCGCGACGGCGAAGAAATCGCCCTGGGCGTCCCTGACAACATGCGCAGCATGGCCGCCATGACCATCTCTCTAGGCCGCCCCGGCACGCCCGAAGAGGCAGCCGGCCCGGTACTCTTCCTGGCCTCACCCCTCGCCAACTACGTCTCCGGCATCGTGCTGGAAGTGACGGGAGGCCGGGCGATATAAGCCATGCTAAACAAACAAGAAATCTTATCTTTAGAATCACTCTTACAAAAGGGGCAGGTCTTCACCGACGCGGCCTCGCTGCTCACTTATGAGGTAGACGCAGGCGTCGATCGCGGTATGCCCGACGGCGTGGTACTGCCACATTCGGCGCAAGATGTAGCGCGTATCGTACGCTGGGCGGGTGAGCATCATGTCCCGCTGGTGGGGCGTGGCTCTGGCACGGGGCTTTCGGGCGGCGCGGTGGCCGAGCATGGGGGCTTGATCGTGGAATTTTCGCGCATGAACCGCGTACTCGACGTGGATGTCTACGGGCGCAGCGCAGTCATCGAGCCGGGCCTGATTAACCTGCGCCTGGATGAACAAGTTCGGGCGCATGGACTCTATTTTCCGCCAGACCCGGCCAGCCAGCGCGCCTCCACTATCGGTGGCAACGTCTCTGAAAACTCAGGCGGGCCACATTGTTTCAAATACGGCGTCATGACCAACTACGTGACGGGTATGCAGGTGGTGTTAGCGGATGGCCGCGTAGCGCAGGTAGGAGGGCGCGCCCTCGATTATCCCGAATACGATTTCTGCGGCGTATTGACCGGCAGCGAGGGTATGCTGGTCTTAATGACCGCGATCAATGCGCGCCTGGTGCGCAATCCGCCGGGCATCAAAACCATGCTGGCCGTCTTCGATTTGGTCGAGCAGGCGGGTATTGCGACCTCGGCGGTCATCGCGGCAGGCTTGATTCCGGCCACCATGGAGATGATGGATCAGAAAATTATCGCCATCGTCGAAGCATGGCTTCACGCCGGATTGCCAACCGAAGCTGCCGCCATGTTGATTATCGAGGTTGACGGGTATCCTGAAAGCCTGGAGAAACAGATCGAGGAAGTCACGGGTATCCTGCGCTCCAAAGGCGGTCATGACCTGCGCGTGGCTGCCAGCGAGGAGGAACGCAACCAGATATGGCTGGCCCGCAAGAGCGCGGCTGGAGCCATCGCTCGTCTCGCGCCTGCCCACTACACGGTAGATATCACCGTGCCGCGCAGCCGCCTGACCGAAACGCTGCTCGAGGTCAACGAAATCTGCGACCGTTACAATCTACCGGTTGGTCATGTCTTCCACGCCGGAGACGGCAACCTGCACCCCCTGATTCTCATTCCCGATGCGCAAGACGAAGAGTACATGCAGCGCGTGCGCGACGCTGGGCGCGAAATGGTCGAAGTAGCTGTGCGCAAAGATGGCAGTCTTAGCGGCGAACACGGCGTCGGCATCGAGAAACGCGCCTTCATGTCCCTTATGTTCAACGAAACCGAACTTTCCGCCATGCTGGATATTAAGCACATCTTCGATCCCCGCAACCTGTTCAATCCAGGTAAGATATTTCCCCCGGCATCGACAAAGACGGGACACCCACAAGGGGTGTCGCTACTGGACGGGGGAGCGATAAATCTGGCTCCTACCACAACGGGAGCGGCAGCGCAAACGCTGGTTGCGTGCGCGAGCGCCGGACAAAAAGTGCGTATTACAGGAAAAGCTGGAGGGGATGCGGGTGTGACAGAGGGTGCGAAAGCGGACGCAGTAGAGGACGCAGGGATGGATGCGCAGACGGGCGCGATAAATCGCGTCCCTACAGAGACGATATTGTCAACCGGTGGGTTGCGTGGCATTAAAACGTATGCGCCGGATGATTTGTATATCACGGTCGAGGCGGGAACACCGCTTGCGGAGGTGCAGGCTTTCCTGGCGGAGCATAGCAGATTTGTGCCGCTTGCCAGCCCCTGGCAAGATACTACTATTGGCGGCTTGATTGCCACCAACATGAACGCGCCTCTACGTATGCGCTACGGCGCTGTTCGCGATCTCGTATTGTGCGTGACGGTCGCGCTGGCTGATGGGCGCGTGATACGCGCCGGGCGACCGGTCATGAAAAATGTAGCAGGCTTTGACCTCGTCAAACTGTTCATCGGCTCTCACGGCACGCTGGGATTGATTACCGAAGTCACGCTGAAATACGCGGCGCAGCCTCGCGCGCGGCGTACCCTTTTTCTCCCTATCGATGATTTGCGTGATGGGCTGCTTCAAGCCAGGCAACTGCTCCCCTCGTCGCTGGTAGCCTCGGCTATTGCGCTTTGTAATCGCTGCGACATACCCGGAATTCCGAACAGTCCCTACACGCTCATCTATACGGCAGAGGGCATAGAAGAAGACGTGCAGGTAGAGCTGACCCAGGCACGTGCCATCATTAAACAGAAACATGGGCCGGAACCCATCGAAATCGCGGATATATCAGGTACCGATACGTGGCGCTATTTGCTAAGGCAGAACGATGGTGCCGCACAGGTGCGCGTGGGTCTGCCAGTACGGGATGTGCCTGTATATACCAACGATCAATCATCCATTTTGAATACTGGCGCGTTCTTTGTGGATTTCGCCAATGGCTTCGTGTATGCTTCGCTACCAATGCAAGATAATGAGACCATAGAGAGGTTGCGTTTGCCTGCTTTACAGGTTGGCGGCTACGCGATTGTGACGCATTTGCCTGAAAGCTGGCAAGGGATAGTAAACAGATGGGGTTATATGCCTGAAACGTTGGAGTTGATGAGGGCTTTGAAGGCACGCTGGGACCCGCGAGGGATTCTGGGTGATGTAATGGTATGAAGTCCTTTGGCTATTTACGCGCCGTAATCAACGTCGCTCCGGGCGTTATTAGACGGTGGCGGCGCACTTTGCGCAAACCTGCTGCTTCCAGCCATGTTTTGACGGTCTCGAAGGGATAGCATGTGCCGCCGGCTGTTGTCATGGTCAGAGCCATCAGTTGCACCATCAGCGAAGCGAGGTGCGAGTGATGCGTCTGGTCGGTGACCTGGTCTACGAAAACCAGCACGCCACCGGGTTTGAGGGTGCGCGCGACTTTTGCCAGCGCTGCCGCGTTGAGTTCGGGTGGCAGCAGGTGCGCGATATGAAAGTACAGGGCAACGTCGAAACTTGAGGCGAGTTCGGTTGAGAAGTCATCGCGTACAATATCGCCGCAGAGAAAGCTCAAACGGTCGGTCATGTTCGTTTGCTTCCCCATACGCTGGCCCGCTTCGATACCGGGCTGGATGTCTAGAATGGTAGCCTGCAAAGCGGGGTGTTTGCGGCAGAAGAGGATGCTATAAGCGGCGTGCGACCCGCCCACATCGAGCAGGCCCGTGGCGTTTTGTGGCACGCGGATGCGGTTGACGATCTCGCCGCCCAATACCAGCGCCAGGGCTGCCAGTCCGGCGTAGTGGCGCGCCAGGGCTGCCTGTACCTCTGGCCGCGCGGCATCTTCTTCGTAGGGCATACGAATTGCCTGTTGATTCGAGCGCACGACCTCCGGCATATGTTCCCAGATAGCGACGATATCGGGACTATGCAGGATGTAGGGGGCGATACTGGTGGGCGAATTGCTCGTTAACCAGCGTTGCGCCATACGACTATTGCGGTAGAGACCGCGCCGGCAGCGCAGGTAGCCTGCGGAGATCAGCAGGTTCAACAGCAAAGAAAGCCCCTGCGGCTGGCAGTCCAGGCGTTGCGCCAGCGCGTCCAATGAGAGCGGTTGCCCGTTCAAAGCATCAAAAATACCCATTTCGCAGGCGGTGAGCAGAGCTTTTGTGATACCGGGGGCAAGCGGCGCGTCGAATAACGGCACGGGCAAGATGTTCAGGCTTGCCAGCAAGCGTTCGGGCAAAGTGAGACGTAATGGCATTAGACGAAAGCTCCTATGAGCCATCCCCCGGTCAGCACAATACATGTCAGGACGAACAGGTAAAAAAAGCCCTTGCGTGTCTTGACAGGTCTGGCGGGACCAGAGAAAAGCTGCATGGCTACAATGGACAAAGCAGTAAGCATCAGCGTTGTAATGAGCACTGGTGACTGCGCAGGAACGACGTTTAGCAGGGCCAGCACGGCGATCAGAATTGCGCTCAAGAGTATTGACAACTGGCACAGCAGGAAGGAGCGTTTCACCCCCAGCGCAACCGCTAACGTGCGCGCTCCGCCTGCCGCGTCCTCTTCGACATCGGGCAGCGAGTTCGCCAGGTTCAGCGCGACGCCCAGCAAAAAGCCGACTGGCGCTAGCCAGAACAAGAAAGGTAGGCTGCGTCCCACGCCCGCGAAAGCGTAAAGCGGGATCAACGGCATCGCCAGCGCGAATACGATGCCGCTCAAGGGCGTTGATTTCAGCCCCAGGTTATAACCCTGCCCCAGCACGAGGTAGACCAGCGAGAAGATCAAGGCCAATGGCGGCAATGGTAACAGCAAAATCAGCATGAGGGCGATCATCAACAGGCCAGCCAGCAGGGCTTCACGCGGTAAAATCAGCCCGCGTGGAATAGGCTTACGCGGCTTGCCCTGCGCGTCCATGCGCCGATCACAATAGTCGTTGAGCATGGCAATGGAAATTTGCATGGCGGCGTGCGCTCCAACGATGAGCGCAAAAATGCTCCAGGATACGTGCGGCCACGCCGCCAGCAGCGCGAATACCGCGACAGCGATAATATGCAAAGCAACCGGGCCGGGATGGCCGAGCAAGAACAGCCCTATCAGGATGTCGTTTAGTTGTCGCTTGCGCGGGATTTCCATTGCATATGAACCTTTTTTCCGAAAATGAGTGACATACTTATCATATCATGATACTATTGGCAAAAGCAGGAGCGTGGGGATAAGAATAAATTTGAAGAGGAGTCGGTAATGAGTATATCGGAAATATCAACCAATGTCACACCGATTGCGAGCCTGTCAAATACTTCACTCATAAAACTCCTGGAAGATATAGAAAACATACCCTATGATAGGAATTCAATTCCACAAGAGAGTCTTGATCTCGCTAATAAATTCCGTACCAGTCTCCTCCCCTGGCGCGGGCAATTTTCCCCGGAGTTAGTCGAACTCTTTCTTAAAAAATATTGTCAAGATACCAGCGTGATTCTCGATCCGTTTGTCGGTAGCGGCACGACGTTATTTGAGGCCGCAAGAAGAGGATTGACTTGCTATGCTGCTGAAATAAACCCCTCGGCTATTGAAATGGCAAGCACAGTCCATTTTGTAAATCTTCCTCTGGCTGAAAGAAAACAGAGCATTCAGATTGCAGTTACGCTTGCTGAAGAATGCATTCATCCATTCACCTGGGATTTATTTTCGTATCAAAACCATGAACAGCCTCCTCAGCAAAATTTTGATGATGCAATTGAAGCGTCATTTGGTAAAATGCTGAGGCAAGCGGAAAAGCATCCGTATGTTTATAACCTCCTTACGAACGCGATTATACGTTTCATGAGCTATGATACTCCTCGCAGCGCAACAGATTTCATCCGTGCATTGCAGGAACATGCAGCCATCGTGAAAAATCTTCCTTATAGCAGGAGAGAATGTAAAGCATTTCATGCGGACGCGCGTGCTATTCCTTTGCTTGATACATCAGTAGATTTGATAATCACATCCCCGCCTTATATTAACGTGTTCAATTATCACCAGAATAACCGTTCAGCCATGGAACTTATCGGATGGGACTTACTCGATATTGCGAAGTCTGAAATTGGTTCAAACCGCAAAAATCGCCAGAATAGATTTCTTACTGTTGTACAGTACACCCTGGATATGCTGGATGTATTGAAAGAGATGAGGCGACTCTTGCGATCAAATGGCAGGGCGATCATTGTGATGGGAAGAGAATCCAATGTGCGCGGACTTCGCTTCAAAAACGGGCTGCTCGTGGCGGCGCTTGCATCGGGTGGGAGCGGTTTTCACCTTGAAACACGCCAGGAACGAAAATTCAAAAACAAGTTTGGTGAAATCATCTATGAAGATATTTTGCATCTACTTCCTGATCCTCTGAGCCACATTGCTGATGATGGTTTTGCTCACTCCCTGGCTAAGTGGAGCCTGCTAGAAGCATCTACCAGTGCAGGAGAGGAAATTCGGAACGAAGCCTTAAATGCTAGAGAACGCGCTACCAGCGTCCAAAAGTCACCGTTGTTCAGATCACCAGTAGATCACTATCAGCCTGTTAAAGTAGTCAGGGAAGAAAATACGCCATATGAAGTGAAGGGTATCGCTATGAAATCGTATCCAACTCCGCACCTGGATAAATTGAAAGCAACACTTGCCAATGATAAGCTGCCGCCTGGAGATAAGCCGCAGGTAGAGAAGGCCATTGAACATTACGAGCAGTGGATTGCTAATATGGAAATCACGATGGAAGCAGACATAGCTCCTGATGAACGATTAGAGCGCATGGTCGGCCTTCTGAATGCCTACAGAAATCGTATGGACATCGATCTTATATTTGATAGCCATGATGAATGGCTTTATCGTCAAAAGGGGCAAATTAAGCTGGATAACAGCGTCATAGAAGAGTTTCTACCACGCCTTATCCATGCCTCCCTTATTCCTGAGATTGCAGAGATGAATATTACTGTAGGCCCAGTTAAAGCTTTTTCATCGCTATGGTTCGATTCAAGCTTGACGCAACCAGCATCTGCTGGCGGTTTGAGCATTCGTACCAAAGATCAAGATTTCGCTATCAGCAAACCTCTCTATATCAAAGCTTCTCACTCGCTCACATTTGAGGAGCAAATAGAAGTCTCTACTAATCTCGCTTACATCGCAGCAGAGTGTAAGACCAACCTTGACAAGACAATGTTCCAGGAAGCATGTGCCACAGCCCGTGATCTTAAAACAGCCATTCCTGGCGCAAAATATTTCCTTCTCTGCGAATGGCTTGATATGACACCTGTGAGTAGTAGAACCACACCTATCGATGAAGTTCTTCTGTTAAGAGGCACAAAGAGAATCAGCTCAAATATCAGGCACAACTTCAGCACATATAAAGGGCGGCAGGAAGCAAGAGAGCCTTACCTTGAGTTTCTGAACAACCATCCCTACAGGACAAAAGTTTTCGAGCGGTTTCTTGGATATATTCGTCAGCTTCTTAAAAACGAACCGCTCGATGAACAAACTGTATTGGAACGTGGATACTTCTAATGCGTCAGCTATGACATCCCGAATCGCTCAAACAGAAACGCCCAGATGTCGCTGCGTTCCTCGATCAGCTTTGTAGTGGGTTTGCCAAAACCGTGACCGGCTTTCATTTCGATGCGCAGCAGGATGGGATTATCCCCGGCATGGGCGGCTTGCAGGGTGGCGGCGAACTTTTTGGCGTGGGCCGGGACGACGCGGTCGTCGGTGTCTGCCGCCAGGATGAGCGAGGCGGGATAGGCCACACCGGCTTTGACGTTGTGCAGGGGCGAGTAGGCGTACATGAACTTGAAGTGCTCTGGATTGGCTTCGGCGTTGCCATAGTCTGTGACCCAGTAGCGACCGACGGTGAATTTGTGGTAGCGCAGCATGTCGATCACCGGTACCTGGCAGATGACCGCGCCGAACAGGTCGGGGCGCTGCACCATGCAGGCCGCCACCAGCAGCCCGCCGTTGCTGCCGCCCTGGATAGCCAGTCGCGATGAGCGGGCATACTTGTTGGCAATCAGCCATTCAGCAGCAGCGATGAAATCATCGAAGACGTTTTGTTTGCGTTCCAACGTCCCTGCAAGATGCCATGCCTCCCCGTATTCGCCGCCGCCGCGCAGGTTGGCAACGGCATACAAGCCGCCATGCTCCAACCAGACTAAGGCTGGTACGGAAAAGCTGGGCGTCAGGCTCACATCGAACCCACCATAACCGGACAGGAGCGTGGGGTTGCTGCCATCCAGCTTCAGCCCCTTTTTGTGCGTCAGGAACATGGGGATGCGCGTGCCGTCCTTCGAGGAATAAAACACCTGTTTTGTCTCATAGCAACTGGCGTCAAAGTCCAGTTTCGGGGCGTGATAGAGCGTTAAAGCGCTGCCGGTGAAATCGTAGCGGTAGATGGTGGATGGGTAGAGAAACGAGGTAAAGCTGAAAAACAGTTCTGTCTGGTCGTATTCTCCCGCAACCTCTACGATTGAGCCGGGCGCGGGCAGCGGGATGTCGCGCTCGTAGCGGCCATCGATGCCATAAATTTTTATTTCGTGATGCGCGTCATGCAGGTAGGTAATGACGAACTGGTGGTTGACCATAAGCGCGAATTCTATGGCATCATCCTGTTGTGGCATGACTTCGCGCCAGTTTTCGCGCTGCGGGTGTCCGCTGTCGATGGCGATGATGCGCTTGCGCGGCGCGTCCAGCGTCGTTTGAAAGTAGAAGATGGGACCATCGTTGCCGATAAAGTTGAAGCTGGCATCAGCATCGTCTAACAGGCGAATAAATGGGCCGTCGCTTTCGGCTTCGCGATAGTAGAAACGGTTTTTGGGGTCGGTGCCATTCCAGACATACAACATCAGGTACTCTTCATCATCGCTCATGAAGGGGGAAAAGCTCAGTTCCTTGAAATCGGGTCGCTCAAATACCAACCGGTCCTCCCTCTGGGGCGTGTCGAGCGTGTGCCAGTAGACCTGGCTATAGTTGCTCTGATCTTCTGGCGGCACGCTGCCCGGTTCGGGCAAACGATTGTAGAAAAAGCCGCTCTTATCGCGTTTCCAGGCCACAGATGGAAATCTCCCCCAGTGGATTACCTCTACGTACTCGACGCCGCTCTCGACCTGCCGGATATGCAGTTCCTGCAAATCGCTGCCGTGCCGCGAGAGGCCATAGACCAGCAGTTCGCCATCCTTGCTGAAAGACTGGGTGACAAGCGCGGTCGTGCCATCTTCGCTCAAGATGTTGGGATCGATCATGAGGTTGGATGGACCCTGCAAACTTTCCTGCCGGTACAACACAGATTGATTTTGCAGACCATCATTCTTAGAGTAGAAATAATACTTGCCTTTGTGAGATGGCACCGAATATTTGGGGTAATCCCACAGGGCGGTCATACGGTCGCGCAGCGCGGCGCGAGCAGGAATTTTGGCAAGATAGTCTTCAGTTATAGCGTTTTGCGCCTCTACCCACGCCAGCGTATCAGGCGCGGCGGGGTCTTCGAGCCAGCGATAGGGGTCGGCCACCAGTGTGCCGTGATAGTTATCGACCGTATCATCGCGACGCGCGAGGGGTTCATGCATAGCGCTTCTCTCTTTCATCAATCACCAACAGGCAGGTTTCCAGACGACATGGAATGTGCGCTGCGTCGCAGCGCACATTCCATGTCGTCTGGAAACCTGCCTTGTTTTCTTATCTGACGGGCAGGCGGTCCAGCATGGCTTTGAACCAGCGAGAACGCAGTTCGCTGCCCGCGCAGGCCAGGGTTATGCAAATTCCCAGGAAGGTACCGAAGACCCACAGCCCCAGGGTGAGGGTGTTGGTATTCATCGTTAGCAAATTATGCGCCAGGTTCATAAAAGCAATGGATAGGGAGTCGTGTCCGTTGGCAAAGGGCAACAGCGCGCGTAGCGACGGCTGCGCCAGGATTGATCCCAGGGTGGCAACCGTTGCCAGTATGATCGCAGCCAGCCATTCCGACAGCGATGGATGCCAGGGGAAGAAGGGTTTAGAATTGCGGCGCGGTACCAGCGCGACACGCTGCATGATTTGCGCGTGCATATTTATAGGCTCAGCAACCATCTGCACTATCTTGAACTGGCGGGAGATTTTTTCTAAAGTGGCCAATTCTTCGCGGCAGCCGGCGCAACGAGCAACGTGCGCTTCCAGATTGCGCACCTGCGCCAGTGTCAGTCGCTCATCAATATAGAGTTGTAGTCGCTGCCCTGCTTCTTGACAATGCATGATTAGCCTCTCGTTCGCGTAGATGAATCACGATCCAGTCCCTGCAACCGTTCTTTGAGCAAATTGCGCGCGCGGAACAAATGTGTTTTAATAGTGCCGACTGGCATAGTGAGTATTTCCGCCATCTCTTCGTAGGTCATATCTTGTAGATGACGTAGAATCAACACAATACGATATTTCGCAGGAAGATGAGAGAGGTGTTCCTGAACAAAGGCCTGCTGCTCATGTTCATCGATCTGGGCGCTGGCGCGGTCAAAATTGCCTTCGCTTTCCAACGCCTGTTCCGCCTGTAATGCCACCTGCAAAGCCCGGTCTCGTTTGCGCGTCTCAAGTTGCTTCAAGGAACAGTTATAGGCAATACGATAGAGCCAGGTTGAGAAACGCGCCTCGCCCCGAAAGGACGGAAGACCCTGCCAGGCGGCCAGAAATGTCTCCTGTGTAATCTCGCTTGCTTCTTCATATTGCTGAAGCATACGATACACCAGGTTAAAGATACGTCGCTGGTAACGCTGGACAAGCTGGGCAAAGGCGTCCTGATCGCCGCGCTTGCTGGCAGTGACAAGCTGCTGGTCGTCCAGTTCAACCGGGGAAGAGGCCGTCCTGGAGAGCGATACTCCCAGACCGGTTAATGATGGCAAGAAATGCTCTCTCATATGTTCCTTTAGAGATTCAATCTACGGAAAATGTTTCGTTGTTATGAATCCCGAACGTCAGAGCCAGGCACTGCTGTCATCCTGAGCGCAGCGAAGGATCTCTCGCCGGGCAGAGTGCCGATCCTACGCCTACGCTGCGTTCAGGATGACAGAGGGCGAGCGGCATTGAAACATCTTTCCTGTTTATAGTATCTTACCATATATATGCATGATAAACCATAAGAGACAGGGGTAGTATATGTCTTCAGTTGTACTCGCGGCCTTGCTTGGCTGGTTGATCGCCCTCGCCATTTTTCTGGGCTTTATCGCGGTGCTGCGCTACATCGATCACCGCGAACGCATGGCGATGATCGCGCGCGGTATCGATCCCAACCGCCTGCGCCGCCAGCGACGCGGCACGGGCGTTCTACGGGCAGGGCTGATCGTGGGGATGGTTGGTTTGGCCCTGACTATCGGTCTCTATCCTCTGGGCTACATCCTGCCAGCCCTTGTCACCGCCACGCCGCTCCATGTCGGCCCCTGGCTCCTGCCTGGCCTGATCCCGCTCGGCGTGGGAGCCGCGCTGGTCATCAGCTACTACCTGGGCCAGGATTCCCGCCCGCTCGACAATGATCCACCAGATGAAGCGCGGTACCGGAATCCTATTAAGAACGATCACCACTCGTCTACGCCGCCATCGTCACTGCTCTAAACCCAGTAGCGACACCCCTTGTGGGTGTCCCGTCCAGGTCTCTTATGAATTATGAAAAACAGGACACCCACAAGGGGCGTCGCTACTGACTTACAGCTTTCAAGACTCGCCGGGTGAGAAGTGAGGGGGTGTTTTGCTATGTAAACGCTCTAAAATCCACATGCGTGCCAACGTGGTTGGTCCTATACCCTTACTATGCGCTTGTTCTCGCAGTTCTTCCAACGTCTCCGCATCAAATCGAATGGTGATACCCTCTGAAAGGTTTTTTGCGAATTTTACTTTCACTGTCTTTAACTCATCCAGGTAGTCGGTAATGTCATGCGTATCCCAGAAATCAGCTTCCTCTTGATGGTTGGCGAATGCTGGAATACGGCTTTTCTCTATCTTTGCGTCTTTTTTTTCGTGCGTTGTCATGATTCTTTCCTTTGTTCGTCATCAAATTACAAGATAATTGTAACACATTGCGTTACAAATCCAATAAGACTAGCAGATAAACTATCACAATTAATGGCGGAAACCGGTCGCTCCCTTAGTCCCTGATGAATTTTGACGACCGAATAGGGTAATGGAAGCGCTCAGCGTCCTGTAGGGACAAGGGGCAGGGTGGAGTGGATGCGGGGGCCTTGTGCTTGTCCTCGTGGGTGAGCGACTATCCCGCCTTACGGAACCTCAGCGAATCGTGTTGCGACGAGGACAAGCACAAGGCCCCCACCCGTCCCCACATCCTCCCCTTGTCCCTACAGGACGGGACCACGCATCATTTCCGCGTTTGGTTGTTAAAAATCATCGGGTTGTACTACCTGGCAGCCGCGCTATGATACAATGGAATAGGTTGTTGTGCGCGTCACGTAATGAGAATCGCGCCGCGAACCAGTGAAGAAAACTCGTTTTTTGAAGACCACTCTACGATGAAGGAGCGACTGAATGCACGTTAAACTTGATGCCCTTGCGGAAAAAGGGTCTGCTGTCCTGCGGAATTATGAAGGTCCGCAGGTTCTCCAGGAAGAATGGATGCAACTTGAATATATGGACTGGAGAAGCGGCGGCGACACCAACTTTGCCCCCATCGCTTCTGCGCTGGGCGAGATGGAGTGCGCCGGATTCTGGGATCATGGCAAACCTGATAAAGATGGCATATGGACGAAGAATGCTGAACTCTGCCCCACGCTGGTGAAGTGGACGGAGGCCGTGGGCGCCAGGTATGGGCGCGTGCGTATCATCAAGTTGAACCCTAATACCGAGGCAGAGGCCATCCACAACCTGCACCTCGACGACAATAACCGCCTGAACCCCGATGGCGAAGGCTGGGTTGTGCGCGCCTGGCTGCAACTGACCGATGACCCCGACTCGTACATGATTCTGCGCGAAGACAAGAATGATCCCTCGACCGAGTCGCGTATTTCCATGCCGCGCAACCGCCAACTCGTCATCGACTCGCAACGTATGTGGCACGCCGCCTGGCATCCCGGCCCCAAACCGCGCTACGCCCTGATCGTCTCATTCGAGAGCGGCGACGCCCTCAAAAACTGGATCGAAAGCCAATCGTAGTCAGTAGCGACGCCCCTTGTGGGTGTCCCATCCTCTTCTCTCATACGATCATAATGGGATAACGCAGGCAAGATGGGACACCCACAAGGGGCGTCGCTACTGTGAAGACATACAAAAAGGGTTGGGACGGTTTGCGCCGCCCCAACCCTTTTTGTCAGGGGAGGAGGAGGAAGAAAAGAAGGTAGTATTATGCTTTCGCGTGAAATTGCCGACCGAACAGGCGATCCAGGATACCAGGATGCTGTTGCAGACCCGTCATGAAGGCGGTAGCCTGCGCCTGTGTCAGGTTGCCATCTTTGACGGCCTGATTCATGGCGCTCTGGACAGCGTTCAGCACAAGGGTATGTAACTGGGCGCTTGTAAAACCTTGTGCCGTCGCGATCTGGTTCAGGCTCTGGCCGTTCTTCAGATCAGCCGTCAACTGGCTGGAGTTCAGCTTCAGGCCCTGGGCTACCTGGGTCTCGATAGTGGGCAGGTACTGCTTCAAAGAACCGAGTACGATGCCACGACCTACGCCATTGCCCTTGCCAGTGCAAGCCTGGTGCGACTGGAGGCGCTGTTGGATGGCAGTAGCCTGGCTCTGTGTCAACTTGCCATCCTTGACCATCTGGGCCAGCACATCCTCTCTGGCCGACAATTTATCTTGCTGCAATGTGCTGACGGAAACGCCCAGACGCTTTGCCAGGTCTTGCAGGTATTGTTCGCAATACGTATTAGTAGCGGTAGTAGGCGTGCCGGTGGCGGTGGTATTGGACTGGCCGGTTTGGGCTGACGCCAGCATCGGGCCAGCGAAGAACGCGCCGAACAGGATGGCGCCTACCAGAAAGACAGACCCGCCAACGATCAAAAAGATTTTTTTCAATTGTTTGATATCCCTTTTCATAGAGACGCGCTTTATCGCGCCTGATTTTTTGTGTATTGTCACCACACATCTCTGTGTGACACTCCAATCATACTGCTTAAATGTGAACAAAGTGTATGCTAAAGTTCAAGATTTGCTCAAGATTGGCAAAGGCCGTGCCGGAGATGTGTTTTCATCAGGCAGATATGTTACCATACCAGTAGCGACACCCCATGTGGGTGTCCAGTCCGTATTATTTGTTGGACGGGGCTGTGGCCGCATGGGACACCCACAAGGGGTGTCGCTACTGACCTGGAGTTCTGTATTATGGCTCAAAAAATACTGATTATTGAAGATGAAGACGGTATTATTCACCTGCTGAACCTGTACCTGCGAGATGCAGGCTATGAGGTAGTGGTGGCTAAAGATGGCGCGGACGGCCTGGCGCTGCACGCGCGCGAACATCCTGACCTGGTATTACTCGATATCATGTTGCCCGCGCTGGATGGCTTCGAAGTGTGTCGCCGTATCCGCGCCTGGTCGAAAACTCCTATCCTGATGCTCACCGCGCGCGGCGACGAGGATGATCGTATTCAAGGGCTGGACATTGGCGCAGACGATTATATCGTCAAGCCCTTTAGCCCGCGCGAACTGGTGAGTCGTGTGCGCGCCATCTTGAGACGGGTGGGGGAGCAAGGAGAGGGGAAGCAGGCAAGTGAAGGAGAAGCGGCAGCTAACAGCAAATCTACCCTGCGTTTCCCCAGCCTGACCGTTGATCTGCTGGCGCGGCGCGTCGAGGTCAACCATGTTGAGGTGATGCTGACCCCCACCGAGTTCGATATACTGGCTCTGCTCGCCGGATCGCCCGATAGAGTCTACACCCGCGAAGTGCTCATGAATAAAATCTGGGGCTATGATTATTATGGAGACGGCCATATCATTGACGTGCATATCAGCGCCCTGCGCAAGAAAATAGAGGCCAATTCCATCTACCGTTATATCAAAACCGTCTGGCGCGTCGGCTACAAATTTGAAGTAGGCGCAAAATAACTTACGTATATGGTGGGGGCGACCCTTGCGGTCGCCCTGGAGGAGTAACATGCGGGTTCCCTGGTGGCGCAGCATTCGCTGGCGCCTGGCGCTTGGCTCAATATTAGTGTCGCTGCTGGCGACCACGCTGCTGGCGATTACAGTCATCATAGCAGTGAACTACTACTATGGTGTTGATGTGCGCCAGCGGCTGACCACGTTTGCGACCGATACCGCCGGGCGGCTGGGCGTCAGTTATGCCCAGAATGGCAACTTGCCAAAGGCTATAACCAGCGTCCTACCTGAAATATCCGCCCAGTCTATGCCAGATCAAGGATTTCTGCTACTCATCTTCAATAACAATCGCCAGTTGCTCTACCCGCATTTCGCCACAGCTAAAAAACCCCCTGGCCAGGGTATTGCTGCTCTCGTCGTAGCCGCAAACGATCCTTCACTCCAGCGCGGAGATTATGCAAAGCTGTTTACTGCCAACAACGAAGCAGATCAGGGTACAACGACCGTTGATCAAATTGGTCAATCGGGTACCGTCGGGTCTGCGCGCCTTTTTGCCGCGTTGCCTATCTACGCAGGCGGGCAAAGCGGCTCCGCTATTATTGGGACGCTGGTGGCTTTGCCGCGTTCCTCCGCCGAGAATACCGCGCCCCCCTTCCTGTCAACCATGACCGGGTTTGTGCTGATCGTCGCCATCATCATCGCGGCGCTGGCGACACTGGCCGCGCTGCTCTTCTCTCGTACCATCACGCGCCCCCTGGCAATCTTGACCACTACCGCGCACGTGCTGGCATCAGGCGACTATAGCGCGCGCGCGCAGACGAATGCGCGTAGCGAACTAGGCGAACTGGCCGAGACGGTCAACTTAATGGCGAGCCGTCTTGAACGCGACGTTGAAGAATTGCGCGAGCAGGAAAACTTGCGGCGCGAACTCATTATGAACATCACGCATGACCTGGCCTCGCCTCTGACATCTATCGCGGGTCTGGGTGAGTCGCTGGTGGATGGTGTCAACCAGAATCGCGAAGACTACGAAAAGACCGGGCGCGTCATCGTGCGCGAAACGTTGCGCCTGCGCCGCCTGGTCAAAGACCTGCACGTCATGGCAAAGCTGGAAGCTGGCGCGATGCAGCCGCAGCGCAAGCCGCTGCGCCTGGCCGCGCTAGTCGATGAATGCCTGGCAGTGATGACGCCTGAATTTGAACGCGCCGACGTGGAACCGCTCAACAATATTCCGTTCACGTTGCCCGTGTTGTGGGCCGATCCCGATATGCTGATGCGTGTCTTCTCGAACCTGTGCGATAACGCCCTGCGTCACTCTCCCTCCGGCGGAACCGTCACCATCGAAGCGCGCCAGCAGGGCAACATGGTCGAGGTCGCCGTCATCGATAGCGGCAAAGGCATCCCGCCAGATGCCCTGCCGCGCGTCTTCGATCGCTTCTTCCGCGCCGATAACTCGCGCCAGACCTCTACCGGTGGCAGCGGCCTGGGACTTGCCATCGTGCGTGGCATCGTTCGAGGCGCACGGCGGAACCGCCCGCGCCGAGAATGCGCCCCAGGGGGGAGCATGCATCATCTTCTCCCTGCCCATCCCCACCTTCAACCAGGAGCAAATGGCGGGTATGACGACTCTGCCGTTTAGGTAGGCGAGGTGCCAGGGCGACCGCGAGGGTCGCCCCTACCATATACGGGCTTCGCCAACCCATGCATCGTATGGTAGGGGCGACCCTCGCGGTCGCCCTGTGTATCGCCGTTCAGGTAGATAGCCAATATTGCTTACTTCCTATCTGCGCTCTTCCTACAATGTTATAATACTGAGGAAATACTGAATACATGCCGATAGTATTTGGTACATATAACAAACATCTTAATCAAATGATTTTTGACAACCGAAAAGGGTAAAGGCAGAAAACGTCCGCCCCTTGTCCCTACAGGGCGCTGAGCGCTTCCATTCACCCATTCGGTTAGCAAAGTTCATCAGATATAAATGGTGGCGCAGGGCGTAAGACCAGTAGAAAAGGGATGAGCGAGCATGACGATAAACACTTCTTCCAGGCAGGACAGCCAAACATTGAATGGTATTGCCCCCATTGCAGGCGCATCGCAGGAACTGGTGGATGTGCTGCAAAAAATCGTGCGCAACGCCGGGGCGCTGCTCGATGTCGATAATTGTTCGGTGGCGCTGCTGGATGATGGGGGAAGTTCGCTCGTCACGCTGGCCGCTCTGCAAAAACAGGGGCGGCGACCGCGACATACTCGTTTCCAGCATAACGAGGGTGTGGCCGGCTGGGTGGCGGAGCATCGCGAGCCGCTGATTATCAACGATGTGAGCCTCGATCCGCGCTTCAAACGGTTGGGGCGTTCTCCCATAGGCTCGATGGTCTGTGTGCCGCTCTTCGATAAAGAGGAATTTATCGGTACGTTGACCGCTAGCAGCCCGGAGAAAGCGGTCTTCGATGAGCGCAAACTGCGCATGTTGATCATCTTTTCCGAGCAGGCGGTATTGGCTTATATGAATGCCCGCCAGGCAGAGATTGCCGGGCGCCAGGCCGATCAACTGGAAATGCTTATCAGTCTGTCGCAGGGCATCACAACACGCCTGGAAGCCGATGATCTGTATCGCACCATCCTGCTGAATGTGCGGCGTCTCGTCCCTGCGCAGCATATCGTTATCTACTACTACCAACAACACTCCCAACTACTGCGCCCGGTTGCCGAAATTTCAGACGAGGTAGGGATTGCTTGCTCGCAAGAGGCGTGCGCTTCACCGGTGAAAACTGGGGAGAGCATCAACATCAATTCCTCAACGTCACTGGAGGCGTGGGCCGCACTGCACCGGCACCCCATGTTACGCCCTCCGGAACAGGGCCAGCAGGACGCGGATGGCGCAACAGAGAGGAGCGGGATTGCTGCGAAGATGGCGGTCCCGCTCCTCTCGAAAGAGACGTTGTACGGTGTGCTTGTATTGCGGCGCCCCACCGCTTTTGCCAGCGAAGAATTGCGGTTGATGCGCAACCTCGGCAACATGGCCGCCGCCGCCCTGGAGAACGTGGAACTCTTTTATCGCGTGCGCGCCGACCAGGAGCAGTGGCGCGCTATCTGGAGCGCCAGTTCCGATGGCATCGCTCTGGTCGGCGTGGATGCCTGCTTTATCGAGGCCAATCCCGCCTTCGGACATATCTTCGGTATTGATCCGCAGCAAGTGGTCGGCATGGAGTGCCTTGAATTGTTCGCGTGTGAGGACGAGGGGGGGCATGAAGCCTGGGAAGGAAGCGAACTCTGGATGGCGATTCAACGCGCTCTCCAGGAGGGCAGCGCGTTGCCCTATATGGAAATCGACCTCTCGCTCAAGGGCGTTTCCCGGTCAATCGGCCTGAGCATCACGCCGGTGCTGCTGGTGAACCAGCCGTTCTGTATGGTGATGGCGCGGGACATGACCGCCATTCGCGACCTCACGCGTATGAAGGCCAACTTCCTCTCCATGATTACGCACGAGCTGCGTTCGCCTATCAACGCCATTAACGGCTATCTCGACCTCGCGCTCACGGGCATCGCGGGCGATCTCAACGAGCAGCAGCGCGAATTTGTGCGGCGCGCGCGCGGCGGTAGCGAGCATCTTTACGCGCTGGTCGAAGACCTCTTATTGGTCTCTCGCGCCGATTCGGGTCAACTACGCCTCAATCGTAGCATCATATCCCTGCCAGAATTGATTGCCAACTCCGTTGAAGAATTGGAGCTGACGGCCTCGGATAACGGTATTACTATTGTCGCCGGCATTCCGGGCGACTTTCCCCGCGTCTATGCTGATGGCACGCGTATCCAGCAAGTGCTGCGCAACCTCATCAGCAACGCCCTGCATTTCACTCCGTCCGGCGGCAGCGTGACGATTTCCGCCAGCGTTGTTGAAGATGTCGCCGCCGCGCCTGACGGCGAAGAGCAGAAAAGCTTCGCTGTGCAGGTGCGCGATACGGGCAGTGGCATCGCCCCCGAATACCAGCAGCGCATCTTCGAGCGTTTCTATCAAATCCCGCTGGAACATACCGGGCGCACCAGTGGCCAGGGTCTGGGATTGTCTATCGTCAAAATGATCGTGGAATTGCATGGTGGCCAGATCAGTATTGAAAGCGTCCCCGGCGAGGGAAGCGCGTTTACTTTTACCATACCAGGTATCCTGTCCTAAGGCAGCCAGGGCGAGGACAAGCCCTTCCTCTATGATTAATGACATACAGTTGTGACGTGCCAGGGCGCAACCCTGGCACGTCACAACTGTATGTCATATTGTTTTTGCCCTTGATTTACTGACAAAAGCGTGCTATGCTGAAATTGTCCCTAAAATGTGGGGTATCGTCGGGAACGTGTAGGGCCTAATGTTTTACGCCCATCCAAAAATCACGCCTGGTTGCTTGTACAGAAAAGGAGACAGACCATGGGTATGCTGCGAATTATGTCCCGTAAAGGTGACGAGCGGATCGTGTGGGATAATAACAAAGCGAGCACAAACGATCTTGAAGCCATGGCGGCAATCCGTGAGGCCGAGCGCATCTTTAACGAGGAACGCGCGCGCGGAGCCACCGCTTTCAAAGTTGAGTCTGGAAAACCTGTAGGGCGTCTGGAAACCTTCGACCGCACCGCCGAGCAAATCGTGATGGTACCCCGTGTTGTTGGCGGCTAAGGAGAAGTAGCAGCTATGTGGCAAACTCTTAGCCTGTTTCTGGGTATCTGGCTGCTGTTCTTGCTGCTGGCGATCTATTACCTGTCCCAGGCTTCCGATGGGCGGGTCGGGCGATTCCGCGAAACCGTGAGCGAGCATCTCTCTGCTGAAAGCCGCGCTAAGACCCTGCTGCGCGAGATGTTGTCAGAGAACCAGTACCAACAACTGATCAAGTTTGGCTATCTCGAAGTATCCAGCCCATCTATCGACAATCGGGTGTACCGCATACCAGGCTCCGGGGGGCTGGTGAAGGTCTATGAGCGCGGCTGTGCCGTGATGGAACTTTGCCTGCAACCGGCTGAGCCGCTGCCCGATGGCGACGTGGTTGTGATGCACAAGCTGATGATCGAGGCCAACGAGCAGGAATATTTGCAAAAGGCGAACCATTTCGCGCCCGGCATTATTTCCCTGCGCTGCCAGCACCTGTAAACGGTTTTTCAATAAACGCACAACGGGATTGGTAAGGGTTATGCCTTTACCAATCCCGTTGTGCGTTTCGCTGAACTTTCGCTTCCTGATTACGTATATACTATCTGAGAGCCAGTAGCGACCAGGGGCCAGGGCGTGGGCAAGCCCCGCGAAGAGCGCCCAGGGCGGGGGCAAGCCCCGCCCCTACCCTACTACGAAGCCATTAGCGAAGCCGAACAGGGTACGGGCGGGGCTTGCCCCCGCCCTGGTCGTGGGCGTATAATCAAGCCAATAGCCCGGATACAAAATCCTGATAGCGGAGAAGGTAGGCGAAAGATGGAATGTCCCTACTGTAAAACAGAAAATCGCGATGGTGTGCGCTATTGCAGCAATTGTGGCAGGCTGATCGATCCTGCCGCGTTGAGCAGCGGCGTTTCCTCAAATTCACTGACTGTTGCCAGCACCCAGGCAAAGGGGATTACCCCCGGAGGAAGCGGCGGCTCGCACACCCTGAATATCGGCACGCCCTTGCAGGGTGGTCGCTACGTGATTAAAAAAGTGCTTGGTCAGGGCGGTATGGGCGCGGCCCTGCTGGCAACCGATAAGCGCGTCAACAACAAACTGGTGGTTATCAAAGAACTCGTTTCCGATAGCAGCGATCCTGAAAAGATTAAAGAAGATGAACGCAACTTCAAGCAGGAAATGATGACCCTGGCGGCTCTGCGCCACCCCCTGATTCCTGCTGTCACCGATAGTTTTGAAGAGAACCAGCGCTACTTCATGGTGCAAGATTATGTCGAGGGGGAAAACCTGGAAGAGCGCGTGGAGCGCACCAAACAGCCTTTGAAGGAACGTGAGGCCCTGGGCTTTGCCTCTCAAGTACTCGATGTGCTCGAGTACCTGGCGCGGCGCACCCCGCCTATTGTGCATCGCGACATCAAACCCGCCAATATCATTATCGATACAGAGGATATGCGGGCGCACCTGGTAGACTTTGGCATCGCGCGCGCCGAAGTGGTCAAGAATGCGCGGCGCAAGCAGACATCAGCGCTTGGCACCCCTGGTTACGCGCCCCCCGAACAATACCAGGGCAACGCCGACCCGCGCTCCGACCTCTACGCCCTGGGCGCGACGCTGCATCACCTGCTGACCAACCGTGATCCACGCGACTTCCCGCCTTTCAATTATGCACCGGCGCGCACGCTGAACCCGCAGTTGTCGCCCGAAGTAGAACAGTTGCTTGCCAAAGCCACCAATAACGATGTCACGCAGCGCTACCAGAGCGCGATTGCGATGAAACGCGACGTGGATACCATTCTGCTCAAACGGCATGGCGTTTCGGGCGCCATGGATAGCTACACGCTGGGAACATCCGGGCCAATGCCTGTTGTATCCTCTACTGTCCCCTATGGAGCCGCGAGCCAACCGACGCTGGCAAATCAGCCCCCACCCCCGCGCAGACCAGCGCCCATTACCCCGCTGCCGCCCTTCGCGGGACAATCGCCTTATCAGCCCGGATTGTACGCCGCGCCAGCGCCGAGACGCAGGAGCAATGTCGGACGCAATTTTCTCTTTCTCATCCTGGTGGTTGTCTTGCTCTTCGCCTTCGGTTTTGGCGCGTACTACTACTTGCAGCATCGCGGACCGGCGACCGGGAACGGCAATACACCCACGCCCGGCGCGACATCAAACATTCCAGCCAGTGGTATAGGTGTAATGCAGGCCGCTAATGGCGAAACGATTGGCGTAAGTAACGGTATCACCGCCTTTGATACCACACGGCCCGGCGGGGATTTGATGAAACAGGCAGCGCAACGTTTCCAGAATGGAGATAATAGCGGCGCGGAAAGCCTGTGGAGCCAGGCAGCGCAGACCGATACGGGCAACGCCGAAGCCTGGATTTACCTGGAAGATCAGACCGTGCTCGACAGTGGCAGTCCCTATATCGATATCGTGGTCGCTACCATGCTTACGGGCGATAAGGCCACCGTCAGCATAGGACGCGATGATCTACAAGGGGCCTATGTGGCGCAGAAAACCTTTAACGATGGACACCGGTTGCCCAATGGGGTACAGGTGCGCCTGCTGATCGCCAATTCTGGCAGCGTGACGACATTTGCAACACCAGTCGCGCAGGAAATCGTGCAATCTGGCGAAATTTGACAGCCACTTCGTGGGCATCATGGGCTGGCCTTACAGTTCGCGCGTAGTGCAAGTCTTATCGACGCTGACTCCCGTCCGGATACCGATGGTGTCGCAGACCGCGTCCAGCGATTCACTGACGGGTGTTTCTCCCTACTTTTTCAGAGTAGCTCCTCCCAACGTGACGCAAGGTGTGATCGGTGCGCACTATGCCGAGACGACCTTGCACGCCACGCGCGTAGCGATGTTCGTAGACAATTCCGACCCTTACAGCCAGACCCTGGCAAAGGCTTTTAGCGACCAGTTTACTAAAGACGGCGGCCAGATTGTCGCAACGGAGAATTATACAGTCAGCAAACCCGACAACTTTGTGCAGTTGCTCGGCGACGCCGAAAAGTCTAATCCCAACCTGATCTACTTCTCCGGCTACGCGGCCGATGCCAGCGTGCTGCTGACCGACCTGCCAACTTCTGGCCCGTTTGCCAATTTACAGGTAATGGGCGGCGATGCGTTGTACGAACTGGGCGGCTACCAGAGCAGCTCGCACGCGGCAGGGGTGCGTATGCATTTCACGACCTTTGCCCATCCCGACGAGTGGGGCGCGTTGTGTTCTGCCGGGCAATCCTTCGCCTGTACGCGACCGAGTTTCTTTAGCGACTACAAGGCCGCCTTTAACCCCAACAACAAGTACGACAATGGCATCTATGGCTATGCTCGCGCTGATGGCGATGTGATCCTCTCCTACGATGCCACCGCGACGATGCTGACTGCCGCGCAGAATATGTTGACCGGCTCGAAGACCACCCTGACCCTGGCAGATCTGCTGGAAGGCCTGCGCCAAATCACTGGCGCGCAGGCCTTCCAGGGTGTCAGCGGTCAGATCTCCTTCGACAACAAGGGCAATCCGGTCAATAAATCTCTGGTGATATTGAAGGTGGTACCACCGGGCTTCATCCAGATCGACTCGGTACAGGGGTGTTTCCAGGTAGGAGCAACCGGCTGCTAACCAGCATCAAAAATGAGAGCAGGCATGGCCGACTGCCATGCCTGCTCTCATTTTTAATTCATTTGTAATCTTGCTATGACTTCCGTTTCTGTCATGCCCACAATCTCCACGATTTTTTGCCTGCTGGTTGCGCCATACGCGATGCTGATCGAGCGTCTGGGAAGGCCGAGACGTTGCGCGAGCAAGGCAATAAGCGCGTCGTTGGCTGCCCCATCAACAGGCGGCGCGGTGAGTCGCGCTTTGAGTACGCCCTGTTCCCATGCGATGGCGTTGCGGCTACTGCGCGGAATGACGCGCACGGTTAAGCGCATAGAAGCATCACCAGCCGCTGGGGAGCGCCTGTAACAACAGCACCTGGATGGTGATCAAGAAGAAGAAGCCAATCAGGAAAGACATGTCGAGGACGCCCACCGGGCGCACAATGCGGCGAATGGGGGTAATAAAAGGGTCGGTCATGCGCGCCAGGAAGCGGATAAAGGCAAAACGTTCGTCCGCGCCAAACCACGAAGCGAAGACGCGGATAATCATGGCGATAATCAAAATCCCAATGCCATACTTTATGATTCCGTAGATCGGGCCGTGATCCGGCGGGATGCCTAAGAGATTATTCATACACAACTACTCCTGAACGGTTTGTACTTCGATGATGGTCATGCCAAGAATTTTGCGGCGGGAGATTTTGGTGACGCGCACTCCCTCTAAATCGGGGAGCGTGGTAATGTGCTTTTGTACAAACTGGCCCAGCGGGCGCGCCGCCATGATGCCCGCGACGGAAGAGAAGGCGGTAGAGGTGACGCGGGTGCGCGTGCGGCTGGAAGTCATGCCCATCAGGGTTCCCATTGCAAAGAGCGAGACACCTACAACCAAATTGGTGCCGCAGTTGGGGTGAATTGCCAGTTCGGCTTCGCCTGCCTGCAAGCGCTGTAAAGCCTCGTCCAGCGAACGCCGCAACTGCCCCAGGTCTACATCCCCGAAGATGATAAAGCCGCGCGAATTCGAGCGCGCGCTTACACGCAACTCAGGGACATAGCCGCTCAAGATGGTGATAGTGGCGTGTTCTAAAGCATGGTTTTGTCGAATACGACGGCCAAACAGCATATCTTCAAGTTTCATGGTATATTCTTTCTCTGCTAGACATAGACGCGCTCGCCAAAAATGGCTCGTCCGATACGCACAATCGTAGCCCCTTCTTCTATCGCCACGCGGTAATCATCGGTCATTCCCATCGAGAGGTGCCGCCAGTCACTCTGCGGGACTTCATTGCGCAGGTGGTCTCGCAACAAGCGCAATTGCCGGAAAACCGGTCGCGTCTCTTCCGGGTTTTGCGCGATGGGCGCGATGGTCATCAACCCTTCTACTCGCAAGTGCGGCAGCGCGACAATCTGCCGGGCCATTTCCGGCGCCTCTGCTGGTGTCATGCCTTCCTTGCTGGCCTCGCCGGATACGTTGACTTGCAGCAGCACGGATAATGAGATGCCTTGTCTGCTCGCGTGTCGCTCCAGCGCCTGCGCCAGGCGCAGATTATCCACGCTCTCCACGCTGGCAAATGCGCCGATAACCTTACTAACCTTGTTGCTTTGCAAATGGCCGATCATGTGCCAGCGCGCGTCTGGCGGGTGAAATTCCGCGATTTTGGGTAAGGCATCCTGCACGCGGTTCTCGCCAAAATCCGTCACCCCCAAATTATACGCTATACGCACAAGCTCAATGGGTACGGTTTTAGAAACGGCGATCAGCGTCACGTCTTGCGCGTCGCGGCCCGCCCTCCCGGCAGCCTGCGCAATAGCGCCGCGCACATATTCAAGATTGCCTGCCAACTGTTCTGGTGTTATCATATCGATCATAACCCGTCCAGTAGCGACACCCCTTGTGGGTGTCCCGTCCTTCTCTAATCATCTGCGCGCCTATCAAAAGGGACGCACACGGGACACCCACAAGGGGTGTCGCTACTGGTCTTCGTCTTCCTCGCGCAATGCCAGGATGGACGGGAAACGTCCCGTTTTGCCATGTTCGGCGCGATACGAATAAAAATGCTCTTTCTGGCAACTGGTGCAGATGCCGCTGACCTCAATATTTTTGGGCAACAACCCCGCCAGCAGAAGCTGGTTGCGGTTCGTCTCCCACAAATCAAGACGCAGGCTGTCGCGCCCCGCCAGTTCTACTACACTGAATACGGCTGAGTCCCGTACCAGGTTGCGATAACGTTCCCCGGTTGGCATGGCTTCAAACTCTTGCTCCCCCCGAAACAGGCGGCGCACTTCCTCCGTTACCTCGTAACAGCACGCGCTATTAGTCGGGCCGATGCCAGCGTAGATATGCTCCGGCTGGCTGCCAAATTGCTCGCGCATGGCATCTACCGTCGCCGCGCCGATGCCGCGCGCTGTGCCGCGCCACCCGGCGTGCGCGATGGCAATCACACTACGTATTGGATCATAGAACAGCAGGGGTGCGCAATCGGCGGAAGACATGGCGAGCGCGACGCCGCGCTGTCTGGTAATGATGGCATCGGCTTTGCGGCGCGGCCTGGTCGTCCATATCAACTCGCGATCGTCAACCATGTAGGAGCGATGGGGCCAATCGTCGTTCCAGTCGTCCCAATCGTCGCCATCCAGCGTCAGCACGTCCGCGCTATGCACCATCCAGGCGGTTGCGCAGGGATAGGTTTCAATGCCCAGGCTCTCCAAAGCCAGCAGGCGATTGCGTAAGACATTTTCAAAACTATCGTCGTTGCTCACCGAAACGTTCAAACCGCGATGGGGAGACACGCTATACCCCCCATGCCGCGTGAACGAGCCGTGAACCAGTTCCGGGAATTGCTGGAAAAGGGCGAATTGTACGTAGCGCGTCCCGCCCCGCTCATATTCGATCAATGTGACTCCTGATAGCGATGTGTTTTACCTGGAGGTATTGTAACACACTTCAAGAACCAGGGCGGGGGCAAGCCCCGCCCCTACCCTGCTACGACGCGACAGCGATTCGTGTATCCGTATAGGGTAGGGGCGGGGCTTGCCCCCGCCCTGGTTACTTTCCTGCTGCGACAGATTATGATTGGTTACTTTCCTGCTGCGACAGATTATGATTGGTTACTTTCCTGCTGCGACAGATTATGATTGCTTGTGTTACAATTACAGCACAGGCTTTCCTAAGAACAGCCCATGACCATGACACATTGTTCTACCCCAGAAGGAGGTAACTGTGGATTTCACCCTCACCGACGAGCAAAAGATGGTCCAGGACACCGTAAGGCGTTTCGTAGATCGCGAGCTGATGCCTCTGGAAAACGAGGTCATGCAGAACGAAGGCAAATATTCCACCGGCATCGAACCCGGACTCTATCATGAATTGCAGATGAAGGCTAAAGAACTGGGCTTCTGGGGCATCAATACGCCCGAAGAATACGGCGGCGCGAACCTGGGAGCGGTCATGTCTGCCCTGATCGCTATAGAAATGGGTCGCACGCTGGTTCCATTCACCTTTGGCGGCAACGCGGACAATATCCTCTATCATGGCAACGAGTGGCAGAAAAAAGAATATTTGATTCCAACCATCGAGGGCACGCGCCATTCCTGCTTCGCTCTCACGGAACCCGGCGCGGGTTCTGACCCCTCTTCCATTAGCGCTACGGCTGTGAAGGATGGCAAACACTGGGTTATCAACGGGCAGAAGGTCTTCATCACCGGCGGTAACGAGGCCGATTTCGCCATGGTCTTCGCCGTGACCGACCGCGCGAAACCACCGCAGAACGGCGGCGTTACCTGCTTCCTGGTTGACCGCGAGATGGGCTGGACCTCGCGCCCCGTGCATACCATGGGCGGCTGGTCGCCCGCCGAACTCTTCTTCGAGAACGTGCGCGTTCCGGAAGACCATGTGCTGGGCGAGGTCGGTATGGGCTTCTCGCTCGGTATGCAGTGGATCGGCCAGGGTCGCTGGCTGATCGCCTCGCGCTGCGTCGGCACGGCGGAACGCCTGCTGCAAATGGCGCTGGACTACTCCAAACAGCGTGTGACATTCGGCCAGCCCATCGCCGACCGCCAGGCCATCCAGTGGATGATCGCCGATTCCGCCGTCGAGATTCAGGCCACCAAATGGCTGGCCCTGCACGCCGCCTGGAAGGTCGATCAGCGCCTGGATAACCGCCACGAGGCCAGCATGGCGAAGCTCTACGGCGCAGGCATGGCGAACCGCGTCGTTGACCGCGTCATGCAGATTCACGGCGGCATGGGCTACACCCGCGAAATGCCCATCGAACGCTGGTACCGCGACCTGCGCGTCACCCGCATCTACGAAGGCACCGATGAAATCCAACACTTTATCATTGCCCGCGCGCTGCTCAAGGGCTATGTCAAGGTGGGGGCGTGGGATTAGGCAAAATCGTCCGTCTGCGTCCACCAGAGTAAACCATTGTCAATGCTGTTGGGTGTCAAAAGCAATGGTAGAATACCCAGGTTCTTATGATTTCGAACCTGGGTCTTTCTTCTTTAATGGGAGTGAATGACTATACTGGCCCTAGAAATTTAGACACGGGAAGAGGCTGAACGCCGCCGAAAACACAGGATAGCCGCTGAATCTCAAAAGAACCTCAATTTCAGGTAACAATTTGGTAAATGAGCGCATCCTATCGTATTGCCTAAAATAGTAGAGATACTACGTTAACATTAGTCCTCTGGCATCACCTCTGTGAAAAAGTTCACAAAATTTAGGGAACTCAAAAGATAGCTTGCATCGTCTCTTCTCTAGCGAGCCAATTCCCTCGCTGTATGAAACATCTGAGAAAAACCATATTCTGACAATCTGAAAAAAGAGGTGCAATATGCCATCGACGCGAAAAAATCTCATGTGGCTGTTCCTGCCCATCGCCATCGCTCTAAGCGCTATAGTAGGTGTAGTTATCGTCGTCACCTGGGCCTCGCAAAATAGCTTTCATATGCCCCCTTGTGAGGCGATGCGGCCATATATTCAGTATCATGGGACCATGTACTTTGCAGCATCAGATAGTAGTCTCACGTCCTCCGACCTGGGCAGTGCAATCACAACGATTGGAGACGGGTCAGATCAAGCTACATCGTGTATGCCCTCTGGCATAACAGTCTACAATGTGAAAGGCTATTCATCTACATCCCGTCTCGTTGCCGACTTCCAGGGGCTTATGTTGTTTGAACCACTATCGCCCATCCCTACTCCTTCTCCCGCCGCTTCGCCTATATGGCAATAAATGCTGCGTGATATACTATGATGGTTATTCCTTATCTAATTCATATCCACGGTCTTGTTCAAGATGCATGTACGCGGAACCCTGGCGAAATGTATCAAGCGTGATTTTTCGTTTGAGAGGAGGGTATTCTTCGATGGAACTGCTTACCATGCGCCAGCGCGCAAACCGAATCACTTTGTTCGTGACGGTTCAACTCATTGCACTGATTGGTTGGATTATCGTGCAATCGCTCTTTTCCCTTTCTTCGCTGAGCAGCAGCCTTTCTTTCCCCGTCAAGCTGATAATCGAGGCGATCTGGTGGATCGCTACTCTCGTGATTATGTTTCTCCTGTTCAGGCGTGAATACAACGGCTTTGTGAAGGCCGTCCTTGATCTGGAAGATGCAAACAAGAGGTTGAGGAAAGCAACGAGCGACCTTCTGATAGAAATAGCGAATCCGGGCGAGCAGGAACAATAAGATGCATGACATAGCAGGCGAAGCTGACAGCTTTGCCTGCAAAGAAGACCCCTATCGATGCGAGTCCTTCCCACATATTCGCCTCTCGCCAGAACGCGCCCGCTACTATTCTGAACGTATCGAAGCGCTGGTTGATGATGTATTACATGAAAAGCCTGACCCTGACGGCAAGGTGTACGGCATCCTGATAGGGATGTTCATGTCGCCGCCTTATATGCAAGGCCCAGACACATCACCCACCGAGGACGCTGTTTGATAGCAGGAACAAGGAGCCTCCTATGCAGAATAACATGCAAACGGCAAAAGCGCCCGGCAACAGACTCAGTTTATTCACTCAACGCTGACCATTTGTTTTGAGGCCGGGCAGTTCGCCGCCATTCCCAGCCTGGTTAAGCACGATGATCTAGTCACCGCCAACGGGCGCATCCAGGCCAGCTACTCCGCTGCTCAGATCGCTGGCCCATTGCTGGCCGGCTTGCTGGTGATACGAGTGCCACTTGCATCCTTGATGTTGATTGATGCCATATCATTCCTCGTCTCGTCGCTCTCCATTGCTCTTGTTCGCATCAACTTTAATGCCAAAAAAGGCGAGCAAAAGACCAGTATTCGCAGCGACGTAGTCGAGGGACTGTGTTACGTCCTGAGCCATCCGGTGCTGCGCAATATCTCGATCATGATGGCGCTGGTCAACTTTGTGGCCAATGCATCGAATAACCAGATTGTGCTCTTCGCCAAAGTGCGGCTCTCGGCAAGCGATATACAGGTGAGCCTGCTCTTCTCGGCTGCCAGCCTGGGCGTCGTCATTATGGGCCTTTTGGCCGGGCCGTTGCGCAAACGTTGGTCCTTCAGCACAGTCGCGCTGGGAGCGTTGATGTTGGAAGGTCTGCTGGGCGTCGTTTTCTCACTAATGCGCTGGTACTGGGTCGCCGCCTTCATCTGGATGCTGGCGGGAGGATTGGGCATTCTCTTCAACAACAATACGGGCAGCTTGCGCCAGGCCATCGTGCCTGATCACATGCTGGGCCGTGTCATAAGTATCGCCAGCGTGCTAGCATGGTCAGCTATCCCTCTGGGCAGCCTGCTCGGCGGCTTCGTCATCACCTGGACGCACAATGTAGCCCTCGTCTTCACCATCACCGGCATCCTGACATTCCTGATCCCCTTCAGCTTCTCTTTCACCGCCCTGGGACACGCCGACTGCTATATCCCGCAGAAAGAGGAGAAAAAAAGCGAAGAGCTCGTCCTTATCCCTCGTGAATCATGATAACTGAACGTGGGAATCGATGTTCGATTGTGCTCATACATAAAGAGCGCGTCCCGATCAAGAGATGGCCTTTTTTGGCTTGCGTTCCCTTGCCAGCGAGACCAGCACTACGCCGGTTAAAATGACAACCATGCCGGCGATGCCTAACGGGGTAATACGATCGCCGGCGAAGATGACGCCCAGGCATACCGCTACCAGGGGGTTGATGTAGGCGTAGCTGGTGGCGAGCGCGGGACGCACGCGACGCAGCACATAGATGTAGGCTGAATAGGCAAGCAGCGAACCGAACGTGATCAGATAGATCAATGCGAACACGGATGAAGGGGTAAGTTTGCCCGTTGGCCGCTCGCCAACCAGCAATCCTACTACCACCAGCAGCGTGCCGCCCAGCAGCATCTCGGCGGCGCTTGCCATCAGTCCTTTGGGCAGAGTGAGCCGCGAACCCCACGCCGAGCCGAAGGCCCAGCACATAGGGGAGAGCAGCAGTATGATGGCTGCCAGTGGACTGGCCCATAATCCATTGCCCACGTTCAATAACACCACGCCGCCGAAGCCTACCACGAGGCCGAGCCACTCAGCGCGCCGGGGCCAGCGTCCCCAGAGACCGGAAAATATCGAAATCCAGAGCGGCGTGGTGGCGATGCAGAAGGCCGTCACGCTCGATGCAACCCATTGTTCCGCGAATGCTACCCCTCCCATACCCCCGCCTATTAAGAACAAGCCCATACGCGCCGACCCTCCCCATTCCGCGCGCGTGGGAGCAGGGTAGCCGCGCAGCCGCAGGATGAAGTAGAGCACGCTGCCGGCCACCAGCAAACGCGCGCCCGTCATTAAGAAAGGCGGAATGCTGACAATAGCAACGCGAATGAAAAAGTAGGTTGATCCCCAGATGAGATAGAGGGTCAGCAGCGCCAGCGCTATCCAGAGATGACTCCGCCCCTCCGGTGTAACCGCGTTCGCGCTCTCTACCTGGCTTGTGGAGTAATGCTCATTAATAGGGGTAATACCGGCTTGATCTTTCATAAAGTAGTCTGCTTGCTTGCTAGCTGGAATAAATAGACGATGATTTGCCTTTAGCATTCATCATAACAGATAGTTCGATTGTGTACTACAGCCAGCTTTGTCAGAACACGCGCGATTGGCTGGTCTAAAAAAAGAGAGCGAGTCCCTAAACCGCGGAACCCGCTCTCTTTTGAGAGTGAATATGAAAGTCAATGCATTCAGCTTAGCAAACTTTAGACAGAGTTGTGAACGTACCGAGGTAGGTAAAACGGCCTTTGATGCCGGTGGACGGCTTCTGGCGCGCAAACCAGGAGAAGAAGGCCTCGTCCTGCATATGCTGGGTGAAGCCGGTCACGGTGAAGACGACACCGACCAGGGGATCGCCAACCTCAAGAAAATTATTGCACCCGTATTGCGGGGCAATCGGAGAAATCCAGTTGGGAACGATGTTGTTGGTGTAAGGATCGTTCAACCACTCGGCCAGTTCATGGCTCAACGCGCTGACATCTTCGCCAAAACCACCCACCAGGCCGGCATCGGCGTTGACGGTGAAGATGTAGGTCTGCGTTCCGGCGCTGTTTTGCACCGCGTTGTGATAGCCACCAATGCAGCAGTTATTGATGCTGGGCGCGCCACTTGACAGGTAGACATCATTGGACAGGAAAATTGGCAGCATAGTAGCGGTAAAATGCAGTGAAGTCAGTAGACCCTGCAACTGGGGGTCGAACCAGTTGATATCAATGATGCCGATATTTTTGCCGGAACTGGGATCTTTTGCGATTTTGCCATCCGCTGCGGGGACGTTGATCGTCACAGCCGTAGCGACGGTAGGTGTTCCCACCAGCACATGATAATTCTTAGCGGTCTTCGAGGCGTACTTCCAGAACTCTGCGCGCTGAATGGCATCGCCGTACTGGGTTTTGCCACTCAAGAACTGCGCGTTCTTGAAGATGGGGGAGCTGGTGGTATTCGACACCTTCTTTGTGCCATCGAGAGTTGTCCCATTCGAGAATTTCAGGATAAGCGGTACGATGGTGGTTGGAACTGTGGTGGTGGCAGAACCCTTAGTGGGGTCTGTGCCAACCATAGTATAGCTGTAGGTTTTCCCTCCGGAGACAAATGATGATGACCAGGTTGCCAGCGCGCCACCACCAGAGTTGCGCGATGCCGCGAAATTATGGTGGAACGTGTAGTTACGCGGCGTTGCGCCGCCTGAGACTCCTGCGGCGTGGCTGGAGCCGGCTGTGGCTGAAAACACGCTGAAGGCCAGCGCTCCCATCATCACCACGCTGAGCGCGGCAAATAGCCGCACAAATAGTTTGCGCGAAATCATATTGGTCCTTTCTTCCTTTGAAGTTCACTGTTGGGTAGCTCGCGTGAGCCAGAGGTTATGAAGCGAAGTGAACTATTTCCCCCAGAAATTGTGCCTCACAGATAAGAGTATACTGAGCTATTCTTTCATAGCGCTTTCAGTTGGCTTCCATAAGATAGAAGTACTACGTCCAGTTGCCTTATTCATGTGAGACGAACAGGAGCTTACATAAGAAATCTGAGGAAGAGATGTCTTCTAATTTTTCTGAGGAGGTCTATCTATTACAGAGGAGGAGCAAACAGTGATATGAAATGCTCCTCCCGCTGTATACAAGAGTTAAACGTATGTGAGAAGAGGCCAGATCAGATCCGGTTGCCAATCGTCCGTGTCGTCATGGCGTTGCAGTCGCAATAAACCAGCATTGGGAATAGAGTTTTCAAGCAGGAAACCTCTAAATTCCCTCATCGTCGCTGAAGAAATGCGTGTCGGCTTATATTTTAATAACCAGAAGACAGCACAAATGAATTGCTCATGGCTAAAGATTACGACGGTTTGGCCTCGCTTGACCTCTTCAAATCTCTGCATCACGCCCCGCGCGCGCTTGATGAATTGCTCAAAAGACTCAGATCCTGGCCCATCAACACTACGCGGATCGCAAAGTTCCCAGTAGGCATCTACCAGGGGTTTTCTATCTTCCACAGTCGAGAATATAAGAAAGTCCGTCAGGGAGAGATAGGTAAATTCATGCACGGGCCAATCTTCTACTAGTACCGATGAAAAGCGAGACTTTGTCGGCGCTGCTGTCTGTCTGGCGCGCAGATAGCATGACGTAACAATACGGTCAGGGCAAACATGCACTTCGAGATAGTCGGCAATACACTCGGCCTGCCCCATCCCAAGATGAGTAAGCTCTACGCTTTCTGGATGTTTTGTTGGCAAGCCCGCGTTCGATTGGCTCTCGCCATGCCGTATCAATAAGATGTTAGACAAATCTCACCCCTTAATTCTGACTGGCAGGGAAACTAATAGGCACCCATACTAAGTCCCATACTAGTATGACGCTAATGTGGGGGAGTTTCTAAAATTAGAAGGCGCTCTAATTAATTTAGGTCGAGGTTACAGGCAAAGACACGGGAAACAAACCTGTACAAGAGGTATCTGGGCGAGGAGGGATAATCGATTATCAAGACCGCGCGCTAAAAATTTTTAAATGCCCAAGCCTGGAGGTTAGAGATTCATGAGAGACATCAGGCTTAGTTGAAGCAACGCAGCTTCCCACCAACATTGACTCCGTTATATAGGCTAACGCTTTCTCTTCATATTTTTTTAGCGGGTCCTTTGTGTCAATTCTTAACGTGTACCCGGGCAGAAGCGCGTCAAATTGTTTGGCTGCTTCTTCAGGCACAAGATGGCCGTGAGTTTGCGAGATTCTTTGCTTTCTGGTGCGCAATCTATGCTGCCGCGTGCGTTCATCAACTTCGCAAAGAATAACCTTAAATTCGGCTCCTGCGGCCCTGGCTAAATCCCTGGCGCGGTCAAAAATGAAGCGGTGAAGTGTAGAGGTATCGAGTATAATAGACTGATGTTGATTGACAAGTAAATCATGGGCTTGTCCAAAAAAAACTTCATATGCTGCCCAACCCGCTGTATCTTCGGCAATTCTTTCTTTAAGCAAAACATCTTCAAGCAGCGAATCCTTAAAGTTATCCCTATCGATTACAACCCATCCTAAATCAAGCCCTAACTTAGAAGCGAGCGTAGATTTCCCCACACCAGGAAGTCCTGCCATGAGAACGAGCGTCGGCGCTACTACAGGCTTCGATACTATCTTCTTCATAATCGAACACGTCTTTCGTCCATCGCAAACCTCCATAAGTGTTCATGCGTATTCGTTATGCTTGAACGCCATTAACACTTACCAGGCCTTTTTTCTGGCTCTTACTCGTTCTATAAATATCGTTGTCGTAATATCATCTGGCCCCATATAGTACAGTATAGCACTACCAATATAACGTGCAAAAACGCTTGCAATAACTTAGGACTTTTTTCCTATCCTGAGTGGGGGAATGTGCAACAAAACCCTTGAGTTCTAAAGAGATTACTGCAAATGCTTCAAATCACTTTCTCCAGACGAGGCGGTAAATGAAGCTGTACGTTAGTTTACACCTGTTATCCGCCCTGGTCAAGACATTTTCCCTGCAATCTGCTTCAGGATGTACTCTTTGAAAGAACTTGTTAGATCTCTCCTCTAAAGCCGGGTATAGCGCTTATTTCACCGTATCTAGTATATCCGATTGTCAATACTTGCGCGCGCAATTTTGTGCCAGAATTGTGCCATAAATTCACTTTAAATCAGTAGAGACGCCCCTTGTGGGTGTTCTGTTTCTCTCATTTATTTACACAAGGTCATAGGATACCCACAAGAAGTGTCTCTACTGCCATCCTAAAGGACGGATATCTCTTTTATAAAGATGCAGAATAGAATTGAAGAAAACAGTAATGCTAGAGCATAACATGATTTTGTCACAATTTGGCATTATTTTGTTCATTTGAGATGGTATACTCTGAAACAACACACCTTGAGTATTAAAGGGATAAAGGTATGCAAGATGATCTTTCCGACCTCAAAGAAGCGTTAGAGCGTGGGTTTTCTGTTGTTACCGAACTTTGGCACTATCAGGCAAAGGACTGGGTGACTGGCGTTCACGCGGAAGACATTAACAATGACGGCGACGTAGAAATACTGGTTGCCTCACGCGATGGCCGGGTCTATGCGCTTACGAATGGCGGCAAACGCTTGTGGGAGAGCGTTGTAGGGAGGAAGAAGTGGATCGGAGCGGTCGTGGGTATCGTCCCTTCTGAGAATGAGCAGCACCCGGTAAGCGTGCTGGTCGGGACGCAAGATGGCAAGGTGTATGCTCTCGATGAAGACGGACTATCGATTAGCAAAGATCGCCAGGTTATCTATCAATTTGAGAAGGGTCCCTCGAATGCTGAGAAGGAGCCGGATAAAAACATGACCTGGCATAGCTCAGGGTATGAGATCCGCCAGCTTGCTGCTGATCTGAAAAAATCCCCCCTGGTTGTTATCGATTCGGATGATCGCTATATTCATACGCTGGACTTTAGTACAGGAGAGCCAGGCTGGACTTTTCCAGCAGATAGCGCGGTTCGTACTGTATTTTGCTACGACATAGATAACGATGGCAACGTAGAAACCTTGTTTGGCACAAGTAATCAACACCTCTATGTTCTTAATTCAAGCGGAAATTGCATACGGCAAGACGATGTGCAAGGCCAGATTCACACCATCTATGCAACAGACCTGAACCATGACGGCCAGATCGGAATTTTGCTTGGCATCGATGGCAAGACTCTCTCGTATACCCTTAATGGTCAGTTAGTCTGGCGTCATCTTTTCCTCAGTCGTTTTCTTGCCATATGCGTTGCCGATGTCGATGGCGATGGAGCTAACGAGATCCTGGTTGGTTCAGAGGATAAATACCTTTATATTCTTGATAAGGATGGACACGAGATCTGGCGTCATCTGATCGGAAATCGCATCTCGAGCTTATATGCCTCTGACATTGATAATGACGGCCAGATAGAGGTAATTGCCGGCGCGCATGACAACAAGGTCCATATCCTGCGGATTAGCCTGATCGGAGAACTCAATGAAAAAATCCATTCTCTTTATCATGATTTAGAGCGCCCGCTTTCTATCGTTCTTGAAGAACTCTTACCCCGTCAACGTACCCTTTTGCAGGCCCTCGTAACTGAAGCACAGCCAACCTCTAAACCTGATACGTTAGAGCAAGCGGAACATTTGCTATCCAGCAAGAAATATGAGCAGGCATTAGCAATCGCATTGACGTTAGAGCAACAAAAGGTGCAGCAACTCTGGCAAAAGGGACAAATTGGTTTCATCACCACTCTTTGTCCTGACAATAGTTCTACCAATGCTAAATTCGAGATCATCGTAGGCACAAACAAAGGACGGGTTCATGCTTTCAGCTCCTCTGGACAGGAATTGTGGTCTCTATCAGTAGGAAAGCAAATGCTGGGCGTCCAGATGGGCTACTTCAACGCTGGTAAAAAGGCTGACATCATCGCGTATTCAACAGATAGCCGCATCTCTATCATCAAAGGCTCCTGGAGAGATAAACTTAAGAAGCGTCTACTGGTAAGCGATGGGGTTAAGCCGGAATGGCAGCTTGGTGAACAACTCGCCAGCCTGTATGTCAATGCAGACGGAAAACGCGGTCCCTTTCAGATTGTCACTGGCTTTAAGAACAAGAAGATAGAGGTGTATGGACGTGATCTTGCTCAACCGCTTCGTACCATTGAGCCGCCCCAGGGCATCAGAGTGGTAAGCGCCTGTCTCTCTCATGAGAACAATACGCCGGTAATCGTTGCCGCAAGTGAGGGAGATGCCGACCATACAATCTATGCGTACACACGCGATGAAGCAGAGCCTTTCTGGACGTATAAAAAGATCAAGGGACGAGTAGAAGCCTTATGCATCAAAGACATTGATGCTGACGAAAAATTAGAGATCATTGTTGGTTCTCAAGATCGCAATGTGCGTGTCCTGGATCAGAACGGGAATCTCAAATGGCGCTACTACTTGCCCGATTTTGTTTCAACCGTCGATGTATGCGACGTAGATAGAGACGGCAAATTAGAGGTGCTGGCCGGCTGCGACGATGGACAATTGTGCGTCTTCAGCAGGGAAGGAGACCTTCTCTGGACCTATCAAGCATACGGAAGTATCCTTACCATCCGCGCGGACGACATCGACAACGATAAAAACGTAGAGATCGCTATTGGTACAGAGAACCAGCTCGAAGTAGTGCGTGTGGTAGACCAGAAGCGACTGCTTGATCTTATTAACGAGTGTTGGTCGGCCCTTCAACAGCAGAAACAGAGTGAAGTTTCTCTCTCGGAATTCCTCAACCATCAATCCTCATCCTTACGCGCATTTGCCATACATAAAATGGCCGAGTATCACATACACGATCAGAATGACTTCAAAGTGTTCGATACTTATGTAAAAGATGGCTCGGTTGAGGTACGCAAAGCTCTTATTCAGGCGGTAGTCATGTGCTATAGAATCAATCCGCAGCAGGCACAGTATATTCTCTCGCAGTTAATTATGGACTCCGAGCTAGATGTTCGACTGACACTTGTCAGGTATATCGGTATCCTCATGAGAAATTCCAGAAGAAATGAAAGAGAGAATCACTGGGATGATGGCTTTAAGTTTCTACAGCGCCTGGCGAAAAATAATGATCGGGTAGTACGTCGCGCCGTGATGCGAGAGCTTTATACGCTTGTGGAAAATTTTTATGGCATACAGGGGCGCAAACGTACTGTATTTGCATTACTGTTGGCAGGTCTCCAGGAATTCAGATTCGTCTGTAAAAGCTTCGGAGTGGGTAAGCTACGAGGCTGCAAGGACAATGGCCCATTTCCTGGATCTTCACCATAACGAACTCATTATGTATATGAATTTGCTGGTCGCCAGAGAAGTGAAACCTGAAATCTTGCAGCGTATCGCCTATCATGCCGGAAACCATTTCATCCGGGACATCTTTCAGGACCTCGGCGCTTTCATAATTGGTCTCGACGAGACGAATGTTGCCGAACGATTAGGCATGGCCGTCAATGCGCTTGAGCAAACAAAAGCGCTCAAATATGGTGAAGACATACTCAGCGTCTTTAGAGAGCTTTATTACCTGATCGGCCTGAACACCATTGAAGATATCGCCTCCTACCAGTGTTCTCTGCAAAATGACATGTACACCCCGACCAATACCCATTTCCCTGCAGCGGTTAATGTCTTCAAGCAGCTCAATTTTATCACGCGAGCATTGAGGCTCTATTTACGACGAGATGGCATCAGAGACCGGGTACACAGTCTGCTGGAGGCAAATAAAGAATTTGAGAATGTCCGCAAATATGCCGAGCAGGAATATTTGAAAACGTCTCTCAACGAACCCCTGGCAAAGCTTCCAGACCGGAAAGTGCTGGTGGAGATTATCTTAAATCGCTGGCAAGCCATCATCAACACCGAACTCCTGAAATTGAACGGGGAGGCTAAACTGGAAGCGGAAATTCAGACGAAACGCGCTTTCCGCGAAGAGCAGGTAGTTGTCTGGGTCATACTGCGTAACACTGGCGGCAGTACAGCCGACAGCGTCTATATGGAATTGCTTGCCAGCAACCAGTTTGAAGTGGTAGGTAAAAGCGCCTATCAAGTAGAGGCTATCTTTGCCGGGGATGAAGTTCTGGCAGAGTTCACCATCAAGCCCTCTACCCTCACACCTAATCTAGTCTTCGAGATTGTCTATGTTGATACAGAAAGGATTGAAAAGACCATACTCTTCGATGGTCAACTGGAATTGTACGCGCGCGCAGAGCAGCCACCATTTAGAGCTATTCCTAATCCGTACTCCACCGGCGTACCAAGAACCGATATGTGTTATGGGCGCGAAGAGAACTTGAAATTTCTGAAGGAGAATTTAACGCGCAGGAATGCCGGGACGTTTCTGATTCTTTATGGCGAGCGGCGCTCTGGCAAGACAACCCTGCTCTTCCAGTTAGCAAATACGCCCATCCTGGAACCACATATTTCTCTCCGTATCGATATGCAGAATGAGGCGCATCAATTCAAAGAGAGCAGATTTTTCTGGAGTATTGCCTACTATATTCAAGCAGTCTCTTGCGAAAAACGGTATCGATGTTCCACTTAACCCGGTGGAAGACTATGAAAAACATGCGAGCTTTTCTCTCAATCGCTTCCTCGATGTTGTCGAAGAGAACCTGAAAGACCGTATGCTCGTTATCTTGATCGACGAGTTTGAGGTACTGGAAGCCCTGGTGAATCAAAGGAAGCTTGCGCCCGAAGTGTTCGATTACCTGCGTAGTATGGTGCAGAATCGTCAAAATATTACCTTCCTCCTCGCGGGCGTACATACCATTCAGAAGCTTACCGCCGGATACTGGTCTCCGTTCTTCAATATTGCAAATCAGTACCGGCTCTCAAAGTTAAGCGAGCAGGGAGCGATCAACCTGATCACCAGACCTGTTCGAGGATTTCCTTGAATATGATCCCCACGCCGTGCAAAAAATTCGTCAATTGACCGCAGATCAACCATACCTCATTAATCTCATATGCCGCCCTCTTATCGATTATTGTAATGAACTAAATAAAGCATACGTGACCATGAATGATGTGAACGCCATCTTGAAAGAACTTATGGAAAGCAAACAGAATCACTTCCAATGGTTCTGGAATCAGAGCACGAAGGAAGAACGACACGTTTTGTCAATCATAGCAGAATCAGGTACAGATGAAAGAAGGCTTCTTTCACTGGTAGAGATAGAGGTGCAATACAAACATTACTCCCTTCCCTATAAGCGTGAAAGCATCCTGGCAGCTCTGGCGAAACTGGTAGAGCGCGAAGTTGTCGAAAAAGTAGAAGATCATGCCAATGCAGGTACATCATCATTTGAACGCTATAGAATTCCTGTTGGATTGATTCGTGAATGGCTGCGTAAACATAAATCGGTCAAACAGGTGCAACACGAAGGCATGGTTGCTGGCGACGCCAGCTTACAAGCGTAAATAGAGCTACAGTGTGCGCTCTCTTATACCGCAATACTGGATGCTTTTTCCATTTCAAAGAGGACGTTCAGGAGCGCATCGATAGCCTTGTTGCGATAGCGAAAATATTGGCGCGGGCTGAAACCAATACGGGCCGCTATCTGTTCGTTTTTATGGTGGTGTTTGAAATAGCGGTAGTACAGGATATTATAACTCTGTAGCGCCGGGTCTGTATCGGTACGTACCGTTGATCCGCGCAATCGTTCAAGGGCTTCGTGGAGGATAATACGGATCGTCATACCCCTTTCAACAACCGAAGGGGAAGTAGCATTTTTCGAGACGACGCGCAACGAGATTCATCAGCCTTAAATTCGTTGCCCCTAAAGCTCTAGCATCATCAATGTTGTCCAGCGCTTTCTCCAACTCATCGGGCGTTATTTCAAAGACGACCGTTCCACAGGTCAGGCGCACGAACTGGCGGAAAAGTTCACTTTCGCTCAGTTCAGGCATCTCTCGATTTTGATTTTCCTGCTTCTGCGCTTCTTCTTGTAACGCCCACTTCTGAGTGTCGGAGAGACGTTCCCACGTATCATTAAAATGGGGTTGGAGACCCTCGTAAGCGAGCTTTCGGAGATGCTGCTCAGTATTGCTATGAGACAATTTCTCCTCAAAAATAGAGTGGCAAACACGCTGAATAAAAAACGGATGTCGACCTGCCCAGCGCGAAATCAAGGCTATTTCCGACTCCGTGAATGGCAAACCAGCGTTCATTGCCGGAAGAGTTATCAAATCACGCGCTTCCTCCGGGCCGAGAGGCCCAAGCGTATAGTTGTAAAAAATATTGAAGAACGGCGAATTGATAATATCGCGGTGGGATACCTCGGCTAATGGCGCTATCGAGGCCGTCACATACGATACCTTGCCGACTGTTGCCTTTGCCCGCAGGAAAGCCAGGAATTCCGCGTCGAAATGCTCGTTGCGCGTGATATTATCGAAGGCATCCAACAAGAGCACAGGGAAAAATCCGCGCTCGGTTATTAGCTCCAGGATACGACTAAATTCATCGGCGCTGTCTCGCCCCGCTTGTAGTTGCAGCTCGACAAATCAGGGCAACCCGCAATAAGAGCCTTGCAGACAGCCAGCAAGAAATCTTCACAGGTTTTACGCAAATACTCACGCAAATTAAGATAGACAAAGAGGTAACGGCCCGCATTAAATGCAAACGGTTGCTGAACCTCAGGCAGGCTCGCGCACTGTAAAAAAGATGTCTTGCCGATACGGCGCGGACCCACAAGCGAGACAGATTGCCGGTTGGCAATAGCCACGTAGAATTTCCTGAGCAATTGCGTTCGTCCAAAGAACATGCTCGAGCTACTCATAGCTGTCATGTTAAAGTAGGGATTGGGCGGCCAGTTCAGCATGGGAAACCTCCTGTGCATAAAGCTACTACACCTCCCTTAATTATAACCTAAGCAATTTTCCGAATCGTGACAATTTACTGACAAAAATCTTCGATCGTGAGTTTACGTGATGGCCCCCCGGAAAGTGTATGCTTGTCGCAAAGGCCACCGTCAGGCCCAATATCAACAAGATTATATAGCACAAAACAAAGAGCGCGAAGGAATAGAAGATGATGCCGGGCAGGGCGGCAACGATGGTCAGTCCGCACACCAGTAAGAAGAGCGCGCGACTTCTCATAACCAACGCTCCTCCCAGCGCGAACAACACCAGGCAGACCGACAGCAGCATCCACAACAATTGCGGCCCAACCCTCAGCTCATACAGGGCCATCCCCACTGCGCTTCCGCTGAAAAAGTCGAAGGTGAAAAGGGAAAAGATTTCTCTCCAGAGATCTCGCGGCTGCGGCTTTTTGCTCGTAGCCGCTTTGCCAGAAGCCAACCGGCTCGCGGGAACACGCGTTTGAGCTTTACGCATAACCGTTCTGTACCCAAAGGCCGCTTTCAATGCAGCAGCGAATTCCAGGACGCTGCCGAAGCGATCTCGTGGATTTTTGGCGAGAGCTTTTAGCGCCACCTCTTCTACTTCCGCTGGAATGGACGGAACATGATTCCTCAAAGGCGGCGGAAAATCGTAAAGATGCTGGTCCATAATGTCGTCCGAGGTGCCCAGGAACGGCCATACTCCGCACAGCCACTCATAGACAACGACGCCCAACGCATACTGGTCGCTGGCGAAACAGGCCTCGCCCTCTATCAATTCGGGAGCCATATACGCGGCAGTTCCCGCGATCATCTCTGCGCGAGACGCCGTAGTGTGCGCGTTGATGCTAATGCCAAAGTCGCTCAACAGCAACTGGTTGTTGTCTCCCAGCAGCAGGTTCTCCGGCTTAATATCGCGGTGAACCAGCCCTCTATCGTGGACGTATTGCAACGCCTCGGCTATTTGCTCTACGTACTTCACCAGCGCGCGCGGAATCATGCGCGATCCCCAGGGGTACAACTGGCGCATCGTACCGTTTGGAGCATAATCCATCACCAGGTACGGCCTGCGACCCTCCATGCCAAATTCCAGCACGCGTATAATGCGCGGATGGACCAGGCTGGCAGCAATACACGCTTCGGCGTGGAAGTTGCTTTCCTCAATTTCATCCATCCCCGCTCGCAATACCTTCACCGCCGCCAGCGTCCCGATATATCTATGTTCGCACAGGTAGACGGCAGCAAAGCCCCCTTTTCCTAACAACTCGATGATGCGGTAATTGCCAATGTGCTTACCTGCATTTTGTCCGTATCCTGGATGGAGTCTGTTGGCGTTCATAGCATTATCCCTCCCGGCATGATAATGATGGATGACCTTGTTCCCCACGTGCTGTTCTGGCATATGTGAATTGTAATCGACACAGTGCGCCAGAGGTTTATTGTATACTGTCATCCTTATGACAGGACATGAGGATGATTGCAAGCAACATTTTCGATGACCGACCACCTCATCGAGAACTTACTTGCTCATCAGTGTACAGCCATAAATGTGCCAGGAGGATGGCAATTAGTGCGGAAAAAGTGACAGATGTAATGTCAAAAGCACAGATACGAGGGCAACCCTTGCGGTTGCCCTCGTATCTGTGCTTTTGACGCTCTTCTATTTCATCCGTACCAGTCTCGTCAGTTGGCCCAGTCCGGGTCTTTGTCCATACATCAGAACGCCGAAGCGATAGATGCGCGCGGAAATCCAGGCGCAGATGACGATGGCAAGTAGCATCACCCCCACCGTCATAGCGATCTCCCACCCCGATACCTGGCTCACCCCGATACGTACCAGCATCGTCGTGGGTGTCCAGAAAGGAATATACGAGATCACTTTCATCCATGTGGCATCAGGAGTGTAGACGCCAAAGAAGCTCACGATATATCCAAATGCCAGCAAGAATGTCAGAGGCGCCACCGCGTTCTGCACCTCGTCCTGCCGTTTCACCAGCGCCCCCAGAGCGGCGAACAACGTCGCGTAGAGCAAGAAACCCAGCAGGAAGTAGAGCAGCATCAGCAGCAGGAACGAAATGGAAACGCTCGTGATATTCAGGTTGAGCAATCCACCACTGGCGCCGAAAAGCGCACTCTGTAACGGATTTTGCAGCAGCAGCGCGCCAATTCCGACAGCTACAACGCAGGCCATCTGCGTCAGACCCGCCGCGCCTATACCCACGATTTTCCCGACCATCAACTGGAACGGCGTCGCGGCATTCACCAGAATCTCCATAATGCGGCTGCCTTTCTCTTCTGCGATCCCCATTGCCACGCTCATGCCATAGAGCATCACCGCCATGTAGATCAGGATATTGCCGGCATAGGCCAGAATGTAGCCTGTTACGATCTCGCTCACCGGGCGGTTCTGGCTCTGCCCGGTGTTCACAACTGCGAAGCTCGGCTGCGCGAACAGGCTGCTCGTTTGAGCCGGAGTCAGGCCGAGGCGATGAGCCGTATCGAGGAAATTGAGCCTGCTGGGCCACAGCCTGTATTCTTGAAAGGTTGGTGTCGCCACTCAGCACGCTGGAACTCGTGTAATACGTAAAGCGCAAGTCCGAGCCTGTGGGGCGATCAAGCGCCAGAAGTATATTCAGGCTGCCATTCTTCACCTGATTTTGCAGGCTGTTGAGCGAAGTAGTCGTCTGAACGCTAATGGCAAAGGGAGGCTTTCCCGTAATATTCGTTCCGCTTGTTGAATTTGTCGTCCCATTCAGCGTCGCGCCAATAGACTGCGCCAGCGCATCGTTACTCAAACCGGCAATAGGACCCGCGTTATTCACCACCACTATTTTCGTTTGCGAATTGGAGTGCGATGCAATCAACTGAATGACGGTTGGGGCAAACGCGGCAATCGCCACCAGCGCCATAATGACAATGCTGCTGATGATGAAGCTGCGCTGGGTCAGACGGTTTTTATACTCGCGCCCGATAATCAGGCGAATATTGCGCCAGGTATGCTGCGTTGCAGCGCCGCTGGCGGGAATCGCTACAGATCTTTGTTCCTGTTCTGTTTGTTCTTTTTCCTGCGTACGTGTCGTCTTCTCTGGCATTGTATGCCTCCTTTTTTTCTGTTGATTGCCACTTGACCTCTTCGGGTTTGAGAAGTATACTTTCCTCGCCGGAAGCGACAGGAGTTTCCTTTCTTTCTCGACCCGCTTAAGGGTACTGCATTAAGGGTACTGCAATTATGCAGAAAGAACAGATGGCGCATCCGGCAGCGCGCTCGTACCCACGTGCTCGATGAAGATGTCGGTCAGCGACGGCTCGGCCAGCTCGAAACGGCTTATGGTACCACCATGCTGGAGCGCCGCCTCAACGATAAAGTTGGGGTTGAGATTCGCCTGTATTTGCATCTCGATGTAATCCTGCCTGCGTTTCGTGACCAGCGCTCCCTCCAACGTATCCAGCCAGCGCGCCTCCGGATCGTTATCGAGCTTGAGTCGCGCAACATTACGCCCGTGCTCGCGTTTGACCTCCCGCACGCTGCCCTGCACGATGGCCTGCCCTTTATTGATGATCACGATATCCTGGCACAGTTCCTCCACCTGCTCCAACTGGTGGGTGGAGAAGATGATGGTCTTGCCCCGGCGATGCATCTCCAGGAATGCCTCTTTGAGCACGTTGGCGTTGACCGGGTCCAGGCCGCTAAACGGCTCATCCATAATCAGGATCGCTGGATCATGCAGGATGGCGGCCAGAAACTGCACCTTCTGCTGGTTTCCTTTGGAGAGTTCTTCGATCTTCTTTTTGCGATTCGCGTTGATCTGAAAACGCTCAAACCATTCGTCAAGTTCTTTCCCGGCATCCTGCTTCGACAAACCGTTCAGCCGCGCCAGGAAAAGCAACTGCTCATCTACCTTCATCTTCGGGTAAAGTCCGCGCTCTTCCGGCAGATAGCCCCAGCTTCCGCGCGGCACCTCGCGCACGTCCTTGCCATTCCACGTGATACGACCGCTATCGGGACGCAGGATATCGAGAATCATACGCATGGTGGTCGTTTTTCCCGCGCCGTTAGCGCCCAGGAAGCCAAAAATAGCTCCCTCCTGCACTTCCATAGACAGGTCTTTGATGGCCTGGAATTGCGCAAATGACTTATTGATGTGTTCTACTACCAGTCCCATTGTTATGACTCCTCACTTTGTTCCAGGTTGTTTGCATTGAATGCCTCATAATATTTGTAGATCGTCGCCTGACCGAACTCACCTTGAAACTGTACCATGCATATACGGCTCGCGCAACAAAAAATGGTCAAATGGTGAAAAAATGGAGTCAACAGGCGCAAAATGAAATGTGAATGGAGAGAAGGTATGAACGGGGCTGGTCTCCCAATGCTACCAATGTGGCGTCCGGGGGCCAGGATGGAACTGTGCGTGTGTGGCAGCAGTGTGAATTTGACATTGCTGGAAAATTAGGACTATACTTTGTGAAGTGAGACTTTTGTTGCGAAAGGACGCACTCGTTGCTCGTCGATAGCCACTGCCACATAGACACCGCTCGTTTCAATGCCGACCGCGAAGCCGTCATTTCGGCTGCCTTTGAGGGAGGCGTTACCCGCATCATTGATCCGGGGTGCGATCTCGCTTCGAGCGAACACGCGCTGAAGCTGGCGAAGGCGCATCCCGGTATGATCTTCGCGGGTGTTGGCACGCACCCGCACGACGCCACCACGTATACGGACGAGGTTGGAGCGCGTTACCGTGCAATGGCGCGAGAGCCGGAAGTGGTGGCGATTGGCGAGTTCGGCCTGGACTATTTTCGCATGCTCTCGCCGCGAGATGTGCAGCGCGCCGTGTTCGTGGCGCATCTTGAGCTTGCGCGCGAATGTGATCTGCCCTGCATTATTCATGTGCGCGATTCGCACGATGATGTGATCGAACTGCTGCAAGCTCACGGGCAGGGGCTGCGCGGCGTCTTTCACTGCTTTTCGGGAGATGTGGCGCAGGCTGAGGAATGCCTTGCGTTTGAGGGTTTCATGCTCTCCTTTGCCGGGCCGCTCACCAGACAGGGCAACGCGCTGCCGGATGTGGCGCGCATGGCTCCGCTGGAGCGCGTGCTGGTCGAGACCGATAGCCCTTACCTGGTGCCGCAGCCGTTGCGGGCGAAACGCAACGAACCTCTTTTTGTCAAATATGTCGCTGAAAAGCTGGCCGAAATTCGTGGCATGACACTGGAAGAAATTGCACGAATTACCACCGCTAATGCCGTTCGCTTGTTTGGTCCTGGAGAATCTGCGCGATGAAACTCTTCAATACCCTAACGCAATCGCTGGAAGAATTTGTTCCGCTCGATGACAGGATGGCGCGCATGTACGTCTGCGGCGTAACGCCCTATGACACAACGCACCTGGGTCATGCTTTCACCTATGTCTCTTTCGATACGCTGATTCGCTACCTGGAATTTCGCGGCTATACCGTCAACTACGTGCAGAACGTGACCGACATCGACGATGATATTTTGCGCAAGTCGCGCGAACTGGGCATGGCGTGGGATGAGCTGGGACGCCGCGAGACCGCACGCTATTTACGCGATATGGACGCGCTGAACGTGCGCCGCCCCAACGTCTACGCTCGCGCCACCGAGGAAACTCCGGCCATGATCGAGATTGCGCAGACGTTGATAGCCGGGGGCTATGCCTATGAAAGTGGCGGCAGCGTCTATTTCAGCGTCAAACGCGACCCCGATTTCGGCACCCTGGCACGCGCCATCGGCCTGAACGACTACGACGCCATGCTGACCATCGCCAACGAGCGCGGCAACTTTCCCGATGATACGCGCAAACGCGACCCGCTCGATTTCGTGCTGTGGCAGGCGCAGGCTCCCGGCGAACCGGCGTGGCCCAGCCCCTGGGGTCCCGGTCGCCCCGGCTGGCATATCGAGTGCAGCGCCATGTCGATGAAATATCTTGGCCCACAGATCGACATTCACGGCGGCGGGGCTGATCTGGCCTTTCCGCACCACACCTGCGAGATCGCGCAATCCGAACATTTTACGGGCAAGTCGCCTTTCTCGCGCGTCTGGATGCATACCGGCATGGTACACCAGGACGGCGAGAAGATGAGTAAATCGCTGGGCAACCTGACGCTGGTGAGCGACCTGCTCAAAACATACAGCGCCGATGCCATCCGCGTCACGCTGCAAAACCACCACTATCGCTATCCCTGGGAATGTTTCCCTGAAGACCTGCAAGTTGCAACCGAAACGGTTGCTCTCTTCCAGCAAGTGCGCGACATCGCCGGCGGACAAAGCGGCGAAGATCATGTTCTACATGATCGTTTTATCGCGGCTATGGAAATCGATTTGAACACCCCCCAGGCCATGTTGCTGCTGCGACAGGCGGCAGAGACCGTGATAGCCAATCACGATGTGAATTGCGGCGCGGAGATTTTGCGGTTGGCGAGAGTGTTGGGGCTGACAGTGTAACCTGATGAATATTAACAACCAAATGGGGTAATGCGTGGTCTCGTCCTGTAGGGACAAGGGGCGGGGTTGGGTGGATGAGGGGGCCTTGTGCTTGTCCTCGTTGGAGGGCGTACCTGTGTGTTATTGACTTGACATTACATTCTTGCTAAGATGGCAAAAATGAAAGGTAGTATGTGCCATGTCAAGCTTCGATGATTTCAAAGCAGAGCTGGAGAGATTAGTCAAAAAAGTACCGGAAGTGGAAAAGTTTCCCCTATATGACTCAAAAAACGATTATGGATTTGCCTGTTCGGGATATTGACTTTACCGATGTTCGACAAACGTATTTCCATGACCAGATCGCAGACCTTGTCGATGCAGTAATATCCAGCGGCACAGCGCCAAATCAAAGGATAGATGAAGAAATTGAACGGTTAGTGCGCGAACTTTATGGAGTGAACACACCAATAGCCAATGCGCGTATTGATTCCGAATTAGACAACATAAGCCGGTTAGGTTCTCTTCTAGGCTCTTCTATAGAAATACAGAATGATGAAGATGAGTGACCGGGCAGAAACCGCAATACTTCAAGCAAAAACAACTACAGACATCATCTTCCAAATATCTGCATTTGATGCGTATACTAAATAGCTGTAAAGCGAACTTCATTGTCCTCTTAACAATGGAAGTATATGTAGCAAACACGCAGTGAATAGAATTGGAGATTCTAACTATGTCCCGTAAAATCAAACGCTACGGCTGGATTCCCGATTTGCCCGACCAGCGCGACTACCTTTTTGCCTCACCTTACGAAGCGAGTATCGTGTTGCCCGGCAATGTTGATCTACGTTCAGTCTGTCCGCCAGTGTACGACCAGGGGCAACTGGGCAGTTGCACCGCCAACGCTATTGCAGCCGCGCTCGAATTTGATCAGATCAAACAAAATCTGACGCCGGTCTTCGTCCCATCACGCCTGTTCATTTACTACAATGAGCGAGGGATGGAGGGAACGGTCAATTCAGACAGCGGGGCGCAGATTCGCGACGGCATCAAAACCGTCAGCTCGCAGGGAGCCTGCACTGAAAGTGAATGGCCCTATGACATTACGAAATTCGCGGTTCAACCTCCGGCCAATTGTTACCAGGATGCGCCACAAAACAGGGCTATTAACTACCAACGCCTGTCTCACAATCTCCAACTGATGCGCGGCTGCCTGGCTTCTGGCTCCCCCTTCGTCTTCGGTATGACCGTCTATGAAAGTTTTGAGAGCCAGGCGGTGGCACAGAGCGGACAGGTACCGATGCCAGCGCCCAACGAGCAGCCCGTCGGTGGACATGCTGTTCTGGCGGTCGGCTATGACGATACAAAGCAGGTTTTTCTGGTGCGCAACTCGTGGGGCGCAAACTGGGGAATGCAGGGCTACTTCACCCTGCCCTATGCCTACCTGTCCGCCACAAATCTCACCAACGACATGTGGACGATTCGTACTGTGCAGTAAAGGCCATCTACCCCAAATATCCTATGTGTGCTACAATTGCGGCGGTCTAAACAGCAATAAATAACAAAGCACAAACGAGGATAGAAATATATGGAATATGCCATACTTGGCGGGGGCGCTTTAGGATTGCACACAGCGTATCGACTGGCGAGCGCCGGTCACTCGGTGATGGTGTTTGAGCAGGAGACAACGGCTGGCGGCCTGGCGTCTGGTTTTCGCGTGGGTGATAACTGGCTGGAAAAATTCTATCATCACTTATTCAAGACCGATACCACCGCCATCAAGCTGATTGCGGAGCTTGACCTGAGTGATCGGCTTGAGTGGTCGCACCCGCGCACCGTCTGCCTTGTCAATGGCAAGTTCCAGCAACTGGATTCGCCGGTGACGCTGTTGAAATTCGCGCCGTTGCGCATCGACGAACGCCTGCGCGTGGCAGCCGTGGGCGCGCTGTTCAAGCTGACGGGGTCGGGACCATACGAGGGGAAAACGGCGGAAGCCTGGCTGCGCCGCTGGATGGGTAAACGCGCCTATGATATGGTTTTTGCTCCGCTTTTCGGGGCCAAGTTCGGCGCATTGCGCGACCAGATCGCGCTGCCCTGGTTCTGGGCGCGTTTCCACGATCGCACCACCTACCTGGGCTACCTGCGCGGCGGCTTCCAGTTGCTCTACGAGCGATTGGTCGAGCGTATCAGCGAGGCGGGCGGCAAAGTCCTGCTGGGGACGCGCGTGGAAAGCGCGCAGCCGCTAGAAGATGGACGCTGGGAGGTGCGTACCAGCTCGGGAACGTGGACATTTGACCGCGTCATCTCTACCATGGCAACGCGCCTCACCTGTCGCCTTATACCCGCGCTGCCGGAAGATTACCGCGAGCGTTACGACTGGGGCCAGGCGTATGGCGCGCAGTGCCTCATTCTCGCGCTTGATCGCCAGATGACCGATAGCTACTGGATCAACCCCTGTGACCCCGGATATCCCTTCACCAGCCTGGTCGAGCATACTAACTATCGCCTACCATCCGAATACGGCGGCAGGCACCTGCTCTATCTCGGTAACTATCGTCCGATGGATGACCCACTCTTCAAAATGAGCAAAGAAGAGGTTATCGCGCAGTTCTTGCCGCATCTCAAGCGTATCAGCCCGTCTTTTTCAGAAGACTGGATCACCGAAAGCTGGCTCTTTCAGGCGCCCTTTGCGCAGCCCATCGTCACCACCGAGTATCGCCAGCATATCCCGCCGCTGCGCGCGCCCTTGAAAGGGTTGTGGGTTGCCAACATGTTCCAGGTCTACCCGCATGATCGCGGGCAGAACTACTCGTTTGAACTGGCTGAGCGGCTGGTGAAGGAATTGCAGGGATGAAGGACGTTTCTTGTGAGGTCTGATAGCGGACCCCACAAGAAACGTCCTTCGGAGGCAACATCAAACGAACTCAGTATGAAGCTGGCTCTTTCGTCAGGCAGCAACGAGATCGAGAAGCAAGCGCGCCCTATCCTCATCAGGGGCTACAGCAATCTGTTCAAACAGTAAGTTAAGTTTTTCAGGTTTGCTGATTTGAGCCACCCTTTGCTGCGCCAGACTCGGTTAAACCAGGAAAGTGAAGCCTCACAGTGGTGACAATCGCCTTGCGCAATCCTTCTACCATGCCCTCTTTAATACCCTCTTTAATGCCCTCTTTAATGCCCTCTTTAATGCCCTCGGTTCTTCCTTTGGCTTCGCTCTCTTTGCGGATCTTTCTCATCTTGGGGTCTTTTTCCATTAAGTCGTCCCACATATTTAATCGCTCCTGAATCTCGCGTTTGTCGGTACGCGGCATGGTTTTGGCTCTCCGTATGACGATACCCATCCATCGAAACTCTTGCGCTAACTTGGTATCGTTGCCTTGATAGTATTGTACCATCTCATCGATTGCTTTGTGAAGCAAGGATGCATTTGCTCCCTCCATTGTAGGGAGCAAAGCGTACATAACAACTGCATGTTCGTTCACATACTGTTCGGCTTTCAATTGCCACAGGGGAAACACCCGAAAGTGGAACGTCAGTATCTCATGGTCTTCATCTACTTCCTGGAGTGGAGACTCAGCCATTCTGGTCGGAAACGGATAGACGATCATCGAGATGACAGGCAGTTTATATTTGCGATACAAGTAAGCATGATAGTCGAGCAATCGAGGAGCCATATCGTTGTTTGGCCCGGACTCGAATTCAAAATGCGCGATCTTTTTGCGTCCCTTGTGCCTGACCAGGTAGACGCGATCGACGCGCAAGGGAGTTCTGACGACTTCGACATTGAGTGTCTCCAGGTATTCGGCGTCTGGGACAAAGTAGGGGAGCATCTGCTTCTCCTGCCCTTCCAGGAGTGATTTCAGGAGATTGTCATATGGTTGTTGTTGCTCTTGTGAGGCTTCATCAGCCGTTTTCTTTGCCATGCTTTTGAACGCCCTTTCCACATATTTTCAGGATAATAACATGAATGAGAAGAGAGCGCAAGAGGTGATTTAAGCGGGATGATTCGCCTATTGTCAAAGATTGCCCGAGTATGCTATACTATGCTTGAAGTAGGGGAGGTGTGCATATAATTCGTGTAGGGTCGCTTAACAGGCGTATTGAAGCGAATGATGTACATGCTCTAAGATGGTTTCACCGGGTAGGGCCAGGAGATCATTTGCGCGGAATTGTTCAATCGGGGTGTAGCGCAGTCGGCTAGCGCGCAGCGTTCGGGACGCTGAGGTCGGAGGTTCAAGTCCTCTCACCCCGACCAGGATGGCACATCTGTGGTACAAACTCAGGTGTGCAGATCAGGTTACGCAGGAGAAACAGATGCCGGTAAGTCAAATACAACAATCCAGCCAATCTGGATGTTGCTGTTTGAGCGCCGCTTTCCAGTGTTCCCGCCAGGAACAGTGGACGGGCGGACGATGTCCGGCATTCCAACATCACCAACCTGGCCGCGCAAATAGCTTCGATCCCTATCCGCCCAGTCGTCGTCGCAGGCGGCGGTAGAAGCTGAAGGGTCGGGGTACTCCCCTGCCCGCACCCACAATCAAGCTTCTCCCTCGCTGGCTGCATCTGGTTTCGGCTCTGACAGAGAGGAAGGGAAGTCATTCATGGCTGTTCTTGTATTGAATTCTTCACTCCAGCCTCTTTCAGTCATCCCTGAACGTCGTCTCATCGTGCTGCTTTCCCGGCAAAAAGTGACCTTTGTAGATGATAGCATTCGTCAGTTGATTGAGGAGAGCATTCAGGCCCGCCGTCTTGAACTGGAACGCCCGGTAATTGTGCAGTTGCTCGCCAACGTGCGCGTCCCGCGCCTCGCGCTGCAGCCCACGCGCTCTAATATCCTGCTGCGCGACGACGAAACCTGCCAGTATTGTGGCAAGCGTAGCCGCGATCTGACGCTTGACCACATCATCCCACGTTCGCGCGGCGGTCCGGGTACCTGGGAAAATCTCGTCGCATCCTGCAAAAGCTGCAACGGGAAGAAGGGCAATCGCCTGCTGAAAGAGGTGAACATGCACCTGCTGCGCCAGCCGCGCCCGCTCACCACGGAGTACGCCGGCGTTTTTCTGCTGCGCTATCCCCGGCTGCGCGAGGCCTACGAAGAATTCTTGCTCTCCGCGCAGGGCGGCAACCATATACAGCGCCAGGAATTGAGCGCATAAATTAACGAGGGGTGGGGCTTGTCCCGCCCCCGTTACATTATGCGATCATCAGCGTATAATATATTGTATGAGATTTGAAACTAGAAAGGATTCGTATTACGTACTGGTAGTAACAGTGCTTTAGTGACTGTTGGCTACAAAGCAGAAGGAATTCTATGCTCGATCAATCACATTTGATAAAAACAACCGAAGAGAAACAACGAACTGGCCCTGCATACTTGTGTTTGCACGGGCATTTTTATCAGCCGCCGCGTGACGACCCGTTCACAGAACAGATTCTTATTGAACCAGCCGCGACCCCTTACGCCAATTTTAATGAAAAGATCACCGAAGAATGTTACCGCCCCAATGCTGAAGCGGACAATTTTGACGACATCAATTTTGATCTTGGCCCGACCCTGGCGGCCTGGCTGGAGGACGCGCACCCCGACGTGTATGCGCGCATCATCGAGGCTGACCGCAAAAACGTGACACGCTACGGGCTTGGCAATGCCATGGCCCAGGCGTATAACCATACTATCCTGCCGCTCGCCTCAACCCGCGATAAGCGCACGCAAATTGTGTGGGGCTTGAGCGACTTCGAGCGCCGCTATGGGCGCAAAGCCACCGGCATGTGGCTGGCCGAGACGGCGGTTGACATGGAGAGCCTGGATTTGCTGGCGCAATATGGCATCACCTATACCGTGCTTGCGCCCTGGCAGGCCGCCACGCCTATTGACCCGACCGAGCCGTATATCCTGCCTTTATACGAAGGTCGCAGCATCACCGTCTTTTTCTTTAACGCGCCGCTTTCAGGCGGTGTCTCTTTCGATTGGAACACCACCAGCAACGCGGATGAGTTCGCTACTGGCTTTCTGCCGGGACACCTGGAACAAACCAAGCTGGCGGCGGGCGAACCGCAGTTGATCCTGATTGCGACCGACGGCGAACTGTATGGACATCATAAGCCCTGGCGTGACAAGTTCCTTACGCACCTTTTGCGCGCAGGCGCGCCATCCTACGGGTTTGAGGTCTGCACGCTAGAACGCTACATGCAGATGCACCCGGCCACAAAAGAGGTCGCCTTGCGCCTGCCGAGCGCGTGGAGTTGCAGCCATGGCGTGGCGCGTTGGGATACAGGCTGCGAATGCACCGAGAACGATAGCAGTTGGAAGGGAGAGCTTAACTCCGCCCTGCGCAACCTGGCAGACTGCGCCAACCCACTTTTTCGAGCAGTTCGCTGGCGAAACGCTGCGCGACCCCTGGGCAGCTCGCGATGCCTACCTGCCTATCCGCAACGGCTGGGAATCGCTGGAAAGTTTCTGGACGCAGCAGGGCAAACCATCCATCGATGCGTCATTGATGCAGCGCACCTTACTCCTACTGGAAGCGCAATACTACCAGCAGTGCAGCTTCACCAGTTGCGGCTTCTTCTTTGAAGATCTGGATCGTATCGAGCCGCGCAACAACATCGCCTTTGCGCGTCGCTCCATCAGCCTGATATGGCAGGCGCTGGGCATCGATTTGCAACCCGCATTTGTCAGCGACCTGCAAGCCGTGAAAAGCTGGCGCACACCAGGGCTGACGGGCGCGGATGTCTACCACCAATTGCCCATCGTGCGCCCTGATCAGTTGCCCCCCCTGTCTCCAGTCCAGTTGAATGAGCAAAGCGAAGAAGAAAATATTGCATAAACAAGATAAATACGCAAAGACGCTTCCTACACAAGCTCTTTCACCATCACAGCAGCTATAATGCCACCGGCGCTGTTCGTCGCGAATAATGCCACGATGCCGTCTTGCATTCCTGTTTTGAAGGTTGAGACGTAAGGTATTGTTACGGAAAACGCTGCGTTGCCTTTTGCGTCTTGCGCGGCGGCGTGGCCGATGACGCTGTAGGTGTGATCGAGAATAGCAACGGCGCTGGTGGTGCCCGCCGGGGTGGGGCCTGTGCCGGTGACGGTAACGGGGCTGGTCAAGATGTCGCGGCTTTGCGGGGCAGTGATGGAGAGGCCACCGGCGGTCGAGGCCGTGACGCCTACCACTTCCCAGATGCCGCCGTTGGTGTTGCCTTCCAGACGTTGCACGGTCAATGTGACCGTTTGCGTTCCTGGCGCGGGGTTGCTGATGTTTACGACGGCTTCGGCATCACTAGAACCGCCGCCGCTTACCACTGTAGCGTTGACATTGTTCCAGTTGAGCAGAGCAGGATTGATGGCGAAATGCGCTGCCACCTGCATCGCGGAGAGTTTCCAGCTATCCTGACCGGCGTTGACCTGCGCCTGGTCGAGTTCGGCCTGGTAGCGCGTCATGTCGGGGAAGATGCCGGGGAAGGAGACGGGCGCGAACGACGCCGTATTGAACTCGCGAAACAGGTCTTGCGTGAAGTTGGTGTTGTTTTTCCCTGTGTTGATGCTGGAATTTTGATCGACCTCGCCAGTCATAACCGTGTTGCGCAGGCTAATAGTGGCGCTGCCGTCATACAGGTTCAACAGCTTGAAAAGTTGAGTCGGGTTGGGACTTTCAATATTGTTATAGACATACACGTCGAGCGTTTTCCCGGTGTCGCTGTAACGCACGGTAATCAGGGCTTGCAGGGTGGGCGTGCCGGTCAGATAGCCACATGTGACGCCTTCGACTTTAGAGACATTCGGCTGCGTCGGGATAATCTGGTCCCAGTGCGCGGGGTCTTTCACCGCGTTTGGACAGGGTTGAGGGCCAAGTGAGATGCCAGGCGTCACGCTCGCGGTGGGAGTGACGCTGCCTGATCCACCACTGGAAGGAGTAGTACGCAGTGTCGGTGTCGCGCTGTTGCTGTCGCACGCGGTGAGCAAAAGGGCAAAGATTATCAGACATAAGACCAGGAAGAGTCCCGGAGGCAAAGCTCTTCTCCGTCCTGATGAAATTTGATGACCGAATGCGGTAATGCGCATCCCCGTCCTGTAGGGACAAGGGGGGGGGGGGGGATGGGTGGCGGCCTTGTCCCTACAGGACGGGGACGCAAGCGTCCTTTTAAACATTCGATAATGATCCATACCCATATTCTATTCCCCCCGCCAAATCTGCACGGTTGTGTCTGGCGAGGCGGGAGCGACCTCTTGCCCTGGATTCCCTGTTTAGCGGAGCAGCGCGCCCAGGATGGAAACGGCGGCAAAAAGGATCACGAAGACGATGGTGATATTGAAGACCAACCGCTCTACGCCGCGCCGCGTCTTGAAGACAGAGCCGGAGCTATTGCCGCCAAATGCGCTTCCCAACCCGGCCCCACGCACCTGGAGCAGGATAAAGAGGATGACGACGATGCTCAGTATAATCTGGATAATACGAATTGCTGGAAGCCATTGTGCAGCCAAAGTTTTCCTCCGTTGTTCTATCTCATCTGGCGCGATCACCGGCTGCCACTTAACCAGGGCGGGGCTTGTCCCGCCCTGGTCTCTGCCGGGCATTTGCTCGCCAGATAGGATTATAACATAGAAAGTATAGTCCGTCGATAGCTTTTTGAGTGAGATGTGAGGGTGGATGGGCAGCCTGCGGCTGCCCATCCACCCTCACATCTCACTCAGACGGGGAGGTTAGTAGCGCGATGCGCCTTTTCATGGCAGTCGGGACATAAGACGATGAAGTGGCGCGGCGAGTAGCGTTCGAGCAGGTTACTGGCATAATGCCACGTGTGCAACTGTAATGCAGGTTCTGCCTTCCCACATTCGGGGCAATGGTACTGCGCCTGCTGGCTAAGCGATTTTTTCAGGCCATTCATTTGTAAGTTGTGGATAGCATCAAGGCTGACATGAAACAGCATCCCCGCTAAGATTAAGAAGAGCAACCGCGAACGCAGCCGCATCGCGATAAAGAATAAGCTTCCCAGCACCATGGGATGATGGAGAAATTTGGCCTGGGACAAGTGCTGCGGGTCGGCCTGCCCAAAATAGCGCACAGCGGCTCGCAAACTCAGCGTGCGATGCGCGGTGGCGTGCCAGATGAAGTGATCCACGTCTATGCCAAGGCTGGCGAGCAGCGGAATCCATACGTCTTGCCTCAACCAGGGTGAGACGACAAGAGCGGCTGCTGTTGATAATTTGATATGTTCCTGTATGCGCATAGATTATCCTTTTCAATCTCGATCAAGGGTGGACACGATAAATCGCGTCCCTACGGGCGTTCATGTTGATAGGGTATTTAAGAAGGGTATTTTTTTGTGCGTAGGAACGCGATTTATTGTGTCCGCCCATCGCAGTCCCCACACAAATATAGGCTCAGTATAAGACGTGGTGGGGTTGTGGTCAATACGACGGGTGCGGGAGTGGGGTAGTAGGGCAAATTCGTAACTGCATTGATGTATTTACAACCATATCTTAACCCGATATTTATGTGTTTCATACTGTTTCAATGGTATTCTAACCTCGTTGGGAGCCGCTATCAATGGTGTTCTTCCACTCGAATAGCGCAAAAAATGTAAGAAGCTCATCATGGATACCAATGGTTGGATATCAAGATACTATCGGAGCTTGTTCATTTGAATGCTAGCCTCTACTATGACAGTGTATTCATAAAGCCGGAGCGGCCACGATGTCCGCTATGCTTGAACATCTCACGAAGGAGATGCCTTTTATTATGGCAACGCATATCATCAATGACATTCAGGCGGAGTTGTTGTGTGAACCTGTATCCAACGAGGCGGAGAGAATTGGTTGTAGCATAGGAATAATGGCCTATAACGAGGAAGCGAATATCGCGAGTACGATTCAAGCGGTGCTTGCTCAAACCGGCCCTTCTATTATTATTAACGAGGTGATTGTGGTTGCCAGTGGCTGCACAGATCGCACCGTTCCGATTGTTAGAGAATTGACGGAGCAGGAAGCGCGTGTCCGCCTGTTTGTGCAGGAAAAGCGCGAGGGCAAAGCGTCCGCCATCAACTTATTTTTGAAACAGGCAACCAGTCCGGTCGTTGTATTGATCGGGGCCGATGTGATCCCCGAAACTTCCGCGATAGAATACCTGTGCGCCCCGTTCGAAGACCCTACTATCGGAATGGTAGGGGGGCGACCGGTACCCGTCAATGATCCGAACACCTTCATGGGTCACGCCGTCCACCTGCTATGGCGTTTGCACGACGGGTTGGCGCGTATCCACCCCAAACTGGGCGAGGTGATCTCCTTCCGCAATGTGATTACGGGTATTCCGACCGATAGCGCGGTGGACGAAATTTCTATCCAGGCGCTGATCTCGCAACTGGGATTCAAATTGATCTACCGGCCAGAGTGCGTGGTCTATAACAAAGGGCCGCTGACGGTGCGCGACTTCCTCAAACAGCGGCGGCGCATTTATGCAGGTCACCTCAAAGTGTTGCGGCAACAGAAATACGAGGCTGCGACCATGAAGGTCAGCCCGATTTTCCGTCAACTGATTAGCGCGCGCCATTATGCGTTGAGTACGCCACGCCAGGTTCTGTGGACCTTTGGCACGATGGTTCTGGAAGGCTATGCGCGTATGCAGGGCCAATACGATTACTGGCGCAAGCGCGAGCATCATATCTGGCAGCCGGTAATCTCGACGAAAGCGCTCGAAGCGGGTCAATATAAGATGCGCCGCATCTGTAACTCACAGAGTGTGATCGTCTTTCGCCTGCTGCTCGAAGGGGCGCAACATAACGATGTGCAGCGCGAACGCGAAGAGCGCGAGGCTAACGAGGTTGCGCGTAAGCTGCTCCCCATTTTGAAATGCAAAGTTCGCAAGGAAGACATGCTCTCACTCAACGGCCCCGGCATCATCACGGCGGTCATTCGCGCTGAACAACACGGCGCGGAACTGGTGGCGCAGCGTATCAAGAAGATAGTGGAGTCCACGCCGGTGCGCGTTGGCGCGCGCGGGCGCACAATCAATGTGATGGTGGCGTATAGCTCACTGACCTTCGCTTCTCCCTCGAGTGGCAGCATGACCGTAAGCGGCCCACTTATAGATGAAGCGGCTGTTACCACATTCGCTGTCAATCATGCCGATTCGTAACAAGCCAAAAGCAGAGCAATTCATATGTGATGCAGGTTTGCGCGGACAGCGCCCGCGCAAACCTGCATCTTGCTGCCTCTCTGGAAGAACGTGAGAATAACCTCAAACCGCGTGCTATAATTCTTATCATGAGCATCCAAAATCACGTCATCGTCATCACCGGGGCCGGGCGCGGCATTGGCCGCGCCACCGCCCTGCGTTTCGCCCGCGAAGGAGCGCGTGTCGTCCTCTTCAGCCGCACAGCCGCGACGCTTGCGCAGGTTGCCAACGAAATCGAGGGCGAGGGACATTCTGTGTTGTCTATGGCGGGTGACGTTTCAAATGAAGAAGATGTTATTGGTCTGTTCCAGAGGGTGATGGAGACGTATGGGCGGGTTGATGCGCTGGTGAATTGCGCGGGAGTAGTGGCGGTGAAACCCTTTGTTGACATGGATACAGCGACGTGGGATAGAGTGATTGGCGTCAACTTGCGTGGCACGTTTCTTTGTTGTCGCGAGGCTTTTCGCGTCATGGCCGCGCAGCATTCCGGCGTGATTATCAACCTTTCATCACTTTCAGGCGTAAAAGGAGTAGAGAAGTTTCCGGGTTTGAGCGCGTACAACGTCTCGAAGGCCGGGGTTGCCAGCCTGACGGAGATCCTGGCCGTCGAGGGCAAGCCGCACAATATTCGCGTCTGCGCCGTCAGTCCTGGCGCAGTCGATACCGAAATGTTGCGCCGGGCCGCGCCGCACCTGCGCGCAGGCATGACGCCCGACGACATGGCTGAGATTTTGCTATTCCTGGCCGATGCTTCAGGGCGTATGCTAAACGGCACGAACCTTGAGATTTTTAGCAACGCATAATAAATCGTACAGATGAACATGGGCGGCGGCTCTGTCCCCGCCCTGGCAACCAACGATAAGGACTGAGTAGACCGTATAGGGTAGGGGCGGGGCTTGCCCCCGCCCTGGAAAACATAAGGCGGCTTGCCCCCGCCCTGGAAAATACAAGGGACACACAAATGGTCTACCTCACCCGGCGCGCCAGTTTTAGCGCGGCCCATCGCCTGTGGAGCAAACAGCTCAGCGAAGAGGAAAATTATACTGTTTACGACAAGTGCGCCAATCCCAACGGACATGGACATAATTATGTGCTGGAGGTGACGGTGCGCGGGACGCCCGACCCGCAGACGGGCATGGTACTCAACCTGACAGCGTTGAAGGATGCTATGCAAGAACGGGTAATAGGTTGGGTCGATCATAAACATCTGAACCATGACGTTCCCTGGCTGGAAGGCCTTATTCCGACCGCCGAAGTGCTTGCTATCAAGTTCTGGGAACGGTTGCAGGATGCTCTGCCCGGCGGTCTGCTGTATGAAGTGAAGCTCTACGAAACCGACAATAATATTGCTAGCTACAGAGGCGGTGAGTAATGCGTATTGCGCTGGTTGCTCCCCTGGTTTCTCCCATTTTGCAGCCCTATCTCGGCGGGGCGCAGGCGCTGCTGGCCGACCTGGCGCGTGGCCTGCAACAGCGCGGGCATCGTGTCACCCTCTTTGCGCGTGATACATCGTTTGTGCCGGGCGTTGCCATTGAGACCGTCACTGTTCCCGCCAGCGTGCGACCGGCCAGTTTCTCCGGCGAGGTGAATGAACGCGCTGCCGATGCTGGTTTCTTTACGCAGGCCAACCTGTTCTTTGATCTTTTCCTGGAACTGCGGCAGCGCAGCGACGAGTTTGATGTCGTGCATGTCCACGCCTTCGACTGGCCTGCCTATACCGCGAGCGCGCTGCTTTCACAAATTCCTGTGCTGCACACGCTGCATCTCCCGGCGCTATCACCAGAAATCAACGATGCCCTGCGCGTGCTGGACCGGCGCGGCCACCTCGTCACGCTGGTGGCAGTCTCGCACTCCTGTGCCCGCACCTATGCGCCCTACACCGCCATCGACGAGGTGATCTACAATGGACTGGACCTGGACGCCATCCCCTTTTCGCCCGCGCCATCCAAAGAAGCGCCGCTGCTCTTCGCCGGGCGCATCGCCCCGGAGAAAGGGGTCGAAGCAGCCATTGATATCGCGGCGATGGCGGGTCATCGCCTGTTGATAGCCGGTGGCATCTACGACCGTCCCTACTTTGAAGCACACATCCAACCTCGACTGCAAGAGGCTGGCGAGCGCGTGACCTACCTGGGACAACTGGAACGGCTGGCCCTGTGGAAGATCATGGGTCAATCGCTTGGACTGCTCTTCCCCATCGAATGGGACGAACCCTTCGGACTAACCGCCGTCGAAGCCATGGCAACCGGCACCCCCGTCATTGCCTACCGGCGCGGCGCCGTTGACGAGATTATCCGCCACTGCGAAACAGGCTTTCTGGTAGAAGAGGGCGAGCGCGCCCAGGCCGCCGCCTACGTCGATGACCTGTACGATATCCCCCGCGCCCATTGCCGCGCCCACATCGAGACGCATTTCGCCCTCGATAGCATGATCGACGCCTACGAGCGAGTTTACCAGGATGCGATTATGGAAATGAAGAAAATAAGTGGAGATAATCTGTAGGTCGCCTGCGTCCCTAGCAAGGGTATAATGACCTACACCGAAGACGGGCACGTAAGCGTCCCTGATGAACATTAACGACCAAAACCGGTAATGGGACGAATTAGGCGCTGTTTTTCTGTAGGGACAAGGGGCCGTGGGTGACGGTGGGGCCTTGGCTTGTCCTCGTGGCAACACGCTTCGCCCGGGTTCTGTGCAGACAGCATGATCATATCCCAACGCGGACAAGCACAAGGCCCCCGCATCCACCCAACCCTGCCCCTTGTCCCTACAGACGCGAGTTCCATTCCCCTATTCGGTCGGCAAAATTCATCAGGACGGGGCCACGCAGATCACCGGATTTGATTGTTAAAAAATCATCAGTATGTGTGCCCCCATCCTTACCCATTTTGATTGTTAAAGTTCATCGAGTAATTCGGCTCTGAATTGCGCAAGTCTCACTTACACCGTTCCCAACCTCCACGAGTTCTGGTATGTACGCTGGCCTTCGTTCAGCACATCCAATTGCACCCCCAGTGACCGGAGTTTCAGAGCGGCAACGCGCTCATCGATGTCGGATGGTACATCGTAGACGGCAGGTGGTAATTGCTGCCGTGTTTTTAGCAGGTAGTGCGTACATAGCGCTTGATCGGCGAAGCTTGAGGTCCATCACTGCTGCCCGGACTGGCCTCGGCAGCAACCTGGCCCACTAAACAACCCTGGGCGAGCAGGTAGAGCACACGCCCGTCAGGCAGGCGAAATTCCGTCAGATGCTCGCGGATCTCTATTTCACGAGTAGCAAGGACGAAAGCGGGCGTTACTTTACCTCACAATACCGGAATTATCCAGAATTGCTCCTATCTCATAGCCGAAAAGTGCTCGGCGCGAATGACACCCGCCATGCCGGTTGCAGTGACGAAAATATCACCCAGGGCAGCCGCTTCCCTCATGGGTAGCACTTGCAGGCCATCCATGACCGCTTCTAAAGCGCGTGTGGCATTGATTTCACAGACGATTACACGCGCTCCCATGCCCCGAGCGCGCATCGCGATGCCGCGCCCGCACCATCCATAGCCCGCCACGACAAATGTTGCGCTTGCAAGCAGTACGTTCGTGGCCCTGAGAATACCATCAATCGTGTTCTGCCCCGTGCCATAGCGGTTATCAAAGTAGCGCTTGGTGGGAGTATCGTTCACAGCAATGACGGGAAAGCGCAATAATTTTTCTGCCGCTAGCGCTTTAGCTCGCACAACTCCGGTAGTGGTTTACCCTGAGCGCAGCGAAGGGTCTGCCTGGCCTGGGCACCGGAGATCCTTCGCTGCGCTCAGGATGACAAGACCGGCTGTGGTTGTTCAAATTCATAAGGGAAGGGATCAGGCGACGCAATTCCCATTACTCGCGCTACGAAGATGGCGCTGCTTGCGAGCTTCCCAATCCATCCAATCAATATCGTGAGATGATCTTGCTGGAACCTCAAACACTGCTCTGTCCGGCGATCGTCGATACAAAAAGTAGCCATGCAGCGCATCAAGCAGCGCCATGTTTGAACTTACAATGGCTGGCAGGAGTCGAGATGAGATCGAGTCCACCAGAGTCTCGCGACCATCGCTCACGAGCAGCGCAATGTTGCTTTCCTGCTTCTCTGTTATTGCGCGAAAGATGCGACAACCCCGCGCCTTCGCCTGTGTAAGTTGTTCAGCAACGTCAAAATGAGCCGGAAGCTTGAGATCAAGCGTCTCCCGCGCATTTGCGATCATGGCTCTGGCCTGGGAGAGGATGTTCTGCTGGCCGCGCACAACCCAGAACTCGCCCATTCTATCAACACGCTCAAGCGAGGCAAGCGATGTGGCAAGCGTATTGAGAGTTGCCTCCATTGTCGCGCGGAAGCGCTCAAAAACAGCACGCGGGTCCTGGGCGCTATAGCGTGGAGGGTCGCCGGGCTGCACCAGGCCAACCCCTTTTCGAGCAGCCGCTCAAGAATTTCATAGCTGCGCGAGCCAGGAACCTGCGAATACTTGCCTCACCTCGTAACCCGTGAGCGCCCCATGCGTAAGCAGCGCGTAGTACGCCTCGGCCTCGTACTTGTTGAGTCCAATTTGCTGTAAAAGATCAACTGTCGCCATTGCTTCTCCAATTTAGTAACCACTATAGTGGTTATTAGTATACATTGGATTTTCTGATATTTCAAGGCTTCCTCCAGCTTGACGGCCACTTCACTTGACAAATCAGCATTTTTATTATTATGTAATTATACAATTGTATAATTACATAATAATAAGGAGGCTTACTATGCAAGAAGAAATAAGCAACGTAAATCAGACGCCGCTTTCGACAGATGAGATGAAGTCGCTGGTTGTGCTGGGAAGGGCGTTGTCCGATTTGACGCGCATCCGCATTCTGGGATTGCTGGGGGTGCGTTCGATGTATGGACAGGAACTGGCGCAGACGCTGGATGTCGCGCCGCCCACCATCTCACATCATCTCGCGCCCTTGATAAATGCCGGGTTGGTGAAGGTGAGGCGCGATAGCAACTACAACTACTATGAACTGGATAGTGAGGGTATCCAGCAATTAGGGGAGAGTACGCAGCATATTGCGAAAATGCTCTTTGCCGGTGAGCCGCTGCCACCCAAAAGCGAGGAGCGCGCGCGCGTTGTCGACACCTTCATTCGTGATGGGCGATTGGTGACTATTCCGGCGCAGTACAAAAAGCGGCGTTATATCATGGAAGAAATCGCGCATTCGTTCGAGTGGGGTCGGCTCTACGACGAAAAAGAGGTGAACGCTATCATGCGTACATTTCATGATGATGTCGCCAGTCTGCGCCGCGAAATGATCGACCAGCACATCATGATGCGCGAAAACGGGCGCTACTGGCTGGTGCGCCCGCACATCCAGTAGCGACACCCCTTGTAGGTGTCCCGTGGCCGCATGCATATGGTAGATACGAGGACGGGACACCCACAAGGGGTGTCGCTACTGTTTTTTCGCCCACAGCGTGACGAAGTAGAGAAGGGCGCTGAACTCCGGGGAAGGATTTTCTTCTCCAGGTAGCTCGGTCGGCATCTCGCGCACTTCTTTCTTCAATAAAATAGAATTGGGTGATACCCGTAGTTAGAAAATGGGCAGGTAGCGTTCTAGCTCCCACGCGTGTACCTGCTTTCGGTACTCCGTCCATTCGATGGTTTTGGCCTCAATGAAGCCTTCGTAGAGCGAGTCTCCCAGCGTGTCGCGTATGAGGCTATCCTCGCGCATGGCGGCGATGGCTTCACCGAGCGTCGCCGGCAGCAGGCGGGAGGGGTGTCGCTGGCGTTCGCCTTCGTCGCGCAGGAAGAGGCTTTCATCCATAGCCGGTGGCAGCGACAACTTGCGCGTGATACCATCTAACCCGGCTCGTAGCATAACGGCCAGGGCGAGGTATGGGTTACAACTGGGGTCGCAGCTACGCAGTTCGATACGCGCCGTCGCGTGGCGATCTTCGCCGGGACGCGGGACGCGAATCAGGGCTTCGCGGTTGACGCGCCCCCAGTTGATAAAGACGGGCGCTTCAAAGCCCGACACCAGGCGCTTATAGGAGTTGACCAGGGGCGCGAGAATGGCGCACATGGCCGAGGCATGGGCCAGTTGACCTGCTATGAAATAGCGTCCAATGTCAGATAGTCCAAGCTCGCCATGCTCATCAACAAAGGCATTCTGGCGAGTAGCGCGGTTGATGAGCTGCTGGTGCGTGTGCATACCGGAGCCGCTGACGCCGTAGAAAGGTTTGGGGAGAAAGGTGGCATACAGATCATGTTGCGCAGCAATGCTCTTGAGTACGTATTTGGCCGTCATCAAGGCATCGGCCACATGCAGTGCGTCCCTCATCATGAAGTCGAGTTCGTGCTGGCCCGCCGCCACTTCATGGTGACTGGCCTCGATCGATATGCCCATAGCCTGCAATGCCACCACCATCTGACGACGAACAGTTGCCGCCAGGTCGGTTGAGAGATCGAAATAGCCGCCGCGATCATGTGGAAGCGGCGTGGGCGTCTTTTCCTCGAGTTGCAAGAGGAAAAATTCCAGTTCGGGGGCCACCAGAAAATCGTAGCCCAGCGAATGCCCTACTTCCAATGCGCGAATGAGGGTAGCGCGTGGGTCGTCGTCAAAAGGCTCGCCGCCAGGAGTGCGCACGTGACAGATAACACGCGCAACTACATCCTCCGCTGCCACCTGCTCGCTGGCATCAAAAAGCGCGCGCTGCCCTTGAGCCTGGAGACGCACCTTCACCGGCAAAACGGCAAAGGTACTCAGATCGGGCAGCAAGTACATATCGCTTTCAGCCACGCGCGCGAAGCCCTCTAAAGCCGAGCCATCAAACCATTTGCCATGTTCCAGACAATCAGGAAATTGTTCAACCGGAATGGTGACACACTTTGCCATGCCAACCACGTCAGTAAATTCCAGGTTGACGAAGCGCACCTTTTCCGCCTCCAGCCTTGCCAGGATCGCCTCGCGCCTGGCCGAATCCTGCGCCATATCTTTATCTCCTCATGTGTAATGTGTTCATATTACTGTACCTCTATGAGAGGGGTAATGTGTATTATAACATGGGTGTGTTAATGATTACTGCGCTTGGGGGTGCGCGCTATTTTTTTGCGTGCGGGTTCCAGGGCGACCGCCTCACGCGCACCAGGCGGCATGCCGTCGAGTGTCACCCGGAGCCCTCTCCTGTCACCCTGAGCGCAGCGAAGGGTCTGATGTGCCGGCACCGAGATCCTTCGCTGCGCTCAGGATGACAGGCCTGGTTGGCAGGAGCAACCGAGACGGTCGCCCTGCTCTCTCTGGCTTCACGCACCTCTGCGCTTGTGAAGAGTGGCTTCTTGAGCTTGGCGTTTTTTGCTCTTGTGATATACTAAAGATATAGCTATCTAAAGGATTAGGCTCCGTTTGTGGAATTGAAACCTGTACTAGTTCACTATCGATCGTAAGATATATTTAGGCCTAAAAGGTCTAACTCCCGCTTGTGGGATTGATAAAAAGACACTCAGGACATTTGCTTATTATTGAGTTAAGCATGATACCTGGGTGTTTTGTTTTCTAGTGGATTTGGCCGTCAATAATGCTGTAATAGACATGAGTTATGTCGAGGGTGAACCAAAAACGAAAGCAGGGCGGCGTAAGATTGGGCTTACTAGCGTGGTATTGGAGGCATTGAAAGAGCATCGAGAAAGACAGGAACAAGCGCGGATGAAAGCAGGTAAGAATTGGCAAGAGAAAGGGCTGATCTTTTGCAACATTTATGGCGGTTTCTTAATCCTGACAATGTCTTGCGTTTGTTCAAGAAGTTGTTGAAAGAGGCGGGTTTACCTGACGTGCGGTTTAGTGATCTGCGTCATAGCCTGGCAACCATTTTGCTTGCGGCCAAGATAGACTTAAAGGTGGTATCAGAGTTGTTGGGGCATAGCTCGGTTGCTATCACGGCTGACATCTATGCGCATGTATTGCCTGAGCGGCAACAAGAGGTTGTTGATAAAATGGGTGATCTCTTTAAGCGTTCATGAAGTCTGTCGAGGAAATGCGAAATTAATTATTGGTCTCATTGTCCTCATAACAACAAAATGTCGGGATGTGGGAATGCCGCTTAGTATCGGGTTTCTTGTGGTAATGGCGATAGTTACGATAGCAGTTATCGAGAGGATAAAATAGGCGGTGAGTAGGTAGATAAGGAACCAACGGATTTGCCAGAACACTTTTAACTCATTTTTATTTATGATTGATGCATTTTTACTCGATTTTGCCGAATAATTCCCTTGACAATTAACATTGCAGGGTGTATGATTGCTGGTGTTAGGAGAACGCGGAATGGTTAGATGACTGTTTTTGCGCATAAAACCTCCTAGTGGAGGCTTGCTCCGTCCTCCCAAGACTTGAAGCCTCCACAAATATTGGCAAGAAGCCGTTGGCGATGACACGCTGACGGCTTTTGCTTTGTGTTATTTAATTGGTGTGTGAACATCGTGTATCTCGTTTTGAATTGTAGCATATCTGGGGATGGCTGTCAAATTATGGTATATCCATTCTATTTATAAACACAGTATAGCAAATCGATGAACGCTTGTCAAGAGTCGATTAATAAAACTTTGGATACTTGTGAATTTATGTCGATGCTGTCAACTTTGCTGTAAAGGGGAGAGTTGCTCTTTGCTGGTGTGTGGCCGATGGCTCTTGTAGAGGGCGTTGAGAGGGATTGTTCTTGTGTCTAGCCGGGTAATGTGTATTATAACAGAGTGAAGAATGTTCTGATTACACATTTACCATAGCGGGGCAAGCCCAGCCCCTACCCTATACGGCGGAGCATGTAGACCGCTTCGTAGTAGGGTACGGGCTGGGCTTGCCCTGCCCCTGGTATGCGCAAGTCCCGCCCTCGCCCCTGCCCTGGTCGTTTCACAACCACTTAACACCCATGCGCTACAATATAACAAACAATAAGAAGGAGCATGACAAACGAATATGTTGGAACACCAGCAAGATGAGGAGATGTTGTACTTCTGGGCCTTTGGGGACTTGCATTACCGGGCGCGCGACGAGTGGCACGCCATGCATTCGCGGCGGCTCGCCCCGATGTTTGAGGATACGCGCGTCCTGTGGCTGGACAAAGGCACGCCAGCGTTTTGTGTCGCGCCGGGCGACATCGTGGATACGGGCGCGCCGGAGAACTACACGCTGGCGAAAAAAGACCTGGCGGCGCAACTGGGCAATATTCCCATCTATCCCGGCATCGGCAACCACGAATTTCACCGCGAGCGCAAGGATGACAGCACCCACACCATCGAAGAATATAGCGCGGCCTGGAAAAAACCGGCGCGTTACTCGTGGATGGCGGGCGACATCCTGTGCATTATGCTCGATCAGCCAGACCCCTACCGGCCAGATCCGCAGCGCGAGAACGTCAAAGTGATCTTCCCGGCAGAAGAGTTAGAGTTTCTCGATACGACCTTAGCCGAACATGCCCTCAGTCGAGCCATCATCTTTGCTCACTGCCCGCTGCGTAACACTGTGTTGGATCGCGACCCGGAAAACAACCTCAACGACGATTCGCTCGATCCATTCTTCTACGTGGAAAATTCGGATGAAGTACGCGCTATTCTGGCGCGCCATGCCAACGCCGCGCTGTATATCAGCGGGCATACCCACTCGGGCTGGGGATCGCCCAACCTGGTCTTGACCGAAAGGCTGGGCGAGCACGCTGTAACGTTCCTGAACCTGATGAGTCCCTGGTACACCGGCAGGCATCGCGGCCCCCGTCTGAGCGCGGACCGCCTGAGCCTGGAATACTATCCCGATGATCCCGATGTGCTGGTCTCGTTCGCCGTGCATGTCTACCGCTCGCACATTGCCATCGGCGCGCGCGACCATCGCGCCCGGCACTGGCTGGCCCAATGGACGTTTCCGGTATAGGACGCTTGTGTCCCCGGCTACCTACGAATATGTTGAGTTTTGAAGAGGGAATCTTTTTATGCCTGACAACATGGGTGAATATTATGAGCGCGCGAGCGATTATGATCTGGTGTATCAGGGGCAGTCGGAGCAGGATGTGCCGTTCTGGCGGGAACTGGTGATGCGGTATACGCCGCAGCGGGTGCTGGAACTGGCGTGTGGCAGTGGGCGCATTGGTATGGAATTGTTGCATAGTCCGGGGAGTTTCGAGCTTGAAGGGTTAGATATCTCGTCTGAGATGCTGGAGGCTTACCGGCGCAAGTTGGAACGCGAGGATGAGATGTCGCGGCGGCGCGTTACCTTGCACGAGGCAGATATGTGCGATTACCAGTTGGCGAATAAGGGCACGTTCGATTTGATTATCCTGCCGTTTAACTCGATTGTACATCTGTATGAAATCGAGCAGCAGCTTGAGGCTTTTCGCACTACTTTTGACCATCTCGCGCCGGGTGGGCGGTTCGTGGTGGATGTTTTTATGCCTGATATTGATTATCTCAGCGACGCGCTCAATCATCCCTCGCATGTGTACGTGGAAGATGAGATCGAGATGCCTGACGAGTTTACAATGCTGTTGTATACCAGCCGCAAATATGATCCTGTGGAGCAATTAGAGCATATCCTGTGGACGCACGAGAAGTTTTTTGAAAATGGTGAGCACGAACGCTACCTTTCGAGACTCAACATGCATATCTTCTTCCCGCGCGAACTGCAATTGCTTTTCCTGGCGACGGGTTTCAGTATTGACGCCATTTACGGTGGCTACGATTGGAGGCCATTTGGCAAGGGGACCCGGCAAATCGTAGTGGGAAGAAAACAGTAGATAAAATGGATGAAATTTGGGCAGGCTAGCAGCCTGCCCAAATTTCATCCATTTTACCTACGAGCGTCGGAGGCGCGGGGGCTTGCCCCCTTGCTGGTTGTGTGCTAGAATATATCCTAGTGAATAAGTCGGAATAATCTGGCTGCGCGTGGATGTTATAGGACGAACTCGCAGTACTTTAGAAGAGAAGGAGAGACGACCATGTGGTTACAGGTGTCAACTAAGGGTGAATATGGCGTGCGGATCATGGTCGATCTCGCTCGTCACTATGGTGAACGCCCGCGCTCGCTGACGGATATTGCCCAGACTGAGCGGCTGCCTCTGGCCTATCTGGAACAACTGGCGAAGCTGTTGCGCGAGGCGGAGCCGCCTTTGCTGGTGAGCACGCGCGGCGCGCACGGGGGGTATCGTTTGAGCCGCAGCCCGGAACAGATTACCATGGGCGAGGTTTTGCGCGTTTTGGAAGGGCCAATCGCGCCGATGATTTGCGCGACCGAGGGCGAAATGACCGAGATTTGTGGCAAGCTTGTCACATGTAAAATTCAGTATCTGTGGTCTAAGGTGCGCGACGCGGTGGCGACGACTATCGATGCTATGACGCTGGCGGAAATGATGGGTGAGCCGGATCAAGAGCATCCTTCTACATCTCAATTTATTGCTCTATCTAATATTCGCGTAGCGGCGGGGCACGAGAGCGGCGACGCCCCATCCCACGAGCCAGGGCGGGGGCAAGCCCCGCCCCTACCCTATACGATTTCGTCTGCTCGTTCGTAACAGGGTACGGGCGGGGCACCCAGCCCTTGCCCCCGCCCTGGCAATACTAGTATAAAACAGGAGGATATCTTTCGTAATGGAGTCAGAACTGATTATTAAAAACCTTCACGCCAATATTGAAGGCAAACCGATACTGCGTGGCGTTGACCTGGTGGTGAAAAAGGGCGAAGTACACGCGCTGATGGGTCCAAACGGCTCAGGCAAGAGTACGTTGGCTAATGTGGTGATGGGCAATCCCAAATATGAAGTGACCGAGGGCGAAATCTGGTTTAAGGGCGAGAATATCCTGGAATATTCGCCTGACCGCCGCGCGCGTATGCGGCTTTTCCTGGCATTCCAGTATCCCATGTCTATTCCTGGTGTGAGCGTGGCGAACTTTTTGCGCCGCTCGCTTGAGGCTGTGCGCGAGGGCAATAAGCCGCTGGAAGAGGGCGATAATCCTACCGGGAAAATGGCTAAACGCAAAAGCATTCCACCTGGCGAATTTCGTAAGTTGATGCAGGAGAAGATGCGCCTGCTCAAGGTGGATAACAGTTTTATCAACCGCTCTATCAACGATGGCTTTTCGGGCGGCGAAAAGAAACGCGCCGAGATTCTCCAGATGGCGCTGCTCGAGCCGGAAATTGCTTTGATGGACGAGACTGACTCCGGCCTGGATATCGATGCGCTCAAGATTGTTTCCGAGAGCGTCAACGCTCTGCGCGGGCCAAACCTGGGCATCCTGCTGATTACGCACTACCAGCGTATGCTGAACTATATTACGCCTGATTTTGTGCATGTGATGTTTGACGGGCGCATCGTCAAGTCGGGCGGCCCCGAACTGGCCTTTGAGCTTGAAGAGAAGGGGTACGAATGGCTCAAACCGTCTGATGCAGAGAACGGAGTGGTACTCCATGGCAACTAACTTTACGACGGGCTTCTCACGCAGCGCGGTAGAGGAACTTTCGCGCCTCAAGAGCGAGCCTGCGTGGATGCTTCAGAAGCGCCTGCAAGCCTGGGATAGCTATGAGCAGACCCCTTTTCCTCTGGGGCGGCGTGGAGACCTGGGAACGCGGCGCATATTCTCGAACTTCAAGTTCCAACAACTTACGCCGTATGTGCCTGCAAGCGCCGATGACAGGCTGTCTGCGCCTATTGCGCAATCTTTGCAAGAGGCGCTGGTGGATCAGCGTTCCGGCCTGGTGGTGCAGGATAACGCCTCGGTCATCAGAGCAGAACTCTCCGAAGAATTGAAGAGCAGGGGCGTAATCTTGACCGATCTGGACAGCGCTGTGCGCGACTATCCTGAACTGGTGCAGCAGTACTTCATGACCACCTGCGTTCCTGTCGAAAGCTCGAAGTACACGGCTTTGCACGCGGCCTTCTGGAGCGGCGGCGTCTTCCTCTATATTCCAAAGGGCGTGGATATCGAAGACCCCATTCTGACGCAAATCTGGTTGAGCGCGCCCGCGTCGGCCCTGTTCGCGCATACGCTGATTGTCGCCGGAGAACTGAGCAATGTGCGCTATGTCGAGGAACATAATTCGGCCTTGGAGGGCGAGCAGCCTTCGTTGTTCAGCAGTGTAGTTGAGGTGCATGTCAAGAATGCGGCGCATGTCGAGTTCAGCAATATGCAGGACCTCGGCCAGAACGTGTGGACGATTACGAATAAGAACGCGGTGCATGAAAAGGATGGCAGCACGACATGGGTGCTGGCCGATTTGGGCAGTCACGCGATGCTTTCTACTATCGGCGTGGGATTGCTCGGCAACGGCAGCGCGGGCGAGCTGGTGGGAGTCTTCTTTACTGACCACGATCAGCGTTACTCGATCAACACGCTGTCAGACCATGCCGCCATCTCTACCAACGCGGAAACGCTGGTGAAAGGCGTGCTGACGGACGAATCGCGCGTCGAGTTCGACGGTATGATTCGTGTGCGGCCCAAAGCGCAGCAAACGGCCTCGTTCCTCTCGGATCACACGCTGCTGTTGAGCGACTCGTGCCGCGCGGAGTCGATTCCGGGTCTGGAAATTGGGGCCAACCAGGTCAGCGCCAGTCACGGCGCGACTACCGGCAAAATCGATGAAGACCAGCTTTTCTACCTGATGGTGCGCGGTATCGAGCGCGAGGAGGCCGAGCGTATTATCGTGCAGGGCTTCTTCGAGCCGGTGTTGCAGCGTATCCCACTGGAGAACTTGCGCTTACGCCTGCGCCGCAGTATCGTGCGGCGTATGAGCAAGGGTTACGAAAGCGAGATCGATACGTGGATCGATGCGCAGGAACGCTGGGAGGTTGAGGGGGTAGACGAGTACGCCGTCTCGCTGAATAGTCCCAAAGAAGAAGAAGAAATCCAACTGGCCGAGTATTAGAGAAATCAGGCAACATATGACGACGGTACAACAATCGATGATACGCAGCGCGGAAGATATTCGCAACGATTTTCCCATCCTGTCGAGACTGGTGCATGGGAAGCCGCTGGTGTATCTGGATAGCACGGCCAGCGCGCAGAAGCCGCTGGCGGTGATTGAGGCGATGAGCGGCTATTATGAGACGACTCATGCCAATGTGCATCGCGGGGTATATGAGATTAGCGAAGAGGCGACGGCGAAGATGGAAAGGGCGCGTGTTAAGGTGGCCCGTTTCATCAATGCGCGCCAAAGCAAGCAGGTCATTTTCACGCGCAATACGACAGAGAGTATTAACCTGGTAGCTTATAGCTGGGGCTATGCCAATATTAAGGCGGGCGATTTGATCGTTTTGACCGAGATGGAGCATCATAGCAACCTAGTTCCCTGGCAATTGCTGGCGCAGCGATCGGGGGCGCGTCTCGAATTTGTGCCGGTAACGGATGATGGTTTGCTGCGGCTGGATGTGTATGAGCAATTGTTGCAGCAGCAGCCTAAGCTGGTGACGTTTACCCACATGTCGAATGTGCTGGGAACGGTCAACCCGGCGCGGGAGATGATCGCACAGGCGCGCGCTGCTGGCGCGCTGGTTTTGCTTGACGCGGCGCAGAGCGTGCCGCATATGCCGGTTGATGTGCAGGCGCTGGATGTCGATTTCCTGTGTTTCAGTGCGCATAAGATGCCGGGGCCAACGGGTATCGGTGTGCTGTATGGCAAGCGTGCCCTGTTGGAGGCGATGCCCCCGTTCATGGGCGGCGGCGATATGATTCGCACCGTCGGGTTGCGCGAGTCCACCTGGAATGATCTGCCCTGGAAATTCGAGGCAGGGACGCCCGCTATCGCAGAAGCTATCGGCCTGGGAGCGGCTGTTGATTATCTCAATGCGATTGGCATGGAGAACGTGCGCCAACACGAGCAGGCCATTACTGCCTACGCTATGGAGCAATTACGGCAGGTGCCGGGACTGACTATCTACGGGCCTGATGCGGCGCGGCGCGGCGGGGTTATCTCGTTCACGCTGGGAGATATTCACCCACACGACCTGGCATCCATCCTCGATCAAGAGGTGGGGGTAGCGATTCGCGCCGGGCATCACTGCGCCCAGCCATTGATGGAGCGTTTTGGGCTGTCCGCAACGGCACGCGCCAGCTTTTATGTGTATACTATAACAGATGATGTTGATATGCTGGTGAAGGGACTACATAAGGCGTTGGAGATATTCAAGTTGTAGAATTTTGCCAACCGCAAATGGAAATGATGCGAAAATAGCCGCCCTATTCTGATGGTTTTTGACAATCGAATAGGGGAAACAGTAAAAATGCCCGCCTCCGTCCTGTAGGGACAAGGGGTGGATGTGGAGAAGGGTGGGGCCTTGTGCTTGTCCTGGTGGCAATACGATTCGTTGGGGTTCCGTGAGGCATGATGGTCGCATCCCAACGAGGACAAGCACAAGGCCCCCTCATCCACCCAGCCCCACCCCTTGTCCCTACAGGACGCTGGGACGCAAGCGTCCCGAGGGAGACTGAAAGGCGTCTTTGAATGGGAGAGTTGTCTATGTCAATGGATTATCGTGAATATATCCTCGATCATTATCGCAATCCGCGCAATTATGGCAAATTGGAGCATCCCGACGCGCACGCCGAGGACTCGAATCCTCTGTGTGGCGACCAACTGGCGATAGATTTGCTGATCGAGGGAGACCGGGTAAAAGAGGTGCGCTTCCAGGGGCGCGGCTGCGCGATTAGCCAGGCAGCGGCTTCTATGCTCTCGGAGTTAATCGAGGGCAAATCCGTTGAGGAAGTTGTGCAGTTGGGCAAGGATGATGTGCTTGACTCGCTGGGTATTCCTATCAGCCCGGCTCGCACAAAATGCGCCTTTTTGTCGCTGCGCGTGCTGCATCGCAGTCTCGCGCTGGCAGGCCTGGAAAAACCCAACGAAGACGAAGAGGAAGAGTAGTATGCGTTTGCAAGATCAAGTTGCCATTATCACTGGTGTCAGTCACGCCGGACAGGTTGGTTTCGCGCTGGCTTCCGGTTTTGCTCGCGAGGGGGCAAAGATGGCGATCAGTTCGCGCAGTTCCGAGCGTGTCAGGGCGCGAGCGGAGGATCTGCGAGCTGAGGGGGCGCAGGTTATTGGTGTCGCGGCTGATTTAACGTCTGAAGCGGGCGCAAATGCGCTGATCGAGGAGACGGTGAGCCGCTATGGACGTGTCGATATTCTGGTCAACCTGGCGGGGGGTCTGACCAAATATGGTCCATCGCACGAATTGACGCTGGCGGATTGGGAAGCAGAGTTGAACAACAATCTGCGTTCTACTTTTCTCTGTTCGCGAGCGGTCTGGCCCATCATGCAAAAACAGGGCGGTGGCGCAATCTTGAATTTCAGTACTGCTGGCGGAGTGATGGGGGCCAGCGCGAATATGCTGGCCTACAATTGCGCCAAAGCGGGGGTAGATGCGCTGACACGTACCCTGGCTAAAGAAGGGAAAAGCGTGGGTATTCGTGTGAACTCGCTAGGCCCCGGCTTGATTGTTACGCAATCGAACCTGGAATCGATGAAGCCGGGCGAGCAAGAAGTACACAATAAGTGGGTCAGCAAAGAACAGATTATCGAGGCGGCTATTTTCCTTGTGTCTTCCGCCAGCGATGGTGTGACGGGCGCGTTACTGCCGGTACAGGGTAGGGGTGTGTAAGGCTATGACGGATTACTTCAAAGCGGCGCAAGCAGATGACCTGGACGAAGGCGAGTTGATGGCGGTTGAGGTGGATGGCGAGCCAGTCTGCCTGGCGAAGGTGGCGGGATGTATTTACGCCTTTACCGATAACTGCACGCATATCAGCGGCCCGCTCAACGAGGGCGAACTCGACGGGGAAGTCCTGACCTGCCCCTGGCACGGAGCGCAGTTCAATATCACGACCGGTAAGGTGCTGCGCGGCCCGGCGCGCCAGGATATTGCGACGTATCCTGTAAAGGTGGAAGATAACGCGATTTTTGTCAGTTTGCCGGATGAATAACTAAGAAGAGTAGTGACGACCGGAAAGGGCAGGGAGGGGTGAGCCAGGGCGACCGCGAGGGTCGCCCGTACAATATACGGGTTTCGCAAGCCGTTTCGTGGTATTGTACGGGCGACCCTCGCGGTCGCCCTGGCTCGTTAAATCAACCTGTCGCCGTTTCACGTAGAGGCGAAGCCGGGTCGTTGCGCATGAGATCCGCCAGGCGCTTACTGACCGGTACGCTGCTATCGGCGGTGTCCAGGATGTGTTGCAGTTCTTCTTCGTTGAGGTCGCGTGATGGGTCCCAGCCGTAGCGTTTGAGGTCTACACGTTCTTCGGGGGTGAAGACGATGCCTTCATCCTCAAGCAATTTGCGCATTCCGCCGGGATGGGTGAAGGCCCAGTTGCCCGATAATTCACCTTTGCTGTTAATGACGCGCTGGGCTGGCACCCCCGGCGGCGTTTCGTTCATGATCCAGCCAACCATGCGCGCGCCGCGCGGGTAGCCAACGGCTTTTGCCAGCCAGCCATAGGTGGTGACGCGCCCAACGGGACATGCGCGAACTAAAGCGAAGACATGAGCCGCCACTGTCGTGGCGGCAGCAGGGGATGGTTCGTTTGGCATTGAATTCACCTCGTATAAAAAGCATATTATCTCGATAGAGCCAGAAAATGTACGAGTACCATAACAGTTCATTCACTACATAGCAATCGTATCCTGTTATCAGCAACTTTGTCAAAAGGAACAATACCATAGTCCTTTTCAGTCGGATATCCAATTGTTGCTTCTTTATCTTTTCTTACATTCCCCTGGTATACTTGCGCTCATCTATAACCGAATACGGTTTTGTCCACGGCAATAGGATACCTCTTTTCCCTGCCACTATAGCGGAGAAAAAAGCAGCATGCAGAAAGATGCTTGCGGAAGTGGAACAGAGAGAGCATTGAGCTTCACGCTAATCAAGCGTTATCACGTACTCATGGCACACCCTAAAAAGTGTGTGCCGTTTTTATGGCTTAGTTGCTGTACCAAAAACGACCCAGCCTGTTGAAAAAGTCTTTTGTAGAGCTTTGCAGAACAGAAAAACGCCGCGAGTTGCTCTCATAGGGAGCTGATTCGCACTATTTTTGACAGCGAAAGTGAGAATTCCGCACTCTCAAAACTCAACAGTTTAGTTTTTCAACAGGCTGGACCGTTTGTGAAACATGTCCCACAAAATCTAGCTCGTTGATGGGTATTGAGAGAAAACCTGCACGAGGAGTTGAGGCAGGGCATCATCCCCCCCTTGATATATATACCGTAACGGTTTATGATAATGTCCTACAGGATCAGTTAACATTATCTGAAAGTTTCGTGGGAGGGTATCAATGAATGTATCCCAAATTCGCACTTACTTGAAAGACAAAGATAGTGTCCCGCCGCTAAATACACCAGAATACGAAGAATGGCTTGAATTCACTGATGCGCTAGGCTTTCTGGTATACTCTACAACCGACTATGTCCCCGTTTATATATCGTCTAAATACTTCTTCTTATACGCAGTTATCGTCCCCAAGCGTAAGCTGAAAGGTGACTATGTAGCTGATCTCATGCAATGGAATTTTGGGGTGAGTTTTGGATGGGGATATAGCGTGGGATTTTCCTCAAGACGCCCTACAATCGTGCCTCCACTCGACCATACCAACAGTTCTATTTTGGACGGAGGCGAAGCTATATTTTTCCTCCGCAGTTTATACGAAGATCACGATCACTATTTGGAAGTAAACCAGAAACTAGCGCATCTGTTAGGAGTCCATCAGGTTAACCAACGCAACGCATATTGTAAAGTAGATGGGGATACAGGGGATTTACTCGACCTCATTACATTTAGCCGGGATGATGGTATATTGTGTACGATAGATAGGACATCGCTCGATTCTTATCTCTTCCTCACAGATAGTGTTCTGATCCGCGTCTTTGACGTTACTCAATGGAGCAATTCATTTAACGGATGGCATGATGATATAAAAAAGGATACCTATACAGATAAAGCACACGAGCTATATGCGCGGCGTGGCCTAAATAAAGCTGATGACGGTAAAAAGGAGGCAGGCTATGTACGAGGGGTTCAAATCATCCGCCAAGAGCAACCAAACAGCAAACTAATGCGCGAGTTTTCATGGATAAGTAAAAAGAAAAAGGACTATGCCACCTTCATTGCACTTGACTGGAAACATGAGAAAGTACAGGAGTGTACGTGCGATCCGAAAAAACTAGGCAACTATTTTGTTAAATCTGATTTTCCTTACGAAACCACACCCGCATTTTTCAACCCGGAGGTTATGCTTCGATATAAGCAGAACACAGATAAATATACCATTGGGCCTCATACTATCAGTTGTCGCGGCGCGTGGTATCTCCGATATAGCAGCAACGATGCAGATCAAATTCAGATTTATCTCATTGACCTTGCACACCTCCCAACACGCGAACAGCTTTACTGGAAAACATTTAACGAAAAGCCTAAAGCAGGTGTCGCAGAGCATGTCTATAAACGAGACTTTTTAGGAAGTTGGGATTTACCCCATGATCCGCTGGAGGGATTAAAGCAAACCATTAGCAACTTTCCTTGCGTCAAATACCGGGGTGAGAAAATCGCAATCTTGCAGTGTCCCACTGATAAACAGCTTGCGAAATTAACCTACGTGATGACTGATTCTAGTAAAGAGTGGGAGGACCAGATTTTAGAATTAGCAAAGCTTTTTGGAGATGGGCTGAATAAAAAGGAGCTACGGAAAATAGCCAAACATCTCATGTGTGATGACTCTCAGTTAGGAAGTATGAACCTCTTGAAAAAATGCCTTGAGACAAAAGGATTAGATGCACAGGATATTCAGCATATTATACAGCCCTGGCAAACTCTCTACGGATTGCGATCTTCAGGTATTGCCCACACTGGAAGACATGCTCCCGATGTAAATCTCAAGGATTATCATAAAAAGCAGGTGGAGGATTGTGAAAAATCGTTAGTAAAGCTTGCTGAACTAATCAGTACAGGTTACTTAGATATTTCTGGATGAAAATAGATTTTCTGTTACTTTATGATGCCCTGCTTGCATTCATAAAATAATGACTGTAGGGTAAAAACGCCTAAAACGGTGTAAAGAGGAGTAGAGCATAGTTTTTACCCAAAGTAGCGGAGTCTTGCTACAAATCAAACAATCCAGGCTTTTGTTGAACTAAACGACTTTTCTCTGAGCGAACATCTGCATCTATTCTGATATATTCTGGTCCAATCCAAGTTTTCGCCGCAAGCTGAGCAAGCAGCAGACCCCGCGCCAAAATCGACTCTTCATTCCATGTCTTAAGTTGAGAGTTCGCAAAGTACTCATTAAGATAAACCTTGCTATTCGCCAGCACTGGCTTCTTGTGTTCAAAGGGTTTATTCTGCATCTTGATGTTATACTCGCCACCCACTAAAGTTAGATTTCCTGGTGTGTGAAGCAATTCACTATGAACTTGTTCCCAGTTGCTACCTAGCACATCCATCCATGCTCTTGCATCAGCATCGGTTCCAACTGTTTGAGGCATAACATGTTCGATATGGCACTCACTTAATACAACAGGTTCACATTTTGCTTGCAATGCAAATTCTAAACTTTGAAGAATGAGCCGATCGTATCTAGTATCGTAGAGCTTCATTCTTTGAAATGCCGGAACGAATTCCTTATCAGTAGGCCAACCTTGTTTCTTAAAGTAATTCACAAGGTTCTCTAACGGTAAATCCTTTAACTCCTTAATAGCGGTACAGAACCAACGACCATAACCGTGTGAACCACCTTCACAAACAACTCGAACGTAGTAAAAATCCTGAAATCGCTCGTAAAGCCTGCACCATTTCATCACTTGTAATTTGTTGTCTTTCATAAATTTTTAACAAAGCTAGTATTAGCGGATAAGTTGAGTAGAAACCTAAATCTCGTATAGCTTGTAAGGATTGGCTTACTTGTTCAATAGGATGTGGGACAGTACCTCTAATCACATCATAATACTCTGCTTGATGTTTTAGATCAGCAACTAGCATAGTTGGCTTGACTTCACTTCTAAGATACCTTTTCTCAAAGGCCATATAAACCGAACTTTCTGGTACATAATTACCCTCACTCATCAGTACATCTCGAAAAAAGCTAGTGAAGAGGCCACTGTCAAGCTCCTGATTTTGATTTTGGACAAAATGTTTTTCAAGAGGTCGCCAACTATCGTCATCAAACTCATCCTGATCGCCCACCTCCATTGCCATAAATACATGATTACGAACACGCACTATCACGTCGATGCGAGCCGGGGGCAGGCCGCCTTGGACGCCATCGGGATTGTGGCGCAGTTCACCGGCGTCTCGATTCACGATGGCTGGGCCTCGTACTTTTTGTACGACTGTGAGCACGCCCTGTGCATCGTGCATCTGCTGCGCGACCTCGTGTTCCTCGAAGAGCAAGGACTCTCCTGGGCCGCAGACCTCAAAGCGCTCTTGCTGGAGATGAAAGCGGCCACCGACCAGGCGCGCGCCCTGGGGAAAACCCGTCTGGATTTCTGGGAAGTCGTGGATTGGGAAGCGCAGTTTCTGCGACTGCTCGATGAAGGGGATCTGCTTCACCCGCGGGCCACCGCGCCCCCTGGCAAACGCGGTCGCTGCAAACAAAGTGACGCGCGCAATCTGCTCGATCGCTTGCGCACACACCAGAAAGCCGTCTTCTGCTTTCTGGAAGATCTGCGCGTGGATTTTGACAATAACCTGGCCGAGAGAGATCTGCGCATGGTCAAGGTGCAGCAAAAAGTCTCCGGCTGCTTTCGCAGCGTCGCGGGTGCTCACGCCTTTGCGCGCATTCGTGGCTACTTGTCCACGCTCCGCAAACAGAGTCTGCCCTTGTTGTCCTCTTTGCAAGCCACGCTTGTTGGTCATCCTGTCCTTCCCTCACTCGAGCAAACCTAGGCAGTTACATTACGAATTAAATCTCCTTCCCCAAGATCAACTCCTGTTGAATTGAGAGATTTAAAAATTTTATAAGGATTTTCTCCTTCTAACGTAATTAAAACAACATCGATCTGATTAGTAAGCACAGTAAAAAATTTTCTAAGAGTATCTTCGCTCTTGGAACATCCCTCCTTATCGAGCCTATCCAATTGATATTTATAGGCTAAATTTACCTGACTATCTCCATTACATTCTTGATTATCTACCAAAGCTATATAACATTCACGATCACGTATTCGTGGAAAAATCTTATATCGCTCACGGCTCTTTTTAAACTTATGTATAAGGTAAATCTCTTCCACCTCTGCTGCTAACTCTTCCCATCCCTTTTCTCTGGCTGTATTACGTACAGCACACAGAAGCAATGATAGCGTCATCAATCTTTGCTGTCCATCAATCACTTGATATCCTGGAACTATCCCCGGTTGGTGTTTTTCAGAAATACAAACAATTGAACCTAAAAAATGACGACGACTCTCCTCCGATGCATCAAGTAGCATAAGCAAATCTTCCCAGAGTTTAGCCCAATCACTTCGCCCCCAAGAGTAATATCGCTGGAAAACGGGGATTACGTACTGATCTGCTGAGTGGAGAATTTGTTGGAGTGTTCTTTCAACGGCTTTCACTAATGCTGCGTTCGTTAAATCCGATAACAAAAGACTCGGCGATGATAACGGGGTATCTTAGGTGGGCGTCCCCAGACCCAGGGGTTGGCCCGCCGATTGAGTTGCGCAGTAGCGACGCGGGTGGCTTGCTCAATCTCTTTGGGATTGGCAAAGCTCTGCCCAGCGAGTGCGTCACGACGGAAGAACCGCCACCAGCCCTCCTGCAAATTGAGCCAACACGCTCCGGTGGGAATAAAGACGTGATGGATGCGCGGATGATCGGCCAGCCAGGTGCGTGTCTCGAGGCTGGAATGACTGCTGAGATTGTCAGTGATCACAAAGATGTCTCCCGTTGGGTTGTCAGCTTCGATGTCGGCCAGCAGGGCAATGTAGCCTTTGGAATTGCGCGAAGCCGCACAGCGAGTCAGTTCTTTGCCATCGCGCACTCGTAAGGCCCCATAGACCCAGGTCTTCTCGGGACCACGCCCGTAGTCCATGGGCGCTTTGATACGGTGTCCGTTGGGCGACCAGCCAGGGGCAGGCGCAAAGGTGCGGGGAATTACCGGGCCGAGTTCGTCGGTGCAGACGGTCGTCGACCCCACTGGTGGCTCGGTGTAGTGGGTGACGACCGCCGTTCTTTTGGGAGGAAATCCTTGTCACGAGGAGTCCCCCAGCTGTGGGTCTGGCGCCATCGCACCCCTTCACGCAAGAGGATCGTGCGGATCTGGCTGCGTTTGACCTGCATACCGGTCTCTTTGGCAGCCTGGGCCAGCGCAGTGAGGCTCCACTGGGCCGAGCCTTTTTCGTCACGCGCCACCATCGTCCCATCTTCCTGCGTCACTAATCGCCCGGGGGGAGCCTGACGCACCAATGCGATGAGCTTGCTCTCATCGGCTGCCGTCAACCGACGGGGTCGGCCGGGTTTGGGCCGGTCGCCCAGTCCCTCGATCCCCACTGCATCGAAGCGGTGCAGCCGCCGTCGCACCGTCAGTGCACTACACCCTACCTCCCTGGCTATCGCTTCCACCCGCTCTCCGTCCCAACTGCGGGCCACCATGCGAGCATGCAGGATCCAATCTGCTGGTCCGTGCCGACTCGCCGCCAATTTGCGCACTTGCTTCTCTTCTTTGTCATCTTGTGATGCCCGCACACGCAAAATCTTCGGCATTTCCTTGCTCCTTTCCCTGTATTTACCTCCTTTCTTATTCTATCACCTTTTCACGAACGCAGCACTAGAGTACTAATCGCTCGCATCGCCTTATTCATACCTTCCATCCGACGAAAGGGTATTTTCAAGGGATTATCGGAGGTCCTCCCTGTCAGTCTTTCAGCAGACTGAAATATTTTATAGAGTATAACGGCTATAAAAATAAAGATACAAAATACCCACAAATCTGTACCATGTTTCCCCAACAAAGTCAACCAACCTCTTGACCTTTGTTCTAAAAACTTCTACAATGAGCGACAAAATAGAGCAATTGATTGAGGAGACTGGTTTCATGCTCGGTAAATCGCATTTACTGGTTGGCTTAACTGCTGGTGTTGTGCTGGATAGCTTTGCGCATCTCTCAGGTCCCCCCCTCACGATGGCAGGCTCGGTTCCGCTTAGCCTGGTTGTCAATAAGGCCATTTTTTACTTCATGGTGGGTTTTGGCGCGCTGCTGCCCGATATTGATAATGCGCGTAGCACGATGGGGCGCAAGCTTGGCTGGATCAGCAAAGAAATTCAGCATGTGGCAGGGCATCGCACCCTGTTTCATAGCATTCTGGGGTTGTTCCTGGGATCGTTGTTAGCGCTCGGGCTGGAACGGTTGGTAGAATATTTGCTGGGACAACGTGGGTTTGTGTTCCCGGCGCAATTTATTGGCGAGACGCACCTGGTCTTTTTCGCTGTCTTATTCGGCTGCGTTATGCATATCGCGGCTGATGGCTTGACGGAAGGTGGCGTGCCGTTGCTGTGGCCCGATCACCGCCGCTACGGTTTCCCGCCCAATCCACGCTGGCGTTTCCGCACAGGTGACTGGCCGGAGTATTTAATCGTTTACGCATTTATGCTACTTGTGGGGATAGGTATCTATATGGCCTACGTCAGGATTTGACATGCAACGATTTGACCGGCGCACCCAGCTGTGGTTGGCGTGGATATTTCTGGCAGTTGTAACGATTGTGTATAGCCTGGAGATGAGTCACCAGGCTATCCTGCGTTATGAGACTTTTAAGGCTACCGCCTTTGATCTTGGCAATATGGACCAGGTGCTCTGGAATACGCTGCATGGCCGTCTCTTTCAGTTCACCAACCAGGCTATCGACTGGTATGGGCCACCAACCCGGCTCGCGATCCATTTCGAGCCGATTATCCTGCCACTGTCGCTGCTGTATAGCTTTGGCGCGGACCCGCGTATTTTGCTGGTATTCCAGACGCTCGCGCTGGCGTCTGGTTCGCTGCCCGTCTTCCTGCTGACGCGCAAGATTATTCCGCAATGGCCTCTGCTGGCCGCGTTGATGGCAACGACCTATCTGCTTGCGCCCGCGCTGATTGGATTGAACATATTCGATTTCCACCCGGTTGCCCTGGCGACGCCTCTGCTCTTGTACGCGCTGCTGGCGCTCGAGTATAAGCATTACGCCTGGTTTCTGGTCGCCTGCGTTCTGGCAGCCTGCACTAAAGAGGATGTGCCGCTGGCTATTGCTATGCTTGGCATACTCGTTATCTGGAAATATAAGCTGCCGCGCCTGGGCCTGACCCTGCTGATTGGGGGGGCGCTGTGGAGTTTGATCGCTTTCAGAATCATCATACCCCATTTCTATCCAGGTGTGCAGGCCAACAATTTCTGGTACCGTTACGAGGAGCTGGGCAGTTCTCCGGTGGCAGCTATTCTCAATCTATTCGTGCGCCCCTGGGTCTTCTTCAGTCTTTTCTTCACGATTGACCGGCTGTATTACCTGTTAAGCCTGGTGCGAGGCGCAGGATTCTTGCCTTTGCTTGCTCCCGAATGGCTCTTGCCGACGTTACCCAGCCTGGCCGTCAACTTGCTGTCAACAGACCCGCTGCTGTATAGCGGGGTGTATCATTATAACGCCTCGATCATTCCATTCGTGATGATTGCGGCTATTCACGGGACGCGCCGCTTCCTGGCTTTATGGCAAGGATGGTCAGTCCAGCATGGGGATGAGGGGACGAGGGCGGCGCAAGCGCCCCCACCCATCATCCCCACATCCCACGCCCCTACAACAGCATTTGGATGGTGGGCGAGTAGGGGCGGGAGAGGTTGGGAAGGGTGGTGGGGGCGTTTTGGGCCTCTGAAAGCGCGCCTGTGGCGGATGACGCTGCCCAGGTGGAGGGGGGAGCAATGGCAACGTTTTAGTAAGCGGATGCAGCCATTAGCGCGTTCGACCTCGCCTGCGCGCCTGCAATGGACGACGTTTGCCTGGATTACGGTTATGCTTGGACTCAACCTGGTGCTGATGGCGGGGGCGCTGAGTTCGTTCTGGGCCGATCATGATCCGGGGAGCCGGGAACAACATATCAATCAAGTGCTGGCGATGATTCCGCCTGACGCCTCGGTCTCTGCCAGCGATGACCTCAATCCGCATTTGAGTGAGCGCCGCTTCGTGACTGTCTTTCCTACCATATGCTTAGACTCTCGCTGCAACCAGATGGTACAGTACGTTGTTGTTGATCTTAACAATCTCACACTGGCTAACCGGGCGGAAGCGTCAAGCAAACTGAACAGCTTGCAGAGGCAGTTTCGTATCCTCGCGCAGGCCGAGGGCATTGTTCTGCTGGTCCGCCGTAGCACTTAACAGGTAGTTCATGTTATAATCGTTGAAGATAGGAATTATACCGGCGCCTGGATAGGAGCGACCGCCGCGGTCGTCCGCCCGGTCAACTACATGGAGGAGCGTGCATGTATTATAACAACCCCTTTCCCGACGAGTCTATTGGCACTCAACCAACTGAAGCCTACCCTCCTATGGAAGAACTGCAGCCCCGGCAGCAGCCCCAGTATCAGCCGCAGGCTTATGCTGCTCCGACGGTGTCTCAGCCTGTAACTGATGCTCCGCAGATGTTAGAGCCTGTCGATAGCTTTCGCAGCGAGGGAGAACGCCAGAAAAAAGCGATGACGGTGCGGTTTGCCATTGGCAAATTCAACGATTATCTGCTCTGGTTCCTCATGGTGCTGGAGACGGTGCTGGCGATTCGCTTCATTCTGCAGTTGATAGGGGCGGACCCGAACAACCCGTTCGCGGGATTTCTCTACGCTTTAACATCTATCCCGCTCTTACCATTCCAGGGCATTGTGAAGTCGCCGTCGATTCACCCGCCCAACCAGTCATTCGAGTTTTCCACGTTGATTGCCATTGTCATCTATTACCTGGTCTTTTACGCGCTGAGGCGTTTCATCCGCCTGCTGGTTTCCAGCCCGGAGGAACCGGTGGAATAGGCGCGTTGACATGCACATAGCGTCATGGTATAGTTGTTTTCAAGCAATAATACAAAATGGCTGTGATGGGAACTGAATGGGAAGCCTGCTGACGATCAGAGAGCGGTACAAATGCTGGGAGCGCCGCCGTCAGCTTTCTCATAGACATCCCTGAGCCAACCGGTGAACTACGCTGCCCAGAGAGACAGCGATGGCTAGCCAGTTTCGGGACGCGCCCGTTCTAGCGCGACGGTTTATTTATGCGCGCTGAATTGAACCGGTAAAGGCCCCATGACGGGGCAAATGGTGGTGGCACCACGACAGGCAAGTGTATATCACAAGCCCTCGTCCTCCGAGTTAGAAGGACGAGGGCTTTTTTTGTCCAAATGTGAAAGGATTTTTGCTATGCAACGAATTGGCACGCTTGAGGTTAGCGCGTTTGTGGGCGAACGTGTGCTTGTGAAGGGCTGGCTGCAATCGCTGCGCCAGATGGGTGGCATCAATTTTATGGTAGTACGCGATGGGTGGGGAACGCTGCAAGAGGTGGCTGAAACCCCGGCTGAAATCGCGCCACTGGTGGAGAGCGCGGCGGGCGTCGAAAGCGTGATCGCCATCGAGGGCGATGTTGTGGAGATGCCGCAAGCGCCCGGCGGCATCGAACTGCATAACCTGCGTATAGAAGTGGTTTCGCCGGTGACAGAGGCATTGCCGGTATCGTTGAACAAGCGCAAGATAGCTGCCAACCTTACCACGCTGCTCGATCATGCCGTTATTACTCACCGCAACCCGGAGCGACGGGCCATGCTACGGCTGGGCGCGGGCGTGATGGCCGGTTTTCGCGCAGTGTTGATGGCGCGAGATTTCACGGAGATACAGACGCCCAAGATTGTGGCAGCCGCCACCGAAAGCGGCGCGAACGTCTTTAAGCTGGATTACTTCGGGCGGTCCGCGTTCCTGGCGCAAAGCCCGCAGTTCTACAAGCAGATCATGGTGGGCGTTTTCGAGCGCGTCTTCGAGGTTGGCCCGGTCTTCCGCGCCGAGCCGCACGACACCACGCGCCACATCAACGAATACGTGAGCCTGGACGCCGAGTTCGGCTTTATCGAGAACCACTTCACCGTCATGGCCCTGCTGCGCGATGTGATGGAGGGTATTATTGCGCATCTCAAAGAAAGGTATGCAGCCGAACTGGGTCTATTGCGCGTGGTGATGCCGGTCGTGCCGGAGCAGATACCGCACATCCACTTCTCGGAGGCGCAGGAGCTGATTTTGCAGCGGCACGGCGTGGATGTGCGCGGTGAGCCTGACCTGTCGCCGCAGGATGAACGCTGGCTGGGCGAGTGGGCTAAACAGGAGTTCGGCAGCGATTTCCTATTCGTGACGGGCTATCCGATGCGCAAACGGCCATTCTATACGTACCCCGACCCTGAGCGGCCTGAGTACTCCAACTCCTTTGACCTGCTTTTCCGGGGAACCGAACTGGTGACGGGCGGGCAGCGCCTCCATCTCTACGCCGATTACCTGGCCGCGCTTGAGAAGGCGCACTTGCCAGTAGAACCATTTGAAACCTACCTGGAAGCCTTCCGCTATGGGATGCCTCCAGAAGGCGGCTTTGCTATCGGCATGGAACGCCTGCTGATGCAGCTTACGGGTATTCCAAACGTGCGGTTAGCGACGACGTTTCCGAGAGATTTGAACAGGTTGACACCGTGAGGGATGGCCGTCAATAATCTAATGAATTTTGACAACTCCGTCCTTCCGTCCTGTAGGGACAAGGGGCGGATGCGGTGATGTGTGGGGGCCTTGTGCTTGTCCTCATGGCATTTCGTTTCGTCGGGTGTTCATGATGCCTATTGAGATATGCGCCCACGAACGTCAGGGAAATCCAGGGTCCGAGGGCGGCGAAAATCCCGCCGCGATTAGATGGGGTCCGAGGGCGGCGAAAATCCCGCCGCGATTAGATGGGGTCCGAGGGCGGCGAAAATCCCGCCGCGATTAGATGGGGTCCGAGGGCGGCGCAGCGCCCCACCCATCACCGCATCATCCCCCGCCCCTACCAACAACGCGACCCATCGTCATGTCACCGTGTAGGGGCGGGCTGGGTTGGGACGGGCGGTGGGGGCGCTTGCGCCGCCCTCGTCCCTATCTCCAATCGTATCGACCCATCACATATTGCCTCACCGCCCCCCGCTCGCTATCACGAAAAACAACGCTACCCTCCCTTCTTCCATTGCCTCAAAAATTCCTCATAATTCTTTCGTACAGTAATCGTGTTGGGATGCGTTGGCCCAAACACCTTCTCGAAAATTGCGATGGCGCGTCGGTACAACGGCTCCGCTTCCTCATACTTCCCTTGCTTCTTATAGAGCAAGGCCAGATTGTTGAGCCGGATTGCCAGATTGGGATGATCTGGCCCTAACGTCTTTTCTCCAATCGTGATGGCACGCTGGAAGAAAGTTTGTGACTCGGTATATTGAGCGCGATCATCTAAGTAGTATCCAACCTGATTGCACAACCTTCCTGCTTCAGAGAATGCAAATTGCCACTGGTCGATCAGCGCAGCGCAAGCCTGAGAATGGGGAAGAAACTGCTGGTGGCGCGGCCAGTTGCGATAATCTCCTACATCTGGAAATGCCTCATTGACGGCTCGCACTGCATATTCAGCCCACTGGCGCTGCGTTGGCTCGTCCATGCCGTTTTTCAAAACTGTCTGCACTAATCGATGCACGGTGAGGGTGGCGTCTTCACGCTTACGCTTGACCAGCGAGTAGCGCGCGAGGGCGGCGATGGATTCGTCCAGCAGCGCTGCGTCGGTGGCAAGGGGTTGTAAGGTGGGGCCGAGTTCGGAAGCGCCATCGATGACGAGTGATTCGGGAACGGCATCGGGGGCGAGGAAGGACAGGAAACGCAGGAGATCGGCGGCGACGGGGTTCAGCTTTTCGACCTGCTCGAAGGAGAGCGACCAGGTGGCGGCGACTGGTTCGGGGTGCTGCTTGCCCGTGCCGCCGCGTCGCTTCAGGAGCGCGCCCTGGCGTATGCGGTACTGGTTCAGGTAGGAGGCCAGACTGCACTGCGTTTCCTCGATGTAGGCTCCGGCCTGATCGAGGGCGAGCGGCAATCCGTCCATTACTTACGCGATGGCTTCAGCAGTGGCGCGGTCGTCGGCGCTGACCAGATCGAGCGTATCGTCGGGTTGTAGGACTTTGGCGCGGCGCAGTACGAGCAGCATGGCTTCTGGCGTGTCCATCTGCTCGAACGGCGAGGCTGTTGGCGAGTGTGCCGGGGGCGTGAGCGCGCGTGGTGAGCAGCAGATGGCCCTTACCTCCTGGCGGTAAAAAGTCTTCCACGATGGGGAGATCATCGGCGTTATCGAAGATGAGCAGCCAGGCATCGTGAGCAGCGAACCAGTGTTTCACGGCAGCGATCATAATGTTCTGATCCTGTGCCTCTTGTTCGGGGAGCTTCAGCAGCGTTGCCAGTTCGAGGAAGCTGGTGATGATAGTATCGCGCGTGGCGGCGTTGACCCACAGGATGGAGCGGTAGTCGTCGCGGTGGCGATAGGCGTATTCCACGGCGGTCTGCGTTTTGCCGATGCCGCCCAGTCCGCTGATGGCCTGCGGCTGCGTGAGTATGGCGGCTTTGTTGCTGGCGAGGTTAGCATGTAGTTGTTGCAGCAGGTTTTCGCGCCCGGTGAAAAGCGCGTTGCGCGTATAGGGAAGGTTCCAAACGAACGTTTGCACAGATTCGCGCTCTTGCGGTTCCTTTTGTTCAAGTATTCGGCGCATACCCAGGAGGATATCCTGAAAGGCTTCGTCATGGGAGGGCCAGGTGGTAACGGGTCTGCCGCCTGTGGGGAGAAGTTGCGTTGTTTTGAACGGGAAGGTTTTTGAGCCTGTTTCTATCGATGTTGGGCGCAGGATAATGGGAATCACGCGCTTCTGGCCTGCCTGCTCGCGCTCCCACGCCCATTGCATTTCATTGTAACAGGCATCAGTTACCAGATAATCGGGGCTGATAAGCAGAAGTATGACACTGGCACAGTCTCGCTGGCTCTCAATTTCATGTTCTATATTGGCACCAGAAAGAATCATGCCGCGATACCAGCTTTTGAAGAGGTTTTCACGCTCTAAAAGTTTCAGGCGGTTTACAAGTTCCAGGCATAACGCTTCATCCTCTTGCGCGTAGGAGTAGTACAGTTCAAGCGCTGGTTTGTCCTGTCCACCTGAGTTGCCTGCCATCACATGTACTCCTCATGCAGTTATTTTGCCTGTGGATAGTGTTGTACTCGTAGTGTAACCGATAGTGGAAGTTAGCGCAAGAGATTATTTGCCGGGCGTGTGTTGACCAGGGCAGGGGCAGAGCTTAGCCTTTCACTGTTAGGTATTTTGGAAAGGCGCAAGAATTCTGTAGGGGCGGGGGTGGATGTAGGGATGGGAGGGGACGCTTGCGTCGCCCACCGGGTAGGGTGTTGCGGCCAGGGGAACAGGACGAGGGCGACGCAAGCGTCCCCACTCCGCCTAACACCGCCCCCGCCCCTACGGAACGCAAAAACCTACCAGGGCTGGGCTTGCTCCTGCCCTGGTCGTCCGTGGCTGCTTTACCGTAGCTTCCTCACCGCCTGCACAATCAACCTGTGTTCCACTACTTTCAGTCGTTCGTGTAGGCTCTCCTCGGTATCGCCCTCAAGAATTGCTACTTCTTCGCGGCAAATGACGGGGCCGGCGTCTACTTCGGGGGTTACGAAATGGACGGTACTGCCGGTTATTTTTACGCCGGCGTCGAGGGCTTGCCGGACGGCGTGGAGGCCGCGAAAGACGGGGATGGTGGCGCCGTCGCTGCTGGTGTAGGAGCTGCCGGTTCCGTCGTCGGGTAGAAGCGCGGGGTGAATGTTGATGACGCGGCGCGGGAATTGTGACAGGAAGGGGGCGCTGAGGATGCGCATCCAGCCTGCCAGCACGAGCAGATCAACCTGAAAGAGTTGTAGCCAGGTGGTCAGTTTGGCCTCGCACTCCTCGCGATTTTGCCAGGGCAGGTACATGGCTTGCAGGTGATGTTTATGGGCGCGTTCCAGGCCGTAGGCGTCGATGTTGTTGCTCACGACCAGCACGATTTCTACGCCGGGGAGTTCGTGGCTCTCGATGGCATCGATCAAGGCCTGGAGGTTGCTGCCGGAGCCGGAGAGTAAGACTCCCAGGCGCAGCGCGGGTTGCTTTAATGAGATGGATGCTTCGGAGACTTCAGGCTGACCTGCCACCTTCATCCGTCCCTTATCCCGTATTTTCCACTCGAAGGTCTCGTCTTTATTGCTGCTCACAACTGCTGCACCTCTTCATCCGCCTGGGTCAGTTCGGCAGACAGGCGCTGCTTGTAGTTCTCTAAACGTTGCCAGAGCGTGTTATCCGCGAAGGCCAGCATTTTGGCGGCCAGTAAGGCTGCTCCCTCCGGCTCTAAAATAGTGGGCGAGGCTATGCCAGACGGCAGCCTCAGCGATGAGAGAATATCCATACCGCTGAAACGGTCGCTAAAGGGCGGGCAGGCGATGACGGGATAGCGTGTATTGGCGTCAACTACTGCGGACAAAGCGTTGGAGCGTCCCGCGATGGTGATGTAGACGAGAGGGCCAGCCGACTCGTAGCCTTGCAATATCTCCATCAAGCGCCGCGTGGCCTTGTGTGCGGAACAGACGCGCATGGCATAGCTGATATCCAGCGTTTTGAGCGTTTTGGCGACGGACTGCGCGTGCGGCAGATCGCCTTTGCTACCCATGATGATGATTACCTGTGCTGCCATATTTCTCCTTACATCTATTGTAACCCGCGATGCGCAATATCGCGGCGGTAGTGCATACCATCGAATTTTATACGCGCTGCGGCGTCATATGCAAGTGCGACTGCTTCTTGCAAGGTTGCGCCGTAGGCGGCCACGCTGAGCACGCGGCCACCAGCCGTTACCAGTTGCCCATTTTGCAGGGCGGTACCGGCGTGAAAGACCTGCACGTCTGGTAGGCGATTGGCCTCGTCAAGGCCGGTGATGGGGAGGCCGCTGCGATACTGGCCGGGGTAACCGCCCGATGCCAGCGTAATGCTGACGGCATAGCCGGGCCGCCAAAGGCTATCGACTTTCACGGGCAGCGTATGGGAGAACTCCAGCACGCGCAACAGGTCGTCTTGCATGAGCAGCATGAGGGCCTGCGTCTCAGGGTCGCCGAAGCGCGTGTTGTGTTCCAGCACCATCGGGCCGCGTTCGGTCAGCATGATGTTGGAGTAGAGTACACCGGAGAACTCGATGCCCCTGGCTTTCAATGCCTGCAAAGTCGCGGCCACGATAGTGCGCATGATGTCTTGTTCGGTGGTCTTATCGACAAAAGAGAGGGGAGTGAACGCGCCCATGCCACCTGTGTTCAGGCCCTGATCGCCATCGAGAGCGCGTTTGTGATCCTGTGTGAGCGTCAATGGCAAGTAGTGCGTGCCGTGGCAGAGCGCGGTTGAGCCGATTTCGTCGCCCTGGAGATAATCTTCGATTACGAGCACGTCTCCGGCTGCGCCAAAGACACGCTCAACCATCATCTGTCGCACGGCGTCGAACGCGGCCTGCATGTCCAGGGCGACAATCGCGCCTTTGCCGGCGGCGTTGCCGTTGGCCTTGACGACGACGGGCGCGCCATGATCTTCAAGGTAGGCAAAGGCCGATTGAGCATCGGTGAAGATGCGATGCTGCGCGCTGGGAATACCAGCCTCCTGCATCAGTTGTTTGGCGAAGGCTTTGCTGCCTTCGAGGGCCGCGCCTGCCGCGCCTGGGCCGAAAACATGCAGGCCGCGCGCGCGCAACATATCGGCGAGACCATCGACGAGCGGCGCTTCGGGGCCAATGACGGTCAGGTCGATGCGCGCGCGTTCGATGTAATCGGCCAGTTGCGTGAAGTTGCCCATGTCGATACGCATGGGCAGGCATTCGGCACAGTCCAGCATACCGGGGTTGCCCGGCGCGGCATAGACCTTTGTGACGCGCTGGCTCTGAGCCAGTTTCCACGCAAGGGCGTGTTCGCGCGCGCCTGAACCGATTACCAACACTTGCATGTTATATCCTCCCTCTATATTTCTAAAATAGACCCTTCAACGAACAGGTAATCCTACTAGTCGGGACGCTCGCGTCCCAGGCGTCCCGATGAATTTTAACGACTAAATGGGGTAATGAAAGCGCTCAGCGTTCTGTAGGGACAAGGGGTGGGGTAGGGTGGATGAGGGGGCCTTGTGCTTGTCCTCGTGGGGATGCGACCATCCTGCCTCACGGAACCCGGGCGGATCGCGCTGCCACCAGGACAAGCACAAGGCCCCCACCCATCCCCACATCCGCCCCTTGTCCCTACAGGACGGGGCCACGCGCATTACTGCATTCGGTTGGAAAAGTTCATTAGGGACAAGGGGTGGGGTAGGGTGGATGAGGGGGCCTTGTGCTTGTCCTCGTGGGGATGCGACCATCGTGCCTCACAGAACCCCAACGAATCGTATTGCCACGAGGACAAGCACAAGGCCCCCGCCCTTCCCCGCATCCGCCCCTTGTCCCTACAGAACGGAAGCGGGCGCTCTAATGATTACCTGATTCGGTGGTCAAGGATCATCAGAACGGAAGCGGGCGTGTTCGAGTGATTACCCCATTCGGTTGTCAAAGTTCGTCAGGGACGATGCATATTACCGGATTTGGTTGGTAAAATGCGTCAGGATAGTAACTTGATTTCTTGTCGTTGCTGCACTAAAGATACGCCTTGTTTCCCCGCGAGCGGGTCATACGGCCAGCCTTGTTTGACCATGCAGCCGTAACAAAATTCGTTGTGCAGCGAGGCATTGGCGCGCGCATCATCGAGGCTCTGGCTGCCATTGGCCGAGGCGATGGCGCGTCCCAGGCCGGTAATGCTCAGGTAGCCCAGGCTATCTACGTCGATATATTCTGCAATCTCTTCCACTGTGCGACCGGCGGCGATTAGCTCGTTTTCCTGCGGGATGTCGATGCCGAAATAACATGGATGGCGCAGCGGCGGCGAGCTTGAGCGCAGGTGAATCTCTTTTGCTCCCTGGTGGCGCAGGGCGGCGACCAGCCGTTTCATGGTGTTACCGCGCACAATGGAGTCATCGACAACCACCAGGCGTTTGCCCTGTATTTTGGGCTTGACCATGTTGAATTTCAGGTCTACTTCCAACTGGCGCAGGCGCTGATCGGGTTTGATAAAGGTGCGGTCGCTATAGCGGTTCTTGATGATGGCATGCCCATAGGGGATACCGGAGGCGGCGGCGTAGCCGAGCGCGGCAGGAATCGAGGAGTCAGGCACGGGTATGACGATGTCTGCCTCGATGGGATGCTCGCGTGCCAGTTCGCGCCCCAGAGCTTCGCGCACGTCATAGACGTACCTGCCATTAAGCTGGCTGGTCGCGTCGGAGAAATAGATGTACTCGAAGACGCACAGCGATTTACGCGGGATACTTGCCAGTATTTCGGAGCGCATTCCCTGTTCATCAATGGTGATAAGCTCACCCGGTTCGACTTCGCGCACGAAGTTCGCGCCGATGCGGTCGATGGCGCACGATTCAGAGGCGACGATCCAGTTATCATCGATACGTCCAATACACAATGGGCGCATTCCCCAGGGGTCGCGCATAGCGTAGAGCTTACCATCGGCCAGCATCACCATGCTATATGCGCCGCGCAGTTGCGGGAATGTAGCGATCATGCGCTCGCGTAGTGTAGAACCCTGCGCGTGCAGGAGCAGCAGCGCGATGGCTTCGCTATCGGTGGTGGAGTGCAGGTACTCCTGGGGCAACTCTTCGCGCAGGGTAGGGCCATTGACGAGGTTGCCGTTATGGGCAACGGCGATGGTTTCCTGCTGGCCGCGCCATTCACCCACCACGAACGGGCCGGCATTCTCTACGCAACTGGAGCCTGTGGTTGAGTAGCGCACATGGCCGATGCCGCAGCGAGTCTCTGGCAGACCTGTCCCGGTGTCGGAGAAGACTTCGCGCACCTTGCCCATACTGACACGGCTGACTAGTTTGCCATCGTGGTCGTAGACCGCCATACCCGCGCTCTCCTGGCCGCGATGTTGCAGGGCAGTCAGTGCTAATGTGAGATAGCGGCGCACGTCGATACTCGCGCCGTTATCTTTCGCGAAGATGCCCACTACTCCACAGGCGTCGTGTAGTCTCTCCATAGTTTGCTCCTTGTATTTACCTAAAATCCGCATCCCCAATCCTACGCTGTCATTCAAGTTTTCGCTCGCTCCGTCCTGATGAACTTTGCCAACCGAATGCAGCAATGCGCGCTGCCCCGTCCTGATGATGTTTGACAACCGAATGCAGCAATGCGCGTTGCCCCGTCCTGATGATGTTTGCCAACCGAATGGGGTAATGGCGTAGCCCCGTCCTGTAGGGACAAGGGGCGGATGTGGGGATGGGTGGGGGCCTTGTGCTTGTCCTGGTGGCAACACGATTCGCCAGGGGTTCCGTGAAGCAGCATGGTCGCCCTCCCACGAGGACAAGCACAAGGCCCCCTCATCCACTCTACCCCACCCCTTGTCCCTACAGAAGACGACACCATCGGGTCGTCAGAATTTATCATTCCTGCTCAATACAGGACATATACCGCTCATTTTGCGCGATAATTTTTTTTGTAGGGACAGTGGGGCGCTTCCATTCCCCTGTTCGGTTGTCAAAGTTCATCAGGACGGAGGCAGGCGTTTCTCGTGATTACTCTATTCGGTTGTCAAAATTCATCAGACAATCTGGCGTTTCAACATGGCCTATGATAATTTCAGTTTGCCGGTCAGGTCTGCTACCAGGGCGTATCGGTCGGCGACTTGCTGCAAGTCTGCCGGAGTGACGTTTTGCAGGTTGCGGTAGACCTGTTTGTCGAGCATCCGGTTTTTGTCGCCGCCGGGCCAGATGCGCCAGCTATCGTTATCGATGACATCGGCCACCATCAAATGTCCCTGTGGGTCGCGGCCAAATTCGATTTTCAGGTCAACGAGTGTGACATCTGCGCTTGCCCAGGCGCGTTCGAGTGTTTCAAATACGCGGCGTCCCTGCTCCGCCATCCAGTCGATTTCGGGTAGGGTTGCCAGTTCCATGTTGATGATATCGGCTTCCCAGATTTGTGGGTCGTGGCGCGCATCATCTTTCAGGAAGGTCTCAACCAGCGCCGGCTCGAAGCGCGTGCCTTCGCTGACCTCCGGGTGGCGCTTGAGGTAGGAACCGGTGGCGATGCGGCGCATGACCTGCTCGACAGGCAGCATGTGACAGCGACGTATCAGCAGCGTCACATCGTTGATTTGCTCGACGAAGTGGGTGGCGATATGCTTCTCGTTTAATAAACGGAAGACGTTGGCGGTTGTGATGGTACTCCAGCGCGACTTGCCCGCGATTTCGTTGCGCCGCGCGCCATCGCCTGCCGTGATCTGGTCTTTGTTGACCATATAAGCCAGGATATCGTCGCCTGGATAGGCATAAATGAGTTTGGTTTTGCCCTCTGCCAGCAGGGGGCCAAATTCTGGTTGATTTGCCATTATTTTTCCTTACGTTATGATAACGCCCTCGCCTTCTCTCAGATAGCCGATGGTGAGTAGCTCGGGTAAGATGCGCCGCGCTGTGTTCGCGGCTTCAGGCGAAACTACCAATGTCATGCCCACGCCCATGTTGAGGGCGCGGTACATCTCGTGTCGTGCCACGTTGCCGAGGCGTCCGAGCAATTCAAATATGGGCGGAACGTGCCACGCTCCGGTTTCGATGACCGCCTGTATGCCTGGAGGCAGGATACGCGAGATATTGCCCTCGAAGCTGCCGCCTGTGATGTGCGCCATACCTTTGATGCAGATGTCTGGATATTCGCGCAACATTTGTAGCTCGCGCAGGTAGCAGCGATGCGGGCGTAACAGTGCATCTACCAGTGGTTCGCCCAGTTCTGGAAAGACGGTATCGAGTGGGTAGCTGGCGAAGACGCGCCGCGCCAGCGAATAGCCGTTGGTGTGCAGGCCGCTTGACGGCAGTCCCAGCAGCATGTCGCCGGGCTGCATAGTTGGCGTATTGAGCAGTATGTCCTGTTCCATAATGCCGACGATGGTTCCGGCGAGATCAAATGCGCCCGGCAAGTAGACATCGGGCATTTCAGCCGTTTCGCCGCCCAGCAGAGCGCAGTTGACTGCGCGGCAGGCGTCAGCTACGCTGCGCACGATGGCGGCGGCCTGCTGCGGATCGAGTTTCCCCATGGCGAGATAGTCCATAAAGAATAGAGGCTGCGCGCCCTGGGTCAGCAGGTCGTTGATGGAGTGATGAACAAGGTCGTAGCCGATGCCCTCGAAACGCCCGGCCTGCGCCGCGATGAGGGTTTTGGTGCCGACGCCATCGGTGGATGCCACTAGAGCGGGTTTGCGCATTTGCCCCAGGCCGTTCAGGGCGAAGACACCCGCGAACGCGCCCATGCCCGCTAGCACTTGCGGCCCCTGCGCGGCACGCACAGCCTGGCGCATCAATTCTTTAGCGGCATCGGCAGCAGCGATATTGACGCCGCTGGTGGCATAAGAAGATTCAATGCTGTTGGCGGGCGATGGGACACGCAGTGTCCCATCGCCCGCCAACAGCATTGAATTCGCGTAATCAAATGCGTTCTTGAAGATGAGCAGACCATCACCTGCCCCATCATTGCCGCGCCGCTGCGGGTGTTGGATGGATTGCGTGTAGCGTTCGGGGTGGGGCATGAGGCCGAAGACGTTGCCGCGCGTGTTGCATATGCCGGCGATGTTGCCGGTAGAGCCGTTGGGGTTGGCAGGATAGGGAGTTGGGGTGTGTAAGAACATGGGCGCGGCAGGCGAGGGTGTTGCCCGCCGCGTAGATATAGTATACACGATTGGCACTTGCTTGTCTGCTTGCAAGCGCGAAAGCAGCGCGGAATCTGCTAAAACGAACTGGCCTTCGCCGTGCGCGACGGGCAATTCGATGGGATGATCGATGCCCTGGGTGAAGATACAGGGGCTATCGAGCACAGATAGAGATACCCAGCGACATTCAAATTGCGCCGAGGCGTTGCTGGTCAGGCTGGCGAGCGGTTGTTCATGGTTGTCACCCTGAGCGTAGCGAAGGGTCTCGCTCGCTGGGCCGAGAGATGCTTCGCTGCGCTCAGCATAATATTCTTTCAGCGTATCTTCGGGGCCGGGGAGCAGACCAGCGCGCACAAGCGTTTGAAAACCGTTGCAGATACCCAGCACCGGCCAGCCCTCATCGATGAAGCGGCGCAATTGCGGTCCCAGGTGGATGGTCAGGTTTTTTGCCAGTAAGGTACCCGCTCCGAGGTCATCGCCATAGGAGAAGCCGCCTGGAATGACCAGAAAGTGGAAATCCAGCAGGCGCTTTGGCTGCGATATAAGCTGGTTGATGTGCAGCAGGTGCGTCTCAAATCCGGCCAGGCGACAGGCATGAGCCGTCTCCCGATCACAGTTGATGCCGGGAGCGCGTAATACCAGGGCGCGCGGTGTACTCATGCCGGTTCTCCTTTCCATGCTGTTTGTAATTCGTCAACGGTCAGGTCGATCAGGAGGCGGTTGCCCTGGCACACCTGAAAACGCCCGTGTTCTGTTACATTGCCCAGGCAGGCTATGTCATGAACATGGTGCGCCTGCATGTGCGCCTCGAATGCTTCTTGCTGTTGAGGCGTAACCTCTAAGAGGAAGCGCGAGGCCGATTCGCTGAACAGCAGGATGGTTGCTTGCAATTCGTCAGGATATTCAAGAGTTTCGAGCGGTATCTGTTCTATATCAATTGAGAGGCCGAGCAGCCCGGCCAGCGCCATTTCGGCGGCAGCTACTGCCAGTCCACCTTCTGAGAGATCGTGACAGGACAAAACCAGGCCGCTCCGAATAGCCTTGCCTACGGCGTTCATGGTGTTGCGAGCAGTCGCGACATCGACACGGGGGACGGTGGTGCCGGGAATTGTTGCTTCTGGCTCACCTAACCAGGGCGGGGCTTGCCCCCGCCCGTACCCTGCTACGATAGCAGGAGACAGTGCAACGGGCAGCACGGACCTTCGTACAGGGTACGGGCGGGGCTTGCCCCCGCCCTGGTAATCGTTCGTGAAGTTCGCGCCCGTGGGGCTTGCCCCCGCCGTGAGGCTTGCCCCCGCCCTGGCGCGGCTTTCCGTTAATGTTATTTCAAGATAATGCGATCCCGCGAGTTCGTTGCGTGTTTGGCCGATAAGGTAGAGCAGATTGCCGGGTTGTTTGAGCGACATATCGACGCTTTGGGCGGCGTCGTCGATGACGCCGAGGGCGGATATGAGCAGCGTGGGGATGACGGGCAGGCGTTGCCCATTTGCTCTGTATTCGTTGTTGAGGCTGTCTTTGCCGGAAATAAAGGGGACGCCGAAGCCGGTAGCCGCGTCGTGGCAACCTTTGACGGCGCGTACCAGCATACCGAGTTGCGCGGGGTCGGTGGGATTGCCCCAGCAGAAATTGTCCAGGATGGCGGTGTGTTCGATGTCTCCGCCAACGGCGGTCAGGTTGCGCAGGGCCTCGTCAACGGCGTTCATCGCCATCCAGTAGGGGTCGAATTGCCCGTAGAGCGGGTTGATGCCGTTGGAAAGGATGATGCCTGCGCGTGACGCGGACGCGATAAATCGCGTCCCTACATCAGAGAGGATGGGTTGTAAAATGGCGGCGTCGCCCGGGCCGTTGCCTGCGAGTCCTACCAGTGGTTTGAGTACGGTCGCGCCCTGCACTTCGTGATCGTAGCGGCGCACTACGGATTCTTTAGAGGCTATGGTGGGATGTCGTAATAATGATTGCAACACAAAGGCGAGCGACCAGGGAAGGGGCCAGGGCCCCTGCCCTGGTCATCCTCGGCTGGGCCATTCGCCTCCCTTACCCATACAGCCTCTAGCGTTCTGTTGGGTCTGCCGTCGTGCAGGAAGGACATGGGCAGGTTGGCGACGGTTTGGCCGTGGTCGGTGACGATGAGGTGATGGCTGTTGGTAAAGGCGCCGATGATGCTGGCCTCGACTTCTTCGATGGCGCAGATTGCCAGTAAGTCCTCCAGGTGTTGAGAGGGGACAGCTAACACCATGCGTTCTTGCGCCTCGGAGAGCCAGATTTCCCAGGGGGTCAGGCCCTGGTATTTAAGGGGCGCTTTTTCTAATTCGACATACGCGCCTGTGTCCGCGCCCATTTCGCCGATGGCGGAAGAGAAGCCGCCTGCGCCACAGTCGGTGATGGCCGAGTAGAGTTGTCTATCTCGCGCCTGAATAACCACATCGGCGACTTTTTTCTCGGTGATGGGCGCGCCAATTTGCACCGCGCTGCCGACCTGCGCGTTGATCTCGCTGCTCATTTCGCCGGATGAGAAGGTTGCGCCGTGAATGCCGTCGCGCCCGGTGCGACCGCCCAGTACGACTATGCGGTCGCCGGGCTGCACGCTGCGTGGATGGCTGTTTCGCGGCAGGATGCCCAGGCAGCCGCAGAAGACCAGCGGGTTGAAGAGATAGCCGGGATGATAGAGAATCGCGCCGTTGACGGTGGGAATGCCCATCTTATTGCCATAGTCGCGCACACCGTTTACCACGCCGCCAGCAATACGGCGCGGCGTAAGAAGGCCTGCTGGCAACTCTTCAGAAGGGGTATCGGGCGGGCCAAAACAGAGTATATCGGTGCAGGCGATGGGCTGCGCTGAGACGCCCAGCACATCGCGAATGACGCCACCCACACCTGTATTGGCTCCCCCGAACGGCTCGATGGCCGAGGGGTGGTTGTGCGTCTCAACCTTGAAGGCAATATCCTGCGTCTCCGTGAAGCGTACAATACCGGCATTATCGCTGAAGGCCGACACCACCCAGGGACGCGCTACCTGCTGAGTAGCCAGCATGATGTAGCTTTTGAGCAGCCCGTTAATGGTCTCTTGCTCGAGGGTATTGCCTCTGGCGTCTACTTCGCGATACTCGATAGTAGCTTTGAAGGTTTTGTGCGAGCAGTGTTCCGACCACGTTTGCGCCAGCGTCTCAAGTTCAACATCGGTTGGCTCGCGGCCCTCTTCATTGAAATGATGCTGGATAGCGCGCATTTCGTCCAGGTTCAAGGCCAGCAGGCCCTTTTTGCTCACGTCCAATAATTGCGCATCGCTCATGGAAATGATGGGGATATAGGTAGAGGCGCGATTTATCGCATCTGCGCCTGGCGCAGATGCGATAAATCGCGCCTCTACAGGGTGAAGATTGTATTGTTGAATAACAGGGTTGTACAGCAGGGATTCGGTGATCTGGCGCACATCGTCCGCGCTTAATCGTCCGTCGAGGTAGTATCTGCGGCCTGTAGAGACTTGTTCGATACCTGGGATGCCCAGCATGGATGCGCCTGTCTGTACGCTTTCCGCCAGCGTGTCGGTGACACCGGGGTGAAAGAACACATCGACGATGGTGTTGTCCAGGGGTTGCCAGGGCGGGGGCATGTCCACGCCCTGGTCGTCCTCCTGATCGAGCGGCGGTGAAATAATAGCTGTTTGTGTGACCGGGTCGATCAGTAAATTGTGGGTGAGTTGGTCTAATTGAGAGGGAGATAGGTTGCCGGTGAGGTGAAAGAGTTGCGCGGTTCGTACTGTAAGGTGTTGATGGATGAGACCTTGTTGGTCGCCTCTATCAAGTAACTGTAATATTTCGCGAGCTACCTGACGAGCCAGTATGTCGTACTGGTCCGCGTTTGCTCGCACCTCGATAGTGTATACGGTCACGTTTCTTTCCCGGATAGGTCTAAGGGTCAGATAATTATTCCATTGAATGGAACAGATTCATTGTAGCACATGGGAAAGTGGGATGGCAAATAAAAAGGCTCCTTCACCAGGATCGAATACCATTTCTCAATATGTGAGTCACTCCGAGCTTTTTTATGATGTATAGCTGTGACCAACCTGTGGGAGTAAAGCTCTTTTCTGTGATAGTTCGGTGACATCAATGTTTTATACATTACAGTGAGAGCGTATGCAATTTAGCCACACACATACAGTCAGAAAAGAAGCCCTGAAAGGAAAAGAAAGGAACATGGGACCATGAGCATTCAATCACCCTATCGAGATCCAGAGAGCCCTTCCTGGCAAAACCAGCCACAGGTGGACACATCACCTGGCAGTGACCAGCATCCACCATCCCAACCTGTTGCGGATTTTTCACAGCAGCCTGGATATGCCACACAACAGCCATTTCCTCCCATACCGCCTCAACCAGTCGTGAGCATGTCACCCTATCACTTCTGTCCTCAGTGTGGAACCCGGCTGACACCCAATGCGACGAGTTGCAGTACCTGTGGGAAAAGCATTTCTGAGTCGTCTTCACCAGTGCCGGTGCAAGGGAGCCATCCTGCCGATGAACTCGCGGTGTTGTCTGCACCCTCTGGGCATACGGTCTATGGTGCAGATACACAGCTATCATCTGCTCTACCTGCCCAAATGCCGCATGGGTCAGCGCCTCAACTTGAATATGCTCCTGCACCTCCGCAGCAGCCAGATGTCCCGCCAGGCGCTCCAGTGGCAATCTCCGCGTATGGTGTTGCGGCTCCGCCACCTTACACGCCACCTCATGAGGGAAAGCAATGGAAGATGCCCAGGAGATGGAGGCTCTTTGCGCTGATCGCGCTCATCATCCTCCTGGTTGGTGGGAGTGCCCCGATTCTCATTTCCTGGATGTCCACCGTTCTTCCCGGAGCTACTGCCAGTGTGGTAATGACCCCGGCAAGTCAGCGCTTGACCAAGATCTACACCATCAGTGCAGTCACAGGGACACCCGATGCCTCCCAGAATCAGGTACAGGCTCGTCTCCTCTCGTTTACGGCGAAAGCGCTATCGAAGACGGTGAAAGTGACGGGCCAGGGGCATCAGGATGCCGCGCAGGCAAAAGGGAAAGTGACGATTTCACCTGGTAATGGTACGGTTCCTGTTGGTTATCTGCGAATCCCAAGTAACAGTGGAGTGAATGTGCTAGTCGATGTAACCAACTCGATTTCATCAGGAAGTCAGACTTTTGATGCCTGGGCAGAAAATGCTGGATCGGGTGGCAACATTTCTGCGTACGATATCGATGGTTCCTATCACCTTGTAGATGATCCTAATGTCAACTTCTACATTCAAAACACGCAGGCATTTACCGGTGGGCAAGACGCACATGACTACACCTATGTGCAACAAAGCGACATTGATGATGCGGCAGCCCCACTGGTGAGCCAGCTTACCTCTGATGCTCAGAGTTCGGTACAGAAGCAGGTGCAGGCAAATGAACAATTCGTCAGTACCCCTGATTATACTCCTAACATCAAAGCGAATCATAAAGCTGGCGACAGGGTAGCCAATGTCACTGTGACAGTCACGGTCACCGGGAAAGGAGAGGTCTATGATCAGCAGGCGACCCGCTCTATCGCAACCGCTTTACTCAGAAGTGATGCTACCTCTCAGCCGGGTACTCACTATGGCTTGATAGGTGACGTGGCGATTGGGACACCGCTACTAATGAACACAGACGAACATGGCACGGCAACAATGTCCGTCAGTGCAGAGGGCATGTGGGTCTACCAGTTCAGCGATGCCCAGAAACACACCTTCGCCCAGTTGATTGCGGGAAAACCTCTCGCAGATGCCCAGACTCTCCTGCTCAAACAGGAAGGGGTCAAGAAAGTCAGCATCAATACTACTGGAGGGTGGGGGAATGCGTTGCCAACTTCTGCAAGCGATATTAAGTTCACCATGGTGGCTATGCCAGGATTACAGGCAACACCATGAGGAGCATCGGTTCCACCTTCCTGGAGCGATCTCACGAGACTGCTCTTTAGGAAGGGAAAGGAGAGAAAGTTTGTGCCTGGTGAGCAGGCATACCTGTCCAGTCCCCGCAAAACTGGCTCTACCGTAACTTTCGTGCTAAGCGGACGAGGAAGCTGAGTACAAAAGTTGCGGTAGAGCCAGTTTTTCGGGGACTGGACAATTTTTTTCGGATGGAGTATAGAGTATGGCACAATTTGCGCGAATTTATAGTTAAACTGCCAGCGTGTATAAGCTTGACGCTCAAAGGCTCAGGTTGTATGCTCAACTAAAAGCTTCATACTTTATGGGGCGAGGGATGGCCGAACGATGCAACAACACATCGCAGACATACTCAGCCAGGTACCCGGTTGGAGCGCGGAACGAGCCGTAGTGACACCGCTGCAAGGCGGCATTACCAACCAGAATTATCGGGTGGATATTGATGGTGGATCGTTTGTGCTGCGTGTGGGGGGCAAGGGGACGCACCTGCTTGGCATCGACCGGGAACGCGAAAGCATCTGTTCCACGCTGGCTTCCCGGGTGGGCGTTGCTCCGCGCGTGCTGCGCTTTTTGCCTGGAGAGGATGCGCTGGTGACACATTTTGTCACTGGAGCCTCCATTACTTCAGAATCCGCTGCGCAACCGGGGACATTGCGGCGTATTGTGAACTCCATGCAGCGTTACCATACCGGACCAGACTTCCCAGGCACGTTTTCCCCGTTAGCGACGGTGCGCAACTATCACCAGTTGGCGCTGCAATACGGCGTTGCTTTCCCAGATACGCTGCCGCGCGTGTTCGCGTTGATGACCCGTATTGAAGAGGCGTTGGGGCCTGTGCAGCAGTCGAAGCCATGCCATAATGACCTGCTCGCCACCAATTTTATCGATGATGGTTCTACCATCTGGATTATTGACTGGGAATACGCCGGGATGGGCGATCCTTTCTTTGACCTGGGCAACTTCGCCGTCAATCAATCGCTGGACAGTGAAGGTTGCGAGTTACTTTTGCATTACTATTTTGGCGAGACGCGGGTGGCGGATATGGCGCATTTGCACCTGATGCGGCTCGGCTCAGATTTGCGCGAGTCGTTCTGGGGCTTTTTACAGATGGGCGTTTCTGAACTCGACTTCGATTACCGGGAATACGCCCATCACCATCTCAACCGCTTTTTGCATAATGTTGAGACATCGCCGTTTGAACAATGGTTAGAAGATATAAAACTATAGAGGCTGCGGTCGCAACGCTTGCGTTGCGACCGCAGCCTCTATAGTTTTATATTGAAAAAATTAGGAGACTCATTCATGCAAGACCAGGCTAGAGTTGTTATTATAGGCAGCGGGATCGCTGGCTCCAGTATTGCTTATCACCTGACGGAACGCGGGTGGCGCGACATTGTGGTGCTTGAACAGGGGGAGTTGATGGGGGGAACTACTTCGCACGCGCCCGGCCTGGTGGGGCAATTGCGCTCCACGGTCAGTCTGACAAAGATGCTGGTGTATAGCGTCGCGCTTTATAAGACGCTACAGGTGGATGGCAAGCCGGGCTATTTTGGCGGGGGCAGTTTGCGGCTGGCCTCTTCGAAGGAGCGCATGGAGGAGCTGCAACGACAGGTGGGTTTCTCGAAAAGCGTGGGGTTGGAGGCGGAACTGATTAGCGCCAGCGAAGCAAAGCGCATGTTCCCTTTGATGAGCCTGAACGGGGTCGAGGGCGCGTTATGGTTGCCTACGGATGGCTCCGCTAAAGCGACTATCCTGGCGCAGGCGCTTGCCGATGGGGCGCGCGAACGCGGCGCGACTTTCTATGCTCATACACGGGTGACAGGTATAGAGATCGTGAATGGGCAGGTGCAGGCCATTGATACAACGCAGGGGCGTATTCGCACAGAAATCTTAGTGGTGGCTGCTGGTATCTGGTCGCCGCGTATCGCGCGGATGGCGGGTATTTCTATGCCGCTGGTCCCTATGCAGCACCAGTACGCGCAAACAGGCCCGCTGCCGGAACTGGCAAATGGCGTCAGCGTGCCGAATCTGCGCGACCCCGATAACCTGGTGTATTGCCGGCAGGATGGTGAAAGCCTGGTGCTGGGCGGCTACGAACACGACCCGCTGCCTTTCGATTTCGATGCGATTCCCGATAACGACAATCCCACCGTGCTGTCTTTCGACCCGCCGCGCTTCGAGAGCCTGGTGCGCGGATGCGTCGAGCGTCTTCCCGCCCTGCGCGATGTGGAACTGGTGAGGCGTGTCAACGGCCTGGAGTCGTTCACGCCTGATGGCGAATTTATCCTGGGCGAGTCGCCTGAGGTGAAAGGCTTCTGGGCGGCTTGCGGCTTTTGCGCGCACGGCGTCTCCGGTTCGGGCGGCGTGGGCAAAATGATGGCGGAATGGATAATAGACGGCGAGCCGAGCCTCGATCTGTGGGAAATGGATATCCGCCGTTTTGGAGCCTACACCGCCAGCCGTCGCTATATCGCCACGCGCGTCAACGAGGTCTACAGCACCTACTACGATATCAGCTACCCCATGCGAGAACGCAGCAGCGCGCGCCAGCTGCGTCTCAGCCCAGTTTACACACGCCTGGAAGAGCTGGATGCGGTCTTCGGCGAAAAGTCGGGCTGGGAACGCCCGAACTGGTTCGCTCGCAACGAGGCGCTGGCGGATGGGCAGGATTGGCCTGTACCCAATGGCTGGGCCAGCCGCTACTGGTCGCCTGCCATCGGCGCGGAACACCAGGCTACACGCGAACGGGTGGCGATCTTTGACGAAACCTCGTTCAGTAAAATCGAAATTCTCGGCTCCGGCGCGCTGGCCTTCCTGCAACGCATCACCGATAATCAGATGGATCAGCCGGTTGGAGCCATCACCTATACGCAGATGCCCAACGAACGCGGCGGTATCGAGTGCGACCTGACGGTGACACGACTGGCTCGCGACCGTTTCCAGATCGTCACCGGCACGGCATTCGGCAATCATGACCTGGCCTGGATTCGCGCGCGCGCGCCGGCTGACGGCTCGGTCTACTTCAATGACATTACCTCAAGTCGATGTTGCATCGGCGTCTGGGGGCCGCGAGCGCGGGATTTGATGCAGCAGGTCAGCGATAACGACTTCTCGAACGCCGCTTTTCCCTATTTGACGGCGCAATATATCACCATCGGCGATATTCCGGCCCTGGCCTTGCGCGTGACCTACGTGGGCGAACTGGGCTGGGAGATTTACGCGCCCATGGAATACGGCCTCAATCTGTGGGATACGCTGTGGGAAGCTGGTCAACCGCTGGGGATGCTGGCGGCAGGCTATCGCGCCATAGAGTCCCTGCGCCTGGAAAAAGGCTACCGCTACTGGAGCGCGGATATTCATTCTGAGTATAATCCTTACGAGGCAGGATTAGGCTTTGCAGTGAAGCTGCAAAAGGGCGATTTCATTGGCAGGAGTGCGCTGGAGCGCATCAAGGCGCAGGGCGTGACGCGCAAACTGTGCTGTCTCGTGCTGGATGATCCCGCTGCCGTCGGACTGGGCGGCGAACCGCTGCTGGACGGCGAGCGCGTGCTGGGGCATGTGACCAGCGCGGGTTATGGCTACACAATACGGCAGAGCATAGCGTATGGCTACCTTCCTGTAGCATATGCTGTGCCAGGGACGCGCATTGATGTACAATTGTTTGGCGCGCGTTACGCGGCTACGGTGATGAAGGAGCCGTTGTACGACCCGAAAAATGAGAAGATCAAGGTTTGAAAAGAATGAATTGAGGAATGCAGAGGCGGTGTCTCTGCATTCCTCAATTCATTCTTTTGGATATACAAATACGCAAATAGTTCGATAAATGGTTAAGAAATTCGTAGATGGAATGGCGATATCTTAACATAACCTCCATGCGTTCGTAACCGGGAACAACCGGCGCGTTCCTACAATGTGAGTATGACTACAGCGGGTAGATGAGATGAATTTCCTGTCGCGATAGTGATGCGCTGGTGTGAGAACACGGGTGGGACACACTGTTTGTCAGGCAGAGTGTCCCGCGCATGGTGTGGTGGTGTGGTGTTTGGTGGTGGCTGATAATCGTGTATGCGCGGTGGTGTGGTGTGTGGAGGGCGTGTCCAGTCTTTTGACTGATATATGCCTGTGAGGGAGAGAAGCATACACGATGTGGATGAGGTTGGAGAGTTGGGTGGAATGTTCCATGCCAGTGCTTCAGTGTCGCGATGGGAGAAGGATCGTGATGGCAAACACGAAAGAGCAACAATTGCAGGCATTTGCGCGGCGCGCGGCCAGGGTGAGCAAGGCCTTATGGCCCACGAATGTAAGACGCTCGATAGCGACGGGCAGGGCGGCGCAGACGCGCAGGCAATTGATTGTCAAAAGCCGGTATGGAGGGTGGTATTCCCCCGCCCCTACAATGAACGTTATGAACATAGCGGGAGTCACCATGCTAGCGGGGGCGGGCGTTGCTGTACTTTTGGCGACGCGCCTCTGGTTGTTGGTTTTGCTTTTCATGGCTGTGGTGGTGGTGGTTTTTCTGTTTGTGGTGATGGTGAGAAGGCGCGCGTCGAGTATGAAGCGCAGCATGAGTAGCTGGCAGTATGGCGCGGAACGCAGGAGTTTTCCGGGTGTATTGGGAAAAGCGCACTTCCCCAATACGCCTATGCCGGTTGAACCTCCGTTGGTGCGCGTCTTAGAGACCTTCGATCTTTCGCAAACCAACGTCGAGCACTTTCTTGATCTGCCGGAGGGCGGCAATACGGGCGGATATTCTCTGGAAAGCTGGAAAGAAGCACAGATGAAATGAATAGCATCAGGACGAAGGCGCCACACCCTAAAACTGTCCCGTGTGATAGATCTCCGTCGAGAAGATCATCCCGGACAGAGCGCTCGCTGTGCAGCTATTCGAAGCTTCAGCATTGTACATATCCATAAATGCTTGTGTGGGAGTGTTGGTATTGGGCACGAACTCGGATATGGTTCCTTTGAAGTACATGGGACCGCCTTCGTAGCGACAGGCCCACATGTCTAATGCCTCCCAGTCATATACGGCATTCGCATTGTAAAAGATCTCCGGCAGAGGTAAATTGTCCGGCGCTCCATACGCCACGTACCAGACCTGGTAATTGGTCCACCATCCGGGCGAATCATCCCCGAAATCGAAATAGATATGCCGGGTTACACTGTTGTAGCCGTTCACCATGCTGCTCGTCAGGGTAAAGTTCTCCCACTCGACCTCTAGATCGCCCGCGCCGTTCGCCCCAACAACGTTGTTATAGTGATTATTGTTAAGGAAGCTTTGCACGTTGTTGACCATCACGCCCCATTGCTGCCCATCGGCATACCAGGCCGCTGTAGTGAGTGGGAGAGCATGGTCGGAGAAATAGTTACTTTCACCGATCCCCAGCGCGATGTTGGTGGAGGCTGTACGACAGTTCCATATACCCTGCGCGAAGTTGGCTACGGCGTGTAAGATAGCCGTATCCGTATCGTCATTTCCGCCAAAGTCGTACGTCCCATAGACATTGTGCCCAAAATAAACCGGCTGACCCCAATCAAGGATAAGTAACCCGGGCGCTTGATGGGCGACCTTACAGCCCTGATTTTGCAAGACGGCAGCGTTGGTCGTGGACTCATAGATTGAGATGGTATGGGCGGGAACATCCGATGGAGATTTCAGCTTTCTGGGCAGGATTTGTGTGGTAACTTTTGCTGGCTTGCGGTATGTTTTTGCTGCCGCGTGCGATATCATCGGTGTAAAAACACTAAAACCGGCCAGCATACAGAGCGCGACCAGGATCGTTATTGGACCGGCAAACCGGCGTCGAATATGCATGATGTAGTATCTCGCTTCTTGTTAACGGTCGTCCTGATTATCCACGCCGCTTGTACTGCTTCTGTGAGGAGATATCCCTCGATTTGAGCAAGCGGGTCGAATTCAGACGAGATAACGTCTTTATTGCGGTTCCTGAAGATCAGGTACCTGTATAACTACATCGGCCAGTTTGTCCTGATAAATACTGCTATTCTTGCATTTTTCTTCCATAGGGATGTGAAAGCCTGGCACATCGACACAAGGGGAGCCGGGTAGAGGAACTAATGAACTACTCTTTATCACCATTCATCTGGTAGCCAAAGAGCGTGCTGATGAAGTAATGATCGGCGTTTTCAAAACCATAGAAGACATTATTTTCGATGACATCGAATCTGTCTAAAGGCACAAGTGCCCCTTCGTGGGTAAAGGTGAAATCCCGGTAAAATTGATGATCTAATTTTCTCTCCCCCCATTTACTTCCGGTCGTGTCGTCAATCGCGTAGATCACATCATCAATGAGATTGCCTGCTAATTTCAGCACAGGATTCTTTTTCCCAATAAACTCCTGTTGAATGCTATGGGGGAGATTGGCGGTCACGCTGATTTCCTCGGTTGCCTCCTTCACATCACTTCCCAGACCATTTTTTAAGGCTTCGATGCGGTCCATCTGCCAGCGTGTTCCAATAAAGCCGCGAGTATTCCCATCGCCGCTAAACGTGACGAATCCTTTCCGCCCGCGAAGCGGTTTTCCTGTTTTCTCTTCAGAACCCGGTCCTTCATCCTCACTCTCCTGCTCGATCAGTTGTTCTACGCCCCATCGTGTTTGCAGGGCCTGCAATTTACTCACTCTTTTACTCATCGGAGTTAAGCCAAGATCGTAATGAAAACCGGTTGTTACCAGGTAAGCCCGCTCACCACCCGGTAACACAAAATCATAACTGGTATTGATTGCAGCGCGCTGATTTCTTCTCATGACATTTCGTTCAACAACCGGCAGGAGTACGATACTTCGCGCGCGAACAGTTAAATGTTTTGAAGATACGATGTATTGATCAAGGCCCTCACGTATATGACCGTTGGACTCCTGCGGGCCATAGCGAAAAATGGCGACTTCCTCTCCAAAGACCTCTTCAAGGAGCCTTGTCATGCCTACACTATTTTTTCTGACTGCGCCTGCTTCCTGAAGATGCATCACAAAGGCGACGCCGTTGCGGTGAGCGCGCTGCTTCATTGCTTTGAGAACGGTAAGGGTGGGAATATCGCCCCGCAGCAATTGCCCTGCATTTCCTGAAAAAACCGTGAGCGCGGGGTAACTTTCTGTCGGGTGTTCAATGGTTAATATTCGACCCGTATTATCTGTTTTACGTAGTGTCATAGTGAACGAACCACGAGTTTTTCAAAAAACGTACTCAATGAATGGACTGGGAGCGTTGAGAGTAGCCTGGTTCTCTGTCATCAATTGCTCCTTGAACACTCGGCAATGTGTTGCCACGCTGGCAACATCTATATTGTATCATGTGTAAAAATGTTCTTTGCAAAGGAGAGAGGCATGGATAGAGACGGACAAGAAAGCATCGTCGCACACGCGCATCTAGCAGCCCCGATTAGCCTATCCAGCGCACAAGTGACCTCACCATATGACCTTCGGGTAGTTTCGTTGACCCTGCTGGTGTGGCTGTGTATGATACACAGTAACACATAAAGAGAACAGCTTTGATCTATAGCAGGAGGCACGTATGAGCGAGCAACAAATTCAGAAGGTTCGAGTGACGCGGCTGGCGCATGTTGGGTTATGGGTGTCGGACGTATCGGCGCAGACGCGCTTTTACCGGCAGACGCTGGGGTTCAATCTGCGAGCCACCGAAATTACTCCGACGAGCGAGGATGTGGAGTTTGAGGATGCCAATACGTTCCTCTCGCTGGGCGACGAACACCATTGCCTGAGTCTGTTCACCGATACCCGCGGCGCCGCGAGCAATGGACGCACTCCTGCCGCCGCGAAATCACGACTGCACCATATCGCCTTCGAGGTGGATACAGACGCGGAACTGGCAGCGCTGGCCGCGCGTCTCAGCCAGTCGGGCATCGATCTGAAATTACAGGCGCGCGACGGCAACCCGGAAATGGGCGATACGCTGTGGTTACATGATCCCGACGGCAACCATATTGAAATATCGGTGGTTCCCGATGATTCGCTGACGGTGCCTCCCGGCAATAACGAGGGCAGACGCTCGCGTTTACGTCCGCAAGCTTTACAGCACCTGGCTATTCGCACTCCGCGTATGGAGTCGATGGCTGAGTTTTATACCGAGAGCCTGGGCTTTGATATCTCCGACTGGCTGCTGCGCGAATGCGCCTGGCTGCGCTGCAACAACGATCATCACACGCTGATGCTGATGCAGGGCAAACCCGACATCGACCATATCGGCTACAGCATCTCCGCCGGGGCGGAACTGCTGGTATGGGCCGATTATCTGAGCCGCCAGCAGCGGGCCATCCTGTGGGGGCCGGGTCGTCACGGCGCGGGCAACGATCTCTTCCTGCGTTTCGCCGACGTGGACGGCGTGCATATCGAACTTTCGGCGGAGCTGCAACAATACTTCGACCGCGATGTCACCACGCCCCCGCGCCTGTGGCATGCGCGCCCGACTGCGCTCAACCTGTGGGGCGTGTTGCCGTCGTGGGTGCGTGAAGAAGCGCGGGTGTAGCCTGGTGAATTTTGCTAACCGAATGCAGCAATGAAATGGAACACCGGCCCCGGTTCTGACGAATTTTGCCAACAGAACGGGGTAATGGGTTCGTCTTCTGTAGGGACAAGGGGCGGGGTGGAGTGGATGAGGGGGCCTTGTGCTTGTCCTCGTCGGAATGCGACCATGCTGCTTCACGGAACCCCTGGCGAATCGTGTTGCTACCAGGACAAGCACAAGGCCCCCACCCATCCCCACATCTGCCCCTTGTCCCTACAGGACGGGAGCGGGCGTTTCTCGTATTACCCGATTAGGTTGGCAAAGTTCATCAAGATGGGGGACGCAAGCTTTTGAATAAATTCGGCTATTACAGTTTAACCAGGGCGATGCCTATAAAAATGATGCCAATACCCAGCCACTGGCTCCATTGTAGCTTATCGTGCAAGAATAGCCAGGCCAGCAGGACGGTGACGGCGCTGAAAAGCGAGACCAGCACGCTGACTACCGCGACCTGCTCGGTGGTGAAGCCGAAATTTGCCAGCAGGTAGGCACAGGTATCGAGAGTCCCCACCAGCAAAATGAGCCACCAGATACGGCCTCGCGGCGGGCGAATGCTCTGGCGGGCGGGCGCGGCGACAAGCGCGAGGGTGGTTATAGTTCCCATGCGAATGATCCAGATGGGCGCGCTGCCACCCAGATAGGGAGTGACAAAGAAGCCGAGCAGCCAGAAGTTGATGCCATAGCCGACGGATGCTACCATCGCCCAGCCGACGCCGCGTGTCAACTTGCCTTTGCGCCTGGTTTTGCCAGGTATCTCATCATGTGAGACGGAAGAAAAATGAGTGGCGGCGAGCACTACGCCGAGGAGGGCGGCTCCGATACCGAAGGCGCGCGCGCGGCTGATCGTTTCGCCGCTCAGAAATGAGAGTACCACCGTCAAGGCTGAAGAACTGGCGGCGATGGGGGATACGATGCTCAGCACGCCAACCTCGAACGAGCGGTACAGGGCCAGGGCGCAGAATGCGTTCATCATTGCTACGAGGCCAGCCCATAGCCAGGGCTGCCAGGTGGTGTGATGCGCCAGCCGCGCCACTTCGCCCGAACTCAGCACGTAGATACTGAGCACGAACGCGCCGATAAATTGCATGAAGAACAGGGTGCGGTAGGTGCCGATAACTTGCGTGAGGGAGCGAGCTATAAAATCGGCGGCGCCCCAGCACAGCGCCGCTCCCAGACCAAGAATGATGCCCATATGTCTCCAGATGCTACAAACCAGGGCTTGCCCCCGCCCTGGTGTTAAGCGTTGCTATACTCGGCGGGCGCGAAGATTACCAGGACGCGCAGGTCTTCGCTGATGGAGTGAAAGCGGTGTTCGACGCGCGCTTTCACGTAGAGAATTGAGCCAGCCTGAACTGAGCGTTCTTCTGCGCCTGCGCGGAATGAGGCGCGGCCACTTATGACGTAGTATACCTCGTCCTCGGTATGCGGCTCCTGGGTGTCGATGCTGCCTGCTGGCAAGGTGTAGAGACCCGCGCTGATGGATGGGACGCGCAGAAATTCGAGATAGTTTTGTTTTGCGCGGTCCTGCTCGTCGATAAGCTGCGCGGTTTCAAAAATATCCATGTCCATGAAATACACCTACAGACTTTCTACCGTGTTACGCAGCGTACCGATGCCTTCGATCTCTGTTTCCATGATGTCGCCGACTTTGAGAAATTCAGGCGGGTTGCGGGCGAAGCCGACGCCGCTGGGCGTACCGGTGGCGATGATGTCGCCAGCCTCAAGCGTCATGCCCTGAGAGAGGATGGTGATGATGCTGCGCACGTCAAAGAGCATGTTGGCGGTGGTGTCTTCCTGTTTGGTGATGCCGTTGACGCGCAGGTACAGCTTCAACTTTTGCGGGTCGGGAATTTCGTCAGCGGTGACGATCCAGGGTCCCATGGGGCAATAGCCATCGATACTTTTGCCTTTGAAGAATTGTGTGTGACGGCTCTGGATGTCGCGCGCCGAAACGTCGTTCAGCACAGTATAGCCGAAGACGTGCGATAGGGCATCCTCTTCGCGGATATTCTTGCCGGGTTTGCCGATGATGACGGCCAGTTCGGCTTCCCAGTCGATCTGGGTTGAGACGGCTGGATCAATGATGAGCGTTCCGTAGGGTTTATTGATAGTGGTAGGAGCTTTTGTAAAAAAGAGGGGGGCTTTCAGGATGGTAGGCTGTCGCCCGCGCGCCTCGGCTGATTCTCTGGCGTGTTCGGCGTAGTTGAGGCCAAGACACATGACATTTTTGCGCGGACGCGGGATGGGCGCGTCCAGTTGGACCTCGGACAGGGCATAGGCCGCGCCAATTTCGGAGAAGGTCTTTACATCGCGCAAACGACGACCGGCGGCTTTGCGTAAAATAGCCTGCAAAACCTGCATCCCTTGCTCATAGGAATCGAGCAGGTCCTGCATGTGTTCGTATGGCTGCAGGTCGAGGGCGCGCGCGGCCAGGTCTACATCGACGATTTCGTCTTGCTGGACGAGACCCAGACGAGCGTGGGGAAGATTGGTGGTGGAAAAGCTGGCAAGTTTCATTCGTTCTCCTTGTGTGTTTCGTCGCTGGTCATGTTAGCCATTTTTATTCTATCACATGCCTTTTGTGTACACGGAAAGATTGCCGGGTTGCGGTTCATTTTTTTTGCACAGAGCAGAAGAGGACGTGTGTCGCGGTGGGAGACCAGGGCGCGGGCAAGCCGACGCCCCTACCATACGACGGATCAGCTTCGGCGGCTCGTTCGTGTATGGTAGGGGCGTCGGCTTGCCCGCGCCCTGGTGGAATCGCTCTTTGCAAAAAAATGAAACGCACCCAGGTTGCCGGGTGAAAAACGAGGGTGAGGTGGTTCCTACCAGCCCGGCGTGGTACTTTTATACCACTCACTTACCCGAATCGCATGGGTTGATGTGCTTACATGCTACTATCGTAAACAAGATGAGATGTCACCTTGACACATCCCCATTTCCAGGAAAAAGCGCATGGTCAGCGCGTTCTCGTGTTTTTAAGGTTCAGCTATGATTGTCGGCGAACGGATTGGGCAGCAACTGGGCGAATATCGCCTGGGGCGTCTGCTTGGGCGCAGCAGATTTGCCGAGGTCTACTACGGCGAGCATCTTGAGCTTAATATTCCCGTCGCCATCAAAGTCCTCAACTGGCGTTATATCCGTGAAGGGGCGGGCAAATTTCTTGACCAGGCGTGTACGCTGGCGCAATTAGAGCATCCCCATATCGTGCGCGTGCTGGACATGGGCATCGAAGATTTGACCCCCTTCATGGTGATGAACTACGCCCCCTATGGCACACTGCGCGAATACTTCCCCAAACATACGCGCCTGCCGCTTCCAACCGCAGTCTCCTACATCAAACAGATGGCCGATGCGCTGCAATATGTCCACGATCAAATGCTCATTCATCGCGACATCAAGCCGCACAACATGTTGCTGGGACCCGAAAAGCAGGTCTGGCTCAGCGATTTCGGCGTTGCCATGCTATCCCACAGCATCGATGGCAGCCGCGCCTCCGATGCTTCCGACTTCGAGGGAACGGTAGTGTATGCCGCGCCCGAACAACTGCAAGGCCAGCCGCAGCGCAGCAGCGATCAATACGCGCTGGCGGTGGTGGCCTACGAATGGCTGACAGGCGAGTGGCCCTTCAGAGGCGCGTTCAGCGACATCGCTCGCCAGCACCTCTTCGATCTCCCCCCGCGCCTGCGCCGCAAAGGTCTGGACATCCCCCCCGAAGTCGAACGAGTCATCTTAAAAGCGCTGGAAAAAGACCCCGCCAGGCGCTTTGAAAGCGTCCGAGCTTTCGCCGAAGAACTGGAGTGGGCCAGTACCGGAGAGGCAACCATGCTGGTACGGGCGCAACCAAAACGACAGTTCCGGTCGCCGATGCCGTTTGTGGTGCGGGCAGTGTAGGGGTCTCTTCTTGACGATTTTTTGATATACAAGCGGTCGCCCTCCTACCCAAAAATTGTCGAGTAAGGTTTCGTAAGGTGGTTCAGGGTTTGCCCCAGATTTTGATAGTTTTGTCTTCGCCTGCACTGACGAGCATTTGACCATCAGCAATTAGACTAAGACCAAAAACAGTACCCGTATGCCCTTTTATAGTGCGAAGCTCACTTCCAGTTTGGGGCTTCTGTATACTTTTGTAGCTCGCGCAGTGATTCTCTTTTGCCCCAGTGGGCTTTAGCACTTTGGAGATCGTAGTAGGTAATGTGCTTGCCAGCCATGCGGTACGCATCCCGCCGTTCCTGCAACGCGGCATTATACAGTTCCCTACACCTATCAAGCGTCTCCTGCACTATGTGGGCTTGTGCGCGCGTAGGAGAGAGATGGTACTTATACGCCTTGAGCACGCTTCCCTCCCTTTCATTTTGTGATGTACTCTCGGACAATCCAGACAATCTCTGAATTGATTGACCGCTTATCCTCTTGCGCCAGTTGTTTGATGGTTGCCAGTATATCAAGAGGGAGGCGTACTGAGAACCTTTTCTCTTCTTGTTCCATGTATACATTACAGCATCATGGTGTATGCATTGTCAAGCACGTTCCGCCTGCGGGCGGCGCGGCTTCTATCCCCCGCTTGAAAGACGGGGGTTTTACGCCGCGATCTTATAAAAGTAAATGGCATCGACCGCCTTGAACGAGTATTCTCGTTTCCCAATTTTGTCGATGCGCTGGCCTTCACCAACAAAGTCGGCGACCTTGCCGAGTCCGAGGACCATCATCCCGCCTTGCTGACCGGGTGGGGCAAGGTGACAGTGACATGGTGGACACACAAAATAGGCGGCCTGCACCGCAACGATTTCATTATGGCGGCCAGAACAGATCAGTTGTACGGCGGGTCGGGCAGTTTCGGCTGAATCGACGGCGCGATCAAAGGCATCGACGCCGAATTGCTATAACCTCATCAATTGAATAAGGCGGGCTTTTTCTATGGATGCAAAGGCTCTTCCCTTCAAATCAAAACAATCGAAGTTTAATATTGGGCAAATTTGGGATTTTCCCCGTTTTATGGAAGTTATTTGCGGGTGAACCCTACGGTGCCGATGGAATATCTCGCTGGATATCGCCAAAATCATAGGCGCACAACGGGCCGACCGTCGCTACGTACTGAAGCGAACCGTCTACCATGTTAGTGTAAAAGGTATACGACTGTGAGCCATCCGCCGTATTGTTCGTTCCCCATGCCAGATCATATGTTCCCTGCGCTATGGACTTGAAGGTAAAGCTTCCATCACTGTTCATGGTAGTCGCAGGTGATGCAGCAAGTATATTGTAGAAAGTAGCATTGGGTATGTTCGCGTGAAGGCCTTTCATTAGCGCAGCCATGTCAGATAAGAATGAACTATGCGGAACAACACCCACAAAGCGGCCTTTCACCGCCTGCGGAGCTTTGAGCGCCGCAGCCGCCTGTTGCCCCTGAGGAGTATCAGCAAATTGCGATGTGAGCTGCTGATAGGTAGGTATCGCGGTACTACATGCAGTGGTCAGTTGTTGTTGTCCTTCTCCATAAAGCGACTTCGCATAGTCTCCATGCAGCTTTGTAGCTTCCGGTGAATTGGAGAAGCGCGACAGCACTGTCCCAAAATTGCTCACAGCGTTGGTATAGTCTTGCGTTCCAAGTTGGACCTCCGCAAAATCGTAATAAGCCGTGGCATCAAAAGCATTCACCTGAGTTTGACAATTCGCCTGACAGTACGGTTTCTGTAATAATTCATCATAACGCTGCGTTGCATCGCTATAGGCTTTAGTATCCATCGCCTGTTTTGCCCAACCCAGGTATGCATTGATCTCACCCGTTTGCGCGCGATTAAGCTCAGCAGCAGGTGATCCGAACGCATTAAGTACCACGTCAAACTTCACAAACGCCTCTTGATTGCGCTGTTGCCCGGCTAACTGTTCGCCCCACTCATTATACACACGCGCAATATTATCCGAGATAGGCTCGCGTTCGCCCGCCAATTGATACTCATTGATAGCGGGCTGCCACTGCTGCTGTCCCTCGAGAGAGTGTGCCTGCAAGCCATGAATTGTTGCTTGCTGTGTGAAACCGGTCAGGCAGAGCAACGCGAGCAGCAAGATGGCAATACCCGCGCTTACAAACTGTATCACCCGTTTTGGATTGGCGCGTGATGCCATTCCCGCGAGAGCGCGCACTGCTGTACCCAACGCGATCAGCAACGCCATAATACCAGCCCCAAGCGCGACATGCTGTGCGCCCGAGGCCCAATCGGAACCCGTAAAAAATAATACAACAAGTATGGTGACGACTAGCACAATAGCGCCGATGAATGCCAGGCGTGGTAGAGGATTCGCCAGTGCCTTGAAGCCTGAAGGGGGAGCAGGAGGAGGAGTCTCAGGCGGCGGTCCATATACGCCGCCGATCCTATCAAGTTGCGCTTCCGGTGATTCAGACATCTGAGGATACAGTGGATAGGTTTCGGCTGAAACCATACCCGTAGCTGGCGCATAAAACGCTTCGGCAGATGATGGAGGCATGGCATCAAACGAATACGCGAAAGACTGCTCGGGCGGAGTAGCGCTCGGAATAGCTGTTGGCGCGTCCTCTATGGCAGGTTCAGATGACATTCCAGGCCCGAATTGCTCAAACGGGATCGGATTGTTGGAGAAGCTAACTTCAGCCGGATTCGTAGATGAGGCAGCAGGTTCGGCAGGTCTATCCTCTTTTTCGATGCGCTGTCCGCATCCTATACAGAAGTCGGCCTGATCGGGATTGTTCGTGCCGCATTGGATACAAAACATTACCCGCCTCTTTCTCTCTGAACTATCAGAGTTAGTATTAAGTTATCAACGTGGGAAGATCGATGAGAAAGGTTTGCCAATAGTGAGGTGCGAATAATTAAATTCAAAACTGTCGAACTCACACCAACGATTATACATGGCAATCACTCTAAATACAATATACTGTCAACTTCTGCTTTATCTGATGTATTTAATCACCATCGCTTGTAATGCTGTCAGCCAGCTTATTAACCAGGGAATTATTAAAGTTTGGAAACGCTATGATAAGAGCGCAGTTGTTGGGATGGTAAACGTCTATCTTACTCAGAACCAGCTTACGGAGCAACCAGCAGCCATTGAACAAGATGTGAGTCAGATTTTACGAGGTTTGGGGATTGTGGGGCTAGGTGGAGAAATTAAACATCCTTTACCGAGCAATATTCTTGACCTCATTAAGTGGATGCTCGTCTATGTGGATGTTTCTGCGCTGAGCGAAAAGGCTTTGGACGAGATGCTTGCGCGGCTTCGTATATTTCTTGCACAACGCCATATAACGCGGGGAAATGATGGAGGCACTGTATGGTCGCCTCCATCACACGTGGCTTACTGCAACTGGTGCGTCGTCAAATCGAGGGTGAACGAATCGACTAGTTGGGCCGGGGCGCTCCATGATTCTTGCAGGCGCGGGACGGAAAAATACTGGCCCTTGAGCGTTTTCCCATCGACTTCCATGAGCAGGTAGCCATGCCGGTCGGCGCAGTAGCTCTCCAGCGTGACGCCCTCCTCGCCCGGTACCGCGTACGGCGTTTTGATCGGCGCGCCTTGTACCGTTTGCATAGAATGCAGATTCCAGTAGCCACCCGCTCCGGCAACGATATACGGGATAGAGCGTCCATTGAGCGCGCGGGTGAAGCGCTGGTAGTTATGAACGTGACCGGTGAAAACGGCGTCGGGTACGCGCCCGGTTGCCTGAATAGCATGGTCAAGAATGCCGCTCATATAGGCGCTGCCACTGTGGTAGGTATCCGCTGAGTAGATCGGATGATGCATGGCAACGATGAGGGCCTTGTTTTGCGGCGCGGCGGTCAGCTCCGACTGGAGCCAGGCGATCTGATTGTTGTCCATCCAGCCACCTTCGGGGACGTTGGTATACAAGCCGATGAACGTCACAAAAGGCGTCTCCAGCGTCCAGTAGACATTGGGCTGGGTCATGGTGTCGCGCCCGCTATCGCCTGCTTCGCTAGAGAGATGCGGTTCTGTCGAGCAGAAATTCTCGACGAAAGCGGCCAGTGAAGGTACCGAAGCATCGAGTACGTCCCCGTCGTGATTGCCAGGGATAGCGAGAATAGGCGCGTTGTAATGCATATATGGCTCATAGTACTGCGAATAGTAATCGCCGGCCTGTCCATAATAATACACGACATCACCCACATGGTAGAAGAAAGACGGTCTTGAAGCGGGGTCGCTAGCAGCAAAATCCTGCTCCATGTGCGTCGCGACGATCTCCTGGTCCTGGGGTGTTTTCACACCACCGGTATCGCCGACGATATGGAAAACGAGCCGTCCAGACGATTGGATCGTTTGCATAGCTGCCGGTGTGAGGACCTGGTCGAGTGAGAGATGATACGGTGACGCTCCTGTCGGTTGGGGTAATGGCTGTGGTTTTTGCTGAGTCGTTGTGTCGGGCTGTTGACGAACGATTGGTTTTTCCGCGGGAGGTAGTACACGACCGAAGCGCCGTGTACGGCTACCAGAATGAGATTGCATGGTTGCCTCCTTACCACTATTAAAATCCTCTAAGAGGTTACCAGGAGTATACCATGTACTGTCACCTGGTTACATATTTGATCGTTGTGATGGGTCCCTACTGGTACATCACCATCAACGGCGCTGGCTCCAGCCCCAGCACATCGCCTGGTGACATCAACGGCTTATCCAGTCCATAGAACAGTTTGAAGCCGGCGTACTGGATCAACTGCTTTTGATCGAATATGCGGTAATCATCGATCTTTGATCCTGGCGGCCCAAAACCGTCCACGCAGGTAACAATCTCTACGCCCGGTTTAAGGTGGATATTTTGCCAGTCGGGCAGCATTTCGATGCGGAACTGGTGGATGATGAGGATTTTAGGTGGCAGATTGAGCGTTTGCACCAGGTTGGAGAGTTTGTCGATGACCCAGTTGATTTCAGATGCCGTCATATGGCCTAAATTAACGTCGGGTATGCCGCCTCTCGTCAGGTCAAATTCTGGATCGAGGGCGAGATCGACGCCTGGCTGCTCAAGAAAGGGCCAGACGGCGTTTACTTCGCGCTGTATGGTGCTGCGGGCAATCTGCATGTCCATGAAGAAGAGCATGTGATTGGTGTTGGCGAGATTGCGATAATGCTCGATCGAGTCGTCAGGCATACGCGCTCTCCAGGTGCCATCGGCCATTGGCGAACCCTGCGCGACAGGTGTGACATAATCGAGCGCGGGTATCACGGGGTGGCTGGGGTCCAGTTCCGCGTAGGCTTGAGCCTGCTGGCGCAATCGGGCCAGCAAATCAGCTTCGCTATAAGCTCCAATAGGCCCCATAGCCGCCGAGAACGGGTTGCCGTAGTAGACGACCAGGCGGTTTGCTGGCAGCGATACATTCCACATCCAACCATATAAGTCATACATGCGCTGTAATACCGCTTGCTGCTGATTATACTTGAGCGCGATGGCGGCTATCTCTTTGCTCGATGGGGCGGGAATAGCCTTATGCCGGCTTATTTGTGCTGCGTTTCCACAGCTCGAACAGAAAGAGCAACAAACCGACCAGTGCGAGAGAAAGCAGAGTAGAAGAACGTCTCAATGCCCTGCCCGGACGAAAACGGCCCTGACGCGTATCTCCCATAGCATCTTCCTCCTATGGTGATGAAAGGCTACATTGATATTCATCGATAAATGCCTCATCAATAATAACGCGCCAGGCAAGTGTTTGTTACCAGCCAAAAATTAACAGGGACGATCAGCTCTGACCGTCCCTGCAACAAATCGCGTGGTGGACGCGATGGATTGTCTCTCTACGAACCCGACTGTAGCTCGCCCAGTTGGACGTTGATGGTCAATTGCTGGCTGCCGCGATAAATGCGGACCGCGACGGTATCGCCAGGGTTTTTATTCAACAGCGCGTCACCCAGCGAAGCGGTATCGTTCACGGGTGTGTTATCGATCTGCACAATCACATCGCCAGCCTGCAAGCCAGCAGACGCAGCCGGGTAGCCCTGTGTGAGCCTGATAATCAGCGCGCCATGATCGACAGAGAGATTATTCTGTGTGGCGATAGTGGCATCGACGCTGGCCACTTCAACACCCAGTACCGCACGTCCTGTATGCGTGACCTGGCCGGTCGCGATGATTTGCTGCGCGATGAACGAGACGCGGTTCGAGGGGATGGCGAAACCAACACCGTTAGCGGGCGTATTAAATTGAGGATCAATGGCCGTCAATGTCGGAATACCGATCAAGTTGCCCTGCAAGTCAACCAGCGCGCCGCCGCTGTTGCCAGGGTTGATGGGCGCGTCCGTCTGGATGGCATCCGGCAGCGTTGCGCCACCCTGGCCTTCGGAAACATTACGGCCCAGGGCGCTGATGATGCCATTCGTTACCGTCTGCGTAATACCAAGCGGGTTGCCAATCGCCAGCACGTCCTGACCAACCGTTAGCTTCGATAAATCGCCCAGTTTGACCGTCGTCAAACCGTTCTTTGGCGGTGTCACCTTGATGATGGCCAGGTCATCGGCGGGGTCGGTACCGGCCACCTGGGCGGTAAGGCGTGTTCCATCATAGAGCACGACTTCTAATGTTTGCGCGCCATTCACGACGTGGTCATTCGTGACGATATAGCCCCTGCCATCAATAATCACGCCGGAGCCGATGGCGCTGCCACCTTTCAAGGTAACATTCACCTGCACAACAGCAGGTCGCACTTTCGCTATGACCGCTTCGCGCACCGCCTCTATGTCGTTGCTGGTCAATTGCGGAATCGTCACATTCGAGGTGTTGCCGGGCTGTAAGGTAGCTACGCTGCCGGTGCTGCTGGTATTGCTTGTCCGGCCAAATTGCCAGCCCGCAAACAGGCCGGTGCCAAAGACCAGCGCCAGCGCCAGCGCCAGCGCAAAAATCGCGCCCGTGCGCATTCCGCTTCTCCCGCTTGAGGTGGGGCGAGTAGGCGTTGGTGGTACAGGGTCTGGCTCGAACTGTCCCGGCGTCGTGTTGTAAGCTTGTGGCGCTGTGGGCCGTTGCGACCCGGCTCCATATTCATAATAAGGGTAGGTTGCGGTGGCCGGTATAGGCGGCTGGTTTGCCCCTACAGGCTGGTCTTCATTTTCATCACTATACGGATTTTGCATGAGCGATCCTCCTGGTTTTATCAAGACAGGTCTTTTAGTTGGAATGCCTGTGTAGATATAATATGCTTGCCCCTGAATACTAATTACATTACTGTTGCCTCGTTACAATAGATACTCTAGCGCAGAGTTGTCAGAAATCTTGCATAAAATTGTAAAATGTTTGTAAGTCGTTACGTACTTCTTCAAGAAAGATAAGTTCACAGAGACTTTACAATTTACATGTATCTTTTTGATCTTTTTTCTGTATGATAATTGCGGTATGATGTATAAAGAGGCACGACAACAACCATGAAAATCCTGATTATTGAAGACGAAGCAAATATCGCGCAGATCATCAAACTGTACCTGGAACAGGCTAACTTTACCACATTTGTTGCCAGCGATGGCGCGGCAGGATTGGAAATGCACGCCCGCGAGCATCCAGACCTGGTGATTCTCGATTTGATGCTGCCCGCGCTCGATGGCATGGAAGTGTGCCGTCGCATCCGCGCCTGGGCCAATACCCCCATTTTGATGCTGACCGCTCGCCAGTCTGAGGAAGACCGCATTGCCGGCCTGGAACTGGGCGCGGATGACTACCTGGTGAAGCCGTTCAGTCCGCGTGAAGTGGTGAGCCGCGTGAAGGCCATTTTGCGCCGCGTGTCAACGCCCGCTCAATTAGCTGGCGTTGAGGGAACAGGCTCAAACGCTTCCGAAAACGGGGCATATACATCCGCTGTGCTTGCCTCACCGCCAGACGCGCATACTGGCGCTACTTCTCTCAAGGTGGAGTCCGCCAACAGAGGGAAGACGGACGCCGAGGAACTGCGCTATGGCAAACTGCGAATAGCTATTCCGGCGCGGCGCGTCGAGGTCAATGGCCTCAATGTGACGCTGACCGCTAAAGAGTTCGATTTGTTGGTCACGCTGGCATCCGCGCCCGACCGCGTATTTACACGCGAGACGTTGTTGGACAAAATCTGGGGTTATACCTTCCTGGGCGACGGTCGCACCGTCGATGTGCATATCGGCACGCTGCGCAAGAAGCTGGAAGCGGCAGGCGATCCGGCGTATAGCTCTCCCATCAAGACCGTGTGGGGCGTTGGCTATAAATTCGCGCCAGAGGAGTAGCTATGCGCTGGCCTACCCTGCGGTTATCCCTGCGAGTCAAACTGGTGCTGAGCTACCTCGGTGTCGCCCTCGGCGCGATCTTGCTGCTCGTGGTGGTGATCTCGATAGCTGTGCAGAACTACTTCTATACGGTACAACACGACCAACTGCTTACACGCGCCGATTATCTGGCGCAACAGGTGGGCAAGCTCTATTATCAAAACGGCCAAAGCTGGATCAATCTCAACAGGCTCACCGACGACAGCCCGGATTTGTTCGTCGTTATCGATACCAACCAGCAGGTTCATAGCGCGCGCCCGCCTGATTTTGTGAACCTGAGTCCAAACGATTTACCCGCGCTCAACTCGGCTTTGCTCCAGTCACTATCGAAGGGACAGGTGGTTACAGGGAGCCTGCAAGGTTCTCCAGGTGATAGCAGTGTCTTTTCCGGGCTTTATGTCAGTGTGCCTGTCCATGATAACGGGCAATCCAGCGGAAAGGTGGTTGGCGCACTGCTGGTGGCGCAGCCCGACAAATATCCTCAAGGTTTCGCGCCCGGTGATGTGCTTGGGACACTTGACAAGGTCATCCTGATTACCGGGGCCATTATTGGCATCGTGGTGATTGCTTTCAGCGTTTTCCTGACTCGTCGCCTGACTCGCCCCCTCGTCTCGCTTACCGCCGCGGCGGAGCAGATGAAAGGCGGTGATTACTCGCAGCGTGTCGAGACGCCTCAAAACAAGGATGAAATTGGCACGCTAGCTCTGACATTCAACGACATGGCCGATAAGATCGAAACCGATGTGACCGAACTGCGCCGCCAGGATCAACTGCGCCGCGACATGATCGCCAACATTGCCCATGACCTTGTGACTCCTCTGACTGCCATCCAGGGTTTCAGCGAGGCTATCGCCGACGAGGTCATATCTGACCCGGAGGCGCGCTACGAAACGGCGCAATTGATTGGCCGCGAGGTGCAGCGTTTGCGCCGCCTGGTGAGTGATATGCAGAATATGACCGCTTTGGAAACGGGCCGTATGCAACTCAACACCGCGCCACTGAATATGCGCGCCCTGGTTGACGAAGTACTGGAAGTAATTGGCCCCGAATGCGAGCAGGCAGGCATTACCCTGCGCAACGAGATCGCCCTCGCTATGCCACTCGCGCTGGCCGATAGCGACCGTATCACGCAGGTATTGCTGAACCTGCTCGACAATGCGCGGCGTTACACTCCCGCGGGCGGCAGCATCAGCGTAGGCGCACGCTTAGAAGCTGACGTGAAAGGCGCGAAATGGCTGGACATCTCGGTGCAGGATACCGGCTCCGGCATCGATGCCGCCGACCTGTCCTCTATCTTTGACCGCTTCTTCCGCATCGACCGCTCGCGCTCCGGTGCGCACGGCGGCAGCGGCCTCGGCCTCTCCATCGTGAAAGCCATTATTACGGGACATGGGGGTAGTGTGAGGGCGGAAAGCACACCAGGTGAGGGGACGAGGATTTCGTTCACACTGCCAGTGGCGGAATCTCAGGCTATCTTCATGAATTGAGGCGCGGGGATTGGTCGCCCTAACTCTCTGGCGACTTCAATCCAGCTTGCAATTGCGTCTTCCCCCTGTTCAACAGCTTCTTTATAAGTTGTTCCGTGCGTGCGGCAACCGGGAAGTTCAGGCACAGTCACGACGAAAATCTGATCGTCTTCATTCCACTGAATATTCATCGAATAATGAGTGTTCGGTAGTGACCCCTTCAAGAGGTGATAGGAACACGAGTAGTCAGCAATTCGAGGAAGGACCAGCGATGATCGGTCAGCCCGAGGGCCATGGCCGGAGAGCGGTGGTGATAGCGACGCACCCCATCCACCAGAGGCAGCCGCAAGGCCCGATGGGCTCGATGAAAGTCATGATCGAAGAGCTGTAAGCCCACCAGCGCATCCCATGTCTCATCGCGTTTGGCGAAGGCGTGCGTCTTGCGGGTGAGGGCGTTGAGCCGATCACGCAAAGCGCCATTGAGTCGTTCGACATGCACGGTCCCCGCTGGCTCCATGCGCGCCCCCAGCGTGGCGCGGGTCTCCACCGACAGGAGTCGTCCATGCTCATCACGATGCTTGACCGTTTGCGTCAAGGAGAGCGTCTCTGGCACCACCAGGCGCGGACGCCCCCGCTTGCCCGTCCTCACCGCCTGGCGATACGCCTGCATCAAGATGGTCCGATAGCTCTGCCAGCCATCACTGAACCAGCAGAGCGGTCGCTGATGGGTGCGCTGGACCGTGCTGCTCACGGCCCGCTCGATCAAGCCCTCGCTCACCGACCCGGTGGCAGAGGCGACGACAAAGCGACTGGCCCGGTCTTGCACCAGGCACTCCCAGCGTTCTCCTTCGTCGGGCCGGTCAACTGCCCCTTTTTTTTCTGCACGAACGACCAGAACTCATCGATTTCCACCTGGTTGAGATGCAGATCGCCCGCCAGCGCCTGCGTGATCGCCTCGGCGTGGGCCGCCGTCCGCTTCAGCCATCCGCTCATCGTCTCGTATGTGTGTCCCGTGATCTCTTCTGCCGCTCGCAAGCTGCCTCGTCGCATCACGAGTAACAGCGCCTGGGCGATCTCCGCCGCAGGAGTCTTCAGCCCATACATCGGGGTCCCGTGCGTGTCCCCAAAATAGGTCGTGCAACTCGTGCAGCGATAGCGCGGCCTGCCTCGATGGCTCCCATTACGCACCACGTGGGACTGCTCACACGCTGGATTCGGACCGGGGGGCAGACTGTTCTGCTGCTTCTCCTCTAGCTTGCTCATATGTCACCTCCTACCCTCTATTCTATCACCCCTTTCTAGAGTCACTACCGATTAATCTTGAAAAATTAGACTTGAGATGGAACAAATTATCTGCTATCCCCGCCTGGCTTCAACATCTCGAACAGCGTGGCTGCACGGTTTTCATGTAGCCTGGAGGCAGTTTCTCTCTTCATTGGTTCAATCTCTCGAACCACTCGTTCAAACTTTTTATCTTTTCGTTTATTCATCTCAATGTGCCATGCTTTATGAACGTTTGCCAATTATAGCGTTTCCCTGGTGAATTTTACAAACTAAAACCAATAATGACACGAAACAGCCGCCTCCGTAAACTGTAGGGACAAGGGGTGGAGTCGGGTGGATGAGGGGGCCTTGTGCTTGTCCTCGTTGGAGTGCGGCTATCTCGCCTTACGGAACCTCAGCGAATCACGTTGCGAGGACAAGCACAAGGCCCCCACCCATCCCCACATCCACCCCTTGTCCCTACAGGACGGGGCCACGCGCATTACTGCATTCGGTTGGCAAAGTTCATCAGGACTGAGTCACGCATCATTACCAATAATATTTCATCAAGAGGAACGGAAAAGATGCCTGGGAGTCTCGTAGGGGCGGGGGTTGGGTTGTGTGGGGAGGGGACGCTTGCGTCGCCCTGGGCTTGGGGTGTTTCCGGGGAGTTTCGGTCAAGGAACAGGGCGCGGGCGTTTCCATCAAAGAACAACCAGGAAAAGAACGTGCGGTGGGCAAAGGACTATGAATTGTAGCGAACTATGCTTGACGTAGGCACTTTGATATGCTATTCTGTGCCTACATTCACGATGGGCTGCTAGCTCAATGGCAGAGCATTCGACTCTTAATCGACAGGTTCAGGGTTCGACTCCCTGGCAGCCCACTTTTAATCCTATCCTCCCATCGCAAAGTACTACTTCATTCAACACTTTACGCTTAACCTTGCTTTTTTGCCATTTCTCGGCTAATATATAAACAGACGTTTATATAAACAGATGTTTATGTAAATGGCGAAAGGCAAGAAGCGATGGACGATTGGCGCGAACTCAAAATCACCTTGAAGGCCCTGGCTGGCATTGCTCGCCTGACGATTGTCTATCATCTGGTTCATCAGGGAGAGATCACCGTCACCGAGTTGATCGACCTGCTGGGCATCAGTCAGCCGCTGGTTTCGTGGCATTTGCGCAAGTTACGTCGCGCCGGCGTCATCCAGACGCGCCGCGTGGGGCGGCAAGTCTACTGTTCCCTGGTATCGCAGCGCATTCAATTCTGTATCCAAATACTAAATGGCCTGATCGACCCGGCGCTTTCAGTAGAGTCCCTGCCATCCGGCGAAGCGCTCATCGAAGCAGAACTGGAACCGGGAATGTAGGGATGCGCTGAATCGCGCCCGCAATAGTTTCTTTATCACCGGTTAAGCTTAAAACTTAACAAACCTGCGCTACTATTGTACCAGGGTGATTCGCTGTACTACATCAATCTGCCGGATTACCTGCCGATAAGTCAAGATGTAGGGACGCGATTGATCGCGTCCGTCCGCCAGATGAGAACCGTCTCACATAGAAAGATTACCAGCTTAATGAATAGCAATATGCCACTCAACGCCACCATCGGGACGGCCATGTTGAAAAAGCGCCGCCAGATGACCCTCAATCAAGCGCATTTCCACGGTAAGCCGGGGCGAGCCGATTTACACATGCACAGCACGTACAGCGACGGCATCGCTCCCATAGAGCGGATTCTGCATTATACACAGCACAATACCAATCTATCGGTGATTGCGTTGACCGATCACGACGTGATCGAAGGGTCGCTGCGCGCGCGCGACCTGTGGGCTAAAGGAAACTATCGTTTCGATTATATTGTTGGCGAAGAGATCAGCACGCGGGAGGGTCATATGCTCGCTCTCTTCATAGAGAAACGCATCGCCCCCGGCTTGAGCATAGAACGCAGTATCGACCTGGTGCATGAACAGGGGGGCCTGGCTATCGTAGCTCACCCGATGAATCGCATTTTTCGCCATAGCTGCCAGCGCGATGTGCTGGATCGTATCTACGCCAGCCAGGATGTCTGGCTTGATGGTATAGAAACGTGGAATGCCAGTTTCTGTGGCATCTACGCCAATCGTGTTGCCATGAGCGCCAACCGCGAAATCTATGGCTGGCCTGAACTCGGCAACAGCGATGCCCATACGCTCAGTTCCATTGGCCGGGGCTGCACCTGGTTTGAAGGAAGCAGCGCCCTGGACGTGCGCAGCGCTATTGAGTCCGGTCAGAGCGCGCCCGGTGGCAGGCTCTGGCGTGTCAACGACTACCTGCGACTGGCCGGGCACCACATCAACAAACGCCGCCCGCTGCGCCGTATGAGCGTCGCGTAGGGCCAGGGCGGGGCCAGCTCCCCATGAGCGCGAACTTTGGCTGTGGAACAACCAGGGCGGGGGCAAGCCTCGCCCGTACCCTGCTACGAAGGAGCAGGCGAAACCGTACAGGGTACGGGCGGCGGCTCTGCCCCCGCCCTGGCAACAGTCCGTTACGTTCGCGCTTATGGGCCTTGCCCCCGCCCTGGCAATCCGGCAAGAGAAAATGGAATTTTAAACTTCGCCAGAAAGGGCTAGTCCGAATAGTGACAAGTATGATACAATACACATATGTTTAGCAGACGCGTACAGCAACGAGTTCGGCAGTTTGTCACGTTGATAATGCGACCGCTGGCTCAACTCGGTATTACGCCGAATACCCTGACCCTCGTGGGGCTGGTACTTAGTATGGTGACAGCCGCAGTGATTGCGCAAGGGTATTTGCTGGTTGGCGGCTTGCTGGTATTGTTTGCTGGAATCTTTGACATGTTCGATGGTGCGTTGGCACGCGCTCGGAATGCCTCTACGACTTTTGGCGCATTCCTGGACTCAACGCTTGACCGCTATTCAGAAAGTATTATCCTGTTCGGATTGTTCTGGTATGCCCTGCACGCGCAGACGCTGCATGAGAATCTCTGGCCGTTCCTCCATGAACAATCCTGGATGTTGAGTTCGATATACATAGCAGTAGTCGGTTCCCTGATGGTGAGCTACGCAAAAGCGCGTGCCGAAGGATTAGGGTTGGAGTGCAAAACCGGGCTGCTGGCCCGCCCTGAACGTGTCGTCATACTGGCTATTGGACTAATCACCGGTACTGTTATTTGGGCAGTGTTGCTGTTGGCAATCTTTTCAAATTTCACTGCTGTAGAGCGGATTGCGCATATCTGGCGGGTCACCAGGCAACTTGAACATGCCAGGGCAGTGAGCCAGCCGGACACCGTTCCCTCTGATAGACAGAGTAGCGCAGAAGCGGGAACGCAATTTATTGCGCCTGCCAATCGGCCTGAACCGGTGAATAACGACGAAGGAATCGAACCTTCTATTCAACCTGTACGCACAAGTGTTCCGCCGTTCAACCGGAGCGTACAGCAGGAGTAAAAAAGACGGCATATAAACAAGTCCGGACCGGGTCGTAGATGCAAGAGAAGAAGCCTGTCCGAGAATAATATGAAGGTGGGGAACGGGCGTGGAGACGCCGCAGTGCGTCCACAGGGAAACCGTTTGCAACGCGGATCAAGAATGTATATGCTGCGCAGGGGCGCAAGGACCGATGTATCGCGTCCGCCGGTGCCCGCGCAAACCAGTTAAGTCTGAAGCGTTCACTTGAAAACCCGTTGTGTAGGGATGCAAAGTATCGTATCCGTTTCACCTCATTATCGTCTCTGCCTGACATTCGCGTAGTGTAGATGCGCATATTCTCAATGGCTAGAGTGCCTGCGCTCCGGTCCACAACAGTTGAGACTGGAGATCTTAGTGACAACACAACCAACACAACCGGAGAATAACGACACTCAAGAGACTGTCGTAGCGGATTCGTCTGCTCACAATTCTCCTTCAAGCGCCGGGGTAACTGAAATTCCTACCTCTATTCAGACTCAGGATAACCCCATCTCACTAATCACCACCGGAGAAGCAGCGCCATCTTTCACGGCTTTGATCGAAGAATTTCGCCAGAGAGAGGAACGAATGGCTCCGCAAGGCGTGATAAATCACATCCCTGCGACGGACCACAACGAGCAGCCAGCAGCGCAGGTAGAAAGCTCGTTGGCGCAAGAGGTCCCCGCTCACGTGGAAACCCCGGAGCCGGAGTCGAGCGCCAGAGATAGCGCCCCTGCTGCCCCAACCACTAAACCAGAGCGGCCTGTGTCACCTCTCTTGCGACCGGCGACACGCATTCGTATACCCCGGCAGGGAAGCGGGCGACAGCGCGAAACCTTTGTGACCCAGGGAGCAGTTCCCACTGTCTCCACTGCCCCAACTTTTCCAATAGAGCCCGAGGATAGGTCGCATCAAGCCTCTACCAGCGCCCGGACGCCTGTCGCGCAGGGAGAATTGCCCGCGCTTGCGGTGGAGACAGCAGAACAGATCATTGCTGACATAACGCTGGACACAGCAATGCAAGAAGTGAAAGTAGAGCTGAGTGAGTCGCCGAAACCTGCGCGCCGCTATCGTTTTGATCGACGCGAGCCAGCCGCTCAATCCGTCGTCTCGTCAAAACCCGTATCGCTTGCGCCTTCTCCCACTGAGCCTGCAGGTGTTCGCCCACGCCCGGAAAACATCGCGCCGGAGCAGACTGCAAAACCCACAAACGGCTCTGCTCTCGAATCGCCATCGCCTACAACAGGGACAAAACCGGCCGCGCCCGAACCTGTAGCCGCGCCTGAAAACGAAGTGATCGCGCCCCCGGCGCCTGGGCCTCGTCCTAATAATGATCGCCACCGCCGTCATGGTCAAGAAGGCCAGCATGTGAAAGCGCAGGCATCCATCGACGCCATAAAGGATGCCATAAAAGCAGACGCCATAAAAGCAGACGCCACAAAAGCGGACGCGGTTCGTCAGGCGGACGCGATGAATCGTGTTCCTACAGGGACAGCGGCGGCTGACCAGCCATCGCCACAGGCGGCGACGGAAACGCCGTTGGATGCGATCAATCGAGCCTCCACAGAGGTATCGCTAGAAGATTTGCCACCTCTGGAGTACTCCGAGTTGCAGGCAGCTTCGCGCCGCCGCCGCCGCCGCCGCACTAACGGCAATGGCGCCACGCCAACGCCAACGTCGGCAACACCGGCAACCAGGCCAACACCACAAACAACCGTTTCCGCTCCATTGTCAGTTGGGCCTGCGCCTTCGCCCATCGCGCCCGTGTCTCCAGTTATGCCTGCGCGCAATACAGATCTCATTAATCGCGCCCCGTCAGCGACACCGAACACGCCGCAAACTCCATTTACAATCCAGTCGGGTATGACGGTAAACCAGATGAACCAGGGCAATGACGTGACAGGGCCATTTCAAGGGCCAGAGCCAACACCCGCGCGCGGCAGTGTTCTCCCCTCGCAGCCCAGACTCACGCGCCCCATGCGCATCGGCAACGAGGCGCAGCGCGGTTCCGTGACGCCGCTTCCTGCTGTGCGTAGTGGTGGTGACGGCATCCTTTCGACGGGAGCGGTCAATCACCTTGCCAACATCATTTCGCAGGCCATTCAAACTCAAAGCGATCGCATGGTGACTGAACTGCGGCGCGCAAACCAGACCCCCGCTAGCGTCTCGGTCACACTGCCGCCTTTCCCATCGATGGAGCGCGTGGGTGTCTTCGTAGACGTTGCCAACCTGCTCTATTCAGCGCGCACGCTGCGCATGACCATCGACTTTGGCAAGTTGCTCGATTTCTTGCGCGGCAATCGCCGCCTTGTGCGGGCGCACGCCTATTGCCCCACCAGCCCGCAGCCCGGCGACGACCAGATGTTCTTACAAGCAGTGAAGGGTCTGGGCTACAGGATCACCACCAAGAACTACAAAACCTTCGCCAGTGGCGCGAAGAAGGCTGATATGGACCTCGATCTGTGTATGGACGTGGTGAGACTGGTCGACGGTGGGTCCGTTGACTGCATCGTGCTGGTCAGCGGGGACGGCGACTTCATTCCCATGCTCGACTACTGCTCCGATCACGGTGTGAGAGTCGAGGTGGTGGCCTTCGACGAATCGATGTCCGCGTCGCTGCGTCAGAGTTGCGACCTCTTCATCAATCTCTCGATGCTCGACGAAATCCGCGTATAACCACGCCCATAGGCTCGCACAACGTGACCAGGGCGGGGCTTGCCCCCGCCCTGGCATCATTCCCCGCGCAAAAATGAACCGCGCTTTGTGAGAAACACCCCCTTCAGGACGTATGTATGCTAGCAGGATGTACTGGCGCGGATGCGATTTCACTCAACGGAATGGCGTTCCTGCCTGAGTTGTTCATGGTTCACCTGCGATGAGGGGGCGCTCCCCGGCATCTCGCGAGTGCGGTACCTATTTCGAGCGAAAGAGCGCTTTACCGGCTGACATCCATGGACAAATTAAAAGCGTATTTTGGAGAAGAGAACGAGAAAGGAAGCGTACATGCGAAGAACGAGCGGCTATATCCGTCTCGCGGGACTCCTCACCGTGTTCGCCATGTTACTTGCGGCATGTGGAAGTACCAGTACTGGTGGCACTCCGACGGCGGGAACAACACCAACTGCCGCGGCAAAGTACACCGTGGCGTTAGTAACCGACGTAGGAGGCCTGAACGATGGTGGCTTCAACCAGTTAGCGCACGCCGGCTACGAGAAAGCGCGCGCCCAGTATGGTTTCCCCGACGTGGTCATTCAGACGCAGACCCCGACAGCCAGTGAGTACGTGCAGAACCTCACCACGGCGGCGAATCAGGCGGACGTGGTTATCGCGGTTGGCTTCTTGATGCAGACACCTCTGGACCAGGTTGCCAAACACTTTACAAATAAGATGTTTGCCATCGTTGACGGCTGCGCCGTGCCTGACCCCAACACCGGCGCCTGCGAAAACCTGCCCAATGTCGCGCCCCTTTTCTTTAAGGAGCAAGAGGCTGGTTGTCTCGTCGGCGCTATAGCGGGCCAGATGGAAATGGATGGCAAGTCGGTTGTGCCACATCTGCTGGGCAAGAACACCATCGGCGCGGTCGGCGGACTGCCTATTCCCCCCGTCAACCGTTATATCGCCGGTTACAAGTTTTGCGCAACCAAAATTGATCCGACGGTCAAGGTTGTCATCGGCTACTCCAGCAACTTCAGCGACCCCACCATTTGTAAGGGTATCGCCAACAAGCAGATCACCGACAACATGGCCGACATCATCTTCCAGGTGGCTGGTGGCTGTGGCATTGGCGTGCTTGACGCCGCCAAAGAAAAAGGCGTGTATAGCATTGGCGTCGATGCCGACCAGAGCAAAGACTCCACAGGCGCTGTACGGCCAGGTGTGATTACCAGCGCCCTCAAGCGCGTCGATGTTGCAGTGTACACCATCATCGACGATGCCGAAAAGGCTACCTATGCCGCCTTCGTGGCCTCTCCCTCGAAAGTTCGACCTCGTGCATAATGGCGTTGGCTACGGTACGACCAGCAGCGATGTTCCCGCCGATGCCATCACTACCGCCAACAACTACGCGGCTATGATTAAGAGTGGCACGCTGGTTCCGCCGGAAGCCATTCCGTAAACGACAGGTAGGGGCGCGACTTATCGCGTCCCGTATGCGACTACGACCAGGGCGGAGGCAGAGCCGCCGCCCGTACCCTACACGATCAGCGTCGCGCCTCGTACAGGGTACGGGCGGCGGCTCTGCCCCCGCCCTGGTCAACATGATGCTTAGCAAACTTGCAACTCATTTCTAGAAAGCGTAAGCTACAGCATAATAAACTGTCTTGTAAGCAGTATGAAATGCATTGCAACGGAGGACACTTATGGGCATGGTTAATGGTGGCCTTTCTTACTGGCAAGCTGAATCGGCGGATACATCGCTGCTCGAAATGACGCCCGGCGCTTTGTTGGATCGCCGCGCAGCAGAAATTCCCACCCAGGAAGCGCTTGTCTATTCATGCTATCCCGAACTGGGCGGCGCGCTCGACATTCGCTGGACGTATCGCGAATACCGCGAGCGCGTCAATGCCGTAGCGCGCGGGCTAATGGCGTTGGGTCTCCAAAAAGGCGAGCATATAGCGGTATGGGCCATCAACCTGCCCGAGTGGCCTCTACTTGAACTGGCAGCATCAAAGGCTGGCCTTGTGCTGGCAACCATCAACCCTGTGCTGCGAGCAAAAGAGGTCGAGTATATTTTGAAGAACGGCGACGTGGCCGCGCTCTTCTTCATGGCGAAGGTGCGCGATCACGACTGTCTGGCAACCATACGCTCCTTAGTCACAGCAGGCGACACCAACGGCGCGGTAAGTAGTGATGTTTTACCTCGATTGCGTTATATCAGCCTGCTGGGCGCGCCTCCCGCCGCTTTGCTGGAGCAAGATGGCTGGCGGCCTACCCTCTTCCGCGAGATGGTCGCGGCTGGCGAACAAATAAGCCCTGACGCGCTGAACGAGCGGCAGGCATCGGTGCAGCCGACCGATCCCGCGCAAATCCTCTACACCACCGGCACCACCGGCTTTCCCAAAGGAGCCATCCAGACGCAGCGCGCCATCCTCAATAACGGCAGAATCTTCGCCCTGCGCTGGGGCGTTCAACAAGGGGAACGCATTTGTACCGCTATGCCATTCTTTCACGCTGGCGGATGCGTGTTGGGCATAATGGCCGCGCTGGGCGTTGGCGCAACCCTGCACCCCTTGATGGCCTTCGACCCGCTCAAAACCTTGCAGGTATTGAGTAGCGAGCGTTGCGCCAGGTTTGGCGGCGTTCCCACCATGCTTATTGCTATAATGCAGCATCCCGACTTCGCGCAATACGACCTTTCCTCTTTGCAAAGTGTCCTCAGTGGCGGCTCGCCCGTGCCGGTCTATCTCATGGAGCAGGTCAAAGAGCGCATGGGCGCGAATGCGACGATCGTATTTGGGCAGACCGAGGCCAGCGCTGCTATCACTCTCACAAAACAGGATGACTCCTTTGAACTGAAATCCGCGACAGTAGGTGTGCCGATGCCGCATAGCGAGGTCAAAATCATCGACTCTGCCACCGGCGCGATTGTGCCCTGCGGCGAACGCGGCGAGTTGTGCTGCCGGGGCTACCTCGTCATGGCCGGGTACTACAATATGCCGGAGAAGACCGCCGAGGTTATTGATAGCGATGGCTGGCTGCATAGCGGCGACCTGGCTATCATGAATGCGCAGGGCTACATCAACATCGTGGGCCGTTTGAAGGATATGGTCATTCGCGGTGGTGAGAACATCTTCCCCACTGAGATCGAGGAATTTCTGATCCGCCATCCAAAGATCGCGGATGCGCAGGTACTCGGCGTCCCCGACAAATTCTTCGGAGAAGAGTTGCTGGCGATAGTGATTCCCCGCGCAGGCGCAGAACTCAGCGAGGCAGAACTGCGCGAGTATTGTAAAGGCCAGATCAGCCACCAGAAGATACCGCGCTACTTCCAGTTCGTAGAAGCCTATCCCCTCACCGCCAGTGGCAAGGTGCAAAAATTCGTCCTGCGCCAGCAAGCTATACAATCGCTGGGATTAGAGGAAGCAGCCCAGATCAGGACAGCATGAAATTTTGAGGCGTTGTGTAGCCAGTTGCAGTAAGCCAGGACGGGGACATGCCCCAGAGGCGTGAACTTCAGCACGGCTGTCATCCTGAGCGCAGCGAAGGATCTGCGCTGTGCCCCGCGAGAGATCCTTCGCTGCGCTCAGGATGACACATGGCGAACGGGGCTTGCCCCTGCCCTGGTTAGCCAATCGTCGTATAAAGCAAGGAGCAATTGTAATGTCAGCCGAAGAAAATAAAGCAATCGTTCGCAGATACCTCGAAGAGGCATGGAATAAAAAGAATGTGGGCATCCTTGACGAGTTGATGGCCGCGAAATTATGCTCGCTACCTGCCCGGACAGGATAAACCGCTTGACCGAGAGGGTCAGAAACAACGTATTGCAGGCTTTCACGGGCCATGCCTGACCTGGCCTTTTTTGTCGAAGACCTGTTTGCCGAAGGAGACAGGGTCGTTTTTCGCGTTATGATTCGCGGTACTCACCAGGGTCCGTTTATGGGCGTAGCACCTACCGGCAAAGCAGACTAACAGTGACAGCTATCGATATTGCTCGTGTAGAAAATGGGAAGATTGTTGATCACTGGGGCCAGATGGATATGCTGGGTTTAATGCGGCAACTTGGACTGGTACCCATGTCTGGATAGGGTAGAAAGGCCAGTAAGGTTGGAGAGTTCAAGATAAACATGATCTGATGCCCATGAATGAGAGATGGACAGCAATGAAACAACAAACCAGACTCTGGTCAACAGGAAAGCGAAAAGTATACGGGGTTGTTTTGTGCTGCCTGATGCTATTTCTCAGCGGCTGCGTCTCTCTCTTTGCAGGCACGGGCGGCGGCCCTACAACATCCCCGCCAGTGACCGTGACGTATCTTACTTCAGTACCCGACCCTTCTCCTACCGCCCTTTCCGAAAGCCAGCTTGCCGCCGCGCTTGTGCAGAACATGACGCTGGACGAAAAACTGGGACAGATGGTAATCGTCGAGTTTTATGGTCCGACGCTCAACGCCGACCTGATGCACATGATCCAGGTCAGCGACATCAGCGGTGTGCTGATCGAGAACAAAAACGGCAATGCGGTAACGCGCCAACAACTGGTCTCGCTCAATCAATCAATGCAGGCCCAGGCGCATATTCCCCTCTTTATCAGCACCGATTACGAGGGCGGCCTGGTCAATGAATTGCGCCGCATCACAGGCGAACGCCCTTCTGAAGCGGCTATCGGAGCCACGCGCGATCCCAACGTTGCCTATAACGCGGGCCTGAACGCGGCCAAAGACCTGACCTCGCTGGGCCTGAACGTCAACTTCATGCCCATTGTAGATGTGCTGACCAACCCCAATAACCCCGGCTTGCCCGACCGCACCTTCAGCTCCGACCCGCAACTGGTGACACAGATGGGACAGGCCTATCTCAAAGGTCTGACCGCCGGCGGCGTAATCGGCTGTCTCAAACATTTTCCGGGTCTGGGCAGCGCCAATCTTGATCCACATTTTTCGCTGCCTCCCATGAACCGCAGCCTGGCAACCCTCAATGCCGTTGATTTTGTGCCATACACCACCATGATTAACGAAGGTATCGTGCCGATGGTGATGGTAACGCATATCCTCAACCCGCAGCTTGACCCCAACCTGCCCACCTCTCTCTCGCCAAAAGTAGTGACGGGCATATTGCGCGATCAACTGCACTTCAACGGCGTCATTATCAGCGACACACTCTGGATGGGCGGTATCAGCAACACCTACAGCCTGTCCCAGGCCGCCATCCTGGCCGTGAAAGCTGGCATCGATCTGATACTCGGCCCGCGCGGCCTGCAAGATACCGTCACCATGCTCGCCAACATGAAACAGGCCGTCACAAGCGGCCAGTTGTCAATGGATAGCATCAACGCCTCCGCGCTGCGCATCATCCAGATGAAACTGCACTACAACATCTTGACCCGCGCCCAGGCGCAGCAACTCCTCGCCCATAGCGGAGCATTGAGCTATGACCAGGGCGGAGGCAGAGCCACCCGCCCGTACCCTGTACAGAATCACAACGCTGGCGTATTTTCAGGCAATCAGGGATGCAGATGTGAGGAGGCACGGAGCTTAAACGAATGCTCTACTTTGCGAAGTGATCTTATTCGCAGATAGCATCATCGCTCTCTTTCACCACATTAGAAAACTCAACGACGCTTCCTTCCGGTGTAGGAATCTTGCCAGTAATGCATTCGCCAGCCAGCGCCATGCTTTTCAAGCATTAAACGCCACGCTTTCGCATTATCCTTATCCCATAGCTCAATCACATCAATTAACGGTAACAGATCATCGGGCGTAAAAAGAAGTGGAAATGTCTGAGAAATCATATTATCAGCGTTACGAGGAAAATCAGGGATAGCATCTACAATAATTGCCGATACATCGATCTCCCTGGCAGGATGCGGAAATGCTAAGGTCGCAATACGTAATTCGCGTGCAACATCATGATGCAAACATTTAGAGACGCAGGTAGCAACAAAGAGCGAGTGCATATCCTCATGTATAGCCTCATGCCAGCGAGTAGTAAATAGTATCGGACTAATACTGATCGAGCCTGCTTCCACCTCGAAAATCATACGCAAGCCTGTCGAGGTTCTGCTTGAGATCAAACTCATCATTGCGGAAAAATGTGTTGACGTTTCTTGCAATCTGGCTAATATTGATGTCCAACCGGTACTTCTTTTGCCAGTTTTTCAGCAGATTGAAGTCAGGAAATCGCCCACTCTCTTGCAACAGATCTGATGCCTGCACAAAATGCAGCCACTCAAACGGAGAAGTCAATGCTTCTTGCAACCAGATTGTGAGATTGGTCAGCCACACTTCAATCCCATTCCTGCTCGTATTGTCAGGTGGAGTCATGACAATCACAGGATCAACAAAAATATTAGCCATTTTTAACTTTGTGCGCTCTTTTCCTCAGACTTGCGGCGGTAATGCGATCTTCCTGGTGCATAGTCTCATCAAAAAAGCCATCCGGCCAGTTAAGAATATTGCCGTTTGGAGATATTTCGACCTGCTCAAATTTGGCCGCGCCTTTTTCATCTTGATCGACAAAATAGACCATGCAATCGCTCTTCTCCATGCCACCCGCTTGCACGATATGATAGCGGAGCTGGCTGACGAGGTTTTCGCTATGTGTTTCTATGAGACATTGCTTCTTGCATTTTGACAGGCCGACGAAGAAATCTCCCAAACGAGCTTGTACGCCGGGATGCAGGGTAACTTCAGGCTCTTCAATTATTAGAAGTGTATTCTCAGGGGCAAGTAAGCCCATAACCAGAATAGGTAACACATGATTCAAACACCCCCAACTTCTGGCAGTGTACGAGGTTTTAGACCTTGCTTGATAACAACTTTCCACGCAATTCCGCCAGGTCCCGCCGTTTCTGTTCTGACCTGGTGCGCCACCCCTAAATAACGCGCCCATGCATCTAGCGCGATTTGCAACGTCCCTTTTTCAATCTGTGTAGTATTCGGATTGTACCAGTTTATTTGAGCAGCTTGATTGTTGTGGTACACAACCGCCGCGTACTCTCCTTTGAAACCAACATCATCTAATTCGCTAGTTGGCGCAAAGGTACGTTGAGTTGTGCCAGGGTCAGCCCTTAATGGCCCTAAATACCGTATCTGGCTTGAAAAGAAACGGGTAATCTGATTTGCTATGCTGATGAGAGTCGCTGGATTACTAATATCAATAAGATTAACGACCACCGGAGGACTGACTGTACTTTTAGGAGTCGCTAAAAATTTATCGGGAAGAAAATGAGATAGACTGACTAATAAGGGCACTTGATAATTATGAAGGGTAATCTCTTCGTCTAAATAACCATATACATATTCCACCTGATATTTATACCTGTCACTATCAGGAAGGAACGAATCCTTTCCAGAAAGGACTTGTTCTAGCAAGCGCTTTCGCTCATCTTTATCTGTTCTCTGAGCAACAAAGGTGCATGCAATATTATCGGTTATTACATTATCATTATTTTCCCATCGAAAATGTAAAGTTGTTCTTTCAACCACAACCCTTGATGCTTCAATTGCGGAAAAGCTTGAGTTCTCAGCGTTACCATTGCTAAAGGTAACAATGACTTCGTAGTTTGATGATCCATAAGAATCTAAAGATATTTGGGCCGATCATTTCTCGTTCGTTACTAATTTCAAATTGAATTGTTAATTCTCTTAAGCCAGAAATTGTGCTGAGAATATCCTCAAACGTTCCAAGCTGCACAATCGGCCCGTTTGGCAATAGTGCTCGTTCAGGTAACGGGTTGCTCAACGTCTGCGCAATCATCAGAATCGATTGTAACAGGCTGCTCTTCCCCGAACTGTTGCGTCCGGCCAGCACTGTGACAGGAGCCAGTTTCAATTCGCCTGAGTTGACTATGGGCTTGAAGTTTTCGATAGACCAGCTTTTGAGCATTGTGAAGTCCTTATGATGATGGCTTATGAAGCAGCTTCTCTTCTCACGTTGATTGTACCCTACTTTTCAAGTATTGGGAATACCGGGTTGCAAAGGCGGTTCCACCAACAATCAGGGGTTGAGGGTCCAGACACACGTCTATGGTAGGGGCGACCCTTGCGGTCGCCTTTGGCCCCCGATTGTTGGTGGAACCTGCTAAGGCGCATCGAGGCGTATAAATTTGGCTCTCGCATCTTCAATGTATCATCGGTAACTTCTTCCACAGCCAGCCGAACACCCCGCCCTTGATATTCACTGCTCGCGACACGCCGCGCTTTTTCAGCATCTTGCCCGCTGTGATACTGCGATGCCCGCTTAGACAAAGTAGTAGCACTTCTTTATCGCGTGGAACTTCATCAATGCGGCGTTTGAACTGGCTGAGGGGAATGTTGCGCGTGCCGTTGATATGACGCCAGCGATATTCAAAAGACTCGCGCACATCGATCAAGACGGCGTCCGGGTTATCCTTCGCCAGGCGATTCCACGCCTCTTCCGGGCTAATTGAAGGTAGTTTTGTGACTGGCGTACTCATTTTTTTCTCACTCTATGAAAGACACCCACAAGGAAACACTCACACGCGCAACGTCCTCCATATCATTATGCAGCCTGTTTCAGCAATTTCTTGTTTGTCTTCAAGAACGGTCCTACATGGTACAGTTCGTCATAGTTCCAGGCTGCCTGAAATGTCCCTGCCGTCAGCGCCACCAGCAGCCAGAGAAACAGGGTTGCCAGTGAAAGAGCCACCCATGTATCGCGCAGTCGGAAAATCGCTACTAACCCGCTTAGAATCGTCAGCACAAACATGCTCAACGTCAGTACAAAGGCGTTGATGGGTGAGCGCAGGCTGAAGTAGGCGGCATTGAAGAGCGTGTAGTTGAGCCACGACGCGCCTTGCAAAGCCAGGAACGCATTGCGGCCCGGCGCGTTTTTCGGCATGTTCAAAACGCGCCATGTGCCAAGAATCACCGAGATGTTGTTGATAGTCCAGGCTGGAGCGAAGACCCATGACGGCGGCGAAAAGACCGATTGCTTCAACTCGCGGAAGTAATTCACATCCCCGAAGAAATCTTCGCGCAAGTTCTTCCCCCGATTGCCGCTCACAATGCTGGTCAAACCCGACAGGCCGAAGGTCAGCGCCTGGACAATGACATAGAACGCCACGCCGTGATACCAGCGCCAGCGCGGGTCTGCCTTTGTTTTCTCGTCTATACTTTCTGTGCTGCGTGTTGCAATTGACATGCTATTTCCTCTTATCTTTTCTCAATCAAGTACATCTACGTTTGATCAGAGCTTGGCTTGCTCCAGCCCTGGTTCGCTATCTCTTTGATGCTTGCAACAGGGAATACGGGTAGCGCGCCGATTCAGAAAAGCAGCTTTCAGTTAATCATAGCATAATATTTTGCACGAACGTGCTAATAATCGCCTGCACCTCATCAAGCCGCCCCTGAAAGAAATGATCCGCGCCCTCCACTGCAACCAGACTTTTGGGGGCTGATACCTGCTCGAACCACTTTACCGCCAGGTCGTATGGGGCCAGTTCATCGTTCGTCCCCTGAATAATCAATTTGGGTTTGTGGCTATCCTTGAGGTAGTCGCCATCGAACATGCGAGCCGGAACGCCCAGGCCAATCATAGCCTGCACGCGATCATCGGCGGCCCCCACGCGCAGACCGACCCACGCGCCAAACGAAAAACCCGCTATAATGACGGGCAGGCCTGGATAGCGGCGGCTCAAAAATTCCAGCGCGTAGCGCGTATCGTCCATCTCGCCGCGCCCCTCGTCATAGACACCGGTGCTATGGCCCACGCCCCGGAAGTTGAAGCGCAGCGCGGGCATACCCAGCGCCTGCAAGGTTTGAGCTACCTTGAATACCACCTTATTGTGCATCGTCCCGCCGCCCAGCGGGTGCGGGTGGCACACCAGCGCCGCGTATACCGGCTCGACATCCTCTTCTTCCGGCTTGAGTATGCCCTCAAGATGACCGGTAGGCGTTGGGATATTGATATGTAAAATCTGACCGATGGTACACCGTCCTTTTGTCGCTTGCTTACTATGGTCTCGTCCGGCTTCTCAGGCTCTTGCGCGCTGTTCAACGTGCTACGAGACTTGCGAGAAATCTCTGTTGTTGAGTGGTTGAGGCCATGTTATTTAGTTGTTTTTCTTTGCGACTATTTCAGGTTGTTGCTGGTCACTTGTCTGACCCTTGAATCATATTATACTACGTTAATTGCTCGGTTCCTGTTGAGCGTTAGATTGTTCTTCGCTTGCGGCTGCCCATTGATCTGGAAAATATTCTTTTACCTTGGCTGACTAGCCCGTATTCGATTTCCTCCGATGTTGGTAATGGTTCAAGGCGAAATGGAGAAGACTTCCATAAAGCGTTTACAGAGAGAGGAAAATATTTTAGCTGGCCACCAGATTCTCCGTACCATTCAAAAAGCATGCCAGTAGCGTCGTAGCCACAGAGATGGATTTCGTTTTCTGGAAAACGCCAAGTCAGGCTCATGGGGTTGGGTAATTGGAGCGAAAATTGGTGTAATTGGTAGTCTCCTTTTAGGTTCCATGATAGTGCTAAATAGAAACTTTTATCGAGATCGGTAGTAATACCTCCTCTCGAAATACTTGCTTCATGGTGCCATGAAGTAACCAATTCGATAAGTGCAATACCTGTCTCAACGGCTTTCCCCCTGTAGTTAGCTTCATCGATGCCTTTAGTTTTAAGGTATTGCCAAAACTTTTTTGCCGAGTTAGATAGTTCTATATGAACACGGTTGCTGGTAGTGAGAAGCCTACTTCCTTGATAGCCCTTCATCTTACAGGAAATACCGCATATTCTGTAAGGAGTGATAGATTTTACGACATCAAAAACGTCCTTACCTTCTTTACCCTCGCCTAATGGAGGTTTACCTCCTAGAGCTGCTGCAACGGCTCTCTCAAAATCTCTCCATCCTGGTAGAGATAATCCATTCGCTAAAGCTTGCATGCCACTTCCATCTTGATAGATGCTGAGCAAGAGTCTTATCCTTTCAACTTCAACTTCTGTGAGTGGTATTGGCCCTTCGCCACTAATGGAAGTAGTATCTGTTACAAATCCTTCTACCGATACGTCTGATTTTCGGAGTCGAGAATTCATTTGGTCGTGGGGCTTTATCTTGGGAAGCCAGACTCGATATCTCGTCCTGCATCGTTGATTTCCAATTCTAGCTCATCTTTTAAAAGCTGATCTGTGGTAACATTAAATAGGCGTGCGATAGCCAACACAAGCTCTAGACTAGGCAATTTTTGCCCTGACTCTAGTGCTAAAATGTGACTATGTGCAGAGAGTCCTAATAAGGAGGCTGTTTCTTGCAATGTTAACCCACGTTGTGTTCGCAAGATTTGTAACTTTGCACCAAATCTTTGTATGCTTGACTTTTTGTTCTTTTTCCTGCTCATAGGACTTGACATCCATCCAATAATTGTGGTAAATTGTCTCCATTAGAGACAATCGATTAATATATTCAGGAGGTCGGAATGGTGGTAGACAAAAGGGATGACGAATACCAGATCATAAATAGCCCCTTCAAATGGGTAGGGGGTAAAGTCTCGGTTGCGTAAGCAGATCATAAATATACTCCCTTCACATACCTGTTATGTGGAACCGTTCGCTGGCGCAGCGTGGGTACTGTTTGCCAAGCCTCCTAGCCCTGTTGAGGTGCTGAACGATAAAGATCAAGACCTGATAAATTTCTTCCGAGTAGTTAAGGAACAGCCAGAGAATTTGATAGCCTCTTTTGAGTGGGAGCTAGTATCTCGTGCTGAGTTCGAGCGACTTGCCAAATTAGACCCTTCTCAGTTGACAGATATACAGCGAGCACACCGATTCTACTACCTCATCATGGCTGGTTGGGGTGGCGAATTAAACTATCCACGTTTTCAAACGAGCATTACTGATGGAGGTCATGGAAATAGGCTTTTTGGGGCGTTACAAACACTTCGTGAACGATTGATGCCAGTCTACGAACGCCTGCGAACGGTTATTATTCGAAATCTCAATTGGCAGGCATGTATTGACCGCTATGATCGCCCTGGTGCTGTGATGTACATTGACCCACCTTATCCCGATAATGGTTGTAATTATGTACATAATATGCGAGAGAAGGAGAGATCACGAAATTTTAGCTACTCAACTTAAAAAAGCTAAGTGTAAGTGGATTTTATCCTCCTATGATACTGATTTTATCCATACCCTCTTTGAGGGGTATTCTATCAGTTTGGTTCAATCTGCGTCAGGTATGATGACTCAGAAAAACGGTAATACACGGGTGACGAACAAAGAGGTTCTTATCACGAACTTCCAGTTACCTAATACCAAATCTGCCACAGGTACAGATGAAGTGTCGCAGCAACCACTGATGGCAACTACGTTGAATGTTATCCATCTCTCGATATCCTGTTAATTGTATCATAGTTCCATAAATATCGGAGTTAAAGACGGCATTCTCGTAGTTTCCAGTTTCGGTGAATTGGCTTCTCAGGCTGCTCATACCCTTTTAATGCGCTAAACGGAAGAAACTCTACTTTTTTTACTTTTTGCCTTGTCGCTTGTTCTCAATTCGTATTCTTTTAGTGCCTGCTTGTATTGCATGATTTCTCTAGCTCCTGACATCTCGACATTGAGTATGAAGTCTTTCTTCTCCGTGACTGATGGTATCTGAGTGAACCCTATATTTCGCAGCAATCTTATACCGTCGGGCTTTGTGCTTCTAGCTGTGATTGTTTCAAAGACGATGCCTCTTTTACCTAGTTCGATTAGGGCATCTATCAGTCCACCAACCAGGCGAGAACCATAGGTACGTTTTTCCACAAAAGCTTATGCCTGGAAGAACGCCTATTGCCCCTCCATAGAGGTGTAAAGGTACTCCTGGCTCGAACGTTTGGATTTCTTCCGGTTCGAGGTTGATGGTGTGTTCTTCCTCGCGCATTAGTTTTTCTATCTTCTCTGGCTTGAGTGGTAGTATGATAGTATAACCTACTACCTTTCCCTCGCTCTTGACTACGTACCCAATGTCGGGGTTTCTTTTCAGCCAGGCCAGTTGTCTATCGACATCGATGTGTCCTCCGAAGATGGCGTCACTTATTTTTGTGGATTTGAGTAATTCCTCTTGTGTTGTCATCTTCATAAAGATGCTAGGGTGTTTCTCTTCGTGACGATAAAGACTTTAAGATCGCGTGCTAGCTGGTCTACTTGACTGCGGCGGTATACGCCTTGCTTCTTTCCAGGTGGGATGATGCGGTCTAGTGCTCCATTGTCTACGTAAGTGTAGAGCATACCATCTGTGATACCAAGTAACTCTTTAACTTGTGCTGCCGTGTAGTAGTCTTTCGACTCCTTTAATGCCATGTGGTTTCCTCTCCTTAGATTTGTGTTGGTACACCAATTGTACATCAAGTTTTCCAACTTTGCAAATTTGGGCTAGTTGCTTCTTGACATACTGGATTATATCAGGTATAATATTCTCATAAGTTGGATAACTTGGACAACTTACAAATTTTGGGAAACTTGTAATGCGTCGGCTAGCTCTCAGAAGGGAGGTGATGCTCCTCGTCGGGCCAGCGCGTCCACCCATCGAAGCGGGTGAAAAATACTGGTGGCTCAGGGATAAAAGGAACGGCTGCGAGTGGGCGAGAGATCGCTCCGAGTCTGATAGAGGACTCCGAGGCGGGTCATGCTCGGATAGCGTGACGCTTCAGACGGTAATAGGAACTCTTGGGTCTACAGTCGCATAGCCAGTTGGGTACGGCATTACTGGTACTCTGATATGTAAAGCGTTCAATCGTAGTTTGTTCTCGTCGTGCGTCTCATTTGTACTTCTCTGCAAAGTCGCCGTTTAAACGCTCACTTTTACAAGAGGTATTGATATGGCACAACCTGAATTAACCGGATATCGGGAAGCGTGGCTACAAGCGGCGGCTTCCTTTTTGTTTGACCATATCGCCGCGCATGATCTGCCTCGTGTGAATGTGCGTGTTTCGTGTGGCTGGCCGGTGCGCGGTGGTGCTGCTTGTCGGCGTACCGTGATCGGTCAATGCTTCCCGCCTTCGTTCTGCTCGGATGGGACTCCCCAAATCTTCATCTCTCCCCGCCTCGCTGATAGCGTGGATGTCCTCGGTACGCTACTCCATGAGCTTTTACATGCTTCTGTCGGCTGCCAACATGGGCATAAAAAACCTTTCTCTCAGGCGGCGCGCACAGTTGGTCTTGCTGGCCCTCCGACTGCTACGGTGGTCGGGGAAAGCCTGCGGCCTCTCCCGTTGTCCTATGTCGAGCGGGTTGGGCTATATCCCCATGCGGCTATCACGGTGAGGTCGAAAGAAAAGGTTGGGTCGCGGCTACGGCTCTATCAATGTGGTTGTAACCCTCCAGTCAAGGTGCGGGTGGCAAGTGATACCTTTGCGGCGGTGTGCTTGAACTGCGATACGGATTTCACGCAGGTCGTCACGGATGAGGAATCGTAGTGCAGTTTTGTAAGAGGTGGTTGGCTCATGTTTGCGGCATGAGTCAACCGGTTTTGAGTGGCTAGATCACTGTTCAGGTAATCGGTAGTTCCTCACTCTCTATTGTGGTGTGTGAGGGGCTAGCCTGTCAAGCTTCACAATGGAGGTGTGTATGTTGCGTTCGTTTGTGCGTGGCTGCGGCCTGCTGGCTCTGGCGGTGTTGTTGCTGCTTTCGTTAGCTTCCCTGTTTGCCCCGTCTCGTACTCCGGTCTTTGGTGGCTCCCCGTTTTCCTCACATTTGATGACGGTGGTTGTGTTTCCTGCTGCGTCCAGCGTGATCGGTGGCCCGTCGCTCTCGGCGGTGTTTGTAGATCGGGTGCTTGTTGCGTATGGGTCTCCTGCGGTCGGTCTTGGCCGCGCTCTGGTGGCCGATAGCCTGCGCTTTCATATCGATGATGCCTACGCGCTGGCCTTCTTCCTGCATGAATCGAGCTTTGGGACAACGGGGGTCGCTCGGTTTACGCATTCCCTCGGTAACATCATCTGCTCCGGTTATCCAACCTGTTATCAGGGCTTCCGCTCGTATGCCTCGTGGCAGGTGGGCGCGTGGGACTGGTTCCGGCTGCTCGCCTCGCAATACCTGCCGCGTGGTCTCTCTACCGTTCAGGCCATTGTGCCGGTGTATGCTCCGGCCTCTGCTGGCAACACTCCAGACTCCTATATCGCGGCGGTGCTTCATGCGGTGGCGACGTGGCGTGCTGGTCATGTGGAGGTGGCATGATGGAACGCGCTTTCTCTCCGGTGGCGGTACCTGCGGCGGCGGGTCGCGGTCGCGGGTCTGCTGGTGTCTCGGTCGCGCTGGCTGCCGATGACCATAGCCATGAGTGGCGCAAGCTGCCCGAACTCGGTGGGGTTGTTTGCCTGTCGTGATCGCGGGTGCCTGTGGTGCGCGGTGTGTCCTGGCTGTCTTGGGTCGCTTGATGTGGCGATACGGGCGCGGGATGGTGTGGTTGGCATGGCTCTGTACTGGTGTCCAGCACATCAAGGGGGCGAGCGAGTATGACGGTCAATCGTAAGTTGTACCCTCCCCGTAAGTTATGGCAAGCCATGCGGCAGGAACGGTTAGAGCAGGTGGGCTACAAATGCGAGATGTGCGGCTTGCCCGATGCGACGGAATTTCATAATCCACAGAGGCCACATCCCTTCTATCCGCAAGGGATGCCCTATCGCCAGTACTTGCAGTTGGCGCATAAGCGCGAATACGAGACGTGGAATCGCCATGCGGATATGGCGGTGTTATGTCCACCGTGTCACGGCAAATTTGATATGCGCTTCCGGCGCAAGCGGTCGGTGCGCTACCCGTCCTCGGTTGGTCTCGTCGAGGTGTGGGTGTGGTATCAGGGAGAAAAGTGTCTGGCGGCGGAATCGCGCTACTTCGATGAGGTGTTTGAAGTGATCGGTTCCTTTGAGGATGGCTGGCGGTTCGAGGTGTGCGCCTTGGTCTTGATGCGGGTGGCGGGTGTGGGCCTGTATCGCAAGGAATCCGAGGGGGTGACGGTGCTGCAAGAGGGCGGCGTGTGTGAGTCGTTCGGGGTGTTCTTGCAAGAGGTGTTATCCGGTGTGGTGGGCTAGTCTCGGCGGTGGTCTCATAGGATGTTCCGTTCAGTGGAACGGCGTGTAGATCGCTCTCACGGATGTGAGGCGGGAAATAGGTTCTCTCTAGGAGGTGTCTATGCAACAGATGCGCAAGCGAGTGATGGAAAGCGCGAATGTGGGCGCGATGCGCGGTCTCATGATTGGGCTGGCCGCGCTGGTGGTGCTGTCGGTGTCGGGGTATGGTACGGTCATTTATATTCAACTGATGGGCAAAGTCTTTCCGAGTGGGCCGCTGCAACTGGCCTGCTACATGGGGGCGGCTGCCAACCTGATCTTGATGCTGGTCTTGCTGGTGGGTAAGTTCGTGTGGTTTCGACCTGGCGCGCATGAGGTCGCGTCGTGGATTGTGACGGGGGTCGAGCTGCTGGTGGTCATTCTTAATATGATCTTGTCGTACCAGTTGGCAAGCGGTCAACCGTTGCAATCGCTCATCGCGGCGTGGTACTACTTTGCGCCGGTCTCGCCGGTCTTCTCGATGGTGGGGGCCATTGTGTTGATTATGACTTCCTCGGAACTGCGCAAGAAACATCACGAATTGGAGATTGAGGAACGCAAAGATCGCGCCGAAACTGAGTTCGGGATGGCGATGCATCAGGCTGAAATGGAGGTCAAAACGCAATACCTCGGCTTCGTGAAAAACAACCTGGTGGAAGAGTTGAACGCGCCAGAACGCCAGGTCGAGATGAAAAATCATGCCTCGGTGCTGGTGACACAGGTGTTATCGGGTATCAGTGGTTTGTCCTCGATGCCGCGTCTCTCGCGTGGCTCTCAGTCGGCGTTGCCTGCGCCCAGAGATGTGGAGTTAGAGACCGATACGGATAGCGAATGGTTAGCGCGGGTCAATGCGCGGGTCGAGCAGGAACGGGCGGCGCGGCGGGTGTCTCAGGAAATGGGGTCGGTGACAGGCGCACAAGCGGCTTTGTCTGTGGATAGTGGGGATGAGCAGGCGGCACGGCTGGCTCGCCTGGCGGCGGTGGCAGAGGCACAGGGCTATAGCCTTGAGAGCCTTGAGCGCATGTTGGGTATGGATGGCAACGGCGGCGCAAAAAAAACGGCTAACGGATGACGCGCCACAGGTGGAAGAGGGGCCTTCCTCGGTGGTGTATCGGGCGCGTCGTCCAGGGCAAGTGTAGCGCGTCTTTCGTAGGGTGTCTTCGTAGTGCAGCGTCAAGTGATCGGTTGAGCGAGGTGATACGCGGCGGGGTTCCTTCTCGCATGTGGGCGGGTTGGCTGCCGCGTACGTCACAAGGGCATGATGGCTCATGCCAGAAAAGGGTAACGAACATGGCAATTTTAACGGGAAACGTGAAGTCGGCGCGGGTCGTCGATGGCAAGTATAAGACGGGCAAGCGTCAGGGGGAAGAATGGGAATTCCTGGCGTTGGAAGTGATCGACGCGGTGACAGGCTTCACCTGGTCGTGTCAGTTGGCCTCGGAAGATGGCTCCTATCCTGCGGTGGCGAAAGTTGATCTGACGGGTCATAAAGTACGCTGCAAGATCGCCAGTCAATCGGCGGGGTCGCGCATGTTGCCTGATGGCCGCGAAGTGATGCAAATTCGCTCCCAGGTGCGCAAGCTGGAAGACCTGGGCGAAGTCTCCGCGACCGAATAACTCACACAGGGGGTGGCGTGTAACTGCGCCTATGCACGCCACACGCCACGCGCCCGACTCCTGTATTTTTCTCATTCTTCTTTTGGTAGTCGTTATTTTCTTGCTCATTAGATCGATAAGTCCAGGGTTATTACTCTCGTAAAGCGCGTCGCGGGGTGGGGCGTGAACTGGCTCTACAGGCGGGTTCAGGGCCACTCATGAGAAGGGGCCTGAAAAAAGTGAGTGGTATGATTGCACATCCTGATGATAAAACAGGCGTATGGGCTTCGTAGCGCGTTGTAGAGGGGGTCTGCTCTGGTTGGTGGGGTCTGTCTCATACCGTTTGGTTATAGGTCATGTTGTCGCACTATGGAGGGCTGTATGACAGTGAGTGAGCGTCAATTACGGCTGCTGGCGGCGCGGTGTATCGGGCGGCGCAATGATTATGCGCTCCAGCAAGACAACGGGCGGTATCTGCGGGTTGGCTCGGCGGTGACGCTCGATGCGCTGCGGCGTCATGTGGCGGGTAGTGAAACGATGGGCGCGTATGTGGTGGATGAAGAGAATACCTGCCATTTCGCGGTGTTCGATGCGGATAGCCTCGAACGGGTTGGTGCAACTGCTCGGCGTCCAGCGTCGGCTGTCTGCTGATGGGATTGACTCGGCCTTAGAGGGGTCGCGGCGCGGCGGTCACTTGCGGGTGTTCTTCGCCTCGGCGGTGTCGCCTGGTCTGGTGCGGCGGTGGCTGCTGTCCTATTGTCCCGATGGGGTTGAGTTCTACCCCAGGCGCGATTGGGCGACATGGGAGGAACCTGGTTCCTTGATGCGGGTGCCGTTCGGGGTGCATCGTCTCTCTGGTCGGCGGTATCCGTTCCTCGTAGCGGCTGGTGCTAGCTCTGATGATCGGCTGGTGCCTGCGGCGCAGTCGGTCGTGGCGTCGCTTGAATGGCTTGCCACTATCAAGCGGGTGCCTGTGTCTGAGCGCGACATGGCGGGTATGCGCGACGGGTCGCCGCCTGATACACACACATACCCTTCAAACTCGTCGCCTGTTGTCCCTGCCACTGTAACGATGACTATTCGTGACTGGTGTCACCAACAAGACGCGGTGCAGGTAATTGGGCGGTATGTGCAGCTTGATCGGCGTGGCATGGGGTGCTGTCCGTTCGGCTGGCATCATGACGATGGCAAAGACGCGCATCCGTCCTTGTGGGTCTATGTGCCGCGTCGGGCTGATGTCTGTTGCTGGTGGTGTCATACCTGGCAGCGCGGCGGTTCTCTCTTTGATTTCTTGTGTCTGTGGTATAGCGTCTCTGCTCACGAGATGTGGCGGCGCATTCTGGCGGGTGAGGTGTTCTAATGGGCAAGTCTCAACCTCGTTTACTTGATCTGGGCTGTAAGGCTGGTGGTGCGGCGGTGGGCTATGCGCGTGCAGGTTTTGAGGTGGTCGGTGTGGATATCGAGCCACAACCGCATTATCCGTTTCGCTTTATCCAGGATGATATGCTGACCTGCCCTTTAGAAGGCTTCGACGCCTATCATGTCAGTGCGCCGTGTGAGCGGTTTAGCCTGGCAAGCTGGTTTCATCACAGCCAAGACCGGCATCCTGACTTGATAACGCCGATGCGAGAGCGGTTACGGGCAACGGGTAAGCCCTATGTGCTGGAAAACGTGGTCGGCGCGCCGTTGCTGGCTCCTCTCCTGCTCTGTGGGGCGATGTTCGGCCTGCGGGTCTATCGGCATCGTTTGTTTGAAAGTAACGTGTTCCTCTTTGGTCACTCCCATATTCGCCACAAAGTCAAAGCGGCTGCGCCTGGTGCGATTGCGCGGGAAGATGAGTTCTGGTGTGTCGGTGGGCATTTCGGCCACAAGGATGAAGCGCAGGCGGCGATGGGGATTGATTGGATGAAGACAGTTGAAGAGATCGCGAAAGCGAATTCCTCCGGCGTATACCGAATGGGTCGGGCGTCAAGTGTTGGCTTACGTGTAAACCGTTCAGAGGCGCGACCCAGGTAAACCGCGCCTCTCTAAATACATGGGTTTTAATTCTTGATCATTAGAGTGTGGTTGCTTATTGAGCATTCAAGGCTTTTAGAAACTTCTGGAATGCTTTTTTATACTTCTCTGTATTGCGATTCCAACCTCGAAAGTCGCCGATAACCTTGCTCAGAACATCGGCCTTGCGTTCGTATTCCCATTGTTCAAAAAGGTAGTTATCGATGCGTAGTGGAAACAAAATATGTTTGCCCTCGCGGTCTTCGCGTTGCAAAGCACGTTCGATCTCGCGTAGGACAGGGCCACTTTGTAGGGAGTGTTCTGAGCATACAACAACTAGCTTATCATATCCCTTAATATTATGATCAATCTCTCCCCAAACTGTTTTCCCCCAAGTAGCATCTTCAGGAAAATACCAACTTCGAACATTATTGTTTCGCAGGTCGGTGTTGAGGCGGTCACAAAAGCGTTGGTCTTTACGGCTATGACTAATGAAACATGTGAAGTATTGGATGGGATGACTCACTAGTGAGCGCATATACTCTACAAAAGTATATGGAACTCCTGCATCTTTTAAAAAACTTTCGGGTATCTTGCCTTGAGAGCGATAGATTGTATCGATACCCACGCTTGAAGGACCGTCATGCTTTACCGCTTCTAGTCCCTTTGTTGTACTTAGGTCAACATTCGTAAAGTTAGTATCCGCCAATAAAGCGCTGCTGAAGTCGGTCTCGCAGAGATTGGCATCGTAAAAGATAGTTCTATAGATTTCAGCTCCGCTGAGGTTGGCTCCGCTGAGGTTGGCAAAGTTGAAATCTGTTCCTAAGAGGTCGGCTTCACTGAGGTCGGCTCCACTGAAGTCGGCTCCCCAAGAAATAGTTGAGACGAGTGAAGCATTCCTGAGATTAGCATTCCTGAGGTTGGCTTCGAAGAGATGTGCTTGGTAAAGTTCGGCTCCACTGAGGTCGGCTCCACTGAGGTCGGCCTCGCTGAGGTCGGCCTCGCTGAAGTTGGCTCCACTGAGGTTGGCTCCACTGAGGTCGGATTGGTAGAGATCTGGCCTTACGTCTGGATATCGTTTCCTCCATGCGTTCCAAGCATTTGTACCCTGTTTAATTAGCTCTAGATGTTTCTGGCTTGCCATATTGCTCCTCCTATTGGTAGCTGCATTATAAATGTCTCCTGGATAACTTACAAGGGTTATCCTCTTTTTATTGAAAGGAGTCCAGCCTATGTCAGAAGTAAAGATCGTCGGGCGAGGAGTGGATACGCTCGTGCTGAATGTCTGCTATGCAGATAAACAGTTCCAACCCATCAAGCAAGAACTGAACGCCGATTTACAAGAGGAATTGAATAGCCTGCAAGGGGAAGCCCGTATCAATGAGTCGCCTGTCGTCACGGAATGGGCGTTCAAAGGGTTCAACCTCTTTATGAAAGAGAAAGGGTCGCGTGGGCAATGGCGCTGGATACTGACCTGTCCTCTCGTGACGCTAGCGATCTCGCGTGGTCGGATGAGTCCTATTATTGCACAAGTGCGCCTCTCGTCTGAATACCTTTGGTCATGCGAGACGGTCTGTGATGCGATTGTCGAGGTCTCGCTGTTGCTCTATGACTTGTTCGGGGAATACCTGTGGGTGCAGGTCTCCGAGGTTGATCTCTGCGCGGATAGCATCGGGTGGGATGTGGCTTCAACCGACTGGCAAGAAGCGTTTGTCTCGCGCGCGGTGGGTCAGAACGGGCGTCCTGCTGATACTCCTGTTGATGGGCCAGATGTGGCGCGGCTGCGCTGGAAGCACATAGCAACGCTGGATTTCGGTCGGCATACCTCGCCCATTTCGTGCTGCATCTATCACAAGTCGGCGGAAATCAGGCAGAAGTCACCGACAAAAGCATGGTTTCATGACCTGTGGAAGCGTAATGGGTGGGACGGTTCCTCTGAGGTGTGGCGTGTTGAGTTCCGTTTAACTCGTGAATTCCTGCATAGTGTCCATATTGAAGACGTGCATGATCTGCCTGAACGTCTCCCCTCCCTCTGGGAATACTGCGCGGGTCGTCTCGGTGGTGGCTCTGATGGGCTGCCTGATGGCTGGCTGCGCTACGTCACTCCGACCGATGATACCAACCGTTCGCGCTGGCCGGTGCATCCTGCCTGGGCGGTCATGCAGCAAGCTTTCAGTACAGAAGATGAAGGGCTAGGGCCGCTCGTGCGCGAACGCATTCGGGAGAAGAATATCAGGCAAGGTCTCGCCTCGGTGATCGGCTACCTCTCTACCCTCTCGGCGTGGGTCGGTGGCGACCTTGCCAGTCGAGAAGTAGAAATCTCGCTTGTTCTGCACTGGCTGTATGAAGCGGGTGCTGACTACCTGGACGAAAAAGGCTGTTCGTTTGCTGCGCTCGTGCGGCAAAAACGCTTGTTGTACCGTTCGGATGATGAGGTAGCCTCGTAAAACTCGTCGTTTAAACGCTCACTTTTAGGAGTTGTGGCATGGACATACGGAAAGCAATCAAAGACTATATCGAGCTTCATGGGATAGAAAATCATAGTCACTGGACAATTGAGCGAGCGCGTGAACGGTTAACGTGGTTTGCTGACTGGTTGGAGTCTACTCATACCATAAGTAATACGGATGATCTTCGTATCACTCATTTGCGCGGCTGGGTCAGTCACCTACAGAGTAGGCCATTGGAGCGTGGCGAGGGAAAGCTAAGTGATAGTAGCGTGAATGTCTACTGTCAGGCTATGCTTGCCTTCTGTCACTGGTTGGAATACGAGGGGATTATCGAAAAACCTATCACGACACGCTTTAAGTTACCTCGTGTAGAGAAGACTTTTATTCCTACCTTTACACCGGATGACGTGGAACGGCTTTTAGCTGCGTGTGATGCGGGTAATCGGTATACTCCTCCGTTGCGTAGGGCATTAACGGCACGTAACCGGGCGATTGTCAGCCTCCTGATCGATACCGGGATACGTAGGCAAGAATTGGCTGGTTTGCGCTTGTGTGATGTTGATCGTGATTTGCGGGTGATACTTGTGCATCGGAAGGGCAACAAATGGCAGCAGGTGCCGATGTCCTACGATGGGTTTAAGCCGCTCCACGAGTACCTGACGAAATATCGTTCTGTGCTGGCTGCTTTAGATGGGCGTTTAGTGACACGCAAAGAAGATGCGGTTTTTCTCACCGATAATGGCAAGCCATTGACCATTGACGGTGTATCCAAGCTGTTTCAGCGTCTTGCGGGTCGCGCCGGTATAGAGGGGAAACGGGTATCACCTCATCAGTGTCGTCGATACATGGCAACTTCACAGTTAGCGGCTGGTCGGAGTCCGTTGGATGTACAGCGACAGATGGGGCATACAACGCTGACGATGACAAACCATTACGCTTCGCTTGATATTCATCAGTTAAAGAGATCGCACGAGGCTTATTCGCCACTCCGGGCGAAACAGGATAGCGTGAACGGGCATGGTGTCGGTTCGGACTATTGGGAAGAGGAATAAGAGTTTTCGTTTCAATGAGCTAACGGATATCTATTTCTGTTGGCTCATTGAGGCCATATTATTTGACTTTATAGTAATGTGGCCTATACTTGTGAAGTGGCTCTACAGGCTGATTGACACGGCTCTAAAGCAAGATATATATGTAAAATCTGACCGATCTCGCACCTGCTCTTTCTGCATCACCACTTATACGTTTGTTACCGTCTCAAGTAATGTGCCATATTAGAGTTTTACTGTCAACTTTGAACGTTACTGCCTCAAGAAGTATGAGAAGGGGTCTGTGGATTGGGTGGCCTGCGGCCACCCAATCCACAGACCCCTTCTCATACTTCTCGCCGCCATAGGCGGCGGAAAATCTTGCGCATAGAAAACAAGCTATACGTAAACAGTATATACTTATCCTATGCGCTACGTGTTAAGAGCAAAGGGGCGAAACTCGCTTGTATAGCCTTGACAATAGCGTATAAGTTCATCATAATCGATATATCATATCTTTCCCAATTCCCTTTGTCTGGATGGAAGGAATTTCCTATGGAAACCTATGGATCACACAATTTTCCGGGCCGGCTCTTCGTTGTTGAAGGGGTCGATGGCTCCGGTAAAAGTACGCAAATCGCCCTGTTACGCCAGTGGCTAATCAGCGAGGGATACACCGTTTTCTTCAGCGAGTGGAACTCGTCTCCCCTGGTCAAGAAGACCACCAGCAAGGGGAAAAAGAAGCAACTTCTGACACCTACCACATTTAGCCTGATTCACGCCACCGATTTTGCTGATCGTACCGAGCATGACATTATTGCGCCGCTCAAAGCAGGCGCGATTGTGCTGGCCGATCGCTACATTTATACCGCCTTCGCCCGCGACGTAGCGCGTAACGTTGATCGCCAGTGGGTGCGCGAGTTGTACCAGTTTGCCGTCAAACCTACCGTCGCCTTCTATTACCGCGTGCCGCTCGAAGTGTCGCTCAGTCGTATTTTGACAGGTCGCAACGAACTCAAATACTACGAAGCCGGCATGGATTTAGGTTTGAGCAGCGACCCCTACGAAAGCTTCAAGCTCTTTCAGGAGCGCATTGTCAGCGAATACGAAAAGATGATTGACGAGTTCGGACTAACCGTGATGGACGCCACGCTGCCCATACCGGAGCAGCAGCGCCGTATGCGCAAGATCATTCGCCCCTACTTGCAGGGCGTGCGGCGTATGCGCGGATCGGCTAAAGAAACAGCATGGGCAGGACTGGCCCGCGAGATGCGCCCATCGCTGACCGATACGCCAGGTAGAAGCGCCCTATGACGCTCACAATTGATGCAGAAACACGTATGATGCGTGTTCCAGCGACCAGCCTGCTAGAGAGGGACCCAATGACCAAACTTGCATTTTACGGCATCGATGCCATCCACTTGAAAGAACGCGACGAACTGCTGCCCGGACGCCTGGTAGTAATCGAAGGCACCGATGGCGTAGGCCGTTCAACACAATTGAGCCTGCTGCGCCCCTGGTTGGAGAGTAGCGGTTATGCCGTCATGGATACGGAAATGACCCGTTCCGTGCTGGCCGGAGCGGGTCTCAAGCAGGCCAAAGCAGGACATACACTTGGTCCCATCACCCTTAACCTGTTCTACGCCACCGACTTTGTAGACCGCTTTGAAAGCCAGATTTTACCCGCTCTGCGCGCCGGTTTTATCGTGCTGACCGACCGCTACATCTATTCATTGATGGCGCGCGCCATCGTGCGCGGCGCGGACCCGAAGTGGATTCGCTCGATCTACGGCCTCGTCCTCAAACCGGACGCGGTATTTTATCTGAAGATTGGCCTGGACGACTTGATTCCGCGCGTCCTCCAGAGCGGCGGCTTCGACTACTGGGAATCGGGCATGGATATGCGCCTGGGCGCCGACCTCTTTGAAAGCTTCGTCCATTACCAGACGCTCCTGCTCGAGCAGTTCGAGTTGATGACCAAAGAATACGGCTTCCAGGTCATCGATGCCGGTATGCCCGTAGAACAGCTATCCGAGCAACTCAAATACCGCATTTTGCCCCTCTTACCGCAGGGATAGAATTGGATGTTGCCAGACGAATGCGGTAATGAGACCCGGCGGGTCTCATTACCGCATTCGTCTGGCAACATCCATTGAGCTATACATGTAATGTGTCGATCAGCCATAATGCGACCAATAAGAAAATGGTCAGGCTGATGGCCGCGATAATCGGGTCGAGCAGCGGCGCGCTTAACAGGCTCCCGCGCAGGCGCAGGCGTTGCAGCAGCGTGGGCAGAACCAGTCCGCAAACGGCGGAGATTAACAGGCTGATGCCCAGACCGAGGCCAACGGCGATGCCCAGCAGCCACGAGTGAAACAACAACCATGCCAGCGCGCCCACGACCATGCTGGAGAGCACCCCGCCGATGGTTCCCAGTCGCAATTCGCGATAAATACCGCGCCAGAAATCCGAGCCGTCTGCTGAGCGCAACTGCCACCCGGCCACGCCTAACGCCTGGGTGCCTACGCTGCCACTTGTGAGCAGTAACATAGGCATCAGGCAGACAAGGCCATTGAGGGCTACACCGGAGCGCAGCCCCGCCATCAAGCCCGTTGTTTGAATATGCGCGGCGCTGGCAACAAGAAGTCCACCGAACACCTGGTAAAGCAGCAGAGCCAGCGCGAAACCGGCCACAATGTTGACTCCCAGCCAGCTTACGCGGCTGAGAGCAGAGCGCAGCGAGAAATGCTCTTCTTCCTCAAATTCCTCGACGCTGGCCCCGGCCAGTTCGGAAAAATCTTCCGCCTGCTCCTCGTGAATTACGTCGATCACATCATCAACGGTAACGAGTCCGACCAGGTGATTTAGCTCATCGACGACAGGTACGCCCAGCAAATCATATTTGGAGATGATACGCGCTACCTTTTCCTGGTCGGTACCTGTCTGAACTTTGATCACATCCTCGTCCATGAGCGTCATCAATTGCGTGGCCGGTTCAGCTACTACCAGCTCGCGCAGCGAGACGACGCCCACCAGCTTCTTCTCATCATCCACAATATACAGGTAGTAGATCATCTCGAGGTGATCGGAGTTGCGCCGCAGGTAAGTCAGCGCTTCTTCAACGGTCAGATGCTGGGCCAGCGACAATACCTCGGTCGTCATGATGCCGCCTGCCGTCTCCGCGCCGTAACGCAGCAGGTCGCGAATGGGCTGCGCTTCGTTGGCGGACATCAGGCTCAACAGGCGTTCGGCCTCTTCCAGAGGGAGATCTGCCAGGATATCGGCGGCGTCATCCGGGGCGAGCAGTTCCAGCATATCGGAGGCGCGCTCCGGGTCGAGTTCGCTCAAAATCTCGTACTGGCGTTTTGACTCGACTTCGTTCAGGATATCAGCAGCCGTTTCGGTATCCATCCGCCCAAGCACCGCTCCAGCTTCTTCAACATCGAGTTGTTCGAGGATATCGGCGATGTCAGCCGGGTGCAGGTCGGCCAGTTTGGTATGGCTGACATTCAATTGCACCTGTGGCACCATTCCTCCGGTAGTGGTTCCCGCTGCCCCGGCCAGAGCAGGCGCGAGGCGGCTTGTAGCTACTTTGACGACCTGGATCGGCTCAACATAATTCCAGGTAATGGTGCGCTCAGAGAGGCGAAATGGGAAAACCCTGCTCGCCCACTTGATGGGAGTGAGGATGCCCAGGCGGCGCAGCAGGCCGCTAAAGCTGATATCCGCGCCGATCAGCCGGGCGGTTCCCTTGATCTGCGCCAGCTTCAAATCATTAACTTTCACGACGCGAAAGCCCTGCGTATCGACAATCTGCTTATCCAGCAAATCGCGCCCCAACAATAGCTCGTCTTGGTCCGGCGTGTATGGCAGAATTCGCGCCTGTCCAACGCTCAGGTGAATACGCTCAGCTTCCAGATTCTCAACCTGGGACCAGGGAATAATCATTTCATTATTGCCGATTGTGAGACTGGATGGCGCGATAACCAGCGACGTTACCGTCGGAAACGTCTCACGCAGGGAGACAGAAACATCTTTTATGACGCCCAACCGGTGGCCTTCGATATCAAAAATGCTCTTATGAAAGAGTGCGCTTAAAAAAATCAATGGAATCACCGCCTCTCTTAATTCGGATAGAAAGCCCTGAACACATATCCACAGTACTGTGGATATGTGGAAAACCACGCACCCGTGTAACAAAAGTTACACGGCAGATACGCAGAAGAAACACGATTTCCACAGTATTCAGGTAACACCGAATAAAGCAGAGCGTGCATTCCATGCAAAATGCGTTTTTTATGAACTGGGGTGGACACTCTACATATGTCCATATGCCGGGGTATTTCGAGAAGAAACCCCTGTAAGTTAAGCTGGCAGGTGAGAAGATTCTAGCTCGACATCGACTCCATCCATGAGGAATGATGCGGACTCATCGAGATCGAGCAGGCGGGAAGAGGGTAAAAGCCAGGCCGACGCTATACCTGTAGGGACGCGATGTATCGCATCCTTGCAATCAGGCCTCTACGCCAGGTCAGACGAGATCAACCGGTAAGATCAATCAAACGATACGCTACCCATTTCCATTGACGACACTCGATGAGGAGAAGAACGATCCCACAAGCAGGCACGCGAAAAACACATACCTACTATGACTGGGGCCAGCGTCCATGACCCTCACCTCCTTTGCCCGGCCAGTTTGCCGCTTCACCACCGGCGACATTCATCAGAACATCTACAACCGTATGCGGCGCGCTTTGCCAACTGCGGGTAAAGCAAAATTCTTTTCTGATTGTAGTATAGCACCTGAACACGATTTTGAGCAAGCTTTGAAGACAGATCGTAGTACCAGTAGCGACGCCCCTTGTGGGTGTCCAGTCCCGATGAATTTTACCAACCAAAATCGGTAATGATGCGCGGCCTCGTCCTGATGAATTTTAACGACCGAATGGGGTAATCCTGCTCATTGGGACGCTTGCGTCCCCAGCGTCCTGTAGGGACAAGGGGCGGGGTGGAGTGGATGAGGGGGCCTTGTGCTTGTCCTCGTTGGGCTATGACCATACTGCGTGACGGAACCCCAACGGAATCGCACTCCGACGAGGACAAGCACAAGGCCACCACCCTGCCCTACATCCGCCCCTTGTCCCTACAGGACGGGGCCACGCGCATTCCTGCATTCGGTCGTCTAAATTCATCAGGATGCCAGTTGTGCCGAAATTTTAATGCAACCGAAAAGCCAGAATGCCGATAACATAAATGGGGAAAGTCAGCACATACATCTGGCAGGCCCACAACACGGTCTTGTTTCGGGTGTACAGACCATGAAAGAGCATAGCCAGCACCAGGCCAGTTGAGAGACGACCTGCAGAGACCAGTTCTACATAGGAAAGAGGCGACATATACATAACCAGCACGAGATTAAAGAGCCAGATCAGCCAGGAGGCATTTTGCCAGCGATGTTGCAGAGCCTCTTTCACCAGCAGAAACAGGCTCAATAAAGTAGGAATAAGCATGAAAACGATGAGAATATGAAATCGCAACGAGTCGTTTGCGAAGTAAAAAAGCCCCTGAAACGGGATGAGTTCAAAGGCTGGACCGGTCGGAATACCTTTTATATGAAATAAGGCAGCCACCAGAATATACCACGCTGCCGCGGGAGCAATGGACAACAGCATCAAGCGCAGCGCGTCCCGCCAGCGTTTCTGGTAAAGAGAGACAAGCAGGTATCCAATAGGAAAAAGAACGGCAGTCTCGCGTGAGAGAACAGCCAGACCCATGATGAGCGCCGCGCTGGTGGGACGTTTGCGCATCATAAAAAACAGCCCCAGGCAGACCAGGAAATAGGTAAACGGTTCGGTCGTATCAAAAATAAGGGCGGTAGCCAGACCAAAGTAGAGTCCAAAAGCGAGACTGTACCAGGGAGACAGTTTCTGTTGTATGAGCATCCGCGTCACCAGTTCGGTGCCGAGCACAATCGCGAGGAAGTTGACCAGCAAGAGCATGAACGGAATGAGGCTTGCCTGTCCCAGACTCAGGATTGCTACCAGTATAGGATAAGCAATGCGCTGGTAGCGATAAGCGGGACGATCGAGAAATTGAGCAGCGTGGAGCGGGTCACGCGCAATCTGGTAAAAGAATTGCCCGTCGTAGCCTGGAGCGGCGCCTGGTATATGCAGCACAAATCTTGGCCCAATATGCGCGTAATAAAGAAAACTATGCCCGTGAATGAGCATGTCCAGGCCAATAAAAAGCACATAGAGGCAGCCAACCACCAATGCCGGACGCACAATTATAAAAAGAGGATGGCGAGCTTGATCTTTGTCAGCAGGAATATCATCAGCCAGCGCAGTGGCGCCATTGTTATTCATGAATTTGAATACTGACCCTTTCCGGGGCGATTATACATGCGTGAGTTGACCAGGGCGGGATGCCCAGCCCGTACCCTACTACGAAGTGGTTTTCCTCTCCCGTATAGGGTACGGGCTGGGCTTGCCCCTGCCCTGGTCTACATATCACGCAAAGCGTGGAAACAACGCCAGCGCGTTTTCACGTTCGATCATCGCCTGCGCCGTCTCGTCGAACTCATAGTGTCGCTTGAGACCGCGAATCACAAGGTCGGTCGCCATCTCTGGCGCAAAGGGGTAATCGCTGCCGAACAGGAGGCGCGAGGCGTCCACCAGTTCTTGTAGCGAATGCAGGACATAGGGCGATGTGGAGAGTGCGACATCGTAGTACAACTGTTTGAGATAGGTGATCGTTCCCTGCGGCGCGCCGGGCAGCATGATCTGTCCCATCGCGATGCGGTGCGCCAGGTAAGGAACGGTTCCGCCCGCGTGCGCGGCGATGAAGCGGATATCCGGGCAGCGATCCAGCGTGCCGCTATAGAGTAAATTGACGATGGCGCGCGTCGTGTCGAAGACGAACTCTACCAGGAAGGGGGGCAAGTCCAGGTGCAAGTGGCGATTGATGGCCGGGACGGCAGGATGAATGAATACCACTGCCTCGCGCCTCTGAAGCTCGCTGAAAAGCTCGTTGAAAAGCGGGTCGCCCGGATAGAGACCATCACTATTGGAGAGCAATACAACACCGTCCAATTGTAGCGTATCCAGGGCGTATTCCAATTCTCGTAAAGCAAAATCTACATCGGGAAGTGGCAAAATAGCGAACGCGCCGAAGCGACCAGGATATGCGCGTATCAAATCCGCCGCGTACTCATTGCAGCGCCGCGCCAGGTCGCGCGCGAAAAAGCGGTCGCCGAAGTAGACGCCCGGCTCTGAGATTGAAACAATAGCCGTAGCAATGTCATGCCGGTTCATCAATGCAAGCGTGCTTTGCGCGTCCCATTCGAGAAACGGCAGATCCGCCCCCACCTTGATACCGCGTTCGTCCAGGGCCGCTAGATAGAAGGGAGGAAGAAAGTGCTGGTGAATATCAATACGCTGCATATAATCTCTATTGGCCTTTCCGCGCCAGAAAACCGCTCTCCGGCACAGTTGGAAGAGCCTTGCTCCGGGGAACTCTGGTTGCGCTTTTGCGCCGCGCCTGGCGTATCAAGCGAGCCGGAAGATAGGGTTCCAGGGCGTTGAGCGCATTGAAATACACCCGTTGCTGCTCCTCAATGATGCGCTGCGCTCCAAGCAGCCACCACTCTTCGGGGGTAAAGTACCTGGACACGTCGGCTTCTGGGCCGCTGCGCCCGAACCACTGGATCAAGTGCAGGTTATCGGACTGCGTAAGCCAGATTGCCAGTTCGAGCAGGTCGGGGTTTTCCGTCAACTTCGCCATGCTGTAAACATTTCCCATGAGCTGGAAAATATGCTGCTGCGCGGCGTTGCCCAGAAAAAACTCCATACCCCCACTGCCAGCCCAGGTGCTGGGATAGACGGGCAACGGGAGATGATGCAGGTGTCCAGGCGCGCTGTAACGCTCGATCAACGTAGTGGGCGTTTGTGTGATGATGTTGCGCCGGGCCAGCGCATCGGGCAGCGCTCGCATAAACTCAAATATGCCGCTATCCTGGCGATGGTGTTCTCCAAATGTCTCGAAATCCCACCCCAGGAAAACGAAGTCGCCCCCCGTTCCTGCGATCCAGTCGGCGTAGGTTTCGACGTAGAGCGGGTAGCTCGACCAGTTTCGATCAGTGAAACGATAGCCGACATCGTCGCTCAATCTTAGGTGGCGAGCAAACAAATAGGGCGCGCTCTCGCGTTCGTTGTCAGCCACCAGGCGACGTGGGAAACGCCTGCCCACAGGCGCAGGCACCGTCTGCCTGATAGTCGGTGGAAAAGGCTCCTCGTCGCTATAGCGATACAAATGCGTGCTTTCGCGCCAATCCATCACCCATTCGCGGCCATCCAGCAGCGCGCCGCGAAATCCCGCCGTATCCAGCGCGTTGTACAGCAGGGATGACATGCTCATCTCGGTGGTATCGGTGATGGAGGGCCGTTTGCCGAAAATGCGCTCCATCTCATCCGCCATCCAGCGCATCCGCAAGACAAATGTGGAGATGTCCAGCAGAAAAAGGAAACTGTGGTATGGCTCGACGCCAATCAGCTCCACGGTGTCCTCAGCCACCAACTCGCGAAAAAGATCGAGCAGTTCCGGGTCCCATTGCTCCGCCTGGTACACAAAGGAGAGCGAGAAGCCCAGCGAGAGACGCATCCCCTCGCGCGCCATTTCCAGAAACATACGCGCCGCGGGATAATAGCATGTGCGCGCCACTTTATGAAAATATCGCTCGTTCATACGCTCGTCAAACAGGCAGCGGTAAATATCCTGTATAGACGCGCGCCGCGGAATAGGCTGCGCCGGAAGCTTCAAACGGCGCGGCTGATGAACCACCATATATATAGCAAGGTCTGCAACCATGTGATAGATCCTTTATCGTCAAATCACGCGAAAACGATGTCCTGTTTGCGCGCCAGAAATTCTAGTTTGCTGATAAGGTTCCCGATCACCTGGTCCCACACGAATTGTTCGGCTGTTTGACAACCGGCCTTGCGAATGCGCTCCTGCTCCTCTGGATGGCGGCGCAGGTAAATCAGGTAGCCTACGATCTCGTCGGGATCATCGGTTTCGGTAACAATGGCATTTTCCAGAGAGATGGCATAGTCCTCGCCTGTCGAGCCAGTGACGGCAATACCCTCGGCAGCCATGACTTCCAGAGCCACCAGCCCGAACGGTTCATGACCACTATTGGCAAGCGTTGCGTCGGCGGCGTGATAGGTGGTGCGCACAAACTCTTCGGGCAAGAAGAAGCGCAGGTTATAGATATCAGCCGGGCCAGCGTTCGCTATCGCCTCGATGCATTGCTCCAGGTTAGGCCGCTGCGCCACCACGTCCTTGATGCTCAGACCGATATGATAGGCATGGCGCAGCACGTCCGCGCCGTGTGGTTCGATCCCGCCGCGCACAAAGAGCGTCACCGGGTGTCCGCTATGCTTGAGACGCGCTACCGCCTCAATCGCCATCATCCAGCGTTTATCAGGATCAAAACGCCCGATCTTGAATAAAAACATGCGCCGCGGATCTCCCTGGCGCGCGATCTCGCGCAGGCGGTCAGACACATCCGTGTTAATAGGCTCAAGATGACGCCTCGGAATGCCATTTGGTATCACCAGGGGATTGACTCCATAGGCCCACATACGGTGCTTCATATACTTGCTGACAGTGCAAATAGTGGTGACATAGTTCAGTCGCCCCCAGTTGATACGGTGCAGCGACATCAAGCTGTTGAGGTTCCACAGCATGAGAGCCTTCTGGCGCATGCCATACCAGTTCAACAGATCGGAAGTGCGACACATCGCCTCGGCGGTATGCCAGTCCTCGCCCATGATAACCACCGTTTTTCCACTGGCAATGGCCGGGCGCATTATTTCATCGTAAATATGATACGGTACGGTCTCGTTAAAATCATAAAGCTTCTGCTCTTCGCCATCGTAGACGCCGTTCAAATAATACTTGCTGATCCACTGCGACCAGCGTTTGAGTATGAGACGTCCATCGATGCGCGTTTCAACCGAAGGTTTGCTGGGGTCGCCAATAAAAATAAGATGTGTGGTATAGCCCTGCGTCGCCAGAGCCTCGCTCAGCTCTGTCACCCGCGTTCCCAGACCGCCCGCCGTTGAATAAATATCGGGGCCTTCAAAACACAGCAAAACAAACAATGTATTATCTGGCGAAATGGCGCCATCACGTTCAATCATGATCATTATCCTCGTGGAGTAAATAAGGGGAGGGCGCGCTATCGAATCCCATCCCTGGTCTGATGCTGCCCCCGTGCTTCTTGACCGAAATAAGACTTATTGATACTGATAGAGGCAGCACGCGCTATGCGTTTAGTATATCACACAAGGTGCTATTTGTATCTCAAAAAGCCAGGGCGGGGTGGCCGTCATCTTTTTGCGCGAGAAACCAGGGCAGGGGCAGAGCTTAGCCCGTACCCTGCTACGAATTGGCGTTCCTTCCTACCGTATAGGGTACGGGCTAAGCTCTGCCCCTGCCCTGGTCAACGCTCGCTTGATGCAAAAAGACGACGCCCACCCGCCCTGGCTTTTTATTGACTATTGCGCCATAACCACCACATCATCCACAAAGAAATCAGTAGGTTGATACTGATTATTCACATTCGTTCCCTGGAAGAAGAGCGCCACCTGTTTCCCTTTGTAAGAGGCCAGCAACCGTGACACATCGAAGGTCTCTATCACCCAGTTGTTGGTCACGTTGGTATTACAGCTCGACTGCAAATTCGCTATCAATTGCCCGGAAGTAGTTTGCAGGCGGCTGTTGAAAGTATCCAGGCATTGTCGCGTATTCTTGTTGGTATCTGAGTACCACCAGTACGTAACAGTGAGCTTCGTGTAGTTGGCAGGCACGGTAAAGGTCTGGGAGATGCGATCAACACAGCCTGGATAGCCGCACAGGTAGGCGCTATTAGCCCCCGAGTGCGCGTTCAGGTTCTGGATAATCTGGTAGCCGCCTGATGATGATTCTTGCCAGGGTGCCTGTCCGCTCTCGAAGCCGCCGTTCTGGATGATGAGCGCTGGCGGCGTAGGAGTTGGGCTGGGTGTGTTAGTTGGCGAGGGCGAAGGCGTCAGTGTCACAGTTGGCGAAGGCGCCGGTGTATTAGTCGGGGTAGGCGTGGGCGTTGGATTGCCGGAGCCAACCAGGGCCAGGTCCTGCGCCAGGTTATTGATGTCGGGCGAGCCGATGCCGCTCGCCATGTCATAACCAGCCGCCGCCGGGTAATACAGGTTCGTGCCACCGGTTACATCGTGAAAGGCCGGTAGCGACTGCTGCGCATTGAAGACGCCATACAGCGCGGGATTGGCAAAGCCGACCACCGTTTTGCCTTTCGACAGCAAATACTGGTTGATGAGGGCCATGCCGCCCGCCCACAGAGGCGCGGCGGCGCTGGTTCCACCCACGTTTATCCAGCCTGCCGCGGAGCAACCCGCGTTGTTGACGGTACAATAAATGGCATAGCCGCTCGCGGGGTCAGCGTTAGCCGAGACATCCGGTACCTCGCGACAATATTGTCCATTTGGCGCGTTACAGGGAGCGCCACTACTATTTGCATTGATAACGCCCTGGCCCGTCTGCCACGACGGAAGTGTGAACGTATTGCTAATGCCACCACCACCGCCCGCGCCTTTAGGGCTGCGCTGCGTATCGGAGGCATTCGACCAGGCCGTTTCGCTGCCATAGGCTCCGGCATTCAATTGCAGGTTGGTGCCGCCTACACCTGTGATGTAGGGATCGCTGGCGGGCGAATCTACTGCCAGGTTGCTGTCGTTGCAATCATACGCGCCCGAATTGCCGGAGGCCGCAAAGAACGACATGCCCTCGGCTGCGCCTTGCTTGAAGATAGTATCGAGCGTCTGCAACTCTGCCGCGCCGGTGCTGGACTCGCACAGACCCCAGCTTATGCTGACAATCTGCGCTTTGTGGTCATGCACAATCTGATTATAGGTATCGTTCAAGCCCTGTATCGTATTTGGCCCTTCATAGACAATCTGGTTAGCGTGGGGAGCCAGCGCGCCCACCACCTCGATATCCAGTTCAACCTCGATGGCTCCCTGTCCTGCCGTGCCGCTGAAGTTATCAACCAGCACATTGCTGATAGAGGGGGTCGCTATGCCATAGTTAGCAAAGTATTGCGCAACATCCGACGATTGGTAGCCGTCCAGTTCAAATAGCGCTATCGTCTGGTTATCTCCCAGCAGACCGGCGCTTTGCAGCGGTGTGGAATCGTAAGCGCTCGTGAGGTCTTTGGGCGCGTAGCCGTTGGTCGGCCCATTTGCAAGCTTTGCCAGGTGTCCTTTCCCTGCTATATGCCGGTAAAGCGGTTGGTACTTCGTGCTATTATCAAGGCCACCAATCGAAGTAATCAACGAGCTGATGGCGGCAGGCACAACGGGCGGCGTAGCATTAGCATAAAAAACCTGGCTGCCAAGCTGGTAATTATTAATGGTCGTGCTAAAGGCTGAATCTGCCTGCGCAACGCTGGCGGTAGCGTCAATCAGCAGGTTGTTGGGAGCAATGCTCGTTACCGTCATGCCCGCGCTCTGCAAATAAGAGACAACCTGCTGCGCCTGGTCGGGTGCCGGCGCGAAGAGCGCTTCAAACTGATCGGGCGTCAGATACTGGTGATACTGGGGCGATTGCGGATCATAGAGAGAAGCGAGCAAACTATTCAAAGCTGCCGCGTTGCGCGGCTGAAGGCCGAGCGAAAGATTCAACTGCTGGCCTGGACTGGCGGCCTGTAACAATTGCGCCTGTGCCACAAGCGGCGCGATCTGCCCGTTCAAAACTTTGGGCGAGTTCTGGTTCGCGCGCGCAGCTACGGAGATTGCCAGCAAACTGCCACAAATCAACAGGAGAGCGATAACAATAAACAAGCTATTTCGCGCTACATTCCGTTGCATACTAAAACACTCCGCCAGGGTGACTTTTGGGCCACCCGAACGACCCCCAGGGATCATAGATACGATAACGAATTCCCAAATACGACGCCAACCCACAATCTAATGCCCGTAAAGTGCATTCCACCGCTTTTGCTCCCCACTTTTACGGTGTCAAAACTCCTGACAAAATAAACGTATCTTGCAACGTAATTGTAGGGACAAGGGGCGGATGTGGGGATGGGTGGGGGCCTTGTGCTTGTCCTCGTTGCAGCGCGATTCCGTTGGGGTTTTGTTTCGTATCAAATTCTATAACCAGATGGTCATAACGCCACGTTTATTTAGAGAGCAGGGGAACTTTTCGTATTCATGCAACGTCCTGAAATAAGAAGGTATTATATGTATCAAGTTTCTTTGTAGCAGTAGAATGTAAGGAGACGAAAACATGCGTAGCGTTCAAAGCGTTCAGCGGCGCACCTGGTTTGCGCTGGCGTCATTTCTCATCTTGCTGGTTTTTGCGTTGGCCGCCTGTGGGTCAAATACGGGCGGAAGTACGACTAACCCCGGTTCGAGTTCAATAACAGCAGCGACTCCCACTACCACCGTCAGCGTCTATGGCTGCCCCGGTGCAGTTATGACGACCGCGCCCTCCCCGGCGCAAATCGTACTGAAACAATCGGATAGCAATGTCACTATCACCGCGCGCGTGGGCGACGTAGTGGAGATCGACCTGCCATTTGGGCAGGCCTGGACAGGCCCCACAACCTCCCAGGGCGAGCTGCAACTGCAAGGGCCGGCAGGATATGCCGTGACCGCCTCTCAGATGTGTGTATGGAGGTTTACCGCGCAGAGTACCGGCACGACCCAGGTAGAATTCTATGGCAGAGCCATTTGTCAGAAGGGCCAGATGTGTCCTATGTACATTATGCGCATCCCCTATACCATTGTGGTTAAGTAAGATCAGTCAGACAACAAAAGCTGGGGAATGCCAGACCTGGCATTCCCCAGCTTTTGTTGTCTCATTTTTCGTCGCGGATGCGCTCGACTTCTACATGTAATGAGCCGCCCTTGAGGGCGTTGGCTGCCGGAGAGTAGGAAGGGGGGTCCCATTCAAACGCGATCTTCTGGCGTTTGACGGGCATATCGGCCAGGATTTTGTCAAACCCGCCCTCGCGGGCCATGTTCACCTGCACATGCTGTTCGTCGATCTCCATGCGCTGCGAGATCGCTTTGAGCAGATCATGCTTGATAAGTTCCAGCAACTCCGGGTTGACTTTGATGCGATCATGAGCCAGAGCCACCTTCAAACGTTCCTTTGCCACTTCACCGGGAGTAGGCTTCTTTCGACCGACCATAAATTCAAACACACTCATAACTTTCGCCTCCTTCATGCAGGATGGCTATGAACGTACACGCTTTTCAGTTAATGCGGGACCAAATCCCATCAACCGTCGCAGGCGTTCCATCAGCGAGGTGGCTTCCGTGACCTCTTCGAGCGGCACTTCCTCGCCCAGGAGACGCTGGGCTGCATTGAGGAAGGCGCGTCCCGCCCTGGTACGTTTGTCATACACGATAGGTTCGCCTTTGTTGATGGCGATGATAATGTTTTCATCCTCAGGGATGATGCCCAGTAAATCGATACCCAGCACTTCCAGCACATCCGCCACATCCATCATATCACCTCGCCGCACCATTTCGGGACGCAGTCGGTTGAGAATCAGGCGCGGCTCAGGCTTGCCCGCCGATTCAACCAGCCCGATGATGCGGTCAGCATCGCGCACCGAGGCCATTTCCGGGTTCGCCACAATGATGATCTCGTCCGCGCCGACAATCGCATTGCGAAAACCCTGCTCGATACCGGCGGGCGAATCGATGATAATGTAATCGAACTCCGGTCGCAATTGCTGGCAAAGTTGCTCCATCTGGACGCTATTGACCGCGTTCTTATCGCGCGTCTGCGCTGCTGGCAGCAGATACAATTCAGGCTGCCGCTTATCTTTGATGAGCGCCTGGCGCAAACGACATTGTCCTTCAACCACATCGACAAGGTCGTAGACGATGCGATTCTCCAATCCCAAAACGGCATCCAGGTTGCGCAGGCCGATATCCGAATCGACGACCGCAACCTTTTTACCCATCATTGCCAGGGCTGTCCCCAGATTCGCCGTGGTCGTGGTCTTGCCAACACCGCCCTTCCCTGATGTGATGGTAATTACCCGACTGTCCATATGCGTCTCCATGAAAGCAACTACGGTGACGATACTACGAAATAGATTACTTGCGCGGCGGGCGTCCGTTGACCCATGCTTCGACGACAATCTGGCCGTTTCTGATGGCAGCGACTTCCGGGCGCGGCTGCGCTTCGTATCCCTCCGGCGGGCGCGAGAGCAGGTGGGCAATGCGCAACTGCACCGGGGCCAGCAAAAGCGAACAGACTACGGCTTGCTCGCTATCGGGGTAGCCCGCGTGTACCATGCCGCGCAACACGCCCCACACGACGATATCCCCACCGGCCACAATCTCCGCGCCAGGGTTGACATCTCCCAGCACGACGACATTGCTGGCATGATGAATAGCCTGTCCAGACCGCACCGTCCGCCGCAGGAACAATGTATCATCCGTTTCGCGCAGCACGCTCTGTCCATTTTGCGTTTGCTGATCCATCACCTGCGCGGCAGACAACTCCGCCAGATCATCTGACGCCTTTCGTCTATTCTCCTGCGTATCAGGCATGAGAAGCGCGAGAGTTGGCGGTTCCTGCTCGGCAACAGACATGTGATAATAGGAAAGCAGCGCCTCGAGCTGGGTGCGTTCGCCGCGCTGCAACGAGCGGCGCGTGGTATCAAGAGCCAGCGAAGCGCCGCGAAAGAAGCCAGGGGCCTCGGCCAATCGTTCGGAAAGCGCGGTCAGCAAATCGCTAAAAGGCGTCTCTGGTTCCAGGGTTAAAAGCAGACCATTGCGCGTCCCTTTAATGGCAATATATCCTTGCACTGACTGCCTCTCCTCCTTCTCCAGTTCGCTCTTTGCTTCGGCTTCATTCCTTTCCGAAGTATCCTCCATTGTCATATCTGACCATCTCACTACCTGGATAAAGGCTGTATGCTACAACACAATAACTGACAGACGGTACGCAATTCAATTTCAAGTATAAGCTTCCAGCCCTCAAAACGCAATAGTAGTAGGCATAGTGGCGAATTTGAACGCTTGCGTTCAAATTGCTCAAGGTGTATACTAACGCGGTACAAAAATACGTATAGGGTAGGGGCGACCCTTGCGGTCGCCCTTGAAATAAATAAATTCACCCTGGTCTAAGTCCCCTCATGAGGAGCTAATGAGTATGAAAGTTATTCTCTTACAGGATGTTGATAATCTGGGTAATGCGGGCGATCTGAAAGATGTCGCCGATGGCTACGCTCGCAATTATTTGTTGCCGCGCCGCCTGGCCGCTGGCGCAACACCCGCCCTGTTAGCCAATCACCAGCAGCGTATCGTCGCCGAAAAGCGCAAGCAGGAGAAACTGGTGGAGACCAACAAACAGCAGGCCGAGCGACTTGGCAATGTCACCCTGACATTTAAGGCGCGGGCAGGCAGGCAGGGCCGTCTGTATGGTTCAATCACCAGCCAGGATATCGCCGCCGGTCTGCGCGCTAGCGAAGGCATTAGCATCGACCGGCGCCTGATCGATTTGCCCGATCCCATTCGCGCAATCGGCACGTATATGGTTCCTGTAAAAGTTGCAACCAAACTCCAGCCAAAAATCACCGTGAACGTCATCGATGAGGCTGGCAGCAGCGAGGCTGCGCAAGACGCGGTACGCGCGGGGGCATAGCAGGGACGCGATTGATCGCATCTGATGATAGGACGTGATCAATCGCCTGCATGTGCGGGCGGCGAATATCCCAGCATATCCCGGTAAACTGGCTTGCCTGCCCTTTTAGGGGGGATGCTATGCCTCGCTGGCTTTACTTTCTACTCATCATGGCCGTTGTCGCGCCCATTGCGCAACTGGTAGGGGGAACACAACAGGCGCTGCTTGTCTTTATCTGTTCAGCTATTGCGCTGGTTCCTCTCGCCGGGTTGATTGGTCGCGCCACTGAAGACCTGGAATACTATGTCGGCCCCATCGCTGGCGGATTGCTCAATGCTACCTTTGGCAACGCGCCCGAAATCATCATCGGCATTTTTGCCCTGCGCCAGGGGTTGATTTCGGTGGTCAAAGCCTCTATTACCGGGTCGATCATCAGCAATATCTTGCTTGTGCTCGGTACTTCGCTGGCCCTGGGTGGATGGCGCTGGGGCAAGCAATATTTCAATGCGCGTGATGCCGGGCAATACGCGGCCATGATGGTGCTGGCTGTGGCCGGTTTCCTCATTCCCTCGGCTGGCTCACTGCTCATCCCTGACCCCCGCCGCGCGCAATCGGTCAGCGTCGCCGTATCCATCATCTTGTTGCTGATCTACGGCATGTACCTGGCGTGGCACATCTTCCATGTGCGCTCGGAACGGCGCAACCCCAGGCGGACGGGGAAGACGCAAAAGCTGGTTCAGGAAACATCTCAGCGCAATGGAGGGGAAGCCCCAACCGGGCGGGTGGACCTGCGTAAACTGGATGGACGGCGACCTCCTGATAGACGGCTCACACTCGGTATGCTACTCGTAGCCACCATTGGCACCGCTATCAACAGCGAGCTGCTGGTCGGCGCGATTGAACCCGTCACCCACCAGATCGGCCTGTCGCCGGTCTTCATTGGCATTGTCATCATTCCCATTGTGGGCAACGCCGCCGAGCATTCCAGCGCCGTCTATATCGCCTTGCGCGACCGCATCGATCTCAGCATGGCTATCGCGGCTGGCTCTTCCATCCAGGTTGCCACCTTTGTGGCGCCCCTGCTCGTCCTGATAAGCCTTTTCACGGCGACACCGCTCACCCTGGTCTTGCAGCCGCTTGAACTGGCGGTGCTGGGCCTGGCAACCGTGCTGTTCGCCTTCCTCAGCCTGGACGGAGAAACCACCTGGCTGGCTGGCGCGCAACTCATCGCCGTATATATAATGGCCTGTGTCGTCTTTTTCTTTATCCCGGGATAAGTAATCCAGTAGCGACACCCTTTGTGGGTGTCCCGTATCGCTATGTGAGAGTATCAAATATCAAGAATAACGGGGACGGGACACCCACAAGGGGCGTCGCTACTGTAAAAAAGAAGAGTATGGTATCAAAACGCTCCGAATTTCTTAATGGCATCAAGGGCATCCTACCCATTCTACTGGGCGTAGTGCCATTTGGGCTGATTTACGGCGTCTCAGCGCGCAGCGCGGGCTTACCCGTAATAGCAGCGCAGGCCATGTCGTTGATTGTCTTCGCCGGTTCTGCCCAATTTGTGACGGTTCAGCTTATCAGCGCCGGAGTTCCCGTAGGCATCATCATTCTTACCGCCTGCCTGCTGAATCTGCGTCACGCCCTCTACAGCGCGTCGGTTGCGCCCTACGTGAAGCAATTGCCCCGGCGCTGGAAAATGCTGCTGGCCTATGTGCTGACCGACGAAGCTTACGCCGTCACGATCATCCACTATCGCCAGCCCGACGATGTAAGAGCCAGACCTACCGCTTCTGATGATGATATCCAATGTAAAACGCCCAAACACTGGTATTTTCTGGGCGCGGGCTTGACGCTCTGGATCGTATGGCAGATCAGCACAGCCATTGGCATCGTACTGGGCGCGAACGTTCCCGCGAGCTGGTCGCTCGAACTTTACCCTGCCGCTCACCTTTATCGCCCTCGTCATCCCTTCGCTCAGGACGCGGGCAGAATGGATAGCCGCGGCAACGGCGGGGGGTGTAGCGGTACTGGCGGCTGGCCTGCCGCTCAATCTGGGGTTGTTGGTGGCGACGCTCATTGGTATAGCTATCGGGCTGGGCCTGGAAGTAAAGGCTGGTGTGTAAATGACCCTCTGGCTCATGATGCTTGTAATTGGCGCAATAACCTATGCCATCCGCCTCTCGTGTATCGGCTTGCTGGGTCAGAGGGACATGCCTGCGCTGCTGCTCAAAGCCTTGCGTTTCGTGCCTATCGCTGTGCTGCCGGCCATCATCCTGCCCCAACTCTTCCTGCGCAACAACACGCTGGCCCTCTCCATCCAGAACCCGCGCTGGATCGCGGGTATCCTGGCCGGCATTGTGGCATGGCGCACGCGCAACGTGCTTTTAACGATAGCGGTGGGTATGGTCGCTCTGTGGGTGTTGCAGTTTGCGCTGGCGCGGTAGGGCGATCGCATTAGGAACGAGGGCAGCGCTGTCCTGATGATGTTTGACAACCGAATGCGGCAATGACGGAAAACATCCGCTCCCGTCCTGTAGGGACAAGGGGCGGATGTGGGGATGGGTGGGGGCCTTGTGCTTGTCCTGGTGGCAACACGATTCGCCGGGGGTTCCGTGAAGCAGCATGGTCGCATTCCGACGAGGACAAGCACAAGGCCCCCTCATCCACTCTACCCCGCCCCGCCCCTTGTCCCTACAGGACGGTGGGAACGCTTGCGTCCCGATGAGCGGATTACCCCATTCGGTCGTCAAAATTCATCAGGACAGGGAGTTCTCAATTACCCTTGTACGGCAGATTCCCGCGCTACAACCTCTACCTCTTGCCCTGTACCATCACGCGCCTCGTAGCGACGTATCATGAGGCCGCCGATCAGGATACCAACGCCAAAAACTCCCGCGATGGTTAGCAGGGGCAGGCGATAGTTTACGGCGTAGAGCAGGCTCGATACTGACGCGCCCACGAAGCCGCCGAACGTGCCAAAGGCAGTGTACAGGCCCTGGGTACGCGCGCGCGCATCGGGTCTCAACGCGCTGGCAAGGTGGGCGTCGATGGCGGGCTGCATCAATGAATAAGCGATGCCGTGCAAGGCGAAGACAATCACGACCATGATGGCAACGCTTGCCAGGCCATAGTAGATATAGAACGGTACCTGGGCCAGGCCAAAAATGAAAATCAGGGTCGAGCGGCGGCGGCGGTCCGCCAGGCGCCCACCGAATGGGGACGTGATGATACTGGTGACGCTCCATGCCATGTACGCGATGCCAATCATGGCAACCGGGGCATTCAGGTGATCGTGCATCCACAGCGGGGTGAGCGATATGTCAAAACCGATGAACAGATAGTTCGCGAATTCCATGATATACGCCGCTAGCAGTGGAAGAGCAAACAGCTCGTCCAGGGATAGTGGCGAAGATTTTTCCCGGCTGCTCTCGCGGCTCTTCGCTGGTACGCGAATCATGGTAATCACGATCACGATGGCAACCAGGCGGAAAATGACCGCGCCAATAAAAGCGGTGGCATAGCCGGTAGACGCGATAATGCCGCCCAGGGCCGGCCCCAGCAGAAAGCCGGCATTGAAGAATGCGCTGTAAATGCCGAACGCTTCGCCGCGCTTCTCGGTTGGTATGGCATCGGTGATAATCGCGCGCGACGAGGGCAAGAAGACTGCCGCCACCGCTCCTTCACCTAAGCGCACCAGTATAAAGAGGAAGGGGTCAGCAACCACTAAATACGTAGCGGAAATAATAGCCTGTAAAGCGAGGCTGAGAATCATCATGGGCTTGCGCCCCCACCTGTCGGCCAGCCAGCCGCCTGGATACTGGAAGAGGAAGTTTGAAATCAGGTAGGACGACCCCATCGCGCCGATGATAAACAACGACGCGCCATGAGCCTGAGCGTACAATACGCGCACAGGCGCAACCATACCAATCCCCGTGAAGGTAGCGCAGACGGCAAATGAAACAGCCAGAAGTGTCCGGTTACGCAGTAACACTGCAATCCCCCCAAAAATAAAAAAAGCGCTTTGCAACAAAAATCTAGAATGTCATAAGTATATCACAGGAGTGACACCCGCAGGGTGTCACTCCTGTGATATACTTATGACATTCTTCTCAACGCCATCGATACATCCTTTAGAAAGGTACTGTAATATACATGAGTGACCAGGTAAATTTGCCCCCCAATTATTTCTATCATCGTCTCACCAACGGCATTGAAATGATTGGTCAGTATATGCCCAGCCTCAGTTCTATCACCTTTGGTTTCCAGTTTGACGCGGCGGTCATCCACGAGCCGGAGGAGAAGCAGGGGCTGGCGCATCTTTTTGAGTACATGCTTTTCCAGGGCACAAAGACGAAGGACGCGCGCGCGTTGAACGAGGCGTTCGAGTCGCTGGGGGCGCGCAAGTCCGCCAGCACGGGTCTGGAGTCGGCGCAGGTGTGGGCGCAGATCGTCAATACGAAATTCGATGCCACCTTGCAACTGATCAATGAATTGTTGCTGACCTCCACTTTTCCCAGAAGCGAACTGGAGCAGATGCGCAGCCTGGCGCTGCAAGAGATTCGCCGCCGCGATGATGAGCCGATGAGCCGCATCGGCGAACTGATCCGCAAGAATTTCTACCAGGGAACTGCTTTAAGCCGCCCGATACTCGGCACGACGGAGAGTGTGAAGGCTCTGAAGCAGCAAGATTTGCGCGCATTCTGGAAGGCGCGTTATCGTCCCAACCAGGCTCTTTTCGCCATCGCGGGCAAGTTTGACTGGGATCACGCGGTCGAGCGCGTGGAAGCCTTGTTCGGCGCGTGGCAGGGAGAGGCCGCGCCCTCACCGGAACAGCATCCCGCGCCGGTGACGCGCATCACCATCGAACACGAGGAACGCCAGCAGGAACACCTGGCCCTCATGTGTCCCTTCCCCGGCTATACCGACCCCGATTTCTACGCGGCCCAGGTAATCGCCGAAGTGCTGGGCGGCAACATGGCCTCGCGCCTCTTCGTCGAAGTGCGCGAGAAACGCGGCCTTGTCTACACCGTCAATGCCGGATTGGGCAGCAACAAGACGAGCGGCGCGCTTCGCATCTACGCCGGCACAACTCCCGAACAGGGTCACGAATGCCTGGAGGTCATCGTAAACGAACTGCGCAAGCTGCAACAAGACGGCCTGACTCCCGATGAACTGGCACGCGCCAAAGTGCAACTGAAAAGCGAAACCGTCATGCGCGGCGAAGGCTCTGGCGCGCGTATGGCGGCCATCTCCCGCTCCTGGTGGTACGAACGCAAGATTCGCACCATTCAGGAAATCAAGGAAGCGATAGATGGCGTCACCCACGAGCAGGTATTGCGCGTTCTCCAACGCTTCTCGCCGCTCAACCCCCTGGCCGTTTCCGCCATCGGCCCGTTGTCACAGGACGAATTAGTGGGCGATACGCTGTCGTAGGGACGCAAGCGTCTTGATGGGTTTTGACAACCGAATGCACCAATAATACGAAACGCCCGTCCCCGTCCTGCACGGACAGGAGAACGGGCGCATTACCGAACCGGGTTTGGATCGTTCATCCGCAATCATGGAGAGCCAAATACCACGGTTCCACCAACAATCGGGGGTTGAAAAATCAGACAGAGAGGACGCTACTGTAAGAATTTTGGGAACCTGTATGAAATACCTAATCATATAAACGTTCTTACCTCTATCTCCTCAGGGTTCTAACACTGACTCCATCTGTTGTAATGGCATAAGTTTAATAGGACGGAGATTATGTGTCTGGACCTGCTCTGCATAAGATTCCAGTGGTGAAATGAATGTAGATGCTGGAATTAAAGGAGCTTGTATTGCAGAAAAAGCTACCATCTCTTCCATTCGAATATGTTCGGTCGTTTCTGTCAGAGCTGTATCCAATGGTCGCAGGGCAACCGTCCGCCTCCACAAAAAAAAGCTTTCTTTGAAGCGTGTTCGCAAAACATACGTGAATGCCTCGATAACAATTTTACGCGACATTTTGGACTTGCCAAGACGCCGATCCATAAAAGTGATTGGCGTCTCAACAATCTTAAATCCTTGCTTCAGTACACGATAGGTCAACTCGACTTGAAAAGCGTATCCTCGCGATTGTATAGCATCCAAATCGATGCTTTCCAATACTTGACGGCGATAACAGCGAAATCCTCCGGTGCAATCATGAACAGGGATTCCAAGTATGAAACGAGCAAAAATGTTCCCACTGCCACTAATCAGGCGACGGATAAACGACCAGTTGGGAGTGTTCCCTCCAGGGATATATCGGGAGCCAATAACAAGGTCTGCATGTTCAATGGCTTTGAGAAAGTCAGGCAAGTAGCGTGGATCATGTGAGAAATCGGCATCCATCTCGAATGCGACATTATAACTATACTGTATCGCATATTTGAACCCCGCAATATAGGCAGTGCCTAAGCCTAGCTTTCCCGAACGATGTAAAACATGTACATGTGGATTCTGTTTTCTTGTCTCTTCAGCGAGTTCTCCTGTTCCATCTGGCGAATTATCATCAACAATTAGTACATCAGTTGCAGGCGTATACATAAAAATCTGGTTCAGGAGCAAAGGAAGGTTCTCTAACTCGTTATAGGTTGGAATGATAATTAATGTCTTCACATGTCCCGTCATTTCACTAATCCTTCTTTGTAATATGAATGATAAATGTGCAGTTGTAAAAGCTGACTGGAACCAGTACTGGTTCCATCATAAACTCTTTTTAGCAACCACCATGTTAAAAATCATCAGACTGTCAGAGTGTACCTGTGCAGGCATTGTCCCTGTCCACAAGTGGGTAAGCAACTGTACGTTATTCGTTGTGGCGAGATAAGGACTTGATAATGTGCTATATTCCTCAATTCTCATCCCGTCTGGTGCGGCAATAGAGATTGGAAGCGTTTGCTGCGCGTTATGGTTAATCACTACAACTTGCATCGTCTCATCAGTATGTCGTACAGCAATAACCTGGAATGAGGACGGAACCCCGGAAACTGTAACAAGCTGACTATCTGTTAAAACTTGATGCACGAGTTGGAGAGCAACATAGAGTACAGATGGCTGACCATTATCCACTATCACGTTATAAATAGCATATTGAGCTTCTTGAATGGCTACTAAAGATACTCCCTGAGCAGCCGCGTCCAGCAGGAGACTGGCGAGCCAGAGCGTCGCTCCTGCGGTGTTTGAGACACCAGGAATGCCGCCATCCGAGATGCTATTGACTTCGGTCAGTGCGAATGGAAGCCCATCTTCCAGGCTTGCTTTCTCCCACTCTCCTACCCAGTTGACAAATTGATTGAAAACACTGAGCGAAAGCAGCGATGGAATAAGAATATGTGGATGTCCAATACCATCGTAGGCATAATAGTGATGAGTGAGGAGCGACACATGGTGATTGGCACCCTCTTTCTGAGTAAAAATTGGAAAGAAAGGAGTTTCGCAGCAAGTATCTGGTCCGCTGAATGTGGCCTGGGGAACAACGTTAAGCACGGCTTGCTCCTCTGTTTCCCAGCGAGAAAGATAGAGGGAGGTATTCCAGGAAGCAATGTAGGGAGAAAACAGCTCCGGCTCGTTGCCAATGGCAAAGCTTGCGAGAGATATGCCTCCTAACCGGGCGACAGTTCCCGCTTCATCAGCCGCATTTGCCGGGTTATAGTGTAAAAGAGGAAGTGTCCAGATCACTTGCCAGTGAATGCGACGAGCAAAAGCGAAGAGCATCGAGATCAACTCAGGAGTAACTACCGATCTACTTGCGCTGCACACGAATGGGCCAGATGCGGCCCAAGTACCCAGATCGGCAGAACGCCCACCGATATGCAAGATACCAGGTCCAATATCGGAGTACAGATGTTCATATATCTCTGGGCTTGCTGCATCCTGATTAAGAAGCGAGCACACATAGGACAACTCAACATTGAAGCCAAGAAACGCTGCTGGCAGATTACGCATCGGTTTCCCAATCAAAACCACAGTGGGTGAAGGAGGTACAGTGATCGCTCTTCGTGGTTGCAGAGAAGACCCACTACAAGCCGAAAGCGTGAAAACAAGTATGACCATGAAATATTTCCAACGGTAGCCTGTCATGGTGTCCTCCTTATCGATTCAGGCACATCTAAGGGGATCGTGGCAGGCGCGTACAGCTTGGACAAGACATGGCGGTCGACATGGCATACTTCTATATGATCCTTGAAACCAGAAAGGATAGCCATAGGTGTACAGTAACTTGCAATATTACCCAGACTAGCGGGTATAGGTTCGGTCGTACTCCAGTAAAGGGCAATATAATCAGCTCTGCTCTGAAATACTGCTTGAGGGGTCTGGACAAAATTGATATTGACATATTGGGGGCGAATATCCACACCGATATAATCCTCGGTTATCACAGTGGCGGTAGCAGAAATATTTGCGTTAATATACGCATCTGCTGCGGTCAGCGTATTACCGGGAACGTGAAGGAACCGTGCCTGGTAGCTCCATAGATTAATGAAAATTAGCAAAGATGCTATCAACGCTAACCAGGTGATACGCTGAAGGATGGCTAACCGCCGTCTCATCCATCGGCATCCTTCCTGAATGATCAGAAGGTACAGTGGCACCAGCCAGAGGATCATATAGTGAGGACTTTTGAGCGAGATGCTCAGCGCAAAGATCACCCCTCCAAGTGCCCAGGAAAGCACAATGGTGTTTCCCTGCCGTTTCTTAAAGAGATGCTGTACACTGCGTATGATGGCGATGGTCGAGCCACTAACCAGGACCACAATCGTTGACAAGAAAATAAAGTAGTGATCGCCAATCGCCTGGAGCGCCAACCATGGGCTATAGGTCAGTCCCGAGGATGAACGGTTCCAGAGTGTACGCTCAATCTGGACAAAGGTGGCGTTGTCAAAGAGTGTCCCAAACGACAAATGCATTACCAGGAAATATCCAATCAAAATGGATCCGGCGACGATGAACAGCAGTAAATGCCCCAGGTGATGGCGGCGCCGGAAAAGCCAGTTTGCCAGGATACTCAGAATGATAAATCCTCCAATCTGCTTGTAGATGAGTACACACCCAACGACCATACCAGCGAACAGATAGCGGCCCGTTACCTGTTTCCAACAGGTACTCTCAGCCTCCGCGGCCCACCAATAGGCCCAGACAGCAAGGATAATCAAGATTAGTTGGGAGTTCTCTATGTAAATACCCTGATTTGAAAAAATGATCCAGCCATCACTTCCGGTGAAGAGTAGTGCCAGCACTGCTTCTGTAAGCCCGATCTTGCGCCGCACAAACAGGTACAAAAGTGCGAGCATGAGCGTGGAGATACATACACTGAACAGGCGTCCGGTAAAGTAGCTCGTACTATGCCAGATCCGGAACCACTCTCCCAGGATGAGTAAGGAAAAGGGAGGGTGGTAGAGAAAGGGGATAGTCGGTTGCCCCACCGCAGCTCGGACTGCTGGAAATCCATACTGAGCAGCATAAGCGGCCGCAAAACGATAGATAGGCTCGTCGACTTCAATGCCGGTATAGAGCGAAGCAAGATAGCGTATACCCCACATTGCAGCTAGAAGTAAACTGATCAGCCCACATTCTGTCCGATAACGCATCCAATAATGGGTGTACCTTTTCATCAACGTAACCTCACCAATGCATTGGCAACCGTCGGACGAATCGTTCCGTCATGGATCAGGCCATAGAGCGCGCCTGCTATCCACATTCCAACGTGGAGAATATCGAGAAGTGGAAAGAGGATTCCCCGCCAGTCGCGTGCCTTCCACGTGCTTGCTACACCGAAGAAACCAAGAAAACTTATCGCGACGAGTAGAAATGCCATTTGCTCAACTCTCGTGCCAGTCGTTATGAGAAGAAGCGTAGCGGCACAGATCAGGAACAAGCCAAGCAGCACTACGCCCAGCTCGAAGACCCGGCGCTGTGCATAGAGACAATGAGGATTATCACGGTAAAAGATGACAGCGCTAATTCCAGAGGAAAACTGCTTAGAAAGGCGGAACTTGCGTACATGGTTGCGATACACACGAATTTGGTTGGTACAGAAGATGGTACACCCGGCCTGAGCTAGTTCCCAGGCTATCTGAAAGTCATCCCACCCGGAGGTATAATTACTTGGGAAAAATCGCCCGAACATGTAGAAGAGCCTCTCGGGTCAACAACAGATTGGCTGTGATTGGCAAACCCCGTGCTTGCCCAAAGTTTCTAAGGCGTAGCACAAAGCCTGATCCGTAACGGGGCCACTCAGCAAAGTATGATCCATCCTGATAACATCCTGAAAGGGTACGATCCTGTGGATGGTGACAACTGATTCCGGCGATACCATCCGTGCCATGTTCTAGCAAGAGACGTACAGCGGTTGATAGCCAGGAGATCGGTGCTTCTATCTGACTGTCAAGAAAAGCAACGATCTCCGCTCCATGGCGTAATGCTTCCTGGCTGCCCTTGTAGCGTTTCATGTTTGCATCTCGCCCAGCAATATTCGATGGGCGCACAATCTGGAGACAGTGAATAGTGGGAAGGTTCTGCAAATCACCCAACGCTTGCCAGGTGGCGTCTTGCTCTGGAGAGTTGCCGACAATGAAGATGTCAATATTCCCGGCATAGTCCTGACGCAGCACTGATTCGACACAGCACCGGATTGTACGCTGAGTATTTCGAACAGGAATTACGATGCCCACTCGTGGAAGGTTTCCTACGGGTTGTATGGCTGGTACTCGGAGCGTTTCGCGTATGGAGATGTCCTGGCCATTGAAAACGAAACGATCGTTGGTAACATAGTTGATTATCGCGGCTAGTCCCGCGCCAAGAACCGTCACGACCAGATACGAGACACCCAGACGAGTTAGAACAGCGAAAAGGCCTTGATTAAGAAGGAAGGTAAATATACTCGTTGAATGAAACTTTAGCCATTGCGCGAAGAGGCTACCGGTCCGATCTTTCCAGTTGGTGAAACGGTTCAGAAAAAAATTGGTCTCAATAGCTGTCACTGCCTGAATAAGATAGGAAATATCCTGCTCCACATGTAGAAATTGCACAAGTATAAAGATCAGCGCAATACCGCCCATCATTACGCCGCCTCCGACAAGGCTGAAACCCATTATACGTCTTGGAAGCAGCGCGGAAAGCTGAAACGAGAGGTCCTCTTTCACCAGTGGGAGCGGCTTCGTTAATTCATCAATCGATGGCGAATTCGGCTGTGGCGAAGTGAACTCCTCATCTACTGCAGGTAGTGGCGTCAATTGATCAAGCGATAACCTATGCGGTCGCGGCGTAGATAGCCCGTTGACTAGCAACAAGTTTGCATGGTTGGCTCTGGAGATCTGAACAACAGATGGTGCCCCTCGTTCCAGGTTTGCTAACGATATTTGGGGCGAAATATTCAAAGATGCATTCTTGTCCGCTGACTTATGGGAGAAGTCATTGTGAATATGCTCATCTATTTCACCGGTCGTCTTTAGGAATCGAGGTGTGAGGGGTACTCTAAATTGTGATGCTCCATTGGATGAATATATATCGGGTGTTGAGTAGTATACCTCTTGCTCTAGTTGCTCACCCGGTTGCATAGCGAATAGAGCAAGAGGAGTGTTTGGCATTTTAAATTGGGTTCCTCTGCTCGATAGATAAAGATCATGTTTCGGATTGTACCTATCTTGCTGTATTTGCTCAACTGTTTGTATATCGAGTAAAGGCACTTGTGGTCTCCTAAAATTCTTTGACACGTTCCTATCCTTCTATTTCTATGCCTGTCAGGATTGCTTGTACACGTCTGTTTTCCTGCCGTGCAAGCCATTCCTATATTCAAATCTATCAATCATCTACTTAGTAAAATTTATAACGAAATAAAGATAATAGATTTAACAAAACGAAGCTTCATAGCATATATTTGCTATGAAAACTACTCTGCCTTCTTCCAAATACAAAATATGTAAATGCATCAATCTAATGGCCTTACATAATTCATGATCTCGAAAAAGATGAACACACTCTATCGAAAAGTCGAATCCGACTGCGCCATTGATTACTCCAAGCTATAAACGTCCAGTCTTCAACGACCAATGTTCTCTTCTAAGTCGGCTCTGCATTGAGGCGACGCTCTATTGGTGAATACAGATATTTCTATCTCAGGCCCAAATACGAGATATCTACCCTTCTTCTATCTATCTGCTAACTAACCCCGAACAGGCATTTGAAAGAGCCTGTTATCTCATAGTGCTTCAATTCATCACTTGAGTCTGCATAAGTGATTATACCGTCGTTTTGTATAGCGACAATTGAGAATCAGTTGAGAAATGGTTAAGAATCTTCCAATGCTGTTAATTAAACGAAAATAACGACTACGAAAAATTTGTAATGCAATGCTCTTTAAGTGTAATTAAGCTTGCTAGCTTGTAGTTCTGATAGCAATGGATATTGTCTCTACTAGCTATTCCTTCTCTCCAAATACCCACTTTTTACTCCCTGTGGTACAAGAGCCTGGACATTATTTCAAATATGTATACCTATCATCACCTGACCCAGAAATAAAGCTCTACAGTTCCAAAAAAATAAATTACCGCTCATTTTGAGCGGTATATGTCCTGTATCTTCTTACTCCCTGTGGTACAATAGCCTGGACATTATTTGAGAGATTTTTTTACAGGGAAGTTGAAGAAGAGACGATGTTGGAACAGCAAGATTTGCTCGCGGGACTCAATGAGCCGCAGAGAAAAGCCGTCATCACGACGCAGGGGCCGGTGCTGATCCTGGCGGGGCCGGGCAGCGGCAAGACGCGCGTGATTACGCACCGGATCGCCTACCTGGTGCGGCATGAAGAGGTGTCGCCCTGGCACATTCTGGCCGTGACCTTCACCAATAAGGCGGCTAAAGAGATGCGCGAGCGGCTGGAGAAGTTGGTGGGGATCAACGAATCGAAAGAGATGATGATCGGCACCTTCCACGCCATTTGCGCGCGCGTGCTGCGCATCGAAGCCGACTATCTCGCGCCCCAGGGCCTCAACCGCTCGTTTGTGATTCTGGATGCCAGCGACCAGGCAACGCTCATCAAACGCGCCATCAAAGAGATGAATCTGGATGAGAAGCAGTATAAGCCTGCCAACATGCAGGCGTTGATTTCACGCGCCAAGAACGATATGCAGAACCCCGACCAGATGGCCGAACGCGCCGCCAAGTATACCGAAGAGGTGGCGGCCCGTATCTATAAAGCCTATCAAAAGCTGATGCGGGCCAATAACAGCGTCGATTTCGATGATTTGCTGCTGCTGACCGAACAATTGTGGCGGCGCGAGCCGGATGTCCTGCGCAAGTACCAGCGGCGCTGGCCCTACATCCACGTGGACGAGTTCCAGGATTGCAACCTGCCGCAGTACAAATTGATCCGCCTGCTGGGATTGGGATCGACCTCCGATGAGCGGCCCGAAGGACTGGGCAACGTGTGCGTGGTGGGCGACGATGACCAGATGATTTACACCTGGCGCGGGGCCAGTTCCGAGAACGTGCTGCGTTTCGAGCGCGATTTCCCGCAGGCGCAGGTCATCTTATTAGAGCAGAATTATCGCTCAACGCAGACCATCCTGGACGCCGCGCAGAACGTGGTGCGGCGCAACCGCTCGCGCAAGGAGAAAAGCCTGTGGACGGCGTTAGGCCAGGGCGAGAAGATTATTGTGCATGAAGCGTGGGACGAGGAAGAAGAGGGACTATTCGCCGGGCATGAAATCCAGCGTTTGCTGGCGCGCGGCGAGGTAAAGCAGCGCGGCGATATCGCGGTGATGTATCGCACCAACGCGCAGTCCCGCGCGCTGGAAGAGCAGTTTCTGCGACTCAACATCCCCTATAAGGTGATAGGCAGCCGCAAGTTCTATGAACGCAAAGAGATCAAGGATATGCTGGCCTACCTGCGCCTGCTGGTCAATCCCTACGACGATTTGAGCCTGCAGCGTATCATCAACGTGCCCAATCGCAAGATCGGCCCCAAAACGCTGGGCGAATTGCAGCGCTGGGCCGACGAGCAGCATATCACGCTCTATGATGCCGTGCAGCGCGTTGAAGAGCATCCTACGCTGGGCAAAGCGGCCAAACTGTCCCTGAGCGCGTTCGCGCAGTTGCAGATCGATTTTCGCAGCGCTCTGGACGAATTGCACCTGCCGGAACTGGTAGACAGGATAGCCGAGCGCAGCGGCTTAGGCCCGGACTTACGCGAGCAGGCCGATGGCGAAGAACGTTGGAGCAACGTGCTGGAATTGCGCCGCGTGGCTGGCGATTACTCCGAGATCGAGACGCATACCGCGCTCGAACTCTTCCTCGAAAATGTGGCGCTGGTGGGCGGCGCGGATACCGTGCAGACGGGCGAAGATGGCACGCTGATGCAGGAAGAGAACCGCGACGCCGTGACGCTGATTACCCTGCACGCCGCCAAGGGGCTGGAGTATCCTGTAGTCTTTATCGTGGGCATGGACGAAGGCTCGCTGCCGCACTCGCGTTCGGTCGATAAGCCCGAACAACTGGAAGAGGAACGCCGCCTGGCCTACGTCGGCTTCACACGGGCTATGCGCCGTCTCTACCTGTTACGCGCCACGCGCCGCTCCTACTTTGGCGATGTGCAGTCAACCGAGCCATCGCGTTTTCTCGATGATATTCCCTCGAATCTTGTCTCGAATTCGGGCGCAGCCAGGCGGGCGCGCGTCTGGCGCTGCGCGCGCACCTCAAAATCGCCGCCCCGCCTGGGACGACGAGTACAACCAGGAACGCCAGTACGGGCGCGACACTGGCCGCGTCTTCGGCTCCGGCAAACCGCAGGCCAACGCCTGGCAGCCGCGTCCCGCGCCCAATATACCCGCAAAACCGTCATCGGCGCCTCCCCCGCCATCGAGGAGCAGCACGCCACCGGTACCGCCGCCCGCGCCCGTCGCAAAGCCGGCAGTCCAGCAATTTCGGCCCGGCGATGCAGTGCGCCATAGCACCTTTGGCGAAGGCGTCATTCTCAAAAGCGAAATGGTGCAGGATACCGAGTTCGTCGATGTGCAATTTCACGGCAAACACGGCAAGAAACGCCTCAGCATGGACTTTGCAAAGCTGGAAAAAATGTAAAAAATAATAACCAGAAGCTGCTCATGATTTGCAGGGGAACCCTGCAAATCATGAGCAGCTTCTGGTTATTATTCATCATATGCCACAAAGTACCATCTCTCTCTTCATCTCCGCTTGATTACCCCGAAAGGTCTACAGCTTGCGTTGATTTGTTTCAGCAAGACTATTCTTCGCTGTTCCATTTTGTGCATCAAATTCGCGAGCAAAATGGCACACAGCGCCAGATTTCGGGGAGGCATCTTTCATGGTTTCTTTTCATTTTCGAGCGCGCCGCGTTCTGGTCTATGGCGCACTTTTTATGGCATGTGCGCTGCTCGTCACGAGCTGTAAATTGCCCTGGCAACATTCAGCAAGCCCGGTTGTTGCCAGCACACTCGGCCCGAAGCCGACAGCGCAGCAGTTGATTACGACCGTACAAAAAAACTTCCACACCGTCACAGCTTTTCATGTAGTCATGAAAGTGGAGAATCTGGGTACCGCGCCAGATGGCGCGATACAGATTCGCAGCGCGGACGGCGACGTAGTGATGCCGGATAAAGTCAAAGCCTCGGCCAATGTGCTGCTGTCCGGCCAGGTTGTCGGGGTTGAGCTGATCAGCATCGGTGATACGCAGTATCTTACCGATCCCATCACCGGCCAGTGGCGCGTAGTCAAGGGCGTCTTGAACGCCAGCACGCTGACCGATCCCAACACGGGCATCGTCTCACTCGCCAGCAAACTGACCGGTTTGAGCAAGCCGGTCGATGACGTGGTGAATGGCACGCCATGCTGGCGCTTCACCGGCCAGCTTGACGCGCAGACCCTGGCATTTCTCACGGGCGGCGGTATGCCAGCAGGCACCATGCTCTTGACCAGCGTATGCATAGGCAAAGCCGATGGCCTGCCCTATCAACTGTCCGTCACAGGCGAGGCCGCCACAGGCGATACCGCGCAAACCGCGCGCACCTTCACCATCTCGAACTATAACGAGACCGTCAATATCGCGGCTCCGCAAATTTAACGAGGGTGGCAGGGCGGGGGCACACCAGGGCGGGGGCAAGCCCAGCCCGTACCCTATACGGGTCGGTGTCTGGGGTCGTAGCAGGGTAGGGGCTGGGCTTGCCCCCGCCCTGGTATAGTTGGGTGGTCGTAGCAGGGTAGGGGCAAGGCTAGCCCTGGCATGGATATGTTGCTCAGATTATTCTGATTTATCTTTTTTTATTGGTTCTTATTCCTAATTCAGGGGGTCAGATGTACACATTAGAAGACGACCAGGAGACATCCGCCCGGCTGCGTAATCAAGACTTTTTCGGAGTCCCACCTACGTTGCCGCTGCCGGAGGACGCGGGTTTTGGCGGGACACGTGGAGCGGTTGCGGGGCAGTTTCTTGAGCCTGCCGACCAGCTTGATGATGGGTCCTCGACAACGACCAGAATTCCCCGGCTTTTCTCTCCCAAACAAATTACCAGTTCGTTCAAAAAGCTGACAACGCCGGGTAAGAATGTTGGTAGCGCAAAGGGGAAGCGCGCGGCACTGGCAGCCATGATCGTGGCATGTGTCGGGGTCTTTTTAACAGCGATGGACCAGACGGTGGTGGTGACCGCGCTTACAAAAATCATCGCCGATCCCGGCATTAATATCTCCTTCACACACCTTGACCACGCCGCCTGGATCATCAGCGCGTACCTGCTCGGATTTATCATCGCCATGCCTCTGATGGGGCGCGTCTCCGATATTTATGGACGCCGCCGCATCCTGATGCTGTGCCTGCTCATATTTGGCGTGGGTTCCGTGTTGTGCGCGCTGGCTCCCACGTTGGGGCAGAACATCGATCTCAGTTTTCTTGGCGGTATCGGTATTGATACCTCTTCGCCTGGACTCATCTTTTTGATCGCGGCGCGTTTCATTCAGGCCATTGGCGGCGGCGCGGTGGTGCCGGTGGCGATGGCGATTGTGAGCGATTTCTACGGGCAGGAGCGGCGCGGCCTGGCGCTGGGCATAGTTGGCGCGGTAACGGAGGCTGGCGGCGTGGTTGGCCCGCTCTATGGCGCGCTCATCGTGCAGCATCTGGACTGGACGGACATCTTTTACTTCAACGTGCCGATTGTGATCGGGCTGATCATTGCTACCTGGTTTATCATCCCCAGGGGCAAACGCCTGCGCGACCGCATTGACTGGCTCGGCGCAACGCTGCTGGGCGCCGCGCTTACCTGCCTCAGCCTGGGCCTGGCGCAGCAGGGAACCGATCTCGGCCCGACAGTCAGCGGGGCCACGCCGCAGAACAATCCCATTGCGCTGGCCCTGGCGGCAGTCTTCCTGGCCGCCTTCATCTTCGTTGAATGGAAAGTGCGCCACCCTGTGGTTGACCTGTCGGTCTTCAAACGCTTCACCTTCAGCGCCAGTTCGCTGGTCAGTTTGCTTGTCGGCGCGGCCCTCATCATTGCTATGGCCGACATCCCGCTGTTCGTCGATACCGTGCTGAGCAACCAGTTTTCACAGGCCGACCTGCCGTTAGTGAGCGGGCTGGCCCTGCTGCGTTTGACCGCCATGATTCCTATTGGCGCGTTCCTGGGCGGCTGGCTCTGCGGGCGCATCTCCAGTCGTTTCACAGGAGTGCTGGGGCTGCTCTTCACGGCCAGCGGCTTCTACCTGATGAGTCGCTGGCCTATGGCGGTGGACTGGAACCAGCTTACCATCAGCACTATTATTACCGGGCTGGGGTTTGGCCTGGTCATCGCGCCTATCAGCACAACAGCTATTAATTCGGTGCGACCATCGCAGGCCGGTATGGGTTCGGCCATCGTCACCTCGCTACGCATGTTGGGTATGACGCTGGGCCTGGCATGGCTGACTTCCTGGGGCATAGGCTACTTCAAGAGCCTGGCATCCCAGTACCCCTCGCTGCCGGTGACGGCTACATCGCAGCAGTTTGCGCAGTGGGCGAAAGGCTACGCGAATCACCTGCTCGTCTCGGCGCACGCCTTATATAGCGCGGTCTTCTTCATCACCATGATCGTTGCGCTCGCTGCTATCGTGCCTGCCATCTTCTTATGGGGTACCAAACCCGCTATCGAAGAGGGAACGCTGCCAGGGGTTGATCCCTTTGCTCTGCCCGATTCGTCACAGCCGGGCGATCCAACCGTCTCAGTGCCCCTGGCGGGAACGTTCCTGGCGAACGCTGAATTTCTGGATACGGTCGATGAGGGTATTATACCGCCTGTTCCTCCCATCATCGATCCCAATGGCGGTGGTGGTGGTGGAGGCAGGCACCGACCTCGCGGGCGACGAAAGCGCATACTCGTGTTTGCCAGCATTCTGCTGCTGCTCCTGCTCATTGTAGGCGGCGTTTTCGCCTTCCTGTCCTCGCAATCACCCGATAGCACGACAGCCGCGCCGCCCGCGACAGCTACGCCCGGCTTGACGCCCACGAGTACGCCGACTCAGGCGGTTGTTTCCGGGCCGCGTATGATCGAACTCGCGCTGGACAATGGCGCGTTGACCTCCATCTTTGTGACCCAGCTTGGCCTGAAATCGGGCGCGTTGAGCGACATGCAGGTGTCGCCCGCGGCAAGCGATGGTATCGTGATTAGCCTGAACCTGCATATCGACGCCAGCGGCATTCACCGCGTTATGCCGGTTGAACTCGACACAACCATCGGCATCGACAAGCAGCAGGATATCCAGTTGCATGTGCTGCACCTGAAACGCGATGGGATAGATGGTGGATCAACAGCAGCCGCCAGTATGGAAAAGGCTCTCAATCAATTGCTTATCAGTTCCGTCATGCCTTCCCTACACAACATCCTGAAAACGGCCAAACTGGTTGCCGTGCATACCAGTTCAGTCGTCGTCTGCGGTATGGGCATCGAAATGTTGACCTTGCTGATCCAGGCTCCTCCCATTCCGGGCTTGCCTGCGCAGCCGGTTCCGTCCGCGCTCTGCTTTAAGGGGCCAATCGATATCAACAAGTTGTTACCGAACTAACTGTGGGGACGCGATACATCGCGTCTGCCACATTCCAATAGAGGTGTAAGGACGCGATACATCGCGCTCCTACATTACCAGGAGAGAACAATGAAAAAGTTACGTTTCATTCGAGCGGGTTGGGCGCTCCTGCTGGTTGCGCTGGTGCTGGGAGTTTCATTCCTCACCCCCGCGCTGGCATCCACGCACATAGCGCGGCATTCCAACGCGAAGGCAGTCGCCGCTGGTGCCTCAATCGGCGCTACCGTTTATTTGACCATGAATACGCTGCAGCCGATGTTTCAAAGCAGCCTGTCCCAGCAGGTGCCGGGCGATCTCAATACTGCTATCAACGCGCTTGTAAGTAAACTGCCCGCGCAAGATCAGGCCTGGACCAGGGAGATGGCGGTGACGCTCATACAGCCCTCGGCCGCGTTGCAAAACCTGGTGACGCAGCAAAATGGTATGGCTATGTACATTCGTATCGCGCTCTATCCAGGCGATCCAAAGCCCATTGACGTGGGTCTGCTCATTAGCTTCAGCGTGCTGGATTCTTCCACCATACAGGTGAGCGCTTCTTCGCTTAATAATGGTCCAGCTCTTGCCAGCGGCCCGCAGAGCACCTTCCAGATTCCTATCGGAACGCTCAACGGCGTCAATACCACACCGAATTGCGGGGCCTCGGCCTTATCGCTGCACTTGCAAGTTCCCGTGTCGCTCGGCTCGACCGCTTCGATCTCAACGCAATCGCAATCGCCTCTGGCAAACGTCTCCGGGCATGGCAACCCAATGGCCGTTATGCTGAACAACACGCAGCGCAATTCTGGCGCCAACACCTTTATCGAGGTTCCAGCCGCGTCGATTTCCGCCTTGAGTGGCAGCCTCGGCAACATGCCGGTTGACAGCAACTTCACCGCTGAGAACATTCGCCTGAGCGTGAAGGGTGGCGCAATTCATATTCTGTCTGATATCTACTGGGCCGGTATAAATGTCGGAACAGCAGATACCGCTGGCGTTCCGGTAGCGAGCGGCGGCAAACTCGCAATGCATATCCTCAGCACCAATTTCAGCCTGTTCGGGCTGTTCAACTTCCCCATGAACAACTATAACCAGCAAATCGAACAGACGCTAGACTCTGAACTGGGTCCGGCCCTGGCGGGCAAGTTCACCGTTACCAACGCTGCCATCGGCCCTAACAGCCAGCTTCCCTGCGCCCTGAGCGACAGCCTGGTGCTGACAGGATCGTCAGGCATCGGCGGATAGAAATGAGGACACCGGCATGAAAAACAGCCCGCTTGCAAGCGGGCTGTTTTTCATGCCGGTGTCCTCATTTCTACCACTATGACGCATAGCGCGAGTCAAATCCTGTGACGACGGCAGCAATAATTGACGTAGTATATAGCGTTACCACACACCTGGGAACTTTCAGCATCTCATCAGCGTTATGCATTTCAGGAAAGCCAGATGCAAATTATAGCGGTCGTCACCGTCTTAACTTTAGAAATTACTCTGGCTGTATGCGCAATACGCGGGTCCGCAATTGATAACTTATTTCGCGCTTACCTCTGGTGAGTAAGTCAATGCTAAAAAATAGAAAGAAAAATGTATGCAAACGAAGACTCTCTCCAGTAAAGAAGCATATGTGTATCGATCGCGGAAGATCATACGTTTCATAATCGTCCTGGCTACCGGACTGACAGGCATAGCCAATATGCTGTTTGTCATCCTTCCCAGACCCGACTGGGGTATGCTGCTGGGAGCGTGGCCGCTCGATATTCATCACGGATTATATAAACTCACGGTCGTTATGGGCTTTTTTCTGCTCATGCTCTCTTCTGGATTGGCGCGCGGCAAACGAGGGGCATGGCGTGTAGCAATCATACTTCTGCTCCTCTCTACAACTATTCACATCTTTAGCGGAGGCCAGGTACTCCCGACTATCGCGACAGGAGCGCTCGTCGCCTTGCTCGCTCTCTGCTCCCGCGCTTTCCAGGCGAAAAGCGATCCGCCTTCGGTGCGTCGTGGTTCTATAGCCCTGGTTGCGGGCCTGGGCGTTGTTCTTCTTTACACCATGTACGGCATATTCACCCTGTATGACCAGTTCGAAGCGCCAATTGATCGTATCGGTATCGAAGCATTTCTTACGAGGGTGTTCGCCAATACGCATATGTACCTTACTCCCGGTACTCAGGCATTTGTCTTCGGACGGGCCGTGCCTCTCCTATGTCTGAGCGTCGTGACCTACGGCATAGTCATGATCTTGCGTCCTGTGGCAGCAGCCCTTTTTCCTACCGAGCAGCAGCAAGAGGCTGTCGCATCTCTTACACGTCGTTACGGGGGGAACTCGATCTCCTACTTCGCTCTTGAACCAGGCAAATCATACTTCTTTACCGCCTCCGGGAAATCAGTGATAAGCTACGTCCTCGAAGGCAATGTGGCCGTTGTCGCGGGCGATCCCATTGGACCGGAGGAAGAGATGTTATCGGCCATTCAACAGTTTATGGCGTTCTGCCAGGAGCAGGATTGGACGGTCGTATTCTGGCAGGCGCGCGATGCTCTGGTAGAGTTGTATCAGGCGGCTAAACTGCATGTGCTGAAAATTGGCGAAGATGCCATCGTCACAACACGCGCATTCACACTTGCTGGAAAAGCGATGGCAAATGTGCGCTCAAGCGCGAAACGCGCTGAAAAGGAAGGCGTTCGTGTCGTTTTCTGGCATGGGCTGGTTCGCGATATCGACCAACTATCGCAGATGGAACAAATCTCGCGTAGCTGGCTTGCTCGCAAAGGTGGGTCAGAGATGGGGTTCAGCATGGGGCATTTCGATCCGTATTGCGACGATCAACAGGTCTACGCCCTGGCTGTTGATACGAACAACCGGGTACATGCCTTTGTTACCTTCGTGCCGGTGTATGGACGCAATGGGTGGGGACTCGACCTCATGCGCCGCGCAGAGCAGGCCGCTCCCGGCACGATGGAACGCTTGCTGGCTAGCTCTATCGAACACCTGGGGATGGAAGGAGCCGAAATCGTGAGTCTTGGCCTGGCGTCGCTGAGTGATGTCAATCGCGCCAATCACACCTTCCTGGGAAACAGTATCGATTTCTTGACGCAGCATTTCGGCAATCCAGGCAAGAATCGCTCGCTCTTCAATTTCAAAAAGAAATTTCAGCCACGTTGGGAGAGTCGCTACCTCATCTACTCTAGCACGCTGACCCTGCCCAAAGTAGGCTGGGCGCTTTACCGCGCCCACCAGCGCGATGTAACATTGCTTGCCGCGCTGCATAGAGCGCTGAAAGAGTGGCGCGCGCAACATAAAGCCGCGCGCCGGCCCCTTGTCAGTTCCCCGGTGCATTCAGTAAGCGGCACGTTATAACTTTGAGTGAATATTTCAAGGCATTCAGTATGTTGAAAAGACCTGTTAAGGTATATATGCAACGATTCTCATCTTTTCTACCAGCCCTTGTGGCGTTCTTAATCGCGCTGCTCAGCGGAATATTGCTCTTCAACACTGCCATTTTCAACAGTCTCATCTCTGCGATCATCGGCGTTGGCTTCGATCCACTGCGCTCTCAACTGCTTGCCGCTCTCCTGGTGACGGCGGAAGCCGCTCTCATAGGGGCAGCTATTGTGGGGGTGGCAGGAGCGGCGCAACGACGAATAGTAGGATCCATCTTTGGAGCCGGGGTTGTCTTCTGTTTCAGCTACCTCACTGGTTTTATTCAACTTGAAATGCAGCCGGCGCGAGACCCGGGAGGCAACTTAGAACCCCTGATTGGTAGCGCTCTGCTACACACATCCTTGCTCATGCTTGCCCTCGCGCTGCTCAGCGCCTTTATCGGGGCCTCGGTTGGAGTCGCGCTCGGCGATGTCCTGCTGGACCCTCCCGTGCGGCTCGCAACATACATCTGGCAGCGTGTCCGCCTGGCGCAGGCGCGTCAAAACCCGGTTTCAGTGCGTAAAGAAGTAATAGAGCAGCGTACCCCTGTCGCGCAAACGACCAGAGGAATGATTGCGAACTGGTTGGGAGCCGCTGCGCTGGTGTTGATGATACTTCTTGTACTGACAGGCGGCGCGGGCGACCTCTTTATCTTTTCACCCGATGTCGGTCTGCATAAGCCGCCCATCATCCTTCAAAAAGTTGGTTTGCCAGCGCATGGCGCTATTGTAGCAGATAGCCTTGTTAGCCCGGCCCTCAAAGGGCAAAGGAAGCCTTTTCTGGTCTATCTTCCCCCGTCTTATAACACCCCGCAGGGACAAACAAAACGCTATCCTGTGCTTTACCTGTTGCACGGATCGCCCGGCAGCGATAAGGATTGGTTTACCGGCGGCAAGGCTGACCAATCTGCTGATACGTTGATCGCTCTCGGTAAAATACCCGAACTCATCATGATCCTGCCGGATGGCAACGGACGACCGGGGCAAACAAGCGAGTGGGGCAACAGTTACGATCATCAACAGAATATGGAAACGTATGTTGCCAACGACCTTGTTCAATACGTTGACGCGAAGTATCGCACCATACCTCAAGCTGCCTTTCGCGGCATTGGCGGTCTCTCCATGGGCGGTTTTGGAGCCATGAATATCGCCATACACCATCCCGATGTCTTTGGCTTTGTCATCTCTCTTGGCGGCTACTATCGCGCCGAAGGCAGCATCTGGGGCAATAACCCTGCCTATATCCGGGAGAATAGTCCCATCGATGTTCTACCAACCGATAAGCCAGCATGGCGCTTACAAATATACATAGGCGCTGCCACCAAAGATCAGCCCTACTATACGGATGCCAGGCAATTTGCCTCCGAACTCAACCGGCTGCTTCTACCCTACCAGTTCGACCTTCAAACCGGATTTCATTCCTGGAAAGTCTGGCAGACGCAAATCTATAACGTCCTCATCTGGCTCCACTGGGGAAGCTAATCTCTTCAACTCCAATCGTCGCTCGCTTCCTATTTTGCCTATTGCTTTTTCCAGAATCTTCCGTTATTCTTGCACTCATCAAATGCTCGGGGGAGCGTATTTGCGGAAGGAGCAGCGTCCCATTATGCCAGCCGTTGAGAAAAAAAGCGATAACATCGTCGCATTCCCAGGCAAGCCTGAAACGAAGCTTGAATACCATCCTACTATCCACGATATGCCCAGCGAAGAGCGACCGCGCGAGCGCCTGCGCAATTACGGGGCGCGCGTGCTCTCTAACGCCGAACTGCTGGCGATCATCCTGCGCACAGGCACCGCGCAGGAAAACGTCATCGAACTGGCGGGCAAGCTCCTTTACAAATACGGCGGTTTCGGCGGCTTAATGCGCGCGGAATTTATGGAGCTGTGCGCCGAACACGGCCTGGGCGAGGCCAAAACCGCCCAGTTAAAAGCAGCGCTGGAAATCGGGCGGCGTCTGGGTGTCGCCCAAAATGAAGAAAAGTACCAGATCAAATCGCCTCTCGACGCCGCCAATCTGGTCATGATGGAAATGACCTTCCTGGACCACGAACAGATGCGCATCCTCGTACTTGACACGAAGAATCAGGTGGTCGAGAACATCAGTCGCTATCAGGGAACCGTCAACAGCTCCGTCTTGCGCGCCGCCGAAATCTACCGCCCGGCAGTCATCCGCAACTGTCCGGGCGTCATTATCTGCCATAACCACCCCAGCGGCGACCCGACGCCCTCGCCCGAAGACCGCCCGCAATTGACCCGCTATTTTATCGGTATAAGCCCGGAGAAGGGCTTTTTTATTAATCCCGCGTTATTGGCCGCCCACGCGCCCCACACGGCGGCCTAGCCAAAAGGAGGGGCAAATGTAACACCCCTCATTTTCTAAGGCCGTTTTACGGCCTTATTCGACCTTCCCAAATTGGCGTATCACCTGCTCGGCCCATTCCCTGGACTGGTGCAGCCACTCCTCAAACGAAATCTCACGACGGTTATATGCTCTGGTGATATAGAGCAGGCGATAGGGTGCCACTGGCACTATATTCTTGTCAGACGCTTGTTTAGCTTCCTTCTTCTGATTGGTTGTCTCCATCTTGCCTACACCCCCATTAACAGCGATACAGCCTGATCATTGTGTAGGTTTACCCACGCTGGCTCCAGCCACACCTTAGACGGCTCAACTGGCTTTTCCAGTAGCGTGAAGTAAAATTGGCTCTTGTATTGCATTTCGCCAGCCGCTTCTAGCTCTTTGATTGTCCATTCCCACATCTTCTTTAAGCGTTCCACACCCGCTGATGTGGTAAAGGCGATGGTAATACCACCCACGCCAAATATATCCTTGTAACCCTCGTTCCTCAGCATGATGAGGTACGCTCGGATACGCTTCCTAAAGTAGTACTGTTCTTCGCTGCCTCTGTCATGCTCTATCACGATCGGCATACGACGCTGTCTGCCGTCTGGCACGATCATACGAAAGATCAGGAAAGCGTCAGGTATAAGGCTGAAACTCCCACCCTGCCACGTCGCCTTATATGGCTTCCGTTTCAGTTCGCGCTCATGGACGAAGCTCTCGAGCCAATAGGTCGGATTGGAACGCTTCAAGAGCGCCGCCGATATGATAATGTCGTTCAATTCCAGTGTGTGAGCGGCGAACAGGGCATGTTTGTCTACCTCCTTAGAAGCCCTGTAGCCTTCGCGTATATCCAATCCGGCTTGCTGCAAGTACCGCGCTCCGAGTTTGCCCAACGTATAGTAATAGGGCGAGCGGGTAAACTTGGTCGGCATAGCATCGTACTCCACATAGCCATGATCGATCAGTGTCCGCAGCTTTGCTTTGACCGCTTTAATCGAACCCATACTGTAGTGCAAACGGCAGAGTTGCTCGGCAGTTGCCATATGCAGGTGATAGAGGCCAATGGGCATCTGCTCCGAACCGCGCAGCAATATATCATAGGCCGGAGTGATAGCGAACGGCTCTTCTTCAGGTTGATGTATTGCCATTATTCCACCTCCTCCCAGCGTGACATAGGCGGCTCGTCGGGTTTGTAACCGACATTGGTGTCGGTATCGTCCTTAACTATTGGGTGACAATACTTCTGCCTGGTCTGACCCTGAATGAGATAGAGCCGTTTGCGAAGCTCCGTGTTACCGACTGGCGGCAGGGTGTTATCGGTATAGATGACGCCCACATCCTCACCTGAGCGCACAAAAGCGGCTCGTTTCGGTAGTTGCGTCAGCATATGCGCTACATCAGAAGCGGACAACGTGTTTTTCTTGCCGATAGGATTCTCAGCCAGATGCTTCATTGTCGCTCGCAGGTGGAATAGGAAGTGATAGAGCTGCTCTTTGCCGCTATCCGGTTTTCGTGTCCAGCGCAGTCCGCTCGCTCCCTCTACCACTAAAGGGTGGGGGTAAGAGAAACTGCCGCTCAGCAGATCACCCTTGTTTATCGAGTAGCGGAAGTCAGCGTAGAAGCCCCGGCCACCGTTAGAGAAGCCTACAACCACCTCAGCCGGAATTGGTAGAGCGTAGTTCCCTGTCTTCATGACCTCGTAAAGCAGATGATTGAGATAGGGCATTGGATCGGCTACCCTCGGCTTGTCTTTGGGCGCTTCGACACTCAGCATCCAGTAAGACATATGCTCAACCCGAAAGCCGGGGTTCTGTATTTCAATTGAACCGCCTCGCTTCTGGAAAGAGAGCGGGCGTAAGTAATGGTCAATAAACATCTGCACTGCTGGGTTATCTGAGCTGTATTTCAGCAGATACTCAACCGGGTGTGGATCGATATCTTCGGGTGCGATGGTTGTTTCACCACTTAAGAAGAGGTGAGCCATTTCCCTTGAGTCTTCAGGTGTGGTCTGAAAACAGACCTTTGTTCTTGCTGTCATAGTTGATTGCTGCAAGAAGGGCGGTAGCTGGTTGCGGTATTGATGCGCCAACGTTACCCGAACTCCGAACTTACGCCCTTCAGTAAACATCTCCGAAAAATCTGGCGTGGCGAAGTGCTGGAACTCGTCCACAACCAGAGAGAAGCCTGGGCGCTGGCTCTCCGGTATGTCGCTAAACGAGAAGATAGCAGCGTGTATCTGGGCTATAAGGAGTGTGCCTATGAGCCGAGAGTCCTGCGCGAGTGTCTTCAGGGGCAAACGGATAAAGATAATCTCTTTATTCTCAATTGCCTGCCTAAAGTTGATGCTCGTCTCACGTTGGCCGACAATGTTCCGCACCAGCAACCGTCCCATAAACAGGGACTCTAAGCGCCCGATGAGCGGCTCGACTTGTTGGCGCTGCTGAGTAGCAGACATAGAGTCGTAGTACTGCCAAAATTGCTGAACGGACACATCGTTAACTGCCCGTAGCATCCTGGCTCTATAGCCGCTGTCGAGCAGTAGCGGATACATGTCCACCAGCGTTGAACCTGGGTTAGCCATCAGTACAATACACGCCGCTCTTAAAAAGCGAGGGAAGTGAGCCTGAGATAATATGTCAGGCCACAAGACTTCGAAGCAGTGCATCACTCTATCGATGGCCTGGATGTAGGCGGTTGTGCCAACCTGTTTACTATCGATAGCAAACAGGTTGAGTCCAAAGGGGAACGCCTGATCCTCCATATTCAGTAGGTAGCTGCTGGATATTTTGTCTCTCGGCAGTTGAGCGATGCAGTGAGCAATCAGATCACCATGCGGGTCTATAACGATAACAGCGTGATCCTGTCTGATATCGTGAGCGATGAGGTTCTCAAGCAAACCTGATTTACCGACGCCTTGCACACCTAAGATATACGTGCCAGCATAGCGGGCTTTAGCAGGAATAAGCAGCCTGTCATTCGTGTCAGGGTGATACCCGACAGGCGAATAGAGGCTGAGCCAACGGGCAAGTTCAGGCTCGCCCAAACTCTGTAGATATCTTGCGGTAAAGTATGGCATATCGTCCTCCTTCTCTACTGTTCTTTCAGTGGTGGTGGTACGAACAGGTGGTGACTGCCCTTCGATGTCTGTGTTACTGGCTGGGGAATTTGAGCGGCTTGTTCTCGCTCCCGTCGAACCTGCTTTGCAATAGCGTGGTCTCGGTTGCGCTTCATAATCCAAACGATGAGGAACAACAATGTGCCTATCATAGCGATCACCATAAAAAGCGTATTGTGGCTTTGGTAAAACACAACCGTTTGGACAGCAAAGAGAATAGTCAGCGTCAGAGCTTTCAGTTTGGACATCAGTTTTATCTCCTTTCTCTTAAAAGGTCATACGGTCTTCATTATGTGCGGTAGTCCGGTGTAGGACGTCCGGTAGTGGGCGTTCCACACGCTTCGAGGATACCTCGCTGTGGTTGGCTAGTACAGTTTCTTTATAGATGGAGGCTGATAAAAAATCGAGCGATTTGCAGCAGGAAATATCTCAACGCTTCCTTCTTCTTCGCTGTTTTTTTGTTGCTTGCCGCATCATTACTACTTTCTTCTTCCCCTGGGCCGCAGTTTGCACACTTTCCTGAGTCAGCCCGTGAGCCGATCCATATTCTTCTGCGTAGAAAGATTGCCAAGCTTCAGTTGGCATAAACACTGCGCGTGGAGGAGATGATGGAGTTCTTTCGCCCATAAAAGCATCTAGTGCATCCAGGTTATCCCGGCGTGCTCTTGTGGCTATAGCGTCAAACGTTTTTTCATCGTCGATGATTCGCATAATGTTAAAGTAAGTCTGTGGAAAGGGAGCCTTTCCTGCCTCCCATCGCTTTATTGTCCTCGGAGCAAAGTTCTTCTGGGTTTTTGGATATTTTTTATTCCAGCAATCAGAGAGCAACTCAGCCGCCTCCTCCTGTGTTATATCCAGCCGTTCACGCCATGCACGGAGTTCTACGGCCAAATGGCGGCGCTTCTCTAGATATAAATGGAGGAGTAAAATAACAGCGAAGATTAAAGCTGGTAAGCCAATACCATAGCCCAATGTCATACCTCCCGTATCCGTAGCGGATCATTTTCTGTACTAGAAATATACCCAACTTATCGAACGATAGACAGGACATGGCTGTCGCTGATGCAGTTAAAACATTACCAGCACCTTTATATTCTTTTGTATGATAATTAATGAAAAATCTATTCTTAGCCTCATTTGACAGGAAGAGGCTACCTTCCTCTGGTGTCCTGCTGCCAACAGGTTCCTGCATAGGTGTACTATCGACTCGGATAATTTCTCCAAGATATTGACCCAGGTATTACAGACGGAAGCCACATATCCCGACTCCGTGCCGCCAAAAATTACTGCTACAACAGCACGTCGCCACCAGTAAATGCAGCCAGATACAGACTGATGAGACAGCCGCGCCCGCAGGTGCTAATACTGAGTAGGAATACGAAGGACTCAGGGACGGAAATACGGCATTTTTGTTGTGGTTTACGCTTATCGGTATAGGTAGCTGTATGACCCCACCAGTAACAGAGGTGGTGTTACGGTTTTGGGCATGTATTTTCGGGTTGCTGTAGCAATAGTGCAGAGCTATACTCCACTCATGCCTGCGACTGGCGAACTACCAACCTCCCGATTGTATCTGGGGAACACCCTGGATACTTTACCGACCCTCGAAGACGAGTCAGTCGATTGCATCGTGACTGACCCTCCCTATGGCATTGATTACATGAGCCGTTCGCACTCTCTACCCTTAAAGAAGATCGCCAATGACAAAGGTGAGGAAGCATACAGCTTGTTAGATAAAGTCCTGGCTATCGCTGCAAAGAAACTGAAACCCGACCGCCATGTCTATATCTTCACCAACTGGCAAGCCTTCGAGGGTATGGCTCCGATTGTCCGCAAATACTTCAAACTCAAAGGCGCTCTAGCCTGGATCAAGAATAACCGCACCAGAGGCGATTTGAAGGGCAATTATGGCTACCAGTATGAAATGGTACTGTACGCCCACAAAGGAAGGCGCTGGTTAAATGGTAAGCGCGACAGCGATGTGCTCCAGTTCAATAAAGTGCCGACCCACGCCATGCAGCATCCGACTGAGAAGCCAGTCGCTCTGCTTAAGTATTTGATTGAAAAGTCCACATTGCCTGGGGAGGCGGTGTTGGATATGTTCATGGGTTCTGGTAGCACTGGTGTAGCGGCTAAAAAATCCGGGCGAGGATTTGTTGGCATTGAGATGGAACCGGCCTGGTTCGAGGTAGCGAAAAAGCGTCTGGAGGCCAGCCTCGTATGATTTTACAAGGAGATGCCATAACCATGCTGCGGACGCTGCCGGATGAAAGTGCACACATGGTGATTACCAGCCCACCGTATTGGAATCTGCGTGATTACCATGTTGCCAGCCAGCTGGGGCTGGAACAATCGTATGAGGAGTACATCAGGAAACTGTGTGATGTGTTTGATGAAGTGAAGCGTGTTTTACGCTCGGATGGCACTGTTTGGGTGAACTTGGCAGACAGTTATAGCGGCAGTAGTGGCGGCTCTCCGTCTCCCCTGCACGCAAAGGCACGACGTTTTGGCTATACTATTCCCCCGAACGCCACGCAGTGATATTCCGCGCAAATCGCTCTGCCTGATTCCATTCCGGCTTGCCACTGAGATGGTGCATAGAGGTTGGCGCTTAAGGAATACGATTATTTGGCACAAACCCAATGCCGTGCCAGAAAGCGTGAAAGACCGCTTTACTCTTGATTTCGAGTACTTGTTCTTTTTTGCCAAATCGTCCCGCTACTATTTCCAGCAACGGTTTGAGCCGTCTACCCAACCAGCCAGCAGACTAACCCGCCCGATGATGAGAAACAAACGGTGTGTATGGGCGATCCCGACGAGAGGGTTTGCAGATAATCACTTTGCAACCTATCCAGAGGCGCTTCTCGAAACACCGATCATGGCTGGATGTCCAGAAGGGGGCGTCGTGTTAGACCCGTTCCTCGGCAGTGGAACGACGGCACTAGTAGCGGAGCGATTAGGAAGACAGTGGGTAGGTATAGAACTGAATCCTACGTATGCGCAGATGGCTGCTGACCGACTGCATGCTCGGAGTGCTGCTTAAGGGTGGCTAAAGTGGCGCGAGTGTGTGGTGGCAAAGGCAAGATTGAATATATAAATCTGCTTGCTGCGGCTTACGAGCAGAGTTAGTGTCAGAGACTGTGTAGAGGAGTTCTGCACGTACTTTCCAAAAAGAGAAAGAGGTGTAACCCATGTCAGATTCTGACACCCAAGCCCGCGAACTACGCAAGGCGATGCGCGAGGGACGCGCACCACTGATCGAAGCTGTCCGTGCGGCGTATCAGCCGTATCTCATCGCTATGAAGGGATGGGAACGGAAGAACGCAGAGCTGAGAGAACAGGTCGGCCTACTGAGTAACGAGTTCAGCGTCAAAGGCGCACTGCTTCGGGCATCTTCCCGTAAGGCCCAGGAGGGCGGCGCGGGACTGGTCGAGTTGTACAAAGAACTCAGCAAACAGGCGAAAGCGGTTAGCACGCTCATTGACAAAGAGTTGGCTAACCTCGTCAAGTTGTACGAACCTGTCGGCGAGCTTTACGGCGCGTACCAGCAAGCCATGACCGCTTATGAGGCATATGTGGCAACCTGGAAAGGCAGATTGCCGGATAGTGATCTGAGTGGCCGGGCGCTGGAGTTGGCCTTAGAGCCGATTGAGAGAAGCCTGCGGTGATAACGGGACCCATGATGTACCAGACGAATACTGGCGCTGTCTTCGGGTGGCTCTGCAAAGCCCCGCGACCTTCTGAGGCCGAGGATTTGTTCTGGCATTCCATGAGTGTGAACGAAGGAAGGACGATTAAGTGCATCACCGAGGTGCAGTCCAATGTCGTTGACGCTTACTTTGCCTTGTATGAGGGGGAGCGCCGTGACGAACGATGAGCGACCACCGCTCAAGCTCAACCTGAGCGGCGAGGAAGGGAATGTCTTCGTCGTGATTGCCAGCGCCCGTGCTTTGCTTACAGGCCAGTCGCTGGAGCAATTCAACACTGACATTGGCACCGCGACACTTGTAGAAGTCGGTACGACCTATAAGGACGTGCTGGCGATTGTCAATCGGTATGTGGAGCTTATCGATACATCTGGTTTGTATCCTGAGTACGCCAAGCCGAGAGACGAGCAGGCAATTATGGAAGCGGTCAACCGTCTGAATGAACAGCTACGCACCATACCGCAGAGCATTTACTGCCCGATTGAAGGACTCTACCCTGAGTTCGACAATCCCGACTGTGGGCCGGAAGTCTATCTGGTGCTGGTCGAGAGCGAGATCACCTGGGTGAACCAAAAGCTGGAGCAAGCTTTGGCCGAACATCGGGAACCACTCGAACGGCTCAAGGCGATGCTGGAAGAGTGCGCCGCTGCACTACGACGTGCTGGTGTATAATCAGCGCGTCACTTACTGCCCCTGGCTGATGGATGGATATACCATACACAGTCCAGGGGCTTTTCACTGCTCTTCAGGCATAGTGACCTAATCTAGCATGACATTGGTACTATGTAGCTTGCAGACAACAGATTATCGATGTATGCTATTGATAGCTTTGTGATAACTATTGATAAGTGAGGAACGAATGTACACCTTAAAGCAAACAGCGGAAAAGCTGGATATTAGTGTTGTTACACTACGACGTTATATCAAACAGGGCAGACTCATCGCTAAGAAGGTAGGCAAAGAATACCGTATTGCCGAGGAGGATGTCGAAAGCCTCCGCACTTCGAAGCCTGCCGATCCTGATGCGATAGTAAAACACGTCCTAGAAACCAATGACGATTTTAGGTATGGACACCAACGGTCAGACACTTTACGTCAAGTCGCGAATTTATTGTACGAGCGAGGCGATACGGAGCGAGCTGATGAAGTGAGCAGAGATGCTTTAATATTCTCCTATCGACTGATCGTTCAAGCAACAGCAGAAAAAAGGGGTACCAGCAATCGTGGCCGCTTCTCCCCTATAGCGATCCTCAAGGATGTTGACGGTAAAGATATGGCTGCGCCTGACCCAGCCCTCATCGATAATGCTCTTGTAGAACATGCTAAAAAGCGAGCCGACGAGGTGAAAAACCCTGTGACAAAGGCTATTTATTGCGATTTGGTCTATGAGTTTAGTAAAAATGCTGAACGACCAAGATATGGTAGGCGTGCAGCAGAAACATATTTACTAGCAGCCGAGATCGAACCAGAGGACGAGGAATTGCACCGCTTGTTTAATGTGCTAAATTACGTGCTGCGAGCGCTCGAGCTTGCTGTGGTACTGAAAGATGATGCATTGCTCGAAGCTGTTACCGCTTTTTCGCTGCGAAAGATGAACGAGCTTGCCGCTGAAAATAAGATGCGGATACTACACGAGATAATTGAGCAGTTGCTGAAAAATGCAAAGAAGTTGGACGCACGCACTATAGATGAACTCGCTCGCCTGATTGACATCGCAGCGGACTTCTACATCAAACAGGACAAAAATGAACATTTGGGCCGCAGCTTTATCGAACTCAAGATGCAATTGCCTGCCGTGAAAGCAAGTATTGCCGAGCAAAAGAAAGTGAAACGTCAATTATATGATTCTTACATACGAGAGGGAGAGGCGAAGTCTGGTAGTGGCTTCGTGGCTTCGTTCTTTTACTCTGACGCGTTGAAGATTAGCGGCGGTGTTATAACCGACGAAGAACAAGCTGCTCTACGCCGACGCATTGAGGAAGCCAACCTGCAATCCGAAAACGAAATGAAAGTACACTCATACACTTTTGATATTAAAACCGAAGACATTAATCAGTACGTCAATGCTATCTTGGTAGACGATCTGGAAAAGTCATTATTAAGAATAGCATTGCTACCTAATATGATCCCCAGTCTCGAAAGCGCCAAAGAAAGTGCGCAGGAGTTGCTGAAAGAGTTTCCTATGTCACATATGTTCGCCAAATCATCGTTACAAGACGGACGAGTTGTAGCCATAACACCTGGCGGCATTGAGCTAAGCGAAAATCATATACTCGACAGATTTGCGCAGGAGATTTCTTTGCATGGAATATTCCTGGGATTCCTCTTTGATGAACTCAAAAACAGAGGCTTAGATGCAAAGAAACTGAGTGCCTTCTTGTCGCAGCGGGATTTCTTCAAAAATGACACGCTACCAGCAGTCAGCGAAGCACTGGAACTATACTTCGATGGTAAGTACTTCTCAACCGTTACTGTTCTGCTGCCACAGCTGGAGCAAGTGTTAAGGCTCGTGAACCGTAAGCTTGGTTTACCAACGTTGCGGTCACTTGATAATGGCGAGCAGCGAGTCATATACCTACAGGAAGCCCTGGCAAACCTTGAAAGCATCTTTACGCCAGACCAATATCAGTACTTATGTCTGGTGTTGTGGGATAGGCGTGGGCCTGCTCTACGAGACAGTTTGGCACACGGCTTACTGAAATATGGCGGCTCCAATAAAAGTCAGGCGAACCTGCTCCTACAATTACTTCTTATACTCGCAGCGTTTGAGTACAGGAGTTAGCTAGTTATGATACAAGATCAAATCGACCTTCTCGAAAGACAATACAATTACTTGAGCCGACAAAATGGTATTAGCTTCATTCGTCAGGCTAGACGCTTCTTCTCTTTCTTGCAGAAAAATGCTCATTATTCCGTGTTGATACAAGACATGATAAGTGAGACACAATCGGCCATCAATGAGCTAGAGGAGTTGGATAAAAGCTTAATGCCGGAGTTGGTCGCTATAAGAACTGAACTACAACAGCGAGCGCCTGAATATGATGATAGCAATATGAAGCCACCAGCTCCTGAAGCACTTCATCATATGGAGTATGAATCTTCTTTTGCGTTTTTCGATGCTCTCCTTAGAGACGAAACAAGAGTAAGAGGCATACCCATGTTTCCCACGCCGTATGATGACCGTACAAAATTTAATACGTTAAGCGGGATTGTGACGGCTAAAATCTATGGTCTTACAAACGGCTATAATCCTGCAACCGGTGCCATTGAGAAAGATAAAGAGCGTAAAGATTTAGAAGACTTGCGAGTGCGTCTAGTGGAACTGCATCAAGGACATAACCATAAATTCAGAAGCTTCCTGGACGCAAAATTCACGTTGCCTGGTGTAAGCTGGATTAACCTTGAAGCGACTTTCAATGAAATTAATCCTGAGCCGACAGAGTATGCTGGGCAAGACCCCGAAAGAATTTCGGAGAGGGCACTTCACGGCTATGGACGCGTCTTGAGAAAAGCATTATATGAACCTGAGGAACGATTGAGTAATGAGGATGAGCAAAGCTTATCTGAACTTGAAAAAAGAATAAGTGAGCACTGCAAAAGGGTATACGAGGAATTGCGGCTCAGGCTGGGTACGGCTCGTTCTAATTTATCTTTGATACGTAGATACAAAAATCGATGCGAATGGCATGACAGGGAGAGGCTACAGGCGGTTGCACAAACAAAGTCCGCAGAAAACGACTTAACAGCTGAACTGGCTCGCTATTTATTTGATCAGGGACTCAATCCATTAACACGAGCAAGGACAGCAGACCTAGAGCCCGACTTATTAGACCCTACATCTCTTGGGAAAGTTTATGTCGAAGCCAAGCAGTACGCCGATAGTGCTAGAGGATACTTGGTGAAAGGGGTCGGTCAAGTTCACGATACGCTTGGACGTTTAAGAGGAACCCCCTACGAAGTTACTGAAGCCTTTATAGTTATATTCCGTTGAGGTGGCCCTCGATACGTTTTCCCTGATGTTATTAAAAGCGAAGGCTATGAGATCTACATCATCTTAATAGACATTGCGCCTTCATCAATAAGTGGAACCAGGCAGAAGTATAAACCAATACAAATCCCCCTAAGTGAATTGGTTGCTACATCAGCGAATACTGAGCCTAAAGCGTAACCTCAGCACTGAGCCTATTGAGCGGCGCTACAAGGCGCTTCGTGTTTGAAAACGTAAGTATTTACATTTCCGCAGCACACTGCGCCCACAGCCGCTCAGTGAGGCTCAGACAGGGTTTTTACGCAGTTGTACCCTGCCCTTCCTGCTTGCAGAGGTAGGCAAACAGTTTCCCAATCGACTGGTCTGGCTTATCATGGCGCACCTCCTCGGCAGCAACTGCCCAGCGCTCGACGTTCTTACCTGCCCATATTTGTTTATAGACAAAGTTAGTCAGACCGTCCCCTATGCGCTGGGTGACCAGGGCGGCTTTCTTGCGTACATTGTTGAGCTTCTTGAGGAAGTCTAGGGTGCGCTCCCAGGCTTTGACTGAGCATACCTTCGCAAACCAATGAGCCGGATTATCTTTTTTCAGAGCGAGCTTGGCTAGCTCTAACAGATCGTCAAGACACCCTTCCCTTATAAGCTTCCTGTACCTGTTACTCTTCGCAGTTACCCAATACTCGTTTCCTGTAATTAAGTTGGTGATCGCCGAAGGCAATTCTATAGAAGTGTCGCCTTCGGCTTTGATTTTAATTTCTTTTTGTTTCTGGTCGTGCTGCTCCCGCATCGCTTGATAGCGCGTGGTAGCAATGGCACCGAATGAAGATGATGTGTTCATTCCCTCTGCTCCCCTCCACTTACGTTAATGTGCTGGTTGAGTTATAGCTCTGCAAACGAGTGTTTCGCAAGCTATTTAGTAAGGGGCTTTAAAAAACAGCAAAACCCCTGGGGTGGGGTTTTGCAGCAGTTCATTTGGTTGATTATTAGTAAACTTATCGCTAAGACAATACTAAATCAACCGCTCAAGCTAGTCAATAGCTTATCGGCACAAAAACCCCTTTTTTATAACTTAGCTGCGCTTGGGGATAAAGATTGCGATAAGTTTACCGCCAAAATCACTGCTAAGTTATCAGTATCATAACTCTGCGTGCCGTTCAGTACAACCATAGTGCTTGTGGCTCATCTGCTAGGAATGTGAATTTTACAGAGGGTGCTTCTGAAAATACTCGTTGATGGCTTCCTGGACTATTGCAAAATCGTTCACGTCTTGCTCGATGGCGCGTAGCTTTATGCCCTTAATCTGGCTTGGATAGAGATAGGTTGAGTATGACTTTACTGTGTCATCCTTCTTTGGAGCGGCAGTTTGTGGTGCTGGCTCCTTTGGTGTACTGTGTTCCTTCTTAGAGTGAGAGTTGATTGGCTCCAGAGTTGTCTCCGGCTTGCCTACTTCTACTTGTACGGGTGGCGTGTAGATGTCAACTGGTTCTACTGGTTTACGTGCTAAGGGATTGCGTGCCGCCATCAAGTCTTGTGGGCTTTTAAGCCTGGCCATCTACTACCTCCGCCAGCCTCTTATATGCTATTGCTCCACTATGCTCAGGGTCATAGAGCACTATGGGTATGCCAGCGAGTGTCGCCTCTGGATGACGCACGCTATAATCAACGCCAAAGCCGTAGACGAGGTCTGGATACGCTGCTTTTGCGGTATCTATCACTGTTTTAGAGATGTTTGTACGCGGGTTAACCATTGTCGGTAAAATGCCCACAACGCGGATGTTCGGATTGAGACCCTGTTTGACTTTCTCGACTTGCTCCATTGCCTGGGCCAAGCCTTCCATTGCAAAATAATGGGCCTGCAACGGAATAATAACCTCATTAGCAAACGTCAGAGCGCTTGCTGTGAGCATTGCTTCTGATGGTGGTGTATCTATCAAAATAAAGTCGTAGAGAGCTTGTAGCGGCTCTAGAAGGCTCTTAAGGGCATGCGCATCAGTCGCTTTCATGCCGCTTTCGGTCTTTGCCAGATCAACGTGTGAAGGGAGGACGTGTAAGTGATAATATGTCTCAAACAAAGCATGACGAGGGTCAATGGAGGTATCAGCAAGCAGTTGTCCCACATGATACGATGCGTTTAAGGGGTTCACCCCCACTGCAACCGTCGCGTTCGCTTGCGGGTCAAGGTCAACGAGGAGAACTCGCTTCCCTCTTAACGACAATGCAGCGGCGAGATTGACGGTCGTAGTGGTCTTACCACTTCCCCCTTTCCTCATTGCTACTGCGATTGACCGAGCCATTTTACGTTTTTATAGGTTAACCTGTTTCATTGTTTACAAGTTAAGCATTTTACATGAAAGCCCGCAAGTCATTTTATATGTTTGCACGTTTACATGTTGAACAGCTAAGTGGTTTGCATGTAAAAAACTAAGCGAGCTTATATGTAAGAAAACAAGATACTTATTTGTCTTGCAGGGGTACGTCCCGTCCTGGGGCAAATAGGGGTACGGGTATCGGCTTCAGAGAACTCGTGAGAAAGAAAAACCCGAAGCCCTTGCATATTTGCAGGTACTTCGGGCTGTTTCTACTTTTTTATTTACCCTAAGTCTATCTAGCTTACGGCGTATTAGGAACAGGTAATGTAGTCCAGAGATGCCCAAAGCTCCAGTTCGTATCTTCCAGAGTACTACCCTTCCAGTAATGTACCTCTAGATTTGGATTTGGACTTGTAGCCCGCCTGATGCCCCAGAGGTCACTGCTAGATGTACCTGCAGGAGTGATATTAGTAGAAGCCCAACCATTAACGCTCGACCAATACCGATCAACCATATTGCCCCCAGTCTCGTGATAATAAACCTCAACATCACTATCATCGAGCACCACAGCATTAGGATTGCCAGTCAACTACTATACACCCCCAGATCATTGAGACTCTACATAGTTTCCAATAGGAGTAAACACCGTAAACCACCTGAGCAGTTTCAGGTTGTGATTGACAGGCGCGAAATGTTCAGATAGTATTTAGGTCGCCTATAAGCAAAGCACGCGACTATTCTGAATTAGGGGAGTTAGAAATGGATAATGAGACCTCTGAATTCGACGTGGTTATGCTGTGTGATCATTGCGGAAAACGAACGACATTTTACATAAGATCGCATTATACTCATACGGAGCATTTCGAGGGAGATTTTGAGCACTCAGAAACTTTCATTTACACAACCTGGTACATAATGCAGTGTTCAGGGTGTTCAAAGCCAGTAGTGACGCAAGTTACTAAGTCTTCTAAATTGGTTTCTCCCAGGCAATGGAAAGACTCTCTACCTTCTGTGGACGTACTTTATCCAACAGGCAAGACACCTCTGACCAATCTACCAGAAGTTATTGAGAAAAAATATGCAGAAGCACTGAGAGTGAGCAATATCTCCCCAAGCTCTTGTGCAGTACTGGTAAGAAAGACGCTGGAAGCTGTATGTAAGCATGAGAATGCTACTGGAAAAGTGCTGGCAGACAAACTGAAAAGTTTAGCCGACACAGGGCGTATTCCACGAACCCTGGTAGATGTAGCACTTCACTTAAGGCAACTCGGCAATTTAGGTGCCCATTTTGATGAAGATGAGGTAACAGAAACAGATGTGCTAATTATCTTAGATTTCGTAGAACTGCTGCTTGAGTATCTCTATGTCGCCCCCGCAAAGATCGAAGCAGTGAAGCAAAGACTCAATAAACAGAAGTGAGGCATACTATCTTGTTTACTGTCGAGGTTTTAAAGAGGAAAGTAAGCGAGCTTGAAACACTCGCTGTGGAAATCGAACGGATGGGATCAGAGTTCTTTCAAGGCTGCGTAGTAGTAGAGGAGGAGCATTCAATAGATGAATATGTCCGTAATCCTCAAGAGCTTAATCTCGAATATATGAGAGATGAAGATATAGTCTGGAAGGAATACCATTGGGATACCCTTACGCCTGAATTAAAGATCGCTCAACGCAAGGCTATCCGGGCATATACACGCTGGTACTCTCTATCCTATGAGCTTGTTAAAGATTACTTGCCAGAAATGATAAGCGAATTCAATAGTTATTATAAGGCTGAAGAATCACAAGGGAAAAAATCCGGTTCCCATCTTGGTACTGTAGATTATCTTAAGCTCAGATACAGCCCTTCTCCTAACAGCATCGTGGCGATGACGGAAAGTTTTATTGACACCTTTGAGGCACAACTTGATATTTTATTAATTGTGCCTGATATTGCTGAGTTCAGAGAAGTAAGTCTAAAAAAGCTTATCACAGCAGACATAGCCAACACAGAGGTGCAACAAGCGGAGATACTACTTGCTAACGGTTTCCATCGCGACTGCCGGGAGCATAGCCGGTGTTGCGCTCAAACTACATTTGAAAACACTCTGTGACATTCATGGACTGTCGTGTCCCCCAAAGGCTACTATCCAGCCACTTTTACAGGCGTTACAAAAAGGGAACATATTAGATATCACCGAGATCAAGCATATAGAGTACCTGGCATCCATTAGGAACAAATGCTCCCACCCTAAAGAGGTATCAGAGGCAGAGGTACAATCATTGATTGAGGGTGTTAAGAAAATTATATAGTCACCCCTCATTTCGAAGACAACCAAAAATCAGCCAAGGACATTAAGAGATGATGAACTTAATCGAACTCCGTTCTTACCTTACAGGATCAGCTGACGTTCAGGACCTGCTGAAAGTTCTAGCAAGAGAATATCACAACCGCAACTTAGATCTCGATTCGGACGTTACCACATACTACGGTAAAGCACCCGAATCAGACCCTCTTATAAGGGACTACGCCCGAATACTCGAAGTGATACAGGGTAAGTTGCTGCAAACTGACTTAACAAGTCTTACAAGTGCGGAAGATGAGGAGTTTTATTTTAGTACGATTTGGTACGGTGAAAATGAAGACGGCTCCTTTCAGATCGAGCGGGCAGCTAGAATGGTCGTCAGTTATTTGTTAAGCATGCATATGCCCAGTATTGACGAGTACATAGCCCGCTTAGAGGACTACAATTTGCCGAAAGGTCTTGGTCTTCCGGTTGACGATGAAGGGCTAGTGACTCTAGATAAAGACATGGAGCTAAGAGGACACGCTCTTATTTTGCCATCGCAGAAGACGATGGTCTATCCACACCAGTTTTTGCGAAGGTTTTATCACGCTAATTTCGTTAATATGCTTAACAAGCTTGAAAATCACAGAAAAGAAGGCAAGAAGGTTAAAATCCGTATAGACCCTATGCGCGTATCATATCCAAAGTACTATCGCGGAGTCATCGAAGAAGATTTTTGGTACGGCAAAAAGTTTGCAGCTTCACTCCTTCAAAGTAAGGACAAGATACCACTCAGAACGCTCCATAGAACCAATAGCGAGCAAGGTTCCAACTACCCAGTCAATTTCACGCTCTTTCGCAGTGATATGCTGAGCGACACAGAGAGACAATTCGCGATTGAAGAGTACGTGCCGTTGACAAACCCAAAATACCTTACATGTCGAATCTGTGGTGTCGGCAAGGAGAACTGTATTCAAAAGTTCGCTCACTTTGTTTACGACCAAGAGCAACAGACTATTAGCCACATAGACGGAGCGGTACGAACTTTTACCATAAAAGATTATGCCGAGGTATTGGACATCGTCACCAACGGTGGTGATCCAGGCAAGCGTGTCGGTGAGAGGTATAAGCTTTTCAAGATAGAGGGTAGCATTAGTATAGAGCAGGTGCAGGCACTCCTCTATGAGTTCTTCATGTATAACCCTCACATTGCTGAGTATTTTTCAAACACAACGTCACCGCAGACAACGACATCGGCTGTATAGGGATCACCTTGAGTGATGTGTTGAGAAGTATCACAAAACGGTCATTTTGTGGCACTGGTGCATTGTTCCATTTAACGGTGATGCTTCGATATCCAGGTTTATCAATATGTTGACTATATTGCATATTTAATATACTGTGATCAATAGTCAGAGGTCTACTTTGGCTATGTTTTTGCGCTTCGGCGCATGTTCTGCATTTCTCTTGCAAGAGAAAGGAGCTTAACAGTATGGCACGATCGCTTCTTGAGACGATCGACATCCCCGTGACACCGTTCCTCCAGGAGCGGCTCGTTCTGATCGACCAGGAGGACTATTCCGGCGTCGAGTGGAAGGTTCGGGACGAGTTGGGGAAGCAAGGCCGCAAAGGTGACCGACGAGTACATAGAAGAGGGTATCCTTGCCCTCAAGCAGTATTACGCCGGAGGAGTATTGGATTCGCGTAACCAGCATGCGGTCTCGGATGAAATCGACCCGTTCTGGCACGCGCATATTCTGCACACGCAGCAGTACGCGAGCTTCTGCGACCGAGTCTTCGGAGAGTTTCTCCATCATGTACCTCTCAACCATGCCCATACAGACCAGGTGGAGTACGTAGGAGGGCTTTATCGCTACACCGCGATGCTCTATCGCACGGTCTACAGTTACCTCAACCCCGCATTCTATCCGGAAAATCCACCGGACATCAGGCTCTGCTGCATTGACGGAAACGGTCGCGTGGACAAAGACCACGGACTCTTCCCGCTCAACCGCGCAACACGAGTGGCCGTGCCAGCGTAGGCGCTTACACGCGCCAATGAACCAGCGGACGAGAGGAGGCGTTTACGCCCCTCCCGCTCCGCTGCGTTAAAGAAATAGTATGCAACCTCCACGACCTAAAATTCGCATTTATAACACCCTGTCGCGTCAGTTTGACGAGTTACAGCCTGTTCACGACAACTTAGTGAATCTGTTTGTCTGCGGCCCAACCGTCTACGATTACTCTCACCTTGGCCACGGCAAAACCTACACTCAATTTGATTTTATTGCCCGCTACCTTCGTCATCGGGGGTATGAGGTTTTTTACTTGCAAAATATTACCAATATCGACGACAAAATCATCGACCGAGCGAGGAAACAAAGTGTGGCCTGGGACGAGCTCGCTGACCAGTTTGAGAGTTACTACCACGAAGATATGACCGCGCTGCATAACACGGCAGTAAATACCCATGCCCGCGCTACAGACTATATGGAGCAAATTATCCAACAGATTAATACCTTAATGGTCAAGGGGTATGCGTACCACGCAGACGACGGCATATATTATGAGGTAGCCAGGTTTTCGGGATATGGCAAGCTTTCAGGCCGCACGCACCTGGAACAAAATGACGCGGTGTCTCGGATAGACGAAAGCAGATCGAAGCACGGCTGGAATGACTTTTGTCTCTGGAAGTTTGCAAAGCCCGAACGAACCGAGCTGGGATGCACCATTTGGAGCCGGTCGCCCAGGCTGGCACATAGAAGACACAGCCATTACCGAGTCGTTCTTTGGCTCCCAGTATGATATTCATGGTGGGGCCATCGACCTCATATTCCCTCATCATGAAGCCGAGATCGCCCAAATGGAAGCTGCTTCTGGCAAAGAACCGCTAGTAAGAATCTGGATGCACGGCGGATTCCTCAACACTGGCGACCAGAAGATGAGCAAAAGCCTTGGCAACTTTACGACCATCCATGACGCTCTGACGCGGTACGATTACCGCACGCTGCGGTATCTATTTTTAAGCAGCCACTATCGTTCCTCACTGAGTTTTACGGAGGCTGCGCTTGAGCAGGCTAGGGTCAATGTGCGGCGGTTTGATAAATTTATCTTTAGCATCGACAATACACGCGATGATGCTGAGTTAATTGAGGGTATAGAAGCTTTACAGCAAAAAGTGTATGCGGCACTCGATACAGACTTTAACACCCCTGCCGCATTAACTGCCATCCATGTATATATGAAGCAGCAAAATATTAACAGTACCCCTGGTAGGCGAGTGGGGGAGTTGTTTCAAGCACTCAATGGTTTCTTTGACTTTATGAAGTTTAATGCTATGCCAACAGAGGCAGACCACGATATTGACAAACTGGTAGCGGAACGTGGCCGCTACCGTTCACAGAAGCAATTTAAACAAGCCGACCACATACGCAAAGAACTTGAAGACAAGGGCATCTGCCTTTATGACACAGAGGAGGGGACTAAGTGGAGAAGAATTTAATTCTTCAGGCTTCATGGATTTGGTGCTCTTAGCACCCGTCTTACAAAACGGTCGTTTAATGAGACGAGGTAGGTGACACAAATCGTGATGAAAATAAGGCCATGTATTGTGATGATTTACAGATAAGTCATACGATTAGTCCAAAGTATCAAAATACGTATTAAAAAACATAGTCTCATGTATTTACTTTACGACGAGTATTTGAGACAATAGACGTATGATAACAATCGAGCAGAAGCAGAAGATACTCAAAGCCAAAGTAGCGGTGGCTATGTATGATGAGTTCCACAAAGTGCCGAAAGAAGAAGAGATAGAGTATATGTATCGCCTATCCCGTATCCTCTACAAAGCAGTCGTTGGAACTCATTTCATTCGACGCCGCCAAGAACAGAACGGACAACTGCCTTTATTCTAAAATAGGGCGTATACACATATGCTTATAGGCTACGCCCGTGTCTCCACCCACGAACAAATCCTCGACCTTCAGCTTGATGCGCTTTTTAAAGCTGGCTGCGGTCCAGATAAAACGTACACCGATAAAATCAGCACCCGCAAAGCCGAGCGGCCAAGACTACAACAAGCACTCGACCAGCTTAGAGCAGGGGACACGCTCGTAGTGTGGCGTCTCGATCGTCTTGGCCGCTCACTGCAAGAACTTATTAACCTGGTCAATAACATACACGCCAAAGGGGCTGGCTTCAAAAGCCTGACCGAAAACATGGACACCACCACCCCAGGCGGCAAGCTCGTCTTTCATTTCTTTGCGGCGCTGGCTGAGTTTGAGCGTGATATTATCCAAGAACGTACCCGCGCTGGACTTGCCGCTGCCAGAGCCAGAGGCAGGATAGGCGGACGACCACCGATCGAACAAAGACCCTGCTAAGCGCAAGAAGATCGACATGGCGAAAGCCTTACATTCTGACCCAAGCCACAGCATAGAAGATATTTGCGATACGCTGCATATATCCAGAGCAACGCTGTATAGGTGGGTGGGGATGGAGAAGTGGTAAACATCTGATAGAATTAAATAAGGTAATTATGAAAATACTACTGAGGAGAATCATTGGTACGGTGATTATACTCATCGGGTTAGTGACTATCGGGTTTAGCGTCTACGCAATCGTTAGGGAGAACACTCAATGGTGGCATTGGGTATGGTTTGTCTTCTTAGGTATAGGCATTGCAGGGACGGGCTTAACGCTGATAATGGACGGTGTTAAAGCATTTAAGAAAGCGATAGGAATCCTCCTTATGTCCATTACACCACCCTAGATGGTCGCAGCGGTAATAAATACTAGTCGTCTGTGCCTGTTCAATGAACAAGCACAGACTTGGTTCGGGTTGGAATTAGGTGCTAGGCTGAACCGCTAGTTCCGCTTGCGCGGTTCCCGTGGTCGATAGTACCTTGTTCAGCGCTAGCACTCTTGTCGTCGCGCTCCTGCTGTATGCTGGATTGACCTGCGCGATACATAGTCTCGGGACTGTTCTGCTGAGGGCTAACAACAGCCCCATGTACAGCAAGACCAATACTCGCAACCGTCGCGGCAGTCTGTACGGCCTCCTTTACAGTTCCGCCATTCTGCCATCTGTTTGGTCGTGGGGGTTTGGATTGTTTGTTGTACGCATTGCGTAGCCAACCCATACCGTCGCCTTTGCGAGACATTTGTTAAGCTCCTTCCTCTTGCAAGAGTGTGGAACGTGTGCCGAAACACAAAAGATAGCCAAAGAAGACCTCTGACCATCGACCACTGTATATCATACATGCAGTAACGTCAACAATATTGACGAACTTCTATTAAGTCTTAATAGTAGAAGATATTTGCGATACGCTGCATATATCCAGGGCGACGTTGTATAGATATGTGGGGGAAAGGAGAGTGTAAACATTTTAGATGTCTGATATGGTCGTGCTCTCGAACTTGCCCTGCAAGAGATCGAACGCAGCCTGCGCTAAGACGCAGTAAAACAGCCTCATCAGATGGATTAAAGTCTCACCTGATGGGGCTTTAACTCTTTTAGATAGACCTCAGTCTCTTTTACCTTCCGAACCTCCTTCACCCTCACTAATAAACCTATCCAGTTCAGACCGCCTAATACGTATTGCCGTGCCACCTACTCTTGTTTGTTTGAGCTTCCCTTCACGTATGTAGCGCCGGATGGTGTCGGGGTGTAGTTTCAGTTCAGCAGCCACCTCGTCGATAGTTAGTAGTTCGTCCGTCAAGGTATTATCCCTCCCGATTTTGAAGTTAGCAAATTATACACTTTTATGAATGGCTGGTCAATAGGTTATCTTTTCCGGCATAGATATGCAATCCTTGACAAATTGCGTTAATATTGTGTATTCTTAGACTACGCCCGTTCTTTATAGGCGCGAAAAAGGGGCTTCGCCCGATTGAAGTCCGCACGATGCCCCTTTTTTTCAGAACCCTTTTTAGATTCCAGTGGTATCGAGCCACATGGAGAGCCGATTTGTCAAGAGGAGGCGACCATGCACGACAGCGACCTATTGAACCGATCTCTTACCCAGCCTGTCTCGTCGATCCCAGTCTACTACATCCACTCGTTTGAGCAGCCGTTTTGTAAAAACCAGTGCTGCCCGTGCCAACTGAACAGGCAACGGGCTATCCAGTTATTTACACAGATCATAGAGGGCAAGGTGGAACTGGAAAAAGCTTCTGACCTGTCGGGAAGGACGGTGTAATGTGCAGAGTCGCCAACGTCACCCGATCCCGCCACGGAGAAGCGCAACTGTTGACGCACACCGCGCAGGGCACTCTTCAAACATCCATCCTGAAGACGAACCCTATTTGACCGACCAACGAAGACGCTACCCAGATAATCCTCTTGACCTGGCTGATGACTTGGACTATCCAGGCGAACGAACCCGAATGCCAACCAGCGCCAGACGCTACTACGATACTCGCGGTAATCAGGTTATCCAGAGAGGAAACCAACGGTTTGTCATCCATGATGAGCCACCGCCAAAGCGAAGACGAAGGCTGCATTGGTCAGCCATTTTCGGCATTGGCATGACGATAATGGTACTTCTCTTCATTAGCTGGACGGTGATTAGCAATTGGTGGACAAACCATCAGTTAGACGCCACGTATGGCTTCCCTCGAACCTACCAAGTCGATGAAGTGGTAGGCCACTCAGACAGCACTGACCACCCCACACACTTTATCTTCTTAAACCTCAATGGGCATGTCGTTATCACCGAACTGCCAGGAGGCGACATCACCAAAGCCAAGATATATAGCGGCCCGCAAATCTTTGCTGACAACCCGGCGTCCGTTCCGGTGACTGGTGAGTTCAAGGATGTGAACGGGGACGGCAAGGTTGACCTGATTGTTCACATCGGCGAGCAGCGCATCATTTACATCAACGATGGCACGCAGTTCAAGCCACAGCAGTAGGAGGAGCCATGTACCAAGTGGAAGACGAACCGATTGAAACTATTCATTTGTATGTTGTTAGGGAGGGCGATAAACGTCCCTCCCTTATTCCTGTCATTATCTCCGTTTTTGCTCTCTCTATCCTCATCGCCATTGGCGTCAGCACCCCCTACAAGCAGCCGGAGCAACGAGCCTTCATCCGTGTTCCGGCTGTCCTCTTGCCAGTGCGAGTGTTCAGCGCGCAAATAGCGATTATCCCGACAGGCATTAGAACGTATCCGGCGACGTTTGCACATGGGACGCTCACTATAACAAACGGTTCGGTTATCGCCCAGGAACTACCACCGGGCATGACCTTCACCAGCAATTCCGGCATTTCAGTGACTACGGATGCAGCAGTATTTGTTCCGGCTGGTAGCGCAAACGGTTATGGTTACGCAACAACTACAGCGCATGTATCAAGGGTAGGCATAAACTTGCCAACGCTTTCAATCAATCAGGTGGTCGGCACCTCGTTGTTTGTGCGTAATCTCTCTGCGTTTACTGGCGGCAAGCCTGCTTACTCAGTATCGTTTGTGACGGAGCAGGATAGGGTACGAACTATTGTTAAGGCGAGGAGTGCGATAGCCAGGCAGCTAGCCGGGTTGCATTACCCCTGTAAAGAGAGTTACTTTTCAGACGATCATAAAGTAACGTTAAGCTGGCGCTGCCAATTTGTCACCTACTCAGTCCCCTCATATATGCGCGTTATCAGTGTCACGATACAGGGGAAGGATCTCTTACTAGTTGTCGTATTCGTGGCGCGTCCCAGGCTGTTTTGGGCGAAGTAAGGAGGTAATCTAATCTCTACGCTGCTACTTAGGATAATGCCCAGGGACCGCCGCGTAAGCCGTTACAGGGCTTATTTTCTATCGTCAGAAGTTAGTAGAGGGGGTTATCAGACCCCCTCTTGTTATGAGAAAGGATACTCACATGGTTGCTATCGTCGAACGAGTCAGCGAGGTTTCATCAGGCGAGGGGAAAAGAATCGTGGTGGATATTTACTGCCGTGTATCAACCGACCCCCAGGAGGATAATACGAGCCTCGATGAGCAAGAGGCCACAGGTCGTGAATATTGTCGTGAACATGGCTATATCGTCGGTATGGTTCACCGCGAGGTGTTTTCCGGTTACCATTACAGGGAACGCCAGAAGCTCAACCTGGTGAGACAGCGCTACCGGGAGGGGAAAATCCGAGGGGTTGTCATCCGCACATTAGACAGGTTATCGCGCTCCCAGGTGCATAACGCGATCCTGATGGAAGAAATGGAACATCATAACGTCGCGTTGTACTGTATCAAGGAAAACATTGACGATACGCCGATGGGCAAGTTCATCCGCATGGTACTCGCCTTTGTCGCCGAGATGGAACGCGAGAAGATCATGGATCGGACAACGACTGGCAGAGTGAGTAAAGCCAAAGCAGGCGAGATCGTTTCTGGCAGTAAAGCTCCCTATGGCTGGACATGGAACTACATTAAAGACACGGTCACTGGAAAGACCATACATAAAGAAGTCATCCTGAACAAGGAAGTTATCCGAAATAAGGAAGGCGTCGAAACGGGTGAGGATGAGCTATCGATACTCCAATGGTTGGCCGAACAATACGCCGACGGCGTGGCGGCTTACGAGCTGATGCGGCAGTTGAACGAAAGAGGCATACCGTCTCCGACAGGTATGGCATGGAACGCCCGCTCGATTGTCCGCCTTATCTCCGACCCGCGCATAACAGGAAAGAATGCGAAGGTATTTGCATACCAGAAGAGAAAGACACAGCAACCGCTCGACCCTATCGACTTACCAGACGGCACGTACCCTGAGATAATCAGCGAAGAATTGTTTGAGCGGATACAGCGAGCGCAGGGAGACTAATATAGCCGAGGCGGTGCGCGCTAGTAAGCAACCGGAAGAATACCTGTTACGAGCAGGTTTTGTACGATGTAGCCGTTGTCATAAACCGATGTTTGCCATAAAGCATCGGCAGAGCTATATCTACCGCTGCACGCAAGACACGCCAGACCATACGAACACCATACTCTCGAAGCCGCTTGATGAGCGCGTGTGGCAGTGGCTGCGCCAATTGGCCGACCATATCGCCCTGATCGAGAAGGCGGTCGAGCTGGCGTCGAGCTCAGACAAAATCCAGGAAGATACTGAGGCGATTGAGCGCAGTATCGCAAGCTGGCGGGCAAAGGCTCAAAACTACCTGACCGACCTGGACGATAGCAGCCTGATCGGCGATACGCGGACGGCGGTGCGCAGCGCCCTGAATACTGCCAACAAAATGGTGCTTATGTTAGAGGAGGAGCGGGCGCAAATACTGTCAGGCATGATCGACAGAGAGCGTGAGAAGGAAGCCTATCAGGACATTCTCAAGTGGTGCAAGAAGGTCAAGGAGTCACGGGAAGAACTCACCTACCAACAGAAACGCGACTTCCTGCGTATGCTGGGGGTGGTCGTCGTGATAGAAAATAAAAAGCCGTATTACGAGAATATGCTGTATCACGTAGAAGTAGCCCTTCCGGCAATACAAGAGCTTATCTCCCCGGTTACGGCGGTACATTGCGGGACATCTTCGCCCGAAGATATCGCCGTGACCGAGCAACTCGTGCAGGCGGGGCGTCATTTAGACATCGAACTCGTCGATCACCTCGTCATCGGCAATCAGCGCTACATCAGCCTGAAAGAACGCATGAAATGGTAACAAGTAAGACGCGATTTATCGCGTCCTACTTATCGCATTCCCCTTGCTCGAACTTACCGGCGGCGTGTGCTGATCCAGCGAATAAGACCCATGATAAAGTAAATCGCGCCAATCACAATCACGCCGGTGAAAATGACATACGTGCCGGAGCCGCTCGTGTCAGCCTGGGACTGGGCGCTAGCATAGGATATAACGGTGATAACGATGCCTACAATAGCCATAAGCCCGCCGCGTACCATCAACGCCGGACCACTGGCATTCCTCATCCAACTGTATCGTCCTGCCCTGCGCTTAGGCATCGCTGTTTGCGCATTAGGCGGAACCGCCTGATTGGGTGGCATCTGCGGATATTGCTGATAAGGCTGTCCGGGTGCTGGCTGCTGGTATGCTGGTTGCGAGGGGAGAGATGAATATTCTTGAAATGACGGCGATTGTGATGGGTATGCTGCCGGTCCCTGGTATGCTGGTGGCATCTGTGGAGTATTGTCCATAGGTTTTTCCTCTTCCTTACATGTATTTACACATGTATTTACGCAAATTAGATGATAACCATAATTTTGAACGAATGGGCGAGTAAAGGTTATATCGCATAGCCAAATTTGCTATGGAGTAACGCTCTATCACGTTGCAATATTTCACCTCATGCTGTATCCTTCAAAGGTAGGAGAGACAGGTAATATATCGGCTGAGATACAGGGGCAGGCGGATAGCTCCTCGATTCTAATTCCACATGTACTAGAACACGCAAAAAGAGTTTGAGTTTAGCGTTATTGAGGGTAATCAGTCCATGCCAAATTTACTAGTGTCCCCTGTGGGCATCAGGTTTACCTCATTTAAAAATGGAGGATAGCTCAATGAAAAACGATAAGTCCACCCCTCAAGAAGAAGGGCAAATGCCCACCGGCGATGAAGTGAAAAAACTGCGCAAACGAGAACAGCGCGCGCTCGAACGCCTGCAAGAAGCGCGGAAAGCGCAATCCAAAGCTCTGGAACGCTTCCAACGCGCCGAAGCGCGCCTGCAAAAGCGCAGCGAGCGCTTGCAGCGTGTCGAAGGGCATCTTACGCTTCTTCGCCAACAACTGGAGCAAATACCCGGACCGGGAACAGAACACCAACCTCTATCCCCAACCCGGCCTGACACCGACCCGTCCAGGGTAGGGGCGGGGCTTGCCCCCGCCCTGGTTGTTCCACTTGCCCCCGCCCTGGTGATCGAAGGCGCGCGCGCTGCGGCAGAGGCTGCCGAGGAACACTCTCGCCTGGCCGCCGAACGCGCCAGCGAAATAGCCGAAATTCTACAGCAAACAGAGCCGCTTGCCTCCCCCGAAGAGATTGCCAGCATCGAAGAAGAGGAAGATCTGACAGCAGCCGTGACTGCCGAAACTATCGCCTACATTACTGCCGAACGCGCCGCGAAAGCAGAAGTCATCGCTGAGATCAGCAGCAAGCAGAGCCACGAAGCCCGTCGCCATGCGCAGGACGCGGAACAGGCATTGATTGAGGTGCGTGCTGCTATCAGCAGCGGCGCCTTGAGCGGCGAAGAAGCCCAGGAGGCCCTGTGGCGTGCTGAAAATGCTGTGACACGCGCCCAGGCATTCTTAGCCGATGCCGAAGCCAACGAAGAACAGGCTGTCAAAGCGGCTATGAACGCTGAAGCCGACGCGGTGGTAGCCGAAGGCATGGCCTTTGCTGCTGTCGATCACATCGCGCTTTTAGCCACTGCCAGCGAATCGCAGAACAGTAGCAGGGAGGAACACGCGCTAGAAAATAATGATGACGCCGATATCACCACAAAAATATCCATTACGCGCCCACAGGAACAATCGTGAGTACGAGCAGGGATGTGAGCCAGGGCAGGGGCGTGAGCGAGAGCCAGGGCAGGGGCGTGAGCGAGAGCCAGGGCGACCGCAAGGGTCGCCCGTACAATACTACGAAGAAGCGACTGGCGGAGGGCGTGTATGGTAGGGGCGACCCTTGCGGTCGCCCTGGCTCTTGCGATCACGTTGATTCACGTGGTCGCCCTGGCTCTTGCGATCACGTTGATTCACGTGATCGCCCTGGCTCTCGCGATCACCATGTCTCCTACGGTCACTCCGAGATGCTCGAGCAAGACCTCGCGCATCGCTGGCGCGTCCTGCCACTTGCGCAACCGTTGCCTCTGGTAAGTGGAGACGCCTGCCTTCTGTGTTACGCGGGGCGTCCCGGCGGTCCGCAGGGGCCTGATATTCGCGACGCTGTACTCCAGTTCGTACCCGAACAGGCCGTTGCGATAGCGGGACGTGTCACAGGTGATGTCGAGTTCCACATTCGTTGCAGCGATTGGTATACCCACCGGCACCATACAGACCCACGTTATAACAACGTCATACTGCATGTCGTGCTTATCTTCGATAGCGTCGGCCCTGTGCTGCGCCAGGATGGACGCGCAATACCCGTCTGTTCGCTGAACGATCTCGTCCCGGCCATTTTCTCGCAGCCCCTGTGGCCCTGCCAGTGCATCATTCCATCAATGGGCGCGGAAGCGCGCACAGCGCTCTTGCAGCGCGCTGGCATGTTGCGCTTCGAGCAGAAAACGCAGAACCTGCTGGCGCAATTACAAGTAACCCAACCCCGTGCCCCGTTCAGCGCATACGATGTCTGTTTAATACCCGCGCTGGTAGAAGCGCTGGGCTATGGCCGCGATCGCGTCTTCTTTCGCGCTGTCGGCCAGCGCCTCGTAGGACTCTCCAGCGACATACCCGAACCAGCAGGACGCGCCGCCGAACCATCCCCCCTGGACGCCGGACGTTTGCGAGCATCCGGCCAACTGGTCGAGCAATGGCGCATGAAGGGCGCGTGGGAAACTATCAGGAATGCCATTATCAATGGAGAGGATGCCAATGTGGGCAGCGACGGACCAGGGCGGGGGCTTGCCCCCGCCCTGGTTGATTGTCTGCGCTCCATCTTTCCCGACCTCGGCCACGCGCGCGCTGACATCCTCATATGCAACGTCGTCTTGCCCTTCGCGGCTGCCGTTGCCAACATTGAACAGGATCAGCTCTTACTCGAACAAGCGCGAGAACTTTATAGAGCCTATCCAGGGCTTTCTTCTAACCAGGTGACACGCTCAATGTACCATCAACTGGGACTTGAACGCGAACCCAAAAATGCCTGCCAGCAGCAAGGATTGCACTACATTTACGCGCAGACGTGCCGGGAAAAGCATTGTGCTGCCTGTATCGTCGTTGGGAGGGACATGTGACTCAACAACCACTGGAGGGGGAGCGACTGGCGCGCTACCTTGCTCATGCCGGTATCGCCTCGCGCCGCCACGCTGAAATCCTCATCGAAGCCGGGCGCGTGCGCGTCAACGGGCAGGTCGTAACGACGCAGGGTGCGCGTATCGACTCCGAACGCGACAGTGTCACGGTCGATGGGAAACCTGTTCAGTGTACCGCAAAGCCGGTGTATATCCTGCTACATAAACCCGCCGGCTACGTCAGTACCGCCAGCGATCCCCAGAAGCGGCCAACCGTGCTTGACCTCTTGCCCCCGGAACTGCGCCGCCTGCGCGTCTATCCTGTCGGACGTTTAGATATCGACACGAGCGGCCTCTTGCTCCTGACCAACGATGGCGACTTTGCCCTGCATCTTACCCACCCGCGCTACTCGATGGATAAGCATTATCACGCGCTGGTGAAAGGCTATCCACCCGCAAGCGCGTTGAACGCCCTGCGTAGGGGCGTTGAAATCGTAGAGGACAACGGGGTCCATCACAAAACATCACCCGCGCGGGTCAGCATCTATAAACAAGCAGGAGGCAATTGCTGGCTCACGCTAACCATTCACGAGGGCCACAAACGCCAGGTGCGGCGCATGTTAGCGGCCACCGGCTATTCCGTACTCGAACTCATGCGCGTAGGCATCGGCTCGCTGGAACTTGGAGACGTACCGGTTGGCAAGTGGAGGTACTTAACGGAAGACGAAGTGAGCAATTTGCGCGGCTCGCCAGCGCGAGAAAGCCAGTAGCAACTTTTTAGAGGTGAATTGTAAGGACGCGATTTATCGCGTCCCTACATTATTCCAGGGCCTGGGCTTCTTCGACGACGTAGCCGGAGGCGCGCAGGCTCTGTAGCAATTCCTCGCACTGGGAGCGGTCGCGCGTTTCCAGGGTGAGCGTTTCTTCGCGCTGCATGATGGGCAGGCGGCTCGAAATGCGCTGGTGCCGCACGTCGATGACGTTGATGCGCATATCCGCGATGATGCCAAGCAGGCGCATTAGTTCGCCGGGGCGGTCGGCCAGGCGCGTATGGATGACGAAGTAGCGGCCAGCCGCCGCCAGGCCATGCTCGATGAAACGGCCCACCAGGTTGATATCGATGTTGCCGCCCGTCAACGGCACCAGCACCTTTTTGCCGGGTAATTTCACCGCGCCGCTCAAAAGGGCCGCTACGCCTGCCGCGCCCGCGCCCTCGACCAGCATCTTGCTGCGTTCCATCAAGAAGAGTACCGCGCTGATAATCGACTCGTCATTGACCAGCACGACATCATCCACCAGGCGCTGGATAATGGAGAAGGTCAGCGCGCCGGGCCGCTTGACCGCGATGCCATCGGCGATGGTGGCTATGGCGGGTAGAGAGCGCACCTCTCCGGCGTCGAGCGAGGCGCGGAAGCCAGCGGCTCCCTCGGCCTGCACGCCAATGATGGTGATGTCGGGCCGCAGGGCGCGCGCTGCAATGGCGATACCAGACATCAGGCCGCCGCCGCCGATAGGCACGACCAGCGCGTCCGCGTCGGGCAGGTCGCTCAACATTTCCAGACCGAGCGTTCCCTGACCGGCGATGATGTCGGGGTCATCAAAGGCATGAATAAAGGTTGCGCCTGACTGCTCCTGCAATTCCAGGCAGTGCTGGTAAGCGTCATCGTAGGTAAATCCGTGTAACACAACGGTAGCCCCGTAGCCCTGGGTAGCCATTACTTTGGCGAGCGGCGCGGTTTCTGGCATCACGATAGTGCAGGGGATATGGTATTGAGCGGCGGCAATCGCCACGCCCTGAGCATGGTTGCCAGCCGAGGCAGCAATCACGCCGCGCTCGTATTCTTGCGGCTTCAGACGTGAAAGCTTATAGCTGGCTCCGCGCACCTTAAAGGAGCCTGAACGCTGCATATTCTCGGCTTTCAGGTAAATATCCGCGCCGGTCAAATCGCGCAGCGTGCGCGAAGGCGTCAGTGGCGTATGATGCAAACGCGGCTTGAGCAGTTTGTGCGCTTCCCAGATGTCGGCGATGGTGACAGCGGTCGTCACAGATTCGCGATCATAGGGTGCGGATGTGATAAATCGCGTCCCTACGGTGGTTGTGGTGTCGTCTTCTATAGAACGCATGGTTCGATTCGGTCCTTTCGGTGCGACATCGAACCATACCACGACCGCGTGGTCTTCATGAAGTAATGCAAGCATTATAGCGTAGCTGGCAAGATCGGACAACCCCTCGGGGACCAGGGCGGGGGCAGAGCCGCCGCCCGTCGTGTCATTCTGAGCGCAGCGAAGAATCTCACGTCCAGCGAGTCAGATTCTTCGCTGCGCTCAGAATGACACATACCCTGCTATGTGCGGCTTCGCGCCCCACTGCGTAGCAGGGTACGGGCGGCGGCTCTGCCCCCGCCCTGGTCACATTTGACGGTTCCGGCGCAAAATGGTACAGTAGTAGGCACATCAGGCTAAGAAAATACTATGAGAAACGAATTACTGGCATGGTTTGCGCGGGAGGGGTTGCTGTTGAGCGATATTACGACGGCGGCTGACGACCCGCAGCATGACGAGATCAAGGTAACGCTTAAAGCGCCAATCATCGCGTTGAGCCGCGCATCAACTGACTTTCGTGAATGTCCAGACCCGGCGCTTTTCGGCTATCCAGAGTCCAGTCTGGAGATGATGACGCTGGAAGATTTCCACCAGTTTGTGTACCAATGGTTTGAACGCGCGGTCGCGGCGGGCATGGCACGCTGTTTTGTCTGTAACAAGACGTTAGATATTGGCGGGGAAAAGCCCTGGGACGCTCTGTTCATCACCAACGAGTGGCATTGCTGGCTGCTGGCGCATTTCGACTGCAAACGCTACCTCAATCGTGACCTAAAGGGGCGCAATCCTTTCGAGGTGACGGCGATCCCGCCGGAATTTTTTGATTTGCGCGTGCAATGACATAAGAGGAATGTATGGATAAAAATCAGGTTGCCAACGTGCTAGAAGATGTCGCCAGCCTGCTCGAACTGAAAGAGGGTAGCAATCCTTTCGAGGTACGGGCCTACGAGAACGCGGCGCGGGCGGTCAGCGCGTTGGATGGCGATATCGAGCAGTTGACGCGCGAGGGCAAACTCAAGGGGGTACCGGGTCTGGGATCGACTATTATCAAACGCATTGAAGAACTGGTCAATACGGGGCAGATGGCATTGCATGATGAACTGGTGGCTGACACGCCCCAGGTGAAGCTGGATATGCAGCGCATACAGGGTGTGGGGCCGAAGAAGATCAACGTTATTTATAACCAGTTGCATGTCCAGAGCATCGCTGAGTTGGAACAGGCCTGTAACGAGAATAAAGTAGCAGCGCTGCCCGGCTTTGGCAAGAAGACGCAGGATAAAATCTTGCAAGGTATCGCGTTGCTGGCGCAGCACGCCGGGCGTTTTCTCTACCCCGTGGCAGAAGACGAGGCGGAGCGGATGCGCCAGGCGCTCTCAACTCTCCCGGAAATTGCGCGTATGCAGGTGGCGGGCAGCCTGCGCAGGCGGCGCGAAACGATTGGCGACATCGATATGGTGGTGAGCGTGGCCGATGACGCGGGAGAGGAAACGCGCCGCAAGATCATGGATGTCTTCACCAGCCAGCCGTCCGTACAGGTGATTACGGGCAAGGGCGATACGAAATCGAGCGTTGTTTTGAAAAGCGGCATGAATATGGACCTGCGCGTCGTCAATGACAGCCAGTTTCCCTATACGCTGCATCACTTCACCGGCTCCAAAGAACACCATATCCCACTGCGACGGCGCGCGCTCAGTATGAACATGACCATCAACGATTACGGGCTGTTTCGCGGCAAAGAGCCGTACCTGGAACTGATACCGTGCAAGGACGAGGTCGATATCTACGCCGCGCTCGGCATGGCCTACATCGAGCCGGAATTGCGCGAAGATACCGGCGAAATCGAGGCCGCCATAGAAGGCACACTGCCTACGCTGGTGCAGATGGACGATTTACAGGGCATCCTGCATGTGCATTCGACCTGGAGCGATGGGCAGAATACTATTCGCGAAATGGCCGAAGCCTGTATCGCGCGCGGCTATCACTACCTGGGCATGACCGACCATAGCAAGGTAGCCGCTTATGCCGGCGGTTTGAACGAGGACGCGCTGCGCCGCCAGGGTGAGGAGATCGACCGTCTGAACGAGGAGTTCGCGGGCCGCATTCTTATTCTCAAAGGCTCCGAATGCGACATCTTACGCGATGGCTCGCTCGATTTCTCTGACGAGACGCTGGCAAGCCTGGATTTCGTGGTAGCGTCGATCCACAGCCTGTTTAATCTGCCGCCGGAAGAGCAGACCCAACGGATGATACGCGCTATCGCCAATCCATATGTCGATATTATCGGGCATCCTACCGGGCGTCTCCTGCTCGATCGCGAAGGGTACACGCTGGATATCGATACGATCATCGACGCGGCGGCGGAACACGGAGTGTGTATCGAAATCAACGCCCATCCCTCGCGGCTGGATTTAGACTGGCGTTATCTGCGCCGGGCGCGTGATAAGGGTATGAAAATACCGGTTGATCCCGATGCGCATAGTATCGATGGATTAGATGTGGTACGGTATGGTATTAATATGGCTCGTAAAGGCTGGTTACGTCCCGCCGATGTGCTGAATACCTTATCAACAGAAGCAATCCTGGCCTATTTTCGGGCACGACGGAAAAGATGAGATCAATCTCATCTGTAGTACTAGCTTGTAACGAAGCCAGGGGTAATTTCGTAGTAAGTGAGTGATAGTAGTAGGGACGCGATGAATCGCGTCCCTACGGAGAGAAGAAAAGGAAACAATAGTATGGCACAGCAAACGGAGTTAGCAGTAACTCATCGAGAAGTCACCGGAAAAGCCGCGAAGAATTTACGCAAGGCGGGTCTGATCCCGGCTAATATCTACGGGCACAAAGAAGCATCCGAGGCCGTGCAGGTTGATGCGGTCGATTTTGAGGCTTTGCGCAAGGCACACAAAACCACCGGCATCATCTCGCTGAATCTGGGTGACGGGTCCGGCGCGCAAACAGCGCTGGTGCGTCAGGTGCAACGCAATCCGATCAATGGCAAAATCCTGCACATTGATTTTTTCCGTGTGAGCCTGACCGAACGTATCTTGATGAAGGTTCAACTGCATGTTGTGGGCGAAGCTCCCGGTGTGAAAAATGAGAATGGCGTGCTGCTCCACCTCTTAGATACGCTTGAAGTAGAATGCGCGGCGCAAGATATCGTCAATTCGTTTGAAGTTGATGTGACATCCCTGGAGCATATCGATGATACATTGCACGCCAGCGATGTCAAGTTGCCGGAAGGCTTCAAGCTGATTACCGATCCTGAAGAGGGTATCGTGAAGATTGCTGCTACACGCGCTGAAAAGGTCGAGGAAGTGGAAGAAGCTACTGCCGCCGCGCCAGCAGCGACTCCGGCAGAGACGAGCGCCGAGGAATAACACGACCCGAGGGCGAACCAGTAGCGACGCCCCATGTGGGTGTCCCGTCCTCTTTAACAACGTACCCATGAAAGAGGTACGAAGACGGGACACCCGCAAGGGGCGTCGCTACTGATTTCCTGAAAGTCTAGAAGCGAGCGATAGCGATGCGTATCATGATCGTCACCGATCAATATCCCCCTATGGTTGGAGGCGTTCCAAAGGTGACGCGCGATCTTGCGACGAATTTTGCCCGGCGCGGACACGATGTGGTGGTGGTCGCGCCCAGCTATGGAACGCGCGATGTTCACCGCATCGAGGATAAGGTACATATTTACCGCTTCTCTTCGTTTGAATGGCCGACCTACGTGGAGCTGCGCATTCCATTCTTGCCGTTTCTGTCATTCCGCCGCCTTATGAAGCAGCATGATCCTGAGATCATTCATATCCATTCCCCGGTGGTGATGGGCAATATCGCGCAAATTCTGGGAGGCGGTCAGCGCAAGCCGGTGATCGCAACCAACCATTACATGCCCACGAATATCGGACCCTCTATCGGATTCGATCCTATCCTGGGGAAGTCGTTCCAGAGCATCTGGTATAGCTACCTGGTGCATTTCTGCAATCGCTGCGAGTACGTGACAGCCCCCACCGTTACAGCGCTCAATTTGCTCTACGAGCATGGACTGCGCGCTCCCGCCAGGGCTATTTCCAATGGTATAGACCTCGCGCGCTACCAGCCCGGCCAGCCGAACGAGGAGGTGCGCCAGCGTTTTCAACTGCCGGCGGATCGCCCGCTTATCCTATCTGTCAACCGTTTGAGCCATGAAAAGCGCATTGATGTGCTGATCGACGCGGTGGCGAAGCTTCATGAACAGGCGCATATCGTGATTACCAGCACAGGCCCGGCGGAAGCCGAGCTGCGGGCGCAGGTGGACGCGCTCGGTTTGCAGGACAGAGTCACGTTTCCGGGTTTCGTCAGCGATGAAGACCTGATCTCGCTCTATCGCCTGGCCGACATCTTCGCCATTCCATCAGAGGCAGATTTACAGAGCCTGGCTACAATGGAAGCCATGGCGGTTGGCTTGCCCGTTGTGGCTGCTAACGCTTACGCTCTGCCTGAACTGGTGCATCATAAAGAGAATGGCTTCCTTTTCTCGCCTGGCAATAGCGATGAAATGGCCCATTATCTCGATATCCTGCTGCGGGATTTCCAGATTCGCAAAAGCATGGGAGCGCGCAGCCTGGAAATTGTGGCCGGGCACGACATCACGATCATCCTCGATCAATGGGAAACATTGTACCAGCGCCTTATCACAGAGTTCGCGGAGGCTCGGAAACGCAAACGCAAACGCAAACGACGCGGCCTGCCCCTGGCTCGCAAATTGGCCGGTTTCGCGCGTAACGCGGCAACTCCTTCCCGCAAGATTCAGGCAAGCGACCTGGCGCTTGATAAGGGGAATATTACCGAGGAATAATTACAACATTTTCATGTAACGCTTGCCTGATTGACACCGGTTGAGCTTTTCCGTATACTTGCTCAAAAGCTTGATTAGGAAGCTCTTTTATTTTATTCACAACCTGGGGATCAGCCAGAGAAGGCGTGAAACCGGGGAAAGGGGTTCAGCATGTTGCCGTCAGGCGAAGATAAACCCACCCCCATGTCAACATCGGATGCGGGCCGCAAGGGGGGAAGCGTGGTCCGCGATAAGTATGGCGAAGATTACTATCGTATCATCGGGAAGAAGGGTGGCACGAGGCTCAAGGAAAAGCGCGGCGCGGAGTATTACCGCGACATTGCCCGTAAAGGTGGCACGGCCAATATGGCTAAATATGGGCCGGAACATTTCTCCGAAATGGGCAAAAAGGGCGGTAAAACCACCAAAGAGCGACAGGCTCCTGACTTCTATAGTCGCATTGGCAAACTGGGCGGTTCCGCCCGGCGCAAAAAGATCGATTAGAATCATCGAGGTAGTGGTGGCGACGCATGCATCGCCACCACTACCTCGATGATTCTGAATGATTTAGCTTGCCAGCATTGCGAGCAATTCCTCGGCGTCGGGCAGGAAACGACGCGCAGAGAGGACCTGGTGCGCCAGGCCCAGGCGGAACGCTTCGCGCGCATTGACCGTCTCGCCCGTGAGTAGCAGGCGCATGGTAGCATTGGAGCCGATTCGAGCGGGGAAATAGGCGGCGGCAACGGGTGGCAGGACGCCCAGATTGATTTCTGGTAGACCAAAGGTGGCGTCTTCGTGGGCGATGACCGTATCGCAAAGCGCCGCCAGGCTCGCAGCCTCCGCCCAGCGCGTAGCCTTTGACCAGCGCAACGGTAGGCACCTGTTGCGCACGCACCTCTTCAAACGCCGCGCAGTTGTCGTACACTGCTCGCAGCATCTCTTTCTCACGCCCATCAAGATGATCTTTGACATCCACGCCCGCGCTGAAGGCTCGTTCGCCCGCGCCCATCACCACGATCAAACGCGGCTTCTGCCTGGCAGCATCACGCAGCGCGCTGCTCAGTTGGTCAAGCATCTCAATCGAAAGAATATTGAGCGGTGGCCGGTCTAATACCAGCCACAATATATTGTTCTGCCGTCGAATACGAATATGTGACATGCTTCTGTAGGGCGCTCCTTGCCTGGAGGATGAATGCTACTGCAACAGCACGCAGGAGACACCAGGATTGTATGTTGCAGGGAGAGGGGATGTCAAGGTGAGCGTTCCAGGGCGGGGCTTGCCCCCGCCCTGGCTGTTGTGCATATCAGGAACTGTCTAAATCCCCATAATCACGTAGATATAGTGGCGTGTCTCATTGGGCAAGCAGTTCAGCCAGTTGGCGCCGCAGTTATTGACGGCATATTGCACGGTGCCGGAGCCGCCGTTGTAGGCGGCCAGGGCTTTGGCGTAATCGCCGCCGTAGTTGCGATTGTAGCTTGCCATCAGTTGCGCCGCGCCGCGCAGGGCTTGAATGGGGTTCCAGGGATCGATGCCGAGTCCGGCAGCGGTGCCAGGCTCAAACTGAGCAATACCCAGTGCGCCCGCTGGCGAAACTGCGCCGGGGTTGAAGCCGCTTTCCTGGTTGATCTGCCGCACGAAATAGACGGGCGAGATACCGGCGGCTACAGCGTCCTGCTGCGCGAGTGCAATATACTGGCTTTTCGGGAGATTCATGACAGGCAGCGATGTGGTGCCCTGGGTGGTCGTTGTCTGCTGCTGCGTTGCAGGGGCCAAATGCGCGGCAAATGCCAGGTTGGTAGCTTCCTGGCGTATCCAGTTCCCAACAGCCGATAGCCCTGGGAAACTGCCCTGCCCGGCTGCGAGCGGAGAAAGGGTAAAGAGGGTATATCCGAGCACAACCAGTATGATGCCGCAGACGATGCCCAGACGCAGGCGCGGGTTCATCCTGTGCCGCTTGCTGGCGTCTATCTTGCTGGTCTTGTCGCGCCTCTTTCCCCCAGGAATAACCACCATACGTCCGGTGGTATTCGCCGTCATGGTTGATTGGAGGGCGGCCAGTAGCGAGAAGGCGTCTAACTCTGGTTGTGTATTCTTAACGGGGGTATCTGCACGAAATGGAGCCGTATCGTCAATTTCATCTTGAAACGACGGAAACGGGCGGAATTGCTGCATACTTACCTCATCTACGGTTGCATAAAATACGTGACTGATTTGTCTTCTCTATTTGCCGAGTCTACATGAATAGACCGAAGCTCGTCAATTTTTCGGGCAATATGCGGCAAAAAATAGCATGAATGTCCCAGATTTTCAAAAAGCTTAACCTTGATACCGTATGAAATGGTCTGATACAGGCGACGAAGCGGTTGCTTTTTCCCATCCCTGCTGGTAAAGTGAATGCACCAGATAGAGAGGGGTAGAGCAGCGCATGATCGAGCCGATGGCAACGAGGGAGAAACTGGCCCCGTTTATCAAATGGGCAGGCGGCAAAGAGCAGGAGCTAAAGCACATCCTGCCGCTTGTGCCGCCTTTTGAAAATTATTATGAGCCGTTTGTGGGTGGCGGAGCGGTCTTCTTCTCGGTGCAGGCGCGACGGGCCTTCATCAATGATAAGTCGCCCGAGCTGGTCAATCTGTATCGCGTGATTGCCCGGCAGGATGATGCTTTCTTCCAGGCGCTGGATACGCTGGTCAAGGGCTGGCAAGAGATAGGCCAACTGGTAGGCAGGCATACGGCGGACCTGCTGGCGCTCTATAAGAGTTGCTCGCTGGAAAGAGGTACCGCGAAGGACGGGGAGGTCCTGCCGCTAGCTTTCATCAAACTGCACAGAGCAGTATTTGAAGGGCTGTTTGACGATTTTCTGCCACAGGAAGGCCAGCATTTCCTGCGCGAGCTAGAGAGAAATCTCACAGGCAAAACCCGGCGCATGAAGATGCTGGAGCAGAGGAAGGGCAATTTGCCGGACACGGATATTCTCGCCAACCTGGAAAGCGCGTTGAAAAGCGCGTTTTACATGCACCTGCGCCACCTGTACAATCGCGTGCTGGAACTGGCATTATCGCCTGGTCGCGCTGCCGCCATCTTCTTTTTCGTGCGCGAAAACGCCTATGCATCCATGTTTCGCTATAACCGGCGCGGTGAGTTTAATGTGCCATACGGGGGTATTTCGTATAACCGCAAGGATGTTGCCCGCAAAATAGCCTTCATGCGCTCCCCGGCCTTATACCTGCATTTGCAAAACGCTGTGATCGAGCAGATGGATTTCGAGCAGTTTTTGCTGCAACATCCACCGCGAGCGGGCGATTTCATCTTCTTAGATCCGCCTTACGACAGCGAATTTAGCACCTACGCCCGCAATACGTTTGATATGCGCGACCAGCAGCGCCTGGCGCGCTATCTTTTGCACGATTGCCGCGCAAAGTTCATGCTGGTAATTAAGCGCACGCAGGCCATTTACGACATGTACCAGCAGCCCGATGTGTATATCAGGAGCTTTGACAAAAAGTACATGGTCAGCTTCCAGGATCGCAATAATCGGGAGGCCGAACATTTGATTATCACGAATTATGCTGTCTAGTAGGAACGCGCTTCCAGCAAGGACAGGCACGTACCTGTCCTTGCTGGATAGTAGTAAGCGATACAAACGGCTAGGTGAGCAAATCGAGGCGCAATTCAATAGCGGAACGAGGCAAAGTGGACACGTAATGAGTAATGCCCGGAATCGTCCGTCCCAGGCGTCCTGTAGGGACAACGGGTGTGGTTGGGTGGATGAGGGGGCCTTGTGCTTGTCCTGATCGGGGTGCGACCATCATGCCTCACGGAACCCCAAGAATTGAGTTGCGACGAGGACAAGCACAAGGCCCCCACCCATCCCCTCATCCGCCCCTTGTCCCTACAGGACGGGAGCGGACGTTTCCCGTCATTTCATTACCCTATTCGGTTGTCAAAGTTCATTAGGGACAAGGAGTGGACGTTTGACAAACTCCTTCAAAACGTTACACGGGTTTCGCAACCGAGTGCAGGTAAAACCTTGATTCGCCACGCGAGAAGACTACTGTCAGGGCGGTCAGGGCGCAGAGGCTGCCGCCGATGGCAAGGGTGGCGGGCGCGCCGATGGCCTGGGCTACCCAGCCAGCTACCAGGCTGCCGAGAGGGGCGAGGCCAAAGGTGATCATTACGTAGATGCTGATTACGCGCCCGCGTATCTCTTCGGGGGCCATTGCTTGCAGGGTGGTGTTTGTGATGGTCATCGAGACGACTGTGCATGATCCCATAATTACCAGTAAGAGCAGAGCTATATGAACGTTGGGCGCGAAGGCGAAGAGCAGGCTGGTCAGTCCTGCTGCGATGCAGAGGATAATCAGCAGACGCCCGCTGCGTTTCAGGCGCGTGCTTGCCAGCACGAGGAGCAGGGTGCCAACCATCGCGCCGATGCCTGATAGAGCGTTCATGACGCCCAGTCCGGTCGCGCCAATATGGAAGATGTCGCGGGCGAAGACTGGTAGCAGCGTGGTATAGGGAAACACCAGAAAAGCGATGGCAAATTGTAAAAGCAGGATGATTTGCAATAACGGCTGGTGGCTCACATATTTGATACCATCTGAGAGGCCGCGCCACATGTTACGCGGCGCATTGATACGCTCCTTGATGACAGGGTGAATCAGAAGTAGTGGCAGGATTACCGCGATGTAGCTGACGGCATTCAGATAGTACGAGCCAGCGATGCCGAATATGCCGATTGAAATGCCGCCAATGGCCGGACCGACCACGCGGGAGAGATTGAATTGCATGGAGTTGAGCGCGATACCTTGCCGCAGTTCGTTTGGCGGCACCAGGTCGCCAATGAATGCCTGCCACGCGGGAAAGCCCACTGAACTGAAGGTGCCATTGATTAAGGCCAGCACGATAATTTGCCAGACGGTTATCAGGTGCAGCGTTGTCAGAATGCCTAAGACGGCTGCTGTACACATGTAGATTATCTGCGTACCGAGCAGCAGCCAGCGACGATTAAAGCGATCGGCAATTGCTCCGCCCAACAATGATAAGACGATGTTGGGCAAAGTGGCGGCAAAGGCTACAAAACCAAGCAATAGAGCCGAATTGGTCATTTGTAGTACCTGCCAACCCTGGCCGACCGTCTGAATCCAGAAGCCAATGCTGGAGAGAAACGCCCCCGACCAGAAGAGACTGAATTGCTTTTCAGCCAGTGGATGCAAAGATGCGGGCAGTGTGAAGAAACGACGTTTCGCAGAAAAATGAGAAGCCATTGAGAAAGAAATCCTTACTAGTTCTTAGATATGTTTCTAAATCGGTAGAAAAAGAGATAGCATATAGTATAAGGGAACTAACAAAAGCAAAGCAACATATAAAAGCTCCACTTAATAGCCATTTCATGTGGTTAGCGCGAGTCTTTTTGCCCCACAAGTCCCATTGCGTTGCCCGTTTTTGAAACAAGATGATATAATCCCTACCGTGCATGTCCTCACATCGTTGTCATGCCAGGGCAAAGAGGTGATTAGAAACATGGGTAAAAAGCTTGCGATACTGCTCTTCACATTGACAGGGCTGGCTGTGGTCTCAGGCGGCTATATTGTGGGTGGTCTTCAGGCCTACTCGCGCTATCAACAAGCTGCGGGCCAGGAACGTTGCGGGGGGCAGAAGCCTGCGCATATTTGCGTTCAAGCTCCGGCAGAGGTATTCAGCGCTTATTATCCTTTTGACCTGTCCGCGAATACGGCTCTCTTTACGGTAACGTACAGCAGCAGCAGCCCGCTTACGCTTATCATCAGTGTGGGCGTGGTTGGCTTTACCCAGGTGGAGACTCATACCGTCACGGCTACCAACACTGCGCAATCCACCGGTTTTACGCCAGCGCTGCTTGACCAGTCCGTGCGCAAATTGACCAGCGATGTCAATACCTCGCTCAGCGTGCGTGTGACGGATACGCGCAATAATCTGTATTATTTGAATGATGGCCCGCTGCTGCTGCACGCGCACCAGGTGATGCAATGGGTAGCAGCGAACCGGCTCAAAATCGCGGCCTGGGTCACGCCGGATGACCCGGCAGTCATCGCGTTACTGGCAAAGGCCGCAACTCACCTGGCAGCGCAGCCCGCGCCCGCGCCTGTCGCCATGATCGGCTATGCCAATCACGCGACGCCCCGCGCTGTACGCGATCAAGTTGATGCTATTTTCGACGCGCTGCGCCTGGATTACCATATGCGCTATAGTATCGAGAATATCCCCTATAGCGGGCCGGGTGATACCAATGTCGGATTGGAAAATATCAAACTGCCGTTTGAAGTTTTGCAACAGCGTAGCGGTATGTGTATCGAATTGACCTTGCTGCTGGCTTCCGCGGTCGAGAAGATCGGCCTGCACGCTGAAATCGTGATTATCCCCGGCCACGCCTTTCTGGGTGTGGCCGTGACGCCAGATGATAATCAATTTGAATACTGGGATGGTGTTCAGGTAAACAATCAGGTGGCGGGCAATTCGGCCAACATCTCTACCGACCAGGAGTACAGCGCGAATGCCGGGCAAATTGTGGATACCATCCTGATTAGCGCAGCGCGCCAACAGGGTGTTGGCCCGATGGTATAATGTCTATCAAATGATGCAGAGAGGGATACAGCAACGAGCGCGATAGATTTTCCTAACTGGTATCTTGCTGGCTGCTATGGTGGATTGGCCTGTTGCATGTGCGCCATAGCTGCCAATGCGCTTTATACGACCTTGCGCAAGCGCGGCACGACGAGACAACTGGCATTCGTGATCGTTAGCTGCGTCCTTTCTGCGCTGCTCCTGCTTCCCGCTATCATCTGGTATAACGCGCGTCTGAGCGCGTCCCCGGCCTCAATCAGTTTGATCGAAGCGGCCATTGCTCTCATCTACGTGGCCCTATGGGGGTGCATCGTGCCAGTAGGGGCAACGGCTTTCTACTGCCTGTACGCACAGCCGCGCGAGTCGCATACTTCGGCGCGTATACCTCGCCATCGCAGCAAGCGCACGACGAAGGGTAATGCTGCTGCCATTGCTACCGCGAGGCCGCCGCGACGCCAGCCGGGTATGCCTGCCCCGTTTGTGTATAACGATGATATTCCCTGGGGCTGGCTCGAGCATCGTGCCGGGCGTTTTCAGGGGCAGCGATTGGCCTTGAAACGCGCCGTTATCAGCATTGGACGCGAGGAAGATAACGAAATCTGGCTGGACGACGAAACCTCTTCCCGTTATCACGCGGAAATCGCGTGGCAGGAAGGTCAGGCCTATGTGACCGACTGCGATAGTTTGAACGGCATCATTTTGAATGGGCGGCGTATGCGCGGCACTCTCCCCATCAATAGCGGCGACTTGCTGGAAATCGGCTCGCACCGTTTTCTCTTTGAAGTTGCGCCGCGCCCTACTTCCTTGAGAGACGAGGATGATCCACTGCTGCGCCACGCGCGCCGTCCCTCTATTTCGCTGGACAATATCGCGCTTGATAAGGCCGAGGAGCTGGCATTTGAGCGCCACCTGGCCGGTTCTTCCGCGCCACCTACCCGGCCTCTGAATGAATCTCTTTTCGCGGATGCGGCTAGCCTTAATGGGCGCGATCTGTTTGAATCTGCCCCGCAGCGCGCTCCAGGTGTGGATAATCGGACCTCGGATGGAATGCCGGCATGGATGCACGCGCTGCGAACCGATCCTGTCACGCCTCAGCCGCTGCCTTTACTGCGGAGCAGTATGTGCCTCATTCATAGTGGAAATCTGGTGGGAAGAAGTTTTCTGCTTGACCGGCCCGCGTTAATGGTGGGACGTTCGCCGGACTGTGATGTGTTGCTGGATGACACATCCATCAGCATGGAATATGCTCGTTTTACGTGCCAACCCGAAGGCGATTACGTTTCTGGTCCCGGCGCGCAGGTCAACGGAGAGCCTTTGCGCGCCCCGCGCCTGTTGCAGCAAGGCGATATGATCGACCTGGGGGCGACGCGCCTGGAATACATGCTGGTGCCAGATGCTGGCACAACTCCCCTGCCTATGCTGCCTGTGCCGCCAATCGCGCGTCCCATTAGCGGACCCGTGCCTTTCTTGCGCCTGCCGAGCAAGCCGAAATGAGATGGCGCTACCATTCGACGCGCGCGAGGGCGCGCATTGAGAGGATTGGGCGTCCATGCCCTGGATAGAGGTAATACACTTTCAGGCTTTTCAGTGTTTGTATGGTCTGTTGCAACTGGCGGCGATTGGCTCCGCCGCGCACCATCGCTGTTCCGCCATCCAGTGTAATCAAGGTATCCCCGCTCAATAATTCATAGCTGAAAGGATTGTACAGGCACAGGCTTTCCGGCGTGTGGCCGGGGCTGGCAATCACGCGCCAATTCAGGTGGTTGGGCAGGCCACCGACATCCTCTAACCAGATATCGACCAGTTTTGCCTGGCGTTCATACGCGGGCGCGAAGAGATCGAGGTGATGCAGCACACCCGGCAGGTACGCCTGGCTGAACATCTGACCGGCGAATTGCGATATGCCCGTTACGCCACCTGCGGCCAATTCTCGCGCTATGTGCTGCGCGGCGTTGGACGCGGCAATGGGCGCGCCCGTGACCTTGCGCAGCGCGTCCGCTCCGGCGGTATGGTCGGGGTGCAGGCGGGTCAGCACAATCAAATCGATGTCTTCGGGCTTGCGGCGTAAGAAGCGTTGCAGGTAGGAGAGCAGCAATTGCGCGTTGAGCACGGAGCCAGGATCGACGACGACCAGGCGCTCCTCGCTGATGAGGTAGGTATTTGCCATCGAAAAACGATCTGTGATGATATGGACATGACGTGGCTGCTGCGCTACAGGCTGAAATGGCGCTTCGCGTTCAATGGCGGTGTCCAAATTGCTCCTCCTATACAGTAGCGACACCCCTCTATCCTATCATTTTGGGAACGCGGCATTCAAGCTGAAAAATGGTCAAAAATTGGTCATGGGAATAGTTTTATTTTAGAAAAGTATATGGTACAATGAAGACGTGGTTAAGTATTAGGTAGGAAATATCGAGGCCCTGGTTTCGCTCCGTCACCTGGAAACTGGTAAAACTGCCTGGCAGGAGAAGTCCGATGACTTCCTTGACCACCGGAGATACAAGGTCTGCGCGCTGTTAAGCGCATTCATATCTCCTGACACGTCAACCCATTACAACGCAACCATTTGTTGAGGCGGAGCGAAAATCAAAGAAGGGAACACCTACCCATGATGTCCAACGCGGGATACTCCGATCGTATCCTCACCTGTCGCGACTGCGGACAGGAATTTACATTCACCTCTGGCGAGCAAGAGTTCTATGCGAGCCGCAACCTGACCAATGATCCCAGCCGTTGCCCGTCGTGCCGCGCTGCGCGTCGCAGTGGTGGCGGCGGCGGCGGTATGTCCTCGTCTCGCCCGCGCCAGAACAGCGGCGAGAACTACGAGACCACCTGCGCCGACTGTGGCCGACCCACCTCCGTGCCATTCATCCCCCGCGAAGACCGCCCGGTCTATTGCAGTGACTGCTTCCAGACGCATCGCGCCCCCCGCTCAGGCGGGTCTGGCGGACGCAGCGACTCGCGCGGCGGTGGCTATAGCAGCAGCGGTGGCTATGGCGGCGGACGCAGCGATTCACGCGGCGGCGGACGTGATTCACGCGGCGGCGGTCGCGACTCACGCGGCGGCGGACGCGATCGCTGGTAACAACTAGCGCGATCAATCGCAAATGAAAAACAAAGAGAGCAACCTGCCTCGGGTTGCTCTCTTTGTTTTCAATACCAGCGAACCCATTCCGGCGAGTACCATCTACTTCAAAATCTACAACCTTTTGAAATGGTGTGATAGAATTAAACCATCCTGGCATCTCTCCCATTTTTAAGCGTGGAAGTGACACATGAGTAAGGCAGATAGTTTGGCTTTTCGGAGGGAAGCAATAGAAGATGCAAAGACTTTTGAGTTTAAATCAACCGTAAACGCGCTAGATGCTCAAACAATCTCCGAAGATAGATCGTCGAGTGGTACGCAGTATCATATGCCTCATCCTATTCCATACCAGGGCAGCAAGCGCAATTTAGCTCCAGAGATACTTGCAATAGTAAGCCACAGGAAGTTTCGTCGTTTATACTCCTTAGCTCAACATCAAGCGGGAGCGCCGGAAACTCACCAGCGAGACTCCCAGCAAGTATCGCATTGAGAACGGCAAGCACGGCCATGACAATGAGCCAGATCTGGGATGCGCTCAACGAGGAGATCGCCTGCGCTGGCAGGACTTTGATCAGCGCCACCCCTCCTGCTACCAGCACCAGCAAGGCCACGATGAGAATTTGTTGCGCCTGCCGCACCGTGGCTGAGCGCATTGAGATCAGCACGCCTCCACTCACGCCCAGCAGACTGACGAGCAGGCTCAGCGCGAGCGCTTCCAGCAACAGGTCGATATGCTTATAGAACTCCCAGTCCCCTCGCCCTTTCGACAGGTTGGCCACGAACAGGCCAAGTAGCAGGCCAAGCACAGCCGTGCCCCAGGCATAGCCGGTGGTCACGATGACCTTGCCCAGCAGGATCGCGCGATCGCTGATGCCGGGCCAGCAGCGTTTCCAGCGTATGGCGCTCACGCTCTCCAGCGATGGCATCGCCAACGAAAGTGAGAATGAGGGTGAAAGGGATATAGAGGACGATCCCTATGACGATAGGCGCTAGGGCCAGCCATTGCAGTCCCAGGCGCCACGGAAGAACGATCCCCAGAATGCCGACGAGAAGCAGGGGGCGGGATCAAAGCTTACCATCCTCCCTGCACGACGGAGTCCTTCGTTTCTTTCCAGATCATGGTCCAGAGGTCACTCATTTGTTTTCTTCCTCCATCAATGTCAAAAACACGTCTTCCAGGCTGGCCTTGCCCCGGCGCACTTCCTCAATTTCTGCGCCTGCCTGCACCAGCAGGCTAACGAGCGGGCCCATCTCGCTCTCGCCGCGCAGCTCCAGGAAGAGATGACTGTTTCGCAGCTCAGCGCGGGCAACCTCTGGTCGCTCTCTGAGTGTAGCCAGCATCGGCTCAGTGAAACCATGCCCCACGATCTCGGCCTGTGGACCGCCTGTCCTGGCACGCAGCGCATCGGGGGCGCCAACCGTCACGAGTTTGCCCTGGCGGATCACGCCGACCTGGGCACAGAGCTTTTCGGCCTCCGTCAGATTGTGGGTATTGAGAAAGACGGTCACTCCTTCCCGGGCGACCAGGCCAGCCAGGTCATCGCGCAGGGCTGCCGCTGCCACCGGATCAAACCCAGCCGTTGGCTCATCCAGGAAGACGAGTGATGGATGTTGTAAGAGCGCGCGGGCAACCGCGAGTTTCTGTTTCATGCCCCGGCTCCAGGTCCCTACCAGGTCGCGCTGCGGTCCCAGACGATCCTTGAGGTGAGTGAGCAGTTCTTTGATGCGGGCCTGGCGCGCGGGTGCTGGCATGTGGTAGATGCGCCCGTACAGGTTCGAGATCGTCCTGGGCGCTCAGACGCTCGTAAAGTCCGCGAATTTCAGCAGCGCCCCACTACGAGCACGAATGTCGTCGGCCTGGGTGCGGGTATCGAAGCCCAGCACCCTGGCCTGGCCTTTCGTTGGTTCCAGCAGGCCCAGCAGCAGGTGAATAGTCGCGGTTTTGCCCGCCCCATTTGCCCCGAGAAACCCAAAGACGATGCCGGCAGGCACCTCCAATGAGAGATCATCGACGGCTTTGACGGTGCCAAAGAAGCGGGAAAGATGTTCGGTGCGAATGATCGGTTCAGGCATTCCCGTATAACTCCTTGCTCTCCGCAATGCGGTGTGGCACCCGGGCCTTGCTCAAGTACTAGAGCTCGATGCCGGTCTGGTGCCACACGCACGACGAAGCTAACTATTAAGAGCATCGATTACGTTGGACGTCTTCCTCTCGCGACCAGTAGTCCGACTCCACCACTAATGACTACAGATCCCTCCCACAGCCAGGACGATATAAGCCAGCGTGTGATGAGTGCCGAAGACGTTGGCGAGCAGCAATCTCCCCAGGAGAAGTCCCAGCACACCAAGCACGACAGCTCCTATAGAGATTTTGGAGTTCTTCATCTGCGAGGTCCTCTTTTCACTGGTCACGGTATTTCCGTTGTAGTATCGCATATGTGCTTTTAGAGTCCTTTGGTCGCGGCATCGACGACTTCGCTCACATGGTTCAAGACGATGGTGGCGTGTCCCGCTTCTTTGATGACGACCGGTTCCACGTGCAGATACTCGCGTGCGGCCCACTGCTCCCATTCGGGGCGGATCGCTTCGTCTTTTTCCGCCGAGATATACACGTATTCCACCTTCGGCAGTTCTGTGAGCGGACAGACTTCGGACATGCCGGGGCTGAGCGCCGCGAGGTTGCGGGCTGGCAGGCTCGCGAAGACCCGTTCGTGTCTGGATGCTTCCAGGAACGATTGACCCGGATGCGGAATAACTCCGTTAATCATCACGATCCGCCGTACCGGCCGGGCCGCCGCCACGAGAGGCATGAAAAGCCCCTGATTGGAGATGCCGATGAGGGCAACCTCTCCCTCAACACCTCGCAAAGCCTCGATCATGACCTTCGCGCGATCCTGGTGCGGCGTCTTCGTTCGCTGTCTCGGCGAACGGATGATGCGGCACGGGAAACCGCGTCTCTCGAATTCGGCCTGCAGCGGGCCGAATTCGAGAGCAGGGTCGACACTCTCGTATCCATGGATCGCAAAGGTGATCATCTGACTCACTCCTTTCGGGTTGCCCGGTCAAACAGCGTCACCAGTTCGCGTGGTGCAAGTTTTCTTGCCAAAGGAAAGGCTCATGGAGTCTACTACCCTCAGAAGTATTGCAAGTATCTGAGGAGGGACGCCATGAACCTGGACGACTTTATTATCACATGTTTCTGTCTGATTGACGAGATGCTGCCAGCGGTGACGAAAGGAAAGCGCTTGCGCGAACGAGGACCGATGCCCAAACTGGCTGATAGCGAGGTGATCACGATGGAGGTGGTCGGAACGTATCTGGGCCTGTCCCAAGATCGGGAAGTCTTTGACTACTTTCGTCGCCATTACCGCCATTTCTTTCCCCACATGGGACACGTGGCTCGCAGCACGTTTGTGCGGCAAGCTGCGAATTTGTGGGCGGTCAAAGAGCGGCTGTGGTGTTGGTTGCGCGATGAACTGATCAGCTATGATGCAAGCATGTCCATTGTGGACAGTGTGCCACTTCCGGTGTGCCGGTTTGCCCGCGCGCCCTGGTGTGTGCGCTTCCGAGGCGTAGCGAGCTATGGCAAAGATCATGCGGATCGACAGACGTTTTATGGCTTTCGGGTGCATGCGCAACTGAGTTGGCCCGGTCTGCTCACCCGCGTGTTCTTGGCCCCAGCCAACGAAGCGGATGGAGAAATTGCGCCTCTCTTGCTGGAAGGCACTACGGGAGTCGTCCTGGGTGATCGCAACTACTGGCTTCCCGATCTGCAAGCCTTCTTGCGCACGAAGGGGATGGTGTTGCAAGCGCCGTTCCGCCACGCACATGCGCCCCAAGCGGCCGCGTACCAGAGTCCTGTGTTGGGGCGGGTGCGCTACCTCATCGACACCGTCTTTGGGCAACTGACCGATCGGTGCCAGATGAAACGGGTCTGGGCACGAGATGGATGGCATCTGCGCAATCGCTTGATACGCTGCATTTTGATGCATACGGTGTGCTTTTTCTTCAATCAGCAAGATGCCGCTCCGTATCTCCAATTTGATCGGCTGGTTGCTTAGAAAAACTTGCACATCGCGTTAATTAACTTGGCTGAATTCTGTCATGGGTAGTACTTGTTTGTGTTTAATCATCGATTATATCGTACACTGATAGGACTGCTCAAAGGATAAGGTAGCCCAATTTAACCATCGCATAACTCATTCTTATGATCTGCCTATGATCCCGGCTGTACTAGCTTGTCCGTAAATGGCTTGCTATTCGGGCGAGTACAGCAAGAAACTGATTTCTCTCAATCGGTCGTAGCTTTCGTGGAGAATGTACCCATCTGGTAGCTGAATGCGATAGTGCTCGCTGTGTGTGCGTAGCGTTTCTTCGGTTCGCGTGGTTCCCTCTGGAAAGCTGATGATACATTCCTCTGAATGCTCTTTGAAGGTGCAGCCGTGTCTTTGGAGGATGATTTTGGCTTCTTCAACTAGAGGTGGGGTTGTGAGTTGGCGTAGTTGCATGGGTGGACCGATGGGGATGAATTTCAGGTAACGGTTGTCCATCATGGTTTCTCCCTTTATGTCGATTGCAATATATGATTAGCAATTTGAGATTACCATTACATGTCTAATACTGTCAATGGGCTATCTCTGCTACAATCGGCCTATTATCGAGTGGAGTAACCATCAATGGTACGTCTAAGAGTGAAGGAGCTGGCGGAAGAGCGCGGGTTTAATATGTCCAGCCTTTCGCGTGCTGCAAATATTAGCTTCAATACCGTGAAGCGCATATATAGAGACCCATACCGATCTACCAGTACGGAGACACTTGAGCGTATCGCTAAAGTTCTTGGAGTGCCGACCGGTGATCTGCTTGAGGATGTGTCAGAAGATGAAGGTGGGGAAAAGCCCTCGTAACCAATCCAAGCTGGCCTTGTGTGTCACCCGAACTATAGTATATACTATACTCAATAACATTTTCCTCGCCAGGGAGGTCACATTTCATGTCACAGGGCAACACAGGGCAATGGCCGCATTACACGTATATCGTTCCGCAAGTGTACACAAAGGCTAAGGTACGTTTGATCGGGCTGGGTACTTACGCGCCTTCGGGGACCATTACCAACGAGTTTTTTGCGTATATTTCGACCCGGCTGGGGGACCCGCGCAGCGCGGATGATCTGGAGCGTGTCACGGGGTTGAGCACGCGCCATGTGCGTGCCAGCACGATGGAACTGTGCCGTCGGATGGCGGGCGCGGATGCGCCGGGACTTATCGATGGACCAGACGCTCAAGACGAAACGCTGGTGGATATGGCGGTGATTGCGGCGCGGCGCGCTCTGGCAAGCTCCGGTCGGGATGCATCCGAGATAGATACCGTCATCGGTGCCTCTTCTTCCGATAACGACGCCTTCCCCACTGTGGCCGGTCTGGTGCAGATGCGCCTGGGCATTGGGGCCTATTCGTGCTACCATGCTCAAGGGTGCGTGCGCCTGCCAGACCGAGGCTTTTCAGACCTGCGCCGAAGTACTCTCCGCCAGTACGGCGAAGCTGGTGTTGATGGTGACGGCCGAGGGATTGCTGCCCAATATCATGAATGTGCTGGACTGGAAAACCAGTTCGCTTTTCGGCGAGGGTGCGTCGGCTTACCTGCTGGAACTGGGCGACGAAGATACCTATGTCATCAATGGCTCAGATGCTAACCAGGCATCGTCGCTCTACTACCAGACGCCCTTGCGCAAAGATGTGATCGAGATGGCCGAAGTTGATTTGAAGATGCGCCAGCTTTACGAGTCGGGCAAGGGCGCAGAACTCAATAAGGTCCTCTCCATGTACCATGTCGGTTACACGAACATGAACGGCAAGGATGTCTTTCGCGAGGCTCCGCGGGCCATGGCCGAATCGGTTGATGCGCTGTGCCGCCATGCCAGTTTAGCTCATGACGATCTGACGCATATTGTTCCCCACCAGGCCAACTCGCGCATCACGCACCGCATGGGCGAGCTATTGATAAACGACTACGGCTGGCCGCGCTCGACCATGGACAAGCTTGTGGATAATTTCCGCTACTTTGGCAACCTCTCCAACGCCAGTATCGCAACCGCGCTGGTTGAACTACTGCGCCAGGGCCGCCTGCGCGACGGTCAATGGATGGCGCTGCCTGCTGTTGGCGGCGGCATGAACTACGGCTGCTGGCTGCTGCGCTACCATACCCTGCACAATGTGGATGCGGTATTGAATCCTTAAACCAGCCCGCGCTCGTAGATGTAGAATACCGAACCGTCCGACTCGTATTCCGCGCCGGTGAAGGCGTCGCGTACCATCATCAGGTCGGGTATATCGGCCTGGATGTTTTCAACGCCAAAATCGGGGAGCATCTTGCGCAGCGCGTAGGCCAGCAGGCTGATCGACTCGGTGGTGCCATCGATATAGCCAATCGACAGTAGCTTTTCTCCACGTCTTTCTCGTGATTCTATCATTGCCAACCCGTCCAGGCGATCCCAGCGTCGCAGCAGGTACATCTGTTGAGCGGCGATCTTCTGTTCGATCAGCGCGGCGGTAATGGAGTAGGCGGTGAAGCCTGCATTATAGAGGCCGCCGGTGGCGGGGAAAATGCTGGAGACGTTGAGGTAATCGATAATTTCGTTGCTGTCTGCCGGGGTTGCCAGCGTAGGCGCTGCTATACCGTATTGCGGCGGCGTGGCTGTCGTTAGCGGGACAGCGTGAAATGGCGCAAAGGCGTTGACGCGGCGCATGTGGTTGCGCTCGATCAGGCGAATGGCGGCGGTATTGGTAGACGCGGTAATCAGGCGCGCGGTGAGGGCATTGCGGCGCAGCGTCCCGGTGATTTGCGCCTCGAAAAGCGCATGCGCTACGCCGTGTTGTCGATGAGCCGGGTCTACTCGCATACCTTCTAACCATGCCTCGTTTGCATTCAACATGCGCAGATTGGCGACACCTACCGGCTGCTCATCCATCGTGGCGACAAACAAGACGCCATTTTCATCGCGCAGCCATTCATCCCAGACATAGGCGATGTAATCTCCCCATTCCCAGGTCTGGTTGCAAAAAGCGAGCACAGCTTCGCGATCACGCTCTTGCGCCTGTCGGACTTCGAGTTGCGACATTGTATAGACTCCTTTGTAGATAGCCCCACTATAGATAGCCTCATCAGATAGCCTCATCAGGGTGTGGACGCGATTTATCGCGTCTCTACAAATGTAGCGGGAAATGCTGCGTTCGTCAATCACTTACTTTTGAAGGTTGCAAAACGTATTAGTAGTATCTATTGGGATAAGAGCAAACGGAGAGCTAAAGTATGACAGATACATCTCGCGAGACGGAACGACAAAAGCTTGATGAGCCAGATAAAAGCACGCAGGATACAGGGGATGCGCCTGTCGAAGGCATACAAGAAGAGGTTAAGGAGGTTGTGCAGGAGGCCAAACAAGAGATAGCAGCCGCGCGTCTGTTCTGGTATCGCCGGGTCAAACGCGGCTATATCTTCCTCGGTGTCTACGCCGTGCTACTCATACTTTTCGCGCTGCTGGCTACCTTTGTCCGTTTCCATCCTGTGCTGGGAATCGATGTTACCATTACTAAAGAGTTTCAAGAAAACCAGAATCCCTGGCTGAGCGGGCTTATGACAGCCGTCAGTTATATCGGCTATCAGCTCTGGTTATCAATCGGACTGGTAGCGCTGGCCGTTGTGATTTTGTGGGTGGTAGACCTTCGCCTGGAAGCTATCACCGTCGCGGTTGTCTATGCCGTCAGCGGGTCGCTGGACGGACTGATTAAGCTCATCGTCGGTCGCCCGCGCCCCAACACCAGCCTGGTTGAGGTCTTTCGCACTGCCAGCGGCCAGAGCTTTCCCAGCGGCCACGTCATGTCCTATATCGCCTTCTGGGGGCTGCTGTTTACCTTCGGGGTGATCCTCTTTGATGGGCGTCGCTGGTGGCGTATCGCTTTACTTGTGGTTTCCGGCTTTTTCGTAGTGATGGTTGGCCCGTCGCGTATCTACCTGGGCGCGCACTGGGCTACCGATGTGCTTGGAGCGTACCTCATCGAGGTTGCGCTGCTCGGCATCGCCCTGTTCATTTACCTGCAACTCGATCAAAGAGGTGTGCTCGCTTCACGCAAAGAACACACCTGGTTTTCAGCGAGAAAAATTGCGAGGGGCAAGCATAATGTAGAGTAGATTTCGGACGTGGCGAGACGAGGGCAACGCCCTCGTCTCGCCACGTCCGAAATCTACTCTACTCTATTCGCTTTTGTTGCCGTTTGATGCTTCGGGCGTTGTCTGAGTCTTGCTCGCGGGTTTGCGAGTCGCGGTTCGCCGGGCTGGCGTGGGTGGTCTTGTCGTTGTTTTCTCAGGCGTAGGAGTAGTGGCGACGCTGGCTGTCGTCTCGCTTTCCGCGTGAGCGGCGCTGGCGTGCTTCTCTGCATCGGAAGAACCGGTAGATGGCTCCATCGCGCCTGTCGGGAGTTCTTGCAGATCGGGCTGGCCCTGCTGGTGATCGAAGCCAATATCTGGCGCTTCCACGGAGGTTGCTGGAGAGGTAGAACGCGAGGCCGCCAGTTTCTCCTCAAGTGTACGCATGTGTGCTGAGCGCGCATCGACACGCGCCTGGGCCTTAGCCAGTTTACCCTGGGCTTTTTCAAGCGAGGCTTTTACCTGCTCAATCGCGAGCATGGCTTTTGCCTCTTTTTTTGCCTGCTTTTTTTGTTGCTCTTTCGCCTGCTCTTGCTCTTTTTGGGCAGGTGTGGATTTACTACGTGAATCTTTTGCCATTTCATTTCCTCGTTAGATAATTTGTGGGTGGCCCGCACTCCACAATCAATTGTAGCACATATTTAATACGCGCCGGAGAACAAAATAGATACGGAAGCCTCTCGTAAGTTGCGCGTGGAACAGGGCGATCCTTGCGATCGCCCTGTTCCTTGCTTTACACTTTCGAATCTGCATACAATGATTCCTGAGTAACGTGGTGTAAGGTCGCCGCCACAAGTTGCAGGGTAATTATGCGCATCACATTAAACAGTTGAAAAAGGAAGTACTAAAAACAATGGCCGATTTTATGACATTTCCAACGTCGCGTGAGCGCGTACTTCGCTATGGTAATACCACCATTGGGATCATTCCCGATATTTGCCTGGTATCTCATTTTCAGGTGGGAACATGGCGAGTGCTGTATCGACCGGATGAGACGGGCAACGTGAAACGCTGGGGAATGCCCTTGATGATCCCCAATTTTTCACGCTTGAAGGATGGCATGTTTCAGGAAAAAGGCGTTTCGCTGCCCATTCATGGCTTCGGGCGCATTATGCCCTGGACAGTGACGGAGATGAGCGAGACCACTCTGACCATGCAATTGAGCAACAGCGCTGCTACACAGACTGCCTATCCCTACGAGTTCACTTTCACAGCAAGCATCATGGCTGGCGAAGGAACGCTAACCTATACGCTGACGATGGCGAATCGCAGCTCGGAAAGTATGCCCATTGCGCCCGGTTTCCATCCCTACTTCACCATCGCGCAAGCGAAGAAACCCGAGTTGGTGACAGAGGGTCTGGCAGGCTTCGCGGTACAGGATTTCGACTGGGTCGAACGTATCCCCGATAACCCATACCCGTTTGCGCATAGTGTACGCGTCGAGTTTCCAGGCGACGGCGTCCTGACTATTGAAGAGCGAGCGCAAAATGGCGAATATGCGCTGCATACTATGCAAGTCTGGTCGGAGCCGCCATCTAAGCCGGATCACGAGTTCGTGTGCTTTGAACCAACAGTTGGCAGCGAGGACGCGCTCAATCGTCCTGCCGATCGCCTCAACGTTGCAGCGGGCCAGTCACGCCGCATCGTATTACTATTGAGAGCGGGGTAAAGAGCCAGTTGCATCGACTGAAATGCTAGTTCCGTGTGAGCTTGGGCATCGTATTACTATTGAGAGCGGGGTAAAGAGCCAGGGCGGGGGCAAGCCCCGCCCCTACCCTGTACGAGCGGTTCAGTGCGGAGCATCGTAGTAGGGTAGGGGCGGGGCTTGCCTTTCACTGGTAGGTTTTTTAAATCCTGATGAATTTTGCCAACCAAAGCGGGTAATCATTCGAAACGCCCGCCCCCGCGTCCTGTAGGGACAAGGGGCGGATGTGGGGAAGGGTGGGGGCCTTGTGCTTGTCCTGGTGGCAACATGATCCACCTGGGTTCCGTGAGGCATGTTGGTCGCACTCCGACGAGGACAAGCACAAGGCCCCCTCATCAACCCCACCCCACCCCTTGTCCCTACAGGACGCGGGGACGCTTCCTTTCCCCCATTCGGTCGTCACAATGCATTAGGATTTAAAAAACCTACCAGTGAAAGGCGGGGCTTGCCCCCGCCCTGGCTCTTTACCCCGCTCTGGCTCACAATGCTCCCAACTACAGCGACATTCGTTCGTACATACATATATATATAATTTGTTCCTTAGATAGCTATGTACCCGTGCAATTCGCACATCCATAAGCTATAATTAAGAGCGCTATCAAAGGCCACCCACATGCGAGCCTGGCAAGACAGGCAATTGCAGGGTTAAAGAGCAAAAGAATGTACGTGGGTAGAAAGTCAGGGCATTTTCATGCATAAAGAACCCGCCAATCACTATTGGCTACAAAATAATAATACGCCGCCGCGCCAGTCGAACCAGATGCGCCCCGGCCCCGGTGGTCGTCCCAATGGGCAACCGCCGCAGAGGGGTTTATCGGTGAATCGCTGGTTGCTAATTATCGTGCTTGTCATGCTGGGCATCTACCTGTACCAGTTTTTGAGCGCCAACAACACTAGCTCCAATCAGTCGCAGGTCGATCAGTTGAGCTATAGCGCCTACATGAAAGAGATCAACGTCGGCAACATCAAGTCGGCCACCATCGTCGGCTCGACCGATATATCAGGCGATTTCTGTACGGCAGAGGGACAATTTACACAGTATCACGTCTTGCAGCTTCCCTTTCCTGACCCGAATCTGCTGTCAATGCTCAACGATCCCACCAGTTCTAAATTTGTAAAGCCAACCTGCCAGGCCCAGACCACCGTCATCACACAGGCCCCGGTAGATAACAGCTTCTGGCTGAACATCCTGGTTACTTTCCTCTTGCCGATCCTCTTGATCGTGGTCTTTGTGTTTATGAGCCGTCGCGCCACGCAGGGGCAACAGGGCATATTCAGTTTCGGTAAAAGCCGGGCAAAACTGATTCTCGAAGATCGTCCCAGTACGACGTTCGCGGACGTGGCAGGCGTGGACGAGGCCAAATTTGAATTGGAGGAAGTGGTCGAGTTTTTGAAGACGCCTGGCAAATACCAGCGTCTGGGTGGCAAAATCCCGCGCGGTGTGCTGCTGGTCGGCCCTCCGGGAACCGGCAAAACGCTGCTGGCGCGCGCGGTGGCAGGAGAAGCAAGCGTACCGTTCTTCTCAATGAGCGGCTCCGAGTTCGTCGAAGTGCTGGTCGGCGTGGGCGCCAGTCGCGTGCGCGATCTGTTTGACCAGGCCAAAAAAGCTGCGCCCAGCATCATCTTTATCGACGAAATCGACGCGGTGGGACGCCAGCGCGGTTCGAGTATCAACAGCAACGACGAACGCGAACAGACGCTCAACCAGTTGCTGGTCGAGATGGACGGCTTTGATACGCGGCAGGCTGTCGTCGTCATCGCCGCTACTAACCGGCCCGATGGTCTCGATATTGCGCTCTTACGCCCAGGCCGCTTCGACAGGCGCGTTACTGTTGATCGACCCGACTGGAACGGTCGCCTTGCCATCCTCAAGATACACGCAAAAGGTGTGCCGATGGGGCCGGATGTTGACTTTGTAGCTATCGCGCGCGCCACGGTAGGTATGGTGGGAGCCGATCTCGCCAACCTCGTCAACGAAGCCGCTCTGCTGGCGGCGCGTCGCAATATGGATTACGTCAATCAGCACTGCTTTGACGATGCGCTGGACAAGATACTGCTCGGCGCGGAGCGTCCATTAGTGTTGAGAGACGAGGATTTGAACGTCACCGCTTACCACGAGGGCGGTCACGCCCTGGCCGGCTTGCTGACGGAGTTTTCCGATCCAGTCACGAAGGTAACGATTGTGCCGCGTGGTCAGGCCCTGGGCGTCACCATGTCAACGCCCCTGGATGACCGCTATAACTACTCGAAGGAGTACCTGTTGTCGCAAATCGTCTACGCGCTGGGCGGTCGCGCCGCCGAGCAGGTGGCTATCGGACACATCACCACAGGCGCGGAGAACGACCTGCAGCGCGTCACCGCCATCGCTCGCCAGATGGTCACGCGCTGGGGCATGAGCGAGCGCGTAGGCACCATCTCGTTTAGCGAACGCTCCAGTCCATTCGCGATGGGCGGCGAGACGGGCGCGCCATCAGACTATAGCGAAACAATGGCGGAGATCATCGACGAAGAAGTGGAGCGCATCGTAAATACCTCTTACGTTCGCGCCATCGAACTGATGACGACACATCGCCTCACACTCGATCGCATCGCGCAGGAACTGCGCAAACACGAGACGATCGATGCGCGTCAACTGCAAGACATCTTGCGCGAAACGGGCGCGACTCCTGCGCGTCATGACAGCGCGGCTATGCCGGGAGCCGCGCTGCAGGAGTTCTCAATACCAGAGATGGAAGAACCTCCTCTTTCGATAGACAACGGCTATCAAGCGGGATAATACATAAAAACGCGGCAGGGATGCAAGCGCCCGCTTGCATCCCTGCCGCGTTTTCACGTATCGTAGGTGTTCATGAAATTGCGCAGACCTGGAAAATCTTGCATGATGGTATCCACGACCTGGGGCGCGAGTGGCAAGAACGTCCCTTGCGCTTCGGCCAAAACCATACTTTCATTATCCGCCAGCGTCAGCACACCCGACGCCTGCATCATACGACGGCGCTCTGTTCCCAGCCTGGCCCGCACGCGCAGCAATGGACCATATGGCACATAACGGCGATAGCGTACTTCCAGGCGACCCGTCATCGTCCATTCCTGGTTATTGCCCAGCAACGATGTGCGCCCCAACGCCTCATCCAGCAAAGCCGCTACAATGCCCCCGTGAATTACACCGGGAAAACCCTGATGTTCTTCGCGCGGCTGAAAGTCGGCCACGATGCTGTCTTCCTCCTGGCGAAATACCAGGTGCAGACCAAACGGGTTGCGCTGCCCGCAGACAAAGCAGCGCTGATAATCTGTTGTGTCATTTAATTCCATGTAATGCGTTCCTCCAATTGATTGTACAAAAGATTCTAGCAAACATCATCTGACAAAGGCAAGCGCGAGTGACCAGGGCGCGGGCAAGCCGACGCCCCTACCATGCTACGCAGTGAGGCGCGAAGCCGTGCGTAGCTGGGGACGTGTCATTCTGAGCGCAGCGAAGAATCTGGCTCGCCGAGCATGAGATTCTTCGCTGCGCTCAGAATGACACGACGGGCGGCGGCGGCTCTACCCTCGCCCTGGTCAACGCTCGCTTGCTGCAAAAACGTGACGCCCACCCCTTGCTGTTAGGGCTTTTTGGTTTACCGGAAAAGCCTTGCCCTTGCTGCGGGGTGTATTGCGCCTCGCCTACTTCTCATCTATAATAGGTTCGCTGTTAGGGCGCAACAAATCTGGCCCTTCTGCTTGAATCGAGGATGAGTACATGGATATTGAGGGAACATATACACTACAGGCTCCATTGGAGGAAGTATGTCAATGTCTGAGGGATTTACAGACGCTGCGACATGCGATGCCTGGACTGGAAGGCCTGGAGCATACAGGGCGACTTGCTTACGCCTTTACGCTGCGCATTAAACAGGCTCCGCTGCGCGGGGTTTACCAGGGGAAGGTCATGGTTCATAGCGCGCCGTATCTTGATCCCCTTACGTCCTATCGTTTCTCAATCGAGGGAGACGGACAACACAACCCGTTCCAGGGGATATGGGATATATGCCTGAGCCAGCAGAATAACAATACCGTCGTGGCTTATAGCGGCGCGCTCAATCCGGGCAGAATGAGCGCGCTTTTGCCTCCATCGCTGGTGAAAGGCGCCGTTAAAATTCTCATCCAACAATTTTTCGCGAACCTGGCGGAACAGTTGCGCGCAACGCCGGACGCTCTCTACCTGGCCCCTGGATTTGATGCATCAAAGACGCATCCGTACAGGGTAGGGGCGGGGCTTGCCCCCGCCCTGGAAACTCACCTTGCCCCCGCCCTGGTGGACCCACCTCCGTCTGTACCGGCGCAAACAATCATGCACAGGTTGGTGCGGCTCGCAGGGTTGGGCCACCATGATGCTGCTCTGGAAGAACAGTGGGTAACGCGCTTGAAACGCTTAGGAGCCTTTTCTGTACTGCTGTTGCTGATGTGGATAGGGACGAGGCTGCCGCGCCGGTTACTCCCCCGTGATTGAGCGGAGGCGGGCTTTCCAGTCGTCCTCATCTGCCCTGTCGTCTTCATCGGATACGGATGCGCCAATCGTCCAACTGCGCGACCCATCCACGTTTCTAATGGGTGTGGCCGCATTCGCTTTACCAGTCTTCTGGCCTGGCGAACGGAGCGCGGTTTGTGCTGCTTTGCGCACATCATGCACAGGGTCTGCAAGCAGAGGGCGAATTTGTTCTTTGTGACGCTCGCCATCCATACGCCCAAGCGCGCGAATGGCGGAGGCGCGCACATCGGCAGCGGGCGCGTTGAGTAATGACTCAATGTCCGGCGCCAACTGCGTAAGCGCGAGATCAGAGATCAGGCGCAGCAGGCGACTGCGCAGCATCGGGTGAATCAGCGTTGCTAAAGCGGCGCGGCCATCGGTGACTAACTGCTCGCGATCGCGAATGCTTCCCTGTCGGATAGCTTCAGCAACCACCACATCGGCTGGGAGCGGCGAGGTTCCACGCAGAAAAGGCGCTATCCAGGGAGCCACTTCCGCCTGTAGATTGTCGCTATCATGCAACTGAAAGGCCCAGGGGAAGTGTTCCGACAACCAGTAATAGAGCGCCAGCGTCATTTCAGCATCGCGCGCGGCATAGGCCACCATAGCAGGGGGTAGGGGGCGGCGAGTCCAGTCGGTGCGCTGCAAACTCTTATCCAGGCGAGTGTTGAAGGCGCGCATCAACATGGCTGCCAGCGACGATTCGTGCTGGCCGAAAACCGAGCGACTGATCGCTTCCAGATCATAATAGTAGGTGACGAACAGCTCGCGTTCAGCCATGACGCGCAGGTCCGCCCCGGCTCCATGCAGCAGCGTCCGAATGCCTCGATTATCCACCACGTCTGCCAGCGGCGAAAGGTCGCGCAAACGCAGCGCGTCAACCACAAAACACTGCTCATCAATCGCCAGTTGCAACAGCGCCAGGCGCGGAGAAGACGAAGCTGCCTCGCTCGAGTGGTAGGAGCGCGCCTGCGTGAACTCAGCATCAATCGCTACAATAGAAGCCTGCTGCAATACAACAGCGGCTTGCTGCAATTGTTCCGGGCGATCAACCCAGGTCCGCGCGCCCCTGCTCGGAAGCTTACCATACGGAGGACTGTCACCCAGATAACCGGGTAACGCCTGTTCCTGCTCTTCGGGTGAATCTGATTTTTGGATACGTTCTTTTTCGCTCAAGAAGGTGCCTTATCAAGATTGATGATTGGTTGCGCCTATAGAGCCAATCATACCAGATTTTGGCATAAACGTATAGAGCTTGCTATAGAAGCCCTAATAGAAGAGTTTGTCTTACGTCGGTTTTAGTGCTAGGATTTCAGGTGAGAGATGAGAGCGACTGCACCTCTCCCGTCTTTATAATGATTACAATGGGGGATTCATATTTGGGTCTATGTCCATTCAGGCCCAAACAAAGATAGTGTGTAGGGACGCGATTTATCGCGTCCCTACACACTATTGGAAGGATGGCGAAACGTGGAACAATCCATTTCACCTGCGCGAGAGAGAACGAGCGCGACAGCCGCGCCACAGGCGCCACGCAGGCAGACCAGGCGGCTGCGCATACGCTCGATTACGGCGGGTATTATTGCGGCGTTCATACTCATCTTGCTGATTGCGCTGGGGTCGCGCGGATTTCACTGGTTCGACGCGGCGTTGATTGGTTACGCGGTTGCCGCGATTTTCGCGACGGCAGCGGTCACATACAAGTACACATTCTGGCTGGCTCGCCCGCCAACGGGCCGTTATTGGTGGAGAAGCTGGCAGCTTTTCCTGTCATATGCCAATTTCCGTCGCTACAGCATACTGATTCCGGCGGCTATTGGCGATCTCTTCGCGCAAACGTTTATCCGCAGGCGCGGCCTGTATCGCTGGATAACGCACCAGTGCATCTTCTGGGGCGTGATACTCTCCTGCATGATTACCTTTCCGCTGACCTTTGGCTGGCTGCGCTTTACGCAGACCACGACAGGTCTGTATCGTATCTGGTTTTTCGGGTTCGGATTGTTTCCTTTGCCGGCGGACTCACTGTTTGGCTTTGTGATTATTCACGGCCTGGATTTCACTGCCGCCATCCTCTTCGTTGGCCTGGTAATGGCCTTTCACCGGCGCTTCCACGACCTGGCGCTCGTGTCGGTGCAACGCTTCGGCTTCGATATTATGCCGCTAGCTCTGTTGATGGCTATCGTCGTCACAGGCCTGGCGCTGACCGCTGATAGCGCGTGGTTGGGCGGCGCGTATTACTGGTACATCTCGCTCACTCACGAGACGGTCGTAGTGCTGTGGTTGATCTCGCTGCCCTTTGGCAAGTTCTTTCACCTGGTCGAGCGACCCGCGACAGTGGGCATCGAACTGTACTGGCGCACAGGCGAGAACACGACGCAGCAGAAGTGCGCGCGTTGTGGCGAGGAATTTGCCCCGGCGCGCTTCATTCAAGACTTGAAACGCACCCTGTACGAAGTCGGCGAGAACTATACCATCGGCGAAGTGCCAGCACAGCCGTTTGGCGTGCCTGAAGATGAGCCACGCGTAAAAAGTACCCCGGCTGAGGAGCAGGCGGTGAGCAAGCTGTGGTGGCAGGACCTTTGCCCAACATGCAAGCGCGTCATGCGCGCCCAGGCCAATCTCGCCGCGCTCGGACGCGACGGCAACCAGTTTTTGTAGAGGGAAGTGCGATATGAGTGTCGATAAAGGTATTTTTCGCCGCCGGCAACGCCAGTCGGAGATTTTTGATTATCATTCAGGCGAGCCATCGCCAACGCCCTGGAAGTCTGATGAGCAAATTGAGCGGTACGTGCCAACCCACTGCTGCTATTGTGGCGTGCAGTGCGGCATGTATCTTAAAGTGGCGGGTGACAAGGTAGTCGGAGTTGAGCCGCGCGAAGATTTTCCGCTCAATCGCGGGATGCTCTGTCCCAAGGGCGCAACTGCGTACCAGACCGTCAATCATCCTGACCGCCTGATTTACCCCTTGATGCGTCGTCATGGCAAGGAGAGCCCGTTGGAACGCGCCAGTTGGAACGAAGTATTGGGTGCGATCGCAGGACGGTTTCAGGCTATTCAGGGAGAGTACGGCAAAGATGCCGTAGCCATCTATAGCGGCTCCTCGATGACCAATGAGAAATGTTACTTGATGGGCAAATTTGCCCGTGTGGCGCTGGGAACGCGCCACACCGACTACAACGGGCGGCTGTGCATGTCCTCGGCCACCGGAGCCAATGAGCGCTCGCTTGGTATTGATCGCGCCGCCAACCCCGTCAGCGACATGCTGCACGCCGATTGCATTTTTGTGATTGGAGCCAACGTTGGCGAATGCTTCCCCATCATCACCAGCTACTTGTGGCAGGCGCGCGACCGCGGCTGCAAGCTGATCGTGGCCGATCCGCGCCAGACGCCCATCGCGCGCACCGCCGATGTTTTCCTGCCCCTGCGCTCCGGCACAGACTCTGCCCTGCTCAATGGTATGTTGCACGTCATCATCAAAGAGGGATTGATCGACCAAGATTTCATACGCGAGCGCACAGTTGGGTGGGAAGAGACGAAAGCGCTGGTCGAACAGTACCCGCCAGAGCGCGTGGCGCAGGTGTGCGGACTGCGACCAGAGGCCATCATCGAGGCGGCGCGCATGTTCGGGCGGGCCCAGGCCGCCTTGATCTACACCGCGCGCGGACTGGAACACCAGAGCAAGGGGGTTGATAACGGCGTCACTGCCATAAACCTGGCCCTGGCCACCGGCAATTTCGGGCGACCTGGCGCTGGCTATGGCACGCTTACGGGACAGGGCAATGGACAGGGTGGGCGCGAAGTGGGCCAGAAAGCTTCTCAACTTCCCGGCTGCCGCGACATCGAGAACGCCGAAGACCGCGCCTACATCTGCTCTGTGTGGGGCATCGATGAGAAGGACTTACCGCATACAGGCTATCCAGCCACGCTGATGATCCCGGCCATGCTGCGTAAGGAACTACGCGCCTGTTTCATGATCTGCTCGAATCCCATGGTCTCGCTCCCCGATCAGCATACGGTGGAGCAAGCTCTGCGCGGACTTGATCTCTTCGTTGTGACCGACTTCTTCCTTTCCGAAACGGCGGAACTGGCGGATATCGTGCTGCCTGGCTCCGTGTGGGCAGAGGACGAAGGAACAGTTACTAACCTCGAAGGGCGCGTAATTAAATATAACAATGCGGTTGAGCCGCCCGGTGAGGCGCGGGTGGACTGGCAAATCGTGTGCGAGCTGGCGCGGCGGCTGGGCAAGGGAGAGTACTTCAACTTCCATGCGGCGCGTGATATTTTCGATGAGCTGCGGCTCTGCACGAAGGGCGCGAAGTCAGACTATTGGGGCATCACCTATGAGAAGATCGATGAGCAAAACGGCGTCTTCTGGCCCTGTCCGAGCGAAGACCATCCCGGCACGCCGCGCCTGTACGAGCAACGTTTCGGCTTCCCCGATGGCCGTGCGCGCTTCCACCCCATTGTCTACATTCCGCCCGCCGAGGAGCCGGACGAGGACTATCCACTGGTGCTGACGACCGGGCGCGTGGTGTATCACTACCTATCGGGCAATCAGACGCGGCGCGTGCCGTTCCTGATGGAACAGGCTCCTTATCCCTGGGTGGAGATGCACGAACAAACAGCAGAACATTTAGGCATCCACGATGGCGATTGGGTAACGGTGCGCACGCGGCGCGGGGAGATGACCGCGCCCGCGCTGGTGGTGCGCTCAATTCGACCAGACACTGTATTCATCCCCTATCACTACGGGCATACGCAGGCCGTCAACCAGTTGACCAACCCGGTCTTTGAGCCAATGATGAAGATTCCAGAGTACAAAGTATGCGCCGCTGTCGCCGTGCGCGCGTCACAAAAGCCAGAATGGGCCAAAGACCTGGACGTTCAGGACTTGCTCGCAGCGGGGAAACGGCGTCGCGAACTGCCGATGGCGTACTCTCAACCGAACCCGACGCTACGCTAGAGGAGGAAAGAGACAATGGCCGACCTGGTAAAGAGGATGTTTCTCGATCCCTCGCGCTGCATCGGGTGCCGCTCGTGCGTGGCAGCCTGCCGCGAATGCGATACGCACAAGGGCGAGAGCATGATCTACATCGATTACCTCGATCGACACAACACGGTAGCCTCGTCGCCAACGCTGTGTATGCACTGCGAGGAGCCGTTGGCCCCATGCGCTCAGGTGTGCCCCGCGCAGGCCATCCTGGTCAGCCCCGATGGCGTGGTGCAATCGGCGGATGAGACGCGCTGTATCTACTGCGAAAACTGCGGTTATGCCTGTCCATTCGGCGTCCCTAAGTTCAATATCGCCGGTCACTACATGCAAAAATGCAACCTGTGCTACGACCGCACCAGCCAGGGCAAAGGCCCCATGTGCGCAACCGTTTGCCCGACACAGGCCATTTTCTATGGCACCTACGAGGAGTGGGCCACGGCTGGTCGCGCGAAGCAAGGCGCAAAACCCGTGAACACCTTCTCCTTCGGGCGGCAGTACGTGCGAACGCGCAACTACGTCATTATGCGCCAGCAGGACGAAGAATTGGATCTGATGGCCCTGATCGAGGAACATAATCTGGGCTTTCGTTCCCGCGCCAATCTTCCAGCAGCAACAGCCAACCAGAATACCGATACATGGACTAATGCGGAAACGGCAGGCATCCCACAGCGCGAAGTCCCGTCGCAGCCCTGGACGCCACGCCAGCCACTCGAACCCGCGCCGATACATGCATCAATAAGCCAGGGCGGGGCGGAGGGGAAGCCCCACCCTGAAATATCAGGAGATACAAACAAATGGTACAGGAAATAGACCCGCAGGCAACAACAGAAAGCTCATCCAGACCGGCATATGAGGTCAGGGACGAGGAATGGCGCAAAGAGTTCCCTTATCCCTGGGACGAGGACGAGATTGTCACACGGCGCGACACGCTACGCTTTCTGCTGGCCGGGTCGGGCGCGCTTTTTCTGGCGACGGGTGCGCTTGCCATATTGGGCGCGTTGCCAAAGGGTGCCAACGTGAAGGCAGTAGCCATCGCAAGAGAAGGGGAACTCGCGGAAAATCAGTGGAAGGTGTTCGACTTCCCTGACCAGTATGCGCAGGGTATTGTGATTAACCTGCCAGGTCATGGACTGGTTGCCTATAGCGATGTATGCACGCATCTTTCGTGCGCGGTACTCTATTCGGGGGATGGCAAACTGCATTGCCCGTGCCACGAAGGGCTTTTCGACGCGGCAACGGGCAACGTACTGGCGGGGCCGCCCATACGCCCGTTGCCGTTGATACAACTTGCCAGGCAGAACGGTATGATTTATGCCGTTAAGGAGATTGAGCGATGAGCACACATGACGCGGGAACCTACAGGCGCAAGGCCAACCCGGACGATCCATCCGTGCAGCGCCCGCCACGCGGCCCGCGTGGATTGATGCCCGCCCCCAACTTTCGCGGCCTGGAGGGACGCATCGCTATCGTGCAGGGGCAGGTATTCTTGCTGGCTGTGATCTTGATTGCGCAGCTTGCCATCATCACCGACGCGCTCTACGAACTGCTCTCCGGGCGAACCGGGCGCCTGGGCTGGTTAGCTCTTGCAAGCGGTATCGGCTTCGCCCTGGCGCTGCTCATCGTCTTCTGGCCCCGTAGACGCATCGAAGAAACGTAAGGCGATAGAGGAGGAAAACGTACATGGAGCCAGAGGCACAAAAAGAAGAGAGTGCTAGTGACGTTGACGCTGGCAGACAAGATCGCCACCAGGCCGGAGAGATGCCGCCAGCGTCGCGTATCTATGGCCGCATTGATCGCGAACACCCCATCGGCGGTGAAATGTCGGACATCTTGCGCGGCTTGTTCGCGCACATACGCCTGCCATGGCTGACGCGCCGCTACTCACAAACGCCCGTGCTGGCGCTATTCAGTTTTATCAACGGCTGCATCAGCATCGGGCTAATGTCTGCGCTGGCGCTGATTACAAGATCGCCATTTATCTTCCCTTCCCTGGGACCAACCGCCTTCCTTTTTTTCTACACGCCGCGCGCGCCCAGCGCCTCGCCGCGCAACACGCTGATTGGTCACACTATCGGCGTGCTGGCGGGTTATTTCAGCCTGGTTGTAACAGGTTTGACGGCGGCTGGTCCGGCGTTGGCCGTAGGCGTGTCGTGGCCGCGCGTGATCGCCGCTGCCCTCTCACTCGGCCTGACAGCCGGCCTGATGGTGCTACTCAAGTCGCCTCATCCACCGGCAGGAGCCACGACGCTCATTATCTCGCTCGGCATTTTGACCAAACCCTGGCAACTCGTTTTGCTTTTGATCGCAGTGGCGCTGCTCACCGCGCAAGCCTTCGCCATCAACCGGTTGGCAGGTATCCCCTATCCGCTCTGGAATCCCATCAAGGAAAAAGTGGACAGTTCGGGATAAGGCGCTGGCATCATATTGCGCGTGAAACGAGAGGCGTAAGTTTATCAAAAACCTCGTGTTGCAGGCTGTGGTAAGTCGGGCTGGGGGTCATAGTCAGCAGCATCACAGCATCGGTCGATGCAGTGACGCTATGCGGAATATTGGCCTCTACCTGTAAAACCATGCCGGCTCGCAGCTTCGCGCTATGGCCCGGCGTGTTGAAGGTGATGCGACCGCGCAGTACCTGCGCCAGAAACTGGCTGGAGGTGCTATGCTCCTTGAGTTGCTGACCCGCTTTGAAGGCGAATAGCACGAGGCGCGCCGCGCCAGTATCCGACAATACTTGAACGTGGGGACCATCGTCGTGGAAGTGGGTGAGCGCGCGTAGATCAAACAAAATGGCGCTCCCCGCTTCAAACTGAAGCGGTGTCTCCGGGTTCTTCGGAGTTTGTGATGACTCACTCATGAGTTTATGTTCCTTATGTGAATACAGAACAGGTGTGGATAGAGAGCCGTCGCTTATTCGGCGGCGATTTTGCGAATGCGGATTGCCCAGCGTTCTGGCCCTTGCTCTTCTGGCTCCCAATCAAACATGTTCGGGCGTTCGGCCAGCAACTGGTAGCGCAGTGGTTTGGGATCATGGTCATTCACCAGGCGCAGCGCCTCTCCAACTTTGAGCGCGTCCAGGTGCGAGAAAATCAGGGGATGCCGCTCGCGTGGCATGATTTCACGCACGTCCAGTACTGCGATGGTTTCTTCTGTCATAGTCTTGCTATCTCCTTCGTATTATTCACTGCTGCCTGTACTGGCAGCATCACATGTATGCATCAAGTATGCGCTAAATTATGGCAATATGCTGTGACTAATGTCGCTGCCAATTCCCGCGCTTACCGGGTATGCTAGCTGTATCACATCTTCTTGTTGTTGTGATGGAGAAACACAGCGAGCAATATGCGGAAAAGAGGTATCATGATACCCGAAACAACAGCTATCGAGGAAACGCGCAAACATGTGTACGAGGCGTTGCGCGAGGTATACGACCCGGAACTGGGTGTAAATATTGTGGACCTGGGCCTCGTCTATGGTGTTGATGTGACGCCGGAGGGCTATGTAACGCTCACCATGACACTCACGACGCCCGGCTGCCCCATGCATGAATCGATTGCCGAAGGCGTTGGCGCGGTCTTGCAAGATATTCCGGGCATTTCCGGTGGTGAGGTTAAGTTAGTATGGACGCCGCGCTGGGAACCGGCCATGATGACCGGGGAAGGGCGACATCTGCTGGGATTCTAGCTGGCACGTTTTAGATGGCGCGCCACGCCAAACACGTTAAGCATGGCAAGGACGCAACCGGCGGCTAGCATTGCGCTGGCAAGTTGCGCTATCCATAGAGGGGGATTGAACAGGCAGGCTGCTATTGTCGCGATCAGCCCCACGTTGATGAGCCACCAGCTTACCCATGCCCAACGTTCATGTAACATCTCGCGCATCAGGGGTACCTTCTTTTTTCCCACGAACGGCCCGTACCGCTCATGCCAGATCAGGAACGGCACGATCTTGTAAAGATAACCGATGATGCTTTGTCCCAGCCAGCCGAGCAGCGCAGCCAGGCCGAGCGCGGCGAATAAGGCCGGATTGCCCCAACCGAAGATGGCCGCGCCTGCGCCGGAGGGTATCAGGAGCATCAGATAAACTACCGAGGCGATGGCGTGATACTGTGTTACATCCAGCATTTTGCGATTACGAGCGCGCAACAACTGTACATAGTCGTAGCCAAAAAGCCAGGCAGAAGCTATCAACACCAGACCACCGGCGACGATGAGCGGTAGCCAGGCGAGACTGAAGCCGAGCGCCAGCGCGACTATAGCGGCGTTAAGCAGCCAGAAGATGATGCGCCCCAGGCGGTCGCCGTGGCTGTGGGCCAGCGCGAAGAGGCGCGCCAGCGTATAGGAGACACCAATGAGCGTAGTAGTCAGCCAGCCAACCACGCCCAGCGTGATGTGGGCGAGCAAGAGGCGATCAGTGGCTGCGGCCAGAAAACCGAACTGTAAATTAAGCGCGGCGGTCAATCCCAGGCACATCACGATGCCCAGGTAGACGAGCGAGGTTATGAGAAAGGAAACCGTCAGGGGACGTTTATCCGCCCGCGCAAAGGTGATGGCAAGCACAGTAATATAATGAAGCACGGCCAGCACGATCAGCGATCCACCAGCAATCATCAGCCCTGGTAACATCCACCAGAAGCCACTGAGCAACAGGGCAACGCCGCCAGCGTAGACGGGATACTGCCAGCGCAAGAAGCGCGTGGCGCGCAATGGCGCGGCAATAATCACGGGAACCAGTTGCAGGGACGCGCCCATAATCACCATCGTCAGAAAGCCAAGCGTCAGCATATGCACCAGCGCCAGCACGTGTGGTAAGTCGGGGGCAAACAATGCCTCTGAGATATTCCAGGGCAGCAGCACGCTGAAGAGCGCGAGCGCCGCAATGCCCGTGAGCAGAAACGGCAACGGGACAGAAAGCGGCACTCCCTGTCTGCCTCCCATAAGGCCAGGCGAAGCGGTTATGGCGCTGGCCTTTTGATCAGGTCTGTTTATTATGATGCGGACAGGTTCAGATTCTTGTTTTGCTCATTTTTTGCGCTTCCTTTTAACCACGCCGGAATTGCACGTTAACCACGCCGGAATTGCACGATCCACTCACCTGCGTTTACCTGGCGTGTTTCGTGTGAAAACCCTCGTTCTCCCAGTACACCATAGAGCGGAACAGGTTCAAACGGCGCGATAATAGCTAGAATCTCGCCGGCGTGAGTGGCTTCCGCGGCTTCCATAATCCGCACAAATGGCTCATCGCCCCGTTCCAGATCGGGCCGCACATCTACGATTTTCGTGGCCTGCGCTTTCCATGTGTCTAAAGGTAGGTTCATATGTTTCCTCTTCTCCTTCCACAGACGGGAAGTATGATAATTGGTTCTCCATTATTCCGGGTGAAACCAGTAGCGACACCCCTTGTGGGTGTCCCGTATCCTATGAGTGAGACGTAGCAGTACCCCACGGGACACCCACAAGGGGTGTCGCTACTGGCCCTTTCCACTCCGAAGAACATAGACCTGATAGTTATAGGGTATACTAAGACGTGATGTAATTACTGTGACTTAGGTCGCAACCGGGGAGAAAGGGGAGCTGCTATGACTGTGCAGAGCGCGAAACTACGGCAGATTCCGCTTTTTGCCACGCTCAGCGAGAACCAACTGGTACGTGTCGCGGGTATGACCGTTGAGCGGCATTATGAGCGAGGCGACGTTATTTTGCTGGAGGGCGATCAAGGCGGAACGCTGTGTTTTGTCTCCGAGGGGCTGGTCAAGGTATTCAAAACGTCGCCGGAGGGTAGAGAGCAGGTACTGCGCCTGATAGCAGCCGGCTACACCTTCAACGATGTGCCGGCGCTGGATGGCGGCCCTAATCCGGCTAGCGCCGCCGCCATGGAGTCCAGTGCGATTTACATGATACGGCATATTGAGCTGCGCCAGTTGATTATGACAGAGCCGGAAGTGGCTACGGCGGTCATCAAAACGCTCGCTCAAGCGCTCCGTCATCTCGTAGGGCTGGTCGAGGATCTCTCGCTGCGCCATGTCACAGCGCGAGTAGCGAAGCTGCTGCTGGAGCAAGAAACATCACCCACCATCAAAGCCACGCGACACCAGTTAACGCAGCAGGAGATGGCGGCCATCGTAGGAACGGCGCGCGAAGTGGTGGGACGCGCGCTCAAGGAACTGGAAACCGCCGGGGCTATCGAGATGCGCCAGGGGCGCGCAGTTGTCCTGAACCGCGAACGCTTGCAGGTTTTGTTGGGGATAGGATAGCCAGGGACAGCCCTGGCCCCTCTTGCCCCTGGCCCATCCCTATGCTAAACTGAAGTGGAAAAACAAACGTCAAACCGGAAAAGGACAAGGTGTTTCAATGTCAAAGAATGTACCTATAACTGTTGCGCGTGGCGATGGCATCGGCCCGGAAATCATGGATGCCACTCTGCGCATTATTGAAGCGGCGGGAGCGCGCATAGATATCGAAGAGATCGAAGTGGGCGAGAAGGTCTATTTGCGAGGTAACAGCGCGGGCATCGAGCAAAGCGCCTGGGAATCGCTGCGTCGCACCAAAGTGTTTCTCAAAGCGCCCATTACGACGCCCCAGGGCGGCGGCTATAAGAGTCTCAACGTCACGACGCGCGTAATGTTCGGACTGTACGCCAACGTGCGCCCATGTGTCTCCTATTATCCATTCGTGGATACCAAACATCCCACGATGGATGTGGTTATCATGCGCGAGAACGAGGAAGACCTCTACACGGGCATCGAGTACCGGCAGACCCACGATATGGTGGAAAGCCTCAAGCTCATCAGCCGCCCCGGCAGCGAAAAGATTGTGCGCTATGCCTTCGAGTATGCGCGCAGCCACAACCGCAAAAAAGTCACCTGCTTCATGAAAGACAATATCATGAAGCTGACCGATGGCCTGTTCCACAAAGTTTTCAACGAGATCGCCAACGATTATCCCGACATCGAAAATGAGGCCTGGATCGTGGATATCGGTTCGGCCAAACTAGCCGATACGCCGGAAGCCTTCGATGTGATCGTCTTGCCAAACCTGTACGGCGATATCCTGTCCGACATAGCAGCGCAGGTGGCCGGTTCGGTCGGGCTGGCAGGCTCGGCCAATATCGGCGACCGCTGCGCCATGTTCGAGGCCATTCACGGCTCCGCTCCCCGGCGCGCCGGACAAAATCTCGCCAACCCGTCCGGGCTGTTGCTTGGCGCGGTGATGATGCTGGTTCACATCGATCAACCGGATGTCGCCACCAGCGTCCACAATGCCTGGCTGCGCACCGTCGAAGACGGCATCCATACGTATGATATTTACGTGGATGGCGTGAGCAAGCAAAGAGTAGGCACGCGCGAATTTGCCGATGCGGTTATCGCTCGCCTGGGGCAGGTACCCAAACAACTCAAAGCCGTCAGCTATACGAGCGCGCCGCGGCACACGTCCTACGCGCCCACCGTCAGCACGCCCAGTGATGAACAGAAGGACCTGGTGGGAGTGGATGTCTTCCTGGACTGGCACAGCGGCACCCCCGACGATCTGGGCGAGAAGTTCAGGCAAGTTGGCAGCAATGGCCTGGAACTGACTACGATTACCAATCGCGGCGCGAGGGTGTGGCCGGGCGGCATGCCCGAAACCTTCACCACCGATCACTGGCGCTGCCGTTTCATGGCTCATAACCGGGGCGCGACCATCGATCATTCCCAGATCATTCACCTGCTCGAACGCATCGACGGAGCCGGGTTCGACTTCATCAAGATCGAGAACCTCTACAATTTCGACGGCAAAGCCAGCTATTCCGCCGTACAGGGAGAATAAAAGTAATGGTGCAGAACTTCTCACAGCCTTTTGCTGTGAGAAGTTCTGCACCATTACGCATAAATTTATTGAGAGGATTGTATAGCGACATGGTAATTGATGATATACTGGCGCATAACCAGCAATTCGTACAGCAAAAAACACTGCCCATTATTGGACACGCGCCGCGCAAGCATATGGCCGTCGTGACCTGCATGGATTGCCGCCTGGTGACAATGTTCGAGCAGGCGCTTGGCCTGGAACGTGGCGACGTGCTGGAACTACGCACGGCAGGCGCGACTATCTCCAAACCTGAACGTGAAGGGGCGGCCAACGACCTGATTCGCTCGCTGGCCGGCGGCATCTACCTGCTGGGTGTGCGCGAAGTTGCCGTCATCGGCCATACGCAATGCGGACTATCACATGCCAATCCCACCGCTTTGATCGCATCCATGCAGGCGTTAGGCGTTGACCCCGACAAGCTTATGCGAGAAGAAGGTGTGGGAGATATGCAAGGTTTGGTCAACTGGCTCGGCGCTTTCAACGATGTGCATGTCAATGTGCGCGAAGTGGTCAACGTCATTCGCAACAGCCCCTTCCTGCCGAAGATTCCAGTGCATGGGTTAGTGATCGATATCGAGACAGGTAAGTTGGAGATGGTTGACCGGGGATAGATTTCCAGGAGCTACCAATTGTCACATAGAGCCGTATCTATAAAAATTCATGCGCTCATAGGGCTGTCCTTATTATCCCTTGCCTTCATCCTTGCAAGTTGTGGCGGCGTGTCGGTGGCACAGCAAACAAATAAACAGGCCCAAACAGGCTCGCATTCAACCGTTCAGGCAAAGCCAACTGCTGTCAATTTTTTGAGCAGGCCACTGGTATATGTGGCGTTGGGAGCGTCTGACGCGGTAGGCATTGGGAGCGATACTCCCGTCTCGCAGGGCTATGTGCCGTTGGTGGCGGCGCGCTTGCCGAAAGGTTCGCACGCGATAGACCTGGGGGTGAATGGCATCCACCTGCATGAGGCGTTAACGGCAGAACTGCCACTGGCATTAAGCACTTCCCCTGATTTGATTACGGTCTGGCTGGTCGCTAACGATTTCATCGGGGGCGTGGCCTATAATGAGTATATGCAAGACCTCGCGACGCTGCTTTCGCAATTGCGCAGCGGGACGCGCGCGCGTATCTTCATGGCGAATTTGCCCGATTTGACGCGCCTGCCAGCCTTCTCCGGTGACACTGCCTCTCAGAAAGCGCAAATGCTCAGAGACATTGAGGGCTGGGATGCCGGTATTGCTCAACAGGCGGCGCGTTATGGCGTGACACTGGTTGACCTGCTCCAACGCGGCAGCGAGATTACCGCGCACCCCGAATACATCAGCGGCGATGGCTTCCACCCCAGTCCTGCCGGGTATGCGCAACTGGCTACTATCTTCTGGCGGGCGATTGTTGGATGATCCTGATACACCTTTGTATAGCAGGGTTTATGCCATTCTCTCACCCCTGATGAATATTATCGACCAAAACCGGTAATGAAACGAAGCGGTCGCTTCCCTTCTGTAGGGACAAGGGGCGGGGTTGGGTGGATGAGGGGGCCTTGTGCTTGTCCTCGTTGGGGGAAGACCACTTCGCCTCAAGGAACTTCAACGAATCGTGCTGCGACGAGGACAAGCACAAGGCCCCCACCCTTCCCCACATCCGCCCCTTGTCCCTACAGGGCGACTTTCATACGTCACCATTGCCGTTTGCGTGATTGACTCCTTCCCCACATCCGCCCCTTGTCCCTACAGGACGACGGCGAACGTCTCCGGCCATTACCCCATTCAGTCGTCGAAATTCATCAGGATGGGGTCACGCATCATTGCCGGTTTTAGCCGGTAATATTCGTCAGGGCGGGTGCGCGCATATTACCGAATTTCAGGAAGGCTTACGTCTCGCCTTAAACCCCGCATCGTAGGAGAGATAAGGCAGGCGCAGGCCATCGCTATGCATAACAGGGCCGGGACGCCTATCACCAGGGGAGCGGCCAGCGCTCCCAGTAACACACCGCCAACCGCGCCGCCGAGCGGATAGCCCGCCACGTTGAGCGCGCCGCGCGCCCCGAAAACCTGGCCTCGTACCTGTTCGGGTACGAGTCGCTGCGTCAGCGTCTGTTCAACGACGTAGTACGGCGCGGCAGCGCACCCGGCCAGAGCCATGACGACGATGGCGACAGGCAGCGAGCGAATCAGGAGAAGCGGCAGCAGCAATAAGCCACTGAGGAACAGGATCAAGGCGAGTGTAATACCCTGGCGTTCGCGACCTACCCAACGCTGGCTGATTAGAGCGAGCGCCAGTAGCGAACCCGCGCCAAAAGCCGACATCAGCAGACCATAGCCAGTCGAACCCGCCCCCAGCGTTCTCAGACTGTACAGAGGCATAGCAATCTCCGCCATGCCTTGCGCGAAGAGAAATAGCAGCGTCAGCGCGCTCAGCCATAATACGCTGCGTGTATTGATGATCGCGCCAAATCCTAACAGGTTTCTTTTGCCCCGTTTTCCCAACTCTCCATTGCGCGCCTGCGCCAGGCGTGGAAGCGAGCTAGCCATCATACCCATGAATACGAACGTCAGAGCGTCGAGCAGCAGCACGGCGGGCGCGTTGATGTAGAAGACCAGGAAGCCCGCCATGGCCGGCCCGACCAGCGTGGCGGCGTCCCAGGTAATCGACGACAGGGCGTTGGAGCGTTCCAGCTCTTTCCAGGGAACGAGACGGGGAATGACGACGCGCATACCGACCTCGGTAGCAGGCGCGAGCGTTCCGGCGCATAACGCCAGGCCATAGACCATCCAGAGATGTAAGTTGCCGCTCCAGTACAGAATCGGAATGGCGGCAATAATAGCGGCGCGCCAGAAGTTGTCGAGGCCCATGATGAGGCGCGGCTGGTAGCGATCAAGCAGTTTGCCTATCAATGGACTGCTTACCATGGCCGGCAACTGGAAACACAGCACCAGCAGACCGATGGCGAGACCTGAACCGGTCAATTGCAGGACAAACCATGTCAGAGCCACGATGGTCAACGCATCGCCCATGCGCGAGATGGTTAGTCCCAACCACAGACGCCGGAAAGCGGGATGCTCTAAGGGTGAGGTAGCGCCTTTCAACGGCGCATTGCTGGTCGATAGACGATAGGCGGCAGCTTCGCGCAAGAACTGTTCCCTGCGCTGCTTTGCCAGGTGTTCCTGGAAATGCGGATGCATAGTCAATCTCCTCCCATGATGGCGAAAACTCACTCAAGAGGCGCATCGATTGACCATCAGGCCGCCATGCTATAGAATGATAGCAGCCTGACGGTACCAACCGTAAGGTCAGGGGTAGGGCGTGTTTGAAGCTTTGGCCGGCATGAACACGTCCTACTCGTCTATTTCGTCCTATGTAAGATATGTACTCAATAAATCTCCCAGGCTCTCTATCACATCCGGGCGCAAACTGTAGCGTTTATCGCTCAACCTCATACGCACCAGCCCAACCGAGCGCAGCGTAATCAAGTGATGATGCATGGTTGTTTTTGCAACTCCGAAATCATCCGCCAGTTCTTGCAACGTATGACTTCCCGTTGAAAGCTTCTTGAGGATGCGCAAGCGGCGCTCGTCAGCCAGCGCTTTTGCCAGGCGCAAGAGACGCACCGGCGGCGCGTTCGTGTCGGCAGTGACACTCTCGTCTGCCACAGGGAAGTAGAAAATGCGGGTATCATGATGTTCCGCGTCCGAGTTGTACGGACGGTTGATATAGGAAGGAATGAGTACAACGCGCTTGATGCCAGGCTCCGGCACGTATTCCCAGCCGGTACAGGCTTCGATCAATTGCTCTGGCGACAAAGTGGCCTTCAAGACACGTTTGGCCTCGACATCGCGCGCCAGGATGGGTAAGATGGTCGGCTCCTGCTCTCGAAAAACCTCGTCATACCAGCCTCGCAAAATATCAAGCAACATATTTTTTGTGGCCGTCATGTCAAGAGCCAGCAGCCAGCGCAACGTTTTTTGCCAGTCGGCATCATCAGGAAATGAAGTTTTGAGCAACTGTTTCTGCGCTTCACTGTTCCCCTGAGCCGCCGCGTAGATGATTTCGGGGGGAGTAACCCGGCGATGCTCGCGCACATAATATCCCAGCAAGTGCAGCCGCAATTCTAAGGCATCGATAGTTTCCAGATAAGCAATAAATGTAGGAACATCTCTTGGAGGTGGGCAATTATATGCCAGGCTGAATACATGTTCCCAGACCAGGTGACTATGAAAACTGAACTGCTCGATGTTTACCAGCAGATCGGGCGAAGCTTTGGCGCGAATGTCATCAAACCAGGCCTTGCCCACATCATAGGTCATGTCGTTGTGGAAATCGCCGTGGGAATCGTTGAAGGCGCACAGGCTCATCAAGAACTCGTAGGCCGGGCTGGCCTCGACTTCAACTATCAAAGATTGTCTTCGCGCCGGTACATGCTGCGCAGCCATGATCTTTTCCCTGGAACAAGATTCGATCTAATTCATATGGTACGAAATATATCGTATGATGCGAGTATAGTCGGATGATGTAGGTTTGTCAAGTGGGTAATACTTCACAAACACTGCGAAAAGTCCTTTTTACCGTTGCCCGTATGGTTAAATTAGACTATAATGGGGCCATATTCAATGATCATCGGGTGAAAGAACGGGTGTATAGCTCCTGACTTCCAATTTAGTGTGTTTAAGGAGATCGTCAATGAGCGACCGCGTGGGTCAACAGTTGGGCAATTATCGCATCGAAAGGCTACTGGGAAGCGGGGGTTTCGCGGATGTGTACCTCGGCAAACAGGTGTATCTTGATAGTCTGGCCGCCATCAAATTGCTGAAAACAAATCTGGCAGAGGGAGATATAGAAGATTTCCGCTCGGAGGCGATCACGCTGGTGCGTCTCATTCATCCCCATATTGTGCGTATTCTGGATTTCGGGTTAGAGGGTAACACTCCCTTCCTGGTGATGGATTACGCGCCCAATGGCACATTGCGGCAGCGCCACCAGCGCGGCACACGCCTGCCTCTCGGCGCCGTCGTAGGCTATGTGAACGAGGTAGCGAGCGCCTTGCAATTCGCGCACGATCAGAAAATCATTCACCGGGATGTCAAACCGGAGAATATGCTGCTGGGACGCCACAACGAGATTTTGCTCAGTGACTTTGGCATCGCCGTAGTTGCGCAAAGCACGCGCACCGCGTTTACGCAGGAAACCGTCGGCACTATCTCCTACATGGCCCCGGAACAAATCCAGGCGCACCCCCGGCCCGCCAGCGACCAGTATTCGCTGGGCGTGATCGTGTACGAGTGGCTGAGCGGAGATCGCCCCTTTTCCGGCACTTTCACTGAGATCGCGGTCAAGCATATGATGACGCCTGTTCCACCCCTGCGCGAAAGGATTCCCACTATTTCGCCCGAAGTAGAGCAGGTCATACTTACCGCCCTCGCCAAAGATCCCACGCAGCGTTTTAGCAGTATAAGCGCGTTCGCAACCGCTCTTGAGCAGGCTAGCCGCGGCTTGCAGGCCAGTTTCCCGACGCTTGCTCCAACGCAAATTGCGCCCACCCTTTCTACCCCTATGCCCACAATGGCTCCAACGGTCGTAGCTTCTCCTGCCACGCCGATACTGCCGCTCATGCAGTCCGATACTCGCAATACTCCCGCCGGCGCGCAGGCAGGGAACCCTGGGGAAGCTACAGTGGTAAACACGCCCGGCACGCCATTCACCGTCCCTTCACCCCCATACATAGAGGCAAATGCGCCTACGGTAGCAGCGCAGTCCATACAACCGTTCAATCCCGCGACTCCGCCACCGCCCGCGCCTCCCACAATGCAGAGGCAGCCAGAGCCGGAACGCAAAGGCATGTCCAGGCGCGCTGTCTTGATCGCTGGAGTATCTGCCGTTGGTGTTGTAGTGATTGGTGGCACAGCCCTGGTACTCGCAACACGCACTACTCCAACAACGACTGTAGGTGGCAATCATCAAACGCCATCCGCGACATCACATACAACAACAGCAACGACTCAGGTGAACCCAAATATCCTGGCGCGAGATAACTTCAACCGGCCAGATCAGACTTTTTGGGGAACAGCTTCTGATGGTTTATCCTGGGGCGGTGATGCACTTAATTCAATGGATTTTTCAATCGTCAACCATCAGGGCCAGATACACCGCACGGCAAATGGAAGTAGCCTTTATACTGCTGTGCTGGGAACGCCTCATCAAGATTTTCGAGGTAATAGCTACTGCTATGCTCGATAGCTTCAATAACTCTCATATTGGCGTCATGCTGCGCTACCAGGACGACAACCACTATTACAAAGCGCGCATTACCGGAACAGTTCTGGATATTCTCAATAGGCAGGACGCTGGTCATGGCCCAACCATAGCTTCGATGCCTTTCTCTGCCCAACCTGGTACCTTTTACACTATCCGTTTCCAGGTGATCGGCACAAGGTTGCGGGCGAAAGCCTGGCAGGCGGATACTACTACTGAGCCTGCCAATTGGATGCTAGCAATCGATGCTAACACGTTCAATATAGGCCAGGGAGGAATGCGCCCGCAATTGAACCAGGGCGTAACCTTGCAAGTCTCAATGTTCCAGGAGACTGTGCCGAATCCATAACTCTTCAAGACGCCAGCGCTACCATGTAGCTATAACGAAATAGGACAGTGTAGGGATATGCAATGCGCAACCGCCGGTTGCGCATTGCATATCATCACATCATGCCGACTTTTCGAAAATTTGTAGCGTATCGTAAAATATGATATTGTGAAGCATACAGATGTACCCTCAGAACTGCAATGGAGCACGAGTATGACAGCAGAAGACACCGCAGCGGCCTCGCTCAAGCGCACCCCACTGTATGACGAACACCGCGCATTGGATGCGCGGCTGGTTGAGTTTAGTGGGTGGGAGATGCCGGTACAATATAGCAGTATTTTGGAAGAGCACCGCGCCGTGCGCGCACGGGCAGGCTTATTTGATGTCAGTCACATGGGCGAGTTTCAGGTCGAAGGACCGGACGCGCTGGCGTACCTGCAATATCTTGTTCCCAACGACGTATCCAAACTCACTATTCACCAGGCCCTGTACGCGCAGCTTTGCCTGCCCGACGGGGCTACCATCGATGATCTGCTGATTTACAGGTTAGGGGAGGATCAGTATATGATGGTGGTCAACGCGGGCAACATCGAAAAAGACTTCGCGTGGGCCAAACAGCAATCTCGCAATTTCGATGTTCGGCTGACCAACCAGTCGGACGAAACCGGGCTGATCGCCTTGCAGGGGCCGGAGGCGCAGCACATCCTGCAACCCTTGACAGAGGTAGACCTGAACAGCATTCGCTACTATCATTTTGAGCCGGGCCAGGTAGACGGTATCGAGTGCATTATCTCACGCACGGGCTATACCGGAGAAGACGGCTTTGAACTGTACTGCCCATCTTCCGAAGTGGTCAAGTTGTGGCGCGACGTGCTGGCTGCCGGGAAAGAGCGCGGCCTTCTGCCTGCTGGTCTGGGCGCGCGCGATACGCTGCGCCTGGAAGCTGGTTACTGCCTCTACGGACACGAACTGGACGAGGCGACTAACCCACTGGAAGCGGGTCTGGGCTGGACCATCAAACTCAACAAAGGCGAATTTATCGGACACGACGCGCTGGCAAGAATCAAAGAGCAGGGCGTGAAACGCAAACTGGTCGGCATCGAGATGACTGAGCGCGGCGTATGTCGCGGCGGTTACGCTATCTACGCCGACGGCCAGCAAATCGGCGCATTGACCAGCGGCGCGCCCGCTCCCACCCTGAACAAAAACATCGGCATGGGCTATGTCGCAGCGGCGTATGCCGTTCCCGGCAAAACTGTACATATCGACATCCGGGGCAAACATACCGCAGCGCAGATTGTCGCGCTGCCATTCTATAAACGCCAAAAGTAGGGACGCGATACATCGCGTCCCATTGTATTTTGTACATTCATAAACCGAAGGGAGATTCCAACTTATGGCAAAGCTCAACCATCCGGCCAACCTCAAGTATAGCAAGACCGACGAATGGGTGCGCGTCGATGGCGACGAGGCAACCGTGGGCATTACGGACTATGCGCAGGATCAGCTAGGCGACATCGTGTATATCGAGCTGCCCTGGGATGGCGGCCAGAGCGTCTCAGCAGAGGGGAAATTTGGCGACATCGAGTCCGTCAAGGCGACTTCGGAACTGGTTTCTCCTGTTAGTGGCAGCATCACGAAGGTGAACGAAAACTTAAAGGATACGCCCGAACTGATTAACGATAGCCCATACGAGCAAGGGTGGATGTTCGTCGTGAAGTTGAGCGACCCTGCTGAACTGAACCACCTCATGAACGCCGATGACTACCTGGCATATCTCGAAGGCCGCTAACCCGGCGATCTCCGTAGGGGCGGGGGTGGGGTGGATGATGGGAGGGGACGCTTGCGTCGCCCGTGTCCCTGTGGAAATGTGGGGATAGATACGACGGGCGACGCAAGCGTCCCCCCACCTATCATCCGCGTGGAATTGTGAATACGGAAAGGTGAGGATAGATACGACGGGCGACGCAAGCGTCCCCCCACCTATCATCCGCCACCCCCGCCCCTACGGATACGTTAATTGTTGCACCCATAAGGGGGATACATGAGCTACATACCCAATACGCCGGAAGACCAGCAGGCCATGCTGGCTACGCTCGGCCTTTCCTCGCTTGAAGGCGTTGTTGACGCCGGTGCCTGAACATGTGCGCCTGGGCCGCGAACTGAACCTGCCCCCGCGCTGGCCGAGCCAGACCTGAAACGCCTGCTCGGTAACATGGCAGCCAAAAACAAAAACCTGGATACTACTATTTCGTTTCTGGGCGCGGGAACCTACGATCACGCCGTACCGAGCGTCGTGCCGCATTTGCAGGGTCGTTCCGAGTTCGTCACCTCGTACACACCCTACCAGCCCGAAGTCAGCCAGGGCATGTTGCAGGCCATCTACGAATTTCAGACGATGGTATGCCAGATCACCGGCCTGGACATCGCTAACGCCTCGCTCTACGATGGCGCGACCGCGCTGGTCGAAGCGGTGCTGCTGGCAATCGGCCCCGGCGGGCGCGGCGAAGTGGTCATCTCGACGGGCGTTGACCCGCAGTACCGGCGCGTACTGCACACCTACGCCCACGCGCGCGGCTTTCACGTCAAAGAAGTACCCACGCGCGACGGCGTTACCTCGGTGGAGGACCTGGACGCGGCTGTGAGCGCGACCACTGCCGCCGTTGTGCTGCAACAGCCCAACTTCTTCGGCTGCATTGAGGATATGCAGGCTATCGAGCCGATAGCGCACAAGGGCAAGGCGGTCTTCATCACCACCATTACCGAGCCTGCCTCGCTGGGCGTGCTGGCCTCTCCCGGCGACTACGGCGCGGATATCGCGGTGGGCGAGCTGATGAGCTTCGGCAACACTATGAGCTATGGCGGTCCCGCGCTGGGCTTCATGGCGGCGCGCAATAAATATATGCGCCTGCTGCCGGGTCGCCTGGTCGGGCAGACCGTCGAAGAGGGCGGCGATAAACGCACCGGCTACGTGCTGACCTTGCAGACACGCGAACAGCATATTCGCCGCGAGCGCGCCACCTCCAATATCTGCACCAACCAATCGCTGCTGGCGGTGGGCGCGACCATCTACATGGCGGCTCTCGGCAAGCAGGGCTTCCGCGAACTTGGCGAGTTGTGTCTCCAGAAGGCCCATTACGCTTTCCGCCAGATTTCCGCCATCCCCGGCTACTCGGCCAAATTCGGCGGCCCCTTCTATGACGAATTTGTGATAACAGTGCCCGTCTGCGCCGCACAAACTGGAGCGGCATCTTGAGCAGGCCGGCATCATTGGCGGCTACTCGCTGCGTGGCAGCTACCCTGAGCATGGAAAACGACATACTGTTCTGCGTGACCGAGACGCGCACGAAAGAAGATATTGATACCCTCGTATCCGCGTTGAAAGAGGTGCAGGCATGAGAAGCGTCGAGTCATTGATCTTTGAAAAGGGTGCGCCCGGACGACGTGCCGCCACCATGACGGCCATGGATGTGCCAACCGAAGCGCTGGAAAGCATGGTTCCCGCCAATATGCTGCGCAAAGAACTCGCGCCACTGCCGGAGGTGAGCGAAATCGAGATCGTGCGCCACTATACGCACCTCTCGCAGCGCAATTTCGGCGTGGACACCGGCTTCTACCCGCTCGGCTCCTGCACCATGAAGTACAATCCCAAGATCAACGAAGACATGGCGGTGCTGCCCGGCTTCGCGCATATCCATCCCTTTGCAGCCTGACAGCACGGTGCAGGGTGCGATCCAGTTGATCTACGAACTGGAACAATACCTCGCAGAAATTTCCGGCATGGCGCGAGTTACGCTGCAACCCTCCGCCGGGGCGCACGGCGAGTTGACGGGCCTGATGCTCATCAAAGCCTACCACGAACACAACGGCCAGGGACATCGCAACATCGTGCTGATTCCCGACAACGCGCACGGCACCAATCCCGCCAGCGCCACGCTGGCCGATTACCGTTCGGTGGAGGTGAAGTCCGACCCGCAAACGGGCGGCATCGACATGGATCACCTCAAGGCGCTGCTCGATGCCAACGCCGCCAACATTGCCGCGATCATGATGACCAACCCTAACACGCTGGGCCTCTTCGATAGCAAGATCGCGGAGATTGCCACGCTGGTACACGAGACCGGCGGGCAGCTCTACTACGACGGCGCGAACGCGAACGCGGTGCTTGGCATCACACGGCCCGGCGATATGGGCTTCGACGTGGTGCATTTCAACCTGCACAAGACGTGCAGCACTCCGCACGGCGGCGGCGGCCCTGGCGCGGGTCCTATCGGCGTCAAGGAACACCTCGTGCCATTTCTGCCAGGACCCATGCCCGCGAAGAACGAGCAGGGCTACTACTGGGAAGATGTGGGGCCGCTTTCCATCGGCAAGATGCGCGCCAACAAGGGCAATTTCGGCGTGCTGGTACGCGCCTACACCTACATTCGCACCTACGGCCCCGACGGCCTGCTGCACGTCTCGCAGAGCGCAATTCTCAACGCCAACTACCTGAAACACGCGCTGGAGTCGGACTACGAAATCGCCTACCCGCAGACCTGCCAGCACGAATTCGTGGCAACGGCGGAACGCCAGAAGGAAGAACACGACGTGACCGCGCTCGACATCGCCAAGCGCCTGCTCGACTTCGGCATGTACGCGCCCACCGTCTACTTCCCCCTCATCGTCCATGAAGCCATGATGATCGAGCCAACCGAAACCGAGACCCGCGAAACGCTTGGACTACTTCGTGAGCGTGATGCGCCAGATCGCCGAGGAAGCACGGACGAATCCTGAGATAGTCAAGACCGCGCCACATACGACGCCAGTCGGGAGATTGGACCAGGCGCTGGCGGCGAGGAAGCCGAATTTGCGGTGGACGAAGGGGCAGGAGGGGACGCATTAGAGAGGTGGGATGTGCAAATGCGAGGTCAGATGAGCTGCGCTAACAGTGCGCTGTTTATTTGACCTCGCATTTTATTGATGCAAAGAATATAGAGTAAGCTCAGATGAACCTCAAGTCAGTAACTGTGCGATCCCACTGGCGGCAAACAATCCAGCAGAACATGATATATCCTAATACTACCTTTACCATTTTTCCGCTCATGTTCGCTCACCCACTCTAAAGGGATTTCAGAAATGACAACCTCATCATATTGTTTCGATTGTAAATACAGGCTGACCGCATTATCAGTAATGGATTTCTTCACACGCTTTTTCCATTCGGTGAGCGTATCGCTCTGTACGTATCCAAGCATCGCTGCTTCATGGTATCCCTCTGCGTATATGCCTCCTGTGAAGCATCCCATTCCTCCTACACCTGTGTATTTACCCGCTTCAAAGCCATTTGTGCGCAAGCGCTTCGCTTCAAATACATACTCAGGGCGCTCAAGGCGGGACCCTAATTCAATAAAAATATCGGTTCGCGGTCTGGATTTGCCATGAGTTCCTTTGCCTGACACAGGAGCTTCTTCATGAACACTGTAATACTTACACCAGAGAGGACGGTCACGACGGCACATCCAGTCTTTTATCCCACAGACGATGAATTCAGTGATATGCTCTTCTTCAAGTTCATTAGTTGCTATTTTAGCGCGACCTGCACTGTATCCGGCGTTGATAAGCAGGTGCGTATTTTTCCTGAACGCAACCTTCCATGGTTGAAAATGGGAAGGATCAGGCTTATTATTTATCATATACCCTACAGTTCTGTGAGAACTTCCCCAATTATATCACCCGCATCATTCATTGCCTGTGTGCGCGTCCAGTCTATTAAACGTGGCGATTTATAGAGGTGGATGCGTGGCCCATCAAAAAGCCGCAGTCCCCTTTGTACGTATATCCACTGGCTCACCTGTTCTCTCAGACTTTTACTTAGTTTGGATAATATGCGAGAAGATGTAACATCACCCGGTCTTACTTTACTTGAGTCAAGTGTTATTGGCATATCCGTGTTCACAACATCAATGATGCACTCTATAATATCAGGAGAGTAGGTAATGCTAATGCCGTGATGAGTACCATTCCCTACAAAACCGTCAAGCTCATCTTTGAGTTCACATGCATAATCTAAAAGCTCTTGTTCATCTGGTGCTCGAATAACCTCGTCGAATGCAGCAGGCCTATCGAGCAAGAGGCGCACTTGAACAAAGTCGGTTACAAGTGTGCGAATGTCTTCAGGGATATCGAATAGATTAAAAATTTTCGCATCAATCATTCTTTGCGCGTTCTCATGGAATGCATCAATTTCTTTTTCGATTCGCGTTTTCTGTTTTGTTGACATCCTTGATAGAAGATCAGGTACAGATATGTTGCCGGACAGCTCAGCCTGATGCGAGTTTAAAATATCCATTTGCGGACTACGCACTTTTGATAATGCTTCTAAAATACTTTGCTGTTCATCAGCAACCAGGCGCAGATGCAGTGAGACAAGTTCTTTGATCTGCTCTGAACTAAAGTCTGGTACTGGTACTTTTTTTAGCTCGCTGAGAGTAATATACCTGGCATTTCTAAAAACTCCCCATTCAGGGACGTGAAAGAAAAGGTAATAAGAGACCAGGCTGGAATTTAAATAGAGAGAGAGTGCGCGTAGTATATCCGCATCTTCTTGAGGTCCAGCTATTCCCATAACACGAGGTGGAATAAGGAAGTCAGTATTGCTGAATGTCACATAGCTTCCCCAACCTGGAGAAAGAACGATATGAGGAGCTTGTGTAAGTTGAAGGCCCACGTCTCCTCCTTGCACACGAATGAAACACATCTCATCAGGTATATCACGGAGGACATCTTGAGGTACAGAGAAGCGGAACAAAGATTTTCTCATTGTTTCTCGCCGAAATATTGTTTTACCCTTTAGCTCGTCAGCAGCCCGTAACTCATCTGTTGTGGGTTGACTCTTATCGCGCAACTGAGCACCTTCGGAGAAAGGCCAGCCTCGTTTTTTACAGAGATACTTAAGAGTCGACGGAATTAGCCCTTCAATTGACTCGATGGCTCTCTTATCCTGAAAGGTCCCCCAAAGAGCAAGTTTCCAGACCAACGTTTCTCCTGTCTCTGCATCTGAAGGATCGATTGTCTGTATTTCCTGCTCATTAACTGTAATCACCCAGGGACTTTCTCGCGAGTCGGCAATCTGATCTATGGATAATGGTGCATAGTGAATAATAGGTGGTTTCTCTTCCTCTGCATTATTCGAAGGGCGATACACGATTGTAAAAGCTGGAAACTCATTTTTAGGAAATAATATCCATCTCAAATTTGAGAAATTGGTAATTCGAAATACACAATGGCTGGCGAAAAAACGTCTACGGTAGTTTCGACCTTCAAGAATAAAAAGACTTGTAGCAGGAAGAAGAAGGCCCACAATGCCCCCCGGGCGAAGTAGGTCAGTAACAAGCCAGCTAAAAACCTCAGCAACACGTTTTCCGCTGATTGGACGCTCAATCTTATTTTTCGGGTCCAGCATCCATTTTCGGACAAGCTCCTCTTCTCCATCATCTTTCAATTCGATCCAGGGTGGATTACCAATAATTAAGTCAAATGTCAATCCTCGTTGCCAGAATCTGCCATCGTAGTATGTCCCTTCCAGATCAAAGAAATCACTTTGAAAAATTGTTTCATTATGTAATGTGGGAAAGTGGAATTCTATCTTTTGCAGTTCATGCGGATCTACATAATTAAGCAACGTTAAAATAAGGTAACTACTCAGGTGTCCTAGAAACTTGCAAAAGGAAAGGAAACCGTTTACAGTACAGCTATGACACCAGAAGAAATCGCCGAGATGCAGGAAGAGAATCGCACCCTTAACGCGCTGGTAGCCGAACTGCTGCCGTTGCGCGAGGTAGTGACCCAACAAGCTCTACTGATCGCGCAGTTGCAGCAGCAGGTGCAAGCCTTGCAAGAGCGCGAGGCCAAAGACAGCCATAACAGTCACTTGCCTCCCTCCTCTGACCGCTTCGTGCGACAGCCTAAGAGCCTGCGGAAGAAAAGCGGGAAGCAAGGCGGTGGGCAGCCAGGTCACGAGGGGACGACGTTGCAGTGGCACAGACTGTCCCGATGAAGTCGTGGTGCATGCCGTCACGAGGTGTGCCACCTGTCAGCAGGATTTGTGCGCGGTGCCGCGCTTGCAGGTGGAACGGCGCCAGGTGGTCGATGTGCCGACCCCGCGGCTGTGGGTGGCGGAGCATCAGGCCGAGCAGAAACAGTGTCCGGCCTGTCAGCACATCACGGTGGCCTCGTTCCCGCCCGAGGTCGCAGCTCCCGTGCAATACGGCCCGCGTCTGGGAGCCATGGCGGTGTACCTGGTGCAGCAGCAACTCTTGCCCTGGGCGCGCGCCTGTGAAGTGCTCTCCGATCTGCTGGGGGCGACCCTCTCGGAAGGGACGCTGGCTTGCCTGATTGAGCGCTGCGCCGCGACCTTGCAGCCAGTGGAAGAGCAGATCAAGCAGGCCCTGACCAAGGTGGAGGTCTTGCATCAGGATGAGACGGGCCTCTACGTCAGCGGCCACCGGCAGTGGCTGCATGTAGCCTGTACCGAGCAGTTGACCCACTACGCGGTGCATGCCAAGCGCGGCCAAGAGGCTCTGGACGCGATCGACATCCTGCCTCGGTTTGGCGGCGCCAGTGTGCATGATGGGTGGCGCGCCTACTTCCACTACGCCTGTCAGCATGCGCTCTGCCTGGTGCATCTGCTGCGCGAGTTGACCTACCTGGCCGAAGAGCACGGACTGGCTTGGGCCGCCGAACTCATCGATCTGCTGTTGGACATGAAAGCGGCTACGGAGCAGGCCCGCGCCCAAGGACTGCCCTCGTTGCATGCGCTGGAGGTCGCCGATTGGCAAGCCCAGTTCGTGACCATCGTGGCTCAGGCCGATGCCACCACTCCCTACGCGCAGGCTCCCCCTGGACACAAAGGGCGCGTCAAACAGAGTGCGGCGCGCAACCTGCTGGATCGCTTGCTCGCTGACCAGCAGGCCGTGCTGGCCTTCCTGCACCGCCTCGCGGTCCCTTTTGACAACAATCAAGCCGAGCGCGATGTGCGCATGGTCAAAGTGCAGCAAAAAATCTCCGGCTCCTTTCGCAGCCAGGCCGGCGCGGTCGCCTTTTGCCGCATTCGCAGCTACTTGTCGACCTTGCGCAAGCAAGGCTGGCATCTGCTGGGTGCCTTGGAGGCCACCTTGCAGGGGCATCCCGTCCTGCCTGCTTTCGAGTAGTCTAGCTTACCTGAGCAGTTACAAAATAAGGCTAAATTCGGCAACATAACATGCGTCTAGTTCTCGCTCCACACCGTAAATATTGCTTAAAAGCGCTTTGAGCTTCGTATCGGATAACTTTGACTTTCCGCTTTTAGCAAGTTCAGCTTCTATAAGCCGCCGATAAGCCAGGACAAGAAAAACGCCTGATCCGCAGGCAGGATCAAGAATTCTCGTCTCTTCAGTCAGGGGTTTGACGCTATTTACCTCGGACAAAAGGTAATCCGCCAGGATTTCAGGAGTGTAGATGGCTCCTTTCTTTCTGGCATCCTCTATAAATTGCTCGTAAACTTCCGACAAAATCTCAATTGGAATGTACGCAAAATTGTAGGCTTGAAAGTCAAGATGCAATTGCCGAATGACCGTGTTCTTATGCTCACTGACAGTCTCATCCCCCAGAAAAACCGAGGCGGTTAACTGAACATGTAGATCAGTAGGCGCATCTGTCTGCGTAAAGTCAATGGGAAAGATTTTGCCATTGAATCGACCCTCTAAAGCTGCAATGAGCCTGAATAGACCATCAGCAGTAGCAGCCCGGCTGAACACGCTCGCCTTATCTATCCGCTGCTCTTGCAACCATGCTTCGGTCAGAATCCCTCTATCCCAAAGATAACGAATATAAACGTACTTACCAACTAAAGCGTGAGCAACAGAGGTATCCAACCCTTGATTTTTCAGTTCTTTGCCGAGCTGACGTAAGTTCTTTAGTAACCGCTTATCCACCCTTTCTTGCTCATCAAGTTGATTTTTGTACTTCCCCTTTTGCCAGAGACGGCCCGTATCAATAGCCATTGATGAAAATTCGGCTAACAGGAGACGAAGATCGTCAAGGGGGATCGGATCCAGAAAGCCCTCGTTTGGGTCCTCTACAGAATACTTGAAACCTGTATAAATTCTTATCTGGTGTGGTAACAGGACAATTAAATATGGTGCGTATCCCAGATTCCAGAGACTTCTATGTATGCTCCTGGCATGTTTTAAGTCCTCTGCCTGAGCAACATAAACGGCTGGTCGATCTACCACTATTTTTTGTGAAGTAGCAGGACTCGCTTTGAATACATAAATACCACTGACTCCGGCATCACTAGCAGCACGAAAAAGATGAGCGGTCTCAGGCTCAAATTCACTTACATGAGAACGATAGTGAGATGATTGCTCATAATCAAGCTCTTTAAGAAGTGTGCTTAACTGCATGAACGTTTTCTCCTACCATGATAGCAATATATTTTATGCATGGATTTGTGAAGAACCCAGAAGTTGAACATCCTGAATAACCTTTTCACGAATTTCGCTCAGGATAATTGGCATAACGAGTTGCCCCTGAGAAAGCGCATCAATCAGAAGTGATTGTCCCTGCTCAGTAGCACAACGCCCGATAATAGAACCATTGATGCTTAAAATCACGAAATCACGCAATGGATCTTTGTCCGGTAGAATAGTGCGCAGATTCTGTATCGCCGTCTTAATAGTCTTCATAGACCAACTAGCATCGAGTAACTGCTTGATGAAGCGAAAAGCAAGTAAGTCCTCAAAAGAGTAAAGCCGTTGTGAGCCTTCCCCCTGAGCAGGCCGTATACCTGGTTTGATGACATTACTCTTGTCTAGATCATCTATCTGTTTCTGTGTGAGTTTATAGATTTGTTTGATATCCGCAGCCGTATATACTTGCATATTTTGAAATCCTTGTGAGTTCTTCACAATACATCCTTATATTTTATAATACTTGATAATTCGTTCAAAAGCAATAGGTTTCCAGGCACTCTATTACTACTATCCAATAGGATAGGTGAGTCAATTATGGCAGTCAAGGAATGCAGCCCCGGACGGCGCAACTGCTGTCAACGCGCTCAGTGGAGTGATACAATGCTATGTGACAAGGAACCCTACTCGCAGGAAGCATACCTCTTCAATTTGGATTTTTGTAGACGAAAGAAGGGTAGAATGCGCTATGTCCCAGCAGGAAACTGTTCGCTCTATGCTCACATCTGCTGATGTTGCTCAATTGCCGGTGCGCGAGCGTGTCGGTCTGGCTATCCAGGCAGCGGATGCCGCCACCACGATTAGCAGGATACGCGAGGCCGAGCAGGCTGGTATTCAGCAGGTCTGGATGACGCAATCGATGGGCATGTTGGATACTCTGACGCTCTTTGCCGCCGTGGCAACGCAAACAACGCGCGTCCGCTTAGGCACATCAATCGTGCCGGTTTATCCACGCCATCCCCTGGTGATGGCGCTGCAAGCTGCAACCATCAATGATCTTGCGCCAGGACGCTTGCGGCTGGGTGTGGGTACCAGTCATCGCCACGTGATGGAAAACGTCTATGGACTCTCGATGCCGTCGCCCCTGGCGTATTTGCGTGAGTATGTCGAAGTGATGCGGCAAGGACTGTGGGAAGGACGCGTGGATCATCAAGGCACATTCTTCAAGGTGGCTGCCCCTATTCCACGCCCGGCACAGATTCCCCTGCTCATCTCGGCGCTGGGCGAGATGGCATTTCACATGGCCGGCGAAATTGCAGATGGCGCGATTTCCTGGGTCTGCCCGGTCCCGTACCTGCTCGAAAGAGCTTTGCCCGCGCTGCGAGCCGGAGCAGAGGCGCAAAATCGCCCCGTTCCACCGCTTGTCGCGCATATCCCGGTAGCAATGAGTACCGATGATGCGGCAGTGCAGGCAGCAACAACAGCGCGCATCTCGTTCTACACGAAAGCACCATTTTACCAGCGCATGTTTGCATCGGCGGGCTTTCCCGTTGCCGCGGATGGAACCGGTGTCGATGCGCTCGTGAAAGCGCTGGTGGTTGCAGGAGACCAGACGCAGGTGGAGAAGCGCCTGCGCGGGCTGCTTGCGAGCGGCCTGGACGAGTTGCTGCTGATGCTGGTACCTGTCACAGACGAGGCACGCGAGCGCGAGCAGCTAGTACAGGTGATCGCGTCGCTCTAATTTGGATGTGTGACCCTTTATTCAAAGGCATACACGAAAAACTGAAACTGAAACTGCTCAAAACACAGACGTTTCGTTCAGGGAACGTTTTACTGTATTACCAGCCTGACGAAAAATAACCTGTGGGCGGTATCCGAACAGAGTTCCAATCAAATCGGCAGCAGTATTGGGAGAGATGCGACCTGTCTATCCCGATACTGGAAGAATTTCTTGATTGAAGTAACTTATTTTGGTGATTGTCTCAAACCATTCAGCAGCATGTCCGGGTTACTCAACTCACTAGCCAGCAGTACCGCGCCGTTATCCGACGCTCACAAGATGTGGGACGATTTTGTTTGATGTATCAGTTGTATCACTTGTATCTAATGTATCAGTTGTATCGCTTGTTTTAGCATCGCTCCTCATACTCTGTTGAAGAAGCGAAGGACGATTGAGCGTAGTGTACATGCCACGATACGGACGGGCAATCTCTCTAGCTTCGTGCATACGACTGAGGGTTAGTCGTACCGACGTATGTTTTTGCCCTGTGAGTTCTGCAATCTCCTGGGGACCGAGGGGGCCTTCGGCATCTTTCAAGACCTGGAGAATCTTGTGCCGCTCGATTGATACATTCGTTCCGCCATCAAGCAAGGTTGGTAGAGTGTAGTTATTTTCTCCAAGCCACTGGATGTAAGGTATACCGGACTCGTTTTCCACTATCTGGTAGCTGAGGTTGCTGGCTTTCCTGCTCAGATTGTTTTTTGTAGTGGCGAGGGTGCGTCTGTTCTCCTCGTAAGGGTCGCGGGCGACGATCAAGGCAGTGCGAGCTGCCGCGATGATACCTATCGAGCCGGCACCGCGATACAGGGCATTCGCGGAGACGCCCTTATTGAGGTGACGTATAACCAGAATCGCGCAGTTTGTGCGTTCGGCCAGTTGAGCCAGGGGAGTGAAGACCTCTCGCACGTCCTGGTCGCGGGATGAATCAATATTATGACCCAGGACTGCCATGAGAGGGTCCAGGACAACTAGAATGGCTTTTGTGCGTTTGATGGCCTCTTCCAATGTCTCCAGGTCATGTGAAAGAGAGAAGGGGCGGTCGTTTACCTTTAGCTTTTTGGCATCCTGGCCTTCTACTATATTTAGCAGGAGGACGCGTGAAGGATCCCCACCTGCCGCTTCCAGGCGTGGCCTGAGAGTATCGCTCGCGCCATCTTCGGGCGCGACCAAAATAACGCCTCCCTGTTTGCCCGGTGTGCCATCAGGCATAGGATACCCTGTAGAGACACAAGCAGCAACATTGATGGCGAGCAAAGACTTGCCCATGCCGGGGTCTCCGTCGAGGATGGTAATTTTGCCAAGCGGGATGCGTTTTTCCCATAACCAGTGAACTTCCTGCGTTTCAACCTGCGAGAGGAACAAACCCAGCGCTTCTTCTTCGGGAGTAGGCGCCAATTGAGGATCCCCTGGTTTACTCGAGGCCGGATTGTCATACGTTTTGATTGCGTACTTCGCAAACTCTGCAAGTCCTGGGAACGCTTTTCGCATTGACTGCTCGCTTGCGCCGTTGTTGCGCATTACATTGACCAGCCTGGCTATGATTGTACTCTTTCGCCTTAGCCCTGTTTCTCTTTTAAGACTCTTCATTTCTTTGTCCATCTCACTTGCATGTTGATTTACAAGTCTGATTAAGTCGTTCTCTGCCCGGAGTGCTGCTTTTTTGTCTTGAGAGCTGGTACTCATTTTAAGGTCTGCTCCTTTTATATCTCGTTAGCGGAGATGAGATGAAGATTGTATGTTGTGTGGTACGCAAGGAGGAATTATCTCACTCCACGAATAGCATACAGAATGGCTCCAAATCGAGGAGGATAGAGGATTTCGAAAAAACCATCGAGAATGGGTTGGTTAAAAGCGCTTTCTCATAGCGTCAAAGCAGTGGATACTGCCTGCTCATAATCCGACAGCAGGGACGAAAGGTCGTGGAGCAGTTCGGCCACTGCCTTCAACTGCTCCACGATTTCCCGCCGCCGGGGAAATCCAGGTTCCAGCCGTTCTTCAAGGAAAATCAAAAACGCCGTTGCGTCGCTTGCCATGCTGGCGACCGACCCCTTGCGCTGCTGAAGTTGCAGGTGAGTGCCGTAGACGCGCATAAGAGGCGAAATATCGCGCAACATGTACTGCTGCATCTTCTCAGCGGCGTATTTCTCTAAGGACGACAACTCATCGGTCTCCGCCGAGATAGTTTCGCCTTCTAAAATATTGGCGAGGACAGCCGCGAATTCGTGGAACATATAGTACAGGCCGGTGATTAAACCCTGTACCTGGTGGATAGGCTGTTCGGCGTTTTCCTGGGCAGAGGTGTCTCGTTGCTTCCCGATGCCTGCCTGCACATTATCGAGAATGCTTATCGCTCTTTTGTAGCGCGTCTCCAATGCATTCATTCCCCTGCCAGGCTGGGGGTTGAAATAGGTATGATACAGCTTATAGAGACTGCGCATCAGTGGCTCAGAGCGCGCTTGCATTTCTTGAGGAGTGGAAGAGACTGCGCCGGCCGTTTTGCTTTCCACGTCCTCCGCGTCTTCGTCATCCTCAATGCTTGACGCCAGTAGCTCAGCCAGTTGTAGCGGCGATATGACCGCATTGGCCTTTATTGCGGCATTGGCGATGAGACGATCCCGCAGAAATTGCAGGGTGGCATCGAGCTCAGCGAGCATTTCGTCTTTCTGCTCTTCGCTCAGTGTCGAGTTGTACCTAATAACGGTTCGGCAGGCGAACGCAGTTGCTATCGCCTGTTCAAATTGTTGGGCATGATTTGGCAATTCGTTGTATGCCATGTGTTTTTACTGCTCTATTATTTTTTTTGCCACGCCTCTTGCCACACTGCCACGCTTCACCATTGTAACACACCGAGAAAATACCCTGTAAACCATACGATACCAGAACATAGGAGCCCCTGCCGTATTCAGGTATACCGAGGGCTACACGAGCAGGGACTGGATCCCCCCCATTAAACTCGACAGATGGTAACAGGTTCTTCACTCTGAGGGGTAGCCGCAGGGCAAGTACGTTCATAGGTAAGAGCGGTAGACCAGTCCCCGCTCTGTATCTCTACGCGCTGCACCGATAGTGCTACCACCCGCCCGGCTCCAGGGCAGCTTTGTGCCAACGCTGCGGGCAATTCACTTACCTCGAATACGCGCGCTAAACCAGAAATGCAGAGGGCCAGTTGAGCTACATAATCGGGGACGACTATAGCGGCCTGCCCGGTTTCCAGGATATTGCCTATTGCCTCAAACGCTCCATTGCCAGCATAATCTGGCAGCAATACAGTCCCACCGGGAGAAGTAGGGTTGGGAGGCACCGTCACCAGAAAGCCTGGGACCCCACCGCGATGGTTGATCGCACATTGGCCATCCTGGTCCACTGTACACAGGAAGCATAGGAGCCGTCGGGCAAGGTACGCTCGCACCGGTTCTGATAGACATCCCTGGCTGCGACCCACCAGGTGCCGAGGTCGCCATATCTTCCCAGAAAGGCTTTCTGTAGCTAGAGTAAGGCCAGGAATGCGCGTTTTAATATATTTGGGACAATGGAAGAAAGCCTGACGCACATGCAGGCGCAACAGGTACACCGACCTGCGGTAAGCGAAGAGACGATGCAGGATCGACGAGGTATCTGGAAGCGGTTCAGCTTCTGCTTGTACGCAAAGTCGCTCGCGTGTGGCATGGCAGATGAAGAGGAGGCCAAGACGCGCAGGTTGTCCGGCATCTGAGCGTCGACGCAATCTTTGAAAAAGAGGGGAGTTGTCTGCCCACCTGTCTAGCTGGAGCAGACAGGTATGCCTATCCGGCGTATGCACAAACCCCGGCCTTCCCATTGCAAGCAGCCCACTTACTTCATGTTGTGTCCCCGGCCCCGCTATCACGCAGAATGATCGTTCCGCGATAAAAGCTTGAGCCTGCTCCGTTAAAAACGAGGTTTTCTTACGATCGAAAGCCGCTCCACTGGCGTGTGTACCCCAGCGGGTTCGGGCCAAATCTTGACCAGGAGGGAGTTCCTGTCCATCCATTCTACCAACATCCTTTCTCTCTTCTAGTTCGTTCGTTCGTGCATGAGTGAGCCTCATACCGTTCCACGTGGGAAGTGTCTTTTCGCTACCGGAACTTCGAACCGCTCAGATTATTTCCGTCCAGGGGGCGGGTTGATAAAAAAAGTTCGGTTTGAGAAGCGTATTCTTATAGCGGGTGATGTGAAAAATGGGACTGGTCGAGCCGGAAAGCGGTGGCACGAGCCAGACCCAGTGGGCTGGCAAAATGCGCCCGGCTCGTTTTTCTTGCTCGTCGTGTACTAAAAACTGGCGCGAAGCCGTGTGGTGATCTACGATGGTGACTCCATGACTGGCGAAAGAGGACAGCACGGCTACGTTTAATTCAACAAGCGCTCGATCCTTCCACAAGGTCCGGTCAGAGTGAATGTCCAGCCCCATCTTCTCTGCAATGATGGGAAGCAGATTATACCGGTTGATGTCACCAAAGTTGCGCGCCCCGATCTCCGTACCCATATACCACCCGTTGAAAGGAGCGGCAGTGTAGGACACGCCGCCAATTTCCAGGCGCATATTGGCAATCACCGGGAGCGCGTGCCATTTGAGACCCAACTCGGCGAACCAGGGATAATCGGGATGACTGAACGGGACCTCCAGCACCAGATCATCCGGCAATTCAAAGACTCTGGGCTGCTCGTTCGGCATCTGGATCACGAGAGGAAGGATATCAAATGGAGTCCCTTTCCCTCCCTTCCAGCCGAAGCGCCGGGTGATTTCGGTGAATTTGGCATGCAGGGGATCACCGATGATAGAATCATCAGGCTGGCGGTAGCCTGCATAACGGATAAGCTGCGGATTCCAGATACGGATACCTGGCTGTCCCGGTCCCGCGGGGCAAAGTTGAACCCGATCAAGCCGCTGTGTAAAGGCATCTTGTATGCCGCATTCATGGTGAAAAAGGCGCACATACGCGTCGGCTTCTCCCAAACAGTCCTGGCGATCCTTCAAAAGGGTGTCCGATCCATCTGTAGCTAACTGATGAGTTGGGGTAAATTGCTGCTGCGACATTTCTCTCTCCATCTCCTACCTTGTAATGAACATGGGTGTCCACCATCTTGCTCACCGCACGAGCAAGCGGACACGCCAGTATCGACGCTGCGTGAGATTATCCCCAGGTTGGTTGGCGGTACTGGCGATGAGGCCAGCAAATTGTAAGTGCCTCAATGCCTCGAGCAGTACTCTTGGCCGCAATTGATCTGGCGGTACCGGCCAGTGCCTCATGTTTCGTTGGAGATCGTACAGGGTCACGCCTTCTGCGTCAGGTAAGGCGCTTAAGACCATGTCCGCCATCTGTTGCCTGGCCCGGGTGTGCGTCAGTTGCTGAGGTGTTTCAGGGCAAGAGGGATGTGATGAGTTGGCGACAAAATAGACCTCAAAGCTGCATGTTGAATCGCCCCGTTTCATACAGGTCCGCTCGAAAATAGACGCCCGCTCACCAAAGCGTTCAGCCGCGCCTTCAATGGCCCCATAGAGCACCGGGCAGAGCTGGCGGTGACTATCATACAGCAACACCAGCCCGTTGGGGGAGTCCGTCAGTATTTCACAGCGGAACAAAGGAGGGGTCAACCCATCTGGCGCCTGGCGCATCTGGGCGTGCGCCTGGCGCATCATCAATAACAAATCGCGTCCGCTATGCACCTGGCTGAGCAAGTATGCGCACAGGTGACTGGTCAAGCCATTGACTAAGAAATAGCGGCCATATTCGCGTAACAAGGTGTCGGCAGGAACATACGCTAGAGCGCTCGCTGCAGTTACTCCTGCCAACAATTGCGCATCGTCATACACACGACTGGCGAGGGGGACAGTGGAGACAGTCTCTCCAATCGTCTCTCGATACAATTGAAGGTACGCGCTCCCAAAGCGGTCGGCCAGGTACTTCTCCCACGTGACAAAAATGATGCCTTGCATGTAAACCTCCCAAACTACATTTCATCCAATTTCAATAAGCGCCAGGATACTTCCGGGCGTGTGCTGAGGATACGCCCCCCATGACATGGCCGTTGGTCGGTAAATACTCGCGACAGGCCAGGAAATTAGAGGGGGGTCTTCTGATTGAACGCTTCACCGCTCACATGAGCAGTCGGTGGTTTTCGCGCCGCTGTTGTCCCTGTAGCATGAACCTCTCTCCCTACGTAGCAAACTATACCCATTCACCTTCTACGGCTTGCCGATTGGTCAGAAGGAGATCGTATAGGTAAATCCAAACATCCCTATTATAAACGTACCTCCAGACACGCAAGCTGATAAAAACTGTAAATAGTACTTTTTGGCTGTGATCTTCAGTTGACACGCGGGAAGTTTACTACGTGTAGCAATCCCTCACAGCAGAAATACGTTCTTTTGCTATGACAAATGGGCTATGTGCCTGTGGAATTGACTATATAGTCCTATATACTTATGTACAATGTAGCGTGGGCACTACACCATCGTGCGATGTCGATAGGTAAATGGATTCTGAATGAGGAATGGTATGAAATGCTGTTTGTATTGTGGCAAGCCCTGTAGTGAGACTGCTCCCTTTTGTGATGGGTGCCGTGTATCCTTATTGAAGCGCCAGCACTCCCTGGACAAAGTGGAAGAGGCGTCATCTTCTCCCTTGCTGGCGGAACAGGAACTTGCGATTCAGCCAGCAAGGGTCGGCGTGCTGCCGAAAATGTCTCTTGCTGAGAATGCCGCGGAAACGTTTGAGGAGAAACCCGCACTCCCTGTATCCTCTGGGCCTCCTTTTACGCCTGTGTCCCTGAGCCTGCGCTCGCTTCCATCTTCTATCCCTGCCCTGGCTCCGCCGCGGCGCCGTGTGTCCATGCCTACCCCCGCGCGCATTGCCCTGATTGTTCTTGCCGTGGGGGGAATGATTTCGCTGATCGCAGGTGGTATTCTCTTTGCGACGCATATCCCGCTGTATCATCCTGTGCCATCGGCAGGTGCAGCAGCGCCCGGAAAGACGAACACATCTCCCTCGCCTGCTTCTGGCACGCTCGGGCCTGGAACGAGAACCGGGACGAGTACGACGACTCCGGGAGCCGGTAAACGCTGGCTGCAGTTATCTTCGCCTCACCTGGCATTCCAGTATACGCAGGGACAGGCCAGTCCCGCCTGCCAGGCAGTGACCATCAGGAATGCTGATGGGAGCGCGTTCTCGTGGCAGGTCAACGCGGTGACCTCTTCGCCCTGGCTCAGTGTTGCTCCAGTTCAGGGCGCTGTCTCCGCCGGGGGCATCGGGCGGGCGGTGGTAAGCGTGCAGACGGCGCAGCTGACGCCAAACGTCTATAGGAGCCAGCTTTCTATCAGCGCTACCAGTAGCACGGGTGCGTCCTTGCAGAACAGCCCACAGATACTCACCGTCACCCTGGCAGTTCTTGCCCCCTGCGTGCTACAGGCTACTCCCGCGCAATTGTCGTTCACTGCGACACTCTTGCAGCAGAATCCAGCCGGGCAAACGATAGCACTGAAGGCAACGGGGGGATGTGGGCTACCTGTAACATGGACGGTGATGGCAGATGCCTCCTGGGTGCAGTTTTCCAGTTCATCCGGCAGTGATAGTGGCGCTGGCAGCTCTGTGGTCGTCTCTCCCCATACGAAAAGCATACTGGGCACCTATACGGCGTATACGGCGTATATCACGCTTACTGCGGCGGATAGCGACGGTAAGACGGCGCAGAGCAGCCCCCAGATGATCACCGTGACGCTCTACGTGATAGCTTAGATGACCTGGAGAATCCATTCCTGGGCTTCAAGGCGCAATATTCTGATAGGACCATGCTTTAGCTGCCTCAAACCAGAGAGAGGCGGCCTCGTGCAAGTTGAGATCATGGCCCGCGTTTGGGATCACTGCCACCTGGAGCCGCGCCTGTGGAGAGTAGTATGGCTGCTCGGCCTGCCAGACCGTAGCCGCGTTGCTGCAATTTGTGGCAAGTAGGCCGCATACTATACTATCTTGCTGTCCAACTACCAGGAGCACCGGCACCGTGATCTGCGCTGAGATGCCGTCCACAAGTACAGGCGCGAACGTCGTGGCTTCCCCGTCTGGCGTGGTCTCCTTCGTCGCTTCATCGGTTGCAATAACACCGGGATCTGCGTCGGGTTGGTAGTAGAAGTCGCTCGCGCGCGTCCCCGGCTCGGTTGTCAGATATTCTGTTCCGTAGCCAGCGCCGGAGAAACGTGGATCAAGCGCAGCAGGATAGAACGAACTCAGGATGCCTGCCAGTTTAGTGGTATTGAGATGGTGCGTCAGCCCGGTGATGATGACTCCATCGACATCGTGATACGTGCCCGCCTCGATCCATACGGCGGCTGAACCCAGAGAATGACCTACAACAAGCACTCGCGCAAACTGCTGGTTGCCGATAAACCCGCTGCGCAGGTCCTGCACTATCTCATGCATAACATAAGCATCGACATCCATAGTCACTTCGATCAGGCTCAAGTCTGGATGCGAGCTTTGCCCGGTGCCAATGCGGTCGATGTTAAAAGTGCTATAGCCTGCCGCGTTGAGGGCGCGAACGTAAGAATACATCTGCGGCTCATAGGGAAAATCCCAGTAAACATGACCATAGGTGGCCCCTGGTATCAGTAATTGGACAGTGTGGCTTGCGCCAGTCATCGGATTGCAGAGTTCACCGTAAATCGTATACTTGAGTGGTTGCTCCACACTCAGGTTGACGGGGACATTGAACGACTGGCAGGTTCCGGTGTTCGTCGTAGCACGTGCCGCACGAGGTACAAAGATCAGCGCAACAAGCGCAAGCACAACAAACGGGAGAAGTTTACAAGATCGAAGCTTTCTACCATGTTTCACAGAGGATCATTCCTTTCCATTATATCGCCATCTACCTATGTATTGAACTCGCCAAACCCACGTCCCATTTTCCTCACCTATCTTTAACATTATACTGAAGGTTCCAAATACTGACATCATTTTTGCAACACAACCGGTGATTGCGGTACCAGCGATTCCCCCACCGATGATGTCGGTCTGCTACTCCTTGATAAAAGTAATTGACTGCTTGAGCTTGCTGGTCTTGAATGGATCTGTTATATCAATTCTTGCCGGAGGGCCAGTCCGGCGGATTTCAGGAAGCGCGCCCAGATTGTTTTTAGCAAGCGTGTATCGCGGATCCATAACCAGTGCGCGTTTCAATGCCGCCTCCGCCTCGTCGTAGCGTTCCTGCATCATCAAGGATATTCCCAGGTTGCCCCAGGGTTGTGGTAAGCAATCGCCCATCGTAATAGATGCCTGGAAGGCTTGCTCAGCCTCCTTCCACTCACCAGCCTCCATCAATTGTAAGCCGTCCTGGAAGAGGCCTTCCTGCTCAATCAGCTGGTCCAGGGTGAAGTCTGGACCGCGCAGTTTCAGTGTTTTCTCAGCCAACTCACGGGCGAACTCCAGCTCTTTCTCAAGCTTCTTTGCCAGTTCAGATCTGATAGTCAGCTCTTTCGCGCGTTCATAATCACGAAGCGATCTCCCAAAGCGCGAGGTGAATCGACTAGCCATGCCTCGATTGAGCCACAACGCGGCATTGGTAGGATCTAATGAGAGCGCCTCTGTATAAGCCGCGTAGCTTTGCGGGAAGTTCTGAAGCATGGCCTGCGCGGTTCCAAGTTGATCAAGTACATCAACGCGCTGCGGGGCATGCTGTGGAAGGTAGCTTAACAGGCGTTCGCAGAGAGTAACTGCCTCAGCGTAGTTTCCTTGAAAGATGTGATGTCCGATGAGGTTGAGATACTTGTCGACTGGCGACAAACTGGCAGTAAACTTCCTGTTGTGTTTGGATTGTTTCGATTTTCTTGACATATGCTCCTCACTTTATACTTCTAACGCTGCAACGATCGAGCAAGGCTTCAGCGCCACTCTTGCGTTGTGGTTGCCAGCGGCAGTTCCATCAACAACTCGATCAGCGGTTCTATGTCAGGCTGCCGCACAGGCGATGAAGATATCTTTGACCCCGCGGTTCTGCAGTTCGGTGAACACTGCGAGCCAGAATTTGGCCCCCCCATTCTGGGCCATCCACATGCCCAACACTTCTTTCTGCCCCTCCATATCAACACCAGGCGCCAAATACAAGGCCTTATTGAGCACGCGTTGGTTCTCCCGCACCTTCACCACCAGGCAATCCACATAAACAATTGGGTAGACAGAATCCAGCGGAATATTCTGGAGCCATCAAGACTGGTGTGATTATCTCGCACTCTATAAAAGACCACTTCGCCGCTTTATGCATAAAACACCCGAACAGAAGTGGATAGAAGTGGTATTTGGGTAGAGTTGTGTTATCAGTCGTCGGTATCTGCTACCAGTTCTCCTCCACCAACATTTATTCTTGTATCTCTTCATAGAGGTCTGATACTGATACACCGAGAGCGTTCGCTAGCTTCACAAGTGTAGTGGATGTTACTTCTTTATATGGATTGCGGAATATATCTCGTATAGTCGGATGTGACAGATCGGCAAGCCTTTCAAGTTTCCCCATGCTTAGATGCTTTTCTTCTGCTATCTCTTTTACTCTCAGGCGTAGTCTCAAGTTGGCTTTCTCCCTTTGTTCATAGAGAGATTGTAACAGAAACTACGGATTGACAGAACTGTATCTCTAACTATATACTTATAACTATGTAATCACACTTTTGCATAGCAAGGAGAGAGTATGAGTACCAACATGATTAACGAGACATACGCGATAGTAGATGTCATTTTCCATAAATATCTGGCATTAGCTCAAGCACAAACGAGCTTAACACATATCCTCATTCCACATATATCTGGCCAATTATTCCACAAATATCCGGGTTGACCGTATTTATTACCATAAATATTTGGGCTAGCCATACATTATTTCCGATACATTGGTTTGGGCATTTGCTCCTGCTAGAATGGCACGAGCATAGCGATCCTACCCAGAACAAGCGGCACGGGCGCAGGGCGGGCTAAAGCGAAGATGTGGTTGGATGCTGCACTAGCCACCTTGCCCGGTTGCCAGTCCATAGAACAGCAAAATCGCAGCGGTAAATATCACGAGAGCGGTCACCACCAGGCCGATGTTCGTCATCTGACCAAGTCGCTGATTCCGCATGATCTTGCGATTGTTCCCGATGACGAGAAGGTAGACCACCAGAACTGGCGCGAGCACACCTGAAAGGACATTCGCCCAGAAAATGAGGCGGATCGGATCAAAATGGAGCAAAGCGATGATCAGGCTTGCCGCTCCTGCCCCGGTTAAGATCAGGTAAAATCCTTCATTTTGCCAGGGTTTCTTCTTCTCCTCTTTTTCGCCCTGCACCTGCCAGAACATCGTGTAGGGCGAAATCGTCGCTCCGAGCAAGGAGACGGCGCTGCCGATGCTGGCAAACCTTAAATCCAGGTGAGGCACAAATGTATTGACCAGGACTGCACCCCAATTAGCATGCGAGAATAGCGCAGTAATGAAGTATGTGGCAAACGCCAGGCTCATGACCATGAAGATCTTTTTAATCGTCTCGAAATTGCTGTACACCGTGATATACCAGAGAATGGCAGCCACTGGAACAACAAACCAGACCCAGGAGATGCCTGTGATCAATTCGATCCCACTGCCTATCGCGACCAGGTCCGCTGCAATCAACGCCAGATTGGCAATAACGAGGATGAGCGAGGCGGGGATGGCAACCCGGCGGCTATAATGCTCGCGCAGGATCTCTGCCAACCCCTTCTGCGTGATACGCCCCAGTTTCGCACAAGCGAACTGTACAGATTGATACAGGGGCGTGGAAAGTAACAGCAACCAGAGATGTCCATAGCCATTCGTCGCACCATCAACTGAATAGGCAGCCACTGCCGAGGAGTCATTGCCTGCCATGCCTCCCAGGAACCCGGGGCCGAGCACGCGGAAGAAGAAATTGGACGGTTTACCCCTGGGAGGCTGTGCCTGCTCATCTTCTCCACCGGTCCGAGAAGGAGCGCCATCTCGCCTCTGCATCACCTCGTCATCAGCCGCTTGAGCTACTGTGCGTTTGGCGCGCGTAGCCGTAGTGCGCGCTTCTAACTCACGCAATCCCCCGGCAGTTGGGACTTCCTGCTCCACCTGGTTCGAGCAGTCCTTGCTGGTTTTCAGAAGCGAACGCCTCTTCTCCAACAGCGGTCAGTGATGCGGCTTCCTGTTTGCTAACCTCGACGGCGACTTTCCCCGAGGTGTTCTCATCCACATGAGCTTCATCTACCGATTGAATGCGGTCGGCCGGGATCTCCAGCGTTTTCTTGAAGATCACGCCTTTGTGGACAAGCAGCTTCTCGACGTTGCCCTGCTGATCCTGGACGACAGCGCTTACTTTCGGCTTACTGACATCCTCTTCTCCCAGATCTCCTCTGGTTGCTTCCACCACCATGCCGGGTTCAATGTTCTTCCCGTCAGGCTCGTGTTTTTGGGTCATCGATCGTCTTCCCGGGCGAAGCTCTCTACCCTCCACCTCTGATGTCATGTTGAACAATTGTTGCTGAGAACACGTTCTCTGGCAGAGAAAGGTTTCAAACTCCATTCACGCTAAGTTTCTGGTGTCTCCTTTTGCCCTATCCGAGACTGCAACCCCTTCACGAGGATTTTGCAGTTTATCTACTTCTCACTCCTGTTTTCGAATCGTTGAGCAGAATTTCCCGTTCGTGGCTCACTTCCTGTTAAATGACCGGAATGCTTTCGAGCGCGAGGAGCGTGTTCGTGCGCGCTCCGTCTCCAGGATACCGCGCTCTTTCAGTTTCAAGTAGATCCAGAGAGCGATGCCCAGAAGAACACCGCCAATGAGATAGGAGCCCCAGGACATCGCTGGCCCAATGATCGCCCAGATAGATACGCGACGGGCCAATTAGCGCGACAAAAAGCGCGGATGCGACGAGCAGTACGATGCGCCACCAGGATTTTTACCAGCGTATTCATCCCCAGGCTGAGCAGGGAGAGAGCTACGACGAACGCTGCCTCTAAGCGCAGGCCACCGAGCCAGAAGATCACCGCCGCAAGCAGAACGAGGCAGGGAAGCACAAAGGTACTCCCAGGATAGCTGACCACCTCCATGCTCATTTTGAGCCAGGCAGTAGGATTCTCCTGAAATTCGCGTGTAATAGTGATATCGATCGGATTCACAGGATAGATGTGGACCAACCATATGAGCACGCCAAAGAGGGAGAGCTGGATAGTGTAAATTATCAGCAATATGCTGCCAGCATGACTCAAGTGATACCAGGGATGACGTGAAGCTGTCATCTCGTGCCTCACGCCTTCAGCAATCGACTCTACATACTCGTGCAGTTCTTCTTGTGGTGGCTTTTCGGACATCGGGATCACCTTTCACTCCTGCGTCCATTCTTTTCGGATAAGTATAAACACGCTCGAGAAAGATGAACCGTTTCTTATACGCCGGTGCCGGCATTGTTTCCCGTGCAGGATTGTATCCACTCATCCCTCTGACTCGTGTAAGATAATGCAGAGGCAAACGTTTGCCTGGATGCTACAAGCGATGTTGACCTTGACGTGTATTTTTCCTGCGAGCTCTGCATGTGATCTTTCCTATGGTTGACTTTGCCTGAGCTGGACAGAAATGGTACAGTACCTGAAAAAGCAGAGACCACAGAGAAGGAAGGATTAGGCCACATGGTAAACACACCGAAAAAGACACACACGCGTTCCGATCGTGATGAAGCCCTCAGACACGACGAGAGTGCCAGACGGAAGCTGGCGCCACGCTTGCAGTGGAGCGAGATGGATGCGTCTGAGCATTTCGTGCAGTTCTATGAGACGGACGAATTCCTGCTGGACTCGGTGAGTGGATTCATCGGTGCGGGTCTCGGCGCGGGAGCTGCCTGCATCGTGATCGCCACGAAGTCGCACCGAGAGGGTCTTGAGGAACGATTGCAGGCCACGGGACTGGATCTGGCCGTCGCCTCCGCGCGGGGAACATACCTCGCCCTGGACGCGGGCGAGACGCTCTCGATGTTCATGATGGATGGATTGCCAGAGCCAGCGCGCTTCTCCGAGGTCATTGGGAGCTTGATCGAGCAGGCGGTGAAGGGTCGGCGCCGCGTGCGCATCTTTGGGGAGATGGTTGCGCAACTGTGGACGGAGGGGAACCAGCTGGCCGCCATCCGCCTGGAAGCCCTCTGGAACGAGTTGTATCATACCACCCATTCCTTTTCGCTCTTCTGTGCCTATCCGATCCACGGCTTTGCGGGAGAAGGATACGGGGAGCAATTCACCGAGATTTGCCAGCAACACTCCCACGTCATCCCTGATGAGAGCTACACCCTCCTTGCCAGCCCGGAGGAACGCTTGCGTGCCGTTACCCTCTTGCAACAGAAGGCTCTCTCCCTGGAAGCTGAGATCGCCGAACGCAAAGCAACAGAGGAACGGCTGCGCAACTCTGAGAACCGCTATCGTCGTCTGTTTGAAGCCTCCACCGACGCCATTCTGATGGTTGATCCACACGGCGGCCTCGTTACCGATGCCAATCCCTCTCTGCTCCACCTGTTAGGCTCCACCCGCGAGCTGGTGGTGGGGCGGGAACTCTGGCAGGTGGGACTGCTGCCAGATCGACCAACCCAGCAAGCGTTTTTACGACAGGTGCAGCAGGAACGGCTGCTGCGCTATGAGATGCTTGAACTTGCCACCACCGACGGCAATCCCTACTATGTTGAGTGGGTGAGTACCCTGTTTCGGGCTAATGGGTACGAAGTGCTGCAATGCAACCTCCGCGACATCAGCGACCGCAGGCGCGCAGAGGAGGCACGTCTTCACCTGGCTGCCATCGTCTCCTCCTCGGAGGATGCCATTTTGAGTAAAGACCTGGATGGCACGATCACCAGTTGGAATGCCGCGGCAGAACGCATGTACGGCTATAGCGCTCAGGAAATTGTGGGTCAAGCAGTCACCCTCCTCTTCCCACCAGATCGCCAGAGTGAGTTTGTGGAAATCATGGAGCGCATTCGCCGGGGAGAGCGTGTGGAGCACTACGAGACAACACGCTTGCGCAAGGACGGGAGCCTGTTGAGCGTTTCTGTGACCGTTTCTCCCATCAAGGAGAGCCACGGCACCATTATCGGAGCCTCGGCCATTGCCCGTGATATCAGCAAGCGCAAAGAACTCGAAGAGCAGCGCGAAGCCTTCGTGGGCCTGGTTACTCATGAACTCAAGAACCCGCTCACGGCCCTGCAAGGCAATATACACCTCGCCCAACGCAGGCTGATCCTCCTGCTAAGCCAGGCAGAGCAGCTAGAGGAAGAGCAGCAACGGACGCTGGAAGATGTACTGACCATGCTTGCTCGCAGTCACCAACCCTTGCGGGTCCAGCAGCGGCTGATCAACGATTTGCTGGACTTCTCTCACATTCAGGAAGACAAGGTGGAATTGTGCCTGGCTAACTGTAACCTGGCCGGGCTGGTGTATGAAACTGTCCAGGATCAACAGGCTGCTCATCCTTCCCGCCTCATCACGTTGGATCTGCCCGAACAAGACCCCATCACCGTTTACGCGGACCGGGATCGCCTCCAACAGGTCCTGAACAACTATCTGACCAACGCTCTCAAATTTTCCCCGGCCAGCGAGCCGGTGCAGGTCGGTATGGATCTGGAGGCAGAAACCGTTCGGGTCTGGGTAGCCGATCGTGGACCTGGCCTCTCGGCTGAGCAGCAAGCGCATATCTGGCAGCGCTTTTACCAGGCCTCCCGCACGCCTATTCAGAGCGGGTGGAAGGCGGGCCTTGGACTAGGCCTCTATATCTGCCAGCAACTGATTAGCAGACAGCAGGGACAGGTGGGCGTGGAGAGCACCCCAGGGAAAGGAGCACGGTTCTGGTTTACTCTTCCCCTGCTCTCCTCCCCATCACCCCTTCCAGAAACAAAACAGCAGGAGCGAGGTCGGTGAGGGCTGCTGCTGGCGGGGGCTGGCAGGCTGGAATGCCATGCCGATTGCCCACTTTATCAGCATGCTGTCGTCTCCTCGTCCTTTCGGAATCAGGTAAGCTGTTGTTCCTGGAATGTCCCTCAAATTCTAGCCGACTGCGTCGGCGATCTTACCGTGCGTGACACGGCGCACTTAGCCAGCGCAGATATGGATGCCATCCCGAAAGTTGTGTTAGTGCTTGGTGTGGCTTTTTACCTGTTTGCAAAAGCCTCTCAGGCGAAATTTCAGAGCAAGCTCAACCTGGCAACGTTGAGAGCGCAGGTGAAAAAGGCGGTGATCTTCCTGGGCAGGCTGGGATATGGCGCGCTCGGTGTGGTCTTCACTCTCATTGGGTTCTTCCTGATTGTGGCTGCTGTGCAGTTTAATCCACAACAGGCGAAAGGTCTGGATACGGCGCTAAGTGAGCTACTGCATCTGCCTTTCGGACCGGTGTTATCAGGCATGGTGGCGCTCGGACTGATCGCCTACGGCGTCTATTCTTTTGTAGAGGCTCGTTATCGCCGCCCCGGTCGAGCGTAATCTCTAACCAGATGCGTTGCAAAAAATCTCAGAGAAACACGATGGGCGTGCAACTCCCCTTCTTACTGCGCTTAGGCCGCCACTCCAAACAACTCGGAGATGAACGCAATCTGGCTAGTGATATCTCCTTTGTTTATCCCTTGCACCTGCCCTTTCCTCATGATGTGCATCACCTCATAGCCCTGGAGCGTTCGCCACGCTGTCTCCAGGGAAAAGAAGCCCATGCCAGGTTTGACGAGCCGTTTGATGAAGCGGCGATCTTGCTCCACAATGTTGTTGAGGTACTTCACTCGCCGCAATTCACCGTCCTGAGGGAGATTCCCCTCTGCTTTCAGCTCCTTGAAGGCTTTTGGATAGGCCGCGTTTTTGTCCACCGTGATCACCCGAGGAGGTACAGTATGAGGCGCGGCAAGCACTTTGCGGAAAAAGTGTTTGGCCGCCCGGGCATCGCGTGTCGTACTCAAGAAGAAGTCCAGCGTATTGCCCAACGAGTCCACTGCTCGATACAGATACGTCCAGGTGCCTTTGGCCTTGACGCAGGTTTCGTCGACGCGCCAGGAATCCCCGGTCGCTTTGAGATGGGAGGGCCTCGCTTCTCCAGTTCAGGTGCAGAGCGTTGCACCCGGCGATAGATCGTGGTGTGGTCCACATGTAGCCCCTCCCCTGTTCCAGCATCATTTCCTCCACGTCTCTATAGCTGAGCGAGCAGCGCAGGTACCAACGAACGCAGAGCAAAATAATCTCAGCTTCGCGCGTGACGCCGTTTGAAAGGGGTGCAATTGTCCATGAAGTTGGTTCCTCTCCATCACCAGCATAACCCCAGGCCTACAGGACCGTCATCATTTTTGCAACACAACCCGATTTCCTGCACCTCGAGCATGAAACGCGAGCTTAAGTGAGCGGATCGGATGTCTCCTGATCATGCACGATCAGCTCCTCCTCCTCAACCGGTAAGGCGAGGGTGACCTGCGCCCCTTGACCTGCCGGGGAGTCGATCGTGAGCGTCCCGCCGTGGGCAGCGGCAATTCTGTTCGCCAGATAGAGTCCCAGGCCCAGGCTGGTCGACTGTGAGTCTGCTGCGAAGGGATGGAAGAAGGTGGCGAGCCGTTCAGCTGGGAGACCGGGTCCCGCATTGCTCACGGTGAGGATCATCCACGGTCCGTCCATCCGCCGCTCAATGGCTCCCTCTACCACGATCGGTGTTTGCTGCGGCGCGTATTTGACCGCATTGGCAAGCACGTTCTCAAGCAGCTGGCGCAGCCGATCCGGGTCGGCAGAGAAGACGACCTCCACACGCGTGTGGAGGTCGATTGGCCTTTCCGCTGTCTTAAAGGCAGAAACGACTTCCTGCACCAGCTCCATGAGATGCACGGACTGAGCATTGATGGCAAAGATGCCATGATTTAGGCATGCCACATCCAGCAGGTCGGCGCTCATCCGCTCGAGCAGGCTTAACGTGTGGTTTACCACACGAACGTCACGGATATCCTGCTCTCGCCCTTCCCGATGTGCCCGCTGCTCCAGCAGCTCGATACGCCCCCTGATGGGCGTAAGGTAATTGCGCAGGTCCCGGGCCATGACCGTGAGCAACTCCTCGGAGGCCAGGCACCGGTTTTGCTCCATGGCCTCGCGTTTCATTCGTTCGATGAGTTCTGCTCGGTGGATCACGATGCCCACCCAGTGGGCAATCGCTTCCAAAAAGTGCAGATCCTGCTCCCAGAAGAACTCGGGGGCGCTGGATAGCGCTAGCAGCACCCCTCGGCGCAGCGTCTTCACCTCGAAGACCGCAGCGATCATAGACTTCACGCCCAGCCCGACCTTCATTCCAACGAGCACGTCGGGGTCCTGGTCGGCATGGCCTGTGAGGAAGGAAGTACCGGTGAGAAAGACCTCGACGATGCGTCCGCCGTTGGCAAAGGGCAATCGGTCCATCCCGATGGCGCGCTGCCGCCTGCCCATTGGGGTATCGCTGGTTCCGAGCGCCACGAGGGTCTCGGACGCCGGGTCATGGAAGAAGACATCCACCTTGTCGGCGGCGAGTACCTCTGCAATCAGGGACGTTGCTTGATTGAGCGTTGCTTTGACTTCGGTCGCTGACAGTTCCAGCAGTCCTTCCAGGATGGTTAATAGCTGGTCCTGCCGCTGACTCGTGTCATCCTTGTCAAAAGCGTGTTTCATTTCTGCATCCCTTTCTCCTTTAGAGACACGCACGAACTCATAAGCAAACGAGAGAGCAAGTGTACGCTCCAGGTTACTGGTAGAAGTGATCTGCTGAACTCATCTCTTCCAATGATACATTGATGAAATGCATTCCCTCTCTTCACGTTCGGTGTGGCTCTTTTGATACAGCTTTCCTGGTTGTGCAGGACGAGAAATTTGCTAAGATTAGATCATTAAGCATTACCAGAATGGTTTTTTCTTTTGCCTGGTCTCGAGGCATGGTACACTCCAGATACGCTATACGTCCTGCGTAGGCTTCTCAATAGTAAGAGTAATGTGCGCCAACAATTCGGGTGAAAACTTTTTCGGCCTTGTACATAGTCGAGTGGGGAACCGGTCAAACACTCCTCATAAAAGAAAGGATAGCTGACACGAGAAATAATGCGAGACGACGTTTCGGAAGTGCCGGAACGAGCAATCACGGAAAGGAAACGTTCCTGCTCTCCCTCCCTTTTCCCTCTTCCACTCAAACACTGCTTGCGGGACTCCCTATCCACCCTACGAAAGCAACTTCGGTCTGGATTTTGGATTGCCTGGCGCCTCTCCGACGGTTTCCTCCATCTTCTCTACAGAGGCGTCTTTCACTCGCTGGAACTCTTTGGGGTGGGTTTCGCGCCATTCTGTCCAGACTGCAATCAGCAGCGCCTGGAGAACCCCTGCGACAGGCGAAGCGAAGAGCGCCCCCGCAATCCCGAAGAGTTCGGCGCCGGCGATCAGCGCGGCGAGCGAGACAACGGGGTGCAAGCCAATGGTCTTCCCGACAATGTGCGGCCCGACCACATCACCCTCGATCACATGCACGACGACGAAGTAGGCCAGCACGATGACCGCGATGACCCACCCCTTACTCAAGGCAAGCAGCACGCAAACCGCTCCGGAAACAAGCGTTCCCAGTACCGGAATGAACTCTAACACGAAGGCCAGTACACCCAGTAAGAGAGCAAATGGCACGCCGATGAACTGCATCCCGATTCCAACGAGGAGGCCGATGAGCCCGCGCATGAGCAACTGGCCGCGAATATAGCCGCCGATCACACGCTGCAAGGTATCCAGCAAAAACCGCATGCGCCCTTGCTGCTGATCTGGCATGTTTCGACGCAACCAGTCGGACACGCGTGAGCCGCTGGCGACGAGGTAAATACTCATCACCGCTACCAGGATCACATCCAGAACAGCACTGACAAGTCCTGTGAGCAGGGGAACCACGCTCCCCGCGAATCCCTCGATACCTGTCACGACCTGGTCGCGAGCCGAAGCAATCTGGCTCTGCGAGAGGCCAAATGACCTGAGTGTCTGCTCCAGTTGCGATAGCTGGCCACTCTTCTCTGGCGTCAGCAAAAATCGCACATAGGCTGAGAGCGAGATGAACTGCGCGATCGCCGTACTTACAATCAGATAGAGCAGAGCAATGAGCGCGCCCAGAACGATGAGATAGACGATGAGGATGGCGAGAAAACGCGGCATGAAGCGATTGAAAAATTTCACCGCTGGCACGAGCGCATAGGCGAGTAACGACGCAATCGTGAGCAAGAGCAGGGTTTGAACCACGTGCCCCGCCAACCACAGAAGCAGCAACGAGACAGCGGCCCAGGCGAGAACGGCGATGGGGAGGCCGCATCGCCGCATCCATTTGGCGGTCACTGCCGCGGAATCAACATCTCTGCTCGTGTGTGGACGAGGGTTCAAAGACATAGGCATTCTTCCTTGTATATAACCGATAGCGTGAGTAACGAACAGCAAGAGGGTGTTTTTTCTCCCCACAGAAACTGGATGCAAGACCAGTATTCCATTCACCTGTGATATTTTGTGCGACACCGGGTCGGCAGTTGCTCCAGCTGCTCGTGCATACTCGCGTGGAACTCGCTTCTCTCGATGGACTCTGCTGTCTGCTTCTCGTTGTTCACTTGCATAGCCGAGTGCCGCGCTTGCTCGCGCTCGCGCCGTTCAAGCTGTCGCATACAACAATGGTAGGTGGTGCGATAGAGCCAGGTCGGAAAACGTGCCTCGCTGCGGAAACCCGGTAGCCCCTGCCACGCCGCTAAGAACGCTTCCTGGGTACTCTCGCTGGCATCATCGTAGTCTTGCAGTATGCCCAGGGCCAGATTGAAGACGCGGCGCTGATGTCTTTGGACGAGGAGCGCAAAGGCGTCCTGGTCCCCGTGCTGGCTGGCTTGTACAAGTTGCCTGTCGTCCTGCTCGGTCTGCAAGGGGCCATCGCCTGGGAGAGAGCTCTCCAGGCTGTGTAACAATTGCACTTGATCCTCTCCTCCTTCCTCTCGCGTGTGCTTGCCCCAGTTCGGGAGGAGCTTGCCACAAAAACGTGTTACAAATCATCTTCCCCGTCACTGCCGTGGACGACCACGTTGCCCCTGCGTACGAGATGAGGCACTTCGCGTCGGACTGTTTCAGAGAAGTGCCTGGTTTCCTGCACTGTGGGCTTGCCGACAATCAATTCTTCCATCACACGATCGGCCGCTTCTTGATGACCACCCGTTCTTCGCGGATGGGAATCCTGATGATCTCGCCCGCGGCCAGTTCGACCACCGTGCCGATTGGATCACCAGGGGGTCTCCAGCGATCTCAGCGGGTGTAGGGAAAGGGACAGACTCAGAGAGGCAGCCGGAGAAACGCTTCACCGGGCTGCTACTCCTTGTTGCTTGCTAACGTAACGATACTTCGATGGGTGAAGCCATATGGGCTTCACCCATTTTCACTGCATGCACTAGCCTGGCTGGCGCATCGGGTCTGGTCGTGTCGGTGGCTGGTTATTGATGAACGGCTGTTGCTCTTGAGTGGCCTGCTGTTGCGCCTGGAGCTGTGAAGCTGCCCTACTGACCGTGCTTTCTCCACGATTGAGCCACTTGCGCGCCGTGTCCTGCCCTCCCAGTCCAAAGGCCAGGGCGAAGGCAATGGCAACTGCGGCGACAATGGCCCCGAACAACTCATTAATAAGCGCAGGGGCGATCTGCAACTGCTCCAGGGCGATCAGGGCGGCAAAGCCGATGATGGCAAAGCGCGCGATGTTCGCAAACAGGTTGGGGTTGCCCATCCTGACGCTCGCCGTCGCTCCACGCACGAGGTCCGCCACCACCGTTCCCGCCAGGGCGCCCAGGAAGAGCACGAGGATCGCTACGAAGACATTGGGAATATAGGCCACCAGTTGGTTGAGGATATTACTGACGGCTGGAACTCCCAGCGCGTCGGCGGCAGGCACCAGGAAAATGAGCAGAATGAACCAGAACACAATTTTTCCCAGGATGCCGGCGGAATCCATCGTCACCCCCATACGCTGTTCGAAGCGGGTGAGGCCGATGCGCTCGGACATGCGGTCAAAGCCGACCTTGCGCAGGATCAGGGTCAGCGCTTTACTGACCAGTGTGGCGATGAGCCAGCCAACGAGCAGGATGATCAGAAAACCGATGAGGCGCGGAATGAAGGTGAGAATGAGCCTTACCGCATCATTGAGCGCGTTGACAATTGATGTGCCAATATTTTCCATTGGAGAGATCCCTTTCCGTAAGGTGTGTCTGCTCTGCATGCAGGCACACGGGTGGTGAAGAGCGAGCGCCTGCTCGACACGCATTCCACGCTCTCTTGACACGCTTGATCGCTCTCGCTGCGTGCGGCAGCGACAGAGGGCAAGTGAGGCGTGAGAGGGCGGAGACGAGTGCTCGGCTACCCGCGGCTATTGAGGCTCCTATTTTGAAGGGCGCAGAATCTTGTGGAATAGGCCGAAGAGGAGGAAGGTCGGGGGCCACTGGCCGACGAAAATGCTCCATTCGCGCTTGCCCATCAAAAACAGACTTGCTGAGACAATGATAGACCCGAGAGCTGCCCAATACCAGACCTCTTCAGGAACCTGGTCGGTCACGCGGAAGTATTGCGCCTGGGCGCCCTGGGCGGTCTCTCTAGCGGTATCTACTCTTGTTGCCATGAAATGGTATCCTTTCTACATATACTGATCTGTTTACATCAACTCTTTACCGTTTTTCGGTAGCCTATGAATTGAGACGCTGTATAATCCCAGAGCGGGTAATATTTGATTCTCTTGTGGCATATGAAAAAAGATGATGGTGTCCACCTACGCAGGGTGGATGCATTGCCTTTTAGGAAATGTAGATACGCAATCTATCAGTAATGAAGGCAGTTAACGTTGGCTTCTCTAGCGCGCTTCTTCGTCTTGCCTGCCTTGAGTAATATCTATATTGATGCCTATCATCCGTAGCGGTTTACCAGCTTCATCGTAAAGAACGTGGCCCTGGATCCTCGTCCAGCGTACCGTGCCATCGGTTAACCCAGCGCGAAATTCAACTTTGAAGTCAGTTCCTTCTTCAAGAGCACGTTTCATCTCCTTGTCAACTAAGGTGCGGTCCTGGGGATGAACTAGTTCCATGAAGGATTCGTAGCTAACACTGGAACTACCTCGGACAAGATCAAAGGGCGCATTAAGGTTAGTAGACCGGCTTATAGTGTTGGACTCGATATCCCAGTCCCAGAAGTCCATATGGCCGACTTCCAGAGCTAAGCGCAGCTGTTGCTCGCTCACCCATAATGCCTCTTCCATCCTTTTTCGCTCGGTAATATCGCGGATGATAGAAAGCATGGCTATTCTTTGGCCGTGGTCCGAGATAAAGTTATACCTGGATTCAACAAAGCCCTCGGTGCCATCGGCTCTGCGAATGGGACCGACGAACGATGGGCCGATAGCCGGGCTCTGGAAAATATAGTCGTAAAGCTCTTGAGCCACTTTGCGCTGTTCCTCAGGAAAGATGATGGAAAAGTGTTTCCCAATGACTTCTTCTTGTGGAAATCCATAGAGGTGAAAATACGCCGGGTTGGCGGCCAAGACGGTTCCGTCAGGTGTAGAGAGTGCCAAAGCATCAGATGCATATTCCCACACTGCACGAAGGAGCCGCTCACTTTCTTTTAATACTTGTTCAGCTTGTTTTAATGCTCGCTCTTTCTCTGTCGCACTGTCTGACATAATGAGGTCCCATCCTCTCTGCAGTAGAAGGATCATTGCATTCCAAATTCACGATGGTTAATGAATGAGATCATGCAGTAATACGTTCTGGAGGAAAAAAGGGTTTCACAAGAGAAGTGCTTTTTATCAGGTAAACTTACCCTCTTTTGCACATCAAAGTGTCTTGTAGGTATAAGACCCAGGCACATCATCGAATATGCATGGTTGAACACGTTCTACGCAGAACCGCCAGGGGAATGGAAGGTAAGCCTATGCTCACGTCTACTCACACTGCTGACGAGCAGAAATCGTCGTTTCAACGTTCATCCCACCCTCAGGCTATTGACGAAGACCTACTCTCTGCCATTGCCGGAGGAGCCGTTTGGGCGATGGAACCGCTCTACCAAAGGTACAGCCGCCTGCTCTATTCGCTTGCCTACGCCATGGTTACTGATCATCAGGTTGCTCAAAACCTCACCCAGGAGACCTTCCTGGCGGTTTGGCGACACGCGAGCGCGTATGCTCCACAAGCAGGAGCGGTGCGGAGCTGGCTCCTCTCAATTTTGCGCCACCGCGCCATCGACTATCTGCGCGCGCTCCGTCGATGCTCCGGCTTGCAGGAGGTCAGATGGGAGCAGGTCGATGAGAATGAACAACTTATCCTGCCTGATGCCTGGGATGAAGCATGGAGGTCTATACTGAGCACCCAGGTACGTGCAGCACTCATGCAGATTCCACTGGAACAGCGCAAGGTAATCGCACTGGCGTATTTTCAGGGCTGGACTCAGTCCGAGATTGCCCAGGAATATAGCATTCCACTCGGCACCGTGAAAGCACGTATGCGCCTGGGTTTACTCCATCTGAAGCAAGTCTTAATTCAAATGGGTTTCACCTCTTGCAACTCTACAGGGATCAACGTGGGCCGGATGGTCGCTTTCGCGCCCTGATGAGCTATCAGGTCGCTCGCGCTCATCGCCACTATGTGCGGGGCATGTCAGGCGTGTGGCTGCTCCCCGCCGACTGTCGACTACCCATCCTGGCGCGGACATTCCCGGCGTGCTGCTCTCCGCCGGCATCACCAGCCGCCTGGTTATTGAGGACCTGGCAAGAAGGTATTTCGTCTCCCTCAGCATCCATTAAAACTCGGCGCAGATTGCTGAGCGCTGCCTGTAGACGCTTTTTGAGGGTGTTTTCTGACGTCTGCAACCTTTGAGCGATTGCTGGCAGCGTCATGCCTTGATAGTAGTGGAGGGCGATAACATTTTGCTGCTTCGCGGGCAATTGCTCCACTGCTTGCGCGAGATCCCAACTGCGCTCCAGGTAACCCTTAGCATCATCTGCCGCCTGAGATGCGAGAGCGGTTTCTTGCTCAGAAAATGTCTGATAGAGGAACATCGTGGAGCGCGCCAGCCGTCGCTTCAAGCTGATACAGTGATTGACGACGATGCGCATCAACCAGGAGCGCAACACCCCCGTTTCACGCAGGCTGGGGAGATACTGCCACGCCTGGATGAGCGCGCTTTGTACAGCGTCCTCAGCTAGATCTCGATCCTTTACAATGCTGTACGCGGTACGTAGCAACGGTCCTCTATATCGATCGAAGATCTCATCAAAAGCGTCTTGATCACCTCGCAGAGCGCGAGCTACTAATACACGTTGTTCGGCCATCACATCCGCTTTCGCATTCTCTTGCTGGTGGGCCGTCGCTTCTGCGAATTCACTCTCCATCAACTCAGAAAAACGGGTTGGTGATTCGCAAATCATCAGTTCTGCCATGCTTCCTCTTCCTTTTTATATGCATAACAAACTATATACAAACATATAACATACATTGTACAAAATAGCAAGGTGTGCCTGCTCATGTGTTTGTTATTGTGCTAGGGAGAAAGATGCTTCAAAATAAAGTTGACCGGATAGAGGAAATCAGTGCCTGCTTCTTACCCGCGTTTCGATCCGCAAGCATCTTACATAGATGAAGGTGAAAAACTTGACTCTGGCACGACTCGCCGGACTACTCAGAGCTTTAACAAATGTTATGCAAAGCATAGACTTTGCATGTTGGCTATGCTATGGTTCATACTATCAAAGCGATACGCCACACTGAAAAACCGCCATGTGGGAAAGTGTAACTTCATGCAAGACAAACATACTGAGCGGCCTGACCTGGAGAACTACCCTGATGTGCCTCTCTACAATACGAAGGCTGTGGTCCAGAAGACGGGGATCGCTGCTCCAACGTTAAGAGCCTGGGAGCGCCGCTATAGGATCCTCTCGCCGGAACGTGCTCAGAATGACTACCGTTTGTATTCAGAGCGTGATATCGCGATCATTGGTTGGCTCAAAGATCGCGTTGATGCAGGCATGTCGATCAGCCAGGCCATCGCCCTTTTCCGCCATCTTGAGGAGGAACATCACCAACTCCATCGAAAGGGGTTGCCTCCGGAGAGCGCATCACCTTTCCAGGAGATGGTATCAACTCCTGCTGTGGATGGGAAACTCGAAATGATTGCTAAGGGTGACGAGCAAGGGAAAGATGTGACGTATAACATGCGTTTCGTGCAGGAGCGTTTGCTTGACGCCTTCAACGGCCTCGACGAAGCCGCGGCCAGCCGATTGATGGCCTCGGTGTTGGCGATTTACCCGGTTCGAGCAAGTCTGCGCTGAACTCATTACGCCGACACTCTGGGAGATTGGACGACTGTGGGAGCAGGGACTGCTAACGGTTGCAATAGAACATTTTGCCAGTGCCTTCTTCCATGGCTGGCTGACCAATCTGCTCCACTCTATGCCTACCAGTCATACGCATCCATTGGTGATTGCCTGCTGTGCTCCTGGCGAATTACACGAGTTGGCACCGCTCATGTTATCGTTGCTCTTACGACGAGCCGGACTGCGTGTTGCCTACCTGGGTCAGAGTATTGAAACCGAGAGTCTCTTGCAGACAGTCAGGCAATTATCTCCCGCGCTTCTCTGTGTCTCTGCGACACTCATTTCCTATCTGGAAGCGGTGACCGAACTGGGGCAGAAGGTACAGCAGTCTCCCTCCGCCGCGTCCTGTCTTGGTCTTCGGTGGACAGGCGTTTGAGCAGCGCCCTGATCTCATTGCACGGGTTCCCGGCGTCTACCTCGATGGAGATATGCAGGCCGTCATCACCCGGCTAAGACGCATAGCCTTGCAGCAAGTTAAGGAAAAACAGTAATTCGGTTTAGCTTGGCCTCAGCAGAGGCTCTGTCAAAAATGGGGGTTCTCTCTTTTAATGCGAGCCCGTACCCTAGAGTATCCTACTGGTCGTCCTGACAGAAGCACAGAAGATCATCGGCTTTGAGGGCATACTTCCCACCGCGAACGTTCATCTCCTCACCTTCTGAGGTTCGGCGTACTAGACATGTCGTGTCCGCAACGTCTTCACGCTGGAAAGACTCTTTTGAGAGCATCAAGCACGTCATCAACAAAAAACGGCTTGAGCAGGACAGTCACTTCTTTAGCGACGAGGTACTCTTGCTGCTCCAGGACCTCTTTGAGGGCCGCTGTGCAGATGGTAACAGGAATGGCCGCAGTCGAGGGAGATAACTTCAGCAAGTCGAGCATGGCCCATCCAATTGGTTGCTGGTTGCCAAAGAGGATATCTAAGATGATGAGGTCAGGCTTCATGTCTTCAATCTCTTCCAGCTTGAGAAGCGGGTAGGAACGCAAGATAGCCTCATACCCTTGTAATTGGAGGAGAGTCTTCATCATTTCTAAAAGCTCAACAGAATCGTTCACGACGAGAATCCGCTTCATGAGCGTCCCTTTCGATCATGACCTTAAACTATTCATGAAAATACTGAAAATTTGCACTTTCCTGCAATGTCTGCGAGTTCGGCTACTCCGTTACCTGGAGAAAAAGAGAATCGTTGAGGGCTGCAAGATAGACAAGAAGCGGCGTACAAGATAGAGCAGACCGGCATTGACAATGCCAAAGATACGGTCTTTTCTTGTACGCCTCTACCCATCAATGTCCTGGAGAAGTGTTGCTGCTCCTTCAATCACTTACCGTCTCTGGTCTTCTAAGAGGGCTTCAGGATCGGTCTGGCCTGGATGAAAAGGATCTGCCCCCCCCCGGTGCGCTGAATTAGGACCTTGTCAGGGACGAACCACCGCATCTGTATTCGCTCTTGTCGTGCGAGAGTCGGTCACAAAGAAACCGACGGCTGCGGCAAGGATGCCCACGGCCAGGTGGAGCACATTGTCGGCTGCATTCACGTGCATCAGTCCAAGCAACCTCTGATCGAAGTACAGGGCTGGAATGAGACCCGCAATCCCTACCAGAAGGTAGACGATGCCGAAGATCTGATTGAAGCGGCGCGGCCAGCCGGTAAACGCTGCCGCGAGTCCAAGAATGCCTGTGAGCAGATGGACTAAATTGTGAACCAGGTCCACATCAAAGCCGAGCAGGCTACCAGAGGTCGTATCCAGGATCAAGCCCAGGATGCCGACGATCAAAAAGACGATCCCAATCGCGAAAGCGACGATCCGATTGGGTGTCCAGGCTGTTTGTTGCGTAACCATGAAACCTCTTTTCTAACGAGAGAACAACTATTTGAACGATAGACTCTACTAATCGTAGTGACTTGAGGTGAACCTCTTTGATTGAGACGCTTCATGTGATGAGAACGGGTACCGGGGTCCGTGAAGAAATGATTCTTCTATCCACCTTGCAAGGCTCAGGGTGAGAGATCATGCTGTGTTGCGAAAATGGCAAGGATGCGGTAAACTCGACGGTATTCTGGGAACCGAGAGGAACCGCTTTCATGGATACCTCCAAACCGTTTAAATGGCATCACTTCCAGGCCGAGATTATTTTGTTGTGTGTCCGCTGGTACCTGCGGTATCCGCTCAGCTACCGAGACCTGGAGGAGATGATGCGCGAGCGAGGTGTGCATGTCGATCACACAACGATCTACCGTTGGGTGCAACATTATGCACCAGAGATGGAGAAGCGCTGCCGACCCCATCTCAAAGCGACGAATGACTCGTAGCGGGTGGATGAGACCTATAAATGTGTAGGATTTTGGAAATCTTGAGATTGGAGGGGTTAAAAATGGCGCTTTTTCGGCTAATCCCACTATCTTTGAGAAATGGTTCCCACTGACTATGATCATAATATCTTTGAGATATTAAACACCACCAACTAACCGTGAGATCTTACAATCCTACAAATTGGCCCCGCCAAATATTAATGACACAGATCTCAATATTTGTGCCAATAAGCACCTACACTTTTATATCTGGCCCGCCAAATATTTGTGGCACAGGGCCAGATATTTGCGGAAAATGACACAATCGTAACTACACGTCCAGATTCGCGTTCTTCGCGTGGCTCTCGATAAACCGGCGGCGTGGAGCGACCTCGTCGCCCATCAGCATGTTGAAGATTTTGTCGGCTTCTACGGCTTCTTCGATGCTGACTTGTAGGATGGTGCGGTGTTCAGGGTCCATGGTGGTGTCCCACAGCGTCCCCGGGTTCATCTCGCCCAGACCTTTGTAGCGGCCCACTTCTGGCTCTTTGCCATTGTGAGTGGCCTTGTACTCCACGATCAACTGGTCGCGTTCCTCTTCGGCGTAGACGTAGTGGACGGTCTTGCCCATCTTGACGTGGAAGAGCGGCGGCTGCGCGATAAAGAGATGCCCCTCGGTGATGAGCGGCTCCATGTAGCGAAAGAAGAAGGTCAGCAGCAGTGTGCGAATATGCGCCCCGTCAACGTCGGCGTCGCACATGATTACGATGCGACCGTAGCGCAATTTGGCGATGTTGAAGCTTTCATCAATGCCCGCGCCAATGGCCGTGATGATATTCTTGACTTCCTCGTTTTTCAGGATTTTATCCAATCCCACACGTTCGACATTCAGGATTTTACCGCGCAATGGCAGGATGGCCTGGAAATGGCGGTCGCGGCCCTGTTTCGCGCTATTATGAACAAACACACCGCTTGCCAGTGCAAAGTTATGTGTCCCAGGAACCTCGACATCGTATACATCGACAGTTTGCTTTAAAGGTTCAACTGACACAACACGATGATTGAAGGTAGCTACTGCTTCATGGGCTAAAGCTTCGTCGCCATCAAAGTATCGCTGACAGAACTTATCAAAGCGTAGAAGTGACGCATCGCGTGTTGCAAGGCGGCGCGCACTGTAGGCTTCAAGATCAATTTTGCCATCCACCTCAAATTGCTTCAAAGCTGCAACCGTTTTACGATAGCACGTCTGCTGTAAAGTCGCCTGTCGCTTTGCCCGGAAATCTGGCGTCCACTGTTGCTGTGTCTTTTTACTACGCCATGAAAGCAGTTCTTCATCCTGCCACTGTGATTTCGCGCGTTGGGAATGCGCCTCACGCGCATCCGGGTGGCTCTCAAAGTAGGTACGTACACGTTCTGCTTGCAAGAGACGATTTGCTTCATCACTCCAATAGTCACGCTGGGAGTGGTTCAAGCGTTCGAGCATCTCTTCGCGGTATGCTTCGTTGGTGTTATAAAACTCAAGCCATTGCTCGGCCATGTACTCCTTGTATGTTTCATCTTCCCATTGTAGTTTGGCCCGCTCTGAGAGTGCTTGCCTCATCTCTGGATGACTCATACGCTTGCTCATCATAGCGCGGAATTCTTTGCTTTGATGAAGCTTGCGGCTCTTCTCAATTGTATCTGGCCGATGTAATGTCCTTCCAACATGCTTGCGATGAAGCTCAAGGTGTTCCTGAGCCGGAAGGCGCTTCATATTCGTTGGATTATTGTTCAGTTTATTGAAATCCAGATGGTGACAATGATCACCATCTGATTTATCGTAAACGCCCTTCCAACGATTGTACCAGTCAGCGAGCATATGTGTGAAAAGCCAGGAATCGGAACGAGGGTCTTTCACCATCTCATAACCTTGTATAGTTATGCCCGGTTCCTTCATATCTGACAACTTGCGATACAACGGCATAAGCGAGTCACCCGATGCGAGATGCGCCGCTTCCTTATAACTGCCGTCACGGAGCATGAAGCGATGGTCAGGAGTGCAAACGATAGAGTCCCCGTTGTCGAGCGTGACCTGAACTACAGTAGCCTGCGCCTTGGTCATACGTGAATGAATCAATCGCTCTAGTCCAATAGTGCCATCCTTGCGAATAGTATAACCAAAGTGTTCTTTCCCCTCGGCTTGCTCTGTAACCAGTTCTTTGAAACTTAGTGAACGGCCATCTGCAAGCGCAACGAGTGTATCACCAGAGAAGCATCCACCGGCGGAGTCGCCCTCGACTAAGTACAGTTCGCAGCGATCAGCGCGTTTCTCTGAACAGTCGGCCAGCTTGCCTGGCAGGGTAGTATCGAGGGCGTTCTTGCGCTGGATCAGGTCGCGCACCGCCCGCGCAGCTTCACGCGCCTGCGCGGAAAGCACGCACTTGGAGATGATGGCTTTGGCCTCGGCGGGTGTCTCTTCCAGGTACTTGGCGAGCATATCAGCCGCGACCGTCTCTACGATGGGGCGCACTTCGGCGTTGTTTAGCTTGGCTTTGGTCTGCGCCTCAAACTGCGGATTGGGTAGCTTGACGCTGACCACCGCCGTCAGTCCCTGGCGCACGTCATCGCCCGTCAGGTTGCTGTCTTTCTCTTTGAGCAGGTTCATCTTGCGCGCATAGTCGTTGAGGGTGCGCGTCAGGGCGCTGCGGAATCCGGTAATGTGCATGCCGCCATCAGCAGTATTGATGCCGTTGGCGAAAGAAAATTCGGTAGCGTTCCAGCCATCGTTGTATTGCACGGCCAGTTCGACCTTCACTCCATCTATCACGCGAGTCGCGCTGACAGGACGCGCCATGACTCGCCCGCGATCCTTGTTCAGGTAACGTACGAAGGAGATCAGGCCGCCTTCAAAGTAAAAGGTTACTTCGCGGTCGCTGCGTTCGTCGCGCAGGGAAATGGTCATGCCCCGGTTCAGATAGGCCATCTCACGGAAACGCTGCGCCAGAACGTCAAAGCTGAAATCGCGCGTCTCCATGACCTCCAGGTCGGGCAGGAAACTGGTGATGGTGCCGGTATCATCGTCCTCGACAAGATCGACTTCTTCCAGGGGAGTGACGGGTTTGCCGCGCTCGTAACGCTGGCGGTACAGGATGCCGCCGCGTTTGACATCCACCTCGCACCACTCGGAGAGCGCGTTCACAACAGAGACGCCCACGCCATGCAGCCCGCTGCTGATCTGATAGCCGCCGCCGCCAAATTTACCGCCCGCGTGCAGGATGGTCATAACGACTTCGAGCGTGGAGAGGCCGGGGCGTTGATGATGTTCTTCAACAGGAATGCCGCGTCCGTTATCCTCGATAATGACGGAACCGTCGGCGTGAATGACCACGCTCACAAAGTCAGCATAGCCGGCCATTACCTCGTCAATGCTATTATCAACAACCTCATAGATCAAGTGATGCAGGCCGCGCTGGTCGGTTGCGCCAATATACATACCGGGACGCACACGCACCGCTTCCAGACCCTCTAGAATCTGGATGTTCTGCTCACCATAATCGCCATTGCCATTACCGTTTATTTTCCCGTTGCCACCATTGCCGCTACCACTCCCATTCCCGTGTCCATTCTTTTGTTCGGGTTCCATTTGATCGGGGAGAGCATATTGCTGGTCGGTTGTCTGCTCTGTCATGATTGCTTCTCTCGTTTTTACCATAACACCAGGATGTCCCTTTTAGTATAAGAAGTCACCATTGAACACACAGCATCGTTCGCCGCCATCGCTCCTCAACGTCCCGGTATAGCCTGTTAAACGTCTCTTCATATGCATACTACATGATGTCTGCCGGGCCACAATGTGCCAGACGTTATCATGCCCGTAGGAAGGATACATTCCTTGTTGAGGAGGATTAAGACAGACACACTATAGAATATAATCTATCTGTATTTCTGGCATTTGTCCGGTATTACGCTGTACCTCTACCTGCTAACAGGTATTCTCTGCGAGCAATGGAAATGTGGAAATTCCCACCTTTCGTGTCGCTCCATTATATCACAAATTCGCTCGACAGGCAACGCGAGGGGCTCGCTAATAGCGTTGCCCCAGTTGTCCGCTCATGGGCGGCATCCCCTGCATGACGGGCATCCCTGGTATGCTCTGCATAGGGCCAGGAGTGAGATTGGTGGCGCAATAGGGACAGAATTTCCAGCGCAATTCAAGCAGCCGCTCGCACTTGGGACAGGCCGCCTTGATTTTCTGACCGCAGGAGGGACAAATCTGGAAGTCGGACTCCACCCGCGCGTGACAGTTGTTGCAGGTAGACCGCTCGGTCATCTCAGCCAGCAACGACTCTTCCTCAAGCTGACGTTCGTAGATTTCGGCCAGCGTCTGGCGCGGGCGTAGAATCATATAGATGAAGAGGCCGCCGACAAAAAAGACCGCAACTAACAACGTCGCCAGAACCTGTGAAAGAAGGTCCTGCGTGCGCGAACGGATATCGCGGAAAGTCCAGATAATAAGACTTATCCAGAAGATAACGACAAATGTCACTAGAAAGCCGACAACTACTCCCAACACGCGGTTCAAAGTATCAAGTAAAGCATTGCCACTGGCGGCAAACACAAAATGTAAATTGGACATAACAGGTTCTCGCCCCTTTCGGCATACACATAAGCTGGTACAGTAATTAAACGTAAATGACTGGCAAAAAGACTACAAAAGGCTTCACAATAGGACATTGTGGTATAAAGCGGAGAGAAAAAGGGTCTGTGGGCTATTGGCCTGCGGCCAATAGCCCACAGACCCTTTTTCTCTCCGCATAACGTTAGATAAACAAAACCGTCGCTATTTCGCCTGAACGCAGCCCCATATGCAGCGCTTCCCTGCCGTTCCAGAACAACTGCCCTTGAGGTTCTTCTAATAAGTTTGCCGCGAATGCTTTCTCGCAGGCAAATCCGGGTCGCAGGCTTGCTTCTACGGCGTGAGGCAGTGGATTGTAGATACGCGCAATCACTCCTTCGCTGCTGCGTTTGATGGCGCTGACCACCAGGCCGCGTGGTTCTACTTCGATCATGCTCGTTAGAGATGGCAGTTCGCCCGCGTGCTGTCCGGTTGCGATGGCGCGGACGGGCGTATTAAACGCTTGAGCTTCGCGCAAAACCAGCGCCTCCTCCGCTTCCCAGTTGCCGCTGTGCATCACCAGCGCGTAGTCGAACCCGGCATGTCGCAGGCACTGACCCTCTGGCGTAGGGAGCATCGGCCCCGCATGTCCGCGCCGCGTCGTCAGGTCGCCGCGTGACAACCAGCCCACACAGCGCAACAACGTCACCGCGATAGCCTGCTGGCCCTCGTTATTCTGTATCACCTCATATTCTGGCAGCCCGCGATTGAGCACAGCCAGCCCTGTTTTGCCATCGCCAATATCCACAAAGCGTTTTTGCGGAAAGCAATTGACCGGTTCTTCCGACCAATCCGCCACGTCTGCCGGGCGCGACGCCGCAGTTGGCCGGGTACGCACCTCGAAGGTACCCTCTGCCGCTACACTCTCTACTTTATATAATACAGGAAAGGTCACACGAATTCTGTGATCTTTTACCATATTTTCCATGCTCGTGTGAATATCGATGCGCCGCACTCCCGGCGAGAGCGAAATTTCACTGGTGATTGGACACAAAATGCGTTCATCACTGCGCGCAGCCCGATCAGCAGTTGCGGCATCCGGCAGTGACCATTGTCCGCTGATACGCAATGTGACGCGAGTGGGAGAATGCGTCACCTCGATAGCAGGCGGCTGTGCCGGATCGCTCACGAGCAAGTCTTGCGCGGGCGGACAGTAGTTATACAGGTCGCCAATATCGCCGCCATCCACAAAGCGGTTCAATCCGCTCAACACCACGCCCGTCTGCTTATCCGTCACGGTCAATGTGCCATCCTGCTTGCTGGCCTCAACGCGATAAAATTCGTTTTCGATGCTGTTGGCGGAGACGGCAAGCGCGGATGTGGGTGCGGGAGACGCGGCCAGTGTATCGCCTGGCAAAACCCAGAACGTTTTCAGCCCGTAGGCGGGCAGGTCGGCAGCTACGAACTCGATGGTTGCGCGAGCCTGGTCAATGGCTGTAAACTCCAACGTATGTATGTCCTGGCGATCCAGCAGCGCCAGGATCTGGCGTTCGACCGCGTAGAGTTTTTGTTGCAGCGCGCGGCCCTGTCCAGCAGCATCGATCAGCACTTCGATCGCCGCGACACCGGGCTTCGATCCCTCTTCTACCTGTATACCGGCAATCTCATAGGCTTTTCCCGCGCCAATCTGGCCCATATAATTTACCAGCAAATTCTCGGCCATAGCAATGAAATCGCCCGGCTCTTGCTTGTCCAGCATTGCCACCATCGAGGCCAGCGTTTCACGCCCAACAGGTACGGAGCCAACTTCCTTTCGCCAGCGTTTACTGACATGATACGGCATGTGCTGGCCGCGTTCGTCAACGATTACTGCATCGCTATCCATATGCGCAGTGGGTGCGTCGGCAAGCACGACATCGGTGCGCGGCCCAGGCGCGGGATTGAAGACCACAATGGGAACGGCTACACGCCGCTCATTGTGCGCCATGCTCAAGTCGGGTGCGCGTGTATCAGTAGAGCTGGCGAGGTGTTGCAAAGCCTCTAACGTCAACTGCTCGCCGATTTGCTGGCTCTGCGCAAAACGCGCGCTGTTCTCGCGATGGACCTGGTCGATGCTACAGCCGCAGATACTATCGTGCGGGTGATTCTGTAACAGCAATTTCCAGGCCACGCGCATCAGCCCGGCGGGATCGGTCGCGCCCAGCGTGCTGGCCCAGGCGGTCATTGGCTCAACCCAGCGTTCCAGCAGGTGTTCGGTCGCAGCGTTCTGCTGCTTGATCCACATACGCGCCGAAAGCACCGAAGGCAGCAGGTGCGAAAGCTCTCCGCTGCGCATTTCCCCGCTCAGTGTTTGCAGCGAGTCGGTTCCAACCTGCGCCAGGTACTCTTGCGCGGCGGCTACATAGTGTGGCAGCGTGCCAATGCGCACGTGAATGCCATGATACGGGCTGTCCTGCTCTGGCGCACCGGCCTGGCCTGCGAGTCGCCCATGCGCGGGGTTGATTCGCGCCAGTTGCTCGTTAGCCGCCTGAATAGTGGCTGGCAGTCCATCCTGCGGCTCCAGGTGATCGGAGCCATTCATAAAAAGCAGCGTATTGGTGGTGGCTTTTTCAAGCAAAGGCGTGATGAGCAGTTCAACATGCGTGACAAATTCATCGAGTTTGAGCGGCATATCACGCGCATTGGAATAGCCCATGCCACCGGCCAGGTGTAAAACCAGCGTCTTTGTGCCATCCGGCGCGGCCCAGTAAAATTCGCTTGTGCGCGCCTCGGAGCCGATACCGCGCCAGAAGATCGCGTTATCGATGCCCACTCCTTTCAGGATTTGCGGCAGTTGCGCGATATGCCCGAAGCAATCAGGCACGTAACCCACGCGCATCGGTTCGCCAAATTCGGCGGCGCGCTTCAGACCAATCTGGAAATTGCGGATCAACGCTTCGCCGCTCACCAGAAACTCATCCGGCTGCACATACCAGGGGCCAACCGTAATGCGCCCGCTGCGCGTGTGCTTTTTCAGTCGCTCTTCCTCTTCCGGGCGCGCTTCCAGGTAGTCATCTAATACGATGGTTTGTCCATCCAGCATGAAGTGGCTGAAATCGGGATCGCGCTCCATAATGTTGAGCAGCTTGTCAACAACATGCACAAGTCGAACGCGAAACTGCTGAAACGTCTGATACCATTCACGATCCCAGTGTGTGTGAGGAACAAGCACAATATCGAGTTGCCCGGTCATAGCGCCCCTTTAATCCAGGAAGAGAAGCACGAAGTTGCTCTGTCTTACTTCATAAGCTCATATAACACGGCCTGATGCGCGTGTCATAGACAGGTTCATTATAATGGGTGCAATGGGCTATCGCAAGGGGTGATAAGCTGATATTAAACCATAGAAGGCTCAGGAACATCAGAAGCTTTGCCGACACCTCTGTTAAGCGCATCATTGAGGAATGTATCTCCGCGCTCCAGAACATGTTTCAACCATGCCTCATTTTCCATGTACCATCGAACGGTAGATGCCAACCCATCTTCAAACGAAATCTGAGGCGTCCAGCCCAATCGTTCGCGTAGTTTTGTTGCATCAACGGCCAGCCCGGCGCACCGCACCCTGGCGGTCTGGTACATATGAGATGAGCGAAGAAGAGGGATAGTAGGATGGCATTCCTACCAGGCGCAAGATCGAGTTTGCATTGTCAATAACACTGTGTTCTTTATCATTACCAATATTAAACACCTCGCCCACAACCGCCTCATCCGGAGCGTTTAGTATCGCCAGCAATGCTATGCAATGATCGTCAACATGAAGCCAGTTGCGGGTATTCATCCCGTTCCCATGCACAGGCAGTGGACGCCCTTGCAAGGCATTGGTAATGAAAAGAGGTATTTGCTTCTCAGGATACTGATAGGGGCCATAATTATTGACACAGCGCGTAATCACCACAGGCAGTTTGAATGTCGTCCAGTAAGAGTATGCCAGACGATCAGCCGCCGCCTTGCTGGAAGCATAGGGCGATTGAGGGTTCAGGGGATCATCTTCTACGAACTGGTGGCGCGATGGTACGGACGCTGCGGTATTGCCATAAACTTCGACGGTACTTACATGCAAGAAACGCTCGATGCCCACCTTTTGCGCGGCTTCAAGCAGTGTAACAGTACCCTGTATATTGGTTTGTATGAAAGGGTCCACACCAACAAGTATAGAACGGTCAACATGCGTTTCGGCTGCAAAATGTACAACCACATCTGAACCGCGCATCGCTTCGCGTACTTTTTGCGCATCGCAGATATCGCCATACTCAAAAGAAAAGCGAGGGTTATCCTTCACTCTCTCAAAATTTTCCATATTACCGGCGTAGGTCAACTTATCATACACCTTTACATGCGTATCAGGTAGCATGTCTAACAGGTGATAGACGAAGTTGCTGCCAATAAATCCTGCTCCTCCGGTGACAAACACTTTACGCAGTCCCATTTCAAAATCCCCTATATGGTGTATTGATCTGTATGCAATTTAATAGCGCAAAACAATTTCTAAATAAGAGAGTAGGCATCGAAAAAAAACCGTGTAAAGAAATCACCATGAAACAGTACCTTTATGCTACTCTTTCTGAAGTCAAAGTACATACCCTTGCGCCTACGGCATAATATCACGTTGCACATGAGCCGTCAACAATAATGCTCGGCCTCGTATCTCTTTCACGTCACAAATGTCTGCCATGGATAGCCACACATTTACTATACCACTGTTGCAAACGCTAAAACAAAGTGAACCTCCAATTGAATAGAAAAAGCTTGATAACACGCGTTTTGTGGCTCAATTATCGCTCTCCAATTTTAAGGTACTTCATTTGTCGTTGCTTCTCACTGGCCAGGTTTCTTGAAAAATTTCCCTGGATTGATCCCAAACTTGATTAAATGTCTCGGTATATCTGGAATAGAGTTCACCCCCGCGCAACCTTGTAAAATCATAAGTCGTTGACTCGAAACTATGCCGGTAAGGTAAGTAAGGCGTATGCCTTACAAATGTGCTATCAACTATAATAATGGATGCAGTTGGCACTACGGGGTAGTAGCGTAATTCCAGAGAACCAACCTTTAACGAAGGTTTCTCTCGTTTGAGATCATCGACGAGCCGCCGAAGATATCGTTCCGTATCCCTGATTTCATACGAAACGTTGGATGAGGGACAAAGCGCATCGCTGATCTCACTCTTTGTCCAGATAATGTTGTCCGGGTCAGATAACAGGAATCTTACATGACACCCCTTTTCGACAGCATTGATGATTCTTCTACCGTATTGCTGGCAGGTGCCATGAGCAGATACAGACAAAAAATCAATTGAATGCGCATGTTCAAGCTTTTCAAAAAATGAATCCTCGGTATTCAGGTGTACCATTTCTAACCCACGATCATACACATGCCGGTTGAAATTAACACGCTGCTCTACAATCGTTGGGACATCCGTTCCCATCATGAACTCAAAAAATGAGAGCAATACACTTGCCAACATAGATGTCGCAAGGCTAAAGAATACCAGGCTTATTTCTGTATTGTCGAACTTCACAACAACGGGAATAAAAAGCAAAATCATCGCAGCAAGAAACAAGAAACCCTGGACGACAACCCGATAGCGGAACAACGTCTGACGTATCATTGACATCTCCTTGTTTCGGCTAAAAATGCAAAACGAAGCAGGGGCGTTTGTACTTTTTTCAGGAAATGCATACATTACATAGAAAATAGTATATCCACTACAGCACGTTATAGCAAGAGCTATTCAAGAAATAGCCGATGTACGTTTGCAATTGAATAAGTGATGACAACACTGTAAATTGAACAAATAGGGATAACCCTCGAAGTCAATACAATTAACGCATACGCAAAACGAACTTTTTCCCATTCAGATTGACATACACGAAAATAGAGATGCACGGTGCCTGAAACAGAAGCAACCTGTGATATACTTGCTCTAGTTGATGAAGGTTGACGATCTGCTCCTTTGCTGATAATATGTCAAATTGTGTCAATATGCGTGTGTATGAGATGCATTGCGCACTCTTGCAACGTGTGCTACACTACAAATATAAGGACGTTTGTTCTAAACAAGGAGGTTCGGTATGGCGCGAGGCAGTAGCTATGGAGATCAGCCCCCACTGCACGAGATTCCGGCTACTCCTCAGGTTCCAATTCGACGCGCTACACGCGTGTTATCAGAGGTGCATGAAGAAGAGCAAGAATTCGACACCTATGTAGAGGACGACGAGCGGGACGAAAGATTACCGGCTCTGCATATTGCTACTACGACTTTGCCTGCTCATCATAAACCTCTTGCGCGCCACCGTTCCTGGCTTATAAGTATAGCACTGAGTATGTTTTGTATCGTGGTTATATTAGGCGTTGCTCTCTCAGCGGGTATATTCCAGCGGCCAGGTCCCGGACAGGTCGTTCCCTATAACAGCGGTCAAACTTTTTCCATTCAGGTCGGCGGATCTTATAACGCTTTCAACCTGTGGGAGAATAGCAACGGCCCCATAGCATTAAAGACGCCTATTCCCGTTAGTTCTGGCCCCTATTCGGTGCTTGGCAAACCCACCATCACGGCAGATTTTATTAATCGCGTGCTTGCCAGCTATGGTTCGCCAGCCGCGGGTCTGGGACAGCAAATGTACGACCTGGGTGTGAAATATGGCATCGATCCCGTTTACGCGCTGGCCTTCTTTATGCATGAAAGCACCTTTGGCACCACAGGCGAAGCGCGTGTCACCATGTCGCTTGGCAATTCGCGCTGCATCCCGACGCGCCCCTGTATCGATCAGAATAGAGGCGGATACGCGCAAATGTATAGCTGGACGGACGGCTTTGAACAGTGGTACAAGCTGATCCGCAATCTATACGTTGCGCAATGGGGACGTGTCACCGTCGATCAAATCATCCCCAAATACGCGCCCAATAGCGATGGCAACAACGAAGCAGAGTATATCGCCACGTTGAAACGTGAAATCGATGTCTGGCACGCCGGTATTCTCAGGCCGTGAGCAATCCCTGCTCGTGCGCCTTGCTCAAAGCTGCGGTGCGACCGGAGACATTGAGTTTTTGATAGATATTTGCCAGGTGGAAGTTGACGGTGCGCTCGCTGACATACAGCCGGGTGGCGATCTCTTTGTTGCGCAATCCCCGCGCCAGCAATCGCAGCACTTCAAGTTCACGCGCGGTCAGGCTTTCCAGCGTATTGATGGCGCGTCCCTGCCTGCCGAAACGCGAGATCAGGCGGCTGGCAATCTGCGGATGCACCAGCATTTCTCCACGCGCCACGCTGCGCACCGCCTGCGCCAGTTCGTCGGGCTGGATATCTTTGAGTACATAGCCATCCGCGCCCGCGCGCAGCGTCTCGTACAGGTATTCTTCGCGATCGAGCGTAGAAAGCAACAAGACGCGCGTGTCCGGGTTAAGCAGCTTGATCTGGCGAAGCGCCTCCAGGCTTTGACCGCCGGGCAACTGCGCGTCCATGATAACCACCTGCGGCCCCAGTTCCGCCGTCTCGCTGACAGCCTGCACGCTATCGACCGCCTCGCCTATTACCAGCAAATCGCTATAACTTTCCAGCAGCCGCCGCAAACCAGCCCGTGTCACGGCCAGACTATCAACTACCAGGATACGCACTGGATTGGTGGGAGGGCTTTGTGTGGCATCCATCACCCGTTCCTCTGGTATCTGCTGCGATGGTAGTCTATAGGGCAGACGAGTCTGTACCTGTGTTCCATGTTCGATGCTGCTAATCACTTCGAGCGAACCGCCGAGCATTTCCGCGCGATTGCGCAATCTGGCAAGCATGTCATCATCGGGGCCACGGCTATGCTGGTCTTCTTGCGCAGTAAATGGAGGAACTGGCATAGATTGCGCATCGCTGGCAAACAATCCAGGAAGAGCGCGCTCCGCCGGCACCCCATCGTCTTCGACGTTCATTATTATCTCGTTGCTCTCGTAATGCAACGTGAAACGAAGTTTGCGCGCCCCGCTATGCTGGCGTACCTGGGAAAGCGCAGCGAGCGTGATGTTGTATAACAGTCGCTCAACCTCACCACTCAGAGAATGTTCTTCGCCAGAGAAGGCTACCCGGCTGGAAATCTGCATCGCTTCAGCAGTCTCATCGACCGCGCGCGCCAACGCCTCGGCTAATGGCACATCCGGCAAGTTGTTGAGAGCAAGCATATCTTCAGTTGAACGCGCCTCGTAGAGCAATTCGCGCGCCATCTGCTCCAGCCTTGCCAGCCCATCGCGCAGGGCCGCCACATCAGCCTGCGAAAGCGCCTCGCTTCCATCCGGTCGCGCAACGCTTTGCAGCACGCTCAATTGCGCCAGCACCGCGCTCAGTTTGCGAATAAGCTGCGCGCGTTCAGTTTGCTGCGATTCTGATGTATTTATCGTTTGCATGGGAATGCTCCCTGATAATGTAGAGCGAAACGGAGCCAGGGCGACCGCGAGGGTCGCCCGTACAATATACGAAGAACGCGGCGAAGCCGTAGTATTGTATGGGCGACCCTCGCGGTCGCCTGGCTTCCCCAAAGGTATCTTTACTATGTATTATGTCACACCGCGTTCTGCATCACTTCCAGGGTCAACTCTCCGTCTCTGACATCAATCTCTACAGTAGCTCCATCCAGCACTCTTCCTTCAAGAATAGCCAGGGCTACCCTGTTCTGCACCTCGCGCTGGATGACGCGCTTGAGCGGGCGCGCCCCGAATTGTGGATCGTAGCCCATATCCGCCAGTATAGCCCTGGCCGTATCGCTCAGATGCAGGGTGATATGACGCTCGGCCAGACGCTTGCGCAGCAGGTTGATCTGGATATCCACGATGCGTATCATCTGGCTGTGCTTAATCTGGTGGAACACCACTACCTCGTCGATACGGTTGACAAACTCTGGCCGGAAACCCTCTTCGCGCAGGCGCACGCGCACCACGCGCTGCACCGCGTCTTCGTCCATGCCCTCAAATTCGCCCAGCCATGCCACGCCGACATTGCTGGTCATGATGATCACGCAGTTCTTGAAATCGACTGTGCGGCCCTGCCCATCGGTCAGGCGACCATCATCGAGCATTTGCAACAGCACGTTGGAGACTTCCGGCGCGGCCTTTTCGATTTCATCGAAGAGTACCACGCAGTAAGGGCGGCGGCGCACGATTTCAGTCAATTGGCCGCCCTCGTCATAACCCACGTAGCCAGGAGGCGCGCCGATCAAGCGCGAGACGCTGTGCTTCTCCATGTACTCCGACATGTCGATACGCACCATGGCCTGCTCATCGTCAAATAGGAACTCTGCCAGCGCGCGTGCCAGCTCGGTTTTGCCCACACCTGTTGGCCCCAGGAAAATGAAGCTCGCCAGTGGACGGTTGGGGTCCTGCAATCCAGCACGCGAGCGGCGAATGGCATCCGCCACAACCTGTAAGGCTTGATCCTGTCCCACCACGCGCTCGCGCAGGCGATCTTCCATCGTGAGCAGCTTCGAAATTTCGCCCTGCATCAAGCGCGTAACGGGAATATGCGTCCACTTCGAGACGACCTCGGCGATATCTTCAGCCGTTACATCTTCGCGCAGCATACGTTCGCTCTTGAGACTGGCCGACTTCGCCTCCATCTCCGAGATGCGCTGCTCCAACTGCTCGATGCTCGATTTCAGCAGGTTAGCCTTCTCAAAATTCGCATTGCCCCGCTCAGCGTACTCAAGTTCAATTTCGCGCCGGATTCTTTCGCCTTCGCCCCGCTTCTGCTCCAACTCTTTCTTTAGATTAGCCAGCGATTCTACTAATATACGCTCGCTATCCAGCGCAAGTTTGAGAGGATGCAACTGCTCAGTCAGATTGGCTATCTCTTGCTCTACCTTTGCCAGGCGTTCGTGGCTGGCCGCGTCCTTCTCCTTCTTCAGGGCCTCCTGCTCCATCTTTAGTTGCAGGATGCGCCGGTCCAGCGCGTCGATCTGGCCGGGCGTGCTATCGAGTTCCACGCGGCGGCGACTGGCGGCCTCGTCAATCAGGTCAATAGCTTTATCGGGCAGGAAGCGATCAGTGATGTAGCGATTGGAAAGTACAGCGGCAGCGACAAGCGCGCTATCCTGAATACTGACGCCGTGATGCACTTCGTAGCGCTGTTTCAGTCCGCGCAGAATGCTGATGGTATCCTCAACCGTTGGTTGATCAACGATCACCGGCTGGAAGCGCCGTTCGAGCGCGGCATCCTTTTCGATATGCTTGCGGTACTCGTCCAGCGTGGTCGCGCCGATACAATGCAATTCGCCGCGCGCCAGCATCGGCTTGAGCATATTAGAGGCGTCCATCGCGCCCTCGGCTGCTCCCGCTCCCACCAGCGTATGCAATTCGTCGATGAAGAGAATAATGTTGCCCTCGGCGCTCGTCACTTCCTTGAGTACCGCTTTCAAGCGTTCCTCGAACTCGCCGCGAAACTTCGCGCCCGCCACCAGCGAGCCAAGATCGAGCGTCACTACCTGCTTATTGGCAAGCGACTTTGGCACGTCGTTATTGATAATGCGTTGGGCCAGCCCCTCAACGATGGCGGTCTTGCCCACGCCCGGTTCTCCAATTAGCACGGGATTGTTTTTGGTGCGGCGGCTGATCACCTGTATCACGCGCTGGATCTCCTCATCGCGTCCGATCACGGGGTCAAGTTTTTCCTGAGCCGCCAACCGCGTCAGGTTGCGTCCATATTTCTCCAGCGCCTGGTACTTGCCCTCCGGGTTCTGATCTGTCACACGCTGCGCTCCACGAATCGATGTCAGCGCCTTCAGCACTGCATCGCGGTTCAGTTTCGCCGCTTTGAGGACGCGCTGCGCCGCGCCATCGCCAATATCAAACATAGCCAGCAGCAGATGCTCAACACTGATAAAATCGTCCTTGAAGTTCTGCATCTCCTGCCGCGCCTGCTCAAGCAGCCTCTCCATGCGCGGCGAGAGATGCGGATTGTTTCCCCCAAACACGCGCGGCAGGCGTTCCAGGTCAGCATTGAGCATACGCTGCGCCACCTTCACATCGCTGCCCGCCTTCTGTATAATTTGCGGAACAACGCCGCCCTCCTGCGCAAGCAGCACACTCAACAGGTGTTCCACATCTATCTGGCTATGATTGGATTCTTTAGCGAATGCATTAGCCTCGCTGATCGCCTCAAGCGCTTTTTCAGTAAACTGTTCCGGTTTCATATTACTATCTCCCACCACAGGAAGTGTTATTTCTACCCCGCCAGTATAGCATGTTGAGCATATAACTGCAAGGAAGTTTGAGCGTTGCGCTATCAAACTAATGGATACGCGATTATCCACGATTATTCGCAAAACCATACCAAATTTGGTATCTTCATTTAAATGTACACAGGAAGAGACATTTACTGCTTTTGCACCTTAAAATATCTTGCTAAATCGCTGTGCTCAATGTATGATTGCCCGGAGATGGTATTTTTTCCGTTTATTTTAACAGTACCCTGTATCTAAGATAAGAAAAAGAAATGGAAAAGGAGATTACTCGATACTGAAGAGTAGATTTTAGCTATTTCAACTACTCTCCGCTTCATCGGTAGTACCATCTAATACCCTTCCTGAAATACTGTTGTAGGTGTAGGATAAGATGGAAAATGCAACGTTCAGTTTTATTGATTTATTTGCTGGCATTGGAGGATTTCGCCTCGCTCTCACAAGATCTGGAGGACAATGTGTATTCGCTTCTGAATGGGACAAATATGCTCAGTTGACTTACGCAAGCAATTTTGGACACATACCAGAAGGCGATATTACGAAAATACATGAAGACAGTATTCCGGATCATGATATTTTAACTGCCGGTTTCCCCTGCCAGCCATTCAGTATCGCAGGAGTCACGAAACATAATGCACTCGGCAACGAGCCATGGTCTTCTTCATGCTACTCAGGGAACTCTGTTCTTTGATGTAGCACGAATCATCAAACGCAAGCGACCAAGGGCATTTATCCTGGAAAATGTAAAAAACTTACTAAGTCACGATCGGGGTAAAACTTTTAAGGTCATCAGGCACACACTCGAAAATGACCTTGGTTATCATGTTTATTTCAAGGTTATCGATGCTCGTACAGAAGTACCCCAACACAGAGAGCGTATTTATATCGTCGGATTTGAAAAAAAACCCACATACTTCGACTTTCCCTTTATGCCAAATTCGCATCCGAAACTTCGTGATATTCTCGAAGTTTCGGTAGATGATAAATATACGCTTACAGATCATCTCTGGGCATATTTACAACAGTACGCAGCCAAACATAAAGCGAAAGGAAATGGATTTGGTTATGGCCTTGCAGATTTAGATGGTATTACTCGTACTTTAAGTGCCCGATATTATAAAGATGGGTCTGAAATACTGATACCTCAGGAAAATAAAAATCCACGTCGCCTCACTCCCAGAGAATGCGCCAGATTGATGGGATATCGCGATAATTATCAAATTGTTTGTAGCGACACCAGAGCATATAAACAGTTTGGTAATTCTGTAGTCGTCCCTGTAATAACTCGTGTAGCACGAGAAGTGGTAAAAACACTGGGCTATGAAGTTGAAGTTGAATGCGAGAACCAGATACCAATTTTTCAGAAACACTTTCAGATGCAATTATTGGAGAAATCAGGAAAATACTGCTGACATGGGAAAAAGAGCACTATAAGGAGTTCCCCTGGAGAACAACAGATCAGCAGTGGAAAAGTCTGATAGCAGAGATTTTGCTTCAACGAACAAAAGCGAATAACGTTGTTCCAGTTTATGAAGCGTTTTTTGAACATTTCTCCACTCCTGAAAAACTCGCACAGGCATCGGAAGAAGAAATACAGAGTGTAATATACCCGTTAGGATTACGCTGGCGAGCTCCACTTCTAAAAAAATTGGGCGAGCAACTTGTACAAAATCAGGGCGAATTGCCGCGAGCTTTAGAGGGACTACTTGAACTTCATGGAGTCGGTCCTTATGTTGCAGCGGCCTGGCTAGGTTTTCACGGGGGTAAGAGAAGTGTAATTATCGATGCCAATGTTGTCAGATGGATATGCCGACTCGTTGACCGACCAATGGATGGCGAGACACGTCGTAAAAAATGGTTGATTGAACTTGCCGATAAACTGACCCCCGAAAAGATTTGGAAAGAGTATAATTATGCCGTTCTGGATTTCTCAATGGAAATTTGTACAAAAAAACCGCAGTGTACGCGATGTCCTTTAGGCCCGACTATATGCCTTTACAGACGCAAACAGATTGGAGAGAAACATGGAACTGAGTGATCTTGAAATATGGATGGATAAAGTCTCCTCAAAGGACTGGTACTGGTATGCGAAGCGGCTTTCAGGTAATGATACATTGAGCAATGGGACACATCAAGCCGGTCCTTATATTCCGAAAGAAGTAATCGGGGATATTGTTCCCAGTGTCATGCAATCTACAGAATTAAATCCGCGAAAAGATTTGTATCTGAATATCGCTTCGCACTCAGTCACTCAAGTTGTCACTGCGATCTGGTATAATAATAAGTTTTTCGGCGGAACAAGAAATGAGTGCAGGATTACCAACTGGGGAGGCGCTAGTTCACCGATTCTTGATCCCAACGCCACAGGTTCAATACTTATTCTTGCTTTTCATGCAGCAGAAAATCAGGACGCGGATAAGCTTGAGGCCTGGTTATGCCGAAATATTGTAGAAGAAGGTATAGTAGAGTCCAGACTTGGTCCCATTGAACCAGGCGGAAGAATTTTCCAGAAATTTAGACGTGATGAGATACCTGAAGTTTTACTGGAAGAAACTCCGATAATCGCTTCGTGTCAATTAAAGCCAGAAGAAATGCCCCCGGAGTGGTTAGAGACTTTTCCTTCCGCAATCGACATCGCTATGAAAGCCGTTTCTCTAAGACCTACCGCAGGAATTTCCGCCGATGAGCGTTTAATACAGCGAAGGAATTGTGAGTTTACTATCTTTCGTGCTATAGAGGAGATCCATGTTTTGCCACTAATTCAGGCAGGATTCACAAATGTTGATGATTTTTTAGAATTTTCTAAATCGGTTGACAATAGAAGGAAGTCTCGCTCAGGCAGATCATTTGAACTTCAAACAAAAACGATTTTCAATGAAGAGCGCATAGCTTATTCACATGGTGAATTTTCAGAGTCAAATAAACGCCCTGACTTCCTTTTTCCATCCGCTGAAGCCTATCAAAGAGGCACTGTTCCTGAAGATCGCCTTCGAATGCTGGCATTAAAAACGACCTGCAAGGACCGATGGCGTCAGATACTTAATGAGGCGGATAAGATTAGAAACAAACATCTTTTGACCTTACAACAGGGCGTTTCTGAAAACCAGTTTAATGAGATGCGGGCTGCCAATGTTATTCTTGTAGTTCCTGAAAGCTTGCACCACTTTTATAGCGAAAGGGTTAAATCACAACTATTGAGCCTTGAGGATTTTCTTCGAGAAGTTCGTGACTGAGTTGAAAAGCTGTAAAGTTCGTATACTGTAAGGACGATTGTTATAATCTGATGGGGTTACTTATTGGTTCAGCAAAAAACTGTCCGGTATCGCTGGCAAAAAAGCACTCGACAGGCAATAACCATTATGTTACACTCTCCAAAGAACAATATAGTACGATACATTGCTCTTTAAAAAGGAGTTCTACCATGCTCGATGAAATCCTTGAGGAGTCTTGGACCTACCAGGAAATCTTTCAAAAAGGGTATTTGAAAGGGCTTGAGTTGGCAAGACAATTGGAAGGCCAGCATTGGTTAGAACGAGAACGTGAAACCGTAATCAAGCTGGTTCAGATGCGCTTTCCAGAGATTGTATCATTTACACAATCTCATATTCAGTCGCTTAATGACAGAATTGCGCTACACGCTCTTCTCAACAAGTTGCTCGAACTTACTTATAAGGCTTCTGATGAAGCCAAACAGGCCATCATTGATGCCAGCACAGCAGAATAAATACGTTATGTGGAGTGTATGACTCAAATACAGGAAAAACCATCGACAACCAACATCGCGGCGGCCATTGAGAGTATCTTGTTTGTCTCTGGCCGCCCTTTAGAATATGATGAACTGCGCAAATTGCTTGATATCGACGCGACTATGCTGGATGAAGGGTTACAGGCGCTGGCGCATCAACTGGAGAGCCATGAGCGCGGCATACGATTACAGTGCCTGGGAACGCAGGTGCAACTCGTAACCGCGCCGGAGAACGCCCGTTATATAGCCGCGCTGCTCGGACTGCCCATGACCGCCAGGCTGACCACCGCCGCCATGGAGACGCTGGCCGTCATCGGTTATCGCCAGCCGATCACTCGCGCTCAAATCGAAGCGGTGCGCGGCGTCAACAGTGATCGCGCCCTTGTCAGCCTTATTCAGCATGGCTTAGTAATGGAAATCGGACGGGCGCAAACGATTGGACGCCCCGCGCTCTTCTCGACCACTCCCGAATTTCTCCAACAATTTGGCCTGACCAGCCTCAATGAATTGCCGCGCACAGCCATTCAGGACGCCCCCCAGCCGTCGCAAGAAGGAGCATAAGGTCATGCGTCTCGGTCGCCATATGCCCCTGCACTCCAACGCAGTGAAAGCGGTAGAGATCGCGCGCACTATCGGCTGTGATGCTATCCAGATTTTCGCCAGCAACCCCACCGGCTGGCGACCAACAGAGGGCAACGGCGCAAGTTGCGCCGCCTTCGCCAGAGCTACCCGCGAATTTGATCTACAGCCTGTCGTTATTCACGCCCCCTATCTGATTAACCTGGCCTCGCCCGATGAATTAATCTGGGAGAAATCCATTGGACTCCTGCAATGGACATTACAACGCGGCGCATTATTGGGCGCGAGTTACGTCGTCTTTCACACTGGCAGCCATCGCGGTTCCGGCGTAGAGGCCGGTATCGCGCGTATCGCGGAGGCCATCGGGCGTATCCTGCCTGAGACACCGCCGGAAGTCATGCTGCTATTAGAGAATGACGTAGGCGCAGGCAACTCGCTGGGCCACAGCTTTGAACAGCTTGGCGCGACCCTCGCTCTACTGCCGAATTATAGCGAACGCCTGGGTGTATGCATCGACACGGCCCATCTATGGGGCGCGGGACACGATATTGCAACGGCATCCTCCGCGCAACAAGTGCTTGAAAATATCGACTCGGCCATCGGGTTAAGTCGTTTGAAAGTCATTCACCTCAACGATACCGGGAAGGCGCTGGGTAGCCATCGCGACGTTCATGCTCGTCTGGGTGAAGGCATTATCGGCGAAGAAGGCATCCGCGCAATATTGAGCGACCCGCGCCTTGAACACGCCGCCGTAATTTTAGAAACCCCCATCAAAACAGACGAACAGGACAAAGAAGACTGGGAACACGATAAACAACAAATCGCAAAAGCCAGATCCTTAATGATTTAACTACATCATCGCGTCCAGTGGTATACTATGGTATTGCGCGTCCGCATCCAGCATATTTTTCGAGGAGCAACACAGAACATGGCTGAAAGCTACCAGCATATTTTAGTCGAACGAGATGAAAACGTCGGTATAGTAACACTGAATCGTCCACATGCGCTGAACGCGCTCAACTTCGAGCTAGTGAGCGAACTGGCCGAAGCGCTGGCTGAATTTGATCGCGATAGCGCCATTCGCTGCATGGTGATTACCGGCGCGGGCGATAAAGCTTTTGCAGCCGGAGCGGATATCAAGGAAATGTCGGATAAATCACCCATAGATATGATGATGGGCGGTTTTGAGGCGTGGCAGCGCATCAAGCGCCTGCGCAAGCCGATGATCGCGGCGGTAGGAGGCTACGCGCTGGGCGGCGGCTGCGAACTGGCCTTGCATTGCGATATGATCGTCGCATCCGAGAACGCGCGTTTCGGCCAACCTGAAATCCTGCTGGGCGTCATCCCCGGCGCGGGTGGCACACAGCGATTGGCGCGCACCCTGGGCAAGTTCCGCGCTATGGAAATGGTATTAACGGGCGCGCAAATTTCCGCGCAGGAGATGGCGGCTCATGGGCTGGTCAATCGCGTCGTGCCAAAGGGCGAACACCTGGCGGAAGCCCTCAAGCTGGCAAAAAAAGTAGCCGAGCAGGCTCCCATTGCTATACGCCTGGCAAAGGAATCGGTCAACGCCGCCTTTGAAACCTCGCTTGAAGAAGGGCTGGATATCGAGCGAAAAAACTTCTTCTTGCTCTTTGCCACCGAAGACATGCGCGAGGGAATGCAGGCATTCATCGAGAAGCGTAAAGCGGACTTTAAGGGGAAATAATAGGGGACACGATCATGCAAGAAGCAGTTATCCTCTCGGCAGTACGCACACCAATCGGGCGGTACGCGGGCAGTCTCAAAGACGCGCGCCCGGACGATCTGGCCGCGCTGGTCATCGCGGAAGCCGCGCGACGCGCGAATATTGATCCCGCCAGTATTGAAGATGTGCTTCTCGGCTGCGCCAATCAGGCGGGCGAAGATAATCGCAACGTAGCCCGTATGGCCCTGTTGCTGGCTGGTCTGCCAGTGGAGGTTGCCGGTCAGACCATCAATCGCCTGTGTGGATCGGGCTTGCAGGCCGTCAACAGCGCGGCCCAGGCCATTGCGACTGGAGCGGGTGATACCTTCGTAGCTGGTGGCGTTGAAAGCATGACCCGCGCGCCTTTTGTGCTTGGCAAGACCGATAGCGCGTTCAGCCGCAACATGAACCTGCAAGATACAACGCTGGGCTGGCGCTTCATCAACCCCAGACTGGCGAGTATGCACCATCCCTACAGCATGGGCGAAACCGCCGAAAATGTCGCGGATCGTACAAAAATCAGCCGCGCAGATCAGGACGCCTTCGCCTTGCGCAGCCATCAACGCGCAGTTGCCGCGCAACAGGCCGGGCGCTTCAAGGAGGAGATCGTGCCTGTGAGCATTTCCCAGAAGAAAGGCGACGCTACTATTGTTGCCGCCGATGAACAGCCACGCGCCGATACCTCGCTCGAAAAACTGGCTACCCTCAAGCCCGCGTTCCGCAAAGACGGCAGCGTCACGGCTGGCAACTCGTCCAGCATCAACGACGGCGCGGCAGCCCTCGTCCTCATGTCACTGGAACGCGCTAGCGAACTGGGTCTGCGCCCTCGCGCCCGTATCGTCGCCTCAGCCGTAGCTGGCGTCGATCCCGCCTACATGGGCCTGGGACCCATTCCCGCTACGCGCAAAGTCCTGCAACGCGCCGGACTGCGCATCCAGGACATCGACCTGGTAGAACTGAACGAGGCCTTCGCCGTACAATCCTTACAATGTATGCGCGAACTGGAAATCGATGAAGAAAAACTCAACGTCAACGGCGGAGCCATCGCCCTCGGCCACCCACTGGGTTGCAGCGGCGCGCGGCTGGTCGTCACCTTGCTCCACGAACTTGAACGGCGTGGCGGGCGTTACGGACTGGCAACCATGTGCATCGGCGTCGGGCAGGGGATCGCGACCATTATCGAGCGAATATAGCATCAAAATTTACGAAAAACTATAAAATCTGGTCGGGATCAACCCCCAATGATCGTAATTTCTCGGCTAACGATTGCGCTCGTCTGATCGCCGCCCTGGCTTGCTGGATTGCAGCATCCGCCCGTTGAGCCTCAGCCTCGGCGGATGTAAGTCTCACATGGCCGGTGCGATCATAGAGACGCAAAGTAGCTCCATCAGGCGCCAACCAACTCTCCAGGCTCGGGCTCCACAGCGATCCATTGGGGCCAGACCGTATCTCTTGCATGGCCTGCCTGTCCTGGTCAAGCTGCCAGCCAAACAAGCGCCGATTTCTACTGGATGGCAAAGTGAGTTCATGGGGATCATAGGCGAAGTATTCTTGTATCCCCATCCGCGCATAGCGCAGAGGCTTTTCTTCCAGATCCTTTTTCCAGGTCTCTTCTGAAGCAATTTCGAAGACGACCTGGGGCGCAGGTCCACTTTTGCCCACACGCCAACTGCGGATAGTCGGCTGATACGCCACGCCTTTGAAAACTGCCACATCCGGGGCCAGAGGATACTCGTACCGATTAGCCGTCTGATAGATGTTGAGATTTTCGTAAATGGCGCACAGTTGTCCGTGAAACAACCAGGTCAGCACATCAACGAGATAACGCACGAGAGCAGCATGGAAGGCCGTTTCCCCCATCAGGTCCTCCTGGGTGGAGTGGGAATCGTAGTAGTATGCTACCTCGTCTTCAATGTGCCGGGCCATCTCCATTGTCCTTTCGCGCTACAGTCCAGCTCGCCGATTCAAGGCCTGTCCAACCCCACGTTTTTCTTCTGGTACAAGTGTACAAGCCTATGGAGGATATGTCAATCTTTTGGTAAACGTCTGCTCGTCCAGCAAGCCAGACAGCTTCGGTATTTCTATACGAAATACCCTAATTTTTGTATTTATATGTATATATGTTATAATGCAACCTGTAACAACACCTACACCTGTGATTCGTAAATTAGATTGAAGAGGAGTGGAAAGACGTGGTCTTTATTGATTATCCTCGCATCAAGCAGTCGCTGGGAATCGCGGCTTTGCGTGATGCCTATCCCACCTTATTTTTTGACCAGCAGGGTGACATATGTGGCGTCAATCCTCTGGCCCTGTGGTTCTGGGGTGCTTTGAAAGAAGGCGAACCATTTCACCCCGAACGCCTCCTGGGAGTCAACGCTTTTACCATGGCGGCTCGAACAATTTCATCGCATTCCCGTTGAGCAAAACAGAGAATTTTATACCAAACGTTCCGCCGTTGTGAAGCGCCTGGACGAGCGCAGTCAGATGACAACCTACGCATCTTTTATCACTGCCATGCATTCCGACCTTGCGCGCGCAGAAATTTACGAGTCCGCACCGCTATATCCCGCGAATGAATGGGAATATCCCTTCATCATTTCCCATCCTGAACAGCCAGAAAACATGCTCGAATTTCAGACAAGTGTTTATCGCCTCGAAGAAAATGGCGGCTTTCTGCTCGTCTATTATCCCGTAAAGACGGCCTTACCTGTCATTGAAGAAATCAATAGCCAGCTGAATGAGCGTCTGGGGAAAGTGATTTCTGTACAAATCGAGAAACAGGAGCGAGAAGAACCGAATACGATGCTCCTCGAAACGGGCTATCACTTGTTCTATCGTGATTACTATCCCCGTCTCATCCATGATCCGCTCTGGTATCTTTGTGGGGAAAACAAGGCGCATCGTTTAATGATGGACATGTCGGTCGTCGGTATGCATTTCTTTGAGCTTTTTCTTACGCCCCTGGTGCGTTACTTCTTGGGGGCGATTCAGGAAAGCACGGCTCCCCGCGCCCTCAAATATTTTGATATGTTTACCACGCCCTATATGCGCGAAGGACATGATCTACATGAGCAATATGAGCAGACTATGCGGCGTCTTTCTCGTTTGGATGAGTTTGATGCCGTGCTCGAACGCTCGCGTCGTTGGCACATTCACCTCAATTCCGCTGCTAACTTGCATCTCATAGCCGGATCGGATGAGCCGTTTTACACCTGTCGGGTGATCCTGCCCTGGCGTTTTGAGCCTGATGTGCATTTGCAATTCAAATCAATGGTGCGTTTCCTCTTCGACGAAGGAATGCTGCCGCAAGGCGACAGGCGCAACTATGAGATAACGCTCATCCCCGAAAACTACGAGACGGATGTGGCTATGCTTCTGCTGCCCTTGCTTGTGTCTCCGCCGTCAGACGTTGAGGAAATGAGCGCATACCATCAGTTTCTCTGGTTGCTGGCCCTGCTGAAAGTGGTGGATGAGGCGATGGCGACAACCGAAGAGAATACAACCTGGGAGCCGGAGGAACCCTTTGAACGCATCTATAGCGGCCTCAAATCCCGCCCCGCTATGTCTCGTCAGGGGCAAACAGAGGAAATGATGCTCATGACCGAAATGCGTGTCACCATCGAACTACTGGGTCGCAAGGCGAAAATAAGTAAAGCCAGCCTGCTCACCCTGCTGCGCACCTACACGCTCACCCGGCCCCGGCTCAAGCCGCTCAGCGACTTCCTCGCGCAAGAACTGACAATAGAGCAACGCACGCATGTTTAGCCCAGAGCCGCCGCCCAACCACACCAGGGCGACGGCAAGGGTGCGCCCCTACAATACACGAAAGATGCTACCGAGATTTCGTAGTATTGTAGGGGCGCACCCTTGCCGTCGCCCTGGTCCCACATGGCCTTTATTATTTTGTCAGTTCCTCAAACCTTGCGATATCCTCGCGCAGGATATCAAAGCTTGAACGCCAGAAATCTACCGAACGGATGTCGATGCCAAATTGTCCTGCAAGAGCAGCAGCGTCTGCCAGGCCGGTGCTGGAGAGCAGGGCATCGTAACCCTGCTTGAATGTCTCAGGCTCCCGCGTATAACGGGCATAGAGGCCAAGCCCGAAGAGCAGACCAAACATGTAAGGATAGTTGTAGAATGAACGCTGGCTATCGTAATAATGCGGCTTCATGGCCCACATGTAGGGGTGCAGCGCCTTCTCGTCCAGTCCATCCCCATACGTCTCGCGCTGCGCTTCCAGCATCAATGCATTGAGTTCATCAACCGACAACTCGCGCGCCTTGCGCCGTTCAAAGACACGCTGCTCAAAATGGAAACGGCTGGTGATGTCTACCACCACCTGGCACGAACTTTGCAGCGATTCTTCCAGAATAGCGATCTGCTCCTGCGGACTGGCCTTGCGCAGCGCGGCATGGCTGATGATCGTTTCACAGAAGATGCTGGCCGTCTCAGCCAGGGCCATCGGGGTTGAGCGTTGCAGCACCGTGCGATGCGCCAGGTTCAGGTTATGATAAGCGTGTCCAAGCTCATGCGCCAGTGTTGAGACGCCGCCGAAGGCCGCTTTGAAGTTGGCGAAGACGCGCGATTCGTCCTTGCGCAGCCATGCGCAATACGCGCCATCAACCTTGCCCGCGCGCGGCTCCGCGTCGATCCACTGCTCGCGGAATGCGCGCGCCGCGAAGTCAGAGAGCCGCTGTGAATACGCCCCAAACTGCTCCACGATGAAAGATGTCGCCTCGTTAAACGTCCATATGCGATCCTTGCCCCCAACGGGCGCGAAGAGATCGTACCATGCCAGCCGCGACAGGCCGAGCGCGTGCGCTTTGGCGCGCAGGTAGCGGCGAAAATCGGGAAACGCTTCGCGCGCGGCGGTCATCATGGCATCCAACGTCTGCTGGTCAATATTGTTATCCAGCAGCGATGCATCTAAGGGCGTTTCCCAGCCGCGTCTCCTGCTCAGCGCGTTGACCTCGCCCTTGATGCTGTTCATGGCAGCCGCCAGAGGCACCGCCACCTTTTGCCAGCCAGCAAGTTCCGCCTCGTAGGCGCGGCGGCGCGTCTCGCGGTCGCTATCAAAGGCCAGGTTGCGCACCATGCTCATGGGCAACTCTTTGCGCTCGCCCTGAACATCCAGCGTCACCGCGAGTTGCGAGGTCACGTCGCTGTGCAGCTTCTCCCAGGCCGTCCCGCCGCTCAAGTTCAGTTCCGAGGCCAGGTTCTCTTCGGCGGGCGGCATCAGATGCGCCGCCTGCGTCTTCGCCTTGCGCAGCATGAAGGTATGGGTCCTCGCGCTATGCGAGCGCGCGATGAGCGTTTCCACGTCGAGCGAGCCGATCCAGGCGGTGAAGCGCGTGCCCAGTTGCGAAAGCGCCACGCTTGCCTGTTGCAGTTCGCTCATGCGCGCCTGCGCCAGTGTATCGAGCGTGTTCGTCGTGACGAAACAGGATATGTAGGAGCTAAGTGTCCGGCTTTCCACCAGCGCCTCGTTATACCTCTGCAAAACGGTTTCAAAATTTTTGATGGTTTCATCGTCGGTGGCAAGATGTTCCTGCTTCTGCACCGAACAGGCATCGAAGAGTTGCGCCAGCTCTGAAATAGCCAGTGTGACGCGGGCGAACCCCGCTTGAAACTCCGGCGATTCCAGGCTCGGATAGACGACGCTCATATCCCAGTGCGGAAGGTTTGTCACAGTTGTCATATGCTTTCATTCATCCTTTATTAAGTAGCGACGCCGACATGACCCTCGCCCACCTTCAAAAAGCTATTGGCAAGCGTCGGAGGCGAAATCACTTCCAGACCCAGCAGATCGCGATAAAAACGCAGCGACTGCTCCTTATCCGCGGCCCATAGTACTATCTCGGAGATTCCAACCACTTTTTTCATTGCGTAAACCAGCCTCTCTCATCAACTATGCTTGACTGAAGATAGTATCTCATACCGGTGTTACTCTGACAACCACGATTCATCCTACAGGCTATACATCACTGCGCTTCTTGGAGTAAAATAAGATCACAGAGAAATCACAACGGAGTGCAGCAAAGATTTCACAGGCACGTCTAACGCATTGCAGATATTACAAGAGAGAGTAAGCTTATGGCAATTAGCAACGCGACACTGGCGGGACTTACCCGAACGCAACTGCTGGAAATACATTACATGATGTCCCTTCTCCGTCGCTTCGAGGAGAAGAGCGCTGAAGAATACACACGCGGCAAAATTGGTGGATTTATGCATCTGTACATCGGCCAGGAAGCCGTAGGTGTAGGGAGTATTTCGACACTGCGCCGGGAAGATCGAGTGTTGTCCAGTTATCGCGAACATGGACACGCAATTTTGAAAGGCATGGACCCGCGAGCGGTGATGGCAGAACTGTTTGGCAAGATCACCGGTTGCAGCAAAGGCAAAGGCGGCTCCATGCACATGTGGAGCAACGAACTGGGCATGTTCGGCGGCAACGGCATCGTGGCGGCGCAACTGCCGATAGCGGCAGGACTGGCTTTCGCCGCGCAATACCAGGGACTGAACAACGTGACGATGTGTTTCTTTGGCGATGGTGCGGTCGACGAGGGCGCGTTCCACGAGTCGCTCAACCTGGCATCGCTCTGGAAGTTGCCTGTTGTCTATATTTGCGAAAACAACCAGTACTCGATGGGTATGGCCGTGACAAAAGCCTGGGCCGTCGATTCGCTGCTGCCGCGCGCCGCAGCCTATAGCATGCCGGGCGAGCAAGTCGATGGTATGGATGTGATCGCCGTGTATGAGGCGGCTAAACGCGCCGTAGAACGAGCGCGCAGCGGTGAAGGCCCAACACTGCTGGAGATCAAGACCTATCGTTTTCGCGGCCACTCCATGACCGATCCCGCCTACTATCGTACCCGCGAAGAAGAACACGAGTGGCGTAACACGCGCGATCCCATCGGCATCTTCGAGAAGAAATTACTGGAACAGAGTATCGCGACGCAGGCAGAATTTGACCAGAACGACGCCAGGGCCACACAGGTCGCCGAGGACGCGGCAGACTTTGCCGAAAACAGCCCGGACCCGTCGCCGGAAGAACTCTTTAACGACGTGATGGTCGATAATTCCACCGCGCTTACGTTCCGCAGGGAGAGGGAGTAAAAAGAATGCGTACTTTAACCTATCGCGATGCGCTGCGTGAGGCCATTCGCGAAGAAATGCTGCGCGACGAGCGCGTTTTTATCCTGGGCGAAGATATCGCCGGGTATGGCGGCACCTACGCCGTCAGCAAAGGACTGTTCGAGGAGTTTGGCGAAAAGCGCGTGCGCGACACCCCTCTGGCGGAAGAAGTAATAACCGGCGCGGCCATCGGCGCGGCGTTGGGCGGCTTGCGTCCCATCCTCGAACTGATGACCATCAATTTCAGCCTGCTCGCCAGCGACCTGATCATCAATAGCGCGGCCAAATTTCACTACATGTTTGGCGGCCAGCCACAGATACCCCTGGTCATTCGGATGCCCGGCGGCGGCGGCGCGCAGCGCGGTGCGCAACATTCACAAATGTTGGAAACCATGTACGCGCACGTCCCTGGCCTGAAAGTAGTCACACCCGCCACACCTTACGATGTCAAAGGGATGCTCAAATCCGCCGTGCGCGACCCCAACCCCGTGCTTTTCATCGAACACGAACTGCTCTACAACATTAAAGGCGAAGTGCCGGATGAAGACGTTGAATACACCGTCCCGCTCGATCGCGGAGAGGTGAAACGCGCAGGACAACACGTTACCATCATCACTTTCTCGCGTATGCTGCATGTAACCATGCAAGCCGCCGAAGACCTCGCAAAAGAAGGTATCGACGCGGAAGTCATCGACCTGCGCAGCATCCGACCGATTGACATCGACCTGCTGGTGGACTCGGTGAAGAAAACCAACCGCGTTGTAATTGCCGAGGAAGGCTGGAAATACTACGGCACCGGCCAGGGACTGGCCGCGCTGATCTACGAGTTCGCCTTCGATTATCTCGACGCGCCCATCCAGCATGTAAACGGCGCGGATGTCCCAATGCCCTACTCAAAAGCTCTGGAACGCCTCGCCATGCCCAACAAAGACGCTATCGCGAAGGCCGCCAAAGCCATTGTTCCCGCAGCCCTGACACGAGGAATAGCACGATGAAAACGGTAGAAATGCCCAAAATGGGCGATACCATGGAAGAAGGCAAGATTCTCCGCTGGATTAAGCACGAAGGCGACGCCGTGAAAAAGGGTGACTCGCTGGCGGAGGTCGAAACCGACAAAGTCAATATTGAAATCGAATCCTTTGCCAGCGGCGTGCTGCGCAAGATACTGGTTCCAGAAGGCGATTCAGCCCCCATCGGTTCAGGCATCGCCCTCATTGGCGCACCCGATGAACCCCTGCCGCAGGGACTTTCGGACGGCGCAGATGCGTCAGGACGTATTTTCATCTCGCCGCTGGCGCGCCGTTTCGCCGAGGAGCGCAGCATCGACTATACACATATTCGCGGCACCGGCCCGAATGGGCGCATCATCAAGCTGGATGTTGAGATGGCCCTGGTTCAAAAGCAAGCGGTACCGACGGGGACGAGGGCGGCGCAAGCGACTGGACATGATGGAGCGTTGGGGACGAGGGCGGCGCAAGCGCCCCCACCCATCGCCGCATCCACCCCCGCCCCTACGGATGTTCTGGTTGGCGAGCCAGCGCCAGCGGCCATAGATACGGGCGAGATCATCGAAATCCCGCTGACCGCCATGCGCCGCACCATTGCCAGGCGCTTGAGCCAGAGTATGCAGAGCGCGCCGCACTTTTATGTAACGAGCGTCATCGATACGGGCAAACTGGCCGAGCTGCGCAAGCAGATCAACGCCTACGCCGCCAGCGATCCCTCGCCTGTCAAGGTCAGTTTTAACGACCTGATTATCAAAGCGGTGGCGCGCTCGCTGGTAAAGATGCCGCAGGTGAATGTCTCATTCGCCGAGGACAAGTTGCTCCAGAAAAAATCGGTGCATATCGGCATGGCCGTCGCGCTCGAACAGGGATTGATCGTGCCCATTATCCACAATGCCGACCGTATCGGTATCCTGGACATCGCGCGCGAATCGCAGCGATTGGCGGAGGTTGCGCGCACTGGCAAGCTGCGCCCGGAAGAGTTCTCAGGCGGCACCTTTACCGTCAGCAACCTGGGCATGTTCGATGTTGAGAGCTTCACCGCCGTCATTAACCCGCCAGAGTCTGCTATCCTGGCGATCGGCTCGATCACCCCCACGCCGGTCGTCGTTGACGGGCAGGTGGTGGTGCGCGACCGCATGAAGGTCACGCTCTCGTCCGATCACCGCGCCATCGACGGCGCGACGGCGGCGCGTTTCCTGCAAGAGGTGAAACGCCTGCTGGAAGAACCCTTCGGATTGCTGCTCTAGCCAGTAGCGACACCCCTTGTGGGTGTCCCGTCTATACAAACGCGAGCAACGTAGAGGACACACGGGACACCCACAAGGGGTGTCGCTACTGAGGAGGATTATTTATGTCCACCCGCACCATCAACGGCGTCACGCTGGCACTGTTCAAGGGCAACATCGTAGAGGTACGCGCCGACGCCATCGTCAACGCCGCCAATAGCGGTCTGCGCGGCGGCGGCGGCGTTGATGGCGCGATTCACCGCGCCGGCGGGCCAACCATCATGGAAGAATGTCGCAAAATCGGCGGCTGCCCGACTGGCAGCGCCGTTGCCACATCCGCCGGCAAACTCCAGGCGCGCTATGTCTTCCACGCCGTCGGTCCCATCTATTCAGGCACGAGCGTAGACGAAAAATTGCTGGCAAGCGCCTACCAGAGCTGCCTCGATCTCGCCGAACAGTGTAACATCAAGAGCATCGCTTTCCCCGCGCTTAGCGCCGGCGTGTACGGCTACCCCCTTGACGAGGCCGCCCCGATTGCCTTGCGCACCATCATCCAGCACATTCAAAAACCTACCAGCTTGCAACAGGTCATGGTTGTATTGTTTGGCGATGTGGCATTCCAGGTGTTTGAGCGGACGCTAAAAGAGATTGACGAATAAGGGGAACTCTGCTATAAAGTAGTGTATTCCATTCATCCGGCATATACATGGCGATATAGGGTGTATAGGTGTTAATAAGCTGACAAGGGGCAAGAAGGAGCAAGGAAGCTATGCCAGATATTCGTTACGTCTGTCTGTCAGATATGCACCTGGGCGCGGACAATAGCATTTTGACCGCTATCAAACCAGGGTGTATCGAAACCGATACCTCGCGTCCCAGCGCGGTTCTGAGTCAACTGGCCCTCTGTTTGCGGGAGCTTATAACGCGCAACGAAGGCGCGGAAAAGCCCACGCTCATCCTCAATGGCGATATCCTCGAAATGGCTTTGACCGATGTCAATAAGGCTGCCATGGTCTTTGAACGCTTCATTGAACTCGTCTTTCCGCGAGACGGTGAAGCTCTTTTCAAGCAGGACATCCTCTATTTTCCCGGCAACCACGACCACCACATCTGGGAAAGCGCCAGGGAAACCGGGTATTTACACTATATTAGCAGCCTGCGGCCTGGCGACGAAATTGGCGCACCCAATCATACGACAAAAATGTTTCACCCCGACTTTGTGCGCGAGCCGTTCTTAACCAGCCTGCTCCATGTGTATCCGCATTTACAGAATGCCACCGTCAACATCGCCTATCCCAACTATGCCCTGCTCAGTCAAAATGGACAGAAAAGCGTTATTTTCAGTCACGGCCACTATGTTGAATCCATCTATTCATTGATGACTTCTCTCAATACAATGGTGTTCCCTGACCGCAAAAGACCAACCGTCATATGGGAGTTAGAGGCCGAAAACTTTGCCTGGATCGATTTTTTCTGGTCAACGCTGGGTCGCTCCGGCGATGTAGGACAGGATATCGGCATATTCTATGCCAAGCTGCAGAATAACAAACAGGTTGAAAAGCTCGTTGCCAACTTTATCACCAACTGGCTTGCCCACACCAACCAGCTCAAGCTGCTCGAAGGAATTGAAGAGCGAGGATTGGGATGGGTGGTGAATTTTATTTTTAACAAGCTCCACCCGCTTGAAAAACAACAGATAGACCATACTCTGAGCGCCGACGCCATGCGCGGCCTCCAGTGGTTCGCGCAGGGTGTGTTGCTTGAACAGCTTACCAGAGAGAACAACTCGTCCATACCACCAGATATCGCCTTCCTTTTCGGCCATACCCACAAGCCATTTCAGCAGGAGATGAAGCTCAACGGCTATCCCACCCCACTCAAGGTCTACAACACCGGCGGATGGGTGGTGGATACCGTCAATATTTCGCCCCGGCACGGCGCGGCAGTTCTGCTTATCGATGAAATGCTCGATACCGTATCGGTGCGCATGTATAATCAAGCCGCCAACCAGCGAGACTATGTCGTGAGCGTCGAGGAACTAACTCGCCCTGGCATGGCAAACAGCGCCTTCTATGCCAGCGTCAACGCCTCCGTGAATAACGCGCGCGACCCCTGGAAAACCTTTTCCGAGACAGTAGCCGAAGCCGTAGGCGCCCACGCCCAACTTCTGCAAACCAAAATCAACATGTAATATAAAGGTGTTGTGAGCCTGGGTTGGGCAAGCCCAACCCAGGCTCACAACACCTTTATATTAACAACCCCTTTTTGCCCATTGCGCCGCGCAGCAGCGCAATCTCGCCATAATGAATATTGAGATGCGTAATGCATATCTGCCCTATCGCCTGTAGCGCGGGCATTTCGCCCAGCGGCTTGACCGTCACTGCGCGTTCTGACAAAGCTTTTCCACCATCAGCAATCGCCGCCAGGTAGGCTTCGTATTCGCTCCACACCTGTTCTACATACTGCATAAAAAGGGCCGTATCCGCGATATGAAACGCGCGCGCCTCCCCGGTCGCCATGCCTGTTCCCTGCGCGCGAGGAGGCAATGCCAGGCGCTCGTGCCAGTTGCCCTCCGCCCATAGAGCCGGGCGGCCCTGCAAAATTAAACGCAAGATGTTATCCTCGGTACGCACCGAGTGCCACACCAGGAACGCGATGTTATTCGTATTCCCCTCGATAGTATAATGCCACTCTTCAGGCGTCAGGTCTTCAAGAGCTATGCGCGTCCAACGATGTAAACGAGCCTGCTCCATGCGGAAAAAGTCAATGATGTCCATATGAATGTTCTCCTCTTTCTCATGATCTTACAGGTAATTATACATTACGCTGCGGTTTGCCAGGGCGGTGACCAGGGCAGGGGCAGAGCCGCAGCCCGTACCCTATACGTTCGGCACGAGCCACTTCGTAGCAGGGTACGGGCGGCGGCTCTGCCCCTGCCCTGGTCACCCGGTTTGCAAGAACCCATTGACAACTCTGCCATGCATGTGATATATCAGATACATATCACATTTTCTGTATCATTTTATCGTTAGACCTTGAGAAGTCCCTTTCAAAGGAGGCTGAAACAATGGCAGACCCCTCTTCCGTCACCTCTTCGGGCGAATCCCAAAAAGTACACCGCCTGGAAAAAAACGTGCTCACCGTCCCTAATGGTATCGCGCTGGCCGCCGCCGCCATGGCGCCCGTCATAGCTGTAGTGCTGAACGCGCCTGCGGCTGGACCATCGGCGGGCGCTGCGCTCCCGCTCTCATTCTTACTGGCCTTTATCGCCTGCCTGCTGGTAGGAAATTCCGTGATCCAGTTCGCGCGCAAACTTCCCTCTGCCGGTTCGTTCTACACATTCAACAGTTACGGCCTCGGCAAAACCGCCGGATTTTTCACCGGCTGGCTTTTCATGATTGGCTATGCCATCCTGGCCCCCGGCCTCTTTACGGCCCTGGGAGCGTTCGCGCACGACTATGTTCTCGGCGTCTTCAAGGTAGAAGTGTACTGGTGGATTTTCAGCCTCATCGGTATGGCTATCGTCTTCGCGCTTTCCATTCGCAGCATCAAAGCCTCCGTGCAGGTTGACCTGACCTTCCTCGTTATTGAAGTAATCGTCTTCCTGGTGCTGGCCGTAATCGCCATTGCCAGAGGCGGCAGCGGCAACTCCTTGAGCGTCTTTACACCCGCCGCGTCACCCACCGGCTTTTCCGGCGTGGGCCTGGGCGTCGTCTTCGGCATCCTCTCCTTCATCGGTTTTGATGCAGCCGCGACGCTGGGTGAAGAAACGAAGAACCCGCGCCGCAACGTGCCACTGGCGGTTGGAGGCGCGCTCCTCTTTGTCGGCGTCTTCTACATCATCATCATGTACGCGCTCACCGCTGGCTACGGGCTGGTTCATGCCGCGAACTACACGAAGTTCTTGAGCGACCCTAACCCCATCGTCACGCTCGCTCACACCTATACCCCCTGGCTTGAGCAGATCATCGATCTCGCCGCCATCACGGGCCTGTTCTCCTGCTTTCTTGCCATCCACAACACCACCATACGCATCATCTTCTCGATGGGCCGCGACCGCGTGCTCCCCGGCCTCTTTGGTCGGGTACACTCGCGCTGGTTCTCGCCCTATACCGCCATCTTTGCGCAGACCATCTTCACGCTGGTTGTTGGTCTGGCCGTGGGCGTCTGGCTCGGCCCTGGCGCAACGGGCGCGTATGGTTTCACCGGATCAATCGGCACGGTGGCTATTGTGATCGTCTACATGCTCTGCGACATCGCCCTGATCCGCTACTTCTTCAACTTGCCGGAGCGTAACTGGTTCTTCCATATCGTGGTGCCAATCCTGGGCATCGCGGCGCTGGCCTACCCGCTCTGGTCAGTCGCTCAGCCAGGCCAGTCATATCCATACAACCTGGTGCCATATATCGCCATCGGGTGGATTGTGCTGGGCGCGATCGTCTACTTCTACTTCCGGGCCAAATCTCCAGAGAAACTGACGAAGATCGGCGCATTCCTGGCCGAGGAAAGCCTGTCCGAAGACCGCTTGATGCTGGATTCAACCCATCATGCCGGTGAAGCAAGTTCCGGTTCCTAGTAATTCGGTGGAGAAGCATGATTACGATCGAGAATAAACTCGTCTATACCACGCTCGATGAACTGGTCGATGCGCGTCACACCGCGCTGGTTGTGGTGGACATGCAGAACGACTTCTGTAAACCCGGCTGGGCTTTCGACCACCTGGATATCGACCTCTCGATGTATCCGCCCATGCTCCCGCGTCTCTCGCGCCTGCTCACAGGCGCGCGGGACGCCGATGTAGTGGTCATCTACATTCAGATGACCACGCTTCCCGGTCGCAGAAGCGATTCACCGGCGCAGATTCGCTTCAACATGCGCCTGCACCTGGCATCCCACCAGGTGACAGAACCGCTTCTCTACACCATCGAAGGCTCGCCTGGCCAGGCCATCATCCCGGAACTGGAGCCGCAGCCCGGCGACCTCATCGTGCGCAAATACCGTTCAAGCGGCTTCTGGGGTACCAACCTCGATATGCTCCTGCGCAGCAACCATATCGAAACAGTCATCATGACCGGCTGCACTACCGAAGGCTGCGTCGAATTGACCGCCCGCGACGCCCTTTTCAACGACTATTACGTCGTCGTACCCGAAGACTGCGTTGCAAGCGACGACCCGCGCCAGCACGACGCCTCGCTCTTCCTGATGCGCCACCGCTTCGATGTGGTTGTATCCGACGACATTCTAGCTGTATGGCAAAGAGGAATTCATGAATGAGCATGGACCTCGTCCTGATGAACTTTGACAATCGAATCGGGTAATACGAGAACCCCCCTTGTCCCTACAGGGCGGGGCCACGCGCATTACTGCATTTGATCGTCAAAGTTCATCAGGACGCTGAGCTCTTCCATTACTCCATTCGGTCGTCGATATACATCAGGACGGCCTACTATCTAAAGAGGAGATCATCACATCATGGGCAAACTATCAGGCAAAACCGCCATTGTGACGGGTGGGGCGAAGGGCATAGGGCGCGGCATCGCGGAGGCATTCGCGAACGAGGGAGCCGATGTAGCCATTGCCGATATCGCCACCGCTGAACAGGCGCAACCAGCGCTCGAGGCCATCCGGCAGGCCGGGCGCAAAACTCTGTACGTCCGTACCGATGTCGCGGACGAGCGACAGGTGCGCTCGATGGTCGAGAGCGTGCTGGCCGCGTTCGGGCATATCGACATCCTGGTCAACAACGCCGGTATTTTCACCCAGGCGCTGCTGGAGGATTTGCCAATTGCAGATTGGGACCGCGTCCTCGGTGTCAACTTGCGCGGCACCTTCCTCTGCACCCACTTTGTGCTACCCCACTTGCTCAAGCAGGGCGGAGGGCGTATCATCAATATTGCATCGCAGCTAGGCTACATAGGCGGCGTCGAGGTAGCCCATTACTGCGCCAGCAAGGGCGGTGTGATCGCCTTCACCAAGGCGCTGGCTCGCGAGGTCGCCACCAGAAACGTGCTCGTCAACGGCATCGCGCCCGGCCCCATCCTCACCGACCTGCTGGCATCCGAGACCGAGGAATGGAAAGCGGCCAAGCTGGCGGAACTGCCCATTGGCCGCTTCGGAGAAGTGCGCGAGGTCGCGCCGACCGCCGTCTTCCTGGCGTCCGACGATGCATCATATTATGTCGGTCAAATCCTCGGCCCCAACGGTGGGGATGTCATGCTATAACCGTAGGGATGCCCACAAGGGGCGCCCCTAATGAATTTTGACAATCGAATAGGGGGTAATGGTGCTCATCGGGACGCTTGCGTCCCGGGCGTCCTGTAGGGACAAGGGGTGGGGTGGGGTGGATGTGGGGGCCTTGTGCTTGTCCTCGTTGGGGTGCGATTCCGTTGGGGTTTCGTCAAGCAGTATGGTCTATCCTCGACGAGGACAAGCACAAGGCCCCCACATCCACCCCACATCCACTCCTTGTCCCTACAGGACGGGGTAGTACGCATTGCTGCATTCGGTTGGAAAAGTTCATCAGGAAGGACGAGAAGGCCATGAATAATGCAGAAGTCATCGAACTGGCGCAGAACGCCCATGTGCAACTGGTGCGCTTCCTCTATTGCGATCACAGCGGCGTGACACGCGCCAAACAAATCCACGTCTCGCACCTGCCGCACAAGCTTAACGAAGGGCTGGGGCTGACACGCGCCCAGATGGCAATGAACCTGCTCGAACAACTCATAGACATCGAGGGCATGGAGCCGGTCGGTGAAATCCGCCTGGTGCCTGATCCTGAGACCTTCAGCGTGCTGCCCTGGACACCCGCCAGCGCCAGTCTTATTTGCGATCAGTTAGATCACAACCACCTCAACTGGGGCGCCTGCCCGCGCTCATTCCTCAAAGATATGCTAACACGCGCAGGTCAGCAAGGCATCAAGGCCGAGGCCACATTTGAAAACGAGTATTACCTCGCTCGCGAAATTGACGGCGCGTATATTCCCTTTGACCATGCCCCCGTCTACAGTTCAATCGGGCTGGACCTCTCAGCGCGAATCATGCACGATATCGTCAAGGCATTGAGCGATCAAGGCATTGTCGTGGAACAGGCCATCAACGAGTATGGCCCCGGACAGCAGGAAATCTCCATTCGCCATAGCGCGGGCGTGCGCGCCGCCGACAACCAGATCAAGTTTCGCGATACCGTGCGCGGCGTGGCATTGCAGCATGGCCTGCTGGCAAGCTTCGCCCCCAAGCCGTTCCCGCAGGACATTGGCAGCGGCAGCCACGTCCACTTCAGTCTCTGGGATGCCGAAAGTGGGCGCAACCTGCTCTACGACCCGCAAGACTCACGCGGCCTGAGTTCGCTCGGACGTCACTTCATCGCCGGCATACTCGAACACCTGCCCGCGTTGATCGCCCTCACCTGCCCCAGCTACAACTCGTACCGGCGCTTGCAGCCCCACATGTGGAGTTCCGCCTACACCGCCTGGGGCTTCGACAATCGCGAAGCCGCGGTGCGCGTGGTCTCGCCCTTCTGGGGACGCGAAGAGCAAACCTACAACCTCGAACTGAAATCCGTAGACGGCAGCGCCAATCCCTACACCGCGCTCGGTGGATTGATCGCCGCCGGCTTAGACGGCATCTCACGCCAGCTTGACCCCGGCGCGCCCTGCGAACACGACCCCGCCACACTCAGCGAGGCAGAACGCGAGCGCAACCGTGTACGCCGCCTGCCAACCAGCATGGCAGAAGCGTTAGACCTGCTGGAACACGACCAGCTACTCATGGAATCCCTGGGCGACCTGATGAGCCGTTCCTACCTGGCCGTGCGGCGCTCCGAAGAAAAAGCGTTCGCCGCAGAAGACACAGATTTTGAGATTCGTAACCATTTTTACAAGTTCTAGGGAGGGTAGATGGATCGACTGAAAGGCAAAGTCGTATTTCTAACTGGCGGCGGTGGCGTATTGGGACGCGCAAGCGCCATGCTCTTCGCGCAAGAGGGAGCGCGTATCGCCGTTGTCGATATGGCGCAGGACAAAGCCGCCGAAACAGCGCAGCTCATCAACGCCGGTGGTGGAGAAGCTATTGCCCTCCACGTCGATATCACCGGCGAAACAGCCGTGCGGGAAGCGGTTGAAACAACCGTCAAACACTGGGGCCGCCTGGATACCCTCTTTAACAATGCAGGTATCATGCCCCACCAGGACGTATCGGTGGTAGAGCTAGATGTCGAACTGTGGTCGCGTATCTACGCCACCAACGTGCTGGGAACGGCCTTGTGCTGCAAGTACGCCATCCCTTACATCATCCAGGCGGGCGGCGGCGCGGTCGTCAACATGAGTTCGTTCCTGGCCATGATGGGCTGTAGCAATCCACAGGAGGCTTACGGCGCAAGCAAGGGCGCAATCGTCGCGCTGACACACTCGCTGGCGGTGCAATTTGGCAAGCACGGCATCCGTGTCAACGCGCTTTGCCCCGGCCCCATCGAAACCGAACATGTGCGACAATTTTTCGCCGGTGAGGCGGCGCGCAAAATACGCATCGATCGCATCCCACTCGGACGTTTCGGACGCCCCGAAGACGTAGCGGAAGCCGCGCTCTTCCTCGCCTCCGACGCCGCAAACTGGCTAACCGGCCAGGCCATCGTCCTCAACGGCGGCATATCCTGCAATTATTTTAGCAATATTTCGTAGTATTGTACAGGCGACCCTCGCGGTCGCCCTGGAAAAGGGAACAGATGACGAGCGTTCCGTAGGGGCGGGGGTGGATGATGTGGATGGGAGGGGACGCTTGCGTCGCCCGCGTCCTGTTCCTAAAGGAAGAAATTTTTATGTGTCGTCTACTCGCGTATGTAGCTCGTCAACCGGTGCTTGCCGGACATGTGCTGGAGAATACGCTCGAAGCGTTTATAGAAATATCGCATCTTCACGCCGATGGATGGGGCCTGGCGTGGTACGACGAGCAGGCACAGGTGCAACACGCCAAAACGCCTGAGCCTGCCCATACCAGCGTGGAGTTTTCTTCTCTGGCCGCGTCCGTTCGCACCGACGCGCTCATCGCGCACGTGCGTTGGGCGACGCCTGGATTCGCGCTTTGTATGGAGAACACCCACCCCTTCATATATAAACAATTCGCCTTCGCGCATAACGGAGCGGTCGCGCCCAACGATGGCCTGGAAGCGTTGATTGCCCCGCACCTGCGAGAATACATCACCGGCACAACCGATAGCGAGCGGCACTTTCTGGCGCTGCTCTCAGTATTTGAGAAGGCGGCTCCCGTCGAAGCGTTTCGTATCCATATGAATACCCTGCGCCAGCAATTGCAATCGACCGCCCTGAATTGCCTGCTGCTGACGCCCCAGGCTCTCTATGCAGTCTGCGATTTTGATGCGAACGCGCCCCTGGCGCTGAGAGACCCGGACTACTTCCAGGTGTACTACAAGGTCACACCGGATGCAGTGGTTGTGGCATCAACAGGTTTAGGCCAGGGAGCAGGCTGGCAGACCCTGGAAAATGGTCAGATGCTGGTTGTCGAGCGTGGTACACTTAAAGCGACGATTCACACTATTGCGCACAATACGAGAAATACGATACAGGAGCAATACCTATCACAACTTCAGCGTTAGATTCAGGCAAAACGGCGCGTGCCAGCGATGTAGCTTACGAGCGACTGCGCGCCATGATTATCGATTTACGCCTGTCGCCAGGCACAATGGTCGATGAATTATCGCTTGCCACCGAAATCGGCCTGGGCCGCACACCCGTGCATGAAGCAGTGGCGCGCCTGGTCATCGACCGGCTGGTAACGGTACTCCCGCGGCGCGGCCTCATGATCGCCCCCATCGGCCTTGAGCAGGTGCGCGAGATCTTCGAGGCGCGCGAAGCCATCGAATGCGGCAACGCCTACTTCGCCGTCCACCACGCCACCGACGCCGGTCTCGCCGAATTGCGCCGCCTCATCGAAGCAGCCGAGAACGCGCGCGAGGAAACCGACGTGCTGCGCTTCTTAGAAGACGACCAGCTCATCCATCGCTACCTCGCCCACATAGTACACAACACCTTCCTTCAGGACGCCGCCGACCGCATCCTACTGCACAATCTGCGTTTCTGGCGCTTCTACTTCACCACGCGCCGCGCCCAACCCGGCACCCTCGTCTCGCACCAACCTCTGCTAGCAGCCCTGGAACGACGCGACGCGCAAGAAGCCCTCAATGCCATGCGCGAGCATATTCTCGTCTCGCGCGCGCTGCTCAACGCGCTGTTCTAAATGTCATGCTCACTTAAAAATCTTAGAATCATTTCCTTACCTCTCCTCATCAAACATTGCCAGAACCGCAGTTAGCGCGGCGCGAGATGCGGTTGAAGCGCCTCGTACCGTTGGTGAATGCTCAACGCCCAGGTAGCGGCTCGCCCCACTTCCCCGGCAAGCAGGGGACCTTCCTTCTTCATAGCCATCACGAAGAAGCTCTCCGGCGCAGCCAGGGTCTCGACTCCCATCGCGCGCAACTGCCTGTCCATACGCGGCGCGGCAGAACTCTTCCACAGACGCCCGCGGAAGCGAGTATCAAAGCAAGCAACGGCCACACCGCTCAACGCCTGAGATGAGACGTTTCCGAGCAAGGACTGCATCGCCAGCGTTGGTCTAAATCCCTGTGTCGGACACCCCACAATGAGCAGGTCCACCCCCTGCAACTCTAGCGCTGCATTAACACGCACAGCCTGCGCCTGCCCAAATGTGCGTAACGTGCTGGCGATGGTCTGGGCGATGCGCTCGGTATTCCCATATTGTGAATCATAAACAACTAACGTGTTCATATTTCCTCCTTAGTGGCCTTATATCCCGGAAGACGATGATGATCTTTACTCCGCTAAAACCATACGACACGCTCGACACACCCACGTCACATTTGTCCGCTCTGGTCGCTCAATACCGTCACAATCCGTTCCTAATATCTGGCTATCTGGCCTTAATTTATTGTGAACTATTTCACATTATTTGTGTGAGACAGTTCACAGTATTTCACCAAATTGAAAGCCATAATAGAGCCAGAAAGGATGATAAGCATTTTATCACCCTCCTGAAAGCTCGCTTTTTTGAGTGATAGAAAGAGAGTACGCGAGATGCAACCACTACATACACTTCACCATACACATCACCTCTCCTATCGTCGTCTTTTTCTATGCCTGCTCAGCGCGGGACTCCTGCTGATCGCTGCCGCCTGTAGCGCAACCGGGGATACGGGCAATGGTAGCCCCACTCCTCAGCCCTCTCCCACGAACGTCATTGCTACCACTACCAGCACGCCAACGCCGCCTGCCACAATCCCGAATTGCCCGGCGTTCGGGAACGGCGCTAGCAGCCGTCATGCCCTCGCTTCAATTGGGAACGCGCGCGAACATTGTCTACTTTAAAAATCAGAGCAATCCTGATGGAACGCCTGCTGCGGTTTTCTATCGTTACGACGTTCAAACGGCCAGTGCCACCATGATTGCAGTCGAAAAGCAAGTCATTGTACTGGACGCCCAGCTTTCACGCGATGGACAATGGATTCTCTTCACCGCGCAGCTTGGGCATCAAACGATGTTCCAGTTGGTGCGTATAGACGGCAAGCAGCTCCAGACACTCTACTGCGCCGCGCCGGGAACGCGCATCATCACCCAGGGCTTGAGGGGTACGACTTCTCCCACGCAGTGGTCGCCCGACGCGAAACACCTGGTCTTCCTGCAGGGCGCCAGCATGGCCTCGTCGCAGGTGCTGCTCCTGACGCTCGCTAGCGGCAGCCTGCAAACGTTGCTTGCTGGACCAGTTCAGTACCAGCCGCGCACCTGGATGGACAATGCGCGCATCTACGTGAGCAGCGGCCCCGTGGCGCCGACGGCCATGTTCATCCTGGACACGCGCAACGTGGCGAAGGGTCTCCAACTGGTCGTTGGAGTGGGCGATACGCTCTGGGATTTTGATAGCACGTATGATGCAACCATGCTGTTTATAACACGCTACGACGACTCCCTGCGCGCCGCGCCCGGCATCTTCTGCACTATTGAAGCGCAGCCCGCCGCTGAGCCGGTCGGCAAACTGATCTTCAACAGCAAAACCATGCTGGTAGTCAGCGTGCGCGTAATCGGCTACGGCTCATCTGCCCTGCTGCTATCGGTAGCGAACTCCACCGGCGACACCAGCCACAACGGCCTGTGGAAAATAAACGTGGACGGCAGCGGGCTAACGCGACTGACTTCAACCACAGGCAGCCTCAACCAGTTCACCCAGTATCCCTGGTCCAACTTCTCGCGCGACAGCAAGCTCTACACCGTCTCGAACTCCTACGGCTCCCTGAGCGGCGGCAAGCTGACTCAATTTGCCACCAGCGATGCGGTACTGATAGGCTGGACGATCGTGTAAATTGACCATGCGTCAGGGCGGCCGCGAGGGCGCGCCCGTACAATACACGATTGCGCCGCCCGGCCCCACTCCACCAGGGCTTTCACGACTCTGCTGGCGAATGCGAGTAGAATACACTTTCCGTGAAAAATGGGTGATGCAACGATGATCATCACTTCACCTTTGAGCTTGCGTCGTCAGGCAATGTGGCCTCTACATGCCTGTTTCGCTGCTCAGTGTCATTCTAGTTTCATTCGCCAGCAGAGTCTTTCACTGGTAGGTTTTTTAAATCCTGATGAATTTTGCCAACCAAAGCGGGTAATCATTCGAAACGCCCGCCCCCGCGTCCTGTAGGGACAAGGGGTGGATGTGGGGAAGGGTGGGGGCCTTGTGCTTGTCCTGGTGGCAACTCGATTTGCTCGGGTTCCGTGAAGCAGCATGGTCATGGTCGCATTCCGACGAGGACAAGCACAAGGCCCCCTCATCCACCCCACCCCACCCCTTGTCCCTACAGGACGCGGGGACGCTTCCTTTCCCCCATTCGGTCGTCACAATGCATTAGGATTTAAAAAACCTACCAGTGAAAGCTCCACCAGGGCGGCCCTCGCGGCCGCCCTGGCCCCCGCCCGTGCATCAAGCGAACGTTGACCAGGCGGGGCAGAGCTTGGCCCGTCGTGTCATTCTGAGCGCAGCGAAGAATCTGGCTCGCGGGACAGGAGATTCTTCGCTGCGCTCAGAATGGCACATACCCTGCTACGAAGCGATTCGCGCATGGCATGGCGTATAGGGTACGGGCGGCGGCTCTGCCCCCGCCCTGGTAACTTTCGCAAAATTTGACGCCCACCCTCCCCCATTTTCTAGCTATTGCGATAACCCCCGCAATGCGTTACACTAGAGCCGTTCTCTGGTTCTTTGCGCCCCTGCACACCCTGTAAGAGCAACTATTTCCATAAAATGGGCGTCGAAAAAGAACGATACAGCATTGTCATGTGGAATGGAAACGAGGGCTATGTCGATGGCGACTCTGGACGAATTGAGACCCGGAATGCATGTCAAAGGGCTGCTGCCTGGAAGACTGGTGACACTGATTGAGGTCAAACGCTATGGCGCGAGCGTCGCCGAAGTGACCTACAAGGATGCCGGCGGTGTCACCGGGAGTATGCTGCTCTATCAGGATGATGCCGCGCGCCTGGAAATTGCCTCAGAGGAACTGCCGTGGAGTTTCGACGCCGACGGCGCGCTCTTTCGCCTCGTCTCGGAAGCCTACCGCATCAGCCTGGCTTACTTGTTTGATCCCCTGATCGCCGTGCATACCTCGCTCATCGAACCGCTGCCACACCAGATTACCGCCGTCTATGAAACCATGCTCACCAAACAGCCCCTACGGTATCTACTGGCAGATGATCCCGGCGCGGGTAAAACCATCATGACCGGGCTGCTGCTGAAAGAATTGATGATTCGCGGCGATGCGCATCGCTGCTTGATCGTCGCGCCGGGCAACCTTGTCGAACAATGGCAGGATGAACTCTCGCGCAAGTTTCATCTCTCCTTCGACATCCTGACCAATGATCGCCTGGAAGCCTCGCTTTCTGGCAACGCCTTTACGGACATGCCCCTGTGCATTGCGCGCCTGGATAAGCTTTCGCGCAACGAACGGGCGCGAGCGCTGCTGGAACAGACCTCGTGGGATATCGTCGTTATTGACGAGGCGCACAAAATGTCGGCCACTTTCTTCGGGGGCGAGGCCAAATACACCAAACGCTACCGGCTTGGCGAACTGCTGGGCCGGGTCACGCGCCACCTCCTGCTGCTCACCGCCACGCCGCACAACGGCAAAGAGGAAGATTTCCAACTCTTCCTGCGCCTGCTCGATGCCGACCGCTTCGAGGGACGGTTTCGCGGCGGCGTGCAAAAAGTGGATGTCTCCGACCTCATGCGCCACCTGGTCAAAGAACACCTCTATAAATTCGATGGCACACCGCTCTTTCCAGAACGGCTGGCCTACACCATCAACTACCAGCTTTCCAGCCTGGAAGACACGCTCTACCACGAAGTCACCGACTACGTGCGCCAGGAGTTCAACCGCGCCGACGCCCTGGAAAACAACGGGCGCAAGGGAACCGTCGGGTTCGCCTTGACCACCCTGCAACGTCGTCTCGCCTCGTCGCCCGAAGCCATCTATCAATCGCTGCGGCGCAGGCGCGCGCGATTGGAAATGCGTCTCAAAGAAGTGCAACAGCCTGGGCAGGGGGGCTACCAGGGCGACCGCGAGGGTCGCCCTGGTAGCCCTGGAAATGGAAATCCGTTGGGCGGTCAACCTGGCAGCTTGCTCTGGCAGGGAGTCCCCTTGCTCAGCGATGATGATCTGGAGGACCTGGACGACGCGCCCGATGGCGAGGTCGAAGAGGCGGAAGAGCAGGTAATGGACCAGGCAACGGCGGCACGCACTATTGCCGAACTGGAAATCGAAATCCGCATACTGGCGCAACTCGAACAACGCGCTCAGCAGGTGCGCAGGAGCGGCGCCGACCGCAAGTGGGAGGAACTGGCGGGCTTGCTGCAAAATAACGCCGAGATGTTCGACGCGCAGGGTCATCGCCTCAAGCTGGTCATCTTCACCGAACACCGCGATACCCTCAACTATCTCGTTGAACGCACCCGCACCATGCTGGGACGCGCTGAAGCGGTTGTGACCATTCACGGCGGCATGAGTCGCGAGGAACGCAGAGCCGCGCAAGAGTCCTTCACACAGGATAAAGAAACGCAGATTCTGGTGGCGACCGACGCGGCGGGCGAGGGCATCAACCTGCAACGCGCGCACCTGATGGTCAACTACGATCTGCCCTGGAACCCCAACCGCCTGGAGCAGCGTTTCGGGCGCATTCACCGTATCGGGCAAACCGAGGTGTGCCATCTCTGGAACCTGGTGGCCTCCGAGACGCGCGAAGGGGAAGTTTTTCATACCCTGCTCAAGAAGCTGGAAGAGGAACGCACCTCTCTGGGTGGACAGGTCTTCGATGTGCTGGGCAAGGACTTATTTGTGAATCGTTCCCTGCGCGACTTGATCGTAGAGGCTATTCGTTATGGAGACCAGCCTGAAGTGCGCGCCCGCCTGACGCGCGTGGTAGATGAGGCGCTGGATCACGAGCATTTACAGGCGCTGCTCGAACAACGCGCGCTCGCCGGGGAAGTTATGGACGTGGTGCGCGTGCGTGGGATTCGCGAAGACATGGAACGCGCCGAAGCGCTCGCAAGTAACGCCAGCCGCAGGCTTAAAACGGAGGATATGCTGAGCGTAGACTACGCCGGAACCAACCTGCGCCGCAAGATGGATGAGATCCCCCTGTGGCGCGGCAACCACGTCAGCATTAAAGAATTGGCCGACTTCTTCGCCCGCTACGTCTACTTACCGCGCCTGAAAAACACCGACGTGTTGCTCAACGCTATTGGCGAAGGCATGCAATCGCTCAACTGGCAACTGGAAACCTTTGCCTACGCAGATAGTTGGGATACCGAACACAATCGCTACGTGGGACTCAAAGCAGGTCAGCGCATCTCTGTTGTCTTCAACAACCACGCGGTGTTGGTCAAACCAGAGGTAGCTGCACTCCAGATGGCGGCGGATACTGCCTCCGTTGTGCCTGCTCCGCCTGCTCAACCGGCAGTACAGGTACAGGGGACAACCATGACGTATGGGGAGATGCTTGAGAACCATACTCCAGTCGTCGTTGAACCAACGCTCTATGCACTGCCCAAACCGCCAGCCCCACCCGTTACCCCTGTACCAGGCACAGGCGCATCGCCCTATCACCGCTTCCACGGCTCCATCGATATCAACCCGCGCATGATGTCCATTGAAGTCGGCAGAATCATGGACGAAGTCATCAAACACCTGACCACCATCTCAGGCGCAACCGTGCGCGTCACCCTCGAAATCCAGGCCGACATCCCGAACGGCGTACCCGACGAGACAATCCGAACGGTGACGGAGAACTGCAACACGCTGAAGTTCGATGATTGTGGGTTCGAGGAGGAGTAATAATCCCTCCCGTAGTATTGTAGGGGCGACCCTCGCGGTCGCCCTGGTCCCCCTGCTGTCCTCATGCTCTATCTGTAACCCATCTATACAAACCTTCGTATCTTTATTGACGAAGAATGTGTACGCAAACCGAAGGAGCATCGCCATGACACAGACCAACGAAGAAAAGCTTAGCCTGGCCGATGGACTGCTGCCAACGTATGCAGCGAACCCCTACGAACTGTACCGGCGTCTGCGCGAGGCCGACCCCGTCTACTGGGATGAACGCGCCAATAGCTGGGTGCTGACCCGTTACGCCGATGTCGCGCCTGCCCTGCGTGATGCGCGCTTCTCCGCCGCGGGCTTCATGGAAGACATCAGTTGGATTCCCGATGAGATGCGTCCCATGCTGGAACCGCCTATTCGCGCCCTCACGCGGCAAATGCTCTTCATGGACCCGCCCGATCATACCCGCCTGCGCGGTCTGGTTGCCAAAGCCTTCACGCCGCGCGTGGTAGAGGGCCTGCGACCGACAATCAAGCAAATCGCCAACGAGTTACTCGATAACGCTCAGGCGCAGGGACATATGGAGCTTATTCGGGATTTTGCCTTCCCCTTGCCTGCCATCGTCATTGCCACCATGCTGGGCGTGCCTCCCGAAGACCGCGACCAGCTCAATGCCTGGTCGGAAAGCTTCGGCGCTCTGCTGGACGGCGGCAACCTCAGCATGGAAAATGCATTCCTGGCCCTGCACGGCGTCTCCGAATTTATAGAATATTTCCGCCAGATCATCCGCCAGCGACGCAACGCCCCCAGAGACGATCTCTTGCAAGCCATGATTAACGCCGAAGAGCAGGGCGACGTACTCAGCGAAGAAGAACTGTTAGGAAATTGCGTGCTCATAATGGCTGCCGGTCACGGCACCACCATGCACCTCATCGGCAATGGCACACTGGCCCTGCTGCGCAACCCGCGCAGCGAGGAACGCGACCGCTTTGTGCTGAGCAAGGGACATGGACCGGTCGCGTACTATGCGATCCTGGCGGATAAAGGCTTTTTCCCGGTGGCCGAACTCAAGAAGTTCCAGCAGTGGGATGGCATCCTGGGGGCGCATCCCGACCGCAACCAGGTGCCGGGCGTTCGAGACATCCACCGGCTCGCTGGGGCATGGACTGCCTATGGCCGTTGGTATGGCGCTGGCTCTGCGTCTAAAGCAAAGCGACCGCCGCGTCTTCGCACTCATCGGAGACGGCGAGAGCAACGAGGGCAGCATCTGGGAATCCATCCTGCTGGCAGGCCATCGCCATCTATCCAATCTCACCTGCATCGTCATCAACAACCACTCAAGCTCAATAGAATTTGGCGACCTGGCAGCCAAATTCGCCGCCTTTGGTTGGGCCGCCACCACCATCAATGGCCGCGCTCATGACCAGATTTACGACGCGCTTATCCAGGTGGACGACGAGCGCCCCACCGCTATCGTAGCCGAGATTGGTTAGAAGGAGCTATACATATGCAAACGATGATGCGCCAGCAGATGGTTGAAACGCTGGAAGATATGCTGCCACAAGAAAAAAGAATGGTGATTATACTGGCCGATATCAGCTACGATCTCTTTCACCATCAACGGTGGGAGGTGCGCGAGCGCCTGTTTAACCTGGGCATTATGGAGCAAACCATGATTAGTGTGGCGGCTGGTTTCGCGCTCGAAGGGTTTATTCCGGTCATGCACAGTTTTGTCCCATTTCTGGTCGAGCGGCCATTCGAGCAGATCAAAGACGATTTTTGCTACCAGCAGCTTAGCGGCAAGTTTATCAGCACCGGGGCGTCCTACGATTATAGCGTGGAGGGAATGACACACCAGGGGCCAGGCGACGTACATATTCTGCATGGCCTGCCCGACATGCAGATCGTCGTCCCAGGCACACCTGCCGAATTCGATGCCCTGTTCCGCGAGTCGTATGGCAACGGCGCGAACACCTACTATCGCCTCAGTCTCAGCAAAAACCAATTTGAAACGCCCGCGCAATTTGGCAAACTGACCGTAGTGAGACAGGGAACAAAGGCCACTGTGATAGCCGTTGGGCCGATGCTCGCGCCAACACTGGCAGCCGTCGAGGATATGGATGTGACCGTGCTTTACTGCACCACCGTCGCCCCGTTCGATGGCGAAACGCTGCGCGAGGCCGGACAGAGCAGCAATATCGTTGTGGTGGAACCTTACTACGAGGGCGTACTGGCGCGTGACATTTGCGCCGCTATGCAGCACACTCCCATCCGCCTCGAAAGCATCGGCGTGCCCTACCGCATATTAGAGCGCTACGGCACACCACAAGATCACGACGCTGCTATCGGGCTGACACCGCAAGGAATACGCAGGCGCATTGCGAGGTTCTTGCAGGTCTGATGCAGGTACTCCGGTACCAGATCAATATGCTAATAGACAGTCAATCTTCAATCGAGGGTGGCGGATGGGTGGTGGGGTAGGCGCGCGTGTAGTGACGCCCCTTGTGGGCGTCAGGCATGAACCAATAATGCTACCTGATTGGATATGGACTTCTGGTGGTTGCAATATCAACGGGACGAGAGGCCCAGTGTGTTCGTATCTGGCGTAAATAGTTGGCAAGGTGGGCATTAAAAGTCAACCCATCATACCATTCAGGATAGATAGAGTGCAGGGAGCGATATGCCAGCACGATTACATGTTGAGCAAACAGATTCAAGTCCATGCCGGTAAGCAAGATTCGCAGATCTGTTGGTGAAGGAGATTGCCATGTCGCTGACATTTCCTGTACTGATTCAGACTCATCAATGGATAGGGAAGTCTCCGCTGCCACACAGGTATACCCTAATGTACGGAGAGTGTCCTCCGCTACATCAGGATAGTGCCCGGATGTGTTTTTCCCTACCCACTGGTGAATGGTGTGATAGAGGTCGATATCGCTAAGCGCCAGCAAATCCTGTTGGACTTGCTTGACAAAGGTACGGGATTGGCCGTTCATTTTCAACGCAAAACCTTCCTGATACCAAGTTAGAATAGCGATACGAGGACCTGCTTAATGAACGCGCCGCCGTCTCCGGCGTTGAGCCTCTGCTTTGCGTTTCCGCCGGGCTTGCGGACTCTCGAAATGCCTCCGACGCCGCGCCTCCGACAGAATGCCAGCTTCCTGCACTTTACGTTTGAACCGCTTGAGCACGAACTCAAAAGAATCGCCTGGATGCACTAAAATTTCTGTCACCGGGACTACCAGCGCGAGCGGCGGTTGTTATTGCTACGGCCAGAGCCTTGCGACTGGTAGCAATCGCTGCAATAGACAGGCCGGTCTTCGCGTGGCTGAAAAGGCACCTGCGCCTCTTTGCCACAGCTTGCGCATGTAGCGCTGTACATTTGCCGGGCTTCGCGCTCGCCATAGCCGCCGCCGCCGCCGCCACTGCTGCGCCCGCCGCGATCACTATATCCACCACCGCCGGACTGCTTACGAGCAGCGCGGCACTCCGGACAACGGCTTGGTGCATTGGTCAATCCACGGCTCGCGTAAAATTCCTGTTCGCCAACCGTGAAAGTAAATTCCTGGTTGCAATCGCGACAATACAGGGTCTGGTCATTCATAGACATATGCCTTTCTCAATTCCAGGGCCGACCCGATTGATCGGGTCTCTCTAGCCCTACAAACAGTCTGTATCGCGCAGCTTTCAATAGACAATCTACTCAGAGCAACAATACACCATACAGCATATAGCAATTATACCATACCCGTCTACCCTTTTTTTTGGAGCAACTTTTCCAGGGGTGGTCGTCGAGTTTTTGCATCAAGCGAGCGTTGACACCAGGGCGAGGGGGCCGCAGAGCGGCGAAGCCCCGCTCATCGTGTCATTCTGCTCTTATGTGTCATTCTGAGCGCAGCAAAGAATCTCCTGTCCAGCGAGCCAGATTCTTCGCTGCGCTCAGAATGACACAATCCTACCCTGTACGACTTCACGCCCCCCTATATTACGAAATCTCTGTGAGCGCGATTCGTGTATTGTACGGGCGACCCTTGCGGTCGTCCTGGTCGCCTTGCCCCCGCTCTACTCTGCTCTGTTGATGTGGTAAAATAAGTCCAAATCGACAGCCCGCAGTGAGTTAAGGAGATAAATATGGCTCGCGTAGCAATGTACCTGCAAGACAAGCATGAAATTCGCGAAGGCATGGCATACGCGCAGTACGCCGAGCAGCGCGGCTTCGAGGCGATCTGGCAGGCCGAATCGCGCCTCGTGCGTGATGCGATTGTGCCGATGGCCGCGTTCGCGGCAGTCACCACGCGCGTGAAGATCGGTAGCGGCGTGATTAACAACTGGACGCGCAACATCGGCTTGCTGGCCGCCACCTTCTTAACGCTCGATGATCTTGCGCCGAATCGCATCATTTGCGGCATCGGCGCGTGGTGGGACCCGCTGGCGAAAAACGTGGGCATTGAACGCAAAAAGCCGCTCAAGGCCATGCGCGAGACGATCGAGGTATTCAAGCGGCTGCTCAACATGGAGCGCGTCACCTTTCACGGCGAATTTCACCATGTGGACGGCATCGAACTCGATGTCGTGCATGGTCGCCGCGAGCCGCGCAACGTGCCGATCTATATCGGCGCAACGCACATGGGCATGATGGAACTGGCAGGCGAAATAGCCGATGGGGTCGTGCTCAACTACTGCGTGCCGCCAGAATACAATATCGAGGCTTTGAAGCATATCGAAATCGGCGCGAAAAAAGCCGGGCGCGCGCTGGACGACATTGACCGTCCGCAATTGATTGTATGCTCGATCGATTACGATCACCACCGCGCGGTGCAGGCGGCTAAAGAATTGATTACGCAATACCTCGCGCAACAGCCGCACATCGCCCAGGCCAGCGGCACTCCGCCGGAAACCGTCCAGAAGATTCAAACCATCCTCGGCTGGCCCGCTACTAAAGAGCAGATTCACGAGGCTATGCAATTCGTGCCAGACGAATTGATCGAGCGTATCACCGCCAGTGGCACCCCCGACGAAGTGCGCGTCAAAGTGGAGGAGTACAACCGCCATGGCTGCACCTGCCCCATTCTCTACCCCCTCGGCGACGACGTGAAACTCATGATCGACACCTTCGCTCAGACGTGAAAGTAGCGACTTGCGTCTCTGCGTCTGTAGGGAGGTAACGCCCTCCTCCCCATTTCTGCATTCGGTTAGCAAACATCAATAGATCAGAAGGGGCGCTGGTCAATTAGAGATGGATGGGGAAGATTCAGCCTGAGCAATGGTGTTTATCAGCGCGGGGGAAATACCGGCAGGGAGGGTAAAGGTAAAGCAACTTCCCTGTCCAGGCACTCCCGCGCTTTCGACCCAGATGTGGCCCCCCATGGACTCTACCATCTGTTTGCTGATATAGAGTCCCAATCCGCTTCCTCGCATCGACCCGGAGAGATCGCGTTCGAGGCGCACGAATTGACCGAACAGGTTGGGAAGTTCATCTGGCGGGATGCCTGGGCCAGCATCTTTCACCTTGATGCAGATCTGCGGAACTGCATTACCTGGTGACGCGGCTTCATCACAGGGTTCAGCGCTGATGAGTATCCCGGTTCCTGCCGGGGCGTACTTAAAGGCGTTGGAGAGCAGATTACGGAGAACCTGGCGGAAGTACTGTTTATTGGCATGTATGGTCAGCTTTTCAGAAATATCTACGCGAACGCGATGCGACTGTAGCCATGCCGGGTTAATATGTATGAGTATCTCCTGCACCGCGTCAAGGACTGCAAATCTTTGTACGGTGGGATGACTTTTCCCCATGTCGATCTGTAAGGCGTCCAGCACATTGCAGATTAACTCTTGCAGGTCATCGCAGCTATTCTGCATATTTTTGAGGTGTTTCAAGCGCTCCTCGTTATCAAGTCCGTCGTTCCACTGTATCAGGAGGTCGATGTAGCCGGAGATAGCGGTAAGCGGCGTGCGCAACTCGTGGTTGACGTTTATGATGAGTGAATCTTTGGCTTGACTCAATTTTCGCTGCTGTTCAAGGGCGCGAGCCGTTTCTACCCTCGCCGCGTCCGCACAATCCACCACGTCGCGCAACGAACTCACGAGGATGCCAACAATCACGAGCGCGAGTGTAGCGGCAATGAAGGAAATAGTTGTCGAAGGAGGCAGAATCATCCGGTGCAACTCATAGGCATAAAAAAGCCAGAGTACAAGTACCATACTCACGAGGCAGATGAACGCGCCGCGCTTCCTGAACATCCAGGCCACAATTGCCATCGGGATAGCTAACATGGAGGGAGTGCGGGCAGGCACAGGAAGTATCATAAATAAGAACAGAACAAGCGCGACGCTCAGCGCTGCGATGCTGAGACGAATCGCGAAAGGCAGCTTGAGCAAAACACACGGAGTGGCAGTGGCATCCATATGACGCATAAGACTCCCTCCTACAACATTAGGGAACCAACGAATAGATTCTTTCTCAAACTGGTCAACGCAATTTCACCTGCATCGGGATTATCGATATTAAAAGCAGATGAACTAATTCGAACATTACACAATAGATAAGTATACCATAAGCTTGATGAATTGGATGATTTCTATCTATTCAGGCTATGCGCGACAGAGATGGTAACGGGTTGGGACTCTAGAGCAAAATTCACCGGTCAGACGCTACCACTTCTCCATTCAATGCTGATTCATATGCTTCAGCTAGTTTTGGTACGGTCTCGTAATCTGGCAGTTCCGGGGGGGCGATCCAGCGCATTTCGGTTGCCTCCCAGTCAATTTGAATGGCGTCGGGCGCGAGGGTCCCGAAGAGGTAGGGGTGTATCAGCCAGTGGCGCCCCAGCGAGGCGTCTATGTGTTCTATCACCGCGCCGCGTCGCAGCATTCGCACCTGTTCGCGCTGCAGGCCGGTCTCCTCGCGGATTTCCGTAAACGCCTGTTCATCGGGGAACACACCAGCCTCGATGAAGCCGCTGATCCCTGCCCAGCGCGCAGTATAGCTGCCGACGCGCTGGCTCCTGCGCACCAGCAGGATGCGCGTTTCCCCGCTATCAGCGCGCGTGAGGAAGCAGGTAACAACGGGTGTTTTCTGTATGCTTGACAGCACAGTCTCTACTCCTATATAGTAAGCTAGGCATATCGTATACTTCTGGCGCCAGCCACCTGGAACACGTATGCATTATTATACAATTTTTTAACAGCTATAAAGGCCTGTTCGCCTTTACTATATGGAGGTAGGCCGACGTGCAATCAGGGATCATTATCATCGCCCTGGTTATTCTTCTGTTGGTAGGAGCGATCGTTGCTCTCTACGCCGGAATTCTAATCGGGACCACACGCAATAAACAACAAATCGCAGAGCGCCTGCGGATTGAGAAAGATGCCAGCGAGCAGCGCTTGATGGAACTCCAGTTACAGCAACACGAGGCGCTGCATGAAGCGCGGGAGGAATCTGAGCGTTTTCGCGCGGCTCTGGAACGCGACAATGCAGAGCGACGAGCCGAGTTGCAGCGCCAGGAGCGGCGCTTGCAACAGAAGGAAGAGGCGTTCGATAGAAAAATTGAGGGGCTGGAACAACGCGAACGCAAGCTATCCGCGCGCGAACGCACGCTTGAGCAAAAAAGTGAAGAGCTTGAGGTCATCAAGCAGGGACATCTCAAAGAGCTTGAGCGCATCGCTCAAATGACCGAGGAACAGGCCAGAGAGGTGCTGCTCGAACGCATCGAAAGCCGGGTGCGTAGCGAGGCTGCGCGGCGCATTCGTATGATCGAGGAACAGGCCCGTGAGGAAGCTGACGCGCGCGCGCGTGAGATTATCACGCTGGCAATTCAACGCTGCGCCTCCGACCAGGTGGCCGAGGCGGTCGTCTCGGTGGTGCCGCTGCCCAACGACGAGATGAAGGGGCGCATCATCGGACGCGAGGGGCGCAACATTCGCGCGCTCGAGGCTGCCACAGGCATCGACCTGATTATCGACGACACGCCTGAAGCGGTCATCCTCTCCGGCTTTGACCCGGTGCGCCGCGAAGTCGCGCGCCTGGCATTGACGCGGCTGATTCTCGATGGTCGTATCCACCCGGCGCGTATCGAGGATGTCGTAGCAAAAGCCCGGCAGGAAGTGGATATCATCATCCGCGAAGAGGGCGAGCGGGCGGCGATGGAGGCCAACGTGCATGGACTGCAACCCGACCTGCTTAAATTGCTGGGACGGCTGCATTTCCGCACCAGTTACGGGCAGAACGTGCTGGCGCACTCCGTCGAAGTCTCGATTCTGGCCGGGACTATTGCGCATGAACTGGGAGCAGATGTAAATATCTGTAAGATGGCTGCTCTGCTGCACGATATCGGCAAGGGCATCGACCAGGAAGTCGAGGGGCCACACGCCATTATCGGCGGCGAGGTCGCGCGCCGTTTCAACAAATCGCCCAGGGTCATCCACGCGATGGTTGCGCACCATGCCACCGAATCGGAGCCACAGAGCCTCGAGGCCGCCATTGTGCAGGCGGCGGACGCCATATCAGCCGCCCGACCCGGCGCGCGCCGCGAGACGATTGATCTGTACATCAAACGCCTCGAAGCCCTGGAATCGATTGCCAACTCCTTTACAGGTGTTGAAAAATCGTTTGCGATTCAGGCCGGACGCGAAGTGCGTATCATCGTCAAGCCCGAAGAGATCGACGAATACACCGCCAGCACGCTCGCCAGCGAGATCGCGCATAAAATCGAAGAAAGCCTTGATTATCCGGGCCAGATCAAAATAACGGTGGTGCGCGAGACACGAGCAGTCGATTTCGCGCGCTAAACAAAATAGTAGAAGAATTTGGAATGAATTGGAGGAAGAGCGTGGCACGTTTCCAGGGTGGGGTCTTACACGGGTAAGTTTTTTGAAATGCGCCGGTTGCCAGAAGCTGTCATCCTGAGCGCAGCGAAGGATCTCTCGCGGGGCAGAACGCAGATCCTTCGCTGCGCTCAGGATGACAGCTCCCACCTCACGGTTCCTTTCCTAAAAAACCTACCAGTATAAGACGGGCGGTGGCTCTGCCCGGGTACTGGAAAACTGCGCTAAAATAACATGACCAACGATAACTATATTGACCTGCATACTCATTCGACGGCGTCGGATGGCATTTATTCGCCGACCGAATTGTTGCGTCGCGCCAAAGAGGTCGGGTTGCGCGTGCTGGCTTTGACCGACCACGATACTACCGGTGGATTGGAAGAGGCGGCAAAGGCTGCTGCCGCGCTGGATATTGACTTCATCCCAGGCATCGAGATCAATACCGATGTGAGCGGTGGTGAAGTACACGTGCTTGGCTACTTCCCGGATTACCAGCGACCCGCGTTCCAGTCCGTGTTAAAGGTGCTGCGCGATGCTCGCGAACGGCGCGGGCAGCGTATGGTGGAATTGTTGAATGAACATGGTATTAATGTCTCGTGGGAGCGCGTGCGCGAACTGGCGCAGGGGGCGGTAGGTCGCCCGCACGTCGCGAAGGCTTTGTTAGAAGCGGGCTATGTGCAGACCATCGGCGAGGCGTTCGATAAATACATTGGCACCGGATGCTTCGCCTATGTGCCGCGTTATCGTCTCACGCCGGATGATGCTGTGCTACTGATCGCCAGCGTGAATGGATTGCCCGTGATCGCGCATCCTATCGAACTTCCGGGCCTCGACGAACTGCGCACCTGGCTGCCCGGACTATGCGAAGCTGGCATGGCGGGACTCGAAACCTACTACGGCCCTTACACAGAAGAACAAGAACGAGCATTACGCGCCCTGGCGGACAAATACCATCTCATACCCACCGGAGGCACCGACTTTCACGGTCCCGGCATGCATCCAACACCCCTGGGTGGTCGTTACGTACCATACGAATCTGTGGAACGCCTGAAAGCCGAAGCAGCCAGGCGTCGTGGCAAAACACCTCCTGCCTTTGAATTACCGCCACCCGTACTGGAAAAGTAAGAGATACTGAGGAGAACTTGTGAGCCAGAATAAGGGTTTTGAGCGACGCTATCGCGTGTTGCGCGAAATCATCGAAACCATCACCCTCACCCTCCTCATGTTCCTCATCATTCGTTTCGCCGTGCAAAATTTCCGCGTGGATGGCATGAGCATGGAGCCGACTTTGCACAACCAGGAATATATCCTGGTGAATAAAGCGGCCTATGTTTTTCACGCGCCCCAACGGGGGGATGTGATCGTTTTTGAATACCCGCTCGATCCACAGGTGGACTACGTGAAGCGAATCATTGCCATCCCCGGTGATGTCATCAGCATCGTCGGAGAGAAAGTCACCGTCGATGGCGTAACGCTGCGCGAGCCATACGTCAACCCGTCTGATCCCTTTAACCCTTTCCCGCCCATCTACAACCGTACCGTTCCCCCAAATGATTACTTCGTCATGGGCGATAATCGCGGCAACAGTTCGGATTCGCGCCAGTGGGGTTTTGTGCCGCGCCAGAATATCATCGGCCATGCCACCTTCGTGTACTGGCCCTTTGGTGTCGGCAATTTCGGTCTGTTGCCAGATTCCTCCAGCGTCTTCGCCAAAGTGCATCAATAAAACCAGGGAAAAGCCAGGGCGACAACAAATATGGGACATCGGCAAAGAGCGATTCGCGCATCCACCAGTAGAACCAGGGAAAAGCCAGGGCGACCGCGAGGGTCGCCCGTACAATACAACGAAATGATGGGTGAAGCGTATGTATTGTACGGGCAACCCTCGCGGTCGCCCTGGTAAAGTTGCTCTGATTAAAAATGCGGTCGCCCTGGTAAAGTTGCTCTGATTAAAAATGCGGTCGCCCCGGTAAAGTTGCTCTGATTACAACATGGAAGGACTTTGGAGGTATCAACACATGGATGTCGTTAATTCAAATCTGGGCCTGTTCTCATGGATCATCTTTGGCGCGCTGGCCGGGTGGGTCGCCAGCCTCATAGCCGGGGGCAACTCGCGCCTGGGTTGCATAGGGAATATCGTGGTTGGCGTGATCGGCGCGTTTGTTGGCGGATGGATATATTCATTGATTACTGGTCACGCGCTCAGTGTAGGCTGGAACTGGACAGCATTTATTGTGGCAGTGATCGGCGCGATCATACTGCTTACGATTATCAACCTGGTTTTTGGTTCTTCAAGGAAGAGGTGAACTATTACATCCTGCGCAGGGCATCCCTGCGCGCCGCGTCGCGCCAGCGACTCGTTTCTGCGCCGTTCTCGCCGGCGGGCTTGCGGCGCAGTTTCTCTTCCTCGATATGCTGGTTGAGCAAGATGCCACCCACCAGCGCGGCGATTTGTGCGGGCGCAAGAGCCTCACCCTCCGTTTCACGTAACAGGGAAGGGGCGGGGCTTGCCCCCGCCCTGGTTTGTGCGCGGGTATCCCATTCTTCGGCTATGAAATCAGTGGACATGTCTCCGGCGAGGAAGCGGGGATGTTCCATCAGCCAGCGGGCGAAGGGTAGGGTGGTGCGCACGCCCATCACCTGGTATTCGTCGAGGGCGCGGCGCATACGCGCGATGGCGTGCGCGCGGTCTTTGCCCCACACGATCAGTTTTGAGAGCAGCGGGTCATAGAAGAGCGGCACCTGCAAACCCGCGTATATGCTGCTATCGACGCGCACACCGGGGCCTGAGGGCTGTTGCAGCGCCAGCACGGTGCCGGTGGCCGGCAAGAAACGATTTTCGGGGTCTTCAGCAGAGATGCGGACCTCGATTGCCGCGCCGCGCAACGTCACCTGTTCCTGCGTGAACGAGAGCGGCAGACCAGCCGCCACGCGAAATTGCTCCTGCACCAGGTCAATGCTCGTCACCCATTCGGTAACTGGATGTTCGACCTGGATACGCGCATTAACTTCGAGGAAATAAAAATTGCGGTCGGGGCCAAGCAGAAATTCAGCCGTGCCAGCATTGACGTAATGAATGCTGCGGATAAGATTGACGGCAGAACCGGTGATGCGCCGGCGCAGTTCCTCGTCCAGCGCGGGCGATGGCGCTTCCTCGATCAGCTTCTGGTGTCGTCTCTGAATGCTGCATTCGCGCTCGCCCAGGTGGACGACGTTGCCATGTGTATCGGCAATGAACTGCACCTCGATATGGCGCGCCGGATAGACGGCTTTCTCAAGGTAAACGCGATCGTCGCCAAAGGCGCTTTTAGCCTCGCTGCGCGCTGTGCGCAATGAGGCAGCCAGGTCTTTGGGATCTCGCACAAAACGAATGCCCTTGCCACCGCCACCAGCCGCAGCCTTGAGCAGGAGCGGATAGCCGATCTTCTCGGCCAGCGCGGCGATGGCGTCGTCAGGCACATCATCGAGCATGGCGCCCGGCACGATAGGCACATTAGCCGCGTGTGCGGCATGGCGAGCGGAGGTTTTCTCGCCCACAGCGCGTTGAATGTCGGCGGGTGGTCCGACGAAAATCAGCCCGGCGGCGGTGCAGGCATCGACAAACGTGGCATTCTCCGACAGGAAACCATAGCCGGGGTGAATAGCCTGCGCCCCCGCTCGTTGCGCCACGTCGATAATAGTGGGGATATGCAAATAGCTCTTCGCCGCCTGCGATGGACCTATGTGGTAGGCTTCGTCAGCCATACGCACATGCAGGGCATTACGGTCAGCGTCACTATACACGGCTACGCTGCTCAGCCCCAGTTCGCGACAGGCGCGAATGATTCGCACGGCGATCTCTCCGCGATTGGGGATCAGCACCTTCTGAAAAGGCCAGTCGGATATAGAGGGTAATTGCATATAAAAACTCCTAATTTACAGTTGTCAAGATTTATTCAGGAGTCAGAAATGCGGTGTTTCTGCTCTTACAAAGAGAGTATAGCACGTATTATATCGCCTGCACTAGGAAAATCAGGTAGGTAATCTACCTAAAAGTATGCTTTTCCGGCAAAATAGGGTAAAGTAGAGTTGCAGTATTTTTCGGGGTGTTTGCTTCGCCACAAGGTTGATAGAGATAAATGTATCTTCGTATTATCAGGTACCCATACATCACGTGGCAGTTCGCGTGAGAGGGAGGAAAATGACATGTTCAAGGCGCGTAGAGTGAGAAGTAGTAGATGGTTATCCATCGTTTCCTGTATAGTCATGCTATTAGTGGGGTTGAGCGCATGCGCGCAGGACCAGTCAACTTCAACGAGCGGAGGCCCTGTTGCTTTTACCAATCCGAATCCCATTACCATCGGGTTCTCGGTGTCTTTAACCAAAAATAAGGACATAGACTTCACAAGCGACGGCCAGTTGATATTGCAAGGGTACCAGCTCTGGGCGGATACAGTCAATAACAATGGCGGAATCCTTGGACGTCCGGTCAAGTTGGTATATTACGACGATCATAGCGACCCCGCCACCACGGCACAGCGATATACGACTTTGATTAAAAAAGATAAGGTCGACCTGCTATTTGGGCCATTCTCCACCTTGTTGACGAAAGCTGCGGAAGGCGCAACTGGAATCAGTGGCTATCCATTCGTTGAAGGCGCGGGTGGCGCTCCATCTGTCTTCTCGGATCCAGCAAATGGACACCAAAATGGCTGGCCTAACCTGTTCGCTGTTTCTGTGCCAGTTGTAAATAACCTGGACGCTTATGCGTATTACATTCTCTCGCTGCCGCTCTCGCAGCGACCCCATACGGTCGCTTACCTGAGTTCAGACGACCCGTTTACCTTTCCACAGATCAACAGGGCGCAGCAATTGCTCACGCAGGGAGAACTCAGGACTGTCTTCCCCACACCTGCCAACTTTAAGCAATACTATAGTCAGGCTATACCGCAATTTCAATACGGTCCGAACCAGTCTGGTCCGCAGTACGAATATGGCGAGGGTGATAACAATGCTATTGCCGAGGCAACAGCCAACGCGGAAGCAATCGTTAAGGCCAATCCAGATATAGTGGTGCTTGGTACGCTGCTACCGGATATTCAGGCGGAAATCGCGGTCTTCAAGAAAGAGCATTACAAACCCAAATCACTGATTGCGACGGCGGGACCAGACCTGGGAAGCGACTTTATCAAGGCCATTGGCGGCGTGCAATACACGGAAGGTGTATTCGTTCCCAACGGCTGGTATCCGCAGGCCAACAACTTCCAGAATGCTGACATGGTGCAGGCATACGTTGCGAAATACGGCGGTACGCCCGAGCAGGTGAATGCTGATGTGGCCGAGGCCTATTCCGTAGGACAGGTGACGCAACAGGCCGTCGAGAAAGTCGGCAGTCTCGATAGAGCCAAACTGATGAGCGAATTGCACAGTGGCGACGTGTTCAACACAGTGCAGGGAACCGCACAGTTCGCGCCGGATGGGCATAATAGGCAGGGGCTGGCTTACCTGTTCCAGTGGCAAAAAGGGCAGCTTATTCCGGTGTATCCCCTGTCTGTGGCGGCGGAAAATCCGGAATACAAAAACTACAACTTTTAAATTGGGTTGGGGAAGCAGTATGAGCCGGATACTGGTAGGAGATTCAGGCGAATCTCCTACCCAAAAGTTTCATTTCCAGTTGGAGTGATGTACACTACAGTGTGGTTGTTCTGCATAGGAAGGCTTGCGCAGCATATTTAAGAGGAGCTACGGGTAGCAATCGCTTGCTGCATGAGAAGGGATTAAGCTGACATGGTGAGATTCATTAGTAACATACCTATTTTCCGCCGCCTCTTCATAGCGTTTGCGATAGCGGCTCTCATCCCAGGTATTGTGATTGTGCTGCTCGGTAATTTTTATATCAGTTCGCTGAACACACGCGGCCAGGCGGTGCGCACCAGCTTCGATGCTCAGAGCGCGGCGGCGCAGGAAGAGACGAATTTAGAGCGCATGGATAAAGCTTTGGGGGCTTTCTACTATGAGGTCTACGGACAGTTGTTCGGAAGCGCGGGTGGTGTTCAAATAGATGCGTCATTCTTCAACTCCGGGGCATTGATTGGTGGAGAGGTCCTTCATGATGAAGCAGAGTTCAGCCAGGCGATAGCGAACTATCCAGGCAGTTACGAGATACAAAACTCTCCCAACATGAGTACTATTAAAAGTATCTTGACAGGTGACGATCCCACAAACGGCAACAACGTTATTAACGCGCAGAAAGCGGCGCTCGATGGCGCCCAGCAACTGTGGCAGCAGTATAAAGCATATCAGGACACGGTGTTAAAAGATCTTGAGACTTTGCAAGCTGATTTGCAAAACGGTAACCATCTCACCAAAACTGATATCACCAATCACTATAACCAGGACTATGAGCAATTCGCGCTTGCCACGCAAACCTTTACCAATCTCAGGAATAGCTGGCAACAGGTGGTGGATTCCGCGGTTTCGATGGGTAAGTCGGTAACTGCGGTCGGATCATCTCAGACGCAGCCAATCTTGATAGCGACGGTGGCAGCCTTCATCCTGACCCTCCTGGTAGTTATCACGACAGGTTGGGTTGTGAACATCACTATTACGCAGCCATTACGCCGGTTGGCGATGCTGACGCGGCGTATTGCTAAAGGTGATACCAGCGCCCGCTCGAAGATTACCAGCAGCGACGAAATCGCTAAAGTGGCAACCGCTATGAACAATATGTTGGACAACATCGTCCACCTGATCCAGGAAACGCAGGCGCAGCGCGACTCGTTGCAAGCGCAGGTGGAGAAGCTGGTCAGCGAGGTGAGCGGCGTCGGTGAAGGTGATCTGCGCGTGCAGGCGGAGGTGACGGCTGATGCCCTGGGTGTGCTGGCCGACTCCTTCAATTATATGGTAGAGGAACTGGGCAGCCTGGTGGTGCGCGTGAAGATGGTGGCGCAAGAAGTTGAAAACTCCACGACCATGACCTTTGAGCGCATGAGCCAACTGGTCGAAAGCGCGGATATGCAAATCAAGCAGATCGGCGCGGCGGCTGTCGAAGTTGAGCGCATGTCGGCTTCAAGCAGACAGGTGGCGGAACGCGCCCAATCGCTGTATGCCGTTGCGCGAGAAGCGCGTCAGACCGCGCAAACCGGACGCGAGTCGGTGTTGCAAACGGTCGAGGGTATGGGCCGCATCAACTCTTATGTGCAGGAAACCTCCACGAAGGTGCAGGCGCTGGGCGATAGTTCACGCGAAATTGATAGTATCGTGACCGTTATCGCAAACATCGCGCATCAGACAAATCGACTCGCGCTGGACGCCGCGATCCAGGCGGCTATGGCGGGAGATAACGGCAAGGGCTTCGGCGCTGTGGCAGCAGACATTCGGCGGCTGGCGGAACGCGCCAAAGACCAGGCCAGCCAGATCGCGCGTATCGTCCGCAGCGTTCGCGAGGATATTGGCGCGGCGGCGGTCTCTATGCAGGATACGGAACACGAAACATCGATTGGCGCGAAACTGGCGCAGGAAGCAGGCACCGCCCTCGAATCAATCTTCTCGGTCGTTGAGCGGCAGGGTCGGGAAATTGAAAGCATCAACCAGATGGCAACCCAGCAGCTCCAGTCGTCCAATACTGTTGTGCAGATCATGCACGGCGTCTCCGACTCAACCCAGCGCAGTAGCCATAGCACCCGCGATGCTGCGCAAAACATGGAACGCCTGGCGCGCCTGGCCGAGCAGTTGCTGGCCTCCGTCGAAGCCTTCAAACTGCGCGATAATCTCAACTATTACGCGCCTGCTAATATCACCGTTACTCCGCAAGAGCAGCAGGACAACTACCTGACGGTCAGTGGCGTCTTCCGCACTGTTACGGCGACGGCTCAGTCTTCCGACCAGAGCCGCAACAGAAATGCGCTGCCCCCCGGCAATCCCGCCGCCTACCCGCCTTATCCTCCCTACCAGCAGGGCAATGGTAACCGTAACGGCAATGGTTTCAATAGCTCACAGGGTAGGCAACAACAACAGCGTCCTCCCGTCCCACCAGAATGGCAGTAGCGACACCCCTTGTGGGTGTCCCGTCTGTGTATTCTTTCATGCGCACGAATGACGAATGGAACGGGACACCCACAAGGGATGTCGCTACTGAAGACCGCCTCGCATCTAGCGAGGCGGTCTTTTTTTATCCCCTATTTTCCTATATATAAGCAAAAGGTTATATATAGTATCCATAACGCCTATCCAAAATCATAGACAGGCGGCGCGTGAGGCTGTTACACTTGGTGGAGAGGCACAAAATTCACTCAACCAATTTTCAATACGCGTGTTATATATCAACCCAAAGGAGACAACCCAATGATTGCACAGAGAAAACTCACCAACAAAGCCGTTGTGAAAAGCGATGACGCAGCTGTGCAGGCAGCGGTAAGCTTACTCACTCGTCGTCCCACCACCATTTCCTATCGCTGGATATGTGAAAGCTGCGGCATGGTGCATACCGGTTCTACGCCAGCGCGATGTGAAAGCTGCGGCAAAGAAGTTACCCTGGCTCGCGAATCCGATCTTCCCCGCGAAATGGGCACCCGCTGGTAATAAAACAATACAGTGGCGACGCCCCTTGTGGGCGTCCGTTGCCTGTTATGTAGCATACATCAATGAAAGCGAAGAACGGGACGCCCACAAGGGGCGTCGCTACTGGTTCATATGTAATTGTCGCACTGCCTCGTACAGGATAATACCCGTTGCTATGGCCGCGTTGAGAGATTCCACGTTGTTTGCCAGGGGGATAGAAATGCTGGTGGTGGCTTGCCTGCGGGCTTCGGGGGATGGCCCATGCGCTTCGTTGCCGGTAATGAGAGCGAACGGGGAGCGCAAATCTTGCTCGAAATAGTGATGCGAACTTCCTGCTTCGGCCAACAGGACGCGCCGCTCTCCCCGGCAATGCTTCTCGATGTGTTCTTCGATGATATCCCACGTTTGATCGACTGCGACCGGCAATACCACATGCGCTCCGGCGGCAGCGCGCACTACTTTGGGGCTAAAACAATCAACACAATTGGGTGTCAGGAGTACTTCGGCGACATTGGCAGCCAGCGCGGTGCGCAGGATGGTTCCCATATTGCCGGGATCAGACAGCCCATCAAGAATGAGTAACGCGGGGCGAGTCCCTGGCGGACGACGCGCTGAAGTCTGCCGGGGCGCAAACGCGCTAAGGGGCAGGACGCTGACGACGCCTTGCGAGGTTTGCGTTTCGCTTATCGATTCAATCACACGCTCGCTCACCTCAACCCGGCTATCACTGGACAAGCCTCTTGTATGCAGCAAGCGTTGCAGCAATGAACGCCCCTCTGGTGTGCGTTCGAGCAGGGCTGGCTGGTAATAGACTTCTGCTGGTAGTACCGCGCTATTGAGCAAGACTTCCAGCAGATGCGGCCCTTCCATTAAAAAAAGGCCGTGCTTTTTGCGGCCTTTTGTTGTCTGTAATTCTCGCGCTCTGCTGACGCGCGGGTTTGACGGGCTGGTAATAAGCACCATAACTTCCCTACTAACGTAGATAAGGGGAAGACAACCAGGGGAAATACCAGGGCGGGGGCAGAGCCGCCGCCCCTACCATATACGGGTTGGTTTCGGGCTTCATCATACAGGGTAGGGGCGGCGGCTCTGCCCCCGCCCTGGTTGTCTTCTCCCACTCTTTTTGAATTACTGGATGGTCGCCAGGGCTGCGTTCACCAGTGTGGTGAAGGCGGCTTCATCATTTACTGCCATCTCGGCGAGAATCTTGCGATCGACCTCTATGTTGGCCGTATGAATGGCGTGCATCAGTTTGCTATAGCTGACGCCGTGCATACGAGCGGCGGCGTTGATGCGCGTGATCCACAGCTTGCGCATGTCGCGTTTGCGGGTCCGCCGGTCGCGATACATGTAGGCCATCGAGCGCATGACCGATTCGTGCGCGGGACGAAACAGGCGCTTGCGCGTACCGCGATGGCCTTCCGCCATCTGTAAGAGTTTCTTATGCTTTTTGTGGGCTGGTACCCCACGTTTCACTCGAGGCATAGTAGTTTCCTTCCTTCCATTCGCTGCATGAACCTACCCTGATTAAAAGGCGTAGGGGAGTAGACGTTTCAAACGACGTGTATCGGCGGGAGCCATTTGCACGCCCTTATCGGCGGAACGGATGGACTCGGGTGATTTGTTGCGGCGCAGGTGGCTGATCGCCACTTTACGGCGCATGAACTTGCCGGAGCCGGTCACTTTGACACGCTTCGACATGGCTTTGTGCGTTTTCAGTTTCTGCTTCATGACACTTCTTTCTTTGTATGGCGGGGTAGGCAATAGTTCAACAAAAAACTGCACTTCTTTCAAGGTGAGCGTTAGCCGCACCGGAGAGAGGCAGTGTCAGGTGGCGATTGAGGGAATGAAATTGCGCTTCAATCCACCCTGATTGCTCCGTCGAAGGCGCAGAGTAGCCTGTTTCAGGAGCGAACCCCCGCGTGTGAAACGCATTATAGCATACTTGCAGAATGCTGGCAATAGTTCTGAGCGCTACATTACCAGGGCGGGGGCAAGCCCCATATGCACCAACGTAACGAACGATGACCAGGGCGGGGGCAAGCCCGGCCCGTCTTTCACTGGTAGGTTTTTTTGGGAAAGGAACCGGCGAGGTTGTCATCCTGAGCGCAGCGAAGGATCTGCGTGCTCCCTGGCGAGAGATCCTTCGCTGCGCTCAGGATGACAACCCCTGGTGACCCGCGCGTTTCAAAAAACCTACTAGTGCTGCGTTCGTTAAAACTGTTTACAATAAAAGCATGGAGAATACAGCCTAAGCTGGCTCTAAAGGGCGATCTGTTTTGTTACCGCCTTTAAGGAACGCAGCACTAGTGAAAGGCCCGGCCCGTACCCTGCTACGAAGGAGCGGGCGAAACCGAACAGGGTACGGGCCGGGCTTGCCCCCGCCCTGGCAACAGTCTGTTACGTTCGCGCCGATGGGGCGGGCCATGGTCGATGCGCCGGTGAAAATCAACGATCTCTCCTGCCGGGCCAGGTTGGGCGACCCGGCCATGATGGGCGTGATAAACGCGGGCCACCGGATGTTTTAACTGCCTGCGCTTGCTCGGAGTTGCCGCCGCGCGTCATGTGCCAGGTTGAGGTGAAGAAGAAGCCCCAACCCCAGATTATCAGCGGCAGGCCGATGGTAACTAGCGCCTGGCTTGCCCATACGTCCTGTCCCAGCCAGAAGAAGTAGGAAAGCGCCGCGCCTGTGGTTAGCAAAAGCGCCAGCAGAATCGCGCGTGTATTGCTGCTGCAAATGGCGAGTGTTAATGGGAGCAGTACGCCCCAGGGCCAACTCTGCGGGGAAAGCGCGAACAATGCCAGCATTACCAGGCCCGCGAAGAGCAACGCCAGTTCCAGGTTGTCAACCAGCCAGATGCCCAGCAGGAGCAGACTTCCTGCCACGATAGCCGTCAGGATGTTCCAGGTGAGCGGCGCGGCGATCCAGGCGATGGCGCGAGCGTTCAGTCGCAGGTGTTGTATGGCGGCATCGAGTGAGTTGATAGCCGTATCGGGGAAGAATGCCTGGCGCAGTTGCGTTGTGATGATGGCAGTACCCTGACCAATCCAGTAGGGATAATAGGCCAGACCCGCGATGACGAACGAGAGTCCGATCAGCAATAGCCACCAGAGCGCGCGCTGCCCGCCCGGCATCCCTCGCGTTTCTCTCCAGAAAAGAGGGAAGAAGAGCGGCAGCAAGAGAAGACATAGCGGAGATATAAGAGCGGCCAGCAGCAGGCATACCCAGCCCAGTAAGAACGCTCTACGCAGGTAGAAATAGGAGGCCAGCAGGATAAACAGGATCACCACCAGTTCGTAATGCATTTCGGCGATGCCCAGCAGCAGTATGACAGGATTCCAGGCATAAAGCAGTGTACCCATGACACGTCGCTCCGCTCGCAGCCGTCCGAGTATTTGCCAGAGCAAAAGGGTGTTGGCAAGATGAACCAGTAATCCAAGCAGACGAAAGCCGATCAGCACGTTTGCCACGCTGTCACGCGCCAGCAATGTCACAGGCAGGGTTAAGTCTAGCCACAGTGGGCCATAGGGCGCGGGTCCAACCCGCCGGGTAGAATAGACGCTGTAGAGCAGGTTGCCTGATAAGATCGTATGGGAAGGCGCGTAGGGGTTTACATGAAAGACCGTCACCATGCGGCCATACAGTCCGTACAAAAATACTTGCTGCCACACGACCGCCGGAGCGAGTAGAAAAATGACAGACAGTAGAACGGTCAGGAGCAGAATTGTCCAGAATAACCTGTTGGCATCGCGGCGCGCGAGACGTTCTCGCGCTACTTTGCGCCCCACCTGCGCGGCCATTAGCAGGAGAGCGAAGGCCAGCGCCAGCCCTACAAGCAAGAGATTGGCAGAGCCTGTGGAAGTACTCAGGTTAAAAGGGGCAAGGTGGTTGATAGAACGTACAGCGGGGGGCCACACCGTCCAAAAGATACGTGTCAACCAGGGAAACAGACCCGGTAATGCCTGTTTTGCCGCTTCATGATCTGGAATCGCACCCGCGAAGAGCGGATAGAGCGCGAGAGAAAGCAGGGAGAGCGCCAATCCCAGTGTGATTAGTTTCCACATAGCGCCGCGCGCGGGTTGTTTTTTCGCCACCGGTGGGAGTGAGCCATTGTGTAGCCGCGGTGTCGTCACAGGTGTTGTTGGCAGCGTCACCCCGACCAGCGCGGGATGTGTTCCACGCGCGCGAAGCGAGCGCGATGCGCTCTCACCTGGATTCTGCTTCATAAACTTCCCCGCTCAACGAACCTTGTTGATTATAGTATGCGCCAAACATCGACGCCTGTCAATCAATTGAACGAAAAACGATTACCCTGCGTTACAAAAAACGCTGCGCAACCGAATTATAGCGTGGGATGGAAGGATGTGCAGGTATGCGATCATGGATATGAAGAAAATGATCAGGAGTAAATTGGCAGTGAGATACAATACGATACTACGGGGGAAATTTTCCCGCTGTGCTACGCGTGGGCATTCAACAGCAATAACCCGCGCTACTTTTTCGCAACCACGCTCGAAAGTTGTTTACCTGCGGAGAAGCGCACCCGGTTCTTTGCAGGAACTGTGATTTTTTCATTGCGGTTGCGCGGATTGACGCCTTTGCGAGCAGCGCTCCGGCGTACCTTGAATGAGCCAAAGTTGACGAGACGCACCTCCTGGCCTTGCTCGAGTGACTCGCGAATGCTATCCAGTGTTGCTTCAAGTACCTCTGCTGCCTTCTTCTGAGTCAGACCCGATCGTTTAGCAATGCTTTTGGTGATCTCTTGCCGACCAACAATCGTCGACGTTGATTCGCCCGGTCCGGTTTTTTTAGGTGCCATAGATTTGAAATCCTCCTTACAACGATCAACACATGCCGCACTTCATCCCAATGTTCTATTGCTGGGCTTGTAGAGCGGCTTCACAACTCACTGCCGTTTAGGAGTATAGCACGCGATTCTATGAAATTCAAGGCATGAAGCCGCCTCGGAGCTTGTTTGAAAGCCTCACATGGCCTGGGAAGCCAGCTTATAGCAAGCAAGCAGTTGGAAAAGTGGCTTCCCAGGCGGTACGAATAGGGGGTGTTACCAGGGCGGGGGCAAGCCCGGCCCGTACCCTATACGAAAGGACGAGTACGAGCAGTGATCGTGTAGGGTACGGGCCGGGCTTGCCCCCGCCCTGGCAGTACGAGCAGTGATCGTGTAGGGTACGGGCCGGGCTTGTCCCCGCCCTGGCAGGCGATTAGACTACACTGTATAAAAGCAGACCATCGCTGGTGCGGTGTTGCTTGACCTGGCCGCTAAAACGCATGTGTTCAAGATGCGAAAGCGTTTCGGCAACGGCCATGCGACGCGCTTCGTTGTTGCTCCAGCGGTGGCTGAAGAGTTGTTCCGCTACCCGGTTAGCGTGCTGCGGTTCCTCGTTCGAGCAGGGCCAGAATTTGCATTTCGCGCTCGTAGTGATGTTGGATGATCTGGGCTGTGCGTCCCGCCAGGTCGGCGAATGGTTCGCCATGTCCGGGTAAAACGATGCTGGCGGGCAGATCGGCCACTTTTGCCAGCGATGCCAGATAATCGCCGAGCGGGTTGGGGCGGTCCTTTTCAGAGTACAACCCGATATTGGGCGTAATGCGCGGCAGAACGTGATCGGCTGCCAGGAAAACTCCATCTCGCTCGCGCAGCAGGCAGATTTGCCCGTCGGAGTGGCCGGGCGTCCAGATAACGCGATACTGCTCATCGGCTACTGTAATGACTTCTCCATCATTGACCAGTGTGAATACCTCGTGCGGTGGAACGCGAATAAGAGTGCGCATTACGTCCGGGTCAACCTGCGTGAACCAGAAATCGCTGGGCGGCATCCCGTGCTGGCCGAAGAAGTTTGAGACGCGCCCGAACCGTTCGGGCATCTTGCCCGCCCAGATGACGCGAATAGCGTCCTCGTCGATGGGATGCATAAAGACATTCGCCCCACTGCGCTCATGGAGTTCGCCCGATAGCCCCACGTGATCGGGATGATGATGCGTGAGAACGATGGTGCGCAGGTTATCAAGGCTGAGGCCGGCGAGTTCCAGTCCTTTCCACAGCGCTTCGCGAGTATCGGGCGTGCCCATGCTTGTATCTACCATCGCCCAGCCATCCTTGCCGACCAGCGCAAACACATTCACTGTGCGCAAAGGAAAGGGAATAGGCACGGTAATTTTCCAGATGCCATCGACGACCTCGCGGGCTTCGGGTAGAGGCTCTTGAGCTTTGCGCGGCTGCGCCAGTGGGGGTTGGGATTGTTGCATGATAGCTGGACTTTCTGTATGTTCGACTATAGGGGCCTGAATTATTGCGCCCTTTGGTTATCTTCTGCACTGATTGTATGGTGTAGAGTGCGCCTGTGTCAAACCTGGCTGGGTGGCGCTTCCGGTGATTGAAGGGGAGCCTCAATCATCGCAGCCTTGTAAGCGGCGTTAGCCCTGGCTTTTTGCGCCCCGCGCGCGTAACGTAACAGGCATATAAAGAGATAGATCACCATCAGCAGACCGAGTACCAGGAGCGAGAATGTGCCGAGAATATCCCCTATAGCGTCCCAGCTCGCGCCGAAGGCAAAGCCGAGCAGCAATGGGATGAGCGCGCCCAGCGCCTCGCCAGCAATGTCTAAGAGCAGAAAGTAGCGATACGGATAGAGTTCTGTGCCGGCCAGTAAGTTGATGACTCCACCCAGGGCGGCTACGAGAAAGCGGCTGAAAAAGATGGCCCAGCCCCCGCGCTTTTTGAAGTAGAGGCGCGAGCGAGCCACAGAATCTGGCTTGAGGAAGCGTTTACCCAGTTTAGAATGTTCTAGCCAGTCGGCTCCCTTGCTGCCCCATAAGCGCCCGATCACATATCCCAGGTTGTCGCCGGCTACGGATGCGCTGATTGAGATGAGTGTCAGCAGGACAATGTTGAAGTCGCCAAGCGCGGCAAACGCGCCAGCCGCCAGTAGCAAAAGCGCGATGGGAAGCGGTAAGCCAACAGCAGCAATGAAAATGGAGACCCACAGGGCAGGATAGCCATAATTCTGCATGATATTCAAGAGGGCAGTGAGGAACACTCTCATGGTCGCTTCCTCTCTGCCGGAGTAGACGCGCGAACCAGGGCGGGGGCAAGCGTGTGAGCCAGGGCGGGGGCAAGCGTGTGAGCCAGGGCGGGGGCAAGCGTGTGAGCCAGGGCGGGGGCAAGCGTGTGAGCCAGGGCGGGGGCAAGCCCCGCCCCTACCATACTACGAAGCCGCCCGCGAAGCGCGTATAGGGTAGGGGCGGGGCTTGCCCCCGCCCTGGCTTGTAGGATGTGGACTTGTCCCCTGCCTCCGCTTCGATGTTGGCGGTAATTTAAAATCGCGTGTTGGATGTCGCGTATAAGGCTATCCAGAGGGCGTTTGACGCGGTCGGCCAGCTCGCGCAAGGGAAGATGATGCACCGCTCTGTCATTGGTAATATGCAACGACTGGTCCAGGTAGCTTTCAGGAACTTGATAGAAATGCGCGATAAAGGGAACGGTCATCCAGGGGCGAATTGTGCTGACATCGCCTTTGACCGCGAGCTTGTGTTCTTGCTGAAACCTCTGGAAAGCCTGTACCGTCTGCACGGCGCAAAAAGTGGTCAGGCCCAGCGCTATGCATAATAATATACCGGTGCCAACTAATTTTAGACGCGCATTCAAACCCTGGACGCTCCTGATAATAGATTCTCCGTCAAGTAGCGACACCCCTTGTGGGTGTCCATTCTTTCGGTTCATGAGAGAATGACTAAAGACGCAGACGGGACACCTTGACGATGTATGGACTCTCCTCTAGAATAACAGATGTCAGCTACCCCGGTCTAAAGACACGGGGCTTGCATCTCGCCCGTACCCTTGCCGGTAGGTGGGAAGCGGACACGATAGACCGGCTGACTTCTGGGTGCTACCCATACGACGCGCTGTTGCCAGTGGACTAGCGGCCCATATGCGAAGCGAAGCGCAGAGCTTCTACACGCCAGGACTGTTACCAGCCCTTGTAGCGACGCATACATGAGGCACAGTGGAGTGACCAGAGGCCCGTTCCGTAGAACGCGCACGTTCGCACGTTGTCCGTCACTGTCACCTGGGTATCTATTCTAGCACAGGCTATGAAAAGTGGAAAGAGGTGCGCTGCTGCGGCAGCCTTTCTTTCCTCCCCGGCATGAATGACCGCGGTTCCCAGAAAGGAACGTTCTATGGATAATTTAACGCAACCACTTGAGGTGACGATCAAACGTATCGATAAGGACTTGCCTCTGCCCACCTATGCAACGGCGGGTTCGGTGGGTTTCGATTTGTTTTGTCGTGAAGATACGGAGATTGCGCCCCGCACGATTGAGTTGATACCCGGCAACGTCATAGTGCATATTCCACAGGGTTATATGCTCATGCTGGCGCTGAGAAGCAGCACGCCTGTGCGCAAGGGCTTACTCATTCCCAACGGTGTAGGCATCATCGATCAGGATTATTGCGGCGAGGGGGACGAATTGAAAATACAGGTACTGAACTTTCGCGAGGAGGCGGTGCTTGTGAAACGCGGTGAGCGCATTGCCCAGGGAATTTTTGTTCCCGTTGCTCGCGCTACATGGCACGAGGTCGATGAAATGGGCGAGGGCCGGGGCGGTTTTGGCAGCACAGGCATATAAATGCCGGCAGGTACAGGTATAAGATGCAACAAAACTACTACGAAATTCTCGAAGTATCGCCCTCCGCGACGCTGGCCGAAATCAAACGTTCCTATTATCGCCTCGCGCGCCTGCACCACCCTGATTTGAATAAGCAGGCCCTCGATACCCATATCAAACGCCTGAATCTGGCCTACCAGACGCTGCGTGATCCCCAGAAACGCGCCGCCTACGACGAGCAACTCGCCGAAGCGCAGCGTCAGGCCGCGCTGCGTCTCCAGGCGAAACGCGAAGCCGAGATGACCTGGAAAGAAGGCATTTTCGGCTTCGTGGATGAATTGAAAAAAGGTCTAAAAGAGTAGCTATAGCGTTACAACACATTCGTGACAACCTGCACTGTTTGATCGCTCGAAGCAACAATCATATTTCCATTGGGCGACCATGCCACCGCGCGTATCCATTTCTGGTGGTCTTGACTGAAGGTGATGCACTCGCCTGTTGTCGGCTTCCATATCTGCACGCGCATGTCGTCGCCGCCAGAAACGAGGTGCTGGCTGTCGGGCGACCAGGCGAGGGACTTTACCGCTTTCGTATAGTCATTAAATGAGTGGATGGTTTTCCCTGTGGCGGCTTCCCATACCTGTATGGTTGTGTCCTGCCCGGCGGATGCTATGAATGCGCCGTTGGGCGACCACGCTGTGGTGTAGACTGGCCCGTTATGTCCTGTATAGGTTAGTGTCACGTTGCCGGTGAAGGCATCCCATATCATTACGCTGCCGTCAAAGCTGCATGTGGCGATGTGTTTTCCACGCGGTTCCCATGCCGCGGCAAATACGCGGTACTGGCGCGCGTGCGTGTAGAGCAGTTTGCCTGTGAATGCTTCCCATACCTGCGCTGTGCTGTCGCCGAAGTCACCACCGGAGACAATATGCTTTCCATCGGGCGACCAGGCAACGCTGCGCGCGAAACGCGCGTGGCCGTGATAGGTGAGGATGGTAGCGCCGCTATACGCATTCCAGATGTGGACAATGCCGGTGGTGTCGCCTGATGCAATGTATGTGCCGTCGGGCGACCACGCGACTGATAGGAGACTGCTTTTATGTTCGCAGTAAACAGTGATGTCTTCGGTTTTCATGCGGGATGGGTGAATGCGCCAGACGCGAACCGTTGTATCGCGTGACGCGGAGGCGAGGGTTGTGCCAGCGGGTGAAAAGGCCAGGGAGAAGATGTAATCGCTATGACCCTGGTAGATCAGGGGAGGGGTGTTTGATGTACCTGCTGCATCTGTAGCATCTGTTGACATAGGTTAGTGCTCTCGCGGTCCCTCGGTCAAGAGGTTGATGGCGTGGGGCAGCACGGGCAGGATGCATTCCAGGCATTCGCGCACGGCTTTGGGGCTGCCGGGCAGGTTGATGATGAGGGTGCGCCCGCGTGTGCCTGCCACGCCACGCGACAACATGCCGAAGGGAGTATGTTGCAGACTGACTGCCCGCATGACCTCGGCGATGCCGGGCGCTTCGCGGTCGATGACCGCCCTGGTGGCTTCCGGTGTAACATCGCGTGGGGCCAACCCGGTGCCGCCGGTGGTCAGGACGAGGTTTAGATGGCGCTCGTCGCTCCATTCGCGCAGCGTACCCTCGATCAGTTCGCGCTCGTTGGGGATGATGGCCCCCGCGCTGATGACGGTATGGGGCATCTGTGTCACCATTGCGCGAATGGTTTCTCCGCTGGTGTCCTGGCGCGTGCCTGCCGCGCCACCGTCGCTGATCGTCAACACGCCGATTGTTATCATGCTTCCTCTACTCCTATTCCCTGGGGGCCAGTTCGCGCATAATGGCTCCGATGCGGCGGCGCGCCCCAAAGACCCAGACGGTATACTCGTCGGGCAAGTCTTCCACTTCTACCTGGCACTGCATCTCACGCGCCAGCTTGCGGGCGATGAGTAGTAGTTGCCCGCGCTCGGCCTCGTCGCGACTGAAGGTATTGAGCGCCAACCTTCCCATACGTTCGTCCTGGCTCAAGACGGCGTTGATGACCTCGTTCAACTGGTCCAGGCCAAAGATGACCTGCAACGGTGGTGTGTTCGCTATTTGCCCGGAGTCTTCGGGTGAAAGAGTATGATTGGCGGCACCGTTGCTATCGATGCCATCATCCCCTACGATGGTATCATAGGTCGTTTGCAGCTTGTCGAGAATGAGCAGTCGCGCCTCTTCGGGTACGTCGCCGCGTGGATGCACAAAGGCCAGCAGGTTGTGCGCGGGATCGGAATAGATAAAGGGTTGAGAGTGAGCGATACGCCGCCCACACGACGGGCAGGTTGAGACATTCAACAAACCAGCTAACACGGTATATTGCAGCGACGGGTCTTTCGCTACATTCACATAATCATAAATAGGGCTGCTAAATTTCTCACCACACGGGCAGCTAAAGTTGTAATCGACTGAACGTGACATACTATTTTTTTCCAGCAAGGACAGTAATACGTAACGATACGCTGATAAAGTATATCATTTTGGAGGTGGGGAGGAGAGCGCGATGAGTAAAAATTGCCTGCCAATCCTTAATCTGCATTATCCTCAATCAGGTCGCCTATCTTTACTCCAAGCGCCCTTGCCAGCTTCTCAAGAGTAAAAAGTGTGGGGCTATAGTGAGGATCATCGTAGACACGCTTCATCGTAGTAGGGTCCACGTCAGCAAGCCGGGAAAGTTTGCCCCGGCTTATCCCCTTTTGCTGTGCTATTTCTTTGACTCTAAGCCTTGCCATACAACGTCCTTTTTGCGCGATTGTATCAGGCTAATCATTGCTGTTGTCCAGAATTATCTGGCACATCCTCAATTAAATCCGCCGTTGCTACTCCAAGAGCCTTAGCAAGACGCTCAAGTATGGGAAGTGTTGCGCTATAGGTTGAATTGTCGTAAATCCTCTTTACTGTTTTATAGGATACATCTGCGACACGCGAGAGCTTCCCCATGCTGATTCCCCTTTGTTTGGCTATTTCTTTCACGCGCAGATGTATCATGATTTTCCCCTGCATATGTTAATCCGCATTATCCTCAATCAGGTCGCCTATCTTCACTCCAAGCGCCCTTGCCAGCTTCTCAAGGGTAAAAAGCGTGGGGCTATAGTGAGGATCATCGTAGACACGCTTCATAGTATTCGGGTCCACATCGGCAAGCCGGGATAGTTTGCCTCTACTTATCCCTTTTGCCTGAGCTATTTCCTTGACTCTGAGCTTTGCCATACAACGTCCTTTTTGCGCGATTGTATCAGGCAGTTTTGCTTGACAATACCCCCGTAATTATGGTACCTTAGATAGGGGCCTATTATTATGATAGACATAGGACGGGAGAACTTGAGCATGACGCTGCGAGAATTGCGGGGACACTATGGTTTGTCATTGGAGGATATCGCGCAGATGACGGGAGTAGCCCTGTCTGCCGTTGAGTGTATGGATGCAGGCTGGCCGGTCAAGCCCGACGAGGCGATGAGCGTCCGTCTCAAGCTCACCCTCGCGCTGAGTACGCCGCTGCCCAGTACGATTCTCCGCATTGCCGTCAGTGAGGCTGGCGCGTGAAAAAATACCTGTATTACCATAAACACCGGGTCTATTCACCCGTTTTAGGCGAGGGTGCCGAGGGCCGACCCATCTACGCCACGTCCGAGCAAGAGGCATGGGAGATCGCGCAAAGCCTGGCAAAAGAGGAAAAGCTAACGATTGGTAAAGACGATGTTATGCGCCGTCTCCAACACGGGTTTGTGGTAGGATATACATGGTTGCCAGGGGAAGTGGAGGTTGATATTGATATGAAGATCTGAAAAAACCTGAAAGGAAGGACGAGGGCAACCGCAAGGGTCCCCGCCCTTTCAATACGCCTGATCTGCGCGAGACCTGCGAGTAAGCCGATCGCTTGCTGGTCGCCACCCACTATGGACGCTATCCCCATACCGACGATGGCGTTGAGGTGCGACTAAATTAGTCAGTAGAGGGGCATCAAGCTTGAGTGAAATGCTACGTCATTTGAAAATATGCTCTTGTATCCACATGTGTGACAGGATCAATGACGTCATAAAAGCAGGAGTTATGAAATTGCCAGCTTGGGCAATTGGGAACAATAAGATTTACTGCAAACGCTCCCGAGGATGTCGTTTGGGCTGTCGTCGATGCGTATTTCGACCCACTCTCATCCATCCAGTTGATCGTAACCTGGACCGATGGACTGAAATAGGCTCCTGTCAGATTAACCTGCGTTCCCATAGGTCCGACGGCTGGTGATATCGTCACGGGATAGCTCACGTAGACATAATCAGCCGATATCTTTAATCCGCTCGCCTGACCGAAAGCTTGCAGGCTGACAACGCCAACGTTGATCGATATTGGTATAGCATAAGGAATGGTGAATGCGCCTCTCCTATCTGTTACTCCTGTTCCGACAACGAACCCATTCAAGAGCAAGGTTACCCGCTCTCCACTCTCAAAATCGCCGCCGAACGCACTCGCCTTTGCGCCGAGAGTAAGGAGGTAGGGAGTGGAAACAAGAATAGGTGTCACCGGCATGGAGAGCGTCGCCAATCGTTTACTCAGCGTACCGATCGCCGCAATAGTTACCTGGTGGATATGAGCGTCGCTCGGCGCGCTTGTCTCGAAAGTGAAACTGCCACTGCTGGTCGCGGTCACGGTGCCAAGATCGTAGGGTGCTGGCTGCTGGTACTCCCAGACCAAGTGAACCGGTTCGCCAGGAGCGAATTTCGCGCCTATCAGCCACATTTGTGCCTTGTAATAAAGCCCGCTGGTCCCAACACGAGCATTGATGTACAGATTGGCAATGCCCGACTGTAGAGTGGAAGTGGAGGTTGTGGTCACGGTTTGGCCCGGCACTGGTGTGGTAGTTGTGACAACAGGGCTGGGCGTAGAATATACCAATGTAGCAGTGGATGCCAAGGTTTCTGTTGGATCTGGCCGGTGCATGATAGGTGTTTGAACGGTATTGGAATGATGGGCAGTGTGCGACAGAGCCCACACTGGTATGATAAGTGTGACGATTACTCCCAGAACAACTAACACAGCGAGTGGAAGCAGCAATTGTTTTCGCATCTGCAGCCCCTTTCATTGAAACCAATTTCATTTACATATGCGGAAACGAGCATATGAAAGAAACAAATACTGGTCAATGCAGGACTAGCTACATTTTCCCATCTTCATAAGAGCAACATGCGAGTCCGCTGATGGCCTGCGGCTGTGTGAGAACGGCGGCTTTGTTGCCTGTAAGATTAGCGCGCAGTTGTTGCAGCAGGTTTTCGCGTCCGGTAAAGAAGGGGTTATGGTTGTAGTGTAACCGATGGCGGGGGTTAGCGCAAGGGATTATGAGAGCGAGCGACAAAGCCAGGGCGGGGGCAAGCCCCGCCTTTCACTGGTAGGTTTTTTTGGGAAAGGAACCGGCGAGGTTGTCATCCTGAGCGCAGCGAAGGATCTGCGTGCTCCCTGGCGAGAGATCCTTCGCTGCGCTCAGGATGACAACCCCTGGTGACCCGCGCGTTTCAAAAAACCTACCAGTGAAAGGCAAGCCCCGCCCCTACCCTGCTACGAAGGAGCGAGCGAAACCGTACAGGGTAGGGGCGGGGCTTGCCCCCGCCCTGGTCGCGCCCCACCGCTCAAGTTCGCGCCTATGGAGGCTCTGCCCCCGCCATGGTCAGCTAAACAAGTCGCTTCAGTATGCCGCGCACCAGCAAAACAGCGATCAGATAAGCCAGCATGGCGACCAGCGTGGGCAGATCGATGGCGTAGCGCGCGAATGGCAGGGTGGGCAGGTAGCGGGCAAAGGGCGCGATGAGGGGTGCGCTAAGGCGTGTGAGCCAGTAGGTGTACTGGCCGAAGGTGAGATGGGCGGTATCGATGATGAAACGCGCAAAGAGCAGCAACAGTAGCAGTACGAGGGCGAGGGCCAGCAGGGTATTGATGAAGGTGATGATAGCGGCGAAGAACGCGCCAATTGCGCTTCTTGAGCGGCGATGAAGCGCGCGGGTCTGGCCGGGGAGCAGGTAACGCGGTATGGGAGTCGTAATGGTGGGTAAAAACGGCTCGGTCATCTCGTTATAAAAGGCGTAACGTTTCGCTTTCTGACGACGGCCCATAGGTGTTTGCTCGCCCTTTCTAGCATTCTCATGATATGCGGACAGAAATTACCCCTATGAGATATAAACGCTACAGATATGCATTTTTTGCGCGGAAATAGCCCTTTATAAAAGGCAACAGTTCACGGTTCCACTTCAATTTGCGCGTCTGTGTCGTCTACGCTCAGCACATGCACCTGTTCCCAGCCTTCTGTGGGAGCGTCGAGGAGCGTTTGTTGCAGGAGACTGGCGTGGTAGGGGATTACCTGCTCTTCTACACTGCGGGCGCGCAACAGATTGCGCACGAGGCAGATTTCCGGGGGCGTGTTGAAAATGAGGAGGCAGCCATAATAACCATATTGGCGAGATTGAGCGCGCAGCCTGCGGCGAGTATCGGAACGCAGCGCCGTGCTATCGGCGACGGTGAAACGGCCCAGGTACATGCGTTTCTGGATGATATAGTAGAAGAGGTCAAAAGTGTCGCGGTTGACCTGCTGGTTGTTTTCGTCGTCACAGATCATAGCGCGGCAGTAATCGGACGAGACGATGCTGGTGGGTGTGAAACGCTGCGCGGCAAAGGCGCTTTTGCCTGAGCCTGCCGGGCCGCACAGCACCAGTAACGTTCTCCGTGGAACGGTGATTTTAATCGTCATGATCCTATAAAATTTGGTCGGGGTCTATCCCCAGTGAGCGCAATTTTTCGGCTAATGCCTGCGCTTGCCGAATAGCGGCGTCCGCTCGTTGGGTCTCAGTCTGCGCGCGTCTTGCCTCGGCCTCGGCTTGCTGAACGGCCACGTCTGCCCGCTGATCTGCGGCCTCTGCGCGGGTCAGTCTCAACTGACCGTCCTGATTGTAGAGACGCAACATGGCTCCATCAGGCACTAACCAGCTTGCCAGGCTCGGACTCCACAGAGAGCTACTGGGACCAATCGGCATTTCCGCCATTACTTGTCCATCCTGGTCAAGCTGCCAGCCAAACAAGCGCCGGTTTCTACTGAGTGGCAGAGGGAATTCGTGGGGATCGTAGGCAAAGTATTCTTGCACCCCCATCCGTGCATAACGCAGAGGTTTCTCTTCCAGGTCTTTTTTCCAGGTCTCCTGGGAGGCGATCTCGAAGACCACCCGGGGCGCAGGTCCGCTTTTGCCCACTCGCCAACTTCTGATGGTGGACTGGTATTCTACGCCTTTGATGACCGCCACATCCGGGGCCATTGGATACTCGAACCGGTTAGCTGTCTGATACATGTTGAGATTTTCGTAAATGGCGCATAGTTGCCCTTGAAACAACCAGGTCAGCGCCTCGACAAGGTAGCTCACCAGCGCGCGATGGAAGGCCGTTTCCCCCATCAGGTCCTCCTGGGTGGAGTGGGAATCGTAGTAGTATGCTACCTCATCTTCAATGTGCCGGGCCATCTCCTTTGTCCTTTCGCGCTACAGTCCAGCTCGCCGATTCAAGGCTTGTCCAACCCCACAAATTTCTTCTAATGCAAGTGTACAAGTCCGTTGAGCATATGTCAATCATTATACGAACATCTTTTCGTTAGTGGTATGGATTTTCGCTGGCATAGCCAGCGAAAATCCATACCACTAACATTCGCGAAGCATTGCGAGTCTTCCTCTCCTTTGATATAATAGCCCTGCACAGGTAGGCCATGATGATGCATAAATTCTTTCACATGTAATATACAACGCCCGCTAGAGAGATGGAGGCTAACGTGTCTGTTGAGATGAAATTGACCGGTACTGAAATTCGCGAACGCTACCTGGATTTTTTTGCCAGCAAGGGCCATTTGAGGGTACCCAGTTCATCGCTGGTGCCGCGCAACGACCCTACCGTGTTGCTGACTACCGCCGGAATGCAGCAGATGATTCCTTACTTCCTGGGACGCGAGACACCTCCTGCTATTCGCCTGACCTCGGCGCAGAAGTGCTTCCGCACTACCGATATCGACAAAGTGGGCAACGAACGCTCTCTCACCTTCTTTGAAATGATGGGGAACTTCTCGGTTGGCGACTATTTCAAGCGCGATGCCATCACCTTCGCGTGGGAACTGCTGACCGGAGTATTCAAAATACCCGCCAATCGCCTGTACCCAACCGTGCATCCAGAGGATGACGAGGCACCGCGCTGGTGGAGCGAGATTGCGGGCTACCCCGACGAGGCCATTGTGCGCCTCGAAGATAACTGGTGGGGGCCGCCGGGAGCGTCGGGGCCGTGCGGACCCGATTCCGAAATCTATTATGATCGCGGTGTTGAGCATGGCTGTGGGAGAGCCGATTGCAAGCCGGGCTGCGAATGCGAGCGTTTCCTGGAAATCTGGAACCTGGTCTTCATGCAGTTCTACCAGGACTTCGACGGTACCAGAACGCCCCTGCCCAAAAAGAATATCGATACAGGGCTGGGTCTTGAGCGCGTCAGTATGGTCTTGCAGGGCAAAGAATCGGTTTTTGATACCGATCTGTTCCGTCCCATTATCGATACGTTCGCCGCGCTCGCCAATACCAGCTATGGTAAAGACGCGAAAACAGACACGTCCCTGCGCGTGATAGCAGACCACGGACGCGCGCTGGTCTTCCTGGCGGCTGACGGCGTGCTGCCCAGCAACGAGGGGCGCGGTTATATCTTCCGTCGCATCCTGCGTCGCGCCGTGCGGCATGGCAAACTGCTGGGGCTGGATAAGCCGTTCCTGTCCGAAGCGGCGGATACCGTAATCAATTTAATGAAAAGTCACTATGTTGAATTAGGCTTGCAGCGTGACCGCATTGTTGAGATTCTGAGCCTGGAAGAGAAGAAGTTTAGCCAGACCTTGAATGCTGGCCTGTTCCTGCTCAACAACCTGCTCGAGGATTTGAAGCAGCGCGGCCACACGGCCATTCCGGGCGATCAGGCTTTCAAGTTGTACGATACGCATGGCTTCCCGCTCGAATTGACGCAGGAAGTTGCGGCTGAACATGGCTTTACCATCGACATCTCCGGCTTCGAGCAGTCCATGCAGCAGCAGCAGGAACGTAGCCGCGCCACCGCAGCCTTTGGACAGGTCAAAGACGAGTCCGCGCTGACCGACATCCTCAAGCGCGTTGGGCCGACCGAATTTACGGGCTACCAGGGCATCAGCGGCGCTGGCAAGGTGGTTGGGCTGGTGGTGGATGGCGTCGAGGTCGAAGAGATCAGCGCGCCGCAATCCGCGCTGGCAATCCTCGACTCCACGCCGTTCTACGCCGAAAGCGGCGGGCAGATTGGCGATCATGGCGAGATTACGGGTTCGATGGGTGTCTTCGCGGTGCAGGATACGCGCCGTCCGCTCAAGGGGCTGATCGTGCAGTATGGCGAGATTCGCGAAGGCTACATGCGCGTAGGCGACAGCGCGCAGGCCAGCGTCATCGCGCAGCGCCGCGAAGATACCATCCGCAACCACAGCGCCACCCACCTGCTGCACAGGGCGCTGCGCGACCTGCTCGGCCCGCAGGTGGAGCAGCGTGGTTCGCTGGTCGAGCCGGAACGCCTGCGCTTCGACTTCGCCAGCCCGCGCGCGTTGACCGCCTCGGAACTGGCGCAGGTGGATGAACAGATCAATCGCTGGATTCGCGCCAATTTTCCAGTTCATACCACTATCATGCCGTTGCAGCAGGCGTTACAGACGGGCGCAATGGCGTTGTTTGGCGAAAAGTACGAAGACAATGTGCGCGTGGTCTCGATGGGCAGCAGCACAGAGCTATGCGGCGGCACGCACTGCGCCTCTACCGGTCAAATCGGCATCTATGTGACCGTGCAGGAAACCAGCATCGCCGCCGGTATTCGCCGCATCGAGGCCCTGACGGGGCGCGGCGCGGAAGCATACCTGCGTCGCCGCTCTGCCACCGTTGACGCCATCAGCGCGACCCTGCAAACACAGCCTGACCAGCTTGAGGGGCGTGTAGAGCAGATGGCGCAAGAACTGACTGCCGCCAAAAAGCAGATTGCGCAATTCCAGCGCGAGGCTGCCATCCAGCAAACGGAAACGCTCGCTCGCTCCGCGCAAGATGTGGCGGGGGTTCCCGTTGTGGCCGTTACCGCCAACGTGCCTGATGATCGTGTATTACGGGAAATAGGCGACGTAGTATTGCATAAGCTGGGCAAGCCGGGTGTGGTGGTGCTGGCAGGCAACTTCGACGAGCGCGTGGGTTTGCAGGTCAGCGTCTCGCCCGAACTGACGAAACGCGGCCTGCACGCGGGCAAAATCGCCGGAGCCATCGGAGATCGCCTGGGCGGAAAAGGCGGCGGCAGACCCGAATCGGGCCAAGGCGGCGGCAAAAACAAGGCCGAGTTGGGCGCGGCCCTGGATATGGTTCCCAGGTTGGTAAAAGAATCTCTGAGGGCGTAGAGATGCAGTAACCAGGGCGGGGGCAAGCCCCGCCCCTACCCTACACGATACAAAGCGCGATGTCGGCCCATACCAGGGCGGGGCTTGCCCCCGCCCTGGTATCCTTCGCGATGGCATCCATTTTACATAGCATGACTTATGTGCTATAACGTACTCGACAGGCAAGAAATGATATCCAGTAACAGGCATAGACCAGGAAATAATCCATGATCAATCCCTTGCGACGTATTCGCGATTTGATTTTCGGACGCTATCAAGAGAACGGGAACGACTATGACCGCGATGGAGCGTATGACCCATTACGTTCAGGAGGCGACAACCAGAATCGGCTTTATACCGCTCTTGACATTGGCACGGCATACGCCAAAGCGCTGATTATCGAAGTGCGGGAGGACGGGATCGGGGAGGTGCTGGGGGTTGGCCGCAACCAGCAGAGCTACACGCACATGTCCGATGGTATGGTGATCGACATTCCAGGTGTAATCGCGAACTGCAACGAGGCGTTAGTGCGGGCCGAGGAATCTGCGGGGGGCATTATTGCTCCGCCAACCGTCATCGGTATCGCGGGCGAACTGGTCAAGGGAAGCTCGATTACGGTCACGAAACAGAGACAGGACCCGACCAAAGAGATCACGCCGGATGAACTGGAGGGCGTGATCTCCAGCGCGCAGTCAAAGCTGTACAAGCTGGCTAAAGAGCGTATCGCCACCGAAATCGGCTATTCCAACGTTGAGGTGCGTCTGACCAATGCAGCGGTTATCTCGGTGCGTATCGACGGGCAGCCAGTGCATAACCCCATCGGTTTTCGCGGTCGCCACTTCCAGTTGACCCTCTTTAGCTCATTCGCGCCCCTCATGCAGCTTGGCGCGCTCCAAACGGTTGCCAAAGGGCTTGATCTGACCCTGATATCGATTGTAGCCGAGCCATATGCGCTGGCGCGTTGTTTGAGCGTCGATGCCGGCCCGGACAGCGGCGCCATTTTCATCGATATTGGTGGTGGCACCACCGACATCGCGCTGGTACGCCAGGGCGGTATTGAAGAGACGCGCATGTTCGCTCTGGGCGGGCGCACATTCACGCGGCGGTTGGCATCCAGCAAAGGGCTATCGCTCAAAGAGGCCGAAAATCTCAAAATACTCTACAGCACCGGCGGTCTCAAAGGCGCTGAGCGCGATGAAGTACACGCAATTCTCGCGCCCGAGGCGCAAACCTGGATGGATAGCATCGAACTGCTGGTGGACGAACTGGCGAAGGATGAACTCTTACCCCCGGCCATTTATATGGTGGGCGGAGGCTCTACATTGCCCGATCTGCGCGAGCGGCTTGAGAACTTCCCGTGGAAAGATCGTCTGCCATTCTCGCGCGATCCACTGATTGAAATCATCCAGCCAGGTATGGTCAACACGATTTCCGATCCCAGGAACCTTCTCAAGAGCGCTCAGGATATCACACCGATGGCGCTGGCATACCAGGCAATCGAATTGCAGGATGACAGCAATATACTCGAACACGCGCTTAGCCGGGTTATTTACAAAATGCATATCTAAAAAGCAGCCGAATAAATAAATTTGTAGGGGGAGAGCAGGGCAATGCCTGAAGAGCAGATCATTTATCTAGATCCGAACGATGAACTGACCAGGGTACGCGAAAAGATTGAGGAAGCCCCGGCGCGGCGCATCATAATGGTGGTGCCGCAGCAGACGCAACTGCGCAGCAATGTTGGTTGGCGGTTACTGCACGCCCGCGCGCGCGAATTAGGGAAAGAAGTCCAGGTCATCAGCCCTGATCGCCAGGTGCGGGCTGTGGCTAAGGCCGCCGGTTTTCGCGTGAGCCAGCCGCAGGAAGGCTCCTCAACCAGCAAGATGCGCGTTTCTCCAACTCAGCCCCAACGCGGTGTGACTGGAAAAGGCTTACAACGTCATCGCGGCCCGGTCAACCGGGGTCCCGTTGATAATAAAGCTGCGCGCCAGCGCGAGCCGCTTGCGCCGCCTTCCTCAGGTGAAGAGCGGCTGCCGACCATCTCCCAAACCGGGTCCCGGCCTCCGCAAAGCATCTGGCGTCAACAGGAAAATCCGCCCACGCGCCCGGAAGAACCAGAAGAACCCACGAGCAGGCAGGGAAAAGAAGAGTCGTATCCACCTGTGGAGATATTCGAGGACGATGCGCTTGGCGAGCCATTCGAGTTTCGTATCGATCAGGCGCAGGGTGAGCTACGCACGGCGCGTCCGCTGACCGCTCGCCCGGACGAAGAAGAGCAGCAAGACCCGTATATCCCAGATTATGATACCGCCTGGCGCATTCGCGCGGCGGCGCGAGAGGGTGCGTCTGGCGGCGAAAGCAACCCTCCCCTACAAGAGGAGCAAGAACCGGCAAGCGTCTTCCCTCCATCGCGCTACAGCGCGCCGTCCGAACCTGTTCGCGATAATCCATTCGAGAATGATATTCGAGGAACTTTCGCCGTCGCTCATTCCTGAGCAGCGCGGCGCCACCTTTTCGCCAGACGTGCATGATATTGCGCCCGATGTGGCCGATATTCCCACCGATGTACATAGAATCGAGGATGTGGAAGAGCCAGACTTCTCGCAGGATTTCCCGGTACGCCAGTGGGATAACGATTTCCTCAATGAACCAGATGAGAGCTTTCCTGCCCCCATCAGTGATACAAGGGCGCGCGGTGGCAGCCGGTCAGGAAAGCTTCTACGCGGCCCCGACGAAGAGGATGAAGATTTCCTGCCCCCGGCGGGTCAATCTACGCTCCCGCGTTCGAGCAGACCTGTATCGCCCGGTTCATTCAGTACACCGAGGGCTGGCAGCCGGGGCGCGCCAGTGCCCCCCCCGCTGTCCGCGGGGTCCCAGCCCGCCCAGCCACCCATGCGCAATGTGACCACCAGACCGGTTACCCAGTCTCCCCGGCCCCAACAACCACCGGCTCAACCCAGACCTATAACCAGGAGCAGGATACCAGCCGCATCTCCTCCTCCGCCGTCGCGCCGCAGCAACAGGACATCCGGGCGTCGCGGCAGCCGGGTGACGATCGCTGTAGTTGTTGTGCTCGTACTCCTCTTGCTGGTTGGCGTTGGCTTTTTCTACTATGGCACAACGGCGACCGTCACTATTACCGTGCCGTCAAAAACCCTCAGCCTGAATTCGTTCAAGCTGGTCGCTTCGACCAATACGCAAAGCAAGTTTCCCAACTCAGTAACATCGCAGGTCTTAACTCATGAGGCGAGCGTCACAGGACCGGGAACAGCCACCGGCTTTATCCAACAGGGCAACGCAAAAGCATCCGGTACGGTCATTTTCACGAATAATGGTCAACAAAATATCACGATTCCTACTGGTACCGTGCTAAGCACGAGCGCCGGCGCGGGCAGCGTGCAGTTTGTTACGACCGCTTCGCCGGTTGTGCAGCCAGCCAGTAGCGGCAACGCGACAGTTCCGATACCGGTCCAGGCGCAGAATGCCGGTAATAGTGGGAACGTCGGCCCCAATACTATTACCGTCGTCCCTGCTGCAAGCCTTGCCGCGATTGCTCAGGCCAGCAATCTCTCTTCGTCGCAGATTAATTTGACCGTGACCAATCCCAACCCGCTCACCGGCGGGGGCGCGACACAGGCGCCAGCCGTGACCCAGAACGATTTGCAGAACGTAAAGAACTCGCTGCACCTACAATTACAGGCCAAAATCAAAACCTGGTTACAGGGACTGATACCCCAGGGCGATATTGCGGGCAAGCCCTTCCCGGATGTCGCGGGAAGCGCGCAGCCTTTGTCGCAGGAACAACTTACACAGGTTCCTACAGCAGGCTCCCCGCTCCCAAGCAAAACTTTTAGCGGTACGCTGAGCGTGAAGGTAAGCCTGCTGATCGTGCGCCGCAGCAATCTGATAGCGGCAGCGCAGAGCCAGCTCAACGCGGCAGCGCTGGCGACACGACCCAATCCCTACGTACTTTCGACGCAATTCCCCATCACTCTGAATGTTGGATCCATCTCCCCTTCAAATGATGGCACGACTATCACTATTACCGTGTCGGCCAGCGGACTGGCGATGTTACGGGTGGATACACAAGCGCTCAGCTTGTACCTTACCGGGAAAACGGTAGATCAGGCGTATTCGGCTATTAACACCGGGGAAGCCGGGCCGAAAGGGGTTCAGTTTAGCAAGATAGTCGTCTCACCCTCTTTCCTGAGCATTATGCCTTTCCGCTCGGAACACATTCATATCGATGTAATGCCAGGTACTCCATTGCCAAAGGGTTGAGACCAGGGCGGGGGCAGAGCTTAGCCCGTAACCTGCTACGGCAGAGTCCACGGAGAACGTATAGGGTACGGGCTAAGCTCTGCCCCCGCCCTGGTAGATATTTGGGTGAATCGCTAGACAAACGGCCTCTCCTTCGTTAGAATGCGATAGGATAGTATCTTATAGCGTGGAGAGAGCAACGATGACACGGTTGATGGCACTCGATGTTGGCAGCGTCAGAATAGGCGTTGCCCTGAGCGATGCTTCTGGCTTCCTGGCCTCGCCCTATGCTATATTGCGCGTCTCCCGCGATGAAACACAGACATGGGAAGCCATCCAACGGCTGATTCGCGAAACAGAGGCGGAGGGTCTCGTGGTTGGGTTGCCCATCAGCCTGGATGGAGAGATACATGCCCAGGGAGCGCGAGTACAGGCCTTCGTAGAACGGCTGAAACAGCATATCGACATTCCCGTTACTTTCTGGGATGAGCGATTATCAACCATTGAAGCGTATCGCTTGCGCTCGGAATATGAGCAGGATGCGCGTGGTGGGAGATCGCGTTCAGGAGGGTCAGGGCGGCGCAAGCGGAAACAACAGGAGATAGACGCGCTGGCGGCGGCTGTGATCCTGCAAGACTACCTGGATCATGCATCAAGCAAATTCGAGGGTGAACGACCCCTGAGCTAAAGACTCAGGGGCTTCGTGAGAAGCCTGCGTTCACCAGACTCGTTTCCAGAAATGGGAACAACGTTTCTTAGGGTATGACACCTGCGGTTGACGCATCAGACTGCTGCTCTGTCGCCTGGGTTTAAGTAGGACTGAGGGAAGGTCCCGGTGATTCAGGCGCAAAAAGCCTTTGGAACCTTGTCGAGATGAAGTCGGATTCCCTGCATGGTTGTAGTGCAGGGATACGCACCACCCGGCGCTTGCCGGAGCATTTTTCCGAAAGGAATGGTTCTCATGAATGTGGTCTATGTGCATTCAGCAGACAGGACACCGCTCATGCCCTGCACACCGGCAATTGCACGTTTGTTGCTCAAAGAGAGAAAAGCCAGGGTAGTACGGCGCACCCCTTTTACGATCAAGTTGTACGCACACCCAGAAAGTGCTTACACCCAACCATTGACTCTGGGAATAGATACTGGGAGTGCGATGATTGGTTCTGCTGTGGCTGACGAACATGGCAAGATCCTCTATCTTTCTGAAGTGGAAATCCGCAATGACATTGCCACCACGATGAAAGAGCGAGCCACCCATCGCCGCAATCGCCGTCAACGCAAAACCAGGTATCGGCCTGCACGCTGGTTAAATCGTAAGAACTCTATCAAAACAGGAAGATTCTCGCCCACCATGACGAGCAAAATCGATGCACACTTGCGTGAAATCCGCTTTGTGCAGGCATTGTTGCCCATCACTGCCATCGTACTTGAAACAGGAACCTTTGACCCGCATGCTCTCAAAAATCCAGCAGTGCTCAAGAACAAATGGTTGTATCAACAAGGCATCAATTACGGCTATGCCAACACCAAAGCCTACGTGCTCACGCGAGATAGCTACACCTGTCAGCACTGTACGGGGAAATCCAAAGATAGACGACTCGAAGTCCATCATATCGTGTTTCGCAGTGAACAAGGAAGTGACGAGGAAGCGAATTTGCTGACGCTCTGTAAGACCTGCCACGATGGCTTGCATGCAGGAACCATCACACTCAAGCGCACAGGCAAGAGAAAGGGAACACTGCAGCACGCGACGCAGATGAACAGTATCCGCATCCAACTGCTCAAGCGAGTTCAAGCAGAGGAAACCTGGGGCTTCGTGACCAAAGAACACCGCCTGTTGTGGGGCCTGCCCAAAGAGCATATGTTTGATGCCGCACTGATCGCCACACGGGGCAACCAACCGGTGTTTCACACGACCCGTGTCATTGTGAAGAGATGTATTCCAGAGGGGGATTATCAGCAAACCAAAGGAAAGCACAGCGAGCAACGCCTGACCACAGGCAAGATCATGGGATTCCGCAAGTTCGACAAAGTGCGCTGTCATGGTCAGGAGTATTTTATCAAGGGCAGAATGGCCACAGGCTATGCGATCTTGATGGATATTCATGGCAACAAAGTTGCTTTAAAACCTATTCCGAAGTTCGAGAAAATGAAGCGGGTGAGCGCCCGTTCTTCCTGGATGATTAGTGACAAAGTGTTTGATGATAGCATGAAGGAGGCGTGCGGCGTTCATCCACGAGGCTGAAGACCTCGTGGTTTTCTCACCGCACTTTTATAAATTCATATGAAAAAACGAGGGCCACGCGCTGCGATTATATCGGTACTCCTGCTGGGTCTGCTCATTTTCGGAGGCGTCTACTTTGCCTGGACCACCGTTACGGACGTATTTCAGCCCGTCAGCTCCAGCCAGCCCAACACTGTTGCTTTTGTGATTCAAAATGGTGAAAGCGGCACGCAGATCGCGGATGCTCTCCAGACTAAAGGCTTGATTCGCAATTCCCTGGCTTTTCGTATCTGGGCCAGGATCAAGGGCCTGGATACGCAGTTACAGGCGGGGGCATACAATCTCAGCCCCAGCATGACGATTGATCAGATCATCGCTCAACTGCTGCATGGACAACCCGACGCTATACCGGTAATAATTCTCGAAGGATGGCGCATTGAGCAGATCGCCTATCAGTTCGCGCATAATGATACCGCCTACCCGCCGCTCACGAAGTTCAACCAACAGGATTTCCTGAACTATACGTTGCATCCGACCCGGTTCCCGGATTATGCCAATTATCCGCTCTTGAAATCGATACCAGCAGGCGATAGCATGGAAGGCTTGCTTTTCCCTGATACCTACCTGATTCCGGTCAATGCGACCGCGCGCGATGTCGTCAATATCATGCTGACCGAGTTTAATACGAAGGTGCAGCAAAATCACCTGGATACGCTGGCAAAGCAAAATAAGCTTACGGTCTACCAGATGGTCATCCTGGCGTCGATTGTGCAGCGTGAGGCATTGTTTGATAATGACCGCCCGTTGGTCGCCAGTGTATACTGGAACCGCATCTACAAACCGAATGCTGAAACGGTGAGCCTGCTTGACGCAGACCCCACCGTGCAATATGCGCGTGACTCAGCGCCTGGCACTAAAGCGTACTGGACTCCACTAAACAATAGCGGAGGGCTGATCGCGCCAACCAGCCTCTGGAATACGTATACCCACTCAGGCTTTCCACCCACACCCATTTGTAGCCCAGGCCTCGCCAGCCTTGAAGCGGCTGCCTCACCAGCGCAAACAGCATATTACTTTTTCCTCTCGAAACGTGATGGACACAACGTGTATGCTAAAACGAATGCTGAATTTCAAATGGACGTACAGAAGTATTTACAATCGTGAGAGAGTAACCATCTATGACGACATTGCACCTGAATATCTGGCAAACCATCGCCCTGTCCCTGTTACAGGGGTTGACCGAATTGTTCCCTGTCAGTAGCCTCGGCCATACCGTAATTTTACCCGGTCTGCTGCCCAACCTTTTTGGCCCGGCTAATTTACAGACCGATACGAGCTGCGGCGGGCAGAGTTGTTTTTTACCTATCATCACCTCTTTACATATTGGCACCAGTATCGCGCTCGTGATCTATTTCTGGCGTGATTGGTGGCAGGTCATACTGACCCTGGTGAAGAGTATCAAAGAGGGAGAGGTACACACCGGCACAAACGAATGGGTCAGCTTTTTGATCATCATCGGTGTGATTCCGGCGGGACTGATTGGCTTAATATTGGAAAAGCCGCTCAAGCACTTGTTCTCATCACCAGTAATTGCCGCAGCTTTTCTGGTTGTGAATGGCTCCATCCTATTCGCGGGAGAACGAATGCGCAAACGAGCCTGTGGAAAAAGCGCAATACGCTGATACGGTCGAAAATAAGGCCGCTTTTCGACCTCTCTCGTCCCTGACATGGAAAGAAGCGACTATTGTGGGGCTGGCGCAATCGCTGGCGCTCATTCCAGGTCTTTCGCGCTCCGGCGTCACTATGGTTGGCGCTTTGGGAGTACGCCTCAATTATGAAGACGCTGCCCGCTTCTCCTTCCTGCTGGGTACGCCGCTGATTTTCCTGGCTGGCGCACTTGAAATACCGCAGTTGTTCGGTCAGCCGTCTTCGACACTTGAGCTTGTTTTTGTAGGAGCGGTAATATCGGGCGTTACTGCATTTCTCAGCACAAAGTTTCTGATGAAGTATTTCGAGAAGGGCAACCTCAATCCTTTCGCTTACTATTGCTGGGGCGCTGGACTTGTCGCGCTCATCTTGTACGCAACCGTATTCCGCAACGCAGTGCATTAACGTCAGGTATCAATCAGTAGCGACACCCCTTGTGGGTGTCCCGTCTCAGGTATGCATACGTGGATAAAGGTCACGGGATACCCACAAGGGGTGTCGCTACTGCATGGTTGGATATCCAAAATGGCTATGCTCTAGTAACATATGCAGCTTAACAGGGTTCATACGTTTGATACAATAGATGTACGCTCTGGACGGTCTGGAGCGCATAATTTGGACGCAATAGAGAGTCGTCCCTAATAAAGAGGTAGGAACTAGAACAATGAAAAACCCGGTCATCTTTTATCTTGTTATTGCATTGGGCGTAATCGCCCTGGGAGTCGGTGGCTATTATCTGGTTAAGGGTGGTCATCCGGTACGCGAATACGCAGCCCTGGGCGCTGGCGTCATTCTGCTCATCGCTGGTATCGCTGGCACCTTTATGACTCGCTCGAAGGCAGTCGCCAGCTAGCCCGGTATAGTGGAAGTCACCAGAAAGGGCATGACGACCCTTGCGGTCGTCATGCCCTTTCTGGTGACTTTTTTATGCTTTATTCGTTTTGAATAAAGGTGAACTATTGGCGTATCCATGTTGGCTATCCTTCTTGCTGAGTTTTCTGCTTCTGCTATAATGGATGTGTCCAAAATGGATGATTGTAGTGGTACTAAATAAAGAAAGGTATTCAGATCTATCATGAAGAACCCGCTGCTTTTCTATGGCGCGATCGTCGTAGCTATTATCGCTCTTGCACTCAGTGTTTTTTACTTTATACCCGGCCCTTATCATCCTCTCACATTTAGTAGTATACCCACCGACCGGCATATTACGCACGCCGTAGCGTTTTTCATCCTGTTCTTGCTGCTGGTCGTGGTCGCGCTGGTAAATCGTCCAAAATCCTCCTCGACCCGATAATACGAGCCAGGGCAGGGGCTTGCCCCTGCCCTGGCTTGCACGCTACTAATTTCCCAGCACATCCCCCACGATATTCGCGTAGCCGCGCAAAAATTCATCCGCATTCATGGCCTTTTTGCCTTCGAGCTGCAGGCGATCAAGGACCAGCACACCTTCACCGGTTGCCACCTGGAGCGATGTTGTTCCGTTCTCTTTGCGCAGCATAACCGTTCCGGCGGCTGTGCCTTGCACCTCTGCGGTCGCCAGCGCGCGCGTTTCGAGAATCTTCAGAAGTTTGCCGCGCCACGTGGTATAGGACCCGGGCCAGGGCGAGTAAGCTCGCGCTTCACGCGCCAATGTCGTGGCGGACCGGTGCCAGGCAACTTCGCCGTCTTCCTTGCGTAACATATGGGTGTAGGATGCCTCTTGCTCGTTTTGCGACTGCGGCTGTAAGTCGCCCGCCACCCATAGAGGCAGAGCTGCAAGCAATGCGCTCGCGCCGAGTTTTGCCAGCTTCACGGTCAGGCTGCCCGTTGTATCATCCTCTGAGATGGGGATGGCGCGTTTTAAGAGGAGCGGACCGGTATCGATGCCGGCATCGATCAACATAATGGTAACGCCTGCTTCGCCCTCGCCCTGCAAAATGGCCTCGGATATGGGTGAGACTCCGCGATACCTGGGCAAAAGCGAGGCATGGATGTTGAGTGTGCCGTAGCGCGGTAAATCCAGCACGGCCTGGGGCAAAATTTGTCCAAAAGCGGCCACTATATAGAGATCAGCGGAATACGCGCCCAGCGCCTCGATATTCTCCGGGCGTTTCAGCGACCCTGGTTGCCAGACGGGGATGCCCTGTGCCAGCGCCGCCTGTTTGACGGGCGAAAACACCACCTCTTTCCCTCTGCCTGAAGGTTTATCCGGGCGCGTGATTACCGTAACAATTTCGTATCCCTGCGGTAATAGGAGGCCGGGCGCGCGATTGGCGATCAAAGCCTCAAGGGCAGGCACGGCAAAATAGGGAGTTCCCATATAGATGATCTTTAACACTGTAAAACCCTTTCTACGTGACTAACAGGCTTTAGAGGGCGGTCGCGTCCCGCCGCTCCAGTTCGCGCCTCTGGGGCTTGCCCCACCCGCCCTGGCTCGCGCCCCTCTCCATATTAGCATATTTAGGCTATGATTCTTCTATGAAAAGAGTACTTTCTCGTCGTATCACAGAGAGAATATGTTATACTCCCTCACAGTAGAGGCAGGGGGCGCCATAAAGTGTGCCTCTTTATGTCGCGCGCGGGGTATTGTTCGCGTGGGTGGAAATGGGATACGGTCAATTTCATGCAACAAATAGCGAGTGATCAACCTGTACAATCGGCATCACCTTCTTCGGCAGCGCTAGCCAACGTTTCCAGGCTTAGTATTCATGCGCTTGTGCCGCCAACTACCGGTGCGCGTACCATTTTACAACGCGCAGATGAGGTAAACACGCTTCTGCGTATGCTTGGAGAAGCGCAGGCCAGCACAGTCGTGCTGACGGGTGATGCCGGAGCGGGTAAATCAACACTGGCAGCCCTCGTATACCGGCAGTTACAGTCAGCGGCAGGGGGCGCGCCGTTCAAACAATTTGTCTGGCTGACGCTTGGCCCAAATGCTACCTTGCCCGACTGCCTGGCCGCGCTGATGAGCAGTATCAATGCTGGTAATCTGCCGCCTAATTTCTTACTCCTTAAACCTGACCAGCAGGTCTCGCTGCTCTTCAATGCGCTAAGATACCAACAAGGCGGCATTTTCGTCGTCCTCGACCAATTTGAGGAACTGCTTGACCCCGAAACGGCGCAGTGTTTGCCGGGGCGCGGCTCTATCGCGCTCTTCCTTGACATGCTGCAACAAGACCTGGGTGGCAGTCGCATACTGTTGACCAGTTGTCGTTCGCCATTTGCCACCCAGAATGACAATGGCTTGCGTGTCCGTTCTTACCTTGTTTCACGGGTCAGTATGCCCGAAGGTTCGGCGTTATTGCAACAGCGGGGAGTTCAGGGCAGCGCGCCGGAATATTCGCTGGTCTGGCAACGCTGCGGGGGGCATGTCTACGCGCTGGCGCTATTTTGCGCGTTGTTTACACTCAGTGGTTTCTCGTTGAGCTACCTGCTCAACTCACCCGATTACCAGTTTCTGTGGAATGGCGATGTGACCCTCAACCTTATCAGCCTGGTGTATAACTTCCTCAATCCCATTCAGCGCACATTGCTGCGCGCATTGTGCCTTTTCAGCGAACCTGTGTCGCTCGATGGGTTGTTGCTTGCTATCACCGGAGATGGTCCTCCGGCGGACGCGCAAGCCTATCAACGCGAACTGGCAATCCTGCTGCGCCTCTCAATCGTCGAACAAAAGGCCGACGAGAAATACCAGCCATGCTATCTACTGCATCGCTCGATCCGCCAGTATACGAGCGAACACTACCTGGAAGGACATGATCGCCGCATTAGCGGAAACCTGGAATCTGCCGTCGGAGTTGCCTCGGAACCGAACCCAATAGCGGGGAATCCAGAGGCGCGCGAGATCGGACTGGCGGCGGGTCACATGCGCGTGGCCGGTTACTACCAGCGCCTGGCGAGTCGCCAGTGCCCACCTCGCTCGGAGCGCAAATGTCTCCGCGATATCGAGCCTCTGCTGGAGGTCGTCCAGCACTTATGCCTGGGCTGGCACTGGCAACAGGCCTACGACCTCATCTCGGGTGAAGGACTGCACGACAACTTGATGCAGTGGGGCGCGTGGAATACGCTGATCCGCCTGTATATGGCGATTGTGCCACCGGTCGGTATTGTGACACGGCATGACGAAGCGTTGATTTGCAGCCACCTCGGAGTTTTGTATGGACGGCTTGGTGATTATCAGCAAAGCGCTCACTATTACCAGCAGGCTCTTTCCACGCAGCTCGAGATTAATGACCTGCACGGGCAAGCCATTACGCTGATAAACCAGGGCGAATTATTGCGCAGCGCGGGCCACACGCAGGCGGCGCGCGCCAATTTCGAGCGGGCGAGCCAGATTCTTGCGCAAAAGCCGGATATGCACCTGCAAAGCGTGCTGCTGCATAATATGGGGCTGCTGGCGCAAAACGAAAAAGAGTATCCACAAGCTCTCCAAAATTACCTGCAATCCTTAAAGATGGCGCAGAACCTGGACGAACCTTATAACCAGGGCATGATTCTTACCAACATAGGCATGTTGTTCTTTGAGCAGGGCCGCCTGCCAGAATCGCTTGCGCTGCTCCAATATGCGTGGCAGGTGCGCCAGAATGCGCAAGACCCCACCGTCGATGTATTGGTGCGCTTCCTGGATACCCTCGAGCAAAAAATGGGGCCAGAAGCATTCGCGCAGTTGCGCCAGGAAGCCCAGCTCAAGCAGGGTGAACTTCTGAGTGGCTCCGGGGGTATAGCATAACGAATTTCCAGGGCGGGGGCAGAGCTACAGCCCGTACCCTACTGCGAAGAGGGTTGCCTCGTCCGTATAGGGTACGGGCTGTAGCTCTGCCCCCGCCCTGGTCCCTCGCGCAAAAAGATGACGGTCGCCGCCCTGATGATTCCAAATATTGCATTGCAACACACGGCGTGGTATGCTCATCCAGGTTCGGTGAAAGGCGTGTAACCTGCCAGCGTAATTATACCTGCAAGGGATTTAGTATCATTTTTGTTCGGAAACAAAGGGGCGCATACCAGGTATATGGTGGACACACTGCGCGAGAAACAGGTGAGCACGCATCCCAACGCCACAGCGAAACAGCAGATGAATACAGGGCAAGAATCGCGAGAGACTGCCGGGACTGGATTCTCGCGAGGGGCGAACGTGCAGGATTTTCAGACGTTTTATCAGGAAAACGTTGGCCGGATTTATCGCTTTGTCTACAGTAAAGTGGGGAATCGCGAAGAGGCCGAAGACCTGACATCACAGATATTTATTAAAGCCGTGCGCGGCATGGATACCGAGCGCGGCTCTCAAAGTATGGAAAAATGGCTATTTCAGGTCGCGCGCACCACCATTGCTGACTACTGGCGCAACTACTACCGTATTCCCACCAGCTCGCTTGACGAGTTATTAGATGCAGGCTGGGAAGGTCCGGCAGAAGGAGAGGTTTCGGTAGTAAACAATATACCGGGCGAGCGGGTAAAACGTCTCTTGCTGGCATTACCTGAACCTCACCGTGAAGTTCTGAACTGTCGTTTCCTACTCAACCTTTCGATACGCGATACTGCGATCAGGCTGGGTCTGACGGAAGCCAACGTCAAAGTAATACAGTTTCGCGCGCTCAAGCGTGCTGCTGATCTCGAACAGGCAGTCGGTAAAAGTCTGTAACCAACAGAGGAAGAGTAGCATTTCGGAGAACAAGACATTATGGCCGGGGAAGACCAGGAACGATTTGAAGATTATCTCGAATTAGAGCGCTTCATCGAAGATTTGCAAGCGGGTCGCGTCAGCCGTGCTCCAGATGGGCTGACGCCTGACCAGGCGCGCATCTATCGCATGGCAACGCTCTTTCATGCCGCCTCAACCGAGGAGGCAACCCCGCGTCCTGAATTTGTAACCGGATTGCAGGCAAAGCTGGAACAGGTACAGGAAGAGATGGCAAAAGGCGTCTCTCCTCGAAAAAGGTTCTCTTTCTTTTCTAAAAAGCCGCAAACGCAACCTCGCGTCTCTCGCCGTGTCCTGCTGACGGGTGGAGCAGCAGCAGCCGTTGCCGCTGCCTCGCTCTCTGTTGGCGTAGGCATCAATCGCTCAGTCGATGCGCTGGAAATCAGTAGTCTGAAGAAACAACTGACTGATGCTAAGAACCCCAACTGGGGGGAAGAGAAAATCATTGCGGCGGATGTCGATACGATCTGGGTGTCGGTGACGACGCTAAACAAACTGGGTGAGCAACCAGTGAGCTTTACCTCTGGAGGTATTGTTGGCTATGTGATGCGCAACGATGGCGATAGCGGCAACCCGACCGATGGCCCGGTGATAGCCGTATCAGCCGCCTGCACCCATATGGGTTGCATTGTGCAGTGGCAAAACGCAGACAAAAAATATCATTGTCCCTGTCACGGCGGCGTCTTCACCGAATATGGCAATACTGATCATACTTCGCCTGTGCGCTATCTCAAGCCCTTGCCCCGTTTAGATGTGCAAATTGATCCAGACGGCACGGTGAAGGTGCGCGTCCCTAATATCACTCCAATCACGACTACTGCCACGTTGTGAGCAGCGCCCACAAGCCAGTAGCGACACCTCTTGTGAGTGTCCCGTGCGGCCATATACCCATCAGGCGGGGAATCAGGTCGGACACCCACAAGGGGTGTCGCTGCTGTCTTTATACGCCGCGTTCGGCTAGCCAGCGCAACATATGGTCCGCCACGTCCTGCCAGTCGTCGCCTAACATCATGTCGTGCGCCATCGCCGGGAAAATGGTGGCTTCTGTGTTATAAGCGCGCGCAGTGGCTCGTACTTCTTTGGGAGTGAAAATGTTGTCACGCTCCGCGCCCAACACGAGCATGGGCGTCTTCACTCGTTTAGGGCGCGGCAGGCTAAACACCATCATATCAAGGAAGGCGCGATAGGATTCATTCTGGATAAGTGTAAAATACTGCTGTACCTGGGCATCAGACATGCGCGCCGGGAAAAAGGATTCGCGTGTCAGAGCCGGCGTCCCTACGATAGGATAGAGTTTTAAGGTGCCATTAGCTTTAAGAAACGGCAGAGGATGATGACGAGCGATACCCAACGTTGTGCGCAACACGCCGGATGGTGGTACAGACGCCAGCAATATGGCTGCCGGGGCGCTGCGCGTCTCAAGGTATTTTTGTACGATCAGGCCGCCCATCGAATGGCCGATCAATACGGGTGGGCGATCAAGCTGGCGCGTTACCTGTTCCACATCGGCGACATAATCGGCGATGCGAGTCCAGCGCAGGCGTTTCTCGCCCTCGCTTTTGCCATGTCCGCGCAGGTCGAAGGTGTGCGAGGCGTAGCCATGTTGAGCGAAATAGGGGAGGAAGTATTCATTCCAGCACCACGAGCCGTGCCAGGCTCCATGCACAAATAACAGCGGTGTTGAACGGGGCGTGCCTTCGGGCTGCTGCGTAATCAATTCCAGGTGCATCTTTGTCACCTCTCAAAGTATTTTATTAAGCATCATACCAGGGTGGGGCAAGCCCCCGCCCTGGTAACTTTTACTGATCCACCAGAACGTCTAATGCCTGTTTCATCTGCCGGTAGGTGTTGTTGAGGTGTTCGGGCATCACCTTGACATCGGCGAGAACGGGCATGAAGTTGGTATCACCATTCCAGCGGGGAACGACATGCAAATGCGCGTGGCCGTCGAAGCCGGCCCCGGCGGCTTTCCCTTCGTTGATACCCATGTTGAAGCCATCAGGTTGCATAGTCGAGCGAAGCGCGCGCAGGGCTAGCTGTGCCAGGGACATCAGTTCGGCCAGGGTTGCGCTATCCAGCTTTTCAATGCTATTCAAGTGTGAGTAAGGCGCGATCATCAGGTGGCCGGGATTGTAGGGGTAGAGGTTCAGCATCATAAAACAATGCTCGCCGCGATAAAAGATGTAGTGCTCTTCATCGCGATGAGCGGCGGGCAGTGCGCAAAAAATGCACTCCTGAGAAGCAGGTGTCTTTGGCGCGATGAAGGTCATGCGCCAGGGTGCCCATAAATTGTCCATGCAGTCAAATTTCTTCAGCTTGGGCTTCGGGTAGGGCTATCCACGTCTCGGCCCAGTCGTGAATAGCCTGCACAACGGGTCTGAGGTCACGTCCCTTTTCGGTCAGGCGGTACTCCACGCGCACGGGAATCTGCGGATAGACCACGCGCTCGACGACTCCCTCGCTTTCAAGTTCGCGCAGGCGGTCGCTCAGCACGCGGTCTGAAAGCCCTTCCACGATGGCGGTCATCTCGCAGAAACGCTGCGGGTCCTTCCAGCATGGTGTCGAGGATCAGTCCCGTCCAACGTTTGCCCAACAACTGGATGGCCTGCTCGTAGCGCTTACAGAGTTGTTTTGTCGGTTTAGTGATAGTTGATCCGATTGGCTTCGTCGCCATGTCTCCTTGCCTTGCCTTTCCGGTCGAATATTGACCAGGGTGGCTTTATCGCAATATGCAGTTCAATGTATACAGCAGTATACCATGTTTTGTCATTCAACGCAAGTAGCTATAAAAAAGTAAGTACACCATAACGATCTACAGGCGAGCGACCAGGGCCAGTCCTCGCCCTGGTCAATCGAATTTCCGGTACTCAACGTCTTATCGTGGGATATACTGTTGATGGCTATGGGATACAAAGGAGCGCATTATGAAACAACCGTGTGACGAGGGGGTAATTCAATCAACGCCTCTATCGGGAAAACTTGCCCTGCCCCGCGCACAGTCAGCCGGTACGTGGGTTCTTGTCGCGACTATTCTCGGCTCGAGTATGGCCTTTATCGACAGTACCGTCGTCAATGTTGCTTTGCCGGTACTCCAGACGGAATTGAAGGCGACGGTTGCCGATGTGCAATGGGTTGTGGAGGCATACGCGCTCTTTCTGGCTGCGCTCATTCTGGTGGGTGGGTCGCTGGGAGACCACTACGGGCGCAGGCGCATATATGCAACAGGCATCGCGCTCTTCACGCTGGCATCGCTGGCGTGTGGCTTTGCGCCGAATATAACTTTTCTGATCATCGCGCGCGCCGCGCAGGGCATCGGTGGCGCGTTGCTGGTACCAGGAAGCCTGGCGATTATCGGCGCCTTTTTCGATAGCGAGAAGCGCGGGCGCGCTATTGGCACCTGGTCAGGCTTTACCGCCATTACCTCGGCGCTTGGCCCTGTGCTGGGCGGCTGGTTGGTGCAATACGCTTCCTGGCGCTGGGTCTTTTTCATTAACCTTCCCATCGCTGCTATCGTAATATTCATCCTCTTCTGGCGTGTACCGGAAAGCGAGAGTGAAGAGGATCAGCGTAGAGGCCTGGACTGGTGGGGCGCAACCCTGGCGACGCTGGGGTTAGGAGGCGTAGTGTATGGACTGACCGAAGCGAACAACGTTGGCTTCAGCAATCCACTCGTCCTGGTTGCGCTCGCCGTTGGCATCGTCGCGTTAATCATATTCCTCATAGTAGAAGCTCGCATCGCATCGCCCATGTTACCTCTCAGCCTGTTTCGCTCTTCCACCTTCAGCGGCGCCAATCTGCTGACGCTCTTGCTGTATGCCGCTCTGGGCGGAACGTTGTTCTTTCTCCCATTCAACCTGATTCGCGTGCAGGGCTACCCGCCGACGGCAGCCGGGGCCGCCAATCTGCCTTTTGTCTTGATTATGTTTACCCTCTCGCGCTGGTCTGGCGGGCTGGTGGCGCGTTATGGCGCGAAAATCCCTCTCATCATCGGCCCCCTTATCGCCGCCGCCGGTTTCGTCCTCTTCGCCATACCCTGGATAGGCGGCAGCTACTGGACAACCTTTTTCCCGGCAGTGGTTGTGCTGGGAATTGGTATGGCGGTGGCTGTCGCGCCATTAACAACTGCGGTGATGGGATCGGTAGACTCACAAAGGACGGGTATCGCTTCGGGCATCAATAATGCCGTTGCGCGTGCTGCTGGTTTACTGGCTATCGCGGCGCTGGGTATTGTCGCTCTTGCAACGTTCAGTTCCAGCCTGGATAGCAATCTGAACGCGCTCGTCCTTCCACCTGGAGTTCGTACCGGGCTGGTTGCGCAACAGAATAAACTGGTTGGCATTGCTATTCCCACCGGGTTGAGCAGCGCAACTCACGCGGCGGTACACAATGCTATCTCTGAGTCGTTCGTAACAAGTTTTCGTGTGATAATGTTGATAGGATCCGCTTTAGCTCTGGCAAGCGCGCTTTGCTCATTTTTACTGATTGAGGGAAAGCCAGCGCAAATAGACACGAATGTTTCGCAGCAATCGTCTACTAAAAATCATGTCGGATAGCCATCAATTTTAAGGAGATTTTCATAGCAAGTCAGTCATGCACCGTCTCGCTCTGCCACTGGCAGGTTGCAGGGATGATCTGTTTCAATGACGAGGCCAGGCCATCCAGATCGGTAACGTCGTCGCGATAGACGGCCCAGGCTTTGGCCTTCTGCTCTGGTGAAGTGGTCTTGCGGTAGACGATAACGCTGATGCGTTTGCCGTTGGGGAAAAATTCCTCTTTGATGCGCGTCAGGTCTTCCCAACGCACCTCGACCACTTCGCCATTTTTGCTGCGCTTCACCAACGCCTCCTCTTCCAGGTTGATGGTGAAAGGCACAGGTTCTACGATGCGCAGGAATACGACGAAGCCGAGGATGAAGAGGATCGCCACGATGGTACTACCAATGGCAGGCACTCCCTCGTGCAGCGCAATCCATAAGACCAGCACCGTCAAGATAATGACGCCCAATATCGTGACGACACGTTTGAACGGGCTAAGCCCCGGCCCGATGAAAACGCGCTCGTGCGCGGTAGCTGCTGACGACATAGTGATGTTTCCTCTTTTGCTATCGTTTCGTCCCTGATGATTTTTGACTACCACATAGGCAATCATGCTTTCGGGATGCATCCGCCCCTTGTCCCTACAGGACGGGGTTACGACATTACCTTATTCGGTTGCAAAGATCATCAGGCTTTTTGTTCTGTGGGGTATTGTAGCAATATGGCATATGCAATGCAAGCCACAGTATGGTATACTGAATCCGCCGTTACAGAGGGGGCGAAAAAGCGCGTCCCTGCTTTCCATGTCGCTTAGTACTATACAGAGGAGGTGGAAGTATGTCAACGCAGCATTCATTCGGGACATTTAACAGGGATTCCGGCTCGCTCACGCTACAGGGAGCGAACAGGACAACCGGGAAATTGCTCGCGTCACAGGGATACGTGGTGGGCATCGAGATAAGCGGGAGTGGGGCGCGCCAGTCGGTGGCGCTGGCAGACCTGGAAGGGAAAATACTCTACCGAACCCGGCGTCCCCTGGAGTATGTGCCAGACACTGAGACGGTGTTGAAACTGATTGATGACATGCTGGAGGAAACGCTGACCCCGGAGCGGCTGCATGATGGGCGGGTGTTGCGCGTTGGCGTTGCGGTTGGCGGGTTGGTGGATGCGTCGCAGGGCATCGTGCGCACGCTGCATCACGCGCATGGCTGGAATGACTTCCCATTACAGGACTATCTGGCTAAACGTCTTGATAGACCTTGTATAATAGATAACAATGCAAATGCGGCAGCTCTGGCAGAAGTGACCTTCGGTGTGGCGTCCGGGTTTGAAAGCGCCTCACGCGCTTCCGAACGGGTCGCGCTCTATGTTGGCCTGGGACGAGGTATCGGCGGTGGTCTGGTAGTCAACGGCAAGATTTATCACGGGGCATCATCGACCGCCGGTGAAATTGGGCATATGCTGGTCAAAGAGGATGGGCCAAAGTGTTCCTGTGGCAGCTATGGACACCTGGAGGCTATCGCATCGGCGCAGGCGATCTCGCGCGCGATGATCGGTCTCTCGGTTGAGCATCCTGAGACAGAGGCGGCCATTCGCCGTGTCACCGGAGCGCGAGCCGAGCGTATCACTGCTGAACAGGTTTTCAGCCTGGCTGCTGCTGGCGATCCTGTGGCGCAGCGCGTCACACAGGATGTGTTTCATTACCTGTCGATAGCTCTGGCGAACATTGTGCATGTCATCAATCCGGGCGTGATTATTTTGGGAGGCCAGGTGGCGCAGGCAGGTGACCTGCTGACCTTGCCTTTACATGAGCGCTTGCAGGATTTATGTCTGAAAGCTGCCACCCGCTCCTTGCGCGTGGTGCAGGGTAGTCTGGGCGCGGAAGCAAATCTTACAGGCGCGGTCACGCTAGCCTTGCAAGATATATAAGCGTAAAGGCCAGTAGCGACACCCCTTGTGGGTGTCCCGTCCAGCATCGCCCGTCCAATGGAGAATACGACGGGACACCCACAAGGGGTGTCGCTACTGGTTTCGCCATGTAGAAACCGTTGTATGGTAGGGGCGACCCTTGCGGTCGCCCTGGTTGTAATGATAGAGGCCACCCTTGCGGTCGCCCTGGTTATAAGGGCATCCGGGCAGGAGGCCCCGCGAGGCAAATTGTGGAAACAGGCCGGGTTGTAAACAGGCGTTATCTCTTACAACGCCTGCTGAAGCAGGGACAATACAGCGCTGTCTATGCCGGGACGGATCAGGTGTTACAACGTCCTGTGACGGTTAAAGTGGTTCCCGCGCCTTATCTTCAGGACTATCGCGCCGCCATTAAGTTGACCGCGCAATTTTCACAGCCGAACATTATCGGCCTGTATGATCTGGTTGTAGAGACCGATGTGCTGTATGTTGTGCAGGAATATGTTGAGGGTGATGATTTTGCTGCTCTGCTGCAAAAGTCACTTTCCATATTTGAGGTTGTTGACCTGGGCAGCCAGATTTGTCAGTCTCTGATATACGCGAGCAATGCCGTAAATCGCGTTGCGCACGGCGATCTGACCCCTGGCACGGTGATACGTGATCGCAGCGGCCTGGCGCGCGTTAATAACTTTGCGCTTCCTTCCGACCAGTCTTACTTCCAGAAATGGAGCATTATGGGCGGCGATGGTGTGGTCGTCTCTGATACCGATTTACCGTTTGGCACGCTCAGCGAGGAACGCCAGGCCGATGATACGCGCGCCGTCGGCCTGTTGCTCTATCAATTGCTTGCCAGTCGAGCGCCGGGCACAAGTAGCGTGGAGCCGCGTCCAGATGGTCGCCTGAATTTCCAGCGCAATGTTCCGCCTGAGCTATGCGAGATGGTAGCGCGCGCCGTTGTGCGCCGCCATCCACACGCAATCAGCACGCCGGAGGAACTGTGCGCGGAACTGAAAACCCTGTCGGACGCCCTGGAGGCGTCGGCGCTTGCTTCGACTCCGGTGACAAGCGGATATATGTATGATGAAACAATTGCGGCCCGGCCACCTGCCCCGGTTGCCAGCGCAAAACTGGCAACCGCCTTGCCCATGCGAGACATAGATGCCCATGGCGGCGTCTCTCCTTATCAATCCGGGCAGAGTTTGAAATTGCCCGTTGCCGAACTCGCTCCGTCCGCGCAGACTGTTGCCGATGCTTCGCTCAAGCTCGCCGCCGCGCGCCGCGCCGCTTACCCTGAACCAAAGCCACTGAACCAGGGCCGTTCGTCATTGATTATGATCTTGCTCATCTGCCTGGTCGCGTTTGCTGCCCTGTTCGTGGTAGGCTACTTCATCGGCCAATTACTGATAAAATAATGCAGCGAGCCAGGGCGGGGCTGGCTTTTACTGGTAGGTTTTTTGAGAAAAGCCTGGCGTATCCGTAGCGGCGAGCGGGACGCAGCGTCGCCGTCGATGTGCGAGGCGTGTCAGGACGATGGGCGACGCAGCGTCCCCTCCCCGCCCACCCCCCCGCCCCTACGGACGCAAAAATCTGCTAGTGAAAGACCCTATCGGGCCTGGTGAGTTGCTTCTTAGCAGGGTACAGGGGGCTTGCCCCCGCCCTGGCTCGCTGCATTATACCCCCGCTACCGGCTCATCCAGTCCATCCATCATATAGGCGTAGGACATATGGTGGCTGTTCCAGGCAAACCCAACTTCGCCTTTATGGTCAACCAGGATCAAGCCGCCGGTACCAGTAGCACGCTCGCTGAGGACGGCAATTGCAGACTGGACGGCTTCGCGCGCGCTTTGCCCGCCTGCCACGAAGTCGGCAGCGCGTTTGGCGATGAGCAGGCGCACAAAGTCTTCTCCATGACCTGTGCAGGATACGGCCGCGTATTCATCGGCATAAAAACCGCAGCCCACCAGGGGTACATCACCCACCCGACCGGGATATTTATCGTGGATACCGCCCGTCGAAGTGGCTGCCGCCAGCGCGCCCGATAGATCGAGCGCGACCGCACCCACCGTACCGTGTTTCTCAGAGCTTGTATCCTTATGCGCCAGGTCCTGGGTGCTGCCTACCTGGCGGCGAAAGTGGCGCGGCTCTTCCTGCGTCGCGCGCGGCTTGCCAGCGCAGGAATTGACGTTCTGTTATTAATTCCTCACTCGCGCACTGGATGATATCCTGTTCCGATGCGAAACGCTCGGCTCCCCTGCCGATAAGCAAAACATGCTCACTCTCGAGCACCTTACGCGCCAGCGAGATCGGATTTTTAATGCGTTCGATGCCTGCGATTGCGCCTACCTGGAGCGCGCGTCCGTCCATCATACCTGCATCCAGTTCAATATTCCCGTCTCTATCCAGACAGGCCCCCGTACCCGCGTTATATTCGGGGTTATCCTCCAGCGCGCGCACTGCCGCTTCTACCGCGTCCAACGCGGAGCCGCCCGCTTGTAGAATGGCGTATCCTGCAAGCGCGGCCTCCTTGCAGCCGGCCTGCGCAATATCGCTACGTTCTGGGGCGATATCGCCCGCTCCCCCATGCACAATGATAGCTATCGGCATCAGTACAATCTTCCTCCTCTTTTTGTGAGCATTGTACCACGCCGTTTTATAAAACAACCGCGCGTAATAAGTCAGGGCAGGGGCAGAGCGTACAGCCCTGGTTCGCGCATTGACAATCCCATGCTTTGCCTGTTACGCTTTTATTTGTAAGGTTGCGGCAATGAGCCTTCAAAAGAAATCGCAGATATTCTGATGAACTGCGATAGCCGAATACAGCAGTGTCTGGAACCGTCCGCCCCCGTTCTGTAGGGACAAGGGGCGGATGTGGGGATAGGTGGGGGCCTTGTGCTTGTCCTCGTTGGAATGTGATTCCGTTGGGGTTTGATGGTATCCCATGAATTTAGCGCAACCTGACGAGGACAAGCACAAGGCCCCCGCATCCACCCCACTCTGCCCCTTGTCCCTACAGAACGGAGAACCAACCATATGACCCAGCCTATGATCCAGCCCCTCGACGGCATACGAATCCTTGACCTCTCGCGTCTTCTTCCGGGCGCTTACGCGAGCCAGATGCTGGCCGATTTTGGCGCGGATGTGATCAAAATCGAAGAACCGGGCAGCGGCGACTACGGGCGTTTCATGCCGCCACATGGCGCGGGTGGTATGAGTCTGTACTTCCTGGCGATCAACCGCAACAAGCGCAGTATGACGCTGAACCTGAAGTCAGACGAAGGACGCGCCATCTTCCAGCGACTGGCGCGCCAGGCTGACGTTGTTCTGGAGAGTTTTCGTCCAGGAGTGATGGAACGGTTGGGACTGGGCTACGAGCAACTCAAAGAGATCAACCCTGGCATCGTCTATTGCGCGATTAGCGGTTATGGGCAGGACGGCCCCTACCGCCTGCGCGCCGGACACGATCTTAATTACGCGGGCTACGCGGGCCTGCTGAATTATAACCGGGGACCGCGCGGCGAACCTGCTATGCCGGCTACCCAACTGGGCGACCTGGCGGGTGGCAGCTTCATGGCCGTCACCGGTATCCTGACCGCGCTGCTGGGGCGAGCGCAGAGCGGTGAAGGGCGTATGGTCGATGTCTCGATGACCGAGGGTGTGATGTCACTGCTTCCACTGTATGCCACTGCCTACTTCAACACGGGTCAGTCTCCCATTCCGGGCCGTTCCTCGCTGGACGGTGGATTACCCTGCTACAATATCTACGAGACGCAGGATGGCAAGCACGTCACGCTGGCCGCGCTCGAATATAAATTCTGGCACACCTTCTGCTCGCGTATCGGGCATCTTGAGTTGCTGCCGTTCCATTTGCCCGTCGGCCCCGGCGAGCGGGAACAGGCCATCAACATGCTGCAAGCCATATTTAAGACGAAGACACGCGACGAGTGGATGGCGGAACTGGCTGATATCGATGCCTGTGTCGGGCCGGTCTATACCCTTGATGAAGCTCTGAACGATCCGCAGGCGCAGGCGCGCGGCGTCAGTGTCACTGGCAGAGTGAAGGGCGAAGGTGACGATGAGACCACCTTCCGCACGCTCCCGAGTTTCCCGCGTATCTCAGGAGTCGAACAGGAACAACGCTTTGCCGCGCCCGGCATGGGCGAGCATACGGATGCGCTATTGCGCGAGGCTGGTTATAGCGATGCAGAGATCGAGCAGTTCAAGGCAGGAGGTGTGATTTGAGTTTTGTAAAACATCCCGATGTTACGCGAGCCGAAGATATGCTGGACCCATATCTTGAAGACCTCAAGGCCATCGTGAATATTGACTCCGGCACCTTTACCAAGTCCGGTATTGACCGCGTGGGAGCCTATCTTCAAGAGCGTTTCACCGATTTTGGCTTCTCCACTTCCTTTGACAGGCAAGCACAATACGGCGATCACCTGGTAGCGACGCACACGGGCAGCAATCCCAACGGGCCGCGCCTGCTGCTCATCGGGCATATCGATACGGTTTTCTCCGAAGGCGAGGTGGCGCGGCGTCCTTTCACTATCAAGCGCAGCAGCGGCAAAACTATTGCCACCGGCCCCGGCGTGCTGGATATGAAATCGGGTGTCTTGATCGGCATGTATAGCCTGCACCTGCTGATCCAGGCGCAGGAGGCGGCGTACCAGAGCGCTACTTTCATCTGTAACAGTGATGAGGAGATTGGTTCGCCCAGTAGTCGCCCACTTATACAGGAATTGGCGCGGCAAGCGGATGCCGTGTTAGTTTTTGAGCCGGGGCGAGCCGAGGAGACGGTGGTTTCTTCGCGGCGCGGCTGCGGCCAATATCGCGTCGAAGTGCATGGACTTTCCGCGCACGCGGGTGTCGAACCACAACGCGGGCGTAATGCCATCCTCGAACTCTCGTACCAGGTGCAGAAAATGCAGGCCCTCAACGGTACCGTTGCCGGTACGACGCTCAGCGTGGGCATCATTCACGGCGGCGAGCGTACCAATGTGGTGCCCGACTACGCCTATTTCGACATGGATGTGCGCGCCAGCGACCAGAAGGCGGCGCGCGCCTTAGAAGCCGCGATGCGACAGGTAACGACTCAGAACAAGTTGCAGGGAACAACCATCACCCTCGGTGGCAGTATGCTGTGCCAGCCCTTTGAACGCTCCCAGGCAAACGAACGCATCGTCCAGCTTGTCAGGGAAGCAGGCAGCCCGCTGGGCCTGAAGATTCAGGACGTGGGCAGCGGCGGCGCATCCGACGCCAACACCACCGCTGCTATGGGCATCCCCACCCTCGACGGCCTGGGAGCAGGCGGCGGTCTCGCGCATAACCCTGGAGAATTTATAGAACTAGATTATTTGCCGACAAGGATTGCATTGGTGACTGGCTTGATACGGAAGATTTAGCATGAAAACCGGTAAACCCAACATTCACAATTTACCCATCAACGACATCACCAACCTGAGCGTGTTAGCTCAACAGATACAGCAGGAGGCGGAGGCGCGCGGCGAGACGCTGCCGCCAGCCGCGCGTTTGCATATTGGCGAGCCAAGCTTTCGCACGCCTGAGCATATCCGGCAGGCTGCTATTGAGTCGATAGCGCGCGAGCCTTTGACGTATGGCCCGGCTATCGGCTGGCTCTGGCTGCGCGAGTTGTTGGCGGAGAAGATCGCGCGTGTGAACGGGTATCGCGTGGGGCCGGAAAACGTTGCGATAGCAATGGGCGGCACGGGCGCGATCCAGGCTGCTTTTCTTGCTACACTCGGCGTCGGTGACGAGGCGTTGATACCCGATCCGCACTGGCCGCACTACAATATGCAGCTAGCAGCGTGCGGCGCGACGCTGGTGCCTTATCCGCTCAATCCTGAGCAGGCGTGGCTGCCCGACATCGCGCAGTTGGAGCGGCTGGTTACGCCGCGCACGCGCATGTTGGTCATCAATAGCCCTGGCAATCCGACCGGCGCGGTCTTCCCGGCCTCGCTCGTGGCAGATTTGCTCGACTTCGCGCGCCGCCATGATCTCTATTTGCTATCCGACGAGTGCTATGATGAGATTGTATTCGAGGGTAAACATGTCAGTCCAGCTTCGCTTCTGACACCGGATGAATTTAACGAGGGGCGCGTAATCTGCGTCTATACTTTCTCCAAAAGCTACGCTATGACCGGGTGGCGCATTGGCTATGTCGCGACCGGCGCGGAACTGCTGAAAACCATCGTTTACGTGCTGGATGCTGGCACGACCAATATCAGCACCGCCATACAGCGCGCGGCAGCGGCAGCGCTGTCCGGCCCGCAGGATTGCATTAGCGAGATGCGCAACGCCTATCAGCGTCGTCGCGATCTGGCAGTCGGCCTGCTCAAAGAGCACGGGCGTTATGTATATACGCCGCATGGCGCATTTTACATCCTGGTCGATATTACCAACCCCCGCTATCCGCAACGCCATGCGCGCCAGTTCTCGCTGGACCTGCTGCGCGAGTATAATATCACGGTTAGCCCCGGCAGCGCCTTTGGCCCGGCGGCAGACCACTACGCGCGTATCTCACTGGCAGCTTCGGATGAAGAGATCGAGCGCGGTGTGCGCGAGGTTTGTCTGTTCGCTGATAAGTAGCGACACCCCTTGTGGGTGTCCCGTAACTTTTGACGTGTAACACTGGACACCCACAAGGGGTGTCGCTACTGGCTCATTTATAGGCTACCACGCCATAGGCTTCTGCTCATATAAGCCCCACTATGGCACCTGCCATACTTGCACGGTGTTGTCCGTACTGCCCGATGCAATCTGTTTGCCGTCGGGCGACCACGCTACTGTATCAACCTCCTGGCCGGAAGTGAAATGTCCCCAGTAGAAGTCGAGGTGGCCGCGATAGGTGTATTCGTGGCCGCCGGTCAGCGCGTCCCAGACCTGCGTGGTGGCGTCCGCGCCCCCGGACGCTATGCGTTTGCCGTCAGGCGACCATGCTACCGTAAATATATTGCCTGTATGTCCGCTGTAGGTGTAAACGTTGCTATTCGTAGCGACATCCCATATCTCTACGGTGTTATCATCTCTGCCTACAGCCAGGTACTTGCTGTTAGGGGAAAAGGTGACGGCGTAGGAATCGCCTCCATGCGGACCATAATAGCCAATGATTTTAGCAGTCGTCGGATCGATGAGAAATGCTGGACCGGGTCCGCCTAGCGCGACAAATTGTCCATCAGGCGACCATGCAACAGCGTTCGAGGCTGCTACGCCTCCCCGTAGCGTGGATGAGCCGGTATACGTGGCAACATGCTGACCCGTCAAGGCATCCCATATCTGCATTGTGCCGTCGTTGCTAACTGAGGCAATGCGCTTGCTATCGGGCGACCATGCCAGGTCGAAGATGGCATCACTATGCCCCCGATAGGTGTAGAGTGTTGCTCCATTGACCGGGTTCCAGACCTGCACAGTATTATCGAGGCCGCCCGTTGCTATATATTGACCATTGGGCGACCAGGCCAGCGTCAGCACACCATCGGAGTGACCGCGATATGTGAGAACGTGACCGCCGTTGCTGGCATCCCAGACCTGCGCGGTATGATCGTTGCTGGCCGAGGCGATACGCTTACCATCGGGCGACCAGGCCACCGCGGTAATGTAATCCGAATGCCCGGAATAGGTGAAATGCTGTGGAGGCGTCACAAAATGCGCAACAAAGGCGGCGTCATTGACTATATTGGTAAATAGCAGGAGGAAAATTACCAGAATAGCCACAATGCTGAGAATAATATAGAGACGCCTGCGCGAATGGCGCTGAGGCGTTGGCGTGAGTTGCTTATCCAGTATAGACATAAATATGAGCCTCCGTACACAGCCTAAATACAGTCAATTATATACTATGTACTTGACCAGTGCGGGGGCAAGCCCCCTAAGCGCGAACGTAACGAACGATTACCAGTGCGGGGACAGAGCCGCCGCTCGTACCGTACCCTGCTACGCATACGCAGTGGGGCGCGAAGCCGTACGTAGCAGGGTATATGTCATTCTGAGCGCAGCGAAGAATCTGACTCGCTGGATGTGAGATTCTTCGCTGCGCTCAGAATGACACGACGGGCTGTAGCTCTGCCCCTGCCCTGGTCAACGCTCGCTTGCTGCAAAAACTTGACGCCCACCCCAAAATGACACACTCGCTTGCCTCATACGAGAAAGTAGATTATAATGGCTGCGCATCAAGTGCGGAATGTGATGAACCGAACTACTACTCACGATATGGGATGTGAAAAGCGACATGCAGATTAGCGAACCTGCCGAGTATGCTATTTTAGGCTTGCTTGAACATCAACCCATGCATGGCTATGAAATGTTTCAACAGTTTCAGAGCGGCATCCTGGGTCAGATAGTCCACCTGGAAATGAGCCAGATGTATGCCTTTCTCAAAAAGCTTGAACGCATGGCATATATCGAGGCCGAGTTAGAAGCTCAGGGGGTGCGCCCGCCGCGCAAAATCTTTCATCTCACCGAAGCGGGTCGCGCTACTTTCCATGCCTGGCTCACCACGCCTGTCGAACGCCCGCGCGAGATTCGGCTGCTTTTCCTTATCAAACTCTATTTCGCGCAATCGCTCATCCCCGATCAGTTGCCTCACCTGATCGATCTGGAGGTAGCCGCCTGCCAGAAATTCCTGGCGCATCTTGAAGCGCAGCGTCTCCCCGAAACGCAATCCAATGATACGGCTTTTCTCGATCATGTGGTGCTGCGCAGCCGCATCCACCAGACACGCGCCCTTCTCGACTGGCTGCGCGAGTTACAGGCGGAGTTCGCGGGGATCAGGTAGAGTTGCGATTTGACGCGGATTACCAGGGCGACCGCGAGGGTCGCCCCTACAATACACGGTATAATGTGACCCTTCCTCGTATATTGTACGGGCGACCCTCGCGGTCGCCCTGGTTATTCGCGTCATGGGTCGCCCTGGTCGCCCTGGATGATTTGACGCTCTTCCATTGCTATGCTACTATCTGACATAAGGTACATTATCCTTTTTTGGCTACCATTGAACGTCTATTTGCTCAAGCACAGAGGTTGAATATGGAATTTTCATCAGTAGCAGCAGCGTCGTCGGGGCTTTCGGGGCTGGCAACTCTGTCGAATTATTTCTTTATAGCAGGGGCTGGCCTGCTCATTGCCATGACACTCGCTTACCTGTGGTATACCATTGGCTCGGCCCGGCTTGCAAACAAAATAGCGGTTGCGCGGTCGCAGGGGCGCAGTCAGGCGCGCAAGGCAGGCAAAGCTGCGCCTGTGGCAGTTGCGACTGAGGGCGGCGTCACCACGCTTGTTAAAGATGATGTGGTGATGCGCGAGCAGGCCGATGGCGAGGAGCCTATCGCGCTCAATCGCGGCATCATTACTGTTGGACGCGCGGCTACGGCCCTCGGCTGGTTCACGGTTTTCATGCTGTTCATGTCGCTGCTCATACGCACCGTCGTAGAGCAACACGCGCCGTGGAGCAATCTATACGAGTTTAGCCTGAGCTTCACGACCGCTTTGTTGTTGTGCTATTTGATCTTCGAGGCGCGTTTCCACGAGCGGGTGCGCGCCTGGGGTCTCTACATCGGTGTGTTATCGATCATCACGGTTGGTATCGCTGTCTTTCTAGGCGTTACCTACAATATGATCAATGACTCGACTGCGCTGATACCCGCGCTGCAAGATAAGCCCATCCTGGCTATCCACGTCGCAACGGCCATCTTCGCCTACGCGCTCTTCAGCGTAGCCTTTGGCGCGGGCGTGATTATGCTGGTGCAGGGAGGCGAGGGTCGACGTTTCGCCTGGCTTCCCTCGGCGGAGGCCGCCGACGAACTGGCGTATAAGGCCGTCATTGCCGGTTTCCCACTGCTTGCCCTGACGCTCATCCTGGGCGCGTACTGGGCCAACTACGCCTGGGGCCACTACTGGAGCTGGGACCCCAAAGAGACTTCGGCGTTGATTACATGGCTGCTTTACGCGGTCTACCTGCACGCGCGCGGCATTCGCGGCTGGCGCGGCAAACGCATCGCCTGGCTGCTCACGCTCGGTTTCATAGCGACACTGTTCACCTATTATGGCGTCAGCTTCTTCGTGCCAAGCCTGCACAGCTATGCAACGCCGCACTAATTTGCACAGCTACGCAACGCCGCACTAATTTTCCAGGGCGGGGGCAAGCCCCGCCCGTACCCTGTACGAAACACATCGCCAGTGCAGACTACGGGCGGGGCTTGCCCCCGCCCTGGGCCCTTTACAGTGCGCGCACCAGTTCGTAAACACCTGGCTCGCGCTGGTAGCACAGTTTGTTATTGATGGCAAGCATGGGTGCATTGCGCGAGTCATTATCGGTGAGCATCGAACTGGCCCCACATGTTCGGGCGTACCGGATCGCCAGCAATTTGAGGGCCAGGCCGAGTTTGCGTCCGCGATAGGCGCGATCAACGCCGGTGAAGGCATTGAGCATGGTATTCCCATTCTTGAGATACCCGGCAGCGGCCATGCCTACCCATCTATCATCGTCAGCCGCGATTATCTGACCATCAGGGCGAAACCAGCTTGCCTGAAATACATTTTTGCTAAATGCTTCAAACGATTGAAACTCCCATCCCTCTCTGGCATTGCCTGGATTATCGGCAGCATAGGCGCGATTAATCACATAGAGATGCTGCTGTGCTTCCGGGGTATTGCCCACGTTGGCAAGCGTAAAGAAACGAATGCCCGAGGCTTCAACAGCCTCAATAGTTCCAGCGAAAGGAGTTTCGTCAAAAGCCGCCAGGTCGAGCCGTGATTCGAAGGTGTGCCTCTCGATTGAAAAGCCACGATGTTGAGCAAATTGCAAGCATTCCTCGCACTGGTCGCGTACCTCGCTATCAACGTGTGTCGCGCCCTGTTCCTGCACATACTTAAGCGCATCATCAAACAACAATGTACCGACACCCAGGCGGCGCGGCGCCTTATCCACAATTACATGTATCCAGAAGTGTCCTGCAATCAGCCAGCTATCGTGCAGGGCGGTGTAAAAGCCTGGGATGTTCCCATCTCTATCGACTGCTACCACTCGCTGCTGGATGCGCCAGGGTGGCGCATTATACATTCGCTCGTGTATGGTTTCCACGTCGATTGGTTCCGGGTCAACCACATTAGTGCTGCGTTCGTTAAATCCGATAACAAAAGACTCGGCGATGATAACGGGGTATCTTAGGTGGGCGTCCCCAGACCCAGGGGTTGGCCCGCCGATTGAGTTGCGCAGTAGCGACGCGGGTGGCTTGCTCAATCTCTTTGGGATTGGCAAAGCTCTGCCCAGCGAGTGCGTCACGACGGAAGAACCGCCACCAGCCCTCCTGCAAATTGAGCCAACACGCTCCGGTGGGAATAAAGACGTGATGGATGCGCGGATGATCGGCCAGCCAGGTGCGTGTCTCGAGGCTGGAATGACTGCTGAGATTGTCAGTGATCACAAAGATGTCTCCCGTTGGGTTGTCAGCTTCGATGTCGGCCAGCAGGGCAATGTAGCCTTTGGAATTGCGCGAAGCGGCACAGCGAGTCAGTTCTTTGCCATCGCGCACTCGTAAGGCCCCATAGACCCAGGTCTTCTCGGGACCACGCCCGTAGTCCATGGGCGCTTTGATACGGTGTCCGTTGGGCGACCAGCCAGGGGCAGGCGCAAAGGTGCGGGGAATTACCGGGCCGAGTTCGTCGGTGCAGACGGTCGTCGACCCCACTGGTGGCTCGGTGTAGTGGGTGACGACCGCCGTTCTTTTGGGAGGAAATCCTTGTCACGAGGAGTCCCCCAGCTGTGGGTCTGGCGCCATCGCACCCCTTCACGCAAGAGGATCGTGCGGATCTGGCTGCGTTTGACCTGCATACCGGTCTCTTTGGCAGCCTGGGCCAGCGCAGCGAGGCTCCACTGGGCCGAGCCTTTTTCGTCACGCGCCACCATCGTCCCATCTTCCTGCGTCACTAATCGCCCGGGGGGAGCCTGATGCACCAATGCGATGAGCTTGCTCTCATCGGCTGCCGTCAACCGACGGGGTCGGCCGGGTTTGGGCCGGTCGCCCAGTCCCTCGATCCCCACTGCATCGAAGCGGTGCAGCCGCCGTCGCACCGTCAGTGCACTACACCCTACCTCCCTGGCTATCGCTTCCACCCGCTCTCCGTCCCAACTGCGGGCCACCATGCGAGCATGCAGGATCCAATCTGCTGGTCCGTGCCGACTCGCCGCCAATTTGCGCACTTGCTTCTCTTCTTTGTCATCTTGTGATGCCCGCACACGCAAAATCTTCGGCATTTCCTTGCTCCTTTCCCTGTATTTACCTCCTTTCTTATTCTATCACCTTTTCACGAACGCAGCATTAGTTAGTTCCGCGACACGCGGAAGATCGGCGGCATTCATGGGACGTAACTGCAATGGCTGTGGCATGACGAGTCCTCTCTATTGTTGTTGTTTGTCCGTCGGTTTGCTCTTAATGACCAAATAGGTGAATCTTACCAATCGGGACGCTTGCGGCCCAGGTGTCCTGTAGGGACAAGGGGCAGTGTGGGGTGGATGAGGGGGCCTTGTGCTTGTCCTCGTCCAGTGTACGTAATCCGGCGGGACATCATCAAACTCCAACAGAATCTCTCTGCGACGAGGACAAGCACAAGGCCCCCGCCCTTCCCTGCATCCACCCCTTGTCTCTACAGATTGGGGGCTACATCATTCCCGTCAGTGCCTATAGCACATCAGCTATCACCGTCCGGCTACCGCGATTTTCTCGGCGGCTGGCACGATTTCGGTGGCGAGCAGGTCGAACGGTTCGAGGTCGGAGACGTTTTGCAGGCTGAAGATCGCCTGGTCAACGCCCAGTTCGGCCAGTTGCGCCAGGTGTTCCAGCAGAGCCGCCGGGGTGGTGGAACCGTTGCGCCCGTCGGAGGTCAGCCGGTACGAGCTGAGCGTGGTCTTCTCGATCTCTTCGTAGGGGCGCCCAATGGCTGCGCAATGCTCGCGCAGCACGTCCAGTTTGCGCTGAAGTTCGGGCAATGGCAGGCGCGCAAAGAGGTTGCAGGCATCGCCGTATTGCGCCACCATTTTTAGCGTCTTGCGTTCGCCGCTGCCACCAATCAGGATGGGCGGATGTGGCTTTTGCACAGCGTGGGGTGAGTTGAGCGGGCGCGCAAGCTGGTAGTGTTTGCCTTCGTAGGGGGCATCGTTGCCAGCCCACATCTGATGCGCGATTTGCAGCGTTTCTTCCAGTCGCTCAAAGCGTTCCGCGAGCGGCGGAAATGGCACACCCAGGCCGCGATGCTCTTCCTCGTTCCAGGCTGCGCCAATACCCAAATAGGCGCGGCCATGTGAAAGCACATCGAGCGTCGTCGCGGTTTTGATAAGAATGCCGGGATGTCGATAGGTGACACCCGCTACCATCGTGCCAAGCTTGATGCGGTTGGTGCGCCCGGCTGCAAAGGCCAGCGCGCTATACCCCTCAAGCATCTCCAATTCGGGCGGTCCTGCGAAGCCGATCTGAAAGAAATGATCCATCACCCACAAGCTATAAAAGCCAGCGCGCTCTGCGCGCTCCGCTATAAATCCAAAGGTATCGCCCAATTGCTCCTGCCCACTGGGCCAGGTGAAGTTAGGTACCTGTAATCCAAGTCGCATATAGTCGTTTTCTCCGATTTGATCAGATTGTGGAACCCGGTGCTTACTTTTGCATAGGTATTATACAAAGGAAAGTGGAAAAGAGGCAAGGGAAATTGTTACTTGACGCCACTTTACTCATCACATAGAATGAAGGCAGCATACACTACATCATTGCCACACCACAAAAAGCTGAATCTCACCCATCGTCGAATGAAGCAAGGGTTCGCGCGAGGAGGGCCAATGTCAACAATACATACAGGGGATGAGTGGTTGAGCTTGAGCGAAGCTGCTGAGATGCTGGGCATCCATCCCGCCACGGTGCGCTTATGGGCGGATCGCAACGAAATCCCCACACGCCGCACCAGCGGGGGACATCGCCGTTTTCGACGCGCCGACATCGAGGCCAGGCTGCGCCAGGGAGTTGAACCCAAACCACGCCCCGCCGCGCAACTGCTGGTGCAGAGTGTGCTTGGGCGCGTGCGCTTCGCTTTCACCGATGGCACCCTCAACACCTTCTCCTGGTATGCCCACTTTAACGAGGCGGCGCGGGAAGGCTTTCGCAGCCTGGGACGCCGCGTGCTTGAATTGCTCTTACGCGCCCTGGCCGACGGCACTTCTGAAGACGAACTTCGCTCCGAAGCGGTGCAACTGGGCAAAGCTTATGGCGCTATCACTCGTGAGTCGCACGTTCCCGTCGCCGATGCCGTGCGCGCCTTTCTCTATTTTCGCAGCCTGGTCGACGAAAGCGTGCTGCAACTGGCCGAAGTGCGTGGCATACGCGATCATCAAGATATCCCCTGGGCCGAAAGCCTCTACCAGATACAAACCCTCACTAATGAAATATTGCCCGCGTTGATCGAGGCAGCGCAGGTAAATGGACAGAAATAACCAGAGGCTTGAAAGATGGTGTATGATAAGAAGAGCTTATCTGAAGAACTGGATATAGACGAAATGAGAGAACTTCACGAGCCATCAGTTGCTTATACTCGAAATACAGAATTGCCTATGTTTCTCGGTCAGCCAATGCTTAAAGGAACCTTTATCGAGCTTGAACAAGATCAAATTACGCCAGATACTCTTACTCCCAGACTCTCTTACAAGCACGAGCATGGGGAAATCTGGCATGGGGATGCTATTGCCTGGCTAAGTTCACTGGATAGCGAATCCGTTGATCTGCTCTTTGCCGATCCACCCTATAACATCAATAAGGCTGAATGGGATACTTTTGAGTCTCAGGAAGCTTACGTGCAATGGTCGCTTCAATGGATTGAACAGGCGGCTCGCGTATTGAAATCAACAGGAACAATGTATGTTTGCGGTTTCTCCGAAATCCTTGCCGATTTGCGCTTGCCTGCATCGTGCTTCTTCAAAGGATGTAAGTGGTTAATCTGGCATTACAAAAACAAAGCCAATCTTGGCAATGACTGGGGCAGGTCGCATGAAAGTATTTTGCACTTTAGAAAGAGCAAACAGTTCACTTCCAATATCGATGATATACGCATTCCTTATGGCGATCATACGCTCAAATATCCCGATCACCCTCAGGCTGAAACAAGTCAATATGGCAATGGAAATAATGCGAAGGATAAGGTCTGGACACCTCATCCTCGCGGAGCCAAACCGCGTGATGTGATCGAGATTCCGACTACGTGCAACGGAATGCATGAGAAAACGTCTCACCCAACGCAGAAACCAGAAGAATTACTAAGAAAGTTGGTATTGGCATCATCCAATGCTGGTGACACGGTGATCGATCCATTTCTTGGTTCCGGCACGACAGCCGTTGTTTCCGAGCAACTTGGTCGCCGCTGGATGGGTTGCGATATTTCACTTGAGTATTGTCGCTGGGGAGCGGAGAGAATCGAACTAGTTGAGGATTGGCCTGTTGATAAGTGGATACAATATGATTTAGATAATGTTGCGAGGAGGAAGTCTATCCGATGATCGAGCCTACCCTGGCCGATCTTCAAGTTAGTGTGCAAGATAGATTGGCATTTCATAATCTGACCGAATACGTAACTCTTTGTAGTTCTTATCTGGCACTGCTTGAAAGAACAAATCCTACACGTATTGTTTCACCAACTCATCCGAACTACATTTTTTATCAGTATGATGAAACACATAGCCATCGTATTACCAGGCCGCTCAATACTTACCTTTTTATCGAGAACTCACAAAGCTTTCTTGATGCATTTGATAGGTGTCTCGGTTTCCTCGATGAACTGAAAATTCATCAGGAACATATGGTTGATAGAGCTGATGGCAAGCAATTCATGCAATCAAACACCATCAATAAGGTTGTCTATACTATACAGCAGTCCATTGGCAGCATTGGTGATTCTTTTCAAAACCCTAATCAATCAAGGAAACGTATTGGGCAACTCTTCGAGCATTTAATTCGGCTTATCATCCAGCGAGTTGGTTTTGAGTGCCAATCCCGAACCATTGATATTCCCATACCTGATTATGAAGGCTATCACATGTCATACGAACTAGACATTGTCTTTTCTCGTAATAAAGCAATTCTCATGAGCGAGACAGAGTATATTCACTCATCTGAAATAGTCGGCTCAGTAAAAACTACGAGCAAGGATCGGCTGGACAAAATCTTTATTGATAAATACCTGCTAAACAAACTTCTCGGAAGAAATATACCAGTTGTAGCGATATTTCTGCACGATGTCCAACGAGCACAACGAGGTAACAGCATCTTTGGCATCAACACTACTTTCAAAAGCAATCATTTTCTGGGTTATACAGTCGCATTGAACAAACTGGACGGTATTTATTATGTTGATCCCCGGCCAGAGATGTTAGTAAATGAACGTTTGCGAGAGCAAATATCCGACTTCCAACAGTTTCTGGTGAGAGATATGTGGACGATGTCAGAACCGATCTGATTTACGGAACAAATTCCCTACCTGCTAACGTCTACAATAGTAGATGCTATTTTGCGTATTGACACTCTTCAATTGAATTACCAGAGCATCTGTGTTATGTTTAGAAAAACAGCAAGGATGCGAGCATGTCGGCAGAGTATGGAGAGATCAGCGAAATACCCGGCGCGGAAGAGATCGTTTCTATTCCGGAAATAGAGCCGACGATGGAAGCGTTGCAACCGCGTAATACTGCCGCAACTCGTAGGGAGAGACAGCCTGATCCACATACACCGTTACCGATGCTGCTGCCTGCTGTCCCTATGTCGATACCCAACCCACAGACACCCGCGCCAGCGCCGGAGCTTCTACCCATTCCTGTAACTTTGGCTCCTCAAACAGCGTCTCCGGCGAATCTCAGGCGCAGAAAACATGTGCGCAAAGTGTTTCTGCGGCACCTGTCGCGCAAACAACTACGCGCCGCGCGAGCTAGAGAACGCCAGGACAGCCGCCGCCTCTGGACAACTATCGCCAGTACTGCGCTATCGCTGCTGCTCGTTTTTCTCTCGGTGGGCGGCGCTACGGCATATGTGGCGTACAAATTTGTCACGACAACACAGAAAACCTATGATAATCAACTGCTCACCGTTCACGATTTGTTGCCGCCTGATAACTTGAGAATCTATGATAGCAAAGGTGTCCTGCTTGACCAGATGGCGGACCAGGGACTGCATACAACCGTCACCTTTGACCAGATCGCATCCGACATGCTTAATGCCACCGTTGCCACTGAAGATAAGGACTTCTGGAATAATTCTGGTGTTGACCTGCTGGGCATTATTCGCGCTTTCTTAACGGATCTCCAGAACGGGCGTATCGTCGAGGGTGGCAGTACCATTAGCCAGCAACTCATCAAGAACCTTATCGTGGGCAATGCATCGACTATCGTGCGCAAGCTGGAAGAGGTTGTGCTGGCTCCGCAGCTTAACAGCCACTATACCAAAAAAGACATTCTCGCCATGTACCTGAATACCATCTACTATGGTCATCTGGCTTATGGCATCGATGCCGCCGCTACCGTCTACTTTGGCCTGCAAGATCAGCCGGGGCGTTCCGCCGCCTCGCAGCTCGACCTGGCGCAATCCGCCATGCTGGCCGGTTTGCCCAGCAATCCTACATTCTTCGATCCAGCCGTGAATTTTCAGGGCGCGACCGATCGTTTTAAGGGTGTGCTAGGCTTGATGTATAGCCAGGGGTATATCACCAATGTCGAACGCTACGACGCTATCGATGAAGAACAGAGTCCGCAATTCTTCAAGTTTGGGCTGACGCTGCACGATCTCGCGCCGCATTTTGACAACTTTATCCTCGATCAACTTACCTCAATGTTTCACCTGAAAAACCGCAGCGCTCTGTCGCGTTCTGGTTTAATCGTTTATACCACGCTCGATGTTAATTTGCAGAACAAAATCCAGAAGATCATGCAGGACCATATCGCTCAATTGCGAGACGCGCACCATCTGACCAACGCCGCCGAGGTGCTGATTGATTTTCACACAGGCGCGATTCTCTCGATGCTTGGCAGCGTCAACTATAACGATGCTTCTATTGATGGACAGTTCAATGTCGCCCTGGCCTATCGCCAGCCCGGTTCATCCTTCAAACCCTACGTGTATGTGACCGCGTTTGGGCAGGGAGTGTCGCCAGCCCAGGCCATTGATGATAAACAAACAACCTTCCCTGTGCCGAACTCGAATCCGCCCACCTTTACGCCGTCGAACTATGATCTGCGTTTTCATGGTCACATGACACTGAGATGCGCGTTGCAAAATTCGCTCAACGTGCCGGGCGTATTGGTACTCAATCACACGGGTGTCAGCAATGCCTTACAAACAGCGCAGAACATGGGTATTACCAGCTACCAGGGAACGCCTGGACTGTCGATGGTGCTGGGTGGCCTGGGCATTCGCTTGCTCGATCACACCTCGGCTATGGGAACGTTCGCCGATGGCGGCGTGCATATGCCGTACTTTTCCATCAACAAGGTAGTTATGGGTACCACCGGCAAGGTTGTCTTTCAGCGCCAGTTGACCCCTGGCAAGCAGGTTATCAGCCCGCAACTGTCCTATATGATGACCAACGTGTTGAGTGACAATACCGACCGCATCCCCGAATTTTTCGACTGCAACGTGCTGCAACTGTACTCGAACTCGCAGCAAGATTGCTGGAACGGCAATCGCGGCCCCGTGCGCCCGGCAGCCGCCAAGACAGGCACCACCAACGATTTCAAGGATAACTGGACGGTGGGCTACACCACCGATTTCGTGATGGGCGTGTGGGCAGGCAATGATGATGGCTCCCCCATGATTGATGTCTCCGGCATCACGGGCGCGGCCCCCATCTGGCACGACTCCATGCTGCTGGCGGAGCAGGGCCATCCCATCCAGGATTTCACCAATCCCGGCGGCCTGCAAACCGCTACCGTGACCTACCCCGACGGCGTGACAAGCACCGACCTGTTCCTGCCCGGCACAGTGCCAACCTTCACCCCGACGCCGACGCCCACACCGCCGGATGGCTCGCCAACCCCAACAGCGTCGCCAACTCCGGGCGGCAATCCACCTGCGAATACGCCGCTCCCAACGCCGTATTGCTCAAGTTATACTTTTGCGTTTGCGCCTCCGGCGGATAACGTGCCGTCGCCTGCGATCCGGGGTGGTGGTAATTGGATGGGCATTCGCACCAACTTAAGAAGCAAGCGAGCGAAGTCCGTAGGGGCGGGGGTGGTGTGGAGAGGGGGGTGGACGCTTGCGTCGCCCTCGTCCCTCATAAGCGCCAACGAATCGTTATCATCAACAGTTACGAGGGCGACGCAAGCGTCCACCCCCCTCTCCACACCACCCCCGCCCCTACGGATAAACCCAGCTATTCGCTTAAGTTGGTGCGAATGGGTGGTGGTAATTTGGATGGGTTAAGCTTCAAACAAAGGTTGCATCTGTTGTCATATTACGGTTTCTCCCACACGTAGACGCATTTACGTAACTCGGAGCGGCCATGATTACCCATTTGCTGGCTACTGTTTCCTTTGCCACGGCCCAACGTCCAGATATGTCTTACCTTCAGTCCAAAGGACTCAGCCATGTCGGATAAAATGAGGTCCACAGGTACCTCCTCACCGGCGTAGCGGACGTTATCATTTACCATAGCTACTATTCCCCCTGGTTTTAATAAGCGAGAAAGTTCGTAAATTACGAAGCACATTTCATAAAATTACGAAGCACATTTCATAAAAGTAGTTATGCACCAGCCGGGTGATATTCTCGTTATTTAATTGCCCATTCTGTCGATATATCTCAAGAGTTGCCAGTACTTCTTGCAATGCTGCCTGACCGTTGAATACAGATTCGATCTGGTGGAAAATATGCGTTTGTCCTCTTGATGCGTACTGGTCTAGTAGTTGCGCTCGTTTCTCTTTATTTTCAACCGTACAGGATAACATTGCCTGGCGTAACTTTTTTACTTTTTCTTCATTGCAACCGAGATAGACCAGTTCAAGAGCATAGGTGCGCGTGTAGTCATAGCGGTTCGCATAAGGAGGCGAGGTCATGACGAAATCGATAGAGTTTAGGTCTTTAAGAGGCAGTATTTCAAGGCATGAACCTTCACTCAGTTCAATTTCGTGCATAAAGCGTTTCGGTTGCGGCATAGTATCAGTTTGAAACAATTCTTTTTGAATGGTTTCCTCTGACAGAGATGCGGCAATTTGTTCAAGCTTCTGAAAAATAGCTTCACGGAAAGTCAAAATACGACCCTTGTTAAAGGGCCTTTTCCCCTGTGAACAACCAGAACGAGCGTCCCAGCGTAAATACTGTCCATCTTTTCGCGTAAAGCTAATCTCTTCTAGAATGCAAAAAGCCGCATAGAGAAGCAGCACACGCATATTGGCATTGTCAGTATGGCAATGACAATAGGCCCTGTAGCCAACCAGTTGCTTCTCCTCTTCCAGGGGAAAAGCCCCTCGTGTAATGGCGATATGGCTGAGCGTATACTTCTCGTCAAAATATGCTGAGAAGTCAACCTGTTTGAGTTGAGCAATGATATCATTTACTTCTCTGGCGTTCATCCTGGAAGCGCCTATACGCGCTTTAGTTGCATGAATTCCAACCGGGAGGACTTCGATGCCTTTTGTTTGCCAGCCAAGAGCGCTCGCACCGAATAATGCTGAACCAGCGCCCGAAAATGGATCGAGTAGTATCCCTGGTTCGGGTTTGAGTTGTTTTAAGAGATAGCTAACAAGTACTTCGGAGAAGCCTTCCCTATACTTGAACCAGCTCGAAAATGGTGTATGCTTGTTCCCTTGAAAGCTGACCAGGGTTCTATCAAGTACAGGGTTCATACTAATTCTGGTCTGGAACTTTTCATACAGAGCTGTTCTCATGGCAGAAGAAGAGATTATCTGAGTGGATTGATTTGAAATGGAAGTGGGGGTAGCCTCGTTCATCCACAAACTCTCTTGTGTGCAAATCATATATCCTCAACAGACACGTTTACTCAAACAATCTCAACCCGTTAGCTCAGATTAGCACCTATTCTAACTGATTGTTTGATCGTTTTCAACTGTGCTGTTCATCAATCTCATATCTCCTACTTCGTTACAGGTCCCTCCACCAAGCCGTTCACAAATTGTACACTCTTTACCTTGCATACTCGTTACAATGTAATGTATAGTGGGGACAATTTTATCGTGTCCGTATCCTCTTTGCGGCCCGTGTTGAGTGGAGTTGGAATGCTTTGAAAACTGAGAATAAACAGGGATTGGTACCCGCGCCTGGCGCATCTGATGCAGCGAAGCCCGCGAAGTTGCCTGTGCATAGCCGGGCCGCTGCGGCACAAAGGCTCAATGATGAGCCGTTGCAGATCAAAAGAGGCGCGTATTATCCTGTTCCGCATAAACAATTCAAGCCAACCGGCTGGCGCACGCGGCGTTACATCAAGCGCAAGAACTTGCGCCGCATGAACCAGCAATACGCCATTGTAGATCGCATCGGCACGCGGGGAACGATGCTGCCAATGGCGCTGGGCGCGCTGATCACCATGATCGTGCTTGCCGGCGTCCTGGTCACGCTGACCGCCGTTGTGGAAGCGACCCAAATGCGCTACCAGCAGGACGTTACCACGCTGGCGAATATTCTGCCCGGCGACAGCCTCAAAATGTATGATATGCATGGCACAATGCTCTACCAGATGATCGACCAGGGATTGCAAACAACCGTGCCATTTTCGCAAATTTCGCCCAACCTGGAACACGCCGAGATTGCCACTGAAGATCAATACTTCTGGTCAAATCCCGGCTACGATATCACCGGTATCATCCGCGCCGCCATTGCAGACCTCACGAGTCACCGTATCGTTGGCGGTGGCAGCACAATAACGCAACAGCTTATCAAAAATGCCATCGTGGGCAACCAGGATACTATTTTGCGCAAGCTTCAGGAGATCATCCTGGCCCCACAGATCACGCGCTATTATAGCAAACAGCAAATACTCTCGATGTACCTCAACACCATTTACTATGGTGAGCAGGCATATGGAGCCGATGCCGCCGCCTTTGCCTATTTCGATTTACAGGATACGCCCGGACACAGCGCGGCCTCACAGCTTGACATCGCGCAGGCCGCTATGCTGGCCGGTATTCCTCGTTCGCCCATGGCACTCGAACCCGTATCTGCATCCTGTCGCGGCCTACTCGCGTATGAGCGATGTCCTGCGCCTGATGCATTCGCAGGGCTACATCACGCTGGCGCAACAGAATCAGGCATTGTCCGAGGCCGCGCAGCCCGGCTTTCTGCATCACGGCATCATCTACAACAATCTCGCGCCGCATTTTGTGAATTACGCGCTGAACGAACTGGCAACCGTGCTGCATGTCAAAGTGCGATGACCTGGCGCGTTCGGGCCTGCTGGTGCAGACGACACTCGACCTGCCCTTGCAAAATCAGGTACTCAAGATCGCGCAGCAGCATATCAGCGCGCTGGCGAAGGCGCACAATATGTCGAACGCGGCAGAGGTCTTGATCGACTTTCACAATGGCGCAATTCGCGTGCTGTTGGGCAGCGTCAACCCCAACAATGCCCAGTTTGGCGCGTTTGACGTAGCCAGCCAGGGATATCGCCAGCCCGGCTCTTCCTTCAAGCCATTTATCTATGCCACCGCCTTCGCCGAGGGCTTGAGTCCCGGTATGCCCGTTCTGGATGCGCCATTCAGCGTGCAACTCTGCTGCGGCCTGGCGCCTTATTCGCCGAACAATTACGATCTGCGCTTTCACGGCTTGATCCCTTACCGCTACGCGCTGCAAAACTCATTTAACGTGCCAGCCGTCAAGCTGTTGACGAAAGTTGGCGTTGCAACCCGCCCTGCATACGGCTCAAGTGATGGGCATTACCAGTTACGAGGGCACGCCTAACTATACAATGGTGCTGGGCAGCCTCAGTGTTCACCTGCTCGATGAGGTCTCGGCCTACGGTGTCTTCGCCAATGGCGGCGTGCGTATTCCACCACACGCCATCGACACAGTAGCGGATACACAAGGCCGCCTGATCTACCATTTTGTGCCGGTGGGAACGCGCGTGATAAGCAAACAGGTGGCTTTTCTGATGACCAACGTACTAAGCGACAACACTTCGCGCACCTTCGAGTTCGGCAAGTGCAGCGCCCTCTACCTCTACAGCAACACGCAGACACAGTGCTACCAGGGCAACCCCGGCCCTATCCGCCCGGCAGCCACTGAAAACTGGCACATCGCAAGATTTTCGCGATAACTGGACGGTCGGCTACACCACCGACTACGTAATGGGCGTGTGGGCGGGCAACAACGACAACTCCCCCATGGTAAATGTGACGGGCGTAGACGGCGCTGGTCCCATCTGGCACGACAGCCTGTTACTGGCGGAGCAAGGCCACCCTATTACCGATTTTACCAACCCGGGCGGCGTGGTTAAAAGGACGGTGCATTACCCGGGGCATTACGACAACAGACTGGTATCTGGCGGGAGTGCCTGTTGGGAACTGGTATATATAATTTGGCAGCGCGTGCGTGTTCTGATGAATTAGTGACCTCTGATAAACTTTGCCAACCAAATGCAGCAATGAACGTTCCCGTCCTGTAGGGACAAGGGGTGGATGCGGGGATGGGTGGGGGCCTTGTGCTTGTCCTCGTGGAAGCGCAATTTCGTTGGGATGTGGTGATGTCCTGCAGGATGACGTACACCCGACGAGGACAAGCACAAGGCCCCCTCATCGCCTACCCCACCCCTTGTCCCTACAGGACGGAGGCACGCATTACTGCATTCGGTTGGCAAAATTCATTAGGGGAACGTATCAAGCTATATTCAATGTCCGGGGTTCAGGAATTGGTCATCCTAATGCGCGACTGCCGTCAATCCATGTAGCAATTGCATCCTGCCCCTGTCGAACGGCTTCTTCATAGGTCTTCCCATGTGTCTTACAACCAGGAAGTTCAGGTACGATGACAATGTAAACGCCATCCTCTTCGCTCCACTGAATATTCATTGAATAATGCTCGTATTTTTCATTCATCTCGTACCTCTCTCAATTTCTTGAGAAGCCTTTGTTCCCTGACCCCTTATCGACCTTGTCTATCAGATTATACACTACAATGTGTTGGTAGCTCAATCCTTGAAATCCACATGTCTCTCGAATCCAATCCACAAATCTTGATACACACGCGTAATGCTCGATGCATCCATAGGTCCCCAGGGGCGTGAAGATTTCTCATGTAACTTTTTGTGACTCGTTTGTGACTGAAATTGCGGCGTAAGGGATGTCGAAGCTGCTATGATTCCGGCATTGAAGCGCTCACATTCACGTCACAGAGAAGGAGATTTGAAATCTATGCAAGAGGTTGCGCAAATCACGCACCAGTGGACACGGGAGGAGTTGAATAATCGCCCTTTCATTGTTATTTATGAAATCACTCGTGCCTGCCACCTGGCCTGTGTCCATTGCCGGGCTGAGGCACAGCCGCGTCCCCATCCATTGGAACTTCGCACCGATGAATCGCTCAAGCTTCTCGACGAGATCGTCGCGTTGAATCCGGCTACGCTCGTTCTCACGGGTGGCGACCCGTTGCTTCGCAGAGACCTGGAGGTTTTGATACGCCATGCGGTGGCATCTGGACTACGGGTGGCTCTCACGCCAAGTGTGACGCGCAAATTGACCCAGGCCGCTCTCACCCATCTGAAAGAATGGGGAGTGAGCCAGGTTGCCTTCTCACTTGATGGCGCAAGCGCCTCCGTGCATGATGGCTTCCGCAAAGTGCCGGGTACCTTCGATCGTACCTTACGCGCTATGAGCTGGGCTACGGAAGCCGGATTATCGTTACAAATCAACACCACTGTCACGAAGATGACCGTCCCGGATTTGCCGGACATTGCCAGGATCGCGGAGCAATTTGCGGCGCAGCTCTGGAGTGTCTTCTTCGTCGTGCCAACGGGACGCGCCACGCAAGACTCCATGCTGTCAGCCAGCGAGCATGAAACCATTTTCGAATATCTGGCTGCATTGAGCCAGCACGTCCCATTCGGTATTAAAGCGACGGCCGCGCCTGCATATAGGCGGGTACTCGTGCAACATCAGGCGGCGGGTTCGCCGGGCCTGCGCGCTATGGGCTCCGGGCGGGCGCCTGTGCCGATCAACGACGGATTGGGGTTTGTTTTTATCTCGCACATCGGCGATATTTATCCAAATGGCTTCCTCCCCCTCTCTGCAGGCAATGTGCGTCGTGATACACTCGCGGACGTCTACCGAAATGATCCCTTATTTAGAGCGTTGCGTGATCCACAGCAGTTGCGGGGGAAATGTGGCGCGTGTGAGTTCCGAGCGATTTGCGGCGGGAGCCGCGCGCGCGCATTTGCGGTCTACGGCGACCCGCTGGAGTCCGATCCCTCTTGCGCCTATGTTCCTCCCGCGTATACAGCAAGCATGGAGAAAGATGAGCAGCGCAGCACTGTTACCCCAGGCGTTGCTCTCCACGAGGGTAAAGGCAAAGCGGCTGTCGGGGTCCTGGTTATGGCGCTGGGAAGTCCTGCTGGACTGGACGACATCGAGGCGTACTACACACGCATGCGCGGGGGACATCCACCAACGCCCGCATTACTGAGCGATTTGCAGCGCCGCTATGCAGCAATTGGCGGCAAATCACCACTGCTCGAGCATTCTCGCATACAGGCGCGCGGCCTTCAAGCAGCGCTCGATCAGACCGATCCCGGTCGTTTCCACGTGGCTCTGGGAATGCAGCATTCGCCCCCTTTCATTGAAGACAGCATGACCGAACTGGTTGAAAGCGGCGCGCAAGAAGTCGTAGGACTTGTGCTTGCTCCTCATTATTCACGCCTGAGTGTGGGCCGGTATAACGAGCGGCTCAAGGAGGCGAACACGTCCTCACTCCCACTCTCCATGATTGAACACTGGCACCTGGCGCCCGGCTACCTTGATTTCCTGGCAACCTCTTTGCAGGCAACGCTTGAGAAGATGATCCGCAAGCATGGCATAGATGCCGGCACAATTGAGGTACTATTTACCGCGCACAGCCTCCCGACCCGCATTCTTGCGACGAACGATCCGTACCAGGAGCAATTGCGCGAAACTGCGGAGGCCGTAGCAAGCCGCCTGGGTCTTCAACGCTGGTCTATCGCCTGGCAAAGCGCGGGACGTACTTCCGAACCGTGGATCGGTCCGGCGTTGCTAGATGTACTCACCGAATTGCCCGGCAGGGGCATGGCAGGCGTTGTCGTCTGCTCAGCGGGTTTTGTGTCCGACCATCTCGAAATACTCTATGACCTCGATATCGAAGCGCGGCAGGCGGCTCAGCGGCTGGGACTGGCCTTTGAACGCACGCCCATGCCCAATGGCGATCCCGGCTTTCTCGCAGCCCTGGCAACTATAGTACGTAGCCGTGTGGGTGCCGGCGATGGGAAATAATACGATGCCTCATATCGTTGTTGTTGGCGGCGGGATCACCGGCCTCTCCACCGCGTACCACCTTATACATGCGAGTGAAGGTGTGCTACTGCACGTCACCTTGATTGAAGCAAGCGATCGCCTGGGCGGCAAGATTCGCACCGAACGGTTTGCTGGTACCGCTATTGATCTTGGTCCCGAAGCGCTTGTGGCTCGGGTACCACAGGTGAGAACTTTGTGTAGAGAGTTGGGCCTGGAAGAGGACCTGGTAGCGCCCGCCACCGGCAAAACCTATCTATGGACAAGGGGACGGTTGCGACCCTTCCCAGACGGGCTTGTTTTCGGTGTGCCAACCAGTGCAGGCGCTATCGCTCGCTCAGGCATCCTATCATTGGCGGGCGTAGCGCGGGCTGGTCTCGACCTGCTCCTGCCACAGAGTGACTGGCCGTCCGATCCTTCTATAACGCAGGTCATTGGTTCTCGCTTTGGGAGAGAAGTGGTTGAACGACTGGTCGAACCACTCCTGGGTGGTATCCATGCTGGTCGCGCCGACCGCCTCAGCCTGGCGTCCGTCGCTCCTCACCTGGCGATAGCCGCGAAACAGCATCGCAGTTTGATGCGAGGGCTGCAATCGGCTCGACCCGCCAAAGAGGGAGGGTCATCTCCGGTACTCTTGACCATAGCAGGTGGCCTCGAACGCCTGGTTGAGCGCCTGCATAAAGCGCTGGCTGGAGTCGATATACGAACCGGAACGCATGTACTCTCCATCACCCCGCTGCCCGATGGTCGCTATCGACTGCTGTGCGATTCCGGCTCTGCTGTGGTTGCAGACGGCGTTGTACTCGCGGTACCTTCCTGGGCAGCCGCTGACATTGTACGAGAAACGGCTCCCGAACTGGCTACCCGGCTTGCCTCTATTGCGTATGCCTCGGTCGTCACTGTCACCCTGGGATATCCTCCCTCAGCATTCCCCCGGCCACTTCATGGCAGTGGCTTCCTGGTACCGCGCATCGATGGACGCCTGCTCACCGCCTGCACCTGGTGTACAAACAAGTGGCCGCATTTACGGAGTTCCACAGCGATCATCCTGCGTTGTTCAGCAGGGAGATGGGGTGATGACCGCACCCTCCAACTCGACGATGATGCCCTGATTGAGCAGATTCATGGTGAACTGGTCCAGTCCATGGGAATACGAAGCCGTCCCAATGAGTGGTTGATCACTCGCTGGGAACGAGCTATCCCCCGGTACGAGGTAGGACATCAAGCCCGAGTGGCCGAAATCGAGTCTGCATTGGCGGGCTGGCCCGGTATTATCCTTGCTGGAGCGCCTTATCACGGTGTGGGCATCGCCTCCTGTATTCAGGATAGTGAGCTGGCTGCCTCACAAGTGCGAGCGCACTTTGCTCACCAACTCACTGATTTCCATCGTAGCCGTTGAAGCCCGAATCTGATGTTCGTGTCCCTCTCTGTAACCAGAGTACCAATCATCGAGTGCGACAATCTGTGGGCGGGATGCCAGCGCCATCGCTACTTATTTGACACTGCTGAAATGCTGTGCTACCATACTAAGGAACGAAGTGTACAAAATACACTAGCCAGACGCGCGGCAGTGCTGCGAGCGGGCTAAAGCTCAGTATAGATGATTATTTGAGAGAAATGAAGGGTCCCGTGTATGGGAACACTCCCCATTTTTATTCTGGTGACGCTGGCTGTCCTCTTTGGTGGGCTGGTAATGGTGTTGACCGCCGTTTTAGGCCCAAAGAAACCGACGCCGGAGAAGCTAGCGCCCTACGAATGCGGTATTCAGGAAATTGAAGCGCCGAAAAGCCGCTTTCCCGTCAAATACCTTTTGACGGGCATGTTGTTTATAGTCTTCGACATTGAAATCGTCTCATTCTATCCATTAGCCATCCTCATGCACAACCTGGGAGCGCTGGGATTGATCGAACTGGTGATCTTCCTGGCGATTTTGATGGTGGGTTATGTCTATGTGTGGCGAAAGGGGGCTTTCACATGGGAGTAAAAAACCCCTGGGAGCCGGTGCAGACCGTTTCTAACAACCAGACACCGCGATTGAGCCGCCAGCTACATGTTAAGAATGGCGAAGCAGGCATTCTAACTACACAGGTGAGCAAGTTGATCGATTGGGGGCGCAGTGCATCGCTATGGCCGGTCTCGTTTGGCCTGGCCTGCTGCGCCATCGAGATGATGTCCACCAGCGCTGATCGCTTCGACATCTCGCGCTTTGGCGCGGAAGTGTTTCGCGCATCGCCGCGCCAGGCCGACCTGATGATCGTCGCCGGACGTTGCTCCATCAAAATGGCTCCTGTATTGAGGCAGATTTACGACCAGATGCCTGAACCCAAGTGGGTGATTTCGATGGGAGCCTGCGCATCGTGCGGCGGTGTCTTTAACAACTACGCCATTGTGCAGGGAGTCGATAAAATCGTACCTGTCGATGTGTTTATCCCTGGTTGCCCACCTACACCGGAAATGCTGCTGTTTGGCTTTAACGAACTCCAGCGCAAGATTCTCGAAGGCATTCCCAACCCTCCCGATCCCTTGAAGGCCAGTGGTATGAAATTAGTAGGCCCGATTGGAGAGGAATTATAGACACGAATTTTAAGAAATTGAGAAGAGCATATGGCGATAACAGCGACATCGACGGTGACGATGGTGCGCGAGAAATTTCCGCAGGCGGTGCTTGAAACAGGCGATTTTCGCGGCGAGCAGACTCTTGTGCTGCAAACTGGACAACTGCTCACCATCTGCGCCTATCTTTATAAAACACTACGTTACACGTTTCTATCCAGCATTACTGCCGTAGACTGGCCGGAACGAGCGCCGCGCTATGACGTGGTGTACCATTTGCTGTCGATACCCAATCAATGCGAACTGCGTCTCAAAGTGCGCGTCGGGGAGAGGCGCGAAGAACATCCTGCCGTGCCGAGCGTGACGAGCGTATGGCCTGCCGCAAACTGGTATGAGCGCGAAGTCTATGATCTCTTTGGCATCACCTTTACGAATCATCCCAATTTGCAGCGTATCCTGATGCCGGCGGACTGGACGACGCATCCCCTGCGCAAAGACTATCCCCTTTCCGGTTTTGATCTGCCCGAACCGCACTGGGGTGGTCAGGTACCATACGACGTTGATCCCGGCGTAGGCAGCCAGACCATGCGCACACCTTTCAGCCGCGAACTGAACGAGAGCCGCAGTCAGTATCAGCCAGAATCAGGAAGCCGTGGACACCGAAGAAGGACAGTCCTGAAATATGCTCAAAAACAAGAGACATATGCAGACACACATAGTACACTTCATGAGGATAGCCAGCTGTCGGCGTGGATGGGCAGCGTATGGATACCATGACCATCAACATGGGGCCGCAGCATCCCAGTACGCATGGCGTGCTGCGCCTGATCCTGACTATCGAGGGCGAGACCGTTTTGAAGGCTGTACCCGATATCGGTTTCCTGCATACCGGCATCGAGAAGACCGCCGAGGCCAAAACCTATCACCAGGCCCTGGTGCTGACCGACCGCATGGATTACCTGGCCCCATTGTGCAACAACCTGGGGTACTCGCTGGCAGTTGAAAAGCTGCTGGGTATCGAAGATGAGATCAACAATAAGATCAAGTATACGCGCGTCCTGCTGGCGGAATTGCAGCGCATCGCCAGTCACCTCGTCTGGCTCGGCACGCACGCCATTGACCTGGGCGCGATGAGCGTTTTCCTGTACTGTTTCCGCGAACGCGAAATGATCCTGGATGTCTTTGAAGAGATATCCGGCGTGCGCATGATGACCAGCTACATCTGCCCCGGCGGTTTGCAGGCCGACCTGACCCCCGCCTTCGAGAAGAAAGTGCGGGCATTTACCAGTATCTTCCCGGCTCGCCTGCGCGAATATCATGACCTGCTTACCAACAACCAGCTCTGGCTTGAGCGCACGAAGGGCATTGGCCTGCTGAGCGCAGCGGATGCCATCGCCTATGGCACAAGCGGCCCGGTCTTACGCGGCAGCAACGTCGTATGGGATATTCGCAAAGCCTTTCCCTATAGTGGCTACGAACAGTTCGATTTTGATATTCCAGTTGGTACCAATGGCGATGTCTATGATCGCTACCTGGTGCGTATGCTGGAGATGGAGCAGAGCCTGCGCATCGTCAACCAGGCCATGGATGGTTTGCCAGCAGGTGCGCACCGCGTCAGTAATCCGAAGATTGCGCCGCCTCCCAAGTGGCAGATAACGGGCAGCATGGAAGCCCTGATCCACCATTTCAAGCTGTATACCGAGGGCTATCGCCCACCGCAGGGCGAGGTATTTGTGCGCACCGAGTCGCCCAAGGGCGAGCTTGGCTTCTATATCGTGAGCGACGGCACGGCGAAACCCTACCGGATGCACGTGCGCGGCGCCGTCATTCGCCAATCTACAGGCCTTACCACTGATGATCGAGAGGTCGCTTCCTTTCAGACGTAGTAGCGGCGATTGGCAGTATTGATATCGTGCTTGGAGAAGTTGATCGATGATTTCAGAACAGGCTAAACAGCGTATGCGTGACATCGCGGCGCGTTACCCCGTAGCGCGCTCAGCAGTCATGCCCGCGCTTTATATTGCGCAGCAAGAAGAGGGCTACATCACGCAGGACGGTTTGCAGGCCGTAGCGGAGACCATCGGATTGACGGTAGACGACGTGGAGAGCGTCGCTACCTTCTACACCATGTACTACCAGCAGCAGCCGGGGAAGAAAGTTATCAAGGTCTGCACCAGCATCTCGTGCTACCTGCGCAACTGCGACGCACTTGTCGATCACCTCGAAAAGCGACTGGGCATTAAACGCGGTGAGACGACTGCCGATGGCAATTTTACCCTGATGACGGCGGAATGTCTCGCCTCGTGTGGCACCGCGCCGGTGCTGCAAGTCAATGATGAGTTTGTCGAAAATGTGACGCTGGAAATGGCTGACGCGCTGATCGATGAATGGGAACGGGAATTACAAGCAACACGGACCAGCGGTCGGGGGCAAGCCCCGCCCGTACCCTATACGGCTTCGCAAACCGTTTCGTAGCAGGGTAGGGGCGGGGCTTGCCCGCGCCCTGTGCCGCATCATAAGGAATTATACACATATGCCAGAACTGATTGTCACAAAAGATATCGATGCCCCTGGCCTGGACACGCTCGATGGGTATCGCGAGCATGACGGGTACCAGGCGCTTGAGAAGGCGCTGAAGGAGTACCAGCCCGACGATCTGGTCGAGTTGATGAAGAAGTCGGGGTTGCGCGGGCGCGGTGGCGCTGGCTTTCCTACCGGGCTGAAATGGAGCTTTCTTGCCAAAAACGATAAGCCGCGCTACCTGTGCTGCAACGCTGATGAAAGCGAGCCGGGCACCTTCAAAGACCGTATGCTGATGGAGAAAAATCCCCACCAGCTGGTCGAAGGGGTGATCATTACCAGCTATGCCTGCCGTGTGACGACAGCTTTTATTTATGTGCGTGGCGAACTGGCCCTGGCCGGGCGACAGATAGCACGCGCCATCGACGAGGCATATGCGGCTGGGTATATCGGCAAGAACATCCTGGGCAGCGATTACTCGCTCGAACGTGATTATGCATCGCGGCGCGGGCGCGTATATTTGCGGCGAGGAGAGCGCGTTGATGGAGTCGCTGGAGGGTCGGCGCGGCTATCCACGTTTGAAACCGCCATTCCCGGCGGCAGTCGGCCTCTACGGCGGGCCAACGGTCATCAACAACTGCGAGACGCTTTCAACTATCCCCGCCATTATCAGGAATGGGGCCGACTGGTACGCCACCTTTGGCACTGAGAAGAGCAAAGGCACGCGCGTCTTCTGCCTGAGCGGACACGTCAAAAAGCCGGGCAACTACGAATTGCCGCTGGGCACCAGCCTGCGCACGCTTATCTACGATGAACAATACGGCGGCGGTATCCTGGATGATAAACAGATAAAGGCCATCATTCCAGGCGGTTCCTCAACACCTATGCTGGGACCAGATAAACTGGATACGCCGCTCGACTTCGAGGCTATCGCGGCCGCAGGTTCGATGGCTGGTTCTGGCGGCGTAGTTATCATGCACGAAGACACCTGTATGGTTGACGCTACGCTGCGCATGAGCGAGTTTTACCGCGACGAATCGTGCGGCAAATGCACCCCCTGTCGCGAAGGAACCTACTGGCTCACCGAAATCCTGCACCGCCTCGAACATGGGCACGGCAGCCAGAAAGACATGGATCTGTTGCTTGATATCTGCGATAACATGAGCGGTAAGTCGCTTCTGCCCGCTTGGCGATGCCGCCACCAGCCCGATTGTCAGCAGCATCAAGCTGTTCCGCGACGAATACGAGGCCCATGTGCGCGAGGGCTGTTGCCCTATGAAAAATCGCGTACTTGCAGGAGCATAAGTGGGATATATGTGTGTAGGGACGCGATTTATCGCGTCCGCTTACGAGAGATGATTTGGATAGGACGGACGCGATAAATCGCGTCCCTACACATAGAGACATAGACGAAACGGTAAAAAAACAATGCCAGAAGAGAAAAAAGACGAATTAGTTCACCTGACCATTGATGATATACCGGTGGCCGTACCGCCGGGAACGCTGGTCTGGGCGGCTGCGCGACAGGTAGGTATCGAGATTCCTGTTTATTGCTACCATCCCAAAATGCCTCCGCTGGGCGCGTGTCGCATGTGTTTTGTCGAAATCGAGAAGATGCCCAAGCCGCCGCAGACGTCCTGCACTACGCCCGTCAGCGAAGGCATGATCGTGCATACCAAAACCGACAAGGTCATCAAGGCGCGTAAGGGTACGCTGGAATTTCTGCTCATCAACCACCCGCTTGATTGCCCCATTTGCGACAAAGGCGGCGAGTGCGATTTGCAGGATTTCACGCTGCGTCACGGGCCGGGCGGTACGCGCTTCGACCTGTACAAGCGTCACTACGCCAAGCCCATTCCGGTCAGCGACCGTGTGATGCTTGACCGCGAACGCTGCATCCTGTGCCAGCGCTGCACGCGCTTCAGTTCGGAAATCTCGATGGATAACGGGCTGGTGATGATCTCGCGTGGCTACAAAATGGAAGTTGGCACCGCGCCTGACTCCGCCTTTGACTCGATCTTCTCCGGCAATACCGTCGAAATGTGCCCGGTTGGCGCGTTGACGGCCACCGCCTATCGTTTCAAGTCGCGCCCCTGGGAGCTAAAACGCATTCCGAGCGTGTGCAACAATTGTAGCGTCGGCTGCAATGCGCGTATCGATGTGCGCGTTGATAAGGTCATGCGCCTGATGTCTCGCGCCAACGATGAAATCGATGATGGCTGGCTGTGCGACCGGGGACGCTGGGGCTTCGAGTTTGTCAACAGCCCGCAGCGACTGCGCACGCCGCTTATTCGCCAGAAGGGACAACTCCAGCCCGCCACCTGGGACGAGGCGTTTTATCATGCTGGCCTCGCGTCTGCGCAAGATTGCTAATGATCATGGCGCGGACTCGATTGGCGGTATCGGCTCGACGCGCACCACCAACGAGGAAGCCTACCTCTTCCAGAAATTGCTGCGCGAGGCCGTTGGCACGCCCAACATCGATCACCATCACGGCAACTTCCCCGGCCCGCGTGACCCGCTGACGGGCAGAGCCCTGGATGATGACCAACAGCATCGCCGACATCGAGAAGGCCGCGCACATAGTGCTGATCGCCTCAGACCCATACGAACGCCAGCCCATTCTCAACCTGCGCATCAAGAAAGCCATGAAAGCTGGCGCGCAGATTTACATCATCAACGAAGGCGCGACGGAACTGGACCGCTTCGCTGTCGGCAAAGATCACCGTTCCACAGCATGGCGCTGGTATGGCCGCGAAACTTCTGCTAAGCGCAGTTGCGCTAAGTAGCTCAATGCGACAGTCCGCATGAAGATGACATACGCGCGTGTTCTGGAGCAGGATATCGATTCGGTCAACGCTACTGAAAAGATCCTGGGCGCCGAGAGCACGGCGCAGCTGCACAATCTGGCCGACATGAATCGCCACATCAAAGGGCGCAATCATCCTGTACGATGAGATGGCAACGCTGGCTCCCGGCTGCGCAGATCTGGCGGTTGACCTACAGGCGCTGGCTGTCGTCACCGGTAATATCAACCGTCCCGGCTCAGGCGTTGGCCCATTGTTTGAAGACGCTAACTCGCTCGGCGCGCGCGATATGGGCGTGTTGCCCGATGCGCTGCCCGGCTACAAACCAGCGCTGCAAAAGGGCTTGAGCTACAACGAGATGTTGAGCAGCCCGATTTGAAGGCGTTATACGTGATGGGAGCTAATCCCCTGCGCCATGTTTCGCAGTTGCCCGCCAACCTGGAATTGCTGGTGGTGCAGGATATTTTCCTCACCGAAACGGCTCAGCAGGCCGATATCGTCCTGCCAGCCGTTACCTACGCCGAAAAAGATGGCACTATGACCAACATCGACCATCACGTGCAGAAAATCGTACACGCCCTGCGCCCCCTGCCCGGCGCGAAGGCCGACTGGGAAATTCTGACACGGCTGGCAAACCAACTGGGGCAGAAGTGGAACTACGATAGCCCGCAGGATGTGCTGCTGGAAATCGCTGCAACCAACCCATTCTACAGCGGATTGACCTGGGATGACCTGGGAGCGCAGGGAGTGCGAACGCAAGAGCAAGAGGTGGCACATGCTTGAATTTCTCAATAACCCAATTGTGGCAGGCGTTATCAAAAGCGCGATCGTCATTGTCGCGCTCCTGACGGCCTTCGCCTATATGACGCTGATCGAGCGGCGCGTGGTGGCGAAGCTGCAAGGCCGCCTGGGACCCGAACCGTGCCGGCCCGTCTGGCATGTTCCAGCCAGTAGCCGATGCCATCAAGATGATTTTCAAAGAGCAGATCGTACCCACGCAGGCCCAAAAAGCCATTTACCTGGTCGCTCCCGTCATTTCGGTAGTAATCGCGCTGTGCGCCTTCGCTGTCGTCCCCATTGGCAATAGCTGGGTTGATGGCAAAACGAGCATCTGGGACCCGATTATTGGTGATGTCAACATCGGCATATTGTGGATACTCTCGATCTCATCGCTGGCGGTCTACGGCATCGTCTTAGGCGGCTGGGCATCGGGCAATCGCTACTCGCTGCTGGGTTCGCTGCGCAGCGCGGCCCAGATGGTCTCGTATGAAACCAGCCTGGGACTGGCCTTGAGCGGCACGCTGATGTTTGCCGGTACGCTCAGTATGATGGGCATTGTCAATGCGCAGCGTCACCTGGGCATCTGGTTCGTGGCCGCGCAGCCGCTGGGCTTCTTCCTCTACCTGATCGCTGGCATTGCCGAGGTCAACCGCGCCCCGTTCGATCTACCGGAAGCCGAGCAAGAATTGACGGCTGGCTACCTGACCGAATACAGCGGCCTGCGCTGGAGCCTCTACCAGATGGCAGAGTACATCAACATGATAACCGTCAGCTCTATCGCCGCAACGCTCTTCTTTGGCGGCTGGAGCTTCTTCGGCCTGGAACGCATTCCCGGCCTGTCCATTGTGATCTTCCTGGTCAAGGTAGCCGTCTTCCTCTTCCTGTTCATCTGGATACGCGCCACGCTGCCGCGCATCCGCTACGACCGCTTGATGCGCTTCGGTTGGCAATTGCTGCTGCCCCTGGCCATTCTGAACGCGGTCATCGCTGCCACCGTCGTCGCGCTCGGCTGGCCCTGGTGGATCAGCGGCCTCGCTGGTCTGGCGATTATCGTAGCCGTCCTATTCTACGAACGCCGCAAAATTGGCGAAGGGCAAAAAGAATCGACGGTGAAAGAGATCGAGGGAGCGAAGACGATGGTGATGCCGGCGTCGGTGAGATTGGCGAAGTTCGAGAAGGTTGGAATTGAATAGTAAGGTGACAAGTTGAGTTGGCTCTGGTATGATTTGATTACGGAGTGTAAACCTTGCAAGGAGTAAACCATGTCAACCTATGCTTACAAAGAGATATTGAACGATGTAGTCACCCGTGTTCAGAATCTTCCACCAGATGAGCAAGAACAATTTTTAGATGATCTGGCAAAATTATTACGTCGGCGCGTTACTGAACGCCCGAAACATAACGTTATGGAATTTCGCGGGGCGGCTAAAGATTTCTGGAAAGACATCGACGTGAAAAATTTTATTGAGGAGGAGAGAAATTCGTGGGATGGGTAGATGCTCTGAAAGGGCATACAGTTGGGTTAGATACAGCTCCATTGATCTACTTCACTGAGCAGAATGGAGCTTATTTAGAAATGGTAGATCCTTTCTTTCAAGCACTAGGAAATGGAGAGTTGCAAGTTGTTACATCCGTTATGACGCTGCTGGAGGTGCTTGTGCGTCCTATTAGGGATGGCAATTTAACGCTAGCTCAAACATATCGAGACTTCCTCTTAAATACAACCAATGTGGCAATATACGATATATCCCAAGAAATAGCTGAGGATGCGGCAAGATTACGAGCATTGTATAAAATCCGTACACCTGATTCTGTTCAGCTTGCCACAGCTATCCATGAAAAAGCTACGTTCTTCCTGACAAATGATATAGTCCTGGCATCTCTATCAAACATAAAAATACTGGTGCTTGATGACCTGAAAAAGGAAACATGAGGTATTACCATGTCATTTGACATCATCAAGGGGATGGCGACAACCCTGAAAAATATGGGCAAGAAGCCCACCACTATCTCCTACCCGGAGGAAGAGCGCGAGCTACCGGCGCGTTTTCGCGGGCGGCACGTGCTGCACCGCTATGAAAACGGGCTGGAACGCTGCGTGGGGTGTTTCTTGTGCGCGGGGGCATGTCCCGCCGACGCCATTTATATCGAGGCTGACGAGAATAGCGAGGAGCAGCGCGTTTCGCCGGGAGAACGCTACGCGAAGGTGTTCGATGTGAATTTGTTGCGCTGCATCTTCTGCGGCTATTGCCAGGCGGCCTGCCCGACGGGCGCGATCACCCTTGAGCACACTTACAAGCTGGCTTCGTTTTATCCCGAAGATTTGGTCTACCACAAAGAGCAGTTGCTCGAACCAAAAGGCGAGGCCACCGTTGGTTCAAGCGCGGTCTGGTTCGAGCCTGCGCCCGAAGATGCAAAGCAGCCCGTGCCACAACGCCGCCATGTCTTCGATGGACAGGAAGCCAGCGCAGCCGCCGTCGGCCTGGGCGATATGACAACGGAACAGTCAGTTCTCTTCACCAGCGAAGAACAGGACGAAGACCGGCGCAAATTTGAGCACGAGGAGGCGCGCAAGTCCAAATGATTGATGTCACTTTCATCACTTTTTTTGTGCTGGCGGTTGCCAGCATCGCATCCGCCTTCGGCGTGATCTTTTTTAAGAACGCCGTACACAGCGCGTTGAGCCTGATCCTGACGCTGCTTTTCCTGGCCCTGTTCTACCTGCAACTGGGTGCGATGTTCATTGCCATTGTGCAGATTTTGATTTACGCGGGCGCGATCATGGTGCTTTTCCTCTTCGTCGTCACCATGCTGGTATCGGAAGCCAGCGATAACGAGATGCGCGACCGCATACCCTGGCAGCGCGGCGTCGCATCCGCGCTGGGCGTTGTGCTGGTTGGCGCGTTGAGCTACCTGCTGATTACGGGCGCGACTATCGACGCGAACGTCAAGGCGAGCGGCGCGAATAGCCTGGCTGCCACCGTCACAAAGCAGGGTGATACGCAGGCGTTCGGCCTGGCCCTGTTTCATGGCTTCGCGTTCCCATTTGAAGTCACGAGTTTGCTGATTGTCGTCGCCATTCTGGGCGCGATGGTGTTGGGGCGAAAATCGTAAGCGGAGGCGATTATGTCTATACCGGTATCATGGTATTTAGTGGTAAGCGCGATTATCTTTACCATCGGCATAGCCGGGGTACTGATCCGGCGCAACCCATTGATTATCTTTATGTCGATTGAGCTGATGTTGAATGCCGTTAATCTCTCGTTTGTGGCCTTCTCACATTATCTCGACTCGGTGGATGGACAGATGTTTGTGTTTCTGGTTTTAACCGTCGCGGCAGCGGAAGTAGTGGTAGGCCTGGCTATCATTGTCTCTATTTTCCGCACGCGCCGCAACATCGATGTTGACGATATGAACGTATTACGAGGCTAGTAGAATGACAAATTTAACTGTATGGGTACTGGCTCTGCCCCTGCTCGGCTTTATCATCCTGAGCCTGGCCGGACGCGCTATGGCCCGCCCAGGGGTGCTAACGGTGGCGCTGGGTACCACCGGTTTAGCCTTCCTCTTTGCCCTCATCAGCTTTCTATCGATACGTGGCGCTCCACTGTCGTCTCCTGCCAGTGGCGACCAGGTAATCTATAGCTGGGTCAACTCCGGTGCGGTTGGCGCGGGGCCTGGCGCCAATCCTTTCACCCTGAATTTTGGCCTGCTTTACGATCCACTATCAGCCGTTATGTTGATGGTCGTGACCGGCGTGGGTTTTCTCATCCATATCTACTCGGCTGGTTACATGCACGAGGAGAACGATCAGGAATTTGGCCGCTTCTTCTCTTACCTCAACTTCTTTATTTTCGCGATGGTACTGCTGGTCAGCGCGGATAATTTCCTTTTCCTGCTGGTTGGTTGGGGACTGGTGGGCCTGGCCTCGTTCCTGCTGATCGGCTTCTGGTACCAGCGCCGCGCCGCGACAGCCGCCGCGCGTAAAGCCCTCGTCATCAACATCATCGGTGACTTTGGCCTGATGATCGCCATTTTCCTCATTTTCAAGAACTATGGCACGCTCAATTTCTATACCGACAGCAACGGCAACATCGGCGTGTTCAACCAGGTGGCTCCAGGGCTTACGACCACCGTCATCTGCCTGCTGCTCTTCATCGCCTGCGCGGCCAAATCGGCCCAGTTGCCGCTCTACATGTGGCTGCCCGATGCGATGGAAGGCCCGACGCCCGTCAGCGCTCTGATCCACGCCGCCACTATGGTGACAGCCGGTGTGTACCTGGTGGCACGCGCTCACGTCTTCTTCGACGCATCGCCTACGGCGCTGTTGATCGTCGCGGCGCTTGGCGGCCTGACGGCCATTTTCGCAGCCAGCATTGCTGTTTTTCAGCTTGATATCAAGCGCGTACTGGCCTACTCTACCATCAGCCAGCTTGGCTACATGTTCATGGGCGAGGGGGCGCACGACTACAGTGGGGGTATGTTCCACCTGATAACACACGCCTATTTCAAAGCCCTGCTCTTCCTGGGAGCGGGCGCGGTCATTCACGCGCTGGGCGGCGAGCAGGATATGCGCAAGATGGGCGGCTTGCGTCACCGTCTCAAGATTACCTTCTGGACATTCCTTATCGCGGCCCTGGCTATCAGTGGCATTCCGCCTCTGTCGGGCTTCTGGAGCAAGGACGAGATACTCAGTTCTTTGCTGGCGCACGCCACATCGACCCCCGGAAAAACCGGTGATGTCTTCTATCTCCTATGGGCTATTGGACTCGTAACGGCAGGGCTGACGGCGTTCTATATGTTCCGCCTGGTGCTGGGCATTTTCTTCGGCAGGTATCGCGGCAGCGGCCCCGCCCAGCATAGCGATGAAGATGAAGGAACAGAGGTAGAAAAACACACCCAGGGACACGGCGGCTTTTACAGGATTTACGAAGCGCCCGCTGTGATGACGGTTCCCCTGGTCATCCTGGCGGTATTTGCGGTTATAGGCGGGTGGATAGGCTCGTTCGCGCTCTTTGGCGCGCCAAAGTGGCATCCACTGGCAACATTTCTTGCTCCTGTCTTTACAAACCCGGCATGGTCAGTTACACCCGTCGCTTTACCGGAGGCTTCTCTAACAATACAGTGGGTATCAACTGGCTTGAGCGTGGGACTTGGTGTGCTTGGCATTCTTGGAGCGATAGCCCTGTACAGAAAGGGTTTCGAGTACAAAGAAAGCAAGAATTCTTTCTATCAACTGGTTTTCCACAAATATTATATTGATGAGATCTTGAACGATGTAATCATCATTCCCTTGTTGTGGATTGGCCGACAGGCTTCGCGGCTGCTCGAAGGCGATATCCTGGATGGCGGCAGCCGGGGGGTAGCGTGGGTGTTCGGCAGAACCAGCGCGGGATTGCGCCGCCTGCAAACGGGGTATATGCGCAACTACGCGCTGGCAATCCTGTTCGGTGTCATTCTGATTGTCATTTATTACGCGGTGAGGGGGTAGCGGCATGTTTCCATTATTATCACTGATAACGTTTTTGCCCCTGATCGGTGGCATTGTCGTTCTATTTCTACCTCGCGAACGTCTGAGGGTCATTCGCTGGACGGCGCTGGGTTTTGCCTGGGCTGATTTGATGATCGTGCTGGGCCTCGCGCTGGGCTATTCTCAGGCTGTTCCTGGCTTTAACGCGACTATCGTGGGCGCGGGAGCAACGGCAGCCTACTATTCGGTCGTGCATGAGCAAGTTACCTGGATTGCTACGCAAGGGTTCAGTCTCAACTATAGCATGGATGTGGACGGCATTAGCCTTTTGCTGGTTGCGCTGACCTCGCTGCTCACGGTCGTCTGTATCGGCGCGTCATTCCGTGTGGAGCAGAAGGTGAAGAATTACATGGCCTTCATGCTCCTGTTGGAAAGTGGTATTCTGGGGGTATTTCTCTCTTCAAATCTCTTCCTGTTCTATATTTTCTGGGAGTTGATGCTGATCCCCGCCTATTTCCTGGTGGGAAGCTGGGGTGGCGAGCGCCGTATTTATGCCGCCATCAAGTTCGTGCTCTTTACCTCAGTAGGCAGCCTCTTGATGCTGGCGGGTATCATCGCGCTTGGCTATTATCACCAGCGACTGGCAGGCGGCGCGTATACGCTTGATCTTCCCACTTTACTGAACGGCAAACTCGATTCGACTACACAGATGTGGCTCTTCCTGGCTATGGGAGCCGCCTTTGCCGTCAAAGTGCCGCTCATCCCATTCCATAGCTGGCTGCCGGATGCCTATAGCGAAGCCCCCGCGCCAGTTACCGCTATGCTGGCTGGAGCTATGTCCAAAACGGGGGCATATGGCTTCTTGCGTTTCTGCATCCCATTGTTCCCCAACGCCGCGCACACCCTGGCGCCACTCGTCAGCACGCTGGCGGTTATCGGTATTCTTTACTGCGCGGTACTGGCGCTGGTGCAGGTCGATATGAAGCGTTTGCTGGCCTATTCCAGCATCAGCCACCTGGGTATCGTCATGCTGGGCATGTTCGCTTTCAATGTGCAGGGCGTCGAGGGGTCGGTGATGCAGATGGTCAATCATGGCATCACCATTGCCGCGCTTTTCCTCATTGTGGGCTACATTGAGACGCGCACCGGAACGCGCCGCCTGAGCGATTTTGGTGGGCTGGCAAAACGCATTCCTATCCTGGCAACCGTCATGATCATTGCGGCCCTGTCTTCGCTTGGACTGCCCGGCTTGAATAGTTTTGCGGGCGAGTTCCTGGCCCTGCTGGGCGTCTTCCAGAGCAGCGCCATCTTTGGCTTGCTCGGCACAGCGGTAATTGTGCCTGCCGCGTGGTATATGATGCGTCTCTTCCAGGGCGTGATGCAAGGACCGCGCAAAACCGAAGGCCCAATAGCCGTGCTCGAACGCAAAAACATACTGGGTGATATTCAAATGGGTGAGTTCCTGAGCATCTTGCCCCTGTTGTTCCTGATCTTTTATATTGGCTTTCAACCACAACCGCTCATCTTCTTAATGGAACCGGCGGTTGTCAATACGCTCCAGCATTTCGCGAGCGCGTTAGCATTACTACATTGAGGTCGCCAGGGCGGGGGCAAGCCCAAGAGGCGTTCATTTAAGGACTGCTCTGTTAAGGACTGCTCTGTCATCCTGAGCGCAGCGAAGGATCTCTCGCGGCGCAGTACGCAGATCCTTCGCTGCGCTCAGGATGACAGATGGTGGGCGGCGCTCTGCTCCCGCTCTGGTAAAATAGTAAGAGGAATCATTATGTCGTTTACATTTACTGCATCCGCCGCTGATTGGGGGCGTATCGCGCCAGAGCTGGTACTGGCAGTTTTCGCGCTGCTCATCTTACTAACAGACTTACTCTTGCCTCAACCGGGAAAAAGTGGAAAGACGCCCGGAGACGGGGGCAATTTCATAGTGCTGCCTGTATTGAGCCTGGTGGGTCTATTGGGCGCGTTAGCCGCGAGCATCATTCTGTTTAACTTTGGAGATTACCTGCCTGCCTTTAACCACATGGTCGGTTCCGACCCTGGAACGCTTTACGCCTTTTTCATTATCTTGACTGCGAGCGCGCTGGGCATCTTGCTCTCGCCTGCCTACCTGAAACGCCTCAACCTCCTGCACCAGGGAGAATACTACGCGCTGATGCTGCTCAGCACAGTCGGCATGATGATCATGGTGGCTGCTACCAGTTTCCTGACCATCTTCCTGGGTCTGGAAATGCTCTCGTTAGCCCTCTACATCCTGTGCGGATTCGTCATGCGCCGCGCCACTTCACGCGAATCAAGCATGAAATATTTCCTGCTCAGTTCCTTCGCCTCGGCCATCCTGCTCTACGGTATCGCCTTGACCTATGGCGCGACCGGCAGCACCTCGTTTGCCGGGATAAACTATTACTTGCTGCATCGTGTTGATCTTTTACATCTGCTTCCTGGCGCCCATGTTCCCACACCAACGCTGCTCTTGATCGGCATGGGCCTGCTCATTGTCGGTTTCGCCTTCAAAGTTTCTGCTGTACCATTCCAGGCATGGACGCCCGATGTGTACGATGGCGCGCCCGCCCCCGTGACGGCTTTCATGTCGGTCGGCACGAAAGCCGCCGCGTTAATCGCTTTCGCGCGCGTCTTCGCCATCGTCTTTGCCCCCATTCATTCCGACTGGATGCCTGTTGTGTGGGCTATCACCGTCCTGACGATTGTAGGCGGCAACATCCTCGCGCTGGCGCAGACCAACGTCAAACGCCTGCTGGCCTACTCGAGCATCGCCCATGCCGGCTATCTGCTGATCGGCGTTGTGGCGGGCGGCACGGTAGGACTCTCTGCCATCCTCTTCTACCTGCTTTGCTACGCTTTTCTGAACCTGGGAGCCTTTGGCATCGTCTCGGTGCTGGAACACGCCGACAATTCCGGCAGCAACTTGAGTGATATACGCGGCCTGTGGTATCGCCAACCCTTGCTGGCAAGTCTGCTGGCCTTCTTCATGCTCTCCCTGGCTGGTTTCCCGCCGATGGCCGGGTTCGCCGCCAAATACTACATCTTTTACGCCGCCTTGCAAAGCGGCCATCCCGAACTGCTCATCATCGGCGTGCTTGCCAGCGTGCTCGGCATGTACTACTACCTGCGCGTAATCGCCGCAATGTTCATGGAAAAAGAACCTGCCGCGCAAGCCGCCGGTGTTGCAGCAACCGTGCCAACAACGCCCGCGCCCATATCCGGTCGCCGCGTCAACTCCGGCAAACTGGCTAATAGCGCAGCCGCCACCGCCGTTGCCGTCAAACCGCCAACGGTGCCATTGAGCAAAGAGAAAATGTCTGTAGTCGCTGAAAAAGCTCTTGAGCAACCAGTAGTAATCAAGGGTTGGACAACCTGGACTGCGCTGGGAGTAACGGTAGCGGGTACGCTGTTAATGGGCACGGTGCTGGCCTACTGGCTGGTGAACCTGGCGGTGTACGCGGTTGGGGTGATGATGCGGGTGCTGTAGCGGTTTGTAATAGGTTTGGTTTAACCATAATATAGACCATTAAATTTGTGAAAGCTTTGTGAGAATTTATCAATAAATTGTGATGAAACGGTTAAGAATACAGCTTAGACTTTATAGCATAAAGGGCAAAGACAATCGCGTTAAGGAGAACTTTTATGGACTCACAGGATAATATGAAGCTAACTCAGCCTCCATTAGGCTTGAAAGAGCTTATCGCACAGATCAAGAAAGATATAATTGAGCATGAGCTACCAGAACTTTTCTACGTTAAGCAAGTGGATTTGGAAATTTCTTTTTCAGTAGAATGGGACGCTGATGCAGGATTCAGGATAAGTGTTGTTCAGTTGGGTGGAAAAAGAATAGCAACACATTTACACACTGTGAAATTGACATTGGAACCTATTATGACGATAGAACAAGTACGAGAAGCAGCCGATACCTCTTATAATGAAGTGTTGCGAGACTCCGTACACAGAAACTGGCCAGTCACGGTACCAGCAGTACAAACTAAACTAGTAGTGGGAAAAAAGGTGAGACCCACCACAATAGGCGCTGCACCGGTGACAAAGCAAAACCTTGCGCAGCATTCCTCGCACAGATTAATGCGGGAGAAGCCTTCACGATAACACTGCACAAATTAATGGAGCGAAACTCGCCAAAGAATCGGTTTCACAGATTTTTGTATCTACTGTCTTATTTCCAGACTCACGCGAAAAACTGCGCAACACGCACAGACAAATCTGGCACAATCTTTGAGGGTAATGTCTGGTGTCCATGAAAGATACCTGGCGAGCGGTACTCTCTATTCTGCAATACCAACACCTCGACGGTACGCTGAACTGGCTTGACAATCCAATACTCTGCAATACCTGCGCGGGCATAGACATCGTACCTGGTGAGCCGGTCAAAGGTTGCTGTGCCGGGAGGCATAATCGTCATATGTCCCGTAACCTTGTTTTGGTTCTGGAACCCAATCAGCAGGAGTGACTACTGTTAGCTCTTCAATTGTTACCATTGTAGCCCTGCCTCTCTATGGGAAAAGGGATCATCTATCCAGGAAACACAGGTACAGCTAGCTTCTAAGATACTCTAAAGATACCATACATTGCGCCATATGCCAATCCTTTGTCTATCCCCGCTACATTCTGGCGAATGGCAAGGCCCATACCCATACGCAGATGACGAAGGCCGCGCTGCCCAGGATGACGAACAGGTGGAAGACTTCGTGATAGCCCCATATGGTCGGGAATGGGTCGGGCTTTTTGCGGGCGTAAATCACTGCGCCTATGGTGTAGAGCACGCCGCCGAGGAAGAGGATCGCGACGGATATCCAGGGCAGCGCTGCCAGGAATGCCGGAATTGCCAGTATCACTACCCAGCCCATACCGACGTAGAGCGCGGCTGTTGCCCATCGTGGTAACTTCAGGGTGAAGATGGAGGTAACGATACCAACCAGCGCGAGCGTCCAGATGACGATGAGAATGGTGATACGTAGCCAGCCTGTCAGGATGTTGAAGCAGAGGGGCGTATACGTTCCAGCAATCAATACAAAGATATTAGCGTGGTCAATCGCCCGCAGCGCCCGTCTTTTCGCGGGAATCCAGGTGACGATGTGATACACCGCGCTGACGGTGTATAACTCGATCATGCTCAATCCGAAGATCAACATGGAGATCATGCGCGGGATATCGTGACGGCTCAGCACGCATAAGATGACCGTCAGGGCGATAGAAGCAGCCGCAGCCAGCGCGTGTGACCAACCGCGCATCAGAGGCTTGACCTTTTTCGGAGTACTATTTGTATTTATATGTTTGGGTGATTGTTGAATCATACTTGTCATGTGTTCCTTCTTCTTTCGCTCCTATTGCAGTATAGCCGCTTATCCTCTGAAAAGCAGCGTTGCCAGCTAACAAGCCAGTAGCGACACTCCTTGTGGGTGTCCCGTCCGCGTATTCCCTGGTGCATAGGTGGGTAAGGTAGAAGAGGACGGGACACCCACAAGGAGTGTCGCTACTGGCTTTGTATTGACTTTCTCTGGCTTTTAGTGTTACATATATATCAGGTTCATATCTCTTCGTGATAGGGTAGGCATATTATACGTGCTTACTTCCACCTCAAACCCATTTACAAGGAGGTACCAATCGCTATTCATCCGCGCGTCTTCCCTGTCGTTTCCTTTTTATTCGTCCCACGTTATTTTGCGCTTAGCGCGAAAGGAGAAACCTTGTGAGTGCGCAACCCCAGACCAGGACAAGGCGTACCTGGCTTCGTATCTTCCTGATCATTCCTTTTATTGTGTTGCTGTATCCTCCGTTCTACAACAGCATTGACCCGACATTCATCGGGATGCCTTTCTTTTACTGGTTCCCGCTGCTCTGGATTCTACTCACAGCCATCCTGACGGGTACGCTCTACTTCCTGGGAGCCTGACGATCCGGCGCGCTCATGCGGCTTGCATGGCGCAGCGCAGGTGGCGTATGACGCTCGCCTGCTTATGAAGTAAGGAGGAGAAGCCTTCCATGTTTACCTTTAACCCGGTTGCTTTTACCGTCTTCATCATCTTTTTTCTGTTCGTGACGGGCCTGGGATTTATCGCCGCGCGCTGGCGACGCGGCAACCTGAATCAGATCCAGGAGTGGGGCCTGGCCGGTCGGCGTTTCGGTACCGGTGTGACCTGGTTCCTGCTTGGCGGTGATCTCTACACCGCCTACACGTTCATCGCCGTTCCTGCCGCCATGTTCGGGCTGGGCGCTTTGAACGGCTGGTTCGCTGTTCCTTATACCATCCTCGTCTATCCCATCATCTTTATCCTGATGCCCAAGTTCTGGTCGGTCTGCAAGCAGCGGGGCTACGTCACCGCTGCCGACTTCGTGAAAGACCGTTTCGGCAGTAGAACCCTGGCTCTCGCGATTGCTCTCACCGGAATAGTCGCCACGCTGCCGTATATTGCCCTGCAGATGTTTGGCATTCAGGTCTCGCTGGCCGCTCTGGGTATTCCACTCTCCCTATCGGTTGGCGGTTTCCAACTCGATCTTCCCTTGCTGATCGCCTTCCTCATCCTGGCCGCCTACACATATACGAGCGGGCTGCGCGCTCCTGCCATGATTGCAATTGTGAAGGACCTCATGATCTTCACCGTGTTGATCGCTTTGCTCATCGTGCTGCCCGCCAGGCTGGGTGGATTCGGAACGATCTTTGCCGCTGTCGCGAAGAAACACGCGGGGAGTCCTACCACGTTTTTTGAACTTCTGAATCCTAAACAGAACTGGGCGTTTGTGACGCTAGCGCTTGGCTCGGCCCTGGCCCTGTTCCTTTACCCGCACTCTCTAACAGGCGTCTTGAGCAGCAACAGCAAGGACGTGGTCAAACGTAATACCGCGCTGCTGCCGATCTATTCGTTGATGCTCGGTCTGCTGGCGCTGACAGGCTACATGGCAATTGCAGCAGGCATTAAGCCCCCGGTAAAACTGGGAGCGAACTATGCTATTCCAATGCTTATCAACGCCCAGTTCCCGTCATGGTTCGCGGGTTTCGCCTTCGCCGCCATCTCGATTGGCGCGCTGGTGCCTGCCGCTGTGATGTCGATCGCAGCCGCTAACCTGTTCACGCGCAACATCTTCAAGGAGTACATCGCCCCGAATGCCAGCGAGCAAGCGGAGTCGAGGGCTGCCAAGTGGGCATCGATTGTCCTGAAGTTTGGCGCGGTACTCTTTATCGTCTACATCCCCACCTCGCAGGTGATTAACTTCCAACTGCTGGGCGGCATCTGGATTCTCCAGACACTTCCGGCTGTCTTCCTCGGCCTCTACACGAACTGGTTCAATCGCTGGGCCTTGTTGATTGGCTGGTTGGCCGCAGAGGTACTGGGTACCATCCTGTTCTCGGTAGCCGGGCTAAAGTCGGTGTACGCCATTTCCATTTTCGGCTTGAGTTTCCCGTTAATGTATATCGCGTTCTCGATGATTATCCTGAACCTCATCCTGTCAATCGTGCTGACGCCCATCTTCAACATACTTGGCCTGAAACGGGGACACGATGCCACCGTGCCCGCCGACTATGACACAGAAGAGGTTCTGCCGGTTGAAGTGGGGAGAGAGGCGCTGGGCTAACATCACCAGATGAAAAACCATATCCCCCCTTCGCGAAGGGGGGATATGGTTTTTGCCGCATATTATGATGCGATATGTATTCCCACACGTTCAAGCAGTTCGCGGCTGATTTCGGCGCGATGCTTGTTGGGCATACGTCCGGGGTGGCTATGGGAGTCGGAACCGGTGCTGATTAGCAGGTGATGTTTGCGGGCGTATTCGCTGTAGGCTTCTACCATTTCAGGGCTATGGTACGGGTGATAGACCTCGATACCATCCAGGGGTACCTCAGCGCGTACTTGGTCGAGCAAGTCAATATCGTAATAGGTAAAGTTCTGCTCGCGGCGACCTGGATGGGCGATGAGCGCGACAGCTCCGCTGCGGTGCGCGGCATCGACCGTTTCAGCCATGTCTGCATGAATAGAGATAAATCCTGCTTCGCGGATCACGCGCAGACCCGCCTGCCAGTCGGCAGCATAGCCGTGCTCGCGCAGCAGGCGGATATTGTCACGCGGCAGCGCCACATCGCCGCCATTGTCTTTCAATACCTCTTGCTGTCGTGGAAACTCATATCCTTTGCGGCGTAACTCTTCATAGACGGCGCGTGTATTTTCAAGCTGGCGTTGCACAACATGCTGGCTTACCGCCAGCAGTTCATTGTTACGTGGGTCGAAACCGTAGCAGAGGACATGGCCCATCTGGCCGTTCCAATCGGTACTCATTTCGACACCGGCCAGCACGGGCAGGTTTTTTTGCGCGGCCAGTTCCTGGTTACTGGCAACTGTATCGACGCGATCATGGTCGGTGATGGCTACCAGGTCGTAATGTTCTGCCACCAGGTAATCAATTAACTGCTCAACAGGCCAGCGCCCATCGCTATAAGTGGTATGCATGTGTAGATCAATCGAGGCATCGGGGGAAAGCGTAAGATTTGTGGTCAAAGGCTCCAAGATAAATCGCTCCTTAAAGTTGGGAAAGAAATCGACGGGTTCATTGTATCTATGATACCACATGCCAGGGCGGGGGCAGAGCCGCCGCCCTGGTACGCTATGCGTGTCGCTACTTACCATCTGAAGCAATAGCCTACGCCGCGCACGGTCTGGATCAATTTGGGGTTGGCCGGGTCTTCCTCGAGCTTTTCACGCAGCCAGCGCACATGCACATCCACTGTGCGCGTATCGCCCGCGTAGTCATACCCCCACACGTTTTGCAGCAACTGATCGCGTGTCAGCACGGTGCCACGATTACGCACAAGGTAGGTCAAGAGATCGAATTGCTTGGGTTGCAGTTCGAGATCCTTGCCCCGGCAATTGACGCGCCGCCCGGCCAGGTCGATACGCAATGGCCCGGCCAGCAGTTCGCGCCCCGGTCGTTGAGCTTGCGAAGTCTCGCCAGGTATATTCTGTGCGTTCCCGTCTTCTTGCGCGGGATTGGCGCGTCGTAACAGGGCGCGCACACGCGCCAGCAATTCGCGCCTGCCAAAGGGTTTGGTCACATAATCATCCGCGCCGACTTCCAGCCCAACCACCTTGTCGATTTCGTCGCCTTTCGCTGTAAGCATAATAATAGGCGTGGCAGTGGTGCCACTATCGCGCCGCAACTGGCGACAGACCTCCAGCCCGTCCATTTCGGGCAGCATGATATCGAGGATAATCAGGTCGGGTGATTCGCGACGGGCAATCTCCAGCGCGCTGGCGCCGTCCGCCGCCGTAATCACCTGGTAGCCGGCCTGCTCCAGGTTATAGGCAATCGTCTCTACCAGCACCGCCTCATCGTCCACAACCAGTATTTTACGCCCCACAGGCAGCCTCCAATGTGTCTGTCAGTAGCGACACCTCTTGTGGGTGTCCCGTCTTCATATCCCCTTATATCTGCAAAGACAAACGAGGACTGGACACCCACAAGGGGTGTCGCTACTGGCTGTTATCAACCGAAGCGCCCGCTAATGTAATCTTCGGTTTCTTTCTTGCGCGGGCGTTCAAAGAGATCAACCGTTGGCGCGTATTCGATCAGTTTGCCACTGAGGAAAAAGCCGGTGTATTGCGATATACGCGCCGCCTGCTGCATGTTGTGCGTCACAATCACAATGGTGTAATCTTTTGCTAATTCAACGATCAATTCCTCTATTTTCAGCGTGGCGATAGGATCGAGCGCGGATGCCGGTTCATCCATCAAAAGCACTTCCGGGTTGACCGCTATGGCGCGCGCAATGCACAGGCGCTGCTGTTGACCACCAGAAAGACCTAGCGCCGAGCTTTTCAAACGATCTTTGACCTCATCCCACAGGGCCGCCTCGCGCAGGCTGGCCTCGACACGCTCCTGGATGTGCTTTTTCGGTTTGCCTTGAACGTGCAGGCCGTAAGCTACGTTCTCGAAGATCGATTTGGGGAACGGATTGGGGCGTTGGAAAACCATGCCGATGCGTTGACGCAAGGAGACCACGTCCAGTGATTTCTCATAGATATTGCGGCCATCTAGTATGGCCTCACCGTCCGTGCGCGTACCCGGTATCAGATCATTCATGCGATTAAGCGTGCGCAGGAATGTTGATTTACCACAGCCCGATGGCCCGATGAGGGCTGTCACCTGCTTTTCGCGAATGGGTATAGAAATATCGAAAAGCACCTGCTTGGCACTATACCAGAAATTGGCGTGGCGCACGTCAATTTTAACCACTGCTTCCGGGTTAACCACTGTAGCAGCCTCGGCAACAGTGACTCCAGGTACATTTGTACTTTCAACTGGTTTGAGAAAAGGTGTGATTTCAAACTCCACCGCTGGCGGCTCCTTACCAAATTTATTGATGCGCGTGTCCATGCAACCTCCTGATGTGTCACGTATCTCCCTTTACATACGACACACTTCATAACAGTATTTTACACCAGCGGATACTCTTTATGTAAAGGGATAGTGGCATCAACGATCAGGCGGTTCGCCACCACAATTAAACGAATGTAACGGCCCGCTAAGGTCTTGCTAATGAAGTACGGACGCCCTTCAAACGAGATATGGCCGCTTCGCGCAACTTTGCGAGAGAAGATGTTTGCCCCTTCAGGAAGCTGAGCCGGTCCTCTTCCTTCGAGTGTATTTGCATCTGCAAAAGTATTCATGCTTGTCTGGTCCTCGTTTTCTTCAATTGTCAAGGCTCACCCTAACATTCTGTCATAGATGCTTAACTGAAACGTCCGCTGATGTAGTCTTCGGTTTCTTTCTTTTCAGGATGCGAGAAGAACTTACCCGTCTCTCCCTGTTCGATCAGCTTGCCCTGCAGGAAGAAGACCGTCTTCTCCGCCACACGCGCAGCCTGCTGCATATTGTGCGTCACGATCACGACGGGGTAGGTCTCCCTGAGTTCCCGCATCAGTTCTTCGACCTGAAAGGTCGCAATGGGGTCGAGCGCCGAACAGGGTTCATCCATCAATATTACCTTCGGCTCGATAGCCAGCGCGCGGGCGATGCACAGCCGCTGCTGCTGTCCGCCCGACAATTGCCCGGCAGACTCGTTCAGACGGTCCTTGACCTCATCCCACAGCGCTGCCTGCCTGAGGCTACGTTCAACGATTTCCTTGAGCCGCGCGCCACCGGCCAGCCCATTGAGGCGCAGGCCGATCGCGACGTTCTCGAAGATGCTGCGCGTTGGGAGCGGATTGGGGCGCTGGAACACCATCCCGATGTGGCTCCGCACATACATCGGTTGGATGGAACGATCATAGATATTGTTCCCATCGACCAGGACCTCACCCTCCACGCGGCTCCCAGCTATTTCCTCGTGCATACGGTTCAGGCAGCGCACAAAGGTCGATTTCCCACACCCCGACGGGCCGATGATAGCGGTGGCGCCCTGTGACTCGATGGTGAGATTGATATCGTGGAGCGCTTGCGAACGCCCGTACCACACGTTCAGGCTGCGAACTTCTATTGCCATAACTTATTCCTTTTCTGCCAGCATCACCCGTTACTGTTGCTCGCTTGTTTTGCTCTTCTCCGTTGCCAGGAAGAGGGCACTTTTATCTCCCACTGCTGCGTTTAAATCCTCCAGTTGCCCAGCGTATCGCAAACGAGGTGATCAGAATGAGCACGATCAGGACGAGCGAGCCTGCGTAGGCCTGGTTGATCTGCGCCTGGTAGGGGCTTTCCGCGAAGTTGAAGATGCGCAGGGGAAGCGCGTCTATCGGTTGAGTGATATCAGAGTTAAAGAACGGATTCCCAAAGGCTGTCATCAAGAGCGGGGCGGTCTCGCCGGCCACACGCGCCATCGCCAGGACGATGCCGGTGATGATGCCACTGCTCGCTGAAGGAATGACCACCCGCAGAATCGTCCGTGACTCGGTCGCGCCCAGGGCGAGCGACGCCTCGCGTAGTTCTTTCGGCACCAGGCGCAGCACTTCCTCTGAGGTGCGAGCTACAATCGGGATCATGATAATGCCCAGGGCCACGCCTCCAGCTAGCCCCGAAAAAGATTGCTGGGGAACAACGATGAAAATCCAGGCGAACAGGCCGAAGATGATGGTCGGGATGCCAGTCAGCACATCGACCAGGAAGCGCACCCCCATGGCAATTGGCCCACGGCCTCCGAATTCGGAGAGGTAAATGCCCGTGAACAGGCCTAAAGGGATACCAAAGAGCGAGGCCAGACCGACCAGGATCAGCGATCCCTGGATCGCGTTTGCCAGGCCGCCCCCCGGTTCGCCATTAGGCGTGGGGATTTTGGTAAACAGATCGATATTGATGTAGGGAAGCCCCTGGCGCAGTACATACAACAGCAGGAAGAGCAACACGGCCACGGCGAACGCCGTTGCCAGTAGCGAGAGGGCGATGATGGCGATATTGCTGGCGCGCCGGAGCGCGTTGTGCGCTGTGCGCGGAGCCTGGAAAGGGTTGGCATTTGGCTGCTGCCGATCTACCATGACACTCATGTCGTAAGTCCTCCCAGGCGATGTCCCATCCGGTAGATCAGGACGCGCGCGATGATATTGGTGATCAGGGTGATGATAAAAACCAGCAGGCCAGCCTCGACTACCGCTGAGAAGAAGAGGCCGGGGGTGGCTTCACCGAACTGGTTCGCGATGACGCTCGAGAGCGTGTAACCTGAATTGAAGAGGCTCGGACCGATAGGCGAGGCCTGGTTGCCAACGACCATCGTGACCGCCATCGTTTCACCGAGCGCGCGGCCCAGCGCCAGGATCACACCGCCGGTAATGCCGATGCGCGAATAAGGGAGCACCGCGTGGCGAATGACTTCCCAGCGAGTCGCACCCAATGCCAGGAGCGCCTCGCGCTGCGCAGTTGGCGTCGTGAGGATGATCTCGCGCGAGACGCTGGTAATCAGGGGAAGTACCATAATCACCAGGATGACTCCAGCGGCCAGCAGGCTAAGCCCGTGGAACGAACCCTGGAAGAACGGCAGGAACCCCAGGTACTTCTGCAGCCAGGGCTCCGCCGACCCCTGCAGCCAGGGAGCCAGGACGAGAAAGCCGAATAGTCCGTAGATGACGCTTGGGACGGCAGCCAGCAGTTCCACGATAAACGCCAGAGGTCTTTGAATAGAGCGCGGGCAAAAATCGACCAGAAAAATGGCCGTACCCACCCCGATAGGGATGGCGAAAATGAGGGCGAAAGCAGAAGTCACCAGCGTCCCAAAAATGGCTGGACCGACCCCGAACACGTTGTGGACGGGATCGAAGGCCTGAATCGTGAGAAAACTGAAGCCAAACTGCTGGATCGTCAGCATCGAATTACTGATGAGAATCCATGTGATCCCCGCGATGATCACCACCACGAACAGGACGAGCAGCATGGTGATCCCGCGAAAGAGCGTATCACTGAGCCGGCGGTTGCCCAATCCGAGCAACCGCGCCACACTCCTCGCCCCAGGAAGGCTCTGTTGCATACAGCACCACTTTCCTTTTTGCGCCAGCGCCATGCATCTCTAGCCATCCACAGCATCCCCTTTTCCCTGTGTTCGCTCTAACTACTCTAATTAATAGAAGAGCAGGAAAAAGAAGCTGGCGTGTGGAAGAGAGGGAAGTTATCCCTCTCTTCCGGCCATGAGACAAGCTGACAAGACTACTCACACACTAACTGACGATCCCCGTATAGCACGGCGAGCCGCCGCAGGTCATCGATTTGATCTGCGCCTCGTCTTTTGTCACAATAGTATCGGGCAGAGGTACGTAGTTGAGCGCCGTGGAGTACTGCTGGCCTGCGTGAGTCATCCACCAGAGCATGTTTGCCAGCGCCTGACCCTTGGCAGTATTGGTCTGTGTCTGATAGACGACGACCCACGAGAAGCCCGAAATGGGATAGGACGTATCGCCAGGCGCATTCACGATATAGAAGCGCAGATCAGCGGGAATAGTTGTCACGTTGGCCGCATCTGCTTTGGCTCCATCAAGAGAGGGCAATACCAATTTCCCATTGGCATTCTGGATGGCTGCAAAGGAGAGATTGTTCGAGACGACATACGCCAGTTCGACGTAGCCGATCGCCCCGGCCGTGCTTTTGACTGCTGCAGCGACGCCGGCATTGCCTTTGCCGCCAACTCCCACAGGCCAGTTGACGGTGGTAGCTGCGCCCACCTTCGATGACCACGTCGTACTCACCGCGCTCAGGTAATGCGTGAAGATGCTCGTCGTGCCGCTGCCGTCTGAGCGATGCACTGGTGTAATCGTCTCGTGAGGAAGCGTGACTCCCGGGTTGGCAGCCTTAATCGCGGCGTCATCCCAAAAGGTGGTCGTGCCGAGGTAGATGCCAGCGATGATGTCCGGGGTCAAATTGAGATGCCCGGAGATGCCGGTGAGGTTGTAGGACATCGCCACCGCGCCCAGCGTGACCGGGACGTGGATGATCAGCCCTGCCGTGCTTTTGGCTTCTTGCGCGTCTGTTAAAGGCGCATCCGTGGCGCCGAAGTCCACCGTGTGAGCGAGCAACTGGTTAATGCCCGCGCCACTGCCCACAGACTGGTAGTTGACGTTGAGGCCGCATTTGGTCGTCGGGTAGTTGGACGGGGCAAACATCTGTGAGAACAACGGGTTATCAAAGGTCGAACCCGCCCCGGTCAACCCTGAGATCGCAGGGCAGGTCGCTGTGGGCGTGGGCGTTTGACCCGGTGTGGGTGTCGAACCGCCTGTGGAAGTGCTGCCACAGGCTGAAATAAGTAGGCTAATCAGCACTGCTATCCCTACCATAATCGTCATACGCGATTGCTTCCGCATAATTCCTCCTGCCCGTTTCCTACGAGCAATATCAAAAGTTTCCAATAGATGACGCGCAACAGGTTTCATCTCCCTGTTATCGTCCTATCTAAACGGTATCACTGCTGTATTAACTATGCTTAATGGATATGTTAAAGATTGTTAAGGGAGTGTTAAATATTCCCGTGGGATAGGTCTCCAAAAGAAAAAGGCAATGACGGGAGCATTCATAAGGCGATAATCCGAGCCGGGATGCTCATGGTGTATAATGCTGCTAAAAATGAGGCGTGAATGATGCCCATTCGCCAGGAGGTCAAGCATGATTATATCAACCAACGCGCGTGTTTACGATCTTGAGCAGCCGCGCTACTTTGGAGCGCCGACTTTTCCAAGCCACGCACCCGGCTACGTTTATACGCTTCACCGCCGTCACGAGCGCGGCATGAGCGAGACCAGGACGAGTGCCTCCGGTTTTATGTACACAACCGAACACTCGGGTACCCACATAGATGCCCTGTGTCACCAGGCCGAAGATTTACGCCTGTACGGTGGTGTAGAAATTGACGCTCGCATTCAAACATCGCAAGGATTTACCGCGTTAGGCGCGGAGACGATTGAGCCGCTTGTTACACGCGGTGTATTGCTCGACATTGCGCGTCAGCGGGGAGTAGATCGCATAGGAACCGGCAATCCGATCACGCGTGAAGAACTCGAAGCCGCGGAACGTAACCAGGACATCGCGGTAAATAAGGGAGATGTGGCACTGCTCCGCACCGGCAATGGCGCGTTCTGGCAGGACCCGACCGTCTATCTGCAAGCGGGTGGGGCGAGCGCCAGCGCCTCCTCCTGGCTTGCCAGCAGGGGAGTTCGGGCAGTGGGAGCCGACAACGTGGCGTGGGACGAGGTGGGCGTTGTCGATCCCGATCTCAAGGTAACGCTGCCCGGCCATGTGATCTTGCTCGTACATCACGGCATCTATATCATAGAAAACCTCTTCCTGGAGGAACTGGCGCTCGATCAGCGCTATGAATTTACCTTCATCTGCCTGCCACTCAAGCTGCGTGGGGCGACCGGCTCGCCCGTGCGCCCCATCGCCGTCGCGCCTGCCTTTTGAACTATGTGTGTTGCGGCCATGGTGGAGGCAAGCCCCGCCCGCCACCTGTCATCCTGAGCGCAGCGAAGGATCTCGGTCTCCGCCGAATCAGATCCTTCGCTGCGCTCAGGATGACAGCCCAACACAAAATGTTCTCCAGGTGGACAGCAGCAAAGGCGAATCAGATCCTTCGCTGCGCTCAGGATGCCAGCAGGTCTTCAATGAACGACTTTGGAACTTGCCCCCGCCTCTGGTTAACGTGGTAAAGAGGTTATATTATAAGGACAGATCTTATCGTAGGTTCGACAGAAAGAAAGATGAGTAAGCGATGCGTACAAACCAGGTGAAAGAAAAGCTCAAACGAGGCGAACCGGCTCTGGGAGCCTGGCTGAGTCTTCCCAGCGTCCCCTCGGCTCGTATTATGGCCCGACTCGGCTTTGACTGGCTCGTCGTAGACATGGAGCATAGCGCGCATAATCCCGCTCTTATGGCTGACATGGTAGCGACCATCGTTGATGCCGGGACTAGCGCCCCCATCGTGCGTGTTCCCGCCAACGGAGTCGAGTGGTTCAAGTGGGCGCTGGATGCTGGCGCGTGGGGCGTGGTGGTGCCGATGGTCAATACACGCGAAGAGGCGCAACGCGCTGTGGAGTTCGCTAAATATCCGCCGCGTGGCACGCGCAGCATCGGCGGAGCCTTTGGCCCGTATGGTTTTGGCATCACCGATTGGCCGGAGTATGCGCGCATAGCCAACGATGAAACGCTGGTGATTGTCCAGATCGAGAGCGCGCCGGCGTTGCAAAACCTGGATGCAATTCTCTCCGTGGACGGAATCGATGTCGCCTTTGTCGGGCCGAACGATCTCCATGCTCAAATCGGCCTCGCGCCCAGCAGTGATGGAGCCGAACCCGCATTTATGGAGGCGCTGGAACGTATCAAGGACAGCGCGCGGGCGCATCACGTCGCAACGGGCATCTTCAGCAGTAACGGAGAGGCCGCCGCCCAACGAATACGCCAGGGCTTCCAGATGATTAGCGTAACGACGGATATCAGCAGCATGATAGCAGAAGCCACGCGCAACTTGCGCGCGGCGCGTCTATAGGTCAGTATAGGTCAGGCAGAAAGGAGAGCCGATAGTGACGCAAGCATTTGTATGGACGGGTAGAGCGCTGCGACCGGAGGCTATGGCTGTGCTGGAGGGCCTGGCCTTCATTTCTACCAGCATCGTCGGCGAGCGCAACGATTGGGGCGCAGAGGCAGCAAATGCTGACGTGATTATTGTGTCCGGCGCAACATTTGTGACGGGCGACATGATGGATCGCACCGGTCCCCGACTGCGTGTCATCGCTCGACCTGGCATTGGCGTGGATCGCATCGACCTGGACGCGGCCACTCAGCGCGGTATCATGGTGATAAATTCCCCTGATGGGCCGACCGAGTCTACGGCTGAACATACCATAGCCCTGCTGCTCAATCTCTGCAAGCATGTCACACTTACCGACGACATCTTGCGCTCAGGACACCCATTCCCGGAACTTCGGGAACTGACACCCGGTTTTGAGGTATATGGCGCTGTATTGGGACTGGTTGGTCTGGGACGTATTGGGAGTCGCGTCGCGGTCATAGCGCAGGCGCTGGGGATGAAGGTACTGGCATTTGACCCGTATACCACACCCGAACGAGCCAACGTATTAGGAGTAGAGCTGATTCTTTCGCTCGAAGAATTATTGCCGCGCGCTCAAGTCGTCTCTCTGCATTGCCCTGCCACGCCTGCAACCCATCATCTCATGCACGCCGGAACGCTGAGCCTTATGCCGCGAGGGAGCTACCTGATCAATGCTGCGCGTGGAGCCTTGATCGACGAGACGGCCTTGTTAGAGGCCCTACGCTCAGGCCACCTGGCCGGTGCGGCCCTGGACGTGTTCGATCCCGAACCGCCGATGACCAATCATCCTCTGTTCGCGCTGCCCAATACTATTTGCACGCCGCATATCGCCTCGTATACGAGCGCCAGCGTGTTACGCATGGAGGTCATGGCCTGCGAGCAGATTGCCAGCATATTACGGGGCGAACGACCAACGAACCTTGTGAATGAGCAGGTATGGGGACGACAGCGCAATTGAAATCAAGCATATTCTGTTTGTCGGTCTGGCATTCGCTTCGCTGCTGGGTGGCTTTAGCTCCTATCATCACAAAACAGCTTATAGCGGACTCCACGGCTTTGTGTGGCTGCTCGGGCTCGCGCTCTGCTTCGCGATCGGCTTCTGGCCGTGGATCCTGCTCCCAATCGGCTTTTCAATGATACTGGGAGCGCTGGCTGCCCCCGTAATGGGAGGTCTGAACAGAGGGCTGCCGCCCACGTATCCGCCATACCAGCAGGGTCAACCGTACCAACCGCCATATCAGTCTTACCAGCAAGGATATCAGCCACCGCAGCAGGAATCAGAGACCTCTAAGGAAGGTGAGCGCGAGTACACGCCGCAGCCCTAATAGGCGGGGTGTATTCCTCCTTACAAGCTCAGCCGAAATGGTGGATACTGGTCGGTGACCAGAATGAAGGCGTAGGCAATAACCCGGTTGTTCCAACGGATGACGCCCTCCACGAAATCAAATATGCCCCTGGGGTAGTTGCCGGTAAACAGGATGGCGAACCAGGCGATGATCACCACTACAAACAGCGCGATGTTCAGGAAGAACAGCACGATGTAGTGAGGGATGGCCAGGAACCACTTCACCAGAGGAAGCCACTGGTTGAGCTCGCGCTCCGCGTCGGGGTAGGCATAGTCCAGGTGTACGGACTGGTGATCGGTGGTGGACGGGTACCGATCGTCCATCAGGGCCATGTAGGCGCCAAACCGGTTGCCGAACCGCTGCAGTTCGAGGTTCCAGTCGAACCACCAGCGGGGGTACTTCCGCCGGAACACGATCATCAACAGGGGAGCGAAGAACAGCAAACCGCCAGCTCCGGCCGCGACCGCCGAAGTCGAGTGCGCCGCGGTCGAGGTGTTCGATGTCCACTGCCAGGTCCCTCCGTCCACGGCTCCCAGCACGATCGCGATGGGGATGGCCATGATGAGGCGGAAGAATGTGGTCAGCCGGTTGAGCGGCCGATCCGGGTAGTCGACTGAGAACTGGACGGGATACGTCGTCTGTTGCATAATGAATTCTCCTTCGTTGCCCTCGCTTCCAGCGAGTAGCAACTCATGTACCTTGAAATATTCGGCCATATTTTCTCTTCGAGAAAACCCTACCACACGCGCTTCACACCTGTATCACGCTTGTCGGTTACAATATCTCATACTCATCACAATCTGTCCATGCACCGAGCAATGTCTGGAGGAGCCTATTGTGTACTGAAAAGCCAGCCAAATAAAAAAAGCCCGCCTGTGCAGGCGGGTGGAGCGGCAACGTCCTATTTTCCCGGAGGGCTACCCCTCAAGTATCATCGGGGCTGAAAAGCTTAACTACCGTGTTCGGGATGGGAACGGGTGTTTCCCGGGTGGAGACGAGGGAATTCGAACCCCTGACCTCCGCCGTGCAAAGGCGGCGCTCTTCCAACTAAGCTACGTCCCCTCATACTTTGTAGTATTCGCGCAGTATCTCAAGCGGATCGTACAAAGATAACGGCAGAGGGTGGGCCTTCCTGGACTCGAACCAGGGACCTCAGTCTTATCAGGACTGCGCTCTAACCACCTGAGCTAAAAGCCCTCAAATGGCGCGTAACACCGTGGCCCCGGACAACTCAAGAGTGGTAAGGCTTGACAAAGCGCATGTTCACCTATCATAGGACACACTCATGTTTTCAGGTACCTCTACTCTCATGAAAAGAAAGAGAGGATCGACCTGGGATAGGTTCCCCGCATGGAGAGAGGAACCGGACTCCCTAGAAAGGAGGTGATCCAGCCGCACCTTCCGGTACGGCTACCTTGTTACGACTTCACCCCAATCACCAACCCCACCCTCAACGCCTGCCTCTCTTGCGAGTTAGCCCGGCGGCTTCAGGTGTTGCCGACTTTCGTGGTGTGACGGGCGGTGTGTACAAGACCCGGGAACGGATTCACCGTGGTGTGCTGACCCACGGTTACTAGCAACTCCAACTTCATGGAGGCGAGTTGCAGCCTCCAATCCGAACTGAGACTGGATTTGATAGGATTGGCTCCCCCTCGCGGGTTGGCTCCCCATTGTTCCAGCCATTGTAGCGTGTGTGTCGCCCAGGACGTAAGGGCCGTGCTGACTTGACGTCATCCCCACCTTCCTCCACGTTGATCGCGGCAGTCTGGTCGGAAAGATGCAACCGACCACAGGGGTTGCGCTCGTTGCGGGACTTAACCCAACACCTCACGGCACGAGCTGACGACAGCCATGCAGCACCTGTGCATGCGTCCCGAAGGAAACTCCATCTCTGGAGATGTCGCATGCATGTCAAACCCTGGTAAGGTTCTTCGCGTCGCATCGAATTAAACCACACGCTCCGCTGCTTGTGCGGGTCCCCGTCAATTCCTTTGAGTTTTAATCTTGCGACCGTACTCCCCAGGCGGACCATTTCATGTGTTAACTTCGGCACGCAGGGGGTCGATACCCCACACGCCTAATGGTCATCGTTTACGGCCAGGACTACCGGGGTATCTAATCCCGTTCGCTCCCCTGGCTTTCGCACCTGAGCGTCAGAAACCTCCCAGGACACTGCCTTCGCCTTTGGTATTCCTCCGGATATCTACGCATTTCACCACTCCACCCGGAATTCTATGTCCCTCTGAGGCCCTCGAGTCCCACCGTCTTCCCGGCACTCCCGTCGTTAAGCAACGAGCTGGCACCGGAAACGCGCAGAACCGCCTGCGTGCGCTTTACGCCCAGTAACTCCGGACAACGCTTGCCCCCTACGTATTACCGCGGCTGCTGGCACGTAGTTAGCCGGGGCTGATTCCTGTGGTACCGTCCGTTCTCGTCCCACAGAAAAGCAGTTTACAACCCGAAGGCCGTCGTCCTGCACGCGGCGTTGCTCCGTCAGGCTTGCGCCCATTGCGGAAAATTCCTCACTGCTGCCCCCCGTAGGAGTCTGGGCCGTTCTCAATCCCAGTGTGGCTGATCGTCCTCTCAGACCAGCTACCGATCGTCGCCCTGGTGAGCCATTACCCCACCAGCTAGCTAATCGGCCACAGGCCCATCCCAAAGCGCCTCTCGCGAGACTTTGCTTCTCCCTCTCTCAAGAAAGAAGCCTATGCGGTATTGTCGGCGATTTCTCGCCGGTATCCCTCACTTCAGGGTAGGTACCCATGTGTTCCTCACCCGTCCGCCACTCGCTCCCCTCTTGCGAGAAAAGCGCGTTCGACTTGCATGTGTTACGCACGCCGCCAGCGTTTATCCTGAGCCAGGATCAAACTCGCCATCCAAATGTATATCGAATCTCTTTAGCAGAGACTCAAGTTCATTGTGAATGAGTTATCTCCAATTGACAGGTTAATTACTGTACTTTATTTATTCCTTACCACTCTTCAGTTGTTCAGGTTCTCGCGATGCTTCCGCACCACTTTGCGCTCAACAGTTGCCTGCGGACGCAAGTGGAATATTACCACTGTGTTTGCGTCCTGTCAAGTACTTTTTTGGCGCGTTTGAAAAAGTACTATTTTTCGTTTCCTACCAGGGCGGGGCTTCGCCGCTCTGCGACCCCCCCGCTCTGGTCGTCCTACCGCTCAAGTTTGCGTTTATGGGGACTTGTCCCCTCCCTGGTCAGCGCTGCCTCTCGACGCGAGCCGCTCTGTGGGATATACTGAGGTTAATAAGTAGAGGCACCCATTTTTCACAGCGCAAGAGAAGGAGTTTCGTGTATGACAGTAGCAAGAACGCCGCATATGACCGATTACGATGCGGAACGACGTAGTTTCCACCTGGACGTTCCCGAATATTTTAACTTTGCTACCGATGTGATTGGCAAATGGGCCAGCGACCCGCACAAGCTGGCGATGTTGTGGGTAGGACAAGACGGCGAGAGGCGTCAATTGACCTATGCCCACTTCGCTGAGCATTCCAGCCGCGCTGCCAACGCATTCGCCGCGCTCGGCATTCAGAAAGGCGACCGCGTGCTGGTGATGTTGCCCCGCGTGCCGGAGTGGTGGGAGACCGTGCTGGGGTTGATGAAGCTGGGCGCGGTTCCTATCCCCAGCACGACGCTGTTGACGCCCAAAGATATCCAGTTCCGTTCAGAAGTAGCGGAAGTGGCGGGCTTTATCACCGACAGCGAGGGCGCGGCCAAGTTCGACCAGGTGCGCGGCGAATGCCCCACCATTCAGTATGCCATACTGGTTGATACCCCGCAGAGCGAGCGCGCCGGATGGACGAATTATCACCAGATCGCGGAAAAAGCTTCGCCCGAATATACTGGCCCGAAGACGCGCAGCGATGACTCCTGCCTGGTCTATTTCACCTCCGGCACGGTCGGTTATCCCAAGATGGTGCTGCACACGCACGCCAGCTACCCCATCGGACATACCATCACCGGAAAGTACTGGTTAGACCTGCACGAAGACGATCTGCACTGGAATCTGTCCGAGATGGGTTGGGCAAAGGCGGCGTGGAGCAATCTCTTTGGCCCCTGGGTGATGGGCGCGGCCATGTTCATGCAGGATGCACGCGGCAAGTTCAATGCCATCGAAACGCTGGAGATGCTGCACGACTATCCTATCACCACGCTGTGCGCGCCGCCGACCGCCTATCGTATGCTGGTGCTTGATGAGCCGATGGCCTACCTGAAAGCCAACCCGCCGAAGGCGCTGCGTCACTGCGTGGGCGCGGGCGAGCCACTTAATCCAGAGGTCATCAAAATCTGGCAGGAAGTAACAGGCATGACCATCCGCGACGGCTACGGGCAAACTGAGACGGTGCTGCTGTGCGCCAACTTCCCGCCCTTGACGGTGAAGCCCGGCTCGATGGGCAAACCCTCGCCCGGCTTCGACGTGAGCGTGATCGACCACGACGGCAGCGAACTGCCCCCTCATAAAGAAGGCGATATCGCGGTGAGGATTAAGCCGGACAGACCCACCTGGATGTTCAAAGAGTACTGGCGCAACCCGGATGCCACCAATGGCTGCGTGCGCGGCGACTGGTACATCACAGGCGACCGCGCCTACAAGGACGAGGACGGCTACTTCTGGTTCGTGGGACGCGCCGACGACGTGATTATCAGCGCGGGCTACCGTATCGGGCCATTCGAGGTGGAAAGCGCGCTCAAAGAGCATCCCGCCATCGCTGAGTCCGCGGTGATCGCCAGCCCGGACGAGATGCGCGGCGAGATCGTCAAAGCCTACATCATCCTGGCCCCCGGCTACACGGCCTCGCCCGCGCTGGCAAGCGAAATACAGGATCACGTCAAGCGCGTCACCGCTCCCTACAAATACCCGCGCGAAATCGAGTTCGTGGAGACACTGCCCAAAACCATCTCCGGCAAAATTCGACGTGTGGAATTGAGGGAGATGGAACGCCAGAAGAAGTTGGGGAAATAACTATCTATTCAACCCCTTAAACTCTCGTAAGTGATTTCCCGCTTACGAGAGTTTCTTCGTTTAAGGACACTCAGGATTCGCTTTTCGCTACCTCCCATGTTATACTAGCCCCACTGTAAACCCCGCTCATTGCGCTTCTTTCCGCTTTCACTATCTAGGAATAGAATTTCTAAAAGGATAGCAGTTTTGTTTTAAATGGTGAGGTAATCAATGCCAAAATCCGCCATTCCGATGGGTTCAGAATTTGGTCCCAATCAGGTTGACCTTGTACGTGTATTAGAGCTTGCCCGGCAATATGAGGGAGATGATGAGACATTTACAAACGCGCTAGCTGTTGAGTATAATCGCCCTGCTAAAACGGCAAAAAATACGATACTCAGCATGAGAAAATATCTCCTGATTGACGACAGTGATCAACTTACCGAAGTAAGTCACGCGCTTCTTGCATTGCAATCACAACCCATTGAACTATATACTGCCTTCGCGCGTCACATTCTTCTCAATTTACGCGGCATCGAAGTCGTCAATGCTATCGATACCTTGATCAAATCAGGAGAGCGTCCCACTCAGCTAAGCATTGCTGAGATGTTACATGCGCAGGGTATTTATGTTCCACCTAGTAGCACGCATATCAGCAAGCTATGTGGCTGGCTCCGACTCGCAGGTGTATTTAGCTGCGACGGAAATTTCGAGTGCCTGGAAATGGAACGTGTTACTCAGCTCATCGGCGCAAATCAGCAGGAGACAGATCTTTTAGCTGAGATGCCAGAAGACCAACGCGCAGTGCTGAAAGCTCTCTGCAATCTACCAATGGAAACGATACCAGATGAGGAGCCTCTGCAAGGCAATAAGATCAAAGAATATGCAGAGGAACTCTATGGCACATCGTTTGATCCGAAAAGCTTCAAAGGTGACGTTTTAGAGCCACTCCAAACTGCTGGCTATATCACGCTTGTGAATCCGAGTAAGGTGACAGGTAAATCATATCTTGTTTATCGTACTGAGAAATTTGCAAACGAATATTTGACTGCTCTTGTTGATTCACTTGCCAATACAGGCTTGGCAGTACGGCAACTCCTACGAAAGCCTCTATCTGAAATATTGCAAGAGATGCAAGCAGAAGATACCGGAACCAAAGGAAAAGCATTAGAAGCACTGTCTTTCTACTTTATGCGCCTGCTTGGTTTAGAGTTTAAAGCATGGCGCAAGCGTGGGAAAAAGGCCAGTGGTTTCGAGGTTGATGTTATTGTTGAGGGTACCCGGCTTGTCTTTAGCCGCTGGCAGATACAGTGTAAAAACACTCCTGACGGTAAAGTTTCATTAGAAGATATTGCTAAAGAGGTAGGGCTTTCAATCCAGCTCAAATCAAATGTTATTCTTGTGGTGACAACAGGACAATTTAGCAGGGATGCACTTATTTATGCCGATGATGTGATGCAAGACACTCACCTCAATATCGTTACGCTTGATAAGCGCGATCTAAACATCCTGACGGCATCACCACTTGCTATTGTCGAAATCCTTAACAAAAAAGCTCGCAGAGCTATGGAACTGAAAACATTAACGAATATTTGAGAAAACAATTTACAATAGGTAATCCTGGTACTGAGTCTCTACTTCAGGTTTCAAAGTTTTATGTCTAATAGCTGCAACCTCGTGGCTGATAGGCTCTTCTGTGTATGTGTGCTTAGTCTCTGCTTCACAATGAGTCAATGGAGTGTTCACAGCTTTGGGTTTTAATTGCCGTTTCTTTCCTCCATCTTGCGGCAATAGCTCACCATCAACACCATTCCATAAAAGGCCAGGGCGAGCAAGCTTATAGTACTTCTCAGCATTTCCGTTTGAAGTAGCTGCTCTACCGCCTTCAGCAAAACGACTAAGAGCGCTCTCCACATAATCTTCGCGCAGTTCAGCGCATACCCAACGACGGTTCAAACGTTCGGCTACTTCTCCTGTAACGCAACTACCTGCAAACGGATCAACGACCAGATCATCTGAGTCAGTTAGCATACGAATAAAGTATTCTGGCAAGAGCGCAGGAAATCGCGCGGGATGAGCTTTTAAATCATGTTCAGAACAGTAACGCAAATACGCGGAATTACTTTCAGTATTCGGGATAGCGAGAATATTTGGTGGAATTGATGCCCCATTGTCATAAGAGAACTTCGTACTAATATCATGTCCACTTGGACGCAGCTTTGCCTTATAACCGTTTTGAAGCAGTTCTTGCATAGAATCACTATATGGCTGTAAAACACGTATATTGGATGCTTTCGGCCAGGGAGTTTTCGATAGCCACCAGATACAATTTACTGCATCCTTGACACGAATACGACGTACAGTCACCCATTCAGCAGGTGACGGAAGCTTGCTCGGATTCCACCAGTAAAACTCTTGAGCCAGGTGAAAATTATACTCGCGGCAAAGCATTATCAATAGTTCGTAGTGATACAGGCTACGGGTGGGCTGACCGGGTATCCAGGCTCCCCCAATATCAATTACCAGTGATCCATTATCAGCAAGAGAGTTATAGAATGCCCGCGCAAAGGGACGAAACCATTCGACATACTCGTCGGCATCAACATTTCCGTACTCTTTTTGACGCACTAACCCAAAGGGAGGACTGGTCATAATCAGATTAACCGAGCCTGGTGGCACAATCTCTTGATTATTCAGGAGTTGCAGCGAATCACCACAATATATCTTTCCGTTGGTTGCTGTATGTACTAAACGAGGTTCGGGCAGTAGATTTTCAGATGCAGGAACGGGCTGAACACTATTTCCTTGCCCATGCTGAGATACATTCTGTCCTGATTCAAATTGCTCTGTTGTAGATATTGCTTGTTCTGTCATTGATTATCACTCTCCTGCCCTGGTTGTTCTCTATTGTAACATAGTCTGATGCTCTGGAACAGACTTACTTACTTTAGTTCGTTAAGCAGAAAGTATGAAGTCGATCTTACTTCGTGATAAGATGACACCGGGAAGATTGCTTGCTAATCTGCCTTACATGGCAAATATACTCCAGAAGGTAGAATTTGAGGAACCAAATTTGTACTTAGACATCTATTTTACACCCTCCACTATCGTCATTAACGATGTTACTAGAAACGACATCTACATCGTCGTCGATGTCATTCGCGCTACTACCAGCATGGCGGTTATGTTCGACCAGGGCGCGGCGCGCGTGCTGGTGGCCGGTAGTATCGAGCAGGCGCGGGAAGCTGCGCAAAAGATTCCTGGGTGCCTGCTGTGCGGGGAACGCAATGTGCAGCGTATTCCCGGTTTCGATTACGGCAACTCGCCTGTGCAGTATTCACAGCTTGACCTGAGCGGGCGCGAATTGATAATGACGACCACCAACGGCACCCGCGCTTTTTATGCCTGCCCGGAGCAAGCCCCGCGACTGGCAGGGAGTTTTTATAATGCCGGGGCCGTCACAGCCCACGCGCTTGCGCTGGCGAAAATGCGCTCATGTGATATCCATATCGTCTGTTCTGGCGAATCAGACTACTTCGGGCTGGATGACGCTGTATGCGCTGGCTATCTCACGCTTGAACTGCAACGCCAGCAAGCCGATATCCAGTTGTGGGACAGCGCGAGCGCGGCAATCGCGCTCTACGAGGCATTTCAACCACCCAGGGTGCTAGATTTTTGTAGCGCGGCACGGGCTGTCGTCGAAGGTGGGCTGCCGGACGATCCACCATTTTGTATGCGCACCAGTGTAAGCAATAGCGTGCCAGTGGTCGTTGGACGAGAGCTTGAGACGGGGTTGCTGGTGATCGAAAAAGCATAGCTTATGCGCCTGGCAAGGGCAGCGAGACATAAAATGTGGAACGGCCCTTATTATCGCAGCTATGTCAACTATTCAATCGATCGTAACGATGAGTTTCCCAAAGTTCCTATTTTCTCCCATCGCCCTATGCGCCTCTGCAATCTCATTCAGTGCGTACACTTGCTCAATAACCGGTTTCACCTGCCCGTTCGCCAGCAGGGGTAAAACGCCCGCCGCGAAACGGCGTGTCACCGCCATTTTTTCCTCTAGCGTGCGGGTGCGCAGTGTGACGCCGCGCATGGAAATACGCTTTTGCATCAACATGCCCAGGTTGATGTTGCTTTGGGCGCCGCCCATTGTCGAAAGGAAGACCAGCCTGCCCCATAAGGCTAGCGACTGCAAGTTCTGCTCCAGGTAGGGCGCGCCAATGAAATCAATCACGACATGCACGCCTTCGCCATTGGTTCGGCGCTGGATGTCGGCAGCGAAGTTTTGATCTGACAGACCTACATCCAGACCCAGCGCTCGCGCTGCTTCCAGCTTGGCAGGCGTGCGCGAAGTGCCATACGTTGTCGCGCCTGTCGCCCTCGCTAGTTGGACGGCTGCTGTTCCAACACCGCTACCTGCGGCATGGATCAGGACGCGCTCGCCCATCTGCAAACCGGCCTGCGTAAAGAGCGCGTCGTGGGCCGTCATGAACACTTCAGGGATGCCGCCGGCCTGGATGAAATCGAGATTGTCCGGTATTTCTACCAGCAAGCCCTCGTGCGTAACCAGATATTCGGCCTGCGCGCCGCCTCCCACCAGGCCCATCACGCGCTGACCCGGCTTCCACTTGCTCACCAGTGGGCCAACCGCGTCAACCTCGCCCGCGAATTCCAGTCCCGGAATATTCTGTGGCGAACCAGCCGGGGCGGGATACGCCCCGGCGCGCTGCATCAGCTCGGCGCGATTGATGCCTGACGCGCGCACCCGCACGCGAACCTGTTTGCCTACCGGTTCAGGCGTCTCTACATCCTGTATTTCCAACACCTCAGGGCCACCGGGCCGCGTGATAACGACTGCTCTCATGAATAGCGCTCCTTCTATTGTGGCAGAATATTTTTTGATGATGACCCCATCATACAACAGAATTGGCTCATTAAGAAGAATAAGACCCTGGCGAGGAGCTTGCTCCTCGCCAGGGTCTTATTCTTCTTATGAGCCAATCTTTACGCCTGCTCTACAGCTTGCAGGTCGATCTCGATGGTGACATCTTCGCTGACCAGCACGCCGCCGGACTCAAGGGTCTGGTTCCAGCCAAGACCAAATTCCTTGCGATTGATCCTGGTTTTCGCGCTCAGGCCGGCGATGGTTTTGCCGTAGGGGTTTTGGCTTTGCCGGCATATTCCGCCTTGAACAGGACAGGTTTAGTGACGCCGTGCAATGTCAAATCGCCAAGCACGTTGTATTCGTTGTCTTTGAGACGCTCGACCTTGCTGCTCTTGAAAGTGATGGTCGGGTTTTTCTCTACGTCGAAAAAGTCAGCCGAGCGCAGATGGCCGTCGCGATAGTCGCTGCGTGTATCAATGCTGTTGGCATCGACCTGGGCGTCAACCCAGGAATTTTCGGGATGCTGCTCATCAATATTAAGATGGCCGCTTAAAACGTTAAAATGGCCGCGCACGGTGGTAAACATCATATGCTTCACCGAGAACTGGGCCTCAGAATGTGCGGGATCAATTTCCCAAGCCATTAGTATATTCCTCCTGGAAATTTCAGTATCAAATAGTTAGTAGCTTTACTAACCATAGAAAGTATACCTGATAAACTTCCTTTTGTCAAGTATCTAACTTTTTATTAGTAAAATTGTTACAAGGCCGCATGTTGCATGGCGACCGCAAGGGTCGCCATGCAACATGCGGCCTTATGGTATAATTGGTCAACGCGATTCGAGAGAGAGGATAGAGAGGTATGTTCACCCTCGACGATATACTCCGGGGCAATGAGGGTATGGTTACACTGCGCAGCGCGGCCACGCCCGGCGCCGCGCAAGTATTTCCTTTTGCGCACCATGACAGCCGCCAGATAGGGAAAGGTGATCTCTTTGTTGCCATCAAGGGCGCGCGCGTTGATGGTCATCGTTTTATTCCTGACGTGGCGCGGGCAGGCGCAGGCGCGGCCCTGTGTGTAGAACCAGCCAGCGATGTTCCTCCCGATTTTCTGCAAATTGTAGCGCCGGACGTAGTGATTGCTCTGCACAAAACTGCTCATGAGCGAGCTGCGCGCCAGCATAATACCATCTTCATTGGTATTACCGGCAGCAATGGCAAGACCAGCGCCAAAGAAGCTGTCGCGGCTGTGTTGAGTCGCAGCGCGCCAACACTCAAGACGTTTGCATCCTATAACAATGAAATAGGCTATCCCCTGACCTTGCTGAGTTTAGAAGAAAAACATCGCTACGCCGTGCTGGAGATGGGAGCGCAGTGGGTTGGCGAACTGGCCTGGCTATGCAACACCATTGCCCGTCCTAACTGGTCGTTAATTACGAATGTAGGCGCGGCGCATCTCGAATATTTTGGTTCGCAGGAACGTGTTGCGCTGGCGAAAGGCGAATTAGTCGAAGCATTGACAGCAGATGGTATTGCTATACTCAATTATGACGATCCCAATGTGCGAGCCATGAGCGCGAAGACACGGGCGCGCATACTCTATTACGGATTGAGTGAAGAGGCCGAGGTGCGCGGCAGCGACTCGCGGGGCGATGAATTACTCGGCCACAGCTTTATTTTGAACTACGGTGGGCAGAGGAGGCGCGTGCAACTGCATTTGCCGGGCCAGCATGGCGTGATGATCGCGCTGGCCGCAGCAGCAGCAGGATACGCGGCGGAGATGCCCTTTGACGAGGTATGCGCCGGGCTGGAAACGCTCGTTCCGGCGAAGGGGCGCTGTGAGATCAAAGCTGGCCCCAACGGCAGCACGCTTATCGATGATACCTATAACGCCAATCGCCAGTCGATTATAGCCATTACGCGAGCCATGCGCGCCACCACCATTGCCCCTGGCGGCAAACGTTGGGCCGTGCTGGGCGATATTCTCGAACTGGGTGAGTTTTCGCGCGCAGAACATATGGCAAGCGGCGCATTTCTGGTCGGCAACATCGATTACCTGCTCGCTATCGGCACAGATGCGCGTTATTTCATCGAGGGAGCTATTCAAGCAGGTATGCCGCAGTCACATACCTTCTATTTCAAGGCCGATCTAGAGCATCAGGAGCAACTTGAAGCGGCCAAACGTGCCGCCGCTGAATTACTCAAACAGCGAGTGCAGAGCGAAGACCTTGTATTGCTCAAAGGCTCGCGCGGAATGCGTATCGAAACTATGTTAGCAATGCTAACATAAACCGACGAAAGGCGAAGATTATGGTGAAGAAAAAAATTCGCGTCGGCATCGTTTATGGCGGTCGTTCAGGCGAACACGAAGTTTCGCTGGCTTCGGCCACATCGGTGATGGCGAACCTGGACAGCGACAAATATGAAGCCGTTCCTATAGCCATTACGAAAGAAGGCTCATGGCTGCTTGGCGCGAAACCGCAGCAACTGCTGGCAGCCGAACACGGGGTGAACCCAGACCACCAGGATCAAGAGGGAGAGTCGTCAAAGGCAGTCACGCTGACGGGCGATCCGCGCCTGCGCCGCCTGATTCCAATAGAGCAGGGCGAAGATCTGGGCAATGCGGGCGCGTTGGATGTCATTTTCCCGGTGCTGCATGGCACCTACGGCGAAGATGGCACGCTGCAAGGATTGCTCGAGATGGCGAATGTGCCTTACGTAGGCTGTGGCGTGCTGGGTTCCGCGCTGGGCATGGATAAAGAGAAGATGAAGATGATCTTCCAGAAGGCAGGTCTACCCGTCGGTGATTTCCTGATCTATCGTCGCAGCGCCTGGGAACGCGCGCCTGAACCCATTCTGGATGCCATCGAGCAGCGTCTGGGCTACCCAAACTTCGTCAAACCCGTCAACCTGGGTTCGAGCGTCGGTGTAAATAAGGCGCACGACCGCGCCGAATTGCTGCATTTCATCAACGAAGCGGCTGAGTACGACCGCAAGATTATCATTGAGAAGGGCATTGACTGCCGCGAACTTGAATGCGCGGCGCTGGGCAACGACGAGCCGCTCATCTCGGTGGTCGGCGAAGTCATCTCCAGCAACGAATTTTATGATTACCGCGCCAAGTACCTTGATAACAAATCGCAGGTCGTCATTCCCGCCGGTATTCCGCAGGCCACCGCCGACGAGGTGCGCCGCCAGGCAGCGCTGGCCTTCCAATCGCTGGACCTGAGCGGGCTGGCGCGTGTCGATTTCTTTCTAGAGCGCGGGACGAACCAGGTCTACATCAACGAGGTCAACACCATGCCCGGTTTTACCTCCATCAGCATGTACCCCAGGCTATGGGAGGCCAGCGGCTTGCCCTACAAGGAATTGATTGACCGCCTGATCGAGCTGGCGATTGAGCGTCACGCCGACCAGCAGCGCAACCGCACCAGTTTGTAGGGCCTGGTTATGAAAGAAGTGTCATCCTGAGCGCAGCGAAGTATCTCTCGCCGGGCAGAGCACAGATCCTTCGCTGCGCTCAGGATGACAGCAGTGCTGAAGTGAACGCCGAGAGGGCTTGCCCCCTCCCTGGCTCGTTGTTCACAGGAGAAAACGCCATGTCGCGTACAACCATTCGTTCCGTCGCCGTTGAACCCTTAAACATTCCTTTGCTGGAGCCATTTACCATTGCCACCGGCAGCGTTGCCTCGGCAAACAACGTGCTGATAACTCTCACGCTTGCAGATGGCAGCGTCGGCTATGGCGAATGCGCGCCCTTCTCGCCCAGCACTGGCGAGACCCAGGAGACAGCCCTGGCGGCGGCGCGTGGATGCGCGGCGCTGCTAGAAGGCAAAGATGCGGCGCACTGGCGCGTACTCTCCAAACTTATGCGCAGCGTCTATTTCAGCCAGAGCACGGCCATCGCGGGTATGGAGATGGCGCTGCTCGACGCCCTGACCCATTCCTATGGGATGCCCCTTTATATCTTCTTTGGCGGCGCGAGCAGCGCTATCGAAACCGATTACAGCATTCCCATGGTCACGCCTGAACACGGCTACGAACTGGCAAAAGCAGCGGCGGCGCGCGGCATCACCTGCCTGAAGATCAAGGTAGGCGGTGACATCCGCGAAGACGTGGCTCGTGTCGAATCGATTCGCGAGGGCGCGCCCGGCCTCGGCCTGACGCTCGACGCCAACCAGGGCTATACGGCGAGCGAAGCCCTGCTCTGCCTGGAAGCGCTCGATAATCGCGATATCCGCCCCCTGATGATGGAGCAGCCGGTGCATAAGGAAGACTACGAGGGCCTGCGCTACGTCACACAGCACACCAGCACCCCCATTGCCGCCGATGAAAGCGCCTACAGCGCCGCCAACGTCGCCCACCTGATCTCCATGGGAGCCTGCAACGTCGTCAACATCAAACTGATGAAATGCGGCTTTGTCGAAGCGCTGAACATTGCCGCCGTCTGCCGCGCCACGCACACCCAACTGATGATAGGCGCGATGATGGAATCGCGCCTGGCTACCAGCGCCGCTGCGCACTTCGTAGCCGGCCTGGGCGGCTTCCGCTATATCGACCTCGATACACCGATGCTGCTGGCCGATGATCCGTTTACGGGAGGGTATGAGCAGCGGGGAGGGGTGTATGATGTGAGCGGTGTGGAAAGAGGGTTGGGCATTGAGAGAAGATGACATATCTACAGATCCAAAGGTGATGATGGGTAAACCTGTTATCAAGGGAACACGCATCACTGTTGAGCATATTCTTGAAGAACTCTCTGCTGGCGCTACTACAGATGAACTTCTGGAAGCTCATCCACGTCTTACACGTGAAGCAGTTCAGGCTGCGTTAGCCTATGCTCTTGATCTTCTTCGTACAATGAAAGCTGCATCGTGAATATCATTGCCGATGAGAATATAGCCTTCCAGATTTGTGAATATGCAATCTGGAGGAGTTATCCAAAAAACTGCTCGACATGCACCAAAAAATCCGGCACAATGCGCGTGGGCAGCGTGGCTTTACCCTCGAAGACACCGAGCGAACGATACGTACCATGCTCCAGCGCAAGCACTTCAACAGTGCGTGACGCGGGATCGGCGATCCAGTATTCAGGCACACCGGCGTTAGCATAGGCTCTTTGCTTTTCGGTTCTATCATACCCTACGGTGCCGGGAGAAGAGATCTCGACGACAAGGTCAGGCGCGCCGATGACACGCGAAAACGTAATTCTCTCAAGGTGAGCATTCAGTACAACAAGCACGTCGGGCTGCACCACCGTCCGGTAGTCCAGTTCGACATCAAATGGCGCGATATAGACTCGCCCAAGTTGAGCGTCTTCAATAGCGGCTGCAAGATAGCGGAACAGGCGACCAGCGGCAGTCTGGTGCCATTCGTTGGGGGCCGGTGCTATATACAACACTCCATCCACGATTTCGTAGCGTTGCCCATCATCAGGAAGGGCCGCGTAATCTTTATAGGTCCAGCGACCCTGCCCGGGGCCAGGGATATGGTCTGCGGGGATAACCATTGGCACTCTTCCAGGAGATGTCATTGTCATATGCTTCCTATCCTTTACGCTGTTCCTACAAAAGAGTGTCGTTTCATGTTCCATGCTAATAATAACATAGGGAAGGAACGCTCGCAAAGACATTCCCTCTCTATTCCATAGTGAAATCACGAATGAATGCAGGAGGGGGTATGATTCCTGCACTCTACTTGAAGCGTGACCTATTTGAGAATATTCAGCGTATTGGTACAGTCATCCACAAAGTAGACGCCCTTAGCGCCAGGCACGATTGCCAGGCCGAAGAGACAGCCTGCTCCGGGCGGAGTTCCGGTCTTGTCCAGGAATTTGTGCGCGATCTGGGTACCGCCCGGGGTGGTTTCCACAATTCTTCCATCGTTGCCATTCATGGTCAGGATGTCGCCATTAGGGGCGATGGTCAATCCAAGCGGATCATTGAGCGAGCCGTTGGAGGTGACATCTTTTCCAGTAAAGGCGGTAGTTGTGCGCGTAATCGCCTGCGGGATGGCAGCAATGCGATTGTTGAGGCTATCGGCCACGTAAAGGGTGCCGTTGCGCAGACCTACGCCGGTCGGACCAATCACCAGCGCGGCGGGGTCGGTGCGCGTAGAGAAGCCGGAGCCGATCACCGTCGTCTTTTCGAGTTCTGGTTTGCCCCGGCCAGTCCAGGGAACATCCAGGTTCAGGCGTGTGACTGTTCCCCGGTTGACGACCTGACCGCCGCCCGCAACCGTGCCGTTGAGAACGTTGGTCACAAAGAGCGAAACGTCTTTCCCCAGGTCAAAGGCGGTCATATCCCAGGGGCCGTTGATGGACCCACCGGAGAAGGTTTCGACCGGATTGCCTCTGCTATCAATCACGATCAGGCAGCCAGCCTTCGCAGTTGCTGACGTGCCATCAGAGGTGGGCAGGCTTCCTACGACTACCCAGCCCCGGCGCAACGCCACAAGCGCCGTTGTCAGACCGACTCCACCGGGGCAAGCGCCATGCAGCTTGCCAGCGGTGAGCCGGGCGAAGACGCTCACCGAACCGCCGGGTGATACCTGCACAATGGTGGTGCCTGTTCCCTGAAGATTCGAGGCCGCGTTGAAGTTGCTAATCAGAATATTGCCCTTCGTCAAGTTGCCAGTGGTGGTAGGAACTACCGCTACGCCATAGGGATTGATATCCCCGTTGGCAGGCACAGTTGACGCAACAGTCCCGATGTGAGTAAATTGTCCAATGTACGAGCCGCCCGAAGCGAGCGCCAGCGAAGGCATGATCGCCAGGACTGCTGCCAGCACGCCAACCAGCACGCCAACCAGCACGGTTGACGCGAGCAGCAAAATAGAAGGTCTTTTCAAGTCGTTCCTCCTGAGCGTGTGAATTAACGATTTTTAAGTAGATAGTTAGAAAGATACCCCGTTCATACATACGAGGGAAGGTTACAGCGAGAGCCAGGGCGACCGCGAGGGTCGCCCCTACCATATACGGAATATGAAGGCCCATTCGTGGTATGGTAGGGGCGACCCTTGCGGTCGCCCTGGCCCACCCGCCAATTACGGAGACAAGATAATTATGGCGAATTACATGCACAACCGCGCACCACTTCGACCTACCGCTTTCCTCGATCTACCGCCTGGCGCGATTGAACCGCGTGGCTGGCTGCGCGACCAGCTTGAGATTCAGGCGGAGGGGTTGAGCGGGCATCTTGACGAGTTCTGGCCGGACGTGGGAGCGCAAAGCGGCTGGCTCGGAGGCAGCGGCGAAAGTTGGGAGCGCGGGCCATACTACCTGGATGGCCTGTTGCCTCTGGCCTATCTCCTCAAGGATGAACGGTTGATCGCCAAAACGCAGCCCTGGATCGAGTGGGCGCTTGCCAGCCAGGGTAAAAATGGACAGTTCGGGCCGCGCATCAACGAGGATTGGTGGTCGCGCATGATTATGCTCAAGGTGTTGACGCAATATGCCGAAGCCACAGGCGATCAGCGTGTCATACCCTTTATGACGAAGTATTTCCAGTACCAGGCCGCGCACCTCAAAGAACGTCCACTAACCGGCTGGAGCCAGGCGCGCGGCGGCGAGAATATGCTCTGTGTCACATGGCTTTATAATCGCACGGGCGATGCTTTTCTGCTGGATGTGCTCGATGTGTTGCACGCGCAAAGCTTCGATTGGACGGATATCTTCACGCACTTCCCCTTCTGGCGACCGCAGACGGCCCCTTACGATCTGCGCGCGCACGTCGTTAATATCGCGATGGCCCTCAAGGAACCCGCGCTCTACTGGCTCTATTCCGGCACTACACTCTATTATGAGGCTGCGTGGCGTGGCATTCAAAACCTGACAACCTATCACGGGCAGGTGAACGGCATGTTCTCCGGGGATGAAATGCTGGCCGGGACGCATCCGAGCCAGGGAACAGAGCTATGCGCCGTCGTCGAATACATGTTTACGCTGGAAAACCTGGTCAGGATATTTGGCGATGGATTGTACGCTGATCTACTCGAGAAAGTCACATTCAACGCCCTGCCCGCCACGATTTCCCAGGATTGGCGCAGCCACCAGTACGACCAACAGGTCAACCAGGTATCATGCACGCTGGCGAAACGCAACTGGACGGCCAATGGCGACGAGTCCAACCTGTTCGGATTAGAGCCGAATTACGGTTGCTGCACCGCCAATATGCACCAGGGCTGGCCCAAATTCGCCTCGCACCAATGGATGGCAACGCCTGATGGCGGGCTGGCCGCTATCTCCTACGCGCCATGTCGCGTTTCGGCGCTGGTCGCGAATGGCAAACCAGCTACGCTTACAGTTGACACGAATTACCCATTTGAGGAGTATGTGGCAATAAGCATTGAGCTTGCTCAACCAACGCGCTTCCCCATCAAGTTGCATATTCCGGGTTGGTGCGATGCGCCACTGCTGCAAGTGAACGAAGAGCGCATCGAGATAATAGATCGAACGGACGACTACTTCACAATTGAACGCGAGTGGCAGCATGGAGCCAGGCTGCGATTAACGCTGCCCATGCCGATTGCAATCGAGCGGCGCGGGCAGGGCGCGTTGTGTATACAACGCGGGCCGCTCGTGTACGCGCTTCCCGTTCGAGGAACGCTGGCAAAAACTGCGCGGCAGCGACCCTTACGCCGACTGGGAGATCTACCCGGCCTCGCCCTGGAACTATGGATTGCTCATAGATAAAGCCAGGCCGGAACGTTCATTGCGCGTGGAGACACGGCCTCTGACGCGCCAGCCTTTTACCGCGAAGGAAATCCCGCTGCGCCTGGTCGGCAAAGGGAGACGCATACCCGACTGGACGCTAAGTATGAACTCGGCGGATTCGCCACCACTCAGCCCGGTTACGAGCGATGAGCCGCTAGAGGAGATCGCGCTGGTACCATACGGCAGCGCGCGCCTGCGTATCGCCGAGTTTCCGGTACTCAGCGATACGCCTCAGCCTGGAGATTGAACAGCTCGGCGTAGTGACCATCCTGCATCATCAATTCCATATGCGAGCCGCTTTCGGTGACTTTGCTGTTGTAGTGTTCTCTTTCATGCCTTCTCTTTAATCGTGATTTGTGACTTTTGCTTGTATCTCGTTCTTTCTGACAGTAAAGTAGCCATAAGTAGACTGGCTGCCAGGATTGAGAGCAGGCGGTGACGTGAGGAAGAACCTCTGTGAGTCAGGTGTGATTGCGGGGTGTTACACTCATCACGCGAACTATGAATCTCGGCACATGAGCGGATCATCGGAGGTGTATCCCATGAAGAGACATTACTCTCTCAGTTTCGTTACCAGCATATTCGCCATTCTGTGTTACCTGACATTTGCCTTCCTGGCTTTCTCCCGATACACTTTGCCCTACTCCCCGCTGAGCAATTGGCTCAGTGACCTGGGTAATACCGACTTGAATCCCTCCGGGGCTATCTTCTACAACATTGGGATCGTCGCAACCGGTATCATGCTGCTGCTGTTCTTCCCCGGGTTGTCCCAGTGGAAGACGGGAAAGAGCCGAGTACAGAACCTCATGCTGTTTGTAACACAGGGATTCGGGATACTCGGAGCCTTTGCTATGCTCATGAGCGGGCTCTATCCTATAAATTTCCTGGCTCTCCACAGCATATTTTCCACCTGCCTGTATATCCTGTTGGGGACAGCATTCGCCTTTTCAGTTTTCGCCTTGAGGTATCATCCCAAATGTCCGAGATGGCTCCTCATTCTGGGCGTCTTAACCGCTTTAATGGATATTCTTTCTGGCGTCTTTCATACGGTAACAGTGCTTGAATGGGTCACGGTCGCGCTGTTGCTCTGCTATCTTGGCCTCCTCGGTGTTGAGACGAATCGACTTTTAACTGAGACAATGGATCGCTCTCCAACAACGGCTATCAGATGAGCCTGGTCTCCAGCAGCGGATGTGTTATACTGCCTCTATCTACTAGATCAACATGTCTGTTTTCCTCGCTTCGCCAAAGGAGGTAATATGGCCGCTACTTCATCCTCAGAGACTACGACAGCCCGGGAACGTGTTGCAGGCTGGCTCTCGCCTGAAGAATTCACTATTTTAGAAAAAGTGTGCGATACCTTTTTCCCTTCGCTCGAACCCCCGCCCGGCAGTTCCGAAATTGAGTCAGCGTACTACCGGCGCAAAGCCGCTGATCTGCATGTTGCCTTGCTACTTGCTGAGACGCTTGCCCAGGAAAATGAAGATGCGCAGGCCGATTTTCGCCGCTTGTTGCGTTTGATGGCGAGTCCGGTCACGAGCCTCGTGCTTGCCAGAAGTGCGAAGCCGTTTGTCGCGCTCACTCAGGAGCAGCGCGAGAAGTATCTCACCGCTATGGCGAATAGTCCTGTGGCGGCGCTGCGCCAGGGGTATCAGACGCTCAAACGTCTCTCCGGCTTCATCTACTTCTCCGTTCCCGATCTCCAGGGCGTCAATCCAAACTGGGAAGTGTTCGATTATACGCCCCCTACACCCCCGGCTCCCCCGCCCGTTGACGCCCCTCAGCCCATCGTACCATTGACCATCGCTGGTGACACCACGTTAGAAGCTGACGCGGTGGTGATTGGTTCTGGCGCCGGTGGAGGAGTTGTCGCTGCCGAACTCGCAATGGCCGGTAAGAGTGTGATTGTGCTGGAGAAGGGCGGCTATAATAACGAAGCGAATTTTACCCTGCAAGAAGCGCAGGCAATGCCGGAGCTTTACCTGAAACGAGGCACCCTCACATCAAAGGACCTGGGTATCATCGTCCTGGCAGGCAGCACGCTTGGAGGAGGCACGACGGTAAATTGGATGACATCGCTTCGAACCTCATCTGAGGTGCTTGAGGAATGGGAGCAAAGTTCTGGCTTTCATGGCCGCTTTACCGGCTCGCAATTGCAAGAGAGCTTTGCTGCTGTGGAAAAACGCATCAATGCCAATACAGACAATAGCCAGCATAACCAGCAGAACAGGTTGCTTCTTGATGGCAGTGTGGCGCTGGGCTACCACGCGGGCGTGCTCCCACGTAACGCCGTTGGGTGTGAAGAGCGCTGCGGAACCTGTGGTTTTGGCTGTCGCTATGGCTGCAAGCAATCTACGATGAAGACGTACTTACAGGATGCCTACGATTCCGGCGCGCGTATTATCGTGCGTTGCAGCGCGGACAAAGTGCTTCTGGAAAACGGGCATGTCAAAGGCGTCAAGGCGACCGTGACGAATAGTGAGACCGGGAAGACGCACAACCTGACCATTTCCGCAAAAACCGTGATAGTAGCGGCAGGCGCGATACATTCACCTGCTATCCTGCTGCGTTCGGGTTTGGAGAATCCACATATTGGTCGTCACCTGCACCTGCATCCCACCACGACTGTTGCAGGCATCTATCCTGAAAAGGTCTATAGCTGGAAGGGTGTGATGCAGTCAGCCTACTCGAATGAATTTGCCTACCTTGATGGCACCTACGGCTACAAGCTAGAAGTGCCGCCCGCGCATCCCGGTCTCCTGGGGCTGGCAACGCCCTGGTTTTCAGCGCGTGAGTATCGAGAACAGATGACCCACGCAGCCAACTTCGCGACCTTTATCGTGCTCACACGCGACAAGGGCGAGGGTACTGTAACGCTGGATCGCTTTGGAGAACCGGTGATTGACTACGTGGTTTCTGTCTATGACCGGCAGCATCTCAAGCATGGTCTGTGCCAGGCTGCGCGCATTCACTTTGCCGCCGGCGCAACATCCATCCTCACCCTGCATAGCAAGCGCACGCGCCTGGACCGTCCGGCAGACGGCGAGATTCGCGAGCAGCAGTTGCGCGCCTTTGACCGCCAGGTAGAGCAGCACGGCATGGACGCCAACCGCATCATGATGTTCACCGCCCACCAGATGGGTACCTGCCGCATGGGAGCCGACCCCAAAGCATCAGTCACCGGTGAACACGGAGCAGTCCACGGCGTGAAAGGCCTTTTCGTCTGCGACGGCAGCCTCTTTCCCGCTCCATCAGGGGTAAATCCCATGCTCAGTATCATGTCTCTTGTTCATAGCGCCTGCGCCTACATCAAGTCCACCGTATAAAGGAAGGAGCCAATCATGGAGCGATTTGCGGAAATCCGCTCATTGCTCCGTCGTCGTGGGAAGATGATTGCTGATTTTGATCTGTTGGTAGGCACAACCGTTCTGTATTATGATTTGACAGTCCTCACCTGCAACAAGCGTCATTTTAAGCGCATTCCTGATCTGAAAATCTACCAACCTGCCGCCTTATTTGTTCTCAGTGTCAGAAATGAACTATTCTGCGGCATTCTCTCATATTCTTATCAGAAAAACTCTCGCTTATAGGAGTATTGTTACTCCAATAGGTCATTCACGTTCAATCTGACATAGAAAGTTTTAAGTTTAGTGATGGAAAGGGTAACGTATGGACTATCACCGCCCTAACAACCCTAGCGACTTTCAGTCATTTGATGAGTAGAAGACTTTCTCGTTCTTTATAAATAAGAGGCGCGCACGATATTAATGTAGGCGCGCTTAAAACTAAGATAGCTGACTATATTGGCGAGCGGTTTCACATCTACCAACACACATTCAGGAGATTGGTATCAATGACTACTCCATCACGTTCTAATCCACGCATCTTTGTGAGTCACAGCCATAAAGATCATGACTTTGGCATAAAATTGATACAAGATTTACGCCTGAGACTTGGTAATGAAGAAGCAGTTTGGTACGATAAATCAGGTGGACTACGTGGTGGAGACTTTTGGTGGAAGAAAATTCAGAAAGAGTTGAAGGAGCGGAATGTGTTTATCGTTTTGCTCTCACCCGCTGCAAAAAGATCAAAATTTGTAAAAGAAGAAATTGATATTGCTTTGCACTATAGTATTACCAAAAGGATGCTTGTCATTCCTTTGATCTATCTTCAATGCCCTATTCCTGATGAGTTAAAAAGGATTCATACCCTTTTCTACCCGCCACTCAACGACTATAACAGAGTCTTCCAAGAATTGTTGGAGACGCTAGAAAATCATTTTGAACGGAGTTTCAATGCAAATTGGAATAGACCCATAAGCAATCGGAGCACCACAGAAACCACTATTATACAACAAAGGTTACTGAGAATTGAAAAGGCTTTTAACAAAGGTGCTTGGTCTTATGTTATAGGAGAAGTAGATACTCTCAACAATCAATATCCTGGTTCTATGCCTTCTAGTCTCTACTGCTTGCAGGGACTTGCATATCTTTTTACGGGCAGACCGCACCGTGCTCAGCAAACCTTTGCTAACGCACTTTTGCTGTTAAGTGAGCCAGAGCAACGTCTCAAATTGCTAGATGCTTACACGGGTATAATCATCTCGCGTAATCAATGGGACGAGGTGCTATCTCGTGCCAACGAAGCATTGCAATTAGCCCCTCAAGATCATATCTGGCAGATAGCACAAGAAGAAGCATTAAAAAAGGTTGATAACAATAAACTTACTGTTACTGCTACTAAGCAAAATAAGACATACTATCTCAATAGCGCAAGTAAGTTAGGAATAGAGGTTAAAAAAGCAGAAATAAAACGGAATGAGATAACAAAACGCGCAGTGTTCATAGATAGAGAACAGGATCACCGAATAGAAACACAAGATGCGGAGCTTGATATGAGAAAGGCTCTGCTTGAGATAGAGAGACGAGAAGTGGACGTGCAAAAAGCCCGCTTAGAATTTGAAAAGGAGCGCATGACCTCTGCAATCGAGATGGGAGACTTGATAGCGGAGAAATGCTATCCAAGTAGTGACGCGGAGGCAAAAGCGACTCTTTCACGAGCCTTGTTACGGAACCTTATACAATTTGGTCTGAGTAAAGCCATTGAAAGACTCTGCTGGGAAATTTTGTCCGGACAAGTGGACAAGGGAAGGAGAGGAGGGTAGAGTAGAGGGGAAAAGGTCATGAGGAAGTGCCTCATGAAGAGGTAAAGGAGGATCAAGATGTCGCTGCACACTCAACCGCTCGAACCCATTCCCGACCTGACCAGGCGGATTGCCCAGGCCAGCTTTCCAAAGGGAACCCTGTCCATGCATCTGCGAGATGCGCTGGGGTCCATTTATGAGGATGCCGATTTTGCCGATCTGTTTCCCAAACGGGGACGGGCCGCAGAAGCGCCGTGGAGGCTGGCATTGGTCACGGTGTTTCAGGCGCTGGAAAACCTCTCAGACCGTCAAGCTGCCGAGATGGTGCGCGGGCGGCTGGATTGGAAATATGCGCTCTCCTTGCCAGTGGATGATGCGGGCTTTGACGCCAGCATTCTGGTCGATTTTCGTCAGCGCTTGCTGGACCATATGGCGCAGGATCGTTTGCTGGAACCGATCGTGCAGGTCTGTCGGAAGCAGGGCTGGCTCAAGGCCGGGGGCAAACAGCGCACCGATTCGAGCCTTCAGTGATCGCCAAGGTACGAGGCTTGAGCAGTCTGGAAAGCGTAGGAGAGAGCCTGCGAGCGGCCCTCAACGAGCTTGCAGAAGTGGAGCCGGACTGGTTGCTCGCCGTGATTAGCCCCGACTGGTTTGATCGCTATGTGCATCGCTTTGAGTTGCAGCGCTTGCCCAAGGGCGAGCAGGCACAAGAGACCTTGCGCAGGCAAGTAGGAGAAGATAGTTGGCATCTGCTGCAAGCTGCGATGGACGAGCACGCTCCCCAAAGCGTCCGCACCTGTCCCAGTCTGGACCTCTTGCAGCAGGTCTGGAACCAACATTTCGAGCGAGTCGACGGGCTGATCCGCTGGCGGGATGGTCCCGCAGTCGAGAGTGCCGAGCGGGTCATCTCGCCGTATGAGACGGATGCACGGGCCAGCCGCAAACGGGACACCGAATGGGTGGGGTACAAAGTGCATCTGACCGAGACGTGTGGGGAAGAAGAAGCGGCGCATTTGATCGTGCAAGCGGAGATCACGGCGGCGACTGAGCAAGATGTCGAAGAGACGATGTCGTTACTGCGCGATTTGCAAGCCCGTGACCTGGTACCAGAGGTGCGGCTGGTCGATAGTGGCTATGTCAGTGGCGAAGTCCTCGCCAAGCACGCGGAACTGGGGATCGAGCTCGTGGGTCCGCTTAAACAGGAGGGGGGATGGCAACACGAGACGGGCTATGGCTTGAGCGCGTTCCAGGTGGATTGGCAGCAGCAGCAGGTGCGTTGTCCCCAGGGACACCTCTCGCAGAACTGGTGCCCCGGACGACACAACCGAGGCGAGGAAGTGATCCGGGTGAGCTTTTCCGCCGTCACCTGTCAGGCCTGTCCGGTCAAAGAACTCTGTACCAAGCGGGAGAAGAACAAGGGGAGGGTCTTAACCCTTTCGCCGCAGCCCGTCTCTGAGGCGCGCTCGCGTCGCCGAACGGAACAAGACACCCCTGCCTTTCAGCAGCGCTATGCTCTACGGGCAGGCATCGAAGGAAGCCTTTCCGAAAGGAATTCGCAGCCATGGGTTGCGCCGTGCGCGCTATCGCGGCCGGCCAAAGACGCAGCTGCAAGCTAAAGCTATCGCGGCAGCCATCAACCTGGTTCGCATCCGTCAGATGCTACAACGGACATCGCTTGGACTCTCGCCCCGGCCCAAACGTCCTCTGTCTCCTTTTGCACGTTTGCGACCACTCTTGGCGACATGATGTCCGGACAAAATTTCCCAGCAGAGTCTTGAATTAACTCTACTACCGTCTCAAGCTATCCAAGAAGAAGCACAGACAGACGGTGACTAGAAAACTAGCTGAAGTTACCATTCTGAAACGGAGAAATACCACAATTCAGCACATTTAAACAGGTACGTAGAATACAACGCCAGGAAGTGAGAGTGAAAGTGTACAGAGAGTTTTTCTATGAACTTGATCGATGTCGTCCGTTATTCATTATTCGCTTCGCTATCAGACTAACAAATATGGACAGGAGAACATATGATGCCTCGTGATTTGACCAACATGCCTTTCCCACGTTCCGCCGCTTTCCAGAGCACTGATATTCCAGAACCTGAAGCGAGTTCTCATGGAGCGTTAAATATCTCTCTCAGTATCGAGAGTATGTTGCTCGAAAGAGTTCAACTATGCGAGTGTGACAGCGTATCAGGCCATGGAAGATCGCGCACGGGTCTCAAGTCTCTACTATCTCTTGTTAGGTGCTTTAGCGTCAGGATTGCTGGCAATTTATCAGCTTGGTGGGAATACCCATACCTCTTCGCAACCATTAGTGATTGCTCTCTTCGTGTTGGCTGGCCTTTTGAGCATCACCTTCTTTGAAAAGATTATCCGCTTGCGCCAGGCTTATCGCGAGAGCCTCATTTGCATGAATGTCATCAAAGAATTTTACATCCAGCAATTTCAAAAACAGATGCCCTCCATAGAGCTTGCCTTCCGCTGGCGGCTTAAAACGATCCCAGCAGGGGAACGCATAGGTAGTGTGACTTTCGCTATCTGTAGCTTAATCGCTTTGATGGGTAGTTTCTGTTTTGCTGGGGCCGTGTTGGTTGGCATCAAGTCAGATATTATCACCAACCCAAGCACCTATGGAGTGCAGCCCTTTCTACTTCCTACTGCGGTTTTTGTGATCATCCTGCTTTTGTATATGGCTTATTATCGTCGGGCCCTTAGCAAAAGCAAAGAAAAAGCAATTCTAGACCAACAAGCTGAAATAATCGAGATCTCGGTACCCAAGTCTGCGAATGAATGATGTTTAGGGATTCCGGTATTGATTCTGTCTTTTACCAAGTTCAGACAAATCGAAAAAAGAACAGATTTGCTAAACAATAGAAAGTGACTGAAATGGCATGGTAAACCAAGAGCATCTGGATATCCTCAAACAAGGCGCACTTACTTGGAATAAATGGGCTGAAGAAAATGATTTATTCGAGCTAGATTTAAATGGGGCAGATCTCAGTGAAGTTGATCTCAGAGGGGTCGACCTAAGTGGGGTATGTCTTGGTGGAGCTAATCTCAATGGGGCAGACCTTAGTGGAGCGCATCTTATTCATACTGATTTTAGTAGAGCCGAAATTGGTGCCGCTAAATTGAGAGGCGCAGATCTCAGTGAAGCTTTCCTTAACAAGACAGACCTCACGTATTCAGATCTTGATGGAGCTATTTTCAGTAGGGCTTTCCTTAAAGAGGCAAACCTGAGCATGGCTAATTTAACTGGGACGGACTTTAGCAATGCAGACCTAACTGGGGTACAATTAAGAGGAGCATGTCTTATTGCTGCTGATCTAAGAGGTTCAAAGCTTAACTGGACAAACTTAAGTGAGGCTAATTTAAGTGGAGCCGATTTGAGAGGGGCACAGATTATAGCAGCCCGATCAACCAAAAATTACCGTCGATAATCTCAAAGTCGCTCAATTCATCTATCTGCTACTGAACAATGAGGAAATTCGAGATGTTATTGATACCCTCACCTCTAAAGTTGTTCTGATCTTAGGCCGCTTCACATCTGAGCGGAAGATTATTCTGGATGCAATCAAGGATGAGCTTCGTAAGCGGAACTATACACCTGTGTTATTCGATTTTGAGAAACCAGCAAGCCGTGATATTACGGAGACCATTTCTACATTAGCTCATCTTGCACGGTTCGTAATCGCTGATCTCACTGATGCGAAAAGCATCCCTCAAGAATTAAAAACAATTGTTCCAAATCTTCCGTCGGTTCCGATCCAACCACTTTTACTAAATTCGCAACGTGAATATGGCATGTTCGAACACTTCACGAGGTTCCCTTGGGTGCTTCCAATCTATCACTATGCAAATGAGGATAGTTTGCTGCAATCTCTCAAAGAAAATATCATTGAGCCTGCCGAACGGAAGGCAAAGGAACTACAAATGCGGTATCATTAAGCGTAAAATGCCCATCGCGTCGCCTTTAAAACCATGTGCGGAGGGGCTGTTCAGTACCCGGAAAACTGATACTGGACAAGATCAACTTTATATGACAGCGCAACACCCTATCCCCCTACCAGCCCCCTTACCACCTCCAGCACATTCTCGTTTGCAGAACAGTTCCACGCGCGATATTCTCCAGACTTGGGATTCAACCGGTCAGGCGGGTTCTGGATATCCTTTAGAGCTTGCAGTAACTCAAGTTGTTCCTCCAGATTTAGCGCGACGCGGCCTATGTCGTGGCGTTGCATAAATTGCAGGTTGCCTTTTTCCTGGCCGGGGAAATAGGTGGTGGCGATAAAGGGTCTTTCAAGCGCCAGGGCCTCGAAGAGCACGTTCGGCCCTGCCTTGCCCATGATGACGTCAGAGGCGGCCATAAAGGGGGCGATTTCTCTGGTAAGCGGCAGTGTACGCAGGCGTTCCGTACCTCTAAATCGCCTGAGCAGACCACCATAGGTGCCTGTGGAGAGGATAATCTGTATATCTTTGTGGACAGCCAGCAAAGGCCGGGCTGCTTTCCAGTAGTCGGTCGCGCCATCGCCGCCGCCCTGCAGAAAAATAGTAAAGCGTTCCGGCTCAAGGCCGAGATAGCGCAGGATTTCCGCTCGATCAACCTGGTCAGCAGAGTAAAACTCTTCACGAGTGGGCCAACCTGTAATATGTAATCGCTGCGCATCAGAGCCTGCCGCCAGCGCCAGTTCTCGCGACTCGCGGGTGGGAGCGAAGCTAGCCTCGGCCCCGGTCTCCGCGAACCAGGTGGCGTGGACGCTGAACGGATCGGAGAAAAGCATGGCAAAGGGAGTGGCAGGCGCGTGCTTGCGCAAAAGCAGTTTCACCGAATGCGAGAGCAGCGAGTGGGTGGTAATCACAAGGTCGGGCCGCGTCTCGTCCAGAACGTGTTGAAATTTGGTCTCGATCACTCTTGCTAGCGAACGTCCCGAAGCGCGTGCCTGGCGCGGATTATTGCTCAAGTGAAATTCAGCGGCCCAAACCCACAAAGCATAATGCCCCACGAAACGATAGTGCAGGTGAAAAAAAGCGGGTAGCATATTCGCAATGGTAACGTCATAGTGGTCTTGCAACAAGTCCTCTAAGGCATCGGCAAGGCTAAGGTGTCCACCGCCTGTAGACGCGGTAAGTATCAAGATTCTGGGTCTGGTCTGCTGGAACATTGAAGATTTTCCTTATAAGTGTTTTCTGTTTTGTTCCTTCATCCTATCACATGGCGGCTTTGCACTTTCATCATTTCCACTATCGCATTAGACACAAAGAATGATATAATAAGAACGTAAGTTCTATATTCGTCAAACGTATGAGCGAACGCTTCGCGGTTCGTATAAAGAGGGAAAGGTCCGCAGGCGAACCGCCCGCAGACCTTTCCCTCAGCCCGCCGCCGCAGGTGGCGAAAAAACAGGCATATAGTATCAGCTTAGAAAGAGAAGACCCATGCTGCGAGACGTGATGCGCGAAACGCGGGAATTTCCCAATTTCATACAGGGAGAAGGCGACCAGCTTGCTGAACTGCCCCAGCGCTTTCAACAGGCATTTCTGCAAGGATTGCAACAGGCGCACAAAGAAATGGCGCAGGAGTTTCGTCAAACCCTGCTCAAGATTGTCAAAGTACGCTATCCGCAGGCGCAGCGGTTGGCAAAAAAACAGACGCGGGAACTGGACGATACGCTGGCGCTGCGGGATTTGATCGTCAGAATAAGCGTCACACAATCCATCGAAGAGGCCGTGACGCTACTGCTCGAACGTGGAAAACGAGGATGAAGATACAGAGTAGCGACACCCCTTGTGGGTGTCCCGTCTAATTCGCCTTGTTGATTCATCACAGGAAACGGGTACGGACACCCACAAGGAGTGTCGCTACTCCGCGAGCAGAATCTTCAGATCATCGGCAAGCTGGGGTATGGTGAAGTCGTTGTCGAGCAGAACACGTTCGCGGCCTTCTTTATCGATGACGTAAACGAATGTGCTATGTATGACAGTACCCGCGCTGGTAGCGGCCTGCGCATCAACGGTGTAGTTCGACCACACGGGAGACAGTTGATTGAGCGTGCCAACCAGGAAATGCCACGAGTTGACCAGTTTATGCACTTTGGAGAAGTTGAGCGCGGCGGAGACGGTATCACCTTTGGGGTCCATGCTCACGGCCAGAATTGCCACACGTGGGGCATCCTTGCCAAGCGATTGCACGACCATGTGCAGTTTATCGGCGACCAGGGGACACACATCGGGGCAATGAGTGTAGAGAAAGGTTAAGACTGTCGGATGGCCCTTGAACTGGGAGAGAGAAATCTGCTTGCCAAACTGATCTTTGAGGCGAAAATCGGGCGCGAGCGTGCTGTCGAGATCGGTTCCCTGTAAACCCGAATCTTGTATCCCTGGAGTGGTGGCGGCTGGCGCGCTGGTGTTGTTATGCAGGCTATAGATGGCAACGACCAGCACTACCAGCAATGCCAGAGTGACCACCGACAGTCGAGAAGCTAAACGCCAACTCATGCTCATCTCTCGTCCCTTATGGGCCTGACACCCTCCAGGCTTGTTAAGCGTCAGGCATCAAAGACAACATCGTCTGGCCCGATTGCAGATAGCGCGGATCTCAATGGACGACCCTATCTATCACCATTACCGCGAAAATTATGGCGAGATAGCAGTTCGAGTACCAGAAAAGCGTGCGCGCCCACTTCTTCGATGAATCGCGTATGAGACGCACGGCCATGTACACCAGTATACCACCCAGCACAAGGGCGCATACCAGGTAGAAGAGTCCCATCGCGCGCATGGCAAAGAGTACCATCGTGACGGCCAGCAGCAGGAGCGAATAGAGCAAAATTTGCTTGCGTGTCTCGCGTTCGCCCATGACTACCGGCAGCATGGGAATGCTGGCTTTCTCGTAGTCTTTCTGGATGAGCAGGGAAAGCGCCCAGAAATGCGGGGGCGTCCAGTAAAAAATGATGGCAAAGAGCCAGATAGCTGGCAGCGTAATGGTATTGGTCGCGGCGGCCCAGCCGACCAGCACAGGCACCGCGCCCGCCGCTCCGCCGATGACGATATTTTGCGCCGATGAACGCTTGAGCCACATGGTGTAGACGAAAATATAAAAGAGAATGGCCGAGGTTGCCAGCAACGCGCTGAGCATATTGACGAAAACCGCCAGTATCGCAAAGGAGCCAATGCCCAGAACCAGTCCGAAAATCAGCGCCTGGGTTGGTTGCACCCTGCCCGATGGCAGCGAACGGCGCTGCGTGCGTCCCATGATCTGGTCAATGTCGCGGTCGATATAGCAGTTGATGCAGTTCGCGCTGCCAGCCGACATCGCGCCACCTAGCAGCGTGGCAAAGACCAGACCCAGCGGCGGCAAACCCTGTTTAGCGATAGCCATCGTCGCCACTGTCGTCCCCAGCAATAGTACCGTGACATGCGGCTTCATCAGATCGATGTAGCTGGAGATTGTGGCGCGGACGGGGCCGACCTCCTTCTTTTCCTTTTCGTACTCCTGCTCGAGGGCTTCCAATTCCGGGCCTTTAGGCGCGGCGCGTACCTGGCGCGTCGCCAGCCCTGCCAGCACCACCAGCATCCCCCATACTGCCGTTGCCAGCGCGAGGTGCAGACCCTGTACAAAATCCTGATTCTTGGATAGCACAATCACCGCGCCGATACCCGACTGAAAGACAAAGAGGATACCTGCTACAACCGCGACGATGGCCTGCCCGCGCGCAACCCTGTACCGGCGTATCGCGGAAATCAGCGTCCAGATCATCACGAGTCCCACAAAGGTCGCCACGATGCGATGAAACATGTTGATATCGGCCAGGTGATATTGAATGGCCCAGCTCGGCGCGTTGCCACACAACGGCCAGCCGGGGCAGGCCAGCGCCGCGCTGCTATTGGTCACATATGAGCCGCTCAGCATCAAGCCATATACCAGGAAGGCGTTGGTAATCGCCAGTCGCGCAAACCTGCGTGTCTTCGCGGGATGCTCTTTGCTGGGTGTCACGTTCCCCGATAGCACCGCGATGGTGATGAGCAGCGCAAAGATCACAAGAGCGGTAGCCAGGTGGGCCGTAATAATTTCCGGCGGCAGCTTCATCAACACGGTCAGACCGCCCAACACAATCTGAATCACCAGGAAGATAGGCGCGAGTACAGCCAGCGTCAAAAGCTGCCGGTCTTTACGCGCGTACATAATCACCAGGATAGTAGTCGTAATCAGCAACACGCTGACAATCGATGCCGTGTAGCGGTGAAACTGTTCCAGAAAAGCGTGAATGCCCGCCGGAGCGTAAGCCTTGCCAAAGCACAACGGCCAGTCAGGACAGCTCAGGCCAGAATCGGAGACGCGCACGGTGCCGCCCAGCGCGATCAGAAAATAGGTAAATCCAACTGCAACCCATGCGATGCGACGTAAATATTTCATGGTTTCCCTGGTATCCTTCGTAGAAAATAAGCTAATCTAACGCTCCATATTGTCATGGAAGTGCCTGTTACCGTCCTTGCAGGGTGTTAGACGTACCTTACAAACACCTGAACGAAGTGAGGGTGTTGCCCTCTCTCTACGATACTGCTATAGTATTATCCAGAATATTTATGCAACTCGAAGGGTAGCGTAATGGCGAACATAGGACTTCATTTCTGGCTCACAGCGTGGAACTGGGACCCCACCATTGTGATCGGCACGGCGCTGATTGTCGGTCTGTATCTCTATGCCATCGGGCCGCTGCGCAAACGCCATGGCTTCGAGCCAGCCAGTAAGGGACAGATATCCGCCTTCCTGCTCGGCATGGGCCTGATGTTCCTGGCGCTCGTCTCGCCTCTGGACGAATTGGGCGATTCCTACTTATTTAGCGCGCACATGGTGCAGCATCTCTTCCTGACTATGGTCGGGCCGCCGCTGCTGCTGATTGGCACGCCTGAGTGGTTTATTCGTCCTATTGTGCGCAACAAGGCGCTTTTTGCTGTCGCGCGCTTTCTCACCTATCCCGCTATAGCCTTCGTAGTCTTTAATGCTGATTTCTTTATCTGGCACGCGCCAGCGCTTTACAACGCGACGCTGGAAAACCAGAACATTCATATCCTTGAGCATATGACCTTTATCATCTTCGGGCTGCTGAACTGGTGGCCTATCTTCAGTCCCTCCAAAGACCTGCCCCGCCTCTCCATCGGTGGGCAAACCCTGTACATGTTCGTGAGCGGTATGCCCATCGTCTTGCTTGGCGCAGGTCTCACCTTCGCCTCACCTCTCTATGCGCCCTACATTGCCGCGCCCCGCGTGTGGGGCATTTCCGCCGCCACCGACCAGCAACTGGGCGGGCTTATCATGTGGATACCGGGCAACATCATCATCATCGTCATCATGAGCGCCCTCTTCCTGCGCTGGATGCAGAAAAAAGATAAGGAACAGGCCGCGCAGGAAATGGCGTTGTATGAGCAAGAGGAGGCAGAGGTTCAAGCGTGACCAGGGCGGGGCTTGCCCCCGCCCTGGTTGCCTATACCCAACCATGTTATAATGCGCCTGTGCATTTCCACTTTCTTGAGGCAGGGAGAGAACTGGAAAGTGGGAGAACGGTATTTCACGATTGTCAGGAAGGCGCATTATTATGCTCATTACCCGTATCGAACTGGAGAATATCAAGAGTTATCGTCAAATGGCGGTGGATTTCCGGCGCGGCACTACCGCCATCAGTGGGGCCAACGGGGCAGGGAAGACCACGCTTGTCGAGGCCATCGGCTACGCGCTTTTCAATTATCTTCCATACAATCAGAACCAGTTTATACGCGAAGGCGAGAAATATGGCAAGGTGGTGATTCACCTGATCGGCAGCGATGACCGGCCCTATGTCGTTGAGCGGCGCTGCGGCGCGGGCGCATCGTGGATGGTGCATGACGAGGAAGCCAATTTTCGTGTCGAACAACGCGCCGATGTACTGGATAAGCTGCACGAACTCTTCGGTATTGATCGCGAGCGTCCGCTGGATAACCTTTTCCGTGACGCGCTGGGCGTTCCGCAGGGAACCTTCACCTCTATTTTTCTGCAACGCCCCGGCGATCGTAAGAAAACCTTCGATGAATTGCTGCAAATCGAAGATTACAGGATCGCTTACGAATACTTGAAAGCAGTGAGCAATCAATATCTGGAACAGATTCAAACCCAGAAAAGCGAGATTCAGCGACTCGAAATCGAGACACGCGAACTGGGAGAGTGGCGCGCAGCCCGAAAAAATGCTCAACAGGAAGATGGAGAGAAAAAGGAGCGTAACGCGCAAATCACCCTGCAACTCGCCACGGCCAGAGCGCGCGCGGAATCGCTCAAACAGCGCCGCGAAGAGCTGCATCGCTGCCAGTCGCGTCACGAACAGCAGAAAACCATCCATGCCGGCGCGCAAGAAAGACTGGCGAGCAGTATGAAATCGTTGAGCGAGGCGCAGGCCGCGCAACTCGCGCTTGAAAACAGCCAGACCGACTACGAACGCTATGTCGAGGCCGACGCGCTTTTGCGCCAGTTGCGCCAGCAAGAAATACAGCGCAATACGCTGCAACAACAACAGCATAAACATACCAACGCGCTTGCCACTGTGCAGGCCAACATCGCAAATTTGCAAGCGCGCCTGCGTGAAGTCGAAGCGGCCCGGCAACTGCTGATTGACCTGATCCCGCTTGTCGATCAGCAAACTGAGCTGGAGAAACAGCGCGACATTTACAAACAACGGGTCACGCAATACCAGGGTTTGCTTAAAGAAGTCAAACGTCTGGACTCGAAACAGATCACTTCCTTGCAGCAGCTAGCTACATTACAACAGCGCATCGCCGCTATTGAACCCCTGAGTTCGCTGGCCGAGCAACTCAATGCGCGTATCGAGCGTATGGCATCGTTGCAGGCGAAAACGCAGGAACGTCGCTCCAAACGCTTGCAATACGAAGAGAAAAGCGAGCAATTACGCAAAAAAGTTGAGGAGCGGGAGCAGCTTGTCGCCAAGTTAAACCAGGCGGAGGAAGTGATTAGTAAACTGGAAGAAAATCGCCAGCAAGCCGAAGAATTACCCGCGCTACAAATCCAGTTTGATGATCTGAGCGCGCAACGACATCGATTGGAAGGTAACATCGATGGATTCAAGAAATCACGCAAACTATCGGCTGGTGGCCTGTGTCCGTTGCTACACGAACCCTGCCAGAATATTAAGGTGCGCGGAGTTGCCAGCCTTGAATTTTATTTTGATGATGAGATAAAAAAAGACCAGGAAGCTCTGGCTTTACTCAACAAGCAGCATACAACGTTCACAGAGCGCCTCACTCTAGCGAAACGTTACGCGGATGGGTTGAGCAAGCTGGGCGAGTATACAGCCAGACGCGATGGTTTCGTGGAGCGTATCAAGCAGGCGGCGCAGGACATTCTACACCTGGAACGCGAGACAGGAAGTTTGCAAGAAGACCTGGACGCCCTCGCGCATGTCGATCAAGAAATCGCGCAGGCAAAAACTGAACTCGAGGAGAGCCAGGCAGCAGATCAGCAGGTGCGCGCGCTGGATGGCATGTATTCACAGGAGGAGCAGTTGCGCTCCTTGCTCAAACAGCTTGCCGACGAGATAAGCGATTGCGCCCGGCAGGCAGAAGAATTGCGCGATAGCGAGCAGCGCCTGCGACAGGTTGAAGAGCAAATCAACGCGTTGAATGATCCCCGTTCGGCAAGCAAGACGCAGCAAGCAATTATCAAGCGCGAAGCCGACTACCGGCAGCAGTTGCAAACAGAAGAGTCGCAGGGCCAGCAGCACGAGCAGCAATTGCAAGACTTGCAGCAGCAGTTAGCGCAATACAGCGGACTGGATGCGCACATAGGGCAGCAGGAAGCCGTGCGCCAGCAGTGCATCACTGGCTACAACACCTATCTGAAAAATCAGGATGTAGCGCGACAACTGCCCGAACGCCAGCGCGCCCACCAGGAAGCCAACGCTAAGGCCGAACAGTCTGCCCGCGATCTACTGGCGGCGGAACAGGCGTATCATGAGGCCGAAGCAGCATTCAGCCTGCAAGAGTTCGCAGAGGTTGAGACAAACATCAAGAACCTCGAAAATGAACAGGCCGGGCTGGCTATCGAAATGAACAACCTGCAGGACAGAATCAACGATCTCACGCGCAGGATAGACCATGCAGAGGTTTTGTTGCGCGAATTAGAAGCGGCGGAGAAAGAAAAAAGCGCGCTCGAAGACCTGCAAAAGATGGTCGAGCAGTTCCGCAAGCTCATTCGCGATGCCGCGCCACACGTCTTGAAAGCCATGCTGGACGATATATCCAGCGAGGCGAATCGCATCTTCGGCGAGATTATGGGTGATCGCGGCGCCCAGTTAAGCTGGGACAATGAATACGAAGTGACACTGCGCCGCCAGGGTGTAAACCGCACCTTCGCGCAGCTCAGCGGGGGCGAGCAGATGAGCGCGGCGCTGGCCGTGCGCCTGGCCCTGCTCAAGAAGCTCTCCACGCTCAACGTGGCCTTTTTCGATGAGCCGACGCAGAATATGGACGAGTTGCGGCGCACCAACCTGGCAGAACAAATCCGGCGCGTGCGCGGCTTCGATCAGTTGTTTGTCATCAGCCACGACGATACCTTTGAACAGAGCCTCGACAGCCTGGTGCGCCTGCGCAAGAAAGACGGCGAGACGCGCCTGGTAACCGACGAGGAAGCTATGATGATGGAAGAGGCCAGGGCGGGGGCAAGCCCGGCCCCTGCCCTATGATGAATATGATTTTGCCAGGGCGAGACAGGCCCCCCTATCTGTCATCCTGAGCGCAGCGAAGGATCTCTCGCCGGGCAGAGGGTAGATCCTTCGCTGCGCTCAGGATGACAGATAGGGATGGATGGTGAACTCTTTCCGCTTGACGAAGGGGCAGAGGGTAGATCCTTCGCTGCGCTCAGGATGACGACTGTGCTTACAGGATGACAGCAGGGTTACAGTCCACGACTCTGGGACTTTGCCCCCCTGGTTGCCACACAGAAAGATAAAAGATGCTTCATAAAGGCAAATTACAGGCGGCTCTGAACGCCAAATATGGGCAGTTCAGCGCCGACAACGCCGCCTTCAACGATCAACTGAGAGCGTACCGCTACACGTTGGAAACGCTCTACCTGCGCTATCCATCGGGAGAGCAGTTGGAATACCAGTTGCCGCCCGACAAAGAGGGCGCGCAGTCGGCGGGGGCGCGTCCCAGCCTTGAGTTTGACAACTGGCTGGTCAACGCGCCATATAACGACTATCACGGGCCGCTTTTCCCCTTTGGCCGCGACTTTGACAACCACGAGCAGGCGCGCCAGTGGGCAGAATGCATCGAGGGCATTACGACAGTCGCTGTCGATGGCAGCCAGCTCTTGCCCTGGCGAGACGCCTCTATACCGGTAGCCCTGATTCAGGTGGGCTATTTCGCCAACCCGCATACGCAGGGACGCCCCTACACCAAAGATGTGCATATGGAGGTACTTTCCCCCGACGAAATCATGGAACAATCGCGCACCGAGAACAAAGACCCCGATAGCTACCCTTACTCGGAAATGCAGGTCACGCTGCGCCGCTACATGCTGGAAATCGAAACGCTGGTCAGCCAGATGGAACACTACGCCAGCGAACGCCGCGCCAGCGATGCAGCGCATAGTCCCGTCGTCTTCTTCGATGGCTCGCTGGTGGTCTCCTTTGCAATAACCATGCCCAGTCCTTACCGCGAACGCTACATCGCGTCCGCCGTCTCGCTGCTCAAGACATCCGAGCAGTGCCGCGTTCCCCTGATCGGCTATATCGATACCAGCTACGCGCGCGACATGATTACCATGCTACTGCGCCTGGATAGCGCGCAACCACAGCCCACGCTGCGCGAAACCAAAAAGATTCACGATGCGCTGCTGTGGCAGGGACATATGCGCTGGGGCGACCGCACACCCGCTATGATCTGCGCGCGTGGCGATGTCTTGCAGGCCTACGGCGATTATCGCGAAAGCGTGGCCTTCTGCTACCTGAAAACCACCGCCGCGCAGCCACCAGCGCGCCTGGAGTTTCCACGCTGGATGCTCGACGACGGCCTGCTCGAACCCGTCATGGATGTCGTGCGGGCCGAGGTGATCGCTGGCAACGGCTATCCCTACGCCATCGAAACAGCCGACGCCGCAGCCGTCATCAGCCAGCAAGATCGCATGGAGTTCTACGCCCACTTCCAGGACTTCATGAAAAGGCAGGGAGTCGAGTTCACCTTTTCGCGCAAAGCAGTAAGCAAGAGCCGCAGAAGATAAATTTTTATCTTTCCGCGCCAGATGATACACTATCAGTGAGGGACATATAAAAGTTGCTCGCGTGGAACATGGCGACCGCAAGGGTTGCCACTACTATACACGAAAACGGGCAAAAAGCGTAGTATAGTAGTGGCGACCCTTGCGGTCGCCATGCTGGGTGTTAAGAGATTACTTCACTCGACTTTTATCTAGTCCTGCTATCGTCAAGAGCGCATGATATTGCGCCCCATTTGTCTATCTAATGTGAAAGGGCCTTCCTATGGAGACCCCGGTTATCTGGAAACGACCGGACCTGCGCTATCCTACTCCCTTTGATACCATCTTCTTCGACATTGACGGCGTGCTCATCAAAACGATTGACTCCTTCCATGCTACCGACATCGCGACGGCGGAATACGTGGCGGGTGTGATGCATGGACTGGACTGGGGGCGACGTGAGGGAAAACACCTGCTGACGCATGACGACGTGATCGCATTCAAACAGGCGGGTGGCTACAATAACGACTGGGACATGTGTTATTTGCTGGCAACGCTCTGCACAGCCCGCCTGCGCGAATGGAAAGGCACGCCCCTTGCAACCCGCAGCATCGAGGAATGGGCCGCGCTCTCGCGCCAGGCCAACGTGGAGGGTCACGGCGGCGTCGCATGGGTGCGCGAGGTCATGCCTGCCAGCGCGCAGCTTGACTATCGCGTGATCGGCGACATCTACCACGAATTTTACTGGGGCGCGGCAGAACTGCAAAAGCGCCTGGGACGCGCGCCGCGCTACCTGCCCGACTTCCCTGGCTACGTGCATAACGAGACCATGAACTTCCCGCCCGATTTCTTCAGAAGTCTGCGCGCCGCCGGTATGCGCAACCTGGGTATCATCACCGGGCGCACCGGCCCGGAGGTGGATATCGCCCTGGAGATGATGGCGGCGCACGCCGGCAAGAACTGGTGGGACATAGTAATCTCGGCTGACCAGGCCCCCAAGCCCGACCCGCGTGCCCTGCAACTGGCTATTGCAGGCATCCCCGGCGGCGTCGGCGGCGGCCTCTACATAGGCGATACCGGAGACGACCTGGATACCGTGCATAACTATCGTGCCATCAAACAAACAAGCGATCCCGAAATTCTGATGGCAATGCTCGTCTACGAACACGAGATCGAAGTCTACCAGCAGCGCGGCGCGGATTTCATTGTAGGGGCTGTGACGGATGTGGTGGGCTGTTTGCCGGATGGACTAGTGGTATAGTTGGGTTTGTCATAAAAGCCAATCTCCCACATCAGTTTCGGTTTGATTGACAAATTGTACATTTCATTGTACAATAAAATGTACAAGGAGGAGTTGTTATGCAAGAGGATACGATCATACGCGAGGACACCGTTATGCGCAAGAATACCTATTCAATTTCAGAAATCCGCGAAGCGATTACCCGCCTGCCAGAGGAGTTTGAACATGATACCGATGTCGTGACTGTAACACGTCATGGAAAACCTGTTATGACTATTCTACCGACCAGCGCATATGAGACATTAAAAGAAACAATCGACTCGCTGCTGGAAACATTGGAAGTATTGAGAGATGAAGAGCTAATGGCCGCATTTAGACGGGGTGTTCAAGATGCCGCTGAAGGTAGAGTCATTCCCTGGGAAGAAATAAAAAAGGAAATGGGCTGGGAATGAAAAGATGGGTAGTTGCTTTTACGCGGGAAGCGCAAGTACAGTTAATAGCTATTTCTGACCAGAGAATACAGGAAAGTATACGAAGGCGTATAGAGCGACTTGAAGATGAGCCGGAAAAGCAAGGAAAGCCTATGACAGAGGAGCTTTCAGGCTATCGTAGCATTCGGGCTGTTGGTCAGCGCTATCGCATTATTTATAAGGTTGAAGAGGAAAGGGTAATAGTCGTGATTGTAGCATTGGGAATACGTAAAGAAGGCGATAAGAAAGATGTATATGAGCGAGCGAAAAGACTCAGGCAATCAGGTTTTTTTGATTCGTAATAAGACTTCTAGCAGAAGCTGGATGCCCATAATATGGGCATCCAGCTTATTTTAGCTTCGTCCTTGCGCCTCCTCGATCAACCCCACCAGATACTGCAACTTCTTAATCGTATGTTCCGCGTTGCGTTTGTTGCGTTCGTAGCCGTCGGGGGCCAGTTGCTGGAACCAGGCGCGGATATCCTCTTCCGAGGTGTCGTACCATTTGGCGTCGGCTTGCAGGCGCAGGTAGACGCGCATCTGGGGGTCCTGTTTTTTGCGGACCGGCGTTGGCATTAGCAGTTTTCCGGCTGTGTTCCCCGCGCCCCCGGCGCTTTCCTGTTCGTCGGCGGCGATGGCCTCGGCCAGTTCTGAGGCCGGGTGCAGTTCATTATTGAGCGCTTCGATATCGGCGGTGCGGAAGAAAGAATCGCGGCCCACGCCCCGGTGTGGCTTGATACGTCCGTCGCGTATCCATTGTTCGAGCGTAATACGGTCGATGCTGAGCAAACGCGCCGCCTCTCCAGCATCTACAAAGGCGAAACGCCCGGGTTGGTTTATCATAATTGTTCCTCTTAGCTTAACGCTGTTGAATGGTAATGCCCAGACCATCGGGATCGTGCAGCACGGCCAGTCTCGCGCCGGAATTTTGTGTCTTTGGCGGCAGCGAAAACATGACATCTTGCGCTTTCAGAGCCTCGTAGGTCGCCTCAAGATCATCTACCATGAAGCCAATGTGCGCCTGCCCTGCCGGTGGCAGGCTTTGAGGTGTGGTAGATTGCTCGCCTCCGCCTCCGACGACATGCAGCGCGATAGTGGTGGTGCCCGTCACAAACTCTGTCCAACCCGGCGAGGTAAATTTCAGGGTCAACCCCAGCGTATCGCGATAAAAAGCCAGGGAACGTTGCATATCGCTCACATAAACGATCACGTAATCAAGCTGCTTCAATTGTATCGACATGATGGTATTTCTCCTTACTCAACCAGGGCGGGGGCAGAGCCGCCGCCCGTACCCTATACGGTCCTTTTACTAGTCGTTTCGTAGCAGGGTACGGGCGGCGGCTCTGCCCCCGCCCTGGTCCGTTCTTCCCTATACAGTTTCATAAAACATCAACAGCGTGCTGCCGTACTTGCGTTCGTCGGTCAGGGTCAGGCGCGCAAGCGGAACGGCGGCCACACCCGGTCGTTCTTTTGGATGTATCTGTACGATGACCAGCCCGTCTGTAGCGAGTAACGGCGACGTGTCCAGCAGGGCGAGGGCGCGCGCCGCCATTTCGTGATACTGCGGCGGGGCCACGTAGATGATATCATATTCGCGCGCCTGGGTGTTGGCGGGTGCGGCGTTAGCCTGCAAGAATTTGAAGGCGTCAGCCCCAATGGTTTCGGCGCGGTCTCCCAGTCCCGTGATTTTCAGGTTTTCGCGCACCAGTTTCAGCACGCTGTAATTCATCTCGATGAAGGTGGCCCGCGCCGCGCCGCGACTCAACGCCTCGATGCCCACGCTGCCTGTTCCCGCGAAAAGATCGAGGAAACGCGCCTCTTCCACGCGCGTCGCAAGGATGTCGAACAGCGCGGTTTTCACGCGGTCAATGATGGGGCGCGTCCCCGTTGTTTTGGGCGCCTTCAATTTGCGCCCCTTAGCCTCGCCAGTCACTACGCGCATGGATGCTCGTCTTTCTCTCTATCCGTTTATGACAACCAGTACCGCTCGTACCTCGTCGTCGAAGTAGTCTTCTTTGGCCCAGGAGATCAACGCTTCTACATGGTCCTGTTTTAGCTTTTTATCAGAATTGATGTTCCACAGACCCTCGATCAGTTGCTGGAATTGCGTGTCGCTGATCTGCGAGTCCAGCAAGTTGTGTAGTACAGTCAGCCGTGCCGGGCTGACCGTTGCGGTGCCGCGAATTTCTCTCAAGTCGTCTATCTTTATACGCGCCAGCGCGTCCGACATGCCGTTTTCATCTTCATCATTACCACTCTGCGCTTCTTCCGTTTCTTCGTCCTCTTCATCGAATTTGTACGAGCGCGGGGCTTCCCGCAGCGTGTTGGCAGGGAGCGGAAAAACCGGAATATTCGCCGGTCCGTCTAACGCTGGTGATACAGCAGGCGTGGCTGGTTTGGGCGGCGGTGGCGCGGACGTGGGAGGCGAAGATGATGGAGCCGGTCTCGCGCTCGCATCGCGCATGGTATTTGAAGGTGCAGTAGAGGATGCAGTGGTAGGGGAAGATGCAGATGAGGGAGCGGGTGCGCGCGGCGCGGACGCAGTCGGCGCAGGCGCACTGGTAGGTCGCGCCGGATTGGTTGCGTTTTTAGGCGCGTTCCTGGCGCGTTGCTCTACTAGCGGCTCCAATTGTCTCAGCAGGTCGCGATAGTTCATGTTATTGAGATTCGCCACCTGCAATAACTCCATCGCGTCTTTGGGTGTAAGCCCCCAGTTGTTCCTGATGATCTGGATGAATTCAGGGAGTCTAATGTTGCCAGTAGCGGTGCTACTCAGGTTGGGAGTAACGGGCATCTCGGAGCCGATGGAGGAGCGCGCAGGGATGGCGGTGGATGCTGGCGAAGTCGTCTCTGCCGCTTCGCGTTTTCCTTGTAACGAGATGACCTGTGAAGTGTCGCGCGTGCCGACCTGTGCCGGGACCTGCTGAGGCGGCGCGGGCTCCGTTGGTTGCCTGGTTGGGGCAGCAGATGTGGCGGGACGCGCATCACCCTGCGCGGGTGCGGGATAGCCCGTTCTGTTGTGCCCGGCGCTCTCCTGTGGCCTGCTCGCTTCGGGAGATTGCGGGTTGCGCCCGGCGCCGCGTTTCTCAATTTGCCGGTACAGTTGCTCGATGCCCGCTTCCGCCTCGCGAATCAATTGTTCGCGCTGTTCCGCGCTCGCCCCCACCGGCACAGGAATCTCCATCTCGATAGTATGCGCGCGCCCGCCGGTCGTGAATTGCGTGCTGTAGCGCAGCCAGATATAAGGGGTGTCATGCTCGCCTGTCCGCCCGTTCCGGTGCATATCCATAAAATCCTCACCTGCCTTCTTGTAACGCCTATACGTACTATTATAACAAACGCGAACAGCCTACTGTATTATAACAAACGTTCCAGCTATATGAAAGTGTAAAGAAAATGTAAAATAAGCGGGGCCAGAGATGGAGGCTCTTGCTAAATGCATCATTGTAGTGTATGGTACGTATGAGCAGAGTAGCTTCAATTCCGTAGGTACGCCATAGCCTGTTGCTCTATTAGCAAGTACATCCATAGCCTGAGAATTGTCGTATCTACTTGACGTAATAAAGATAAATACATAGCCGGAAGCAGCCTGAGAAAGTCGAGCTAACAGCTTATGATAAGTAGTCCTTCACCGACTCAGCAACCACCGCAACCATCTGAGCAGGAAAAGAAGAAAATTGTTCGCAATACGCTGGCTAAAAGGAGACCGGGTCAAGCTCCCTTAGCCCTCTTCGTCAAAGCCATATTTCGCCCCATTTTCAAGGGCCTCTATTACCTGCTCCAGGCTATACGCAAGCATAAGCTGATCACTGTGTTGGTGATCTTGCTGTTATTTGCCAGCTCGTCGGTTGTCAACTATTTTGAAACAGGGCGTGCGCCCTTCGGTATCGGGTACGACCAGTTTAATTTCCAGATCCATGGTGGCGACGGCGGTGGTGAAAAGGTAAAGAACTGGCTCTACGCTGTGCGCGATGGCGACGTAGCAACCATACAGTACCTCGATAGTTTTATGTCGTCACCGCCTGATGCGCAGACCCTGGTTAGTCTCTACAGCCAGAAGTTGTCGCATCTGACCTGGAAGACGATTAATGTGGTGGGTCGCACTCAAGAATCAGACACAACCGTAGATAGCCTGGTGGAGGTGGATCTGTCGAACTTTGGGCCGGGGGGCGCTGTAACTGGCTATCTCCTCTTCCATTTTGTCACTGTAGCGCAGCAAGGGGGTGTTATCGTCGCCATCGATGTAATACCCACGCGAGCATCGCAAGCGTAGTAATGGCTGCCGGATATCTCACGGTATCTCTGCAACAGAAGGGATAAACTGCTGTGTCGGAAAACACCAAGGGCAAACGAAGTGAGCTAGATACCTCGATAGATCGTGGGCTTGACCAGTTTGGACGTTTCGCGAAACTTCGCTGGATCTGGCTGCTGCTGGTGAGCATCGTCATCTGGTATTTTATTGTCGGCATCGTCCCGCAATTGTCAGCCCCATCGCCAGGTACCATCCTGGTGTATGCGTTCCAGATCATGTTTGCCGTCCTTTTTGGCATCATGCAATTTGTAGCCATCTTCTGGTTCCTGGGGCGTCCAAGATTATACTGGGTAATGCCGGGCGAAACGGGCGTCACCTTTGCTGATTATAAAGGCAATCCAGAGGTGCTAGAATCCGCTCGCCGTATCGTGACGCTGCTGCAAGGCATCAAAGAATTCCAGGAGATGGGTGGTCAGGCCGTGCGTGGCCTATTGCTCTCTGGCCCTCCCGGAACAGGTAAGAGCTACCTGGCGCAATGTATGAGTACCGAGGCGGGCGTGCCCTTTGCCTATGCCAGCGCTGCCAGCTTTCGCGCCATGTTCATCGGCATGGATATCCTGATGATTCGCCGCCTGTATACGAAGGCGCGCCGCCTGGCGCGTGAATATGGCGGTTGCGTAATCTTCCTGGACGAAATCGACGCCATCGGCGCTTCGCGTGGCTCTGCGCGTGGTGGAATGGGCATGATGGGGATGGGTGGTGGTATGTTCGGCGGGGCTGGCGGTGGCCTGAACCAACTGTTAATGGAGATGGACCCTCCCAACATTGAAACTGGCTGGTTTAGGAAAATCTTGCGCACCCTGGGTCTTTCTCATAGCCGCGTCCAGTCCCAACCAGTGTTGACGGTAGGCGCAACAAATATTCCGGAGTCGCTCGACGCCGCGCTTCTGCGTCCGGGTCGCTTTGACCGCCGCATTCACGTCGCTCCTCCGACCGACAGGTATCGCGGAGAAGTACTCGAGTACTACCTGAAAAAGATCAAACACGATCCCAACATCTCCATCCCTACTATGGTGGCACGTCTGGTTGAATACACTCCTGTCGCCATCAAACACGTAATCAATGAAGCGGTCATCATCGCGCACTTTGATGGACGTGAGATCGTCACCTATCAAGACCTGATCGAGGCGCAGGACGTTCACGAGTTTGGTCTGCGCCAGGAAAGCGATTTGTCTTCTCTGGAGCGCCGCCGTCTCGCCTATCACGAAGCTGGTCACGCCGTGGCTACCTATTACTTGCTGGAACGCGAGTTCCCTGCTTATGTGACCATCCACCGGCGCGGCGATCTGGAAGGCGCGGAAGCCTTTGCCGCCTGGCGACCAAAAGAAACCATCAAGACGCGCGCGAAAGAAGAGATACTGGCCTTTATACAAATCAACCTCGCTTCACGCGCTGCTGAAGAACTGTTTCTTGACACCAATTTGAATGGCGTAGCTGGCGACTTTGCTACTGCTACCCGGCTCGCGCTGTCTTATGTCGGTGTTTATGGTATGGACGGCACCATCTCGTCCTACCTGGGTTATGCTATGGCAAGCGGCGGTACTAACATTAATCCAACGGCTGTGAAAGATGTGTCTCAGCGCGCTGAAGCGATCCTCCAGTCGCAACTCAAAGCAGTCAAACGCCTGTTACAGAATCACAGCGAAGCTTTAATCGCCGTCGCCGAGGCATTGATTGAACACGACGAACTGGTTGCTGAAGACCTCAAGCGTCTCATCGACGAGGCCGACGCGCGGCGCGTCACACGCCTGGTCATGTCCGAATTTGAGGACGTGTTGAGCAATGGCAACGGCCATAAAAATGGCAATGGCAAGAATGGCAACGGCCATACCCTGGTGGGCAGCGCCAGCAATGCTGATGGTTCGTATGACGAGATTACCCGGACTATCGAATCGAGCGTATTGCCTGGTGATGAAACAGGTGGCGGCTTTCCCATGAGCAACCATGCTCCGCTCTCCGACAACGAGGGGCCAACCCTCTTCATGGGCGGATAACGTTATACAACGAAGAAAGAGCGGGGCTTCAGCGTGCTGAACCTCGCTCTTTCTTCGTTGTATAAGTAATACTATGTGTGAGTGAGATACGATCTATGTCAATCAGCGCGACAAAAAAAACTCTAACGGACGCTCGGAAAGAACAGGCGCGCCGCCCAGACTGGCAAACTATCCTCTTCTGGGCAGCAATGGTAGCCCTGTTCGCCATCGCCATCGCTATGCGTCTCTATAATCTCGGTCTGCCGTTCGACCGCGATAGCTACGACGAGGGTGTGTACTGGCAATCGCTGCGCGCAATGGGCGCGGGACACGCCCTTTATGGCGATATTTTTTATTCTCAGCCGCCCTTGTTCCTGCTCTCCACCTATCCTATGTACGCCCTTTTCGGCGCATCGCTGTGGTCGGCACGGCTCGGCATTGCTCTTGTTTCGCTCTTTGGGCTGGCGGGCGCGCTCTTGCTGGGTAAAGCTTTAAGCGGGCGTCTGGGCGCGCTGGCCGCCCTGCTATTAGCAGTCGTCGATCCACTCTTCCTCGCGCAATCGCAGACCATCCAGGCCGAGGCATCCTCGGTAGCCTTTTCCTTCCTGGCAATCGGGCTGGCCCTTTACTGGTGGAAATACCCCACCGGGCGGCGCGGCCTGCTGCTGGCGATTCTGACGGGAGTGACGGTCGCGCTGAGCATCATGTGCAAATTGCTCGGCGTCGCGCTGCTTGTGCCTATAGTGTTGATGATGGCGGCTCGATTATGGTGGGGGACGGTAGGTGAACGCGGCGATGAAAAAAGGAGCGAAGGCAAGGGGACGAGGGCGGCGCAAGCGCCCCGCCCATCATCCCCACATCCCCCGCCCCTACAACGGATAGCTTTTCCATGTTAGCGGGTAGGGGCGGGGGGGGTTGGGACGGGTGGTGGGGGCGCTTGCGCCGCCCTCGTCCCCTTGCCCCCGCCCTGGTTCGCCGCTCCAACATGTCCTATTTGCCCATCACGGCAGGGATAGCCGCATTCTTGTTGACAATGCTCTTGTTGACCCTACCGTTTTTCGGATCGTTTCAAGCAATGTGGGCGAGCGTAGTTACCTTTCATATCGGTGCAGGCGCGCTTTTGAGCGGCAACCCCCAGTTGGGCCAGTCGGGTAACACGTTTAAGTTGGAGATCGCGCTGGCAACTCTGCTCACGCTGACCGCGCTCTATGGAAGCGCGATGGCCCTGTTGCGCCAGGATTGGCGCGTCCTGCCCTTGCTGGGATGGCTGCTTGCAACGGCCTTTTTGTTGTGGCGACAGGTGCCACTTTTCCCGCACCATTTCGTCTCGCTCACGCCGCCGCTCATCGCGCTGGCGGTTATGGGCATCGCCGGGCCAGTGGCCTATAAACGCGCCTTTGCCAATGTATCATCTTCCAGCATCGTAACGGTTCTCACCTGGATCGCGGTCTTGCTCATCCTCATCACGGCTGCGCTGGATGCGCGAACCGACCTGCTCTATTACAAGAACGCCGCAGCCAGGGGCGTCGATGGATTAGCTCAATTGGAGGCGCGTGTGGCGACAGAGCTTGACCGCGCCATCACTCCCGACCAGCAGGTCGTGACCGATGCCCAGTTTATCGCCGGTCTCGCCAATCGCAACACGCCACCCGCCCTTGTAGACACCTCGATGGTGCGTATCACCACAGGCTCAATCACCCTGTCTCAACTCGAATCACTGACGGCTCAGCCGCAAGTTCACGCCGTCCTCTTCTTCACCGGGCGTTTTGGGTTGCCGGATGTCGCCGCCTTCCACGCCTGGGTTGCCCAACGCTTTCACCTGTTGCATAATTACGGGAGTGGTAGAGAGTTGTGGGTGAGATGAGAAATTTAGGAGAAAAATAAATGCAGAAGAAGAAAACATTCAGCACGATGGAGATCGTGCAGGTAAACAAAGAAGCAAACTGCCTCAACACCCTCTAGTGCTGCGTTCCTTAAAGGCGGTAACAAAACAGATCGCCCTTTAGAGCCAGCTTAGGCTGTATTCTCCATGCTTTTATTGTAAACAGTTTTAACGAACGCAGCACTAGTACTACAGTGCCACTTATAGGGTGAGATAGCTCCAGAAGCTGATCTCTGCTGTTCAGGTTTTTGTGGGAGGCTGAGCCTGAGAAGCCATCTTACGACGATTGCTCCTTGCTAAGTGGCACTGTAGTACTAGAAGCTCCACCGCAAGCCTACCATAAAAAGTAATAACCCCTCTTACAGCAGAGTTGACAGCAAATCCTATCCCTCACTTTTTATCATCACCTATTTTCCAAAAAAAATAACTACAAGCATATGTATCGCCATAAAAGACGCTCGATAAACTTTACAAGCACGCCCAAAGCATACTTTGACTTTTTGACAGTGGTATAGATAAATGGTATAGTGTCAGTAAAGATATAGAACTACACATAGAATTATGAAGGTAAGGTATGGTATAGTTAGGCATAACAATCAATGAAAAGCAAAAGCCGCCACGTGTTACCGCCAACGGCTTTGCAAGTCAAGAGTGGAGACCACAAGTCTTGGACGGACACGGCAAGTCTCCACTAGGAGGATTTTATGCGCAAAATTAGTCGTCGAACCGTTTCGCATTCCCTTAACACCAATAAGCATACATCCAACTGCATCGCTTGTCAAGAGGAATCCATCACAAAATCGATTAATAAGACATCGAATAAAAACCGAAAATCTAGAATCAGCGTATTTCTTGCAATCATACTCGCTATCATTTGGATAGTCGCCGCTCTAAAAACGCAGAACAATTTTATGGAATCCGTTATTCCTCTAATAGGCGGCGAACTAGTTTACTTGCTTCATAAGGCAAGTGATTCTTTAACATCCTCATGAACCCTTAAACAAATCATCCATCTTATTCACAATTTCTTGCTGCATCTCTGACAACACTTGTTGATAGATGTCAGCCGTAGTAGCAACCGAGCTATGCCCTAACATCTCTGACACCGCTTTCAAATCTACTTCTACATACCCTACTTACTTAAAATGGTGGATGATAATGATGAATTTATGCATCAAACCCTATACGAGCTTAAAACGATGCCGTAAAATGATATTTTGATGGATATATCCGGTTAACTTAGAAAGAGCCTTCGCTTATCCTTATTCCATAATCTCTAACATTAGAGAAGATTGGAGTAAATCGTGGATAATGTAGAGTTCAAGTTGGCCCTGGGACAACTCATTTACAAGCTGAGGAAAGAACGCAAAATTTCACAGGAGGACCTTGCAGGAGAAGCGGTATTATGAGAAGAGCATAGCTTGAGATGGGCGTTCTAAAGGCTCAAGAGCACAAGCGGCTCTAGAAGCTGCCGTTTGTGCTTCTACTTCAAAAGGATACAAAGCAGCAAGTAAGGGTACACCAACTACAGCAAGATCATAATATAATTTATCGATCTCAACGCCAACGCTATCATAACCAACATTATCAGCGGCAGCTAAGGTTGAACCTCCTCCCATAAAAGGGTCGAGAATTCTTCCTTCTCCAAGAGGCAAGGAAGCATAGACTATTCTCCTCATAAACCTTTGTGGCTTGAGTGACGGATGATCTACAATATCACGTTCTCGTTGAGGAGTACGCTCGCTCTCTATAACATCAGTGAAAGGTCGTTCGGGAGAATCACGTCGCAGTCCCCCTGTTTTCCACCTGCGAAGGTTATCCTGTACGCGGCCATCTAGAGGTCTGCGGAATATTTCCCAGGGTTCCCAGGCCGAACGGGGTATAACAGTTACATCGGGAAATTCATCTTCGGCATTCTTAGGTCTATCTCCCCCTTTCAATGTTTGTACTAAACGCACCACCTCACTACGTTTTTCCCAACCACTATCCGTAAGAGCAGCACAGAGAATGTGGGATAAAAAAGTATTCGTAGCAATAATCAAATGCGCGCCCGGAACCACAACACGAAGAGCCTTAGCCCCCCAGATAGAAAAAAACGTAAATAGATTTTCCAGGTCTTGTTGATTTAGAACAGTAAAACGAGGGAGGGGAGCGCGAACATTTCCCCCGAGTGAAGGAGGTATGCGCCATATTCCTGTACGGTTCCCGGCCCTTAATTTTGCCTGCTCCCCAGCAGAATACTCTTTTAATCCATAGGGAGGATCAGTAATAATAGCCTCAAAACTCGCGTCCGGTTGCTCATCTAGCCAATGAAGGCAATCGTCGTAAAACAGTAGTGACATAACTACCCCTAAATATACGGCCAATACTTAAACTATCAACAGCAATATAAACACAATCTAGCCCCATGTATTATAACACTGGTTAAGACAATATTGAATAAATGGCAAGCCATTTAACAACAACCCACATGGTATAATTACCCGGTGTGAATTCATAAATCAGCTTATCAGAGCACATCGAATACCATGTTTCTCTCCGGTTGACAGCAAAGCCGGTGGAAAACAACGAACAATGGTAGACGCCAGTGGACAAAACGATGCAAAGCGAAAAACTACCGGCCCGCTTCACAAGCCGCTCGATAAAGGCACAGTGACCTATGAGGAGATAAGATATGCAGAAGAAGAAAACATTCAGCACAATGGAGATCGTGCTACTCATCGTATTGATCGGCTCGCTCATCCTGGCCTTTTTACAGGCCCGGCAAGAAGAAAAAGAGCAGTAGCGTAAAAATGTTTACGCCGCCGCAGTTGGCAGCGCGCCAGCAATCACCTCCTGATAGCCATCGAAAAGGCATTGCATCGCCGATGCCCAGGAGCGTTGTTGCGCTTCGGCGAGCGCGGTCTGGCCCAGCGTAAAGCGCATGACGACGTTGTGTACCAGGTGTTCCAGGCGAATACGATAGCCCTGTGCCTGTTCTTGCTCGTCAAGTCCTATAATGTCCAGCAGAAAGCCGCTTTCCCCATCCTCTATCAGGTCGCGCACGCCTTCGGAAAGCACGCCGGCGACGGGGAGCGCCGACGCCATCGCTTCCAGCACCACCTGCCCGAAGGTCTCGGAAGTCGAGGGGAAGGCGAAAATGTCAGCCGAGGCATATGCTGTTGCCAGCGCTTCCCCCGTCAGATAGCCGGTAAATGTGACTGGCAACTCTGCCAGTTCTTGTTGCACCTCTTTCAGGGCGGGGCCGTTGCCGACGATCACCAGGTGGCAGCGCGTGTGATCCATAGCGCGATAGGCCGCCGTCAGCAGGCGCAGGTTCTTTTCCCATGAGATACGGCCAGCATAGAGCAGAATGACTTTCTCTTCGGGGTTCGCGCGTTCGCATAGCCAGGCGGCGCGTAACGACTCGCTGCGCTTCTGCGGGCGAAAGAGCGTGGTATCCACGCCGCGCGGCCAGATGCGCACCCGTTCAAAGCCCTGTTTGCGCAGGATGGTAGCGGTAGAGGGCGAAGGACAAAAGGTAACCGCGCACTGGTTATGAATGAACCGGTTATAGGACCACATAGGCCGGGTTAAGATGGGAAAGCCGAAATGCCCGCAGTATGCCGCAAGATTGGTGTGATAGGAGGAGACAACTTGCCGGTTGAGTACGCGAGCCGCCGCAAGTCCTGTCGCGCCCAGCACAACGGGATCGACAAGGTGAACGATATCTGGACGAAATTCGTTCAAACGGCGCATAAACAGTGGACGAAAGAAGTTAAACTTGAGTTCTGGATAGAATGGCAGCGGAAGACCAGTCGTGCCGACAATCTCCGCTCCGGCGTAATGCTCCATGCCGCTTTCGGGTCCAAGTAGCAGGGCCTGGTGTCCATTCGTTTGCAGGTGTTCGAGCAGCCTTGCCAGGGTGCGTGTCACCCCGTCAAGCTTTGGTAGAAAATTCTCAGTGATAATCGCAACGCGCATAGCAACTTTTCCTATTGATCGTAACAATCCACTCTGATCCCATATACAAGGGTAGCGCGTGATAATTACCAGCAGGTTAAGGTGCGGTTATGTCACATTTAATTTCTCGTTATCGCTTAGTGTAAAAGCCCATCAGAAGCCCATTCACGGAAACGACCAAAAGCCTGACCACCGAAAAATGACAGTAATCAAGCTCGAATTTGATATTGCGTCCTGTTAATACGTAAATGCTTCCGATCAATCATCCTTTGCTTGCTTGCGAGCATTACGCCATTCTCGTATCTGTCCGCGCCGCCCTTTTGTTGTTTGATGCATTTTCAAAGCATCTACAGGCGAGAACTTGACATAGATATCTTTCTTGTCCTGCTCCACGAGATGCACGTACACATCTATCATTTCCCACGACTCATGACCCAGCAGGTCACGCAGAGCCGCCGTAGGCATACCCTGCTTAATTGCATTGACTGCAAACCAATGGCGGCAGGTATGAGCAGACACCCGCTTATCATGGATATCCGCCAGTTCTGCTAATCGCTCAAACATCCTCTGCACAGCATTATCACTTAGTGGCTTGCCGAAAACACTCAAAAACACATGCTCATTTACAGCGTCAAGAGGTTCACCACGCCAGTATTGCAGGTAAGTATTCAAATGCTGACGCGCCACACTTCCAAAGGGTACTTTTCGCTCCTTTGCCCCTTTTCCAAGAATGTAGACCATACCTTGCTTCCAATCAATATCACTAAGACGCAACCCACAAAGCTCAGAGAGACGTATACCCGTCGACAACAACATCCACAGAACAGCCCGATCACGCGCACCCAAAGCTTTACGCTCATCAGATGTCAACGATCTACCATGAGAGAGACGATCACACGCCAAATCAAGGCGCATTAACTCATCTTCTGTGAACACACGGATAAGCGGTTTGTCTATCTTTGGAAGTTTCACCAACTTCAAGGGATTTTCTTCAAGGTATCCATGCCCAACCAACCAATGAAAGAAAGCAAGCACATACGTGTAATAAGTCTTGATAGAACGACTACTATAGGCACGACCCAACTTGTTTGTAGTATTGCGCAAGTGTGCCAGCCATCCGATCATGTCTTTTTCCGTGATATCCTGAATGTTAGTGTATCCGCATGTTTCCGATATGTAGCGTAGGAACACACCTCTAAGCATACGCTCATAATCCGCCTGGGTGACTTTAGAATGTCCCGCCGCATCTTGTGCCTCTAAAAACGCACTTAAAGCTTTCTCAAAGGACGTTGTTACTTGCTCCTGTGCTTGTTCCTCTAATTGCTGAATGTCTTTCCGCCGTTTCGAGTATTTCATAACACCACCTCAATTTCAGATCTGAAATTCCACTGAATGAAACTACATGTAGATCACTCTAACGCTTGTTAGACTAACGTACTACGAGACTTGCAAACCAAGCTTGACCCGCTTACGCTGGACTTCCTTTGCAAATTCGCGGTCTTGTTCTTCTAAGTAATCGCCCCCCTTAGCCGAAAGCCAATGCAGGAAGAGAGACAAATCAGCGTCAGAACGCGCCAGATCACCACCAGCCCACGCCGAGAGCGACGTACCATAACCCACCACCGACTCTATCCCCTTGCGGATATTGCGTTCTTCCTTGCGCTTACGAATGATTTTCCCGAAGTCAGAAGGGTATGTTTGTGGAGAGAGAAACGCGCCTTGAATGGCTTGCCATATGGGATGAGTCGGCCAGCGAGAGCGGTTATCATCCTCGACAGGCACCACATAGCGCAGCCACCCATCAGGGAGACCATCCGCAGGAGAGCCGCCGACCTGCCCGACTGCATACGCCCAGAGAACGGGCAGACGCTCAGGTAGATCACACACATCTTCAATACCATGAAAGACGCCCTCTTGCTTTAACTCATGTAAGGCGTCACGCTTAAAGCGGCATTCCACGCGCCACACCGGAGACTCACCATCCCATCCGTTTGCTTTCCACAGATCAGTAAACCATTGCTTGTCAGACCGCTTGATTTCGCGTGTCTTGTCATAGATCACACAGGAAAGCGAGCCATGCGCCGAGAAGGTTAAGCCAGTGCGCACCAGACCAAAGGAATAATCACCTGCTTTGAACCCATCAGGCAAACCAGAGGCTTCCGTATGGTCAACACGTTTGCGCGATCGCGAGACGAATAACCGCCGATACTCCAAATCCGCTATGTCATCCCATCCGGTCACATCCGCACAAAGGTGAACTTCTGAGGGTTGGAGCAACACATCACGCCCGAACAGACCACAGAGGAAGCTATGCACTTCTACTACCCCGTCCATCAAGTCAGGAGACTTCCAGAGGTACTCAGAAGCAAAGCGCACTTGCGCGATACCGCCGTTCCACTTGCCCCGCGAGATGCATAGCGTGAGATCATCAGAACGCAACAACCATTGCCAGTGACCGCGACCCGCGCCATTCGGATACATCTGTAACTGCTTTTCGTTGAACACCCATGCAATAGGAAGCGGTTCCCCAACCTCTTGTGCCTGTTTTTTCCACTCCTCAAGCTGTACTATCAACGAGTCTTCTAGCTCACACTTGACCGGAGAGCCTTTCCCATCCGTGAAATGAGCATTCACGAACAAGGTATCAATACCATGACTGAGAACCTTTACCGAACTCATCATATAAAAACCTCTACAATTCTGTATTTATTTAGGCGCGATATACTTGTTCCGCGCCTTTGACCACCAGCTATCGACGCGCAGGCACACCCAACACATTCTTAGGAATCACCCGCCCGTGTTCATCCTGAAACCACCAGCGTTGCCCATCAGAGAACGCCCACACCCGCAGCCACCGACCATCCAGAAACACTTCTAACCCATCGCCATTATGCAAGTAACAATCACTCATGCCAGGCAGACCAACCAGCTTATAGCGACCCGACCCATAGTCAAGAAAGCCCTCCGTCTTTCTCATACACTTTCCCTCCTCTTAGAACCGTTCACCCACGAGAATGCGCCGCCACATCTCGCGGGAAGACACGCCATACCAGAGACACAAGAAATCAAAGAGATTACCGCCGCGCTTCCACGTATTGCAGTACCAGCACGGCCCACCTGATGGAGTCGGCGTATGCACCCACAACGACGGATGCGCGTCTTTCCCGTTGGCATGATGCCAACCAAATGGACAACAGGCCATGCCACGCCGATCAAGCTGCACATACCGCCCGATCACTGTGACCGAGTCTTGCCGATCACACCACTCGTGAATAGTCATCGAGTCTACAGGCGACGATGTACCCACCCCTACCCCTTTTGCTAAGAATGTGTGTGTGTCTGGCCCCGACCCGTCACGCAAACCCGCCGTTTCACGCTCAGGCACAGGCACCCGTTTTACAGCGGCTAACCACTCGAGCGAAGCTGCAACCGACTGCGCCGCAGGCACCAGCCGATCACCAGAGCCAGAGGCAGCCGCCACGAGGAACGGATACCGCCGACCAGAGAGACGATGCACCCCGAACGGCACGCGCATTAAAGACCCAGGTTCTTCCCACGTCGCCCAATCACGCCTGGGGTAGAACTCAACCCCATCAGGACAGTAGGGCAGCAGCCACCGCCGCACCAGGTCAGGCGCAACCGCCGACGCGAAGAACACGCGCAGATGCCCACCGCGCCGCGACCCCTCTAAGGCCGAGTCAATACCATCAGCAACTAACCGACGCTGGACGCCGAGCAGTTGCACCAGCCCATCAAGGCTATCGGCATCAAACACCGCGAAATGGCAGGTGTCTTGTTCATCGATCACATAGGAACCCATCGTTTCGATACCTGCCACATGACGCGAGAGCGCATCGAGCGTCACCGCCGACCCGACCCGCAGGTACCGCCCGTTGTCTTGTTGGAGCGCATAATCATTGCGCCGCCCGATACACCGCGCCGCCAGCAGCCGTAATTGACGCTCACTTAGCATCAGAAAGCCCTCCACCGTGAGACAATATGACCTATAACCAAACGGTATGAGACAGACACCGCGAACCACAGCAGACCCCCTCTACAACGCGCTACGAAGCCCATACGCCTGTTTTATCATCAGGATGTGCAATCATACCGCCCACTTTTTTGAGGCCCCTTCTCACCAACGGCCCTACATCGGCCTGTAGAGCCAGTTCACGCCCCACCCCGCTACGCGCTTTACGAGAGTAATAACCCTAGACTTATCGATCTAATGAGCAAGAAAATAACGACTACCAAAAGAAGAAAGAGAGAAATACAGTACGTGGGCGTGTGGCGTGTAGCGTGCATAGGCGCAGCCACACACCACCCCCGTTTCGTTATTCGATCGCGGAGACTTCACCCATATCTTCCAGCTTGCGTACCTGTGAGCGAATTTGCATCACTTCGCGGCCATCAGGCAGAGTACGCAGCCCCGCCGATTGACTGGCGACCTTGCAGCGCACTTTATGACCCGTCAGATCAACTTTCGCCACCGCAGGATAGGAGCCATCTTCCGAGGCTAACTGACACGACCAGGTGAAGCCCGTTACCGCGTCGATCACTTCCAACGCCAGAAATTCCCACTCTTCCCCCTGACGCTTGCCCGTCTTATACTTGCCATCGACGACCCGCGCCGACTTCACATTTCCCGTTAAAATTGCCATGTTCGTTACCCTTTTCTGGCATGGTTCATCATGCCCTTGTCAGTGTGCGCGGCAGCCAACCCGCCCGATTGCAGGAAGGAACACACCGCGCATCACCTCACCAAACCGATCACTTGACGCCGCACTACGAGAACACCCTACGAAAGACACGCTACCCGAACGCGCTACGACTGCCCTGGACGACGCGCCCGATACACCACCGAGGAAGGCCCCTCTTCCACCTGTGGCGCGTCATCCGTTAGCCGTTTTTTTTTGCGCCGCCATTGCCATCCATGCCTAACATGCGCTCAAGGCTTTCAAGGCTATAGCCCTGTGCCGAAGCCGCCGCCGCAAGTCGAGCCAGCCGCGCCGCCTGAGTGTCTTCACTCTCACCCAGCATGGCCGCTTGCGTACCTGTCACCGGCCCCGATACCTCCGACAGCCGCCGCGCCGCCCGTTCCTGCTCGACCCGCGCATTGACCCGCGCTAACCATTCGCTATCCGTATCGGTCTCTAACTCCACATCTCTGGGCGCAGGCAAGGCCGACTGAGAGCCACGCGAGAGACGCGGCGCAGACGACAGACCACTAATACCGGAGAGGACTTGTGTCACCAGCACCGAGGCATGATTTTTCATCTCAACTTGACGTTCTGGCGCGTTCAACTCTTCCACGAGATTGTTTTTCACGAAGCCGAGGTATTGCGTTTTGACTTCCATTTCCGCTTGATGCATCGCCATGCCGAACTCAGTTTCGGCGCGATCTTTGCGTTCCTCAATCTCCAATTCGTGATGTTTCTTGCGCAGTTCCGAGGAAGTCATAATCAGCACAATAGCCCCCACCATTGAGAAGACCGGCGAGACCGGCGCGAAGTAGTACCACGCCGCGATGAGCGATTGTAACGCTTGACCGCTTGCCAACTGGTACGACAAGATCATATTGAGAATGACCACCAGCAGCTCGACCCCCGTCACAATCCACGAGGCGACCTCATGCGCGCCAGGTCGGAACCACACGAACTTGCCGACCAGCAAGACCACCATCAAGATGAGGTTGGCAGCCGCCCCCATGTAGCAGGCCAGTTGCAGCGGCCCACCTGGGAACACCTTGCCCATCAGTTGAATATAAATGACCGTGCCGTAGCCCGACACCGACAGCACCACCAGCGCGGCCAACCCGATCATGAGACCGCGCATCGCGCCCACATTCGCACTTTCCATCACCCGCTTACGCATCTGTTGCATAGACACCTCCTGTAGAGAACCTATCTACCGCCTCACACCCGTGAGAGCGATCTACACCCCGTTCCAGTGAACGGAACATCCTACGAGACCACCGCCGAGGCTACCCAACCACACCGGATAACACCTCTTGCAAGAACACCCCGAACGACTCACATACACCGCCCTCTTGCAACACCGTCACCCCCTCCGCTTCCTTGCGATAGAGACCCACACCCGCCACCCGCATCAAGACAAAGGCGCACACCTCGAACCGCCAGCCATCCTCAAAGGAACCGATCACCTCAAACACCTCATCGAAGTAGCGCGATTCCGCCGCCAGGCACTTTTCCCCCTGATACCACACCCACACCTCAACGAGACCAACCGAGGACGGGTAGCGCACCGACCGCTTGCGCCGGAAGCGCATATCGAATTTGCCGTGACAGGGTGGACACAACACCGCCATATCCGCATGGCGATTCCACGTCTCGTATTCGCGCTTATGCGCCAACTGCAAGTATTGGCGATAGGGCATCCCTTGCGGATAGAAGGGATGTGGCCTCTGTGGATTATGAAATTCCGTCGCATCGGGCAACCCGCACAGTTCACACTTGTAGCCCACCTGCTCTAACCGTTCCTGCCGCATGGCTTGCCATAACTTACGGGGAGGGTACAACTTACGATTGACCGTCATACTCGCTCGCCCCCTTGATGTGCTGGACACCAGTACAACGCCATACCAACCACGCCATCCCGCGCCCGTATCGCCACATCAAGCGACCCAAGACAACCAGGACAGACCGCGCACCACAGGCACCCGCGATCACGACAGGCAAACAACCCCACCGCATCGGGCAGCTTGCGCCACTCATGGCTATGGTCATCGCCAGCCAGCGCAACCACCACGCCACCAACAGACCCGCGACCGCGACCAGCCGCCGCAGGCACCGCAATCGGAGAGAAAGCGCGTTCCATCATGCCACCTCCACGCGACCAGTACGCCACGTCGCCACCGCATGAAGCACCGCCGCGATATAGGAGTCTGGAGTGTTGCCAGCAGAGGCCGGAGCATACACCGGCACAATGGCCTGAACGGTAGAGAGACCACGCGGCAGGTATTCCAAAGACAGCAGCCGGAACCAATCCCACGCGCCCACCTGCCACGAGGCATACGAGCGGAACCCCTGATAACAGGTCGCATAGCCGGAGCAGATGATGTTACCGAGGGAATGCGTAAAGCGAGCGACCCCCGTTGTCCCGAAGCTCAATTCATGCAGGAAGAAGGCCAGCGCGTACACATCATCGATATGAAAGCGCAGGCTATCGGCCACCAGAGCGCGGCCAAGCCCGACCGCAGGAGAACCATACGAAGCAAGCACACGATCTACAAAGGCAGCCGAAAGCGACGGCCCCCCGATCACGCTGGACGCAGCAGGAAACACAACCACCGTCATCTGATGTGAGGACAACGGCGAGCCGCCAAAGGCCGGAGTACGAGAGGGAGCAAAGAGCGAAGCTAACGAAAGCCCCAACAACGCCGCCAGAGCCAGCAGGCCACAGCCGCGTAGAAACGAACGCATCTCGTCACCTCCCCACACACACCGCGCTACACGACTGCACACGAGGCAAACGACAACGCACACCTGAACGCAGAGTCGGCGCACCAGAGCGACCAAGCAGCCAAATTGAAGCGGACGCGGCATAGCCGATACGCTGCACACGCATCACCTCACGAAGCGCGGCATCAGGATTTTTCGCCGCAACACGCGCCCGCAGGTCAGGCCCAATCGTCCCATCCGATATCACCACCCGATACCATTTCAAATCACTCGAAACGCGAGGAGTAGCAACCATAAACACACCTCCATTGTGAAGCCCTAGAGCTTGACAGACCAGCCCCAAACGCGCCACAATACAGGCGAGGGACTGGCAACACTTGACCGTGAATCTGGAAACTCGCAACGCTGGCCCGTGTATGCAAGACATGAGCCAGCATTCCCTACAACAACACACTACAAAAACAACATCCGCTTAGATTATACTACGGTCTAGTGCATTTTGTCAACAATTTTGTAAGTAATTTTGGTCTAGTCCTAAAAATTGATAAAATTATAGGAGCTGGATATTTCCAGCCCCCAAATTTCCCTATGACCAAATAGCCACAGAGAAATCATACGACAACACAAAAAGACTACCTACAAAAACAATCTTATTGACCATAATCACTATTCCATCCTCAGCATAATTTGTTCGGTGTACCTCTAGAACTGGCGTACCTCGTGCCCCACCTAGCAAACTGTGTTCATCGGTAGTCATCAGCCTGGACACAGCATCTATATGTCCCTTAACAATCACCTTACCATATTTTGCCTTGACAACCAACAAAGTATCAAACTGAGGATCAGCCTGTAATCCCTCAAAAATCTCACCACTAACCAACTCTGGATTATAGAAGTTCTCCGAAAGTCGGTAAACAGTAGTAACCTCACCTTGTCTGGCACTCTGGCGCAACAACCTATGAGGAACCGCCGTTCCCTCTTCCAAACCCATCAACTTCGCGATTTGTCTTAGAAACAGGAACTAAATCCGGTTTCTCAAGAAACTCAGTCACAGGAGTTAAACCTTGACTTTCAACAAACCTATCAAAATGCGGCACTATTGCAGGCATACGCACACGAGGAGGCGCAGCATAAACGGACTTATCTCTTGAAACAAGTAAGCCCTCACTCTGAAGCAACTGAATAACTTTGTTAGTCGTCTCCCGTGTAGTACCCAACTCTCGCGCTAAAGTACGATGAGGCGGAAGCCTACCGGACGTTCCAAACTCGCCGCTTTGAATACGTTGCCGTAGCGCATCAGCAATCGTATCAACTTTTGTATCTGTCATGTTATTGACCCTCCCTATACATTATAGGACGGAGGTCTAGAGCAAATTATAACATAAACTTGTCAGTTCGAGTAAACAAATTCAATATATATATTGGTCTAGACCGTTAATGTGTCATAACTCATCTGGTACTACTTAGATAAAGAAACACGAACCCGCCTGAAAAGCCTTCTCAGAAAGTAAACCTTATGTTATTGCCTAGACATAATACACAGCAGCCTACACAACTTTCAACGCGCTAAATCAGCCTCTAGAGCCAGTTCACAACAAATCATATCGCCAATCTTAACCCGATAAGGTGCGGTTATGTCACATTTAATTTCTCGTTATCGCTCTGCGTATTTTTGTAAATAGGACAATAGAGCCTGTAATGTGATGATTGCCCATCAACAGGCGTTTAATCAGTAGAAGGCCTGTCATTCTGGCATGTCATGGATACAATTGGTATAGCAGTAGCCAGTATGTGAAGGTTTAACAGAGCCGTTCGTTATATTAACTAAAGGAAAGTCCGGCTTTTCTCAATAATCCTATCCTTAAAACTGATGAGGATATATGCTCAAGGAGGCCAGGTCTGGTGGCAGGGGAACGAAATGGGAGAGGTGGGAGTGAAGGTGAGGTCAGGATATGCCAGGCTATATGGTAGTCACAGGATCAATTCATCAGGAAGCAGGTAAGCAAAGTTGAAATCCCAATTTGTGAAATTTACTAAGCAACAGGGAAATAGTAATGGTCATGTCCCCGATCATATTGCCGCAATGAATAACTGGTCGTCTGCCCCCAATGGCAATGATCCCAGGGCTAATCAGCAGCCAGCGCCGCCTTCCCGTTCTGGATTGTTATCGAATTGGAATGCTGGCAATGTTCAGGGGCCGCCATCTCAACCCCAACCGCCGCTGCAACCTGGAGCGCGTAATCCCAATTTTATCGTAGAGCAGGATACGCTGGAACAGAGAAGCGTGCAAAGGCAGCCAGTGCCGCCCCTTGCCCCCCTGCCCCAGCAGCAGGCATGGCAAATGGGACAGGCTCCTCAGCCGGTGAACCCACAGGCATTTATGAACGGCCCTGTCTCGCCTCGCGAATCTGGCATAACGCCATACGCTTCTATTTTTCCGAATCAGCCTGTATCTCCTGCAATGCAGGCGCAGCCCGCGCAATTTCCGATTTCACAGCCGCTCAATCCATCTCTATACCCACCCATGTACGGGCCAGTTACCAATGCGCCCGTCATGTCTATGCCTGGTTACGCGCAAGTTCCCATGCAACCGCTGGGGGGCAACGGAGGCTATCCTGGCGCGGGCGGCCCCCCCTATATGCATCCGCCTATGTCGCCGGGTAATGGAGGTGGCAGGGGCGGCGGCGGAGGTGGAAATGGCAGAAACAGAAGACCTGCTAAGAAACGCCGCTATCCAATTTGGGCGCGTGTAGTTACTGCCATAATGGTGGTATTGATATTGGTCGGCGGCGGCGGATTTATCTACTACCAGGCAAACTTTTCCAGTGCCGTCAGTAACATAACCAGCCAGCAGGTGCAACGCTCTAAAGGAGAAGAGAATCCCAACCAGGGGCGCACCGGCCCAATTTTGAGCGGGCCGCGTATCAATATTCTGCTGCTTGGCAGCGACACCGACCAGAAATTCGGTACATCTAGCGGAGGGGCAACGGTCTACCTGGCGCAGACCGATATCATCGTTACCATCGACCCCACTACTAAAACGGTTGGGATGCTTTCGATCCCACGTGACTTCTACATCAACATTCCCGGCTACGGCATGGGCAAGCTGGACGAAGCCTTTGCGGATGGCTACGGCATGGGCCAGGGTGGCTTTGCTGGAGCCGTCGATCTCAGCCGCCAGACCATCCAGCAGGATTTTGGTATCCCCATCAACTACTACGCCTGGGTCGGACTGGATGGTTTTATCAAAGTAATCGATACCGTGGGCGGCGTCGACGTAGATGTTACACATCCGATTACGGATGATACCTACCCGGACGATGTCGGCAACCATACAGGCGACATTTATGCCTACAAACGCCTGTATATCCCACCCGGTCCACAGCACCTTTCTGGCCCCGAAGCGCTGGAGTACGTGCGGTCGCGCCATGCCGACCTTGTAGGTGATTTCGGCGCTCAGCACGCCAGCAGCAGGTACTCGACTCCTTGAAGATCAAGCTTGCCAACTCGCAGTATTATCGGCGAATTGCCGCAGCTTGCCAACGACCTGAATGGTTTCGTTAAGACCGACATGTCCCTGCCCGACATACTCGAAGTGGCGAATTTTGCCCGCGCGCTTGATACGAACAAGATCAATCGCGTCATTCTGGGGCCACCCTATTCGCAACCCGCGACTTTGCCGGGCGGTAAATCTATTGTGCAGCCGAATTGCGATCAGATCATTCCGGTTATCGCGCAGATGTTCGCGCTTGGCAATAAGGCCGCGTGCAACATTGCTGTAAGTAACAATAATGCCCTGCTGGCATCGGCGCATCAACCTTCGCCAACGCCAGTCGCTGGCCCCGCTGCGACGGCACCCACGTCTGGCGGCTCACTGGCCGATATCAGCTCGTTAAGCCTGAGCAACAGCAGCGACAATATGTTTGGTCTGCACGGCCTGCTCGATCTGCTCTTCGCGGTCGTCTTTGAATTGCCCCAGGCTTTGCAGGTTTGAATATGGAAATGACGATGATGAAAAACAGCAAAAAATATTCACCGTTTGTGACGATATGCCTGTTCTTGCTGGTGGCGTTGAGTGTCCAGGGCTGCTTTGGTATAGGTACCAACAACGGACCGAGCGGCACGACCATCACCACCAATTCGGGAGGGAAGCAGGTAACGGTCGCGCAAAACCTGTTCAAAGGAAAAATTTACCTGACCATTGATCATAACCTGTGGGTTATCACAGGCAATGGCAATAACACCGAGTTGCTGCATTCCGGCGATATCTACGACCCGGCGGTTTCCCCCGATGGCAAATGGATCGCCTTCGTTGAGAAGTTCAAGAATTACTCCAACCTTGACGTTATGCCCGCGAACGGTGGCCCCGTGAAGGTCTTGATGAACGGCAACGGGCATTTTTATAACGATAGCGGCTTTGAGAAAAATACCTTTTTCTGGTTCATGCAGCCGCAGTGGTCGCAGGATGGTTCGCGCATTCTGTTCCTGAGCGATCTGCAAAAGAACTATGTATGGTACTTTTTGAATGATAATTTCAAGAATGACTACTTCCTGGACTTACAGGTCTTCTCAATCCCTTTCAATAATCCGGCAGCCACGCCGCAAGCGTTGGCATACGCCAGCTTCGGCGATGGTGGAGACGCGGACGCGAGCTACCAACCCACACATTCCGGCGTGCAACAGATCGTCTATACGCACTATGCCTATGACGCGCAAACCGGCACGCAGCAGGTTGACCGGATCTTCATTGCTGATGCCAACGCCATCGCCGACCATCCCGGCCTGTATACTCCTGTCGAGGACTCCGGTGTGCCACTCACGCCACCCTCCGTAGAAAATATTCAGCCGGCATTTTCGCCCGATGGTAATGCTATTGCCTATATCCGGCGCGAGTCTACGACGCAGATGGGACTGTGGATCATGGCCACGCCGCCGTCATCTGTAACAGCCACACCCAATGATCCCAATACGGCGAAGCAGGCCATGTCAGTGTACTTCGGCTCTACACGTATCCTGGGCGCTCTGTATCTGAGCCAGCCCGTATGGTCGCCCGATGGCAAGCAAATCGCCTTTTTCCAGTACACCAACAACGAATTTGATCTCTGGGTAACCAATGTCAATCACGACGCCAAGACGGGCAAATATACGATGCAGGGTAGCCCACAGCAGCTTACAACGGGCGGAGTCGATGGCAACTCCCGCGCCTTCTGGACAAATTGATTTTGCAAGAAGAAGCGCGCCGGAGCAAACTCCTGGGTTTGCTCCGGCGCGCTTCTTCTTGCAATCTGACTACCTGCCGCGAGCTTTTGTAACGCTATTCATGATGAGCAACAGTATCACGAAAGGTACTAGAGCAACCAGTTGAACCAGTATAGTAGCGAGAAGTGCGGGTATAAATGCTGCAAAGTCAATTGAAAAGTTCAAAAAGATTCCAACGACACGAATGAGGTTCCATACAACGATACCGGCAAAGCTGAAAAAAACAGCAAGTAATATACTGCTCGCCTGCTTGTAAACCCCGCGCGTTCTCATGAATGCCAGGCCAGGTATAAAACCGAGTGCCGCAGAACCCACGAACCAGTACCATAGTGGCGTAGAGTTGACTAGAAAATCAACTGGCAATGTTCCGATAAACGCCACGATTAGCCCGAACCCAGGGGCCAAATCGAACCCCAAAATAGAATGGGAGAAAAAAAAGGAGGCTGAGTATCAGGTCTGACCACAGCGGCCCACCACTCAGTTCGAAGACAGGATTAAAAACAGGGGAAGAATTGGCAAGGGCTTGCGAGAGTCCCAGACCAATGACTAAGCTAAGAAGTGTATAGATAACGACACCAATAATCGTTCCCCTCACCTGGATATTTCCTATAGCCAAAACATTTCGCCGCGTTGCTGGTTGGAGTGGTGGCGCTGCAACAACCGGTCGCAACGCGCTTTCCGTGAAGGATGGCACAGCTACGGTCGCCGCCATCGGTGGCACAAATTCGGTGGGCGCCATGTGTCCAGGTTCTTGCGACGACTGAGGCGTGTATTGTGTAGAGGGCGCGGCAGGGAGCATTGTCGAGGGTACATACAACGCTTGTTTCAGCGCGTCCCGAATGCTTTCCAACTCCTGTCGAACCTTCTCTATACTTGCAGGGCGTTTATTTTTATCCATTTCGATCATCTGTGCGATGAGCGCTGCCAGGCGTTCAAGCGCGGGTTGGCCTGGAAAACTCAAACGCGGCAGGTGAAATGGCGTTAGCGAAGGGATGTTGCCCGATAGCATTTCGTGCAGAGTGATACCCAGGCTATAGATGTCGGCCTGCGCTGTGGTTTGTTCTCTATCGAACTGTTCGGGCGCGGAATAGCCGATAGAGCCGTAGGCTTTGGTGTCTTTGGCCTGCCCCGGTTTGAAGATACGCGCAATGCCAAAGTCGATCAAGTAAAGATGCCCTTCGGGCGTGAGCATGACATTGGATGGCTTCAGATCGCGAAAGACCACCGGCGGCTGGCGTTTGTGCAGGTAATCAAGCACCTTGCAAAGCTGAATGCCAATGTCAAGCGCTTCCGGTGGCGGCAATTTTCTGCCGGGCGTTCTGCGCAGCCGTTCATCCAGCGTCTCCCCATCGATGAAATCCATCACCAGGTACCAGCGATTGCCCTCCAGAAAGTGGTCATAGATTCTGGGCAAGCTGGGATGTTGCAGACGGGCCAGCATGATCGCTTCAACTTTGAATTGCTCGGTGGCTATCTCAAGTTCCTGTGGATTCAGACTACTCTGTCGCATTTCCTTGATCGCCACCAGGCGGTTTCCGTAGGGAGCATCCTCCCCTTTATACACGGCCCCCATACCGCCAGTGCCAGCCAGCTTGAGAATACGATAGCGTTTATTCAGCAGGCTGTCCTGTGGAAGAAGTCCGGTGCCAGGAGAGTTTATGGTGGAATGTGGCGCATCCGCCTCTGGAATATGCATGACGTGTCCGCATGTGACGCAGAACTTCGCGCCGGGCACGTTCTGCGCGCCACACTCACTACAATAGATGGGAGACAGGGTCATATTTTTCTGCTCCTTTTGCTTCCAGGAGATGATTTTTCATACTAGCACACCCATTAAATAGAAGTCAATAATTTCGATGCGTAACAAGACAATCCTGGTAAACCTGCATATACTCATCCAATTCGCGCTGTGGAGCAAAATACGTCAGCGCCCGTTCCTTTGCCCTTTGTCCTAATTTTCTGCTATCATCTTCTCCGCTCAAAACCCGCGTCATTGCCTCGCATAACTCCATTGCAGACCCTGGCCGCGCTAACAATCCCTCTTTGCCATGCTCGATCATTTGAGGCAATGCCCCGGCGCGGGAAGCTGCGATGGGTAGTCCGGCCAGCATAGCTTCAAGCACGGCGTTGGGGCAACCATCGTGCAGCGAAGAGAAGGCGAATACGTCTATTCCGCGCAAGTAGCGCAGCGCGTCACGCCGCGCAATCCTGCCAGTCAGCGTAAATTTGCCGGCAAGTCCATACTGTGTCACCAAAGCATTGAATATCCGGTGTTCCTCTTCAAGCACATAACCTACCAGTAATAGATGCGCCGTCGGGTAGCGTTCTAAGAGCATATGAAAAGCTGCGAGCAGAACTTCTAACCCCTTCTTATTCCTGAAAACCGCCAGCGAACCGACCACAGGCTGTGACAGAGGCAACTCTTCTACACCATCCGCGAAATCTCGTGGGTCAATACTGTTGAGAATGACACGCCCCACGTCAGGACGATTGCAGAGGAGGCGCGCCTTCTCCAGTCCTTCCGAGCTGACTGCTGTAATATTCGTGGCGTGTTCCAGCGCCCATACAAGGTAATGGAACAAGTCCGCTTTGAAAACATCGCTAATCAAATCGCTGCCGCGAATACTGACAAGCGCGGGAATGCCCAGTTGACGCGCCGCGTAGACGGTTGGAAAGCCCGCGACGGTAGCATAAAACGCCTGCATGAGGTCATAGCGGCGCTGCTCCGCCAGTTCGATCAGGGCATAATGGATATCTGTCCAGCGCTGTTCGCGCCACTCGCTGCCCGTCCACGACGCCAGCCGGTAGAGCCTGACGCCCTCGAACGGCGATTTAAGCTGCGTAATGCCGTTTTCCCCGTGCAGCTTAAACGCGCTCTGCTCAAACGCGTCGAGCATCAGGATATCCACCTCGACACCATATGTCGCTGCCATGCCGCGCGCGATGCGCGCAATCGAGTTTTCGACCCCGCCAGTATCAAAGATGTTATCGCTCGTGGTCATAGCGATACGCCGGGGTTGGATACTGCTCAATAATCCTCCAATGATTGGGTTGGTATGATGACTAATCGTATCTGATGAATTTTAACGATCAAAACCGAAAATGATACAAACCGATCGCTCCCCCCTGATGAATTTTGCCGACCGAATCGGGTCATGTGCATGTCTTCGTCCTGATGATGTTTGCCAACCGAATGGGGTAATCGTACTCATCGAGATGCTTGCGTCCCAGGCATCCTGATGATGTTTGCCAACCGAATCGGGTAATCGTGCTCATCGAGATGCTTGCGTCCCAGGCATCCTGATGATGTTTGCCAACCGAATGGGGTAATCGTACTCATCGAGACGCTTGCGTCCCAGGCATCCTGATAAATTTTGACGACCGAATGGGGTAATTGTACCATCGGGACGCTTGCGTCCCCTGCGTCCTGTAGGGACAAGGGGTGGGGTAGGGTGGATGAGGGGGCCTTGTGCTTGTCCTCGTCGGGGTGCGACCCTTTTGCCTCAAGGAACCCAGGCGAATCGCGCTGCCACCAGGACAAGCACAAGGCCCCCATCCGCCCCTTGTCCCTACAGGACGGGGCCACGCGCATTACTGCATTCGGTTGGAAAAGTTCATCAGGACGGAGGCGGGCGTTTCTAGTGATTGCCCTATTCGTTCGTCAAATATCATCAGGACGGAGTTACGTCAATACCCTACATTAGTCAGTCTGCGAGAGCAGCTCTTCTATCAGCCGCGCATTAGTTTCCGCGCCATCGGTTTTAATGGGCAACTGCCCCGCGCTGGGAAACGGTTCTCGCAGGCACATCTCCAATACGGGTGCGATGTCTTCATGCAGCGTCGTTTCAAGATCGAGCAGGCGCAGCGCTTGCAGCTTCGCCAGGGAGGTTGCGTGTAGCAACTGCTCGCGCTCGTTGAGCTGGCGCGGGATAATCAGGGCGTTCGCGCCGGTTGACAGCACCTCTGAGAGCGAATTGTAGCCACCGGAACCGATGAAGAGATCGCTGGCCTGCATCCACGTGGGCAGCGGATCGAGCAGGCGCGTCCAATGCCAGTTTGGATGAAGCGCAACCGCGCTTTGCAGGCGAGCGTAAGCATCAACTTCCAGGTATGGCCCCGCCGCAAAGTACGCCAGGTCAAACGATTGCGCTATGTCCTCCAGAGCGTGTAAAAGCGCGTGCCACAATTGCTCGGTACCCTGCCCGCCGCCAAAACTGGCGACCATGATGCGGGCTCGCGGTTCGAGGTTCAAGCGCGCGCGAGCCTCTTGCCGTGTAGCGGCTGCCGGGCGCGTCACGTAGCCGGTATAGCGCAGCATGTCGACCAGCGCGGCAGGCACGTCGTAATACTCTTCCAGGCGAAAGACGCGCTCATCGACATAGACGTGGATGGCGGCATAATTTGCGCCAATGAAATCCGCCATGCGCGGGCTAAAGAACTGGCTGTTCGTCTGCTCCGGCGTACCCAGGATGCCGCGCAACCCCAGCACTTTTTGCGTTTCGGGCGATTGCGAGATCGCCAGCATCAGTTCGCCATCGTTGCCCTGTGGATAGTAATCGACCACCAGCGCGCTCGGGCGAAAATCGCGCGTAAACGTCGCAATCAGGTTTGCGCGCATTCCTGTCAATTCGTCTCGTGTCACAGGCAGAATGGGCGCGGATACGGCGCCCTGCGGGTGGTCGAAGGCCAGATACGACGGCAATTTAAGCACGTCCATACCCGGCGGCAACAATTCAAAGCCTTTTGAAGCTCCTGTAATACCCATCACGGCGCTGCCCGGCATCCGTTCCAATAATCCCTGACCGAGCGTTGCGCTGCGTATGGTATGACCGAGACTGCGCCCGTTATGCCAGTACAGCGCGATGCGTTTTGTCATACTGACAGAATTTTCTCAATGCTGTCCAGGTCCAACTCGATGAAGCTGGCAGGATCGAACAAATGCCAGTTTGTCAGTACTTCGGGGTGAACCTCTCCAAACTGACCGATGAGCGTATTTCCACTTTCTCTATAATATATATCCATCTGCCGACCTGGAATCAGAGCAAGGCTGGCGCTGCGTTTGAGCGTGTAGGGCAGGCGCAGATGATAGCAGAGCGCGTCGAGCAGCGTGTGAGCGTTGTTGAATGGATGTTCGGTTCCGACCACCAGCAGGATACCCATTTTCCAGCGCGAGTGCGCCAGGCTCTGCTCATCGATATGCACTGTTTCGGTGAACAGATAGAAGGTCGCGGGCGGCTGTGGCGCGCTGGCATGAATGGCGTTTCTGAGCAGAGGAATGAGGCTGCTATCTACCACGTATTCGCGCAGCCGATTGACGGCATTGGCGAGACGCATCACCTGCCGGGGCGCATCGTGACGCATAGAGCTGAGAACATTTTCCTGAGAATCCAGCAGCAAGCCGATGGTCTGACGCGCTCCATAGGCGCGCATGTACTCTGTTAATCGTTCTTCCAGCGCGTTGCGTCGTGTTTGCCCGCCCAGCGCGGAAGTCGTCACCAGGTTTGTATTTTTCACCTCGTCATAGTGGGTGACAACCAGGTAATCTTCCAGAATATCGATAGGGTGAATGATGTCGAAACGGAACATGGGCGGCGTAACATGCCATATCTGCGTTGTCTCGTCGTGATAAACTTGGAAATGCTGGCTTTGCAGCGCGTCTCTAAAGCGTGCATCGTCCGGCGCAAAGCCGTATAGCTCGCGCACATACTGGTCTGTAAATGTGAAAGCTTCCCACTTTGCCAATTGCTCGCTGTTCACCAGCGAGGTCGTATAGCCCCTCAGCGTATGGCCACGGTCAATGTAGTTGCAGGCAAAGGCCAGCCACAACCATGTTGCAATACGCTCGTCAATCGCGGTGAAGACAACAGTGTTCATCCCCGGCTGTAACGACAGGCTGGGGATAGCCGCTTCATCTTCGCTGGCAGCAGGAGCAATGCGAATCTCGCGTTGCATTCCCGGCAAAATAGCCACATCAATATGTTGGCTGCTGCCGAAACCCAGTTGATCGCGCACTTTTTTGAAGAAATACCCATCATCAACGATATCCTGCGGATTGCTCGATTCGATGAATAAGACCCAGGTGGCTTTCTTGTCAGACAGGTTCTCAAAATGCGCTTCAATCTGGGGAAAGCGTAGGATGTGTTCAAGGTCATATTGTTGGCCTGCAATGGGGTCGAGAATGCGCGCCAACCCCTCGAACGCACCATAGCTCCGGGCGCAGCGTATCCATAAAGTTGATAGTCAGCACATCGTCGCCCTGGCTATCGATCAACGCCTTGACGCTGAGCAGCTTGTATTCAAAATCGGGCGCGGTCAGCGCGCCGGGCATCCGGCGCATAAGCTGCGCGCGCTCAAAATCAACGTTCGGCATACACAGGTACCTCCGTTTCGTCAAAGGCGTCGAAGCCGGTGCTGTTGGGGTCGAACGCCTTCGGGTTATCGCACAGGAAACGCGCCAGGCGACTGACGTTAAAGCCGATCAGTCCAACCGGCACCGGCGCCTTGAGGATAGCCGCCGATTCGGGTCGCAACAGGCCGCAGGAGCCGATTTCATCGCTGCTGCCATCGGCGTACACCACAAAAATATCGACCGAAACTTCGGCAAAGGGAAAATAATTGGCCTGCACGCGCACATCGACCGCCCTGGGAAACATCGCCAGGCAGACATGTTTGATGGTTCCCAGCAGTGTTGAGACGTTCAGTCCGGCATCCGCCACCAGCACGTCCATCTGGAGAAATTCGGGTTTTTCGGGGCGAGCGCGGCAGCAGCGCGAAAAACCAAAGACGCGCACGGGGTACGCTTGCGCCGTCGCCAGTTGTCGCACGGTAACGGGCGTGCTGTGACTGCGCACTACCACCTGACCATGGTTGAAGCCATTCAGGTTGCCCCAGCCGCGCGAACCGGAAGTGCCTTTGCCCTGGTATTCCAGCGCAAAACGTTTCTGGCAGGCGCGTGTCGCCTCGCTCATGGCAGCGTTCTCTTCTGGCAGCGTCACGCCATCGATTGCCAGCAGGTGCCGGGGACTGCGCACCGGGTGGCACTTCTGCATAAATAAAACGTTGAGGTTCCAGAACTGCGTCTCCAGGATGGGTCGCGAGACTTCACTGAAGCCGGCAGCTACCAGCAAACTGCGCAAATACCGCAGGAAACGCGGCAGGGGATGCTGCAATTCCAGGCGTTTTTCTGGCGGCGCGACCACGCTCAAAGGTCGAAACTGACAGTCGCGCCACGCTCCGCTCAGTAGCATGTCGCGTGTTACGCTGCCAATGTTGTCTAGCATCGCGTCGTCCGAGAAGAGACGCGCTTGCGCCTCTCCCGGCGCAGTCAGGCGATAGCCGACCAGCGATATCTGCCTATCTTCGACTAGTTTGCGCTTCTCAGCTTCTCCCTCCGCCGGATTGTCCGGGTCACACTGCTCCGTTTCTTTGACATGCGCCAGGTAGCCTTGCAATTGCGCAATCGAAGCTGGTATATCCTGCTGCCTCGCCGTAACCGCGCCACCGGCGAAGGCTACGTAGCCAGCCTTCTGAAACGCGCCCAGGTACATGCCGATGGTAAACTTGGCCTCGGATTGTGGCAGGTATGCATTGATCTCTTGCAGCGTCAAAGAACTCCTCTCGAGCAAATATTGCCACAGCCGTTGCTCCGGCAATCCCTGCTCCAAATAATCCTGCCCGGCTTTTCTCAACACGCGCTTCCGCTCGCTGCCGATCACCACGCTTTCCGCCAGCCCTTTGGCGCACAGGTAGCCCAGGGCCGATAACCCCTGGGCGTAGCTGAGTTCTACTCCCTCCAGCAGGCTTTCGACGGGTTGCGCCCGCTCCCTGGCTTTGCTTGCCAGCGCGTTAAGCATACATATTTCATTGTCGCTCAGGACAATTTCTGTATCTTGCATGATGTCTCTTCTCACAAATATTCTTAGAGATAGCATAAAACATCCACCCCCGTCCTGTAGGGACAAGGGGCAGGGTTGGGCGGATGTGGGGGCCTTGTGCTTGTCCGGGGGGTGGGGTTTGGCCATGCGCATAATGGAACTCCAACAGAATCGCCCTCCCAGAAGGACAAGCACAAGGCCCCCACCCTTCCCCGCATCCGCCCCTTGTCCCTACAGGACGGAGGCGGACCTTTTGTATCATTACTACACTCAATTAGCAAAATGTGTCGAACCTATTATTCTCTTAATATACCCCCCACCGCTTCGCCGACGCGCCGGATAATGCGGTTGCGCATTGCAACTATCTGCGCTTCTTTCAGAGGCTCCTCGACGCTTTCGTAGGTCAGCTTGTAAGCCAGCGATTTGTGGCCTTCTGCGATTTGTGGCCCCCGGTAAATGTCGAAGAGTTCGAGCTTTCGCCAGCAGCGTGCCGCCTGCTTTGCGAATGGCGTCCAGCACATGCGCGGCGGGGACTTCCTCGGACACCACAAAGGCCAGGTCTTCCACCACCGGCGGGTAGTTGCTGATGGGCCGCACTGGCTGCAATTGCCAGCCCGGCTTGATGAGCGGTTGAATGTGCATTTCAGCCGCGTAGACGCGCGAAGAGATGGGTATGTCGAAATCGAGCAGTACCTGCGGATCGATCTCTCCTACAATGCCCAGCGACCCTCCTTGCAACTTCATCGTAGCGCATGTTGGTGTGTAAGTCTGATTATCGCTCACCGCGTTATATTCGATGTCGCTGGCCGCGAAACCCAGCCGCTGCAACATGGTGTCGATGATGCCCTTCAGATCGAAGAAGTCGAAGTTCTCCGCTCCCGCTGCGTCGGAGTAGAGGCTGGATGGGCGGCGCGGCCCCGTCAGCAGGATGCACAGGCGCGGGTCTTCGTCGGGACGCCCGCTCTCATCCCTATTTTCCGGCCAGTAGACCTTGCCGATCTCGAAGACGGCATAACGCGACGTGTAGCGATAGTTATAAGCCAGGTTCTCCAACGCGCTGACCTGCATCGAACGGCGCATCACGCTGCGCTTAGATGATAGCGGATTGACCAGCGTGACGAAAGGGACACCTGCCTCTTCAGCGGTCGGGCGTCCACGATTGAGTTTATCATGGTTCTCCACCGTCGTTAAGGAATAGCTGATGGTTTCCTGCAGGCCGCAACCCACAAGGATATCGCGCATCTTTTCCTCGGTTTCCAGCGCGAGGTTGCGGCGCTGCGGCGGCAACACGTCATCCATCAGCGTGGTATCGATCTTTTCATAGCCGATGATGCGCGCCACCTCTTCCACCAGGTCGGCGGGTACCTGTATATCCAGACGATGCCAGGGGGCAGTGCAGCGCAGCAAGGCTTCACCCTGCTTTACACTCAGTCCGAAAGCGGCATGGCCCGTTTCAGCGCGCAGCGCGGGCAGGCGTGCTACCTGCTCGCTACTGATATCCAATCGCTGCAAGCCGGCGGCGATTTCAGACAGGGTAATCTGCATACCCAGAATACGATGCACATCGCTTTCCGTCGTGTACACCTCGCGTTTGACCTGCGGCACCGGATAGTTATCCACCATGCCCGGCACAACATGCCCCTCCGCATAATCGCGCATCAAAGCGGCGGCGCGGCGCGCTCCAATGGCGTTCAGCGTGGCCGGGATGCCGCGTGTGAACCTCTGGCTGGCCTCACTGGGCAGCTTCAGCTTCTGCGCCGTGCGGCGGTTGTTGATGCCATCGAAGGTGGCCGATTCCAACAACACGTTGCGCGTTGCGTCATTCACCTCGGTCTCAGTGCCGCCCATGACGCCCGCGATAGCGATGGGGCCGAGGGTATCGCAAATCAGCAGCATCGAGTCGTCCAACTCGCGCTCTACGCCGTCCAGCGTGGTCATCTTCTCGCCAGCGTTGGCGCAGCGCGCGATAATGGTTGGTGTCCTATCTCCCGTCCGGCGCGCGCGTTCGACCAGCAGGTCATAGTCGAAGGCGTGCAGGGGCTGCCCCCATTCCAGCATCACATAATTTGTGATGTCCACCACGTTGCTGATGGGGCGCATTCGGGCTTTTGTCAGGCGATCCTGCATCCATCTGGGCGACGCGCCGATCTGCACATCCTTAATCACCATGCCTGTGTAGCGATTGCACAATTGCGGGTCGTCGATTTGTACCGCGATATATGCTTCCGCCTCGTGTCCCTCGCTCAAAGCCGTATCATCGGGTGGCAGATGCAACTGCGCGTTGGTGAGCGCGGCCACTTCACGCGCCACTCCGATTATGTTGAGGCAGCGCGCCATGTCAACGGTCAGGCCCAGCGCCAGCACTTCATCGCCCAGGTAGTTGCGCAGGGGCATACCGACGGGTGCGTCTTCCGGCAAAATGAGGATACCTTCGTGTTCTTCGCTTAGCCCCAGTTCGCGCTCGGAACAGACCATGCCGTTCGAGGCGATGCCGCGAATCTTGGATGGCTTCAACTTCTTCTTTGGGCGCGGGCGTTCCTCGCTATACGCATCGATCAGCACCGCCCCGGCTCTCGCGAAGGCCACTTTGAGCATGGGCAGGTCTTTTCTGCCCTTGTACTCGAACAGATTGGGCGCGCCCGTTACTACCTGTTCCACTTCTGCCGCGCCAAAATCGACATCCACCAGCACCAATCTATCGGCGTTGGGATGCGGTTGCACCGTCACGATGCGCCCCACCACGATAGTTTCCGCGTCCCACCACTCACCCGTGTTTTCGATGCCCTCCACCTCCAGCCCCGCCAGCGTCAATCGCTCCGCCATTTGCTTGAGCGGCAAATTCAGATCAACATATTCTTTTAACCATGAAATGGGAATGTGCATTTTTTTCTCCTATACTCGTTCTAACATCCGCGCATCGTTGGCGAAGAAGTAACGAATATCATCAATGCCATACTTCTGCAGCGCCATGCGATCAGGCCCCATACCGAAGGCGAAACCGCTGTACTCGGCGGGATCATAACCGCCGTATTGCAGCACGCGGGGATGAACCATCCCCGCGCCCAGCAGTTCCAGCCAGCCAGTATTTTTGCACACGGGACAGCCCTTGCCGTTGCAAATGATACAGTCGATATCCATCTCCACGCTCGGTTCGGTGAACGGGAAGTAGCTTTTGCGAAAACGCGCGTGTCGCCCCTGGCCGAACATCTGGTTGGCGAAATTCATCAATACGCCTTTCAAATCGGAGAACGTGACGTGCTTGCCGATTGCCAGCCCCTCTACCTGGTAGAACATAGACTCGTGTGAGGCATCGACCGCCTCATAGCGATAGACTTTGCCGGGCAGGATCACGCGGATGGGTTCCGGCGCGTACTCGCGCATCGCCCACGCCTGGCCGGGGCTGGTGTGCGTGCGCAGCACCAGGCCAGGCACAGTGGTATAGAAGGTGTCCCACATATCGCGCGCGGGATGTCCCGGTGGCATGTTCAGCAACTGGAAGTTGTACTCGTCGGTCTCAACCTCAGGGCTATTATAAATCTGGAAGCCCATCTCAGCGAAGATCGTATAGATGTCGCGCAGGGTGCGCGTGGTGATGTGCAGCTTGCCGAGCGTTTGCGGGCGGCCCGGCAGGGTTACATCTACGCTTCCAGCGCGGCGCATAGCCTCTAAGTCGGCCTGGGCGATAACTTCCTGGCGCGCCTGCAACTCTGCTTCCAACGCGATCTTAATGTCGTTGGCAACCTTACCAACCTGCGGGCGTTCTTCCGGTGACAGGCTGCCCAGGTTGCGCAAAATGGCGGTAAGTTGGCCCTTGCGTCCCAGGTACTCGCTATGCCATGTCTGTATCTGCTCGCTATTGCCGGCTTGCTCCAGAGCCGTTTTCGCGTCCCGGCGCACCTGCTCCAACTGCTGTACAATATCCTCTCGCGTCATATTTCCCATGTGAATTGCTGCCTTCCTGTAAAAGAATCAAAAAAGCTGACAACACGTTCGTCTCGAGGGACGAAGTTGCCAGCATACTCCGCGGTACCACCCATATTGAACACAGGACAGCGCATTGTATCGTATATTCACGTACAGCGCGTTTCTGTGATCCACCTGGTTTGCCTGCTAACGGTGGCTACCGGGGCTGCCTACTTGCTTTCAACAGCCAGCTCTGGGGCGAACTTCAGCCGATTGTTCCGCGAAAAGGCTTGCAGCCGGTGGCCTTTTCTCTCTGTAGCTTCACGTTCCGCCTACTTCTCCCCATCGTCGCTTTTAGGATTTACTTTCTCATTAACGCATAGTATGCCAGATTTTGAGCTATCTGTCTAGTAGGAATTTTTCCTGGTGGTTTCTCAGCGCCTGCGCCGCACATCACGCTACACTAAAAATTTATTATTTTTCAGGTTTTTGCCCCACTACCAGCAGCATATGTCCATCTTTTTTGCGCAAGAGGCGTTCAGCAAGCTTTCTGATAAAAGGCGCTCTTTTAGCAAGCCAGTTATAGCCGGGTAGTTCTTCTTGCAAGAGACGATGGGCGTAGAGCGGCTGAGCATATGCCACGTAAAACCCGGCTTTGCGCAAGATGCGGCTAAACTCTTGTTTGCTGAAACCATACTGGAAAAATGGCAAGGCCGGACGCTGCCGTTCGTACATAAACAGCTTGCTTTTTAACTTGCGCGCCGGCCCGAAATACGGCACGGCGATCAGTATACTGCCTCCCGGTTTGAGTACCCGGTAGGCTTCTATTAAAAAAGGCTCAGGCCCTTCCAGGCGATGCTCTACCACACCGATCGACAGGTAGGAATCGTAGAAGCCGTCCGGGCAATCGATAGCCAGCGCGTTGCCCTGCTTCACGGGCAGTTGTGGGTTGACCGCCTGCACCAGTTCCACCAGTTCGCACGCGTATTCAATGCCATCAATCCGCAATCCCTGGTGTTGCAAAGCCGCCACCCAGTAGCCCGCGCCACAACCAGCTTCCAGGTGCAATCCGTGTGGAGAAAGATGCGCGAGCAGAATTTGCCCCAGTTCATCCTGTCGAAGCAATACGTTTTCTGCCTCTACATAATAATTCGCCGTGAGACGCGCTTTCCAGTAGTCATACCAGTAACGTTCGTCGCCCGGCTCGCCATACCATTCTATACGCCCACGCGATACATAGCGGCTGCGACCCTGCCAGTGCGGTTTATCCGTCTTTTTGTCAGAGGTTTTCATACGTTGGTGTCTGCTGTGTTGTAGAATGTAATACGTAATTTGAGTATACCATGTCTGTATCTGGTGCTTTGTGCCAACCGAACGGATACTGGAACCACCCGCCTCCGTCCTGATGATCTTTGACAACCGAATCGGGTAATCACGAGAAACGTCCGCCCCTTATCCCTACAGGACGGGGCCACGCGCATTAATGCATTCGCTCGTCAAAATTCATCAAGACGGGGCCACGCTTCCATCACCTCATTCGGGTGTCAAAATTCATCTGAGGATACCGGACATGTTAACAAGAGAAAGGGGACCTTCATGGATATTGCGAACAGGGTCGTTCTTGTAACGGGCGGCGCGTCGGGCCTGGGTGGAGCGTGCGTGCGCTTGCTGACGAGCGCGGGCGCAAAGGCGGTCATTGCCGACTTGAACGAAGAGACCGGTAGCGCGCTGGCAAAAGAGGTCGGCGAAGCAACTTATTTTGTCAAAACCAACGTCACCGATGAAGAATCTATGCAGACGGCTGTGCAGGCGGCGGTGGATCACTTTGGTGGGTTGAATATTTTGATTAACTGCGCGGGTATCGGCATCGCTCAAAGAGTGCTGGGGAAAGATGGGCCGCACAGTCTGGCAGCATTCACGAGAGTGATCCAGGTGAACCTGATCGGTACCTTCAATGCCATTCGCCTGGCCTCGGCAGTCATGGCGCAGAACACCCCCAACGCGGGTGGCGAGCGCGGCGTGATTATCAATACAGCTTCAGTAGCAGCCTTCGATGGACAGATCGGACAGGCCGCCTACTCAGCCTCGAAAGGCGGCATCGTGGGTATGACGCTGCCCATCGCGCGCGACCTGTCGCGCAACGGTATTCGCGTCATGACCATCGCGCCCGGTATTTTCGATACCCCGCTGCTGGGCAACCTGCCCGAACCCGCTCGTATTTCGCTTGGCCAGCAAGTGCCATTCCCGCCGCGCCTGGGACGCCCTGACGAGTACGCCGCGCTGGCAAAACACATCATTGAGAATGAGATGCTCAACGGCGAAGTAATCAGGCTTGACGGGGCGATAAGGATGGCTCCGCGCTGACATACAGCTTTTCCGCAGCATCATCTACCGCCACATCTATACCTGCATAGCTAATACTGTCGAGAGGGAGAAACCAGTACGCTGACACGCTCCCTCTCATCGTCTGTTGTGGAGGCTCTGCGCACCCCATACGCATCAAGCTAAGAGATCTGCAACCATCAGATGGAATGGTCAGGGCCGCTGCATCGCCTTCTTCTGCCAGTTCAAGTCAGCCCGGATACGGGCGGCGCTCTTGCGATAAAAATGCTTAGCATCGCGCCGGATGTGTTCGTTGTAGGATTCCCACGTGTCAAGGTGACCAAGCAGCAGGTGATGTTCTCTGCCCCCGGCTTCACACAGGGTGATCAGATTGTCCGGGTCAAGCTCTAGATGAGGGTGAAGGTGGAAGGGCTTGATATGATGGACCTGCAGGTGCCGACCTTTATAACCACAGGCCACGCAAGCAGGCTCGCGGAGTCGATGCTCCTTTTCCACTCGGGGCCACTCGGGGCTACGTTGATGTCCAAACCTCCTGGCTAGTTCGGCTCCATGGTCCACTTTCTTGAGCCACCAGCCCCTCTTGGTGGGCCGCCCTTTCTCAGGACGGTGGACCTTCCCACCTTGACGAGGGCCTCGTCTGCCTGTGAGTCGTATGAGCACGAGTCCTGCCAGGAATACAGCCAGCACGATCAACAGATGAGCCATGAGCCAGTCCCACAGTGTTATAGCGGATGGCTTGAACTGATTGCTCCCTGGTATCCATCCTACCCAGGGCCAGTTCAACCGGTAACTTGCAACAACAAACCCGGTCAGGCACGCCGCGACCAGGGCTGTCACCAGAATCAAACGGAGTCGGGCTCTCATTGCTCGCTCCTCCTCTCGGAAAATCTATTGCTGAGTATAGCAGATAGAGCAGCGTAGTCAATACCCGCGAATATTGGATTATGGGACTTGCGCTACCCTCACAAAACCTGCTACCATTACTACTGACTGACAACCAGATAATTGACGATGACACAGCCTGCATTCAAACATCTCGCGTCGTCGCATCCCATCCATTCAGGCCATTGTAAGGTAGCCTGCGAAAACCGCAAGTTCTCTGACAGGCAAATTTATTAGACTAGCGCTATACTATGGCAGGAGTGTCATATTTCTGGCGACGCCGTCGTCCGTTGTCAAACCAACTTTATTTTAGGAAAGTGAGAAGTGAGGATGCCAAAATTTCGTGGGGTGAAACGCTGGGTGACCATCATCTCAGCGCTGCTTTTATCCTCGATCCTTCTTGCCGCTTGCGATCAAAACACGCCCTCGATCATCAACCCGCAAGGCCCTGTCGCCGCTAAGGAATCGAACCTGTTCTGGTTCATTCTGGTAGTTGCCACCATCGTCTTTGTGGCGGTCGAGTTCATGCTCATTTATTCCATTGTGCGTTTCCGCGAACGCCCCAATGCGCCTGATCCCCGGCAGATACACGGCAATAATACGATTGAGCTTATCTGGACGATTGTTCCCTCCTTGTTCCTGTTCGCGGTATTGATCGGCACCATCTATACCATGTTTAACCTGAACAACATTTCGGGCCAGGGACGCACGCTTGAGATCAAAGTGGTAGCCCATCAATGGTGGTGGGAGTTTGACTATTCCAACGATAACATCATTACCGCCGATGAACTGGTGGTTCCGGTTGGCACCGTCATTCACACCGCGCTTGAATCCACTAACGTCATTCACAGCTTCTGGATTCCGCAGATCACCGGCAAAACCGATGTAGTGCCGGGCCATAACAACGACAAGCTCTTCCGCGCAGATACCATTGGCACCTATCGCGGCATCTGCACCGAATACTGCGGCCTGCAACACGCGCACATGAGCTTCGAGTTGATAGTCATGTCGCAGGCTAGCTACATCTCCTGGCTGCACAATCAGCAAAATGCTGCGCAAACGCCCACCGATCCTAATGCGGTGGCCGGTATGAAGATATTCCAGGGTTCTTGCGTTGGTTGTCATGGCATCGTGGGGGTTAATCTCAAGAGCTTCAGCGACCCGCTGGCGCATCAGTTGGTCGGGCCAAACCTGACACACTTCGCCACGCGCACATCTATCGCCGGGCTGGTACTCTCGTGGAACCCACAATCCTGCGTGGTTGGAACGGACTCGTCAGGCAATCCTGCCATACAAAATCCATCCGCGTGCGGGCTGTACCAGTGGCTGCACGATCCACAGGCGGTCAAGCCTGGGAATGATATGCAGATTGGAAAACTTTCAGACGCCCAGATCGCGGAATTGATCGCATATCTGGAGAGTCTCCAATAAATTAGATAAATCAGGCTTTTCTATTGACCTGGTGAGCGCGATGGAAAGAGACATCCCGCCTCGCCGGGCTGGATTTCGGAGGAATTGCCCATGGCAACTCGCACAATCGGTGAAGGTGTAAGTCTAACAAGACGGAAAAGCTTCAGCGAAAGCTACATCGGCGAATGGATCATGACCATCGATCATAAAAAGCTCGGTATCATGTACATGATCACCGCCTTTTTCTTCTTTCTGGTCGGTGGAACTGAGGCATTACTCGTTCGCACCCAACTGGCCGTGCCAGATGGAAAAGTCCTGAGCGCTGAAATTTATAACCAGATATTTACCATGCATGGCACCACCATGATCTTCCTGTTTGTCATGCCCATGCTGACAGGCTTTGGCAACTATATTGTGCCACTGATGATTGGCGCGCGTGATATGGCCTTTCCACGCTTGAATGCATTTGGCTACTGGGTGGTACTCTTTGGTGGTATTTTCTTGAGTTCCAGTTTCCTTCTTGGACAGGCCCCCAACGCCGGCTGGTTCAACTACGCTCCGCTCAACGAACTGACCACCGGGTGCGGCGCGACCGCCGTCGCCTGCACATCCGGTCTGAATACAGACTTCTGGGCGCTGGGTATCCTGATGCTGGGCGTTTCGTCCATCGCCGGTTCGCTCAACTTCGTGGTGACGATCCTCAAACTGCGCGCCCCCGGCATGACCATTAACCGCATGCCCCTCTTCGCCTGGATGACCATGATTACGGCATTCCTGCTGCTCTTCTCGCTGCCCAGCGTGACCGCTGCCAGCATTCTGCTGCTGCTTGACCGTCATATCGGCACTCACTTCTACCAGGCAGGCGCGGGTGGCGATCCGCTGCTCTGGCAGCACCTGTTCTGGTCTTTCGGGCATCCAGAAGTGTATATTCTCATCTTGCCCGCCTTTGGCATGATTTCTGAAATCCTGCCCGTCTTCTCGCGCAAGCCTATCTTCGGCTATACCTTTATCGCCTGGTCGGGCGTTGCCATTGGCTTCCTGAGCTTCACCGTCTGGGCGCACCACATGTTCGCGGTCGGTCTGCCGCTGGTTGCGCAGGCATTCTTTGCCACCAGTACCACGCTGATCGCCATTCCAACAGCGGTGAAAATCTTTAACTGGATCGCTACCATCTACGGTGGCAAGGTGCGTTTCACCGCCTCCATGATGTTTGCCCTCGGCTTCATCGCCATGTTCCTGATCGGCGGATTGAATGGAGCGGCCCTGGCGGTAGTGCCTTTTGACTACCAGGTGACTGACACCTACTTTGTTGTCTCGCACCTGCACTATGTGCTCTTTGGCGGCACTGTGTTCGCTATGTTCGCTGGCCTCTTCTACTGGTTCCCCAAGATGAGCGGACGTCTGCTGAACGAGCGCCTGGGCAAATGGCAGTTCTGGCTCATGCTGATTGGCGTCAACCTGACGTTCTTCCCCATGCACATCCTGGGGTTGCTCGGTATGCCACGCCGCGTTTACACCTATGCAGGTAACCTGGGCTGGAACGAGTTGAACCTGATATCCACTATTGGGGCATTCACTCTGGCGGTCGCGATCATGGTGTTCCTGTGGAATTTCATTGTTACTATGCGCAGCGGCGAAAAGGCTAGCGACGACCCCTGGAATGCTTACACGCTGGAATGGGATACTTCATCTCCGCCGAAGGCATACAACTTCGAGGTCATTCCAACGGTTCGCAGCCGCCGTCCATTCTACGATAAGAAGAACCCGGACGTCGCCGACTGGAAGACCGCAACGCATTAGTAGCGACGCCCCTTGTGGGCGTCCCGTCTACGTAATCCTGTAGATGCACGATACGCGAATGAACGGACGGAAAAGACGGGACGCCCAGCCCACAAGGGGTGTCGCTACTCAGGAGAAGATTAGTGTCAGATAACTTAAGCCAGCGCAAGAAGCTACCAAAACGAGATCAGCTTACGCCAGAACAAATGGCGCGAGCTAACGATGCCAAAAGAGCTACTGGCCTTTCGCGCTGTCTTTTGCCATTTTAGTCTCGATGGTTGGCGTGGTGACGCATCCGATTGTGCTCGGCATTGGCGTAGCGCTGGCTGTCGTCGCCATTATTGGTTGGGGACTTGAATATCATTAGCTTAGTATGAGGGAGAAATAAACTATGAGTGTTGCTCACAGCGAACAAGTTGGAATCGAGGAACACGGACACGAGGAGGGACGCAGCCTCGGCTGGTGGGGTATGATCTTCTTCATCGCCTCGGAAGCGTTGATCTTCGCCAACTTCATTGCGTCCTACCTCTACCTGGAGATTCGCAATGGCAACTGGCATCTGCCCAGCGAATTAACATATCCGTTGATTAACACGTTCATCTTGCTGGCGAGCAGTTTCCCGGCGCACTACCTGGTAGGTAAAGGTATCGCTAAGGGCAATCAGCGCAACCTCAAACTGGGCCTTTTCTTAACCGCGCTGATGGGCGCTATCTTCCTGGGTGGCCAGGCGTATGAGTATACCGGTCTATTCGGCAACCATTTCACGCCATCAGCCAGCGTCTTCGGCTCCTCGTTCTTTATGCTGACCGGCTTTCACGGCTTGCACGTCACCGTCGGCGTAATCTTCCTGGTGATCTGCCTGCTGCGCTCGTTGCGCGGCGATTTCACCGCCAAAAACCATTTTGCGGTGCAGGCCGCCGAAATGTACTGGCACTTCGTTGACGGCGTCTGGATCATAGTCTTCAGCCTGGTCTACCTGCTGCCGCTCATTCGAGGGTGAGAGATAAGAAAACATTAGCATGATGAAATTGCAATTCGCGAAATAGTGATAGGCCCCGCTTATTCGGAGCGGGGCTTCATTTAAATTTCGTCCTCATCCTCCACTAAAGGCTCCTCACCGTTTTCGATAGAAGCCGTCTCAATTTCTGGAAGACTGTTCACTCGAAAATTTCTCACAAAGTTTTCTAAAGGCACTGCTTTTAACTTCTCCCGAAGGTACTCTTCAATATGCGTTTCATTCATACCGATCAATTCGTGTTCATATCCAAACGTATTCTTCAAAAGTTCTGCCACTTGCTGAGGCCAGTATATTGCGCTCATTTGCACAATAGTTCCATTGACTGCTCGTGCCATTTCAACAATACGGCTATCACGACCCACACGATCAACGATAATGATGGTAGCCATATAAAATGGGATACCTCGTATTACTTCTGCTTGCTGAAAACGAGTCACTTTATCAAGCGATATTTCAGGATTACCTCTGCCAATAAAGCCAATATCAAATCTCACACCTTTGCCAATCTCGTAAAGCACGGTTGCATCGCTTTCACGCTTTTCATCCTGAGAGGAAAGCCAGAAGACTTTTTCACCTGTCTGCTGTTGAGGCACAAAGCGAAATCCGAGAATGCTTAGAAGAGAACCCAGGACAAGCTTTTCAAACAGCTTACCAAAGGTAGATTTCTCAGATCCACGGATGGTCAACGTTTGTGATCCAATGGCATTGAGGAGATAGGTTAGCCATAACCAATCAATTGATATTTCAGTGCCATCATCCAATTTAATGTTTCCAGATAACTCTCCGTACACCTGCCTATGGTGATCAATGATTTCCTTACAGGCTTGTATATAACCATCGCGGTATGTCTCGAGTAATGCTTTATTGTCCCTCAGCACATTCTGTACAGCTTTATCTGTGAGGCCAAGCATCCATTGTGCGATCCAGCGTTCCCCTTTGGGCAACGCTTTCTGCGTCAGGATGCTTGACGCTGTATATGGAAGCTGATTTACAAAATCAAGGGACGTAGATGAGCCTTTTATGAATAAACTCGCCATCGCTAAATTCAACGATGCGATACGTCGACGAGTCAATTTTTCCGTAGAGTCACGAAGGTTTTTTCCCACAAGCACATCTAAGATAATATCGCGAATAACATCAATCCCAATTTGTTGAATAAGATCGGTACCATTAGCAACCAGTAATTGCAAGGAAGTTTGCTCCATGAAGTTGCTTAGAGTTTCTACTTCATCAGAAGTTGCCAACTTCTTTATTTCTTTCCGCATGTCAATCCTTTAGAAGAGCCGATCATCAGCTACAATGGGAGCGCAATTGATGGTAAACACGCTTTTAACATCATCCCCAAGCCAATCTTTCGTGCGTTCGCGAATAACCGAAAAATATTTCTCTTCTTGCTCAATGAGCACAAATCGTCTGCCTGACTTTATAGCGGCCTCACCTACGGTTCCAATGCCCGCGAATGGGTCTAGTACGACATCTCCCTTGAAAGAATAATAGGAGATGACTTTTTCGGCCAATTCCGTAGGGAAAATAGCGGGGTGACGCTTATCATACGCCGGCTGAATACGCCATATATTTGTCCGCTCATAATCATCTCCAATACGCGAGTCCTCCACAAGGTCTTGTTTGGGATGTGCGCGTATGTTCCAGTCAATCAATTTCGAGGTTTGTTTACGGTAGACGAGGATATATTCAGTGACAGGAACAGGCTTATATTGAAGAGGATTACGGTCGGCGGCAAACCGGCGTCCTCGTCCAGTCGCCCAACCTGCCCCTTCAGGTTTTTCCCAGATAATATCATCGATAAAATCGTACCCTTCCTCAATGAAGAGGCGATGTACATCAAATGGTACAGCGATGCGCCGGGATGCCTCCGAGCGGTTAGCGCGTCGAATTAATACAGGAGAAATATTGATAGCGAAAAAGCGACCCTCAGCCAACACACGATGCGTATTTTGTATGATTTTTCGTAGTTTTAATAAATATTCTTCGTATGTGATATAGTCAGTATATTCAGGTCGAGCGTTATAGTATGGTGGCGAAGTAAAAACCAGGTCAACGCTCTCTGCCGGTAAATCTTGTAAGACGAGTTCACTATCGCCCAGGGCAACGGTATTTCGCATTGCCGAAAGTTTATATGTTCCGTTACTGCGAGATGCGCTTTGTTCGACTATCTCCTCGTTGCGTCCCAATAAACGTGCTTCCAGGCTAGCGACCGCCGTGGATTTATCCTGCGAAATGAGTGAAGTACGCGCATCGATGACCACCTCGCCGATTCGCTCTTTAGAGGCTTTATTGAGCAAGGGCACACGCCAGATATGATAGCGGTCATCTACTTCTGGTAGACCAAAGTCCACAGAATTTTCTAGCTGCGCGCTTTGTAACCAGAAAAGGGCAATGCGTTTGGCCGCATTTACATCCAGTACCATATACTTACGTTGTTCTGCCACTGTTGGGACGTTCCCATTTTTCCTCATATGAATTACTTTCTTCCTACCAGCCTGGCAATCGGGCGGCTCGCTCAAACTAACTGAACCATGGCGCAATTTTACCATGAAAGCGGTTGACTGACTATCCGCAAATTATCACTTATCATCCTTATTGTTAGCCGGGTGAATAAAATGGTCAAAGCTCATCCACAGGCTTTTAGTGGGGCGATAGAAGAGTAGGGGCAAGAGGACTGGCAGGGTACAGCCGAGTATAATGAGCGTAGTTACTGACACCGCCTGACTGGCCGCCAGTGGCACAGCGATAATGACGATCAGCAGTTCGCTGACAACCAGGTTGACGGCCATCGCGCCGGTATAGTAGCCTGGTTCGCGTTCAAAAGCAAAGCCGCAAACGGGGCAGCGTTCGTAGGTTTTGAAGATGCCAGAGAATATTTTTCCCCTGCCACAAACCGGGCAACGCTGGCGCAGTCCCCGTCTTAATAATAAAAGAAAGTGTTCTCCGGCTGTCATAGCTCTACCTTATTTATGTATCGCGTTCTTGTTCTCGTATTGGGCAAAAGCTTACCGCGCAACCAGCCCAGCAGCGCCGTCATGAGGCCGAGTGGAATCAGCGCTGGTTTGCGATACCACGCGCCCACGTGCGTGATAACTGTTCCAAGTATACGTATCGCCACAGCAGATGGAGTCATATAGTCGAGGATATATCTCCCCAGGGCAGATTGCTTGTATGTCTCCAGATTCGCCAGCCGCATAACTAAGGCCGATGCAATTATCGGCGGCGCTAAAAACACCAGCATTCCGGCCAGTAGCTTATGTTTCCAGAACAGGTAAAGCGAAACGATTTCCGCGCTAATATCAGTTGCCAGCTTGAGCGGATGAATCTGATGATAAAGCCTTTTCTCTTGCGGAGTCATAACTACACGCTCTCTTCTTTTTTCTGTACTGGTACTGTAGACCGGAATGCTGCCTATGTCAAGCCCAGGATTACTTGCAATACTTTGCGGGGAGTCGCTACTCGTTTCGTGTGCAATGGTGTATCATATTGGAAACACGTACAGAAGCATCACACAATCTGCAAGGAGTTTCGGCATGGGTATGATACACGGTGGCTGGCTGGTCGCCAAAATCCTCAAACGCGAGGGCGTCGAGGTCGTCTTTACCCTGAGCGGCGGCCATATCGCGGGTATTTATGATGGCTGCGTGCGCGAAGGCATTCGTGTAGTCGATACGCGACACGAACAGGCGGCGGTCCATGCTGCCGAAGGCTGGGCCAAAGCCACGCGCAAACCCGGCGTCGCGCTTTTAACAGCAGGTCCCGGCGTCACCGATGGCGTGACGGGCGTCGCGAACGCCTATCTCGCTGGTAGTCCCGTGCTCGTGATTGGCGGCGCGGCCCCTCTGGGCCTGTGGGATCGTGGCGCGTTACAGGAGATGAACCAGATCGACCTGTTGCGCCCCATCACCAAATGGGCGCGTACCGTGCATGAAACATCACGCCTGGGCGAATATACCGCCTCGGCCTTTCGCCAGATGTTGAGCGGCAAACCCGGCCCCGTCTTCCTGGAAATGCCCATGGACGTGCTGAACAATTTCGCCGACACCGACACCCTCTTTGACCCCGGCGAACCCGCGCACTACCGCTTCACTGGTCGCACCGCGCCCGATCCCTCCATGGTAGCGCGGGCCGCCGCGCTGCTGGAAAAGGCGCAGCGTCCCGTCATCATGGCTGGTACAGCCGTCTGGTGGTGCGATGCCGCCGAACCGCTGCGCCTGCTGGCGGAACGTCTCAACGCGCCCGTCTACCTCAACGGCGCGGGTCGCGGCTGTCTGCCGACAACGCACCCCTTATTCTTCAGCTCATCGCGCCGCAAAGCTCTGGAGGGCGCGGACACCATCCTGGCGATTGGCACGCGCATGGATTTCCGCCTCAATCACGGACAGCCCCCGCTCATCCCGGCGGCTGCCAACTTGATATGGTTCGACCTGGCGGGCGAGGATGTCGGCGTCAACCGGGGAGCCGCCGCCGCGCTGGTGGGCGACGTTGGCCTGAGCATGTGCCAGTTGGCCGGAGCTGCCCGGCAACTCCCGGCAGGCGACTGGCTGACCCACATTCGCGGCGAGGAACGCAAAGCGCAGGAACGCGACGAAGCCTTGATGAGTTCCGATGCCGTGCCAATCCATCCCATGCGTTTCTGTCGCGAGATACGCGACTTCATCGACGAAGACACCACCGTTGTAGGTGATGGCGGCGACATCGTCAGCTACGGCGGCAGAGTCATCAACGTCTCCAAACCTGGCTACTGGCTCGATCCCGGCCCCATGGGCTGCCTGGGAACCGGCACAGGCTTCGCCATGGCCGCGCAGATCGCTCGCCCCGGTCAACGGGTGCTGATCCTGCACGGCGACGGCGCATTCGGCCTCAACGGTATGGAATTTGAAAGCATGGCGCGCCAGAAATTGCCCGTCGTCTCCATTATCGGCAACGACGGAGCCTGGGGCCAGATCAAGCACCCGCAGCGCGCCATCACCGGCCACACTACCGCCGCCGAACTCTCGCCCGGCATTCGCTACGATAAAATGGTCGAAGCGCTGGGCGGTCACGGCGAACTGGTAGAGCGGCCACAGGACATCCGCCCGGCCCTCGAACGCGCCTTCGCATCCGGCCTGCCCGCCTGCGTCAACGTCCTGATCGACCCCGAAAAGCCCTACAGCCGCTCGACAAATGTCGCCGTGTAGAGATATCAGGGCGGGGACAGCCCTGGGTGCGTGAACTTCAGGAAGCTGTCATCCTGAGCGCAGCGAAGGATCTGTGCCTGCCTCGCGAGAGATTCTTCGCTGCGCTCGGGATGACAGCTGGCGGGTGGAACCACCCCAGGAGTGTTCACTTGAGCACTTGCACACTGATCCTTCCTGGCTGAAGTGAACGCTTATGGGACTTGCCCCCGCCAGGTTCCGTATCATACAAATAAATCATACAGGAGAAAACTATATGACCTTGCTCAACCTGACACCAGACGAACTGCTCACCACCACGCGCTCGGTGCGCAAACGACTCGACTTCTCGCGACCCGTCGAACCTGAGTTATTGCGCGAATGCCTGGAGATCGCAGTGCAGGCTCCCACCGGCGGCAACAGGCAAACCTGGCATTTCATACTGGTAACGGATCGCCAGAAGATACAGGCGCTGGGGGAAATCTATCGCAAAGGCTGGGCTATCTATACTCAGGTGCAGCAGCAAACCTATGCCAACCTTGCGCAGAGCAAGAGGATGACGCCCGACCGTATCGCCACGCTTGGCAAAGTTGCTGATTCCGCCGGCTACCTGGCCGAACATATGCACGAAGTCCCGGCCATGCTCATCCCCTGCGGTTTTGGACGAGCCGACATCGACGGGCAACCCGCCTCCGTCCAGGCTGGATGGTGGGGATCGCTGCTCCCCGCCGCCTGGAGCTTTATGCTGGCAGCTCGCGCGCGCGGCCTGGGAACCTGCTGGACAACCATCCACCTCTATTATGAACAAGAAGCGGCAGAAGTGCTCGGCATCCCATATGAGAAGGTAGTGCAAGCCGCCATCATCCCTGTCGCGCATACGCTGGGTACAGACTTCAAGCCTGGTTCGCGCGTGCCGTTGGATGATATTTTGCACCGGGATAAGTGGTAAGCAAACATGGAGACGACAGCAGGAACTTCAACAACTTCCTGGGACGAAGTTGACGATCTGATCAGTATATTGCGTGCCTGGGGGATTAACTATCTCGTGGGATTAGAGCATCCTGCCGGTTCTCCACGCTTTACGGCAGATCAGCTATCGGCTGTCGATCTGATACAACGCCTGGCGCAATGCGACGATTATCCGCGCGTGCGCGATGCGTGTATTTCATTATTCTTGTTGCACCCTGAACTTGTTGACGCTGCGCAGCAGGTCATGCGAGAAAGCCAGCCAGATATAGCAGAGCAAATCGTCGTGCTGATACTGGCGGCGCTCTATCTCCAACGCATATGGTCAATTCGCCTGACTATGGCTCTTGGACACCCTCCCGGCTTCCCTGAGCAACCATTTGCAAATCTGTGGGAAAGCAGGCATTTACCCTCTCCAACCTGCCATAATGGTATATGCGGCCTGGTCGCGCTGCAAGAGGCTGAGCAGAAACGCACCGGTCTCCCATTCATCTTTATCGGCGATTGGCAAAATCAGATGGATCACCTGTTGTTGCAGGAAGAGGCCAAACATCGCCCAATCAATAACCTTCAACCGTTGTTCTTACTGCTCCAGGAAGCACAGCGGAATGAACAGGAGTCAGTTATGAGTATGCGACAAGGTGTTGACAAAGCGGCTATCGAGTCATTTCTTCAACAACTGGGGAAAACTTTTCGCAAACCAGCCCGCCTCTATCTTGTGGGTGGCGCGGCTCTCGTACACATGGGCGTGCGTTCTGGCTTTACGCAGGATATTGATGTTCAGGTGAGTGGAGCCAGCGAAGGCGATCTAATTGTGGCTATTCAGCGCATGATCGAACGCCTGCAGATCAATGTAGAGTTCGCGTCGCCTGTAGATTTTATTCCTCTCCCTGAACAGTGGGAAGCTCATGCTCAATTTGTGGGCCGCTATGGAACCATCGACGTATTCTACTTCGATTTCTACAGTATCGCGCTTAGCAAGATGGAACGAGGGAGCAGCCGCGATATTGCCGATGTAAAGCTACTCGTAGAGCAGGGTATTATCATCCCTGGTGAGCTAGACAACGCCTATCAAGAGGTTCTGGCACAACTGGGCAAGGGACGATACCCACGCGTTACGCCAAAACGCTTTACAGAGCGCTATCAAGCTGTGCGGCAACTTCTCTAAAAAGAAAGATGATATGACCAGTTCACTTCCAGATGCTCGATCCATCCTACAAAAACATTTTCATGTGACGGACTGGCTCATCACCACACCTGAAGACGGGCAACAGAAAGCATGTTTTGTTGCCCAACGTGGTACAGCGCGGGTATTCATCAAGCTTAATGTACCTATCGCCGCGCTGCAGCGTCTGGGTGAAATCGAAGTCGCGCCGCGAGTGATCGCAAGCGGAACCATTAATGGCGTATCTTATGTCGTGCAGGATTACATCACAGGAAACTATCCGGACTGGCGCTGGTTCGCGGATCATTTGCCCACATTAGCAGCATTCATCAAACGCTACCATACTGACCAGTCGCTTGCATCGCTATTGGCCGCGAACACCCAGACCAGCTATCGCCGTCGCCGGGTGATAGGCTGGCCGCCCTGGAGCAAGATATAACGAATCTTGTGTTACGAGTTCGAGGCGCTGGAACATCCTACCTCGCTCTGAAGTACGTGAGGTTTTGCCCTTCGCTCTCCGCGTGTTCTGCGATCCGTGTAACCTCGGCGCGCGCTGCCTCCAGTGTGACATGCCTGATCTCTCTATAAGGTCGCTCGATAGTGTACATGCCTGGCTGCTCCGGGTCGCGCTGGATGTAGTAGGTAATCTTTGCCAGTATCTTGAACGGATGGTCCTCCATGTCCAGCACAATCCACGGCGTTTCAATGATAAAAACGTCCTCTGTTGGCTCTGCGAGCTGCTCAATGAGGTTCTTGAAACGTGTGACGACACGGTAGATACTGAGCCGCCTTTCAGTAACTCCCTGCATGATCTTTCTCCTTGTGTCGATAACGATAGGTAGCAATCAATTTTAGCATTACCAGAGATGGCATTACAATACCTGTCATAAATTTGTATTGCATAAATATAGATGGCGTAAATATAGACGGCGTAAACACCAATCTATTCTAGCCGTTCTCATGCTGCTATCTTGCTTGCATTGATCTGCATTGCATGAGGGGGCATAAATGGCCGGAGTTCGCCTGCGTGTAAAAGAGGTTGCGAAATCAAAGGGCATTAGCCAGGGCCGTTTGTCGCGTATGGCAAATATCGACCTGCGCACGATTCGTAAAATCTATCGCTATCCGGAGTCGAGCGTGACCACTGATACGCTGGGCCGGTTGGCGACGATCCTGGAAGTCGATGTGTCGCTGCTGATCGAGAGCGATCCGCCTGGGCCGCGCGCGCTGGAGGAATAAAAAAGCAACCGTACACAAAGCGTGTACGGTTGCTGGTTGGCTAGCTTTGCTCCCAATACATTTCAATGAAAGAGCTTGCCCCAGCCCAGCCCGGATGCCCACAAGGGGCATCCCTACATGTCCGGTGTCCCCTTTCACCCCTCCGACGCCTCCGTTTGGAGGGACAGGGGGGATGCTTTCACCAGCAGGTTTTTTGACATCCGTCGGCACCCCAGGCTGTCATTCTGAGCGCAGCGAAGAATCTCTCGTGAACCGGACGCGGATTCTTCGCTGCGCTCAGAATGACAGCTTCCATCTCGCGGTTCCTTTCCTAAAAAACCTGCTGGTGAAAGCAGGGGGGTGGGCCGCCATACATGTAGGGATGCCCCTTGTGGGCATCCGGGCTGGGGTGATGGCTTATTTGAAATGGATTGGGCCTTGCTCCTGGCCGCGCCGCTCGGTCTCGTATTCATCCTCTTCGGGAAACTCCGGCAAGAATGGATCGGGTAAGATTGACGTGAAGGGTATCAGCTCCTCAGTGTTTCGGTTCTGCCAGTCCAGGAATGCCTGCGCCTTGTCGCCGTGAAATTCAAACCCTTTGGCCCCGAGCTGGCCGGTGAAGTCACCGTTGCCGTAGTCTCCGCTACTTATTAATTGACGTTTAAACTAACAGGGATCTAACTGAGCCATAGCAGAGATGGCTCAGGACCAAGAAAGACGAGTGGAGATGAAAAAGATCAGCCGATCAACCTCAAGCAGAAGGTGTCTTTTTGCTCTTTTTCGGCTTTTTACTCGTTTTCCGAATCACTGCATGACGGGTTGCGGGCTTGGGATGAAAGCCTTTAGCCCGTCCCGGTGCCTTTCCACGCAGTTGCGGAGGGCGCGCCGGTGTTCCCAACTCGTGCAAAAGGGTGGGCATGGCTCGTCGCACCTGCGCCAACGTGAGTACCGAGCGGCGCGTCTCCCACGGTCGGTAACAGCTTGCCACCAGAGGGCGAGCCAGGACCAGCAGATTGTGCGCACAAGCGACCACCTGAGTCCAGCGTTCGGTCCGCTCAGGAGTACTCAGCCGTGGGATGTCCCAAAGCAGTTCTTGCTTGTCGAAGCGATAGCCATGCTCGTGCGAGTACCGCAAGCGATACGTTGGGCTGACCTCAGCCAGAGGAGCAGGTTCGTCGCCTTTCCAGACAAACCAACTGATCTTGGGATCACGAGCACGACCTGTGGCTCCATGACGGATGATCTGGATCACCGACACCTCGACCCCGCGCGCGGTGCGCAAGTGCAAGTGGTTCCAACACCGCACCTCGATCTTCGCGCCTTTGGCATCGGTGCCTTCCCAACTGGTATCCGGTTGCCCGTGGCTGCTCTCATCTTGGCATTGAAAGCGGTCCCCATCTTTGCGAGAAGCCCCGATCTGACCAGCAGCACGGGCAGGTGCCGGGCGATAAAAGACGCGATTGCTTTTGACCCGCAACAGTTCAGACGCCTCGACGTTGGCTATGCGGGCCAGGAACGGCGCGCAGGCGTACCACCGATCACCGAGAATGATGGGATGCAACCCACGGGCGACCAACAGCGCCACCACTGCCCGCAATTGGCGAGCAGCGACCTCTGTGGCCAGTTCGCTCGATTTCACCCGCGCCGTATCCAGCACGTAGGTGCCTTGACCGGCTTGGGTGGGCAAGAGGATCACATGGCTCATCACCCATCCAGGGCTGGCGGCGTGCGTGTTCTTCGGGCAAGTTGGCGATCGGAACCAACGTGCGATCCTCGGCGGTCTCGGCCTCCGGGCGATACAGATTGCTGGTGTCCACGCCCAGAAAGACGAGTTCCCCTGGCTGAGGCAGCGGCGCGCAGTCCACAAAGACCTTGCGCAGTCGCTCGGCATCAATCTGGCCGTCTTCCAGGGCTTCGTACAGGCTGGCCCAGGTCCGCTCAAAAAACGGCGAGAACGACAATTCGGGAAAGCTGCGCGCTCCCGCCTCACTGGAGAGCGCATCCACCAGATTGAACAGCGCATCTTTGCCGTTGCCAAAGCAGCCGTACATCCCGTGACGAAACTCGTTGAATGTGTTAAGGTTCATGAGAGTAATGCTCCTGAGTTTGTTTTCTTTTGGATACATTACTCCCTCTCAGCAACCCCATTACAAGGGTTGCTGAGGGTATTTTAGTTTAAACGTCAATATTAAGAAAGGCGAGCAGAATTCATGGCAGAACAAGACACCCCCAACTTCCAGGGCAATCGCATCTAACTAACCCCATCCACAGGAAGAGAGGAACAAGGAAGTGATAAACTAGGGCGAAAAAGCAGGAGACCACGAGATGGAAGCGAACGACCTACGAGATATGGAAAGCATTTTTGCCCAAGTGGAAGACCCTCGAATGGAACGGACCAGGCTGCATCGCTTGCGCGATATCATCATTCTGGCGATTTGTGGAGTGCTGTGCGGAGCCGATGGATGGGTGGAGATCGAAGAATTCGGGAAAGCCAAAGAAGCCTTTTTTACGGAGTCTGCTCACCTTGCCCAATGGGATTCCGTCCCACGATACCTTTGGACGGGTCTTTGCCTTGATCGACCCGAAGCAGTTTGAAGCGAGTTTTGTGCAATGGGTACAGGGCATCAGCCAAACGGTCAAAGGGGTGATCGCGATAGACGGCAAGACGCTCCGCCGTTCGCATGATCAGGAGTCAGAGAAGAAAGCACTGCATGTGGTGAGCGCATGGGCGGTGGAAAATCGTTTGGTGTTAGCTCAGCTTGCCACCGAAGAGAAGTCCAATGAGATTATCGCGATCCCCCTTCTTCTACGGCAATTGGCGTTGGCGGGCTGCATTGTCACGATTGATGCCATGGGAACCCAAACCAAGATTGCCGCTCAGATTATCGAGCAGGAGGGTGACTACGCTCTGGCACTCAAAGACAACCAGGGAGATCTGTTTGATGAGGTGAAAGCCACCTTTGCTCTGGCCGAGAAAGACGGTTTTGTCGGGGGGCAAGAGGAGTCAGTTCGCTTGGTCGAAAAGGGCCATGGGCGGCTGGAAATACGCGAGTACTGGACCATCACCCAGCCAGAGATCTTGGCGTATCTGGACCCAGAGCAGAAATGGAAAGGCTTCGCTGGGATTGGCATGGTGCGAGCCGAACGGCGGATCAAAGATGAGGTGAGCCGGGAAACCCGCTATTTCCTGCTCAGCTTCGCTTCCGTCACCACGTTTGCCACCGCCGTCCGAAGCCATTGGGGCATTGAAAACAGCCTGCATTGGGTCCTCGATGTCGCGTTTCGCGAAGATGAGTCACGCGTACGACTTGGGCATGCCGATGAAAATCTGGCGGTGCTCCGCCACATCACTCTCAATCTCTTGCGCCAGGAACGTTCGTCTCGCGTGGGCATCCATGCCAAGCGGCTCAAAGCTGGCTGGGACACCTCCTATCTCTTACGCGTTCTTGATGGGGTTATTTAGATGCGATTGCCCTGCCCCAACTTCCCTAAATATTGACAAATCGCTTAACCTTTTGTACACTTCCATAGGGGAGGAACGTCATGCTCATCGTAAGGGGAAAGTTATGCGAGTTATACACTGCGAGCAATGTGGTACACCGCTTCCCTGGACTGCCCAATTCTGCGCCGTATGCGGCACGGCTGTATCTCTGCACCCGCTAATCTCCGACTATCCCGATGCTGCGGGTCAATATGCGAAACGACCGCGCACCGGCTCGCTTAAAACCTACTCTTTTTACAAAATGGGGCAAAGCGACCCCGATGAAACGCAGCGCATTAACCATACGCAGGTCCGGGCGAACAATACGCAACTACCCACCGTGCCTGCTTTTGATGTTGCCGCCAGTTCTCATGCATTTGTCGAAGATTGGTCGGAAGAAGAAGCAATTGAAGGCGAAATATCGCGCCGCGATACCTGGCAAAAATTTGTCACGCACAAAACTCCTGCCATATCCGTCGGTACCATGGACGCTGTAGTGCCTGTTACTCCGCCGAACAAGATATGGGAACTACGCGAGGGGCCTGCCACTCCCATAGAGCCTGTTCTATCTCCCCCCCCGTCGTACAGGGTACGGGCGGGGCTTGCCCCCGCCCTGGTATCTCCCCCCCGCCTTATAAGAAGCAGCCTCCGCGCTCCTCGCTTATGCCGCGCGTGGCAGGCTGGGTTGCCATAGCCATAATCGTCGGCTTAATGCTGGGCGGTGGATTCGGCATCTTTGTGTCGCTTGGTCATAATGTGCCGGTTGTGTCATCAACTGGCCCGTTATCCTTGCAGGTTACACCATCCAGCATCGCTTTCGGCGGCACCATCACACTGCGTGGTTCGCATTTTACCCCGCGTGGGCGCATCGGCCTGACACGCGATGCCTCCATTCCTATCATTGACACGAGCGGTTCATCCTTCATCATTGCTAACGCCAACGGTTCGTTCAGTGATACCGTCAGCATCGATAGCTCGTGGACCTCTGGCCTGCATAGCATTCGCGCCGAAGACGCCCATTTGCACAAATCCGCCGCCTTCCCCGTACTGGTCACCGGTCATGGCATCTCACGCCCCGCGCATCTGGCGCTTTCCGCCAGTAGCGTCGATCTCGGCTCTGGTGACCAGGCCACTAACAGCGCCCAGATGATTACCCTCTCCAATGCTGGCGGCGGCGAAATCGACTGGCAATCCACCGTGACTCAATCCTGGCTGATGCTCAGTCCCCAAAGCGGCGCCATCGCCGCCGGGCAACAAATGCAGGTAACATTGGCCGCTGATCGCTCCAGTTTGCAGATCGGCTCCTATACTGCTTCTGTCATTTTCACCTTGAATACCGGATCAATCACTCTTCCCATCAAGATACAGGTGACGCCGTTACAACCAGGACACGCGCCTGTCATACAAGTTTCACCGGCGGCGCTTTCATTCTCAGGGGTCGATGGCAGCGCCAGTCCAGGGTCTCAAGCCGTTACCATCAGTAATCCGGGTGTCTTGCCCCTGCAATGGAGCGCCGCCAGCGTCACCAATGATGGTTCCAACTGGCTCAGTTCCTTCCCGCAATCTGGCACAGTAGCAAAAGGGGATACTCAATCCGTCACAATCTCTGTAAATAGCAGTCAGCTTTTGCCCGGTGTCTACTACGGCTCTATCACATTCTCGAGCCAGGGATCGCCGGTAGCCGTCAACAACCCGCAGACCATCTATGTCAGCGTCACTATTGCTTCGCAATGCACCATCCAGGCCTCTCCTGGCTCGCTCTCGTTCACCGGGGTCTACCTGCAGCCCGCGCCACTAGCCAAAAGCATCAGCATCGGCGTCAATCAGGGTTGTTCCGCCCCGCTCAACTGGACTGCATCGGCCACCACCGTCACGGGCGGTCGCTGGTTGACCATCAGCGCCTCTACCGGGACAACGCCTTCCAGTCCCCGTGTTGGTATCAATGTTACCGGACTTAAGCCGGGCAACTATAGCGGTTCCCTCGCCTTCAGTTCGGCGGCTGGCACCCAGACCGTGCCCGTTACCCTCGCCATGGGCCAGCCGACTTCCCCCATCATCTCCAGCGCGCCTGCCTTGCTCAACGTCAACGGCGTGATCGGGCAACCCACACCATCTATTCAATCCATTGTCCTGTCAAATATTGGCGGGGGTACCCTTTTATGGAGCGCGGTGGCTACCACTACCGTAGGCGGCGCCTGGCTTACCGTCACTCCTGCTTCGGGCGTGTTAGCTCCTCAAAAAAGCGCCACGCTCACCGCTACAGTGACACTGTTAAAAACATTGATTCCAGGCACATATACCGGCTCCGTTACCATTACAGGCACGGACAGTACGGGTCATGTTGCTGCTGGCAGCCCGCAAACGCTGCCCATCACCTTGATCGTGCAGGCTCCTTGCGCGCTCTCAACGCCCCTCCCCGCGCTCGTGTTCCAGAGCGTCGCCGGTCAACCCGCGCCCCTGCCGCAGCAAATCACCGTTAACGCCGTCGGCGCTTGCGCCAATGCCTTGAACTGGAGCGCCGCCGTCGCTACCGTCCCGGCTGGCGGCGCCTGGCTCACCGCTACACCCGCCGTAGGGACAGTCAGTGTCGCGGCCCCGTCGCTCACGGTGGCTGGCATCGTCAACACTGGCCTGCTTGCTGGAACCTATAGCGGCAGCATCACCATCAGCGCTACCGACAGTGTCACCCATCTAGCTGTGGGCCTCCCTCAAGTTGTCGCCGTCACGCTCACCGTGCAATCCGTCTGCACGTTGCAGGCTCCTTCAGTGGTAAGCGAGGTGTTTAGCAGCCAGATCGGTTTGAATCCCGCTGCGCAGACCTTTACCGTCGGCATCGTCGGCGCCTGTACAGGCACCGTTACCATTACGCCCACCGCCGCCATGGCCAGCGGCACCGGCTGGTTGGCCGTCACGCCAGCCTCGGCCACCGTTGCCGCCAATGGCATCGCCACTTTCACCGTTACCGTCACCTCAGCCGCGCTTGCTGCCGGACCCTATGCCGGAAGTATCTCACTGGCCGCCGTAAATAGTCTCGGTGTCGCCATCACCGGCAGCCCGCAAGTAGTGGGCGTCACTCTTACCGTCGCATCCGCATCTCCCCCCCCCGTGCTCTCGGTTGCTCCGGCCTCTTTAACATTCAACATTACGCCAGGCCCCAGCACGCAAACCATCACTATCACTAACACTGGCGGCTCTTCCCTCAATTGGAGCGCTGCCCTCGCCAGCGGCGCTCCCGCCTATGTCACCATCGCGCCTCCCGCCAGTGGCAGCCTCGCGGCGGGAGCCAGCGCCACCCTCACCATCAGCGTCAACGCCACCGGCTTGCCCCCTGGCACCACGGCTTCCACCGCCATTACCATCAGCGCCGTTGATCCGCTCACCGGTGGCGCCGTCAGTGGCAGTCCTGCTACCGTTGCCATTGGCATCACCATTATCGCGCCACCCCCACCCCCACCAGCCATGCAATTGAGCGCCACCGCCCTGACATTTACCACTACCGTCGGCGTCAACCCGGCAGCCCAAACCATCACCATTACCAACACCGGTGGTGGCACTCTCACCTGGACAGCAGGCGCGCCTTCCCTGCCCTGGCTTACCGTCACACCATCAACCGGCAGCGCCGCAGCCGGGGGAACATCAACCCCCTCGTTTAGCGTCAACGTGGCTACAATGATAGCCGGAACCTATACAGCGACGGTTAACATCACCGCCCCAGGCGGAATTTCGCAGACCGTCACCGTGACATTAACCATCAATTAGCATAAGTATCTGATGAATTTTGACGATCGAATAGGGTAGCCCGAACGCATATGGGGAAAGCCCCGCCCTCAAAATGTACCCGTTTCGTCTCTCTTTTTTCTCTTTTGTATGGTACAATTCCTCTTAGCAGATTGATATGCACCATTCTGGAAAGGACAGCGAGACGTGGAAGATATCGAGAACGGCGAATTAGGCAGCCCGCCAATCGTCGCCACACAGCGCGAAGAGTTGCGTGAGGCCGGGGCCGCCGTTCGCTGTTCCATCTGCGCGCGCCGCATCTGGTTGAATGCCACCTATCTCATAGAGCCATTGGGCGTCCCTCAACCGCGCCAGTCCTGGACCCTCTGCAAGCGCTGTCACGCTGCTCTCCTGGTCGAAATGGAGCGTTCGCCTGTCCTCTCGCCCCTGCGCCTGCGCATCGCTATGGGCATCGTCGCCGCCGATCGCTCACCATATATCTACGCCCCTACACACAAACCTATCAGTGATCGCACCTGGATCGTCGTAATGGCATGGGGTTTTGGCATCGCCATGCTGCTCCATCTCGTCCTCATCGTCATGCTTGCTTTTGTCGCCGGCCATTAACCTTTGCCTCGATGTCGCCACTGACCTTGACCTGTTTGCTAGAATATTGTAGAGGCGATTAATCGCATCCGAATATGGCAAGCGGAAAAGGTAGCAAATTATTTATGAATGGCGTCCAGGATACTGGCTCACTACACCCCCGCGCAGTGTTGGCCGGAGTAGCAAGCAACATGCGCAGCGGCCTCATTCTGCTCGATCGCGATGAACAGGTCGCCTATTCCAACCCCAGCGCGCAGCGTCTGCTCGGCATCAGTCCGCCCGACAAGCTGGGACAGCCCCTCTTCGACGTGCGTCAGCAGCTCCTCTCGCTTGCTGCCCATCCCACCGGCGCTCGTGCCGAACTCGACCGGCTCTGGCTCCATCCACAGGAAGAGCAGACCGCCGAGCTTGCCCTCTCCGATGCCGCCGTGCGCTGGTTGCGCGTGCAGAGCTTCCCCGTCCATGACCAGCCGGGCAACCTCCTGGGGCGCGGTGTCTTGCTCGACGACATCACTCTGGAACGCTCCTCCCTGCAATCGCGCAGCGAGACGCTTGCCCTGGCCGCCAATGAACTTAAAACGCCCTTAGCCATCATCAAGGGCTGCGCCACCACCTTACTGGGCAACAGCCTGCGTTGGGAACCCGCCATGCTGCGCGAAATGTTGCAGATGATCGACACGCAGACCGACCGCCTGCACGACGTACTCAACACCTTACTGGATGTCTGGCGACTTGACGCGGGCGTGCAGCAACTGCGCTACTCAGAAGTACGTCTCTCAGAAATGTTCGAGCGACTGGTTGAACGCTGGCGTAAAAATGCCCCGCGTCACACCTTCATCCTACGCCTGCCAGAAAAAGCGCAAGCTATTCAATGCGACGCCTTGCGTGTTGAGCAGACTATCAACCAGCTCCTGAATAACGCGGTGATCTATTCGCAAGTGGGTACCAGCATCAACATTCGGCTTGAAAACAGCGCATCCGAACTGCGCTTGAGCGTCACCGACCAGGGCAAAGGCATCGCCCCTGAACACCTGGAGCGCATCTTCCATCGCTTTTATCGCGTGCAGCAGACTGAAGATCGCCCATTTGGCAGCGGTCTGGGTCTGGCAGCCGCGCGCGCAACTATTGAGGCGCATGGTGGAAATATCTGGGCCGAATCCGCCGGTATTGGGCATGGCGCTGCCTTTTATTTCACGCTTCCCCATGTTCCCGGCGCGCATCAGCTGTCAGCGCGTCAGCCTTCTGCCTCGTCAGCCACTTCTATCGACGCTACTTCAGCCGCCAGCAGCCCATTGCCGCGCGCCGGCTCACTCCGTACAGGGTACGGGCCGGGCTTGTCCCCGCCCTGGAAAGTAGTGGTAGTAGAAAATGACCCGCGCATGGCTCGCTACCTTCGCGCCAACCTGGAAGAACAACGCTACCAGGTGCATGTCGTCTCTCATGGCTTGCAATTCCTGCGCCAGCTTGACCTGCAAGAACCTGACCTCATCTTATTGGCGAGCGATACCGCCGACATGTCGGGCGCAGAAATATTGCAGCGACTGCGCGAATTTTCGCACACCCCTGTCCTCATGTTGTGTGATGATGGCGATGAAGATGAACATGTGCGCTACCTCGATATGGGCGCGGACGACTTTGTCGTCAAGCCTTTTAGCATCAAGGAATTGCTGGCGCGCGCCCGAGTCCTGTTGCGCCGCCGCGCGGCCAGCGAGCAGACCGCGCCCGGCGAAACGCTCTTCACGACCGGTGATCTCCTCATCGACTTCGCCCAGCGCCAGGTCTCGGTCGATGGGCGTCCCGCGCAACTCAGCCGTACGGAATATAAATTGCTCAGCGTGCTGGCGCAAAACGCGGGCCGTGTCATGACCCACGAGCTCCTGCTCGAGCGCGTCTGGGGCGCGGAATACAACCGCGAAGTCGATTTTATCTGGGTGTACATCAGTCGCCTGCGTCGTAAAATCGAAGCCGATCCCCGTCACCCGCGCTACATCCTGACCGTGCCGGATGTCGGGTACAAACTGGTCAAACTCCCCTGATCTTTTCATTCAGGTCATTGTAAGGATTAGTGAGCTTCTATCAAAGCCATCGTAATGTAACGCGGATATGCTCTCATCGTAGATAATGCTATTACACAAAGAGGTAGCCATGCAGCACGCAACCAGGCATTCCGTTCTACTTGTAGAGACCAATCCATCGCTCAGGCGCATGATAATCCTGGGGTTGCAGCATCGCGACCTGCACACCATCGAAGCGAATGCTCCTGCCAGTTTTCCAGTCTCACCCTCCATCGTACCGGACTTGATCGTACTCGATATTGATGGTGAAGTGGAAATCGGTCAGACACTGCTAGCCCAGACCGAAGCGCATCCCGTGCTTTCTACCTTGCCAATAGTCGCCTTGACCTGGGAGAACCCCCTTCCGCCAGCTATGCTCGAGGGAGATTTGCGCAGGAATGCGCCCGCGCGCGTGTATCTGACCAAACCATTTGATGCCCGTGCCTTGCACGCCGCCATAGAAGAGCTATTGCTCGACGTTGAGGAAAGCCGCGCTGCGCGGAAACAGGAAAACTATCTCGCGGCGCGTCGTGCCACCACCGCGCCCAGCATCTGGCCCCTCGTCACCGCCATCGGCTTATTGCTAGCCATGATCGGCCTGATGCTGCAAATCACCGTCACCGCCATCGGTCTTCTCATCGTAATGACCGCCCTGTTAGGCTGGACACTCGGCCCAAAACCCGAACCCCTCGCCGTTTAAATAGAGCGAGGCGACCAGGGCGGGGGCAAGCCCCGCCCGTACCCTGCTACGGAGCGACTTGGTGCTGGGTTGAGCGTACAGGGTACGGGCGGGGCTTGCCCCCGCCCTGGCAAAGGAAACATTCAGGCCCTTGTAAGGTATGCTTTGCAGGCTGCAAGTTGCTCATCAGGCAGTCGCACAATAATCAGTCTGGCATTCTTTATTTTTCAGGAAAAATAGAACCTATGGAAAACGATAGTCAAACGTCTGTAGGGACGCGATTTATCGCGTCCGCGCCCACGCCTTTGATTGCGTCCGCGCCAGCGCGTAAGCACAGGCGCAAGCGCAGCATCATTATATTTGTGGTAGTCAGTCTCTTAAATGTCGGGCTGCTCGCCTTGCTCTGGACGCAACTATTGACACCGGCGCAAAATTCTACATCGGGCCAGACAAAGAGCATTGACCCGCTGGTCGGGCATCCCGCGCCCGCCTTCACGCTGGCATCCTTGAATACACCGACCGGACAAACCACGCTTTCGCTCAACGATTTAAAAGGCAAGGCCATCGTACTCAATGTCTGGGCGTCCTGGTGCGTTCCCTGCAATCAGGAAGCCCCGATCTTACAGACCACCTGGCAACAGATGAGCGCCCAGGGGAAAAATGTCGTCTTCCTCGGTATCGACTTCCAGGATTTGAGTAGCGACGCCTTAACCTTTCTACATAAATACGGTATTGGCTATCCGAACGTGCTGGACGCGAGCGGCTCCGTTTCTATCGACTACGGCGTAACCGGAGTCCCAGAAACCATCTTTATCAACTCGAAAGGCACCGTCGTCAGCGCCGTGCGGCAGGAACTCACCGCCCAAGCGCTTCAAAGCAACCTGAAATTGATTACATAAATATGGTAGAGATACGTTTGATCGCCCGCGCGGCGCATCTATTAGCGGCAGCAGCCTGGGTAGGTGGAAGCTTTTTCTACCTCGTGGTAGCTCTTCCCGCCATGCGCAACGGCGCTTCCGCGCCAGGGATAGGAGGGATAGGCGGCATAGCCGGGCAAATGGCCGCGCTATTCAAACGTATGGTGACAATTTGCACAGGTGTGTTACTCTTGAGTGGCGCATATCTTGCATTTGATCGCCTGACAACTACCACGCTGGGCTGGCCGTACCTGTCAGTGCTGGCGCTCAAGATACTCGTCGCGCTATGTATGTTCGCGCTGGCGTTCTATCTAGGACAAAGCAATATACGACGGCTGGCAAAACGCGCCACGCGCCTCTCTGAGGTCGCGCCGCAATTAACGCTGGCCCTGGGCATCCTGGTATTTGTGCTTGGCGCGCTGCTCAACATCCTGTTCGAGTCCAGCTCCCACCCGTAATCTTTTATGTGAAAGCGAGGAAGAAGCGTGCAAACTGCTCTTGATATGTCAATGGAAGAGCAACAACCGCAAACGCGGCGCAAACGGTGCTTGCCCATCAGCTTCGTGCTGGGCGGGCTTGCCATCCTGGGCGCGGTAATCTACCTCGTCATTGCCAATACACAGGCTAATGCTGTTTATTATATGACAGTGTCGGAGCTGAAAAGCTGCACCATTTGCGCGACGCAAGCGGTGCGTGTCGCGGGCGTCGTGCAGGCGGGATCGGTCGTCAATGACGATGCCCACCAGCAGATGCGCTTTACCATTGCTGATGGCAGTCAATCCTTGCAGGTCGTGTATAGCGGCATTGTGCCTGATATTTTTCGTCCGGGTATTACCGTCGTCGTTGAGGGACTCTACGCGGGACACGGGCCATTTCAAGCTCAGACGTTACTGGCGAAATGCCCATCAAAATTTCAGTCTGCCACGCCCGGAACGTAGCATTCATTAAGGAAGCGCCGTGTATTTTTCGAATCTTGGGTTTATTTCGCTCATACTCGCAACAGGCTTTGCTGTCCTTGCTATCGCTCTATCCATAGCAGGCGCGCTGCGCCAGTATCCTGCCCTCCTGGTCGCCAGCGCGAAACGCAGCGTGCTGGCCGTCACCAGCTTCTTACTACTGGCCTCGGCCTCCCTTATCATCTCGTTTCTCACCCACGATTTTGGCGTCAGCTACGTGGCGCAGCATTCAAGCCTCTCCATGCCCTGGTACTTCACAGCTTCCGCCTTCTATGGCGGGCAGGAAGGCTCGCTGCTCTACTGGGCTTTGATGCTCTCAATCTTCTCCGCTATTTTCATCTTCACCTCGAAACGCGCTCCCACCGCGCTTGTGCCATACGTGATGGCTACGCTGATGGCTATCGAGATCTTCTTCTTGATAATGCTGACCAGCGTCTCCAATCCCTTTGTGCGCCTGCCAGTCCCGCTGGCTAACGGCATCGGGCTGAATCCCCTGTTGATGGACCCTGGAATGCTCGTACACCCGCCTATGCTCTTGATGGGCTATATGAGCTTTTCGGTTCCCTTCGCCTTTGCCGTCGCCGCCATGATTACCGGCCAACTCGGCAGCGAATGGCTGCGCGCCATCCGTCGCTGGACGCTGGCGGCCTGGGCCATTCAAACGACCGGGCTGCTGCTCGGCGCGTGGTGGGCCTATCATGTGCTGGGCTGGGGCGGCTATTGGGGTTGGGACCCCGTAGAAAACGCCGCGCTCCTGCCCTGGCTAACGGCTACCGCCTTCCTGCATTCCACCATGGTGCAAGAACGGCGCGGTATGCTCAAAGTCTGGAACCTGGCGCTGGTAATCCTCTCGTTCGCGCTCTCCATCTTCGGCACCTTCGAGGTGCGCAGCGGCATTATCAGTTCCGTGCATTCGTTCGCGTATTCAGCCATAGGCGGCTATTTCCTGGCATTCCTGGCCATCATCATCGTGTTTAGCATCGCGCTTTTCATCTTTCGCCTGCCCAGACTGCGCCCGGAGCAGGAATTTGACTCGGCCATCTCACGCGAGGGAAGTTTCTTGCTTAACAACTTCTTACTACTGGGTGTAACCTTCGCTACGCTGTGGGGAACGCTTTTCCCACTGATCTCCCAGGCATTCACCCACCAGACGCTAACGGTCGGCCCCCCATTTTACGAGCAGGTTAATGGGCCGATCTTGCTAATCCTGATTCTCGCCATGGGCGTTGGCCCATTGCTGGCATGGCGGCGCACCTCGGGCCGCGCCCTCTGGCGCAACCTGGGATTACCCGCGCTGGCTGCCGCTCTGTGTGCCGCTGTGCTGCCCCTGTTGGGTGTGCGCGATATCTGGGCCAACGTGGCCTTCGCAGTGTGCGCCTTCACCGCTGGCGCGATCCTCTACGAGGTATGGCGCGGCGCGCGCGTTCGCCATAAGCACGGAGAAGCCTATCCCATCGCCTTTTTCATGCTCATCAACCGCTATCGCCAGCGTTACGGCGGCTATATCGTCCACCTGGGCTTTGTGCTGCTGGCAGTGGGCGTCGTCGGCTCCAACTTTTTCCAGTCGCAGAAAGACGCCGATTTCAAGCCAGGCCAGTCCATCAGCGTGTCCGGCTACCAGTTCATCTACTTCGGCAACATCGATGAGAAATACCCCGACGTAGAAATCATCACCGCTCAGTTGCAAATATGGCATAATGGGCAGTTGCAGCAATACATCTACCCCGCGCGCCAGTTCTACCCGAATTTTGACAACCAACCGGCCAGTCAGATCTCGATTACAACCTATAACCTGACCGACCTGTACGTCTTCCTTGCCAACTGGGACGGCCTCTCGCAGGCCACCATTCGCGTCTTCGTCAACCCTCTCGTCATCTTCGTCTGGCTCGGTGGCGTGCTGATGCTCTTCGGCGGCATCATCTGCTGGTGGCCCGAACGCCGCCGCCCCAAGAAAACCATCCTCACCGAAGAAGAGGCCCCCATTTCCGTAGGGGCGGGGGTGGATGATGTGGGGGAGGGGACGCTTGCGTCGCCCGCCCCACCGACACCGACGAACCCGCTCCCATTACCGTCGCCCGCCCCGCCGACACCGATGAACCCGCCCCCATTACCGTCGCCCGCTCCCACGAAAAGGCGACTGAGGAGGCCACGCCATGAAAAAGCAACATGCGCTCCTCCTCATTGTCGCCATCATGGTCATACTGGCCGCTATCTGGTCATACGTCCTGCTGGTCGCGCCTGCCCAGGAAACCCTTGACCAACGTGTACATGACGTGGCTTCGCAGTTGAAATGTCCCGTTTGCCAGGGCGAATCCGTGGCCGACTCGCCTTCGACCATTTCGCAGCAGATGCGCGGCGTCATTCGCCAGCAATTGCAGCAGGGGCAATCGGAACAGCAGATCATCCAGTACTTTGTGTCGCGTTACGGCAACACTATCCTGTGGTCGCCACCCAAACAGGGCTTTACCATACTTGCCTGGATCATTCCTATAGCCATGCTGCCAGGTGGCGCGCTCCTGCTTATGCTGGTATTGCGCGGCTGGCTTAACGTCGGGCGTACCACACGACGAGCCGAAGATGAGAGTGATAGCGGTCAACCCGATTCTGACGAACTGCAACAATTCCAGGCGCAGCTTGACCAGGAACTGGCAGCAGACGATCCCATCTTTGCGCGTCTGAGCAAGGAGGCCAGTGTATGACACTCCTTTCAATACTCGTCGCTATTCTGCTAGGCGTCTTAACCCTGGCATTAGTACTCTATCCCCTCTATCGTCACGCACCAGTAGAAGTTGCGCAGCAGAGAGCATCAATTGGCATCGCGACGACGCAAGCGGAAGTTGAACAGACCGCGCGCACTGCCCTCAAAGAGGTCGAACTGGACTACCAGCTTGGCAATCTCGCCGAGCCGGATTATCGCAAATTGCGCGAGCGCTACACGCGCCGCGCCTTCACTGCCATGAAGTCCCGCCAGCAAAGCGAAGAAGCCATCAACGCCCTCATCGAAGAACGCCTGCGACTGTTGAAAGAAGATCGCGGAAATACGATAGATGAGAAAGAGACGGTGATGGGGAAATGCGAAGATGCAATGGAACAAGATAATGATTCAGAGTAAAATACAGCAAGGTTCCGCCTCAAACCCAAAAATGAATGCACCCTCCCAATCCGTAGGGGCGGGGGTGGGGTGGATGTGGGGAGGGGACGCTTGCGTCGCCCGCCGTCCTGACGTTGCCTATCACCAACATTCGCAATCCCGACGACGGGCGACGCAAGCGTCCCCTCCCCACCCAGCCCCACCCCCGCCCCTACGATATATATCTGGCTTTTATGGCTATGTTAATGGTTGTTGGGGTTTTATTATTTCCGCTTCCAGCTTCAGCCCACACCCTCACAAACACGGGTCGTATCTCCGGTCAACTGCGGGATGGCACGAAGCGTAGCGCGCCGGTGGTAGGGCAGAGCGTCACGTTGCAGATGGCGCAGGGGCAAAACGCGAGCGATCTCAAGACTGTCACCACTGACGCGCATGGCATGTTTTCGTTTGCCGGGTTGAATTCCGATAAAACGATTAGCTACGCGATCTACACTCTTTACCAGAAAGCGCAGTATTTCACCGGTCTGATCAGCCTGAGCGATAAGTCTGAGCAGCAAGCCAACCTGATTGTGTATGATGCGACTACTAGCGTCAGCAATATCGCCATTGTGCAGGCCAATGTATTGATCGATAAGGCAGATGCGCAGCATGGTTTGCTCAATATCACCGAGAGTTTCGTTTTCGAGAACCTGGGACTGACCACTTACGTCGGTTCGCTGCAAGCCAACGGGCAGAAGCCCAACGCGCTGCGTTTTTCACTGCCATCGGGAGCGCGTCAGTTATCACTCAAAGTGGGCTTTGATGGCTATAACGTCGTCCAGGTTGACCCAGGCTTCGCCAGTGATGCCGCTATTCCCCCCGGCCAGTCCCAATTTGCTTTTTCGTTTCACGTCCCGTATAGCGCGTCGCACTACGATTTTGCTGATACCGTCGTCTATCCCACCGTTGATTTGTCGGTGTTGACACCGTTGGATTATCACGCCAGCTCTGGTGTACTTACCTCTCAGGGATCAGTCAACGTCAGCCAGCAGGCGTACCAGCAATTAGAGGCGAAGCAACTCCTGGTCGGGACGCAGGTTCACGTTGAACTTGATGGTTTACCCGCTCTCACCAATCAATCCAACTCATTACAGGCAGACCAGAGTCCCCCCTGGTTTATCGCGATTGTGGTTCTGATGCTCGCAATCGTAGCCGCAACGTGGTTTGTGTACATCAGTATGCAGCGTAGAAGCTCCGCGCAGCGCAAACAGGCAGCAAAAAACCAGTCTAAAAACAAGGTCGCGACCACCAGAGTGGAGCAGGCAAAAGTTGAACGCTCAACGCAGGAAGAGCAAGAATCTTTGCTACAGGCATTGCTGGAACTGGATAAAACCTACGAAGCTGGTACAATAAAGAAAGCAGAATATCAGGAACGCCGCGCCAGTGTGAAGGCGCGCCTGCGTCTTTTGATGAGCGCGGAAGCCAGTGAGAAGAAGACGACCGCGTCGAATAGCAAAAAGACTGTCAACAGCAGCGGCAAGGCAAAGTCGTGAACCATCCCTATCTTGAGATTTCAAAGCTGAAAAAGAACTATGGCCTGAAGCCAGTATTGCGCGGCGTGAATCTCGCGGTCGAGCGCGGCCAGCGCGTGGCCTTGCTGGGAGCCAATGGCGCGGGCAAAACAACCCTGCTGCGTATTCTGGCAGGATTGGCCGAGCCTGATGGAGGTCAGGTTTGCATTGGTGGACGAGATATCATGCATGATGCGCAGCAGGCGCGGCGAGCGGTCGGTTTTGTGGCGCACCAGCCCTATCTCTACGACGATCTAACGGCCATGGAGAACCTGCTGTTCTTCGGGCGTATGTACGGGATGAAACAGCGCAAGGAACGCGCCTGCACGTTATTAGAGCGGGTCGGACTGCTAAAACGCGCTAATGACCGCGCCAGCGTCCTGTCTCGTGGCCAGGCACAGCGACTGGCTATCGCGCGCGCCCTGTTGCATACTCCACGCCTGCTGCTGCTCGACGAGCCGGATACCGGGCTAGACGAAGAGGGCATCGCCTTGCTGGAAGCGCTATTATGCGAACAGGCGCAAGATGGCGGCGCTGTCCTGTTCACCACGCACCAGTTTGAACACGCCATGCAATGGAGCGACCACATTGGTTTATTGAGCGGCGGACGTATGGCCTATTTCCGCGAAACGCGCACTCTCGAAGCAGGCAGCGCGCGGCAGGCGTACTCGGAGGCGCTGCGATGATATTTCTCGAACAGACGCTGGCTATTCTCTGGAAAGATATTCGCTGCGAACTGCGCAGCAAGCAGACCTGGATGGGTATGGGTATGTTCGCGCTGCTCGTGCTGGTGATCTTCAATTTCGCCTTTGACCTGCGTGTGGATAACAAGGCCGCCATCGCCCCCGGCGCGTTATGGGTGGCCTTTGTCTTCGCCAGCCTGCTGGGATTGGGGCGCACCATCACCGCCGAACGCGAAAAGGGCCTGATGGATCGCCTTTTGCTCTGCCCGGTTGATCGCAAAGCCATTTATCTTGCCAAACTGCTGGGCAACCTGCTCTTCATCGGAGTGGTAGAAGTAGTAGCTTTGCCCGTTTTCGCGGCTCTGTTTAACGTGCCATTGTTTGGCGCGTTGCTGCCCATCGTGCTACTCGGCACATTGGGCGTTGCCACCATCGGCACGCTCTTTTCCGCTATGGCCGCCGCGACCCAGGCTGGAGAATTGTTGTTGCCAATTCTGGTTTTTCCCATGATCGTACCCGTAGTCATTGGCGCTGTACGCGCCACCGGCGACCTGATGGTCGCATCGCCCAATCCACCACCCTGGTTGGGCCTGATGACCGCTTTCGACGTAATATTCCTGAGCGCATCAATACTCACCTTTGAATTTGTCATTAAGGAATAATTGGATGTGTAGGAACGTGATGATGAATTGTACCGAACAAGAACAGTCATCTGTTGTCACCCTGAGCGTAGCGAAGGATTCTCGCTCGATGGGCCGAGAGATGCTTCGCTTCGCTCAGCATGACAGGGACCGGTTGTGGGTGGTAAATTTCATTATTGCGTTTGCAGATGTGTAGGAGTAATCATATGGCAGTAGTAAAACAGACACCAGATGTCGGCGGCGCAAGTACGCAGGGAGTAAAGCGGCCTGCTGCGCCTCTCCCCATCGTTTCGCTCATACTGGGCGTGCTTTCGTTTGCCGGTATGCTGGTTTCCATCTGGATGATTTTCCTGTACGCGCCTGAAGATGCCGTGCAGGGACAGCCGCAGCGCATCTTCTATGTCCATGTGCCGGCTGCGTGGCTTGGCATGTTGGGCTTTGTCATAGTGGCGGTTGGTGGTATCGCCTATCTCATCACGAAAAATGAGCGCTGGGATTGGGCGGCCCGCGCGGCTGCCGAACTGGGCGCGATGTTCATCACGCTGGCTCTGATAATGGGTTCCATCTGGGGCAAGACCATCTGGGGTACGTGGTGGACATGGGATGCGCGTCTGACCACCACATTGATCCTGTGGTTCATCTACATTGGCTACCTCATGCTGCGCAGCTACATGGGCCGCACGCATAGCAGCGCGCGCGCCGGAGCGGTGTTAGCCATCATCGGCATCATCGACGTTCCCATCATCTACGAGTCGGTCAACTGGTGGCGCACACTGCACCCCGCGCAGCAAGTGGGCGTGGCGGGCGCGCTGCCGAACTCCGTCGTCCTGACCTTGATGATCTCGCTCACATCGTTTACACTCTTGTTTAGTTTCCTGATGATTCAACTCTACCAGTTGCAGCGTATGCAAACCCTGGCCCAGCGCCTGCGCGCCAGCCTGGAATAAAACATGATGAATTTTGCCGACCGAATGGGGGAATGGAGGCACTCAGCGTCCTGTAGGGACAAGGGGAGGGGTTGGGTGGATGAGGGGGCCTTGTGCTTGTCCTGGTGGCAGTGCGACCAACATGCCTCACGGGACCCAGGCGAATCGCGTTGCCACCAGGACAAGCACAAGGCCCCCTCCCTTCCCCGCATCCGCCCCTTGTCCCTACAGGATGGCGGCGGCGTTTCTCGTGATTACCCTGTTCGGTTGTCAAAAATTATTAGGGACGCGATTTATCGCGTCCCGTTGGGCAAACTCGGCGGTTAGCGGACGCGATGAATCGCGTCCCTACATCGTCAGGTTAGAAAAGGACACAATAGAGATGCAAGGATTCAACTACCTGGTCGTGGCCTACATCATCGCGTGGGTCGGGCTGTTTGCCTATTTAGCATTTGTAATGCTGCGTATTCGCGGAGTGCGCACCGAACTGGTCGCCATCGAAGAACTTGTGCGCGAGCAGCGCGAGCAGCAGAAAAAGGAGTAAATTGATATGCCGACCAAAGGTGAGGCAAATCAACCTGCTACTGAGTTGTGAGCGGGGCAAATTCAAATTGTATCATCGTTCTCAAACACAATATCTTCGATCAGCAGAACGGCGTTTGTTCTTCTCTCTTCTCATGCAGCCAGTCTGCTACATCAGGTGCTTCCGTGCGCAGCCAGTTGAGCTATATTGCGTGTACTAACTCTCCAGAAAAGGGCATCAGCGTTCCCTCTGAAATTGGGCGTAGTTTCAAGTGAAAAGAATAGAGTTTAGCAGGAGTTGTAGAAACTGATGATCTATCATCTGTTAATTGTGTTGAGTCTCAACGTTATAGAATTAGCGAAATGCTTTGCTGCCATTTTTCTCATGTGTATACTGGCGGAAAAGCATATCAACGCATACCGGCATCATACAAAAGAAGAGGTTTAATGCATGAACCCATACGACACAACAACCCTCACCGCAGCGAGCACAGGAGTACTTCTTTTTTCCCTGCTCGCGGGACTGGTTGGTCTCATTTTTGCGATCATAATCTATTGGAGGATTTTCTCAAAAGCTGGCTACAGCGGCACAAGGAGTCTTTTGTTATTAATCCCTGTCGTCAACCTGGTTATTATTATCATGTTCGCCTTCACCGAGTGGCCTATCCAGCGCGAACTCAACCAGTTGCGCCCGATGTCAGGCGGAAGGAAATACGCAACATCGAAAGAAATGTCCTATCGCCAGGCGGTCATTTCGCTGGTGATAGGCGACATCCTGGTCTTTATCATTTTCGCTATAATCGGGGACAAGTCGCACGGGCAACTGAGCGGACTGGCTTCTCTTTTCCATAGCTTCCTGGTCGCGCTACCTTTCATAGCGGGCTGGTTTATCGTCTCACCCTTCATGGGCCTGTTCCGCCGCGACATTTTGACGCAACCGCGCGCGATGGCGATACGCACCCTCTGGGCCTGGATACCCGCCTGGGTCGTCGCCATGATCCTGCGCGGCATCTTCTTCGACCATGGCGTTCCAGCCCCCGTCTTCATGGTCATCGCGCTGCTGTTCAATCTTGCGCTGCTGGAGATCTGGCGTTGGCCCTTTGCCCTGAATAATGCTGCGCGGAAACGCGGGGCGTAGGGGTGGCTCATTCTCCTATACTCCATTCGAGATGACGTTTAAGATCATTACAATGGTTATAAGGCAACAGCTTTTCATGTTGAAGTCTTCCTACGACAATCCCAGGCGCGATTCCTATTTTTTGGGCGAATTCCTGAATACCCGCTTTTGTGTGATAAGCTTCATGCGCTATAAATTGTCTCCATTGGGTATGGTTAATCAAAATATTTGAAGCGAACATATTTGCTTCAGCCTCATCCGCATCTTTATCTTTCTGATCTGTTTCCAGGAAAACTTGCCGCTTCCCATGTTTTATTATATGTCCGGCTTCGTGGAAGAAGGTAAACCAGAGTTGATCATCGGTTTTATAGCGTAGGCTAAGTTGCACTAATGCCTTTGTCGGTGTTAGCCATTGTGTTCGAGCCACAGATTCTGGTGTTGGGTAACTCTTGCACAAAAGCCACAGCGACACCAGCTTTTGCGCATAGGCGTACCAACTCTTCCTGGAAAAAGTTGACTTGCTCTGCTGTTAGAGCGCGTATGTGGATCAATGTATCGTGAAATGCCTCGGCATTGTATGGGGCGCATTCAAGCTCTTGAGCTTTTAGCTCACCTTGACGCAGCCATGCGGCTACATATCCAAAATGGCTTTTGAATGTAGTAGACTTGCGATATGCAATTATTTTGCTTTCCCAAATAGCTCGCCACGCATCAGGAGAAGCTACACCGAAGAACTTCAAAGCTTCTAACACTTGCTGAGATTCGTTGGTGCAAACTGGAATCCAGCCTCGTCGCATCATTATACGAATGGGAAGCTCTTTTAGCCATTCAACCCAACTGTTTAGACGTTGCTCTTCTGCAAGGCGGGCAAGAGACTCTCTATAGTGCTGCTCCCGCTTTAACCAGAATGATGCTGGAATATGGAGTACCTGCTCTAATTGCAATGCGGTTTCGGCGGTGATCGCTGCTTTCTTTTGTATGATCTCATTAATTGTCTTAACCGGACGACCCATACGTTTCGCAAGCTCTACCTGGGACATGTCCAGTGTTTCAAGCGTCTCTAAAAGAGTCTCTCCAGGAGAAGAAACAAAATCCGGTTGATATTCATTTTTCGGCGTTTTAGCCATGATAATCCTCCACAGTAAGAACTCTAATCGCTGTAACTTCTGTCCAATCCAGACCTCCATCTGATTTTCTTGGAATCGGGTCATTTGCTGGCTCAAAAATCAGTCGATAAGGGTGTTCCAGATCTACCGCTAACGTTCCTTCTCTATTTCCCTTCAATTCATGGCATCTTGCTTGTGGTAGCGAACGTATCACGGCGAGATTTTCCGCCGCTCTGAATTCATCAAGCCGACGCCTGAGTAACTTTGCGCCTATCGAACCATATCTTCGGACTAGTTGAGATTGATCGTTACACGTTTTCTCCAGTTTCCTATCCTGAAAGAGAATATCCACCTTACCAGCCCCCAATAAAATAGTATTAACCCTTAGGGTTAATACTATTTTAGCATAACGCTGTCCTATTGTAAAGTTTAAGAATTTAGAGGCTGAGCATTTTTACGCTTTCGCCGCCGCCTTCTCGCCTTTGCGCCGGCGCGGGCGTTGGTGTCCGTTCTCAGCAATGCGCGTCTCCGTCGTTTCGGCCTTGACACTGAAGCCCTCGATGGCGGTTTCCAGCACTTGCGGGATATCGGTCACGAAGACGAACGTCATCTGGTCGCGCAGTTCTTTGGGCAGGTCCTCCATCAGGTCAAGCTCGTTCTTTTTGGGCAGGATCACCGTGCGAATGCCTGAGCGGTAGGCCGCCAGCACCTTCTCTTTGACGCCGCCAATTGGCATGACCTTGCCGCGCAGCGTGATCTCGCCCGTCATCGCCACGTCCGAACGCACGTTATGCCCGGTTGCCAGCGAGACCAGCACCGTCGTCATTGTCACACCTGCCGACGGCCCATCCTTGGGGATAGACCCGGCGGGTACATGAATATGCACTTGCTGATTTTCAAAGACACGAGCAGGCAGACCCAACGCTTCGGCATGTGAGCGCACGTAGCTCAAAGCGGTCATGGCCGATTCCTTCATTACATCGCCAAGCTGGCCGGTCAGGGTAAGCTGGTCTTCCTTGCCTGGCATGGCTGCTGCTTCGATGAAGAGGATTTCGCCGCCAACGGGCGTCACGCTCAGGCCGGTAGCGATGCCGGGTCGGTCGATGCGCTCGGCTGCCTCCTCAAAGAAACGCTGCCGTCCCAGGTAATCCGCAAGCTGCTCGGCTGAAACATGAATGGGCGTAGCCTTGCCTTCCGAGATCTGCCGGGCCACTTTGCGGCAGAGCGAGCCGATCTCGCGTTCTAGGTTGCGCACGCCCGCCTCGCGTGTATAGTCGCGCGCGATACGCCGCAGCGTGTCGTCATCTACCAGCAGTTCGTCCGGCTTCAGACCGTTGGCCTCCAACTGCTTTGAGCAGCAGGTAGTTGCGCGCGATGTGCAGCTTCTGCTCTTCAGTGTAACCGGAAAGTTCCAGAATCTCCATGCGGTCGCGCAGCGCGGGTGGAATCGGCTCGAGCGAATTAGCGGTCGCAATGAACATCACCTTCGACAGGTCAAAGGCCAGGTCGAGGTAGTTATCGCGGAAGTTGTAGTTCTGTTCGGGGTCGAGCACTTCCAGCAGCGCCGAGGAGGGGTCGCCGCGCCAGTCGGCTCCGACCTTGTCCACCTCGTCCAGCATGATAACCGGGTCGTTGGCTTCCACGCGCCGCAGCGTTTGAATGATGCGCCCCGGCATGGATCCGATATAGGTGCGGCGATGCCCGCGAATCTCGGCCTCGTCGCGAATGCCGCCCAGCGACATTCGCGCGAATTTGCGGCCCAGCGCCCGCGCAATCGATTGTCCCAGCGAGGTCTTGCCCACGCCCGGAGGTCCCACGAAACACAGGATCGGCTCGCGGTTGATCTGGCGCGTCGCTTCCGGCAAGGTCAGCGGCTGCGTAGGACGTCTTGTTTTCCACGTCTTCGCCCTGCTGCTCTGCCTCGTCCATCTCGCGATCTCGCTCCGCCTGTTCCGCCAGGCGCTCGTCTTTCAGGCGGCGCACCGCCAGGTATTCCAGGATGCGCCCCTTAATCTTTTCCAGGTCGTAGTGATCGTGGTCGAGCACCTGGCGCGCGTATGGCACATCGATTTTTGCGCCTGTGCTCTTGCTCCACGGCAGGCTGGTCAATAGTTCGAGGTAGGTGCGAATCATGCTGTATTCGGGCGAAGCGGTTGGCATCTTCTCGAGGCGCGATAGCTCGCGATTGGCCTCTTTCAAAGCCTCTTCCGGCAGCATTGCCTCCTCGATCTTGCGGCGCAGTTCGTTGCTGGTGGCCTGCTCTTCGCTCTCCTCGCCCAGCTCGCGCTGGATAGCCTTGAGTTGTTCGCGCAGCAGGTACTCTCGTTGCACCTTGCCCATCTCTTCCTGCGCGCTGGTCTGAATCTTGCGGCCCAGCTCGAAGATATCCAATTCATGCGCCAGGTAACTGCTCAAGCTTTCCAGTTTAGCGCGCACAGAATCGACTTCAAGGATTTTCTGCTTCATTTCCATCTCCATCTGCACGATGGAGGTGATCACATAAGCCACCTGGCGGGCCTCTTCCAGGTTGAGCGTGGCTGCCGCTAAATCTTCGCGCACGTTCTGCGCCAGCATCATCAAGCGCTGGAAGTAGCCCACAACGTTACGCTTGATAGCTTCAGTCTCATCATCGCTTTCCTGGATTTCCGGCCTCAGGCTAATGTGCGCGGTCAGGTACGGCTTGCCCCGCATAAATTTGCCGATATCGACCCGTTCCAGCCCCTGCACAATGATCTGAAGTGTGCCATCCGGCATTCGAAACATGCGCGCGATGCGTGCCACCGTGCCGACCTTAAAGATATCGTTGGGGCCTGCCAGTTCGATTTCAGCCGACTTTTGCGCCACCAGCACCACCAGGCGATTGCCGCGCATAACTGCTTCGATCAGGCGAATCGAGCGATCCTGTCCCGCGCCCAGCGGCTGTACCGCGAAAGGAAAGACAACCGTATCTTTGAGCGGCAATACCGGTAGGATATTAGGGATATTTACTTTGTCGTCGTCCTCATCCCTGTGGCGTTTTTCCAGCTCTTTGAGGAACAACAGACTCCCGTGAACTGGCCTTCTCTCGTTCAGCCGTTTCCGGAGCATTTTCATTCACGCGCTCATCAGCCTGCTTGCTCTCTTTAGCCGGCCTCCGGCGTTTGCGCGCAGGAATAGTATTAGTCTTATCCGCCGCTTCTTCGGTTAGTGGCGCTTCTTGGGAATCTTTGTTTATCTCATCTTTATTCATTTTGTGCCTGCTTCACTATCACTTTATTGCAATCCCACTGCCATGCAACAGGTTATAAAAATGGCAAAAGGAACAAGGTCATGTGTCCCGCACCTTTTGCCATGCTAGCATTCCATTCAATACAGGTAGAATTTAAATCTCTATGTCCTTTTCGCCATTTGCCAGCGCCTTCTGGCACTCCGGGCAGAGGTATTCATACTCGGAATTGCTCTCTGAAAGCACATCGCTCTGGACTATACGAGCGTACCGCAAACGAGTAGCCTTGTTGCAGCGCGCGCAAGTGACGAATGGGTCAGAGACGGCGGTACGCCGGGTACCAAGAACGTCTTCCTGCATGGCCGATACCTGCCTTTCTTTGCTGCTGTAATAGTCACGAACACATAAAAACCAGGGTTTCAATCTGTGAAGAATGAGTCCCCAGTGGCTGTATACTTTCAACCTAAGATTTTGCTTTTCACACCGGGATTCGCCTTGAATCCCCTCTTGATTATGGCACGTAGGATGCAAAAATGCAAGTGTGTTTGACGCCGCGCGGCCAATTGTGCTACTATGTTTCTATAGTATTCATTGTTTTTCACCTTTGTTTGTGCGTCATGCATACGACTGCTAAAATCTCAGTTTTTCTCGTGTTTAATGCGTTTCTCGATTGTAGCGCGTGATTGCTAGCATACTGAAAGCAAGGAAACAATGATCACGCAAGCGATTAAGCGTTGGCTGCGCAACATGTTCGCGTGGTGGCCCTGGAAACATACGCCGCTGGTAGCATACAAACAGGCGAGCGGCCCATTGGGCATGAACACATCGCAAGAAGGAATCTCACTGTCCGCTGTAGAGGGAACGACGCCCCAGGCGAGCATTACACCCCGCCTCTCAACCATTGAGGAACGCCTGGAACGCACTATTTCAGCACAAATTCCCGCGACAAACGATATGATCGAAACACCACTTCCCCCTTCATTACGGTCGCCAGTAGATATTGCACCAGAGCCTGGCAAAGATGACGCCTCCCCTGCTGTGCCGTCTACTCCCACACCCCAACAACGGCTAGAATTTTTGCGCTACCTCGTCAAACGCGGCATCGTGAACGAAGGCCATGAGCATGAAATTTGACAGGCGAGTGCAAGAACGACTTTAGCCGTTCTTGCACTCGCCTGTCAAATTTCATTAGAATGAGGCTACTCAGCAGCCTTGAAGCCGCGCGCCCTGGCCTCTTCCTCTGACAGAAAGTAGACGAGGTCGGTAAGCTCAAGCTCTGTATCGACGGGGTAGTAAGAATGTGTGCTGATTACTCCCACGAAGGCGGCATTTTCTGGCCGTTCCGCGTTTGCCACTGCCACAGACTCTAATGTTGCGACTGCTGCTCCATTCTGGTCAAAGCGCAGAATCTCGCCGGCAGGGTGAGCAACCTTGCCGTTCCACGAGCCGGTCTGCGGCAGTTCGATGGCCTGATCCTCTTCCTCGGCCTGTCGAATGGCGCGGCCACGCACCAGCCGGTAAGTGATAGCGCCTGCCACCACAAGACCCACCCCGAAGCCGACCACCGTCCAGAGTGCGCGATTCTGCTCGTATGCTGGCACCAGTAGCTCTTCAGACCGTTTTGCCAGTTTGCGCCCGCGCTTCGCCAGGTCGTGCGTCACTTCTTCGCCGCGCTCAACCATTTCTCCGGTCAGGTGTTCGCCACGTTTGAGCATATCCTGCCCCCAATCTAAGCTGCTATCACGCATTTGCGCCAGCAGTTTGCGGCGTTGCTTTGCTTCCGCGCGTACAACTTTGCGCAGTTGGCGCGATTGTGCCTGCAACTGGCTGGCCTGGGCGCGCAGGTGCTGCGTTTGCTCGACGACCCTCTGGCGGCTTTCGCGTGTCAACTCTTCCAGCCGCTCGCGAAAGTCAGCCTGACGGCTTTGCGCGACCTCTGGAATGGCCTGCGCCACTGTCGCTACTGCCTGAGAACCCTGACTGGCGCGCTTTTTTATCCACGCACTAATGGCCGGACCCGCCAGGGTATAGGTAAGAAACGCAGTGCGCAACCAGCGTCCGCGCCCTGCATTCTCTGTTTTCACCGAATTTTCTGTACTTGTGTTCGTCTTCATCTATTCGCTCCTCGTTGCCTCTAAAACAAAACAGGCAATCTCTACTCACTTGCAGCAAGGCATGAAAAAAAAGCCTTCCTCATTTTTGAACTGTCTGCAAATATGCACAACTAACAGTATGTCATTTTGTATGAATGAATGTCAAGGCAAAAATTTACCAGGGCGGGGACAGAGCCGCTGCCCGTACCCTGTACGGTTCGTGCTAACCGCTTCGCAGTAGGGTACGGGCGGTGCTTGTCCCCGCCCTGGTTCGTGTAGGGTACGGGCGGTGCTTGTCCCCGCCCTGGCTCGTGAGAAATATTCTACAACTCATCCTCGATAGCGGCTTCGCTCAGGCTGAGAACGAGGCGACAGAAGTGCAACAGAGACGTAGCGGATTCTAAATAAACTTCATCGCTGACCGTCGCCTTCTGGGCGGCGGCGGCGCGCCTGCGCAATGCGCGTAGCACCACCATAACATCTTCTTTGATGGACCTATCGAGATCGCCGCGCTGCATCAACGAAATAACCTGGCGCACAATGGAGTCCACTTCGAGACGCATCTGGCTGAGATCAGCTTCCCAGGGTTCTGCATAGCTTTCAGAGGTAGCAGCAATATTGTCTAAAAAGGCATCCGTGTATAGCTCGCGCGCGCGCAACCGCCGTTTGGTATTGTTCCTGGTCACTTTGCCTTTAGACCGGGGGAGAGCTTTGGGTTCTTCCTGCGTGACCCCTAGCTCACGTAGCAGCTCGGCGAGTTCGTCTTGCCAGCCAGCCATGGAACACCCTCCTTATGAAATAAACATGATCCTTTGATCGGAACCCCGCTAACTTTTCCCCATCCCCTACCCCTGATCCCCGCCTCACTCGAAGTGTAACACAGTGTGTCATGGTTGTAAATGGGCCAATTATGCTAAAATTCAGAGTGACATTTTTACCACTTTCCCTGGAATGAGATGTGATGTCGCGCTGCCGCAGGCAGCGCGACATCACATCTCTAAAGCCTTGATTTTTTACATGGTATGTTTTATACTAACACTAGTTACTAACATAAAGTTAGTGAATAGACAAAAAGGAGCTACTACTATGGACAAAGATGTTATCTCCGGGCAGCAAGTCACCGGGCTAAAAGATAAAGACGTAACATCGAACGAAACAGCGCAAAGCTGGCCTTTACATCGCGTGGGTTTGCGCGTACAGAATCTCGCGGCGAGTGTGAATTACTACACACAACTGGGCTTTGCCATCGTCAGGGATGAACGCGACCAGCAGGGCGGCGGCAGTGTCGGACTGGGCGCGGGCAATAAAGAAATACTCTCACTGCGCGCCTTTCCCGGTGGACGCCCCCGCCAACCGCGTACGGCTGGCCTGTTCCATTTCGCGCTGCTGGTAGGCGATGAAGTAGAACTTGGTTCCTTCCTCAAACACCGCATCGATCACCAACTCCCTATTGATGGCGCATCCGATCACCTGGTGAGCCAGGCCCTCTATCTGAGCGACCCCGAAGGCAACGGCATCGAAGTATACGCTGATCGACCGCGTGAAACATGGCAGTTCCAGCGCGATGGTCAACTCCAGATGGACACCATCCGGCTCAACGCGCCCGCGCTGCTACAAAAAGCGCAGCCTTTCAGCGGCTTTTCAACCAGCCTGCGCCTCGGCCATATGCACCTCAACGTAGGAAATCTCGAACGCAGCATGTCCTTTTATCAGACCCTGGGCATGAACCTGATGGTTGGCATACCTGGTCAGGCCGATTTCCTCTCGTGGGACGGCTACCATCACCACCTGGGCGTCAACCTCTGGGCCGGTCGCAACATACCCCCGGTTGCGCCGAATGCCTTCGGCATCGATTTCTACGAAATCCAGCGTGACGGACTCGCTCCTGCCACACTGCAAGACCCCGACGGGGTGACGGTGATTGTAAAGTAATATGTTCTTCTGATGAACATTACCAACCAAAATCGGGAATGACGCGTGGCTTCCATCCTGATGATGTTTGCCAACCGAATCAGGGAATGATTTGACCCGTCCGCCTTCGTCCTGTGAATGATTTGACCCGTCCGCCTTCGTCCTGATGATTTTTGACAACCGAATAGGGGAATGGAAGTGCCCCACTGTCCCTACAAAAAAAATTATCGCGCAAAATGAGCGGTATATGTCCTGTATTGAGCAGGAATTCTGCTCGTTCTCAAAATAAACTACGAACGAGCGCAATTGCCTGATGAATTTTGACGACCGGATGGGGAAATGGGGTCGTCTTCTGTAGGGACAAGGGGGCCTTGTGCTTGTCCTCGTCGGAATGCGACCATGCTGCTTCACGGAACCCCTGGCGAATCGAGTTGCCACCAGGACAAGCACAAGGCCCCCACCCTTCCCCACATCTGCCCCTTGTCCCTACAGGACGGGACAACGCGCCTTACTGCATTCGGTCGGCAAAAACCATCAGGACCCAGGGACGCAAGCGCCCTTCCATGTATGGTAGACTTTATCTTGTGAACAAAATTTATGGACGTTCACAGCTAGCACAAACTTCAGGAGTCTCCATCATGGGTTTTCGTTATGCTGTCATTGGTTCCGGGCGGCAAGGTACCGCCGCCGCGTATGACCTCGCGTTATTGGGTGATGCCGAGTATGTGTTGATGGCCGACATGTCGCTGGCACAGGCCGAACGGTCTGCCGCGCGTGTCAATCAACTTGTGGGGCGCGAAGTCGCGCACGCGGCTCAGGTGAATGTGCAGGATGAGGACGCGGTAGTAGCTTTGCTGACCGGCGCATCTATTTCGGTTTTTGTCTCAGGCGTTCCTTATTTTTTCAATATGGGTCTGACCCGCACTGCTATACGCGCGCGCGCCAGCATGTGCGATTTCGGTGGCAACACCGATCAAGTACGCCAGCAGTTGGCATTCGATGCAGAGGCAAAGGCGGCTGGCATCACGCTCATTCCCGACTGCGGGCAAGATCCCGGTCTGGGAACTTCCCTCTGCGCCTACGCCTTGACCCTGCTGGACGAACCTCGCGACATTATCATGTACGATGGTGGCATCCCGCGCCACCCGACGCCGTCCAGGAACTACATCCTCACCTTCAATATCGAAGGGTTGACTAACGAATATTTTGGCACCACGCTCTTCTTGCGCGACTGGAAACAGCAGGAAATGCCCTGCTTTGAGGAATACGAACTGGTGGATTTCCCCGCGCCAATCGGCCAGTTGGAAGCTTTCACAACAGCGGGTGGCACCAGCACCATGCCCTGGACCTACGAGGGCAAGCTGCGCACCTTGCAGAACAAAACCCTGCGCTGGCCCGGTCACTACGCTCAGTGGAAAGCCTTCAACGACACCGGTTTGATCGGCCTGGAACCCGTCATCGTCGATGGTCAGCCGGTAGTCCCGCGCCACCTGCTGCACGCTCTCTTAGAACCAAAGATTATAGCCCGTCCCGGCGAACAAGACCTGGTCATCGTGCGTATCATCGCGCGCGGCATCAAGGATGGACAGGAAAAAGAGGCCATAGTAGACCTGTTCGATTACGCCGACGAGCGAACCGGCTTCACGGCCATGGAACGTACCACAGGCTGGCACGCCGCCATCATGGCAGGCTTCATAGCGCGCGGCCAGACCCTCAGAGGAGGCGTACCCGTAGAACTGGCTGTGCCAGGCCAGACCTTCGTCGCAGAGTTCCGCAAACGCGGCTTTGACCTGCGCGTCTCGTATTCGTAACTATATTACCAGGGCGGGGGCAAGCCTTTCACTGGTAGGTTTTTTAAATCCTGATAAATTTTGCCAACCAAAGCCCCTCCCCTTGTCCCTACAGGACGCGGGGACGCTTCCTTTCCCCCATTCGGTCGTCACAATGCATTAGGATTTAAAAAACCTACTAGTGAAAGCAGGGGCAAGCCCCGCCCGTACCCTGCTACGAAACATCCCGCACAATGCGTACAGGGTACGGGCGGGGCTTGCCCGCGCCCTGGTTGCCCACTTGCCCGCGCCCTGGTTGCCCACTTGCGGCTGTCCCAATTCGTCTCATATAATGTAGATAGAGAGTAAGTAGTACCGCAATTGGGCGACCACAGGGACGCCGCTTCAGTTACAGAGCATCGAAACAAAGGAGTTTCTTGATGAGCGAAGGCACTGTTGAAGATTTCATGCCCATTCAAAATTTTGACTATCTCGAATTTTACGTGGGCAATGCTAAACAAGCCGCGTATTATTTCAGCCATGCCTGGGGTTTCACACCCATTGCCTTCTCAGGGCTTGAAACGGGCGTGCGTGACCGCAGCAGCTATGTCCTGGAACAGGGCAATGTGCGTTTTGTGCTGACATCCGCGCTTGGCCCGGAAGGCGAAATAGCCGAACATGTCCGCCTGCACGGCGATGGCGTGAAAGATATTGCCCTGCGTGTAGATGACGCGGCGCGAGCGTACCGTGAAGCAACTACACGCGGCGCTCGCGGCGTCCTGACCCCGACCACACGCAAAGATGATGACGGCGTAGTGAAACTGGCCTCAATTGCCACCTATGGCGACACTATCCATACCTTTGTCGAACGCCACAACTACAAAGGTGTCTTCCTGCCCGGCTATCGAGCCGTTGCGAGCGATGTGCCGCGCCGCGCAAGACCAGCGGGGCTGGCCGCCATTGACCATGTCGTAGGCAACGTCGAGCTTGGCAAAATGAACGAGTGGGTTGGGTTTTACGAGCGCGTCATGGGCTTTACCCAGCTTATTCATTTCGATGATCGCGCCATCAGCACCGAATATTCGGCCCTTATGTCGAAGGTTATGCAGAACGGCAGTGGGCGCATGAAATTCCCCATCAACGAACCGGCCCCCGGACGCCGCAAGTCCCAGATTGAAGAGTACCTGGATTTCTATCGTAGCCCTGGCGCGCAGCATATCGCCTTGAACACCGCCGACATCATCAAAACGGTGCGCGGTTTAGAGGAGCGCGGCGTGGAATTTCTCAAAACACCCGGCAACTACTACGAAACCGTGCTTGATCGCGTTGGCCCCATCGCCGAGGACGTGCAGCAATTAGCGGAACTGGGTATCCTGGTCGATCACGACGACGAAGGCTACCTGCTGCAAGTCTTCTCTAAACCGATAGTGAACCGCCCTACGGTCTTCTTTGAAGTCATCGAGCGCAAGGGCGCGCGTGGCTTTGGCGAAGGCAACTTCAAAGCGTTATTTGAAGCTCTGGAACGCGAGCAAGCTCTGCGAGGAAATTTGTAATGAAGCTTGTAACGTTCAGAACAGAAGATTGGTCCGCCACACATGCTGGTGTGGTGCGGAATAATGAAATCATCACGCTTGACTACCCCACGCTGCTCGAATTGCTGCGCGACCCCGACGGCCTCGCCAACGCCCGCGAAGCAGATGGAGAAGCTTTCACCTTCGAGGAGGTGCAACTGCTCTCGCCCATTCCTGAGCCGCCCTCTGTGCGCGATTTCTACGCCTTCGAGCAGCATGTCAAGTCGGCGCGTACCAAACGCGGCCTCGATATGATCCCCGAATGGTACGAGATACCCACCTTCTACTTCACCAATAACAGCGAAATCTACGGCCATAACCAGCCCGTCCCCTACCCCATCGGCAGCAACGAACTGGATATCGAGCTAGAGATCGCCTGTGTCATCGGGCGCGACGGCAAAGACATCCCGCTAGAGGAAGCCGCCAGCTATATCGCGGGCTACACCATCATGAACGACTGGAGCGCGCGCGACTTCCAGCGCAAGGACATGAAGCTCAACCTGGGACCCGGCAAGGGTAAGGACTTTGCCACCTCGCTCGGCCCCTGGCTGGTCACGCCTGACGAACTGGCCGCCTATCGCACCGGCAGCAATGCCAGCGAACGCTACAATATGACCATGCTGGCGCGTAGTCAACGGTAAGGAAATCTCGCGTGGCAACTTCAAAGACATCTATTACAGCTTTCCCCAGATGATCGCATGGGCCTCGCGCAACGCCCGCCTGCGCGCTGGCGACGTACTCGGCTCCGGCACCGTCGGCACCGGCTGCCTGCTCGAACTGGGCACCGAAGTGCATCCCTGGTTCCGGCGCGGCGACATCATCGAACTCGAAATCGAAGGCATCGGCGTATTGCGGAATAAAATAGTGTGATAAGGAAAATATCATGCCAGCTTATTATAGCCTGGGAGAAATCCCCCACAAGCGGCATACACAGTTCCGCAAAGCAGACGGAACGCTTTACTCCGAAGAGTTGTTCGGCACCGAAGGTTTTTCCGGCAACTATTCCAACCTCTACTATCACTATCCGCCCACTCGAGTGAAAAAGGTGGAGAAGTTCGCCTATATCCCGTACCCTCAAGAAGAGTGGCGTCAGGATATCCATCGCCATCATCACCTGAAAAGCGCGCATATGAAGCGCGGTGGCGATGCCGTTTTAGGCCGCCAGCCGCTCATGTATAACAAAGACCTCATCATCAGCGTCGCGTTGCCTGACAGGAGATGAACTACTACTATCGCGACGGCGAGGCCGACCTGGTCTACTTTGTGCATGAAGGACATGGCACGCTCGAAACCAACTTTGGCCTGCTGCCCTACCACGAGGGTGACTACATTATCATCCCGCGTGGCACCACCTTCCGTTTCCAGATTGCCGCCGATAGCCCCGCCAGCCGTTTTCTCACCGTTGAGGCATACGGCACCATCGAGCCGCCGCGCCGCTATCTGAACAAAAACGGCCAGTTGCTGGAACACTCCCCCTATTGCGAGCGCGATATTCGCCGCCCGCAGGAACTGGTCACGCATACCGGGCGCGGAGATTACGAGGTGCGCGTCAAAGTCGGCAACCTCATCTCAAGCTACTGGTACGACTTCCATCCCATCAACACGGTTGGCTGGGATGGCTGCGAATACCCCTGGATTTTCAATATCGCCGATTTCGAGCCGATTACCGGGCGCGTCCATCAGCCGCCGCCCGTCCACCAGACCTTCCAGGGGCCAAACTTCGTGATCTGTTCCTTCGTGCCGCGCAAACTGGACTATCACCCGCTCTCGATACCCGTCCCCTATAACCACAGCAACATCGATAGCGACGAGACTGCTCTACTACGTCAACGGCAATTTCGGCAGCCGCCGTGGCATCGAGCAGTCCTCCCTGACGCTCCACCCACGTGGCATCCCACACGGCCCGCATCCGGGCGCAGTCGAAAAGAGCCTGGGCGCCGAACGCACCGAAGAACTGGCCGTAATGATCGACACCTTCTACCCGTTGAAGTACACTACGATAGCGCAGACCATTGACGATCCTGGTTATCCGTATAGCTGGTTCGACTAAACCATGTCCAACATTTAGTGATTGACACTCATAGGGGGGATTCTTACTAAGAGATCATTTAGATATATAGCAAGAATCCTTTCCTCTAAAACCCTGCTTATCTCTGGTAGCAAGCGTTCTAGTTCTAGCCTCGAATATATCTCTTGTTGTCTGATATTGGAATCTCTCCGTGTCTCTGGTGAGAAATAAGAATTCATGATTTTATGAGCTCGCGTATATTTGTCAGATGCATCCAGGAGAAACGGCCTGAATTTTTCATCCGGTAACTTATAGAAAGTAAAGGAAACATCGCCCAGAGCTATTAGTGTTCGCATGTGCAATCTGAGATCACCCATCTTCTGATAGATCTCTGATGCCTCGCGATAATATTTTTGCGCATGTTGGAGAAGCTCCAAAATTACTTTTCTATCAACACTTGCAAGAAACATATAAGCTAATCCCATATCAAACCGAATAGCTGCTTGATAGTGATGTGGAAGGATCGGCAAAGGAAGCAGCCTTGTATAATAGACGAGTGCTTTGCCACAGTATAATCGCAGGGTTTCATCATCTTTTGCGTCCAGTATTTCGAGCATCGCTTTAAGCCCTTGCTGTTCCAGGCTCCAGGCGTCTGGTAGAGAAAGGCTAGACGAGTCTTTTTGCAGTTCTTCTGCAAGGTTATCCCATGCATTGATATCTTCAACGAGCAACTTTGCTGCCAGGGCCACTACATCAAAAAGCTCTCCTGTCTGCTTCCATCCTCTGATTGATTTCCGGATTTCTCTATCGAAAGAAGTGGAAGCTGATTTTCCAGTGTGCATTTCTGTTATTGAAAACGGTCGCGCTATCATAAGTTGGATTGGGATAAAAAAATTCTGATGTTCCAGGAGAGGAGGTTGCTGATTTAAAAGGAAACCCATCGGTTGTTCAGTAGAGGTTACCTTCCCGGACGTTGCATGAGTTTGTAATATGCCTGGTGCCGAAGATGCTTGTTTTTTTATTGCTTGCCGCTCGCGGATCCACATCACACTATATATAATGATTCCTAATAATGCCGGAAGCGTAGACACAATTGCGAAAATATTCAAAACACTACTATCGATCGGGGAAGGTGTTATACCCAGGCTAAGCGTGTTGGGATCTCCTGTAATCCAGCTTTGCGGCGCTCTAGGGAAATTCTCTGCGACCAGCACAATATGCGAATCAAAAGGGTCCCCCCACATTACCAGTATAACTGGGAGAACAAAAATCTAAAAAAAGCCCTTGAACTGTAAGAGGCGCATCTGGGCAATTCAGCGCCTGCTGATTATCTGCTATTTGCCCAGGCGAATTGGCGAGTTGTCCGTTCGTAGATAAGGCAAAAGATGGGGTTATCGCCACGGCAATCGCTACTATAACTAAGAGAAGCACGCTACAAACTACTAATAACCAGCGAAATAACATCTGCACCTCTCCTATATGCTAGTATCAATCTGATGAGAAGATTCTAACAGCCAATGCTTCAAAGGTAAAGTCTGTGTAAGTCGTGGTAGCATCCATAGTGTAACCGCTGAGTGATGTATGATTCCGATAAACAAGAGTATGGCGAAGATAATCAATGCGACCAGAATCAACACGATGAGCCATGTTATAAATGAAACACGAGATTTGGGGGCTGGAGACTGGCGTATATTTTCGTGCAGGCGGAACATAATTGGTAACCGGTTCTGTAGGCTCCCATGAGGCCTGCTGAGGTTGCTGAACAGGCGGTTGTTGCCCCCAACCAATAGGTTGAGGTTGCTGAACGGGCGGTTGTTGCCCCCAACCAGCAGGTTGAGGTTGCTGAACAGGCTGCGGCAGTCCCCACTCGGCCTGTTGAGTCCAGGGATCAATTGTCGGCGTGGGTTGAGGTGGAGGAACTAGCGCCTCATCGGGTTTCTTGTAATGCGTAGCTTCGTCAAAAGCAAAATAAGCTAAATCTTCCTCGAGGTACACCTCATCGACGATCTGCGGTGTCCAGGGAATTTTGATATCGTTTATCTCGCCTGGTAGGAAGAATGGAGTGCCATACGGGATGAGTTCAGTCAATCTACGAGGTTGTTGAGCAGGCTCTTTCTGTAAGCAACGACTAAGTTCTCGCAGTAATGGTTCCAGGTCTGGTATTTGCAGATTGCGTAACATCGTAATGCGACTGGGCTTGAAGTTCTTTTCCTCTTTATAATCAGCGCTTACAAGTAGAAGGTGGGAGTCGCCGGCTCCCCAATCCTTGTTTGTATAGAGATCAGGATACACGGTCAACGCTCTGAGCGATATGTATATCGTTAATGCGGAAAAGCGATCCATATATTCGTCGAATTTCCGCGTCTTTTTGTTTTGGAGGGCGGGATGCTGGAAGTTTTCTTTCCCTAACTCTGTCTGTTCCAGGCTTTGATCACGGAAAGTAGGTACCCAGGCATTGTCATAGTCGATTAGCTTTAATACAATATTTCTGCCCTGATGTTGCACGATGACATTCGACAAATCCAGGTCGCCGTGGGCCATCTGGAGAGCTTCCAGGTATCCGATCATCTGCAGCCATGCATTGCACAAGGCTTCCATGATGGTCGGATTTTTATAGTGCATTCCAATAAACGTACCCAGAGAAGGTCCAGGGATAAATTTCATCCTCACAATAGGAAGGGTATCCGTTTTGAGCAGAATATAGCTGTAGTTCTGCCTGTCGATAAAATCGACTTCGATAGCCTTTGGCACAAATTCTATATTGGATAATGGCGAATGTGTATGAGCATGTTTTGCAGTGAACATACTGATGTGTTGATAACGATTTTCGATGTCCGGAGGTGGTTTCTTCCCTCTGCTATCGTCTCGAACAGAAACAACGTACCATCCAATCATCAACTTTATAAATCGTGATATAGTTATTCGCCCCGCCAAAGCGCACGATACCCGCCTGGTCTTGTTCAAGTTTACCAAATTTGATGACAGGATCTTTTACTCTCTTAACCATTTCTAACATTGCATCGTCATAGTCTTGTTTTTGGGGCCATTTTGGATCTGCTTCCTGCATTTACCGCTTCTCCCTTTCTACCTGGCTTTTGGGATATTTGCTTGCACAGGAATAATCATGATCGTGGTGTCATCTGTTTCCATCTCTCCTCTAGAGCGGCAATGATGAACGAATCTTCTAAATTCCTCTTGATTATCTGGTAAGATAGAGAATAGCTCTCTCCACGGGTCCCCTCCCAAGCTTATTTGCAAGAGGATCCATCGAGCTAGAGCGTCTGTTGTCAGTACAATATAATCTCCAGCATTCGCAATAACATCATGTTCGGGTATATGTACCCATTTGTAATCGCGTTCGACACGCTTTTCAGGGGTTGCCAGGGCCTCTGTAGTATGTCCAAAATCTTCAAGTTCTAACCTGTAGTGGAATTTACATCTCCAGCGACCCGGTGTAGTTGCTGGTTCCGCTTTTGATGGAGGAGAAAGCAGGAAAAACTCTGCATCACCTGCTACGACTACCCGCACATGTGTTGTACCCGTCTCATTTAGTTCAGCGCGCGAAAATGAGCAACCGACAAATGTGGCGGCTGCTCCACGCGCAATATACCGACTCCAATCTTCCTGTCCGCTATTTATTTGCGCCTCTGGTATCCAGACTGTTTCTACCCAGTTATGCCATCGTTTGCTGGACTCTTTGAGCCACCAGGTAATCTCTTCCTTAGTTTCAAAGGCGCCTCTATGTGACACAAATTGATTTGTGATGATCTGTGCCCACTGCGCTGGAAGAAAACTGGTTCCTACTCCATCCGCGACTGCATAACGGGCATTTTCATCACTTGAGGCCAGTCTGTCCTGGCTCAGTTCAAGATTTACACCCTCGCGCGGAAGCCTGAAATCCCTTAGAACTTGAGGGTTGATTGGTACTCCCGGAAGAGTAGTATTGCTGGTTATCGGTGGAAGAGTTCCAGAAGGCCTGGGAAGCGACGGCATCGACTTTTCGCTGGTTAAAGCTTCTGCGTCCAGTTCCGATATGGTTATCGTATCTTCGGGTTCTGATTGCGCAATGATCTCGCCTGGAGAGGTACCGGTAAATTCGATACCGGTTATTGCTTCTCCATTTCCTGATACAGATGAAGATTGAGCAGGCATAGTAGAAGATTTTGTAGGATCAGTTGCGAAAGAGGCAATTTTAGAGGGGTCTGGCGATCTTCTCTGGATGCCAGGAACCTGCCCTGTACCGCTTTGTCCTGCCATTGGTGTTGTAAGCCGCGCAAGCACAAGAGGATAGCGAGCGATTAGCGGGTATAATAGCCACAATAGTACTTCAACCCATCCCAGAATAAAGGCGATAGCAAGTATTCCTAGAGGTAGAGGATATTCTGTTATAATAATAGAGTATTCAATGTTACTAAATAAGTAATAGACTCCTAGACAACAGCAGAGGATAGATAAGAAACCAAATCCAATACAAAGCAATTTGATGCGCGTATACCATTCAGGTTGAACGTTGGCAATAGAGGGTATTTCCAGCTTCCCTGTCGGCTGCTCTTTTTGTATCGCCATTACCATTGCGCTCCATTAGTCTGTGTCACTGGCGCGATCTGTACCGTTCCCCAGCGCAAGAATTGCGACAGGACTTCAAAACTCGCATTATAGATTATGCCCCTTGCTCCTTCTTGCACGGGTCTGCGTATCTCTCTGCTAGCTCGCTCTCTCAATGTCTCTGGTATGACGCTGCTCATATAAAACATTTGCTCGTCGTATCCATATCCTGAATGGTCAATACCTTTCACTTCGCTCACTTCTTTAGGAAAGACGAGGACACGTTTTTTTTCCGTGGTAAAGTGACAATTGAAGACAAGCACATTTCCGTTATTGGTGCGCATGTGACATATATCGTCCACAACCTTGCGAGGATTACCGCCGGTATTATAATATCCGTCAGTTACATTGATAACCACCGGGGGAAAGCATTCCATTCTGGGCTGTTGGTATCCCAGTTCGGGTGTAATCAACTCCGGAGCTTGATTTAGCCACTTTTTGACAACATCCCTAGCATGCTCAAAGGCAAGGGTCATATTAGTATTCATACCCCAACTTGGTGTGATCCAGAATCGTTTGTCCTCGGTGCGAGTATTAATAACATTCCCTTTGTTATCGGTTATTGGTCGTTTCTCTGGCACGGAGCCGCGTGGATTAAGAGCGAGGGTAGGGATATCTATAGGTGTTTCTACTGTTGATAACAGTGGTTTAACACTTTCATTGTATCCTAACACACTTAAATAAGCATACTTTTTGCGTATGCCAAGTTTGGGGCCCGTTTCCTCGAATCCGGCCCGATCAATCATTTCCTGGATGATGATATTTACCAGCCTGGTAACGATACCAGCTTTGGTTTGCCCGTCTGGATATCCGACTACCTTTTGACTCATTGAGCTTGATTGATCTAATAAAATTACAAATAAGCCGGGATAATGCCGGGATAATTCTTGCTCGTAGAGTGATTTGAACATGATGGCAGCGTCACGTCCTTTCTTATGAATGAAATAGACTTGTAGAAAACTCTCGCATACGTCTTAACATGTTGGTATAGCCATTCTAGCATGTTAGCGACGCTTTATCAATCAATAGTAATATGGTCAAATAGCAATACCGCTCATATTCGTGATATTATATCATAGCATAAGCCATTTCGTTGATGATACGTCTAGAAATAGGGTAGAGACATGGGACAAATGCCAGATCTTTCAGGAAGACAAATCAGTCAGTATCGCTTGATGCATAAGCTGGGCGGCGGAGGTTATGGAGTAGTTTATTTTGCCAGACATATACAGTATGGAACACCCGTCACTATCAAAATTTTATTTACGAATCTGAGTACAGAAAATATTTCTGACTTCGTTATGGAAGCGAAGTTGAGTGTGCTTGACCATCCAAATGTTGTGCGGGTAAGAGATTTTGGCATCGATAATGGCTATCCATATTTTGTCATGAATTATCTGCAACATGGAGATTTGCGCAAGCGCCATGCCAGAGGAACACGCCTTCCATGGGAAACGATTTTTTCCTATGTTAGACAGGTTGCTGATGCTTTGCAATATGTGCATAGTAAGGAAATCGTGCATTGTGATGTTAAACCAGAGAACATGCTGATTGGCGACGATGATAGTATACAGACTCTGTGATTTCGGTGTCGCTATCACCTCCTATACAGCCAATCAGCAAATACATATTCCCCGAGGTTCATGTCACTATATCTCTCCAGAGCAGATACATGGGCGCGCGCAGCGTGCCAGCGATCAATACTCATTAGGAGTGACAATGTATGAGTGGCTAACAGGCGAACAGCCTTTCGATGGCACTCAGGATGAAGTGCTTTTCAAGCATCTTTCTGTTTCACCCATCCCGTTACGCAAGAAAGACTCCGCTATCCCTGCTCAGGTCGAACGGCTGGTAATGAAGATGCTCAACAAACGTCCAGAGGACCGTTTCAAAGATATGCGCGAGTTTTTGAGCGAACTCGAACGAGTAAATATCGCTATCTCAGAGGTCAAACCGGTACTCTTCAGGGAACATAAGGAAGCGGTGCAATCCCTGTCCTGGTCGCCTGATGGAAGATATATTGCTTCCGCCGGACATGATAAGATTGTGTATGTGTGGGACACGGCAACAGGTCAAATTCTAAATACTTATGATGGGCATATGGGAGAAATATGGAGTGTGATGTGGTCTCCGAACGGCCAACAACATATTGTTTCTACTGGATCCGATGAGGTTGTGTACGTGTGGGAGGCTACTACTAGCAAAGTATTGGCATATTACGTCGAGCATCAAAGAACAATCCGTATGGCATGTTGGTCTCCTACCAGTATGCGTATTGCTTCTGCCAGTGATGATAGTTTCGTCCATGTCTGGGACTTACAGACAGCACGATTAATTGTTTCTTATGACGAGCATAGAGAACGTGTCTTATGCCTTGCCTGGTCTCCTGATGGTAAATATATTGCCTCTGGTGGTAATGACCATATCGTTCGCGTGTGGGAAGCGGATACAGGAGCCTACTGCTCACTTTATCGCGGCCATACCGATAGAATAGCATCTGTTGCCTGGTCGCCTGATGGTACTCGTATTGCGTCAGCGGGCGATGATGGCACAATACAAATTTGGATGGCGGAGACTGGTGCGCCTCAATCTGTCTATCACGATCACACGCGGACGGTTGCATCAGTGGCATGGTCTCGAAATGGAAATTATCTGGTGTCAGGAAGCTGGGACAAGACGGTCCGTGTATGGGATGTGACGAAAGGGGCATGTGTTTCCATCTATGAAGGTCACACGCAATGGGTGAATGCTGTTGCCTGGTCGCCTGATGGCAGATACATTGCCTCAGCAAGTTGGGACAAGACGGTACATATTTTCCCGTTCGATCTGGCCCACGTCACTGGAGCAGATTCTGTGACTATACCCAATACTGATATGAGATAAATTACAAATCTCAACTCGTATCGAGATACTCTGTTTGCTTCAGCGTGGTATGCATCTCCTGCAACACATTACTGAGCCTCAGCGAGTCGGAACTATCCGGTAGCCGGGTAATGCATTGCACTTCTCATGACAAGATGCGTATAATTTCCGTAGTGACCCTGTCACCTACTCGGAAGTCGAAACAAAGGAGTTTCTGACGACTCCTGTCATCTCATCGTTTCATAGTCGCTGAACATGAAACAAAGGAGTTTCTAACGATGACAACAGAACCCCGCATCATCAAATTTTACGAAACCACGTTGCGCGATGGCGAACAGACCCCCGGCGTGAACTACTTCCCTGAAGAGAAACTGGCGATTGCGCAGGCATTGGCCGATATGGGCTTCGACACGCTGGACTGCGGTTTCCCCATCTCCTCGCCGGGCGAATTTGAGGCCGTGCGTCTCATCGCCTCAAAGGTAGACAACGCCGAAATTTGCGCCATTGGCCGCGCCAATCCCGCCGATATTGAACGCGCCTGGGACGCGGTGAAAATCGCCGCGCATTCTGCCATTCAGCCCTTTATCAGTGTCTCGCCCCTGCACCGCAAGGTCAAGCTGAACAAGACGCGCGCAGAAGTGCTGGAACTGGCGAAGGCGGCGGTCGCGCAGGGCCGTTCGTATACCGAAAACATCGATTTCGCCCTGGAAGACACTACGCGCACCGAGCACGATTTTATTCTCGAAGTGTGCGAAACTATCATCAAAGAGGGTGTGCGTTTCGTGACACTTTGTGATACGGTCGGCTATTCCTTACCCTGGGAGTTTGGCAAGCTGGTGGCCGATGTCAAGAAAGAGTTTCCTCAAGCGCGTATTTCGGCGCACTGCCATAATGATCTCGGCCTGGCGGTTGCGAACGCCCTGGAGGGCCTGCGCAATGGGGCAGAGCGCGCCGACACCTGCATCAATGGACTGGGCGAACGCGCCGGCAATGCTGCTTCCGAAGAAGTGGTTATGGCGATTAAGACTCGTTCTGCCGATCTTGGAATGGATGTGAGAGTTGATACTACAAAGATTGTGTCAACCAGTCGTCTTATTGCCAGGCTGTCGGGAATGCAGGTGCAGTGGACCAAGCCAGTTGTAGGCCGGAATGCATTTTCACACGGCGGAGGCATCCACCAGGACGGCGTGCTGAAGGATGCAAGCACCTACGAAATAATGACGCCCGAATCGATTGGTCTGACCTCGGCTGATCGAGGCATGCACATGGGCAAGCTCTCCGGGCGCGCCGCCCTCGCCTCTCAAATGCGCGACCTGGGCTACGAGCTAGAAAAAGATCAGTTGAACCGCGCCTTCGACATGGCAAAGCTGCTGCTCGGCAAAAAGAAAGCGCTCGAAGAGATGGACATGCGCTACATCGCCGAGACGACGATGACAATCGCTACCAAAGTTGAGTTGGGCAACATATAAGTTGCCTTTTCCGTTGAAACAAATCTATAATAGGGACATATCTTGCAGATCTTGGGCTAGAAGGAGGACACAACGGCGATGATTCTCGTTCAGCTTGTATTGATAGCGATTATTGGCTATCTATGGGGTTCGATTCCTGCTGGCTACTGGATGGGTAAACTACTTCGTGGGAAAGATTTTGATATTCGCGCCTACGGTAGCCATAAAATAGGGGCGACCAATGTGCTACGCACGCTCGGCAAAATGCCAGCCGTGATTGTTTTTGTATTTGATCTCTCAAAAGGGGTGGGACCAACGCTTCTTGCCAGCCTTATCCCGTTCTTCTTCGGATCGGGTTGGGGACCGACGGTGGCGGGTCTTGCCGCTTTGCTAGGCCACTGTTATCCGGTATTTATTGGATTTAGAGGTGGACGAGGTGTGTTGACGGGCGCTGGCGTGCTACTTATCATTTCGCCGCTGACTTTCATCATTGACGCGGTGATTACTTCCAGCACCATAGCCATTTCGCGCTATGTATCGCTAGGCTCGATTGTTGGAAGCCTGACCGCGCTCGTCTGTGGCGTGCTTTTTTTCATCATTGGACACTTTGATCCAACCTTCATCAGCAAAGTGAGCTTTGCGCAGATGGTTTTTATGGTCGTTGGCCCGGCGCTGGTCATTATTTTCCACTACGACAATATTGGTCGTTTGCTGGCGGGAACTGAGCGCAAAATAGGGCAAAAGGTGAATCCTGAAACCTCTGCCCCTGATGGGACTTCAAAAGCGCGGGCGTGAGCAGGCCATGCTCAAATTTTTGAAACAGAGGTTTCTGGCTTTTCTCGTAACAGGGGCAATGCGCCGCGCAGGTATTCAACCCCCGACAGGACCGTCCAGATCACAGCCAGCAACATCAATGTATCCGCGACGAGCAGTAAGTAGTCGCCCACATTTAACAGGTTGCTGTTGAAATTAAGGAGTGGTGGATAGAGGGAAAGATGACTTGCGCCTACCCCTTTTGCCAATAAGATGCCACCGATGGCAAGCAGGGTGATAAATGTTTTCTGCTTCCCCAATTTGCCCGCGGGAATGACTGTCCCTTTCGCGGATGCGACAGATCGCAGTCCGGTGACTAAAAATTCGCGTGCAATAATAATCACAACAATCCACGCGGGAACAAGACCAATCTGTACGAAAGCGACCAGGATGGCAGAGACGAATACCTTATCTGCTGTCAGGTCCAGGAAAATGCCGAATGGAGAAACGAGACGGTAGCGCCGCGCCAGGTAGCCATCTAACAGGTCGGTCACTGATGCCAGGAAGAAGATGACCGTTGCGACCAAAAAAGACCAGGGTTGGTTGACAATAGCCAGGACAAACACCAGAACGGTCGCTAGAATCCGGCTAAAGCTGAGCAGGTTAGGCATGTTCTTCATTGAAATGATTCTCCTCTATAGAATGTCTAGCGAGACGCGCTGTACCAGAGCTTGTAGGAACTACTACTGCTCAGTACAGCGCCGGCTGTCTGAATGCGAGCGACTTCAGTGGAATCGCGAATAAAACCACCGGCGATAAATGGTCCAGGAAGCAACTGTTGTAGTATCGAAGCAACATCTGGAAAAATTATACCGGGAAGCACTTCTATGAAATCTGGCGCTGCGCGGGCTATTGTCCGAACTCCTGTTTGCAATGCCGAGTCGTCAACCAGCAGGAGACGCTGGATTGTGACCAATCCCTCGGCTCGGCCAGCAGCGACAAGTTGAGAACGGCTGGTAATCACTGCGTCAACGCCGATCTGGTGAAGATACTGAATACCGGCGCGATCTTTACCAATACCGCCGACAAGGTCTATATGGACAACTATGCCTTTCCCTTTCTCATGTACTCGCGCTACAAAGGGTACAATTTGAAATGCATCCCCTTTTAACATAAATAGAAGCAGCGCATCGGATTCCAGTGCAACTTCCATATCGTCATTCGATTTTACTGCCGCCGCCACAGGGAAACGGTGCGCTAAACGCAGAAACTCTTGTTTAGTCATCTTATATTTTCCAATGTATACAATAGCGGTGCCGAAACAGGCCGTCAGCACTTGACAAAAGTTCAGATAACAAGTACTATTATAATCAATTCGACCATCATTGTATAGCATTCGGGATTAGGCAGCTATCTGTCTGGTTCTTCGCTGTAAAGCGGTTGGGACGATTTCACAAAGATGTGAACCTTAGACGATGACTTGATTTTACAATTGCATATGTGCCCAGGGACAGTGAAATTGATAAGTCCTAAGCCCCTCTTTTAAGAGGCTTAGGGCTTTGTTGTTTCTTACTGCTACAGAGAGGTGCAGCATGCTCACTCGATCTACAAGGTCACTACTCAACCTTCCGGCAAGGCAGAAGACGATACCGGTTATAGAGAATCGAGTCCAGTTTTCCCTTGCCCTGAATTCTTCAGATGTAACGTCCATCTTGTTGCGGCACTGTAACCCGCTTGACTTCCGAACCTTGCTGGAAAATGCTCACGAGCGTGAACTGGCGGTCTACGTCAATATGGATCATATTGATGGTATTGCCCCTGATACCGCCGGACTTCGCTATCTCGCCACTCAACTTCATATTAAAGGTGTGGTCTCCAGTCACGGAAAACTTTTAGCGCAGGCTAAAAGTTTCGATTTGCAGACCGTCCAACGCATATTTGCAGTAGACTCGACCGGTCTGGAAGTTGCCCTGGAGTCAGTCGATGATCAGCAAGTCGATTTACTCGCCATCTCTCCCGCGCTCGTCATTCCTTACGCCGTAGCGCAAATGCCCTTACACCTGCCCTTCATCGGAAGTGGTTTTGTCTCCACACCCCAGCAGGTGCAAATGGTGCTGCGCGCAGGCGCAATAGGAGTGACTGTTTCTCGCCCAGAACTCTGGACGTAAATTCCACACAGTAGGGACGCCCCTTGCGGGTGTCCGCGTTACCTTTACGCCCACGCCCGCACAGCCGGGCAGTCACTCACAAGGGGCGTCCCTACTGGCTTTTCTATTCAACGCGCATGAGCAGAAAGTCGGTTCTTCGTAGTGTGGCTAACGGTAAGCTTGGCCGTAGAAAATGAGCGAAAGGAGGAACAGAAAGCATTTCTTGCTTGCATAGCTGCTATCCCACGTCCATTCTTGCGCGGCGCAGTTTTCTGCGCCAGTAGAAGGATCATTTATGTAGGACTCGAAGTATCGCGTCCACTATTCATTCGAAGGAGCGTTACCCATGGCAAAGTATGTGCTTGCCCTCGATCAAGGGACTACCAGTTCGCGGGCCATCCTCTTTAATCACGAAGGCTTGATTGCCAGTGTGGCACAACAAGAATTTCCCCAAATTTATCCCGCGCCGGGTCTGGTTGAGCATGATCCAGAGGCCATCTGGTCCAGCCAGTTAGCCGTAGCCAGAGAAGCGATCAGACTGGCTGGCGCTTCCGCTTCCGATATCGCGGCCATTGGTATCACAAATCAGCGTGAAACTGCTATTGTCTGGGAAAAATCTACAGGCAAACCTGTCTTCAATGCCATCGTATGGCAAAGCCGCCTGACCGTTCCTATTTGCGACGCATTGAAGGCCAAGGGCTTTGACAAGGAGCTTCGCAACCGTACAGGTCTCGTCACCGATGCCTATTTCTCAGGCACCAAAGTCAAATGGATTCTCGACAATGTTCCCGGTGCGCGCGAAAAGGCTGATCGGGGCGAACTCCTCTTCGGCAATGTAGACACGTTCCTGATGTGGCGTCTCTCCAAGGGGCGCGTACATGTGACCGACTATTCCAACGCCTCGCGAACCCTGCTCTTCAACATCTACACCGGCCAGTGGGATGACGTTATTCTTAAAGAACTGGGCGTTCCTCGCTCTATGCTGCCGACCGTTATGCCGTCCAGCGGCGTCTACGGCGAAACCGACGCAGAGTTCTTCGGCGCTCCCATCAAGATGGCGGGCGATGCTGGCGACCAGCAAGCGGCCACCTTCGGCCAGGCATGTTTCGAGGTCGGCATGGCCAAGAACACCTACGGCACCGGCTGCTTTATGCTCATGAACACCGGCTCCAAAGGCGTTCCCTCACAAAACGGCCTGCTCACCACCATCGGCTGGGGCCTCGGCGACCCAGCCAGAGCGCAGCTTACCTACGCCCTGGAAGGCAGCATCTTTATTACCGGCGCTGCCGTGCAATGGCTGCGTGATGGCCTTGGCGCCATCAAGCAGAGCGTCGATGTTGAAGCCCTGGCAGCTACCGTTCCCGATAACGGCGGTGTCTTTTTCGTACCCGCTTTCGTCGGCCTCGGCGCGCCCTACTGGGACCCCAACGCTCGCGGCACCATCATCGGCCTGACTCGCGGTTCTACCGTTGCTCATATCGCCCGCGCCACGCTTGAGTCCATGTGCTACCAGACGCGCGACGTACTCGAGGCCATGGAAGCCGACAGCGGAGCCAAGTTGAAGACGCTGCGTGTCGATGGCGGCGCGGTCGTCAATAACCTGCTCATGCAGTTCCAGGCTGATATTCTGGGCGTGGCTGTGCAGCGACCAAAGGTGGCAGAGACCACCGCTCTGGGGGCTGCTTACCTCGCAGGTATCGCCGTAGGCTTCTGGAGTAGCGCGCAGGAAGTCGCGGAACATTGGGCCATTGACCGCACTTTCGAGCCGCAGATGAGCGCCGACCAGCGCCACAGCCTCTATGCAGACTGGAAGCGAGCCGTGGAACGCTCCAGGAACTGGGCGCAATAAGATTCTCGTGCGCCGCTCAGGATAAGGACGACCGCGAGGTCGCCCTGGTCCTGGCACTGGCAAACTGTCCCTTGTAGTGCGTCTCTTAGTCTCTTGATTACTGTAATTTTTATCCTTTGCAGGAACAAACACATTTGTGTACTGTTGCTGCCTCATCAGCAGAAATGGAGTGAGCATCCATGTCGAGTCAATCTGTAGCCAGGTCTCCCCTACTCTCAGGCACCTTTGGGGAAATGATCGGCGAATTTTTCGGTACGATGGTGCTAATACTCTTCGGCGACGGCTGTGTCGCTTCTTTCGCGCTATTCACCAAGTTGGTACCCGGCAATCCATTTGCGCAGGAGTGGATTGTGATTATCCTGGGGTGGGGTCTGGCCGTTATGCTGGGTATCTATGTCTGTGGCGCAATTAGCGGTGCTCATCTCAATCCCGCTGTGACGCTGGGCCTGGCGGTGCGCGGCAAACTCCCCTGGAGTAAGGTACTTCCTTACTGGCTGGCCCAGGTGATTGGCGCGTTTGTCGCTGCAGCCATCCTCTTCTACGTCTACCATGGCGCTATTGTGACTGCAGCGGGCAGTAAGAATGTTGCCGATGCTGTCGGAGGTGTGTTCTACACCAGCCCCAAAGACTTTGTCGGAACATTTGGCGCGTTCATGGACGAGTTTGTCGGTACCGCGCTGCTCGTGGGCCTGATTTTTGCTATCGTTGACGGGCGCAACCAGCCCGTACAGGCTAATCTCAACCCGCTGATTATTGGCTTCCTGATCGTTGCCATTGGCGCGTCCTTTGGCCTCAACACCGGATACGCTATCAACCCTGCTCGTGACTTCGGCCCGCGCTTGTGGATGGCTCTCGTCAGCGGGGGTGAAAGCTTTGCCGTGAATAACTACTACTTCTGGATCCCAATCGTTGCCCCTCTCGCCGGAGGTGTCGTGGGGGCCTTCATCTACGACTTTACTTTGGGGAAGGTGCTGCAAGCAAGGATGCTTATGAAATCCGGCACTGCTGAAACCAAAGGTGAAACTGTGCGCGAGCCAGCCGTCGATTAGTTTGTAGCCAGTACACGAAAGGATGAACATACGAAAGAGGATTGGATTTACACTTTCGTATGTTCATATCTGCTCATGCAAGCACTTTCATCATCGACGCGCGCGCGCAATATTTCTCTTATGGGGAGCGAAGAATTTGACGTTCTTGTCATTGGTGGAGGCATAACAGGCGCAGGCGTCGCCCTGGACGCTGTCGCGCGCGGCTACAAGGTAGCGCTTGTTGAAAAAGGTGACTTCGCCAGTGGCACGAGTAGCAAATCAACCAAGTTGGTGCATGGCGGCATTCGCTACCTGCCTAATTTTGACTTCGCTCTCGTGCGTGAAGCCCTGGTTGAGCGCGGACTTTTGTTGCGCAACGCCCCATTTCTCGTCCATCCGGTTGGCTTTGTGCTGCCCATCTATAAAGGCGACCGCCACCCGGTAGGGCTGCCCTTTACCACGCCCTGGGGTATCGGACTGGGTGTTGTGCTAGATATCGGACTCTGGCTGTACGATGGCCTGGCCGGGCGACACAATGTAAAGAGACACCGCCGCTTGAGTCGTAAAGATGTCATGCGGCTCGCGCCCTCCCTGGTCACTGAAAATCTCAAACAAGGCTTCATCTACTACGATGGTCAAACCAACGACGCGCGCCTGACCATGGCTCGTCCTGCGCACCGCCGTCCAGTACGGCGCCACCATCGCCAACTACACTGAAGTTACCTCGTTTGTTACCGAGAATGGCAAGGTATGTGGGGCGCATGTGCGCGATAACCTGGGCAACCAGAGCTTCATCGCGCGCGCGCGTCATATCGTCAATGCCACCGGCGTCTTCGCTGAAGAAGTCGAAGGCCTCACTGAGGCTGGTTCACTGGTTCACGTAGAACCCAGTAAAGGGGTGCATCTCGTTTTCTCCCGTGAGGATGTCAAAATCGGCAATGACGCCATCGTTTTACCGGAGACCGACGACAAACGTATTCTCTTCCTGGTACCCTGGGAGTCACGCGCCGTCTTTGGCACGACCGATACTGGCTCTGGCGATCTCGATCATCCAACCGCCACGAAGGACGATATTGCCTATCTCTTACATCACTTGAACCGCTATCTTTCCGTCAATCTTACTGCCGACGATATTATCAGCGTGTATGCCGGTTATCGACCGCTCTTGCGCGCTCGCAGTTCGGAGCATTCTACCGCCAAACTCTCGCGCACCCATGCTGTGCTGCAAAATTCGTCCGGCCTCGTTACCATCGTTGGCGGGAAGCTCACCACGTACCGGCGTATGGCTCAGGATGCCGTTGATGTGCTCAGTCGCCGCGACGGCTCAACATCGATGCCCCATCCCACTACTAGCCTCCCGCTGTCCGGCAGCGCCGGCTGGCCCGCGGTCCAACGCGATCTGGAAGTCAAGGGGGCAGCGCTTGGACTTAGCCCTCAGACGATTTCCCACCTGGGAGAGAGTTACGGGTCTCATGCCAGTTCGCTGTTGAGCCTGATCGAAAGCGATGCTACACTGGGAGCGCGCCTGATCGAAGACCTTCCGTACATACGAGCAGAGGTGGTCTACGCCTGCCGTCACGAAATGGCTATGACCCTCGATGACGTGCTGGCGCGACGCACTTCCATCATCCTTGAGGATCGCGATCGCGGGGCAGGTATCGTTGAAGAAGTTGCCGCGCTCATAGCAAAGGAACTCGACTGGTCGCCTGAGCAACAAAAGGCCATGATCGACGCCTATCGTTCCGCAATACAGCAGCAGATACCTGTTATGAACAATGAGCCAGGGCGGGGGCAAGCCCCGCCCCTACCCTATACGGGACACGATGGCACTTCGTAGCAGGGTAGGGGCGGGGCTTGCCCCCGCCCTGGCTTGTGTGTAGAAATGTTTGAGTTACTGTCATATCCATGTTAAGGAGGTCCCATGAAAAAACTGATCAACCGGCCAGAGGATGTCGTTAAAGAAGCATTGGCGGGTATGCTGGCTGCCCATCCCAACCTTATCCGCGTTGATTTTGCGCAACAAATCATCGTGCGCAAAGATGCTCCCATTCAGGGCAAAGTAGGTGTTATCTCTGGTGGCGGCAGTGGTCACGAGCCGATGCACGGCGGCTTCGTGGGCTATGGTATGCTCGATGCAGCCTGCCCCGGAGAAGTATTTACCTCGCCTGTGCCTGACCAGATGCTCGCTGCCACACAAGCTGTCAATGGTGGGGCCGGTGTGCTCCATGTGGTCAAAAATTACACCGGTGACGTGTTGAACTTTGAAATGGCCGCCGAACTGGCCGCCGCAGATGGCATCCAGGTGGAAAGCGTCGTCACCAATGATGATGTTGCAGTGCAGGATAGTCTCTATACGGCAGGACGGCGCGGCGTCGGTGTCACGGTACTTCTGGAAAAGATCGTGGGAGGTTTCGCTGAGACTGGCGCTCCTCTTTCCTCGGTAGCAGCCCTTGCTCGCAAAGTCAATAATCATGGGCGAAGTATGGGCATGGCCCTCACATCCTGCACCGTCCCGGCGGCGGGCAAGCCAACCTTCGAGCTAGGCGAAGACGAAATGGAGATCGGCATTGGCATTCATGGCGAGCCGGGTCGCAGGCGAGTCAAGCTTGCTTCTGCCGCCGAAGTTACCGAGATGCTGGCTACCCCAATCATCGAAGACCTCGGTCTGAAGGCCGGCGATCAAGTCCTGGCATTCGTCAATGGTATGGGTGGCACACCACTCATCGAACTCTACATCGTGTTCGATGCTCTGCAGCGTATTTTACACGGCAAAAACGTCACCATCACGCGCAACCTGGTGGGGAACTATATCACCTCCCTGGACATGGCCGGCGCTTCTATTACGCTGGTGCATCTCGACGATGAATTGACCCGCTACTGGGATGCGCCCGTTCATACGCCCGCGCTGCGCTGGGGACGCTAGCATAAAAATTGTTGAACTTTGACAACCGAATAGGGGACGGGCCACGCCCCTTCCCTATTCGGTTGTCAAAGTTCAACAGTCATACTTATTGGGAGGGCATCGAATTGATGACCAATGAAGACACTCTGCGCTGGTTAGAGCGAACCGCCGATGTATTGCGTGAGAATCGCGTGTATTTAACCGATCTGGATTCCGCCATTGGCGACGCAGATCATGGTATCAATATGGATCGCGGATTCAGTGCCGTGCGCGCTAAATTCCCATCGATGGTCGATATGGATATCACGACGCAACTCCGTACCGTAGGCATGACACTGGTTTCAACAGTCGGAGGAGCCAGCGGTCCGCTTTATGGGACTGCCTATCTGCGAGCTGCGGCTGCCGCTACGGGAAAGCAGGAACTTGGCCCTTCCGATGTTGTCTCTATGCTCGAAGCGTTTTTAACCGGTGTTATTACTCGTGGTAAGGCACATGCGGGCGAGAAAACCATGATTGATGCTCTCACTCCTGCCGTCGCCGCTGCAAGGCAGGCTCTCGACCAGGGCGCGACCGTCGCGCAAATCACCAGCCAGGCAACAGCCGCCGCCGAAGCAGGCATGAAAGCAACCATCCCCATGCTTGCCACCAAAGGGCGCGCCAGCTACCTGGGTGAGCGCAGTATCGGTCATCAAGACCCTGGCGCGACATCGAGTTGGCTCATCCTCCGCACACTCTCTGAGGTGTGCGCAGCCCAGTAGCGACAATAATTAGCGCGCTAGAAATACTAATAATGTTTGACAACCAAAAAAGTAATTGCCTGGGGTTCCGTCCGCCCCCGTCCTGTAGGGACAAGGGGTGGATGTTGGGAGGGGTGGGGGCCTTGTGCTTGTCCTGTTGGCAATATGATTCGCCTGGGCTTCGTAAGGCCGCCTGGTCATAGCCCAACGAGGACAAGCACAAGGCCCCCTCATCCACCCAACCCCTCCCCTTGTCCCTACAGGACACAGAGTGCTTCCTTTACCTCATTCGGTTGGCAAAATGCGTCAGATTATCAGGGAGTTTATTTCATGACAGTGGGACTGGTCATCGTTTCGCATAGCGCCAAACTGGCAGAAGGGGTTGCTGCACTCGCCGGGCAAATGTCTCAGGGGAAAACTCCCATCGCAGCAGCCGGTGGAACTGTCAATGATGCGTTAGGCACCTCGGTTGATAAAATTGTAGCAGCCATCCAATCCGTCGAAGGACCAGATGGCGTGCTGGTCTTGCTCGACCTGGGAAGCGCTATCTTATCAACTGAAATGGCGCTTGAAATGCTGGATGCTGAACAACAGGAGCGCATACGCATAAGCTTCGCTCCCCTGGTAGAAGGTGCGGTTATTGCTGCGCTTGAAGCCTCGCTGGGTCGCACATTGGCACAGGTACTACAGGCAGCGGAAAATACAGCAAGCGCCGAGCATCTCCAATCGCTCAAGCCAGTAAACCGCACCGGGGAAGAGACACCCGCGCCAAAACTGGTGACACCTGAAGAAAAGCCGCCTGCGCTGGCTTCGACCTTTGAAGCTACCTTAGTTTTGACCAATCCCACTGGTTTACATGCCCGACCTGCCAGCCTTTTTGTACAGACCGCGCATCGCTTTGCGTCGCACATTCGCGTAACGGGTCATGGACGGGAAAGCGACGCTTCCAGCATCATAGGCACCCTCTCACTCGGATTGCGCCAGGGCGATACATTCACCATTCACGCCACTGGAGCGGATGCAACGGCAGCCATCGAAGCATTGAGTAATCTGGTACAGGCAAATTTTTACGAAACGCTGCCCACAGACGAAACGCCAGTTGCTATGTCGCCTGCTGGAAATGCAAGTATCGCGTCAACTCCAGAAAACATTTCACTACAGCCCGGCGAACCCTGGCAAGGGATTTCAACTTCGAGGGGGATTGCAGTCGGCCCGGCTTTTCTCTTTACGCCGAATGCAACCTCACTCAATGCGGTAGAGTCGCATCCCATCTCCGCGGACCAGGTTGCTTTTGAGCAGACACGCCTGCGTGAGGCGCTGGATGGCGCTGCACAGGAACTTCGCCTGCTCTCCACGCGCCTTCAGAGCAGCATTGGTCAGTCTCACGCGGCCATCTTTGATGCTCAAGCGCTTATGTTACTTGATCCTGCTTTACTCGAATCAACATCCCGAATCATTCAAAGCGAGAGAGTTGACGCGGCAAGCGCACTGGCTAAAGCGGGAGAGAGCTACGCTTCAACCCTGGAAGCCCTCGCCGATCCCCTGTTAGCTGCTCGCTCCATTGATGTGCGTGATGCCGTAAGCCGGGCTATCGCGCGAGTGAGGGGCGAGGTCGCGCCGGGCCAGGCATTGAACGCGCTAGATCATCCATGTATCATTATTGCCAGAGACTTAACTCCATCCGATACTGCGCAATTACGTTCAGAGTTCGTGCTTGGCATATGTACTGTTCAGGGCGGACCCACCGCCCATTCCGCCATTTTAGCGCGCGCGCTGGGGATTCCAGCCATGGCAGGTCTGCCTGAAACGGCTATGCAGATCATCCGCGCAGGTGATGAATTGGGACTGGACGCGGACAATGCTCTGCTCTATGTTCATCCCCTACCAGAAATACGCGACCCCTTAATGCATCGTCTGGTTGCGCATCAAGAGCAACGGGCATTGCTCAAGTCTGCGGCTCAAAAAGCACCTGCCCGGCTTATCCTTGACGGCAGACAGATACATTTGATGGCAAATATTGGCAGTGAGGCCGAAGCCGAAGCTGCGAGACAGTGGGGCGCGCAGGGCATCGGGCTGCTGCGCACAGAATTTCTCTTCGCCAGGACGACCACTCTGCCGGAAGAAGAGGAACAACGCCAAATCTATGCGCAGGTGTTTCGCGCTTTCAATGGCCCCGCATCAACTCAGGGAAAGCCTGTAGTCGTCAGAACGCTCGACGCGGGCGCTGATAAACCACTGCCAGCTCTGAAAGATATCCTCAGCCAGGCCGACGAAGCAAACCCGGCTCTGGGTTTGCGTGGTATTCGTATTCACCTGGCCCATCCCCACCTGCTCGAGCAACAAATCGGCGCGCTGCTGCTGGCTGCTGCCGATACAGGGACGCATCTGCGCATCATGTTTCCCATGATAACAACTATCGAAGAGTTGCGCATAACCCGATCAATTTTTGAAGGCGTTTCCGAGCGACTGAAAAATCGCCTGGTGAATTTACCTGCGCCCGTCCTTGTTGGCATGATGGTAGAAGTTCCGGCGGCAGCAGTCATGGCTAGAGAAATGGCTGAACTGGTTGACTTCTTTAGTATTGGGGTAAATGACCTGTTGCAATATACCCTCGCCAGCGACCGTACCAATGCGAGCGTTTCCGGCCTCTATAATGCTATGCAACCCGCTGTGCTACGCCTTATCCACCAGATTGCCCTGGCAGGAAGGCAGGCCGGCAAACCGGTGGCAGTTTGTGGAGAGGTAGCCAGCGATGTTCGTTTGGCTCCCATACTGGTAGGGCTGGGCGTGGACGAATTAAGCATGACACCGACAGCTTTGCCAGATGTCAGAAACGCACTACAGCGAGTCTCAACCCAGAAATTATCGGAGCTGGCCGAAAGAATTCTTCAGCTCAAGACTGTTGCTGAAGTAGATCACGCGATTACTGAATTGGAAATTTAGGAGCCTGAAAAAATGGCAGAAACTACAATCATTGATTTCGACGTGCGCGAACTGAGCTTGCAGGAACAGCACACGGCCATCTTTGCGCGTTTTGATGCACTCAGGATCGGGGAAACTCTGCGTCTTATCTTCGATCACCGACCCAGGCTGCTTCAGTATCAATTTATTGTCGAACGCCCCGGAATGTTCGAGTGGGAGCCGGAACAACAGGGGCCGGAAATCTGGGTAATTCGTATTCGTAAGACCGCGTCAGAGAGGTAATACGCGATGGTCTCTCTAGTTTCGAGAAGTCCGCTATTTGTGATAGCATAAGCATAGACTTCCTGGAATAAACCCTATTTGTAACTGCCCTAGGTTTGCTCGAGTGAGGGAAGGACAGGATGACCAACAAGCGTGGCTTGCAAAGAGGACAACAAGGGCAGACTCTGTTTGCGGAGCGTGGACAAGTAGCCACGAATGCGCGCAAAGGCGTGAGCACCCGCGACGCTGCGAAAGCAGCCGGAGACTTTTTGCTGCACCTTGACCATGCGCAGATCTCTCTCGGCCAGGTTATTGTCAAAATCCACGCGCAGATCTTCCAGAAAGCAGAAGACGGCTTTCTGGTGTGTGCGCAAGCGATCGAGCAGATTGCGCGCGTCACTTTGTTTGCAGCGACCGCGTTTGCCAGGGGGCGCGGTGGCCCGCGGGTGAAGCAGATCCCCTTCATCGAGCAGTCGCAGAAACTGCGCTTCCCAATCCACGACTTCCCAGAAATCCAGACGGGTTTTCCCCAGGGCGCGCGCCTGGTCGGTGGCCGCTTTCATCTCCAGCAAGAGCGCTTTGAGGTCTGCGGCCCAGGAGAGTCCTTGCTCTTCGAGGAACACGAGGTCGCGCAGCAGATGCACGATGCACAGGGCGTGCTCACAGTCGTACAAAAAGTACGAGGCCCAGCCATCGTGAATCGAGACGCCGGTGAACTGCGCCACAATCCCGATGGCGTCCAAGGCGGCCTGCCCCCGGCTCGCATCGACGTGATAGTGCGTGAGGGTCGGCGTACAGGTCACATGCATCCAGTGGCGTTTGCCTGCTACATACAGCCCGGTTTCATCGTGATGGAGCACCTCGGCGTGTGTCAAGGCTTCGCTGATCTGCTGCTCCACCGGAGCCAACTGTCCCGCACACCGCTTGATCAGCTCACCCACGGTGCCCTCACTCATCTGCACGCCCAGCAGGTCTCCGAGCACTTCGCAGGTGCGGGCCAGAGGCACCAAGTGCTGCTCGACCAGGTACACGGCGGTCGCGCCCACCTGGGGTCCATATCGCAGGGGAGCCTGCACGCCAGCGGGAAAAGTTGCACGCGTGATCTGCTGGCAGGAAGGACAGCGTTTCTGCTCGGCCCGATATTCCTGCACCACCACCCGAGGTGGCGGCACATCCACCACTTGGCGTCGCTCTGTGCCACAGGCCGCCACCTTGTGCAGGTCCTGCTGGCAGGTCTCACACACCTCGACGGGCAACTCGATGATCTCATCGGGCGTGGAAGAGAACGACAAGCTCGATCCCCGGTGTCCTGGTTGCCCGCCTGTTTTCTTCCCGCTCTTTTGGCGCAAGCTTTTTGGCTGCCGCACAAAGCGATCCGAGGAGGGTGGCAAGCTGCTATTATGGCTATCTTTGGCCAGCCGATCTTGCAAGTCTTTCACGTGTTGGGTCAAACCAGCCATCTGTTCTTGCATCTGCTGTATCAGCAGGTCCTGCTGGCAGAGCAGGGTTTCCTGTTGCTGGATTCGTTCATCACGCTGTGCCACTTGTTCACGCAGGCGCTGATTTTCTTCTTCAATGGTCATACCGTTACTTTACTGGGTTTCACGACCTTTGGCAAGTCCCGAGCGGACCTGGGCAGTTACCCCTATTTAATGATAACCACACATTTTATACCTGAGAGTCAGGCAAGTCACGCGAAGAAAGGAAGAATACGACACATGGACCTTGCTGAAGTGAAACAGCTCATCGACTCAGGAAAAGTCGAGTATGTCAAAATTGGCTCGCCCGATATTGAGGGGGTCTATCGCGGCAAGCGCGTTGCCGCGCAGCATTTCTTGCACTCCATAGAGGAGGGATTTGCGCAGTGCGACGTGCTGTTCGGCTGGGACATCGCCGAGAACGTGCTGCCCAACCTCAAGTTCAGCAACTGGGAACACGGCTTTTCCGATATTGTCATGAAGCCGGACCTCGCGACCTTCGCGCTGGTTCCCTGGGAAGAAAACGTGGCTTCCTGCGTCTGCGACCTGTGGACCGAGCATGGCGAGCCGGTCACCATCTCCCCGCGCTACGTGCTGAACAACGTGGTGGAGCGCGCGCGCGCCATGGGGTTCGAGGCCTCCACCGCCGCCGAGTTGGAGTTTCGCTTCTTCCGCGAAACGATGGTCTCGCTGCGCGAAAAGGACTACGGCCCCCATCTGCTGCCGCTCAATCCGGGGTTCAACTGCTACTCCATCAGCCAGGCCAGCGCCGACGATCCCCTGCTGGGCCGCATCGCCCGCTCCATGCGAGATTACGGCATCTTCATCGAAGGCTACAACCGCGAACACGGCCCCGGCATGTACGAGATGAATCTGCGCTACGACGACGCGCTGGCCTCCGCCGATAAGACCATGCTGTTCAAAGCGGGCGTCAAAGAGATCTGCCACCAGATGGGCCTGACCGCCTGCTTCATGGCGAAGTGGAGCGACCAGGAGGATGGCAGCAGCGGGCATTCCCACGTGAGCCTGTGGGATCGCGCGCGCGAGCGCAACCTGTTCTGGGACGAGAACGCCGACGGGCACATGTCGCCGCTGATGCGCCAGTTCCTGGCCGGGGTGCTGGACAAGCTGCCGGAATGCATGGCCCTGTACGCGCCGGTCATCAACTCGTACAAACGCTACGTGGAAGGCACCTGGGCGCCGCTCAACACCACCTGGGGCATGGATAACCGCACCTGCTCCATTCGTATCATCAACGCCGGCAAACGCGCCATCCGCATCGAGAACCGCGTGCCGGGCGCGGATGCCAACTTCTACCTGGTGTTCGCCGCCACGCTTGCCAGCGGCCTGTATGGGATCGAACGGCAACTGGAACTGCCGGAGCGTTTGCAGGGCAACGCCTATGACACGGAGACGGTGACGCGAGCGATTGAGCGCGGCCACATCCGGCCCCTGGCGCGCAACCTCTCGGCGGCCACCGACCTGCTGGAGCGCAGCGAACTGGTGAAAGACTACCTGGGAGAGGATTTCGTGGAACACTTCGTTGCCACGCGCCGTTGGGAAGTCAAAGAGTACGAGAAAGCCGTCACGAACTGGGATCGCCGCCGCTATCTCGAGCAGATTTAAGCGGGCGCGCATTGACCAGGGCGGGGGCAAGCTCCATAAGCGCGAACTTTAGCGGTGGGGCGCGACCAGGGCGGGGGCAAGCCCGGCCCGTACCCTGCTACGCAGCGGGGCGCGAAGCCGTACATAGCAGGGCATCTGTCATTCTGAGCGCAGCGAAGAATCTGGCTCGCTGGACAGGAGATTCTTCGCTGCGCTCAGAATGACACCCGCGCTCAGAATGACACGACGGGCGGGGCTTCGCCGCTCTGCGGCCCCCCCGCCCTGGTCGCTGTAAAAAGAGGCCGACCTGAGGTCGTGTTGCCTGGAAAGAGAGGTCGTATTTACTCATGGATTTGATCGAGATCGTATCTTTAACATCTGCTACACCATCCGTGACATCCTACGCCGGCATTATCATGCTGGCCCTGATTCCATTCATCGTAGTTGGTTGCGTTGTAGTTCCTGTATTCCTTTTGCGTCGCCGGCAGAAGCGTCGAATGCGCGATGTTTAAGAAGGGCCTGGTTAAAAAATTGGTTTTTATCCTTACCTATGCCTTTTTAGACGTGCCCGCGCCGCCTGGCGCAATGTACGTTGACTTGACAACCGCCTGCTGCTCAGCCGACTCCCGGATGCCGCTGATCACCGAACCTTTTGTCGCTTCTACGTCGGTAGTGGCTTTCTGTAAAAAGCCACCCAGGTTAGACCCCAGCATGTGGGTGACGCCTGACGCCGCGATAAAGCCGGCGGCTGCCACTATGCCTTTGGCAACCAGGTCGTAATGGGAGAGCAGCACCACTAAGAGAAGCGCCAGAATTATAAGCAGGACGATGACGCCTCCCGCGAAAAACGGCCAGTAGAGCTGTAGAATTTTCCAGGTATAGTGACCGCTGGCCTTTGCTAAAGAGGGAGGCACAAAGCTGAGGGAGGTACGCTCGTTGGTCAGCAGCGAGAACCAGATGTCAGCCTGCTTTTGCAGTTCTACGGGAGCCGCACCGTCTAGCCCGAGTTGCATCCGCCCGCTCGAGATGGCTTTCCACCAGAGTTCGGCGCTGTTGGCTATCGCTCCAGTAGCATAAGGAGAGATGTAGGGTGCCAGGATAGGTATATACTCCTGGCATACCTTCTCCACGAATGCGCCATCCATTTGTTGATTTTGCAGACCAACATACCAACGTAGAGCGGAGAGCGTTCGCCCGACCGTGTAAGCTTTGGAAACGGCAGTGGGCCTGTCCTGCAATGCATCATGAATCTGCAAGTCCCAGAAGAAGAGACGCTCATTGATCTTGCCGCGCAGTTGCGCGAACATCGTGTCCGATGTGGAGTCCGGTTGATACTCGCAAAACTGCTTAACAAGCTCTTTCAGTACATCGACGAAAGCCTTGCCATTATCATCATCCTTCGCATCGTCAATCGTGCAAGAGCTAAGGCCCAGATCGTCTGCCAGATTGTGAACGTATGCCATCAGCGCGCGTATCTTCTCGCGTGGAGTATAGGTTTGCTGGAGAAGCACCAGCCGCGCACCGCTCCAATCTATCTGGGCAGGCACCGCTTCCAACAGGAGATAGCAGCGTCCAAGTAGCTCGATGATTCCCCAACCGAAGGCTGCCGCGTCGCAAACGGTCTGCTGTAAGCTTATGGCAGGCGCGGTAGGAGAAAATGTGATGGTTGCGATAGCATTTTGCTTACCTGGGGACGTAGTTGTCACTGTTTCATCCATGCGCGGATTCCTCCCTCAAATCGTGAATGGCTAGTAGCGACGCCCCTTGTGGGTGTCCCGTCTCCTTTCATTGATGATATGCGCAAGGGATACGGACTGGACGAGACACCCACAAGGGGCGTCGCTACTGATCATAATGCGTTGAGCGCGTTGAGCAATTTGGCTCCATCCGGCGTCCCCAGGCCGGTGCATGCATCCCAACCAGGCCCCGCGGAATAGCTGCCGTTATTACCACTGGTCACATCTCGCAGGGCGCTGGCCTGGGTAAGTTTGGCATAATTCTGGTAGAGAACGGGATTGAGATAGCCGGCAGGCTTGCCTCGCTGCTGGTTGATCAGCGCGATCAAGCCTGCCCACAGGGGCGCAACCGCGCTGGTGCCACCAAACACCACATCTTGCCCATCGACGTAAACCTGGTATCCCGTTTGCGGGTCGGCATCGCCTGCCACATCAGGCACGCCTCGCCCTGCATGCTTGTCATTGATCGATGGAGGGATGTTCGCGTTTGCCTGCCACGTTGGAAGGGCGAAGACATCACTGATGCCGCCGCCTGTGGCTGAACTTGTGCTGTCGTTCCACACAACCTCGCTGCTTACAGTGTTATTGGCCGCTTCCAGTCGTGTGCCGCCACAGGCGAGCGCATACGTGCTGCTGGCGGGAAAGTCAACGTGTGCCATCCCATCGGTAACGCCATCTGATGAGCCATTGTCACCTGCCGCGCAGCATACAGTGATGCCAAGCGCGACAGCAGCCTGGAATGCCTGGTCCATGGCCTGCATAGCCTGTGCTGTCCAGGTCGATTCAGGGCCACCCCAGCTTATGGAGATTACATTTGGATTGTTGGTGGTATCATGTGTGGCCTGCGTTATAGCATCCAGGAAACCCTGATCGGTATTCGGCGCAAAGTAGACGGCAATATGCGCACCTGATGCTATGGCGCCTGCTATTTCAATATCCAGGTCGACTTCGCCATCCGCACTATTGGGAGTGCCGGTCGGAGTATTTTGCCCGCCATCAACAGAGACACTTGTCACCCTGGGCAGCGCAATGCCCAACTTTTGAAAGTATGCCTGGAGGTCGCTATTCACGTAGCCTCCCCCCAGTTCAATGAGGGCGATACACTGACCGCTTCCATTATTACCAGTGGGGAAATCATAGAGATTGGCAAGTTGTAGCGGAGTATAGGAGGAGGTGGTGGCATTGGCATGGACAGACCCCGGCGTTTGCTCATAGCGTTGCAAGTGCGGTCGCGCCTGAGGGCGATTATCCAGGCCGAAAACTCCTACAATGATTGGTTCTAGAGCTTCTGGAATATGCAAATGGCCCGTGCGACCCCGGTAACTACCGTCCGGATGTTCATATTTTTGCAATTCGGTGGCGAAAGCGGCGCTCATGGCGGCGGCAGTACCGGCAAGCACAATCCTGCGCCGATTTGGTTCTGCTGATACAATGGTGAGATTATGATCGCGTGCGAACTGCTCGACTTTCGCCATATCTTCGGGGGCCGCGCTCTGCGTCGCATTATACTCCTCCTTGCTGAGAGGCGCGCTTTGCCTCTGGACTTGTTCGCTGATCTTATCGGCCAGTTTGCTCGTGGTAGGTGGCCTCAAGTAGATGGTAGCCTCAATGCGCTCGTTCGGGTCCACAGGACCAACAATGTGCGCGTTTGGAAGAGGCTGCCGCTCGCTGCCTGCAAGCCTCTTATACCCTTGAGGTGGTGTATCTGTCATACTTTTCTCCTTCTTTCTCTATCTAACATAATGCGCCCGTTTTCTGAATTTCCGCCGCCGTAGGCGGCTAGAAAACATACACGCGCATAGACTAACGAGATTATACACGATGTATGCTACAAGCATCGGTTTTGCCTTCTATTGCATGGCAAAAACTGGTATCTTTTTAATGAATGCTTGTTGGTCGCATCGTCGAACTTGTTTGCGCGCTATAAAACCGGTGAAGAAAGAAGTGAGGGCGGTTTGCCCGCGGGCAAACCGCCCTCACTTCTTTCTTCATCTTTTCTCCTGCCGCCGCAGGCTGCATCCCATACCACACTAGCAGTCAAGAATGTGCGATAATTAAGAAAGAATACGCTCATTGAAGAGCTTCGTAGCAGCAAAGCAGCAGCCCTTTTTGGGAGGAACATTACTCTATGCCAAAGACCATGTTTGAGAAAATCTGGGACGCTCACATCGTTCGTGAAGTACCCGGAGAGTCCACCATTTTATACATCGATCGCCACCTTGTCCACGAAATGACTTCGCCTCAAGCTTTCGCGGGTTTGCGCTTGGCCGGGCGACTCGTACATAGAAAAGATGCCACTATCGCCGTGCTCGATCATAACGTGCCAACGGTTCCGGGAAGGCGTATGCTCGATGTCGTGGATAAGGAGAGCATGGAATGCCTTACCACTATGGAACGCAACGCGCGCGACTTTCACCTCACCCTCTACGATATGCAAGACGCGCGCCAGGGTATTGTGCATATCATCGGGCCAGAGCAGGGCATCACACTGCCCGGCATGACGATCGTGTGCGGAGACTCGCACACCTCGACGCATGGCGCGCTGGGTACGCTGGCCTTTGGCATCGGCACCAGCGAAGTAGAGCATGTGCTGGCAACACAATGTATGCTGCAACAGCGTCCCCAAACCATGAACATCCGCGTAGAAGGCACACTGGCTCCCGGCGTCACCGCCAAAGACCTCGGCCTGTTCATCATTGGTCAACTGGGAACAGGCGTCGGTACGGGCCACGTCATCGAGTTTAGCGGATCCGCCATTCGCAACCTCTCGATGGAGGGGCGTATGACACTCTGTAACCTGGCGATTGAGATGGGCGCGCGCTCTGGCATGGTCGCTCCCGACGACACGACCTTCGCCTATATAAAGGGGCGCACCTATGCCCCCAAAGGCGCCATGTTTGACCGGGCTGTAGCCGCGTGGCGACAGCTACCCGGCGATCCCGGCGCGCATTTTGACGCGGTGCATGAGGTCAACATCGATGGACTGGGGCCACTGGTGACGTGGGGAACGAACCCCGGCATGGTCGTCGATGTCAACGGCGTCGTACCCGATCCCGCCGCGCAGCAAGATCCGGAGCGGCGCAACTCTTACGAACGCGCCCTCAAATACATGGACCTCAAGCCGGGGCAGAAGATTCGCGAGATTCCCCTGAATACCGTCTTCATCGGCTCCTGCACCAATTCGCGCTTGGAAGACCTGCGCATGGCCGCTCAATACATCAAAGGCAGGCACGTCGCCCCCAACATTCGCGCCATCGTGGTGCCGGGTTCTATGCAGGTGCGCCGCATGGCCGAAGAAGAAGGACTGGCCGACATTTTCCGCGATGCTGGTTTCCAGTGGCGCGAATCAGGTTGCAGCATGTGCATCGCCATGAACGGCGACCAGCTTTCTGAAGGCGAGCGATGCGCCTCCACCAGCAACCGCAACTTCGAGAGCCGCCAGGGACGCGGCGGGCGCACCCACCTCGTCAGCCCCGCTATGGCCGCCGCCGCCGCCATCGCCGGTCATTTCGTTGATATCCGGGATCTGTAGGGACTCGATTTATCGCGTCCTGGTTAGCGCGTCCAATTCTCGCGTCCACTGATCCCGTATAAATATTTTTAAAGGAGAAAAACATTGGAACCATTTACCACACTGACGGGCCTGGTCGCCCCACTGGATCGCATGAACGTCAACACCGACGAGATCACCCCCGCGCGCTTCCTCAAAACGACGCGCAGCACCGGCTTCGAAAACGTCCTCTTTGCCAACTGGCGTTACCTTGACAAAGACTCGACACAACCTAACCCCGATTTTGTGCTGAACCAGCCGCGTTACCAGGGCGCAACCATCTTACTGGCCGAGGACAACTTTGGCTGTGGCTCATCGCGCGAACACGCCCCCTGGGCCATTCGCGATTACGGCATTCGCTGCCTCATCGCCCCCAGCTTCGCCGACATTTTCTACAACAACTGCTTCAACAACGGCATCCTGCCCGTCACGCTGAACTCGGCCACCGTGCGGGAACTCTTCAACGAAGTCGCAGCCAACGAAGGCTACATCCTGCGAGTTGACCTTGCCGCGCAAACCGTCACCACACCCTCCGGGCGTGCCATCCACTTCGACATCGACGGCTTCAGAAAGAACGCCCTGCTACAGGGACTCGATAATATCGGCTGGACCCTCAGCCACCGCGACGAAATCGCAGCTTATGAGGAGAAGAGGAAGCAGGAAGCCCCCTGGATTTTCTCATAAAAAGTGGGCATGGTAGTATTGTTTGTAAGGAGTTGTAGTCTATGGACAATACAAGTGGTCCGACAACACCCGGTATTTCTCCATTTGAGAGTATTCGCAGGGTGAATGAAGAAGGCTTTGAATATTGGTCAGCTCGAGGTCTTGCGAAGATACTTGGTTATACCGAATATGGTAAGTTTACCAACGCAATTCAAAAAGCGGAAGCTGCATGCGAAAATAGTGGGCAAAAAATAACCGACCATTTCGCTCATGTGAGCGAAATGGTCAGCATTGGATCAAAGGCAAAACGCAGAGTAGAAGATGTGCATCTATCGCGCTATGCATGCTATTTGCTCGTGCAAAACGCTGATCCATCCAAAGATATAGTTGCTTTGGGCCAAACGTATTTTGCTATCCAGACTCGTCGCCAGGAACAGGCTGACGAGCTGGCGGCTCTTTCAGAAGATCAGCGGCGCATCTATTTACGTGGTCAACTCACTGACCATAATCGGCAACTGGCTGAGGCTGCTAGCCATGCTGGAGTGATTAAGCCATTAGATTTCGCGATATTTCAAGATCATGGGTATATGGGGTTGTATGGTGGATTGAGGAGGCTCCTCAGCTTTCAATATTTGATAAACCACTGGAGACCGACAGTTAGCCTGTAGTATACAGGGAGGAACAAACGTGGCTATCAGCAAACCGATCCTGGCCTTGTCCCCTACCAAATCCTCGATGTCGAGGGCAACCTGGTAGGGAAGATGCCCGACATCAGCGCGGAACGTATGTTGTCACTTTATCGCTATATGCAGGTGGGGCGCGTATTCTCGAACAAGATCGTTGCCTTGCAGCGCCAGGGACGCGCCACCACCTTTGGCTCGCTGGTAGGGCAGGAAGCTACCGCCGTCGGACTGGCCGCGCCCATGCAGCCGCAGGACTGGCTGGCAACCTCGTATCGCGAGATCGCCTCGTTGATCGTCAAGGGCGTGCCAATTCCCACGCTGGCCTACTCGTTTCGCGGCTTCACACCAGAGAACTGGCCCGCCGAAACGCATTGCCTGCCTGTGCAAATCGTCATAGGCACGCAAATGTTACACGCCGTCGGACTGGCAATGGCAGCGAAAATCGCGGGCGATCCCGTTGTAGCGGTCGGTGTATGCGGGGATGGCGCGACATCCGAGGGCGATTTCAACGAAGCACTGAACTTCGCTGGCGTCTTCCAGGCTCCCGTCGTGCTGGTGGTGCAGAACAATGGCTGGGCCATCAGCGTGCCGCGTCACAAACAGAGCGCCGCCTCTACCTTTGCCGCGCGCGGAGAAGGCTTCGGCGTTCCCGCCAGACTGGTGGATGGCAACGACATCCTGGCCGTTTACGACACCATGAGCAAAGCGATAGAAAACGCGCGCGCAGGCAACGGTCCAACCCTCATAGAAACGCTCACCTACCGCATCGGAGCGCACACCACCGCCGACGACCCCACGCGCTACCGCGACGCGGCAGAAGTTGAGGCATGGCGCGCCAGAGACCCCATCGCCCGTTTCCAGAAATTCCTGATCGCCCGTGACCTGCTGACAGAGCAGCGCGTGCAACAGCTTATCGAAGAGGTGGAAGAAGAAATCAACGAGGCCGTGCGCATCGCCGAGGCTATCCCACCAATGGCCCCCGATAGCTTCTTCGACTACGTCGCCGCCGACCTATCGCCGCGCCAGCAAGCGCAGCGCGCCGACCTCTTACGATACATAAATCAGAAATAGCGGACCAGGTCGGCCCTGCCTGCACAGTGCTATACAGGCTGATTCGTAGCAGGGTACGGGCGGGGCTTGCCCCCGCCCTGGCCCACCATCAGGAGCAATACCAATGCAAATGACCATGATTGAAGCGCTCAATTCAGCGCTGGCGCTGGAACTGGAACGCGACCGGCGCGTCGTCGTCTTAGGAGAAGATATCGGAGCCAATGGCGGCGTATTCCGCGTCACTGAACATCTGCAAAACAAATTTGGCGAAGAGCGCGTCTTCGATACCCCGCTGGCAGAGTCCGGCATCATCGGTACTTCCATCGGTATGGCAATCTATGGCCTGCGACCCATCGCCGAGATACAATTCGCCGGTTTCCTCTTTGTATGCATGAATCAGCTTGTATCGCAGGCGGCGCGTATCCGTTTTCGCAGCGCCGGAGCCTATACCTGCCCCCTCGTAGTGCGCGCCCCCTATGGCGGCGGTGTGCGCACACCCGAAATGCACTCCGACAGTCTCGAAGCCGTCTTTTTGCAGACGCCCGGCTTCAAAATCGTAATTCCCTCCAATCCCTACGACGCCAAGGGGCTATTAGCCTCGGCGGTCGAGGATCCCGACCCGGTGCTATTTCTCGAAAATATCAAACTCTATCGCTCGTTCCGCGCCGAAACGCCCGCAGAACATTACTCCATTCCTCTGGGTAAGGCCAACATCGTGCAGGAAGGCACAGATGTCAGCATCTTCGCCTATGGCGCAATGGTCAACGTCGCGCTGGAAGCAGCGAAACAGGTGCAGCAGGAGACGGGAACCAGTGTCGAGGTCATCGACCTGCGCACCATCTGGCCGCTTGATGAAGACGCCATCGCCGCCTCGGTCGAAAAGACGGGTCGCGCTATTATCGTGCATGAAGCCCCGCGCGCGGGCGGCATCGGCGCGGAAATCACCGCCGTTATCAACGAACGCTGCTTCTATTCCCTGCTGAAGCCCATCGGGCGCGTAACAGGCTACGATACGCCATACCCCGTGCCGGGTCAGGAAGACTATTACGTACCAACTCCGGCAAAAGTAATCACCGCGCTGCGCGAAATCATGGAACCATAGAAAGCAGGGTTCTTACTATGAGCGAACTGAAACTGGCGGACCTCGGCGAAGGGATGCACGAGGCCGAGGTGGTCGAATGGCTCGTCAACGTGGGCGATACTGTCAAACTCGATCAAACGGTCGTCAAAGTCGAAACCGACAAGGCCATCGTTGAGATACCCGCGCCTGTCGCCGGGCGTGTCTCCGAGATTCGCGTGCCCAACGGCCAGACCGCCAAAGTCGGTGACGTGCTGATCGTCTTTGACGCGCCTTCTGCATCATCCAATGGCGATTCTACGGCATCCACAGGAAGCGCAATCCCGACCGCAATCGCGACCCATGCAGCCACGCTATCACCTGTTGTCTCCACAACGCAAACCGCAACACCAAAAACGCGCGTGCTGGCTGCTCCCGCCGTGCGCAAACTTGCCTTTGAGCTTGGCATAGACCTCGAACAGGTCACACCCTCCAACACTAACGGGCGCGTCTCCCTGGATGATGTCAAAGCCTTCGCCGAAAAATTGAAATCTACACTTACCCCTTCATCAACCCCTGTAGGGACGCGATTTATCGCGTCCGCACCTCCCACGTCCGCACCTCCCATGTCCGCATCTCCCACGTCTTTAATAAAACCATCGACTGTAGACCAGGCTCTCCCTCCAGACGAACGCCAGCCGCTCACGGGCCTGCGCAAGCGCATCGCGGAACATATGGAGCGTTCCTGGCGCACCATTCCACACGCTACCGCCTTTGGCGAAGTCGATGCCACCGGACTTGTAGCCTTGCGCGACGCCCTGAAGCCCGTCGCTGAAAAGCGCGGCATCCGCCTGACCTATATGCCCTTGCTCATCAAACTCTTGCTCCCTGTTTTGAAAGAGTTTCCCATTTTTAATGCCAGCCTGGACGAAGAGCGGCGCGAAATCATCTACAAACGCTCGTACCATATCGGCATCGCCGCCGCCACGCCGGACGGTCTGCTCGTTCCCGTATTGCGCAACGCTGATCGCCTCACCCTGTTAGAGATAGCGGCCAACGTTGATCGCCTGATCGAGGGTGCCAAACAGCGTACCCTGACCCTGCCAGAAGTGAGCGGCAGCACCTTCACCCTCAACAACGTGGGCAGCTTCGGCGGCAGCACCGGCACGCCCATCATCAACCATCCCGAAGTAGCCATTCTGGCCTTCGGCAGGATCGAGGATAAAGCCATTGTCGAGCATGGAACGATAATCGCGCGCCCCATCATGCCGCTCGCGCTCTCATTTGACCACCGCCTGATCGATGGCGCATTATCGGGCGCGTTCATGGGCCGCTTCAAAGAACTGGTCGAGCATCCCCAACAATTGATGCTCGACATGATATAAGAAAAATCCATCCAGAAAGAAGCAAACTTATGGTTGTAGGAGACGTTACCACCGCTGTAGATGTACTGGTCTTAGGCGCAGGCCCCGGCGGCTACGTCGCGGCCATCCGCGCCGCCCAACTGGGGCATCATGTGACTCTCATCGACCAGGCCGCGCCCGGTGGCACCTGCCTGCATCGCGGCTGCATCCCGCTCAAAGCCCTGCTCTCCTCGACAGAACGCTACCAGCAAGCGTGCCAGGAAGAACTCTCCTCAATGGGCATCTCTGCGCAGTCCGTCACCTTCAACTGGGCCGAGATGCAGGCATGGAAACAGGGTGTAGTAGATCGTCTGGCCGAGGGCGTGCGCCGCTTACTAACGGGCAATCACATCGACTTTGTGCATGGCGTCGGCTGGTTTATCAATGACCGTGAATTGCGCGTCGAAGGCGAACATGGCTCGCTGCGCTTCAAATTTGAGCATTGCATCATCGCCACCGGCGCGGATGCCGCTCCCATCGACGGATTCCCGTATGATGACGAGCACGTTTTGACCCCTGAGCAGGCATTAATGCTGCCAGCATTACCAGAAACGCTGTCTATCTCCGGCAACGACTATATCGCGCTCGAACTGGCAACCCTCTTTGCCCGTCTCAACGTGCGTGTCAAACTCTACACACCGGGCGAGCAACTCCTGCCCGGCATTGATCCTGCTGCTGTGCGACTGGTGCAGGCAGGTCTGCGCAAACTTGGAGTCCAGGTCGAGACAAAAGCCGCTATCGCAAACATAACCGAACGGCCCCTGGTGATTTCGCAAGGAGTGCAGCCGCGCACAGCCAGTTTACACCTTGACGCCGTCGCAGTCACACTCACCGGAAATGGCGGTATCCTCGTCAACACTATGCAGCAAAGCAGCATCCCGCATATCTACGCCATAGGCGATTGCACAGGCGGACGCGCCCTGGCAAGCATCGCCATGAAACAGGGCAAAGTGGCCGCCGAGACGCTTTCCGGCCAGCGCGTACAATACGCCCCGCTCGTTACCCCACTCGTCGTACATACCACGCCCGAACTCGCCATCGTCGGCTACTCAGCCGCCCAGGCCACAGAAGCAGGCTACGCCATCACCACCGGCAGATTTCCTCTAGCCGCCAACGGACGCGCTCTCACCCTGGGCGCGGACAATGGCGTAGTCATGCTGACAGCCAGTGCCAGCGACGGCGTCTTGCTGGGCGCAACCATCGTCGGCCCCCGTGCCGGAGACCTCATCGGCCAGGCCGCTCTTGCAATCGAAATGGGCGCAACTCTGACCGACCTCACCGAAATACTGTACGCCCACCCCGGCCTGAGCGAAATCGTACTAGAAAGCGCGGAGAATGCGCTGGGACATGCCATACATATTGTGACGAAATAACTATTGTATTCGTAGGGACCCTTGCGATCGCTCGTTGGGAAGAATAGAGACAAATCCACCTTTCCAACGTCCTTTATAGTAGACCAGCAAACAGCGCATATCTTTTCACTCTATATTGCGGGTAATAACATCTGCAAAGGAAAACCTATGTATCTGAACCAGTATCGCCATCTCCTCCTGCTCATGGTTGGCTGCTGCCTCGTCATCTGTACGAGCTGTCGTTCGGCCTCTCAAGGAGCTACCACAGGCAATAACGCGAGCGCTGGCCCTGCTCTCGTTCATTATAGCTCTCCCACTTCTATACCTTCGCCTTCACCTTCTACGCAAATACCGCAGACTAGTTGTCCAGCCAGTGGGACCGCACGGGCTGCTATCACTCCTCCAATGACCTCAGGTCACACCTCTACACTCGTTTACTATGACAATGCTGTAGACCCGCCAGGTAATCCAGTCAGTAGCGTCTTGAAACGCTATAATCCTGTTACAGGGCAAAGTAGCGCCATCATTCGCTTAGAGTACACAAACATCGACGATGCACAGATTTCTCCAGATGGGCAGTGGATGCTCTTTATTTTCCATAAGTCTCCGAACAATGGCTATGCTATCGGGCTGGTGCGAGTGGATGGGGGATACTTGCAAACGCTTTATTGCTCTGCCGGAGGACCAGTTGGGGACCTCCAATGGTCTCCCAATCAGAAGTTCCTTATGTTTAGCGAAGCAGCATCCCCATCCCCACCTATCTACTGGTTGCTTGAAATGGTGAACGGCAACATACAGGTTGAATTTATCACGCCTTCTAAGTTCTATGGCATTGGAACCTGGTTGAATGATACGCGCATCTATCTCTATGAAGAATCCCAGGTGGGCAATTACCCTATCTATATTCTAGATACCAGGAAAGGGCCCGATCAAAAATTGGAGAACCTCCAGTTAGCAGCTAAAACGCTCAACTATACTGCTCTCACACCGGATAAGACACAATGGATTAGCTGGTTTAATGCGGGTGATCCTAAATCGCCGGATGGCCCAAGTACCATTAGCGTGCAACCCACTATTGGAGGCAAAACCCATCTTATTTATAGCAGCCAGACACCGGCTGTAGAGCATGTCATAGCCATCTCGAATACTGTTCTGCTAGTGGACATTGAGAACTACCGGGGCGATACCAGTCAGAATGGTCTGTGGAGCATGAATATTGATGGGACAGGCATGAAACGGCTGATGGTTACTCATTATGTCCAACAAGGGCTACAGGAGATCATAATGTTGAGCTATGATTGGCAAATCCCCTGGTCGAACGTCTCGCGGGATGGCAGTATGTACGCTGCGCAAAAGCTGGGCGACGGCGATCGAGTCTTGCTCATTGTCGGCTCTATGAGCGGCAAGACGCTGACCTCCACCACGATTGCGAGCGATGGGACGAGTAGTGGATTGCCCTTGCAAGTTGCAGGTTGGACGATGCTGTGAGTGCGTTGTGTCTGACCAGTATCCTCCCCTCTTTCACTGATAGGCTTTTTGAGAATAGCCGTGGCGTATCCGTAGGGGCGGGGGTTGGGTTGGGTGGGGAGGGGACGCTTGCGTCGCCCTCGTCCTGTTCGTAACCGTCACATTCCGCCCTCCGGACGCTTGCGTCGCCCTCGTCCTGTTCGTAACCGTCACATCCCGCCCTCCGGACGCTTGCGTCGCCCTCGTCCTGTTCGTAACTCCGGACGCTTGCGTCGCCCTCGTCCTATTCGTGACCGTCACATCCCGCCTTCCGGCCTCTTTAGTCGCCAAAATTCATTGAGGATTCGATCTCATCTCCTCCAGCGCCATCCTTAAATGTTCCAGCGACGTATTCCCGCCCGAACACACAATCCCCACCTTTTTCCCCCGCAGTTCTTCGCGCATATGATACGCCCCTGCCAGGGCAGCCGCGCCCGCGCCCTCGGCCAGCGTGTGCGCGCGTTCGATCATCCATACCATTCCCTGCATGATCTCGGCATCGCTCAGCAGCAGGAAATCGTGCAGTCCATCGCGCATAATCTCCTGGGGCAGTTCAAAGGCCACGCCGGTTGCCAGCCCTTCGGCGAAGGTGCGGTTGGGTGCGCTAACGAGGCGGCGCTGTTTCCAGGTCTCATAGGCTGCGGGGGACGCTTCCGACTGCACACCGATTACTGAAATGGCAGGATCGACCGCGTGCGCTGCGATACACACGCCTGCCGCGCCTGAGCCGCCGCCAATCGGCACGAAGATCACATCCAGGTCGGGTGCGTCCTCCAGCATCTCCAGTCCCTCGGTGGCGACGCCCGCGATGAGCAGTGGTTCGTTGCCCGAATGAATGTAGCGATAGCCATGTTCGTGGGCCAGCGTCTCGCAGTGCAACTTAGCTTCATCGAAATTCGCGCCGTGCTTGATCACTTCTGCGCCCATCCCTTGCATAGCCGCCACTTTCCCGGCATTTGCATTTTCAGGCACAACGATACGGGCCTTGACGCCAAATAGCCGCGCGGCATAGGCCACCGACTGCCCGTGATTACCTGTCGAGGCGGCCATAACCCCACGCGAGCGTTCGTGCGGTTGCAGTTGCGAAATAAGATTGATGCCACCGCGCACTTTGAACGCGCCCACCGGTTGGTAGTTCTCGTGCTTGATATACACTTCCGTGCCAATTAGCGCATCTATCGCTGGATAACGGTGCAGCGGCGTGCGCGCCAGGTAGGGACGAATGCGGCGCTGCGCCTGCAAAACATCCTGAAACGTTGGTATATGCATAGAAGACATAACGGAACTCCCTTTCATTCGCTGGTCATTTGTCGTTTCACATCCCTATAGTGCATAATGAAAGAAAAACCAGCAAAAGTAAAGGGGCAAAGCCATGACCGTACCACCATCCAATCCCAGAGTAGCCGCCATCCGGCAAGACGTGCAGCAATCCTACGACGCGCTGAACCAACTGATCGATGGCCCGCTAGCGAAATTCCCGTCAGACAAACTTTATCAATCACCCTCTGACAACGAGTGGACCATCATGGAAAACTTCGCTCACATCGTAGAGTTCATGCCCTACTGGGGCGATCAAATCGCCAAACTCGTAGCCCACCCCGGCCAGAATTTTGGCCGCGTGCAGCAGGACGAACGCCGCCTCAAAGAAATACGCGACCATGCCCACGACTCGCTGGCGCAAATCAAAGCTTTGCTATCTCCCAGCCATGCCCGTTTGCAAGAAGTGTTGGCAAGCCTGCAAGACAGCGACCTGCAACTAACCGGCGTGCATTCCCGCTACGGCGAAAAACCGCTTGAATGGTTCATGGAAGACTTCGTGACCGGACATCTACGCGCGCACCTGGTTCAAATGAAGGCCGCGTTGGATATACTCTAGCCAGGTAATATCTAATCTGTTTTTCACTTCGCCTTAGAATGTTTCTTGCACTTTTTCTTCGCGTGTTTCCCACCAGGCAGAAGCAGTCCAATCTGCCTGGCATACAGTTCGCATCGAGCCAACCCGGGGCAGGCAACTAAGGGCCAGCAGGAACAGGATCAGCAGAAGCGCGCTGATTAATCGTCCCTGTCGATGTCTGGCACGCAAGGTTGAATGGTCTCTCAGAATTTGTACTCTCTCTTATCATATATATTGGATATTAATTATTACTTGTATCTCTGGCTGGTTTGGTTAGGAAGGGCATAGTATATGAATTGTCAACAAGAGATTCGCTCAACTTCTTCACATCTGCAAATATACCGGCAGCGGATTGATTGGCGCTTATCATGGAACAAACAATATTTAGGGATAGGTGCCATCTTTCTGTCAGTGATCGTGCTCGCAGTACCCCTGTTCGTATCCGCTCCCTGGCACAAAGCCATTCCTGCCGCGCCTCGCGTAGATCAACAGGTACATTCCAATGATGCAGCGTTACAGACACAGCAGCAGGCGACCTCCACGCCTTCCACGACACCCACCGTACCACCATCATTGATCAACGCTCAAATAAATGCCCTGTTGAATCAGCAGATTGCGCGCCACCAATTTAGCGGCTCGGTACTCGTCGCCAGGGGCGGCCAGGTTCTCTTGAGCAGTGGGTATGGCATGGCCGACTTGAATCAGCAGGTACCCAACACCCCTGACACCCGTTTCTATCTCGGCTCTGTTACCAAGCAATTTACAGCTATGGCGATTCTGATGTTGCAACATCTGGGGAAACTAGATGTAAACGATAAGCTCTGCGCCCATCTATCAGAGTGTCCTCCGTCATGGCAACCGGTGACGCTCCACGAGGTACTGACGCATACCTCCGGCATTTCGCAGCTCGACGACTCGCAGTTGTCAGCTGCCTCTCCCGACGCCTGGATCAACAGTTTCGATAATTACTCCCTGGAATTCCCCGCGGGCAGCCAGGAAGACTACTGCAACATCTGCTACCAGGTGCTGGCTTATGTCGTCGAAAAGGTCTCCGGCGAGCCATATAGCCAATTCATTCAACAAGAGATCTTAGACCCCCTCAATATGAAAGAATCGGGTTTCGATTCGGCTGCTCATTACTCACAGCCCAATCATGCAACCGGCTATGAGAGCTGGCAGGTGGAGGCTGACCAGCTGGGAAGGGAGAATATGGATCCTCGGTGGAGCTTTCTCTTTGGCTCAGGGCTGCTTTATTCCACCGTAAGCGATCTTTACCTCTGGGATCAGGCCCTCTATACGAATACATTGATATCCCGGCAGTCACTGGAAACGGCTTTCACTCCCTACATCACCTCGAACCTGTTCCCCACTTCCAGGTACGGCTACGGCTGGTTCATCACCAGGTCGCCAGTGCCTGGACACCCGCTGATCTGGCATGACGGAGTGATCGATGGCTTCAGAAACTATATTGGCCGCTATATCGATGACCACATCACGATCATTATTCTAAGCAACCTGTCGACGGTAGATGTTCTCTCGCTCGCCCACTCCATCGAGCAAATCGTCTTTGCGAAACCAGCAATATCTCCTGGAGGGAAAGTTGGTTAGCAACTATACGCTGAGCCTTGAAAACATGGCAGACGCGATCGCTCGGTCAAGCAGAAGAAGGTGGTGCATATGGGGAGAGAGGATGCTTGCCCTCATCCTGGTAGCGTGATACGCTATAATCGAAAATGGGAAAGGGTTTCGATATGTATGAAACGTACATTTCTGGCAAAGCTGCAGCGTAGCGCGCTCTATTGTCTCATCGGCGCGCTCCTGCTGGTAGTAGGGGTACCTCTCTATCAACTGGTCGTCTTGAACCCGGCGGGATACAGCGACGCGCTTACTTCACTGGCCCAGACCTTGCGCTGGATCAATGGTCATGGCCTGCTCTTCGTCGGCTACCGCGCCTTACTGCTAGTAGGCTTTGCGCTCATGCTCGGTCTGCCCTTTGCGCTTTTCCGTATCATTGTCGCCCAGGAAATCATAGGACGCGCCGAGATAGAAGAAAATGAGGTTGAGCAGCAAGAACCAGACAAACAAGCCGCCGGAGAAAAGACAAACACGAATGACGGGCAGGTGGAACAAGAACAGCCGCAAGCAGACAAGTCCGATGGTATGCCGGAATTCGCCTGGCGTGGCAAAGGCTTCGCCGTCATGGCCGCGTGGACAGGATTATGCGGCCTGATATGCTTCGTTGCTGGAACGCTGGCAAGCACGACGTATCTACTCATCAGCGCGGCTTCTCAATCCGCACACATTACTGGCGACGCGGCCCCCCTGACGGGTCTCTTTACTGTCCTCACCTTCACCATTGGCGGCGGTCTGCTTGCCTTTTCCAGTCTATTTTTCGGCGCGGTAATCGCCCGCAGCGGGCGCAGGCTCTGGCCCGACTCCTGGCTCTTTTTTGGCTATGTAGCCCTCGCCATCGCCGCCCTGATGTCCGGCAGCGCAGTCCAGGTAGCCTTTGCCCCCGCCACCGGCCAGGCAGCGTTAAGCACACCCGCCATCCTACTGTTCGCGCTATGGGCATTATGGTTTGGCGTAATGGTGGTCAGATTAAAACCAGAGTAAATTTAAGGAAATCTGCGCCAGAGGAGCTATACATCATAGGGAGCGGAAGATTCCAGCACAACCTTCATCGGCCCTTCGCCCTCTCTCGTATGGCGCAGCGTAATATCGGCTGTCAAATCGAGCGCGGCAAGCAGTTCTATCAACGTCCCAATCGTGGGGTTGACATCATCCGCAGAAAATAAGCGAGAAATCGCCTCGCGTTTCCGCCCAATACGCTCAGCAAGTTCCTCCTGGGTCAAATGTTTTTCTTTACGCACTTCATCCAGCAGACGCATTAACTCCATCTCAGCCGCCATTTTCCGATAACCAGCCATGACCTCCGGATTCTGCAACCTTTTCTGGCGGCGTTGTTCGTATCTGTTCATTGCTGCTCCTCTTGTACAGGACTAATATGACGAGTTCGCAAATATTTCTTCCAATAGCCAAATGCCTTGTTCAAGTCATATTCTGATGCCCGTTGTCCGGTACGTTTGACATAACCATGAAGCAAAACGATGCGTTCCTTGTCAAAACCAAAGAACTCACGCCCAAGTGCTCCATTGTATATGACACGAATTTCCCACATGCCTTTGTAATCATGACATTTCTCGATGTATCCGCCTCCCAGCCGATAACCATGATACTCCAATGCATCAGTTGCTTGCAGCAACTTTCCAGAGAGCTGAGGATGTGTAATATCCAATGCATCTTCAAAGACCTCCGCAGGTTGGATCGTGTCTTCTTGTTCAAAATATACAACTGTCCATTTCATAGTAGAATTGTAACATAAATGTTACAGTGTTGCAAGCATTATTGGATGAGTCTCTATTGAAACATTGCAACATTCCAACCTTCTCCCACCGCCTAAATCATCATGATACAAGTGATACCGATACTGCTGGCGAACTCCCTGGACAAGCGCAGATTGAGCGTAATTTCGGTAACATCGCCAGCACGAAAATAGGATTCGCCAGCAGTATCTGATACATTAGATACATTGGATACATCTGATACATTAGATACATTGCAACATCTGCAACAAAAACCATCGGAGCCTCGCGCTAGGATTGACAATCCCTCTATAGGCCTCTACAATGCAGAAAGGCAACATAGATGCACATCTCTACAGTCCAGAATTATTGTATGGGAGGTGTCCATGACGACACCGGCGGCAACGTGGCAGAGCAACCCACCAGAACAGCTTCTCAAAGAACGCTTTCACATCAACACGGGTTTTCACGCGGGCCAGCGCGACATCATTGAGCAGCTTGTACAGGGGAAGCGATTGCTTGTAATCCAGCGCACGGGCTGGGGCAAATCACTCTGCTATCAAATGGCGAGTCTCTACTATCCACATCTCACGCTTGTCTTCTCTCCCTTGAAGGCCCTGATGCGCGACCAGCGCCAGCGTTGTAACGACTCCTACGGCATAACTGCCGGTATGGTCAGTTCAGAATTTTCAACGGAAGAAAATCGCGCAACATTAGCGCGGGCCGTAGAAGGAAAACTCAACATCCTTTTTATCGCCCCCGAACGTCTGGATAACGCTGACTGGCAGAGCAGCGTACCCCAAATGCGCATCAGCATGATCGTCATCGACGAAGCGCACTGTATCTCAACCTGGGGTCACGACTTTCGCCCGCACTATCAACGCATTGTGCTACTGCTCTCCGCGCTCCCGCCCACCATCCCCGTGCTTGGCTTAACTGCCACCGCCAACACCCGAGTCGAACAAGACGTGCTCGAACAAATTGGCGCCGGTACACAGGTCATACGCGGCACAATGTGGCGACCGAATCTGTATTTGAACGTGGTAGAGCTACGCGGCGACCGCGAAAAGCTGGCCTATCTCGCGGAATTTCTGCCCCGTTTGCCTGGAACCGGCATCATTTATACTGCGACGCAACATGATGCCGGGATGGTAGCTGCATTTTTACAACAGCAAGGCGTGCAAGCTGAATATTATCATTCCAGGCGCGAGGAACAGGTAAAGCGCGATATCGAGCAGAAATTCATGGCAAATCAGTACAAAGTGGTCTGTTCTACCAACGCGCTTGGCATGGGTATTGATAAGCCCGATATCCGCTTCGTCATTCATTATCAGATTCCCGCCTCTCCTATTCATTACTATCAGGAAATTGGGCGGGCCGGGCGAGATATGAAAGTCTCCTAGTGTGTCCTGCTGTATGACGCGGCTGATCTTGCTATTCAGGAGCATTTTAATCGCACAGCCAAACCCGAAGCGAAATGCTACGATTTTGTCATGTCACTTTTGCAAGTAATTCCGCAGGGATTGCATGATTTGATGCAATTGACAGGCTATGCGCAATCTGTGGTTGAGCATGTCCTGTTCGATTTGCAGGAGCAACATTTGGCTGAACGCAACGCGAAAGATCGAACGTATACAGCAGTTTCCAGCCTGGCAAAAGTAGATTTTGCTTCTTATGATAGTGTGCGCGAGCAGAAAAAACGCGAGCTAAAAGATATGCAAGATTACGCGCAGTTGCGCTATTGCTATATGGAATATCTGACGACTTACCTGGGCGATGCGCCGGGTTATATATGCAGAACCTGTGGCAATTGTCGTTCATCCAACTTTCCAGTTATCAAATACCCGGAAAGAATACATACGGCAGCAGCGCGTTTTCTGGAAGAAGAATACCTGCCACGCATCGAAAAGCGCGGCACCTCAAGGCATCCAGAACACGAAGCTGGCTGGTCACTGTCGTATCACGGTGGCACTCGTGTTGGCAAGCTGGTGCGCGCCAGCAAATATGAAGATGCCGGGCCGTTTCCATTAAGCTTGCTGATGCGCGCAGTTGAGATTATACGCACACGCTATCCGCTAGAGGAAATCAATGGTATAGTAAGGTGCGCCGTTTCGGTGCCTGTGTAGATAGCTCCATAGGAGCAGGAGGTCGAGGGCAAATTAACCTCTTAGGGCGACTGACTGACCTGACGGGGAAACCCAGAGGGGACAACAGCATGTCAGGAAAGCGGATAAATCCGAAGGTATGTAGGACGATGCACCGCAAGCCCTGTGTGCATGGTGAAACCTGAATTGGCTGAACCCCAGTTTCCAACGGTGCAATACCACACCCGCCGCAGCATACCTGAAGCGGCGACACCGCAATACACATTCGCGCTTACTGGATGTGGAAATAGCCAGTCGGGAAGCGGAACTGGCAAACGCCCTCTGCGGTGAGTGACCCGTAACGAACGGGTTTAAGGAAGCAAACGGGGCACCTAAACACACTATACGTCCCACAGGCGCAAAGACGGGATGGCCTACGGGTGGAGACACCTATGGTCACGGAACCCCCATAGTAGGGAGTGCCGAGAGGCACGAACGAAGGGGCAGTTCTCGAAAGAGGACGAGAGCCTGTCCTTTGATAAAGACAGGCAGGGTAGGTATCGGTGAGTTCTACACGCAAAGGTATGCGTAATGCAGAGTGCCGAAACGTATCTAGAGCTTATCCGTGAGCGAGGCAAGAAGGGATTGCCGTTGGAACGTGTCTACAGACAACTGTTCAACCGGGACCTCTTCCTCATGGCCTACGGCAAGATTTATCGGAACAAAGGCGCCATGACGCACGGCGTGACCGATGAAAACTCCTGATGGTATGTCCCTGAAGAAAATTGGAGCAATCATTGAAGCCTTACGATATGAGCGCTACCAGTGGCTTCCGGCAAGGCGAACGTATATTCCGAAGAAAAACGGAAAAAAGCGGCCATTGGGAATGCCAGTGTGGTCGGACAAGCTGGTACAGGAAGTGGTACGGCTCATTTTAGAGACGTACTATGAACCCCAGTTCAGCGACCACTCGCACGGTTTCCGCCCTGAACGCGGCTGTCATACCGCGCTCAGGGAAATCTATTACAACTGGCATGGAACCGCGTGGTTCATTGAGGGAGACATCTCGCAGTGCTTTGACAAGCTCGATCATGAGTTGCTCCTGAGTACACTCAGCGAACGTATTCATGATGGAAGGTTTCTCAACCTGCTGCGGGAACTCTTCGACGCGGGATACATGGAAGACTGGACGCTGAACCAGACGCTGAGCGGAGTCCCGCAAGGCGGAATTGTCAGCCCACTCCTCTCGAACATCCTGCTCGATAAGCTGGACAGATTTGTGGAACACGAACTCATCCCACAGTACACCAGGGGAACCATAAGGAAGCAGAACAGAGAGTATAAAAACCTCCTTGCGCGCTCCCGAAAGCACCGACGAACAGGGAACGTTGAGATGGCAGAAGCTCTGAGAAGAAAAGCCCAGACCATGCCATCTCAGGTGATGGATGACCCCGACTACCGTTGTCTCAAATATGTCCGATACGCCGACGATTTCCTGCTTGGGTTCATCGGTCCAAGAGCGGAGGCGGAAGAGATCAAGCGGAAACTTGGGGAGTTCCTACGCGACGAACTCAAGTTGGAACTCTCCCAGGCCAAAACGCTCATCACCCATGCGAGGAGCGAAGCCGCACGATTCCTGGGATACGAGGTCACTGTCAAACAAGAAGATATGAAGCGATGGATAGCCCCAACGGGAATACACCGCAGAAGTATCAACGGAAAGATAGGACTTCAAGTCCCAAAGGACGTAATAGAGACGAAATGCAAGAGCTACATGCGGGACGGGAGAGCGATGCACCGAGCCGAGTTGACAGTGGAGAGTGACTACGCCATAGTCATGACCTATCAGCAAGAGTTTCGGGGCATAGCAAACTACTACCGCCTGGCTTACAACATGCACACGCTGCGAAGGTTGAAGCGAGTCATGGAAATCTCGCTGACAAAGACACTGGCACACAAGTTCAAGGTGACAGTGCCCCAAATCTACGAGAAATATGGAGCCGAAATCGTGATAGAAGGCAGGAAGTATAAAGGGCTTCAAGCCAGTATACCACGCAAGGACAAAGACCCGCTTATAGCAACGTGGGGAGGTGTACCGCTATCATGGGACATTCAGGCGACCATAGAGGAACAGCCAAAACGCACGATGATAGGACGATCAGAACTTGTGCAAAGACTCTTAGCAGATTTCTGTGAATATTGCGGGAGTCCAGAAGGTGTTGAAGTGCATCATGTACAGGCCATGAGAAAACTACACGAATACCCAGGACGGCCTAAACCAGAATGGGTGAAGAGGATGATAGCCCTCAAGCGTAAAACGCTGCTCCTCTGCAAACGATGTCATGAAGATGTCGAACATGGATTACCCCTGAAACAGCCTATTATCAGTCTCACGGAGGTCAAAGAACTTCGCAAGAAGGCGAGATCACGATGCTAGAGAGCCGTGTGCGAGGAAACCCGCAAGCACGGTTCGGAGGGGGGAGGTCGGAAAAGGGCCAGCAACGGTACCTTGCCGGCCTCCTACCCTACCGTGCCGCCCACTAAAAGCGGTAGGCTAGTTGAAACGTTCGCGCGTCGAATGGCAGAACAACTCGCGCTAGAGTACGTACCAGTAATTGCGAAAGTGCGTGAGACTTACGAGCAGAAGCGTTTAACCAACTGGGTTCAGAAAAAAGAGAACGTCAAAGCAGCATTTAGCGTCAGTTCGCCTGAACAGGTTGTTGGACGATCCTTCTTGTTGATAGATGATATTTATGATTCGGGCTATATGCTGCGTGAGGTTGGTCGGACTTTGATGCAGGCGGGCGCAAAGGCTGTGTATCCCTTCACGATTACGCGCACCGCCCACTCCGACGATCAGTAAAGGAAATAGAGACATGGTAGAAGACTTACGAGAACAGGCATGTTGGTTGTTGCTGGCGTTTGAAAGTGGACTATCAACTCGAGTTGTCAATAACATCGTCGTGGCATGGTGCCATCAACATAAGCGCTCAATGCAAGAGTTCTACGCGGCGGATGCCCAGGAATGGACTGATATCTGTGGCTTGAGCGCGGATATAACGAAAAAACTTGAACAATCGAGGGAGAAGCTGGCCGGCCAGGCATTTCTGGTGGAACAGTTGGCCCATAATAATATTCATATCTTGTCGGTACTAGATGACGATTACCCAAAATTGCTGAAAACGTCCCTCAAACGCGAGCAGACGCCGCCCGTCCTCTTCTATGCGGGCGATCCTGGCATCCTGGAGCGAAAAACCATTGCCGTAATTGGTTCGCGCAACGCGGGAGCAGAAAGCCTCGATTTTACACGCGCTGTCTCCGCATTTCTGGCGGAACAGGGCGCGAACGTCATCAGTGGCAACGCGCGCGGTGTGGATCGCGCTGCCTACGAGGGCGCAACCAGTGGTGATGGATGCACAACCGTTGTATTACCGCATGGTATACGCAAGCTGAGTGGCGTGCAAATGCGAGCGTTACAGCCGAAGATTGAGTCCGGTAAAGTCCTCCTGATGAGCCAGTTCCACCCCGACGCGCAATGGGTGGTAAGCCGCGCGATGGAACGTAACAAAGTAGTGACAGGACTGGCCCAGGTCGTCATTGTGGCTGAATCTGATATTCAGGGTGGCACATGGGAAGGCGCGCACGGCGCATTAAAACAGCATCGACCGTTATATGTGCGCTCGTCCGATACCGCTTTACCCGGCAATAACAAATTGATAGAACTGGGTGGACATGCTCTCCCCTGGCCTGTAGCAGACGTGGCGGACATGCTCTCCCCCATCCTGCAAGAAAGCGCGGAGTTACAGCAGGAAAAACAGGGTACCGCGCCGCGTCCCGACCAGCTTTCATTGTTTGCTACCTCAAATGAATAGTGGAATTGTCCTATTGCATTTTCACTTGACCTTTTAGCGTTAGATATGTATACTTTCCAGGCGGGGCAGCAGGAGTACCGTCCATTCACGACCCGCTTGAGGGTACTGCAACATGACCACCATCGACCACCGAGGCCGCGACCTCGCCATCATTCCCGACGATACACTGCTGCACCTGCCCACGCCTGAACTGCTGCACGCGCTCTTCGGCTCTCATCTGCCCGCCGATATACGCGCCGCCATCGGACGCGATAAACGCCATGCCTTTTTACGCACGTTGCCCATCCATTTCCAGTCCATCAAACAGGCTCTACGAGCGCGGGGAACACCGTTTAGCGTCGCCTTCGAAGAACGACCATCCCTGCCCTTTGCAACCAACTTGCAGGTCGAACCGCGTCCCTACCAGCACGAGGCGCTGTCAAACTGGCTGGCCGAAGGCGGCGCGGGTGTAGTTGTCCTGCCAACCGGCGCGGGCAAAACGCTCGTCGCGGCCATGTCCATCCACGAAACGAAACTGTGGACGCTGGCAGTAGTCCCCACCCTTGATCTTCTCCAGCAGTGGCGCGTTGCACTGTCCGCTGCCCTCGGAGTCAGCCTGGACGACATCGGCATCTTCGGCGGTGGCGAAAAAGAATTGGAGCCCATTACCATCATCACCTACGATTCTGCCGCGCTCAATCCCCGCGAATTGAAACGTTTCGGGCTGCTCATCTTCGATGAATGCCATCACCTGCCCGCGCCCACCTATCGCCTGATCGCCGAGAGCGCTTTTACGCCCCTGCGTCTGGGATTGAGTGCCACGCCCGAACGTAGTGACATGGCCCATCTCGACCTGCAGCAACTTATTGGGCCAGAAGTCTATCGCCGCGCCCCCGCCGAACTCACCGAGGGGCGTTACCTGGCGCAATATCAAGAAGTGCCAATCGACATTGCCCTGTCCGAAGAGGAAGAAGCGCGTTACACCGGGCAAAGGCGCATCTATCGCGCCTTTTTGCAGAAAAGGCATATCATCATTCGCTCGCCCGAAGATTTTCAGCAGAAGGTCATCTTCATGAGCGCGCGCGACCCTGAAGCGCGTAAGGCCATGCTTGCCTGGCGCGAAGCTCGCAACATCGCCATGAATGCCCCCGCCAAATATGCCGAGATCGAACGCCTGCTGCGCCTGCACGCGCAAGACCAGGTCATCCTCTTCTCAGAATACAACCCCGTAGTCGATGAGATCAGCCGCCGCTTCTGCCTGCCCGCCATCACCTACAAAACTCCCGCCGAGGAACGCCGCGCCATTCTCGAACACTTCCGCTCCGGCGCGTACAGCAAACTGGTCTCCGGGCGCGTCCTCAACGAAGGTGTCGATGTGCCTGATTGCCGCGTCGCCATCATCGTCAGTGGCAACAGCACCAGGCGCGAATACATTCAACGCCTGGGCCGCGTCCTGCGCCCCAAAGCAGGCCAGGCCTGGTTATACGAACTCGTCACAAGTGATACCACTGAAGAAGATATAGCGAAACGTCGCAGATAAGCGTTATAATGCGCGTGGTGAGAATCATCACAAGGAGAAACGTGTGCGCTTTAGCTTGCAAGATGTCCCAAAACGTGTTCAGAAGCGCAGTGGCATCCTTTCTGTCACACTCAATTTTTTGCGCCCTGGCGAAATGCGCGCCGAAATTGCTCGTTTGATCGACTATCACGAGCAATTGCTGGGCCAACCGCAGCGCCGCTTTTCCACTGACGACGCTCGCGCATGTATCGGCGATTACCGCGTGGCGCACTGTTTGATTGCGACACTCAGCAATTGGTACAACTGGCGCGCGCCCAATTGGACGCAGCTTTCCGGCAATGGCACGTTGGAAGAGGCAGGCATCACTTCTCCTATTCACCTGCGGCTCGCGCTTTACGACTTCGTAAATGAACGCCATGAGGGTTTTCTAGCTGCCAGCGACCGCGCCACAGCTCTCGATCAATTCGCCCGCGTCTACCACCTCAGCCCGCGCGAAGTGGAATACCTGCTCGCGCTTGATAGCGAAGAGGAGGCGTTGCTTACGCGAGTAGACGGCGAGCAGCCCACGCCCGACGAAGTGGCCGCGCTGTATAATCAGTGGACATTTGAATCTGCCCTGTTCAACGCCTCTGATGCGCATTTCGTGATTGACTGTAAAGCATTTCTCAAGGCGCAATCCGCGCAGCGTGCCAATTCTGACCACGCCTCCGATACACCACTCACGGGGGTAGGAGCAGCGATCAAACGCCTGTGCTTTCTGGCGCGTAAACTGGGTGTCTACTACGATCTCGCGTATGAAGATGACTCTTCGCTGTTGCACTTGACCCTCTATGGGCCGCAGGAGATGACGGGCGCGCCTGGTCAATACGGGCAGCGCCTGGCCCGGCTATGTCGTATGCTGCTGCGTTATGGCGTGCGAGGCAATCGCAGCCTGCCCCTGTCAGCTATCGTCAAAGCCGGAGCCACCGTGCATTTCTTGCAGCGCGCCTACCGTTTTGAAATGGACAGCGACCTGCTTAAATTGCTCCCGTCTGACAGTGGAACGAAATCTAACACACCCATTGGAGATAGTAATACTGTTTTTGATAGCAGCATCGAGCAATCTTTTTCCGAAGCCTTCAGCGCGCTTGCCAGGAGCCAGGGTGTCGATGGCTGGCAACTCGAACGCGAGCCTGAACCCCTTCTCTTAACATACAGCAGCGGCGCATCCACCACGCAGGGCATCTTCATTCCCGATTTCGCGCTTACACGCGATCAACACCGTCTCTACTTTGAAATCCTGGGCTACTGGACTCCCGCGTACCGCGAGCGCAAAATTCAAAAATTACAGCAACTTCAGGCGCGTAAGGATATTGTGCTGGCTATCCCCATCGAAGCGAAAGGAGCCTTCGCCAGCCTCGCGCACGTTTTTCCTATAGTCGAATACGACGGGCAATTGTCAGCAACCGGGCTGTTGAAGGTATTGCGCAACTATATCGATGATTTCGCGCAGCGCCTGGCCGCCATTGACCTCACCTCTGTGCGCCAGCGTGTGCTGCATGAAAGGTGGATACCTGAACGCCTGTGCTTTGAAGTATTGCATTGTTACCGGCGTTCAGAATTGATGCGCGCCATAGAAAGCATCACAGGTGATGGCATTGCCTTTGCTTCTGGTGTAGGATTATATGAGGTAAACTGGCTGGAACATCTGGGCATTTCATTCGTAGAATGGATGGGTGAAAATGGGCGACAAGCAATACCATTAGCCGAAGCGTTGCAAGAATGCCGCTGGCGCTGGCCCGTGTTCGCGCAGGAAGATCACGCCAGCCTCGAAGCCCTCATAAGTCTCTGGCCGACCATCCGCATTCATCGCAGCTCAATTTTCGAAGCAATGGTCGCCCTAGCCAGCGCACCCGCGACAGCAATCGAAGCCCAACAGGAAACGTATGAACAACCCGTGCCAACAAAAGCCGTGCGCGAACGGCGCGCAACATACAAGAAGCGATCCGACCCTGCACCTGTAACGCAACAAGACTTATGGGGATAAAGTATCATGTGGAGTGGCCTACCAACCAGGGTGGGGGCAAGCCCCGCCCTTACCCTGCTACGCAGCGGGAGGTGAAGTCGTACAGGGTAGGGGCGGGGCTTGCCCCCGCCCTGGTACCCCAAAAAAGGAATCATCGATGGACATAAACGAAGTGATTGGCGTCACGCTTGGCACCTGCACCCTTGAACAAATCATAGGGCGCGGCGGTATGGGCGCTGTTTTTTTAGCGCAGCAATCCCGCCCCGTGCGCACGGTGGCCGTGAAAGTAGTCATACCACCGGAAGGGGTGGATGCGGACGACCGGCGCATCTATTTCGAGCGTTTCCGGCGCGAGGCTGATACGGTAGCCCGGCTTGAACACAAAAATATCCTGCCCGTCTTTGAGTATGATGAAGCGGTTGTGGCGGGCGAACAACTGGCTTACCTGGTTATGCCTTTTGTGCGCGGTGGCACCCTGCGCGAACGCATAGACGAAATGCGACGCGCGCGCAAACAGTTTGAACTCAATACCATCTCCAGTTATATCAGCCAGGTGGCCGACGCGCTTACCTATGCCCACAGCCTGGGGGTGGTTCACCGTGACGTTAAACCGGCCAATCTGCTCTTTCATTCAGATGGCCGTCTGCTCTTGAGCGATTTTGGCATTGTGCGCCTGAGCGCCATGCCCGCGCTGACCACCGTTGGCAACTTCCTCGGCACGGCTGAGTATGCCTCGCCGGAACAGGCCAGCGGTAGTCAACTGGATGCGCGTACCGATATTTATGCGCTTGGCTGCATCCTCTTTGAACTATTGACGGGTTCTGTGCCTTTTAGCGGCTCCAATCCTTTCGCCATCCTGTCTAAACATATCAGCGATCCAGTACCCTCAATAAAAAATAGACGCCCTGACCTTTCGCCTGCTATCGAGTTTGTAGTGAAGAAAGCCCTGGCTAAAAATCCTCAAGATCGCTATCAGAATGCCACAGAAATGGCCGCCGATTTGCAGGCTGCCATTTCTCCCGCCGTCGCTGCACCCGGCAAAATGCGCTTGAGCGGCGATGCCAACAATGAAGATTTGACGGTGGCTGAACGTTCCTGGCAGCCGCCTGTCCCCCAGGCCCAGGGCGCAGGGATGCAGGGGGTAGGGATGCAGGGGGTAGGGATGCAAGCGCGGCAACCAGCCCCCTATCCTTCCTATCCCCCGAACAGCCCTGCTGCTCCCGTCTCGCCACCTGGAGGAGTCATGCCGCAGCCTGCTCCCGCGCAGCCCGGCCAATGGAACAGGCCCGCGCAAGCCGCCCCACAAAATGGAGGGGGACTACCATTTACCATGCAGGCTGCTATGGAGAATGGCAAAGGCTCAACCGAGCCTACGCCAAAACGGGGACGCAGGCTCTACTTCTATGGCGCTATTGCCATCACTATTTTCTTGCAATTACCGACCCTGGGCCTGCTTTTAGCCCACCCAACGCCAGGAGCTATTACACCTGCCGTACCGGGTATTCTCTGTGGCACACTGGTCAACTTGCTTATCCTGGCCGCTATTGGCTTTGTAGGGGTCACGCGCCATCACCCGATCGATAATGCTATCAAGCGCTTTCTGGCCGTCTCGCTGGGCGTTGCCCTGGTGAGTGGATTGTTCATCAGTTTTGGCGCGGAGGCAGGTCCTCATGGATTATATATCCCCATTGTGGCGTATGCCTTGCTCCTGGCGAGCAACATTTACGGCTTGCGTCTGCTTGGCGCGGTGGACGCCCCTTATGACGCGGTGGAAGTCGCGCCGGTACTCTGGCGTACCGCTATGATTGGAGCCTTAACGGGTGTGTTGCCACTTTCTATGATCCTGACCTTAACGCTGTCCATACCCGTGCCACTGGTATTCACACAGCCACAGCTCCTGCGCATGTTCGGCATATTCCTCGTCGCATTGATCGGCGCGCCAACTCCGGGGGCGGTACTGGCGGTCTGGCTTTCGCAGAAGATGAGCTTCCCAATGCTTGTGCGCAACAGCGCCATCGCGGGAATGCTCATGTTCGCCGGCGCGTACCTGTTGGCCCTCTTCTGGAGCGTGTTGACCGCAAACCACAACCTGCTTTTTGAAGCTTTTAAGCAAGCTGGCCTGGCGTTCTTGATCGGGGGATGCGCGCTTGCCCTGCTCGGCGCATTACGCGGAATGCTGGATGTCTGGGCCTACCAGCGTATCATGAAGAGAAAAAATCCGTAGGAACTAGCAGGACAAGGGCAAGCCCTATAAGCGCGAACTTGAGCGGTGGAACAACCAGGGCGGGGGCAAGCCCCGCCCCTACCCTGTACGGAATACGCAATCCGCTTCGTAGCAGGGTAGGGGCGGGGCTTGCCCCCGCCCTGGTCTCGCTATAATGCCCACACGTTCAGGTTGGTAAAAACGGCGTCGGCTGATTTCGAAAGGTCGGTAACCGCGACACCGATCTGCCCGCTTGAATACGTGGGATCGGTAAAGCTCGTTACTTCGGTTTTATTGAAGTAAATCGTCATGGCGCTGCCACGCGCCACAACTGAGAGGAAATTAGTGTTGGTCAGGTCTGGTGTGGGCGTGATGTTGCCGTTAGTCAGCTTGCGTGAGTTGGTGCCGGTGTTATCCACGTAGAGATACACTGCATAGCTTCCATCGGTATAGATGGTAAGGCGGTAGAACTGGCTCTTATCCGCGTTTCCCCGGAAAGTGATGCCAATCGCATCACCTGAATTAAGCACCGCCTCTACTTCAAATGTGAAGTTACTGAAGTTCGTGTTGATGGCAGAGCAGGCAGTGAAGGTATTGGCCTGCGCATCGAAAACGTGATAGGCGTTTCCCTGAAACTTGCAGAAATCATCCTCCTGCCATCTGCTACCCTTGCTGTTATTGACCAGGGGATCGCTTAACTTCAAATTCGCGCTAAAGGGATAATTGGTAGCAACTGCGGTTGCCGTCAATGCGGCTTGCGCGGCTCGCGCAGTCGCGCTTGCGTTAGCCAGCGCCGTGGCTGTGCTATTGGCCTGAGCAGTAGCAGTGGCGTTCGCATTGGTCTTCTGCGTATTGTTGTAGCTGACAAAACCAAAAGCAATACCGCCAAGTACCAGTATAAGAGCTATTGCCGAAATCAGGATAACGAGCATCGAGGTACCCCGGCGCGGTTGCGTGGGCGGCACAGTTGGAGCAGGCGGCACGGTTCCATACTGATTGTAATTCGGATTCGGCAACCGTCTGGTCGTATGGATTGTAAGGCGGTGGCGCCGGAGTAGGCGGATTCTGCCCGTAAGGCCCATAGGGACTCGGATTTGTGTCAGGTGCAGGTGGATTGTTTGGATAGGGATTGTAAGGATTCGGAGTCTGTCCCGGCCCTGAAGGCGGTCCACCATAAGCCGTACCCTGATTATAATTAGGGTCGGAAGGATTCTGCCCGTAGGGATTATTATTCGGATTAGGAGGGTACTGGCTCATAATTCTCATCTCCTCAAGCAGGTTCTAATCGATGAATATACGTTACTTTGAACACGGCCCTAGTATAGCATACGCTCCTTGAGAAAAAAAGCATTTTACTTCACAATAGTTTCATGTTGCTCTTCACAAAGTCATGTCTATCTCCTTTAATATGTTAGTCTCAACCCCCTCAATAAACGCCTTCACCGTTGCCAGGTACAGTTCGCGTTCTTCGACGTGGGCCATGTGGGAACTGTGCTCGAAGATTACCCATTCTGAACCGGCGATGCCTTTGTGTAGAACTTCGTTGAGCAGCGGGGTTGACTCGTCGTAGCGTCCCGATGTAATCAATGTCGGGACGTGGATTTCGGAAAGACGGTTGGTACGGTCCCAATCTTTGATGGTGCCGGTGACGTGAAATTCGGTGGGGCCGTTCATGGTGTAGTACACTTGTCCCGTCTGATCCATGGCGCGCTGGACGCGCGGTGGTATGGGTTTCAGGCGGATGACGTGGCGATCATAAAAGACGGTCGTTGCCTGCAGGTATTCAGGGTCATCGAGCGTGCCTGCCTGCTCGTGACGCAGCAGCGTGGCCTGCGCCTCTGGCGGCAACGCCTCGCGCAGGCGGTTCGCCTCGGCAACCCAAAGGGGTATGCTGCTGGTGCTGCTGGCGAGGATGAGGCTCACGAGGCCCGGCGGTTGGGATAGGGCATATTCGATGGCAAATAAGCCGCCGAAGGACTGCCCCCATAGATGTACTTTATCAAGACCTAAGGCGCGGCGCGCGGTGTCTATTTCCGCCACAGATCGCTCGATCGTCCACATAGCAGGATTGTTGGGTTGGTCGGAACGCCCGCAGCCGAGCTGGTCGTAGAAGATGACGCGGCGACTATCGGAGGCCAGCGCCGCCATGTCAGTAATGTAGTCATGGGGAACGCCGGGTCCGCCATGCAGGGTTAATAGTGGGGTGTTCTCGTACTCCGCGCCGCCGCCTACGACGCGGTACCAGACGCGGTATCCGTCCACCGGAATAAAGCCTTCTTGCTCGCGCATGATTCTTCTGACTCCTTTCGTTGAAAATCTACCCTCGCAGACTCCCTAAAATCTGCGCTTCCAACGGTTGCAGCGTCACCGTGACGTAGCGCACAGAGCCATGATTGACGCTGCCATCTATGTTGTATACCGTTGTATTCGGCTCGCTGTTCTGTACTGCGCCCGGATTGGTGAACGTGGGTTTATTGCTGAATAGTACCTGGTACAGATCGCCCGGCGCATTGATGGTCTCGTCCACAAGGATTGCCAGCGTTTCATTTTGATCGGTGGTATTGGCGACGATGACGACTTCTATGTTGCTTAGAAGGCGCGAGTAGGCCAGAACGCCCGGCGCGAGTTGCGAGATGCTGAAGGTCACGCTATCGCCTGATAGGGGACGAAAATACTGGCGGCCATAGCGCAGAGCGGGTTGATTATCCCGCACACTCGCGATAGCGTTGATGGCCTTGTAGAACGTGGAGGACTGGTCAAACGCGGATGGCTTGCCCCACAGGGCCTCGCGCACCGCTTCCGGCGTGTTGCCGCTGCCGTGCAATCCTTGCTCGGTGCCATAATACAGGCAGGGGATGCCTTGCAAACAGAAGAGGCATGTTATGCCCAGCGTAAGTTGGTCGTCGAATCCACGCGGGTCAGCAGCCGGGCTATAGTAGAAACGCTGGGTCTGGTCATGGTTGTCCAGGAAGGTAACAAAATAGTTGGTGGCGTCGCCGTGCGTGCTGAGAATATCGTGCTCAATCAACTTACGCTGCTCGTACATATTGACCACTTCCGAGGGCGCGAGCATCCCCTTGCATACGGAAGGCAGGCGATAAAAGAGTGGATAGTCCAGCGCGGCATCTATGCCGATTATGTCGCCCGTTTCCGTATCCACCGTGTTGCGCCCGATGAAAGCAGTGATCTTCTCTTCGCTGTCGTAAACTTCGCCAAAGGTGAAGAAGTTCTTCTTGCCGATACTCTGGGCGTACTCGCGCATGGCATTGCCAAATTCGCGCGCGAAGCCCCTGTCGATGTACTTGAGTGTGTCAATGCGAAATGCGTCAACGTCATATTTCGCTATGAGAAGCTGGTAGGCGCGAATCAAGACCGCTTGCAGTTGCGGGTCGGCGGTCAGCATTTGTTTCAGCGAGGCAAAGTCGCCGGTGGTCGGGTCTCCGCCTGCCTGGGGTAGACCCTGGCGGCGGAAAAATGCGTTGCGGCGCAACTCTACCGGCCAGACAGTAGCATCGAGTGGCGGATTTACAATGTCCTCCCCAATCTGCCAATCCTGGCGCGCCTCGCCGTGTTCATCGCGCCACTCGATAGCATATGGGGTATCGCTATATATTGCCTCCGACCCCTGCGTTCCCTGGCAGGTGGCGTCGCCCGCGCCGCATTGATAGGCGAACGCATCTCCCGTGTGGTTGAGCACGATGTCAAAGATAATGTACATGCCCAGCCGGTGCGCCTCGTCCACCAGGGCGCGTAACTCCTGCTCGGCCATATCTGGACTCGACGCGAAGCGTGGCTCGATGCGCAGAAAATCCTGAATGGCGTATCCATGATAGCTGCCAGGGCTATACTGAGCATTCTTCAGCACAGGCGAAAGCCAGATCGCTCCTACTCCCAGTCCTTTCAAGTATGGTAATTGCTGGCGCACGCCATTAAATGAACCACCCTGAAAACTGCCATAGAGAGCGTCATAGGGCATGTTGCGCGGTGGCGCGCCTGGATTGTTGAAGCGATCAAGCATCAGAAAATAGATCCACTGGTCGCGCCAGTCTTCCGGCGAAGCAAAAGGCGCTGGAACTTCAATGCTTGCTTGATCGAGGGTGATTACCCGGTTGCTCTGTCGCTGCGCTCCGTCCAATAGCGCGCGCGCCTGGGGATCATAGGTGCTTGATGGCATGTTAGTTGCTCCTCTTGTTTTTCAATGCCATTGTAGCATTTGAGGGTGGGATAAACCAGGGCGGGGGCAAGCCCAGCCCGTACCCTATACGATGTCCAATGCCGATTCGTTCGTATAGGGTACGGGCTGGGCTTGCCCCCGCCCTGGCCCACTAAGATAGTGAAATAGATCATGAATAATAGGTGAAAATGCCAATAGACATAACCACCGTTCAGGTATACAATAAGCTCAGGTAAGACAATCAACCAGTTACAGGTTGTTATTATTAAAGAATTGCCTGCTAAATAAAAAGGAGGGCTATTATGTCACAGGTTTCTGGGCGTCCCTGCCCGGCATGCGGTACTTCAGTCCCGGCTGGACAACGTTTTTGCAGCAACTGCGGCAGCGATATGACGGTTGCTGGTCCAGCCAGCCAGTATGGAGGGCAACCACAGGGTTATACACCGGCGCCCTATGGTCAGCAACAGCAACAGGTTCCACCCTACGCGCAAGCGCCGGGCGCATTCGGCCAGCAGCAAATGCCGCCGTACCAGCAGCCACAGCAGAAATCCAATCCAATCGCTGAAGCGCTTGGGGCGATGGGTCTGCTTTTCTTTCTGCGCCGTTATCGACCGGGCTACCAGGCGCGCCGCCAGAGCAGCGGTTGCTGCGGTTGCCTCGTCACTCTAGTCATCCTGCTTATCGTTTTCGGGACTCCGGCATACTTTTACTACAAGGCCAATCCCAACTTTATCAACCAGTTTAAAAACCAGATTCAACAATCCAATAACAACACGAACAACAGTAACGGCAGTGTGCCAACTACCCAGCCACCCATCACTACCGCCAATATCAACCAGTCTGTTACTTACGCTGGAGTGGATATTACCATTGTGAATGTGCAACAATCAACCGCTTTTATCGATGACAACAGCACGGCTGCCAACGGTATGATCCGTGTAAACATCAAAGAGACGAACAACGGCAAAAACACCGCGGATTTCCTGTACGGCGACGCAGCTCACCTGATTTTACCTGACAATAGCAGCGTCACATTAGCCAATGCGTTGCAATCAATCGGGCCTGACAGCGGTGTAACGCGCAATAACTGGCTGGATTTCGCCGTACCAACGAGCGACAAAATCGACCAGTTGAAGCTGGTGTTGGGAACCGCTCAGGAAGCGCAGATAACCATTCCATTAACGGGCAAAGCCGACCTTAGCTCTTTCCAGGCCAAAACGGTCAACCCAAATAAGCCTATCAGCTACGGCGGGCTGAATTGGACGCTGAAGAGTGCCACACAGACGCTGAGTATCAACGGCAAACAGGCCACTACGGGAATGCGCTATGTCGTCATGACGTTCAATGTGGATAACCCTACCTCCGGCAATGTAAACATCGGTTTTACGGATGAGTATATGCGTCTGAAAGCGGGTGGCGTCACTAATCCGACGGTAGCTACAACGCTGCCCACTACGATAAATGCGAATACCAGCGGTGTAAATGGAACCGTTACCTTCCTTATGCCAGAGAATAACACCGCCTACACCCTGATTTTTCTGGCGAAGATAGGCGGCATCGATCCGCAGTCGAATACCCCGGTCAATACAGATTTTAAGATACAGTAGAGACTTGCTCTTCAATCCCTCCCTGGGATAAGCATGATGAGCGACAAGAAATCACCGGCGACCGCCGGTGATTTCTTGTCGCTCATCATGCTTATCCCAGGGCAAGCCCCGCCCTGGTTGTCTAAAGTTAGTGACTCTGGGGCAAGTCCCGCCCTGGCGTTGGGTGGTCACACACCCGGTTGTGGATAACATCCTGTCGAACCCGTGTGCGGCGCGGGCCTGAAAGATGGCGCTGTGAAGGACATGTCCTCGCCCATGATGCCGTCAAAGTGGAGAGCGGCTAAGGCCCATGCTGGCGCAATCGCCAGGGGTGGGCAGAACCGTCAGGTCTAGTTCGGGGAACATGCCAGCCTGTTTCTGCACCAGCAACGAGTAGTTTTTCGCCAGGGGCGGAACGTACCAGGAGAGTGTCACGGTCATGGTACAGTTCTTAGGCACAACTACCCACCCGCCGAACATAGCACGTCCAGGCTCGTCGCTTTTCATATTCGTTGGTGGGCCGATGGTGTCAAGCGGACGCCAGCTTCCGCCGTTCGGATCAGTGATGGAGGGGGCCTGCGCTCCCGGTTGATAGAGTCCAGTAGGGCAGACCAGTTGATCCTGCGGGTACACACCCGTTGGCGAGCATTGCGAGTACTGGCCTCCGCAGAGGGGTACGCCCGTATCGAAGCCATCGCCCCACAGCAGGCGACTGTTGGGCGGTACGTAGACGCGCACATAATCGCGGTAAGTGTCGTAGCCATACACTGGGCCAATCTGATTATAGACCAGCCGCAGTTGTAACTGGTGTGTTGCGCCGCCCGTCGCGTCAAGCGTCACCGTATCATGCATAGTGGTTTTGACGTATTGCGAGGCTTTGCTCGCGCTCACATTAGCCTGTACGACGTACAAACTGTCGTGAGAAGTCGAGCGATCAAGCTGGGCTGCATCGTTATATTGCACGAGCAGGTTTTCCGCCTGGGGATCGCTGAAATACACCTGCAAGTCTTTGGTCTTCAGATCGTGCAGCACTTCCTGCCCGATTGCTAGCAGTTCATCTGGCGGCGCGTGGCGCACCTGGTCCATAATCAGATGCGCCAGGTAGCCGGTAAAACGCTTGCGATCAGAGGTGCTGGTATCGCCGGGCTGGTAGACAAACTGTTTGGCGATACCGGCGCTATCCTGCTGGTAATAGTGCAGGCGGTCTTCCAGGTTCTGCGCGGTAATCGTATCGTTGTAGCCGGGAACGTGAATTGGCCCGATAATCTGCAATACATGCTCGATCAAGAATGGCGTAAACAGGATCACCCCATCTACTTGATGCCCCACCTCAAGCTGGTATTGCTCAATGGCGATCTGGGCCGAGGTTGGAAAATCGGCGGAAAGATTGGAGTCGCGTAATCCCCAGTTAGCGAACGGCCACCACGAACGATACTGAGCGGGAGCCACCATGCCAATCGTTGCGCTGGTATTGGTGTATTCGACCAGGGAGATGTCTTTCAGCGTAAATGCTCCGACGCGCCCACCGTTGATGGTCAATTCCCCATATTGACCGGTAAAGCCGCCCGTTGGCCGCAGTTCCGCCCGGTCCATCGTCTGTACTAGGAAGGTGCGCGGCGAATCCACGCCCAGCAGCCAGTTGGCCGCGCCCAGCAAGTTAAGCGCCTGCTCAAGATCGATCTCAGCCTGGGGGAGAATCTGTAACAACTGCCCGAACTCATCACGTTGCGCCGCGCTAACGGGCAGGCTGTCGAGCGAGAGCTGGCGCGATTGTAGTTGGATGTCGGTCAGGCGCGGCAGCAGGTCACTGATGGTCGTGCCTACCAGGTTCAGCATCTCCTGCGTCACCAGTGGTTTGCTCGAATTGGTGAGCAAGGATCCGCGAAAGCTGGGAGCGAGGAAGAGCGCGGTCGAAATCAACTCCTGTCCCATATGAGTGACATCGACGCCAATACGGCTGGCCGCGCGCGCGGTCTGCACCTGTGGAATGAATTGTGGAAAATACGAAGTGACGGTTGCGATAATGGGGGTATGATCGATTTTATATTGAAGCTGCTCGAAATCGATTTGCGCCGCGTCCAACTGTTGCTGCGCGAGCAGCAATTTTCCTGCATCAAGAAAGCCGCTCGGATGCGTTTTGACGCCTGTGAAAATGGTTTTCACATTCAAGAGATGATTTACGCCATCATGCGCCTGGTTCTTCAGCGCAACATACGTCTGATACCCGCTCACGCCGTAAGCGATCAAAAAGCCCGCGGGTACGAGCACACCCGCCAGCACAACAGCCAGCGCCACCAGTGTAATAATGCGGCGTCGCTTTGAATAGGGACGACGCTTGCGCTTTTTTACTGCGCCGGGGGAAGCGCCGGAATTGTAGCTGTTGGAGCCTCATCGTTTTTATCGGAAGTAACCGCTGGCATCTTTGCCGTTGGAACGCCTCTGTCTTCACGAACAGTACTCGCTGGCATCTGCGCTGTAGAGATTTCGTCAATTTCCCCGGAAGCGCTCGCTGGTATTTTTGCCGTTGGAATCTCGTCAACTTTTTCTGGAGAGCTTGCCGGCATTTCAGCAGTCGGAGTCTCATCAACTTTATCGGATGTTGCTGTTGCCCTTTTTGCGGTAGTAATCGCCTCGATCTCATATAGATCGGGCAGACGCTCGGATGGGTTATCCGCCGGGTTATCGGGTGGTGTCACAGACATTGAAGTATCTCCAAAAAATAGCGCGAGCAGGCCACTAATAAGCGCAAATCCCCACTTTGCAACACTCGTATAACGAATATGATCGGTTGTTTGTTTCATTTTTGCGGAAAATACATCCGAATAGCGGGGAGCATGGAATGCTCTCCTATTAAGTACTATACACCTCTTGCCCAGAAGAAGCCAGTAGGGACGCCCCTTGTGGGTGTCCGCGTTCCTCTGTGATACGTTCGTAGGCGACGCGGACACCCACAAGGGGCGTCCCTACTGGCCTGCTTACAATTTGCGCGTGGGTCTGCCGCGCACGCGGGCGGGCGGCGGAATGAAGGCCGGGATGACGGTGATGATATCGCCAATGCGTACCTGCACCTGGTGGTAGCGCATTCCGGGATGGTGGTGCTGCGCGAAGAGCATGAGCAGGTGATGGGCGATCACGTCGGCATCATCGGTATGATTGGAAAGGGCCATCTGTCCAATGATGGCTTCCTCGGCAGCAGTGACGGCCACTTCTTCGCCGTCGTTCCCCATGACCAGCTTGCGTGTTTCCTGGCGCACCGTGCGGTTGGGCCAGAGCATCAGGGCGATGACACGCCCCTTGATATGCTGTTCGCGCAGGCGCCCGCTGAGGTAGTCGGCCAGCTTGCGAACAGCGGCGCAGGTTTCGTCGGCATCGGCGGCATGGTGGAAACGCACGCGCGCATTCTGGCTCATGGGTGGCGCATCAGGCACAACCAGGCTGACATCTTCGCCATTCGCCAGGTGGAAAAGCCAGCTTCCGAGCTGTCCCAGGCGGCGGCGCAGTCCTTCTTCCGCCAGTATGGCGATTTGAGCAAAGGCAGTGATGCCAAAATCTTTCAGGTGCGCCACCATTTCAGCGATAGCCACCGCGTCGGTCGGTTCGCTTTTGCTCTCGATTTCTGGTGGACGCGATGCATGGCTGTCATGCTCGCTGAGTTCAGGGAACGCGCCTGGCTGACCCGCGCCCGCCGCGCGCACCTGCAACAGCAGGGAAAGGGGCAGGGTCTGCACAAAGGATGCTTCGCGCCCAGGCGGAATGTAGAGAACGCCTTCGCGGCCATCCTTGCGGCTCAACAAGGCGGCCAGTTCGGCGATAGCCTTGCCGTTGGAGATGCCGATTTGCGCGGTCAGGCCCAGTTCGGCGATTTCCGCGCAGAGACGTTCGGCCAGCGAAACGGGCGAGTTGAAAGGTAACTCACAGCCGCGTAAGTCAATATAGGCGTCGGACATGGGAATAGTTTCGATAATGCGCGAATATGCGCGATAACGCTCGAGCAACTGGTGCAGCACCGGTTGGTAACGGTCATAGGACGCGGGCATGAAGCGCACACGCGGCGCGATGCGGTAAGCGCGTCGCAAGGGCATACCGGGACTGACGCCCAGACGCTGCGCGGCGGGTGAAACATCGATGACACGCCCCGGTTCGTTGGGCCGACCAGTACCGGTGCCAACCACAAAGGCGATCCCGCGCAATGACGTGTCAAACGATTCTTCCAGGGTACAATAAAAGTGACGGATACGCACGTGCATGACGCCCTGGCGCAGGCGCGCCAATTCAGCAGCGTGATCTTGAAAATTTCCTGATAAGCCCGCGTACTGTCTTTCCGAAGTTGCGCCATTCATGGTTGATGGCGTCTGTGTTGCAGGTATATTTAACTGATAATGTTGCATAGTGGCCTTCTGGCTAATTTCTGATTATATACAGATTATATCGCAAAAATCGTACTGCTGTTTCCTCATCTACTTCTTCTACCGAACCCAAATAAAACATGTTCGCCAGCGCCACCCGCGAGAGTTACGAATACTACTTCCCACCATTACTCTTACTTAAACTAACGCTATTTGAGGCGCAAGTTTGCATATTATTTGCATTTTGTGTGCTTTTACCATAACAAATTGTAGTGTTGACCAGGGTGGGGGCAAGCCCAGAGTCGTTCACTGAAGCACTGCTGTCATCCTGAGCGCAGCGAAGGGTCTGCGCGCTGGTCGGCAAGAGATTCTTCGCTACGCTCAGGATGACAACTTGACCAGGCTTACGTGGAGCATCAGCGCGCTGGTCGGCAAGAGATTCTTCGCTACGCTCAGGATGACAGGCGGCGGGTGAGGCTTGCGCCGACCTGGTTGCTTGAGTATACTTATATAAACGCACCTGCGAAACTCTCTTTTTGAGCATTTCTTATTCGTAACGTCTTTACTGATCGACACAGATAGACCCCCGTTGTACCACTATCAAGCCAGGACAGGAGAGACCAGCACATGAATGCCAGCGACAGATTTGATAGGTTCACCGAGAGAGCCAGAAAGGTTCTCAGCCTCGCGCAGGAAGAGGCGCAGCGTTTTCAGCACAACTATATCGGCACCGAACATCTCCTGCTGGGCCTGGTACGCGAGGGGGAAGGCGTAGCGGCCCGTGTATTAGAAAGCCTGGGTGTGGAGCTATACAAAGTGCGCAACGCTGTCGAGTTTATTATCGGGCGCGGGACCGCATCGTGCTGGGCGAAATTGGCCTGACTCCCCGCGCCAAAAAGGTGATCGAGCTGGCAGTAGATGAGGCCAGACGCTTGAATCACCACTATATCGGCACGGAACATCTCTTGCTGGGATTGGTTCGGGAAGGCGATGGCATCGCGGCAGGTGTACTGGCAAGTTTGGGCGTCAACCTTGAGAAGGTGCGAACTCAAACAATACAAGTACTCAGTACATCAGCAGCAAGTTCGACACACGTATCATGGCAAACGGATACAGATACCATCATTCTAACCGATCAAGAGGTATCAAACGCGCAAGATGACGACGATTTCACGCCTGCGCCTGCCAGAGAAGAAAGCGAAGCAAACAACATCCCTGGCGTATTCACCGTGCGCGCCAGGCGAGTACTCAATGGCGCGCAGGAAGAGGCGCACAAACTACAGCAAAAGTTCGTTGGCACGGAACACCTGCTGCTCGGCCTGGTAAGCGAAGAAAAGGGATTGGCCGCGCAGATTTTGCAAGATTTGAAAGTCGATCGCGAGACGATTCGCAGCACGGTTGAATTCATCATCGCGCATAGCGGCTCGCGCGCTATCCCAGACGTGGTCGGATTTACCCCGCGCTCTCGGAAGGTGATCCGGCACGCGGTTGCTGAAGCTTATAAGCTGGATAAAACATTTGTAGGCACCGAACACCTGCTGCTTGCCATGTTGCTCGAAGGCGAAGGCATCGCGGCAGGCGTACTCATTAGCCTGGGCGTGACTTTTGAGAAAGTATACATCCCGCTGGCAAGAAGACGAAGACGCTCGTAATTTATTCCCATCCCAGGAAATACAACAGGTCGCCCAGCACAAAACGCTGGCGGATAAAATGGCCGTTGCGCACCGCGAAGTCGTATTCTTTCTGGCTGATGGGCGGATCCAGGGCCTCGATGGTGAGCGGCGCGCCCGCCTCTTCGAGGATGCGCTGCACAACCTCCGGTCTGCGCACTAATGAGGCCAGTTTCGGGCGGAATGTCTCGTGCCAGTTGGCGCAAAACTGCTCAAAGCGCGGGCGTTGCTTGCGCCACAGGGCCAGCTTTTTACTGTAATCGTTCCAGCATTCTTTCGCCATCGCGCCGGTGGGGTCGATGGCGCGGAAGATGTGACGGATATAGCGTTGCAATGGCTCGTCTGCGGGGTAGCAGGTATCGATATTGATGGTGGCGGGGTCAAACCTGTCAAGGAAACGCTGGTAGAGTCCGGCGGCGGTGATGGTTGCTACACCCACCTGCGCGCCGTGCAGGGCAAGGCCGCGTTCGTAATGTTGGGCAATCATATCTAAAACGTGCGAAGTTACATGCTCGGCGCCTGAGATGGGGGCCGACATGTTGACGATGGATTGAGCGATGCCTGCCAGCAATAGGGCGCGCATCACTACCGCTTCGCCTGCATGGGAACGCTTCCCAATGCTGGCCGCGTGTTCCAGCAAGATGGTATCCAGGTTGTCGAGCAGGGCCAGTGGAACTTCGCTATAGTAATCGACCAGGCCGAGCGCGCTGGCAAGATACCAGTCGCCATAGGCTACGAAACGGGCGCAGCAGTCGCCCAGGCCGGCCAGCGTCATCTCTTCAGGCGCGTCGGCCAGCACGCGCAGATCACATACAATAGCGTCGGGATAGCATGAAGGAACGGTGCGCTTGACGCCGTCCTTGAGCAATACTGCCATGTTGGCGGCATAGGCGGTGACGGAATTGGCGGTCGGGACGCAAATATACACCATACGCGGTCGGTCGGGATGCTTCTGGTTATACATATAGGCGGCGTGTTTGGCAATATCGGTCACGGTTCCCGAACCAAGCCCGATAATGGCTCTTGCCGACGTGCCCAGATGTCCCCGCTCCAACCCCCACACAGCGCCTTCGACGCTGTCAAAGTCGGCATGAACCATTCCATAATCATCATCTTCCAGGTGCATGGCAGATTCGCTATATCCGGCGACGTACAGCAATTCCCGCACAAATGGTTTCAGTTCCACGTCGTCGCGCCACATGGGGGTCTCATCTATGATCAGGTGGATATGCGCGCCCGGCTCGATACCGGCGCGCCGTAAGACATCAGGCAATTCTAGCAACGCGCCGGGGCCAATCACAATCTCGCCGATATCCACCGGGCGTAACGCGCCCTGCGTGTTGTCTTGCGCGGCCAGCCAGCTTTTCAGCGCCGGGAGGTCAACAGGGTCAAATGGAAAAGTTGCGCCAGTCATCGTTTCGCCGCCTTTCGGAAGGGTTCTTGCAAGCTTGCATACAGGCCGTCCAGGAAATCCGGCGAGGTCATTCCATGATCGAGGGCGCAGATGATGCATGAGCTATACCGGGGCCGGGAGGGAGCGTCGATGTATGCTCTGTAAGGTGAATCCGCATCGTTTTTACAGCGCTTACAACCGGCTTCTGTTGCGCGTCACCATCATTCCGGCAATGCCAATAATGAGCAGAATCACACCCACCGCAATGCCCGCAATGGCGCGTGTGGGATGATAGCCAAGGCCAAGAGCTTGTACCTGGTACAACACACCGACCACCAGCGCGATAATGCCAACCACTATAATGGCGATGTATAACGTGGAATTTCTCATAGCATATGACCCCTTTCTTTATCTATTCACTGTATGTATTCTCTGGTAGTTCATACCATGAGCTATTATCGCACGCGGCCAGGGCGGGGGCAAGCCCCGCCCGCCACCGGTCATCCTTCCGCACCGCCTGTCATCCTGAGCGCAGCGAAGGATCTCTCGCGGGCCAGGCGCAGATTCTTCGCTGCGCTCAGGATGACAGCCGTGATGACAGTAGTGCTGAAGTGAACGCCAATGGGGCAAGCCCCCTGGCCTTCGCCCGTGCTACGAGACATAAAATAGCATTGTTGCTGAAAATACGATATAATCCCTACAAGCACAAATGGGTAGAATAACACAACTCCTGCCTGGCTTGGACGTATTATATGTAGGAGATCATTCTGTCTTAACTTTGCAATGACTAAAGCAGAAAAGAGCGTATGATTAAACACATCGCCTTGTTACGAGGTGCGGAACTATTTATTGCACTTATCTCGTTACATATTATGGGAGGGAACACTTTTGGAAGCTCAGACTGATGTACAGACTTATATTGAACGCGGCAAACAGGCGCTGGCGCAGGGCCAGGGGCGCGAAGCTGCTATTGCCTACGCGCACGCCGCTCAAATAGAACCCGATAATCCTTTTGTTCATTTAGGGCTGGCGGAGGCCAACGTCGCGCTTGGCGCGTATGGCGTGGTCTTTATGGCCTGTAAGAAAGTGCAGGAACTGCAACCGGAAGGTGTTGTCGCTAGCATGGCCCAGGCGTTGCTCAACCTGCTTGATCGCAGTTACGACCGCGCTTTGCAAAACCTGGAAGCGGTGATCGCCGAAGATCCGGGCAACGCCTACGCCCACGCCATGCGCGCCTACCTGCTGCGCGTCACCGGACATGATTACGACGCGGGGTTGGCACGTTCGCGCGCGGCCCGTCTCTCTTTCGGCGGCACCTTCGAAAATGTCTTCCCGCCCGTTGAACCGGCGCGCGCGCCCGGCTACAACGGCAACGGGGCCGCGATGCCCGGAGTAGACGTTCCACCGCCGGGAACCGGGCGAGGCGCGCCCCGCGTCGATGGAGAGCAGGTACCAAACTGGAACCGCACGAATATGCAGCGCCAGGTCGTCCGCACCCGTTTCTGGATGAGCCAGAACCCGCGCTTCGTCACCAACATCCTGATAGCGATCAATGTGTTGGTCTTCTTGATAACAGCTTTAGTCAGCGTGACCCAGGCCGGCGGAATGCCGGGTGGCAATATTGACCAGGGTGTGCTATACAATTTTGGGGCACAAGTAGGATCCGCTATTCCAGGGCACAATGATTTCTGGCGCATCTTCACCGCCATGTTTTTACACTTCAATTTCCTGCATATCGGCTTGAACATGCTCTCGCTGTTTTTCATTGGGCCGGCTGTTGAAGTTTTCTACGGTAAGTGGCGTTACCTGGCGATTTACCTGCTTTCGGGCATTGCCGGAGGGATCGTTACCTACTTCTTTGCCGATCCCCATTCCCTGGCAGCCGGTGCATCGGGCGCGATATTCGGCGTCTTCGGCGCGCTTGGCGTCTTCTACTTAGTCAATCGCCGCGCTCTCGGCGCCAGCGGTACAGGAGCCATCACGAACTGGGTCTTCTGGCTTGGCCTGAACCTGGTCTTCGGCTTCACCAACGCCGGCATCGGCATTGTAGATCACCTCGGCGGTCTGGCAGCCGGTATAATACTGGCGGCCCTGCTCATCCCCAAATTGAGAAGGCGGCGGGTGTAAGCAAGATGTGAATGGGTGGGGCGACGATTTTTCGGGAGGGAGGATTTTTCGGGAGGGAAGATTTTTCGGGGCGACCGCAAGGGTCGCCCCTACCATATACGGGCGTCGCAGTCGTCCTGAAACAACTTGATACACATCTTGCTTGTTGTACCCACAAGTACACTGAATATAAGGAAGTCGAGCTTGCAATCTCGCTGTGACCCGGCTGAGTCACACTGATCCTATCCATGCCCTTTACCCCCCCGCTCGACTTCCTTATTTTTATTCCTTGTGACTAACAGCATAAAGTGGCCGCGGCGGCCAACAAATGCTTTTTTAGGAAATTTCCTCAACGAGTTTTGTGACTCATCGCGTAGGTCTGGGTAGTTCCGGCCAGGAAATGCTGTTACAGAGACAATTGCGAGACGACAAGGTGAGTGTAAAAGTTAATGTATATGGCCAGGTTATGCTTTTTTTGGCGGCCACATTATGGTGTTAGTGACATCCTGCTCAATACAGCCCACATTTCGCAGGTGGTCTCGACGGAAATTGGAATATTGGCCAGGTGCAAGAAGATAAGATCCCTTTAGCAACTTTTCTCTGGAAGCATGCAGCTAGATCAGCATGTCTGCTTCAGGGGACTTGACGGGACAGTTGTTGTTCTGGTATTTTACATCGTAGTACGACATAACAAAGAGGTATGATGCATTCTACTGCTGACATTTCAATGGCCGATTACTGCGCATTAGCCGAAATTCGCTATCAGATTCGGCGTTTTTTGCACTTTAGCGAGCAGGCGGCACGCGAGGCAGGTCTCGTGCCTCAGCAACACCAGCTCTTGCTTGCGCTCAAGGGACTGCCGGCCGGGAGGAAAGCCACGATCAGTGAGTTGGCCGAGCGACTCCAGCTTCGGCATCATAGTACGGTCGAGCTCATTGATCGGCTGGTGGGGCGAGGTCTCATCAACCGCTCGCGGGATGAAGCCGATCAGCGACGCGTCATCATCCAGCTCACTCCACAGGGGGAGCAGATCCTGCAAAAGCTTTCGCTCCTTCATCGTCACGAGCTCCAATTGGCAGGACCTGCCTTCGTTCGTGCGCTCGGAGCGCTTATTGCAGGCGACACTGCTACGGCTGAAGTTTCACAAGGTAGCACCAATACACCTGAAAAACACATGGAGGAATGACCATGAGCAGAGAAAAACCTGTTGTGCATCTTTCACTCTCCATTCATGTTTAGACTAATTTCGCATCAAGTGGCTTGTAGACTGAATCATGCGATTTTCGTCAAAAGTGGCTCGCTTGGCTCCCAGCCTTACTTCGCAGGGATTTAGTCTAAACTTCAATCACTCTTCGGTATGTGGGGGCAAAAATCCGTCCAAACACTCAGAAATCTGGGAAACCATGAAGAGGAGAGAGGGTATGTCAATCCTTGTTAGCACCATCAACGCTTTTGGCTGGCGCAGCAGGTGGACTCCAAAGCGGGAGCGGCATGCCAAAGAGGCGATTGATGGCCATGGCCAGGAGGGTCAGCAGGATGATGGCGATCATGAGCACCACCAGTTGCCAGGGCTGGGTGAGGATGCCAAGAGAGATAATCAACGTGGTTGCCCCCGCTGGCGCGTGCGATGCACGAAACAGAATCATCAATCCCGCCGTAAGTCCTAGGGAGAGCGCAGCGGCGATCACGCGCGGCCACGTGACGCCGTTAGCAATCGCTGGCCCCGCTGTCGTTAAGCCTGTCACGATCAGGCTGAAGTAGCCGGCAAAGGTGCCAATGAGATGGCCGATGATGGCGTTGCGCGGAGAGGCACTGGGGGCAGTCTGCCTGGAGAAGTAGTGGAAGGCAGTAGGGCCAAGCGAAGGAAAGATGAAAGGCGAATGCAAGAGGACGGCAAACGCCGCCATCAGCCCGATACTCAAAAAGCCGCTGAGGAAGTTATAGAGTGCGAAGACAGGGATGCGTGGATACTGGCGCATGAGCCAGGGAAGCTGGACATATCTGAGTAGAGTCCCCCTAGAGGTGATATCAGTAGTATGCGGTGTCTGTGTGTGCTTCTGCATGCTCTTGCTCCTCAGGAGCTCTGCAACAGGAGGTCGTGGAGGACGACGGCATTGGAATAAGCTGCTCCATGTGCGGCGAAGACGAGGGTCAGCCTGTCCCTGCTGTGCTATGTCACGTAGCTTTGTCAATGCCTCCTGAGCGGTCTCAGTTTGCAATTCTGCTTCGTAGCGACGACGAAACTCAGGGAAGTTCTGAGGATCATGGTGAAACCATTGACGTAACGCGGTACTAGGCGCAACGTCCCTGAGCCAGAGGTCGATATGCGCGCGCTCTTTGGATATGCCACGGGGCCAGAGGCGTTCTACCAGGACGCGCGTGCCGTCGCTTGCTGCTGGCTCATCGTATGCACGCTTCAGCGCTACTGATACTTGTTGTTTTGTCATGAACGTTGCCTCCTGTTCGCATTCTGAGTCTATTACTATCGCAGTACGATATAATGATTATACCACGACCTTGGTGTGGTTGAAGTTTATGAGTGGATGTCAGCCAGGGCTTGTGAATTATTGCTGAGAGAGGCTTCCCACAAGAGATAAGATAGCGATATCAATTTCACTCTTATCTAAAGGAGACGCCTCCCATGTATTGTATCGCACGTCGTTGTGTCCTTCCCTCTCTCACGTCAGAGCAATGTGATCACTTGCTCGCTGAAGCCGCCTTGCAGAGTCTGGCTGAGCTGTTGGAAGCGGTGCCTGATCCACGCGGGGCGCATGGCATGCGCTATGATCTGCCTTTCTTGCTCGTTTGTTTGCTCGCCGCGCTCTTGTGCAACTGTGACGGAACCGAAGCGGTCGCGCAGTGGTGCCGCGATCACGTAGACTTGCTCGGGGATGTGTTTGGTCCCCGACTGTTTCTGACGCCCAGTGGCTCGTTGTATCGTTGGCTGTTACCACAGCTAGATGCCTCTGCCATTGAGCGCGTGCTGGGCAAGTGGGTGCAAGCGACCACGGTGGCTCCTGCCGACGAGCCACTGGCCCTCGATGGCAAGACGGTGCGAGGAGCCAGATCGGGGGAGCAGACGGCTCCCCATCTGCTGGCCTTCGTGACCCATCACAGCCAGGAAACGTTCTGGCAAGTGCGCGTGGACGAGAAAACCAATGAGATCCCCGTCGCCAAGCAGGTGCTGCCGACCTTGCCCATCCAGCAGCGGGTCTGTACAGCCGATGCCTTGCATACCCACGCCGAGTTCCTGCGCCTCATGCATGCGTTGGGAGCCGAGACCGTCTTGACCGTCAAAGGCAACCAACCCACGCTCTACGATGACCTGGCCACCTATTTTGCCGATCCGCAGGCCCGCTATCTGCAAGCCGAGACCGTTGACCGCCGACGGGGACGCACCGAAGTCCGCACCATCAAGGTCAGTACCGAGATGAATGCCTATCTGGCCCCGTCCTGGCCCTTTGTCGCCCAAGTCGCTCAACTGACCCGCACCGTGACCAAGGCGGGCAAGACGACCATCGAGGTCGTCTATCTCATCACCACGCTCACTGCCTCTAAAGCCAGTCCTGAGTGCTTACTGGACCTCAATCGTGGGCATTGGAGTATCGAGAACCGCACTCATTATGTGCGCGATGTCACCTTCGGGGAAGACCGTTCCCGCTTGCGCACTGGCAATGCTCCACAGATTCTGGCCGCCTTGCGCAATCTCGCCATTACCCTGATCCATCGCTTTGGCTCCTCTCACATCAGAGCCACTCGACGCCATTTCGCCTCCTGTCCTCAGCAAGCTCTCGCCTTGCTTGGCTTTCCCAAAGGAGGCCAGCAATAATTCACAAGCCCTGGGATGTCAGCACTTCAAGCTTGACGAGGCTTCTCTGTTATGCTATAATTATATCGTGATACGATATGATTGCCCTATTTCTACCGCCCCATGTGTTGTCTCGTAAGCCTAAAGACGTAGATGTATGAAATCCTGTATGAAGTAAGATAAGGGCAAAGCGAAGTGCTATGAGTCGAGGATGCATCTGGAGACTTCCAGGTGCCAGTTCGACTAAAACAAAGGAGTACACACATGTCAACGCTGACATCTTTGGTGAAAAGCGGCAAGCGCAAGATCATCAAAACGAAGACAGCAGAGCCAGCAGAACGCGAGCGAAAGAGCAAACAAGCCCAGCAGAAACGACCTGAGAGCGAAAGAGACAGTGCTTCAAAGCGCGGTGTTCTGGGTCTCCCTGATCTGGGAGTATCGCGCGGTGTTCTGGGTCGACCCGATCCGAGTGCATCGCAGGATGCTACTCGACCTCAATAGGAAAGTGGGACGAAAGCGAAATGCTTGCGAGATGATTATGCGGCCTGAGCAAGTGACAGGAGAGCATCTTGTTCCTTGTCCGGGTCCTGCCGGACTGCCAATAGGACGAAGCTCACATTTCGCAGTCTCACGAAGAGATTTTGTAGAGGTGTTCGTAGGGAGGTCCAAGTAAAGCCAGAACAAGGCGATGCATGGGCTGCAAGCGTAACACGAGCGACTGCGTGCCTGATGCCGAACGGACATGCAGCAGCTCGATGCCCTCAAAACACTGAAAGATCCATCGCATGGTGGGACGAGCCGTCGGTCTGTTCAGTTGGTCGGGGATGGTTTGCTCCGTTTCGGCCAGGCACGTGCGCAGCCGATGTTCAGCCAGACGATAGACGAGCAAGCACAGCACCATGATCAGACCGAGTGCGACGATGCGCTCGGGCTTTTTGACAAAGACCGAGGAGGCCAGAAACAAGGGATCCTTGAGGAAGCGAAAGCCGCGCTCGACGCTGCCCTGCCCTTTGTACGTGGTCACGAGTTCTTGATCCGAGAGGATAGCTGCATCCAGGACATTGGTGGCGACGATGAAGCAGGCTTTGCGCCGCGCTTCTTGCTCGAACCTGTGGCTGCTTGACCGTCAGCGTTGCCTGGATGTGCCACTGCATGGCGGGAACCGCATCTTTGCGTGGGCGTCCACGACCGGTGTGCTGCTCAGAACTGACGAACTCGCTCTGCACCTCTAACCAGGCAGGCAGTCCTTTCAATTCTCTCGCCAACGCACTCTGCGCATCGGCGCGACATCCAAAGCGCTGGTTGGACAGATGCCAGAGCTTTTGCTTCCAGCGGTGCTCGGCTTTCTCCACCTGCCGTTTGAGAGTCGCCTGCGCTCGCGCTTCTCCCTGCTGTGTGCGCACGATGACCCAGCGCTCGCGCCCTTGCGGCAGCGACATGGTGCGCGTGAACCAATGCGTCTGCCCGTCTTCGGAGTCGTGCCACTCTGTGCTCTCGGCTGCCGTTTCCACCACGGCTTTGGCCTCGGTGCTGGTTTCGGGAACGCGACTGATCCAGCGGATCTTGGCCTCATTGAAGCGGCGCATATTGGCTTCGCTGTAGATGCCGCTATCGGCCACGAAGAAGCTTGGGTCGCTCTCTGGCGTGCGCAACTGCTCGTGTAGCGCTTCCACCGCCGAGGCCAGAGTCACTTTATCGCTGCTGTTGCCGTCCAGGGGTCGCAAAAACAGCGGCACATCCCCCTCCTGCGTCGTGGCCAGCGCCAGCATCCACTGTTTCAGATCTTCTCGATGATCCCGTGAGTAGCCGTAGGTGATGGCGATCACGCTCGCCTCGCCCTCTGCCGACTCGTCTGCTGCGTAGGCCCCACTCACGGCAAACAACGTCGTATCCACATGCACCTGACGCGCGCTCACGCCAAAGATCTTGCGTGCCTGGGTAGCAACAACGTCGTATCCACATGCACCTGACGCGCGCTCACGCCAAAGATCTTGCGTGCCTGGTAGCAATGCCCGCAAACAACTGGGTGGGATCCTGCGCGTACAACCAGTCTAGCGTCCGATCCAGACAATCATCGTTGAGGTCCGCCGCCTCTATTCCTGACCCGAGCAGATGCTCCACCGGCTTATTGGCAAAGAACTGCGGCACCAGGTACAAGCGCCTGTTACTGAAGCCCAGCCCATTCAAAATCATCGCTACCGTGGCCGTTCCCATACTCACCTGATGCTTGGTTTCACCCGCCAGTCGATCCAGGTAAGCGGCCAGTCCCATTTCCTGACACACGCCTGCTACCACCCCCAGGTGGTCCAGGCGCTCATTGACATAGCTTTCGGGGGTCTGCATCTTTCCATTCGCTCCTTCGTTGCCTTTCCCCTATGCTAGCAAATATTCCCCTTTCCGTCGAGACCTACTGCGAAATGTGGGATACAGGACATATACCGCTCATTTTGAGCGATATTTTTTTTGGTTCCAGTTTTTTCTTTCTTCCCCATAGCCCAGACTCACAAGCGGGGCCAATAATTCGTTTTAGTCAAATTTTATTACGCGAATGGTGAGTATCTCGCTTTCTTAATTCTAAATTACATGTTATACTATTTCTACGCTCATATTTTTAGCACGTTCACCTTCTGATTGTATGGTACTGAGTGAGAAGCTATGTCACTTGAAGGACAACAACTTGGTCGCTATCGCCTGTTACACTTGCTGGGAAGCGGAGGTATGGGGGAGGTCTATCTTGCGGAAGACACTCGTATTAACCGGCAAGTGGCTATTAAGGTTATGCGAGCAGAGGCGGCAGCATATCCTCATACTGATGTAACGAAAGAAGCTGCTCGCCTTTTCCTACGCGAGATAAAAGCTGTATCAGCATTGGATCATCCTCACATTTTGCCTTTATACGATTATGGAGAGGAGAAAATAGCTGGCTTTCCTCTCACTTATATGGTCATGCCCTATCGTCAAGAAAGCACGCTGGCAGTGTGGTTGGAGAAACGAATGTATGGTAGTCTTCTTCCGCCTTCCGACACAGCCTACTTTGTGCGTCAGGCCGCGACCGCGCTCCAATACGCACATGATCGACAGATTATTCATCAGGATGTCAAACCTTCCAACTTCCTTATTCGGAACAATCCAGAGCTACCCAATCGTCCCGATTTACTGCTGGCAGATTTTGGCGTGGCAAAATTCAGTACCGCAACATCCAGCCTTAGCCAGAGTATTCGTGGCACTCCTACCTATATGGCGCCTGAACAATGGAATGGCGAACCTGTTCCTGCCACAGATCAATATGCGCTGGCGGTAATGGCCTATGAGTTACTGGTGGGACGACCACCGTTTTCTGGCCCACCCATGCGCATGATGTTTCTTCACTCCTTTACCCAGGCAGCGCTACCCAACTCTTCCAATCCGCATCTTTCTAAGGCGATTGATGATGTACTTCTGAAGGCGCTAGCAAAGCAGCCAGGTGATCGTTTCCCTTCAATCATGGCATTTGCACATACTTTGCAGCAGGTAGTGTCAGACGAGGACGTTCCTACACTTGTAAAAGCGCTGCCAATTGAGAATACGATACTAGCCTCTGCTGGTGGTTTCGAGAAAACCGCGCTTGTTTCTGATCCTTCCATCAATAGTAGGGAATCTGCTTCTACAAATGCGGGCGCTGCTCAGGCGGTTACTCAACGTAGTGGATTCTTGAATGTTAAAAAACTGTTTCTGATAGGATTGGCGCTACTTCTTGTCCTGGCAAGCATTGGTTTGTTTTCATACATGAGTAATCAAGCTTCAACAAACAATACCAACATTATCGCGACAACACAAGCCAGAGACGCAACGGCTTTTGCCGCAGATGCGACTCAAAGCGCGGGTGCGGCTACCCGCGCTTCTAATGCGAACTCTACTGCTTCGGCAATTGCACAAAGCAATGCGACGGCGACTTTTGTGGCGCAAAACCCTGATCCATATCCACCAAACTCAGGGAAGTTGGCTCTGCTTGACCCATTACGAAATAATGAGGAGGGATACATTTGGAATGAGGATAAAGATAACGTCGGCTCCTGTATATTCACAGGAGCGGCTTATCAGGTCAGTTCCTTAGCTGCGACTTATTATCATGGCTGTTTCGCTTTAAAGACGAATTTTACTAATTTAACCTACGAAGTAAGGTTGACCATCATTGCAGGAGATTGTGGTGCAATTGTTTTTCGCGCTAATGGGGCACTTCGTCACTACTACTATTTCCGAATTTGTCAGAATGGAACATATCAGCTTCTACTTTATGCAAATAGTGGTCTCCCCGTCCAAACCTTTGCTAGCGTTTCTTCTCCAGCAATTAACGCCGGTCTAAATCACTCAAATGTCATTGCCGCCGTGGCAATTGGAAGCTCTATCACAGTTTATGTGAATCACCAGCCAGTGTATAGCATAAACGATAGTACATATAGCAATGGGCAAATAGGCGTTTTTGCCGATGACGACCAGAATCCGACAATTGTGCTGTTCAGCAATGCGAAAGTATGGACATTCTAAGCTCGGAAGGTTGCAGATCAAAGTATAAAATGGCCACCTCGGCTAAATTATACCTTTTTGGGCAATTTCCGCAACAAGTGTTCTTCACGTAAGGCAAAGACAGCTCACACCGATCCCCTCCACTCATCTCTCAACAACCCAAAATAATGCTGATCCTCAAAGTGGCCGCGAAAATAGTAGCGCGTTGGCGCAAGTTTCCCTCGTAGGTGAAGCCGAGCTTGAGCAACCGACTTTCGGAGGCCGTATTGCCAGCGCCGACGTTGGCTTCGATACGATGCTGACCGAGTTCGGTAAAACCGTAGGTCAGGACGGCTGAGACCGCTTCGGCTGTAATGCCCTGTCGCCAGTGGGTGCGAAGGCTCTTTTTTTCTAGAACAATCGTTTGTTCACATTATATTATGTCAGTGCCGCCGGATGTGTTTCAAAGTCCATGAGGGTTTTTAGAAAAGAAACGTCAAAAACCCCTTGACCATTACGTTACGTCATGCTTTACACTTGTAAAATCGTTGAAAGATGTACTTCTCCTCAGGCTAGCCCGCAAGCGGGCCATATTCTGATAGATGGCGTGGGTTACGTTCCCGCGAAACCTACCACCGCGACGATACGGGCGTAGGATGACGGCTGCGCGAAATTGGTGAGCGAGCCGCTTTGCGTGTTGAGGGCGTAGAGCGTGCCGTCGGCGTAGAAGGTCAAGATGTGATTGTTGTACCAGGAGCCTAGTTCTACCAGTTGACTGGTGGTGGTCGCCAGCAGTTGAGGTTTGCCTACGCGCAATTGCGTGCCAGAACCGGAAATCTGTACGGTATAAATCGCGCTGTGCCGGTCATAAGGCTCCTGTTGATCGCTCGAAAAACTCTACATAAGCCAGGGTGTGCGCATCTGGCGAGAAGATAGGCGTTGTTACCCAGTGGTATTGAGCGCTGTTGCTCAGGTTGTCTTGCTCCGGTAGCACGACCTGTGTTTGCCCTATTGCTGGCGGAGCGCCATTCAATGTGGTGATACTGAGACTATTGGCATACGAGAGCGCGGCCACGTCGGGAGGCACGCTGCTATCAGTTGGGTCAGCCACTGTCCCTTCATCCGATGAGTACAGCAGGGTATTGCCGAAAGGTGTGAGGGCGAGCGGCCCCTGCGCCGGGTCTTCCGCTAAAATGGGCTGCAAGGCCGCCGGGGTTACGTTGATGTCGAGCGACCAGAGGCCGTTCTGCACCGCCTGGTGGCTGCCCCGGTCGTCGGTCAAGAGCAGGGTGTTGTTCGCCTGCGCCGATGTGCCATGCATAAAAGAGAATATACGAAAACAGGGACAGTTCAGCGCGGATTGCTGGTAGACGATGGTGGGGTTGGTCAGTGGCCCGGCATAAATAACGAGCATACCGTCGCCGTTGGCCGGTTCTGTACTCCATGCCAGCATCTTGCCATCATCGCTCAACGCCATCGAGGTAATGACCTGGCCGACATCCAGGGGCGCAATTTGTGTTGGCGTCCCACCGAACACATTGGTCATCCAGATACCGTCGCCACTGTATAGCAACTGGCCCGTTGGCATCAAAATAGGAGGAGCGGCATTATCGCTGATAAATCCCTGGGTGGGTATGACTTGCGCGTAATTGCCTGTGGCAGAGACAAGATAGAGCGTATTGCTCTGCTCGTAGATGACATACTGGCTCGCGGACAATTGTAGAGGTGGCGCGTCCTCGTGATTGAGAACAGCTATCGACGAGGTCGTGGTCGAGCTGGCCTGCGGCGTAGCTATAGGTGTCACCGTTCCGGTACGCTTGCTCGTGGGACTCGCCTGCAAGCTCAACGTGGCAGGCACTGTCTGAGTGGCGACAAGCTGCGCGGCCTGCGCTGTCCGAACGAGGCTATAAACGAGTTCACCGGAGAAAAGCAGCAGCAAGAGCATAATAAGTACCAGCAAGGAAAAAATCCCTGCCCTGGTAAGGCGGAAACGTGGTTCGCTCAGTGGCTGCGAAACGCGCCGCTCGTTCTGGTCTGGTGGATCGGTAACTTGTTGTGTCAAACTGCGCACCGCTCCCGGGTAAAATAGTGTTGCTCCAATTGTTTAACCATTCTGTTTCGTCACCCGCTATCCCCATTCTTCTTCGTTAGCCTACGTTACCCGGCGTTAAGCCGTCTGGTTAATCTTTTGATGGGGCTGCGCTTGGGCGGCGTGGCGCTGGATAAAGGCCAGTGTTTTCGCGAACACCTCTTCGCGATCGTGGTCCTTCATGACCACATGATATGAACGATGGAACGTCACCAGGTGTTTCTCGCGCGAACCGATGCGCCGGTAAATATCGCGCCCATCGCGAGCTGGCACGACATGATCGTGAATAGAAGTCATAATCAGCGCGGGCGTGGTAATGTATGGCAACTCTTCGCGCAGGTGCGGCAGGAATAGCAACAGGCTCTCTACCGGTCGCATGGGCGTCCAGCGATAGCCATCGCGCTTGTAGCGTTGACGCCCTTCCCGGTCGCGCACATCTTCGCGCAGCGTTGGTAGAAGCGGGGTAATATACTTGCCAATACTGACGGCAACTTTCAGCCCCGGATGCATATGCGAAGGTGAGCAGATACTGACGATGCCTGCCACTTCTTCGTGCGCCGCGACATGCAGGGAGAGCGCGCCGCCCAGCGAATGGCCGACCAGGAAAACCACATCGCAACGCTGCTTGAGCGCGTGCAGTTCGTCGTATACCGCCTGCGACCATTCCGACCAGCCAGTACTCAGCATCTCTTTGACTTTGCTGCCATGCCCTGGCAATAGCATGTTCACGACGACCATACCTTGCGCAAGAAAAAGTGTTTCCATCTCGGCGAAGTCTTTCTGGCTGCCGTTCAAACCATGCACCAGCAAAACGCCTATCACCGGTTTGGCCGGAGTGGGTGTTGGTTGCTGGTCGCGCGCTGGTTGGGAAGTCGCCATAGCCCCTGCTTTCCTTTTATTGTATAGACTCTCTTCTCTTCATAATACGTTTGGACAGGCGCACCGGTTACAAATCCAGTAACGACGCCCCTTGTGGGTGTCCCGTCTTCTCTTGTCCATTTACTGCGTTGTTTGGCCTATGTTAAGAGGGGTGGACGGGACACCCGCAAGGGGTGTCGCTACTGGCGCTAACTACAGGAACCAGCAGGGCCTATCAATTGCGAATTGACAGCATTGGGACTGGTGACAATTACGCCGCCCGGCTCAGGATAAGTATGATCGGGCGGTAACGCGCCGCTCCAGGTGAAAGAGTAGGTCATGGTGGTTACGCCAGGGGCGAACACCAGGCTTCCAGGGCTGCTGCCGCGCCCATTGTTGACGGTATACTGGAACTGAACCGTGCCTCCATTGCTGCCCGGCGCGACATGAAACGTGGCCGTGTACGTAACAGTCAGGTTTGTGCCGCAGCTCATGCCCGCGATAGAGGTGGGACTGACCGCCATAGAAACGCTGGTCACTTTGAAGGCGGCGGGCGAACAGGCCCCCGTTGGACCAATCAGCGGGGAGTTGACAGCGTTAGGACTGGTGACGATCACGCCGCCCGGCTCAGGATAGGTATGATCGAGAGGTAACGCGCCGCTCCAGGTGAAGGTGTACGTTTTGGTCGTCTCGCCAGCCGCGAAGTTGATGCTGGCCGTGCCTTGCCCGCGTCCATTATTGACGGTGTAGCCGAACTGCACCGCGCCGCCATTGCTACCAGACACGGCGTGGAAGGTAGCAGTATACGTCACTGTGACATTCGCGCCGCAGCTCATGCCCGCGATAGAAGTGGGACTGACCGCCATAGAAACGCCGGTCACTTTGAATGGCACGGGTTGCGCGGGCGGCTGTGTCGTTGGCTTCGTGGTTGGTTGCGTTGTAGGCGACGTTTGCGCGCCATTACCAGGGGTTGAGCCGGTAGGAGTGGGCGTCGCGGAGCCGTTCCCGGTCCCTCCACACGCTGCCACTGCCAGCAGAATCAGCAGCGAGCATATACTCGTTAGCGCTACTCGTTTGAACTTGTTAGTTTCGATAAACATATGTACTCCTCAATGATAACCTTGTTCATTACTGAAATAATGAGTTCATTAGTATCATCTAACTCAACTATAACCCGGTTATAGTAACATTGCAATGAACAATATCACAATCTGCGTATCCGACATATACTTCTGTGCTAATTGCTCTTTGTCCAAAAAAGTGCTATAGTCCGTTTCGTCCAATCCATATGCGCATTTTGAAAGGCAGTTAATCGATGAAATTCTCTACTCGGGCCATTCATGCCGGACAGGAACCTGATCCAACGACCGGCTCCGTCATGACGCCTATCTACCAGACATCAACCTATGCCCAGGCAGGGCTGGGAGAAAATAAAGGCTTCGAATATTCGCGTACCGGCAACCCCACGCGCGCCGCGCTAGAATCGTGCATGGCTGCGCTTGAAGAGGGGACATACGGTCTGGCCTTCGCCTCCGGCATGGCGGCGGAAACGGCCATACTCAGTTTGCTCAGCGCGGGCGATCACGTCGTTTCGTGCGATGATACCTACGGCGGCACCTATCGCATCTTTGAGCGCGTCATGCGCCGCTATGGTGTAGAAGCAAGCTATGTCACGGCCCGGAATGTAGCCGATTACGAGAAAGCCATGCGCCCAAATACAAAGATGATCTGGCTGGAGACCCCCACCAATCCATTGCTCGGCCTGATTGATATACAGGAAGTCGCGGCCATCGCGCATGCGAAAAAGCTGCTGCTCGTCGTTGATAATACCTTCGCCAGTCCCTATTTCCAGCAGCCTTTGAAGCTGGGCGCGGACATCGTGGTGCATAGCACTACCAAGTACATCAACGGCCATAGCGATGTAATAGGTGGCGCGCTAGTCACCAGCAATGAAGAGGTCTACCAGTCAATCAAGTTCTACCAGAATGCTGCCGGTGGCGTACCCGGTCCATTCGATGCCTGGCTTACATTGCGCGGTATTAAAACGCTGGCGGTGCGTATGCGCCAGCACGAGGCGAACGCGCTGGCGGTAGCCCGGTTTTTACACGAACACTCGCGCGTCGAGAAAGTGTACTATCCCGGACTGCCATCGCATCCCGATTACGAGCTTGCAAAACGCCAGATGAGCGGCTTCGGTGGCATGGTCTCTTTCCAGTTTAAGGGAACCTATAACGATGTTGCGCAGATGGTGCGCCGCTTCCGCGTCTTTGCCCTGGCCGAAAGCCTGGGCGGCGTTGAATCGCTGGTCTGTCATCCGGCGTCAATGACGCATGGCTCCATCCCCAGGGATATTCGCGAGGCGCGCGGCCTCACCGATACCTTGCTGCGTCTCTCCGTCGGTATCGAAGACATCGAAGATATTCTCAGCGACCTGGAACAGGCGCTTGATTTCAGACGGTAAAAGCGCACCACTTTTCTCTGAGGCACTACAGGTTTCAAGAAAACATACCCGGCGCGTTAAATAGATAGTAGTGGTTTTGTTACGTTTCAAGCTGGCAAACGATGTAATAATTAGTAGCGACGCAACTTGACACAGAAGGGCGAGGCGGAGCAAGCGGTAAGGGCAACCAGGGCGGGGGCAAGCCCCGCCCTGGTTTTTGATGAATTTATTATTACTATTATTGACTGTCTTATGAATATCTAGCCAGGAGGCAAGTCCTATAATGACACATTTCCCGGTTTCTCAACGCTCTATGCGCAAGGGGGCGCTCGCGATGGTTAGCGCGATGCTGGTGATGTTCTTTTTGAGCGCCTGCGGCGGCAATCCCCAGGCGCAACAACAAGCCATGCAGAATAAAAGCGCTTTTGATAACGAAGTTGCTCATGCGCAGAGCATTGGCATCCCTGCATACATGCTGACGCCGATTACCAATCAGGCAACGCAACTGGATGCTGCCAGCGCGCCCGTGGACCTGTTCAACGGCCAATCCGTCACGAGCTATAATAGTAATCTGGCAGAGCGTTTTCAGATGCTCACCCTGGAAACCAAAGGGTTAGAAGCGCAGGCCACGCAGCAGCTTGACTACCAGGCCAGCCAGGATTTACAAACGCTGGCGACCGCGCTGGCTGTGCGCCAGGGCCAGAAGTTCATCGAGGCGAAAACTTTTGCCAATCAACTTACCGATTACCAGACGCAACTTGCGAAAGCGACACTTCCAAAGGACTATATCCAGATCAGCTCGGAAGCTAAGAGTTCGACGCTGGCTCTTCATCTGATGGAGCCAGCTTATAATGATCTTTCTTCACTTCAACAGGTGATTGGGCAATTGCAGGCTTCGCATCTGGATACGACCGCGCTCAACCTGCAAGCCCAGGAAGACCTGCAAACATTTCGCGGCGCCACGGGACCAGGTGACTTCTCGCAATTGATTGACCAGATCAATACACAGTTACAGGAAACAACCGTCTACTCGATTCAGGCCATTCCTTTTGTGGGCGCGGTCAAAGTCAAACAGTTCAGCGACGAAATCAACCAGCTCAAAACCTGGGGCGTCAACACCGCTGCCTATGAGCCACGCCTGACTGCTGACCAGCAAGCGCTCGCCAATGCGAAGGATATCAGCGGCTTCCTGAAGGTTTCGGCGCAAATTGATAACGATATGGCCTCTATCCAATTTCCCCTGGCGCAAGGTCAGGCCAATTACTTGCTGAAACAGTTCCACCAGGAAGTCACGAACTGGGGCAATACGCACCAGTATCATGATAGCTATGATGGTGGTGTCTATAACCTTGATTACGAGTATGACGAGCAGGGCATTGGTTCCGATGCAGATGCAGCCGTGCAATCGGCGCAAACGCTCGATGATTACCGCTCGGCGATAGATTTGCTCAACAACGATCTTTTGCACCTGCATGCTATGGAAGCTGACTATAACGACAAAACGCCCTGGAACCAGCCTCATGCCACCGATATCAGCTTGATGCAGCACTACGGCGTCTATGGCCCTAATGCTGGTCAGGTACTGGTTGTCTCGCTCATTGAACAGACTGTGCGCTACTACGATAATGGCAAACTGGTGCGATCATTCCTGGTTGTGACCGGGCAGTACCTGAAACCGTCACCTCCCGGATTTTGGAGCATCTTCGTGCGCGAACATCCCACCGAGTTCAAATCGAGCGAACCGCCCGGCTCGGCTTTCTGGTATCCGCCAACGCCGATCCAGTATGCCATGGAATATCACTCCGGCGGCTACTTCTTCCACGATAGCTGGTGGCGCGGCATCTATGGGCCTGGAGTGAATTTCCCGCATAGTGATCCATCCGGCACTACGGCGTTCAACGGAAATGGCAGTCATGGCTGTATCAACATGGCTCCCAACGATGTCGCGTGGCTGTACTCGCAGATTCCCTGGGGTACACCCGTGATCGTGTACTAACTACCAGGGCGGCGGCTCTGCCCCCGCCCTGGCAAAATATGCCTATGATTGTTTGACAGTTCGATAGGACTTCTGCTATAATCTTTAGGCACTCAAGTTACTGGGGACGACCGATAACGGTTGTCCCTACCCTGTACGCCACTCGCCAGCCAGTTCATAAGTACGGTATGGCATGGGCGCGACGCGAGACCTTCGCGGGCGTCCGGGCTGACGGCGTTTTTTGTATAAAGCCCATCCGTGTGAAAGGGCCAGATGTTTCGGGGAGGTTTATTACTTACATGCCCAATAATGCCGCTGCTGAAAAGCGTATGCGTCAGGAACAGAAGCGTCGCTTGCACAATCGCAGCATCAAATCGCTTGTTCGCACACAGGTAACAAAGGCTCGCACTTCGATTACCACCGGAGAAAATTCCGAAGAAGCTGTACGCAACGCCGTCAGCGAACTGGACCGCGCAGCCAAAAAAGGCGTCATTCATCGAAATAACGCTGCTCGCCGCAAATCGCGCCTGATGAAGCAGCTCAACGCAACAAAATAGGTTCTCGCGTCGTGGGCTGCTGCTTTTACTTTACTCGCACAGGCCACATGACATGCCACGACACGCATAGGAGTATGGAGAAGCATGGCTGACAAACAATTTATCACGAAGCCAGCAGGGCAAGCGTTACTGACGGCTGTCGAAAATGAACAGTTGCGCAAAGATATTCCAGAGATTCTCTCTGGCGATACTGTTCGCCTGCAAGTCAAAGTTGTTGAGGGAGACTCGCGAACGCCTACAGCCGTTCGAAGGCGTGGTTATGCGCCTGCGCGGAGGCGGGGTCAATCGCAATTTCACTGTGCGCCGCATCACACACGGCGTCGGCGTAGAGCGCACATTTCTGGTTCACTCTCCCCGCATTGAGAAAATCGAAGTGGTGCGTCACGCTCGAGTGCGCCGCAAACAACTCTATTATCTGCGCGGCCTGACCGGTAAAGCCGCTCGCTTGAAAGAACTGCGTCCGACTACTGCCAAAGAAGCAGCAGCGAGGGAAGCCGCTAAAGCGGCAAAGGCGGCCAGTGTTGCAATCGCCACTACCACCAGCGCAGAAGGCGACAACGCTTAAATACACCCCGACCCTGGAAGAAGAAATGGCCCTGCTCAGTCAGGGCTATTCTTTGGTTGCCGGACTCGACGAAGCTGGACGCGGCTGCCTGGCTGGTCCGGTGGTGGCGGCGGCTGTCATTCTCCCGCTTGACGATGCTGCGTGCGCTTCTTATTTAAGGGGTGTGCGCGACTCCAAACAACTCACCTGCTCTGCTCGCGAGAGTCTGTACGATGTTATCATGCAGCACGCGGTAGCTGTCGGCGTCGGCATGGGTTCGGTGGAACTGATCGACGAACGCAACATCTTGCAGGCCACCAAGTACGCTATGCGTTTCGCCCTCGAACAACTCTCTACGTCTCCCCACGCGCTCTTGCTCGACGCTCTGCTGCTACACGATGTGCCACTCCCCCAACGCTCCATCATCAAAGGCGATGCGCGCTGCCTCTCCATCGCTGCCGCGTCAATCATCGCCAAAGTCACCCGCGACCGCCTGATGCTGCAACTCGACAAACAATATCCCGCCTATGGCTTCGCTCAACACAAAGGCTATGGCACCGAGGCCCACCTGGCCGCGCTGCGAACACACGGAGCCTCGGTCATCCACCGGCAGAGCTTTGCACCGGTGCGGGAGTTGTATGGATTGTTTGCAGACGCGCCATAGCGGTGACCTATCGGGGATTTGCGGACAGTAGGGGCCAGGGGATATATTTAGAGCAGAAAAAACCTGGGAAGCACGCAGGGAAGTTGCTTCTGATCGGCTCGCTCCTGTTGACATTAAAGAGAAACAAAAGGAAATGTAGTATGGACGACCAACCGAGTTTGACAGCATCACCATTCGACGCGATTCGCAAAGTAGACGAACAGGGACGCGAATACTGGAACGCGAAAGACCTGGCGAAGCTTTTGGGTTACAAACAGTATACCAACTTCACCGGGGCTATTCGCAAAGCAGAGATAGCTTGTAAAGAGAGCGGGGAAGCCGTCTCAGATCACTTCCTGCATATGCAGGAGATGTTTGAGACCAACGGAGAATCTGTTCTATCAACTGCTAGCAAATTGCTAGCAGTTGATAGATGAAAAGGATAGGATTTATGGACGATCAAGGATTCGATCTTGTCATTTTTCTCGACGAGCAGGGAGGCGAAAAAAGCCATCCTATTCGCCGGATCAGGCATCAAGGACGCCTTTACTTTTCTGTGATTGACATCATTGCAGCACTCGAAGTCTCAACTATCCCTCCGAGAACCTATTGGGCGCAACTCAAAGAGCGTGTGAAAGAAGAGGGGTTTGAAGAGGCTGTTAGTCGCATTCTCCAGTTTCCACTCAAATCAGCAGATGGTCGCCTCCGCAAAACCGACTGCGCAGACTCGGAAACGCTGCTCCGACTGGTCCAAAGTATTTCGAGCAAACGGGTCGAATGGATCAAACAATTTTTAGCGAGAGCAGGAAGCCAGAAACTTGATGAAATGGCTGCCCGGCGCCTTGCCAACCTGACTGATGCTGCTTTCCGCGCAAAGGTACAGGAATATCTTGATCGCGGCTATGAGCTAGACTGGGCCAGTGTTCGCACTCAGGGGGACATGGCGCGAAACGAGTTGACGGACACCTGGACTGATCGAGGTGCCCAGGGGCCAGAGTTTAAAATCTTGACTGCTACGATGCATAAGGGAGCTTTTGGTCTTCTCCCAGCGAACATAAACACTATAAGCACGTTCCCGCGAAAGAAGAGCTACGCGATCACCTCACAATTCCTGAACTTGGTGTCTCAATCTTTACGGAGACGATCGGGATCTCACTTCACCAGAAGCGTGATAGCCAGGGATTTGAAGCACTCCAACGTGATGCACACGACGCTGGTAAAGCAGGACGAAAAGCCCGTGAAGTTGCAGAAGAAGCACTGGGAGAACCTGTTCTCTCTCAGGAAAACTACATGCATCTCAAAAAGGTAAAGGGAAGCAAATCGAAAAAAGCACTACCTGGTTCTTCTGGTACTCAACCTGATCAGCCAACTCTTTTCGATGGTACAAACTCAACAGAGAAGAAGCTTTCCTAACAAATAGAATATTCATCAACTATTTGCGAGGCTTGACAATCCTTCATTCTCATGGTATAAAATGAATGATGTTCATTCACAAAGTGGAGAGACGATGGCAGAAGCAACGCAAGATGGCATACACTCGAAAAGACAGGCTATTATCGAGGCTGCGCTCGACATTTTCGCGAAACAGGGGTACGAAGAGACCACTATCGCGCAGATAGCTGCTGCCGCAGGGGTAGCGGTTGGCACCGTTTACCTGTACTTTCACAATAAGCGCGAAATGTATACGCAGGCTTCTATCGACTGGACAAAGAGGATGGCGGTAGCCCTGCAAGACCCGCGCATTGTATCATTGCCGGTTCAGCAGGTTCCACGCGCCATGATTGAGACGGTGTTTCGTCTGTGCCATCAGAATAGCAACATGATGTCGATTTTTCAGGTAGATATTCAATCGCCCAAGGAATTGCAACAGCATAAGGACGCGGATGGCGCTATTACCGGCGCGGTTGATGCGTTTCTGCGTTCTGCTATTGAAAGTGGACAACTGGCTCCATTTGATACCGTGATGTATGCGAAAATTCTTTTCGGCATGGTGCATTCCGCGCTTTTTGAATGCTTCTGTGTTCAGGAAGGAAGTTTTGAAGAAGCGATACGGGAAAACACTATCGAGATCGTAGAACGACTATTCTTTGGCCCGCCGCTCGCATCTGTTCAAAGAGAAGCGTCTGTCCAGGATGAGCAAGGCCCCAGGTAGCCTTTTTCTTGCGTGTTTGTGAATGAACTTCACTCAGTGCAACTTTTCGCCGGTGGTAACGTATAAAACGAGATGAATGAACTTCACTCAGAAAGGGACAGATTGTGTTAAGCAAACCTGGCACAGCGTTCTATCGAGCGCGCTGGAGTATTCTCGTGGTTTCGATTTTTGTCGTCGCAGGCACGGCTTTGTATGGCTTTGGCCTGTTTAGTTCCCTGAAAAGCGGGGGGTTCACCGATCCGTCCAGCGAATCTAGTAAGGCGCAGGTTTTGCTAGATAATAAGCTTGGAGGCGCGTCTCCCGACGTGATCGTGCTGATGAGCAGCGATACGCTCAAAGCAACCGATCCGGGCTTCGCGAGCGCAGCGAGGGCGATGTTGGCAACCTTACAGGCGCGTCCCGAAGTTCGCACCGTCAACTCCTACTACTCGACGCAGAGCGCGCAATTCATCTCACGCGATGGACATGAAACTTTCGCGGTCGTGCAACTGGCGGCGCAGGATGAATCCACGAAGGAGAATGATTTCAAGGCCATCCAGCCGTTGATCGCTTCTCCCACATTGCATGTGACGACGGGTGGAAACGTCGCCGTCAATATTGCTATGAATAAGCAGGTCGGGGCAGACCTGGAGCGGGCAGAATTGATTACCTTCCCCATCGTCGCGCTGCTGCTGCTGATCGTCTTCGGTGGATTGGTAGCGGCGAGCCTACCACTGCTCATTGGCGGAATAGCCATTCTGGGAGCGTTCGCCATCCTGCGCGTGCTGGCGAGCATCACGGACGTGTCCGTCTTTGCTGTGAACGTAGTGACAATGCTGGGGCTGGGGCTGGCTATCGACTACTCGCTCTTCGTCATTACGCGCTTCCGTGAAGAACTGGCCTCTAATGGCGGCGATACGCGCGCGGCGCTGGAACGTACCATGTCTACAGCCGGGCGCACCATTCTTTTCTCCGGCCTGACGGTTAGCACAAGTCTGCTGAGCCTGTTGATCTTCCCACAAGTTTTCCTGCGCAGCATGGGCATGGGGTCTATTGCCGCCACCCTGGTTGCCCTGCTGGCTTCGCTGACTATTCTTCCCGTGATGCTGGCCTTGCTGGGCAGTCGCATCAACGCGCTTTCCGTGCGGAGCCTGTTCCGCCGCAACAGGGCGACTAGACGAGAGAGTGGCGCGGGCGAAGCGAGTGGTTTCTGGTATCGTCTTTCTGAAATGGTTATGCGCCGGCCCATTATCGTTGCGCTGGCAGCGCTGGCGATTCTGGTAACGCTTGGTCTGCCATTCCTGCGTGTTTCGTTCTCCACTCCCGATGTCAAGCTCTTACCGGCTCACCAGGAGGCGCGCATCGTTTCTGAGCAGCTTACACAGAATTTCGCGCAGCAGGGCAATGCGCAACTGGTGATCGCCGTTACTACGCATGGTGAAGCGCTTTCCGCCGCCAACCTTGCTAACCTGGATAGCTACGTCCGCTCAATCGAGCACATCCCCGGTATTGTCAGTGTTGAAAGCTTGGTAAGCGTCAGTCCATCACTGACACTGGCTGACTATCAACAGACCTATGCTCACCTGAACTCCAATCCACAGTTAGCGGCCCTGGCGGGGCAACTTGCCAATGGAAATGTGACGAAGATAGTAGTTGCGCTGCAACCCGTCGATCAAACGACTGCCGCCAGAAACGTTGTGCAGCAGGTGCGCGCGATTCATGCTCCTGGAGGGATGGTTGCGCTGGTTGACGGCGTTACCGCGTACCAGATTGATCTGTTGGCGAGCCTGGGGGCAACGCTGCCCAAAGCTCTGCTTGTCATCGCCATCGCGGTCTTCGTCCTGCTCTTCCTGATGACCGGCTCGCTGCTCATGCCTCTCAAGGCGATACTGCTGAACATCCTTTCGCTGTCGGCCACTTTTGGTGGACTGGTGTGGATCTTCCAGGATGGACATTTGCAAAACGTGCTGAATTTCCAATCGAGCGGCAGTATCGATGCCACCCAGCCTGTATTGATCTTTGCCATCGCTTTTGGCCTGTCGATGGACTACGAGGTCTTCTTGCTGAGCCGTATCAAAGAGCGCTTTGACGAACTGGGGGACAATCGCGCCGCTATCTCGTCGGGTTTGCAGCGCACAGGCTGGCTCATCACCAGCGCGGCTATGCTACTGGCGGTCGTGCTGGGAGCCTTTGGCAGCTCGCAAATCATCTTCATTCAGGAAATCGGCATCGGGCTTGCCATCGCGGTGATTATCGACGCGACCCTGGTGCGCATGTTGCTCGTTCCTGCCACAATGCGCCTGCTGGGCAAGTGGAACTGGTGGGCGCCCGCGCCTTTACAGGCCCTCTGGCGGCGCGTGGGGCTGAGCGAGAGCGCGAACCTGAACACAGGGCGTTCTGTTGACACTTCGGCGATTCTGTCGGAACAAGAAACTGCCAGGGTCTAATAGCTATGTTGTAAAATACGAGCAGGCAGCAGAACGTTTGCATCCGTCCTGATGTTGTTTGACAACCGAATAGGGTAATCACGTGACACACCCATCGCTCTGTCATCCTGAGCGTAGTGAAGGACCTCTGCCACCAGCCATCGCAAGCCCATCGCGCAGATCCTTCGCTACGCTCAGGATGACAGAGCCAGGGCGTTCAGCTTGCCATGGGGTTCGCACCCGCGAAAAAGGCAGACTGGGTTCCGTGAGGCATGTTGGTCGCATCCCAACGAGGACAAGCACAAGGCCCCATCATCCACTCCACCCGACCCCTTGTCCCTACAGGACGGAGGCAGGCATTTCTCGTGATTACTCTATTCGGTCAGCAAAATTCATCAGGACGGAGGGAGCTTCCATTCCCCTATTCGGTCAGCAAAATTCATCAGGACGGAGGGAGCTTCCATTCCCCTATTCGGTCAGCAAAATTCATTTGGGCCAGGGGGCGACCGTTTCATACCTATGCCGGTTTTGTTCGTCAAAATTCATTATTGCGTCTCTATATCAGACAAGAAAGATCAGACAAGAAAGGCAAATAGGACACCTATGGGTTTCTGGCAGATTGCGGGTTTGAGTCTCGCGAGTTTAGTGGCGCTCCTGTTCGTCTTTTTGTGCATTACTAGCCTTTATCATGCAATTTGCCTCTCAATCGATGAACGCAAATTTCCTGCGACTGGTAAGCTGGTGGATGTCGGGGGCTATCGTCTGCATGTCACCATTCGAGGGGAAGGCGGCCCGACTGTTGTTATGGATGCTGGACTGGCTCATGTCTCAACGGTCTGGAGTCTTGTGCAGCCAGAGGTTGCTATGTTCACTCGCGTCTGTACCGTTGATAGGGCAGGTCACGCCTGGAGCGATCATGGCCCTTTCCCGCGCACAAGCGGGCAAATCTGCCAGGAACTACACGCGCTTCTCACGAACGCGGGTATCGCGGGGCCATATGTGCTGGTCGGCCATTCCTTTGGCGGACTCAACATGTATCTCTATGCCAGTATGTATCCTGAAGAAGTAGCTGGCCTGGTTTTGTTGGACGCGCTTTCCAGGGACATCAACCTGCATACGCCTCGTGAATTTGGCTATTTCATCGTCGCCAACCGCCTGAAATTTTTTCTGTTCGCGCGTTTGACACGTCTGGGAGTGGTGCGATTCTATTTGCGGGTGAGAGGCGTTGACGCCGCGCAGGATTTTATTGTGCATTTGCCACTTGAACTCCGCTATGCTACGATTGCAGGGTATCTGCGCAAGACGTTCGTGGCTGCTGCCGGGGAGTGCGCGTCATTGCGCGCCAGTGTCGAGCAGGCCAGACTTGCCCAACCTCTGCGCGATATTCCGCTGGTGGTTGTCGCGCATGGCATAGCGGAAATGTTCGAGGGCAATATGTCTCCCGCGGAAGTAGCGCAAGCAGAGCAACGCTGGCAAAATATGCAGGCGGAACTGGCCCAACTTTCTCCGTCGGGCAAATACATGGTCGCTGAAAAGAGCGGCCACAAAATTCATATCGATCAACCTGAACTGGTGATCGAAGTCATCCGGCAGGTTGTGGAAGCGGCGCGGATGAAAATTTCGGAAGGATGATGAATAACTGATGCCTGATTATGTCTGGGGACGAAACCCGGTACTGGAAACGTTGCGCTCTAATCGCCAGGTGAAGCGCCTGCTTATGGCAGAGGGCCAGCGCGACGCGCCAGCTATCGAGGCCATACTACAGGAGGCAAGACGGCGGCAGATTCCCGTCGAGACAGTGCCACGCCAGCGACTGGACCGGTTCAGCCAGGGCGCGGTACACCAGGGCTGCCTGGCAGTGGTCGAGGCGCGTACATATGCTTCGCTGGAGCAGATTCTTGACCATGCCAGCCAGAAAAATGAAGACCCGTTTCTCTTGATCCTCGATGCCATTCAAGATGTCAATAATCTTGGCTCTTTGCTGCGCAGCGCGGAGGCGGCTGGAGTGCATGGAGTCGTCATTCCAGCGCACGAGGCAGCCGAGGTCAACGCTACCGTAATTAAAACCTCGGCGGGCGCAACTGAACACCTGCTGATAGCCCAGGAAAACAATATCACGCACACCATTGACTTGCTGAAGAAGCAGAATATCTGGGTGATTGGACTGGCAGGCGAAGCAAAAACTGACTATGACAAAGCTAATCTGACGGGTCCGCTCGCGCTAGTGGTGGGTAACGAGGGCAAAGGGATCAGTCGTTTAGTGCGCGAACACTGCGACCTGCTCATCAAACTTCCCATGCGAGGCACTATCAACTCGCTCAACGCGGCAGTGGCGGGTAGCATTGCGCTATATGAGGCATTACGGCAGAGAAACGGCAAAAATCCATAGCTTTCCGTGAATATGTATGCTAGAATGGTATCTGCTTTACCGGGGAATGAATAACTTACCAACCATTGCTATATGGGGGAAGCGGATTGAGCAGGAAATGAGCTTAAACGGTAAGGGTATGCGTCAACTGAACACATGGCCGCGCGCACTGCTCAGGCTGCCGTTTGCTGTACGTTTTGTTATTGTCGGGGGAGCGATCTTCTTTTCGTTGCTCATCTATATGCATAGCTTTCCCTCGGTTCATAATGGCAACATTTTGACCATACCTATCGGGTTGAGTGCATGGATATTCAAAAAAAGAGGATTATTCACCTTCATAAGCATTGCATTATGCACTTTAGTAATCTATCACTTCATTCGCTTACAAAGCCTGCTCTGGCCAGTCCCATTCACCCTTTCACTTTTTGGTGGCTTGATTATACTGACAATTATCGGCTTTATCATTGTCGCGCTGCGCGATTTGCTGGATGCCGAGGAAGATGCGCGTTTGAAAGCGCAAGAGGCCGAACGGCAAACCGCAGTTGCTTACGAACAACAACGGAAATTGAACGAGCTAAAAAACCAGTTCATTCTCAATGTCAATCACGAACTGCGCTCCCCCTTGACCGTCGTTTCCGGCTACCTCTCGCTCGTACTGGATAAACAAAAGTATTTTGACCAGGAGGCGCAGGAGTCCTATCTGAAAAGCGCGATGCGCAGTTGTATAGAACTCCAGACATTGACCAACGACGTGCTTGATTCCCTCATGTTGAGCAGCGACAAAGAACTTCTGAAAATAGAGAGTATCCTTATAGCCAATATTGCGCACGAGGTAGTGGAACATTTCGTGTCTACCAGGGAAAAGGGACACCCTATTCGTGTGAATATCCCGGAGCATTTCATCGCCAGGGGCAATGATCAGTGTGTTCGTCATGTGCTGCGCAGCCTGCTCTCGAACGCCTGCAAGTATTCTCCGCGAGATAAGCCTGTCACAATCAGCGCAACGGTAAGCGCATCTCCCGATGAGCAGGTATGTGTTAGCGTCAAAGACGAGGGACCAGGTATTCCACCCGACCAGATACCTCTGCTCTTCGGTCAGTTCGTGCGCCTGAAGCGTGATCTGGCAGGCTCGGTGCGCGGCTCCGGCCTGGGGCTGTATATCAGCAAAAACCTCGTCGAAGCGATGGGCGGTCATATCTGGGTAGAAAGTGCGGGTATTGCGGGAGAAGGCAGCCGCTTCTGTTTTACGCTTCCCCTAAGAGCATAAGTACCATAACGATTACGAAAGGGTCTGGAAGTTGTGCGCTTACAGCGCAACTTCCAGACCCTTTCGTAATCACGCGAAAGCTTAGACCCTGGCTACGCTGACCTGCTTCTCAAAATTCTTGAAGAACTGGTCGAGGGCGGCTTTGACGGCCTTGTTGATAATGAAATCGGGGGTTAAGGCGATTTTGCCCTCGATCTCGGCCTGCGCGTTGTAGACGATTTTGGTACCTTCGGGAATGTCGGTCAAATCGATGGAACAGGTGGCTTTGATGGAGCCAAACGAACTGGTGGGCTCGGCGATCAAGACCAGGTGTGACGGGGGTACGACCTCGCTTGACTGCAAAAAGACGTTGTAGGGGCCTTTCAAACCGGGAAAATTCGGCGATACGGTCAGTTTGAGCTGGCGGCCTGTCGGGAAATCCACAAATTCAGCGCTCTCGCAGCCGGGAACACTGTTTTTGAGGGTGTCGGGATCGAGTAGCGCGTTAAATACCTGGGGGTGAGGTGCATTGACTTTCTGGCTTCCTGAAACTTCCATTGTACGTTTATCCTCTTCATTTCTAAATTTTCCCGCACCATCCACTCCGCATAGAGCATTGTTGCTTCCGGTAGATATTGATACGGGCGTAGGGCGCGTCTGCCTGTTTTGCCGGACAAGTGCTTCAGCGATGACGCTTATAGATGTGTATTATAGCCGCAAGTGTTTAAATGGCTCAATATGTAGTGCTATAAGTACTAATCCTATCCTTATTGATAGGTACTATCTTGCCTATATTTGCCAGACGATAATAGTGTTGTTGCTATCGCCGCTTGCCAGACCGCCTGAACTCCACGCGACAGCGTTGATGGCCCCACCGAGGCCGCTATAGATGGTTTTTTTAGCGGTAGAACTGGTGATATCCCAGATGGTGAGCGTACTATCGGATGCGCCCGTGGCAAGTTGATTCGGGTTGTTGGGATTCCAGGCGACGCCTTTGATCGGGGCGTTATGCCCCAGGCGATACAATTCACGACCGCTCGCGGCCCAAACGATGGCGTAATTGCTGGCGCTGCCTGCTGCCAATCTTGTGCCATCGAGCGACCAGGCAAGGGAAGATGCCGCGCCGGGCATTTTGCGCGTGAAAACGGTGGTACGCGGCGTAGAGGTGGTGAATACAAATATATCGCTGCTGACTGTAGCGATGGCCAGGTACGAACCGTCCGGGGAGAGAGCCAACGCCAGGATGCTCGATTTTAGCAAGCTTTTTGTGGGGGTGCTATTACTCAGAGGCAGCGCGTGTCCACCGTTGCCCAACGTGCCAGCCAGAATTGCATTGGCCTGGCTATCCCAGACTATCGAGCTGACGGTCGCGCCCAGCGGCCCGTAGGTGCGATGGCGAACGGCTCCGGTATCCCACAACTGTACTGTCTGATCTTCGCTGCCAGAGGCCAGGAGCGCTGTGTTAGGCGACCACACGACGCAGCGCACGGGGGCACTTTGGCCGGTATAGGTGGCGGTATTTTGCTGGTTGGCGACCGTCCAGATTCTGGCAGTGTTATCGCGCGAGCCGGAGACCAGTTGGGTGCCATCGGGCGACCAGAAGACGCTGGTGACGACATCGCTATGGCCGCGCAGGACATATTTTGCATTGGCCGGGGCGCGATTGCGGGAGTAGAAGTAAAAGCCCCCGCCACCTGAAACCGCCGCGACTGCGACGCCGCCAAGAATCCAGCCCAGCGCGCCGCGCCTGTTGATCCCGCCTGATTTGCCGGGTCGCGACGGTGGTACTTGTTGCGGTTGAGAAGGAGCTGGTGAGAGCGGGGAAGCCATGGCAGTGGGAGACGACCCGGCGAGGTTACGCGAATAATCGCCTGTCATCGATGTTGGCGGTTGTGTAAATTGTGGCGTTTGTCCAGCGCTCACATTCAACTCTGTAGGCACCGGCTGAGTAGCATAGGCGGTTGGTTGCATTGTCAGGCGGCTCGGGTTGTTCCTGGGCGGTGTTGGTGTGTTCGCAACAGGATTGAGGACGGTTGGCGCGTAGGGCGCGGCGCGATTCGTCTGCGACAGTGTGGGAAGTGAGAGAAACGGGCGCACGTTGGCGGGCGCATCCTGCTCGACTTGTGTGAAGGCGGCGGCAAATTCGGCAGTGGATGGAAAACGCTCTGATGGTTTTTTCGCCAGAGCGCGCGTTAAGATGCTGCTGATACTTTCCGGCAGAGCGGGATTAAAGCTTGTTATGGGTGGGGGCGTCGTTGTCAGGTGCTGGTGCATCAGTCGCATTGGCTCGCCCTCAAAGGGTGGATGCCCGGCCAGCAGGTAATAAATCATGACGGCCAGCGCGTACTGGTCGGTTTCTGGTACGGCTGTGCCTTCGAATTGTTCGGGAGCCATGTAGGTGGGCGTGCCTAATATGTGGCTGGTAGCGCTATTGGATGAGTAGATTTTAGCCAGCCCGAAATCCGAAAGCAGCAAATGCACGGTATTGCCACTTTCGACACGCAGCAAGAAGTTGGCGGGCTTGACATCGCGATGAATGATACCGCGCTCATGCGCGTATTGCAGGGCTGACGCGGCCTGGCGCAGGTATTCTGCCGCCTCGCTCAGTCCCACGGGCCACGTCCCGTTCATCAGGAAAGGCAAATTCATGGGAGTGGTGTCGGAATTCTGGGTGGTGGAGGCGGCCGCCTGTCCAAGCATGAGTTCTGCTCTGCGCCGCAGCCAGTCCCACAATGAGCCTTCCGGTCGGTATTGCATGATGATGTAGGCGCGCTCTCCATCACTCGTCTTTTCCTCGCCATAGCGATACAGGGGAAGGATGTGCAGGTGATCCAGGCTGGCGACCGCGCGCGCTTCCTGCTTGAAGCGTTCGGCGGCGCTCAACGCCGGGGACATACCAGTGTAACTGTCGGGGTCAGTGCGCACCACTTTGATCGCTACCTGCTGCCCTATAGCCGGATCTTGCGCCAGGTAAACCGTTCCCATGCCGCCGCTTCCAAGCAGTTGAATAAGAGTATATCCACCGATGGATGTGCCTATCAGACTATCCACGAATCAGCCTCCTGATAGAGATATCAATAATATCGAGCCTATGATAGCATAACGAATATGGCCTGTCCAATTCAAAGGCGATCGGGTAGTATAAACTGCCTGTTGCCTTGAATCCAATTCATGTTTGCTTCTGATCCTTTTTCCCCATAGAGAACGCAAAGAGCCTTGTGTAAGGCCAGACTCATCGGGTATACTCTAGACATAACATTGTCTATTTGCTTGCCCGAGGTGAGACACATGACAACGGTGGTAGGCTCCGAACCCCTTTTCCTCTCTACGCTGCCTGGTCGCTACTATTATGATCCCGCTATTTACGAATTGGAACTGGAGAAAATCTTCTCCAGCATGTGGGTGTGCGTTGGACGCGCCGATGCTCTACCCCAAATTGGGTCATACCGGGTGGTGACGGTTGGCAAAGAAAGCGTTATCGTCGCGCGCAATCGCGAAGGGAGGCTGAACGCCTTCCTCAATGTATGCCGCCATCGCGGGGCGCAGTTGTGTTCGGAAATGGCGGGGCAGTTGAAAGGCTCGATTCAGTGTCGTTACCATGCCTGGACGTATGGGCTGGACGGGCGTCTGATTGGCGCGCCCAACGTGATGAGCAATGAGCAGTTTGAGCGGAGCGCGTTCGGGCTGCTGCCGGTGGCTCTGGAGGTATGGGAAGGATTTATCTACCTCAACCTCGCGGACGATCCCGCGCCGGTGGCAGACCAGTTGATGCCTGTGATCCTGGAGCGTTTCGGAACGTATGAGCCGTTTGCCCGCTATGGTTTGGGCGCGTTGAAGGTTGGTAAGAGCATCACTTATGATTTACAGGCCAACTGGAAACTGATTCTGGAAAATTTCATGGAGTGCTACCATTGCGGCCCCATGCATCCCGAATTGTGCGATATGCTGCCCGGTTTCCGCTCTGGTAAGACCTACATAGGTGGAGATGCCGCGTCTCTGGCCGAGGACGTCGAGGCGTTTACTATGACGGGCAAGGCCAGCCGACCGCCTCTCAAGGGGCTGCTCCCCGAAGATACGCGCAAGTATTACGGCGAGGCGCTGCTGCCGAACGTGTTGATTAATCTGCTGGGCGATCATGTGGTGACGCATACCGTCTGGCCCCTCGCGCCTGATCGCTCGCTGGTGGTATGCGACTGGCTCTTTGATGCCGGCGTAGCAGCGCAGCCAGATTTTGACCCGATGGACGCGGTAGAATTGTTCGACATTGTGAATAAGCAGGACTGGGAAGTGTGCGAGATGACGCAAAAAAGCATGGCTTCGCGCGCTTTCAGAAACGGCGGCGTTTATGTCCCGAACGAGCGACATATCCGCGCTTTCGCCGATTTTGTGCTAAACAGGCTTGATTCGTAAAATACGTGATAAATAGACCTTTACCGATGAATTGACCCTTCAAATTCAATCTTCTAGAGAAAGTCTATGCTCATGGTACCCAATCCGCGTCCTTGTCCCTGATGGTTTTTAACAACCGAATGCAGTAATGCGCGTGGCCCCGTCCTGTAGGGACAAGGGGTGGATGTGGGGAAGGGTGGGGGCCTTGTGCTTGTCCTGTTGGCAACGTGATTCGTTGGGGTTCCGTAAAGCATGATGGTCGCACTCCGACGAGGACAAGCACAAGGCTCCCTCATCCACCCAACCCCTCCCCTTGTCCCTACAGGACGCTGGGGACGCAAGCGTCCCGATGAGCACGATTACCCTATTCGATTGTCAAGATTTATCAGGCTGGCGGCGGCGTTTGCTTTTTGGCCTGGAGAACAGGGATAGGGTGAGCGGCGCGAGCACTATCAAAATCGCATTGGCGCTGATGTTGAGGTTGCCATTATCCTGCACATTTGAAGCAGCGCCAGGCTGGTGAACGTTGGCGAAGACCGGCGAATAGTTGGGAAGAAAACCATAGTTATCCTGCTTGAGCGGCCAGTAGACGAGGGCAGCGCGCCCGATGATGTTATTACGTGGCACGAAGCCCCAAAATCGTGAGTCGGAACTACGAATGCGGTCATCGCCCATCACAAAATACTTATTGGGAGGGACAAGCATGTTCTGAATAGTTGCGCCGGAGGTATTGCCCTGGTTGATCTGAGCAACATAGGTTTCGTTCAAAGTCACGCTATCCACGATCACCGTCGTACCGTTGATGGTGATCCTGTCGCCAGGTATACCAATGATGCGTTTGACATAATCAAGAGTAGGCTCAGGTGGGGCGATAAACACGATCACGTCACCGCGCTGCGGGGGATGAAATAGATAGGTCCATTTATCCACGAGAATGAGTTCGCCATTGTGCAGGCGCGGTTCCATGCTTGTGCCTTCGACATTGAAGTTCTGCACGGCAAAGCGGATCACTAAAAACATGAGAACGGTGAGGACAATGGTTTCAATGACCTCACGCACCAGGCGAAAACGCTTCTCAAAGTCTAATTCTGGATTCATGCAAATCCCCCCATAATGACCAGGGTGGGGCTTGCCTTTCACTAGTAGGTTTTTTTAAACGCGCGGGTCGCCAGGGGTTGTCATCCTGAGCGCAGCGAAGGATCTGCGTGCTCCCTGGCGAGAGATCCTTCGCTGCGCTCAGGATGACAACCTCGCTGGTTCCTTTCCCAAAAAACCTACTAGTGAAAAGCGGGGCTTGCCCCCGCCCTGGTGTGTCCCTTAAATTTATTTTCACTCATATCATTATACGCCAATTGCTAAGAGAAGGTTGTACTGCCATACTGTTACATTAGGAAATAAAGGCTATGTATTTATGCGTTGTAATATGCAATGGTGTGTCAGCGCGTCTTATTGATGCGGTGGTCATTACTCGATGCGGTGATTTTCAACGTCCTGGCTTGTAATGTGTGATATAATTTTGAATATTGAACGTTTGTATCAAATCTGGTAGGGACGCGATTGATCGCATCCGCTACCGTTTTTATGATGGGTGGACCAGTTGTATGCCCCAGGATAAGATTGTAATACGCGGCGCCCGCGAACATAACCTCAAAAATATTGATGTCACGATACCTCGCGATAAGCTGGTGGTGATTACGGGCCTTTCCGGGTCGGGCAAGAGCAGCCTGGCATTTGATACCATCTTTGCCGAGGGGCAACGTCGCTATGTGGAATCGTTGTCCGCTTATGCTCGCCAGTTTCTGGATAAGATGGAGAAGCCCGATGTCGATCATATCGATGGACTCTCTCCTGCTATTTCTATCGACCAGAAGGGCGCGACGCATAACCCCCGTTCGACGGTTGGCACGGTGACTGAGATTTACGACTACATGCGCTTGATGTACGCGCGTGTTGGTCATCCGCACTGTCCCATCTGCGGGCGCGGATTGAGCCAGCAAACGGTACAGCAAATCGTCGATGCGGTGCTGGATTTGCCGGAGGGGTCGCGTATTATGCTGCTCGCGCCGCTGGTGCAGGGGCGCAAGGGCGAATACAAGCAAATTTTCGAGGAGATGCGGCGCGCGGGCTATGTGCGCGTGCGTGTTGATGGCGCTATTTACGATCTAAGCGATGACATCGATCTGGATAAACAGAAAAAGCATACCATCGAAGTAGTGGTTGACCGCCTGGTAATTCGTGGGGAGCGCAAGGCAGCCGCGCCTGATGCAGCCCGCCAGCTCAAGAAAGTGGCCGAGCGTCCCGCGCTCTATGATGTAAACGCAACTGCGGATGGCGCGGATAACCGTTCCGTTGTGTCCGACGACATGACACAGGAGTCTGATACATCGTTCCGGCAGCGCGTGACTGATTCGTTAGAGACAACGTTGAAACTGGGCACTGGTATGGCGCTGGTTTCCATCATTGACGGCGAAGAGATTCTCTTTTCCGAAAAACTGTCCTGTGTGTACGATGGCTTCAGCTTGCCGGAGATCGCGCCGCGCACTTTCAGCTTTAACAGCCCGCATGGCGCGTGTCCCACCTGCACCGGCCTGGGAACGCAGCAGGAGATAGACGCGGAACTGATTGTGACCCATCCCGAACTGAGCCTGCTTGAAGGGGCGATTGCGCCCTGGAGCAAGGTGGTGAACGGGAGCCAGTGGCACGCCTCTATTCTGGAAGCGCTGGCGAAGAAGTATGAGTTCAGCCTGGAAACGCCCTGGCGCGATCTCACCGAAGATCAGAAAAAGAAAGTGCTGTATGGCGCGGATGAGCCATTGACGATACGCTACAGGCCGCAGCACGGCGGGACGCGCAGCTATACCATCACCTTCGAGGGCGTGATTCCGAACCTGGATCGGCGTTATAAGCAAACGGAGAGCGGGGGGGTGCGCGAAGAGATCGAGCAGTATATGTCGGCGCGTATCTGCCCCGACTGTCATGGCGCGCGCTTGAAGCCGGAAGCATTGGCGGTGACGGTAGGCGGCCATAACGTTGTGCAGGTCTCGCGACTCTCGATTTTGAACGCGCAGCGTTTCTTTCAAGAGTTGGAGGATCAGGAGGTTGCGCCATCCGTTCCTGTGGCTGCCGCGAATGTACTCAATGGCAACGGCAAGAGCAAAAAGAAGAAGAGTGGCGCGGCAGAGGAGGTTTCCTTACTGGGAGACCCGCTCACGCCGATTGATCCGCGTGGCCCGATGGTTGATGTGACATTGAGCGGGCGCGAGCGACTTATCGCGCGGCAGGTGTTGAAAGAGATACGGGCGCGCCTGCAATTCCTGGTAGACGTGGGCCTCGATTACCTGACGCTGGACAGGGCTGCTATGAGTCTTTCGGGTGGCGAGGCGCAGCGTATCCGACTGGCTACGCAGATCGGCTCTGGCCTGATGGGTGTGCTGTACATTCTGGACGAGCCGAGCATCGGGCTGCACCAGCGCGACAATGCGCGGCTCATCAAGACGCTGGTGCGCCTGCGCGACCTGGGCAATACGCTGCTGGTGGTCGAGCATGACGAAGACACCATGCGCGCCGCCGACTATATCATCGACATTGGTCCAGGCGCGGGCGAACATGGTGGCAGGGTGGTCGGGGAAGGCACCTATAAGGACATCATCGCCAGTCCCGAATCTCTCACGGGGGATTATCTCTCGCGGCGCAAGTTTATCGCACTGCCTGAGAAGCGGCGCGCGGGTAATGGGAAATCACTGGTGATGAAGGGAGCGCGCGAGAATAACCTGAAAAACATCGACGTGGAGATTCCACTGGGCAAGTTTGTGGTGGTGACGGGCGTTTCTGGTTCGGGCAAGAGTACGCTGATTACGGATATCCTCTATCGCAAGCTGGCGCATGTCATCTTCCGGGCGCACGATAAGCCGGGAGCGCATGATACGATTGAGGGCATAGAACATCTGGATAAGGTCATCGATATCGATCAATCGCCTATTGGGCGCACGCCGCGCTCGAATCCCGCCACCTATACGACGGCTTTCACCGTCATTCGCGACCTCTTCGCCCAGGTGCCGGAGTCGCGTATTCGCGGCTACCAGCCGGGCCGTTTCTCATTTAACGTCAAGGGTGGGCGCTGCGAGGCGTGTAAGGGCGAGGGCATCGTCAAGATCGAGATGAACTTCCTGCCCGATGTGTATGTGCCGTGCGAGGTATGCAAAAGCAAACGCTACAACCGCGAGGCGTTGGAGATCCACTACAAAGGCAAGAGCATTGCCGATGTGCTGGACATGACGGTGGAAGAGGCGACGGAGTTTTTTGCCAACGTCCCCTCCATCTACAACAAGATGAAAACGCTCAACGATGTGGGCCTGGGCTACATGCGGCTGGGGCAACCGGCTACGACCCTGTCGGGCGGCGAGGCGCAGCGTGTCAAGCTGGCGACGGAACTGTCTAAACGAGCCACGGGGCGCACCATGTATATTCTGGACGAGCCGACCACCGGCCTGCACTTCGCGGACGTGGACCGCCTGTTACAGGTGTTGCAGCGCCTGGTGGACGCGGGCAACTCGATTGTAGTGATCGAGCACAACCTGGAAGTAATCAAAAGCGCCGACTGGCTCATCGATCTGGGGCCTGAAGGCGGCGATGCTGGCGGCTATGTCTTAGCGACAGGTACGCCGGAAGATGTGGCGGAGATTGAACAGTCCTTCACAGGCTGGTTCTTGAAACGCATGTATGTCGAGGATGCAGCGCTGGCAAACACTCGTCATTCGGACGAGATGGCGATGGGGTAATAACAAAAGGATCGTGGCTATGGGCTGGGACGCTTGCGTCCCAGCCCATAGCCACGATCCTTTTGTTCCCTCTTCGTGTGTCAAAGTTCATCATGATTGAGCCGATATCTCACCCCATGCACCGGTGTTTGGGCATTTATCAGTGGAGTGGAGATATGCGACTCAATTTTATTGACCTCTTTTTCAGAGATGCTATTCCCATCCTCGTTGGGCGTTGGTTGGGGGCCATCCGGTTTGAGGGGCACACCGCGCTGGCGCAGGCGGTAATCGATCCAGATCACCAGGCAGATCATGGTAAGTCCTACCAGTCCGAGGCCGATGAATTTGTAGATGCGCGCCAGGCGTAGGGCCAGCACGCCGAACATGATGGTCAGGCCATAGAAGAGCAGGCAGATTTTTTTGACGCTCAGGCCCGTTGATAACAGGCGATAGTGCAGGTGCGTCATATCGAAATGCACGGCTGATTGTCCGCGTCGCTTGCGGTTGACCGCCACGACCGCCAGGTCGAGTATGGGTAATCCCAGCACCATCAAAGCGAGGGCCAGCTTCGCGCCGCCCATGATTGACAGCACGGCCAGTCCCAACCCCAGAAACATCGAGCCGCTATCGCCCATGAATATCTTCGCTGGATTCCAGTTCAATGGCAGGAAGCCAAAGACGGACCCGGTAAAGATGGCGGCCAGGATGGCGATGCTCTGCTGACCTTGAAGGAAGCTGGTAATGGTGATGAAGAGCGAGGTGATGCCCACGACGCCGGTTGCCAGTCCGTCCAGACCGTCGATCAGATTGATAGTGTTCATCATGCCTACCGTCCAGAACCAGGTCAGCAGAGCCGCAGGGATGGCGAGCAGGCTGAAATCCGCGTGCTGCATGAAGAGAAAGATGTTCGGCTCGTGGAAGAAGGGCAGGGGCAGGTGATAGAACGGGTTGCTGAACGTGTAAAGCAACACGCCGCGAAATGTGGGTATCCAGGGTCCCATGACGATGATGGCTGCTATCGTCTGGGCGATCAGTTTGGTGCGCGGCTTGAGACCGATAACATCATCAAAGACGTGGACGATGACAATAAAGGTAGAGGCCACGATCAAGAGCCAGAAAATGGAAATTTCGGTCGGGTTGGAATTGGGGCCGGGAGCGTAGAAAAGGATGGCGACGATCACAAACGCCAGGAACATGGCAACGCCGCCAAGACGCGGCACGGCCTTTATATGTACGCGGCGCGTTGCCGGGCGATCCAACCAGCCAACTTTATAGCAGAAGGCTTTGACCACAAAGGTGAGCGCGAGGGCAAGCGCGAAGGCTGTTGCGCCGCCTGCCAGCAAAGTTACGATGTTATTGTGAAACAGGCTGGAAGGGATGAGCAATAATAATCGGATATGGATAAGGCTTGCTCCTGGCATGTAATTAATATCTCCTTGCTATGGAGAACAGGCTTCACTGCTCTGCTACCTTTGACGTACATGATACACATGTTACTATAGAGACGCACCAGCGTATCACACTGTTTTGCGCGCGCGCAGGTACTCTGTTAAGAAAACGTATGCGCAAATCGCTTTGAGGTATGCATTTTTAATCGCCTGGCATCTTGACACTCCCCTGTTTGCCAGCCAGCAAGTGCGACTGTACTCTTAAACGATTTACAAATTCCCCTGTAACGTAGTGACTCTATAGTACAGTATACATGTGTCGGGTTACTCATTGAGCGTGGAGTACTTTTCGCTCAGGGCTGTTTTTTGGGTAGTGATGCTGTTGTGGCCTGTGTCTTCTACCGACTTTGCTATCAGCCAGAGAGAGAATTTGGGCTTTGATGTGGCTTGATAAGCGGGTTTATGAATTCATCTTGAGTAATTTTACCATGTGGATCGTTGTTCAATGGCTAACCGTTATAGCCAAGTTGACGGGCTTTCTCAAAGGCCTGCTCTGCTTCTTTTGTCTTTTCCATGATACGAAGTGCGGAGCCTTTGCCATAGTAGGCAATAGCAAAGTTGGGGTTAAGGCGAATGGCCTGGTCATAAGCGGCGAGGGCTTCTTCGTAGCGATTGAGGTCGTAGAGTGCAGCGCCTTTGTTGTTGTAGGCAGAGGCAAAGTTGGAGTCAAGGCGAATGGCCTGCTCATAGGCGGCGATGGCTTCTTCGTAGCGCTTTGCTCTGTAATGATTATCTCCTTCATCTTTCCATAGCTGGCTACTTTTGAGCAACGCATTACTGAAGGTAGGAACATCCCTATGTCTCTGCGCGCGGTCTTTTGCAAGCGCTATGAGGATGGCTTGCTCAATATGTGCCGGGATTTGCGGTTGATAGCGCGTCGGAGGTGTCGGCTCAACTTTGGCATGATGGTACCAGTAGGCTTCCAGGGTAGCGTTGGGGATGGTGAACAATCGATGTCCTGTGACCAGCTCGTAGGCGATGCAGCCCAGTGAATACTGGTCGCTTTTGGCGCTTGCCAGTCCCTCGAATTGTTCTGGGGCCATATAGGGTGGTGTTCCACTGACACCAACCAGTCCTGTATGGGTTGTTGCCAGGAGGACAGCGATGCCAAAGTCAGCCAGCAATGCCTCACCCGCTTGATTGAAGAGAATGTTTTCGGGTTTGAGGTCGCGATGGATAATATGCCGCTCGTGAGCGTAGTGGAGAGCCTGCCCAATCTGGGTCAGGATGTTGGTGGCTTCATCGAGAGGCAATGGCTTGCCCTTGGATTTGCTGAGGCGATCACGCAACGAACCCCCTGCGGCGTATTCAGTGACAAGGTAGGGAATACCGTCCTGAAAGCCTGCGTCGAGAATGCGCAGGATGTGAGGATGGTTGAGCTTCTTGAGTACCTGGGCTTCTTTGATGAATTCAGCATGTTCTTGCGGTGAGCGTAAGGCCGCGTGAAGCAGCTTGATCGCGACTACCGGGTCATCATCAAAAATGATGTGTTTCCCCTGGTAGACAGTGCCAAAGGTGCCGCTGTTGATTTCGGCGAGAATGCGATAATTCCCTACCTGTTTGCCGATCATGGGATTGTTAGTTGCCATGCTCTACTTCCTCAATGGTAGATTCATCAAAGATAGGATTCGTGAGTTGGGTTGACAGGAAAGCGCGTGTCCCCATCATTCGTATACTTTTCGCTTCCTGCGTGATGGGCTTATAATAGCATAGAAAACCCCTGGTGGCTATGCCGATTTCCGGGGTTTCAGGTCTTTATGGCAAGCCATTTCGAGTGTAAAGGATTAAGAAGTTGTTGAAAAAGGCGGGTTTACCGGAGCAGCAACAAGAGATCATGAGTAAAATGGACCATCTATTTAGGCGTTCCTCATCACATGTGCGAGAACCTATGTTAAGATGCAAAGACATCTTAACTGCTTTTGTATTTTATACACCTTATCACTACCATTTGATAACAATATTCGCATCTAACGATCTGCTAAATTCAGTTGACTTATACAAAACTTGTTGACACGTCGATGATTCATTTTGTATATCGATTTCAGAACATCATTTTAGATGATTATTCCTTATAGTGGAGCTGTGGGAGTCCATTTAGACCTCGCCTCCGCTCGTGAGATTGAAATAGGGATCCACTGGCGTACTCAGAGACATTTGTACTAACAGTATTATGAGAAGGAGATAATCAATGCAACTCAATCCTAATCAACCATCCAACCTGGGTTATACTCCTACAGAACGTGTCTGGTATCCAACAAACGAATATAATAACAGTCAATTGTATCTAAATGTTCCATCTAACAACGACCCAACAATGGGTAATAGTTGGACTCCGACCCCACCTCCACCTCCGAAGAAACGTAATACATTGAAAATGGTCATAGTTATAGTATCTGGTATTGTATTCCTTTTGGGCATATTAACCGCAACTGTATTTATTTCATACAATTACGGACATTCAGATGGATATGCTCGGGGCTATAATGCTGGATATACTAAAGGTCATTCTGATGGGTATGATTCTGGTCATGCTCAGGGATTAACAGATGGCTATCAGAATGGCGAGACTAATGGATATGCCAGTGGGTATTCAGCAGGTGAGTCCTATATTGAATGTTGGGTAATGCAAAACCATCCTTATGTTTACAGTTGGTACTTTAACAATGCGTTCTCAGGAACTACGTGCCCATAGGTAAAATGTTTCTCCGTCTACCCGTTCAAATTCACCTGCAACACCCTGTCCCACCCGGCGTAATCCTTGTAAACGCTAAGCCTCGCTTGCGGCCACAGCGTATAAATCATTTGAGATAGGCGTTCTCGTTGCTGATAGCCGATTTCCAATATTACAACAGCTTCTGCTTTAAGCTTCGTCGATTTCGCGACACTTGTAAGGAAGCGTTCTATGAGGTCGAGGCCATCGGGGCCGCTGAAGAGGGCGAGGTGTGGCTCGTAGTCATGCACGTCGGGGGTGAGCAATGCTGTCTCGTTTGTGCCGACGTAGGGCAGGTTGGCTGTCAGCACGTCAACAGGTTCAGGCAAGGGCGCGATGAGGTCGCCTTGCAGCAGGCGCACTCGCTGTTGTACGTGGTGAAGTTGGCAATTGAGGGCTGCCACAGCCAGGGCATCGCTGGAGATGTCGATGGCGTAGAGATAGGGCAGGCGCGGTTCGTGAACTGCCAGCGCGATGGGAATGGCGCCGCTGCCGGTGCCGATATCGGCCACTATGGGGGTGGAACCCGCCGCGATTTTCTGGCGGCACACCTGCAACGCGGTTTCGACGAGCAGTTCGGTTTCCGGGCGCGGGATCAGCACGCGGCTGTCAACGATGAGATCAAGTCCGTAAAATTCTTTGTGACCGACGAGGTAGGCAACGGGTTCGTCCTGCGCGCGTCGCTCGATCAGCGCCAGGTAGTGTTGCTCCTGTGCGGGGGTGAGTTCGCGTTCGGGGTAGGCGTAGAGCGTGCTGCGCTCGAACATGCAGCACATGGCTGAGCAGTAATTGCGCGTCGAAATGATCAATATCGCGTGAAATGCCCTGCGCCAGGGCTTGTTGTATGGTGGTCATAGGCTATAGCGGTTGCCGACCCATGAAGCCGGCGTCGAGATAGTGCCAGTAATTGATGCGTTCTTCGCCCAGTCGCCAGCACAAATAAATTTCCTGCCCGTCGCGCATACTGAGAAAGTCGATGAGTCCGGTGTCGGGGTCTTTGAGTTCGCAGCCAAAGTGTTTCAGCTCGCGCGCCAGTGTTTGCAGGGCTTCGATATGCTCGACCAGTGTTTTTTGCAGGCGTTCGATGCGCTCGTGGAGGTGATGGCCGTTGTTCATTGATTGCGCGCGCAGTGCGCTAAGTTCCTCCTCAGTGCGCTGCATGGCCTGGCGATGCTCTTGAATTTTGAGCAACACAACGGTGATCTGAGGCAGCAACGCTTCCGCCTCCTCGCGTGTAAAATAATGCGCCATGCTCATCTCGCTTTCTTTAATAGTGCGGGTGATGGGTGTTGAGTGTTGCATGTGGTGAATGATAACATGTCGCGGCAGCTTTGCATAGCCTTTATGTACTGATGAATACTTTCCAGCTACGCCGGGCAAATAATGCACCAAATGGCAAGGCGCAAGCGTTGAAGTTGCATAGATAGAGTCGCATTCATCAACTATAGGAGACTCTACCCATAGCACGACTTATTTCCTGTATAGTCCGTTTCAAGTACATGACCGGATATTGACGTTGCCTGCCCCGCCCTGGTCAGCGCATGCTTGTGAGTTACGGTTGGTATAAATGACATTCAACGGCATATGATGTATAATGGCCGCGTGGAGTAGCCATTCAAGAGGAGAAAACGCATGAGTGGTGACATGTTAGGACGTGTCATCAAAGGCCGGTACAAGCTCATTGACGAGATTGGGCGGGGCAGTTTTGCCACCGTCTATATTGTGCGCGACACGAAAACCAATCGCATCTTTGCCATGAAAGCCATGCTCAATGAGCCTGCGGATGACGGCGAGTTGCTGGCGCGTTTTCAACGAGAGGCGCACATTCTCCTGACCCTCCATGACCCCCATATCGTGCGTATTTTTGAATACGGGGATGAGAATGATTTACATTACATCTTGATGGACTACATCGACGGTCAAAATCTCAAGTACCATACCCTTACCAGCGGCCCGATGGAGCCTGCGCGCGCGCTTGACTACGCTCTGCAAATAGCAGAGGGTCTGGATACCGCTTACAAAAACGGAGTTGTCCATCGCGATATAAAGCCGCAGAATATTGTCATCAATAGCCAGGGAGAGGTGAAAATTACTGACTTCGGCCTGGCGCGCAGCCGCGAGACGGTAACGCTTACGCAGTCGAACGTTTTTATGGGAACGGCTTACTACATCCCGCCGGAGCAGGCTGAAAGCGGGCGGTCGGCAGACATCCGCTCTGATTTGTACTCTGTAGCAGCAGTCCTTTTTGAGATGTTAAGCGGACACCCTCCCTACGAGGGAGATTCTGCTGTGGATATCGTTGTGAAGCACATGAACGATAAAGTGCCGCCCATCTGTAGCATTCGTCCCGAACTTCCGCGCGAGCTAGACCAGTTTATGCAGAAGGCGATGGCGAAATTACCGGCGGACCGCTTTAGCACCCCGCGCGAGTTTATTAACGCGCTTGAGAAGGTGCAGAAGCTTATCCCGACTGTTTCCATTGATCGCCAGGATACCGCGGAGCGTCCTCCGCTCGTCGAACACGACAGCGAGGGGAAGGATGCGCGCGAGCAGCAAGCGGATGTCCCGAGACAGGCGAGATTTCTGGTGCTATCCAGCAATCAGACTATTCCATTAACAGGAGAACTTATGGTGGTAGGGCGACATGACCCCGTGCTGGGCATTAACCCGGAAATTAACCTTGCAGACAAGACGGTAGGCCGTCGCCATGCTTATGTGCGCTGTCAACACGGGCGGTATACCGTCGAAGACCTCAATGCGCTCAATAAAACGCGATTGAATGGGGTAGTTTTAATGCCATATGAAGAACGCACGCTCAAAGAAGGCGATATTCTTCGTTTCGGTAGTGTTGAGGTGCGTTTTGAATTGCGATAAATGCGATTGTAGGGGTGCGATGTACTTCGAGCAGTACAGTTTTCGCGCCCAAAGATATACCGGGCGCAATCTCTTCGACCAGTTGCGCTCCTACAATTAAGAGAGGTGAACGACATGAGACAATTTCTCACACTGGCAAGCATTCTTGGGGCTGCGCTCACGACCACACCCATCTACAAACAACCGTTCGTTATCGCGGGGGCGGTGCTGGTTATTGCGGTGATCATCCTCGTGATAGCGCTATTCCTTTTCCGCAACAGCGGCAAGAAAAAGAACGCCGCTAACCCTGCCGGTGGCAATGATTGGCAGCGCCAGCCAGGAGGCGTCCAGCCCGGTCAACAAGGATGGGGGGGACAGCAGGGTGGCTGGGATGCAGGCGCGGCACAACAACAGCAGGCTGGCGGGTGGGGAATGCCCGCGCAGCAACAGCCCCAACAACCTGCCTGGGGTACACCCGCGCCACAGCAGCCGGGCGGCTGGGATGCAGGCGCGGCACAACAACAGCAGGCTGGCGGGTGGGGAATGCCCGCACCTGCGCAACAGCCCCAGCAGCCCGCCTGGGGTACACCGGCAGCCTCTCAGCAACAAGGCGGCTGGGATGCTCCTGCGCAACAGCCGCAGGCCGGAGGATGGGGTACACCGGCGCCCGCGCAGCAGCCCTCCGGTTGGGGTACGCCCGCGCAGCAGCAACAGCCCGCGCAGCAGCCCCCCGGTTGGGGTACGCCCGCGCAGTCCCAGCAGCCGCAACAAGGTGGCTGGGGCAGCCAACCAGGCGCAGTAGGAGCGGGAGGCGCGTCGTCATGGGATCAGGCCGCCCTTCCTGCATCGCAAGATGCCTGGGGGCAACAGCCGATGCCTGGGGCAGCTCCAGCCTGGGGCGCGCAGAGCAATCAACAACAAGCGCCCGCTGCTTTCAGTAACAATGCAGCCGTTCAGCCGTGGGGACAACCAGCCCAGGCTGCCGATCCCTGGGGACAGGTCGCGCCACAGCAAGCGCCAGAGGCGCCCTCCCAGGGCGCGTGGCCCGGCAATATTGCCCAGCCATCTACCACTCCTCCTGGTGGCAATCCACCTGTTCCCGCGTGGCAGCAGCAAGCGCCCGGTTTCGGCCAGGCCCAGCAGGGTTTTGGCGCGAGTCCTTTTGATAACCCCGATGGAGACCGCACGATGCTGCGCCCCTCTGGTGGTAATCCATCAGCTTCCCAGACCGGCCTGGGCTATGTGCGAATCGAGGAAGGAAAAGAGCCGGGGAAAATCTATGAAGTACGCAAAGAGAGTTTGAGCATCGGGCGTAGTCGCGAAAGCGACATTTTCCTCGAAGACCTGGCGGTTTCGCGCCTGCACGCCTCTATCATCAGTATGGGCGGCGGCAACTATGCCTTGCGCGATGAGGGCAGCGCCAATGGCACCAAAGTGAATGGGCAAACGGTCAACAAATACCAGCCCTATCCACTGCAAGAAGGGGACAAGATTCAACTCGGCCAGACCGTATTGGTCTTTGGGCGACGTTAATACGATATTGGAATGAGAGGCGCCGAACCAGGCTATGCAGCAAGACCCCCTGATCGGTACAACGCTTGGGAACTATAAAATCCTTGCCCCACTTGGTCAGGGAGGTATGGCCCATGTATATCGAGCAAATCAGGAGAATTTGAATCGCGAAGTTGCGGTGAAGGTTCTTCCGCCCTGGTATGCTGCCGACCGCAATTTTGTCGAGCGTTTCAACCTGGAAGCTCGCCTGGTTGCGCGGCTCTCTCATCCCAATATCGTGACAATTCACGACTTCAGCGAAAATAACGGACACCTCTACATCGTCATGCAACTGGTGGATGGCGGGACGCTGAAGCACAAACTTGATGCCGCTCGCGACCCATCGGGGTCTGGTGGTGGTGGCGCGCTTGATCTGGGGGAAGTCAACCGTATCTTTCAACAACTCGCCAGCGCCCTGACATACGCGCACGAACAGGGCATCATTCACCGCGACATCAAACCGGTCAACGTTCTGATGGATCGCTCTGGACGCCCTATTCTCTCGGACTTTGGCATAGCGAAGGTGCTGGCAGGAGGCAATGGGCTTACTCGTCCTGGCGCGGGCGTGGGGACGCCTGAATATATGTCTCCTGAACAATGCAGGGGCGAGGAAGTGGACGGGCGCGCAGATATCTACGCGCTCGGCGTGATGCTTTTTGAAGCGCTCACCGGGCGCACACCCTTTGCCGGTGATAACTACCACGCGCTGGCGCACAGCCATCTTTATACATCGCCGCCGGACCCGCGCCTCTACAACCCGCGCTTGACCGAGCCGGTGTGCCAGGTGATTTTGACGGCCATCCAGAAAAAGCCTGCTATGCGTTATCAGCAGGCAAATGATCTGGCATTGGCGCTCGAGCAAGCGATACATCCTTCTGGCATTGGAGATATTTCCGTGCAACCGACACAAAAGCCTGCTGGCATCGAACGCGCCCCGACAGCGCCTATCTACGCCTGCCCCGCCTGCCAACGGCCCAATAAGCCCGAAACCTATTTTTGTGTGCGCTGTGGCGCGTTCCTGAACCAGTGCCCCAAATGCAGGAGCCAGAACCGCGCCAGAGACCGCTTTTGCACGCGCTGCGGGCAGGCTCTGCTTTATCGTTTCCAGTAGCAATGGATGCTAATACATGAATTTTTCGGGTGACGCGGTGATACGCTCCAGCGTGTTGCGCTGTTCGTCCATGCGTTTGCGCTGGAGCATCATACGCTGCTCTGCGCTGAGCTTGAGAATAGTACGAATACGTTCTATGATGATATTCGGCTGGGTGGGTTTGGTCAGATATTCTATCGCGCCCTCTTCAAAACCGTGCAACTGCTCCGCCGGTTGATAGAGCGCGGTAAGTACCAGCACCGGCAGAGGGGGATTTATGCGCCGGGCGCGCAACCAGTGCAGCACCTCCCAACCATCCACGGGTTGCATCATGATGTCGAGTACGATCAGGTCTGGACAATATTCCGGGATCAAACAGATGGCTTCCTGACCATCGGCTGCTTCGCGCACATCGAATCCAGAATACTTGAGATACAGGCACAACACCTGGCGGATGTCAACATCATCCTCCACTACCAGAATACGCGCAAGGGATGCGCCCTCACGAGCGAAGTTTCCCTCTCCATAAAATTGCATACCGTTCACCTCCACAAATGCCTCGCGTAATAGTAGCGACACCCCTTGTGGGTGTCCCGCCCCCCTATCTTTTGAAATACCTGGAGCGGATAGAATACGCACTGGACACCCACAAGGGGTGTCGCTACTTTACCGCCGCGTCAGGGGGAAACGCGCTTCCGCACAGGTACGCGGCGGCGTTTCATCTGAGCGGCGCAAAACAAATTGACCTCCAAGATCACCTATCAAATTTCGAATCAATGAAAGCCCCAGACCTTCACCGCTTTCTTCGAGAGGTTCGGTTGGCCCACTGCCCGTATCCAATACTTCAACGACGATCTCGCCGTTTTCTTCACGCCCTCGAATAGTGACGCTCCCGCGAGTTGCATCCGCGATGCCGTGCTTGATGGCATTGGAAACCATTTCATTGAGTACCAATGCCAGTATCGCCACAGCGCGCGAGGGAATAACGACCGGACAGGGCTGCACTTCAAATACGATATGCGCGTCCGGCGGGCGCAGATTGGCATTTGCCACTCCTACAATTTTGCGGGCGATATCATCGACGCGCGCTTCGCTGACATCTTCGTGTGAAAGCAGGTCATGTGTTGCGGCCAGTCCCTGCACGCGGTTCACGCTCTCTGTCAGGATGCGCCGCACTTCGCTTGAGCGGGTGCGCCTGCCCTGCAAGGAGAGGATGCCGGCGACGGTCGCCAGGTTATTTTTGACGCGGTGATGCAATTCACGCAGCAGGACCGTCTTGATCTCTAAACCGTGACGGGCTTCCTCGTAAAGCCGCGCGTTGTCAATAGCAATAGCTGCTTCATTGGCGAAGGTGAGTACCATTTGCATCTGCTCATCACTGAGCATATGGCGGTGGCTGCTGTAGACGCAGATGCAGCCCAGCACTTTGCGTTTGACCTCCAACGGCACGCACAGCACCGAGTGCATTTCAGCCGATACGAGTGGATCGTGGCGCAGAAAACATTGCTCATCGCTATGAAAACAATCGATCGCTTTGCACGGGTGTCCGGTCTGCACGGCGCGCCCGGCGCAACAATGGCCCACCGGCACCTCGATGCGGCGCACATCGGCCCCGTTTAGTCCATAATGCGCCAGTACATGCAAACGCTGCGTCTCCGTATCCAGTTCAAAGATACACGAGCGGTCGGCGCCGCTCAATTGCACTGCCTGCGTGGTAATAATCTGAAGCACGCGATCCAGGTCGAGCGTCGAGGCGATAATGGAAGAGACGCGGTGGATGGTAGCCATTTCATGCACTTTGCGGCGCAACTGCTCGTCGGTTTGTTCATAGAGTCGCCCATTTTCTACATTGATAGCGATGATACCGGCCACGACCTCGACGAAATTCATCTCTTCGCCGTTAAAATCGCGGGCCGCGCTTGACTGGACATTGATGACCCCGATTAAGCTTTCAACATTGCCGAAGAAGATGATCGGCAGCGCCATTAGCCCGCGATACTCCAGGCCATAGCTGCGCGCTTCCATAGCAAACGCGCCGTCGGCCAGCGCGTCATGCACCAGCAGCGGTCGCCCTTTGTCGGCTACCCATCCGCTATAGCCTTCTCCCAGGCGCAGAGTGTAATGCATGCCGCCCATTGGTCGCGGCCCGTTGGTAGCTCGCAGCGTCATCACCCTCTGCAACTCATCGTAAAAGAAAATGGAACATAGATCGACGCGCAACTCTTCCGCGACATAGCGGGCAATCGACTCCAGTGTTTGATCGAGGTCAACGGTGGAGTTGCTGACGCTATTGATCTTCTGCAACACCTGCAGACGAGCTTCCAGCAGGCCCTCCATATGTTGGCGTTCCAGTAAGACCTGGTCTATCACCGACTGGTAGCCGCGAGTGAGCGCCATAATGCACAGGGATTGTAACTGGAAGAGACGCGCGGTAGCTTCTACAAGCAGAGCTTGACCATCTTCATACTCGCTGAAAATGGAGATACATTCTCGCGCAAGAGCATCGCAATAGGATTGCAGCCCAGAAATACGCGCCTCTAATTTGCCGCCGTGCTCGGCGAGGGCGTGGCCCGATTGTTCAAAACGCGCGTCAAGAGTGGAGCGATCATTGTTGATGAGCGCATTGAGGAAGAGCCAGGCATCGCTGCCCTCTTCCGGCCCCGAATGTGTTTTGGAGGCGCGTTGTAAAGAAGCTTGTAGCCGGGCTACATTCTGCGCGAGGATTTGTTCAACCCGCTCCACTTCACTACTCTTTAGCACGTTGGTTCCCCCTGGGTACGAGACACAAGCCCCCATACCACTTCATCTACTCTAATAAATATTCCTTGTTTGATTGTAGTGGGAATAGGGCTTTCTGTCAAGCAAAAAAACAGATTGAAGACTTTTCATGGTTCAAGAGTCTTCTCCCATGCATAAGTAGCCCATTCAGCTAAAAATGGCTTACCACACAGCCATTGATTCGTTACGTTAATTAGAGAAGGAAGATGGGGATTGATTTTGCTTGAAAGGTTAGAACTATGAAATGCACGGCCTGCGGATTGCCACTTTCGCCGTCCCGCAATAATGCGAGTTGCCCGCGCTGCGGCACGCCTGTAAGTGTTGGCGCGCCCCCGCAGGATGGACAATGGGGGCAGGTCCGGCTATCTTCTGCTTTCCAACCCCCAACGGCGCAAACGCCAGCGTCGCAACCCGGGCAGATGTGGGTAGCGGGGCCAAATGGAATGCCGGGGCCAGGCTCATTTTCTCCCGTGCAACCCGCGCCCAAACGCCCGCCTCGCAATTCACGGATTGGTTTTATAGTGGCCGGAATTTGTGTGTTCACAGGGGGTATCTTGCTTGTGCTGGTCTACTTTTTGGCAATGGGGCAGTCAGGGAACACTTCTACAACGGGCAGTACTCCCACCTCCACTGCCGCGACCTCGTCGCCTGCTGTTACACCTTCGCCTGCTGGCTCGCCTTCGCCCACCGCTACCAGCTATCCCGGACAGCAGTATATTAATAATGCGCAGATGAGCAGCGTCCAACCTTCCGCGTCACAGCCTGCTGTGCCAGCTACCACCTTTAAGGTACAGCAAACACTCTATGTTGTCTTCAATATCAATAGCGGCGGGCAAGCTGGCGCCGTTTGCTTGATCTGGTATCTTAATGGAAAACCGGCCTTTAACTTTTCTTTCGCGGTTGGCGCGCATACTACAGCCAGTTACGGTGATTTCTCCTACGGCACGCCTGGATCAGCATACGTAGAATTGTACTGGGCCAGTAGCAAGGCTTGCACAGACCAGGCGCTGGCGCAACACGTCGATTTCACGATAACACCATAAAAGCAGCCTCGCTCTGTGAGAATAAAATAGGTGGTCGTCAAGTGTTTGCATCAAGCGAGTGGTGACCAGGGCAGGGGCAGAGCTTAGCCCGTACCCTACTACGCTGTGGCCTACTGGGACCGTACAGGGTACGGGCTAAGCTCTGCCCCTGCCCTGGTCCCTCGCGCAAAAAGATAACGGCCACCCGGATAAAATTGCATATTGGCGGGAAGCACGAAGCAATGTTATACTAGAGGTGTCGAGGCACATTACCGGATCAGGCTTTCTTGCCCGTTATTACACAGGGAGCGATACTCTGCGTTTCTAATAAAATCTCTTCAAGGGGCGCACGAACCTGGCGCAACGAGAAGACAATCAATCATGGAGGGATCATTTTATGCAATGTAGCCGTTGTGGCGTACCCATTCAACAGGGCATGGCTTTCTGCCCTAATTGCGGAACACCCTATCCTTCCGCTCAAAATGCGCCCATTCCGCCAACTCAGTATGCCGGGCCATCGTCTTATGACCCAACCGTTATGTCGCAGCCTTATAATGCTGGTCAGGCTTCTCCGCCTCCCGCCAGTCCCTACGCGCCGCAAGTGCCTTCTCCCTACGAAACGCCGGGGAGCTATGGCACGCCACCACCGCCGCCTAACGCATTCAATGCGCAGAACGCTTATGGCACGCCGCCACCTCCACCTAACATGTATGGCGCTCCCTACGCGCCCGCGCCTGGAGCATTTATGCCACAGGCCCAGCCACCGCGCAAGAAGGGGCCGAATGTCGGGCTGATTATTGGTATCGTAGTGCTGCTGATCGTGGTGGTTGGCGGAGGCGCGCTGGCGCTCAAGGGGTTGAATTGCTCTGGTGGTCAGTCCAACACGAATACATCCACGCCTGGCGTAACTACTACTACCTCTTCAAGCAATCAGACGCCCGGGCCTTCCGGTTCGCCTATCGATACTGGAGCAGCGGCCATCATTACCACTGTGCAGACTACCAGCGCGATTGATAGTAATCTCTTGCCCACAAATACCACTGATCAGTTTAAAATCGGGGATGTTGTCTACGTAACGTACCACCTCAACCTGACCCAGTCCGGGTTTGTAGAGGCCAAAGTCTATCTGGACAGCGCCTTCGGCACCCAGACATCGCTGGCAGTAACATTGGGGAAAGTCGATCACGGCTACTTCAATATCACCTATCAAAAAGCTGGCACGGGCGCGTTTGAACTGTACTGGTGTTTGCAGAAGGATTGCAGCGATGCAAAGCTCGGGGCGGTCGCCACGTTCACGGTAGCGTAGCCAATAACGAAACCAGGGTCAACGAAGCCAGGGCGACCGCGAGGGTCGCCCGTACAATATACGAAGAATGCCGCGAATCCGTAGTATTGTACGGGCGACCCTCGCGGTCGCCCTGGCTTCGTTATTGGTTCTCACGTCTCCACAAGCAGACGCCTTAACACTTTGCCTACGAAGTTCTTGGGCAGTTCGGTGCGAAATTCGATGCTGTTGGGAACTTTGTAGGCGTCCAGGCGTTCGCGACAGAGGGCCAGAAGTTCTTCCGCGGTGGCTTTTTCTCCACGCTTGAGTACTACCACTGCTTTGATGAATGGGGAGGTTTCATCATGGCCGGCGCTATTGGCTTCGGACGTGCGCAAAGCTCTCTTCATGCTGACGACCGCCACTTCCAGCACTTTGGGGTGTTCGTATAACACTTCTTCGACATCTCGCGGGTAGACGTTGTACGCGCCCGATAGGATCATGTCTTTTTTACGGTCAACGATGGTAAAGAAGCCGTCTTCGTCCATACGCGCCAGGTCGCCGGTATGTAACCAGCCATTCGAGAGTGTGTTGCGCGTCTCTTCGGGCATGTTCCAGTATCCCATCATCACCTGCGGTTCCGCAAATCAGCAATTCCCCTATTTCACCGGGCGGCAGCGGTTCACCCGTCTTAACATCCACGATACGCGCCAACGTGCCTGGAAGAGGAGTGCCGATGCTGCCGACCCGCCTCTCTCCTTTGAGCGGATTGGTATGCGTGGAAGGCGAAGCCTCCGTCAGGCCGTAGCCTTCCACCAGCCGTCCGCGTGTTAGTTTCTCGAAGGCTTCTTGCACCTCGACCGGCAGTGGGGCGGAGCCGCTGACACAGATGCGAATAGCTGCCACGCCGTAGCTGCGCACCCTGGGATAGTTGGCAATCGCCAGGTAGAGCGCGGGAACGCCTGGAAAAATGCTGGGATGATGCTGTTTGATAGCCTCCATGATCTGATCTATGCGCGGCGCTGGTAGTAAGACTAATGTGCCTGCAATGGCAAGCGAGAGGTTCATACAACTGGTAACGCCATACGAGTGTGACAGAGGCAAAACGCCCAGGATGACTTCTTTGCCACGCCTGGCATCGGTCATGCAATGGCGCTGTTGCAGAACGTTGACCACAAGATTCGCGTGTGAGAGCATCACGCCTTTTGGTGTATCGGTCGTGCCAGAGGTATATTGCAACAGGGCGAGGTCGTCCGAGGATGCTCCGCTGTCAATCAAGCTCGTAGGCTGACTGTGCAGCAACTGTTGGAATGCGTGCTCTTTCCATTGGCGGTTGTGCTGCACTCCGGCTCTGGCAGGCGCGATTGAGTGATTAGTCGGCCTGGTTTCTCCTTTTTGGCCCTGAGCGATCTGGGCCGGATCAGATGGGGGAGAGACTTCCTTATTGATGAGGTTTGCCAGTCTGACACGCTGGCGCAAGGGCAAATACTCGCGAGCGTCTGTAAAGATAATGTGTTTGATGCTGCTACCGGCGCAGATGCGCTCAATGAGCGGGTGATAAGCCGTGAGCGTGAGCAAGACCTGCGCGCCACAATGTTGTAGCTGGTAGGCGATCTCCTGTTCGTTGGATAGCGGGCTGCCCAACACCACTACGCTTCCAGCTTTTAGCGTGCCATACACGCCAATTACGAACTGCGGCACATTGGGCAGGATGATGGCAACGCGCTCACCTTTCTGCACACCCATGTTTTGCAAGGCATGTGCAAAACGGTTGCTGGCGCGGTCCAGTTCGCGATAGCCAATTTTCTGACCGAAGAAGATGATGGCTGCGCGCTCTGGGAAATCTAGCGCAGCATTGTTTAGCATATCTAGCAGCAATTGTCTGGGTAGGGGCAGGGATTCCGGCACACCGCTATCGTAGTATTGCAGCCAGGGCATCTCGGCCAGGCGGGTAGCATATGCAGGAAGAGCAGACGAACGCGCAGGAAGATCACCACTTGCCTGCTGTTGCCGGGCATCGACAAAGCGACGGATAGCGCGGTTTACGGCATCGGGTCGTTCAAGCTGCACGAGGTGAGCTGAGACGGGGATGACGACCTGCTGCGCTCCGGGAATGGCGCGTGCCACATCTTCGTAGGATTCGCGCAGAAAGACATTGTCGCGATGCCCGATCATCACCAGTGACGGCACACGCAGTTGCTGCATACGTTCGTATCCGTGCCACGTCGATAAGACATTCGCGAGCATACGTTTGAGTGTGCGCTGCGGGGCAAAGAGGGCCACCTTGATGGTTTTCGCGACCCAGCTAAATACGGGGTCCGGCACGATCATTAAACGCTTGACGATCTCGCGCACAATAAAACGCGCTGGCACGCCAATCAGCACCAACCCGCGCACATGATCGGGATGGCGCAAGGTGTATTCGGTAGCTATCGCGCCGCCAAAAGAATGGGCGAGCAGGTAAAACGGGCGTGATACGTTCAGGCGTTCAAGTGTTAGCTCAAAATCATCGACCAGTTCATCCATCGTGGATGGCAATTCTGCCGGGTCATCGCTCAGACCATGCCCGCGCATATCCGGGGCTACTACGCGCATCATTTGCCCGAAAAGCTGTAACTGGTAGAGCCATTGTGTTGCGCTGCCGCCAAAGCCATGCACCATCACCAGCGTCAACTTAGCATCGTCCGGCTGCATATCAATCACGCTGATGCGGCGTAGCTTCTGCTTATCTCGTCCCACCGGCACAAAAAGGGTTCTGCGGTACAGTTCGATATCGAGCGGCATAGTCACGCTCCTCCCGCTTCCAGGGCGACCGCGAGGGTCGCCCGTACAATACTACGGCTTCGCCACGTTTTTCGTATATTGTACGGGCGACCCTCGCGGTCGCCCTGGCAATTTACACACCGCGCAGAATGGCTGCCAGCTTGTCACGCTCTTGTTCTGTCAGGGCTTGCAAAGGTGAACGCGGGGAGCCGCCATAATCGAACAGCATGTTGAGGGCGGCTTTCAGACCCGGCACGCTGTAGGTACTGGTGACGGCGGTGTTGGAAGGAGCCAGGCGCGCCTGTAGCACGCGCGCCTCCGTCATCTGCCCGCTTTCAAAAAGTTCTTGCAGACGACAGACTTCACGCGGGAAAATATTGGCAAGCGCGGCCACCGCGCCCACGGCTCCAACCGCGAGAGCGGGCAGCAAATAGCCTGCGCTTCCGGCAAACACGCGGAAACGCGCTGGTGTCGATGCGGCGACCTGCGACAACTTCGCCATGTTGCCAGCGCTATCCTTCACGCCGATGATATTGGGGTGTTCCGCGAGCGCGCAAATTGTGGCCGCGTCCAGGTCCAGACCGGCTGTGCTGGCTGGCATGTTATAGATCACAACGGGCAGGGGGCTACTATCAGCAATGGCGCGATAGTGCGCAAGCAAAGCTGCGCTATTCATACGCCCTTTGTAATAGAATGGCGGCAGAATGAGCGCGAAATTGGCCCCGGCCTGCGCCGCTTTCCTGCAAAGCGCGATACTCGTGCGCGTCGATTGCTCGCCGCATCCTGCCAGCACCAGGGCCTGCTCGCCAGCCTCCGCGCGTGTTGTCTCGATCACTTGCGCGCGTTCTTCGCTGCTCAGATGCACCGCTTCGCCGTTAGATCCCATTACCACGTATCCGGCGATGCCACTAGCGGCGATCCGCCGGATGTGCTGTTGCAGGGTGCGCAGGTCAAGTTCGTCGTCGCTGGTAAAGAACGTAGGCAAGGGGGGATATATGCCGCTACGTAGTTCGGGCGTCTCTGTCATGTTAGCTCGGTGCCTCCTCTTTAATAGTTTAGATGATAACACGCGCACCATAAAAGGTCAAAAAAGGTCAATCGAGTCTCTGTAGCTGGAACTCCACAATTGGGTCACACAATCCGCGTGATACATCTCACAGTAGAACTGTGCTGTAAAGCATAGCGCAGCCGAAAAAAATAGCGTATCATCGTACATAAGAAGAGAACACTATAGGATTTAGATGGGTATCTGAAATGTTCCATCTAAATATATTATGGAGGAAGAGATACTATGAAAACTTCTTTTTTGCGGCACGTCGTAATTAGTATGGCAATCCTTGTAGTAATGGTTTTGTTCAGCGCATGTTCCGGTCTGGGCAACGGACAGACCACCTTGACCGGCTCGATAGTGTCGGTCAATGCCAGCACCGGGACCGTCGTGGTCAGCGTCAACGGCCAGTCGGACACCATTAAGAATGTTCCTGCCAACGTGATCCAGCTTTTGCAGAACCAGGTGGGCAAAACCTATTCCGTTCAGGTGACAACCAACAGCGACGGCTCGTTCTCCATTGTCAGCGGCAGCAATGTAATCCTGGATAACAACGAAGGCACGCCCACTACCAACGATACGCCGAGCGCCAATGATACGCCTACCACGGAGACGCCGACGGTCAACGAACCCGGCTCCATGACGTTCTATGGCAGCGTGCAGAGTACCGGTAGCAACAGCCTGGTTGTCACCATGCCAACCGGTGGAACGCTCTCGTTTACGACCAATGGCTCAACCGATCTGAAAGATTGGAACAATGGATTGCCGAGTGTTGGCACGCAGGTTAAAGTCGTGGTGAATGCTAACAGCGATGGCACCTTCACCGCCACCAAGGTCGGCAACGTCGATAGCTGCGAACAATACCACCCAGGCGCAGTACACCGGCGTGACGACGGCGGCAGTCGGCTCCGATCACGTAATCCACTTCGCGGTGGGCAACCAGAGCTTCAACTTCAGTATCGCCCCCAACGCTGACCTGAGCGCGTTTAACGGCAACATCCCAAGCGGCGCAACTGTATCGGTCACGGTGCAGTTCAGCGGCTCTACCGGCAGCGTCACCAAGGTTGATACGAACAACGGAAATTAGTAGAGTGATGTAGAGTAAGAGAAGAGGGCGGCGCATAAGCCGCTCTCTCCTCATGTTCCCCATAACAGCTGATTCCCCGTGTAAGCGTCAAACACCTCATCCATACGATCTGCTATTCCAATGTCCTCGCCCGCTATCGTTATGATATTTTCTGGAATAAATGGCCCTTTCAGCAGCACGTAGTACACCAGGGCAGTATCCGGCAGGCCAACGTACTCTCCAGCCATCACCCTGCTGGCGTTGCGACTCGTCATAAGCTGGATAACCACAATCTTTGGTAAACCGCCTGAGACTGTAGGGCCAATGGGACATGGGTGTGTCAATACGTAGCGCTGCACATCTTCTACTGACAGCAGCGTATTTCCCATACGCGCAGGAATAGCGGACGCGCCATCATTAAAGTTTATATACGGGTGGTTTTGATGTGGAGGCGGAAGGTTAGCACTCGCACCATCGGCATTCGCGAAATTTAGAAGTATCCCCACGACTAAAGTCACGATGAAGAGAGTAGATACCGTGATGATGGCAGGCTTTGTCGTAAGCATGGATTATTCGCCCTCTTTCTTCCGGGTGGATTGCGTTCCAGTTACTTTGATGCTTACAAGCTCTATACCGTGACATAGAGGGATGAAACGTTGCTTCCCTGCCCTAACACGCCACACTTCGCCTGTCATGCCACCAGTGAGCGGGTGAATAGTGAGCAGTTCAGGCAGGGGCCACGCTTGCAATGCAGTACGTGGAGCTTCGTTGCTAAGGACCAAGTTCATACTATGCTTACCAGACCAGTAGCGACGCCCCTTGTGGGTGTCCCGTTTCTAACCTCCTGGATATGGAGAAGGGAGAACAGGACGCCCACAAGGGGCGTCGCTACTGGCTAATGCGCCATTGTCGTTATAAAGAGCAGGACGACCACTACGATGATCAAAAACGCCAGCGCGCCCGCGAACAACAACGCGCGGCGGCGCGCCTCGGTAGCGCGTAACACATCAACACGTTCGTTTTCGGAGGCGCACCATTGCGATCTGCGACAGTTTGGACAGAGGGGGAAAAGTTCATAGGGAAAGTAGGGCCTGTTACCGCGCATCGTATCGTGTATCTCCTGGCTATCAAAGACGGCATGGCAATGAGTGCAGCGTAAGAGCAGGTACTCGGCCCAATCGCTGGCCTTGCACTGGGGGCAGCGCATGTTGGCCTGGGCAGTGGCTGTCCAGCGATGGTGACAGCGATGGCAATAATGCGAGCCGCCCTGCTTCGCATCCGGCGCGCTGCCGTGAAGTATGCCATTGCGCTTGAGCAGCAGGGCATCATCGGGCCAGAGCTTATAGGAGAAGCCTTCTACCACAAAATCGATGGTAGACGCGCTCGTAGTATCAAGTGTGGGAAAGGCAAAACGCCGATCACCGCCCGCGCGCGTGGTTGAAGCGCCCGCGAGTGTGGATGAGAATTGTCGCGCCGCGCCCGTGCCGTTCAGCTCCAGGCCCAGGTCTTGCGCGTGCTGTTTATCATAGAGCCTGCGTTCGTCTGTATCGCTCAGCGTTTGATAGGCCTGCAATATAAGGCGCATCCGTTCCGGCGCGTCCTCACCTTTGTATACGTCGGGGTGGTATTTGAGCGCAAGTTTCTTAAATGCGGCTTTGATGGTATCGTTTGATGCGTGAACATCGACGCCCAGCACAGTGTAATAATCAGTAAATGTTTCCATTATGGTGTTGTGAGCTTGTCTCTCCAATATGCATGTGTAAGTTGTTGTATTATACGCTTTTATATTGGACGTGTCATTAGCCGAAAAGTTGCAAATGCGCGGGTTTCCAGGGCGACCGCGAGACAAAACTAGGGCGACCGCGAGGGTCGCCCGTACAATATACGAGGAACGTGTCAAAGCCGTAGTATTGTATGGGCGACCCTCGCGGTCGCCCTGGTTCTCTGGGCTTTGCTCTCTATCAGACTGTATAATACCAGAGAGAACGATAGCTGGAAAGGATGATGCCATGCGCGAACCATCTGCGACAGATCATCACGAACACGATCATGATGAACATGACCATGCTCACGATCACGATGCACATGACGAGCACGACCATGATGAGCATGGGGAAAAGGGTGGACTTGGACACGGTGGACATGGGCATGAACATGGCAAGGTAGATGCTGATCTGTATGGCAATAAAGCGGGACTGCGAGCCGTGCAGATTTCGACGGCGGGCATGTTGCTGGTCGCGCTGATCCAGTTCGCCATCGCTACTATCGGCGGAAGCGCGGGACTCTTCGCGGATGCCCTGCATAACCTGGGTGATGTTTTCACCACCGTCGCGTTGTGGATCGCTTTTGTCATCTCGAATCGTGCTGCTAACCAGCGCTATACCTACGGCTATTATCGTTCAGAAGACCTGGCGGGTATCTTTATTGTGCTGGTGATTATCGCCAGCGCGGTTGCGGGCGCGGTAGAGTCGATTCAGAAATTGACCAGCGGCAACGTGCCTACTCAGATTTATTTGAGCATGGCGGCGGCGCTGGTTGGCGTGGTCGGCAATGAAACGCTGGCGCAGTACAAGATTTCGGTTGGCAAACGCATCAATAGCGTGCCGCTTATCGCCGATGGTCAGCATTCGCGTATCGATGGTCTGACTTCGCTGGCAGCCTTTGTGGGACTGATCGGCGTCAGGCTTGGCCTGCCCATCGCCGACCCTATCGCCGGTATCGTGATTACGGTGGTAATCGTCACCGTCGTCTATTCGACTTCGCGCAGTGTCATCCAGAGGCTGCTCGATGCTGTAGACCCGCGCATCGTGCCATCCATTATCAACAAGGCGCAGGAAGTTTCCGGTGTCGAGGCGGTGACAGATGTGCGCGCGCGCTGGGTCGGGCATACGCTGCATGTGATTATGAATATCGAAGTGGACCCGGAGCTAACACTGGTGAAGGCGCACGCCATCGCTGAAGAGGTGCGCCATCACCTGTTCCATTCCATCAAGGGCATTTCGGAAGCCATCATTCACACAGACCCCAGCAGCGAGAGCGGCGATCACCATCAATCGATGGCTCATCATCTGCAAGCAGCCCAGCGCCCGGTGACGCAAAGCAATCAGGCGTGAAGATTGCCAGGGCAGGGGCAAGCCCAGCCCTGGTGACTATTTCCAGTCTGATACCATGAACATGTGGCAGTTAAAACGCACGGCCCGTTCGAGGTCGGACAGCCGGATATGTTCGTTGGGGGCGTGCGCTCCGCTGCCCCAGTAGGTTGCGTTGCCGGGAGCGCATAGCCCTGGCACGCCCACGAAGCGGCGCAGCGAGCCGAGCAGGGGCAGCGTTCCGCCGGCAATCGGCGTTACGGACGGTTCTTTGCCGCTAAAGTCGCGCGCGATGTCGGCGATGCGACGCACGAATGGGTCGCTCATCGGTGTTACCACTGGCTCTGCCTTGCCAAATGCCGTAATGCGAATATCGCTATACCCCTGGGCATCCAGGTGCGCGCGTAGTTTTGCCAGGATGTCGTCCGGGTCCTGGTTGGGAACCAGGCGGAAGTCGATCTTCGCCATCGCCTTTGAGGGCAGCACCGTTTTCGATCCCTCGCCCGTATAGCCGCTCAGCAGCCCGGCGATATTACAGGTCGGCGCAAAGGAGTAGCGTTCCATCAAAGCCGCGCCCGTCAGGTTATCGACAAACCGGTCTACATGGTACGCCTCACGCATTTCAGCTTCTTCGTTGGACTGACCCGCTATTGCCGCCAGTTGCTCTTCAGAAGGCGGTAGGGCCGCGTCGTAGAAGCCGGGGATAGACACATGGCCTTCGGGTGTGCGCAGGGTTGCCAGGGCCTGCACCATGCGCCACGCCGCGCTGGGAAGAATCGGAGCGGAGCCAGAATGTGTATCTATGCCAGTACCCTGCACGTCAAGCTGCACATAGAGCAGGCCCTTTGTTCCCATTGTCATTTCTGGCCGGTCGGCAGCGTCGAAGCTGCTTCCCTCCCACAGGCAGCCATCAGCTTTCAGGAGCGTGCTGTACTTTTCGGCCAGCGCCGCGAAATGCGGGCTGCCAATCTCCTCTTCACCTTCGATAATCCAGTGCAGCGTAACGGGCAATTCCCCATGTACTGCTCGCAATGCGCGGATAGCAGTCAGGCGCGCCGCGATCTCCCCCTTGTTATCGGAAGCGCCGCGCGCATACAGCTTGCCATCGCGCACTGTTGGTTCAAAAGGGGGCGAGAGCCACAGGTCGTATGGCTCGGCGGGTTGCACATCGTAGTGGTTATAGAGCAGGATGGTATAGTCACTGCGTCCTGGCAGTTCTCCAAAAATAGCGGGTGGCGCGCCCTCTACATGCAGGCGGTGGGTCTGGAAGTCACTTTCAGAGAGCAGGCTCTCCACCATGTCTGCCATTTCTGCCATACCTATATTCTGGGCGACGACACTGGGTTGGCGGCAAATCTGTTCCAACAAGGCCTGCGCATCATGCGCGTGGCTTTCCAGGTAGGATGTAAGCTGGTCGGTCATGTTTTCCTCTTTCAGTGAATTACCGGGGCGGGGACAGAGCCGCCGCCCTATACGGCTATTATACGACGTTTTTGTCATAGGGTAGGGGCGGGTTTGCCCCCGCCCTGGTAATTCACCTGGAGCAGCTAATTATGATTTGCCGCGCTGCAGCGATTCTAGCACGGCGGCTACTTCGTGGCGCACGCGGTCGTTGTTGGTCATCTCCGTATGCACTTTTTCCCAGCCGTGCATGATAGTGGTGTGATCGCGTCCACCTAGTTCTGCGCCGATTTGCAGGAGAGAGGCGCTGGTTTCCTGGCGCATCAGGTACATCGTCACCTGGCGCGGCCACACGACTTCGCGTTCGCGCTGTTTGCCGCGTATGCGCTCAATATCGATGTTATAATAGGCGCACACGCCCTGCACTATTTCGGATGTCGTCAGGGTCGAGGATGGCTTTCTGCTGCTCTCGCTGTAGATGTGTTCGAGCGCCTGCGCCGCGAGGCTGACCGTCATTGCAGCATCGTGCAATGTTGCATAGGCAACCACGCGATTGAGCGCGCCTTCCAGTTCGCGCACACTGGTGCATTCTGGACGCGCGATGTATTCGATGACCGAGGGGGGAATAGCGAAACGCAGCGATTCGGCCTTTGAGCGCAGGATTGCCAGGCGATGCTCGTACTCCGGCGGCTGGATATCTGCCAGTAGTCCCCATTCAAAGCGCGAGCGCAGGCGGTCTTGCAGGCTGTGAATAGCCTTGGGCGGTCGGTCGCTTGTCACCACGATCTGTTTGTTGGCGCTGTGCAGGGTATTGAAGGTATGAAAAAATTCTTCCTCGGTTGACTCTTTGCCCGCGATAAACTGGATGTCATCGACCATTAAAATATCTATCTGGCGGTATTTTGCGCGAAATTCTTCGGTTTTTTGATAGCGAATGGCGTTGATAATTTCGTTGGTAAACTTTTCCGAGGTCACGTACAGCACATTTAAGCCGGACGCCTCACCCACATGTCCTATGGCGTGCAGCAGGTGGGTCTTGCCCAGGCCCACCCCACCGTACAAGAACAGGGGATTGTATACCTTGCCGGGATTCTCTGCCACCGCCAGCGACGCCGCGTGTGCCAGTTGATTCGACTTGCCCATGATAAAGGTGCTGAAGGTATAGCGGGGGCTTAACATGCCATCGCCACCCAGTGGTAGTAAACCGGGCAGCGTATTTTTGATATAGTTGTGTGGAGCTTGCGCCTTGTTTTCCGCTTCGAACTCATCCGCCGTCGCTTCTCTCTCAGAGCGGCGATGCGCTACGGGCCGCGTTGAAGTCGCAGTGGCGGAGTTATTTGCCACAAAGGCGGCGTCCAGCTTCGATTTCTCCTGCTCGAGAGAGGTAAGGCGGCTTTTAGGGATGCGATATGCGCGTTTATGCGCAGTTTGCGCCACCTCGCCCGTTCCATCACCGCGCGCGTCGGGTACCTCTTTTGATACCAGGAAGCGTATTTCAACCTGGCCTCCGGCGACCTCTGCCAGGATTGAGCGAATCAAGTCAAGAAACCGCCCTTCCAGGTGGGCTTTGGCGAAGGTGGTCGGCACGCGCACGATAAATATCCCGTCCTGGAACGAGATGGCATCCGTTCCCTGGAACCAGGTCGTAAAAGCCGCCGGCTGGACCTTCGTTTGCAATCGTTCTATTGTTGTTTGCCAGATTTGCTTTGCATTCACACCCTATTACCTCTTCGGCGACATTCTGTACTGTTTGGCAAGTTCGCGCGTTTGTATTGGTAGGATCAACATTTCTCGTACCATATCGCGGCACATTTCTTTGGGAAAGTCGTTCACTAATTAAACGACGGATATCATTAAAAACGGGTTAATCATAGCGATCTATCATAGTATATTTGGGTTGCAGTGCGTAATGGTAACACTAAATTCACGGGCTGTAAAGTCCTTTGGGGTAGCAAAATTGAGAGCTACTTCATAGGTTTTCTTTCATTACTACTATATACTAGTCAAAAAGAGGGTGGTGTTTGGACGCTTGTTAGAGCTTCCCAATGGTGACACCTTTCTGGCTGTGTTTTGAAGAGGAGTTTTCTATGTTTGTATTCCGTTTTCTGTCTCGTGGAACGCGACAGTCTAGTTATGCCTTTTGTTACCTGGCGTTGAGCGCGCTGCTGGCCGGGGCGCTGCTCGCTTCATGCTCGAATCCCTTTGCGTCTTCGCAACCAGGCCCAACGGCGACGCTTTCTCCTGATTTACCACTGGCGAAGTTGAGCTGGTGTGGAAAGCCCAACATGTTGTTCCGCGATGAAGGCGCAGTTCCGACTGCGACGGCCACTGCGACTGCAACAACCAGGCCGACCGCGACGGCCACTGCGACGGCCACTGCGACTGCGACCGTTACTCCTGGCGGCTCGCCCACCGCTACGACTACTGCTACGGTGGGTAGCTCGCCCACGCCCACGATTGGCCCTGGAACGCCAACGACTATCACCGATTGGAACGTCGTCAAAGCTGATCTTGGTTTTACCGTTTTTCTACCTGTGAATCTGCCACGCGGAACCTGCCTGGTGAGTACGCAGGCGACTGTTCACGATCCTACCTTTGGCGGAAGTTTTCTCATCGGGTACTTACTGCCAGATCACACATCGGTCACTATTTCGGAAGCGCCGCTCACGTCACAGAACGCCACCTTCCAGTGCAGTGTCTCCAATAGTTCAACCACGCAGAAGAGCAGCCTGTCAGCAGCAGGTACGGCAACGCCGCAGGTGACAGCCAGCCCGACACCGATACCTCTGCAACTCTGCTCCGGCGCGAGAGATACGACCAATATTGTGTTGTCCGCTCGTAGAAGTGTAGAATACCTGCAACAGACCTTTAACGCATTGCAATCGAGTGTGACCTGGATTCCTACTACATAAAGGAGAAATCGTTCATGAACACGACCTGTCCGCGCTGTAACTCTCTGATAGAGCCGAATACGAGTTTTTGCACCAACTGCGGCGCGGTATTAGCAACACAGAACCCATACCAGCAACAGGGAACACCATCTGCCCCACAGAATCCCTATCAGCAACCCTATGGGCAGCAGCAAGCTCAGGTTCCCCCCTGGGCTACTACTGGCAACGCTGGCAATGCATCCTACCAGCAATCTCAACTGGGAAGCGGGGGCCAGATCGACCCATCGGCGGGCGGATCGCTGGGCTTTGGCGGGCAGGGCGATGCTACCGCGAAAAAGATTCTGAGCATAGGGGTTGCCATCATTGCAATTACCATAGTACTACTGCTGTTTTTTGGTATGCTAGCCCTGCTTATACCGGGGCTACGCTGCCTGTTCCTGGGATTCATCGTGCTACTGTTCGTGATTCCCTGGTTTATATACTCATATATACGGAATTTGATTCGTCGTTCTGTTGGCGGCATCGGGCGATTGCTCTAAAAATCCTCGACTGTGCCACTCGACGCTTGACGCTGAAGTCTGGTATAATGAGCGCAAGTTTCATGTAATTCCATATTAGTTGAACATTCCGACAAAGGGAGGAACATCGACAATGGACAAATGCCCCTTTTGCAGCGCCGAAACAAGGCCAGGGGACAATTTTTGTTTGAACTGCGGCAACCGCCTGCAACCATCAACTCCCTCACCGCAGGCTGCAGTCTCTATGGTTGAACCCACCGTACCCGCGCCGCCAGAGTGGGTTCCGTCTGTGCCACAATTCGCGAGTTCAGACAACGTCTGGAATAATCCAGACCAACTCACCATCGCTGCCGACCCTGGCAGATTCAGCCACCATGCGACCTGGCGCTACGGCCCTGGCGCCCCAGGCGGCCCCTGCCGTGATGAACAAGATTGAAGAGCCGGGCCACCTCATTCTGCGCGCTGATAACAACGAGGTCTTAAATGACTACGTGCTGGACAAATTCGAGATGAGTATTGGCCGCGCGCCCAGCAGTGATATCCTGCTCTCGAAAGATAAGCTGACCTCGCGCCGTCATGCTACTATTCTCTACGAGAACGGCCAGTATTCCATCCGTGACGAGCGCAGCGCCAACGGCACCTTCGTCAACTCTCAACAACTGGACGAGTCTTCTGTGCGCGTTCTTCAGAATGGCGATCACGTCGGCATTGGAGAGCATGAACTGGTCTTCCAGACGGCGCGTTCGGCTTCATCCAGTGTAGACATCGAGAGCATGCCTACGATGGCTGTCAGCCCACCGATGATGGCGGATGTGACCTTCCGCACACAGGAGGACCCGAATCTGACCGCTTCTTCCGACGATGAATATGGCACGCGCTCTATGAATGGAGGTAGCAACATGCAGCCGATCTCACCACAACAGGATAATGTGCCTGTGACGCCCGCGCCTGTTGCGGTTGCGCCCGTACCCGTACCAGAGCCAGCCGCTACCGAAATCGTTAGCCTGCCGGCCACCAGTCAGAAGAGCATTCCTGATGATGTCTGGCAAATGCCAGCTCCAGTGCCTTCCGCGCCGCTCGAAGCCAGTTCCGGCGTCACCTTCAGCCGCTTGACCAGTCTGCCGCAGCCCACGTTGCCCGATGTGGCCCCGTTGACCGCCGCTCTGGCAGCGCTTGACGGCCAGGTTGCCTCTTTACAGCAGCAGTTGAATGCGACGCAAGAAGCTATGCGCAACCACGAGGCCGATATCCAGCAGACATCTGGTCAGCTTCGCGCAGGTGTGCGCTCTGTCTCTGATCGCATGGATAAAACCATTGCCGACGTTGCGCGCACACGTGAACAACTGGCATGGTCGGAACTACTCCAATTGATGGAGGACGTGATGAACAACCCGCGTGACATTGAGTATGTCATCAAACTGGCCCGCAAGGCCCGCGAGTTGAACAAGGTCTTCCAGATTCACCAGAACGTACTCAGCACCCTGGCCGAATGTACCAGCCTGCTGCGCGGACTGGTCGGAGAAGACAGATAAGCGAGAGATGGGCATAGGGCATCGCCCTATGCCCATCTCTCACTTATCATAGGACGTTCATGCGCGAAAACGACTACGACGCTATCATCATCGGCGCGGGATTGGGCGGGATGCTCAGCGCCGCGCAATTGCTGCAACGCGGCAAACGTGTCATTGTAGTAGAGCGATTACCCCACTGCGGCGGGCGATTCACTGCTAAAACATTCCGGGGCGTCCAGGTCAGTACCGGCGCAGTCCACATGATCCCCTTTGGCAGCAGCGGTGTGCTGGCGCGTATGCTGCGCCGCCTGCGCGTGTCCCATCGTTTTTTCGACGCGGATGTCTTCGCCTCTTTTCATGTACGTGGCAAACAAATTCGCTCGCGTGGTATTCTGGGAACACTCAAAGTCTTTGGGCCGCGCCAGTTCTTCTGGTTCGCTCGCGTGGGCTACCTGATATTCTTCCATCGTCTGCCCGCAAGCGAACGCGATATGCCTTTCGATCAATGGCTGGCGCGCCAAATCAATGTACAGAGCAACCCCGAACTGAGAGCCTTCTTCGAGCGTATCTCGCGTTTCGCGCTCAGCCTCGAACTCCACCAGGTCAGCACAGATGAGGTCATTCGCATCACAAAAAATATGTTTCGCTTCGGCGCGCCCGGCATCGTGCAGGGAGGCTGTGGCGCGCTCACTGCTGAACTGCAACGCTGCATCACCGAACAGGGCGCGGAAGTGCGCTTGCTCTGCGACGCGCAACAAATCCTGTATGACAATGGCCGTGTGACAGGCGCGCGCGTTCGCAATAAAGTCAACGGAGAAGAATCGGTCATTCATGCTCCCTTGATTGTAAGCGACCTGGGGCCGCGCGCTACCGGCGCCTTGCTGAATAATCAACGCATCACCCAGGCCGATGTTTTGAAACAACAAACCCCTACAGAGATTCATGAAGCTATCGGCTTGAAAGTACATATCCTCAGTGATGTCTCGCTTATTCCGCATAAAGGCATCATGTATTGCCTGGACACGCAGCGCATCGCCGGTATGGTGCAACCCACCAATAGCGATCCGCGACTGGCTCCTCCCGGCAAGCACCTGCTTATTAGTCACCAGGTTATGCAGAGCAATGATGTCGAGCAGGAGAAGGTACTGGCGCTGGCTGACCTGCGATTGCTTTTCGGAGAGGCCTTTGATAAGCACTGCCGCATCCTCACCATGAGCGCTTATCGTGGGGAATGGCCGGTCAATCGCATCGCGCAGGGCGAAGACCTGACGCCCCGCACATCCGTGCAGGGATTGTACCTGGTGGGAGACGCGGTGAAACCCGCGGGGTATTTAATGGTCGAAGGAGTGGCACAGAGCGTAAACACCTTCCTTGATCTACTCAATGAAGTTGAGCAGGGCGATGCTGACAGTGAGGAGATGGCCGCGTTGAGAGCATCAGCCATACGCCCGCGCTATGTCTTGCCGCCTCCATCGCGCCTGAACGCTCTACGCTGGCTCTGGGAAGCCCCCGGCAACTCCCACAAATATTAGCCAGGGCGGGGACAGAGCCGCCGCCCGTACCCTGTACGGTCTAACTTGCTTCGCGAGCCTCTCGTCTCGTAGCAGGGTACGGGCGGCGGCTCTGTCCCCGCCCTGGCAATTCCCTACGATGACCAGCTAGCGCGCACCTCGCGCAATTGTTCCGGAGTGAGAATGCGGAACAGCACCAGCAAACTCTCCAGGTCATATTCCAGACCCATCAGGTGTAGTTCCTGGCGCACGCGCCCCAGCCCGCTGATTTGCGTTGCCGAAATCAACCCGTAGCTTACCAGGCTGGCGGCTAGAAGCTGATCGGGCGTGAGTAGTTTAAACATCAGGAGTATTTCACCTAACTGGTAGTTAAGATCAACGCCGCGCAGCATACGCTGGATATTTTGTGCTACTTCCAGGCGGTGCTGCGGTACAAGATGCCCTTCAAGCAGCACATTGCCCAGAGAACGAGTAGCTCGCCCGCTCAAAACCGGCGTTTGCGGAGGTGCGGATGGTGGAGTCGGCAGAGCTGTCATGGGCGGCAGGCTCTGCACGATGTCTAACAGCACCTCTTCCGATGTCGTGGGGGGGGGCGTGCGCCCGCGCAGCACCGTTGGCAAATCAGGCAGGTGTTCAACCAGCAAACGGTCAACGGCTTTATCCGACTCTGTTTCAATCGTCGCTTGCTGATGATCTGTATCATCCACCTTGACTTTTTCACGAGCCTTGATCGGCGCTGGGGCTGCTGGCTCAGGCACTCTCGAAGTTGGCGCTGGTGTTGGATGTACGACTGGCAGGGGCGATGTGATGGACGGGATATCTGGCGTCTGGACCTGGCTCACCTGCGCTGCCGGTGGCGCGGCGCGTCTCTCCGAGACCCGCTCGACAGGCAGACCTTCAATGGGAGACGGCCGCATGTCCAGATCGCCAATCGACTTAGGCTCAACTGGCTGCGCGAGCGTGTTTTCAACCAGGACATCCTTTATGACGACTTGATCGGTTTGTGGGCCTTTGTAAGGGGCTTCGCGCTCCTGTGTTGGAGCTGGCGCGGGCGCTGGTTGTGCCATCGTGGGCTGCATTGACGAGGGGGAATTTGCTGGCCAGGCTGGCGGGTTCTCACGCACCATGCGCGAGAGTTGTTCCAGTCCGGTCGCTTCGCCAGCGCCGCTCGCTGCCCTGCTGGTTGCCGGCGGCGCGCTCTGCTGGTATGATGGCGTTGGCGGCATGCCAGCATCACGTCCCGCGGGTCTCTGTTCGACGGTTTCTCTTGCAGGTGTTGCGCTGCCTGTGTCACTGGTATAGGGACTGACCTGCGGACGAACCGTCGCATCCGGGTTACTCAGGGGACGCGGTGGCAGTGGTGCGGTAGGCGGCGGCGCTGCATGTGGCGCCCAGTTGACCTCGGGAGTTGGCGAGTAGCTGCGGTTGCCGGGATAGATCACGGCACGAATCTTGTCTGTGAAGGTCGGCGCTGGCATCCCCGTTCTGGGAGCAATACCTGGCTCCGACGGGCTGGCAGGAGCGGGAGACCCGCTGGCATCGGAGTTCATCAAAGCCGACATGGAAGCCGTTGGTTGTGAGGTTACCTGCGCCGCGCGCGTGTCCGCGTTCGCTTGCCGGTTGGAGCGTTCTAAACTTTCTAATCTGGGAGCGTCTTGTCCGTTGGCGGCGACCTGGGTCTGGGCATTGAGCCGCGCGAAAGAGCCTGTACCCGTGATTGATCCGGGAATGCGAGCGCGAACCGCGTCAACAAGATTCATCACACCCAACATGCCATCCACTTCTATATCTGTCAAGACCGTGCGCGAACGCTCATCCGGATCATCGGGGCCATAACCCGCCAGGTTCATGCAGCGGAATGTAAATACCTGGACGCCGCGCCCGCGCCTCTGCGCGTCCAGCGCCACCCAGAACTCACGCCGGTTCGCTGCGGCCTGCGCCAGGTTTACCAGCGCTAAGCGGATAGGGAAACGCGCTATCGCATCAAATACTTCCACCGCCGTGCGGGCCGTGTGGCATTCGTACCCGGCAAGCTGGAACTCGCTTATGAGCAGTCCTGTAAGTTGTTGATCTCGCTCAAATAAAAGAATGTGAGGTCCGCCGCTATTAACATTCATAATGAGGCTCCTTGTAATTGCCGCTCATAGGCCTATCAAACGTTCAGGTGATCTTGAAAAGCTTCATACCCGTTTAACGTTACTCTATCCTGTTGTATACTTCGATAAAGTGGAGTTTACTCCATACTTACAGTTTCGACGCACTTTTATGTTTGCGCTAGTATAACATACATTGATACCTCAAGAACAGTTTCAGGGAAAAAGTGATGGTCATGTATCACGACGGTCACTTATTAAACGACGCTACTATCGAAGTAGAACTTCCACTTGTCGAAGCCCCGTTTAGAATGTCTCTTTTACAGGAGAGTTGAGGGCTGTCGGACGCCATTACCTTCCTTACGGGATGTGTGAAAGTGTTGTGAAAGCCCCACGAATGCTCTTTTTTACCCTTGACACATGCCTATCTGTACTGTATGCTACGATTACTAGCCATATCATATGGCAGAATCTCGTAGGTTTCATCTCTGCCAGGAATGGAAAATGGGACCGAAATTGAGAATAAAACAGGAGAGTATCTATTTCCTGTCACGACTTAAAAACGAAAGGGCCGATTCTCTACCTCGACGAAGTTGAGCGGTTCACCTTCCATTTAGCACGAGTACAGAAAGGGCTGGGTTCTACAACTCGAAGTGTCGAGCAAGAAACCAGCCCTTTTGAAATCAATAGACCTGTTTGTTCGTAGTATATACATCATTCTAATGATACGTACCGGTTGCCTTGGCGGGACGCGATACATCGAGTCCCAACAACAGTTAGTGATCGTACCATCGTCCTTACAACATAGAACAGAGAGGGTGACTTATGGACCTGGTGAAACGGTTAGAGGAATACAGGGACCGTGAACGGGACCTACAGTGGGAAGGGACGTTCGCCCAGTACTTTGAGATCGCAACTAAGAAACCAGAAGTGGGACGGCTCTCACACGAACGCATTTATCATATGATTATGGACACGGGTTTTGAAACTTCCCGCAACGGTGAGCCAAACTACAACTTCTTCAATCAGGAAATCTTCGGCATCGAGAAACCTCTGCAACAGATCGTCGAGTATTTCCACTCTGCCGCGCAGCGCCTGGAAGTACGCAAACGTATCCTGCTGTTGATGGGTCCCGTCGGCGGCGGTAAGTCAACGATTGTCTACCTGATGAAACGCGGGCTGGAAGCCTACAGCCGTATCGAGCAGGGCGCGGTCTACGCCATCAAAGATTGCCCCATGCACGAGGAACCACTGCATCTCATTCCCATCGATCTACGCGCCGATGTCGAAAAAGAATTTGGCCTCTACATCGAGGGCGACCTGTGTCCCCATTGCCGCTACATGATCGACACCCAATTCAAGGGCCATATCGAAGATGTCCCCGTCAAACGTATAGTATTTAGTGAAAAATATCGAGTAGGAGTCGGAACATTCACGCCGTCGGACCCGAAATGCGTGACGGGCGATACCCTGGTACTCACCGATCAAGGGCTACAAACGATGGAGGACATTTACCTCCAACTGCCTGACAAGCCGCGTGAAGACGAGTTTGTGCCTTTTGAAACGACTATTCTGGGCATTGACGGCCCGGAAAAAGCCGCTAAATTCTACTGCGGCGGCTTCCAACCCATCTATGAGGTTGAGACCAATCTTGGTTATACCATTCGTGGCACAGCCAATCACCCGCTGCTTACCTTACAACCGGGCGGCGAACCGGCCTGGACGAAAATCGGCGATCTCAAGCCAGACGACTATGTAGCCCTGGCTCGCGGCAGTCGCATCTTTGGACAGAGTGCCGAGCTACCGCAGAGCTTCTATCCCATGCCTCGTCAGCCGCGCAACATGACACCCGACCTGGCCTACTGGCTGGGTCTCTTGACGGCAGAAGGCAGCGTGACCCATTATGAGACCTGGTTCGTCAATAGCAGCCAGGCCCTCATTAACCGCTTTGTCGAGTTGACACGCGATCTTTTCGGACTGGAAGCCGTACCACATCGCAAGGCAGAAACGTACAACTACAACATCTCTATCAGTAGCAAAGCCCTCAGCACATGGTTGCGTGGAGAGCTTGGCATCGCACGCGGCTCCCATGCGAAATCTATTCCGGCCTCCGTTCTCGCCAGTAGCGAACAGGATATGCTCGCTTTCCTGGAAGGTCTCTTCTGGGGAGATGCTACTATTCGTGGCAACAAACAAGGATCAAATACCTTCAAATATACTTCCAAGTCGCGCCAGCTTGCCCGCCAGGTGCATATCGCTTTGCTCAATCTGGGTGTGATTGGCTCTTTCTGGAGTCACGAAGACGATGGCGAGTTGTATTACAACGTCACATTGCGCGGCGACCAGGTGCTTGATCTGGTGGAACTGATCCCGTCGTTGCGCGATAAAGCAACATCGCCACTGCGCGAGACACGCAGCAACAAGACCAACTATGATCACCTGCCACATGGCACTACCCTGTTGAATGGGCATGGAGGCGATGGCTATCTGGCGCGCATTATCGCCGGTAATCGCCAACTCTCCTTCAACCGCGCTCGCACTGTGCTATTAGAGCAGCCGGAGTTGGCGCACGCTTCGCTTGCCACGCTGGTCAAACAGAACTATCTCTGGCTAACGGTGCGCGAGATACGCGCCGCCGGTATTGAGCCTGTTTATGACCTGCTTGTGCCTGGAACGCACTCATTCGTTGCTGATGGTTTCGTGCAACACAATAGCCAGGACATTAGTGAACTGGTAGGAGGCATCGACCTCTCTACTATCGGTGAAGTCGGAGTAGAAAGTGATCCTCGAGCGTACCGGTTCGACGGTGAGCTGAATATTGCAAATCGAGGAATTATGGAATTCGTCGAGATGTTAAAAACTGATGAAAAATTTCTGTATGTGCTGCTCACACTCAGCCAGGAACAAAACATCAAGACCGGGCGTTTCAGTATGATCTACGCCGATGAAGTAGTGGCCAGCCATACCAACGAACATGAATACCAGGCATTTGTGGGCAACAAGAAGTCGGAAGCTTTGCAAGACCGCATTATCCTCGTCAAGGTGCCGTACAATTTACGCGCCTCGGACGAAGTCAAGATTTACGAGAAGTTGCTCAAGCAGAGCGCGTTGCAAAATGTGCATATCGCGCCGTATACGCTGCGCATCGCCAGCGTTTTCGCGGTGCTCACTCGCCTGGAGCCGTCGAAAAAGGCGGGCATGAGTATTATGAAGAAGCTCAAGCTGTACGATGGCGAGGACATCGAAGACTTCAAGCAGAAGGACATCAAGGAGTTGCAGGATGAAGCGGTGCGCGAGGGCATGGACGGCATTTCACCGCGCTATGTCATTAACCGCCTCTCAAGCGCGCTGGTCAAGCAGAATACCACCTGCATCAATCCTATCGACGCCCTGCGCGCGCTGCGTGATGGTCTCGACCAGCATACCAGCATCACACGCGAAGAGCGCGAACGCTACCTGAACTTCATTCAGGAAGCGCGTAAAGAATACGACGACATGGCAAGGAAAGAGGTGCAGCGCGCCTTCGTCTACTCCTATGAGGAGTCGGCGCATACCCTGCTCAATAACTACCTGGACAATGTCGAAGCCTTCTGCAATAAAACGCGCCTGCGCGACCCCATCACCGAAGAGGACATGGAGCCGGACGAGCAGTTGATGCGCTCTATTGAAGAGCAGATTGGTATCACCGAAAACGCTAAGAAGGGCTTCCGCGAGGAGATTCTAATCCGCATCTCATCGCTGGCGCGTAAAGGCATGACCTTTGATTACACCAGCCACGAACGCTTGAAGGAGGCCATTGAGAAGAAACTCTTCGCCGACCTGCGCGACGTTGTGAAGATCACCACTTCGACACGCACTCCCGATAAAGAGCAGCTACGCAAGATTAACGAAGTGGTGAACCGCCTCATGGCAGAGCATGGATACTGCCACGTATGCGCCAATGAAATTTTACGCTATACCGGGAGTTTGCTGAATAGGTAGACAGCGACCGCAGGGCGACCCTTCAGCGGCTCGTCCCCTCGCCGCTCTAAATAAGGAGTGTTCTCCATGTCTGTCTCACAACATGACTGGTCATTGCACCGCAAGGGGCAGGTAGACCAGGAACGCCATAAAGAGAAAATTCGCGAGGCCATCAAGAAGAACCTCAGCGATATCGTCAGCGAAGAGAATATCATCCTGTCCGATGGCAAGAAAATGGTGCGCGTGCCCATCCGCTCGCTAGATGAATACCGCTTCCGCTACGACCCAGGTCGCCAGACCCACGCGGGCGAGGGCAATGGCAAAAGCAAGGTGGGAGATGTCATTGCCCAGGAACCGCGCCCTGGTAAAGGCAAGAAGGGCGATGCTGGCAAAGAGACCGGGTATGATTACTACGAAGCCGAAATCACTATGGACGAACTGGCCGCGATGATCTTCGAGGATCTCGGTCTGCCCAACCTGGAACAGAAACGCCAGCAGGAACTCCAGACCGAGGCCGTGCGCTTCACCGATGTGCGCAAAAAAGGCCCGCTCACCAACCTGGACAAGAAGCGCACCATCATGGAAAACCTGAAGCGCAATGCCGCCAAAGGAGAAGCAAAATTCAAGGACATCAAGTCCGATGACCTGCGCTTCAAAGTGTGGGAACCTACCATACGCTACCAATCCAACGCGGTCGTGATAGCCATGATGGACGTCTCCGGAAGCATGGGCGAATTTGAGAAATACATCGCCAGGAGTTTTTACTTCTGGATGGTGCGTTTCTTGCGCACCAGGTACAACAATGTGCAGATCGTTTTCATCAGCCACCATACCGAGGCCAAAGAAGTTACCGAGGAGGAGTTCTTCCACAAGGGAGAAAGCGGCGGCACGCAGGTCTCGTCGGCCTATGAACTGGCTCTGCAAATCATCAAAGAGCGCTTCAACCCGGATGACTGGAACATTTACCCGTTCCACTTCTCCGACGGCGATAATCTGCCCTGGGACAACGACCGCTGCGTGCAACTGGTGACGAAGCTGATGGAACTGTGCAACATCTTTGGCTACGGAGAAATTCGCGAGGGGCATTATCGCTCACCGAGCACATTGATGTCTGCTTACAACAAGATCAACGATAAGAAATTCAACTCCGTCACCATCTCTGACAAAAAAGAGGTCTATCCCGCGCTGAGGAAGTTCTTCGCGCTGCGCGATACTGTCCCCTCACGCTAGATAGGAGTTTCTCATGGCAGATAGCGATATTGAACGATTACGAGATGGCATAGATCACGCCTGGGAAGAGGCTCGCAATTTCGGGCTTGACCCGTTTCCCACCCATTTTGAACTGGTGCCAGCATCGATCATGTACGAATTTGCCTCGTACAGTCTGCCAGGACGTTTCAGCCACTGGACGCACGGCAAAGCCTACCACCGGCAAAAAATGCAGTACGACTTCGGATTGAGCAAAATCTACGAGATGGTCGTCAACACCAATCCCAGCTACGCTTTTCTGATGGATATGAACGACCTGCTCCAGAATACCTTCGTGGCGGCGCACGTCTTCGGGCATACCGACTTTTTCAAGAACAATGCCTACTTTCAGCACACCTCGCGCCGTATGATCGACAAGGTCAGTATCCACGCCGAGCGCATCGCCAAATACGAGTTCGATCACGGCAAAGCCGAGGTTGAGCGTTATTCTGGACGCTGTCCTCTCCATTCAAGAGCATGTAGACTATAACCTCTTGATCCGCCAGAACGAACCGGATAAGGATAAAAAAGAGGACAAGCTTGCCACCATCGTACCCGGCCCATACGATGACCTGTGGGGACTCGACACCAGGGCAAAAAAAGCTGAAGAGGCACGCGAACGCAAGCGTGGTAAGTCGCCCAAATTTCCCGAACAACCGGAGAAGGACATCCTGCTCTTCCTGATGCGTTACTCGCCACACCTGGAACCCTGGCAGCGCGACATCATCGATATTGTACGCACGGAAATGTTGTATTTCGTGCCACAAATGCAAACGAAGACCATGAACGAGGGCTGGGCCTCAATATGGCACTCGCGCATCATGCGTGAAATGGGCGACAAGGGTCTGATCTCCGATTCTGACATACTGGAGTTTGCTACATTGCATTCCGGCGTTCTCTCACCCTCAAAGACGCATCTTAATCCCTATTACGTGGGCTATAAGGTCTTCGAGGATATCGAACGGCGCTGGGACAATCCCACAAAAGAAGAACAGGAACGCCTGGGACGCAAACCTGGCCAGGGTCGCCAGAAGATTTTCGAGGTGCGCGAAATGGACAATGATGTTTCATTCTTGCGCAACTACCTTACCAAAGACCTGATTAAAGAACTTGATCTCTACCTCTATAAAAAAGAGGGCGACGAGTGGGTAATCGTCGAGAAAAACTGGGAGAAGGTGCGCGACGGCATCGTTGCCAGCATGACCAACTTCGGCAGTCCCTATCTCGTCGTGGAAAATGGCGATTACCGGGGCAATCGCGAACTCTACATCATGCACCTCTTCGAAGGCCAGGAACTCGACATGACCTACGCTGAGAAGACGCTCCAATATGTGTACACATTGTGGGGTCGTCCCGTCCATCTTGAGACGCTGTACGAGGGCAAGAAGATACTGCTAAGCTATGATGGGGAGCGGAACACGAAAAGTTCGCTGGAGAAGTAGTACGCATTCCATTTGTAGGGACGCGATTTATCGCGTCCCTACAGTTATGCCCCCTTTTTCACACTCCCAACCAATTCTATCTCCTGACCTTAAGCCTTGTTTTGCCATGATTTCACAGGTCATATTTTATTGACTTGTGTTCTATACAATAATATACTGACCTTAAGCGGCTTCGAGAGAATGCCCAACTCGGAATAACTCGCAGTGGAGGAAATCATGTCAGCAGTGCCTATTTATACCATTGGCTATGGGAATCGCTCCATCGAAGATTTCATCAAGCTGCTGCAAAAGTATGATGTCAAATATCTGGTTGATATTCGTTCTCAGCCCTACTCACGTTACAAGCCTGAATTCTCAAAAGAAGCTTTAGAGCAATACCTAAAAAAACAGCAAATTCGCTATGTGTATATGGGTGATACATTGGGCGGCAGACCTGCGGATGCTAGCTGCTATACAGAGGGTAAGGTTGATTATACAATTCTCCGCGAGAAAGAATTCTATCAGAGAGGAATCGGACGCCTCCATACAGCCTGGGAGAAGCAATTACCAACTGTCCTTATGTGCAGTGAAATGAAACCAGAGGAATGCCATCGCGGGAAACTGATTGGTAATACACTCGTGGAGCATGGATTGGCTGTCTCGCATATCGACGAAGCAGGCAACGCTAAAACCCAGGATGAAGTTAACCAGTTCTTTGCAATTGGGCAAGCGAGCGGACAACTTTCTTTTCTTGATGCGGACTCTCAAGTAACCCTTAATAAGAAAACTAGAAGATCGCGCAAAAAGCATACCCCAACAAAAGAGAGTGCATAAGTGAAAGCCAGAATTGTTACCATAGGTGTGTATGGCTTTGATGAGCAAGGCTTCTTCCAGGCATTGCTTGATGCGAAGGTAGATATATTCTGTGATATACGGCTACGGCGGGGTATGCGTGGCTCAATCTATGCCTTCGTCAATAGCACATATCTTCAAAAGCGCTTGGGGGAATTAGGGATTCGATACCTATATACTCACCATTCGCGTAATGAGCTAGGCAAAAGAGGAATTCTCTGGCATACTAGGAAGCATGAAAGAAGAACTGTCGATAACACATGAGCGCATCGATGACTTTGTGGTGCTCTTGTCGCTGATGCAACAGATGGATTTGCCGGGCATCCTGGACCGGCATCTGCCGCGCCATTGGTTGCAACAAGGATTGAGTTGGGGATGGACCGCCACGATCTGGCTGGCGCACATCGTCTCGCAAGGAGATCATCGCAAATTGACGGTACGGGATTGGGTGCGGCAAGCGCACAGCACCCTGGAACAGGTCACGGGACTGGATATCCGTGAGACCGATTTTACCGATGATCGACTGACGATTGTGTTGCGGCATCTGGCGGATGCGGCGCGCTGGCAGGCAATTGAACAGGAGTTGGGACAGCATCTGGTGCGGGTGTACGAGTTGGAGGAGCAGCCGATCCGCGTGGATGCAACCACGGTGTCAGGGTATCGTGAGGGAGGGGAAGACAGCCTGTGGCAGTTTGGACACAGCAAAGATGATCCCACGCTACGACAGATCAAGGCCATGATGGCCACCATAGATCCACTGGGCCTGCCCCTGGCGCTGGAGGTGGTGTCTGGGGAACAGGCCGATGATCCCTGGTATGTGCCGACGATCGACCGGGTGCTGACGTGCCTGGGGCGAACAGGCTTGCTCTTTGTAGGAGACAGCAAGATGAGTGCGCTGGCGACCCGTGCGCATCTGGTGGGGCGCGAGCAGTATTACTTGACGCCACTGGCCCTGGTGGGCGAGACGGGGCAGCAGATGCCCGGCTGGATTGCGGCAGGAGTGGCGCGAGGGGAGGCATTGGCGCAGGTGCAGTCCGACGATGAGAAGCAGGTGCTGGCCCAGGGCTACGAAGTGAGTCGGACCTGTGTCTATGAAGGACGCACCTGGCAGGAACGTGTACTGGTCGTGCGTTCCCACGCCTATGCAGAGACACAGCGCCGTCACCTGCACGAACGCCTGGAGGAAGCCCAGGCGGATCTGTTGGCCCTGACCCCGCCCGTGGGACGGGGCAAACGGCAGATCATTGAGGAGGCGACGTTGCAGCGCGCGGCGGAGGCGGTGCTGGTCAAGCATCGGGTCGTGGGGCTGCTCACCTACCGCTTTGCACGAGAGAGCGAGCAAACGGTCACGTTTGTGGGGCGCGGACGAGGGGGAGCCAATCGTCCACAGCAGGTGAGCGAGCGGGTACGCTATCAGATCACCGCCGTCCAGCGCGACGAGAAGGCGATCGTCGACCTCGTGGCGACGTTGGGCTGGCGCGCGTATGCCACCAATGCGCCAAAGGCTCGCTTGTCTCTTCGAGCAGGCGGTGCGGGAATATCGGCACGAGTACCACATTGAGCACGGCTTCGGACGCCTGAAAGGAGCGCCGCTCTCGATTGCTCCCCTGTTTGTGAAACGCGACGACCAGGTGGTGGGGATGACACATCTGCTCAGCCTCGCCTTACGGGTGCTGACCCTCATGGAGTTTGTGGTGCGCCGCTCGCTCAAACAGCAGGGGGCGACCCTGGCTGGACTCTACAAGGACAACCCGCGCCGAGCCACCGCGACTCCGACGGCAGAGCGGCTCTTGCAAGCCTTTGTGCCGATCACGCTGACCCAGGTGCAGTTGCCCGATCAGACCATCCGGCACGTGACGCCTCTCACGCCCGTGCAAGAGCAGATTCTTCGGTCGTTGGGCCTCCCCGCAGATCTCTACGCTGGTCTGGTTCGGCAAATTCCACAAACTGCTTTTCCATTACGCGAATGATGAGTATATATAAAGGAGTTAGCTCCTAATCAAGATATACGAGACAAGCAACAGCAAGAAGACAAAAAACTCGGTATCGCAAAACGCACTCGAAAAGAGTTAGGGCGATCATTCATACAGGAATACGAACAGCAATGCTTAGCCAACTTCGATTCCAGCGAGTTTATCAAACGGGTAGGACAGGATGCAAAGGTGGTAGGCCTTTTTTGTGTTGAATGCGAACCTGAGGCCTGCCATCGTTCGTTAGCTGCACAAAAGCTGGCAAGGGATTTAGACACAGGAGTAGAGCATATAAAACCACAGGCAAAAGAACCTCTGTCACAAAATTAAATCAAAGGGGGAAGCAACATGGCAAGGGTGCTTATCATCGCAAAAACCAGGATGGGCAATTTAACCTGTGTTGGGGGCTTAAATCTTGAAGGGAATCAAAATATTCGCCTTTTACGTTCAGATGGTTCAAATCAACCAGGCACTACAAGATTCGAAGTTGGGCAGGTTTGGGAATTAGCATTGCAACCACTTTCTGATACTACTCCACCTCATGTAGAAGATGTTCGCGTCACGCGAGAGAGATATATAGGTCCAGCAACTAATCTGCGAAGTATGCTTATGCAACGAGTACAACCATGGCAAGGTGGACCAGATCAACTGTTTGATGGAAAACTCACTATAGCAAGCACGGGTTATATCTCAAGGACTGAAGACCTTCCCAGTTGTAGTACAGGTTATTGGCTGCCAAATAATCCGCTGTGTCTGAGCTTAGACTATAGGGAGGGGCAGCCTTACTATCAAATCGTTACACAACCAGAGGAAATATTTCCAGCAGTAAGGAGGCTCTTTATCAAGTATGTTGGTTTCGCAGACCCAATTGACCGGATTTCCCCCGGCACCTTAGTTCGTGTTTCTTTGGCTCGTTGGTGGCAACGCCCAGGTACTGATGAGGAAAGATGTTACCTACAACTTTCAGGTTGGTACCCAGGAAGATAGTTCTTTGCTCCCTACTGACCAATCGTGTCGTAGCCACCAGCATATCCTGCCCTTCACGATTCGTATAGCATATCCGTAGTGTCACGAGGTCAATAGTAGTAGCGCCACAGCCTTTGCGGGTTGAGCCATCCAGGATGGTCATCACTCCTGTCAGCGTTTCGCCGGGATGCAGTGGGGCAAGGTATTCATATGACTCTTCCCGGTGGATCAAGCGTGTGACATCGAGACCGAGTTCAGTAAGTTGCTCGATAAAATGCCTGTTCTCCCCTTGTCCCTAATGAACTTTGACAACCGAATAGGGGAATGGAAAGCGCCCCACTATCCCTACAAAAAAAAATTAGCGCGCAAAATGAGCGGTATATGTCCTGTATTGAGCAGGAATGATGAATTCTGACGACCCAATGGTGTCGTCTTCTGTAGGGACAAGGGGCGGGGTGGAGTGGATGAGGGGGCCTTGTGCTTGTCCTCGTCGGAATGCGACCATGCTGCTTGACGGAACCCCTGGCGAATCGTGTTGCCACCAGGACAAGCACAAGGCCCCCACCCTACCCCACATCCGCCCCTTGTCCCTACAGGACGGGAGCGGATGTTTTTCGTCATTGCCGCATTCGGTTGGCAAAAATCATCAGGACAGAGGCGCGTTCATTGCCGAATTTGGTCGGTAATATTCATCAGGTTGGGGGCTGATGGTTTCCTCCCTCATTGGTCAAAACAGGTTGGGGGCTGATGGTTTCCTCCCTCATTGGTCAAAACAGGTTGGGGGCTGATGGTTTCCTCCCTCATTGGTCAAAAATCGTCAGGAGACGGATATTACCAGTAGCGTTCCTCTTGCCAGGGGTCGGCGTGGTTGTGATAGCCGCGCTGCTCCCAGAAGCCGGGGCGGTCTTGCTCCATGAACTCGAAGCCGTCCAGCCATTTCGCGCTTTTGTAGAAGTAAAGTTTGGGGACGACCAGGCGCACGGGGCCGCCATGTTCGACTTCCAATTCTTGCCCGTCATGCTTGAGGGCGATAATTACGTCGTCGTCATCCAGGTCGGTGAGGGGCAGATTGGTGGTGTAATCGGTCCAGGAATGCGCCATAACGAACTTCGCACCGGGCAGGGGTTTGGCGCGTTGTAGAATCTCGCGGATATGCACGCCTTCCCAGGTATTGTCGTAGCGGCTCCATGTCGTTACGCAATGAATATCTGTGGTAATCGTGGTGCGCGGCAAGGCCAGTAGCTCTTCCCATGTCAGTTCAAAGGGATGCTCTACCAGTCCCTTGACCTTCAACTTCCAGTTGGCGGGCAATTTTTGCGGGGTGCGTTCATAGCTCAATACCGGCCATTTGGCGGTCAAATATTGGCCGGGTGGGAGACGATCCTGTCCATCCGGCAGTTTTTCTATTTGAGTTCGTGATTTTTTTCCAAACAATTGCATGAGAGTAGAACTCCTTTAAGCGCTCGATCGCATAGCTGCTCTCGGCTTATGATAACGCATTTTATAAAAGTGTTGCTTATTACGTTTAACAACACTACAATAGGGGGTGGATATTCCTGTATTATTGTATACGCATTAACCATCCTTGCTGGACGCATCCGCGCTTCCCATGGGATGCCTTAGCAATATTACTCCAGGACGGTCATCTTTTACGAGGTGGCAGCCCCATAAGAACGAGGAGATTCGGTCATGATTGTTCTGTTACTGGCGCTGATTGGCGCGATTATCGTCATGGCAATACTCACTATCGGACGACTGGCCTTCGGACGGCGCGAACCCTTTGTGGCGAAAAAATTTTTGCGCTGGTTGATAGGCTACTCCATCTTCAACTTCCTGCTTTGTCTTGCCATTATGTACTTCTCGGAACCCGCGCTAACCGGTCCTTTTGGGGGCTGGCAATGGGTGCTGTGGCCCCTGGTGATCAGTAGCATCGGCAACCTGTTTGCCTTTGCGCGTCCCGCGCTTAGCACGCTCGAAGACCTTTCCGCCGCCAGCCAGGGCAGATCTACTACACGCAGGACTCCAACGCAGATGCCGGGCAACGCCTCGCGTGGCGCGGTGGCGGCGGGCATTTTTGGCCTGGTGATAGCCGCAGGAATAGGCATTGTGGTAGCAGGTTTGATCGTTGTCTTCACCACCTGGTTCGACAGCAACGCCAAAGCGCTGGCCGCTATTCCCAATATCACCGTCGAAAAATCGTCTACGCCTCTGGTGCCAACCGACCCCAACCATATCGTGCTGGTCAGCTCCTCTGTTGCCAACTTCAAGGGGCAGCAGGTGCTTGGCTCCAACGGCCAGAACCTGGGATCGCAATACAATATCGATCCCGCCAGCTACACCCTGCAATCTATCAACCATCACCTGTACTATGTTGCGCCGCTTGCGTATAACAACATCTTTATCAACCTTTCCAACTCTTCGACGCCCGGTTTTGTGGTGGTCGATGCCGAAAACCCGCAGGCATCTCCTCAGTTGCATGTTGGCCCTGGCGACTCTATCGCCTACCTGCCGGGAGCCATTCTCAACCAGGACCTGCTGCGTCATGTTTACCTGAGCGGCTATACCAATGGCAGGCTGGCCGACCCTACGCTCGAGCTTGACGATAGCTTCCATCCCTACTGGACGATATCGCTCATGCAGCCCACGCGCGGCTACACTGGCGAGGTGCTCAGTAAGGTGCTGATAGTGAACGCGCATACTGGCGACATCGTTCAATATAACCCGCAGAGCGTACCTGCCTGGGTTGATCGCGTCATGCCAGCCGATACCGTCAACCAGTATCTGACATGGTGGGGTCTGTATCACGCGGCACCCTGGTTCAATCCGTCCGGCGCTGGTCAGCAGCAGCCAGCCTCTACTGGCCCGCAACTTGTTTACAACAATGCCGATCAGCCCGTCTGGCTGGTGCCTATGACTTCAAATGTGCAGAGCGATAACTCCAGCACGGGGGTTTTCCTTTTCGACACGCATAAAAACCAGGCTGTCTTTTACACGGCGGCGGCAGGATTGGGCATCGGCGATAACGTGCAAAACACTTTTGCTTCGACGCGCGCTAATATCCTGAAATACACTGTGGACAGTTTCCAACTGTACCAGATCTGCTCCGTTCCCACGTGGGTAGCCATCTACAGTAGCAATGGCATCTTCCAGGATGTAGGTATTCTGGATGCCAGGGCATTGAACGGTGGCAACGTGCAGTTTGAGGCTAATCTGCCATCGGCCCTCAACGACTATAGAACGTGGCTGGCGCAGAATAACATTCAGAATAGCTGCGGAGCTGTTACACCTAACGGAGCCACTTTGCAAACCGCGACGGGCAAGATTACACGCATCTCTTCCGTGCAGCAGGGTACCAGTACCATCTACTATATCCAGGTGGCAGGCCAACACGTCATCTTCACTGCCAACCTGACCCTGTCGCCTAAGCTGCCGCTTGCCCAGGCGGGTGATACTATCACCATCACCTACTTCCCCAATACGAGCACAAGCGGCCCGACCATAACACTGCAATCCTTCGACGATACCAGTATCAACCTGGGTACTCCCACTCCCACGGGGTCGCCTTCGCCTACAGCGAGTGTGACGCCCACTCCCACGCCTTAATGGGAGTCTTTACGTGTGAAGATTTCGTTATCGCGGAGTGATAACGAAATCTTCACACGTAAAGACTCCCAGGCTCTTGACAGATCAGGGACAATGTAGAGGCAATCCAATCTGGTGTATTGTGAGGAAGAATACTATGGCAAAACAGCCTCTTGCGGAGGTTTTTGGATTCCCCGTTGATAACGTCTCTTCGGATGCAGACCGTTACCGAAAAAACAAACTTTGCCCATTTAACAATAAAGTTCCTTCATGCACGAAAGATTATGCGGCAAACAACGTTATTCGATGATATACAATATAACCGCGTAAAGCCTGACTATGTGATCAATGTAGCTTCCGTGCCTCAACTCAGTCCTTTCCGCTACCCAGGTGGTAAGACCTGGTTAGTACCTTATGTTCGTCGTTGGCTATCATCATCTATCCGGCAGAAAAATAAACTTAGCCCCATTAGTCCTGCTGAATTCATCGAGCCGTTTGCAGGTGGAGGTATTATCAGTCTAACAGTTGCTGCCGAGAATCTTGCCAACCACATCGAAATGGTAGAAATCGATGAGGATGTAGCTGTTGTATGGCAAACGATCTTTCATGAAGAGCTTTGGCAATGGTTGGCGCGAGCTATAGTCTCTTTTGACTTGACAGAGGAGAATATTAAAGGATTCTTTGCAAGAACTGATCTCAATTTGCAAGAACGAGCGCTTAAAACAATCGTAAGGAATCGTGTAAACCGGGGAGGCATACTGGCTCAGGGGGCAGGGCGTATCAAAAATGGTGAAGCTGGCAAAGGAATACGATCGCGCTGGTATCCCGTTACTCTTGCGAAGCGGATACAGAATATCGCATTATTAAGCCAGCAAATCACATTTATTCATGGCGATGGAATGCAAATTCTCAGGCAGTGTGTTGACCATACCGATGCAGTTTTCTTCATTGATCCACCCTATACGGTAGCGGGCAAGAAAGCAGGGAATCGCCTCTATACCTATGCAGAAGTGGATCACCAGGCGCTTTTTGAGATTGCCAGTAAGCTCAAGGGTGATTTCTTGATGACGTATGATGATACTGACGAGGTAAGGTCGCTTGCACATCTATATAATTTCGATGTGCAAGCGATTGCTATGAAAAGTACTCATCATGCCAGGATGCAAGAATTACTCATAGGCAAAGATTTGCACTGGTTAAGGTAGCTTACTCTTCGTAGCGGCCTCCCAGGTTTTGTGCGAGGAACTTTTCTGCGGCTGCGAAAAACTTGAGGCGGTTCTCGGGTTTGGCGAAACCGTGTCCTTCATCGGGGAAAAGCATGTACTCGTAGGGGATGCCCTTGTTTTGCATGGCTGCGACGATCTGTTCGGATTCGGTCTGTTTCACGCGAGGGTCTCTACCCGTCCGCTCAACCGTCTCCGCCCTTACAATGAACGCTAACTGACGACCTTGATTCGTAGTCATTGTAAGGGCGGGAGAGGGGTAGATGTGGGGTGGAGACCCTTGCGGTCGCCCTCGTTCCATGGATGCTGGTCAAGCAATTACCTTGACTCGCTGCTTACGTGATGCTAGCGCGGTCGCGCTTCGCGGCACTGGCGCATGATCTCCCGGAGCTGGTCCAGGTGGGCATCGTCGTGGTAGAGGCCCATGACGAAACGCGCAACGGCATTCTGGGGGCCAAGTTTCGCGTAAGGAGCGTAGGTAACGTCCAGGTGGGGTTCGTCCGGCCAGGCGTCGAGCATGGCCAGGCGCATACGGCGGCTTTCTTCGAGCCGGTGCTGTATCTGCGCGACGGTATGCACCGCGCGCCAGGGAGTCTCGTAACGCGAGCGGCCTTCTACGGGGAGACCGCGAGCGAGGGTGAGCGCGAGCGCGGCTGCTTCCTCGGATGAGGCGGTGGCATGGACAATTACGTGGCCGAGCGTCCAGGCCAGGCCAGCTTCTTCGAGAATGCCGAAGGTATCGTTGGCGCTGGGGTCCTGCGGGACAAATACGACATCGGCGTCGATGGCATCGGCGGTGATTTCCTGCATCATATCGATCATCTCGTTGGTCAAGGCGCGCAGGTCTTCGTTCGTGAGGTCTCGTGTGATGTTCGTGAATGAGGTTGTCTTGTTTCTTATAGACGCGAAATCAAGCATGGCATATTTTTCCAATCTAACGGGGGAATGGAGTGGTCAATCAAGGCGAGGAAAAAGTATCCCCTTCAAAGAATAACACTATGGCTACATAAGCTTATTCCGACTTACTCGTTTATAAGGAAATGTATATAGGGACGCGATGCATCGCGTTCCTACATTGAGGCAACAGGGAACAAAGGTAGACCGCTTAACGTCTTTTCTCCAAACGAAGGAATATTCTCTATTCCAATTGTGGGAAAGAAGACAACGATGAGCAATTATTTCACCGGGCGTAAAACATGGTTTCTCCTGCTCTTGCTCTCTATCGTCCTGTGTGTTTCGGCTTGCGGCAAGAATGCCTCCAGTTCTCCAACTTCTAATGGCTTATCCAGTAATGCGCCACCGGGTATTGGTATGACGCCGGAGCCGGGTACGGACGGCAAACCTATGCCGCTGCCTGATGGACATTTTGAGTCGATGGCGGCGAGCAATGGTATAGATTATGTTGGCTCTGATAACGGCAGGCTGTACGCGCTGAATGGGAAGGATGGCACGGTGCGCTGGCAATACAACGCGGGCGCGCCGGTTTATGTGGCGGCGGTAATGCAGGGGACGGTGTATGCCGATGCTAATAACGGTACCAGCGCGGTTGCCTACGCTTTCAACGCTGATAATGGCAGCGTCCTGTGGCATTATAACGTCAATGATTACATTTCCCAGTTGATGGTTGAGAACGGCATCGTCTATGTTGGCACTGCCGCTACGGGAAATTCGATCCGGCTCTACGCGCTGCACGCGACTACTGGTGCTTTGCTGTGGCGCTACTCGGCTCAGGCCGAGACGCCGGGATTGCTGACGGCGAGCGATGGGGTAGTGTTTTATGCTGAAATTCTGGGCATTGCTGATGATAATTTTAACGAGAATATTACGGCTTTGCGAAGTAGTAATGGCTCGGCGCTGTGGCGCTTGCCGATAGCTGCTGTAGATGGGTTTGCGCGTGGCACACCGGCAGTGTCGAACGGGGTGATTTATATTGGCAGCAATAATGGCTCTGTGTATGCTGCGCGGGTGAGTGATGGAAGCGTGTTGTGGCATGTGGCGCGTACTGGCGGCTTCAAATCTATTCCGCTCGATATTTCGACACTTGTTGATAATGGCATGGTCTTTATCGAGGGCAAACAAGGCGCTGATGGTCAGAACCTGGCGCTTTTTGCCATGCGCGCCAGCGATGGAAAACTGTTGTGGAGCAGGTCGCAAGGGGTTGCGCCTGGTCCGGTGGTAGAACAACCGCAAATTGTTGGCGGGGTCATCTATACCGTTGATAGCCCGGGTAGCCTTGTGGCCTTGCGGGAAACGGATGGCGTTCTGCTGTGGCAATATGCAGGAGATCAAGTCTATGGTCCCTTTATTGTGGCGGGCGGTCAGTTGCAGTTGAATAGCGGGAATGGGGTAGCAGCGATACGCGCCAGTGATGGCGCGGTATTGTGGAAGCGCGCCATCAGCTTTTCCGGCACGCTTTCCAGCAATGGGCCGCCAGAGGTAGAAGACAATGGCATTGTCTATACAGGTACGTCCAATGGCGCGGTGCAGGCGTTGAATGCTAACGACGGGAATACGCTCTGGCATTACGTTATTCAGGAACTCGCGGTACCAACTGACACGATATACGGCGCTTATGTGCATTATTCCGATGGGGTATCTTTCCAGCAGGCGATACGCCTGCTGACTGATCCTGGATTGCAGACCTTTGCCAACTGCGCTTTTCAGTGGAAGCCACAGGGCAGCGGCGATGGCTTTTCGGCGGATCGCTGGCTTGTTGTAGCTGCGACGGTAAACTCATCCCCGCTCTGGTTCAATCGCTTGCAGGCCGCACCTGGGATAACAGAGGTACAGGCAGATGGGCCGCATAGCTGCCCTATGATGCGATACGATCCCAACGGCCTCAATCGATTGAAGCCTGACGCGCCAGTAACATACGTGAGGGCAACGTTTTCTAACAGTGCCGGTTACGACACTGCGCTCGATGCTGTCAACAACCTGGGTTTCCGACTGGCGAATCCCTGTTACGAGTCGGCGCGGGCGCGGGGCGATAAGCCGGCCTGGAAGACAGCGGGACAGGAAAACGCCTTCGGGTCGGCGCATACATTGCTGCTGGCTACCACAGGTTTCAATGCGACGATATGGTTGTCACAATTGAAGTCGCTGGCGGGTGTGACGAAGGTTGATACAGCGGTTGGGACGGGGTGTTAATCCGATTGTATTAACAAGATGGCTGCCTCCATCCTGATGAATTTTGACAACCGAATCGGGTAATGGCACAAAGAGGACGAGGGCGGCGCAAGCGCCCCCTCATCCACCCAACCCCGCCCCTTGTCCCTACAGGACGACGAGGACGCCCCTTTCCCCCTCGATCGGTTTTTCGTGGTTAATATTCATCAGGATAATCGTTACTCCCTCATCATCTCCTGATACACTTCATATGTCTGCCTTGCAATCTGTTCCTGGGTGTAGTTCTCCAATACGCGCTGCCGGCCTTTGTGGGCGAGGGTGGCATATAATTCGGGATTGTCTAATAACTGGTGGACGCGCTGGCTCAGTTCATGGGCGTTGCCTTCGGGGAAGGTCAGGCCGGCGTCGGCGATGACGTAGGGGATTTCGCCGGAGTCGGAGCCGATGACGGGCGTTTCGCAGGACATAGCTTCGGCCAGTACGCGCCCGAATTGTTCTTTCCAGTTAGGGCGCGTCAGCGAAGGTAATATGAGTACGTCCAGGGCTTGCAATACCTGGGGGACTTCGCGGGTTGGCACACCGTTTTGAAAGATGACGCGCTCGGAGATGTTCAGGCGAGCGGCCTGCTCTTCCAGCACGGTTTTCATGGGGCCGTTGCCGGTGAAGACGGCGCGGCAGAAGTCGGGGAGCGTGGTCAGGGCTTCGATGATGGTGGGTAAGCCCTTGTTTTCGACGAGCCGTCCCAGGAAGCCCAGCGTGAAGGGCGAGCCAGGGATGCGCGACGGGCGCGGTTCGCTGCGTTTGTAGATGTCGGTGTCGAAGCCGAATTGCGGGATGATGGAGATGGGGCCGCGATAGCCCTTGCGTTTCAGGATGTCCGCCGCTTCGCGATTGCCGGCCAGGGCTGCGCGGACGTGGCGATAGTTGTAGAGTTCCATCTGGCGAAAAGGTGGCGGGTAGTTGCGATAGAGGTTTTGCCAGGTGAAGAAGAGACTGCGCGCTTGAATTTTGCGTGCCAGGCGCGCGGCCTGAAAGGTGGCGAAGTTGTATGGCTCCTCGTCGATGTGTACGATTTCGGGGCGCACCTCGCGCATGATTTTCCCCAGGCGGCGGTAGTAGTGCAGGTGGAAGTTGCCGTTCAGGGCGATGGGTGTGACGATCATACGGTAGCCGCTGGTATAGAGGCGTTCGAGTTCCAGCTTGCTTCCGTCGTCGCTTTGCCAGTAGGGGGGCGTTACCAGCGTGAGTTCGACGCCGGGGCATTTCGCCAGTTCTTCGAGCTTGCGCTGCGAGGTGCCTGCCACCAGGGCTTTTGAGATCATCAAGACGCGCATGTTATCTTTTCCTGCTTCGTTTGTAGGCTTCTTCATAGGCTGCCAGCGTTTCCGTGGCGGTCTTGCGCCAGTTGAAGCGCGCTGCCTGTTGCAGCGAACGCGCTCGCAGGTCGGCTGCAAGTTCGGGGTTGGTCAGCACGCTGTGCATGGCAGCTACCAGTTGACCGGTGTTGTCGGGATCGAAGGTGATGGCGGCATCTCCCACCACTTCCGGCAGTGAGGTACGGTTGGAGCAGACGACGGGCGCGGCGCAGCTCATGGCTTCAAGCGGGTCAAGTCCGAAGCCTTCGTAAGACGAGGGGAATACGAAGACGCTGGCGCCGCTATAGAGAGCGGCTTTATCTTCCTCTTCGATGTAGCGATAGATGATCTGGCCCGTCATGCCGAGATCAGCGGCGACGGGGCGCGGGTCGGGAAAGAGTGGGCCGCTCTTCTTATCGGGATTGCCGGCAATGAGCAGTTGCAGACCTGGATCGTTTAGTTTTTGATAGAGGTGCGCGAAGGCTCTTACCAGCAGCAGCACGTTTTTGCGGAGTTCGAGGCCGCCAAGGTAGAAGATGTACCGCTCGCCGAGGCCATAGCGGGCGCGCGCTTTTGCCAGCGTTTCAGGATCGATGACGGGCCAGTACTCTTCTCCAGCGGCTTCGTAGATGACGCGAATACGTTCGGCTGGCAAATGCAGGGCGTCCATCATGTCCTGTTTGGCGTGCTGCGAGACGGTGATGATGAGCGATGCCTTGTGCGCGGCGCGTGCCACCAGTTGGAGATAGGCCTTCATTCTGGGGCTGGTGCGATAGATAGGCAGGCGCAAAGGAATCACGTCGTGGATGGTAATCACGGATGGCACCCGCGAAAAATAGGGAGGCGCGAAATAGGGTACGTGAAAGAGGTCAACCTTTGCTTTGCGCGCGGCCTGTGGAGCGGTGAATTGCTCCCAGACCAGTTTTTCCGAGGTAGCTCTGCGGCGGGCGAAGTCGGGTACGGGCGCCTTCAGGTAGGTGAAGCGCGAGTTGTTGGCACGATTGAGCGGCTCATCATCGGGCGATAGCAGCACATATTCGTTTTCCCCGTCAACCTCGGCCAGCGCTTTGAGCAGGTGCGTCATGTATTGACCGCTGCCGGTAGATGGAAAGCGAAAAAAGAGCGCGTTCATACCGATTCTCATAACGTATCTTCCCCCTTGTGGTTAAATTGGGTCTTGCCCTCGTAGACCTGCTGGTAAACCGCGAGCATCTTGCGCGCAGAATTTTGCCAGGTATAGCGAGCCGCCTGCTTATATCCTTTTTGACGAAGTTCTTCCTGTAAAGGGGGATTTTCTAGTACGCGAGTAATGGCTTTTGCTATCTCGCCGGGATTGCGCGGGTCAACCAGCAGCGCGGCATCGCCGACGGCCTCTGGCAGGGACGAGGTATTGGAGGTGATGACGGGCGCGCCGCAGGCCATTGCTTCCAGTGGCGGGACGCCGAAACCTTCGTAAAACGAGGGAAAGACAAACACGTCGGCCAGACTATAGAGCAGCATCAATTCTAGATCGCTGACATGGCCCAGGAAGCGCACCTTTTTCTCCAGCTTGAGTTCTGTAACTGCCCGTTGTGTCTCTTCGTATAGCCAGCCACTGCCACCGGCGAGGGCGAGCATGGCAGGGCGGGATTGCTTGTTGCTTGAACTGGCGGCTTTGTGGAAGGCTTTGATGAGGCCCAGGTGATTCTTGCGCGGCTGCTGGGTGCCGACGCCCAGCACGAGCGGGCTTTTCAGGCCGAACTTGTGGCGAGTTGCTTCTAATAGCACGGGATCGGTGACGCGCCGGAGGTAGCTGCGGATGCCGTTGGGAATGATGGTGATCTTCTCCGGCGGGGTGTGAAAGTAGTCGATGAGCGTCTGGCGCGTGGTTTGCGAGATGGAGGCGACCATGTCGGCGGCGGCTATGGCTTCCGGCACGACTTTATTGAGGTAAGCGGCCAGTTGAGGCACGGCGTATTCGGGCTGCTCGATGAAGGCCAGGTCATGTACCGTGACGATCTTGCGGGTGTGGCCGTTCAGGGGCGGCAGCACAAAATCGGGGCCGTGATAGATATCAACCTGCCCGGTGAAAAAGGTGGCCGAGATGGGCAGACGCCAGCGATACCAGAGGACGTTCAAGTAGCGGTCGGGAATGATCAGGCTGCGCCCGCGCACATTCTGCGCGGCGGGAAAGGGGCGCTCGCGCGTCGGACGCCCGCTGGTGAGCAGGGTGTACGAGTTGCTGGCGTCCTGCGCGAGCATGGCGTCCACGAGGCTGCGCACGTAGTTTCCGATGCCGGCGGTTTCTCTGGTGGCGGCGGTGTAGTCAATGGCGATACGCATGAGTTTATCCTGCACCTGTTAGCCTGGAGGCCAGGCTAATTTGCGCCCGCCCAGCAGGTGAAAATGCAGGTGAAAAACGCTTTGTCCAGAATCCGGCCCGACGTTGGTGACGAAACGGAAGCCGCTTTCGGCTATGCCCAGCTCGCGCGCTACCTTTGTGGCGGCGATGAAGATGTTAGCAAGTACAAGGCCGTCTTCCTCTGTGATGTCGGTCATCGAGGCGATATGGCGGCGAGGGACGAACAGGACGTGATGTGGCGCTTGCGGGTTGATATCCGCAAACGCCACGACATCCTGATCCTGATACACGATTTTGGCGGGTATCGTGCCCTCGATAATCTTACAGAACAGGCAGTTCTCCATACAAATCCTTACCAGGGCGGGGACAAGCCCGGCCCGTACAATATACAGGAGCGAAACCAGGGCGGGGACAAGCCCGGCCCGTACCCTATACGAGATGAAAGAGGTACCAGGGCGGGGACAAGCCCGGCCCGTACCCTATACGAGATGGTTGTGCCATACGTATATCTCAACTATTTTCCGCAGTGCTTTTCTCGTCAGAGGCGGGGAAAGCGGCAACTTCAACTGGTACGGGAGCCTCTTCCGTTGCGGCAGGAGCGGCATCGGGTGCATCGGTGGCCTCTACGGTAGGCGCGGGAGCATCGGCTGCTGTGGCGGGTGCAGCGGTGGCCTCAGCAGTGGGCGCGGCGGCATCGGCTGGTTTGGCAGCTTCGCTGCCTGTTTCTGCTGATGCCCCGGCTTTGGACTCTTTGGCCTGTTTGCGGGCGGCCAGTTCTTCGCCGTGCAGGGAGGGGTCGTTGAACTGGGGCAGGTTCAATTCCAGGCGAATGGCTTTGATGGCCTGGTAGATGATGCCTGCCTTAAGCTCGAGTTCGTCCGCAATCTTTTTATGCACGCCGACGGGGGGTACGGGCAGGTACGGCTCGTAGGCGGCTTTGATTTTCGCCAGTTCTTCGCTGTCGCCTTTGTAGACCTGTGTTTCCCACCAGCTCGGAATGTTATTGCGCCCGCGAAGATCATTGACGATTTTCTTGACCGCTTTCTTGGGAATAGTAAGTTCTGTGGCGATTTGCGTGCGAATGCCGTCAAACTCGGCAGGCGCGGCCAGTTCCAGGTAACGAGTCTCAACCTGGGCGATCTGCTCGGGCGTTGGCACAAAGGGCGCGGGTGGCGGAATCTTCTCGCGTTTGGGCTTTGGCGGAGCTTGCGGCTTCGGCGTTTTGGCTCTGGGCGGTTTGTTATCGCGTTTGCCGTTGGGAACTGCATCGCCTGGCGCGCCCGGGCGTGGGCCGCGATTGAATCCGCCTTCCAGGGGCTGGCGCGGGCGATATCCAGGTGTGTCGAGGGCGCCGGGTCCGCCGGGACGGTAGTTGCCGGGGCCGGAGCCAGGGCCGCGTTCGTCGCGGTCGCGATAGCCGCCGGGGCCACGATAGCTGCCAGGGCCGGAGCCGGGGCCGCGTTCATCGCGGTCACGGTAGCCGCCGGGGCCACGATACCCGGCGGGGCCGGGGCTGGGGCCGCGTTCGTCACGGTCGCGATAGCCGCCAGGGCCGCGTGTATCGCGCGGCGCAGGGGAGGACGGTAATTTTGGACGTGGTGGCTGATCCGGTTGCCCGATCTTCACGTCGTCAACTTTGTCGAACCAGCGCGTGCCCTCTGCCGGTTTTGGCTTAGGTGGCGGCGGCGGTACCGGACGTGTCGAGCTGCTGATCCCTGGTGTTGTGTTCGCTGGAGGTGTAGTTTTGGCGGCCAATTTCTCTTTTCTGGCCTTCTGCACGCAATCCGGGCAAGTTACTTCTTTCGCATTAGCCGACTGAAACCACTTGCCGCAGGTGGTGCAGCGCAATTTGACTTTACTCATGCGCAAACTCCCCTGTCTTATTGGATGATCTCGTCAAGATCGTCCATCTGTTGAGATACTGACATACCTGTCAAAGCGTCGGAATGCGAATCTAGTATAGCATGTCGGGCAAAATGTGTCACCTGTTGGCGAGGCGAGATTTGTAGATGGCGATGGTCAGTTGTTTCGGCAGTTGCAGATGTATCAGTTGTATCAGTTGTTTCGCTTGTAGCGCAAGGTTGATGGTTGATTATGGATGAGAGCTTTTCCTTCCTGGCGGAGGCGAGTGCAAAAGGTTGAGGGGTCTGAGGTGGGTAAAAGACGATTAGTAAGAAGAGAGAGCAAGCAGGCTCTATTGAGAGTGTAGCTGATGGTGAGGGGAAATGCAAGGATTTTCGCGTCGAGCAATCAGGGCGGGGGGGCCGCAGAGCGGCGAAGCCCCGCCCTTACAATAACTACGACAGGGCGCAGTCGCCTTGCAAAAATTTGATGCTCACATAGAGCCTTAACGCAGGGCTTTTCGAAACCAGGGTTCTCTGCTACTCCCAATGGACGATATAATCCCGCAGGTTTGTAATACGGGCATCGCCGGGCCATACCATTTCCATGAATTCGTAGGTTGTCAGAGCCTCGTTGAAGCGTTGTTGATTCTGCAATGTTTTGGCTCCTTCTATGCCGGCAACCCAGAAGTGTATGGTTTGTTCTATGTCACGATCATTTGTTTTGAGAGAAGAAAGCGCCATAATGTTGATTACTTCTACTCGTCCCATCTCACTTTGCGGGATTCTTGGAGAAAGTGTTTCAGGATCGACGCGCTGTCCAAGTGTCTGCATGGCCTTCGTTTGATCGCCATAATAGCAGTAGGTCCAACCCGCTTCCAGCAACAGGGTTCTTCGTCCGGATTCCATAAGCGCAAAAGGCTCTTCTCCCGGATCAACTTCCGTAGTTTTTCCCAATGCAATATCCGGTGGTCGTCCATTTCTTGCCAGCATGAGCGCCAGGTTGCTATACGTTCCGCCTTGCATGATGGAATGTAACGGTTGAGCATTCGGAATGCGATAGTATTGCAACAAAAGCCCTTCTGCTTCCTGCGCTGTTCTCAGGGCAGGGGTATATTGCTTATCATAAAAATACCCCCACGCCAGTTTGCTGTATGCGCTAAGCTGCAACGAGATGTCGCCCGTTTCTTTGCAGAGCGCGACGGCATTCTTTGCATACTGTAGCGTTTCCGTAGGATTCACACATATCCATCCGAGCAGTGTTTTGAGCAGGGCATAGCGTGCCGCGAGGTCGGTCGCTTCTTTTCGATAGTGTGATGAGTCTCGCATGATCGTCTGTAGTACTGGCAAATATTTTGAGACACTTTTGAACGCCAGAGAAGTATCGCTGGCATCACCATCTTGATACAACTGCCAACAAGCTTCAAGGCTTGCGGTACACTGTGCCAGGATAGTTCCATACTGGGCAGGTTGTACTGCCTTGCCTGGTGTGGTGAGGTCGAATGTAATCAAAGGCAGCGCTGCCAGTGAACATAACGCTTCTCGCCGGGTGATCTGATAGTTTTTGTTGCTGGTGTTCATGGTGTCAAATTCCTTGATAGCTTGTCTGATAACGTTTCGTTTGTCGTCGCGGGTAGGATGCTCCTTGAAGGCAAGAGACCAGAGGCGAGTGGTCATGTTTGCCGCGGTGAACGCCTGTAGCTCGTCGATCTCCTCTTTTGATACGACGATGGGCATTTCTTCTACCGAGGGAGGGGGATTTGAAACGGTCTTATACAAGCGCATTGCATCGCGGTGGTCAAGCAGCGTGCCAAAAACCTCGAACAGTTGCCGCATGTGCTGTGGCTGCGGTCTGGACTTGCCTGACTCCCAGCGCTGGTAGGTTCCGAATCCAACGTTGACGAGTTCCGCCGCTTCAAATTGTGATAAATGCCTGCACTCGCGTGCCGCAATCAATTGTTCCCATTTCGCCATGCGCCTGTCCTCGCATTCTTAACCTGCCGACCCCTGAAATACGCTTTCTTACCCACATACAGCATAGCATGGCATAGCGGGTATGTCGAGAGAAAATGGGGAATTGATGGGAAAACGACATAGGAATGATGTCAATATGATGTGGAGAAAAACGACGTAGGAATGATGTCAACGTGGTGTGAGAGGAAAATGATAGGACGCATCGAAGCAGAAGAAAAGTCAGGGAAAGAGGTAGAAGAGAAAAAAACGACGCACGATTTATTTGATAATGATGTCGCATTTCGCGTAAAAAGTGATTACACTGTGTATGGTTTTTAGTGATAGTGCTGTTTCACTGATAGTTCAGCACTGCCATAAGGAATCCAGCAAGACGATGAGATGTTCCTCGTCGTCTCGCTCCTGAGCCGATGCGATGAAGTGAACCAGAAGAACAGAAAGGGGTGGGTGAATGTATTTTCAACAGAGCGCTTCTGAGCAAGAGACGCTGCCCATTAGCGCTGTCGAGTTTCGCCGCTATCTTGCAACGTATCAGATTGAGCCGCTGGATGTGGCTCTCAAGTCAGGCGTGCGCTACATGACGGCCTGGAGGATTGCGCAGGGGCAGCCCATCAACGGCCAGGATGAACTCCTGATACGGCAGGGGCTATTGCGCATGACAGGTATTCCATACACCGCGCCTATACTGGTTCACAAGCAAGAGAAACAGGCGAAGCAGGACGGCCAAACAAGGCCACTGGCATCAGGGGGAACTCAATGGAATTGACGGTGCGGGGGCCAGGCAATATTCCTTTATTGCCGATTACCTGGGACGATCTGAAGGCGATTGAAGATGTACTCAAGGGCTACCTCGCGTATGCGCGCAATACTATGCCTGCCGGAACGAAGCGGGAGCAGCAGATACGCACCTTACAGGGGTTGCATGAACGAGTGGTGCGTTTACTGGCGAAAGGCGAAGGTGCGCTTTTCTTTTCGGTAGACGAGTTGATAGCTTTGAAAGAGGCCATTAGCGGCTTCGCGGCTCTGATTACGTGGATGGTTCCGCAATCTGGCGAGCGTGACGGGGTGATTGAAAGTTTGCAGGGATTATATGGGCAGTTTGCGCAGATGCTCTCGCAGTTTGTAAATTGAGGGGTGGTTCAGGGTTTTCTTGCCGATACCACATATTCAAAAAGTTCCTTTTTGGATGAACGTTTGCGTACCACATCGATTCTAACATCTACGAAGCCAACTGCTTCAAAGAGGCTGGCAAAAATGGCGTCAACGGGTAGTAGGACATCATAGAACTTTGAATTGCCAACGATGTAGTTAATAATTCCCTTTGGTTTGACCACTTGAAAAAGTCCTTTGCAGTGTAAAACCATATCATAGAAATATTTATGAACGTAGCGTGAAAGTAAAGGGCTGTGATTTGCGATGCTTTCCAGAATAGCATTGAAATTGGCGAAAGGGATTTCTATATTGGAGTCTGGTTTCCACTTATTCAAGCTACTCGTTGCCATGCCCCATGTTCCGCCTATGGCTTGCCAGTCAAGCTCGCCTGCCGTGCGTCCGTTGTCGAGATATCCAAGCCAATACATATATGGGCGTAATTCACGGATATAACTCATACGATTAGGATAGGGTGGTGATGTTATAACACAAGAATAGCGGTTTGCTTCTAATCCTGTGTTCAGGCTGCGAGCATCGTGAAAGATGACGCGAGGTGATTTAGTAATGGGTGAATGTGCCGCCTTTTCAACTAATCTGGCGAAGCGATCCCAACTTTCAACGATTAAGTCTTCTTGTGTTTCTAGAAAAGAAAAAAATCTTTCTTTCGTTTTGAATGACATCGATTGATGACCGAAACTTACATTTGCTTGTTCAATCATTGTACGGCAAAATATTATCTCGAGTAAGCTGAATACACCTTCTGGTACAGTATCGGCCATTCCTTTAATTTTGCACATCGCGCGCGCTAATGCATTCAACGTAGGCGCATCCCACCACTTCTCAATTTGGTGAATTGGCGGTGTCCAGGCTGGCTCCTCGCCTGTAGCTCTCATAACTTCCTTAACTTCTATGGAAGCTGACCTGAGAACGTCAAGTTCATGACTATCGTAGGAGTGAGCTTTTGTTTGGCTCAACCATACCAGGAAGGGATTTATATCCGTTGTGTCACATTCGATACCTCGTTCTGCGCAAACCAAAGCAGTTGTACCAGTTCCACAAAACGGGTCTAATACTATTAAGTCTTCGCCTGTATGAGCTGCAAGCAATTCCGAAACAAAGTGTATCGAATAAGCTGGTGTAAGTCTTAACCAGCCGTAACGAGTATGCTCCAGGTTGCCTTTAAATGTGAGGTATTCAAGACGACTGAATGTATTCCGAGCTACCATAACGTTATGCCTCAAGTAGTGCAGTGAGAACCTTTTCAAGCTCGATTTTGATACGTGTGGAGTAAGTTTCAAAAAATCCTGCGAGATCGTAATTAAGAATTTCCCGACAAAAAACATAAGTACTGTCGGTACTTTTTCCTTTTGTGGTTCCAGTAAGCAGTAACCAGCGTGCCTGGATATACCGTAGAGCTACGCCTTGATCTATTTGGGTTGAGAGCAGAACCAGAACAGGGGCATAGAAATAAGTATAGGCGTTTGATGCGTTCGAGATATCCGCATTTTGACGCTTTGAGTCTTTGCTTTTATATCCTTGCCGCACTTCAAAGACAGCTCCCTTTATTTGTTCGCTTAATTGTTCTGGAAGAATGAGTTTTTGGGCTACATCCTGGACCCAGTGTTGAATGTGTTCCCTGGCAGTAGAGTTTCTTATATCATCTAGTTGAATGCGCCCATCCAAAGCAAGAGTTCGCGTTTTACCCTGCGTAGTAGGTACTTGATATGACCAATTAGCTTGTTCTGCCGATAAATTCAAGCTGTCTCGAATGACGTTTCTAAATACCCATTCTCCCCCAATTCCAAGTTGTCGGTATATTGATGTCATACCTCCTGCTGCTTTGTGGGCTGCATACATGAGGGGAGAGTCAAGTCCTACCCAATGGTAAAATGGATCTGCGCTATACATTTGTTGAAAATGTTCTAATGTCAGCCCTCCCCTTCGTCCCTTCCCAAACATAGGTTTGTATTGAGCACAGGTGCCTAAAGCTGCCTTGATAAGCTGGAAATATCGTTCTTCTCGCGTACTAGCTGTTATTAGCTTTTCATTAGGCTCAGGAACGAATTTAGAAAAGTCTGCCTTTAGTTGTTCTACCTCTTTATCAGACATATCATCATCACCTATTTCAGCAGAATAATAAGTTAATGATAGCATAGAAAAGCACAAATCCCTAATTGTTCAAACTTTTGTCCTAATTATTGACGACTCGCATGGACCCTCGTCGTGTGCGGTGAGGTCTTTTTTGTTGTAGTTTGTAGCAGAGTTTGTAAATCGTAACTAGCACAATTGCCGTAATCGTTCAATGTAGGCCGGGCTTGTTCCGCAGCATCCGCCGATGATTTGCGCGCCTTCTTGTAGCCAGCGTCTGGCGCGCGCGACGTAGTGTTCTATGCTCTCTTCCTCATTGAATTGCCAACCTTGATGGTTATCGGGTATGCCGTCTCCCTGGGCGTAGACACTCAGGGGGCGTCTGGTTATTTCTCTTAATGCTTGAAGCGTGCGGGTTGCAGTTTCGGGCGACACGCAATTCACGCCGATGAAAAGTGGATCGTATTGTTCAACTTCCTTTAGCACGTTCTCCAGTGTTTCACCGCCGAGCAGCGCTGTTTGTGGATTGGTACAGAAACTTACGGCAAAAGGCATTGCGAGGTTCTTTGCTGCTTGTATGGCTGCCATTGTCTCTCGTAGTGTAATCATGGTCTCAAGGAGGAGGAAATCGACACCGCCTGCTTTGAGGTCTGTAGCATAGGCGTAATGTTCTCGCGCTAAATGCTCAATTGAGGGGGTCAGTTCGGGCGAATAACAATCTTCGAGCGGCGCCATTGAACCGGCGATATAGACTGGATGAGCAGGTTTCACCTGTTCAATGGCCTGGCGAACGAGCTGGCAGGCAAGTAGCGTCATGTCACGCGCTTTACCGGCCTGTCCTTTTTTTGCAAAAGCCCATCTTGTGGTGCGGAATGTGTCGGTAATAATGATTTCAGCGCCCGCGGCGATATAATCTGCATGGATTTTTTGCGCAACTTCGGGATGGGTGAGCAGCGCTTCAGCCGACCAGAGCGGCAGGGTAGTAGGTACGCCCCGGCGTAAGATTTCTGTTCCCATAGCGCCATCCATTACAATGATTTCTTTGTGGCGCAATCGGGTTTGTAATTGTTCGTGATTATGCATGAGTTTACTTCTCTTTGCTATTTGTGGCTGTCTTTGCCGTCACCTCAGATGCTTCTCTAACGCCGTCAGCACGTCATCGACCACAAAGGGCTTGGTGATAATGCCGTCTACTTTGCAGGAGGTGACTTCTTCGAGTTTGTCCAGGGCGGACATGAGGAAGATTTTGTGGCGTTGGCGGGTGGCGGGTTCGGCTTCGAGCTGCTCGCAGACTTCTTTGCCGCTCATGGTGGGCATCATGACGTCGAGGAAGACGAGGTAGTCCTCGTCGCCGCGCAGGACTTTCAGGGCTTCGAGTCCGTTGCGGGCTACGCGCAGGGAGAAGCCTTCGTATTCGAGCATGTCAACCATCATGTCGCGAATGATGGGGTCGTCATCAACAACCAGCACTTTACGTGTTTTGGCGTTCAAGCTCACGTGTTTCCCCCGTTTCAACTGGCGCATCTATGCGTGGAAGATAGAAGCTAAAGACCGATCCCTCGCCAGGGATACTGATTTCCAACCAGAGTTTGCCGCCCATTGCTTCGATATAACGGCGGCAGATGAACAGGCCCAGACCTGAGCCGCGCACCGACGTGGTCAGGGAGCGTGTGGCGCGCACGAATTTCTCAAAGACTTTCTCCTGGTCTTCCAGGGGGATGCCTTCGCCTTCGTCGCGCACGCGCACCAGCACGACGGGCGAATCTTCGCCGCGAACCAGCTTGCTGTAATCAACCTGGTCTTCGGGAAGTTGCGAGAGGGTGGTTGCGCTGGCGGATATGACGATCTGCCCGGTTGGCGGCGAGTATTTGGCGGCATTGTCGAGCAGGTTGGTAATGATCTGGCGCAGGTGCAAAGCGTCGCATTGCACCCACAAGCCGGGGTCTAGCTCTACCGTAATCGTTTGTTCGATGTTGACGCTGAGCATGGTGGTGGCTATTTCGGCGGCGGCCAGCACCTGTACCGGCCCGACCTGTAACGCCAGCTTACTATCAATGGCTCCCACGCGGGCCGCATCGGTCATTTGCGCGATCAGGTCGGTGAGTTGTTGCGTGGCCCCGGAGATTTTGGTGGCGTAACGCAGGGCCTGCTGCGAATCGATACGCGCGCTCTGGCGTTTGAGCATGGAGGCATAGCCGCTGATGGCGCTGAGCGGCGTGCGCAATTCGTGCGAGGCGGTCACGATAAACTCGTCCTTCAGCCTGTCCATGCGCTGCAATTCGGCGTTGGCCTCGCGAATCTTCTCGAAAAGCTGGGCGTTGCGGATGGCGCTGGCGGCCTGCCCGGCAATCGCCAGCAGCGTGCTGACCTCTTCTGGCCGGAAGACGCGGTCGTGCCAGGGAGTATGCACAGCCAGGATGCCAACCAACTCTGATTGGTAGCGCACGGGGATCATCAGCATCTTATGGCTGTGCGTCTCGCGCAAGAAAATCGCGCCACCTTCGAAGCTTATCTCGGCCAGTTCATCGATCAAGTTGGTATCCAGATAGAAAAACGAGTCCGCCTCCACCAGCTTGCCGAGGATTGAATGTCGAAAAGGCAGGCGGATCATTTTAATCAGGTCTTCATGCTGCTCGTGGCTGCTTTTGGGCGTCGCGTCGTTCCATTTACCGGTGCTGTCGTAGATGGCCTGCGCAATCAACTCTTCGCCGTCGTTCGTCAACTGGAAAAATGTGCAGAGACCTGCCTGCACCAGTTTGGCCGTTATTTCTACGAAGTTATGCAGTAGCTCCACCAGGTTTAATACGCTGCTGATGGTTTGCAACGCGCTGTTCATGACGGCCAGCGATTCTTCGCGCTGGCGAGCTTTCTTGACCGAACGGCGCGAGCGGTCGTAGAGTTTGGCATTTTCAATGCTGACTGTAATCAGTTGCACCATGGTCTCCAGCACGAGAATGTCTTCGGGGCTGAACGCTTCGGGTCGCAAACTGGTCAGGGAAAGCGAGCCGACCACCCGCTTAAACATTTTCATGGGGAGCAGCAAAAAGCTTTCCTCGCCGGTCTGATCTCCCCACGCGCCTTTTAATAGCTCCTCGTATTCTCGCACATGTTTTGGCTCTTGCGCCGGAGCTAACATTACAGCGCTTTGTAACTCTTGCGTGACTTTCCACCAGAGCGGGCGATCCTGGGGCAGGGTAATTATTGGATGCTCATATAGTCCTTCAACGCGGGTGCCATGATCGATGGCGAATACGTCATAAATCTTTGTGGTGTCTCGATCATAGAGGGTGAGCAACACGGAGGTGATAGGCACAACCGCCTTGACGAATTGATAGACATTTTCCACGAGTTTCGAGAGGATGACATCCGACGGAAAGGCGGTACTGATCTGCTGCAAACGCTTCATATAGTCATTATGACGGGCATTCAGACGACGCAGGCGGTCATTCTGGAGATAGAGTCCGAAGCGTTCAGCCCACTGCCATGCTTCGTGGCCTGGCCTGTTCTGGAAGCCAGTTGCTGGCGAAGTCTGGTAGAGGACGATTACGCCCAGTATTTGCTGCGTTCCCTGTTTGGTGAGGGGGTCGGTAAGCATCAGTGGCTCCGGGATGGGTATGGCGAAAAAATAGGCTGGTGTGCCTTCGTCAGGCCCGGTTGTAATGCCACCGGGAGCGTAAGTAGCGACATACTCATCGTAGTTCAACAGTATCAGTTCATTTTTATACCAGGCCGTGCCTATTAAACCCTGCCGGTATGCATAGGCTTCGCCCAGGGGAAAGAGGGTTGCACGGGATGTGGCTACTGGCTCAAGAGATGGCAACGGTCGGGAGAGGCGGCGCATCCGACCCGTTGACGAAGTGGCAGCATTGGTGATGCCGGGCGCTTTGCGGCGGTTTATGGGGATGGTATCGATATTTTCGATATCCATTGGCGCGGGCGCCGGCTTGTTGCTTTTAGCGCGAAAGTGGCGGCGAATGACCATCTGTCGGAGGTTATCGTCGAAGAGCGCGAGGCAGGCGCCCTGAGCCATAAACTGCTCCATCATCTGTTGCAGGAGGCTATTCAGCAACGACAGGGGGTAGCTTTCGTCTGATTGTGTTTCTGACTCTCCCCAAATGGCGGTAGACATGCGATTTCACCTCACAGGGACACAGTTTATTGCGCCCTCAAGCAGAACAAGCAAACAGACAAACAGGCAAGACAAAGATAGTGGCCTGATGTATTACGCCCACTAAAACATTTCAGATTTGGATGTTGTTGGTATCCCACACACTGTAGTGTAGCATATCATAGCCATCTGCTTTAATTCAACCGTAGTTAGCCGCGATTTGGAGGAAAAGGCAGTCGCCAGGGTAGAGAAAAAAGCGCAGGTGTGATTTCACGCTCGCACTTTTTGCAAAAGAATCATACCAATTGATAAGGTCAGGCGGCAACATTGATAATGATGGCCTGGGGATGTTCATGTTCTTCAGGTATTGGCTCACCCTCATCAATAAGGGTCTCGATATGGAGGCGGATAGCGTCCTTCGCCATAGTGATAGCCTCTTCCAGTGTTTCGCCTTGTGTCACACATCCTGGTAAAGCTGGCACAGTGACAGTGTAACCGCCATCTTCGGTGTCTGGATGTAGAATTATGGTGTATTCGTACCGGCTCATTATGAAATCTCCTTCAAAGCAGATTCCTTAGCTCATCTTCTGTTAGCCTTGCTTGTTTCAAAATCGTCTCAAGCGTTTTGGGTTTTATAATTACGCTCGCATGTTTTGCAACTGTGACGATCCCTGGCTTAGTTGGATGTCTCAACGTAATGTGGCTACCACTTTGCCTCACTAGTTGCCAACCATCGTGTCTCAAAGCACGGATTAGCTGTACAGCGTTAATGCGGGGTGATCTTGGACTCACTCGTCCCTCCCCTTTTAGGGCAAATTATACCACAATATGACTATAGTGTTTTTAGAAATGGGCCGGACAGGGATTAAGGGTATTTGACATTCTCTCTCGATCAGGGCTATCATGCTAAAGTGAAACAATATGCGCTCGCACGCTAGAGGAGTACCCATGTCAGATACGAATGGTATGGTTTTTCATACACACCGTCTTGCCAATGGTCTGCAAATTCTCGGCCAGCCGATGCCGGATTTTGAGTCGGTTGCGCTTTCTTTTTACGTCTGCACCGGTTCGCGCGATGAGCCGGACCAGTCAATCGCGGGGGTGTCACATTTTCTGGAACATATGGTGTTCAAAGGGACGAATACGCTGGACTGGCAGCAAATCACGCTGGAGTTTAACAAAATTGGCGCGGAGATCAATGCCGGTACCTCGCACGAATCTACGGTCTATTTCGCGCGCGTGCTGGGCGAATATATGGAACGCGCCTTTGAATTGCTCAGCGACATGATGTATCCGCGCCTGTCGGAAAGCGATTTTACGATGGAGAAGGAAGTCATCGTGAATGAAATCGCGCGTTCGGAAGATCAGCCCTACAACCGGGCTTTCCGGCGCATGGTGCAATCCTACTTTGGCGAGCACCCGCTGGGGCATGATGTGCTTGGCTCGCCTGAGAGCATTCGCAATATGCGTATTGAGCAGATGCGCGACTACTGGAATCGCCGCTATGCCGCCAATAACATGATTCTGGCCGTTGCCGGTAAATTTGATTGGGATCAGCTTGTGCGACTGGCGGAGAAACATTGCGCTACCTGGCGCACAGGAGATGCCGGGCGAGAAGTTCGACCGTATGAGCCAACGCGCTCGAGCAACGAGATTCTCGTAGATAAGAATTTGAAACAGCAGATCATGTTGCTCTCCATGCCTGCCATCGATGAAAAAGACCCGGATCGTTACGCTGCTGAACTGGGCGCGAGCATTCTGGGCGATGGCGATGGCTCGCGGCTCTACTGGAATGTGTATCAGAAAGGTCTGGCCGAATCCGCCAGCGCCTTCCTCTGGACGATGGATGGCACCGGTATGCTGGTTATGGAGGCCAATTCTACGCCTGAGCAGGCCCCGCAGGTGATGAAGATGCTGCGCGAAGAACTCGATAGCCTGCTGACAGACGGTATCTATGAAGACGAATTGCGCCGCGCGAAAGATAAGACGATCAGCCACATGGTGCTAAGCAGCGAATCGACCTTTGCTCGTATGCGCTCACTTTCCGCCGACTGGGTTATCGAAGGTCGCCTGATAAGCGTCGATGAAGAGGTCGAGCGCGTCGAAAAAGTGACAAGCGAGGATGTAATGCGCGTCCTACGCCGCCTCCCCCTGCGCGAAAAGCAGGTGTTGACGACGCTGGGACCGTTGAGCGAAGCGGAGTTGCTGGCTGTATAAAAGCACAGATGGCACAGTGTAAATTCTTATGCTGTGCCATTTTACTACTACTTTCCAATTATTTAGCTCTGACTAATGTTTAAGCGTAGTTGTTCGGGTTCTCGATGTTGAATCCCTCGGCTAGTGCAACTGTGAGCAATCCATGGTCAGCAGAAACGAAGATAATATCAGGCGGTTCAGCTTCAGGTGGCTGAGCCTTGAAAGCATCTTCACGCACTGCTATGGCGCAGGCTAGCTGAATGGCATCGTAGGCTCGTAATCGATGTGTACGACACAGGTCGCCAGCAGCAAGATATAAGGCGTTATCAACCAGCCACTCACTATAGAAACTTCTAACATCTCTTCGAAAATCATCAATGGTGGCATTACGTTCCTCAAGAGGCATGTCTTGCTCACGCGCTTTACGACAAATGCTTGCTACCACCTCGACAAGGGCTGCCTGGGCAATGTATAGCACATGTCTCTGATTCGCGTCATGGAGAGTTTCTATCCAATCATGTCCTTGTTCTTGAAAGTACCGCTTCACGATAGCCGAAGAGTCGAGAAAGTACAGAGCCATTAGTACGGCCCTCGGTCTTCGATTACCATTTCAGATGCAGGCTTTCCCCCGGCATACTCTCGCGCGCGACGTTCACGCGCTTCGCGTTCTTCTTGCGTGAGCTGTTGTCGTGTCGGAATATGGCTGATTTTTCCTTCGTGATATTGCTTTTCGACTATCTCCTGGGCTGTCAAGGGACGTTTTCTTTGAGACGATGTTAGCAGGCGCTGGATCATTTCACGTAAAAGTTGTTCGGGGTCGGTGCCACTTTTAGCGGCGGCGGCGGCAAGCGCTGCATATTCCTGGTCGTTCAATGTGATCTGGTATGTCATCGAAATGCCTCCCCTGCTGAGTAAGAATTTTTCCATGATAGTATATCATGTATTGCATAATGATAACTATAACAGTGACTGCGACTGCGCAACGGAATGCGCTACGTTGTGTCTTTCTCCTCTGTTACTGCCCTCAGCACCCTTGCCACCTGCGGTGGCGTTGGCGCTGTCTCGGCGGCGCGTTTGTCGTTGGGATTGAGCGCGCCTGTTGAGATGGGGCGTGGCAATGGTGGCATGATGGGCGTATCGGGCGCGAGGCCGACTTTGAGATCGACGAAGCGGCGAAAGTCGGCGGAGTAGTAGCCACGCTCGGTTTGCCAGATGGCGCGCAGGCGTGTTTCGCTGAGCATTTTGCCGATATATTCTTCCCACGCTTCCCATACGTCTTTGGGCAGGGCGCCCTTTTGCGATTGCGTCCAGATGTGTTCGAAGAAATCCAGCATGGCGGTGCCGAGCCAGCGCACGCGCTCGCGCAGTTCAGGATCGCTTGCTTTGAGCTGGTCGGTGTGATCTTTTGTTTCCACCAGGGGCGAGGATGGTGGTTTGGGAGACATGAGGAAACGGCTGGCCTCTGGATAGGTCATCATCAATTCGCCGATGTGCGCTTCCGCGTCGTACAGGCTCTGGTAGGTGGCGCTATAAATGGTGTCGATGAAGACGCGGGTTTGCGCGGTCATCTCCTTGCTCTGCTCTACCAGCGCGGTTGTTTGCAGGCGCATGGCGCGTGTCTGCACCACGAGCAGGTAGATGGTGATGGGCAAGACCAGCGCCTGCATACTATTGACGACCAGCCCGATGATGGCGAGTATTTCGTCGAATGAAAGCGTTGCTACAATGGATGATAGCATACATTCCTCACTATGAGCTTCTCTTTTGGTAGTATAGCATATTGCTAGTTATACGAGAAATTTTCCCTCTGAAATCTGCGATTTAGCAGCGCAATAGCGTTCTTTCAGGCAGACGGAAATCTCTGTCATAGAAGGAGGTCATTGTGCGCAAGAAAGTAGGCGTAATTGTAGGTCTCTTGTTTATTTTGGTAGTGGGTGGATTGGTTATTCCCACCCGTTTCTTCCATTCCGCGCACGCGGATGCGCAATCACAGCCGATGGATATCGGCAATCTTCCCCCTTTAGTGAGTTTGAGCCGGTTGCTGGGGAGCGATACCACCGACCGCACCTTGCAAATGAGCGTTGGTCTGGCGTTACGCAATCAGGATCAGCTGAGCGCGTTGCTCCAGAGTCTGTATGATCCCTCTTCGTCCAACTATCACCAGTATTTGACGCCCGACCAGTTTGCTCAGCAGTTCGGCCCGACATCCGACCAGCGGCAGCAGGTAATCAACTATTTAACCGGGCAAGGGTTTAGCGTGACGCAGACGTACCCGACGCTGATTGATTTCAGCGGGCCGCAGTCGCTGGCGGAACGAGTCTTTGGCGTGACGATCAACGATTATACGGCTCCGGATGGGCGTTCATTCTTCTCCAATGCCACGCAGCCGACGCTCCCGGCGTATATCGCGCAGAGTATCGTTTCGATGACTGGACTGGACAATGCCAACCAGTTTTCTCATCCTCCCGTACCATCACACGGTGCTCCTCTGTTAAGTCCCAACGCGGGAGCGAACTGTCCCACAGCCGGTTCGAGCGGTGGTGGCGGTGGCGGTGGTATCTTTGGAGGCAGCTCGGTGGCCTATATTCCGAGCCAGTTTGCTACGGCCTATAACTATGATGGCCTGCACAATGCTGGTTTGCATGGCGAGGGCCAGACGGTTGGCGTCTTTGAACTGGATGGCTACTCGCAGAGCGATATCCAGGCCTATACGCAGTGTTTCGGCGGGGGCAATGTCGCGTTGCAGAACGTCGCTCTCGACGGCTTTAACGGGCAGCCCGGCGCGGGCGCAATCGAGGTGGAACTGGACATCGAGATACTGCTGGGTATGGACCCCAACCTGGCGAAGGTTGTCGTCTACGAGGCCCCGAACACTACGCAGGGCTACAACGATGAGTTTGCGCGTATCGTCAAAGACCGCACGCCGGTGATTAGCGTGAGTTGGGGCGATTGCGAGAAGAACATGGGCCAGCAAGAGGTCAACCAGGAAAACCAGTTCTTCCAGCAGGCAGCCGCGCAGGGCCAGACTATATTGGTAGCAGCCGGCGATAGCGGCAGCGCGACCTGCTTCCAGGGGTTATCAGGCGGTAGCTTCGATACGTCGTTGAATGCCGATGATCCCGCTGCGCAGCCCTATGTAACGGGCGTGGGCGGCACCAATCTGACACTCAACGCCGATAATAGCTACGCCTCTGAGACGGTCTGGAATGGCGGCTTCATGGGTGGCGCAGGTGGTGGTGGCATCAGCCAGTTCTGGAAGCAGCCAGCATGGCAGACCGGGCCAGGCGTGCAGAACTCGTACTCCAATGGGATGCGCGAGGTGCCAGATGTCTCGCTTGACGCTGACCCGGCCACAGGCTATCCCGTCTACTGCACGGCTGGCTCGAGTTGTTCGGGCAGCGGCGGTATTCTGGGCGGTGGCAGCAGTGGCGGCTGGCTAACGGTGGGCGGAACATCGGCGGCGGCTCCTATGTGGGCAGCTATGATCGCGCTCGCCAATGAGCAGGCGGCTAAAGCTGGCAAGGGTACGCTGGGCTTCCTCAATCCTTCGCTGTACAAGATTGGTAGTGGGTCGCATTACGGCAGTGATTTCCATGACATCACGCCGCCCAGCAATACCAGCTCGCCCTCCAATAACGACGAGTTGGGCATCAATGGTGGCGCGTATCCGGTTACCCAGGGCTATGATATGGCGACCGGCTGGGGCTCGTTCGATGCTACGAAGCTGGTTGCTGATCTCGTTGCCATGAGGTAGTGATTGTATTCAGGATAGGGATTGATGCAAAAGGGCGACCGTGCGGTCGCCCTTTTGCATCAATCCCTATCCTGAATATTCTGAAGATTATATGGGAACATCGCCGTGACTCTTGCATGATAGCTTAAATTACAGTACTATAGGTATCCAGAAGCGGACTGATTGCCGCCTGTAGTTTTGCTAAGGGGAATGAATACCAATGGAAGCAGAAAAAGAATCTTCCTATCTGAAACAGGTTTCGCTCTTCGCTAATCTGGCCGACGAGGATCTTCATGAGTTGATGACTGCCGCGAAGAGACGCGCTTTTCGCTCCGGTGAGGTTATCTTTCACCGTGATGATCCGGGCCAGGTGCTTTATATGATTAAAGAGGGCAAAGTCAAGATTTGTATTATCAGCCCGGATGGGCAGGAAATTTCGCTGGCCGTGTTTGGCAAAGGCGAGTGTTTCGGCGAGTTCGCGCTGCTGGATGGCTTGCCGCGTTCAGCCGATGCCGTCGCGCTGGAAAAGGTGGAGTGTTATACTTTGCAGCGCACTGACTTTCATAACGCCATCATGAAAAATCCCAAGATTGCTATTCAGGTGCTGGAAGCGCTCACCAAACGATTGCGTAATACCGATAATATGGTGGAAGATTTAATCTTCCTGGACGTGTATGGGCGCGTGGCGAAAAAATTGCTGGAACTGGCAGACGCGCACGGCGTCAAGACCGATGATGGGGTGCGTATTGAGGTGCGGCTCACCCAGCAAGAATTGGCTTCGATGGTAGGGGCATCGCGGGAAAGTGTGAATAAGGTGATGGGGTATTTCAGCGAGAAGGATTTCATCAGCACCGATAAGCATCGCATTACGCTGCATCGCATTGCTGATCTGAAACGGCGCATCTATTAAGGGCGTGTATAGCCTGGTACTCTGTGGCCCCGTGTTACTCGCTTTCATGGCTGTTCGTCTCAATGTTGACACAGCCTGTTCTTTTTTTGCTCTCGTGTCGAAGGGACACTGTATTCTTGGAAAAAACCATCTTAACGCAAGAGAAACAACCTGTACAACAGCAAGCGATGCTTTCCACTGGTACCGATATCACCGGTATTGTAACACCTTTGCCCGTTGGCGGACGAATACTCGCCCTCTTTCGAGCGATGCGGCCTCGCCAGTGGGTGAAGAACCTGGCTCTTTTTGTTGGTATTGTTTTCGCGCAACGCTTGTTGTCACTGTCCGTCTTTGAACGAGCGGCCATGGCTTTCGTAGCTTTCTGCCTGGCGTCCAGCGTTATCTACTTGCTCAACGATCTGCTCGATCTGGAAAACGACCGGCAGCATCCGGTGAAGTCGAAACGCCCGCTTGCCAGTGGGGCTTTGCCTGCTTCATGGGCAATAGTTGCGATGGGCGTGCTTTTACTGGTGTGCGCTGGCTTGATTGCGTTGATTTTTTTCATTCCCATCGCCGGTCAGCCGGACATCTTTGCAGGCTATGGCGGGGCGAGTGTCTTGTTCGCTCTGACAGTGGTAGCGTATCTGCTGCTCATGGCGTTGTACAGTGTGCGTCTCAAGCATGTTGTGCTGCTGGATGTTTTTATTATCGCCAGTGGTTTCGTCTTGCGCATTCTGGCGGGAACGGTGGTGCTTCCAGTTGTGATCTCGCCCTGGCTCTACCTTGTTACCATCTTGCTCTCCCTGTTCCTCGCCTTGAACAAGCGTCGAAACGAACTGGTGCTGTTGCAAGGTCAGGCCAGCAGCCATCGCCAGATACTTAAAGAGTACAGCGTACCCTTGCTCGATCAGCTGATTACCATTGTGACCGCAGCTACTCTGATGGCCTACAGCCTTTACACGTTTCAGAGTTCGACGGGTAATCATCATCTGATGATTACTATCCCGTTTGTCCTGTATGGTATGTTCCGCTACCTGTATCTCGTGCATATGCGTATGGAAGGCGGAAGTCCAGAAGAAGTACTACTGCGTGACCGCCATATGCTGGCGACCGTTGTTTTGTGTGCAGCCCTTATAATTATAGTGCTCTATATTTTACCGCAATAAGGAACAGGTATCTTTGCTTACTCGTAACAAATTACGCACAAGTATCATTTTTTCACTGGCATTAGCCCTGGTCGTGATGACCGCTATCGCTCTTTATGGTGATCTGCCCCACCTGATGACCGCGATAGCGCATTTTCGGTGGGCGTTCTTGCCCATTATTCTAGGGCTGACGCTTTTTAACTATTTCGGGCGTTTTTTGAAATGGCAATATTACCTGAAACGACTTACAATTACAATACACTGGCGAAAAAGTCTGCTGATCTTCATTTCTGGACTCTCTATGGCGATTACTCCTGGTAAGGTAGGAGAATTGTTGAAGTCCTACCTGCTGAAGCGTTCAACAGGAGAACCGGTTAGTCGCACTTCGCCCATTATCGTGGCGGAGCGTCTGACCGATGGTGTCGCAATGATTGCGCTGTCCTCAACAGGTCTGGCGCTCTATCGATATGGCTGGGAACTGCTGGTTGGGCTGCTAGCCTGTGTGGTAGGCGGCGTGCTGGTGATCCAGAACAGGAGGATTTCGCTGGCTCTGCTCGCATTTGGCGAACGTTTGCCAGGAATTTCGCGTGTGGCGCTCTGGTTACGTGCCTTTTATGAAAGTTCGTATATATTATTGCAATGGCGTCCATTACTGCTTGCGATTACTCTTGGCATCATTTCATGGGCAGGAGAATGCGTTGCATTGTATCTTGTATTCGCGGGGCTTGGTCTGGGGTTAGGGTTGGAGCTTTTTATCAAATCCATGTTTATTATGGGCGTGTCATCGTTGGTCGGTTCAGCATCTGGTCTACCTGGGGGACTGGGTACTGCCGATGGTAGTATGATAGGACTCACTCGTTTACTCCTGACATCGTCAGCGACTATTGGAGGAGCGGCAACTTTGCTTATTCGTCTTTGCACCTTATGGTTTGGTCTGGCTCTCGGCGTCGTGGCTTTATTGATATACAGAGTCACCCAGCATACGCCCATTTTCATGCGCGACGAACAATCCTTGCTGGCGAATAGTGTCAGTAGCTTACCTGCCGCAGAAAGCCAGCCGGATTTACAGACGGCGGCTGCAATATCACACTCGGGAGATACACTTACATGAAAACGCTAATCATTATTCCGACATATAACGAATACGATAATTTGCGCCCGCTGCTCGATCAGATATGTACGTATGCGCCCGCTTCGGATATATTGATCGTGGATGATAACTCGCCGGATGGGACGGGCAAACTGGCCGATGAGATTTCCGCGCAGAATCGGCAGATCAATGTTATGCACCGCGCGGGCAAGCTGGGTCTCGGCACGGCGTATATCGCCGGGTTCAAATATGCTGTTGAGCATCAATATGATGCCGCGTTTGAAATGGACGCTGATTTCTCGCACGATCCCTGCTATCTTCCAGATTTCCTGAGAGCCATCGAGTCGGCTGACCTGGTCATCGGTTCGCGCTATGTCGAAGGCGGCGGCACCCCCAACTGGTCGCTTCTGAGACGTTTCATTAGCGGCGGCGGCAATGTCTTTGCGCGTTTCATGCTCGGCATTCCAGTTCATGATTGTACGGCAGGCTTTCGCTGTTACCGGCGCGATGTGCTGGAAAGCATCGATCTGGATACTATTGAATCGCAGGGCTACGCTTTCCAGGTAGAACTGGCCTATCGAGTGTACAAGCGCAATTTCAAGATTGTGGAAACCCCCATCATTTTCAAGGACCGGCGTGTGGGCAAATCGAAAATGTCGCGCGCGATTTTCCTGGAGGGTTTTACCTGGGTTATTCGCGCGCGTCTGGGCAAGGCGTCTCATGCTCATAAAGTGGCGTCTTTGCCAGTGGAGCATACGGATACGCCTGGACCGAATCCTGATAGCCCGCTTCCCGCGAGCAGTGAGGGCGAATTGGCGGAATTTCCCTCGGTTGCGCAGAAGTAAAAACTAATCGTCGTCTTTGCCGCGCATCGGATCAAGCCCGTATTTCTGGCGCACGACCCTGCGATGTTCCGCGAGGCGTTTGAGATGTTTAGGTGGCGCATTGAGTTGCGAGGTAAGCTGGCCTGTTGTTTGCGCTTTCCCTCCGACGCTTTTGACGGCGTGTTGAACTTCCAGGTCATCACTAAACATCTCTACATCGCGTCTATCCGCTCGCGCCTGCGCCGCTAAACGAACAATAACGCTGTCGGCGCTTTCTCCCGCGCGCGAGAAGATGATGCGTATACGCTGTTCATGTGTGGTTTGCTCTTGAGGAGCATCGCCGTCAAAGACGACGGTTACGCGGTGGGGGGTATGGCGATAACGGTTGATGAGTTGAGTAATCAGGGCATGACGAGCGGCCTCAAAGCTTTTCTGGCGCGCGCTTTGAAACGATGTATCGCGTTGAATCACATTATAGCCATCGACCAGTATTTCACGCCCCACGATGTTCCTCTGTACCCTGCTATCTCTTGAAGAGTTGCTGCACTATATGCACAAGATAGGCGATTTCCGCGCGAATGTCAATATGTGTCACATGAGTTATCTGTGTATTAACTGCCGGAATGAACTCTGCCAGCGCGATCACCACGACAAGTACCAGCACTATCACCAGCATGATCCAGGTAAACACCAGTTCCAGGCGGCTCGCCTGTTTTGCTTTTTTAGCGATGGGCGGCGTTTTCTCTAGCCCGGACGTGTCTTTCGTGGCTTCTGGCAGGGGTGTTTTTGTGGAGATGGCAACGGCTACGGCAACGGGAGTATCATTTTGCTCGCTCTCCCTTACAGGGTTATCGGGCGTGATAGCTTGCGCGACAACGGGTTGGACGACAGGGCCTGTATGGAGGTCTGGCCGGGCCTGGTTTAAGCTTGTCTGTGTTGTAGTGAAAAAGCGGCCATTACGTACCGGGATAAAAAGGGACGCGATTTGCTGCTGTTGTTGCGATATAAGAGGTTGTTGCACCCTGGGGGGAAATACCAGACCATCCAGAAGAGTCGCTCTGGCGCGAAATGGCAGGCCTGCCTCCTGCACGCACGAGCCGCAAACGCCATGCACATCGTCCCAGCACTGCGGACAGGCCGCGCGCCGGCAGCGAAAACAGAAATGGCATATGCTCATAAATGTCGCTTCCAGGGTCCCCTGTGTGTATTGCAAGAACGGTAATTGCTGCGGAGATGGAGCATAAACGGCATCGCATATAGCGCACGTGACCGTCATACCTGCCTCCGCTATTAACCCCGGCTCATGAAGAGATGGCTGCTTAGAAACTTGATCTTGTTGTTGCTGAATGTTCGTTTCGATCATACTGGCTCCTGCAAAGAAAAGACAACGCCAAATGAGCGCATTTAGCGAGTCAAGAAGTGAAATAAAACAGGTCTTTCCTTTCTCATTATAGAGAACCGGGAAAAATCCAAAATTACCCTGCGCGGAACGCCTTTACGAGGGAAAAAAGAAGGTCACTTGAAAATTGGTAGCTCTGAAGACTTGACAGCAGCCCTGATCTCTGGTATCATCCTACCTGCAACCAGCCGTTAGACGCCAGTTGCGCACATCAGGAGCCGTGGTGTAGTGGCCTAACATGTCTGCCTGTCACGCAGAAGATCGCGGGTTCGAATCCCGTCGGTTCCGTTCCAGGAAGGTAAGAGTGACGCACTGGCAAATTGAGCCAGTGCGTCACATTTTTATTATTCTCCGCTTTCGCCTTCCTCCTTTGCTCCATCCTTCAGTATCCTTATCAGAGCGCTCCGGCTAACGCCGAATAGCTTCGCGGTTTGCCTCAGCGATTTGCCTGCCTGGACTAACTCGCGCGCCTCTTGCCGCTGTTCGGTTGTTAGCCGTCGCTGCGTCGGAGTCAACTTCTCTCCTCTCGACCGCAGCACAACGCCGTCTCGTTTCGCCAACCTTGCTAAAGATGCATCGCTGATGCCAAACATTTCTGCCACCTCTCTGAAAGAGACATCTGCTCTCAGTAGCTCGTATGCCTCTTCCAGTTGTTCATCTGTCAGCTTTTGAACGCTGGGCTGCATGGTAATTCCCTGGTCTTTCAAGAAGCGCCGCACGGACTCATGTGATGTTTCCAGGAGTTCTGCGATCTTGCGCAGTGACATTCCTTGCCGTATCAACATAATAGCCTGCTCTTGTTGTGCCGGAGTTAAGGCTGGCGGATGTGATGGTAAATGCGGATGCCCTCTATCGAGTTTGGGAGGCAGATAGTCCTCGCGTAACCATAAGCTGTCCTCACGCTGCTCCCACATAGATGTCGCCTCCAGTCCCAAGGCCAGGACTGGTAAGACAGCACTACGCGGTTTGAGGCCGACGATGACATGCCGCTCCAGATCATAGAGTAATCCCTCTGCGTTTAGGAGCGACCACACCATATCACGCCGCTCCTCTTCGGCTGCCTCGTTCCAGTAATCTGCCATACGCATCAGGGTTTCGCCTGCTGAGAGCGTTTCCTGTGTGGCCCTTTGTGGATCTTTTGCCATCAGAACAGGGAGCGCGAACAATTCGGTGCGTATACGCTCCATCTTCTCGTCCATTTCCCGCTCTGTGATATATCCTTTGGTATAGACATTGATTAAGCGCTTCTGCTCTTCTTCTAGCTCGGCTCGCCGCTTCCGAGTCCGCTTACTCTCGTCATCGTCCACATTGGCTATCGCCTTACATCTCTCCGCAATCGCTTCGCGCCAGCTCATAGGTAACTCGACACTTCTCAGAATTTCCCCAAACTGTAAGACAACCAGGCTGCTCCTTACTGAATAGAAACCCGCTTCGGCTACAGAGCATGGAAGTTTACGTTCAACACTGGTATCCCGGTAATAGGGAAGGAAGTTCCTGTTAACATTCCCGAACGTGACGCGCAGAGGGCGCAGACATGCTGCGCAGACGATGATCCTGCTAAATTCGTGCGAGCGTTTTTGCGCCTCCTTCGTCGTTCGATGATATTGGCTTGCTTTTACTTCAACCATGCGCTGCCATAACTCATAGGGCCACGCTGCCTGGTGTTTGCCCTCGACCAATTCCCCTGAGGGTGTTTCTATGGTTCCATGTCCACAACCAGGAGCAAACTCCCGCGGAAACCATGATCGGCGGATAGCTGCGATGGTGTCCTTCGTCAAGAGGCGCTCCCCGTAGCGCGATGTGCGAGAGAGATATCCTTCCAACTCATCAGCAATTGCGCTATCGCTCCAACCCTGTGCAGTCAGTTCTCCGATACGTACTAATGCCGGAAATGTTGCAGGGTCGGGACGCACAGGCATACGAGGAGGACGCCAGGTTGAAGGCGCTCCATCGGGGGCCTTCGGGTACTCAGGTGGCAGGTATCCGAAAGAAACCCATCCATTATGATATCCATCACGCGCCCTGTCTTCTTTGCCATCGATAGTACGCTTCGAGAGTTGCCGGACATAGCTCGCGTTGATCTGTGTATCAACAGCAAAGGCGACATCAAAGCCGTCCTGCTGCACCTTGTCAATATCCCACAAGCCATCAGCAGTCGCCCACCAGGCGCGCGACTGGCGCAAGCGAGTGAGCGAGGTGAAGGCCACCACGACGTTGCGTGACCAACGGCTATTCATGTAGCAGAGTACGATCTGGAACTGCTTCCCGGCTTCATTGAGTAACTGCGCGAATATGGGGCGCTGCTCGATCTCCTCGTACTTCGCGCTCTGCTCAGGCTCTTCGTACCAACGCACAATCTTCCATCCCTTTTTCTCGGCAAACTCCTGGATACGCCGCTTCTGCGTCGCTATAGTCGTTGGGTCCTGCAGCTCCGAACTGTAGCGCACGTACCCGACGGCGATACTTCCCGGGCCTGGTTCGCCCACAATTTGATAGACACGATCACGATGATACTTTTTACGGGGCACGCGATCACCATCCTTTCATGAAGCATCTTCTCTGCTTCTCTATTCTGAGCAGCACTGAACAACATGGAAGTTGAACTGCTCAACATTGCGTCCTGCTTCAGGACTGACTAGACCGACGCCGACTAGCACGATCGGCGTCTTCCCAACTCGATAATGGCTCAATACACATTGGCCAGTCGATGTTTCTAAGGGGACATGTCGGATACCTCCTTTGTTTAGTGGACATCTCGTGCGCCGCTTGACTTCGCTCGGATAGAGGGATTTTGATAAACCGCAAGGTCTGCGCTGCGTGTATGCGCAGCATCGCCAGTGGAAGCCGGAGAGCGTACTTATGGCACCGATGCGCCTTACCTGTTCGCCGCCAGCAAAAACGGCTTTATTCCCCTGCCGGGGAAGAGGAATATCAGAGGAAAGGTCTGTGTGTAGGCTGCTGGAGCCTGAAACCACGCTCCATGAGCATCTGAGCGCTCCTCCTTCCTGCATATGCCCGGCCTCGGTTCACCTGAGTAATCAATAGATATGATACCGGTAAGGGCTCATGAAACCTTCACGCAGGTTCACGATTACCTCACGAGTTTGCTTTGGCCGAGGGAAGCTCCCTACCGCCATTGGAGATCGGCGGGATAAACTTGAGAGACAAGTCGCTACAAGTAGAGGGTGATCCAGGCGATATCGCAGCATTTCCGTATCCGTGCCTCAATCCCGAAAGAAGCGAATTGGCTGTTGACGAATGTTCAAGGTAAAGATATCAGGTGCTCCTGTTCTTAAAGGTAGAAGGACTCTTAAAGAGGATTATGCTGGCTTCCGAGGTTGCTTTCTGCCAGACTTGCCTGTTCGATGTAGCCCAACTGGAGCAAGCGGACGAGCGTGTAAGCGACATCTGATTTACCGCGGTGCGTCAGGTGCGCCAGGTCAGCCAGGGTGCGTTTGCCATCTATGAGCAGCAGCACCCAGCGCTCTCTGCGCTCCAGTCGGCTCCAGAGCGCGGAAACGTTTAGATCGGGATTGACCTGGAAGATGATCGATGCGCTGATCGATCTTCCCGACGGCTGAAATTCAGTCATAGCGTTTCTCCATACATCATGAAAAGATCAGCTCGCATCCTTACGCCGATATAGCACCGCCTTGAGGCTTGACGCCCCAAACGGTGAGGTACCACCAGCCGCCGCAAAAATCATCGGAGAGAATCTGCAAGACCGCCTCACGCTGCAGGCGCGCAAGTTCCTCCTCGGTCGCTACCTCCATCTTGAGCAGGAAGGGCTTCATCAACTCGCGTAGTACCTCTACGTTGCGGAACATCCCCCAATACTCCTCGGTTCCTGGTGAGTAGTCGAGGAAACACGACCGGTGCTGAATCTGCTGGCAGCCAGCTTTGCGAAGAAAGGAGCCCAATGCCGGCGCGATGCACGCGTGCCTCTCGTGGGGAGCGACGAGATACCCGGCAAGGCGCATGGCGCGCAGGCAAAGCTCCGTCAGCTTCTCACAGGCGGCGCTATTGGTAAGTGGCATCTCTGATTCGGTCAGACGGAGGATGCCTCCGGGGCGCAGGACGCGAACGTATTCCCGGACGACCTCGGGCCACGCCGCTGCGGGCAGGACGGCTCCTAAGAAGCGGGCATTCACCAGGTCGAAGGCGCAATCCGGAAAGTCCAGCGGCTGCAACACGTCCATCGCGCTGAAACTGGCATTATCGAGACCCTGTACCCCGGCGAAGGCGCTCGCATAGCGCAGCATTGCGTCGCTGATGTCGATCCCGGTGACCTGCATATGTGGGTAAATCTGCGCGACGCTACGGACCCATCCGCCGGGTCCACAGCCAATATCCAGCACGTCGTGGATGTCATCCAGCGTCTCCTCGGGCTGTTCGGCCAGAGAACCGCCCATCGCTTCGGCGAGCAGCGTTTCCTGGTCGATCAGGCGTGCCTGCTCTGCAGCGCTTTCTGCGTCGATGATGTAAGTATTCGTCGCCTGTATGGTTTGCTCGAGCCGTGTATTTGTCAATGATATTGGGGGCCACTTTCTCATCAGAATCGGGGCCAGCGATTTCTTTGAATATGTCACTGCTACTCAGATTTGGGGGCCATGTGACAACGAAAAAGTGAACCACCTGGCTTTTGCTAACGAAAAAGGGAGCCACCTGTGGCATATCTCCACTCCTCCTTGCTCCAACGGAGTCGCCCAAACGGTTCCCGAATCGTTCCTTCCCCGACAGTGCAGAAGTTCTCCCCGGTTCTGCTGCCTGTCCAACGTCTGCCGCCGCCCGCTACCGCGTTCCCGACTCCCGGTGCGGGTTGCTACCTCAACGCCACGCCAAGTCAAGGCCGCGCAGGAGGAAGTGGGGTGGGGTGAGGGCGCGCTCGTCTTGGCCTTGACTGGTGTGGCATACTTGAGCAGCCGCACGGGAGGCTCCTACCCGCTACTGGGGGCGGGCGCAGCTTGCATCAGCGCAGGATCAGAGTCCTCAGCCCGGTGTCCCTGCTGTTCGGCCTGCTGCAGTCGCTGACGAAAGCGAAACGACTCGCCAAGAAATTCGAGAATGTGCGCCCGGTGAGTCAGCCTGTTCGAGGAAGGCGGCCGTGAGATGTTCCTCCCCCATCACGCTCTTCCAGTCGCTAAATTTCAGGTTGGACGTGATGATCACGGCAACTTGCTCGTAGAGGGCCGAGCAGAGCTGGAAGAGGAGATGGGCTCCCTCCCGGCTGAACGGAATGAAGCCGAACTCATCGAGCACCAGCAATTCCTGCTTGCCGAGGGTGGACAGCAAGCGCGAGAGTTTCAACTCATGCTGCGCGACGATCAAATCATTGACCAGGGTGGCCACATTGTAGAAACGCACCCGTCTCCCCTGACGGCAAGCGGCCAGGGCCAATCCGGCGGCCACGTGGCTTTTCCCCAGGCCCGGGTTCCCGATCATGAGAATGGGCTCGGCGTGCGTGAGGTAGCCGCCTTGCGCCAACTCGAACACACGCGTTTTGGAGACGCCCTGCACGCAGCTCCAATCGAACTGGGACAGCTCTTTGAGCACCGGCAGTTTGGCCTGGGCAATGCAGCGTTCCACTCGATTGGCATCGCGCTGGGCGAGTTCTGCTTCACAGAGGGCCAGCAAGTAGCGCTCGCACGACAAGCCCGTGCGGGCGGCATCCGAAGCGATGGCGGCGTAGGTGTGGGCAAACGCCGGCAGCTTGAGCTGGTGCAGATAGCTTTCGAGCAAGGTGTTCTGTTGCATGAGACACTCCTTAGCTAGAGGAACTCAACAGTCGTTCGTACTGCTGCAGGTCAATGGGTTGGCTGCCAATGGCTGGCAAGGGGACCGGGTCAGCCAGGGGCGGGCGAAGTCCAGCAGGCGCTTCCTCGGTGAGCTGGTGCAAGCAATGCAGCACCCCATCCAGATGCGGGCAGCCGTAGGCGAGCGCTTGCTCAATGGCCTGCTGCACCTGGTGAGCGGGATACTGTTCATGTAAGCGCAGCACCCGCACGAACTCCTGGACACCTCGCCCGCCTTCCGGCCACTGCTCCCGCAACACCCGCAGCATCTGATGGTAGCTCTCGGGCCAGTCTTTGCGCCACTGCCGCATGGGCCTGGCATAGTCGAAGGCGCCAGGCCGCTGCTCCAACAATGGCAAGTAGTGCAGCGGCTCGAAGAGGTCCTGTTCGCGCCCGTAACTGCGGGGATGGCGCGCCAACAGGCTGGTCCCATCCAGGATGTCGAGGTGAAAGGGATACGCTTTGACGATCACCTCGCGCCTGGCGCGGTTCACCGGCGCCGAATAGCGGTTCGTCTCGTAGACAATCAGGCTGTAGCCGTTGAGACGGGCGCTGGTCGTCACACAACACTCGTAGGCATACGGGGGGAGGCTGCGCAACACGGGTCGCTCCCGCTCCCACATCTGCCCGATCGTCTCCACTTGCCGGCTGACGCGGCGCTGGTCATCTTTGAGACAGGCGTGCAATAGGCTCAGGTTCAGCTCCTCAAACGAGGCCACGGTGGGGATAGGCACGAGAAAATTGCGGCGGCTAAACCCCACCGATGCCTCCACCCCCCCCTTTCTCCCATCCAGCGGCCGGTTGGCAGAAATGGCTCTCGAAACAAATAGTACGAGCGGAAAGCCACGAACTGCCGCTGCTCGCGGCGCACCCGACCTTCCACCATCAGGCGGACGGCGGTCGCCAGGTTATCGTAGCTGATGCGGGCAGGCACGCCCCCAAAGTGCTCGAAAGCGCAGACATGTCCGTAAAAGAAGCTCTCTTGTTTCTGGCTGGGAAAGGCCATCACAAAGCGTCGTCGGCTGTAGGACAGCCACATCACAAAGATCTGCACGGTTTGCCTGACCCCACCGATGACGGCGATGGCCTCTCCCCAATCCACTTGCGCATCCTGGCCGGGGTCAAACTCCAACGGCAGAAACAGCGCCGGGGCGTGGTGGCTCTTGTTCCATTGCGTCAGGTGCAGGCGTACCCGCGCCTCACTGCCCTGATAGCCCTCGGCCTGCAGCAGTTCGTAGATTTTGTGACCCGTGTACTGCTGCTTGGGCGGCAGATGCACATTGTCGGCCAGCAGTTCGTCGGCGCGGGCCCGAAAGGCCCCGAACACCGGGGACGGCTTCGCGCGGCTGAGCCGGTAGGGCTGCGGCGGCTGATTGTCGACCGCTTTATCCACGGTTTTGCGAGAATGGTTGTGTTCGCGGGCGATCTGTCTCTTACTCTTGCCTTCCAGGTAGTAGGCCCGGCGAATGGTTTCGCGTTCTTCCACGGGAATCATCTCCAGTTCTCCTATCGCTAAAGTGGGTGGACTGCTCACTGTAACGATAGCAGAAATCAACAGCACGTGGCTCCTTTTTTGATTAGCATCTGTACTAGTGGCCCCCAAATTTAATTCGCATCATTTGGAGACTGGCCCCCAAATCTTGTTAGCAAAATGGGAGATACTGGCTCCCTTTTATATTACACAAAACAGAGCCGACTGCTAGACATGATTTTCGTTCTCCATTCTGATGGTAGAAAGTGTGTGTATGGCGTTCTCACTGCCCCGCGTTGCATAATGCGTAAGCGAGAGATGACTCATGATGGTTGTGTGGTCTCGGCAGCCAGAGCGCCCAGATGGGCCCGGATGACCGCGAGGATCTGCTGGGTCTTGAACGGCTTGGTCAGGTAGGCGTGCGCGCCGATCAGCCGCCCTTTGAGATGGTCAAGTACCCCATCACGCCGCGAGAGGATCACCAGGATCGTGTGCTCCAGTGCCGGTCTGGACTTGAGCAGCCGGATGACCTCGTAGCCGTCCAGTTTGGGTAAACCCAGGTCAACGAAAATGAGATCTGGAGGGCGCGCCTGGGCGGTGTTCAGCCAGAGTAATGCCTGCACCCCATCCTCAAAGCTTTTCACCTCATAGCCCGCTCGGTGCAGGCAGGTGTCCAGGATCGTGCGCACCACGAGTGCATCATCGATCACCATGACCAGTTGCTGCATGTCACTCTCCTCCTTCCCATTGGTTCTCCTGTACTGAAGGTGCTGCGTTCTGTCCGAGTGTAGCAGAGGTGGGTTGGAAAAGTATGCATAAACTTGCGTCTCTATGCTATACTAGATGCAACCTTTATCGCCGACGGAAGAGATGAAACAACTCGCTGCGCGGGAATTACAGGAATTCATGGGAGTGGAAAGGTCAGAGATATGCTCCAGTCAAAGACCCGCTTTGCTCTTCAGAGCGAGAATGCCGCAGTGCATTTCGGCGCGTTTCTGAAGATCGTGCGCCATCGCCACGGCGTCAGACAGACTGCAGGTGTTGGCCCACCTTCCCGGCTGGACGCAGACGACCTACTCGCGTGTCGAGACGGGAGAGATCGCGCCCGCTTTCGATCAACTCGGCGCGATCTATGCTGCCCTGCGCCTGGCAGGGGTGGAGTTGAACGCGGCGGACCGCCAGCAGTTTCTCACCCTGGCGCGCCTGCGCATCGAAGCCAAGAAAACCTATCAGGAGCACAAAACGGACCAGGAGTGGGACGAACTACGCTTGAGATTGAGTCGAACCGACCAGGATGCAGGGGGAAACGGGCGATCTTCGCCGCGTCAAAGGTCAGTCGCTACCAGTCCGAGACTGGTGGAGACGCGGCACCTGGTGGGGCGTGAGGATTGGCTGGCCTCGGTCACGGCATCGCTGCAAGAGGCCCTCCCCAAAAAGCTCATCGTGCTACAAGGCCCCGTCGGGATCGGCAAGTCGTCCGAACTGCATCGCCTGGCGCTGCGGATGCTCTCCGCCGAACCGTCTCATTTCCAGGTAACACTGTGCGAGTTGCCTACGGCAGAGCAGGAGACGGACCCGGAGAGTGCGCTGGATGTGCTGCTGGGCACGCTGCTTGTGGAGATGGGTACTCCAGATGCCTCCATGCAAATGACCTCACTCGAGACGCGCGTCACCTATACTCTGCACTCTCTGGAGCAAGCTTCACGACCAGTAGCGGTGTTCGTGGACAACGCCGAGCAGGTGCTCGATGACGAGGGCAAGCTCGCCCCGTGCTGGGAGCGCTTCTTACAGCGCTTTTTGCGCAGCCAGCACCGCGCCTCGCTCGTACTCGGCACGAGAGAATGGCCCGGCTGGTTTGAGGGCGAGCGCGCCTTTCTTGCCGAGCGCATGGTGCCTCCCCTCTCCAGAGAGGCAGGAGCACTCTTGCTGCAACAGCTCGGCTTAGCCGACGTTCCCACAGAGTACCTGCGGCAGGCAAGTGAAGCCGTAGGTAGCATCCCGCTGTGCCTGGAATGGGTCGCCTCGCTGGTGCAGGAGCCAATGTGGCTGGATGAGTGGCAGGAGAGCGATGACCTGGAGGGGCAAGAAGGGGAAAGCGCTGCCGAGAACGTGTCAACGCAGCGGTTATTGCGCCTGCTGGATGACGCCTCTCTCTTCGGTGGGCCAATCTCGACCAAGCTCAACCCGCTGCTGGAACGCATTATTGAGAAGCGCCTCTCAGCAGAGGCCTATCAGGTATTGTGTACGCTCGCACTTGCCAACGTTCCTCTCGGCAAACCTGCCTTACAAATGGTTTGTCCGCGCCCGCGCCTCCTCAAAGAATTAAGTTCGACATCTCTGCTCGTAGCCTATCCGCATCGCGTGCAGGTATTGCCAATGGTAGCATCGGCGCTACGTTCTCGAATCCCGGTTGAGCAGCAACACCAGTTAGAAATGCGCCTCATCGAGTCCTACAAGTGCTGGTTGGACGCGGGAAAAGCCAGTGATAGTGAATTGGGAGCGATCATTGCAGAACTGGCGGTGCTCTACCTGAAAAATGATTGCCTGTTAGATGTCGCTGCATTGCTTATCCAGTACGGTTGGCTCAGTTTTAACCTGGGACATGGACCCCGTTTAGCCCGCCTCGCTCAAAACGTCCTCTTTCACTTTGATTGGCATGATACGCAAGAAGATGAGTGTGCTGGTTTTGTCTTACTACAAATTCTGTTTCAGTTTCTCGGAAGCGCTATTGATGCAAAGAAATATGTAGACTACCAGCGCCTTCGTGATGCGGTTCTCAGCGGCAAGGTCGTAATTCAAGCCGCGACAGAGGACTATGTGATGCAGCTCTTCATCTTGGATGCCATGAACGACTTACGTTTTGAAGATGCGCAAGCAGTGCTGGACGCCTACTGCGCGCGTTTGGAGTCGCGCCAGGGATCCAGTCCGAAACATCGCACCGCGCTGATTTCAGAAACGCGCGCTTCTCCTGGGAACATGGTGCGAGTATGCCGAGGAGCAGGGAGAAGCGCAAAAAGCACGGGGACTCCGGGAGCAAGCCATTGCCCTTTACAGACAATGTGATTCGCTTCTTTCTAGCAGAGAGGGGAGATCACCCCTCAAAGGGAAGCTTCGCAAGAAACGATTAGCCAGTTATTTGAATAGCCTCAGCTATCACCTTAATAGAACGGGACAGTATGAGGAAGGGCTTAATGCGGTGGAGCGCGCCATCGCCCTGCAAGAGCAGGGGTATGTATACGTGGGCGGACTTGCCGCCTCTGTACGGTGAAAAGTCGCAGATTCTCATGGGTTTAGGGCGTTTTCAAGAGGCGCTGCTGTTCGATGAGAAAGCCGTTGCAGAGGTACAACGCTGTGCCGATGCCGGGGATGCGCTTTCTCAGGAGGAAAGATGGATCTACCAGGTGAATCGAGGACGGCTCTGTTTGCGTCTGGGAAGGGTTGACCAAGCTGAGCGTTTGCTACGCGAGGCCCTCCCCTCTATTCATGCAAGAAGGAGAATGTATCGCATGTTTGCAAGGGAAGCGCTCGAAGAGATTGAGCAATGGCGTCGCCAGGCAACAGTGCCCTCTCACCAGTTGGATTGGCGTTGGTTGGAGCGTTACCGAGCACTCGCCTCGTATGACAGTTACTGGTGGCTCACCTGGGCAGGTCCCTTTACTGAGGAGGAGCAGCGGCAATGGGATCAAGCGCTCGCCTTATCTATCGATGGAACTGCCAGAGAGCAACTGGGTGTGCTGTTGCTGAAGTCACGGGAGCATGAACTTGCGGCCTCTGTTGCTGAGCAGCGCGAACCTCAACTGTGCTATCCCGCGATCGAAATAGAAGACGTGCGCCAACGCATAGCCGCCTTCCTTCAACTTGATGCAGAGATCAGTCGGCAGGAGCCCAACACTATTGTGCGTCGTCTCTATCATGGGACGATAGAGGAAGAGATCGATTTTCTGCGCTTGATCGAAGCCACCTTCGAGGGCAATACAGAGCGATTCTGGGAGTGCAACCGCCATTTGTATCCCGTTCCTACTGCCGAGGAAATGCAAGAGGCGCTCTCGCGCGTCAAGCATTCCCTGCAGCAGGGATTCAGCCGTCCCGAGACGGTAGATGTGAGCCAGCGTTTAGATGAGTTCCTGCGGACCAGACTCCATCTCACGTTTGAACACTCATCGTGTGAAGATGAAATCCAGGAGGAGCAGCGGGTGCATGAGCAGCCCTCCTCACCACAACGCAAGGTGTCCGCTCAAGCCGCCAGGCGCTTCTTTGAAGCGGTATTAGAGAAGTGCGGCTATGAAGGCTGGCGGGTAGTGATTGACTCCAACGCCACCAATGCCCGTGTTGAGCAGGGCTTGCGTCAGTTGTTCCTGCCCGAACAGCGCTTCTCGCTCGAGAAGATCAGGCACCTCTTCGTGCATGAACTGCTGGGTCATGTTGCCCAATGCGTGGCGGGTGAACGCTCCTCTCTCGGTCTGTTAGGAATCCACACCAACAATTCACAGCCAACGGAGGAAGGAGTAGCGCTCTATCACGAGCGCCAGATGGCGATACTCCACGGTCAGGTCTTCGATGACTCGGGCATACTCAACGGGACGCTGGCAACGGGACTGGCAAGTGGAGTGGTGACGCCTCCCCAGACCTTCCTGTCGCTCTTTACCTTCTTCGAGTTGTTTTCCTTGCTCAACCGCCTCCTCAAGCGCCCGAGCGCGCAGAGACAAAAAACGCAGAAGCAAGCGCAGGCTTATGCCCTCTCCCTCTGTCTGCGGACCTATCGAGGTGTCCCCGACTTAGACCGACCGGGTGTCTGTTATCTACAGGATGCGGTGCATCTACATGGCCTGCGTTTAATCGAACGCGCAGTGAAGCAGGATGCAACCGTGCTCGACCGCCTCGCGGTAGGTGTCGTCGCTTTAGAACACCTGCCTGACCTGCAAGAATTAGGTATTCTCTCCTCTCCCCAGCCTCTGAGGGGGCTCGCCTATGATCCTGACCTGGATTCCTACATCCTGTCTTTCTCGGATACGGAGGGGGAAGAGAAACATGCATAAAACCATGCATATTTATGTACAAGCCAGGTGAGCAACCTGTGGTATAGTTCAGGCAGAGTGTTGTATTTATTGTCAGCCGGTTCTCGAAAGGGAGCATACACATGGACAGAGACTACGGAGTCCCACTGTTGGGGTCGATACCTCCGCCTGATCCGCCCACACCTGACGGCGGGGGCGACGATGATGATGATGATGACGACTAAATGAGAGCTTCGTTAAACCGTTGTTGTATCCAGCTTTATCAGGAGCCGACAGCCATAACAACTTGTCTGCGCCTGGGCGCTCTTGACTGAAATCCTTGACAACGGCCAGCAGTTCATCGAATCGAGCACTGGCAGTGAAAGCTTCTTAGACTATTATTACCTGCAAGATGCAGCCTACTTCCACTTCAAATGTTCTTTCAGGCTGACGAAGCGCTGGTGGCCGATGATGATGTGGTCAACCAGTTCGATGTCGAGGATGCGGCCAGCCGCCACGAGTTGTTTGGTGGTCTCAATGTCCTCCCTGGATGGCGTCGGGTCGCCGCTGGGGTGGTTGTGGCAGAGAATGAGGCCGGGGCAGTTGCGAATGACCGCTGGACGGAAGACTTCGGCGGCGCGCAGCACCGAGCTGTTGACTGTCCCCTGGTAGCTGTTGATCTTCTCGACCAACTGGCTTTTGGTATCCAGCAGCAGGATGCGCATCTGCTCGGTGTCCAGGTAGGCCATTTCCAGCATCACCAGGTTGGCCGCCTCCGCCGGGGTGCTGACCTTGTAGCGGGCGTCCACCTGCAGCAGGCTCAGCCGGTACCCGATCTCCAGGGCTGCTTTGACCTGCGCGGACTTGGCCTCGCCCATGCCGTGCTCGGCGCACAGCTCGCGGAAGTCGGCGCGCACCAGTCCGGAGAGTCCGCCGAACTTCGTCAGGAGTTTGCTGGCCAGCTCCAGGACGCTGCCGCCCCTGGTGCCGGTGTGCAGGATGATGGCCAACAATTCAGTGGTCGAGAGCGCCTGGGGGCCGAAGTGCTGCAGGCGTTCGCGCGGGCGCTCGCCGCTGGGCAGCTCGCGCACCGTCGCGTGGTATTCTAGCCTGTCATGTCCGTTGGAGCCGGGGTCCTTTTCGAGAGGGAGCATAGCGCGGCGTTCCTCCTTGCTACTATGATGTATCTTCTCCCTCTATTCTGCATGAGGTCGGCAAAAAAGGAAACAGGAGAGATGCGCGGCCCATCTCTCCTGTCGCCGGTTCCAGACGCTCAATGGAGGGAGCAAGGGGGCCGGTTCATAGCATGCATAAAGCGAGAGCGCTACCCCGATTGGCTTGAAAAAGTGCTTCAGATGATATTCAGGTTGTTTCTTTTCCGCTTCAAAGATTGCCCCTGCCAGCGGTTCCGCCTCTTAACGCAAAGGGGACGCATTCTCTACTCCCCGCGTACAAAATCCACGTAGCCGTTTTCGAGCAGTTTTGCCACCGGGTCGGACACATCGTACTGCGGATACCAGTAGACCGTTCCTACGTGCAGGACGTTCCCCTGATTATCGGTGTCGATGTCTTCGGTGACGATGGGAGCATCGGTCAGCGCGCCCACGTCCTCTGGCCGCACCAGCGACCAGCCATTGGTCAACTGCCATTCGATGGTCTCAGCCAGCCTGCTGTCGGCATCGATCTCCTTCGCGGCGATTTCCTGCACGCTCTCTCGCGCTTCTTCGAGCAGCACGATACGCAGATTCCCTCCGGCCTGCTTTTCAAATTCGGTATATTTCCCGGACATAGGCCTCCGCCTTCCTCTCTCTTTTGAACTAACGTAAGGCTCCGGCAAGGGCAGCATAGGCCTCCTCACCGAGTACCTGCCGCAGTTTGCGGCCCACTGCATGACTCTCTTCGTAGAGGGCGCGTGCCCCCTCGTCGCCGAGTTCCTTCTGGTAGAAGGTGCCATCCTCGGCGAGCCAGCGCTCGTAGGTCTCTTCCTCGGCCCGCGAGGCCGTATCGAGGAGCCAGCGCAGCGCGAAGCCCGAGTCGATGTCGGGGTGCGCCATCCCAACATACACGGCAAAGCAGCCGCGGCGATCCTCACGCTCAAGTTCGACATTGAACAGTCGGCTCTGCGCGTCGTAGACACGGCTGGGCGAACCGCCCTCGGTGACGCTGCCCGTGATCCCATAACGGGCCATCAACGCCGCTATTTCCTGGTCCACTGGACTCTGATAGGTACTCATCCTGTTTCTCTGCCTTTCTTTCATATCTGGTTTGGATGACAAGAACATTGTTTCCCACGCACATGGCTATGGATGTGCATATACGCTTCAATCCTCAGCTATATTGATGCATATCTGCACTCTCTTCATTCCCGTTGCGAGCCTTGCAATCGGTAAGTTCATCAGAGCATACCTTTCAGAATCCCCGCAGGACAAGTTTCTCCGAAACTTCGGACAACAATTCGTTCACTTTATCGACCGTCTCATGTGACAGCTTCGCAGCTGGGCCAAGCTCAACGCGCAGTTGGAATTGCAGGTTGAGACCAACGGCGGCTTTCACCAGGTCGCCAAGCTGGTCGTTCAGGTTCTGAATCTCGCCTGGTTGCAGGATGGCAGTGGCCACCAGCGTCTCCGGCGGGGACTCGCGCAGTATAGTCGGCGCGGTTGGGGGAGGCATATGTGGCCCAGGTTGCGGTGCTGGCTGCTCGTGCGGCATGCATACCTTGACGGCCCTGGCCCCGGCATAATCGCACGGCCAGCTACCGGAGTCAACGGTGCGCTCGAGCAAACGCGCGCGGAATGCCCCATCGATGACGTCGCGCACGGTGATCCAGGGGAGCGACTTGCCAGCTTTGGTCGAAAGGGCGGTGGCGAGAGCGAGGGCGGTGGTAAGCTCACCGCTCCACGCTTCTGGCAGGCTGGCTGGCAACACCTCCCTGGGAGAAACGGGTTGTGGCGGGGGCAGCAGTGAAGCATCTTCGCCCAGCACGCCCAGGGGCAATTCCTCGGCAAAGAAGCTCGCCCGGTTGGTGACGAGCCACAGGCGTTTCTCTCTGACCGCCGTTTGGATGGCGGCATCGATTACGCTACGCGAGGCGGTGGGAATCGTCATGGTTTCTCCGTACTGGAGGGTGATGACGCGACCGGTGAAGTAGCCGCGCAGGTCGCGTAATGCCAATTCATCGCCATGCCACAGGTCAGGCAGCACGCCCGGCGCGAGCAGTGCAGCGGGCACCGATGCCAGGTCTGCCGCTTCGGGAAGCAATACTTCTATGGCCGGTTCCTTCAACGTCATCTCGTCAGGCAGTTCGCGCCAGAAGGTTCTGGCGGAATGGTCTGGTCGAGCCGCGCGGAAGACGAACAGCCCCTCGCGGCAGCCCTCGAGCAAAGTATCGGCGATGGCCTTGCGGTTGAGCATCTTGGGAAGCTGGGTGCGCTGCGCAAAGGCCTCGACCAGGTCTTTCATACGGTGGGCGCTCTCGCCTTCCCGCCACAGATCGTAGGGGCCACCGGGCAGCAGCGCCTCCGCCGTCACGGGCGTCTCCTGGATGCGCGAGCGGCTGTCACGCTTGATGATGTTGAAGAGCGGCTCGTCGCCCACCACCACCTTGAAGACCTGCGCCTCGTTTCTCTCCGAGACCGTCGCCACCAGGCAGTACGCCTGCCGCACCATGTCGGTAATCAGCGCGGCGGCTTTTTTCTTCTCTGTGTCGAGCATGAGCCTGCGGTTGCTGTCGATGTCCTGCCCCTTCAACTGCTCCTCGACATCGAGCCAGCCCAGGGAATCGCGGATGGCGTTGCGCGTCGCCTCCACGCCATCCACTGAGGGCACGGCCAGCACCAGCGCGTTGCGGTAGACGCGCGGGCTATCGGGACCGCTCTTCTCATCGAGATAGCGCCGCGCTTCCGGGTTGGGTCGGTTGGCGCTTGATACCGCCTTTGGCCCCAGGATGGCGTAGTGAAACTCGCCATCGTCCTCGATATCGCGTGGTCGCTCCGGCAGCATATGCACGCGTGCTCCCGTCGCGCCCGCCCCTGAGGCCAAACTCTTGCAGCCGCGAATCTCATCGCGCAGGCGCTCCTCGATCACCTCAAGGGAGATGCGCGAAGTGGCGTCGTGGTGCATCTGGCGCAGGTTGGGGCGGAAACCCAGCCGCCAGGCTTTGGGCAGCAGCTTCGAGCCAGCCGCGTTCGTCTCGATGTTCTGCATGGTGCTTTCATCGAGGAACCAGGACACCTCCGTCCAGCGCTGCAGGGCCTTCTCCAACTCGATCTTGTCGGGGTGGGTGGGTCCGAGCAGCAGCAGCAGGTCGCGCGCTTTGGCGAGTTCGCCCTCCAGGATGCCCGTCCACTCCTGCTTCTTGCCCTCGTACTCATCGGTCTCGGCCACGTTGGTCAGCTCGCGCGCCGACTCGGAGAGCGCGCTTTTCCCCGGCTCGCCGATGAAGACATTGGTGGAGACCAGCGGGCACTCATCCCACTTCGAGGCGTCGCGCAGGGCCAGGGCGAAGGTGCGCAGGATGCCGCGCGTGCGCTGGAAGCTCTCCATGTTGGTCCACTTGGAATAGAACAGCTCGGTCAGGTCGGGATGGAAGGGGTAGCTCTGCACGAAGCGTTCCTCGGCGGCTTTCATCTCCTTGCCGGTCTGCTCGTCGAGGGTGGCGATGCCCTTTAGAGCGGCTACGGCCTGCGGGCGGAAGGCGCTGCGGTCGCGGATGGAGTCAGGGGTGAAGAAGCGGCGGCGCAGCACCTCGGCCACGTCTTCTTTGAGCACCGGCTGTACACTCTGCTCGCGTTCGCGGCGGAAGATGGCGTAGAGTTCCTGGGTCAGTTCGCGGCCCAGCGTGTCGCTCTTGTGCGGGTCGGTCGCCAGCAGCGAGGCCACGATGGCGCACGTTGGCACTTTGGTGGCGGCCTGGGTGAGGTACTGGAAGAAGTCGAGCAGGCGACCACGCCAGGCGGGGTCAAGCCCCACCTTCTCGCGCGCGTACATGAGGACTTCGTCGATGAGTATCAACGTGGCAAGTCCCTGGTGTGATGGCAGCGACAGCAGTTCGACCAGCAGATTCTCGGCGGGTGCGCTTTCACGCTCGGTGTCTTCTTTTTCGGCGTGCAGCAGGCGCAGACCATCGCTGCCCGCCAGTTGATAGGCCAGCACGCTCCAGGGATGGCGTAGCCAGCGCTTCTCGCCCGACTGGGCCGACGATCTCCATCCCGCGCTCGGCATCCAGTTTGTCGAAAGCCAGCACGGCGATGCGCGCCTGCGGCGTGGTCATGCCGGTAGTGTTGCGAAACTCCTGCACGGTCGGCAGGTCGGGCAAGCGATCCGGCTGGTGGGCAAGGTGGTAGAGGGTGATGAGCGTGTGCGTCTTGCCGCCGCCGTAAGTCAGTTCCAACTGGCGCACGGCCTTGTCGTTCTTCCCCGCCAGGCTCAGCGCCACATCCTTCGCCAGTTCGCGCAGGTTGAAGGTGGGATAGGTGAACGAGAAGAAGTCAGAGGGGTCCTGGTAGATGGGGCGCGCTTTGCCCATCACCACATCGTAGAGGTCTGCTGCGAAGATCGAAAGCGACAACTCGCCCGTCTTCAATTCGTTGCGAAGTTGTACCACTTCGTGCCAGGGTTTCCATGCCAGTTTGCTCATCGTCGCACTACCTGCTTTCTATCTCTGTATGACTACATACTATTCCATCAATCCCAACGGGTACATGGGCAGACTACCGCGCGACGCCACATGGTTGCTGATGCTCTCGATCAGCGCGCGTTCGTCGCTGCCTGTCGGGGCCAGTTCGATCAGGGCTTGCAGCAGTTGATGGAAGAGGTGATTGTGGCCCAGGCCGCGCACGTCCAGATATTCATCAACTCTGGTAACATCCCCCGCCTTCCACAGGTGCATCAGGCGGTGCAGCTGGTCGATGAGCGGCGGCGGGGGCGTGCCCGGGCGCGTTGTAACCCAGGCTGGCGCTTTTGCGCTGCTCCCACTGCTTCAGACGCACCGTGCTGCTCGTGCCCTCTTCTGGCTCTGCCGCGCTCTCTACGCCGCCCTCGTCGTCGTCTTCCGCGACGGCGCTCTGTCCGCCGGTGCGCGCCAGCAGGTCGTAGCGGCTGATGATATCGGCGTCTTTGAGATTGCAGGAGACGGCGTAGAGGATGCACGGCCCGATGGGCGCGCTCTCCATGCCGAAATCGTAGCGGTGCAGCAGGTAGTAGGTGGTCACGTCGTCCAGGCCGCTGACGGCATCCGCGCCGCCGTTGTGGGAGAGCACCCGCCCGACCACGAAGTCGGCCACCATGCGCCGCACATGGCGCAGGAACTCCGCCACGCTCAGCGTCTGCCCCGGCTCGTTCAACTTCTTGACGACAGGGTGCTTGCTGTAGGCTTCCATGGCCGGCCCCGTGGCGGCCCACACGAAGTCCGGCCCGCGAATACCGGCGTCCCAGAAGTCGCGCAGCTTGAGGATGATCTTCTCCTGCATCTCCTCCAGCACGCGGCTATCCCAGCCCGGACGCGCCGATTCCGGACGCTTCTTGCACACCAGCCACACGGACGAGGAGAGCGCCGCCGAAGAAAGCGCGCGCGTGCGATTGCCCCTTTCTGTTTGGATGGGCCAGCTTCCATCAACAACGAAGCCTGCACGGATGATAGCCGTCACTAGTGTCTCCCAGGCATCAGGCTGCTTGTGAGCAAAGACTATAACGAGTCTCCCTTCTGGCGTCAATTCCTTATAACATGCTTGGAAAACGCGATACATTCCATTTTCATAGTTAGCCTTAGATTTTTGTCTATCTCCATCAAATCGACTTGCTTCATCGATTAATTCACCATCATTATGTTCATGATCCCATTTGGGTGAAAGAGGCTGTTGAAAAGCTGCATCAAATTCTGACGAAAGGCCATAAAGTGTTCTTCTTAGCCATACATAGAAGAAATCCATCAAGTCGGCATAGGAAATAGCGTCGTAATAGGGAGGATCAGTAATAATAGCGTCAAACAAATACTCGGACGGACTAATGGCAGAAGATTGTAAAACCATCGGCAATGGCGAGGATCTAGAGCATAGCTGCCCATGTTCAATGTATTGAGCAACCCATTCAATTGCCCCTGGATAACCACCAGAGGAATCGGCAGATAAGACACTCTCGGCAAAATCCCAGGTCATTGATAGAGCATAACGGGTAAATGTATTCCGAATTATATCTCTGCTAATAGCCCAAGTGCAGAGTGTGCTACCTCGATCTGCAAGCCGGTCTATAGCTAATGCTAAATAAGCGTTTACAGCCTCTACCCATGCCAACGGATAACCTTGTTGTAGCATGATTTCTTTTACCGATCGAGTGTACTTGATAAAAGTTCCCAACGCAAAGAGTCTGGCGTGAGGTAAAAAGATCACTCCATCTTTTTAACCCGTAGAGAAAAACGGTAAATGATGAGCCTCCACCAGATCGACTCGCACCTTGAGGGATTGCCTCCTCTGGTAAGCCAAAGGGGACATGAGTGAAAATGTTTGGAAGTTCTCTTTCTGCTTCGAAAGTCAGCTGCATCTCCTCTTCGGTTGGTTGGCGGTATTCTTTACCGTGCGGGCCATCCATAATTACAGCCATCATGATCTTACTAACCCGACCAGCTTGACCCTCTAAACGCAGGTTTTCACTTGTCATAATAGTGCCGCAGCATGGGCAAGTAACACCTGAACCAGACATGGTACCGCCGCCAATCTGCTTATCAGCTTCAATACGTTTGGCTGATGTGCCTTTAGACTTCGGTACATCAGCATGTATGCCAAAGACCACTCCGCTTTTGTCGGCATTCGGTTCCATCATCAGGACGACTCGTTTATTCTCTGTCTTGCATAACCAGCGCGTTTTGAGCAGTGGGACGGTGGCGCGGCAGTTCTTGCAGGTGATGGTGCGTGCCCACAGGTAGGCGACGGTGGGCTTGTTATCGACGGTAGGGTAAAAGCGTTCCAGGTCGGCTCTGGCCTGTTGGAGGACCCACCAACCCCAGGCACGCACATGCCAGGCCAGGTCGGCTTCGACCGAGGCCACATCGACTTTGATGCCGGTTAAGGTGGGCTGTGATGATCTCTCGCCCTCCTGGAAGCCGAGTGAGGTGAGCTGCGCGTGCAATGCCGCGCCCTTAAAGCCCTTGGCCTTGAAATACTGCTCCATAAATTCGGGGGATTGGCGCGCGAAGGCCGGTAAGGGGCGCGTCTGGTTGGCGAGTCGCTGTGGGTATTCTAGCGTGCATTTGAGGATGAACCAGGCGACGGGATTGATATCGACGGCGGTCACGTCGCAACCTAGGCGCATCGCTTCCAGGGGAATAGCCCCGCCGCCTGCAAAGGGGTCGAGCATTTTAGGAGCGCGTCCACCATAGGCTGCGCGGATTTTCTCGCGGAACCAGTCGAGGTCGGCGCTGCTTTCGCGCCCCCAGTGCAGGATGCCGCCCTCCGTCTCTTCACTGGTCTGTTCCTCGATTCTGCCATCGGGCAGCTTCTTCGATTTGACGCGCGTGACGAGACGGCCGCCAAGACGTTCCAGCATCTGTTTGCGCTCCTCGTCGTTGTCGGGATCAGGCAGCAAGGTAGCGATGAGCGCGGCGCGACTGGCGGCCAGCGGACGGCGCGCTGGCCAGATGTGCAGCGTGGAGATGTGTCCATGTCGCACGTTTTTCTCGTGGACGGAGTCCAGCGAAGTTTGCTTCAAGGGAAAGGCCACTTCTATGAGACGGCGTTCTTCTATCATGATTGATTACCTATTCTATAGAACTACTTTATCAAGTGCATTAATGACCATTTATCCCTCGTAAAGCATGTTTCAATATCGTCGGAGTATTAGACGGAGTCCATAAGAGAGGCTCAATGGCTTGACGCTTATCGGCCATATATAATACTTCGAGGTCCTCCCGGCTCCATACCACGAGATCATTTCTCAATTTAGCTAAACCCAACTTGTTATTTGTCGCATGGCAAGCAAGTATACCACTGACATGCCACGCACGTAACGTCTTCTGGATTGCATCAACTGCATCTAGCAACTTCTGACAATCCTCTTGAGAAGGATTGTTTGCGTAGCCCTTTGCGCTGATAAGGACTGCTCGTTGTTTCGGGTAATTCAATGCTATAAGATCATATCCCGCAGTAGCAGGTCCTCCTGTAGGCAGTTGTCCTGCAAACAGAACGGGGATACCAAATCTGGCAATGGCATTCAATAATGCTATCTCGAAATCATCTCCCTCGCCCGAAAGCAACCGAGATCTCCATCTCTGTTTCCCTTCGTTTACGGAGCTCGCATGGTACATGCTACCTAAGATTTCAGTCATCTGATCCTCAGGTGTGGGGATGAGTATTTCATAAGGAAGAGCTTTTCCTAGAATTTCAGCTTCAAACCATATTTTTCCACAATTATAGGGAACCATGATGTTCCCTACGGACCATCCATCTTCTACAGAAACCTCTATATCAATTGGTAAAGTTGGACTATCCGGCAACCACATATTAGTCGTGCTTATCCTCAAGTCCTCAAGCATAAGGGGTCGGCGGCAGAAAATGGTCAGGGGCAGAGTATTCGCAGAGCGATTAGGAATACCTCGTTCAATACGCAACGCGAGAGGCAAATCAAAAACGTAGATGAAATCTCTCATTGAACAGGATGGCCCGGATATTCCATTCCCTAAACCCAATCGCGTCGCAATAAAAGAATCGAATTCTCTTAAATTTCTCTTTTCTAAGTCTGGCTGTGAGGCGCCTCGAATCCGTTCGTCAGATGCAAATTCACTCTCTTCTGAATCATCGACAAACCATATAGCCTTCTCTTTTGACCACGAGTCGTGATCATAAAAATAGAGATATTTCCAAAGAGCCGGTTCTGCTACATTCATAACAGAATCAGGTGGCGGAAAACCAACAGCCTCCTGCCAATATGGTATTGAGGATGAGAAGCCGGGTAATCCAGAAGCAAGAACACCCGGTAATAATGTCACCGTGCCATCGATTCGTAGCGAGGTGAGTATTTCCCAGGCCCTATTTGCGTCGATAAGTTGACTGATAGCGATGATCGCATTGCCTTTATCACGGATTTCTTTGATTGGCTTGGAATCATCCCATCTTCCACTGAGTCCAAGATAACATAGCCTCCACATAGAAGCATGAGGATCACAAACTGCGGCCGCTTTTAACCAGTAGAACGGCCACATCTGTTCAAAAGGATGAATATAGTCAGCAAGAATGGCCATTTCCTCTGTAAAGGTTCTAGCATTCTGTGAATGTTCCAGCCGTGTCATCAGTCCCTCTTTCTGAAATCCCGCTTCTACTCACTCTCCGCTGCCGAGAATATCTGCCGCTCACCCACAATCACGCTGCCCTTTGCTCGCACAATCAGCTTGCCAAAGGGGTCCTGGATGCGCAACAGGCGCGGGGCCGACTTGGCGCATTCGTAGACAACGTAGAGCCAGTAGCGCTGGCGCAGGTTGCAGGCTTTGATGTATTCATTTTCGGTCAGTTCCACGTCGCCGACAGAGGCGCGGCCCTTGACCTCGATGGCGAGTTCTTCGCCGGTTGAGCGGCGCGAATGCAGGTCAAAGCCGGGCCAGGCTTCCAGTCCTGCTGACAGGGCGCGTTCGGCGGTGGAAACATCGCGCACCGTCGCACCCAGTGTTTCTTCATAGAGGCGCACCCATTGCATGGCGATGGCTTCCACGTTGGCGTCGTAGCGCTGCCGATCTTCGGGGTCGCTGGATGGGACGACCAGCGCGTGCGCCAGAAAGGTGATCTCACCGGGGACAATCAGTTCCGCTTCGCGGCGCAGCACGGCCAGACTCTCGTCTTTGCGCGCCTGCAAGCTCTTCTGGCGCGTCTTGATCCTGGTAAGTTCACCCTTTGTGCGCGCGTCACCGCTTCTAGCTTTGTCGGTCAGGCGGGCGCGTGCCTGGGCGAGTTCCGCCGCCTGATAGGTGTAGCCGTTTTCGACGAAGGCTTCGCGCTCCGGCAAGCTCAGGCGCAACTGTGAGCGGCGCTCCTCCGCCATGCCCTCTGCCACCTGTGACAGCGCGTAGGCGCGCGCCAGCTCACGAGCCGCCTCGCTGGTGGCGGCAAAGGAGCGGGCCGCCAGGGGCAGGTTGGGACTGCCCCGCAGCAGGAGCAGGGATTCGACCGGGCATTCCTCTACTTCACCGCCTTCTTCCTGCCGCAATCCCACCAGGCGGTACTCGACGACCTCTGGACGCTGCAGGGCGCGCAGCGTGGGGTCGGCCTGGCGGCAGGTGATCACCTGGCACAGGTGATAGAGATACGGGCGCTCTGCCGACGGGTCGATGAAGACCGCGCCCTGGCGTGCCTGCGGTGCGAAACGCTCGCATACAAAGGCGCGGAAACGGTCAAAGAGCGGCTCGCCGGGGTGCAGGAAAATGGCCTGTTCGGGCTGCGCGGCGTTGCGCGGCACATGCACTGTGTAGCGATCGCGCGAGGCTGGCGGGTAGGTTTCCAGCAGAGGCAGGAGCCAGTCCATGGCACCGGGTTTGAGCGGGTGCAGCGTGAAGACGCTCTCCAGATCGTCCTCGATGCCGATGTTGACGAGCGGAGCAGCTCGCTCGAACGAAGTGGCGCACGTAGCCGGGCAGCAGCTTGCGGTAGGTTTCCAGTTCCATGTCGGCTTTCAGGCGCGGCAGTTCGCTGCGCACAGCTCCGCCCTCGCCGTACAGCGACCGCTCGCGCGCCAGTTGGGCGCTTACCTGCTGCGGGGTCAGCCTGCCCTCGATGCGGCGCAGCGCTTCACGGTTATCAGCGCTGGCCGCCACCTGCTCCATGTACTCGCGCAGGGAGACGCCCTCGAAGAGTCGCCCGATGACATCAAAGACTTTGTCAGCGCTTAGTTCTTTGCGAATGCTCTCCAACTTTGTCAGCAGGGTCTGCATGACCCGCCCCTCGCGTGTCTTGCCCGCCACCAGATTGAGGATGATGACGGGGTCGTGCTGCTGCCCGTAGCGGTGAATGCGCCCCATGCGCTGTTCCAGGCGCGCCGGGTTCCAAGGAAGATCGTAGTTGACCATCAGCCAGCACACCTGCAGATTGATGCCCTCACCCGCCGCGTCGGTGGCAAGCAGGTAATGCGCGCCGCCTTCTGCTACCGGTCGCCGGAACGCCGCGACCTGTTCTTCACGCTGTCGATAGTCCATGCCGCCGTGAATCTGCGCGACCTGGTCGGTGAAGCCCATGCCCTCCAGGCGGCGTACCAGGAAGTCCAGCGTGTCGCGGTGTTCGGTGAAGATGATGAGCTTCTCATGCTGGTATTCGGGATCGCGCAGGATGTCGCGCAGCTTCTCGAACTTGGATTCCTCGCCAGCGTCGTAGACCTGGCGCGCCAGCTCGAGCAGCAGTGCGACCTGTTCTTGCTCGGCTTGCAGTTCGGCCAGCGTGGTTGCCAGCACGCCCTCCAGCAGTTGCTCTTCGCTGCGTTCGTTCTCTTCCTGGTCGTCCAGGCTCTCTTCTTCGTCGGCGGTTTTCTCGTCCAGGGCGTCTTTGAGCGTCTCCAGTTTCTGCTGGGCGGTGATAAGCTGGGCCTGGCTCAGCCGACCAGCGCGCATGTCCTCGATCATGCGCGCCAGTTTGGCCGCGCGTCGTTCAAACGAGCGCAGCAGCGCATAGGTGGAACTGGCCAGGCGACGTTGGAAGACGCTCATCGCCAGGCGCGCCGCCGAGCGGTTGAGCAGGCGCGCGCGGTTGTAGGAGGTCGAGATGTAGCGCGTGGTGGCGTCGTACAGCGCCTGCTCGCTCACCGCGCCGGAGGTGAGATCGTAACTGAGCGTATCGCTGATGCGCGTGGGGTAGATGGGACGCCCATCGAGGTAGACCAGTTCTTCTTTGGTGCGGCGGATAAAGTGGCGACAACGCGCATCCGGGGGATAGGCATTGAAGGCGTCGATGGTGGTCAGCGCCTCGGGCTCAAGCAGCTTCCACAGGCAATAATAAGGGAAATCCTTGCCCATGTGTGGCGTGGCGGTGAGCAGCAGCAGGTGGTGGCAGCTCCAGGAAAGCTGCCGGTCGTCTTCGTCTTCGCCCCCGATGCCAGCCAGCGCTTCGGCCAGCCTGTACCGCCCGGTGCGGCGCACGCGCAGGTCGGCTTCGCGGTTCGCGACCAGCTTGTGCGCCTCATCGAACACTCCCAGGTCATACGGCATCACATCTGACTCTTGCAGGCGTGAGAACATGCGCTCGGCCGCCAGGGTATCGACGCTGACGATCACCAGGTCGCTATTGGGGCCGGTAAACGGGTTGTCGACGCGGGCATCGCTGCCGCTCACGATGCGGAAGGGCAGGTTGAAGAGGGTGCGCAGCTCGTGTTCCCAGTTGCCCACCAGCCCGGCGGGTGGTACGATGAGTACGCGCGAGATGAGCCTGCGCGTCAGCATCTCGCGGATGTAGAGACCGGTCATGATGGTCTTGCCCGCGCCTGCGTCGTCTGCCAGCAGGAAGCGCAGGCGCGTCTGCTTGAGCAGGTGGTCGTAGACGGCCAGACGCTGGTGAGGCAGGGGGTCGATGCGCGAGATTTCGGCGGCGAAAGCGGGGTTGCAGAGGTGCCCATAGGTGAGCCGCTCCCCCTCCACGACGGTACACACGACCTGCGGGTCGGCGGAAAAATCGATGGGAGGCATGTTTTCCGGCTCAAGTACGTGGTACTCTGCAATTACGTCCAATTCGCTCTCCTACTCGCAACATAATGGGAACCTCGCGGGTTTGATTATAGCGGGTTAAGGTAGGCCGGTCAATAAGGAGAGCTTCGGTGCTTTATTTGTATCTTCCTCCATTACCACTTGCCCCTACTCTAAAAAGAACACTGAAGATGAGATCACCATCTATCAACACAACAATAACTTCAGGAGGAACTTCGCAACATGGACTATCCATACATTCTTGCCACCTTTTTAGAGGCTCACAACCTGAAATCCGTAGATGACGAGATCGCTGACCTGCAATGCCACAACGTGGGCAATCTGGTCGTCACCTCCGGCAAACTCCTCGCTTGCGACCCGTATTACTGCTCAGAAGTTCGAGCCGTTCGCAGCCGCGCCCATACCGCCTGGTCAGTACCCGGTCGTCCTCGCTGTTGCAGGCATGCGCAATGGCGATCAACGCGTAGCCATCGCCGCCCTTCAGTTCAGAAATGCCACACCCGCACGCTGGGAAATCGCTCTCCCCATTGGCTGGCACCCGGTTCATGGATCGTGCTACACGTACTGTGTCGATTCTGCCATCGGTTGCTTTATGGATGCTGATGCCGTCAGTGCTTTCGCGCCAGTATGCGAGGATTACGACGCGGAAACTGATCCGATACTGACCGCAATGGGAAAAAATCATAGTCACACGTCGGCTTCCTGGGCAGATGTATGCGTGAACCAGGACACCCACACCAATATTATCGGCTTTACATCGGGCTGGGGCGACGGCGGCTATCCTTCCTTCTTCGGTTACGATGAAAACGAAAATATCGCCTGCCTGGTTACTGAATTCGGGGTACTCCACGAAACATAAGCCATCATTTTTGAATACAGGACAACGGCCCGCCGGAGCTTTTGCACAGCGCATGCGGCCATCCGAAGAGTTCCGGTGGGCGAACTTGTCTTTCTGCTCGACTGTAATACAAGGGGATGACACCAGCTATCTCCCCGCAGGAAGACTCCACAGCTTCGCTCTTGGTAACGTGAATGGTCCGATACGCCGGAAAGAGCGCCAGATCGTTTGCAGCTCGCTAATGCGAACGACATCGCCAGGCTCCGGATTCCTCAAGGACGGGGAGAACCGTTCGAACTCGTTCCAGGAAAACTCCTGCCTGTCCTCGTCGTACTTCTCCCTGGATACCCATCCGAGCGAGTACGGCTCAAAGTGAACAGGGACGAGTTTCTCTTCTGAGAGCCAGTAGAACGCCCTACCGAAGTAGAGCGCGTGCAGGTAACGCTCCCAGATCTTCGTCCGGTAGGGTCTCAGTCCGCTCACTCCGCTGTGATACGGCATGATCCACAGCACGGCCATGTCTTTCGCCAGGTAGCTGCGCGTGCGCCGTTCCACCTCGTCGAGGGCAATGGCACTAATTTGCAGTTCTATGCCGACCTTGTCCCTGCCTTGCCAGCAAAAACTGATATCCGGGCGGATATCCTTGAGGTTGCGCTCTACCTTTAAATTTCCGACAGAGGAATGCCGAAGCAGCGCCTCGTAGATTTGATATTTGGCCTGCCGGTGCTGCTCGCTTTCTCCCACGCCGTAGGCACAATCAGAATCGGGCCGGTGGGCGAAGTGATAAACCTTGAACTGCCCTTTCTTCACGACAACAGGCTCTTTGCACTCGGGGCAGAAAAATGGTCCCTGTTCTCTCGTCACCTCCCAGGCGACTACATCGTCTTCATGCTGGTTATAGGCACTTAACATGGTTGAAACCTCCTTCGTATCGATCACTCCCACCTTACCTCTTCGCCGAAACGTACAGCACATTCCGAGGGGAAAGTATCGGTAGGGGCGAACAAAAAAACGTGACGCCAAAGGCAGAGCCGATTGCGACTCGGGAAGCCTGCCTTTGCTATCCTGGGTGTTATCTCGCAGCGAGGTATTAATTGAGGATGTCTTCGTCCTCCCCATAATCCGCGAGCGGAGAAGAAGGGGAGGATGGGTCTTGCGTCGGTATTTCTCGCTTTGCCCGCTCAGCCGTGGGGGCAAATGGTATGCAAGCCGTCGCTTGAGAGGGCTGTGATTGCTGCGCCGCATGCGCGATATACGCTTCAGCATCTGCCAGTTCTTGCTCGCCAACAGCTACGGGCATAACGCGCACTCTCTGAGCCCTACCGTGCGCGATCACGTAGGCTTCGCCCACCGGCAGTTTCATCACATCGTTTGGGTCGACCCTGGGTGCCTCCGCCAGGCGTAGCGTGCCGCGGCCCGTGTCCGCATCATCGGCGATCTGTGAAGCTTCCTCGATGAGCGCCTCGGTACCAGCGCGGGCGGCGATATTCTGGGGGTGGCTGCACGCGTGCAGGATAAGCGTCGTCGCGGACGAGAGGATGCGTTCCGCGTTCTGGAGCATGCCTCTGTATGCAATGCTGTGGTCGCTCTGGCCGGAGACGTAAACGCTCACACCGCGCGAGTGTACGCGCTCGAACATGTTGGTGAGGTTAGCGTCGATGGCCCCCAGATCATCGAAAATGAACAGCGCGCGGCGCTCTCTGGGCTTGCGCTGCCCGGCGTAATTGGCGAAATCCTCTACAAAGTACCGCCCCCCAGCCGTTGTACGGCTCTGTTGGGAACATTTTGATACGCTGGATTCCCGCTGACTTCATGGCGGCGACGAAACGTATGCCAGCATTTTCATCCCCTTTCCCATCGATGTAGATGACCTGCCAGCCGAGCACTCGCGCGGCTCCCACCGCGAGCCGGAGCAGCGTCTCGCTCTTCCCGCTGCCGCTTGCCCCGATCACGACGCCATGTTTGCTCAGTTCGTGCGTGGGCAGTACGAACATGCCGCCCATGATCCACTCGCGCAGGTCGCCCTGCACGGGGAGGCCGAGTACCAATTGTCCGCGCTCCTGGTCGGGTAGAGGTCTGCGTGCCATGCGGCGCTCTGTCCGCTTACTTGCGGCGCGCATGGCGGCGGCCTGCCGCTGGCGCGGTGCCAGCAAGCGCCGCCCGGCGCTTTGCCGGGCAAACAGGCGCGCGAGGCATGCGGCCACGGGCGCGAAGAGCAGACTCTCGAGCCAGATCGGGCGCAGATCCGCCCACAATCTGGGGACGCTCCAGTTCCCTGTCTTTGCCTCCCTGATCGCTTCGCCCAACACGTTCTCCAGCTGATCCTGGATTGTGCGTAAGGGATGCGCGGCCAGGAAAAGGCCTGCAATACAGCCAGTTCCTATGATAGCCAGGAGCAACCAGAAGGCCCATGATTTGGAAAGGCGGCGCGGGAGCCTGCGGCTGAGCAGCGCCAGGAGCACGCAGGGGAGGGCAAGCAGCGCGCCTATAGCCAGAAGGATAACGACCAGGGGGTCCGGGCCGCGCTGCTCGCGGTGATGCGATTGTGGCATAGAAACACTCCTTTCAAGCGTATTTGAACTTCTCTTTCGAGAGAAAGAAGCTGTATGGTTTTTCGTCGCTGTTCGGGCAACTGGGCAAGGGCCGCCTCAACGACCGTCCAGGCTGGCTGCGCTACGAAGTACCATGTCCGGTGATAGGTATGCGATAATTCTCTGAGTATCTCCAGGACGCGCTCTTTCTTCTTCGAGGTAAGCTCTACTTCTATGGCGGCAATGACCTCGCCCGAGGCTTTCATGAGCAACCCGTCGGGAATGTGAGGAGCCTTCTTCCCGGCGGGCTGCGCAGGCTGCTCGTACCGGATGAGCCGTTCGGACTTCCAGGTGTCACCGGGCCGCTGCTGCTCGATATACAGCCGCGCCTGGTTCACATAATAGTGATGCCGCAGTGATTCAAGTTTCGGCTCGTAGTAGCGGAGGTCGGCCAGGCCGACATACTCCTGACCGCGCCGGGTTAACCACACCCATCCCTTCTCATTCGCCAGAAACGTTTTGAATTCGACCAGTCCCTCCTGTCCCCACCTGGCGATTTTCTTGCGCGTCCGCTGGACTGAGAGCACCCCTGGAAGAGATAACTTCTCGGGATTTGGACTCAGACGAGCAAGGGTACTCTGGACCTGAGCGAATTGCGCGCCTCCCTGTTCACCTATCCACAGCAGGCAGAGAAGATCACTTTCCGTGAAGCGAGGGCCAATATCAGGCCGCTTTTCATGCTCGTGTACAGCCATAAACTGCTATCACTCCTTTTTCTTTGCTGGCGTACTGTGCTGGATATCTGAAGCTGCCTTCCTGACACACGAAAGTAGCCAGGAGAGCTTGAAACACCAAGAGAGTACATTTTTGATGGTTAGTCACGTTTAGAAACCCCGTGCGGGGAATGTAATGAGGCAGAGACAAGGCATCGGGTCTCCCACCTGTGAAAAGGGCTGCGCTTGGATGTGTTGGAATGCATTATTGTAAGGAAGAAAGGTGGAACAATACCCAGGATAGAAGGTGAGAAAGCCCTCTGACCCACCGTATGTCCCACCTTTAGCACCTACCATACGCACCATCGACATTGCACATTACGCCCAGGTGAGCTAATCGTCCCAGCAGTTCGCCGCGGTCCGCCGCCGCGGTTGCTCGCCTGGAAGAATTGTCCGCAGCTGGAGGTTCTGGCACAGGCGCAGCGGGGAGGGTCGCCGATTGCCTTTGCGGAGATGGCATTTCGCGCGGGAACCACAGGTGTTTGCCGTGACCCTCGAGGGCCGCTGCCCGATCGGCCAGCAGCACTTTGATGAGGTGAGGCACTGAAATGTCCAGTTCTCGCGCTTCACGCTGCAGTCGCTGCCAGGCAGGAGAATCGCGGGCAAAGCCTATGGTGATATAGATGTTCTCTTCCACGTTGCGAGGCATCAACTGCTATCCCGCCGCCCCCGCAGGTGACGAGCCAATGCAGCATAACCGAGAGCGTTGGCCAGTTCCGGTTGCTGCGGCACCGTCACATGCGGGATAAGATTGGCGATATCGCGGAAAAAGTAGTACGCTCCTCCGCCAACTAACAACACTTGCGCCATGTCGGTTGCGACTGTGCCGAACTCGCTGTTGGTCCAGGTCTGGCTTACAAATGTTGTAATATCGCGGCCGATAGTCCGCAGCGCTTCCTCGGTCCACTGGCGCAGGTCTATCGGACTGATCTCCTGTCCGCTCGCATAGACGGGAGGATACTGGCCGCTGCCGACGGTCGCGCGCAGGATGGTTCGGGTCTCCTGCGGAGTAAGTGCGCGGGCCGCACCGGGCTTGCGCGGTGACATTCAAGAGATCCGCCGCCTGTTCCACACCGAGAGGCGTGCCTCGACAGAATGGAATGAGGGGCACCTGCCCATGCGCTGTGTAGAGGTCGGTAGTACGTCCCCCGATGTCCATCACGGCCTGGCGAACGGGTCGATCATCCCCAAAGGCAATCATCGCGCCTGCCCCCTCCATGATGACTTTTTCGACAGAGACAACTGCCAGCCGCTGTCGGCCATTCAACAGGTAGCGATGTTCTCCTTCCAGGCAGTTACGAACCCTGCGCCTGTTCTGATCGCTGTAGGTTTCAATCGGCACGCCCGTCACGACGTGCGCCTCGTATTCGTCGTCGGGGATGAGCGCCCCCAATACGGCGAGCAGCAAGATCAACGCGATGAGGCTCCAGTAGCGGCTGATATCACCTCGCGCCGATGACGCGCCTTTCCCCTGGCTGAGGGCGAGGTCTCCCACGTAGTACTCCGCCGCTTCACCGGGGGGATAGGCCAGGACAAGCTCGTCCGACCGGAGTACCTCCGACGGGTGCGCCGATCGACCATGCCCCGACATGGTGCGGAAGCGGGCGAGTTCGTCGTAATCACCTCTAGAGACATAGCTGGGGCAGGTCTGGACCTTCTGATTGCCGTCGGGGTAAACGACGGCGACAGAAGTCTCGCTGTTCCCAGGATCAAAGCCAACATCATACTGTTTGAGCATATATCCTCCTTCAGTTCGAGAAAGTACTGTTCTGTACGGTACTCAAGATGGTGAAAACGAAAAAGTGTGAGCAAAGTACCGCGTAGTGCGGTACCGAGGTGCGTCTTCCAGATGGAATGACTGATAGAAGCAACGATAGCCGCCGACAACCTACGAACACACGATCATACAAGACTACTGACTGGCAGACCACAACTGTTAACGAGAACTAGAAATCTCGCCTGCCTGCAACCATCGGAATCGTTCCTGGCGATGGCGCTCGAATGCGAGCAAGGATATCCAGTAAACGGACGATATCCGGTGGAAAATCTCCGCTTCTTTTTGAAGGCAAGGGAGGCGGAGGTGACGATAGAACGCTGTGCGTTTGATTGCCTATAGCGATTGTTCCTTTCTATGGACTCACTGGCCAAAACTACATACTGTTGACCTGACGTACTAAATTGCTGATGTCTATATGCATGAAACCGGCACATAGACCTGTATGGACCAGTAGGTACGGTGGTCTTTCTCATACATGTCCTGTATGTTGATCAGCCGCTTCCCTGACTGGTGCCGTGATACCAATGCCTGGCGAACAGTATCCTGAAGGTCTTTCTGGTATTCCAGGGCGGCAAGCACTGCTCGAAACAGCACGAGGTCTATCCACTGCCGCAACCGTCGCAGGAATTTGGAACCGGGACGATGCCTGTGGACGAGAGGGTATTCTTTCAAAGGATCCATTGTTCCCTCAGCTTTTCTGATCTCCTCTTCAGAGATAGTGATGACTGGCAGCGCTCTCAATTCAACGTCTTTCCGTCGAACGGGCGCTGGGGGATTGGTAGGAGGCGGTGGATCGATGTTCTCCTGCTGGACCTGCGTGGCTCTCGCGTGCGACTGTAGCTCTGCAAGAGTGGCGTAGATGCGGTAGGAACGCTCCGTACTGTTCAGGAAACCAGGGCCCGCAGCGATACGAATCGCGTACAGATCCCAGTCGATCTGGCGCTCGATGCGTGCGAAACATGCTCCACCCTGCCGGGCAATCTGTCCTAACGCGCTGTCCTCGTTCAACAACGCCTCGGGTATGATCGACGCTGAGATCTGGAAGGTCTCCGTCATGGCGCGCAGTTCTACTGAAGACACGAAGAGCAGATGTGAGCGTTCATCGTCGTCCAGCCGAGAGGGGTCAGCAGCTATGCGGATGCGAAAGAGATCCCAGTCGATCTGGCGCTCGATGCGTGCAAAGCATACTCCGCCCCGCTGAGCGATCTGCCTCAGTTCCTTATTTTCATAAAGTACATCCATTGGTATCGCCTCGGATGGGACGGTATAACTATTGAGAATAGGTAAGACTTTCTCCTTAAAAGAGCTAGTTTCCACGTTCGTCTCCTCATTGGGGGCCTATGCCTGCCTTTGAAGGTCAACTCGCGAAGTAAGAGCAGGCCAGGCAAACACTAACCAGCACGTGAGGCTTGATCGTTGGCCGGACCAAGCCGCGCCAACGCAAGTTCGAGCCAGGTACAATGCCAGAGGATACTTCGCGAGTACTTTTCCTCCATCTGAGGACAATTATGTGGGAAAACAACTGGGAATTACATAGCATCGCTAGTACAGTAACTAGTATCATCAACCATCTGGCTGCCCCTTGCCAGTTCTCTTCTACTTGTGTAAAATTACAAACGAGGAAACAAAGTCACTGCAATGGCGATGAGAAAGGTATTCTCCAGCGTTATGAAAAAGGTCGGTGAAGCAGTCCCAAATCAGAAACTCATCCAGGAACGTTTGCAGCACGATCTGACACAGGAGGAGCTGGCAGAGCGGATTGGTACAAATTCTATCAGCATCAGCCGATGGGAACGTGGCATTGCATTTCCAAGTGCTTACCTTCGCCAGAAGCTGCGTGAATTCTACGGAAAGAGCGATGGGGAATTGGGGTTGCTCAAGGACCGCGGGCACGAAGGGCTTTTACCCGAGAATCCTTTACCCATATGGAATGTGCCCTATCAACACAATCCATCCTTTACGGGACGGGAGGACATTCTTGCTCACCTCCATGAGATACTCGACAAGAATAAAGTTGGGACATTGACGCAGTCTCAGGCGATGACTGGGCTTGGAGGAATCGGGAAAACGCAAACAGCAGTTGAATACGCGTATCGATACTACAGGGAATACGAAGCTGTCCTCTGGGTTCAAGCTGATACTCGAGATACATTCCTCTCGGAATTCGCAAACCTCGCATACGTATTAAAATTATCGCCCGAGGAAGAGGCTGATCAGAACCACCTGGTGAACGCCGTTAAAAGATGGCTGCAAGAGCACAAGAGCTGGCTGCTCGTTATCGACAACATTGAAGACCTCACGCTGGTAAGAGATTTCACGCCGTCGCTGAAGCAAGGGCACGTCCTACTGACCACACGCACGCAATATACGGGAGCCATAGCACAAAATGTCGAGATCAACAAGCTGAAAGAAGAGGAGGGAGCGCTCCTCCTTCTCCGGCGAACCAGTATCGTCGCGGTGGACGCTCCCCTCGATAATGCCCCCAACGCTGAGATCGAGTTAGCCAGGCAAATCGCGCAGGTCATGGACGGCCTTCCCCTCGCGCTTGAGCAAGCAGGAGCATACATCGCGGCAACCGGGTGCAGCTTGGTCGGCTATTTAGAGCGCTATCAAAAGCACCGGGCCGAACTGCTGGGCTGGCGCGATAAGCTCAATCTCGACTATCCCGAGTCGGTAGCCACTACCTGGTCCCTCTCGTTTAGACGAGTCGAGCAGGCCAGTCCCGCGGCGGCCGATCTGTTACGGCTGTGCGCTTTCCTCTATCCTGAAGCGATCCCCGAGGAAATCGTGACAGAGGTGCTCACGCGATCTCGGCCCATCTCTCAAAGCCATTACCGATGATTTTGAATTGGACCAGATCATCGGAGAGCTCTTCAAGTATTCGCTCGTCCGTCGCAATCTCAGCGACAGGACGCTCAATATCCACCGTTTGGTACAGGTTGTGCTTAAAGACGCAATGGATGAGCAGGTGCAACGCTTATGGGCCGAGCGGGCAGTAAGAGCTACCAATAGCGCATTTCCGTCCGATGAGGAGCTGCCACTGAGCGCCCGGCAACGTTTCATTCCTCACGCCCAGGTTTGTGAAGCCATGATAAAGGAGTGGAAGCTCACCTTTTTAGAGGCAGCGCAATTGCTTTACAAAGCCGGAAACTACTTACGAGAAAATGGTCGCTATACGCAGGCTGAACCGTTGTGCCTGTCCTCGCTGGAACTTCTTGAAGAGGTCTTGGGGACAGAAAACCTGTACGTTTGCAATACCCTTACCAATTTGGCGATTATCAACGAGAGCCAGGGCAAGCTCGCCGAAGCGGAGTCTCTTTACAAAAGGACACTGGCGACTTGCGAAGAGACTTTCGGCCCCCGGCACCCAGACACCGCTACCTGCCTGAACCACCTGGGACTTCTTTACATAAAAGAGGGAAGTTTCGTTCAAGCTGAACCGCTTATTCAACGGGCCCTGACCATCCGCAAAAATGTCCTGGGAACGCGGCATCCCCAGGTGGCTCACAGCCTCATGGCACTCGCAGAACTTCGCAGTAAGCGGGTCGAACATGCGCAGGCTGAATCTCTCTACCTCGAGGCGTTGGCGATACGCGAGCAGGCGCTGGGGCCCGCACATTCCGGGGTGGCCAGTGTCCTGAAAAACCTGGCAGCCTGTTACGCATCGCAAGGACAACTGACTCAAGCTGAACAGCGTTGCCAGCGCGCATTGGAAATCTACACGAAGGCATTTGGGACCGAACACCGTGAAGTGGCCCTCACCCTTTCAAATTTAGCGGCAATCCACTTCATGCAGGAAAAGTATGCCCAGGCCGAGGAACCCTGCGAACGGGCGCTGAAGATCTTTGAGCAAGATCTGGAAGCCGCTCATCCAGAAGTGGTAAAAACGTGTGGCTTCCTGGCAGAGATTTATAAGAGGCGGCGTAAGTTTCTCGAAGCTGAGGCGCTCTTCAAAAGCGCGCTTGCAGCCATTGAAGGGAATCTGGGAACTGAACACCCGGAAGTAGCCGCGACGCTTACCAGGCTGGCAGCGATTTACATGGAGCAGGAAAAGTATACCGAGGCAGAGCCGCTTTACCGGAGGTCACTGGCGATTGCGGAAAAGGTACTGGGGCAAGAAGATATTAAAACGGTTATTGCTGTCAATAACCTGGCGGCGCTCTACCTCAAACAGAGGCGGTATTACCAGGCAGAGTTGCTTTACATGAGGGTGTTGCCGATCTGTATACAAACTTTTAAAATGGTGCCTCCCGCTACCTTTGCAATTCTCGAGAACTATATTCGCCTTCTCAAGGAAACAGGAAGGGGGCATGAAGCCGCGGATCTCACAAAGCGCGCCAACCAGATCAGGTCAGTTCCCTGACAGGCGGAGTGGGTTGATCTTTGATCTCTTTCGCCTGTAATTCTCTGGGAGCATCTCTTGCAACCCGGTGGGCTGTTTTGGAATCCATATTTGGATCTCGTGGGCGCATTCCAGAGCCAAGGCACGAAGGCGGCTGTTGCGTTTCCCGATCTGCCGCAATGCCCAGTTAACAGCTTTTTGACAAAATTTCTCTCGTCACCCGCGTATTGCTTGATCAGTGGGAAAAACTGCAAGAAGGCCTCGTCCTGCGCTTGTTTGTCATGCACCGCCAGTTCGGCCATCATCACAAAACCTGCCCGCCGCACAAACTCCTTCTCCTGCTGACACCACCGAGTGGCTTTTTGATAGGCATAGGGCGTTTTATCAAACAGGTTCCAGCAGATTTGGTCGCACATATCCCAAGAATCAAAACCACGGCCTAACTGTTGGCCTGCTGCTTCAAGTTCTCGATAATCTGGTCTGGCGCTATCAAAGCGCACCTGCTTTCCTCGCCGAAGTGGCACATCTACCTGTAAAGTGCGGTCAAGGATTCAGCACAAATTCCGGTTTTGGTACCGCGCGCTCTGCTGGCTCATGGATGGTGGGCTAGCCCACCATCCATGAGCCAGCAGAGCGCAATGAGACACCATTGAGTAGGTCACAACCACACCTTCGGTGTGTTGTGCTCTAAACCGCAAAGATGCTGAAATAGAAACCGTATTTTACAACCAGAATCCATTTGGAGAAGCATGTTCAGGGTGTAAATCCGGTTGTCAAGATGCTGCTGGCAAACCCCATCAAACAGGTATAGTGGTGAGCGAAGCATCTGGTGGGATAGGAGGAACCCGACCAAGGGTGAAGAAAACCGATCAGATGAGGAGGAAGACCATGTCTCTCAAACCGCAAGGAGTGGGAGTTATTCCTGAAACCACGGTCATTCGCGGCCAACAAGTGATCATTCCCCCTGTGGTCGCTGTTAAGGGGGGGTCCATTTCTCATGGGCAGCCTCCGTGGCGATCCTCTAGCCTATGAACAGGAGGAATGGCAGCATTCTGTTACTCTGCCGGAATACCGGATTGGCAAATATCCGATTACTGTTGGGGAGTACACTTGCGCAATCCGCGCGGGTATCGTTGTTGAGCCGGAACCTGTCGATAGGTTGGCGATGTTTTCTGGAAGAACTCCCATAACCTGGGAAACGCAAATGCCTCATCCTGACCACCCGGTAGTAGGCGTTACCTTACCAGACTTCGTCCGCTACAGCCGTTGGCTGTCATCGCTCACTTCTATGCGGTGGCGTTTGGCAACGGAGGCCGAATGGGAGAAAGCCGCGCGAGGAACCGATGGCAGGGTTTACCCCTGGGGGAATCGATGGGACCCATCCAAAGCGAATGTTGGTCGCCTTGAGACTGATGAGGATCTGATGGAGCAGCCGCAGCGACTCACGAATCCAGCGACAAGGAATGCTGTTCATAATCAAGGCGGGATAACATCGGTTGGCGCTTTTCCTGGCGGTGCAAGTCCTTATAACGCTCTTGATATGGCTGGTAACGTTTGGGAGATTACGGCGACAGTCTGGCCTTCTCCCTATCCCTATCCCTATCCCTACAATCTACATGATGGACGTGACGATGTAACAGCTCCTGCTCCCCATGTGCAACGTGGTGGTAGTTGGTATTTACCTGAGCGCCTGGCGCGTTGCGCATGTCGCTACACGATGAGTATGCCAAGAGATCATTTTGGCGCACGGCTTGCGTTGGAGGGATAGAGGATCGCTTGGCTCGATAATGGGCTTAATTTATCTGTGTTCAGAAGGAGGAGCATATGCCATCATGGAATGAACCCACACTAGAAGAAGTGGCGGCTGCACTCAATACATACTTTGCTGCTGAAACTGAAGACGACGTGAGAAGAGTTTTGGAAAGATACCGGAAGGCCCTGTTGACTAACCGTGCGGTTACAGCAATAAAGGGGCGCATTTTAAACCTTCGTAGTCAGCGAAATGTGGATCATTTGGGATCAACTACCTGAAAGAGCGTCTCCAGATCTTAGAGGATGCAAGACAGTATGGCATTGAGGCTGCGTTGCAACGAAAGAAGAAGCAGTACATTACAGATATGACAAACACCATCATGGATTATATGGACAAAACATATAGGGAAGAATAAGTCGCCTTCCCTGTTCAGATTGATTACTGGCCCATCCGCAACTTTGATATTTGGATGAACATAGGAGGGAGCGGAAATCTCATGGTGAGACTTACTTTTTATAGTGTGCAAAATGCGCAAGGACAGGAGTTGCTTGAGCAGTATGTTCACCCTCTGTGTACGCGATTACATATACAGCTCGAAGTTGCGCCCTCCGATACCGACCGTGGTCATTCTCTGATCAGGCAGTTGACCTCCAATATTATTCTTTGGGATGGTTCTGTGGAACCGGGGCATGTATACCATGCCATGAACGATCGGGTAAAGGTCACTAAAAAGCACGTCATCATTAGTCGAACACCTCTACCACTTAATGTGCTTGCTCACAATCAATGCGCTCCTATCCACGGAGATCATTTTGAGAATGATCTCCTGAACGAATGGTTGGAGCAGTGGCTACACAGATATATCATGGGAAACGCTTATAAAGGGTCGGCAGTATCAGCTTCTGTAGTGTACACGAAGAAAAAGCTTGCTGAACACTACTGGCTCTTCGACCACCCGGCTAATATTTTTTTGAGTCTACGAGGAAGCCAACTGAAAGAGGCGCAGGACTGGAGCCGCCAGTTTGCAGCAAAAACCAGACAGAGCGTGAGGATCGTTCCTCAGCAGCAATATGCATACGAAACTGAGTGCGTGACACGCCAACAAATGTGGCAGGTTGTCGCGGGCCTGAACCGTGAAATGCGAGCGACGAACAGAAGAGTAATCTTTCTCTCAAAGGATTACTTCAGTTCCTTCTGGACCTGCTCCGAACTTCTCTCGTTAATCAGGTGGCCACGAAATAGTGATAGTAATTGTATCAATGGTGCTTATTTCGTGTTAGATCATTCCAGCATAGAATTACACCCCCTTGAGATTGGGACACAAACATTGCCCATGCCTCGTCTCAGTAAACAGCAAGCCAATCGCTTCTGGCATATTCTCAATAATAGTGATCTCATGACCTCAGCGCCCGACACGCAGATTCCTCCATCAAGCTTTGCAAAGGGACTGGCCCCTCTCTTACGTCCTTTTAACGCCGATTTTACAGGACCCGATTTCTGGCAGATGATTCGCGTGCCATGTCTACACTGTAGCCCAAAGGGCCGAACTCCCGATCAAATCGATTGGGATGCTCATTTGCAATTCAAGATAGGAAATACCATTGACTTTTATGGCTATTTCTCTGTCTATCCAGAAGAACCGCAGATGGGAAATGTTCAATGCCCGCAATGCCTGAAGAGAATCAATCTCAAGAATGTCCGCTCACCCAGAACTCTCTGGGTTCCTCTAATGACCACAGAGAAAGACCAGACCCGGCCTGTCATTTTCGAGCAGACCTTTTGGGAGGTTTCTGAGGAGTGATGAGCATATCACGTTACTCGCGAGCGAAAAGCAGGGCTTTTCAATCTTCTTCTCAAATGGTACTATGCTTCTAGCCGCTCAGCTTTGATTATCAAGTAAGTAGCTATTACAGCGACTTACTGGAAGCAGGCAGATGGATCGTATGGATATACAGCTTGTGTATCGAGCGGTGGATAAATGGGGAAGCCACTTCTCGTACGAGGATATGGCACATGTTAGTCATTTCCACTGCTGGCAATCGGTCAATTGCATAATGCAAGGAAGGTTTTGATGGAATTATTCAAACGGTTTCCAAAGTTCCATCCTCTGTCGCACGAGGAGCAGTCTCTTATCCCGTCTGGTGAAAAAAGTAAGTATCCGGCCTTCGCTTATGATTTCGAAACGCTTGAAAGAGAGTCTGATGCCCCACTTCCGCGAACTGGATAATGAAGCCTTACGCAGACAAAATTGGTACAGATGGATGTACGTGATCCTGATTTTCGGTGGTGCGCTGGTGACGATCTCAGGCATAGTTCAGCTGGCGTATATGAATATCGGGGGAATTGGGATTGCGGGCGCAATTGTGGCCGCGCTCCTGGGGGCAGTGACCACTGCTTCGCGTGCTTTTCACCACCAGGAACGCTATTTGAACGCACGGCTCGCGGCTGAGCGCCTGCGAGGAGAGTATTTCTTATTTCTTGGGCGATTGGATTTATATGCCAATGAGCAAGACCGTGTCCAAAAACTCATCCAACGTGTGGCTGATATCAAAACTAAGGGGGAGCGCTATGGATCGGCATGAGGATAGACAATTTCTTAATCTCTATCAGAGCTATCGCTATGAGAACCAGCTCAACTTCTATAAAAGCCGTCAGAGAGAATTTACGAGCGCTCAAACTCAAGCGATTACGATAAGTATCGGGCTGATCTTTCTTGCAGCCTTTGCAGGAGCGCTCGAATCAATTGACATACCCTGGTTAAGGCTCACATGCATGCTGGCAGCGGCGATTTGCCCGGTGCTATCCACTGCGCTGGCAGCATATAATGCTTTGTATGCATTCGAACAGCAGGCCAAACTGTATCAGGATACCACCCATAACTTACTGCAAACCCGTGTGCTTGCGCCGGACATCAAGCGAGGACTGAGTGACTTTGAGTTTGCCGATCAGTTGAATGAATATGTGCATGAAGTTGAAAGTATCTTCCAGGCGGAGCAAGGGCAGTGGGGACAGTTAGCAAAAAAAATGAGATCGCCTGAGACCTAAATGCTTCCGGGTAATATCTGCGGAGATGTGATACAACAAAGGGGAGAAGAGTGGAAGAGTGATGGGACAGGATACCAAATGAAGCGTCTTCTGGGTATGGGTATGGGTATGGTGGCTACGCTTTGCGTGCAACAACCAACAGATGCGCGCTGGCACCAAGCAGAGATGGTTCCTCTTCGAGCCAACGTGCGAGCGCCAGCAATTGTTCGCGCCGCTTCTGGTCCGAGAAGTTCGCGACCACAGAGTGTGAAAGCCATAATGGCCCTTCGACAGGCAGCGTCCTTTCATACCGGAAACCACTCTCCTCCACCTCGAACTGCAGTTCTTTCGGATGATGAAAGAAGGCGGTCGTGAAATACACCGGGTGGTTCGTCGGGTTGCGATGCTGCCCATCCACCAGGTCGCGTTCGACAATCTGGGCGAAGGCGGGATCGTCAAACAATCCCTGGCGCAGACCATCGAGCGCAGAGGTGAAGCGGGAAATGCCCACGGCGAGCAGGAGGCCTCCAGATCGCAGGACCCGATGGGCTTCACGCAGAGCCGTGAGCCGATCAACTCGCTCGGTCAGGTGATACAACGGACCAAACATGAGCACCACATCGCAGCTTTCGTCAGGTCGCTTGAGGCGGCGAGCGTCACCGGCCTCTATACTTGCAAGGGGAGCGTCTGGTTGCGCCTGGGAAGCCTGCCGCGCCAGTTCTACATGCAGGGGAGTCGCATCGACGAGATGCACTTCGTACCCCTGTCTCGCCAGCCAGCAGGCGTACACGCCAGTACCACCACCTACATCGAAAATCACCGCAGGGAGCGGGGGCACGTACCGCATCACCAGCTCCTGGGTGCGCGCCAACTCAATCTGACTAGAGCCGTTCTGTAAGCGTTGGGCCTCATACCCACTGGCATAATGCTCGAAGAATTCAGGCGAAAGGGAGGAATGAGATTCGAATGAATCGGACATGGCCACCTCCTGACTCATTGCTTTACTTCACACTCTATCACAAAACGCCTGCAGTTGGCTTTCTGTTCGCTCTCGTATGCTACGCTTCCACGTTGATTATGCGGCCTGAGCAAGTGGCAGAGGAGCATCTTGATCCTTGTCTGGGGCCTGCCGGACTGCCGATATGACGAAGGACCTCTGCGGGAGTCCGAGCCAGTGCCTGAAAATGCTTCTCCAGATCCGCGAGCAGCAGCTCGAACGTGCTGCGGTGATGATTATGCGTCACGACCCGTCGCGAGACACGCCAGAGCCATTCAATGCGGTTGGCGTCAGGATCATAGGCGGGCGTATACACCAGGTATAACTGCTCCTTGAATTCGGTGAGCATGCTGCGCACGAGCAAGGAGCCAGCCGAAGTGTGAGTCTTGAGATTGTCAGCAATCACGATGGCAACTCGTCCCCGCTGCTTTGAACGAGCCACGGCGGCACGTACTTGCTCGCAGAACACATCAGCGGTGCGTCCCGGAGCGACCCGGCCATCGAACCAGCCATCGCGCCAGTCGAGCAGGCCAAAGCCGTAGACCTTGCGATTATCCCCGGGCGCTTCGACCAGGCGTTGGCCGCGTCGATCCTTGCGACACCACACGCGCGTGAGGGTCGGGTGAAAGGCCACCTGCATCTCATCTTGCAGATAGAGGTCAGCGCGTGGCAGAAGCGTGAGCAAGGTCGGCAGGTCGGCGGGAAGCTGATCCCACAGATCAGCCTCAACCAGATCATGAACGGGTAGAGGTTCGGGTACTGTGGTACCGGCTAAGAGAACCTCTACCCGGAGGCGTTTCCCACGTAATCGGCTTTCGCTTCGGCCTTGCGCCTCAGTGTCCAGGTGGGGCGCTTGCAGACGTAGTCATGGGCATGTAAGTACACGCGGACGGTCTCTTCGGTGACCTGAATGCCCGTGTGCTGGCCCAGGTACTCGGCGAGTCGCTCGGTGGTCCAGTTGGCTGTGTCCTGTCCGACTTCATGGGGATCCAACTCGATCACTCGCGAGCAATTCGGCTTCCCAGGCGGCCGTGACCGTTCGCTCTCGGCCTGGGGAGGTTCGTCGCGGAACGGCATCCAATCCACCGGTGAAGAAGCGTTTGAGGACACGCACCACCGTGTCCTGGCTGCGCAGCACGATTTGGGCGATCTGGCTCGAGGTCTGGCCTCGCAGCGAGAGCAAGAGCATCTGGTAGCGCGTGCGCGTTTCGGCATCGGTCGTTTCGCGCGTCTCGACGACGCAGTTCGGCCAGGGTCGGCTCATCCAACGAGGGGAGGGTTATGGGAGCAGTCATCTCTTCTTCCTTTCTTCACTCTTCCACTTTTCTCCCTCTCATTGTATCACATCTCCGCATTCCTTACCCGGAAGCATATAGTAGTATGCTGAGGCAGGTGATCCACGTTGGGAGGTAGCGAGTGACTACTACAGTAGATGACTCTGTAGCACGCATCTTCATATGTCACAGTCAGGAGGAGAGCATCTTTGCTCTCCAGCTTGCGCAGGATTTGTGTAAAGCCCTGAATGATGAAAATGCTGTATGGTGTGAAACTGCTGGAGAGGTAGCGTGGGCCACAGTTGTACAAGAATTGACGGCACGTCCTATCTTCATCGTGATCCTCTCACCTGCTGCCATGGCCTCAACGCGTATCAAGCATGAGATTGACCTGGCCTGGGAGCAGAAAAACTCGCAAACAAGAGGAAAAAAATCATTTGGCGTTCTCAAGATAGCCCTATCTTTAGCACGCCTGCAATAGCTAACAGTATTCTCTACACCAGCGCATTAGATAGGCTCTCTTCTTACTGCGCCTAGAGTAGTTGGTGACAAAATCTACGTCAGTTCTTTCAAAGACGGCAACATTTACGCACTCAATGCTCACGATGGTAGTTTCCTCTGGCGTTATGAGGTTGGGAGCTCCCTGAACTCGCCGCCAACAGTGGTCAATAATGTGCTCTAGGTCAGCTCTGGTGATAATTATGTCTACGCATTGAATGTGTAAAAAACAGTTATTAGATGTGATATAATTTTCCTTAGCTTAATTACAGCATTATTTCCGTACTTACTAGAGCAACAAATAAATACTGATCCCTGGAGAAGATTCATGATTATTACGCTAGCAGGCCGTCGGATCGACGCTCACGACGCTACAGTACCTCGCTTCCCGCTGGAGAATTCATCTGCCGTCCGTGAGAGCATCCGTGGGCTCCTGATAGAGCGTAAAGCGACTGCTCTCGTATGTGCGGCCGCCTGCGGGGCTGACCTCCTGGCATTGGATGCTGCTGGAGAGCTGGGAATACAGCGGCGTATTATCCTACCCTTCGAAAAGCAACGGTTTCGAGCGACATCGGTAATCGATCGCCCTGGCGAGTGGGGAGCATTATTTGATCGCATCATCGGCGAAGTGGAAGCGTCTGGGAACCTTGTGATCCTCAATGAGGAAAGTGAAGATGATACCATTTTCGCTATCACGAACAGGGTTATCCTTAACGAAGCTCGGTCACTCGCGCGCCAGCATCCGCATCATGAGGGAGACCCGCCAGAGAACGCTATTCTTGCCGTAATCGTTTGGGATGGGAAGCCTCGTGGTGAAGGAGACCTCACCGCTGATTTTGCCAACGAAGCTCGTGTCCGAGGCATTTCAGTTATCGAGATAGCGACCCGATGAGCCTAGCATCATCGATTATGTTTAAAGTCCCAACAGGTAAGCGAAACAGCTCACTTGATGATGAAAGTTAAGGATAGCGTATTATGGCGCTTTTGAATATTTTGATAAGTCATGCTCATGAAGAGAAAGACCTGGCTGAAGCGTGGAAAGAACTCATAAAAACAACATCGATGGGTGCTATTTCAAGCTGGTTTTCCAGCGATACACATGCTGAAGGCGGTGTTACCGTAGGTACAGTATGGTTGGACGATCTCTATCAGAGGCTGACCAGGAGTGATTTTATCCTGGCAATTCAGACGCCTGTAAGCCAGGATCGCTCATGGATTATGTGGGAGTGTGGAGTTGCAAGTGGCATAAACAAGGAGCGAGGAATCATTCCTATAGTGTACTCCATAGGCAGAGGTGATCTGAGAAATCCGCTCACCGCTTATCAGGCATATCAGGGTGAGGATTCGGACCAGGTCTATGAGGTCTGTATGAGGTTAGCTGGTGCGGCTGGGTTGACACCCATAGATGGCATGTTTAATGGTCCTATCAAAGCCTATCTCGAAAAAGTAAACAGGTTTCGTCCCAGCCCGGCGTTACGTGCGGAACAAATGGGAATGTGGCACGATCGATTTGAGCAACTTATCAAGTCTGGTCGGTCTGGCGAAGTTCTAGCTGTGCGTCAAATGATGTACACATCATTTGGAAAACCGTTTCAACCAGTTGAGCCGAAGATACACGAATATCTGAGCCAGAAACTTTTTGAGCAGCGCGCCTATAAAGCTGCTATTGAAGAGGCCAATTGTGCTTTACGCCTGATCAGGGACGATGTTACATTGCTTCATCGCAAGGCGCTAGCTCTGGTCGAACTCCAGAATTTACAGGATGCTGAAGAGCTTCGTCAATTATATCGTTTCATTAAACGAGGAACTGAATTTTAATCCAGAAATTGCTTCGCTAGAAGGGCGGATTCACCGGGAGCGGTGGTTATTGACGCAAGATTTATTAGAACTAGAAACTGCAATTGCATCGTATCTTCGTGCTTATGAGGCGGATAAAACACAGTATTATCCAGGCATCAATGCCGCAGAGCTTGCCCTGGCGAAGGGAGATGCGCAGCTTGCAGAACGTCTCTTCCGAGAGATTCTACCCATATGTGAACAACTTCAAAGTGAGCAAACTGTATCGTATTGGGTAGATTTTACTGTCGGCGCTATATATCTTGGCCTCGATGATGTGGATGCTGCGATTGCTGAATATAAAAAGGGAATAAATCGTATTCCTGCTCCCCAGCTACGAGATCGGGAATCTGCAGCTAAGGGGGCTGCTCGAATGTCCGCCGCAAAAAAGTTGCCAGACGAAGTCATTGAGAAGATAAAAGCGCTACTCGCATAGAGATTCCAGTAAAGCGTATTCTTGAGAAGAGGCGAGAAAATTACTAGAACTCAATTATCAGCCCGGTGGGGGATGTCGCAGCCGATTCTTCTCCAAATATTTTAACAGTAATGTCTAACTATTGAGTATGTTTCCTTGTGGACTTCATGCTCCTGCGTCTGCTACGATGTTTGGGAGAGCTGGAAGGTTGATTTCAACAATTTTGTTAGTACCAAGCTGTAAGAGATTCGGTAGGAGTTTCCGTGTGAGCATTGCTTTCACTTTTCCGTCAACGTCGGGATATAGTTTCTCGGCTATCATAACGCTGGTCTCCAGGGCAAAGGTAATGCGGTCCCTTTCAAATTCTAGACGTGCTTTTTGCAGTTCCAATTCTCGCTTTTCTGTTTCGAGGGAAGTATCCTGCAAACCTACGCTTACTTTATATTCTTCTATTTCACTGTAGGTCGTACTAAGAGCCTTGGGTTGCTCCTCTAGCGAATCTCGTCCTAATTTTGCCCTTATAGGCTTGAGTGCTATTTTCTTTGTCTCATAAGTACCGTATGTTCTGTCCTGATTGTTAATGCTAAAAATGTATCCATCAGACTCGCATCTTTTAAGCGCCTCTTCTCTTGCCATCAGCCAAGTGGGATCATTTGGGTTTATCTGAAGTGCTTCCTCAGCGTAGCGTAACACTTCTCTCCACTGGTGCCATGTGATAAAAGGTGCTGTATATTCGTCCAGCAATATGAGGCGTTGTTCAGGTTCACAAGTCAGGCTAAGCGCTTTTGCCAGAACACGCTGAGCGTGGTATGTTTTTCCTGTATAAAGATATGCAAGACCTTGCAAGCGATAGAGATCTGAAGAAACGCCTTCTGGGTATTGGCTTACAAGAGCGTCTATTTCGCCTATGACATAGGACCATACCCCACGCCTAAAAGCTGATGCAATTTTTAATACCCTTTGCTCTCCGATGGGTGCTTCCTTGTTTTGTGAAACAACAGTAGAGTTCATGGCGATCGCAGGCGAATGATATTTAGTTCCCCTATTTAAAGGAGTAGGCTGCTCAATCCCTATCGCTTTGAGCAATTTGTTTAATGCGGATGAGTATGTGTTTGGTAGGACAAACGAGATGTTCTGAAGAGTATCAAGATCATGGCGCTTTTTTCTGATAGGTCTACAGATTACCGGAACGATGAGTTTACCCGCTTTAGAGTTCTTTTGTTGCCAGGCTAAATCAATCTCGTCATTGACCCATTTTGATTTTAACCCGTAATGAGAGACTACGACAATGAATACATTACGGGCTGTTAATTCCTCTACGATCTTTAGCCACCAGGAAGTGCCGCCGGGCAGCTTATGGTCGTACCAAACTGCTGTATCATCACCAAGCGCTTTGCGCAAGTCATCCGCCAGTTTTCTGGTAAAGTCATTATCTGTTTTGCAATGACTGATGAAGATACGAATTGGTTCGCGTGCAAGTGAATTCATTAATGCTCATCTCTCCACTCTTAATATATGCTAAGGGCTCTCTCCGAAATAATATGACCATTTTTGTATACTAGAGTGAGCTTAGCTGGTCGCTTTATTAGAGCGAGCTTCCTAAGCAGTATATTCAGTTATTCAAAGCTTTTCAACGGGCGCTATTCGGATGGCGGAGATAGCAATTGGAATTTCATGATTTGCCTATCGTTATAGAATAGGATGGCCGATTTCCCTTTCGTGCAAATTTGTTCATGATCTATTTTATATTCAAAAATCATCGATGTAAACCCACAAGCATGTGACTTTAGTATATTCAATAAATGGGGTATAATACAAAAAACTCGAAAGGGGTGCTAACTGCGTGAATCCTTTCGGCTTGTCCACTCGCTGGAATATTTTCGCGCGCGAATTGGAAAACATTCTAAATGTACGCGGCCAGCGGCTGAGCCAACTCGATGATCGAGGTGTTGTTCTCCACCGGGAAAAGGTACGGCGTCTTCAGCAATCGCTCAGGTCTCCTAACCATTTGACCACATTAAATCCAGAGGAGATGGAGCGTTTGACCGAAATCATGCAGTTAACAGATCTCGAACAGAAGCGACTGCATGCTGCCTTGCTTGCAACAGCGGTCGAGATGACATTGCTTGACCGAGTTGACCCACAAACAGCCCTTATGGCCTCCGATGATGTGTTCAATATTTTATTTGCGGCCATGAAGGCGCAGCCGGATATGGTGATGACCACTGGCGTTAAGGGGGGCGCTATGACCGAAGAACACAGTAAAGATAGTGACACTACATTCGTTCAGGCACTGGATCTGATTGACCGTGCGACTCTAGCTGTACATGTGAGCAGGAATGCTGTCTCGCTTCAAGCCCAGGTTGCCCATGCGCGTGATGCGTTCGATGTTTTTACCCGCTCACTGGAACTGTTGCAGCAGTGTCAGTTACCGCATCATGACAGTGAGGATTGGCGTTACTGGTATGGCGAAGCCGATGATGGACGGAGGATGGCGGAATCACTCATGCAACTGGAAGGAGCGTGAGCATGAAGCGGCGGGCGTTGCTGGTCGGCATCAACCACTATGATCATATGAGAAGCCTGTCCTGGTGTATTGATGATGTGCTGGCTATGCGGCAGGTGCTGGAGTTTCACGAGAATCATGATCCTAACTTTGCCTGCCATACCTTGCTCGGCTCCGAGCCAGCTCCCGGTACACTTGATTCGCCTCCAGGCCGTGAGCGTGTCACATTCAACAGGCTGCGAGTCGCGCTTGAGGAGCTGTTTGCCTTTGACGATATGGTCCTGTTCTACTTCTCCGGTCATGGATACCCGACGGGAAGTGGAGTTTACCTAGTCACACAGGATGGTACCGGTGCTTTGCCCGGTATTCTGTTGAACGACATTCTTGAAATGGCCAATGCTTCTGCTGCTCGCGAGGTGTTGCTTATCATTGATAGCTGCTTTAGTGGGGCATTGGGAGAGCCTGACCAGACCAGGGATCTAGCTAACCTCTACTTACGCCCTGGGATGACGCTGCTGGCGGCTGCAAAGTCTGACCAGAAAGCGGTTGAGCAGGGTGGGCGTGGACTGTTTACCCAGCTGGTCGTCGGCGCGCTCAAGGGCGGGGCCAGCGATGTGCGAGGGCATGTCTCCTCTACCTCGATCTACGCCTATGTAGAACAGGCTCTCGGTCCCTGGGATCAACGTCCCATCTATAAATCGAACGCGGCACAACTATCTCCTGTCCGGTACACAGTACCTGACATTGGAGACGATGAATTGCGCCGCCTGCCACAGTTTTTCCCCAGGGCTGATCACCATTTTTACTTGGGCCCTCTTATGAAAGCACTCGCTCCGAGGGCATTCCTGAGCATATTGCCATATTTAAGATTTTCAAACGCTACCAGGTTGCGCGCCTGTTGCGGCCCACCTTCGATGAAGATCTGTACTTCGCTGCCATCCGTAACCACCCCGTCGAATTGACCCCAATGGGCCAGTTCTACTGGCAACTCGCTAAGAATAACTTGCTCGGCGGTGCGCCGTCAGCTAAACCTACGAGGAGGACACCCATGCCTGATGCCGAGTCCGTCGCTAAACTGTTCCACGAAGCTTATGAGCGTCTGGCTCCTGCCTTCGGGTACGAGACGCGCGAAGCGACTCGCGTCCCCTGGGAGCAGGTTCCCGAACGCAACAAACGCTTGATGATTGCCGCGACCGCCGAGGTACTGGCAATGCTTTTCCCACCCGAAAGACAGACTCCATTCACGACAGAGACGAAGCCTCCAGAGATGTCGCCACAAGGATGAAGATGGGAGAAGAAGCCTTATGGATCAGCAACGACTTGCTAATCTCCGCCAGCTAGCTGCAACCTTACGGTTGAGTACGCATATTCTGGAGCAGTATCCAGAGCAGATGTATAACCAGATCGTTGGTCGCGTAGAGGCACCATATCTCAGAAACAGGGAACCTCCAGCGAAACCATACCTGCGACTGGAATCCAGGACGCTGAAACAGCCAGACCGGGCGATCATACGCATACTTACGGGCCATAGTGATAGAGTTACCTGCTGCTCCTTCAGCCCCGATGGTAAATTCGTCGTCAGCGGGTCGGCGGATAAGACGTTGCGATTATGGGATACGCAGACGGGAGATTGCAGGTGGATCGCCAGGGGCCATACAGGTAATGTTACTGCCTGCGGTTTCAGTCTGAATGGTCGCTACGTAGTAAGCGGGTCTGAAGATGCGAACTTGTGCCTATGGGATAGTGGCACCGGAAGGCTGATACATGTGTTGAGAGGGCATACTCAACCAATCAATGCATGCTGCTTCCATCCTGATGGTATTCATATTCTGAGCGCCTCTGGCGGCGATGAATTGCAACAGACTTCCTATGGCAACGATAATTCGCTCAGGTTGTGGAATAGTCAGACGGGGGAATGTAAACATATCTTCGAGTTTCCAGATGAATTGCATAATCGCATTTGTTCTTGCGCCTTCAGTTCTGATGGTCGCTTTGCATTGAGCGGTGACGGTGACGGCAAGCTGCGCCTGTGGAATATGGGGTCGCGAGAGTGCCTACAAACACGCTGGGAGGGTACCGATTATGTGCTGTCCTGTGCGTTCGTCTCCGGTGACAGCACAACCCTCCGTCCATTGATGCGCGGCAATATTCTGGCGCTTTGTGCCTCGGCAGACCATACCCTGCGCATATGGGAGGTAGGAGAGCGCTCGCCATTACCGGATACAGAGGATTCTATCCTGCGCGAATTTTTCGAAGATCCATTAGAGAAGAGTGTGAAGATTCTCAATGGCCACCAGGATGATGTCACGGGTTGCGCGATTATCTTCGATAAGCGGCAACTCGATAGTCTCTATGCTATCAGTTCATCCCATGACAACACGCTGCGTCTATGGGACCTGGTATCGGGTGAGAGCCTGCATGTCTTGAGAGGCCATACTGACTGGGTGAATGGCTGCGCAGCCAGTCCTGATGGGAAAGTTGCAGCCAGCGCCTCATCGGATGCCACCATCATTTTATGGGATATCGAAGCGCTGCTCTCATCGCCGACGAATGGTAATAGATTCGACCGAACCAGAAAGCTGGCGTAGCGCCCGCGTCTTTACTGGACACGAAAAAGGTGTAGAAGGGTGTGCTTTCAGCCCTGATGGGCAGTACATTTTGAGTTCCTCTTCGTGGTTTGCACTACAATTGTGGAATCGCAACACGGGGCAGAAAGAGCAAAGCTTTTCCTATGGGAAATGGTTGCGCTGCTGCGCCTACAGCCCCGGCGGAAAATACGTTCTGGGAGGGTATACAGACGGTGTGTTGGTACTCTGGGATGTGGAGACGGGACAGCAAGCACAGATGTTTGTCGGCCATGAATACGATGTCTGGCGCTGCGCCTTCAGCCTTGATGGCAAGCGCATGTTGAGCGCATCGCTCGATCACACGCTCCGGTACTGGGATGTTGAGACGGGGAGATGCATACATACCCTGTCGGGCCACCATGACGGTGTAAACGCTTGCGCGATCAGTTCTGATGGAAAGTTGGGTTTGAGCGGAGGCAGAGATTGGACGTTACGTGTGTGGGACCTTGAAACAGGCGCTTACCTGCACGTTCTAGAAAAGGAGCGGAGTGGTAAATTCAGAGGATTACTGGATGTAAACGATTGCGCTTTCATTCCGAACCCGCGCTGGCGGGAGACTCCCTTCGCGATCAGCGCCTCTAACGATCATACAGTGAGCCTCTGGGATGTGGAGACAGGGCAGCTCGTGCGCACATACACTGGTCATTCCGAAGCAGTTACAGGCTGTGCCTTTAGCCCCGATGGCCGCTTCATCGCCAGCACGTCACGAGATCAATCGGTGCGCTTTTGGGATGTTGAGACCGCCACTTGTATCTGCACATTCAGGGGACACGCAGATACTATTTATTCTTGCGCTTTTAGCCCAGGTGGACAATATATCCTCACTGAGTCCAGGGATCAAACGTTGCGCCTGTGGGATGTTTCATCGTACCAGGGTGCGCCTCCTGTGGAAGGACACCAGTTGCCCGTACGGGCTTGTTGTTTCAGCCCTGATGGCGAATATGCCCTCAGCGCGTCAGAAGATCAGACGTTGCGCCTGTGGGACGTAGCTACGCAACGGGTGCTGCGCATCTTTGCCGGTCATGTTGAAGCTATCAACGATTGCGCCTTTAGCCCCGATGGGCGTTTTTTGCTCAGCGCATCCGATGATCGCACTCTGCGCCTGTGGGATACGCAAAGTGGAGCTTGTTTGAAAACGCTGAACGGCCATGAAGAGAAGGTATGGGGATGCGCCTTCAGCCCGGATGACCGTTACGTCTTGAGTGGTTCTGGTGATCGGCGTGTGGTCATCTGGGATGTCTCTGCTGAAAAACCCGTGAAGGTGTTCAATAATCTTGCGCGAAGTCTCACACGGTACTCGTTTACAGTAGATGGCCGCTATGTCATGAGTGCTTCCGCCCGGCGTTCACTCTGGCTATGGGATGTGTCGCGGATGCAGGATGTTCCCTCCTATGATAAGATCGTTGGTCCTGCTCTTAGTGAAGATATCCAGCGCGGCTGCACCGTATTTCCGGCTATTTATGGCAGGAACGCTGTCAATTCGATCATTAGCCCTGATAGGCGGTTTGCTTTATCAACCTATCCCGAGGGGGTGTATATAGTCTGGGAAATTGCCACCGGCAGGGAGATCTACCGCAATAAAAACGCTTCCGGGTACTTTATTACGGATTCCTCGTTCAGTCCCGATGGGAAATTTCTCCTGCTGAAAACTGACGAAGCCTTGTTGCGGCTCTGTAATTCACGCACGGGAAAGGAAATCGCGCACTGGCCTGATGATACAAAGATTCTTTGCTGCGCATTTCATCTAGACGGGCGACATGTCGTAGTAGGGGATGCGAGCGGAGCAGTTCATTTCCTTGTGGTGGATGACGACGAAGAACATATCCCCATTAGCCCTGTTCCTGAGAGTAGAACGGGTAAACCGGGTGGCCCCGCGCCTCTGGCAGCCTCAAAGCGCCGGTTCCGCTTGCAGTTTTGGAAGCAATAGCTATCTCCTGAGCGAACGAATATTTAGTATGAGGAGGCATGCACATGTCATTGTTCGGATTGTTTGGCCGGCGCGGTAAAGACCCGATCGATACAATACCACTGGATATTCGGCGCCGACTGATGGAATGGTTGAAAGCCTTCGCCACGATTTCCTCTGGGCGTCGCTACCTTGAGAATCATCTTGAATTGTTGCGAGATGAGAGCGAACAATTCTTTACCATCATCATTTCTCGGTCAACTGATGACCCGGAACTTGTGAGAAAACTTCGCACCTCACGCGAGTTGGTGCATACCAGCCGTGTTCACGGCGGGACAAAAGAGTCGGTGGGCGATGCCTTCATCGACGAATTTGGCGCATTTGCTGCGCTCGATTTACTCCCCTGGCTCGAGACGCTGCGTAAGCAGTTAGATCACGGAATCAACGTAGCAAACCTGATTCCCTTGCTGCGCGATGCAATTGCGCGTTCCCGGAGTGATCCCTCGGTGCTTCCAGAGATTGCAGCCTCACTACAAGTCACTCTGGCGGAAATCCTGCAAAACGAAGCAGAAGAGGATTACTCAGAGATTATTGAACTGGCTTTGAGTGCGCTTCAAGTGTTTCCCCGTTCGCGTTTCCCCGTGCAGTTTGCTCGTGTGCAGGGGCTGTTAGGATCGGCATACTTTCTTCAGGGGAGTAAAACGCGAGACGTAGCAGTTAGTGAGAATCAAGATGTGCCGCGCGCAATTGAAAGTTTTAAAGCTACACTAACCGTCCTCACTCCCGATTTGCGGCCAGACGACTGGGGACAGGCACAGATGAGGCTAGGATTGGCTTACGATTTCAAGGGAGCGCTTCGCTGCGCCGAACTCCACCTGACGAAAGCGCTGCAAGTATTCACGGAAGAGGACAATCCAAACGCTTATAACATGATTCAGCACAGGCTTGAGGAACTATCGATGGAACTGTTGGAGCGAAAAATGAAACTGGATGGGTTAAGCCAGGTGATGGATGAGGATATGATCGAGGGTATTCGCAGACGCATTGAGGCGGCGGACGAGGATTGCGCAAACGAGCTATAATGGCGGGAAAAGCTGCCCTGTTTGTCGGGGATACTGGAAGCATTGAAATAAGGAAACAGTTCTTAAGAAAGAGGGATTGTGATGGTTTATGCTGGACAGTTCATTCGTCTCTTCATCAGCTCCACCTTCTATGATATGCAAATGGAGCGCAATATACTACAAGTACATGTCTTTCCCAGATTACGAATACTATGTAGTGAGCGAGGAGCGCGTTTTCAAGCGGTTGACCTGCGCTGGGGTGTTAGTCAAGAGGCAAGTCAGGATCACCGCACGCTTGCGATTTGCCTGGAGGAAATTCGCCGCAGCCGTCAGGTCTCGCCGCACTTCAATTTCCTGGCACTGCTTGGAGAACGCCATGGGTCTGATCTGCTTCCTGAGCAGATTGATGAACATGAGTTTACTATTTTGCTTAACAATATGAACCCTAATGAACGCGAGACCATCCGTTCTTGGTATCGACTGGACCGCAACGCCAATTCCTTGTTGTATGTCTTGAAGTCGCGGGAGAAAAAACGGTATCCCACTTATAAGGATTGGGAGCCTGTACAGCGAGATCTCCATAGCATTCTGGCTACAGCCTGCAAACGAGCACAATTAGATGAGGCAGCTCAAACGAAGTATCTGGCCTCGGCTACAGAACTGGAGATTTTAGAAGGTGTACTGCAGTACTCTCCAGACGAGGCGCAGCCCTTGTGCTGTTTCCGTACGATTGATGGGGTCCTGCGAGATGGTACTGCTTCGCTCTACATTGAGCAGGATGCGGAAAAGTATGCTCGCCTTGCCGGTGTCAAGCAGCGTCTCAGGGAACGCGCGCCTGACTCGGTGTACGAATATCGCGCGCGATGGAATGGCCAGGGGTATTCAAAAGATCACCTGGCAACTTTCTGTGAAGAAATGTATCGTCGGCTCAAAGCGCGTATTGAAGCGGCTCTTGACCATGCAGAGCAGGTTAAACAGGCTGAGCCGGAAACAACAGCATTTAGGAATTTTGCAAAGCAGATCACAAGCAATTTTGTACCACGAGATACAGCTATTGCCGCGATCGAAACATATCTTATCAGTGCGACCTCCCATCCCCTGGTTATTACAGGCCCATCGGGTTCAGGCAAATCCACGTTGCTAGCGTATATGGCGAGTGTTGCGCACCATGCGCGGAGTAACGCTGTTGTGAAGGATATCTATATCGGCGTGACGCCCGACTCCTCAAACACGCGCGCCCTGCTGGTGTATCTATGGAATCAGATTCGTGATGCATATGGCGGCGAAATGGCTGTTGTCGACGGGAGGGCTGTGAATGTACCGGGTGATGAGCGGGAATTGATTGAAAAATTTCCCGATCTCCTGCAGCTTGCCAGGGCGGATAAACCACTGCTGCTTTTCATTGATGCGCTCGACCAGTTACGCGAAGGGGGTCGGCGCAACTGGATACCGAGAAACCTGCCGCGCCATGTGAGATTAGTTATTTCGACCCTGCCGGGTGAAGAACTCGATGAACTGAGAGATGAACTCCCTGCGTCACAAGTGCTTACGCTGGAAAAGATGACTCGGCAGCAAGGCGATACGTTGCTTACGCTATGGCTGGAAAATGAGGCGAAACGAACGCTGCAACTCGTACAGCGAGCAGCAGTGCTGGATACATTTGCTATTAATGGTCTCCCTCTTTACCTGCGCCTGGCCTTCGAGGAGGCACGCCGCTGGTCGTCGTATGATGATGCGATACCGGCATTAGCGCAAGATATTCCCGGCTTGCTGCAGAGTCTCTTTAAACGACTTGCAGAACCCAGGCATCATGGAAATATGCTGGTGGATCATGCTTTAAGCTATCTGAGAGCCGCTCGTAATGGCCTTTCGGAAGACGAGATACTCGATCTTCTCTCAGTGGATGACGAAGTGCTGGCTGATATGAAACACAATGCGCCAGAGTCGCCTGATCTAGAGCAAATTGTGCTTGAGATGCGTAAAATACATTTTGGCGTACCCGCTTTGCCTGAGATTGATCAAAAGCCTGCCTTCCCGGTCGTCCTGTGGTCTCGCCTCTTCTTTGACCTGAATCCCTATCTGACCGAGTGCCGTGCAGATGGTGCGAACCTTATCACTTTTTATCACCGGCAATTAGGCGAAGTGGTGGAGGATGTGTATCTACAGGGAGACAAGAAGCTGGTAAGTCACCGCACACTGGCAACATACTTCAGAAAACAGGCATTGGTAAATGGCGCTGTGCCAAATTTGCGTAAAATGGCCGAGTTGCCATTCCAGCAAACGGCAGGCGAGCAGTGGGATGATCTTTATGAGACGCTGACCGATTTCCATTTCCTCGAGCAAAAAGTGGCGACTGGTCTGGAGGAGCGAGTGAATGTAATGCAGGCGACCACGAAAACCTACGCTGGAGTGTATGAACTGCAAAGAGATTTTGAGTTTGCCATAGATCGGTGGCGAACCAGGCTGCAGAAAGGAGGACAATAATGGACTCAAATGCATCTGCTCACTCCACGCCTGAAGCGAAGCTCACCGCACTAGAGGCTGTCCTGGGTGTACTATACAAGGAGAATGAGCTGCTTTCGGTTCGCCCAGACCTACTGTGGCAATGCATGTATAATCGCTTGCAATGGGAGGGACAACCCATCCAGGTGGCGCTCGCAACAGAACTGGAACAGAGAAGATCTCCCGGAGCCAGAGAATGGCTTCGTCTCGCTGCCGCGCCGCGCGAGTCTTCAACTCTTGAGCACAAATATAACTTCCAGGTGAAGCTTCCGGCTGGCCTGTGGAGAGGTCATGTAGAACATTGCGTATTCAGCCCTGGTGGCACTTACATTGCTGCAAGCGGAGGAAGCGCTGTCATTATCTGGGATAGACGATTAGGAAGTAAAGCAGCAGAGTTAGTAACCCCATCTACCCGATTCTGCGCGTTCGGTCCTAAGCTTGGCCCTAAGTCTGATAGTACCTGGTTCGTCACGTTGGGAGATGATGTCGAAAAATCGTCCGATGGCGAATATGTGCGCACCATTGCAGTCCGACGCTGGGATACCAGGACATGGAAACTTCAGACTATCATCAGACAGCCAAAACAGGAGTACGAGATCACGCGTGCAGGTGCGATCAGCGGTGACGGCCGCTAACTTGTCGCTGCGACTGATGATAGAATCGCTGTATGGGATCTCATAGATGGTGGGGCGAAAACCTACCGCGAAAAAATGGGCAACATCTGTGCCTGCGCTTTTGATCCTCAAGGGCGGCTCTTCGTGTCCGGAGATGACATAGAATTATCTATCTGGGACATTGAGGCCTGGAAGGTGCGATTCCGTTGCCGGGGCGATATGTTCAGCAATGGTATCAGTGGCTGTGTGATTACACCCAATGGGGATAAGGTCATTACGGCGCACCACGATGCCCAGTTGAAGGTATGGGATGCGCAAACTGGCAAACTCCTGCACACACTTGTCCATACTCCACACTACCATGAGATGCAAACCGGTGTTCTTGGTTGTGCCATCAGCCCGGATGGAGCCTTAGCGGCATCAGCAGGTGCCGACCACAACGTCAAGCTGTGGGACATCGCAAGCGGACAGGAGTTGGCCACATTTGAGGGGCATACCGATATAGTGCGCATCTGTGCATTCAGCCCACCAGATGGTCGCTATCTCGCTTCAGGAGGCGATGATTGCCAGGTCTTGATCTGGAAGCTCAGCACCCGGCCAAAGCAGAAGATAACGATGTCCACCCATACCGACGATATCAAATCATGCGCGGTCAGTCCTGATGGCGCATTCTTCGTTACAGCGGGCGCAGATAAGACGGCCAGGGTTTGGAACATGGAGACGTGCGATCTTCTCTATACGCTCAGCGGACACGGAGACGAGATTCGAGCCTGTGCAGTCAGTCCAGATAGCACTGTGATCATTACAGGAGCCGATAATGAAACCATCTGCGTGTGGAATGCTCACACCGGCAAGAAATTAGCAGTGCTAGGGAAGGGCCTTTCACTCGGAGGATGGATCATTAATGATTGTGCCTTCGGCCCGGATGGCACTTGGTTCGTCTCCGCATTGGATCACCGCCTGGAGCTTCGGAACGCGCCGGGTTGGTCATGGAAGCGCGACTTCCGGCCTCATGACGAAATAGTTCAGGCGTGTGCTGTCAGCCCCGATGGTAAGTGGATCGCCTCGGCCGGTGATAGCGATACGATCAATATCTGGAATCCGGCTACTGCCCAATTGCTGCAAACCCTTGAAAGCAACCATAGACCTATTCGCCGATGCGCGGTCAGCCCAGACGGCACGTTCCTTGTCACTGCCGAATCTGACTGGGTACACCTGAGCAGCTATGCGTTGGCAAGCCAATCGCCGCGTGATTGCTCTCTGCTTGTCTGGGACACGAATAGCTGGCAGTTGCGTCAGACATTGCGTTTGCGCGCGAAATACGTGATTGCTTGCGCGGTTACTCCCGATGGTGCCAGCATCATTGCCGCATCTGATGATGGCACTATTAAGTTCTGGGATGCAACAGCCGGGCGGGAGCAGACCTCGTTCACCGCACCAGGCACGTTGTTTTGTCTCGCACTTCATCCATGTCGACCTTTCGCTGTAGGCGGAGGTCTGGGTGGCGCGTTTTACCCGATGGCTTTTGAAACAATCAGGTATGGTCCTATCATCGTAACGGCCTATAAAAAGCGAGGCCGTCTGGCGGTGCGCTGTCCTATCTGTGGTTATCCTCAGTTACTACAGCACGACCAGCTTGGCCAGGAGATCATTTGTTCCGTAGAGGGATGCTCAGGTCTACTACATGTGAATCCATTTATCCTCAGTGGGGGAGCGTCTTCGTAAGCGGTTCGCCATAGGAAACACACCATCAATTGATGACACATGCTTGTGGCTTACTAAGCGCAATAGAATACGATACCTTTTCTTTCAAGAGGATGTTTGCTGACAGGATAAATCCCATGCTGTCTCGCATTTGTGATCCATCACTGAAGAAGGGGCATCGTATGTTAATGATCGAATGCTACCAAAAACTATCAATCTGGTTGTGTTCTTCAACTAAACGTGCAAGTCGTGCTTACCTTGAAGCGCATTTAGACTTGCTCGCAGGTGAAATTGAGCGGTTTCTCGATATCTTTATTGGTGAACACGATGATTCTCCAGGTGAACAGCACCGCCTGCGCGCCATGCAACGTTTATTGCAGGATGCTAATACGCGCGGCGGGACGCGACAGGCGGTGCGCGACGCCTACGTTAATGTGTTTGGTGGCATGATTCTTGATCTTCCCACATGGCTACTCGAGATAGAGCATCAGCTTACAGCTATCTCCTCTCCCGGCTGGACAGAGCGAATGGTTACAGTCTGCAAAATGCAACTGAGAGATGCTATTGATTACGCATCGACGAATAGCCAGGTTGCGTCTGAAATAGTGGCAGAACTACAGCACCAGTTGGGCAGTCTTTTCGTGAGCAAATCATCGTATCGGTCTGCCTGTGTACATGAAATGGTCGTTAGCTATTATCATGCCTCATTGCAAGTGTACACCTCCGAACATTATCCACAGCAGTATACAAAAGTCCAGGCTGCGCTTGGTGAATCCCGCCAAGGCTTTTCTTCCGATATCGGGGTCAATCGATAGAGGAGGAAACGAGATTCTTCTTTGTAAAGTCAGTGGAATTTCCACTGTAATTGTAGGAAAGTATCACTTTCCATTGTAGTCATTGACTCTAGTGAATTGATATGTTACAGTGATGTTGGTTAGACAATTTCTAGAGCGTCAGTCAAATAATGACATTTTTGAACACAGTGTGTTCAAAACGGACGCTTATTTAGCACAAAACGTCAGAGCTTCCAGCAGCATTTTCGATTACTCGATCGATGTTCCAAGTGTGTAATGCATTTGAACAACTTATTTGCAACAACAATACAATCTCTTTCCTGAGAGGAGAACCACAAGTGATTTCGCCGTAGCGCTCACTATGTGAAAAGGATGGGTCTTTTCCAGGAATTGTTGCCATTTTTAGAGACCAGTATTCACTAATAGTTTGCAAGCATTCTTAAATCTCAGTTTATTAACTCAGCATTCAGACAAGGGAAATCGGTTTGTGAATTTGAGCATCATGTAATCAGATGATACTCAAGGTGTGATGGTTTTAAGCACTTACCTATGGCACATGGGGTATGTTTACAGACAAGCTCAGCGGCTACTGCTGAACATATATTCTATAAGGAGGGACTAAGAATGTTTGATTATCCGTTGCCCATTCCGCGTGACACTCTCTACGAGGAATTGGGGCTGGAACCCGAAGCGACCACTGACGAAATTCAGAGCGCGATGCGTGACCGCCGACAAGAAATCGAGGTACAGCTTTCAAAGATCGGCGTTCAATTAAATGCCATTTATGAGGCAGTGCCGGAATTACGAAAGGCAGAAGCTCGAGTATCGGATCTGCGACTTGAAAATCCCAACGCTGAATTGGTAAATTGAGAAGCCGAACTCCGTAAGGCTCGCGAAGCACTCGACAAACTCGAAAACCGTGCTCTTGCCTATAATCACGAATTCAGGCGCTTGCGCGCGCAATACGAGGAGCTTAACCGTAAGCTGGAAGAACTTCCTACCATTCCCCTTTCCCCACCTGCCAGGCGCCTTAATTACGACCGCGAACATCCTCCGCTGGAACTTTTCAAGCTGGCCGATTGCAGACGAAACGATCTCTTTGATAGAAATCGTTGCAATATAGCCCTGATATTCCTTCGATACGAATTATCTGCGTTTCTGACCGGGCAAGGCGAAGTCGTCTTCCATCCTAGTGACCTGACGCGCGACGATTTCTATGCTGATTTTAGCTACGCCTCTCGCTTAGATGGTATCTAGAACCATATGAGGTCTCGTCATGACCAAAGACAATTCAAACGTGTCCAGAACACGACGCGTTCAAGCCATCAACCCAGGCACGCCTCTCGATCAGATTACGAGTGACCATGCTCGCTTGCTCGAGACCATCACTGATCACGTACAGCAATTGCTACAGCGGGTACAAGACATGGAAGCGGCTCAGAACACCATCATTGCCCGGCTCGAACAGCTAGAAGTCCGGCTACGGCAAGATACCCGCGCCGCTGTGGTCGAAGTTGGAGCACTGCGCACCGAGCTGCTCGGAGAACGAAAATCATTAAGCGCGCTAGGAGTGTTTAATGGTGTGCTCCCAATGTTGGATTCGTTACGTGCCATGCAGGCGGCGCAAGCGAATACAGAATCGCCTGTATACCACCAGATCGACGCGCTGATCAATTCGTTAACGATGATGCTCAGAGGTCTGGGATTTAGCGAATTTACCGTTGCAGTGGGGGAACCGTTCGATCCTACATTCATGGAATGTACTGGATACGCTCATGGACAAACTGGCATCGTACTCGAAGCGAGCCGGATTGGCTATCGCACCCAGGCTGGAGTTATCCGGCCTGTTGGGGTGACCATTGCCGCTCCCAATGTCTCTTTGTCCTGACTCACGTTTATCATTCATACCGTTGCAAAGGAGCAAGCAGATGAATACGAACTTGTATCGTGTTATCGGGATCGATCTTGGGACCACGTATAGCGCGGTTGCCGCCTTTAATCCCCACGCCGAATTGGCTCAGATTATTCCCAACTCCGAGGAATCCACTAACCCGCAAACCACGCCGTCCGTAGTTAGTGTGATGCAGAATACCGGCCAAATCCTCGTGGGACGCCCCGCAAAAAATAATCTTCCTGCCAACCCACAGAATACTATCATCGAGATTAAACGCGAGATGGGTGCGGTATTCAACGACAATCCCGTCAAGGTCCAACTGAACGGTAAATCGTTCAAACCGCAGGAGATCAGCGCCTTTATCTTAATGAAAATGAAAAAGATCGCCGAACAGGAAATAGGCAGCGAGATATTCGACGCGGTCATCACCGTGCCCGCCCATTTTACTGTACAACAGAAAAAGGCGACTGAAGAAGCAGCGCGCCTGGCGGGGCTCTATCCACGCCAGATCATCGCAGAACCGACGGCGGCTGCCATCTGTTATGGCCTCGATCGATTAGAGCCGACGCGTAAGGTGTACATGGTATATGACCTGGGTGGCGGCACGTTTGACGTTTCGATTATCAGCGTCGAAGAGCAGAAAATCGACGTTATCGCAACATCGGGCGACTCACGACTGGGTGGCGGCGATTTTGATGATCTCATTACCGGGTGGGCCGTTGACGAACTCCAAAAGAAGTATGGCCTGGATATTCGCAACGATATGAATGCAAAAGCGCGCATCAAGCTCAAGGCTGAGCAGGCTAAAATTCTACTCAGCGCTTTTGATACAGCAGTGCTTGATTTAGCTGAACTCTATCCGCAGAATCCGCCCAGGCTGGATCTCAAGCGCGATATATTCGTACAAATGATCGAGCCACTATTGAACAAGTCACTCAACTGCGTCGATTACGCTGTCAAACTCGCAGAAGCGCAAAAGGGCGTACGCAGGGAAGATATTACCGCTATTCTCCTCGTCGGCGGATCAAGCAAGATTCCCCAGGTGCGGGCCAGGTTGCTCGAATATTTTCAGAAAGATGCGAACTTTTTACGCGCCAACCTCAACCCTGACGCGGTAGTAGCACGTGGGGCGGCGGTGATGGCAACGCGGTTCCAACCCAGCGACTCGTTCGACATTAACCAAAAAGCAGACACCACATTTATGACCACTGATGTAGCTCAAGATGTTCAGATCAGCCTCATTACAGAGCATTCGCTCGGTGTCGGCGTCCAGGACAACGTGGTGGAAAGGATCGTCGAACTGGGAACGAACATCCCCGTGACCATCACCAGAGATGGCTTTACCAATCCTGGCCCGGCTGAATACATTCTTGTGCCTGTCTATCAGGGTGAAGGCCAATACTCATACGAGAATGCCTTGATCGGTGAACTGAAAATCGGACCGATGGAATCCCAACCCCCGCGATTCCACAAATTCGATGTGACATTTACCCTGGATCGCGATGGACTGCTATCCATGATAGTGAAGCACCTCAATGAGGGAAAAACTTACCAGGCAATGTTTGAGCAAAAGACCGGTATCAAAGAAAATGAACTGGCTGGTGTGCGTGCCAAGCTCCTCAACCTGTGGCGACATGGCTTTGGGGCGGCATCCACAATGCCAGCGCAACCAACGACTCCGTCCATGCCGCCCATGCCTCCTGCACCGCCACTACCTTCTGCACCGCAATCTCAGGCAGATGTATCGCACCCAGCGACGCCGCCTGCCAGCGAGATAATCCAGCCAGTTGCGCCAGTCCCTGACCAGTTCAAGCAGATTGTGCGACGAGCGCAGAGAGAATTGACAAAGGAAATGAACCCCGAACTGCTCCAGGCATTCAATGCCTTTACTGTCAAGCTAAATGCGGGTGCGTCTGAAAACGAACTTGTGGAGTCAGGTGATGAACTGGCCGATGTCTTTGACAATATTCGGCGCTAGACCGCCAGAACACATTGAACTGACTGGCGATAGCGGCGTCGAACAATTGGTTCGTGTAGGTCCCAGTATGCATAGCTGGGTCTACCGGTCGCATACATCGAAAGCCTGGTTCCGTTTATTGCCGATCACAGAGGTTCCTCTCTATCGACGCAATGCCATCAAGAGATGGGTTGGGCATCCTGCACAGGATGGTCTAGCGACTGTGGAACAGATACAACCACTGTCAGATCTGTTGTCCTATTATCTGGTGCGCTACCAGATTACAGAAACGGTTCAGACGCTGGGTGAAGTACTCACAGAGTCTGATGCGTTGGCACGACTCGATTGCGTATTGAAAGTTGTGCGCCGGATAGAAATGTGGCAAGAGAAAACCGGGGGACCGCTTTTGCTCATGCCAGCAGACGTTCTGCTAGGTGCGGATGGCATGCCAGTCTTGCTGGCACTCCCTTTCTGGCGATTGCCGCAGATTGAAGCAGTACTTGCAGAACCGGAACGTAGCCTGTACCTGGCTCCAGAAATTGTGCGCGGGCAGGCAAAAGGAGATGGGCAAGCTCTAGATCGTTTCGCTATTGGTGTGATGTTGTTGCACTGCTTTCGCAAATTGCATGCTGAATCGACGCCTGGCACTGCATTGCTGCGGGCAGCTACTGGTACGCTTGTCGCGGCTCAGCAAGAATTGGCGTTGCCGTTCTGGATGGAGCGTATCCGCGCCACCCAGCTAGCACTCAAGGCAATCTACGCGCTATTGGTTCCTGATCCAGGCATGCGACGATCAGCATCCTGGGTAAAAATCGCGCTGGAATTGGAGAGCTGCCGCAAAGGAATGGACGCCCTAACGGCAGTCGAAGAAATGCGGCGGGCAACTGGAGGCGATAGTGCCTTCGCCCTGCTCCAAGATATCCTGTTGTTCCAGGAATCATATGATCTCCTCCTTTTAGGAGGAACGATTGCAGGCAATGACCTGGGTAGATCGCTAGCTGCACTTGAATTGCTCGAAAGAGCAATTGCCCTGGAACCAGAGCGCCAGGAAGCTTATAGGACCCACTTTGATATCGTTACCGGTGCACCAGAAAACCAGGCCTTCCCGTCCTTAAGCCAGGTATTCCAGCACAATGTGCAGGTCGCAAATCAATTGGATGCGGCTATCGAGCGCGATATTGCAAAATTGCCCGATAGCCAGAGAGATGAGCTTGAGGAGCGACGAGCCGAATTTCTAATCCGGATCGGGCAATCTCAGCGTGCTGTGCAGATTATCTATCCGCGCCTTTTTGAGAATGGCACGTATGCCTTTCGGAAGTTCCGCCTTAACTTCCTCTATGCCGAAGCACTCATGAAGCTGAGCATGCTGAACGAAGCGGAAAAGCAATTGGATTCCATTCGGAACGGCCTGCGATTTGTAACACAGGAACAATCTGTAGCCGCGAGTGAGATTCGAGATTGGGGAAGCTACTTGACGGAATTAAAACGAGAATTACTAATGCTGCGTAATCCTTCGGCTTTCCAGGCTCCACCTGGGGAGAGCACCACGTAAAAAGGGGAATTGCTTGATAACATACGGAATGGGACCGATCGGTCGCGTGATCCTGGCCACAACGCCAACAGTTAGGCCTACTCCTACACCAGCACCGACGCCTACCCAAACGTCCAGCGGTATCGGAGGAATTGCAGAGATCACCAACCTGCCACCATCTGTTCTGATTATAGGCGGTATATTGGTGATATTGCTGGCTGGTGTGCTGGTCTTTTTTGGGATAATACAACCCCTCCGAAAACAACGTTTACTAAACAAAGCGAAGAAACTAATCGCCAGGGACGCTGCCGATGATTTGCAGGCAGCCGAAGAACTCTTGAACCAGGCATTAGTAGCTGGCATGGGAAAGAAGCGCGTCGCTGAAGCGCGTTTTCTGCTGGCTTTTGTACGAGCACGTCGAGGGCAATACGCTGAGGCGGCGGCAACCATCAAAGACTTGCGCTTGTCAAAAAAGATGACCCGCGAGGCGTTATACCTGGATATGTGGCTCCAGTTCAAACAGGAAAAGTACGAAGAAGTTGAGCGCATTTACGGAGAACACCAGAGCACGCTACGAGATCTGTTGGATGCAAAGATGATCGCCGGGATCGCGTTCCTGCGCCTGGCACGCCAGTGCTGGTCGCGCAATAGTATCCAGGAGGCTCTAGACTATTATCAGAAGGTACGTCGCCTGGATGTCAAGGAACTCAATGAACGTCTTCCACATCACATCGACGACCAGCAAGTGATTATCGGCATCCGAGCACTTCTAGACAGGAGAATAGAAGAGGCGCGAAATCAGTTCGAGGAAGCCAAACGCACAGCTTCCGAGGCCGATCGCTCGACAGCGCAGAGTGAGTTGGGCTTGCTTCTATGCGACTGGCACCAAAAGACTGATGATATGGATGGTAAACTAGGTAGTTTCCTCCAAAGGTTGCAGAAAGAGATTTCGCCGACAGCGGCGCGCGCTGAAAAAGCTGCTTCCAAACAACAGGACACCGAGTTACTGGTAGAACAACTTCTCTTGCGCAACGCGCTATTCTGGCATGTCACGTTGCTCATTGAAAGCTGGCGGCAGCGGCTTCCTGCTAACAGGGGTCTACCGGTCTCCGAACGTGCCAGGCTGGACAAACGCATCGAGGCGGTCCAGACCGTAGATCCGAAATGGGCAGACGCGAATCTGGTCAGTGGCTTGATTGCCTATTATTTTTCTATGGATAATAATGCCGCGCGCGAGGCAGCGCTCAAACAATTGCGTCAATACCGGGAAAATGGCGGCAACCTGGCAGACATCATATCCCTGCTTGAACGCGAACAAAAAGTGATAGAGCTCTATCGGCGAAGCCTGGATCGCTTCCTGGAAATTGCCAGGCGCTATCTGCAAGATCCATCAGTGCCTGAAAAGCTGCGTCAAAAATTACGCGATCGCCTCAACCAATTTGCACGGTTCAGGCAACTCGGAGAGATCGATATGCACAGGGGTGAGACAGAAACATCTCCAAGCATAGAAGATCTCCAAAATCGCAGCAAACTTCTGCGTATGCGGATGGAAAAGATCATCAAGCCTAAGCTCCAGGAGATAGATCAGGAGGCGGGCAGCACTGTCGTCAGGCAAGTCGAACTGGTAGATAAATTGATCCAGGAACTTACGAACAACAGTGTTGCACTCCAGGATGCTGAAAGTAACCTGTTAGGAGAAATAGGCGAACTGCTCCTTCCAGAAGATGAGTCCACTGAGAGGCAAACCAACGCTCTGCCTTAGAACGATGAGAGGAGGGATACGAATGGCAAAAAAATTGACCCATATACAGTTGTTGGAAAGCCTGGAACGAGTCACCTTCGAAGAAGATAAGAAGGACCGCGAGGGCGAATTCAGCCAGGTTAATATGGCGGGCAGCTTGCTATTGCTTGCTGAACTCGATCACGAGCACGAATACAACTTGTGTCGAGCCATCGCCCAGCATCTCTTAGGCCAGATACCGGAACCGGATGATGCAGATTTCGATGAAATCTGATCCTTCCCAGAACAGGAGTCTTGATGATAAACGACAGCAATTTTGCACATTTCACACGCGAACCTGACGCGCGGCTAATACTGGACAGGCCATCCATTAACTTTGACCCCAATATTAAAGCGGCGAAGAATGATTTTGTCAGCCAGGTCGACGAATTGACCAAAAAGATCCAGAGCAAGTCCGGAGACGATAACCTTATGTTCAGTGATGCAGGATTGTCTCTGCTGACCACTGGTGCATTCGAGAGTCCACTCACACGGGCCTTGCGTGAAGCGCAAGCATTGATCACCGCTGGCAAATACCCTGAAGCCATAGCGCTGCTCAACCGCACACTGCGGGAATCGCCAGGACATCCAGAGGCAATCTATCTTTTAGCGTATTGCCAGGTAAACTTGAATGAGCTGAGGCCGGCGCTACTGACATTACGCCCATTACACAAAGTGCAACTGGAACCATGGCTAACGCCAAAGATACAGGCACTCAAAGCCAGGATTCGCAATAACATGATGCTACCGGTCCTGCTAGAAAATCTCTTCGCGCTCCGGCAAAAAAAGTACGATACGGCGATCAGCAAACTAATGCCACTCATCCAACTCGATCCGGATGCTGAGATTTATCATCTTCTTTTCAGCGGCACCTTGATGCTAGCCAACCGTCTGGATCAAGCACTCAGAGCAGTGGAGACCGGAATTCAAGATTGTGCGCCAGCAGAAGCGGTATTGCTCCAGGGGCTCAAGGTTCAAATCATGGACCGCTATGCCGCCAAACAACTGGAGCCCGCGCGCGACCTTGTCAAAAAAGGGCAACTTGCCCGAGCGCGCGACAAAGTTCGGAGCTTATCAACAGAGCTACGTCGCACCAAACTGTGCCAGCAGTTCGAAAAATACCTGGATGAGATGGAGCGTGGCGCGCGTCTGCTTGGGAGCGGGCAAAGAAATGCCGCGCTTATGGTGGTAGCTTCCACTTATCAAGAAATGGAAACGTTTCATTTCTTCCTGGTTAGCAACGAACTCCTGGAAGTTAAGCAGTTGATGAAAAAGGAAAAATATCAGGATGCCGAGAAAGTTCTAGCACGAGTCATTGCCTGGGTACCTCGGTTTCCATTCGCTAACTTTCTGTACGCTGGCTGCACCGTTTCACGGTTGTTTCAACTGACGAGTTCACGCAAAAGACTCCAGCCAGACGAGCTACATGCGATGCTTGAATTAGCGCACACACATGCCACTATTGGCGCGGTCGATCCTGATATCGAAGACGCAAAGGAGCTGGTAAAAGTAATCGAGCAGGCGTTAACCACCGAACGCGAATCCAGGCTGATCAGCAAGCTAGTCCAAGAATTCCAGGCGATCATGGCGGGAGCCAAAAAAGGCATTCGGTCAGTAGATCAGTTGAATGACGCATTTGGACGCATGAGCCGACTGCGCCAGGAAATCAGGGATGCACGCTCACAGATACAAAGCTCCAATGGATTACAGACATTGAAATCAGCTGAGCGAAGCTGTGGAACGTAACTATAAACAACTGGAAGACATGCAAGCGGGAATAAAAGAGGTCGAGATCGTCAACCAGTATGCTCGCAAGTTTATGGATCACATGGATGGGATCAAGAGACGCGGCGGGCTGAAACCCTGGGAAAAGGATGGCGAGCGGAACTTCTTTACGTCCTTGCTGGCCGAAATGAAGCAAGCGTCACTCAATCTCGAGAGCGACGGAGCCAAAGGCAAGATGACGCAACTGATGAGCGCTGTCGACCAGGTTCTGCTCCAGCTTATGTAGCGTAAGGAGCATCTCGTTGAATGGATGGGGATAGCACATGAGCGACGATACTATTCAATACGATGTTTTCATCAGTTACGCACGCGAAGAGGCTGGAGTGGGTGCGTGAGTATCTTTACAAGCCTCTGCTGCGTTGCCGAACGGCTGATGGGCGTCGCCCGCACATCTTTTTCGATGTTGAAGGCATCGGCATTGGTGACAACTTTATTGACACACTGGTAAAAGCCATCGAGGTCAGCCGCAAATTCGTCCCCGTCTACTCAGTTTATTACTTTAACAAATCGATGTGCAGGTGGGAGTTGTCACAGGCCTTCAGGCGCGATCCGATGGGGGTAGAGGGCATACTTTCCCCCATTCTCAAAGACGCCAAGGCTGCTGGCCAGGTGCCACCTGAAGTTAGCTTGATCAACTACCGGACGATTACATCACCAGACTGGTTCACTCGGCTGTGCCAGGCGTTAGAGTTGAAACAGGTTCATGAACAACTCACGATCAGATTTCTGGATAAGCCGCCAACCCGGCTCATTGTGAACCACACCTTACCTTCGATTCAAGTCGCGCTGACAGGGGAGGGCAGGCCGGTAGACCAGGATGGGCAAATCACTTTGCGAGCGACAGGTGGATCGCTGCAAGGAAGTCTGACCCAACCCATCAAGGAGGGTATCGCAACCTTTGATGACCTATCATTCAGCGACCCGGCGCATGAAGCACGGCTCATTGCCGAATCAGATGGCTGTGAGGCTGCCTATAGCCGGACAATTGAGGTAGAAATGCCACCTGGCGGTATTGACGAGATCGAAACCAAATCGATCGTTCATATCGCAGAAGAAGATGCTGGAAAAATATTGGCAGTTTTTTTTGCTGAAGGGCGAGCACTAGCGGTGATATCACCCAGACAAGCGACAGTATATGTCGTAGAACAAGCTAACCTGGTGCAAAAATGCAAGCTTGATATGCAAGGGCAGGTACGCTTATGGCGCTGTGAAGGTCAGATGATCGCTCTGCTCGATTGGACAGGAACGGCGTATGCCTTATGGGAAGATGGTCGGCATGCATCCTGGAATCTTGCCGAAAACCTAACCAGTAACGCAGCGGGATTCACTGTACCGGGAGACATCGCGTTTGTCGGGGATACTCTGTACGTAGGCATGTGGACAGGAGTAGTCTATCGGCTGGAGTACGGGAAAATGCCCGATCCGATCTTGCGCAACAATGCGGGCGTGCAAGCATTGGCATACATGGGCGAGCGACTCTATGTGTGTGGATTCGATGGCACGCTAGATGTCTATGAGTGTAAATATAACGAACGTAATGCCCACGAGCAAGCGAGACGCGTCAATGGCTCAAGCCTGAAATCACCTATTCACATGTTGTGTGCTTGCGGAAAAGTGTTGGTAGCCGCCGGAGAACAAAAGCTATACCAGATACAGCCGCGTCCCTTTGGCATTTTGAGTGATACGCAGCCGCTGTCCCGCGTGCTGGCCGTATTTGGCGATGTGCCGTGCCCGGTCATCATCAGCACAGAGGGCAAAGGAATCAGCTTTGACGATCAGTTAACGATACGCGCGAACTTCTCTACTGTTCCAGGCGCGATTCCAGTTTCCGTAGATAACGCGGATATTTGGCGCGTCTTTTACAACCCTGACCGGTCTTTTTCTTTGATGCAAAAGAATCGGATTGTCTATTGTAATCAATCGGGCCTGCTGGCAGTCAACCAGACTGGCGAATTATTTGCAATTGGTGATGCGAAAAGCATCCGTCTCTTGACCAAGACGCAGATGCGATCGCTGTTCTAGGGAGGGTCTTTGGTGTCTCAGTTGATAACAGAGCCGGACGAATTGCGTCGCCGTCTCAAGACGCTACAAAAAGAGATGCGGGGCAGGAAGCATTTAGAGGAAGCTCAGAGGGGCGAACTGGTGGAAGCCCTAGCTGAGGGCAGCTTCCGGTTGGCTATTCATCCTTGGACACCATCCAATGAAGCTTTTGATCTGTTATACCAGGCGATGCGTTTGGATGGCACGAACCCCAAGTTTGCGTATCACCTGGCCCGGCTGTATTTTGTTTATGGACAATTTGAGCTGGCCGCAAGTTGGCTACAAAGGGCACGCAAGCTTGCTCCAACCAGTCATCGCATCTGGGCGCATATCTCGCTGCTGCAAAATGAGCTGAATGCTATCTACCGGGGTAACGACAAATATGTCCCTGACGCGTTACGTAAGCGTAGCGAAGCGATCGCTCAGGCAATTAACGCGGGCAAGGACGAGATACACCCTGCACTGGCAGATTTTACACCGCCATTAGCTCAAGGCACAGTGGAAAAAATACCAGGTGCGGCACGTGAACAAGACCCAGGCCCAGCACAAGCAGCATCCCCTGATTTCCCTATCACGTCAACCAGGCGGCTAACTGCTCCTGGCCAAAATCGTTGGAGCGGTATAATCGATTTATCCGCGGAATGGCTGCTAGAAGGGGAGCCTACGGAGGCGAAGCTGGATAAGCTACTTCCCTTACTTACCATGATCGCGGCCAGGAAGCGGTCGGGTGGAGTTGCAGCTTTTGCCATTCTAGGGATAGAGTGGATCATCTCGCGTTACCCCATCGCATGTGTGCGGGAATTGCGAAACCAGAAATTCGCAGGTATGAATGGGCCTGCGCTGCAATTGCTCGATAGGGTCTGCGAACTTTACGAGGCAGACGAAAAAGATTTATCAACCATGCTGGCTGAGGCGGTTGAAAAGAAACAGATTCCGCCAGTTCTCGCCGCGCTGATTCACCAGCGACAACTCTTATGGACGCCTTACGAATATCGCGGCCTGAGCGCCTACCATTCGGCGAAAAAGTTTTTGCGCGCAACGCAGGGTACAGGTTCGGCAAATGGCGCAACCTCTCAAGAACAAGACCAGACGATAGATAGCTATGTTCGCCAGCTACAGAACGCACTTGTGGAGTTGCACCCAAAACGCCCACCTGAGTTAGAGGTCAAAACGCAAGGAAACCTGGCTTCAGTACATGATCTGGAGCATCAGGTAGAAGAATTTCGCGTCGATCTTGGCGTACGATGGGACCGACTGAAAGGGTTACTTACTCTCAAAAAGGCAGATCAACTCACTGAGACCTTGATCATCGAAGGTGCGCAGATTGCCGGAGACGTGGAAATGGCATTCAAGACATGCGATGAGAGTATACAGACGATACAGCAAATTCGCAGTAGAGGTGATATAGCGGTCGACGAGGTAATGCATCTCGATCAGGTGGAAAAGCAATTCCTTGAACTTCTTGCGCAGCAAGGGAAATTCAGGAAAAATCTGACCCAGCTACCTGAGCCACCGGCAAATTTTTCTCAGCCAGAAACGCAAAAAGCCGCAGAACCATTGGCAGGTATCAAGCTGTTAGAAGCCAGGATCGAAGAAACGGAAAGCGCAATCGAGACATTATTTCAGGAAGCAAATGTTACTTTTGCACCATACTCCGAGCAAGCCCAACAGCTACCGCCGTTGCACGCCCTACGAATGAACATTCATGCACAAGAGGCAGAGACCTATTATCGTCTGGGCTGGCATAGCAAGGCACGGCGAGTCTGGAATGCCATGTTGACAGACGACCGGCTCGATGCTCGTATCATGAAGAACATTGCTCTCTGTGACAGCCGAAAAACAGATCCTCTGGCTCCTCTGTTCGCATGGAAGAGTTATGTCGAATTGCTGTACCTCTATGATATTGTAGAGGGCAGCCCACGCCCTAACGCACGCCAGCGTGCTGATTTCCACCGCACGATTGGCGATGCGTATGGTCCGCCGAAATTAATGGAAGAGCTCGATAGCAACTGGCTCAAAAGCCTGGCTGAAAATAAAGCTGAGTTCCTGGCCTTCTGGGCCAGCCCCAGTCGGGTGCGCAATTACGTGAATCACAAGTTATTGGAATTCTTGAACAGCAAGCTCGACTTCAAAAGCCCCTTGCTTATCCTGGGTGTTACACGTTCGGAAGGAATTCATGTGCCAGGCGGCATAGGCGCCCTGGCAGACAAAGAAGCTCGCCGCAATGCCGCGTTAGCATCCGAAACGCTGCACAAACTTTTGGCATTTACAGCGAGTACTACTAAGACGTTGCCAATGAACGTGCGCCAGGGATTCCAGGCATTGTGCTCCAAACACGCAGAAAATGCTGCTATACAGTGTGCTATCCCTGAGCGTGTATCAGCTCGTCGTGACAAAGATTATGATGACGAAGATCCGCGTCAACTCAAGTGGGTTGAAGATATTATCAGACTCAAATATAAGTTCTTTGCGTTGAGCAACAATGAAGAGCTCATAAGTGAGCTTGCGCAGCACATGACATCGGTTGATTGGCTCGGCGAGCTGCTCCGCCTTGACAGCGTACCTGTAGACTTGAGCGAAGCAACAGTACAGAAGGCAATAATGCGTCTCAACGTACAAAACCCACCTGATTTTGTTAATCTGATGGAGTTGTTCGGTCAAATGGTAATCATACATCTGCTCTTATTTGTCATTACCGAGGAGGAGAATATTTCCCTGGCACCTCTCCGCAAGCAGCAATACCATCGCCTGGTGACTGAATGGGTCAAACATCCAGTACTGAAACCGTATTTGGATCTTATAGACGATCCCCATTTCATCTATAACTCGGGAACTGTAAAGATCGAATCACTACACCAGCGTTACCCCGAATTGGGTGGCCCTGCCAAAGGGCTGGCGATTCAATTAATGAATGAAAATCAATGTCAAAAGGCGATCCAGGTTCTTGATGTGGCTTTGCAAAAAGGCTTCAACAAAGCTGGACACCCAACCATCTACTTAATACGAATGCAAGCATGGTTCATTCTGGCACAACAAGCTAAAGACCAATTAGATACCATGCATTTGCTGCAAAAGACATGCCAGGACGCCGAGAATGTATTACAGCAGTCGCAAGTCGAAAAAGAAAAAACTGACGCGCTGGTGTGCCACACTCATGCTTATCAGAATCTTGCGACTGTATATCGTAAGGCTAACCGATACGATGAAGCCATCCAGGCCCTCAAATCTGTTCACATGGAGAAACTGGAGGCAGATCAGCAGGCTGATATCTTCTGTCTCCAAGCGATCACCCATTACGAACACGTTGCCACTATATTTCAATCGCGATCGCAAATAACAACGCAAACCGAATTAGATCGTCTACGCTCTGAAATCAAACGCAAACTAGAGCAAGCGCGTGATGACGCCAAACGCGCAATAGACATTGCCAGGGACAAATCGAGTAAGACCATAACAACGGCAAACGATCTCTATGCCGACATACTAAAACAACTAGCAGCTTTCTAGTGCTCGCTTCCTTAAATGCGGTAACAAAAGAGTCGGCGATAGCGGCGATGATACTTGGAGGACGTCCCCAGACCCAGGGCTTGGCGCGAGCATTGAGCCGCAGGGTCGCCACCCGGGTGGCTTGTTCGATCTTCCTTGGGGTTGGCAGTAGGGGCTATCCTCAACCCTATCGCACATTGACCGCGCGCTGGGATGGGTCCACTTGGCGTATTTTTCCTAGTCCAGATGTGCAGAGAGACAACATGTTTCGGGGGATTGCTGTGAGTTCAGCTTACAGCGCCTGGGCTGCCGGTCTTTCAGACAGGCACTTTCCTCAAGCGCGTCAGCCTCTCATCGAGCATTGGGATGGCAGCCATTGGGGCGTTATCGACAACGTAGCGGTGAACGGTGAGCTCGATGGAGTCGCGGTGAATTCACCAGCCGATGTCTGGGCAGTGGGATTTTTCGAACTAAGGAGTCGTCGGGAAATAACGTTGGCAATTGGCACTTCGTGAAGGAGGCCCCAGCGTCAGTTCGGACTTTTCAGGTTGGAATGGTTAATCCCAGACGACTCCTAAGAACCAGTATCGCACAAACGCTGATCGAGCACTGGAACGGCACCCGTTGGAATATTTTCCCCAGCCCCAACATTGGCGGAGTGAAAAATACGAACCAACTTGCGGGTGTTGCAGCAATCTCATCGAACGACGTCTGGGTGGTTGGCGTCTTCTATGACAGCAGCATCTGTGATCGCAACCCGCTGTGTAGCCCTGATGTGCTGATCGAGCATTGGAACGGACGAAGCTGGAGCAGTATCCCATCGGCCCATTGAGATCTCTTGTGTTTCTCTACCTGGTAGATGGCTTCCAAAGAAACCGCCATTTTTGTTGCTAATGGTGGGGTTTACCTTAAATGGTTCCGACTCGCGCGAGCAGTACTATCAAAAGCCTCACAATAGTGAGCAAGGAGGACTGGGCTCGTTCATTCAAGATGGTGGCGCAAAATTGAGGATATTTGATCAGCGTTAGGGAGGGAACTAATTTGGCAAATCAGCAGCATTTTGATATGCTCAAACAGGGAGGAGTGAGTGCCTGGAATACGTGGAGGAAAAAGCACCCTGAAATCTTTCTCTCCTACATACGCTCACAAGGCGATGCCCCTTTTGACTACTTTACCTGTTTTATTAGCTACTCAAGCGAGGACGAGGCCTTCGTCAAGCGCCTGCATCACGACCTGCAACGCAGAGGAGTACGCTGCTGGTATGCCCCTGAATATCTCAAACCCGGAGACAATTTCCGAGTCCGCATTGACGATGCGATTCGGCGGTATGACAAGCTCCTGCTCGTCCTCTCGAAACACTCAATAGCCAGTAGATGGGTAGAGTACGAGGTACAAGTCGCCTTACAGAAAGAGCATAAGGGGAAACATCTCGTGCTCTTTCCAATCCGTCTAGATTCGGCTATTATGAACTACGCGACGAGTTGGGCGGCTTCCATTCAGAACAAACGGCATATCGGCAACTTTGAGCATTGGAAACAACAAGACGTCTACCGGAAGGCATTGAAGCGCTTGCTTCTCGATCTTAATGTAGCGAAATAATCGACGACTTGGGCTCTCCATACCCACGGGTTGCGCAACGAGATCATAGGATGAGGTTATAGAGGATAGCGAGAGAACGGAGAAATGTGCCTCCGTATGAGGAAGAATGCAGATTTTTCCTGATACGGAGGCCCCATGATCAGTATCGCCGATTCTCCCGTCACCATCCAGACCTCAGAGCAATCTGTCCCATCAACGCCGTCTTGGTTTGGGGAAGTGACTCTCATCGCCTATTATCTTCGACGCCAGCGTATCCTTTCTGCCATCGAAGAGCAGGTACGCTTTGCCCGTCGTCGCTTCGGACACTTTGAGGTCATCGATTTTGTGGCCGTGTTAATTGGCTATGCAATCAGCGGCGAACACACGCTCGAAGCGTTCTATGAGCGCGTGCAGCCGTTCGCCACTGCGTTCATGGCGCTGTTTGGACGCACCCACTGCCTACTCGCTCGACGCTCAGTCGGTTCCTGGCAGCCCTTGACCAAGCCCCGGTCGAGGCCCTACGGGAGCTTTTTCTAAAAGATCTGCTGACCCGACCACAGGACCGTTCGGAGAAGCCCGGTGGGCTGTGGGATCGGCAGGGGATGTATTGGCTGATTTTCGATGTTGATGGGACACGGCAAGCAGCACACCAGCGAGCGGTGCCACAAACTCCCGATCTGCCGCAGGCTCAGCGTCGTTTTGACACGGTCTGCGCTCCAGGGTATCTGGGGCGCAAGCGCGGCGAGGTGGTCCGCACCCGCACGGCGGTTCTCCAGTCCCATACGCACCAGTGGGTCGGCACGTTTTCCGGGGCGGGCAATGGCAATTACCGAGGCGAGCTGCTCCGAGCAGGGGAGGCGATCCGCGCCTATTTGACCGCTCAGCAGGTTCCGTTCTCCCAAGGGATCGTGCGCTTGGATGGCCAATATGGCAACGGTGCTATTGTCGAGGATCTGGAAGGATTGGGGCTGGGCCATGTGATGCGCGGCAAGGACTACGATCTCCTCGATCTCCCAGCCATCCAGGCCCGCCTGGCTCTGCCACCTGACCAGCAGACCACGCATCCTGAAACCGGGACCTGCCGCGCACTCTTTGATTTGCCCGATCTTCCTCTCACGGCGACGGGAACTCGGAGCAGAGTGATCGTTGCTACACACCCAGCGACTGCTACCGCAGCTTCGATTGGCACAACACGTGGCGAGGTCGTCTACGAACTCTTCTTCACGGCCTTGCCTGTGGGTGCGTTTACCCCTGCCGATATCGTGGACCTTTACCTGCATCGGGGCGCTTTCGAGACCGTGCTCTGCGATGAGGACAAAGAGCAAGACCCTGATCGTTGGTGTTCCCACACCGCCTGTGGTCAAGAAGTGTGGCAAGTGGTGAGCCAGTGGGTATGGAACCTGCGCCTGGAACTCGGCCATCGCCTCCACCCGACGCCCATGCGCACGACCGAATTCGCTCCTGCCCGAGCATCGTCTGATCCTGCACCCGAACCCTCCAAACTGGCTTCTGTGACGTATGGACCACCACAGTTCGCACGGCCAGCGCATATGGGAGGTTTTTCCGGAGACCAGTTCATTCCTCAACCAGATGGCACACTTCGCTGTCCAGCAGGGCAACCGCTCTATGCGCAAGAACGGCGGCCCGAACGCGATGGGAGCGTGCGTGTCCTGTATGCTGCTCGGGTGGGTCATTGTCGGGTCTGTCAGCTCCGGCAACAGTGTCAAGGATACGGCACGGAGACCAAGAAACCGCGCCGCGTGAGTGCCGTGCTGTGGCCCATCGATGTACCGCCTCCCGAACCTGCCGTTCCGCCCGTGCTTCCTCCAGCAACTCAGCCAATCCTCTGGGGAGACTGGAGTCGGTGCCAGACTCGACGCGAGTGGATCACGCTGCTGCGTACACAAACCTTCACAGTCACGTGCGCCTCTGGCGCTTCTCCTGCCAATGCCGGAGCAATCGGGCCGTTCACCTGACGACAACGAGCGCACTGGCGGCTCTCGTGGGCCGAGCGTCTCGCCCGCAATGCTGTGTCGTCTCTCTCTCCTTTCGTCTCGATCACTCTCTTTGGAATCCCGAACTCTTTTGCTGAGTCGATTGGCCTCAAACAGGCTTGACGCGCGTTGGGCCAATCTCATCGCGGAACCCCTTGAAAAAAGCTCTAGACCTGAGTATGATGGCAGTATCATCACATTTCACTTGAGCGCAAACAAACGAAAAGAAAGCGTGAGAGAAGATGCCGACCCTGGAAACTGAGCGGCTTATCTTGCGAGACTTTGTCCTGACCGATTGGGATGCACTCAACGCTCTCTTGTCTGATCCATCCGTCACGCGCTTTATGCCCTTTGCCTCCTGGGATGAGGGGAAGCGGCGCGAATGGCTCGCATGGCTTGTTCAGGATGCATCCAACTCCCATCGGGATGCCTACAACTGGGCGATGACGTTACGAAGCAACGGACTCCTCATCGGATGGCTTATCATTGGCCGGAGCCGCCATGCATCAGAGGCAGGGACGCGAGAATGTGGCTATGCTCTCAACCAGCGCTTCTGGGGACAGGGCTATATGCCTGAAGCGGTACAGGGGGTCTTTACCTATGAGTTTACTGTTCTCGGAACCCATCGAATCATCGCGGAATGTGAAACACAGAACATCGCTTCCGCTCGGGTCATGCAGAAAAGCGGCATGGAATACGAAGGGATGTTTTATGATGCCGATTTTGAGGGGAATTGGGCTAATCGTTATCGCTACAGGATCACCTCTCAGCTGGTTAAAACGCTCTGGTCTTTTCAAGCCAGCCTGAGTACCTCTCCTCGACCGGCAGATGTTTTCCATCGGCCTGCTTTCCTCCTTCTCTTCATCTCGTTGCGCAACCCGTGGGCATCGTCGCTACAAAGGGGATCTCCTCATCATCGTAAGTGCGGCGAACATGGCTCCCATCGCGCTCTTTGCTCTGTAGTTTATTTAACAGATCGACATACAACTGCAAAGCTCGATAGACCTCCATGCGTTGCCGATAGGCCGATTCTCCAACCAGGCGATCGTAGCACATGCCACTGAAAGCAAAACTGGCCGCATATGTCTGCCTGTCACGCTGGGCTTCTTGGCGATAATCGGACGCCCGTCGGTGTGCCGCCAGCCGCGCGTATGCCCTCTTTCACTTTGGCAGCCAGACGGCGCAGATGGTAGTTGCATGGCATGGTCTCGGTCCAGGTGTTGGCGACGCCAATGATGGGGCGAGCCAGGTCATCATCGGTGAAGCCGATGGCTTTGAGCATGGCGCGCGCGCCAGCGCGGTCACGCCCATCCATGATCACGCGGCTGTGCTGTTTGAGATCAAATGTCATGGTGACCTCCAGGTGTTGTTCGTGGTTTGGCGCGGGTAGAGTGCAGTGCATAGGCATGTATCTGTACAAGTTGATAGTGAGGCATACAGGAAGCGCAGTCGTCAAGGATACGTCATTTCGAATGGTGAAATCCGGCACTGTACAACTCGATCTTTTTATGGTATATCTTTGTATATCAAGTCTTTACTTGAGCGTATCGGTGTAGCTTGATACTCATCCGTAGATGATCCTCCTTGTAGTGTTTCGTCCAGGTTACGACCCCCTGAAATCTAACGTTTGCCCGTATATTTGGCGTGTTTTCATGACACGTCTACACTCAGCATGGAAAGCAAGCTGTCGTTGGCTGCACCTCCTCCATGCCAATCAAGTGAAAGGACCGATCGATGAAGAATGGTTCGTTTGTGCTGGATGCGCACACCGGGTTTTGGGATGCCAGCAAGGAAAACTGCAAGAACCGATTTGGGGATGCGTTCATCGAAACCTTCTATGCGTTCCATACCGGCTTCAATCCACCGGAAAAACGATGGACGATGGACTATGAGACCCAATTCCGCAAGGTTGATCCCGATTGGTATCTCGAGGAGGTCTTTATCAAGGGCGATGCCGATATGTCCATCCTCTCGACCCAGGTGCTCATGGACTTTTACCACACCGGCTTCTGCTCTGCCGACAAGAATATGAAGATGCGGGCGCGCGCTCCGGAGAGGATTATTTCACTGGGTGGTGTTGATCCACGCATGCCCAACGCGGTAAAGGAGGTGGAACGCCAGATCGCTGACTGCGGTGTCAGTGGCTTCAAATGGTATACCGCCGAATGGCGCGGCCAATCACGCGGTTGGAGTGCGAACGACCCAATGGTTTTCCCACTCTACGAGAAATGCATCGAACTTGGCGTGAAGAACATGCATTTCCACAAGGGACCCGCGGTTGAGCCGCTCTCCCTCTCCAAGTTCGATGTGCGTGACATCGACGAGCCTGCCTGGCTTTACCCCGAACTGAACTTTATCATTGATCACGTGGGCCTGCCGCGCATCGATGATTTCTGCTGGATCGCGGCTCGCTGTCCGAACGTGTACGGTTCGCTCGCGGTGGCGCTTGCCTTTGTACATAACCGTCCCCGCTTCTTTGCTGAAGTGATGGCCAACCTGCTCTTCTGGCTGGGGCCGGACCGCATTGTCTACGGAACAGACTTCCCCATCTGGTATCCCCACTGGCAGCTTGACGATTTTATGGCGTTCCAGCTTCCCGAGGATATCAAAGCGGAGTATGGAGTCGACCTCACGGACGAAATCAAGCAGAAGATCATCGGCGGCAATATTGCACGCCTCTATGGTATAGACGTTGAGAGCAAGCGAAAGGCCTTTGAAAACGACGAAATTGCTCAGCGCAAGCGCGAGTACGCTGTCTCCCATCCAGCTACGGATACAGGGATAGCGGGGACGGCGTTGTGATGATGATTGATACTGAAGCCGTATATACGGCAGCCGGCTCCACTCGCGATCCAGAAATACGCCGATCGCTTGCTGATCTAGGCCTGCTCGACGAAGTGCAGATCGATGGAGATCGGGTGACGGTCCACTTTCACCTGACCAGCCCGCTCTGCCCCTCCAGGTTTGCTACCAGCATCGGGCAGGAGATTCGCAAGCGGGTGGAAGCGGTACCCGGCGTCACATCGTGCGAGGTGATACTACGCGATCATTTTCTGCGCGATAAGATTCAGGAGCTTATCAACGCGAGGAGCCGCCGATGAGGACGAATGTAACACAAATTCTTGCCGGCCGGAAGGAAAGCGAACTCCTCGCTTTCCCGTCGGTTCGGCGCGCGGCTGACATTCTAGTCGAACGCTGCCGCGAGCAATCATGGGTGCGAACCTCGATTGCATCGCTGGAGCGGTTCCGTGCGATGACAGGGCAGCCCGATCTTGAGATGCTGCTCGAACAGGCACGGGCAGAGCCTGCGGTGGCAGAGCAGGCGCTCGCTTCTTTTGCCCTGGCGCTGACCGGTTTTGCCGAAAGCCAGGTCTCCGAGCTGGCCATGGGGCCGAAGATCTGGTTTCGTCTGAATGGTGTGAATGTACCCTGGCGTTCCCTGCCAGGAAGGCCGTCATCTCCTCCCTTATCGACGCGCGGCCAGCAGGGAATGGAGCGCGCGATTCTGTTAGGATTGATCGGCAGCGGGTTACGATTGGCCGAGTTGTTGCGGCTGCGCGTTGGAGATGTCGGATCGCTGGACAGTGAAGGGCATCTGATTCCCGATCTTGAGGCCGATCCCCTGGCAGTCCGGTATACCTCTCGTCGAAGCAAACAGGGCGAACGCATTACCTTTTTCACGTATGTTGCTCTACAAGCGCTGCTCGGACTCCTGGCAGAGAACACTTCGCCGGGACAGCCATTGGATGCCGATGCGCCACTTTTCGCCGTGTACGATGGCAACAGGGCGAGCAGTGCCAGCGTGGCACGAGCCAGGCGGCGGAGCCAGGCCCTCATTCGTGCTGGTAGCGATGTCAATGTTGCCTTATGCCGTGCCACTGGCGATTTTTTTCGTGAGTGGGGTCTTCCTGGATCGCGCTTTGAGGGAGTAGATGAACTGAATATAGAGGAGTATATATGAAAGCAGTCCGTTTGCATCAGTATCACGAACAGCCAAAGCTTGATGAAGTGGCCGAGCCGAAGATCACCGGCCCGAACGACGTGATCGTGCGCGTTGGCGGCGCCGGTCTCTGCCGTACTGACCTGCACATCATCGAAGGGCAGTGGGCAGAGAAATCAAATGTGACCCTGCCCTATACCCTTGGGCACGAGAACGCCGGCTGGGTGCAAGAGATCGGTTCTGCGGTCAGCCATGTAGCGGTGGGGGATACGGTTATCCTTCACCCGCTCGTCACCTGTGGCTACTGTAGAGCGTGTCGCGCTGGGAACGATATGCATTGCACCGATTCGGCCTTTCCGGGTATTTCGGTGGATGGCGGTATGGCCAACCTGATCAAGACAAACGCCCGCGCGGTCGTCAAGCTGGATTCGTCGCTGGATCCTAAAGATATCGCTGCCCTGGCGGACGCGGGGCTGACTGCCTACCATGCTGTCAAGAAGGCGGCACCAACACTCTATCCTGGTACAAAAGTGGTAGTGATCGGAGCGGGTGGGTTGGGTCACATCGGCATCCAGTGTCTCAAGGCCCTGACTCCTGCCGAGATCATCGTGTTAGACCGTTCTCCAGAAGCCCTCGCGTTGACGAAGAGTTGGGGCGCGGATCATCTCGTCCTGGCCGACGGCAAGCACGTTGCCAGCGTCAAAGATATTACCGGCGGACAGGGGGCCGAGGCGGTGATTGACTTTGTCGGCGAGGCAGGAGCTCAACACGATGCTGTCGCCATGTTGCGACGCGCAGGATCTCACTATATCATCGGCTATGGCGGCAATCTCAACGTGCCCACCATCGACATCATCTCCACCGAGATCAATTTCATTGGCAACCTGGTAGGGTCGTATAATGACCTGGTGGAACTGATGACATTGACCGCTCAGGGTAAGGTCACACTTCATACGGCCATCTATCCGCTCGACGCGGCTCTCGACGCTATCCATGACCTGGACAGCGGCAAGCTGCGCGGACGCGGCATTCTCGTTCCGGCCTAAAGGAGAGCATAGTGGCAGTAAGTGTTCACAAGGTGATCGAACTGGTGTGAACCAGTAACGAGTCGTGGGAAAAGGCGGTCACCCGGCCATCGAGCGGGCTTCCCAGAGCTTGCGGGATCTGCGGGTCGCCCGCATCGTCGAGCAAGATGTCCACATCGAGCCGGGGAGGCCCCTTACCTACCATATTAAAGATGGAGCTCTCGTTCAAGTACGAGGGCGCTGAATGAGCAGCCGTCAGTTAGAAGACGAGGATTTCTGCTCGGTCTTCTTAGGCCATCTGCTCTTCGAGTAACGAGGCAAAACAAGAAAAGAGCCGGGACTGTGAAGACAATCTGTCCTGGCGTGTCTGCCTGTCACGCCGGTGCGTTTATCGAATCCTTCTTTTCGTTCTCTCGAAAGAGATTGTATATATGCTGCATTGATTGCTTATACATCTTCAGATGTCGGAATGGCCGGTTACCAGATATAAGCCGGGTTCTGACCTGTATACCCACAGACGCCCGCTCGCGGGGAGTTGACCAGTGGCAAGAGTAGCTCTTCACTGCATGCATGATTCTTTGCGCATGTATCACACAGGCAGCCTTTGTCTTTATAGATGCATTGAGTACAGAGGCTTCTAGCGGGTTCTCCACACACGTCGCAGGCAACGACCGGCAGGTTATTTCTAGCAAGAATCTGGATAGCCTTTCCCTTCGTCTCCACCTCGCGTTCCGAAATCACCTTCAGGAGCAGTTCTGTCGTCGAACCAAAATCATACTCGTATGAGCATGTTTGTCCTGGAGCGAATACTTCTTCCAACTTCACCTGCATATTCTTGCGGCGCAAATCCCAGTAAGCATCCATCTCTGCATCCACGTAGTAGTTATATCCGCCAATTCTAAAGACACTCAGGTGTCCGCAGCACTCCAGCCAGGTATCCCTGAGGAAGCGATCTAAGGTGGCTAGCGTGGTACTCGCTGTCAGGTTCAGATGCATCCAATACATCGGGAGATCGCGTCCTTCCACCACGAGATGGAATGTCCTGATTTTCTGTGCCTTCCGGCGACTCCCTGCTTTCGCTTCAGCGCTTGCCCTTTGTTCACACGTCTCCAGATGTCTGGTCATAGCTGACTTACTAAACTCCCCGCGGCAAAAGGTACATATTCCTTTTGATGTCTGTCTTGCCATATACTTCCTCCTCTCCTGGTTGCTCATGCTCTGTGAGTTACGCAGTCATAGCATACGATATGGGCAGCAAGAAGAAAAGCATGGCAATTCGATCTAGCCACCTATGGTAAGATATATCCATCATATTAGGGAAACGGCCAGGGACACTTTGATGAAAAACCTGGAACAACGCGAGAAACCTGAACTCATCGCCATTATTCAACATATGCTGCGCCAGGAGCCAGAATTGCAATGGCTTCTCATGTGGCAGCTTTAGAACGGGCCAACTAGCTATGAGTACCATCCCAATGTTAACCGAACAAAAAATTCGCACTTTCGTCGGCGAGCAGAATTTCCAGAAGGGTCAGCAACATGTTCGTGATGGAGCCATTGCTAACCCAGAACAACAAGCAATGGCATTGAAAGCATATTGCTACGGCTTATTGCCTGAACCGTATCGTGTCCAGGTGACATTTGATGCCACAGGTATCACTACCACCCTTTGTTCTTGTTCATCAGGTACATCCATATATGGGAATTGCGGCTGCGAACATGTTGCTGCATTGCTCCTTACATGGAATGAGCAGCCGGAAGCGTTCACCGAAATGGATGACATCGATACCATCCTGGAACGTCAGAGCAAAGCCCAGTTGATTACACTCATCAAACAGTTACTCCAGAAACAGCCAGAGGTGGAATGGCAACTCACCATGCCACCTCTACCGGGTCATAAAAGCGTGCCTGTCGACACCGACGAGTATCGCCGCCAGGTCGATGAAGCTTTTCGACATGCCGGTCGCGAGTGGGACGCCGTCTATGGTATCTCATCCGATCTATACCAGATTACCGCTACTGCCGCTCGCTTCACCCGACAACGGGATTATGCCAACGCCGCAGCGATCTACGAAGTGGTGGCAGTGGGAACACTCAGCCATTACCTCTCCTATCATGATGAGGACGGAGCGCTGGGTCGCGTCGTTCAAGATTGTGTTGAGGGCCTGGGCGCTTGCCTGGAGAGCGAACGAGAAGATGAGATGCTTCGCGAGCAGATTCTGGAGGCCATTTTTGCGGTGTATCGCTTTGATGTAGACCATGGTGGATTTGGTCTGACCAGGGATATTCCACCTGAATTTCTCCAGGATACGACTCCTGAAGAAAAGCACCCGATTGCGCAATGGGTTCGCACTGCACTGGCCGAGCTTCAGGAAAAGAAGCCGGAGAGCGATTGGCGTCGTAAGCGCTATGGCGGTCTCTTGTTAGCATTGGAGGCAGACCTACTGAGCGACGAGGAGTTCCTGCGCATCGGTCGAGAGACAAAGAGCATCCAGGAAGTAGTCACCCGGTTGCTGGAACTGGGCCGGGTAGATGAAGCCGTTCAAGATGCGAGCCGGGTTGATGGCTGGCAGTTGGTGAAGCTTGCAGACATCTTTGTCCAGTACGGTCAGGATGCCGCAGTTGAACGCATGATGGATGAAAAGGCTCAGCAGGAAATGTACACTATTACTGCTGAATGGCTGAAAAACCACTGCCTGGCGAAAAACAATCTTGCTGCCGCGCTTGAGATGGCCGAACTCATCTTTCGTAAACGACCCTGGTTCGCGGAGTACCAGAAAATGCGTGAGATCTCCATGGAGCTTGGAAACTGGGAAGCAGCGCGGCAAGAAGCGCATATGTTCCTGGAGACTACCAAAAATATCTCTACACTGGTAGAAGCTGTACTCGATGAGGGAGATATTGAGCGGGCGCTTCAATTACTAAAAGCTACAAAGCCCCATAACATAGAAGGTTATCAGTGGAAGTATGATTATGCTCTAACTCCTAAAATTGGGATTAAAGTCGCTGAACGTGCGGAAGAGGTGTACCCGCGTGCTTCGATAGACCTCTATCAGCAACATGTCGAACGTCTCATCACAGAACATGGGCGATCCAATTATCAGGTTGCGTGTAGCTACCTGGTAAAAATTCGATCTCTTTACGAGAAGTTGGAAGAAACTGAGCAGTGGACACCCTACATCGCTTTGTTACGCAAACGCCATAGTCGTCTCCGCACTTTGAAGGAAGAACTGGCGTCAACCGGTTTGTAAGGAGAAATATAAAGGAGGAATTGGTTGCCAAAGGAAATCAATCGGTGGGCGATGTACCCACGCAAAACATCTACGGCTTCTCTCCCCGAAGCGCTGAAAATGGAAGTCACTACGAAGGCGAACGAGCTTATCGAGACAGTGCTGAAGCCGAAACACGTTCAGCCTCCGCCGGAGAATCCTCAGTTCAATTATATTGTCGATATCCACGGCAAGTGGTATCACAAGGCGTTTTACTTCTGCGCAGAATATCGCGTGGCAGGCCCCAATCCAATAGAGCCGAGCTTTGAGGCAAAATTTGCTCGTATGCACTATGCTGGGAACCGACGTTTTCATCTTTCCTTTATGCGCTATACTGATCAGTGGATACAACTATACACGGATCTGACCGTAGATGAGTGCATAGAAACGATTCGAGATGATCCCTACTTTGCTGCTTTATAACTCAAAAGGGACCATCTCGCATTCATCTAACGATCGATGATCAGGCCGGAATACTTCTATAATGATGCCGGTGTGTCGTCCCACCGCATCTTCAATGGTTGCTTCTGGTTGGATACTTTGCACTTATCGGCATATGTGCAGGCGTCTCGTTTGCTAAGGACATGCGCATCTACCAGGAACGATAGGCTCTTAGTACGCTAACTGGTGGAGGGCCGTCGCCAGCACTGTTGCGCCAAGCGCGGCGTCTTCCGGCGAGGTGTACTCGGCGGCGCTGTGCGAGCGCCCTTCCAGGCTCGGCACGAACAGCATGGCCGTTGGCAGGTGCCGCGCCATCTCCTGGCTGTCATGCCCTGCCCCGCTTGGCATGGCCTTCCAGCTTGCTCCGCAGGTCTCCGCCGCCTGCATGAGTACGGACTGGAGCGCCGCATCCATCTTGCTGGGGCGGCTCTCCTGCGTGATTTCGCTCGAAACCGTCAGCCCTCGCTCGCGCGCAATCGTCTCGCAGCACGCCAGCATCGCGGTCACCAGGCGCTGCTTCGTGTCTTCATCGGGATGGCGCACATCGATGGAGAAGCTCACTTCCTCCGGGACGACGTTCACCGCCCCTGGTTTCACGCTCCATTTGCCGAGCGTGGCGACCGCTGGTCGCCCCTCCTGCTCGACCAACCGCGTGATCTCGATGGCCATGCGCGCCACCCCTTGCAGCGCGTCGCGCCGCATGTCCATCGGCGTCGTGCCGGCATGGTCCGCCCTGCCCCTGACGGTGATCTGCCGGTGGTGCAGACCGACAATCGCCTGGACGATTCCTAGCTGTACCCGCTCTTCGTACAGCACGCGGCCCTGCTCAATGTGCAGTTCGAGAAAGGCTTCCAGGTCGCCTCGCACGGCCTCGCGGTATCGTTCTGGCGCCAGGCCGGTGCCGCGCATAGCTTCGGCGATGCTTGTACCCTGCTCATCGCGCAGGCACTCCAGTTCGTCAGCCTCGATCAGCCCCAGTATGGCGCGCGTGCCCCAGTAGTGGGCTTCAAAACGACTCCCCTCCTCTTCGCACAGTGCCACCACCTCCAGAGGGCGGCGCGGCTGTCCTGCCTGTTCGCGCAACGCCCGCAGCGCTACCAGTCCCGCCAGGATACCCAGGGCGCCATTGAATGTGCCGCCGTACGGCACGGTATCGAAATGGGAGCCGGTGAGAACAGCCCTGCCCTCCTCGCTGCCACGCAGCCTGCCAAAGAGATTGCCCACAGCATCCCCGTACACCTCCAGGCCAGCGGCGCGCATCCACCCGGCCAGTTGCTCGCGCGCATCCACCCAGGCGGGGCTGTACACTGGCCGGATAATGCCGCCCTGGGGCTGCCAGCCGATAACACCGAGGGTCTCTATGTAGCGGGACAACAATGAGGCATCAATCCGAACAGGTTGGCTGCTTCCGGCCACAGGTCCGCTCCTTTGCTCTTCGAAACTATACATCTGTCCTTATTGTATACCAGGGCGTTGCCATCCCTTTGGGAGAATATCTTTCGTCCTCAGGCAATACACGCTCACTCGATGTGCTACGTCAGCAGGCGCAAGATCGAAGCATGACTAGCAGGTGACGTGAAACAGGCCCAGGACCGCACCCCTGGCTTCATTCCAGGTCAGGATCGCGGTGGGTGTTGGCTTGAGATCCACCCGGCAGTGCTTGCGCTTGAAGTAGCCAGCAGCTTCGTCCGACAGCTTGACATTGCCGTATTGCCCAGTCCCGATGATCAGCCGTTCGATCCCTGGTTCGTAGACATATTTTGCCTCGTTGAGAGAAAGGATGTGAGAGGTTCCATAGATGGCCTTTGATAATTTTTTCTTGCGTTTTTTTACCTCGCCGTTCGGCAGAATTAGGACGTCGTGGTCGAAGACGATCCCCTCAATGGTTATCGTGCCGAAGTCAGTTTGATCTATTTTAGGCTTCATCTCGTTCCTCCTCGTACTTCAGAAAGTAACGCCATGCTCATAGATGAAACCTTGCCGCCGCCTGGTTGCTGCTCGTCCGCCTACCCCATTGCTTCTCTCAAGCACTGTTACGGCGTTTCCTGCGTCACGCAGTATATGTGCGGCGGCCAGTCCGCTACACCCGGTGCCGATAATGGCGATTGATTTCAACGTTTCACTCTCCCACAGGAGCTGCCACCTCACTATGAATACGCAAGAGCTCTCAGAATTGTCTCCGCACTGCGCCGGCCCATGAGGCTGATGTTGAGTAGAGCTTGTAGCTTCATCGTGTCTTGCGACAGTCATGCTCGCCTCCCATCACTCATAAGGGATCAACGACTACAAGAGGCATTTCGGTTCTCTGCTCATTATACTCTGAGTTCAATGCCCTGGTGTTGATGTTCGTCACATGCTGAGCGGCCATGATAAAGGCGTCAAAGGCATATGGTACAATGGCAGGGAATGGTCAAAAAAACTCTTCACGCTCATCGCGAGGCACCATTACGAGCCAGCGTGAGCCACCTCTCAAGGTGACGAGTCAAAAAAGGAGAAGGTTACATGCCAAAAGTCCAGGCAAACAAGATCACCATCAACTATGACCAGCAGGGAACAGGAGAGCCACTCATCCTGATCCCATATTTGGCGGCTGATTACGCCTGCTACGCTTTTCAGGTCGCCGAGTACGCCAAGCATTTCACCTGTATTTCCGTCGATCCGCGAGGCGCGGGTGAAACCGACAAACCCGAAGGGACCTACACTACCGAACTATTTGCCGATGATGTCGCGGCGTTCATGCAGGCACTGGGGATACAACGGGCACACGTCGCCGGTCTCTCACTGGGGGCGGCCACCGGGATGTGGCTGGCGGCCAGGTATCCCGACAGGGTCAAGTCGTTATCCCTGCACAGCGCGTGGCCCAAAACCGATCCCTTTCTCAAGGCCGCTGTGGAGAGCTGGCAGGTAATGGCGCAAGGCCTGGGAAGTGTGCCAGAGATGGTCATTCGCGGCATTTTCCTCTGGTGCTACACCCCCGAACTGTACGCCTCCAGGCCTGATTACATCGATGCCCTGTCCGCTTTTGTCAGAAGCAGGCCGGTCCAGCCGCTAGAGGCGTTCATGAGACAATCCAAGGCGGTGCTCGCCCACGACGCGGAGGCTCAACTCGGCAAGATCAAGGCACCAACGCAGATCACGTTCGGCCAGCACGACCTGGTCACGTCGACCCGTTTTGCCGACCCATTGAAGCAGAAAATTCCGCAGGCGGAACTGGTGATTTTTGAGGGATGCGCCCACGCCCCGATCTACGAAAAGGTAGATGAGTTCAACCGGACGACCCTGGAGTTTCTGCAAAGGCACACCGGGTAGGGACAGTAAACGGCAACTCCGTACGCATTAAGTTAAGCAGCAAGCGAGCAGATTTCGTAGGGGTGGAGGTAGCGGATGAGCGACAAGGAGGAATGGGTACCTACTCGCTTGCAATCTCTCCGTACTGAGCAGCCGTAAGTGTATAAAATTGGATGGCAAAAGCTGTCTCGAGAAGCAGATTTCTGCCTCTACGAGCCTGAAACTTGCAAATCGTCTACTTGTCGACCACGGTTCGCCCAGCTTGGGCTGCAACTGGTCTACATCATGCCCGCCGCTGAATTGATCGCATACGGCTTCGTAGCACCCTTCGCCGAATTCGGCATCCCCTTCGCCTACTCCGACCGCGAACAGCGGGTGCATGATCTGCTGGATACGTACAAAGTGCGACTACGCGATTTCATGGCGTTGATCGGCGGCACCATTTTGAGGCGCTGGTTTGCGGCAGTTCCACTGGAGGAGCGGGTCGCGCTGGGACGAGATCTGCTGAGGATGTATGCCGGGCGTGCCGGGCGCAAAGACCAGAGACGAGATGCTGGTAAAGCGCTTGCAGGCGTGGGAGAAGGCGAGGGGATGCTTATGCGGTACGTCGCCTCTCTAGCGAGATTACCTCTAGCGCTGTTCGTGCCGAGCGAGTGAAGGACGGGCTTGCAACGACGATGGTGGGTCTGTATGACAGTCTGAGCAACTGGTATCTACGCGTGGGAGAAGGTCGGGTGGACAGCATGAAGGTCATTATCGAGGCTGAGCGCGCGATCCGCCCGGTTCATGGTGTGATTATCTTCGATGTCGGCACGCGCATCCGCTGGCAGGATGGCACGGCCATACCTGGTTACCGTGGAGTTGCTGGCGTGTTTAGCCAGATGCTGGGTGATAAGCGTTTCACTCCAATGGCAGTCCTCTCCAGCGAGATGTACCTGGCTTACGACGAAGTTGATCCGCTCCCGGCACGTATTGCGGCATTCATCAAGCGTGCGATCATGCTGGGCGAGTTGAGTGATGCACTGTTTGGCTTAACAACGGGGGGCCTGGGTCTGACAGAAGAGCAACTGGCACGGCTACGCAGCGCCTTTGACGGCATCCTGGCACGTTATGTGGATACGCTGGTAGAGGTGGGTGCTGTGCGACCGGGCGAATTCTCCCGCAAAGTGCTGTCACCATTTCGCCGGGCAGTGCGCAAGGCGCACCTGGGCGATACGCGGGAGAAACTCCTGAGCTCGCTTGAGCATCAAGCGCTATCACGTGCGTAACTGCGTCACCACCTTCTTCGACTATGCTCTCATAGCCAATGCGTTCCTGCATGCCCACGTCGCGGAATTGGAACAGGTTAGTGGTGTCCGCCAAAGATTCTTTGTGGTCAAGATGGCACATGGTGAACACTATGCGATGTGCTGATCACTGTACATGTTGGGCCGCGATCTCAGTGAGTGAGCGATTGCTGACCGCCGAGCAATCGTACGCAGTGGCATCGTATCCTGTTTTGGCGTACTCGTCACGGTGCTTGAGCAACAGCCAGGTCGCCTTCGCACCAACGCCGCGTATCCGCACCAGCGTGAACGAGCCTTGCAATTTTTTACCAGAAAGGCGGAAGATGATGTTCCCTTCGTTAAGCCCCCGGCGCAAGGCCGCTTCTGCCTCTGTTCTCTCAGTAATTGCTTTGCGCTCCCCCGTGCTGCTCTCTCTCTCCGGGGTATAGGTGCCTTCATCCCAGATCATCACCGGTCCTGCACCATACTGGTCGTCAGGAATGATGCCCTCAAAGTGCCGGTAGGCGAGCGCATGATCCTCGGTCGGGATGGCCAGGCGCTTCACTCTGCTGTCGAGGGTCGGCCCCTTGGGGATCGACCAGGAGACCAGCACGCCGCAAACCTCCAGGCGGAAATCATAGTGCAGAGTCGTTGCCTGGTGCTTCTGCACAACGAAGACCAGGGGTTGATTACCTGGAAGGTTGTTCATCGCCTTCTTCTCCTTACTCGTTCATCCAACATGTATCATCCCCTATCAGGATAGCGCCGCGAGTTCACAAAGCAATCACGTAGTAGCGCCTTCAGATCACGAGGGCGACACATTTGAAGAATGAACCTTATTTGCCCTATTCCTCTTCCCTAAGGTAGTTGATGAGGAGGTACGCGACCTGTTAGTTGTGATCGCCCTGTGACGGCCTGGTCTCTAGCAGAGATGATACCGTGAGAGGGGCGTGGTATGCTCCGTGAGGAATGGTGGTGATTTGAACATCTGGTTAAAATGCCCTGAGTGCAAACATCTGAAGTATGAAGAGGAGAAGACGATGAAACATGACGAGTTTATTGGACAGGTGCAGCACAGGGCTCGGCTTAGCTCCCGTGGAGCTGCCGAGCGCGCAACCCGTGCGACACTCGAAACGCTGGCCGAACGCCTCTCAGGGGGAGAGGCAAAAGATCTCGCAGCGCAGCTTCCGCCTGAACTGGCGGAGCATCTGCGAGGCGAGTGGTCGGCAATAGGCGAACGCTTTTCACTGGAGGAGTTCTTCCGCCGCGTCAGTGTGCGCGAGAAGGCCGATCTTCCCGATGCCGTCTTTCACGCTCGAGTCGTGATCGAGGTGCTGGGCGAAGCGGTCTCGCCGGGCGAAATGGACGATGTTCTCGCTCAACTTCCAGCCGAGTTTGATCGTTTGTTTGAGGCTGGAAGTATGGGACACATGCCGGCGGCTGAGTGAAGCGAGAGCAAGTCGATCCCTGTTGGCTTTATAGTGTGGCTGTGACTGCAGTCTGGTGATGCAGTAACCAGACTGCGACACTCAGGCAGACGACAGTCCAGCCGACGGTGATGCTGATGTCCAGGAACGCGCTGCCGATCGTCCCCTGGTTCTGCAAGGCGTCCAGCAAGCCCACCGCCATATAATAGGTCGGCAGGAGATGCAATACATCAAGCAGCAGGGCATTTCCGAAAAACGCCCCCAGCGGACCGGCGAACACGGCAGGGATCACAAAGAGCAGGCTCACGATGCCTAAGAACCCGCCCAATCCGCTCGTCGTGTGGAAGATGCTGCCCGCGAGCAGGCTCAACGCCAGGCCAAAGCAGGTAATCAGCAGCACGAATAGCAAGACCAGGGGGAGGTTGCCCACAAAGCCGCGCAGCAGGGCCATCACTATGACCGACAGGACGAGCTGGTAGCCCACCCCCACCAGCAATTTACCTAGCACGACATCGGTGAGGGTCGCAGGAGAGACCAGCAACATGCGCAGCGTCTTCCGCTCTTTTTCTTCCACCAGCAGCGTGGAGACCAGCGAGATGCCCACGCTAATCGATGTGAGCAGCGCCAGGACTACGTAGAAGGCGCTCAGATCCAGGTTGAAGGGGGACGTGGCCGGGTTGATCGTTGTGGGGGTGATGATCACCGGCGGGAGGGGATGCGACACGCTGCTCGCGTAGTCTGTGATGGCGCTCACCACCCGCTGGCGCTGCAGCTCGTTCACCTGGTTGTCGTTGAAGTAGAGCGTCAACTGTGGGTGCTCCCCTCGGTTTAAACTGGCATCAAAGCCAGGCGGAACGATCATCCCCAGAGCGTACGGCGGGTTTTTGCCCTGGGTAAATGTTGAGATGACCTCGTCTGGGAAGTCGGCAAGAGTGATTTGTGATCCTGGGAGTGACTGGCTGACCACCTGGCCGATGCGGGAGTGCTCCGGGTTGTAGATCAACAGTTTTGCAGGCTGGCTCCCAAGTAGCCCACTGAGCACGGCAAACAAGACGGCAATCATGACCGGCGTCAAGAGCATACTCAAGGTTGCCTTATTGAATAGAATAGTGAGCGCATCTTTGCGGGCGATGGCGAGTGTTGTCCGTAGATGAATCATGTATCCTCCCTATGTCAGGCGCTTGCTAACGACGCTCATAAAAATTTCTTCCAGCGTGGCTTCGCGGAGACGCCTATACGCCATCAACTAAGCTGGCTAGCGATTGCTTCGGCTAGCTGGTGGGGGGAAATGTGGTCAAAAAAGTCTTTACCTCTCGGTTGGTACAGCTCTTTCACGAAACCGGGACGAAACGTTCGTTGTTCCTTCCGCCCTCTTCCCACAATCATCGTTCGTTCCTGATATCCCCACACGTCGGGATTGGAGCCTCCGAATAGGGCGATGATCTTCACGGAATTCCTGGGGGCAAATGGCTCCGCGCTTGCTTGTCTCACCCGCTTTGCAGTTGCGGCCAGGTGCATCATGCCTGTATCGCCAGTCACAAAGAGATCGGCTTGATCGATCAGCGCTGCCGTTGCGAGGAGCGAGGACTTTGGTTCGGCAGGCAGTATGAAGACACGTTCGGCAAAGTCTAGTCCCAGCGCGCTTTTCAGGTTTGCAGTGGCGGTGGTATCGCTATAGCTCGGCAAAATGCAGACGAGCAGAGCGCCATATCTGCGCAGGACAGTAGCCAGGGCAGCCGCGAGCAAGTGAGTCGGCGGTCTTGTCACCTGCGAGTTGCTATCCGCTTCGACAAACAGAACCCGGACGCTTTCCTGGCAAAAAGGAGGAGTTTTTTTGATACGCTCTATCACAGTGACTGCTTGCTGGATATGTCTGGCGTCCATATATAAAGGAATTTCATCAGAAAGCGAGGATGGTGGGATGTCCTTGCGAAAGTATCTGTTGACGATTTGTCTGACCAGTTTGTAAACGGGCATATCAGAGGGGGTCCGCCGTGTGAGCAAATCCCATCCCAAATTGAAAAGATTCGGATACATCATCCGTGTATGAAGCGACAGGTAAAGGCCAGGGGCCACCATACTGGGGAAGACTGCCTCATAGTGTCTCTCCCGCAAAAAATGGGCAACCCGTGCGCCTTCGGCATCAAGCAGGATCGCTCTAGGCCATTGTGTTATGCGGGAACCGGCGAAAAACAGTGTATCGGTTTGTATGATCCTGTTAATGCGAGGATCATGCTCAAAAATTTGGGCCTGGAGAGGGTTGCACAGGACATCGATTTTGCCGGATGCTTCTGGGTCGTTCTCGACGATCTGATCAATAGCGCTAAGCCCCACGACAACAGCATCCCCAATTCCCGCACCCAGCGTAATCAGAAAGCGGCCTCGATCTGCTTTGCTCTCTAGTCTCACTGCGGTATCCCGAACATGGGACGAGGAAGATGACGCTCCAGAGACAACCCGGCCTACGGGATGGATTGCCGGTGGAATTTGCAAAGAATGAATCATCCGTCTCCTCGCTCGCAGAGTTCTCATTGTGATAAGGCATCTCGGCGAATGCCATCAATAACCCGACCAAATGCCGATAGGTTCTTTATGAAGGGACAAGCACGTATCGGCTACGATCTGTTTCAATCAGCCCCTACTGGCTGGTGCGGCGAGGTTGTCCCTGCTCGCCTCGCTCTCATTCACACGGTCCGCGTTTGTTCTCGCACCTTTGTGCAGGAGCTGGAGTTGCTGCTCGTCCAGCGATTCGTGCTCCAGCAGTTCGTGCGCGATGCGTCCTAATTCCTCTCGATGCAGCGAGAGCAGTTTTTGGGCGTAGGTGTAGCGTTCGCTGAGCAACTCATGCACTTCCTCATCGATCAGCGCCGCCGTTTGTTCAGAGTAGCCCTCCCTCTCCCGCAGTCCGACTTCCCGCCCCAGGAACACCTCTTGCTCGCCGCCCAGGAACACCGCTCCAAGGCGGCTACTCATCCCCCAGCGTGTCACCATTTCCCGTGCGAGCCGGGTTACTTCCTTCAGATCATTCTCCGCCCCCGTGGTGAACTCTCCGGTCTCCAGTTCCTCCGCCACACGCCCACCCAGACCCACCGCCAGGCGGGCCAGCAGGTAGGCGCGCGGATAGTTGTGCCGGTCATCGATCGGCACGATCTGCGTTGCTCCCAACGCTTGCCCGCGCGGTACAATCGTCACCTTATGCACCGGGTCTGCCCCAGGCGTCAGCAGCGCCACCAGGGCATGGCCGCCCTCGTGGTAGGCGATCACCTGCCGCTCTTCTTTGCTGAGCACCAGCGGGCGCTCGGCCCCCATCATGATGCGGTCCATGGCCTCCTCGAAGCAGACCTGCGTCACCTGCTCCAGGTTGTGTCGCGCGGCGGTCAGAGCCGCCTCATTCACCAGGTTGGCCAGGTCCGCGCCCACCATGCCCACCGTCGAAGCGGCGATCACGTCCAGCTTCACATCCGGCGCGAGTGGCACATCGCGCACATGCACGCGCAGAATGGCCTCACGCCCGGCGCGATCGGGGCGGTCGATCATCACCTGGCGGTCGAAGCGGCCTGGGCGCAGCAGCGCAGGATCGAGCACATCCGGGCGGTTGGTGGCTGCCAGGACGATCATGGCCTGGTGCGGGTCGAAGCCGTCCATCTCGACGAGGATCTGGTTGAGTGTTTGCTCGCGTTCATCGTTGCCTCCCCCCAGGCCCGCACCGCGCTGCCGCCCGACCGCGTCGAGTTCATCAATGAAGATGATACAGGGCGTGCTTTTCTTGGCGGTGTCGAACAGGTCACGCACCCGGCTGGCCCCGACGCCGACGAGCATCTCGACGAACTCGGAACCGGACATGGAGAAAAAGGGCACGTCGGCTTCACCGGCGACGGCCCTGGCGAGCAAGGTTTTGCCGGTGCCAGGCGCGCCGACGAGCAGAACTCCCCGCGGAATCTTGCCACCGAGCTTCTGGAAACGGGCGGGAGTTTTGAGAAACTCCACGATCTCGGCTAGTTCCGCTTTGGCCTCATCGACACCCGCCACGTCAGCAAACGTCGTCTGGGTTTTGCCGTTTCCCATGTAGAGCCGTGCCTTACTCTTACCAAACGAAAAGAGGCCGCTCTGGGTGCTTGTCATCCGCCGGCTCATCCACCAGAAGAGTCCAACCATCAGGATAATTGGCCCGACCACAAATACAATATTCAACCAGAGGGAAGCGCTGCTGGAGGATTGCACATCGATAGCCACCTTGTGCTGTTGCATAAGCGCAATCAGGTCGCTATTGCCAAACTGGGGAACAGCGGTCGTGAACTGGGTGGACTTCGTGGAACCATCCGAGGACAGCACGGGCGATTTGAAGACGCCCGTCACCGTATAATCGGTGATGGTCACCGACTGGACGTTATTAGCGTTCACTTGCGATATGAAGGTTGAATACGACACCGTCTCATTGCCTGAACTCAAGATAGAGGGCAGGAACCAGATGAGCGCAAGCACGGCGAGCACGAGCCAGGGCAGCAGAGTCGTCCAGCGTGGCCTTGCTTGTGAAGGTTGTCCCTGCGGACCTTCTGGCGGTTGATTCAGGTTCTCCATACAGCACTTCCATTCTTGATACTGGACAATCATCCTTCCAGCCGAATGTTCCTTGCGGTTACAAGGCCACTCGAATCAGGCGACTGGAAGAGCAGAGGCCAGGTGTCCCAAAAGCGCTCCTCCCGTTGTCTCTCTCTTGAGAATAGCGCCAATACCTCACGATGCAGTCACGGTTGTGATGCTCCGGCTTACAAGACCGTCACATTCTGAGAACGATGGTATGCGCCGCAGTCGAAACACGAAGAAAGGGATAGTAGCTAGCGCGCTATCCCTTTCCTTTTCCATGTCACACACCTCACCCCTCCTTCTTCCATGTCTCACTTCTCCACCGGTGAGTGAGAACGCATCCGTGGAGTACGTTTGTTCCGCTCCTACAGCCTTCTCACAAGAGAATTGTAAGAGGATTTGGACGCTTCACTCACCGAGTAGAGCCACTCTCCATCTTCTATCTTCCATCTTCCACCTCCCTCTACTAATGATAACACCATGGGCCGACAATTTATTCCCGAAACAATGATTATTTATAGAAGTATTTGTTCCACTCTTCTCTGCCTCTTTGAGCGTTTCACGTGTTACCGTCTCTGGTGTAAGTAGCGGGTGAACCATTGCGCGGCGAGGCGTGCCACTTCCTCAAGTGTCCCTGGCTCTTCAAAGAGGTGGGTTGCCCCTGGAATGACCACCAGTTGCTTGACGCCTTGCAGCCGCGCATAGGCATGGCGATTGAGTTGGAGGACTACCTCGTCATTCCCGCCCACAATTAAAAGGGTGGGGGACTGTACTTGCGCCAGCGCCTCTTCGGCCAGGTCGGGGCGGCCTCCGCGCGAAACCACAGCGCCAATGGCTGAACCGGCTGTGGCAGCGGCTTTGAGGGCCGCTGCGGCTCCTGTGCTTGCTCCAAAGTACCCGATGGTAAGATTCTGCGTCGGCGGCTGGGTGCGCAGCCACGCAGTGGTGAGGAGCAAGCGATCAGTCAATAGATCGATGTCAAAGCGCGTTTCGTAGACGGCGTCTTCCTCCTCAGTGAGCAGGTCCAGGAGCAGCGTCCCGATCCCTGCTTCGCGCAGGATGCGCGCCACATACGTATTCCTGGGGCTAAAGCGACTACTGCCACTTCCATGCGCAAAGACCACCAGGCCCCGGGCTTGCCCAGGAAGAGCGAGGGATCCTTCAAGCCAAACGGAATCGATGGGTATTTGCACTACTTCCTCTTGATGATGTATTGTCATAGTTCCCTCCTCTTCTTACTCTCTCTGATCTCTTTGTTGTTTCATCTCTTTGCGAAGCACTCCCAAGCAGCATGATGTGGGAGATGCATCCGTTTGTAACCACGTATAGCAACGGCTGTCTCAGCCTATCCCTTGTGGAGCGCGCTGCCCGGCGTTCTGGTTTCGAGATCTGCAGGAGGATTGATCGATGTGGTGGCTCCTGTGCTGATCTGGCGCGTGGCCCTGGCGCTCTGCTGGCGCTCCTTTGCCCCAGATACCCTCCGTTGCTTCTGTGGCGCGGCCATCTGATCACGCGCGGCTTGTTCGAGCAGGTCGCGTACCTGCTCGTCGGTCGTTTGGGAGAAGTGTTCGTACCAGAAACCGACGGCGAAAAAGTCCTCTGGCTTCTGAACACACACCATGTCGTCCACCTCGGTCGCAAATTCCTCACACGTTGCGGATGCAGCTACTGGCACAGCAATGATGATGCGGGCGGGCTGCCGCTGTTTCACTGCGGCGACGGCGGCACGCATAGTGGCCCCGGTCGCAATCCCATCATCGACGAGGATGATGGTGCGTCCACGGATATCACAGGCTGGACGATCCCCCCGGTAGAGGCGCTCGCGTCGCTCCACCTCCTGCTGTTCGCGGGCTGCAACCGTGTTGATCACCTCGTTGGAGAGAGCGAGCACCTTCACAACATCGTCATTGAGTACCCGCACGCCGCCCGATGCAATGGCTCCCATCGCCAGTTCTTCTTCTCCAGGCACCCCCAGCTTGCGCACGTTCATAACATCCAGTGGCGCGTGGAGCGCCCTGGCGACTTCAAAAGCGACCGGCACTCCCCCTCGGGGCAACGCCAGCACCAGCACATCGTGGCGATTGGCATATGTTACGAGCCGGGTGGCCAGGATGCGTCCGGCCTGTGTTCGATCAAGAAATTGTGTATATCTCATTTCAATAGCTGCTCCTTTCTCTTTCAACGGAAGTATGAAGCCGCGATCTTACTTTTCGGTCACGGACATGCCGCTTCTCGTCTCAACGTCGTCACACTTTGGAGACGTAACAGACATGTCCTGGCGAGGGGTCCAGGCAGAGCCATCCAGCGGTATATGAGTGACGCTGCGCAGTATCACTCATACATAAGAGAGAGCAGGACCGGCAATTGCTATCCACCCGGGAGGATTCCTTGAAGATGTAGCATATAGGGGTTGTGATGTACATGTGACCAGAATCTCTTGAAGATCCAGAAGCGCGATGGTATAATTCAAATTGCCTCCGGTAAGTAACTCGCGAAAGAAAACTGGAAAGCCGACGGGGGGTGTAGAATCGCGAAAGCGCCAGGCAACGAAAGGCCGCGAAACGAAGGACCCGACGCAGTGCTGAGGGAGATGTAGTCTTTCACAACCCGAAGAGCACACTGAGGAGATGCTCAGAGAAGAAATGATCAAATTTCTCTGAGCATTTTCATAATCGTCCCTTACTGGAAACCCCTGTCTTTCAAACAGGGGAGGAAAGAAAGGCTGGCCGCAGCCAGCGAACCCACCTGGGAAGCCGTTTCGCTTGACATATCCTACATAGATATGCTATCCTATCCGTGCTGGACGAAACGGGCAAAGGCACAACCCTGATGAGGGGAGAAACAGTTTCGGCGCATTCGTCTCGCGCGTCAGGCGATCTCTAAGCCCTGATACGTACCTTGTACAGGATGCCACGAGTAGCCCGCAAGGGTTGCGTTGCGTAGCGAGCTTTGCAATCAGTGTTCTGTATGGGCCGCCGTCGCGCAAGCGGGAAAAGTGCTAGCTCAGCACTGTCAACCGGCCTATCGTAGCAGTTTGCCAACCACGTTGAAGCGTGCGGACTAGCTGCAAGCCCCCGTCATTTATGCGGGGGTAGTTGACGTATCTTCATCGCTGTTTTCTCCCCATCTCGTAGCGTATCTGAGCACCGATCAATCCTCTTCAGTGCGAGCAACCACCTTGCTCAAAAATTGGCATAGACTTGCGGGGGCACCTTCAAAAGACTTTGTGATAGCGTTGTGATGGTAAATTGTGTTGTGAGATTGTATAATTGGTTGCGAGACTGTACAATTGGAGTGTAAGGGAGGAAGATGAGGAGAGAGGAGTCCCTGGCTAGAACAACCACTGTCATGGCTTATTATCTGTGGTACATCTACAAGTCCACAAAGGAGGTCAACATGCGTTTGCATCTACCGCTCGAATTCTCTGTAGGAATCCTTGCTGCGCTCACCTTGTTATTCACGCTGCCACCCCTCAACAGTTTTGCGATCTTTGGGATCTTTATTTTCTGGGGCGCCGCATTTTTACTGGGCAGCCCTAACCTTGAGGGCGTGAAGAAGTTAGTGCCGCCGACTATCCTTGGCACACTCTTTGGGATTGGTACATTCTACCTGTTCCAGAAGGCTTCACCTGCGATCGGAGTAGGTGGAAATGTGTATCTTAGCACGCTGGTCAACGGGGTTATTTTGTTCGTCGTTGTCACCGTGCTGGTGTATTTTGCTCGTATACCCATTTTCTCAACTATTGCCGCGGCATTTTGTGCATTTGCGACATTTGTGGCGACGGTTTACGGAGGCTTTGGCATTGGAACGGCACCGTACACTCCATTCAATGCCTGGCTAGCTGCTACTCTTATGTGCTGCCTGGGTCCATTTTTTGCCTGGGCCAGTGTAGCACTGACACGTCCGACCACTGCTCCTGCTACAGAAAAAAAGATAGAAGAAGAGGGTGTGTCTCATAGCTGATAAACAGGGAAGTGTCAGAACTGAGAACCCAGAGGTTCACGTCAGCAGGTTGTCATCGAGTTCGTTCCAGACATGACTGTTTCAGCATGTTGCGCTTATCCTGGAACTACCTGCGGAACTGCCTCGTAACGTCGTCCTGTAGCGCGTCCTTTGAACACGTTTCTTGTACATCGAAAGAAAAGCAGCCTGTCTATGCCTTCACCTCTCGTAGGTATCATCGCTAATCCCGCCTCCGGGCGCGATATTCGCCGGCTTGTTGCTCATGGCACCGTCTTTGACAATAACGAGAAGACGGCCATTGTGCGTCGCGTGTTGTTGGGGCTGGAGGCTGTAGGTATCCGGCGCGTAGCATATATGCCGGAACATGATTTCGGCATTTTACCCCGCGCTCTCGCCGAGTTGCATGGACACACTGTATCGATCGAGACTTCACCCCTGGAGATACCCGCGCTGGGTACCAGCGCCGATTCCACTCGCGCGGCACAACGGCTGGCCGAGTTGGGCGCAGGCTGTATTGTCACGCTTGGCGGAGATGGCACCAACCGGGCGGTTGCTAAGGGATGCGGCTCCGTTCCTCTCGTCCCCATTTCGACAGGCACCAACAATGTTTTCCCGACCTTTTTGGAGGGGACGCTTGCCGGAATGGCGGCTGGTCTGATTGCTCGCGATATGAGAGTCAGGAAGACAATACGGCAGGCACCGCGCCTGGAAGTATGTGTTGATGGTGCAGCGGTCGAGAGCGCACTGGTAGATGTAATCGTCTCCTCAATGCCCTTCGTAGGCGCGCGTGCGGTCTGGGATACCTCAGTTGTGCGTGAGGTAGTTCTTTCGCATGTGGCTCCAGCGACTATTGGCTTTTCGGCGCTTGGAGGCGCGCTCCTGAACTCCAGCTATGAACGAAACGAGCGAGCGGGTATGCACATCGTGCTGGGCGCGGGCGGTCCCCAGGTACTGGTTCCGCTGGCTCCTGGCCTGGTCACCTGGGTTGGCGTGAGATCATATAATCTTCTCGCAATGGATGATGTAGTGCGTTTCCAGCCTGGAACTGGAACTATTGCGCTCGATGGTGAGCGCGAGATTGAACTATCGACAACATCGGTGGTGGAGGTTCGCCTCTGTGCTGATGGACCGTCTGTTGTGGATGTTCCTGCCGCTCTGGAAGCGGCAGCACATGCCGGTCTCCTGCATCGCTCGATGTAAGGGGACGGGCAGCTTGATCGCTTTATGAGGAGGTTTCAGTTATGACAGTCCAAGATGTTTTTACCAGTAGCCAGACACTGGATAAGTCTCGCCTGGTTCGTCTGTACGAGCAAATGCAGACAATCCGCGTTTTTGAGGAACGAGCCGGTAAGGAGTTTGCTGCGGGGAGAATACCTGGCTTTGTGCATCTCTATGCCGGGGAGGAAGCGGTTGCCGTGGGTGTCTGTACGCATCTAACGGATGACGACTTCATCACCAGTCACCACCGTGGTCATGGTCATTGCATTGCCAAAGGCGTGGACGTGCGCAAAATGGTCGCGGAATTGCTTGGCCGCGAGGCGGGTGCCTGTCGCGGCAAGGGCGGCTCAATGCACATCGCCGATGTGAGCAAGGGTATGCTCGGCGCCAACGGGATCGTCGGCGGCGGTTTTCCACTGGCGGCAGGAGCCGGGCTTACCGCCAAGACCAATGGCAAAGGGCAGGTAGCTGTCTGCTTCTTCGGTGATGGCGCCGCGAACCAGGGTACCTTCCACGAGGGACTGAATCTTGCAGGCATCTGGAAGCTGCCAGTCGTCTTCGTCGCCGAGAACAATGGCTATGCCGAATCGACTCCCGTGACCTATCACATGAGCTGTCGCGACATTGCCGACCGCGCTGCTGGCTACGGTATGCCGGGCGTGACCATCGATGGGATGGATATCTTCGCGGTCTACGAGGCGGCTGGCGAGGCCATTGCGCGCGCGCGCCGGGGTGAAGGTCCAAGCCTGATTGAGTGCAAAACCTTTCGCTACTACGGCCATTTTGAGGGCGATGCGATTACTTACCGCACCAAAGAAGAGGTCGATTCCTATCGTTCCCGAGATGCTATCCAGGCGCTCCGTCGCTCTATCGTGCAACGCGGCATCGCCGCCGCCCAGGAGCTGGAAGCGGTTGATAAGCAGGTTCAGGAGCGCATTGACGACGCCTGGCGGTTTGCCGAAGCGGCTCCCTTGCCAGCGCCAGAAGATGCTCTGACCGACGTTTATGTGAAGTACCCGTAAAGGAGGAGACAATGGCTGTCGCAATTCGTCAATTGACCTATGCTCAGGCGGTCAACGAGGCAATTCGGCTAGAGATGCGCCGCGACCCGCGTGTAATTTTGATGGGCGAGGATGTTGCAGGCGGAGCTACTGTAACAGGTTTTGATACTGAGGATGCCTGGGGCGGCGTACTCGGCGTCACCAAGGGGTTAGTACATGAATTCGGGCGCAACCGCGTGCGCGACACTCCCATTACCGAGGCAGGCTTTATTGGAGCGGCCGTCGGAGCGGCTGCCACCGGTCTGCGTCCAATAGCAGAATTGATGTTTGTCGACTTCTTTGGCGTCTGCATGGATCAGATCTACAACCAGGGCGCCAAGCTGCGCTATATGTTTGGCGGCAAGGCAAGCTGCCCGCTGGTCATCCGCACGATGATCGGCGCGGGCATGGGCGCAGCCGGTCAACACTCAGGCTGCCACTATTCCGTGTTCACACACATGCCTGGCATCAAAACGGTCGTCCCCTCGACTCCAGCAGATGTCAAGGGCTTGCTAGCCGCAGCGATTCGCGATGATGACCTGGTCATGTTTTTCGAGAACAAGATGCTGTATGGCATGAGTGGCGAGGTGCCAGAGGGCGAGTATGTGCTTCCACTTGGTAAAGCCGACATCAAGCGCGCGGGCACGGATGTCACGATTGTGGCGATCTCGCGCATGGTTCACCAGGCACTCGCGGCGGCGGATATACTGCAAGCTCGCGGCATTTCAGTAGAGATTGTTGATCCGCGCACACTGTCCCCATTGGACGAGGAAACCATTCTTAACTCAGTCGCCAAGACGCACCGTCTCGTGATTGTTGACGAGGACAACCCGCGTTGTAGCGCCGCCACAGACATTGCCGCGCTCGTTGCTGACAAAGGCTTCAGCGACCTCGACGCGCCCATCAAGCTGGTCACAGCGCCGCATACGCCGGTGCCATTCAGCCCACCGCTCGAACAGTTCTATATCCCCAGCCCCGAACATATCGTTGCCACCGTTCTGGAAATAACGGGATAGCAGTTCGACGCTGCTGCGCAGTGTTGTCTCTTCGCCTCATCCTTGCAGGCGAAGAGACAACACTGCGCAGCAGCGTGGCAAAGATAAAAAATCGGAGAGGAGAGGCAGCATGGCAACTATTTTAAGCATGCCCAAGTGGGGATTGGCGATGAAGACCGGGCTAGTAGTCGCGTGGCTCAAACATCCTGGTGATTCTGTCCGGGAGGGCGAGCCCATTGTGCAAATCGAGAGCGAGAAGATCTCGAACGAGGTGGAAGCGCCCGCCGCAGGCATTCTGCGCTGGCTGGAGGTAGCGGAGGGACAGGAAGCGCCAGTCGCGGCAGCGCTTGCCGTAATTGTCGTGCCGGGCGAGGAACTATCCGATGAACAGGTGGCGGCATTGATACACGAGGATGCCGAGATCAAGCGACAGAAGGCTGAGATGCTGACCGGGCAGCAAGCGCCGGCGACCAGAACGCCCGCGGCTGTCCGGACACCGGTTGGCACAGGTGAACGCGTCAATGCCTCACCAGTGGCGCGACGGCTTGCACAGGAACGTGGCTTTGACCTGGCAACCGTCGTTGGGACGGGACCCGGTGGGCGCATTACTATTGATGACGTTCAACAAGCCCTCGACGCGGCTGCTACATCGCTGGAGGAGCCTCCGGCAGCGCAGGTAATCCCGCTGACAGGTATGCGCGGGACAATTGCCCGGCACATGCACCAGAGCCTGCAAAACACGGCCCAGGTTACGCTGATCAGCGAGGTTGATGTGACTGATTTGAAGCAACTGCGAGAGACGTTAAAGCAAGACTTCGACCTGACGTACACGGATATGATCGTCAGGGCGGCTGCTCTGGCGCTTAAAGAGCACCCGCGCCTGAACGCCCATGCTGATGGAGAGAGCATCCGACTTTCGCGGGATATTCATATCGGGATCGCCGTAGCTCTGGAAGATGGTTTGATTGTGCCAGTGGTGAAAAATGCTGACCGGAAGGCTCTGCGGGAGATTGCGCGTGACACCCGGCGCCTGGCCCAGCAAGCACGGGAAGGCACTTTGACCCATGAGGAGGTGACCGGCAGCACCTTCTCGGTGACCAATTTAGGAATGTACGGGGTGGATGCGTTCACTCCCATAATCAATCCGCCGGAGGTTGCCATTCTCGGAGTCGGGCGCATCGTTCGAGAAACCGACCCGCGGACCGCAGGGTGTGGAGTGGCGACAGATGCTGACGCTCAGCCTGACATTCGACCACCGGTGCGTGGATGGCGCTCCCGCGGCAGCATTCCTGCAAGCGGTACGTAAACAATTGGAGGAACCTGCAGCGCTGGCCGGGTAAGGGATTTTAGCCGGGCTTCTTGCAGGTAATTGGACGCCCGCCGGTTCCGTACGAAAAAGAGAGTGGTTTATTCTATATGATGAACCACTCTCTTTTTATAATGAGCATATTTTGTTTGCTTCGGATAATAGCTGTCCTTCTTTCTAGACAAGTATGATAGGATTAAAGCATACTGCTCTCGTATCATATCAATCAAGAGGTATTGGACACTTCCCTCAAAAATCGACGATAACCTCCTGGTCTGGATGATTCAGGTCAATGGGTTGATCATTGATGCACGACACGCTCCACGAGAGATTCAGGAGGAAGCGTTCCGCAAAGGGTTGATCTCCTATATCCCTGCTGGATGAGTATAGCCTTTCTACGCTGTGGGAGAGGAGAAGAAACCATGAATGATCGTATGGACAAAGAGGCGGGGCCTGCTCTTGAGAGTCTGCTGTCGGGCTTGAATCGTGATCAGTTGCAATCGCTCCTGCTCCAGCGTGTGATGCAGGGGACGATTACTGAGCAAGGAGTCTGGGATGGTGAAGCTCCCTATAGCGACAAGGAAAATTGTTTTATCCCCCACTAGTACCGACAGGCTCTAACGGAATAGTCTCAATGAGACTGCCTTCTGAATGAAGTAGATCAGATTCGACAATTTGACCGGACTCCATTCGAATATGATAACGAAATGCTTCGCGATCAAAAGCATGTTGATGTGAGATTAATATTACCTGGTTGAACTGCTGAGCAATAGTTCCAGTTGTAATGAGTTCGACAAGGGCTTGGGCGCGCAGGGAATCAAAGGCGCTGAGCGGCTCATCCAGGAAGATAAATCCTGGGGCTACGCCTAACTCTTGTGGCAGAGTGGCAAGCGCAAAAGCTAAACGTAGAGCCAGTGAGCATTGATCGCGAGTTCCGCCAGAGAAGAGATTTTTAGCGACATAACGCTCGGCAATGGGATCCCAGATACGAATACGATAATCCATATCTCCGGGTTGACCATCTGTGTCTTCCGGCGTCAATCGTACATCACGATACCGTCCGCCCGTCAGTTGCTGCAAAAGCGGCTGCATGTTGCGCTCTGTAATTGGAAGTACACGACGAGCAATGCGATCATGTGTCTCTCTGAGGAGCTGAGTTGCCCATCCGCATATTTCGCGCTCCTCAAGGATTGTGGTAACTTTTAGCTGGCATGTCTCAATACTTAACTGGGTGCCGGGGTGTTGCAATTCTGTTGCTAGCAGACTCTCCTGCTGACGCGCAGCATAAAGGCGTTTTCTTACCTCTTCCAGGTTCTCTGCTACCTGGCTCTCTTCGACAGGAGATACCCGTGCTATAAGGGGCCAGTACGTAACAATGCTATTGTACCCGTAAGTTGAGGGATGAACAATAGCGCGCATGGAGAAAATTTCATCAATTACCTGCTGACTTCGTTTTATGTCGTTTTCTACTCCATCCCTCTGCTGCTCTATTTTCCCTTTCTCTCCGAGAGCTTCATCAAGCCTCTTCCTGCTGGCCTGTTCATCTAATATTCCTAATTGAGGTCTGAAGCGCTTTTCTGATCTCGTTAAGCGTGGTTGTCAACCCGTGTTCATACGGGAAAGAAATATCGACACTGTTGAGCGATTGAGGAAGAGACGGCAATCCTGTAATAGCCAGGTGGTTCAATGCTGCTAAAAGGTCTCCGATCAAGGTTGATGTAGTTGCCAGTGAATTGGTAAGACTATCCCAGTACGTTTTATATTTCTCTTGTTGCTGTAGGCGGGTGATAAGTACATTTTCTAATGTCTGTATTTTTGCTTCTGCTCGACCGCGTTCAGGCTCTACTTCTGTTTCAACCCGGAGATGCAGCTTACCCAAAAGTGGGTGAGTTGCCTCCTCTTGCTGGCGGCGAATTGTCTCCATTTCTGCCAGGTTTTCCTGGGCATTGAACAATTGTGTAGCAGGATCACCGGCCTTTAATCTTGCGACTATCTCTCGCGCCTGTTGCAAAGAGTACGCTGCTTTCGCCTTATCAGCTTCGGCCTCCCGAATCAGTTTGGCCGATGCCAGTTCCTGTCGTTTCTGCGCTTCGCCAGTGGTACGTAACTCAATTTGACAGGCAGAAAGCGATGTTTGAAGTGCATTGCTATCAGTTGGCCATTGCGCAACTCCTGTAATTGACCGTCTGGCTGCTTCCTCGTCTGTCGCCACAATCTTTTCTTGTTTTGCCTCTTGTATCTTCATCTGGGCCAGTTGTTCCGCCGGATTGCCAGATTGTTGAGCAAGATACAATTCCTGCTTGATTCTTTCAGCAGCAAGGTGAGCCTGCTTGAACTGTTCAACCAAACGGACATGGTTGTCTCGCGCAATATGAGCGGCTTCTTGCAAAGTTTGATGTTCCTGCATAGTGCCAGGTTGTTGTCGAAGTTCCTCCTGAAGACTGCGACCGGCCTCGAGACTCGAAGGCACTACAAGGCCACTCGCGAGGATTTGTTGCTCATATTGAGTGAGCAGCACTGGATCACCCCCTACCTGGATGGCTGCCTGACGTTGCATATCCAGGCGCTGAAGTTCTTGCGTACAATGAGCCAGAGCTTCGGAATACTGTTGTGCGCTCTTTCTAGTACGAATGTACCGTAGCCAGGATGCGCCAGCACCGCATAAGAAAATGGCACATAGAGCGAATGCAGCGGGCCATAGGAGGCCCAGAATCAATGCTAATACTGTCAATACCAACAGAACTATTCCTGCAATGAATGGCTTACGTGTCTTAACACGAGCAGTAGTTAGCAATAACCCGGCTTCCTGGTGTCTATTAATCAGTTCAGTATGTTGCGACGCATAACCACCCAGGGTCATCTCAACACCTTTTAGTCTCATCCACGCGGTTACCGCTTCATATACTGTTGCGAGGCGAACGGCATCATTAGCCTGCTGCATCTCCTTTTCTGCACGAGCTACAGATATCTCTAAGCTTCGCGCTTCGTCCTCTCGCTGTTGCATCTCCATTCTAAGTTTGAGAAGCGCCTGCTCTTTTGCTTCAGTTGCGCTAATTTCCTGCCTGAGTGCGGCAAGCTCTTCATTTGCAGCTTCCCATTGTTTCACTGGAGCAAAAGTCTCTTCTATACGAAGCCTCTTTGCCTCCAACTCGCTTAACGTTTGTATGAAGCTCTGCTGTTCCACTTCAGCATCTTTATGACGTTGAACAACACGCGCCTGCGAGTGCGCTAACTCATCCTCTCTCCGCTTCTGTTCATTTTCGGCCTGTTCAAGTTCTTTGAGGTGACGTTGAGCCTCACGCACTGCTTGCGCTGCTGCCTCCACCTTCCTTCTTGCCTGTACTGCCTGGGTAACCGCTTCTGCTGCTGTGAGAACATCTTTGAGATAGACTCGCGCCTGGGGCAATTCGACCTGTTCTATGGTATCCAGACGTTTGAGTTCCCCGGCTATACGGAGCAACTCAACGCGAGTATGAGCAATATCTGTTATCTGATGAGTAACCTTTTCACACTGGCTTACAAATTCTTTGATCTCTGTACAACGGTTCAAGCGATCACGCGCCTCTCGAACGCGGGCCATGCATTCTGCCAGACGTTTCTCAATCTCCTCTTTCTGGGCCTCCAGAGCAGTCAAACGGTTCACCTGGATAGCAACTTTCACACCATCAAGTCGCTCTGCAAGTTCGGTTTCTTCGGCAGAAGCTGTGCGTACTTCGGCCTGTAGTCGAGCCAACCTCAAATAGCTTTGTGCCAGAGTTAGCTCGCGCTCCTGCTCGCGCCTGAATTTGAACTGTTCCATAAGCTGAGTCAGCCGTTCCAGCCCAAGCAGTTTTTGAATAGCTTGCTCTCGCTGGGCAAGTGACAGTGACTCGATTCGCCCTAATTCTTTCTGTTCGACAAAACAGGAGTTGCGGAGACTATCTCCATCGAGGTTTCCCAACTCCTTGAGTATACGCTCATCCACCGCTCTGACCCGGTTGACCTCCTCTGGTTGAACACCGGGTCGCTGGATGACGAGTTTAGCCTGTTGTGATTTGCCCCGCTCGAAGTGGCGGCTGATTGTTAATTCCTGTTGGCCTACGCTGAATGTCAATTGAACAATAGCCTGTGATTGGCCGTGCTGTATTACTTCTTCCTGCCTTGCTTGTTTGTCTTCTCCCACTAGAGGTTTCCCATAGAGCGCAACGTAGACGGCTTCAAAAAGCGTCGATTTTCCTGCTTCGTTATGTCCTTCAATCAATACCGCTCCATGTTCGGGAAACAGCAAAGTAACCGAATGTAGACTTTTGAAATTATGCGCTTCCAGGCGTTTCAATGTAATCATCGATCGGTCTCCCTTCCAGAAAGCTCATCGTAGCGATCAAGTACACGTTGGCGTGTTTTAGTCAAAATGGCTCGCCCATCTGGTGTTTCAGTCTTTTCCATCCATTCCTGGGTAATGGCTTCCAGCATTTCACGAGGCGCGATGCGTTCACCCCGCTCTATCTTTGTTTGAGAAAGATCATTGATTAAGAATAAGCGGCTCTCATCTATCTCGAAAGAGAACGCGCGCTGCTGCCCATACAACCAGATGCTGCGCAAATCGAGTAAATGGTACTGTTCGCGTGTAATCGGCCCTTCTAAATGCAGCCGTACCATTGCATCTTCAGTGCAATAGACATCTAATTTTTGGATGATGTGCGCCGCAACGGTGAGAATAGGAGCTTCATTTTCCTGCATACGTGAAGGATTCAACGGAGTTGCGGTATTGGGCTGCTGGAGGGGCCACAGTTCGGTTGTGCGAATCATGATGACGTGGCGTGGCTGTGGCTTGATAGCTATTTGTTCTGTGTGACGCAATCCCTCACGCGAGAGTTTGAGATACACAAAACCTGTTTTATCTTCGCTTTGACCAAATTCCATGCGTTCGGTAGCTCCACAAACCACCACCGCTTTGTCCCCTATCGAGAAACGGTCATAGGCATGAACATGACCGGCCAGCACAACACGAAAACCTGCAAATTTAGCCAGGCTACTTCGCCGAACGAAAGTTTCTTTCTCTCCTGGGAACGCATGGCCCTCTATTGCGGCGTGCAGGATCAGTATTCCTAGATCAGCTTCAATCAGTACGCCATCGGGATCGGTAATCTCCACATGATCCAGGGGATCACCGCCTGGGGTGACACCCGGATGATAACTCAGTCCAGCGAGAGCCAATCGTAGTCCCGCTACATCAATCTTCACAGGAGTTAGCACGTCAGACGAGTCAAAATAGTGCATGCCATTTAATCGGTGGTAAATATTTTGGGGAGCAAATCCTCCCTGCTCAGTCTTCTGGCGTGGAGTGTCATGGTTGCCGCTTACAGCAAAGGTATGAATGCCAGCCGCTTGTAGTCGCATGAGTTGTTCTGCAACAAAATCGCGCTCCCGATTACGTGGGTCAACACTGTCAAAAAGGTCTCCTGCCTGAATGAAAAGGTGCGCCCGTCGCTCAATGGCGGCGTCTACTGCTTGTTTGAATGCCATCCCCAGTCGTCTTCTTCGTTCGGTCAACTTTGTTGGAGAAAGTTTCGGACTGTATGCCGAGAGGTGGTTATCCGCCGTTAGTATTACTCGCACACTACCCTCATCTTGCCCGGTGGTATTTCCAACATTTCTGGTAAGGGTAGAGAAATTGTGCTGTTGATCCAACTATTTTCCCTCCTGATTCCTCTGCACTGAACTTAGGAACGTATCTCCAACACTCACCACTCTTCTTGCTGGCGTGGCGCTGTTGGCTGATTGTTGAGCTTTTCTGCAATACGAGTGACATCTACATCCTGCCTGGCACGTTTCAGCGCGTCAACAATATCAACATCACTGCCTCCTTCAGCCGATGCGCGTCCGGTGATTCGTACCATTACTGGAATACGTGTCAATTGTCCCAGCACAATCGCCTCACCTTTGTTTAATCCGGGCAAATCAGCCAGGAGTTCTGCCGAGATCGCCTCAGAAGCCTTCTGCACTGCACGCTGATCATCGGGGTTTGTTAATTGCATTACAAACTGACTTCCGCATTGTGAGAGTGTATCGGGACTAATCTTACTGGGCCTCTGTGTAATCAGAGTAAGAAATACGCGAAATTTACGCCCCTCGGCGGCAATAGTATTGATAATGCGGCTGGCACGAGTTTGACCATTTGCCGGAATCAGGTTATGGGCCTCCTCGAGTACAATAAAGACGGGATGATGCAGTTGTCCTGTTATGGCACGCTTCCAGATGTCTCGTAACAATCGCTCGGCGGAATAGGCTGCTACGACTTTATCGGCGCCAGCAAGATCAAGTACGGTGAGCCGTTGAGGCTGTAACAAATCTTGCATACGAATATCCTGATAATCCCAGATGGAGAAGCGGCGTAAGTCTTCAATATATTGGGCAGCCTTGCGAGCGGCACGACGCTCATCAGTTCCCAGAAATTCTTCCTGAGTGTCTTCTTGCTTTTGTGCCTCTTCTACTGCATTGTTACCATTATCTCCTGCCGCAAGTTCCTTCAGAGTAGCAATCAACTCATTTGGCCGGTAATCCACTCCTTCTCGTTGAAGACGCTCACAGGCAAGCTCAATGGCTCTTCGCTGATTTGAGGCTCTTTCAGAAATGCCTGCAAGATCGGCAATCTCATCATGATTCAGGTCAGCAAAGCGCACCGTAAATGGGCGCACATCACCAATGAGTTCGTCTGCAAAACGCCTGCCCTGAATTCCCGGAATACGATAGATCAGAACATCATCAGCGAAGCTTGTTTTCTCCGCACTGTGAAAAGGGCGTTCTTCCTGTCCTGCTTTCTTTCGAATCTGTACGTAATCCGAATTTGGATCAAAAACCAGGATAGTTCCTCCAAGTTGCAAGAGGCTCTCAAAAAATTTGCCTGCCAGGTAGGATTTACCAGCTCCTGTTTGTGCAATAATTGCCAGGTGACGGCGCAATCCATTAGGATCTAACAAAACAGGCACATTCAGGCGATTAATGAGCGTGCCAATTTCCACTCCCTCAGTTACATCTGCGCTGAAAAACTGTTGCAAAAGCGCGTCAGAGGCAATATAAACGGTACTTCCGGGGATAGCAGCACACCGGGGAGTACGCACTGTTCCATTTGCCAGATAACCGATGACTCGCGCTCGTCCGTACATCTTAGGCTGAGGGGCATATGAGCCTCGAAGTATCGCCATTGTTTCATCATAGGTGAGATTATCAGAAAGAATAGATGAACCAATGCCAATTTCGACAGCTTGAGCGAGGACATCTACATATGTATTTGCGGACTTACTTGAGAGAGCAGTCCCTCCGCTCTTTTCCTCAACCCCTGGAATTACCAGGTATTCTAATCGCGGGGGAAGCAATTCCTGGCTGCTGACGAAAGTAAATTCCAACGGGCTGGTCTCACCAACTATAAAGCCTGCCTCACGACCGTAAATAGATGAAAGTGTGTTTTGCATAATTCTTTCCTTGCCCTCGCAAGAGTAGTAGATATCAACCTCAAGTACTTAATGGATGAAGCGCCGGGTTGAACGATCATACTGAATTGGTTGACCAAGCTGGCGTCGTAGTACTGAAAGATAGATGTGATCTACTGTCGCAGCATGTAGACGAACCTCTTTATCTACTACATACAGCGCCGCATTATAAACTGAGAGTCCGCCATACTCACCCAAAAGGTGACGGACGAGTGGTAACGCCGTAGTATAAGGGACCAATGTCCGGCTAAACCCAAGCAAGCGAAGATCACTTCTACCAAATGTGCTTGCCAGAGCATCTACGCGGAGAGCATCATCGCCAGGGGCAAGGCGTATATAAAAGGTACCAATTGCGGGAGCATTGGACAGTCTATCCAGCACTTGTTGCAGATCAGGAGACGGTTGTGGTTCAAGAAGGGCTTGTTTTATCTGTGAAGTCAGTTTCTTATCTGCTATTATACCGGCACGGCCAAAAGATGACGATCCCAGCAACACGGGATCAGTGAGTCCAGTGCCCTTCGTCCAACGATGCATGAGTTCACCATCAGTTGGTAATCCATTCATACCTCGTCGTTGGTTCTTCTCATTTGCCGTAACACCGCGAGGTGTCTCTACATCTTCCTGCGCTTCTGCTTCTAATGGCTTTAATCTACCATCGTCTGGTTGTTGGGGAGTCGAGGATATTAGAGAGCGATTTTCCTCAAGAAGAGCCTGTCCCAGGACTGCCGAGCGGGCGCTCTTAGAAAGTCCCAGTAAGAGAACTCCGCGTTTCTGGCAAAGGTCGAAAAGCTCAAGATATTGCTCCAGAACTTTCAGAGGTAAATTTTCGTAGCCACCTATGGCGAGCCTGTAGAGCAAGTAGGGAAGATCAGCATAAAGCGAACCGTCAAGGATGAGTGTATGGCCTTGTCCACTCTCGACATATTTCACAGCCAGATCCAATTCGAGGGAACGCATCAAAAGTGCAGCGCAACGATCAACTGCCGGACGCTCGATTTCACCTCGCAACAGGATGGTATCAACGGTGGACATGCGCAGTCCATTCGACCCAATCAGCAATGCTTGTGCGATAATCCAATCTGCCCCGCTGCTTAAAGCTCGTATTGCGCGGGAGCCATCCACCGCTGCCACCTGCGATATACTTTGATCCATATTCCCGCTATTTTCAGGCTCAAATGGGTGCCAGTGGGCTTGAATTTCTTTAGCAAGAAGATATTCAACCTCATCATCGGGTTCGCTCGATAAACCGGCTAGGAACTCTTCTCGTCGGGAATGTATGCGCTCGGCAATCAAGTCTGTAAATGAAGCCATTTCCTGCTCTTCTCCTCTACTACAGCGAGACTACTTTTCCGAACTTTTTAGGAATTACATACTGAGAAAAGATACTACCAAAGATAATCATTATTTCACAGAAATATATAGGTCAACTGTATCAAGCAATAACATAACACAGTAGTCAATATGTCAAAACGTAGCAAAATGTATACCCTCCTCTCTTATATCTTACTGGTCTACTACAAAATAGAAAAGCATCTTGTCGCCCTTGCGGTACGGCAATCTGGTCGCGTACAATAACACATACAAAGATGTAACGTCCTCCTATTGCCACTTATAAGTTATCACCAGACAAGCAAGGAGCAAAGTCATGGCACAACGCGAGGCAGTGATTGTGGATGCCGTTCGTACCCCAATTGGGCGCAGGAACGGGCGATTGAAGGATTGGCACCCGGTAGATTTGATGGCCGAGATACTGGCGGCGCTGGTCAAACGCGCGGGCGTCGACGCCGGTTTGGTCGAAGATGTCATCGTAGGCTGCGTCAGCCAGGTTGGAGAGCAGGGTCTGAATGTAGGGCGTAATGCGGCGTTGGCGGCTGGTTTCCCCGAAAGCGTTCCGGGCACGACCGTTGATCGCCAGTGTGGATCGAGCCAGCAGGCCATTCACTTCGCGGCGCAGGGCGTCATTAGCGGCGCGTATGATGTCGTCATAGCGGGCGGCGTTGAGTCCATGACACGGGTGCCGATGGGATCAACATCGCAGGGGCCGGGCGCGCCATTTGGGCCGCGTATGGTGAAACGCTACGATAACGGGCTGGTTCACCAGGGCATCAGCGCCGATCTCGTCGCGCGCAAATGGGAAATCAGCCGCGAAGAACTGGATGCCTTCAGCCTGGAGAGCCATCGCCGGGGCGCGCAGGCCATCGCCGAAGGTCGGTTCAAGAGCCAGATTCACCCAGTCGAAGTCAAGAACGAAGATGGTAGTACAAGTATCTTTGATAAGGATGAGGGTATTCGCGCTGATACCAGCCTTGAAAAGCTGGCGAGCCTCAAACCTGCCTTCAAACCCGATGGGTTGATTACTGCCGGCAATTCCTCGCAGATCAGCGATGGAGCCGCCGCCGTGCTTATCATGGAGCGCGGTGTCGCCGAACGCCTGGGGCTGAAACCGCGCGCGCGTTTCGTCTCCTTCTCCGTAGTTGGCTCCGACCCCATCTTTATGCTGACTGGCCCCATTGAGGCAACCCGGAAGGCGTTAAAACGCGCCGGAATGACGCTCGACCAGATCGACCTGGTGGAGATAAACGAAGCATTTGCCAGCGTTGTGCTGGCATGGCAGCGCGAAACGGGCGCGGACCTGTCGAAGGTCAACGTCAACGGCGGAGCGGTCGCCATCGGGCATCCACTGGGAGCATCGGGCGCGCGTCTTACCACCGTCCTGTTGAACGAACTGGAGCGCACAGGCGGTCGCTATGGCCTGCAGACCATCTGCGAAGGCGGCGGCATGGCTAACGGCATGATTATCGAAAGGATATAGTCTATGCCCAACTTTGCCCCAAGCGAGGAGCAAGAAGAGATTCGCACCCTGGCGCGCAGCGTCGCTATTGAGCAGTTGCGCCCGCAGGGCCGCGCATCTGAGAAGCAGGGCGACATCGCGGCGGAGCTAATGCGCACGCTGGCGCAAACCGGGCTGACCATGCCCTTTCCAGAGCAATTTGGCGGATCGGGCGCAATCGAGGCTGTGACGTACGCGCTCATCGCGGAAGAACTGGGTTTCGGCGATAGCGCGCTGGCTATGAACGTGATTGGCTCCTTGATGGGGCCGATTACAGTTCTGCTGGCCGGGAACGAGGAGCAGCAGCGCGCTTATATCCCGTCGTTTTGCGATGAGCGCAGCGCGGCTACACAGCGCGGCAGCCTGGCTTTTGCGGAACGCACCGGCGGTTATGAACTGGGCGACATCAGCGCCAGCGCGCGTAAAGACGGCGATACGTATATCGTGAATGGCACAAAGCGCGATGTCCTGCATGGCGCTGTGTCCAATCCGCGTGTCGCGTTGTTGCGTATGGAGGGCACGAGCGGCTACAGCGACCTGTGCGCTTTGATGATTCCCGCTCAAGCCGGAGGGTTGCGCATACAGAACGATGCGCACAAGCTGGGGTTGATCGCCGTGCCGGGCGCGTCGTTTGACTTCAACAACACGGCCATTTCCGCGAGTTGTATGCTGGGCGAGCCGGGCAATAGCGGTGTGATACGAGCGGCTGCGCTCTATAACATATTGCGCGCCAGTGTTGCCTGTGGTGTAGCGCGCGCCTCATTAGAGTATGCCATGAACTATGCCAGGGAGCGCATCGCCTTTGGGCGGCCAATAGCATCGTACCAGGGCATCGCCTTTATCGTGGCGGAGGTGGCGATGAAGCTTGATGCAGCTCGCCTGTATGTCTGGCGCGCAGCCACGGAGTGGGACGGCGATACCGAACTTGAGATGCTGGTGAGGGATGCCGGTGCGGCGCAGCATCAGGCGCTCAAGATCGCGAAGTCGGCCACCCTCGACGCGGTGCAAGTCCTGGGCGGAGCAGGCTATATCCAGGATCATCCCGTCGAGATGTGGGCGCGCAACGCGGCAGCGATGGAGTAATGCAAGATGATTGATTTTACGCTGAGCAAATCACAACAGGCGGCGCGCGATTATGCCCACCAGGTGGCTTTAGAGGAGATGCGCCCTATTTCGCTGGAATGCGACCGCGCGGAGAAGATTCCCGAATCGTTCTTCTGGAACATGCAGAAGCGCTACTGGGCGGGCGCGGCGGGACAGGCGCGCCAACAGGATACCGGCGAAGAGGAACGCCAGCAGAACGTGCTCTCCGTTCTGGCGCAGGAGGAAATGGCGTGGGGCGATGCCGCGCTCTCTACGGCTATTCCTGGGCCGGGATTGGCCGCGCCGCCCATTCTGTCGCAGGGAACGCCTGAGCAGCAGATGCGCTTCCTCGGTCCCTACATGGACGGTCAACTGCACTGGGGCGCGCTGGCGCTGACGGAGCCGGGCATTGGTTCGGATGTGGCGGGCATGTCTACGACGGCGGTATTGGACGGCGATGAATGGGTACTCAACGGCCATAAGCACTATATCACCAACGGCGCGCGTTCTGATATTGTCGTCACCTTCGCTACCATCGATAAAAGTCTGGGCCGCGAGGGTATTCGCCCGTTCGTGGTTCCCAAAGGCACTCCCGGCTTTACCGTCGGGCGCATCGAGGAGAAGATGGGCCTGCGTGCTTCGCAGACCGCCGAACTGATCTTCGAGAATTGTCGCATTCCAAAGGAAAACCTGCTGGCTGGCCGCGAGAGTAGTAAGAAGGCTGGTTTCAAGGCCGCAATGGGAACGCTCGACGCGACACGTCCAATGGTGGGTTCGCTGGCAGTAGGCATCGCTCGTGCTGCTTACGAGACGACTAGCGAGTGGGTTTGCGAAGAGCTTCCGAAGGGTTTTCCCGCGCATAAGCGGCGCGAGATCGAGGATGAGTTAGAGGAATTGCGCCAGGAAATCGAGATGGCGCGTTTTCTGGTCTGGCGCGCGGCGTGGATGGCGGATCGCCGCATTCCGAACTCGAAGGAAGCCTCGATGAGCAAGGCTTACGCGGGCGGGCTGGTGATGAAAGTTACGACTGCCGGTGTGCGCATTACTGCGCCGGGCGAAAATAGCGAACGCAAGCAGTTCCTCGCCAAGTGGTTCCGCGATGCAAAGGTCTTTGACATTTTCGAGGGAACGGCGCAAATACAACGCCTGGTGATAGCGCGTCGATTGTTCCCGGAGATTGATATTCCGTAGGATGTGTTTACTGAACGATTGCCAGGGAGACAGCGTACCAGGGCGGGGGCAAGCCCCATTGGCGCGAACTGTAGCTGTGGAACAACCAGGGCGGGGGCAGAGCCGCCGCCCGTACCCTGCTACGAAGGAGCGGGCGAAACCGTACAGGGTACGGGCGGCGGCTCTGCTCCCGCCCTGGCAACGTCGCAGCTTGCCGCCGCCCTGGTGCGCTGTCGCTTTTTTTGCCGGGACAGGCCATCTCTTAAATTTTCTGGCTGGCGATGGTCTCGTTCAGTGCATTCTCGTCAACGGGCAGATCATCGTCTGCCAACTGGCGATTCAGGAGCACAACTGCGCGGTTATCGCGTCTGGCAGGGCGGCGGCGTTCAATCACGTCGTGTTTGAAACGGTCTTGCCTGGCATCAGCACGTTTATCACGGAGCTTTCCTCTCACACATTCACCTCCTCTCTGCAAAAAGTCGTGTTGGTCTGATGGCGGGCAGCGAGACAGCGAGAAAATACATTATACAAAATAATGCCTCTCTTCTCTTGTGAGAATGTACACTGCGCAGGTGTGGACAGCTATGAAATACTCTAAAAGTTTGCAATTCATCTGATTTTCTCTATCAATGCAGGTTGGTGAATTTCATAATGAGGCATAGGGTGTAAAATGAGGATATCCTGAGGTTCAATTTTGTGTAATCTTGTGTTGGCAAACTAAACAACGTTCAATCTGTGTAGAAGTGTACAAGCAGAGGTTAGAAAAGTCAAGTGTTTTGTAGCACTGTGAAGAATATTCATCATATTCTCATGTTTCTCAACTATACTCTGTGCAGGTCTCTTCTTATGAAGAGTTACAAATTATCGTATACTACTGGGAGAAAACTATGCGCATTCTTGTTGCTGAAGATGATCCGCATTTGGGTCCAAGTTTGAAAAAGGGCCTGGAAGAAAGCCACTACGCTGTTGACCTGGTGGTTGATGGGGAAGAGGCTTTGTCGGTTGGTCTGGCTGTTCCTTATAATTTGATTGTTCTGGATATCTTGCTGCCGCGTATAGATGGTTTTGAGGTATGCAAGCAGCTGCGCGATCAAAAACGCATGACGCCGATACTGTTTCTTTCGGCATTGAGCGGGCTGGAGCATCGCGTCTCCGGTCTGGATATCGGAGGTGATGACTACCTGACCAAGCCATTCGCTTTTCGCGAATTGGAAGCGCGGGTGCGCGCGCTGTTGCGACGCGAAGGCCCCTCGAAAACGAGTATGCTCAGCTTCCTGGATATTACGCTGGATACGCTCACGCATGAAGTGCGGCGCGGAGAGCGCGAGATTATCTTGACCAGCAAAGAGTATATTCTTTTAGAATTGTTGATGCGCCATCCGGGGCAGGTACTGAGCAGAGGTATGATTACTGAACATATGTGGAACATTGATGCTGACCATCTTTCAAACGTGATCGATGTCTATATTCGCTACCTGCGGCGCAAATTGTGCGAGGGTGGCGAACCAGATATCATTCACACCATCAGAGGCTTCGGCTATCAACTCAAGGAACCCTGATATGAGCAGGTTCTGGCACCGGTTCTGGCCGCTGAATATACGTTCGCAAATGATGCTCTGGTATTTTCTGACTTTCACCATTCTGATCGCAATGTTTGGCGCAGTCCTCTATTTCAATTTGCAAACTTCGCTGGAAACCAATATAGACTCAGAACTCCAATCACACGCGCAAGCCATCTCCAATGGCATCAACGAAGATAACGGTACTATCGCTGTGCAAGATGTGACAGGCGTACTGCCGGGCCTGGTTGACCCGGATGCGGGCATAGATACACCGGTGCCAACATTGATTCCTACCGCCACCGCCACCGGGGTCGCGCATCAAACCAGTGGCGATGTCGATATTGCCCCGCTGGTGCGGATTCTCAATAACAAGGGTAATGCCGTCTATACATCGCCTGCCTTTGGCAAACTCAACATACCCGCGATAAGCGTGACACAGCCATTGCATGGCACAGCCTGGATAGGCACGGTTACGGCAACGAATGGACAGATGGTGCGCGTTTATAGTCTGCCTCGTTTCGATAATGGTCATGTCTACGCAGTTGTGCAGGTAGGTGAGTCCCTGTTTTCTCTCAGTACGACACTGCGTAGTGTGGTGATCGAACTGCTCATTATTGGTCTTTTTGTATTGATACTCAGTTTTATTGGCAGCTACTTCCTGGCTGTGCGCTCGTTCGCGCCTGTTGAAAAAATGACCAGTATTGCGCGTCGTATCGAAGCTGTGGGGGATTTGCATGAGCGGGTGCCGGTGCCACGCACGCAGGATGAGCTACAAAAGCTGGCATTGACGTTTAATGAAATGATCGAACGGTTGGAGAAGTCCTTTTCGCGCCAACGGCGCTTCGTCGCCGATGCATCGCATGAATTGCGCACGCCAGTAGCGGCCATTCGCAGCATGACCGATGTGACGCTGGCAAGCAGGGCAGCCGTTTCGCCGGACGAGTACAAGGCCGTGCTGCATGATGTAAACGTTGAGGCCGAGCGGTTGGGGTACTTGATTAGCGATTTATTGTTGCTGGTGCGTGTTGACGAGAACAAGATGCCGTTTGAACGCGAAGCTGTGCGAGTTGATCGGTTGGTGGTCGATGTTGCAGCCACGATGGAACTGCTGGCAACGGAAAAAGATATCACGCTGTCGGTTGAGGCCAATGAACCCGCCACCGTGTTGGGTGACGAAGCGCGACTCATCCAGGTTATCATGAATCTGGTCGATAATGCTATCAACTATACCAATGCTGGTGGGAATATCGTGCTGGAGGTGCATAGTAAAGGCGATAGTGTGTATCTCAGTGTAAGTGATTCGGGTATCGGCATTGGGGAGGAACATCTTGAGCATATCTTTGAACGTTTCTACCGGGTGGACCCTGCCCGCGCGCGCGCGGCAGGTGGAACTGGCCTGGGGCTGTCAATTGTGGATTGGGTGGTATGCGCGCACAATGGAATGATCTCGGTAGTCAGCAAACCCGGGCAGGGGACGACCTTTACGGTGCAACTACCGCTCGCAGCTCAGGCTGATCTGTGAAACTGGCGGCGGATTTTACAAATTTCTTACAATTGGAGGGCGTTCTTCATCGTTTCCTAATGAAATCCTGATATACTCAAGGCAACAAGTGGTCTATACGTAAGGCGCCAGTGATGTGAATGGTACCCGTGTGGGCTAAAATTCGTGCGGGTATGTTATGAAGAACACTTTGTAATTCAAAATCAGGGATAGACATCTATGAAGCAAACCGGAAATACGCGAGGCAAATCAGCTATGCCTCCTGTCCTACCACCTACTACACAACCGACTATGCGCGGCTCCGGCGCGGCCCCTGCTATGGCGGCATCCCATTGGTGGACGAGCGCTCATCCTTTGGAATGGGCGCTCTTACCGCTGCGTCTCTTTCTCGGTGTCACTTTCGTTTACGCGGGCATCCAGAAAGTGACCGACCCGAAGTTCTTTAATCCGAAGTCGCCGGGTTATATAGGCAACCAGATTATCGGTTTCGCGCATGGCTCGCCCATCCATGGCATCTTGATGAACATAGTGTTGCCGCATTCGCACTTTTTTGGCATAGCGATAATTCTGGGTGAGATAGCTATTGGTCTGGGTACTCTGTTCGGTTTCCTTTTTCGACCTGCCGCCTTTTTTGGAATGTTGCTCAGCCTGATGTTCTTTCTCTCAGCGAGCTGGCGCATCTACCCATACTTCTACGGCGCGGATATCGTCTTTGTCTTTGCATGGATCACGATACTACTGGCGGGGCCGCTGCATTGCGCGTTGCTTTCGCTCGACGGTATTCTTGTGCCGCGCTACTTGAATACCCTCCCGCCAGAGTCGCGAGTGAGGGTTGGGCGCATCTCGCAAGTGTTTCTCGGCGTTGGCAATAAGCGGGAAATCGCTCAGCCTGATATGGCGTTTCCAGGACAGGGCGCGTATCCGCCGGGAGTTCAGGGCGCTATGCCTGGCGCGTCACAGGCTTCTGTGTATAACAGCAAGATGAATGGCTATCCCCAGGGCGTGCCATACTCGGTGATGAACAACCAGGGGGTGCGCAGCCAGCAAGGCGCGGCGCAGCAGAGACAGACGAGTTACAAGGCGCAAATAGCGGCGCAGCGACGCGCAATGGAAAACCGCCGTAACTTCTTGTGGGGCATAGTGGCGGGTGGTCTGGGAATGCTTGGCATTACCGTTGCCGCAAAAGTCTTGCATTTTGGCGACGATACTTCTACGCCAGTCCAGACTGGAGGCAGTAACGGTGGAACCACCACACAAACGACTCCCAGCACGGGGTCCGGCACTACGACAGGTTCGGGTTCATCTAACGCCATCGCGCAGGAAAGCGCAGTACCCACGAATAGCGCCGTCACTTTTACTATCCCATCCAATGGCGATCCTGGCGTACTGATTCACCTGAATAATGGGAAGTTTGCTTGCTTTGATGCAACCTGCACGCACGCGGGCTGCCCGGTGCAATTCGATCCCAGCACCTCCTACCTGATCTGCCCATGTCATGGCGCGGAATTTGACCCGGCCAACAATGCCGCTGTCGTCGGAGGCCCTACCAATACGCCGTTGACAAGTGTGCCGATAAATATCAGCTCGACGGGGGCGATAACGTTGCAGTAGGGAAACGTGTCACCGGCTGCCTCCTGGTATACCTGGGAGGTATTGGGATTGCCCGTCCCATCGACCATGAGAAATTGCATGTCGGGGACATCAACAATTACCGTTTCTTTGGCCGAAGGGTTGTACAGGTGTTTCCTGAGATCAAATTTCGTCACAGCTCTTTGCGCTGAGTTAGAGATTGCTTTACTCATAGGTGTTCCTCCTGATTTGGCTTCTTTGAATGGCTACATCTTCGCGACGGGGAACTGATTTTGATCATGCATTGTACTCCATATGGATAACATGCGTATCTTGCAATTGCTTCTATGCAAACTGTGCCACCTCCCGTTGGAGAGTCAAGCCTTTTTTGGGATGGTTTTGTAACTTGACAGGATGCACACTATAGTGTATCTTAGCGATGTTATTATGACATCTGAAACGCAATGATCAGGAATAGTAGGCGCAGGCGTAGTTCTACAGCGAGCCGGGAGAGTGCAAGCCGGCGGATGGCGCATTGTCGAACCCACCTGAGAGCGTCAGTGAGAAACTGACCGGAACCCCGCCGTTATCAAAGGGAAGCGGTTCACAAACGAATGGGCCGCGTAGAGTGGAGTTATGTTTTTCGACATAGCTCAAAGAAGGTGGTACCACGGGCAATTAGCTCGTCCTGAATGAACTATCGGGACGAGTTTTTTTTATTGCTCGTTTACATTCGGATTTACAACTTTCGGTCTGGTTGTAGGGACGCGATTTATCGCGTCCATCGGTTACGAACGCGAGCCAGTTACGGACGCGAGCCAGTTACGGACGCGATAAATCGCGTCCCTACAACTAACCTCGAGATATGGAGGCAACATGCAATTACAACTGGACAATAGCTTGCGTAACCGTATCGCCGGTGTCACCTTTGGCATGGTGACGATTCAGGGTGTGACGGTGAGCGAGCGCAATGATGGACTATGGAACCATATTGAGACGCTGAGCCAGCGCCTTGCACTTGAATTTACACTGGAGCGGCTCGCGGAAAACGCACAAATCGCGGCGGTGCGCGGTCTGCAAAAGTCGTTTGGCTTTGACCCTACTCGCTACCGACCGTCGTCTGAGGCGTTGTTGCGGCGCGTACTGAAAGGACAGGGACTGCACCAGGTCAATTCTGCCGTAGATGTCAACAATCTGTGTTCGCTGGAATGGCTCTTACCGATGTGCATTTACGATTTGCGCAACGTCGAAAGGCAGGCGCGAGTGCGTATTGGGGAGCCGGGCGAGCAATATCCAGGCATTGGGCGGCAGATGTTCCAGGCAGAGAACAAAGTGGTCATTGCCGATGAAAGTGGCATCATGGGCAGCACCGTTTCCGATTCCGAACGCACCAAAGTGACGACGGCCACGACGGATATCCTGCTGGCAATCTACGCGCCGCCCGTTCTCGATCCGCGTATGATCGAGCGTTACGCCGCGCTCGCGGGCCAGCGCATGGTCGAGTTTAACGGCGGTCAGGCGAGCGATATATGCGCTCTGACCGTTTGAAAAAGGTATTGAATAACAAAGGACTATCGGGAGGATGTAATGCGAGTTTCACAACAACTAACCAAAACCTTGCGCGAGGCGCCGCGTGACTCGGAAGGCGGCAACCAGGAATTACTGGTGCGCGGCGGCTTTGTCCGGCAATTGACTGCGGGCGTTTATAGCTACCTGCCGCTCGGCAACCGCGTCATTCGCAAGATTTCGCAGATTGTGCGCGAAGAGATGGATCGCGCTGGCGGCCAGGAGATTTCTATGCCGGTTATCCAGCCAAAGGATATCTGGGATAAACAGCCTGCCAGTGGCCCGACGCGCTCAGAGGCTATGGGCGACGTGCTGTTCAAGCTGAAAGACCGCAAAGGGCGCGAGATGGTGCTTGGCCCGACGCATGAAGAAGTCGTGACCATCCTGACAGCAGAGTTTGCGCGCAGCTATCGCGATCTGCCACAGTTAATCTACCAGATACAGACGAAATTGCGCGACGAGCCGCGCCCGCGTGGTGGGCTGCTGCGCGTGCGCGAGTTCATTATGAAGGACTTGTACAGCTTCGATGCCGATTATGAAGGTATGGATGTCAGCTATCGCAAGATGGCGGACGCCTACCGCGCCATTTTCACGCGCAGTGGCCTGCGCTTCATCGTCATTCACGCTGATAGCGGAGCGATCGGCGGCAAAGACTCGCAGGAATTTCTTGCCATTACCGAGGCTGGAGAAGATGACGCTATGATGTGCGATAACTGCGATTACGCCGCGAACCGCGAGAAGGCGGAATTTGTGCGCGCGGAACTGCCCCGCGAGCTAGAAGCTGCGCTGGAAGAGGTTTACACGCCTGATTGCAAGTCGATCAGCGACCTGGCGGCATTCCTGCATATAGAGGAGGCTAAAACCATGAAATCCGTTTGCTATGCAGCAGGCGGCAAAATGGTGATGGCGATTGTGCGCGGCGATCTGGAGATCAACGAGGTGAAGCTCTCCAATATGCTCTACCGGGCAGGCATCAACGCGGCAGATATGCGCCTGGCGACACCGGAGGAACTGGCGCAGGCGGGAATCGTGGCAGGCTATACCTCACCGATAGGCAAGGACGAGCGCGTATTCATCGTGGCCGACACCTCGCTCAAGCTGGGCAACAATTTCGTGGCGGGGGCGAATCGCGCTGACTATCACGTCAAGAACGTCAACTATCCGCGCGATTTCCGCGTGGACGAGTGGGAAGATATCGCCTCGGCATATACCGGCGCGACCTGTGTACGATGTGGCGGAACGCTACGCGCCATTCGTGGCAGCGAAGTAGGCCATATCTTCAAGCTCGGCACCAAGTACAGCGAGCTGTTCGATGCAACCTACCTGGATGCCGAGGGCGTTGCGCATCCCATGTTGATGGGCTGCTACGGCATAGGCGTCGGACGCATCATGGCGACGCTGGTGGAGCAGAGCCACGATGAGAAAGGTATTATCTGGCCGTTCAGCATCGCGCCCTATTCCGTTGCGCTGGTGGGACTCGACCTGGAGAAGGAAGAGAATCGCCAGGCTGCCGAGCAACTCTACGCTGATCTCCAGGTCGCGGGCATCGAGGTGATCTACGATGATCGCGCCGAGACTGCCGGTGTTAAATTCAACGATGCAGACCTGGTTGGCTACCCACTCCGCGCGGTGATTAGCAAACGTTCTCTGAAGAACGGCGGTGTGGAGATCAAGCTGCGCTCCCAGAAGGAGAGTCGTGTGGTGCCCCTGGCCGATGCCGTCCAGGTGATCCAGGACGAGATTCGCAGGGGGATGGCGACGGGGTAAATCTTTGAAAAATAGAATGGATTATTCTCCACATTTGCCTGCAAATGTGGAGAATAATCCATTCTATTTTTCTTTTACCATCACCACAAGCGGTAACAATACAAACGAATCGATGGTTACGCGCGTTTGCCCGCTTCCATTGACGAAGAGGCCGGTTGATGCGCCGCCGTCCAGGTTGAGGGCGGTACTGATCGAGAGGTCGGAAGAGACTAGCAGGTCGGCCAGTTGATCGAGCGTGAAGATATCGTCGGGGCTGGAGATGAAGAGCAGTTTGCCATTTTTGTCCACTGCCACCATACTGCGGCGGCTTTGCGCGGGGGTGTCGCTGAATTGTGTGCGTTTGCCATTCATCACCAGCATGGGCGAGCATTGGACTGCCTGCGTGAGCGAATCGCCGGTGTTATAGGGTTGTTGGTAGAGCGAACGCAGTTTGATGTGTCCATTGCTATCCATCGAGAGCATCCCGCCAAAACCGCTATATGAGCTGCCATACGCCTGCCCGTTCGAGATAACCAGGGCTGTCGCCTGGTCGTTCTGGTCGAAGTAGCCGCCGTTGATAATGGCTGCCGCGTGTTCCTGCTGCATCCACTGGCTCATGAGAAGTGGTTTGTCTGGCTGATAGCCGACGCTCAGGGTAACAGTCTGGGGGTCAACTCGCACGATGGTAACAGTATCGTCATTCGTGCCGCTGGGTGCCTTCCAATCTTCGTAACGGACATCGATGCCACGCGCCGCCGGGTACCAGGTATTCAATTGCGCGTTGCCGGGCAAACCGGTGACGGTCGGCGTGGTTGATGCGCCAATATTGAGCGTTGGCCCATCACAGGCCAGCAGGGCAAATGCCAGGGCGACCGCGAGGGTCGCCCGTACAATACAACGGCTTTGCCGGGTCATTCGTGTATTGTACGGGCGACCCTCGCGGTCGCCCTGGTTGGGGCGCTGATCAGGTACAATAGGGCGGTCGCTCTGGTGCGTGCGTTTTCGCTGCTTCTCGCGCTTGACTATCGACATTAGCGCTTCCAGGGCGTGGCTTCGATGGCAGACATGGTTCCCTTGAACTCCATCGCCAGCTTTAGCGCGGTATCATGGGCGACATTTTCGGCGGTATCATCGAGTGGTTTTAGCTCCACTTTGCCGTAACGCCGTTCGAGGGCGCGTTGGATCAGGTAGTCGGTGAACCAGGGATTCTTGGGCAGCACCGGGCCGTGCAGGTAGGTGCCGTAGACGTTTTTGTACATGGCTCCTTCGAAGCCATCTTTGCCGTTATTGCCCCAGCCGACGATGACCTTACCCAACGGCTGTGTATTGTCGCCCAGCCATGTGCGCCCGCTGTGATTCTCGTAGCCTACCAGCACCTGTTTGCCCACGCCTTCGAGGTCGCATTGCATCGCCATGTGCGTCATGAAGCGCGTGCTGCCGCCCTCGGTATACAAATCCAGCAGCCCTACGCCCTTGAGTTCCGGCCCTTTGGAGGGCCTGTAGTAATGACCCAGCAATTGAAAACCGGCGCATATGCTGAGAACCGTGACGTTGGCTTCCGCCGCCTCGATCAATCCGGCAGCTTTGAGCTGGATGTCGCGTGAGGCCAGTTCCATTTCGCGGTCGGCTGCTCCGTGAATCAGCAGTAGATCGAACTGCGTAAAATCGGGGGTCTGCTTGACGTAAATTTCTTCGACTTCGGTGGCGATGCCGCGCCATTCACAGCGTTTGCGTATGGCGTACAGGTTGCCACGGTCCGCCGCGACGCTCATCAGCGTGGGATAGAGGTGTCCAATTTTTAGCTTCATACCCGTATCTTGAATTTCATCGCTCATTACAGTTGCTCTCCCAGACAGATATAAAATTTCATCTAAATTACGTCCATTGGCACCAGCCTTGCGAGGCGCTTTAGTTGATGATACTCCCATAGTATAAACGATGCAATCAAGTTTGACACATGTAAACAGTACCAAAATCGCGCTATCTGTTTTTCTTCGAGTTTTTCCTGCGTTTTCTACGTACCACCTGTCTGCTGTGTTGCATTTGTATGTTGAGTGTTGAAAAGTTATAATGCTTTCATCATAACCGAAAACAGGAGAATTGAACTTGTGTTTAAGCTTATCCTCAAAATAGCGGTCTACTTGTACAATGTGTTGGGTGGACGTATCGGCGGTAAGATGGGCAAAATGCCTGTCCTGCTGCTCACGACCACGGGGCGTAAGACGGGCAAGCAGCGCACATTACCCCTGATCTATATCATGGATGGTTCGGCGTATGTGATAACGGCGTCGGCAGGTGGGGCTGACAAGCACCCCGGCTGGTTTTTCAATATTCGGAGCAACCCGCAAGTTGTTATTCAGGTAAAAGATACGCAGATAAAAGTAACGGCTGAGATTGCAGGGCCGGAGAAGAAGTCCGAACTATGGGCGCGGCTTGTAGCGGTTGCGCCGAACTTTGCCGGATATCAGAAGCGCACCAGCCGTGATATTCCAATGGTGATTTTACACCCGGTGGAGGAACGTTTAAGCGCTTAACATTCCTGATGAACATTACCGACCAAAGCCGGTGTTGTCATCCTGAGCGCAGCGAAGGATCTCGGTGTCCGGCGAGGCAGACCCTTCGCTGCGCTCAGGGTGACAACACCTGACCGATGGTGGGTGGGAAAATTCATAAGGACATGAGAAACACCCGGACCTCGAAAGAGTAGCCGGATGTTTCTCGTGCCTTGCAGGAATGTCCTCTACTTCAGGTCGGCGGTGGCGACGAACCATTTGCCGAACAGGCCCTCGCCTTTCATCTGGCCGGGGGCGGTATCACCCGCATAGGTGTAGAGCAGGTGCCCATTGTACTCAACTTGATTGCCGTTGCCTGATGACACGGCGGTCAAAGCGCCAGGGAGAGTGCCAGAGGCAGTAGGCGTGCCTGAGCCGGTCATGAGAAGTGGCGGCCAGGTCCCGGCGCACCCGCCAGTGCAAGAGGAAGCGGCGGCTGTGTCGGGTGTGAAGTAATACAATGTCAGGCCCTGGGCATTGGTCAGGATGGTAACGGACTTGCCTTGCATGTAGGTGGTCGTTGTCTTAATGAGAGCGTTGGAATTAGAACTGGCAGCCGCAAGATCGGGAGTACAAACGAACCATTTGCCGAGCTTCCCCTCACCGGTGGTCTGGCCGGGGGCGGTGTCACCTGAATAGGTGTAAAGTAGATGCCCGTTGTACGCAATCTGGCTACCGTTGGTCGTTGTTACTACACTCAGTGTACTGGGGAGCGTAGTGGCGCTTGTGGGAGTGCCAGTACCGGTTGACAGCAGTGGCGGCCAGGCATTGGCACATCCACCTGTGCAGGCGGAGGTGGTCGCTGTATCGGGAGTGAAGTAATACAGCGTCATGCCCTGGGCGTTGGTCAGAATCGTGACTGACTTGCCACTAACGGTTGCCGTTGCTGTCATAACGTCGGCGGCAGGAGCGGCGGGCGTGGTCGCGACTGGCGCGGGCGTGGTTGCAGCAGGCGTCGGGTTGCTGCCACCGTTGGAGCCTGTTGAGCCGCCACAGGCCGCTACAAGCATTGCCAGTAAAAGGACGATAGTTATGGGAAAAGCTCGTCTGAAGTAAGTCATCTGTTTTGTATTCCTTCTGATAAGTCAAACTCGGCTCTTGCCGAAATGCTTCTATTGACCAATACGGAGAAGGTTACAAATTGCGTGAGAATGATGAAGAAGGTTCTTACTTGCGCGCCTGTGAGGTATAGCCCAGTTTCGGTCGCCAGTAGCTCTTATGGATTTCCGACCAGAGCTTGCTAATGATGTGGAGTTCCTCTTTCACACTGATTACGTCTGAGGGCCTTTTGCTTACATCCATATCGAGCATACTGGCGATGAGTGTTTCAAGTTTGTTGACCAGAATTTCTACCATGCTGGTAGTGAGCGATCCGGGTTCTGAGTGGCTCTGGGGGTTTTTGGGACGCAGGGGTGTAAAGCGAAACGGCGCTTCTGAGGGGTCTCTGGTGGTAAGCAGTTGATGCAAAACGGCTCCCAGGCTGTAGATATCAGCGCGCGGGGTGGTTTGCGCTTTGCCATACTGCTCCGGAGCCGCGTAGCCGGGCGATCCGAGGGCCATGGTGTCTTTCGGCTGTCCCGGTTTGAAGTAGCGCGCGATGCCGAAATCGATCAAGTAGATCTTCCCGGTAGGGGCGCGTATGATGTTGGCGGGCTTGAGGTCGCGAAAGATGATAGGCGGCTGTTGTGAGTGCAGGTAATGCAGGACTGTACACAGTTGCATGCCGATATCGAGCGCATCGCTTAGTAGGAGACGCTGCCGTGGCGCTTTGCTCTGGTACTCGTCGAGTGTTTCGCCGACGATAAAATCCATAACCAGGTACCAGTGTTCAGGTCGTTGAAAATATTCATACAGGCGTGGCAGATTGGGATGAGTCAGTTGCGATAAAAGACTTGCTTCACGCTCAAAGGCGCTGGTGGCTTCAATCCTTGTCCGCGAAGGCAAATTCGTCAGGTTGACCTCCTTTATGGCGACGAGTGCATCTCCGTTGCGCGTGTCCTTCGCTTTGTAGACCGAACCGAAGCCGCCCGAACCAACCTCTCCTATGATGTAGTAACGGTCCATGAAGAGCATATGGGGAAACAGTGGTAGTTGAACTGAGGTATATTGGGTATCCATAACGCTTGCTCCTTCACTCAGTGAGAGGTGAAGACAGATATAGCGCTGCTTGTTAAAAAATGACACTCCGAACTACTCTTTCTATAGAAGCAGTATACCACAGGAGGGGGATGTCGCAAGGCTGCAACGAGCGTTGGGTGGCCATCATCCTTAATTTCTATTTAGTGGCCTTGTGAAGCTGTGATTTCCTTGTGATACTTTTCCAGCTACCAGTGATCGCTTTGAGGGATGCGGGATTTACACTACACTTGAGTTGTTTTAACTACAACTGGGTAGCAGCTTTCGCAAGGAGCAAACCAATGAGTACACAACATGATATAGGGAAAGAGCAGGAGGTCCCTCCTCAGGCTCTTCCCCCACTACATAGGCAAGAAACCCTACCAGAAGAGAAGGTATCCCCGGCGCAGACCTTCCCCCGGCCTCCTCGTCCAAAGGCGAATCGCTGGGTGGTAATTGGCGCTGTGATTGTGGCGCTGGCGATCATTGTGAGCCTCGGTGTCATTTTTATACCGGGACAGCTCCAGCGTCCGGGAGTGAAAGACCCGGCGTACTGGGATCCAATTATCGGCACCCAGAGTGGTGTCAATAAAGTTGAGAGCGTCAGCCTTGCCAACATCATGGGTACTTCCGCTCTCCAGGCATTAGTCACCGTGCGCTACACGGGGACAGACGCGCGCCTGGACGTCTACGTGTATAACAACATCAGTAGTGCCAAACCAGCGCAGGTCTTTAAGCTGCCAGATCTCGTGAAGGGTGATGCGAAGATCAGCGGGTACAATACGGTCATGACGGCAGAGGTAGACAAGAACTCCACGCTCAACGCGGGGAAGCCTGTTTCAGCGATGACGGTTGATCTCTTCCGCGAGTTTCAGTGGTCCAACTCGGATGGTAAGTTTGTGCAGGTGGCTTTCCCTGGCATCTTCCCCGACCTGACACGCTACCAGGCCGAAGCCGACCAGGCGCTGGTCAATCAGGGGCACGACACCTGGAAGAATGATCCGCAGGCAGTGGCCAGGGCCCTGGCGGCGCGGTTCTTCGGCTGGCAGCGAACGCTGACGACGAAGGTGCTCAGTGGTGGCGGATCGCAGGATGTCGATGCCACGGTGCAGGTGCAGGAAGCTCCGGTGCAGGGCGGACCAACGCTGAGTCCATCGGCCATTGTTACACTCAGTCGTCTCCAGGGCAATACCCACAATATGTGGGTCGCCATCGGTGTGGAAGACGGAACGGCGCTGACACTGACCAACATCCAGCCTAAATCGCTGGTCGCCAGCCCGGTGAAGCTCGAAGGAAAGGAGAGTGCGTTTGAGAACACCGTCGGCATGGCGTACATCCTGGATCACCTGTATACGAGAGTTGGCCAGGCCATCGTGACCGGGAAAACAGGTCCTGGCATGGGGACCGTCACCTATGCGACCCAGGTCAGCTACGACACGAGCTTCAAGCAAGGCCCTCAGGAAGGGATTGTGGAAGTCCAGTTGACTACTCCTGTCGAAGCTGGTCCAGAAACGGTCGTGATGGTTAAGGTGCTGCTTGATCCACAGCCGCGTGTGGCGCTGGGACCGGCGTCATGCCCTATTGCACAGCAGCAACCAGGATACTGGAAAACAGTCCTGGGTATCGACACGAGTACCGCTAGCGTCGGCACGGCGAGCTGCGGCAACCTGAAAGGCGATTCTTCGCTCCAGGCCTTAGTGCTGGTGTACTATACAAATGGCCAGCCCGGCGTCACCTATGTGTATGATCACATCACCGATGCTCATCCTGTACAGCTCTTTAAGCTGCAAACGACTAGCGCGATGATTAGTAGCGTGAGCACGATCATCACCAGGGATGCGGATCTTTACCGCGAGTTTCAGTGGTCCAGCACAGATGGTAAGTTTGTGCAGGTGGTCTTCCCAGGCATGTATCCTGACCTGACGCGCGGGCAAGCTGAAGCCGACCAGGCCGCTGTCAACAACGGACAGGATAGCTGGAAACTCGATGCAGTCAAGACCACGCAACACTGGAACCTGATCGGCGGTACGGCCAAACTGGCCACAGGCGGTGGTCCTGAGCGACCTCATTGCCGTGGTGAATGTGACGTATCCCGATGCAGGAGGCCCTACTACCAATATTCCAGTGACCCAGGTGACGCTGAGTCGCCTGGATGGAAACCCCACCGGCATCTGGGAGATCACCTCGGTCGGTTCCAACTGGTTGTTCATCTACACGCCCAAGAGTGGCGCGACGATCAGCAGTCCGGTGACGGTAACGGGGTTCGGCCCACAGTTTGAAGCCCAGGTTGGTGTGGTGTACATCCTGGATCGTCTCTATAACGAAATCCAGGTTGGAAACAACTTTGCCATGGCGCCCGACGGCTCGTCACCGCCCTCGAAGTTCTCCCTCGATGTAAAATATACATCGAGTATCAAGGGAGTTACGCAAGAAGGGATCGTCGAACTGGTCCATGCTAGCGGCGCTTCATTTGCCCGTGGAGTGGTGCTGGCGAAGGTCTTGATCAGCGCTTAACTGAGCTCCGACTCCCGAAGAGCGCACCGGGCACGCGCGGACGATCGGATCGGTCGTCCGCGTGTGGTTGGAAAACGTTTGCCCTCGCTCTAGACGAACTTGCACGATGCCAGGATGGTCTGGCTCGCGGTGAACTGATATGGCGAGGGCAAACGCCTCGTGGAGATCTGCACGGCCACGGCTCTGTGGTATCGCTATGGGTCTGACCCCTTGCCTGTGATCCCGCGGGGAAGCCAGAGGTGGTTTTAGTGCCCCGTCTACCCTTTCTCGGTTTGCTCATGCTGTTTGTTACTGAAGAGAATTGTACAAAGTCGAGCTTATTCAGTCTCAAGCGCACCGTGCGGAATGTTTTTTCTGGCCGCGATTGCCGCAGGTGTGGTGGTGGCACTCATCACAAAAAATCTTCTGTCTCTGCTGCTGGTTGTCGATGACGAACGGGATGGTCACGTGTTACCCTTTGCGAGAGATACTGTACATATACCGCTCATTTTGCGCGGTAATATTTTTTTGGCGCTGATTGGTTGCTTGTTGCTATACTGTTTCCAGATCAAAGTTTGTGCTAGTATCTTTATTAACTTCAAGGAGGCTTATAAATGGAAAAATCCAAATTCTCACTTACACACAAAGACGAGAGAATTGTTAGAGCTTGTGAGAAAAACTGACCATAAAACATTAGCCGTCTGGGCAATTGATTGTGCTGAGCGTGTCCTGCCATATTTTGAGGAAAAATATCCAGAAGACCATCGCCCTCGAAACGCTATCGAAACACTCCAAACATGGATAAATACAGGGGTGTTTAAGATGGCTGTTATACGCAAGGCTTCGCTTGCATCTCATGCTGCTGCTCGTGAAGTAGGAGAGGATAATGCGGCTCGCTCTGCTGCCCGTGCCGCAGGTCAAGCGGTGGCAACCGCACATGTTCCCACTCATTCTATATGGTGCTGCAATTTATGCCTTACAGGCTATCTATAGAGCCACCAACTCCTCTGATGCCGATGCTGCCGTAGCCAAAGAACGAGAATGGCAATACCAACACCTACTCAATTTGGGAAACAATCACAAACCTTAACTTGTCAAACGGTGTAGATCGCTGGCGAAGCCACAGCTTTGCGGGATCATTTCGCTTACAGGTGGTACCAATTTGGAGCGGGTATATCATTCCTCCCAGAACTGTTTGACCCAGCCGCGTTTGGACATGATGCGGCGTAGTTCGATGGTGGGGGTGTAGCTGGACATGATGTAGACGATGCCGCCGGGGCCGACGTTTTTGAGGGCGGCGTCCAGGGCGACTTCGCGGTCGATGATCGAGGTGATGTGGCCGGTGGGGATATCGGCGTATTTCAGGCGCATCACCAGTTCATCGGGGCGGTTGCCACTGCATACTACGTCGGCGATATTGTCTGCCACAGCTTCGACATCGACATCCCATAGCCAGGAGAAGTCTTCGCCGTCAACCACGGTGTGGCTGGCTGCCAGCAGCAGGTGTTTCTGGCCGGGATGTTGGGCGATCAGGCGCAGCATGAGGTTGAACGAGGTGGGGTTTTTGACGAACGAGAGGTAGACGGTCTGATCGCCCGCCGTGATCTTCTCCAGGCGGCCAAAGGCGGTTTGCATGTGGGCGAGGGCATGGGGCATCTTTGTTTTGTCCATGCCTGCCGCCAGGGCCGCGCCGATGGCTGCCGTCGCGTTGTAGACGTTGTGCAGGCCGGGAATGGAGATATCGAGCGTCATATTGCCCTGCGGCGTGCGCAGCTCAACGTGCGTTGGACCCTGACCATCGGAGGCGGGTATTACGGTTGTAGCGGCAATATCGAGTGGCGGCAGTGTGTAGCCACAGTTGGGGCAGCGATAGAGTCCCAGGTGCGACAGGTAGGCAATTTCGTAGTGCAGGTCTTCCTGGCAGTGAATGCAGCGAATGACATCGGCAGATTGCTCCGGCACTTTTACGCCAACTTCTCTGGTTTCCAGTCCAAAGTACAGTATCTTCGCTTTCGAGCGCTGCCCAAAGTTAGCGACCTGTGGATCATTGCCGTTTAATAGCACGGTGCAGGTTTCGGGCAGGGAGTCGATTACTTTGTCAAGCGCGTTGGCGACCGCGTAGATCTCGCCGTAGCGGTCTAATTGATCGCGGAAGATATTGGTAATCACAACTACGTCGGGCTGAATCTCTGGTACGGCCAGGGGCATGGTGCCTTCATCGACCTCGAAGAGCAATACGTCGCTGTCGAGATGGCCGAAGATGTTGGCGAAATTGACGGCTACAGAGGTAACGCCCTGCAACAGGTTGGAGCCTGAGCGGTTGTGGGAGACGCGCTTGCCGCAGGCTTTGGCGATGGTGGAGGTCATACGCGAAGTGGTCGTTTTGCCATTGCTGCCTGTAATCACGATCTTTTTGGCTTTGCTCGCGCCGATGACCGATGACAGTATATGGGGGTCGATGCGCCGCGCTACCATGCCCGGTAAGCTGGTGCCGCCGCTGATGCGCAGCAGGCGACCCGTGCCACCAACCAGTTTCCCCGCTGAGATTGCCAGCGCTAAGCGCGCTCTGCCCAGACCGGACGGCGCGGTAAACTTGCCATTACCGGGTTGTATTTCATCTTTAACCATTATTATTTATACCTCTTTGGTTGTGATTGTCTGTGTGTATGTGCCGCGTGCAGTATAACAAAATAGCAGGGCGGGGGCAAGCCCCGCCTGAACCCTGGTCGCTGTAAGTGTCAGAAGCTGTGGATGTTGCTGATGTTGCATATGGTATCTGTAGCTGCAGGTTTATGGGGAAGGGAAAGATGTCCAGGGAGTTGCTATCCGTATACCGCCTTGAGGGCTGAACACGCGCGCAAAGTCACCCATTTGCTCAACTGGCCTTGCTTATCAATATCCACCCAGTCCTGCTCGTTGCGAGGCAGACTGATTCCGCCAGCGTCCTGACGGCTCCTGTTTGCCGAGGAGCCAGGCGACTGCGCCCTCGAGACGCGCATCTTTGGCAAAGCCGAGCTCACACAGGACTGTAACATTCTGGAGGAGGTCGGCGACATAGCCTAAGGGAAGCCCAGCTTGAACCAGGACGGGCCTGGCTTTACATTGCCCCAGCCAGCCGGGTACGCGGCCGTGGCCGGGTCACGACTCAAGAGGTACGCTGCTCCTTGCTCGATGGCGCGTTCCACGTCGTGGCGCTCGCCGTTGGGGAGGGATGCGTGCCAGCGCCAGCAGCCCTTTGATCGCTCCCCAGGCGCATCCAGGTACTCACGTCTCTTCTTTCCTGCCTATTTGCACTAATCCCCTCTTCAGCATCAAGTACAGCAGGCGAGATGTCCAACAGCACTGTACCATCCTTAATTATATCTGCTGGCACGTATTTGTACTGAGATCGCACTGGATGGCGCCGTGTTCAAACTGCTGGCTGGAGATCGAGGCAGACTTTGTTGGCAGTTTGATTGGGTAGCCAAAGGTCTGTAGCCCCTTGTGCGCATCGAAGTAGGTCAGAATTGGCCCGGAGATGCTGTAGCCGGTGTAGACGTAGTAGCGTCCGTGGTCGGCGGTTGGGATGGTGTAATCCTTTGTGTCTTTAGCGAAAAAGTTCCACAGGTAGTCATAGGGAATGGAGTGCTGGGCATCCACGTCGCGCGGGGATATCCAGGTGAAGGAGTCGAAGCCCCAGTTCATGAGGTCGCGCATGTCCGTCCACCAGTTTTTGGTGTTCATAACCACGCCGATGAGATGGTGTTGGTTGCGCGTGACCGATATTACTTGAATGAAGTCGGATTGATTGTCATAGCCCGTTTTGCCGCCGTCCACGCCTGGATACCACCACATAAACTGGTTTTCATTGATCAGAAAGCGTTCGGGATGGTTGCCGCCTTTAGGGATGTGGTAGGCATTCTGGCCGCTGATCTGGTGGAGTGTTGGTATGCCCATACTATATACTCCAAGCAGCGCGAGGTCGTGGGCGCATGAATACTGTCCAGGCTCCAATAAGCCGTGTGGATTCATAAAGTGGGTGTCATACAGGCCCAGTTGCCGCGCTTTCGCGTTCATCTCATCTACGAAATGCGAGAGATTGCCGCCCACCGTGTCCGCGATGGCGATAGCCGCGTCGTTGCCGGAAACAAAGAGCAGACCGTAGAGCAGGTCGCGCATGGTGTAGATTTCGCCCTTTTTAATGCCAAACAACGCGCTATCGGGGCTGAGCTGGCTGATATCCTTGCTCATGGCGTCGGTGATAGTGATTCTCTGGTCGAGATTATTGCCGTCTTGCTCGATTGCCAGGGAAGCCGTCATCAATTTGGTGGTGCTTAACATGGGCAGGTGCATGAAAGGCTGGTAGGCGTACAGTGTGTCACCGGTGTCGGCATCGAGCAGGTAGGCAGATGTGGCGAGAACTGGCGGGGCCGGGTGGTCGATGTCCTGCGGCCTGACGACAAGGTTACGATTTGGCGATTGCCCGCTCACGGCGGGTTGCGTGCTGGCCGAGCCAGGCGTGGTTGATAGATAAATGATTGACGAGTTGTGCTTGTTAATGAGTACGATAGGAATAAATAAGACGACCATCACGATCACGAGGCTGATTGTGGTAATGACCTGCTTGCGTGTAAAAAGCGATCGAGGCCGCGAGTGGGTGGAGGATGTGCCGGCGTGTCCGCGCTGTAAAGGGCGAGACGCGCTCTTACGGGGCATGTAGGCGCCTGATGAGCGGCGATTTCTGGCTATGAGTATGGTGTCGGTTTCGTCGCGCGCGGAGTGCGTGCGGGAGGCGTCAGGCTCTCTATGTATTCTGGCGCTGCTCGTCTCCGGGGGTGGCCTGCGCGAATGCGTATCAGGTTCTCGGATGGCTTTGCTTCTGCCTGTTTCTGCGCGCGATCTGGAAGTGTCAGGGGTACGAGGCGAAGGTTTTTTGATTGCTTTTGCCTTGCCTGTCTCCTCCTGGCGGGCCTCTGCTTCTAATCGGGCCTGCTGCTCTTGTTGTTCGCGCAGGAGCGAGGCTCGTTTAATTTTTGGTTCGCCGGGGCGTTCGTCGGTGCGATACTCTCCCGGTGTCCGGCGGCGTTGAGCAGCGCCGTTCTGTGATGCTCTGCGCTGACGGGCCGGGTAGGAAAATTCTGGGATGTCGTGTGGCTCGTCGTCCTGTGGTACCGGCGGTTTGTACATGTAGCCTGTCGATGCCCTTCTACAATATTTGGTTCTACGCCTTCTATGCTGTTCTTAGTGTAACATAGTGGTTAGTTACTGTCGAGGTGTATAAATATCCATCATTGAAAAGCAGTAGCAACACCCCAGGGTGTTGCTACTGCTTTTCAATGATGGATTTGTCCATATAGAACGTGGCTGTGTGGCGTGTTTTGTACTTGACGCTATGGTTGGTACATGCTACTCTGCTATGCATATACGCAGGCGTCAATTGAGGTCTGCTTTCTGGCGTTGCGCAGAGCAGACAGAGTAAGGAGCCACGACGATGCATCTCAAAACGGCTGTCATTCAGTTGAACTCGCGCGATAATCCCGCCGAGAATTTGTCTCAGGTAGAGCTATTTTTAGATCGGGCTGCTGATATGGGCGCTGAATTTGTGGCATTGCCTGAATTCTGGTCGTATCTTGGTCCCTACTCTGGTTTTGACGAGGCGGCGCAGACCGTTCCTGGCCCTTTTATCGAACGTTTGCAGGAGAAGGCACGCAGGTATCATATGATCGTGCATGGCGGCAGCATTGTCGAGCGTCACCCGCAGTTGCCGGGCAAGTTCTATAATACGACGGCCCTCATCAATCGCGATGGAGAGATTGCGGCCTGCTATCGCAAAATTCACCTCTTTGATGTCAACCTGGCGAACGGCGAGAAGCATTATGAGTCCGATCTCATAGTTCCGGGCAACGAAGTTGTGACGGCTGAAATCGACGGCATCACCTTTGGCCTGTCGATTTGCTATGATCTGCGCTTCCCTGAACTCTATCGCCTGCTGGCTTTGCGAGGGGCGCAGGTTATGATGGTGCCTGCCGGTTTTACGCTGCACACGGGACGCGATCACTGGGAGGTGCTGCTGCGGGCGCGGGCTATCGAGAACCTTTGCTACGTGGTGGCTCCGGCGCACGTAGGCAGCTATCCGCCCAACCGCCAGTGTTTCGGTCGCTCGATGGTGGTTGATCCGTGGGGATTGGTACTGGCGCAGGCGCAGGATATGCCGACGGTCATTATGACGGAGATCGACCTGGATCAGATCGGGCGGGCGCGGGAGCAAATTCCCTGCCTGGAAAATCGCCGCCCTTCCGCTTACCAATGGTAGTTCCCCTCCATTACGCCTGTGAGTAAGGCGTGTTACTTGAAGAAAGGAAGAATACGACACATGGACCTTGCTGAAGTGAAACAGCTCATCGACTCAGGAAAAGTCGAGTATGTCAAAATTGGCTCGCCCGATATTGAGGGGGTCTATCGCGGCAAGCGCGTTGCCGCGCAGCATTTCTTGCACTCCATAGAGGAGGGATTTGCGCAGTGCGACGTGCTGTTCGGCTGGGACATCGCCGAGAACGTGCTGCCCAACCTCAAGTTCAGCAACTGGGAACACGGCTTTTCCGATATTGTCATGAAGCCGGACCTCGCGACCTTCGCGCTGGTTCCCTGGGAAGAAAACGTGGCTTCCTGCGTCTGCGACCTGTGGACCGAGCATGGCGAGCCGGTCACCATCTCCCCGCGCTACGTGCTGAACAACGTGGTGGAGCGCGCGCGCGCCATGGGGTTCGAGGCCTCCACCGCCGCCGAGTTGGAGTTTCGCTTCTTCCGCGAAACGATGGTCTCGCTGCGCGAAAAGGACTACGGCCCCCATCTGCTGCCGCTCAATCCGGGGTTCAACTGCTACTCCATCAGCCAGGCCAGCGCCGACGATCCCCTGCTGGGCCGCATCGCCCGCTCCATGCGAGATTACGGCATCTTCATCGAAGGCTACAACCGCGAACACGGCCCCGGCATGTACGAGATGAATCTGCGCTACGACGACGCGCTGGCCTCCGCCGATAAGACCATGCTGTTCAAAGCGGGCGTCAAAGAGATCTGCCACCAGATGGGCCTGACCGCCTGCTTCATGGCGAAGTGGAGCGACCAGGAGGATGGCAGCAGCGGGCATTCCCACGTGAGCCTGTGGGATCGCGCGCGCGAGCGCAACCTGTTCTGGGACGAGAACGCCGACGGGCACATGTCGCCGCTGATGCGCCAGTTCCTGGCCGGGGTGCTGGACAAGCTGCCGGAATGCATGGCCCTGTACGCGCCGGTCATCAACTCGTACAAACGCTACGTGGAAGGCACCTGGGCGCCGCTCAACACCACCTGGGGCATGGATAACCGCACCTGCTCCATTCGTATCATCAACGCCGGCAAACGCGCCATCCGCATCGAGAACCGCGTGCCGGGCGCGGATGCCAACTTCTACCTGGTGTTCGCCGCCACGCTTGCCAGCGGCCTGTATGGGATCGAACGGCAGTTGGAACTGCCGGAGCGTTTGCAGGGCAACGCCTATGACACGGAGACGGTGACGCGAGCGATTGAGCGCGGCCACATCCGGCCCCTGGCGCGCAACCTCTCGGCGGCCACCGACCTGCTGGAGCGCAGCGAACTGGTGAAAGACTACCTGGGAGAGGATTTCGTGGAACACTTTGTCGCCACGCGCCGTTGGGAAGTCAAAGAGTACGAGAAAGCCGTCACGAACTGGGATCGCCGCCGCTATCTCGAGCAGATTTAAGCGGTTGGAGGGCGAGGGCGACCGCCTTTCACTGGTAGGTTTTTTGAATGCGGTAGGGGCGGGAGGGGAGGGGATGAAGGGAGGGGACGCTTGCGTCGCCCTCGTCCTGTTCGTGACGGTCACATCCCACTCCCAGGGCGACGCAAGCGTCCCCTCTCCGCTCAACCCCACCCCCGCCCCTACGGACTCGCCGGGCTTTTCTCAAAAAACCTACCAGTGAAAGAGGGCGACCGCAAGGGTCTCCCGCCCTTACAATGACTACGGCGGGGTTTCGAGCCAGCCGACTTCTTCGTTAAAGGGCAGCCCTTCGCGGTGGGCCTCTTCTGCTGTAAGGTATGGCAGCAGGTGGCCGACCAGGGGCTGCTTCGCTTTGTAGCGGTGAAGGTTTTCCTGCGCGTGTTCGGCCATGATGCCCAGAGCGATGAGAGGGTTCCCAAAGCGTTTCTGGATGGCGTCCCACATGGCTGTAGCTTGCTGCTCTTCATCCTTATTCAGATGCTGGTGTCCCAGGTAACGGGCAGCGAGGAACAATTCGTCTTCGTTGAACATGTCGGTATGTTCCGCGATCAACATCAAACGCAGCTCGCGAGATTGTTCTGGATCAAGGGTGGCAACATTTATCTCTGTGTCGTCGCGCATACCGCGATTGTTCAAGTTGCCAGAGCCAACGGTGGACCAGGTATCGTCGATGACGGCGACCTTTGCATGGACATAGACGGGGCGGTAGAGTTCGGCGCCGTCCTTGTTCATAGATGTGCCGAGGCAAAACGCCTGGATACGGCCATCCGCTACAGCCTGTGGAGCTTCTTGGCGCAGGCGTTCCAGCCCGGCATCGGTGAAGGCGCGTCCCACGTTGGGATGATCGGGGAGTACAATCGAGACAGCCGCGCCACGCCGCAGGGCCGCGCCCAGTTCGCGGATATTGCGTTCCATGTCGGGGCTATCGGTACCCATAAACGGGATGTCCAGTCCATAGTAGGCATGTAGCCAGAAATACTGGTTCTCCAGGTAGATGAAATGCTGCGCGTTGGCGAATGCTTTAGCGTAGAGCTGCGCTATGCCCTGGACGCCGGAGTCAGGGTCGAAACGGTAGGTGTGTTCCGGAATGGTGCGGGCAATCTGTACAAGGGTCTGACTTTCGACAGGTTCTGGCATGGGATGTTCGAGAGTGATGAGCGTCTTATCCCAGTGATGACGTTCGACCAGGTCGTTCCAGCGCTGGCGAAAGTTCAGCTCAACGTCGCCCACTGCTGTTCCTTCGATGAGGGCGTGGGCGTCGTGCCAGGAGTGAGGAGTAGCATCAAGGGGATTGTGACGCAATGTAGCGGCATAGTGATGCACTGATAAGTCCCATCGATCAAAGTCACCGCTGAGTTCTATGAGCGGGTCGATGCCACCGACGAAAGCGTGAGTGCCGTCTACGACGGTGGCTTTCTGATGCAATGACTCGATGGGGTGATGAAGCAATCCTTTTGAGCTATCATCGAGCAGGCAGGTTACGCCTGCTGTGATAAGCTGGTCGCGCGCTTCCCCCGGCTTATAATGGGAAAAAAAGATGGAGCAATCCCAGAGTAGTACCTTTACTTCAACCCCCTTGCTTACGGCGTATGCAAGGACGTTCTGGACGGTCAGGTCGTTGGTTGTCCAGAAGGCGATTTCGGGTTCGTCCAGTCCGCCGGCGCGTAGTTCTTGCACTAGCGCATTTTGCTCAGGGCTGCCGTCAGGACCGGCGCGATGATCTTTGCCGCGCACCAGTTGTATATCAGGGCTAAGGCCCCAGTTTGCGAGGTAGATGTACTTACGCGCCTTCAGAAAGTGGCGACACATGGCGAACATGGCGTTGCGACCGTCGATGAGATAGGTGACGCGGGAATGCTCACGCACAGGCGTGTCCCCTGCGGCCCACCAGTCCCGGTTGTTTATCTGCTGGTCATTTGTGGCTGACACGTGTTTCTCCTAATCCGGGGCGACTGATCCGATCCAGGGCGACCGCGAGGGTCGCCCGTACAATACACGTTTGTCGGGTGAAAAAGGTGACGGATTGATGAATTGTGCCAATCGAATGCAGCAATGGCACGTGCCATTGCTGCATTCGATTGGCACAATTCATCAGGTGTATTATTCTGTGGCGACCTTTGTTGGCTGCTGAGTGACGGCGGGGCCGATCCAGATGGTCTGGATGTTGACGAATTCGCGGATGCCGAAGGAAGAGAGTTCGCGGCCATAGCCGCTGCGCTTGATGCCGCCGAAGGGTAGGCGCGGGTCGGAGGCGGTCATGCTGTTGATGAAGACGGCACCCGATTCGAGATGGCGGACGAGGGCGCGCCCGCGCGCAATGTCGCGTGTCCACAGGTTGCCGCCCAATCCAAAGTCTGAGTCGTTCGCCAGTTCTACGGCGTGTTCGGCGTCGCGAGCGACGATGACGGCGGCGGCGGGGCCGAAGGTTTCTTCGCGGAAGACGGGCATGTCGGTGGTTACGTTGCCAAGGATGGTTGGCTCGTAGAAGTAGCCTTTGCCTGCTGCTGGTTTGCCGCCGAGCAGGATACGAGCGCCCATTTTGACGGACTCGGTGACTTGTTTATCAAGAGCGTCGCGCAGGTCGCCACGCGCCATTGGCCCGACCTGGGTTTCGTTTTGTAGTGGATCGCCCACTTTGAGTTGGGAGGCTGCCGCTACGAATTTTTCTTGAAATGCGGCGGCGACGGATTCGACGACGATGAAACGTTTGGCGGCGATACAGCTCTGGCCGGTGTTCTGGAAACGGGCGCGCGCGGCCATTTGCGCGGCTGCGTCGAGGTCGGCATCTTCAAGCACGATGAAGGCGTCGGAGCCGCCGAGTTCCAGCACGTTTTTCTTCAAAACCTGACCGCTGGCCGAGGCTACTGCCATGCCTGCTATGTCGCTGCCGGTGAGGGTGACGGCTGCTATACGTTTGTCGGCGATGAGGCGGCCAGTATCCGCGCCTGGCACCAGCACAGTGCGAAATACGCCCTGTGGGAAGCCGCACGCCTTGAAGATGTGCTCAATTTCGAGGGCGCACATTGATACATTAGAGGCGTGTTTCAAGACTGCTGTGTTGCCGGCCATCAAGGCGGGCGCGGCAAAGCGGATAACCTGCCAGTACGGGTAGTTCCAGGGCATAAGGGCCAGCACTACGCCTAACGGCTGGTACTCGATATAACTGCTGGTGGCGGTGGTGGCAACCGGTTCGTCGGCGAGGAATTTTTCGGCGTTGTCGGCGTAGAAGTCGCAGTTCCAGGCGCATTTCTCGATTTCGGCGGTGGCCTCGGCGATGGGTTTGCCCATTTCGAGGGTTGCCAGACGGCCCAGGTGTTCTTTACGGTCGCGCAGGTAGCTTGCCAGTTTGTGAAATAATTCGCTGCGTTCCGCAAACGAGGTGTCGCGCCAGCTCAGGAAGGCGGTACGCGCTTCCGCGAGGGCCTGCTCTATCTGCGCCTCGTTGAATGGCTCAAAGGTGTTCAAAACTTCTTCTGTAGCGGGGTTGATCGATTGAATGGACATGAAATATTCTCCTTGACCCGTTTCCCTGAAGATGGGTCGTATAACGTTGTCTCCTGTTAGGATACTATATTGGGACGGGGGTTGGCAAATTGTGAGGGCGGGGAGAAACCCCATAAGCGCTCACTTTGGGGGCGAGACAGAGACAACCAGGGCGGGGCTTCTCCCCGCCCGTACCCTGTACGGCCTTTTGCTTCAACTATCGCGTCCCTAATGATTTTTGCCAACCGAATAGGGGAATCCTGCTCATCGGAACGCTTGCGTCCCCACCGTCCTGATGATTTTTGCCAACCGAATGCAGTAATGCGTACTGCATTCGGTTGGCAAAAATCATCAGGACGGAGGCGGGCGTTTCGAGTGATTACCCCATTCGGTTGGCAAAATTCATCAAGGGGCAAGGGTGTTGTGTTGAAAGTTGCCGATGTTGCAGTGGTGTTATACGTTCCTGGGATTATCGAGGGCAGGGAGCGGTTCGACATAGCCTTTTTCGAGGAGTTGTTTCATCATGTGCGCGACATCGATAGGATGGATACCGAGGAGGCTGGCGATCTGGCGGATGGTGCGCTGGCCGTTGGTGAGCAGGTAGACCTGTCGCTCGCGCCGGTAATCCAGTTGTTCGATAGCGTCGGGATGGACTTTTTCGAGAATGCGGTGGAAGAGGGAGTTTTCAGAGATGTGCTCGTGCAGAACATCGGTATGCTGACCGGTCAAAGCTCTGTTTGGAGGACGGCGCTGCATGATTGGCCCCTTTCTACACTTGAAACGAAAGCTAATTGTCCTCTGGAATGCCAATCCAGGCGCTGGCTTCGTCGAGCAGGTCCATGCCTGCGGCGATGACCTCTTGCGCGATCAAGAGCGCGACTTTGGCCTGTTTGTAGTGGATGGCTCGCTGAAAACGGGTGAAGCGCAGCGCCATGCTGGCCTGCATCTCCAGCCATTGTTCCCAGGTAAAAGTGGCAAATGGCACGTCATAGCCCTGCTCCTCGGCGACGCCCAGCATGGCTGCTTTCTCTGCCAGGGCTTCCAGTCGTGTTTGTGGTGTGTCCATCAAAAGATTCCTTTCCATCGGTACTCTACGCTAACACATCTATTACCATTGTCTTTAACCAGGATACATGCTACACTCAGACTATAAGGGCGTGTCTCAGTGTCTTCTGTACCAAAGAGGAAGTGGAGAGCGTGAATGGCTCCGTATCCCTGCCGGTTGACCGCATGTATCCTGCTAACCAGAGTGTGCCACAGGCGTACACGCAAAGAAAGTGCAGAATAGTACATGCGCGCGTACAACGTGCAGCAGGAGTTGTTGTACAGCGCAATGAGCAGGAGAGAACAATGGAACAGAAGACCAGTTTTGGCGAACTACTCAGGCGTTATCGGAAATCCTATGGGTATTATTGTACGCAAGCTGAAATTGCGGAAAGGTTTGGCTATTCCAAAGAGACGATCAGTTCATGGGAACAGGGAAGGCGTTTCCCCGCTCATCATGAGATAGTACGACTTGCTCAACTGATGGGGTTAGACCTCCAGGAAGCGCAAGACGCAATACAGGTGGGACATGTTCGCCTGCATGTGAACAATGCGCCTGAGAAGACTTTTCTTCTGTATGATGATCTCTCATTAGCCAACAGTCCGCTTTTCCTGGAGTCTGAACAAGAAAGTGACACTATGAATAAGCAACGTCGGGAGCTATTACGTTTGCTGAGTACTACCGGGGTAATGCTTACTCTGCCTCAAGATGAATTTGCTAATGCTGATATTTTAGAGCGGCTGGCAAAAGCTCTAAAAAAATCCACTCGCTTAGATCAAACAACGCTCACATATCTCGAGTCAGTTACTAGAAAAAAACGACAACGATTTGTAAGGTCTGAGGGTGCTTGTTGGTATGATCTCCTTTGTGAAACTTCGGGACATCTAAATGTTATTACGAAGTTCTTAGAGGAATCACAACCATCATCTACCTATGCTTCACTATGTGTTCTTGCTGGCGAAACGGCTCTTCTCATAGGCGACATATTTTTCAATGCAGGAAAGAATAAAGCTTCAATGCAGTACTATGCATCGGCGCTGGAAGCAGCAAGAGAGGCTCGTCATGCCATATTACAGGCTGTGATTCTAGGGAGGATGAGCTTTATTCCTATCTATGATAGTGGGCCTCAGAAAGCGTTACCGTTAGTTGAACAAGCTCAATTGCTCGTTTCGCAATGTGCGGCGGATGTCATTCCGGCCTGGTTATGGGCTGTAGCGGGTGAAGTATATGCGAATATGGGCGATGTTGCCGCTTGCGCTAATGCGCTCGGAATGGCTGAATTGTTAGTTGCGCGTGGAAATGGTGGAGGTATTTCAATGGCTTTTGAAGAAGGCGCGGCTCAAGCCATTTTTGGCCCAATAAAACTATTATCGTATAAAGGAACCTGTTCAATTCGTCTCAAACAACCTGAATCTGCACAGGACAGCTTGCGCACTCACTTAACATTGATCGATTCAATGCATTTGCATCACAAATCAATCACCCTTGTTGATCTTGGCATGACCTATGTACAACAAGCTGATATTCGGGAAGCATATCAATGCGCAAGTCAAGCACTGAGCCTTATTAAACAAACTGGGTCAAGGAGGGTCTTACAACGTGTGCTTCATCTTCGTCATGAATTGAACCCCTGGAAACACGCTATGGCCGTCAAACAATTGGATGAACAGCTTGCCTCGCTACTCAATTCAGAAAGGTTTCACGTCATGCATGAGCATAAATAGGTCGGCCTCTATGGGAGTTCTGTACCATATTATTTGTGGAAGTTCCTCAGCCCCATTAGCCGCCGGATTTGTTAAGCAGGCAAAAGCAAGGGGCTGGGATGTGTGTATCATCAGCACCCCACATGGAACCAAATTTATTGATCGACCTCTTCTTGAAGAGTTAGCTGGTCGTCCTGTGCGTAGTGAGTATAAGCGACCGGAAGAACCTGATATTTTCCCGCGTGCTGATGCCATTGTTGTGTTTCCTGCTACATTCAACACTATGAATAAATGGGCTTTAGGCATCTCAGATACACTAGCGGTTGGATTGCTATGTGAGTATACCGGTCTGAAGATGCCAATTGTCGCTGTTCCTTGCTTTATGACGGGTGGAGGTCTCGATACCCATCCAGCTTTCTTGAGGAGTATCAGGATGCTGAGGCGGTATGGCGTGCGAGTTCTCTATCATCCGGAAATCTATCCACCAAGGAATCAAGTTCCACCCGAGGTGATTCTGGAAGAGGTACATCGACTAAAATGAACTGGATCAGTGTTTGCGTTTGCTTGTTTAATACCAATAGAAAGAAAAAAGAGTATTACTTTGAATAAAGAACAGGAACAGGCAGGACGCTTTTTCCGGTCCGCCTGGATTACAGGGGTTACTACCTATTATCCGGGAACACCCAAATCAGGTTATGTTGCTCCGTGGGAGGAGATGCAAGGCTGGGAACAACAGAGCGCCATCGCGGTCTACGAGCAGTTGCGCCAGTTTGTGCGGGTAACAGATGGACAGGCCAGCCAGCTCAGCCGCGCACAAAAAGGGCGCTTTGTGTGTCTGTGCTGGATTGGGCAGATTTTCAAGCATTTTGCTCAGCCAAAAGAAAGTTATATTGCCGATTGGGAACAACTTCCAACCTGGCAACAAGAGACGGACGCGGATATCTTTGAGACCATTGCTTCGGATGTACACAAAGAAATGGCTAGCAGCTAGTGCCAAAGGGAGTACTGAACATGACCGACTTCATCCAGGTAATGACCGCCATTGGCTCCAAAGATGATGCGCAAAAGATAGCAAATGTTTCAGCTTTGATCTTCATGCATGGAGCGCGATTTCGAGGGCGACGGCGAGGGTGCTGGCGGTGGCGATTTTGAAATCGGAGGGTAGTCCCGCGTTTGCCAGTTCTGCGCTTACTTTTGAGCCGCCGCCTGCTTTGGGTACGATGCAGCGTTTGAAGCCGAGTTTGGCGGCTTCTCAAATGCGCATACTGAGGCGGTTGACGGCGCGTAGTTCGCCGGAAAGGCCGACCTCGCCGATGAGGGCGATGTCGGGGGCGACGTTTTTCTCGCGGTAGCTGGACGCTATGGCTGTCGCGACCCCCAGGTCGATGGCGGGTTCTTCGAGGGTGAAGCCGCCGACAACATTGGCGTACACGTCGTGGTTATTGACGGCCAGGCCGACTCGTTTGGTGAGCACGGCCAGCAGCATCATAAGACGGCTATACTCGATGCCGTTGGTGGTGCAGCGCGGGTTGCCGAAATTGCTGGGGATAACCAGGGCCTGCACCTCTACTAGAATGGGGCGCGTACCCTCCATGCTGACGACGACGGCGGAGCCGGTGGCTCCGGCGGCGCGGTCGGCCAGGAAGATGGCCGAGGGGTTGGCAACTTCGAGCAAGCCTTCGCCGTGCATCTCGAAGACGCCGACTTCGTGCGTGGCTCCGAAGCGGTTTTTGACGCCACGCAGCAGGCGATAGGTATGGTAGCGTTCGCCCTCAAGATACAGCACGGCATCGGCTATATGTTCCAGGGCTTTTGGACCGGCGACGGTGCCTTCTTTGGTGACGTGTCCAATGATAAATACGGGGGTGTGCGTGTTTTTGGCAAGCTGCATCAATTGCATGGTACATTCGCGCACCTGGCTGATGCTGCCGGGCGCGGATGTGATCTGGGCGGCGAGCGTTGTCTGGATAGAATCGACGATGACCAGCGCCGGTTTCATGCGGCTGGCGGCGTCTATGATGACTTCCATCTCTATCGAAGAAAGCAGGTACAACTGCTCGCCGCTGATGTCGAGCCGTTCGGCGCGCATCTTGACCTGTTCGATAAATTCCTCGCCGGAGACGTACAGCACCGGCCCGGCGGTTCGAGCGACATAGCCTGCCACCTGCAAAAGCAAGGTAGACTTGCCGATACCAGGTTCTCCGCCGATCAGGGTGAGCGAACCCGCCACGAGGCCGCCGCCAAGTACGCGGTTCATCTCATCGTAGCCCACCGAGATACGTTCCTGGGCGAGCGGGCGGATTTCCGGCAGCACAATGGGAATATGCGTACCCTGGGCGATTGAAGAAGAATTGCCCATGAGTGTTTGCCGTCGCTGCTGGGTCGGGTGCTGTGGCACGTCTGCCACTTCTTCAAGGGTGTTCCACGCGCCGCAATCGGGGCATTTCCCTACCCATTTGCTCTGTTCCCCGCCGCATTGCTGGCAGACATATTTTGTGCGTAGTTTCGGCATTTAGTATCCAATGGATGGGATGGCATAGAAAATGCATAGCTTGCCATCATGCATGATGGCGAGCTATGCATTTTCTATGCCATTATATTACCCCTGCGCTTCGCTGCCGCCGTCTCCGCCTGCGGAGAGCGCGGCTTCGGGCGCGGCTGGAATGCTGGGCGCGGGCAACTGTTCGATACGGTTGCGCAATTGCAGCACCAGGTTGTCGTCGATCACTATCGCTTCAACGAGATCGCCGCCGTGGAACTTGCCTTCCAGCAGGCCCTCGGCCAGGGGGTCTTCGACCATGCGCTGGATGGTGCGGCGCAGCGGGCGCGCGCCGTACTGGGGGTCGAAGCCTTTCTCGATCAGGAAGTCCTTTGTAGGCTGAGGGACAATCAATTCAAGCTGCTGCTCGGTCAACTGCGTTCGCACGCGGTTCAGGAGCAGGTCAACGATGGAGTACATCTCCTCGATGCGCAGCGAATGGAAGACGATGACCTCGTCGATACGGTTCAAGAACTCCGGTTTGAAGGTGTTCTTGAGTTCGCCAAGCACCTTGCCCTTCATGGCTTCATATTCGTCGGAGTTGGCTCTGGCCTTGTCCTTCGACTGTTTGAAGCCGATGGATGCTTCCTTGTTCAGCAGGGCCGCGCCGACGTTGGAGGTCATAATCACGATGGTGTTACGGAAGTCCACCGTGCGGCCTTTGGCGTCGGTCAACTTGCCATCCTCCAGAATCTGGAGCAGCATGTTGAAGACGTCCGGGTGGGCCTTTTCGATCTCGTCCAGCAGGATGACGCTGTACGACTTGCGGCGTACCGCCTCGGTGAGTTGTCCGCCCTCTTCGTAGCCGACATATCCGGGAGGCGCGCCAACCAGGCGTGCTGCCGAGTGACGCTCCATGAACTCCGACATATCGATCTTGATGAGGGCTTCCTCGCTGCCGAACATGAACTCGGCCAGGGCTTTTGCCAGCTCGGTCTTGCCGACGCCTGTCGGTCCCATGAAGATGAAGGAGCCGATGGGACGTTTGGGGTCTTTCAGACCGGCGCGGGCGCGGCGCACGGCGCGAGCGATCTTCTCGATGGCTTCGTTCTGCGCAATGACGCGGGAGTGCAGCGCCTCTTCCATCTGGAGCAGGCGCTGCGACTCTTCCTGGGCGATACGCATGACGGGGATACCCGTCCACATCGAGACGATCTGGGCGATTTCCTCTTCACCGACGGAGGGCTTTCTCGCTGCCGCGTTCGCGGTGCCAGCCGGATTCCAGCTTGGTGATGCGGTCGCGCAGTTTGACCTCGCGGTCGCGCAATTCAGCCGCCAGTTCGTACTCCTGCTGCTGAATGGCCTGTTCCTTTTCGCGCAGCACCGACTCCAGGCCCTTCATGGCCTCCTTGAGGTTGAGCGGGGCGAGCGAGTTCTGCATACGCACGCGGCTGGCTGCCTCGTCGATCAGGTCGATGGCCTTGTCAGGCATGAAGCGATCGGTGATGTAGCGGCTAGCCATCTCGGCGGCGGCCTTGAGGGCCTCGTCGGTGATGGTCAGGCGGTGGTGAGCCTCGTAGCGTTCGCGAATGCCTTTGAGGATTTCAAGTGTTTCCTCGATGGTGGGTTCGCGCACGATCACTTCCTGGAAGCGGCGTTGCAGGGCGGCGTCGCGTTCGATGTACTTGCGGTACTCGTCCAGCGTGGTGGCGCCGATGCACTGGAGTTCGCCGCGCGCCAGGGCCGGTTTGAGAATGTTGGCGGCGTCAACCGCGCCTTCGGCAGCGCCCGCGCCAACGAGGGTATGCACCTCGTCGATGAAGATGATGCAGTCGCGGCTGCTGCGAATCTCTTCGATGATCTTTTTGAGACGCTCTTCAAACTCACCGCGATACTTGGTGCCAGCCACGAGTGAGCCGACATCGAGGGTGAGCAAACGCTTACCCGCGAGCGTTTCCGGCACCTCGCCAGCGACGAGACGCTGGGCCAGCCCTTCGACGATGGCGGTTTTGCCAACGCCCGGCTCGCCGATGAGGGCGGGGTTGTTCTTGGTGCGTCGTGAAAGTATCTGGATGACGCGCTCGATCTCTTGATGCCGCCCGATGACGGGATCAAGCGTACCTGCGCGCGCCGCGGCGGTGAGATCAATGCCCATCTGGTCGATGGTGGGCGTCTTGGAGTGCTTGGCGTCGCGCTCATGAGACGCGCTGGACTGGCTGAGTACCTGAATGGTCTGAGTGCGCACTTTTTCGAGGTTGACACCGAGGCTTTCCAGCACACCAGCGGCGATACCTTCGCCCTCGCGCACAAGGCCAAGCAAGAGATGTTCTGTCCCGATATAGTGATGATTCAGGCGACGAGCTTCATCGACGGCCAGCTCGATCACCTTTTTGGCGCGTGGAGTCAAACCGATTTCGCCCAGCACGATACGGTCTCCACGTCCAATAATAAATTCAACGGCGCTGCGAACCTTGTTCAGCTCAACGCCCAGATTACTTAATACTTTGGCGGCAACGCCTTCACCCTCACGCACCAGACCAAGCAGTAAATGCTCGGTGCCGATGTAGTTGTGCTGGAAGCGCTGCGCTTCTTCCTGGGCCAGGCTCAAAACTTTCCTGGCTCGTTCGGTAAACCTGTCAAACCTATCTCGATCGTTCACCTGTTTGTCACCCCCCTTTCAGTGGCAGAGAGTGGAACCGCGCCCTCTGTGATGCTCAGGTAAACAGCATATTTCATCTTACAACACCCATCTACTAGCGTCAAGGAAATCAAATCTGTATCCCTCCCATCAAGTATTAACGAATAACGCACTTCTATCCTGAAACAATCGACCTCCTGACTGTCGCTCATGACTATGCGCGCAGTCGGGAGGTCGTTCGCTTAACTGTTCAAGTTCAAATTGACCCGCGAAAAGGACTACTCTTGTGGTGCCTCCGATTCATCCTTGGAACGCTGGCGAGCTGCTGCCCGGAACGCCTCAGCCATGGCTGTGGTTTCTCCGTCGTCGCCAAGAGCAAGATTATTCAACAGCGAATTTTCTGGAGTCCGCTCGGAGCGATCCCGGCGTTCTCCTTTGCCTTCCCGGCGTGTCGAGCCGCCTTCTTTCTCCGTTGCGATTGGCGATTCCTCGCCGCGAGGAGCAGGTTGCTCTAATGACATCATATCACTTGTCGAGGCATTTGTGCCAGTGTCCAGTGAAGGAGTTTCGGGTGTTGGTCTGGTATCGACTTCGTCGGCCTGGCGCAAGCTGAGACCGAGGCGGCGGCGTTCGGCGTCAATGCGCAGGATGCGCAGTTGCAACTCCTGCCCTTCGCGCAGGTTGGAACTGGGGTCCATGCCGGGCGAAAGTTCGGACTGGTGAATAAGACCCTCGATGCCATCTTCGATGCGAGCGAAGGCTCCGAAAGGCGCGATCTTGGTGATGGTGCCTGTGACGACCTGACCGGGGAAGTAGCGCTGCTCCACGGTTGTCCAGGGATCGACTTCCGCCCGTTTGATGGACAGAGCGATCTTTTTCTTCTCTTTATCGACACTCAAGACCTGGACTTCAACTTCCTGGCCGACTTTGAGAACTTCGCTGGGATGATTGACGCGGCTCCAGGCGAGTTGGCTGATATGCACCAGTCCGTCAGCGCCTCCCAGGTCAACAAATGCGCCAAAGTTGGCGAGGTTGCTGACGATGCCGGTGCGCACTTCGCCGGGTTTCAACTCGTCGAGCAGTTCTTCGCGGCGGCGCTGCCTCCACTCCTGATTTGCGAGGCGTTCGGAGAGGATCAGGCGGTTGCGCGCGCGGTTGATCTCGATGATCTTGAGTTGGAGTACTTTGTCTTTCATACTCTGGAGCTTGGCCGCCGTCTCCTGGTTATCGCCCCCCTGGGCGACTTCCTCGCGTTTGAGGTTGAGAATCTGAGAGATTGGCACGAAGCCCCGGATACTGGCGACATCGACAATCAGGCCGCCTTTGTTGTAGTCGATGACTCTGGCCTGCAGCAGTTCGTTATTCTTATACTGCTCTTCAGCGACACGCCACTGGCGTTCAGCGTTGGCCCGTTTGAGGGAGAGAAGCGCGTGTCCATCCGGTGTTTCCGGTTGGATGATATAGACCAGCACTTTGTCGTTGAGGTGAAGATTTTCAAAGGACCAATCACCACTCGCGGGTAACTCTTTTGTGGAGAGTACACCTTCTGACTTGAGACCAATATCGACCAGAATCTCATCCTGGTCAATACGCACGAGTACGCCATCGACTACATCGCCGCGCTTGATATTGATGGGAGTGGTGGATGCCGCGAGCAACGCTTCCATTTCGTTGAAGTCGTTCATCTCTTCGGGGCCTGTGTTGTTATTCCCTTGTGGGTCATTTCCTTCGTACATTGTCTGTACCCGTCCGCTTTTAAGATTTGCCGCTGGCATTGTCGAAAGGTCGCCGTGCTTCTGAGCTTGCATGGGTAAAATACCCCCTTCGATCCACGGTTATTGCCCGTCCATTGTTACCATCACTGTTCCTGGTGGATGCGCGGTGCGCTTCATTCACTTCCAGGCTATTTATGAAGCCCAAGAAGATGAACTGGTATGCACCGGAACCCTGGGGATGTGTCATTGGACATGGGTTTATCGGAGGAGGCTGCTCAGGCTGGCATCGCTTGCGCGTTTTTAATCTCAACCGGCTTGCGCTCAAGCTGAGAAGGCCGCTATTGGTTCGACAATGGTGTCTTAAAAACGGTCCTACGAAACGTTGCACGCAGAAAGGTAAGCCGTAATATAGACAAAACAAGAGCCTGAGGACAGTATACCCCCACTCGATGCTCTTATTATACCAAAAGCCTTCCATGAATGCAAGCTAATACGCACCCAATTTAGCAGTTTGCTCCAATGTTTGTTGATCTGCCATATTGTATCACATAGATGCAAGGGGTACCAAAATGGGGAACCAGGGTGGGGGCAAGCCCCGCCCCTACAATATACGAGATACAATCGAGCTTCGTAGTATTGTAGGGGCGGGGCTTGCCCCTGCCCTGGTCAACGCGCCCGTATGCTACAATATGCTCATGGATTTGAGTAACATACAGCCGGTGGTGAAGGCTCTGCGCTCGCGCCTGGAGCCGGTCGAACGCGCCGATGCGCTGCGCGATGCGCTTGAGGGACAGCGGCCCAATGCGCGTAAAGCGGCGGTGTTGATCGGGCTATTCGAGCAGGAGGGGGAAGCCACGCTGATCTTTATTCGCCGCGCCAGTACGCTGCGTTCGCATAGCGGGGAGATTGCTTTTCCTGGCGGTGCGGTTGATGCGACGGATGGTTCGCCTGTGCAGGCGGCTTTGCGCGAAGCACAGGAAGAGATCGGGTTGCATCCCGCCAGGGCCGAGGTACTGGGTATCATGCTGCCGGTTTTTACGGTGGTCAGCAATTTCTTAATTACGCCTGTGGTGGCTTTTTTGCCGCAGGGACCCGGTGAATTGCGCTTGCAAGCGAGCGAAGTGGCCGATCTGTTATTGCTGCCCTTGCGGGGTCTGGCCGATCCTGCCATTGCGCATACGGAGGTGTGGACGCGCGATGGTCTGGCGCGTACCGTGTATTTTTATGATTACGGCGCGTATCGCATATGGGGCGCAACGGCGCGTATGTTGAATGCTTTGTTGGGGTTATTAGAGACCCATAAGTCATAGTTCCCTTGTTTCTTTTCGCGCGTTGAATACAATAGAAGATATGGCAATATAGGCCGATTGTAGCGTTTCTTCTGTAGCGCGTTTCCCGTAGGTTGTTCTTTTGTGAAGCGGTTGGACTTCGGTCCCTTGAGTGGAGAAAATTGTGACGTTGCCAACACCTGATGCTCAATCTCCGAGATTGCTGTCTCAACAACCACACTCGAACCCACCTAATCACTCGATACCTTCTACCCTTGCCCCTTCTCTACCCTCAACGCCTCCTCATGGATTTTACCCCTTTCAGCCGCCATACCCCGCGGCACCTTCTGGATCTGAGATTGATGCTCATCGACGTGTCACTGATTTTGCCGGAAATTCCTGGGATCTCGCGACGGGTGGCCTGAAGACCATGACCGCCAAACGTCAGCTTCCCCCGCGTCCTGAACGACGCGCCAGCGAGAAACTGCCGGATACGGCTGCGGCACAGCGTAGTTTCACGTTCGCCCTGGTCATCCTGGCATGTGTTATCGTGATGCTGGTCAGCGGGGGCATTGTATTATTCGTGATGTTGCAGCCCTGATGATTCGTTGAGCTTTGCTTCATCGGGGGATATAAGCAAGGGAGGCTGCCTACGATTGAACCGCTGGAACGCCATGCAATGTGGTGGCGTTACGAACGGCTTTGACGATGGCTCGCGCTAAGGTTGTCGCTGCCGCTGCTCCGATGGTACTGATGTGTATGGCGGCGAGTGGCGAGTTATGAAGCTGTTGCGAGGTTGGCCCCAGCGCTAACGCGAAGACAGTATCACCATCAAACATAGTATGCGCAGGACGAATGGCCTGTGCCATGCCGTCGTGCGCCATTTGCGCCATCGTATTGGCCTGCTCTCGCGTCAGGGCGGCGCTGGTGGCAACAACGGCAATAGTGGTGTTACCAATGGGATTGGCTGCCAGGAAGCCATTGCCGTCGGGTTTGCGTGTCCCGGCGATAACCTGCTGCGTTTGAGGGTCTACAATGTCGCCCAGCGCGTTGACGACGACGATGGCGCCGACAATGGAGCCATCCGAAAGTGGCATACTGGCTGAACCCAGGCCACCTTTCATCATGAAGGCGGGACCAGCCATTTTGCCCACCGTCGCGCCCGTTCCCGCGCCGGTGGTACCCTGCGCAACGGCATCGCTGCTGGCCTGTTCGCAGGCGCGGTAGCCCGCGGCGGCATCGGGGCGAATGGTGGCCGAGCCGAAGGCCAGGTCAAAGATAGCGGCTGCCGGAACGATGGGTACGCGCGCTACGCCCGTATCATAGCCGAGGCCGCGTTCTTCCAGGTAGCGCATGACGCCGCTGGCCGCGTCCAACCCGAAGGCGCTGCCGCCCGTCAGCAAAATGGCGTTGACGCCCTCAACCAGATGCATGGGGCGCAGCAAATCGGTTTCGCGGGTGGCAGGCGCGCCCCCGCGCACATCGACGCCGCCCGTTGCTGGTGTATCGCACAAAATAATGGTGCAGCCCGTGCCTGCTTCGAGATTGGTGTCATGTCCGACACGTATGCCGGGAATGTCGGTAATATCGTCGTGCATATGCTATAGTGCCTTTCCAGGGGCGAGGGCGACCGCAAGGGTCGCCCCTCCCATACACGTAAGCTTTATTATGGCACACGCGAACGCATCACCCTCGGGGGGCCAGGGCGACCGCAAGGGTCGCCCCTCCCATACACGTATCAGGCCCTTCACTCTACACCAACCCTGTCACCCTGAGCGCAGCGAAGGGTCTGTGGGTGCGTGCCAGGCATCGGTGTACCTGGCAGCCAGACCCTTCGCTGCGCTCAGGGTGACAGGCGAAGGGAACGGGCGACTTCTGGTGGTCGCTCTGGCACCCGATAGGTGGTGGAAAGCCGAACAGTACGTAAGTCAGCTACCCCCGCATACATGACGGGGGCTTGCGTCTCACCCGTACCCGTGCCGGTAGGTGGAGGGAGGACACGAGAGGCCGGCTGACATCAGGGAGCTACCCTTATTCCTTGCGTTTCCGCAAGAAGAGCGGCCCATACAGAACGCTGATTGCAAGCTCTACGCAACGCAGTCCTTGCGGGCTACTCGTGGCATCCTGTACAAGGAAATGTCAGGGCTTAGAGATCGCCTGACGCGCGAGACGAATGCGCGTGAAACTGTTTCTCCCCTGTGAAGGGGTTGTGCCTTTGCCCGTTTCGTCCAGCACGGATAGGATAGCAGAGGGATGTATCAATGTCAAGCGAAACGGCTTCCCAGGCGGGTTCGCTGGCTGCGGCCAGCCTTTCTGGAAACCCCCGCTTGAAAGACCGGGGGTTTCCAGAAAGGGACGACTATGACCATGCTGTCATTATGTATACTTTACTTCCACAATGGAGGGTGCCAAAGCGCCACAGCTTCACAAAGCTATCGATGAGATGGTAGAATACTATAAAGGCAATGATCGAAGTTAGCGCAAGAACTTAGATGGATGGGTACCGTTTATTCTGCCGGGCGATGTGTAAAGACGTGGTTTGTCATGTCCTATTGGAGAAGGGGAAAAAACGATGGTGAATAATCCTCGCGGGCTGTAATAGCCTGCCGGTGACATAGCGTTATGCGAACTAATGATACATGTGCCGCAAAAAGTCTTCCCACGTAATTGTGCCAACGGCATGATGTGGCACCAGGTTAACGCCTGACCTGAAAGCATCATACAAGCCACTTGTAAGTGCCTCTGATTGAACGGTGGCCTTTCTCCCTCGCACATGCAGGTATATTCCAGTCATTTCTTCGATTGTCAGTATTTGTGGTCCGCCCATGTCTGGGGCGTGTCCGACAGGACCTTGTTCCATGATTTCAAGCAGTCGATCAGCTACTTCGCCAACATCGATGGACTGGAAACGCATACCGCCGGGGACGGGTACGACGGGAAGCGTATCGGCTCCGAATGATTGGATAAGCCTCAATACGAGATTATGAAACTGGGTGGCGCGCACGATTGTCCAGGGCAATGGTCCCTGCTCGATGATCGTTTCTGTGGCGCGTTTGGCTGTGTAGTAGGGATAAGCGCTACGATCAACTCCGACGATTGACATGTAGATGAAATGGGGAGACGCGCTCGCGCGTGCCGTTTGCAGCAATAAACGTGTACCCTCGATATCCACCGCATCTGCGTTTTGGGGAGAACTGGCGCAGTGAATGATGGCATCTACGCCTGCTATTGCCTCGCGCAGCCCATCGCCCGATGTGAGGTCGCCTGTAATCACTTCGACTTCTGCGGGAACAGCGGGGGCGGATTGGTGACTTAATATGCGTGTCCGGTGCTGCCTTAGCAGTAAACGATGAACGACCTCGTGGCCAAGCGTGCCTGTGCCGCCTGTGACTAAAACGGTTGCCATGATGGGGAGTCCTTATCTAGTGTAAAGTCCAAGACACATTTACAATCCCAGCCAGAATAACACGATAGCCACTGCAATCGGAACCGTCAAATTGTCCGATCCATAAGGGGAGATGGCTTCGAGCAGCGTTGCCACGATAGCGGCGATGAAGCCTCCGATCAAGATGAGCGGCAGCGTGAGCGATGACAGAATGGCGAGCGTGATGGAGACGGCGGCGAAGGTGAAGACGAAACCGGCCAGCGATCCTTCGAGGGTGCGCCTGTGGTTTTTTTTGCCTGGAACTTTGTAGCTGTGTTTGCCAAAGCGTTTGCCGATGATGGCGGCGAAAGCGTCGCCCCATGTCATCGCCATGATACCGGCCATCGCGTAATATTCAAAGCCGCGTGGGAAGCCCTGTTCCCATCCCGTGTGAAAGATGAAAAGCAGCAGCGTGCAGGAGATGGCAAAGTAGACGGTGCCGCGCGTCGCTCCCTCTCTGGGGTCCATGGCGCTGAAAACATGGTAACGCAGGAAAAGCGCGTTGAAGAGAATGAAGGTTGCGGTCGGGATGATGGCAAGTTGCCAGTGATCGAAGAGCAGCAGGATGACCCATATCCACATGCCCGCGCCGATATGCACGAGTTTGCGTGTGAACCCGGTCGGGTAGTTTCTCCAACGCCGGATGGCTTCGACGAGCAGCAGCATACCGAAGGCGAAGATGTAGGAGAAGATGAGTCCGAGTATGTCACCTGTGGTCATGTGGCACATCCTTCAAAAACACGAAATATGCACCGTTCTCTGTCTCGGCCCGTCCAACTCAACCAGTATGACGCGCTGCCATGTTCCCAGCAGCAGCTTGCGGTTCTGGTAGGGAATTGTCACGGAGGGGCCGATGATCGAGGAAAGAAGATGATCGGGGGCGTGAAAGGGATCGTGGGGATGGCGATAGGAGAGTTGGGGCAGCAGATGGCGCAATGCGTTGAGCAAATCCTGGTCGGTGCCGGGGTCTAAATCGGCGGTGGTGAGGGCGCAGGTGGTATGGGCGGCGAAGACGACACAGACGCCATCTAATGCCTGTCGATTGCGCAGGTGTGTTTCGATGGTCTCGGTGATGTCTACGACCTGGTCTTTATTCTTTGTGGTGACGGTGATAGTTATTGGTTTCATGGCTTTTCTGCCCCTCAGCTTTTATATGAAGGCTAACCGACCGCGTTTTTTAGCCGCGTTATGGCTTGCGCGACGCTTTCACGCGAATTGTAGACAGCCGAACCTGCGACCAGCAGATTGGCTCCGGCTTTGACTACTAATGGGGCGGTTGCCTCGTGAATGCCGCCATCGACTTCGATATCGCAGCGCAGGCCGCGTTCGGCAATCACTTGGCGAAGGCGGGCGATTTTGGGCAGCATTTCGGGGATGAATTGCTGGCCGCCGAAGCCGGGGTTGACGGTCATAATTAGCGCCATGTCGATCAAAGAGAGTATGTTTTCGAGCAATACGATGGGGGTTGATGGATTGAGGGCAACAGCAGCCATTTTGCCGGTTGCCCTGATCTGCTGGATGACGCGGTGCAGGTGCGGGCAAACCTCCTGGTGGACGATAATTACGTCGGCTCCAGCCTGCGCGAAATCTTCGATGTATCGTTCGGGGTTGGTAATCATGAGATGGGCTTCGATAGGAAGGCGGGTGCAGCGGCGCACTGCCTCAACGACCATCGGCCCCATAGTGATGTTGGGGACGAAATGGCCGTCCATGACATCGATCTGGACGCGCTGCCCGCCGCCCGCTTCGGCTTCGCGTACCTGTTCGCCGAGGCGGGTGAAGTCGGCGGAAAGGATTGATGGAACAATACCTGTCATAGAATAACCTCTCAAGATTTGACATGAATCTTTTGCGCAATCGCGCTATCGACCATCCAAGTGACCTCGCCGTTGGGCGGGCGCACGATCTGGGCAGGATACTCGTCGGGGTTGGGTAGGCCCTCGATGACGGCGTGCAGCGCGTCTACTTTGTCCGCGCCCGTAACCAGGAAGAGTACGTTGCGGGCGGCGTTCAGGATGGGTGGTGTGAAGGTCAGGCGATCAGGCGGCGGCTTGGGGACGGAGACAGGCATGACTAACCGCTGCGTCTCATGCAGCGATGGTTGGTGTGGGAAGAGCGAGGCGGTATGACCCTCTGGCCCCATGCCAAGCTGGAGAAGGTCGAATTCTGGTATGCCGTTGGCGCCGAAGACGCGCTGCATGTCCCGCGTGTAGTCTAGCGATGCGGCGTCGCGGTCGGGCCGGTCAGCGGGCATACGATGCACCTGGGCGACCGGTATGGATAGGTGGCTCAACATGACCTCCTGCGCCATGCGGTAATTGCTTTCCGGGTCATCGGGTGGCACGCAGCGTTCATCGCTCCAGAATATATCGACCAGTTGCCAGTCGATCTGGCTGCTGTACGGCTCTGTCGCCAGCAGGCTATACAGCTTTTTGGGGGTGTTGCCGCCGGACAGCGCGAGAGTGAAACGCCCGCGTATGACGATGGCTTCGCGAGCGATGCGCACAATATAAGCTGCCGCCTGGTGGCTGATGGTATTGAGATCAGGATAAATGGCGATATGCATTTTAAGTTATCCTTCGGCATCTAACAGATTAGCAATTTCTTGCAGGGTTTGTTCAAACGAGTAATCGTGGCCGGTGATTTCCAGTTCTTCGCGTAACAGGTCGCTTTCTTTATGCTGCGTTGTCAGGCTGACGATACGCTTCTGGCGCGTTTCCTGGTCCAGTTCAACCGAGGTAATGACGTGTTCGAGGTCGTCGTTGTCGCGCATGATGGTGAAGACGGCCTCTTTGTTGTCTGCTGTGCTGACCAGGCGCATGAGCGCGATGGAGCCGGGGCGCATCTCGGTGTGGACGATGGGACGAATGGTGATGCTGACGGGCTGCCCGCCCAGGCGACCAGATTTGCTTCGAGGCGAGGCAAGCTGCCCGGTTGCTCGCCGGGCGCGTTGCATCTCCCAGTGGTAGGAGCCACTGGCGGTGTGATGGTGATTGTTGCCGTGATAGGCCGAGAGTGTCCAGCCCAGTCGTTCTTTGAGCCAGGCGGCCAGCAGCAATGCGCGTGTGGGATTGGGCGAGACATCTCCGTCTTCGGTGCGTCCTGGCTCAGCGAGTGGCGCGGCGGCGTGTTCGATTTCGATGGTGTGAATGCCGGACAGGTAGGGGCGGTATTCCGGTACATCAAAGAACTGGATGACCAGTTCGCGCCATCCTGTCAGCCGGCCCCAGTTGAGATCGCTGATGGCGGCGCCGGGCGTTGTTCTGCACAGTTCGGTAAGCGAGCGGATATGCTGTTCGGGATTAAAAAAGCTGGTCGAGTCAAAAATGATACGGTTGCTGAGATTGACAAGATTGTGAAAGGCGGGGTCGTCCGAAGCGGGTGGGTCGCCGAGCCACCAGAGGTAGACGGGCAGGTCCGGCTTGAGCAAGGGTTGCAAGAGGTTGCCTGTGGCGCGGACGGCGCTGCCCTTCGCCAGCAGGGTGGTTTGCTCGAAGCAGTGGCGCATCAAATCCGAGATCATGGAGAAGCACCGCAGCGTGACCCAGGCCGATAGGGAGGAAACAGAGTCGCTGCTGTCTAGCACTACAATGGCGACGCGCGCCAGGTGGGTACTGGCTAAATCTCGCAACACTTTGCTGGCAAGCCCGGCAGTTTCGACATCAGGCGTACAGATGACGAGGTTTAATACACTGGTGCGCACATTGATGTTTGCGCCGGCGCCAGTGCGCAGGTTGTCGAGGGACATGCTCCACAAAGAGGTCAGCCGGTGTTCGATTTCCTCGATGCGTACCCATTTCCCGGCCCAGGGTAAACGAATACCCGGTCCGTTCGCGGTGTCATTCGCCATACTTAAATCCCATTTCTGTTCAAGGAACAACGTTGTTCACCAGATGTTATGGACGCCGCCATCTGCGACCGTCGCGCCAGATAAATTCGTCGGATGCCTGCGGTCCCCATGAGCCGGAATTCGTAGGTCTGGATGGTTTCTGGCGGTTCGTTTTTCCATGCATCCAGGATGCCCTGAATGAAGGTCCAGGCGGCTTCGACCTCATCGCGGCGCGTGAAGAGCGTCGAGTCGCCCAGCATACAGTCGAGTAAGAGGCGTTCGTAGGCTTCTGGCTGTTCGTGGAAGCCGGAAGAGCCGTAGAAGAAATCCATGTTGACGGAGCGAATTTGCATCTCGGTTCCGGGAACTTTTGCGCCGAATTTGAGGGAGATACCCTCGTCCGGCTGGATGCGCAGGGTCAGCACGTTTGGTTCGACCTGTCCATAGGCTTCGCTGCGTTTGAAAAGCATGAGGGGCGCTTGTTTGAACTGGATGGCTATTTCGGTGACGCGCTTGGGCAGGTGTTTGCCAGTGCGCAGGTAAAATGGTACCCCGGCCCAGCGCCAGCTATCGATAAACACCTTCATCGCCAGGTAGGTTTCGGTTGTGGAGCGAGGCGAAACACCGGGTTCCTGGCGATAGCCCACCACCTGCTGCCCGTTGCTGAGCCAGCCAGGGCCGTACTGGGCGCGTATGATATGGGTGACGACATCCTGTCCGACCAGCGGTTGCAGGGCGTGCAGGACTTTGACCTTTTCGTCGCGCACCGAGTTGGCATCGAAGGTGATGGGCGGCTCCATAGCTACCAGGGAGAGCAATTGCATCACATGGTTTTGCACCATATCGCGAATCGCGCCCGATTCTTCGTAATAGCCGCTGCGTCCTTCCAGGCCGATGTTTTCCGCTACCGTGATCTGCACATGGTCAACATAGCGGCGGTTCCAGACCGGCTCGAAGATGCCGTTTGCCAGGCGGAAAACGAGGATATTCTGCACCGTTTCTTTGCCGAGGTAGTGATCGATGCGGTACACCTGTTCCTCTTTGAATACCTTGCCCACCTGCCGGTTGAGTTCAATAGCGGATGGCAGGTCGTGTCCGAACGGTTTTTCGATGATGATGCGCGTCCACCCTTTGCGATTTCTATTCAGGCCAGCCGCGCCGAGTCGCTGGATAATTTCGGGATATTGACTGGGCGGCGTTGACAGGTAAAAGATGCGATTGCCGCCCGTGCCGCGCTCCTGATCGAGCAGATTGAGCTGGTTATTAAGCTTTTCATAGCCCTTCGGGTCGTTAAAATCGGCTTGCAGGTAGTGGATGCCTGCGGCGAAATTTTCCCATACCTGCGGGTTGACCGGCTTCTGACGCGAGTATTGATTGATGGATTCGAGGGCCTGCTGGCGATACTCGTCCGTGCTGTAAGGCCGGCGCGCGAAGGCGACGACGGAGAAACCCGCCGGGAGCGGGTGTTCCAGCGCGAGATTATAGAGAGCCGGGAGCAATTTGCGGTGTGTCAGGTCACCGGTTGCTCCGAAGATGATCATGATACACGGCTCAGGGCTATTTTTGATACGAATACCCTCACGTAGAGGGTTAGGAGCCTCTACTACGCTTCGCTGAGGCATATGACTACTCTCTCCTATAGTTAGAATTTTATTTAGCGGCTGACTTGCTGCCCCTGGATGGCTTTTTTCTTCTCTTCGATGCCCTGGAAGAGCTGGTGGAAAGAGTCGGCGAACTTCTGCACGCCTTCGTCCAGGAGTTGTTGGGTCACGGCATCGTAATGGATATCCACCGCTTCGAGCATTTCCAACTCGGCCTTTGCCTGAGGGACGTTGTTCTCGATGGTGAACGCGGCGCGGCCATGATCCTTGAAGTTCTCGATAGTCTCAAGTGGCATGGTATCGACCGTGTCATTGCCAATGAGTTCCTCGGCATAGAGGACATCGCGATAGGCCGGATTTTTCGTGCTGGTGCTGGCCCACAATGGCCTCTGCACGCGCGCTCCGCTGTGCCTGAGCGTCTCAAAGCGCGGCGTGCTGAAAATCTGTTTGAAATCTTGATAGACGAGGCGAGCATTGGCGACGGCGGCTTTGCCCTCTAACATTTTCAGCTTCTGCTGCTCTGCGCTATCACTGGTGGCCTTGATTTTGTCATCCAACACCTTATCAACCAGCGTATCTACACGGCTGACAAAGAAGCTGGCAACCGATGCGATGTGGCTGATGTCTTTACCACTGGCGTTGCGCTCTTCCAGGGCGCTGAGGTATGCTTCTGTAACATCGCGATAGGCATTAATAGAGAAGATCAGCGTAATGTTGACGTTGATGCCTTCGCTGAGGGCTGTATGGATGGCGGGAATGCCTTCCGGTGTGGCTGGAATTTTGATGAGGAGATTGGGTCGATCGACCATCTTCCAGAAGCGGCGCACCTCCGCGATGGTGGCGTTGGTGTCGTGCGCCAGTTCGGGCGAGACTTCCAGGCTGACATAGCCGTCCTGCATGTTGGTGCGGTCATATATGGGGCGCAGGAGATCGGCGACGGTGCGGATATCCTGAATAATCATGGCTTCGTAAATGTCATTGGTGTTCTTGCCTTCGCTGATAAGCGATGTTATCTGCTCATCGTAGGCATGGCCGGCGCTGATGGACTTCTGGAAAATGGTGGGGTTGGCGGTAACGCCAACGACGCCGTCGTTGTCCAGTAAGTTCTTAAACTGGCCGGAAATGAGCTGCGAACGGTCTATGTTATCGTACCAGACGCTTTGTCCGAAGTTCTTGAGTTGTTGTAATGGATTAGACATGCGTTGTGTTCTCCCTTTTGAGTTTCTAAACCTTTGTATGTTCCTTCATGATAGCACTTGCAAGCCGTAAGTACAAATGTGTTTTACCGGGGTGGGGCAAGCCCCGCCCCTACCCTGTACGGCTTCTCCTCCCGCTTCGTAGCAGGGGGGACGCTTGCGTCGCCCTCGTCCTGTTCCCATGGCCGCACCACTCCACCCGGCGGGCGACGCAAGCGTCCCCTCCCTACTCAACCCAACCCCCGCCCCTACGGAATTCTTGCGCCTTTCCAAAAACCCTGTGAGTGAAAGTGGGGGCAGGGCCCCACCGGCGTGAACTTCACGCTGTTGTCATCCTGAGCGCAGCGAAGGATCGGTGTTCATCCCGGCGAGAGATCCTTCGCTGCGCTCAGGATGACAATGATGCAAGGATGACAATGATGCAAGGATGACAGGTGGTGGTCGGGTCTTGTCCCCGCCCTGGTCTTCCTTGTCCCTGCGATGGCAAAGTCTCTACTATTTACACGATTTCAAGGCCCTTTGCGTGCCTTCTGCTGCAGGTCGTATAATTTGCCAATGGCTTCGATGGGGGTCAGTTCGTCGATGGCGAGTTGTTTGATCTCTTCGAGCACGGGATGTTGTTCGGCGGAGAACAGCGTCATTTGCAGCACGGATGGAGTTTCCATGTCGCGCATGGCTTTACGGCGCGTCTTCGCTTCGCCTTTTTGTTCCAGTTCCGCCAGAATTTCCTCGGCGCGATGAATGACGGGGCGGGGAATGCCCGCCAGTTGTGCTACATGCACGCCGTAGCTTTTATCCGCGCCGCCGGGGATGATTTTGTGCAGGAAGACGACTTTGCCATCCTCTTCTGTGACGGCTACGTTCATGCACTGCACGCGCGGCAGCGATTTGGCGACCTCGACCAGTTCGTGATAGTGCGTGGCGAAAAGGGTGCGCGCACCGCAGCGCTTATTGTTGTGCAGGTATTCGACAACGGCTCGCGCAATGGAAAGGCCGTCGTAAGTGCTGGTGCCGCGCCCGATTTCGTCGAGAATAATCAGGCTGCGCGGCGTGGCGTGGTGCAGGATATTGGCGGTCTCGACCATCTCGACCATAAAGGTGCTCTGGCCCGTTGCCAGGTCGTCCTGCGCGCCAATGCGTGTGAAGATGCGATCCACGATGCCGATGGTGGCGGCTTCTGCCGGGACGTAGCTGCCGATTTGCGCCATGAGTACGATCAGGGCGACCTGTCGCAGGTAGGTAGATTTCCCGGCCATATTGGGGCCGGTGATAATTCTGATTTGCGCCTGGCGGTTCGAGAGTTCGACATCGTTGGGAATGAAAGGCGTTTCGGCCTGCGATTGTTCGATCACGGGATGGCGACCTGCTACGATGTGAATGGTGTCGCCGTCGTTGAGCGTGGGGCAGCAATAGTTGCGCTGCGCGGCGACGCTGGCAAGGCTCAGATAGACATCGATCTCAGCCAGCGCGCGGGCGGTGTCCAGAATGCGCCCGGCGGCCTGGATGGCGATTTCGGCGCGTACCTGCGAGAACAGTTCGCTTTCCAGTTTGTTGACGCGCTCCTGCGCGTTCAGCACCAGCGTCTCATACTCTTTGAGGTCGGGTGTAATAAAGCGTTCGGCTCCCGTCAACGTCTGTTTGCGGATATATTCCGGTGGGACGCGATCTTTATTGGCGTTGGTTATTTCGATAAAGTAGCCAAAGATTTTCGTATAGCCGACTTTGAGGTTGTTGATGCCGGTGCGTTTGCGTTCGCGCTGCTCCATATCGGCGATCCACTGCTGCCCATTTTTGGAGGCGTCTTTGATCTTATCGAGTTCTTCGCTGTAGCCGGGGCGAATGACGCCGCCTTCGGATGTGTTCAAGGGAGGTTCATCAACGATGGCGCTCTCGATGAGGCGGATGGTGTTCTCGTTGTCGGCAAGTTGCTGCACGAGGCGGGCCAGGGTGGGCATACGCCCGGCGGCGTCGGCGGGCAAGCTGGCGCGAGCGCCGGCTGCCGCTCGCAATCCGCCTGCCAGCGCGACAAGATCGCGCGGCGAGGCGATGCGCTGGCGCGCGCGATTCGCCAGGCGCTCGATGTCCCCGGCCTTTTTCAGGCTTTCGGCCAGACGCGCCTGGGTGAGGGTATCACCAAGCAGTTCGTCGATGATATGCTGGCGGTGTTGCAGGGTCGCGATGTCGAGCAGGGGCTGGCCGATCCAGCGGCGCATGAGGCGTCCGCCCATGGGGCTGCGCGTCTTGTCCAGCACCCATAACAGCGAGCCTTTGATGGAGGCGGTGCGCCCGCTTTCGAACAGTTCCAGGTTACGCCGCGTGTGCGGATCGAGCGTCATGTAGGCGTTGGTATAGTAGGTTTCGAGCGCGGTAAGCTGGCGCAGGATGCCTTTTTGCGTCTCCTGCACGTAGGCCAGCACTGCTCCGGCAGCGCGAATAGCCAGGGGCAGATGGGCGCAGCCGAAGCCTTCGAGCGAGGCTACGTCGAAGTGCGTGAGGAGCCGGTGGCGCGCGTCGTCCTCGGAAAAGTAGCGGGCATCGTAGGGGGTGACATGCCCGGCGATGCCTGCTAGCGCCTTCACCAGGGGCGCGTTGTCATCCTCGTCGTCATCGTCCGCAAAGGCAGGTTCGTCTTTTTTGCTGCTCGTGTAGGTTTCGTGTGAGTTAGCGATGGCTTCGTCAATACTGGCATTGGCGTTGCCGTTGGAGCCAACTTTGGTGACGGTCTTTTCGTTCATGACGGCTGCCAGCCAGCGTCGCTTGCGACTGCCCAGGTGGGTGTTGCGCGACTCAACGATGACTTCGGCGGGGGCGACACGCGCCATTTCCTGTTGCAGCGCGAGTTCTGGTTCGGGGGCGCTGAATTGTGTGACAGCAAATTCGCCGGTGGTGATATCGACGTAGGCAATGCCCACCGCTTCGCGTCCTACCACCAGGCTCGCCAGGAAGTTGTTGCGTTTGGCGGCCAGCATGGTCGGGTCGATTACGGTGCCGGGGGTGACGATGCGTATAACTTCGCGGTCAACCAGCCCTTTGGAGAGCGCGGGATCGCTGGTCTGCTCGCACACCGCCACGCGGTAGCCTTTGCCGACCAGACGCGCCAGGTAGCCATCGATGGCTTGATGCGGGAAGCCTGCCATCGGCGATTTTTCGCCGCGTCCGAAATCGCGCTGCGTCAGGGCGATCTCCAGTTCGCGCGCCACGATTTCCGCGTCATCATCAAACATTTCATAGAAGTCGCCCATGCGAAAAAAGAGGATTGCATCAGGGTTCTGTCGTTTGATCTGCAAATACTGGTTGCGCACCGGGCTATGTACCGGATTGTCTTTTATGTAGTCTTCAAATAACACTGGATTACCCTTAATAATAAGATGCTACTCGTCTGGCCGGTTCTCCCAGAATGTTTTTACTTTCTTAAAATGCTCGATTTTGCTAATCTCTTATGAACTTTGACGAACAAATAGGGTAATTATACCCGTCGGGACTCTTGTGTCCCAGCATCCTGATGAATCTTGCCATCCAAAACCTGTAATCATGTCCATTGGGGCGCTTGCGTCCCCGGCTTCCTGTAGGGACAAGGGGAGGGGTTGGGTGGATGAGGGGGCCTTGTGCTTGTCCTGGTCGGAGTGCGACCATCATGCCGCGCGAAACCCAGGCGAATCGTGATGCCACCAGGACAAGCACAAGGCCCCCACCCTTCCCCGCATCCGCCCCTTGTCCCTACAGGACGCCCGGGACGCAAGCGTCCCGATGAGCACGATTACCCTATTCGATTGTCAAAATTCATCAGGACGGAGGCGGGCATTTCTAGTGATTGCCCTATTCGGTTGTCAAACATTATCAGGATAGAATTCAAGCTGGCATTCGCTGACCGGTAAGAAAATTTTGCTCCGCTAAAGTGTTGCGTTCCCAAAAGACGCCTTTCCCTTTCATAACGCGCTTGAACAAACGGACTATTGTTGGTCATTATGGTATGCCTGAGCTACCGTAATGTCAAGCATATACCCAAAAGATATACGTGATGCTTCATTCTCACTGCTATCAGAAAAAACGGATGGTAACAGGGGTTTATTGATGAGCGGGGTCTTGTTGTGCCTGTTCTCTATAGAGGAGGAAGCTGTGCTTGTTGTTGTGCTCATCATTTTTGTGCTCGCGGGTGGGATGCTGGCTGTGCTGGCGTATGAGAACTTTGCGACAATGGCGATAGAGGTACATTTGAGAGTGTTTGGCTGGCACGCGCCTGCTTTGCCGTTGGGCGTGGTATTGCTGCTCGCGTGTTTGTTGGGCGCGTTGCTGCTGTATATTGTGACGGTGCTATCGGCCTGGCGCGACCGTCGCCAACTGGCAAAGCTGCGCAAGCGAGTGGCGGAACTGGAGCAATGCCAGGCGAACATGTACGCGCAGCACAACTCCCCGTCAATCATGATACCGATGCCGGGAATTCAGGCGAACCAACCTCCACTGTGATTACACTCCTGGTTCTGGTATCTCTTCGTTGAAAACACGGCTGGCCTGGAAATCCTCGGCCTCGATGGTCATGAGATCGGTTCTTGAGATTCTTCCCCCCGTGGCAAAGAGACGGTTGGCCTGGCGTAAGCGTGCCCTGTCTATAGCATTGCGCACGCTGCGGGCGTTGGCAAAGCGCGGCATGGACATGCGTTTTTCAAGGTAGCTTCTAAAGGTTTGCAGCGCTTCCGGGCTGAAACGATACATTTGTTCCGCCAGTATGAGCCGGGAGATAGCGAGCAACTCATCCAGGGAGTAATTAGGGAAGTCCAGGTGGTGCGCTATACGCGAACTGAAACCCGGATTCGACTGGAAGAAGGTTTCCATGCGGTCTTTATACCCCGCGAGAATGACGACGAGGTCTTCGCGCTGGTTCTCCATGACCTGCAAGAGGATTTCGATGGCTTCCTGTCCATAGTCCCGTTCATTTTCCTCGCGGTAGAGGTAGTAGGCCTCGTCGATGAAGAGCACGCCGCCCATGGCCCGTTTGAGCACCTCTTTGGTTTTAGGCGCGGTGTGGCCGATGTATTGCCCGACGAGGTCGTCGCGTGTCACGGCTACCAGGTGCCCTTTGCGCACGTAGCTGAGGCGGTGGAGGATGGTTGCCATGCGCATCGCCACGGTCGTCTTGCCGGTGCCAGGTTGACCGGTAAAGGACATGTGCAACGTGGGTGGTCGCGTCGTCAGTCCAATACTCCGACGCACGCGGTCAATCAGCAGCAGGGCCGCGATTTCGCGAATGCGCGTCTTGACCGATATGAGACCCACCAGTTCGTCGTCGAGCTTCTGTAGCACCTCCATTACCTGTGAGTCCTGGAGCATACCTGACAGGTCAACGCTGGCATCATCGGGAGTGTTGAGGGCAGGATTGGCTCCGATGCCGGTTTCACCGGTTTGGGTAGGTGAGATCATAAGAACCGTTCTCCTTTCGGCCTGTCGGTTGCATAGCTATGCAGGGTATAGCGAATGACGCGATCGTGTGACTCCTGGCGCGACAGACCGAAGCCAGGGTCGCACGGTGGCCGGTTCACGATAAACGAGATGGCGATGGTCTGGCGGCCCTTGCGGCGGTCGTAGGCGCCCACTCGGATATAATGATGCGGGTAGGCTTTGCGGCACTCGTTGATCTCGTACAGGATCGCCGCCGGGTCCTTCTCGTCGAACATCGGCAGTCCCCACATCTCCCAGTAGTTATTGCGCGGATGGGGATCGTCGGTGAACTCTACATTGATGGGCCAGTCATTGTCCAGGCAGTATTGCACCTGCATGCGAATCTCGTCATCGGTCAGAGGCGGCAGGAAGGAAAACGTTCCCTGCGTCAGGTGGAAAGCCATGTTGGTCACTCCTTCGTAAGCGGACGCGATTTATCGCGTCCCTACAAATGCTCGTTCCGCTAATAATTCGGCGTTGGCGTGGCATCGGGCGTATCGGTCGAGGCGTAGTTGAAGCTGATATCTTTCCAGAGTTCGAGCGCAGCGCGCAGCGGGCCGCACCACTTCGCGGCCTTCTCCAGGATTTCAGGTCCCTCGTTGAGGTAGTCGCGTCCTTCGTTGCGCGCCTGAATCATCGCTTCCACGGCCACGCGGTTCGCGGTTGCGCCAGCGGCGATGCCCTGTGGATGGCCGATAGTGCCGCCGCCGAACTGGAGTACCACGTCCTCGCCCAGGTAGTGCAGCAATTGATGCATCTGGCCTGCATGAATACCACCGGAGGCAACGGGCATGACGGCGGGCAGCGACGCCCAATCCTGCTCGAAGAACAGGCCCAGGCTGGGGTCGGCGTCATATTTCATACCGAGGAGCGTTTTATAATAGCCCCGGATAATCATGGGGTCGCCTTCCAGTTTTCCAACAACGGTGCCGGCGTGGATGTGATCAACACCGGCCAGGCGCATCCATTTGGCGATCACGCGGAAGGAAACGCCGTGTGTTTTCTGGCGCGTGTAGGTGCCGTGACCTGCCCGGTGCAGGTGCAGAATGAGGCCGTTCTTGCGCGCCCACTTAGACCATGGACTGGATGGCGGTGTAGCCAATGGTCAGGTCGATCATGATGATGATGCTTCCCAGCTCTTTGGCGAACTCGGCGCGCTCGTACATGTCTTCCATAGTGGCGGCGGTGACGTTCATGTAATGGCCTTTGATCTCACCAGTCTCCGCGCTGGCTTTGTTGACTGCCTCGATGCAATAGAGGAAGCGGTCGCGCCAGCGCATGAAGGGCTGCGAATTGATATTTTCGTCGTCCTTCACAAAATCCAGCCCACCGCGCAGCGCCTCGTAAACGACGCGACCGTAATTGCGGGCGGAGAGGCCAAGTTTTGGTTTGGTGGTGGCGCCGAGCAGCGGGCGACCATACTTGTCCAGGTACTCGCGCTCCATTACGACGCCATGTGGTGGCCCTTGAAAGGTCTTCACGTAGTGTGGGGGAATGCGCATATCTTCCAGGCGCAAACTCTTCAACGCCTTAAAGCCAAAGACGTTGCCAATGATGCTGGAGGTCAGGTTAGCAATCGATCCCTCCTCGAACAGATCAAGGTCGTAGGCGATGTAGGCGATATACTGATCTGTCCCAGGCACTGACACGACCGAGTAAGCTTTGGCCTGGTAGTTCTCGTGGGCGGTCAAACGATCGGTCCAGACGACGGTCCAGGTGGCAGTTGACGATTCGCCGGCGACGGCTGCCGCCGCTTCAATCGGGTCAACGCCATCTTGCGGCACGATGCGGAACGCGCACAGGATATCGGTGTCTTTCGGCTCGTAGTCAGGTTTCCAGTAGCCCATTTGAGCATATGGGATAACTCCCGATGCCCAGCGATTCCTTTGTTGGGTTGCGACTTCTTCTATTATCATGGTACTCTCTCCTCACTGTTGCTGGCAAGCGGCCAGGGCGGGGGCAAGCCCCGCCCGTCCCCTGTACGGAACGGAGGGACCAGGGCGGGGGCAAGCCCCGCCCGTCCCCTGTACGGTTTAGGAGAGCCACTTCGTAGCAAGGTACGGGCGGGGCTTGCCCCCGCCCTGGTCCCCCACATGCGATAACTCTCTTGTGAGAAAAGTGTAGCATGGTATAATTATTAGTTGTAGTAGCAGTTTGCTATCAGATTCATAGAAAAAACATTATAACATGGGGAGTGTTATGCCGGATTTCACGGTGCATCAGCTCAATGTATTTCGCATGGTAGCGCGCTGCCTTAGTTATACGAAGGCTGCCGAGGCGCTTTATCTCTCTCAACCGGCGGTCTCGCAGCAGGTGAAAACCCTTGAGCAGGCACTGGGCCTGCCACTATTCGCTCGCAGCGGGAGAGGTATTGTGCTGACCCCGGTGGGCCAGGAACTACAGCGACATGTAGAACGGTTGCTGGCCTTGTTTGCTGAGACAACTCCTGTTGTGCGGGAAATTCAGGCGCTTGAACGCGGCAGCGTGCTGGTGGGTGCGAGCAACAGCGCGGGTACCTACGTGGTGCCTCCATTGCTCGGTACCTTCCACGCTCGCTACTCGCGCATCCACGTTACGCTCACAGTGGCTAACCGTCGTTCGATTGAGGAGCTTTTACTTAACCACCAGTTGGATATGGCGGTGATGAGTCTTGTTGAGCGCGAGAAACATTTCGCCGTAGAGTCTTTAATGCCGTATGAACTGGTCGTGGTAGCTCCACCATCCCACCGCCTGGCGGGACAGGCCGCGCCCGCGCTCCGCGATCTGCAACTGGAGACATTTTTGCTGCGCGAACACGGTTCCGGCACCCGGCTGGATACGGAGCAGCACTTTGAGCAGCCTGGGCGTGCCCTTGCGCGCCAGCCTGGAACTGGGCAGTATCGAGGCCATCAAGGAGGGAGTCGCCGCTGGTCTGGGAGTGGCAGTGTTACCCTGGGATGCAGTTGCATTCGAAATTGCCAGTGGCGACCTGGTCAAGCTGGATGTAGAAGGTTTTCCGTTGAGGCGGCAATGGCATCTTGTCCACCTGCAAGGACGGCGGCTATCGCGGGCGGCGCAGGCGCTCAGGCAGCTCCTCTTGCAACATACGGATGGTGAATGATGGCCGCCTGGCAGTCATTCACCATCCGTATGTTGCTGCCGGTACTCGCGCAAGAATTCGATGAACTCTGCCGCGTGAACGCTCAGGGGGTGTTCGGCAAGGTACGCGATGTACCAGCGCCGCTGAATGGGGAATTGCTCTACCGGTAGGATTACCAGTTTATGATAGCGTACTTCTCGCTTCACGGCTGCTTCTGATAGAACGCTCACTCCCAGGTTCGCCATCACTGCCTGCTTGATGGCTTCGACGTGTCCAAGCACCATGCCAATCTTGAGCGGCATTCCGGCGATTTCGAATACCTCTTCTACAGCAGCGCGCGTGCCTGATCCCACTTCGCGCATAAGAAAAATTTCACCGGCAAAGCGGGCGAGCGAAATGTGGGTCTGCCCGGCCAGCACATGCTGTGAAGATGCGACTGCTACGAGGTGATTTTCCAGAAACGGCTCGCTCACTAATCCATCGACTGCCGGTGGCCGACCGGCGATGGCAAGATCAACTTCCTCTGAGAGCAGGAGGGAGCGAACATGAGCGCGGTTAGCCACGCGCAGGTTGAGCGCAAGAGCGGGCTGTCGCTGGTGAAAAGCGCCCAGGAGATGGGGAAGCACATAGGTTCCTACCGTCGTGTCGGCGGCAACACGCAGTGGCAGGCTTTCCACCGTCCCTGCCTCGCGTAAAGCTGTCATGGCCTGCCATGCCTCATCGGCTGCCTCGACCACCAGGTGCGCATGAGCAAACAATTCGCGTCCCTCATCTGTCAGCGCGAGACGTTTTCCCCATTGCTCGAACAGGGTCAACTGCGACGCTTGCTCCAGTTCTGCTACCAGCGCCGATACGGTTGGCTGCTGGCATCCAAGCTCTCGGGCGGCCCGCGTATAGCTGGAGAGACGCGCAACCGCGCAGAAGGCGCGAAGCTGGTGTATGGTCAGGGTATCAAGGCGCGACCAGTTCATATATAAGCTCCATTTATAAGCTCCATTCTATGTTGAGCATAGGTAATTGCGGCTTGTTCTTATATATCATGCCTTGTATGATTATAGCATGGTTATTGCAGGCGCAGCCCGTCATAGAAGATCGGGGTTTTGAGAAGTCAGCCGTATCGATAGTCTGCAATGTAATCTGAAGGAGATGAAACAGGGATGCTTTCAGGGCATTCAGGCAAGTACGCATATTAAATAGAGGCTGGAGAACCATATGGCTGTACAATCTGGAGCGGTCGCACGTCCTATCATCCTGGGAATAGTGGGAGATAGCGCTGCCGGGAAGACCACGCTGAGCCGGGGTATTATGCAGATTTTGGGCGCTGATCGTGTATCGGTGCTCTGCACAGATGACTATCATCGATATAATCGCGCGCAGCGCAAGGAGTTGGGTATCACCCCACTGAACCCGGCGTGTAATTATCTTGATATTATGGCGCAGCATCTGCAATTGCTCCGTGCTGGAGAGCCTATCCTGAAGCCCCATTACGACCATAAGCTGGGCGATTTTGGGCCGCCGCAGTATATATTCCCTCGTCCTTTCCTGATCGTAGAAGGCCTGCTCGGCATGTACTGGCAGGAGATGCGTAACGCTTACAGCGTGCGCGTCTATCTTGATCCACCAGAGGAATTGAGATGGCGCTGGAAGGTCCGGCGTGACTCGACGCAGCGGGGGTATTCGGAACGAGAAGTATTACACGAACTGGCTATGCGCGAGTCGGATTCGGCGGCGTTTATCCGGCCACAGCGAGATCATGCTGATCTTGTAGTTTCTTTCTTCCCTGGCGAGTCATCCGGCTGCGAACAGGGTGGTGACGCGCACCTCAACGTCCGGCTGACCTTGCATGGCACGCTGCGCCATCCTGACCTGAGCGAGGTGATCGCGGAAGATCGATCGGGCTGCGTGCGTTCAACGTTGGGGCGCGAGGGTGGTCGGGCCGTCGAGTACCTGGAGATCGATGGCTCGATTTCAGATGAACCTGCTGCCGCGCTTGAACGCTGTATTCTGGATCACCTGGATGCCTGCGGGGCGGCTTCGATGGAGGAGCTTGGCCTGTTTTCGGATTCCCAGGTCCGGCATAGCCATCCACTGGCGCTGACGCAGTTGTTCCTGGTCTACCATCTCTTACGGGCCAGGCAGCGCGACGAGATTGAAGTTTGACCAAGCCCGGTTGAGAGGAACGCATTCCATGAAGATTGGCATCAATGGATTCGGAAGAATTGGTCGGTTAGTGCTGCGCTCAGCCCTTGCCAGGGGTATTGACCTGGATATCGTGGCAATCAATGACCGGGGAGACGCAGAGATCAACGCCCATCTCTTTCAGTATGACTCTACCTACGGGCCTTTTCGGGGGCAGGTAGAAGCCGGTGATGGCGAAATCGTGATTGATGGACGATCCATCTCCATCGTTTCACACCTTAACCCGAGCGATATTCCCTGGCGCGATCTCGGAGTTGAGCTGGTGATTGAGGCCACCGGCGTCTTTACCAACGCCAACCAGGCGACCGCGCACCTGTTAGCCGGGGCAGAGCGCGTTCTGGTGACTGCGCCGAGCAAGGGAGCCGATGTGACGCTGGTGCTTGGAGTGAACGAACGCGACTATGATCCGGTCAATCATCGCGTTATTTCTGCGGCCTCTTGCACCACGAACGCCCTGGCTCCCCTCGCTAAAGTATTACACGATCAATTTGGGCTGCGCTCCGGCATGATGACCACGGTCCATGCCTATACCAACGACCAGCGCATTCTTGATCGCAGCCATAATGACCCACGGCGCGCGCGCGCGGGCGCTGAGAATATCATTCCGACGACAACTGGCGCGACCCGCTCGCTGGGCGAAGTCATCCCGGCCCTGGCGGGCAAATTTCATGGCGTCTCCTACCGCGTACCCACCCTCACTGTTTCGGTCATCGACGTGGTTGCTGAACTGGAAGAGGCGGCGACCGCGAAGGAGATCAACATGGCTTTCGCCCTGGCAGCCAGCGGGCCATTGGCGGGAGTACTTGGCTATAGCGACTTGCCGTTAGTATCCAGTGATTTTCGTGGCGACTGTCGTTCATCTATCATAGATGGTTTGATGACGACTGTACTTCCATCCGGGGAGCGTATGATCCGCGCTGTTAGCTGGTACGATAATGAGTGGGGCTACGCCAGCCGGGTGGCGGACCTTGCCAGCTTCGTCAGCGCATATGGCAACGATGCGTATCGCCTGGAATGCGCGCAGCCTGTTGAAAAGTGAGAGCTATACTCCCGCCAGCAATCGTATCAGGCGTCGCATCAAGCCGTCTTTGCGGGGAACGCTCTGAGCAGGCCTGGCGATCTGGTTCGATTCTATTACCTGTTCCTGGTGTGGAGCAGCCACTTCGGATGCGCCATTTTCCATCTTGTCCGGTTCGATCACTTCACTTTGAGGCGTATCTGCGGTGGGAATATCTTCCGGCACAGTAATTTCAGTTGGCGCGGCCTGCTCTGCTACCGGCCTGGAGGTTTCCTCTGGCGGGGAAAGCTCTGAGGGCGCGGCGAACTCGACGAGAGCAGATTGCTCGTCCACTGTGTAAAGCTCGTTCTCGGTAGGAGAGGGTTCCTCGATGGGAGCAGATTCGACGAGAGCGGGTTGTTCTGATTCGGATTCGGGGATGTCTTCTACGGTGAGTATTTCTTCGGGGACGATTTGTTCTTCCGGGTTGGTCGAACTGGCAGCGTCAGACGCGATGGGTGTTTCATCATTTTGTTCTGGCTCATCTTGAGAAATGTCTTCTGTTATGTGAGCCTGGGTTTCCGCAGCCTGCTGCGCTACATCCCGCGGCGCTGGCGGCTCTTGCTCCTCTGCTCCGGTGGGAACTATTTCTGTCGGGGGGGCCTTGATGGCCGTTTGCTTGAGGGTGATGGCTTCTTGCCAGGAGAGATCATCCTGCTCAACCTCGGTGGCGAGCCTTTGCAAAAACAGAGCTTCAACTTCTCCGGCGTCTTCGTTGTTCGGCAGTTCTTCTATGGGAGGAGTTTCAAGCGCGGCTTGCTCAGTGGATTCGCGCAGTGAGTCGATCCAGTCGAAGGCTCCTTCCAATGCGCCCTGGCACCATTTTGTGTAGTCATCGCTGATGAAATCGTCGAACTGCTCGAAATAGTCGAGGCGCTGCATGGTTTGATCTAGCCAGCTTTCCCCGCGCTCGAGCATGGAATCGAGCAATGCGATGTCGCTGACACCATTGGATTGCAGGCGCGCCAGGGCTGCGAGCGCGATGGCCGCGGGTCGCGTTTCCTGCAGGCGTTGCTGGTTATCCGCCTGCTGCTCGCGCGCCGCATCGATGCGTTGTCGTAGTTCGATGATGCGTTGGTGCAAACGCCATTGCTGGTAGGTGGCATAGAATTCTTCGACCGCCTGGGGGTTCAGTTGCGCGAAAACGGCGTCAAGCTGGCTCAGGAAATCGGGTTCCACATCATTCATCATGGTGGATACCTTCGCTTTCGCTTTCAGGCGTGAACTGGGATTGGTGTCCCCAGCGTTCTACCCAGCGCTGCACCAGGCGATTGGTGCGGATGCTTTCCTGGTCTATGGGCTTGCTGGTCTCCTCATTTCCGCTGGTAATGGTGATTTTGCGCAGCCACCAGGGAAGTTCGAGCTGTGGATCAGTTTGCGCGTGTTCTTCAAAGAAGGCGAACATATCTTCGGGCAAAAGCTCGATTTCAGGATGGTCAATGGACAGGGAGGGCTGTATTTCGTATTGGCGCGAGGGATGCGTCCCCTGCGGGCCGAAATCGGGTAGCTCGCCCCAGTGCATGAGCGCGGCTGAGATCGTCTCAACACTATCATGCTGCCCGGAAATTTCCCCGGTGGGGCTATGATTGCAGGTATCGGCGTCGTCTTGCGGAAGCGCATGACCGTTGAGACTGGTAGCCATATGAGCGGATAGGGCGGAAATGATGGGGTTGGCGAGAGGCATAGCGGGCTGTTGGGAGCCATTGGACTGGCTCTCGATCTGAGCGAGTTCCTGTTCAAGCGCGTCCAGCGTTGCGCGCAGGCGTCGATCGATTTCTTGATAATGCAGCCATTGCTGGTATTGACCCATATCCCTGTACCTACCTGTTTTCCGTGTCGATCAGGCAATCACACGTCATGCCTACTCTATTCACACTGGAATTATAGCACTTGTTCTGTAGAGAGACAAGCAGATACAGCGTAATAGAAGTTCAGCCCAATCCTTCTCGTTCCACTGCTGTATTATGTGAGATGCGTAAAAGGATACCGATGATGATATAGTTGGCGATGATTGAGCTACCACCGTAGCTCAGGAAGGGCAGCGGTATACCGGTTAAGGGCAGGAATTTCATGTTGCCTGCCATAATGACGAGGGCCTGAATGGCGAAGATGGAGGTCAAACCTGCCGCGAGAAGCTGGCTAAAATCGTTGGTGGCTTCGATGGCGATGCGATAGCCCCGGTAGATGATGAGCAGGTAAAGGCCGATGATGGCGAACAGTCCGGCCAGCCCCAACTCTTCGCCCAGGGCAGTCAAGATCATGTCAGATTGTGCTACAGGCACAAAGCTCCCTGTATGTCCCAACCCTATGCCTGTGCCGATAATGCCGCCGTTAGCCAGGGCGATTAATCCTTCTACGATTTGATTAGATCCACCCTGGGCTTGAGTAATAGTATCTGTTGTCCAGTTTTGCCAGTTTACAACATCAACTCCCAGAGTGGTAAAACGGTCCCTAACATAGCCAAAGAGTGTATAACCGATAAAACCCAGCACGAAAAACAGGAGTAGACCGATAACGACATAGGATATCCTGCCACTGCCCAGGTAAAGCATGGTCAGAAAAATGCCGTAGATCAGTAAGGCCAGACCCAGTTCGCGAATGCCCAAGAAGAGTACGAGCGAGATGCCAAGCATCAATGCGAGTACACCAAGCTTATCAAGTGGGATGCGTCGCAAGCCCCCACCAAAAACATCTCGGGTGGTTTCATCCAGGTAGGCAGCGAAGAAAATCACGATAATGATTTTTAGCAATTCTGATGGTTGCAGACTGAGTGGCCCGAAGTTCAACTGGTCGTGGGTGGGACTGTTAAAATTTTTAACGCGAAATGCGTGTATCAATGTGATCGCGACAAGGATAATGCCCAGAGCGGCCCAGATATATTTGTAGTTTCTGAGCCAACCCATCCGGCGGAGAATGAAAAGTGTGCCGATGCAGGCAACAAGTCCCACGATTACCCACACCAGTTGGCGCGTACCGAGGTTTGGATCTTGAATACGAGGAACTGCTTGCAGACGAGTAGCCATCATGACGCCAATGCCGCTTATCAAGCCGACGAGCGGTAAGAGTATCTGGTCGGCTTTGGGGAAAAAGAAACTGATGAGCAAGTTGACCGCGAATAGCGCAATGATGAGACCGAGGATGGGAATGAGATCGTGTATGGTTGGTAGAATAGTGAGCGTGAGTGGAACTTGATGCTGGGTATTGGTCTGGAGCTGGGTCTCATAATATTGCGCGAGGGGCAATTGGAACATGATAAGGAGTAATATGATGAATGGGATGATGAATAGCCCTAATTCTTTCCATCGATAATTTTTTATCATATCTATGCGCTTTCTATGGCTTTGACCTACGGGGCCAGTTTGAAACGAATGTAGCCGACCTGTACAATGTCACCGATGCGAGCGGGGAGGGCCTCGCGCGCGGGCTGGTTATTCAGGAAGGTGCCGTTGGTGCTACCGGCGTCCTGAACGTACCAGGTGTCGTTGCGATACCATACACGCGTATGTTCGCCTGAGATGAACGATTCGGACAGGAGAATATCGCTGGTGGGTCCGCGTCCGATGGTATTTTGCGGCAGCAGATTATAGCTCGCGCCCGGTTTTATTTGCTGGCTGGGGCCACTGTCTACGACGATTAAGTGAGCGAGAACCGGACTGGCTTTGCCCGTGCCAAATTCCTTGACGGCGGTCGTTTTCCTCAGGTCGCGCGTGATGGCGATGACCACTTGCATAAGAAAAAGGTAGAGCAAGACGATTAATAAGAGCCGCAGGATTAATAAAAACACATCTAATGTCATATGTCATATACCGGATATTTCTTGCGATTTACCCGCCCCTATCTTCTTTCGAAGTTAAAGTCATAACTACCAATCGTGAAATGATCTCCGCTGCGGAGCATATGCTGGCGCAGATGAGGCGTGCCATTCACGGTAATGCCATTGGTGCTGCCGAGATCATAGATGGTAAATTGTCCGTTTGATTCGAATTTGATTTGAGCATGATAGCGAGATACACGCTTGTCTTCAACGATGATATCGTTGTCGAGCTGGCGACCAATTTTGATAACCGGTTTTTCGATGCGATACATCTTTTCCGGAGACTGTGGCAGACGGATCGTTAACCATGCTGGAGGCATGGCGGACACAGGTGTGGGCGGCAATGTTGGCGGGTACACGCCTGCGTTGGGGTTAGACGCTCCGCTTGTCGAATAGCCTGATACCGTGCCAGGGTTGGATGTACCCGGTTGGCTTTGAGACATCTGGTTGCGTATGCGTTCCAATTGATCGGAGCTGATGGCCTGGGTAGCAGCGATACCGCCGTCTCCATCCTGGTCGATGTGCTGTTTGTCGATGACACGCGCTTCGATGTTCACTTCGCCGGGGCGCAGGTCACTTCTGGGGTGCAGGCGTAAGACCGGGCCAGAGCGCAGGGTGTAGCGATGCTGGCGCGCGAACTCGATCAGATGCTGCTGCCACTCTTTTAGTAACGTGGCCTCGATGGGATTTAACTGCTGGTGGTCTTTGAAGCTGAGATAGATGTCGTACACCTCAGGAGCCAGTTGCCGTCCTCCACCTAGCAGGTGCGCGTTATCTTCCATGGCGCGCTCGAGTCTGCGCTGCACCTGCGCGGGCTGTAGCTTGCTATGAAAAATTGACGCAAAGGGACGTTCTACCATGCGCTGTAGCATTGATTCAACTTTTTGGAGCGGGTTCTGGCGAGTTTTCACCCTGCTCAACCTCCCTTTTGGAGAAGTAGACGCGCCTGTTGCGCATCAACTGCGATTTGAGTCTTCAGCGCATCTATACCATTAAAGCGTTGCTCGTTTCGTAAACGCGCCATGAAGTCAATAGTTATACGTTGGTCATACAGATCGAGTTGAACATCCAGGAGATGCGCCTCAACCATTCGTAGCTGCCCGCCAAAGGTTGGACGAACGCCGATGTTCACTACGCTGTTCCATGCTTTCTGTGTATAAGAAACGGGTAGCTGATCTGCTGCGTCACTTTTTGACGGGCGTTCAATATGTACGCGCGCGGCGTATACTCCGTTCATGGGCAACAGCTTGTGCGGTTCCGGCAGCAGGTTGGCGGTGGGAAAGCCCAGCAGCCTGCCGCGTTGATCGCCTCGCACAACGATGCCACTGACGACAACCGGATGCCCCAGCAATTCATTCGCTTCGGTGATCTGCCCCTCACTTACTAATGAACGGATGCGCGTGCTGCTTATACGCGCTCGCTCAGCTTCCTCCAGTTCAATGGGTAGGATACGTATGGAATGTTCCTGTCCGTATTGTTGCAAGAAAGGCACATCACCCATTCTATTATGCCCCAGGCTGAAGTTGGAACCGATGATCATAGCCCGAATGTCAAAACGCGCCCTTAGTTCGTCCAGGAATGCGCCGGCGGTCAGCGCGGCTACTGCCGGTGTGAAATGAATGACGATGCTATCCGCCACTCCGCCATAGTGTGTCACCAGGGCCAGTTTCTCTTCGAGCGTGGTCAGGCACTCCAGTTGTATGTTCGGTCTCACCACCAGCAAAGTGTGTGGCGAGAATGTTATCATAACTGGCTTGCAGCGCAACGATTGAGCCACCGCACCCAGTTCATGCAACAGAAGTTGGTGCCCGCGATGGATGCCATCAAAATTGCCAATGGTGATGGCGATTAGTTCGTTTCCTGAAAGAGTTGTTACAAAGTCCATAGTTTATGCGAAAGTCGATCCTGATTATTCTCAGGCTAATAGTACCACAGTAACCCCTAACAGGCAATAAGGCGATGGGCATGTTTTTCTGAACGCTCACACGAGCCCGGCGGGGGCTATGTGGCGGGGAGGTGAAGCCGTATAAGGTATGGGCGGGGCTTGTCTTTCACTGGTAGGTTTTTGCGTTCCGTAGGGGCGGGGGCGGTGTTAGGTGGAGTGGGGACGCTTGCGTCGCCCTCGTCCTGTTCCCCTGGCCGCAACACCCTACCCGGTGGGCGACGCAAGCGTCCCCTCCCATCCCTACATCCACCCCCGCCCCTACAGAATTCTTGCGCCTTTCCAATTACCTACCAGTGAAAGCGCCCTGGCCCCACCCTGCTAACATCAATAGCGGGTACAATGAGGAAGTAATGCAGTGTGTAAGTTCCCTTGCCGCCTGCGGCGGCGATCTTCTTCTCTCAAATTAGGAAGAAAATACGGGTGCAGTAGTAGCAAAATGTAAGAGACAGGAATGGAGAATTCATGGTTGCTCTATCAATACAAATCGAGGGGCAGGATGGTCTGACGTGGTCGCGTTGGAAAAGGCTGGTTGACGAGGTGGAGACGTTGGGTTTCGCTGGACTCTATCGCTCGGATCACTTTACGAATGCGCGCCCGCCAGATAAGGCATCGTTAGAGATGGTCGTTTCGCTGACCTACCTGGCGGACCATACGCAGTATATTTCCTTTGGGCCGCTGGTCGCGCCGTTTTCGTTTCGCGATCCGATGCTGCTGGCCCGGCAGGCTGCCGCGCTGGACGATCTGAGCGGTGGACGGATGTACCTGGGGCTTGGCGCGGGCTGGCAGGAGCGCGAGCATACGCTTTTTGGCCTTGAACTTGGCGACATCCCAACGCGCATGGCTCGCCTGGAAGAGGGGCTGGAAGTAGTGACGCGCCTGCTCAAAAGCGACGATCCCGTTACATTCGAGGGCCGTTTCTACCAGTTGCGCGGCGCGACGCTGCTGCCTCGCCCGCAGCGTCCTGGCGGGCCGCGCATCCTGCTCGGTGGCAGTGGCGTCAAACGCACGTTGCCTCTGGTGGCGCGTTATGCCGATGCCTGGAACGGCAATTTCCTTTCGCCCGCGGCATTCCGCGAGCGTTCGACCACGCTTGACACGCTATTACAGGCGGCAGGGCGCAAACCTACCGATGTGCGGCGCAGCGTGATGCTGGGCCTGTTTTTCGGAAACGATATGCTCGAGGTAGACAAGGTGTTAAGCTGGCGTCGCGATGTGCCAGACCTGGCCGATAAACCACTCGATGCTGTCATTGAAGCCATGCATAGCCGGGGAGACGGGCTTGCCGGCACGCCTGAACACATTATACGGCAGATCGAAGCCTATGCTGACGCAGGCGTCGAGGAGTTCATGTTACAGTGGCACGATATGGATGATATTAAGGGCCTGCGCAATTTCGCGGAGAGCGTGCTGCACCGGCTCTGAAGTTGTTATTGTTTTTGCTGTTACCAGCCCGAAGTGCCTGGGCCGCCTTTGAACGGCCCGACTATAGTGGCGGTGATCCAGGCTCTGCATCCTTTAGGTCCAGAGTTACAGAAATTAAATATTTTCTTCCCTACCCCATACCAATTTTTTCTCCCATCGCCTTTTATTTCTTGTGCGACGCAAGAAACAGCCGCAAGCACACCCATTTTCCGAAGAAAAGCTACTATGGGGTAGGTTTTTGTGTTCTATAGGCTGGTTCGGGAATGCTGTAGCACGTCTTATAACTTCCACGCGCTCTACTGCTAAATCGCTGCAAGAGGTCAATCACAATTAGAGGCAATTCTAACAAAAGGCCGCCTACTGCAAGTAGACGGCTTTTTCGCATGGTGGGTATTTTCTGTAGTGAGTATATCAATGCTCGCTGCTAATACCGGTATCATCCACATCAACTATTAGCTCTGATGTTGGCACACGTAGTACCCTTGCTATTTGATGCAATGTCTCAATGTTTATAGCATAGTGCGGGTCTCTCCATATCTTCTTAATTGTAGTAAATGATATGTTAGTAGCGCGTGACAGGCTGGATTGATTAAACCTTTACTCTCTGCTATTTCTTTTATCCGCAATCTGTACATACTTACATTTTAACATCGCTCTTAACATTAGGGCATTATCATTCTTCTGTATACACTGTATACAGTGTATACTATACGCTATACACTTATCACTTTGATTATAGTACACATGACCTAGAAGAGTTCAACGCTTTCACAGGGTCATTTGAGACAGCTACGTTGGTCGTGCTCACAGGAGATATAATTATGCAGGGAACACATCACGTACAGAGATTAAACGCTGTTGTAGATGATATATTTGTAGCGCTTGAGAATGTGCGGTCTATGCTCATTGTGATTTTACCCTAATTCTGGCAATAGCTCTTACCCATATCGTGGCAGTAGCTTGAGGCCAGAAGCGGTATTATATTGATGTGGTAATAATTATTATGGAGGATATTCTGGCAGCGATTTACATTTGTGATCCATATTACGGCAGTGAATAGGTTTGCCTGAATTTAGGCGAGAAGACAGCAATCGGAAGCCGGTTTCACTGCCACAATATGGGTAATTTGCCAGATTATGATTTACTTGGCTGAAGAATCACAGCTAGTACCGCTGCAATTCATACGAACATGATCAGCCATACACCGCACATTCCAATCAGGCTCTCATCGTAGCATTCCAAATACTCATGCATATTCATTGGGGAACGACGGCCAGCGCCAGGCCGCCCAGGCAGACCAGGACTCATATCCAGGAGGGGCGTCTTCCAGAATGGTATCATTCAGCTCAGCTTCATCCGGTTCGTTTTTGTTAAAGAACGCACGCCATTTCGTCAGTTCTTCTTCGCTCATCGGCCATGTCTGGTCCGTCGTCTCTGCAAAGCGGTTTTGGACGCGCTTCCGTTGCGTTTCTGGGTCAATAGGCAAATAAATCACCTGGCTTTTCGCTCCTATTTGCCTGGCGATCCATCTCAGAGACGACCGTTCGTCTTTGCTCCAAAACCCGAAATCCAGGATGACATTGGTATGAAGCTGAAGAGCACGCAGCGCTATCCAGATCAGACGACCTTCCAGGATATCCCGTGTTGCCGAATCGTTTCTTCCAAATAACGACTTCATCCACTCATCAGGGGTCAACCGCAAGGCAGAGGCTTCCACTTCTAATTGCCTGGCTTTTGTGGTCTTGCCAGCCCCTGGAAGCCCTACTATGAGGTACAATAGTGCAGGTTCTTTCATACTTGCATTATGGCACATTGAGGGGCCGTAATGGCAGGTCTATCCTCCTGGCGTTTGCTCGGTTTATAAATCGCTCTGAAAAAAGCAAAAACCACTCAGACTCAGAAACTGGTTGTGAACCATATGTTGCCGGTTGCTCATTTGGAAAGGACCTCTGTGATACTGTACGTAGCAATTCAATGGTGTTTTCATCGATAGAGTTTCCATCCAGACTATTAGCCGCTTGAGAAACATCTACGAATCAAAACAGCTCATGAACTATAATATGCCGATGTGCTTATGAAGCATATTACAGGCCGAAAATGCCAGGATATGAGTAAAATTTCACTCATCTCATGGGATAACGATTATCGTATGTCATTCATAGAACAGGCCAGAGTCTACAGAAGTTAGAAGTAGAATTGTATGACCTCGGCTATGATGAGGAGTTCGTCTATACTGTCGTCAAGGTAGTCTATCAACATGTGTTTAGAGAAGTAGAAAATAATGCTATTCCTATATATGCGAGTTCAGAATAGGAGATACCAATGAGTATCACAGTCAAGAAAGAAAACGCATGGAATAGACTCGTTGGTAGTATTATCTTGAAAGTCAAGAAGATGTTCTACCGTCAAATGAAGTGTATGGTCGGTTGACATCGTTTGTTGTGTTGCATTTTTGACAATTCAAAAAAGGAGGCTGGGTCAAAGGCGAAGATATTTATAGATGGTAAAACCACAATGACTCAACGTTTCTCATATAAATACCTTTGTAGGTTGCCACGCTCCGCGCTCCGCGTCCCACTCTGCGATAGCCACAAATTGGCCCTTGTCATCGTAGACACGCGCAATACTCTGTTCGTGTAGCGTATCTGTTTGCTCCTCAAGCTGAAAGGTGTTGCCGTGTCTCACTCGTTCGGTCATGGCCTCATCCAACTTGAGCGCGGGATAGTGTTCTATAGCTTTGTCGGCGGGGTAGAGGAACTGTTCGATGGTTCCCTGCGCGGCGGACCCGGCGAGTTGTGCGAGGGTGATGCTTTCTGACAGGGGGAATGGCCCGCTGCGCGTGCGCACCAGGCCGTCCAGGTAGGCGCCGCAGCCTGCCTGTTCGCCGAGGTCGTAGGCGAGGGAGCGAATGTAGGTACCCTTGCTGCATTCGACGGCGAGCGTGAGGGTAGAGGGTTGGGAGGGTTGCCAGTCGATGATTTCAAGCTGGTAGATAGTTATCGGGCGTGGTTCCATCGCGACTTCTTCGCCTGCTCTGGCGCGTTTGTAGGCGGGTTGGCCTTGCAGTTTGATGGCGGAGTAGCGCGGTGGTATTTGCATTTGTTCGCCGAGCATTGCTGGCAGGAGCGCTTCGATTTTGGGGAGCGTCAGGTCTTGCGTGCTGGCTGTGCGAATGATGGTTCCTTCGGAGTCGTAGGTATCGGTGACGGTGCCGAAGACGATGGTGGCCTGGTATGCCTTGCCACTCTCGCTCAGGTATTCGGCGACGCGCGTGGCCTGGCCGACGCAGATGGGCAGCACGCCGCTGGCGGCGGGGTCGAGCGTGCCAGCATGACCGACGCGCTTTTGCTTGAGCAGCTTGCGCACTTTCGCCACCACGTCGTGCGAGGTCATGCCGGTGGGTTTGTTGATGTTGAGTATGCCGTCCATATGTTGCTCTCTATGAATCTTCAAAATTATTGTCGTATGCATTCGTAGGGGCGGGGGTGGATGATGTAGGGTGGAGGGGACGCTTGCGTCGCCCGCGTCCCGTTCTTTACCGACATACTCCGCACCCCAGGGCGACGCAAGCGTCCCCACACCACTCAGCCCAACCCCCGCCCCTACGGAACGACACCGCTTCTTGTTTAAGGGCCTAATTGTGTCCTTGCATTTCTTTTTTCAATGTTTCCACCACATATGTCGTCGCTTCTTTAATAGGCATATGGAAGGTGGCTCCTGCGGCGCGCGCGTGGCCTCCGCCCAGGCCGTTGCTGATGCGCTGGCAGATTTCGCCGGCGTTATAGGGTGCGGCACTGCGCAGGCTGAGGCGCGTTATTCCTGGTTCTCCGTAGCTCTTGAAGAAGGCGGCGACTTGCACGCCGTCGATGTCGCGCAGCAGGCCGGAAGTGTTATCGTCCATTTCGGGAATTGCGCCTGCTGCTGCCAGGGTGCTTTCATCGGCGGCGGACCAGATCAGGCGACCATCGCAGGCGGTCTGCGCGCTGGCGAGTACGAGAGATTGGAAACGCACCTGGGCCAGCGGGTGGGCGCGAAAGATGGGCTGCACGACTGTTTCGGGTATGGCTCCTGCGCGTAAGAGCAGCGCGGCGGCTTCCAACGTGCGCGGCGTGGTGTTGGTGAACTGGAATGAATTGGTATCGGTGATGATGCCGGTGAGCAGGCACAAGGCCGCGTTATAATTGAGCGGTAAGTGGGCCTGTTGCTGGAATAGTACTAGCAATTCAGCGGTGGCCGAGGAGGTGGGATCGATGATATTGACCTGGCCGCAGCCTTCGCTGGTGATGTGATGGTCGAGATTAAGCACGGTGGCGGAATCGAAAAACGCCGCGTTCTCTTCGTAGAGTGCGCCAAAACGCCGAAACTCTCCGGCGTCCAGGGCGATTACCAGGTCGAAGGCCGCGTTCTCCAGCGTTTGCTGCACACGTTCGATGCCGGGCAGAAAGGAGAGATTGCGCGGCGGGCGGTCGGCGCAGGCGGGTACGCAGGTTTTGCCCAGCATTTCCAGGATATGCATCAGGCCGAGCGCGGAGCCGATGCAATCGCCATCGGGTCGTTCGTGCGCGATCAGCAAAATACGCTGCGCTGGCTCGATGAGGGCCAGCGCAGCGCGTACAAGGCCGGGATCAAGCCGGGTATCCAGTTTGCCAGCGTTGTCATTCATCTTTCTCTCCCTGACCAACAGCTTCTTCCATATGCTCCCCGCTATTGCCCATCGCCTTTTCGTTTTCGCGAATGAGTTCAAGGATGCGACTACCCTGTTCGATGGATGTATCCAGCTTGAATACAATTTCGGGCATGTAGCGCAGGACGATGCGGCTCGCCAGTTCGTGACGCAGAAAGCCGGTGGCGTGCTTCAAGGCTGTCATGGTGTTGGCCCGCTCTTCATCGCTACCCATCACGCTGACGTAAATCCTGGCGTGGCGGTAGTCGCCGCTCACCTCGACGTGGGTGATGCTGGCGAAGCCGACGCGCGGGTCTTTGACGCGGGTTCGCAGTAGATCGCTGAGTTCTACCGCGAACAACTCGCCAAGTTTTTCCTGTCGATGTGGATTTGGCATACGCTTGTTACGCTCCTGGCTTGACGCGCTCTTTGTAATAGGCTTCGATCAAATCGCCCACTTCGAAGGCGTTGAATTCTTCGAGGACGATGCCGCATTCGTAGCCAGTGGCAACTTCGCGCACATCGTCTTTGCCGCGTCGCAGCGAAGCGATTTTGCCATCGAAGACCTGCTCTTTGTTGCGTGTCATGCGCGCCTGCGACGAGCGCGTGATCTTGCCATCCAGCACGCGACACCCGGCAATCACGTGGTTTTGCCGGCCTTGAAGACCTGCTGCACTTCGGCGTGTCCTTCGATGACCTCGCGATAGGTTGGCTCCAACATACCAGTCAGCGCGGCCTGAATATCATCAATCAGCTTGTAGATGATGTTGTAGTAGCGAATATCGACGCCCTCTTTTTGCGCCAGGCGCTGGGCCGCGCCGTCAGCCTTGACGTTGAAACCAATCATCACCGCGCCGGATGCTGCGGCCAGGTGGACATCGGTCTCGCTGATATTGCCGATGCCCTCGTGGATGAGGCGGACCTTGAGATTTTCATCGCCCACTTTGGAGAGTGAGTGCTTGATGGCTTCGGCTGATCCCTGGACGTCGCACTTGAGCACGATGTCCAGTTCCTTGACGGTTCCCTCTTGCATCTGCATGTAGAGGGTGTCGAGGCTGACCTGACCAAGCGGCATGGTATCATCGCGGCGCTGCTCGGCGATGCGCTCGGCCATCTGCCTGGCGACGCGCTCTTCCGCTACTACTTCCAGGCGATCGCCTGCCTGGGGTACTTCGGGAAGACCCAGAATGCTGACAGGCGTGCTGGGCGGCGCTTTCTGGATGCGCTTGCCGCGATCATTGAACATGGCGCGTACTTTACCGGCCATGGTGCCCACAACGAAATTGTCGCCCATTTTGAGCGTTCCCTGCTGGATGAGGGCGGTCGCGGTTGGCCCGATGTTCTTTTCCAGCCTGGCTTCGATGATGGTGCCGGTGGCGGGGACATTGGGATTGGCGCGGATGTCCTGAATTTCAGCCACCAGCAGGATCATTTCCAGCAGATCATCGATGCCGGTGCCTTTGCGGGCTGAAACGGGTATGCAAGGCACGTCGCCGCCGTACTCTTCAACCACGACATCGATTTCAGCAAGCTGTTGCTTGACGTAATCGGGATTGGCGTTGAGCAGATCCATTTTGTTTAGCGCGATGATAATCGGCACTTTCGCGGCTTTGGCGTGGTCGATGGCTTCGCGCGTCTGCGGCATTACACCATCATCGGCTGCTACTACGATAATGGCGATATGCGTCACCTGCGCGCCACGCGAGCGCATAGCGGTGAAGGCCTCGTGACCGGGAGTGTCCAGGAAGGTGATTTTCTTACCCTGGATTTCCACCTGGTACGCGCCGATGTGCTGGGTGATGCCACCGGCTTCCCCGGCGGCTACCTTCGTTTTGCGGATGGTATCGAGCAGTGACGTTTTGCCATGATCGACGTGTCCCATGATGGTCACGACCGGGGGAATGACGACGGTATCTCCCACATCACGCCCGGCTATCATGGCTTCATTGGCGGATAGTCCACCCTTTACGCGCTGCACGGACGGCGCTTCGGTTTGCGCAATCTGAGATGGCTCAAAGCCCATGTCTGTCGCGACGAGGGCCGCTTTTTCGTAATCGATGACCTGGTTGATGTTGGCAAAAATGCTGTGCTTTTTGATAAGGTCGCTGATAATTTCGTTCGGCGAGGCCTGCAAGAGATCCGCCAGATCTTTGATCACGATCTGCGCCGGTATGGAGACCGGGCCGGTTGGCTTCTCTTTGACGGCGTGAACACGTCGTTCTGATGGCCTCTGCGCAGGTGTCGTTGGGCGCGCTCCGCCGGAATGTCCCTGGCGGTCCTGAATTCGGCGCGCGTCCTGGTCCGGAATGTCCGCCGCCGGTTGCCGGACGCGGAGTATATCCAGTGCCGCCACCGGTTGTCGGACGCGGGGCATATCCACTGCCACCGCCGGGACGCTGCCCGTTGTTGCCCTGCTGCGGGCGTTGCCCAGGGGCAACCGCTCCTCCACCGCGCTGTGGATAGGCGTTGCGCTGCGGGTATGTTCCAGGCTGCGCGGGTCTGCCGGGTTGCGAAGGAGACGTGTTACGCTGCGGGTATGTTCCGGGCTGCGCGGGTCTACCGGATTGCTGTACTGGAGCGCCGCGCTGCTGGTAAGTTCCGGGCTGCGCGGGCCGGGTTGGCTGCGCAGTAGCAGGGTTGCGCGGTGCGGGAGCAGCCGTTTGTATGCTACTGGTTGGTTGCTGAGCGGGCGTGGTATGGCGCGGTGCGGGAGCAGCCGTTTGTGTGCTACTGGTTGGTTGCTGAGCGGGTGTGGTACGGCGCGGCGCGGGCGTTCCCGTTGGAGCGGTAGCGTCAGTTTGTTGAGCGGGCGTGGTACGGCGCGGCGCGGGTTTTTCTGGTGAGCCAGTCGATGGAGCGGGAGCAGGGTGCGCGTCAGCAGTTGGCGCAGCGCTTGCTTTCTCGGTCGCGACGGGTGTGCGAGCAGGCGCGGACGATGCTTCGGCAGTTGTGACACTGACCGGAGAAGCGGCTCGCTTGCGGGGAGCCGGTTTCGTCGCCTGTTCCTGGCTATCTGGCGCGGGCGTGGCGCTCTCTGTTTTTGCGCGGGTGGCCGAGCGGGTGCGTGTCGTGGCTGGCTTTACCTGCACCTGCTCGTTGGCATCTGGGGATTCAGATGTATTGGTCATAAAGAAGACCCCCTTCTATCAAATGATATGTCACGGCCCTGGTCTCGTGTGCCTGAAATGGGCGATGAGACGCGGAAAGTGACGGAAATCTCTCTTCACAGCCACATAAAAGGGACTGTCCCCGCCTGGATATAAACAGGAAGGAGACAGGCCCTCGTTGGTGCAGTGCCAGGCATAGATTCGTCTGCGCTCTCTGGCGTAGGGGCTATGGGTATTAGTTCATAGCTGTCGCTCCGCAAACAGTGCCAAAACTGCCCTCCAAACGGGGGGCTGTGCCTCTATCAAGAGAAGAGATATGTTGACTCATACGTTTGTTTACTTGTTTATTTGAATTCCGGTAAGGCGGACATGACGAATCGTGTCCCTACAACGCGAATATTGGCTTTAGTATAGCCCACAATGCGCATATTTGCAACACGCGCCCTGGCCCGCATAATTAGCCAGGGCGGGGGCAAGCCCGGCCCGTACCCTGTTACGATAGGACTCGCGGTACCAACCCGTACAGGGTACGGACGTCGGCTCTGCCCCCGCCCTGGTCATCCGCGTACATGTCATTTCAGTCTTTGGGCAGGGTAGCTATAAAGGTTTCTAATCCTGCTCGATCTTCGTCGGACAAGGGCTGTTCAAATTCTTGTTCGAGACGTTTCTTTTTGAGCGCGTCCCGCCAGCAGGAGAGGCGGGCGCACAGGTAGGCGCCGCGCCCGGAGCGTTTGCCGGTGGCATCCATCAGGACATGCCCGTCCGGTGTGCGCACCACCCGCAGCAGTTCGCGTTTCGGTTTGCTTTGTTTGCAGGCGACACAGGTACGCAGGGGAACGTGTCTGGGCCGCTTGACCTGCTGCTTCGCCGTTTTGGTCATGAGTCTTTTCCCTTAATCGTCGTAGCTGCCCTGTCCACTATTCCTGCTGCCGCGCTGGTAGTGCGAGCGTTTTGAGCCGCCGCGCTCGCCGCCGCCGCCGCGTTCGTTGCGATTCTGAGAGCGATCACCGCGATCTCGTCGCCCGTTGTATGAAGAAACGGATGCCTCGTGTCGCTCTTCGACCGGTTCGTCGTACACTTCGCCTTCGACGGGTTTAGCGACATCGACGCGCCAACTGGTCAATTTAGCGGCCAGGCGGGCGTTCTGCCCATCTTTGCCGATAGCCAGCGAGAGCTGCCGCTCCGGCACTGTTACCAGCGCGGTATGGTCGGAGTCGCGTAACTGCACCTTGAGCGGCTTGACCGGGCTGAGCGAGTTGGCGACGAAGGTAGCGGGGTCGGGACTCCACTGGATGATGTCGATTTTTTCGTCGTTGAGTTCATGCACGATGTTATTGATGCGCGAGCCGCGCACACCGACGCAGGAACCGATGGGGTCAAGCCCTTCCTGGCGCGAGACGACGGCGACTTTAGAACGGCTGCCCGGCTCGCGCGCGATGCCTTTGATCTCAACGGTGCCTTCGTAGATTTCGGGGACTTCCTGCTCGAACAGACGACGCACGAGATCGCGATGCGTGCGCGAAACCATGATCTGGAGCATACGTCCCGGCACGCGGCGCACATCGTAGACATAGACGCGCAGGCGCTGGCCGACGCGGTATTTTTCGGATGGCACCTCTTCGCCCTGCGGCATGATGCCCTCGACACGTTCTGCTTTATCAAAGTCGATCAGCCAGCCGCGCGCGGGGTCCCTGCGTGTGAGAATGCCGAGGCGAATTTCGCCCGTCCAGTCCTTGAGTTGTTCGTAGAGGTACTCGTGTTCAGCCTCGCGAATGCGCTGCAAAATGACCTGTTTGGCGGTCTGAGCTGGAATCTTGGCGAAGATGTAGGAAGAATCGACATCGATGGTCTGTCCCAGAGCGGCGTGTGGGTCGATGCGCTGCGCCTCCGCCAGGGAGACCTCGTCGCTGGGGGCTGTCACCTGTGCTACGATACGTTTGGCGGCCCAGACATGCACCTCGCCATTCTTATCCACCTCGATGCGAATGTTTTCTCCCCCACCATAACTTTTGCGGTAGGCGGACAGAAGAGCGGTAGCCACGGTCTCCATTACCACTTCACGTGGTAATCCTTTTTCGGCAATTAGTTGTGCGATGGCAGCTTGAAATTCGCTCCTCATATGCCTTGCTCCTCCGCTAGTCGCCTCGTGGACGGTACCATCATTTTTTCGAGTGCGATGACCTCTGTATCATTAGACGCAGAGTTACTCTTGAGTAAAAATGTCTCAGTCATGCAGAAAAGTGGGGTACCCCCCACTTTTCGCAAAGGTTTCCTCAATTCTCATGAAATTATATCACATTTCCGCTTCTAAAGCAATCATATTTTGAGACAGAAACCAGGGCGGGGGCAGAGCCGCCACCCTGGTTTCCGCGTGCTTTATAATAGCAGGCGCAGAGGTGAGAGAATGTGCTCGCTCAGTTTCATGTACCAGGAGCGGTTCGTCCACCAATCGAGGGTCAGTTCAAAGGAGTTGCTTATGTCTCGCTCGAATAGTTCTTCCATCTGATGGGCCAGTTTTTCGCTATAGACTTCAACGTTGATTTCATAGTTGCCAACGGAACTGAGGCGGTCCAGGTTGGCGGTGCCGATGGTTGACCATTGGCCGTCGATGGTGCAGGTTTTGGCGTGCAGCATGTTGCGATAGCCGAATACGCGGATGCCTGCTTTCAGGCAATCTGCCAGGAAGCCGCGTGTCAGCCAGTCCGCGACGATGTGGTTGGATGTCCAGGGGATCAATACGCGCGTATCGACGCCGCGTTTGGCCGCGTCCATCAGCTCGTCGAGTAGTACGCGGTCTGGCACGAAGTAGGCATCTGTCAGCATGATGTGATGTTCTGCCCGGTTGATGGCTTCGATATACATATCGCGAATGGGGAAGGTCAGGCGCATGGCGTTCGTTTCGCGCATATTGATGAGTGGGTCGAAGCAGCGCGCATAGTGTCGCGTTATGCGCCGGGACGGGTGAGTATGCAGGTTCCAGAAATCGACGAAGGATTGCGCCAGGTCGGCGGCGGCTTGACCCTGAATGCGCAGGTGGGTGTCACGCCAGCGCGTGGCATAGGTAGTTCCCAGGTTGTAGCCGCCGATAAAGCTGGTAGAGCCATCGACGATGAGCAGTTTGCGATGATCCAGCGCATAACGGCGCGGGTCGAAGATGTGCAAGGGCGAGCGGATGGCATAATAGCACAGCACATTTATGTTGGAGGGAAAGACTTTGAATTTGCCTGGCACGACGATATTGGCGAAATTGTCGTAAATAACATAGACTTCGACGCCTTCGGCTGCCTTACGCGCAAGGTGATCTTTGAAAGCCTGACCGACCGCGTCGCTTTTCCAGATATAGGTTTCCAGGTAAATGCTCTCCTGCGCGGTATCGATGGTGGCGAGCATGGCGTCGTACAGTTCGCGTCCATAGTCTAAGAGCTGGACTTTGTTTTTGCCAACCTGCACTTCTTCGAGGGACTTATGGGGAAAGCCACCCTGGGGTTGGTGTCGCTTGCGCCGTACTGAGATAACCTGTAGCACGGCGACAATCAAGACTTGCAGGCCAAACATGATACCTGTAAGCTGTAATAGCAGGCGCTTGAGAGATAGCCTGCGCCATTGGGTCAGTACTGGTAACAATCTCTTCTCTAATGACATGTCGCGTGCCTGTGAATAGATGGGTGAACTTTAATTGAACGGATATTCCCAGGTAATAGTATCCCGACAAGACAATCATTGTCAAACTACGGTACGGGCAGGAGGGATGTAAGAGGGACAGGGCGAGTGTGACCTCGATATGGGGTCTGGTAGAATGGGGGCAGTCCAGTTTCAAAAACCGATGATTTTGATACTCGTTAATAACGTTGGCTCATTTTCCATTGAATTTAAAAACAGAAAGTGTTAGACTCGTTTCAGTTAGAAATGACAGTTCTATACGATATATCATCATTTATACTTCTTCTTTGACGAACTTACTAAGGGGGATTATTTAATGTCTGAAACTGTAACTGCAATTGTTGCTGCTCTAATCGGTGCGGTTCTCGGTTCTGGTGGCGCGGTGTTTATTCAGTATTTGTTGACGAACAGAAGCGAAAAATTACATAGGCGGGAAATACTTGTACAGCGATACCTCTTCCAACTTCAGGACGCTTTGGAAATGTTGTGGTATCGTCTTGACAATCTTGCTAATCAGTATGGCCGATCTGTCATGTCAGATGAATACTTCAAGATAACAACATTGTATGTCTTAGGAAGAGTTTTAGCTCTTGAGCGTATTTTTATGTTAGAGGCTGTTTATCCACAGCTGGATGCCATTTATGGCGGTTTGGGAAAGTGTCTTAAGCGGAACCGTTTTGACCTCAAGTTGCAAACATACCTCAAATCGCAAGGGTTCGATTTCTACCAATACGATCGTTTCATGCTGGCAGAAGCGGTTATCGTGCATGAGGGAGATATATTCCGAACGGCTACATTCCTAGAGGCTAAAAGAGGATACGAAGAAAAAGAAGCACTTGAAAAGGAATGGTAGAGCGAGCTAAACAGGTTATTCTATCTTTCGATGCAGCGCAAAACAAGGAGAGGGTGAAGGTTTTACTCGATACCCTAATAGCAATTGCAAAATATATCGAAAAAAAGACAGGCATTGATAGTTCGCTAACCAAAAAGTCGGGTACAATGCTAAATTGTACCCCATAATAGCACGGGTTATCAGAAAGCGCTGTCATATTCGCTTGTTGGTAAGAGGATGAATATGTGAAGAGTTCCAAATAGGGTCGCTTTTGAGGGAATTGAAGATCCGAGGGTTGAGAAAACCAGGTAGCACCAATTACTGGATATCATTGTCACCGCTTTTCGGGAAGATGAGTCACGTGTTCGCGCTGGACATGCTGACCACAATTTGGCGGTACTCCGTCACCTGGCCCTGAATCTTCTTCGACACGAGAAGACCGCCAAAATCGGCATCAAAGCCAAATGTCTCAAGGCGGGTTGGAGTAATGAGTATCTCTTGAAAGTTCTAGCCGGGGTCAATTAGATGCGATTGCCCTGGGAAGCCACCGACTGGACACAGCCAGGGGAAGTCTTGCAGGGCCAGGAGGAGAGGAAGCAGGAAATCTCGTCTATGAGGCGTGGGAAAGGACTCTTCACCTGTAGAACGGCCTGTGACGGGCGAAGAGATTGACCAGGAAATGAAGCAGAGGTATACTGGCTGGACGGACAAGACCCACAATGAGTGGATCGGGTGTCAGAAAGTGACAGAAGATTGTCCAGGATTTGAGCATCAAAACAGCACAGAAGAGAGAAAGGAGTAAACAACGTGCAGCTAGTTGAGCAGCATTGCATAAGTAAGAGTGACCCACGCTATGCCATCATTGATGAAGCCGCATTCAAGTCCAAGAACCTCTACAATGCTGCCAACTACGAGTACCGACAAGCGTTCATTCACGAAGGCAAGTACCTCAACTACAATGAAGTACAACAGCACATGCAGTCCCATGAGGCGTATAAAGCCCTACCAGCAAAGGTCAGTCAACAAATCTTAATGCTGCTTGACAAGAACTGGATATCGTTCAAAGAGGGTTTAGCAGCCTACAATGAAGACCCATCCAAGTTCACCGGACCCCCGAAAATCCCGAAATACAAACACAAAACTGAGGGGAGAAATATCCTTTTGTACACCATCCAGGCGGTAAGCAAGAGAGGGTTGAAGAAAGGACTCATTCAACCCTCGATGCTCCCGATTGAGGTCAAAACAGAGCATAAGGTCATTCTCCAAGTTCGCATTATCCCCCGAAACGGGCATTATGTCGTGGAAGTCGTGTACAGCAAAGAACCCGTCCAGGCTCAAGTAGACCCTTCTTTTTGCGTTGCTATTGATCTAGGTGTCACGAATTTAGCGGCGATAACAGCAAACCGAGAGGGTTTTATCCCTCAATTGGTTAACGGTCGGACGCTCAAAGCCATAAATCAGTGGTATAATAAACGCATGAAAGAGCTAAAGCTGTGTCTTCCCAAAGAAGATCGCGAGCGTGTCACGAAGCAAATGGAGCAGATCACCAACAAGCGCAACCGTCAAGTGAACCATTACCTCCACGCTGCTAGCAAGGGCATTATCAACTTTCTGGTAAAGGAGGGGGTAGGGACCATCATTGTTGGGAAAAATCCGCTCTGGAAGCAGAAGACAGGCATGGGCAAGCGCAATAATCAAAATTTCGTGGTCATTCCTCATGCACGTTTCATTGACATGCTGACCTACAAAGCGGAGTTAGTAGGCATTCTCGTCGAGGTTCAGGAAGAGAGCTACACGTCAAAAGCCAGCTTTCTTGATCTTGACCCTATCCCTACCTACAAGCCTAATGATAAGACAGAGTACGCTTTTAGCGGGAAGCGTATTGGACGGAGAAACCGCCTGTATCGGACAAAAGACAGACGTATCATTTGTGCGGATGTGAACGGTTCCTACAACATCTTACGCAAAAGTAAGCCTGATGCATTTGCTCAGGGAGATGCAAAGGGAATAGCGGCCTACGTAGTTCAGCCCATACGGTTAGCCATAACCGTCTAAATCAAACAAAACGTGCGGTGTCCATAAAACGCCATACGTTTTGGAACTATACTGGGGTAGTTTTTTTCACGCATACCATTACAAGGAGCGAAACATGGCTGTAATACATCTGTCCGAAGATGAACAGACGATGATAGAAACCATTCGTGAGATTGCCAGGGAGCGGGTGGCTCCACGCGCGGCGGAGATCGATCACACGGGAGAGTTCCCCTGGGATATGAAAGAACTACTGGCGCAGCAGGGCATTCTGGGGATGCCATTTCCGGTAGAGTACGAGGGCATTGGCTCCAGCGAACTGGCGGTGGTGATGGCGATTGAAGAGCTTGCGCGCTACTGCGCGACGACCAGTTTGATTCTGGCGGTGCAGCAATTGGGGTCGTTGCCGATTTTGCTGGGGGGCAACCACGAGCAAAAGAGCAAATATATCCCGACGCTGGCGAGCGGTGAATGGACGGCTGCTTTCGGGCTGACGGAGGCCGGTTCCGGTTCGGACGCGGCGGCCATGCAGACGGTGGCGGTGCGCAAAGGCGACAAGTATATCCTCAACGGCTCCAAACGCTTTATTACGAACGGCGGCCTGGCACAGGTCAATTCTATCTTTGCGCTGACCGATACGACGGTTGGGACGCGCGGCATCAGCGCCTTTATTGTGGAGAAGGATTTTCCGGGCTTCTCGGTCGGACGTATCGAGGAGAAGATGGGCATTAAGGGGTCGCAAACGGCTGAACTGATCTTCACCGATTGCGAGGTTCCGGCGGAGAACCTGCTGGGTCGCGAGGGCGATGGCTTCAAGATCGCTATGATGACACTGGATCGCACGCGGCCTGGCATCGGCGCGCAGGCGCTGGGCATCGCGCAGGGCGCGCTCGATCTGGCGGTTTCGTACTCAAAACAACGAATACAGTTCGGCAAGCCGATCTCTGATAACCAGGGCATTCAGTTCATGCTGGCGGATATGGCGACCAAAGTAGAGGCGTCGCGCCTGCTGATCTACAACGTAGCGGAGATGATTGATCGCGGCGACAAGCATTTTAGCAAATATTCCGCGATGGCGAAGATGTTCGCTTCGGATTCTGCCATGGAAGTGACCAACGATGCCATCCAGATTCTTGGCGGGTACGGGTACATGAAGGAATATCCAGCCGAGCGTATGATGCGCGATGCCAAAATCACACAGATTTACGAAGGCACTAACCAGATTCAACGCCTGGTGATTGCCCGCGATTTGATAATGAACGGTTAAGCAAGGTAGTAGCTCGTGCGTGAAGTAACGATTTTTAGTGGTTCGGCCCATAAAGAACTGGCGGAAGAAGTGTGCAAGTTTCTGGATGTGCCATTGTGCAAAAGCACGTTCCGCCATTTCAGCAACGATTGTTTGTATGTGCAGCTTAATGCCAATTGCCGCGAGGGCGATGTCTTTCTGATCCAGCCCCTGGTGCCTCCGGTACAGGAAAATCTGATGGAGCTGTTATTCATGCTGGATGCGGCGCGCGGCGCATCGGCGGCACGCACCACGGCGGTTATCCCCTACTATTCGTATGCGCGTTCGGATAAGAAAGACGCGCCGCGCATCTCAATCGCCGGTCGGCTGGTGGCTGATCTGCTGACAACGGCGGGGGCCAATCGCGTGCTGACCATGACGCTGCACGCGCCGCAGGTGCATGGCTTTTTCAGTGTGCCGACCGACCACCTCAACGCCCTCAACGTGCTGGCGAATCACTTTCGCAAACATGATCTGAGAAATACGGTGGTGGTGTCGCCCGATCTTGGCAATGCTAAATCGGCGTCGCATTTTGCGCGCATGTTGAAATTGCCTGTCGCGGCTGGCAGCAAGCAGCGTTTGAGCGACGAAAAAGTGGTGATCGAGGCTATTGTGGGCGATGTTGATGGCAAGAATGCTATTGTTATCGATGACGAGATCGCCAATGGCGGTACCATCATCGAGATTATCGAGCGTTTGCGCGAACACAATGTCGGGCATATCTCCGTTGTCTGCACGCACGGCGTTTTCACCGGTAAAGCCATCGAACGCCTGGCGCGCGCAGTCGGATATTGTGGAGATCGTGACTACCAATACGGTTCCCCTCGCGCCGGAGAAACGCCTGCCCAATATGACGGTGTTGTCGGTCGCGCCCCTGATTGCTGAAACAATTCGTCGCATTCATAATGGCGAGTCAGTTACCAGCCTGTTCGCGGAAACGATGTAACCCTAGCGTTTGTGAGACGATAGTATAGCGTTGATACCTATGCTCGCATGGTGGGCCATTCGCCACATCGAGCGTTCCGCCGGTCATGTCAATGATGATGGATGCGATGCTTTCTCCTTGCTCTGTGAAGGACCAATCGGCATCGTTGTGTAAGCAAATGCTGTAGGGGGATGTGGCGTGATCGGCGAGCATGGCGCGTAAGTCATTTTCGGTGAGAGGATGCGATTGTGCCAGCGTTTGCATACGGCTTTGGCGTTCGCGCGTCTCCGGGTATTCGCGGACGTAGCGGTCTTGCAAGGCAAGGACGGGGTTGGCGCAGTGGTTGGTATGCGTCAATATGCCTTCGGTGGGACGATGAACCCATTGACCGGCGGGAGTGGCTTCTACATCGGCGATTGCTCCGCTGCGGTCGGCCAGCATGTGGTTACAGGACGTGCAGCGCGGGGTATTTCCGATTAGCGCGATGGCTTCATCGACGTTGTGGCACTCTTCCAGCACGCGCCGCAAAATGATGTGCATGGGCGCGGCTGGCCCGCCGGAGTCGCTATCCGAACGCAGCAGATTGATGCACATTGCCAGGCCAGCGGAGTTGATGCCAATTTTCCCCACAATGCCTGCTTCGGTCAGGGTAAGTAGATCGGGACCGTCGCTGCGCTTCACAAGCCACAATACCAGCGTTCCCACGAGCGAAGGATGCCAGTCCCAGTTCTGCGCCACGCGGGTGTGTCCATCGGCTGAAACTGCAGCGCTGATGGCGATAGAGGTGCATTCGGGCCGGTGAGTGATGCCATACATCAGTTCGGTGCGGGCGTTGATGGCTACGATTTCGCGCGTGTCGCACTGCGCTCCCCCGGCGATGCCGCGTATCTCTTCTAATAGATGGGGAGCGAAGTTAGCGATGGCCGGAATGAAACGTTCGGCCTGTTTAAAAACTGCTTCGCGGCTCAGCCCGGAGAAGTTTTCAAAAATCCGCATGTAGGCGTTGACTGTGTGCTGGACGCGCTGCCTTTCGCTACGCCCCAGGCACTGGCCGCGAGCAAACGGTTGGCCTTCGCTGATTACGAGTGGGATGTGCCGCTCCATGTGTGTTTCCTTTCTGGTTGCTAATCGCCCCTGTCATGCGATTTTTTAATATCGGCGGTCGCGTTGTTAAACCAGTATAAGCATTTCCTTTGAGATTTATTCTGGTTGCCAATTATCCCACAATCCTTCCTTTGGTTCATAAGGAAGCGGATAGAAGTCTTTGATTGTGTATTTCTCTAGTTTTGGAAACGTCCAGCCTTCTTTTCTTTGAATGTACTGCATGAGGATAACAGTCGTATCTGATGTTCCATGAGACCATATAAGATGCCGACATGTTCCACATGGTGAAGTACCATGTTCTTGAACTTCTGGAACAGGATCAGCAACAACAATACTTTTAATCCTGGCTTTATATGACTCTTGAAGGATCATGTTTGCGATAGCATGTCTTTCGCCACAAACTATAGCATGAGCAAGATTTGCTTCATAACAAGCGCCTTCATGGATTTTACCGATGTCTGAGAGAAGGAAAGAATATAATGTGTCTATCCCGCCATTTGCATGACGGATTTTATTGTATTTCACAATAGCTTCTTTTGCGTACTCGACGAGCCTTTTTTCTTCGGAGGTTAAATCCATTTCCATACGTTCTTGAGCTAAAAACGAACGCCCTTGAGCGCATTATAGTCACCAGGGAGGGAGAGTTGCAAATCGCACCTGAAATTTTAGAGCCATAGGATGCTTTGAAGTTCTCTCCACTCCCTTTTTTAATAAAGCAGGTTCTGCATGATGATGGAACGGTTTTCTATCTCGCCTTTTTCATAGTCAAATTCTCCATTGACAACCATCCGGTGTATTCTTATGCTTCTCTATAAGAGCAGATCAGCTTTATTTGCTCGGTTGTTGCTTATTGGTGGCATCGTGGCTGCCATGACGATTACCGGGCCAATAGGTCGCTTACCTGTATTTTTTTATAAGGGGGAAGCCATCCATGAAGAAGACACTTATCCTCTGCGCAACGCTCGCGCTCGTGGTTGGTATTTTCGCGGGCATGATGTTCGCCAACCTGCTGCGCAACAGTCCCTCGGCCAGCGCGAACGGTGTCACGACGGTGCATGTCGTTGAACATGCTACCAGCGATACTGTTCAGCAGTGGAATGCAAATCACTTTTCAGTAGGTGACATTCTCGGCTTCCACAATGCTGTGTTCGATGCTGGAGATAAGCATCAGGTGGGGCAGGACAACGGGCAATGCACCCGCACCGTGGCAACGGGCAAGACCGAATGGGAGTGCTTCTGGACGGTATTGCTCAAGGGGGGCAATATCACCGTTGAGGGGCCATACTATGACGATGGCACTGATACGACGCTGACCATCACCGGTGGTACGGGTCGCTATGTCGAAGCGCGTGGCTGGATGCTGCTGCACGCGCGCGGCAACCCGGTGGGGTCGGAGTACGACTTCGTGTACCATCTGGTGGATTAGTCTCTACAGCAGTAAACTTTGCATTACTGGCGGATGTGGTAATGTTGTAAACTTAACGGGAATTTAAGAGAGCATGTTTTATAATCAGGACATGCTCTTATTCAATTACCTTGCCCTCTAAGGCTCTAACCCTTATAATGGCGCGAGAGAATAGAGTTCAATCGCATTAATGCAGTCATTCAAACGATGCCGGCTAAGGAGCTTCAAGTATCATGGATATGCATGAATTGGAAGAGTATGCAACTGAAGATAGAGTAATTCCTGATAATGGAACTGGGATTGAAGAGGAAGATACTAGTAGCGAAGAGCGAATCATAAAACCATTTGATCCCTCTTTGATTCGTGTCGATACAAGGCCAATGACAATCGATCTTCTACGTAAACGAATTGAGTACCAGGAATTAGACCTGGCTCCTGATTTTCAACGCAAGGGGGGCATATGGAAAGTTGAGGCGGAAAGCCGACTGATTGAATCGATGCTTATACGTATTCCTTTGCCAGCTTTTTATATGGACGCTACTAACGATGATAAATGGCTGGTAGTGGATGGCTTACAAAGGTTGACAACGCTAAAGCGGTTTATAATTGATAAGTCTCTTCGTCTTCGGGGAATGGAATTTCTGACGCAATTTGAGGGGAAGACGTTCGATGAGTTACCCCGCAATTATCAACGCCGTATTACGGAAACGCAGGTGACAGTTTACCTGATCGAAAAAGGGACACCGAACGAAGTAAAGTTTAATATCTTCAGACGTATAAATACAGGTGGATTACCACTCTCGGCTCAGGAGATTCGACATGCGCTGAAGCAAGGCGAAGCGACAAAGTTTCTGGCTCAATTGGCCGATTCTGATATATTCAAGAGAGCAGTGGATTATGGTATTAGTGATAACCGCATGGCAGATCGAGAATGTGTACTCAGATATCTAGCTTTTACAATAACGCCATATTTAATGTATGATAGGGATTTTGATGGTTTTCTGAATAATGCTATGGATCAAATCAACGAAATGTCTGGGCAGCAACGAACGCATTTACGGCAACGATTCGAGCGAGCAATGGTTCTCGCTAGAGAACTCTTTGGAAAAGATGCGTTTCGTAAAAGGTATAAGATGGGAGCGCCCCGCCAGCCAATTAACAAACCCCTTTTTGAGACCTGGACGGTGAATTTTAATCAGTTAAGCGATGTGCAAGCAGAGGAATTGAAAGTCAAAAAGGATGAGTTGGAAAGTAAATTCATCAGTTTAATGAATAGCCCTGATTCCCGCTTCGATGAAGCAGTATCTTATTCTACTGGTGATGCCAAGAAAGTGCGGTTGCGATTTGAGGCAATAGAGCAGCTTATTAAGGGAGTGTTCGTATGATTCGTTCGCTTCATCTGCAAAATTATAAATGTTTTGAGAACCAGTTTCTTGAGTTTAAGGAATTGACGTTTCTATCGGGGTTAAATGGTACAGGCAAATCCTCTGTTATACAGGCATTACTGCTTTTGCGCCAATCGTTTCAACAAAATCTTCTGCAAACAACTGGTCTTGCACTCAATGGAGACCTGGTACATATCGGAACTGGAAAGGATGCGCTCTATGAGGATGCTAAGGAGAATGTCATCGGTTTCGGGATTACTGCAGAGGTAGAGGGCGTAGATAAAGGAATTTGGCGCTTTAACTACCAGGAAGAGGCTGATGTGCTTGATTTGATTTCTGAAAGCTTGCCCATATCAAATCGCTTGTATCAGTCAAATCTTTTCAATGACGATTTTCGGTACCTTCAAGCAGAGCGTATTGGTCCACGACGTTTCTTCGAGACCTCTAGTTTTATGGTACGGCAGAGAAAACAACTCGGACCTGCCGGGGAGTATACTGCGCAATTCCTTAATACTTTTCGCGATCAAAACATTTATAATGAGGGTCTGAGTCATCCTGATGCTGTTTCTCTTGCCCTGATAAATCAGGTTGAGGCATGGCTTGGAGAAGTTAGCCCTGGCACGCATATAACATTATCCCCAAATGTAATCACTGATACTATTAGTTTGCAGTACTATTTTGTCGCAGGAAATCGGGTAAAGAGCGCTGACTATCGGGCTGCTAATGTGGGTTTTGGCATTACGTATGCGCTACCAATTCTAGTAGCTGTGCTTTCATCTGAACCAGGTGCCTTGTTATTGATAGAAAATCCCGAAGCTCATCTTCATCCACATGGGCAGGTAAAGATGGGAGAGCTACTGGCCTTAGCTGCATCGTGTGGCATCCAGGTGATAATAGAGACACATAGTGACCATGTTTTGAATGGTATTCGTCTCGCGGTTCATGGCGGAAAAATACCTCCAGAGGATGTTCAGTTGCATTATTTTCAACGCAACCTACAGGATGGGCAGGCGCATGTCACATCTCCTCGCATTGATAGAAATGGCCGTATCGATCAATGGCCTGATGGGTTTTTTGACGAGTGGGAAAAGAGTTTAGGAACGTTATTGATGCCGGGGGATGTGTAGTATATGGATTTGGAAATGGTGCTGAATGAGTTATCATTGCATCCTCTTGCCAGGGATATCTACGCAGCTCGTCAGCGAATGGCCGAATTTGTGCAAACGATGAATGTGGCAACAAGACAGGGGGTCAGGGGAATGCTCCGCACATCTACTGATTTCAATGCCGAAGAGCTAGCTCCAGACTATCCTGTGATGCGCTGGGTGAATGATAAGAGCGTAGAACCTGATTTACGCAATTTCTATTTAAAACTTGCTACAAATGCCCCCTTTTTAGTCGATGTAAATGATAGTGGCATACAAGAGAGTTTTGGTCTGTCTGATTTCTTTTGGGGTGAAGAACAGGCCACTGGGTTAGGTGTTGCTTTCTTACTTGATGCTCTTGCGATTAGTTTACGCTCAGATTCTTGCTGGTTTGATAACCATTTGCAACTGAAAATCAGCCAGCTTGATGATGATGGGGAACTAGTGGATACATTTGAGGATATTCCTCACGCGAGTCATTATAGCCACATACGCGAACATATCGCATGGATTCAGAAACGCCTGCGCTCCAATGCTCGATCCGATGTGCATGAGGGGTTAGATATCTGGTCAGGTAAAGAGCAATGGTTTCCCCATTTGTATTTTTGTGAAAAGGTTCGAGAGCAGTGCCAGGAGTTATATCGTGGCGATCCCAGGTTGTTGCCAATTATGAAGCGACTTTACGAACTTGAAGATTATTGTAATGGCTGGCTTGATGGCCCTTTTGACCATACTAAAATAAATATAGCAACCCTTGAAAGTACGGCTACGCTTGAAACATATGGCTCAGAACGAACTTTCCGGTGCCACGATGGTGAATTTCGCGTTTTTAATTGGCATGTCAGGCTCACTCCTGGAGCCTGGCGTGTGCATTTTTATCCTTTACCAGAGGAGAGAAAGCTCATCATTGGATATATTGGGCCTCATTTGAATACGGTTAAATTTCATCACTAAAGCTAACCAGGGGATATACTACACAGTTACTATGGTAACTGGCCTACTGCTTTAATCTGCATGTCTCAAAGTGGTTTTTGCGCCACAACCCATAAGAAGGTAACTGGGTTGTCATCTTCATCTGCTGTTTCTTCTTGCGCGCTGAGGATTTGAAGCCCTGCTTCCTGCACGAGAAGCTGGTTGGTCTCGCTATCAAAGTGGCTCCAGTACATGGGCGCGCCAAGCCAGTCCTGCTCGATGGCCGCTTCTGTTGAACTGGCACCCATCGTCGCAATTAGCATACCTCCGGGTCGCAACCAGGTGGCAATGGCGTGGAGGAGTTGAGGATGTTCCGCGCGCGGAACGTGAATAATGGAGTAAAAAGCAACAACGGCATCAAAGCTTGCAGGCGGAAATGCAAGCTTTGTCATGTCTGCCTGCAAAAAGGTTGCGCCAGGAACATTATGGCGAGCAAGCTCGAACATGTCTTTCTGAAATATCTACGCCTGTCACTTTACAGCGCTGTGCAAGTTCTCGTGTTGTTGGAATGCCTACGCCGCAACCGAGTTCAAGCACAGCCGCCCCGGAGGAAAGTTGTTGTAGCAACAGAGAAGTGTAGCGATTCCGCTCATCCGTTCGCGTGCGATTGACCCACTGGCTGTAGCGTTCAGCAATGCGGTCATATCCCTGGGCGACAATTTGCTTCGGGTTCAACTTCCGTTATCCTTTCACGCTTTGTAGGATGTCCCTGATTACACTTCTTGTTCTTGCGCCGCCTGTACTTCAATTGCTCTTGCCACGATCTCGGAGATATCCTCGACTGCGCAGCTTTTCCTCGGCTTCGACGCCTTTGACGCCGTCGTCGAACATGGTGATGCAGAAGGGGCAGGCGGCGGCCAGCACTTCCGCGCCGGTCTCCAGCGCCTCGTTGACGCGGGTCTGGTTGACGCGCTTGCCGATCTTCTCCTCCATCCAGGCGCGCCCGCCGCCGCCGCCGCAGCAGAAGCTCTTGTTGCGGTTGCGGCGCATCTCGGTGACGCCGTTGCTGTTGAGGACGGTGAGCACGCGGCGCGGCTCGTCGTAGATGTCGTTGTAGCGACCGATGTAGCAGGGATCGTGGTAGGTCAGCTTGCGCTCGTCGAAGCCTTCCGGCAAGCTGATCTTCTCGTCAGAGAGCAGCTTGTCGATGAAGGTGGTGTGGTGAACCACGTCGTAGTTGCCGCCAAGCTGCGGGTACTCGTTCTTGATGGTATTGAAGCAGTGCGGGCAGGCCGTGATGATGGTGCGATGTTTCGGGCGCTGCGCTGCCATGCCGTTGCTCGATAGCATGTCCGTTGTGGCCGTTCTGGTTGTCGTTGACGTTTCAAGCCATAGCCGTTGAGCACTTCGATATTCTGCTGCGCCATCATCTGATACAGGTATTCGTTGCCGATGCGCCGCGCCGGGTCGCCGGTGCAGGACTCTTCGGGGCCGAGGATGGCGAAATTGATGTTGGCGGCCTTGCAGAATTTTGGCGACCGAGGTGGCGACTTTCTTGTTGCGCTCGTCGAACGATCCCATGCAGCCGACCCAGTAGAGTACGTCGGCGTCGGGATTTTCGCGCCAGCAGGGGGATATCCAGGCCTGCCGCCCACTCGGCGCGCTTATCGTTGCTGATCTCCCACGGATTGGCGTTGCGCTCGATGTTGTTGAAGAGCGAAGTGACCTCGGTCGGAAATTCGCTCTCTTCCATCACCAGATGGCGGCGCATATCGACGATCTTCGGTACGTGCTCGATGGAGACAGGGCAAATCTCCATGCAGGCGCGGCAACTGGTGCAGGCCCACAGGGCGTCGGTGGAGATAATGCCGCCGACCATCGGCTCGTGATGAGCGGCTTTCCCTTCGGCGGTCTCGCCAATCTTGATCGCCAGCGATGCCCAGTTTTGCCCAGATGGTGTTCTCACCCAGGATGCGATTGCTTTCCACGAACAGAGCTTCTTTGACGCCCAGGATGATCTCTTTCGGGAAAAGCGGTTTGCCGGTATTAGATGCCGGGCAAACGGTGTTGCAGCGCCCGCATTCGGTGCAGGCATAGCCGTCGAGCAGTTGCTTCCAGGTGAATTGTTCGGGTTTGGAGACGCCGTAGTCCTCGCGCTCCTCGATGTTTTCCATGAGCGGCAGCGCGCCCTTTGGCCCGTAGTTGCGGAAGAAGACGTTGAAAGGCGTCGCCATCAGGTGCAGGTGCTTGGAGCGCGGAATGTAGACCAGGAAGCCCAGCACGGTCAGTGACGTGTATCCACCAGAAGACGCGAAACAGGACAAGGTATTGGCTGGTCGTTCCTGCTCCACTGAAGCGCGGGGCCGAACCACGTTCCGAATCAGCGACCAGGATGTACCGTTGCTCGCGGCATAGTCGAAACTTTCGACGAGGGCGAGCGTCGATCAAAATCAGCATAATACCGATCAGGATGATAAAGCCATCCAATGGCCCATGCAATGAACTGCTGAGTTGTTTAGGACGCACGATGCCGCGCCGGATGGCGAAGACGACCAGGGCGGCGGCGACGAAAATAATGAAGGCATCCAGCACACCCGCGAATACCTGGCTATCGCCAATAAGCGGCAACGTTGCTCCAAAGGCTCGCAGCATCAGATTGAGCAAACCAAATTGGATGATGATGAAGCCCCAGAACGTAAAGAAGTGCGCGATGCCAGGAATAGGGTCGCGCAGCACACCGGCCTGACCAAGCACAATCTGGAAGAACGCGCCTATACGCTCCTCGAGATGGTCGGTGCGATCCGTCCGCCGTGCCTTTACCAGCAGGGTAATCAACTCGACCGCTCGCACGCCGAAGAGGATTATGCCTGCTCCGGCCAGGAGTATAAATAATATAATACCGATCCAATTACCGGTTGGTGATGGGGGAGTCATATGATGAACCTCCGTTTATGTTCCAGGGCGACCGCAAGGGTCGCCCGTACCCTGTACGACCGTCGTAAGTGTTCCAGGGCGACCGCAAGGGTCGCCCGTACCCTATACGACCCTCGTAAGTCGCTTCGTACTTCGTAAGGATGGTAGGGGCGACCCTTGCGGTCGCCCTGTTAAAGTTCGATCCTCTCGCAATCTTCTAATGCCAGCTCCATTGCATCGATGTCCTCTGGTAGCATTTTGATGCTTTGGATTTTAGCAAGTAATGCAGCTCCAGATATGCCTGGCGGGAGCGATGTAGTTGGTAGAGTTATAACTAGCTGATCTGTCCGTGCGAGAGCTTGAGCATATTCAAGAACACGCCGCAGATTATCTGGCGAGAGCTGCTTCATAAGATCGCATATTTGCTCGATCATATTTTCCATGCGCTCTTCCTGCTGTATGAGAATGCTTATGACTAATTATAACACCACGTGAATAAATGGACCGATTTGAACTTTGGCGAATGAATGCGGGAATCAGACTAATTGGGACGCTTGCGTCCAGCCGTCCTGTAGGGACAAGGGGCGGAGTGGAGTGGATGAGGGGGCCTTGTGCTTGTCCTCGTTGGGGTATGACCATGGTGCCTCACGGAACCCAGAGGAATCGCGCTGCCATGAGGACAAGCACAAGGCCCCCACCCTTCCCCACATCCACCCCTTGTCCCTACAGGACGGGGCTTTCACTAGTAGGTTTTTTGAAACGCGCGGGTCACCAGGGGTTGTCATCCTGAGCGCAGCGAAGGATCTCTCGCCAGGGAGCACGCAGATCCTTCGCTGCGCTCAGGATGACACCCTTGCCGGTTCCTTTCCCAAAAAAACCTACCAGTGAAAGATAGGACGGGGGGCGGATATTTCCATTGGTTGCCGTATTCGGTTGTCAAAGTTTATCACATTACAAAATGAACTATATTTAATTACTGGGCCTTGCGTTTCTTCACTTCTTCTGTGAGTTGCGGGAGGATGGTGAGGGCGTCGCCGACGATGCCCAGGTCGGCTACTGAGAAGATGGGCGCGTGCTCATCTTTGTTGATGGCGACGATGTATTTGGAGCCTTTCATGCCCGCGAGATGCTGGATAGCGCCGCTGATGCCGACAGCTATGTAGAGCGTTGGCTTGACGGTCTTGCCGGTTTGCCCGATCTGGTAGCTGTAAGGGAGCCAGCCCGCATCGACGATGGCGCGTGTTGCGCCAGCCGCGCCGCCCAGGGCAGTCGCCAGTTCTTCCACGTAGCGGAAGTTTTCGGCTTTGCTGAGGCCGCGACCACCACTGACGATGACGCTGGCGTCTTCGAGGGAAGGGCCTTCGCTCTCGACATCGACGCGCTCTAGTACCTTCATCACCTGCGAACTGGCCTGTAGCGAGACGTTGAGCGTCTCGACATCGGCGGTTCTGTCAGTGAAGTGTTCCAGGCCGAAGGCTTTGGGGCGCGTCAGAACGATGCCGGCGCCTTGCCCCGGCAGGGTGGCTGTAACGACGGTTTCGCCGCCCCAGGGGACGGTTACGTTGAGGGTGTCGCCCTCGAATTGCAAGTCGGTGGCGTCTGTTATGAGGCCCATGTTGTTGCGCGCGTTCAGTCGGGCGGCGATGTCGCGCAGGTCGTAGGTCGTGGCAAGCATCAGCAGGTCGGGCTGGCGCTGTTTGAGCAGGTCGCTCAGCGTGTCAACGGCTGGCAGCGTCAGATAAGTATCGTAGGCCGGGTCGTTATGCGCGTACACCTTCTCCGCGCCAAATTCACCAAGCATAGGAGCCACTTCGCCAGCGTGCGAGCAGAGCACAATAGCTTCGGCGCGGCCCAGCGATGCAGCCTTGCCCAGCACTTCGAGGGAAGAACGCGCGGGCCGACCATTTTCTATCTCGACCAAAACCCAGATTGTTTTTGCCATGATATGTATCTCCTCCTGCTGTCCTAGAGCAACTGGTAGCGCTGCAAAAAGTCGGCGATGGTCGAAGCGGCGTTGCCATCGTCCTTCAATACCTGGCCGGCGGCGCGGGCTTCGGCCTTGCCAATGGTCATGACCTGCTCGCGCGCGCCCGCCTCGCCAACCTGCGCGGCATCGATACCCAGGTCGCTCAGGGTCAACTGCGTGAAGGGTTTTTTCCTGGCGCTCATGATGCCCTTCATAGTCGGATAAATAGCCTCGAAGGAGCCACTGGCGATGGTAATGACGGCTGGCAAAAGGCTCTCGACGGTGCGATATCCTGTCTGCGTGACCTGCTTAATGACGGCTCGCTGGCCTTCGACGTTGATTTCACGGGCGAAGGTGAGCTGCGGGATACCCAGAAATTCCGCGATACCGCCGGGAACCATGCCGGTGTAGCCATCAGTGCTTTCAGTGGAGCAGAAGATCATGCCGGCGTTTTCTTTTTTCAGGACGGCGGCCAGTACGCGCGCGGTACTGAGCGCGTCGGAACCGGCCAGGGCGGGATCTGTCACCAGGATGGCGCTGTCAACGCCCATTGCCAGGGCGCGACGCATGGCCTCTTGCGCGCTGGTGGGTCCCATGCTTACAGCGATAAGTTCGCTGTTGCCGATGGTGTCGCGCAATTTGATCGCGGCAGAAATAGTGCTCTCGTCGCCGGGATCGAGAACCAGCGAAACGCCGCTGCGCACGAGCCGCCGGGTTGACGGATCGAGCTTGCTCACAACGGTGTTGGGGTCCGGGATTTGTTTGATACAGACGTAGATTTTCATCGTGTATTGCCTCAACTTTATCTGTGCAAATGTAGAAAGAGGGCGGTCCCTCGTAGATTTCTCGGCTATCTTATTGTACCTGTCATGAAAAGAGGGTGTCAACGTTGCTGGCTAACACGCCTTCATCCATCCATGGGGTGCCAGGGTGACCGCCAGGAGTCGTTCGTCCCATTCGCCTGTCACCCTGAGCGCAGCGAAGGGTCTGGCTCGCCGGGCCGATCGCTGCGCTCAAGGTGACAATGAGTGATAAAAGCTTGCATATCGCGTTAGCTCTATTGTACCGATAAGGACGTTCGATGCGTATATAATATGTACGAAAAACATCACTTTTTGGAAAGGACGACAAACACCTATGAAAACGCGACAACTTGGCAAGACGGATATGGAGATTACGCCCATTGGCTACGGCAGTTGGGCCATTGGTGGCAATAACTGGGCGGTCGGATGGGGACCGCAGGACGACCAACAGGCGATTGCAGCCATCAAACGCGCGCTCAATCTGGGCATTAACTGGATAGATACCGCCGCTGTATACGGGTTGGGCCACTCTGAAGAACTCGTAGGCCAGGCTCTGAAAGGGGGAGACCACCACCCTTATATCTTTACGAAGTGTTCACGACTCTGGGATGATAAAGGGAATCCTTATGGCAACTTGAAGGCAGATTCTATCCGGCGCGAAGCTGAGGCCAGCCTCAAACGTTTGCAGGTGGACGTGATCGACCTGTACCAGATGCACTGGCCTGATCCTGAACAGGATATCGAGGAGGGCTGGTCAGCGATGGCTCGCTTGAAAGAGGAAGGCAAGGTGCGTTATACCGGCGTCTCGAACTTTAGCGTCGAACAGATGCGCCGCGTCATGAAGATTGCGCCTATCGACTCGCTGCAGCCTCCCTATTCGTTAATGAGCCGTGACATAGAGCGGGAACTGCTGCCGTTCTGCCAGGAACACAATATAGGGGTAATCGTCTATTCGCCGATGGCGTCCGGGCTTCTCACTGGATCGATGACGCGCGAGCGCATCGCGAATTTACCGGATGACGACTGGCGCAAACGCGACCAGCGATTTCAGGAGCCGCAACTCTCGCGCAATCTGGCGCTGGTGGAGAAACTGAACGAAATTGGGTTTACGCATAACCTCTCGGCTGGCGTTGTCGCCATCGCCTGGACGTTGCGCCAACCGGCGGTGACGGGCGCTATCGTGGGGGTGCGCAGCCCAATGCAAATAGAGAACCTGCTTCCTGCCGCCGAGTTCCGCCTGTCAGACACGGAACTGGCCGAGATCGATGAGTTTTTGGAGATGCATCCATGAGAGAATGCCGGGGTTGGCGGGAAAACAACCTTTATGGCTGGTTTCGCCGCCGCCTGGCCCAGGGCAAACCCTCGCGAATTGCGCTGCGCTGGGCAGAATTAAAACCGTACCAGTCAGCAACCACCTCGTCTATCTGCTGCTGAAGAGCTATAAACGTGTTCCAGTTGCTTTGTGCCTGCTGGCTAATGCTATGGTAGCTATCAAGCCATGCTTTGGCGGCTATGCTATCGGGTAGTTGCCAGTTTTGCGCCTCGCTCCAGCTTTCATTTTCTCGCCCCGGCTCATTCAGGAATAGCTCCAGCGCCTGGGCAAATGCCTCTGCATTGGGCCTGGTCGGGTCCATCGAACTGATAATCATGTTTCTGGCTTTTAATGCTCGTATGCGTCCATTAACAGGTCCATTGTTTTTCACTTCTCCTCGCCCGACCAGCGCTGCTATGCTCAGTTTGGGCAGGTGAGTGGCGGCGAGGAAAGTGGAAGGAGGGATATATACATCTCCATCGTCAAATTCTGGCAGTTTTGCGCCATACTTCAGCACAAAATCTTTCTCCATCGCGGCGCGTTCGTTCAGCATTTCATTCGCCAGTTGCGCCAGTTGCGTGACGGGCATTTTTTCGGGATCGGGTATGGGTATACGCCCCAAATCATCTTTGCCAACATCGTTGTTCGTAGAAAAAAGGTTTACGAGGTATGCAGCCGTTTTGCTATTGATGATAGCAAGCAAAACTTTACCAAACTCTTCTGCTGCGCTATCTTTGAGTATCATTCGCCAAAGTTTATGAGTGAAAGCAATTGGCTGATTCTTATTCCTCTCAAACCAGGTAGCTATCAAACGCTCCCTCGTATTCAATCGGGCTACCTCGCGTAGGATGATACCTTTTTCACTACCAACGAGTTGTTTAAGTTGCTCTAAAATGTCGGAGACATGTTGAGCTTCTCTTGGTAACGTTGTAGCGGCCTGGGAAGGTTTGGCCCAATCTGATGGCAAGTCTGATAAGGGCGCAAAGGCTCTGATATCCTCGCCCTTATAAATGGCAACATCACCATTAGAAAAACTTCCTATATTAGTTCCTACCCGTAATGGATTCAAATAAGTGGCGTTTACATCACCTTGTTTTCGATCAAAGGTGGTGTCTAATAAATCCTCAAAATGTCTCTCTAAACTATTGCTTATATTTTTAACATAGTTCCAGATATCCCAACTCTCCGAACCTTGAGCAACGAGCCAGTTGCCCTGCCAGATGTGGTTTTGTGGGACGGCTTCAAGCACGTCCTCTATGGGGACGGTAAATTGGGCGGCTCTTGCTTCTTGAATGGTATTGCCGCCGCTCACCAGGATTGAGGGGCCGGGCTGCAAGCGGTTGACTCGCACAATGGCGACTGCCTGATCGACGCCCGGAAACAGGATGTCACCCCGGTAAAACCTGACCACGACTGACGGGCTAAAGGGTGGTGTTTTGAGTTGTTTGCGGGCGGCGCTGGCGCTTTTATCTCCAAAGATGGTGAGCGGCACAATGTAGATCATTTGCCCGAAGTCGGCCAGGTAGTATTGACCCAGCCGTAAGAAGAGCAAATAGAGGTTCATGTCGCCTGAGAGCATGACTTTGTAAAATTCAGCGTTTCTATAGCGCGCGCTATCCAGTTCTTCTTGTTTGCTGCTTACATAGGGTGGATTGGAGACGATATAAGAGAACCCATCGGCAAAGGAGTCGAGCATGGCTTTGAGGGGGTAGGCGTCATCGGTCAATCTGTTGCTGAGTCGATCAGGGACGCTGATACGGTTGGCCTCTTTATTCACGTCCGGGCGATCAAGGATTTCGCGGGGTAAATCCAGGCTATCGGTGTTGTAGATGTGAAAACGGTCAATGGGCTGTATTTCGCCTGCCTGTTGCAGGACAAACAGGTCATCCAACGCTTGAATGAGCAGGTTCATCTCTGCCAGATAGCAGGCGAAGGGGTTTAACTCCATGCCACAGAAAGAGGTGGTGAGGTCTTGAATATAGCGGCTGGCAAACTCTTTGCGCAGCTCAGCATTGGATTGCAGGCTGTCCTCGCTATCTGGCAGACCGCGCGAATTGCAAAAATAGGTGACTAATGCTCTGCGGTAGCGTCTGGCGGCGTGTACCAGGAAACTGCCGCTGCCGCTCGCGGGATCAAGGATGTTGCGCCCGATGATTTGTGGCCCCGTATAGTCCAGCAAGTCGAGCATGTATTCCACCACGTCGTGGCGGGTAAGAAAATGCCCTTTGCGGTCGCGCGCATTGCGTTCAATATAGGCTTCGTAGGTAAAGCCGATGATGTCGCTTGTGATGTTGTGGAAATTGTAGCGGCAGAGAAATTCGAGCGTTTCGACGAGCAGAAAATCATCGGGGTCGAACCAATCAAAAACGGCCTGCTGGAAGAAATGTAAATAAGAATTGCTGGCTTTGCGGGCCAGGATATTGGAAAAGTTTTCGTTCAGGATGCCAATGCCGTCTAGCTCCTGAAAGTGTCGCGTAATATAGCTGCTCCATTCAAGAAATCCGCCATCGCTTGCCAGGCGCGGGGTGATAATGCGCTTATCTTCTAAGACGCGCACCAGGAGCAGCCGCACGAAGAAAACATAGGCTACCTGCTCGGCAAAAACTTCGGGTTTCACATCTTCTTGATCGCTCTGTCGCTCACTCCAAATCTGGTAGGCCTGCACAATTCTGAATGGGTCGGCTGCATCAAATTGTTGTCTCAGTAGGGCGCTGTTGATGTGCAATGCGCGGTCAAGCCAGATTTCAAACAAGGGCAGCATGGTAGAGGAAAACCTGGATCGCCCCATTGTCTTTCTGCTTGCTTCTTTGACAACCTTACTGATGCCGTAGATCTCGGCTGATGTTAATATGCCTACGCGGGGCGTGAGTTGCGCAATCGCCTCGAACACCGGCTTGCTTATTATGTCGTAGTTGATACGCTGCGTGAAGTCGCGCGCGGCCTCCATCCACTCGTGATGCAAAAGGTTTTCTCTGTCGGTGATGTTTTTGTTGCGCGATCTGGCCTCCAGAATTTGCGATAGGGCAGCCAGCTTGAGATGATTGAGGGTCTGGCGGCTGCCACTGATGAAGTTATCGATGGCCTGCGGCGTATCAATGGGAATGGCTCTTGTCTCAAATATTTGCTCGTCAACGCCGATTTTTTCGGCCAGAGTCTTGAAGTTTGTGAAGCGATCTTTGCTAAAGAGCAGTTGGAACAGGGCCAGGTTGGTAGCCTGAATGTTGTCTTCATCTGTCAACAACGGCTGCGGGCCAAAAAGCTTTTCAATAGACACATCAACCAGTGTTTCGTGCGTGAGAGTATTTTCTGGCACAAAACGCACTGCCAGCAAGCGGCGCATATTGCACCACACGGCATAGCCGGCTGTGCCGAGGCAGTAGCGGCGTATCTGTTTCAGGTGTTCGTCACCATTGAAATCTATCGAGCTATTTTTATCTTCAACGATGAAAGCCGTACCTACAGACCCTCTTATGAGGTAGTCGGGGCGATTTAACTTCTTGCCTGTACCGACCTGCGGTTGATTATAAGTCCAGTCGGCGGGACCGAATCCGAGCCATTCGAGCATATAACGAGTAAATTGCTGGTCAACGGCATTCGCTTCGTCGCCGCTACGGATATCCGAGGTTTCGGAAATAGCTAAATATTCCCGATAGCTGCATAACTGATTGCCTGCTACGATCTGGAAGCGATCAATAACGGCTTGTTTGAAACTTGAAATTACCTGATCTAAAGAAATAGAGGCTGTATCTGTCGCATGAGAGGGCGAAGGTGAAACTGACATAGAAAGAATTATCCTCAACACTTACTAAGATATACAATAAAAGCATAGCATATGGTTCATCTAGTTTAACGTAAAGCGGCTCTTCATGCAAGAGGAAAATTGACCAGGGGTGCGGTTCATTTTATTGCGCAGAGCGATCCCACCAGGGCGCGGGCAAGCCGACGCCCCTACCATACACGAACGAGCCGCCGGCGCTGATCCGTCGTATGGTAGGGGCGTCGGCTTGCCCGCGCCCTGGCTGCCCACAACATTACGTTCAGTTTCTTTTCAGTGAAGGATGTATAATTATGGGTAGCGCGTAAACAGAATGCGTATAGTCAGTGGGGAGTACATCTGATATCGGAAGGGGAAGCTATCACTACACGAGGGCAAGATGCGTAATGGTGAGCTTGAAGAACCACAAGACGACTTAGATGTTGAGATTACGAGCCTGGACGAGGGAAAAGCTGCCGGTCTTACTTCTGGCGCTGTACGGTTGTTTGCGCGGCGGCATAAACGACCACTGACCATCGCGATGGTGGGAATGGTGGCGCTGGCGATCTTGCTCATCGTGGTCAACACGTCTGCTGTATGGGGATTGGCTGTCAGAGCTTTGGCGTTGCCTACGCCCGCGCCCACGCAAGTATTATATCCCGGCGAGGACCTTTTCTATGCGCAGGCAGACCCGGTCTGGGGGCGTCTTACACTTGATGGGCGTACCATTAAGCGTATGCCCACTGTTGGAGTGAACCTACCCTTGCGGTTGGCGCGCGGACGGCACGAGCTGGTGTGGAACGCGGAACCGTTTCAACAACAGCGCTGCATTTTGTCGGTACCCACGAGTTATCTCACCGATACCTGCGCAGACCACTCAACGGTGCGAGTAGGTGCGGACATTGATTCTATTGTGATCTTCACCGAGTCGTTGAGCATCTTGCCAGCTAGCCAGCGCATGGCTCTGATCCAGGCGGTGCAGGAAGAATTGAATACCCGGCAATCGACGGTGATTATGCCAAAGGGTGAACTTTATGCGATGACACCTGGTAGCGTTTGTCGGCCTACAATCAACGAGGAACAATGTTATGCCGTCGCTATGCAGCCGTTGTATGCGACCCTGCATTTCCAGTTGGATACCAACTCATCTTCAAACGAAACGTGCTTGACTCCGGAACCAGGATGTAGTTACCTGCACGAAAATTGCTTTATGTTCTGCGCGGTAGCCATTAACACGCCGGGCGTGGCAAACGTATGGGATGCGCTGGCGCCTGTGCTGCCCCTCTGGACCTTTCAAAAGCAGGACGGCAGCGTTGTTGAGCGCGATGTCCCGGATAATGTTCTCTGGGATCTATCGACCGGGCAAATAGCGGACGAGTCGCTTATTGAGTTTCAGATCATCTGGCAGAACTCAGCATGGCAGGTGAACATACCAGCGACTATGCGTACTACTGTGCCTGTAGGACTCAATCCTGTTTGTGAGGCTGCGCAGAATGTGGTGGGGATACAGTACCCACCGGAAGACTCGTTTGGCGAGCCATTATTCTTGCAGTGGCAATATGCGTCGGGCCTGGTCCCGGCGTCGGGTTGTCTGGGAGCGGGTGTATCGAGGGTGGACGCTGGCAGTGTGAAGTCAACCATTATGACACCTCCAGGGCTGGCCTATTGTCTGCTGCGTTTTGGCGTGCTGCTGGCTGTGAATGCCGAGGCGCACCGCTTCTGGCCTGATTTGCCCCTGGCCGATGCCTACGAGCAGAGCCTGGCGCAACAACTGGCGCAGAGTATCAGTGAAGTACCCCATGCATGAATGCAGGGGCTTCGACGCGGGTTGCCCCACGTTGGCCTCTTCCAGGCCAGTGTTCGTTGCAATCTCGATGGAAGGGAGTGACCCACTGTCCACGTCAACGATTGGCACACAAACGATTGGTACGCTAGTGCTTTTACTCGCGGGAACGATTTACCGCGAAACGCCCAAACACTCTTCGGTTGTCAGTGTGCGAAGAACTAGAACAAGTATACCATTGGAGTGTATCACTGTCAAGGAAAACGGCTTGTGAATACAGGGCAATCGCATCTAACTAACCCCATCCACAGGAAGAGAGGAACAAGGAAGTGATAAACTAGGGCGAAAAAGCAGGAGACCACGAGATGGAAGCGAACGACCTACGAGATATGGAAAGCATTTTTGCCCAAGTGGAAGACCCTCGAATGGAACAGGCTGCATCGCTTGCGCGATATCATCATTCTGGCGATTTGTGGAGTGCTGTGCGGAGCCGATGGATGGGTGGAGATCGAAGAATTCGGGAAAGCCAAAGAAGCCTTTTTTACGGAGCTGCTCACCTTGCCCAATGGGATTCCGTCCCACGATACCTTTGGACGGGTCTTTGCCTTGATCGACCCGAAGCAGTTTGAAGCGAGTTTTGTGCAATGGGTACAGGGCATCAGCCAAACGGTCAAAGGGGTGATCGCGATAGACGGCAAGACGCTCCGCCGTTCGCATGATCAGGAGTCAGAGAAGAAAGCACTGCATGTGGTGAGCGCATGGGCGGTGGAAAATCGTTTGGTGTTAGCTCAGCTTGCCACCGAAGAGAAGTCCAATGAGATTACCGCGATCCCCCTTCTTCTACGGCAATTGGCGTTGGCGGGCTGCATTGTCACGATTGATGCCATGGGAACCCAAACCAAGATTGCCGCTCAGATTATCGAGCAGGAGGGTGACTACGCTCTGGCACTCAAAGACAACCAGGGAGATCTGTTTGATGAGGTGAAAGCCACCTTTGCTCTGGCCGAGAAAGACGGTTTTGTCGGGGGGCAAGAGGAGTCAGTTCGCTTGGTCGAAAAGGGCCATGGGCGGCTGGAAATACGCGAGTACTGGACCATCACCCAGCCAGAGATCTTGGCGTATCTGGACCCAGAGCAGAAATGGAAAGGCTTCGCTGGGATTGGCATGGTGCGAGCCGAACGGCGGATCAAAGATGAGGTGAGCCGGGAAACCCGCTATTTCCTGCTCAGCTTCGCTTCCGTCACCACGTTTGCCACCGCCGTCCGAAGCCATTGGGGCATTGAAAACAGCCTGCATTGGGTCCTCAATGTCGCGTTTCGCGAAGATGAGTCACGCGTACGACTTGGGCATGCCGATGAAAATCTGGCGGTGCTCCGCCACATCACTCTCAATCTCTTGCGCCAGGAACGTTCGTCTCGCGTGGGCATCCATGCCAAGCGGCTCAAAGCTGGCTGGGACACCTCCTATCTCTTACGCGTTCTTGATGGGGTTATTTAGATGCGATTGCCCTGGCTTGTGAAGCTTGTGGGCCTGGGAAGCGGGTTCTCTGCCTGCGGGCAGCGCGGCTTCTATCCCCTCGCATGAATGCGGGGGTCTTACGCCGCGATTTGATAACAATACGTAGGATCTCAGTAGCGACGCCCTTGTGGGTGTCCCGTCTTATGTTCCTGCGAGTGCATGAAAGGTATTTGCAGACGGGACACCCACAAGGGGCGTCGCTACTGAAAAGGATGGGCATGAAGCAGAACGAGCGTGAAGAAACCCGGGAAGGTCTCAAATTTGAGATCACCAATCTGGATGAAGCAGAGAGTGATGCGTCCTCTGCTGCGGATTTGCCGGAAAAGCCCGTTTTTTCTCAGGCAAATATAAAAGGTCGGTAAGTATAGCTACAGCGGCTTTATTTGTGCTGGCGATACTGCTTATCCTGTTTAGCATCGCGCCCATCAGACAGTTCCTGATTCCCGCGCCGGTACAGACCACCTTCGATTACAGACTAAATGCTAACCCACCCTGGGGACATCTGTTTGTGGATGGACACCTCGTCAAGATATCTTCGAATACAGTCTTCCCACTCTTCAGTCTGACTCGAGGAAAGCATACCCTGTTATGGCGCGCGGACCCATTTTCGCCACAGCAATGTGTCATCATGGTTCCCGTGGGGTCTGGTATTGATACATGCAAGCACCCTGCAATTCCGCCAGCATCAGGTGGCACCGACTCGTACATCAGTTTTCCAACAGATCTCGCTCTGCTCTCGACGGAGCAGAGTACTGCATTGCTACAGGCTACACAGGCGGCGTTTGATCGTAAGCAATCCAGCGAGATGGTGCGCGCGGGAGATCTGTACGCGCAGACTGCTGAGGCAACCGGGCCGAACTTGCCTTCGTGTACTGTGTTGCAGATCGCCGCGCTTTGTCTCGCGAACGCTAGCCAACCACTTAAGGCGACACTGAGCCTGCAACTTGATACGACCACCTGGTCCCGTGTTTCCTGCGCTGGAGGGGCTTGTGCGTCCAACGGCCAGAACTGTCATATATTCTGTGACCCGTTCTTGTATGCTGCGCCTGACATCCATGTGCCCCCGACCTTGTGGCAGGCGACCGTTTATGTGCAATTGTTCTGGCGGTTTGCCACATTGGATGGACGGGTGGTGGTGGATAATCAGGCGGATACTTTTATTCGCGGGCAGCAAAATGATATTGCGGTGCCGTTGAACATTACCTGGGACGGTCGGCACTGGGGTGTGTCAATGAGCATGACCGGCAACAATGCCTACTCTAGCAATCCGGTATGTGATGCTGCTATGGGGGATTTGTACAACCTGGAGAATGCAGTTCCCGCCACGACAGGTCAAGAAACGCAGACCTCAATGAATGCTATACAGGGTACGACATTTGCATCGGGCTGCTTAATCGAGTTCAAGCTGCAAACTGGCGCGTCGCTGCTACCAACACCAACGTCATCGCCGCCGCTCGTAGCCTATATACTACAGCGTTTTGGCGTATTGCTGGCGGTCAATAGCGCCGCGCATACCCTGTTTCCGTTCTTGCCTGTTGCCAGCGCCTATGAGAAGCAATTAGCGCAGCAGTGGGCCGCCCTGCAACCATCTGTCACAGATGTTGTGATCTCCGGCCATGACCTTACCAGCGCCTCTGTCTCTGGAGTAAAATCGAGGTGACGACCGCGACAAAACCTGCTATGCATAAGGGCAGGCCAGTTTGCGCGCTGTGTGAAACGATCCAGAGAGCCGCGCCGGTGATTTCGAGCAACAGGCCGCCTACGAAGAGCATTACGATTGCCAGCGGGGAACGCTCGAACGTGCTGCGCATGTCCTGTTTTCCATAGATAGGAGGCTGGCGCCGATCGGTTGTTGCCAGTGGTGGATCGCCCGTATCAGCATTTGGCGGCGTTTCAGCGCTATCTTGCGCGAGAACTGAACGTAGCGCAGCCTCTAAGCTGGCGATTTTCTGACGTGGGGCGCGAATGTAGACTTTGCGCTTGTCGCTGCTTACAAGCAGCTCGCGAAAAAGCGGCTCGAATGACTTTTCGCGCAGCGAGACCGCGCGGATAGATGCCAGCGGCAGCGCGTCGAGAAAGAGCCGCTCGCGCGGAAAAGTCGTGTAGATATAGCCGAAGACGCGCTGATTCGTCACGATAATATCGCAAGCCGTGCCATGCGATTCCTGACCGCCATCCCAGATGGCGGGAATTGTGAAGAGAGGCGTTTCGTCCTTCTGCAAGCGCTGGCGCAGACCCTTGAAATGCCGAAGTATCTTTTCTGCTGCAGTGGTTTGAGTAAGCATTGTGTGACCTCGCGTAATGTACAACGAGATTATAGCATACCGGTCTGAAGATTTTTGATGAGCGAATGCAGTAATGCGCGTGACCTTGTCCTGTAGGGACAAGGGGCGGATGTGGGGATGAGTGGGGGCCTTGTGCTTGTCTTCGTTGGAGTGCGACCAACGTGCCACACGGAACCCAGGCGAAGCGCGCTGCCAACAGGACAAGCACAAGGCCCCCTCATCCACTCCACCCCGCCCCTTGTCCCTACAGGACGGTGAGGACGCTTGCGTCCCGATGGGCGGATTACCCTCTTCGCTCAGCAGAATTTATCAGGGTAAAGTCTGACGTGAAATCAGGAGAACTCCTGTTGTCACATAGCTTACTGGCTACTACAATCTAAGTTGAATTAAAATGAAGGTGTTTGAAATTGATGCCTGGCACTATTTCGCCTGGTGGCGCGTAATATTGTCTGGATGAATACGAATATGACCGGTGACAGGCAAGGGGGTAGAGCTATGTCGGATTTACTGGCTGCGCGAGCGCAGATGGGTACGTCGCTCGCGTTTCATATCATATTTGCTGCGTTAGGTGTGGGATTGCCGCTATTGATGTGCATCGCGGAAGGGCTGGCGCTGCGCCGCAAAGACGCGGAGTGGATGGCGCTGACACGCCGCTGGGCGCGGGCATCGGCCATCCTCTTTGCTATCGGCGCGGTATCGGGTACGATACTCTCGTTTGAACTGGGTCTGCTCTGGCCTACCTGGATCAAATTCGCGGGTTCTGTAATCGGCCCGGCCTTCGCTTTTGAGGGCTTCGCGTTTTTCCTGGAGGCGATCTTCCTGGGCCTCTACCTGTACGGTTGGGATAGGCTGACGCCGCGCGCGCACTGGCTCTGCTCGTTTCCGATCTGGATCAGCGGGCTGGCATCGGCCTGGTTCATTGTCAGCACGAACTCGTGGATGAATACGCCTGCTGGCTTTGTGATTAAAAATGGGCAGGTCACGAATATTGATCCCATACAGGCCATGTTCAATCCCAGCACGCCGTATGAGACGATCCATATGATCCTGGCAGCCTATGTAGCGACGGGATTTGGCGTGGCCGCCGTCTATGGCTGGGCCATGCTGCGCGGCAAGCGCGACGGGTATCACCGCAAGGGACTGATGCTGGCGCTCGCCATCGGCGCGATTGCGATTCCGTTGCTGATCATTAGCGGCGATGCCAACGCGCGCTTTCTGAATACCTCACAGCCCGCCAAGCTAGCCGCTATGGAGGGCCTGTTTCATACGACGAAAGGCGCGCCGCTCGAAATTGGCGGGCTGGCCGACCCTGCTACCGGTAAAGTCTATTACGCGCTTGAGATACCGTATGGGTTGAGTTTACTGGCGACATTTGACCCCAATGCTACCATTCGCGGGCTGGACTCTTTTCCTGTCAATGATCGTCCCAATCCTTTGCCGGTGCATACCTCGTTTGATGGCATGGTCGCCAGCGGCTTCTTCGCGCTGTTTATTGGATGGCTTTTCTGGCTACTCTACTTCCTGCGCAAGCGTAAGATGCCGCAAAATCGCCTTTTGCTGATATGCATTGTCATTGCCGGGCCGCTGTCGTTTCTGGCGATTGAGCTGGGCTGGATGGTGACTGAACTGGGACGCCAGCCCTGGGTCATTTATGGCTACCTGCGCACCGCTGATGCTGTGACGACGGCGCCCTGGCTGAATATCAGCTTCCTGGTTTTTTCAGGGATATACGTAGTGCTGGCGATTGCTTTGATCTTCTTCCTGCTGCGCCTGGCGCGTACTCCATTGCCGAAGATGGAATGGGCAGAGTTGGCGGCTGGTCAGGCCCGCAGCCAGCAGTAAGTTCCCGTATTAGGAAGGAGGCGTACTATGTCATTGGCGTATGTGATGTTGGCGATTTTATGGCTGGCGCTGATTGCCTACGCGGTGCTTGGCGGCGCGGACTTTGGCGCGGGTATCTGGGATTTGCTCTATATTGGCAATAAGAATGTGGGCAAACGGCGGCATGAATTCATCAATCATGCACTGGGGCCGGTGTGGGAGGCCAATCACGTCTGGCTGATTTTTCTCATCGTGGGCCTGTTTACGGCCTTTCCCAGCGTGTTTTCGACGCTCTCGATTGTGCTTTTCCTGCCCTTTACGCTGGCGCTGATCGGAATTGTGCTGCGCGGCGCGGCCTTTATCTTTCGTGTGTACGGCACGAGAAGCGATAAATTTGGAGCCATTGTATGGGGAGGAGTGTTCAGCTTTGCCAGCATTATCACGCCGTTTATCCTGGGCGCGTCGGCAGCAGCGGTGGCAAGCGGGCATATCCATGTTACGTCCGCCAGTGTCCAGGCCGATATGACCGGCGCAACCTGGTTCACGCCATTCGCCATCGTTATCGGCTTGATGGCGGTCGCCTTATGTGGGGTTCTCTCTTCAGTGTATCTTTCGGTAGAGGCGAAACAGGCCAATGATATGGCGTTGGAACAAGTCTTTCGCCTGCGCGCGATCGTAGCGGGAGCTGTTACTGCCGTGCTGGGCGCATTGGGACTGATCTTGTCACGAACAGAAGCTCCTTTGCTGTGGCAAGGGTTGCTGGCACACGCTATCCCGGTAGTGATTATCACAATGCTCGTTGGACTGGCGACAGCCGCCACGCTTTTTACCCGCCATTATCGCATTGCGCGCGTGCTGATTATTATCGAGACGGCTGGTTTGCTCGGCTCATGGGGCATTTCCCAGTTGCCCTACCTTATCCCGCCTTTTGTAACGGTGGATAGCGCGGCTAATTCTCCGGCTGTGCTGCAAGTCTTGCTGATTGGTACCATCATAGGTATGGTTTTGCTGTTGCCATCGCTGTACTATCTCTTCTCGGTGTTTAAGCTGCCGTATCCCGCGCCGGGCAAGGAAGAGGAATCTGACAACTCAACCGTGAAATCGGTGTAACGCCTGGAAAATCGCGTGCGCGCCAAATTCGAGCGCGTCGATTGGGATGCGCTCGTCTGCCGCGTGGATAGTTTCCACAAAGTTGAAATCGGCGGGCAGTTTCATGGGCAGGAAGCCGTAGCACTGAATGCCCAGTTGCCCGAAATAGAGGCCGTCGGTGGTTGCCCGCAACAGTTGGGGCAGCGGGATGGCCTCTGCATCGGCTTCGCGCAGGATGCTGGCCAGCGTGTCGAATAAGCCCATGTTGGCCTCGGACAGTCCAGGATCGTAACGCATGATTTCCAGTTCGATATCACCACCTATCAGGGAGCGTATTTCGCTCAGGAAATCACTGGCGTTGTAGCCTGGCAACAGGCGACCATCCATCTCAACATCAATGCGAGCCGGGATAACGTTGATCTTGTCGCCACCACGCACGATGGTCGGGTTGATGACGTTATGCAGCAGCGGGTCGAAAAGCTGTCCCGCCTGTCCCAACTGGTCGAGTACGGCGTCGGTGCGCGCCGGGTCAAGCAGTTGGAGCAACATTTCACCGACCGGGGCAGGGAGCGCCTGTGCGATGGTCTCGATCATCTGGCGCGTGACGGGAATGATATGTGGAGGCAAACGCTGCTGGTCAAGCTGCTGGAGCATTCGCCCAAGCTTCGCCATCGCGCCGCCGCGCAGGGGGCTTGAGCCATGCCCGCCGGGGCCGCGCACAATGGCTCGCACCTTGCAGCTATGCTTCTCCAGCACCTGGATGGGGTAAAAGGCGCGCCCGGCGAGATGCAGGGTGAAGCCGCCAAATTCACCCAGAGCGTAACGCACGTCCTTGAACAGGTAGGGATGTTCTTCGACGAGGTAACGCGCCCCGTAGCCGTCGCCCACCTCTTCATCGCTCACAATCGCCAGGATCACATCGCCGGGTAGGGAGACAGCCCCGGCTTTAGCGCGTAAAAACGCGCATAGCATCATGACGACGCCGCCCTTCATGTCCAGCGCGCCGCGCCCCCAGACGTAGCCATCGATGATATCGCCGCCGAATGGTGGATGCTGCCATTGCTGGTCGGCGGTGGTGACGACATCGACGTGTCCCTGTAAGAGCAATGGCGGCGCGTCACCTCGTCCGGTCAGGCGAGCCACCAGGTTCGGACGCGCAGCATCGCGCGCGATGATGCGCGACTCGATGCCTGCCTCGTCGAGCAGCGACTTGATGTAGTTGATACAGGCAAGCTCGTTGCCGGGTGGGTTAGTGGTGTCGAAACGGATGAGACGCTGCAAGAGTTCTGCCGGACGCTGGTAGATCGGTAACGAACTGGCGTTTGTTGACATCATGGTAACGCTTTCTCATCCTGACAAGGGATGTTATAATCGTCATGAGACGTGTTGAGCAGGAGAATACTCCATTGGCCCGAAAAGAACAGATCGACATAGAAGCAGGGCAGGAACAAAAGAACGCTTTCAGCCTCGCGCAACTTCCCAGGTCGTTCTGACCGTACTGGCGAGCTTGATCGGCATACTGCTAGCGATCTACCTCGCGCTTACCGCATAGTGCCTCCCGCAGCCTGGTCCTCTCATAGATTGCTAGCCGCTTTGTTGAGAATGTATATCACGTTTCCGTCATAGTCGGTAACTTCGTTGGCGGAGAACCGCTTGCCGTTATCAAGCTGGTACGCGGCTATGCGCAGCGCGACGGGTGGGTCGGTCGCCAGCAATATGCCGCTTACTTTGCCCAGCACATCGCCATTTTCGCTCTTGACCACACTGGACAGCAGAGAACTACTTGTAGGTAGTTCCAGCAAATGCCCGCTATTTGCTTCTTCAATTAGCATCGAGTCGCTGGCAATTGTGATAGAAGCGCGCTCGATAGCGCCTATGGCGCTTGCCGAGAGTACGCGATAGCCGAGTATGCCCACCTTGACGCGCAGCGCGTAAATGCTGTTGGTTTCCAGTTTGTAGTAAAAATCTTCCACGGTGCCGAGGCTTCTGCCTTCGCGGGGAATAACCACCGGCAGACCGCGCAACTCAGACCAGCTTCTTATAGCCATTATGGTACGAACTCCTAAAAATATTACCAGGCGGGGCTTGTCCCCACAGGCGGGAACTGAACGAACGATTCCCAGGGCGGGGGCTTTCCACCGCCCTTGTCACGCCTGATAAATTTTGACGACCGAATGGGGTAATTGTACCATCGGGACGCTTGCGTCTCCTGCGTCCTGTAGGGACAAGGGGAGGGGTTGGGTGGATGAGGGGGCCTTGTGCTTGTCCTCGTGGGAGTGCGACCATCCTGCCTCACGGAACCCGGGCGGATCGCACTGCCACCAGGACAAGCACAAGGCCCCCACCCCTCCCCACATCCGCCCCTTGTCCCTACAGGACGGAGGCGGGCGTTTCTCGTGATTACCCTATTCGGTTGTCAAAATTCATTAGGGCAAGCCTCCCCTTGTCGTGTAACACTGTATTCAGCCAATTACCGCGTGCGCGCCAGTTGTTGTTTGGGTGGGATGTGTACCGGGCGGCCCTCCACTGTCAGCATGGCTTCGCGCAGGCCCTCGCTCAGAGTTGGATGCGGGTGAATGGTTTCGATGATCTCGTTAGCGGTCAATTCGCCGCGCATGGCGACCGAATATTCGCTGATGAGGTTGGTGGCATCGGGGCCGATGATGTGCGCGCCCAGGATTTCGTCGTACTTGCCGATGATGACTTTGGTGAAACCTTCGGTCTGGCCCATTGCTACAGCTTTGCCGTTGGCTGTCCAGGGGAAACGCTCGATGCGCGCGTCGGGATATTTTTCTTTGGCCTGGGCCTCGGTGAGGCCGATGAAGGCCACTTCCGGGAAGGTGTAGATGGGATTAGGGACAACCGTGTAATCCATCTTTGCCGCGTGGCCCATGGCGTTGTCGCTGGCGATTTCGCCCTCCATCGAGGCAACGTGGGCGAGTCCCGCGCCGTGAACCAGGTCGCCGACGGCGTAGATGCCGGGCAGATTGGTTTCCATCTTCTCGTTGACGAGCACCCGCCCCCGATCGTTATTCAGCCCCTGCTCCATCAGGCGTTCGAGGCCGCTGGTATTGGCGCGGCGGCTGACGGCCATCAGCACGTACCCGGCGCTGTAGCTTTCCGACCCCTTCTCCGTGCTGGCAACGACTTTTTTCAGGTTCCCTTCATCGGCCAGGGACTCTACTCTGGCTCCGGTGATGATGTTGATGCCGCGCTTCGAGAGGATGCGCGCCAGCAGGCGGCGCACCTCGTCGTCCAGTGGCGCGAGTACGTTTGGCAGCATTTCAAGAACGGTGACTTTGGAACCCAGGGCATTGAACATGCAGGCCAGTTCCATGCCGATGACGCCGCCGCCGACGCAGATTATGCTTTCGGGCAATGTGGGTAGGTTCCAGCAGGTGTCGCTATTGATGACGTTGCGGCCATCGATGCCGGGGAAAGGCGGCATGAGCGGCACCGAGCCGGTGGCAAGAATGATTTTATCGGCGCTGAATTGTTTGGTGGTACCGTCGCTGGCGGTGACGGTGACGTTGCGCGAGGCATCGACCGTTGCCAGTCCGTCGAACACATCGACGTGGTTGCCCTTCATCAGTACGCCAACACCGCCGACCATGCGTTTGACCACTTTGTCTTTGAAAACCACTGCTTTCGCCATGTCGAAGGTAGGGAGTTTCTCAAGGTGAATGCCGAGGTCTTCAAGCGAGTCCATGCTGTGCATCACTTCGGCGATATGCAGCATGGCCTTCGAGGGGATGCAGCCAACATTGAGACAGGTGCCGCCGAGGTACTGTTTCTCGACGATTGCCACCTTCGCGCCAAGCTGCGCCGCGCGAATGGCCGCGACATAGCCGCCAGGACCAGCGCCAATTATCGCGACGTTATACTGTGTGCTTGCCATAAAAATATTCTCCTGCGTACTGTAGATATATGAGCGGCCTCGTCTGTAAGTATGTGCGGGCGGGCCGCCGGGTTGAAGCGTTTGCGTTTATGTACTTTCATTGTAGCACCTGGGGCGTGAGAAGACCAACCTCTTACACTTGCTCAATAGGGTACCCTGGGAATGAAATATCGAAATGCGCTCAGATAAGTTGTATGGCCTATTTGGACTATATGTATGCAGGCACAAGCATAAAATGTAACCTCGAGCGTTTTAATAAATGTAGGGGATAGGGGTTAAGAGGAACACCCCTCCCTGAGATACTGCCTATATTATGAATACTAAAAATCACCAGGTGTAACGTTTACGTGGGTAGGGACATCTGGTGTATGGGTCGAAGGGCGTTCGATTATCCGCGACGCGGAACGTTTCCGCAAAAGCGGGCGGTGAGTAATTTTTTATTATTGATGAGGAGTTATGACTTATGGCGACGACCGGAGAGTTGCGGGCCATCATGGAGGAACTGCAACTTATTGACATCGGCGATGCAGCCAGTTACCTGGGTGAGGAGGAAGTGTGCGGGGGCGATGCTCTCATGCTGGCCCAGGCAGTGGGGTTGACTGTTCCATTGACCATTGATAACCGCAATGGCGCTGGCACAGGCAACAGTTCGCAATAATCCTTCGTGAATGCGAAGAAAAATCAGGGTATCCACCAGACGGTGGGTACCCTGATTTTTTTAATAGCGAGCTTCGAGCAATACTTTGATGCGCTTCTCAGCATTAGGGATGCCACACATCTTGAGTTGTTTGACAACCTCCTGAACATCGTAGGGTACGCGCCGGATCTCCACCTGCCAGTTGTTGTTTTGCCAGTCCAGAATGGCGTAAGCGGCGCGGTGATCCTCGTCACGCGGGAGTCCGCAACTGCCAACGTCAACCAGCAACAGGTGTTGCCAGCGGCGCGTGTAGGCGATGTGCAGGTGTCCAAAGGCCAACGCGCCGACGTGAGAGTCCAGCTCACCCAGGAGATGCTCGAGCGCAGTGTCCAACGCATTAGGGAAAATGGCGTCTTCCAGGTTGAGCGGGTTGGCGTGAACAATCAATAAATCGCTGCCCTGTGGATTGGAAATACGATGCGAAAAGGGCAGCGACTCCAGGTAATCAATGCCCTCTGGCCCGATTTGTTCGCGTGTCCAGCCAACGGCGCTGCGTTTTTTCTCGCCTTTATGCGGCGCCTGCGTGCCAATTTCCATATCGGTGTTGCCCTGAATGACCGGACAATTCAGAGATTGCACGCGCTCCAACGACTCTCGCGGACATGGCCCGTTCAGGCACAGGTCGCCTGCGATGATAAGCTGGTCTACTGGCAGCCGTTGCCCCAGGTCTTGCAGAACCGCTTCTAATGCGGTAAAGTTGCCGTGAATATCGGATATGATTGCGATACGCATGTGATATATTCCTGCATTGCTCTCTAACGCGCAGAGGTAATGTTCTGCTGCTCACTCCTATTTACCAGAAATAATCATACCGCAAAAATTGGAGGTTTACCAATGGACTTGCGCGCCGTTGGGCTGAAACCCTGTTGTAGCGAGGCGCTTGTAAGGGCTTTATCTTTTTTACTATTAATTTCAATGTAACTTAAAATATACTTGACTTTTACCTATTTAGTATGATGTACTGTGATTATGAGAAAGAGCCACTTCCCATTCCAGATTATCACCCACCATCCAGGCTTCTGTTCAAGACACAGTTTCACAAGAACGAGAAGATCTGGGGTGGGAGAAGAACAAGGAACGTTCAGGATTCCTCTTTGTTTATGGTCTGCTCGATAAATCGATGGCTGGCACTGGCATCATAGCCCATCCCATAGACCTCCTTGAGCTGGGCAATGCGTTTGAGGGTTTCCTCACCAAAGGGATGTTTGTGCTCGAAAGCATGTAAAGCGATCCCTTCAAGCAGATCACCAAGGGTGATATCAAAATATTCTGCCAGAGCCTTGAGGACTTTCACCAGATTCTTTTCCATGCGTGCGCCAATTTGCCCCCGCTCAACGGGAATAGGCTGTCCATGTGGATTGGTATGTTCTTCAACTTGAGCCATCATGTTCCTCTCTTTCAGAGAACGTTACCATATTGTACTGGTAACAATATAATATGGTAACAATATAACATGATAACAATAAAGAGTCAAGTAGACGAAAGAGAGATAAAAAAAGCCAGTGGGGAGGGAGGCTATCGGACTCTTCGTTCACATTTTTGAAGAGCTTTTTTAGAAAAGAAAAGCACATGTCCAGAAAAATAGGTGTCATCTCAGATACACACATCCCCCATTTTAAGCAATTGCCGGAAGTCATCTGGCACTATTTCGCGGGCGTCGAATTGATTATTCACGCCGGTGATCTCTCGATTTTGCCGGTTATTCGCGAATTGGAGACGATTGCGCCCGTCGTGGCCGTGCAGGGCAACATTGAAGAAGACGAGGTGCGGCTGAAGCTGCCGGTCAAGCGCGAGATTGTGGTGGGGCATTGCCGTATTGGGATTGTGCATATCCTGGGTGAGGCGCATAATCGCGCGAAGGTGGCGCGGCAGGAATTTCCTACGGCGCGCTGCGTGGTGTTCGGGCATAGCCACATTCCCTGGAATGAAGAGGCGCATGGGCAATTGTTGTTCAATCCCGGCAGCGCGAACGACCGCCGACGACAGCCACAATGCAGCATTGGTCTGCTGCATGTGGATGACGAGGCGCGAAGTTTGCGGGGAGAGATTCTCTACATCTAGCGGCCTGCTCGTCCGGTAGCTATTTACGTGACAATCGCTAATTCGTTCCAGCGCGTGGTAAAGCGTTGCGACAGCATGGTTTGCCGCATATGCCAGTCCCGCGCCATGCCCTGTGCGCCGAAGAAGAGCGTGTCGCGTCCGAAAATGTGATTGACGGCGTCAACAACCGCCATCAGGCGGCTCTGGCAGTAGCGCTCGGGGAGAGATACTTCTCCGAAGAGGTCGGGCTGCACTACCGGCAATGGCGTGATGCGGCTGAGTTCAACACCTGCCTTCTTGTAGCTGTATTCGTCCTGGTAGATGGCGCGCAAGGCTTTCAGCGCGTATTTGAACAGTTCGGGCGTGAAGGCGCTCGGATAGGGAAGATCGATGGTGAAGGAGTTGGAGTATTGCGGCGCATCCTCGTGAAAGGCATTGGTGCGCAGGAAGACGGTAATGCGCGCGGCCACCGAGTCCTGCTCGCGCAGCTTCTCCGCCGCGCGCGCGGTGTAGGTACACACGGCTTCCTCCATTGCTTCCTGGCTGGTGATCTCTTTGCCAAAGGACTTTGAGCAGATGATATTCTGTTTTGGCGGTCGGCTGATTTCCAGAGGGATGCAGGAAGTGCCGCGCAGCTCCGCCTGGATTCTGGCTCCCACGACGGTGAGATGCTTGCGTATCCACCGCTCATCGGCGTCGCGCAAGTCTCTGGCCGTCATAACGCCATAGTTGCGCAGGAAGCGCGCGTACTTGGGGCCGATGCCCCAGACATCATCTATCGCTACCTGAGCGAGCGCTGCATCCAGTTGTTGACGTGTGAACCCGGTGAGGTCTAACACATCCCCGTGCTGTGGTTCGCCTTTCAGCCGCTCGCAGCCAATTTTGGTCAGGCATTTGGTCGGGGCGAGCGCGACCCGCACCGGTATGCCCGTATATTGCAGGACGCGCGCTCTTATGGTGCGCCCAAACTCGGTAAGGTCTTCGATGGGCAGATCACTCAACTCCAAAAATCCCTCGTCAATCGAGTAGACTTCAAGCCTGGGCGAGAACCCGGCCAATACGTTCATCACCCTGGCCGACATTTCTTGGTAGAGCGAATAGTTTGAAGAAAATACCTGCACGTCGTGTTTCTGGATAACTTCCTGATGCTTGAAGAATGGCTGGCCGCGCTTTAAGCCCAGCTTTTTGGCGAGGCTATCAAGCGCGACGATACAGCCATCGTTATTGCTGAGTACGATGGTGGGTCTATTGTGCAATGCTGCGCTAAAAGCTCGTTCGCAAGAAACATAAAAACTGGCACAATCGACGAGCGCATACACATGCCTCTTCATCGCACCTGTTGCACGCAGTAGGTGACGACGCCAAATATCTCGAAATCTGGATGGCCTGTCACCTCAACCTGCTGGTACTTCGGGTTCTCCGGTCGTAAATAGATCTTTGGATGCATCATCCACAGGCGCTTGATGGTAAATCTGTCTCCCAGGCGGGCCACCACGATTTTCTTATGGCTGGCAGTCAGCGCCCGATCGACCACGATAATATCGCCGGAATGGAGACACGCGCCAATCATCGAATCGCCGGAAATTTTCATGAAATACGTCGAAAGCGAATGCTTCACCACCAGGTCATGAAGATTAAGCGTCTGCTCGCGCCAATCATCGCCGGGCGAAGGAAAACCCGCGCTCACCGTGCCAAGAAAAATAACGTTGGTGAGATCATCGTTCATCATGTATTGCACCCCGTTCAGAACAAAAATAGTCTCATCACTATTATAGAACGTTTGTTCTGGCAAAAGGTTTACATGAATGGATGGTGTGCTTGAAAGGTCGGTTAAATGGATTGGTGCTTAAAGGGTTATTGTGGGTGGATGAGGGGGCCTTGTGCTTGTCCTCGTTGGGGTATGACTCTTCTGCCTCACGGAACCCGGACAAATCGCACTCCCACGAGGACAAGCACAAGGCCCCCACCCTACCCCACATCCGCCCCTTGTCCCTACAGGACGCTGAGCGCTTCCATTACCCGATTCGGTTGTCAAAATTCATCAGGATGGTGGCACGCATCATTCCCTGTTGTGGCCGGTAAAATTCATCAGGGGCGTCCGGCTATCTTGCTAAATATGTGTTTTTCTACTCAGAGAGGCCGTTGATTACCTCTTGCGCGCGACTGAGGGCTTCGCGGCGCACGTAGTAGTAGGCCCACAGGCCCTTTTTGCGGCAATCGACGAGGCCGGCGTCACGCAGGATGCGCAGGTGATGCGAAATAGTGGGCTGTTCGAGCGTGAAGCTTTCGACGATTTCAAAGACACATACCTCGCCTTCGTGACGGCTGAGCAAGCTTAAAATACGCAGGCGCGTCGGGTCTGCCAGGGCTTTAAGCAGTCGTGCCTGGAGAACTGCTTCCTCTTCTGTCAGCGTCGGCATAAATTTGGGTGATACGCCGACTGCTGTGTTCGCGGCAGGGATTTGCCGGCGTAACATGCCTGATGATGTCATTGAATTTGTGGGTACGGCTGTCATTAATCGATGCGTACCCATCGGGTTATTAGATGCCAATGTCTTCTCCTTCCACCTTCCAACCGGATATGTGCATTTCGTAGGTTCTGGGGGAGACCTATAATCAGTATACATAAGCATCCAAATCTAAAGGTTCTTTCTGATTATGAGCGTTTCTCTGGTTCTCGAATCCTCAGATGCAGCTCCGCCAGTTGTTTATCGTCGACGGGCGAGGGAGCGTTCATGAGCAGGTCTATGGCGCTCTGGGTTTTGGGGAAGGCGATGACTTCGCGGATGTTGTCCTCGTCGGCCAGCAGCATGACAAGGCGGTCGATGCCCAGCGCGATGCCGCCGTGCGGGGGCGCGCCATACTCGAAGGCTTCGAGCATATGGCCGAACTGCTCTTTGATCTGTTCGTCGTCCAGCTTCATCAGCGAGAAGACTTTGTGCTGGATGTCGGCCACGTTGATACGCACGCTGCCGCCGCCGATTTCGTAGCCGTTGCAGATGATGTCGTACTGTTTGGCGCGGATGTTCAGCGGGTCGCTATCGAGGCGGTCAAGGTGGGCCTCGTCCATGCCGGAGAAGGGGTTGTGTTCGGCCTCGTAACGCTGGCCCTCCTCGTCGAAGTGCAGCAGGGGGAAATCGACCACCCAGCAGAGCGCCATTTCGTTGGGGTCGATCAGTTTGAGCCGTTCGGCCAGTTTGACGCGCAGGCGGAAGAGTACATCATTGCAGACCTTCGCGCTATCGGCCACGAAGAGCAGCAAGTCGCCTGCTCCGCCCTGCAAGCGGTCGATGATGGCCTGCACCTCTTCGCCCGACATGAATTTGGTCAGGGGAGATTTGATCTCGGCTGCCGGGCTGATCGCCAGCGAAACCAGGCCCTTCGCGCCCAGCATTCGAGCGAACTCGGTCAGTTCTTCGATCTCTTTGCGGCTATAGCTGCCCGCGCCCGGCACGCGAATGCCCTTGACCATGCCTCCGGCGGCTAACGCGCCCTGGAAGACGCCAAAGCTGCCAGCAGCCGCCAGGTCGCTGATCTCGACCAGGGGCAGGTCGAAGCGCAGGTCGGGATGATCTGTGCCGTAGCGGTCCATGACGTGCGTGTAGCTGAGGCGCGGGAAAGGTTGCTGTTTGATGCGCTTGTCGGTCGTCTTCTCGATCAGGTAGATCAAGAGACCTTCGATCAGGGCCATCACGTCCTCTTCGGCGACGAACGACATTTCCAGGTCAAGCTGGGTAAATTCGGGCTGGCGGTCGGAGCGTTGATCTTCGTCGCGGAAGCAGCGCGCAATCTGGAAGTAGCGGTCAAGACCGGCCACCATCAACAACTGTTTCAGTTGCTGCGGAGATTGCGGCAGCGCGTAGAATTCGCCGGGATAGAGGCGACTGGGGACGAGATAGTCGCGCGCGCCCTCCGGTGTGCTCTTCATCAGGATGGGCGTTTCGATCTCCAGGAAGCTGCGTTCATCCAGGTAATCGCGAATGACCTTCACCACGCGATGGCGCAAGATGACGTTGTCGCGCATCCTGGGACGGCGCAGGTCGAGATAGCGATATTTGAGACGCAGGGATTCATCAACCGAGATGGTATCGCTGATGGGAAAAGGGGTGGTGCGCGATGGATTGAGAATGATAACATCGGTCAGCCGCCACCTCGATGGCTCCTGTTTTCAAGTTGGGATTCTCGGTTCCCGGCAAACGCGGCACGACGGTGCCCGTTACCTGCGCGACAAATTCGGAACGTAATTCCGATGCGATGCGATGCGCTTCGGGGGAACGCTCCGGGTCGCAAATCACCTGCGTGATGCCGTAACGGTCGCGAATATCGAGAAAGACCAGGCCGCCATGATCGCGGCGTCTATTCACCCAACCAGCCAGCGTCACTTGCTGTCCAATATGCTCTGTCGATAGTTCACCGCATGTATGTGTGCGAAAATGCGCTTCAAAGCTCACTACTTGATACTCCTTGCATTATTAATACTCCCCAGGGCGGGGACAAGCCCCTCTCTGCCGCTCCACCTCGCGGAGAAGGGTGGTTTGCCCGTCTGATGAATTTTTACGACCGAATGGGGTAATCCGCTCATCGGGACGCTTGTGTCCCCAGCGTCCTGTAGGGACAATGGGCGGGGTTGGGTGGATGAGGGGGCCTTGTGCTTGTCCTCGTGGGAGTGCGACCAACAGGCCTCATGGAACTCCAACGAATCGCGTTGCCACGAGGACAAGCACAAGGCCCCCACCCCTCCCCACATCCGCCCCTTGTCCCTACAGGACGGGGCGACGCGCATTGCTGCATTCGGTTGGCAAAGTTCAACAGGACGGGGCGACGCGCATTGCTGCATTCGGTTGGCAAAGTTCAACAGGACGTGGGGACGCGCATTGCTGCATTCGGTTGGCAAAGTTCAACAGGACGTGGGGACGCGCATTGCTGCATTCGGTTGGCAAAGTTCAACAGGACGGGGGCGGACAGAGCCAGGCAATTACCTTATTCGGTTATGAAAGATCATTAGGGATGCCCACAAGGGGCATCCGGCATCTGCCCTGGTATTCAGCCTGTTATGAACCACTCGCGCAAGCGGTCTGAAGGCCAGAACTGACCGATACCAGATTCAATTGTAAAGCATTTTGCGCCAGAAAGTGGATATTCGCGCCCTGAGGATCGACTGCAATGCCCTTTACTATATTGATGGACTGGGGAGAAACAAACTGCTGGACAAGCTGCATGGTCAGGGTCAGGCTTGCGCCCGCGGGTGTCGCTGTCGCTGTTGCTGTAGGCGTTCCTGCTCCGATGGTTGATGGAATGATGAGATCAAGTACACGATGGTTCATCGAGTCGCCAATGTAGAGATGAGGTACGCCACCCGCTACACCCGAAGCCAGGGCGGTAGCCGTTGATACGATCAAGGGAGTATTACTATTCTGGTTCGTAGTTGTCACCGTAGGGACTGGCGTAGATGGTGTCGTGTAAAGCGGTGTTGGAATAGAAAACATTGTCAGCACCGGGACGAGCAAGGCCGATGGGTTTATTGTTGTGTCTTTGATAGGCAAACTCTTGACATTTCCATCAGAGAACAGCATAAAGAGTGGTTCGAGAAGGTGGTGACACTGGCAATGGGCGCCGAGGTCGAAACGGTAAACGGACTCGTGGCCACCAGGTGATTTTTGACATCCGGCGCATATTTGAGAATCTTTCCCTGAGTTTGATTTGCATTTGCAAGCACAACATATACGCTACTCCCCCAGGCAGCAAGGGCGGTAGTGGGGATCGGCACATAGCCGCCTGCTGTGTACGTTTGATCGATCTTCGTAATAATGGGCGGCATCAGCTTGCCCGTCTGATCCAGGGTATACATGCTCAGGGTATAGCCGTCCGGGACTGGCACGCCGTTGTTTAACTGTTCGGCCAGCGTAAACAGTTGCGAACCCCCACTGGCGATAGAGATATAGCTCGATGTCGGAGAGTTTGGCAGGACGGAAACCAGACTTAACTGATCATTGATCTGATAGACCGAGCCATTCGAGCCATTCTTCCCAAGAGTAAGAGTAAACAGGGAGGTTCCCGTACCTTTGCTATTTTGGACGGCAACGATATTTTGAGGCTGGGTATTGACTGCATTGACCGGGCTTATGTTTGTTGAGTTGCATGGCAAGATGGCAATATTATTCAATTTATTGTATTGCCCGATGGCGGTTTTGACCTGCTCTACCATTTGATTTTGCAGAGAAGTCAGTTGACCTGTCTGATTGTCATCCAACGTTTGCGGCAAGGCTTTCAGGGTACTTTGAGCGGTGGACAGGTCCTGCAAGGCGCGAGCGGGGTCTTTCCCGTTTTCGGCCTGCGCGCTTGCAATCTTTTGTTGCGCTTTATCCAGTGCCTGCGCGATGGCTGAATTCTGGTTTGAGTGGACGAAGTAAAAGACACCGCCGCCAGCCAGCGCTGCCAGGATCAAAAAGATCAAGAACAAGGTAGGAAAAAAAAGACGGCTGCGCCGATACGTTGCTACGGCTGGCTGAGGAGCGGTGATACTACCGGGGGAAACCAGCGGCCCGCTGCTCAATTGCAAAGGAGAGCTCGCTGATACGCATATCGCCATTATTGACGGCGAATGGCATGGGCGAACCTGCCAGTATATGTATCGCGCCTGTATTTTCTTCGCTGATTTCGCGCCCGCCGACATAGGCGGGACTGGCGACTCGCGCTCCCGGCGGTTCTACGCCAACCTCTTGCACCTGCACCACGATGGCCGTAATGTTATCAGGGCCGCCATTCTCATTGGCTCGTTCGACGAGGTGATAGACGCTCTCCTGCGGCACCGACTGGTTTACGATGAGCATGACCTCTTCATCGCTTATGAGACCGGAAAGCCCATCGGTGCAAAGCACGAGGCAATCGTTCTCCTGCAACGGCTCCAGGAACACGTCCACTTCAACGTCTGGTTGCGTACCCAGACAGCGTGTGATGACGTTGCGCTGCGCATGCGTGCGGGCCTGTTCCTCGGTCAGTAAACCTGCTCGCACCTGTTCGGCCACCCAGGAGTGGTCTTGCGTAACTTGTCGAACCTTGCCCCCGCGCACCAGGTAGGCCCGGCTATCTCCCACATTGGCGATATAGGCCATATTGCCGCGTAGTACTGCCGCGACGCAGGTGGTACCCATACCGCTGCGCAGCAAGTTCTCCGCTGCGCGCTGGTGAATTGCCAGGTTGGCGCGTTTAATGGCCTGGAGGAGAGGAGTTGTTACATCTTCATTGTCGTCCATATAATAGGCATTGCTTACCGTATCAACCGCGATCTCGCTGGCGACCTCGCCAGCGGCATGTCCTCCCATGCCGTCGGCGACGATAAACAATGCGCCCTTCATCGCCATGACCTGTGGGTCCTTGGGGATGACATAGGCCATATTATCTTCGTTGTGTTCACGTTTGCGGCCAACATCGGTTAGCTGTGCCGGATCGAGACGAAGTTGTTTCGCCAACGCCATTATCTCCCGTTATGAATGAGGCGATATGTATGAAGAATTACACGCAATCTCCATTGCGCCCCCTGAAACTGTAGGCTATAATACTCCAACGCAAAGAAAAACGCAACGCCGGTTGGTTTTAGATGTTTTGCTTTGCAACTATGCCTACTATCATTATTAAACGAGTATACTCTGTTGCTTCACAGCGCGCAAGATATGTAACAACTGTACTAGCACTATTGGGGCGGTATAATGGAACTCATTCAGTTAAATAAGCAGACCTGGGTTGTTCAGGGAGGCACGAATATTGGCGTGATCGCGTACGAAGGGCGCTGCCTGATTATCGATAGCGGCATTGATAAAGATGCCGGTTCGGCTATTTTGAAGCAGGTGAAGAAGCCAGGCCTTGCTCCGACCGCGCTGCTTATTACGCACGCGCACGCGGACCACACGGGCGGCGCGCACCAACTGGTGCGACAGACGGGGCTGAACGTGTATGCCACGCGAGTTGAGGCGTCGGTGATGGCGAGTCCCATTCTGGAGCCGCTTTACCTTTTTGGGGGGGCCGCGCCTCCAAAGGAACTACAGCACAAATTTTTCCTGGCGAAGCCCTGCCTGGCCGATAATATACTGGCAGGAAACGAACGGGTGATCGACCAGATTCCGCTTGAAGCGCTCTCATTAGCCGGGCATAGCACCGAGCAGGTGGGGGTGGCTTTTGGCGACACATTGTTTGTTGGCGATGCGTTTTTAACGCCCGATATCCTGGATAAACACCGTATTCCTTTTTATACAGACATTGAAACAGGACTTACTACCCTCGATATGCTGAAACAGCGCGTGTCTTCGTTTGCTCATATAGTGGCCGGGCATGGCGAGGTATACACATCCCCGGCGCGCGCTCTACAGGCTATCGAGTACACGGCGCAATGCCTGGAGAACATCCTGGAACAGACCCGCGCCGCGCTCGCGTATGGAGAAGGACGCCCGACAAGTCATATACTACGCGCGGTGGCTGCTGCGCAGGGGGCGACAATCACTTCGCTGTCCCAACACGCGCTTTATACAACGACGGTGCAGGCCGCTCTCAGCGCCCTCTACGCGCGTGGCGAGGTTCATCCGCTATTCGATGACAATTTATTGTTGTGGCAAAGACAGCAGTAGCGGCCAGGGCGGGGGTGAACGACCAGGGCGGGGGCAAGCCCCGCCCCTACCCTATACGGTTTGCCCTTACGTTTCTTCGTAGTAGGGTAGGGGCGGGGCTTGCCCCCGCCCTGGCTCCCGCGCGGGGTTGGTTCGGTTGCCAATGCGTCTAAGGCTGTTACCGGCCTCATTTCAGGGACGTTATACAGCAAGTGAGAAGATGACTTTGCAGAGAAAAGAATGCTATGCGCATCGCTATTAACGCTCAATTGCTATCGTACAGCGACACCTACCGTAACGGCGGGATCAGCCGGTACATCCGGCATCTGTTGAACGCGATAGCACGGCAACCGGGGCAGCACGAGTATACTGTTTTCGTCAATGGACAGGAGACGGTGAAGCGTCTCCGGCAGGAGCAGGAGCAGGCGGCGCAGATCGAATATATTTCTGTTCACTGGCCTGAAAATCGACCTGCTTCACGAGTGGTATGGGAACAACGGGACCTTCCGGCGCTGCTGCGCGAGCGGCGCATTGAGGTATTCCATTCCCCCGCGAATGTGCTGCCGGAGATGCTGCCGCGCGAGTGCGCGAGCGTCGTCACCCTGCACGATCTGGCGTTCTTGCTCTACCCGGAAGTGCTGACCCGCGCCAAAAGAGTCTATCATCGTATTTTTACCACGCGCAGTTTGCGACGCGCAACCATGATTATCGCGGTCTCGAACAGTACGAAAAAAGACGCGATAAAACTGGTGGGAATCGCGCCTGACCAGATACAAACGGTCTATACTTGTATCGATGAGCGGTTTTCAAACGTTATTACTAATGAGGAAAAGCAGACCTTTTACCGGAAGCATGGGTTGGACGGCGGCTACTTGCTTTATCTTGGCACCCTGGAACCACGCAAAAACATTCCGACCTTGCTGGAAGCATACAGGGAATTACGCGAGGTCTACTCCAGAAAAGAGAAGCTGGCGCTGGTGGGTGGAAAAGGCTGGTTGTATGACGAAATTTTCGCGAAAGCGCAATGTTTGGGGCTGGCATCTGAAGTGCTCTTCCCCGGCTATGTTTCGAATGAAGATCGACTCCTGTGGTATCATGGGGCGTCGGCTTTTGCTTACCCCGCGCTCTACGAGGGGTTTGGTTTACCGGTGGCGGAGAGCCTGGCGTGTGGCGTGCCCGTCGTCACCTCGAATGTGTCAAGTTTACCGGAGGCGGGCGGTGATATTGCCCTGACCGTAGACCCGCTGGATAGCCACGCTCTGGCGGCAGCTTTACAGCGGGCGTTGACCGATACGATCCTGCGCCAGCGATGCGTCGAACTCGCGCCAACGGTCTTACAACGATTTTCGGCGCAGGCGATGGCCCGGCAGACTATCACGGTCTATGAACAGGCAGCAGCCCTGCACCGGGCGCGGCGACAAAAGCGCGAGGCGACCCTTGCGCGCTAGCGGCGTTCTGGCGCAAGCAGGGGCATGTATGATGATAGAAGAAGATAAATTATGAATGGCAGTAAACTACAACAAAGCATCACTGGAGTTCAAAGTACAGTGCCTGAGATAGAGACAACAGAAATGCCCGATATGACTACAGGTAGCCCGGGTGGTCGAACCGGTCCCATCACCAGAGCGCTTTACCAGCGCCGCTCAAATCGCCGCCACTGGCGCATGTTTGAGCGGGTTGCTACTGTTCTCCTGGATACTATATTGATAGGGGTGTCCTTCTGGTTCGCCTATTATTTCCGCTTTACGGTACTGTCTGGCAACAGCTTCCTGGCTTCGTTACGCAACAACTTTGGCGGGACCGAGAATCTGCCACAGCATGTCTGCGCATCGCTTAATGGCGCCTGCTACCCTTTCAGTAGTTTCCGGTTCCTCGGAATTGGCGTTATTACTGGTCTACTGCTTATTTTTACGCTGCGTGGCCTGTACTCGATGCGCTTGACGGGAAGCTGGTTTCGCCAGGCGTGGACGATCATTAGCTCAACCACGTTGGGTGTGGCCTTTCTGATAACCTACTATTTTGTCTTTCAACCTCCATCCAATTCGCGCCTGCTGGTGCCTTTTGTATGGGCAGGGGCGATTGTGGTGCTATGCCTGGGGCGATTGATCGTCTCTACGGTCATGGGAATGCTCTACCGGCGCGGGCTTGGCGAGACGCGCTTGCTGGTAGTCGGCTCCGGTCGCCTGGGCAAGCTGATTATGCAGCACATTGCCGCCAGTCCATCGCTTGGCTTTTCCATTGTAGGCTTCTTGCACGATATGAAAGAGGAAGAGGAACCCGGCGACTTCGGACGCTTCAAGATGCTGGGGACGCTAGAAGACCTGGGGATGGTGATACGCTCGATGCAGATCGACGAGGTGATTATCGCACTTCCTTCCAACTTACACCAGCAAAGCATTCGCAGCGTGCGCCTGTGCGAGCGCCTGGGCACCTCGTTCAAGCTGGTGCCCGATCTTTATGAGTATGAACTGAGCCTGTCGCGCATCGATATGGATGCCATCGAGGGTATTCCGCTCATCGGTATCAAGCAGGTGTCCATCAATACCGTACAGTTGCTGGTAACGCGCATCGTAGATATCGGTCTTTCGGTCGTAGGGTTGGTACTCGGATTACCGTTCTGGATGTGTATCGCACTGGCAATTAAGCTGACATCGCCGGGGGAAGTGGTCTACCGGCAAACTCGCATTGGCCTGAACGGGCGGCTATTCAAGGTCTTCAAATTCCGCACGATGTATAAAAACGCGGATCGGGGGCTGGACAGTTTACTGGAGCGCAACGAAGCCCAGGGGCCGCTCTTCAAAATAAAAGACGATCCGCGCATTACGCCGGTCGGGAAATTTTTGCGCCGCACCAGTTTTGACGAAATTCCTCAATTGCTCAATGTGATTAGAGGTGAGATGAGCCTGGTAGGGCCGCGTCCACCGCTGCCACATGAAGTAGCGGAGTACGCCGACTGGCAAAAGGAGAGGCTGTCGATCAAACCCGGTATGACTGGCCTGTGGCAGGTGCGCGGTCGCAGCGATATTAGTTTTGACGAAGGCGTGTTGATGGATTTGTACTATATTGAAAACTGGTCATTACGCCTCTATTTCATGATTCTCTTACGCACTATTCCGGCAGTCTTATTCAGCCGGGGAGCTTATTAGGAGCGCATTCGATGAAAGTGGCCCTGGTTCACGATTATCTTAATCAAATGGGGGGAGCGGAGCGCGTGGTATTGGCATTGCACGAGCTTTTCCCCGACGCGCCACTTTACACCTCTATTTATGATCCACAGCGTGTGGACGCGGCTTTTCGCTCGGTAGATATTCGCACCTCGTTTATGCAAAAGCTGCCCATGGTGAAGAAGCATCATCAACCATTTCTGCCGCTTTATCCTTTCGCGATGGAACGCTTCGACTTGCGCGGCTATGACCTGGTGCTGAGCAGTTCCAGCGCGTTTGGCAAAGGGGTGATTACGCGGCCAGGGACTATGCATATCTGCTATTGCCATACCCCCATGCGCTGGTGCTGGAACTACGACGAATACGTCGAGCGCGAAAACCTGGGCAAGGTGGCGCGCAGCGTGTTGCCGTTCTTCATCACGAACCTGCGCGTCTGGGATCAAACAACATCGATGCGCGTCGATCACTTTATCGCCAATTCGCCCGTTGTGGCGGATCGCATCCAGAAATATTACCGGCGCGATGCAGTGGTGATACCGCCGCCGATTGAGGCCAATCGTTTCCTCTTTGATCCTACAACACAACCCGAAGATTACTTCCTGGTGGTGAGCCGCTTCATGCCGTATAAACGCATCGACCTGGCTATCGAAGCTTGCAATCAATTGGGCTTGCCTCTGGTCATTATTGGCAGCGGGCGCGACGAACAACGGCTCAAGAAGTTGGCCGGGCCGACTATCCGTTTTCTGGGTCGGCTCTCGGACGAAGAAGTCCTGCGCTACTACGCGGGCTGCCGCGCGCTTATTCTGCCAGGGGAAGAGGATTTTGGCATTACCCCACTGGAGGCACAGGCTTCGGGTCGCCCGGTCATCGCCTTTGGCGAGGGCGGCGCGCTGGCCTCTATGATTGACGGTGTAACAGGGGTATTCTTCCGCGAACAAACGGTGGCAAGCCTCGCGGCAACGTTGGCAACATTTGACGAGTCGCGCTATGATACGCGGGCGATTCGCAATCACGCGCTTGAGTTTGATAAACCACGCTTCCATCGCCGTATGTTGCAATTTATCGAAGCAAAGATGAGCGCGGCAAAATCGCATGAGTTGCGCACGCCGACAAATGAATTAGTACGCTGAAATCTCCGCGAAATATGAAAGGGCTGGAAGTATCGTGGAACTACGAACATACTGGTCAATCATATGGCGACGTATCTGGGTAGTGGTGGTCATAGTTGGAGTGGTGGGGTTATACGTTGGCTATCAATATTATCACCTGCGCAAAACGCCGGGCGCGTTAAAGGCTTTTAGCTCGGCTATTACCATTCAGGTCGGCCTGCAATCTACCACCAAAGGCGACCCCAATAATGCCGATTATATCACGGTGTCCGAGGCGCTGGCCGATACCCTGACAACCGGCCCCATCCTCTCGTCACAGGAATTTGATCAGGACGTTTCCGACCAGATGGGGCAGGACATGAACCTGATTACCGGACGTTACGGCGCCAACGCCGATCTCGGCGATTGGCATAACACGGGAGCTATCGGAGGCGCGTTGAGCGCCGCGCGCGTGCATAGTTTAGTCACCATCACCTCTACCTGGCCAACAGATGCCGGGGCCTGGGCCATTGCCAACGCTGTCGGTGAGGTCAGCGCCGCCAGATTGGGAGTATTTCTCGATTACGTTATCACAGCCGACGCTTCGCATATCTCCACCAGCGCCACGTTTGTGCAACCGGCGGTTTCGGCTCGCGTCATATCGAGCGCGACTAGCCCGGCGACGGTAGCGGGTACAGCTAATGGTAAAGTGGCCCTGTTGATCGCACTGCTGCTGGTGTCGCTTGCCATCGCCATCGCCATTACCTTCCTGTTGGACTATCTCGATGATCGCCTGCGCAGCAAAGAGCAGGTGACACACTTGCTTCAACTCCCTGTGCTGGGGGACTTACCACGCGCCCCGATACCCGGGAGACGATAGTACAAGTTGCCAAAACTAGGGCGGGGGCAAGTCCCATAGGCGCGAACTTTAGCGGTGGGGCGCGACCAGGGCGGGGGCAAGCCCCGCCCGTACCCTGTACGGCGGGGCTTGCCCCCGCCCTGTGAGGTGTGGGAGACGATAGTACGGTTGCGCTTGACACTGTTTTGCATACATGAATATAGTACAAAGGGCATGTGGCCCGGAGGTGGGGATTGTTCCCGGTGATCTTCGCCTGCTTCATGATTTTTAGAATAAAAGCGATGAATGATAGATAAGGAACTGCTCCTTTGGGAAATCAAACACAAGAACAACACGCGCTAGTAACAGATTTCGCTCAAAGTACAGCGTACAGCGAAGCGTTGCGCACCTTCTATGCCAACGTTCGCTTTCAATGGAAAAATAGTACGAGTCGCCCCGCGCTTGCCCACTCGTTGCTCATTACCACGCCAGTTGCCTGCGGAGATTACGCGGCAGTGGCAGCAAACCTGGCTATCGTGGCAGCGCAGAGCGGCACCGACACCATCCTGGTAGATGCTGACCTGCGCTCACCAGTCTATGCGCAACGCTTCGGCGTGGAAAAAACCAGCGGATTGAGCGATCTGCTGCTGGATGAAGCGCTGACGCCAGAGAAAATTGATGCCGCGCTGCAAAGCACCTTCGTCCCTCGCCTGCGGCTACTCGGCGCAGGTACAGGCGTAGCTACAGCCAGCTTGCAAGCCGCCACACTGCTGTTTTCGCCCGGGCTGGAAAAGATAGCACAAAGTCTCTACCAGCTCCCGGATACAACCGAAAATGGAAACGCACTCGTTATTTTTCATAGCCCACCGGTGCTTGCCGGAGCCGACGCAGCCTTGATCGGCGCGCAGGTCGAGCAAACCGCGCTGGCAATCATCGCCGGTCACACCACAAGAGCGCAGGCAAAACAGGCACAGGAACAGTTACACCAGGCCCACGCGCACCTGATCGGCATAGTAATGCTAAATCTGTAGGGGCTGAATCTGTAGGGGTGGGAGTGGAGAGGATGTGGGGAGGGGACGCTTGCGTCGCCCTCGTCCCCGGTGGATGAGGATAGGATGCCCACAGGGATACCTACGCAGACGACACCTGTATCGGGTTGGTGAAGTTTATCAGGAGACGATATATGCAAGGACGACAAGGCCGGGGCAAAGACCCCTGGGATCGAACCTCCCGCGATAATAACGACTCGCTCAATGGCAGCGGGAAACAACGCGCCGTTCCGCAACGCCCGCCGGGCATGGCGCGCCTGGACACCCCACCCGCTGTACAGAGGGTCGCTCGCCCACAACGGCAGGCTAAACCACGGCGCAGCCGGGGGCGTCGTCTCCTGATCGGTATGATTGTGCTGGCAATCGGCGTCATGCTCGTCTTCGGGATTGCGTATGGGATCGCCAATCTCTTCATTGCTACAAGCAACAGCGCGGGACCCGCCAATACAGCCACTGATTTCCTGCTCAACCTGAGAGACCTGCACTATGATCTGGCATATAAAGACCTCGACGCCACCATTACCGTCCCGCTGCATCCTGAAGATTTCCAGAAAATGGCCCTGGCAGATGACCGTTGCTATGGTCCGATTAAAGATTTTAACGAAGTCGAGGGCAGCGCAATCGTTTCTGGCAATATCCAATCTTTCACCTATGATATGACGCGCAGCAAGCTGACGAAGACCTATCAATTGACGCTGACGCTGCAAAAAGACAGTGATGGCAACTGGGATATCACCAAAATTGTCGATGGTGACGGCACCGTTAATGATCTGGGACCAGCGCCGCCTACGTGTCAGTAATTAAATTTTCACAAAGATACCAGTCGGATGCACAGCCCTGTGCATCCGACTGGTATCTTTGTGACTTTTTTCATCTGTTTCCAACCTCCCCGCAACTCAAGCGTATAATGGTTGGAAAACTATGAGAGATCCTCGCTCTATGAAAACGTGTCCGGTTCTAATGAACATTTCTGGTATAGACTGCTACTAATAAAGAGAAGAAAGATTGCTTTGCAATGTTCTGGAAAGAAAGCAACACAACGTGGAGTTTACACTGGTGCGGGAGAGTGGCTGGATGAGTATGGGTATGTATGCTCAACCAGCCCTGGCCGTTGACGAAAGGCAGATCACGCGGCGTATCGCCGCGGGTGATCGTGAGGCATTGAGCGAACTGTATGCCTGCTATCAACGTACACTTTTCAATTATTTACTTCAACTCACGCCGGACTATGGACTGGCAGAGGAAATTTTGCAGGATACGCTGGTGGCAGTATGGAAAAGCGCGCATCGTTTCGAGGGCAGATCAAGTTTGCAAACGTGGCTGATTGGTATTGCGCGGCGGCAGGCGCATAATACACTGCGCCAGCATAAATTGCCCGTTGCGGATGAAAGCGAGATGGAGGGATTGGTTGCCACGGAACCTGAGCCTGAAGCATTTACGCTTGCCAGCATCGCCCGCGACGAATTAGCGGAGGCATTTCGGCAGCTCGCGCCTTTGCATCGCGAGGCGTTAGCCTTAATATTTGTGCATGAACTCTCGTACCAGGAGACCGCAACTATCCTCGAGGTGCCGGTGGGAACAGTCAAGAGTCGTATTTGCAATGCCCGGCGCTCCTTACGCGCTGTGCTCGATGCGCGGGAGGAGGCACGCTAATGATGCCGCGCATGTCACAAAGCAATCAGCACATCTCCGATTTGCTGCCAGCGTACCTCAGTAGCAGACTCGAACGCGGCCAGCGCGGAACGGGTGCGCGCGCACCTGGAGAGGTGCGGAGATTGTCGCCACGAACTGTCGGCGTGGGAAGCGGTGAGCGGCGCGGCGCAGTTAGCCAGCGCATCAGGGCCAGCGCCATCTGCGATGCTGATGAATGCGGTATGGGCGAAGATCGATGCGCAGGAAAAGTATACTGCGCAACAGAAGTCAATCAAGCGGGTAGCGTACCATCTCTGGCTGGTCTTTACCCGGCAAATCCCGTTAATTCATAAAAGCATCTGGATCGCTTCGATCTTCATCAATATCTTGATGTGCGTGCTGGTCTTTCTGAGTCACGCGGGCGTGCGTCACAACCTGCATGGTGTCGAGGGAGCGCTGGCGTTTTTCACAACTATCGCGGCGGCGGCAGGCGTCGCTTTCATCTATCAAGCCGAACATGACGCTGGATACGAAATCATCCTGTCCACGCCTACGTCCATAAGGATTGTGATGATCTGCCGTATGGCGCTGGTGGTCGGGTATAATATGGCGCTTGCGGCGGTGACATCCGCTATTATCGCCATTGCTCTGGGCGGAACGCTCTGGGATTTCATGCACATCTGGCTTGGGCCGATGCTGTTGCTGGCATCAATCAGCCTGACGGTCTCGGTCGTTTTTGGCTCGGTCGTCAGCGTGGGTGTGGCGCTGCTGCTGGAAGTATTACAGGCGATAATCACGTCTCTTGAAAAGACGATGCCTTTCATCGATTTTTTGCATACGAACCTCCTGCAAACAACCCCTACCGCGCTCTTCATCGCGCTCCTCTTGATCGTCTTCGCGGTCTATTACGCGCCGCGCCAGCCTCGCCTCTCAAATTCATGAGAGTGGTGGAAAGCGATAGAAAGGGAACGCAGCATGAGCCAGCGCGCGATATTGGGGGGAGTGGTCCGCTACGAATTTAAGATGCAGGCGCGCCGCCGCTCCATGTGGATTGTCTTCGCCGGTATCGCTTTGATCATGTTGGCGGCTATGCCAGGTCCTTTGATCAATTCAGGGCAAAGTTTTGAGGGGATGACATTGCTCCAGCAGGTGGCTACGGTGACGTTGGATATTAACTGGCTGCCGCTTATTGGCATCGGCATCTTTCTAGCCGACCGCTTTCCACGCGATAGAAGCCACCGCGTCGATGAACTGTTCGAGACAATGGTTGGGACGTTGAAGACACGCCTGGCAGGTAAGTACCTGGGTTGTTTGCTGGCGACGCTATTGCCCGCCTTCCTGGCCTATTGTTTTGATATTGGTTTGCTGGCATTCTTCAAACATACGTTACTGGTATTACCTCTGTCTCTCATTACCTACACCGCTATCGTGGTGCCGGGAGTGTGCTTTGTAACAGCGTTCACGCTGGCCTGCACATCGCTGATGTGGGTGCCCCTCTACCAAATCCTCTTTATTGGCTACTGGTTCTGGGGCAACATGCTCGGCCTAAGGGTCGGTCTGCTGACGCTTTCGACCACCATCCTGACGCCCAGAGGCAGTTTTATCGGAGCTGGTTTATTCGGCATTTCTCCCATGAACGGTATGCAAGGCACAACGCTTCTATCTGGTATTACCAGCATGCTGCTGTTGCTGCTAATCCCCTTGCTGGTTATGCTGCTATTCTACCGCTACCTGAGATGGGATCAAGCACGAAAGTAGCGATGCCCCTTGTGGGTGTTCCGATGGAGAAGATATTTTATGAAAATTGAGATGAAAGAGCTGAATAAAGTCTATCATGGTGGTATACACGCGCTGGAGAGAGTCAATCTGTCGATTTCGGGTGGTATGTATGGATTATTAGGCCCCAATGGAGCGGGGAAAACGACGCTGATGCGTATCCTGGCCGGTATTCTGCGCCCCAGCAGTGGCAATCTCTCCATTGGAGGGTATGATTATGATACGGAAAAAGGGCGCGTGGAGGTTAAACGCTTGCTGGGTTATCTGCCGCAGGAGATGGGCGTCTATCCTGACCTGAACGCGCGCGAGTTCCTCGATTATGTGGCTATTCTCAAAGGGCTGGATGATCGCCGGGCGCGTCAAAAGCGAGTCGATGAACTGTTAGAAATCGTTTCGCTAACGGCGGTGGCGCGTCGCAAATTGAAGACGTTTTCAGGCGGCATGAAAAGACGGGTGGGGATTGCCCAGGCATTGCTCAACGACCCACGATTGTTGATTGTGGATGAACCAACCGCCGGGCTGGATCCGGAAGAGCGCATCCGTTTCCGCAACCTGTTATCAGACCTGGGCGGAGAGCGCACCGTACTCCTCTCTACCCATATCGTCGAAGATATCGCGCAGACTTGTCGCAACCTTGCCATCCTGAAAAATGGGCGCGTGGTTTTCCAGGGTACCACCATTGACCTGATAGGGCAGGCGCGTGGTAAAGTATGGATAGTCACCACGAATGGTACCAGGTCCAGCAGACCAACAGGCGAGATTACGGTAGTTTCAACCATGCACATGGATACTTCGGTACAGTATCGTGTCGTTGGCGAACTGGTTCCATCCGACGAGTCCGAGGCTGTATTGACGGAGCCAAGCCTGGAAGATAGCTACGTCTGGTTGATGCGCGGGCAGAATATGTCACTGGCCGCGAATTAGCCGGGGCGGAGGCAAGCAACTTCACGCGGCATATGTTAGATTAGAACGCAGGTTTGTAGAGTCATGAAGAAGCTTATATTTGTACTGGTAGTCATTCTGTCTGGTATTTCAGCCGTCTTAATCTACAACTATAGCCACGGCGTTACCGGGTCTACGCCGGTGAATGCGCCCTGGGCGCCTGCGCGTTTGCAAATTCCGGCCATCCACGTTGATGCGTCCATCACGGGAGTGGGGCAAACGGCAGTGGGTGCTATGGATGCGCCGGTGTCAAAGGTCTACAACTCGCCATATTGGAGCAACGTTTTCTGGTATGACGTAGGAGCCGCGCCAGGACAGTCCGGCAATGCGGTGATCGCCGGACATGTTAATCGCGTGGGCGGAGACCCGGCTGTCTTCTGGTCGCTCGACAAGCTGCAACCGGGAGATACGGTAACGATAGTGACAAATGAAGGCACTGTCATCAATTACATGGTCAACCGGGTTGTGAGGTTCTCCGCCAACTATCCCGGCCAGGATGCTATCGACGCCGTATTTGGCCCCACTACAGGCAATCACTTGAATTTAATCACCTGCAGTGGAGTCTGGACGGGTTCTGGCTACGATGAACGACTGGTTGTTTTCACCACACAGGTCAGTTGAGATGCCATGATTGCCAATTACCAGGGCGGGGGCAAGCCCCGCCCGTACCCTGTACGGTCTACATGGATTGCGCCGTAGTAGGGTACGGGCGGGGCTTGCCCCCGCCCTGGTTAATGTAAGGGCCTGGCTAGTATCACGAGAAGGCATTTAGCCCGGTAATGGCCTGGCCGATGATGAGCGTGTGTATGTCGTCGGTGCCTTCATAGGTGTAGACCGATTCCAGGTTATTGGAATGGCGGCTAATGGGATATTCGAGGGTGATGCCGTTGGCTCCCAGAATCGAACGCGCCTCCCGCGCCGTGCGCAGCGCCTCACGCACGTTGTTACGCTTGGCAAGCGAAATCTGCACGGGGTGGATCAGCCCTTCGTCCTTGAGCCTGCCCAGTTGCAGCGCGAGCAATTGCGCTTTGACCAGTTCGGTTGCCATGATCGCCAATTTTTCCTGCACAAGCTGGAAGCTGGCGATGGGACGGTCAAACTGCACGCGCGTTTTGGCGTAATCCAGGGCAACTTCATAGCAGGCACGCGCCGCGCCGCTTGCGCCCCAGGCGATGCCAAAACGAGCCTCGTCAAGGCAGGAGAGCGGGCCGCGCAGTCCGCGCGCGCCGGGCAGCATGTTATCGGCGGGGATGCGGCATTCCTCGAAGTGCAATTCCGAGGTGATGGAAGCGCGTAACGAGAGTTTGTGATGCACGTCGCTGGTGCTAAAGCCGGGCGTGCCGCGTTCTACCAGGAAGCCGTGAATGCCATCATCGGTTTTGGCCCAGACGACGGCGATATCGGCGATACCGCCATTGGTTATCCACATTTTGGTGCCGTTGAGGATGTACGAATTGCCATCGCGCCGCGCCGTCGCGCGCATACTGCCGGGGTCGCTGCCCGAATCCGGCTCGGTCAGTCCAAAGCAGCCTATGACCTCGCCGCGCGCCATACGCGGCAGCCAGCGCTGCTTCTGCTCCTCTGAACCAAACTTGTAGATGGGGAACATCGCCAGCGAGCCTTGCACCGAGACGAACGAGCGCAAACCACTATCGCCCGCCTCCAATTCCTGGCAGGCCAGGCCATAGCAGACCGCGCTCAACCCGGCGCAGCCATAGCCTTCGAGGTGCATCCCCAGCAAGCCCAGGTCGGCAATTTCAGGGATCAACTGGCGTGGAAACGTCCCCGCCTCAAAATGATCCCCAATAATGGGCAGCACGCGCTCGCTGACAAACTTGCGCACGGTATCGCGCACCATGCGCTCCTCCTCGCTGAGCAAGTGGTCGATATTATACAAGTCGGTGGCCGATGGCATTAGCGCCTGCTGCGATGTTTTCGTACTGGACATAATGAGTGTTTGCCTTTCGTGATAGGGTTTATAAGAGTTGATCTTCAGAATGGGTAGTATCGGTAGATTCAGCCCATGCAGGGGTAAGATTATCCCTCATCACTATGTTCAACATCTACCAGGTTCTTCTGCTCCAGTTTTGCTCCATGTTCAATATCACGGGCGGCCCAGGGGATGGCTTCGAGGCGTTTCTCAGGGATGGGACGCCCGCACTCTACGCATTTGCCATAGGTACCCTGCTCGATGCGTTTGAGCGCCCGCTGCACCTCTGTCAACAAGGCCTGTTCGTTGGCCTGAATGGATTGCTCTTGCTGTATCTCCAGGAAGTCAACAGCCACCTCCTCAAAATCTGGCGCGCCGTCGTTGGCCTCAATGGGGCCGACCGGCCGTGGATGGGCTTGCGTCAACCCTCCGAGGTTCACCAGCAATTCAGCTTGCTTCTCTTTCGAGGCGTTTTTTCATCATGTTAATATCTATCGCCATGCTATGTACATCCTTTCTCGGTAAGTTATTCTCTTGCCATATTATATCCCGGTTGTCCACTTATGCAATGTCCTGCCTGGATGTCTCAGGCTCCCTCTTTGTGTTACTTTAGCTATTTCAGCGCTGCGACAAGGTCAGGCAGGAGATTCTCTGCGTCAGGAGAGCCGAGGCCGGTGATGGGGTCCCAACCCGTAGTGGCGGAATAGCCGGTTACGTTCACACCCTGCGCATGAATGCTGTTGTTCCCCCGGGTAATATCATGGAAGTCCTGCGCGTAGCGGTTGGACATTGCCAGTTTGTAGAGCGCGGCATTGATGAAGCCCAGACCCTTGCCAGCCATCTGGTCGGCTATCGCCATCAGGCCAGCCCAGAGCGGAGTGGAGGCGCTTGTGCCGCCTGCAAGGTTCCATGTTCCCGCCTCGTAGAAAACGAGGCCGGTGAGGGGATCGGCGTCGGCGGAAACATCTGGCACACCGCGCCGCCCTTTCAGCAGCGTTTGCACAGAAGCAGGCAGTATTTTTTGATACGAGGGGATGGAGAAGAACTGGCTGAAGCCGCCCCCGCTCAAGTTCCACGCTACCTCAGAGGCGCTGTTTCCCTGGCGGATCAGCGAAGTCCCACCGACGGCAGTTACCCAGGGGTCATCGGGCGCGAAGTTGGTTGTGGCGACGGGCGAGAGCTTCGTCGCCTGCAAATTAGCGTAATCGGTCGCGCCGTTGTCGCCGGAGCCTGAGAAAAACGTCATGCCGTCTTGCGTTGTGGCCTGCTTTAAGAAGGCATCCCACTGCGCGATCTCCTGCCGTCCCGCGCTGTCGCTCAATGTCACCTCGGAAGCCACCCAGCTCTGGGAAACGATATTGCCCAGGTGGTGACCGAGCGCATATTGCTCCAGTTGCAGGAACTGCGGCAGGCCAATGGTGCCTTCGGTCTCGTCAACCGGGCTGGTCAGCACGACGATGGCGGCATCGGGCGCAATGGCGTGAATAATTTGCACGTCAAGACTGGTTTCACCGGCCCAGCCGAGCATCTCCTGGTTGTTTGGATTAAACGGCACGGTTCCCAGCGGCGCAAGAATTTGCAGGTTGACCGGCGGCAGGTGAAATTGTGCATCGAAGACCTGCATATCTTGCTGGAGCGTCGGGCTGCCATATGACACGATATCAACCACTGTCTGCCCCTTACCAGTGTAGCCATGTTCGTAGAGCGATTCCGCGCCATAGGCCACGCGCAACTGGTGCGGCGTATAGCAATAGGAACCCGTCGTTGGATAGCCGATTAAGCGCGGACAGGTATCGACCTGCGCGGGAATATCTGTGGTCGTTGCCGCTGGTGTCACTCTATTTGAAGTGGATTGTGTGGTGGTAGCTGTGGGGTGTGGCGTCGGAGTAGTGCCGCCGGTGCTGCTAGAGGAACTGCACGCGCTCAAGACGAGCAGCAGGATGAGCAGGAAGGGAGCCAATTTGACGGTGACGCGCCTGACGAGATGGTGTTGCATTTGGGACAACCTTTCATAGATATATGTAAAAATGACCGGCATTATTGGGAAGCGATGAATTGCGCTCAACCGTAGTGTAGTGTCCCTGTGCGCATTCGTCAATGTCTAGTTGTAGGCGTATTCTGTAGGGACAATAATGGGTGGTGTTGGGTGGATGAGGGGGCCTTGTGCTTGTCCTCGTCGGAGTGCGACCATCATGCCTGACGGAACCCCGGCGAATCATCTTACCACGAGGACAAGCACAAGGCCCCCACCCTGCCCCATATCCGCCCCTTGTCCCTACAGGACGAAGGCGGACGTTTCCAGTCATTTCCCTATTCGGACATCATCGGACATCAAAATTAATCAGCACGGCTTAGTGCTGCGTTCGTGAAAAGGTGATAGAATAAGAAAGGAGGTAAATACAGGGAAAGGAGCAAGGAAATGCCGAAGATTTTGCGTGTGCGGGCATCACAAGATGACAAAGAAGAGAAGCAAGTGCGCAAATTGGCGGCGAGTCGGCACGGACCAGCAGATTGGATCCTGCATGCTCGCATGGTGGCCCGCAGTTGGGACGGAGAGCGGGTGGAAGCGATAGCCAGGGAGGTAGGGTGTAGTGCACTGACGGTGCGACGGCGGCTGCACCGCTTCGATGCAGTGGGGATCGAGGGACTGGGCGACCGGCCCAAACCCGGCCGACCCCGTCGGTTGACGGCAGCCGATGAGAGCAAGCTCATCGCATTGGTGCGTCAGGCTCCCCCCGGGCGATTAGTGACGCAGGAAGATGGGACGATGGTGGCGCGTGACGAAAAAGGCTCGGCCCAGTGGAGCCTCACTGCGCTGGCCCAGGCTGCCAAAGAGACCGGTATGCAGGTCAAACGCAGCCAGATCCGCACGATCCTCTTGCGTGAAGGGGTGCGATGGCGCCAGACCCACAGCTGGGGGACTCCTCGTGACAAGGATTTCCTCCCAAAAGAACGGCGGTCGTCACCCACTACACCGAGCCACCAGTGGGGTCGACGACCGTCTGCACCGACGAACTCGGCCCGGTAATTCCCCGCACCTTTGCGCCTGCCCCTGGCTGGTCGCCCAACGGACACCGTATCAAAGCGCCCATGGACTACGGGCGTGGTCCGAGAAGACCTGGGTCTATGGGGCCTTACGAGTGCGCGATGGCAAAGAACTGACTCGCTGTGCCGCTTCGCGCAATTCCAAAGGCTACATTGCCCTGCTGGCCGACATCGAAGCTGACAACCCAACGGGAGACATCTTTGTGATCACTGACAATCTCAGCAGTCATTCCAGCCTCGAGACACGCACCTGGCTGGCCGATCATCCGCGCATCCATCACGTCTTTATTCCCACCGGAGCGTGTTGGCTCAATTTGCAGGAGGGCTGGTGGCGGTTCTTCCGTCGTGACGCACTCGCTGGGCAGAGCTTTGCCAATCCCAAAGAGATTGAGCAAGCCACCCGCGTCGCTACTGCGCAACTCAATCGGCGGGCCAACCCCTGGGTCTGGGGACGCCCACCTAAGATACCCCGTTATCATCGCCGAGTCTTTTGTTATCGGATTTAACGAACGCAGCATTAGGCGCAAGCGTCCCTCCTTTTGAGAGCCTTGTCCTCTGTAGGAATTACCAGTACATTACTGGCAGTTTTACCTGATGGAAAAACTGGCGGTAAGGACGCTGTACTATCCCCTTCTTATGCGTATACTTGGAATAGGTTCATGCGCTGCGGAGGCTCTTTTAAATATTAGTTGAAGAGAAAAACGGAGAGGCACGATATTCCATGAGACAATCCATTCCCTCCTATAGAGGAGGCCCACGTTCACAAAGCGATGAGAAGTTTAGCATCAGGAAGGTGCCAGCCGCTTTTGCGAGTCTGCCGCGCGTTTTACACCTGGTGTGGTCAACGAGTCCGCTATTGACGATGATGATGGGACTATTGAGTCTCTTGCAGGGCTTTATGCCCGCCATCAGCATCTCGATCAGCGCCCTGTTGATTGACAGGGTAGTGCTGGCGATACGTGACCATAGCATAGATCACATCTGGCTCCCGATCTCTTTGCAACTGGGCATCACGCTGCTATCAAGCTTGCTCGGCACATTGAGCAATATCGTGCAACAGCTCCTGCAAGAGCAGGTATCTAACCGCGTGCAACTGGATATCTTGAAGAAATCTAATACACTCGACCTATCTTTTTTTGAGAATCCCGAATCATACGATAAAATTCGCCAGGCCGCGAACCAGTCCAGCTATCAGCCTGTTTCGATGATCTCGCAAACTTTCAATTTGGGTAGCACTGTTGTGACCCTGATCACTTTGATTTTTCTGCTCTTGCACCTGGCGTGGTGGCTCGCCATTGTGGCGCTGATCGTCCCTATTCCCGCTTTCTTTTCAAGCACGCGCTACGGGTGGAGAGGGTACCAGCTCATGCGCCGTCAATCGCCGGAGCGCCGCCTGATGGCCTACTTCGTTTCGTTGATGACGACCGACACGTATATTAAAGAAATAAAACTTTTCAATCTGGGTGACTTTTTCACAGGCAAATTCTGGCGTCTGGCTACTGAACTGTATAAGCAGGATAAGCGGTTGCTGCTCCGTCGCTACTCAATCAACTTTCTCTGGTCGGGTCTGACGGTCATAGCCAATAGCGCCATCTACCTCTACGTGGCGCTACAGACCGTGCTAGGACGGATTACGCTGGGCCAGTTGACCCTGTACACACAAACAGCAATACAGGTGGGGCAGAACTTCCAGAGTTTGTTGAACGGTATCTCCTCTACCTACGAGAATACATTGTATGTGAATACGCTGTTCGAGTTCCTCGCGTACTCCCCGCGCATCGTGTCGCCAGAGAACGCGCAACCGCTCGAACGCGGAGGTAAAAGGGCTTGACATCGAGTTCCGCGATGTCAGTTTCACCTATCCAGGCAAAGACCCGGAGACGCAGGCGGCCCTGAAACAAGTGAGTTTCACGATACACGCGGGTGAGGCCATCGCCCTGGTGGGGCGCAACGGCGCGGGCAAGACGACGCTGGTTAAGCTGCTGACACGCCTGTACGAGCCGGACGAGGGTGTAATCTTGATAGGAGGTCGCGACATCAAGGAATATGATCTGAAGGAGCTGCGCGAACAGGTTGGCGTGATCTTCCAGGATTATGTGAACTACTACATGACCGCGCAGGAAAACATCGGTGTCGGGCGTGTGGACAAGATCGAACAGCGGGAACTCGTTATGAGCGCGGCGCGCCAGAGCGGGGCCAGTGACGTGATCGAGCGGCTGCCAAAGGGCTACGATACCATGCTTGGACGCTGGTTTAAGGATTTGAAAGATAGCACGCAGTTGAGCGGCGGCGAGTGGCAGAAGATCGCGCTGGCGCGAGCATTCATGCGCGATGCCCGTATACTTGTGCTTGACGAGCCGACCAGCGCTCTCGATGCGCAGGCCGAACACGAGGTCTTCACACACTTCCGCTCGCTGACCGAGGGGAAGACAGCCGTTTTCATCAGTCATCGCTTCAGCACCGTGCGCCTGGCCGACCGCATTTTCGTCATCGAAAACGGCAATATTATTGAGAACGGTTCGCACGCTGAACTGATCTCTTTGAACGGGCGTTACGCCGAATTGTTTGATTTGCAGGCCGAGGCGTACCGTTGATCTTAGATTGCCAGGGCGGGGGCAAGCCCCGCCCGTACCCTGTACGACCGCTGCGCATCCCCATCTATTCGTATGGGGTAGGGGGGCTTGTTCCTGCCCTGGCGGCTATCCCTCTTTACCTGTGATGTATAATAAGGCGGCGAGTAGATATATCTCACTGTGGGACTCAACGCGCTCAGATCATTGCATTTAAGCTCTTCTTTAGCCATACGTGAAGTCAGATAGAGTACACAATTTTCAACATGAGAAATTTCTGGAACGAATTAAATAAACCCATTTTTATCCTGGCACCGATGGAAGATGTGACGGATACGGTACTCAGGCAAGTGATTGCCCGCTGTGGTAAGCCTGCTGTTTTTTTTACTGAATTTACCAACGTTGAGGGGATGTTCTCAAAAGGGGAACGACATGTTACCCAACGGCTTCGCTATACTGAAGTAGAACGGCCTTTAGTTGCTCAAATATGGGGAACATATCCTGAAAACTTCTTCAAAGCGGCAAAAAAATTGATCGATATGGGTTTTGACGGCATTGACCTGAATATGGGCTGTCCCGCTTCTGGCGTTATGCATAAGGGGGCTTGTTCTGGCCTTATTAATAACAGGCCGCTTGCTAAAGAGATTATCGACGCGACAAAAGAGGGCGCCGCAGGTATCATACCTGTCAGTGTTAAAACACGACTTGGTTTTCGGGCGATTGACTTTGATTGGATTGCCTTTGTGCTTGAACAAAATCCGGCTGTGCTGACCGTTCACGCGCGCACCGTTTCTGAAATGTCCAAAGTCCCGGCGCACTGGGACAGGCTGCAAACAGTGGTTGAGATGAGAAACGCGATGAACAGTACGACGCTGATCATTGGGAACGGGGATGTGAAATCACTCGGCGACGCGCAACAAAAAGTGGCGGAAGCCGGAGCAGACGGGGCTATGATAGGAAGAGGCATTTTTGATAACCCCTACCTTTTCTCAGGCGCTATCACATTAAGCGACAAAACGCCGCAAGAAAAAATGCAGCTTTTGCTCGACCACATGCAGCTCTGGATTGATACCTGGGGAGATACCAGGCACTTTCCAATACTGCGCAAATTTTTTAAAGTCTACGCTAACGGTTTTCCGGGAGCGCAGGATTTACGAATGCAACTGATGGAAACGCAAAGTCCTGAAGAAACAGAGCGTGTGGTTCAATCGTTTTTACAAGTTCTCACGTATTGATGTGCAGCTACTCGGCTGAATATCGAAAAAGGGGGAGCAAGCATGAGCCAGAGAAGAAGGCCACTCTCCAGAATGGAGAGCGGCCTCTACAAACGTGTGATTGTAGCTCATGTACCAGCATTGTTAACTTCTTGGACCTACTGGCAGCGTGAAGGGGAAATTCACCGCGCTGAGAAGCATGGACAGCGCGGTGTACCAGGCGGCTATCGCTGTTGCGACGCCGACATAGCCACCAAGCGTATGCGCTCCCGTACTAGACCCCAGTTCTCCAATGGTCAGTAGAATAAGAGCCACGAACAGCAGCGCAAATGTGACGATCAAGGCATTGTTGAGCCTGAACGTGCAGAGGAGCAGCATACCTGTAAAAATCGTCCAACCCAGCAGGAATAGACCTAGCGCTGGATGAAACGCTGTTGCGGGGATACCCGCCAGAATACCTGATCCTGGGATAAAGATAAACGCTAGAGCAAGCCAGAAGGCTCCGTAGGAGGTGAAGGCAGTCACCCCAAAAGTGTTGCCCGTCCTAAACTCCAATACGCCTGTGATGAGCTGGGCAATACCGCCATAGAAGAACGCCAGACCAACAATGATGTTGGTTCCTCCTACAGGGAACCAACCTGCGTTGATACAGCTGAGGACGAATGTACTCATTGCGAAGCCACAAAGACCAAGAGGAGAGGGATTGGCGAAAACGGACGCTTTCGATGTGGCGCGGTCAGATTCTGCTGCGAGTTGGGCCATGATAGTTTCCACCTTTCTTTACGAGACTAGCAATACATAGTAGATGCTGGACAGAGAAGCGCCTATGCCGCACCACCTGCCACAGCTACGAGAAAGATGATCCGGTCTTCGGCGTGCAGCGGTGTAGCAAGAGTGGCGTCAGGATCGGGCCGCTCATTGTTGAGTAGCACCCGAATAGACGTGTGTAACGTCCCCGATGCATCTAGCAGATACGGTCGCACGCGGGGGTAGGCAGCGATAAGCTCCTCCACCAGTTGTGCCAGAGTGACGGAAGGCGCGTCGAACGACAGGTCAACAACCGGCTTGCCGACGACTACACGGGCCCCGCCATAGAGTGCGGCGTGTAACTGCATGATCTCGCCCTCCTAATACATCTGCTGTTCTGGCAATATTGAAATTTGCTACCTCCGCCTCGCTGATGCTCGCCTCCCTCCCTCCTCATAGTCTGGAGAGAAGGAGACGAGTGCAGCGAAAGGGAGAACGGTCAGTTCTCACCACTTGGGATTACAGGCCATATTGCTGGCGAACGTATGGCCCCAGGCCGATAGCATCGAGCCGCGACAATGGCGCAAGCATGTTCAACTGCACCACGCCCGGCAGGCGACCGATTTCTACCGAGCCGGTGATGGTGCAACGATTGCGTACTTCTGCCTGCGTCATTTGGAGGATACCGGCGGCACGCTCGATGGCATTGTCGGTCGCTTCGTTCAGAGTGGGTCCAGTGCCGATGAACTGAACAGGCCCGACGTTGCGCTGCAACTTGACGTTGTAACGCTTCGCCAGTTGCTCCCCTGCCGCCAGTTCCTCCTTTGAGAAAGGACGGGCGATGAAGGGCAAATCTTCGGCCACAGGCAGCAGGATGGGGCCATCAAGCTGGAGATTCTTGATGACATTGACGCGCACTCGTGCCTCAGCCGTGATGTCGGTGGTATGCAGCCCAAGCTCGCCATCGCCCTGATTCGCATGGCAGTCGCCGATGTAGACCCCGCCGCCATCAATTTTGACCGGGCAGATCAAGACCGCTCCGGCGCGTACTTCGTTCGTGTCAAGATGCCCATCGGTCTTCGCGCGGTTGAGCGCTTCCAGCGACATGCCGTAGGGGTGGTGCGCTCCAACCAGGAAGTTGCCAAAATCGCCAGCGTTATGCGAATCGGGCAGGTCGGCGCTCGGCGTTGTGCCAATGTTGCCGATAAATGGACGGAGTCGCGCAAGCGTGCCGGGAATGGTGTGTGGTTCAAAGAGGAGAATAGGATGCTGGCGAGCATTTGCCGGCAGAGCCGCGACCTCGCGGGCACGCAGCGCAAAGTTGTGCGCTGTGTCTTCACCAACCGTCAATCCGACCATGCCATCGTGATCGAACACGATGGTATAGCCCTCTTCGAATCCAAATGGTTTGACAGGCGTTCCACACTTCACGCAGCGAATGCTGCCCTCTCCGGTTCCTTCGACGCGGGTAGCGGGCCACAGTGTGCCGCAGCCTGGACATTTTCTATCAACAAAAGGATCGTCGCCAAACGCTGCCGGGTTTGTCAGCATCGTACCGGAGGATGTAGCCAGTGAAAGCACGCGCATAGACTCGATAGTAATGGCTAGCGCGTCACCAACCCTGGCTCCCTCCACGCCTACAGGGCGTGTTACTTCGTGACCACCACGGAACTCTGGTGTGATCATTGGTCCCCAGCAGCCAGGAGGAACGACACAACTGATGTGTCCTCCATCCTTGACCGTCGCTGCGAAGCCGAGACTCGGGCCAACGAGTCCACCGGTGTACTCATCTACAAAGAACTCATCCTTGACTTCTCTTCCCATCGTTTGCATTGCGGACGGCTCCTTTCATTCTGGTATACAGATGACAAGTCATTAACGAGGCCCGCTGCGTAGCAAGACTGCACTGGCGGCCCTCATATGGGAATGATCCTTGTCGAAATACAATCTCTCTAACACTGTAAGTATACCATAGAACAAAGCACTATCCAGAGCCGTTTAAAAGTCGAGAGAATGAATGTGATGATGTTGTGATATTACATCTTTTACGATCTCCGCCATCCAGAGGTAATGTTCTCGTAAATGTTCGGTCATGCGACGCAGCACCTTCGCGGCGGTCCACTGTTCGCCATCGTGGGTGTAGATGTGCTGGCGTTGCTCTGGTGTCAGGTTGCGCAGGATAAGTTCGTAGTCCATGGCGTTCTCGAAGAATGTCATGGCGAGATCGGCGGGTGGAGCATCGCTCGAAGGTTCGATGGGATGCTCCTGCAAACGAGAGAGGTACCATGCTTCGGCTTCCAGCAGGTGCTGCATATGCTCGGTCAATGACCATGACTCAGGAGAAAGCCTGTGCATCTGCTGCGCGGGTGAGACCTGTTCATAGAGTTCGAGCAGGGCAGCGCGAGCAGCGGCGGCTACATTCAATGCTTTATCGATCTCGGAGTCGTCGGGTGGCGCGAGGTCGGCTTCGAAACGCGGGCCGATATTGTCATTTTCGACCAGGATATGCTCTTTTATAACAATTTCTACTTGACCGTCGAACTCGTCAAGGACGGTGGTATCGTTTGCTTTGACCCATTTCAGGTAATCGGCAACCGTGCCTGGGATGATTGTGAGCAAGGCCTGGTATGTTGGAGCCGAACAATAGCATCCCGGTAATTCACGAAAGTAGGCCATAAATTCCGAGGGCCATTCTTCGATAAGCGCGTTAAATTGCATTTCTCGTTTCCTCTCTCCTTGTATTACTCCGTCTCGTTTCTCACATCATACCTTATACAAGATAGGGGGTGAGCATATGTCAGCAAAATAGAGCATAAATTCCTATGTGACGAAGCAGATTGTTGGGTTCAGTATAATGGATATTAAGGTATGGATTTGTAGTGATGTGTGTTGCGAGTGGTGTGAGGAGGATCATACTATGCCACAGGATATGCAGCCGGAATTTGAATGGCCTGCTATACTTCGTCTCCCGCAGGTTCCCCCCTTGAAAGTGCCAGCCAGAAGGCAAACGCAGTTTATCGTGCCGCCGTTGCCGACGCGCTACACCGGGCAGGTGCCGGTAACGCCTTCGATTGCTCCAGAGAACGACCTTTTTATGCCGGTGCCGGTCACTCCACCCGTTGCCAGTCAACCCCAAAAATGGATGCGCACGCCTTATCCGGCCAATCAGAGCATCACAAGCATGCCGGTGAAAGGATTTATACCGACCCGTAAGAGGTCCAGGGAAGTGGGTAATGGCGAATTCTTGCTGGGATGCGCTTTTCTCCTGGTAGTGGGGCTGCTGGCATTGGGCCTGTTGGTCTGGTTATCATCCGCGAGGTAGAGGTCAGACCACCCCAGGGCGACCGCAAGGGTGCGCCCGTACAATACACGGGCTTGTCCCGTCGCAATCGTGTATTGTACGGGCGCACCCTTGCGGTCGCCCTGGTCACCTTGCTTGCGCCACTGGTACCTACCCTGATACAATTATTACCACACCGGTTGGTCAAGTTATCTTGATGATTTTTGCCAACTGATCAGGGTAGTGTATGAAAAGTGTATTCAAGAGACTAACCGGCAATATATGTGGCTTATTGTTCGTATTGTGGATTTACCTGAGCGCGGGCTGGCACCATTTTGGCTGGCGGCGGCGGCTTCGATCCCCACGATCTGTGATAGAGGAAAGCGCTTCAACCGGTATGAAACAAACCCTGCTTTTTATCCGGCATGGGCAAACAACCTGGAATGTTGAACATCGTCTCCCCGGCCAACTGCCGGGCATTCTCCTGACCGATACAGGCAAACAACAGGCGGAACGACTGGTCGACGCGCTAACCGTTTTGCCGATCAGCGCGGTGATTAGCAGTCCGCTGGAACGGGCGCGTGAGACAGCCGAAATTATCGCGCAGCCGCGCCAACTTGCCATCCAGTTTGATGCCGACTTGATGGATATCGATGTGGGCCACTGGGCCGGGCAAAACCATGACGAACTGAATAAGAATGACGAGACGTGGAAAGCCTTTGTAAAAAATCCAACGGTCGCTCCTGCCGACGTTGAAACGTTTCCCCAGGTTCAGACCCGCGCCGTGGCCGCCATCGAACGCTGGCGCGCGCATGAGACCAGCGGCGCATATCCGGCCTTTGTGGCACATGCTGATGTCATCAAGCTACTGGTTGCGCATTATACGGGGCTGGAGGCCGGGCAGGCCGGAAAACTCATGATAGACAACGCCTCGGTCAGCATTGTGGAAGTGGAAGATGAGAAGCGGCCACTGGTTGTGGCTATCAGTTGGAGTCCCAAACCGGGTTGGCTGAAACTGCCCACGTCCGAGTCCAAACCGTTACCTGCCGAAGATACTAAAACAGGCGAAGAGAAAATATCACAGGAGCAATAGCATAGTTTAATTCGCGTGTGGAAGGGAACGCATATATGTTTGATCCGCGAGACCCACGAGAACGTTTATGGTGGCATTACGACTCGAGACGCCCGTTATCGCTGGCGCAGATCACGGCTATGGGCTGCGTCGATGCGCAAACGGTCGCGCTGATCTGGCTGCTCATGGAGCATGGCGCATCGCTGACGGTGGCTGGCCCAACCGACCCACAACCGGGCGTGGGCAAGACCACCACGCTGAACGCGCTGCTTCAATTTGTGCCAGAAAACACGGCGCTGGCCTATATGTCCGGCATGTATGAGGACTTCGCCTTTACGCAACTGCCCGACATCGAACCGGAGCATACCTATGCGCTGTGCAACGAGGTAAGCGATCACCTGCCCATTTATATGTGGGGGCGCGTTGCGCGACGCTATCTCAATCTGACGGCTGACGGGTATCATGTCGCTACCAGCGTCCATGCTGATACAATCGACGACGTGCTGTATATGTATCAACACGACCTGCGCCTGACCGCCGAGGAAACGCGCCGCCTGGGCCTGGTTGTTAATATCGGGCTGGTCGGTAACGTTTATCCGTTGCGCCGCCGCTGGCTCACAACGCACTTTTGGCAGGCGCATCCTGACCCTAACCAACCCAATACTGTCGTTCCCCTGCCGCTTTCGCTCTGGAACGAATTCGACGATACCTTTGAACACGCCGACCAACCTATTCTAGACGACCTGGCCGACTGGGCCTGTATGACGCCAGACGCTTTTAGCAAGGCCATCAAGTTGCGCGCTGACTGCATGGAAGAACTCGCGCAGGGGTCAGGCGTTGATATGCGCCAGATGTACGACGCGATCAAGCAACTGCGCAAGCGCGAGAAAAAATCATAATGTCAGAATAAAATAACCTCACAACTTGTTCAATCAGGTAGTAGCTCAAGAAAGGAGAGCGCCATGTTTCGACACATCAAACATATAAGCGAAGGGCGTTGGCCGCGCATCTGCAATGAACGCTAATTACAACAGAAGAAAGGGAGCATACTAAAGAGTATGAGTTATTCTATCGCTATGCTCAGCGTCCATACGTCTCCGCTGGATATGCCGGGACGCACGAGAGATGCTGGCGGCATGAACGTCTATATCCAACAACTGGCTCGCGAACTGGGACAATCCCATATCAACGTTGATATTTTCACCCGCCGCGCCAACCAATCTACACCACACATCGTCCACCTTAGCCCGCGTGTGCGCGTCATTCATGCAGACGCCGGGCCTGCTGAATCCATCCATAAAGACGAACTCTATAATTATCTGCCCGCTTTCGCGCAGTATATCGATGATTTTCGTCTCAGCACAGGCAAACGCTATGATGTGCTGCACAGCCATTACTGGCTGTCGGGGGTAGCCGCCATGCAGCTTGCGCAGCGCTGGCACGTCCCGCACATTACCATGTTTCATACGCTGGCGCACTTGAAGCAACTGGCTAATCCCGGCTCACAGGAACTCCCCTTGCGGCTCGAAATGGAACGACGCCTTATAAAACATGTTGATCGCATCATCGCCGCAACGACTGAAGAACGCGCGCAGATCATCCGTCACTGTGGGGCTACTTCAAGCCAGGTACAGGTCATTCCCTGCGGGGTTGATTTGCAACGTTTCACTCCGCATGATCGCAAGAAGGCGCGCGAACGGCTGGACTGGAAACAGGACAGCCCGGTACTGCTATTCGCGGGTCGGCTCGATCCGTTCAAAGGGCCTGATCTGCTGTTACGCGCCGCGGCTCTGATGAAAGAGAAGGCGCAGGTCGTCATCGTTGGCGGCAAAAAGACCGATGACCAGGAAATACAACAACTTCGCCAACTTGCGGTGAGTCTGCGTATTGCGAAACGTGTGTATTTCCTGGGCGCGCGCCCGCAGCAAGAACTACCCATGCTCTACAGCGCGGCAGATGTAACGGTTATCCCCTCGTACCACGAGAGCTTCGGGCTGGCAGCGGTCGAATCGCTGGCCTGCGGCACTCCAGTCGTAGCCACGCGCGCAGGCGGCCTGACCACCATCATCAGAAATGGCGAGACGGGCTATCTCGTCCCGCGCAGCCCCGGCTTCTTCGCCGAACGCCTGGACGCACTGTTGCAGCAACCTGAATTGTTGGAGAAGATGAGACAGGCAGCGCGTCCCTCGACGCTCCAATATAGCTGGATGCGCGTGGCTGAACTGGTACGCGAGACTTACGAGGGCGTGATCGAGGGAGAGAGGGTGCTCGCGGCGTTGTAGTTACTTGAGAGGGATCTCCGTGCAGGCACCCGCGCCCAGCACAAGCGTTCCATGAGACACGCCGGGCAGTCGCTTTTCAAGCGCGGAGTGGATGAGCGCGGCGCATTGTTGCAGGTGCTGCGGGCTGTGTTCGCGCAGCCAGGCCCGGCGACGCGCTCCCTGCGTCTCGACGTTATGATAGGTCAGGGTGTCGATACGCACCGTGCTAGCGACCTTTATATTCGGGCTTGCGCTTCTGCAAGAAGGCCATCACAGCGTTGCGATGATCTTCCGTCTCAAAGGCCATGTCTTGCAGTTCGCCTTCGAGCTGCAATGCGCTGCGCAAATCGGACTCGGCAGAGGCGTAAATCTGTTGTTTTATTAAGGCATAGGTGCGGGTTGGGCCGTTCGCGAGTCGCTGCGCAAAGGCGGTCACGGTGGCGTCAAATTCTGCTATCGGCACGCATTTATTGACAAGCCCCAGACGCTCGGCTTCCGCGCCGCTCACCTCGTCGGCCAGCATGGCGATTTCCATAGCTTTGCCAACGCCGACCAGTTTGGGCAGGAAATAGCCGCCGCCGCCATCGGGTACGAGAGCAATCCTGGCGAAGGCTTCGACGAAACGCGCATCCTCTGATGCAATGCGCATATCGCAGGCCAGCGCAATGTTGCACGAAATACCGGCAGCGTGACCGCGCACCGCCGCTACGACGGGTTTGGGCATAGTGCGTAACGCCAGCACCACGCGATGATATTTTTGCAAATGCTGGCTGACCGTTCTTATCGCGCCGCTTGAATGTCCTGCTGAGAGGCTGCGCAGGTCCTGACCCGAACCGAAAGCGCGACCCGCTCCTGTCAGGACGACGCAGCGTACCGCTTCGTCACGGGCGGCAGCTTCGACGGCTTCGGTCAATTCCTCCAGCATAACGTCATTGAAGGCGTTGAGCACTTCGGGCCGGTTCATGGTGATGGTGAGTACGCCGCCATCCTGATGTACGAGCAGGTGTTGGAAGTCGGTTCGCATTCGGTTCTCCTTTGTGCTTTGGTGAAATGAGTTGAACGGTTTGAGTAGGCAACTGGCAAGTTGTCCTCGTCCTGATGAATTTTACCGACCGAGTGTAGCAATAGATGCGGGCTGTCCTGATGATTTTTCCGAACCGAATAAGGTAATGACGTAGTTCCGTCCTGTAGGGACAAGGAGTGGGGTTGGGTGGATGTGGGGGCCTTGTGCTTGTCCTCGTGGTAAGATGATTTGCCGGGGTTCCGTCAGGCATGATGGTCGCACTCCGACGAGGACAAGCACAAGGCCCCCACCCATCCCCACATCCGCCCCTTGTCCCTACAGGACGGAGGCGGATGTTTCCGATTATTCCCCTATTCGGTTGTCAAAGATTATCAGGATGGAGGCGGACATTTCTAGCCATTACCCTGTTTAATTGTTAAAGATCATCAGGACGGAGCTGGACGTTTCTCGTGATTAGCCTATTCAGTTGTGAAAGATCATCAGGACGAGGACGACTCCCTACTCTTCTATAACCGGGTTTGATCGGAAGAGTTCATCAGAAAATGTGATATTGTTATATCACAATTTACGGCAGATAAGGGAAATTCTTCCAGGTACAACTCAGTAGCTTCCTTCAAATTAGCGATAGCCTCTTCTATGGTGTGTCCCTGGCTTACAGTGCCAACTTCGGGGCATTCTGCAACATACCATTCGTCTTCTTTGTGAATGATGGCTGTGAACGTTTGTACAGCCATATGTATACCTCCAACTTATCGCATAGATGGTAAATCCAACATCAAGACTTCGAGCGCGATACGCGCATTGACGTTTTGGTCAAGGGCTTCCATTGTACCCAGGATGGCACGCACCATGCGCTGGGATTGAACGGGGCCTACTTTGGCGGCCTGTCTCTGGATAGTTGCAGACATATCTACGTTGACGACGAGATCAAGGCTGTTGTTGGCTGCTAAAAGCATATCGCGCCACCACAGCAGCCACAACTCAAGTATATCACGAAGTTTGTCGCTATCGGCGCTGAGACGCTGCGCGATGTCGAAACGCTGCGCGGTGCTGAGGGAGGGCAGACGCGCCAGGGTTTCCAGTTGCGATTTGCGATCTTCCAACATCTCTTCCTTTACAATGGCGCGCACTGCCCAGCCCATGCGACCAGCCGCTAACGCAGCGATGAGGGTGGCCTCGTCGGGTTCCACCTGCCATTGTTGTTCAAGGGCGCTCTTGATTTGCCTGGTGGTCAGCAGGTTCATGGGAATTTGTTGCACGCGCGAGAGAATGGTGGGCAGGAGTTGAGCGGGATCGGGCGCGGTGAGCAGTAATATGACATCTGGCTCAGGTTCTTCCAGCGTTTTCAGCAGGCAGTTGGCGGACTGCACGTTCATTTCGTGCATCCCATCGATGATAAAGACGTTGCGGCGACCCTCCAGCGTTTTACGGGAAGTGTCGCTCTGCAAGGCGCGTACCTGCTCGATCAGGATGAACTGCCGTTCGGGCGGTCGCGCGATGTAGTGGACATCGGGATGGTTATTGTGCATGACCTTGCGACAGGAGAGGCAGGTATTGCAGGGATTTTGCGGCGCGACGTTGGGGTCTGGCCCGCCGGTGCAGAGCAACGTCTGCGCGAGGCGGCGAGCAAGCAGAGCCTTACCGATATGCTCCGGCCCCGTGAACAGGTAGGCATGGCGCACGCGGTCGGATAAAATGGCGCGGCGCAATCCGTTGATGGCATGTTCGTGGCCGACGACGTTCCAATCATTGGCCCTGATGTGTGTTTCGCTCATGTAAGCATGGTAGCAGAAACGCTTGCTGAAAGCAAGATATTTTTGCTATTGACAAGCACGAACAGCACTGTTACACTCATGGCAGCAGAGAATAATGGCAATGAACGGGACAAGTACCTTTTGTTCGAGCGAAAGAGAACTGCGGGTTGGTGCAACGCAGCCGCCGCCACGAAGGGAAATCCACCCGCGAGCCAGCGCGATAAGCGCCAACGGTGGCCCCCGTTAGCAGGCAAGAGAGTTTCAAGCTCGCAGGAGTTTGAATAAATCAAGGTGGCACCACGATTTCCACGCATCTTTCGCGTCGTCGTCCTTTACAAGGACAACGGCGTTTTTTATTGCTTTGTATATGTAGACAAAGCCAGGGAGGGGACAAGCCATTAGTCCAGGGCGGGGGCAAGCCCCGCCCCTACCCTATTACGAAATGGGAGGTAGGCCCCCCGTCCGGAGAAAAGAGGAAGGAGACACTAGAATTATGCTTGATCTCGCGTTTATTCGCAACCATCCCGATGTTGTCAAGGAGGCGGCGCGTGTCAAAAACAACACGCTCGACATCGATTATCTGTTGGAAGTTGACCGCCAGGCGCTGGCGCTGCAACGGCAGGTCGAAGAGGGCCGCGCTGAACAAAACCAGATCTCGAAGCGCGTGCAGCAGGCGGGCAAAGACAAAGAACTGCGCGAACAATTGATTGCCGGGGCAAAGGAACTGGCCGAACAGATCAAGGCTCTGGAGCCGCGACTCAAAGCTCTGGAAGATGAACGCCAGCAGTTGCTCTACTACGTTCCCAATATTCCCGATCCCAGCGCGCCCATTGGCAAGGACGAAAGCGACAACGTGCCTTTCAAATACTGGGGCGAGAAACCGAACTTCGACTTTGAGCCGCTCGATCACTACGCATTGATGCAAAAACTGGACTCGGTAGACATCGAACGCGCCGTTAAAGTGGCGGGCGCGCGTAGCTATGCGCTTAAAGGCGACGCCGCGCGGCTTGAATTGGCGCTGATGAACTTTGCGCTGGACCGCGTGTCGCGCAAAGGGTTCACCCCGATGATCGTGCCAGCCATGGCGCGTGATTTCGCCTTCATCGGCAATGGACAATTCCCGAAAGGACGCGATCAGGTTTACGCGGTGGAGGATGAAGACTTGTTCCTTGTGGGTACCGCCGAGGTGTCGATCACCGGCATGTACAAGGACGAGATTCTAAAAGCCGAAGAACTGCCTTTGACCTTTGTGGGATATTGCCCCTGTTTCCGCAAAGAGGCGGGTACCTATGGCAAGGATACACGCGGCGTTTTCCGCATTCACCAGTTCAGCAAGGTTGAGCAATATGTGATCTGCAAAGCCGACCATGCCGAGTCGGTGCGCTGGCACGAACAACTGCTCGCCAACTCGGAAGAACTGGTGCAGGCGCTGGAACTGCCGTACCGCGTGGTCAATGTTTGCACGGGCGACATGGGCGATGGGAAAGTGGGCATGTACGACCTGGAGTGCTGGCTACCCAGCGAGGGCCGTTATCGCGAAACCCATTCGTGTTCGTACTTCCACGACTGGCAGGCGCGGCGCGTCAACATGCGCTATCGCGACGAAGACGGCAAGGTCAAGTTTGTGCATACTCTGAACAATACCGCCATTGCCTCGCCGCGCATCCTGCTGCCACTCTTCGAGATTCACCAGCAGCCCGACGGCAGCGTGCGCATCCCGGCAGCCCTGCGCCCGTTCATGGGCGGGCAGGAGTATATACGGCCACGCGAGAAAGTTAAAGCGTAATGGTATAAAATATCATCCAGAATACTTGCAAAACTCAGGGGGAAGATTGGTTATAAAGCACGATCTTTCCCCTGAGTTTTGTTACGTTGTTAAGCAGGTTAGCAAGAAATACACTACACAATACTACTGCCTTGAGTTCCTGGCACTTACTGTACTGACATGCCAGATGCCCCGGCAATCATCTGGTTCCCATTCGCGATGATCCGCCTGGCCTCATTATATTTCTTTATTCCTGTAAATGCTCCAACCAATATAGCTACCCCAACGAGAATCTCGGATATAAGAACTGTGACGATCAGGAGGAATAACCAGGTGCCGAAAATGCTCCAACCCCCGAATGTCCTCCTAAATCCGTGCCATACTGGCGACCATCCCCAGAAGAGACACCAGGAGATTGCAAATCCCAGCGGGATATACAAAATGGCAGCGGCTCCGGCCTGAGAGATCGACCCAAAAGCCCCAATGACGGAGCAAGCAGTGAGAATACCTGTAAAGACCCATACTCCAACGACACTACGATGAGCACGCGCAATTTCTTCGCGAAGCCCAGTTTGGAAACACGACGAGCAGAGGGTTGCCCCCTCGACATCATTGGCACAAGAAGTGCATATCCCCTTATGACATTGGGAACATTGAGCCACAGCATCGGCTTGTGGATGAGTGAAACATCTCATCTTGATTGATACTCCTTCCTCCTGAGAAAATTTGACTGTATCGAACAGTTCACGTCTAAAAGTATACTCAATATTTCTCTTTTAATCAAGTGATTACAAAAGGAATATTCGATACTATTAAAAATCACTGATTGCTTTTGTGTTAGTGATAATCTAAGACACATAATAATTTAAAAATTGCATGTGATTTGTAGTGTACTTGGCAATCGTGACCTCCTTGTGCGATGACTCATGGTTTTCGTGACAGCTATGTGAAGCCGGTGTGACAGTATACATGCTGGAAGGTTGTCTGCTCCGGCGGATGGCGGGCGCACCTGAATTACTCGGGGAATGTCGCCTTATGCCATTCTTCTCAGGAGCATGGTTTTGCAAAGAAGGAACATGATAATGGCAATAAAGTTCGCCAGAAAATTGATTGCGGTAAGTACGGTAGGTGGGGCTGCGTTGGGCGCCTATGTCTTTTTCGTTCGCCCCTGGCAGCGCAAGTGGGGAGCCACCGACGAGGAAGTGCAGCGCGCGCTCCCCGGCGATGAACTAATAGCTCGTCCTGATGTGAAGCTCACGCGGGCTATTACGATTCGAGCGAAACCCGCCGACATCTGGCCCTGGTTGGTACAACTTGGACAGGGCAGAGGCGGTTATTACAGTTATGAATGGCTCGAGAACATGGCCGGTCTCAAGATGAAGAACACCGGGGGCATCAATCCGGCGTGGCAACAACTCAACGTTGGAGACATCATTCCAGCCGAACCGGGTGGCAAAGGTTTCAAGGCGCTCTCTATCGAGCCTGAACATGCCCTGGTCATTGGCAGCGTTGAGGCAGTCGACGAGGGCGTCTTTGAGGGCTTTAAGCAAATGTTTCCGGCATTTACCTGGGCCTTTGTTCTCGAAGCGATCGACAGCGAGCAAACACGTCTGATCTCGCGCTTATGCGGACAGATGGAGCCGTCTCAGTCGGCTAAGTTGGCAGGCAAACTCACAGGCTTCGTCTTCGAGCCAATCGAGTTCTTGATGACACGCAAGATGCTGCTCGGCATCAAACAGCGAGCAGAGCAGGTCAGTCTCCCCGCAGGCGAGCCAGTCAAAACTGAGGCGAAGCCGCAAAAGAATGGAACAGTTACCAGTCCCGCGCAAGTGTAGGTAGAGAACCAGTGATTGAACCGGACGCGCTAAGGAGATAAGCTCAGCCCAAAAATGCTTGACATAAATGGCTCAGACTGCTATTGTGACGTACAGCGAGAGCATGATGCCCCCCTGATTCAGTGGATAGAGCGGCAGATTGCGGACCAGAAATTGCGAAGAATCGGCCTGATAGATATATGAAGAAGGGTACATATGGCGCAACAACAAACGTATGCTTATAACATAAAAGGTGGGCAGCCGGTGGTGGGCGAGATTCGCTGTCTGGGGGCGAAAAACTTTACGACGAAGGCCATGGTCGCGGCCCTGCTGGGGGATTCGCCGACCATGCTAACCAATTTTCCGCCTATCGGAGATGTCACGATCACCAGAGAGATGTTAAGCTCTATCGGCGTCAAGCTGGATATGGTTGATAACGGGACGTTGATTATTGATCCGTCTCATATGCGAGCATCCGATGTGCCTGTACCGCATTCTGGCAGCAATCGCGTCCCCATTCTTTTGCTGGGCGCGCTGCTGCATCGTTTTAAGCAGGTTTCGGTCCCGTTCGTTGGAGGAGATGCTATAGGGCGGCGCAGTGTAGACTTTCACCTGGGAGCCATTGAACAGTTCGGGGGCAAAGTTGAAGTAACGGACGATGGATTTACCGCATCTCGCAACGGTGGTTTGAAAGGGACGCACATTAAATTGCCCTATCCCAGCGTGGGAGCGACCGAGACCTGCCTTTACCTCGGCGTGCTGGCGGAGGGCCGCAGCACCATCTCCAACGCGGCTATCGAGCCTGAAGTATTTGAGTTAATCACCATGCTGCGGGCCATGGGGGCCATCATTTTCACCTCTTCTGGGCGAGACATTCGTATCGAGGGCGTGAAGCGGCTCAATGGTACGCATATGAAGGTGATGGGAGACCGCATCGAGGCGGCATCGTGGGCCTGCCTGGCCTGCGCGTCCGATGGCGATATAACTGTGCATGGCATTCGTCCAGAGACGCTCGGCAACTTTCTTTCTTACTACCAGCAGGTTGGCGGCGGTGTTGAATTGCTTGAGGCTAGCAGCATCCGCTTCTTCCGCAGAGGATCACTGCGGCCCGCTATTATCGAGACGGATGTATATCCTGGCTTCTCAACGGATTGGCAACAGCCATTCGCGGTGCTGCTCTCGCAGGCTGACGGCATCTCGATCATCCACGAGACGGTGCATGAGAATCGTTTCGGCTATCTGAAAGCGCTGGACAAGCTGGGCGCGAAAACGCAGTTGACGACCCACTGCCTGGGCGGGGTCGAGTGTCGCTACCGCGAATCCAGCTTTGAACACAGCGCCATCATTATCGGGCCAACCCCTTTCACGGCGGTTGAGCAGATTGCCACGCCCGATCTACGCGCCGGGTTAGCCTACGTCATCGCCGCCGCCGTAGCGCGCGGCACTACTATGGTGACTGGCGTTGATATGCTCGAACGCGGCTACGGTGATATCGTTCCCCGGCTTGCCGCCATGAATCTCAATATCGAGCGTGTCAGGATTGATTTGTAAGGATGTGATTATTCGCATCCCTCCAAAAAAAGTGCCAAAGGTTATTGACGTATCTACAGAGCTATGCTATAGTTAGTCCCGTCAGCAAGACAAGCCAAGGTAGCTCAGTTGGTAGAGCACAGCACTGAAAATGCTGGTGTCGTCGGTTCGATTCCGTCCCTTGGCACTTTTTTTGTTTTTGGGCAAAAATGGAGCCACCCCTATGGTATAATGAAACCGACGTATGAGGCTAGCATTTCGCTCGATAGGGAGAAACACCAATGGCAATTCAACACGACGAGTATCAGGGAAAAATAAGCCTTGAAGAGTTCTATGCCCTCTTAGAGAAGGACCCTGAGCACCGCTATGAATTGGTTGATGGCTATCCCTATATGATGACAGGAGGATCACCTGATCATTCTATCATTGGGCTAAATGTAGCGAGCATTTTCAGGGAGCAGCTTCGCAAACGGCCATGCATCGCGTATAACTCAGATGTGTATATCGAACTCGATGGCGAAGAAAATTGCCTCTGCCCCGATGCCTCTATTAGTTGTGACCAAAGGGATCGCTACGCTACAAAAGTTATCCGCCATCCCTGTGTTGTTGTTGAGGTATTATCCCCTGGCACAAAGGCTCGTGACCGTGGAATCAAAGCCGATTTATATCAAAATATGCCATCGGTTCAGGAAAATCTCTTCATTGACACCAAGGTTATGAGAATCCAACTCTATCGGCGCGAAGCAGATTACTGGATTATGCGCAACTTTATACACAATGATACGATAGAGTTAACCAGCGTGAATATTCAATTCTCTATTGCTGAGGCGTACGAAAAAACCACCTTTGACGAGTCGTTCGCAGAAGAATAAAAGCCTGGCAGCTAAAACGGCGCATCTTTTTCCTCATTTTCTTCAAAGAAGCGTTCTACGTCGCGGACGCTGTAGACGCGGCGGGCGGGGGGGAGCGCGTTGATGACGAGTTTGCCGTAGCTTTTGCTGTGCAGGCGCGTGTCGAGGATGGCCATTACGCCGCGATCCTCGTGCGAGCGCAGCAGGCGTCCCAGGCCCTGTTTGAGGCGCAGCACGGCCTGGGGCAGCACGTAGGAGCCGAACCAGTTTTCGCCGTTCTTTTTCATGAGGGCGACACGGGCCTCCTGGACGGGGTCGTCGGGCGGGTCAAAGGGCATTTTGTCGATGACTACCAGCGAAAGGGCTTCTCCGGCGATATCAACGCCTTCCCAGAAGCTTTTGAGGCCGAAGAGTACCGCGCCTTCGGCTGTGCGGAACTCGCGCACCAGTTCCAGGCGCGTCATGTTGCGATCTTCCTGGCTGAGCAGGCGGAAATGGTCGCGTGAGTCCATACGCATGTTAAATTCCTGGTAGACATCGTTGAGCATACGCCGGCTGGAGAAGAGCAGGAAGGCGCGTCCGCGTGACGCTCGCACGAGGTTCAGCATTTCGACTGCCATAGCCTTCATATAGCCAATGTAGGCTTCACCATCGCCATAGGCGGGTGGGGGTAAGTGGCGGGGCAGGTAGAGCAGGGCGTTGTGTTCGTAGTCAAAGGTTAGTGGGAGCATACTTTCCAGGATGTCGGGGTAATTGGCGTTGTCGAGGCCGACACGCGAGCGGAAGTAAGTGAAGGCGGAGCCGCGCTCTTCGGGCTTGCGCGTGCCGGCTGCGACGGTGGCAAGCGTGGCGGAAGTCGAGATGACGTGCGTCCGGTCAAAGAGGTGTTTTTTGAGCCATTGCGTGACATCCAGGGGAGCGGCTGACACTTCGAGGGGCGAGATATTGCGGTTGCGTCCGGCCAGTGGGACACGCTCGAACGTAATAGACGTACTTTTCGGGCTGGTCCACCGAGAAGACGGCGCGTATGCTGGAGGCCAGCGCGCGTGTGCGGGCGAGCAGCCGGTTATAGAGGATATTTTCTTTCTCAACGATAAAGTGCGGCTGCTCCTTTTCAAGGGAGTTTGCCAGCTTTTCGATGGAGCTTGCCAGCGCCAGCCCTTCTTCAAGCGGCACGCGCAGGTTGGCGCGTCCCTTCGCGCCAGGGTCAGTTACGGTTGTCAGCCTGTCCCAGGCCAGGATCAGTTTGGCTTTCACCTCCTGTTGCAATTCAGGCGAGCTGTTGGTTTGCAGGCGTTTCTGGGCCAGCAGGGCGTATACCTGGGACTGGCTGGCGGTGATGGTGAAGGCGCGGGTGGCCTCTTCTTCCAGGTGGTGCGCTTCGTCGATTATGATGACCTCGCGCTGCGGCAGCACAAAGCCACCGGAGGCGGCATCCAGCAAAAGCAGGGTATGATTGACGACGATGACCTGGGCCATCTCGGCCCTTTCTTTCATGTTGCGCACATAGCACTGTTTGAAGTATTTGCACTCGTTCCAGGTGCATTGATCGCGATCAGCATTGACGCGGTGCAGCAGTTCGCCCGGCACGGGGAAGTTCAGCGCCTCGAAATCGCCGGGAATGGTCAGTTCAAACTCCTGAGTGACGCGCAGCAGGCGGGAGAAGTCGGCGCTTTTGTTGGCCCATGCTTCTTCCTGGCGCACCTCATACAGGCGGTCGAGGCAGATGTAGTTGCCCACGCCCTTGACGAGGGCAGCATCGAAATCCTGCACGTTTTTTTGCACAAAGGGAATGTCTTTGTAGAAGAGCTGCTCCTGCAAGGCTTTGTTGGCGGTGCTGATGATCGCGCCTCGCCCGGAGCGCACGATGGGAAGCAAGTAAGCGAGGCTGTTGTGCGTTGGAATCATAGATCGGCCAGCAAGGTACAGATGGCTTTTAGAATCGACCTGAATGCAGCGTACTGGACGAGAAGGTACTTCACGGACTGCGGTAACGTAGCGGAAGCGATTGCGTTCAGAGGTGTAATTGCGGAGCCGCACCTTTTGAGCGTTCGCCTTACGCGGTAGTTGGAAGACCTGTTCCTCTGTTGTGAATGATAGCGTCCATTTGGGGCCACAGTCTTTCTGTTTCAAACGAGCGCGTCCAATACGAAAAGTAGATCGGAAGCCAAGCGAACAGGCTAGTTCAAATACGTCCTGAGCGAGCTGCGGACTTGTGGTTGTATACTCGATAGCCCCGGTATGACTAACTGTGCCATCGGTATCAAGGAGTCCGGCAAGAAGGGCGCGGCGCTGCTGTTCTGAAGAGCGCAAATAGATTGCCGGGATGTGCTTATTCAATATAAGCCCGAGCGCGCGCAGTCGACCAGTCATTCCGGGTCGCCATCGGTTCGCAGCCTTGCCATTCTCGTCATCGACTGCGTACAGGTAAGGATGGCTTTTTAAAGATCGAACAGTATAACCGTCTTTCTCAATCTCAATAATGAGTTCTGGATCAGCGGTTGTTATCTGATTACTGTAGCTACTACCGTCACCGAGCCAGACACCGAGGAAGTATGGCGCGATAGGAAGGTCTACCTTCGGGAGTTTGAGAGGATCGGCGATGGCGATGGCGTGGTTAGCTCTTAGAACCGAACCAACCGTGAGTGTGGCTGCCATTTTCTCGGTGGTGACAAGAGTATATGCTCGATTATCCCTATGCTGTCCGGCGAGGTCTTTCGTCAATCGATCTTTCACATTAATAAGAAGTTCCAGGTGTAGATAGCGTGCGGGTCGCATATTGGAGTTGACGGGAGCCATCTGACGAGCAGCTTGATAAACGCTCCAGCGATGGCCGCCGATGAGATCTACTGCTTCGTTTACCGAGAGTACGTTGTCTTTTGAGGAGAGAGCGATGATCTGCTCAAGCAAGAGAAGCTGGTCCTGGGTTATGAAATTTTTCGCTCGATATACATTCCTCCTCGGTCGTTTTTGCCATGACCTATCTGAGGCCGTATAAGATACCCATTCATGCCCTGCATCTGCAATCAACGTTGAGCCATCACTGAATACAACCTCGTAGCATTTATGATCGTGCATAACGTCAAATGCTACTGTGACACGGGTTGGGCATCCCTGCTCATCAAATACATAATCACCTGCGACGAGATCGCCCATGCGCTTCCAACCGGCTGGCGTAGGAATAGGAGTGTCCACATCAAGCGCCTTTCCTGTTCCCGTACCCGCCTCAATCACGGCATGTTTTTCTTCAATCAGAGCTTTGGCGACCATCTGCGCCATTTCAACCTGCGCGCCGCGTTCTTCGTACCCGTCCAGTTGTTTTGAGAGTATGCCATTGTGTCGCAGGTCATGGGTGACGGTATCCCCCAGATCGGTAATGCTGCCAGTCGAGAAACGCCGGGTCAAGGGACGCGGCTCTTCCTGCGCGGCTGCTGGTTGCGGTTCGCGATGGTCAGGCGATTCGTCCGCTAGTTCGGGTTGCGGTTCGCGATGGTCAGGCGGTTCGTCCACTAGTTCGGGTTGCGGTTCGTGATGGTCAGGCGGTTCGTCCACTAATTTGGGTTCTGGTATGGTATGCGATGGCGGGGATGGCACCTTACCCGTTTCCACTTCACTCGATGATCCACTTGTTGTCTGGATGGAAGGGCCGCCGAAGCCCATGAGGGCGCGTAAATATTCGCTGGAAAAGGCCAGGGGGCGTGGGTAGCGTTCGTCGGGGTTTCGCGCGAGCGACTTGAGCAATACCTGTTCAACGGCTGGCGAGATGGCGCTGTTCAGGCTGCGCGGCGCGGGCAGTGGTTCGCTTTGCTGTTGTCGTAATAGTGTTTCGCGGTCGGTCGCGCTGTAGGGGCGGCGTCCGCAGAGCCATTCGTAGACCATGACGACCAGGGAGTACTGGTCGCTGGCCGGGCCGGGGTTGCCTTGCAGCGCTTCGGGGGCCATGTAGGGCAGGGCGTCCGGGTCATTACTGTTTGATAGCGGTGGCAGGGGCGAGAAGCCCGTGAGCAGGAATTGTTTGCTCTCATCGATGAGGATGCTGGCGGGGTGGAGATGATGATGATAGATATGCGAGGCGTGCGCGTATTGCAGGGCGTCGGCGATGGGTGAGAGCGCTCGCTTGACTTCATCGGGCATTGCGAGTTGGCCCTGGGGAAAGCGCTCGAGTATGCTCTTTTCTGAAACATATTGTGTGACCAGGTAGCCCCGCGTCGCTGGCTGCTCGTTGTTGGGCAGCAGGCCATAGTCGAGAGTTTCGGCGATGTTGCGATGCTTCAGCTTTTTGAGAGATTTCGCGCGCGTGAGAAAAGCCTCCCTGTCCTCATCTGTAGCGAGTGGGGTATGGAAGACGTGAATGGTGCTGTAATTTTTGGCGCGTCCCTGCTGTTTGCCCAGATAGACGGATTCAAACGGGCCGTCGCGCAGCAGGCGTATGATGGCGAATGGCCCGATTTGTAGCGGCGTGACATCACCCATGCGTTGGCTCTCTTCCCCGAAATGTGAACGGATGTTTGTGCTGTATGCAGAGTATAACACACATGGTAAGAGGCGTCACTAACGAAAGGGGGGATCTCCGATACTCTCATCATCACGATCTTTACCCTCATTCTCAATGTCGTTGGTTTATTCTTCGCTTTTGTTCAGGCGTTTCCAAGTGTGAAAGATCATTTCAAGACTTTACGGTTCCCGAACCTTCAGAGATCAACCGCTCTCCTTTTTGTATTACTGATCTTATCTGTGGCATCGAACGCCATTCAATTTTTACGATACGACAATACGCATGCATCGTTCCCGACTTCCACAAATACGTCGACGGTTACTTCCTCCACGTCAGTTCCTTCTTCTACGGCTACAGGTACCAGTACTGCTACCGATGTTGCTACAGCTACTCCTACTGGAAGTAATGGAGGTACTCTCATAGCTACCGACAAGTCACGACTAATACCGCTCAATCAGGCGCCGGTACTGGATGATTCATTGAGCAATGGGAACTCAGGTTACCAGTGGGACATAGGAAAGCAAGGTGGGGCGACCTGCTCCTTTATCCAGGGGTCCTATCAAATACAAGCTCCGGCGGGAACAGGTGGTGGATGTGGCACGAACGATTGGCGTTCAGATGGGCACGGGAAACGACGGCGGCGCGGAAATTGCGTTCAGCGATGCAAAAGTTTGGCAACTACCATAACAAGTCTTTCATCGTTTTTATGTACAAGTAGCTACTCCACGCTGCATATCAGGCCGTAGCCCTGCTCTGAAGCTTTCTGGATGGCTTCCAGCAATCCGGCTGCGTGGGTGGGTAGGACTTCATCGACCAGGCGGAAGGAGGAGGGCAGGGCGTAATGCTGGTAGCGGAAGGTGATGTGGTCTTCTTCGGCTTCTGACTGTTCGGGCGCGAGGAGACCTTCGAGGGATGTTGCCAGCAGGGCGACCTCGTCGGGTGTGAGGTAGCCTACAAATGCGCCGAATGGCTCGCCTGCTTCAAAGCCAAAGGGCATGGAGCGACGCCCGCAGGCCAGGAACTCGAAGAGAGCCATGGCGCGCACGGAGATGCCTGCCAACCAGCCGCGCATGTGTAACAGATTCGGCGCGTTGCCGATGGGTATTCCGCGTGCCGCTACGATGATTTCTATTTCCTCCTCTTCATCATCGGGAGCCGGCGTTTCGGGTTTGGGGGTCATCTGCGCAACTTTAGATGGCGCGACGCTTTCATCGACTTCGTCAGGCTCAACCGGTACCCATACAAAGCGTTCGACTTCGTCTGGCTGCGCGCCAAACTCCTGCGCCAGTTCGCTTAGACCAACCTCGCGCAGGAGTGAGACAACTTCGCTGCGCGCGACGGCGTCTTCTTCTGCGCGCGGCTGTGGCGCTACTGCTTGCGCGGGTGAAACGTTCGTGGGTTGTGGTTGCGGCCTGTCACCTGTTCCCCAGGGCAGGCAATAGGTTTCGACAATCGCGCCCCACACAGAGCGCAGGGCGTCGGATTGCTGGTAGAGTTGCGGCGCGTGCTTATACAGGTAGCGGTCGCTGAGCGCGGTAAAGTGTTCGGCGGAGCAAAGCTTATGATACTCGCGACGGCTATAGGGGCCGCGTGGCAGCGTCTGGGCGAAGGCGCGAGCGCGCGGCCAGACGCGCAGGCGTTGCACTGTTTCCGGCAAAAATCGCTCTTCGAATGCGCAGCGCGTCTGCTCGAAAAGCAGTTGGACAGCGTCGTCGTCGCCTTCGATCAGCCACTCCTCAAAAGCAGGCATTACGCGCTTAGTGTAGACTTCCCAATTAAAAGCATGTAGTTGTACGACCATATATCCTCATCATACCGCGTCACGACGTTTCTTCGGGCGTTTGTTTTGTTGTCTGCCCATTCTGGCTATACTGTTTTAGCATAGACCGCAGGTAGGGATCGCTTATTACCATCATATCGGCGGAAAGTTTGCCGGAGAGTTGTTCCGGGATCGCTATTTTATCACTGGTAGCACGTAGCCCATTGCGTCTGAGTCTTTTTCGCGCTCCCGGGTATGATGAATCAAACGGCTGGTGCATGCCTGCGAACGGGTTGTCAGGCGGCGCGGGGCTGGTTGTTTGCGCTGGTTGATTTCCTCCGTATCCGGCCTGCACTTTAGGAATAAGAGGTGGCGTCGTAGGGAAAGGCTGCTGGCTTTGCGTCAGTCCAACGTAGCCATTAGTGGTGGGTACAACAGGTGGCGCCGGGAAGGACTGAGGATAAAGGCCATTGCTCTGTTGAGTAAAGGGAAAGGGCTGATCTGGTTGGAAGCTGGCCGATGTGCGACTCCAGGGGGCCGCGCCACTGGGGGGCAACTTTGGCGATGGTAAGGGTACCATCCGCTTGCGTAGGATGATGCGCGCCGGTATAAAGAGCAATGCGAGTAGGGCGATCACACCCAGGCCAATCAGGATGAATGGCAGGGCATCAGCGAGAGGATTGGTCCCTGAACTCGATGTATCGCCCGAGTTGCTCGCCGGGGTAAGTGAGCCGCCCTGACCCTGGTTCGTGCCTGTTCCCCGCGTATTCGTATTCGTGCCGGTTGGCGTTGCGCCGCTGGTTGGTGAAGCTACAACGGTGGGCGATGTTTTAGCCCCAACGGTCGAAGCGGATGTTGGCGACGGAAAAATATTGTGGGTGACGCTGGGTGAGGGTGCGGGTGTAGTTGTTGGTGCCGTAGGATAAGGATAAGTCGTACTGGTGACGGTAGGCGTGGGTGTGTTCGTGACGGTAGGCGAAGGTGTGCTGGTAACGGTGGGCGTGTTCGTGACGGTGGGTGACGGTGTAGTTGTCACTGTAGGCGAGGGGGTGTTGGTGACAGTGGGCGAGGGCGTGCTTGTATCGGTAGGTGTGATGACAAGGGGCGTTTGAGCAGTGTGATACCCGCTTCCAACACTGGCCTGGGCCGCGGTCGTAAAGAAAATGATGCACAACAAGCAGAAGCTGGTCAGCGCGAGCGCGAGCGCACCAGCGACGTATTGAACTACAAAGTTACGGGGGCGTGGGGACGCCCCGGTCCTGGCGTGGGAGTGCGCCCCGGTTATTTCCTCATCTTTGCTAGTGCGCATACATTAACTGGATGTAGGGGCGCTTATAGTCATTAAATAGTATGGGTGTATGCTTATCCCGGATTATTTAATGACCCTAAGCGTGTCCCTACTGGCTCCTCTCGTTCTTGAATGGTCTTGGCGCAACGAACAGACCCGCCTGGGCCTGGCGTCGCATGGCATCCAGGGATGGATCGGCAGGGACTGCGATGGTCGGATTCGCGTTTCCTCCCGCTCCAGTCGCGATGCCGCTTGATGATGGATTGGTTAGCCAGGCGGGCGGCTGCGGGGGCATGGGTGGCAGTGAAGTTGGGCTTCCAGCAAGCGCTGTCGCATTCCCGTTCCCTGCTACTGTCCCGGCTCCTACTGGTACTGGCATGGGTGTTTTTGGTATAGTTGGCATGTTGTTTGCCTGTGGCGGAAACATGCCAGGCCCGGAAACTGGATTGTATGGCGGATATGATGCGGCGTTGGGATTGCCGGGCAGGCCGTAATTCACCGGCATACCATTATTCAGGGGAGGAGGCATAGCTCCATTGTTCATGAAGACGCCCTGTGGGTTTGCCCAGGGAACCTGTCCGGGGCTATTGGGCATTCTGGGTGGTATGACCTTTGCCTGGGCGCGGGCTGCTTTTCGCCTGCGACTAATCAACAATGCCGCTATCAGACCTACCAGCAGCGCTACAAGCAGGACGGCCAGGCCGCCTACAAGCAGCATGTTACTGGATGAGCCTGTGGCAGGCGTACCTGTGTTGCTGCCGCTGTTGCCGGAGGTTGTGCCATTCGATGCTGGCGTCTGGCTGCTTACCACTGTTGGGGACGCGCCAACGGTGGGCGTTGCGCCGGTTGTCGCTGTCGCCGTTACGGTGGGAGTGGCTCCCGGCGTTGTAGTGGGTGAAGGCGTCGGGAACGGAGTGGGCGACGGATTGGGTGTTGGCGAAGGTGGCACGACGGGCGGGTGATACGTGAAGTTGGTTGAAGAGAAGAGCGTCGCCGGTTGACCGCCGCCGGCAGTGGCATTGATAGAGTATGAGCCGCTGGCGATGGAGAAGTTTGGCACGGTGAAAGTCAGGACGGCTACTCCGCTTGTATTAGAAGTGACGCTATTCAAATTATCTACCACTGTGTTGCCCGACATCCAGAGGAAGTTTACCTGTGTGCCAGCCGGATAATAGTTGCTGGCCGTGATGGTGGCATGGGTGTTGGGCGCGAGCGTGGAGGGGGAGATCGAGACGTTGGGCGGACTGGATGAAAGCACGCTGAAGCTTCCAGCCACTGCCATGACATTACCAGGCATTGCGCAGACGCGAAACGTATTGAGCGCTGTCCCTGACGGCCAGCGGAACCAGCCGCTGAAACTGCCGCTACTGAGCGAGCCGCTCTGGGAATCCGCTACGATTGAACAGCTAGAGCTTACCTGGTAGCCAAATGCCACAGATGTCCCATCAACCCCTCCCCAGCCTGAGCCGCTTACCGTGATGGTGGTTCCCGCAGGGCCGGTGGACGGAGAACTCGAAGCGCTGCCTGAAATGACCTGCAACGATGTGCTTGCTGCATAGGCGTGTGGAGTGGAATGGAACGCAATAAAGGATAGGGCTGCAAAACAAAGCGTCACCCCGAAAATCCCCACCCCGACAACCCGCAAAGCAACAAGAAGAACCGCCCATTGCAAACGATTTGCCTGATTTTGCATGGTAGTTTCCCTTTAATGAGCAGGTAATGATGTGCCAGGGACTGGTAGATCGCGTTCCCCGCACTGTCTGACATACCTGCGTAACTTCCCCTATTGTGGGAGTGTAGAAGAGGTTAAGTTTATATGTCAAGCAAAGGGGCTAATTGTACTATGGATTTATGCTTCCACCAGTTCTATCTCAACTTCGTAAGGTGCGAACTTTAGCTGTGGAATAGCTACTGAACTTTTCTTGAATGCCGATAAAAAACGGTGAAAGGAGAAGTGAAGCCAATGGTTGAGGAGCAGTTCATTCCGTCTGTAGTTCCCCTGTTTGCGTCTATATTTGCCTTTGCGCGAAGAGAGGATGAAGAAAAGGAGGTAGTGTATGGCCCCTAACTACTCTGCCGAACCTTCGATTGCTCATGAGACAACAGGCGCGCCGGATCCAAACGCCTCTTCTTCCCCGCTTAGACGTGAGGAACCATTACCAGCCGTGTTGGGTATGGGCGATTTGACCGTCCTGATGGTGCTGATTGTGCTTTTTGTGGCTAACAACAACGGCGTCCAGTTAGCTGGCCCGACTGCTTTCTTCTACTGGGGATTGGGGCTGCTCACCTTTTTGTTGCCCTGCGCGTATGTTACGCGCTGGCTGGCCTTACGCTTCCCCGGGCAGGGCGCGCCCTACCTGTGGGCCACCAGAATCCTGGGAGCGCGTTGGAGCTTTTTCTCCGCCTTCGCCGCCTGGCTGCCCGGCGTGCTCGTGATTGTCGCGGCCATGCAGAGCAGCCTGATTTTCGTACAGTACCTGGCTCCCAACTGGTTTACTACTCCTGTCGAACAGGGATTGGCGATTGTCCTGATTCTGATTGTACCGACCGCCGTAGCGTGCTTACCTTTGCGCCTGCTCAAACGCATCCTGCTGGTACTGGCAATATTTTATGTCAGCGTTTTCGTCTTGCTAGGTATGGCTGGCATATGGTGGTTATATAGTGGACACGTGGCAGCAACAGCCTTCAATACTGCTGGCGCGTGGATGCCGAACAAGGAAAATTTCGCCGTCTATGGTGTCGTGATCCTGGCGTACCTGGGCGTTGATGTTCCGCTCTTCATGGGTGGCGAGATACGTGGCGACAAAGCCAGAGTCCGGCGCACTATCACCTATGTCTGGTGGGGGACTGGCATAGTGTTTCTTGCGTATGTGTTGGGAACCTTTGGTGTGATGGCGATTGTGCCTGCCACGCAATCCGGTGGCATGTCGGCCAATGTGATCGCTATTTCGATGGTATTCGGCCCCGTTGCCGGAAAAGTGGCCGATATTGTGCTTGCTACTGGCCAGGTTGCCCTCACAATTGCCTATATCCTGACCTTTTCGCGTTTGCTGGTTGTCGTAGCCCAGGACAGGAGATTGCCTGCCGCCTTGACGAAGCTCAACCGGCGCGGCGTGCCGGTCAACAGCATCATCGCGCAATCCTCGCTGGCGGCTGTGATTACCATCCTGTCGCTCGTCATCCTGCCTATCCTCTTCGTTGCGCAGATGCGACCGAATGATCTCGCCAATGCCATTTATAATGTTCTACAGGCCAGTACGACTGTCATTTGGGTCTGCTCGGTCATCCAGTTGTTTGTCTTTGTCTTCTGGCTGCTTTACCGCCGTAAAAATAACCTTGTTACCTCGCGCAGGCAGCGCAGGCTCTTACTGCTTTGCTCCATTATCGGTTGCGCGGCCTCGCTGGTTGGCATCTGGGGAACCATTTCCAGTTCCTGGCTGCCCAGTCTCATCCCGAACGCAAACTGGACGATTATCATCCTGAGCGTTACCATCCTGTCCTTTCTTATCGGCCTGGTAGGCAGCGAGTTGCCCCGCCTGTACGCCCTGGTCGGCGAGCAGACACGCCTTACTACCGGCGAGAAAAAACTGCGCGCCCAATTGCAAGAAGCCTATATGGAGCAACAAGATGTCTATAACGAACAACAGATATTGGTGCAGCAGCAGCAAGAGCTACTGGCGGAGGTCGACAGGCTCTATCGAGAACAGGCGCAGGCCGCCATCACCGATGCTGTCACCGGCCTGCCCAATCACCGCGCCATCATTGCCCGCCTGGATGAAGAGCTTGCCCGCAGCCAGCGCACAGAACGCTCTTGCGCGGTGCTCTTTGTAGACCTGGACCATTTCAAACGGATTAACGATACGTGGGGACACCAGGCCGGCGATGCCATCTTGCGCGAAGTCGGTCAGCGTCTGCGCGCCAATATTCGCCAGCAAGATTTTGTCGGACGTTATGGCGGCGAAGAGTTCGCCATTGTTCTGACCGAGGTGGATATCATCCAGGCTGTGAGCGTGGCGGACAAATTATGTTCAACTCTCGCTGACCAGCCCTGCTTCTGGACACAGAATGATATGGTCGAATCTATTCCTGTAACGGGCAGCTTCGGAGTAGCGGTCTCCCAGTTGCATGGAAGTAGCAGGGAAGAATTAATTGCCTATGCTGATAATGGGATGTACCTGGCGAAACAAGCCGGTCGCAACTGCGTGCGCGTAGGTGATGTCGAAGTAGCAGATAAGCCCTCCGTGTCCAGGGAAACACAGCAATCTGTGGTGATGCCTGCACAAGTGATTCGGACTTTTGTCGCGATGGCGGGAGCGCATGACCGCAGCACGGGCGAACATGCCTATCGCATGATGAGGTTGGCTGAAGCAACGGCTCGCAAATTAGGACATCCCGAAGAACAGATGCATATAGTGCGCCTGAGCGCGCTGCTGCATGATATTGGCAAGATCGGTATACCCGATGCAATTCTGCGCAAACCCGGAAAACTGAGCGATGAAGAGTGGGTTGAGATGCGCAAGCATCCTGAGATTGGTCGCCAGATTCTGGATCAGGTCGGCGGCGCATTCGCCCACATATCCAATATCGTCGTTGCGCACCACGAACGCTGGGACGGCTCCGGCTACCCCAACGGACTGTCAGGCGAAGACATTCCCCTGGGCGCGCGTATCATCACCGTCGTCGATGCCTACGACGCCATGACCGAAGGCCGCGTTTACCGCGAAGCCCTGCCGGACGAAGCGGCCAGGGCGGAATTACGGCGCTGCGCCGGCCAACAATTCGACTCGCGCGTCGCCGGAGCCTTCCTGGCGGCGCTGGACGACCAACATGCCTTGCCATCATTCAAACAGGATACAGATGCGCCTGTGGAGGTTGAGCCAGCGAATCTGTAGGGACAAGGGGCAGTGTGGGGCAAGGTAGGGGCCTTGTGCTTGTCCTCGTGGCAGCACGATTCGTTGGGGTTCTGTGAGGCAGACGTAGTGTATCCCCAACGAGGACAAGCACAAGGCCCCTTGTCCCTACAGAAAGGGAGCGATCGGTTCGGATCATTACCGGTTTTGGTTGGTAAAATTCATTATCGCGTCCGCCAACGTCATCCTTCGCCGGATTCATGGCTTTTTCCCTGCTTGTGATGCTTGCGCTATCAAAAGAATATAAGCAGGGATAATAGGAATGAGCGCGGTATAAGGCGCACCGGTGAGACGATACAGGCCGGAGCGCACAGCCTGCGCGTCTGCATCGCGGATGGGCAACCCCTGCTCAATCTTCCAGACGGCCATCAGGCGCACTTTGGCCGCCAACGCGATATCCAGCAGAGACAGTTCGAAGCGCTGCATATAGGCGCGAAAGGCGAAGCTTAATTCAGCCCCGGGTCATAACTCATTGCGCCGCCTCTTTCTCTGGCGCCGGCTCGTTTCCGGCCTGCTCTAACGCCTCGGCTAACACTTTCGTCGCTTCTCGCTCGCCCACCAGCGCGATCAATTTTTCGTGGCACCTGCCCATACTCTCCATCCGCGACGTGATAAACTGGTGTTTGCCAGCGCCCGCGGCAAAGTCGTGCATACCGCGTTGCGCCGCTTCGTACTCCAGTTCGATCTGGCGCATGAGGCGGGCGACTTCGCTTTTGTTTTCGCGTTCGTCCATACGAGAGAGTCCTTTCTTAATTCTTCATCTTTCAAGGAAGCGACGACGCGGCGGCATCATCGCTTCGTGATACCTGGTGAGCATACGAGTGGACAGAAAACCCACCTGTTACCGTAATGAGTATAGTTTCTGAATCGCCCGTTTTACTACAACTTCACGCATAGTCTTATCAACATTTACCGGATTTCTGCTGTGATGCAACATCGTACAACGTTTTTCTACGTTTCTCTACGGCTAACTCGACAAACAGAGAATCCCATGTTATGCTGTGTTCATAAAACTGAATATTCGCTACGTGTTTCATAAGCGAGTGACCAGTAATGAGCGAGGACAGACGCTATGAAGCGGACGAAGTTAGTGGCAGCACGGGCGCGCAAATACTGGACATTGGAGCAAGCAGCAGAGCGTATCGGTTGCGCTCCAAACACGCTCAGTCGCTGGGAGTTAGGCGTCATGGTTCCGTCGTCCTACAACAGAGCGCGACTTTGCGCGGTCTATGACATGACGACAGAGGAACTGGGGCTGGAAGAAGAAGTTATTCGTTTGACCGATCTGCCAGCCATGACCGGCGACCTCCAGGTACTCCTCAATGCTGATCTCACGATGCGTCTCCTGGCACTCGTTTTTACACCTCACGGCAATCCTCTGCGATTGCAAGCCGTGTTATCACGGACTATAGAGGAGTTTGCTATGGACACAAGCCACGAAGCGGTGCTGACGCGGCGGGAAGCTCTGCGACGGTTGGCTATGCTCCCTGTGCTGTTTGGTATCAGCGTAGGGGTGCAACGACCTCTTGAAGAGACCCTGCGCCAGTGCGCGGCGGGTATCACTGCCTGTGAACATCTGAGCAAAGGGAATCACGAAGATATGGCGTTAGCCTACTCGATGCTCTCGGCCTATCTGCCAACTCTCAAGACTGTTGTAACAGAGTCATCCTTGTATCGGAAGGAAGCTGCTGCTCTGGTTACACAGAGCTATCTCATCAAATTCTTGTTAGGATTGCATATAGAAGGCACAAGCGCAGCGACGCGCTATGTAAAACGAGCGGTGGCCTATAGTAAAGAGAGCGGCGATGTTATTTTGCAGTTGACAGCAATCAGACGTTTGACCTGGGCGTATCTGGATGACAAGCAGCCCGGGCAGGCCCTACGAACGATAGAGCAAGCGAAGCATATTATTGAGAACAGCCGTACACCTGTCCCACCTCGCCTGCGCAGTAGTATCTATGGTACCCTTGCAGTAATGCAGGCTAAAAATGCTTTGGATGTCACCTCCACTTTGCCACTTGCTCAGGAAGCTTTCTTTGCTTCACCAGTTGAGGGTGATGACGGTAGCCTCAGTCATGTAGATTTCAGCTTTGCCCAACTGGTGAGGAACGATGGACTAGCCTATTATTATCAAGGTCGTTATCAGGATGCGCTCGAAGCATATACCCGGATCATAGATTCCGAAAATTTCACGCCTAAAATGGTGATGTCCCAATGGATTTATACCGAGCTTGTGCATCTCCAAACGATGGCAACCTTGAAAAATCCTACACGAGATATGACGCAGGTCATTGCTCTCTGGAAGGCAGATATACAAGGAGCTACGGCCTTACGGAGCCAACAGCGCTTTGAGGAAGCGTATATGGCCTACGAGGTGATGGAAGGTGTGTGGCCGAATGAACGACGTATCATGGAGCTGCGCGATCTGATCGTGCATTGGTAGACCTGCGGGTATCCCTGGCGATTTCATTGGCGTATTTTTCTTTGTGTAGCGTTGTCTACGTAGTCAAGTAAGTTCATTTCCATCACCCCTTTTTAGAGCCGCTTGTCAGTATGCTCTGTTGGCTCTACTGGCCCTTTCTTCAAGTAGGTTTGTTCGCTGATGTTCGCTATTGTTCGTGTAAATCAGCGGGTTTAGCTGTCAAGATAGAAAAAGGGTAAAGTGTTTTGCAAGGCTTTCTGTTTTTTTAGCAAATGAGAATCAGGGTATTCGTTTTGTTAAACAGTACATCCAGTTCGTAAACTCTCCCAAAGAATTCTGATGTGTTATACTTTGTGATTAGATCAGGAAAGGACATAGAGTGAATGGGTAAGTTAATAGCCTTTGGTTGGTATGGTGGAAAATTTAGCCATCTCAACTGGCTGCAACCTTTATTGCCTCAAGCTACACATTATTGTGAACCCTTTGGAGGTTCGGCAGCAGTTCTACTTAATAGAGAGCCTGCACCAGTTGAAACCTATAACGACATCGATAACGAAGTTGTAAACTTCTTTCGTGTGTTGCGTGACCAACAAGAAGCCTTAATCCAGGCTATAGGATTAACGCCATTCTCTCGTGAAGAATTCGAGCTTGCTATCGCTCAACCAGATCAAGATATTTCAGATTTAGAAAAAGCTAGACGTTTTTTTGTACGAGCCAGACAAGTAAGGAATGGACTTGCGCAAACTGCGAGTTCAGGAAGATGGGCAAATTGTTTACTGACTAGCCGGGCAGGTATGGCTGGTGCTGTCTCACGGTGGTTAGGAAGTGTTGAAGGTCTTTCAGAGATCGTACAAAGACTCCTGCGTGTCCAGATAGAGAATGCTCCTGCTATTGAAGTAATCAGGCGTTATGATAGTCTAGAAACGCTTTTTTACTGTGATCCTCCTTATCCTCATAGCTCTCGTGGCGACGATCAAGCGTATGGCTATGAGATGACAGATGAGCAGCATCGAGAATTGGCAGATGTTCTTCATAATGTTCGAGGTAAAGTAGCATTATCAGGGTATCATTGTGACCTGATGTTTGAACTGTATCGTGACTGGCATTATGTTGAAGCTGACCCTAAGAACTGCCATACGTCAAAGCAATTGCGAACAGAGGTGCTTTGGGTGAATTATGAAATTGAGGGGGGAGAGCAGCAATGGAAAGCGGCCCAACAGACATTCTTCGATCAACCTACGAACGAGTCTCTAGCGATGTAAACAAGCCAATTGTGGCTATTCCTGATATCGCTGAGCGTATCGAAGTTGTGAGTCGATCAGCAAGCAACGGTGCTTGTGTTAGAGTTTTATTGGCATGTTCCTTAGCGAAAAGCTACAATCCTGGGGTAGATATCCGTAAACCATACACAGAAATCGGGGGATCGGATGTTTTTGGAGGTCGCGGTTATGATGAAAAATATTTGACATCATTCATAATTGAACATAAGCTACCCTGCATTCAGACAACCGGATTTCTTACGCCCGCTTTCCGAAATAGAAACATTACTCTAACACCTGATGTTAATATGGTCGGGCGTCCTCCTCTAGTTTACAAAGCTGCGTTACAATTGCTCACAGATGTTTACGAGGGTAGGATATCTGCTGAAGACCTTTTGGCGGAAACCATCAGGCGGCTTTTAGTCATGAGGGATGAGCAGATTTTGATAAGAAATAGTTTGCTTGCTGATTTAAAATCATCCACTGGGACGTTGCCATTATCTTCAGAAGACATCGTAACGCTTATCGAGCAGCATCTAAAAAGCGCAAATGCAAGTCGGTTGCCTGTCCTTGTCATAGCCGCGGCATATGAAGCGGCAAAAGACTTCTTAGGGGAAAAAATACTGCCGCTTGAGGGCCATAATGCTGCTGATAAACAGACTCAGTCACTAGGTGATGCGCATATCGCACTGATTGATGATGATGAGGTAGTAACTGCATATGAGATGAAGGCAAAACGGGTTACACAGAATGATCTCGATATTGCACTTTTGAAGATAAATCGGAAGAAGGGAAGTAGAAAGATTGATAATTTCATCATTATTACTACAGAGGAAATTGACGAACAGGTAAAAAGTTATGCTACTGGTTTATATGCCCAAACCGGGGGAATTGAATTTGTGGTATTAGATTGCCTGGGATTTCTTCGCCACTTCTTGCATCTCTTCCATCGTATACGTTTGCAATTTTTAGACGCATATCAACGTCTTCTACTTGAGGAACCTAATAGCACCGTTCGTCAGACACTGAAGGACCTGTTTTTAATGCTGCGCCTAACTGCTGAAACGGCTTATGTCTCTGATGAAACTATGAGTGGGGGCCCGTCTCTTCCTATCTTTGGGGCCTCTACTAATTCGGGTGAAGATCAGTCACGGATCACCTGGTAGATATCGACGATACGGGTAAGCAGGACGTGATACTTTTGGATGAAGAACGAAACCGCAAGTATAGGTGGGCTATCCTGTGATATGAAAGGCGGCCATACATCACATATGGTCGCCTGCAAAATACTCCTGTCAGCGTAGCTATGCGAAATCTCGCAGCAGGTGCGCCTGAATGGGGTGGCGCAGCGTGCGCAGGGCCTTGACTTCGATCTGGCGTATGCGCTCGCGGGTCAGTTTGAAGCACGCGCTCAACTCTTCCAGCGTGTGGCAGTGGCCGTCGTGCAGGCCGTAGCGCAGTTCGATGACCTGTCGTTCGCGCTGGTTGAGCGTTTCCAGGGCGCTGCCGATCTGATCGCGCAGGGCCTGATGAGTCACGATGTCGACGGGGGCTGTGGCCCGCGTGTCTTCCAGCGTGTCCGCCAGGTGATACTGTTCGTCGTCGATCAACGGCGCGTCCAGCGAGATAGGCGTTTCGGCCATGCTTTGCAGTTCAAATACGCGCTCTCTGGTCATTTTGGCCGCTTTCGCGATCTCTTCGGGCAGCGGGTCGCGCCCCAGTTCCTGGTAGAGATTGCGCGTGATGCGTTTGATCTTGTAGATCATCTCAACCACATGTACCGGGATGTGAATGGTGCGCGTGTGTTCCGCAACGGCGCGGCTGATGGCCTGGCGAATCCACCAGGTAGCGTAGGTGCTGAAGCGAAAGCCGCGCGCTGGATCGAATTTTTGCGCGGCGCGAATGAGACCCAGATTCCCTTCCTGCACCAGGTCAAGCAGGGAAATGCCGTGATTATTGTAGCGTTTGGCGATGCTCACAACCAGCCGCAGATTGGCCTCGACCAGCCGCCTCTGCGCCTCCATATCTCCCTGCACAACTCGCCAGGCCAGGGCCAGTTCCTGCTCGCTGTTCAGCAGCGGGAAGCGTCCAATTTCGGCGAGGTACTGGCGAATAGCGTTATCAACGCTCGCATCGCCCGATGCCTCGTTCCCCTCCCTCACCTCCTCATCGTACTCATCTTCATCGACCTCAAAAACATCGTCCCCCTGGAGCCACTGCGATCTTACCAATCGCAGCTCGTCCACATCTTTTACCGCCCTCTTTGCGATGGCTACCATGCTAAATCCTACTCCTTTACCTCAAATCCACTTACCACACGTAGGTAACCGAGGGAAAACAGGCAATCCCTTGTAACCGAAAATTTTTCCGGCTTTTATCCCCCCTGCCTCTACTAGCTGCAATATATGTGCCAATATATTTATGAGGTACTTCATGCTATTCATCTCTATGTCTCAATTGGCCTGTCACGCCCGTTAAGGCTATCTGCGCGTCATACGTTTTTTGTTTTTGCTTTCTGAAAAAAGGTGGAAATTTTTTCGCGAGATGGGTAAAAATACACAGCATTGACTCTGTTGGCGAATAGGGATGCCAGGGCGAGGCTTGCCCCCGCCCTGGCATCCCTATTCGCCAAATTGTCTGCAACTCCCGTTTATTTGATTGTGGTTGGAGTAAAGCCTTTCCTTACGCACTTTTCGTAGTGAAAGAATAATTGTATGCAAACAGATTTGTGGCTGACAGAAACCAGTAATCAAGATGTATGTCCCTTGTGCAGCAAGCCCTTGAAACGCGGAGTGCAGACGTGTTTTGCCTGTGGCTTTTCAAGCGACGCGCCCTCTGTATGGATCGATCCCACGGTACATGCCTATCAGCATGTCATGCCACAAAGCGCAACGAGAGACCTTACACCAGACCCGCAGGCGGCATCTCCTATCTGGCAGTACGAATCGCCACATTTCGAAGCGGCTGGCAGCCTGCCCATGCTCTCCTTATTTATGCCAGAAACGCCGACGCAGCCCCAGCCGCCCGCGCCGAACAGGGCGACCACGCGCCGTTTACCCAGGGTTGATGAGATCGATACCGTGCCGCCGCGCGTATCGCCCGCGCGTGACATCGACCAGATTGATACGCTGCCTCCCGGACATGGACAGGGGCAGCGTGCTTTGATAGTTGCGCCGCAGAACGCGCCCGCCGGGACCGGCTCGCGTTCCTGGACGGCTGGCGCAGCCAGTGGCTCGCCATCCGCACAGTTGATTATGCGCCCTGGCAGGCGCAAACGCGCGCAGCAAGTCGAAACATTTAACCCGCTGGACCGCACGCGCTGGTGGTTGTTGCGTCCTGGCCGTATCGAGTTTATCCTGTGGCTGGGTGGAACTTTGCTATTAATCGGCGTGACCTGCCTGTTATTGCTCGTCTCCGCGCTCAGTTTCCAGTGGATCATGCCGTTTGCTCCTGCCAACCAGCTTGCTACGAGCGCGAACGGCAATACGGGGCAGCAGCATAGTGTAGTGCCGACCGGGGCAGGTCCTTCTCTCATGCTTGTGGATACGAATTCGCTGGTTCCAGGTCAATCATTTCAATTGCGGGGCCAGGGATTCAAACCATCTATCATGGTCACATTCTACTTTGATGGCAGGTTTCCCTTGCTCAATCAAAGCCTTCAGGCCGCCTGGGTCCGCACGGATGCGCGTGGAACGTTCGAGTCCAGGCTGTGGTTGGGGAAAGGTTCTATGTGGTCGCCTGGCGAGCATATTATCGCTGCCCGCGATACCTCTGGCACGCCATTGACCGCCATTCAGATCCGGCTGGCCCCCAACTCCAATGGCGTCGTTGCCAGTTCGTCGCCCGTGCCAGGTTCGACGCCAGGTGGCGGGCATACGGGAACCCCAACTCCCACCGGGCCGCAAAGCACACCTGTTGGTCATCCGCCTGTTACCGCGACCCCTACATTACCGCCTGTGACGCCGACTCCTTCGCCGACCCCGGCTACACCGACGGTCACGCCGACGGTTGCGACTTCGCCAACCGTCACGCCGACGGTGAAAACCTCGCCGACCCCCGTCACGACGCCTGCCAGTGGAACACCAACCCCCGGCGCTAGCCCTACTGCTGTCAACACGGGGCTGGGCAATGCCCTGAACGATAGCGGTGTCCCGCCTGCTGCGGCGCGTCTTGCCAGCATTTCACCGCTGGTCTGGGCCATGGCGGCCTGCTATTTGCTCTCTATGGCATCCCTGGGAGCGGCTGCCATCATTTACAGACGACGTCATAAAATTGTGATATAGAAGTAATTGGCCTGATGGCGACTAGACAAAGTGCCCTAGCATCAGTATAATTGAAATGGATTTGTGTACGTGGGATGTATTTGAGATAGGAGAGATTTCACCATGCAATATTCTAGTGCCAGCGCAACCGCCCTCCTCGCTGGCGATCGGGCTTCTCTGCCCGAAGCAGAAAACTCCATTCGCACCCCCTATGTTCTGGCTGTTGACGATGACTGGCCCATCATGGATGTGATCCAGTGTTTGCTGGAAACGGAAGGATATAACGGGATCGGCATTTCGGATAGCCTGAAAGTACTGAGCTTTTTGAACTCGTTGAACGATAATCTCCTTCCTGTGGTCATCCTTTTAGACTTGATGATGCCCGGTCTTTCTGGCTACGAACTTGCCAGAATACTCTCACAAAATGAGCGCTACAAGCGAATTCCCATCATAGTCATGACCGCCGATAGCCGCGTTCAGAGCTTCAACGGCATCCAGGGCGCGGTAGGTTTTGTTGCCAAACCTTTCCGTCTTGATTCTCTGCTTGCCAAATTGAAGGCCTATCTTGACCCGCCTGCCCCGTGATAGAGAGCCGCTAAAGCAAAGTACGATTCTGGTACGTTCATATTGATGTAGGTTTATTTACCAGGGCGGGCCGTGCCCCTGCCCTGGTAATTGCATTAATGCGCTTTTAGAACCGATAGACTCATAAAGATGATACCTAAGAGCCTTGTTGCAACCTGCCAGGCGCATCATAATGAATATTGGATGCGTCTGTTTCAAGGTGTTTAACAAAATCCACAAGAATCGGCAGGAGTTGAAGTATTCGTATGCGTAAAAGCCAGGAAAATTCCTCGTTATCACCTGTGAAGCACTTTGTAGCCCAGAAGCCCCCCATTACCGTGATTATGCGCATCATATTTATTGGTTGCTCCCTTGTTGCGAGCGGCGCGCTTGCCTTTGGTCTAATGATGCATGTTCATTCAGCCGCTCATGCTGACCCGACGCTCATTTCAACGCAGGTGCCAGCCATCAATACGCTGTATGGCTCGGACCCCTGGGATATCAAGTTTGATAAAAGCGGCCATCTCTGGGTGGCTGAACCCCAGTGTGATGTCAATGTCAATGCATTTCCGATATGCAGCCATACCGTACAGAGCGGTATTATCGAATATTCTGTTGCTGGTTTTAGTAGTGGTGTCCTGCCTCTCAATAAGCTGGTTGAGCCGCCCGGATATACCAGCCCCTTCTTTCTGGCCTTCGATAGTTCCGGCAACCTGTGGTTTACCGAGCCGGTAAGCAATTCCATCGGGGAATACGATACAGGCGGCAACTGGCATCAATGGCCGGTGCCGACCGCGAAGGCCAGCCCGCTCGATCTGACCTTCGACCAGTACGGGCATCTCTGGTTTACCGAGTTGGGCGCTAACCAGATTGGCGAGTTTGATCCTGTCGGTCAAACATTTAACGAGTATCCTACGCCGACCGCCAATAGTCGGCCCTATGGCATTACGGGACCCGATCCGACCACCAATTCTATCTGGTTCACGGAAAACAATGGGAACGTGCATCGTATCGGGCAGATTATACCTAACGCTGATGGCACCATTAAAAATAACCATATATTTGAGTACCTGACAAATATATACTGCCAGAGCAATAACTGCATTACTCCCCACCTGATTACCTACGATAAAACTGGTGACATCTGGTGGAGTGAGGGGTATGACGGCGCTATTGGAGAACTGGTGATTAGCCAGGCCGCGGATGGCACCAATAATGGCGTGACCGAATACCCTGTTCCGCCGCCCAACTGTCCTCCCAATGCGGTAAATTGCGCGACGCACATTTCCGGCATCGGTGTGGATAGTAGCGGCGTTGTCTGGTTCGACGATGCGCTCAGTTCGCGCTATGGTTCTTTTACCCCGTCTAACCCGCCCGCTACGCAGTTCAGTATCTCTATCATTGGCGGATGCGTTACGAACAATACGCACCCGCACGATGGACTGACCGTTGATAGCAACAATAACGTCTGGTTCAGCCAGGAGTTCGCCAATACCCTGACAGAGGCACAACCCGGTATCGTTACCAATCCGACGCCCTGCCCAACGCCGTCGCCTACTCCCAGCCCGACCCTGACGCCGACGCCGTCACCCAGTCCGACGCCGTCACCCAGTCCATCGCCGTTACCCAGTCCGACTCCCAACCCGCAGCCCGGCCCGGTCTATAAGACATGGTACTTTGCCGAGGGGCGCGCTGGAGGGCATTTCAACGAGTACCTCTCGATGGACAATCCGACCAGCAACTCCTGCGCGGTCAATATCGAGTACCTCTACACACCCGATCACGGTACCGCGCAGATAAAGAACGTGCAGGTGAATATTCCCGCCAATCAGCGTTACGAGGAGGGTGTAGATGGCGATCTGGGAACATCGCCCAACGGTTCCGGCGTCACCGACTCGGCCATTGTCACCGTAAATACCCTTGCAACTCCGAACTGCGCCGGTATCGTAGCGGAGCGTCCCATGTACTTTAATGCCCTGGGAACCAACAGTGGCAGCGATGTGCTGGGCGTGACGCATCTGGGTACGACATTCTACATTGCTGATGTTGCGGTTGGTGCCCAGCCAGGTGGCGGCAGCTACTCTTCGTTCATACCTATTCTGAACCCACCCACTAACGCGCAAGCGGCTACCATCATCGCCACCTACTATTCGAACGGGGTGCAGGTCGGCCAGCAGCAAACGGTGGTGCCGGTTGGCACACGCGGGACAATCTTTCCCAATAGCGTTCAGCCCGCGCTGCCCGCGCATGTCGCGGTGGTCGTGACCTCAACGCAGCCGGTAGCGGTCGAACGGCCCACCTACTTCAGCAACATTAACGGCGGTAACGCTGGCACCGTCTCCGGCGGCGCGGATGTGATCGCGGTGCAGTCGCTTTCCAATGACTGGCTTTTCGCCGAAGGCTACACTGGCGGTCAGTTTCAGGAATACTTCGTGATCGCCAATCTGGACACCAGCGCCAATACACAAGCTCATGTGACTATTAAGCTGGAGCCACAGAACGGTGTTTCAATCAGCCCGGTGCAGATAACTGTCAATCCTCTGAGCCAGACTATCTGGAATGTCAATTCCGTGGCTCCCAACCAGTCGATCTCGGCTGAGATCAGTTCGACAGGCGCGAAAATTGTGGTCGAACGCGAGATGTTCTTCCGCTATCTTCACAACGCTAATGGACGTTCTCTGTCGTCTGCCGGTGGCACGGATGTATTGGGGCAAGTGGGACCGGCTTCTCAAACGCTGTACAGCTTTGCCGAAGGCTACGTCAATCTGGGCTTTGACGAATGGTTGACCTTGCAGAACCCCACGTCCAGCCAGGAAACTGTCTGGATCACCCTGTATAACGCGATGGGGACGACCTACACGTACACGGTAATTGTGGGGCCGAACTCGCGCGCCACACAGGATATTGTGTACGTGGTGCTGCACAACCTTTATCACAGCGGAGACGGCTATAAAGGCTTCGAGGTCTCTATGACAGTGCAAACGACCAGTGTGAGCGGCGGTCCTATCGTAGTCGAGCGTCCCATGTACTGGAATGCTGCCAGTACACAGGGGGGCAGCGATATTATTGGTTATATTGGTGGCTAGCAAACCGTTCAGCAACGGCGGTATGCATCGTGTATGGAGGGGCAGCGATATTATTGGTTATACTGGTGGCTAGAAAATTTTTTATTATTACGTTCATGTAGAGAAGGATCAACGTACTTATGGACAAGCGGAAGCTTTTACTCAGCCTTGTAGCGTTGGGAACACTGGTAGGCAGCCTCACGCTGGCGTTTAGCATGTTCGGCAAAGGCGCTCACTCTGTTTATGCCGGTACTCCCGGTGTCAGCGTTAGAGATTTCTATGTCCCCGCCGGGCAAGAACCCTGGGGGACGACCTTTGACACTAGTGGCAACGTATGGGTCGCTATCCCTGGCTGTGATCCCGCGCCGACGTGCGGCAGCAGTACTCCTCCCGGCAAGATTGCTGAATATAACCCTTCCGCTTCAAGCTGGATTGCAACGTATCAGTTGCCATCAGGTTTTGCCCAGCCGCTTTTCCTGGCCGTTGATGGTCAGGGCAATATCTGGTTTCCGATGCCGATGGCGAATTCTATCGGCATGTTGAACCCAAATAGCAAAACTTTTCAGCAATGGGCGGTGCCTACGTCCGGCGCAGGCCCCTGGGATGTGGCAATCGATCACAACGGCAAGATCTGGTTCACCGAGCATTTTACCAACAAAATCGGTGAATTTGATCCCTCTTCGCAAACCTTTAATGAATTTGCTACTCAGGCCGGGAATAGCCAGCCGTATGGCATCGTGGTAGATGGTTCAAACAATGTCTGGTTTACCGAGAACAATTCGTCCGTCGCTATGATCGGCGAATATACCTCCGGCGGCACGCTGAATGAATATAAAATTCGCAATAACCCTCCAGGCGGATTGACTCCCCACCTGATTACCGTTGATCCCAATGGCAACATCTGGTGGACCGAGGGGTGGGTAGGGATGATTGGCGAACTGAAGGTGGGCCAGGCACAACCAGGCACAAACAATGGGGTCACGGAGTATGCTTATCCTGTTACCTGCGGAAACTGCGGCACGCACACTTCCGGTATCAGTGTCGATAGCAACGGGCTTGTCTGGTTCGACGATGCATTGCAAAGCATCTTCGGCTCATTCCCCGATTCGGGCAGCGGCAGCTTCTCCATTTTCCAGACGCCTACGCAAAATTCTCATCCGCATGACGGCTTGAATGTCGATGGTCAAAATCGTATCTGGTTTACCGAGGAGTTTGCCAATAAGCTCGCCGTAGCGACTCAGACGAACGTGCCGCCGCCCACGCCGACGATTGGCAAAACGCCTACCAATACACCGACGCAGACGCCCTCGGCGACAGTGACAGTGACAGTGACGCCTTCGCCCTCGCCCACCGTGTCCCCTACGCCCTCGCCAACGCCTGGAACAACCCTGGCGCAGGATACCTTCCAACGCGCTAATCAGAAAGGTTGGGGTAAGGCTTCCGATGGTCTGACGTGGGGTGGCGATGCTGGCAATACCAGCGTCTTCTCTATCAAGAACAACAGCGGTCAGCTTAATAATGGAGGCGGTGGCAGCTATAGCGCCGTGCTTGGCCCCAAAGCCACCAATGCCCAGGTCGTCTTTAGCGGCTCCATGAGCAGCTTTAACGGGACCAACATGGGGGCTGTGTTGCGCTGGACTGACGGCAACAACTGGTACAAAGCCTATATCGATGGCTCAAATCTGGTCTTGCAGAAAAGGGTCAAGGGATCTATTACGAATATAAAATCCGTGCCTTTTGCCGCCAGCGCTGGCACATCCTATACCCTGCGTTTCAGCATCTCTGGCTCGACGCTTTCCGCCAAAGTGTGGAAAACAGGTACGACTGAACCCGCCAACTGGATGGCGACTGTCACGGACAGCGCGTTCGCTACAGGCTTCTGTGGCCTGCGTATCCTGGATCAGAATGGCACAACAGCAACCATCACCTCGTTCCAGGCGCTGTCCCAGTAGCGACACCCCTTGTGGGTGTCCCGTAACTAACACGGTTCGTGTATGATGAAAAAGAGGTCTGCGGGCTGTTCGCCGCAGGTGAACAGCCCGCAGACCTCTTTTTCATCAGTCGGTCGCAGGCGGTAAGAAGAACTTGTATATCGAGTTTGATAATAGTCAACTAGAAAGCATTGCTCTATGCGCAGATCAAAAAAATTAATAAGTGTAGTTGTGTTAGCTGTCAGTGTTGTTGGCGCTCTCTTTGCAGGTGTCGGCCATGCCGTCTTCGCGCAAAGTTCTTCGACCGTTACAGCGCAAGACTGGTATATCCCTTCAGGCCAGGACCCCTGGGGAACGGCCTTCGATAGTAGCGGACATGTCTGGACCTCTGTTCCCGGCTGCGATCCCGAACCAACCTGCAGCCCCGGTACGCCGTCGGGAATGATCGAAGAATTTGACCCTGCCACTTCAAGCTGGATTGCCACCATTCAATTGCCTAAGAAGTTCGCGCAGCCCCTCTTCCTGGCGTTTGATGCCAAAGGGCGTCTCTGGTTCGCCATGCCCAATAATAACTCTATTGGTATGTATAACCCCGCCACCAAAATATTCCACCAGTGGGCTGTACCCACGCCGGGCGCGGGACCCTGGGATGTGGTTGTCGATCACAAAGGCATTGTCTGGTTTACCGAACACTACACTAATAAAATTGGGCGTTTCGCTCCCGGAACGCACACCTTCAAAGAGTTTATCACTCCTTCTGCCGATAGCCTGCCTTATGGCCTTGTAGTCGATGCCAAAAATAACATCTGGTTTACCGAAAATAATTCGTCGGTAGCTCGAATCGGCGAATATACCGCAGCCGGGGTCATGAAGGAGTACCTGATACGCGCTAACCCTCCCGGCGGCTTAACCCCTCACTTGATTACAATCGATCCCACTACCGGCAACATCTGGTGGTCTGAAGGGTTCGTGGGCATGATTGGTACACTAAATATCGCGCAGGCTAAACCCGGCACCAATAATGGTGTGACAGAGTATGCCTATCCCGCCAATTGCACAACATGTGGCGGCTCACACACCTCCGGTATCAGCATTGATAGTAATGGCACCGTCTGGTTTGATGACTCGTTGCAGAACATTTTCGGCTCATTCCCCGATACAGGCACCGGCTCGTTTACCGAGTATGCCACACCGACCCAGGATGGGCATCCACACGATGGTTTACGTGTAGACTCCCAGAACCGCATCTGGTTCGACGAAGAGTTTAAGAACAAACTCGCCGAAGCACAATAAATAAGTTGGGGAAGCAATAAGCAGCCGCGATGACATCGCGGCTGCTTATTGCTTCCCCAACTTAAATGTTTACGCTGAGGCCTGGTCGCTTGTTTCTACGCTGGCTCCTACACCCCGGCGCAGCATGGGAACCTTGTTGAGAGCTTCCCAGGGCGCGTCGATGTCGGTGCGGCCAAAATGTCCGAAGGCCGCTGTTGGCTGGTAGATGGGGCGGCGCAGGTTGAGCGACTGGATAATGCCAGCCGGGCGCAGATCAAAATGCTCGTTAATCAGGCGAATGATCTCGTCATTGGAGACTTTGCCGGTGCCCGATGTGTCCACAAAAATTGACAGGGGCCGCGCCACGCCAATGGCATAGGAGACTTGCAACTCCAGCCGGTCGGCCAGACCCGCGGCTACAAGGTTCTTGGCGATGTAGCGAGCCGCGTAAGAAGCGGAACGATCCACCTTGGTCGGGTCTTTGCCGCTGAACGCGCCGCCGCCATGCCGGGCCATGCCGCCGTAGGTGTCAACGATGATTTTGCGCCCCGTCAGGCCGGCATCACCCATGGGGCCACCCGTCACGAAACGTCCTGTCGGGTTGACCAGAACGCGCGTGTGGCTATCCAGCAGGTTGCCGGGGACGACAGGTTTGACGATGTGTTCGATGATATCCTGGCGAATCTGTTCCTGGTCGATATACTCCGCGTGCTGGGTGGAAATGACAATCGTGTCTACGCGCACCGGGCGTCCGTTTTCGTACTGTATCGTTACCTGGCTCTTCCCATCGGGGCGCAGGTAGCTCATCGGGCCGGAGCCACCCCATGATTTGCGCCGCACCTGTGAAAGCTGGCGCACCAGCTGGTGCGCCAGGCTGATGGGCATAGGCATATATTCGGGCGTCTCGTTGCAGGCAAAACCGATCATCATGCCCTGGTCGCCCGCCCCAATACGCTCCAACTCATCATCCGTCAGATAGGCGGCGGGGCCTTTGGTTTCCATCGAACGACTGACGCCCAGATCGATATCCGGCGATTGCTTGCCAATCGAGGTGACGACGCCACATGTGCGATAGTCAAAGCCGTAATCGGCGTTGATGTAGCCCACCTGCTCGATAGTTTTGCGCACAATGGCTGGCATGTCGATCCAGGCAGTGGTGGTGATTTCACCCGCGATCAGCACGAGGCCGGTCGTCGTGGCCGCTTCGCAAGCGACGCGCGCCATGGGGTCCTGCGAGAGAATGGCGTCAAGCACACCATCGGAGATCTGGTCGCAGAGCTTGTCGGGATGGCCCTCCGTTACCGACTCGCTGGTAAAAAACGCTTTCGGGTTACTCATAAAATCGCTCATAGGTCAGGGTTGCGCTCCTTTCGTTGTTAGGGGTTGGCCTGGAATTCACCGCGAAAGCCAGGATGGTTACTACGCAGGGGAAAAGGATAGTAAAAAACCCCCTGTGATTCAGGGGGTTAGCTTTTTATGGCTTGATTCCCCTCATCTCGCGGATAGTTCCGCCGGAATTGGCACCCTTCCTGCGATTGCGCAGGCGGGTTGCCGGGCTTCATCGGGCCGTTTCCCTCCACCTCTCTTGATGAGAGCAGTTTCTGCTTCACATGTTCAATTGTATAGGTTCTTCCAGGCGGATTCATTCGCCTGTCTAAATTATACGTTCGGATGTGTTCGTTGTCAAATGGCCTCGCTTGAATGGTTCCACCACTTATCGGGGGCCAGGGCGACCGCAAGGGTAGCCCATCCACCTCGCTTGTCACCCTGAGCGCAGCGAAGGGTGACAGAGCGGGAGTGGAGTGCAGAGCTTACTAGACATGGATCGAGTTCCTTAGCACTCGATAGGTGGTGGAACCAGCCAGGGCAATCGCATCTAACTAACCCCATCCACAGGAAGAGAGGAACAAGGAAGTGATAAACTAGGGCGAAAAAGCAGGAGACCACGAGATGGAAGCGAACGACCTACGAGATATGGAAAGCATTTTTGCCCAAGTGGAAGACCCTCGAATGGAACGGACCAGGCTGCATCGCTTGCGCGATATCATCATTCTGGCGATTTGTGGAGTGCTGTGCGGAGCCGATGGAGGGGTGGAGATCGAAGAATTCGGGAAAGCCAAAGAAGCCTTTTTTACGGAGCTGCTCACCTTGCCCAATGGGATTCCGTCCCACGATACCTTTGGACGGGTCTTTGCCTTGATCGACCCGAAGCAGTTTGAAGCGAGTTTTGTGCAATGGGTACAGGGCATCAGCCAAACGGTCAAAGGGGTGATCGCGATAGACGGCAAGACGCTCCGCCGTTCGCATGATCAGGAGTCAGAGAAGAAAGCACTGCATGTGGTGAGCGCATGGGCGGTGGAAAATCGTTTGGTGTTAGCTCAGCTTGCCACCGAAGAGAAGTCCAATGAGATTACCGCGATCCCCCTTCTTCTACGGCAATTGGCGTTGGCGGGCTGCATTGTCACGATTGATGCCATGGGAACCCAAACCAAGATTGCCGCTCAGATTATCGAGCAGGAGGGTGACTACGCTCTGGCACTCAAAGACAACCAGGGAGATCTGTTTGATGAGGTGAAAGCCACCTTTGCTCTGGCCGAGAAAGACGGTTTTGTCGGGGGGCAAGAGGAGTCAGTTCGCTTGGTCGAAAAGGGCCATGGGCGGCTGGAAATACGCGAGTACTGGACCATCACCCAGCCAGAGATCTTGGCGTATCTGGACCCAGAGCAGAAATGGAAAGGCTTCGCTGGGATTGGCATGGTGCGAGCCGAACGGCGGATCAAAGATGAGGTGAGCCGGGAAACCCGCTATTTCCTGCTCAGCTTCGCTTCCGTCACCACGTTTGCCACCGCCGTCCGAAGCCATTGGGGCATTGAAAACAGCCTGCATTGGGTCCTCAATGTCGCGTTTCGCGAAGATGAGTCACACGTACAACTTGGGCATGCCGATGAAAATCTGGCGGTGCTCCGCCACATCACTCTCAATCTCTTGCGCCAGGAACGTTCGTCTCGCGTGGGCATCCATGCCAAGCGGCTCAAAGCTGGCTGGGACACCTCCTATCTCTTACACGTTCTTGATGGGGTTATTTAGATGCGATTGCCCTGTGGAACCAGCCTGAGTCCTTGACAGCACTGAACCAGGCAGGTATGCTTCCTTTGAGGAAGAGAACATGCCGACCATAAGAGTCAACAATATAGATATGTATTATGAGATCCACGGCGAAGGCGAGCCGGTGGTTCTTATCGCGGGGCTTAACAGCGATCATACCCTGTATAGAGGAATTTTTCCCCATCTCGCGGCAAGATATAAGGTCATAGTGTTCGACAACCGCGGCGTGGGACGCACCGACAAGCCGGATATACCCTATTCAATAAACATGATGGCGGAAGACACTGCAGGACTGCTGAATGCGCTGGACATCACACAAGCGCATATTCTCGGCACATCCATGGGAGGGCGCATTGCCGTGGCTCTGGCGCTCCAGTATCCCCAGCAGGTCAAAAGTCTGATTCTCGTTTCGACGATTATGAAGAGCCTGAAAGGGGTTCCAATGACCTGGTCGCGTCGCCTGATCCCACTCATGCTTAAAATACCGATGATAAGAGGCCCGCATCCGTATTATGCCGCTGCCCGGCAGCTTGAGGCATCACGAGCCTTCGACTGTATGGACAGGCTCAACGAGATCCATGTGCCGACGCTCATCCTGCATGGGAAGAAAGACAAAAGCGCGCCCTATCGGTTTGCCGAAGAAATGCATAGCGAGATAAAGGACTCGAAAATGATCACCTTTCATGGCGGCCATTTATTTTTCATTTTGAGACCTCAGCAATTTATTGAGGCGATAGCAGATTTTTTGGATTCGTCAAAACTTCATGTGGACAGGAGTAAATAGTATGAAACGCCAATTGTCGGGGGTGACCGGATGCCCACAAGGAGCGTCCCTACATGTTAGGTTTACCCCCCCCTTCACATGAAGATTGACAGTCCACTAGACCGAATGAGGTAATCACACCTTTGGGACGCCTGCGTCTCAAAGGTGTGATTACCTCATTCGCCCGGTAAAATTCAATAGGGGCCATTATGGCTGCCCGTTGGGATGTTTTCCCTATATCTACTACGTCCCCGATTCCCACGAATTGAGATATTTGTCCTGTTCGGCGGACAGCGTATCGATGCGGATGCCCATGGCGTGCAGCTTGAGTCGCGCGATCTCTTTGTCGAGTTCGGCGGGCAGCGTGTAGACATGCGGCTGCAAGCTTTTCGCGTTGGCGATCATGTACGTTGCCCCCAGCGCCTGGTTAGCAAAGCTCATATCCATCACACTGGCGGGGTGGCCCTCGGCGGCGGAGAGGTTGACGAGACGCCCCTCGGCCAGCAGGTGTACCTGGCGGCCATCGGCGTAGGTGTACTCGTCCACGAAGTCGCGCACCCGGCGTTTGCTGGTGGCGAGCTTCTCCAGTTCTGGAATGTTGATCTCGTCGTTAAAGTGGCCGGAGTTGGCGAGAATGGCGCCATTTTTCATACGTTCGAAGTGCGGGAGATCGATGACGTTGATGTCGCCTGTCACGGTTACGAAGATATCGCCCTGCGCAGCGGCTTCGATACCCGGCATCACGCGGTAGCCATCCATGACGGCTTCCAGGGCGCGCGTCGGATCGACTTCGCACACAATCACGTTGGCACCCATGCCGTGCGCGCGCGAGGCCACGCCGCGCCCGCACCAGCCATAGCCGAAGACCACGAATGCGCGACCGGCGATCAAGATGTTGGTAGAACGAATGATGGCATCGAGCGAACTCTGGCCGGTGCCATAACGGTTATCGAACATGTGCTTCGTATCGGACTCGTTGACCGCCAGCACGGGGAAACGCAGCACGCCATTTTTCTCCATACTGTGCAGGCGGATGACGCCCGTGGTCGTCTCCTCCATGCCGCCGATGATAGCGGGAATCAGTTCGGTGCGCGTTGTGTGGATGGTAGAGACCAGGTCGCAGCCATCATCCATGGTCATTTGTGGCTGGTGGTCGAGTACCGCGTTGATGTGGCGATAATAGGTGGCTTCGTCCTCGCCCTTGATGGCATAGGTGGGGATGCCGTACTCGCTGATGAGGGCGGCGGCCACATCATCCTGTGTTGAAAGCGGATTAGAAGCGCACAGCACCAGGTCGGCCCCTCCGGCTTTGAGCGTGATGGCGAGATTGGCCGTTTCGGTCGTGATATGCAGGCAGCCCGACATGCGGATGCCCTTGAGGGGCTGGTCTTTGATAAAACGCTCGCGAATGAGTCGCAGCACCGGCATTTCTTTAGCTGCCCATTCGATGCGGTCTTTGCCGCGCGCGGCCAGCGAGATGTCTTTGACATCTCCCTTCGTTGAAGTGGTCATGAGTGTATCTTCCCTTCCATGAAAATATCGACAGGTGATCAGTTTTTGTCACAGTGATAATGGTACCATTTTTATGGGAATTTCCCAAACCTACAACCCAAATCGCCAGTGAGGATCGAAGTGCGAGCATTCCACCAGCACACGATAGCGAGCGGCTATATCGTCCATCGTCAGGGTGCGCAGGCGGCCAATGCTGAAATCTTCGCACACGAAAGAGCCGATGATGTTGCCATGCACCACGCCGCGTCGAATATCTTCGATGGCATACTGCCTGTCGGATTTCGGCTCGATCGTTGACAGGTAGCCCAGGAAACCGCCTGCAAAGGCATCGCCCGCGCCGGTGGGATCAATCACTTCTTCCAGTGGATAGGTGGGCGCGCTGAAGAAAGAGCCATCTGCGCCAAAAAGCAGCGCGCCATAGCTGCCTTGCTTGACGACCACGTATTTCAAACCAAGATCGAGTAAGTGGCGCACACCGGAAACCAGGCTGGCGCGGTTGGTGTACTGGCGTACCTCTTCCTCGCTCATCAGCAGGATATCAACGCGCTTGATGACCTCGGTCAATTGCGCGTGGGCGGTCATGATCCACAACTCCATCGTGTCAAGCACTGTCAGATGCGCCGTATGAGCCTGTTCAAGGACTTCCATCTGCAGCTCCGGCTGGATATTTGCCAGGAAGAGCAGGTCGCTGCTGCGGTACTCATCGGGAATGATGGGATGAAAACCGGCATAGACACCCAGTTGCGTGTCCAGCGTATCGCGCGCATTCATATCCATATGGTAGCGCGCCATCCAGCGGAATGTGCGCCCCTCACAAATCTGCAATCCCGCCAGGTTGACGGGACGTTTACGCCAGAACTCCAGGTGTTCTTGTGGAAAATCGCTGCCCACGACGGCTACCAGGTTGACCTGGCTATAGAGCGAGGCTGCGGTCGTAAAATAAGATGCCGCACCTCCCAATGTTTCCTCTGCCCTGGCAAAGGGGGTCTCAACTGAGTCGAGAGCAACAGAACCAACAACCAGAATGGACACTCCTCCATCCTCCCTTTCACATTGGAAAATTAGACCGGCGTCGCATCGCTCAGATGTTCAATGACACCATCCAGAAACGCCAGCGTATTGCCAAATTTAATGTGCGCCATCTCTCGCGCAGGCGCGGTATGCAGTGACTGGTACAGTTCGATGAAACGTTCTTCAATATGGCGCAGTATGGCGGCGAGCACTTCGCCGGTAACTGCGCGGTTTGGGTAACGCGCTCCAAATTCAATCAGCGAGGTGACGACAGCCAGCCCGCTCAAGCGGCCAAGCTTGTCGGCATCGAACAGCACGCGCCCTTCTAACGAGCCATTGGCGCGTTGCTCCTGCGCAACCGTAGATGTATGGATAAGAATGGCCTGCTCGACCTTTTCAATGCGGTCGGCTGGCACGTCCAGCTCGCGCAAAAAATCGACGGCCATCTCGGCGGATTTGATATGATGATCCTGATAGCCATATTCAACGGTTGAGATGTTATGCAAATAGGCGGCCATTATCAGCGCGTCCATATCCAACTGGCCCGCGTCTTCTTCATCTAATTCTAACGCCAGCATCTTACAATTGGCAACAACGGCACAGATAAACTGGTAGCTTTCTTTCCCCAGGGTCTGCCCGACAAAGTCGGCGACCGTTTGCGTAATATCGCTATCCATTACGCATTTACCTTTCCCTCAGTGTGATAACCAGCGCAAAGCGCGCGCAATGATTGTTCATAGGGCGGTCGAGCGATGCCTGCTTCCGTCACGATAGCCGTTACGTAGCTACCGGGGGTGACATCGAAGGCGGGATTGGCCGCGTAGATGCCGGCAGGAGCGATAGCAATACCACGTATGCTCGTGATCTCGTCTGGATTGCGTTGTTCTATGGGGATTTGTTCGCCCGATGTAAGGCTCAAATCAATGGTAGAACGGGGAGCCACTACGTAAAACGGAATGGAATGCGCCTGCGCTAGCACTGCCACGCTGTACGTGCCAATTTTATTGGCAACATCGCCGTTGGCGGCGATGCGATCAGCTCCCACAAAAACCCCTTTGATGCCGCCATAACGCATAAAGTGAGCCGCCATGCTATCAGTTATCAGCGTTAGCGGAATGCCTTCTTGTTGCAGTTCCCAGGCCGTCAGCCGCGCTCCCTGTAGCACCGGGCGCGTCTCGTCTACGAAGATATGCAATTTCTTGCCGGAGCGATGCGCGACGTAGATTGGCGCGAGGGCCGAACCCCAACCGGCAGTAGCCAGCCAACCCGCGTTGCAATGCGTCAGCAGCGTATCTCCATCAGCAATCAATGTCGCTCCAAATTCGCCCATGCGCAAACACGCCTCAAAATCTTCATCGGCGACAGCCTGTGCCTCTGCTTGCATTACTCGTGTCAGTTCTGGCAGCGAACAACCTTCGCGAATCGTTTGCTGCGCGCGGCGTAACATGCGGTCTACGCCCCACGCCAGGTTTACCGCGGTGGGCCGCGTGCCGCGCAAAAGTTTGCCCGCGTAGCGCAGGTGCGCTTCGGCCTGCTCCACTGTCAGCGTGTCGCCCTGTTCATCCAACAGGCGAGAAATCGCCAGCGCCATGCCGAACGCAGCCGTGACGCCGATAGCGGGCGCGCCCCGCACCCTTAAAGCGCTGATAGCCTCGGCCACCTCTTGTTCATGCGTCAATGTAAGGATTACCACTTCACTCGGAAGGAGCGACTGATCAATCATACAGACGGCCCCACGCGGCCCATCTTGCTGCCACCAGACAGTACGTATAGCGTGCAGGTGCTTCACATCAGTCATATGGTAATTATGCCCCTTCATATGTCTTCCAGAGCGGGGACAGAGCAGGACGCTTATGTCCCCGGCATCCTGATGAATTTTGACGACGGCAGCGGATAGTGAAAACGCCCGGCGTCCTGATGAATTCTGACGACCGAATGGGGTAATGGAAGCGCCCCATCGTTCTGTAGGGACAAGGGGAGGGGATGGGTGGATGTGGGGGCCTTGTGCTTGTCCTCGTCGAAGTGCGATTCCGTTGGGGTTTCGTAAAGCAGCATGGTCTATCCCCAACGAGGACAAGCACAAGGCCCCCTCCCTACCCTACATCCACCCCTTGTCCCTACAGGACGGTGGCACGCGCATTACCCCATTCGGTCGTCAAAATTCATCAGGACGCGGGGGACGCAAGCGTCCCAACGAGTACGATTGCTGCATTCGGTCGTCAAAATTCATCAGGACGGGGCCACGCGCATTACTACATTCGGTTGGCAAAGTTCTACAGGGCGGGGACAGAGTGTGTCTCCTATTGATTGCATAGTACCATATACCGTGCTAACGAGCAAATAAACGGGACTTCTGTGGCCGTGCATAGCGTAAAACGGATTTAGGGGAACCGTATGCAGGAGGCAGGCTGTATTTCCCCCATTAGTACTAACTTCAGGGCTACTAATTTCGGGGACTCTGGCAAATATGCTAACATGGGTAACAGTAAAACACAACGAATGCCGGAATCATTCAATAATCTTAATGTTACTGAAAGCGTTAATTGTCCGTTCCACTACACAGAAGGATATAAGTCTTTCCGCATCCGCAGGCACAAAGTTGTTGCGCGGCTCGGAGATGCATTGCTATCGCTTGTATGGAACGGTCAAGTTGGTAGCTATAGTCATCGAAGGGACGTAGCGCATGGCCAGGGCGGAAACTACGGGATCTTCCTGGTCCTTCGACCAGATTTACGACGAATACAAGACACCTATCTATAATTACGTGTATCATCTGGTTGGGGACCGCGAGCAGGCAGACGATCTGACACAGGACACCTTTTTGAAAGCGTTTCGCGCGCTGCCAAAGATGGATGCGAACCTGAAATTGTCAGCATGGTTGTATCGTATTGCAACCAATACGGCTTATGACGCTTTACGTCGTCGCAAGTTGATCGCCTGGCTTCCCTGGCAAGACCTCGATCACGAGCCAGCAGATGTTGAAGGCACCGATCCTCAGGAAATCTACGGCACAACGGAACTTGTCCGTGCCGCTCTTCGTCGTATGCCCCATCAGTATCGGGCTGCGCTATTGTTATATACTCAGGAAGGCTTCTCCTATAGCGAGATTGCGAAAGCCCTGAATATTGCAGAGAGTGGCGTCAAAATGTATCTTTCTCGCGCGCGACAGTCGTTTCGCGAGCATTATAAGTCCTTAGAGCAAGGCGGAGGCACCAAATGAACTGCGAGCAAGTTGAGGAACTGCTAAGCGCGTACCTTGACAACATGCTCGCACCTGAAGAACGTCGCCAGGTTGCCGCTCATCTCCAGACGTGCCGGAGTTGCACGCAAGCGCTGGCCGACTATCGCCGCAACGATGTCCTGCTCGCGTGCCTCCCGCGTGTCGCTCCCGATGCAGCCTTGCGCGAACGTATCTTCTCATCGCCAGACTTTCTCGAACTGACCGGCGAAACACTTGAAAACACATCACCTGCCGGGCAGACTGTGCCGAAACTACCTGCCGGAAGTTCTCGCCGCGATACGCCCGGCCGCCCGCACCTCGTCGCCATTCCAGGTGGGCGCAACACCGCGCCTCATCCCACCGTCAAAGTAGAAACGCCACCCACACGCAGGCGTTCGCGTAGCAGCCGCACTCTTATCGCAACTATCGCAGCCGCTCTGATTATAGCTATTGGACTGGGTACGTTTGCAGGCATCTCTTTCTTATCCCGCCAGGGTCAAACACCGGCGCATCCAGGTTTTACGCCGATAGAAAATCCGCAGCAGGGATCAGGGCCGCTCTCAGCCGGAATACGTGTTGTATACCTGCGCGATAATGTGCTGTGGAGCGAGCGTGCCGATGGCACGAGTACACAGCCCGACCAACTGACGCCGCCCAATGTGAACGTCGCTCCTGGTTGGGTCGTGGCTATGCTGCCAGGTAGAACGACGGGTAATATGCTCGCTTATATCGATCTGAAGAAAGCCAGCGTCCATATTATTCGCAGCGATGGACAGGAAGATACTACCATCAATCAGCCACTGTTGAACGCGAGCGTTTCGCCGGCATCGATCCAGGATACCGCTACGTGGGCCACCATTTCGAACAGTTTGACATGGTCGCCTGATGGAACCCGGCTGGCATTCGTCGCTGATCCGACCGGCTCTGGACAAACGCAGCTCTATATCTACTCGACGGCTACAGGTAAAACTACGCGGGTTGCCGTTACAATGCCGGGCAGCGTTTCGCACCCTACCTGGTCGCCAGATGGCGCGCGCCTCGCTTTTGAAGTAAGCCAGCAGGGTGTAACGGCTATCGTTGACTACAATACACAAATAAATAGCACACTGACGATTGCTAATGGTATAGGCGCAGAAGCAGCCGCAGGCCAGAGCGTGCTTACGCTGGATTGGTCGCCAGACACCAATGCCCCCGCCATCACGTGGAGCGTTGGCAGCATCGGTCATGTGGGCAGCCTGTGGGTGCGTCACGTGGGTACGGATAGCAGCGCCGGAGTACAGGAAATCCGCTCTGGTGATTTCGCGCAGGCTCTCTACAGCCGCAGCGGTCACAGCGGCGCCGGCAGCTGGATGGTCGTTACCTCTATTGCGGGACGCGCTGGCGACATCTGGCGCATTGACGTAACACCGGGCGCTGTCTTCGTCCAACTGACCAGGGGAAGGCAGGTCAACTTTGCCGAATGGTCCCCGGACGGCGCATTTATTGGCTATCTCGATTCGCTTTCTGAAGGCGTTGGCACGTTCCATATCGTAAATACCAGCACAGCTAGTGACGCAACCGTCGCCAATGGTGTTGCATACGATCCGGCCCCTGCCTGGTCGGTCGATAGCCAGCAGGTAGCCTACAGCACAGGCACACGCATAGGTATCGCCAACGCGCAATCGCCCGGCAATCCCCGCTATCTCACATTGAAAGGCGTGGCATCGGCCCTGTCCTGGTCAGCGTCAGCAACTTCACTGAACCAGTTGGTCGTTGCCATGAACGACGTACAACAAGGCATCTACTTTGTAGATACCCAACATAACACAACCCTCCTCGCCGATAAACTTGGCGCCGATGGGCCTATCTTGTGGATGGTGATTCCTTAACCAGCAAGAACCAGGGCGGGGGCAAGCCCGGCCCGTACCCTGACCAGCAAGAACCAGGGCGGGGGCAAGCCCGGCCCGTACCCTATTACGAAGCGGCGCATGAATCCCGTACAGGGTAGGGGATGGTAGATCGTTTACGCCGACCGCGCTTCGTAAAATGCTTCGAACACAGAGGCAACGCTCCTTCGCCCCATGCGCTGCCAGCGTTCATTCCAATCTTTGCCCCAACCATCCTGGCTCAATGGACATACCTTTACCTGTAGCCCCGCCAGCGCCAGTTGGTCTGCAAGACGGCTGCTGGCCTCTTGACCGCCCTCGTCTCCGTCGAGAGCCAGCACCACCGTTTTCACCTGCGCCGGGAGCCAGTTAACGGGCGCGGCAGTGCCAACCAGCGCAATAATTTTGTTTGTCTGAAAGCCTGCTGCCAGCAGGGTCAGGCGGTCAAACGCGCCCTCCACCAGAATAACGGCGCGCGGATCGCCCTCAAAATCCGCGCTAAACCAGCCCGCCGGGCAGGTCTTGATCCATCTCTTTGGGCTTCCTGGCTGATCGAGCAAAGCCTTGTGCGTCGTTTCATTCATCCCCGGCTGCCAGTGCCACAGCGAGCGTCCAATGTACCCTCTCCCATCCGGCGAGTTGAGCGGGAAAATGATGCGATCAGCCCACCTGCGCAACAAACCGCGCTGCTTGCGCATCTGCGGCCCGTTCAACAGGGCAGACGGAAGGTATCCAACGCCAGTTGCCAGCGCAATTTTGAGCGGGATGCCGCGCTCGCTCATGTATGCGCGCGCGCGCTGCGCATACACCAGCGCGCTGCGCATCTGCCCGTCCAGTTCGCATAGAGCGTGGAGTTCGTCCTGCTGCCACTGCGGAATCGACCTGGGCGGCGGCAGCAGCATGGGCTGGACAACATATGGCCTGTATTGCGATCCCTGCGAAGGAGGCACATAATCAGGCAGCGCGGCTGATGTAAGCCCCCGGTAATGAGATTGAAGAAGACGTTTTGCCAGAGCACGATTCCATTCAGCAACCAGCACTGTCGCCCCACAATTGAAACAATGACCCCAGCCGGTTGCCTTATTGACGGAGAGAGAACGCTGGTGATCGCTTCCATGAATATGACAATAGGCTCGCACGCGCTCTCCCATATCCACAGGAGAGTATAGTTCGCTCTCCAACACGATTTCAACTTGTTTGCCCTGATGGGTTGTAATAGTAATCATGCTTGTTTTTTTGTCGTTTATGCAGCTTTTGCTTCTCTAATAAACCTATAAAATAGAAAATTTGTACTAATATTATACAACAAAAAACGAGGTTGTGCCACACTTTCGCGAGAACTGGGGCTTGCCCCGCCCTGGTCCGCGTACCCTTGTTTTTCCACATGTTGCATGGTATGCTTACAAGCAAGCGTCCGGCGATATGACGAACGTTATCGAAGTCGTCAGTCTTTCCTCGTTCGTTCTCCTGTTTATAGCCACATATAAAACAAACTGAATCGCCCATTGCTCGCTTTGCCCGGCACGTCCCCGGCAAGCCTCTCTACCCTTACCAGTGCGAGGTCGCCAATGCCATCCTTGACTCCATTGAAGGCCGGCGTGGCCGAATTATCACGATCATGATGGCGAGGCAATCGGGCGATAGACGAACCGGCCATCTCGTGATACAATGCCTTGCATTGGGCATCCATTACATTTGTGTAACTCCACCAATACCACATATGAGCAAGAAACATGTAATGAGTGTGAATCTGTGTTGTGAAAGGCAGCGAATTTATGCCACGAGGACGCAAAGGGCCTCCGCAGGAAAGTATAGACAGTATTCTGCTTGCGATGAGCCGCAGGGACGATATAGATCCCACCACTTTATCACATTATTTTGACCGCCTGGATGAAGAATGGACCGGCGGGGCAAGAGACAAGGTACTCCATTTACTTCGCACCAATGATCAGACCGCGTACTCTGCTGCCGTATTGATTCTCTCTGAACTGGCTACCAGCTTTGACCTGGAAGAGATAGAAGATCTAGTCGCGGACCCAACCATCAGCGATTTTGCCAAACTCACGCTGGCGCCGGTGCTGAAAGAACTAGGCTCGGAGATGGCGGATGACGGTATTGTCGATTATTTGAACGATCCCGAAGCGGCGATGCTCCAGATGCAGATGCGCTTGCTGGAACTGGTGGGGCGCAGCGAACTGGGCGTAGAAGCTGTGTTGGAGGACGTGCTGAGTATGCCGATGGATCGGCGTCTGGGCTTCATCGACTGGCTGGGCATGAGCCAGGACCTGCGCGCCACCAATCTATTGATTCCTCTGCTGGATAACCAGTCTACTAAAATAGTGCTGGCAACCATCGAATCTCTCCAGCAGTTGGGGCCGATTGCCGCGCACCAATCCATACCCGCGCTCAACTACCTGCTTGACCACCACACTAATCGCCAGGTGAAACAGCAGGCCCGTGCTGCCCTGGGTCGGCTTACCATGCATTCCAGCCCCGGCACAGAAGACGCGGCTATGGCTCAGGTACACGAGTTTCAACAGCAATCCCTGCACGAGGCGCGTGTCAGTTTTGTAGATGGGGCTGGCGCGCAAATGATACTCATGTCCTGGAAACGCGAAGATGGATTGTTAAAGGGCGTGAATTTGCTGTTTCAGGACGATTGGGGGATCAAAGATTGCTATGGTACCGATGATATGGAGCCTGCGCACTGGGACGAGTTGGTAGCAAGCATAGAAGAGCAGGGCTTTAGCAGCTTCGAGGTGCCATTAGACTATTGCCGCGCTGTGATTGCCGAAGCTCGCACTATCAATAAGCGCACACGACACAAAGTTTCCGTCGCCTATGCCGTCTGGCGACCTCTGATCGAGGCAGGAGACACAACGAAACAATCTACGCCGCTGGCCATCACCATATTGGAGCCTCGTCCTTATAGCCCGGAAGTGGCAACCCTGGCGCAGCGCGGGCAAGATTTGTATAAATTGCCAGAGTTTACCTCGTGGTTTTACGACCCCTTCGATGTAATAAGACCCTTCATCGGTCCCTATACTTCTCAACTGAGTGGAGTAGCAAACCCTCGCGGGCGCAAACGCAAAGGGTCACAAAAGATTGAAGCAAGTAATGCCAAACTAGAGGCAGTCGTCAGCGAGGTGCTGGAAAAGGCCATCGACGACCAGTGGCGTCTGCTCTATGAGTCGCGCCTGCGCCGCCAGGGCGCGCTTTTCCAACAGGTAGATCGCGGCGATGAAGCGCAACTCATGAGCGCAGTATCCTCAATGCTTCATCCATCTTCGGGCGTGCCTCCACAAGACCAGCCGTTCTTGCGCGCCATGATGCACCGCACGCTGGAAAATGGTCTGATGCGCCTCATGACCGAGATCTTTGAGAAAACCACTCCCTTAGAAATCTTTTCAAAAGAGGACGATCCTCTGTTCTAAACCAGTAGCGACGCCCCTTGTGGGCGTCCTGTTCTGCCTGTATTCTTGTTGTATGCATCAATGAGAAAGGAGACAGGACGCCCACAAGGGGCGTCGCTACTGTACTGGCTACCACAAGGGGTTAATGACCAGTCCCGTAATCAATTTGGGATAGAAGTAGGTAGATTTCTGCGGCATACGGTCATCCGCCTCCGCTACATCGCAAATCTGCTGCACGCGCGTTGGATTGAGTAGCAATGCTACTTGCGCCTCTTTATGCTGCACCGCTTGCAATGCCTGGCGCGCATCGCGCGTGAAGCTCACGTGCGTGCCGGCGGTCAGATCAGCGGCATTCAGGCCGAACAATTCTTCTAAAACCAGTGTATGCGCTACTGCCACATCCAGATTGTTCCATGCCGCGCTATGTCCGCTCTGTTCCATGCGAGCCTTCCCCTGCTCGTTCAGGCTGACCAGCCAGCTTTGCTCTGCTGCGCATAGTACGAAAGAGGGCGCGGCATGGCCCGCCTGGGCCAGCATTTGTAGCGGCGATTCAGGCGGATAATCACCCATTGCCATCTCGCGCACCGTAAAGAATCTCCCCAATTGCTGGCTGCTCAAGGCGTTGAGAGCATCCGGCTCCAAGTGGGAGATCAGGCGATGGGTCGGTAAAACCAGCAATCCGGGATCATCTATATCGATCAGGGCCATTAAGACGAAGTTCGCGGCATCGCTATCATGCAGGTGTTTGCGCATGGCCCGCACATCCTCGCGATAATTGAGCGCGGTTTCGTAGCGATGATGGCCGTCCGCGATATATAAACGACGCTCCTTGAAGAAATTTTGGATAAGAGCAATCTGCTCTACGTCAGTAATAGGCTGCAAACGGTGTTCTTCCTGCACTTCATCCGTTGCCTGTACCTCCGCGTTGGCGGCATACGCGCCAAGCAATTTGCGCATACGCCCCTGCGGGTCTTCATACAGGCTCATGATCGGGCTAAAATTGGTCGCGCACGCCTGCATCAGTTTCAAGCGGTCGCTTTTTGGTTTCGCCATGGTATGTTCATGCGGCAACACCACGCGCGCGTCCCAGGGTTCCAACCGCACGCGAGCGAACAGACTGGTGCGCGTGTATACCTGACGCTCGTGGGTGAACACCTGCTGGTAACAGTAATAGCCAGGAGTGGCATCCTCGCGCAGAACGCCTTCGACGCGCCACTCTGCCAGCATGGTTGCCGCGCGCGTATAGCGATTATTCAGGGCTGTGTCCTGCGCCTCGTCGCGTCCCAGTTCCAGACGAATAATATTGTAGGGGTTGCGCTGGTAATATCGCGCCTGGTCCTCTTCTGAAATAACATCATACGGCGGCGTAATAATCTCTGCCAGATTACCCGCGCGCTGAACATCATATCGTATACCTCGTAGTGGCTGTACATCTACCATATTATACCCTCATCTTCATTTTTTTGAACACTATGCTCCTGTTTCCTTACCACCTATGGCGAGCAGTCAGAGGGGAAAGGTTGGCCTGCGGCCAGGAGCTTACAGACCTTTCCCCTCTGACTGTTGCGAACCGCGAAGCGGCTCGCCAAAAATACAAGCCTATTGTATCACGAAAAAATTAGAAAACTTGTTCTAACAACCCTTGACAATAGTCGGGTCGTGTAGTACAATAAATATTGTAGAACAAAGGTTCAAAACTAAATATGCTCTCTCATCCCCTATCTTTCTCCTGAACATCCTCTTGTTGCGGTCGGGGGTTATTCCCTCTCTCTCCCCCTCCCGACCGCCTGGCGGGAAAGGAAAATCTTCCCTCTATCTTGACGCATTCGGATTTGATGGCTAGAATGGAGAAGAACAAAGGCTCGCGTATGAAAGGGAAGAGTGCCGATGAATTCCAGCGCCGCGCAGTATGTCGGCTTTATTGTAGCCGCCCTCATCCTTACCTGGGCAGTCATCGAGATCAACAGGCGATATTTCAGGCGAAGAAGGGTAGATGTGCGCTCCATTAACACATGGGTACACCTGGATACCGGCCAACCCGATGCTACAGAAGAGGGCCTGCCCGCCAGCGATGACGACGAGGATACAGGTACAGACAATAGTGGCGACCAGGATTTGCAAACACGAGCCAGGCAAAATGGTCACTATTCTGAAAGTAAAAAGCCCCTCTGAAAGAGATCGATTATACTGTTCATTATTGCGTCTGCTGGTGAGGTGTCATATTGAACGAGTTTCGCTATACCAGTTATGCCCAGGAGATTATCTTTGGGCAGGGAACTATCGCGCGCCTGGGCGAAGCTGCTGAAGGTTTTTTCTGGCGGAGATTGATGCTCTGCTCGACCGGCTCGCTGCGGCGAGATGGTTCCATTGCGCTGGTTGAAAGGACACTGGGAGAACGGCTGGTTGTGACGTATGAACATGTTCAGCCGCATGTACCCGATTTCCAGGTGGCGGAGGCAGTGGAGCTTGCGCTTGAGTGGAAGGTTGATGCAATTATTGGGTTGGGAGGCGGCAGCCCGATTGGCATGGCGAAAGCGGTCAGTTTCGCGCTGGAAGAGCGGCGCACGGGGAAGGCGGCAAAGTCCACTTTTGCGACTGAGCAACCTCTGGTGCCGGTTATAGCCATTCCCACCACGTATGCTGGTTCGGAGATGACGCCTATTTATGGTATTACGCATCATACCAGCGAGACGACGCGCAAAGTAACCGTTACCGATGTTAAGGTCGCCCCGAAGCTGGTTGTGTATGACCCATTGTTGACGCTCAATCTTTCGTCTGCTCTGACTGCCTCAACGGGTGTCAATGCGCTGGCTCACTGTATCGAGGCGTTGTATTCGATTACGCGCAACCCGCTTTCGACTGCTGCTGCTAGCGCGGGGGCGCGGGCCATCGTCAACGCGCTCGCGCGCTGCTTTGCGCGAGGCGATGATGTGGAGGCGCGCACTGAAATGCTGATGGGAGCGTATCTGGCCGGAACCGCGCTCTCTACGGTGGCGATGGGCCTGCATCACGGCCTCTGTCACGCGCTGGGAGGCTCGGCTGGCGTGCCGCACGGTATCGCGAACGGCATCATCCTGCCACATGCCATGCGTTTCAACCTGGATGCTACCGCGTCCCAACTGCTCCCGGTTGCTGAAGCAATGGGCTTTACTCTGGTGGGCAGGAGCGCTGAAGAGGCTGTAGGAGAGGCTATCGAGGCAATGTATGCGATGATCGATCAGATGCAACTGCCCCAACATTTGCGCGATGTCGGGGTAGAGGAGCGCGACCTGGCGCGCCTGGCGCAAGTCGCGATGCAGAGCGCGGCGGTGCGCAACAATCCCAAACCAATCATTGAAGCGGCGCAGATCGAATTTGTGCTGCGAGCGGCATGGTAAGGTCGCGTGAAGAGGCGATTGCGCGGCTCGAGAGCGATTACCCGCAGATTTCGCCGTATGTTCTTCAGAATATAAATCGATCTGGGGTGAAATAGCGATGACGGGCGTATTCGGAAAAGACTCGCGGCATGTAGGCATTTTCTGGCTTTTGAAGCTGGAAGAACTTTCTTCTTCCAGCGCGTTCTCTGTTACACCTGGATTGCCGGTAACATTTCGGCGCGTCGGTCCCGATGCGGTTCGCTCGCTTGCTCAGGTAATGGGCATGACAGACCATACGCCCATCATGCGGCGTTTTGAGCGAGGCAAGCGGTGTTACGCCGGACTGCTCGCGGATGAAATTGTAACCTATGGTTGGGTGACATTCGACGAAGAGGATATTGGAGAGCTGGGCCTGAAGGCTCGCTTGCGCTCAGGTGAGGCCTACATCTGGGATTGCGCTACGCCGCCCGCCTATCGCGGGAAGCGTCTCTATCCCGCGTTGCTGGCGCACGTACTCGGCGTTCTGGCAGCCGAAGGAATAAGCCGCGCCTGGCTTGGCACAGATGCGAATAACATCCCCTCGCAAAAAGGGGTCGCTCTGGTCGGTTTTCAGCCTGTTTTGGATGTCGGCTTTATCCATGCACAGTCGGGTAACAGTATGTGGATACGCCAGCGACCAGGTGTATCCGAACAGGACGCGCTGGATGCTCACCGCGTGTTGCTGGGACGGTTGTAATGACTTCTCTTTGACACATCAATGACGCTGCATGGAATACAATGGTGATAGTCAATTATCTATACATCTAGATTTGCAAGGAGAAGCATAAACATGTCGTCTAACGATGCCATTCAAGGCATACATCATATTACCCTTGTTTGCGGAGATGCGCAGCGCACGGTGAATTTTTATACGCAGGCGCTGGGGTTGCGTTTTGTGAAAAGAACGGTCAATTTCGACGATCCGGGCAGCTATCATCTCTATTTTGGGGATGAAGTGGGAAGTCCAGGGTCGGCGGTGACATTTTTCGAGTGGCCGAACGCGCCAAAGGGACATTTTGGCATCGGGGGAACGCATCATTTCGCCTTGATTGTGAATGACTACGACGGGTTGTTGAAATGGAAGCGGCGGCTGGTTGATCTGGACCTGAGGGTGGAGGGGCCGCTGGACAGGCATTACTTCAAGTCGATCTACTTCACCGATCCCGATGGCTGCATTCTGGAGATTGCTACACGCGGCCCCGGCTGGACTATCGATGAAGCCCTCGATGCTCTCGGTACCGAGTTTCGCGCGCCACCCGCGGAAATGATGATCAATAATCGCGACGAGGCGCGTATCGTTGCTGAAACCTGGCCTGAAGCGGTACCGGAGATCACTCGCGACATGGCGTTGAGTCAGGGGATGCATCATATTACGGTTATCGGCAGCAGTATAGAACGCACGCAGGCGTTCTTTGGCGATTTGCTCGGCACGAGACGAGTGAAAATGACCTCTAACTTTGATGATCCCACCTCCGCGCACTGGTACTGGGGTGTGGGTGATGGACGCCCTGGCACGCTGATTACCTACTTTGAACGCGATCCGCTCAAGACGCGCCGCGCCCAGATTGGCAGGGGACAGACGCACCATTTCGCGCTGGCGGTGGCTGACGAGGAGGCGCAGTTGATGTGGCGCGAAAAATTGGTGAAGGCGGGTTTGCGCGTGACTCCGGTGCTGGATCGCGAGTACTTCAAGAGCATCTATACCAACGATCCCGACGGGCATATTGTGGAGCTGGCGACAGTAGGACCAGGTTTCGCAATCGATGAAGCGGTGGAGGACCTGGGCAAACATTTGAAGCTGCCGCCCTGGCTGGAACGCAATCGCGGAGCGATAGAAGAAGCGCTGCGCCCGCTCACTGTCCCTGAATGGCACCCGGCGGAGGCGAAGTAATGAGCGAACAACGTGAAGAGATGCGAGGGCCACACCAGGGATTGCCAGTTCTAACGGCTGGCGAACCTCTGGCAAGCGCGCGAGCGGCGATGATTATGGTGCATGGGCGCGGCGCAACGGCGGCGGATATCCTGATGCTGGCTGAAGAGCTGCCGCAGCCGGGATTTGCCTATCTCGCGCCAGAAGCGGCTGGGAATGCATGGTATCCGAACAGTTTTCTCGCGCCCATGGCCAGCAATGAACCGGGCCTTTCGTCTGGGCTGGCGCTCATCGCCTCGCTGCTTGAGCAGGTGAGCAAGGCAGGTATCCCGGCAGAACGCGTGGTGATCGCGGGCTTCTCCCAGGGCGCGTGTCTTTTGCTAGAATTTGTGGCGCGTCATGCGCGGCGCTATGGGGGTGTGATTGCCCTGAGCGGCGGCTTGATCGGGCCGGATGGTACGCCGCGCGACTATTCCGGCTCGCTGGCGGGCACTCCGGTCTTTCTGGGGTGCAGCGACATTGATCCCCACATTCCAAAAGATCGGGTGCTGCATTCTGCTGAGATATTGCAGGCGCTGGGCGGCCAGGTGACGGCGAAATTGTATCCCCGCATGGGCCATACCATCAATCGAGATGAGATACTTGTGGCGCGGGGCATTGTGGATAAGGTCTGCGATGATTGTTGACAACTGAAATTTTCAAAATTTTTGTGACTCGTGCCATTGCAGGCATTTCTGTTGAGAATAGCAGTAACAGGAGCGGGATGTAAACTATGACGAACACACCAGCGACAGGGCGTACTATCCATATTCACCGCCACCAGTGGCACCTGGCATGGGATCATAGCATTCCACCGATTGCCACGATTTCATCGGGCGATGTGGTGAGTTTTGATTTGCTTGATGCATCATGCGGCCAGATCGTGCATGATAGCACGGTCGAGGCCATTCGTACACTTGACTTCGCGCAAGTTGACCAGGTGAATGGCCCTATTTATGTTGAGGGCGCGGCTCCAGGGGATACATTGGAGGTGGAGTTTCTTGATCTCCAGCCAGCCGATTGGGGATGGACAGCCATCATTCCAGGCTTTGGTTTACTGGCCGATGAATTTTCCGAACCTGCTCTCAAGATTTGGAGTCTCGAGGGTGGGGCCGATGGCTGGGCCGAATTTTCGCCAGGTATCCGCGTTCCCCTGGCTCCTTTTTGTGGGGAGATTGGCCTCGCGCCGGGCAAGCCGGGCGCGCTCTCGACCATTCCGCCTTACCGGCATGGCGGCAATATGGATACGAAGCACCTGACAAAGGGCGCGCATCTCTATCTGCCGGTAGAGGCGGCGGGCGCGCTCTACTCGATGGGCGATGGACATGCAGCGCAGGGTGATGGCGAGGTGTGCGGCACGGCTATCGAGACGCCGATGCGCGCCACAGTACGCCTGACGGTGCGCAAGGATATTCAGGTGCAGGAACCGCAGTTCCTCACCGGCGGCCCGCTGGCAGCGCGCTCGAACACGGCGTCGTACTATGCAACGGATGGTATCGGGCCTGATTTGATGGAGGCGGCGCGCAATGCCATACGCCACATGATTGATTACCTGCAACGCTCCTACGGCTTAACGCGCCCCGACGCCTACATGCTGTGCAGTGTGATGGTCGATCTGAAGATTTGCGAGATCGTGGACGCGCCCCACTGGGTAATCAGCGCGTTTCTGCCGCAGAGCATTTTCGCGAAGTAATGTACGGCACGAACCAGAGCGGGGGCAAGCCCCGCCCCTACCCTGCTACGAAGCCGCATGCGCGGACCGTACAGGGTAGGGCTTTCACTGGTAGGTTTTTTAGGAAAGGAACCGCGAGATGGAAGCTGTCATTCTGAGCGCAGCGAAGAATCTCTCGTGGGCCGGACGCGGATTCTTCGCTGCGCTCAGAATGACGGCCTGGGGCGCCGACGGATGTCAAAAAACCTACTGGTGAAAGACTCTGCTGGCGAATGAAACTAGAATGACACTGAGAAGCGAAACAGGCATGTAGAGGCCACATTGCCTGACGACGCAAGCTCAAAGGTGAAGTGATGATCATCGTTGCATCACCCATTTTTCACGGAAAGTGCATTCTACTCTCATTCGCCAGCAAAGTCGTGAAAGACAGGGTAGGGGCGGGGCTTGCCCCCGCCCTGGGAAATTAGCCACCTATCAAACTGTTCAGAATCAGCCAGTCCAGTTCTTCATAGTCGCGCTCCGCGATCAGGGCGTCAATTTTTTGCTGGTCGAGAGAGCGTGATATTTCTACCAGGCGCAGGAAGGCGCGCAGGCTGTTACGCAGGTGTTTGGTCGCTATGGAGGCGGGTTGCGTGCGAACGGCTTTTACGTCCAGGCCGATTACGCCGACTTGCCAGTACTGGTTGTTGTCCAGCACTCGCACCTGGTTGAAGGCGCGGCGCACATCAACTGAACCGAATGAGCGGTCCTGGTCGTATTTGGGGCCGTTCTGATCGTTGAGATGCACGCTCCACAGCTTGCCGGACGACATGGCAAAGCTGATCTCGTCGGAAGGGTCAAGCCCGGCCAGGATTGCGTGGGCCGATTCCATCAAGACGCCCATTCTCACCGGGTGGCTGGTTTGATAACCGAGAGCGATGCCGTGTCCCATGGTGGGGATGTAGGACATGTCCATCGGCTCGTTTGGTTTGGGTTCGATGGCGATGCGTATGCGCGCGTCGTAGGTTAGCATGGTATTGAGCGCGTTCGAGCAATTGTTGTGTGGCGCGCAGGGCATTTTTAGCTTCGCGCATGTAGGTTCCCTCGCGTGCCAGCCACAATACGACCAAATCTGTTCCCAGTTCGCGGGCGATGTCGATGGTTTTTTTGGCGCGGTCGAGCGCGTAGCTCCTGACTTTGGCGTCGTTGGAGGTAAACGCGCCGTCAATGGTCATGGGGTGTTCCCACAGGCGAGGCGCGACAAATTCGGCTGTCAGACCTTGATCGGCGATACGCTGGCGCGTGGCTCGCGCGTGCTGGCGCATCTGCTCCGGCGAGAGATCATCCAGGCCAGGTACCGCGTCGTCATCGTGGAATTGCACCATGTCAAAGCCCAGTTCTTTGAAGACCTCCAGTTTGCTCTCGAAGTCCCGCTCCGGGCGCACCGGCGGGCCGAAGGGGTCCGCGCCCTCGTGGATGTTCCAGGGACCAAACGAAAAACGGTAGCCGTACTTTTCCATGTGTGCCTCCATAATCATGCAGGTTTCGATTTGGTATGAGATAATAATATCATGTATAGTTGACATGTCGCTATCGGTACCGGGGTGGGGGCAAGCTTTCACTAGTAGGTTTTTTGGAAAAGGAGGAGAACTCGCCACAACCCTAGCCCAAAATGGGAAAAAGAGTGTGGAGACTGATTTTTGCTGCTACGATAGAAAAAAATCACCATCTGTCGTCAGGAGGAAAAATCATGTCTCACAGTCACCCATTATCGCAATGGATGGAAACGGTGTCAACAGCCTTTCCGAACTTGAGTTGTCCGCAAGCCAAAGTGCTGGCCTATTGGAGCTATGGTATGGTGCTCGCCAAAGCGTGCGGGATCGTGCTGGTGAGCGCGGCCTTAGCCTTAGAACTGGGCGAGAAAGAAGCCACGCTGGTGCAACGGTTACGCGAATGGTGTTACGCGGCCAAAGACAAGAAAGGCACAAAGCGGCGCGAGCTGGAAGTCAGCACCTGTTTTGCGCCTCTGCTGCGCTGGGTGCTGAACTGGTGGCCGGCGGGAGAGGCGCGTCTGGCCCTGGCGTTAGATGCGACGACGTTGAAGAAACGCTTTACGGTGTTGTGTATCAGTGTGGTGTATCGCGGCTGTGCCATCCCGGTGGCCTGGAAACTGGTGGGGGCGGAGGAAAAAGGCTCGTGGCAGCCGCATTGGTGCGGCTTGCTCTCGCATCTGGAGGGAGTGGTGCCCGCGTCGTGGACGGTGCTGGTGCTCAGTGATCGGGGCTTGTATGCGCCCTGGCTCTATCAGCACATCTGCTCGTTGGGCTGGCATCCCTTCATGCGCATCAACAAGCAGGGCAACTTTCGTCCGCTGGCCGAAACGCTCTTTCGTGGCCTGTCCAGCGCGGCACCGAGCGTGGGCAGCGCGTGGTGTGGATACGTGGAGTGCTTTAGCGAGGCGAAGAGTCACTTGAACTGTACCTTGCTGGCGCGTTGGGACGAGGGCTATAAAGACGTGTGGCTCATCGTGACGGATCTGGCCCCGGAGCACGCCAGCGCGGTCTGGTATGGTCTGCGCAGTTGGATCGAGGCCAGCTTCAAGGATACCAAGCGCGGCGGCTGGCACTGGCATCACACCAAGATGATCGACCCCGCGCGAGCGGAACGCTTGTGGTTCGCCATTGCCGTCGCCACCGTCTGGGTGCTCAGCGTGGGAGGCCAGGCCGATGCAAATGTGCCCGTGAGTAGTCTGGAGGCCTTACCTGAAACCCATATCGCGCGTCGCACGGCCACCGGACGTTCTCGTCCACGCATGATCAGTTGCTTCGCGCGGGGCCTGTTGACCATTGTAGCGGCCTTGATGCGTGGCGAAGGCCTGCTCTTTGGTCGCTTTCTGCCCGAACCCTGGCCATCGACTCCCTCTCCTCCGAAGAAGAAGAATGCCAGGATCAAGGCTCATGCCTCTCAGGAGGCTGCTTAATGAAAAACCTACTAGTGAAAGGTGGGGGCAAGCCCCCATGAGCGCGAACTTGAGCGGTGGAACAACCAGGGCGGGGGCAAGCCCCCATGAGCGCGAACTTGAGCGGTGGAACAACCAGGGCGGGGGCAAGCCCCGCCCGTACCCTACACGGGTTGGTGTAGCGTTCTTATCGTACAGGGTAGGGGCGGGGCTTGCCCCCGCCCTGGCTATAGGGGAGTTATTTAGATGAGCGTTGTATCGCGCCTGAACCGGCTTTTGGCGCAGGATGGCAGGTGTTTTGATGTTGCCATCGATCATGGTTTCTTTAACGAACGGTCGTTTCTGAACAATATTGAAGACATGCCTCGCGTTGTGCAGATTGTGCGAGATGCGCAACCGGACGCGATCCAGTTGAGTCCTGGCCTCGCGCCGCTTTTGCAAAATGTGCCGGGAAGGGCTAAACCTGCGCTGGTGTTGCGCACAGATGTGGCGAATGTGTATGGGAAGGAACTGCCTCGCTACCTTTTTAGCCGCTTAATTGAGAACGCGGTTGAGCAGGCGCTCGCCCTCGATGCGGCCTGTGTGGTGGTCAATCTGTTGATGCTGCCAGATCAGCCGGAACTGCACGCGCAATGCATCGAGAATATCTGCCGTTTGAAGCCGCAGTGTACGCGCTATGGTATGCCGTTGATGGTCGAGCCTCTGGTGATGCAGGTCAATGCTAAGGCCGGGGGATACATGGTGGATGGCGATATTGATAAGATATTACCACTGGTGCGCCAGGCCGTTGAACTGGGCGCGGATGTTATCAAGGCCGATCCGTGTGATGATGCGCGAGAGTATCACCGGGTGATCGAGGTAGCGTCCGGTCGCCCGGTGCTAGTGCGCGGGGGCGGCAAGACGACAGATGACGAGATCGTCAATCGCACCTACGAACTGGTGCGCCAGGGAGCGGCGGGTATCGTCTACGGTCGCAACGTTATTCAGCACGAACGGCCCGCGCATATGGTGCGCGCCCTGATGGCGTTGATACATGATGGGGCGACGACGGAGCAGGCGATGGCGATATTGAGGGCGTAGCATATGCAGAAACGCGTGATTAACTTTGGCATTATTGGTTGTGGTTTGATGGGGCGTGAGTTTGGCAGCGCGGTGGCGCGCTGGTGTCATTTGCTCGACCAGGATGTGATGCCGCGTATCGTGGGGGTATGCGATAGCAACCCGGCCATGTTGAGCTGGTTCACCGACAATTTCGAGAGCGTCCAGATTGTCACGCAGGACTATCATGATCTGCTGAACTCCGATGCAATCGAGGCGATTTATTGCGCGGTGCCGCACAATCTACATGAACGGCTGTATGTGGATATCGTTGAGGCGGGGAAACACCTGCTGGGCGAAAAGCCGTTCGGCATCGACATGGCCGCCAATGAGCGTATTATGGCTGCTGTGCAGGCGCATCCAGAGACGCTGGTGCGCTGCTCATCCGAGTTTCCGTTTTTTCCGGGGGCGCAGCAGTTGCTGCGTTTTATACGCGAAGAACGCTTTGGCAAAATTATTGAGGTGCGGGCGGGTTTCCTGCATAGCAGCGACCTTGACCCCAATAAGCCTATCAACTGGAAACGGCGTGTCGCCATCAATGGCGAGTATGGCTGCATGGGCGACCTGGGGATGCACGTGTTTCACATTCCGCTGCGGGCGGGCTGGTTTCCACGCAATGTGCGGGCGCTGCTGTCTAAGATCGTGACCGAGCGGCCCGGCCCCGGTGGGCATATGGAGGCGTGTGAAACGTGGGATAACGCGCTACTGGCCTGCGATGTACAGAACGATTCGCAGCACTTTCCCATGCTGCTGGAGACCAAACGCATTGCGCCAGGGGAGACGAATACCTGGTACCTGCGCATCCTGGGCACGGCTTTTTCAGCAGAGTTTAGCACCAAGTTTCCCAAGACCCTGCGCACTTTGCCTTACACGCCCGGCAGCGCGCAAGCGTGGCACGCGCTCGACCTCGGCTCAGAGTCGGCCTACGCGACCATCACGGGGGGTATTTTTGAATCTGGTTTATCAGACTCGATTGTGCAGATGTGGGCGGCTTTTTGCGATGAACTGGCCCATCCCGGCGCGATGCGCCAGCCATTTTATTGCGCAACGCCGCGGGAGGCCGCGCAAAGCCATCGTATCATGACCGCCGCGCTGCTCTCCAACCAGAATGGAGCGGTCATTCATCTGTAGGGACAAGGGGCTGATGTGGAGAAGGGTGGGGGCCTTGTGCTTGTCCTCGTGGGAGTGCGACCATCAGGCCTGACTGAACCCCAACGAATCGCGTTGCCACCAGGACAAGCACAAGGCCCCCACCCTACCCCACATCCGCCCCTTGTCCCTACAGGACGATGGCGGGTGTGTCTCGTGATTACCCTATTCGGTTGTCAAAATTCAACAGGACGGGATTATCGTTGCTGAAGAGGATAGCATGGCTAAAAAGAAAAGCGCCTCTAAAAAAGAATATAAGGTGGTGGTGGCCGGGCATATCTGCCTGGATGTCTTTCCGACGCTCGCGGGCGGCGTGGAGCTTTTCAAGCCGGGGCAGACGGTGGAAGCAGGGCCGGTGGTATTTGCGACGGGCGGCCCGGTGTCGAATACGGGCCTGGCGCTGCACAAGCTGGACGTGAAGGTACGCTTGATGGGAAAAGTTGGCGATGACCTGTTCGGGCAAGCCATCCTGCAAATTCTGAATGAGCGTAGCCCTGAACTGGCGGAAGGTATGATTGTCGCGGCGGGCGAGGCCAGTTCTTATTCAATTATCCTCAGCACGCCCCACGCGGATCGGATGCTGATCCATGCTCCCGGTTGTAACGCGACCTTTGGCGTCGATGACGTGCGCTTTGCTATGCTCGAAAGGGTACAGCACTTTCACTTTGGCTATCCACCGCTCATGGAGCGTATGTACAGGGATAATGGCGCTGAACTGGCGACTCTCTTCCAGCGCGTTCAAGAAGCGGGTCTCACAACGTCGCTCGATATGTGTATGCCCGACCCTGAAAGCGCCGCCGGTCGCGCCGACTGGCAGACTATTCTAGCCGCGACGTTGCCAAATGTGGATGTATTCCTGCCCAGCGCCGAAGAGATTTTGCTGATGCTTGATCGCCCGCTTTTTGAACGCTTCGCCGCGCTACCGGACAGTGTCAGACCGCTTCACCACATCACGCCGCACATGGTTTCAGAGATGGGTCAGCAATTGCTCGACATGGGGGCAAAGATTGTGGCGCTCAAGCTTGGGGATCGCGGGTTGTATTTGCGCACGGCCACTGCTGATGTTCTTGCGCGCATTGGTCGCAACCGGATAGATGTTGCCGAATGGTCGAATCGCGAACTGTGGATGCCCTGTTTCGCCGTCGATGTGGTTGGCACGACGGGCGCGGGTGACGCCACCATTGCCGGTTTCCTGGCGGGATTTGTGAATGGAATGTCGCCTGAGCAGTCGCTTGAAACGGCCTGCGCCGTGGGCGCGTGCAGTGTGGAAGCGGTCGATGCCATCAGTGGCATACGCACATGGTCAAAGACGGCGGTACGCCTGGCGAAGGGCTGGCCGCGCCTGCCGCTCGCGTTCGATATTGCCCAGGCAGGATGGCGCTGGGACGCGGAGGACGGGGTGTGGATAGGGCCGAAGGATACATTTGAGCGTACTGTGGAGGTTTGAAGAGAGTGTGCGATGCCAGGGCGACCCTTGCGGTCGCCCTGGCATCCCGCGAATGTTTTCTAAGGAAGGAAGCCTCACTATGCTTACTCAACAACAACTATTGAATGCTCGCGCTCGCGCTCGTGAATATCTGGAACGCGCAGGCATTGTGCTGACGTCGGACGAGAGCGAGCATATTGAGGTGGCTGATTTTGGGCTGGGCGAATTGGAGACAACGGGGCTGGAAGAGGAAACTTTTCGCTGCCAGTGGGGCCGCGTCTATTTGTATGTTGAGGGCGTAGCAACCCACAATGCGGCGGCGAAGCTCCCGGCAGGGCACGAACATGCGTATACCATCTGGCATGAAGCCGCCCTCGTCTCACTACATACTGTTTATTAGATATATAGAAACCTTGCTTTTTGATAGAAATATGCTAAACTTTGCCCAGTAACCCCATCTGCATGGAATGCATGATAATGTATATTGATACATAGTGAGATAGAAAAATAGAGCAGGCAAAGGAAGATTATATGGAAGATTACAGACTATACCACATTGCGCTCTCACCCGACCTCGACATCACCCCGGAAGAATTTGCCGACGCCTGGAACGAAGCCGCCGAAACTCGCGATATTGCCTATGTGCAACTTTCCCAGGCCAAAGGCGCGCAGTTCATTGATCCCACGCTGCTGGCTGCTGCGCTGCTCAGCGTTCCCGCTAACGTTGCCAGCGCCGCTATCTACGATCTTATTAAGGGTATCGTCCATAGCTTGCAGGAGAAAAAGGGACAGGCACAACCGCAAGCGCCACATAGACATATCCATATCGAGCAAACGAAAAAATCCGATGGCACGGAGATTCTGATAATAGATATCGACGAGTGACCCTTAAACATAAGGAGACGTGTGCATGGCGCAGCTTATCAGCATCCAGGAACGCGGCGAGATAGAGGGCGGCTGGTCGGCGGTAGTGCGTTTCAATAATGGGCCGGAAAATTCCATCAAGGTCAGTCCCCCTTTTTCGGACGCGGAAGAGCAAGAGCTTGAGTGGTACTTTGAGGAACACCTGGCGTTTCCATTTACCAAAAAAGTGCGCGCCCAAAACGCCGCCAAAAGCATCCCCACCTATGGCGAGAAGTTGTTCAACCAGGTCTTTGAGCAAAACGCTAAGGCGCAATTTGCCTACAAGACTGCCCTGCAAGCGGGGCTAAACGATGCGCAGATTGAGATTGAGGGAACGCCAAAGTTTCACGCGCTGCACTGGGAGGCGTTGAAAGACCCGGAAGTGCGCGAGCCGCTGGTGTTGCAGGCCACAATGGTGCGCAAGAATCTTGTATCCTCTGTGCTTCAATCCCAGGTGCGTCCCTCTCCCACCATCAACCTGCTGGTCGTCACGGCGCGGCCCTCCGGCCAGCGCGATGTTGGCTACCGCACCATCTCGCGTCCCCTGGTCGAGGCCCTGCGCCAGACCAGCATCCCCATTCGGATTGAGATTTTACGACCGGGTACGTATAAAGCGCTGGTAAATCACCTGAACGATACAACGGCGAAGCATGGCGAGGGCTATTATCACGTCATTCACTTTGATGTGCATGGCGCTGTCTTGACCCATGAAGAACTGCTAAAAGGGCGGCAGGCTAATCGCGTTGTGTACAATCAACGCTATGCGCGCGCAGATATCCAGCCATTCGATGGCGTCAAAGCGTTTCTTTCATTCGAGAGCGAACAGGAAGACAACAAATCGGACCTCGTCGAAGCCGCGGAACTGGCGGATTTGCTGCTCAAACATCATGTGCCTATCACCATTCTGAATGCCTGCCAGTCCGGTATGCAAATCGGCGAGCGCGAAACGAGCCTGGGCAGCCGCTTGATGCAGTCTGGCGCGCAGCTTGTGCTGGCCATGGGCTATTCCGTCACCGTCAGCGCCGCCGAGTTGCTGATGCGCACCCTGTACCAGAAACTTTTCGATAACGACGATCTCAAGATCGCCATTCGTCACGCCCGCGCGGAACTCTACAATCACAAGGAGCGCAGAGCCTACTTCGACCAGAAAATCGACCTGGAAGACTGGCTTTTGCCCGTCGTTTACCAGAACGCGCCGGTCGCGTTGCAGCCGCGCGAGTTCACGCCGCTAGAACGCGCCGCCTGGTTTGAACATAAGGCGGAGGAAAAGGGCTATATCCCGCCCGAACCCATCTACGGCTTCGTAGGCCGCGACCTCGACATCCTCCAGATCGAGAAGCGGCTGCTGGCGAAACGTAACATCCTGCTGGTGCGTGGCATGGGCGGCGCGGGCAAAACCACGCTGTTGAGACACCTGGGCGGCTGGTGGCACACCACCGGCTTTGCGCAGCGCGTCTTCTACTTCGGCTACGACACCAAAGCCTGGACGCTCCAGCAAATCATGATGGAAATCGCGCAGCAACTCTACGGCCCCACCTACTACACCAACTTCCAGCCGCTCTCGCCCACAGCACAACAGGCCATGCTCTCCAATGACCTGCGAGGCACGCATCACCTGCTCATGCTGGACAACCTGGAATCGATCACCGGCGCGCACCTCGCCATCCAGCATACCCTGCCAAAAGAGGAACAGGACGCGCTGCGCAGCTTCCTGAGCGATCTCGCCAAAGGCAAAACGCGCGTGCTGCTCGGCTCGCGCAGCGGCGAAGAGTGGCTGGCGAAAGACGCCTTTGGCGACAACATCTATGACCTGCCCGGCCTGGACGATGAAGCCGCGTCAATGCTTGCTGACCGCATCCTGGAAAAATGTAATGCTACCAGATATCGCCACGACGAGCGTCTGAGAACGCTCATTAAACTTCTCGACGGCTTCCCCCTGGCAATGGAGGTCGTGCTGGCAAACCTGGCAAAGCAGACCCCGCAAGATATACTGGATGCGCTGCAGGCTGGCGATGTGAAGATTGATCCACACAGCGACAGCCAGGAGAAAACCGCCAGCATCCTGCGCTGCATCGACTACTCCCACAGCAACCTCTTCCCCGAAGCGCAACAACTGCTGCTCTGTCTTGTGCCGTTTACCTCGGTGATTAACTCTGATCAAAATATGCTAGACAATTATACTTCTCACCTGAAACAAAAGCCCATCCTTGAAAATCTCCCTTTTGATCGCTGGTCGGAAGTATTACGCGAGGCGCAAAACTGGGGTTTGCTCAGTCCTCATGAAGTTCAAGGCTATCTGTATATGCAGCCTACTTTGGCCTACTTCCTGCGCAATCGACTCAACGAATCAGGACAAGTGGAAGTGCGCGGGGCTATAGAGACGGCGTTTCGCGAGCATTATGATGAGCTAGGCGATATGCTCAGGCGGTTGCTCGCATCCAAAGAGCCACAGGAGAAACAGGAAGGTCAATTGCTGACTGGTCTGGAATATGAAAACCTGGTGACTGCGTTGAACCTGGCATTAAAGGCGCAGGTTTCGATTCAGAATCTCTACTTTGCCCTCTCTCGCTACTTTGATGCTACTCAAGATCAGAATCACGGGCTTCAATTGGGTCAGAGTGTATTGAACGTCTTAGAGACTTACCCATCTGAAAAACTAGACAGTCAGTTAGGCTTAGAGTTTGCTCACGCTATTGGAGATGTTGCTAATAGACAATTTAACCTTAAAAGATATGTAGAGGCAGAATTGTCGTATCAAGAAGTGTTGAAGCTAGTAAGTCAATTAGAGCATCTTGACAAAAAGGAGTGTAGTAGGCTGAAGGCGGGTATTTTCCACCAGTTGGGCAACTTAGCCCAGGAGCAACGGCAGTGGCAACAGGCCGAGCAGTACTATCAGCAGGCCTTGCAGATCGAGATCGAGTACAATGATCGCTACAGTCAGGCCAGCGCCTATCACCAGTTGGGCAGTGTAGCCCAGGAACAACGGCAGTGGCAACAAGCTGGCGAATATCTTCTACAAGCCTTGCAAATCTTTGTGGAATACAAAGATAACTACACTGCCGGTATTGCCTTACGCAATCTGGCTCGTTTGTGGAAAGCCAGCGATGATGTCAATGTTCGTGCCAGTATTGCGAAAACGTTGGGGAAGAGTGTAGAGGAAACGGAGAAGTTGCTTCGCGAGACGTTAGGAGAGCAGGTAGAAAAGAAAACGGATGGCGGAGAGAAAAAGGAATAGAGAGTTCAGTTCGATACAGGACTTGTGAATGGTTATTGGCAAGAACTGATGTGATGATGGAGGGAAAGGCGACCGCAAGGGTCCCCACCTTCCCCCACTTCACTTACCATCAACGTTAGGAATAACAATCTCTATTTTAGGAAAGGGATAAGTGACTACAAATGTACGTTAGCTGACATGCCTCTCGCGCTAAACTTATCTTGAAGCCTGCGAATATCAGGCTCATCAGCCCAGATCATTTGGAGGCTCCTGAACGTATCGAGTACTTCGGCATAGCGTTGTTCATGTCGAATGGTCCAGGCAACATCCTCGGCAGCCTCTAAATAGAGGGTACTTGCCTCCAAATCTCTTTGTTTGACCGCGACAGAGGCTACATAATTCAGAAATTCGGCCCGGTTTGTTTCTCGAAGTCCTGGTTGAGGTTGCATCTTCGCGTGTTGAGAGAAGGCATTCCAGGCCGCAGTGTAGTGTCCGATGTGCTTGTTTGTCAGCCCTTCCCACAAAGACATGGTGTTTTCGCCACTGTAAGCAAAGTGGAAAGAAGGATCGTTTCCCACCTGTTCTGGATAGGTATCTTTAGCCAGGCCAAGATAGTAGAGCGCATCGTCTTTCTGGTGGCAGTAAGCATTGGACCCGGCCAAACCGGCATAGATGCGACCGCGTAAAAGGGACCCAACCTGGGCAAAGTTTGGTAATGCGAGAGCTTCCTGGTAGGTTTGTAGTGCCTTGCGATCACGCCTCTCATAATCGAATTTAACAGCCAGTCTTGCCAACGCTGATGCTTCAAGATTGGGATCATTTGCCAGTTGTCCATAGCGTCGCGCGGCTCGACTGTAGGACTCCATATGATCGAGTTTGCGGCGATGATCGGCCAGAATAGTCGCCAGCAAGTAACTTTGTGACGCCAGATGCGCCGCCGGTTGTTGATGAACCGAGCTTTGAAGAGCCAGCGTTTCGAGCGTAGGAAGGTATGCTGAAAGAATATGCTCGATGGTGGCGATTTCCTCGTCTTTGAGTAAGGCTCGACAGGCGGTGATACCTGCCGCGCACGCAGGTAATATCTCCTCTGCGGAAGCAAGGTGCATATTCTCAATGCCAAACGCGGTAAGCGCATACATCTGTATGGGGAATTTGGCGATGGCTTGTAATGCATGGCGGCGTGAAATGCGCGTCTGATCGCTCTCATGGTGTTGTGTCATATCGTCGTATTCCTTAATAGTCGCTTGAATGCTTCTCTGTAAGCCCATGATTGGCTCAGAGAGAAGCCTCAATACCGATACTGTCTTAACTAATAAAAACGATTATCGTATACACAATCCCTGATAGTGCGATTAAAGCGTGCAAGGTTAGCCAAATTGTGTTCAGACGAATGTTCATCAAACGTAGATAGCGTACTCTATGCTCATTTTCTGCGCTTTTTTGGAGCATTTCTACCTGGGCGTCGGGGTGGAGTTCATCCAATCTTGCGCGTAGTTTTCTTGCTCTATGAATATGATACTGTGAACGCTCGTAGAGCCTGGCTGTGGCAACGATTCCGTAGATGCCAGGTATTACCAGCAGGAAGGTAAGGGGAAGAGCATTTTTCTTGAATCCGACCGAGGCCATGATTCCGGTGGCAACCGTAGCAGCAGCTATATTCACATGAGCTATCACGGCTCGTTTATCTTCTGCTTGCCTTGCATGTATCCAGTTTTCCTCCATTGCGCGCAGGGGAAATGTTGTTGTATCGCTCATTCTCAGCAATGCCTTCTCCAACAGCGCTTAATCATCCCATGTACTGACCACCATCTACAAATATTTTTTGCCCATTGATGAAGCGTGCCTCATCCGAAAGGAGCAATGTAACAACATTAGCGATATCGTTGGGTGTGCCAATTCTTCCAAGTGGTATCGACTCTGCTCTTGTGCGAAGGACAGCCGGGTCATCCAGGTGGAAGCGTTCGATAGTTTCTTCTGTTCTCGTTAATCCTGGAATAATGGTATTCACTCGTATCTTCGGGCCTAGCTCCAACGCAAGGCATAAAGTCATCACCATGACACCCGCTTTGGAAGCGCAGGTATTGATCCCATTCTTGCGTCCCCGTATCCCTGTTGGCGCGCCGATATTCAGAATGATCCCGCCATCGTCTTGCTGAAGCATATAGGAGGAAGCAATTTGTGAGCAGAAGAAGGTTCCTTTCATATTTGTGTCAATGACACAATCCCAATCTTCCTCACTCATCTCATGCAGTGGTTTGTCAATTACTCTTGCAGCGTTGTTAATCAAGACATCCAAAGAGTGAAACTGCTCGAACGACTCTCGCATGAGCATTTCTACAGCAGGCTTGCTAGATACGTCCGCCTTTACTAACAAAACATTTGGGTTAATTTGTTGACAGAGTTTCAGCGTCTCCTGGGCTTGTTTCTCATTGGAAGCGTAATTAAGGACTACGTTATACTGTTCTTGCGCTAATCTGAGTGCAGTTGCCTGCCCTATCCCTCTCGTGCTTCCCGTGATGATGACGGTTCTTCTTTTGATAACTTTCATTTTCGCTTGCCTCCAAAAAAATAGAAATTGACATTTGCAGAACATCCGTTGCAGATCTAATTTTATTATCCATGTATTTATAAGAGCAAGTCGGCAAGCTCCTTCACTCTCATTTCGTTAGGCCATATGCTCTTTGCTTCGCGGTATATTTCTATAGCTTCCCGTCGCCGTTTCTCACTACTTAATGATTTTGCTCCACAGGCTCCTTGTTCCAGATATTTGCATAGTAAGTCTAAATTCCTCAGCGCCACCGCCGTTTTTGCTTGATAGTTGAGCGTCTCAACGCGGATACGCTCAGGAACAAGGATAGTTGGTTGCTTCTCAACTTGAGAAAAAGTGTTCCAGGCCTGACGCGAATATTGTTCTTCAGGATAATGTTGGGTAAGAGCGAGGTACGTTCTCCCTATTTCCATAAACAAGGAAGGAAGGCTAAATTCCGCGTAGAGAAAACTTGAATCATTTTCAGGATTATCAGGATAGGTCTCCTGTGCAAGACACAAGTATCGTAATGCCTGCTGTTTCTGCTTCATTTGCGCGTATACGACTGATAACTCGACATACAGACGAGAAAGCAGTAATGGGCTTACTCTGTCTTTAGAAATCAAAGCCTTCTCGTACATTTGTGAGGACAGCGTTGGGTCCTGGTTGTGATATGCGAGTGATATCAGAGCTGAAGCCTGCAAATCCGGATTTTGTATTATCTCACTTAATTGTACCGCTGTTTGAAAATATGTATCTCTGACAAGAGAATCGCTTCTATGTAAAGCTAATATGCCCTTTAATCGATAGACTTGGGTTGCCAGACTCGCTGCGATCTCCTGATATTTAGCAGGTTGTTGGGCAAGAATGGTAAGTATAGGCAAATAAGCTGAGAGAACTTCTTCTACGACAGAAAGCTGGTTTCCTTTCATGAGGTGCCAACAAACGGTGATACTGGCAGCGCACTGAGGGAGAAATTCTTCCGCAAATATCGCATTTGTGGGTTCCGGCGGTGTCTTCATTAAAAGTGATAAGGGGAGTCCTGCTATTATCACCAACGCATCCCGCCGTGAAAGACGAGATTTATTATCATCATCTGACCGTTTCATGAGATCGAAACCGCCTATCTCCTGATCGATAGCATGTTGTAGATCGTCATAGGAATCACTTTGATACTGTTGTTGATTTAACACCATCATAACACGCACCAGTAAAGAATCCGTATTGTTGCTACTCACAATACTTTGTGGCAGAACAGGCTCTTGCTGCACAATAGGGGAAAGAGTTGTGGCTGAGATGCTCCGAGTAGGCGTGCGTTGCTCGCGTTTTTGGCGTTTGCGATCGCGAGCTGCACTCTCGGCTGAGACCAATCCTAATTCCGGGGCTGTCTTTTTGAAGTAGCGACAGAGTTGACGGCGGCTGTGCGCGCTAATCGGTCGTTGGTGTTCTGCTGCCCAGATGGTGCGCGGTCCCAATTTGACCATTTCTGCCAGTTGAGCCTGGGAGAGATTACGCGCTTCGCGTGCCGCTGTGAGCGGATGTAATTCCTCGTTCATCATCGTGTATTTCCTCATTCAGAACCGCCTACAGGCCATCCGACGCCATTTTTTACGGTAATTGCTTGCGAACATCTTGCGAGAAATAGACCAATTATTTAGTGCATATCTGCTACTCTACATCACACTATTTCAAGTACACTGCAATCATACCATAGAGAACACTGTATGATCTAGCCAAATGGAAGGGAGTACCATACATGGAGCAGGGAAGCGAAGTCGCGCGCATGATGCGCCAAATTGACCTGGAACTGGAGGCAGCCCAACGCGGGTTGCACGGGTTTGCCACCACTGCCCGGCATGATTTCATCAATACGCGGATGCAGCGCGGCGGGGAGCGCATTCTGCAATTGATCGAGGAGGGCAAGCACGAGGAGGCGCAGGCGCTGATGAATACAGACAACTGGGGAACAGAAGGGGTAAGAGAAGATAAAAAAACGACGCCTGATGGGATAGCAGAAGGGATACAAGAAGATAACACGGGGAGAAAGAAGGATGAAACAAAGACAAGTGAATGAGCTACCCACATTGCCTATCGGCTTCAACGACCTGGCGGCGCTCCGAAGCATCATCAGTGGCTACCTGGCCTACTTGCGCAGGACCGCCGCGCACTCACAGCAACGGCAAACGCAAATACGTCTGTTGGAAGGCGTTTACCAGCGCTTGACGGGTATTTCTGCTCAGGCGATGGAGGCGCGTATCTTCTTGAGTGTAGCAGAGGTGGAGGCGTTGAATACTGCCATACTGGGCTTTGCCGCCTTTGTGCGTCAGAAGGTCTCACCTTCGACGGAACGCGATGAGACCTTGCAGACGTTGGAACAATTGCGCCAACACCTGGTCACAATGCTTTCATGATAAAAAGAGTGACCGTTGTCATTTATGTACCCTACCAGCGATCCTGAACCTGCGCGCGAATATACGTATCATAGACCTCGCGCACTTTTTGCATGGTTTCGTCGCTGAGGGGAGGCAGTTCTGCCGCCCGCACGTTGTCCTCGGCCTGCTGCGGGGTTTTGGCGCCGGGGATGGCGGCGGTTACTTCAGGGAACATGAGTATCCAGCGCAGCGCGAATTGTGCCATGCTGGCGCCGGGAGGGACGAGCGGGCGCAAGCGTTCAACGGCTTGCAGACCTGAGTCGTAGTCTACGCCGGAGAAGGTTTCGCCCTGGTCGAAGGCTTCGCCGTGCCGGTTGTAGTTGCGATGGTCGTTTTGCGCGAATTGCGTCTGGGGGAGAAACTTGCCGGTCAGCATGCCGCTCGCCAGTGGCACGCGCGCCAGGATGCCGACGCCGCGTTCGCGCGCGGCTGCGAAGAACTGCCCGGCTGGTTTGAGGCGGAACATGTTGAAGATGATCTGCACGCTCTGCACGTGGGGATAGGTGATGGCTTTCAGGGCCTCGTCCACACGCTCCACGCTCACACCATAAAAGCGGATCTTGCCCTGCTGTGTGAGGTCGTCCAGAATGCCGAAGACTTCCGGCATGTCGTAGACTTCCGATGGCGCGCTGTGCAGTTGCAGCAGGTCAAGCGCGTCGGCTTGCAAGTTGAGCAGGCTGCGCTCGACGAAGCTGGTCAGGTTCTGGCGATTATAGCCACCGGCAACGTGGGGGTTGAGCCGCCGACCTGCTTTAGTCGCCACGATGAGCTGTTCGCTGCGCAATTTGCGCGTCCGGGCAATCAGTTGTTCCGAGCGGCCATCGCCGTAGACATCCGCGGTATCGATGAAGTTGACGCCCAGGTCTATCGCGCGGTGCAAAGCTGCCAGCGAGGTGGTGTCATCAGTGTTGCCCCAGGCATCGCCGCCGATGCCCCACGCTCCAAAGCCGATCTCTGAGATGTTCCAACCGGTTCTGCCCAATGGGCGATATTCCATAGTTTTAAGCTCTCCCTTTTTATTACTACACGCTTGTGTTGTGATGTTGGTTTCTATGACAGTAGTGTATGGCAAGAGGGGAGAACATTGCAAGCAGAGGGACGAGGTCATGTAGGGGCGGGGGATGATGCGGTGATGGGTGGGGGCGCTTGCGCCGCCCTTGTCCCCCCCAATGCGAGCCTTTTGCCAGCCAGGTGCATAGCGGGGGCCAAAAAGGGCTATAGCGCGTTCATTTAATCAGGATGATATGCAGCCTGTGCTATCATGAAGCGCAGGAAACAGATGCAAAACTAGCAGAGGAAGAGTCACATATGCAAACGCTTTCCGGTCGGCGATCGAATGGTTTGAGTCCGCAGTCGCGCAGGATAGCCACCTTCGCTGTCATCCTCTTTGCCCTTTCGGGACTCATCAGCGGCTTCGCGGTGGGAGCCTTTGTGCGCCCGAAAATTGGAGGAACTGGCAACAACAATGGCACCGGTATCCCACCCATTGTGAAACAGACGAAGACATCAACACCGGCTGCGCAGTCACATCCTGTCAAATTAGGAGACCCGGTTGTAATTGCGGTTAAATATAATGAGAAAGCTGATGGTACTACATCCTACACTTTTACAGCGTATGCGGTAGATCAATCAATAGATAAGCATCATGGTAAACGTGTTAATGCGTCTGGTATCACCGGGAAGCTGTGGCTGCAACATATACCTCAAGGTGGTTTTATAAATCTTCCAGATAGCAAACTTAGACATTTAGATATTCAGGGGCCATTGACAGACGATGAGGTTGTAGGCGCGCTAAACTTTGTTTCAGGTACATCACAAATACAACAAAGCGATGCAAGTGGTCAGGTAACCTGGAATTATACGCTAGCTGCCACTGTACCTCCTGGAAATTACTTCTTAGCAGTGCTGCTGGATTGGTCTGGGCAGTCGTTTAACTGGAGTTGGAGACAAGTTTCCGTTACAAATTAAATGCTTCCTGAACTTACTGACCCATCCTCTTCAAAATCCCGCGTACCAGCAGAGCGAAGCGTACACGCGCGGCATCTGCCGTTGAGAGTACTTCGGCGTGGTTGACTTTTTCGGTGTCGTCGCCGGTAGCGGTGTTGGTTATCAGGCTGAGGCCAAGCACGCGCATTCCCATGTGACGGGCGACTATGACTTCTGGCGCGGTAGACATACCTACGGCGTCGGCTCCCATCGTGCGCAAGAACTTGAGTTCCGCGCCAGTCTCGTAGCTTGGCCCGCTGACCATGACGTAGACGCCTTCATGCAGCGTGATACCCGCGTGTTGCGCGGCCACTTCGCGCGCGAGTTGGCGCAATTCGGCGTCGTAGGCGTGGGCCAGCGCGGGGAAGCGTTCGCCAAGACGGTCGTCGTTTGGTCCCATCAAGGGATTTGCTCCCGCCATGCCTGGCAGGTTGATGTGATCGCGGATGAGCATGAAGTCGCCCGGACGAAAGGCGGTGTTCAGGCCACCAGTCGCGTTGGTGACGATCAGGGTGCGCGCACCTAGCTCATGCATGACGCGCACTGGCAGCGTCAGGGCCTGCAGGGAGTAGCCCTCGTAGAAGTGAAAGCGGCCCTGCATCATCACTACAGACACCTCCTCCAGTGAGCCGAGCAGCAGACGACCGGCATGTCCATACACGGTTGACCTCTCGAAGTGCGGGATTTCCACGTATGGAATAGCTGTGGCATCCTGCACTTCGTTTGCCAGGTCGCCCAGACCTGAGCCGAGGATGATGCCGACAGCGGGTTGCAAATCGCTATGAGCGCGGATGGCGCTGGCTGCTTCTGTCACCTGGTCGTAAAGTGTCATAGGTGTATGCTCTTTTCCTGATGAACTTTGCCAACCGAATGCGGAAATCAGACCTATAGGGACGCTTGCGTCCCAGCCGTCCTGTAGGGACAAAGGGCAGGGTTGGGTGGATGAGGGGGCCTTGTGCTTGTCCTCGTTGGAATGCGATCAATGTGGATCACGGAACCCAGACGAATCGCGCTGTCACCAGGACAAGCACAAGGCCCCCACCCATCTCCACAGCCGCCCCTTGTCCCTACAGGACGGGAGGCGGACGTTTCCATTCATTACCCTTTTCGGTTGTCAAAATTTATCAGGACGGGAGGCGGACGTTACCAGACATTGCAGCATTTGGTTGTCAAAAATTGCTATGGTTTCTCTTAGGCATTATACCGTTGTTTTCAAGGTTTCGCGGGCAAGCTGACTGTAGACCTGGGTGGTGGCGATGTGGGCGTGTCCCAACAGTTCTTGCACGGAGCGTAGTTCCATGCCGTTTTGCAGCATCAGGATGGCGAACGAGTGGCGCAGCATGTGCGGGGTGATGCCCTGGATGTTGGCTTGCCGCGCATAGCCTTTGATGATGAGCCAGAAGCCCTGACGTGTCAATCGCTCGCCATGATGGTTTACGAAGAGGGCCTGCTCGCCGGGATGGCGCTGTATGAGGCGCTGGCGCGCTGCCTGGAGATAGCTTTTGATTTGATCCAGCTCGAGGGGTGGGAGTGGCAGCACGCGTTCGCGTCTGTTTTTGCCGTTGCGTCCCGCGCACACAACGGTGGCCTGCGCGAGATCGACATGCTCCAGGTTGAGAGCGACCAGTTCGCTGACGCGCATCCCGGTGGCGTAGAGCAGGTGCAGCATAGCCATGTCGCGAATACCGGCGGGCGAATCGACGGCAACCTGGCGGAAGAGGTTGGCTACCTGCTCCTGGCTTAAGATTTGCGGCGGCTCTTTCTGGATGCGCGGCGCGTTTAAATCTTCGATGAGGTCAACGGAGATACTGCCGTTAGCGCGCAGGTAGCGAAAAAAAGTTTTCAAGGAGGCCAGTTTGCGCGCGATGGTCGTTGGGCGATAGGCTTGCTCGTCGTGCATTTCCAGCAGGTAGCTGGCGATATGCGCGCGTGTCACTTGCTGCCAGCTCTCTATGCCCTGCCGTGTGAGATAGGCGCATGCCTGGTTGAGATCGTTACGATAGGCCACAATGGTGTTCTGATTGGTTTCCTCACGTCCTTGCTCCTTCGTGGAGAGTGACGCAATATACTCATCAATACCTTCTTGTAACATCAAGCACTTCCAAATATCTACAAATATTCATAGGAGGAACAAAAGCTTGTATTCCTGTCGGGTCACTCGATACCTTTGGCTACCTGGCTATGACTTCGCTATTATAATGATTGTGCATTCAAGATACAAGCTAAAGCGACAAAAGTAGGAAGTACGGGCTTTCTTCAAACGTGCTATAATGCACTGCAACGGGTATCTTTTGAGAGAACCTTCACGCCTCGCATGATTACACGCGGATATCGTCTGGCTATGATTGATATCCGCGCGAAAATAAGGAGAAATAAAACACAATGGGTAAATTGATTGAGATGTTCGCGCAGGCCCGGCGGGCGCAAAGTGGTGGCGGGATTGGTTTCATTGGCAAGAACCGGCCAGCCACTAAACCGCGCGCGGCGGCTGTTGTTGTGAGCTTTGCGACACCGGATACTGCACGCGCTGAAGCTGCCATCAAGGCCGGCGCGGATGGATTGCTTTTTGACTGGGATGGCGAGAAGACATCGCTCGAAGCGCTGCAAAAGGCTATAGATACGGCGCAGACCGGTGAAGAAAAAGTTCTGTGTGGCCTGCGCATTACGGGCGGCTGGGATGAGATCGAGCGCGAAACGTTTGAGCATTTGAAAGGGTTGCGCGTGGGCTATGTCATTTTGCCGATGCACGCCCCGGCTCGCTTGCTGGCTTTGCAGTTCAAAGAGATGGAACTGGTCGTCGCGGTGCCGATGCAGGAAGGGGAGATGTATCCCATTTTTATGCGCAACCTGACGGCCTTCGAGGGTCTGGCGGCGGTGAGCCTGGACTTCCATCTAAAGGGGACTATTAGCAGCCTGTCTATCGAAGATGTGTTGCGCTATCGCGCGGTGCGCGACGCCGTGCGTTTCCCCGCCATGCTCAACGTGGATAGCGATATCAGCGAAGCAGACGCTTACACGTTGTTGACGCTGGGCGTGCAGGCCATGATTATTACGGCGGATAAATCGAGCGAGAAGGTCAAGCAGCATGTGCGGCAGATGCGTATCCTGCTGGAGCAGGTGTTTCACGAGGATAAGGACAGCAAAGAGAGCTTTGGCCTGACTCCGTCAGTGCGCGCATAACATACCAGGGCGGGGCTTGCCCCCGCCCTGGTATGTTATATTGACCGCGCTCTTGCCATCACGTGACTTTTATTTCTGGTTGCGTTATCTGCCAGTGCAGTTGGCGGCGGGGGATGCGTCGCAGCAGGCTGCGCGTGCTATTCCATACGCGGTCGGGATCGACATTATTGCGCCAGTAATAATAGCAGCCTATACTATCCGGTTCGACGCTGGTGATATGGTGAAAGGCTGTTTCCATCTCTTTCTCCGTCTCTTCGTCAAGGCTAAAGTTCTGAAGCCAGAGCTGGCTGCGTTTCTGGTGCTGGCGCGTGGTCTCAACCAGGGTGTTGCCCCATGTCTGCACCTGGCACACGTTTTCATGCAGCAAGTTCCAGAAAACATGGCAGCCGACAGTATCAAGCGCGGGAAGTGTGGTAAGTTCTTCGACCAGGGAGAGATCAAGCGGCAGCAGCACAACGGTTGTTTTGATATTGGCATCCACTCGTTTGACGCAGGCACACAGTTCGCCTAGAAAGTCGATCATTGAGCGCCGTCGGAAGCGCACAAGGTCAGATACATCGGGGCAAAGGGCGCGACAGACCGGGCAAAAACAACTCACTTCCAGCCCGCGCGGCTCGTCGATCAAGATGCCGTTGATGGGATAGGCGCGCAGCAAACGCTCGATCTCGCCGAAGAGCCATTGGCGGAATGGCTGGTTATTGAAACAGGAGATCTCATGGTAGCGCCCGTGACGATCCAGCACGCGCGAATGCGGATGGCGAAAGGTATACCAGCTTGGCATCAAGGATGGCCCGGCAAATAGATTGCCATAGCGTCCCAGGCTGATATGTGTTTTGAGGCCGATATCATGCGCCAGCAGCAGACCGCGTTCCAGGTCACGCGGCCAGCGCTGATCTTCTTGCTCGTGAATGGTATAGACGATACTGCTTGCGCCGGTCGCGCGGATTTGCTCAAAATCGCGCTTGATAGTGTCGGGGTGTAATAAGGGGTGGAAGTAAGCGACAGTAATATCCATGATACCTACTCAACCAGGATGAGCCGCAAAAGCGGCAATATGCGTAAACAATTATTATTGTTCAGTTGCTAGTATAGCATAGTTAGGGAGCTTGTTTCAGGATTTACGGACAAATTAGCCAATTCAGCCTAAAACCTCACTCTGATAAAAAAGTGAATGCAGGCGGCCCAGCCTGCGACCGGGCCGCCTGCATTTACTTTTTTATCAGAGTAAGCCGCCAAAGGTGGTGGGAGGCGCTAAATGAGGGGTCGATAATCTGAAAAATATGAGTAATTATGGGCTATTCACGCTCTATGCTTGACAATCCTGGCAAATCTATGCACAATGCATTCATGAGTCACGCACAGCGAGTACAGATTTTGGACAATGTATGTTTTGTGCGAGCATACGCCAAAATTAACCTGACGCTGGATGTTAAAGGACGGCGGGCAGATGGCTATCATGAACTGGCGACGGTGATGCAAACCGTTGATCTCCATGATACGCTTTGCCTGACGAGTACCGGTGATGGGCGCGTGGAGGTAGAGTGTACTCGCCCGGAACTGGGCAACGAGGAGAACCTGGCAGCGCGGGCGGCGCGGCTCTTGCGGGAACGATTCTCGATCTCGCAGGGTGTGTTGATTGAATTGCGCAAGCGTATCCCGGTGGCTGCCGGGTTGGGCGGTGGGAGCAGTGACGCGGCTGCCGTGTTGCTGGCATTACAGCAATGGTGGCGTTTACCTCTCTCCCTGTCTGAGCTTCAAGCTCTGGCTGCCACACTAGGTTCGGATGTGCCGTTCTTTCTAACAGGTGGTCTCGCGCTTTGCGAAGGGCGCGGTGAACGTGTCACGCCTCTGGCGGCCATGTGGCCGCCGTCGATGCGCTGGCTGCTCTTGCTTAAACCGGCCATCAGTATCGCGACAGCGCGGGTATTTCAGGCGCTCCCGGCCAGTGATTACAGCGATGGGGATTCTAGCCGGGAACTGGTGGAGGCATTGCAAGAGGGACGTTTGCCACAACCAGAAGACTTTCATAACAGCCTGGAGCGTGGCGTGCTGGAACGGTATCCAGAGGTCGCCAGGGCAAAAGCGGACCTGTTGCAAGCAGGCGCGTCCCTGGTGCGGCTTTCGGGCAGCGGCCCGACGCTCTACGCGCCATTTCCGAATCTTTCCAGCGCCACGCGGGCGCAGGAACAACTTCAAGTGTCGGGTTACGAACTTTACCTGGCGCACGCGGTCTATCCCGCTGGGGAAGATCGCACCGTTTAGTTAGTGTAAAAGCGTAAGGAGAAAACTTATCATGGCTGAGTATTACTGTGTCAAATGCAAAACCAAGCGTGAGATGAAGGACGCCGAGCGCGTGACCATGAAGAATGGCAAGCCGGCCCTGAAAGGCAAGTGCGCTGTGTGCGGCACCACCATCAACTCCATTCTTGGCGCGGAAAAGAAAGCATAATTCAACAGAGTGCCTCTGCGGTTCGGTTGGTGCCAGGGCGGGGGCAAGCCGCCGCCCCTACCCTGTAAGAGGCACGACACTAGACCGTACAGGGTAGGGGCGGCGGCTCTGCCCCCGCCCTGGTCGCGCCCCTTGCCCCCGCCTGGCAACTAGTTGAGGTAGTTCTTGAAAAATCTGCTGCGTACACTTGTCTTGTTATTGGTGCGCCTTATCGGGTTCCCAGGCGCGCGCGCAGCAGCAAAAAAGGTACGAGCAGCTTCTCTCCCCGTTTCACCTATGCCGCGTATCTTATTGATGCGCCCCGATCACCTGGGCGATATGGTATTGACGACGCCCGTGCTTAACGCGCTCAAACGATCTATACCTGGCGCGGATATTACGATGATGGTTGGTCCCTGGTCGAGCGAAGTTGTGGCGCGTCACCCTGCTATTGATCGCCTGCTAGTGTTTCCTTTCCCCGGTTTCCGGCGCGCCTCACAGAACCCGTTTCGCCCTATATCTTGCTGGTGAGCGCGGCGCGGCAACTACGGCGCGGCAACTACGATCTTGCCATCAATCTGCGTCCCGATTTCTGGTGGGGCGCTGCTCTTCTCTACCTGGCGGGTATTCCGCGTCGTGTTGGCTATGCGTCTGCGTCCAGGCGCGACGTTTCTCTCGCATACTCTCCCTTTGCAAGCTCCCGAACTCGCCACCGTCTCCAGTTTGCGCCTTGCCAGCGCGGGTCTGCAAGCGCTGGGGTACGCGCCACTGCCCGAGCCATATACGCCTGAAAGCTATCCGGCGGTCTTCCAGCCGGGCGAGGAAGAACAGCGACAGGTGGCTGAGCGCCTGCGAAGCGCGGGTATCGATGGGCAGACGCCTGTCATCGTGATTCACGCGGGAACCGGCGCGGCGGTCAAACTATGGCGCAACGAGGCATGGTCGCGCTGCGCCGACGAGGTGGTAAAACTGCTCTCCGCGCGCTTGACAAACGCCATACCAGCCCGTATCATCCTCACGGGTAGCAAGAACGAACGCCCCATGCTGGAAGAGATCGCAGTCGGCATTGCAGGCCCCGCGCTCGTGATGACAGATTTGACGGTGGGGCAACTGGCCGCGCTGCTCGGACGCGCATCGTTAGCGCTGGGGGTTGATAATGGGCCGTTGCACCTGGCAGTAGCGCAGGGAACACCAACTGTTGGCATATTCGGCCCGACCGACTCGCGTATCTTTGGCCCCTGGGGTAGCACTGAACGACATAAAGTGGTGGCCTCGATGCACCTCTGCGCAACCTGCCCGGCCATCCCATGCGGACGCCTGGATTTTACGCCGGAAGAATTGCCCCGGCATCCATGCGTGCGCCTGGTAACTGAGGAAGAGGTATTGACGGCGGTGGAACGGCTATTAAGGGTGATAAAAGAAGGATCAAGGAGTCAGTAACTGAGCCGCTTTTGTCCCCGGCATCCTGATGAATATTAACAACCAAAAACGGTAATGCGCCTGGCTCCGTCCTGTAGGGACAGTGGGCGGGGTGGGGTGGATGCGGGGGCCTTGTGCCTGTCCTCGTTGGGTTATGACCATGCTGCCTGACGTAACCCAGGCGAAGCGTGTTGCGACGAGGACAAGCACAAGGCCCCCACCCGTCTCCGCATCCACCCCTTGTCTCTACAGGACGGAGACATGCCCATTACCGGGTTTGGTCGGAGTTTATGAGACAAATTACATGGCACAGACAACACGGAAGGTTACACAATAGCAGATGCTAGATGATTATGGATATCCTCCGCGCCCGGATGCGCGGAGAGGGCTACGTAAAAAGGGCATTCGCGCCAGCAAGATGGTTTTGAGCGCGTGTCTTTACGTGTGCATGTGTGTCGTCGGGGCCTTGCTCTGGCTGAGCAGAGGTGGAAAGAAATTTGCGCCTTTATCGCCGCGTACCGCGCAGCCGCGCCGCATCCTGGTGATTCGCCTCGATCTGATCGGCGACCTGGCGCTATCGATGACGGTTGTGCGCGCTCTCAAGCGCACCTATCCCGGCGCGGAGATTGACCTGCTGGCCCTGCCTTCCAGCGCGCAAATTGTCAAAGACGATCCTGATCTATCGAATGTTATTCCCTATGACCCAAACGTCTGGCGGCGTCCTAAAGCGCTTGCGCAGGGGCGCAACTGGCGCAACGCCTTCAGCGTGATACGCCGCCTCCGCTCGCGCCGCTACGATATAGCGGTGAGCGTATTTGGCAACTGGGCGGCAATGCTGGCCGTGGCGAGCGGCGCGCAACGGCGCGTTGGTTTCGGGCGCGAAAGCTACCCGGGCTTCATGACCGACAGCGTAGCCGGTCGCCACTGGTTGCCGGGCGAGCGCCTGCACGAGGTCGATTACTGTCTCAAGCTGGCGCGAGCGACAGGCGTGGCTATTACGGATGATGATCGCATCCCGCGCCTGTATATCTCTACAAGCGCACAGGACGAGCTGAATACGTTGTTGCATGATTATGGCATCGGGCAGGATAAGCCGTTGATAGCCTGCCATGTGGCTTCAAATAATGGGCAATCAAAACGCTGGCCTATTCCATACTGGGCCACGCTGCTTGATCGTTTGATACGCGAGTTGGGGGCGCAGGTCGTGCTGACGGGTGCGCCGGGCGATCTTCCCTTGATTGAGCGCGTCATGGGGCGTATGGAGCAAACGGCTTTCAACCTGGCGGGAAAAACCAGCCTGACCCAACTGGCTGCACTGCTGCAACGCGCTGATATAGTGATTTCGGGTGATAGCGGCCCCATGCATATCGCGGCAGCCGTGGGTACACCCCTGATCGCTATTCATGGCCCGACCGACCCGGCGCATTCCGGTCCGGTCAGCCAATCGGCCACCATCTTGAGGAGCGGCATCTGGTGCAGTCCATGCTACACTGTAAAAGACCCGGCAGATTGCCGTTTTTATACGACACAGTGCATGAAAAATATTACGCCGACCAGGGTGTTTGAGGTAGTTGAGGCGAAGTTGCGGGAGAAGGATATCCATGTTTACTTTACATAAAAAGCAGACAGAACCTGTAAGGTTGCCGCCCAACGCGCACATTCTGGTGGTCAAGCTGGCGACGATTGGCGATCTCTTGCTTGCTACTCCGGCGTTACGCGCCTTGCGCGAAACGTATCCCCAGGCGCGCATCGATCTGCTAGTAACGCCTGCCTCTGCTGGATTGCTGGATGGGTGGGAAATGATCGACCGTGTGATCGTGCTGGACAAATACCTGTTTGACTATCCACAGCAGTTCTTCAAGCATCCGGCTAACTTGAAACGGCTGCAACCACTGTGGCGCGATTTGCGCGGCGGTAACTATGACGCGGTTGTGTTGATGCATCACCTGACGCTCTTTTTTGGCCGTTTGAAGCACCAACTTTTGATGCGAGCGACGGGAGCGCGCTGGCGCGTCGGGCTGGATAACGGGCATGGCTGGTTTCTCAATGCGCGCGTGGAAGATGGCGGTTTCGGGGCCATGCACGAGGCCGAGTACAACCTCGCGCTGGCGCAAGCGGTAGGCGCGACTACCAATAATAAACGCCTGGCGTTGCCCATCAGCGATGAGGAACGCAGACAGGCACGCGAACTGGTGTTTGGCGAAACTGCGCCAGAAGATGTAGCGCGTCCGATTATCGCCATGCATCCAGGCAGCGGTGGCTATAGCACGGCGCGGCGCTGGTCGCCCGAACGTTTCGCGCAACTGGCCGATACGCTCTATTGTGATACCGGCGGGCAATTGTTGCTGGTGGGTGGCCCGGAGGAAGCCGCGTTGCATTCGCAGATTCTGGGTATGATGCAATCGGCCATGCCCGCGCGCAGCCTTGCTGGAAAGGGCAGCATCAAAGTGACGGCAGCCGCCCTGGAACTGGCTGATCTTTTTATCGGCAACGATGCCGGTCCTATGCACCTGGCAGCCGCCGTTGGCACGCCAACTGTCGCTATATTTGGCTTATCCAACTCGCAGGCGTGGGGGCCGTATACCGGCGGCGTACCGGGAAGGTGCGCTATTGTAGTAAAATTAGATTTGCCCTGTATGCCATGCTTCTACAGCGGTCACTTACTCGGCACGCCGGAAGGCTGCGCGACCCGCGATTGTCTGGCTATGCTGGGCGTTGACCCGGTGGCAACGGCGGCGCGGCGGTTGTTGAGGGAAGCTGGGAACTGGCAAACTGTTAAAGAAATCAGTAGCGGAGACTAAAGAACGAACAGGATCGCATGGAAAAGCCGATTCAGGTGTACTTAACCGCAGTTGCTGTGTATTTGCCGGAGCAGTGGTCAGAGTTACTCGCGACGGCCCAGGATGCAGAAAAGCAAATTGTGGCATGGGGTTAAAAAAGAAAGAAGAGGAACAAATGAGTGATACACAATATACGCCACCTGTGGATAAGTTGCTTACTTATGGTGAAGCTGAACGTACTGATCAATGGCCTGACTATCTGGAACTGGGTATTGGGCCGGAGCATATTCCTGAATTGATGCGCCTGGCCGCAGACCCTGAACTAAATGAGGCTGATTCGGAGAGCCTGGAAGTCTGGGCACCGTTACACGCCGTGCGCGCTCTTGGGCAATTGCACGCGGAAAGCGTTATACCTCCGCTGCTGGCATTATTAGATCAACTGGTCGGTGATGAGTGGATGGTGCAAGAAATACCAGAAGCTATTGGTGCAATTGGCCCGACTGCAATACCAATAGTCTCTGCCTATCTAGCGGACAGCTCGCATGGGCTTTATCAATATGCTGCCGCAGCTCAGGCCTTTGTTGAAATCTGTAAACGGCATCCAGAGGCGCGCGCTGATTGTATCGCTGCCTTAATGAAACATTTAGAAGCATACAAGCAAAACGATGAGACATTGAACTCCTTTATTATTGGTGACCTGGCAGGGTTAAAAGCTCTTGAGGCGCTTCCACAGATTGAACGTGTATTTGCAGATGATCGTGTTGATACAGTGTTTATTGGTCTGGACGATGTCTATGTGGAAATGGGCTTGAAAGAACGCGAGGAGATGCCTCCTTTGTCGCTCGAAGAGGTTCTTAGCAGCTTCACGAGACCCCCGACTCATAAATACAAGCCTTCTGATTTTGAAATTGTACGTGACGGATTTCCAGATGACGAAGGCGCTCCTATTGTTGATAGCCTGCCTGTTCAAGCAAGCAGGCTAGTGAGGGAGTTTAAGCCAATTAAGTTTTCGCGCAATAAGTCAAAGAAAAAGAAAAAGAAACGTTAAGCCTGGACGACGGGCACGGTCAGGCGTTTGACGGGTCTGGAGAAATTGCCGATTTCGACATCTGGTAATTCGCGTTTGAGCACCTCGATCATGGCGCGGATACCGAGCGCGCTGCCCATTGAGTCGAGTGAGGGTATGCGCGGCAGCAGCACTTCGGGGTCGATGTTCAGGTTGCGTAGCTGGATCAGGCGCAGGCTGGTTTCTCTGGCGAAGGAGAGCAACGCTTCAACTTCGCGCTCGCGGTCGATCATGCCGGGAAAACTGAGCAGGTTGATGGAACTGTAGACACCGGCGTCGCGGGCGCGTTTGAGCGAGTTTTTGACATCTTCAAAGGTGTAGCCGAGGGGGCGGTAGTAGGCGGTGTATGTTTCGGGGTGTCCTGAAATGGTGCTGGCGCGCAGGGTATCCAGGCCCGCGTCGTAGAGGCGTTGCAGCCAGCGCGGGTTGCTGGCGTTGGTATTGATGTTGATGACGCCCATGCTGGTACGGGCGCGTATGGCCTTGATGGCTTGCTCAATGCGCCGGTACTGTAAAAGCGGTTCGCCCTCGCAGCCCTGACCAAAGCTGACAATGGCTTCTTCTGCTTGTTGCAGGTGCGGGACGGCCACCTCAACAATTTCTTCAACGGTTGGGATGAAGGTCAGGCGGTCCTGTGGTGAGACGAGGTCTTCTTCTTCCTGTTTTGAGATACAGCCGATACAACGCGCGTTACAGCCGGGTGAAACGGCGATCGCCATTTCCCAACGTCCGAAGAAGAGGTTACTGGCGGTGGGGCAGGCGTAGTCGAGGGCGCAATGGGCGTGTTGCTCGATCACGCGGTTTTTGGGATGGGCTGCCACTTTCTCGCGCACGAGACGCGCCAGCGCGCGTTTTTGAAAGGCGCGAGGGTGCCATTTGCGCGGATCGTCGGTCTTGATGGCGGCGACATAGAGACGGCCATCCAGACCCGCCACCGCGCTGTAGCCGAAAAAGGGCAACGGTTCAGTGCCAGGAACTTTTTCGTAGTCTGGCAAATGAGTGCGCGTGTAGCCGATGGGCAGCAGAGCGGCAGCAGCCCAGCCACGCGACTGCTCTATGATCTGTCGCTGGCCGGATGGCTTTTCGCCTACAGCCAGGCGGTCAGGCATCATGGAAAGCGTGACACCGTCAGGCAAGGGGATAAGGTCTGCGGAAGTCAGTAAATGATTGCCGAAAGCAAGCGGCCTCAGGCGTGGCTCCTCGCGGATTTCTCCGCCGGGTGTGCAATAGACAAGATATGGATTGGGCATGTTGATCCTGTTGGTATGATGGACGTATGTTACGCTGCCTGGCCGGGCACAATTCGATCAATGCGATGGCGGCGGTGTGGCGGGAATGCGCGCCCCGGTTGGCCGGTCATCGACGAAGTCGTCCTCGAAAGAAGCGGGGTATGGTCGCCATTGATGTTTGTGCCGCGATGCGTTGCTCCAATTCGCGCGTTTCTTCATAGACAAAGCTCAGGAGAATGTGATTGCCGCGCAACGTTTGACAGACATGACGTATGCGAGGCTGCTCTGCTTCCATCCAGGCATTGACGATGGTCTCAAGCGCAGACATGTTATCCCCGCACTGCGCGCTATCAAAGCCCTTGAACCTGTACACGTTCTTATCCTTTCGGCATCGAAACAGTCATTCGCTGTTTTAGACCAATCAGACCCTGCGCAAATGTAGCACGTTGATCATTCTCAAATTCATTTTACCATAGGTGTCTAGCAGATGTGATGCGCAAGTCTTCTTACTCTGCACTGCTTCGCTGGTTGCAAAAAGAGCAGTCCGCGCATACCTGCTCTTCTTTCCTATTTTCATACACTGAAATCTGCCTTTGTGTGACACAAGGGCATTCCTATTGTAGAGAATTGTTAAACTTCACGTATTTTTGCTTGCATTAACGAGTGACAAAAGCGTTACAGTGTATTTGCAAAACATACTATGTTGAAGTAACATTGTTATATAGTGTAATAACACTTGTAAAATAACATATTAGGTTGACATTGAAAGCATGATCTTGTATAATCAGCGTTGTTACTACAACCTTCGTGGGAGATTGTAAAATGGTAGCGCGACAACGCATTATTATTATTGGAGCAGGTATCGTTGGGCTTTCGACCGCATATGCTCTTCTGAAGCAGGGCAAGCGCCGTGTCATCTTGCTGGAACAGGCTACCGTCGATCATACGGGTGGTACTTCACATGGTTTTTCTCGCCTGTTACGCTTCGAGTACGGCTCTGATGCGCATTATTCACGCATGGTACAACTGAGTCTGGAACGTTGGAAACAGCTCGAAGTGGCTGGCGGACGCGCGCTTTATATACCTACAGGTGTGCTGGTGGCCGGTTCAAGTGCGGATGGTTTCACTTGCGCAAGTTACACTGTGGCAAGGGAAATGGGCTTGCCCATTGAATACCTTAGCAAAAAGCAGTGCAACAAGCGTTTTCCGCAGTTTGCTACCCGGACCTTTGATACTATCACCTACAATGCTGAGGGTGGTATTTTGCGCGCATCGGCCTGCCTGCAAACGTTGCGCGATCTTGTGCTGGCAATGGATGGAGAGATTATCGAAGCCAATCGCGTCTCGCGGATGGTGTATGGTGATGCGCGCCGTCCAGTGCGACTCTCTCTCGCTTCCGGGGAGGTAATAGCTGCTGAGCGTGTGGTGATCGCGGCTGGCCCGTGGATTCACCACCTGCTGCCGGAAGTAGAGTTGCCGGTGCGTATGACGCGCCAGTATTTGTTCTATTTTGCCGGTCTGCCAGATACCAGCTATTCAGCGGGAGCATTTCCGGCCTTCCTGGCGGGCAACCTGTATGGCTTTCCTATTCACAGGGGCTGCAACGGGTGGGTCAAGGCCGCTTCGCACGATTTTGGCTATACAGTTTCGCCCGATGATAGGACGCCACCGGACAGGGTAGTCGTTGAACGGATTCGAGATCAGTTATCGGCTTTGTTGCCTGCGCTCCGAAATGCGCCACTGGCTCGTATCGATTCATGTGTCTATGATGTTACCCCGGACGAGCATTTTATTCTTGACCGTCTCCCTGATGATCCACGTATTGTGATCGCCACCGGCTTAAGTGGTCATGGCTTCAAATTTGGCTTGCTATTAGGAGAGCTATTGAGTAGTTTGCTTTGCGATACGACTCCGCTTGTGCCATTGGAACGCTTTAGATTGGCGCGTTTCCCGCATAAAGACTTATTCTTCTACGGGAGAAGAACGCAGCTTTTTGCGTAGGCCGGAAACGCGCTTTTCACTGATACGGCGCTTGCGGCTGGCAGTCTGTCGGGCGTGTAGCTTTGCGCGGAGTCTCAACATGCTGAAATTCCTCCAGACGCGCCTGCATCCTCTCAAACGCAGCTTCGCGATTGGCGTGTTGCGATCTGCGCTCAGTAGCGGTTACGGTGAGACCGGTGGGGCGATGAACCAGGCGCACGCCTGTTTCAACTTTATTGCGATGCTGCCCGCCTGGCCCTCCGGCGATGAAGAACTCAACGTCGCAGTCGCGTTCGAGCGATTCACGGTCGGTTGGATATAATGGTGTCAAGAAAACGCCTGCCCTTCATCTCCGATGTTGCAGCGTACTCCAACCGGGGCGACTTCTAAAGAAACCTGCATTAGTGTTGTTGCGCATCCTTCACGATCGCTTTAAAAGTTTGCTCCGCCTCCTGAGCAGTTTGAGCGGCGCTTAGTTTCACATTCAAGCGTCGAAGCAGGGTTGTATCTTCCATCTTCTGGATGTGGCTAGAGACAAGGGTAACAAGCGACGGAAAACGGTCTTGCACAATATCAACGATCACTCCACGCAATGCCTGAAGTTCTCCTTCGTGAAGCCCTTTTTCAAGCCCTTCGTGAAGCCCTTTTTCGTGCCCTTCACGGAGACCCTTGTCGAACCCTTTTTGTAGCCCTTTGGCTATCATTTCCTGGTAGGCCCAGGCATCTTCAAAAATGTCTTCGGATAACATAGTAAACCTCTTTCTGAGCCAGTCGCGATCTTCCGTGTTTTTGAAGACAAGCGATGCAAACGCATAGGCCAGCGGGAGCAGATCGCTTTTCCCAGCCACATTAAGACTGACGATCATGTCGTCTACAACTTCATGGCGGAGACCATCTTGTGTTAATGGGAGCAGAGGGAGTAATCCCTCGATCCCTTCCTGTTTTAAGAACGCTCCAGGGATTTCCCAGAGCTTAATAGTATCGAAAAAAAACAGGTGGATCGCCCTGCCATTCGGGTGCGGCAACTCATACGGTGATTGTATCACATTGCCATCTCGTCGTAGATAAATGACATAGGAACACACAGGTAAGTCGGTGATAATGGTCGTTTGCGCATTATATTTCCAGAGCCGTCTGCCCATGTCGCCATCGCGCCGCTTCTGAAATTCGACATGCAAGACCATTTGCATACCATTCCAGGTGACAACATACAATAGATCGGCTTCCAGAACACGACTCTGCATTTCAGGATTGAGTTCTTTTTCAAATGTGGCTCCGGGAAGCAAGAATGTTACCAGGTCTTGTTTATTCGCTTCCACCAGCAACTTGACAAAGGAATCCCATTGTTTCGCCATTTCCGGTACCCCCACCAGTTTTTGGTGAAACAAGTGTACCATAGTGGAAGTGGCTTGTCGAGAGGATTGAGGGCGTATTAGTAGTTTATAAATGCTTCTCGAACCAACTTTTTATATGCCGCAGGCGTTCCAGGCGCGAATGTGGGTGGCCGCCGCGCGAAAGGCCGTGACTCTGGCCTTCGAAGCGCACAAAGAGCACTTCGCGGCCCATGTATTTGAGGGCAGCGAAGAGTTGTTCGGCCTGTTCGATGTTGCAGCGCGCGTCGCTTTCGCTGTGGATGATGAGCAGGGGCGTATGAATATCCCGCACGTAGGTGATGGGGGACATATGCCGGTGCCGTTCGGGTTCTTCGTAGGGCGTGCTTTCCAGGTCATCGACGGCGAACTTCCAGCCGATGTCGCTGCTGCCGAAGAAGGATGCACGATCGGTGACGCTGCGGTCGGTGATGGCTGCTTTGAAACGGGTGCTGTGGCTGATGAGCCAGTTGGTCATAAAGCCGCCATAGCTGCCGCCCATGACGCCGAGCCGCTTTTCATCGATATAGCCCTTTTGTATGACGGCGTCTACCCCGGCCAGAATGTCGTCGGGGTCTTTTTCGGCCCACGCGCCGCGTACCGCCAGGGCGAAGTCGCGCCCATAGCCGATGCTGCCACGCGGGTTGGTATACAGTACGACGTAGCCATTAGCGGCCAGCATGCGCATTTCATGGATAAAACCATAGCCATATTGCGTATTGGGGCCGCCGTGAATCTCAACGATCAAGGGGTACTTGCGTGCCGGGTCGAAATCGGGTGGCTTGATTACCCAGCCGTCCATCGGCCAGCCATCCGCTCCCGCATAGGTGATGTGTTCGGGAGCCGTAAGCTGCAATTCGCTAAACAGGTCATCGTTGAAGGAGGTCAGGCGACGCAAGGCTCCCGGCGTGGAGAGCGAGCAGGCGAAAATTTCGGCTACGCGGGTAGGGTCTTCGATGAGGATGAGCAGCGTGCTTCTGGACGGGTCAAGCGAGAAGTCGAGCGCGTCCACGCCTCCCGGTGTGAGTGTGGGTGGCTGCTTGTCTGAGCCATCGGTGGAGATAGCGTAGACACGCGATGCGCCGCGCTGCGAAGCTAATACGTAGAGCGTCTTGCCGTCGCGTGACCAGGCGGGCGGGGGCGTCAATTGTTCGTCGGTGGTGTCGCTGTTGGTCCAGTCGCCGCAACTGCCCTCAAATTCGTGCGAGAGGGCACGCGCCGCGCTTTGCTGAGCGTTGGCATCGATGGTATAGACTTCGTTGTGACTGACCGAACGCAGGCGTAGCGCGCCTATAAAGGCGATGGTCTGGCTGTCGGGCGACCAGGACGGCGAGGCGCATGAAAGCGTACCGTTCGTGAGGTGGCGCAATGCGGTGGGCTGGCCGTTATCGATGCCGAGTGTGTAGATATCGAAGCAGGGCAGGCTCCAGCGATCTTCGCCCCGGCTGGAAACGAAGGCGATGCGCGAGCCATCGTGCGACCAGGCCGCGTCGCGATTATCCCAATCACCATCGGTGAGTTGCTGCGCTTCGCCACCAGCCATGTCGATGAGAAAGAGATGTTGGCGGCGGTCATGGATGAAACCGACGCCATCCAGCCGATAGAATAACCTGTCGATGACGCGCACTTTGGGCAAGGGCTTACCGTCTTCGCTTTCTTCATCGAGAGGGGCAACCGTTGCTTCAAAGAGGATGCGCGAGCTGTCGGGCGACCATTGCGGGTGGGATACGCCGTGCGGCATTCTGGTGAGTTGATGCGCCTCGCCACCATCGGCGGGCATCAGCCATATCTGGGGTTTGCCTTTGCTGGCCTTCTGCTCGCGCGTGGCATCTTTGCCCAAAGGTTCGCCTTCGCGGTCGGAAACAAAGGCGAGAAAGCGCCCGTCGGGCGACCAGGCAGGGCTGTGCGCGTTCGTACTCGCGCTGGTAAAGCGTCGCGCCTCGCCGCCACGCGCTGGGATGACCCAGATGGCGTTGCAATAGGCGTGGTTGCGCTCATCGATGGTTGTTAGAACAAAGGCTACGCGATGCCCATCGGGCGACATACGCGGCCTGCTCAGAATTTTAAATTGATAGAGATCTTCTATTGTGATGGTACGTGTCATTGGTTCCTACTCTATACTAGTTCTCAGTAGCGACGCCCCTTGTGGGTGTCTCGTTTTATCCGTGTCTGTGCGTGCATCATCAACGGGAAGGACACCCACAAGGGGCGTCGCTACTTCAGGAGAAGACTCCTTCTTCACTCTCTACGATTAACTGATCGACCACTGCTTTCAAATCGCCTGTGCGCTGGTAGGTGGCAAGCTGGCGGTCGGCGCTTGAACCCTCGTCCAAAATGCGATAGGCGTATTCAATTTCCTGGCGACTGCCGAGTTCATCGACAACGTCGGCTATGAACCATTCGATCAACTCGCGTATGAGGTCGCGAGCGGGCAATTCTTCTTGTTTGCCAAAGTCGATTAACTTCCCTTCCAGGCCGTAGCGCACTGCGCGCCATTTGTTCTCCTCGATTAAGTCGAGGGGGTAGACGCGGAAGGTCATGTTGTCGCAGCGCAGCTTCCACAGCTTGGCGATGATGGCCTGGATGATGGCGGCGATGCATACGGCTTCATCCACGCGCGTGCATACGTCGCAGATGCGAAATTCCAGGGTGGGATAGGACCAGTTGGGGCGCACGTCCCACCAGATTTTAGAGCCGTCGGGGATTGAGTGCGTTTGCACCAGCGTATCCACCATATAGGTGAAGTCGGACCACGACTGGAAAGAGCGCGGAATGCCGCTGCGCGGGAAGTTGCGGAAGATGATGCTGCGATAGGATTTTAGACCGGTGGTACGCCCCATCCAGAAAGGCGAACTGGTTGACAGGCAGAGCAGGTGCGGCAGAAAGTAGCGCACAACGTTCATGGCGTCGATCATAAATTCGCGGTCTTCGATACCGATATGCACATGCGTGCCAAAGATCAACAGGCGCTGCGCCAGTTCCTGCATGTCATTTTTTACCCCGGCATAGCGGTCCAGGGGGGTAATATCCTGCTCCATCCAGGAAGAAAAGGGGTGGGTGCCGGCGGCGGCGATCTTTAATCCATTCTTGCCCGCCAGCTCCATAATGGCGCGGCGCAGGCGATTCAGTTCTGCGCGCAGCTCGGCTGGCGTCTGGCACACCGAGGAGCCTACTTCGACAATTGACTGGTGCAGTTCAGGCTTGACCTGTTCCTTCAGGATCAGACGACCCTCCTCTAGAATTTGTGTGATATAGGATCGTAGCTCCCGCGTTTGCGGATCGATGATCTGATATTCTTCTTCGATGCCGATGGTAAGTGATGGCGCTTTCATATATGGCTCCTCCTGGCAACATGGGCGAGATACATTCGGCCCCTCCATTGCATATCGCTAACGCTTTTCCACGACAAACGTAGCCACCGCCGAACCTGTGCCGGCAGTGACATTCAACAGCGCCTCCTGGGAAAGGCGCGAGAGGCAGCCATCCATATAGCCGCCATAAAATATCAAGGGGTTGGTGTCCAGCATCCGCTCATGCAGCGCAACATGCCCGTCGATCATGGCGGGATAGACTTCGCTGGGAATGGCGACCCGTTCCTGCACGATATAGGGTTCCTGAAGCGCGGTCTGGATGGCCTGGCCCCAGGTGGCTGCATCGGCTTCCCAGCCCAGGACGATACCTTTGCCGCCATATTCGTCGTTCGGCTTGAGCACGAAGTGTTCGCGGTGTTCAAAAATATACGGTAGCAGGTCAATCGATTGGCCCCGGTAGCGCGCGTGGCGTTCCTCTACGCGGTACGTCCAGGGGATGTGCGCGTCGATGGCTGCCAGTTCTTCCATGTTGAAGAGCGCGGCGTTGCGTTCGTCGCTCAAAACGGCCAGGCTGGCCTTCTTATGCAAAATTTTGCAGCGGAACGGATTGACCATACAAACCGCGCCATCACGCACGGCGCGTATTACTGGGTGGTCAAGCCCGCCGCGCTCGACCAGTTCGCTAATCAGCACGCGTTTGTAAATCAGGGTGATGTGGAAATCACCGGCTACCAGTTTGCCATCGCGATATTCGACCTCGCGCGGGTCAGCGATAATGCATTCGATGCCCTGCGAGCGGAAATACTCGGCGAAGAGCACAAATTCGCTGTAGCTTGGCACCTCGCGCCAGTCGAGAATGGCGATGCGCGGCTTTTCGCGATGCCCGACCCACTGCTGGTGGGCGTCGAGCAGCGCGTGCATGACGCTGTGACGCGCGGGCAACGGGCGCACTTCGTACTGGCGCAAATATTCGCGCATGACAGGCAAGCCGTAAGCTACTTCCGCCAGCGCGTCATTATACGCGGGGCTGGCGGGCGTCTCGGCGTTATATTCGGTCAGGCGCAATCCGCCGCGATCAGTGACAAAAAATGTATCAACGCGCGAGGTCGGGCTGGGGTCGCGGAAACCGGGGTCATGATGTATTAGTTGCTCTTCCCAATCCAGCAGACCGAATTGTTTGCGGATTCCCGCGTCTTGCATGGCGGCCTGATAGGCTTTATCGAATGCGCGCAGCAGCATGTGCATCCGCGACTGGAGGAAGCGATATTGTTCCGGCGTCATGAAACGCGGGCGCAGCACGGTACACAATGGCCGACCGCCAAAGGTGAGTCCGCGCTGCTTCTGCTGCGTCTCCAGGTGCTCCTGCGATGCAGCCGCCAGGTCGTCGCTCAGGAGATCATGATAGCGTTGAATAGCTTCACGTAGTGACATATCGCTCTCTCCTCCTCTATCTTGTCATTTGCCAGGGGACAAGCCCCGTCATGAGCCTGATAAATTTTATCGATCAAACGGAGTAATGATACTTATAGGACGCTTGCGTCCCGCGTCATGTAGGGACAAGGGGTGGGGTAGGGTGGATGAGGGGGCCTTGTGCTTGTCCTTGTTGGGATGCGACCAACTTGTCTCACGAACCCAGGCGAATCGCGTTGCCACCAGGACAAGCACAAGGCCCCCACCCCTCCCCACATCCGCCCCTTGTCCCTACAGGACGGGGCCACGCATTTACCGGTTTTAGTCGTTAATGTTCATCAGGATACAGGCTTCTCACCGTCCTGGCTGCGTAAATTAGTCTTGCCCTTCGTATCCCTGCTTATGATAGTGTATCACGCTCAGCTCGATCTCGATTGACCGTCATGAATGCGTCCCAGCGTAGATCGTTGAGCTGGGGGCGCGGTTGTTTGGCGAGGCGAATTGCCATGTCTGCCATATGCTTGACGACCCACTCAAAATAAAAGGGTGTGAGTGAGTAGATATCCATGTCGGGCGCGGGATTCATGAAGTCGATGGCGTATGGGATGCCGTCGCGGATGGCCCATTCGACCGAGTTCATGTCGTAGCCCAGGGCGCGCACCAACTTGCGCGAATCTTCGACAACGCGCTTGCCGAGTTCTGGCGTGAGAAAGGCGTGATCGACGTGATATTTGCGCTCGCGTGGATCGTACTTGATGGGCATGATCTCGTCCTGACCCAGGCACAGGCAGCGCACGTATTCGTCCCACTTGATAAATTCTTGCACGATGCCTGTGCGCAGGCCAAATTGGTCGTAGTGGTAGATCAATTCATCCAGCGAACGGCAAATTAAGATGTCCCCTTCCTTCCACCCGCCGCCAAGCGCATCCTTCAAAATACAGGGCAGGCCGACGTAATCGATAATGCGCTGCCAGTCCAGCGGGTAGACCAGATTGCGCAGGCTTTCGTTGTGAACGATGCCCGGCACGTAGTCTTTATTGGGCAATACGACCGTTTTGGGGCTGGCAACCCCCAGCTTTGTCGCCAGGGCTGCCTCGAAGAACTTGTCGTCGGAGGTCCACATGAACGGGTTGTTAATTACCGTCACGCCCTGGAGAACCGCGTACTTCATATAGACACGGTAATAAGGGACTTCCTGCGAAATACGGTCGATAATCACCGAGTAGGGGCATGGCTCATCCATCGATGTACTGCCTATTTTGACATATTCTGCCACTACGCCCTCGTCGCGGCGATTCACTTCGTCTATGAAGGCGGGTGGGAAGGACCATTCCCGTCCGACAAACAGGCCAACGCGTAACGTCATGGTTTTCCTCCCCGGTCAATCATGACCGTCGATGTACTTGTCGATCATCTGTTTCCAGAAAGGCCAGTCGTGCGCCCAGCCGTCCCAGATGCGCAGGGCGTGCCAGATTTCTTTTCCCCACAGCACGTTCGACATCTCCTCATTGCTGCTGCATGAAGGATCGTCTCGCCCAATCGCCATGATGATATCCATGCGCCGCAGGGCAGCGATACGCGCCTCATCATGCTCGTTGGCGATGAAGGCGCAAGGATTGTTGAAATAGACATTGTCATCGGAGAAGCCTTCGGTAAAACGAGTAATGTTATAGAGGCCGCTCAGCCCGATGACACGATCAACCAGGTGCGGATAGCGGAACGCGAAGTCCACGGCATGGTACGCGCCAAAGCTCGCGCCTGCCGCCATCAAAAAAGGGTTGTTGTTGCGCTGCCTGCTGAATGGCACGACTTCGTTCAGGATATAGCTATCATACTGGCTATGCCGCAGGGCACGCTCCGAGGGGCGCTTCTGTTTGGCATACCAGCTTTCGCCATCCACGCTGTCAACACAGTACAACTGGATGTCGCCCTGTTCCAGGCGACTACCAAGCGTTTCAACCATACCCGTATCTTCCCATTGGAAGAAACGCCCCATCGACGTAGGGAAAACGAGTACCCTGGCCCCGCTATGGCCGAAGACCAGCAACTCCATGTCACGATCAAGGGAACGACTATACCAACGATGATATTCACGATTCATGTAACTGCACACTCACATTTGGCTTCATATAAGCAAGCCAGCTTCAACGCGGGACACCAGAGGTCGCACATACCAGATCACGCGACACCGGGTGATCGGGGAAATGGTAACTATTATACAATGAGCCAGGGGAGGTTGCTCCGTCAGGCTCATCAAAATCGTATCACTCAGCCTGTGGGAATGTCAAATTGGAGTGGACCAGGGCGATCTTCGCGATCTCTCTGGTCCATCATGCCTGATGTTATTTGGCGCAACATACTTAACCTATCTGGAAGCTGGGGGAGAAGACTGTCTGAAGCTTCTGGTTTGCGCCAGTAGAAAAGTAAGTCAACAGCGCGCGATACAGGCCGGGTGCCCATTGACCACCCAGTGGAATGAGCGTGATGGTGAGGGCTTTCCCGGCAGCCAGGGAGTGCAGGCGTGTCACGATCATGAGTTTGCAAGGCGCGACCGCCTGCCATGTTCCGCTACTGACGGACGATTGCGGCTGCGATTGCAGAAGGAGTACCGTACATTCGGTGAGATGATCGGAGAAAAGTATCTCCTGGTTGGTCTGATTATTGAGGGTCAGCACCATCGAATCGCTGGCATGTCCTGGTATCGTATCGATCTGCAATGTCACTTTGCCTGTCAGTTGTGCAGGAGCAGTAGGCGTTGGTGAGGGATGCAAGGGTACTTTCGTGGGAACGATGACCGTTTTCACCAGTTGCGCGGTTCCAGAAGTGCCGGTCAGGCCAGGCTGCGAAGAGCTACTCCCGGTGGAGTTTTGTCCACATGCTGCCAGAAACAGGAGCATTCCAGCGCTTACTATCAGTATTGTCAATCGATAGAGACGAATCATCTTTGCTTTTACCTCTCGTATCGCTCCAACAACGTTACTATTTCAGCCTATCCTGCTGAGCTGTTGAGTGATTATGTTTTCGTGTGATAAAGATAAAACGGTAACTACTCAAGAGACGATGGAGGTTTGCTGAAAGTTCCTGGTAGAGTGGTATTGATCTATGGCGAGGCGGCGTGCATCATGCAGCGCTTTCGCAGCAAACCAGGATCGGCTGAGCAGGTGATTCCACCGGGATTGTGGTCGGCTTCGCGCCATCCAAATTATTTTGGGGAAGTACTCTTCTGGTGGGGATTATACCTCTTTGTCCCGCTGGCCTATCGAAACTTCTGGTGGGTCATTGTAGGCCCGCTTGCCATTTTGCTGCTCTTTCTGGGTATCAGTATCCGTCTGATGGAACGCCACCTGCTTGCGGAACACCCTGCCTACGCGGAGTACCAACGGCGGGTGTCACGATTTTTCCCCTGGGTTTCACGCTAAAAAACAGGGGCAGGTGACAGTTATTGATAGGAAATGCTCTCAAAGTGATACACAAAACTTAAAGCTTTTCCTTACGCTACTTCCTGGTCATCAGGCTCTGTGAGAGGAAGGGTAAACCAGAACGTCGATCCCTTCCCTTTAATGCTCTCAATGCCAACTTCGCCCTGATGTTGCTCAACGATTGCCCGGCAGATGTGCAGTCCTAAACCCAATCCTACACTAGGGCCTCGCTGTCTCTTAATCCCCTCCACCTGGTAAAAGCGTTCCCAGATCCGTTCCTGTTCGGAGGGGGTAAGTCCCGGTCCTTCATCGCGCACTAAGACGCGCACCGTACCATCCTCCTTCTTCAGTTGCACATCCACAGGACGATCTGCTGGAGAGTATTTCAGAGCGTTGGCCAGGTAGTTGCTCAGGACTTGCCCGATACGTTCAGCATCAGCAATGACCGGGGCTGTCTCCTCCTTTGCCAGATCTAAATGAATAGTGCGTGTAGGAGTGGCACTGCGTTGGTCCTCAACCGTCTCACATACAATTGTTGCCAGGTCACATGGTGCCAGACGCAACTCTAGCTTGTCTACCTCAAGGCGTGAGATATCCAGCAAGTCGCTGACCAGCCGATTCTGGACATTCACTTGCCGTTCCGCACGTGCAAGCATCGTTTGTATCTCTTCTAACATGTTTCGCAAAACATCACCATCTGCTGGTACTTCCCGCAAACAACTGCTCAGTCGGAGCCTGGCCAACTGGACATTCCCCTTAATTGTGGTCAGTGGTGTCCTTAGTTCATGGCTGACGATGCCAAGGAACTCATCCATTCGCTCTTTAGTTTCACGTAGAGCAAGTTCTCGTGCATAAATCTCCGCTCGTTCCCACAGGAGACGCTCGCGTTCAATCACCAGTGTCGTGAGCTTTGCCACCCCCGCAGTCAAGACAAGCTCTTCCGAGGTATATGTGTGCTCGTCGCCTCCATAATCTAGAGTCAGAAGACCAAAGAGGCGATCTCTGATGCTCATTGAGGCAACAAGCATTGTCCGTATCCCGAAAGGGTTGGGGAGGGAATTCCAGGGTGGCTGTGTAAAATCAAGCAGTACGACCTCTTTTGCTTGCATACGTTGGACAAGGGACATATCAGGACTATTCATAATCCGGCTCTGCTGCTCAGCCCACCATTGATGCTCCCGCTCGGGAGTAAGACCAACCACAGCAAGAGGACGCAGCATCTTCGTCTCCGGCTCAACGATCGAGATCGAAAGACATTGACCACCCAAGAAGCTGCGGGTAATTTCCGCTAGACGTTGCGCGATATCCCGTGCCGCATGTCCCGTTTGTTCGCGGGTTTCGTCTTTGGTGGAATGAGTATCTTCAGACCCTTGCCCAATCAACAGTGCCATTGCCAGCAACGCATGAAGTGCTTCGCGGGCGCGCAGCTCTAAGCGCCGTCGCTCGGTCACGTCGCGTGCCACGATGACTGCTCCTCGAATCCGGTACTTGTCGTCATGCACAGGTGCTCCACTCACGTTAAGGAAAAGGTAAGTTCCGTCCGGCTGTCGCAAGATAATATCCACAGTGTGCGAGCCAGTAAGCATCTCACCCTGCAAGATTCGCGTAATCGGTAGGTTCGGAAGCTCGAACGGCTGTCTGGTAACAGGGGTTATGGACCGGGCTGCAGTATTGGTGCGGAGCAGGTGACCCTGAGAATCGTAGACATAAATGCTATCGGCCATTGCTTCAATGATGGCTTCGACCTCGCTTGCACGCTCGGCCAACGCCTGCTCGATCTGTTTGCGCTCCGTGAGGTCGATCACATAACAGATCCAACGCAACGGATACATCTCTAGGAGTGCGGCACCAATGAGAATGGGAACAGAGCTACCATCCTTGCGGATATACTCCTTCTCGAAAGGCGTACATTCCCCCCGCTCATACAGTTCTTTGACGGCATTCTCATCGAGCCGCAAATATTTGGGTGGCGTCAGGTCGCGCCAGCGAATGCGCTCGGCTACAAGATCTTCACGGTCATATCCTACAATACGCAGGAAAGCATCGTTGGCCTCGAAAATGTGCTCCTGGTCCGCAAGGAGAATGCCGATAAGGTTAGCATTGAAGAGACGTCGATAGTGTATCTGGCTCTTTTGCAAAGCAATCAAGGAGGATTCCAGTTCGCTCGCCCGCTCAGTAGCCTTCTGCTGAGCGTCGCGCAATTCCTCAATCCGCTTGCGAGAGAGAACTTGTTCGGTCACATCGACACTCAAGATCATAATGCCATCCACATCTCCACTGGTCCGTATGGGTTGATAAACCACGTTGAAATAACCCTCTTTAAATGCCACATCTTGACAGCGATCGGTCAGAATATGGAGTTCCTTGACCGAAACCGTCGCCCCGGTAGTATAGACCTGGTCCAACGGCTCAAAAAAACCTTGTGATGCAAATTCGGCCATGTCTTCAAGAACTGTCTTGCCCACAATATATCTCTGCCCAATGATCTGCATGGCAGGCGGATTGACCAGCTCGAAGCGATGCTCCGGTCCCCGCAGTACGAGAATGGGAGTGGGAGCCTGCATGATCAGGCTCTGGAGGTATTGGTGAGACATCTCTGCCTCACGATTGGCGGTTACGGCCTCTGCACGTACTCTCTCAGTCCGACTCGCTACCAGGCTGATGGTGATGCCAAGAGTCAGAAACAAGTACGTTTCGAAGACGTGTTGGAGGGTATTGAGGTTCCAGGAAAACTGAGGCCATAAGATGAAAAAATTGAGCAGAGCCGTTGCCAACAGTGTAGAGAGCACACCCGGACCAATGCCCCAGAGGAGTGCCACCACCAATATTGCCAGGATATTGAGAACATCTGGAAAGGCGAACGAGGGAAATATATGCATCAATAGTAACGTCAGGATGATCGTCCCTACAGGCATGAGAATCGCAACAAAATAGCCCGCAACTGGGTGATTCCATGGTGCAGTGAGCCATTCAGGCGAGAACGTAGATGCTCTTAACCAAACAGATACGCGTTCCCAGAATCGTACCAACCACGAACGCGTATGCACATCAACATTAGCGCTTCCTTGTGCTCCTGTGGCGAGAAAGGGACCTTGCACTGGTGAGGTGACATCAGGTACCTCATCTTGCATCTTTTCATTGTCGAGTTTATCCATCAGTCTCTCCAACGATCTGCCGTGTTCGGCTCCTGTTTTACCTTTGAACGTCGGGCTTTACGGTTTCGCCAGGCTTCCAATACCTTGCGAGGATATTTTCTCCAGGTGAGTAACCATGCCTGGCTAGAAATTCATGGACCTCCCCATATTCTAAATAACAATATAGCGGACTTTGCAACCTGGTCAGGATAGGAAGAAACAAAAAAACACGTTTTGTCTCTCCACCACATCCACGGCAACACTCATTAGTTGGAATCAAGCCTTGCGGCATTAGAGCCTTACTCACAAGACTAGTTGCTTGTATGTATTCCACGAAGAATATCCCTCGCTCGTTTCATGAAACTTTACTTTTTGCCAGGACGTGAGAGAAGTATAGAGGTTCTTTAGCAAAATTCGGTTCGCACATCTATAATGAAATAGCAACCTTTCGTTTAACACGTGGAAATGGGTCTATTCTACTATCGATATGTACATGGATTGAGTTCCTAAAGATCCGGTTGAGTAGCATTACACTGGTATCTTTTTGATGTGACGGAGTGCCGTGATGCTTGATGAGAAAAATCAACTCTTTGAAAATACGCAAGTCTCTATCAAAACCATCCTCCTCGTTGAGGATGATACTACTATTTCTGAATTACTTGTTCAAATGATTACACAGGAGACATCTCACCAGGTCTTCGCGGTTCCTGATGGGCCTGAAGCACTGGATCTTGTCAGAAATATCAAACCGCAGCTCTTGATTTTGGATTACTGGCTGCCTACCATACAAGGCATAGAACTATACGATCGGCTGCATAACACAGAAGAGCTAGAGCAGGTCCCTACTATCATGCTTAGTGTAAACGCACCGCTACGGGAGCTCAATCAACGCCAAATTATCTATATGAAAAAACCGTTTGACATGTACAAGCTTCTTGAAGCCATTGACAAGTTATTAGTCTGAGTACCTCTCGCCGATGGAGAGGTACTTTGGAATTAACTCTGTTAATTAACTCACTTTCAGGAGATTAGGCGCTAGCGCTGACCGTAGTAAAGGCTTCGCGCGAGAATAATAGGTTTTCGCCGTCGCCTCAGGCATACCGAGCGCTTTACTAATTTCAAGAAAAGTCAGTTGCCTGGCATAGCGTAAAAAAACAACTGAGCGATATTTTGGCGGTAAGCATTGGATCGCTCTGAGCAGTTTTTCTTGCAGCTCACGGCGCTCTACGATCTCTTCTGGCAGTGGACAGGGATCTGGCACAAATGTAAACATTTCACCCTCGTCTTCATGATTGATCCCCTCTATTTCGGAGAAGCGTACAACGCGCTTGCGTCTGAGTTTATCAAAACAGCGATTTCGCGCAACCTGAAATAACCAACTTTTCAGCGGCCTATGTGTGTCTAGCGTAGGTAGCGACATGTACAATTGGAGAAACACCTGTTGCAAGATGTCGCAGGACTGGTCATAATCACGTAGTATGTTGAAGATAAATTTGAAAAGCCCTGCACGATAACGTTTGTATAACCCCTCAAATGCGCGCTCATTGCCATCAAGGCTTTGTAGAGCTAACATGCCATCAGACATCTCTAACGATTGTGTAGTTTTACGTTCTTGTAACTGCATATGTATCATCCTTATACTGTGAACTAAGTTCCTCTTTCTGATTTCCTGGCACAAGCTTAACTGGTTTATAGAGATTATTCAAGTGATTTATGCTATTTATAAGCGTAAAAGTTCTATCTCTAAGGTAATTCTAAAATATATTAAAGATTGGGTCCCAATTATTAGAGAAATTTGTCTGATTCTAGTCCAATTTTAAGGAAGCAATGACGGTGTGAAGGAAAAGAGTGTATCAGTGAGGAAAAAAAGCCCCTACACTTTTATCTTCAAGAATATTGAGGCATTACCATCTATTTTCTCTCGCAAAAACGGATATCCTTTTTAATTGCCGTGCTATAATGTGGTATTCGATAATTACGAAGAGCAGGGGGCAAATGATGGATCAGCATTCTCATGTACAGAAAAATGAAGCGAACCAGCCCTCGTCAGTGGTGCTGGTTATCGATGACGAAGAGAATATCGTAGATCTGATCACGTTAGGACTCAAGTACGAAGGCTTCGAGGTAGAAGCCGCTAGTGAAGGTGAGGAGGGCATAGCTGCTGCGCAGCGTACCAACCCTGTCTTTATCATTCTTGACCGGATGCTCCCTGATATGGATGGGCTTGAAGTCTGCCGTCGGCTTCGCGCGAATCCTACGACACAAGATATCCCGATCTTATTGCTTTCTGCAAAGGACGAGGTTGGCAATCGGGTAGAAGGGTTGAATACAGGCGCAGATGATTACCTGACCAAACCTTTCAATTTTCGAGGAACTGGTAGCTCGTATTCGAGCCATTCTCCGTCGTCAAAATCATACTTCCATAGCAGAGAAGTTTCAGATACTCCAGGTCGGCGATTTACAACTCAACATGGCCACACACGAAGTCACACGCGCGGAGTGCCAGATCGATTTAACTGTCACAGAGTATAACCTGCTCCATCTATTTATGAGTCATCCGGGGCAGGTATTGGATCGTCAAACGATTCTCAATCAGGTCTGGGGGTACGATTTCCTTGGTGAAACTAACATTATTGAGGTCTACGTGCGATATTTACGAGAAAAGATTGAAGATTCACCCAGCACTCCTCGCTTTATCCAGACCATACGCGGAGTGGGATATATTCTGAAAGGATAGGCAGAACCCTTTAAGGTCGAGCACGGATATGGACATCTCTGGTTGATATTGCGCTCGCCCGCTTTCCTGGCAGGCTGTTTTCGCATGTTCTATTGCAAGGCGGCTTATGTCAAATACTGTATGAACGCGCTGCGGTTAGCTCCAACTAAGAACAATCAGGCGAAGCATGTGCGGTGGGCAAAAAAGAAAATTGAGAATATTATGAGGATTGGTTTCGAGCGTTAAGAGTACAAACATTGTTTTAACCCTGCCAGTCTACCTCGGCGACTTGTCCCGCTAAAACTGTTACTTTTGACCTACGCCCAGAAGACAAAGTGTACTGTGCTTTGTGCGAACTGTCATGCTAAAGAGCACTACGAGTGGGCGCGGCGAAACAAGAAGCCCGTCGAGGAAGGGTTGGCAGCACAATTTCAAAGGGTAGAACAGGAACTTTCTGTGAGCCAGGAGGAGGAGTTTGCGCATGCAGTTGAGAACCAATATGTACCGGTTGAGGTAGATACCAACGTCTACGATGACTCTGTTGATAGGTTTTAGAACCTGCTGTAAACAGAGCAATGATCAGTTTCTCTAACTTTATCCTCAGAAGAAAAAGAAAGCGCACCCGGCAGGATTTGAACCCGCGGCCTACTGATCCGAAGTCAGCCGCTCTATCCACTGAGCTACGGGTGCATCGGTTTTATTGTACCATAATTGTCAACGCTCATTCTGAGCCTTGTTGTTGGAGGTGTGGTCGCAGCAGGTGGCCCAGTCGCGGCGGGAGCGCGGCACCGGTGGATAACCAGGAGCCAGCGATGATGAGCAGGAAACCGGCGATGATGGCCGCGTTAAGCGACTCGCTGAGCAGGATGACACCCAGGAAAACGGAGACGACCGGGTTGACGTAGGTGAAGACGGTGCCGCGACTGGCTCCGACCTCGGCTACGAGCGCGAAGAAGGTGAGATAGGCCAGCGCCGTACAAATCAGGCCGAGCACTATCAAGCTGGCTAGCACAGGAAGTGAAGGCATCCTGGCGGGAAGCCGCGTCACGGCGAGTGGCAGCAACACGAGGGAGGCGGTGGCACACTCAACGATCACTACTCCCAGGCTGGGCAGGGCAGCGATTGCCGGTCGCTTGATGAGTAGAGCGCCAATGGCGTAGCATACCGTAGCGATCAGGACCAGGGCTGCTCCGAGCAGCCTCTGCCCATCTTCGCCAACGTCAAGGCCCAGCAGGACAATAACGCCTATCATGCCAATCAGCAGCCCGATCAGGCGCAGGCCGCTGACACGCTCACCAGGGTCGAAACGCAGCGCCAACAGCGCGACAAGCATCGGTTCGGATGCGATAAGCAAGCTGGTGAGCGACGACGCGATATGCTGCTCCCCGAAGCTAATCAACAGGAATGGAGTCACGATCTGCACTAACGCAAGCGCGACAATGGCAAGCCATTTCCTGCCAATCTTTTGTAATACTTTACGATGGATTGCCACAGGCAGGAGGGCAAGAGTCGCAATCCCGACGCGAGCGAACACCACTACGGTTGGATCAAGTTCACGCACTGCGATCTTAATGAGCAGGTATGGTATGCCCCAGAACACCGACATCGCGATAAATAACAATAGGCCCTTGCGTGTCATGATCCCTCCTTATATGTTATACGATAGTTTATACGCTATCACGGTACGCGCAATTTCGCAATATCGCGCTATTTAGGGCATGGTTTGCGTCTGGTATAGTGATAATAGCTAGACTCTGCAAATAGAAGGATTGATATATATGACACGTGTACTCACCTATAATATTCTGGTTGGGGGGACTCGCCGGATAGATCAGATTGCGCAGATGATCCGCTCGGCGCATCCAGATGTGGTCGGGTTGGTCGAGGCAACCAATCCGCGTGTGGTGGAGGAACTGGCCGAGCGATTGGGCATGGACTATCGTATAAGCGGGCATGGCAACCATTCGCTTGACTGGCAGGTCGCGCTCCTCAGTCGCTTGCCGATTACGCATATGCAGGTACATCATCGTCCGGGTCTGCTCTCCAAGCCACTATTGGAGGTGGGCGTGCAAGAGGAAGATGGACGCGCATTGGCGCTCTTCGTGACGCATCTGACTGCCTCATTCGCGCGTAGCGTGAGGGGTGGCGATAATATGCGACGGGAGGAAGCGCGCGAGATCTTACATATCATGAGGGCGAAACGAGGAACGCCGCAGCTGTTGATAGGCGATTTCAACTCGCTTGCGCCTGGTGACACGCTCAAGGCCAGCCGCCTGCTGCGCTATCTCGTAGATATGGATGAACTGCGCAGCGCGAAACCGCATGAAAGTGTGGGACATCCCCACCTTGATTTCGTCGTGCCGCCTTCGTTGCGTTTCCTCGATCCACTGCTACGTACAATCTCGCGCAATGAATTGCTCAGCTCGTTATTTGATGGAGCAGGCTCAGTGTATGTTGCGCGCGGCACCATTCGCCTGTTGCGTAGAGCCGGGTACGTGGATTGTTTTCGCCGCGTGAACGCAAGCGCCCAGGGTTTTACCTGCCCGGCCAAAGCGCCTGCCGGGCGCATAGACTACGTCTTCGCCAGCCCTGAACTGGCCGGACGCCTCTCGTCGTGCTACGTGGTGACAGAGGGGAATGGTCTGCCGGGTGAAGAAGCCAGCGACCACCTTCCGGTGCTGGCTGAATTTGGCGAGAATGTTGGTGATGCGCGGAATAGTAAAGATAACAAGCGGCTAGATGTTAATGATTCGCGCTCCATCCACATCTAGTCGCCTGTTATCTTACTGAAACACGTCTTTGGTTTTTTCAAACAGGTCGCGGAAGATGTTTTTACCGTTCTGCTCGCTCTGTTCTTTTTCAAGACGGGCAAAATCTTCGAGCAGGCGTTTCTGCTCCGCGCTCAAGTTGGTGGGTGTGACAACTTTGACGATAACATGCTGATCGCCGCGCTGACTGCTATGCACGACCGGCACACCCATGCCTTTGAGACGGAACGAGCGGTTGCTCTGCGTACCAGCCGGGACTTTGAGGGTGGTCGATTTGCCGTCCACCGTTGGCACCTCCACTTCGTCGCCAAGCGCGGCCTGAGCAAAGCTGATGGGCAATTCGTACATGATGTCGTTGCCCTGGCGTTTGAAGAACGGGTGCGACTTGACGCTGAGGATAACGTACAGGTTGCCCGGTGTGCCGCCGCGCGAACTGACTTCCCCCTCACCGGTGACGCGCACGTTGATACCGTCATCGACGCCCGCCGGAATGTTGACTACCACGCGGCGATTATTGCGCACGCGTCCCTGACCGCGACACTTCTCGCAGGGGGTGGTGATTACCTTGCCCTCGCCCCGGCACCGTTCGCACATTGTCACGTTGACGAACTGCCCGAAGATGGATTGCTGCACCCGTCGAATCTCGCCTTTGCCCTGGCAGGCCGAGCAACGGGTGGTCGAGGTGCCAGGCTGCGCGCCACTGCCCCGGCAGGTTGAACACGCTTCCCAGCGTGGCAGCTCGATCTCTTTCTGGCAGCCAAAAACGGCCTCTTCAAAAGAGATGGTTAATTCGTAACGAATATCCGCGCCTCGTTGTGGCTCGGAGCGGCGTGGAGCGCCGGTCGCTCCCGCGAAAAAATCAAAGAGATCATTAATGGAGCCAAAGCCAGCGAAATCGCCGAAGCCATTGGCGCCCCCGCCATTCAGCCCGGCATGTCCATAGCGATCGTAGACCGAGCGCTTCTGCGGATCGCTCAACGCCTCGTACGCCTCGTTGACCTCAATAAAGCGTGCTTCCGCGTCCGTGTCTTTATTTGTATCAGGATGGTATTGCTTGGCGAGCCGCCGGTAGGCCTTCTTCAGCTCGTCTTCATTCGCGCCACGCGCTACCCCCAGCACTTCATAATAATCTCGTTTGTTTGTGGCCATTAACAGGTCCTTCGTGTTAGAAACAGGACGCGGCCTGATTCGCGCTCCCTCATTTGACGATGTGTTACAGTGTATTATCTAATACTACGTTGTTTCGCAAGCTTATGCAAGGTTTTTAGCCCTTTTATCAGGCTCAAAATCATTTATCAAATTCTGATACAGAAAGCGAAACTTTCTGTATCAGAATTTGATGAATTACATCTCTTTGTATTCGCCTTCGATGGGTTCGTCAGGAGCAGGGCCTGTCCCCTGGTCGCCAGTACCCTGTTCTGCGCCGGCGGGGCCGCCAGCAGAGCGGTAAATGGACTCACTGATCTTGTAAAAGGCTTGCTCCAACGCTTCGCGAGACGCTTTGATGCGCGAGACATCGTCGGTTGAGAGCGCGGCTCGCACGTCGGCAATCTTTGTTTCGAGTTCGCCCTTCTGCTCGGAAGTGAGCTTGTCGCCTAGATCGGTGATGCTTTTCTCGGCGCGATAGGCCGCGCTATCGGCCAGATTGCGCTCCTCCACCTCTTCTTTGCGCTGCTTATCCTCACCGGCGTGCATTTCCGCGTCGCGCACCATTTTCTCGATCTGGTCCTTGGAGAGGCCGCTTGATGCCACGATGGTAATCTTCTGTTCGCGACCCGTGCCTTTGTCGCGAGCCGAGACGTTGACGATACCGTTGGCATCGATGTCGAAGGTCACTTCGACCTGTGGCACACCACGCGGAGCGGGTGGAATGCCATCGAGGATGAAGCTGCCTAGCGAGCGGTTGTCCCGCGCAAACTCGCGTTCGCCTTGCAAGACGTTGATCTCGACGCTCGGCTGGTTGTCGCTGGCGGTTGAGAAGACCTGGCCCTTCTGGGTCGGAATAGTGGTGTTGCGATCGATGAGTTTGGTGGAGACGCCGCCCAGCGTTTCAATGCCCAGCGAGAGCGGGGTGACATCGAGCAGCAGCACGTCTTTGACATCGCCCGTCAGCACACCGGCCTGGATGGCCGCGCCAACTGCTACGACCTCGTCGGGGTTGACGCCGCGATGGGGGTCGCGATCAAAGATGCGGCGCACGAGGGTCTGGACGGCTGGCATACGGGTCTGTCCGCCCACCAGCACGATTTCGTTAATGTCGCCGGGGCGCACGCCTGCGTCGGCCAGAGCCTTCACGACGGGGCCGCGCGATCTCTCAACCAGGTCCTCGACCAGTTGCTCAAGCTTGGAGCGTGTGAGCGTTACGTTCAGGTGCTTGGGGCCACTGGCATCGGCTGTGATAAAGGGCAGGTTGGCCTCCGTTTGCATGGAACTGGAGAGTTCCTTCTTGGCCTTCTCTGCTGCCTCTTTCAAACGCTGCAAGGCCATGCGGTCCTGGCGGAGGTCGATGCCCTGCTCTTTGCGGAACTCGTCGGCCAGCCAGTTAATGACGCGCTGGTCGAAGTCGTCGCCGCCCAGGTGGGTATCGCCGTTGGTGCTTTTCACCTCAAAGACGCCATCGCCCAGTTCGAGGATAGAGATGTCGAAGGTGCCACCGCCCAGGTCATAGACGCCGATGCGCTCGTCTTTTTTCTTGTCCAGTCCATAGGCCAGGGACGCGGCAGTAGGTTCGTTGATGATGCGCAGCACTTCGAGTCCGGCGATCCTGCCTGCATCTTTGGTCGCCTGGCGCTGCGAGTCGTTAAAGTAAGCTGGAACGGTAATTACGGCCTGTGTGACGCGCTCGCCCAGGTAGGCTTCCGCGTCGGTCTTGAGTTTCTGCAAGATCATAGCTGAGATTTCGGGCGGGCTATACTGCTTGCCCTGTATCTCCACCCAGGCGTCTCCATTACTGGCGCGCATCACTTTGTAGGGAACCAGCCGCTTGTCGCGGTCTACTTCCACATCGTCGTATTTGCGACCCATGAAACGTTTGATCGAATAGACCGTGTTCTCAGGGTTAGTGACGGCCTGGCGCTTGGCAACTTCTCCCACCAGGCGCTCGCCGCTTTTATTGACTGCCACAATCGATGGCGTGGTGCGCGCGCCTTCCGCGTTGGGAATGACGACGGGTTCTCCGCCTTCCATGACCGCGACACACGAATTGGTTGTTCCGAGATCGATTCCAATAACTTTTGGCATTGTTGCCTCCTATGTGTTTAATTTTTTAGTAAATTTCGGTTATTCTTCGAAGCCGTACATCTCTGCCAGCAGCTCGTTCATCACCTGTGTCATATAGCGCACGACGGCGATGGCGCGTCCGTATTGCATACGAGTCGGGCCAATCACGCCCAGTAAGCCGCCGACTTTGCCCTCCTGGCCGTAGCGAGCGACCACCAGGCTTACGTCGCGCATCTCATCCCACACGTTCTCGCCTCCGATAATAATCTGAACGCCGTCAGAGGTGCGCAGTTGCGAGGCCAGGACGGGTAAGAAGCGGTTCTGCTCCAACACTTCCATGACCTTGCGCACACGTTCGTTGCGCTCTTCCTCCGGCCCCATGCGGCTGTATTCAGGCTGTTCCAGAATATTGACCACGCCTTCGCGATAGAATATGTCGCCCAAGGGGTCGCCATGCTGTTCCAGAATGTTGGCAATGGTTGTGCCGATCAGTCGCTCAATGGACGTAAAATCCATGCTGGTTAAATCCGCCGCGACCGCGCGCGCGTTCTTGCCCTGGAAGAGCTGGTTTAGCCGCTCTGCCAGCGCGCTCAACTCGGGCTGGTCAATGGGGGCCTCCAACAGGAGACGCTGCTGCTTCACCGTTCCATCGCGCAGCACCAGCACCAGGTGAGCCGAGAGATCCGTTACCGAGAGCATCTCAAAGTGTTTGAGGAACCCCACGTTGGCGCGCGGTGATGTCATAACCGCCGCGCTGTGCAGCATACGCGCCATCACCGAGGCGGTCAGACGCACCCACTGGTCGAGCTGATCCTGCACCTGGTAGAACTGGTGGCGGATGAGACGCTGTTCATTAAGCGAAAGCGCGGACTCCTGCATAAGATGTTCTACGAAGTAGCGATAGCCCAGGTCGGTAGGAACGCGCCCTGCCGAGGTATGTGGCTGGTAGATCAGGCTTGCCTCTTCCAGTCCGGCCAGTTCGTGACGCACGGTGGCCGAACTATAATTCAGGCGGTATTTGCGCACCAGCGTTTCAGACGCTACGGGCGTCGCGCTATGGATATACTCTTCGACGAGCGCGCGCAGGATGTCCTGTTTGCGCTGGCTCATGGGTATCATGGGTAGATACATCCTTGCAACATACAGTGATGTTGCTATGATACTGCGTCTGTCAATGATGATTGCTAGCAGTCTCAGCATGAGACTGCAAATACAGAATAGCACTCAATGAGGGGGATTGTCAAGTGGTTGTGCAGGAAAAATGACCAGGGCGGGGGCAGAGCCGTATAAGCGCGAGCATGAACGGTGGGACGCGACCAGGGCGGGGGCAGAGCCGCCGCCCGTACCCTGTACGGCTTCGTAGTAGGGTACGGGCGGCGGCTCTGCCCCCGCCCTGGTCTTATCAGAGCAGTGAATTAGCCGCCAGTGTAGCCGATGATGTCGGTGCCGCCCTGGATGCTACCAACACTCAAGTACATGGGTCGCTCCGCTACGAATGGGCCACCCTGGGTAGAGGTGGTCTGCACCGTCATGGAGACCTCGTACCCCTTGAAGCCATTTCCGTTCTGGTAGAGATTGTGGATCACCATGCCCGTGATGTCCTCGGTAGCGCGAGACTGTCCGGGAACGGTCACCGAAGTCGTGTAGGTATTCCCCACCGCGTTGTAGAGCGTGATCCAGATGGTCTCCGTATTCGCCGTCGGGTTCTGCAACGTCAGCCATTCGTCAAAGCCCTGATTGACGTAGCCCTCGGCGAAGCTATAGTTCGTCATCGCCGCTGGTCCGTTCTGGCCCAGCACATCGGTGCCGCCGGCTGTTCGAGAGGGAACGCCCGTTGGCGACATGGTTGTAGCGGAAGAACATTTCGCGCTCCACCACAATCTTGGCCCCCGTCGAGCTGATGTCGGCTGAAAGCGACTGGCCCGGCAGAATCGATAGCGTATTGACGTTCCAGATCGTCTGGCTCAGGGTCGGTACCGTGAGAGTGTACGTGCTGGGAACGCCGCCGTTCTGTGGCTCCAGCTTGATGGTCACATTGGCAGGAGCATTGGCCACCGTATCCAGGTTGGCAATCACTAAGTTCTCCTGGAACTGCCCGGCGGTATACCCTTCCGCGAAGAGCCAGTCATTGGAAAGCGACTGCACACCGATGACATCCGCGCCGCCGGAGACGGTGCCTGCATTGCCCTCGATGACATGGCTAAAGTACGTAGGTCGTTCAACAGCTACCAGCTGTGTCGAGGTGACTACCACCGCTACGTGCGCGGGCAGAGTTGGTACGTCGCTATTGGGGAAGATTGTGCCGCGTGTGCCTGCTGGCACCGTGATGACTTGAGGCGTGCCAACCGACACTCCACCTGCATAGTACGTCGCAGTCACTGTCGCTGACTGCCCGTTCGGCGGGTTCAGGATGGTGATGAACGAAGAGTAGCTACCGCCGTTCTGAGCGCCTACCGCGACATCGGCGATGTAGAAGGTGGTAGCCAGGTGGGTGACGCCCAGCACGTCGCTGCCACTGTTGGTTCCCAGGGCATTGAAGTACATGGGGCGTTCCGCCACGATACCTGTGCAAAGGGGAGTAGTCGTATTGTCAACAGCGACTATCGCCGAGTCGGTAATGCCGCTGCCGTTGGGAGAAGTCCCCAGGTCGCCGGGTACACCCTCTTCATAGCGGGTATTCGCGGGGATGTTGACTACTACCGTCTTGGTCAGCGAAGTGCCTCTATCAGGTGTGTAGAGATAGGTGATATCGACTGTACAGGCATTACTCGTGGGGTTGTCCATCGACAGGTACTCGTTGAAGCCGCCTCCAACGCGCCCCTCGGCAAAGTACCATGTCTTATTGACTGGCCCTGGTTGCAGGGTTGGGGGCGGTGTACCCGTTGGTGTCGGGGTCACGGTTGACGTTGACGTTGCCGTAGGCGTCACGGTTGACGTTGATGTTGCCGTAGGCGTGGGCAATGTGCCAGCAGGCAACTCACCAAGCTGCTTGGCGTACAGCATGGATACCCAGACGTTATTATGCGAGTCAACATTCAAGCCGTCGCCAGGGCCGGTGCCTGCACCCAGTGGGAAGAGAGTCACTGCTTTGGTTATCGGATTCAATGAGCCGATTTGTCCGGTTTGTGTCTCGTCAAACCAGACGAGGCCGTTGCTATCTACCGCGACGCCACCAACGAAGGTATTGTTGCAGGTAGTGGGCGTAACGCCCGCTGTCGGGCAAATACTGCCGGCGACGGAGAAGACATTGTTGACATGAGTAGTAGTGTATTCGCCGATGGTATCCGCGCCCTGCTCGCTAAACCAGAGGTTTCCTGTAGCATCGCGATAAATCAAATGCGGGATATTGTTGACAGCAACTTCGTGAGGAACGATAGTGCCGTTAAGGGTAACAGCGAAATAGCCGATATTCGCTGCGGCGTCCTCGTCAAACCAGATAATATCGTTTGTAGAGTCATAAGCCAGGCCATAAGGCTGACTGTTTGCTGTAGCTACGGCAGTTTCTACGAAACCGGGAGTGGTAGTATTATAGAAGCCAATTTTGTTCGCATTGCGCTCGGTAAACCAGAGGTTGCCATGCTTATCGAGTATAAGACCAACCGGCGCTGAATTGAGGGTAGTCGTTGGGAACTCTTGCCATGAGTTGCCACTGATAGTAAGTTTGCCAATAGAGTTGTTGGTCGGGTCGGTGAACCAGACATGTCCCGCGTTATCCAGTTGAATAAAGGTCGGGTTGAAATGGCCGCTAACAGGTGCGGCATAGGTGTTCATCAGAGTTGGATGACCACCGGTCAGGTTAAATTCCTCAATCGCGCCGTTAGGGGGCGCGCTGCACTGAGGCGCGGGATTGCAGTTCGGTTCCGCAACCCAGGCATTGCCGCTGCCATCGAAGACGATGTTCCACGGACTATCGACGGCACTCGTCGTATTGATGCCCGCTGCATGAGCGCCGTGGGCGTTCAACAGGGTCCAGGCCAGGGTGGCGCTGCCCGCCAGCGCCATGATAGCCAGACTCAGGCGCACGATCAGTCCCGCGTTCATACCCCTTGATCGTGCGGTTCCCCAGAAGTTGTTCTGTTTCATACTATACGTTCAACTCCATACTAGTTCTTACTACAAGACAATTCACAGTAAGAAAAATGCATCATGAATGATGCGGGACGCGCTAAGTGACGACGGTTTCCAGATAGTTTAAAGAATGTAGTTTCTAAATATGCCGTACTTAGCTCTTTGCTTTGCTTTCCATTGTGTACAACGTAGTATATTGACTTGAATCACTGTAAGTTTTTAAGCTGGACATTCTTCCTACTCTTCTGCTACAATCCACGCATGAACATGCAAACTGAGCGGCCCAAAAAAACGCGCGCGAAACGGCAAAATAACGATTTTCAGAGCGAAAACGATGGTGTTGTGCTGCCTGATATGCGGCCGCGCTGGGTGGATGAGGCCGGTTTCCCCTTGCTCCCAGATGAACAGCCCATTAGTACTGTGCGCGACAGCCTGTATGATCTGATCCCCCTCGGCCCCCGCGAGGAAAAGCTGATTGGTGCCGCGCCGTTTCTGCGCTTGCAAAAAATCAAGCAACTGGGTTTTGTTTATCGCATCTGGCCGGGGGCGACGCATACCCGCTATGAACATAGTCTGGGCTGTTATCATCTCGCCCTGCGCGCCCTGCGCTCTCTGCTGCAGCGCGGCGCGGACGGCGGCCTGTTTGGGGTCTCGGTCAGCAGCGTGCAGACGCTCTTCGTGGCAACCCTGCTGCACGATATCGGGCATTATCCCTTCTCGCATACGATTGAGGAGCTGGGGCATCCCATTATTATGCACGAAAAAGTGGGGCGGTCGATCATTGAAACAAGCGAGATTGCCACGATCCTGGAGCGCGACTATCGCCTATCGCCGCAGCGTGTAGCCGACTTTATCGATCCACCCAGAACGCGGCCACTGCCTGCCGATGACGAATTACTGAGCGCCTTGTTGAGCGGGGCATTGGACGTAGATAAACTCGATTATCTTCCACGTGACGCGCGCGCTTGCAATGTGCCCTATGGCGGCGTGGATGTGGCGCGTCTCCAGGGGGCCTTGCGCATCCATCCAAACGTCAACGGCCAGCGCCGCATTGTGGTAACGCACAAGGGTATTAGCCCTCTGCATTCGCTGCTCCATGCGCGCCAGGAGATGTTCGACAATATTTACTGGCACCATACCGCCCGCGCTCTCCAGATGATGATGATGCGCGCGGTGCATGATAGTTTGTTGAGCGGCGCGTTGCAGGCCGAACAACTGATCGGACTGGATGATGCTTCCCTGCTGGTACTGCTCGCCGACGCCTCGATGCCTGCTAGTTCGCAGGCGCTGGCGACCGCGCTGCAAATGCGCCGCCCCTACAAGGGCGTGTTGGAGGTCAGCCGCCCCGCCGGTCGCCTCTATCGCCAGTTGGACGCGCTTTTCTATGATGCGCAGCGCCGCCGCCATATCGAGCAAGAATTGGCGGCAGAGCTGGCAACATCGCTTGATACGGAGATTGCCGAATACGAAGTGCTATTCGATATCCCTCGTCCCGAAAAGTGGGAGATGGATGTGTGGGTCTCTTTTGCTAATCCCCCCGTAGGCATGGACGCGCTTGTTCCCTGGGTCGAGGCTACCGGCCTGCAACCCGATGACCTTGCCCGCTACGAACAGCACCAGCGCCGCATTCGCGTCGTAGTCGCTGACCGCCTGCGTGAATTGTTGCAGGCGCGGCGCGATGACGTGCTGCTGCCCACGCTGGAACGATTGGTCGGGGGATAAAATCATTTCTTTTTGCGCTTCTGCTGGTACATTGCGCGTATGGCTTTCTCGCGAATCCTGAGCGCGGGCCGGTATTCGTCGTCGATTTGCAGGGCCAGTTCGGAGGCGCTGACGGACTCGCGATAGCGTTGCAGGCGGTAAAGATTGTCGGCTTTGATCATCATGTAGCGCGCGTTGGTGGGGTCCAGCTCCAGCACGCGCTCGATGGCTTCTCTGGCTGCCTCGAAGAGGCCCAGGCCGCGCAGGGCGCAGGTGTGGCTATCCCACGCGAAAAGGCTGTCAGGTGTGATCTGTACCAGTTGGGTGGTGACGGTAAGTAATGCATCGTAGTCGCTCCGGGTGCGCAGGGCGCGGGCCAGTAAGTTGAGCGAGGCGACATCGTTGGGCGCGATGTCCAGCGCGTGTCGCGTGGTCTGGACGACTTCTTCCAGGCGCCCGTAGCGGCGCAGGATTTCACCTTTCAAGGTGAGCGCGACCATGTAATCGGGATCGCAGGCCAGGCTCTGATTAACGGCTTCCAGCGCCTCGAATTGGCGGTTGAGTTGGACGAGAGCCAGCCCTTTGTTGGCCCAGACGCGCGCGTCGCTACTCTCGAGTTCGAGAGCGCGTTCCGTGTAGCGCAGCGCTTCCGGGAAATGCTCTTGCAAGAGTCTGTTGACCGCCGCGATTGAACCATGCCATCGCCAGGTTGGTGTCGAGCAGCAGAGCCTGGTCGTTGGCGATAGTGGCCTCGGAGAGACGTTCGAGTTTTTGTAATGCGCGCGCTTTATATGCCAGGGCGCGCGCCGAGCCGGGATTGACGCGCGCGGCAGTGCGGGCCGTTTCCAGCAGTTCAGGGTATTCGCCCTGCATATCGAGCGTTTGAGCGAGACCCAGCAGGGCCTCTTCATCTTCCTTGTCGTGTTGCAGCAAGGTAGCATATATTTTACGCGCCTCTGCCCATTGTTTTGCCTGCGCGTGCTGGCGCGCCTTTTGTCGTAGTCGTTCTAATTCGTCCACAGTATTGGTTGAAACGCCACTATCCAAGTAACCTGTACCTCCTACCCGATTTGTGCGCCTATTATCGCATGATTAGCGAGAGGAGGCAACACTTCCCTGCGCGTTAGCCATTTCACTGGCCGATTTGCTTATGGCTGCGCGCCTGCTGGCTAGCAGTACACCGGCGAAGAAGACGATCCAGCCAGCCGACATTATCAGCCAGAAGGTGCCGGACAGCCCGAAGGCGCGCGCATTTGTGCCAGCGGATGCGTTCAATAAATCGCCAACGAGAATCAGCACGTTGGCCCATAGCAGATTGCCTGGACGGAAACCGGCTACGCTGGACTGGCGGCGCACCAGCTTCCAGCCGGAGTAGATGGCGACTCCTACCACTGCTAGCACGCCGAGTGAGTTGAGGGTGATGGTGAACGGCAGCCACGTCGCCGGGTTCTTGAGTATGCCGGTGCCAGGGGTTCCAGCCACCTGGCTGAGCGCGCCCATATTTAGCGGCGCGATGGCAATGAGTACTGCTGTAATCACACTCAACGTTGTGAGTATTGCAAGACAAATGCGTATTGCGCGCGGGCCAGTCACCAGCGCTATACTACCTAATCCCAGCCAGGACGGCGCCAGCGCGGCTCCCAGAATATAGTAAGCTCGGAAGAAGAATACGCCCGCGCTGCTCGTTGGCACGACGAGTACCATGCAGACGTAGCTAACGGTGGCGATAAAGGCCATCAACAGGGCGATCATCCAGTAGAGTTGATAAATACGTCGCCTTTGCGCGAACTGGCGCGATACGACTGCTGTGAAGAGGCCCGTTACCACCACGTTAACGATGGCGAAAGCAAGTAATATTGTGTTGTTTGGCATGATTGTGTCCCACCTGTATGCTCTAACACGTAAAATAACACCAGACTTACTACGTAGAATACTCCTACGTATGGGTCTCGTCAATGCCAGAATCTCAAGAAATCTGTAAAAATCTCCATAAAAATGTGGAGAGCCAGGGCGGGGCAGAGCTTGCCGCCCTGGCATCTGCTGCCCCCTTGCATACTCCTTGTCGGGCGATTATAGTATATCTTGACAAAAAGGAGAGCAATGGCATGGCCCGAAAAGTGAGCGACGAACAAAGCGAATCTCATCTGGCGCGCGAGCAGCGCAAGGAACTTAAAGAGGAACTGGCGGCACAGTATGCCAAACTTCCCCGCAAGCCCATCAGGCACAGAAGGGTTATTTTCCTGGTATTGGGAGGGATCGGGTTACTGGTAGTGGTATTTAGCCTGCTGGCGTTCTGGCCCGCGCCCGCGCAGACACCGACGGGTGGCATTCCGATCGGGACGGCTCCGCCAGATTTTACTCTGCCCGTTTATGGTGGGGGCGGTATCGGAAGCACTATGAGCCTGGCCGTTCTGCGTGGTCATCCCGTGGCGCTGAATTTCTACTCCGAATCTTGCCAGCCATGCCTCGCGGAAGTTCCCTACCTGGAGCGTGTCTACAAGAGCTTCGATGCCAATGGTCAATTTGCTCTGCTGGGCATTAATCAATCGGATCCCAAAGACGATATTCGCACCTTTGGCAAAACTTTTCAGGTGACGTATCCGCTCCTGTTCGATTCTGGTGGGAACGTCAACCAGCAATACGGCGTGACCGCTATTCCCACCACCTACTTTATCGATAGCCAGGGCATTGTGCGTTCCGTGATTGTGCAGCCCTTGACGCCTGCTACGATGAAGCAGGGGCTTGCCTCTGTGGGGATTGCATTCCCGTGAATTATTTTACGAGACAACATCGCGCCTGCGACGAGTGGTGATGATGCCCACGATGCTCAGGAGCAACAAGAGCGTCCCTAGCGTGAGGCGTCCCGCGGGCTGGCTGATATCCAGGAATGGCGGCAACGTAGGTGGATTTGTTGGGACGCCTTTCACTGCGCTATCGGATGTAGAAGTAGCCACCGGTGCAGGCGTGGTGACTACAGGCGATTTCGTCGGCGTACTGGTTTGATGACCATTTGAGATAGGTGTGCCAGTCTTCGTTTGCGGCGCCTGGGTGAGATTTGGCCTGGCGGTAGAAGAGTGTACAGTTCCGTTTGAAGTACCAAAGACAGGAACCGACGAGGTGGCTGTTCCGCCGCTCGAGGCGAGATGAACACCCGCCAACAGGCCGGACAGGATAAAGATCACAGCAGCGGCTGCTGCCAGGGCGCTGACTGCTCGCACGGTACGTTGCAGCGTATAGCGCGGGACGCGCCGCTGCTGCGCTGGCTGTGGCCGCGGGCGCGCAACCTGTATATGGGAGATACCGTCAGGCAGTGTGAAAGAGCGCGGCAGTTGCGGCTGTGGCATGGCGCGCAGCAGGGCGACGGTGCGGCGCAGTTCCCCAAGAACACCCTGGCAGCGTGGGCAGCTTTGTAGATGAGCATCAAAAAAAGCCTGCTCCTGGAGAGTAAGCTGCTTATCTAGAAAGGCTGATAGCTGCTCGGTTGTGAGATGCTCCTGCTGTGTCACGCTGATGCTCCGTCTAAGTAGTATATATTATTCTCTATCAGAGAGTAAACGATAATTGCCCGGTAATAGTTCCCTGTGTTGAAGTAAGTAGGCGCGCAGCCGCGTTCTGCCGCGCGCGATACGCGAGCGCACCGTGCCGAGCGTGGTCGCAGTAGTCTCGGCAATTTCTTCGTAGCTGAGACCCTGGATATCGCACAGGACAACGGCTACGCGCTGGTCGAGTGGCAGTTTCTCAAGGCCAAGCTGGATGATCTGCTGTAATTCCTGGGTCAAGAGGGCCTCTTCGGGGTTGGCATCTTGCGCGGTTTCAACCAGGGAACTCATGATTGCAACCGAGGCCGGTTCATCCTCGTCGGTCAGGCTATCCAGCGAATCGACGGGGTGGCGATGGGTGCGCCGCCAGTGGTCGCACGACTGGTTAGAGGCGATACGCAGCAGCCAGGCGCGAAACGAGGAGCCGCCCCGGAAGGATGGCATGGCGCGGTAGGCAGCGAGAAATGTCTCTTGCGTGACATCGGCGGCAATGTCTCGATCACCCAGCATCCGCATCACCACCGTAAATACGGCTTGCTGGTAATGCAGCACCAACTGGTTAAACGCATTAACATCCCCACGCTGGCTGCGAGCAATGAGCAATAGCTCATCCTCGCGCGCTGTCTCTGCCATACCCTGCCTCACTCCTGTCATTTTGGGGCTAGTTTAGCATAAAAACTTCTCTTATACTATAGGATACTACGTCGAATGCGCTGTGATCTTTTTCACATTCGGGTTATTTTTCTCCCAAAAGTACAGGAAACGGGTCTTTCTGGCGACTTTATCCGTTAATAAATGAGAGCAAGGCAGTAAATCTAACTGGGATAAGAGAATAATTGATAGTCAGGAACCCCACGGATAAATCCGGGGGCTTGTTTTCACAAGCTCACCTGACCAGACTCAGCCCGGCAACGGGCTCCGTTACAAGCGAATAGATAGGTACGTCGGGATGCGTCGCCAGTCTCGACCGCTACGGTGCAGCATTAAACAGGTCTATAAGGGTTAAGCCAGTGTGCTGCACGCCAAACCGCTCAGTAACCTTGTCGAGGCGAACATCACCCCGGGAACGGGAGGCTCGAAGGAGCAATCAACGATGTCCTTTGTTTTTGTCGTAGACGCCAACAAGCAGCCACTCAACCCGGTGCATCCTGGTTGAGCGCGCCTGCTGCTGGCTGCCGGGAAAGCTGCCGTCCTCAAGCGCTACCCATTCACGATCGTCCTCAAGACGACCATCGAAACGCCCAGGGTCACACTCTTACGCGTCAAGATCGATCCCGGCAGCAGAACCACCGGGATCGTCCTGCTGGACGATCAATGCGGTTCGGGTCGTTTTCGCGGCAGAACTCATCCACCGGGGGCAGACCATCAAGAAAGCCCTCGACGACCGGCGGAGAGTGCGCAGAGCACGCCGCGCACGCCATACGAGATACCGCGAAGCGAGGTTTCACAATCGCCGCAGGCGCGCAGGATGGGGAGCGCCCTCCCTCACGAGTCGTGTGTGCAACATTACCACCTGGGTCAAGCGGCTTACGCGACTTGCCCCCCTCGCTGCGATCAGCATGGAACTGGTGCGCTTTGATATGCAGGCCATGCAAACTCCTGAGATTGAAGGATGCCAGTACCAGCAGGGGACCCTGGCAGGCTATGAACTGCGCGAGTATGTGCTTGAGAAATGGGGACGAAGCTGCGCCTATTGCGGCAAGCAGGACCTTCCACTGCAACTAGAACACATTATCCCTCGCGCCAGAGGTGGCACCGATCGCGTGAGCAACCTGTGCCTGGCCTGTGAGCATTGCAATCGCGCCAAAGGCACTCAGGACATTGCCGTCTTCCTCAAGAAGAAGCCAGAACGGCTCAAAGGCATCCTTGCACACGCCAGGACACCCCTCAAGCATGCGGCAGCGGTCAATAGCACGAGGTGGGCGCTCTACCAGCGCTTAAACGCGTGTGGTCTGCCCGTGGAGTGTGGCAGTGGTGGGTTGACAAAGTTCAATCGCACTACTCGCGACTTGCCAAAGACACACTGGCTTGACGCGGTTTGTGTAGGCAAGAGTACGCCGGGGACGCTCCAGGTCCAGGGAATCATACCAGTGCGCATTACAGCCACTGGGCATGGGTGCCGCCAGATGTGCCGCGTGGATCGTTACGGCTTCCCACGCACCGACCCGAAGCAGGCAAAGCGCGTCAAGGACTTCCAGACTGGCGATATCGTGCGTGCCATCGTCACCAGGGGAACCAAGATCGGGACGTATGTGGGCAGGGTGGCAGTACGTGCCACTGGCTCATTCAATATTACAACAGAGCGAGGCACCCTCCAGGGCATCAGCTATCGTACCTGTCGTCTGCTCCATCGATGCGATGGGTATAGCTACCAGAAAGGAGTGCGCGCGTTTTCTCCCCATGCGTAAATGCAGGGGTTTCCACGGGCGCGAATTCTGATGATTGATACGCAAATTACTGAAGCACAACCATTGCGCGGAATACAGCGCTTATTTCAACGTTCGGGTCAGTGGATAGCGCGGATGCTGGGAGATCGGCAGATTGGCGGCAAACAGAACACCATCGCCGTGCTTGATGGTGTGCGAGCGGTCGCTTTCTTGATGGTGATGGTATTCCATATCAACCGCATGACCGGCGACAGTCTGTGGAACCGTATGGCGAATCAAATAGCCTCCTCGGTTTCAACGGCGGGGGGTACCGGAGTAACGCTTTTCTTCGTACTCTCCGGCTTCTTGCTTTTTATGCCGTTTGCCAAATCGCTGCTGTTTGATAGTCCCTGGCCGCTGGCGCGCGTCTTTTATATGCGCCGCTTCTTGCGTATCATTCCTGCCTATTATGTCTGCCTGTTTCTGATTATTTTGACCACGCACCCCGAATACCTGCAATGGAATCACCTGCAATACCTCTTTCTGTTCCTCACCTTTTTTATGGACTCATCGCGCATCACCTTCCGTGAGGTCAATGGCCCGTTCTGGACGCTGGCAACCGAATGGCAGTTCTATATGCTATTGCCGCTCATCGCGCTGGCCTTTTTATGGCTGGTCAAGAATGTGCCGCAGCGCTATCGTATCCAGACGGTGACATTGTGGCTCGGCGCGCTCATTGCGCTGGGACTCAGCGTGCGCCTTTTTGGTGAATATTTTTCAGCGAATCCCACGAAAACTGTGCTGGTGCCGCGCTCGCTGCTGAACGTGATCCTGTTCTTCTCGTATGGCATCACGGGCAAGTACACGGAAGATTTCGCCGTTGGTATGTTCATCAGCCTGTGTTACATCTACGCGCAGCATCCCTCGACCAATCGCAAATTTGGCGAGACATGGCAGAAGCTCAGCCTGTGGCTATGGGGCATTGGTATCCTGATATGTCTCTTCGACGCGATGTGGCATTTCAATCATGAAATGCAAGGTTGGCCTTTCCTGAACGGTCTGCTGCCTGCTTATGATTGGATCAACGAAATGATACTCGCGTTTGGCTTTGGCGCGTGTATCGCGGCCATCCTTTACGGGCCAACTTCCCTCAAACGCCCCTTCGAGTGGGCGCCCCTGCGCTGGATCGGTCTGATTTCCTATAGCCTGTATATGTGGCACTTACCCTTGCTCATCCTTTTCCAGTCGCGGGTATTGCCTCTGCTGCATATCAGCAATAAGTTTGTCGTCTATGGCACGTACTGGCTGTGGGGCCTGTTTGTGATTTTCCCCCTCGCCTTCCTCTCCTATATATTGACAGAGAAACCCTGGATGAAGCTGGGTGATCGCTGGCGCGGCGCAATCGAGAAGCAGCGCCGCGAAAAGCTCAAAGCTCGGGCGGCGCTGCCAGCGCCTTCGCTTACTACTGCCGGGGAGACTAACACTGTTGCGCCACAAGAGGCCGTGAGCAGATAGTGATGATTTGCATTGACATGCTTTGAATCGGATGACTATAATACTTTACAGAACCGCATATCATTTGTTGTGGTGAAAGTTGTCTGATTCGCTGTGGAAGCAGCAGCACCCGCCCATGCGACATGCCGGACGCGCCGCCTGCTCATCGCCAGAGCGAAGCGAGTATCCCTGGAGGAGACCGTTTATGGCTACCACCGATGGACTTGAAGACATCGTAGCAGCGCATTCCAGTATTTGCGAACTGGATGGCAAACAAGGCAGGCTGCTGTACTATGGAGTTGATATTCACGACTTAGCGCGTTACTCCTCCTTTGAGGAGACGGCCTACTTGCTCTGGCATGGCGTTCTCCCCACCAGGGTGCAATTGGAAGACGTAACTTATCAACTGCAAGCCAGTCGCACGCTTCCATCTGCTATTGTTCACTTGATGCGGTTGCTGCCGAAAACCGCTACACCGATGGATGTATTACGTACCACTGTTTCCGCCCTCTCCTCCTTTGATCCCGACGCGGGTGATAACTCCCGCGCAGCCAATGTTCGCCGTTCCATCCATCTCACCGCCGTTTTTCCGACTATTGTGGCCGCGTGGGATCGGATACGCAATGGCAAAGAGCCGGTCGAGCCATTAGCCGGCGAAAACCACGCCACCAATTTCCTTTACATGCTGAACGGTGAAATGCCGGATGCATATAACGCGCATGTGCTTGATACCGCGCTGATCCTGCACGCTGACCACGAGTTGAACGCTTCGACCTTCGCTGCGCGTGTCACGGCTGCCACTTTGGCAAGTATGTATGCCGCCATCACTTCGGCTATCGGCGCGCTCTCTGGTCCGCTGCACGGCGGGGCGAACGAGCAAGTCATACGGATGCTTATGAAAATCGGCGAGGTGGATAAAGCAGAAGCGTATATCGCGGGGGCGCTCGAACGCAAAGAGCGCATTATGGGCTTCGGCCATCGCGTTTACCGCACGGATGACCCGCGCGCGACCCACCTGCGCCAGATGTCGGAAGAACTGGGCAAGCGCACCGGCGATTCGCGCTGGTATGAGATGTCGCGCATCCTCGAAAGCTACATCAAAGAACATAAGGGCCTGTATGCCAACGTTGATTTCTACTCGGCTTCAGTCTACTACATGATGGGCATTCCGATTGACCTGGATACACCCATCTTCGCCTGCAGTCGCATCTCCGGCTGGACAGCCCATGTGCTGGAGCAGTTCGGGAATAACCGCCTGATCCGCCCGCGCGCCGAGTACGTCGGCCCCAAAAATGTGCCGTATGTGTCGCTTGAGGATAGGGGATAGAATAGCCCGCCAGGGCGGGGACAAGCCCACGCCCCTACCCTATTACGGGAGGATAGCTTGCGAAGCAAGCCAGAGCGTACAGGGTAGGGGCGTGGGCTTGTCCCCGCCCTGGCATTTTTCTGGCAATTGCCAGGCATTTTTATAATAGTTTTTGCACATCCCGTTTCATTTCGGCGTAACTCTGGTATCTCATGGCGCGTTCTTCCTGGAGGGCGCGGTTCAGGATATCCTCGAGTTCGGGCGAGATGAGGGGGTTTAACTGGCGCGCTGCTGGGAAGGCGGGGTAGTGTGGTGGCGCGTAGTTGGTCAGGGCCTGGTGCATACTGGCGGCCAGCATGTAGATACAGGTGCGATGGTCAAAAGGCATGTCTTTCACGGGTGTGTAGGCGGAGACCTCGATTTTGCGCGTGGTGAGATGCTTTGCCAGTCCGGGACGCGGCTCAGGCCGTGGTGGCGCAACCTGGAGTCCGACCAGCATGGCTCGCCCGCGCGCGCTTTCGATAATGATGTTGGCGGGTGAAATATCGAAGTGGCGCAAGGGCGGTCGCTGCTGTTCCATCGCGATCAAAATGTTCAGTATGTTGTTCATATAGCCAATAACTTCACGTTCAGATAGCGGTTTGAGCAGCTTTTGCAGCAGGTCTTGCATATTCTCGCCGTCGATGTAGTCCTCTACCATGTAGTAGTGCTTGCCCTCCGCGAAACGATCCAGTATGCCGGGTACGAGAGGATGGCGAAACTTTGCCAGTCTCTCAGTAGCTTTCTCGTAATAGACGATCTCTTTGCGGCGGCGTTCGATGGGGTAATCCGGGCATTCCCAACGTTTGATGATGACGCGCTTTTCAGCAGCGCGCGTATCGATGGCGAGCATGGTCGTCACCATCGTTTCGTCGTTTTGTTTCAGCACATGTTTGACGATGTAGCGGTCCTTGCGCACACTGACGCCGGAGAGCGGGCTATGCGCTACCAGTAGGGGCGGGATGGTCAGGCGACCACAATTGGAGCAGCAGCGCTGCCCGAAACGCACGGGCGTATCGCAATACAGGCAGAGCCGGTCATCGTAGTCAGCGCCACAGGCGCTGCAACGCTGCGCTCCGGTGCGGTTCTGGTTTTTACAGCGCTGGCAGACGTAACGCTGGCGGGCTGTTTCAACGGCGCTGGCGAATTTCTCGGAAAACTCGACCACGTTGCGATAACGCTGGTGGTAGTCTTTCGCCAGGGCGCGCATGATGGCCGCGCTGACCTCGACAGGAATGCGCGGGTTCCACTGCTGGGGCGGCGGCGGTTGCAGGCGCAAATGGGCATTCCATATCTGTTCGATTTGCTTATAGACAAAAGGTGGGCGACCGGCCAGTAGTTCGTAGAAGCACACCGCCAGCGCGTACTGGTCGGAGTCGCGCCGGGGGTTGCCCTGCCACTGTTCCGGCGGCATGTAGAGGGCGGTTCCCGTCACCTCGCCCAGTGTCGCGTGCGTCTGCATACCAAGATCGAAGGTCGCGCCGAAGTCCGAGAGCAGGATTTGCCCGCTGCGCCCGATCAGCAGATTACCGGGTTTGATGTCCTGGTGTATCAGCCCTTTTTCATGCACATAGTAGAGCGCGGATGCCGCCTGTTGCACATACGGCACCAGTTCTTCGGCGTATGCCAGTCGCCGGCTGCCGTCGTCTTTGCGAAACAGGTCAAGGATGGTCTTTGGCGCAAATTCCATCACCATAAAGGGACGGCCATCGTCGAGCTGTCCGAAGTTGTAGATGGGCAAGATGTTGGGATGCTGCATATTGGCGATGCGTCGCGCCTCGGCAAAAAAACTCTGGCGGGACTTTTCATTGAACTGGTCATTGCGCAACACTTTCAGGGCGAGGATGCGGCTGAGTGGCGCGGGTTCGCGCACTTTGTAGACATGCCCATACGTTCCCGCGCCCAGAAATGAGATGATTTCATAGTCGCCCAGGTGCGCTCCCTGTACAAGGTAATCGCAACGCTGGCAGCTTTTCGCGGAAGCGGGATTCTCGTGCCCCCCGGCAGCGCGTGGATTTAGACAACGAACCACAACAATCTATCCTGACTCTTGTATTCGATGGTGTAGTGGCGGATTGATGGGAACAAAGCCTATTCCGCTATAGCATCTACTGGTATGTACGATGGAGTTGATTGTGGGTTGCGTATGCGTGGCAATAGTACTACGTGCAGATCAATGCATCCAGCGCGCCTCTTGCCATCCCAAATGCGCGTGGCTATTGAACAGCCGCACGGTTGTATGCGCCATATCGATCCAGTCCACAACTGTGATAGTCGCGGGATCGAGGAAGATGCGCGGCGACGTGCTGATCGGCACCCCCAGGGCGGTACACATCAACGCTTTGATTGGCCCGACGTGCGAAACGAGTACAATATTTTGATCGGGATGCGCCAGGGCAAGTTGCTCTACACCGGAGCAGACGCGCTGTTGCAGTGCTACCATGCTCTCCCCTCCGGGCGGCGCCATGTTCGCATCGCGTTCCCACTCGTAAAAGTGCCGGGCGTCTTCGGGACTGCGCGCCAGTATTTCAGCGCGACTCATGCCCTCCCATATACCGAAACCGCATTCGCGCAGCGCGTCAAGCTTCTGTACATCAAGGCCGAGCCGTTCAGCAATGGGTATGGCTGTGGAGTAGGTGCGCTGCATCGGGCTGCTATATACTGCCGCGATGGGAAACACTGCCAGCCCATCAGCAAGTTGCGCGGCCTGAATTTGCCCGTGTTCGCTTAACGGGTCGTCACGCGAACCGATAAAGCGATATTCGCGGTTTGCGAGGGTTTCGCCGTGACGCGCGATGAAGAAGCGGGTTGTTGGCAAGTTTGTGGCTCCTGGTGAATAGTGATAGAGAAGCTGTTGTTAAACGGCAAGTTCCATCTCAAGCAAAACCAATTCTTTGTGAGTCGCTATTTCTGTGTCCGATTTTTTTTTCGTTCGTTTGGCTGTGTTGACTGGTTTTTTACTTGTCATGTTTCCAGGATTGTTTTTACTCGGTAATCCTGGCAGGATGCCATCCCGAAATTTGTGTAATGAAATGCTACATCGACACGCAGGAGAGACCTGGCGTGATTGAAGCTCTTTCCAATCCCTATAGAGGCAATTGCTTACTGCGCTACTTTGTCGAATGAGGATTTTTTCTCGATCCTGAGCAGTCAAGCTCAGTTCATCCTCGCTCAAAGAAGCCAGGCGCAATGAACCATCAGTGCGAGAGCAAGGAGGCGCTATGTACCAGGTCAACAACGTAGCGACTCAGCGATGTTCAGAATGATTGGGCTTTCTCTGCACTATTCAAGGGACCTGTCGGAAACCTCGAGCACTTACATCGTTGTCCAGCCTACAGGGCTAGCATTCACCCCTGAAGCAACTGTCACTGGCGCACCGCCCTTCATCGAACCGACCAGGATTCTATTGGGGCCATTCACCGTTCCAGAATAGATCACCGCCATTGAGTAGTATGCACCATCACGTGAGGCGTTAGCCCATGGTTGGTCCATGTTCCAGCCAAAATGCCCAGCGAAACTCATCCCCTCGTGTGCCGGGTCCTTGATGAATGCTGCTGCGCTGGTGAGCCTGGTAAGCCCTGTGCCGTCGCTGTTCACTTTCCACAGCCCATTGTGACTGGTCTCCGTGTTCGCATTATTGATGATGAGCAACAAGCTGGTGTCCGTGGCAACCCGCAGTGCTATGATCCCGTAGGTTGGCGTGCTAAAGATGGTCTTTGCCGGACCGCCCGTGGCAGATCGCACCTCTATACTGCTGGGACCGTTGCTGGCAGTGATGTATTCCGATACTTGGCACTGGGAAGTAAGGCTGGTAAACAGTTGTGTGCCATCGAGGTTGTAAGCAGCCTCAATGCATTGATCAGAGGCAGAGAGGTCGAGAATCTGCTTGAGGGCCCCAGTGGTGATATCAAGCAGCGACAGCTTATGACTCCCCTCCCCTGGCCCGAGGCCAGACACAACATACAGATGGGTGGTATCAAGCCACGCTTCAGGGACCATTAACGCATGGGTGCTGTCGTGCGGTTTGGTCTCAATAGTTCCAGTGGTCGTATTGAGCAGTTTGAATGTCCATGTGCTTAGGTCCTGGCCCGCAGTTTCTATAAATGCCACATATTTGTTATCGGGTGACAACTGCATGAAGCCTAAATCGCCGCTACAGTACAGTGTCTGCAACCCCTGGCCATCCATACGCACCAACTGGATGCCACGTTTATATTGCCCAGACCCCCTACGTTTCCTACATAAATCACCCATTGTCCATCGGCTGACATGGTGGCCCCAGCGACCTGGGAAGACGGCAGGGGGACGATCTCGGTTGTCGTCCGAGTTGAGATTGTATAGCGCTTCAGCGCGTTGGAGATTGGTTGTTGCTCAGAAGCCGGACTCCCTTCCAAGTAGACAAGAGTATCCTGCTTACCCAGCGCAAGCGGGGCCATAACGGCTGCTCGCGCTTTTCCCGCTGGTGGGCAGCTGGTCTGGAGCGTGCCCGTCTTTCCTGGCGTTGGGGTGACTGCTCCCCCAGAAGTCGAAGAACCACCACACGCTGCCAGAAGCAGTGTGAGGAACACCAGTGAGCTGATAGCAACAAAAAGACGTGAATGAGGTGCATATTCGTGTGTGTTCATGATCTGCCTCCCGAGCTCTTTCGACAGAAGAATCTATCTTGAAAACATGCTTGACTAGTTTTAATATAGGTGGGAACCATCACAAAGGCATCTCGAACAACTCATGCATCCTCACAAATAAGACACAAAAAAGAGGGAGAGAATTAATTCGCGATGCCATCCCGAATATTGTGGAAAGGGAAGGTGGTAAAAGAGCTTCGCGAGAACAGATACTACAGGCATAGACTCTTCCTTTGGAAGAGCGTGTTCCATTTGCTTCAAATCCCACTAAGGAGGGAACTATGCCTGTACCTAAGAAAAAGCGTATCACAGCAGAGAATGGCCTTTCAACGTCGGAACCATCTTCCCCATTGTCGGAGCAGCAAGCATTTCATCAGCATCTGCGAGTTCTGGCTCAAAGCGCGGTGCGGACGGTCTTGGAACTGGTCATGCGCGAGGAGCTCGATGCCTTCATTGGAGCGGCATGGGGAGAATGCAGTTCCAAACGCAAAGGCTATCGCAACGGCACCTACAAGCGTGATCTGGTCACCGCTTCAGGACGCATCGAGGAGATCAACGTGCCTCGAGACCGTGAAGGCCAGTTCCATACCCAGGTCTTTGACCGCTACCGTCGCTATGAACCCCATATCGCTGAAGGATTGACCCACATGTTCGTGGCTGGGGTGAGCACGCACAAGGTCGGAGAGGTTGCCGAAACCCTCATGGGAGTCGCTCCCAGTGCTAGCACTATTAGCCGTTTCAACCAGAGCCTCACTCACCAATATGAACGGTATTCAAAATAAAATTGTTTATCTTGAGGTTAGTCGTTCAATTATAGAAGATCATGGCGTTCTTTTTACTGATGGTAACGCAAGCAATCAGCAATTAGCAAAATATGGTTCAGAAACTGTTCTGGTTGCTCCTATAGGAAACCCAAATGATTCCTGTCATCGTAATTATTCTACAAGAGTTCCTCATGGTAAAAATCAAAACTGCTCCAATTTTTATGCCAATACGAATTTTCTGGATCGTCTAAACTGGGAAATTATTAACGACCGCTGGTTTACTGATGATGAGAAAAAGCGTATAAAGCATGCCGAGGTTCTTGTTCCTGATATTGTCCCATTAGGGAGAGTTCAGGGCATCTATGTCAAGGTGCAGGAAATGGTACAAGCAGTTAATGCAATTATTGAGGACTGTGGTCTTGCTGGACGTATTCCCACCGCTATAGCCAAACCAGAAATGTATTTCTAATATCGTCGCATTGTGTACCTGCTCATGGGTATACCACCCGAAAACGCTCACACAATATAGGCATATCTTCTGCCGCTTGCCTGCCAATTGCCGCGCATTCCTGGACATAATACTCCCACACATTCTCCTTCCACCACGCGAGGGTTCTGTCTCCTTCCCCATAATCGTAGGCGAATTGTGCATCTACATCTTTGAAAGGGATTATGCGTAGCTCAGTTGTTTCTATAATGCACACGGGGACTTTGTCCCAAGTGGTTGCGATGCTGTAGTCGCCAACTTGATATAAGGGCTTGTTCTCTTGTTCGATTGTCCAAAGCAGGGATGATGTTGCTGTTTTCTCGCCGCTCAACACGAATGCTGCCAGCTTGTTGGCCATGCTTTCAGTATTACCAAAACAAAAAGCTTCGTAATACTGTTTGCCTGCGAGTTCGGGATGTGATTGAACTGCCCCGGCCCAGAATTGTTCTAGCGTTGTCAAATTGTCCATGCTCAATTATATCATGCTGACTTTTACATATCTCAGGGCGAATTACATGGTGCATTGAAGACCATGTAATTCGCCCTGCTCTGGAAACTGCTACAAGGGGGATATTTCCTCCTTATTATAGCGCTTTTTGTCCTCGTATATAGGTCAGCGCGGGAAATGGGCCGCGCTTCCACTCCACCTGGAGAAATCCAGCATTCTCATTCTCTAGCATCGGGAGAAGGTCTGGCAGGCTTGTCTGCATGTGGGAGTGCAGCGGAAGACCGTGTGATGTACCCATGAAATCAACAAGCAACAATCGCCCACCGGGTTTGAGGACGCGCTGTATCTCGACAAGTCCCCGCTGCTTGAGGGCAGGCGGCAGGTGATGCAGGAGTTTATCACCTTTTGAACCAGGAAACGCTGGTCTAAGCGTGCTGAGTGGCTCTACTTCGCTAAAATAGCCAGGGTATGCTTACAATCGTATATGTTATGGTAATATTGTTGCATGGATACAGAGAAAAGGAATAACGGAAACAACGGAGACAAGGTTATACCAGAGCGAAGCTGGACACGCCGCGAAGCGCTTGCCGCCGGTGGCGCTGCATTGTTGGGGTTGGCAGGTTGTGGAGCGGAGAGCGTGTCATCATCTCAAACGCCTCATCCAACTATTGCAAGTACGGTGACTGCTACGAGCAGCGCCTTGCAGACGCCTACACCTGTGCTGGAGACGCCTATTACGCTGGCTTTTACGGGAGACGTGATGTTTGGCCGCACGGTCAATAGTCATATGCTGGCTACGGCTGCTAACGATCCATACCCTTTTACATACACGGGCGAGTATTTGCGCGGGTTTGATCTGACCATTGGCAACCTGGAGTGTGTTATCTCGCAGTTGGGCGCGCCTGTTCCTAAGTCATACAATTTTCGGGGCGATCCACGCGCCTATGATCGCTTGCTTAATGCCGGGTTTGACCTTGTTTCAGTTGCCAATAATCATAGCGGGGATTATGGCAAGGCCGCTTTTCTGGATGAATTTCTAACGCTTCCCAAACGGGGTTTGACTCCTATTGGCGGCGGGCAGAACCGGAGGCAGGCGCATATGCCGGTCTATAAAAGCGTGCGCGGAACGACGGTGGCTTTCCTGGCCTACGACCAGATTGATCCCTACTCTTTCGCGGCTACCGATAGCAGCCCTGGTCATGCCTGGCTGGATGAGATTGATCTGCGGCAGGATGTTGGCATAGCGCGCCGTTCAGCCGATTTTGTGATCGCGTTTGTACACTGGGGTATCGAATACTATACCGCGCTGACGGCGGAGCAGCGTTATCTCGCGCAGGTCGCTATCGACGCGGGCGCAGATGTCGTGGTGGGGGCGCATCCGCATGTTATCGAGCCGTATGAGTTTTACAAGGGTAAGCTCATTATCTATAGCCTGGGAAACTTTGTCTTCGACAATATGTATCCAGAGGTGGTGCGGCGCGGGAACATTCTTACATTGACTGTGCAGAAAAACAAGCTGCTGAGCTGGAAACTGTCGCCGACACGTATTGGCGATTGGGGCGAACCGGCCTTGTTGTAATAGAGATCAGATGAAACTGTACCAGGAGGATAGTATGACTCAGAAGAATCAACCAGAAACAGGTTTTGTCGAGACGAATGGCACGAAGCTGTATTATGAAATGATGGGCGAGGGCCATCCGCTTGTGCTCATTCACGGGGGCTATATGGTGGAGGGCGTGATGAGCCATCCCACGCTGGTGCCATCCGCCAATTACGCCTCGGCTCGCCAGAAGGTGCGCGAAAATCTATCAGAATATTCCTTTGCCTGGGTGCTGGAATCTGCTCAAAAACAGGCAACTGTGCCTGCTGCATGGGATAGGCTCGGCGACATTCAAGCGCCAACGCTGATTATCGTTGGCGGCGATGACGATAAACTGCTGCATACCATCGCGGACAAACTCGAACACGATATTCCCAATGTGAAGCGCGTGGTGATCGCGGAGACCCATCACATGCCGAACATGGAGAAACCAGAGGAGTTTAACGAGATTGTGCTGGAGTTTTTAGCAAAGTTGTCATAGATCAAAATCGATGACGTGGCTCGATACACGACGTATTTCGTCACTGACCACACGATGCGCAGGATGAGGAGCATAGGCTTTCAGATGTTCTGCATCGATAAAATGCATAATAAAGCCGTAGGTATAGCCTTGATGGCTCATACTCAAGTTTTCGCCTACCTGAACATCGACAATGCCCGGTATGCTTTGTTGGAGTGCCTGTACCTGGGCAAGCACCTCTTGCATTTCATCGAGGGTAGTCTCGGATTTGGGTTTGAGTAAAACGACGTGAGTAATCATGATCCATGCTTCTCCTTCTATTCAGCTTGAAGAACTGACTGTGCATATTCAAAAATCGCAGAGGCGTGTGGTTCTTTATGGTCTGTTAACAGGATGTTTTGAGCTAGGGTAATGAAGCGCGGGATGATGTACAGGCGTTTCGTTGCAACAGCCATATCTATAGAGCGTAATGCATAAACTTGAGCTTCTTCTCGTTGCCCCGCTGCAAGATAGGCTCTCGAAATATCATACAGCGCGCTTGCTTGTCGATTGGCCGCTAATTCTTCCATTTTCATAGTTGTGAGAAGAGTATAGGCTTTCTTTGGCTCTTCAACAGAGAGCCAACAGTTTCCGGCAAATGCAATAACACTGATAGTGCTAAAATCTGTGAAATATGGATCAGTATACTCTGAAGTTTGTGGCATATGATGAGCTGCATCTACTGCATCGTCAATTGCCGCTTCACAATATTGCTGATTTCCCTCTTTTACAGCAATTGCTGCCACTACAATATCAAACCAACCATTCAATGCATGATGTTTCTGTATATGTTCTCGTGCTCTGTCAAGTATTTGATATGCATTCCTTGTGTCCTGTTCTTCTCTCAGATACAAGTGTGCGAGATGCCCCAGAGCGGCCCCGACTAATGTTCTGTCTCCGCTATTTTGCGCAGATACAATCGCTGCTTCATTTAATGCCTTTAGATGCGCTAGTTCAGTCTTTTTCACGCTATGCCAGTTCAATCGAGCGACTATCTGAGTTTGTGCGAGAACTCTCCAAAGCTCACGTCGTAAGTTTTCGTTCGTTGTGTTTTCAAGTGCATCTTGAATAGTTGCAATATGGACATTTAACCCGTGTCTGATGAATGTATCTCCACGACGCTGCATTTCTCGGTATTGTTGAGTAATCGCGGCTAAATTGGTGATAGATTCTTTTGATATACCTGATAGCGGCGGGTAGGATGAAAGAACATGAGGAGTTATTATTACTCCTGTACTCACCATGCTCATTGTCTGTAAAAAACTCCGGCGAGATGCGTTTTGATTTAACTGACTCGATTGCAGTCCCACAGGCGCATCCATAAACCCCAACTGGTCGGCAGTCATCATATACAGCTTGCACAGCCGTTCCTGGTAGAAAGGGCTGGGCTTCTTTGTGCCCGTTTCCCAGTTGCTTACCATGATCGCGTTGACGCCTGGGAGCCGTTCGTCAGATGCTGATGACAGGGCGCATAATTGCTCGACAACTCGTTGCAGTGACCAGCCGCGCAACAGGCGTTGTTCGCGTAGCAACGAGTTCGGCTTTCTCTGCTCTTTCGACTTCATCTCCCGCTCTTTTCCGGCTAATGGTGGACATTTTCCTACCCTGACCCATTGACCATTTCAATTGTACATGAGTATCTTGTGGATTAGCAAGCAAAAATGTAGCTGAGATGGGGAAAGATAAGTGAAGGATAATAGGCAATAAGGCAATAAAAAGAGTAATAGGGCAAAATAGAGCAATAGGAGCAAGAGAGTGTATCTTGCCAGATATCAAGTTAGTATTGCTAATGGCGGCCTTCATGGAGTTGACTGGAAAGGATATTTGGCATGGATGAACTGGAATCGAAAAGCGAAGTGGCGCAGTTTCGCCGGAGACAGGCTCTAGAGGAAGAGGCGATGCGCCGGGGCATGTATGGTTTCGCGGAAGTAGCGCGGCATGATCGCATTATCGCGCGTATGATGCTGGGCGCGGAACGCGTGCTGGGTCTCATCGCGGAGGGGAAACACGAGGAGGCGCAGACCATGATGAATCAGGAAAACTGGGGTGCGGAAGAGGGCGAGGCAAAGGAAGAGCCAAAAGCATGAGCCAGCGAGAAGGATTCACTCTACCGGAGTTGCCGCTGGGCTTTGGTGATCTGGGGGTGCTGCGTGACATTATCCAGGCGTACCTGGCATTTTTGCCCCGGTCGGGTCTTTCAGCGCAAGAAAAGCAGACGCAAACGCACCTGCTAAAAGGGGTGTCATTCAAGCTGGCGGATATTCCGAAGCAAGCGGTGGAAGCGCGTATTATGCTCAACGTGGGAGAAATCTACTCGCTGAGTTGCGCTATGCAGGTCTTTATCGCCTTTGTGAAAAACAAGGTCTCACCTTCGCGCGAGCGAGATGAGACCCTGCAAGATGTAGAGCGTTTGCGCCAGTGTTTGCTTGGTTTGCTTCCCCAATCAAGCATGGGGAAGCGCGCCTAGCCTACGCTGCCCGACATCTCCAACTGGATCAGGCGGTTGAGTTCGACGGCGTACTCCATCGGGAGTTCCTTCGTGATTGGCTCGATGAAGCCGTTCACGATGAGGGAGTAGGCTTCGGACTCGTCGAGGCCGCGACTCATCAGGTAGAAGAGCTGGTCATCGCCGACCTTCGAGACGGTGGCCTCGTGGCCGACTTCGGTCTGGTTCTCTTCGACGCGAATGGTCGGGTAGGTATCCGTGCGGGCCATTTCATCCAGCAGCAGCGCGTCGCAGCGCACGCTGGATTTGGTGTGGTGCGCGCCCGAATTGATGCGCACGAGTCCGCGATAGGAGGCACGACCCGTTCCCTTCGAGACCGACTTCGACAGGATTTGCGACGTGGTGTATGGCGCGAGGTGCGTCACTTTCGCGCCCGCGTCCTGGTGCATCCCATCGGAGGCGAAGGCCACCGAGAGGATATCGCCGCGCGCGCCCGGCTCCATCAAGAGGACTGCCGGGTACTTCATGGTGATTTTCGAGCCTAAATTGCCATCGACCCATTCCATTGTGGCATCGCTGTAGGCGGCGGCGCGTTTCGTGACCAGGTTGTAGACGTTCTTCGACCAGTTCTGGATGGTGGTGTAGCGCACGCGCGCGCCCTTCATGACTTTGATCTCCACGACCGCGCTGTGCAGGCTGTCGCTGGCATAGGTCGGCGCCGTGCAGCCTTCCACGTAGTGGACGTAGGAACCGGGGGCGGCTATAATCAGCGTGCGCTCGAACTGGCCCATGTTTTGCGCGTTGATACGGAAGTAGGCTTGCAGCGGAATCTCCACGCGCACGTTCTCCGGCACGTAGACGAAGCTGCCGCCGCTCCATACCGCGCTGTTCAGCGAGGCGAATTTGTTGTCCGAGGGCGGAATGACGCTGCCGAAGTGCTCTTTAATCAGGTCGGGATACAGGCGCAGAGCGGTATCCATGTCGGTGAAGATCACTCCGATCTTCTCAAGGTCTTCGCGCACTTTGTGATACACCGCTTCGCTTTCGTACTGCGCGGTGACACCGGCCAGGAATTTACGCTCGGCCTGCGGGATGCCCAGGCGGTCAAAGGTGTCTTTGATTTCGGCGGGTACGTCGTCCCACGTCCGGCCCTGCTCCTGCACGGGTTTGATATAGTAATAAATGTTGTCAAAATCTATGCCAGAGAGGTCCGCGCCCCAGGTGGGCATCGGACGCTTCTCGAAGAGGTCCAGACTTTTGAGGCGGAACTTGCGCATCCAATCGGGTTCGCCCTTCATCTCGGAGATTTGCTCAACGATGTTGCGACTGAGTCCTCTGGGGGACTTGAACGCATAGTTTTCAGCCACATGGAAGCCAGGACTGTAGTCCTGTTGCTCCCGGTCAAATACCTGACTCATAGAATGTACTCCATCTTGCAGGTGATTACCTGTTGGTATGCTATCAAAAAGCTCGTAGTTCGCTTGCGCTAATCCTTAGCTCTACACTCGGATATAGTTGTATTATATGGCGTCCGGTATCTCTTGTCAAGTCGCATGGGAAACAGGGGTGCGGTTCATTATTTTGCACAGAGCAGAAGAGGACGTGTGTCGCGGTGGGAGACCAGGGCGCGGGCAAGCCGACGCCCCTACCATACACGAACGAGCCGCCGATGCTGCTCCGTCGTATGGTAGGGGCGTCGGCTTGCCCGCGCCCTGGTGGGATCGCTCTGTGCAAAAAAATGAACCGCACCCGGGAAACAGTGATCTTGACGAGCGCATACGATTATCCTATAACTGAGTAAGAGCGTTGCAATGATAAGCAAGGGTATGTAAGAAAGAGGCCATCTACCTGCACGATCCAGATTTCAACGGCATCGAGTTGGCCTGGGATCGCCACCCCAGCCAATGGCCGCGCAGGGATGGAGTGGTTACGTTCAGACGCGAACCGCTCAATTTCGCAAGTCTGCTTGCCGAACTGGGAGAGCCGGACGAGGCGGGATACCTGGCGGTTTTGTCAGAGTACAAGTAGGTCCGATCCGCATTCAGACTCTCTACGCATCAGGTGTTGATAAACCTCCGGTATTATTCTTGCGGGCTGGAGATGCTGTTGCAGGCGAGAGCCAATTCAAGGCTCCTGCCTGGTTATACCGTCAAAGTGATCAAAGTCGGCATTCTATGCTTTGAAGCGGTCTTCATAAGCTATCTGTTGCATTTCTTGCCACGACAGAGGCTGCTTCAGGTTTCCTGCTGCCTCTTGAAGTGAAGCTACCGTTGGATAGCGGATTACTCGTAATCGCACCGTACCGTCATCGCCGATTACAAATGCTATCTTATCATTGGTTGTGATGCCAAGATGCTTACGAACTTCGATGGGAATAGTTACTCGCCCCCTGGCGGTAATAGAAGCGATAATCTCTTTCACGTAATCTCCTGAGCATGATTGACTTCAGTAAGGAAAATATATTCGCTTCTGCTTACCAGTCTCAATTGGTTGAATGGAGAAAATATGCTTGACACATCGCAATGGATGTTGTTATTATAGTGCCGGTTCATAGTAATGCGCCCGTAGCTCAGCGGATAGAGCACGCGCCTTCTAAGCGTGTGGCCGTGGGTTCGAGTCCCGCCGGGCGCGCTACAGTTCATAATCCTTCGCCCAACGTACTCCTTTTTTCTGGTTATTCGCCGTTTCGACCAATCGTAGGTATGCGTTAGTTGTTCCCACATGATCGAGGGGCACAAGGTACACCTTATCCAAATCAGGACTATAGACGGCGGCGAGTTCGAGCCTCACCGGGCGCGCTTCAATTTATGTCCTTCGCCCACAGTATGCCTTGCTTCTTGCGTCATTTTCACTCCTCTTACCCTTTATTGTGCTGCATTCTCTACTTGGTCATCACTTTTAACGTTCTTATAGCATACGCATGAGCCAGGGTGGCAATGCAAGGAGTGAGCGGTAGCATGACGATGACGCAACTCTATCTCACTCGGCATGCGGAGGCGATGCGCTGAATCGCATTATACGAAAATACGAAAATATGCAGGGAAAACATTAGATGCAGATAGACCCTTCGTGCCTTTTCAGACGGAAACCTTCGGACCGAAGGATATATAATGGATGCGCGAGAGGGACACGTATGTTCGTGTCCCTCTCTCTGTGCTTTAGCGTTTAACGGCTTTCTTCAACTGGGAGAAAGATGGACCCTTGTCTTTACGACCGAGGCCGGTCAGCCTGCCGAACCAGAAGAGCATAAAAGCTCCGGTGGTAAAGGCAGCCAGCACCACCTTTGTGAGGTCGAAGACGGGTTCGATGCGCACGCCTTCTTTTGTCATCACAACGACAGCGATTGGGCGCCCCTGGCTGCCACCTCCGCCGCCGCCGCCCTGACCTGTCAGGTTTCCCCGCTCATCGACGGGACCCGTGCCGCTTCCCATGCCAAAACCGACCATGATTTCAGAACATGGGATGATGGTTGCTCCATCACGCTCGATAGGTCGTCCGAACACGGTATCTACGCTTGCATTGCTCACGAGCTGGCTCAAGACCTGCTCTATAGAGCCTGTTACGGCTGGTTTCGCGATTTTCTCATCAATCATGTTTATGTCTCCTTCTGCTCTTCAGAAACGACGATAGGCCCAGAGTGATTGCAAATCCGGTCAAGACGATGGTGAAAATGGTGCGTGAGGTAGCATTCTTGATGGGCAGTTTCTGTTGAGACTGCCCCTGCTGAACCTCAATGGCTGCTGGCCGGTGCCAGTTCAATTCGCCGCCCGGCCAGCGCAATTTCACTGCTTTTGTGAGGGGAACTATCTGTCCATAGCGGGTGGTGATAGGTTCTCCCCTGGATGTATTAACCTGCAAAATGGGTTCTTTTGCTGCCGATTTCATAGACGTACCGCTCACTCTACTTTGCCAGAAACGCGCTACAATAGTCGGTGTCACACATCCATCTTACCACACTGCTATGTGTCATTTTGTTGCTTTTCGCCTTAAAGTGTCACAAAATGTATCACAAATGAAGCGGGGAGCCTGTTACCACTCACCATGCGCGTCTTCTGCGTTCAGATTCGTTGGCCTCACCAGCATGAAAGGTCGGATGAGTTCGGGCGCGACTCCGGTGAGGAGCAGTTCGGCGAGGGTTTGGCCGGTGATGGCGCTGAGCATGATGCCGACGCTGCCATGTCCGGTTGCCAGTGTCACGTTTCCCCAGCCTGGCGCTGCTCCCAGGATGGGCAAGTTGTCGGGCGTTTTAGGGCGCAATCCTGCCCACATGCGTTCAATCGCGCTCTGTTCTAAGGAGGGGATGAGTCTGTTCGCCGTACTCAATAGCCAGGCCACACCACCTGCCGTCAGTTGCTTGTCAAAGCCGACCTCTTCTCTTGTCGCGCCTACGACGACGGTACCGTCCTGTTTGGGGGCGAGATACGCGGCCTCACCGAAAATAATGTGGCGCAGAGGCGGCGCAGGTTGGCGCAGCGCCAGGATTTGCCCGCGCTGGGGAGTGACGGCCAGCTCTATATTCAGCCACGCGCTCCATTGCTTAGACCACGCGCCGCTTGCAACCACGAGATGATTGCAAGCAATAGTTTCGCCCTGAGATGTTTCGATAGCCGTCACCCGGTCAAGCTGTTGCTGTAGGCCCGTAATGCGCGTATGGCCGCGTAATGTCGCGCCGAGATTGGCGGCGGCCTGCGCAAAAGCTTTAACCACCTGTGAAGCTTTAATCTGCGATTCTTCGGGAGCGTAGAGCGCGGCGCACACGTCCGGCGCGAGCGTTGGTTCAATCTGGCGCGCTTCTTCGCCCGTCAGCCAGCGTATATGCAGGCCAAGCGGCTGCCACGCTTTCATGCGTTTGCGCAGGTTGGGTACATTTTTGGGGTTGCGCACTACTCGTAACGCGCCCGTTTGCTCATATTCCACGCGGATACCGCTCGCGTCTTCAAGCTCTGGCGCCAGCGCGGGGAAAAGCGCGAAACTGGCAAGCAGCAGGTCCGCGAACGGCCCCGGCCCCGCCAGCGAACCGAGCGGCGCGAGCAGACCAGCCGCCGCGCTCGAACGCCTCCGCGCCAATTTCACCCTGATCTATCACCGTGACCTGTACGCCTGCTTTGCGCAGGTGGTACGCGATGGAGCAGCCAATGACGCCGCCGCCCACGATGACGACATCTGTTGTAGATGACATGGGTATTCGTACTCCTTTGCGAGGAAAAGCTGTTGAAAGAACTTCAATGAGTTGAAAATGCCGATGTTTTTTGAGCCTATGGAATATCGATCCAGTAGCGCATCTTGCGCACCGGCAAATCTCCGACCTCGATGATGTTCTCAAGCTTGCCGCCGTTGTACTCGATGATCTTGCGCGAGCCGGTGTTATCCTCGTCGCATGTCACCAGCACACGGCTCAATCCCAATTCTTTTGCCTTGACGAGGCCCAGCCGCAGGATTTCTTTCCCGTAGCCGCGCCTTCTTTTTGAGGGACGGATTTGATAGCCGATATGACCGCCCCACACGAGCAGCGCTTCGTTCAATTCGTGGCGCAGTGAGAGCCGCCCGACGTATTCGTTGCCATTAATGAGCCAGAAGTCAGACATCGGCACGCGGTTGGACGAGGTTTTTACGTGTTTGCTTTCCTTCAGGCTATGAAGGAACGCTTCAAAGTCTTTGCTGATTTTGTCCAGGTTAATAGAAAGCTCGAGGCCCTCAGCTTGCAATTCGCGCGTGCCCGCGATGAAGCTATCTTTGTAGGTCAGCGACGGTTCAGCCAGGAATAACATGGTATTGCTCCTTTGATAGATGGTTCAACCTTCGTCTGCTCTATTATAGCCCGGAATCCATGCTCATTTGTCTTTTGTAAAACTTATTCCATATTGTTTCGTTATTTGACATAATTTGTGAGATGATATATAGTAATAGTAACGGTGGGTGAGTGAAAGGAAAAAATATATATGAAAAGGAAGCCAAGAACGCCCGCGCAAAATACGGGTGAGAATAACGCCAGCTTGCCCAAGTATACTATTGGGGTTGTATCTCAAATGTTGGGTCTGCCGCCGCAGATGCTGCGACGGTATGAAGAGGCCGGATTGTTGGAACCGGCGCGCCAATCGGGGAAGAATTGCCTGTATTCAGACGCAGATGTAGCAATTCTCGAAGAGATTGTCGCGCTGTACGAGCAGGGAGTCAATGCCGTAGGAATCCGCCAGATAATTCAGATGCGCAAGCAGGTGGTTGTGCTTCAACAAGAGGTAAACGATGTACGCCAAACGCTGTACCGTTACCAGGAAAAATACCATTTCGAAATGACTTTCCAGGAAAAAGATACATAGAAGGATAAATCATATGCAATATAACGGACAGGGTTTCAAGCGGAGCGATCCCCAGGCGCGGCAGGAGCAAAACGCGCAGGATGAGTTGGCGAGTCGAATCGCCGAGTTACAACTTCGGCTTGAGGCTGAACAAAAGAAAAGCGAGGAGTACCTGGATGCGCTGCGGCGAATGCAGGCCGACTTCGTCAATTATAAGAGGCGTTCAGTCCAGGAGCAGCAAGAAGCGCGCGTCTCCGTGGAATCCTCTGTGATCGAACGGTTGCTGCCAGTCCTGGATGATCTTGGACGCGCGCTTCTTGCCACGCCAGCGGAATACGCGGATCAATCCTGGGTAGAGGGCATTTTTCTGGTGCGCCGGCGTTTGTTCAACACGCTGGAACAGATAGGCGTGCGACAGGTGGGCAGCGTGGGTGAAGCGTTTGATCCCAATATACACGACGCTTTGATGACGCAGTCGGGCACCGGTTCTCCGATGGGAACTGTTGTGCAAGTGACGCGCTCCGGCTATGCCCTGGGTGAGCGCATCATACGCCCCGCTCAGGTGATTGTGGCAGGCGTGGCATAACTTGGTCGCAGTTTAGGAATACATTCTCCTTAGATGCGTGTTGTAGCAGTCAGAATATGTTAGATAATCTAACAAAATGCGTTAAATAAGGAAGCATTTATGGCAGTTGATTATAAAGATTATTACAAAGTACTGGGCGTAAGCAAGAGCGCCAGCGAGAAGGAGATTCGTTCGGCCTATCGTAAGCTGGCGCGTCAATATCATCCTGATGTCAATCCTGGCGATAAAACTGCCGAGGATAAATTCAAGGAGATCAACGAAGCCAACGAAGTGCTTTCCGATCCAGAAAAACGTAAAAAGTTCGATGAACTGAGCGACTATTACCAGCAATACGGACGTATGCCGGGAGCCTCTGCTGGCGGCGGACCGGCAGGACCTGGAGGCGCGCGTTACGAGTACCGCACCGTTAGCCCGGAGGATCTGAACGATCTGTTTGGCAACCAGTCCCAATTCTCAGACTTTTTTGAGCAGTTCTTTGGTTCTGATTATTCCGGCGCGGGAGGCTCAGGCTTCTCTAGCATGGGTGGACAAACAAGGGCAGGCGCTGCCGGGCGCGCTCGCCAGCGTGCCACAGTGGGACAGGATATCGAGTCACAGGTAGAGGTGACGCTAGCCGAGGCCTACTCAGGCGTAACGCGCGTCTTTGAATTGATGGATGCAGACGGCAGCACAAAACGCATCGAGGTGAAGATACCTGCCGGTGTGGACGAGGGTTCGCGTATCCGCATCGCCGGTCAGGGCGCGTCAGGGACAACCGGGCGCGGCAACCTCTTCCTATTGGTGCATATGGTGCTGGATGCGCGCATCACACGCGAAGGTACGACGCTGCATACAACGGTAGAAGTCCCACTAGCTGTAGCGATGCTCGGCGGCGAGGCGCATGTCTCAACGCCAGACGGGCGCAAACTGGCGCTGCGCATCCCGTCTGGAGCGACCGACGGCAAGTCTTTCCGCCTGCGCGGTCAGGGTATGCCGCACCTGGGCCAGCCGGATAAGCGCGGCGATCTCTACGCTGTGGTTTCAGTAGTGTTGCCCACCCATCTGAACGATGAGCAGCGCAGACTCTTCGAGGCGTTTGCAAGATCGATTGGGTATAGTGGCAGTTAGTAAGGCATTGTAGACATGAGCAGAAAGAGCATACTTCCAATCGCGAGAGAACAGTTTCAGGTGCGTCCTGATCTCACGTTTTTGAATCACGGGAGTTTCGGGGCCTGTCCCCGCCCGGTTTTCGAGACCTATCAGGAATGGCAGCGCCGGCTAGAGGCTGATCCAGTTGAATTTTTGGGGCGTCGTCTCAATGGCCTGCTGCGCACTGCGCGGGAATCGCTTGCTACCTATGCAGGCACGCAAGCTGATCAGATTGTCTTCGCGCAAAACGCAACACTTGGTGTGAATATTGTAGCGCGCTCGCTGATGCTTGCGCTTGCGCCAGGGGATGAAGTGCTGGCGACCGATCATGAATATGGCGCGGCAGATCGCGCGTGGCGCTTCCTCTGCGGGCAACGCGGGATCAAGTATATCAATCAACCCATTCCGCTCCCTCTCGATAGTGACGATGAGATGCTCGAACATCTCTGGCGAGGGGTAACGCCACGCACCAAAATCATCTTCGTCAGCCATATCACCTCGCCCACCGCGCTGATCTTTCCAGTTGAGAAGATTTGCCAGCGAGCGCAGGCAGCCGGGATTATGACAGTCGTGGACGGCGCGCACGCTCCCGGTCATATCCCCCTGCATCTCGATGCGCTTGGGGCCGATTTTTATGCAGGAAACTGCCATAAATGGCTCTGCGCCCCCAAAGGCGCAGGCTTTCTCTATGCGCGTCCCGAACGGCAGGCGCTTTTACAACCACTTATCGTCAGTTGGGGGTGGGAAAGCCTGGCGCCAGGGGTCTCGCTTTTTCAAGACGTATTTGGCTGGACCGGCACAGATGATCCCGCGTCCTACTTGAGTGTCCCTGCTGCTATTGCCTTTCAGCAGGAATACGATTGGGATGCCGCTCGCCTGGCCTGTCATGAGTTAGCGGCATCCACACGCCAGCGCATCACTGCCCTGGTTGGTAGTACGCCAATCTGTCCCGATAGTCCCCATTGGTGGGGACAGATGTGCGCCATTCCCCTGCCCGATGGTGATGCTCCAACGTTGCAACAGCGCTTACGAGAAGAGTGGAGTATTGAGATTCCAATCCTCTCGTGGAACGGTCGTCGCCTCATCCGCCTTTCGCTTCAAGGCTACAACGGTCCTGCCGACGTCGAGCGCTTGCTGGCTGCGTTAGCAGCGATTTTCTCGGACCAGGAGGAAATCCTTTGACAAGCGTTCTGCGGGCGGGGACACTCCTTTTATTCCTCTACCTGTTCCCCTAACACCTGTACGTTGCTTTCCTCTGTCATAGGTTCGACAACCAGGTTGTGTATCTTGTTTGGAATGAAGGGCTGGCCGGGTCTGGCTGTGGCGACAATGGCAATCTGCATCGATTCGATGAGATCGCCCAGGTTTTGCAGTGCTTTCATTACCTCGAAGACATCCTCCCGCTTTGCCTGGAGGCGCAGGCGATAATGTTGCCCGCCCTGGCCGGGGGCTACCGGTGGTGTTGTTGGTTGTGGCAACGATGGAAGCGGTGGTAGTGTATCAAGTCCGGTAGTTGCTCCTCCTGACTGAAGAGGAGAGCCAGAGTATATTTGAGGGCCATCATGAATAGTCTGAGTGTCGGGCGGCGTTGACAGCTCAACCTTTGGTGGAGCAGGTGGTGTGAGCAATTGTTGCGCGTAGGCTGCTGAAAGCAAATATGCGCCTTCACCCATATCGATTTCATGTGCTGGGATATCTTTGCCGAAGTAAACCGAAGTTAATGCCGGGCTGCCGAAAACCAGGTTCTCATGAGTGTCTTTGTGAGCGTTAGCGACATAGGCAAAGGTGCGATTTTTAACACCTACCATGATGGCCTGGCGTATCACTTTCTCGTCCCAGATATGTGTGAAATTGTAGTAGCTGAAGAAACAAGAGACGAGAGCTACTACAGCATAATATTGCCGTTCGAGCGGCTGCAAATCGTTTAGTTGTGTCAGCTTTGCTAATCTGCTGGGCTGTACGCACCATCAGCAAAGGGAACGGTCAAATCGCTCTTCAGATGGATGACTGAACGTTTTGAAAAGAGGCTCCCCAACACGTCGTACGGCGTCCACAATGCCGAAACGGCAGCGCAAGCGGGAGGCATGACCATGGAAGAGCTAGAGCGCTGTTTCTATCAAGCCATCGTTGATGATTATCAACAAGCCTTCGACGGCCTTCGACGGCAACGCCCCTGTGTGCTGTGGGAACAGGCTGTGGCGGCATCTGGGGTGCCACAGTATCTGGGTTCACCCGATGATCTGAAGTTGTTGCTCATGAAGGCGCTCAATCGCAAGACGCCCCATCAGCCGAAGTGGCTGAGCGATTAGCTTCAATCGAGGCCAGGAAACCTGTTGTGGCAACACGCATCGAGGGTCAGCCTTGTTGCACAATGAACAGGAACAGGCGCCCTTCCCCTATAATCGACGTGACCGGGTAGACGCGCGGCGCGCCCTTTCCGCATCCTCGTATTCAGCAAGGAGGATGAGATCGTTGGGTTTGTCGGAGCTACGGAAGACCCTGGGGCGGGGCCTGGTTGCGAGCTTAGTCCTCAGCTCACCGCTTTCTTCACAAGCGCGCTGATCCTCGCCTCTTCGGCGGCGGTCAACTCCGTCAGCGCGAAGGAGGTCGGCCACATGGCGCCTTCGTCGAGGTTCGCCGTGTCGCTGAAGCCGAGCGTCGCGTACCTCGTGTTGAACTTCTGCGCGCTTTGGAAGAAGCAGACGACCTTGCCGTCCTTGGCATACGCGGGCATCCCGTACCAGGTTTTCGGCGAGAGGACTGGCGCGCTGGCTTTGATGATCTCATGGAGCCGCTTGGCCATGGCGCGATCTGGTTCCGGCATCTCGGCGATCTTCGCGAGCACGTCGCTTTCCCCTTCCGCCTTGTTCTTGTTGGCGCGCGCTTCCGCCTTCAGCTCTTTGGCGCGCTCCTTCATCGCGGCTCGTTCCTCGTCTGTGAATCCCTTGGACTTCTTGTTGATCGCGGCGGTGCTCTTGGCGGACTCCTGCGTGCCCTTCTTTTCAGGTTGGCTCATAAAAACCTCCTCATATTGACTTGGGTTGGAAACCTCGCCGCAGTTCGACTGCGGACTCGTGCTATTCTAGTCATGCGTCGCCTAATGTGGCAGTTAAGCCGCGGGCGGCATTTCTTCAAGTATCCTCCGCTCAGATTTAGTACCCTTGAGGCATCGGCTCGCCGGTCTCCAGTAACGTCTTCATGTTGCTGAGGATCCATGTCCAGCCGCCGCCCTGCAAACCCTGGTAGGTCGCAGTCTGGCCCTGGAAGTCCTCGTGGACCACGGTAACCTTGGTAACGCCGCCGGGCATCGACTCCAGCTCCCACGTTACTCGGGTGGGCGCATCTTCGTTCATCGGGGGCCAGAGTGAGTGATAGGTGTGTACCAACCGGTTGGGTGGCTCGGACGCAACCACCTCCCCCTCAACTATGGGGGAGCCATTCGGCATGTGATAGGTAAAGGGCGAGCCGACGGTGAGATCGGTCTTAAGCGTGCAGCTATAGTAGTAGCGGGAGGTGAACTCCGACTTGGTGATCGCTTCCCACACCCGCTCCTGCGGAGCCTTGATGATGATCTGATAAACGAGCCGGGGCTTTGAAGCCGTGGTCATACCATTTTCTCCTTCAAGCGCTGTTTTGAGATCGGCGAGCACGCTCGCACGCGCCGCAGAGTATTTACTGATCCAGCGGTCCGAGATGAGCTGGATTGGGACCGGGTTCAGGTAGTGCAGTCTCTCGCGGCCCACTTTGCGCGTGGTGATCAGTCCGGCCTCTTGCAGCACGCGCAGGTGCTTCATCACCCCGAACCGCGTCATCGGCAGCTCCGACTCCAGCTCGGTGAGCGTGCGGCCGTCGCGCTCAAAGAGGAGGTCAAGCAGTCGCCGACGGCTTGGGTCGGCGAGGGCGCGAAAGACAGATTCATCTTCCATTCCGGTATTATATGTGACTTAATGGTCACTTGTCAAGGGCCATATCATGCAGGCGAAAGAGATGTGCCAGGCGCTCGTAACATTCGTCCTCTCATCGGCGTCGATATGCAGCTGTGAGGCCCCATGGGAGCCGTGGGCGGCCCCGCTGATTCGAGCGGAACGATGATGACCTACGAAGACCGTAGCCCAGGTCTGTACCGCTGCGAATACTTCGACGATTGCCCCACGAAGAAGTTTAATCCCTTCTGTCCTCTGCTCCATAGAATTATTAGATGACATACATATTCCTCAAACTACTTTTGTTATTATGCGACCCGCGCTGTTACTTCACCAATTGCGGTGGAATCAATGGTGGGCTGTATGGTCGGTCTAGCAACGACTGAGCCAGGGAGGTCCTGGGTCAACGTTGCGTAACCGATTACGGTGAATTGAGTTTGTTGTGTTTTGGGTGAATTGATTACCGCATGAAAAGACATTGTCATCTGTCCCTTTGGTTGGGTAATCAGATGATCCTGCTCCAACTGGCTGTGGTAGACCTTTGGCAATGTGTAAATCCATTGTTCTGCTTCTTCAGCAGTTTCAACCTGGCTTAGCCCGTAAAGACCAAAGGTAATATTACTGAGTCTGATCAGGTCGTCGAGGGAACGTACTGAGAGGTCTCTGCTCAGCCTCATCATAGATGGAAACAATTCCGGCATAATATCCTGGAAAGTAGCTTCACGCTCTTCTCTACCTATACCTTCTTGCTCGGCCTTTTGTATGATAGAGTTCATCTTGCCATTGCACGGTCAAAGGGGACGGAGTCAGGATCAATATGTAATTGATGACACCGCGTAATTTGAGTTCCTTCAATAACAATCCGGCCATAATGGTTTTACCGGCTCCCAGATCGTCTGCCAGCAGAAAGCGCAAGCGTGCCTGGGGAAGCATACGCTCATAGATAGCTTGTAGTTGATGGGGAAGCACCTGGATGCCCGACATCGAGACGGCAAAGAATATCATCTATGACTTGCGCATCTTCAATATAGACGGGCTGGCTAAATTCGCGCAAACGTACCTGTTTATGCAAAGCGCGTTGAGCCAGGTCTTGAATATCAAGGGACGTATCCAAAAGCGGCCTCTACTTCCCCACATTTTGAAAGTTGTCAGTGAACACAGCCGTAGTATAGCAGGAGCGTTGAGGAGAGACAAGTGGACAGGGGTGAATGGGTGGGCGTCATTTTTTTGCGCGAGTGACCAGGGCGCGGGCAAGCCGACGCCCCTACCATACACGAACGAGCCTCCCAGGCTGATCCGTCGTATGGTAGGGGCGTCGGCTTGCCCGCGCCCTGGTGGGATCGCTCTGTGCAATAGACCTGTTATTAATTATTCTTCCTGCTTAGGCGGCAGCGCTCTCCCTGGCAGCCACCAGTTCCAGCGGCCCAGCAGGCGCATGGTAGCCGGGACCAGCAGCGTCCTGATGATGGTGGCGTCCACCAGTACGGCCAGCGACATGCCCAGGCCGATCTCTTTTGTCACCAGGATGGAGGTGAAGGTGAACGCGCCGGTCACGATTACGAAGAGCAGGGCGGCGTTGGTAATCACGCCGCCTGTTTTTTCCAGGCCGCGCGCCACGGCGAAGCGGTTGTTGTGCGTGCGCAGCCACTCCTCCCGGATGCGGCTCAGGAGGAAGACTTCGTAGTCCATCGAGATGCCGAAGAGGATACAGAACAGCAAGATGGGGGCGATGCTATCCAGGTAGCCATTGGAGGTAAAGTTCAGGACGTTGGAGAAGTGGCCCCACTGGAAGATGAATACCAGCACGCCCAGGCACGCGCCCACCGAGAGCACGTTCATCAGGATGGCTTTGAGTGGCAGGATGAGCGAACGGAACATCAGGAGCAGCAAAATGTAAGTTGCGCCCAGGATGAAGAGGATGCTGAATGGGAAGTTGCCATACAGGTAGCGATTGAAATCCAGGTCGTTGGCCTGTTGACCGCCGACCAGCACGGTCAGTCCCTGGCCCGCCGCTTTGTCACCGGCACGCAGATCGTCGATCAGCGCGTTGCCCTGGCTGCTGTCGAGCTTCGCGTTCGTGGTGGCGGTGATCAATGTGGTATTGCCGCTGGTGGTTGAGGTCACGAGTTGGGCAATGGCGGGATTCTGCTGGTAGGCCCCTGTAGTATAGAGCGTTGTGAGTTCCTGGGCGGTCGGCGCGGGCGCGCCGTTGGTGGCTGGCAACTGCATCAGGCTGATAACGTTCGTGATGTGCGGCTGTTTAGCGAGCCAGCGCGAAAGGTTGTCCAGCTTTGCCAGGTTTTCGCTGGTGAACATACTGGAACCCTGCGGCGCTTGCGCGATGATCGAGACGACGTTAGTTTTGGTATCCGGGAATTGCTTATACAGGATGTCGATGCCCTGGCGCGATTCTGAGGTGGTGGGCAGCGAGGTGACGCTGGGCGTGCCCAGCTCGATGGAGAAGATGGGCCAGCCCATGGCGACCAGCACGGCGGTAACTGCCACTATGAAGATCAGGGGCCGTCGCATGACGCTCTCAGCCACGCTTTGCCAGAAGTTGCGGCGTGGTTTGCTACTGTTCTTATTGCTTGCCTCTGATCGTGGACGCGGCGCAGTCAGGCGGCTAATAAGCGGGATGCGCAGCGCGTTGATGCGCGGGCCAAGCACGCTGAGCAGCGCGGGCAGCAAGGTGAGCGCGGCCAGCATGGATACGGCCACGACGGCCGCGCCGCCAATGCCGAGCGAGGTGGTCAGTCCTACGCGGATCAGCAGCAGACCGGCAAAACCAATCATCACGATCAATCCACTGAACATGATGGCTTCGCCGGAGGTGGCGATGGTCCAGCCTACCGCCTCTGTGACGCTGCGCCCTGCTTCTAACTCGTCGCGGAAACGGCGCACCATGAAGAGGCTGTAGTCAATCGAGATGCCCAGGCCGATAATCGAGGCGACGTTCAAGACGAAAATGCTCATCGAGACGTGCAAACCGATAGCGTAGATGATCGCCAGGGATATAGGTACGGCCACCATCGCTAGAAGTAGCGGCATGGCGGCGGCGACCAGCGTACCGAAGATCATGAACAGGACGAGCAGCGCGATTGGAAGCGCCGTAAATTCGGCGCGTTCAACGTCCGATGTGCTGAGTTGAGTAAACTCGTGGTCAACTGCCGGGTCGCCGGTCACATAGGCATGGGCTGGACTGGCCGCGCTGCCCGATGGCACGAGCTTGTGAAATGCGCTTAACTCGTTGCTCCCCGGATATATGCTCAGGTTGACGGTGACATAGACGGTGCGCCCATCAAGACCAGCACTGCTCGCGCTCACCCCGGTCGTGTAATGGTAAGCGCGCGCGCGGCTTATGAAAGCGTTCACTTCTTGCTGGTAGACCGCATCGCTGACGGCGGTGTGGTCAGATTGAAATATCACCAGTAGTTGTGATGCTGGCCGGGGCAGTCTGGTAGAGATGATGGTATCGACACGCGACGACTCGCTGCCACTATAGGAGTAGCCGCCGCTGTTCAGCGCGTCGCCAACTTTAGCGGTGAACGGAATACTTGCGCCAAGCGCGATCACCCAGAAGGCAATGATGAACCAGCGTAAACGAAAAACCTGGCGACCATAGGCCAACCCCAGGCGATATAATCCATGAGTTTCGAGCGAGCGCACAGATTTGGGGGTGCGAGAGACAACGTCTTCCCCCGGCTTATCTTGAATTTGCATCTAGCGATATTTCCTTTAGCGAATATTAGCGATGCTTCAAGCCATCCAACGTTAAACGTATGGCGGCTTCCCCCAGAGAAGCCCATTGCACCGCGTCAGGGTCAATTAACCAGCGCACAATCAGCCCCTCGAACACAGCGTCCAGGGCTGTCGCCGCCGCCAGCGCATCAACGGGTCGAAATTCTCCCCGCTCTATTCCTTGCTGGATCAATGCGACCAGCAATTCATGAAAGTTCTGAAAATAGGTTTTTATGAATTGCCGCACACCATCCTGGCGCAGGGCAACCGCGTAGAACTCAAATAAGATAGCGACCACGTCGGACATTTCTTGCAGACCCTGCACGCGGTCTCGAATGAGTTGCTGCAAGCGCTCGCTGACCGTGCCTTCCGCTTTGAGCAAGCTCTCGACCTGTTCAATGTCGGTTGTGAAGAGCCGCTGCGAAATGGCGGTAATGATTTCCTCTTTGCTTTTGAAATACCAGTACAGGGTTCCCTTGCTCAATCCCGACTCCTGCACAATGTCATCCATGCGAGCTTCGTGAAAACCCGACCGGGCAAAAACCGTCATAGCCGCGTCCAATATCTGGTTTTTGCGCGCCGCGCTTAAATCCGTGCGTAGGGTCATACTATCTTCTACATTCCTTTATTTACTAGACTGACCAGTCAGTCCAGTAAATACGATAGCATTACTTTGTTAAGTGAGTCAAGATTTGAGGGATCACAGCTAGATCACATAATCCATTCGGGGGGCGGGGGGGCGGAGCTTCGCCGCTCTGCAGCTCCCCGCCCTGGTGTCAACGCTCGCTTGATGCAAAAACTTGACGCTCACCGCTCTCTGAGAACCCCCGGCAATACTCGACTGACTGTGCTATACTTACATCATCTACTTCACTACCCGGTTCTGGTTTTATTTATGTACTTTGCATCAAGGGGGTTGCGCGCATGTCACTTGAAGGAGAGCGCCTGGGTCACTATCGCCTGCTGCGCCTGCTGGGCAGCGGTGGCATGGGCGAAGTCTACCTCGCCGAAGATGCGCGCATCGGGCAACAGGTCGCCATCAAAGTCATCCGCACTGAAGGCATGGCCTACCCGGAGCGGAAGAGTACCAACGAGGCCGCCCGCCTCTTCGAGCGCGAAGCCAGGGCGATTGCCCGGCTCGATCATCCCAACATCTTGCCCCTGTACGCCTACGGGGAGGAAACGCTCCACGGCCAGCCGCTCAACTACCTGGTGATGCCTTATCGCAAAGATGGCACCCTGGCGGACTGGCTGCGGCAGCGGGGCAGCAAGGCACTGCTCTCGCCTGTCGAGGTGGTGCCCTTGTTGCAACAGGCCGCCGATGCGCTGCAACACGCCCATGACCAGCAGGTCATTCACCAGGATATCAAGCCCACCAACTTCCTCGTCCGTCTGCGACCAGACCAGCCCAATCGTCCCGACCTGCTCTTAGCCGACTTTGGCATCGCTAAGCTCACCAGCGCGACGGCCAGCGCCAGCCAGAGCATTCGAGGCACACCCATCTACATGGCTCCCGAATTGTGGGATGGGCATCCGCTTCCGGCCACCGACCAGTACGCGCTGGCGATCATGGCCTATGAGCTGCTGGTGGGCCAGCCTCCTTTCCAGGGCGGGCCGGGCCAGGTGATGCGCCAGCACTACCTGGAGCTGCCGCCAGTCCCAAGCGCGCTCAACTCGCGCCTGTCTCCTGCCATTGACGCGGCGCTGCTGCGCGCGCTCTCCAAACAGCCCGAGGAGCGCTTTCCCTCGGTGGCCGCCTTTGCGCGTGCCTTCCATGAGGCGGTGCAGAGCAGCGCTGAACTGCGCGCGACCCTGGCTATCAGCAGGGCAGAAGCGCAGAGCGGGACCACACGCCGCCTGACCCTGCCAGGAGGACGACAGGTGAGCGTCACCGTTCCCGCGGGGGTAGGTGATGGAACAATGTTGCGCCTGGAAGGGCAAGGGATGCCTTACTACACGGGGGGACCAGCAGGTTTGCTGGCGCTGACGATTACCATTCTATCGATAGAAAATCCCCTATCGCTTCTGCGAGACAGCGGGGAAATTACCGCCCTCGTGTCTATGCCCACCATGGAGGCACCTTCAGTCGAGGACACGAGAGTGACGCCAGTCCGTTCATCGACCCCACTACCACTACCACTAACCCCACTACCACTAACCCCACTACCACTAACAGTACGACCCGATGTGAAAGCTCCAGCGCCGCCAGCGAAACGTGGCGGATCACGGCGTTTCGTCCTGATAGGGCTGGTAGGACTGGTGATAGTCGCTCTCGTCAGCGGCGTGACCTGGACATGGCTCATCCACCCGCATCCTGCAGTGACCGTCACGCCGCATCCTGCAGTGACCATCACGCCGCATCCTGCAGTGACCATCACGCCGCAAATTGCCGGGGTCATCGCCGAGTTCGCCATTCACACCCCCCAGAGCGAGCCAGACGGGATCACAGCAGGACCCGATGACGGCAACGTCTGGTTTACCCTATTCGCTAGCAACCAGATTGGACGCATCACTCCCAACGGGGTCATTACCATATTCTCCCTCCCAGGCTTCCAGAGCGAGCCATACGGGATCACAGCAGGACCCGATGGCAACGTCTGGTTTACCGAATACGGTAGCGGCCAGATCGGGCGTATCACTCCCAACGGGTTCATTACCGAGTTCGCCATTCCCACCTTCCAGTGTGTGCCGGAGGGGATCACACTGGGGTCCGATGGCAACCTCTGGTTTACTGAGTGGAGTGGCGAAAAGATCGGGCGTATCACTCCCAGCGGGAACATCACCGAGTTCCCTCTTTCTTTAACCCTTACGGGCAATCCAAGCTTGATCGCGGCAGGACCCGATGGCAACCTCTGGTTTACCGAGGGGGGTAGCAACAAGATTGGGCGTATCAATCCCAATGGCATTCCCAATGGGGCCATTACCGAGTTTACCATTCCCACCTCCCAGAGCGAGCCAGAGGGGATCACAGCAGGACCCGATGGCAACGTCTGGTTTACCGAGTACGGTAGCAACAAGATCGGGCGTATCACTCGTAAAGGGACCTTCACCGAGTTCCGCATTCCCACCTCCCAGAGCGAGCCATACGGGATCACAGCAGGGCTCGATGGCAACCTCTGGTTTACCGAATCCGCGTCCGGTAGCAACAAGATCGGGCGTATCACTCCCGACGGGGTCATCACCGAGTTCCCGATACCCACCTCTCAGAGCTTTTCAGAGGGGATCACAGCAGGGCCTGATGGCAACCTCTGGTTTACCGAGTACGGTAGCAACAAGACCGGGCGTATCACGAGTGGCAAGTGATGCAAGCAGAGAGTGTAGACCATCTCAAAGCATGAGGAGTAGCAATGCCGTCGCTACTGTCTTCATCGGTTAGTGGAAGAAATGCACCTGCTCGCTGGAGAGATGGAGGGCAACCCGGCTTGTCACCGGGATGCTCAGCAGCGAGCAGGAGACGTTCATAGAGAACGAACGCAGGGTAAGACGAACTATCCTATTTCATCAGGCCCGGAAACAGGAAGTAAAAGATCAGCCCGACGATGATGAGATACCCCAGCACAATTAGCGTCCAGCCCATGTTATGGCGAATGACCTGGCCTTCGTTGCGCACAAACTTGGAGGTCGAAACACCTACGCTGGCCGTCTGGGGGGCGACCGGCTTGCCTACCTCGGCTCCCACCGAGTTCATGGAGGGCAGCAATAGCACAGGGAAACCCAGCAATCTGCCGACCTGAACCTGCACCAGACCAAACAGGCTGTTGGTAGATGTATTACTGCCGGAAAGCGCTACACCAATCCACCCCAGGATGGGGGCGAGCAGGATGAAAGCGGGGCCAACCTTCGAGAAGCCGAAGGCCAGTGACGCTCCCATACCGGAGTAGTTGAAGACGAATGCCAGGCCGAAGATGAAGAAGCCGACCAGTAGCGCTCCCCACATCTGGCGGAAGGTGTCCCGAAACACCTGTCCCACAATGGCAGCGCTGGGGCGAATAAACAGCAACATCACCAACCAGGAGGCCAGAATGGCGGTTCCACCGACGAAGGGCGCGAAGGGGAAGGCTACAGAAGTGACCTTGAGGCTGATGGAAGAGATAGCCTTTACTACCACACTGCCCGCGCTGACCTTCGGCAGTGGGGACCAGGGGCCAGTCCACAGCACGACGACAACTACCAGGATCAGAAATGGCAGGAAGGCTGCCAGAACTGAATTGCGCGTGGTAGAAGTTCCTATTCTAGCAGCGCTGTGTGCCTCCTGCTCTTCTTCGCTCAACTCTACGCCTCCATAGCCCAGTACTGTCTTTGGTTGCCAGACCTTCAGCAACAGGAGGAGCGCGCCAAAGCAGACCAGCGCGCCGATGACATCAGGAAGGTAGGGACCCAGAAATTGCGAGACCGGAAATTGGCCCAGAATATAGGCAAATGATCCGACTATTGCTAACGGCCAGCCTTCGCGAAAACCCTTGCGACCGCTCACCAGATAGATCAGTATCCAGGGCGGCAGCAGCGCCAGAACTGCTACAACCTTGCCCACCGAGGCCGATAACGATAACAGTGGCAAACTTGTCACTGCTGCCAGCGCGATAATCGGCGCGCCCAGCGCGCCATAGGAGACCGGGGCGTTGTTGGCTATGGCCGCCACGCGAATGGCATCCAACTCGAAGACGCCCAGCGCGACCAGGATAGGAGCAACAACGGCCCAGGGATAACCGAAGCCGACCAACCCTTCCAACAATGCGCCGAGCGCCCAGGCCAGCAAAATTGTCTGGACACGTATATCGGCGGTAGCCTGCTCGATCAACCAGTTTTTGAAGGTATCGAAGAGACCCGTCAGCTTGAGCGTGTTGAAGATTATCACGCCCCAGAAAGTGATCCAGTCCACCGCCCAGATGCCGTTGGCGCTGCCGATGAGGTATGCCTGGATGCCTGTGCCAAAAGGTAGCTTCCACAGCGTGACAGCGACGAGCAGGGTGAGGATAGAACCGATCAGGGTAGCCAGCCAGGCGGTAATGCGAAAAACTGCCAGCATTACCAGGAGCGCAACGACCGGAATGAGTGCGACCAATACTGTCAGACCAAGATTTCCCGTTGGATCGAGTACCTGTTTGAACATGTAACGCCTCCTTGGTTTGGAGCCCTGGACAATAAAAATACCCTCCTACCGCTATTGTACACAAGATTTGCGTTTTTTTCTACTGTTCGTATTAGAGAAGTTGTCTTATGTAAGATAGCGTGAAAATCTTCTCCATACGGGTAAGCCTTTCTTGTATGACGGCAGTTAATAGATGAAATTAAATGAAATGGCAAGTAAAATGCTAAATTGAAGATGAAGCGCGACGTAAGGGAGAGTAAAGGAGGGGGGTGTATACTCATTGCAGTGGTGAGCGGTGATCGTTAGGGTGCCAATTGTTCTGTTGAATGGCGCTCCAGGGTAGGCCTGAAGAGTTGCGTTCCGGGCGCGCGCTGTTGTAGCTGTCGCTCCAGGCGCGTACTGTTGCAGCGTTACTCCGGGTGTATCGACTGTAGAGCGCGTTCCAGACAAACTTCGATCATCGCTGCCACGCCAACCCAGGAGATGTGTAGATTTTCTCAGTCTCCTTCCCTTCTGAGACAGCGACTACTCTGTCGCTGTCTCCTTGTTTTTGGCGCAATAGAGAACTACCCCATTGGAAGTTGCAATATATCTAGCTGCTCTTCTTTCACTCGTGGAGCCTTCTTAAAGGTCACATTCACCTGGCGCACTGGCGGCATGTCGATACGCTTGCCTGAAAGAAGTTCAGCGATGGTCAGAATTTGCAGGCGTGGGTGTGTGCCTCCCCAGGGAGAGTTATAGAAACCTGCGTTCGCTGCTTCTGCTCGCATGGGCTGTGTTGGCTCCTGAAGGGTGATGAGGATACCAATTTCAGCATTTTCGCGCTCGATCACACCGCGCAAGTCTCTTATATCTTTGACGCTGGTGTGACCTCCTTTGACAGAAAGGATGACCTGCTTCTCTTTTCCACCTTCTCTATCGTCGAAAATATAAAGGCGACCGTCGATACCTTGATCCGCCCCCTTCTTCTGTTCCGCCAGCCGCGCGCCTACCAAACCTAATGCCCAGGATTGGAACTGGAACTTGTCCTGGTCGGATAATGCCTGCGCGTCTTGTAAACTGGTAGGCTCACCCTGAACTTCGTAGGTTTGCGTTACCCTCTCCCCGAAAGCATCCAGTAATCTTTTTTTGATAAGAACAATCGCCGGGTGAGTGATGTCGATGCCGATCCACCGGCGATTTAACCTCTGCGCGGCAGCAATGGTGGTTCCGCAGCCGCAGAAAGAATCTAAAATCACATCATTTTCATTGCTGCTGGCGTTGATAATACGTTCCAGCAACGCCTGGGGTTTTTGCGTGGGGTAGCCTAATCGTTCGGCGGCCATCGGGTTAATGGGCGGTATATCTGTCCAGAGTTCGTGAACAGCCTGCCCATCTAACTCGTCAAGATAGCGTTTCAATTGTGGGATGGCGCTTTGTGTATAAATGAGTCCGTCGGCCTCTAGTTGGCGCATCCGTGCTTCCGTATAGCGCCATGCTTTTGTAACGCCATGAAATTCATAGACAGGGCCACGCCCGCCCGGAGGATTCAAGTCGGAGAGGCGAAAACGCCGCCCACTTTCGTCAAAATGGGTGAACTTGCTTTTTTGATATGTCCCGGAGAAAGAAACATGCAGATTATTAAACGTATAGGAATCTGATTTTGTATAAAATAAGATGCGATCGGTAACTCTTCCAAAACGTTTTGCATCCGCGTGGAAGTTAAATCGCTTCCATGTAATCTCATTGCGGAAATTCGTTGGGCCAAATATAGCGTCTAAAAGCAATGCGAGATACTTGCCAGCCGTCGAATCACAATGAAGATAGATACTGCCGGTCGGCTTCAGCACCCGGCGCAACTCAACCAGGCGTGGCGCCATCATTGCGAGATAAGCAAGCATGTTGTTCGTGCCTATCAATTGGCGTAATGCTTGCAAAGACCCGGCAACCTTTCCACCTGCTTCTAACACATCCTGATACGTTTTGACCGCTTCCTGGTCCCACCGCCATGTATCCCCAAAGGCTTTGATCTGCGAGGCGGCGCGCGAGCCGTCTTTTTCAGCGAAGAGGATGTTGTAGTTCGAGTTGCTGTTAAAGGGTGGATCAAGATAGACGAGGTCTACCGTCTCATCCTTGAGATATCGCCGCATGATATCCAGGTTATCTCCATAATAGAGATAGTTTTTAGCCATACAACTTGCCTCTTCCTTCCATATACGGGATTATTTTTTCTGCTATGTGTCCTTCTTCATTTCCCACTCTGAAGGATATCTTATTTTATAAAGCGTCCACTTTCACTTCACTGTCTACTTCTTCCTCGACTTCGACCTCCAGAGCGGCGGGGTCGCGGATATCGATGGTCAGCTTGCCCTCGCCGGAGCTGACATGCACGCTGGCCTGTTCGGGGATGTTGCCGAGCAGGATGCGCAGGCTCAATGGGACAGTGAGCAGCTTTTCTATGACACGGCGCAGGGGGCGCGCGCCCTGCGTCTGGGCTGAAGCCTTCTTTGCACAACAGGTTGATGGCGCTGTCGTCGGCATCCAGCGTCAGCCCCTGTTCCAGCAGGCGGGCGGCGAGTTCGTTCATTTGCAGGCGCGTAATGGCGCGCGCCTGTTCCTGGTCGAGTGGTTGGAAGATGACCACCTCGTCGATACGATTAAGGAACTCGGGGCGGAAGGTCTGGCGCAGGCGTTCCATGAGACGCTCGCGCTGCGATCTCCTCGACGGCTCCTTTGCCGGCGCGGAATCCGCTGGGCATGGAGCGGCCCAGCATGTCGGTGCCGACGTTGGAGGTCATAATCCAGATGGCGTGCTGCGCGTCTACGGTGTGGCCCTGGGCATCGGTAAGACGACCTGCATCAAACACTTGCAGGAAGAGGTCGAACACTTCTGGATGGGCTTTTTCCACTTCGTCGAGCAATACGACGCAGTGGGGGCGACGGCGCAATTTGCCCGTCAACTGGCCTTCCTGGTCGTGTCCGATGTAGCCCGGAGGAGCGCCGATCATGCGCGAAACGGCGTGCTTCTCCATATATTCCGACATGTCAACGCGAATCAGATGTTCATCGGAGCCAAAGACCTCAGCCGCCAGAGCGCGCGCCAGTTCGGTTTTGCCAACTCCCGTCGGGCCTAAGAAGATGAAGACGCCGGCAGGCCGATTGCGCGGTTTGAGGCCGGCACGCGCCACCTGGATCGCCTGAGTGACACGCGCAATGGCCTCGTTCTGGCCGATGACACGCCGTTTGAGCAGGGCCTCCAGATTGAGCAGGCGGTCGCGCTCCTCGCGTCCTGGCGCGCGCACGGGTATGCCGGTGCGGTGCGAGATGACTTCCGCGATCATGGAAGGGATAATCACCGTTTGCTCTCCGTAAGTCATCATCCATATCGTCCATATCATCCAGCCTCAGACTCGTTTTCGTCCTCGGCCATGTGGACACGCGCCTGCGAGCAGGCTTCGTCGAGCACGCTGCACGCCTTGTCTGGCAGGCGCAAGTTGGGCAGGTACTGCTCGGAAAGATGCACTGCCGCGTACAGCGTCTCTTTTGAAATGACGACATGGTGGTGCTGCTCGTAGAGGTCGCGCATACCGGTTAAGATGGCAAGCGCCTCATCGATCGAAGGTTCTTCGATCATGATGGGCCGCAGGCGGCGTTCCATCGCGGCGTCTTTTTCGATGGCGCGGTATTCTTGCGGGGTCGTCGCGCCGATGCAGCGCAGTCGCCCGCCGGCCAGCGCGGGTTTGAGAATGCCCGCCGCGTCAATGCTGCCATCGGTGGCGCGTCCTGTGCCGATCAAAAGATGCATTTCGTCGATGAAGAGGATGATATCGCCGCTGCCTTCTGCCTCTTCAAGCACCTTCAACAGCCGCTCTTCAAATTCACCCCGGTACTTTGTTCCGGCCACGAGCGAGCTGGCCGAGAGTTCGATCAGGCGTTTGCCGCGCAACTCTGGCGGCACTTTGCCGTCAACGATGCGCTGCGCCAACCCCATCACGATAGTCGTTTTTCCCACGCCCGAATCGCCGATCAAGATCGGGTTGTTGCGGTCTTTGAGCATCAGAGTCTGGATGAGCAGGCGCATCTCTTTTTCGCGCCCGATGAGCGGCTGCAACTCCTTCATGGTGGCCTGCTTCGTCAGGTCGCGCCCCAGGCGTTCCAGCGTCGAATTGTTGCCCTTGATGCCGCCCTCCGGACTGATGCCAACGGGCAGCTCGATGGGGGCTATTGCGAGATTCGCGCTCACTGAAGGCACAAGTTCGAGCAGCGCGCGCGCGTTGCTCGACAGGATCAATTCGATCAACTGGGAAGGGTTGATGCCCATCTTGGTGAGCAGTTCGTAGGTGACGCCGTCTTTTTCACTCAGCACCGCCTGGGCGATGGCGCGCTCATCGATGGCGGTGGAACCCGCGCTGAGCGCATTGCGTTCCGCCGTTTGCAGAATCTCTTTGCAGCGGCGTGTCGGCAATATGGGCGTTTCGCTGGTGGCTTTGCCCGGACCCAGCGCGAGCCGCACGACATCGCGCACCTGCTTGGGGGAGAAATTGAGCGCGCGCAAGGCGTCCTGGGTACACCCGCCATCAAGCTTGGTCAGAGCGATAAAAAGATGGGGCGTGCCGAGGTAGTCTTTATGCATACGCCGCGCTTCCATCAGGCCCAGGCTCAACACTTCCTGCAAGAAACGGCGGTCGAGCGCGTTGGACGATGAGAACATGGGTTGCATCATATTCTCCTCCAGCGCGTCGAGCGGCAATTCAAGGTTGCGGTCACGCCCGCCAGGAGGATTGGCAACCAGCACGGTAGTGGGGTCGCCATATAGAATGTAGCTTAGCCAGGAGAGATCGTCCGGGTGTCGCTGCGCGATGGTGGCGCGAGTGCGGCGCATGGCCTCGCCCAGCGATACGCCCTCCGCCACTTCCTGGTAAAAGAGTACGGTAAACTCGCGCGCCCGTTGCGCATTGGCTGCCCAGCGCATTGTGAGAACCGCGCTGGCGCCAGATGCCATGAGGTTTGAGGCCGCGAGCGCTTCCATATCATAGGGCGGTAAGGTACCGGTGCGCGCGCCGTTATAGTAGCTCAAGATGATAAGCGGACGCCTGGGCAGCGATTGAAATAATTGCGCGGCAGTGGTGTTATCCAGGCGCGAGTTGCCAGCCAGGGCGAGTTGGGGTTCGCTGGTTGGTGTGGCGACGGGTACTGGCCCGGCATAGTGGAGAACTTGCGGCATATCGGTATTGCAATGCATACGCATCTCTAACTGGTTCGCCTGCTGGCGATACAGGATGATGCGCGCGACCGATTCAGGCAGGGTGGTACAGAGGGTAGCGACCTCTTCTTCCGCCGCCGGACATTCTCCGGTGGGATTGACAAGAAAGAGAGTGGTTAATCCCTGTGTTTCGCGCCGACCCGGTTTGCGGCTTTTATGCAGGGCGGTATCAACACTTAATCGCTCGGTCAAGAGAGGGCGCGAGGCCTGGGTGCGCGGGTTGCTGGATTGCCGTCCAATACTCATGTGCTGGCAAATGAAGTGACCTGGAGCAGGTTTGCTATCGTAGAGCAGTTCCCAGGGAATATCTGGCGTATTGGTGTTCAGGAGTAGCGGGGCATCGAGATGGCGCAGGCTCTCCTGTATAGTGGGTGGCAGCAGCGTATCAAAGAGGAAACGCCCCAGACTGATGAACGTGTCAAGGCTGCCACTGCGCCGCGCCTGGCCCTTTATATCACCCGATTGAATATATTGAGAGGCCGTCAGTAACAGACGGCGCAAACGTTCTTGTTGTTCGGCGCTCAGTTCGGTCGTAGTCTCCAGGGGGCCAGACGACGGGCCGTTGGGAGATTCGAGACGAAACCGGTAGGCTGCGTCGCTGCGAAGAATATGCAAAGTGGAAAGTTGTTCCATAGTCTTACTATTTCCTCAGTTCTACTCAACCACGATCTTCAATCACCACAATGACAGACGTTATATTACACTTATTTTGACGTGACTACTCCTCAAGCATAAATGCGGGGGATTCTAGGGACGAACCCAGGCCCTGTAGTCCCAGTGCACGAATATTCAAAGCAGCATTAAGGTCTCGATCAAGATGAGCATAGCAACACGGGCAATCGAATATCCGCACCGCAAGCGGCATCTTCTGCCGATGCCCGCAGGCGCTGCAGGTCTGGCTGGTATAGGCCGGATTGACTTTGATGAACGCTCTGCCAGCTTCTTCCGCTTTGCTAGAGAGTTGGGCAAAGAATGCCGACCACGAGGCATCTGCAATGCTTTTCGCCAGACAATAATGGTGGATCATGCGGTTGACATGCAAGTCTTCAACGGCAATCACGCCATGCGCGTTGACGATCTTGCGGCTCTGTTGGTGGGTGAAGTTCTCCCGTCGCCATGCAATCCGCTCATGGACACGCGCAACAACTTTGCGATGCTTCCGGCGTTCAGGCGTGCCTTTCTCCAGCCTGGAATGCTTGCGTTGCACTTTTACCAACGCCTTTTCTTCTCTGACGGAAAAAGCGCGAGTTCTCAATCTCCGTTCCATCTGAAAGCGTGGCAAAGGTTTTGAGTCCTACATCAATCCCCACCTGTTCGGGGCGTTCGGGCAAGCGCTCCGGTTCTACCTCACACGAAAATGAGGCATACCATTTGCCAGTGCTACTCTTGTGCATTGTGAGCGTTTTGACCTTGCCTCGCAGTTGCCGATGCAAGACGATTTTGATATGTCCGATACCAGAGCGATATAGCTTGCCTTGTTCATCAATCTTGAACCCGCTCTGAGGGTAGGTGAAACTATCGTAGCGATGTTCTCCACGAAAGCGTGGATAGCCCGGTTCCTCACCGGCTTTGCACCTTCGAAAGAAGGCTTTCATGGCAAGATCAATACGAACAGCTACATTTTGCAGAACTTGCGAATGCACGATATTCAAAGAGGGACATTCCTGTTTCAATAGCGGATAGGTCGCCTGCTGTTGATAGCAAGTCAAGCCTTTGCCTGCTTGCTCATAGACTTCTTTTCGTTTCTCAAGCAAGTGATTATACAGCCAACGGCATTCATTCAATGTATCGTTGAGCAATTTCTCTTGCTTCCTGGTTGGGAATATCCGATACTGAAACATTTTACGCATGTCTTTATTCTATCTTAAACCATAGTGCTGTCAAGAGTTTTTGCGCCCGAGGGCGCGCGACTTCCATCCTCATGCCTGAAGGCAGGGACCTTACGCCGCATTTGGTAATATACATCTCACTTACTGACTACCTGCTTGACATTCTATTAAGAGATGTAAGAGTCCCACCCGCACCCGTCTGGCTTTCCAACACAAGTAATGAAGTCATTGACACCTGTGAGAAACCTCTGGCACAAGACGTTGACCTTTTACCCACCGCACGATTTTTACAGTAGAACCTCTTCTCATCGTAGCACAAGTATACTTCTGAGAATAGCGTAGGTCAAGCCATTTAGGACAAGAGATGTTATTTGTTATACAAAGCGGCTATCCTCGATGCATAGTCCGCGATGCTGTCGCGCAGTTCCTGCGGCTCGATAACCTCTGCAATTGGGCCGAGGTTGAGCAGGTGCGAGCGCGCCTGTAAGGGTGACTCGAAATAAAGCAGCAAGGCGATACGCCCTTGCTCATCGGGTGGGCCAACCTCTTGCGCCAGTAGTCGCACCCAGTCGCCAATCAGCGATGAGACCTCCGCTATGTGTTCGGGCGCGAGTCGCAGCTTGACCGCGTATCCATAGCGACTCTTCTCAAAAGACGCCATCCAACTTGTCCAGAACGCGATGAGGTCGAAATTGGCTGGTCGCTCGAAATGTTCGCCGGTGAGTTCAGCGTCTTGAATACGGGTAACGCGATACACGCGCATCTCGCCGCCAGACTCCAACGTGCTGCATATCAGATACCAGATGCTGGCCTTTGCTACCAGCCCGTATGGACAGACTGTACGCTGGTTGACGGTGTTGTCACTGCCGCGCCGGTAGGTCAGACGAAGCCAGTGATTGTTCCAGATGGCTTCTTGTAGTAATGGCAAGTGCGGCACAGGTTCGTTGTGATGGAACCAGCCGGTTGCATCCAGATGGATACGCTGGCGCGCCAGTTCGGCATTGTTGCGATAGACCGAAGGAAGCGCGGCCAGCAATTTGAGCATGGCGTCTTCGCTCGCTTTGCCAGGCCAGAGGTCTTTGAGCGGGCCTGTCGTCCCTGATACGAAGAGGGTGTTGACCTCCGCTTCCGTCAGGCGGGTAAGATTGGTGCGATAATCTTCCAGGAGCGACCAGCCGCCGCCGGGGCCGCGTTCCGCGTAAACAGGCACACCAGCCATGCTCAGTGATACCAGGTCGCGATAAATAGTGCGCTCCGAAACTTCCAGCCGTTTCGAGAGCGATTGCGCCGTAACGCGCCCCCGAGTTTGCAGCAGCAAGAGTAGTACCAGCAAACGATCTGCCCGCATACGCAATTCCCTTCATCTCTCTGTTTATCAATATGACGCTGCTAAAAGCATACCATAAAATGCTGACAGAAGATGTCAGGAATTTGACATCTAGAATATGATTTGTTAAAACGTCATTTCTTACGTTTATTATTGTAATGCTACTTTTATTCTAAAAGAAAAGAGGGGCATCGTCATCGTACAAATTCATATCGCGATTTTGTAGAGATGAGGCGCAGAGCGTGAGCGGCGTTTCCTTGCTTCATCTGTTTTATGAGTTACTACTTTTATATGTACTGCGTTTCATGAGTACTACTCCTGAAATGGGTCCCTTGCAAGTTACACGAATTGTCAACTTGCAGCGTCAATGTCTTTAAATCGGTAGCTGTTGGTTGTAGCTGTTTTTACTGAGTATCTTCCAATGTCATGTATTACTCAGCTAGCATGCCAGCCTGCACAAAAGTTTAGGAGGTATCCCCTATGGTTGAAACAATGGAAGAATTATTGACTGTACAGGAGGTCGCGGCTCGTTTGCGCGTCAACGAGGCTACGGTGCGACGCTGGATCAAGAACGGCGCGTTGGAAGCCATCAAGCTTCCGCATCGCGGCAAACGTGAGATCTACCGTGTTCGGCGCTCAACCCTCAGTTCGGTGCTCAAAGACTTTGATGCGTCCAATGCGTAAGTAGTCCTTTCTGGAGCGGGTATAGACAACCCCCCATCTATGCCCGCGATGCTTCCTCTCCTAACGTTCCGGTGGCAACTCTGACCATTTATTTGTATCGATAGTTGGGTGATATGCCGCGAAGCGGTCAAGCAAGGCAACTGGCGATTCCTCGCACATGACAATGTTAGCATGTTTGGCCGGGATGAATCCTTCTGTCGAGGCATGCATGATAAGCGCCAGTAATGGAGTAAAATACTCCGCTACATCAAGCAGTCCAACTGGTTTGGTATGCAGGCCAAGCTGCTCCCAGGTGATGATCTCGAAAAGCTCGTCGAAGGTGCCGTAGCCGCCGGGGAGAGCGATAAAGCCATCGGCAAGGTCGGCCATCAATGCTTTGCGCTCGTGCATACTGTTTACTTCGTGTAGTTGCGTCAATCCCCCGTGTCCAACCTCACGGCGGAAAAGGCTGCGCGGTATGACGCCGATTGCTTCACCGCCGCCTGCCAGCACGGTATCTGCAATGATCCCCATCAAGCCAACACTTGCTCCTCCATATACCAGGCCCAACCCGCGCGCCACCATTTCCAGCCCCAAAGCTTGCGCCGCCGCCTTGTATTCTGGTCGATTGCCGAGATTTGAGCCAGTAAAAATGCAGATTCTGCGCATAGATGTCTATCTCCTTGATGATGCTAAACTGGATATCTATCATGATAACAACAATAAGCCAGAGTTAATTTTAACAGGTATGTCTAATCCGCAAGGGTCGTCCCTACTATATACGTCTCTCGAATAAAACAAATACGTCTCTCGAATAAAACAAACCACACGGCATGGTTGGTGCGACCCTTGCGGTCGCCCTGGAAGTCTTCCACTATCATCCCCATTCTGCTATACTCATGCTTGGAAATACTGCCCCAAAACTCTTGTAAACTAGAGTATTGCATTGCGTCTTACTAGTAAGATGGGCGGTGTTAAGCGGAAAGGATAGCGGTTATGCCCACGTTGGTGATCCGGTTTATGCTCTTTCTCAGTTCGTATTTTCCACTGGCGCTGATCTTTTTCGTGCTCTATATCGTGCAATATCCGGTGTGGGCCATCGTCATTCTGGCGCCTGGGCTGGCGGGACTGGCCGTTTTGCTGCTCTATTTCTTACGCTTCGCGCCCCGCCTGGGTTCGTTTCAAGAGAAGGTGACGGGAATGCAAAGGCGCGACGGCGACGTGATGAGCTACGTCGCCAGTTATCTTATTCCGTTTGTGGCGATCCCCTTTGGTGGCTGGCAGCAAGCCATCGCATTACTGATTTTTATTGGGGTATTAGGAATAGTATATGTGAACTCGAATATGATCCAGGTTAATCCTATGCTGAATTTGTTCGGCTATCACCTCTACGAGATCACTGTAGAGAAGAGCCAGGTACCACATGCGTTTATCACACGCAACCGGGTCGCGCTCGGTTCGACCATTCATATTATTGATATCGGTGATGGAATTTTTCTGGAGAAGAGGGTACGCGCGAAATGACAACTGCAAAAACTATCCTTGAAACTATCCTCTCGCTCGATTTGAGCAAGTGCGAAGTCACGGTATGCCTGGCCTCCGCGCTGAAGGATGAGTCGGCGCCGCGCATTGAGCGCCTGCTGGTCTCGGCGGAACTGGCCGAGACGTTTCGGAGTATTGCCAGCTTTACGCAGGCGCACTATAAGCGAGATTTCAGCAATGGCGACCTGTTATTGCATCGTTACACCTTTCAAAGCAAGCCCGATACGCACGAGGTTGAGTACCTGGATGTTTCAACCTATGAGAGTATCGCGGAACAGATAGTGCCGCTGTCAACGCTGGCAGACATTGAGGTATTCGAGGCAGAAGAAAAGTTTACCGCCGGTATACGTTTCTATGTAATCGTAGTTCAGCCGCCAGAGGGCGATGCCGTGTACTTCTTTCGCGCCTATTCGCACAGAAAGATGCTCAGCCGCTCGCGCTCCTTTGCCATGATCTTCAATAATGGCATATATGACCGCGTGACCGATCCGATGTTTCTCTTCGATCACACGATTGATTGTATCAGCCGGGGTGGCATGATGTTCCTTTTCAAGAAGGAGCATTTTCACGAGATGTTCCGCTTCTTTGAGATGACGCGCAAAGTCGCCAGCGAGACGCTTGAGACGATTCGCGCCGCTGTGCCAATCCAGAATTTCGAAGCCTTCGTCAAGGATTGCGAAGCAAACATGTCGAAGCAGGTGAAGCTCAACCACATCGCTTCGAAACCCTATCTGGCGCGGCTCACAATTGACGACCTCAAGAAAGTGATTGTCAAGAACAATCTCGCGGTGCCAATCGTCAAAGTCGGCGATAAGGAAATGATCGTCTACGAACACAGCGATAAATGGGTGCTGCTCAAACTCCTGGACGACGACTACCTGTGGTCGCTGATGACCGAGCAGAGCTACGAGGTGACGGGCAAACGCGAACTAACTGAGTTAGGATAACAAAGGAATTGGGTGTCGCTACTGCTTGTTTACCGGATTTACCGCCAGAACTGAGAATAGTATCCTATGATTATCTCAGCGAGCTACAAAACCGACATACCGACCTTCTACGGCGAATGGTTCATGAATCGATTGCAGGCCGGGTACTGCAAAATGATCAACCCGTATGGGCGGCAAGTCTATACTATAGACCTGTCGCCCGACGCGGTAGATGGCTTTGTGTTCTGGACCAAGAATATCGGGCCTTTCCTCAAGTACCTGCCTGAAATCCGCCAACGTGGATACCCGTTTATTGTCCAACATACTATCAATGGCTATCCTCGCGAGCTTGAGTTCAGAGTCATCAACTACGCCCATACCATCGAACATATGAAAAAGCTATCGGGCGAATATGGGCCTGATGTAGCTATCTGGCGGTATGATCCCATCATCATCTCGTCTTTGACGCCTATGAACTGGCACCGGAGCAACTTCGAGACACTGGCGAAATCCTTAGAGGGAACAACAAATGAAGTAGTGGTCTCATTCGGGCAGATTTATAAGAAAACGCGGCGCAACATGGAGTGGGCATCGCGCGAATTTGCTTTTTCGTGGAGCGAGCACGAGGCGATGACCTGGGATGCTGTACGCAATCTTGTAACAGAACTGGCCCAGATTGCCAGCGCGCATGGGATGCAATTGCGCGTCTGTTCGCAGCAAGCATTGCTCATTCCGGGTGTCATCGAGGAGGCGCGCTGTGTGGACGCTGAACGGATTGAAAGAGTTTCCGGGAGAGCCATTCAGGGGAAAACGCGGCAAAAGGGCAATCGGAAAGAGTGTGGCTGTTTCGCTTCAAGAGATATTGGCGAGTACGATACCTGCCCGCACGGCTGCGTCTATTGCTATGCTGTGCAGAATCGCGAGCTGGCTTTGCAACGCTACCGGGCGCATGATCCGGCGAGCGAGTTTTTGTTTGCGCCTGAACATGCTCAAGCTGACGAAAACAGCGTAGGCGAGAATCCTGGCGCTATTCCTATGGCTCACATTGGAAAGAAACATTGGCTGGCTGAACAACCCGCGCAAGACGCTATAATTGTTCAAGAGCATTTGTTTGATCTGTGAGCTTTGATAGGAAAGTGAGGATACATTTCATGGGACAAACGATATATCAGGTTGACTCATTCACCAATAAGCCCTTCGCGGGCAATCCGGCAGGGGTGTGTATCTTACCTGAAGAGCGGGATGCGCGATGGATGCAGGACGTAGCAAAAGAGATGAACCTGTCGGAGACGGCCTTTCTGGTCAAGGGGAATGATGGCTATAACCTGCGCTGGTTCACGCCAGCCGTGGAGGTGGAGTTGTGCGGACATGCCACGCTTGCCAGCGCGCATATTTTGTGGGAGACGGGGTTGTTACAGCCGGGCGAGCAGGCGCGTTTTCATACATTGAGCGGGTTGCTCACGGCTGATCGCCGGGGCGACTGGTACGAGATGGATTTTCCCGCCAAATCAGAAATTCCTGTTGAGACTCCGGCCAATCTCGTCGAAGCTCTGGGCGCGGGGGTTGGGGTGGGGGTGAAAAATATTACCGCGAACCAGTTTGATTTCCTGGTAGAAGTCGCTTCCGAGTCAATCGTGCGCGAGATGCAGCCTGATTTTACGCGATTGAGTAAGATTCCGGTACGCGGCGTGATCGTGACCAGCCGCGCCGGTGCCGGCGACTATGATTTCGTGTCGCGTTTCTTTGCGCCAGCAGTCGGCGTCAACGAGGACCCGGTCACAGGCTCGGCGTATTGCTTTCTCAGTCCCTACTGGAGCGAGCGGCTGGGAAGAAACGAGCTTATTGGCTACCAGGCGTCGGCGCGCGGCGGCATAGTAAAAGCGCGCCTGGACGGGGATCGCGTGCATCTTGGCGGGCAGGCGGTAACGGTGCTACGAGGAGAATTGATTTAGCCTCATCTTTACGGCCATCAGTAGCGACACCTCTTGTGGGTGTCCCGTGTTTTCCTTTTCATGTACAGACAAACGGCGCACCCACAAGGGGTGTTGCTACTGACAGAAGTATACATAACATACTGGCGCGGACAGGTATGAATATCTACTCTTCCTGGAGTGGGAAGTAAGATGCTTGAATAAGCACATCCAAAATGGTATAGATGAATTAGCGGGATATGCTTGTGTTTATACGGGCATCTTTGCTTTTCCAATGTCCCCCCATTCACTCGGAGGAGGCTATTATGGAAACCTCTGCGGAAAATCCTGTCAGCAGCGCAGGACTTAAACGCAACGTCCTCGACCTTCGTCACGCTATTGTAATGGCCGTCGCAGTGATGGCGCCAGCCGCAGCCATCTTTTTCAACACCATACCTCAAGCCGGGCTGGTCGGCGCCGCTATTCCTCTTTGTTACGTCGTGGGTTTTGTAGTTTCCATCCTTGTAGCAAATCAGTTTAGTGAAATGGCAAAGGAACTGCCTGCCAGCGGGTCGTTCTATACATTTGTAGCGCAAGGCCTGGGGCCGCGTATGGGCTTTATCACAGGCTGGCTTACGCTGATCTCGTATGGCATCGTTTCGCCCTTTGCCTTCGTGATTTTTGGCGCGAGCCTGCACGATCTCGTGCAACGCTGGACCGGGCTGAATATCCACTGGATATTCTGGTTTGTGCTGGGTACCGGCATCGTATTTGCGCTGTGTTACCTGGGCATTCGCCAATCGCTGCAAGTCGATCTCACCTTCATCGTCTTCGAGATAGGCATTTGCCTGCTGCTGGCTATCGTTGTGATTGCGCAGGTCGGCAGCAAAGGACAGTTGACGGCCACCCCTTTCAGTCCCGCGTCCATACCAGCCGGTGGTAGTCCGATCCCTTGGTATCGTGCTAGCAATTTTAAGCTTCCTGGGATTTGAAGCAGCCGCAACGCTGGGAGAAGAGACGAAAAATCCGCGCAGGAATATACCCCGGGCCGTGTTTGGCTCGATGATTACAGTAGGTATCTTCTACGTGATTATGTCCTACGTCGCCACCGTTGGCTACGGCGTAAACAATATGGCTGCCTACGCGGCTGATGCTGCCCCGTTCGATACCATCGGTCGCCATTACATGGGCAGCGTATTTGTGTCGTTGATCGACATTGCGGGTATTATCTCGCTCTATGCTCTGGCTGTTGCTATCACCAATGGGGCTTCGCGCATCATCTTCGCCATTGGTCGCGAAGGACTTTTCCCTGGATGGGTGGGCAAGACGCATCCTACGCGTAAAACCCCGGTCAACGCGGTGCTGGTTCTGTGTGTCATTACGCTGGTGGTTGGTATCTGGCTTGGCCTGGCTCTGACTCCCATCGGCGCGTATGGTTTCCTGGGTACTCTCGATACGCTCGCGGTACTCGTGATCTACGCGCTGGTGAATCTGGCGTGCTTCAGATTTTTCTGGACAAAACGGCGAGAGCGTTTCAACTGGGTACGTCACGCGCTGATCCCGCTGGTTTCGACCGTGTCGCTGATCGCTGTCTTCGTGGGAACGGTGTATCCTCCGGGTGCGCCGCCGCTCAACTATACGCCGTATATTGTCATCATCTGGGCAATCATCGGTGTAGGTGTGTTGCTGTACCTGCTGCGGGCCAAGCCTGCCGAGGTCAGCCGCGCCGGTTCGGTGCTGGCAACGGGCGAATCCGATGATATGACCGCCGAGAAAGGGAGCATTAATACATGACGAAACAATTGCTGAACAACGGTGTTACCCTGAATGTCACCGATGCGGGGAGCGGTAGACCGGTCGTTTTTATACATGGCGTCATGATGAGTGGCCGCTTCTTTGACAACCAGGTTCCCTACTTTTCGCGGGACTACAGGGTGATTGTGCCAGACTTGCGCGGGCACGGCCAATCCGAGAAGGTGCTGTACGGGCATACCGTTGCCAATTACGCGCGCGACCTCAAAGAGCTTTTTGACGCGCTGCGCGTGGAACGCCCGGTGCTGGTAGGCTGGTCTATGGGATCGATGGTGATGTACGAATACTTGAAGCAGTTCGGCCAGGACGATGTGGCAGGCATTGTGATTGTGGATCAGCCGCCTTCGGACTTTGCATGGGACGGCTACGAGTTCGGCGTACTTACAGTCCAAGCTCTTGGCGAAATGGTTGAAGCTCTGCAAATGAATCAGCACGCCGTAGCCGAAGAGTTTGCAGGGTTGATGCTGCACGAAGAGGTGCCAGCCACAAAGGAGTGGATGGTGGAAGAGATTACGCAGGTACCACCGGCCGTTGCCACTACCATCCTGGTCAATCAGACCTTCCAGGACTACCGCCCATTCTTCGCGGAGGTGCATATCCCCACGCTGGTACTCTTCGGGCGTGACAATAAGTTGACACCGCCGGAAGCAGGTGAGTACATTGCCAATCACATTGCAGGAGCAAAATTCCAGGTTTTTGAACACTCCAGCCATGTGCCCTTCATTGAAGAAGCAGACGCTTTCAATGAAGCGGTCAAGGCGTTCGTGTATAGCGTAACGTAAACGAGGAACCTGCATAAAAGCGAAGTATTGTAGGTGATGCAGTCGAGAAGCGTATCAATTTGATGCGCTTCTCGATCAGTAATCTTCTGCTTCTTTCCTCGCGGGTTTTCTAAAACGATTTGTGTTGCTTCTCTTTCCCTATTCTCAATTGTAACAAAATGAATGGCCCCTAAGGTAGAGTGTGCCAGGCTCGTCTCATTTTTTTCCAGGAGAAATTATTGTATTTCATGCTGTAAACCGCTAAAATAGAGCGACAATCAATAATAATCGATGGAGAAAGTGAGCCAGATCATGGACAAGTCACATGTACTCGCAGAGATGCAGGCTGGCCGCGCCGAATTTGATGCGCTGTTGGCGCAGTTGAGCGACGAGCAGATATGCGACGCGACGCTTGATGGTGGGCGATCCGTCAAAGATGTGCTTTCGCATATCGCGGTCTGGGAGCGGCGCTGCGCCGGGTGGATTGAAACAACACTGCGAGGCGAGATTTCGGAACGACCGGAACCGGGTGTGACGTGGGAGCAAATGGATGATCTCAACGAACGCGACTTTTTGCACGCGCGCGATTACACGCTGCAAGAGGCGCGGGACGATTATCGCCAGTCGTATCAGCAATTTCTTGAGCTGCTAAAATCGATGCCTGAAGAAGATTTTGGCGAAACTCACCGTTTCTCGTGGTGGGAAGACAAGCCGATTAGCACAGTTATCGCCGCTAACTCCTTCGAACATTACCGCGAACATGAAGAACAGATAGAGGCATGGCTTGCCAACGCTTGATGCTGACTCATCTGTATGTTACCATTGGAGCGTCAGGGACCCAATCCCGTGAAACGGGACGGGCTTGTACGAGTCCAACCTGACCAGCTCACTTGAAAGAGTAGCCGTTATCGTGGTCATGATACCTCCAGGTGCGCGGCCAGCCGGGAGCTCTATCGTCTCGCATTAAACATCTGTAGCGGGTCAAGGAAGTGTGCGAGACCCAACAAGCCACGATAACCGAGCGAGGCCACCATTACCTGGGAAACCAGAGGTCCGAAAGGGCAACGATGTCAAAAGTGTTTGTCGTAGATACCCATAAGCAACCGTTAAACACGGTCCATCCAGGGCAGGCGCGTCTCCTGCTCACTCAAGGGAAAGCTGCGGTGTTTCGTCGATATCCCTTTACTGTTATACTCAAGAGTGCGATAGAGTCCCCGCAAGTCGAACCGTTGCGCGTGAAGCTTGATCCTGGCTCGAAAGTGACGGGACTTGCCCTTGTGAACGATGCCTCTGGCGACGTGGTCTTCGCTGCGGAGTTGAAGCATCGGGGACAAGCCATCAAACAGGCGCTGGATGCCCGGCGAGCGGTGCGCCGTTCACGGAGGCAGCGTAAGACACGCTATCGAAAGGCCAGATTTGAGAATCGCCGAAAACCGAAGGGGTGGCTCCCGCCCTCCCTTGAGAGCAGAATTGCCAATATTCTGATTGGAAGGAGGGCGGCGTTTCCTCCCGTCGCCTGAAGGCAGACAGGTCTCCACGCCGCATTCTTTATGAAAATGCTCAATCCACAATTTATTCAAATGTCAGATTTTGCCGCGTAAGTAATCACGCCGGGCATACGCGGCAGGAAGTGGATTCCATATTGTCTGCTCTTACTACTCGCATGGTGATAAGCGAGTAGCGGTTTCCCGTAATACGGGAAATGTAAATGCGCACCTTACCCCTCTTCCTTGCTCTCCATCTCGCGGCGTGATCTGCGGATATGTTTCTTCGCACTGTTGACCGACCCACCTTTGCCGGGCGTATCTGCTGCATTTATACTGTGAGAGCGTTGCCGTGTCTGTTTTTCCTCAAATGGATTGTTTATGAGTAACGTTGAGATGAGTTTAACAGGTATCCCAGGGGGTTAAGATGTCACAGGCGCATAATATTCAAGAAGATGTTGTGGATGCAGGGATGGGAGAGGCAGACATTGTCGCGCCCAAACGTATACCTTTGTGGCGCAATCGCGATTATATGTTGTTGTGGAGCGGCCAGATTGTTTCGTCGGTGGGAACGCGCGTCTCGCAACTGGCGTTCCCTCTGCTGGTACTCGCGCTGACGCATTCACCCGCGCAGGCCGGGTTAATCGCCGCCCTGCGTGGTTTGCCCTACGCGCTGTTCATCTTGCCCGCTGGAGCTATGGTTGATCGCTGGAATCGCAAGCGCGTCATGATTTTGTGCGACGCGGGCCGCGCGATTGCGCTGGGCAGTATCCCCGTTGCGCTTCTGCTGGGCCATTTGACGATTCTCCAGATCTGCATCGTTTCGCTGGTAGAGGGTACGCTGTTCACCTTCTTCAATCTTGCCGAGACTGCCTGCCTGCCGCAGGTGGTCTCGAAAGACCAGTTGACCAGCGCGGTGGCGCAAAATTCGGTGATCGATTCGGTATCGGGTATGATTGGCCCATCGTTTGGCGGCATCCTGTACGGCATTGGACGCGCCGTTCCGTTCCTGACGGATACCATCTCCTATATTGTTTCGGTGCTATCTCTGTTCTTTATCAAGGCCCAGTTTCAAGAAGAACGCGAGGTCGAGCCTCTGCGCCTGTGGAAAGAAATAGGCGAGGGGCTGTCATGGCTATGGCACAACCCGGTGATGCGCTTTATCGCCCTGCTCACGAGCGGCTTAATTTTGCCTGTATCGGGTTATGGACTGATAATCATTGTGCTGGCGCAGATGCAACATGCTACGTCGTTTGAGATTGGTCTGATTTTAGCTGGCGGCGGCGTTGGCAGTATAGTGGGCGCTGTGATCGTAGCCCCGCTCAGAAGACGGTTCAGCTTTGGCAAGATGATGATCGGCTCTACCTGGTTATGGTGCTTGACGTGGCTGTTCTTCGCCATCGCGCCCAACCCGCTTTTGCTCGGCGTGGCGACGGCCTTGAGCTTTATTGTGGTGCCAATATACATGTCGGTGCAGTTTGGTTATCGCCTGTCAATCATTCCCGACCATTTACAGGGCAGGGTGAACAGTGTCTTCCGCCTGATTGCGTTCGGCAGCGAACCTATCGGGTTGGCGCTCACTGGTTTTCTGATTCAGGCCGTTGGCCCGGTTAAAACGGTGCTGATACTGTTTGCGCCGCAACTGATATGCGCCATTATCGCCACATTCAGTAAACATTTCAAGGACGAATAATCAGGTGAATTTTACCTATCAAAACCGGTAATACGCGTATCTCCGTCCTGATGAACTTTGACAACCGGATGCAGTAATGCGCGTTGTCCCGTCCTGTAGGGACAAGGGGAGGGGGAGGGTGGATGCGGGGGCCTTGTGCTTGTCCTCGCCGCATGGAAATTCCGTCGGGGTGTGATGATGTCCCGTCGGATTACGTACACCGCACGAGGACAAGCACAAGGCCCCCGCATCCGCTCCACACCTCTCCTTGTCCCTACAGACGAAGGGCGCAAGCGTCCAGATTTTTATCGCTCGATCAGCGCGACCGCGTAGCAGGCGATACCCTCCTGGCGGCCAGCGAAGCCCAGGCCGTCAGTGGTAGTGGCTTTGATGCTCACCTGTTCGAGCGACAGGTGCAGGTGCGCGGCAATATGCGCGCGCATGGCTTCGATATAGGGACTCAATTTTGGGCGTTCGGCAACGATAGTGGCGTCTATGTTGCTGATCGTCCAATTTTGTTGATGTAACATCGAGTAGGTGAAATCGAGGAATACGGAGCCAGGCTGGTTTTTCCAGCGCGCGTCGCTCGAGGGGAAATACTTGCCAATGTCGCCAAGAGCGGACGCGCCAAGCAGAGCATCTACTATGGCGTGGATAACGGTGTCGGCATCGGAGTGACCGGAGAGACCCAGTTCAAAGGGGATGGTGACGCCGCCCAGCACGAGCGGGCGATCCGGCGCGAAGGCGTGAACGTCGTAACCGGAGCCGATGCGTATGGTCATTGTGTAGTTGCTCCTTGTATGAAGGCTTCCGCGATTTGCACATCTTCCTGTGTGGTAATTTTGATATTGCTGTACGAGCCGGGGAAGATAGCTACGCGGTGTCCCAGGCGTTCGAGCAGGGCGGCGTCATCTGTCACGTCTTCCTGCGCTTCGGGCGCGTTGTGGGCGTAGTGAATGAGCGGGAAAGAGAAGACCTGCGGCGTCTGGATGGCTACGTGCTGCGAGCGGTCGATGGTCGCTGTGATGAAGCCGTGTTCGACTTGTTTGATAGTGTCTTTGACGGGTACGGCGGCGATGGCGGCCTGGTGTTGCCGGGCGGCCTGCAATCCGGCTTCCAGCATGGCGGGAGTAACGAGCGGGCGCGCGCCATCGTGGATCATGACCCAGTGGCATTGCGGGACGATGTGCGCCAGGGCATCAAGTCCCAGGCGCACAGAATCCTGGCGACGTTGGCCGCCTGCCAGGATACCCGCGATCTTCTGCCAACCTTCTTGCTGGCAAAGCTGCTCAACATCGGCGACGCGGTCCGCGTTCAGCACCAGCACGATGCGATCAATCAAAGGCGAGGCATCGAAAACATCGATGGCGCGAGCAAGTGTGAGACGCCCGGCTAATGGTATCCAGAGCTTATCCTGTCCCTGCATTCGGTGGCTGGAACCGGCGGCGGCTATGATGGCGGAACATGTGCTCAAAATTGTTTTTGTTTGCCGGACGACTGCGGCGGCTGTGGCGCGGGGCTGGGACTGTTCTGTTTGGGATGCGCGAAGATCATACGCCCGGCAACGGTCTGCAACACGCGGGTGACGGAGACCTCGATGGTCGTTCCCATATACTGGCGGCCACCCTCGACAACGATCATGGTACCATCGTCAAGGTAGCCGACGCCCTGACCCAACTCTTTGCCATCCTGCATGATTTTGATAAAGATATCTTCGCCGGGTAATAACACCGGTTTGACGGCGTTTGCCAGCTCGTTAATGTTGAGGACTTTTACTCCTTGCAGTTCTGCGACGCGGTTCAGGTTGAAGTCGTTGGTAATGATGGGGCAGTGCAGTAAACGCGCCATCTTGACCAGTTCGCCATCCACTTCGCTTCCAGGCTCTTTTTCATCGTCAGTGATCTTGATTGGAACTGTTGAGTCCGTTTGCAGGCGCTTAAGCATCTCCAGGCCGCGCCTGCCGCGATTGCGGCGCATGGTATCTGCCGCATCAGCGATATGCTGGAGTTCGTTCAGGACGAAGCGAGGAACGATCAATGTGCCGTTGACGAAACCTGTCTGGCTGATATCGGCGATGCGCCCGTCGATGATGGCGCTGGTGTCTAACAAGATGGGTGATGGCGCTTCAGCGTGATTTGCCGAGGCTTTGTCGCGCTCTTTGTCCTTATCCTTATCTTTGTCCTTGCCGCGCTCTTTGTCGCGTTCTTCATCGCGCTCGCGGTTACGGCGTGGGAAGAGGCCGGACTGGAAGAGGTGAGTAACATCGCTTTTGCGCTGCACAGCCAGGGCAATGCCCAGGAAGCTGAAAACGATTGCTCCTACCAGTGGCAGGATACGCCCGAAATTGGCAGGCAAATTTGCCAGTGGGATGAATAAGAGTACCGAGATGATAAGCCCAACGATAAGTCCAATAACCGCCGCGATCAGGTCGCTGATAGTGGTCTCGCGCATCCAACGATACGGGTTCACCGTGATATACGGGGTGATAAGAAAGGCGACAATCACTGCTGCGGCGGAGATGCCGATGAACCACCACAGGTTCTTTGTCAGTTCGTGATCGAAGAAGTACAACCCGATAGCGACCAGAAGCGTTACCACAGACCCGATGATACGGGCATAAAATTTAACAGACATCCCTTCGTCCTCCAAAATGGCGCAATCATGAGCTGTTACGCCTGTGTTGAGCGACATAAGGGTTGGTTGAGCGGTGGGCCGGGTCAGTGATGATGAACAATGATGGATAATTGCTAAGGATGTTGCCAGGCCCGCTACCAAACTGCATCCTACGAGGGAGCATACCCACTACGTCGCAAATTCTACGTCGCAATTGGAGTATACTACTTTCCCGCGCAGTAATCAATAGTCAATCTGTGCATTTCTGCGCTTGATATATTTTGGAATACAATTATGCTTGATTAACGCCTCCTTGCTTATTAGCAATGTGTGCAGGTAGGGACGTGACGATGGAATGAAAGAAGAGTGCTTAGCCCAACATACCTATCAGTTTAGACCATCTCTTCAGGATGTGATAGGATAGTCGAATATATCAATAGATTTTTCTGTTTCTAAAGAGGTGTGTATGTATACGGCTGAACGCCAGCGAGAGCAGCCATACCTGGATCAGGTGGCGGGTCCTTTGATCGAGCAGTGGTATCTGCTGCATCATCGTATGGTGCGCGTTGTGACAAATCATCGCGCGGTGGCGGGTTATGTGCAGCATTTTCTTTTTTATGCTGAATTGATGGCGGAATATGTGTATGAGCGGCCCGCTGATCTGCCGGTAAATATCCCGGAAGATTTGTTATGGCAGGCGGGCCAACGGCTTTATTACCCGGTGGCTCTGACCTGCTATCTTTTTGAGCCGCGCCCCGACGAGGCGTTCCCGCCCGCGCCCGCGCAGGCTAAACCGGATGATATTGAATGGGTTGAGATTGGTGGGATCGATGGCCCTATGCGGGCGCGCTGGAAGGAAGACTGGCTGCGTTTTCGCGAATTCCAGGCTTTTCCGGGGGTGAGCAGTCGCATATGTTCGGTGCTGCATAAAAAGGATTTTCACGCCACTATCTTTATAGAGGATGTGGCGCAATGCCAGCCCTGGTTCCTGACTCGTTTTGTGTTTTATATGGTGATTGGGGCCATGTTTGGCTACAGTGGATACGAAATTATCCATGCTGGCGCGATTGCGCTTCATGACAATGGGGCATTGATTGTAGGGTCGCCGGGAAGCGGTAAGAGTACGCTGATTTTGTCTTGCCTGGAGTCTGGCATGTCTCTCCTGGCGGATGATGTGCTGTTTCTGGCAAAGGACGATGGCCTGGTCAGGGTGTATGCGTTCCCGGAAGACATTGGCGTGCGCGAAGGCACCACCGAGATGCTGGCGCAGGCGCAGTATATTCAGACATTGCCCAGCGATGCGCGCCAGAAACGCCCGGTCGATGTGCAGCATTATTTTGGTCAGCAAGTGATGAGTTCATGCCCGGTACGTGTGATGCTCTTCTTGCACGCGGAACAGCGAACGAATGAATTTCGGGCGGAACCTCTTACGCGCGCCCAGGCCGTCCACTGGTTGATGCAGGAGTATATTTCGCAACAGCAGGCGCAAGACGGCGAAGCTGACTATATGTTCGATATTTTCGGCGATATGGCGGCCCAGGCTCCTTCTTATCGCCTCTGGCTGACTCCCAATTCTCAGGAGAATGCGCGGCAGGTGCGCCAGTTGCTGCTGCGACACTCTCACATCCTGCCATAACTATTGTAGAGATGCCAGTAGACACCCTGGCGAGCCAGGAGTTCATCATGGGTACCCTGTTCTGCCTGCCTGCCGGCGTCGATGACGACGATGCGGTCAGCGCTGCGGATGGTGCTGAGGCGGTGCGCGATGATGAAGGTGGTGCGCCCGGCGGTCAGACGTTTCAAGGCTTGCTGGATGAGGGCTTCGGATTCGTTATCGAGCGCGGATGATGGCTCATCCATAATCAGGATGCGGGGCTGGTGCAGGAACATACGCGCCAGGGCGATGCGCTGGCGTTGCCCGCCGGAAAGGCTCTGGCCGCGCTCGCGCAGGGGTGTTTGAAAACCGAGCGGTTGTGATGCGATGAAGTCGAGGATGTTGGCGTTGCGTGCCGCCTCTTCCATCTCCTGGCGCGAGACTTTGCGCAGCAAGCCGAAGGTCAGGTTCTCTTCGATGGTGCCACTGAAGAGGGAGTCGTCTTGCAGAATGACGCCGAACTGACTGCGTAGGCTTTCAATCTTGAGATCGCGCAGGTCATAGCCGTCAATGGTGATCCGTCCCTTGTCGGGGAAGTAGAAGCGCATCAGCAGATTGGCAATGGTTGTTTTGCCGGCCCCGCTGCGTCCGACCAGGGCGATGGTTGCGCCCGCCGGGATGTCCAGCGAGATGTCGTGCAATACTTCGACGCCCGGTGTATAGGAGAAATGCACGCGCTCGAAGGTGATTTTCCCCTGCACATCCTTGAGCGCCACACCTTTCTCGGCGTCGGTCTCTTCGGGGTGATTGAGTACTTCAAAGAGGCGATCAATGGCAACGGCGGCGGCCTGTATTTGCTGGTTGACGCCGTTCAATGTTACTATAGGGGTCGAAGCCTGACGTAACACCAGCACATAGGCGGCCAGCGTTCCGATAGACATTCTGCCTGTAAACACCAGAAAGCCGCCAAAACCCATGATGATGACAACGCACAATTCTTGAACAAAACCGATCGTCAGATTGGCTCTTGATTGAAACAGTGTGCGCCGGAATGAGAGCGAATTGGCGCGCATGATGAGTTTTTTGACGGTGCGTCCGAAGCGGTGTTCGGCTGCCAACGCCTTGACGGTTTTCAGCGCGGTTAAGCCTTCATACATGACGCCATTCATGATGGCGTAGCTCTCTAATACCTGGCGACTCAGTTGGCGCACTTTTCGATTGAAATAGAGGCTGACACCCATATAGAGCGGAGCAATGCCGATGACGAGCAGCGTCAGTTGCCAGTTGGTGAAGAAAAGCACGAAGGCGTAGATAATTACCAGCACGCCGTTGACACAGGTGTCGATCAACACTTGAAGCACGGTTTGCTGGGCCGATGTGACTTCGTTGAGGCGACTCAATATCTGCCCGGCGCTGATAAGTTCCTGGTAAAAAGCAAGTGGCAGGCGCAGCATGTGACGGTAAAAGCGGTACGTGATGTTGAGGTTTGTGGACCTGCTCAAGGAACCCAGCACGTTTCGATTGAAGAAGCTGAGGAACTCTCCTAGCAATGAAACTGCCAGCAGTAGCGCCAGCAGCCAGATGAATAGAGGCACGTTATTCTCAATGTTACTCCCGCGAAATACCTTGTCCACCATAGTGCTAAAAATATAAGGAAGTGGGAGCGCGGTCAGGCCAATAGCAACGGTCAGGGCTAATGCCAGGGCAATCTGCCATTTGAAAGGTGTGACGAACTGGCTGAACTGGCGGAAGTCTTGCCTGGTCAGCTTTTTTTCTCTGGCGCGCTGCTGGCGTTCCAGGCGCCGGGCGTAGGGCGTGTTGGCGTAGATGGGCTGTTGTAGAATCTGACTTTCATTTTCGCTGGATGGAACAGGGCGAGGTGTAGGGATTTTGCGCGTTGGAAATGCGGTTATTTCGATTTCATCTGGGTATGCCGGTAAAGGCATCGTTTCATGTTGTGAAAGGTCGAAAGCCGGGCCATGTTGCGCGTTGTTCGAATATGCTCGTGTAGGTCTAGTCTCTTGCTCTGCGGGATCAACATGCGCGCCGCTTTGCGCAGCATTATTGATGGGGCCGCTCACGCGCGAATGTGAGCGCGGCGTATCCTTTGAAGGTAACGATAGATGGATATTGCGTGGTGGACGCGGCGGCGTGTTGGGCGGTCGCTGGTTATTCATGTTGCTCACCTGTGAAAAGTGACTTGACAATGGCTGGCCCGTCATTGGCGCCGCGCGAAATGGCAATCTGGTAGCTGGCGGCCTGCTGCGCTAGCTGGCCGAGAAAGGCGAAAAGGGTTTCGGGCGTGTGATGATGCTGGTAGCGTTTGCTGATAGCCTGCTCAATCAGCGCTTGTAAGGCTTGCGCTTTACTCATGGGAATAACGCGGCTTTGTGTGTCGTTGGTCAGGATTGGGAAGAGCAGCAGGCGGATGGGCGTTTGCAAGCGAGCTGATCCTGCGCGGACGGCGTCGATGGAGCAGTAACGTTTATCGCGCAGGTCTGCCGGGTAGCGCGTGAGAAATGCGAGTGAGTTCCAGAGTTGCAGCGAGTTGGAACGCACTGCTACTTCGTGGGTGATGGCGCAGGCGATGATATGATTGTCCGGCGATTGGGCGCGGAGCATAACCAGGTCGTCGCCGAGAAATCCACAGTCCGCGATGGCGCAGCCGATGCTGAGAGTTGTTTTGCCGCTGCCCGATGCGCCCACCAGCAGCGCGCCCTGACGGTGATCCCAGGGCGCAGTGACGGCGGCGGCGTGAAATGGCTCAAATCCAAAACGCGCCATGGCATGACCCAGGGCGAGCAGAAACACGTAACGTCGCAGGAACGACGGCTGGTACCGTTCGGGCATTTCGATCTGTGTAGTGACGATGGGTGCGTCGCGTTCTATGATGGTCAGCGTCGTACCGTTGACTGCTTTGAGCGCGGAGTAGCTATGATATTCGAGCGTGGAGTCCGGGCTGCGATAGTATTTGAGTACGGTATTGGTCAAGAGTTGAATGGTGTCGGTGCGATGGCGAACGGGTGGGAGTTGAAGCGGGAATTGCGCGGCTTCTTCATAACAACATACGTTGTATTGAATCTCGCCCCGCGTTCTCTCTGGTTCAGGAAACGCGCCGAGCATTTCTTCCAACAATGCCAGTGTATGAATGTGGTTAGCGCGACAATGCACGGCAATATCGTGGAAAAAAAAGGTTTTTTCCAGCAATCTTGCGCTTTGTGCATGTGTTTTCGCGCCGGTATCGGTAACAATCTGATTGCGCATGGCGTTATACAAGCGAGGGAGAAGAAGTGTTGACCAGCTTGTTTGTAAGCAAGCCATCGAGCAATAGTTGTACGTCCTGGCTTGCCTGCTCAGGTTCTACCTCATATGCTTCACATATGGCCGCGACAATGTCTGCGGCGCTGTGCTGACCATCCAATAATTTCCAGATCAGCGTGCCGACGGGATTGAGATTATATGAGCAGCCTGCCTGAGGGTCAAGTAAAATTGCTTCGCCATCAAGCTCTCTCCAGAGAACCGATGCATTGCGTGCCAACATGCATTTCTCCCGATAATAAAGTGATATATCCCGCGATCCTATTTCTATTATACACAGCGCTCAGTTGCTTACAGGATTGGTAGGTGCATTGGGCTGAGACGACGCGCAAAAACGGCGAGTACACCAGCTTCCAAGACGAGCAACGAGGCGCGAACATTTCCGTAGAATGACTTGCGCCAGTTTATTCCTGAAACGTATAGTGTAGAAACGATAACGCGCGCGAGCAGTAACGCACCCGCACTTTTGGGCTATGGGGCGCTGTAAATCGATATGCCTACTCCCCCGGCGAATAGCCACCACACGCCCGATTACCGCCCCGCTCTCGACTCGCCCTGCGCGAAGATGCACATCGCTCATTTCAAGGAGTTGGACGCTGTGGTTTTCCGAGCGTCGTTGCACGATACGGTGAATGACCAGCCCTGCATCAGTCTCAAATGCGGCGATTTCTCCCACCTGAAGCTGATCGGCAGTGGCGGGTTGGATGTATACCTGTTCCCCAATGCGCAACATGGGGTGCATACTTCCACTTACCACACGAAACCACAGTGGTTGCCCATTGCGCACCGCTTCTCTATACAGGTCCGCGATAACGCTATTCTCTAATGCGCCATCCTGGGATATAGGCACGCGGTTCTCCTCACTTCATCCTAATTGCCCGGTGGGGGCGATTGTACCATACTTATATCATCGGCGCATCGTTAATTGTACTGATCTTTTTTGCCGAAGGAAAAAGGCGCACAGCAAGGCAAGCATGGCGGTTTCTTCATGGCGATGTTTTACTTCCCTCGTATTTACTCAAAAAGGTTGACTCTTATAAATTCTAACGAGATAATTGAAGATTATTAATGCGCATGGGATAGAATAGCCATTTTGGAGTAGTTATATAGGACTTCCTCAGTATGATGCCTCAGTGCCTTGCGATGCATCTCACTCTTAATAAGAGGTGGGGAAAGGTGGGTCAAGCCGGCTTTTATCACTTTGCAGATGAAACCTTAACCGGATTGAAATATTTACAATCATATCTTAACTGATTCGCTACCGACAACGCAGAGATGGTCTGGTACGATATGAGCGTCGAGGCGGAAAAAAGCAAAGGAGGACTTTGTCCATATGGAGCAGGTAGCAGCGACTTTGCCCAATCGATCTGAAGAGGGGCCAGTCTCCAGATCGAGTGTGGGTATGAATGCCGGTGTTTTACAAACGGAACCTCTTGCGCAAGGGAAATTCAGTATTCTTGCTGTTCGCGAGCCATCGAAATTGTACTATACTGTGAAACGTCTACTTGATGTTGTTCTATCACTATTTGGTATCCTTTTTCTTATACCAGTCTTTTTATGGATTGCGCTTTGTATCAAGCTAGACGATGGGGGGCCAATCCTGCATTTCCGGGAAATTATTGGCAAACATGGAAAGCGGTTCTACGCGCTCAAGTTTCGCACGATGATATCCGATGCAGATACGTACCTGGCAAAGCATCCAGAGTTGATGCAGAAGTTCAAGCAAAACATGAAGTTGACACAGGAGCAGGACCCACGCATTACTCGCACAGGGAGGTTTCTGCGGAAGACCAGTCTGGATGAGTTACCGCAGTTGTTTAACGTCCTGGTAGGGCAAATGTCGTTAGTTGGGCCGCGCATCATTCATCCGAGCGAACTCGCTCGTTATGGTGAGTATGGGCAAAAGCGTCTTTCGGTGAAACCCGGCATTACTGGATTGTGGCAAATCAGCGGGCGGCAGCACATCTCCTATGATGAGCGCGTTCAGCTTGATATGCAATATATCGATACTCGTTCATTTATTGTCGATCTTATCATCCTGGTGAAAACGGTGAAGGTTTTTATCGTTCATACCGGGGCGTGAAAAGAGTTAGTTTGAGGAGATTGAGGCATGAATACTCACATCACTCGCGCGAAGTACGAGGCACCCAGGCTCGAAGTGCAGCACCTGCGTGACTTGCCCTCGGCGTTAGCCAGTTCCGGCGGGCATTGTCACATCACAGCGAGCAAAGGCACGCTGAGCTGCTCGACGCCTGCTGGTGGCAAGCACCACCCGTAGTCTGTTTCACATGAGCTGCCGGGAGGATCGAACGTTCGATCCTCCCGGCTTTTTTGTATGTTTTTGTAAAAGAATAGCGAGTGAACGCGGGCAACGCAGCCGTCGGCTGCGTTGCCCGCCATGGGCATCTTACACAACATAAAGAAACATGGTAGAATACGCTACAATTGATCTGATTGCCAAAGCATGACTCTGGAAACAGTAATTACATGACACCGCAAAACCTGCTAACGACGCTGCTGCGCATGGATGAAAGCGCGGGCTACGCTGTTCTACAAAAGCAGATAGCCTCGTTGAACGATGATGACCGCCAGCAATTGATCGAGTCCATAAAACATGAAGCGGATAAACGCTGGAAGGATGAAACGCACCTCGCCTATCAACTGGCGGGTCATCTGTTGAGCATTGGCGATCTGACGGGCAGCCGCTATGCCCACGCGCTGGGATTGATGACGCGGGGTGAGGCGCTGCGGCGTTTGGGGCGCAACACGGAAGCCATCAAATTTCTCGATGCCGCCGGAAAAGAATTTCTCTCCGTTGGAGATGAGGTCGGCTGGGCGCGCACGCGCATTGGCCGCGTCAGCGCCTGTTTGCAATTGAATCTCACGGCAGAGGCCCTGCGCGACGCCGCGGCTGCGCGGGAAGTTTTTATTCGCCATAACAATCTGAAACGCGCCGGGCAGATTGATGTGAACGCCGCCATTATCCATTTTGAACTCGGCCAGTATGAGCAGTCCCTGCGACTGTACGATCGCGCAATTGAGACCTACCTGTTGCTGCACGAGGAGGTTGATCTGCTGATCGCCCGCGCGCGCGGCAACAAGGCTCTGGCCCTGGCCGCGCTGGGCAGGTTTCGCGAAGCCATCGCTATTCACGAGCAGGCGCGCGCCACCTTCGCGGCGTATGAGGATCAGAAAATCTCCGTTGCGCGCGAGGAACTGAATATCGCCGAGATTTACGCGGCGCAAGGACACTATAGCCAGGCTTTGCTGCTCTTCAATCGCAGCCGCGAATATTTTAGCAGTTATGCGATGGAATTGCCGGCTGCCGAGGTGGCGCAGCAAATCTGTAACTGCTTGCTGCGTTTGAACCGCTTGCGCGAAGCATATTTGTTGGCAGGCGAACTGGTGGCTTTCTTCCGCCATTCTCAGAGTTACCGGAACCATCTGGCGCAGTCCCTGCTGTATCAGGCAGAAGGGGCCATGCTGACGGGAGATTTGCCTGATGCCCACGAGAAGCTGCGCGAGGCCCGCGCGATCCTGGAAGATATGGGCTTTATGGCGCTGGCCTCCAAAGTGCGTTTGCAGCAGGCGGAACTCTATTTTGTCAGCGGGCGGTACGATGAAAGCCTGAGCGAGGCGCGCTCTGTCGCCGATGCTTTCGCGGAGCAAGAGGCGCTGCCGCAACTGGCGCGGGCCGCGTTGCTCCAGGCGCGCATTCTTGCCAATCTTGGCAATACCGGGTCGGCGCAGGAACTGTGCCAGCAGGCGTTAGACATTGCGCAGGGGCAGGGCTTGCTCGATTTGAGATATGGCTGCAACTACATGCTTGGGCAAATTGCCGAGTTTCATCAGGACACACAGGCGGCAGCGAACTACTACGAACGCGCTATCAAAGGCATCGAGGATGTGCAGAGCCTTCTTGTGCTGGACGAACGCAGCAGCTTCCTCGAAGACAAGGGCGCGGTGTACCAACGCGCGATGATCCTGGCGCTGAAGCAGCAGAGGAAGGAACAGGCCCTCATTTACGTCGAGAAAGCCAAGTCACGGGTGCTGGGCGACTACTTGCGCAACAATATCGATATTCGCCTGCGAGCGGCGGATAAGGCCAGCGAGGCTATTCTGGATGACCTGGCGCACCTGCGAGAGGAACAGGCCTGGTACAGTTCGATTGTGTACGACGCGGAGTACGAAGCCAATCTGAGCGACACCGCCGTGCTGCGTATTCGCGCTATGAAGCCGGGGCAGGCGCGCCAGGAGATGCAAAAGCGCGAACATAGCATCGAACACCTGTTGGAACAGATACAACTGCGCCTGGCGGGAGACCTCGCATCGCGCTCGCGTTCCAAATGGACGGACAGCATTATCACCTCGCTCTGGCAGAAACTTGAACGCAAAACGTTGATGCTGGAGTATTATCTGACCGAAAGTGACCTGTATATCTTCAAGATAACGCGCGCCGGGGTGGATACGCTGGTGATTCCGGGCGTTGTACCCCGGCTGGAACGGTTGCTCTCGCTGTGGCGCGTCAATCTTGACCTGGCGGCTCAGGCCAGTGGTGCGCAGGACCGCGCCCAGGCTTTCGCAGGTTTGCAGGAAAACAGTCTGGGGCTGTTGCAACGCTTGTATGATGTGCTGCTAAAACCCGTAGAGTCGGCGCTTGATGCCTGTGAGCACCTGACTATCGTTCCCTATGGCCTGCTGCACTACCTGCCTTTTCACTGCCTGTTCGATGGCGTGCAATTTGTCATCGAACGCATCAATGTCTCTTACCTGCCAGCCGCCGCGCTGCACGACATCTGCCGCAAGCGCGGTAAGGACATACGACTGAAGGGCATTCACCTGCAAAACTCGCTGGTGATGGGCCTTTCGGACAATGGGCGGCTGGCCTTTGCGCGGCAGGAAGCCGAGGCTGTCGCGAAACTGCTGGGGGCGCCCTGCGCCCTTAATGACGCGGCGACAAAGGCACTTTTGGTTGAGGTGGGAGCGCACAGTCCCATCGTGCATATTGCCGCGCATGGCATGTTCCGCCTCGATGCCCCCAACTTTTCGCATATCCAGCTTGCTGACAACAAACTGGATGCCATCGATGTCTTTAACCTCGATCTCTCGTCCTGTTCGCTGTTGACGTTGAGCGCGTGTGAGACTGGTCGCTCAATCGTCAAAGGCGTCGATGAGGTGATCGGGCTTGGTCGCGGCTTCCTCTATGCCGGGGCAGCCTCTCTTTTGCCCACGCTGTGGAAAGTCGATGATGCCAGTAGCGCGGAACTGATGGAGATGTTCTACCAGGCTCTGTTGAGCGATTTGCCTAAAGCCGCCGCCCTCGGTGGGGCGCAGCGCGCGTTCCTGGCACGCTCGCGCACCTCTATCAGGCCCTATCGCGTCCATCCCTATTTCTGGGCAGGCTTCCAACTCATCGGCGACGCGGGGGCATTGTAAGTCGATAATTAGGATGACATGTGAAATATCTTGTACCCGATTACGTTTATACACCTGAAGGCTTGCAAGCCAACAAAGCTATCTCGATCTCTGATGATGGCCGCATTGCTGCTATTGTGCCATACGCAGGAGGACAGGCTTTAACGAGTGCGGATACTGTGGCCGCCGAGATAGACCTTCTCCCTGGCGTGGCCCTCTTGCCGGGCTTCGTCAATGCGCATTGCCACGTCTTTCAACGCGCATTGCGGGGTCATACCCATCGCCCGCTTTCGCAACAAGACACCTTCTGGACATGGCGGCGGGCTATGTACGCCGGGGCGCAGCGATTGACTCCCGATCTGTTGTACGAAGGAGCGGTGCGCACGTATCGCGAGATGCTGGCGGCAGGCTATACAACTGTTGGCGAATTTCACTATGTGCATCATCAACCTGACGGTACGCCATATGCCAGCCCCAATGCCATGTCGCAAGCTGTGTTGCGGGCGGGTAAAGACGCGGGTATACGGGTGGTGCTGCTCATGACTGCCTATGCTTCGAGCGGCTTCAATCAGCCGCCGGAAGAGGGGCAACGGCGTTTCTGCGATGCCTCGGTCGAAGCGTATCTTGAGCGGGTTGAGTCGCTGCGAGAGAGGGGCGTCCCGGTGGGAGTTGCGCCGCATTCGGTACGCGCTGTGCCTGAAGCCTGGTTTCGCGCCATTGCTTCATATAGCCATAAATACCGGCTGCCTTTGCATGTTCACGCTGATGAACAGCTAGCGGAGATTGAGCAATGCCTGGCCGCCTATGGCTGCGCGCCCATCGAACTGCTTGAACGTTTCGGCGCGCTGGGGAGCATGACGACGGTTGTCCATGCCACTCATGCGAATGCTACCGAGATTGATCTGCTTGCTCGTTACGGTTGTACCGTCTGTGTTTGCCCGACCACCGAGGGCGACCTGGGCGACGGCATCGCTCCCTACGTGGAACTGCTGGCACATGGCATTCCGCTTGCTATCGGCTCTGATAGCAATACTCGTCTCGACCCCGTCGAGGAACTGCGCTGGGCCGAATATAGCGCGCGGATGCGCTACCAGCGCCGCCGCGTGCTGGTGGCCGATGCGATGGCGTCGCCGGGGCCGCTGCTGCTGGATTATGGCACGCGCAAGGGCGCGAAGTCGGTGGGCATTGAAACGGGCGTGATCGCGCCGGGAATGCTGGCCGATTTTGTGGCGATCGATGTGAAGCATCCGTCGTTAGCGGGTTGGAATGCCGGGGATTTGTTGGACGTGTTGTTCTTCGGGGCGTCTGCGGAGGTGGTGGTGGGAACGTGGGTGGGTGGGATGAGGGTATGGTGTTCGAAATGAATAGACTATGACTCTTGACTAATTTCTTTTTACCGGTTATTATCTAACTAGTTGGTTAATATAACTAACCGGTTAGTTAGATAGAGATGTGAAAGGACTATTGATGAGTAGCGCTGCTGCCAGGCGCGAACGCGATGCTGAAGGGGCGCGCCTGGCTATATTGGACGCGGCGGAGGGAATCTTCGCGGCAAACGGCTTTGATGGCGCGCGTATTGATGTCATTGCGGCGGCTTCGGGGTATAACAAAAGCCTGATTTTTCATTACTTCGGCGATAAGCTGGGGCTTTATGCAGAGGTGGTCAGGCGCGCTGACGAAGATATGACCGCGTTACAGATGCGAATGATCGCGCCTTTACTGGCGGATGAAACCATTGCCACCAACGCGCGCGCGTTCAAGGCATTACTCGAAAAGATCGTTGGCACCATTTTTGATTACCTGGTAGAACATCCACTTTTCATGCGTATGTTGCTCTGGGAACAGGCGGAGGGATGGCAGATTTATGCAAAGATCATTTCACAATTTAATACGGAGGATACGGAACCGTTCGAGGCGCTCTTTCACAAAGCGCGCAGTGCTGGACTGCTTCGAACCGATTTCGTTCCCTTGATCCAACTCACGATGGTCATGCAAATCTGCCTGTCCTATCTCACCTACATTCCTTTATATCAGATGGTTCTTCACCCGGATGAAGATTTATTGTCAGCCGCATCGCTCGCGCGCACGCGGGAGTACATTGTTGCTTTTGTCGTTCATGGGATGATGATCGATCTCCCGGAGACGCAGTCTTAGAAAAGAAAGGAGATGTGCTATGCATCTCTCATACAGGTGGCAGGCGACGCTTGTTATTGCGCTCGGCCTGCTGATGGCGATTCTTGATAACACCATTGTCAGCGTCGTGCTTCCCGAAATAGCCCGGGCCTTCCACACGGATTTCCAGACGATTACCTGGGTCGGCACCGGCTACTTCCTGGCAACTGCGGCAGTCATCCCGATTGTAGGCTACCTGAGTGATCGTATTGGAACAAAAACCATCTTCCTGATTACATTGGCGTTGTTTACTATCGGTTCCGGGCTGTGCGTGATCGCGCCCAACGAGAAGTTCCTGATCGCCTTTCGCCTTTTACAGGGCGTTGGCGGTGGGGCCATGCTGCCGGTAGCTATGGCTATGATCTTCCGTATGTTTAAGCCGACGGAACGCGCCAGCGCCATCTCGATACTCATGGTTCCTCTGCTGCTTGGGCCTGCCTTTGGCCCGACACTTGGAGGGTACCTGGCGACCAACTTTAGCTGGAATGCCATATTCACCATCAATCTTCCTATTGGCGTCGTCGCCTTCATCCTTGCGATGATTGTTCTACGTGACAACAAAACCGAGCGCGCGGCGAACGGTCAGGAGGATGCAGTATTGCAGGGCTTTGACTTCCTGGGGTTGGTGCTGTCAATGGCGGCATTCACCACCCTTGTCTATGGTATCAACCAGGCAGGCACGCGCGGCTGGGGTGATGCCCTGGTCGTCTCGTTCCTGGTTGCTGGCGTTGTGCTGCTGGTCGCTTTCATCATCGTAGAATTGCGGGTGAAAGACCCGGTCATGGATGTGCGGCTCTTCCGCAGCTATACCTTCACGATGGCGAACATCCTGACATGGGCGACAACAGGGGTACTCTTCGGCAGCCTTTTCATCTTGCCGCTGTTCTTTGAGAGCGTACAGGGCTTAACCGCGCTCTCAACGGGCGAGATTTTGATTACCCAGGGCCTGGCGATGGCCGTTGGGCTGGCTATTGGCGGCAAGCTGTACAACCGGGTTGGGCCGCGCGTCCTGGCCGTTGCTGGTCTGGCTGTTGCCGCGATTTCGATGATCGGCTTCACACGCCTGGCTACCGGTACAACGGGAGCGGACCTGCAATTGTGGTTGATTTTGCGCGGCCTGGGCCTGGGTCTGGTGGCCCAGCCTTTGCAGACCCTGGCGGTCTCAGTCATTAGCAACCGGCAGATGGCAAAGGCATCATCGCTCATTAGCTCGACCAAAGTGGTATTCGGCGCGGTGGGTGTGGCTCTGCTCACCACTTACCTGACGCAGCAAGCCACGACCCACGCCCGCGAAATTGCCGCCGGTTTGCAGACCCGGCCAGTTAGCGGAGTGGTCGCCGCCTGTGTGCAACAGGCGGGTCAGAACGCGCAGGCGCTCAAGTTGTGTGTCACGCAGCACGCCTTGACGATGGGCTTGAACGATACCTTCCTGGTCGTATTGATCGGCTGTGGCGTCTGCACCGCGCTGGCTTTCTTCCTCGGTCGCGACCCCGCTATTGAGGCGGCGAAGGCAGCCAAAAAGCGCGGCGAGACGGTTGAGAAGCCGCCTGTCCCGGTCATGAGCGAGTAAAATCCACTCTGCCTTTTCTGGGTCGTTCGCCCGGATCAGGCTCTAATGCAGGCGTCTCTTCGATCATACGCAGGGCTTCGGCGATGGCGCGGTCCAGTTGTGGATCAACACCGTTGACGTAGTCCTGCGGCGCGATATCGATATCGATGTCGGGGTCGGTGCCGTAGTTTTCCACGTTCCAGCCGACATCTTTGAACCAGAAAGCGTACTCCGGTTGAGAGGTCATGGTGCCGTCAACCAGTTGGTGGCGCGGGTGAATGCCGATGACGCCGCCCCAGGTGCGTTTGCCGACCAGTGGGCCAAGCTTCATTAGTTTGAAGGAGTGGCTGAAAATGTCGCCATCCGACCCGGAGTGTTCGTCGGTCAGGGCCACCATGGGACCGCGTGGCGATTCTGCCGGGTAGGGTTCGGGTTGACCCCAGCGCGCGAAATCGTAGCCGATGCGCCGCCGCGCCAGTTTTTTCCAGCAGCAGGCCGGAGACCATGCCCCCGGCGTTGTGGCGCACATCGATGAGCAGCGCGGGATAGTCGTACTCGGCAAGGTAGCTGCGGTGAAATTCCGCGAAGCCTCTATAGCCCATGTCGGGAATATGGATGTAGCCGACGCGATCCTGCGTTTGTTCATGCACGTAACGGCAGTTTTTATCGACCCATGCGCGGTAGCGAGCGGGCATCTCGTTGCCCAGGGCCTTGACGGAGACAACTCGCGTTTCGCCACTGGCCGCGCTCTCGATGGTTAGTTGCACTTCGTTGTTGGCCTGGCTGACCAGCAATTCCGCCGGGCCGCGTTCAGGTGTGACACGCTGGCCGTTAATTGCCCGTACTGCGTCGCCCTCTTCGATGTTGAGGCCAGGACTGGTGAGCGGCGAAGTGGCTTTGCTATCGGATGGATCGCCCCACACGATGCGTGCGATGCGATAACGTTGGTGTTCTTCGTCGTAGCTCCAGTCAACGCCCAGATAGCCCTGCTGGTAATTGGGGGTCTGCCGGTATTCGCCTCCCCATTCGTAGGCGTGGGATGTTCCCAGTTCGCCATGTAACTCCCAGAAGAGGTCAGAGAGTTCTGAACGCGAAGAGACACGTTCGACGAGTGGCGCGTATTGCGCGTAGATCTTCTCCCACTCTATGCCCGACATATCTGCGGTCCAGAATTGTTCTCGTTGCAAACGCCAGGCCTCGGCAAACATTTGTTTCCATTCGGCGGCAGGCTGCACCGAGACTTTTACGCGGTTCAAATCGATCCAGCCCGTATCGCGATTGGTACGGTCGGCGTTTTCTCCTCGCGGGGCTTTGTCGCCTGCTTTTAAGACGCGCAAGCGCGAATTTGAGCGGTAGAACAGAGTTTTGGCATCACGGGACAGTTTGAAACTCTCTACGCCGTCCATGAGAAATTCTTGCTTCTGCGTTTCAAACTCGATACTGTCGATACGCCCTTTAGGCTCATGGGTACTGCTGAATGACTGGTCGATGGCACCTTCGATGGGAAAGGAGAGGAACAGCGCTTTGCCCTTGATGCCGAGAACGCGGGTGTATAGCCCTTCGGAGACGGGGAAAGCCACGATGCGCCGCGTGATGCCATCCAGGTCGATCACGATAGGCGTGGGTTTGCTGGTGTCCGCATCCTCTTTTTTGGCGTCGTCTGGCTCTTTACTGGTTTCCTCCGCACTCTCGCCCGCTTTTTCTTTTTCTGCGCCATTCTCTTTGCCCTGCTCCTTGTCTTTTTCCTTCTCTTTGTCGCCCGGAGCTTTGGGTTCGGGGATGAACGGAGATTTCAGGTCGCGCTGCAACATGATGGCATAGGGCTTGACGCCACGCGGGAAGCTCAATTCAAAGTGCAGGTTGTCCGAAACGGGGTTAAGGATGCGCTGCCCCAGGAAGTAGAGGTATTTCCCTTCAGGATCGAAGGCAGGCGAAAAATCTCGAAGGATGGGGTCGGTCGCCATGTAGGTTTCGCCGCTCTCCAGGTTGCAAAGCTTGATGGCTGTCTTGCGCCGCAGACCGGTAAAGCCGTATGCCAGCCAACGTCCATCGGGCGACCATGCCGCGCCTTGGATACGTTCGTAATCGCTGCGGTCAAGCACGCGCGCGCTACTGGCTTCCAGGTCTACTACGATTAGCTCGTTGCGGTGGTTTGTGATGGCTATTGTATCGTCAGTGGGCGAGACAAGCAGGTCAACGGCGCGGCCAAACTCGATATCGCTATAGACTTTCGGTTCGCTGGCGTCTTCCGGGTTGAAGACCACCAGCGCCTCGCGACCGATCTCATCGCTGATGGCTACCAGGCGTTTGCCGTCGTTGAGCCATTCCAGCAGACGATAGCGCACTCCGTCTTGCGCGCCGTGCTGGACTACAGGGCCTTCCCAGTTGCCAAACGAGAAAGCTTTGCCGCGTGTGGTGGTTGCCAGCGCGTAGCCCTGGGGATGCAGCGCGGCGCTGTGCAGGTTGCGCCCGGCGAAGACAAACTTGCGGTTGCGCTGGGCGCGCGAGCCGGGCAGGCTTACTTGCAGTTGGCGCGAGCGCGACTCGTCTGGGTCGAACAGGTAGAGGTCTGCTCCCGCGTGGTAGACCATGCGTTGTCCGTCGCTGGAGAGGTTACGCGCGTAGAAGTCCTGGTGTTCGGTATGACGATGCAGATCTTCGCCCCGAGGCGTGCAGGAGTAGATATTGCCGATCCCTTCATGGTCAGAGATGAAGTAGATGCGCTCGCCTACCCAGCAAGGCGCGGCTATGTTGCCATCCAGCCGCAGCAGTCGCTGGAAGATGCCGTTGCCCTCGACATCACACCACAGATGACCGGCGGTGCCGCCGCGGTAGCGTTTCCAGCGAGCCGGTTCTCCAATGTTACGACCGATTACTATGCCGCCGTGCGGCCCGTAGGATATGGCGTTAGCCTGCCCGACGGGCAACTTGCGCGGTTGTCCGCCCTGCGGTGAGAGGGCATAAATAAATTCCTGCCCCCACAGCGACTGCCCTACATTGCTGGCGTACAGGATGGCATCTCCTTTGGGAGACCAGCCGACGACCTTGCACGATGCGCCCTGGAAGGTGAGACGCCGCGCGACATCGCCTTCTGACGGCATGACGTAGACTTCGTCCGGACCTTCTTCCTCTCCAACAAATGCCAGCAGCGTGCCATCTGGCGAAAAGTGGGGTAAACGCACTTCACCCACTCCGGCAGTCAGGCGTTCGGCGCGTCCGCCTTCGCTCGATACGCGCCACAGATCATCTTCAGCGACGAAGACAATGGTATCCTGGTGAATGGTGGGAAAGCGAATATATCCTTGAGTCGGCATATTTACTCCTTCTAGTTGTGTTAGCGCGGCGTGAGTGATATGGCTATGTACATTATGTATGTAGAGACATGACGTGTGGTACTGCCTTGACGATGGCGAATAGTATTATAACACGAATATTCTGAAACTGTCGAGATTTCCAGGGCGCGTGAAAACACGAAAACACCGCTTCCTTGACTCTATGTACTTTCGTAAGATATAGTTATTTATAACATCGTGTCCATACGGTGTGTAGACGTGGCTGATTGCCCGAATCAAGCCGCATTTCAGTACTCTTACAGATACCCATCTAACTACGGTCGGGAAAGAGATGTCAGTTTCACAAAGGAGGTATCAGAATGGAGTTCAAGCAAGCAGTTGGTGATCGCCGGACCATCCGCTACTTCAAGAGTTGGCAACCTGTAGAACCAGAAAAAATTCAAGTGATTCTGGAGGCGGCTCGACTTCAGTCCCAGCATGGTAATGCCCAATTGACTCGCAAGGCAGTGGTGATTGAGCGAGGCAAAACTCCGGGTGACATCAGAGATGCGTTGGTTGATGCGCTGTATAATCAGCCGCAGGTGCAGCAAGCGCCGGTCTTCATCGTCTGGGTTGTTGATATGTCTGGCTGGGACAACTTGCGAGACGACCTGCACGAGTTAATCAAAGTTAGGGCGCTCAACTCAACCCATGGTTGGAGCAGCGAATTTATTGAGTCAGTCGTGATGCCGAATCCCGACTTCAATGTCATGGCTGGCAATCGGACATTCGCGGAATGGTTGAGTTCCTTCGAATGTGGTCTAGCTGTAGGCTCTGCCCTGCTGGCAGCAATTGACGAGGGATTAGGGACAGCTCTGGTTACGGGTCGTCGCGCAGAGATCCGTGAGATTTTGGGTATGCCAGAGCATGTGACGCCTACACAAATTCAATTGGTTGGCTATCCGGCTGAATCAGCAGACGCCGGCGGCCAGCGTCCTCGCCCCGATTTTGAGTCACTCTATTTCAGCGGTAAATGGGGCGAACCACTCAAGCGCGATACTGCGGTTGTTGCTCAGCTTGAAGCTGCGGGAATGATTCAGCCACAAGGCCCCAACTCCTGGCGCGCCGCCGAAATTCGCGCAATGGCGCACTTGTTTGGCTTGCCCGAATAAGCTGGAGGCGGGTAATCATCAGCGAGTATCCGCACTGGCTTCTGCCTGAATCAGTGTGGTGCTCGCTCATGAGTAGGGTTTTAACTAATCTCAAATAGTATTGACTCTTTTGGTCATTCTATGGTAAAATAGGGACATGAAATTGAGTCAGTATGCCAAACAAACAGGTGTCACCTACAAAACAGCCTATCGCTGGTTTAAGGCTGGCACCTTAGACGCTTATCAGACCGCAACGGGCTTAATCATTGTGCGAGATACGCATGATGAAAAGCCGATTACTGGACGCATTGCCTTGTATGCGCGGGTGTCATCGGCAGATCAGAAAGCCGATTTAGACCGACAATTGGAACGCCTCAAGGATTACGCCGCTGCCAAAGGCTACACCGTTGCCAAAGAGGTGACTGAACTTGCCTCTGGACTCAATGAGCAGCGTCCCAAGCTTATGAAGCTCCTGGCTGATACGAGCATTGGAACTATTGTAGTTGAGCGCCGCGATAGGCTTACCCGCTTTGGCTATCACTATATTGAGCAACTGCTTATCACACAAGACCGTCATCTTGAGGTGATTTTTCCAAGTGAGACGAACAATGACCTGGTGGATGATTTTGTGAGCGTAATAACCAGTATGGCCGCTCGCATCTATGGCCGCCGCACTAGCAAACGCCGTGCTGAGAAGATCAAACACTGTGTTGAGCAAGCGATGAAAACAGAGGACGACTAATGGCAACCGTGGTACGTGGCTACAAAACCGGGCTAGACCTGAATAACGAGCAACGCACGGCGTGCCTCAAACATGCGGGTTGCGCTCGTTTTGCCTATAACTGGGGGCTTGTTCGTAAGCAAGCCGCGTACAAGGCGGGGGGAAAAGCCCCGTCTGCTATTGATCTCCATCGTGAATTGAACGCCCTCAAGCAAAGTGAGTATCCCTGGATATACGAGGTATCCAAATGCGCGATGCAAGAGGCATTGCGCGATTTGGAGACAGCGTATAAGTGCTTCTATCACAAGCTCAAATTGAAAGCCCAGGGCAAGTTTCATGACAAGGTGGGCTATCCCAGGTTCAAGAAGAGAAGCAAAGCGATAGCCATAACCCATGCTCGCATTGCGCATATCCGCAAAGATAGCGCGCATACACTCACATGCTTTCTCACTAAAAACCACGCCCTGGTAGCGATTGAGGATTTGCATGTAGCGGGTATGCTCAAAAACCATTGCCTCGCGCAGGCGGTAGCCGATAGCAATTTTGGTGAGATACGTCGCCAGTTGGAGTACAAGGCTGCATGGCGCGGCGTCCAGATCGTCACCGTCAATCGCTTCTATCCCTCATCGAAAACCTGCTCAAGTTGTGGCTGTGTCAAGCCTGAATTGAGTTTGAGCGAGCGGGTGTTTGTGTGCGAAGTGTGCGGATTGGTGCTTGATCGTGATCTCAATGCAGCGCTCAATGTAAGAAACGTGGCGGGAAGTTCTCTCGACACACAAAACGCCTGTGGACAGGGAAGCTCTGGCTATCTGGCAACGGATAGTGAAACTGCCCTGGTTGAAGCAGGAACCAAATAGCATTCAGGCGTGTCCTACATGTCTAAGTTTTGGAGAACGGGAACAACTTGATGCAAGAGCAGCCGACTCGATTTACTGACTATCGAACAGTTCAGAAGTTTCTTGAGGATCTCGCCATCAAAGATTACACTGAGCCTGAAGTACAGGCACGCCTGGCGATTCTTGAAGAGTTCTGTGCATTTGTGGAACGCACACCGGATCAGATGGTGGCAGAAATCTTTGATCTAGAGACACGCAAGTACAAAAAGCGAAATTTTTATAGCGCTCGAGTGAAAGAATTTTCGACGCAGATTCAAGGTTCCTGGCAAGAGCAGACGGCACGAGGTAACATCATCCGCGGCTTTTTCATCGCCAACGGTCGCCGGTTACCAAATGAGAAGCCGGATTGGCTGTAGCGCGGTAGGGGAGCACGCGATGATCACACTTTTGGGTGGCGGAATCGGAGCCAGCCGTTTCAGCAAAGCGCTGGCGGCGGTTGTGCCGGAGGAGCAGTTGACCTGTATCGTCAATACCGCGGATGATCTCTGGCTCTATGGTTTACGCATTTGCCCGGACCTTGACACCACCCTGTATGCCCATGCTGGCCTGAAGGATGATCAACGGGGCTGGGGGCTGAAAGGTGATAGCTTTCGTGCGATGGAGCAAATCAGCAACCTGGGAGAACCACCCTGGTTTCATCTGGGCGATCTCGATTTGGCGACACATTTGCTGCGCACAGGCTGGCTTCGCGAAGGGCTGACATTGACACAAATCACTCGTCGATTTGCTGAAACGATGGGTGTACGGCTACAGGCGCTGCCTATGACTGAACAGGAGGTAGAGACCCACGTCCTCACGCGCAAAGACTGGCTGCACTATCAACAATTCCTGGTGCGTAATGACGCGCAAGACAGCGTTACACAAATCTGCTATCGGGGTAGTGAGACGGCTCAACCTGGCCCTGGCGTTATCGCTGCCATTACGCAGGCCGAACTGGTGATTATCGCGCCGAGCAATCCATTCGCCAGTGTGGTGCCGGCGCTTACGCTTCCGGGCGTCAGACAAGCGCTGACCGAAACTACCGCTCCGGTACTGGCGATCACTCCAATCGTGTCGGGTGTGCCGATTGAAGACCCCGGTGAAGCCAAACGCGCGCGAAGCCGCGCTGCGTTGATGATGGCGCATGGTCTTCCGCACCGGGCGGCGGCTGTGGCCGGCCTCTACCGCGACTTTGTCGATGTGTTTGTGCTCGACGAAGCGGATCACCAGGAAGCCGCGCAAATCGAATCACTGGGGATGAAGGTGGTCCTGGCATCCACCCTGTTTCATAAAACAACATCCGGCGCGATGACGATCGAGCACCTGTTGCAACACTATCCCAGGCTCCGGAAAAGGGCGTCTAGTAGTTGTTCTGTCACAAACCCCGTGGAGGAGAAATGCAGATCATAAATGAACAAGAAGCCACTATCATGGCGCAATGGCGCTCGTATGCTTCCATCCAACGTTGGAGTGACGGATTGCTGCGGGTGACAGGTTTAACTGCGGCTGAAGTGGAGAATCGCCTGGATATACTCTTCCAGTTCTGTATGCTTCAAGGGTTTGATCCAGAGGCGGTAGCGGTGGAGTGTCGGCATAGACCGGATAAACTTGTCCGGCGTACATTCTATCTGCAAATAGCGCAGGAGTCCCCGTCGAATCTCATTTTTCAAAGCTTCTTAGTTCATAATGGCATCAATGTCTTTGGTGATCTGATCTGCATGCCCAGCACACAGGAACAAGTCGTTGCGGAACAAGGCAAACAATGGGTGCCGCGCGTTGAACTGCATCTTGACCCTCAATCTCCATTAGACCGGGCCGGGTATTCATCATGAACACAGTTGTTGGGTACCGTACCCTTCGCCAATTGCTTGAATATCGGGTGGCAACAATGCCCGATAAGACCTTCGTCGTCTTTGATGATCTGGAAGGCAGTGTTACTCAGCTTTCGTATGCCATGTTTGATGCGCAAGTGAACCGGACAGCGCACCTGCTGCGCAAGTTGGGACTTAACAAAGGCGACAAAATCAACGTCCATTTGCCAAATTGCCTGGAATTCCTCTATCTCTGGTTTGGCGCAGCGAAAATTGGGGTAGTGGTGATGCCGACCAATATTCTATCAGTGCCCGCTGAACTGGAATACCTGGTTGGTCATTCCGGGAGCCGGTTCATTTTCACCCAGGCCAGTTATCTCGCGGCCAGCGTCGAGGTACAACGGCATTGTTCTACTGTCGAGAAGGTGGTCATCTGCGGTAAAGGAACAGTTCCTCCAGATGCACTCGATTTTGCGGAGTTGTTGGCAGAGCAGCCAACAGATCCGCCTCCGGCCCAGGTAAGCCCACTCGACGATGTCAGTATTCTCTACACCTCCGGCACCACTTCCCGCCCTAAAGGGGTACAGGTCACCAATGCCAACTTCATCTATGCCGGGGAGACGGTGGCAAAAGCGATTCGCCTCACCCCTGACGATCGCCATTGTATCGTTCTACCGCTTTTTCATGCCAATGCTCAGTATTATTCGACGATGAGCACATTGGTGACCGGAGCCAGTATGGCGTTGATGGCCCGGTTCAGCGCGAGCGGCTATTTTGATGCCTGTATTGCCCTCAACTGTACCGTTGCCAGCCTCTTTGCGGCCCCCATTCGCATGATTTTAGCCCAGGAGCGGCGTCCCGAACATCGCTCTAACCAACTTCGTGTTGCGCTCACCGCCCAGAATATCACCGCGACCCAACTCGATGAGTGGGCGGATCGGTTTGGGGCGCCTTTGCTGCAACTGTACGGAATGACCGAAACGATGGGGCCGCCCCTCATGAACCCGGTTGACTTTGAGCGACGCAATCTCTCAATTGGGCTACCCGCACTGGGATACGAAGTGAAACTGGTGGATGATGAGGGAGAACCTGTCGAACAGGGACAGATTGGTCAAATTCTTGTCCAGGGTCGGCCGGGCTGGTCCATTATGAAAGGGTACTTCAAAGACCCTGAGGCAACGGTCAAAACCATTCGCCAGGAATGGATCTGGACTGGGGATAATGCATATCAGGATAGTGATGGGTATTTCTACTTTGTGGACAGGGCGAAGGACATGATTAAGCGCGCAGGTGAGAATGTGGCCGCCAGTGAAGTGGAAGCCGTCATTTTGCAACATCCAAAGGTGTTCGACTGCGCGGTTATAGGGGTGCCTGATCCACTCAGAGATGAGGCCATCAAGGCCTTTGTCGTGCTTCATACCAATGAACAGGCGACAGTCGAAGAAATTATCGCCTGGTGCCGTGGTCGGCTGGCTAAATTCCGCGTCCCTGAATTCGTTGAGTTCTGCAAGGAGCTACCGAGGACCTCAGTCGGGAAGATCCAAAAGCATCTTCTGCGCAGCCAAAACTGAACGGCTGCCCACCTATTACCTCTTGCCAGATTGCGCCGGTAATGGTACTCTCTTTTTGCAATTCATTAACATGACAATACTATTTCCAGGGAGATGCTATTCTTATGACGCAAACCGTAAATGAAAACAATAACGTAGGCAATTCGCAGAAATTGCGTAAACCGGGGCAGCGCCAGCAAGATCGCTTGCAGCGCCAGGCGCGCCGTCGCCAGCGACAGCGTATATGGTTGAGCAGCATCGTCAGCGTGGTCGTTATCGTGCTGGCTGTATTCGGTGTGATAGCATATCAGAACTACAGCGTTGCCCAACAGGCAAAGCAGCAGGCCAATGCGAACGCCGCTGCTACCCGCACAGCAAGCCTGCACGCAACCGCGACAGCCGCTGCCATGAATGCCTGCCTGTCTACGCTAAATCTGCCCCCGACAGCAACTGCCGGACCCGCGAAGCCGCCAACATTGACCGAAGCGATTGTTACGTTACCTGATGGCCTGCAATACATCGATGTCCAGAAGGGGTGCGGCCTCGTCGCGAAGAGCGGCAGTAGCGTCTCGCTTGAGTATACCGGCTGGCTGCAGAGTACCGGTAAGAAATTCGATAGTTCTTATGATCGCAGCGGCAGCCCGATCAGCTTTGTACTGGGGCAAGGCAAGGTCATCAAGGGCTTTGACGAAGGAATGCTTGGAATGCAACAGGGTGGTATTCGCCGTATCATCATCCCGGCTGCCCTGGCCTATGGCGCTGCAGGCAGCCCCCCCACCATTCCAGCCAATGCCGTACTCATTTTCGATGTGCAGATGCTCTCGGTCAAGTAGTAATTACGCTGCTTACTGAGAATATGTCAATGCCGCCTGCTCGTTCAAGCGCAGGCGGCGTTCCTCATGTAATACCGATTACGCATACGCAGGCTACTAGCTTTTTTGGTTTGAACTCTCCAGACTGATTTCTGCCCTTCTCACTACCTCTTGTTCTCCGTCAACATATGTGTTATATTTACATCAAAGTAAATTGATGCAATTTAGATTGGAGGAAAATATGCAACTGACAATTTCCAATGTCCACCCGCCAGATTTTCTCAAGCTGCTGGCTCATGATATTCGTTGGAAAATTCTGGTGTTGTTAGCGCGTTCAGATTATTGCGTTCAAGAACTGGTTCATCTGGTAGAGCAGCCGCAAAATCTTGTTTCCTATCATCTACGGCAATTACGAGGCCAGAACCTTGTTACTGAGCGGCGCAGTTCTGCCGATAGTAGAGATATTTACTATAGCCTGAACTTTGAAACACTGCATACTCTTTACTTTTCTGCTGCTGATGCGCTGCATCCCGCTTTAAGCAGCACCAATACAGAGCGGCAGGATACAGTAGAGCAGAATTCTGATAAACCAATACGTGTGTTGTTTCTCTGCACTGAAAATAGCGCGCGTTCTCAGATAGCTGAGGCTCTCACAAGATACCTCAGCAAAGGAACGGTTGAGGCGTTTAGCGCTGGCAGTCATCCCACAAGTATTCATTCGTATGCCATACGTGTATTAGCTCATCTGGGAATTGATACAGGCACGCTGCGATCAAAGCATTTTGACGAGTTTCGGGAGCAATCCTTCGACCGTATTATTACGCTTTGCGATTATATACGTGAAGAATGTCCCACCTTTCCAGGCGATCCGGAACGCATTCATTGGAGCTTTCCCAATCCTGCCGCCGTCGAGGGAACAGAGGATGAACGCTATCACGCATTTGAGCAGTTAAGCCTGCAACTGACGACACGTATTCGCCTGCTCCTGACACTTCTTGAGCGTGAGAAAGGGAAATTATCATGAAACGTCGAGTGCTTTTTCTGTGTACGCATAATTCCGCGCGTTCGCAAATGGCCGAGGGGTTACTGCGGTTTTTAGGGAGAGATACATTCGAGGCCTTTAGCGCGGGTACTGAAGCTACTTTTGTACGCCCTCTGGCTATTCAGGCCATGTCCGAGCTTGGCCTCGATATTTCAGGGCAACAATCAAAAACGCTAGAGCGCTATGTACGCGAGCCGTTTGACGAGGTGATTACCGTGTGTGACGCGGCGGCGGAAGCCTGTCCTGTTTTCCCCGGCGCTGTGAGACGCAGGCACTGGTCACTTGAAGACCCCTCAAAAGCTTCTGGTAGTGAAGAAGAGCAATTAGCGGTGTACCGCCGTGTGCGTGACGAGCTTCGTTCGAGGATTGAGCATGAGCTTATAGGGAAAGAGTAATAGAATCATTTCGCTTTGCGTCCTTTTGGGCAAATCTCCGTCTCTGTGTGAGATAATGCATACAAGGATGATCGCCTATGCTCATGACAACCGAAAATATCTGGGAAACTTTTCATTCAGGTCTCAGACACTTTATACTTCAGCGCGTACCAGATGAACAAAGCGCTGATGATGTGCTTCAGGAAACCTTTCTAAAAATTCACACGCGCATTGCTACGCTGCGTGACGAAGAAAAGCTGCAAAGCTGGATGTACCAGATCGCCCGCAATGCCATTGCGGACTACTATCGCCAACAGAAAGCCACCGTAGAACTTCCCGAAGCGCTGCTTGTGCCAGATGAACCTGTTTTTGAAGACAAGGTTATTCAGGACCTGATCCCCGGCGTCAAAGCAATGGTTGATAATCTCCCTGCTATCTACCGCGAGGCGCTTATCCTGACAGAATACGAGGGACTGACCCAGCGGGAATTAGCGCAAAGACTGGGGCTTTCCTTTTCCGGCGCAAAATCACGAGTGCAACGAGCAAGAGAGAAGCTGAAAGCAATGCTGCTCGATTGCTGCCACTTTGAGTTTGACCGGTTGGGCAAGATTATTGATTATGAGCCGAATTGCGCGTGTTGTACTAATGAGGGATGTGGTGATGGGTGTAGATAAGCTGGAAATAATATCAATTTTTGCGTCCTTTCTCCCAAACTCCCGTCTATAAACCAGTAAATACGTATTGTATAATGCAGTGTGCAATGTGATAGACAGAAAGGATACGTGAAATGAGTACAGTTCCTCAAGATGGTGAAAAGTTGCGTGAAGAGGTGCGCGAGCGCTATGGACGGGCGGCTTTGCAGGTGACAGAAACATCCAGCCACGCGAGTTGCTGCGGCGCGGATTGTTGCGGTACATTAGAGGCTGATCCGGTGAGCGTTGGTCTGTATAACGACACGGAACTGGGTGAGTTGCCGGCGGCGGCGGCGCTGGCATCCTTAGGGTGCGGCAATCCGACAGCGCTGGCGGAACTCAAAGCGGGGGAGCGCGTGCTGGATCTGGGTAGCGGAGGCGGTATCGATGTGTTGCTCTCGGCGCGGCGCGTCGGGCCAACGGGGTTTGCGTATGGGCTGGATATGACCGATGCCATGCTCGAACTGGCGGAGCGCAACCGGGTCGAGGCCGGGGTTGAAAACGTGCGTTTCCTCAAAGGGGAGATAGAGGCGATTCCTTTGCCTGATAACGCGGTCGATGTGGTGATCTCTAATTGTGTGATTAACCTGTCCGCCGATAAGGGGCAGGTGTTGCGCGAGGCGTACCGCGTGCTGGCTCCGGGCGGGCGTTTTGCCGTTTCGGATGTCGTGTTTCTCGGTCAATTTCCACGGGCCATACGCGCCGATCTGGAAGCCTGGGCCGGGTGCATCGCTGGCGCGCTGGAAGAGGATACCTATCGCCGCCTGTTGAGCGAAGCAGGCTTTGTCGATATTGATATCGAGGTTACACGCCGTTACTCCGTTTCGGATGTGGCGGCAAGTGGCGCAAGCTCGTCGCTGGCCGCGCTTTCGGACGCGGAACGAAGAGAGCTTGAGGACAAATTTGTCAGCGCGTTTGTGCGCGCTCGCAAAGAGGTATAAAAATTTGCCCGCCATTTTCCTTGACTTTTGGAAAATGAGCGGGTATACTTCCAATAATTTGAGACAGGTTTATGAACGTTCCACTGGTTGGAAAAGGCAGTGTATCATCATGGTTTTAATGCGTTGGGATCAGCTTCGGGAGGTAATGAAGAGACGAAAAGGTCGCTTTCATCATCCCATTGAGGGACCCGGCGTTGTTTTACCGGAGAACGATTCTTCCTCACCCCGTTGATTCGGGGGTGAGGAATTTTTTTTGTCCTTTGTATTAGTTGGAGGAAAATATGCAGCTTACAAAATCCTATCCACAACTGAATAGTACAGCGTTTACTGCTGATAAAAGCAAGATACATGGCGACTTTAGACATAAAGATATTCTTTCGCTCGATCAGTTCACTGTTGAAGATCTGTACACGCTTTTCGGGCTGGCCGACGAGATGAAACAGCTTGCGCTGCATCATCGCGCATCATCCTTACTGAGCGGATATGTAGTCTCGTTGCTCTTCTTTGAGCCGTCCAGCCGCACCTTCGCCTCGTTTGCTTCGGCGGTCAAGCGACTTGGGGGAGAGACGATTGAGATACAGAACCCCGAAACGGTTTCATCGGTAAGTAAAGGCGAGTCTTTTGAGGATACCATGCGCACCTTTGAGGCGTACACTGATGCTATCGTGCTGCGCCACTACCGGGCGGGTTCGGCTCAGGTCGCGGCTGATGTTGCCAGCATTCCGCTTATCAATGCAGGTGATGGCAACAACGAACATCCGACACAGACACTGTTGGACCTGTATACCATCTATAACCACTTTGGGCGGTTGGATAATCTCACCTGCCTGCTGGCGGGCGATCCGCTCAATAGCCGCGTCATTCACTCTATGATGCGCGGGTTGTCGCTGTTTGAAAACAACCGTGTATACCTGCTCTCACCGGAGCAACTGCGTCTCAAACGCAACGATCTTTTTTACTGGGGCGAGCGGGGCATTTCAATTGAGGAGATAGACCACGAAAAGGATATTCCGGCGTGTTGCGATCTGTGGTACTGGACGCGCATCCAGAAGGAACGTTTCGCTTCGCCGCAGGAATATGAAAGCGTGATGCAGCGGGGCTTTATTGTGACGCCAGAACTACTTCACACGCGCGCGGGCAAGCATACCATTGTGATGGACCCCTTGCCCAGAGTGAGTACGGTTGACCCCGCGGTTGATGCTGACGAGCGCGCGGTCTACTTCCGCTCGCAGATACGTAACGGTTTATATATACGCATGGCGTTGCTGGCGCTGGTACTGGGGAGAGCTTAATAATGATTGAACAGTATACTATGGGATCGCGAACTTCACTCGTTGAAGAACGAACTTCACTTGAAACACTGCCTGGCAGCGTTTACCCGAGGCAGGGCAAGTTGATGTTACTGGATGGGACAGTTTTTGAAGGCGTATCTTTCGGCTACGCCGGGCCAACGGCTGGCGAAGTGGTTTTTGGCACCGGCATGGTGGGCTATCCAGAGGCGCTTACCGATGCCTCGTTTAGCGGGCAGATACTCGTTATGACCTACCCTCTGATAGGAAACTACGGTGTGCCAGAGCAAAGTTCATGGGAAGACGATCGCATTCATGTCTCAGGGCTGATTGTCTCGAACTATATCGATATTCCCTCGCACGCGCAGAGCAGCATGAACCTGGGAACGTGGCTGCAACGCGAAAAGATACCAGCGCTTGAAATTTCTGATACGCGCCTGCTGACGCAGCACATCCGCGAGCATGGCGTTATGCCCGCCAGGATCATATTTGACGCGGACATTCCGTTCTACAATCCTGATGAGGAGAACCTTGTAGCGCGCGTTTCGACGAAGCGAGTGTTAGAACAGGGCACGGGTGATACCGTTATCGCGCTGATTGACTGCGGGGCCAAGCGCAACATTGCGCGCTCGCTGCTCGCCAGGAACGCGCGCGTTATCACGGTACCCTGGGACTATGACCTCTTCGCGCCAACGGTAGATTTTACGTTTGATGGCATTATGATCTCCAATGGCCCCGGCAACCCGAAGATGGCGCAGCAGACGATTGCGACTATCCAGAAAGCGATGGAGAGGCGCATCCCCGTCTTCGGCATTTGCCTGGGACACCAGTTGCTGGCGCTGGCGGCTGGCGGCGATACTTATAAGCTGAAGTTCGGGCATCGCGGCCAGAACCAACCGTGCGTGCTGTACGACAGCAAACGCTGCTACATCACCACGCAGAATCATGGTTTCGCGGTGGGAACGCTGCCGCCCGATTTTGTACCCTGGTTCGTCAACGCCAACGATGGCAGCAACGAAGGCATTCATCATATCGAGTACCCGTTCTTTTCGGTACAGTTTCATCCCGAAGCCGCGCCGGGGCCGGTGGATACCGAATGGCTCTTTGACTACTTTCTGGAGAAGGTGAGAGGCTAACGTCGTGGAAAAGCTACAGAGGGTGAGAGGCTAACGTCGTGGAAAAGCTACAGAAAGTGTTAATTTTGGGGGCGGGCGCGCTCAAGATCGGGCAATCCGGCGAGTTTGACTATTCGGGTTCGCAGGCGCTCAAGGCATTGCAGGAAGAGGGCATCAAGACAGTACTGGTCAACCCCAATATCGCCACTATCCAGACCTCGAAGCTGCTGGCGGACGAGGTCTATTTCCTGCCCGTTACGCCCTTTTTCGTCGAAAAGATTATTGCGAAAGAACGCCCGGATGGCATCTTGCTCTCCTTTGGCGGGCAGACCGCGCTCAACTGCGGCATCGAACTTTTTTCGAGTGGTGTGCTGGAAAAATACAATGTGCGTATCCTGGGGACGCCCATCTCTGCTATCATGCTGACCGAGGACCGGCAGGCCTTCGCGCAGCACCTGCATGGCATTGATATACCGACGCCGCAGAGTCGCAGCGCGGAAACGCTCGAGGACGCGCTGCGTACCGGCGAAGAAATCGGCTTTCCCGTGATGGTGCGCGCCGGTTTCGCGCTTGGCGGTCAGGGGTCGGGCATCGCGCATGATGGTGAGGAGTTGCGGCAGATCGTTAGCGGCGCGCTGGCCTTTGCGCCGCAGGTCTTGATTGAGCAATATCTGCATCATTATAAAGAGGTCGAATACGAAGTCGTGCGCGACCGTTACGATAATTGCATTACCGTCTGCAATATGGAGAATATGGACCCATTGGGCATCCATACGGGCGAGTCGATTGTGATTGCGCCCAGCCAGACGCTTAATAATAGCGAATATCATAAGCTGCGCGCCGCCTCGACGAGCATTGTGAGAAGCCTGGATATTGTCGGGGAGTGCAATGTGCAGTTCGCGCTTGACCCGCAAACGTCGGACTTTTATGTGATCGAGGTGAATGCGCGACTCTCGCGCAGTTCCGCGCTGGCGAGCAAGGCCACCGGCTATCCCCTGGCATATGTTGCTGCCAAACTTGCGCTCGGTTATGGCTTGATCGAACTGACCAACCGTGTTACCGGAGTGACGCGCGCCTGCTTTGAACCGAGTCTGGACTATGTAGTGGTCAAGATGCCGCGCTGGGACCTGGAAAAGTTCAAGGGCGCGGATGAAACTATCGGCACGGGTATGAAGTCGGTGGGCGAGGTGATGGGCATTGGCCGTACCTTTGAGGAAGCCTATCAAAAAGCCATTCGCATGTTAGACCTGGATTTTGAGGGCGCAACGTCTGAAAAAGCTTTTGCTACGAGCGAAACGATAGCCGAAAATATCACCCGCTACCTCTATACGCCCACGCCTAAGCGCATGTTTGCCCTGGCGCTTGCCATGCGCTGTGGTATCGCGGTCGAAGAAATCGCGCAGATTACCGGCATCGACCCCTGGTTTTTACAGCGCATTCAGCATATCGTCGATATTGAGCAGGCCCTGCGCATCGAAACTGACCTTCCGGCGCAGCGGCTGCTGGCGCTGAAACGGGCTGGCATGTCGGATAAGCGCATCGGGGAGCTGGTCGGCAAAAGTGGGTTGGAGATTCGCGCGCTGCGCAAAACGCTTGGTGTCACGCCCTCGGTCTTTCAGATCGATACTCTGGCGGCTGAGTTTCCCTCGGAGACCAACTACCTGTACATGACCTATAATGGGCAGCATCACGATGTTGCGCCTTTGGGGGACGAGGGTGTGATTATTCTCGGTTCCGGCCCCTATCGCATTGGCTCGTCTGTTGAGTTCGACTGGACCAGCGTGAGCGCGGTTGAGGCGCTGCGCAAGCATCACAAGTGTTCGATTGTGGTCAACTGCAATCCCGAAACCGTCTCGACGGACTACGATACCTCGGACCGTCTCTACTTTGAAGAACTCACCTTTGAGCGTATCGCCGATATCTGCGAGTTCGAGTCGCCGCATGGTGTGATCGTCTCTGTCGGCGGGCAGACGCCCAATAATCGCGCCAGAGCATTGGAGAGGTATGGCGTCAGGCTACTGGGTACCGATGCCGCGCATATCGACTCGGCGGAAGACCGCAACAAGTTTTCCCGGCTGCTGGATACGCTGGGCATTCGCCAGCCGGAGTGGAAGATGCTGGTCAATCTGGAAGACGTGTATCAATTTGCTGAGCGCGTCGGCTACCCGGTGCTGGTACGGCCATCGTATGTGCTTTCGGGCAATGCTATGAAAGTCTGTTATACACCGGAAGAACTGGAACAATATACACGTGAAGCTGCGGCGGTTTCGCCTGAATATCCTGTGACAGTCTCGCGGTTCTTTGAGAAGGTCAAGGAGATCGAACTGGACGCGGTGGCGCAGCGCGGCATGGTCAAAGCCTTCATCATCTCTGAACATATCGAGAATGCCGGGGTGCATTCAGGCGATGCCACGATTGCGCTGCCGCCGCAGACGCTCAACGCGGAGACCATGCGCAATATCGAGATCGCAGGTCACGCCATCGCCAGCGCGTTAGAAATCACCGGCCCTTTCAATATCCAGTTTCTGGCGAAAGAGAACCAGGTGTACGTGATTGAGGTCAACCTGCGAGCCTCGCGCACCTTCCCATTCATCTCAAAAGTAACGGGCGTCAACTTCATCGAACTCTTTATAGACGCGCTCTTTACTGAGAATATTCCGGTGGTGCAGGTGCGGCAACCGGCATTCACGGCGGTCAAAGCGCCGCAATTCTCATTTTCGCGTCTGACGGGCGCTGATCCCATTCTGCGCGTTGAGATGTCTTCGACGGGAGAGGTGGCCTGCTTTGGCGAAGACCTGGAGGAAGCCTATCTGAAAGCTATCCTGGCGACGGGTGGCAAGATACCGCGTAAAGGTATTTTCATCAGTCTGGGCGGCGATGAAAAAAAGATCAAATTTCTGGAGAGCGCGCGGCTGCTGGCGACACTCGCCATCCCACTTTATGCCACCGAGAAGACGTGCGTCTTTTTCCAGGCTCACGGCATCGAGGTCACCATGCTCTATAAAATTCACGAGCAAAAGTATCCCAACGCGCTGACTTACTTTCGGGATAATAAGATCGACCTTGCTATCAATATCGTCGATGGCTATGTTAAAAAAGATGTCGATGACGACTATGCCATGCGCCGCTTCGCCATTGACCACAACGTCCCCCTGTTCACCAAAATCAAACAGGCGCGCCTGCTGGCTAAGGCTTTGGTGGAGAAAGATGTGGAGAGTCTGCCGATTAAGGGGTGGTGTGAGTATACAAATGACATTGGTGTGTAGCGATGCATAGCTCGAAACAACCCGCTGATGGTTTTCACCAACAATATAGGAGAATTATCTCCGACGAGACGATCTCGTCCCCGGCCTCCTGTAGGGACAAGGGGTGGAGTGGAGTGGATGTGGGGGCCTTGTGCTTGTCCTCGTCGGAGGGAGACCATCGTGCTTCATGGAACTTAGGCGAATCGCGTTGCCACGAGGACAAGCACAAGGCCCCCACCCAACCCCACATCCGCCCCTTGTCCCTACAGAACGAGGCAGTACACATTGCTACATTCGGTCGGCACAGTTCATCAAAGCGAGGCCACACCATTCCCCAATTCGTTCGCCCTTCAACAAAAACGTGCCGGGAAAGTAGCATTATTGGAGGAGCTAGCCCATGTCCACAACCATAATCGGCTCAATCGTGACGCCCGACCGTATAATCGAAGGAACGCTAGAAATCGAGAAGGGCAAGATTGCGCGTATTAGCGAAGGGTATTCGAGCGATGCCACCTACGATTATCGCGGGAAATACCTGCTGCCGGGTTTGATAGAGACGCATGGGCATTTGCGCGAGCCGGGGTTGGATTATAAAGAGGATATCCCGCATGGTTCGCGCGCTGCGTTGGCCGGGGGCTTCACCACCATCTTTGATATGCCGAATACGCGACCGCCAACGACTACGGTTGCGCGGGTGAAGGAGCAGATTGCGCGGTATACGGGCCGGTGCTATACCGATTTTGCGGTAAATATGGGGACATCGCTGCAAGATATCGATGAGTTGCGCGAGGTTGACCCCGCGCTTGTTACCTCGTTCAAGCTGTTCGCGGCGGGCCATGCCACGACGCCTACCACTATTCCGCGCCTGTACGATATTGCGCGTATCTTCGAGATCGCGGGGCGGCGTGAGATTATGATGCTGGTCCATGCCGAAAACCAGGAATTGCTTGACTATTTCACTGTTCAATACCGCGATACATTGAACAGGCGCGACCCCGCCGCCTGGACGGAGGCGCGTAATACGTCGGTGGTGTTGACATCGGTGTTGGAAATGATCGCGCTGGCGCGGCAGTTCGGCGTCAAGCTTTACCTGCTGCATCTCTCAACACCGGAAGAGTTTGCCGCCGTCGCCTTTGGCAGGAGCATGGGCGTGGAGGTGTATGGTGAAACGACGACGGTACATCTGAGCTTCAATAGCGACGACTATGCGCGGCTCGGAAATCTCATCAACATCGCTCCCGCGCTGCGCTCGCCTGCTGACCAGCGGAGCCTGTGGCAGCTGCTGCGCGAGGGCAGGATTGATACGGTCGTCACCGATCACGCGCCACATACGCTGGAGGAGAAGCAAAAAGCCAGCGTGTGGGATGTCGCTTCTGGCCTGCCGGGTTTTCAGGAGGCTCTGCCCGCCTTAATCACGAACTGGGTTCGGCATTTTGGCAGAGAAACGCTTGATGAAGGGCTGGTGCGTATTGCGCAGGTGACATCTACTAAGCTGGCGCGCATCTTTGGCTTCGCGCAAAAAGGGTTGCTGGCGATGGGCAAAGATGCTGATATTGTGGTTGTAGATGCTCATAAAAACTGGCAGGTACGCAAAGCAGATTTGTTCACTAAAAATCGCTGGTCGGCGTTTGAGGGTATGACGTTGCAGGGTAAACCGGTTGCGACTTTTCTACGGGGCAATCTGGTGTATAAAGATGGAAGCGTTGTGGGTGAGGCACGAGGTCAATGGTTGACGAGACCATAAAACGAGAGGACAATAATATGAGTGATTCCACTATCATGCAAATGTTTACCGATGTGGGCGCAATTGTCACAGGCAGCCACTTCGTCTATACTTCTGGCCGTCATAGCTCAGTGTACATCAACAAAGATGCGTTGTATCTTCACACAGGAACTATTTCAGCCCTATGCAAGTTGATGGTTAAAGACTATGATCCCGAACAAATCGATGTGGTAGTAGGGCCTGTACTGGGCGGCATTGTGCTTTCACAATGGGCTGCGCATCACCTCAACCAGCGCAGAACGAACGGGGAAACGCTTGCCGTTTATGCTGAAAAAGCATCCGATGGTCGGGATAAGCAGTTCTTCTTTGGTCGTGGGTATAGTCGATACATCATTGGCAAAAATATATTAGTAGTGGAAGATGTGCTGACGACAGGCGGTTCTGCGCGGCAGGTGATTGAAGTGATACGCGGGCTGGGTGGGAACGTCGTTGCGCTGAGCGCGTTGTGCAATCGTGGCAATGTGCGCCCCTCGGATGTGGGTGACGTGACGATCTCGGCGCTGGTGTCGATTGACCTGGATACCTATGCGCCCGAAGATTGCCCGTTATGTAAAGCGAACGTGCCGATCAATACGGAACTTGGTAAAGGGAAGAGTTTTCTGGCGAGGTAAGGAATAATGCAGCAACCAATCAACAACATAACATTTATTAAGAAGCTCGAAGCTTGCTGGCAACGGGACAACTTCGTCTGCGTGGGGCTGGACTCCGATTATGAACAGCTTCCAGATGTCATCAAAGCCGGGCGTTCGGTTGAGGATGCGCTGTTTCATTTTAATCGTGAGATCATCGATGCGACGCACGATCTCGTCTGTGCTTACAAGCCCAACTCGGCCTTTTATGAGGCGCAGGGTGAGGCGGGTTTACGCGCTTTAATCAGCACGGTTCGTTATATCCGCGAAATGTATGCCCATATTCCGGTCATTCTGGATGCCAAACGCGCCGATATTGGCAGTACCAACCTGGGTTATGCGCAATCCGCCTTTGATTACCTGGGCGTGGATGCTATCACTGTGCATCCATATCTTGGAAAGGAGGCGCTGGCTCCATTCCTGGCGCGCAAAGAGAAGGGTATCATTGTGCTGGTCAAAACGTCCAACCCTGGCGCTGGCGAATTTCAGGATTTACCCGTTGGTCCGCAGCAGGAGCCGCTTTACACGATAGTGGCCCGGCATGTCGCGCAAGATTGGAATAGCAACGGCAATTGCGCTATTGTGGTGGGTGCGACGTATCCAGATGAGTTACGGCGCGCGCGTTCACTGGTCGGTGACATACCCATCCTGATCCCTGGTATAGGCGCGCAGGGCGGCGAAGTGGCTGCAACCGTCAAAGCGGGACAGGATAGTCGCGGTTGGGGCATGATTATCAGCGCATCGCGCAGCATCATCTTCGCCTCACGAGGGAGTGATTTTGCTGAAGCTGCCAGGAAGGCTACAGAGCAATTGCGAGCGGAAATCAACCGGAACCGGTAAAAAGCATTTCTGCCAGGGCGACCGCAAGGGTCGCCCGTACAATATACGGTAGGAGCATCGTAGTATTGTACGGGCGACCCTTGCGGTCGCCCTGGCTCCAAACTGGTATAATACAGCCATGAATCTGCAAACAGAACTGGCCCCACAACACAAAAGCGGCTTATTGCTGAGAAATCCGGTCATGACGGCGGCTGGCACGTTTGGCTATGGCGTGGAATACGCGAAGATCGCTGAAATACACCGGCTGGGAGCTATCGTCTGTAAGGGGACGACGCTTCACTCTCACACTGGGAATGAGCAACCGCGCACGCTTGAGACGGCTTCGGGTATGCTCAACGCTATTGGTTTACAGAATCCCGGCGTGCATGCCGTGCTGAAAAAATACGCGCCGCTCTGGGCAAGTTGGCAAACGCCCGTCATAGTCAATATTGCTGGTGAAACAATTGAAGAGTTTGTGGCGCTGGCCGAAATACTCGAGGGCGTAGAGGGTGCAGGGGGGGTGGCGGGTATTGAAGTCAATGTCTCCTGCCCCAATATTCGCGCCGGAGGCGTCGTATTTGGGGCGGACCCGCAGGCCGTCGCGGATGTTACGGCTGCTGTGCGCCGCGCTACCACGCTGCCTATGATCGTGAAGCTTTCGCCTAATAGTGGTGATGCGCGACCAACCGCCGTAGCCGCCGCGGCGTCGGGCGCTGATGCAGTCTCGCTCATCAACACCATAACTGGCATGAGTATTGATATGCGCAAACAACGTCCGGCGCTGGCTAACATCACCGGCGGCTATATAATGGCTTTTCCATCTCTTCAGGTTAAAGAAAGCTCCGACTGATAAGTTAGAGCTTTCGTATGTTAAGACAGGATTGCAGGCTCTCGTCGGCGCATTGAAAGATATTTCATCGTCGTTAAGAATGCTGTGATTGTACCCGCTATCACCTGTAGAATCAAGATCGCTTTGCCAATATCATTTGTTATCCAGGTAAGGGCAAAATGAATTGCAGCCGGCAGGGCGTCGGCCAGATGAGAGAAGTTGAATGGAAATACCATCAACAGCCAGAAAGAAGCAATCGCCAGGAACAAATTAGTAGCTGCTTCTAATGGGCGGGCTGGATTTCGATGGCCGTTCAACGCTCTGGCAATGGGTGCGGCTAAGGAAAAAAGCATTGGGCCATACAAGCAGAACATCTCCAATAATCCGAATTTGGCTGTGAAGAAGCCCGTATTCGTTGCTTGATGATATACAAAGAAGCTAAATAACAGGAGCATTGCGGCGACACTTATTAGCTCTGCCAATCGTTGTGATGTAGTAAGGACTTCCTTACTTGTTTTCTCTCCGACCGTTTTCATATACTTACGCCTCCAAAGTTCATGGTTTTGATTTATTGCGGCATGTTCTCTTCCTTTTGTTTTGGGCAGTCTACGCTGTTAGCTGCCACCGGCAAAGCATACATTGCCACATCTAGAGAGTAACTTAAAGACCTCTCGCGCGCGTCACAATGCAACGGCTCGCGCTCTCGATTGACTCACATCTCTGAAGTAAAATCTGATCCCTGATCCTGAGCCAGATGGCGCATTCCTGCAAGGATTACCGGGGAGCGCTGGTAATGCACGCGGCACCGCTCGCCTGATCTGGAGTATCGACGAGATGAGCAGGCTTACTTCAGGAGATATACTTGTCACTCAGAGTACCGATCCCGGATGGACGCCCATCTTTCCGCTGGTCAGTGGCCTCGTCCTCGAAGTCGGCGGCCTATTATCGCACGGAGCTATTCTCGCCGGAGAATACGATATCCCCGCAGTTCTCAATGTGCAGGGAGCAATGCGCTGCATTTGGGACGAGCAGATGATTACGGTTGATGGAAATACGGGGAAGGTGTTTACGGATGGGTAATAGTTTCCTCTTCGATTCGTTTGGCAGCGTAAGCTAACGCTGAATAGATACTCTCTTTGATGAGATCGTATTCGTAGGCGATTTCATCTATGTTCATACCGCTCGCAAGGTGGCTGAGGAGAAGTGAAACGGGTATCCGCGTACCCGTAATGACGGCTTCTCCGCCGAGAATGGCCGGGTCGGAGGTTATGCCTGGATAAATCTCGTTTGAGGTCATACCCGCCCTTTCTGGGCCCCGTCCTGTAGGGACAAGGGGCAGATGTGGAGATGGGTGGGGGCCTTGTGCTTGTCCTCGTGGCAACACGATTCGCCTGGGTTCCGTGAAGCATGATGGTTGCACTCCCACCAGGACAAGCACAAGGCCCCCTCATCCACCCAATCCCGCCCCTTGTCCCTACAGGACGGTGGGCGCTTCCATTACCTTATTCGGTCGTCAAAATTCATTAGATAACTGAAAAGCTACTCAAATTCCGCGATCAGCGGCTCTGCAATTTCTTCCCCGATGCGGTGAACGATTCCCTCTGGATAGGGCATACGCAAGCCCATCACCAGGTGGGTCGCGCCTGCTTCGATGTAGCTGCGCACCTGGTCGCGGGTAGTTGTCAGATCGTTGGGGTTGACGAGGAATTGAACGGAACGTTCGATGGTTTTGGGGTCGCGGCCAACGGCGGCGCAGTGGTTGTCCAGGATGGCGTTTTTCTGCTGGAAGTTCTCAACGCCACCGCCTACGTAGTTCCAGATGTCGGCGTATTGCGCGACTACCCGTAGGGTTAGTTTCTCGCCACTACCGCCGATGACGAAGGGCGGGTAGGGTTTCTGGATGGGTTTGGGTTCGCAGTATGCCTGTTTCAGTTGATAGTATTGGCCGTCGAAGTTGGGCGCGGTTTCTGTCCACATACGCTTAATTACTTCGCATGCCTCGCCCAGGCGGCGGATGCGTTCGCCGGGGCTGTAGAGCGGGATGCCGTAGGCGGAATGCTCGGTCTCGTTCCAGCCCGCGCCGATGCCGAAGTCCAGGCGACCATTTGAGATGATGTCAACGGTTGCGCCGATGTTGGCAAGTACCGCCGGGTGGCGATAGGTGTTGCCAGTGACCATCAGGCCGACGCGCAAGCGTTTGGTCAGCGCGGCGAACGCGCTCAAGAGCGACCAACCCTCAAGGCAAGGGCCGGTATTATCTCCACTGATAGGCATGAAATGATCGAAGAGCCAGGCGTGTTCTATTGATGGAACTGTGTCAGCTTCCAGCCAGACACGCAGCATATCCTGGTAAGTCGTGTTCTGCGGCGCGGTTTTCACGCCAAAACGCAATTTCAATGGGATGCCTTTCTATATGTCAGTAAGCAATGTCTTCATAGTATCACAAAGGAAGTCCCAGCGCGGCGACCGCCGCGCTGGGACTTCCTTTGTGATACTTCAACTACTTCTTCTGGGCGGCTGCTTCGCGTTTGCTTATGCGGCCCAGGTAGATGCGGCTGGGGTCAACCAGCATACGCAGTGCCTTGAGTTCTTCTTCTGTGGGCGCTTTGAACTCTTTAGCTCTGGAAGCATCGAGTTTCCAGCCGGTGTTGTTTACTACATCATCGACGCTCATGCCGGGGAAAACGGCATCGAGTTCCAGCAAACCCGTCTCGTGGTTGCTGCGCATGATGCACAGGTCGCTAATCATGACCAGCTCGCCTCCGCGTCCCAGACCGTAGTCCCAGCGCGACTCGTGTTTATCGCGTGGGCCGCGCGCGCCCGCCACGCTGGTGATGTACTCAACGCGCTCAGGGAAGCGACGCGCTTCCTGTACCATCGTCACCAGTACTTTATCGGCGAACGATGCGATATTGTTCGCGCCGCCGCTACCTGCGAAACGTACGCCTGGCCCTTTGCCGTTCTCGGAGACCCCGGCGGGCCAGTAGCCGTCGATAATGGTAGAGTTCAGGTTGCCGTACATGTCGCATTCAGCGCCGCCCAACATGCCGACGGTGCAATAGCCGCGCAGGGCCGTCGTGCCGAAGGTATCGGCCATGTTGGAGACCATGCTGGCTTGCAAGCAACCGCGTGGGTCGGATACCGAGATGGGCAGGTGTTCGACATGCGGCCCCACGATACCCGCTTCCATAATCAATGTCATATTGGGCGCAACAGTGTGCTGCGCCAGCATGGAAGCCAGCAGCGGCAAGCCAGTGCCGGCGAATACGAACGCTCCGTCGGGTACCTCGCGCGCTGCCGCTACTGCCAGCAACTCCATCGAGGTGTACTGCGTGCGTGTCAGCCCTCGTTCGTGAAGATAGGCATCGTAGGCTTCATCGGAAATTTGTTGCATCGTATGCTCCTGTTCTACGCTCGTTCTACATAGGCCGTTTGAGGTCAGCGCGATACCCATAGGCGGGTGTGGCGCGTAACTCGAACAGACGTTTCATTCCTACGACTCGCTGCAAGTAATCCCAGTCGTCCTTTGTGTTCACGAACGTGCTGCGTCCAGTAATCTTTGACCTCTTCTTTGCTCTTGCGGTTGAGCCTGCCATAGCTGACGAACCAGTCCCAGTCATAGTCGTAGTAGTTTGGCACCGCTGACGGATAGCCACCAAATGGCTGTTCTACGATGGCGGTGGTGATATGCGCGGGCAGATGGTTCAGTTCGGGGGCGGCGCGCAGTTCATGAGACGGCACGATTTGCTCGCACTCGACGATCAGGACCCTGGCGCACATGGCCTGTTCCGCGTCTGGCCCGTTGATGCCTTCCATGCGTACTGTGCCGTCGGTAGCGACGCGCTGCGCGCGGATGACGGTGACTTCAGGCATGATAGGCGGCACGAGCATAACTTTTACGCCTTTGCTACCGGTATATTTTTCGGACTCACGTATCCAGTCGAGCCGGTTGGTCTTGTTGGCTGTAGTGTCGCCGCCCTCGAAAGCGTGCGGGCGCAGGCCCCAACCGTCGAACGGATCGTCGATCACGGCGAATTTTTTGGGGGGGATACGCGGATCGATCCAACTGCCGTCTGCCTTTCGCCCGCGCAGCCCGGCTTTGCCGAAAACGTCGTATTCCGGCACATCGCTGCCCAGTTCGGCCATCAGTGGGGCGAAGGGCCAGCCAAAGCGGCCCGCGATGGTGCGGGTGGCATAGCCGTAGTTGCTATAGTCTTCAAACAGGGGAATGGAGCCGTCCTGGATGCGGCGGCGAATGCTGTTGGCAACTGGTTGGATGCCTTCCAGACCAATATAGGTCGTTTCCATACGAGAGATGAGGTCATTGGCGGCCAGCGCTTCTTCGACGGATGCGCCGCCGTTCATGGTGCAGAAATGGTGCTTGATGCGGTCGCGCTGGCGAATGACCTCGCGCGCAATAGTAAATGGACGCCGGGTATAGCTAAAACCGCCCCAGCACACCTGGGTTCCCGTGTGGATATACCGTTCTACCGCCTCGCGAGCGGTCATTATTTCTGCCATACTACGCTCCTTGTGCTCTCCGTAATATCCTTTGAAACGGACTCCGCCTGCTCGACCGGCGCTTCCGAAGACGGCTGGCAAAGTAGTGTTTCTATTTCTGCCATACCTGCCTGGAGTTCGCCAACCACCTGCGCGAGCGATGCATGGGCGTTGCTCAGTTCGTCTTCGATGAGTTGACGATCCTGCTCGCTCATTGATTTAAGAGCATCACCGAGATCGCGCATACTGGCGGGGACACGCATCAAGGGTATGCCGAGGTGGCTTAAATCCACTTCGATGGTGTTAAGGAGCCAGATGGCGCGCATGGCCCGGCTCCATTCCTGGTTTGACATACGACATCCCTCTTGTGAAATAGCGCTAGAAATGTTAAACAAACAAACAATCCTGAAAGCCTCCAGCCATGAAATGACCAGAGGCTTTCAGGCAAAACAGCAGTTGTGAACTACCTTAGCCCATAGGGAATACGGGCAACTTGATCGCCGAATTGGTGGAAGCCAGAACACCGGCTATGGCGGTATACCAGGCCACCACGGCGGTGATGATACCGAGCCAACCGCCAATATTGATCCACGTCACGTTAGTTCCTGGGCCGCCTCCAAGCCACCCGATTGTCAAGGCCAGGAAAGTTAAGGTCAGAAAGCCGAAAACGGCAACAAGAGCGCCGTTCAGTCTGAACGTTCCCAGAAACATTAAGGCGGTGAAGATCGTCCAACCCAGGAGGAAGACACCAACGCCGGTCGCGGCATCGGTACCAATCAGGTCAACGAGGCTCTTGCCCCCGAATAACGGCATCAGAGTGAAACCGAGGGCGAGCCAGAAAGCGCCGTAGGAGGTAAAAGCGGTAGCGCCAAAGGTGTTGCCGGTTCTAAACTCCATAATACCAGCAATTAGCTGGGCAATACCACCGTAGAAGATTGCGAGGCCGATAACGATTGCTCCTGATGCAGGACCTTTGGCGAAGAGGAATCCTGCGTTTGCAGAGCTAAGAACGAACGTAGTAAGTGCGAAGCCGCTAAGGCCGAGGGGGCCGGGGTTAGCTATGGCTGGCGCGCTAGCGTGGGCGCGCTCAACTGCAACATCTGCCATAAAGGGTTCCCACCTTTCATAAAAGAAGACTAGCAAAACATGTACAAACGTGCGTTGGGTACACATCGCGTTGACGCAGGCGCGTCGCCCGCGTAACTGCTTGTCGCGGACAACCTTGTCCGTTGAGTAAGGTAGGATATCATCCATAAAACCGGTGGATGACTTCATGTTCGTCTTTGGAAAGACGATAAACGCACTACAGGGTATGTGATGAAGTGGATGGAGAATATCACGAGTAGTCCGTTCGGTCCGTTGTCCTCCTTTCAAGTCTGATGGAGTCAGTAACTTCACTCTTCTACTAGTTTGTTCGTTGGTGAGTTTACTTACGAGACATTATAGCATAAAAATAGCGATTTGTAAGGGGGTAGAGGAAATTGTGATATTATTGTTAGTGATTATTGTTCTCTTTTTTTCTTGAGTGCTCGCAGCCTGCGGCAGTTCGCTAGAATAGAAGTCGGGTGAGCTGCTAAAGGCGGCGAGAAGTTCTGAATAGACATAAATTCAGACTGGTGGGAGTATATATGGCAAAAGATACACGCGACCCCCAGGAAATTCTGGCGCATATCACCTCAGCGCGGGTCGCGCTCACTGCTGCGATCTTTGGTTTGAGTGAAGACGGGCTGACTGCGCCTGGAGCGGTCGGCAAATGGTCGGTCAAGGATGTGATGGCGCATATTGGTCACTGGGAAGAAGTGTGCCTGCAAGAACTGCGCATCCACCTGGGCGGCGAAAGCTCTGGCAAAGACTATCGAGACGCAATCGCGCTCAATGACGAATGGGAGGCGGGTTTACAGGCCCTCTCGCTGCAAGAGTCCATCAGTCTTTTCGAGACGGCTCACTATCAACTGTTTGCCCTGCTGGCCTCGTTGCAATCTGAGCAGTGGAACGGCTATGTCCGAGCCTGGGTACGGGGCGCGACATGGCATCACTTCGAGGAACATAGCGAGCAGATTCGCGCGTGGCGTTACCAGGGCGGGGGCAAGCCCGGCCCGTACCCTATACGGCATTCTCCCGCCGCATCGTAGCAGGGTACGGGCCGGGCTTGCCCCCGCCCTGGTTCCTGTGGGAAGTCATAGAGCATAGCATCTGGTATCAGGACAGGGTACGGGCGGGGCTTGCCCCCGCCCTGGTTCCTGTACGATTAAAATCCAGGTTGTAGCCAGCGCTTTTGCTGGTAGTCTTGCTTGATGATGGTAATGTAATTGATCGCGCCCGAAGTGTACCATCCGCCGCTGTACCAGAAGCCCAGGCAGCCCCAGATATCGCCCGCGTGGTAACTCGCGTAGCCTGGCGATGGAGTCAGTTGGTAGAGATAGTCCGCCCATCCTTCGTAGCAGTTACGCAGCCAGCCATACACAAATTCTGCATTGAAGGCGGTATCTTGCTGGCTCATGGGCCATTCTGTCTTGAAGTAGGTGTATTTGATCTGGAGAATGCCGTAACTCTGGTAACAACTGCTGCCGTTCCATGTTCCCGGCGGGCAAAGACTCTGGTTTGTGGTGTAATCTCCAGGCTGACTTTGATGCCAGTTTGACTCCTGGACAGCCTCGGCTCGCACGATGTTGGCATCAATGCCCCATTTGCAGGCTACCCATTGCAAGATTTCGTCGGTGGTGCCGGTATAATTGCCGGTAATCTGTTTGCGCAGGCTATCCGATTTATCATCCATACCAATGGACGGGTTCCAGGGTTGCAGGTTGGCAATTTGCGCTGCTGTAGGCACGCGGTGATTGGCGGCATAGTTATCGGGGCGTGGCTCAAACGAAGATGGGCTGACGCGGGCTGCGCACGCGCTTTCGCTCGGAAGCGTGCTGCCCGGTGGAAGTGTATTGCCGGGGTTGCCGCTGGGCGACGATGTTGGAGTAGAAGTCCCTTGCGCCATAGTCGGTGTGGGCGATGACGTACCCTTTGGCGTTGGCGTACCATATGTGTTGTATGGAGCGGAGATGGATATGACAGGTGTAGCCGCCTGGTGAGCCTGAATAGCAAAGGCGTTGTAAGCAGGCGAAGGTGGCGTAGTGGCCGGAGCAATGTCGCGCTTCGAGGTTGAGATGAGCGCATGAGAGAGAAGCGTTCCCGCAATAAGTAAAAGAATGCTTCCAGCGATGAGAATCGTCAGCACAGGTGATAACCGCATTACTTGATGCGTTTTCTTCCCACGTTTCATAGCTTCCCCATCGCTTCTTCCTAGATTACTATGTTTCAATATAATCCATAAAGTCTCTAACAGTATGACGTATCCGACGCTTTTCTATAGCTGAACTAGTACTGTAGGGGCATGTTTTTCTTAATCTTCACCGCTGCGCGGTTCGCAAGAGTTTGGAGCGAGAGGTAGTGTTGCTCAGCCTGCAGCTGGGCAACACTACCTCTCAGGATGGGGCGAGCCATCGCTGGTTGTGAATGGTCTCGGATAATGTCAAAATGTATCAAATTGTTCAAAATCATACATTTATATATCAATAAGTTTCTTTATATACTGTGGTGAAATAATATCACAATCTTTTCATAATTATTGAGTTTGATATGAAAAATATTGACAATATAATTGATAAATGCTACGCTAAACTTAAGTTCTGTCCCTGATTGCGGCTCTTAACTGTTCAATGGAGAAAAGGAGAATGATTTGAAGAGGAAATTATTTACGATGGCCGGGCTTATTTGTATTGCCTGGCTTATTAGCGGCATTAGTGTGGCGCTGTCGTGGAATCATACTGCACGAGCTTCGAGCTGTTTGACGACTAATTATTTTCGAGACAATATGTTCCTGACGGCGGCGGTAATTGCCAGCGCCGGCAATCCGAATGTGTCGAACACGTCGGTCAATGGCAGCGGCTGTAACATCGGGGTCTATTACCCGGCGGGCGTGACGGGCAAGGTTTCCAACGTGGAAATTTTCGGGGCGAATTATTTTGGAGTGGTCAATAACGGTGGGAATGTGCAGATCACCAATTCGCGTATTCATGATATTGGAGAAACCCCGCTTAATGGCGATCAGCATGGGGTGGGTATCTATTTTGTCTTTGGCGCGTCATCCAAAGGCAAGATCGTCAATGATCTGATCTGGAACTATCAAAAAGGCGGTATCGTGGTTAATAGCACTGCCTCCAATGCTACTGTGTTTATCAACCATAACACCGTGATTGGGCAGGGGCCAATCGCCTTTAACGCGCAGTATGGCATCCAAATCGGGTATGGCTCGAGGGCATCTGTGACAAACAACATGGTGTCGGGCAATTCCTATACCGGCTCAGCAGGTGGGATTGCTTCGGGCGGTATCGTCGTAATTGGTGGCTCCTGCCCGGCATACGGGGGTCCCTTGACGATCGGCACGAAGATTACAGGCAACCAGGTAATTGGCAATGATATTGGAATCTGGCTTTCTAACCTGGATGGAACCACTTGTATTCCGACAAATACACCAACCAACATTGTCACCAGCAAAAACATCGTGACTTACGATGCCATCAATAACACAGCAGCCGCTATCACGGGAGGCTACCAGGCAGGTGTGGCAGATCAAGGGGATGCAGATCAGATTGTCAACAACAGTATCTGTGGCATCGGTTACACTCCTGTAACTACTCCGCCGCCCTACCTGTTATTCATTGATGTCACCGCTACCAACAATGCAACGGTGAGTGGGAATACCTCCTGCCTTGATGGATCTTCCGTGTCTGTTGCTACGACTGCAATGAAAAATCTGCGTGTAAGCAAGCATCCACAGCCAGGATTCGTCCGGTAACGAGCGTAAGTGAGAAGGAGAAAGCAATGAAAAAAGTATTTTATACGCTGGCGCTGCTGATACCGGCGGTTCTGCTGGTGGTTTCGCTCGGTTGGGATGTGCAACATTTCCAGGGCGCGAAAGCTGCTACAACCTGCCAGCCTACAACGTTCAGCCAGGATGGTGTCAACAATTTGACGGCGGCGATGATTGTTACAACAAACAACGCAACCATCACAGGGGCGGTCAATGGCAGTGGCTGCGATATTGGTGTTTATATTGCCTCCGGTTTGACTGGCATCACTATCAATAGCGCGCAGGTGTTTGGCTCGACCTTTGATGGTATCGTCAATGACGGAAGTGTCGTCAATGTGTCGAACTCGCAGATCCACGATATTGGCGCAAACCCACTCAACGGCGATCAGTTTGGGATTGGCATTTACTATACAGCAACCCATACCTCGAAAGGCAAGATTTCTAACAACCTGATCTGGAACTATCAAAAAGGCGGTATCGTGGTCAAAGGGGTGGGCGCTAACGCCACGATAACCCATAACACCGTGATTGGGCAGGGGCCAGTCTCCTATATCGCGCAAAATGGCATAGAAATGGGCGCGGGTGCGAAGGGGTCTATCACTAACAACATCGTGTACGGTAATTCCTACTCAGGCTCGAACAATGCCGCTTCGGGCGGCGTGCTGGTTTATGGCGGTTCTTGCTACGGGGTTTCTCTGACCTTCGGAGTGAAAGTGACCGGGAATGACCTGATTGGGAATGATGTTGGCGTATACCTCTCTAACCTGGATGGAACTACCTGCATTCCAACATTGACGCCGACCAACATTGTTGTCACCAGGAACATCATCACCTACGATGAGATTGAAAATACAACCGGCTTTAGCCCGACCGCTGGTTATCAGGCTGGCATCTCGGATCAAGGCGACAATGATACGATGAATACGAACAGCATTTGTGGCCTCGGCTATACTCCTGCCACAACACCGCCGCCCTACCTGTACTTCATCGATGTCACTGCCACAAATAGTCCGAATGTTGGCGTCAATACTTCTTGTGTCGATGGGAGCACGTTGTCCTTGCTGGCTATGAACGGACATAGTGGAGTGAAGCATTTGAGGGCGCACCTGAAGGCAAGCATCTAACCCTGAGACTTTTGAGAGTCGCCTATGTCGCTTATTATTATGAAGAGAAATAGGCCGCTTAGCTCGATAGCGCGCGAGGGCCTCGCGCGCTATCGAGCTAAGCGGCCTATTTCCACGAGTGGGCGGCCCTAAAGGCCCCCACCTCTAGGATCATTGAATGGATTTTGCGTTGCCGCGCTGCATGGGCTTGCCCCTGCCCTGGTCAACGTGCTACACTTTCTAAAGTGCTACATTGCGGGCGGTTCTGCGTTCAAGCAATAGACTGCTGGCAATTACCCTCTTTTCTCAGACTCATTTTTCAATGACAGGAGCATTTTTTCGATGACACAAACGGTTGATAAGACTTCACACTCTACTGTCGGGCAGTCAACGCGCCGGCAGGATGGATTTGATAAAGTAACCGGGCGCACGCGCTACGCGGGCGACCTCTCAATCGGGGGGCTGTTACATGCCCGGCTTGTGCTCAGCCCTTACGCGCACGCGCGTATCGGCGCTATCGATATTTCAGCAGCGCTGCAAGTTCCTGGCGTGAAAGCGATCTACACGAGCGAGACGCTTGGGGTGGCCGACCCTGCCAGCGATGCGCGTACTCATGCTCCACTGGCCTACAAAGAGGTATTGTGGGCCGGGCAGCCCGTTGCCATTGTGCTGGCGGAGAGCGAAGCCGCAGCCGAGGATGGCGTGGGAGCAGTTGATGTGGAATATGAAGAACTGCCGGTAGTAATAGACCCCGTTGCGGCTATACAGCCCGGCGCGCTATTGACGCGCACTCTTGTTAAGGAAACAACGTCCGAGATTGCGGGCGGTGGGGCGCACGCGGCAGTTTCAGAAAGCGATGTAGCGGAAGTTGAGCAAGAGCAGCTTTCCGAGAATGTCAGTGATAAGGCGCACATTCATGGAGGCGATATTGAAGCGGGATGGCGCGAGGCCGAAGTGGTGATCGAGCGCACCTATACCACCAGCGTTGTGCATCAGAGCTACATTGAGCCGCAGACCATCACCGCGCAGCCGGGCGCTGGAGGGCAGCAACTCACCGTCTGGGCGAGTTCGCAGGGCATGATGGGTGTGCGTTCAAGCGTTGCCGAAACACTCGACATTTCTGAACGACAGGTGAGAGTTGAATCGGTGCCGATTGGCGGCGCTTTTGGCGGCAAGTTTGGCCTACTGGAGCCGTTAGCTGCCGCTGCCGCTTACAAGTCGCGCCGTCCCGTCAGGCTGGCTTTAACACGCACGGATGATCTGCTGGCAGGCAATCCCGCGCCGCAATCTAGCTTTACGCTCAAACTGGGCGCGAAACGCGATGGGACACTGGTAGCGATGCAGAGTAAGATTGTCTTTGATACAGGCGCATACGCTGGCGCGGGCGTTTTCCTGGCTGGATTGATTCTCGGCAGCACCTATCGCTGCCCCAATTACGATTTTCGTTGCTACGAGGTGATGACGAATAAAGCTGGCGTGGGCGCTTATCGCGCGCCATGCGCGCCCCAGGCCACCTTCGCGCTTGAATCGGCTGTTGACGAGCTATGTCAGAAATTGGCGATAGACCCCATTGAATTTCGTCTCAAGAATGCGCTGAAAGAGGGAGACCCGACCATAGACCACCGCAAATGGCCGCGCATCGCTATCATTGAGTGCCTGGAGGCAGTGCAAAAGCATCCGCTCTGGACACACCGCGCCGCGCAAAAGACTGCGCCTGAGGAGTTGAAGGGCTGGAAGATCGGTGTTGGCCTATCCGTCGGAGGCTGGCCCGGCGGCACAGAACCGGCTGCAGCGGCCTGTCGTCTTGAGAAAGATGGCTCGATCTCGGTCGTAGTAGGTACGGTTGATCTGACCGGCTCTGATACTTCGATGTCTTTGATTGCCGCGCAGGTGTTGGGGATGCCGGTTGACGCGGTGCAGACCGTGCATGACAATACCGATACTATGCCGTATAGCGGCGGCACGGGTGGCAGCAAAACCACTTATTCGATGGGCGCGGCGGTGCTGGCGGCTGCACAGGATGCGCGCACTCAAATACTCGCGATTGCTGCCGAGATGCTGGAAGCCTCGCCCAATGACCTCAATATCGAGGGGGATAAGGTTGTGGTACGCGGCGCGCCGGGTAAAGATGTCACACTGAAGCAGATCGCCTCGGCCTCGATGCGTTTCGCGGGCAAGTACGCTCCCATTTATGGACGCGGGCGTTCCGCGCTTAACACTACCTCTCCTATGTACGGTGCGCATGTGGCGCGTGTGGCCGTCGATCCTGAAACCGGGGAGGTGCGTGTGCTGGATTACTTGGCGACGCAGGATGTCGGCTTTGCCATAAATCCGGCGGAAGTTGAGGGGCAGATCATCGGCGGCGTGACGCAGGGTCTCGGCTGGGCGCTCTACGAGGGCTACGTCTACGATGAAAACGGCCAGTTGCTAACCTCAACCCTGATGGATTACGCGCTGCCACATAGCCCGGGGGTGCCAAATATCACGCCTGTGCTGATCGAGATTCCGTCGCCGCTCGGCCCATTTGGCGCGAAGGGCGTGGGCGAGCCTCCGGTTGTGCCGGTGGGCGCGGCCATCGCCAACGCCGTTTTCGACGCGGTCGGCGCGCGTATAGCTGACCTGCCTATTACGCCTGAGCGATTGTTCAGGGCCATGCATTGATATCAGTAGCATGAGGTTTTCAGGGCAGGCGCAAAGCGCCTGCCCTGAAAACCTCATGCTACTGACAAAAATCTTCTGCCACCGCTGTCAGTATATCCGCGCATTGTTCCACCTGGGTAAGATCGGACCACTCCACTATCGCGTGCGCTCCTGCGCCGCCGGGGCCAAAGACGACGGTGGGTATACCGGCAGCCGCGAGCAGCGCGGAATCCATCCAGCCCGTGCCGCCAACCTCCACTATCTCGCGCCCCAGCCGTCGACTTGCCTGTTGTATGACGGTTTGTACGATGGGTTCTTGCAGCGAGACCTCAAATGGCTCCCGCGTCAGGCCGGTTTTGACGGTAGCCTGAAAGGTCGGGTCATGCGCGGCGATGCGGGCGAAGATGGCAGGGAGTTCTGCTTCGATATGCTGCAATGTTTCGCCAGGGATGGTGCGTCTTTCTATTTCGAGAGTGCAGCGTTCGGGGTAACTCGAAAGCTCCTGTCCGCCTTCGATCAGAGAAGCGTGTACGGAACCAGCGCCGAGCAAGCGATGGGAGGCAGCCGAGCGGAGGGTGAGATCGAGTTCTTCTAATCCTATAAGCACTTTGCCCATCTTGACGATGGCATCGACTCCCAGATCAGGCCGCGAACCATGCGCCGCGACGCCCTGTGTTTCGACGCTAAACCAGGCAAAGCCTTTATGCGCCGTACAAATTTGCAGTTCGGTTGGTTCTGTCACAATCGCCGCGTCCGCTTTCCAGCGTTCGACGATCGCGCTGGTGCCGATGCTGGCGTATTCTTCGTCCACAACCGCCGTCACGATCACGTCTCCACGCAGTCTGCGCTGCCTGGCAGCCGCGCCAGCAGCCATGATCGCGGCAAGGCCGCCCTTCATGTCGAACGCGCCGCGTCCGTACAGGCGGTTATTCTCTATGTAGGGATCGTGCGGGCGTTCCATGCCCGTGACTCCAACGGTGTCCATGTGCGCGTTGAGCATAAGCGAACGACCGCCGCCGCTACCGCGCGCGATGCCGACCACATTAGGGCGTCCGGGCGCGGCCCCGGCCCCATCCACTACTACCTCAAATCCCGCTCGCTCAAACCACGCAGCCACGAAACGCGCGATATTTCCCTCGCCCGCGCCTCCCGGCACAAGATCGGGGTTGATGGAATTGATTGCTACCAGTTGCCGCAATAGCTCGGTAGTTTCGCTCATAGTAGTGTCTCCTTACAAATCAGTAGCGACGCTCCTTGTGGGTGTTCAGTTCTTCCACTGCCAGGTTTGACAGGAAACAAGGACGGGACACCCACAAGGAGCGTCGAGGAAGTACCGGCGATAGTACCATTTTCGAGCAGGTTTCCTCGTCTTCTGCTATACTCTCTTCTGATTGAGAGACAGCAGCGCCCTTTCAAGTGGGATCGCGAATGGCATGGGATCATTTTACATCACAGAACGCAGAAGTGAGAATCCAGGTTGATGCGTCAGGTTCTTTGTGTAGAGGAGAGAGAAGGATGGAAAGTTTGCTTTCGAGCTATCAACAACATATTATTATCAAGCAGATGCTTCACGAAGCGCGTCATCTAACAAAAGAAGGAATGCCGCCGGCGCAGGTCAAAGCGGGTGTTGGTCATTTGCGAGATCACCTGGTGGAACAGGCCCTCACCGATCTGCGCCTGCGAAGCCAGCGGGGGCATCTCAGATAACGATGTCGTCTAATTCGTAACCACCTATACCCAATTTGGGGTGTAGGAAAGACTCTGCTGGGAAATTTTGTCCGGACATCATGTCGCCAAGAGTGGTCGCAAACGTGCAAAAGGAGACAGAGGACGTTTGGGCCGGGGCGAGAGTCCAAGCGATGTCCGTTGTAGCATCTGACGGATGCGAACCAGGTTGATGGCTGCCGCGATAGCTTTAGCTTGCAGCTGCGTCTTTGGCTGGCCGCGATAGCGCGCACGGCGCAACCCATGGCTGCGAATTCCTTCGGAAAGGCTTCCTTCGATGCCTGCCCGTAGAGCATAGCGCTGCTGAAAGGCAGGGGTGTCTTGTTCCGTTCGGCGACGCGAGCGCGCCTCAGAGACGGGCTGCGGCGAAAGGGTTAAGACCCTCCCCTTGTTCTTCTCCCGCTTGGTACAGAGTTCTTTGACCGGACAGGCCTGACAGGTGACGGCGGAAAAGCTCACCCGGATCACTTCCTCGCCCTCGGTTGTGTCGTCCGGGGCACCAGTTCTGCGAGAGGTGTCCCTGGGGACAACGCACCTGCTGCTGCTGCCAATCCACCTGGAACGCGCTCAAGCCATAGCCCGTCTCGTGTTGCCATCCCCCCTCCTGTTTAAGCGGACCCACGAGCTCGATCCCCAGTTCCGCGTGCTTGGCGAGGACTTCGCCACTGACATAGCCACTATCGACCAGCCGCACCTCTGGTACCAGGTCACGGGCTTGCAAATCGCGCAGTAACGACATCGTCTCTTCGACATCTTGCTCAGTCGCCGCCGTGATCTCCGCTTGCACGATCAAATGCGCCGCTTCTTCTTCCCCACACGTCTCGGTCAGATGCACTTTGTACCCCACCCATTCGGTGTCCCGTTTGCGGCTGGCCCGTGCATCCGTCTCATACGGCGAGATGACCCGCTCGGCACTCTCGACTGCGGGACCATCCCGCCAGCGGATCAGCCCGTCGACTCGCTCGAAATGTTGGTTCCAGACCTGCTGCAAGAGGTCCAGACTGGGACAGGTGCGGACGCTTTGGGGAGCGTGCTCGTCCATCGCAGCCTGCAGCAGATGCCAACTATCTTCTCCTACTTGCCTGCGCAAGGTCTCTTGTGCCTGCTCGCCCTTGGGCAAGCGCTGCAACTCAAAGCGATGCACATAGCGATCAAACCAGTCGGGGCTAATCACGGCGAGCAACCAGTCCGGCTCCACTTCTGCAAGCTCGTTGAGGGCCGCTCGCAGGCTCTCTCCTACGCTTTCCAGACTGCTCAAGCCTCGTACCTTGGCGATCACTGAAGGCTCGAATCGGTGCGCTGTTTGCCCCCGGCCTTGAGCCAGCCCTGCTTCCGACAGACCTGCACGATCGGTTCCAGCAAACGATCCTGCGCCATATGGTCCAGCAAGCGCTGACGAAAATCGACCAGAATGCTGGCGTCAAAGCCCGCATCATCCACTGGCAAGGAGAGCGCATATTTCCAATCCAGCCGCCCGCGCACCATCTCGGCAGCTTGACGGTCTGAGAGGTTTTCCAGCGCCTGAAACACCGTGACCAATGCCAGCCTCCACGGCGCTTCTGCGGCCCGTCCCCGTTTGGGAAACAGATCGGCAAAATCGGCATCCTCATAAATGGACCCCAGCGCATCTCGCAGATGCATGGACAGGGTTCCCTTTGGAAAGCTGGCCTGGGCAATCCGCCTGGTCAGGTCGGGAATGGGTTCGAGCGGTTGAGTGTGCAGCGACATCTTGATCCTCCTTTACCTCTTCATGAGGCACTTCCTCATGACCTTTTCCCCTCTACTCTACCCTCCTCTCCTTCCCTTGTCCACTTGTCCGGACAAAATTTCCCAGCAGAGTCTTTCATACACCCCAGGCAGAATATCCTCTTGCATCCTTTGAACACGTGTGCTATGCTCTGTGTGCTCAGGCACTCCCTGGAAGCGGGGAGCAACGGCTTGCACGTTAGCAACATATGCGTTCTTGCAACGAATGGCCTTGCAAGGTAAAAATGGTGGGCCAGCTTCCAACGGGCTGTTGTCAAGCAGCCTATTGTCTCGTTCTGAGGAACGCTGTATGGAATCAGCGTTCCGGTGTGGGAACAGGGACAAGCCCCTGAATTTATTCATGGGGTCTTGACTGCTAGACACGTCTCTGGCAGACATATATCATTGAGGGAGAAGCGGCGGTCAGAGGTTCTTGCTGCCAATTGCCGTAACACGAGCGGATCTGAAGCCCATTGTAGAAGAGCAGGGCTTCCATCTCCTGGGGATAGACATAGCGCAGGGCCGTGCGCTTCGTCTTCTCTACGCGTTGACCTTCTGGATGGAGAAACGTGAAATGGCGGGTATAGTGCTGGATCTGGGTCATGGGATCGTAGTATTGCTGTTCAGTGATCACGAGTTGTCCTCCATCAGGCGTCGTGAACTTCTGCGGTTCTGGACGGCGGCCTTCCAGGAGATTTTGTGGGGAGGGATTGCGCGTTTCAAAGAGAAAACATCCCTGCGGGTGCAAATGTTCCCGGACTCGCGCCAACATCGCTTCCTGATCTTCTCGTGTCAGAAAGAATTGAAAAACATTTTCCAGCATGTAGATGAATGGGAAGTGCCTCTGAAGATGGAACGTGCGCGCATCAGCCACCCCCCACTCAATAGAGACGGACTGCGAGGCCGCCTTCTGGCGGGCCCGTTCGATCATCTCTGGAACGATATCTACACCCGTGACCTGATAGCCAAGCTCCGCCATGCGAAGGGCTATGCGTCCTGTTCCACACGCAAGATCCAGTAGAGGCCCTCCAAGTGAACGCGCCCACTGCTCGGTCAATGGCCAATCATCATAGTACCCGTTGTCTTCTAAATCATAAATTTGCGGATCTCGAAATTCTTCAAGATTATCATGATCAATCATCGATGTCCCTTTCGCGCGCTCATTCTGAACGTGCTCCTTCAGTTGATCCGTCGCCGTACAAAAAGCAATTGGTCCAGCGACCGTTGCCAAGCTCGGTGCGGTTGGGGAAACGCTGGCGGCATATGTCCATGGCGTGGGGGCAGCGCGGGTGGAAGCGGCAGCCGGTGGGAGGATGGATGAGACTGGGGATTTCTCCTCTTGCCGGAGGAGTGGCCGCTTTGTCGTTGTCGGGGCTGAGACTGCCAGGTTCGCTTCGTACTTTGAAACGGTGAATGGGCCGGTGCCGACTGGATTGCCGGTGAGATACTTGGTCGGGTCGCCGGCGGAGGCGAAGACGTGCTGTGGAACGATAAACACGTGTCCGGCAATCGTGACCAGTTCGGGCGGATAGGCCTTCGTGAAGGTCATCAAGACGGTGGTAGCGTCAGGCGCGGTCACGCTGCTGAGATAGCTCCACACGCCGTTGGCATCTGCCGCCGGATACTGTTTCAGCATGTTGAAAGCAAAGGCAACGTCATTGGCGTCGAAGGGCTTGCCGTCGTTCCATTTGACACCCTGGCGAATGGTGAAGGTCAACTGCGTGTTGTCGCTATTCCACGAGTAGGCAGTCGCCAGCATGGGGGTGAAGGCGCCGCCATTCACATTCACAAAATACAGGGTCTCGTAGATCAGTCCCTGGACGCCTACATCTGTATGGCCGTTAAAGGGGTTCAGTCCGGCCTGGCTGAAATCGCTGGACTGAGCGGCAACCGTAAGGATATGTTTGGCAGTGGGGCCGGAGTTGTTCTGGCTGGAACTGCCGCAGGCCGCGAGTATCATGGTAAAGACGCACAACTGCACAAGTGAGACGCTCGAAACGATAGCAAATTTCCTTTCGACAATCCCTCCTTTCAGGCACGAATGCGCCAGAACGCCAGGTAGTACGCTTGCTTGCGGGAATTTCAGATCAATCTCTGTGTTTTACTGTACATGGTTCTGGTTCATTTGTCAAGACATCTAGACCACTATACATGGTTGTTGTAAAATCTGATACAATATCGTATAAGTCTTTCAGGGAAATGTGTAAGGACACTACTTATTGTGTCCATTGAGGAGAAATATGACCTCTTTGCTAGAACAGGAAATCGAGAGCCAGCCGGAGGTGATTGCGCGTTTGTTGGACCGCGAGATGCAGCATATTACCGGGATTGTCGCGCAACTGCCATCTTTTGACTACGCGCTGATTGCCGCGCGCGGGTCGTCCGATCATGCCGCGACCTACGCGAAATATGCCTGGACGACGCTGGCAGGCTACCCGGTGGCGCTGGCCGCGCCTTCTTTGCTGACCATGTACAGGGCAGTTCCGCGACTGGCGAGCGCGCTGGTGGTTGGTATTTCGCAGTCGGGCCAGTCGCCCGATATTCTGGCCGTGCTGGAAGAAGGCAAACGGCAGGGACGACCCACGCTGGCAATCACCAATGATGGCGCGTCTCCACTGGCAGCGATGGCCGATGCCGTTATCGAGCTGCACGCCGGGGCTGAGCGAAGCATCGCAGCAACCAAGACCTACACGGCGCAGTTGGCGGTGATGGCGATGTTCGCGGCGGCCTTGAGCGGTGATGCGCGTAATATGGACGCGCTTCAACAATTACCAATGGCGATAGAGACGACGTTGCAGCTATCCTCGCGAATTGCGCAGGATATTGAGCGTTATCGTTACATGGATCGCTGCATCATCATTGGGCGCGGCTATAACTATGCCACCTCCTTTGAGCTTGCGCTCAAGCTGAAAGAACTGACGTATGTGATGGCAACGTCGTATTCTTCGGCGGATTTTCGTCATGGCCCTATTGCGACCATCGAAAGCGGTCTGCCCGTCTTCCTGGTGATGCCGGGGGGTGCAACATACGATGATATGCTTGAACTGGCGCGCGACCTGCGACAGCGAGGCGCGGAGTTGCTGGTCATTTCCGAGTCTGAGGACGCGCTCGCGCTGGCTCGCACTGCCTTGCCGATTCCACAGGGTGTTCCAGAGTGGCTCAGCCCGTTGAGCGCGATTATCCCCGGCCAGCTTGTGGCGCTGCGCCTGGCGCTGGCAAAAGGGCTAAATCCCGATGTTCCACGCGGGTTACAGAAGGTGACACGCACGCTGTAAGCGTCCTGATAAACTTTGCCAACCGAAAATGGTAATGAGCGTAGCCCCGTCCTGTAGGGACAAGGGGCGGGGTTGGGTGGATGAGGGGGCCTTGTGCTTGTCCTCGTTGGGCTATGACCATGCTGCTTGACGGAGCCCCAACGGAATCGCACTCCGACGAGGACAAGCACAAGGCCCCCACCCATCCCCACATCCACTCCTTGTCCCTACAGAAGACGACCCCATTCCCCCATTCGGTCGGCAAAATTCATCAGGACGGATGCAGGCGTTTCGAGTGATTACCCGATTCGGTTGTCAAAGATTATCAGGACGCCTGGGATGCAAGCGTCCTGATAAGCGGATTACCCTATTCGGTTGGCAAAAATCATCAGTTACGGTTTCCGCCTCTGGTTGTCACGCAATTAATGATGAGAGGCGTTCGCGCCACTCGTCGGTGGCGTAGGCCACTTCTCCGTGACAGAGGGTGGCTTGCAGGGTCATGGATTGATCGAAAATGGTGAGGTCGGCGTCGTAGTCGGCTTGCAGGCAGCCTTTGCGTTGCGCGACCTGGGCGGAGCGAGCGGGATTGAAGGTCAACATGCCTGCGGCTTGCTGGAGAGAGACGCCTGTCATGAGCAGGATGTTGCGCAGCGCCTGGTCCATGGTTAAGATGCTGCCGGTGATGGTGCCGTCGTCGAGGTGGGCCGCGCCGTGAATGATGTGAGCGGGTTGACCCGCGAAGTCGAAGGTGGCGTCGGTAAGACCGGCTCCGGCCAGCGCGTCGGTTATGACAACGGTGCGCTCTGGCCCCAACATCCTGACCAGGGCATTCATAGCTGCGGGGTGGACATGCACACCATCGGCGATCAATTCGCCGCGTACCCAATCGGCCTCGGCAAGCGCGGCGAGCGGGCCGGGGGCGCGATGAAGCAGCGGTCGCATAGCGTTGAAACAGTGGGTGACGTGCGTAACGCCAAGTTCGATGGCCTCTTTCGCCTGCTCATAGGTGGCATCGGTATGGCCCATGCTCACGGTAACGCCAGCATCTACAAGGCGGCGAATTATGGCCGAGGCACCCGGTAGTTCAGGAGCCAGGGTTATCAGGCGCAGGTGTCCATTGGTTACTGCAAGCAATGCTCCGGTTTCAGATTCGTCGGGCAGACGCAGCCACGCTGGCGGGTGCGCCCCGCGTTTTGCCACGTTGATATATGGCCCTTCCAGGTGAATGCCCAGTGGCTCGGCTCCCACCCCGGGCGCATCGAGCGCGTCGACGGCAGTTTGTAACTGCTGCGCGGGTATGGAACCTGGCACGCCTACGACAGCGATAAGAAATGAAGTGACGCCGGTTGTCGGGACCCAGCGCGCGAAGTCTCGAATTTCGTCTGCGCGAGTGGTGTGGAGGTTAAAGCCACCTCCGCCATGCGTATGTACATCGATGAAGCCGGGCATGATAATCATACCCTGCGCATCGATGATGGTATCAGGTTGTGGGACGCGATGATGCCCGTCCTGAACGTCCTCACTTTCAACAGCCTCGATGCGCGGGCCATTGATGAGTATGGAACCGCGCGCGATGTCTGTTGCGGCATCAATGAGGCGAGCATTCCGTAAGGTAAACCGCATTATTGCTCCTTTTTTTACCTTCCTTCAGGGTATACACTGCTGGACTGTTTGATCTGGAATCCCCGGCTGGCGTACACTTGACAGGAACGTAAAAATATGAAATGATTGTTAGCAAGTGAAGTGGTATATACAATATACCAATTAGACCACTTTCATAACAAGTACCATATTTATGTGAAGAAAGCAAGTGTTTGTGTCTGTGTCGATCAAGATTGGAAAAAAAGATGAGCGCAATTTACCGGAATAGTCCCTTGCCTCGCTATTATCAGTTGAAAGAGATCATGCGGGAGAGGGTTCGCGCGGGCGAGTGGAAACCGGGTGACCTGATACCATCCGAGCGTGAATTGGGAGAGAAGTATGGCATCAGCCGCATGACGGCGCGGCAGGCGATTACTGAACTGGTAAGCGAGGGGCTATTTTATCGCGAGCAGGGCAAAGGCACCTTTGTCAGCCAGCGCAAGATCACCCAGCAATTGATTCATCTGACCGGCTTTACCGAAGACATCCGGGCGCGGGGACAGCGTCCCGGCACGAAGGTGATTTCGGCCACTATGCATCCGGCTGACGAGGCAATCGCTGAAAAGCTGCATATCGCTCCTGGAACGCCCATCTTTCGGCTGCAACGCTTGCGCCTGGCTGATGACGAGCCGCTGGCTATCGAGTTGTCGCACATCAGTTTCAAGGATTGCGAAAGGTTGTTGGAAGAGGACCTGGAAAACAATTCACTGTACCGCGTGCTGGAAACGAAGTATGGCGTGATGCTGATGGAGGCTGACCAGGAGATAGAGGCGGGTCTGGCGGGCAGTGAAGACGCGCAAACGCTGAAAATCGCGCCTGGCAGTTCGGTTCTATACACGCGCCGCGTGACGTACACCGAACGCAACCAGCCGATTGAGTACGCTAAAGCGGTGTACTGCGGCAATAAATACACCTTCTACACCCACATGAGGCGAGAACAATTGATGCCGTAAACCGTAGCGGCTGATTGAAATGAGGCCGGAGGGCGGTGCGAGCGAGGAGAACCAGGGCGGGGGCAAGCCCCGCCCGTACCCTATTACGATTGGATGCGTTGGGCGGTATTGACCTGTACAGGGTACGGGCGGGGCTTGCCCCCGCCCTGGTAGCACTGACTGGAGGTGATCGACATGGATACGCAGGCCAGAGGGTTTTTGAACGTGTTGGACACGGAGAAGGCCAACCCGGCGACGGGCGAGATTGATCGTATGAGTCCGTTGGAGATTGCGCAGGTTATCAATGCCGAGGATGAGCGGGTGGCGCTGGCCGTGCGGCAGGCGCTGCCGCAGATTGCCAGGGGGATAGAAGAGATTGCTGCCCGGCTGGGGAGTGGCGGTCGGCTTATTTATGCGGGGGCGGGTACCTCTGGTCGGCTTGGCGCGCTGGATGCTTCGGAATGTCCGCCAACGTTTAACCTTGCGCCAGACGTGGTGATGGCCTGTCTGGCAGGAGGGCCAACGGCGTTTGGCACGGCGCATGAAGACCTCGAAGATAGCGAAGAGGCGGGGAGGGCCGACCTGGAATGTGTGGGTGTGACGAGCCGAGATGTTGTAGTAGGGATTACCGCTAGCGGGCGCACTCCGTATGCGCGGGGCGCAATTGCCTGCGCTCGAGAGAAGGGCGCGTTGACTATTGGTATTGTCTGCAATGGGCATACGCCGCTCGAACAAGAGGTGGATATTCTCATTGCTCCGCTTGTGGGGCCAGAGGTGATTGCCGGTTCGACCGTTTGAAGGCTGGGGGAGGCGGCAACACTTTTTCCGGGCAATATGGCGTTGGGGGCGATTGGCTCGGAAGAGGTTGCTGCTGAGGTGGCGCTGGCGACGGGGCGCGAATTGAAAGCGCTGGGGATCAATATGAACCTGGCTCTGGTGGTTGATGTGAACAATAACGCGGCCAATCCGGTGATCGGCGTGCGCTCGTTTGGCGAAGACCCGCGATTGGTGGCGCGGCTGGGTTCAGCGATGGCGAAGGGCTATCAAGACGCGGGTGTTATCTCCTGCCTCAAACATTTCCCCGGTCATGGGGATAGCGCCGTTGATTCGCGCCTGGCGATGCCATTGATTCCGCATTCGCTCGAACGACTCGAGGCGGTGGAGTTGGCGCCGTTTCGCAGTGGCATTGAAGCCAGGGTCGGAAGCGTGATGATCGCGCACGTAGCTTTTCCCGCGCTGACACATGACGAGGCGTTGCCTGCTACGCTCTCCTCCGCCATCATACAGGGGTTGTTGCGCGAGAAGGTGGGATATGAAGGCGTTATCGTCTCAGATTGTTTAGAGATGCAGGCTATTTCAGATACGTTTGGCACAGAACCCGCGGCAGTTCTGGCGTTGCAGGCGGGTATTGATCTTGTGCTGGTTTCACACACGTATTCAAGGCAACGGGGAAGCTTTGAGGCTATACGGGAAGCGGCGTTGACGGGCGAACTTTCGGCGCAAGTAGTGCAGCGAGCGGCGGAACGGATAGTTAATTTGAAAGCGCGTTATCTCTCCTGGGATGCTGCTGCGGTGGATATTGATTATGCAGCGCACGCGCGATTACAGGAGCGGGCGTATGAGTTATCTACGACGCTGGTACGCAATGATGACGCGCTCTTGCCGCTGCGCCCCAGGGCCGGAGAACACATTGTGATTGTGTCGCCCGCGAGAAATACAACGACGATGGTGGAGGATCGCTTTTACTCTGATGAAGCGCTGCTGTATATTCTACGTAACTATTCCAGCGATGTGAGCTTGCTGACGGTTGCTTCTGAGAATAATTACTGGGAGTTATTGGAAGAAGAGATGAAGAATGATATCTTCATTGTAGCGACAGTGAACGCGCACCTGGATGAGGAACAGGCGAACGTTGTGCGCCTTCTTATAGCCGGCAAGAGACGAGTGATAGGAATTGCGGTGCGCAACCCGTATGATTTACAGACTTTTCCGCAATTGAGAACGTTTGTTGCGACGTATGAATATACGCGACCGGCGCTGGTCGCTGCTGCGTGTGTGATTTTTGGCGAACGCGAGGCGCGGGGGCATTTGCCGGTGAGGGTTTCGTAGTAGATTGGCGTATCCTCCCCGAGACGCGGCCTTTTGCCGGGCTTACTATTGGCATCTGCCTGCATGTTGAGCCTAAGACTGCCGTGCTGTGTACTGTCTTGCAGGCTGGTGGGGCCAATGTGGTGATTACCGGCAGTCCAGGCACTACCAAGAACGATGTGGCGGCTGCGCTCGGGCAGAGCGGGGTGATTGTGTATGGTCAACAAGAGGATGATAGCGCCCTGCATCAAGAGAACATTCGCAAGGTATTGTCGCATGATCCTCATCTGCTGTTGGATAACGGGGCCGATCTGATGGCGACCTATCTGGGGCAGCCGGGTCGCGGGCGGGTGATTGCCAGTACCGAGGAGACCACGACGGGGGCGAATCGTTTGCGGGACGAACTGCGCGGCGCGCTGGTGGTGCCTACTATCGTGATTAATGATAGCCCGCTCAAGCTGATTATGGAGAACGAGCACGGCGTGGGACCAACTATCGTCGAGGGATTCATGCGCGAGACGAATTTGCTGGTGCAAGCGCGCAGTTTTGTGGTTTTTGGCTATGGCTCGGTGGGGCGTGGTATTGCGCGTACTTTGCGCAAACTGGGCGGTCACGTGACGGTGGTGGAACCAGACTCCATTCGCGCGCTTGAGGCGGTACTGGATGGCATGGTTGTCACATCGCTGGATGAAGCGTTGAAGATTGGTGAAGTCTTCTTTACCGCGACGGGCAGACCGGGAGTGCTTGCTGCTGAGTCCATTGATCGCTTGCCAGGTGGCGCTATTCTGGCGAATGCAGGCCACTTTTCCTGGGAAATTGATATACCTGAGTTGAGACGTAGAGCCACGAAAATTGAACGTTTCCGCGCATGGGTCGAACTCATTACGCTTGAAGATGGCAGACGTATTACGCTGTTAGCTCAAGGAGAGATGCTTAACCTGGCGGGTGGCGGTGGCAATCCAATAGAGACGATGGACCTGGGACTGGCGTTACAGGCTCAATCGTTGGCATACCTGGCTGCGAACTACAAAGATCTCCCTGTTGGGCCGCAACCTGTGCCTGGGGAGATCAATGCTACCATAGCTCGCTGGATGGTCGAGCATCTTTCGCGTAGAGGCTCTGCTTCGATTACTGTGTGAAGCTCACCTGAATGCCGGATAGTAAGGCATAGCATACTCTTCTGAGGTCCAGACCTCGCTCAGCTTCGTCGCAATCGCCTTCACCGTTTCCCCGAATGCCTCCAAGTGTCCGAATTCCTCGGTTGTCCTTGCTAGTATCTCGAATCGCATCAGAAATCGCTGCCTCACCGTCGAGGTCACGATCATACGATCTTTCTCTAACAACTGAGCGAGAGGAAACTCGTGATACCAATCAAGCATCCAGAACGCACATTAGGGGCTTATTTCTGCTCCAATTCTGCCAATGCGTCTTTTGCCTCCTTAACAAACCATTGTTGTTCTTTAGAAGAAGCGTTGTCACCACTATTTTCCAGTAGCTGCTTGAGGGCCATGACATGCGCTGCTTTCAAAGCCTGGTCCTGTGGCATCTCAATATCTGGTATTACCCCTGTTCCTTCCCAATTGGTACCTGTGATAGGACTGATAGCACGTCCAGTTGGGATGAAGGCTCCAAAGTGAGTGTGGACCTTGTAGAAATCTCCCGGATGAGCGCCGCCCCCAGTCACCTCACCAATAACGGTCGCCCGTTTCAAATTTTTGAGGTTATAGGTAAACTCTTCTGCACCAGAGAATGTTTCTCAACTGGTCAAAATGTAAAGCGGCTTGTTCAGATAACGCTTCCCAGGAACATAGGGCAATGTCCAAAACTGCTGTGTGCTGTCGCTGGCCCGCCAGTAGAGACTATTGAGATGGATTGGCTCCGAAGCGAAGAAGTAACTACATAGCAAGGCAATCAGTGCAGGGTCACCGCCGCCATTTTTGCGTAGATCAATGATGAGCGCGCTCGTATTGGCAAGGAAGTTCATCGCTGCGATGGCAACTTCTCCAGCAAACTCGGGTGGGTAGAAGGCGCGAAAATCGAGATAGCCAATATTGCCAGGCAAGCGCTCCACTTTCTCAAAACCGAAGTTCTGTAAAGGCCAGCTCTCGTCCCACCACTTCGGCGCTGGTCCTTCATGATCATGGCGTTCTGGCATCTCTTCGGACGTATAAAAGAGGCGAAGATGTTTATCTTTGCTTATCTCTTGCAGATGTATGGTAAGCTGTTGTGTAAGCATCTCAGCAGTCGTGATCGTATCGTATGCGCCACTATGTATCCGCTGTTGGATAGATGCTTCTATCTTTTCAGCAACCGTGGGAAAAACATATTTCTCGCGTATTTTGCCCAGAGTGCCCTGAATGACTTCCAGGCGCGTAGCGTGGTCAATAGGTGTATTTTTTTCCATAAAACATTGCTCTCCTTATTTTTCTTCTCTTGAAATGCGCGTCGAATACTCAGTCACGTCATCCAACCTCTGGTCGCTGAAGGATGAAAAGCTGTACCGGTTCAGAGTGAAGGCTCCCTTCCTTCCTCTAGCACGCGCCAATAGATCCCCTTCTCACGCGCCAGGAGTCCAGCGCCTACTAACTCACGACGCCAGTAGGCCCAGTCGGGGTGATGGCGTTTGATGATGTCGTTGACCTCGGATTCTTGGTAGCGCACCCCGTACTCAAAGCGGTTCGCGAACCACTTGAGAACAACTGCTCGCTTCTTCGTGTTCATGGGAATAGCTTTGAGACGTGTCCCATCAAAGAGGTCTCGAATGACTCTCCGCTCCCAGTCATCAGCCTCGATATCATCAACCAGGGAGGCCATTCTCTCCGGGGTGAGAAGCAGCTTATTGGTCGCACTTAACGCAGTGGTATTCAGCCGGTAGAAATGGGTATTCCCCTCGGCCTGCATCTCTACCAGTCCCAATGCCTTCAGTTTCGTCAGGTGGTGGGAGACAGTTGGAGGTTTTACATTCAGAAGTGTGGCTAGCTCGTCGACACTATGTTCCTGAGTGGCCAGCAGACCCAACATTTTGAGCCGCGTCTCGTCTGCTAGTCCTTTGAAGAAGTCAAGCAGTCTCTGAAGCTCTTCTTGTCCCATGCTCATCTCTCCCCTGTGGTACTCGTGATTCGATATACATCGAATTAGCTATGTAGAAGTATATCTAAGCATGAGACCTTTGTCAAGGGAGGAGCGAACCAAAGTTTTTCCGATAGAACGACGATCACTTCAGGCGTACCTGATTCCCCAAAGGGTTGTAAGGAATCAGGGCAACGTTAGCTAATTTCGACTTCCCATCTACGTAAAAGTATGTTGTGAGCCACACTCAGGCGAACGCCTGAGTGCGTCCACGCGGGAAAATTAAATCTTGAAACGCAGCCCGGCGTTCTTATAGGCTTCCTGATCGGCGCGGAAGCTGTCGGCGTTGGTGCCGCGCGCCGTTGCCAGAAAATCAGCGAGCAATTGCAGGGGCAGCACTGTCAGCAGGGGCGTTAATTCTTCCGGCAGGTCAGCGTTGTAACGAATTGCAAAGAGTTTCCAGCGGTCGCCATCGAAGAGGGCCGCCGTTTCCGGTGTGGGAGCCTCGCCGATGAGCCAGATGCGCGAACCAATTTCGTTCAATGCCAGCAGGAGATCGGCTATGCGCGATTGCGCCGCGCCGCGCACGCACACGGGGATCACCACGTCTTGCATCTCGAAACTCACCTGCGGCCCGTGAATGGCCTGTTCCAGTTCAAAGCCTTCGGCAGTTACGTAAGCGGCTTCTTTAGCCTTGAGCGCTCCTTCTGGCCCTGTTACTGAGTTCGGTCCCGCGCCAATGTAAAACAGCCGCCGATTGTGCGCTACGGCTTCATTGGCGATTTGCCGTACTTCGTCTTCGCGCGCGAGTATATCTTCCATGACTGCCGGTAGGTGCGCCAGTCCCTGCTCCAGAGTCTGCGCTTCGCGAGTTCGCCCCTTGAGCGCGGCCAGGCGGGCGGCAATTTGCGCCAGGCGCGTCATCGCGCCCACGTAGCTGATAGAATGCGTCGCTGATACTTCTTGAGCGACCGTTTGAATGGTGAGAAGTTCGCCCTGCATTTTCGAGTCGCGCCCGGTAATGCCCACGGTGCGAACCCCGCTCGTTATGGCGCGCTGCAAGGCCAGGTTTCCATGCAATTTACTGCCCCGATGGCTTATCACGATCACTCCATCGTCTTCGCGCAGTGGTCGCGGGTAATGCACGAACTCGAAGGAGCGCAGCGCCCACGCATCCGCTCCGGCGTAGCGCAGCAAATATTCTCCGACCGTTGCCGCGTGAAAGCTGGTACCAATGCCTGACAAAAAAATACGCCCCGTCTGCGCCATCAGCTCTGCCGCCTGGGATGGCCCGTCCCAATCGGTCAGCAACTCGCGCACCGCCCCAGGCTGCGCGTGAATCGAACGATACAAGCCACTTGTGTTGGTATCTGACATACTACTACGCTCCTTTTTCTTTATTATCTGATTTCTGACTACCGAATATACAGATCGGTCGCTCCCATCTGATGATTTTTGACAACCGAATACAGAAATGGGGAGGAAGGCGTTCCCCCCTTCACTGGTGGTTTTTTTGAAACGCGCGGGTCGCCAGAGGGTGTCATCCTGAGCGAAGCGAAGAATCTGCCTTCTGCCTGGCGAGAGATCCTTCGCTTCGCTCAGGATGACACCTTCGCCGGTTCCTTTCCCAAAAAACCTACCAGTGAAAGAGGCGTTCCCCCCCCTTCTCCTGTAGGGACAAGGGGCGGGGTTGGGTGGATGCGGGGGCCTTGTGCTTGTCCTCGTCGGAGTGCGACCCTCATGCCTCACGGAACCCAGGCGGATCGCGTTGCCACCAGGACAAGCACAAGGCCCCCACCCTACCCCGCATCTGCCCCTTGTCCCTACAGGACGAAGGCGGACATTTCCGGTCATTGGTTGTCAGAATTCATCAAAACTTTGACGACTGTAGACCTTTATGATGTTAGTGTAATCCAACCATTTAATATATGTACAGAGCCAAGCTCGCCCGCTAAACCCATCCAAAGCCTACTGACCGAATAAAAGCTCGTATCGAAACGTTATTATAATTACAGATAGAGGCATAGACGCGCAGAACCAGTGTCCCTCACAGGCAAGCGAGGGTTTCCCCGGCAAGAGCAAGCAAGGTGTAGCAGCCCCAGCAGAGTTTCTGTTTACCAGGTCTCAACACGCGCGTGAACGGCTGCATAGCAATCAAGGCATAATCCAGTTACGATTCCTCTATACAATCGTCGCAACTGATATCAATTCTCTATCGTGTTCTGTTATCAGCGCGGATATTCCATTATCCAGGCTATCATGAATACTTACTATTACAGGAGTCTCGTTATGTCAGGTCAGACAAGTAGTACCCTGCCAGGCAGGGAGACGCTGGATATTGCCAGCATGACGTTTGAAGAACGCTTGCAGATGGGCGCGGATAACGCCGTGCGCTGCATGGGTGTCGGCGCTTCCGACCGTGTCTTTATTATCACCGATTTTGAACGCGAGCATATCGCCCGGCTCGTGGCGATGGCAGCCCTTGAGCGGCACGCCGATGTCACCGTTCGTTTTCTCGAACATTATGGTCAACGCCCGTTGACCGTCTTCTCGGAAGAACTGCGCAACGACTTGATCAATGCGCGGCCTACCGTGAGCTTTTACATTGCTACCGCCAAACCGGGCGAGATCACTTTCCGTATGCCCATGCTGCCCTTCCTGGTGAACGAACTGCATGTGCGGCACGGTCATATGATCGGTATTGATGACGAGGTGATGATTGAGGGTATGTGCGCCGATTACGACGAGGTCTTCACTATCACCAATCAGATTTATGACATCGTGCGCAACGCTAAAACTATCCATGTCACTTCCGCGAAAGGAAGCGATGTTACTGCTACTTTTAACAAGGACTGGAAGTGGATTCCCTGTCATGGGCGTTACCACGAAGCCGGGAAATGGGGCAACCTGCCCGAAGGTGAAGTCTTCACCGCGCCTGCTACCGTTGATGGCGTGCTGGTGTGCGACGTGTTGGGCGACTTTTTCTCAAGCAAATATGGCGTGCTTGAGCAACCCATCGTCCTGACCGTTAAGGGCGGCTATATCACCGAGGTGAGTGGCGAAAATGCGGCCATTGTGGAAGATGTGCGCAGTTACCTCTTCTCGACTCCCAACGGGAACCGCGCCGGAGAGTTTGCAATTGGTACGCTCACCAGCCTCGCGCGGTTAAGCGGCAACCTCTTGCAAGACGAAAAGATGCCTGGACTGCACGTGGCCTTCGGCAACCCATATCCAGAATTTACCGGAGCGGATTGGAACTCGAAAATTCACGTCGATGTCATTCCCAGCGAATGCACCATCGAGGTTGATGGTCTCGTCATTATGCGCGACGGCCATTTCACCATTTAAGATGCCAGTCCAGCGAGAGATCCTTCGCTGCGCTCAGAATGACAGATGACGGGCGGGGCAGACCCTATAGGCGTTCCCTGAAGCTTTGCTGTCATCCTGAGTGCAGCGAAGGATCGGTGCTCTGTCGGGCGAGAGATTCTTCGCTGCGCTCAGGATGACAGACGCTGCGCTCAGAATGACAGACGCTGCGCTCAGGATGACAGACGCTGCGCTCAGGATGACAGGTGGCGGGCGGGGGCAACCCCTCGTAATTGGTAATATTTCACAAATGATGTCAAGTTGTGCCAGATTATTGACACCGGGCTTTTCTTCTTGATACAATAAAACGCGGTTATTGCTGTATATCTGCGTTTCATTGTATCCCAGGCATCTCACTTGCTCGCTCTCTGGTGGAGAGTATAGATGGAGTTTAGCGTGTCTACAACCAGGGGTCAGCACCTTTTAGGTAAGATAGTTGGCGATTGCCTCCTTGAAAAATTGATCGGATATGGCGGATCGAGCGCAGTATTCCTGGCGCAGCCTCGTAATTCGGAACAGAAAGTGGCTGTAAAGGTTTTTTTACCGCGTTCTACGATGGATTCTCAGGCGCAAAAGGGCTTTTATCGACGGTTTTTGCGCGAGGCGCAGGCTGCCAGCAACCTGGATCATGCTCATATTCTCTCGGTCTACTCCTATGGCGAACACCAGGGGCTTCCGTATATCGTTATGCCGTATTTACCTGGTGGGACTCTTGCTGATCACGTCAAACGCGAAGGCCCGCTATCGTTGCGCGTGGCGCAATCCTATCTGAAACAGATCGCGGACGCGCTCGATTACGCGCATATGTGCGGCTGCGTGCATTGCGATGTCAAACCGGCCAATATCCTGATAGGAGACGATGGGCAGGTTGTGCTCTCCGATTTCGGTATTGTGCGCCTGTTGGAGGGAGCATCTTTAAGCGCGCAGCAATCTACGAAGTCGCCGGAGACCTTGATGGGTACGCCCGACTACATTTCCCCCGAACAGGCGCTGGGCGAACCACTAGATGGCAGGACTGATATTTATTCACTGGCTGTCACCCTCTTTTTCCTGCTGGCGGGCGAAGCCCCTTTCAAATCCGACTCTTCAATAGCGATGGCGCTCATGCATGTACACGAAAAACCCCCGCTGCTTGGGCTGCAACGCGCAGATGTCACTCCAGAGATAGATCAAGTCATTGGCATCGCTCTCGCCAAATGGCCCGAAGAACGCTACCAGACCGCCAGCGCCTTCAGTGACGCTTTTTCTGAGGCGGTGGCCCGCGCGAATAACATCGATAGGGTAGTATTCGTCAATCGCGCGCCCCACGTCCCCGGCAAGAAGGCGATGAGCAAGGCGCGCGAAAATGGCAATATGGCGCTACTAGAACCAGAAGTGCGCGTGAAGCCGGTCTCCTGGCAGTCGGCATTGCGTTCGCGAGCCACACTGCTTTTACTGGTACTCAGCGTCCTGCTGATCGCGGCTGTCACCGCCGGTTTTATTCTCACCGCCGCAACCAATCCAGGTGCGAAAGTTACTGGAACGCCTGTGACATCAAACGATGTCCTCGCGGGCAATCAAGGCGCGTGGGTTACCAGTCCAACCTTCTTTTTTGATGCCGCTGGCCGCTATCACATTGTGAATAAATCCGCGCAAACGCTGGCTACGGCCTTGTATGGGAGTACCCAGCTAACCAACTTCCGTCTCACCGTTACGATGAATCAAATTGCAGGTCCGCTTAACGGGGGCGATTTTTACGGAGTGATGCTCCGATCTGCCCAGGATCAGTCACAATATTATCTGTTTGAAATTTGCCCTTTTAACGATCAATACGAATTTGCGCGTTTCGATGGAACGTGGCATTATCTGGAGAATGGAACCGTGCCTGCGCTCAATTCGGCCACGGGGCAAAGCAATACCATCGTCGCCGAAATCATCGGTAACTCATTTACTTTTCGTGTCAATGGCGCTCTCGTTCATACAGCCTTCGCAGATACCTTATCGTCTCCTTTCACGGCGGGTGAAGTAGGTCTCAGCGTCGAAGAGAACAATGTAGAAGTCGCCTTCTCTCACATGATTATCACCCCACTAACGTAAACCGTGACCAGGGCGATGGCCAGGGGCTGGATGCCCGGCCATTGGCCCCCACCCTGAATTTTTGTGATCTCAAATAATTGACAACACACGCACAACCCACTATACTGAGCGTGGCTGATAGCGTTAACCCTGCCAGCTATACTACTAACTTACCAGCCGCTATGTCGTTCAGTTTGTGCGTAGCGAGCCAGGAGGAGGATATTCTAACCATGACCTATGTTATTACTCAGCCGTGTATCGGCGTAAAAGATGCATCTTGTGTGGATGTCTGCCCTGTCGATTGCATCCATCCCACCCAGAGTGAACCAGAATTTGAAACGGCTGATATGTTGTACATCAACCCTGATGAATGTATTGACTGCGGCGCGTGCGAGCCAGCCTGCCCGGTGACGGCCATTTTTGAGGAGTCGGCAACGCCTGAAGAGTGGAAGCAGTATATCAAGATTAACGCGGATTTTTTCAGGGGTTAATGTGATATAATTCTACACGAATGCTGTATACCCATTATTTCCGAGGAGCAACCTCCTATGCCAATAACACGTCGTAAACGAGCTAACCCACCCGATCAACCTGAAGACAATAACAATCATGTGACGGAGCCTGCCGCGCAGGGCGCGGAACCTGCTCCTTCTACACCGGCGGAGAGTGTAGCTCCGCCTCTCGCTCCTACGCCGCCCGAGCGGATAGATGTTGCTCCACCAACGCCGACCCGCGTTGCAAACCCGTCAATGGCGAATGGTGATCGCGCGGATCGCCCGGAGTATGCGCCCGCGCCTCAAATTGAGGGTGGACGGCGCACTGCGCGAGGTGAATTCTTCCGCCGACCGCCGCAGCCGCCGACTATGCCTGTGCAGTCAATAGCGGCTACACCGCCGCCGGACTTGCAGCCTCCTGCGCGTGAAATTTCGCTGCCGCTGGGCAACTTGCTGCACCTGGCTTACAATCCTGGTTATACCGGATCAGATGAAGCGCGTAGTAAGCTCCTTCGTTACCTGGTCGATGAAAGCAAAGCCGGTGGCCGCGCGCGCTGCTGGAATTGTGGCTCCATCGCCATTACGTATGATCGGTGGAATACGCGCAGTAAAACCTTTGGAGAAGTAGGCATCGCCTTTTGCGAAATCTGTGGTGTCTGGAGTGTCATGTAGATAACTACTGTACTTGTTTCTGAAGGGGAACAATCATGACACAAAATCAGGGGGCTATCGAACCACGTCGTTGTCCGCGTTGTGGTGGCCGCATGGTCAAACCCGCCGGAAGTATGCTCTTCTGGCACGTGGATAATAACCATCCTCGTTGTGATATCACCAATATTGTTGATTTGCCCGAAGTCACTCTGACCAGCGTTGATCCTTCTGCCGAACCACCAAAAGGTCGGCCCAGGAAAAAATGACATGGTATAATAGGACGGTTGAACCTGCAACACGGCGCAGGTTCAACCGTAATACTGATATGAATTATTGGCGAATGTTCTCTTCGATACCTGTGTTGAGAAGTGTTCAATTACGAGGTTTACCATGTTTAATCCAAGAATGAATGACGGTTTTGGCGGCGGATTTGGCGGTGGATTTGGCGGCAGGCGCGGCGCCTTCTCCTCCCGCTATCAATATCAACCAGCGGCTCAGGCTTATGCGAACGCAGAGACAGCAAGCAGCCTGATTAGTAAAGTCATGGGCTTGCTGGCGTTCTCGTTCCTTTTCGCCTTCATCGGCGCCATTACCGGGGTCGTAATAGCGCTGCCGTACACTGCAACCTTTATTGTGTTCATTGGCGGCTTCATTGTGCTGATCGCGCTTAACTTTGCCATTAACAAACCGGGGATCAATATATTCCTGCTCTACCTCTTTACGTTCCTTGAAGGATTAGGGCTGGCGCCGCTCATTTCATTGTACCTGACTGTGGGCTACGGCAATATTCTGGGCGAGGCATTCCTGATTACCTCTGTGACTTCGTTCGGCCTGGCTGCCTATGCATGGACGACTAAACGCGATTTCTCCGGTCTGGGTAGTAAGCTCTTCCTGGGCCTGATCCTGCTGCTGGTCGCGAGCCTGGTGAGCATCTTTTTCCATAGCACGTTCTTCGTTTTCTTGATCTGTGTAGCTGGTGTGGGCCTTTTCTCGGCCTATCTGCTGTACTATGTGCAGCGCGCTAAATACATGGCCGATACTCTGCCCAATGCTATTGGCCTGACCGTCTCGATCTTCATCACGGTATTGAACCTGTTCCTCTACATCCTGGAAATCTTGACCATTCTCCAGGGTGGCAATCGTGGCAGGCGTTAAAAGCAGGTGACAGGTAGAGGAATAAATACAGGGTTCGCTGTGTTCTTGTAAGTAGTTGAGACGTTACCAATCAGCAATTTAATGACGAAAGTGAGTGTAAAACATAATGGCAGACCATGCGAATCTGTTTCATGTAGTAGATGCGGATTTCGAGACCAAAGTGCTTAAATCCGATGTACCGGTTGTCGTAGACTTCTGGGCTACCTGGTGTCCGCCTTGCCGCGCCATCGCCCCCATCTACGAGAAGTTGAGCGACGAATACAAAGGGAAAGTTGCCTTTGCCAAGATGGATACCGACCATAACGAGCGCACGCCCATGACCTATGGTATTCAGGCCATCCCGACAATGATCGTCTTCATGAACGGCAAAGAAGTTGATCGCGTGCTTGGCGCAGATCCCGCCAGCTTGAAGAGAAGCCTCGAAAAAGCCGCCAAATCCAGCACGCGCTAATTGCACAGGCTTTTATAAATCAGTAGCGACACCCCTTGTTGGTGTCCCGTGGTGAGGTCGGGCTAACTACGCTTGACGGACATGAGAACGGGATACCCACAAGGGGTGTCGCTATTGGTTTTCGTGAGAAACTATCGACGCCGCAAACAATTTGTGGTATATTCATGCCACTGATGTAGATCAGGTTATTTTTTTGATAGGAGTTGTCTGGACATAAGGGGAACCGCATATGCCAACACTTGAACGTTCTAACCCGTTACCGCTTTACTACCAGTTGAAAGAAGTGCTGCGCCAGCAGATACAGGCTGGACATCTTGCTCCACACAGCGCCATCCCATCGGAGCCAGAACTTGTCTCAAGCTACCACGTCAGCCGCGCTACGGTGCGCCAGGCGCTGACGGAACTGGTGAACGAAGGATTGTTGTATCGACAGCATGGCAAGGGCACATTTGTCTGCGAACCTCGCGCGCAACAGACGGTAAGCGAGCTAACCAGCCTTACATCGGAGTTGCAGAGGCGCGGCAAACGTCCCAGTGGTCTGCTCTTGCTCAGCGAACTGACGCGCGGCTCTGAAACGCTGCGCCAGCAGTTGCGCCTGGCCGACGAAGAGCAGGTAGTGCGCCTGGAGAGATTGCGCTCGGCAGATAGTCAGCCCATCGCTTATGAAGTGGATTACCTGCCCTATCCCCGCGCGCTCAGTATTTACTTGCGAGCCAGAGAGCTTGCCGGGGGTTCGCTTTACCAGTTGATGGCCTCCGAGGGTCTTACGCCTGCCATTGCGGAACAATCCATCAAAGCCGATAGGACGACGGCCCGCGAGTCAGATCTGCTGGGGGTGCCGGCAGGTGAGGCTGCCATGCGGCTGCTCTCTACCGTTTTTGACTCGACCGGTTTGCCTATCGCTCTCTCCGACACCATCTTCCCCGTTGGGCGTTTCGAGATACAGCTCACGTTGCGCGTCTCGAAATGATCGCTTGCCTATGAGAAGCCAGGGGGTGCGGTTCATTTTTTTGCGCAGAGCGATCCCACCAGGGCGCGGGCAAGCCGACGCCCCTACCATACGACGGATCAGCACCGACGGCTCGTTCGTGTATGGTAGGGGCGTCGGCTTGCCCGCGCCCTGGGTTCCCACCGCGACACACGTTGTCTTCTGCTCTGCGCAAAAAAATGAACCGCACCCGAAGCCAGGGCGGGGCTTGCCCCCGCCCTGGCTTAGTGCTATACTAGCCTGGGAAATTTAGATTATCATAAATCAAATTGAACATGTGGCAACAAAATTGGCGCTCATAGAGGAGAATAATACACCATATGGATGATACGAACGGTATGCAGGTAAGCGATACAGCCGGGCAGAACGGAGTACAGGCCCGGCAAGGCAATGCTGCGGCGCAGGAATGGACCGACAAAGGTAATCTGGCTGCTGAACAGGGCGATTACGAGAGCGCGGCGGAAGCCTTTGAGCAGGCGGTAGAAATCAATCCAACCGACGCGCGCGCGCGCTATAACCTGGCTCTGGCCCGGCAGTACCTGGACGATTCGGAAAGCGCGGTGGCCGGCTATCAGCGCACCATCGACATCGACCCGACCTTAATTGATGCCTATATCAACCTGGGCAATCTTTACGGCGAAATGGGTATGCGCGAGGAATCGCTTGAAACCTTCCAGGAAGCCCTTGATTATGCTCCTGACAATGATATGCTCTATCTCAGCGTTGGCGACGCCTACCGCGCTCAATACCTCTACCAGGACGCCATCCAGAACTACCGGCAGGCTCTCATTTTCAACCCTGATAATACACAGGCTGCCGATAATTTGCTGGATGTGCGCGAGCGGGTCAACCAGCAAATGCGCCGCATCATGGATCAGGAGAAGCGTGTTGACGAAGACCCTTCCGATATATCCCGCTACGCGGAACTGGTGAGCCTGTACATCGACATACGCAGGTTCGATGACGCGCTCTCAGTCGCCAATCAGATGACCGCGCTTGATCCCGAAGACCGCACCAGTTACGACAGCCTGGCCTCTGTATACGAGGTTCTCGGCGAGCCTGAGCAGGCGGCGGATACCTATGCGCGTATCGTTGAACTCGCGCCTGACGACGCAGAAGCATGGGAGCACCTGGGAACCTGGCGTCTCACGCTGGGCGACAGCCAGGAAGCCATTCGCGCCTTTGAGCAGTCTGCCCAGCTCAATCCCAATCGCTTCACCGCGCGCTTCAATCTTGCGGAGGCTTACCTGGAAACCGAGCAATTCGACGAGGCCATGCACTCCTACCAGTCCATCATCGAGCGACGCAGCGAACTCGATTCTGACGATCTCGCCGCCGCGTATGCTGGCCTTGCCGATACGTACAACTCGATGGAACGCTATGACGACGCTATCTCGACCTGCCAGACGCTGCTGGAACAGTTCGAGGGCGATCCAGAAGGCTACTATCAGCTTGCTACCGCTTACGACGCGCTGGGCCGTTTCGACGAAGCCATCGAAAATTACGAGAATGCCATTGATGCCGACCCGCTCAACGCCGACTACTACAACGACTATGCCGACACGCTGCGCGAGGTCAAACGCTACGACGATGCTCTTGAAATGGCGCGGCAAGCCATCGCCATGGACCCGTCCATGATCCTCGCCTACGAGACGCTGGCCCAAATCTATTCAGAAATGGGACACCCGGAAGATGCCGCCGCCGCTATGGAACAGGCCGAAACCCTGCGCGTCGCGGAAAGCTAATAACACATAAAAAACGGCTGGATACAGGGACAATCCTTGCAAGGATTGTCCCTGTATCCAGCCGTTTTTTATGTGTTTTGTTTTTCTTCAACAGCCGCAGCAAACGCATCAAAATCTTCCAGGCGTTGCTGGATATGATCGTACAGCAGATCGCGGCTCAAGGAGCCGGGATCATGCACGAGAGCGTCGCGCAGGTTGGTCAGCACTTCGAGGCGGTATGACAACTGCTGGGGGATCAGGTGTTGCGTGGCAACGATACTGAGCAGTTCGTGGTAGCCTTCCGGCCTGCGCAGACCTAGCGAGGCCACCAATATACCACAGATGCGCAGGCAGGCCTCGATAGCGATTTGCAGGTACCGTTCGGCCAGTCCGAATACGTGAAAGTCGGAGGTAAATTCCTCGCGTGTCGCCTTGCCGAGGTCGCGCAGAATGACGATAGCCTCGCGCAACTGCTTTATGTGCCGTTGCAGTAATTCTTTGTCAACGGGCAAAACCTGCCCGTAAAGACGCCGACCGAGCGCCTGGTTCTGTATTTCGTCGAACTTCTTAAAGTCCAGGTAATCCATTACCGCCTTCGTCTCGAACGAAACGCGCTGCTTCTCATCGCGGCTGAACAGAATCTGCCCGTATTTAATCACCTGCAACTTGAGCAGCATGGAAGCCTGGTTGAGGATCACCACGTCGATGTTATCCGATTCCAGGCGTTTCGCCAGCTCGCTGAAGAAGTAGAGCTGGTAATCAAGGAATTGGTCGGATTTGATCTGTTCCATCAGCAGGATAGCAATGTCAACATCGGTCAGGTGTCCAAACGAGGTGCGATTTGAGAGGGAGCCAGCCAGGTAGGCAGCATTCACGGGACTTTGCGCGAAAAGTTGGTTGAGCCGGGATTGCTTTTCAAACAAGTTCATCAATAACCTCCGGGAGATAATCTACACAACCCATGCCACAGGATAGGGCCATGTATGCTCCGGGAAAACAATGACTGCTTATTATTACCAACTATACCATATTCACTTGCGATAAAGTAAGGGTCTATCCCTCAACCCACTCCTCTCCGTTAGTGGCGACCTCTTTTTTCCAGATCGGCACGGTCGTCTTCAACGTATCGATGATGTAGCGGCAGGCGTCGAAGGCCTCCCCACGATGCGGCGACGCGACCGCGATAATGACGCTGGCCTCGCCAATTTCCAGCTTTCCAACGCGGTGCGCCACTGCCACTCGCTCGACCCCCCAGCGTCTCTCCGCCTCGGCCACAATCTCGCGTATCTGCTGCACCGCCATCTCAGGATACACATCATACTCCAAATAGCGCACCTGCTTGCCCCTGGCGTTATCGCGCACCACGCCCTCGAACACCACAATCCCACCGACGCTGGCGTGAGAGACGGCCGCTACCAGCGCGTCCCGGTCAAGCCGCTCATGTGTTATCGAAATTAATGGTTCCATATATATGACTCCTGATCTAGCGCTTTAACACCCTCCACCAACGGGCGGAATAAACACCACCTCATCACCCTCGCGCAAAACTGTCTCTACCGGCACGTAGTGGTGATTTACCGCGCATAGCGCCCGCTCCAGCACCGTTTGCAGTCGCGGGTAGCGCGCGAGCAGCGTTTCGCGCAACGCGGCGACAGTTGTGTGGTCTGGCAATAACAGGATTTCCTCGCTCTGTCCGGTGGTTTCGCGCAGCGAGGCAAAGTAGCGTATGCGTATGTTCATGGGGATATTATAGCACGTGGCTTCATGACCTGCGACAAGAAGAAAACAGGCAAAGAACAGGGCGTTGCCTTCTGTTCTCTGCCTGCTTTTCCTTCAGTTGAGAAAATCACCGCCGGAGAAGGACCTTCTCCTCTTCCGCAGCGTGACTCTGTGGTTGCTCGCCACCCCTGGGCTGTAGCGACGGCTCATCGTACTGCTGGGCCTCTATCATCTGAGGCTGTCTCTTCTGCTTTACAACGACCCAAAGAATGGCCGCTGCCAACAGGACGAACGCAGCCACCAGACCGATTATCAACACTACAACGTCGTTGGATGTCGCCGTGGTCCCATGAATAATCGGAGGGACACCGATCATAATATCCAACATAGAGCTTGTACCCTCCTTTCAGGAGACTTTTCTTCTCAGAGGACGTACTCCATTGCGCATCCTCTTGTCTGCTACTAGCATAGTCTCTATATATCGCTTTTCTATCACGATACCTGCTTCCTGCATCACGAAAAGCTCTCAGATCCAGTCGACATTTACGAGTCAGAAGATAAGCTGTTTTATGTGATTGAGGCGTCTCTGCCGGGCTTCAAGCCGGAGGAGCTGCATATCACAGCAGTGGGTGACACGCTGACCATTTCTGCCGTCAAGAAGGAGGAGAAGCTGGAGAAAGAGCCGTATGTGCGCCGCGAGCGCTACACGGGTGAGATGACCCGCACCTTCACACTGCCCACGGTGGTTGACGTAGAGAAGATCGAGGCCGTCTTCGAGCATGGCGTCCTGAAGCTCTCCATTCCCAAGGCTGAGGAAGTCAAGCCAAAGGAGATTCCTATCAAAGTCAAGGAACTTGCGGGAGTCCGCTAAGGCATGGACGACGGAAGTCGCTTGACATTCTGAGCTAAGAAAAGCGATAGGCGGAGATCGTGGTCTCTGCCTATCGTCTTTTTACACGAGTTTGGCTCGCGCGCTCTTCCTTATCGGCATAGTCTGCTTCTTCGTGCTGTAAGATGTTTGACTCCCAGTCTTACAGGTACTTCACACCACCGGATACGCCTGCTTTCGCAGTGGAGCGCCGATATGATACAAGTGCTGTAGTATCTCTTTGAATGAGCGCAAAACGCCTGTCTCGTGGTAGGAGATGTCATGCTCCCGACAAAAATTTTTCACAATGCTTTGTGCTTGATTCAACTTGTTGCGCGGCATAGTGGGGAATAAATGGTGTTCGATCTGGTAATTCAAACCTCCATAGCAAAAATCGATCACCGGATGGGGATAGATGTTGCGCGCGGTGAGCACCTGGCGGTGTAAAAAGTCCATTTTGCTCTCTTTTCTAAGCACGGGCATGCCTTTATGATTCGGCGCAAAAATCGCTCCAAGATACAAGCCTGTGAGGAGTTGGTGAATACACACAAAGCAAATGGCTTGCCATAGTGGGAGGCAATAGAAGACAAAGCTTAAGTTCAGCGCGAAGTGAGCGATCATCAGGAACCACTCGAATGCATGGTACTTTGTCTTGTTGCGCAACAAAAATCGTATGCTGTTGTACTGGAGTCCAATCGCTACCGTCATCAAGGCCGGAAAAAAGATCGACGCCTGGTGCCTCACTAAAAACTGCCTGAACTTCCCCATTTGGTCGATATCTTCCGTCCCCGTAAACTCGAGGAAGGGAATTTCAAGGTCGGGGTCCATATCCACCTGGTTGGGATGGCTATGGTGGTTATTATGCTTATCAAGCCACCAGGCATAGCTCATGCCGATTAAAAGGTTTCCTCCAATCAGGCTTACAAGGTCGTGTTTCCACGAGCGGTGAAACATCTGACGATGGCCCGCTTCATGGCCCAGTAAGCCAATTTGAGTAAAGACAAATGCCAGGAACACGGCGTTCAGGAGTTGCAGCCAGAAGATGTGTACGAGCAGCAGAAAGGCCGCACCCATGGCAAGCAAGCTGAGCAGTAGAACAATGCGAAAGGTATAGTACACGGGCTGCTTTTCCAACAGCCCACGCTTTTTCACCAGCTGTTTTAACTCGGCATACGTGCCTTGCGATGTCTCGTGTGAAGGACGGATAACCGGGGGAGATGAGAGATCATTGGTTGGGAGAACGAAGGAGGTGACTCCTTTTGGTTCATGTTGAGCTACTTTCTAAACAAACACAATTTTATTAAATCGCACTATACGTAAGAGAGGAATTACACGTAATTTGTTTCAGCGAGATTTTCCCTGTTCAGTTTCATGAAGATGGATATAATACGGCAGCAGGCTCTCCTATCATATCTGCTGGATGTGTAGCAGTAGATAGGAGAGCCTCGTCACCTTTGCAACATTTTTGTCAAACGAGACGTGCCGGGTCGCGCTGCCGCCGTCACGTATGCAAGGGGTGGTGTGACGGGTTATTTACACGTACCGACTGGCCCCACCAGGGGGGAAAGCAATTGATTGGGACTGGTCACATTGATACCGCCCGGCTCCGGGTAGGTATGGTCTACAGGCAGCGCACCGCTCCACGTAAAGGAATAGGTTTTACTGGTCTCCCCCGGGGCAAACGTGACACTGGCCATTTTTTGGCCGCGGCCATTGTTGATCGTATAACCGAATTGGACTGTGCCACCGGGGCCGTTTGCAGCTACATGAATGGTGGCCTTGTATGTCACGGTCAAGTTCGTACCGCAGGCTATACCTGCAATTGATGCTGGCACGACCGACATATCGACAGAGGTGACTTTAAATGGCGCAGGTTTGGTTGTCGGCGTCGGTGTCGAAGGTACAGTCGTGACGATCGCCGTTGGTTTCGGACCACCGTTGCCAGGGCCGCCTGCATTATGGCGAATGGAGTAGAAAACTAGCGCCATACTGCCTATCAGGGCCACCAGGAAAACGGCAGCCGCCAGCATACCCAGTCGCTGTATGAACGTGGTACGCCGTTTGTGTAGAGCAGGATTGCCGAACTGGGCTGGTTGATTTTGCATAGCTAACACCTCTTCTCTCTCTTGTTTCTGTTGTAGGTTATGCTGTAAAGGAGGAGCTGCATCCACGATGCGATTCCAGATATGATCTAGCATCTCTTGCTCCTGTTGGGTATCTATCCCGTAGAAGCTGCGAAGATACGCCATTGCTTCGGCATCTGCCCGTTCGCCTTCTTTGAGTCGGCTCACTTTATCAATCTGTCTGTCAACTTCTTCAGATGTAAAAAACTCATCCTGGTTGCTCAATACTCTTCCTCCCTTCTGCGTCGATATATTTTCCGCAAAAGATTGAGACTACGTGAAAGAGTGACGCGCACAACGTTTTCCTGCTTTCTCAACGCAGTCGCGATCTCGCTGCAGGACAAATCTTGACCAAAACGCAAGCGTAAAATCTCCTGTTGATGCGCCGGTAAACGTTGTAGATGCGCATACAAATCCATGTAATCTTCTTGCCGTAAGGCGGCATTGTCGGGGCTGAATTGCTCGTCCTCAACGAGATATTCAGCCGCGTGGTCGAGGTTCACACTCTGGCGCGTTTTGGAGCGCCGGTAGGCGTCAATCACTTTGTTGCGCGTAACTCGCCAGAGCCATGACTGTTTCGCCTTTTCCGATAACGGGGCGAACGTTGCGCTCTCAAGAGCCGCCAAAAATACTTCCACTACCAGGTCCTCCGCGTCTTCTTGCGAGGTGATATGATTACGCACGTAGGTCAGAATCCCTGGAGCGTATTGCCTGTACAAGAGAGCTATTTCCGGCTCCGCCTGTGTTGTATGCATATCCGTTTGCTTTCATTCCCTCGTCTTGTTCGAGTACTCATCATCACTATCGTTTGGCAACACGAAATATTACAACAATTTGCGCCAATTTGGGGCTATAGACATAAAGAAGACAATGAGCGCCAGAGCCGGACAATTCCGGCCCTGGCGCTCATTGTCTTCTTTATGTCTACAATCCGTAAATTCTCTCGAACTTGCTGGTCAGGTAGCGCACGAAGAACTGTGGGTCGGGCTTTGCGCCGGTGACGCGCTTCATCAACTCTTCCGGCAGGTAGATCGAGCCGAAGGCGTACATGTTGTCGCGCAGCCAGTTCAGCGCGAAGGCTGTATCGCCTCTGGATAACCGCTCGTCGAAATCCGGTAACTCCTGGCGCAGGGTCGCGTAGATTTGCGCGCCATAGAGGTTGCCGAGCGTGTAGGAGGGGAAGTAGCCGAAGCCGCTTGTCCAGTGAATGTCCTGCAAAACGCCCTGGGAATCGCGTTCTGGCTCGATTCCCAGGTATTCGCGATACTTTGCGTTCCACAGGCGAGGCATGCTCTCGATAGATACCTTGCCGTTAATCAGTTCCCGTTCCAGCTCGTAACGGATGATGATATGCAGGTTGTACGTCACTTCGTCGGCCTCGATGCGGATCAGGCTGGGCCGCACCCTGTTCAAGGCGCGCGCGAAGGTCGCCGCATCAACACTGCTGAAATGTTGCGGGAAGGCTTCGCGCGCTGCCGCGTATTGGCCGCGCCAGAACGCCTCTGAACGCCCGATAGCGTTTTCCCACAGGCGCGACTGCGATTCATGCACGCCCATCGAGACGCCACCCGCCGCCGGGGTGCGCGCCAGCGATTCCGCGCTGCCCTGCTCGTAGACCGCGTGACCGCCTTCGTGAATGGCTGCCATGATGGATGCTTGAATGTGATGTTGGTCGGGGTGAACGGTGAGACGCACGTCAAACGGGCTGCTGATGCCCGATGTGAAGGGATGGGGCGAGACCGCGATGGCGCCGCGATTGAAATCATAGCCCATGCCGATCAACAACTGCTTGCTCAAGGCCACCTGCTTTTCGGTGTCGAAATCGCCCTCGAGGCAGGAGTCATCAACCGTGTTGCCGCTGTGCTGAATACGCTTGAGCAGGGATGCGCTCACCTCGCGCACGGGAGCGAAGAGTGTGTTGAGCTTGCTCACCGTCATGCCTGGTTCGTACAGGTCGAGCAGCGCGTCATAGCGCGTCTCCTCATAGCCAAAATGATCGGCAACCTCGCGCTGCAACTCTACTGTGCGGGCCAGCCAGGGCGCGAAGCTGGCGAAATCATTGCGTTCGCGCGCCCGTCTCCACGCCTCAAAGCTGTTAGCCGCTGTCCGTGCCATCTCTTCAACCAGCGTGCGCGGCAGCTTTGTGGCCTGCTCGTACAGGCGGCGGCACTCATGTACCAGCCCGCGATCCGCGTCCGTGTATTCCGCGTCTTTGACAGGCTCTTGTAGCTCGTCAAGCAATTGTCCCAGGCGTGGGTTTGTCGAGTAGTCGTGCAGCACGCCTTGTATGGTTGCCATCTGGTTGCCGCGTGTCTGGCCCCCACCATCGGGCAGTTGGGTATTCTGATCCCATTCGCCAAGATCGCTCAACGACTTCAGATCATCGATCTTTTCTACCAGTTCTACTAGCGCGGCGATGCGCTCGTCCTTGCGACTGAACTCTAACGCCGCTGTTGTTTGCTGTGTCAGCATAACTAACCTTTCTTCTATATTGCAAATGTATCTCACGCCTGATGAATTTTGACGACCGAGTGGGGTGACGGGGTTGTCTTCTGTAGGGACAAGGGGCGGGGTGGAGAGGAAGACTTTCACTGGAGGTCTTTTGGGAAAGGAACCGGCGAGGGTGTCATCCTGAGCGCAGCGAAGGATCTGCGTGCTCCGGGATCCTTCGCTGCGCTCAGGATGACAACCCCTGGTGACCCGCGCGTTTCAAAAAACCTACTAGTGAAAGGGAGAGGAAGAGGGGGCCTTGTGCTTGTCCTGGTGGGAGTGCGACCATTCTGCCTCACGGAACCCAGGCGAATCGTGTTGCCACCAGGACAAGCACAGGGCCGCCCCACCCTTCCCCGCATCCACCCCTTGTCCCTACAGGACGGGGCAGTACATATTGCTGCATTCGGTTGTCAAAGATCATCAGGGGCAAGGGCCGGGTGGATGTGGTATGGGGGTGCATGATCCCAACGACGGTCGACGCAAGCGTCCCCTCCCTGCATCATCCGCCGCCCCCGTCCCTATAGATTTTATGCCCATCCAGCTCGCTTGAGTACCAGTTCCGCGAGGGTGCGCGCGGCAAAGCCTGTCGCGCCTTTCTCGGCATAGGGCTTCTTGCTCTCGCTAAAGTCGGTTCCGGCAATATCCAGGTGCGCCCAGTGCGCGTCTCCCACGAAATGCTCCAGAATTTTCGCCGCCGTCACCGGGGATGCTGGCCGCCCGCCGGTCTGTTTGATGTCAGCAATCTCGCTGTGGATAGCTTCCGCGTACTCGTCGTCCAATGGCATACGCCAGAACTTTTCGCCAACCATTTGCCCTGCTTCGATAATCTCCGCACTCAATTCGTCGTCATTGCAGAACATGCCTGACATCACCGAGCCGAGGGCAATCACAATGCCACCCGTCAGAGTTGCCACATCGATAATGGTTGTGGCCTGCTCTTTCAGAACCGCGTAAGACAGCGCATCCGCCAGCACCAGGCGTCCCTCGGCATCCGTATTTACGATCTCGATGGTTTTGCCGTTCATGATGCGCAGGATGTCGCCCGGTCGATAGGCTGTGCCGCCCGGCATATTCTCGGTCGTGGGAACCAGCGCCGTTACATTGATTGCGGGCTTCAAAGCGGCGATAGCAAACATGGCGCCGATAACCGCTGCCGCGCCTGCCATATCGCCCTTCATCTGATGCATATTTTCGGCTGGCTTAATCGAAATGCCACCGGTATCAAAGGTGATGCCTTTGCCAACAAGTACCACGTCCTTCTTGCTGCGGGTGGGCGCGCCGCGATAGCGCATGATGATGAATTTGGCGGGTTCCTCGCTGCCCCGCGATACGCCCAGCAAACCACCCATACCCAGTTCCTGCATCTGCGAGCGGTCCAGCGCCTCGAAATCCAGGTCAAACTGCTTTGCGATGAGGCCGACGCGATTTGCCAGTTCGGTTGGCGTCAGCACGTTGGGCGGTTCATTCACCAGGTCGCGTGTGAAATTGGTCGCCTCGGCCAGCGCTACTGCGCGTTCTAATGCTGGTTGAAGCCGTGCATGATGTGCAGCGTCGGCCAGCACACGAATCTTGTTAATGCCACGCCCGTTGCCATGCGCATCTGCTTGCTGATACTTCTTAAACGTATACATGCCCAGTAACGCGCCCTCGATAGCCGCCTGGGTCTGTGTCTCCAGGTTCAGGGGCGCGTCTTCCAACAGGCAGGCCAGGGCTATCGTGTGCGCCCCGGTCTGCTGCAAATGCCGCGCAGCCGCTCCGCAGGCTCGTTGGATAGTCAGCGGTTGCAATTTCTCCTGCTTGCCCAGACCCACCAGGACTACCCGCCTGGTTGTCAGTTTGCCCATTGTATGCACGGTGGTCAATTCGCCTACTTCGCCTTTGAACTCACCGCTGGAGAAAAGGTCTTGCAGCAGCCCATCAATCGCATCATCTACCGCCCTGGCTGCTCTTGATAACACAGGTGATCTCTGTTCTGTTTGCTGGTATGCCACCCCAACCACCAGCGCATCAGTGGCAACATCTTTGATGCCCTGATTAGAAAATTTGATATCCATACTATTCTCTACTTCCAGAAGTTACTTGATCGTGTGATCTTTGTAACCAGGGACAATTTATTGATACGTAAATCATAACAAATTCTCAATCAATGCGCTACAATTTTTGCGCAATGTATGACTTTTGTAGGTTTTATTGTGGTCGGGGAAGTAGACGATCAACCACTTCTAAAAGCTGGCGCGGCTTGAACGGCTTGGTGAGATACTCGTTGCAGCCGATATGCATGGCTGCCTCGCTTTCGTCGTTCAGCGCGTAGGCGGTGACGGCCACAATGGGGATATGCGCCATACCCGGACGGGCGCGAATCAGTTGCGTGGTGCGAAAGCCGTCCAGCACAGGCATCGAAAGATCGGTCAGGATCAGATCGACGTGTTCGCGGTCCAGCATATTTAAGGCTTCCTGTCCGTTCGAGGCCAGGAGGCAGCGATAGCCGCGTGTGGATAAGACGCGCTCGATCAAGATGCGGTTGGACACCTCATTTTCAACAATGAGAATGGTGGGCGGCTGCGTCCCATGATGCGTATGAGATGTATCATTCATTAGAATAGCCTCTTCTGCGATTAGTGTAGTAGTTGACTGGCGCGCACTCTGGCGGGCGCGGCGACCGGCAGCGTGAAAGAGAATGTCGAACCCTGTCCAACGATGCTTTCTACTGCCACCTCGCCGCCCTGCAATTCGATCAACTTGCGCGCGATAGTCAGACCCAGGCCCGTTCCACCAAAGCGGCGCGTTGTGCTGCCATCGGCCTGGCGGAATGCCTCAAAGATATAGTCAAGGGCGGCGGGCGAAATCCCTATGCCTGTATCGCTGACGGAGATGCGCAGCATGTCGTAACGTTCCAGCAAGGCGCAGCGAATAGTCACCCCGCCTTTTTCCGTAAACTTGAGGGCGTTGGAGGCCAGGTTAATCAACACCTGGCGGATTCTGTGACTATCGGCCAGCGCCATGGGCAGGTCTTCCTCCATTTCGAGCGTCAGGGCCAGTCCCTTATTGCCTGCCATTTGCTTGAGTTCGCTCAGGACATCTTGCAGGCTTTGTTCCAGGTGGAGCGGTTCAACTTTGACCTCCAACCGGTCTGCTTCGATCTTGGACAGATCAAGCATATCATCGACCAGATGCGAGAGGTCTTCGGCGCGGCGTACCATGAATTGAATGTGCTCTTGCTGCTCTTCAGAGAGGTCGCCGTCAACATATCCTTCTAAGAGTAACGAACCATAACTGATGATGCTGTGCAAAGGGGTACGTAATTCATGCGTCACCGTTGCCAGGAATTGTGATTTCAGGTGGTTGACGCGCTCAAGCGCGGCATTTTTATCTTTGACTTCGACGAAAAGCAGCGCGTTTTGTATGGCCATGGCCGCCTGGATTGCCGCTGTGCTTAGTAAGAATGTGTCGGGTCCGGTCACCTGTCGCGGGCTGTCGCTATAGAGCATGACCGCCCCAATGGCCCTGTCCTGTAAAAATAAAGGCACGGCAACCACCGACTGATGGCCTGCTTCCAACGCCAGGCGCGCCCAGTTCTCCTTACGTTCGCGATAGATGGTGTTGACATCTTCGCCATAGGCGATTTTCTGCTTCTGCATCACCATGCGCGCCAGTAACATATCGAGATCGCGCAGGGCTGGACGTGGAATGCGCGGGCGGCGCAGACCGTTTGGTTCCGGGGGCGGCGTCAATTTGGGCGCGCGTATGGCCCGTCGTTTCCCGCTTCCATTCGAGGAGGTAGCGGCGCGAGCGCCACTGATAGGGATGGCCGATAGCTTGGTGGTGGCCGTCATAGTGATGTCACCGGCAGGGTCGGCGTGAACCGTCACCGTGTCTGGGGTCACTGGCCCCGCTGCGGGCAGGTGTCCGCTGGATTGCTGCATATCCGACCAGTGCGCCACAGCCCAGGGAGAAGGCATTTCGCGCCCATAGAGCAGGAGCGAGACGCTTTTTGCCCGCATGATCTTACCCAGGCGTGATACGATCTCTTTCAATAGCTCTTCCAGATTCAGTGTCGAGATCAAGATATCGCTCATGGCGAGCAGATCGGTCATGCGGCTGGTGATGACATGGCTCTCATTTTCCTGCGTGTTTAATGACTCGGAAAGGAGATTGAACGAACGAGTCAACATGCTCAACTCGTCCAGCGTAGCATGTTGCGCTGGCGCCTCGCTGGTGGCAGAGAGCAGCGAGGCGATACTCGACTGCAAACGGCGAATGGGACGGATGAAGAACGTGCGGGCGATGAGGGTATAGATGGTAACGCCCAGCGTTATCATAAAGACGCCCATAAAGACCAGGATTTCGATGGCGCGTTCGGTATGCATGGTAAGACTATACAGCGGCTCGATATCTACGATGACCAGCCCTGGCGAATTGACCAGCGCACAGGTAGAGCTAACCATTGCGGACTTCGTCAGGTAATGTTGCCCTGCATCGATCATATTCACGGTACCGGGTAGGCAAATACCATCCGAGATCAGGCGGCGGTCAAGCGCTGTATTGTGGAGGGTCGTGCCTTCTATTTGTTGCGCTTCGCACAAAACCACGTTCAAACCCGGGTTGCCGCTCGCGTTCAAGATATCCACGGCAAAGTCATAATCGATGATCTGCAACCCGACCAGCGCCCCCACTATGGTCCCATTGCGTGACACAGGCACGGAGAAGCCAATATCCCACGTTGAACTCGCGTCTGCTCCAGGTGATGGCATGATTAAAGTAGCGGCTTTTCCCTGCAAGCTAGCGCTGGCCAGAGACTTGATGTCCTTATTGCTGACATTGATACTACCAAAGGGTTCGACGAGGGTGTAGCTTTTAGAAATAAAGGCGATGCCGGTAAAACGGTCAGGAGGAGTGAGCATAGATGTAAATGCTTTGATGATTTGCTCATTGGATGATGCTAGAGAGGGTTGCGAAAGGGCCATGACCAACGCCTGGTTGCTTGCTGTCGAAGAGAGCTCCGAGGTCAGCATCGCGGTCTGGGTCTGGTAGGCGCGTTTCATGAGCGCCAGGTGTGTTGTCGCATCACTTTTTGCTTCGTGCTCGTAAAATATCTTTAGCAAATACCATGATGCCGCAGAGAAGCACAGCAAGCAAAGCAGAAGCGTCAAAGTTGCGCCGGCGATTAATTTTCCACCCAGAGACCGAACAGTAAATCGCATACCACCCCTTCTGGTTCTAAATAAAAAAAGTAAGGAGAGGACGGGGTGCCAGCTCGTCCTCCCCTTACCACGCGTATGCATGGAGCATCGCGAAGCTCCAGGAGGCGCGCGCGCAAACCCCATGGGGAAAAGGTTGCGCGATTACCAGATGCGCGCTACAAGCTTGCTCGTCGAGGTGGATCTGCTTGCTCACGAACATCCCGCCTTCCATCCCAGGCCTATGTATTATAACGTACAGAAAGCCAAATAGTTATCATTTTTCGAGGCAAATTTCGCCTCACCCCAAAAACTCATCATCCGCGCACGTATTCGATATAGCCGTATTTGAGCAGGTACACCATCGTTTGCGCTACTTGCACCTCGCTGAGATGGAGTAAGCGGGCCACCTCCGTCACGGAGCGCCTGCCATCCAGTAACATGTAGATCAGGCGTTCGCGCCTCTGCATCTGATTCATCATGATACGCTTCGCGGACGCGAACGACAGTGCGCGAAAGATAGCTGAAGCGCCAGGATGCGCTAACTCTACGTAGGCGAACGGCGTATAAGCTGGCTGCATAACGGTCATGTTCACTCCTCCAATTCACACGTACATCCCAATCAATAGCAGAGAAACCTGCACTCTCAACTATACTGATTTCTTATTAATTTCCCGCTAAAAAAACACCCATATATGTGAAAATCTTGTGAATGTTCATAAGTTCTTTATTTGTCATATTGTTTCAACGTAAGTCAGAGCGAGCGCGAGGGTCGCCTTGGCTCACGCTTGCAGAGGATTTTTGGCGCAGCACTTTATACTATCAAGTAGAAGACAGGCTTCTTGCCTGATAGTATCTTTCGGGAAATTGATTAGTAGAGGAGCAACATACCATGAGTGGTACAATTCATGTTAATACCGAACTGATGCGCGAGCTTGGCAGGCGTTTTCAAGAAAACTGCGATATCGCCCGAACTAAAATGATCGCCGAGCTACAAAGCATCACCGCGCAGTCGGAGGGCGATTGGGTAGGTCTCAGCCGCAACCATTACAACGAACTCTTTCAGCACTGGTGTCAAAGCGCGCAAAGCCTCATTAACTGGGGCGATGAAATCGGTCTCCATCTCACCAGAACCGCCGAGTATTTTGATAATGTTGACCAATCGTCCCAGGCGTAGACTAACCAGGGTAGGGGCAAGCCCCATTTAGCAGTGGGAACGCGACCAGGGCGGGGGCAAGCCCCGCCCGTACCCTGTACGGCTTCGTCAGCCGCTACGTAGTAGGGTACGGGCGGGGCAAGCCCCGCCCTGGTCCGTTCATCTATGACGTTTGTGCTAGCGGCGCTTGCGCCGCCTTCGTCCACTTCATCCGCGTTACTCGAATGTCGCTTTAATTACGAGCATCGAATGGACGGAGGAAGACGGTTGGCTGGAAATTAATGAAAGCGGGTGGCAAGATATTCAAGCTTGGACCGAGCGCGAGCGCTTTCAAATTCATCAAACCGGGCAAGGTGGAATTATCCCACCTGCCGAGATCAATGCGGGAAACGAGCGTCTGGAAGGCCGCTATTGTTTCCGCCGGGGTGAACGCGCAGTGGCCCGCGCGATGCACGAACACCTGGCGCAGCAAACTGGAGTTGCCCTGCGAGGCTACCACGCTTGCATACGCCCGCTCGTCCTGGTTGACGACCAGACCGTCGCCGGTCGTGTGCATCGTTAGCACAGGAATATTCAAGTCGCCGTTGAAGCTGATGTAATTGTTCAGGTATCTCACCGCTCCAGGTTTAGCGCTGATGCGTGGAGCCGCGTTCAGGGCATTCAGGTCCTTATTGAGGTTCAATCCGGCTTGCTTATACAGCGCGCGCACTTCTTTGCTGCTGGCCGAGTTGTTCAGTTGGACGTGATAGTCAACGCCTGTGTTCCACGAGGAGTTGCCACCGGCGCGCGCCTCGAGTTCAGCGCGAGCGAGGAAGGCGAAACCAAAATCAATCTGGCTCTCCCAATTGTACTGATTGGCTTCCTGTGTGGTGTAGTCTGTGCTGGCTGGCTCAGGCGAGCCGGTAGTAAACCAGCCGGGAACGTCTGCCAGGGCTGCTATCAGCGCGGTCCGCGCCCTCCCCTGAGCCGTACTCTGCGCATTTCCCAGTATTCCTTCGGCATTGTCGAATACTGTTTGTAATACTCCGGAATTAGTCGGCAGATTCACGATGGGCAGCGTATTGCCTGCCAGCAAGACATCGAATGCGAATGCGCTATCAAGCGCCTGGTTCCAGGTGCCGATACCGCCGGCTACCACGCCGCACATCGGCAGCGCGCCCGCGAAACGATTGGGGTTCAGTTGCACCAGGCCGGCTGTGATGATGCCGCCCAGCGAGTGGCCCCAGGCAATCGTGCGCAAAGGTTGACCGCAGTGCGCGTCGTAGAAATTCAGCAGGGCGATTTGATCGTGGAATGCCTGTTGCAGCGCCCAGCCAGTCGCACTATAAGAGGAGCCGGCCAGCGCGTAGCCCGATTGCAACATCGCAGCTTCGGTTAAAGGATCACCGGCGTCTTGCGCCGGGTTAGATTGATCGGGAAATACATAGCCGTGACTATAAAGAACCAGCGTTCCGTTCCAGTTCGACGGAACTTCAATCAGGTAGTTGGCTCCTCCGATATTTCCGGTGAGCACATTGGTCGAGTTGGGCGTGACACAACTGATAGACCGCGTTTCAGCGCGAGCTGCTGGCGAGAAAGCCAGCGTCAGGCCGCTTAGTAAAGTAAGCAGCGCCAACAGGAAGATCAATCGACGTTTCATGACCTTGTCCTCGTTTCTTTACAAGGGTTCCAATAAACAACTTTGTCGTATTGGTTGAAAGTCATTGGGCAGGGTGCTCGAAGACAGCAAATATCCCCCGATCTTCCTCACCGGTATGAAAAAATAGCGATAGCACTCGCCTTTTCTGGCTTCCCCCATAGTAGAGTACCATTAAGCCGGGAATAAAGTCAACCTTATCTTTGATCAATTGATACATGTTCTGAACAAAATAGCTTGCCACTGCCCGTACACTACTCGTATAATAATTGCGCAAAATAGTTCTATCGTTTCAAAGAAAGAGAGCACCTCACCATGGATTTTTCGCTCAATGAAGAGCAGGCGGCAATTCGTGAAACTTGCCGTGATTTTGCTGAACAGGAAATCAAACCACGCGCCGAAGAAATGGATCGCACTGGAGAATTTCCCTACGACATCGTGCGCAAAATGGGCGAACTGGGATTGCTGGGATTACCCTTCCCGGAGGAATACGGCGGCGCTGGCGCGGATTTTCTCTCTTACTGTATCGCTATCGAAGAGATCTCACGAGGCGACGTTTCGGTTGGTATCACTATGGAAGCGCATACCTCACTGGGCGCCAGCCCATTCTACCTTTTTGGCAGCAAGCAGCAAAAAGAGCAATACCTTATTCCCCTGGCGCGTGGTGAAAAACTGTGGGCTTTTGGCCTGACCGAACCAGGAGCCGGTTCCGACTCTGGCGGCACGCAGACCCGCGCCGTCTTGCGCGACGGCTACTGGCATATCAACGGCTCCAAGGCTTTCATCACCAACGCTGGCACAGAGATGACGGACGGCGTCACTATCACCGCCGTTACCGGTAAGCGACCAGATAATCGCAATGAGATTACCAACATCATCGTACCCAAAGTCACTCCTGGCTACATTATCGGCAACGCCTACAAGAAAATGGGCTGGAAAGCCTCTGATACACGCCCCCTGACCTTCGATGATTGTATTGTCCCCGAAGGTGACATCCTGGGCAAGCGAGGCGATGGCTTCAAACAGTTCATGCAGATTCTCGACGCCGGGCGCGTCGCCATTGCCGCGCTCTCTGTCGGTCTGGCCCAGGCCTGCCTGGATGAAGCGCTGGCCTATGCCAAAGAGCGCAAACAGTTTGGTCAACCTATCAGCAAATTCCAGGCCATCCAGTTCAAACTGGCGGACATGGATACGGAAATCGAACTGGCGCGTTTAATGTATTATAAGGCTGCCTGGTTGCACATGCAGGGCAAGCCGTACACACGCGAGGCGTCCATCGCCAAGCTTTTCGCCTCGGAGACGGCCAAACGCGCCGCCGACCAGGCCGTGCAGATTCATGGCGGCTACGGATTCATGGACGAGTATCCTGTTTCGCGCTACTGGCGCAGCGTCAAAATCAATGAAATCGGTGAAGGCACCAGCGAGGTGCAGCGTATGCTGATCGCCAAACTCCTGGGATGCTAGTCACCAGCTAAGGAGTGATCTTATGGATATTACCCCCGCTTCTCAAGTTGCTTCGGGAAACAATGCGCAAGCCCGTCATGAGCATAGGAATCTGTTAGAGGGGATTCACTTCAAATTTCCTACGTTTAAGCACGAGCATTTACCTGTTATTGATGTGAATGCGGTGGCGGATGAGCAGATGACGGTGGGACAGAAGGTGGCGGATGGAGTGGCAACCGGCATGGGTAGCTGGCGGTTTATCATCATCCAGACCTCGATACTTGTGCTGTGGGCTATACTCAACTCTGTCGGATTTTGGGTTTGGAAATGGGACCAATATCCCTTTATAGCCATGAATTTGTTACTATCGTGTCAAGCAGCCTACGCAGCTCCTGTGATCATGATGTCCCAGAATCGCCAGTCGGAGAAAGATCGCCTTACCGCACAAAACGACTTCCTGACCGACTGCAAAGGAGAAGAGGAAATCCGTTTCATCATGGAGCACCTGGACCACCAGGACACAGTATTGCTCCAGCTTGTCAAGCGCATCGAGGAACAACACCAGGAAATCAAAGAGCATCTTGTCCGTCTCGACCCGGCGCTGGCACAAAAGTTAGGCATCGACATGGTTGAGTTGAGCAAGGAGTCACTAGAAGGTGACGAAATTACGGGTAATTCGTAGAAAGTTGCTACTTCGGCCAGTTGAATACGTAGAAATTTACCGGTAACAGCGTACCCTGGCCTTGCGCGTTGGTTGAAGTGTTGGTACCTGGGTTGGCTAGCCATACGGCAGAGTCTCCGTTGACCGCCAGGAAGGCTGCGTCATTGAGGGTATTGCCGGTGGTTACGGCGTTTTGCGTGGGAACGTCGTACATTTCGTAGCCTTTGTCATTCTGCCAGAGGGCGAAATCGGCGCCGACTTGCAGCGCGTAGGCGGCACCGCCGTTATTCAGTGAGGCGGGCGGTGTCAGACCATCAAGCGGTTGCGCAAAGATTTGTCCGGATACCTCGGTATCCAGCGCGGGCGCGTAAATGCCAGGTTCTGTGCGTGGAATGAGGATTGGGCTGATCTGGGGTGTTGTCACAAGTGGCATCTGGCTGGCCGTTGGCGTCCCCTTCAGTCCGCTATTGGAGACAGTAGCGGTACTCAGCCAGAACAGCGTTCCGTCTGCGATCTGTGGACGGAAGGACGTGCCGTCCTCGCGGAAAGCTCCCTGTTGTATGATTTGCGTGGTGTCTCGCATCCATCTGCCATGTGAGAAGTGCGTGAGGCCGGGTACGGTAGTTTCCTGCCTCATCAGAATATTGCTGCTCAGTATGCCAGCGTCGGTCATCCATTCATCGGCCCAGTAGATAGCGGATGCGTTGCTGTTGGCGGTCGGCGAGGTCAGAATGTCACCGGAAGCGGCCCTGGCGATTTCAGCAACAGAGGATTTGCCTGACAAGTCTAATTGGTATTCCAGAAGATGCGATACGCCTTTGCTATCAATCGTAGCGACGAGCAACACATTTTGCGCCAACCAGATACCCTGTATGGGGGTATGTACCCAGGTCGGGACAGTCGATTGGTCGAATTCTCCATTCAGAAGGATGGTCGGCGGGATAGGAACTGGCGATTGCGCTACCTGTGCCAGTGAAAGGATGCGCAAGCTCCAGGGCAGCAGTTTGGTATTGGGTACGTTGTTATGTGGTCGCGCAATGGGCTTATCAAATTGTAACCATACCAGCCACTGTGGGCTGCTGCCCAGTACGATGATGGGCTGGCCGGTAGATTGCGCCAACAATGGTGTACTCTTTTTGCTCGCGCGGTCGAGTTGCAGGAGCATCCAGGCAGTCTGCGTGTCGTCCTGATATGCGGTGTAATAGATGCTGTCGCGATTAGCTACCACGCTGGCAACGTGCTGGTACGGCGTGGATGTCGCGAAAGTGCCTTTTTGAATTTCGATATGCTCAAGCGCAGCGCTGCTGCTGCTGGTGATGCCTGCTAGAGGGGTTGTATTATCATGTGCCAATAGAAGCAGCGACGTGATGCCGCCCATCATCAACACCATCAAAAACATGGCAGCCAGGCCAAGCACAGCAAAGTGATTCATGTGCGAGCGAGGACGCCTGCGGTGTTTCGCGTGGATGATGGGGAGGGGACCGGTTTCGGCGGTTGATAATGCGCTGAGGTGGTTAGAAATTTGTGTGACCCTGGCGTGTTCTCGTAAATACGGCTTGAGAAATTCGGGTGTTGACACGCTGCCCGGCGAGGCTTTTTGGAGAAACTGCGCGTGTTCGTGAGCAAGGGCGCGCATCAATCTTCCATGCATTTCAGGAGGTGGCTCGATCGTGGGGAGGGCGCGTAAGCGCTCACCGATAAACATATCGCGGACCAGTGTTTGTCGGCAGGATGCGCACCCTTCCAGATGCGCGTCCAGTTCGGTGCTGTCAAAAGTTCCGTCATTCAATTCGCGATATGCGGACAATATCGACCGCGCCTGTTCACAATTCACTGATGTCACCCACTTCTTGCTTATACAAAGTCATGAACCGTTCTCGCGCACGCATTAAACGCATCTTGACCGCTGATGGGCTAATGTGTAAAAATTCCGCGATCTCCGCACAGGAGCGGCCATCATTTTCGTAGAGCCACAAACAGACAGAGTACTTAGGTGGCAACTGCTGGAAGAGTCGCTCGACGATTTCACGGTCTGCTACGCGATTTTCAAAACGCCCGCCGTCATAGCTCCCACGCTCATACATAGACGTAATGGAGCTACTTTTCCCTTCGCCATCATCGTTGCTCGAGCTAAAATTCTCGGAAGAAGCGCCGCCCGCGTCGGAAACGACTCCTGCGCCGATGCCGCGATCCTCGTTAAACAATGAAAGAGGCAGCCATGAGATCAAACGGCGCCTGCGCAGCGTATCCGTTGTCGTGTTCGAGGCGATGCGATACAGCCAGGCCGATAAGGCCCCTGGCTGCACTACCGTCCCGTTGAGCAGCGCCTTGTACGCTTTGACGAATACGTCCTGCGCCAGATCATATGCCTGCTCGCGATTGCCAATCAGGTGGTAGATGAAATTAGTGATAGGCCCTTGAAAGCGCACAAAAATCGCCTCAAAGTCTGCCACATCTACCCGCGGCGCCTGCTCTTCCAGCGCGCCTGCAGATTGCGTGGAGATCGTGTCGGTAACAGGTCCTCCCTCGTCAAGCGTCACCTCTGCGCGTCTATCCTCTTCGTCCTGCAAAGGGCGAGTAGCATAGTCAGGCGCTACGGCATTCAGCGTTGAGCGCAATCTACTATTCGTGTTGTAGAGACGGATAGAGGTGTCCATTGGTTACATTTACCTTATCTTTATTGCATGAAAACGGCGTAAGTTATAATTGCAAGTATCATTTAACGTTCGTAGCATAACATACTTTGCCACAAATTACTGTGGAGTATTTGACATTTATACAAAATTTCCTATATCAATCATGCCGCAGCCCGTAAAAAACGGATTTTGGCATTCGCTGCGTTCGAGATGGCTCAGGTAGCTGTAACGCGCACTCATGTATCATAGTATACCATAGAATTAGTAGTGACCAGGGCGGGGGCAAGCCCCGCCCGTACCCTATACGGCCTGGCTTGCGAAGCAAGCCTATCGCTATCGTTTCGTAGCAGGGTACGGGCGGGGCTTGCCCCGCGCCCTGGTCGCGTAGTGGGTGTCCCTACTGGCCCACAACAGGTTAAAAGAGAGCCAGACCTGAGTCAGCGTCGAAGAGGTGAATCTTGTCAGCATCGATATGCAGATTGATGGTCTGCCCGATACTGGCTTTGGAACGCGGATCAATGCGAGCCACCATTTGTTTGCCCTGGGCAGTCATGTACACCAGCAGTTCACTGCCCAGGTGTTCGACGACTTCAATGGGCGCGCTCATGCTTGAGCCGGCGCGTTCGGTTTCAGAAAGCAGGGACATATCTGAAAGATGCTCCGGGCGAATACCCAGGATCAGTTTCTTGCCAGCCGCGTCGCGCGTGCTATGGGCGTAAAGCGGCGGCACCTCGACCTGGCCGGTGTCGCCCATCGTGATTTTCGTCGCGTCACCATCCGTCACCACCTTGACATCGTTAAAGAAGTTCATGGCGGGGGAGCCGATGAAACCCGCCACGAACAGGTTGATCGGGTGATCGTAGAGTTCCTGCGGCGCGCCCAATTGCTGGATAAAACCGCCGTTGAGAACAGCAATGCGAGTTCCCATTGTCATGGCTTCGGTCTGGTCGTGCGTGACATAGACGAAGGTAGTTTGCACGCGCTGGTGAATCTTGGAGATCTCCGCGCGCGTCTGCACGCGCAGCTTGGCGTCCAGGTTGGAGAGCGGTTCGTCCAATAAGAACACCTGCGCGGAACGCACGAGCGCGCGGCCCAGCGCGACGCGCTGCCTCTGACCGCCGGAGAGTTCTTTGGGCTTGCGCTTGAGCAGTTTTTCCAGGCCCAGGATGTCCGCTGCGTCTTCAACACGCTTCTTGATTTCCTGGGAGGGAATGTGGCGGAGCTTGAGGCCGAAGGCCATGTTGTCGTAGACGGTCATGTGAGGATAGAGGGCGTAGTTCTGGAAAACCATCGCGATATCGCGATCTTTGGGGTCTACGTTGTTGACAACCTTGTCACCGATGTAAATCTCGCCGGAGGTTACATCTTCCAGGCCCGCGATCATGCGCAGGCAGGTGCTTTTGCCGCATCCCGAAGGACCGACCAGCACCAGAAACTCTTTGTCCGCGATATCCATGTTGATATCGTGAACGACTTCAACCTTGTTGAAGCTCTTGTAAACGTGGTCGAATTGGACACGCGCCATTAAGGTAACTCCTTTTCGCTCTTGTAACAGGCGCGTCTTACGCCTGCTACCCTTTAAAAACAGTAGAGCTGTTGCTTGGTGCATGCATTGCAACTACTAAAGAGTCGGGAGTCAATGCAGCCTCTTGACACCATGCCGCAGAAATTCAGAGCGCTGAATATCCTGTAAACAGATGCTGTATGGAGCATACCATAAAACATCCAGAAAACCCTCTATTTTGGCGGTGAATTGGGGGCTTGTTGGGGGCTTGTTGCTCATGTTTTTATGATTGCGGCGCTGGTTTGTGTAAAATCCCCAGGATGGGAGACACAGGAATACGCATACTTGCGGTAGCCTGCCTAAAATGGCTATACTTGTATACAGTGAATATTGACAAGTCGCAAATATTCCCAGGATGAATTTTGATAACCGAATAGGGTAAGGAGAGCAAACGATGGTGTCCTGGTGGCAAAAGACAGTTGCAGCGGCAGCGGGCGTAGCAGGGTTGGCAGGTGGAGCGTATTATTTTTTAATGCGCCGCCCTCTGCCCAGTTATAAAGGCGAAGTACGTTTAGCGGGTTTGCGCGAGCCAGTCGAAATTATTACCGACCGCTACGGTGTGCCGCATATTTACGCGCAGAACGAGGATGACCTGTTCTACGCGCAGGGGTATGTCCATGCTCAGGAACGCTTATGGCAGATGGAACTCAACCGGCGCATCGGTTCGGGCCGGTTGTGCGAGGTTTTCGGCGAAATTGCGCTCGAAGCTGATCGTTTTTCGCGCCGCCTGGGGATGCACCGCTCGGCAGCAGCCGCCCTCGAAAACCTGCCCGCACACAGCAGGCGCATCCTCGATGCCTATGCGCGTGGCGTCAACGCGTATATTGAGCAGAACCAGCATAACCTTCCCGTTGAGTTCACCATCCTGCGTTTCAAACCAGGCCCCTGGCAAATTACCGACACCATCCAATGGTCTAAGATGATGGGGTGGAACCTGGGCGGCAACTGGGAGACGGAAGTTGTGCGCGCGCGCCTCGTCGCCAAACTGGGGGCGGAACGCGCCGCTAAACTGGAAGCTGGCTATGACCCGCAGCATCCCTTGATTGTGCCGCCCGGCGTAGCATACCAGGGCGTCAACCTGGGAATGGTGGAGCAATACGAGCAGCTCAAAATGTTGAGCGGGTTTGGCATGTTGGGTGGCAGCAATAACTGGATTGTTGACGGCACCATGACGACCACCGGCCTTCCCATTCTCTGTAACGATCCGCACCTGGGGCAGGCCGCGCCCTCAATCTGGTACGAGTGCCACCTCTCAGCCGGAGATATCGACGTGGTCGGAGCCAGTTTCCCTGGCGCGCCGGGCATCGTGATTGGTCACAACCGGCGTATCGCCTGGGGCGTTACCAACGCCGTCTCCGATATCGAAGATCTCTACATCGAAAAGTTTCATCCGGAACATCCCAACCAGTACGAATACATGGGAAAATGGGAAGAAGCGCAGGTTATCCGTGAGGAGATTCGCGTCAAAGGCGCGAAGTCGCCCGTCATCGAAGAGGTGCGCGTAACCCGTCACGGCCCTATCCTGACCACCTTCGCTCCGTCCGCGCCGGATACCTCGAGCAGCAATGGACACCAGATGCAGGAACTCCCGCTGGCCCTGCGCTGGAGCGGTCTGGAAAAGCACAACATCGTCTCCGCCTTGCAGCAAATGAACCGCGCCACTAACTGGGAAGAGTTTCGCGAAGGGCTGCGCGATTGGGACCTGCCGCCGCAAAACGTGGTGTATGCCGATGTCGATGGCAATATTGGCTATGTGATGGCCGGCGCTATCCCCATTCGCGCCAGGGGTCAGGGCCTGCTTCCATCGCCCGGCTGGACCGGAGAGTACGAGTGGACGGGCTACATTCCTTTTGAGGAATTGCCCCAGACCTTCAATCCTGAGCAGCATTTCATCGTGACCGCCAACAACCGCGTCGTTGACGACAGCTACCCCTATTACATCACTAACGAGTGGTTGAACGGCTATCGCGCCCGGCGCATTCGCGACCTGCTGACGAGCAAGAAAAAGCTCTCGCTCTCAGATATGGCTACAATTCAGTCTGACCAGTACTCGCTTCCAGCCGTCGAGCTTGTGCCGCATATGCTCAAAGTCACGGCTACCACGCCCGTTGAGAAAGCGGCCCTGGAAACGCTGCGCACCTGGAACTATGTGCTGGCGGCAAATAGCGCCGCCGCCGCTATCTACAGTTCATGCCTCTTCAAGTTTGAACGCATCGTCTTCGGGGCGATGCTGGGCGATGAAGAGGTCGTATTGCACAACTATCTCGGCATAGGCACAACCATACTCAACCCGCAAAACGGCTATGCCAGTCGCGGCAAACCTCTGTTGATTCGCCTGCTCAACGAACACGACGATAATTGGTTCGCCGATGCCGTGATTGCCAACGGTCCGAAAACCTGGGATGCCGCCCTCAACAACGCCTTCCACGCCGCCATCGAGGAGTTACGCGCCAAACTTGGCGACGACGTGACACGCTGGCGCTATGGCGCGATTCACAAAATGACCTACAATCATCCTCTGGGTATGGTCAAGCCGCTCAGCAAAATCTTCAATCGCGGCCCTATTCCCGTCGGCGGCGATATCGATACCGTCAACATGGGTTCTTCGCTGACCAACCAGCCTGAAGTCGTGGTGACGGTGCCGTCCTACCGTCAAATCGTGAACCTGGCCGACCCCAAAGCCTCGCTTTCTATCCATCACCCCGGCCAATCGGGCCACCCGGCCAGCAAGCACTACGACGATTTCATCAAACCCTGGTTGAGGGTTGAGCATCATCCCATGCTCTTCGAGCGATCAATGGTTGAGGAGAACGCGGCGGGTACGCTTCGGATGGCGCCGAAATAACGTCTGCCCCGTTCTGATGAACTTTGACAACCGAATGCAGTAATGCGTACTGTTGCCCCTTGTCCCTAATGAACTTTGACAACCGAATCGGGTAATCACGAGAAACGCAGCCTCCGCCCCTTGTCCCTACAGAACGCCTGGGCCGCAAGCGTCCCAACGAGCAGGATTACCACATTGGGTTGGCTAAAAACATCAGATTATTGAAAGGAGGCAAAGCGTGTTAAACGAGGAATCCGAGTTATGAAATGCCCTCCAATACCCTCTCAAGCACCATCATTCTCGCTTGCTTGTTTTATCTGCCTCACCCATCAGCACCTGTTGCCGTGTCCTCATCAACTGGACGATACGGATATTCTGATCGGCCATCTGTAGCCAGTAGACAGGATCGAAGAGAACTTTTTCTGCCTCATGGTGTTGCCTCTCTATGTTGGCAGCATATTCCAGGAGTTCAGCACTTGTTCTGGTATCAATGCCATGACTCACCAGATACGCTTCCAGGTAGGTGTCAAAGGTAGCCTCGTCCATCAACACTTCTATCTTCTCATTGCGGAAACTCCAGAAACCCTCGTAATAGGTACCCTCGTTTAGCGCATCATTGTTCATACTTCTTTCCTCAATCTCTCCGCGTTACAGAATCTGTCTTCCTTCACAGGGATGAAATCTGCATTTTGCCTTTTTCCCTCTCGTTTCGGAATAGCACATCTTGTCCACTTGACATGTAAGTACCTGGATGCTATCAGCGACTTTACGACAGCCTAAAAATACCATAACCTCAAAAACCTGAGAACCCAAACATCTACAGAGATTATACCTGGTCTAAAACGAATCCGTCAACCTCAAAAACCTGAGAACCTGATATAAATTAGAAATAACATACAACCTATACAGCCCAACAGTATAAGATGTATAAAACATACACAACCTAAGAACCTAAATTGTGCTACAATACAAACACGATGCCAATAGGGTTGGCTGTCTGGTCAACTCCAATTAAAACAAGGGAGGGAACTTAATGGCAAGACAGAAGAAACCGGCAAGGGGACTATACACCGCCGGCGAGGCTATTAAAAAGCTCAAAATGCCACAAGCAACCTTCCACAACTATGTGAAAGCTGGAAAAATCAAGAAGATTGTACAACCAGGTAACATTGAGGGATTTTACGAAAAAGCATACATAGACAGAATGGCAGAAGCAAGGGAGTTATTCGCCCTACAATACGCTTCAGAACCGATCACATTCAGCACGGCCACGACCGACGATATACAGGGTATCTATGATGTCATGGCTAAATTTTGGGGGATACTGAGCCTACCATCCGTAGAAAATCGATCAAGTTGGTATCAAGTCAATCCCGAAATCGATTACGTTGTTAAGCGAGAAGGCATAGTTACAGGCTACATCACTCTTCTACCACTCAAGCCTGAAACTATGAAGAAACTTATGGCAGGGGAAATAGGAACAAAAGAACTGCAACCGAGCGACATTTTACCTTTTACGCCAGGAGTCCCGTTAGAATGTTGGGTAGGACTCGCTGTGAAGCCAGGAGTATTCAAGCCAGAAAGTTACGGTATACGCCTTATCTCTGGTATGCTCGAAAAGCTAAGGGAACTCGCTAAAAACAACATTAACATTGCAAAGCTTTACGCTAAAAGTGAAACCCCTGACGGCATCAGACTATCCAAACATGCCGGCTTTGAAGACATCACGCCACCACCAAATCAGATGCCAAGACAGTTTGTACTGGATTTAGAAACCTCGAATTCATCTTATGCAGAAGAGTATCGCAAGATACTACCTCTCTAAGCGAGAGGTAAAACGCCGGAACGACCTCTAAGCCAATTTAGAGCCATTGATACCTCTAACACCATGAATCATATCAATCTATCTGATACTATTCTGAAAAATCCTGGAGTACGGAAAAGCCGGGTCAGAGTTAAGCGAAATATTAGATGGCCCTATAGAACAATGGGACTCACAACTATTAGAGGTCTATCACTGCTCCCCCATCTTGCGCGCCCCTACAGGCTCGACGCTCGGTTGTTTGTTGCGCTCGGAGCGTTCTTTGGCGCGTTCCTCGCGCTTCTCTTCGCGGTGCCACTTCATGGCGTAGTAGAACAGTTCGCGGAAAGCCCGTATTATCACGGCTGCTTTGGCTCCGGTGGCCTTGCCGCCGCGCCGGGGCAGGTGGCGCACGCCTACCTGGGTGCAGGTGTAGCCGGTGCGCGTAAATTTGTAGAGGATTTCGGTGTTGATCATCGCGCCGCGTGTTTCCAGCTTATGTTCGCGGAAAAAGTCGCCGCGATACAATTTGAAGGCGCAGTCCACGTCGCGCACATAGACCCCGAAGACCATGCCTACCAGGATTTTCCAGCCCCAGGCGTTAATCTTGCGCATTCGCGTATCCTGGCGATCGACGCGATAGCCAAGCACAGCGTCGTACTCGCCGATCAGCGGAAAAAATTGCTCAAGGTCGTGTATATCAAATTGCCCGTCGGAGTCCATAAAGAACGCCAGGTCTTTGGTGACCGCCTCGAAACCGCTCACAAGGGCTGCGCCATACCCCTGATTGACGGCGTGATGAATCACGCGCAAGCGCGGCTGCGCCCCGGCAATGGTATCCAGGATGGCGCCTGTGCGGTCCCGGCTGCCATCATCGACGACGATCACCTCGAAGTTCTGCATCCATGATGAAAGCGTGTCTATCACTTCGTGGATGGTATGCGCGATGGCTTCCTCTTCGTTATGGGCGGGCAAAACTACCGACAGACTGAAACTGGCGATGTTCTTTTTCAAGGCTGAACTTTCCTTACCTACGTACTCAATATGTATATCGCGCCTGCATCCTCACTTCCCCGCGGGTTTACTGTTGTAGTAAACGAGCGCGCCAGAATAAAGTTCCCCGTGTATTCCAATCAGGCACAATTTGATATCCGGGACATTGAGTACATGTTACGCCATTGTATTTGTTGCATAGATTATACCATGCAGAGTTCCGGCTCAGTCTATATTAGAAAAGAGTCCCATTGCTCTTGACAACGCAATAGCTATCTGTTATATTTAATATAACAGATAGCTATGTGAGGAAACGATGAATCTTTCTGAGAAAATTAAACACTTGCGTGAGGTTGAGGGCGAATGGCGTGGGTTTGGGCGCGCCATGACGCAGATGGAAGTCGTGCGAGCCATGCAAGTGGAGATGGGCGAAACCATCAGCCAGGCCTATCTGTCGCAATTAGAGAACGGCAAGCGCGTTCATCTGACCGCCACCAGCCGCGACCTGCTGGCGCGTTTCTTCAAGGTGCAGCCGGGCTATCTTGTCAGCGATCTCGCAGACTATAGCACCGATCTTTTGAGTGAGTTTGAGAATGAAGGAGATCGCTTGCTTACCTGGCTGGAGGCCTGCGCGGAAGAGTGGCGTTCGGAGCCGCTGCTTCAACATTTTTTTGAGCAGCTTGCCAGCGTGGAAGACCCGCGTCGCTATATTGCGCTCTTTAACGAGTTGCTGGATTTACCGGCTGAGGATATCAATTCGCTTACCCGGTCGAAGCCGCGTCATGCAGAACAGAACGGCGCGGCCCAGGTAACACCAGATATTGTAAATTGAGAGCTACCTTACGTCTATATACATCGGCAGGCATAATTGTTGGCCTTTTGACCACATCTGACTACCTGCACGTCTGTTTCCGCAAACGGAGGAGGGAACATCGCTATGATCGCTACTGATCCTCTCTCACTTGTGTTTATTGCTTGCTTCCTGGTTGGGTTGATCTACTTCATAGTAACCGCGCTGCTGGGCAATCTCGGGCATGGCGCTGCTCATGCTATTCATGCTGTCGGACACCATGTTGATGCCCATATTGGTCAACATACGGGTGTACACGCGCATACCACCGGCCACGCCCAGGCTCACGCGGGCGGCAAAACGGATACGAGCGGCCATAACCAATCCCTGGCATCGTTCTTGAACCCCACATCCGTTATGTTCTTCTTGCTGGGATTTGGCTTTTTCGGCTATGTGTTCCATAACATTGTAGGTCTGGAAGCTCCCCTGCTCGTCCTGCTCTTCGCCGGTTTGAGTGGCGTGATTATCGCTCTGCTGCTGCTCTACATGATTACCCGTCTGTTTGGCAACAGCGAATCCACGACCGAGCAGGATGTCTCTGATCGCACCGGGCTGCTGGGCAAAGTCAGCATGACTATTCAGGAGGGCGGTCTGGGCGAAATCCTTTACGTCTCCCCCGGTGGTATGCGCAAAAGCGTTCCCGCGCGCAGCACGGATGGGCAACGCCTTGAGCGCAATCAAGAGGTAGTCGTGGTCAGCTACCAGAATGGTGTAGCGGAAGTTGATACCTGGGAGCGCTTTATCAATGAGGAGGGAACATATGCGGGGACATCGGGGTCGAGCATGATGGCTTCCGATGGCCTGGAAACATTAAGAACCTTGTTAGACGAATCCGGTAAAACAGACTCACAAGCATTAGTTATGCGCAAAGACTCGCAAAAGGAGTAACACCGTATGAATACAGCCTTTATTCTACTCATTGTTGGCGTTGTCGCTATCGTCGTCGTGGTAATTATTATCATTCAGACGATCGGACGCCTGCTCCGCAAAGTCGGCCCGAACCAGGCCCTCATCGTCTATGGCGCGGGCGGCACGCGCGTTATCACTGGCGGCTCGCATTTCGTCATTCCCCTGTACCAGCGCGCCCAGGATTTCTCGCTGGAATTGATGTCCTTCGACGTGGCCCCATCGCAAGACCTGTATACCACGCAGGGCGTCGCTGTAAACGTCGAAGCCGTCACACAGATCAAAGTGCGTTCTGACGAACAGAGCGTCAAAACCGCCGCCGAGCAATTCCTGAGCAAAAGCCAGCAGGAGCGCGAAAGCTTGATCCGTCTCGTCATGGAAGGTCACTTGCGCGGTATCGTTGGTCAGTTGACGGTCGAGGAACTGGTGAAGGACCCCGAAAACGTCGGCTCGAAGATGCTCAAGACCGTCACTCCCGACATGGAAAAGATGGGCCTGGAAGTCATCTCGTTCACCATCAAAGACGTGCGCGACAAGAATGATTACATCTCGAACATGGGTCGCCCGCAGATCGTAGAGATTCGCAAGCAGGCCGATATTGCCTCAGCCCTGGCCCAGCGCGATACACAGATCCAGCAAGCCAACGCCTCGCGCGAAGCCGCCGTTGCGAAATCTGCCGCCGACCAGGGACGCGTGAAAGCCGAGACCGAGTCGCTGGCATTGCAGGCCGAGTCGCAGCGTAACCTGGCCCTGAAAAAGGCGGCATTCGATGCCGAAGTCAAAAAGCAGCAGGCCACTGCCGACAAGACCTACGATATCCAGGCCAATTTGATGCAGCAGCAGGTCGTGACCGAAGCGGTGAGAGTAACCGAGGTTGAGAAGCAGGCCCAGATCAAGGTGCAGCAAGCTGAAATCCAGCGCCGCGAACTGGAATTGCAAGCCACCGTACAGAAAGCGGCGGAAGCAGAGCGCAGGCGCATTGAAACCGTCGCGGGAGCCGAACGCCAGCGTCTCATCCTCGAAGCGCAAGGTCAGGCCGATGCCGCTAAAGAGCGTGGTGTCGGTGAAGCCGACGCCAACCGAGCGCGTGGATTGGCGGAAGCCGAAGTCATTCGCGCCAAAGGTCTGGCGGAAGCCGAAGTCATCCGCGCCAAAGGTGAAGCGGAAGCCGAGGCCATGAAGGTCAAAGCGGCTGCCTTCCACGAATACAACCAGGCGGCTGTGCTCGACAAGCTGCTGACTGGTATGCCAGAGATCGTGCGGGCTATCGCGGAACCTCTAAGCAAGATAGACAAAGTCACGATTGTCTCCACCGGCAACGGCAACGAAGGCATGGGCGCCAGCCGCATCACTGGCGACATCATGAACATGGTTGCCCAGGTACCCGCGCTCTTCGAACTGCTGAGCGGCACGCGCCTCAGCGACCTGATGAGCCGTGTCCCCGCGCTCTCCTCCAACGAGGACAGCAAGAACGACGCGAACCTGGCCAGCAAGAATGGCACCAGCGCGACAGTAGATGCCACAACTGCGAGTGATAAATAGTACGGCTTGTTCCGTTCCCTGTTGGCTTTTCAATAGTCAACAGGGAATATGTCTGAAGAATTTTGACAACCGAATAGGGTAATAATTGTAATCGTCCGCCTTCGTTCTGTAGGGACAAGGGGTGGATGTGGGGTAGGGTGGGGGCCTTGTGCTTGTCCTCGTGGCAGCGCGATTTGCCTGGGTTCCGTCAGGCAGGATGGTCGCACTCCCACGAGGACAAGCGCAAGGCCCCCTCATCCACCCCACCCCTTGTCCCTACAGGGCGGTGGGGACACACGTTACCCCATTCGGTCGTCAAAAATCATCAGGACGGTGGGGACGCAAGCGTCCCGATAAGCACGATTACCCTATTCGGTTGGCAAATTTCATCAGATTACGGAGACGACCGGTTCGTTCTCTTACCGTTTTCATTTGTTAGGTGTTGGCGGGCGGGTTTCATTAACGATCAAGGGGGGAAGTAGATTCATGAATTTGTTGGAACGTGTGCTTACTTTGCTGCGGGCGAACCTCAATGCCGTCGTTGAGAAGTCGGACGATCCGGAGAAGACGCTGCGCCGGCTTCAGCTTGACATGCGCAATCAGTTGATGCAGGTTAAGACACAGGTTGCCACCGCCATCTCCGAGAGCCGCAAGTTGCAAGGACGCGCCGGGGAGAAGCGAGCCGAGGCCGATACGTGGTATAAGAAAGCCGAAAACGCCGTCCAGCACAACAACGAATCTGCCGCCCGCGATGCGCTTACCCGTTATAACGACCTGGTGAAATTGGCCGAGCGCTACCAGCAACAGCAGCAAGAACAGGATCAACTGGTTGCTACCATGAGAAGCGTGTTGCGCCAGCTCGAATCAAAAATTGCCGAAGTCGAGGCGACCATTGAATTGCTGGTCACGCGCAAACGCAGCGCGCTTCTGCAACAGCGAGTGTATGACGCGCTCAACAAGACGGGGAGTAGCGTTGATAAGGAGAAGGCCAATCGGGCGCAGGACGCGGTGATGGAGGCTGAGGCGCGCGCTCGGGCTATGGCTGATCTGCACACACGCGACCTCGATTTCCAGCTTGACCAGCTTTCCGATGGGCAGATTGTTGATCAACAGCTTAACGAACTCAAGGCCAGAAAGCGCGGCGCGCAGGAACCCCCGCTGCTTCAGGAAGGCAAAACGCACCCTTCTCCTTTGCTTGATCCCCGACCGCAAAACAATGAGCCGTCGAAGAAGCGCGCGAAAAAAGCGGCTTCTGAAGCCAACCAGGAAGCATCTCCGTCGAGCCAGCTTAATATTGAGGAACTGCGGCGGTTAATGGAAAAGTAGTGTGAAGGCTACGATAATCGCCAGGCCGATCACTATGCCCACGATAAAAGAGTAGCGGTGGTTTTTCTTTTCTTCTTCTGTATATGGTCTTTTCGCTTCACTCATGGCCTTTTGTTCTATATTCTCGCTTTTCGTCTTACATCGCTACAAAGCTGCAATGATGGCGCTCTCGACGGTTGCCATCACTTCAAGACTTTCAACCGGGTCGGATTCGCGTGTCGTAATCAACACCTGGAATACTTCCCTTTCACGATCCAGCACGCGCAACAGGATATGATGGGTTGCGCTGGTGATAATGGTATCTTCGTGTTGACCCCAACTCCCCTGTTCCAAAACGAGCAATGCGCTCTTTAATATGACGCTGAAATCCGCGCACATGCTCGATATATCCTGATCTTCCATCGCTACCTGCGCGATGGGCTGACCATCCATGCCTACGACGGCTGAGGCGATAAAGCCGGGCAGCGTGTATCCCAGCGTTTGCAACGCGGAAACCAGGGCCGAATAATTACGTTTGACGGCGCTTTGCTGGCGCGCTGGTCGTTCTGGCTGCTTTGCGGGAGCAATCGAGCTCTTCCAGCACAAACACTGACGCCGGTTCCGTGAGCGCCGCGCCGCGCGCGATAGACCCATTGGTTGCGCGTCCGGCTAATTCCTCGGTTTGCCGGGGCGTCGCCAGACTTTGCAACAGGTTGGCCGGAAGGTCTGAAAATGACGAGGCGTTGGCAGGCGCCTTCTGTGGCGCTTGCCATTCCGCTGGATGCGGGGATGGCGCTTTCGCTGATGTATCTACACCTGGGTAGGGCGTTTTCCCATTCCTGTTGGTCGAGGTTGCCGAACTGGTAGCAGGCGTCGCTGGCCTTACTGACCGAACCGGGTGGGATGGCTCCTCAGACGGCCACTCTGCCAGTGGCGGTTTGCTGGTCGGGGTTGCCGCGAGCTGGCCCGTACCGCTCAAGGATGATGGGCGCATTGCCTGCAACTCAAACTGAGTGGGCTGATCCATCAACCAGGACGGCAGATCAGAACGCTGGCCGGTGGTCGTCTTGCGCACAGTAGACGGTGTGATGCTGGAGCCGTTGGTGGATGCGGCGGGCCTATTCCTGTCTGGAGCCGATTCAAGCGCGGGCGAACCGCTGCCCGTCACCGCCTGTAGATTGCCCGACCTCCCCACACTGCGTGATTTGGCCGAGTCCTGCCACCATTCCTTCGGTTCCGCGCCGAAAGGCTGTGCAGGCTGCGGGGGCGTTGGCGATGCGGACGACGGCTCGCCAACGTAGGTGAAGGGGCGATCATCGATTGCTTCGGTAAAAAGCATGTCTACGGGCGACAGGTGATTTTCGGGAGGAGCGGCCAGGCGGCCATTCACCGCCTCAAGTTCGCCGCTCAACTGTTGCGCGGCTGCATACTTGGAACGATATTGGAGCGCCTGCATAATCAGGCGCGAAAGTGGCTGTTTGACATTTGGCGCGACGCGATCATCCCAGGGCTGTTGCGTCACCATGCCGTTTTTATGCGCGGCCAGCGCGAAAAATGCCTCTTCACCGCGCAGCGTACCGTACTCGGCCCAGATCATTTCACCTGATTGAAACCCCAACATACCCTGCTCTTCCAGACCCGTATGCACCACCATAGAGATACTCTTGCGACTCATATTCACAATCTGGATCACGTCGAGGAGATCAAACGAGGCGAGGCTGGCGGTAAAACCTGTTTGCTGGAGCAGGCGCCGCACCTCCACTTTCAACAGGCGCAGGTCAACCGGCTTTTCCAGGTAGCCAACCGCTCCATTCTCCAGGGCGCGCGTGCGCGCTCCTGGCATGTTCGCCACCGCCAACATTATCATGCGTGTTTGAGGGCAGTAGGTGCGAATCCATTGCAATAAATCAAAGCCATCGGCATCTGGCAACTGCATGTCGCCGATCACCAGTTGTTGTTCATCTGCCCAGAGGATGCGTATGGCCTCAGCGCCCGTCAGCACCCCCTGCACGATATACCCATCCTTCAGGAGCGAATTGACGATACCTTGATTGAGATATTCGTCACCTTCCGCTACAAGAATGCGCCATTGTTGAGACATCGTTACTACCACCAAAAAAATAAGATAGCAAGGTATTTTCTCTGTACTCAGCAGAGTGTAACATGAGAAAGTCAGAATGACAAGTAGCGTAGGACTTGGTAAGCGTCAAGTTTTTGTGCGAGGAACCAGGGCGGGGCTTGCCCCCGCCCTGGCAACAGTCCGTTATGTTCGCGCTCATGGGGCTTGCCCCCGCCCTGGCTCGCTGGCTCTGTGATGCCATTGCCCATTACATGCGATAATATATCAGGACATACCTTATGTAAAAGGAGCTGATATATGCAGCATCACTCGGACGGGGCAATAGGAAAGCAAATGGCCGGCGAAGAGGCCGTCAAATATATTGAAAATGGCATGGTCATTGGCATTGGCACAGGCACCACAGCCGCTTATATGATACAGGCTCTGGCGCGGCGACTGCGCGAGGGGTTGACCATCGTGGGAGCCGTTCCCACTTCGGAAGCTACAGCGCAACTTGCCAGAGGCCTGGGTATCCCGCTCACCGACCTGGACGCCCACCCGCAGCTTGACCTGGCAATCGATGGGGCCGACGAGATCGACGGTCAGTTGCGCCTTATTAAAGGCGGCGGTGGCGCGCTCTTGCGCGAAAAGATTGTGGCTGTCGCGTCTCGCCGCTTCATCATCATCGCTGATACCAGCAAGCTTGTGACGCAACTTGGACACACTTTTCCCGTACCCGTCGAAACAATCCAGTTCGCCAGAACGCCAGCGCATCTTCAACTGCAAACGCTGGGCGCGCAAGTTCAACTGCGCCAGCGAGACAGCCAGGTCTTTCATACCGATAGCGGGAATATCATCCTGGATTGCTTCTTCCCCGGCGGCATCAACGACCCGCAAACGCTCCATGCCAGCATCAAATCCATCATCGGCGTCGTAGAAACGGGCCTCTTTCTGGGTATGACGGAACGCGCCATTATCGGCGATGCAGTAAAGGGTATCCAGGTACTTACCAATAAATAGGCTGTAGGGTCAAGGTGCTTGTATCGCAACCGTCATGGTGAAAGACCTATAAAACCTGGTCGGGATCGATGCCTAACGAGCGTAATTTTTCGGCTAATGCCAGCGCTCGTCTGGCCTCAGCCTCAGCGCGGGTGAGCCTCATCTGGCCGGTGCGGTCGTAGAGACGCAGAGTGGCCTTATCAGGCGCCAACCAGCTTTCCAGGCCTGGACTCCACAGCGACCCATCGGAGCGAAGCGGCATTTCCACCATTACTTGCCTGTTCTGGTCAAGCCGCCAGCCAAATAGTCGCTGACTCGCGCTGCGCGGTAGTGGAAGTTCATGAGGATCATAGGCATAATATTCCTGAACCCCCATCTTTGCATACTTCGCGGGTTTTTCTAGCAGCTCCTTCTTCCAGGTTTCTTCCGAGGCAATCTCGAAGACCACCTCTGGTGCAGGCCCGCTTTTGCCCACGCGCCAACTGCGGATGGTGGGCTGATAGGCGACCCCTTTGATGACCGCTACATCCGGGGCCATTGGATATTCCATCACATCGGAGGTCTGGTACATATTGAGGTTGCCGTAAATGGCACATCGCTGCCCGTGAAACAACCAGGTCAACACCTCAATGAGATAATGCACGAGCGCATGGTGGAAGGCCGTTTCCCCCATCAGGTCCTCCTGGGTGGAGTGGGAATCGTAGTAGTATATCACCTCGTCTTCAATGTGCCGGGCCATCTCTCTTGTCCTTTCGCGTTACAGTCCAGCCTGCCGATTCAAGGTCTGTCCAACCCCACAAATTTCTTCTACGATAAGTGTACAGGCCTGATGGGGATATGTCAATCTTAGGGTTTTGTGCTTGTGATATACTTTGACATGGTTCTACCGATACAAAATAAAGGGGCGAGCGGAGTATGCGAGTAATCACCACTATAAGAGAGATGATTGACGCGCGCGCGGAATGGCGTGTTTCTCAGGAGGTTGGCTTCGTGCCAACGATGGGATACCTGCACGAGGGGCATCTTACGCTTGCGCGCCAGGCTCGTCGCGAGAACGATCGAGTAATTGCCAGCATTTTTGTCAACCCGACCCAGTTTAGCCCGCGAGAAGACCTGAATACTTACCCACGCGACCTGCCGCGTGACCTGCGCTTGCTCGAAGAAGAAGGGGTAGATATCGTTTTTGTGCCCGCGTCAGAAGAGATGTATCCTGCCGGTTTCGTGACCTATGTTGACCCGACGGGGGCGCTGGCAGAGCAGTCCGAAGGAGCGAGCCGCCCCGGCCATTTTCGCGGCGTGGCTACTGTAGTGCTCAAACTTTTCCAGATTGTCAGGCCGCATCGAGCCTATTTCGGGCAAAAGGACGGGCAGCAGGTAGCCGTCATAGCGCGTATGGTAAAGGACTTCAACCTGCCGGTGCAACTGCGCATCCTGCCAACCGTGCGCGAAGCCGATGGGCTGGCAATGAGCAGCCGCAACGCCTACCTGCTGGGAGAAGACCGCGTAGCGGCGCGCGTGCTTTACAAAGCTTTGCAGGCAGGCCGCGCCGCCTTTGAAGCAAATCCCGGCGAGCGCGCATCGCTGTCCGCAAAAGCCATGACCGATATGGTACAGGTTGAACCGCGCGCTCGTCTCGACTACGCGGAGATTCGCGATATCCGCGATTTCCTGCTAAAAGAAACGCTAGCGGCCCCCGCGTTGCTGCTGATCGCTGCCCACGTCGGTCCGGCGCGCCTGATCGATAATTTCTTGTTACGCGAAGATGGCACCTGGGATACAGGTATCATCGCCACGTCCCAGGACTGACGAACGAAAGGAGCCTGGCAATGACGCAGGCGAAGGTGACGGTACCGGCCATCCGGGAGAGAAAAAATGGCGCGAAGCTAAAAGTAGTAACTGCCTACGACACCCCTACGGCGCGTATTGCTGACCGGGCGGGAGCGGATATTATCCTGGTTGGCGATACGCTGGCGCACGTCGTACTGGGCTATGAAGATACGCTGCCTGCCACTGTCGATATCATGATTCATCACACGGCGGCTGTGGCGCGCGCGAAGCCCAACGCGCTCATTGTAGCCGACATGCCCTGGCTCAGCTACCATATCTCGGTTGAAGAAGCCGTGCGCAATGCCGGACGTTTGATCCGCGAGGGCGGCGCTGATTGCGTCAAGCTGGAAGGTGGGCGCAAACGCCTGCCAGTAGTTAAGGCTATCCTGGATGCTGAAATACCCATCATGGGCCACCTGGGGTTGACCCCCCAGTCAATTCACGCTATGGGCGGCTATCGCGTGCAGGGCAAACGTTTTGAAGCGGCTCGCGAACTGCTGGAAGACGCGCGCGCCCTGGCCGATGCAGGAGTTTTCTCGCTCGTCCTCGAAGGCGTGCCGGACGTGCTGGCGCAGGCCGTCACCCACGAAATCGCCATCCCCACCATCGGCATCGGCGCGGGTCGCCATTGCGACGGGCAGGTACTCGTATTTCACGACGTGCTGGGTATGCACAACGACCACCTCGCCCGCTTCGTGCGCCAGTACGCCCACCTGGCCGATACCGCCACCGAAGCTCTACAGCGCTTCTTCGCCGATATCCAATCGGGCGTGTTTCCCAACGAATCCGAAACGTACCACACCGACGAAGAATCGGCGCGGTTGCTGCGCGACTTTATGAAAAATGAGGACTGAGATACTTGTGAGGGCATTCCCTAACTTGTGCCAGGCAATGCCCTCATATCACATTACATCGGAATTAGCAAAAATCGCTCGCGTTCGCGCGCAATGCTAGAGACGCGCTGCATCAACTGGCGCAAGGACGCGCTCCCCTGGCTATTCCAGCCCTCCGGCGTCAGCTGCGCCACGTACTGGTACACCTCCTCGCAGTCGCGTACCAGCGCCAGATCAAAGTTGAGCAGTTGACCGAGCAGCGTCTGCTCCTGGCGGAAACGCCACCATGTGCGATCCTGCGCCGGCACCGACATGCCGCGAATGTGCGTCTCGATATCCGAGAGCGCCTGCCGCGTAGCCCCAATCTCGCGCACCTGCGCCAGCGCCTCTGCGGGCGGATCGGGATTGGCGCGCGTCAGCGGCGGAATGAAGCGGCGCTGGTACGCGCCCTGCAACTGCGCGAGCATGTCGATAGCCTGCCCCAGGTGATAGCTTGCGCGTTCCCGCACCAGCAGATCATCGGCCCGCGCCTGGTTCGTCGCGTTGTAGAAATTGTAGCCGTACCCCGTCAGCAGCAGTTGCAACTGCTGGATGACAGGATCAATCGATGGTTGGGAACTCATGGCGTGTCCTCTCTTACCTGCCAGGCGCGGGAGCCGGGGGTGTCGCCGGAGCAGTGTTTGCATAGCGATCAACGCTGCTGGTCGCCTGGACGCCACCGATAGTAAATGGCTGCCCGATTGCCATATTCGGAGCCGAAACCACGCCCCGCTCGGCCATCAGCATCGCGGTATAGTAGCGTACCGCCTCAATTTCGCTCAGGCCAAAGGCTTTCAACGAGATCAACGCCTTCATACGCTCGTCACGCGGGAAGACCAGCACCTTAACCGTATCCAGCGAAATGCCATAAGTCGCCAGGAATTCCTGGAGATGCTGGGAGACAATCTGAGAGAGGTCGTGAATCTTTTCGTTGACCGATTCGAGCGGGGTAATCTGCACAAGCTGGTTCACTGCCTGCTCAATCACCGGCCCGGCATAGTGGTTGATCTCTTCGATAGTCAGCCCGTGTCCCTTGTACGGCATATGCTGTACCAGCCGCACCGCGTTCTCGCGCGTCTCCACATGAATGTAATAATCGACGCTGTAGACCATCTCGGCCATCTCGCGCGACAGCGCCATGCCATTCGTCTTCAGTACCAGCTTGGCCCGGTTAATGTACAGCGCCTCGTACTGCCAGGGACTCTGCCCGCCATAGAACGCCTGCTGCATCGAACCGAACAGCGGCCGGTCAGGCGTCGCCACCGTGTACTGCCCCGTCTCATACACGTTGAGGATCGCCCCGCGCGACTTCAACACACAGAAGTGGTTGCTCTCGACCGTCAGCAGCGACCCGTTCATAATGCTGCTATCGGGGTAATGCCAGAGCAGCAGATCCGGCCCCAGCATCTCTTCACCATTGGGACCCATAGTAGAAATCACGTTTCGAATACCAGGCATCACATGTTCTCCTTACTTGAATTGTCGTAGACGTAACAATAAGCGTAAAATAAGTCTTACCTTATTATTATAGAACGGACAACCACCTGAAAAATCAAACCCGAAGAATAATGTCCTGGTGCCGGTTCCAGGGAAAGACGGCGACGGCATAGAGAGTAACGTGGATCCAGGCGATGAGGGGAGATTCGAGTTATGAAATGCCCTCGTACTTGTGATAAACGGATTATCTCATTTTCAACGCTATCCTGATTCCAATATCGATTACCTCATCCTTTTACAGGGTCCAGCACTTACTAGCCCAACAATCGAATCAGTGACAGTGCAGGCCGACGACGGTAAGCCATGGGATGTAACAACTGCTGAGGCTATCTGTCGATCGTTTATGCCATCGGATGCCGTATTTCAGAAACGAATCGATATCGCTGGATCAGCATCTCAACTTGGAAGCTTTGATATGATATACTTCAGTGCAACGCTGGCAAAGGAGTTTACCCCAGATCAATTCACTGATGCGAATCAAAACCCGGTCAAGCCAGGTCTATTCGACATCAACTACCTTTACAACGATAACATTGATCTCTCGTAACTGCTCAGGTAAGCTAGACTACTCGAAAGCAGGCAGGACGGGATGCCCCTGCAAGGTGGCCTCCAAGGCACCCAGCAGATGCCAGCCTTGCTTGCGCAAGGTCGACAAGTAGCTGCGAATGCGGCAAAAGGCGACCGCGCCGGCCTGGCTGCGAAAGGAGCCGGAGATTTTTTGCTGCACTTTGACCATGCGCACATCGCGCTCGGCTTGATTGTTGTCAAAAGGGACCGCGAGGCGGTGCAGGAAGGCCAGCACGGCCTGCTGGTCAGCGAGCAAGCGATCCAGCAGGTTGCGCGCCGCACTCTGTTTGACGCGCCCTTTGTGTCCAGGGGGAGCCTGCGCGTAGGGAGTGGTGGCATCGGCCTGAGCCACGATGGTCACGAACTGGGCTTGCCAATCGGCGACCTCCAGCGCATGCAACGAGGGCAGTCCTTGGGCGCGGGCCTGCTCCGTAGCCGCTTTCATGTCCAACAGCAGATCGATGAGTTCGGCGGCCCAAGCCAGTCCGTGCTCTTCGGCCAGGTAGGTCAACTCGCGCAGCAGATGCACCAGGCAGAGCGCATGCTGACAGGCGTAGTGGAAGTAGGCGCGCCACCCATCATGCACACTGGCGCCGCCAAACCGAGGCAGGATGTCGATCGCGTCCAGAGCCTCTTGGCCGCGCTTGGCATGCACCGCGTAGTGGGTCAACTGCTCGGTACAGGCTACATGCAGCCACTGCCGGTGGCCGCTGACGTAGAGGCCCGTCTCATCCTGATGCAAGACCTCCACCTTGGTCAGGGCCTGCTTGATCTGCTCTTCCACTGGCTGCAAGGTCGCGGCGCAGCGCTCAATCAGGCAAGCCAGCGTCCCTTCCGAGAGGGTCGCCCCCAGCAGATCGGAGAGCACTTCACAGGCGCGCGCCCAGGGCAAGAGTTGCTGCTGCACCAGGTACACCGCCATGGCTCCCAGACGCGGGCCGTATTGCACGGGAGCTGCGACCTCGGGCGGGAACGAGGCCACCGTGATGTGCTGACAGGCCGGACACTGTTTCTGCTCGGCCTGATGCTCCGCCACCCACAGCCGCGGGGTCGGCACATCGACCACCTGGCGCCGTTCCACCTGCAAGCGCGGCACCGCGCACAAATCCTGCTGACAGGTGGCACACCTCGTGACGGCATGCACCACGACTTCATCGGGACAGCTGTGCCACTGCAACGTCGTCCCCTCGTGACCTGGCTGCCCACCGCCTTGCTTCCCGCTTTTCTTCCGCAGGCTCTTAGGCTGTCGCACGAAGCGGTCAGAGGAGGGAGGCAAGTGACTGTTATGGCTGTCTTTGGCCTCGCGCTCTTGCAAGGCTTGCACCTGCTGCTGCAACTGCGCGATCAGTAGAGCTTGTTGGGTCACTACCTCGCGCAACGGCAGCAGTTCGGCTACCAGCGCGTTAAGGGTGCGATTCTCTTCCTGCATCTCGGCGATTTCTTCTGGTGTCATAGCTGTACTGTAAACGGTTTCCTTTCCTTTTGCAAGTTTCTAGGACACCTGAGTAGTTACAATAAATAATTCGGCGCGTTGTTTGCCTTTGCTCGGAGACCGCCTGGCAGAGCCGCATTAAGCGATAAAAGCTGCCAGGCGTTTTGTTGTTACTCATAATGTTCCATTACGTTTACTTATGTGATTCACAGGGACTATATCGCTACATGGTTGGTATCAATTAGAACGAGAAAGCATAGGTAAAGTATGTACCTTCAAGAACAAAAACGTTTATTTGTTCAGACCATTTTTGACTTCTTCCAAGCGTATGCGCGATGGCCTACCTATAGAGAGGTAGAGAGAGTTCTCGAACAAAATAGATCGAAGCCTGCATATAGAGCTAATTACAAATGAACTGCCCACCGGCTACGCCAGTTCATTTGCTTTACAACGTAATCTTGATGATGAAGCCATTCTCTCACTTAAAGCTATAAAAGATTGCCAAAATTCAGAAGTCATCTTGGAAGACTTTATTAAGGCCATTGGGCTATTCGCTGATATGTTTTACGAGGCGGGCACTGATGAAATAAGAGTTACCGGTGCAGCTGTACATTATAAATTTAATATGCCAGATGCACCTGTTAGCAAGGTTGGAGCGTTGATTAAAGGTGAGAGTTGGCTTTACAGCTCAATTGGTACGACTCGAGAAGAGAGCTATGGAGTCACTTGGCTATATATAATTACGAGGTCTATTCGCCGTGTTAATGGAGTGGCATCTATTGATGACTACCTGGAAAGGCGAGATAACCCGAGCGGCGGGACAATAACTCCGGCGGAACAATTGAGAACGTTACTCGGCTATATGTACCGTAATCCTGGTTCAGAGGATGTCGGATCGGGTATTGCCACTTGGACAAAAAATCTCACGAAGCCAAACGAAGAGACTGGATCGAAGCTCGAGGCGGCACTACTCAATGCGCTTACAAGGTTGGGCGTTCCAACACTATTCGGCGGAGATATCGAGAGAGCCTTGCCAGGTACCGATAAGAAGTCACATAGTGGTCCTCAAACACCCGTATTCGATCTGGTGGCATTGGATTTCGGATCACCGATGCACAATCCAAAGGCGGTGCTGATAAGCTGCAAAAGTACCATAAACCAACCGAAAGATATAGAAATTCGCCTGTTATCAAATGAATCGGAAAAAGTAAGAAAATTGCTTCCAGGTTGGCAAGTATTCGGCACACTTGTGAATCTTGGAGAGCCGACTGCGGACGATTTTCAAAACCGAAATGATATCCGCATTTGGAAACAATCTGATTTGCAGGCTATCCTTCATGCGCGAGATTACAAGTACATAGCGCAATTTCTGTGGACACCTCCATCAGGATGGGTGAGAGATGTGGAAAGTATGTGGTGGGGTATGTACAAAGCCTACCATAAGGATTTGTTTCCTATAAAGTAAAAGAAAGAGAAGAGACCGATCTAAAATCTCTTCTCTTTCTTTCGCACATTGAGATTGAAAAAAAGACATCCGCCGCTCGCACTACGTACATGAAAGAAAAAACCTATACATTGGCTCGCACAAGTACTGTGAAAAAACGTGTTATCTGGCTACATTGCCATTCTTCTTGTCAACCACAGAATCGGAAACAGATTAACTATGAGAGGACTTGAGTATTTCCAGTTTTTTCTCAAAGCGAACAAAGTGGGAGGCTCATCCATTTATCGGAGGAGAATTCGTAAGTAATCGATGGCTACTTTAGCCATGCGTCCAATATGATTAACGTTACTTTGCCCATTGACGCTGTAAATAGCAGATGGTATGGTTATCTCATCCTCAAGCTGATGCTGTATTCTACTACTGATTGGATAATGAGGGGAAATAACCATGAGCGCATTGGAACCCTCTATCGCGCCATACACGGTTGCGGCTATTCAATTTGATCCGGTGATGGGCGAAAAGGACACAAACATCTCCCACCTGCTTCGCCTGACGGAAGAGGCCGCGCAGCATGGGGCGCGGCTGATTGTGCATCCAGAACTGGCAACTACCGGCTATTGCTGGCTCTCGCGTGAAGAGATTGCGCCTTACGTCGAATCCATACCCGGCCCCACAACCGATCGCTTCGCGCAACTGGCCGCGCAATACGATTGCTACATCGCTACCAGCTTGCCGGAAGTTGATCCTGCCACCACTGTCTACTACAACAGCATGGCTTTGATTGGCCCGGCGGGTCTGATCGGCGTCTACCGCAAAATCCATTCCTACATTTCCGAGCCGCGCTGGGCGCGTGATGGCGACCTCGGCTTTCCCGTCTGGGACACGCCACTGGGGCGATTGGCAGGCGTCATCTGCATGGATGCCGAGTTCTTCGAGGCGACGCGCATTCCGGCCCTGCTCGGCGCGGATGTGCTGCTTTTCCCCACCAACTGGTTGGAAGAAAAATGTCCCAGCAATCGCTGGCTGGCGCGCGCCTTCGAGAACGGCGCGTACTTCATTGCCGCCAATCGCTGTGGCCTCGAACGCACCGTGCAGTTCAGCGGGGGAAGCTGCGTGCTCGACCCCGATGGCGCGATTCAGGCATACCTTGAGAATGGCGAGGGCATTGTCTATGGCGAGGTAGATCTGGCGCGCGCGCGCGATAAACGCTGGGGGCCGCTCGTCAAAGACGGCGATGGAACATCCCGCCTGGAACCGGTGGGGGATCGCATGGCAGATCGCCGCCCGGCTGAATACCTCACGCTTGTCAACAACACCTATCTATGGGAACCCCTCATGTTTCACGGGCTGTACGATATGGGGGAACTGCCACCGGGCCAGCTTTCCTGCGTTGGTATCATCCAGAACGACCTCCTGGCTTTCAAGGGACACACGTATGGCTCGCCGCTGGATACGCTGATAGGGATGTTGCGCTCGACCTTGCGCGATCATGATTCCGCCCGTCCCGATGTTCTGGTTTTGCCGGAACTCATATTGCCCGGCCCATTGCCTGCCGGTCGGCCACCTGCCAGCTCCGTTGCAGCAATGCAGGAGGGAGCTATTGAGATTCCAGGGCCGGAGACGGAAGCCCTGGTGGCGCTGGCAACCGAATTTCAGATTTCGCTTGTGCTGGGTGTGGCGGAACGCGCTTTTGAAAATGGGGATCAGTTGCCCACATATTATAATACGGTTTTGCTGATTGACCCGGAGGGGGTGTATGGCAAATATCGCAAGTTGCACCTTACGGCCAGCGATCGCCTGTGGGCCAGTCCCGGCAACCTGGGACTGCCAACGTTCGATATACCTGCTGGTCGTGTGGGGCTGGCGACTGGCTATGACGTGCTCTTTCCTGAAACGCTGCGCGTGCTGGCGGGTAAAGGCGCGGACCTGGTGTGCGCTCCCGCTTATCTCAATTTTCCCGACCCGGTTGGCCTCGGCCCATCGCGCATCAAGTATGCAGTTACCGTCGCGCCGGAAGAGTACGATGCCACGCACTCCCTGATCTGGCGTTTGCGAGCCGCCGAACATCACGTCTACCTTGCCCTGGCGAACTGGAGCGGCGCGAGCGATGGGCTGCGCGCCAACGGCTATAGCGGCATTTTCTCGCCCTCCACCTCGCGCTATCCCTGGGCGGAGGTCATCGCGGAAGATGAGCCGGATGCAGCTTATCCCGCGCCGCCAGCCCTTGCCATGATGACCATCGATACACGCGAACAGCGCACGGGTCGCCGCTCGACGACACCCATGCGTTTCGCGCCGGGCGAGGTGGCCGGCTCGCTGACAGGCGAACTTGCCTATAATATACGCGAAACAATTCCTGGCAACGTCGTGCGCAGCAAACCCCTGCTGCGCAAGCGCGTGCCATTCTGGTATTTAGACCTGATAAGAATACGCTAATTTCAGTACCCTCAAGCGGGTCGAGAAAGAAAGGGAGCTCCTGTCGCTTCCGGCGAGGAAAGTATACTTCTCAAACCCGAAGAGGTCAAGTGGAAATGCACTAAGGAGTTATTGGAGCATGAGATTACAGGACAAAGTAGCGCTGATTACCGGCTCAGCCGGAGGTATGGGCAAGGCTGCTGCCGAGCTATTCGCGGGCGAGGGAGCAAGCATTATCGTGACCGACGTGGTAGCAGACGCGGGTGAGGAGACCGCGCGTGGCATCCGCGAGGCGGGTGGCAAGGCTATCTTCGTCAAAGCCGATGTCTCTAAGGAAGACGAAGTGAAGTATATGGTGGCGCGTGGCATCGATGCTTTTGGACGCATCGACGTACTTTATAATAACGCGGGCATCATGCCTGCCGATGATGGCGGCGTCACCGATATCAGCGAGGCGGTCTGGGACAGAATCATGGATGTCAATCTCAAGAGCGCATTCTTCTGCACCAAGCATGTCGTTCCCCACATGATCGAGCGGAAAAAAGGTTCTATCGTCAACGTGGCGTCGTTTGTGGCGCTGATGGGCTGCACTGTGCCGCAGGACGCCTACACCGCGTCGAAAGGCGGCATGATCGCCCTCACCAAATCGTTTGCCATCCAGTATGGGCCGCATGGTATTCGCTGCAACGCCATCTGTCCGGGGCCGATTGAAACGCCGCTGCTGCGCGTGCTGTGGACGAGCGAAGAGGCTCGCAACCTGCGCCTCAACCGCATCCCGCTTGGACGTTTTGGAGAGATCAATGATATAATTTATATGGCGTTGTATCTCGCCTCCGATGAGTCATCCTGGACAACCGGCGCGTGGCTCGTCGTCGATGGCGGCATTTCCTCGAATTATTTCTAATGACTATGCTGACAACAACCAACCTGTTTCAACGCTTTCAACAGCGATTGGAAGCTGCCGGGGGCGAAGCGCATTACGCTGAAAGCCTGGTGGGAGCGGCGGACATCATCGCCGCTCATCCCTCGCTGGTTCAACGGGAGATCGTTGTGCCTCCGGCATTCGAGGCGCGCCAGCCCTGGGGCGCGATCCTGCCCATGCTGGCCGAACGCGGCATTGCCATCCACGAGGCAGGCGACCCTGCCAGCGTGGCGGACTTCCCGGCGGGGATTTCCAGCGCGGAACTGGCAATAGCAGAAACGGGTTCGATTCTGCTGGCGGAAAACGCCCTCCCGGCGCGCGTTGTCAGTATGCTCACGCTGACCCATTTCGCGCTGGCGCAGGCCGACGCGCTCTACCCCATGCTCGAAGAAGCTGGCAACGCGCTGCAACGCCTCACAACTCCTGGCCCCGACCAGCGTCACTACATCTCACTCGTCACCGGCCCCAGCCGCACCGCCGACATCGAACGCACCCTCACCATCGGTGTCCAGGGGCCGCGCGCCCTATGTGTTATTATTGTAGGGTAGATGATATTTAAGGGGAATATGGAGGTCCGATCCTGTCATCCTGAGCGAAGCGAAGGATCTCTCGGCCAGGCAAGCTTTGACAATTGAATATAGCCTGAAACGTTCGCCCCCGTCCTGATGATCTTTGCCGACCGAATGGGGTAATGATATCTATCGGGACGCTTGCGTCCCGACCGTTCTGTAGGGACAAGGGGCGGGGTTGGGTGGATGAGGGCGGCCCTGCGCTTGTCCTCGTTGGGATACGATCCTTCTGCCTGACGGAACTATTAGCGAATGGTTAGCGCAACGAATGTAGGGGCGGGGGTTGGGTTGGGTTGGGAGGGGGCGCTTGCGCCGCCCGCCGGGAGGGTGGGTGTTTCGATCAAGGGAACAACAGGACGCGGGCGACGCAAGCGTCCCCTCCCAACCCAACCCAACCCCCGCCCCTACAGAAATGGATAGCTACATTCGACTGGCAAAATCATTCAGAAACACCGATGAACCCGACCCAAATCATAGAAAGAGGCGCGCTATGAGCACCGAACTCACTCCTCTGACCCCCCGGCAGGAAGTCCAGGTTGAAAAGGCCAATGCTACCAGCGAAGACCAGCCGTTTGATGTGCGCCTGGAACACGCGCTGGCCGATTTGCAGATGCACGCGGCGCTGGAACGTTTCGCGCCATCATGGCGCGACTCGCGCGCAGGCGTTTTCTCCTACGAGGAGCATGAGTACGGACCCGACTATAGCTTTCAACATATGCGTTCGGCGCTGCGGCAGGCTAAAGATTACGCTATCGAGCGCCAGCCCGAACTGGTAGCGCGCTTCAAAGAGATGGCGCGGGCGGCGGGAGCCGTTGTTTTCGAGGCGCGCACGGCGGAAGAGGCCAATCGCTATATTTACGAACTGTGCCAGCGCAAGGGCATTGAGCTGGTGGTGAAATCGAAAACGATGGTCAGCGAAGAGACGGAACTGAATCATTACCTGGAAGCCCGTCACATTCGCGCTGTCGAAACCGACCTGGGCGAATGGGTGGCGCAGCTCGCGCACGAACGCCCTTCGCACATGGTCATGCCCATTATTCACAAGACGCGCCAGCAGGTCGGCACGCTGCTCAGCGAAGCCACCGGGCGCGAGATCTCACGCGAGAATGTGGCCGAACAGGTGGCGGTCATTCGCGTGGAACACCGCAAATCGTTCCTCAACGCCGGCATGGGCATCAGCGGGGCGAACGCGCTGATAGCCGAAAGCGGCACCGTCATGATGCTGACCAACGAGGGCAACGGGCGATTGGTGACATCGCTGCCGCCGGTACACGTCGTGATGGCGGGCTACGATAAACTGATCGGCACCTTCGCCGAAGCCATGACGCAATTGCGTCTGCTGGCGCGCAGCGCGACGGCGCAGCACATCACCAGCTATACGACCTTCATAACAGGCCCGGCCACGCCCGGCCACGAAATGCATATCGTGCTGGTTGATAACGGGCGCAGCGAGATGCGCGCCGACCCGCGTTTCAAAGACGCGCTGCGCTGTATTCGCTGCGCCGCCTGCGCCAACATCTGCCCGCCCTATGCGCAGGTCGGCGGCCATGCCTTCGGCTATATCTATAGCGGCGCTATCGGCCTGGTAGTAACGCCGTTCCATCACGGCATCGAAGCCGGAGCCGGGCCGCAAAGCCTGTGCGTCAGTTGCAACGCCTGCGAGACCGTGTGCCCGGTCGAAATTCCGCTGCCCAGCCTGATCCTTGATGTGCGCAGCCGCGTCGTCGAAAAGAAAGGGCTGCACTGGATCAAGAAACTGGTCTTTGGCGCGATGGCGCGCCCGCGCTTCTTCAATATAGTCGCTCGTTTGATTAGCATTGCCCAATTTCCCGTCACACGCGGCGGCAATTTCATCCGCGCGCGCAATTTCGGCGTCCTGGGAAAACTGCCCCTGCCCTATATGCGTCCAATGGTCAAGCTGGCAAGCTGGCGCAGTCTCCCGGCCTTCGCCTCGCGTCCCCTGCGCGACCGTGTTCAACGGCAACTGGCGGGCCAGGAACATGCGGATGCCACGAAGCGCGCGCTCGCCACACCGCGTTTGACAGTCTGTTATTTCGCCGGTTGCATGACCGATCGTCTCTATCCCGAAATGGGGCAGGCCGTCATTTACGTCTTGCAAACATGCGGTGTGCATGTCACCTTCCCCCGCAGGCAGAACTGCTGCGGCCTGCCCGCGCTCAACTCCGGCGACAGGCGTGATGGGGCGGCCATGGCTCACCAGACCATCGTCATGCTCGAACAGGCTTTGAAAGAGAGCGAGGCCGACTACATCCTCAGCGCCTCCACCAGTTGTGTCGCTACCATCGTGCAGGACTACATCAAACTCTTTGAAGACCTGCAACGAGCAGGGCTGGCTGAGACGCGCGCGGGAACTGGCGGACAAAGTGGTGGACTTCGCCAGTTTTCTGGAGCGAATGCTGGCAGATGGCGTTCAACTTCCGGTGCGCCAGGATGATGGCAAAACAGAGATCGTCACCACCTATCACGACTCCTGCCAGTCGTGCAACTGCCTGGGACTGCGCAAAGAAGCGCGTCACATCATCCGGGACGCGCTGGGGCTGGAACTGCGCGAGATGCCGCAATCCGACGTGTGCTGCGGCTTCGGCGGCTCGACCTCCATCGAACACGGCGACGTAGCGGAACGCTTGCTCGCACAACAAATTGCGCAACGCCGAAAGCACAGGCGCGACCATCCTGGTAGCCGACAACCCCGGCTGCCTGATGCACATGCGCGGCGGCGTGGATGCGCAAGGAAAAAAGATGCGCGTGTTGCACCTGGCGCAACTGGTGGCGGAACGGCTGGAGTAACTCTCGCAGGTGAATGCATTTTCGGCCAGTTGTCCAAAGACCTCAGGAGATGTATAATCTGTCTCGACAAAGCAAAGGTTATGCACCTTTCTCTTACCTGATACTTGCGACCAAAGGATTGATTACATACCATGCTTATTACGTTGCCGTTGATATTATTTATTATGCTGACGGAACTGTCGATTGGGGCATTTGCTGTATTGTTCTTGCTTGATTGGCGCAATCTGGTCAAGCGCAGTTTTCTTGTCACCTATGCCTTCATTTACATCTTTTTGACGGGGCTGACTTATTTGTTCCAGCAGGGTTTCTCGAACGCGCCGTTGCTCAACACGTTTACCCTGCTCGATAAGGGTTGGACAGGCGCTTTGTCGCCGCCTCTGCTGCTCTTCTTCCTGCTGATGCTGCCGTATACGGTTTTCCTGCTGGCAGATAAAAAGGCGGGTGTGGATGGCAAGGTCGAGGAGAGAACCATCGTTTCGCGCGCGCGTATCTTGCGTCTGGGAAGTGGCGGCCTGACCTTGCTGGCGGGGCTGATAACGCTGTTTGTGCTGGGGATGATCTACCGGCCAATGGCTTCTTCAAGCCTGGCGGGAGTGTTGATTGTGGGTAGTTTCTTCGCGGCTGCGCTCGCGCTGGGCGGCGTCATGACGGCTATGTGGCTGGGCCACTGGTACCTCGTTACACCCGCGCTTTCTGAGAAGCCGCTGCAATTTGCAGCCATTCTGGTTTTGCTCGGCATCCTGGCCGAGGTAGCCTTCGCCTTTACCGGCGCTCCGGCTGTGGCAACGCATTCGCAGGCGACCAGTCCGGCAGCGACTGTCACCAGCACGGTAACAACAGCCACGCCAACGCCTGGCACAGCTACCGTCAAGCCCTCGGATGTGCCGACTGTAACGCCGCTCAGCACGGGGGCAATTGGCTGGCTGCGCATCCTGGTAGCTTTTGTGTTGCCCCTGATATTGCTGGCTTTCATTCTCAAGCTGATCCGCGATCGCGCGTTTCAGTCGGCAACGGGAATGCTTTATCTTGTGGTGGTGCTGACGCTGGCTGGTGAGGCTATGTCGCGCGGGCTGTTCCTGGCCGGTTTGCAGTAAGGATAAGTAGGATGCAAAGCCGAAATCTGTGCAAAGAACTTATGAACTGTAGCGACAGTGGCGGGCTTGAACCCGCAACCTTTCACTTCGGAGGCGAACGCTCTATCCATTGAGCTACACCGTCGTAAGGATAGTATAGCAGGTGAATGGGCTGATGACAAGAAGATTTCAAGGAATAAGTGGGCGTCACGTTTTTGCAGCAAGCGAGCGTTGACCAGGCCAGGGGCTGGGTACCCCGCCCCTGGCCCCTGCCCTGGTCTCTCGCTAAAAAGCTTCCGGCGTTCCAACCGCGAACGCCTCTTTTATTTCTCTCTCTCGTCTCTTATTGATACAGCATATCATTGACATGTTTGCGTACCCATGTTATACTACTACTAATAACGATACGTCGTATCATTAAAAAAACGTAAAGGTACATATCTATGCTCAAATCGAGAAAAGCGCTGGCTTTATTGGCAGGTTTTCTCCTCGTGGTAACTACTTTATCTGCGTGCGTCGCCGGGCCTGCTGCTTCGAGCGTGCCGGGAGTCGTCAACGTGGTGGCGGCGGAGAATTTTTACGGGGATGTTGTCCGGCAACTGGGGGGAAGCCATGTCTCTGTCACCAGTATTATTGCGAACCCCAATGTTGACCCACATGAATACGAGTCGAACCCAAAGACGGCTATCGAGGTGAGCAATGCGCAGTTAGTTATCGAGAATGGGCTGGGGTACGATGCCTGGATGGATAGGCTGCTGGCAGGCTCTCCCAACTCAAACCGTGTCCTCCTCGTGGCCGGGCAGATTGCCAATCACAGGCTGCCTGATAATCCACATGTCTGGTATGGGCTTGATAATATGCCGGCCATCGCTCAGGCTATCACGAACGCCCTGAAACAACTGGATAGCAAGGACGCGGCCTATTTCGATAGCAACCTGGCGGCATTTGTGCAATCGTTGACACCGCTTGAACAAAGAATTGCAGCGATTAAGGCGAAGTATGCCGGTACCCCGGTGGCTTTAACTGAAACGATTTATCTCTATCAGAGTATGCCGGAGGGTCTGAACGTGCTGACACCTTTTGAGTTTATGAAGGCAATTGCCGAGGGGAACGATCCACCTGCGAATACGGTAGCGACCGTGAATAACCAGGTGAATAACTGGCAGGCGAAAATCTTGATATACAATGAGCAGACAATCACGCCAATCACCACAAATTTGCAGAATCTGGCAAAGCAGCATAACATTCCTTTAGTGCCTGTAACAGAAACCATGCCGCCGGGCAAAACCTATCAGATATGGATGTCTGACCAGTTGGACGCGCTGCAGCAGGCATTGCAGCAGGCGGTTAAATAAAGTGAAAGAAATCATGATGCGAGAACCGGTGATAGAGTTAGAGCATGTCAGCGTGGAGTTTGGGCAGCGCGCCGTTTTACAAGATATTAGCCTGACGATCTACCAGGGAGAGTTTATCGCGATGCTGGGGCCAAATGGAGCCGGGAAAAGCACTTTGCTCAAACTGCTGCTCGGCTTGCTCAAACCATCGCAGGGCAAGGTGCGTGTGCTGGGGCAAACGCCGCATTGAGGGAATGTGGCTCTGGGTTATACGCCGCAGTATCGCGTGCTCGAGGCAGACCTGGCGTTGCGCGCGCGCGATGTGGTTGGTTTTGGGCTGGACGGCCACCGCTGGGGCATAGGCTTCCCCAGCGCGAAGCGGCATGCAATTATCGAGAAAGCCCTGGACGAGGTGAATGCTTGCGACTATGCTGACGCGCCTGTCGGACAATTATCAGGAGGCGAGCAACAGCGCTTGCTCATCGCGCAGGCCCTGCTCACAAACCCGCGCCTGCTGCTGCTCGACGAGCCGCTGGCAAGCCTGGATATCACGAATGAACAAGAGATTGTCTCACTGATAGCCGGTGTGAGCCGCTCTCGTAACGTGGCGGCGCTGCTGGTATCACACGACATCAATCCGCTGTTACCGTTCGTGGATCGCGTGTTGTACATAGCGAACGGGCATTGCGCTATCGGTACACCGGATCAAATAATCACCAGCGCCACACTCAGCAAATTGTATGGGTCGTCGGTTGAAGTAGTCCATGCGTTAGAGCGTATTTTTGTAGTTGGCGCGGAAATATAAGCGATGTTTGCTATCTTAGAATATCCATTTATGCAGAATGCCCTGCTCACAGGCATCATTATCGCGGTCATCGCCGCCGTCACCGGCTATTTTCTGATTGCGCGCGGCCTGACCTTTGCCGGACACGCGCTGCCAAATGTCGGTTTCGCGGGCGCGGCCGGGGCCGTTTTGCTGGGCCTGAACCCGGTTTTCGGACTGTTTGTTTTCACCATTGGAGCCGCCATCGGTATCGGGCTGCTGGGCAGTGAAGCGCGCGAACGCGATACCTCCATTGGAGTCATAATGACGTTCGCGCTTGGCCTGGGTTTCCTGTTTATCTCGCTGTACGCGGGCAACGCGCAACAGGTATATGCTTTCCTGTTCGGTCAAATCGTGGGCATTACGACACAGGATAGTATGATAACCCTGGGAGTCGGCGCGTTTACCTTGCTTTGCATGATGATTCTGTATCGCCCGCTGCTCTTCAGCTCGTTTGACCCGCAGGTGGCCGAGGCGCGCGGCCTGCCGGTGCGCGCGATCTCCATCGGCTTTCTCGCGCTGGTCGCCATAACTGTATCGCTTGCCGTGCAGATTGTGGGCGCGTTGTTCGTTTTTACACTGCTGGTAGGGCCTGCCGCGACTGCTGTTAGAATCGCCAGCAGTCCCTTACGCGCCGTCTTGCTGGCTATCGCGCTCGGCGTACTCTATACCACTGTGGGAATTTACCTCGCGGGTGAGACCCTGTACTGGCCGGTCAGCTTCTTTGTTGCTGCCATCTCTTTTGGGGTTTACCTGCCCGTGCGGCTATTCTCTCCAGGATGGAAACGCCGCGCCACGCGAGGGGGAGTAGTAGAGGAAAAACATGTTTGAGTTATTACAACAGGAATTCGCGCAGAATGCGTTTCTGGCAGGAACAATGGTAGCCGTAATCACTGCCATTGTAGGCTATTTCGTTGTGCTGCGTTCGCAAGCCTTCGCCAGCGAAGCCTTGACCGACATTGGATTTGCGGGCGCAACTGGCGCTGCCGTGCTGGGCATTGGCGCATTGCCGGGCATGTTCATCCTGACGATTCTGGCGGCTCTGGGTATGGGCGCGCTGGGCGAGCGTATACGCGGGCGCGATGTGGAAATAGGCATGATCCTCTCTTTTGCGCTCGGCCTGGGCGTCTTATTCCTGGCGCTGTATACGCAATTTGGCAGCAACTCGTCCGAGGGCGTCAATGTGTTGTTCGGCTCAATTCTCAGCGTGACGCGCAGCGACCTGGTGATTACGCTGATAAGCGGATGCGCTATCCTGTTGGCGCTTGCCCTGCTCTTTCGCCCGTTGCTCTTCGCGTCGATAGACCAGGACGTGGCGCAGGCGCGCGGTGTTCCGGTGCGGCTGCTCTCTGTCGTGTTCCTTATATTACTGGGCATAGCTACCGCCGAAGCAGTGCTGATCGTTGGCGTGTTGCTCGCGCTCGCGCTGCTGATCGCTCCTGCCGCGACTGCCTTACGTCTCACGCATCGTCCATTGACATCGATAACGCTGGCGATAGTACTGGGCGTGGGTATCACCTGGGGGGGATTGCTACTGTCCTTTAATGGAATCGGGAATCATCTCCCTGTGGGATTTTATATTGCGACGCTGGCCGCTACAGCCTATTTTGTTTCCATCTTGTTAAGCCGCCTGCGCTTCCCGCGCCACTACAAGCCACTGCCGCATCCGACCAGGGAATGCGGGCCTGTCGCGGAGCATCGTTAAGACGTATAGAAAGGAATCGAACTCGTGATCGCAGATCAAATACGAGCCGCCTTTCAGGAAACCAGCCAGCGCAATACGCGCCCGCGCCGCCTGATCGAGGAACGTCTGATTGAACTTGCGGACAGCGGGGCAGATTTCACCATTGATGATCTGTGGCAGAATTTACGGCAGATGGAGCCGCGCCTGGGACGCGCAACTGTCTACCGCGCGGTTGAGAAGCTTTTTAGTCTGGGTCTGCTCGATCGCATTGAGTTCGCCGATGGCACGCATCACTACCGTGTTTGTGGGGGCGCTCATCACCATCATCTAACCTGCACGCAGTGTCATCTGGTGGTCGAGGTGAATATTTGCCTGCCCGTCGATCAATTTACCTCCATAGGCAAACAGACCGATTTCACCATCGAGGGTCACTCCATCACCCTTTTCGGGCGCTGCCCCGCGTGCCGTATGCGGCCAGAATCCCATCATTATCAGTAGGGACGCCCCTTGTGGATGTCCTATGCGCACCAACGTAATGAGCCACAGTAGGGACGCTCCTTGTGGGTGTCCGTCTTGCTGCGCACACATCACGGGGAACGCGGACACCCACAAGGAGCGTCCCTACTGTATTTTAGCGAGGTTCTGATGGTATAGAATTGCCATTTTAACTCATGTGAGATGTTGTTGAAATCTGGCGTATATTATGTAACGCCGTATTATCCCACATACTAAAGACGATAAGCTTTTGCGGCGTCGAATGCCCGGCAGCATGGTGGGCTGCCAATGGGAATCCAGAGTCGGCTCCCGCTCTGTGGGTGGGCTGCCGGGTTGGTTCCCCGAACGTATTTTATTGTTCTAGGAGGACACGATGCTCAAGAAACCCCGATCGCGCTTTCTGATGATGTCCTTTTCCGCCCTGACAGTGTTGCTCATGCTGTTGAGCGCCTGCGGCGGAACCACTTCAACCAGTACCACGCCGACCACGAGCGCAGGCACGCCCGTCAAAGGCGGCACCTGGATCGATGACCTGTATGAAGAGCCAAACTCGCTGATCACCAATGCCTCATCCCAAACGTTCGCGGTGATGGTTGACCAGGCGATTTACGCGCCGCTCTTCTACGGCGACTCAAATGGGATACTCCATCCCGGACTGGCAACCGTTATCCCCACGGTCGCTAATGGTGGAGCAAGCGCTGACTACAAAACGTGGAAATTCACCCTGCGTCCTGGCCTCAAGTGGTCCGATGGCCAGCCGCTCGATGCGCGCGACGTGGACTTCACCTGGAAACTGTGGGTGAACCCGAAGTTTACGCCGAACAGCACCATCGGTTACAACCTCATCACCTCGACCGACATATCCTCGGACAACCTGTCGATCACGTTCCACCTCAAGCAGGGCTTTGGAGCGTTTGTGGCGGCCTGGGCCGATGGGGGAACTGCCCCGCTGCCGGCGCACCATTTCCAGGGCGTTGCTCCTGATAAGCTGCTCACCTCGTCCGATAACCTGAATCCTTCGGTAACGAGCGGTCCTTTCATGATGAGCGAGAGCAAGCCGGGCGACCACTACACGGTGGTGGCTAACCCCAATTACTACCGGGCGTCGGAAGGTCTGCCCTACCTGCATAGCATCGTCTTCCGTATCGTAGCCAACCAGGATACCATCCTCAAGGACCTGCAGGCCGGCACGATCGACTCCGCGTGGTTCCTCGATGTTACTAAGACCATTGCATACCAGCAGTTGTCCAACTACAAGCTGACCTCCAACCCGAAGTCTACCAACTTCGAGGCCATGTACCTTGACTTCCGCAACCCGATCCTGGGGTCAGACGCGGCAGTGCGCAAGGCGATGTCTATGGCGATCGACCATACGGCCTTGATCGACACAGCGCGGCGCGGCTTCGCCTCACCGCTCTGCACGGATCATCCCGCGGGTATAATTCCCGGCTACCAGGCCAATGTCGTCTGTCCCACGTTTGACCCGGCAGCGGCCAACACACTGCTTGACCAGGATGGTTGGACGACCAAAGATTCGAATGGCTACCGTCACAAGGGCAACCAGATGTTGAGCTTCCAGTACTCGACTACGGCTAATAACCTGTGGCGCGCCGATGACGAACTGATCCTGCAAGCGAACTTCAAGGCTATCGGTATCCAGCTCGTTATTCAAAACTATCCGGCGAGTACCTTCTTTGGCCCGTTCCTGAGCAAGAACACGCCTTCTCCGGCGACTGGCGCGCAGTCGGGACGCTACGACCTGGCGGAGTTTGAAAACACCTTCACCTATGATGGCGACGATTCTTCGCTGTTCGCTACCAGCCAGATCCCGCCCAACGGCTTCAACGTCAGCTACTACAGCAACAAGCAGTTGGATGCGCTCTTCCCGCAGCAGCAGGCTACGGGCGATCCGAACGCGCGGCAGCAGATTTTCAACCAGGAACACGCCATTTACCTGACGGACTTCCCCTTTATTACCCTGTACGCGCCGGTCGACCTGGCGATGCACAAACTGTCGGCCCAAAACTACAATCCTGGGCCGGAAGGCGCATCTGAAACCATCAACGTTTGGGAGTGGTGGTGTACCGGCGGCGTCTGCTAGTCTGGCACATACTGTAGCCTGCGCGCTTCTCGCAGCGCAACTGGCTTAGAACCGGGAGGGTGCCTCCGGTCGGGTATCAAAAGGTATTCGACCGGAGGCACTCTGCTTGTATAAGCGGTGTCATGGCAAATTCGCGCGAAGGAGCTTTTTCTCTTGAAAAAGCTCTATAAAACGGGTATAAATATGATACACTATTTCCATTACGTTGCATCGGCATATTCTGCCTGTCGGAGGTACTCATGGGACGATACATTCTCAGAAGATCGATTCAGGCGATACCCATTTTATTCTTGCTCACCATTTTTATGTTCGCCCTGATCCACCTGATGCCGGGTGGACCAGAGCAGGTATTCTTCAATCCGCACTTGACTCCGGCAGCCAGACAGGAGATGCGCGTTCGCTTCGGCCTGACTGATCCTGTTCCCATTCAATACCTGAAGTGGTTGGGGCAGACGCTCACCGGTAACTTCGGCTTCTCTTACGCGGATAACCTTCCGGTCTCATACTTGCTCGGCCAGCGCTTCCCTAACACTTTGCAACTGTTCATTCCCGCCTTCGCCCTGGCCCTGATCCTCGCCCTTCTGCTGGGGGTGATCTCCGGTATGCGCCAGGGGAGTGTGCTTGATTACTCGTTGACAACCGTTTCGTACTTCGGTATTGCGATGCCGGCTTTTCTGCTGGGGCTGCTCCTGCAATTCATCTTTGGTGTCTGGCTGAAAGTCTTGCCAACGTCAGGCACGCAATCGTTTGGCGTCCAGTTCAGTCCCCTTGGCGCCTTACTCAACCATATACAACACCTCATCTTGCCGGTACTGACCCTGTCCGCGCTCTCTATTGCTGGCTGGAGTCGCTATATGCGCTCCAGCATGATCGAGGTCGTCAAACAAGACTATATGCGCACGGCCCGCGCGAAAGGCGTTGGGACTATTTCCGCTGTATTCCGCCATGCCTTACGCAACGCGGTGATTCCACTCATCACCGTCGTTGCCATCGATTTTGCAGCCGTGGCGGGCGGCGCGACGATTACCGAAGGCGTCTTTGCCTGGCCGGGTATGGGCGGCCTATTCTTCCAGTCGCTCGAAACGCGCGATTATCCAGTCCTGCTCGCCATTTTGACGATCGGCGGAGTGCTTGTAATCCTGTTCAACCTGATCGCGGATGTCCTCTATGGAGTTATGGATCCGCGTATCAGGTACTCGTAGCGCTTCTGGCTGGGTGACATCCACATCCTTTTAAGAGGAGAACACTATGGACATATTCGAACAGATCAACCTCAACCATACAACGGCAGCGCCAGAAGATGTCGAGCCTTATCTTGATGAAACAGTGGAGCTGGCGCAGAAGCGACGCAGCCAGGGACGCATCATCTTTGACCGCTTCATGCGCAACCGCACGGCGGTACTCGGCCTGGCTTTCCTGATCTTCATGGTGCTCTTTTGCTACCTGGGTCCGACAGTGACCGGGCATAACCAGCCCGACATATTTCAAAAGATATCATTAGATGCAACCTTGAACGGTGGACTGCGACCAACGCTGCAGTTTCCCTTTGGCACAGACGATGTTGGGCGTGATTGGCTTGCCCGCGCCATGGCGGGTGGCCAGGTCTCCCTGCTTGTGGGTTTCTCCTCGATGCTGATTGCTCTTGTGCTGGGTATAGGGATTGGCTCAGTCGCCGGTTTCTTTGGCGGGGTCGTCGATAACCTGCTGATGCGTTTAACAGACGTGTTCCTGGCAGTACCCCTGTACCTGTTACTCTTCGTGCTGTCAGCAACGTTTACCGATGGCTCTCCGAAAAGTATCGTCATTCTGATCGCGGTGCTGGCCTGGATGTACACCGCCAGGCTGGTGCGCGGAGAATTTCTGGCTTTGAAGGAGCGTGAATATGTCCTGGCGGCCCGTACCATCGGAGCGCGCGACTTCCAGTTGATGTTCCGGCATATCCTTCCCAACGCCGCCGGGCCAATCATCGTAAGCGCTACCCTGCTGATCGGCAACAACATCATCCTCGAATCGGTTCTGAGCTTCTTTGGTTTTGGGATTCAACCGCCGATCGCGAGTTGGGGAAACATGATCAACCTCGGTGAGAACCTCTTTGATGTGAACCCCCTGCTTGTGTTTATTCCGGGAATGCTCATTTTCTTGACAGTCCTCAGCTTTAACCTGGTCGGCGACGGATTGCGCGATGCCCTCAACCCCTACATGACTGAACGTTAAATATTAGTGCGTTAAGGAGCAATACATTGGGCGAGTATCTGCTTGAGGTACAGGACCTGAAAACTTACTTCAAGGTCAGGGCCGGTCGCGTCCGCGCCGTCGACGGGGTGAGTTTCGGCGTCAAGCCGGGTGAAAAGGTGGGTATTGTGGGCGAGAGTGGCTGTGGGAAAAGCGTCACCGCCCTCTCAATTATGCGTCTGTTGCCTAAGCCGGCGGGAGAATATGCCGGGGGCAGCATTCTATTCGAGGATCAGGACCTGCTCGAGCTTTCTGAAAAAGAGATGCGCAGCATTCGCGGCGGCAAAATCGGTATGATCTTCCAGGACCCCATGACTTGCCTCAATCCGACCATGACAGTCGGCACGCAGATCATGGAAGCGCTGCGCATTCATCTCAAACTCGATAAGAACGAAGCGCACAAGCGCGCTATTTCCCTTTTAGAGCAGGTCGGCATCCCCGCCGCCAGCGAGCGCGTCGATTCGTATCCACACCAGTTCAGCGGCGGCATGCGCCAGCGCGTTATGATTGCCATCGCCCTGGCCTGCAACCCGAAGTTGTTAATTGCGGATGAACCCACGACCGCGCTGGATGTGACCGTGCAGGCGCAGATTCTCGATTTGATCGACGGTGTCTGTAGTGATTTCGGTACAGCGGTCATCATCATCACCCACGATCTCGGTGTAGTGGCCGGCATGACCGACCGCGTTGTGGTGATGTATGCGGGCAAGATCATGGAGACCGCGACGACCGATGAAATTTTTGCCAATCCAGGCCATCCCTACACACTCGGCTTGTTGGCCTCCGTGCCACGCCTCGAACGAGGAACGTCACTCACAGTTGAAGACCATCGAAGGCTCGCCTCCTGATTTGATCAAACCACCTCCGGGTTGCCCGTTCATGCCGCGTTGCGCCTTCGCCCGGGCTATCTGCCGGACCATGCCGTCCCTTGATCTGGTGGCTGGCACCACCAACCACTACAAAGCCTGTTGGGTCAATGTGAACGATCCGCAGGAGCAGGCTTACGCGGAGAGACGCCGCCAGGCTCGCCTGGATCGTATGCAAGCAGTGATCAAAGAGGCTGCCGCAGAAATGTTGGAGGAAAAATAGATGGTCGAGACAGTAAAAGCGGTTGCCAGTAACACCCTGGTCGATGTGCGCGATCTCAAAATGTACTTTCCCCTGACCAGGGGCATCGTATTGCAGCGCGTTGTTGGCTACGTGCGCGCCGTTGACGGTGTCAGTTTCTCGATTGAGCGCGGTAAGACGCTGGGCCTTGTCGGTGAGAGCGGCTCAGGGAAAACAACCATTGGTCGTACTATCGTGCGGCTTTACAAGCCGACTGGTGGGGAGATCATGTTTGGCGATGTAGACCTGGCTACCCTCAAAGGCGAGTCGCTGCGACAGATGCGCCAGCGCGTTCAAATGGTTTTCCAGGATCCCTTTGCGTCACTGAACCCGCGTTTTACAATTGGTTCACTCATCGCCGAGCCGATGCATATCTATAAGGTAGCGTCGCATAAGGAAATTCGCGATCGCACCTCTGAACTGCTGCGCGTGGTTGGTCTGCGCGCCGAGTATATTGATCGCTACCCGCACGAATTTAGCGGTGGACAACGCCAGCGTATCGCGGTTGCGCGCGCCCTCTCCATCAATCCGGAGTTTGTCATCGCCGACGAGCCGGTTTCCGCGCTGGATGTCTCGATCCGCGCTCAGGTTCTCAACCTGCTGCAAAACCTGCAAGAGCGATTCAATCTGACCTATCTTTTCGTCTCGCATGATCTCAGTGTAGTGCGCCACGTGGCAGATCGTATCGCGGTTATGTACCTGGGTAAAATCGTTGAGATGTCCGACCGCGACGAACTCTACAGAGCGCCCAAACATCCATATACCAGGGCATTGCTCTCGGCTGTACCCATTCCCGACCCGCAGATCGAGAAGCACCGGCAGCGCATCATTCTCTCCGGCGACCAACCAAGCCCCATCAAGCTTCCGTCCGGGTGTCGCTTTCATACGCGCTGCCCCATGGCGCAGGATATATGCCGCGAGATAGAACCCGTTTTCGAGGCGAAGGAAGGGCGAGAACATTTCGCTGCCTGTCATTTTTCGGAGAAGGTAACGCCAGTATAAGGTTTAGCGGGAGCCAGGGCGGGTGCAAAGGGGAAACCAGGGCGGGGGCAAGCCCCGCCCGTACCCTATTACGAAAAGCGGTGTGAAGTCCGTACAGGGTACGGGCGGGGCTTGCCCCCGCCCTGGTGAAGTCCGTACAGGGTACGGGCGGGGCTTGCCCCCGCCCTGGTGACACTCAAGAGAGGATAGTATGGTGCAACAACGTCGCGCGTGGAGTCAGATCTTTGTGCTGGTATGCTCGCTGCTGGGTGTAGCAATTGCAATCTATCTGACTGCCGTACATTATAACGAGGGCGTACCTCTGGTTTGTTCTAGCAGTGGAGTGGTGAATTGCGGCCTCGTGTTGTCCAGTCCCTATGCCGTCGTACCCGGAACCTCTATCCCTATATCGATACCGGGTCTGGCATGGTGCGCAATTATGGCTGTGCTAGCAATTGTGGGCTTGCGGGCACAACCGCGCTGGCTGCGACCTGCCCAATTTGCCTGGGCGCTGGTAGGTATGTTGACCGTGCTGTACCTTGTCTACGCGGAAATCGTGCGCCTGCACGCTATTTGCGCCTGGTGCAGCGTCCTGCACGTCCTTATCCTCCTGATATTCCTCGTCACCCTGGTTCGCCTCACCTCGCCCTCGTCGGAACCAGAGGAATTTGAAGCTGAAAATGTGCAAGGTAACGAGACAGAAGCAGTGCGCCCACCTTTAAGATAATCTGATGAATTTTGACAACCGAATAGTGGAATGATGCTAATGGGCCGCAAGCGTCCCATTTATTCCCACTTGAATGTGCGCGCCGCGAAGAGCAGAATTACCAGCGCCCAGATCGCCAGTATGAGCAGCGAGGAGCCTGGAAAGGCCGCCCCGTTGGTGAGCGCGGCTTGCAAAGCCTGCGTCAGAGCGGCCGCCGGGAGAAGTTGCGCGATGGCGGCCAACCCTGCTGGTAGATGGTCGAGGGGAAGTATGCCTCCGCCGAGCAAGAGGAAGAGCAGGTAGAGCGCGTTCGCTCCTGCGAGCGTCACTTCGGCGCGCAATGCGCCCGCCATTGCCAGACCCAGCGCGGCGAAAGTGATAGTCCCCAGCGCCATGACCAGTATTGCCAGGGCGGGTGAGCCTGCCGGTCGCCAGCCGTAGAGCGCGACTGCGACACCTGCTAGAATGATTACCTGGATCAGTTCGAGCAACAGGACTGAGATCACTTTGGCGATAATCAGGCCGCTGCGCGGCAAGGGCGAACTTCCCAGGCGTTTCAACACGCCGTAGTAGCGTTCGTAGGCGGTCGCTATGCCCAGGCTGACCATACCGGTCGCCATGATAGCCAGGGCCAGCATACCGGGCAAAAGAAAATCGACCGCTTTGCCCGTCGATGCTGGAATGATGTTGAGTGACGCGAAGAAAATTAACAGGACGACCGGCACAATGAGCGTAATCAGTACGCTCTCGCCCCGGCGCAGGGTCAGCAGTAATTCGACCCGTGTTTGCGCCAGCGCCTGGCGGCTAAAGGGCGCGGCCTGATTCATGTATGGCTGGCCGTTTTGTTCTTGAAGTGATTGTGTTGTCATAGCGATCTAATCTTTCACATCCGTTCCGGTCAATTTGAGGAAGAGGTCTTCGAGGGAGCCGTGACCCACGCGCAATTCCGTCAGCGTGATTTTTTGGTCGCGCAGCCACGCGCTTAACTCGGCTACCAGCGCGGGCGCATCTGCCGTTTCGAGCAGGTAACTGCCGGGGCGGATCTCTTCGGCTTTGCTGGCTGATGGCAGCGCGGCCAGTTGGGTCGTGTCCAGCCCCGCTGGAGCCACGAAGCGCACGAGCGTGGCGTTCTGCGTACCGGTTAGCCCGCCGGGTGTATCGAGAGCGACGAGTCGTCCGTGATCGATGATGGCAACGCGGTCTGCTAAACGCTCGGCCTCGTCCATCAGATGTGTGGTGAGCAGCACCGTCGTTCCAGCGCGTTTAAGCTCGCGAATGATTTCCCAGGTAGCCAGGCGCGCCTGGGGGTCCATGCCTGCGGTTGGCTCATCGAGAAACACCAGAGACGGATTGCCAACCAGCGCAACGGCCAGCGCGAGGCGGCGTTTCTGCCCGCCGGAGAGCCTGCGACAGCGCGTTTTGCAGGCGGCAGCGTCCAGGCCAACGCGCTCCAAAAGCGCGTCAACGTTTTGCGGTTGCCGGTAATAGCTCGCGAAGAGATGCAGCGCTTCGCGCGCGGTCAGACCGGGGTAAAGGCCGTCCTGTTGTAGCATTACTCCAATTTGCGCTTTGAGCGATTGCGCTTCGCGTACAGGGTCGAGACCCAGCACGCGCACGCTGCCCGCGTCGGGTTTGCGATACCCCTCAAGCGTCTCAATCGTGGTCGTTTTACCCGCGCCGTTTGGCCCTAGCAAGGCGAAAACCTCGCCGCGCTGCACCGTCAAACTCAACTGGTCAACGACTCGTAGTGAGCCGTAGCTTTTCGTAAAATTATCAACGACAATGGCAGCCTCGTCTTTTTGACGGTTTTTAGAGGCTATGGATGTCGTTGTCTGCATATTAGCAGACATGATCTCTATCTCCTTAATAAATAATGAGGTTGAAATGAAAACGTCCTAATTATACCTTACAGCAGTTTTGTTAAACTGACAAGTGATAAAACTTTTTCTTCGGGTACTACGTGTTAAAGGAAGGAAATGAGTACAGCTTTTCCTCGAGGAGGGGGAAAGGAAACTGAATCCCACTCAATTGTAGAGTACAGGAATAGATAAAGGAGTGTAAAAATGTTAGGAAGCGTCCTCTGGGCGGTAGTTATTGTTCTCGTAGTCCTGTGGCTGCTCGGCTTGATTGTTCACATTGGCGGCGGCCTCATTCACATCCTGCTTGTGATCGCCTTGATTGTGTTGATCTACAACCTCATCACAAGATCGCGCGCGACCCGCATATAGCATGATTGCCAGGTCCCTGTGAAATTTCATAGTGGCCCTGGCAATTTTATTTACCCCTGGACCTGAGCCTCAGCAGCAGCTCCATCTCTATTGCTCTGGATGGCCGTCACCTGCTCTAATGGAACGCCAGAAGCTTTGAGCAGGTGAATGATCATTTGCGACTGTTTCAGCAATTCCGCATCCTGAGCGGAAAGATGCTGCATAATCTCTTCGATGTCATGGTAGGTTTTCATGGTTGTATTGAACGCCTCATCGGCTTGCAGTTCCTGTTTGCGGCCAAGTAAGCCCTGACCAACCATAATTACAATCATAAGCGGCAATTGTGGTACAGATGCCAGGCAGAGCAGCAACGGCCAGGGCAGGCGATCCCATGCAAAGGGCAATATATTTAAAACAATCCAGAGTATAATCCAGGCCAGGATGGCCCAGAATGTCCACATACTCTGAAAGAGGTTGGTCATGCTTATAGCAATTTTCTGGTTAAACCCCGCCTCTCTTTTCTCGGCCTCGTGGACAAGATTGACATTTCTTGGGGTATGCTGAACTGGGTTGTGTTTGAACAGAGAAGGAAGCTGAAGTGTAATATGGTGTGTCGTGGGTGATGCCTGTGCCGGCTGTTGTGCATCTTTTTGCATGTTTTTCCTCCGTGCGATGTACATGACAATGGCGTATAATCCCACTATAGCACTGTTCAGTTATCCTGTATAGATGGTATTTTTCGTGAGGATTCGTATGATCGCTATTGACATCGGCGGCACTAATACGCGCATTGGGCTGTTTCCCTCTCTTGATGCGCCAGACTATACGCTGCTGGCAAAATTCCCCACGCAAAGGGTAGGGGCGGGCACCCATCCCTCTTGCCCCCGCCCTGGCAACGAAAGAGGACTTTGTACCCTATTTTTTATCTTATTCTGTCCATGACCTCACTGAAACCTCCTTTTGCCCGATAGCTTTTTATATCACAGGGTGTGGAAATCGAAATGGCAATGAAGTCGCATATTGAGTGAGGAGTTCCATCATGGGCCAATCTTCTGGACGTTACACTGAGGAAGCCCGCCAGACGTTGCTTGCGTCACGCGAAGAGGCTTTGCAACTTCGGCACAGGGTTATTGGGCCTGAACACCTGCTGTTGGGCATGTTGAAAATAAACGATCCCATCGTTGAATGCGTTTTACAGCGGCAGCGGGTCAGTTCGCCGCGCCTGCGGGAAGCGCTGGAATTTGTGGTTGGGCGGGGCAGCAAGGCTATTATCAGCCAGCCAACTTTTGGGCAACCGGTACGAGAAGCCCTGGAACGCGCCGAACAGGTGGCAACGCGCATGGAGCAACCAGCGATAGGTATCGAACACCTGCTGCTGGGTGTGCTGGGCGATGAAAATAGTATCGCGGCGGGTGTGATGGAAAGTTTCGGCCTCTCGCTGGCGGTAGCGCGAAGAGAAATCGAAGCGCTTTTGAGTCTGGGGCGCGAACATGCTCTATTTAGCGCGCAATACCAGATGCGTTGCAACGAAACTCCCATACTGAACTCGGTCAGCCGCGACCTGACAACGGCTGCGCTGGCCGGTTTGGTTGATCCTATGATCGGGCGCGAAGCCGAGCTAGAGCGTGTCATGCAGATACTCTCGCGTCGCTCGAAGAACAACCCCGTGTTAATTGGACCGGCAGGCGTGGGCAAAACAGCCATCGCCGAAGGGCTGGCTGTGCGTATCATCCAGGGGCGCGTGCCAGAAAACTTGCAGCAGCGCCGCGTGGTGTCGTTAGATGTCGGTTTGCTGACGGTTGGCACGCGCTTCCGGGGCGATTTCGAAGAGCGTTTGAAGCTTATCATGAAGGAAATCCTGAACTCACCAGGCATCATTATCGTCATCGATGAACTGCACGCCCTGGTTGGAGCGGGCGTTGCCGAAGGTTCTCTTGATGCTGCCAACCTCTTTAAGCCCATGCTGGCGCGCGGCGAATTTCAATGCATCGGGGCCACGACGCTTGACGACTATCGCAAGACTGTTGAGACGGATCCCGCTCTGGAACGCCGTTTTCAGCCGGTGATGGTCAATGAGACGACACCTGAGCAGACGATGGAAGTGCTGCGCGGTCTGCGCCCTCACTACGCGGAATACCATCAAGTGACCATTACCGATGACGCGCTGGTTGCCGCCGTGCAGATGTCCACGCGCTATATTCAAGATCGCTTCCAACCTGACAACGCGCTGGATCTGATCGATGAGGGGGCGGCGCGAGTACGCTCCAATGGCTCAATGGTTCCAGACGAGGTGCGCCGGCTGCGTGAAAAACTTGTTTCCATACTGCGCGACAAAGATGCTGCTATCCGGCTACGGGATTTTACCCTGGCTTTGCAAGAGCGCCAGGCAGAAAAACAACTGAGCCTGGCGCTGGCTGAGGCCGAAAACACCTGGCAGGCGCAGCGACAACAGGAACGCCCTCTGGTCGATCAAAACGTGATTGCCGAGGTTGTCGCCGCTCGCACAGGCATACCGGCGTCGCGTATTGTGGCAGCAGAGGCGCAGCGACTGCTCAACCTGGAAGAAGAACTGCACAGGCGTGTCATCGGGCAGAATGAAGCGGTGCAGGCGGTTGCCAGGGCCGTGCGCCGCGCCCGCACAGATCTGCGGGATAGCCACCGCCCCATCGGTTCGTTCCTGTTTGTCGGCCCAACCGGAGTTGGCAAGACCGAGGTGGCGCGCGCGTTAGCGGAAACGCTCTTCGGTAATGAAGAAGCCATGTTGAAGCTGGATATGTCCGAGTTCATGGAAAGCCATCATGTATCGCGCCTGACCGGTTCCCCTCCGGGATACGTTGGCTATGACCAGGCCGGGCAGCTTACCGAGGCCGTGCGCCGCCACCCCTATAGCATCGTTCTCTTTGACGAAATTGAGAAGGCGCACCCCAAAGTCTATGGTCTCTTGCTACAAATCCTCGATGAAGGCTGCCTGACCGATGCGCGGGGCCGCAGCGTCAGTTTCAAAAACACGATCATTATTATCACGTCCAACGCCGGAACTGCGCATCTGAAATCCGCCGAAATGGCCTTTGTTCCCGCTCGCAGAAATGAGCAAGAGCGAAAGGCCAGCTCTGCCACGCGTATGCAGGCGCAAATACTACCTGCCCTCAAAGAGCTATTTCGCCCGGAACTGTTCAATCGTTTCGATGAAGTAATCGTCTTCCACACGTTGGAGCCGGAACACCTGCGCGATATCATGAACCTGATGCTCGAGAAAACCCGGCAGCGCATCGCCGAACAATCCATCACGCTGCATGTCAGCGACGCGGCCCGCGCGCTGCTGGTCGAACACGGCTTCGATCCTGTCTACGGCGCGCGTCCCCTGCGCCGCACCGTACAGCGTATGCTCGATGACCTGCTGGCCGAGTCCCTGTTGCGCCGCGATTTCCAGCCGGGCGATACCGTCGAAGTCGATGTTGCGGATGGTCAACTGGTGGCATGTGTAGCGGTCGGAGTTGGTGAAAGCGCCGGGCTAGTGGCGGCGTAGAGAGCCAGATATTCAAAGCGATACAACAAAAGCTCCTTACGGCGGTGAAAGCGCCGGGCTTGTCCCCGCCCTGGTCGTCTAACAGCGCATGAACGAGGACATCGTATTCATGCACGTCCCTTTCTGGAACCCCCTGTGATTTATCCAGGGGAGGAAAGAAAGACTGCCCGCAGGCAGCGAAAAGCTTGACAACATACTCGCATTGAGTTACTATATGAACATGATAGCAACACGCACAATACGCATACAACTGAAACCCACGCCAGAGCAAGCGGCGCTCTTGCGCCAAACCATGCAAGAGTATACTGACTCGTTCAACGAGGTGTGTCGCATTGCCGACGTTGAGAACGTCAGCAATGGGGTTGAACTGCACGCGTTGACCTACGCAGAGCAACGCGCCTCTACCCATCTTCCCTCTCAGTTGATTTGCGCTGCTCGTGTCAAAGCCACGGAAGCGATCAAAAGTGTGATGGCACGGCGAAAGAAGCAAGTAAAAAAGTATCAGGCATTGCAGAAGCAAGGCAAGGCTATGAAACCTCTGAGACTTGCCAGGACGCCGCATTCTGAGATGTGTGCTATCCGCTATGATGCGCGCTCGTTCCGCTTCGAGAGAAAGAGCCGCATGGTGTCCCTTGTCCACGTGCAACGAGAAGGGCAGATACGCAACCGTGCTGTGATTATCGCCAAAATCCCTGCCTACTACGAGCAGTACTTGACGCAAGAGTGGCAGCAAGAGAGCGCCGATCTGATAGACCGTAAGGGAAGCTTCTGGCTGCATCTGGTTGTTTCGTGCGAACACCCCACTCTTCTTCCCACCTCTGATAACAAAACCGTCGGTATTGATCTGGGGATCAGTCGGCTGGCAGTGACTTCTCAACCTCGCTTCTTTGGGAGCAAGCATCTCAAAGAAACTAATAACCGCTACTTCCGCTTGCGGCGTGCTTTGCAAGGCAAAGGTACAAAGTCTGCTAAGAAGCATCTCAAGAGGCTTTCTGGCAAATTGAAACGATTTCAGCAGAATGCAAATCACGTTGTCACAAAACAGATTGTGGCTTCCCTCTTCCCAGGGGATACCCTCGCAATGGAGAACTTGACCGACATTCGAGAACGAGTGAAAGGACGGCGCGCACAACGTCGGGCGATGAGCAATTGGAGCTTTGTCCAACTGCAAGGCTTTCTTGCCTACAAAGCGGCGTATAAGGGCATTACCGTTGCCTTTGTCGATGCGCGCTATTCCTCGCAAGCCTGTTCCCGTTGTGGACATATCGAGAAGCGAAATCGAACCTGTCAAAGTGAGTTCTCCTGTAAAAAGTGCGGTTACAGCACGAATGCTGATTTGAACGCCGCCTATAACCTTGCCAGCCGTGCCACGCGCGCGACTGGTGGGCTTTCTGTCAGTGAGCCTATCGTCTCAGTCCTCGGACCAGGGACAAGCCCCGTGTCTTTAGACCGGGGTTACTGACGTGCTACAATGTACAGTGCTTACAAATCAACCTCTATTCTAGACCCGCGAACGAAAAGCATTTGCCTGCCTACATGCCCTCAACGGCATCTAAAAAGGAGCGCGTATGACATCTCAGGGGTATGTCCGTTATCCAGCTATTTATCAAGATCGAATTGTGTTTGTGTCCGAAGATGATCTCTGGCTCGTTTCGGGCGAAGGTGGGCGCGCCGAACGTCTCACCGCTGGCCTGGGCGAGGTCAGCTATCCGCGTTTTTCGCCGGATGGGACGCAACTGGCTTTTGTGGGACAGGAAGAAGGGCCGGGCGAGGTGTATGTAATGCCTGCGGCGGGTGACGTGGCGCGTCGCCTGTCCTATCAGGGTGCGTCATGCCGCGTGAGTGGGTGGATGCCTGATGGAGCAGAGATTCTTTATGCCAGCAATGCCGGGCAGTTTGACTGGTCTTTTGAGGCGCTGTTCGCTATTGCGCCGGGTGGGGGTGAGCCGCGCCAACTCCCGTACGGCATGGCAAACGCAATTTCATTTGGGCCGCGCGGCGAAGTTGTGATCGGCCGCAACATTCGTGAACCGGCGCGCTGGAAACGCTATCGGGGCGGTACTGTGGGACATCTCTGGTGCGATATCAGAGGCAACGGGATGTTTGAGAGGCTGTTGCGGCTCGATGGTAATATTGCTGACCCTTGCTGGATAGGTGAGCGCATCTACTTCCTTTCGGACCATGAAGGGGTTGGCAATGTCTATTCCTGCACGCCGCAAGGCGAGGATGTGCATCGCCATACCAATCACAACGATTTCTACGCGCGTCACATGTCCGGTGATAGGCAGCGTCTCGTCTATCAAGCGGGCGCAGACTTATATATCTTTGATCCCGCGCCCGAAGCCGGGCGTCGCCTGGATGCCGAATTGCCCAGCATTCGCACGCAGCGCAACCGCAAATTTGTCCCGGCCAGTAGCTATCTGAACGAGTATGAACTGCACCCGGAGGGGTACGCGGTGGCAATCACGACACGCGGCAAGGCTTTCACAATGGGCAACTGGGAGGGGCCGACGCTCCAGCATGGCGAATTAGATGGCGTGCGTTACCGGCATCTGAACTGGTTGAATGATGGTAAACGGCTGGTAGCTGTTTCCGATGCGCCAGGACGTGAAAGCCTGATTGTATTTAATCCAGAAGAGGCCAGCGAACCGCAAACATTTCCTGATATCGAGTTTGGGCGCGTTATCTCCCTGGCCGTCTCACCCACCGATGACACCGTCGCGCTCAGCAATCATCGCAACGAGCTGATTACAGTCGATCTTGAGAGCGCATCCGCGCGCGTGCTGGACCGCAGCGATTTTGGCGGAATTCGGGGATTCGACTGGTCGCCCGATGGTCGTTGGCTGGCCTATAGCTTTGATATCTCCAATCAGAAAACAGCCATCAAGCTTTGCAATCTGGAGACGGGTGAAACCCATTTTGTCACGGAACCTTTGTTGCGAGATTATGATCCTGCCTTTGACCCCGATGGGAAATACCTGTATTTTCTGGGACGTCGTATCCTTAATCCGGTGCGTGACAGCTTGCAAATTGATCTGAACTTTCCCCTGGGGATGAAACCCTATGCTGTCACGCTCCAACGAAATCTGCGCTCGCCATTTATGCCTGAACCTAAAGCCCCCTCAGACAAAGAAAAGGAAAACGGCAAGAAGGACAAAGAGCAAGAGGAGAAGCCAGAAGAAAACGGCTCCAGGCAAAATGCTGCTGACGAAGCAGACGTATCCGAGGAAAAGCAGGATAAACCAGACAAGAAGCCGCCTGAGATCGTCATTGACCTGGATGGTATTACCCGCCGCGCGCTCCCTTTTCCTGTGCCAGAGGGCCGCTATTATGGCATCAGTGGCATCAAAGGGAAGGCGTTGTTTCTAGTCTACCCTATTCAGGGTACTCTGAACCAGCCTGGCGACGACTCCGAGCCGAAAGGACATATTGATAGCTTCGACTTTGAAAAGCAGAAATACGAAACGCTTCTCAATAATGTGAGCAGCTTTGATCTCTCGCGAGACTATAAATATCTGATCTACAGGAGCCATCGTCGTTTGCGCGTTCTGAAAGCGGGGGAGAAGCCGCCACGGACCGACAACGAGCGTGCCGGTCGCGAGAGTGGCTGGCTCGATCTTGGTCGCGTCAAGGTGTCGGTGCAGCCAGCAGCCGAGTGGAAACAGATGTTTGCCGAAGCCTGGCGTTTGCAGCGCGAGCACTTCTGGACGGAGGATATGTCGGGTATTGACTGGGAGAAGATGTACGCGCAATACGCGCCGCTGCTCGAACGAGTCTCCTCGCGTAGAGAACTTTCCGACCTTTTGTGGGAGCTACAGGGCGAGCTGGGAACGTCGCACGCTTATGAAGGCGGTGGTCAGTATCGCTCGCGGCCCTATTATAGCCAGGGCTTTCTGGGCGTTGACTGGCGCTACGACGCTGAAAGCCAGCGTTATCGTATCGCGCATATCATCATCGGCGATCCATCGGACAGCAAAGCGACATCGCCGCTGACAAGCCCGGGCTTGAACGTCAACGAGGGCGATGCTGTGCTAGCCATCAACGGGCAGCGAGTGGGGACGAGCCGCAGCCCGCAGGAATTACTGGTCAACCAGGCCGGTAATGAAGTGCAGCTCACTATAGAGGATGCCACAAGCAAGGAAACTCGCGTCGTCACCGTGAAGGCCATTTCCAACGAAATGCCCGCCCGCTATCGCGAGTGGGTCGAACGCAATCGTTCCATCGTGCATGAGAAATCTGGTGGCAAAGTCGGCTACATTCATATTCCCGATATGTCACCAGACGGGTACGCCGAATTTCACCGCAGTTACCTGGCGGAATATGATTATGAAGGCCTGCTTGTCGATGTGCGCTACAATGGTGGAGGCAACGTCTCCGGCTTACTACTGGAAAAGCTGGCAAGGAGGCGCGTCGGTTATAAATTCAGGCGCTGGGGGCAACCGCGTCCCTATCCCTACGAATCGCCGCGCGGCCCAATGGTAGCGCTGACCAACGAACACGCGGGTTCCGACGGCGATATCTTCAGCCACAGCTTCAAACTGATGGGTCTTGGCCCACTTATCGGCAAACGCACCTGGGGCGGCGTGATTGGCATTACTTACAATCACACGCTGGTAGATGGCACGCGCACTACTCAGCCGGAGTTCGCCTCCTGGTTTCGCGATGTCGGCTGGAACGTGGAAAACTACGGCACCGATCCCGATATCGAGGTCGATATCGCTCCCCAGGACTTCGCGCGCGGCGACGACCCCCAGCTTGACCGCGCCATCGCCGAGGCCCTGCGCATGATCGTGGAGAAGCCAGCGTTGGAGCCGGAGCCGGAGGAAAGGCCACGTAAGGTGTGGAGATAATTGTTTGATGGTTACATTTATAGGGGCAGAGAGGAGACGCTGGCGTCTCCTCTCTGCCCCTATAAATGTAACCATCAAGACGAAGCAAAATTCGCTTTTTGCGACCCGCTATGGTAGAATAGGGGACGGAAGAGGGCTTAGTTTTTGCACACGAGCGCATACAGAAAACCCTTTGAAAGTTTGGAAGATGCAAATCGCGATATTTTATCAGGGCCGCAAACAGGATACCTCGGAAGTCGCTTTTCACCTCACACGTATGTTACAACAGCAGAGTTATGAAGTCCGCACTATCGATATACGTGACGAGGGGGAGGAGACTCCCGACAAGGCGTTGAAAGGTTACGACCTGGCGGTAGTGCTTGGCGGCGATGGTACGATCCTGCACGCGGCGCGCCTGTGTTCTTACGCGAATATCCCGATCGTAGGGGTCAACTTCGGACGGGTGGGTTTTCTGACGGAACTGGAGCCGGACGAACTCGAAACTAAATTGCCCTACTACCTGCGTAAGGACCCATCGGTCTGGGTGGATACGCGCAGCATGTTACACGCGGCGCTGCACCAGGATGGACGCCGGGAAGAGTTCCTGGCGTTGAATGATATCGTGATTGCGCGTGGCACGTGGCCGCGTGTCGTGAAGATTCAGATCACCGTCGATGAGTTTGCTTATAGCACAAGCTACGCCGATGGTATTATTCTCTCGACAGCTACCGGCTCGACTGCTTATAATATGTCGGTGGGTGGGCCGCTGTTGCATCCTCAGGTGCAGAGCAGCGTGTTGACACCTATCGCGCCGCACCTGGCTTCTGATCGCTCGTTGATCTTACAGCCCGAAGCGACAGTGAAACTCCAGATCTTTACCGGCTCGCAGAATGGCGTGTTTTCCGCCGATGGTCAGATGAACCGGGAGATTATCGATGGCGCGACCGTTACCGTTCGCAAGAGCCAGTATGTGACACAGTTCCTGCGACGAAGGCCGCCAACCTATTTTTACCAGATCATTCATGCTAAACTGAAAGGCGACGATTCGTAATCCCTCGCGGGTTTCCGGGTAGAGCATATGTTACTTGAGCTAAACATCAAAGATTTCGCGATTATTGACACCCTGCATCTGAGTTTGCATCGCCTGTTTAATGTTTTCACAGGCGAGACGGGCGCGGGTAAGTCGATTATTATCGACGCTGTGAGTGCGTTGCTGGGCGGCAAGATTGGCGCCGATTTTGTGCGCGCCGGCTGCGATCGCGCCACCGTCGAGGGCATCTTTTCGATTACAGCTTTGCCACCTATCCACATGGAATGGGTGCCATTTGAAGCTACGCTCCAGGGACATGAGCAGCATAATTACGCGGACGGCTCATCGATGGTGAACGGTGGGTCAGCGTCTGTGGCAGTTGCCGATGTAGAGAGCGCGGATGCGAGCGTCGCCTTTGCCACGCTGCTGCGCGAATACGATATCACGCCTGAAGATGGGCAACTGATGCTCTCGCGTGACATCTTCCGCTCCGGGCGCACGGTGTCACGCATCAATGGGCGCACCGTCTCGCAGCAGGCTTTGCAGCAGGTGGCTAGCTGGCTGGTCGATATTCACGGGCAGAGCGAGCATATGAGCCTCTTGCGCCCGGAACAACATGTTAATTTTCTGGATCGCTATGCCGACCTCCTGCCACTGCGCGATCAACTGGGCGCGAAAGTCACCGAGTGGCGCGCCGCGCGTAAGACGCTGGCCGCTTTGCAACAAAATGAGAAGGACTCGGCGCGGCGCGCCGATTTCCTGCGCTTCGAAATTGAAGAGATCGAGAAAGCCAATCTGCAGCCCGACGAAGTGGAGACGTTGGAAGAGGAGCGCAAGGTATTGAGCAACGCCGAACGCCTGCGCGAATTGTGCGCCCTGGTGTACGGCGCGATTAAGGGCGGAGAGAGCGGCGGCGACAACTTTCAATCGGCCCTGGACTTGCTGCGGCCCGCTTTGCGTTCGATGAACGAACTGGCCCGGCTGGACAGGGAACTGCGCGACTCCGAAACGAGCCTGTCAGAGGCTATTTTCCAGCTCGAGGATGTTGCCACCACCATTAGCAGCTACGAGAGCGATATCGAGGATGACCCGCAACGCCTGGCGGACATCGAGGAACGCCTGGACCTGATCTCGCGCCTGAAACGCAAATATGGCGCGACCATTGATGAAGTCCTCAAGCGAGCAGAGGAAGACCGCGCCGAACTGGACACCATCATCAATCGCGACGAGCTGGTTATCACCCTGCAAAAGCAAGATCAGCAATTGCGGCGCGCCATCGGCCAGATTGCTCAGCAGCTTTCCGAACGCCGCCGCGAAGCAGCAGGGCGGCTCTCTACTGCGATGGAAGAGCAGTTGAACGACCTCAATATGCAGCGCGCGCGTTTCTCCGTCGAGATCGAGCAAACGCCCGATGAAAACGGCGTACCGGCCAGTATCGACGGTCAATCTGAACAGTATTATGCCTGTGATGCCACGGGTATCGACCGCGTGCAATTCTTGATTGCTCCCAATCCCGGCGAGCCATTCAAGCCTTTGACGAAAATCGCCTCCGGCGGTGAAACGTCGCGCCTGATGCTGGCCCTGAAAACTATCCTTTCGGCGGCGGATGCTACCCCTACGCTGATCTTCGACGAAATCGACGCGGGCATCAGTGGCAAAAGCGGGCAGATCGTGGGCGAGAAATTGTGGCAACTGACGCGCAATCACCAGGTTATCTGCGTGACGCATTTACCGCAAATTGCCACGTTTGCCGATACGCACTACAATGTGAATAAGCAGATCTTCGACGAACGCACCGTCACCATTGTGAACGAACTTCGCCCCGAACAGCGAGTTCGCGAGATCGCGCATATCATGGGCGGTAACGTCAGCGAATTTACCATGAAAAGCGCGGAAGAAATGCTAGCTCGTTCTTATCTCTGGAAAGAGAACTGGACGCGCGGCGTTTAGGGCGAAGGAAAGGAAGCGCGTAACACATGAGCAAGAAATTATTAAGCACCATTCTGTTATTTCTGGTCTTCATCGGTTTTCTCTGGTGGGGCCTCTCCATGCTGATTCATCCAGACCCCACTGGCCCAGGAGAAAGCATCATCTTTGCGCTGCTGTTGCTCGGCTGCTCCGGCTACGCGCTCGTCTCCATCCTGATGCTGCCCCTCAAGAAAGAACGGTAATGCGAGAAATGTATGATCGATGAAACGTCGGCAGCGCCGTCGGTAATCCGCCTTGCCACGCCCGAAGATACAGGTATCATTGACGAACTTGACCGCATGAGTTCTTCGCCAACACGCACTATCCATCGTGAAATGGAGAAATATTTTGGCTCGGTAGATCCATCAACGCATGAACGCACATTGATCTTTCTTGCAAGTGTGGGTGAAAATGTTGCAGCCAAAGCCGAACTAATGCTGGCTCCCGCGAGTGTTTACGATGAAAATCCTGCCTCTACCCGCGTTGGCTATGTCAAACGGGTGATCGTTGCGCCAGAGTACCGCAAATTGGGACTGGCGCGCCAGTTGATGCAGCACATCATTCAGTATGCTCGCACCGAACTGGGTTTAACTGCCATCGACCTGCACGTGTGGGAAGAGAATGCCCCCGCCATTCGCCTGTACGAGTCGCTGGGCTTCGAGATGCAACACCGCGAACTCTACTTCCATTTGGTTCTCTGAACGCTTTTGTGACGCGCTAATCATGCCTTTCGTATAAAACGCAGGCTTTTGGATCTCATGATTTTTTAACGACCAAAATCGGGAATGCGCCCGTCAGTGTCCTGATGAATTTTGACGAACGAATAGGGGAATAGGAACACCCCACTATCCCTACAAAAAAAATTTCAATAGCGCGCAAAATGAGCGGTATATGTCCTGCATTGAGCGGTATTACCGGAAATACCAGAGCCTGGAAGAGGAGTACCGACATTTTTCAGGCGTTCACATCAGCACGCCTGTCATCCTGAGCGCAGCGAAGGATCTCTCGCCGGGCTGAGCACAGATCCTTCGCTGCGCTCAGGATGACAGCTCGCGGGGCAAGCACCAGCGGCATTACTGCATTCGGTTGTCAAAAATCATTGGGATGCCTGGGACGCAAGCGTCCCGCCAGGTAGCATTTACATATTCGTTCGCCAAAATCCATCAAAGCAAATTCAGATAGAGAGCAAGAAATCATGCGCGAAGAGGCAGAACAGCAGACGGTTATTCCACAGATTAATACACCTGGCGAAGTTCTGCCTGAATCAAAGCGAAGTAAAAAGCGGTGGATGCGCTATTTCTTCACGGATGATGCCTCGCTCGATTTTGCATCCATTGCGGATCTGCAACGGCGCGCGTGCTGGATTGGCGTGGCCTTGATTTTGCAGGCGCTCAACGAGGTGACTTTACTGGTTCTGGTCTACTTTCCCATTGTGCCGTTTCTTACACCCTGGGCTGGTCTCATTTCGTTCGGTCTGATTAGTGGGAGTTTCGTTGCACTGTGGATGGCCTTTCGCCCAGCTCCTTTGAAATCGGAAGGAGAGGTCGGAATACGGCAGAAACGCCCGCGTCGCTGGCAGCGCGTCATGGTGATGCTGCTGCTTATCTCTTCTCTGGCGGGCGCGGGTGAGATAGTCGCTTCGACGGTGCTGGGTTTTTTCATGACGCCCATTTATAAGAATGATGGCACCTCCATCGACATGAACGCGGCGATCCTGCTTACGGAGGGGCGCGATCCCTATGTCGATTCCAATATTCTAAGCGTCGTGCGGCGTTTCTCAATTCTCCCTATCTGGACAACGCCGCTGCGCGCGGGACAGTTTGCCAACAGCTCCAGCTATCCTACTCCCGATCAATTAAGCAGCGTACTGGCGCATGATCTCAAAACTGGCAACGCGCCGGAGTTCGAGTCAAAGGTGAGCTATCCGGCGTTTTCGTTCCTCTCGCTTGTGCCGTTTGTCTGGCTCAAAACCTATAACGCGCTGCCGCTCTATCTGATTTGCTATGTACTGATTGTGTTCACCGGCTGGAAAAAGGTGCATTCAGAGATGCGACCCTGGCTGATCCTGCTGTCGCTGGCGAACGTCAGTATGTTGACTTCGGTGCTGAATGGAAACGCGGATATCCTATATATCCTGCTGATCCTGTTGGCCTGGCTGCTGCGAGATAAACGCTGGTGGTCGATTGTTTGCCTGGGGCTGGCGCTTGCAACCAAGCAACCGGCATGGCTCTTTCTGCCCTTTTATGCCATTTTGATCTGGCAGAACAGGGGGCCGAAGGAAGCTGTGGGGCGTGTGAGTATGGCTGGTGTGATCGTCCTGGCTATCAATCTGCCGTTCATGCTGTGGAACTTCCACGCGTGGCTGGCGGGGGTGCTGGCTCCTGTTGCTGATCCCATGTTCCCGTCAGGGGTTGGATTGGTTGCGCTCGGCTTAACCCCGATTTTGCCTCTCTTGCCGGGCGTTGTTTATACCGCGCTCGAAGCCCTTGCCATGCTCTTTTGTATCGCCTGGTACTGGCGCATCTGCAAATCGCGACCGGAAGCCGCTATGCTGCTGGCCGTGCTGCCCCTCTTCTTCGCCTGGCGTAGCCTGCCGTCTTACTTCTACTGCGCGGCACTGCCGCTCTTTATTTTGCAAGTAGTGCGCGTTAGGCAGGATTTGTCCGATAAACGTCAAGTTAGCGAAACGCCAGCACTTGTCCCTAATGAATTTTGACGACCAAATTTGGTAAGGGGAGGCAAGGGGTCGTCCTCGTTCTGTTTATGCACTAATCTCTCTTGCCCCGCGTGATACAATCGTAGTCAATAGTAAGCGCGATCTCCAAACACGCGCCGGAATGAATGAGAGAAGAACGCGGTCATGACATCGAAGAAATCACAACAGCCTATCGTCCCACAAGGCGACGATGCGCATTTACAGCATTTACTTGAGCAACGACATAGCATCGCGGATTCGCTGCGCGGCAGCAGCAGTCGCATACAGGCGGAAACGGCTCTGGCCTCGATTACGAGCAATGCCGGGGGAACGCAATTAGCATTGCTGAAAGCGCTGGCAAAGCAGCGCGATGTAGACGCAGCCGATGTGCTGCTGGCACTCAACGAACTGGCTCCCGACAAGGCCGTGCGCAAAGAGGCGCGCCGCTCTCTGATTCAACTCGCGGGCAGCAAAATCTACCCCAGTTGGACGCCCGAACCGGAACGGCCTGCTACTCAGGTAACTTCCTATCCACCGCGTTACTGGAAAGGCGCTGCGGCCATCATACGCGAAAGGGGAGAAACAGAAATCCTGCTATGCTGGGAGCAAGGGTTTGAGTATGGCGAAGCGCGCATGATGAAGTTTGCGCTCGACTTCTGGAAGATTGGCATCAATAGTTTTCAAACCATAGTCGGCACCAAACACCATATTGAATCGTACTTCAGCGAGATGGCATCTGGCTTGAGCAAATTGATGGACGAACCGGTAAGCGTAACCGACTGCACGCTGGCGGAGGCACAGCGCTTGATCCTCGATGCGCTCGCGGTCAATAAACAGCGCAAAACGCCCCTGCCCAGGGATTATCGACATTATCTTCCCATCATCCAACAACTGGTGTTTGACGCGCCGGATGCGGGTGAAGACCGGGGCCGCACCTTCATCGATCCTGATATGGAACCGGATGAGGTGGTGATGTACGCGGTCGGAGGCTGGTCGCTGGGCGACTATGGCCTGTTTTACGACCTGCTCGCGGCTGGCAATCCCATTCTTGAGGGGCTGGGCCGTGACGAGTGGATGGAACGCCGCTATACGTGGGCCGATGAAGCGCACCCTGCTCGCTTCCAGGTGATGGTCGTTCGCGAACGCGAACATAATCAGAGCGTGCTCTGGCTGCCCGGCTCGGTTCTCAGCGGCAGGTCGGCATCCCGGCGGGATATCGAACTGTGCTGGTCGCTCGAATTGACGGAAACTCCTCTCGGTGGCACGCTGCTTGAGATGCCGATGGGGACAGCCGCGCTGAAAGAAACGGGCAGGCACTGGTTCTGGACGAGCTATACGCTGGTACAGGAAGATGGCGCCTGGCGCATCCAGCGCATAACCGACGAGGGAGCAAGCGCGCAGAGCTTACCGGTAGCCGACATCCAGAAGCGATTAAAAGAGCATGATGACGCCATTCAGCAGATTATGCAGACGAAAAAACCCACCGACCCGGATGGGCAAAAGAGCTATGAAGAAATCATCTGGCACTCAGTTCAATCCATGCATTACCTGGATGCGCTGCTGGTCAAAATGCCGCTGGATTTTGATGTGTATGCTGATGCGACTGGCCGCGCCACCAGTATTGGCAGCAACGAACGCGCCATGGTCTACCTGGAGCAATGGGAGAGGCGTTCCCCGCAAGATTACCGGCATATCGCTATTTTGCAGCAGCTTGGCGCGGCAGAGTCGGCGATAGCCGGGCAGTACGGCGAAGCTGGCTTGCAAGAGCGTTCAGCCTCTTTTTTCTCGCTGGCAGAGGCGCACCTGCGGGAGGCATTGGAAGGGGATAAGACGCCACTGGCCTATGTGCTACTGGCCGAAGTGAAGGGGTTGCAGGGAGCATATGATGAAGCGCAAAGCTTGCTTGAAGCTGCGTTAGACGCCAATCCACCGCGCGAGATAGAGGTGGAAATTGAGAACGACCTGGGTAACCTGGCTATTGACCGCCAGCGATACGAAGAAGCGCTGCGTCATTTCATGCGCGTCGTGGAACTGGCTCCCCGCTATGAGCATAGCTGGTTTAACGTGGCGCGCGCCTATCGCCTTCTCAAAAATGATGTGGAGGCCGAGGTCTACTACCAACGCGCCATCGAGGAAGAACCGCAGAATTCAGCGGCTTTTGCTGAGCTAGGTAGCATATATATTGGAAGGCGTGAACCGCAGAAAGCGTATGCTATTGTGGAGCAGGGAGTGCGCCTGCATCCACAATCCGCTCACCTGCGGGGATTGCTCGCTGGTACCCTGTTAGATATGGGAGAGCTGCGGCGTGGGCAATCCGTGTTGGAAGAGGCTGAACGCATCGACCCGGAATCGGAGATGGTGCGGGCGGTGCGTAAGATATTGGAATCGATGAAAAAATGAACAGCGATCCGCCAACCATCAGCTATCACCGCGTTATCCTGCGTGAATTGACTGGCAAAGGCGACGCGCTGGCCGAAATTACCATCGATCTTGAAGATGGCGAGCAGCAGATACGCCTGTTGCCTGTGCCCGCTGGTCTGCCCGGCGAAGAGGTGACGCTTGCCGTCCAGGAGGCTGCCAACATTCGCCCAAAACGCCACCGGAAGCGCTGGAAACCACGGCCGCCGCGTGTCTGGATTACAGAAATTCATACTGCTTCGGATTTGCGGGTTGAGCCGCGCTGCCCGGTCTTCGGCGAATGCGGTGGCTGCCAGTTGCAGCACCTGCGCTACCCGGCGCAGGTGGCCTGGAAACGTTCGATTGTTGAGCAGTTGCTGCGTGAAGTCGGCGGTTTTGACGACCCGCCTCTGCGAGATACGGTGCCGTGCGATGATCCCTGGGGCTATCGCAACCATATGCGCTTCTCCGTCAATCGCGATGGGCAAGCGGGCCTGACCGTTCGGGGATCGCATCGCGTGCTGCCACTCGTCAATTGTCCCATCGCGCACGAACACATCAATCGCGCCCTGGCCGTGCTGAGCGCAGTACACAATGCGCGCCCGCAGGTCGTGATACGCTGTGGCGCCGCAACGAACCAGGTGATGATGCAGCCGCAACCAGAAGCGAACGTGGCGCAGCAATTGTTGGACACAGGGTTGGAACTGCGCGGCGAGACGATGGAGGAGCGGTTGGCAGGTGAAACCTTTCGCATCCGGCCCAGTTCATTTTTCCAGACGAATACCGCGCAGGCCGAGAAGATGATGCAAATGGTGCTTGACGGTTTGCTATCCGATGCTTCAAGCGATGGACGCCAGTTTACCGTCGTGGATGCCTATTGCGGCGTTGGCGCCTTCTCGTTGTTGCTGGCGCGGCGCGTTGGCAAAGTTATCGCCATTGAAGAATCGGCTAGCGCCATCAAGGACGCGCAGTGGAACCTGCGCGAGGTCGACAACGTGGAGATATATAAAGGCAAGGTTGAGGATGTGTTGCCCGCGCTGGCGACAGCTATCGATGGGCTGGTGATAGACCCGCCACGCGCCGGTTGCCAGCGTTCAGTCCTCGATACCCTGGCGCAACATCCCGTTGCCCGCATTGTCTATGTCTCTTGCGACCCCTCAACGCTGGCGCGAGATTTGCATATTCTTTGTCACATTCATTCTACTTACCGCCTGCGTTCGGTGCAGCCGCTGGATATGTTTCCCCAGACGGCGCATATCGAATGCGTGGCGGTGCTGGAGCGTCAACCCGTATGACATTATCACACCCCTTATTACTAGCCTCGAGTTCGCCGCGCCGCCGCCAGCTTATGCACCTGCTCGGCCTGGATTTTAGCGTCTGCATTTCGCCATCCGACGAGGAAGCCATGCAGAAAAAGTATCAAGGTCCGCTCGAAGAACTGGCGCAATGGCTGGCGAAGCATAAAGCCGCCGCGGCGCTCACTTTGCCGGAGGCCAAAGGCTGCACCGTGATTGGAGTAGATACAACGGTTCTGCAATATGAGCAGTTGTTAGGCAAGCCGCGTGATAAGGCGCACGCGCGCGAATTGTTGCTACGGCTGCGCGGGCGCGAGCATTACGTCGTGACTGGCATAGCAGTGAGCGGCTACATCGAAGGCAAGCGTGCCATGCTCTCGGCAAGTTGTATTACTCCTGTGCTCATGCGGAACTACAACATAGCTGAAATCAAGGCCTACATCGCTACCGGCGACCCGCTCGATAAGGCGGGCGCATACGGCATCCAGCATCATTCGTTCCAGCCAACCGAGCGCATCGATGGCTGTTATTTTAATGTCGTTGGCCTGCCAATCTGTACGTTAGTCGATTTGTTGGCCGAATTTCGCATTTTCCCCGCCCGGCGCGGTCCCAATGTGGAAATCGGCCCATGCCCCTGGTCGGAGCAATGTCAGATTTAACTCGAGGGCGCTACGCCCCCAGCCCAACGGGAGATTTGCACCTGGGCAACCTGCGCACAGCTTTGCTCGCCTGGCTGTTTGCTCGTTGCGACGGCGGCCAGTTTGTGCTGCGCGTGGAAGATTTGGATCGCCCGCGTACACGTCGGGGGGCGACGCAGCGTATGTTGGACGATCTGCGCTGGCTCGGCATCGACTGGGATGAAGGTCCTGATGTTGGCGGACCCTACGCGCCCTATACGCAGAGCGAACGACAGGCCATCTATGCGGCATACTTGCAACGCTTACAAGACGCGGGACGAATCTACCCCTGCTATTGCAGTCGGGCAGAAATTGCGCGCGCCGCCAGCGCGCCACACGAGGACGAGGGCTTGCGCTATCCTGGCGCCTGTCGCCATCTGAGCGAGGACCAGCGTCGCAAACTTGAAGCTGCCGGTGGCAGCAGTCCATCGTTACGCTTTCGCGTGGATGACGAGCGTGTGGTAACGTTTCATGATCTGCTCGCGGGACGGCAGCAGCAACACGTTCAAAACGTCGTTGGCGACTTCATCTTGAGACGCGCTGATGGTATCTTTGCCTACCAGTTTGCGGTGGTGGTTGACGATGCGCTGATGCACATTAATCAAGTTGTACGCGGCGCCGATTTGCTGGCATCGACAGCGCGGCAGATAGCGCTTTACGAGGCGCTGGGTTTTGCGGTTCCCACTTTCGCGCACGTGCCACTTGTCCTGGATAACGAGGGAAAGCGCCTTTCGAAACGCCTGCAAAGCGAAGGGCTGGAGCCATTGCGCGCCGCTGGAGTTAGGCCAACGCGGGTGGTTGGGCTGCTCGCGGCAGGCTGCGGGCTGGTGGAAAAGGGAGCGGTGATTAGTGCGGCAGAGCTGGCACAGCAGTATACAGGAGAGAAAAATCGTATAATCTCGTCAATAGGATCATATTGAGAAAGTATCCTTAACAAACCGGCGTTCAACTGGCAGGCTGATTGGGCAGGTTTGCCAGCGAATAGCCTACGCCTACTTTGGTAAGAATGTAGATGGGTTGCGAGGGATCGGCCTCGATCTTGCGGCGCAGGCGATTAATATTCACCTGCAACATGTGACTCTCGCCCAGGTATTCCGCGCCCCAGACATGCTCCAGCAACAAATCCTGAGTGATGATGCGCCCCATATTCTGGGCAAGGTAGGCGATAATGGCGTACTCCGTCGGTGTAAGCGTTATCTCTTTTCCTGCCAGCGCTACCAGGTGTTGCGAATAGTCGATCTGCAGTTCCCCGGTGTAAGCTATGGACTGCAGGCCCTGCGTTCCCTCTTTGGAGGCAATTTGTGAGCGGCGCAGCACCGCGCGCGCGCGTGCCAGCAATTCTTCTATGCTGAATGGTTTGGTCAGATAATCGTCCGCACCAAGATCGAGGCCGCGCACTTTGTCCTGGTCCTGTCCGCGCGCAGTAACGATAATAATAGGGACGGAGGAAAACTCGCGCACGCGCCGGCACACGGTGAAGCCATCCATCTTGGGCATCATCACATCAAGCAGGACAAGATCGAGTGTGTGGTTTTCTATTTGCTCCAACGCTTGCTGACCATCACTCGCCGAAAGGACTTCGTATCCCTCAAACTCCAGATTGCGTGTCATAAGCCGGAGAAGCTGAGGATCATCATCGGCGGCAAGAATCATTGTTTTTTTTGCAGGCATATAAGACTCTCCATTCTCTCTAGTATTGTTCATTTTAGATGAAAGGCGTATCGCTCAGTGGTAATCGAAGGCAGAATACGCTGCCTTTGCCTTCCGGCTTACTCTCAGCCCAGATGCTACCACGATGCAATTCGACAATATATTTGCATATTGCCAGACCCAGGCCCAGACCGTTGGCCTCGCGTATCAGGCGTGTATCGACACGATGAAAACGGTTGAAAATGCGCTCAAGATGATCGACAGGGATTCCCAGACCTTCATCGCAGACACATATTTCCAGCATATTTTGAGAAGCATTCACCGCCGGTATACCCGCTGTTTTCTGCGAAACCGTATTCGCTCCTGACCCATCTTTTATTACTGGTTCCAGCTGGCTAACGGGTCGAATAAACACGTTGACCGATCCACCCTCTGGTGAATATTGTATGGCATTGTCCAACAGATTGTCCAGCACTTCGCGCAAGCGGCGTGGGTCGACCAGAACGAGCGGAACTGAGTTGCCCGGTGTTCCATCAGCATTTTCCAGGTAGAGATTGAAGGTGAAATGCCCTGGCGAAATGCGTGTCACACGTTCTTCGATAGCCGTAATAGCTTCACCCACCAGGTAGACCATATCGACGGGCGAAAGTTGGAGCGTTACCTGGCCTGTTTCTAGCTGGGACACCTCGAGCAGTCTTTCGATGATGACTTCCAGACGATCGCTCGCTTCGTTAATGGCCTGGAGAAACTGGTGCCGCTCTTCACGCGCAAGGTGACGTTCGTGGCGAAGCAGCGTCGTGGCATAGCCTTTGATGGCGGTGAGTGGGCCGCGCAGCTCGTGGCTGACAGTCCCCAGCACATCTGCCGTTAACGGCTCTATGTGCGCGAATGCCTCTCGCGTCGTGTTTGAGTCAAGCTCCATGTTCTTCAATCACCTTATTTGAAGTAAATCTCGGTACGCTTTGCAGCATACCTTTCAATTATTATAGAATACATGTGTTCACATACGTATCACAGAAAATGCGCTGGCATCACGATTACGTCACAAGCTGGCAGTATTCACGCACCGAAAGCAAAATGACATCTATGAACTCTACGAACAAGCTGACGCGACAGATGCGCCTGATCTGGAGATCGCCACGAATCAAAGAGGTACGTCATGCCGCCAGAGCATGGCGCGATTTGTCATACTCCGGATTTGTGGTATTAATCCTCGGTACGCTGCTGGTAACATTGTTCATCATGGCTTTTGACCGTTCCGTGGTGGCGATCGCCAATCCAGGGCTGATCTATCTTCCCGTCATCGCTATGCTGGCCTATCACTGGAAGTGGCGCCTGGCACTGGTGGCAAGCATCTTGCAACTCTTCTGTGTCTATTTTTTCTTCATCGTGCCCGCCAATACCTTCAAACCTCTGGATAAGCCCTCTATTGCTCAACTTATCGTGCTGGCGGCTGCCATGGGCTTTGTGCTGGTGATCGTCCAGCTTGCCGTGTATGGCCGCAATAACGCTGAACACGCAGCAGGACGTTTCGCCGCCCTGAACCGCATCGGGTCAGCGCTGGCAAGCGAATTAGACGAGACGCGCCTATTGCACTTGATAGCAGAAACGGCGCGCGAATTAACGGGGGCCGGCTTCGCCGCTTTTACGCTGCGCCCGATGAATGAACTGGGTGAGCCTCTGGTGCCTTCCGAGGGCTACCTGTTTCATCTGGCTGCGGCTGTCGGTGTGACACAGGAACAAGAGGAATGGTTTCGCCAGGTACCACTTGGAGGAGAAGGTCTGCTCTCTCCCATTTTTCATCATGGCATATCCGTGCGTGTGGGCGACGCGTCGGCGTTCGTTCCTCAATCCGATAACCCCCAGAGCAGCAAATTTCGCTTATCTACCGAGTACAGGAATACTGCGCGACAGGCCGCGTTTGACTACGCTCATGGATACCTGGCAAAAGAAGGATTGCGTTCGATGGGCGTCCCACGAGGACATCCCACCGTGCGCAGCTTCCTCGGCGCTCCACTGCTCGACCGCTCAGGCAACGTGCGCGGCGGGCTGTTACTGGGTCATGCAGAGCCGGATAGGTTTAGCGAAGAAGACGAGACATTGCTGGTGGGGCTGGCGACAGAGGCGGCTATTGCGCTGGAGAATGCCCGCCTGTATAGCGCAGCCCAGACCCAGGCTCGGGAACTGGATACCATCTTTGAAAGCATCGCTGATGGCATTACGCTGGTTAATGAAGAAGGACACATTGTGCGCGAGAACCGCACTGCCCGCCATTTACGTGAAAAATTGGTGTCCACTGAAGAGGACGTGTCCGATCAACTCCAGGCCTCCAGGATGCTTTTACAAAAATCGGCCTCGGGCGAGATGAACCAGGGCGTGCAGATTACTATTGCTGACGACCCTGAGGATGCGCGTGAATACCTCGTCAATACCGTGCCTCTGCGTCCGCCCTCAGCCCCTTTATCTTTAGACCAGCCGGTTACTGATACGCCACAGGGTCCTCTCAGTGGCGCTGTCGTCGTCTGGCACGATGTGACCGAGGCGCATCGCCTGCTGAACGAGCAGCAGGCTCATGCTGAGACCGAAGCCCGGCGCGCATTGTTGCAAACGGTGATCAACGAGTTGCCTGGGAGTGTCTACCTCGTGCGCGGACGCGATGCCCGGCTGGTGCTGGCGAATCGCGCCACGACAGACGTATGGGGCGCGCATTGGGAACCAGATCAGCCTCTGGGCGAATTTCTCGCGCGCAACAGTATCAGGGTGTTACAGATCGATGGGCGTCCCCTTGCATTGGAAGGGTTCGCGACGCTGCGAGCGGTGCAAACGGGTATCTCGGTGCGCCATCATCAGGAGATTATTCGCCACGCTGACGGCACAACACTGCCAGTGCTGGTCAATGCAATCGCCTTAGACCCGCGTGTTTTAGGGAACACCGAAACTCGCTCGGAAGAGGTGGAACCCGCGGCCATCGTCGTCCACCTGGATGTCACCGCTCTCAAAGAGGCGGAAAAGGTGAAGGATGAGTTTATTGGGATCGCCGCGCATGAACTGCGCACTCCCCTGGCCGTTATCAAGGGCTTTGCGCAGATGTTGATTATGCAGACCAGTCGCGGTAATGGGCCAGCCCTGGCCGACTGGCAAACGGAAGCCATCGCTGATATTGACCAGGCAACCAGCCGCCTGGTTGAACTGACGGAAGACCTGTTGGATGTGACCCGTTTGCAGGCCGGTCGGCTGAATTTGCAGCTTGAACCAACCGACCTGGTGGCGCTGGTGAAACGTATAGTAGCGCGTTTCAAGCTCACAACAGAGAACCATCGCATTATTGTCAATGCTACGCAGGAGTATCTCGTCTGCAACCTGGACTCGCGTCGTATCGAACAGGTCTTTAGCAATCTCATCAATAACGCCACCAAATACAGCCCGATGGGCGGTGATATCACCATCACGCTCGATGCAAATCAGCGATACGCCCTCTTCTCCATTCAGGATCACGGCATAGGCATTCCCCAACGCCAGCATAAGCGCATTTTTAGTCGCTTCATGCGCGCGGACAATACACAAATGTACGACATTGGAGGCACGGGATTGGGCCTGTATCTCAGCAGGGAACTGGTCGAGCGCCACGAAGGGCGTATCTGGTTCAAATCAGTTGAAGGCGAGGGGTCTACATTCTATGTGTCGCTGCCTCTCTATGAAAAATCGTCCGCCCCGGCAGGCTCCGACGAAGGGAGCGAATGAAACGAGGGCAACCGCGAAGGTCGCCCTCGTTTCATTCATCGCACCAGACAATTTACTCGCCGCCAACAGCAGCTCCAGGGATGGTCTCTCTCGTTTCTTTCTTCAAGCGACGCGCCATCGAGCGATTTGCAGACATCAGCGCGCGCACAAACAACCAGGCTGCTACCAGCGCCACGCCTGCCAGCGAAATCCACATGAGGACCAGCGCTGCAAACGTCGTATTCGGATTGCTGTTGCTGGTGAAGGCCTGCGCAAAGCCGGACAACCAGCCCTGGCTGGTGGCTTCGACGGCGAAGACCAGCGGGCCATAATAGAGCGTAGCCCCGATTACCAGGAAGAGCGTAGACAGCCGGTAGGCGTTTACGTCATCGTCCACGCGGCGCGAGAGTTTCACAGCCAGCGAAAGCAGCAGGAACAGGGCTGCCAGTGAGCCGGTGATGGGTAGGGGCAAGGTCTTAACAAGATTCCCTTCAAAGAAGAACCAGCTCATTCCGAAGGTGATGAGCAGCAGCGCATCGCGCATGAGCAGGTACGACATCCACCAGATGTCGGCGCCCAGGCGCAGCCCGCAGCGGCGCAGCGTGCGCAGCACATACGGACGACCCAGATGCAGCATTAAAGACATGGTCCACAGAACGGGGAGGAAGGCTACGATGGTGGCAATTAACCACGACGAGCCGCCCTGTACCAGCGATTGGGTTATCGCGGTTTGGACATCATTAGGATTCATGATATATCTCCTCTTGAACTCTCCGCCAGCCACGCGGCGGAGAGGGTGAAATTAGTAACAAAGCCGCAATGAATTGGATTCCTACTTCGAAGTTGTCTCCGGCGCTTCCGCGCGCCCGCCAGTCATCAGGACGTAGCCAACGGCTGTGGCGCCCATGATGGCAAAGGCAGCGGTAGTGATGTAGCCAAAAGCCACGGCCCAATTGGGGTTGGAGCTTGAGACCAGGAAATTGCTGATATTCAAGATCGAGCCAGTCGCCACCTGGTTGAGCATGACGCCGAACAGGTACGGCACGAAGTAGAACAGCGCGCCAATAGCCAGGAACCAGGTAACGAGGCGGAAATCGCGCAGGTTGTGATCGGGATCGCCCATCAACTTGACCAGCAGGACGCCAAACAACATGACTGCCGCGAAGCCGCCTGTGAGAGGCAACTGATCGGTAGAGACAACATCAGGGAACAGGAACATGAAGCTCATGATTACACCTGAGATGACTAGGATATCGCGCAGGGCAATATAAATGAGCCAGAGCAAATCCGCGCCCAGGCGCAGGGTGAAACGATCAATCATGTCCAGGATGTACGGGCGACCCAGGTGCAGGCCGAGCAATGCCAGCCAGATCACCGGCAGCGCGGCTGCCAGCGTGCCTTCCAAAAATTGTTCCGCGCCTGAATTGATGCCATTTACGATAGCAGTGGTAAGGGTGTCAACGTTCACGATAGAACCTCCTCTTTTTTTATGACCGGGATTGCACAACAGGAACGACTGGCCTCGCATGGCCATTCTCAGACCCAATAACCTTGATGGATGGGCAGAGATAGGCCAGGTCGCAGCGCAGGCAGCGGCTCGCTTCACGGCGCGCCTGTTCCTCGCTCAAACCTTTAGCAAACTCAATAGTGCGATCGCGCGATGCCGATTCCGCAAAGGGCATCACTTCGCGCGGTGTTGGCCGTAGATCAAGGGTAAGGACGCCACCTTCGGGGAGCGTCGAAACGGTTTCGCCTTCATCTTCCGGCATCTCTTTCACCGCGCGCAGCGCGAGATGGCTAAGATAGGCATGAATGGAACGCGCCGCCTGCCTGCCATGCGCTGCGGCATGGATGACAGTTTTGGGGCCGTAGGTGACATCGCCAGCCGCAAAGACTCCCGGCGCGCCGGTCGCCAGCGATTCGGGATTAATCAGCAACCCACCCCAGGGGGCAACCCCTACACTGGTGCCTTCGGGCAAGAAGGAGGGGTCTGGCGCTTCGCCAATGGCTATCAAAACAACATTGATGGGAATATCAAACTCTGTTCCCAGCACTGGTACCGGCTTGCGACGACCCTTCTCATCAGGCTCGCTCAAAGCCATACGCTGGCAACGCACTGCGGATACTATTCCCGCCGATGAGAGCATCTGTACGGGCGCAACCAGTTCGTGCAAGTGGATACCCTCTTCGAGCGCTGCTCGCACTTCTTCAGCTTGCGCAGGCATTTCTACGCGGCTGCGGCGATAGAGAATATGCACCGAACGCGCGCCCGACCGCAAAGCGGAACGCGCCGCGTCCAGCGCCGTGCTGCCACCGCCTACCACCGCTATATCACCCTCCAGCCTGGTTTCGGGGTTCAGATTAAAATCCTTCAGGAACGTGGTCGCGGGAATGACTCCATGCATGTCTTCACCTGGAACTCCCAGGCGCTGGCTGCGCTGCGCCCCGACTGCCAGCAAAACGGCGTCGTACTCGCTGTGTACATCTTCAAAGCTGACATCAAGCCCGATAGCCGTATTCAGCTTGAACTCGACCCCCAGATCGCGCATAGCATCGATATCGCGGTTCAACTCGGCTCGCGGCAGGCGATAGTCAGGGATGCCGATAGCCATCATGCCACCCGCCACCGGCATGGCATCGAAGATGGTCACGCGATAGCCGCGCCGCGCCAGGTAGTAGGCGGCGCTGAGGCCGGTCGGGCCTGCCCCGACCACGGCGATGCGCTCGACATACAGTCTTTTAGGCGGCTTTACCTGCCGGTGTTTAGGGGCGCCGTGATCCATGGCGAAGCGCTTCAAGTCGCGAATGGCGATGGGCAGGTCGAACTCGCCGCGCCGGCAGACATCCTCGCAGGGAGCCGTGCAGATGCGCCCGCAGATGCTGGGGAACGGGTTTGGCTCGGCGGCCACCTCCAACGCTTCATCGTAGCGACCTTCGGCGATCAGGCTGACGTATAAACCCGCGTTGGTTCCGACCGGGCAGGCGGCCTGACATGGTGCGCGCAAGTCTTCTTTGCGTTCGCCCAGCCAGGAACGGGAACTTTGCCAGACTGCCTGGCGTTCGGCCACGTGCCAGGCGTGATCTTCGCCAAAGGGCGCTTCTCCCGGCACATCAGGCGTGGCGCGCGTGTAGGCGTCGAGCGGCTGCCAGCCCGCTTCGGCTGGAAGATGCGTGATGATGCCGCGCCGCGCAAAGACGATCTCTTTGACGCTGCTATCGATAGTGATGGCGTTGGTGGGGCATTCCTGCGCGCATACCTGGCAACCCACGCACTGTGTGACCTGCACAGGCACCAGCATCATCCAGGCACGTTGCGCCGAATCGCCCGGAATGGGACTGAGCCGTTCCACCTCGCTGCCAATCTCACCCTCACCCGCCGGACGCGACATGTCCAGGCAGCGCACCGGGCAAAGGTCCATACAAATTCCACAGTTGATACAGGCCGTTTGGTTGACCTGAAAACGATAGGCCATATGACCTCCTGTTAGTAATACCGAATCCTAATAAATCGCGTACTCGATTGTTTACTGTGATTAAGCATAGGGCCTGTTCATCACAAAATAATCACAGCAGATGAGAAGAAAATCACAGCCTGCACACAGCCGTGTAACGGACAGAAATCGTCCCATCATTTCAGACTGGACAAAATGTGAGAAAAGTTCGTATGATAATAACATAATACACCATTCGCAGGCTGAAATAGTATGACGACTCACCAAAACCTGCCACAATTTCAAATGGGCGCGCCAGATAAAATCCGCCTTAAAGACCTTCCCTGGCATCTTCCATTAGAAGAAAAGTACCCCTCCATTATGCGCGCCGCTTTTATAATACGATTCTCGGCCACCAGGCCATTATGAGCAAAGAATCGGGGCGAGCAGTAACGATTGAGGAGGCAGCGCGCCACTGGTACGAGCGCTATCACCTGCCCGCCATTCTCTTGCTGCGCCAGATATTGACCAGCAACCAGGACCCCCTCGATGCGTATTTTGCCATCATGCGGCACAAGTGGAAGCTGAGTGAGGATGCAGGGTACGAAATACCTTTAGACGAGGCGATGATGAGCTGGGCCGTACACCAGGCAGAAATAGGAGGCATTGGCGCGGTCGATCCTGCCGATCTGGCCTCCTACTGGAGAGAACGTCAGCCCGTCGCGGAAGCTTTGTCTCCTCCGCCTATTCAACATGAAAAGCTGGAGTCGCTCCTCTCGGAAGGAGAACAGCCGCTCGTGCAATTGCCAGAATCCAGATTAGCAGAGGAAGTACAACAACGTTTGGAGACAGAAGAATAGGACTACCAGGGCGGGGCTTGCCCCCGCCCTGGTGATTCACGCGCAAGCATCTAATTGATCAGGGCAAGCCCCCGCCCTGGTATGTTGTCTTTACTCCTCGTTCGAGGGTATCTTCTTCCTCGACACTCGCGACTTCTCCGATTTTGAAGGAGTTCATGTTGCCGCGAATCTGCTCCTCGATGGCGGAGGCAACGTCGCTGTTCTGGCGCAGGTATTCTTTGGCGTTCTCGCGTCCCTGGCCCAGGCGAATATCGCCAACGTTGAACCAGGCGCCGCTCTTCTTGACCAGGCCCATTTCCAGGCCCAGGTCGATCAGGCCGCCTTCGCGCGAAATGCCTTCGCTGTACATAATGTCAAACTCGGCCACGCGGAAAGGAGGCGCAACTTTGTTTTTGACGACGCGCACGCGGGTGCGGCTGCCCATCACATCCTGACCCTGTTTGATGGAATCGGTGCGGCGAATATCCAGGCGCACGGAGGCGTAGAACTTGAGCGCTTTGCCGCCGGAGGTGGTCTCTGGATTGCCGAACATCACGCCGACTTTCTCGCGCAACTGGTTGGTGAACATGACGGAGGTGTTGCTGGTGCTGATGGCTGAAGTCAGCTTGCGCATGGCCTGGCTCATCAGGCGGGCCTGCAGGCCGACATGGGTGTCGCCCATTTCGCCCTCGATTTCGGCGCGCGGTGTAAGGGCAGCGACTGAGTCGATCACCACCACGTCAAGCGCATTACTACGCACAAGAGCATCCAAGATTTCAAGTGCTTGCTCGCCGGTGTCCGGCTGTGAAATCAGGAGATTGTTGGTGTCAACGCCCAGGCGCGCAGCATAAGCGCGGTCAAGCGCGTGCTCGGCATCTATAAAAGCCGCGTAGCCGCCAGAGCGCTGCGCGTTGGCGATGACATGCAGGCAGAGGGTGGTTTTACCAGAAGACTCTGGGCCATATATTTCTGTGATTCGCCCGCGTGGAATACCACCAACGCCCAGGGCGAGGTCGAGGGCAATCGACCCGGTGGAGATCACCTCGACTTGAATCTTAGAGACATCGCCTAATTTCATGATCGCGCCTTTGCCGAAGCGACGTTCGATCTGGGTGAGCGCCTGCTCAATCGCTTTTTCCCGGTCACTTGTGGCAGCAGACACGACTGTACTGCTTCGATCCACCGTAGACTTTTCCTTTTTACTCAATGCCATGTTCAATTACAGGGTAGAGGATGCCGGATGCCCGCCTCACGTCCCTGTTTACCTCCTTTTGATGTGCTGCCGATCCCCTCAAGGGGAGGGGAATATCCCGTCGCCTCGTTATGGCAAGAAATACCGTTTCTGCGGGCTTTTCCCACAAAGTAGACCAGGTGCTTCCCTGGTATTTATTCTCTGGCAGTGTCGCGAAAGCGGAAACAGGTAACTCTCCCTACACCTGTACCCGTATAAGGTAGAACGAGTGTACCATATTCCCAACTCTATGTCAATACATTTCACAGGTCGCGCCGACCATCGAGGGCGCGACCGAGTGTACCTTCGTCGGCGTATTCCAGGTCTCCTCCGTTAGGGAGGCCGCGCGCCAGGCCCGTGACACGCACCTTGAAGGGCTTTAGTTCCTTCAGGATGTAGTTGGCCGTGTATTCTCCCTCGAAGTTCGGGTTGGTTGCCAGAATGATCTCGCGCACAGGGCCGCTGCCCACACGTTGTAGCAATTCGTCGATGCGCAGGTCTTTGGGTCCCACACCGTCAACAGGTGAGATAGAGCCGTGTAGCACGTGATAGAGGCCTTTATAGACGCCGGTTTTCTCCAGCGCCAGCATGTTCGAGCGGCTCTTCGACCACGCAAATGATGTCCTGATCGCGGCTCGGATTGCTACAAATCAGGCAAGGATCGGTTTCGGTGATGTTGAAACAGTGCGAACAGTAGATAATGCTCTCTTTGACACGCATAATGGCTTCAGCCAGGCGGCGCGCCTGGTCGGTAGGGCTGCGCAATACGAAGAAGGTCAGGCGCTGCGCTGTCTTGACGCCAACACCCGGCAATTTGGAAAATTCTTCGATTAACGCCGCTACCGGGGCTGCGATGTTGCTCATAAGTTAAAACATTCCTGGAATTTTCATACCCCCGGTGAGCGCGCTGCTCATCTTCGCCTGCGCGTCCGACACCTTCTCGTGCGCGGCGTTGGCGGCGGCCAGCACCATCACTTCGAGTTCGGCAATGTCTTCCGCGTTGAAGGCTTCGGGATCGATCTTGACAGCCGAGATTTCAAATTTGCCGCTCATGGTGATCGCCACCGCGCCACCTCCGGCGGTGCCGGTGAACTGGGTTGCCTCCAGTTCCTCCTGCATTTTGACAAGTTTCTGCTGCATTTTCTGGATTTCACGCATGTTCATGGAAAAATTTCGCTCCTCACTTTGGATGGATATCTACAATTTTGGCCGAAAAGGTGCGCATGACTTCCTGTATCACAGGGTCATGATGCACTTTCTGTTCAAGCGTCTCTTTTGACATTGCAGGCTTATTCTCTTTCACCATTTTCGTTCTGGCAGGCGGAGTTGCATCAGTCGCGCCAGAAGGGCTGGCATAGAGATCAACGGCAGGTGGGTCTTGTGGTGACTGTGTACTCTCAGGCTCACGCAAGGTTGGTGGCGATGGTTTGGCAGTCGGCGGTTCGCGATACGCTGATGGCTGGGGAGCCAGCTCCGTGCCGGTTGAATAGCTGGCCGTGTCAGATACGGGAGCCAGCGACGGAGATTGGTCAGGAGATATTAGCCGTACCTGGCAGGGCAAGCCAAATTCCATCTCCAATGCCCATTCCAGGTCCTTATAGCGATTTTCGTCTCTGACATACTGGTAGTGCGTCTGTTTTTCGGCCTGGATGACTACGACCGGATTGTCCGGGCTGCCCTCGATACCAACGACTTTATAATAAGCCAGATAGGCCGACAACATGCCACTCTTGCTCTTCTGTTTGGTGCGCCTTCTCACATTTTCCCAGACATTGGTGACCTGTTGCGGAGTAAGAGACGAATGCCCGTTGTGGGATGCCGCCGGGACGGGGGCGGAAATCGCCTCCTGGCGATCTGATGCAGTATGTATTTCTTCTGGCAGGCGCGCTATCTTATCTGGCGCTGCTTCTCTGGCTGGCACGTTGCGCGGAGCATGGGCAGGTTGCGCCGTTCGCGTTGGGTAGTCAGCCGGTGTAAGCGGCGGCGGCGAAGAAGATGGAGCAGCAGAACGCGCGGATTGTCCTTGAGAAGCAGACATTGCCACTGGCATCGATCCGGACTGAACGCGGCGGTGCATTTCGATGGCTTCGAGGGCCGCGATTTCCAGGCCGAGCTGCGGCGTTCCCTGATTCTTGAGCGCGAGATCATTTTGCGCGAAGATACGCGCGCACCCGGTCAGTTCTTCCAGTGTGAAACGCAGCGCCAACTGCTTGATCTCGTCCATCTCCTCTTGCATCAGGTCAAGTATGGCGGCGGTATCCGCGCCTGCCTTCGTCAGCATCACAGCGCGCCAGTATTCCATGATCTGCGCATTGAGCTGGCGCAGGTCCGCGCCGTCCTCCGAAAGCTGGTTGATGAGATGCAGCACGGCTGAGCCGTTAAGTTCGGCAATAGCGGTGATGAATTTAGCGATGGCGCGCGGGTCGGCAATGCCGAGCATAGCTTGCACCTGGAGCAGCGAAATTTCGCTGCCGGCATAGGCAATAGATTGATCGAGCAGGCTCAGGGCATCGCGCATTCCCCCGGCGGCGGCTCTGGCGATCAGTTCAGCAGCCGGGCGTTCGAGTTTGACATCCTCGTGTTCCGCCACGTAAAGTAAGCGAGAAACGATGTGGCGGGTGGTAATGCGCTTGAAGTAATACGGCTGGCAGCGCGAAATGACGGTGGGCAGCATTTTATGCACGTCGGTGGTCGCCAGCACAAAAATAGCGTAATCGGGCGGCTCCTCCAGTGTTTTGAGCAGGGCGTTAAAGGCTTCGGTGGTCAGCATGTGGGCTTCGTCGAGTACGTAGACTTTGTATTTCCCGGTTGAAGGCGGCACCATAACGCGGTCGCGTAATTCGCGGATATTGTCGATACCGCGATTGGAGGCGGCGTCAATCTCAATGACGTTGAGCGAATTACCAGCCGTGATCTCGCGGCACTGCATACATTCATTGCACGGCTCGCCATCACGCGGATTCTCGCAATTGACGGTTTTGGCGAGCAGGCGAGCGACGCTGGTCTTACCCGTGCCACGCGGGCCGGTAAACAGGTAGGCATGGCTCAATTTGTCACTTTTCAGCGCATTTTTGAGCGTGTCTACAATTGGTTCCTGACCAACAAGATCATCAAATGTTTGTGAGCGCCATTTTCGGTAGAGTGATTGTGAGGTCATGCTGCGACTCCCGCCTGCCTGCCAGTTGACGGGTCTCGAACTCCCGCCGGAGTGATGATTTGAACGCAAAAAACCGATTTTCGCCCGGTCCTGCCGATCAGCGCAATCAGGCTGCCCTACGGCACCCAGAGAGGTCCATTTACCGTTGCTTCCTCACGAACCTGGCGGGGTTCATAGACATCTGCCGCGCAGGACCCGATTACGCCGATCGGCAGGACCGGAAGAAAACCGGCCTGTTCCGATTTTTCTCTGCGGAACACCTCTATTGTACTCCTGTGGCGGCTAGATGTCAATTGTTTTTCACCCCTGGACTCAGGGCTTGTGAATTATTGCTGAGAGAGGCTTCCCACAAGAGATAAGATAGCGATATCAATTTCACTCTTATCTAAAGGAGACGCCTCCCATGTATTGTATCGCACGTCGTTGTGTCCTTCCCTCTCTCACGTCAGAGCAATGTGATCACTTGCTCGCTGAAGCCGCCTTGCAGAGTCTGGCTGAGCTGTTGGAAGCGGTGCCTGATCCACGCGGGGCGCATGGCATGCGCTATGATCTGCCTTTCTTGCTCGTTTGTTTGCTCGCCGCGCTCTTGTGCAACTGTGACGGAACCGAAGCGGTCGCGCAGTGGTGCCGCGATCACGTAGACTTGCTCGGGGATGTGTTTGGTCCCCGACTGTTTCTGACGCCCAGTGGCTCGTTGTATCGTTGGCTGTTACCACAGCTAGATGCCTCTGCCATTGAGCGCGTGCTGGGCAAGTGGGTGCAAGCGACCACGGTGGCTCCTGCCGACGAGCCACTGGCCCTCGATGGCAAGACGGTGCGAGGAGCCAGATCGGGGAGCAGACGGCTCCCCATCTGCTGGCCTTCGTGACCCATCACAGCCAGGAAACGTTCTGGCAAGTGCGCGTGGACGAGAAAACCAATGAGATCCCCGTCGCCAAGCAGGTGCTGCCGACCTTGCCCATCCAGCAGCGGGTCTGTACAGCCGATGCCTTGCATACCCACGCCGAGTTCCTGCGCCTCATGCATGCGTTGGGAGCCGAGACCGTCTTGACCGTCAAAGGCAACCAACCCACGCTCTACGATGACCTGGCCACCTATTTTGCCGATCCGCAGGCCCGCTATCTGCAAGCCGAGACCGTTGACCGCCGACGGGGACGCACCGAAGTCCGCACCATCAAGGTCAGTACCGAGATGAATGCCTATCTGGCCCCGTCCTGGCCCTTTGTCGCCCAAGTCGCTCAACTGACCCGCACCGTGACCAAGGCGGGCAAGACGACCATCGAGGTCGTCTATCTCATCACCACGCTCACTGCCTCTAAAGCCAGTCCTGAGTGCTTACTGGACCTCAATCGTGGGCATTGGAGTATTGAGAACCGCACTCATTATGTGCGCGATGTCACCTTCGGGGAAGACCGTTCCCGCTTGCGCACTGGCAATGCTCCACAGATTCTGGCCGCCTTGCGCAATCTCGCCATTACCCTGATCCATCGCTTTGGCTCCTCTCACATCAGAGCCACTCGACGCCATTTCGCCTCCTGTCCTCAGCAAGCTCTCGCCTTGCTTGGCTTTCCCAAAGGAGGCCAGCAATAATTCACAAGCCCTGACCCCTGGACTGGAGGTGGAGGGTTGTACATATAAACATTTGGCCTTACGCGCTCCATCCTGGTAAGTGGCAGGCCCATGTCATCTGTGAAGCTATCCGTGTAGATCATAATCAGGTCAATAAGCGTCCAGATGCCGAAGCCCCCGCCGGTAAGCAACTGAAAGATGCCACTGACGATATGTCCGGTGTAGAAGCGATGGATGCCGAGCGAGCCTAGAAATATGCATAAAAACGCTGTCGTGGTCCAGCTTCTATTTCCTCCCATCACGGGTGGATGGATGAGTGGGCGGTTATACTGATCTGTGAAATCACCGGTGATGATCATAATCAGGTCAATAAGCGTCCAGATGCCCAGGCCTCCGAAGGTAAGCAACTGAAAGATGCCGCTGACAATACGCCCCGTGTAGAAGCGATGGATGCCGAGGACACCGAGAAAATGGCATAGGAGCACTGTCGTAATCCAGCTCTTCTGTGGCGCCATTGCCATCATCGGTACCGGTCCTCCTGGATATTGAGTATATTGTGGCGGCGCTTGCCATTCTGGTTGCCACTGAGGTTGTTGTGGCGCTTGCCATTGAGCCTGTTGTTGTTGCTGCTGAGGCTCTCGCGGGTCTTGGGGTCGATAATTGTCCATGATTCCTGTTTCCCTTCCCTTTTCCGGGCGGCGGACGCGATAAACGGACGCGATTTATCGCGTCCCTACAAATATTTTCCTCATGATTAGAGGGTGGCGGACGCGATAAATCGCGTCCCTACAAATATTTCCCTATCAGCAAGCTGTACTTCTCGCGAGCTTCGGGCGGAATCTTGCTGTGATCCGTCATGATGGCCGTTGCCAGGGCCGTGGGGCATTCGCAGGTGTTGGCGCTGCGATCAGCCGGAATCTTTTGAGCGACGCTGCGCAGGATACGCTTGGCGTTGGCGACGTTGGCGCTGAGGTTGCCGATCACCATTTCGACGGTGACTGATTCTTCCGATTCGTGCCAGCTATCGTAATCGGTGGCGCAGGCGACGACGGCATAGCACAGTTCGGCCTCGCGCGCCAGCTTGGCCTCCGGCAGCGCGGTCATGCCGATGATGTCCATACCCCAACTACGGTAGGTACGCGACTCGGCCCTGGTGGAGAAGAGCGGGCCTTCCATGCAGACGTAGGTGCCGCCCTCGTGTACTTTGACGTTGCCCAGTTCGCGGGCCGATTCTATTAAAAGCGCGCTGAGCGTGGAGCAAAATGGATCGACGAAGGTGCAATGCACGACGACGCCGCCTTCGTAGAAGCTGTTCGCGCGGCTTTTGGTGCGGTCAAACAACTGGTCGGGGATGACGAGGTCACGCGGCGCGATATGTTCGCGCAGGCTGCCAACGGCGCTGACCGAAATCACCCACTCGACGCCCAGGCTTTTCAAGGCCCAGATGTTGGCGCGCGCGGGAAGCTCGGTAGGCGAAATGCGATGCCCGCGCCCGTGTCGCGGCAAAAAGGCCATCGAGACGCCTTCGACTTTGCCAACCGTAATCACATCGCTCGGATCGCCAAAGGGGGTATGCACCGCGACCTCTTCCACATCGGTCATCCCCTCCATGCGATAGAGTCCGCTGCCGCCGATGACCCCAATCTTCGCCTGTGGCATAAATAATCTCCTCTTAGTTAAAGCTTCGCAATAATACGAATATATTGTAACTTACCTACCTTGAGAATCGCGCCATCCTGAACGGGTACTATGAAATCGATCTCAACTTGCGCTACGCCCCGGCGTAACAGGCGCTCAACAGCCTCGCTCGTTGCCTGTAGGTGTACCGTCACGAACACGTCCTCCGTGTGTATTACTAATTGAAATCACCTCTCATGCAGCATTGTAACAGAAGAGAGGGGAGACGTTGAGTAGAAGAAGTATGATAGCAATACTATCAAGATTTCTAACAAAATTCTTGTATTTTGCATACGTTGCTCTAACTAAACATGGATTATATTTCATTCAGACAAACAAATGATGAACACGCCTGCAAGGCAAGAAGAGTTCACCGGGATACTTCGAAACATTAATGGAAAACTGATGTGAAGGCTCGCACAGTGAAGGTTGTGGCGGAGAAGTAACAAGTTACCAATCCGATAGTCAATCTACAGTGGAAGGCCGAGTAACATTACAGTTACTCGGCTTTTCGTAATTCGCTTTCTACGTAATGCAACCCATCATCATAACTCTTAATATATTTACATCTGTACTTCCTCATCTCTAGTTCGATATGGGGATTAGTCGCAAACGCTTTGTAGTCTCGGCTCAAGAAGCATTTTGTTTCTTCTACTGGCTGTCTGATTAGATCAGCTACTATAGCAGAAAATATGATACTATCCTGGGGTGAAAGATCTAAATCTTTTTGATACTGAACAGCTTGCTTAAAGTTGATGACATCTGTATGGAGAGACCTGCCTACGTTAAGCATATGCTCAATTATTGAATGGAGTAAATCCAAATCCCCTTCTATCGCACCTCTTAAAAGCTCAAGTACAGGTCTTAAAGCTTCCATATTCTGTCGATGGATCTCTGATCGTCGAAGTTCTCCTAATGTCCTTACCAATGCTTCAAGAAGCCCACTTCTATCTTTACGTTGACGCACAATGGTTGAAAAAGACTCGCCCAGCACGAAATTCGGAAAAGCAAGCTTTAATCTGCCTTCTTCAGCAAAAATAAGGATTCTATTTGCCGATTTACATTCTTTTTGTTCACGGGCGATCTCCAAAACAAAATTTGTCTCCACATAAACAATCATAGCTCCGCCTCTAACAAAATCTTGGCCCCTTGTATTGATTTGATGAAGCCTGAAAGAGCAAGACTCCTCTCCGGCTCCTCGGTATTATTGTTGGGGTTGTAAGAAAGATCGAGTAACCATTGGTATACAATGAGTTCCAGGACTTCACCATAGAGTCTTTCGCCAGGCCCTTTATTTGAATAACGCGCGATAGCTTTATCCATTGGAAACACATATGCCGGGGGAGAGTCAAGATTTCTGTATGTCGAATCTATCCAGAGAAATCCCATATCTTGCGAAAGAAGTAAGAAAAAAGGAGCCTGGAATGAGAAACCGTAGGTAGCGAGATTGTGGCGTAGTTCTATTGCATCGTTAAGAGTAAGATCTTTTATATTTTTAACTTCTACAACAGCTATAGTATCGCCGTCAGGACTCTGTATAAGAATGTCCACAACGCGCCGTGAAGTAGTCATGTGTCTTTTCCTCCTAACGAGAGCTATCAACACCTGTTCTCTCATCCTCTGTATTATACCTTACTTTGATGCCAAACACACTCATTTGAGGCAAAGGCACAGCTTCGTGTAAGAGAAAGCAAAGAAACCTACAAAACCGAGAGTAATCCAGAGTAAGTCCGATTGAGCATACTATGCAACAATAGTGAGACGGGGCGCGAGAAATCGCGCCCCGTCTCACTGCGAACGAGGAGAGAAGTCGAATGAGTCTCTTTTATCCGCCCAGGCCCTCCAACAGCAAGTCGCCCTCTTCGGGAGAGATGCGCCCCTCGGCGATCATGCGCAGGATGGCTTCGCGCTCCGCGTCCAGGTCGGGCGCCGGGGTGGAGACCGGCGCAGAGTTGCCGGACGTTGGCGGCGGCGTACTCTGTGGGCCTGGAAATGGGTTGGACTGAACAGGATGGCCCGGCATTGGCGGCACCGGCGGAACTGGCGGCCTGAACGAAGGGGGCGCAGGCGGCGTCGGGGGGCGCGGCGGATTTGGAAGATGTATATTGCTGATAGCGCGCTCCACCGCCTCCATCGCGTTGGCAATGCCTTCGCTGGCCGCTTTGCTCGCCTGCGCTTTGATCTGCTCTAAACGCTCCGGATCAAGCTGCCATTCGCGTTCATTGAAGCGCACACGCACGCGCGGATTCTGTCCCCCGGCCTTACCGGCGCGTTCTCCGGCGCGGCGCGCCTGTTCTTCGCCGAACTTGCGAGCGCGTTCTTCGGCGCGGCGCGCCTGTTCGTTGATTTTACGTTGGGCGCGGCGCATTTGCTCGTTGATCCTGTTCGTCATGGCGTCTGTCCAGTTAGCAGCGCTGCCCCACCCGGTCTTCTCAAAAGCGGCGCTGATCTCTTCGCCGATTTCCTGGCCCAGATGGCCCAGGTCTTCTCCCAACCGGCCCAGTTCGCTCATCTCAGCCGCAAATTCCGCGCCCCATCCGCCTGAACTGCTGCTGTTGCGAGGTTGATCTCCGCCGCGTAGGGCGAGATCACCGCCAACGTGCAGTTCGAGTTGCGCCGCGCCGTTGCCATAGGTCTGGTTGATCCTGTTCCCACCTTTGCCCGACGCCATATTTGGCCCGGCGATGTCTCCTCCCACAAACGCGCGCAGGTTCAAATCAGGATGCGGTGGTAGTATCACGCTGGCATCCCCTCCAATATGCATGCGCGTGGCGCTGCCTGCCGGAAATGCAGCATCCAATGCCAGGTCACCGCCAATATTGCCCACTTCAATTGAACCTCGCAGGTTTTTAAAGCTGGCATCCCCTCCGATATTGCCTACCTGTATATTGCCATCGATATTACTGACGCTGGCATCGCTGCCGATATTGGCAATCTCAGCAACGCCACGCACAGAGCGCAACACACAATCGCCGCCAACAGAGCCGAACCGCACGTTTGCAGCGTGTTCGACAGACAGATCGCTGCCAACATTGCCAATTATAAGCTCTGCCTTCTCGCCAGCATCAATGCGGCAATCGCCGCCGACATTGCCGCAACTCAGCGCGTCTGCTATATCTTCAACCAGCATGTCGCCGCCCACCGAACCAATCACGACGGTTTCGGTATGCTTCAGAACGAGGTCACTCTCCATGCTCTCCATCTCGATCAGGGCCACGTTGGTGAGCGCGACATCACCCTCGATCGCTTCTTTTGCGCGCAGCGACGAGGCGTTCTGCACGGTAAGGTCGCCGGACACTCGATCAATGGCAATGGCCTCACCTATCAGTTCGATATCTACACCCAGTCCAATATTTTCGAGCCGGACATCACCCTCGATGCGCTGCAACTCGACGCGGCGCACATTCGAGATAGTTACATCGCCTTCCACATTGGTAGCGCGAATCTCCGTATCAGGCGGCACTCGCAGCACAAGGTCGCTGTCGCAACTGCCCAGCATGAGCGCGTCGCCCTCCTGATAATGATCGCCAACCGCGCCATCGCTCTCGACGCTGATCGAAGGTTGATCCCAGCTTTGTACACTCAGGTCGCCACTTACGTCTTTAATAGTGATTTTCGACTCTTTACCGGTAGAAAATGTTTGCTGCATGTCTGTATCCTCCATTTATTGCTCAACAAAAATTTCTAGTCGTTTTCCTTCTTCAAGGTCCTGCACATCGAGCACGCGGCCCGTCGCGCCTCTTTCAATGGCCTCGATGATGTGCTGGACAGCATTTTCATTCAATTGTGGCGCAAAGCGTGACAACATGCGCAGGCTCAGGCTTACGAGAGGCACCGGTAAGGTAGCAGTCATTTTCATGTTCGGGCGCCTGCCGGATGTATCCGATATCCAGATACGCAGTGTATGATTTTGCGGGCGCGGTTGCGGTTCAATTTGCTCTTGCCGCGTTGCCAGTGTGTCGAGCAGTTGCGCGGCCTGCGACGCGGAAACTTGCCCGGTTTCGACCATACTCAAGATACGATTGCGCTCTTCGGTTGTCATAGACATAGCATTATCTCTTGAGTAAGCGCATGGCTTCTTCGACGCCTATTTCTTTGGCTGCCAGGCGATCCAGCACCAGACGACGATCAACGCGACCGTCGTTTTCAGGCGCGCCGCCCAGCGCGGTAACAATCTCATCCAGGCGGCTGCGAGCAGTGTTATAGGCCATATCAAGGTCAGCAGCCAGCTTCTGAATATTGCCCCGATTTTTGACGAGTAACTCGACAAAGTCCAGTTGCTCGCGAGTCAGGCGACCGATCCAGCCCAGGTCAAACTGTCCCTCGATAACAATTCCACTCTTTGGGCATTCGAGCCGGGTAACAATCAGTTCATGGCCGCTAACCGGGTCCCTCGTAATGAGCGGGTACATACGTGTGTGTTCCTCCTGCTAAGTTTGCGTTCTATTATTGAACAGGTGATGCCATAGATGGCTGTGGCTGGCGGGAGCGATCGAAGTGTTCCAGTTTCAAGCCAACAGCCACCAGGGCAACGCCCAGTTTGCCGATTGCGCGTCGTCCCATGTTACTACGCCGGGACGAACGCGCCAGCAGGCGCATCCGGGCCATTTCACTTTGCAGTTCTTGACGATGGTTCGCATGAAGTTTATCATGCAGGTAGTAGTTCATGGTATTCCTCCAGAACGGTGTTACGACGGATAACAACGTGGTTTAACGATTTTTGTTATTTTATTGATAATATTTACTATCCATATGTAGATATTAGCATGTAATTTTGAAAATGTCAAGGATTCTGGCAATTAAAATCAAGTTATTGGCAATAATCTGCAAGAGAGATACAGTGATGTGCCAGGAGTCAAGATGTGGTATGATAGGGGTAAATGAACTTAACCTAGGAGGAAAGCTTCAGCATGAAAGCTGTAAAAACGCATGTGGGACGCTGCGATAGCTGCGGTGAGCCAGCCGCCTACGCCCAGTTATTACCGGGCGGGCGCACCTTCCGCTTCTGCGAGCAGCATGTCCCACTTCTTATAAAGAAACAAGCTGACGCCGCGGAAGCGGCCAACAAGAAAAACTGAATAGATGACCAGGGCGGGGGCAGAGCCGCCGCCCCTACCATACTACGAAGTCGTTGCAAGAACTCGTACAGGGTAGGGGCGGCGGCTCTGCCCCCGCCCTGGTCGCGTTCCCCCTGCCCCCGCCCTGGTAATATCAGCCATCCAGGCTACAAACGAATACATTGAAATACGCGGCTGATGATACCGGGTTGACCGTTTGATTGAGGGGCGTGACTACTAATACGTCACGCCCCTGTTGTGCTGGAAAACGCGCCACGCGGTAAGTGACCTGCTGGCTATCGAGCATTTTTAAGATCAGTGGATAGGGGTCGCTGTGTTTGACCAGCACAATCATACTGGGCCGCACAGCATTGTATACGGCGCTGGTGTAAGCCGGTATGCGATCCAGAATTTGAATATGACGGATGAGAGGCAGCGGATCGGACATGATAATATCGCCGTGCGTCTTGAAAACGATGGGATAGGCCAGCCAGTTAATGGCCCAGGCATAATGGATATGCTCGCGCTCCATATAGCTGATAATGGCGTCGTTGTTGGCGGGCGCAAAGGTACAATACGGCGATTGAAAGGTGCTGCCAGGGTCGGTAACGCCGTACAAAGCAGCCTGCGAAATGATCGATAGCAGCAAAAACCCTACCATTACCCCCAACGTGGCGCGCTGCATCAGCAACGGCAAAGAGGGCGCGTGAACCACAGATTGAACCGTCGCAAAATCGTTTTCTGCCGCAGGGGAATCTTTTTGCGCGTGCTGATAAAATTCTGCTTCAGACAGAACAATGGCGGTGACGAGAGCCGCGCATATAAACGGCATCACCAGCATCAAGGGCGTGGCGTAGCGTCCCGCCAGGTCGTACTCACAATGCCAGAGACCGATGACGGAGGTGCGCGTGACGCAGAAAATGAAGGTGGTGGCCGCTACGAAGGTTAGTGGCAGGGCCGCCAGTTGGCGAATGCGCAGCAGCAGTGGCTGGAAACGCGCCAGGGCCGGTGTTTCCAGCCCGGCGGATTGCGCGAAGGAGAGTGCCACCAGCGTAGTAATTGCTATGAGAGAGAACACGCCAAGCAGATAGGTGGGAGCCGCCAGTGTATAGAAATTTGGATTCTGTTGGGGCAGCGAGCCTCCAAGCACACGCGGCCCGACGCAACTGGTTAAGAGACGCGCCTGTCCGATTATCTGTGTCGCGCGCGTGGGATACTGCGCCAGCGCTTCGGGACGCAGCGAGGTATTGCCGCCCAGTTGCAAAATATAGGTGAAGTTTTGCCACTGGTTCCTGGCTCCCCACACCAGGGCCGGGGTCATGCCAATGACGCAGGCGGGGAGAGAAGCCAGCGCGGGCAAGATAACCACGCGCCGCAATTGTCGCAGAGAGCGAAATTGTCGAACGAGCTGAATGCCATCCCAGGCAATCCAGAGAGCCACCGCCAATACGCCATAAATCATCAGGGGATTGACCCAGTAACCGAAACCCACCAGGAAACCGGTACCCGCCCAGCGCAGCGCGAGTTCGCGCCTGGCCGCCCCCGCCGCGCGGCGATTGGTCAGTTGCAGGGCGGAAAGCAACAACATTTGCATCAGAATGAAAATTTCGATGTACCCGCCCAACATGCGCATTTGCAGTACGGTGTCGTACAACGGGGGGATGGCCGCGAGCAGCGCCGCGATGTTCATAAACCACTGTTTGGCGTGCAGCGGCAGGCGGGCGGTATCGGCCAGCGCCGCAGCCAACCGCCAGGTGAGCCAGACGACCACCAGCGAAAGCAGGATAGGTTCGGCGCGCAGCGTCCAGACGGAAGAACCGGCGACGGCAAAAATAAGCGCCATCAAATAGGCTTCCAGGCTGCCCATGTAGGGCTGGTTATAGAAGTAGGTTGGGAACTGGCCCTGGAGAATATGTTGCGCTTGAATGCCCACCAGCGCTTCGTCGCCATCAATGAAGCCGAGTGTGTGATACGCCAGCCAGGAGCGAACCGCCAGCGCAATGACCAGGCAGATCAAAAGCGGCGCGACTACTATTCTGGACGATAAATCCTTGCGCCTGCCTGTCCAGCGCCGGGGCGAGACCCTGCGCATATCATCCCGCGCAGCGCCTTCGTTCGCGGATGACCCGGTAGTTCCTGCTGTTGATGTGACGAAATCGCGAATGCTCATACCCCATATAACGGACGAGGATGAACTCTTGCAGAATTGCCGGGGAAGGTAGGAATATCAGGCCAGAGGAATTTGGATAGTGAACGTCGAGCCTTCGCCGGGTATGCCGCTGCTCTCCACAGAGATCCTGCCGTCCATCGCTTCGACAAGGCGGCGCGAGATATACAGTCCCAGGCCGGAGCCGCGCACCGAACTATTCAGATCGCTTTCAAGTCGCACAAAACGCTGAAATATTTGCTCCTGGTCTTCGGGTTTAATACCTTTCCCTCTGTCAGAAATACTAATCAGGGCCGAGGGACGCTGATCGTGGTAGACGCGGGCGGCAAAGGCCAGAGGCGTGCCAGCTTCAGAATATTTCATGGCGTTCGTGCAGAGATTGAGTACAACCTGGCGTAAGCGAGCGGGGTCGGCTCTCACCTCGAGATGTTCGGGGATGTGCGTATATACCTGGCGTTTTTCCTGATTCAATTGTGGCTCAAGTAGCGTAACCACATCTTGCATTAACCGGGAAACGGATACGGCTTCGAGAAGAGCCGGGCGAATGCCGGCCTCAATCTCCAGGCGGCTGGCGTCCATAACATTACTGAGTAAGAGAACAAGTTCGTCGCAACCACGCCGCGCTTTCTGCAAAAATTCCTGCCGCTGCTCCGGCGGCACCACATCTCCAAACTGCGCAAGCAATTCGAGGTAGCCCTGCACCGAGGTAAGGGGCGTTCGTAGTTCATGTGAGGCGGTAATCATGAACTGGTCTTTAAGTTGATCCAGCTCCTGGAGTTGTCTATGCGCCTGGCGTATTCGCTGGTAGAGTTGCGCATTGGTGAATGCAATTGTGGCCTGTTCCGCGAAATCCCGCGCTTGCTCCAGGTCTGTGCGGGTGTAAAAGCGTTTATGATGAGCGTTTGTGGCATTTGAACGCGCCAGCACAAGCAGAGCAACCGCCGAATTGCCCACGATAAGCGGCGTGAAAATAGCCGTTCGCGCGCCGCGCTGCATGAGTACTGTGCGCAGTGAGATCATTTTTCGCCCGCGCAGTCCGCCCGTCGGCACCCGGACAGGCCCTGTTGTTGTAGAAACGCCCTTCTGCTGTTGCGCGGGCATCGGCAATGTCAGCAAAGGGCCGGTCACGGCGGGCAGGTAGTCGCTCGAAGTCATCTCGTTGATCGCCATTAGCTCCGGCTGTAATGATTCCAGCGCCCGCGTTTCCGGCGTGCGACCATGAAGCGGGGGCCAGTCGCCTATCAAAGAGCCAGCATCCTGGTCACGGCAAGCGACCGCCACGGGAGAGAGCACATTCTTGCGCGTGCCCATGTACAGAATAGCAAAGTCGGCCTGCAGCGCGCGCGCGCCCTCTGTGCAAATAAGCTGCTGTATCTCCGTGCCAACTCCTGCGCCAGTCGTCACCGCCGAATTCAAGCGAGCCGCCACGGTTGTCAGGGCCTGCGCGAATAATTCATGCTCGCGCGCTTCCTCGTATAAATGCGCCTGCTGAACAACACGCGCGGCCTGCTCAGCAAAAGTCGTAGCGAGATAGACCTGTTCTTCGTCAAAGCTGCGCAAAGATCGGCTCGAAAAGGCCAGACTGCCCAGATTTTTCTCCTGCGTGACGAGCGGAATAAACAGCGTTGAAAGAATCCCCTGTTCCTTCTGCCACTGTGCTAAGCCCTCTGGCACCTCAATCCATTTTTCAGGCCAGTATACCTGCGCTGGCTTATCTGAGAGAATATCGTTATATTGAAACCGCTCGCCCTCTATTTGCCAGGTTGCAATGCTCCCAAAATTATCACCAGAAGCGCGCACCAGCAGGCTAAATTCACCGGCAGGAGGCTGCTCGCGCGATTGAATTAACAGCAGCGCGGCTGTATCGAAGCCTAACACGGTAGTGGCGCTAATAACAATGCGCGTAACCAGACTATCAAGTTGGAATTCTTCCGTCAACTGCTTGGTCAACAGGCGCAGCATATCGGCCTGCTCGCGCCTTTGATCTCGTTCTGCCAACAGCGCCTGATTCTCATAATTGGACACCACGAAGCGAGTGGTAAGCAGAAGACCGATAAAGGCCGCGATGATAATGAGAGGCGAGTCTGTTATACGCGCAATCTCGCTATAAAGGATAACGGCAATCAGGGTCACGATAGGAACAGAGACGAGAGTGCCACTCGACAGCAGTGAGCGACCCGGCTCATGATCTGCGTGGGAGATCGAAACTTTCTTCGTGGGTGTCGCGCGCGATTTTGGATGTTTGCGTTCGCGATAAGCGTGGCGGACGATGCTGGCATACTGGTAAGGGGCGCTGAGTCCAATTAACAGGTAGCCAATGAACCAGAACGTATCGATATACCAGGTGCCGGTATTGTAGGTATTGGACGGAATGGTCAGAGCATAGAGCGTATCGGCCCCGATTAGCGCAAAGATGCCCAGACCGCATATGATGAGCGAACGACTCAACACAGGCCTGGTGCGCTGGTAAATGAGCAAGGCAATAGCCAGTACAAGCAGGATATCCCAGAAAGGGTATGATGCGGCGACGAATAGTTGAGGCAGGTCGGTGAACGAGGAAAAAAGGGGCCTGAGAACAAAAAACCAGCTAATATCAAGAATACATAATGTCGTAATAAATGTATCCAGCACGATGAGCTTGAGCGATTGCCGAGATTTGGGAACGGTCGGCATCATGAGCAGACCCACGAACGTCAGAATATAAGTGAGCGTGAAAAAGAAATCGGCAGGTGACGGCACGGGATTTTTCATCACATAATCTTCGAGGTAGGTGTAGATCACGCCGCCAATGCCATTCGACAGCAGCCCCAGACCGATCAGTAGCCAGGCGCGACGATGACGCGCCGTTAATATCACCGGCCCCCGGAGAGCGCGATACACCGTCTGAAAACACCAGATCGCGCCAATAAAAGCAGCAAACGCATACATTAAGTTGGAGTAGAGTACCAGCACGGTGGCTCGTCCTACTGGAATTTTCCCGCCTATGTGAAAGACCAGCCAGATCAGACTGACAATACTGATGAAGATAACAATGGCGGTGGCCGTATAGGTTTGGCGACTCAATTTTTTCAGATAATTGGGCGTTAATGCATCTGTCACCGTAAAATTTATTCCGGGTTCGGACTTTCGCACCGGCATGTTATGTCCTCTGCTGGCTAGAGTGAATTTGCCTCTTGCTTCTCTCTATCGTATCTCATGTATTTTAACTGAAGGTAGTATAACCGAACGCCGCATGTTTGTCACGAAATCAGGGGATTATGGCAGGGCAATCGCATCTAAATAACCCCATCAAGAACGCGTAAGAGATAGGAGGTGTCCCAGCCAGCTTTGAGCCGCTTGGCATGGATGCCCACGCGAGACGAACGTTCCTGGCGCAAGAGATTGAGAGTGATGTGGCGGAGCACCGCCAGATTTTCATCGGCATGCCCAAGTCGTACGCGTGACTCATCTTCGCGAAACGCGACATTGAGGACCCAATGCAGGCTGTTTTCAATGCCCCAATGGCTTCGGACGGCGGTGGCAAACGTGGTGACGGAAGCGAAGCTGAGCAGGAAATAGCGGGTTTCCCGGCTCACCTCATCTTTGATCCGCCGTTCGGCTCGCACCATGCCAATCCCAGCGAAGCCTTTCCATTTCTGCTCTGGGTCCAGATACGCCAAGATCTCTGGCTGGGTGATGGTCCAGTACTCGCGTATTTCCAGCCGCCCATGGCCCTTTTCGACCAAGCGAACTGACTCCTCTTGCCCCCCGACAAAACCGTCTTTCTCGGCCAGAGCAAAGGTGGCTTTCACCTCATCAAACAGATCTCCCTGGTTGTCTTTGAGTGCCAGAGCGTAGTCACCCTCCTGCTCGATAATCTGAGCGGCAATCTTGGTTTGGGTTCCCATGGCATCAATCGTGACAATGCAGCCCGCCAACGCCAATTGCCGTAGAAGAAGGGGGATCGCGGTAATCTCATTGGACTTCTCTTCGGTGGCAAGCTGAGCTAACACCAAACGATTTTCCACCGCCCATGCGCTCACCACATGCAGTGCTTTCTTCTCTGACTCCTGATCATGCGAACGGCGGAGCGTCTTGCCGTCTATCGCGATCACCCCTTTGACCGTTTGGCTGATGCCCTGTACCCATTGCACAAAACTCGCTTCAAACTGCTTCGGGTCGATCAAGGCAAAGACCCGTCCAAAGGTATCGTGGGACGGAATCCCATTGGGCAAGGTGAGCAGCTCCGTAAAAAAGGCTTCTTTGGCTTTCCCGAATTCTTCGATCTCCACCCATCCATCGGCTCCGCACAGCACTCCACAAATCGCCAGAATGATGATATCGCGCAAGCGATGCAGCCTGGTCCGTTCCATTCGAGGGTCTTCCACTTGGGCAAAAATGCTTTCCATATCTCGTAGGTCGTTCGCTTCCATCTCGTGGTCTCCTGCTTTTTCGCCCTAGTTTATCACTTCCTTGTTCCTCTCTTCCTGTGGATGGGGTTAGTTAGATGCGATTGCCCTGGGGATTATGGTAACACAAGTTCGAGTGTTCCTTTATTCGTGATATAGTGGGGATGATACTCGTAGTACGATCCAGGCCCGTACCCTGTACGCGATCCAGGGCAGGGGCAGAGCCGCCGCCCCGGTCGCCCTGTAAGTATCAATCTGAGGAAAGGGATAAGCGTCATGCAACCTGTAATGATTACCGCTGCTATGGTTGGCGCGGAAGTAACCAGGGCAGAGCAGCCCAATTTACCCATAACCCCGCGGGAGATTATCGCGGCAGCCGTCGAGTGTTATGAAGCAGGAGCCTCGATTATCCATATTCATGTGCGCGACGCGCAGGGCAACGCCACACAAGACGGGCGGCTATTTCGCGAGGTGGTCGAAGGCATTCGCGCCCGTTGCGATGTCATCACCCAGGTTTCCACGGGTGGAGCGGTGTGGATGAGCGCGGAAGAACGTTTGCAAAGCATTGAGTGCCGACCGGATATGGCGACCCTCACAACAGGCACAGTGAATTTCGGCGACGGGGTGTTCATGAACAATCGCGGGCTGGTCGAAACCTTCGCGCGTCGCCTGCGTGAGTCGGGTATTGTGCCTGAAATTGAGATTTTCGACGTGGGGATGCTCGACGAGGCCATGCGCCTGCATAAGTTGGGCTTAATCACCGACCCGGTGCAGTTTGACTTTGTGATGGGCGTTCCCGGCGGCCTCGGCGCTGATCCCGCTCACCTGGCGCACATGGTGCGCTGCCTGCCGCCTCACAGCGCCTGGAGCGTAGCTGGCATAGGTCGCCACCAATTGACGCTGGCAACCATCGCCCTGGCCATGGGCGGCCACGCGCGCGTCGGCTTCGAGGACAACATCTACTACCGCAAAGGCCAGCTCGCCCACAGCAACGCGCAACTGGTAGCGCGCATCGCCCGTATCGCCCAAGAACTTGACCGGCCCGTAGCTACGCCGGCTCAGGCGCGCGAGATGTTGCAATTAGGACGATACCAGTAATCGCAACGAGCCAGGGCGGGGCTTGCCCCCGTCCTGGTAATTACGGCAGCGTCAGCAACTCCGGCGCGCCGTCCGTTATGGCGATGGTATGCTCGAATTGCGCGGAGCGTTTGCCGTCTGCTGTGCAGACGGTCCAGCGGTCTGGCAGCACTTTGGCCTGGTAGGTACCCGCGTTAATCATCGGCTCAATCGTGAAGACCATGCCGCGCAGCAATTTCAGGCCGGTATTGGGACGCCCATAGTGGGGAACCTGCGGGTCTTCGTGCAGGGAACGACCAACGCCGTGTCCCACAAATTCGCGCACGGTGGAGAAACCGTTCGCTTCGGCGTAGGTCTGAATGGCCGCGCCGACATCGCCCAGGCGATTGCCGTTTCGCGCCTGCTCGATGCCCAGTTCCAGGCAGCGTTTCGCCACGTCCATCAGGCGCTGCGTCTCATCATCGAGCCGACCGACGGGGTAGGTGACACAGGCATCGCCAACCCAGCCATTATACAGCACGCCGATATCGACGCCGATGATATCCCCTTCTTTGAGAATCTGTTTGGGGCTGGGAATACCATGACAGATCACATCGTTGACGGCTACACAAATGGTGGCGGGAAACGCGGGTACAGCCTGCATCCCACCCCGGGCCGGGCGCGCGCCATAGCCCTTATAAATCGGCTTCGCGCCCTTGCTGCGAATGAAATCCTCGGCGATTTTATCGAGTTCACCCGTAGATACGCCCGGCTTCACATAGGGGCGCAACACATCGTATGTCTGCGCCACGACGCGCCCGGCTTCGCGCAACTGCGCTATTTCTTGTTTTGACTTTAACATAACGGCCATAGAACTTTACTCTCTCTTCTCTTATCCTTCTCTTATCCATGCCCCACCATAGACAGTGAATCTCGCTCGTGGGTTTGCTCCCATTCCCAGGTCAGCAAATCGTTGGTGGTGACGGTGAAATACGAATTAAAATAGCGCAAAAGAGAATCGACCGTGTGATAATCGATACGCTGGCTGCGCCCGGTATGTAAGGCCGCCAGAACGCTCAAGGACACGCCGCTCTCTTCCGCCAGGCGACGCAAACTCAGCGGGGGTTGCCTCTGGTCAGCACGCACAACGTTTACCCTGGCGAGCAAAACACGCAGCTTACATGAAATCGTCACGATCAATACCTCCTGATTTTCTACTGTCTACTATAGCAAAACTGTTGCTGGATGTCAATACATTGTTGTGGCTTGTAATAACAGATTTACTGTTTATACTGTTCATAAGGAAGAACTACATGTTCTGTATGAAGAACTTACTGTAGAAAGGAGGACCATCACCAAACGCGGCGAGATGCCCCTGGCTTCAGCCATGGGGAGGGAAGCCGCGCTGCCCGCGGGCAGAATATCCTCTTGCATCCTTTGAACACGTGTGCTATGCTCTGTGTGCTCAGGCACTCCCTGGAAGCGGGGAGCAACAGCTTGCATGTTAGCAACATATGCGTTCTTGCAACTAATGGCCTTGCAAGGTAAAAATGGTGGGCCAGCTTCCAACGGGCTGTTGTCAAGCAGCCTATTGTCTCGTTCTGAGGAACGCTGTATGGAATCAGCGTTCCGGTGTGGGAACAGGGACAAGCCCCTGAATTTATTCATGGGGTCTTGACAGATCATTCCGCATCGATACCCACCACCCACCCCTACACGCTCTGTTGTATGATCGCCCATCGCCTTCTCAAGGCGAGTTTGAAGCCATCTACACCATCATGTGGATGACGTTACTCCGTGACTCCGCGACCTTCGGTGCTTCGACAAGTCGATGCATAGAGGCCAGACTTTAAGACTGCCTTGTATTGTTGCTGACCTTCCTCTCGTTGGCGATTGCATTCCTGGCTGGTGGATCAACTTTCGTTCAAACAGCCGGTGGCTACCTCGGCATCCTTGCGAGTTTCCTCGCGTGGTACCCCGGCCTGGCCGGCCTCCTGCCATATATCAATCCCAGGATTTCGCTGCCAGTAGGCCCACTAAGCTAATATCGCTGACAAGCTAAGACCTGGCTAAAGGCCTTCGGCCACTGTGAAAGCGAACGGTCAATCACGTAAGGTGACTTTCGTGACTTCCCCTACCCGCTAACAAGCGCTGAAGGCTTTCGATTCTTTATTTCGGGTACAAGGTAGAGCAGCGCTGGTATCGCTATGACAGAAAATATTACTCCATAGAGAAAGGTAGCCGATGGCGCAACATTGGTCCATAACCAACCGCCAACTGTACTGGCAATAAAACCTGTTATGCCTACAACAGCTGAGTACCAGCCAATGCCGCTTGCCCGGTGTTCCTTTGGCACCATATCCGTGACAAAGGTCTTCCCGACCGCCCTGTAGACGCCTGAATAGACGCCGTATAATATAAAACAGAAGGCCAGAAGGGCAACATTGACGCTCAGCGCGAAGCCCAGATACACGAGCGCAAAGATCGCGAAACACAGCACGAGCAATTTCTTCCTGCCTATTCTATCGGAAAGCGAACCGGCAGGAAAGGAGATCAGGGCTGCTACGAGATTGAAAAATGCGTAGAGGAGAATGGTCGCAAACAGTGGTATGCCCGCGTTTTTCGTGCGCAGGATAAGAAAGGCATTGGTCGAATTCCCGATCCCAAAAAGCGCTGTCACCAGGAGATATTTTCTGTAGTCAGCGGAAAAATAAGCCCTACTTGTGGGAGGAGGAACGCTTGCTCTTTCACTTTTCGCCCGCGTACCGGTTCGCACCGGCACAAAAACAATCATCAAGAATGCCAGAAGCCCCGGAATGAACGCGAAATAAAAAATGGAACGTAGACCGACATGGAACGTATACAGCAGCAAGATGGCAAGCATCGGTCCGAGAAATGCTCCGCCATTGTCACCCAATCCTTCCAGGCCGAAGGCTCTCCCACGATGTTCTTCATCTACCGAGGCGGCAATTAAAGCATCGCGGGGCGTTGAGCGACTGCCGGCGCCAAAGCGATCTACGACACGCCCTGCTAAAGCAAGCGGCCACGATGCTGCCAGTCCAATCACCGGTTTGCCAATCGCATTCAGTGTATATCCTACCAGTGCGATAGTCTTCGGTCTATGAATCCTATCAGCTAACCAGCCCGATACTCCCTGCATCCCATACTGGATGCCTGTCGCCAGGCCCTCAATCAAACCAATAAGCTCGACCGGCATCTTTAATACATCGGTTAAAAACACTGGCAAAACGGGATACAGCATTTCTGTCGACATATCCGCAAAAAAACTTGAGAGCGCCAGCAGATAGGAACCTGGCGTCAATCCCGAACGTCGCCTCGCTTTCAATGTTGCCTTGCTCATAGGGAAGTTACACTTGCGAACTTCTCTGCGCTTCTCCCCATCACGCATTCCTTTCTTTTTCCATGATTTAGGAACGACCTTCCATGCATATGTATGCAGCAGTCAGACTTCTTGATAGTATACAGGGTATCGTCGCTACAATCTAGTGCTGAAGCCCCTGATGAATTTTGCCAACCGAATAGAGTATTGACTGGAAACGCCTGCCTCCGCCCTGATAATCGTGGAATGGCTAAAAACGTTCGCCTGCGTCCTGATGAACTTTGACAATCGAATAGGGGAATGGAAGCGCCCCACTGTCCCTACAGAAGGGAACGCCTTCCTTCCCATTTCTGCATTCGGTTGGCAAAATTCTTCAGAAATCGCCTGCTTGAATTATCCTCCTCCATACGCTACACTAGAGCCGCTACAGCAAGACCCGCCATCATCTCATAAAACACAAGCGGCCACTGAGCGATTGAGGGGGAGACGAGACATTGAGCGAGACGACGTTACGCGATTACCTGGGCAAGGTGGAGAGAGACTACAAACGAGGCATCGCCACTGAACATAGCTATCGAGGGACGCTACAAGATTTATTAGAAACACTGACTAGCAACGTTACGGCCACCAACGAACCCAAACGTATCAAGTGCGGCGCGCCGGATTATGTGATCGAGCGCAATCGAGGGCACGAACACCTTCACCATTGGGTATGTCGAGGCCAAAGATGCCGGCATGAACCTGGACGAGATCGAGCGCGACTCCCGGCTCAGCGAGCCGAAGACGCGCGAGGGGAAGCAGTTGAAACGCTATCTCCATGCCCTCGATAACCTCGTCTTCACCAACTACCTGGAGTTTCGCTGGTACCTGCATGGCGAGAAACGCGCGACGGCTAGCCTCTCCACACCCCAGGCGGATAAGCGCCTGCCTTTCGACCGGGAAAAGGCCGGAGAGGTGGCGCAGTTGCTGCAAAACTTCCTGGAGCACAGCGCGGAACCTATTCGCACTCCCCCGGAACTGGCGAAGCGCATGGCGCGCCTGGCCCACATGATTCGCGATATCATCATCGACGCCTTCGAGCAGAAAGTGGCCTCCAACGAACTCAATGACCTGTACAGCGCGTTCAAGGATGTGCTATTGCCAACTTTGACGGGGGCCGAATTTGCCGATATGTTCGCGCAAACGCTGGCCTATGGACTGTTCGCCGCCCGCTACAACCACAAAGGCGCGAAACCCTTCAACCGCAACGACGCGGCCAAAGAGATACCGCGCACCAACCCCTTCCTGCGCCGCCTGTTCAGCGCCATCGCAGGTCCCGAACTGGACGATGAACCGTTCGCTGGCTTCGTCGATGACCTGGCCCAATTGCTGGCCGTCACCGACATGGACGCGGTGCTGGCCGATTTCGGCAAACACACGCGCCAGGAAGACCCCATTGTGCATTTCTACGAAACGTTCCTGGCGCAGTACGACCCCAAAATGAGAGAACTGCGCGGGGTCTATTACACGCCTGAGCCGGTGGTCTCCTACATTGTGCGCTCGGTCGATGCGCTGCTGCGCACGCATTTCGATTGCCCCGAAGGGCTGGGCGACGACTCCACCGTTTCCTATACCTACGTGGATGACCAGGGCGAAACGCGCGCCGCCACATCCCCGCGCGTGCTGCTGCTCGACCCGGCCTGCGGCACCGGCACCTTCCTGTATTACGTGATCGAGCATATTCGCGAAAGTTACCGCCAGACGGGCAACGCCGGCATGTGGTCGGGCTACGTGCGCGAGCAGCTTTTGCCGCGTCTCTTCGGCTTCGAGCTATTGATGGCCCCCTACGCCATGGCGCATCTCAAACTCGGTATGCAACTGGCGGCCGTAGACCTGCCGCAATCCGAACGCGCCACCTGGGCCTACGACTTCCAGAGCGACGAACGCCTGGGCATCTACCTGACCAACACCCTGGAGGAAGCCATGAAGCGTTCAGAAGTCATGTTCGGACGCTATATTTCTGAGGAAGCCAACGAAGCTGCTAAGGTCAAGCAGGAACGGCCCGTGATGGTGGTACTGGGCAATCCCCCGTACTCCGGGCATTCAGCTAACAAGGGAGAATGGATTGCTGCCCTCTTGCATGAAAATAGGGGCAACTACTTTGAAGTTGATGGTAAATCACTTGGCGAGCGCAACCCTAAATGGCTCAACGATGATTATGTGAAATTTATCCGTTTCGCGCAATGGCGCATTGAGCAGACCGGGTATGGCATTCTGGCCTTCATTACCAATCACGGCTATCTTGATAATCCCACCTTCCGGGGAATGCGCCAGAGTCTCATGCAAAGCTTCGATGAAATTTACGTGCTTGATCTGCATGGAAACAGCAAGAAGAAGGAACATTCTCCTGACGGCACAAAGGACGAGAATGTCTTTGATATTCAACAAGGTGTGGCTATTGGCATTTTTGTAAAGCGGCAACGAAAAAATGCTGCTCATGCAACTGTAGTTCATCATGCCCATCTCTGGGGACTACGCGAGATAAACGAAAAGGTAGAGCAAGGAAAGCGGCTTGTTGGGGGAAAGTATCATTGGCTTGCTGAACACGACATTACTGAGACAGAATGGACTACGCTTGAGCCGCAGTCACCATTCTATTTTTTTATACCTCAAGATAATGTCTTAAAAACGGAGTACGAGGAAGGGTGGCAAATAATAGACATCCTTGCCGGTAAACAGTGCTAGGATTTCAAACACACTCGAGATCACTTTCCATACTTTGACAGAGAATGAACTTGAGCCGACGTATTACCGAATTTGTGTAGCTTCCAGATCAGAAGATATGCAGAATTAAATACAGACTCGGCCATGATGTCAGGATTGGAAAGTTGAATGCCCAAAGGCGGTGAAAAGATCAGGCCCATCATAGGATAATTTATCCCAAATTCTTTATCGTCCTTTTGACATACGTTATACTTACTACACTGGAAACTCTAGAGGCTTCCAGTGTAGGCCGCGTAGTGATGTGATGAAGTCATATGAAGGCCGAAGTAACCTGGCAATCATCACATCAAGACTTACTAAAGGAGAGACCTTCAAACACGTACAAGTTACTCGAAGTATTGTAGAAGTAATTTGTATGTCACCCAACACTTCAAATAATGGATTTGTTTTTCCTCTCTATCTCTATCCCGACCCCAACAAAAAAGAGCTTTTTGACGTTGCCGAACCTACCAAAGCTCCCGGCGGTCGCCGCCCCAATCTCTCGCCCACATTCATCACCGGCATCTCCAACAAACTCAACATACAGTTCATACCCGATGGTAAAGGCGATCTACTCTCAACTTTCGGCCCGGAGGACATCTTCCACTACATGTACGCTGTCTTCCACTCGCCAGCGTATCGCGAACGCTATGCGGAATTTCTCAAGATCGATTTCCCGCGCCTGCCGCTTACCTCGAATGTTGAGCTGTTCCGGGCGTTGTGCGGTCTGGGTGAGAGGCTGGTGGGGCTGCATTTGATGGAGAAGTATGGGCAGGCTCTGCCGGGTTTTCCCATAAAAGGCAATGATATGGTTGAGAAAGTAGAGTATACGCCATCTGCCGGGAGGCCGGAGACGGGGCGCGTCTGGATCAATAAGACGCAGTATTTCGAGGGAGTCGCGCCCGACGTGTGGGAGTTCCACGTGGGCGGCTACCAGGTGTGCCACAAGTGGTTGAAGGATCGCAAGAGGCGCCTATTGACGAACAGCGATAAAAGACATTATCAAAGGGTGGTAGCGGCGCTGGCCGAGACGATTACGTTGATGGAGCAGGTTGACGTGGCGATCGATGAGCGCGGCGGGTGGCCGTTGGAGTGAAGCAGTTACTGCTGACTTACCCTCTTTCTGCGGCAAATTAAGAAGAGCGGAGCCGTGAAATCGCGGCTCCGCTCTTCTTAATTTGACCGATTGCTACGGTTGCCCCAGAATTAATCCAGGTCCAGGATATCGCCAGAGTTGCCGGCGCTCGCATTATGCCAGACACCATCAGGAGTTCCTGCATCAGGAGTGCCAGAGGCGTCCTTGCCAACATACGTCCAGCCCCAGGGGTTTTCATTGAACGTGGCGCGGCGTTGTCGAAGTACTTAGTGGTCCAATCAACAACTCCAGGGCAAGTCGCGCTACCATCGGTAGCGATCACGCAACCATAATCAACGGCATTGCCCTGGTTGACTTTTCCTGTAAGCGGCCAGTTTGCCGGGTCGGTTATGTCCAGAGGAGCGGTGAACTGTGCTACATATCCGCCCTTCATCGTGCCGACTTCGTCGCCTGTGAGTATGCCGCCGGAAGTCGCTGTGCTGCCAGGGCTTTTTTGTCCAGCCTGAGCTGCGAATGTGCCGTAATAATTGACAACCGCGCAATAGCTGTCAGAGCCTAAATTCCATACCCTGATGGTGCGGGCAAATGCATCCAGGCCCCAGTAGTTTCCGGCCTGGCCCGAATCAGCGTCGTTAATCACTTTTTCTGTGATGTTTACCAGCAGGTTCCCCTTAACCGCGTTAGCTCCGCATGAAAGCGTCACCGTAGAGGTGGCTGTAAGCGCCCCAGGTTTTCCAACCTGGTGTTCCAAAGCAAAGACAGACCTGGGATGCGTTTTAACAATTTGGTGTCCATGCGTATTCGCTGCCCGTGTCGGAAAAATAAATACCAGCGACGAAATCGCGACAGCCAGTAAAGATAGGCCAATTGCCAACTTCTTCTTCATCGGAATCCTTCCCAAATGCACGGAAAAATGATCCCCGCACAACTATACACTACTACCACTCACATATCTGTGCGAACTTCACTGTGATTACTAGCAGTGTAATTGATCGACCCTTCCTTTTCTATTGCATTTTGGTTAAGGATAGGTAATGAAATAAGATTAAAAGTTGAGAAACATCAACCTTAGATGTATATTGAGTATTATAAATATAACAAATTAGACATTTGAACTTATGCGTTTTTCTACTACAAACGCCCTTGTGCATGAAGAGAGAAACGGGCTGGACCTCTTTGGCTAAAGCCTTTTTGAGTGCCCATCATTTCTCGTGTGGCTGTCGATCTTTGGCAAATTTACGTTCCAGCCACTCAAGCAGGTACAATTGGTCGTCAATAGTGGCGCGTCGAACTTGCGTAAGCAGATGGAGCCGGTCTGGTTTGGGCGGCGCGATATTCTGAAGCCCCTCGTTACAATTGGTGCATATGGCGCGGAGATTATTTGGAGTATCAGAACCGCCTTTGGATTTGTCGATGATATGCCCCATCGTGAGTCGCACACCGCGCGTCGAGTCAAAGGGGTCAGGGTCGCCTGCTGCCAATCCACACATCTGACAGGTGTAGCCATTGCGCTCTAACACATATGCGCGCGTCTCCTTTGAAATCGAGCGCGCAAATTGGGGAAGACGTTTATCCGTTTCCAGTAAATATTGGCCCGGTTTCAAATCTCTGCGATCACGGTGCGTTAAAATCTGATAGCCTTCCTCATCGCGAAGTTCGCGCACGCGCCGCGCCCATTCTGATACGTTGCCGGATGCTTCGCGGATTTCTTCACCATCGATAATGCGACCAACATTGGCGAGAAGAAACTCAAGAATACGCTGGCGGGAGCCATTTTTATTTGCCATCGCGCTTAACTACCATCCTCAAAAATTTTTTGTTGATACCATTTTATGATGCAAAAGAGAGTGCTTCTCTCAAGGATGAAGCAAAAGGGGCTGGAATATTGATGGTTTGCTTTCCTGGCTAGCTTGCTTTTGCCCATTAAGAGCCGAAAGAACGGCTTTTCCTATAGCCTCAGAGACTGGCGGCGGGAAAGCATTGCCGATCTGGCGATAAGACGCCGTTTTACCTCCGGCAAATATCCAGCTATCAGGAAAAGCCTGTAGACGCGCTGTCATGCTCAATGTAAGTCGCGGGAATCCATCTACAGGGAAATCTTCGCCGGGTGGCGCATCTGCTATGCCTTTGCCATCGACACTTAGTGTTTCCCATTGCTTTCTTGCGCGCGTGGGGCCAAGATCGGGGCCGCCATGCTTTTTAGAACCTCCAACCAGCGTTGGGGCTATACCGTTGGCTTTGAGGAACCATTGATTAGCTCCCGGCCAGCCGCGAGAGGCCATAAGATCATAAAGAACTTGCCCAACCGTAGCAGTTGTTTCAAGTGAAAGCGGCCAGGAAAAGTTGTCAAAATAGGGATGATGCAGGGCAATCAGTATAAAGCGCGGTCGAAGTTGGGGCACACCATAGTCTGATGAGTTGAGTACGCGCCACGTCACTTCATAGCCGAGTCGATTCAGGCTTTGTATCAGACTCAGACGATAGGCGGCGAACTTTTCGGATGCAAAGCCTGGCACATTTTCCAGCATCACGGCTGCCGGTTTAGCCTGTTCAACGAGCCGCAAAGCTTCGGGGAAAAGATCGCGCTCGTCATCTGCGCCAAGCTGTTTGCCCGCGATGGTAAAAGGCGGACAGGGCACGCCACCTGCCAGCAGATCAATCCCGCGAAAATCCAGCCCGTTGACTTCGCGAATATCCCCTTCAATCACGCGCCACGATGGCCGGTTGAGCCGCAGTGTCTGACATGCTGCGGCATCAATTTCTATGACCGCCTCGTGCATGAACCCCGCCGCTTCAAGTCCAATAGCCTCACCGCCTGCTCCTGTGCATATATCCAGCACAGAGAGCCTGGTATGCTCTTGTTCAAATTGTTGCATTAGAAACGAATTGTGGAGAGCCTGTATGAGACTATCAACCATCTAACGTACATTTCCTCTCAAATTTCTGCTTATTGATAGGATAATAGATATTCGGTTGAGATGCAAGAAGCCGGGAGCGCATTTCAAACTTTTGTACACAACACTCTCGACAGGCATAGTTTACCAAATCCGATGCACAGCGCTCCATCGAGCAACACCAGGGCAAGGATAGTCAACAAAAACGGTAGTTTCAGGATAAGCAAAACCATCCCATCAAACGCGCCGCAGGCTCGACTTTTCAATCGTCATGTGTCACCATGTCGCCATATTGACAAGACACCTTGGTTATGTTTCAATATGATAAGAGCAATAAATTGAAAGGGGGGACAATCATGGCGTTACGTAAAGAACAAATCAACGATACCTACAACGAGGAAAACCAGACCATGAAAGAGCGCACACGCATCACCATCGATATTAGTCCTGAATTGCGCCAGCGTATCAAAATAGCTGCGCTTCATAAGAATCTTTCAATCAGCGAATACCTGAGCAATATTCTTGAGCAATCTGTTCCTGACGAGATTACTGTGGCAGAACAGGCAAGACACCCTGTACCTTCTGATATACTTGATGAGGTTTATCGAATACGCGAACAGGTCTTACGAGAGAGCAAAGGGCATATCTTTGAAGATTCTACTGAGGCAATACGCCGTATGCGCGAGGAACGAACAGAATATATAGAGCAGTTAAGGAAGCCGAAATGAGTAAAACTGTAGTTGTTGATGCAAATATTGTCTTGAAGTGGGTTTTAAATGAGGATGATACAAGCAATGCAATCGCACTTTTAGCAGAGTGGAAGAGAGAAAGAACTATTGTCCTTGCACCATCGCTACTGATTTATGAAGCTAGTAACATACTTCACCGAGAAATGCGAGCAAAGAAAATCAGCAATGATACTGCGCAAAGCGGAATAAATATGATTCTTCGAACGGTTGTACTTATCTCTTCAAATGAGCCAACACTTTATTTGCGAGCGATGGCACTCTCAGAACGCTTTGGACTCCCTGCTACTTATGATACTCAATATCTCTCGTTGGCGGAGTACGAAGAATGTGAACTCTGGACTGCAGATACAAAAATGCGTAGAGCTGTGCAAAACGAATTTGAATGGGTAAGAACCCTCGGTGATTACCATCCTGCACCCCCTCAAGACGCATAATTTCCCCTTCTAACAGCAGGCGCATGGTATAATCATACATGATAAGCTAATGACCAACTAGAAAGAGCAGAGTGATACCATGCGCTTGCAGGGAAAAACGATCGGCTATTTCCTCGCCGAGGGAGTCGAAGATTTAGAATTCTGGGTTCCTCTGATGCGGCTCCAGGAAGAGGGAGCCAGGGTCATCGTAATTGGATTGAACACACACACCGTGCGCGGTAAGCACGGCCTCGAAATGACTCCCGATATCAGCATCGATGAAGCTCCCGGCGCGAACGAACTGGATGGACTGGTGATCCCCGGCGGCTGGGCCCCCGATAAACTGCGGCGCAACCAGCGCCTGCTACAACTTGTGCGCGATATGGACGCACAGCACAAAATCATCGCCACCATCTGTCACGGCGGCTGGGTTCCCATCTCGGCAGGTATCCTGCGCGGGCGCAAAGCCGTTGGCTCAACCGGCATCAAGGACGACATCACCAACGCTGGCGGCATCTGGTTCAACGAACCGGCATTCCGCGAAGGCAACATGGTGTGGGGCCGCGTCGTTGAGGATATTCCACACTTCTGCCGGGAACTGGTAAACGCACTCGCTGAGTAACCATTGCCGGGGAGGAAATAAGATGTATCGCTATCTCATTATTATTGAAAAGGGTAAGCACAACTACGGTGCTTTTGTTCCCGATCTTCCCGGATGTGTAGCAACGGGTAAAACACTAGATGAGGTCAAAGCGAATATGCGGAGTGCGCTTAAAATGCACCTTGAAGGCATGATTGAAGATCGCGAACCAATTCCTGCTTCACAAACGATGGCAGAGTATATGGATATCCCGATTCCTGACTCTGTCACTTAAATTACGTGACTTCTGCTTTTTTAGATTTTTCCTGAGTATGACAGGATCACACCATTCCTTATACAGGTGGATTGGAGGGTTCCATGAGCAACTATCTCGATGCCCTTGCGCAGCGCGTGCTTATCTTTGATGGCGCGATGGGTACCAACGTACAACGCTATCAACTGACCGCGCAGGACTACGGCGGGTCAGGCTACCGAGGGCTGCAACGAATACCTGGTGCTGGCAAAACCCTCTGTGATCGAAGAAATCCATAGTGGCTTTCTTGAAGTTGGATGCGATGTGATCGAAACGGACTCGTTCACCGCCAGTCGCCTCAAGCTGGACGAATATGGTATCGGCGAACTCACGCGCGAAGTCAACCTGACTGCCGCGCAGTTGGCGCGCGGGCTGGCCGACCGCTATAGCACACCCGCGCAGCCGCGCTTCGTGGCTGGCTCCATTGGCCCAACGGGTATGTTGCCCTCGTCCAACGATCCCTTGCTGGGCAATATCACCTACCAGCAACTGGCCGAGATTTTCCGCGAACAGGCGGCGGCGCTGCTGGAAGGCGGCATCGATCTCTTCTTAATCGAAACCAGCCAGGATATTCTCGAAGTGCGCGCCACCATCACAGGTATGCGCCGCGCTATGCAGCAGGCCGGGCGCAGCGTGCCGATTCAGGCGCAGGTATCGCTCGATACGAGCGGGCGTATGCTGCTCGGCACGGACGTAGCGGCTGTTATGGCAACGCTGGTGGGGCTGCGCGTCGATATCGTCGGGCTGAATTGCTCCACTGGCCCGGAGCATATGCGCGAGCCGGTGCGCTTCCTGGGCGAAAATTGCCCGCTGCCCATCTCGACTATTCCCAACGCTGGCATCCCTCTAAACGTCAACGGGCTGGCCGTTTACCCGATGGAACCGGAACCGATGGCGGCGGCTTTGCGCGATTTCATCACCGAATTCGGCGTCAACATCGTCGGGGGGTGCTGCGGCAGCAGCCACGAACACCTGCAGGCCATCGTGAGAGCGTGCCGCAACGCGCCGCGCAGGGCGCGCCCGGTAGCAGATGCCAACCTGAAAACACACAATAGGACAGGCATCTCGCTTCCCCTCGTTTCCAGCGGCATTCGCGCCACCGCGCTGCAACAGGACCCCGCGCCACTGCTGGTAGGCGAGCGCATCAACAGCCAGGGCAGCCGCAAGGCAAAACAGGCGCTGCTCAACGATGATTACGATACCCTGCTCGCCATCGGCCGCGAACAGGTCGAGGGAGGCGCGCATGTGCTGGACGTGTGTCTCGCGCTGACAGAGCGCACCGACGAAGCGCAGCAAATGGCAAAGACCGTCAAAAAACTCTCCATGGGTATCGAAGCCCCGCTTGTGATCGATTCAACCGAGCCAGACGTGATAAAAGCCGCGCTGGAAACCTATCCGGGGCGCGCCATCATCAACTCCATCAATATGGAAAATGGCCGCCAGCGCATCGAAAGCGTCTTACCAATGGCCCTGGAACACGGCTCAGCCGTGGTAGCCCTCACCATCGACGAGATCGGCATGGGTAAAACAACCGAACGCAAAGTGGAGATTGCCCACAAAATCTACGACATCTGTGTCAACGAATACGGCCTGGCGCCCGATGCCCTCATCTTCGACCCGCTCACCTTCCCCGTCACTACGGGACAGGAAGAGCTACAAACGGCTGCCATCGAAACGCTCGATGCCATTAAGCGCATCAAGGCTGAGCTGCCCGGCGTCTTCACCATTCTGGGCGTCAGCAATGTCTCGTTTGGACTAAAACCGCGCGCGCGCGCCGTACTCAACAGCGTCTTTCTGCATCACGCCGTCAAGGCAGGACTGGACGCCGCCATCGTCAACCCGACGCACATAACACCCTACGCGGAGATCGACGCGCAACAACGCCAGCTTGCCGACGACCTGATCTACAACCGGCCCGACGCGCTGCCACGCTACATCGCCTACTATGAAGAACACGAAGCGCAGGCAGAGCCGGGCAACGTAAAGGCCGACCCAACCGAGGGCATGTCTACCACAGAACGCATTCACTGGCAGATACTGCATCGCCGTAAAGAAAATATTGAGACGCTGGTTGAACAGAGCATTGTTGAACGCGCATCCGGGGCGGGCATCACTCAGAGCGAAGCCGCTGTCAGCGTACTCAACACCGTGCTGCTGCCCGCCATGAAAGATGTCGGCGACCGCTTTGGCGCGGGCGAATTGATCCTGCCCTTTGTGCTACAGTCTGCCGAGGTTATGAAACGCGCCGTTGCCTCGATGGAAGGTTTCCTGGAGAAAAAAGAAGGCTATACCAAAGGTAAAGTGGTGCTGGCAACGGTTTTCGGCGATGTGCATGATATTGGGAAAAATCTGGTGAACACCATCCTGAGCAACAATGGCTATACCGTCTACGACCTGGGCAAGCAGGTGCCACTCAATACCATCCTGGACAAGGCCATTGAAGTAGATGCTGATGCTATCGGCCTGTCTGCCCTGCTGGTAAGCACATCGAAGCAAATGCCGCTCTGCGTGCAGGAATTGCACAGGCGACAGCTATCTTTTCCAGTCATTGTGGGCGGGGCCGCCATCAACCGTTCTTATGGACGCCGCATCCTCTTTGTCGATGAACAGACACCGGAGTCGGCTCCCATCGCCTATGAACCCGGCGTCTTTTACGCGCGCGACGCCTTTGAAGGTCTGGATATCATCGACAAACTGACAGGCGAACCTGAAAGACGAGCAGGCTACGTCGCGCAAATCAAGACAGAAGCGCTCAATGAACGGCTGAAGAAGGCTGCTAAGGATGGGCATAGCGGCACAGTTGCGAGCGGTGACGGCCCATCAACAAGTATCCAGCGCGATATTCCTATACCACTGCCGCCGTTCTGGGGACCACGCATCCTTGACCGCATCGGCATCGAAGATGTAGCGGTCTGCATGGACCTCAACACTCTCTATCGCCTGCACTGGGGCGGCAAGGCGCACGGCGCGGAATTTACGCGCCTGGTCGAGCAGGAATTCCGGCCTCGCCTGGAGCGTATGTTGATCGAGGCCCGCCAGCAGAGGTATTTGCAACCAAAGGTGATCTACGGCTACTTCCCTTGCCAGTCGAGCGGCAACGAGCTGATCGTCTACGATCCGCGGGCATATCAGGCCGGTGGCGGCAGCAAACGCGAAATTACGCGCTTCCGCTTCCCGCGCCAGAGCCTGCGCGAACGCCTGTGCCTGGCCGATTACTTCGCCTCGCTCGAAAGCGGTCAGGTGGATGTCGTGGCTTTCCAGCTCGTCACAATGGGCCAGGTTGCAAGCGAAGCAGTGCAGCGTTTGCAGCAATCCGGCGACTATGCCGAAGCGTACTTTACGCATGGCCTGGCCGTTGAGATGGCCGAGGGGCTGGCGGAGTACACCAACCGTCTCATCCAAAAAGAACTGGGACTCGATAGCCAGCGTGGCCGCCGTTATAGCTGGGGCTACCCGGCGATTCCCGACCTGGAAGATCATGTGAAAGTGCTGCAACTACTGCCCGCGCAATCGACCATCGGTGTCACCCTGACCGAAGCCTATCAATTCGATCCCGAACAGACGACCGCCGCCATTGTAGTACATCACCCTCAAGCCACGTATTTCGCCGTAAGAGAGGCAGTCGCGGAGACCGCGCAGTCATAGAGCGGCCCTCCTCCAACCTCACTTTTTGGTCTGCGGTTTGCCATTCGGCTGCGGATTGCTCGGAGCCGACCTGTCATCAGGTTTTTCTGGCGGATCAGGATCAGGATCAGGATCGGGATCGTCTGGGCCAGGGGGATTGCTTTCCAATTTCTTAGTCTGTATGCTCATTCTCCTGCTCCTCTGATGCTGCAATAGCATCAACAATGCTTGCTATCACCTGACTCATTATCCTCATCACCATCGTCATCCTCCGGGGCTGGGCCTCGTTTGCCCTCAAACACACCACGCGCAGATTTGTCATGCTGGAACCAGTTCATTGCGTTACCTCCTTTTAGAGTAAGCGGGCAAGACGCCCACAAACAGTATCGGAAAAGAAAATATATAGTCGAAATATCTTATATTGAAATTATTTATATAATATATCTGAAAAAATGCCCAAAAAAGCCGCCCAAATTCATCATGCTGAGAAATAAGATGGCGGCGCTCTTATTTAGTATGACGCCCAATTGATCGTATTCTAAAATTATGCCTTTTACTTACAGAAATGCCTTGTCTCTATTTTTATATATTCAACATTATTGATTATTAAAGAATTATTTAGTATATATATCATATCACAAATATTAATTAAATTCAAGTAATTAAGCAACATAATTTGGATATATGATACGACAATGAATTGAGGAAATAGTCAGAGGAGAAAATGGATATGAGAAACTACACAAAACTTGCGCGATATGCTATACTCTACGCAAGACGTTACATGAAGTCGGATAATTTGGAGTAGATCGTGAAGCATCTCTATCCACAACTGTATTATTGCTCCTGTCCTGGCGTTCATAGAGGAAATGCAGGTAGCTCAGCCCTCTGTGAACGTAAGGTATGCATTTGATGCGCGTGGATATGCCGTTTTCCTCTTTTGCATGACCTCTTGCCTGAGTTACTCCCCTCAATATTCGCGCGAACACTGGACAAAACAAGAGGAGATTTATGCCCATGAGCAGCATTTCGACAAAACCGATTTACCTGTATAACACCCTGACCAGAAGCAAGGGACTATTCCAGCCGCTTAACCCGCCGCGTGTAGGCATCTACTCCTGTGGTCCAACCGTCTACAAAGACACGCATATCGGCAACTTGCGCACATTTATCGTGACCGACTGGATTCGCCGCGTGCTCGAATATAACGGCTATGATGTCCTGCTGGTGCGCAACATTACCGATGTCGGGCATCTCCAGAACGACACCGATGAGAGCGGCGAGGACAAGCTAGAGTACGAGGCGCGCACGACCGGTCGCTCGGCCTATGAGATCGCCGCGCAATACACAAAGCAGTATATGGACGACTCGGCGGATATGAACATTCTTCCGCCGCACATCAGCCCGAAGGCCACCGATCACATCCCGGAAATGCTTTCCATGACGGAGAAGCTTATCGAGAAAGGTCTGGCCTACGTCTCGGATGGCAACGTCTACTATGATGTGAGCGGTTTCCCCTATTACGGGGAGCTTTCCGGCAACACTGTTGAGAACTTGCGCGCCGGGGCCAGCGGGCGCGTGCAACTGGAGACCGGAGACGACAAAGATGCGCCGGAAGATTTTGCGCTGTGGAAACACGGAGATGCCAGCCGCCAGATGAACTGGGAAAGCCCCTGGGGGATAGGATTCCCCGGCTGGCACATCGAATGCTCCGCTATGGCTACTAAATATCTGGGCAAGCAGTTCGATATTCACACAGGCGCTGTTGATCTGATCTTCCCGCACCACGAGGATGAAATCGCGCAGAGTCGTGGCATCAGCGACAAAGAGCCGGTCAAGGTCTGGATGCACGCAGAGTTCCTGAACTTCAACTACCGTCGTCCTGACGCTGGCAAAGATAGCGAGAGTGAAGATGAGATCATCAAGATGTCGCGTTCCAAAGGCAACGTCGTCCTGCTGCGCGACATCAAAGCTGCTGGCATCGATCCGATGGCCTTTCGCTACCTGCTCTTGACCGCGCACTACCGCTCGAAACTCAATTTTTCGAATGAGTCGCTGGCGGCAGGGCAAAACGGGCTGAACAACCTGCGAGCCGACCTGGCACCCCTGCCAGTGGAGAGCGCGGGTACGACAGGCGGTTGGTCGGTGGAAGCGCAAAAAGCGCGTGATGCTTTTCATATAGCCATCAACGACGATCTGGACATGCCCGTAGCGTTGAGCATCACACGCGAGGTTGCGCGCAACAACAAAATCGCGCCCGCCGAGCGGCGACGCCTGGCGCTCGACTTTGACCGCGTGCTTGGATTGCGCCTGGACACCGTCGAGGCCGCTCGCCCCACCGTCATCACAGACGAAGCGTTGGCCCTGGTGCGCGAGCGTGACGCCGCGCGGTCAGCGCGGAACTGGAAGCGTTCAGATCAACTGCGCGATCAACTGATCGCGCTCGGATACCAGGTGCGCGACACCGCCAGGGGTACGGAACTGGTGTAGATTACCAAAAGTCAACAGGGGGTGTCTTGTGGTCGTGCGCGCACGACCACAAGACACCCCCTGTTGACTTTTATTTGCTCTCGCTCAGCGCGCCGAGGTGGCGCATCTGCGGCCATATCAACGCCACGCAGAGCACGACCAGCACGGTGCCTACTCCACCGGCGGCTACCGCGATAACAGGGCCGAACAGTTGCGCCGCCAGCCCCGACTCAAAGCCGCCAAGTTCATTAGATGCGCCAATAAAGATGAAGTTGATGGCGGTGATACGCCCCCGCAGGGCATCCGGCGTGCGCGTGAGCAGCAGCGTGCTGCGAATGACCACGCTGATATTGTCCATCGCGCCGAGCACGAGCAGCATCACAAGCGAGAGCCAGAATACGCGTGATATGCCAAAAACAATAGTGGCTGCTCCAAAACACGCGACCACTAACAGGAGAGTTCGACCAGCCTTCTTGAGCGGTGGCGTATGCGCCGTGACGAAGGACATACCTAACGCGCCAATAGATGGAGCGGCCCGCAACCACCCCAGGCCCGACGGCCCGACATGCAAGATGTCCTTTGCGAAGATTGGCAAGAGCGTCGTGGCGCCGCCTAGAAAGACCGCGAACATATCCAATGTAATAGCGGCCAGAATAACCTGGCTGCTCTTCAGGAATCTCAAGCCCTCCACCATCGCGCCAAACGTTGTAGCCTCGACGGTGGAGGGCGTTTGCGGCTTGAGACGCAGGAAGAAGAGCAAGATAATAAAGGTCAGCGCAGCCCCGGCGTTTAAGGCGTACACCGGCGCCGCGCCCTTCAGTAAAGCGATGAGCAGGCCACCCAATGCCGGGCCGAGCACAGACGCCAGTTGTCCGGTACTGCTCTCCCAGGTGGCCGCGTTTTCAAAAGCGTGTTCAGGCACAATTTGCGCGACCAGTATCGCGCTGGCCGGGCTTTCAAAAGCCACAGCGCAGCCAAAGAGCAAGAGACAGGCGTAGATGAGAGGCAAGGGGCCATGTGTGAAAGATAGCGCCGTCAAACCAAGCGAGCAGAACACCAAAACAACCTGCGACCAGATCACAATGCGCTTGCGGTTGTATCGATCAATAAAGTGGCCCGCCGGCAGGGAGAGGACAAAAACAGGAATGACCAATACCAGCCCCACAATGCCCAGCGCCAGCGCCGAATGCGTCCGCTCATACAATTCCCACCCAATGGCAACAGTAATCATTTGCGAGCCTAAACCCGCGAAAAATATCCCGACTAGCAAGAACCGGAAATCGCGGAAACGTAAGGCAAGATAGGGGTCGTGAGAGTTTTGCATAAGCATACTTTACCATATGCAGCATTGTTTTTTTCTGCTAATTGCCGTATGATTCTCATCAGTAGTTATCATCACACAAGAGAATACGATTACATCACATGGCAACAATCTGTGAAGAAACACCAGTAGCGAAGGTGTGTTATTGAAAACATCGACTGTAATCCCGGAAGAAGCGCATATCCTCACTGTAAAGCGCAGCTTTATTGTTTACGCATTATTGCTGTTAGTAGGTATCAATCTGCGTTCGGCTATTCTGGCGGTGCCGCCCGTGCTGCCACTCATCAAACACGACTTGAATCTTTCTTATACGGCTACGGGGCTGCTCACCTCCATGCCGATACTCATCATGGGCGCGACCGCCTGGTCGTCGGGGTTGCTGGTTGAAAGAATTGGCGGGCGAAACGCTGTAACGTGGGGATTGATGCTGCTGGCAGGCGGCTCGCTGCTACGCGCGCTGTGGCCCGGCGCGTTCCCGCTTTTCCTCTTCACGGCGCTAATGAGCCTGGGTATCGCGCTGACGCAGACCACTATACCAGTACTGGTTCGACGCTGGTTTCCGGCGCATATCGGCTTCGCGACCGCGCTTTTCACCGATGGCCTGATTATTGGCGAAACGCTGGGCGCGGGAGCTACCCTTCCACTGATGGCGGGGTTCCTGGGCAAACAAGCGTGGGTCGCCACCTTCGTTTTCTGGGGATTGCCCGTCGTAGTGTTGCTCGTATTCTGGCTCTGGCTTGCTCCAGCCACTTCCCCGCGGCTAGCAACCTTGCCTTCTATCCCAGAAACACAAATGCCGTTGGAGAAAGTAATATCAGCGCCCAAAACAGGAGCGAACATCAATACATTTCATCTTGGTTTCTTACTTGGCGGGGGCAGCCTGATCTATTTCGCCATGAATAGCTGGATCGCCAGCTACAACCAGGCGATCCAACATGCCAACCTGACACCGCTCGCCCTGACCATACTCAACGCCGCTCAAATTCCTTCCAGCCTGATCGTCACCATCTTCGCGCAGCGCATGATGGGTCGTCGCTGGCCTTTTATCCTGGCAGGCTTCGTCTGTATTGGAGCTATGCTCGGCTGGCTATTCACTCCCGGCAGTCTGGAATACCTGTGGGCCGCGCTGCTTGGCGCGAGTTCCGCCCTCGTCTTCACGCTGGCCCTCGCCCTGCCAGCGCTGCTGGCCGCGCCCGGCAAGGTAGCGCGTCTCACTGGAGCCACGCTCTCACTTGGCTACAGTACCGCCTTCATCGGCCCTTTCATCGGCGGCGGCTTATGGGATATCTTTCATCTTCCCGCCCTGGCCTTTCTGCCGGTATTTCTTGCCAGCATCCTGCTCATCTTCCTGGGTACGTTTCTACCAGTCTACGGGGTGCGAGCGCGCTAGACTGGTGTTCTGCCTTCGCCCGGATAGCAGGGTATCCGTCAAGTTTTTGCAGCGAGAGCCAGGGTGGGGACAAGCCCGCGCCCCTCCCCTGTACGGATGATGTCATGCTTCGTAGCAGGGGAGGGGCGCGGGCTTGTCCCCGCCCTGGTCGTCAGCACGCTTCATGCAAAATAATGACGCTATGCCGAAGATGGCTAATGTAGTATAATTCGGGTCAATATCGCGCATATTTTGGGTATTTTCTTAACGATGGTGCTAAAATGACAGACTTGATCTTGCGTATTGTTCTGCTAATCGTGATTGTGCTTGCCGATTTAGTCATTGGGTACTTTGCGCGCCGGCTGGCGGTGCGTCGCCTGAAAACGACGGTGCTGGATACCTGGGCCATTCAAACGATTGGTATTGCTATTCTCGTTCCTTTCATACTGATCGCTATTGTGGTTGTGTTGTTCTTTATCTCTACCAATAGTGGTTTCCTCGGCTCGCTCTGGCGGACTATTACGGGTGGTTTGCAGTACAAGGATGTGACAGGCGCTGTTCTCAGCATCCTGGGGAACCTTACTCTGACTCTGCTGATAATCGGGCTGGGAGTTGGTATTGGTCGGACGGTAATGAGGCTTGTCATCGGGGGGCGACTGGCAGAGCATCGCCTGGATGTTAACATTCGCACGTTGCTGGGCCGTATAGTCTATGGCATTACTCTCACGGTCATCGTCTTCTGGATACTGTCGCTGTGGCAAGTTTCGATTGCTGTGCCGGTGACAGTGATTTCAGCGCTGACGGTGGCCTTCACATTCGCCATTCAAGATATCTTAAAAGACCTGGTGGCCGGTTTGTATATCCTGGTGGAGCGTCCTTTTCATATCGGCGATCAAATCACAACCGCTGCCTATACGGGGGAAGTGGAGAATGTGCAACTGCGCGCCACTCGCTTGCGCCTGGTAAGCGGGGAAGAGGTATCTATTCCTAACGCGCTCGTTTTTGGCGGGATAGTGGTGAACAACACCGAGTATGAGCAGAGGCGCGCAACCATCTCGCTCATCATGCTTCAGGAGGCATTTCACCAGGATGAAATACCGGCACAAATTCTCAAGATCGTAAAAGAGATGGAGAATGTGCTGGTCAAACCTGAGCCGACCATCGCTGTGAGCCGCTTTACGGGAATGACAGGCGGATTTACCGAAGCCAGCACTGGCTATACAGGAGCGGGAAAGACTGTATTTCTCACCCTGCGTTTCTGGATGCCGGGCGGGCGCTATGAGACCGTCACCGAGGTAATGTGCGCCTTACATGAAGCTTTGCCAGATGTAGACCTGGTGGTTGAAAGTTCGGGCGGGGACGTATAAATCGTTGTCGGATGATCGCATGGTCATGCAGAAATAGCTCTGCTATGATACTGTGTTCCTTTAAGGGACGTTAAATCGTTGGAATATTACAGATCAATGCCAGATATACGTAGAGTAGGCGTAATCGGCGGCACTTTTGACCCGGTCCATTATGGACACCTGGTGATAGCCGAGGAAGTCTATTCCGCGCTCGATCTTGCCGAAATGGTTTTTGTGCCAGCCGGACATCCACCGCACAAACCAGATAGCCTGGTGGCAGCGGCGCATCATCGCCTGGCAATGCTGGAACTGGCAGTGGCGAACAACCCGCATTTCTCGATCTCGCGGGTTGACCTGGAGCGGCCCGGACCATCGTATACCGTTGAGACGCTGCGCCTGCTACGCCAGCAATGGGGCGAGCAAACAGCTATTTATTTTTTGATTGGCTGGGATAGCCTGGAAGATTTGCTGACCTGGCGCGACCCGGCGGGTATTCTGGCGCAATTAGCATTCCTTGTTGCTGTGCGGCGACCAGGCTATCATGAAGAGAGTGGGTATCGCGATTCGCTGGAAGTGCGGCTGCCGGGTATCAAGCAGCGGTTACTGGTGGTATCCGCGCCGCAATTAGAAATCTCTTCGACGGACTTGCGGACGCGCATTGCGGAGGGGCGACCCATCAAGTACCAGTTACCCGAAAGTGTTGAGCAGTACATTGAACAGTATAGACTCTACCACCATATGTGACTACTCCCCACGGCTAAAGCCGGGGGCTTCCAGGGACGAACCCAGGGCCTGTAGTCCCAGGCCACGAATATTCAAGGCAGCATTGAGGTCTCGATCAAGATGAACGTGACAGCACGGACAATCGAATATCCGCTCGCTGAGGGACATCTTTTGCCGGTGTCCGCAGGCGCTGCAATCTTGCGACGTATAGGCCGGGTTGACTTTGACGAACTGACGCCCAGCTTCTTCCGCTTTGGCGTCCAGTTGAGCAAAGAACGCAGACCATGCCGCGTCACTGATGCTTTTTGCCAGACAATGGTTATGTGTCATGCGGTTGACGTGCAAGTCTTCAACCGCGATGGTTCCGTAGGCGTTGACGATCTTGCGGCTTTCCTGGTGGGTGAAGTTCTCCCTACGGAAAGCAATGCGTTCATGCACGCGAGCCACGATTTTACGCTTATGGTGACGTTCTGGCGTCCCCTTTTCGGCTTTGGCAAGGTTGCGTTGCGCTTTTGCCAGGGCCTTTTCTTCTTTGCGGAAGAAACGTGGGTTGGCAATCTCTTCACCGGTGGAGAGAGTAGCGAACGTCTTGAGTCCTACATCAATGCCCACCTGTTCAGGGGTAGCGGGCAAACGTTCAGGCTCGCACTCAACGGAGAAACAAGCGTACCATTTGCCGGTAGAGGCGCGATGCACGGTACATGTCTTGATCTTCCCTTTAATAGGACGATGGAAGACCATCTTCACCGCGCCGATCCTGGAGAGGACAACGCGCTCATCATGCGTGATGCTAAAACCGGATTGAGGGAAGGTGAAGCTATCATAGCGGCCCTGTCCTTTGAAACGGGGAAAGCCGGGGTTCTCACCTGCTTTGCATTGGCGGAAGAATGCCTTGAACGCCAGATCAACACGGACAGCCACATTTTGCAATACCTGAGAATGGACTGTACAAAGCCGTGGGTGTTCCTGTTTCAGCATCGGATAGGTGTTGATCTGGTCATAGAGCGATATCCCTTTGCGCGTTTGCCCGTAGGTATCCTTACGCTCTGCCAGCAAGTGATTATACAGCCAACCGCACTCTTCAAGCGTCTCGTTGAGCTTGCGCGTCTGGTTCTTCGTTGGATAGATGCGATACTGAAACATTTTATGCATACTTGGGTTTTAGCACAAAGTAGAACACGTGTCAAGTCTGTTCTGCCTGCGGGCGGCGCGGGAGTACCATCTAAAACGTTCCGTTTTAGGCGATACTCCCCCGTGGCTGAAGCCAGGGTTTTTACGCCGCGTTTCGATAAAGGTAATAACTTGTGACGCAAATGCATTTCGATCTGGGAGACCGGCTGCGCCTGCGCAAGCCGCACCCCTGTGGAGGCTACGACTGGCTGGTGGTGCGTCTGGGAGCAGATATTGGCCTACGTTGCGAAAAGTGCGGGCGTCGTGTATTATTGCCTCGTGCCGAAGTTGAGCGACGCACCAAACAGGTGATCTCGCGCGCGATGGACACGTAAAAGAAGGCAAGGAGTTCAAGGTATGTCTCTAGCCAATCCACAGGGAGGCTTCCTTACACTGCTCAAGAAGCGGAACTTCTTGCTGCTCTGGCTGGCCCAGCTTATCTCCATGACTATTCAAAACTCTTCGAACTACGCCGTGCTGGTACTCATTTCGGAGAAGACCCATTCGACCACGCTGATCGGCCTGGCGATTGTCTGCTTCAGCATTCCGGCTGTCCTCATCGGCGCGCCAGCAGGCGTGCTGGTAGACCATCGCAACAAGCGGCGCGTGCTGTTTTACAGCAACTGCTTGCGCGCCCTTGCCACCTTTGGCTTTGTGGTTTCTTTGCTGCTGAATAGCGGTCAACTGATTCCTGTCTACCTGCTGACCTTTCTTATCTCATGTATCGGGCAGTTTTTTGGTCCGGCTGAAGGCGCTTCTATCCCTATGCTAGTCAGCGAACAGGAGTTGATGCCCGCGCTCTCCCTCTTCAATATCACATTTATGCTTTCGCAGGCTCTGGGCTTCTTACTGTTCGCTCCTATCATACTCACTGTCATGAACAATTTCACCATCCTGGGTATTCAGTTTACTCCGGTCATTGCCCTGTACGCCGCAATTGGTATCCTCTATCTAATATGCGCCGGGCTAATCGCGTTGATTCCATCCAGAGCTTTCAAAAAGCCGTTCAGCGCGCCGCGAGAAAATATCGGGTCGCAGTCGCTCGGCGCTCTCAATAACTTGTGGAGCGAGATGCGCGAAGGCTGGCTTTTTATTCGCCGCAAGCCGACGCTATTTCTGCGGGTTATCCAACTCTCTTTCGCCGGTATTCTTCTGCTTGTGATTGGCGAACTGGCAACGCCTGTGGTGACGAATCTGTTTCGGCTCCCGCCCAGTTCAATGGCGTTAGTTTTCGCGCCCGCCGGCGTGGGGCTGGTGCTTGGTTCCATTTTCATGCCGCGTATTGCGCAGCGCCTGGGCAAGTCCAGCACCATATTTATCGGCAGTATTAGCCTGACTATTACTATCACGCTGCTGTCGCTGCTCGCGACTATCCTGCAAGCCTATCAATTCATTCAGCTCATCATCGCGCCATTTTTAATGTTCGCCGCCGGAGCGGAGATCGACTTCATCAATATCCCTGCTCAAACAGCTATTCAGGAGCAAACACCCGAAAGGATCAAGGGCCGCGTTCTGGCCTTGCAACTCATGCTCTTCAATACTTTTTCTATCCCCGTTATTTTCGGCGTTGGTGGCGTGGCAGACAAATTTGGCATCGACAAAGTACTCTACCTGCTTGCTCTCTGTATCCTTGGCTTTGGGCTGTGGGGTAGATATTATGAACGCAAACCGCACCGTTGGAGCGGTTATAAGATTTCGGTAGACGAAGACGATCACGAGTTGGAGCCGGTTGCCGTCGAAGATAGTGACGCGCAACCTCTCAAGAAATAGAAAATGGCGAAATAGCTAACACATGGCGCAGAGCAGAGGAGTGTGATGGACTCGAAACAGATGGCTCAGCTTAACCAGTATCTGCCCTGGATAAAAATTATGGGCGTCTTCATCCTTTTCTTTTTGTTGCGTTTCACGCGCCAGGGCCTGCGGCGGCGCGTAGATGAAATTGGCTACCGGCTCATGCGCGATCGCGGCCTCATGATCTGGTTCTGGATCAACGCGCCAGGCGTGATGCTGCACGAGTTGAGCCATGCCTTTGTGGTAGCGCTCTTTTACCCTTTCGGCTTTCGTATCACCAGCATTTCTCTTTTTCATATCAAGCCTAAAGCCGTTCCTGGCAACGCCGGGCGCGTGGCTCAGAAAGCCGGGCGTCAATCGCTCCAACTCGGCGAAGTCCAGTATACGCGCCCGCACGGTCGCTTCATGAGTTACATTGGCGATGGCTTCAGCGGTATCGCGCCTCTTTTCGGTGGCATCCTGATGTTCCTGTTGCTCTACTGGGTTGCTACCGGATATACGCTGTGGGAAAACGTCGGGACGCACCTGCAATTCTTGCGCCCCGGCTGGCCCTGGTGGACATTGATCTTCGCCCCTTACCTGATCCTGACCGTTACGTCGGAACTCTGGCCCAGTCGCCAGGACTGGCGCGGCGCGCGCTGGCTAGTCGGCGGGCTGCTCATCCTGGGTATCGCCGCGCTTGCCCTGCTCTGGGCCAGTAAAGTCCTCATTTTTGGTGATGCCCTGCTGCTAACGCTCTCAACCAGCGCCCTTTATATCGATTTCGCGCTCATGGTTTTGCTCGCGCTGGACGTAATCTTCCTGCTCGTGTCCGAAGTGATTGTGCAATCATTGCGAAGATAAGGAGAAGTAAGTATGTCGAAACAAATTCTATCCATTTCAGAAGCGCGGGAAAAACTTCCACAGCTTCCAAAGCAATTTGAAGATCAACCCGGTGTTGTAGTGGTCACGCACAATGGCAAACCTGTTATGACTGTTCTGCCTTATAATACATATAAATTTCTGCTCGAAACGGTAGATTCATTGCGGGAAACAATTAAAACCCTGCAAGATGCGGAATAACGCTATTAGCTGTCCTGGCTATCTTCTAGCAAAATGACACCTTCAAAGAAGGCGGCAATGGGAAAGCTGATATTGATGCTGGCAAGTTCAACCTGATCACCGGGGCCGAAGAGATGAAGAGTCCAGAGGTTAGCTGAGGCGCGGCGATAGACATCAATGGCCTGGCGTTGGGTATCTACCAGGACGTACTCCAGGATAGTGGGACAGCTACGATAGTAGATAAACTTTTGCCCCCGGTCGTATGCTTCAGTACTGGGTGAGAGAACTTCAACGATGAGGCGTGGAAAGTGGATAATGTCGCCTGTTCCCCGATCTCGCTCGTCGCAACTTATAGTAGCATCGGGATAGACAAACCACTTGCAGCCATCACCAGTCAAACTTATCGATCAAGAATGAGCGGCTATAGTGCAGGATGATGGGGCTACCGTGCGGGCATACTGCCGGCGCGCTCGCCTGCGCCAGCGCGTTCAGCAACGAACGCTGCTCGTCTGTGCCGATGACGCGGCCACGACGCAGGGCGGAACGGCACGCCAGCCCGATGAACAGGCGATCTTGCCAGTCATTACTATCCTCTGCTGCCATGCGCGCCAGTTCTGGCAGGTGTCCCGCCAGTTGCTCCGAATTGTCAGGCACGGAACGCACCAGGAAACTGCGCCCGCCAAAACGCTCGCATTCCAACCCCATGCCTCGCAACATAGGAAGACGTTGCTCAAAGAGATCCGCTTCGTGTCGTTTTAACTCGACTACTACCGGTTCTAATAATAAGTGCGCTTCGGGCCATTGTTCTTCATCATGCGCCTGTACCCCCGCGTAGGTGCGGCGCAGGTGTTCATAGATGACGCGCTCGTGCGCCCGGTGCTGGTCGATGAGGTAGAGGCTGCCGTCGGGCGCTTCGGCCAGGATTACCGCCTCTTGCAGTTGCGCCAGTGGGCGTAAAGATGCCAACAGTTCCGCCGATGTGGGGCCTGCCTGCTGCGCCGAGTATTGCCCGCTTGATTCCGCTATATGCAGACCCCGGCGGCGAATGCCGGGTAGATGGCGCTGGTAAACCAGCCCGGGGCCAGGAAAATCGAATGTTTCGGGCAATGCCGGGCTGCGCTCTAAGGCGGCGCGGATCGTTTTAGTGATGGCGCTGCTTATCTCAGCCTCGCGCATGAGCTTCACCTCGGTCTTGGCCGGGTGTACATTGGCGTCCAGGTCGCGCGGCGGCAGTGTGATATGCAGCGCCAGCAAGGGATGCCTGCCCTTTGGCAACAGGCCACGATAGCCTGTCTCAATGGCATCGAAGAGCGGACGCAAATGCACCCAGCGCCCGTTGACGAAGACGGTGACAAACTGGCGGCTGTTCTGGGCGAGCGCGCGATTGCCGATGTACCCATGCAGGCGAAAGGCGTGTTCGCTCCCCTCTTCAAGGCTTGCGGAAAGTGGATCGAGTACCTCGAGCAGTGGCAGGTTGTAGAGTTCCGCCAGCGTGGTGGCGAGGTCGCCAGAGCCGCTGGTTTGCAGGGTGATCTGCTCTTCCTGCGCCAGTTGAAAGCGCACCGCTGGATAGCCGATGGCGTAGCGCCGCGCCACCTGCTCGATGTGCGCGGACTCGGTGCGCGGGCTGCGCATGAACTTCAGGCGCGCCGGGACATTGTAGAACAGGTCGCGCACGGTGACGGTCGTGCCGTGCAAGCGCGCTTTATGCCCGCGCTCGGTTACTTCGCCGCCGCGTGTGGTGAGAGAGGCGGCGGGACGCTCTTCGCCGGATATTTCGCTTTCGATGGCGCGGCTCACCATGTTTACTTCTGCGACGGCGGCGATACTCGCCAGAGCCTCGCCGCGAAAGCCCAGTGTATGCAGGCGCTCCAGGTCTTCGACGCGCCGTATCTTGTTGGTCGAATGGCGAGCGCAGGCGCGTTCCAGTTCGTCAGCGGGGATGCCATATCCGTCATCGGTCACGCGCATCAAGCGGAGGCCGCCGCCGCGTATCTCGACGCGAATCTCGCGCGCGCCAGCGTCGAGCGCGTTCTCCAGGAGTTCTTTCACTACGGAGATGGGGCGTTCGATCACTTCGCCTGCAGCGATGCGTTCGGCCACGTCCGGCGACAGTGTGGAGATGGGGACGCGAGAAAAGTGTGTGGTAGTCGTAGTCATTGCGGTCTTCTTTTCTTCTGCATCAAAAACAAGAGATTGAGCGCATCCAGAGGAGTGATAGCGCACAGGTCAATGCTGTTCATCTCAACTGCGCTGCCATCCGCCTGTTCAAGTATTTGCGCTGCCAGGCGGGCCTCTTCGCTTTTCCATGCATAGGCGACCGCAGGCGCGCTAGCTAGCGTTGCTACGGCATACGCGCCGTTCTCTTCGGCAATCATACGTTTGAGGTCTCCATTTGATGCAATACTGTTCCCATTATGCGCGTAGATTATGGATGCCAGGCTCTCTCTCTTTATTTCTAGTCCCTTGAGTACTTCGCCAGCGCGTTGCACAACACTGCGCGGCATACCGGCCAGTTTTGCTACATGCACGCCGTAGCTGCGCCCGGCGCTGCCTGGAATGACGTGATGCAGGAAGATGATTTCGTCCTGCTCGCCATTGCTGATTGCCATCATATACACGCGCAGGTGAGGCAGTTCATCCGCCATGGCTGCCAGTTCGTGATAGTGGGTGGCGAAGAGCGTGCGCGCCAGCGTGACGCTGTGCAGGTGTTCGACGACGGCGCGCGCGATTGCCAGCCCGTCGTAGGTGCTGGTGCCGCGTCCGATTTCATCGAGGATAATCAGGCTATGGCGCGTGGCATGGTGCAGTATGGTGGCGGTCTCTTCCATTTCGACCATGAAAGTGCTTTTGCCTGACGCAATGTCATCTTCCGCGCCAACCCGCGTGAAGATGCGGTCAACCAGCCCTATACGCGCGCTGCGGGCTGGCACAAAGGAACCGGTTTGCGCCAGCAGGGTTATCAAGGCCACCTGGCGCAGGTAGGTTGATTTACCAGCCATGTTTGGCCCGGTCAGCAGGAGTATACGCCCCTCCTGCCTGGCGCCCATATGGGTATCGTTGGGGATGAAGGTGTCGCCGTCCAGCGCCTGTTCGACGACGGGATGGCGTCCGCCGGTGATCTCGATGTCGCTGCTCTGTTCGAGGCGCGGGCGCGTATACCCCTGGTGGGCGGCTACCTCGGAAAAACTGAGCAGCACATCAAGGGATGCGATAGCTCTGGCGGTTGCTATCAATGCGAGATAATAGACGCCGATTTGACGCAGCACATCGGCATAAATGCTGCGTTCCATCTCTTCAATGCGCTCTTCCGCGCTGAGGATACGCGCCTCGTGCTCTTTCAGTTCGGGAGTGATGAATCGCTCGGCGCTCACCAGTGTCTGCTTGCGCGTGTAATCGGGTGGAACCAGGTTTGCTTTGCTTTTGCCTATTTCGATGTAGTAGCCAAAGACGGTGTTGAAACCAACTTTGAGCCTGGGAATGCCGGTGCGCTCGCGCTCGCGAGCTTCTAACGAGGCGATCCAGCGGCGCGAATCGCGGATTGATGCGATCAGTTCGTCCAGTTCGGGATGATACCCGGCGCGAATCAGCCTTCCATCGTTTTCACCTTCATCATCATCGCCAGCGCGTGTCAGAGCCTGGTCGATCAAGGCAGTCACCGGCGGGCAAGCGTCCATTTCACCAGCCAGATCGAGCAGCCGGGCGGCATTGCAGCCGCGCAACAGTGTTTGCGCCTGTGGGATGACCGAGAGGTATTCGCGCAATGCCAGCGTCTCGCGTGGAATGGCGGTTCCCTGGCGCACGCGCCCGGCGATGCGTTCCATATCGCCCAGGCGTTGAAGGCACATGATAAAGCGGCTGCGCAGGGCGGGACTCTCGTAGAGTTCTTCAACGCTGTCCAGCCGCGCTTCGAGTTGAGACAGGTCGAGCAATGGCTGTGTTATAGTCAGCCGCAACTGGCGCGCGCCCATGGGGGTGATGGTGCGATCCAGCACGCTCAATAAGCTGCCTTGTGGTACACTGCGGCGCGCTCCCTGCAATAATTCGAGGTTGCGCTGGGTGTGCGCGTCCAGTGTCATGAAACTGCTGGTGCGATAGGAGCGCAGGCTGGTCAAGAGAGTAAGCAGTTTGACGTTCATCTTTTCAAGGTAGGCCGCGATCGCTCCGGCAGCGGCGATTGCCTGGGGTGCATTTTCGCAGCCGTAGGCATCGAGCGATTGCGCGCCAAAGAGCTTGCACAGGCGGGCGCGCGCTGCTTCCGGCTCAAAGAAATAGGGCGGACATGGCGTGAGTGTCGCGGTTTCAGAGGGCAATTTATAGCTATGCGCATGGTTGCTTTCGCTGAGCAGGCATTCGCTGGGGGCGAGGCGCTGCAACTCGGCCTCTAAAGCGGCGGGCAATTCATGGGGCGCAAACCAGGTGACACTAAACTCGCCCGTGCTGACATCGACTGCTGCCAGCGCCGTTTGCGCGCGTTCGCTTGCGATAGCCACCAGGAAGTTATGCTGGCGCGCCGGCAGCAGATTAGGCTCGGAAAGCGTGCCGGATGTAAGTATGCGCGTGACGGCGCGATCAACCGGGCCTCTACCAACTTCGCCCACCTGCTCGCAAATCGCAACCTTGTAGCCCTGCTGGATGAGTTTGCCCACGTAATTGTCCAGCACGCGCAAGGGTATACCGGCCATCGGCGCTTTTTCGTCTTTATAGACTTTTTGGGTGAGCACGATTTCCAGGACGCGCGATGCGGTATATGCATCCTCGTCGTATGTTTCGTAGAAGTCCCCAACCTGGTATAAAAGAACAGCATCAGGGTACTGGCTTTTTATCTCCAGATATTGTTTGCGGGCGGCTGTAGACATCGCTTTGAGCCTCTATTTCACGGGATATGCCTCTCATGAATTGAAACACCTGTACTTTAACCTATTCTGCTCGTATTGTCAAAAAACGGTACTTTGTCGGGCAAATTACAATTGACTTTAGTGTGTCCTTGCAATATGCTAGCAATCATCGGTATGAGTTTCTCCTGTGAGGAATAGAGAAAGCGAGGCAATGAATAGCAATGGGTGAACCACGCAATGCAATGGATGTGCGCCCCGGCTACCGGGGACGCGCCTTTACGTCCGACTTGAGCGGCCAGGAGTTCTGGCTGGTGGTCGATAAAGGTTTTCAGCCGATGGGCCTGGTGGTCGGCAACTGCATTTACTCGATGGGCGCGGTACGCAACTGGCTGGTGGGCATCAAAAGCAACTTTCAAGGCGAGTTAAAAGAGTACACCGAATTGATGTACCAGGCGCGCGAACTGGCCCTCAGCCGTATGCAGTTTGAGGCGGATCAGTTGGGCGCGGATGGCGTGATCGGCGTAGACATCAAAGTTGAATTTTTACATAACAACGAATGGATGGAAGTTACGGCCATCGGCACCGCCATTCGCTGGGTTGGCTCCGGCCCGAATATGCCGCCCACCGGCCAGGGAAGAGTGACGATTCCCGCAGGGTAGGAGACAGTGAGGTTTGGTTTGTCCTCCCGGCATATTGATGTACGAGGGCGGCGCAAGCGGCCCCACCCATCACCGCCTCATCCCCCGTCCCTACAGTGGCATTCTGGTAGGGGCGGGAGAGGTTGGGATGGGTGGTGGGGGCGCTTGCGCCGCCCTCGTCCAATTGTTCCCGCCCTGGCGTGATATCACAACGAATCACTGCCGAGGGTGGAAAGTCGTTCTTCGGCTAGCCAGAGGGCTTCCTCTTTGGAGTGGATGGTGCCTTCGGACTGGGCTTCGGCGATGGCATCCAGGAGTTGGCCGACGAGGGGGCCGGGTTCCAGTTTCAGGCGTCGCATCAACTCTTCGGGTGATAAGAGGCGCGGCGGCAGGATGCTGTCGCGCTCGCGAATGTAGCGCGTCAGCAACAGGCTGACGACGGACAGGTGGCGCTCCCAGGCGCTGGTGAGCGGCTGCGGCCCGAAGGTAGCCAGGTGGTCGGCCAGCGAGAAGAGCGCGATCGTGATACCTGCCGGCCCCAGGTCTACGAAATAGCGGCGAATGGCGCGCGGCGTCACTTCGCCGTCTTGCCCAAGCTGGCCGGGTCGCATGTGATGAGCTGCTACCAGTTGCGCCAGGCGGCGATCCCTGACGCTCGCGCTCAATCGCCGTGTGATGTGTAAGGCGATGGGCGCGCCCATTTGTGGGTGAGCGTAAAAACGAATGCTGCCATCCTCGGCTGCGGTATAGGTGACAGGTTTGCCAATATCGTGCAGCAAAGCGGCCATCTTCATTCGCGGGGCGGTCAGTTCCGCAAGGGAAAATATGCCCTGTTCTTCTGCCTCTTTTAATAAACTCTGGATGTTGGCGAGGTACGCGGCAGTTGTTGCGTTGGGAGTGAGATGCGCGAGTGTTGCGGATGCATGTGTAGGGACGCGATTTATCGCGTCCGACATATGTGCCTGCGCGTCCGACACATTTTCCTGCGCGTCCAGTACACATGCGCGCGCGATCAGTTCCAATGCGCCGACAGTTTCAAGGGAATGTTCGAAAACATCCCAGTAATGCGGGTTGGGCTGGCGCATCCCCTTTGCCGGAATCAATTCGGGGATAAGTTCGGTGAGCAGCCCCAGTTCATCTAGTAGACGCAGGTGAGCAGTCGCGCCATCCGGTTCCAGTATAGCGTACAGTTCGTCGTGTATGCGTTCGGGAGCTACTGCCGGCACGAGCGCGGCATCTCGCCGGATTAGCTCTTGTGTGCCAGTGTCCAGGCTGAACTGGTAGCGGGTCATTAAGCGAACAGCGCGTAACATACGCAAGGGATCAGCTTGAAAAACGGCATCATTTACGGCCCTCAAGCGGCGCGCCCGCAGGTCTTCCTCTCCATGCAAGGGATCGATAAGTTGCATGGATAACGTTTCATCCAACGGGGCGGCCAGCGCGTTGACGGTGAAATCGCGTGTCCGTAGATCTTCTTCAAGCGATTGGCCGTGCAGTGAGGCGATGTCTAGCGTAATGTCACCTGTTTCCGCCTTCACAATCACGCGGCTGGCTTTATCGTGCAGACGGGCATAATAACCGCCCAGTGTATCGGTCAGGTGGCGCGCCAGCCTGTGCGCCTCACCTTCGACAACGATATCCAGGTCGTCACAGGCTTCTCCAAGCAGCATATTACGCAGCGAGCCGCCCACCAGGTAGGCTTGCCGTTGTTGCGCCGCAAAATACTGCGCAGTTTGCTGTAAGATTTGTCGGGTCCGGTTATCCAAAAAGAGTTTGCTGCCCATTCCATCGATGTCTCTTCTACTATGGACTTTGTGGGGAATTCTGTCAATAGATTTGTGAAATTCGGCCTTCCTGTTGGAATAACCTTCCCAATCACCTTGTTATTATCTATGACTAGCAATCTCGTGTGTTGACTGCTAGACAGATCGAAATGTCTGTGATATACTCTTTAGCAATCAAACCCTGGGACTGCTAAATAGTTCCCGATAGTGAGGAGCATTCAATTCATGAAATGTGAACGTTGCCAGAAGAATCCTGCCGTAGCGCGTATAGATCAGATCGTCAATGGTCGGCGTGAGGCCCACTTTCTTTGCCAGACATGCGCAGAGGAGTTGATGGGCGTTGCCATGAACCAGATGGGCAACTCTGATGATGCGGGCGAACCCGGCGGTTTCCCCCTTGGCTTTAATGGAAATAGAAACAACTCTGCCTCTGCTGGCAGTAAGAATACGGCTACCGCCGAGCGGCAGGGAAAACATAGCAAGACCCCGACGCTTGACCAGTACGGGCGCGATTTGACCGCCGAGGCTGCGGAAGGAAAACTTGACCCGGCAGCAGGACGCGCGCGCGAACTGCGCCGCGTGATTACTGTGCTGGGTCGCCGTCAGAAGAATAATCCCGTGTTGATTGGCGAGCCGGGCGTGGGTAAGACTGCCATTGTCGAGGGACTGGCGCGTCGTATCAACGAAGGAGATGTTCCCTCAACCCTGCGCAACAAGCGTATTGTGTCGTTGAATATCGGCGGCATGGTGGCAGGCGCGATGTTCCGGGGCCAGTTTGAGCAGCGCATCAAGTCGATTCTCGAAGAATTGCGCGAATCTCCCGATGTGATTGTCTTTATCGACGAGTTGCACACGGTTGTGGGCGCAGGCGCGGCTGAAGGCGCGGTCGGCGCGGCTGATATGCTGAAACCTGCGCTGGCGCGTGGCGAATTGCGTTGTATTGGCGCGACCACGTTGAACGAGTACCGCAAACATGTCGAGAAGGATGCCGCGCTGGAGCGCCGCTTCCAGCCGGTGAAGGTTGGCGAGCCTACTCCTGAAGAAGCCATCGAGATGCTGCGTATCGTGCGTCCCAATTACGAACTGCATCATGGCATCGGCATTACTGACGAGGCTATCGACGCGGCTGTGAAGCTGTCCGACCGCTACATCAATGATCGTTTCCTGCCCGACAAGGCTATCGATGTGATGGACGAAGCGGGTTCGGCTCTGCGCCTTGAGGCCATCGAGCAGGGTATTGTAAGCCCGTTGCTCATCTCCGATCTGGAGAAAGAGCTTGCCGAGATTCAGGCGAAGAAAGAAGCCGCTGCTAATGCAGAGGATTACGAACACGCGGCCAAACTGCGCCAGCAGGAACTGGTGACACAGACCAGGCTGGATAAAGCGCGGGCAGAATCCGGTAGCTCTATGACGCTGCTGGTCACACCTGAATTGATCGCCAGGGTGGTGGAGAACTGGACGGGCGTACCCGTGAGCCAGATGTTGGAGAGCGAGCGGCAGAACCTGATTAGCCTGGAAGCTGACCTGCGCAAGCGCGTCATTGGTCAGGACGAGGCGATTAGCGCGGTGGCGCGTGCCATTCGCCGGTCGCGCGCGGGATTGAAAGATCCCAAACGCCCGATTGGTTCGTTCCTCTTCCTCGGCCCGACCGGTGTTGGTAAGACCGAACTGGCGAAGGCGCTGGCGGCTGAACTCTTTGGCGGCGAGGAGAATCTGATTCGCCTCGATATGTCGGAGTACATGGAGCCGCACACGGTCTCGCGTCTGTTTGGCAGCCCTCCTGGATACGTTGGGTATGACGAAGGCGGCCAATTGACCGAGCAGGTGCGCCGCCGACCGTACAGCGTGATTTTGCTGGACGAGGTGGAGAAGGCGCATCCAGAGGTCTTCAACGCGCTGTTGCAGATCATGGACGACGGGCGTTTAACCGATGGTCAGGGCCGCACGGTGGACTTCAAGAATACCGTTGTGATTATGACCAGCAACGCGGGCAGCGCGGACCTCAAACGCGCCGTGCGTATTGGCTTCCTGCCCACAAAGGACGATGACTCCCGCGATGAGCAGCACGAGGCGATGCGCTCGAAGGCTATAGACGGCTTGAAGCGTATCTTCCGGCCTGAGTTCATCAACCGTATTGACCAGATTGTGGTCTTCCACTCGCTGGGTAAGGCGGAACTCTACCAGATCGTTGATCTGCTGCTGGCCCAGGTGCGCTCGCGCTTGAGCGAACACAACATCGAGCTGGCGGTGAGCGACGAGGCGCGCGAACTGCTGCTGCGCGAAGGCTTCGACGAAGAGTATGGAGCGCGTCCATTGCGCCGCACCATCCAGACCTACGTCGATGATACGCTGGCGGATGCGCTGCTGTCGGGCGCAATCAAGCCCGGACAGATGGCGAATCTGATCGTGCAAGATGAGAAGATCGCTATCGAAGCGCTGGAAACAGTCAAGATGGCGTAAACGCTGTATGCATAAAAAAGCGGGGGGCAAATCGCCTCCCGCTTTTTTATGTTACTCATCTCTTGCGGTTGAATAGAACGTTGACCAGGATCACAATTGCTGAGAAAATCAGAAACCCTATGATGAGGAAAGGGAAGAGTATATTTGAGATCGATTCGGTATATCCACCTGGCCCGAATGGTGGAATATACGAACTCATGATTGCTGCCACGATCAAGAAAAGCGCGATCCATAATACGAACGAAACGATAGCCAGCGCAAGACGTTGGCCTGCTGTTGGCATCCTGCTTGTTTCCTGCGCTGAGAGTTTTTGCCTGTACGGATGAGTGGAGTAACTGTTATACGGAGGAACTCCTTCATACGCGATATAGGAAGCGCCGGGTCTTTCGCGCTGGCTCTCGTCAAATTCCATATGTTGCTGAGACATATCATTAGCTCCTTCAATCCTGTTATGCAGCGCTATGCTAAGTACGAGCGATAAGATGTAGAAGTTGTATAATTCGCAATATGCCTGTTGGGTACAGTATACTACATTTACCCCGCAAGCATTCCCCACTCAATACGCTCCATGTCATCCAGGTGTTGCACGCGCTCAATAATCTCTCTTCGCGCGTTATATGCTGCGGGTCGAGCTTATGGTGGCGCATGATGTCGAAGAGGCAGTCAATCGGGCCATGCATGTAGCGGCAGCAGGCGTAGGGTTTGAGCGAGACGCGCATGATGGCGAGTTCGTCGCCTGGTTTGCGCTCAAGTTGTGCTACATCGCTATCAGATGAATAGGAATGTAAGAAGCCGTCTTCCAGCTACCCGGCTGGCTGCATCTGATCGATGATCTGCATTAGCTCGTGCATCTTGAAGGGCTTGCGCAACATCGGCACCTGCGGCAGTTCTGCCTGCGCCTCCTCCAACTCTTTCTGGCTACAGGCCGATATCACGATAATGTGCAGTTGTTGTGTTGGAATAGCCTGTTGTATCATTTGCGCTGCCTCCAGTCCAGAAACGGGGCCGGGCAGCAGGAGGTCGATCAGCGCGAGGTCATAAGGAAGAGGCGCGCGCGCGCTTTCGCCGGTAAAAAGCGTTTCAAGCAAAGGGGCGCTGCTGGTAAATTTATGCACGGAATGCCCAAGCATCTCCAACGCGGTTGACAGGTAATCAAGAATAGGAGGATTGTCTTCTAACAAGGCAATATTCACGGATTTTCCTTTTTGGTTCGCTCAATATTGAAAAGCGCGAATGCTTCTACGTTTAGTATACCCGCAATCTCTCAGGGAGAGTAGAGTTCTATGACCAAAGTCATGTTTGCCAGGTACTTTGCTGTTTATTGTCCAAACAATAGTAAAGTATACATGGTTTCAGTTACAGAAGCCCCCAAATCTACGGATATGACACTTCGTTTTAAGAGCGCAGGGCTTGTGCGTGGCAATCATAAAAGTACTCACGTTGTTCCGTATGAGCAAATAAGCGATCCCCGGTTCCATTGGGCAGAAGATTATGAAATGCAGTGGGGGCGATCAGAACAAATTAAAAACCTCCTGAACGCAGTGTTCAGGAGGTTTTGGCAGGGGTGACAGGAGTCGAACCTGCTGAAAGTCGTTTTGGAGACGACCGCCTCAACCGTTGGGCACACCCCTCTATCTGTGTCAAGATAATAGCAGAGCGAGAAGGATTTGTCAATCCCATGGGCGTTTCGCATTTCGGCAGCGTATCTTTCTCTATAAAAATCCTGTCCTTATGGAATCCAATCCATAGCAAAGGATACGCTTTTCAAATATGTCTATTCTTCAGTTTCACCCAATTCAATCAACTGATATGATGCGCGATGTACGCCAATGTTATGCTCTACAAGTAGAGCCACCAATTGATCACCATTCATCAATGCCATCGGTATTTTATTCGGAAGCCGGGCCTCTTCCGTAGCGCCAGGGGAAAAGTCGCTTGTAGTAATGATTAACCCCTGATCGTGTATTCCCAAACTGCCTCGCACCTGCTGCACTATCGGCGCCTGCACATTGCCTTTCCATCGTTTCGCCTGCACGGCCATATTGACGCGAATGACATCGCCGACAACCAGTGTTCCGCGCACATCAATACCACCATCGTTGCTATAATTTGTGACTATCACATCCTCAAACCCCAAAGCAACCACTAGCTTGCTCACCAGCTCCTCAAACTCCTTCGGGTGCATCGAAAGAAGGCGATCATGAATTTTCTTTCGAGCCTGCTGATTGTGCTGTTCTATCTGAGACACTAACCCAATTGTTTCAATTGGTTGCCAGCGAGACAATCCTCTAGTCCGCCTTTTTGCATGACAAAACGCGGCGTGTTTCCCCTACGGACCTGACGGCGGATTTCGGAGAGAATCTGCGAATAGAGCGTTGCCTCTGGGGTCACACCTTTTGTTTTAATGAGGTCTAGTTCGAGAGCCTTCCCGGTTATCTCTCGATAATGCATCGGCTTACTGTTACTGAACTGCTTGAGTACTTGCTCGGCGGCATCTGTGAAAGAAAACGACTTTGTGGTGGAAACGTCAAGAGTCGGCTGCTGCGTATCATCTTCTGTATCAGTCGACTCGTTCGGAGCATGAAACTCAGGTAATCCCCATTCACGTAAGACATACACTCCCTTATCGGTGCGCTGAAAAAGAGAATGGGCCCCATTATACTTAATATCTACTGCGATGGCGGCATTGACAGTTGCATCGGGCGTCTTACCATCGGTCTGCCACAACCCACGCTCGGTCATCCGTTGGGTAATCTCCTTGTAGTTGAGAGGCGTGCTTGCTTCTTTAAGGGCAATTTCAGCAGCTTGCAACACGTTCATTGTCTACACTCCTTAGCCGCATTTTATATGGGCGAAATACACATAAAATATGGATATCGATATTCCAGATACCACGCGATTTGAAAATAATCTCGGTTATGAGGTAGCATATCCGAGATCTTGTAGCTTGAGGGGCAGATACACTACCAGCATTCTGTGCGCCTGAATCCGCAAATAACGTGTGGTCAATCTCTCATTTAGGAATCGCCATCCATTGTCCTGCGCTGTTCGAGGAAACGTTCATAATCGACAATCTTAATGCGATATTCTTTCCCAACCCGATAGGCAGGAAGTTTTCTCTCGCGTATCCAACTACGAACAGTATCTTCTGCGATATTCAAATCTCGCGCTATGTCTTCAACTGTCAAAAAACGTGCTTCCAGGATGCACCTCGCCTTTTTTATTAATATTATAACCTGTTAGCTGGTAAACGTCAATTAAGCTTGACTTTCTACCGTCAACTCATATATACTTTAATATAATAATATATTTGGTACTAACTAGGGTAAATAGCCATATCATGCCGAAAGCAGCCATAACTCTTGCTGTCCTCGATGAGGAGCGTATCAATGATGGTATGGTATTCAATGGCGTTTTGCCTGGAAAACCTGGCACCTGAGAAGATTTTGTGGATTTCATCTGAGTATAATCGAAAGTAATGGGGGTAGATCATGAGGGATACGTCACAACAAGGCTTGGTTTCCCAAACTGCTGTATTGAATCGTCTGGTCCAGTTAGGATTTGAGGTACTGCTGCCCTGGGCGGATCATCTGGGCTATGATCTGGCGTACTATCTGGAAACCACAGAACGACATTTCAGCTTCTTTGTTCATAAAGAAAGTCGGCTTGTTCGTATACAGGTCAAAACGGGGCGTCTTACGAAGGATGGGACTTGTATCGAGTTTAACACCGTCTCTGTGACGACTAATACCAGGGGATCTAATCACCGCAAACGAGGGTACGTGGGAAAGGCCGAGTACTTCGCGGTGTACCTGCCAGATAATGGAAAAGTCTATATGATCTCAGTTGATGAGGCTCCGAAGGGTAGTGGTATGACGCTTCGATTTAAGAAGGCAGGGTTAGTGCGAGGGAACCATAAGAAGACGTACATTGTACCTTACGAGGAAATCACCGACCCTCGGTTTAATTGGGCTGAAGATTATGAAATTTAGCAGGAGTGAAAGGAATCAAAATAAAAATAACGGAGAGGGAGAAATTCGAACTCTCGGAGGCGGTTAACCTCAAGCGATTAGCAATCGCTCGCACTAGGCCACTATGCGACCTCTCCGCGTAACTGCATAGCTATTATGCCATAATCAACCTGGTCTGTCAATCATTTTTTGCTGCGATCAGTGGTCTCCGCGAATTTCGCCGCGTATGAGGCTATTGTCTCGTTTCACGCCTATTTTTATACTGTCATTGGATAGTGGTGATGAATGAACTACCCTAAAGGCCAGCCGGAAAAGCATAAAACAGGTCAGGAGGAGGATTGGGCGAGCCGTATTCCATCGTGATGGCATCATGGGGTTGCAGGGTCACTTCAGTAAACAGGGGGGACTTGACGACTCCATTGAAGGGCTTGCCATTGACGAAGATTTGCCAGCCGCTCGCTTGCGTCATCTCTTGCGGGAAATTGAGGGTGGCAAAGCCCTGTTGCCAGAGTGTCATGAAGTCATCCAGGGCCAGGTTGTGCAGTTTTTGTGGCGCTTCGATGTGGATGATGCCATCGTCGGTATGCGTGTGCATCCAGTAGAGACAGGTATTATCGGTGGGAATGCCAATACCTGTCGGAATGGTGAGCTCTTTGCCATTGATGTAAATCTTGAAATGAACATGAATATGATAGCCGTTTTGCTCCATGCTATCGCATGAAATACCACTGATGGGCGGATGGAGCGTATTGATGCTCGTCATGTGTTGAATTTGCAAGTAGAAGAAACCCATCGCTAGCAGTAGCAAGGCACTGATGCTGCTGGAAAACCACACGGAGAGACGCGCGCGGCGTTGTTGCTTGCGGCGTATGGCGCGGTTTTCACGGCGCTCTTGCCGTAATGTCGCCTCTTCAGGGCGTGGGATTAACTGCCGGCTGCTCATTTACCTGACCTGTTCACTTTGTTACTTCTGTTCTCATTGAATCCAACGCAACATAGACAGGCTTGTAACAATTGAGGAAGAAAGGGGTGACGCACCGATCAGGGCGGAGACAAGCCCCGCCCTGATCCGCTACACTGGCCCCGCCGAACGTGTGGCTGGCCTGGGTACAGGCGCTCTTTTTACCCGGATAGGCTTGATGGGGGCCGAAACATATTCCGGCTGCTCCGATTCTTCCGGCGAGAGGGGGAGCGCGTGCAGGGCGATAGCCAGCACTTCATCCATACGTTCCACCGGCATGAAGCGCAGGTCTTTCACGACTTCGGGCGGCACGTCCTGCAAGTCCTGCATGTTGCGTTTGGGCAGGATAAAAGTTTTGATGCCGGCGCGGTGCGCAGCCAGCACCTTCTCTTTTACGCCTCCGATGGGAAGTACGCGCCCGCGCAGGGTGATTTCCCCCGTCATAGCGACATCGCGCCGCGCCGCGCGCCGGGTGAGCGCGGAAATTATGGCCGTTGCCATGGTGATGCCTGCCGATGGACCGTCTTTGGGGATGGACCCGGCTGGCAAGTGCAGGTGGATGTCGTATTTCTCGTAGAAGCGGCTCTCCAGACCAAGCTGTTTGGCGCGCGAGCGGGCGTAGGAGAGCGCGGCCTGCGCCGATTCTTTCATCACATCGCCAAGCTGCCCGGTCAGCGTCAGGTTGCCGCGCCCCTCCATCAGCGTCGCCTCAACGGTCAGCAGGTCGCCGCCCGCGCTGGTCCATGCCACGCCGGTAGCGATGCCCGGCTCGTCCTTTTGTTCGGCCAGTTCAAAAAAGTGTTTTTGCGGCCCCAGGTAATCAGGAAGTTTCTCCGCCGTGATAATCATTTTGCTGCGGCGTCCCTCCGCCACTTTACGTGCCACCTTGCGCAGCACGGAGGCAATTTCGCGTTCCAGGTTGCGCACGCCAGCCTCGAAGGTGTATTCGCGAATAAGTCGATGAATGGCGGCATCCTCAAAGGCCACTTTGGATGCTTTCAGCCCATGCTCCTGCATCTGTTTGGGAATGAGGAACTGGCGCGCGATATGCAGCTTCTCGTCCTCGGTATAACCCGGCAACTCGATAACTTCCAGGCGGTCGCGCAGCGCGGCAGGCACGGGATGCAGCACGTTAGCGGTCGTCAGGAAGATGACTTTGGAAAGATTATAGGGGACTTCCAGATAATGATCCGAGAAGGCGTGATTCTGTTCGGGGTCAAGCACCTCGAGCAGAGCCGCCGAGGGATCGCCCCGGTAGTCCGCGCCGATTTTGTCGATCTCGTCCAGCACAAAAAGCGGATTGATGGTGCCAGCCGTTTTCATGGTCTGGAGAATGCGCCCGGGCAGCGCGCCCACGTAGGTGCGGCGATGGCCGCGAATCTCGGCCTCGTCATGCACGCCGCCCAGCGAGAGGCGCACAAACTTGCGGTTCAACGCCTCGGCGATGGAACGTCCCAGCGAGGTTTTGCCCACTCCCGGCGGGCCAACAAAACACAGGATGGGACTGCGCATATTGTCGGAAAGTTTGCGCACGGCGATGTATTCCAGGATGCGCTCTTTCACCTTTTCCAGCCCGTAGTGTCGCTCTTCCAGAATGCGCTGCGCCTCCTTGAGATCGAGTTGATCATCGCTCGCCTTCGTCCAGGGCAGTCCAACCAGCCAGTCCAGGTAGGTGCGTATCACGCCTGAATCGGGAGCCATAGAGGGCGTGGCATTGAGGCGGTCAAGCTCCTTCAATGCTCTGGCCTTGATCTCTTCTGGCATACCTGCCGCCTCGATTTTGTCGCGCAGTTCCGCGCCTTCGCGGATAGTGGGGTCTGTCTCGCCCAGTTCGTTTTGAATGGCCTTGAGTTGTTCGCGCAGAAAGTATTCGCGCTGGCTCTTGTCTACCTCTTGCTGCACCTGGGTGTGAATATGCGACTCCAGTTCGAGAATATTGAGTTCTTTCGAGAGCAGGATACAGGTTTTCTGCAAACGTTCCTCGATGTTGAACGCTTCCAGTATTTCCTGGCGCGTGGCAATGGGCGTTTCGATGATGGAGACAACAAAATCCGCCAGCAAGCCCGGCTTATCGATATTCATGGCTGTGATAAACGCCTCATCGGGCAGCGAATTACTCAGTTTGATGCATTTTTCAAAGAGCGCCAGCGTCGCCCGCATCAACGCCTCTACTGCCAGCGTGCGTTCTGTCTCTTCCGCGATAACTTCTGTGCGCGCGCGCATAAAGGGCGTGATCTGGGTATATTCAAGGCGGCGCAAGCGCCTCTGCCCGTGTATCAAGACGCTGGTCGAGCCGTCTGGCAATTTAAGCACGCGGTCAATCACTGCTTCGACGCCGATGGTATACACGTCATCCGGGCCGGGATCTTCTAACTCCTCATTTTTCTGCGTGACGACGAACAGCGTGCGATCCTTGCTCATGGCCGCCTCGATAGCCTTGATCGATTGCTCGCGCCCGACCATCAGCGGAATAACGATATTGGGTATTAACACCGTATTACGAATAGGCAATAAAGGCAACTCTTGTTGCCCTGTCAGGTCATTTTCGCCGGATGCGCGTTTCTTCGCCGCTCCGCGAGTGGCCTTCTTCGTGACCATACACTTCCTCTCAACCAAATCGGTTCTATGCAGTTTTCTTAGTGTTTGACATTATAACGTATACGGCGCGCAAAAAGTGAAATTTTTGTGACAGATTAGAGAAATGGCTAGCATTCTCGCTGTCTCTTCATCCTGGTGTAATAAATAAAACGCAGAGCATATAATACATTGAAAACACTGTTGGCCGAAAATCAGGAAGAGGTGATAGTTGTATGTCTTCGCTCCAATTGCTCCTCGTTATTTTGCCTCTAGGCCTTGATACATTGGGAGTCTCCCTCAGTCTTGGCATCAAAAGCCCCGGCGGTTTTGTTTCCGGCGCGCAAGAAAAAAATCCCCTCTTCTCCTATGACTGGCTGCGTTTAGCGCTGCTTTTCTCACTGGCGGAAATGTTGATGCCAATAGTTGGCCTCGGAGTTGGTTATGCGGTATCTTTAGTAGCGAGTAATGTTATGCATTACGCCGGTCCTCTGCTCTTGATCGGCGTGGGTGCGTGGGAATTGTGGGAAGAGGGGCGCGCATATCTGCGTAAGAAACGGCAACAACCTGGCGTCGTCGCTTCCCAGGCGGATGTCCCGGCGTCGTTATCATCGCAAAGGCGAATGCGCCGGGGGCGACAATTGCTGCTCGCGCTGAGTGTGAGCCTGGATGAGCTAGCTATTGGTTTTTCACTGGGGTCTATAACCTCTGGAAAAACCGTCAGTCCCCTCGTGCTCTGCCTGTTGATCGGCCTACAGGGATTTCTGCTGACGGTGATCGGGCTGTCGCTCGGTCGAATATTACGCTCCCGTTTGAAACCTCTTCAAGAGGGGAGTGAATATCTGAGCGCCTTGCTTCTGATTGGCCTGGGAGCATGGCTACTTGTCTCATAGTCGTTACCGCGCAACTCCGTATACGTCATATTGATGAAGATTTATGCTCTAACTTCTCATCAACCGCGAAGCAGTGTGATTGCAGAATGAAAACAAAACGACGAATACCGTTTCTAAGCGGGATATGTATTGTAGCCAGCGCATCCATTGTTGCTCTCTACTGGTATCGTTGGGGATGGCCGGACTTCAAAAATGTGCGGGACTGGCTGCTGTTGCTTGTTATGCCCCTTGCGCTTGCTCTACTTGCCATATGGTTTAACGTGATCAACCGCAGAAATGACCGGAAAATCGCGGGAGAGTATTTGCGCGAAACTGCCCTGCAAGCCTATTTTGATAGCGTATCAGAATTGCTCCTTGAGCAGAACCTGCGCTCATCTCAACCAGGCGATGAAGCAGGCGTCCTGGCGCGCGCCAGAACCATTACCCTGCTTCCTCAATTAGATGCAAAACGCAAACTGCGTATAGTGCAGTTCTTATGCGAATCACAACTGATTGCTGTTGTTGATCTGCATGGGGCCGACTTGCAAGAAGTAAATCTGGCCCATGCCTCTTTGAGCGGAGTCAATCTGATTGGAGCCAATCTGAGCAAGGCCGACTTGAGTGAAGCTGATCTGAGTAAAGCCGATCTGAGTAAAGCCAATCTGAGCGAAGCTCATTTGAACAAGACCGATCTGAGCAAAGCCAGGCTGCATGGCGCTCGTCTGATGAAAGCGGACCTGAAAGAGGCCTACATGAGTACGGCAGACCTGAGCCATGCGACCTTGAGCGGCGCTAACCTGAGTGAGACGAATTTGAGTGGAGCCAACCTGAGCAAGGCTGATCTGAGCCATGCGATCTTGAGCGGAGCCAACCTGATCGTAGCTGACTTGAGCCGGGCTAACCTGACTGAGGCCGACCTGAGCGAGGCCAGGCTAAGCGGAGCCAACCTGAACGGAACCGATCTGAATGGAGCCGACCTGAGCGGGGCCAACCTGAAAAACACGTATTTGTCCCTGGAACAGTTGACAAAAGCAAAGGGCCTCCAGGAATACCAGGTAGATATAGATGAGCCTCAAAGCTAGCGCTCCACTCCACGTTTAAAATCATACGGCATATTTTTTCCTTTTCCCCTTTCATTTACGCCGGTCAGCCACTATGACAAATGTCATCTCGATATCATGATTGCTTTCACTACTGAGAACGCCGCTGCGCCCTTATACTTGAACCGTCGGTATTGAAAATGAATGTACCGCAAAGAGCGAAATAAGAAAGGTGAAAGGTCCACTATCATGACAAACACACAGAATTTAACTGGCAAGTTCCAGATCACATCAATTATATTGATGGCCGCCGGGTCGGGATGGTCTGATGGGAATTTTACTGCCGGTTTGCCACTTTGGAACATGCTTCTCCATTGCATTCCCATTCTGATCTTACTGGCGCTGGTTCTCCAAATTTTTCGGGTGCGCGGCGCTGAGCAGGGGCATGAGTCAAGCGCACGCGGGGCCATAATTGGTTTGAGCATTTTGGCGACCCTCTCCATCGTTGCCAGCATCGTGCTGATTGTGCTCGGTGTGACCAATCCAAATCCCAATTCGGTTGGAGTGCATAACCTCTGGGATTGGTTCCCAACTATCCTCATGAATGCAGGCAACATCTTATGGCTGGTTATGCTCATCCCTGCTCGTCTGGGACGCGCAAAGATGAGCGCAGCCAGCAACTAGAAGAGCCTTGTAGGGACGCGATGTATCGCGTCCCGTTTTTCCTGTATCCAGTTATGGTTGGTCACATACCCACCATCGTTGTAGAATAGAACCGGAAGAGAATGTTCAAATATTTTACGGGCAGGTGTATGCAGAGTTGGAAAACACACGCATAAACGATCCATATGAGGTTCGCGCATCCTTAAAAGCCGGAAGCCGCTCTCCCCATCTTTTGTGGTTGATCTGGGTAGTATGGCTGCCTCTCATTATACCCGCCATCGTCACCTTTTTCCAGGCTCGTCCCACCTTGCCGCGTCTTATCACAACGCTTGTTGGCGCTGTACTCTTCTTCGGTATCTACCTTTGGGCCGCGTGGCACCGCGCGCAACGTCTTGTCGCCGCATCGTCCTTTCCAGAGCATATGGAGGCCTCGACGTGGTTGACGATCGTTGTCTTGACCGTGTTGAGTTTTGTTCTCATGCTGCTGGGAGGATATGAATGGCAAGGGCTGCTCTTCTTTACAAGTGGCTACGTGGGAGGGAGCCTTTCGGTACGCTGGACACTGCTGATTGCCGCTATTATCACACTACTTGCTGCCGCTATTGGTTGGTTCGTTAATCCTGGTTGGCTCACTATTTTGCAAACGGTCGTTTTCATCCCCGCGATCATTTTCATTACAAGAATTGTGATGTGGTCAATTACCACGGGCTGGAATTTACGCGCTGCACGTGAGGAGATTGCTCGCCTGGCTGTGACGACCGAACGGCTGCGTATCTCGCGAGACCTGCATGATCTACTGGGCCACAACCTCTCCCTCATCGCCCTCAAAAGCGAACTTGCCAGGCGTCTCATTGCTATATCGCCGGAACGGGCGGCTGTCGAGATTGGTGATGTAGAGAACGTGGCGCGCACGACGCTTCAGGAAGTTCGCGAGGCCGTCGCCGCATATCGTCAACCTACGCTTGCAAGCGAATTGCAGGGGGCGCAGGAAATCTTAACCGCAGCCGGCATCATGTATCGCTACGAGGGTGATGAGAGCATGATTGGCGCATTACCGCCTGCCATTGAAGCAGTACTTTCGTGGGCGGTGCGCGAAGGGGTGACGAACGTTATCCGGCACAGCCGCGCTCACCAGTGTACGATCCGCATAGTGCGCGAGAAGCATCTTGTTCATGTCGAAGTTATCGACGATGGAACCGCCTCAATCAGCGGCACTGGCAGCGATAGTGGTGGGAACGGCCTGCGCGGACTTGCCGAACGTGTAACCGCGCTTGGCGGTCGCTGCGAAGCATATCCCGGTGCCGACGGCTTCCACCTGTCCGTCTCTGTGCCTCTTGCACAAGGAAATCACGATGCAGAGACTCTCGATGCTTCCACAACTTCACCCGCGCAGCGATGGCCATTGGCCGCGTCAGAACGCATCGATAGTAGCAGCGAAAGGAGCGAGCAGCTATGATTCGTGTATTGCTGGCAGAGGATCAGGCTATGGTGCGTGGCGCGCTCGCAGCCCTGCTTTCGCTGGAAAGCGATATTGAAATAGTGGCTGAAGTTGGTCGTGGGGATGAAGTAGCGACGGTTGCTCGCGCTGCTAAACCAGATGTGGCCTTGTTAGACATCGAGATGCCTGGATGCGATGGCATCACTGCCGCCGCTGAGCTTCATGCCCAACTCCCATCATGTCGCGTGCTTATCCTGACCACCTTTGGGCGTCCAGGCTACCTGCGAAAAGCCATGGAGAGCGGCGTCGTCGGTTTTCTCCTCAAAGATGCTCCTTCTACCCAACTTGCGACCGCTATCCGGCGCGCCGTTGCTGGCGAACGCATCGTCGATCCAACGCTTGCTATGGCCGCGCTCAGCGAAGGTAATAATCCGCTTACCGAGCGAGAACGCAACGTGCTGGCGGCCGCTACTCAGGGAGCAAGTATTGCCGATATCGCCGCGTCACTCTTTCTCTCCGAAGGAACCGTGCGCAATTATCTCTCCGTCGCTATCCAGAAACTGGGAGCGCATAACCGCGTTGAGGCCGCGCATATCGCCGAACAAAAAGGCTGGCTCTAAGGCTTCTTTTAGCTTTGCAGAATCGCTTCAGTCGTCCTGAAATGTAGTTTCGCGAATTCGGCCAGGCGCTCTTTTTCCCCGCGAGCAACGATTCCGCGCCCTACCGGCACAATCGATGGGTCGGAAGCCCCCTTTGGCAGCGCGACCCCGGCGCTTTTTGATAACTGCTCCAGGATTTGCACAAAGCTGGCGCGGGCCAGAATCGACGCGGCTGCTACGGCGATGTCCTCTTCGGCGTGGGTGCGCTGCTCGATAGTGATCTGGCGACCTTTTTCACGCAGGGCATTGAGGACGTAGGATGGGTCTCCAAACTGGTCAATAATAGCGAGGTTGCATGGCGTCTTCTCAAGTAATTGTTCCAACGTCCAGGCATGACCCCAGGCCAACAGGCGATTCAAATTTCCAGTTTTGGCGTATAGCTCGTTATATCTTTTTGGCTCGACTGGCACAACAACATGAGGACATAATTTTTTGATTTCTTCTGCCATTCCCAACATTCGATTATCTGTGAGCATTTTGCTATCGCGCGCTCCCAGACGTTGTAATCGCGTTTCGCTCTGCTCATCCACATACACCGCCGCGATCACCAGTGGCCCAAAATAATCGCCCTTGCCCGATTCGTCGCACCCAATTCTTGCTGTACCCGCGAAACTTGCCAGCGGTGAAGGTGAAATAGTAGGCGTCTTGATAAAAGATGACTGCGTGGTTGTGGGTGTCGCAGGCTGAGAAGAAGATGCCTTGCGAGTATTCCACCACATTTGGATTTCTGACTTGAGAGAACTTGATTTACCCTGAATAAGCGCTTTACCTGTAGTGAATAGATCGACGGGAATCTTAATGTTTCCATCGCTGACGGTCAACTGGTAGCCCCATTGAATGGCTTTTTCGTCAATAATGCGCCAGCCACGCTCATTGACGAGCGCACGTAATGCATCAATGCTGGATTGAAGTTTGTTTCCCTCCATGAAATGCTTCCCCTTCTGTTACACGGAGATTGTAGAGTCTTCTTCGCGCTAACATCCATAAATATAACGCGAGAGGTTGGTCAGCGCCAGGGCTGGGCTTGCCCCTGCCCCGGCTCATCCTACTTGCAAACCATCGCCCCGCGTGTTATTCTTCTGGTACACTTGATCTATACTAGGTCACGAGGGAGAGAGCAAGCATGACGCAGGTCGAGGTTAGCGCGCAGCAGGGGGTATTGCTGCGGCGCGCGCACGAACTTTTGGAGAGCGTTGGGCAGGCTGTAGCGGAAGAGACACTGCTGCAACATTTATTTGGCGTGAGCGAGGGGACTGCAACGGCAAAAAATCCCGTCTGGGTGTCGCTGCTGCGCAAAGCCTTGAACAGTTCTTCGTTATTTGAGCAGGTGGAGAATTCGGATTGGGCGCTTACGGCGTGGCGCAGCACGCACCGTTCCCTGTCCGAGATTGAATTTGTCGTGCTTGATACCGAAACGACGGGATTGCGGCCCGGCTCGCACCGCGTCATCGAAATCGCCGGTGTGCGTATGCGTGGAGGCGAGGCGCTCGGCTCGTTTCAAACGCTGCTCAATCCTGGCACTCGCCTGCCTTCCTTCATCGTGCAATTTACCGGCATCAACCAGGAGATGGTCAATACTGCGCCCAAAGCCGCCGAAATTTTCCCCGATTTTCTCGATTTCATCGATGGCGCGATCCTCGTCGGGCATAACATCGGCTTCGATCTCGGCTTCCTTTCTTACGAAGCGCGGCTGCTGGGACTCGACTTCCCCATTGATGGGCTGGATACCATCCCCCTTGCGCGTCGCTTCCTGCCAGCGTTGCGCCGCTTCAAGCTTGATAGCGTGGCCGATCACCTGAAAATAGCCACCGCCAACAGGCACCGCGCCCTGGGCGACGCCAGAGTAACGGCTGCCATCTTCATTAAATTGCTCGCGCTGGCTCAGGAGCAGGAAATTCAAACGCTGGGACACCTGCGCCGCCGCCTGCAATTGCCCGTTGCCTGGAATGGCGATATTACCCAGGCTGCCACTAAGAAGCAGATCGAGCAACTGCGAGCCGATGGCCGGGTCTCCAATCAATCGGTCACTGTGCGTCCGACGGGCACGCTTTTCCTCAATCCCGCCTGGAGACGCGACTTTCCCGCGCTCCCAGGCGTGTATCTTATGAAGGACGCTAATCAACAGGTCATCTACGTGGGCAAGGCTAAATGTTTGAAAGATCGCCTGGCGTCCTACTATAATCAGCCGCTGGGCTATACGCGCAAAATGGATGGCTTGCTGCAAAACGTCAAAGAAATCGAGACGCGCGTGCTTGGTTCCGAGCTGGAAGCGCTGCTGGTCGAGTCGCAATTGATTAAGGAGTTGCAACCGGCCTATAACGTGCAGTTGCGCAACTACGAACTCTATCCCTTTATCAAAATTGACATCCAGCACCAGTTTCCGCGTGTCTACGCCACACGCGAGGTGGCAGCCGATGGCGCGCGTTACTTCGGCCCATTCCGCAGTCGGCGTATCGTTGATGTTACTATTGAACTGGCGCAGAAAGTCTTTCCCCTTCGCACCTGCACAAAGGGTTTACCGCCCCAGGCCAAACCATCCGACCCCTGTTTGCGCTTACATCTAAATCGCTGCCCCGGTCCCTGTCGCGGCGGGGTCGATGAAACAGGCATCGAAGAGTATCGCAAAACTATTGAAGAAGTGTGCGCCTTCCTGGGCGGTGAGCGCGAAGACTTGCTGGATCGACTGCGCCGCCAGATGCTGGAATCCTCGCAGCAACTCAATTTTGAGCGCGCCGCCTGGCTGCGCGACACCATCCGCAGCGCTGACGAAGTGTTGATCGGCCAGCAATTGATTACGGGCGCGGTCGAAGCCAACAACCTCTTCATTGTCTATCCTTCGGCTCGCGCAGGCAGCAACGAACTCTTTCTCATCCGGCATGGTCGCCTGGTAGACCAGCGTTGCATTGCGCATGAGCCGGAAAGTACTAAACAGGTAGTGGGCGAACTGCTACAAGTCGCCTCATCCTTAGGCGAACCACCGAGCGTCGTCGGCAAGGCGGAAGTCGATCAAATCAACATCATCAGCCGCTGGATACATCGTCACAGCAGCGACCGCGCCTTCTTCCCATTCCAGCAAGCCCTCACCAATGAGGACGAAGCCCGTTTGCTGGCGCAGCGCATCTGGATAGAAATCGAAGCCGCGCCCTCCCTGCCTCTTGCATATAGTACAGATGAAGAGGATAATAGTTGCTAAAAATCTAGTAGTCAGTCGGTTCGCCTGATGCGGTAGTTCTCGCGTCTCGTCAGGAAAAATAGGAGGTGATCCACTGTGCCACTGCTCCCTCCCAGACCGAGGACTGCTTTTGAAGCGCGAGGTCATGCCCGTCCTGGGGGACTATGATGACCTGCAACGCCGCGTCCGGGGAAAAGAAGGGCGCTTCATACTTCGCCACGCTGCTGCTGTTCGTACAGTTGAATGTGCCGAGGCAGAAAAGGTTATCATAGTGCCCCAAAACCTCCAGGACCGGCACGTGGATTTGCCTGGATACCGTGCTGGCCTCGATGGTAAAAAAGGAAGCGAACTCGGCATCGGTGATGGTTTCCTTGGTCGCCTCATCCTGGGAAATGACTCCGGGGTCCGCGTTGGGCAGATAGTAAAATATCTGGCCGCGGCTATTAGGAATAGTCGTGATATACCCCGGCGGCAGCCCCTTGAAACGCGGGTCGGAGTCGAGAAACGCGGGATGTATTTCGGTTCCGAGAAGCGCTACCTCGGCTGGGTCCACAAAGTGGATAAAGCCTGTGAGGATGACGCCGTCAGGATGCGCAAGGAGCGGGTTGGCAGCCTCGGCAATGCTGATGGACGACCCGACGCTATGGCCGACGAGTACCACCTTCTGGAACGACGGCCCCCCGTACCCACCCGTTCTGAGATCGGTGACCAACTGCGAGAGCACGTAGGCGTCCGACTGGATGGTAATCAGCTCGGGGAGTGGATGACTGCTCTGCCCAACGCCGATGCGATCATAGTTGAACGTCGTGAGTCCCTTTGCGCCCATATTCTGAACATACGAGTACGCATTCTCCTGACAGGTCGGGCAGTTGAAGTTCCAATAGCTGCTGCTGTACGTGGCGCCATGCACCAGTAGTTGCACAAGATTGCCTGGAGTTCCTTGATAGCAGAGCCAGGCCGCGACATAGTGGGTTGTGGGATCCAGCACCGACAGGTGTACTGGAACGGTATAGGTGTTGCTGCACTGACTGGTCATGTCTGCACGGGTAACAGGGGACATATTGAGGCCGGCTAGAGCAGGAAACACAAGAGTGATGAGAAAGATATACTGGCTGAAGCGGCGCTTCAATGAGAAGCGCGAGGAAAGGTAATGTTCCTTCATCATACCACCTTCATCTGCCCTGATAGAGGTACCTGGACTCATTGCTGATGCTCTAGACAGTCTCGCCATTAACCTGGCTTCTCACCCCAGGCTGTCAGGTAATACCACAGTCCACAGAAATCATCCGAACGCATTTCCAGTAACATTTGCTGATAGCTCTGGTCGATCTCTTCCTGCGTAGCTACTCCCATTTTGATCAGAAGGGGCTGTACCTGGAGGAAAGCAATCTCGCAGTTTCTATACATGCTATCATAGGCAGGCATCCCAAAAGAGAAATCGATGACGTGTGGCTTCTGTTCGATATGCTGACATCCGGCGTTCAGAAGTAAACGGCACAGGAGAGGTGTGATGCCAAAATTGTGACCATCGGGAGAAATGGAGAGGCCGGCCAGCCGAATGGCGTGAAATGTGAGCGTCATCCAATGGGCGAATGCATGGCTATTCGTTGTGGCAGGCTCGTCAAACTCGGTGAGGCGTATGATACCACCCGGTCGAGTGATGCGTTTGTATTCTTCTAGCAGCCCCGGCCACACTGTTTTCGGTAAAAATGCCACCAGGAAACGAGCGTTCACGAGATCGAAAGAGTTGTCGGGGAAACCGAGCGGCTTCAGTGCATCCATGACCTGGAATTGAGCATTGTCGAGCCTTTGAGACCATGCCGTTGCGCGCGCGTACTCGACCATCTTGCTGCTGATGTCGATTCCCGTCACCTGTTTGTCAGGATACCCGAAGGCGATATCGCATGCCCAACCGCCCGGGCCACAAGCAATATCGAGAATGGTATGCAGGCCAGAGATATCATCTCGCTCGGGAAAGAGTCCTCCCATGCCATTCGTAATCAAGTGGTCTTGATAGATCAAGCGACCCATTTCCGTGGCGCTTTCGGAATCCAGGATGTAGGTATTTTCATTCGTGGGGAGATCATTTGGCATACGCTACCTCTTTCTAAGACCAGAGTTCTGGTATTGTACCCGAGCGACTTCATCCAGGAAGTATCAGGTAACAGATGTTTATCTGCGTCAGATACCCTTATTATATTGAGATGTTTGGTAGAATGCAATAGGTGATTTGCCATAAGAAGCGTCACATTTGCCGGTATAGCCCTCTGTCATGCTCTTTTCGAGAGATATGAATTTCTTTCACGATCTGCAGCGTACTGTAGCAACTATGTTACTTGAGGCGAGACTGTAGTTGATGCCAGATTTGTCTACATATTGCCACATTTACTAAAATCTGTGATAATACGTTGTAACAAACACAGGTATTTTTGAGAGCGTCTTTCTGGTGAGACTGGGATACTGGGGCGGGGCTTGCCCCCGCCCTGGCAAAACGCGCGATGCATCCATCCTGAGGAGTCAAAAGGAGTCCGCCGGCATGTTATTGTCTGACAAACGTATTGTGGAAGAGTTGAAAAACGGCAACCTCGTTATCGAACCATTTGACGAGCGACAATTAGGCACCAATTCCTACGATTGCCGCCTGGGCGAATGGTATTTTCAGGGGGATATGAACGTCGATGTGATCCACCTGGATAACCCGCTCGATATTCGCCGCTACTGGGGAGAGCCGCGCAAAGCTGCCGATGGTAAGATAGCTATTCGCCCCGGCACGACCCTTCTGGCGCACACGCTGGAGGTGATCGGCGGGCATAACGGCTACCTGGCGAAGATGTATTCGCGCAGCACGGTAGCGAGGTCGGGCCTGTCGGTGTGCCGCTGCGCGGGTGTCGGCGATGTTGGCTACATCAGTCGCTGGACAATGGAGATCAGCAACCATACGCAAACCACCATCTGGGTGCCGGTGGGTTTTCGCATCTGCCAGTTGACCTTTGAATACGTGGGCGAAACGCTCAAAGAGTATCACGGCAAATACGGTAAAGCCGACCAGCATTGGACGCCTGAAGACATGCTGCCCAAACCCTACTTCGACTGGGATTACGAAATGTATCGCACCGACCGGGGGAAATAGCCTGTGAGCGAACTGAGCAAGGGACGCCTGATCTCATTTGAAGGGCTGGACGGCGCAGGCAAAACCACGCAAATGCGCCTGTTGGAGCAATGGCTGCAGGCGCGCGATATTGCGTATATACGTACACTCGAACCGGGCGGCACTCCCCTGGGCGTCGAAATACGCCCGCTCGTGCTTAACCGTCCCGAACTGGCAATTATTCCCCTGGCCGAAGCTTTTCTTTTCCAGGCCGACCGCGCCCAGCATTTCGCCAGGCTGGTCATCCCCGCGCTGCAAGCAGGGAAGCTCGTTATCACCGACCGCTGTTATGATGCCAGCATCGCCTATCAGGGCTACGCGCGCGGCGTCGGCGTGGAACTGGTTGAACAACTTTCAATGCTGGCAACGCAGGGTATACAACCCGATCTAACCATCTTGCTCGATCTTGACCCTTCCCAGGTTCACAATCGCACCGACGTTACCTCCGACTCGAGCGGCACCCGCGAGCAACGCAGCCGCTTCGATGTGGAGGCCGAAGAATTTCACCAGCGAGTTCGCGAGGGCTTTCGTATGCTTGCCCGCAAGTATCCCGCGCGCATCAAAGTGGTAGATGCATCACGAACGGTCGAAGCGATTCACCAGGAGATTGTGAGGTTAGTGGGGTCTGTCGTTATGTAGTGACGCCCCTTGTGGGCGTCACTACATAACCAGTCGCTCTTTCCGCTTAATTGCGTCGAAATACTCGGGGTCAAGCTCCAATGCCCGGTTGACCGCTGCCAGCGCTTCCTCGCGCCTGCCAAGTATGCCCAACGCCCACGCCATACCGTCCCACGCTGGCGCGTAAGTATCATCCATCCCTAATGCATATTCAAAAGCTGCCAGGGCCTCGTCATAACACGCCAGCATCGCCAGGTACGTGCCTTTCGCATACCAGGCCGCTATACTCGTATCATCCAGCGCGAGCGAGCGTTCCACCGCCGCCAGCGCCTCGGTGTAGCGTATCGTTCCCGATAATTGCTGGCTGTACTCTAACCAGAACTGCGCCTGTTTTTTCTGTTCTTCAGTGACCATTTTGCTGCTTTTCCTTCTCTCTACGTAACGACACGTCGCTCCGGCTTATACACAACGTATCCATACATCTTGAGCTTCAAGTACGTTATATGCTGCTCGCCTGCTTTTATCTCAAACAATTGTGCCTGCGCCGAACCAGCAGAAAAGACATAGAATGGATTCGGCCATCTCGCAACCATTTCACGATAGGGGAAATAGCGATCAAGGCCCGGTTTTAATCCAGTATCAAGCGCTGCGCAGATAATTTGTTCGTTGCTTAGATAGGCGATGCGGTCACAGTCATTGTAATCAGTGTAGATATGAGTCGCACCCAATTGTCGAAGACCGTCGATCAGCCCATACGCTCTTTGGAAGGTTGCTTGCGACACAGACACCTGCCCGGTGAAGATAGTGATAGTTCCCAGAAGACTGACCAGGAAGATGAGCAGCAACAGGGCATAACGAAGATATGTGCCGAAATACCTTGTCCAGACTTGTCCAATCTGTTGTACTTTGTCTCTCTTTTCCCACAGGGGAAACAGCAGCGCTGGTACTGCAATCAAGAATCCTACGAGATAACGGGCTGAAGTCCAGGGCGCCCCGACTGGTATTGGCGAAGCTATGAAGATGAGCAAAGTCAAAGCAGGCCCCGCGAGAATCATCAAGCGAGCTGCCTGGCGTATGGCCTCGCGCCGCTGCTTCAGGGATCGTTGCTGCCCTGGCGGCGCCTTCCAGTGCAACCGAAAGCTTCTCACCGCGCCAGCAACAGCAACGAACAACAAAGCAAGCAGACCAAGACTCCAGGCCCCGTGGATGCTCGAACAAAGGATGAAATACGTGTTTGGACGGTCAGGCAAAGGCCACGCATCACTCTGGGAAATGGGACAGAGCGCAATCCCACTGGTAGCAACGGGGATCGCTACCAGCAGCGTACCGGCGACCTGTAATACGGGACCAGGCGCGGGAGATGCGCTCGTCCTGGGAGGGTTATTAGAAGATACAGGTGGAGGGTAAGACGGCTCATGATATCCTCCCACCCCATACACTGAGAGCTGGTTAGGAGATGATAATGGCACCGTCACATTGTAAATGAGCAAGGGTGACACACCAATGAGCAAACACGCTGTTAGCAGTGAGAGCGCCGGCAGGCGCAGTTCCCTCCGGCAAAACAGCGCAAGGAAAAGGCCCGCGCCCAGCACAAATGGCACGCACAGCAGGTGGCTCCACATATCGAGTCCCGCAATTGCTCCCCACGCGCCATAGAGGAGGTGGCGGGACAGACCAGGACGCTTCATTACTCCTTTTTCGCCATCTTTATTCTGCTCCAGTTCCGAGGAGTTTGAAGTGAGCGCCAACCAGACAGTAAGCAGGAGAAGCAGTGTGGTGAAGAAAAAAAGTTCCGGTGTGCCACCCTCGGCCAGCAACTCTCTGAACACCTCATCTGGCGCTCCCAATCCTACCACGATGATCGAGAAAATCGCCAGCCCTTTTGAATAGACCAGGGTTGCCAAAAGATATAAACAGGTGAGGAAGAGGGCAAAGATGGGAATCAAGCCAATCCTGAGCGCAACTGTTGAAGGGCCAAGAATCTTGAAAAAAGCCGCTCCCAGGTAGGCTTCCAACGATCCCAGGTAGTTCTGTCCGTAGTAAAGCAGAGGGTGAGCGCCATGATAAGCGATGTGCAGGGCCATCAATCCAACCGTGGACTCATCGTTGAAAGCTGCGGGCCAGGTCAGAAGGATAAGAATGAAACGGAGGAGAGTTGCCGAGACAATAATCCCTCCTGCACAGAGGTCATATTTGTCAAAGCGATGTTTCTTCAATTTTAAAATAGACTCCTTTATGTTCCCATACTTCGACAACTCTCTGATACGCTTCCCATGTATCCACATCGATATTTGCCAGAGGGTTGCCCATCTCGACCGTAGCAATTTCGTCGCGATGTCGTTCAAGCACGCTGCGCCCGCCTTCATCGCCCGTGATCTCTAGTAGTTCAGGAAACAGGCTTGCATCGAACAAAATAGGATTGCCGCGCTTGCCTTCATAAGTTGGCGCGATAATGCTTTTACCCGTCTTTCTGTACGTTGCAATCAATATATCGATGTCCTGTGCCGTAATAAGTGGCTGATCGCCAAGCAATAGTAGCGCGCTATCAACTTCCTCACCTGGAGACTTCGTATAGCTATAGGTTTGTAACGTCTGTATACCCAGGCGCATCGAAGTACTCATACCTTGTAGATAGTCCGGGTTCTCAATAACGGTCACGTCGGACTGTATAATGTAGGAAGCGATATGCGCTCGAACCAACTCTGCCTGATGTCCCAACAGAAGCACAACCGGGCGAGCCTGCGATGCCAGGACGGCATCAAGCACATGCGCCAGTACCGGGCGGTCATGCAGGGGCAATAATAATTTGTGGCGTCCGCTGCCCATGCGGCTGGAACTGCCTGCTGCCAGGATGATGGCGGCGGTGTGATAGGTTATATTCATTTATCGCGTATCCCTTGTGCCACAATGATATAATAACGTCTGAACATAGTGCCTTACAGCGAAACATTTTGTCAGGTACCTACCTTTTATACTACATGGCCCTGGTCAGGAGACTATATTATCATGCTCGATACCTCGCGCGTCAATAGTTCTATAGAGGCAGCGGAGGCCCTGAATGCAGAGACGCAGGCAAAATATGAACGGTTGCAATCTATCCTGCGCGAAATGGAGTCCGTGCTGGTAGCCTATTCGGGTGGGGTAGATAGCGCGCTGCTGTTGAAAGTTGCGCGGAATGTGCTTGGCGAACGAGCTATGGGCGCGATTGCCGCGTCGCCTGCCTACGCCGATGAAGAGACCGGAGCGGCCATCGAAGCTGCCGCGCAGATGGGCATTCCACTGATTACGCTGGAAACGCATGAGCTTGAAGATGAACGCTACGTCGCCAATGACCTCAATCGCTGCTACTTCTGCAAAACTGAACTTTTTTCGCAGCTTGAACCACTGGCGAAAAAGCACAACTTGCGTTATATTGCGTATGGCATCAATAAGGACGATGATGGCGATTTTCGTCCGGGCCAGCGCGCGGCGCGTGAATTTGGCGCGCGCGGCCCCCTGAAAGAAGCGGGCATGGGCAAGCAAGAGATTCGCGCCGTCGCCAAACTGTTGAGCGTGCCTGTGTGGGATAAACCGGCTATGGCCTGTTTCTCATCGCGCATTCCCTATGGCAGCAAAGTTGATGTAGCTTCGCTGCATATGATCTACCGGGCGGAAAAACTACTGCGCGACCTGGGTTTTCGCCAACTGCGCGTGCGTCACCATGATAAAATTGCGCGTATCGAAGTAGAGCGGTCGGAACTACCGCGCCTCATCGAAGAGGAAATCAGCCAGCAGGTGACGGATGGCCTGCGCGAAATCGGATATTTGTATGTGACCGTCGATCTCCAGGGGTATCGCACGGGCAGCATGAACGAAGGCTTCTTTAAAAAGAAGCGCAAGCAATCATAACAAGTTAGTACATTATTGTCAGGAGTTGGGATTATTTATGAGCAAACAGAACGCCAACCGGCACAAAAAACAGAACCAGGGAAGTAGCAAACCAGCTAATAACGCCACTTCAGCCAGACCAACGCAAATAGAGGCGAAGGCTAATGGAACGGTAGCAACAAAGCCAGCCGAGACCAGAGCTAATGGGACAACGACGAAGTCGGCGCCGCTGGCGGCGAAGCCAGTGCAACCAGGCGCGAACGCTGGCTCGCTGAAACGAACGCAGCAGCGCAAGCAACAAAAGGCCCAGAGCCGCTTTGAGCAGCAGCGCGACGACGCAAGAAACAGGCTTGTCGCCATCTTTACGATTGCGGCTGTTGTGGTACTGGTTGGTTCCCTGATCACATATCTTGTAATACGCAACAATACCGGGACAAGTACCCTGGCTCAGGCGCAACAAGTAGTTGATCCTAATTATAGTCCCATTGACGGCGTCTATTGCAGTGCCAACGAGCAGTCAATTTATCACATTCATGTGTTTCTAAGAATCTATATCAACGGCGCGAATGTACCTCTTGTCACCAACACCGGTATCGCTCCGATCGGGGTTACTTCCAACGCCAATGTGACATGCTTGTACTGGCTGCATACGCATGATGCTACCGGCGTGATTCACATTGAGTCGCCCACCGCGAGAATCTACACACTGAATCAGTTTTTTGACATCTGGGAGAGGTTCTCTTCGTCGTTGAGCGCCTTTCCAACAGAGCTCTCGTCGTCAACAGACTGGACCATCTATGTGAATGGCAAGCAGGTCAATACTGATTTTAGCCACCTTCAATTGACCGCGCACGATATTATTACCCTCGCGTACAATAGTCCCGGAATCAAGCCTGATACAACCTATGCCTGGCAGGGCCTATAACGAAGGAACAAAATGCCGGAACAGCGCACCATTTACCTTGACCATGCCGCCACCACCGCGCTTGACCCGCGTGTGTTGGATGCCATGATCCCGTACTTTACAACCGAATATGGTAATGCGAGCAGCATCTACACGCTGGGCCGTCATGCTATGCAAGCCATCGATGGAGCGCGCGAACAGGTGGCGGAGATTATAGGGTGTCGGCCAACCGAGGTGACGTTTAACGGCTGTGGCTCCGAAAGCGATAATCTCGCCATCAAGGGTCTGGCCTTTGCTTCTCAAAAGAAGGGCAACCATCTGATTACGTCGTCCGTCGAACACCATGCCGTGCTGCACACCTGCCAGTACCTGGAGCGTTTCGGCTTCAAAACCACCTATCTCGCGGTAGATAGCTATGGGCGCGTCGATCCTGACGAGGTTGGCCGCGCTCTCACCGATCAAACCATGCTCGTCTCGGTCATGTTTGCCAACAACGAGGTAGGTACTATCGAGCCGGTCGCGGAAATCGGGCGCATCTGTCGCGCTCGCAAAGTACCGTTCCATATCGACGCGGTACAGGCTGGTGGCGCGTTGCCCATCGATGTCGCCGCATTAAACGCCGATTTGCTCTCGCTCTCGGCGCATAAGTTCTACGGGCCAAAGGGCGTGGGCATCCTGTACAATCGTCAGGGCGTGCGCCTGCTGCCCCAGTTGCAGGGCGGCTCGCAGGAGCGTGGCAAACGGGCAGGCACCGAGAATGTAGCGGGCATCGTCGGCGCGGCCACCGCGCTGCGCCTGGCCTACGAGGAACTGCCACAGGTGACGCCGCGCATCCAGAAGCTGCGCGATCGCCTGATAGAACACGTACTGACAATACCCGGCAGCCATCTAACCGGCCATCCGACCGAGCGCCTGCCAAACAACGCCAGCTTCGTCTTTGAAGGAGTCGAGGGCGAGTCCATCCTGCTCAATCTCGACTTACTGGGCTTCGCCGCCTCCACCGGCTCCGCCTGCACCTCTGGCTCGGTCGATCCTTCGCACGTTCTGCTCGCTATGCAGATACCCGCCGAACTCGCGCACGGCAGCCTGCGCCTCACCCTGGGCAAAGACAACACCGACGCGGATGTAGACGCTTTGCTCAACGTGCTGCCGGGCATTATAGAGAAGCTGCGAATGCTGCGTTAATCAAGGGGCAGGGCATCGTCTTCTGATGAATTTTAACAATCAAAATTGGTAATATTCATGTCTTCGTCCTGATGATGTTTGCCAACCGAATGCAGAAATGGGGAGGAAGGCGTTCCCTACAGGACGGAATCGCGCAACAACCTCCCCATCACCCACTCCCTGGCCTTTTCCGCTTGAATATCCACCGCTGCACTTCACTAACGGCCCATTCATGAGGCGTGGCACCATAAAGCCTCGCAAGGGGCCATGTACCAGAATGCGTGCCGTCATCTCTTCAAAGCGCAGCAGTTCGGGGGCGCATAATGCCGCGAAGGTGAGCGGGTCGTGCAAATAGGGATAGGCTGGTTGCCAGCGCGGACGGCGCTGCTGCCAGATAGCTATCAACTCGCTCAACAGGCGTGTTCGGGGTGTGTTGTGGGCGCGCAACCGCTCGATATCGCTCGCCCTCAGTTGACAGCGCGTGGTGATATTCCAGCCCAGCAGGGTGATGGGAATGCCTGCGGCCAGCACGATCTGCGCGGCCCGCGCATCGCTGCGCGCGTTCCATTCGGGCCAGAGGATGCCGCTTGTTCCACCCATCATAATGATACTTCGTATAGCCATGAAAAGATGCGGCTCCATCTGCAGGGCGGTGGCGATGTTGGTCAGCGGGCCGATGCATAGCAAGGTGAGGCGACCGGGGTAGGCCATCGCTTTTTCTATGATTAGTTCTGGGCCGGAGCAATTGCTGATAACTTGCTCATCGCTAGCGGCGAGAATAGCGGCCTGCGGAACGCCGGAGGGGCGATGCCGGGCCAGCATGGGGACAGAGATACCGGCAGCGACAGGGATGTCATCACGTTCAAAAACATGCAGCAGGTGTTTTGCCAGCCGCGCCCGCAGGCGCGTATCGCCAAAAACGGTAGTGACGCCTGTCAATTCGATCTCTGGCGAGCGTAGGGCGAGGGCGAGGGCGAGCGCGTCGTCGATATCATCGCCGATATCGGTATCGAGCAGTACGAGGTGTTTATTGTCCTCAAATTGGCTTGCCTGCGTATCTTGATCGGATCGTGATTGGCTCATCGACAAATATTCCTCATTTGTGTTACAGTGGTAATGTGAGAGGTTATATCCTGTCCGAGGCAAGGCCGGTGCCTTCACCAGTTGGTTATTAGACTACCACAGTCGTGAAAAAATAGGCAAGGAAGCCTTGTCGAACACGTCACAATAATTAGGGAAGGGAATAGAGCTATGGATACGCTCAAACGTGAGTTACTGGCGCAGCGCGTGCGCCTGGTCAAACCCTCCGGGATACGCAAATTCTTTGACATCATCAACACCATGCCGGATGTCATTTCACTGGGAGTCGGAGAGCCGGATTTCGTCACGCCTGAACATATCCGCCAGGCAGGTATTCGTTCGATTGAACTGGGCCATACGCGCTATACATCCAACTATGGCATACTGGAATTGCGCGAAGAAATCGCCGCCATGCTAAAGCGTCGCTATAGTATTGACTATGACCCTAAATCAGAAATCCTCGTGACTGTCGGCGTCAGCGAAGGCGTAGACCTGGCGATGCGCACGCTCATCGATCCCGGCGACGAGGTCATTACGCCCGATCCCGGCTATGTCGCCTACGAAGCCGACATCGTCTTCGCCGGGGGCAAACCTGTACCCGTCCCTACCTACGCGAAATTCGATTTTAGTGTGCGCGCCGAGGAAATCGCCGCCGCCATCACTCCGCGCACCAAAATGATCCTGATCGGCAATCCCAATAACCCCACCGGCGCGGTGGTGCCGCGCGCCGAACTGGAAGGCATCGCTCAACTGGCGCAGCAACACGATCTGATTGTGGCGACAGATGAAGTGTACAGTCGCCTGGTATACGAAACCGAGCATATTAGCATCGCTGCCATGCCGGGAATGCGCGAGCGCACCGTGCTGCTGGATGGCTTCTCTAAAGCCTATGCCATGACTGGCTGGCGCATTGGCTATGTTGCCGCTCCAAAGGTAATCCTGGAGGCCATGCTGAAAGTGCATCAATACACTATTATGTGCGCCGGCACCGCGCCGCAAGAGGCCGCGTTAGAAGCGCTGCGACACGGCGAAGAAGATGTGCAGCGTATGCATGACGATTACGCGCGCCGCCGCCGCATGTTCGTGGATGGTCTTAATCGCATCGGACTGCCCACCTGCGAGCCGCGCGGAGCCTTCTACGCCTTCCCCAACATCTCTTCAACCGGCATGACCGACGAAGAGTTCGCCGAAAAGCTGCTTTTCGAGGAGCAGGTCGCCGTTGTTCCCGGCAGTTCGTTTGGCGCGTGCGGCGTTGGCTACGTGCGTTGCGCCTACTGCACCGCCTACGACAAACTAGAAGAAGCTCTTGTTCGCATCGAGCGATTCCTGAAGAATCACCAGTAGCGACACCCCTTGTGGGTGTCTTACACTGGTAGGTTTTTTGAAAAGGCGCAAGAATTCTGTAGGGGCGGGGGTGGGTGTTGCGGTCAAGGGAACAGAACGAGAGCGACGCAAGCGTCCCGCCCCTACGGAACGCAAAAACCAACCGGTGAAAGCTTGTGGGTGTCCGGCCTGTATACTCGTTCCGAAGTAAGTTTCACAGAGATCGGGCCAGAAAGCCCCACGGCTTTAGCCAGGGGAGGAATGGCCCGCTGCCCGCAGGCAGAATACTATTGACGACTTTCTCAATACCTGCTACACTGCATGCATGAAACAAACGATGCTCTTGAAGCTGGTACCCACACCCGAACAGCACCGCGCCTTGCTTGACACCATGCACGCTTTTAATGCGGCGTGCAACTATGTGGCACGTGTGGCTTTTGCTGAAAAGACAGCCAATAAGTTTGAACTGCAAAAGATCGTCTATGGTGAGTTGCGCGGTACCTACAAACTGGCGGCGCAACTGGCTATTCGGGCTATCAGCAAAACCAGCGGAGCCTATAAGCGCGATAAGAGCATTCAACCAACATTCAAGCCGGAGAGCGCGATGGTGTACGATGAGCGCGTCATGAGCTTTAAGGGCTTGTTGACCGTCTCGCTCTTGACACTCTCCAGGCGTGTGTTGGTTCCGTTCCGCGTGGGCGGCTATCAAGCGTCCCGTATGGATAGCATCAAAGGGCAAGCAGATTTGCTCTACCGCGACGGTATCTTCTCTCTGGCGGTGACGCTGGACGTTCCCACGCCCGCGCCAGATGACGTGACCGCTACCCTGGGCGTTGATCTGGGCATCGTCAATCTTGCCACTGATAGTACAGGCGAGTCCTTCAGTGGCGAGCGTGTTGAACGCAACCGTAAGCGGCATCATACCTTGCGCCAACGCTTGCAGAAGCGCGGCACGAAAAGCGCGAAACGCCATCTCAAGAAACTCTCTGGCAAAGAAGCCCGGTTCAAGAAAAACACCAATCATGTCATCTCCAAACGGATTGTTCACAAGGCCAAAGCCAACAGGCAAGGAATAGCGATTGAAGAGTTAAGGCACATTCGGTCAAGAACCGAACGCACGGTTAGACACTCGCAGCGCAATCGCCATACTTCCTGGTCATTCGGGCAACTCCGTTCGTTTCTTTCCTACAAGGCCGCGCTTGCTGGCGTGCCATTGCACCTGGTAGACCCGCGCAACACGTCCAGGACATGTTATGCGTGCGGCCACTGCGCAAAAGAGAACCGCCAGAGTCAAGCCATCTTCTGTTGTGTCCAGTGCGGCCATACCGATAACGCTGATCGGAATGCCGCCCGTAACATCTCTGTGACCGATGTCATGCGGCCAATTGCAGCAGGACGCGCTTAGCTGCAAGCCCCCGTCATTCATGCGGGGGTTCATGACGTAGGAGGCATCTATGGGTACCGTCAGCTTTGATTTTAAGGGCGAAGTCGTCCTCGTCACGGGCGGCTCGCGCGGCCTGGGGCTGGAAATCGCGCACGCTTTCGGCTACGCGGGCGCGCAAGTGGTGATTACTGCCCGCCGCGAACAATGGCTGGCCGAGGCCGAAAAATTTCTCAGAGACCGCGCCATATCAGCTTATGCCATGACCTGTGATGTGGCGAATGCCTCCTCGGTAGAACAGACGGTGCAGCAAGCAATTGAGAAGTGCGGCAAAATCGATGTGCTGGTCAACAATGCCGGACAGACATGGGGCGCGCCAGCCGAGAACATGCCGCTGGATCGCTGGCAGCAGGTCATCGATACCAACATCACCGGCACCTTCCTGATGTCGCAGGTCGTCGGGCGACATATGCTCGAACGCGGCAAAGGCTCCATCGTCAACATCGCCTCCATTGCCGGATTGAGTGGTGGACAGTTGAATACTGTTGGTTACAATGCCAGCAAAGCAGCCGTTATCAACCTCACCCGCGCCTTCGCCATCGAATGGGCCAATCGCGGTATCCGCGTAAACGCGGTCGCCCCCGCCATGTTCAGAACGCGCATGACCGAAGCCATCCTCGACCGCGCCGAAGCCCTCGTTGCCGATGCCATGCCCATGAAGCGCATTGGCAAACCGGGCGAACTGGCTCCCGCCGTACTATTTCTAGCTTCAGAGGGCGCGAGTTATATTACGGGGCAGGTGATTCCGGTTGATGGGGGGAGAACGGCACAATAACCGGGCTATCTAAGTCAATTCTCCTCGTGCAAGCGCAACAGCGATAGCGTTATGCCGTTCGATAAGCACAGGCAGATCAACGTCGAGTAACTGCTGTTCCAGTACCCGTATTCGTCCGTTGATGACACTGAGATCGACCTTTGGCGGGTGGCAAAAAACCAGCGAGGCCAGGGGGTCGTGGACGGCTCCGCCTGCCAGGTCGAGCGTGTCGAGCCGGTAGCCGATGAAATCGGCGGCCATGCCAGGCGCGAGATAGCCAATATCGTCACGGCCCAGGGTGGCAGCGCCACCGCGTGTTGCCAGCCAGAACGCTTCATGGACGGTCAGAGCGGCGGGGTTGCCTGTGACTCGCTGCAAGAGCAGCGCCTGCCGCGCCTCGTCCAGCAGGTGCGAGCCATCGTTGGAGGCCGAGCCGTCCACACCGAGTCCTACACGCGCGCCAGCTTCCCACAGGCGGCGAATGGGCGCAATGCCCGATGCCAGGCGCATGTTTGAACTGGGGCAATGCGCAACTCCTGTCTGTGTCCGTCCCAACCGCGTAATTTCTTCCGCTCCCGGATGTACCATGTGAGCGTGCCACACGTCCGGGCCAACCCAGCCCAGGTCTTCCGCCAGTTCGACAGGCGTGCGACCAAACTCAGCAGCGCAATATGTCGCCTCATCTAACGTTTCCGCCAGGTGCGTGTGTGAATGAACGCCGTAGGAACGTGCCAGCTTGACACTTTCGCGCATCAATGTTGGAGATACCGAGAAGGGAGAACAGGGAGCCAGCACAATACGCAGCATGGCGTACCTGCTCGCGTTCGTGATAGCTCTCGATCACCCGTTGGGAGTCGCGCAGGATGGCTTCTTCGTCTTCCACGACCGAGTCTGGCGGCAGGCCGCCTTTTGATTCGCCCACCGACATCGAGCCGCGCGCGGCGTGAAACCGCGCGCCCATTTCGCTTGCCGCGGCGATCTGGTCGTCCAACCTGGCCCCGTTGGGCCACATGTAGGTATGGTCGCTTGAAGTTGTACAACCTGAGAGCATCAGCTCGGCCAGGGCGATCTTTGTGCTGACAGAGATGGCTTCCGGGGTGAGACCTGCCCAGATGGGGTAATGCGTGCGCAGCCAGTGGAAAAGGTTGGCATTCTGCGCGGCAGGCAGATTGCGCGTGAGTGTCTGGTAAAAATGATGGTGGGTATTGACTAACCCTGGGAGGATAACCATGCCATGCGCATTAAGCGTATAATCCGCTTCTTGTGGAAGCTGCTGCGTCGGGCCAATTTGTGAGATCACATTATCGATGACATAGATGGCTCCATCTGCCCATCGCGTATCGTTATCGTCCATTGATACAATCAAATTCGCGTACTGAATAAGCAGGGATGGCATTGAGAGATGCTCCTCTTCCGTTTGTAATTGCTCAGTTGCTGTTCCAGCCTTCATAATACAACTATTGCAAAGAGCGTACAAACACGCTTCACAACCCTTACCCCTCTCTATCCGTATATTATGTAGAGTGAACGTTTTCAATAGCGTTTGAAAACATCTGTGTGAGCGCATGATGTATTGCCTCGCATCTACAAAAGGAACCAAAAAAATGAGCTATAGATATCGACCATCCCGCAGGGGGATTCGGCTTTTCCCTCATGTCTTCCCAATACTGTTTCCTCTGATAATCCCGCTGGGTCTCTGGCTGGCCTTGTTTCTATTCAAAGCGGCATTCGCGATAGTAGGCGTACTGCTCCTCGTCGCCCTGGCCGTTTTTATCATCCGGGCAATAACGCAGGGCAATTCGGGATCGACCTGGAATTCAATCAGGAACATGGGTAATTCGTGGAAGCAACCACAACAGCAGCCACCGTACTACCAGCCGCCACAGCAATCGCCCTACAACCAGCCATACCAGCCAACACAGGAGCAGCCGTACCAGCAAGGCTACCAGCCTGAGCCGCCCTCTTACCATCCGCCGGAGCAGTATAACGACTACGAGCAGCCGCAGACGCAATACCCGGAGCAAATGCCGCCGCAACAGCAGTAAAACAACCCTCTTCTTTGCCGGGCGACCTTTAGGGTCGCCCGTTGCGTTTCATCATCATCTGACTTCTGGTAATATTTTTTATACTATGCAGAACATGAAGATTGGTAGACAAAACATTACCTCTGGCGCATTGAACGTAAGACTATTGGCTCTATTTAACCCCCACATTTCACAGATATACTCCATTTAAGAGCGAAAAGGCTCCTGAAGATATATGAGAGTATCGTTAGGAATGGATGTGCCACTGCTCAGTCAAATGGTTAGATCAAAGCGTATTGCGCATGTGAAAGGAGAAGGGGTTCTCTCACTTCTTGTAAGGAAGAGGCCCCGCCGGAGGAAATGCTATGGAAACACGACGCGACCTGGCTGTCCTGAAAACACAAGCATCTGAGGTAGTTGTGGAAGAACGGAAAGCGCAACATTTGAAGCAGGGCTATAAGCCAGGTTCTCATACTCGTCAGCAAGTAGATCCGCAAGAGCAATTGCACATGCAACATGCTCTTAAGGCCATACAACGCAGCCCGGAAATTCGGGCCGAGAAGATTAATGCGCTTCGTGCAATGATCGAGCCAGGTACTTATCAGATCGATAGCGCCTCACTAGCCATGAAATTACTGGGTATAAAAGAGCAGGATGCTAGCTAACGCGATGCGTTTGTTCCTTTTTGATACGTTCATGGACGAAGAGAACGCGACACCTACAAGGGGTGTCGCTCCTGTATTTCACCTGTGCGAGAGGATATTCACGAATGAAATCACATAAGCATGAAATGATGACAGATCGCGCCTCCCTTATTGGTCAGGAGGATCTATCAAACAGGCTGGAATATACCCCGGGGTCCACTAAAGAGAAAAATTTTTCGCACCGGGTGTCCACTGGAGTAGCAGAACTAGATGAAATCCTGCACGGCGGGTTTATATCTCGCAGAGCTTATCTTGTTCGGGGCGATCCGGGATGTGGCAAAACCACGCTGGGTGTGCATTTTCTGTGCGCGGGCGCTAAGAGAAAAGAATCAACGCTCTTCATCAGCCTGGGAGAATCTCAAGACCAGGTCTACGCTGATGCCGCGTCTATTGGACTGGATATGAAAGATGTGGCCTTCCTCGATTTGAGCGCGAACTCGCGATTTTTCACCGAAATGGAGAGCTATGATCTACTCGATCGCGTCGGTCCCGAAGCGGAGTCGTGCTCCCAAAAAATTATCCGGCAAATAGAAATGATCAAGCCACAGCGGGTGTTTCTGGATACCATGACACAATTACGCATTCTCTCGCCGGATACATTCCAATTTCGCAGGCAGGTGCTGGCCTTTCTGAACTTTCTCACAGAGCAGGAAGCGACGGTACTCTACACGTCCGAAAGTAACGATACGATGCCCGACGGGGATTTGCAAGCCATCAGTGGTGGCATCATCAATCTCATCTCTACTCCATCAGGCCGCAAACTGTCTGTCGGCAAGTTTCGTGGTTCTGGCTTTCGCAGCGGGATGCACGCTATGCGCCTGACTGAGAAAGGTCTCGAAGTATTTCCCCGCCTGACCCCTCGCATCTATACGCGCAAGTATAAATGGGAGCAGATTTCTTCGGGGATGCCGGAACTTGACGAATTACTGCATGGAGGGGTGAGCCGCGAGACGATTACCATTGTGACTGGCCCCACCGGCATCGGCAAGACGACACTTGGACTTCAGTTTATGAGGGAGGCTGCCAGTAGAGGCGAGCGGTCGCTTATCTGTCTCTTTGAAGAGTGGGAAGAGATGCTCTTACAGCGCAGCGAAGCCATCAATATTCCGGTGCGGGCCATGAAGCAAGCCGGGTCGCTTTTTATCGAGCAGATTGAACCTCTGAGCTTTAATGCTGATGAGTTTGCCTATATGGTCAGAAAGAAGATCGAGGAGAAACACATCTCTATGGTGATGATCGATAGCATCGCCGGCTACCGCCTTTCTGTACAGGGCGATGAACTTGTGAGCCAGTTACACGCGCTGTGCAAGTACTTGCAGAACGTGGGTGTGACTGTGCTGTTGATTAACGAAATAGATGATATTGGGAGTGAGTTCAGAGTCACCAATATTGGCATCAGTTATATAGCCGATAATATCATCTTTATGCGCTATATTGAGAACCTGGGAGAATTACGCAAGATCATCGGCGTACTCAAGAAGCGCTTAACTGACTTTGATAAATCCATGCGCGAATTCGAGGTCACACGCTATGGAATTAAGATAGGTGATCCGCTCACCGATCTGCGCGGTATTTTAGGCCCATCCCCGGTTTGGCAGCTCACCTCGAAATGATGCGTAGGCCTTCATCACCCGTAGCGACATCCCTGGTACTTGCTACCACTCAGGGAGTAGCAGATTACATAGGTTGCGATATCTCTGAAACTTGCTTTTGTATATCTCGTGTTGCCCTGGCTGATTGATCGTTTCACGCGTGACTGTCTGGCGGTTCGCGGCGGCCTGCCAGGTCAGGTTGCCCGTAGCAATGTTCGCCAGCAAAGCCGCGCCGGTGACAGAAGCGTCACCCGCGCCTTGAAACTGCACAGGAATACCGAAGATGTCGGCGGTGAGCTGCCGAATCCACTCCGTTTCAAGCACCTTGCCGGAGGCGATGATCTGGCGTGGTTGTCCCAGTTTTTGAAACAGCCCCAGCGCTATCCAGTAGGCATTCAGGATGATGCCCTCGACGGCTGCTCGCATTAAATGCCGCCCGGTATGATGTAACTTTAAACCAAAAAAGACGCCCTGCGCATTGGCATTCCACAATGGCGCGCGTTCTCCAGTAATGTATGGCAGGCACAGCAAATCATCGCGTTGTACCGTTTCCGCGGCAGTCAGCATTTCTACGAACTTTTGTGGTTCGCGATCTGTGGGGTTTCTGCTCAGCACCGAATTGTATAACCATTCAAGCACAACGCCGCCGCTATTGCTTGGCCCGCCCACGATAAAACGGTCGGTGTCCAGCGCATAACAAAATGATCGCGTAGAAACGTCAGTGACGGGTGTGGCGCTGGCCCCGCGAATGGCGCAACTGGTGCCAATGGTCATCGCCATCACGTCACTACCGATGGCCCCTACACCTAGATTTGCCAGCACGCCATCCGATGCGCCGATGTTAAATACTGTATCTGGTAATATCCCTGCCAGGAGAGGCCGTCGCTCGCGAATGCCCTGCTTTATATACGTGGTTGGCACGATGGACGAGAGCTTTTCGGCAGAGATACCGGCTATCGACAAAGCCCCTGCGTCCCAATTCCCTTCGCGAATATTATATAGCCCCGTCGCGCTGGCGATTGAAGCATCAACGCGCCACTCGCCAAACCATTGATACCAGATCCACTCTTTCTGTGAAACGAATTTCACCGCCTTCTGGAAGACTTCCGGTTGGTGTGTGCGCATCCACATGAGTTTGAGCAGCGGTGTCATAGGATGAACCGGCGTGCCGGTCCGTTCATACACGGACTTTCCTGCGGGTGTCTCCCATAGCTGGTTGGCCTCATCTTTAGCGCGCAGGTCCATCCAGGTGATAGATGGTCCCAGAGGTGTCCCATCGGCAGCTACAGGGATCAGGCTGTGCATAGCTCCGCTCAATCCCACGCGCTCTATCGTAAAACCCTGACGCTGCGCTTCCTCGGATGCCTTGATCAGCACATACATCACCGAAGAATACACGATTATGGGGTCCTGTTCCGCAGCTCCCGCATCGTCGTGGTGTGACTTCACTTCCTCTGCCGAGCGCGCTATTTCTTGCATATGCGCGTCAAATGCAATAGCCTTGACCGAGGACGTTCCGATATCAATGCCGATTGTACAGCTACTGTATGCCAATATCTCTTACTCCTTCTATACCTATGTTTATAGATAACTCCAAACATGATCTGATACTTCCTACACGCGCATTAGACCACGTTTGGTTTTGTACTCGCAACATCCGATCTTTATACAACAGTAAAAAGCCTGTATTTTCTTGACTCTCACGTTACGTGAGGGTGTATGCTCTCTTGACAATCCTCTCGCGCTGGATATATATTATTTCGTAGTACAGATCATTGTTACAAACAATCATTGTTACCAGCAAGAGATTGTTGACAATAAACGAAAGGCCCAATGACAGAGACAACGTTTTCTTCTCAGGAACAAACAGGGGTGGATGAGCAGGCGGAACGCTTTATTGCCATCTTCTCAGACCTGCGTAAGGTGCTTGGCGCGGGCTTCAAACATGCGCACCAGCATGGGTTCAGCACGACGCAATTCATGGTGCTGGGGCTGGTTGAAAAATCGCGCGAAGGCGAGCCATGCACCATCAGCTCGATTGCTATGAAGCTGGGGCTTGATCCCGCAACGGTGGTGCGCACGGTCGATAGCCTTGAAAAGCGCGGCTTCGTTGAACGCCAGCGTGATAAGCAGGATCGCCGCCAGGTCTTTATCAACTTTACCGAGACTGGACATCAGAGTCTCATGGAAGCGCACCAGCATTTCATCTCGCGCATTCGGGTCGTCTTCCAGGCGATGGGCGCGGAGGGGCGCGTCTCGCTGCTCCAGGGATTGAATGAGTTCGTGCAGGTTGGTCAAGACATTCCTGGCGAGCAGGAACGAGAACCCGAAGAGCATGTGGCGTATTCATAATAGAAGACCTTTTCCCTTGACAGAATACGATATATCGTTATAATTATTGAGGGAATAAGATATATCGGTAAAGGAACGGAGTTGAAAAAATATGATCAAATTAATGCGGTTCATGAAACCGTATCGAGCGCTGCTGGTGCTCGTTGTGATACTGGCCGTTGCTCAGGCATTAGGTAATCTCTATCTGCCTAACCTCTTTGCTGATATCGTAAATAACGGCATTATAAAGGGCGATACCGGCTACATCTGGCGGTTAGGCGGTCTCATGCTGCTCGTAACGATGGGTGGCACCGTTGCCGCAGTCGTCGGCATCTTCTTCTCATCGCAGGTGGCGACCGGCTTTGGCAAAATCATTCGCGCCAAACTTTTTACCCGTGTGGAGCAATTTTCGCTGCACGAATTTGATGCCGTGAGCACAGCCTCGCTGATCACTCGTACCACGAACGACACAACGCAGGTGCAGCAGGTGATGATCGTTATGCTGAGCATGATGATCACCGCCCCGATTACGCTGGTTGCCGGCATTATTCTGGCGCTCAACCAGGATGTCGGACTCTCCTGGATTCTGGTGGTGGTCATTCCGGTGCTTGTGGCTGCTATCGTCATCCTGATGATAAATGCCATTCCGCTGTTCCGCGCCATGCAGGTCAAGCTGGATAAGCTCAACCTCGTCCTCGATGAAGGTCTGACCGGTGTGCGTGTGGTGCGGGCATTTGATCGTCAGAGGTACGAGGAGCATCGCTTCGACGAGGCCAACCTGGAATCTGACCGATATTGCCATCAAGGTGAACCGCCTGATAGCATCGCTGATGCCGATCATGATGCTGTGCCTGAACGTTTCCAGCGTAGCTATTCTCTGGTTCGGCGCGATCCGCATCAATAATGGACAAATGCAGGTGGGCGCGCTGATCGCCTTCTTGCAGTATGCCATGCAGATACTCTTCGCGCTGCTGATGGTCTCGATGATGTTCATCATGCTCCCGCGCGCGGCGGCCTCTGCCGATAGAATCAACGAAGTGCTGGATATGGAGCCCGAAATCAATGATCCCGAGCAGGTGAAGCTGGCCGACGAGCAAAGGGGCTATGTAGAGTTCCAGGATGTCACTTTCAGCTATCCTGGCGCGGAAGAGCCTGCCCTCTCCAACATTTCCTTTAGCGCGCGTCCCGGCGAGGTGACGGCCATCATCGGTGGCACCGGCGCGGGCAAATCGACGCTGGTCAGCCTGATCCCGCGCTTTTACGATATTGACAGCGGACGCATCCTGGTGGATGGTGTGGATGTGCGCGAGATGTCGCAGGAGAATTTGCGCGCGAAAATCGGTTTTGTGCCGCAAAAGACCGTCCTGTTTTCCGGCACGATCGCCGAGAATATCCGCTATGGCAAAGAAGACGCTTCCGATGAAGAAATTCGTCATGCCGCGGAGGTTGCGCAGGCCAGCGAATTCATCCAGGCGATGCCAGATGGCTTTGATTCGGTGATTGCCCAGGGCGGGACAAACGTTTCTGGCGGCCAGAAGCAGCGCCTGTCGATTGCGCGCGCCCTGGTGAGAAGACCTGAAATCTACATCTTTGACGATAGCTTCTCGGCGCTGGATTTCAAAACTGATGCCCGCTTGCGAGCCGCGCTCAAAAAGGAAACACGCGAGTCAACAGTGTTCATCGTCTCGCAGCGCGTCAGCACGGTCATGGATGCGGATCAGATTATTGTCCTGGAGGACGGGCGTGTTGCAGGCATCGGCACCCATCGAGAGTTGATGAAAACCTGTGAGGTCTATCGCGATATTGTGTCCTCGCAGCTTTCAGTAGAGGAAATCGCGGAGGAAATCGCATGAGTGAAGAGAATAGAGAACAACAGCAGAGAACTGCCGCCATGCAGCAGAAGCGCGGCCCGATGGGCGGAGGTGGATGGGGCGCAATGGGAAGGCCGGTGGAGAAGGCCAAAGACTTTAAGGGGACGGCCTTGCGCTTGTTACGCTACTTCCTGCCGCAAAAAAATCTCCTGACGGTTGTGCTTGTCGCAGCCATCTTCGGTACCGTGTTCAACATCGTTGGTCCGAAAATCCTGGGATTGGCGACCACGAAACTCTTTGATGGCCTGATCGCAAAATTACAGAATTCCAGGCGTTTCCACATCCCCCGTCGGCGTCTGCGCCTGGCATTGATTTCGGCTATATCGCGACGGTCTTGCTGATTTTGCTCGGCCTGTACGTTATCAGCTCCATCTTCATGTACATCCAACAGTATATCATGGCAGGCGTGGCGCAAAGAACGATGTACCGGCTGCGCAAGGAGGTGGATGAAAAGCTTTCTCGCCTGCCGCTGAAATACTTCGACTCGCGCACGCATGGCGAAATTCTGAGCCGCGCCGTCAACGATATGGATAATCTCAGCACCACGCTTCAGCAGAGCATGACGCAGTTGATCTCCTCGTTTGTGACGCTGCTGGGCGTGATGGTGATGATGCTGACCATCAGCCCGCTGCTCAGCCTGATCGTCCTGCTGACGCTGCCGTTGAGCCTGGTTGTCACGATGGGCATTGCGAAACGTTCGCAGAACTACTTCAGGCGGCAACAAAGCGCGCTTGGAGAACTCAACGGCCATGTCGAAGAGATGTACACCGGTCACAAGATCGTCAAAGCCTTTGGGCACGAGGCACAGTCCGTTGCCGAATTTACCGAGCGCAACGAGAAGCTCTATGAAGCTGGCTGGCGAGCGCAGTTCGTTTCCGGCATCATTATGCCGCTCATGAGATTTATTGGCAATATCGGCTATGTCTTTGTGGCGGTAGTCGGCGGCATCATGGTGACGCAGGGGAGCTATTGCCATTGGCGATGTGCAGGCCTTTATCCAGTACGCCCAGCAGTTTACCCAGCCGATCACCATGCTTGGCGAACTTCGCCAACGTGATCCAATCGACGATGGCCTCGGCAGAGCGCATCTTTGAACTGCTCGACGAGCAGGAGGAAGTGCCGGAGACCGAGGATGCGAAGGTTATTGAGCATCCCGAGGGCGCTGTCCGAGTTCCGAGCATGTCCGCTTCGGTTATACAGAAGACAACATCCTGATGGAGGACATGAATATCGATGTCAAGCCGGGGCAGATGATCGCCATTGTCGGCCCGACCGGCGCCGGCAAAACCACGCTGGTCAATCTGCTGATGCGCTTCTACGAGGTCAACGACGGTCGCGATCCTGGTGGATGGCGTCGATATCACCCAGATCAAGCGCGGTGAACCTGCGCCGCACGTTCGGCATGGTGCTCCAGGATACCTGGCTCTTCAATGGCACCATCCGCGACAATATCGCCTATGGACGGGAGAACGCCACCGAGTCAGAGATTATCCGGGCTGCTAAAGCGGCCTACGCCGACCACTTTATCAGAACGCTGCCGGAAGGCTATAACACCGTTCTGAATGAGGAGGCGACCAACATTTCGCAGGGTCAAAAGCAGCTTGCTGACCATTGCGCGCGCCTTCCTGGCCGATCCAGAGATCCTGATTCTGGATGAAGCGACCAGCAGCGTCGATACCCGCACCGAGATGCTGATTCAGAAGGCCATGGCCGAACTGATGAAGGGCAGAACCAGCTTCGTAATCGCCCACCGCCTCTCCACCATCCGCGATGCCGAGCTGATCCTGGTCATGAATCACGGCACGATCATCGAGAAAGGCACTCACGAGGAACTGCTGGCAAAGAACGGCTTCTACGCCGACCTCTACAACAGCCAGTTCACCGGACGCGCCTTGCAGGAGGAAGCGGTGTAGGCATTCCCGCGAAACCGTTGTAATCTAGAAGATAGGAGCAGCCTGTTACAGGTTGCTCCTATTTCAATAGTATCGCTCAACATCAAGGTTCATTTTGGATGAGCGTCTGGCTGTGTTCTTGACAATGCTCAATAACTGCTTTCGTTCGTTCATACACATATTCACCGGGTTGAAAGAACGTTTCGTCCAACGCCCTGAGTACCTCGATATCACGCTGGTATGCCTGGCGCAAAATGCCACACACGGCATCAAGGGGTTGATCTCCAATCATGGTGACAATTGTGGCGTTAATCGCATCATTCATGACAGCTTGCCGTGCTTCATCTGCCTCCTCAAGAGGTGGCATCCCGGCAGCAATCCTGGGAATACGCACGGTTGCCATAACTTCCCAGCCTGCTAGATGGGCAACGATCTCACGCGGTCCCCACGTGTCTCCCTGGCTGGTCAAGCCGCGCTGTGAAGCGTCAGTAGCCGTCACAATGAGGCGCTCAAATGCATCTGCTAACTCCTGTAGAAGTTGTTCTTTTGACATAGCTTGCTCCTAAATAAGCGGCAACCTCAAGCAAAACGCGCTACCTTTTCCCGGCGTGCTCTCCACCGAGATTGACCCGCCGTGTTCCTCAACAATGCTTTTCACAATTGCTAGCCCCAGTCCGCTGCCGCCGCGATCGCGCGAACGGGCGGGATCGGCGCGATAGAAACGCTCAAAGATATGGGGCAAATCCTCCGGCGCGATGCCGATGCCAGTATCGCACACGCTGATAAGCGCGTTCCCATCCCGTATGGTCAGTGAAAGCGTCACCGTCCCCTCGTAAGGTGTGTATTTGAGCGCGTTTTCAAGCAGCGCCACTAACGCCTGTTTCAATTTGTCGGCATCGCCATACACCTGCGCTGGGGTAATATCCTGGAGGATGATGCGCGGCCCCTGCGTCTTTGCTGAATCAAGGTCATGTTCATCGAGGGCGCGATACTGGCGGTACACTTCCAGCATCAGGCTATCCAGGTCAATTTTCTGGCTGCTCTCATGGATTTTTATATAGCCATTAGATTCAATTTCTTGCGCTATGCTATCGGCGCGTGCCAACGTGAGCAGGTCGTTGACGAGGCGGCCCATGCGGTCAGCTTCCGCCCGCGCATCGGTCAGCGCGGCTGCCGCTTCGCCTGGCGCGAGATCGGGCGCTTTCGCCAGCAGATCGAGGTTGCAGCGAATGGAGGTGATGGGCGCGCGCAGTTCGTGCGAGGCATCGGCCACAAAACGCTGCTGGTGCTGGTACGCCTCTTGCAATTCTGCAAGCATAGCGTTAAAGGTCGTCGCCAGCCGCGTCAGCTCGTTTTTACCGAGCAAGGATTTCTCAGGCACACGCTGGCCGAAATCCTGCGACGCGCTGATGCGCTGCGCCGTCTTCGTCATGCGCCGCGCGATTGCCAGCACGCTCCACGTCATGAACCAACCTCCGGCCAGCGCCAATAGCATCACCAGTATGCCCCCTTGCCAGAGCAATAGCCGCAGGTTGCTCAGTGATTGCTGTATATCGTATTCTGACCGGGCAGTCTGGATAATATCTCCTGTTCCCTGGTAGATGGTGGTGTAGACGCGCACAGGCTGCCCCTGATAGGTAACGGTGCTGTACGTGCTACTATCATTCCCATCAGTACTAAGCCGCTGTATAGCCGCGCGTCCTGCCTGTGCATCCCAGGGAACCGGACTGCTTTCAGAACCGGTGACGCCGGGCTGGAGGGGGTTGGATGTACTGTTGTAAGTAGTTGTGGCAAGCAGGTGCAGATTTTGATCGAGTACTTCTATAGCAATGTCGCCTGCGCCGAGTCCGTTGATACTGCTATTCAGGTTGAGTGGTAAAGTGTTGCCATTTTGAGTATTTAGGAGGGATTTGCCCAGAACAACGCTAGTGGCGCGGCTGCTCAATGCTGTATCCAGGTCGTGATAGGCGCGTTGCTGCGCCTGCGTATAGACGGCGTTGCCAAAAAACCAGAGCGCGAGTCCCAGCAGGAGCGCGTAGAAGAGGGTCAGGCGAAGTTGTAATGGAATGTACATGCTATAAGACGCCTCCTTGCTATTCTGGAACGCGCAATACATAGCCCGCGCCGCGTATAGTTTGAATGAGGCGTTGTTCGCCGTTTTGCTCTAGCTTGTTGCGCAGGTGGCCGATGTACACTTCGAGTACATTGGGGCCGCCCTCGAAGTCGTCGCCCCAGATGCGGTCCATCAGCAGGCCGCGTGTCAGAACGTTGCGCGGGTTGCGCAGGAACAATAGCAAGAGTTCATACTCTGTGGTGCTGAGACTGATCAAACGGCTGCCCCGCCGGGCCTGGCGGGTGGCGGTATCCAGTTCGAGGTCTTCATACGTCAGTATCTCGCGTGTGACATCGGGCGCGCTGCGCCGGCGCAGCAAGGCTTTGACCCGCGCAAGCAGTTCTTCGAGCGCGAATGGTTTCACCAGGTAATCGTCGGCCCCCGTTTCCAACCCTGCTACGCGATCGGCTACCGCGTCACGTGCCGTCAGCATTAACACGCTCAGGCCCTCTCCGTCGGCTCGCAGGCGGCGGCACACCTCAAGCCCGTTGATGCCGGGCAACATGAGATCAAGAATGACCAGTTCGGGCGGTTTCGCGCGCGCCAACGCCAGGGCGCGTTCGCCGTTCTCGGCAACGGAGACATTGTAGCCTTCGTATGCCAGGGTGCGGCGTAACGCGCTCGTCACGCGGCTATCATCATCGACAATCAGAATGTGCGCGTTCATGGCTTTTCTGTTTCAATTGACGATCCATTCTATATCCCAGGGCGCGCGAGCAGGTACCTGAAGCGCCTGTTGCGCCTGTCCATTAGTAGTGTCGAACGCTGTAATGCCACTTGTGGGATTCACGGCATATAATATCTTGCCATCCGCGCTCAGGGCAATGCCGGTAAAGGATTGTTGCTCCAGTGCCTGTTGAAATGTGCCGCGTCCGGCGTGTAAATCTGTCGTGTTGACCGACCAGATACCGTGCAACCCCGCAAAGTAGAGCATGGATTGATCGGACGAGAGAACCGCGCCGTTGCGCAGTTTACGCGATGTGTCCGCGTTGGTGATGTTCGTCGCGCCGGGATTAAAATGCTGCGTCGCGGCAATCTTGTCGTCAAAGACATCGGTAACGCTGACGGTGTTCAAAGTTATCTCGCTGGCAATGCCCAACGCGCCATTAGCAGCGTAAAGAGTGCCGCCATCGGCGGAAAGCGCCAGTGTGTAATAGTTCAGCAGCGCGGCGGATTTACCGACTGGAAGGACAACGCAGCGCGCGAAGGGGAAGGTCGGGTCAAGCGGCAGGATATGCACAAAAGCGATGTTGTGGTAGGTGTCGATATAGAGGGTGTATGCCGTCTTGCCATCACTCGCCATTTGTCGCGCAACTGCCCGCCCTGTCATATTCGGGTCGTTGAGTTCGGTCTTATCCACAATTTGACCTGCAAACATACTATGCTGCGGGACATCATATCGCCGCACGTCATACTTGCCTGAACTATCATTCCACCGTTTGAGCAGGTAAAGCGCGCTGCCGGTGGGATCAACGGCATCGAGGTCGAAATCGCCAACGAGATGGATAATCTGCGATACTTTTCCCGCCTGGGTATCGACCAGCGCAATCGTCGTCGAACTGGTCGATGCATCCAATTGGCGCAGGGCTAGCCAGTGTCCATCGTAGGACAACACCGCGTTATTAAAGTCCTGCCCTGCCGTTGTATAGTTTCCCGCAAGTATCAGGCTGCGCAGGGTCGCGCCACTCCGTGTATCGATCACTGAAATGGTGGTCTGACCTGCCTGTGCCTGTGCCACAATGAGCAAGCGATGATCCATCGAAGTCAGCCCGGCTGGCAATGTATACGTCGGTTGGGTATTTCCAGGATGGAAGGCGATGATGTGCTGATCTGCATTCGTCACACCCTGGGGCGCGTAGCCATCCAGCACATAAATATTTTCGCCAACAGGCAGTGCTACCTTCGTCGCCGGACTCGTACTCGTTTGCGATCCCGACCCGCAGGCTGCGACCAGTGGCAACAACATACAAAGCATCAAAGTAAGCCATACAAAGGATTTCTTCGCCATGGTCTTCGCCTCCTCGCGAGCATGGACGGCATGTTGCGCCCACGCTCATCATACCATATAGTGAAAATTAGCAATCATGTAGTGATGTTACGAACCTATGGAAGGTATACTACACCTGGCTGAATCGAAGCTGAATGATGAGAGGGAAATCCACCATGCCGGTCATTTTGCGACCAATCACAGCGTCTGAAACAGAGAGTATTGTCACGATGTTGCGTGATGCCGAAGAGGGCGAGGAGCGTATTCGCGCTGCGGTGTTAGATACAGCCAACACAAGTTATGGCGCGTTTGATGGTGAAACTCTGGTTGGCGCTGAGGACACTGATAACTTTGAGGATTTACATTGGGCATCTCTGTTTTCTCCTTTTCGCCTGAATTTGGTGGTAATTTGGACGTGGAATATGATTTTGTCATAATTTATGTAGAAATTTACGATTGTGACTACGAACCATATATACAATTGAACGTCGCAAGAAACGAACGATTTTGATATCCCATTCCGCTCATGGAATTCCAAAATTCACAATCAGGACAGCTAACTTAGAGCCAAACCAGCATCCGCGCTCAGCGCGATGTTAACCCTGCACGCTCGCATCCTCGCCAACTCCTCTTCAGCCAGCCGAGGACGCGATGCAAACACCAGGTAGTATTGAAAATGTTTATAGGTTATAATGGGATAAGAGCGATATAGAAGATTGAGGTATATCAGATGAAGCAGATCAAAGTGATTGTCGAAAAACACTCCGACGGGTATATAGCATATCCTCTTGGGTTAAAGGGAATAGTTATTGGCGAAGGAGATACTTATGAGGAAGCTCTAGCCGATGTGAAGTCAGCTATACGGTTTCATATCCCACGGGATGCGCAACGAGATTGCATAGCTGAGCAATAAATGAGGGAAACTGGATAAAATCGAAGAAATGTGTCTCCTTGTAAGGAAAGCAGTTCATGTAACGGTTTCCTAAAAGGAGGACACACAACCAGTATGACGCATGCTTCGGTAACAATCCAAGTGGCCCCGGAATTGATGCCCTCAACCCCATCCTGGATGGGAGAAGTGGCAGCTTTTGCGCAAGTTCTGACCCATGTCGGCCTGCTCAAAACCATCCAGACCCATGTGCAATTTGCCCGCGCACGTTTCGGCACGTATGACACGATTGATTTTCGTGGTCGTGCTTTTCGGCTACGCTCTCAGCGGTGAACGGACCCTCAACGCCTTTTATGACCGTCTTTCCCCCTTTGCAGACGTCTTCATGGCACTCTTTGGTCGCCATCGTTTGCCCGATCGTTCGACCCTCTCTCGTTTTCTCTCCGCCCTTGATCAGGCAACGGTGGAGGCATTGCGGACACAGTTTCAAGAGGACCTGGTGGCGCGAACTCCTTTCGCCTCTGTCGGTGGCTTGTGGGATCGATGCGCTGAGCGGTATGTCGTCGTGGATGTAGACGGCACGAGACAGGCTGCCCGCCAACGTGCGCTCCCCCACCTCCCCTCGCTTCCCGCACCCCATCGGCGTTTCGCCCAGGTTGCGGCTCCGGGGTACAAAGGACGCAAGAGAGGGGAAGTTGTGCGAACCCGTACCACGATTCTGCAAGCACATACCCATCAATTCATGGGGACGTTTGGGGCTCTGGCAATGGGGACTACCGGGGAGAACTCAAACGCGCTCTCCAGGTGATCACCAGCTATGCGGCGGTGCATACACTTCTTCCGTTCCAGATTCAGGTGCGCGTGGATGGCTTGTATGGCGACGCTGCGGTGTTGAGCGATGTCCTGGAGGTGGGGCTGGGCTTCATCGGGCGGAGTCGCGACTATACGCTTCTGGATCGGGCAGAAGTGCAGGCGGTTCTGGCGCGCCCTCCCGCCGAGATCTGTACCCATCCGGGAAAGTGGAGCCGCCCGTGCTCTGTACGATTGCCCGGACATCCCCCTCACAGTAGGAGGAACCGCGCGTTCGACTGATTATCGCCACTCATCCCGCCACATCCACGCCCCACAAGATCGGGAAGAAGCGTGATGGCGTCGATCTACGAATTGTTCGTCACCAGGCTACCCGCTCCCGCTTTTTCCGCCAAAGACGTGCTCGACCTGTATCTGCATCGCGGGTCTTTTGAAACCGTGTTGGCGGATGAAGATGTGGAGCAAGATTCCGACCGCTGGGTTTCGCATACACCCTGTGGGCAAGATTTCTTTCAGATCCTCGCGCAATGGATCTGGAACCTGCGTCTGGAACTCGGACAGCACCTCTCTCCCACTGCCATGCGGACCACGGAATTCGCTCCTGCTTTGGGAAGCTCGCCAGCGCCCGTCAACGAGCCAGCGCCCGCCAACGAGCCAGCGCTCGCCAACGAACCAGCGCCCGCCAACGAGCCAGCGTCCGTCAACGAACCAGCGCTCGCCAACGAACCAGCGCCCGCCAACGAGCCAGCGCCCGTCAACGAGCCAGCGCCCGCCAACGAGCCAGCGCTCGCCAACGAACCAGCGCCCGCCAACGAGCCAGCGCCCGTCAACGAACCAGCGCCCGCCAACGAACCAGCGCCCGCCAACGAGCCAGCGCCCGTCAACGAACCAGCGCCCGCCATGGTGTACGGCTCTCCTCAATGGGCACAGAGGTCGTTTACCGGCGGCTTTCCAGGATCGGCTTTTCCCCTTCAACCCGATGGAAGCTTGCTCTGTCCTGCCAACCATCCCCTTTATGTACAAGAACGCAGGCCAGAGCGCGATGGTTCGTATCGGCTGTTGTATGCGGCCCGCATCGGCGATTGCCGCACCTGCGAACTGCGTACCCACTGTCAAGAAAGCCCTTCCACTCTCAAGCCACGACGGGTGAGTGCCGTTTTCTGGCCGATCCTTTCCACCCAGGTACACACCTCTCCACCCATTCTCGAACCCGCCGCCACACCCGCGTGTTCCCCAGTGATGTGGGGCGATTGGCCACGCTGCCACATCCGGCGCACCTGGCTGAAAGTGGTACGCTCCGAAACCGTCGACATGACCATGGGAGCCACTCCTACCCAAGATCGGACCGCCGGGACCGACGAGTATGTGATGACCCGCGCACAACGTGCTCAGTGGCGCTTCTCCTGGGAGCAGCGTCTCACTCGTAATGCTCGCCCCATCACCGCTCCCTCCCTCACCATCACGATCCACGGTCTTTCTGCTTCTTTTGCTCACATCTATGCGTTTGACCTTCTCGCCGCAGCCTAAACACTGAGTCAGCAGTTCTCGCCTGTTTTCCACCCCGATGGTGTTCTAGCCTCTCAACAGGACTCTATTGATATCAATCTATGCAAGCCGCTTCCTAGAATATTTTCGTCGCTTGCTTGGTTACAACTCGTTGCGCATCACGTGGGCATATTGAGACATTTGGGCCTGATATCCTTGATACGGATGATACGCCTGTTTTGGAAGCTTTTGTTGCTGAGACAGGCGTAGCGATCTGATGTCAAAGTTTCCTGTAGATGCTCCTAAATCACGAGTTATCAAGACACTAGAACTCTTAGGATTTCATATTGTTCGAGAGCGTGAGCATATAGCTATGACGCGAGAAAACTCTGATGGGACACAAACATCATTAACCTTACCTAATCATGCTTTCATTAAGAGTTCCACTTTGAGAATGGTTTGTACTCAAGGAGGAATTTCGCGTGATGAGTTTTTGAAAGCCTATAATAAGGCTCGGTAAGTGAGATCTACAGCACAGCATCCGCGCTCAGCGCGATGTTAACCCCACGCTCCCGCATCCTCGCCAACTCCTCTTCGGCCAGCGCGTCGAAATCGATTGCCGGGTGCTGCACGGAACTGGTGCAGTCTTTCAGGAAGTAGAGTTTGCGCAGCATGTCCGGCTGGCTCGCGTAATGTTCCACGATCTGGCGTTCGGTCTCCAGCACGCAGTGCGATTTGGCTTCCCCGGCAATGTAGACTTGATCGTGCTGCATGACCGCGTCGAGCAGGGGGATGTTCAGGCTGCTCGCGGGCGATTGGGGGTCTGGCATTTCCGCGCCGAAGATGCCGTAGAACTCGGTGCGAGGAGTGAGTCCTTTTTCAATGTAGACGGGTTGTGTCTGGCGGGCCGCGCTGTGCCAGGCGATGGCCTCGCTGATGGGCGCGACCAGCATGTGGCCCAGAGTTCCCTGCATGGTGTGGTAGGGCCAGATCATCAAGTCTTTTCTGGCCTTTTGTTGTAGTTCGTGAACATAGTACACCGACCACTCTGGTTCGAGCAGGGGAACCCATACGCGATTGTCAACATCTTGCCCGGTGATGACGGTAAACGGCGAAGGATGTTCGTCGGTTCGGGGATTGATCCACCAGGAGCCATAAAAAATTTGAAATGGGATATGTGTATCGAGCGAGCCGTAGATGGTGGTGATTTTACTGCGCGTTGGCGTAGAACCACGCCAGAAATCGCGCTACATCTGCCTGCGAACCCGGCACGTAGAGCGTACCGGATGGATCGACAAAATCGTGCTGGTAATCCACCAGCACGACGGCTGTTTTTTCGCTATCGCTGCTGGCCGGGGCGAGATCGGCGCGGCGTCCGGCCTCGGTGAACTTCGGGATACGCGCCGCGTATGGCCCTTTGTAAGCATCTTGCGCATAGTGTGTGGTTGATTGAGACATTGCTGCTCTCTTATTCGCTCGTTTCGCCTGGTATATATGGCGGCTGTAGCTGCTGTGGCAGCAGGTAGGCGGAGCCGTTTTCAGTTGAAAGGGGTTGGTCTCCGTTGGACGACGGCTTCAGGTGTGGCATACCGGCCAGCACCGAAGGTGATTCGTACTGGTCGTTGTCGATGGGCTGGTTAAAGAGCGATTCAAACAACGGCCCTTCCAGCGTTTCTTCTTGCATCAGGCGTTCGCTAATCATTATCAGGCGCGTCTTATTCTGGAGCAAGACAGTATTGGCTTTGTCGAAGGCGTCCTGGATGAAGCGTCGGATCTCTTCATCGATTTCACGCGCCGTTTGTTCGCTGTAGTTGCGCTGCTCGCCGAAGTCCCGGCCCAGGAAAACCAGTTCCTCTTTATGACCCAGCGCCATGGGGCCGATGCGGCTGCTCATGCCATACTCCGTCACCATCGAACGCGCAATCTTGGTGACACGCTCGATGTCGTTCGACGCGCCCGTTGTGACTTCGCCGAAGATAATCAGTTCGGCCACGTGGCCTCCCAGCGCGTAGGCCAGCATATCCTCGAACTGCGGTTTGCTCCACAGGTAGCGGTCTTCGGTTGGCAAGAGCATAGTGAAGCCGCCAGCCTGGCCGCGCGCCACAATCGAGACTTTATGCACCGGGTCGGTATTATGCAGCATACGCGCCACCAGCGCGTGTCCAACCTCGTGGTATGCTGTAATGGCCTTCTCGCGCTCGCTGATAATGCGGCTTTTGCGGGCGGGACCGGCAACCACGCGGTCGATAGCCTCTTCCAGTTCGCTCATGCCAATTTTGCGTTTGTTGCGCCGCGCTGCCAGAATCGCGGCCTCGTTAAGCAGGTTGGAGAGGTCCGCGCCTGAAAAGCCGGGTGTCTGTTTGGCAATCACATCCAGCGAGATGCTGGTTTCAAAAGGCTTGCCTTTGGCGTGTACCTGGAGAATGGCGATTCTGCCGCGAATGTCGGGACGGTCAAGCACGACCTGGCGGTCGAAGCGTCCGGGACGCAACAGGGCGGGATCGAGCACGTCGGGGCGATTGGTGGCGGCGATGACAATTACATTGGTGTTGGTATCAAAGCCATCCATTTCAACCAGTATCTGGTTCAGCGTCTGCTCGCGCTCATCGTGCGAACCGCCGAGGCCCGCGCCGCGCTGCCGGCCCACGGCGTCGATTTCATCCACAAACACGATACAGGGACTATTCTTTTTCGCCTGGTCAAACAGGTCGCGCACGCGGCTGGCTCCCACGCCGACGAACATTTCAACAAATTCGGAGCCGCTAATACTGAAGAAAGGCACGCCAGCTTCTCCCGCGACGGCACGCGAAATGAGCGTTTTGCCTGTGCCAGGGGGGCCTACCAGCAGCAGCCCTTTGGGGATACGCGCTCCCAGAGCCGCGAACTTATCGGGGAACTTCAGAAATTCTACAATCTCCTGTAGCTCCTGCTTGGCTTCCTCGACGCCGGCTACGTCCGCGAATGTGTTGGTAGATTTGTTGCCCGTAAACATACGCGCGCGGCTCTTGCCAAATGATAGCGCCTGATTGTTGCTTCCCTGCGCCTGCCGCATCATAAAAATGAGCAGTCCACCAATGAAAAGGAATGGCAGCAGCCCGCCCAGAATATTTACCCACGCGCTTACGGCGCTGGGTGTGTCATATTGTAGCACCAGTTGCTTGTTTGTGTAGTCAATGTTATTATCTTTCAGCACCTGTATGATATCAAGGGTGGTGTTGATATTGGCAGCCTCTTTGGTTTGACTTTGTTCGCGTGTCAGGGTGATGGTATCGTTGCTCACCAGAAGCGTATCCGTCTGGTTTCTGGCGATATCCGTCTTAATATCATTGAGGATAGTCGAGATGTTGACCTGCGTCGTATCTGAACCTGAATGGAAAAATAGCACGATTACCAGCACGATAACCAGTGCCAATATGAGCCAGATAAAACTGTTCCTTAGCCATTTCCCACTACTCGTCATGGGGCGTCCTCTCCTTATATCAGGCAGATGGGATCGGTCAACATATTTTTTATGAATTACGACATGCCGATAATATTATGTAATCTGCCATCAATTGTTTCATTCTTTCGTGGGCTATTATAGCATATTCGCCAATTCAGTAGCGACACCCCTTGTGGGTGCCCCGTGTCCTTTTCGTTCGTCCTCTGTGCGTGTATAAATAAACACGGGACACCTCACCCACAAGGGGCGTCGCTACTGTCTACGAAATTGGGCGCGCCAGCACAAGCGCATGAACGGTTGCGGCTCCGGCGGCAAACAGTGGAGCGGCGCAGGCTTCCAGGGTGGAGGAGGTTGTGCTTACATCATCGATGAGCAGGATAGCGCGCCCGCGCAGTTGCCCATTGGCAAAGGCGGGAGCACAGGAGAACGCGCCTTGCACATTTTGTTGTCGTTCCCAGGTCTTTAATCCTACCTGGGAAAGCGTGGCGCGGTGGCGTATGAGCATGTTTTCAAAAAGCGGCAGGTTGGTCTGGGCCGCGCAGACGCGCGCCAGTAGCGCCGCGTGATTGTAGCCGCGCTGCCGGTAGCGTTCGCTGTGTAGAGGTACCGGCACGATACCATCAGCGCGTATGCCGGGCGCGTGGTATGCCTGGACAAGCAACATGCCCAGTGGCTGCGCAAGGCGCGTGTTGCCGTCGTATTTGAGCGCGTGGATGTACGAGCGCAGCGGCTCCTGGTATGTGCTTACTGCGCGCAAGCCACTGAGCTTGAGCGGAACAGATGAGCAGTACGAGCATATGCTCCCTGGTGAAAGAGGCGCGCTGCATCGCTGACATATCGATGTCAGGAGTGGAATTTGTGCCAGACAGGACGGACACAACACATGTCCGCTGCGCTGGCACCCCGCGCAGCGCGGGGGATAGAGAAGATCGAGCAATTGCTGCATCGCCCCTCTGGGAAGCAGCAGTCCTTTCCGTCCGGTCATTTCGCTTGCTCCTGCCTGGTATCTACCAACGGTGTATCGTTTGCGATGGGCTGTATCCTGTGTACGTGATGCAGGTGCGGCGAATACATAACCTCTACTACCTGTCCCTCGCGTAGCCCTTTGTGCTGTTCTTCACTGATTGCGAACGTTACTATATCTTGTTGGGAGGCAAGCGATTTTAAGGCCATGCCGTACCATGCTCGTCCGATGCGTGGTGTCAGGCCGGGGGAGCGTCTTCCCTGGAGCGGGCGCGTCCGTTGTGAGACACGCAAGCCAATAACTCTTCCGCGTATCATCATTTTTGGCTGGCGCAGATCACGCCATCCCCACGAAGTTAGTAGAAATGGATACGGGAAAAAGAGCAGACCAGGCGGGATCAGCGCGATTGCTGCGAAAAGGTTGCTTAGTGGGCTGCCTCCTGGCAGATTATAGCGTTGCCCGTGATCTTCTAGCGCGTATAGATATCCCAGGTGTGGAGAATAATCCAGCATCACCACGTCGCCGCTATGGATCACACGTTGTTCAGACGGGGTAATAGCGGGTGTGATGGAGCTTGATCTGCCATTTCGTTGCAGATGAATAGACAGGTGGGTCTGATTATCCAGGATGCTGCTCGTATAACCCGTCACTAGCCCTGGTATACGAATAGGGGAGGAGTTGCTGTCGCTGATAATGGAAATCATGGAATAGATCCCCGCGAGTATGAAAAAAAATCCCACGAACATCAACGGAATGCCGATCAAAAGCGCGTGGCCCGGCTTGATGCCGGGCCTCCAACTCCACCATGAGAACGAATTGGCATTGACCTGTTGACCTGTTTGTCGTCTGTCGTCGAACACCCGCTAGCCCCTTTACTGTGATATAATAAGGCATAAATCCGGCGTCCAGGTGGGCGCAAGGCATATTTCTCAGGAGCGATAATTCATGGAGAATAATACCGCGAGTCAGACCACAGCCGTTGAAAAGCCTGCTGTCGAAGGGCGCGAGGCGTATGGCACCGCCAAAACCGAGAATTTGCGCGATTCGGGTCTCTGGCGCATCATCTTGCCAGCCGCCGTCGTGGCTTTTTGCCTGGCGCTGATAGCATTCCCACTCATTATTTTGACGCCGCTCTTTCTCCGTTCACTCGATAGCGCCGCAGCATCAAATGTTCTCGGTAAACCTCTTACCTGGGTCTGGATAGTGATGGCGCTGGTCGAGGCCGGAATAATTATCGTGGTAGTGCGGGGCCTTCTCAAAATTTTCATGACACAGGCTGGCAATTACCATAAATAAGGTTGGGTTATGCCTGACGCCCACAAGGGGCGTCACTACATATCAACTCGCCCCTTCCCTGTTAGACAGCCTGCCAGTCTCAAGAGCCAGTAGCCATGCCTTGGTTGGTAGGCCGCCGCCGTAACCTGTCAGTGAGCCGTTGCTGCCAATGGCGCGATGGCAGGGAACGATGATGGCGACGGGATTGGCTCCGTTTGCAGCGCCTACCGCTCGCACCGCGTTTGGATGCCCAATTTCCCGCGCAACCTCCGCGTAGGAACGTGTTTCGCCATACGGAATGCGGGTGAGCGCGTTCCATACCTTCAATTGAAACGGGGTGCCATGCAAATCCAGCGAGCAGGTGAACTGCGTGCGCTCGCCCGCGAAGTAGCGCCCCAACTGGTCAACGGCCTGGCGCAGCGGCTCGATGGCGATGGATACATCTTCGATGACCGGTGCGAAGGTCATTTTGCGCTGTACCCAGTTCAGTCCCATATCGAGCGGCGTGCCAGGTGTTCCCAGCCAGCAAACGCCGCGTTCAGTGGACAGTATCACACACGATCCCCGCGGACTTGAAACGCTGCTCCAATGGAGCGTAGTTACCCCTGATAATGCGACAACCATCGCCAGCTCCTTTATCCTGATACACCTTTATTACATTATAACCGTGAACCGATAAACTGTTGAGAGTATTATTTGTGGTGAGTGGTGTGGGCCAGTCTGATTATGATTGGACGATAATAGTGGCCTTCATGAACGGGTGGATCTGGCAATGGTAGGCGAATGTGCCAGCTTTGGTAAAGGTGAAGCTGAACGTTCCACCATTCGCTGAGATGGGGGTATTGATGGTAGAGTCGAACGATGTGCCATCATCGCTGGTGACGGTATGTGGCGCGCTGGTAGTATTGGTCCATGTGACGGTTGTACCCACCGTGATGGTGATAGTGGTCGGATTGAAGCCGAAACTGCCGCTCGATGAATCAATGGCAATGGCCTTTGTAGGGCCTGACGGTGTTGCCGTAGTTCCAGTCGTAGGTGTCGGCGTGCTGCCTCCGCCCGTTGATCCGCCGCAGGCCGCCAGCACGATCATCGCCGCGAACGCCAGCAGAACGAACCATGCGCGACCGCTGTGCCGTTTAGGTCGAGTAGCCATGTGTGTGTTCAAACGCATTTCTTTCCTCTTTTGTATGTATAGTGAAACTTCGAGTGAGCAGGAGACACGTCATTTTACCGCTGCGCTTATTCGTTGATGGCAGGTGGATAAAGAGCAGACTTGTCAATCGGGTTATTTCTTACTGTTAGATACGCAGCAAGGTTACTTTTGCTTATATCTCCCCTGATTGTCAGTATAGGATACAGTGTATGATGGCGTATGCGCAAGATTACCCATTTTGCGCTCTTGTAATCCATGAGATGAGAACGTACAATCAGGCATAGATGAACTGTCACGCTACTCCAGAAAGGACGGCTCCCTGCGATGGACTTTGAACTCCCGGAAGAACACCAGCTTGCTTATGAAAGCGCCTACGCTTTTGCGCAGGATGAGATTAAACCCCATAGCGCGGAAATTGAGCGTACCGACGAGTTCCCTCCCTGGATATGGAAACGCCTGGCCGGGCAGGGCTACACGGGTATCGCGGTGCCGGAGGAGTACGGCGGCAGCGGCGGTGATTTCCTGATGGCCGCTCTGGTGGCGCGTGCCATCGGTAGAGCCAACAGCGGCATATCCATGTCGTTCGGAGCGCATTTAAATTTGTGCGCGCACAATATTTTGCGCAACGGCACCGAACAGCAAAAGCGTACATACCTGCCCGGCCTGACCAGCGCGGAGTTAATCGGCGGGCTAGGTCTCACTGAGCCGAACGCCGGTTCAGACGCCATGGGCATCCAGACCACAGCGCGCGAGGTCGCCGGCGGCTATGTGCTCAACGGCACCAAGGTCTTCATTACCAACGGGCCAATCGCGAATGTGCTGATCATCTACGCCAAGACAAATCTGGCAGCGGGCAGTCGCGGTATCACCGCCTTTATCTTTGAAACCAGCACGCCCGGCTATCACGTGGCGCGCAAACTGGAGAAGCTGGGTATGCACGGCTCGCCTACCGGCGAACTGGTCTTCGAGGATGCCTTCGTGCCCTATGAAAACGTGCTTGGGAAGATGAACGAGGGCTTCAAAGTCGTTATGAGCGGGCTTGACCTGGAACGCGCCTTCTTTGCCGTCAGCATGGTGGGTGGCATCGAGGCCGCGCTGGAAGTCTCCCTGAAATATGCTAAAGAACGCTACCAGTTTGGACAGCCTATCGCCAATTTCCAGCTTATCCAGGCCAAACTTGCCGACATGTACACCGATCTGGAAGCGGCCAGGTTGATGGCGCATCGCTGCATGTGGCTGGCGCAACAGGGCAAGCGTGTCAGTAAAGAAGCGGCTTCGGCTCTGCTCTTCACGGCGCGCGCGGCTATGCGAGCCGCCGACCAGGCCCTGCAAATTCATGGCGGATGGGGCTACCTCACCGATTTCGAGGTTGAAAAGATGTGGCGCAACGCCAAACTGGGCGAGATTGGCGCGGGTACCAACGAGATACGCCAGTTGCTGATCGCTCGAGAACTGCTGGGAATGAGGTAGACCGTTCATGAAATCTGTGCGTATTGCCGGGGGACTCGGCTTTTACGGCGACTCCTGGCGACCCATCAAGGCGAGCATCGAGCGGGGCAACGTCCACTATGTAGCATCAGATCACCTGGCGGAACTGACGCTGGCGATCCTCCAGAAGGATCGCCAGCGCGACCCCGGCCTGGGCTATACGCGCGATTTCGCTCCCATGCTGCTCGATCTCCTTCCTATAGCCATTCCACGCGGCGTGAAATTCATTCTTAACGCGGGTGGTTTGAACCCACTGGCGGCGCGCGAGGTATTGTTGAACGCCCTGAAAAAATCTGGCATCAAGCTCAAAATAGGAGTAGTGCTGGGCGATTCGGTACTGGAACGCTTCGACGAGTTGCAGGCGGCAGGCGTCTCGCTGGCGCACATGGACACGGGCGAGGATATCGCGACAGTGCGCGAGCGCGTGGTTTTCGCCAGCGCCTACCTGGGGGCGCGTCCCCTTGTCGAGGCTCTGGATGCCGGAGCCGATATCGTGCTGACGGGCCGCGTGGCCGATGCCGCGCTTTTTCTCGCGCCCATCGTGCATAAACTGGGCTGGCGTTGGGACGACTGGGATAAGCTGGCCCAGGGCATCGTGGTCGGCCACCTGCTGGAGTGCAGCGGGCAGGCGACTGGCGGGAACTTCGGCGGCGACTGGCGTTCCATTCCCGATTTAGCTCATATAGGGTATGGCATTGCCGAGGTATGGGAAAATGGCGAGGCGGTCATCAGCAAGGCTCCGAACACCGGCGGTCGAGTGAGCTTCGATACCTTGCGCGAACAGTTATTATACGAAGTGCATGATCCCGCGCACTATATGACGCCCGACGTAGATGTCGATATGACCACATTACACATGGAAGAGATCGGGCCGGATGCTGTGCGTGTCAGTGGCGCGACGGGACGCCCCGCGCCCGAAACACTCAAGATTGTGGCAGGCTACGAAGATGGCGTAATGGGACAGGCCATGATCGGCTATGCCTGGCCCGACGCGCTGGCGAAGGCACAGGCCGCCGCCGGCATCATCCAGCAGCAAATGATCGAGGTCGGCCTGAAAGCCGAGGAGACCGTCATCGAATACCTGGGTTATAACTCCATTCACGGTCCCCTGGCCGACTCCACGCACGCCGGCGAACTGAACGAAGTGTATTTGCGTATAGCAGTACGCTGCGCCGACAAACGCGAGGCGGCCAAGCTTGGCCGCCTCTTCCCGCCGCTCGCCCTCAGTGGCCCGCCTTTTATCGGAGGCGCGGGCGGCATGATCGAACCGCGCGGCCTGCTCGGCATCTGGCCCACGCTGGCCCGGCGCGACATCATCGAAGAATACGTGCGCGTGAGCGTCGAGGAGTCATAGTATGAAGAAACGCCTGGTCGAACTGGCCCACGCCCGTTCAGGCGACAAGGGCGACAAGGCCGACATCAGCCTGTTTGCCTACGACCGGCCCACCTACGACCTGTTCGCGCGCGAAGTGACCGCCGCACGAGTCAAAGAACACTTCAAAGGCATCATCATCGGCGAGGTCGAACGCTACGAAGTACCCAACGTGCTGGCCCTCAAATTCGTGCTGCGCGGCGCGTTGAACGGCGGCGCGTCACGTTCCCTGCGCAGCGATGGATTGGGCAAGTCGCTTTCGTCGGCATTGCTGAGGATGGAAATTGAGGTGTAAAGCGGTCTATTTTGTGAACGGGTGCGCGCTATTTTTTTGCGCGGTGCGTAAAGCCAGAGAGAGCAAGGCGACCGTCCCGGTTGCTCCTGCCCCCCAGGCCTGTCATCCTGACGGCATGAGCTTAGGAGATTTAGGTACGGTATTCAGGTCTCAGTTGCTCCTGCATCCCCGGCCTGTCATCCTGAGCGCAGCGAAGGATCTCGGTGTCCGGCACATCAGACCCTTCGCTGCGCTCAGGGTGACACTCGCCGGCAGGCCGCCTGGTGCATGAGGGGGTCGCCCTGGAACCCGTACGCAAAAATTTAGCGCGCGCCCTTTGTGAGCTATTTCACAGACAGCTATGGTAAAATACAGATGCGAATGTTGGAGTTAAGGCTAAGGCGAGTAATGAAAGATACTACAGAATATCTGAGAATCATTCAAGACGCAGCCTCGCGCATTTTGAAGTATGCGAGACGCTCTTAGTTACCGTTATTATGACATCAATCAAGACTATGTTTGGGCAATGATTGAAAATGATATTCCCCCTTTAATAGCGAGCGTCGATGCGATTCTAGCTGGTCAGGAATAAGCCCTGTATTGAAAATCCAATTTGAGGGTGAAGGGTATATATATATGTTACGTCGCCTGCTCTATATCAGTGCCATGCTGGTAGTTTTGGGAAGCTCCTTTCTCCCTCTCAATGTAATCGCCCAAACGCGCGTTTCAAACGCTTCTCACAATCCGCTCGCTAGCCTGGATTTCCCCGTTCCCGATCCGCTCTACATCTATAATCAGTTCGCGTATGTCACTTCACATTTTCAGCGTAGGGAGGCGGGCTATACTGCCAATCAGGGACATGACCAGTTCGCGGCGTATTGGACGCAGGAGATGGTGAATAACCTGGCGGGTTTTGGGGCGCAGGTGCGGCGCGATACTTTCCCCATACAGGGTTGGCGGGGACGCCCGGCAACTCTGCCCGCCTTCAATATGGAAGTGACGGTGCCGGGGCTGGCTCATCCAGAGCAGGAGATTATCGTTGGTTGTCATTATGATGGGAAGGCGAACTCGACCGAATCTGCCCTTGACGATACCAGCGGGTGTACATATGAACTGGGCGTCGGCAAGGCGATGGGTGATTACTGGCGCAGCCACCATGTGTACCCGGCGCGCACCGTGCGTTTTGTGATTTTCGACGCCGAGGAACAGGGGCTTTTCGGCTCGTTTCACTATCTGGATAGTGCCATCAACGGTGATTTGTCTAATGTAGTGGCGATGTTCAATGAAGAGCAGAGCGGCATCAACTACCCGGCGCGTTTCCTGGGTAAGGCATCCAATCCATTCATGCCCGATTACATCGACGTAACACCTTTGCAAGATAACGCCGCCTACCCCGGTCGCATTCACTTAACTCCCCAGCAGCGCGCGCGCGTGGTTCATTTTCGCAACCTGTGGCAGCAGGCCATTCCCGCCGTTTTCGCGCAATTCCAGGCCGTTGGCTACTCGTCGCTCGATTACTATGGTAGCAACAACCAGAATATCAATCAACCAATATTCACGCCCGATCAGCAGAACAATGTCCATATTCAAGACGATCCATCCAGCAATAGCGACCAGGTGCCGTTTATCTATGCCGGGTTGCCGGTCGTCACTGTAACGGGCGATCAGAGCTACTATGACCCCAATCCGCCGGTATGGGCCTTTCCCTACGATTTACCGGAAGATACGCTCGCCTTAATGAACACCTACACCTGTGGAGCCAGGCGGCCATCGGCGGCGCTTGCATTGGGGCTGGCGCTGCCGGCCATGCTTACTACCTGGATGCTCAACCAGCCCGATATGCTTGGACAGGCAACGGTAGATGGCAACCCTATTGCGACTATCAGCGACATCGGGCAAACGGTTGTAGGGCAAAATATCGCCCTCGATGCCAAAGCTTCTTTCGACCCATCCAATGCGAGCAATCACTTGAGCTACGCCTGGAATTTCGGCGATGGCGCGGCCACTACCGGCATCAGCGTCAATCATACCTATCGACGGGCGGGATACTATACGCTGACGCTCACCGTCACCTCGCCGGGCGGCAAGCGCGTCATCAGCAAGACCATCAACGTGGGAAACGGGCCGAATTACTACAGCAACCCTTACTCTCCGTTGGGCGGCATTAACCGTCACAATCCGGCTGTCACCATCGCGACAGCCAATAATAACTTGCCTGCTCAGCCCTTTTTGAACCCGCCCGTCATAACTACGCCTGCTCCAACGGTAACTGCCGCGCCAACTACCTCTGCAAGCGCGACACCGGTTGCGACTGACGTGCCAACCGGCGGTGGTGTTGTCAATCCTGGTCTTTCGCCTGTCACGGTCATACTCTTCATTCTTGCCGCCATTGTTTTGGTCATTGGGCTGGGCTTGATCGGAATTGCTATTTTTCGCGGGCGTCGTTCATAACTCTGTTGCAAAGAAGCTATGTTTACAATGTATTGAGTAGTCGAAGCACTTCTTCGGCTTCTAATAATGCGGCTCTTGTCCTGCCTGATAATTTGCCATAGATGGTATCCTGATAGTCAGCGATATTTGAAACTCATTCTAACTCCAGGCCAATTGCGATTTTATCCGTTGCCTCGTTTGAAGGGTGGGGCCACCAATCGTCGTAGAATTGTTCCAGCGTTTTGATGGCTTCTTTCCCATCTAAGTGTGTGCCAATCGAGACAACCAATTCTTCATTGTCGCCTGTTAGACTGTCAGGATCGACGGTTGCATCAAGCATGACTTTCGAGCCTGGAAAATATCTCTGAATGTTCTGGTGCGCATCGAGGAGTACTGGCATGAGAGATGGGTATGTTTTAAGAATCTTATGTATGTGATCCTGATCTCCAACGACAAAAAGTCTCTTCAGTTTCTGAAATCGAATCTCAAAAAGATGAATGAGTGATGCATTATTATCATCCCGATGAAATGACGAGCCTGTTTGTCTTATACTCATAAAGTCAATCCCCCTCTGAAAAACCTTTATGCTTCTACATTACCATAGATGTATCGTGGACTCAAGCATTTTCTTGAGCAAAAGAGCGTTAATACTTATTACATATCCTACCTTGATATCTGGTGTTCCCATATTGTACAGTAGCGGTACAAGTTCTTGCGATTAGAAGGGACACCAACCACATGACCAGCAATGACGAGCGATTGGCCGCAGAGATTGAGCGTATCAAAAAAGGGGGGGCGGAAAAATATCACGCGCGCAACCGCGAGCAGAAGAAGTTGTTTGCGCGCGATCGCCTCAAACTCCTGCTCGATGATGGCAAGATCGAGTTTGAGGATGGTATGTTCGCGGAAAATCAGAACCCGGATCTACCTGCCGATGCCGTCATTACCGGAGTCGGGCGCATTTTTGGTCGCCCGGTGGCCTTTAGCGCGTCGGACTCGACCGTCAAAGCTGGCACTGCCGGTGAGAAGTCGGTGCAAAAGAACCTGCGTATTCAGGAAATGGCGATGCAGATGCGCATTCCCATGTTCTACCTGATCGACTCGGCGGGGGCGCGTATTACCGACCAGGTGCGTCTCTTTCCGGGGCGCAACCAGGGCGGGCGCACCTTCTACAACCAGATCAAGATGTCGGGCGTAGTGCCGCAGATATCCATCATGCTCGGTCCATCACCCGCTGGGGCGGCCTATACGCCCTCTTTCGCCGATATCGCGATTATGGTAGAAGGCAACGCCAGCGCCTATCTCGGCTCGCCGCGTATGGCCGAAATGGTAACACGCGAGAAGGTTACACTCGAAGAGATGGGCGGGGCGCGTATGCACTGCACGGTATCCGGCCTGGGTGACTTTCTTGTGCAGAGTGAAGAAGACGCCATTCAGATCGCCAGGGAATATTTCCGCTATATGCCCCAAAACTACCTGAGCAAGCCTGACGACGCTGAACCCGCGCCGCCTGCCAGCGACCGCCCGTTGAAAGAGATCGTGCCGGAAGCGCAGAACAGGCCGTTTAACATGTACGATTTTCTCAACTCGCTGGTAGACGGGGGCAGCTTTCTGGAAGTCAAAAAACTCTTTGCGCCCGAACTTATCACCGGCTTTGCCCGTCTCAATGGACGCGCCGTGGGTATCGTCGCCAATCAACCGCGTGTCAAGGGCGGCGTACTCTTCGTCGATTCGTCCGATAAGGGGACGCGCTTCGTCAATACCTGCAATGCCTTCAACATACCACTGCTTTTCCTGGCTGATGTGTCCGGCTTCATGATTGGCTCCGCCGTTGAGCGCGGCGGCATCATCAGGCATGGCGCGAAGTTTATCGCCGCCGTCTCGCAGGCGGTTGTGCCGAAAATCTCGGTGATTGTGCGTAAATGCTACGGCGCGGGCCTCTACGCCATGGCCGGGCCGGCCTTCGGCACGGATGCCGTCATCGCCCTGCCAACCGCCCAGATCGCCGTCATGGGTCCCGAAGCGGCCATCAATGCTGTCTATGCCAATCAGATCGCCGAACTGCCCGAAGAGCAGCGCGAATCGTTCCGCAAAATGCTGGAGGCAAAATATGCCGAGGATATCGACATCTTCCATCTTGCCTCTGAAATGATCGTCGATACCATCACCCCGTTCGAGTCCCTGCGCGATGAGCTGATCGCTCGCTACAGTGTGTACCAGACCAAAAATGCGCGTTTCTCGGAATGTCGCAATCCGATATACCCCGTTTAATGGTACAAAATGAAACTTCTTAACCTGTTGTGGTACTTTGCTCCTAATTTTTGTAATGTTCATGAGGAGGTGTGTAAAAGCTGTGGTAATCTCACAACTGATACATCCGTACATCTCTATGAATGAAAATAGCAAGTAATAAACGCTTTATCAGTTCACGGCACCTGTTCTGATTTCAGGGCTTGTGTTATGGCTGCCTCTTTTCGATATGGTTTGATTCCCCGTGCCTATTTTCATTTGCTCCTGCTTTTTCAGGAAGAAAGAAGAGATTACAAGTGCAAACGCTAACACGACCACGGTCGCCGCATAGACCATACCCGGGTTTTCAACCTCCGCGAGCGCGACGCAGGCGTTTTTCGCCATTAATGCTCATCGGGATGACTGTCACCTTGCTTATTATCTTAGGCGCGGGGGCTTTTGTGTACATCCAGCAGCGCTTGAGCAGCCATGCTGCAGCGGTAAATGCGAATTGTTCGCTGCGCGTGCCGAACCAGCCCTTAACCGCGCAGGGGTTAGCAACCCCCTATCAGCTATTTGCCACAGACCAGGATCAGGGGCCGTGCAATGAGGCCAATGCCAACCAGTCCGCGTTTGTCCAGGCGGTTATCTTCGACCCGGCCACCAACACGCTATCTGCCTACGAACCGCTGGTGATCGACCGCGGAACTCAGCCTGCTATTGCTCCAGTTGTGCCTCAACTTCCACAGGGGGCCGTCGTCGGGCTATGGTTCGGCTTCAATGGCACTTTCCTGCATTTGACGGGCGATAAGGCTGGCGGTCTCTGCATCAACGGACGCCGGGGGTCTGACTTTGGGCAGTTTGCCTATTGTAACGCCCCTCAATTTTTCCATGCTGTCAATGCTGCCACTCAAGCCGGGAAGCTCACGGTCCCAACGATTGGTATGGCGAACGATGGGCAGCCATGCCTCACAACGCGCAGCTTTGCCCTGGTCGACATGGATCAGAGCGATAATGTGCAGACACGCTACCTCGCGAACGCCGGCGGTCAGACGGCTCAGTTGTCAGCCGCAAATTCGGCCCAGTTGCAGAACGCGACCACGTTGGGTAATCCCAGTGATAACGCCTTGCTGTCTCGCTTTGTCGATCCGGCGCTTGGTTGCCAGGCCTGGCAAATACCGGACCTCGTAAATAACGGGGCGATGACGGCGACAATGGCAACCGATGAGCTACAGGCCGCTGCCAACCAGCAATCGCCAATCGCACTGGTTCCCAGCGGTGACGAAATGGTGCTTGTCAATAACCAGCCCAGCCTTGCTAAAGTGAATGCCTATCGTATTGGCGTCGATCAGATGCCAGCAGCCGCTACCAATGATGCCAGTACGACCACCTACTGCAACAATCTCATCAGTGTAGCCCTACCACGCTTACAGCTTGACATGAAGGTGTTCCAGAATGCCGCCTCGCCCGATGGAGGCGTGATGACAAACTCGCTCTTTACATTCCTGGCGAACCGCCTCAATGCTACACTCGGCGCCAATGGTCTGAACTGTGTCGGGCTGCTCAACATTGAGAATCCTGTAAAGCTTATCACCGATGATAATGGTGTAGTAACGGGTGCCACGCTGGCGATTACAGGGACAGGGACGGGAACAGGCACCGGGACAGGTACGACCGCGCCGAACTGTAATATCAATGGAACGGTGGTAGCAGGTTGTATGGGTACCACCACGATCAATGGTCAAACTTGCACACTGGCATTTGCCAACGGAACAGTCACCGAGACCTGCTCGGGCAATAATGGCAACCCGGGTCCTGGCACACCAACCCCACTGCCGTTCAACAATAGCGCAACCAGCAACGACACGAACACCGCCCAGGGCAACTTTGATGGCGTGGGATACAGTTATTCCGCGCAGACCCTGCAAAATGCCGGCCTCACGCCAGGCAAGATGCTCACCTTCAACGGCGTCTCCTTCCTCTGGCCCAACTCGGCAGCAGGAACGCCCGATAATGTGCTGGCGCAGGGGCAGATCATCGCGGTAACTCCGGCCAAAGGAGCAACGACGCTGGCCTTCCTGGGATCGGCAGCGCTCGGCCCGTCGATGGACACGGCAACCATCACCTATACCGATGGTACGACGCAGACCTTCACGCTGGCCTTTAGCGACTGGACGCTCAATGGAGGCGGCTCCGCGCCATTGAATGGAGACCAGGTGGTTGCCACCCTGCCGTACCGCAACACGCTGAGGGGTATGCAGCTTGACCAGATGCCGAATGTATTCTATACATCTGTTGCATTACAAACAGGCAAGACCATCAAGAGCGTCGCCCTCCCGGCAAACGCCAATCACGGCCAGCTACACATTTTCGCCATAAGCACGAAGTGAACGTATCCATCTGAAAGGCGCGCAGGACCATTCTCACGAATGGTCCCGTGCGCCATTTAAGGTTTAGATAGTAAAGAGAGGAATTGATTAATGCCGAAATTCGCGGTGTACTATGTCCCTCTAGCTGGGGACTCGTTCTACCGCATGGGGACCTCTCTGCTTGGCTACGATGTCCGCGCGCGTGCCCCGGTGGATTTGCCTTCCGACCTGCTAAAGGACATTGGGCCATTTGATGTCAACTGGACCGCAATCTCACGCACTTACGGCTTTCACCTCTCGATCACCGAGGCCATCGTGTGCAGTTGGGCCACCATTCCCCGTGTGGAACGTGAATTGACCGATCTGCTCGGCTGTTTCGATCCTGCTCATCCGTTCGCGCTCCAGCGATCTGCTGAGCGACCGGTAGGCATGTGGGGCGAGCCAGGAAAGCGCAGCCTGGTCCTTCTTTATGAACCAAACGAGTACTTGCGCATGTTGCATACGCTTCTCGTGGCGCGTATCAATCCGCTCGGACAAGGCACCGGCTTCCTGGAACGGTATCTGGCTCATCCCGAACAGGAGTTAAAGCCACATCTGGCACAACAGACACGGATGTTCTACAGCCCTACGGTGCTGGATAGCTGGTATGCCCACTTCACCTTGCTCAATCCCTATACCGGAAGCGAGCCAGCGCGTATGGCCTCGCTCCTGGCGCAACTCTTCGAGCCGTATCCGCATTTCACTGTGCAGACGGTCTGCCTGCTCGTCCAGATGGACGGTGAAGACTTCTGGCATATTTACCAGGAGTTTCGTCGTCCCTCGCCGCCTCAACCCTGACACATAATCTTGCAATGGGCAGTAAAGCAGGATACTAACGTAATTGTCGGTCTTTTACCATGTCTTTTGCCTGTCTCTTGCGCGTCTTAAAGTAATGGATGTGATGCGTCGTTGTGAAGTGCCTCGCCGGTGCAGACGTATATCCTGTAGTCGTCAGAGGGATGCCGTTCCTGGTGTCTGGCGCCACGGAAACCGTACAGAAGGAGAGATCGATGTCAATGCCTGTAGCACTCAGACGCCAAAGGCGCGCCTCTATGCTCTCTGTTGCGCCCTGGATCGTCCTGCTGCCGCTCACGCAGGCTGGCCTGGGGTATCTCAGCGTGCGCAGCTCATCGCCCTGGTACTGGCTGGTTGGCACGCCGCTGTGCTCTCTTCTCATCTTCGTGCTGTCTGCCTTCTGCGCTGCAGGAGGTCTCGCCCCCCCGCGAGCTCGCAGAAGGGGTACACACATTGGCGTTATCACTGGTATAGGTGGTGCCGTGCTGGCTGCGCTGATTGCGGCTTTCCTGATCATCTGGTTGCTTCATGACGTCCAGGTGCAGCCCTTCTCCGCATCCCGCTTGCCCGGTCCCGGCCTGGCTCTGTTTGCGCTTTTCTTCTGGTTTGTCCCGCTCTTTCTGACGCTCAATCTGCTCTGCATCGCGCTGGCTCCACTGGGTGGAATGCTCGGTGGTCATCTGAGATCCCAGGTAAAGCAGGAAGGCCAGTCTGCGCAGGAGTGGACTGGTGAGGGGGAGCGGACAAGGCCCTGGAAAGTGGGTATGTTTGCGGTCATCATCATCGCCATGCTTCTGGCGCTTCTGCCGGGAATTGTTTTCATCGTGCTCACCCTCGGCGTGTTCCCGTAGGAAGAGAGCCTATCTGGAGCATCGTCCCTCTGCTCTGTGATTGAATCCGGAAATAGCCTGGCAATGCCTCATCTGATTCAGCCAGATGCTCCGGGGCATGTGCTTATTCTCGTCCAAATGTGGTACCATCTAAGAACATCGAAAATGGCCGAAAGTAACGGAGAAGCCGAGAAAGAGGCGTGATGGAACGTATGGAGTAGGTCCAAAAAAGGGGGAAATAAGCAGGTATGAAACGTGTTGTCAGTAATATGGCGGGTGTTATCCTAGAGTTTCTGGTGAAACCGGGCGATGCGGTCGTCGTTGACCAGGATGTGGTGATGCTGGAGTCGATGAAGATGCAGATTCCTGTGCAATCGACCGTCGCGGGCACGGTGAAGACGCTTAAGGTGAACGAGGGCGATTTTGTGGATGATGGCGATACTATTATGGAAATCGAGTCAGAAACCTCGCATTGAATGCGGGGCTTGCGAAACGGCTAGCGCAACGCAAGTTTCTGTCTAGTGGGCAAGATCGCTGATCTTGCAGCAGCGAGAGGGGCTACAAGAACGTCCGGGCGCCACCCTAACCTGGACCACTTCTAGTCACGCCGGAGCTGACGATACCGATGGTATGGTATCTAAGCCTCTCTTGCACCCACGAAGGGTCATATTACCCCGGCTCTGACCGGGAGAAAGGCAATCCTTGTGAGAGTACCAGTAATCGACAGTCAAGGCATCCCGTTAATGCCTTGTACCCCGGCCAAAGCCCGCCACCTGTTCAAGAGTGGGAAAGCGCGACCGAAATGGAACAAACTTGGCCTGCTCACGGTCCAGTTGTGCTACGAGCAGGAACCGGATAATCAGCCCCTGGTGGTGGGCATTGATCCAGGGAGCAAATTTGAGGGGTTCAGCGTGGTTGGGAACACAGATACGGTCGTCAACCTCATGGTCGAAGCTCCCGACCATGTGAAAAAGGCCGTGGAGGTGAGGCGAACCATGCGCCGGGTACGACGGTTCCGCAAGTGGAGACGCCCCAAACGCTTTGACAATCGGCTGGGCCGCAAGAAGCGCATACCGCCGTCGACCCGCAGCCGATGGGAGGTGAAAGCTCGTCTGGTGGCTCAACTGCAAAAAGTGCTCCCACTCACGGATGCCGTGGTTGAGGATGTGCAGGCGGTGACTCGGCCTGGCCAGAACCGGAAGTGGAATACTGCCTTTAGCCCGGTTCAGGTTGGCAAAGCACATCTGTATCACCTGCTCCGAGGTAGGGGGCTGACCGTTCACATGCGACAGGGCTGGCAGACCAAAGCATTAAGGCAGCAGTACCGTCTAAAGAAAACCAAAACCAAAAGCAAGCAATCCTTTGAGTCGCACGCGGTGGATGCCTGGGTTTTAGCAGCATCGGTGAGTGGAGCAGAGCAACTTACCTGCACCCGCTTGTGGTATCTCTTGCCAATGCGGTTGCATCGCCGACAACTCCACCGCTTGCAAGCGTCCAAAGGCGGCGAGCGCAAGCCCTACGGGGGAACGCGAAGCCTGGGACTCAAACGCGGCACACTGGTCAAGCACCCAAAGTATGGTCTGTGCAGCGTGGGTGGCTTTGACCGGAGCAGGCGGACCCTCAGCCTCCATGACTATCGCGCAAACAAACGGCTCACCCAGGGAGCAAAGGTCAAGGACTGTCGCATCCTGACGTGGGTGGCATTTCGCTCCTGGTTGGTCACACAAGAAGAACGGAAGAGCAATGGCCAGGGAATCCGCACCCCTACCCCAAACAAGGAATGCCTCTTTCCTCCCCTGACCCAAGCCCAGGGGTAACCGGAGGCGGAGGTCCGATGAATGGTTATGAGGGGATACACAGGCCATGACGGCGCAATTGATCTGTAAACAATGTGGGAAACCGGTGTTGGGAGCCTACGTGAATGCCCTCGGCGCTGTATGGCATCCTGAACATTTTGTGTGCGCCGCTTGCAATTTGCCCTTTGACTCGGCTTCATTCAATGTGCATGAAAACAAACCTTATCACCATGCCTGCTATCTCGAACATGTCGCGCCGCGCTGCGCAGCATGTGGGAAACCCCTGACAGGACACTATGTGCAATCCGGGGGGAAGTCTTACCATGACGATTGCTATCGCAACGTTGTTGTGCCGCGCTGCGCAGCATGTGGAAAGCCCCTGACAGATCGCTACGTGCAATCGGACGGGAAGTCTTACCATGACGATTGCTATCGCAACTTCGTTGTGCCGCGCTGCGTCTATTGCAACGAGCCGTTGATGGGAGAGTATGGAGTTGATCACTGGGGCGCGAAATTTTGTAAGAAACACCGCCAGGAATACCCCGCCTGCGAGTTTTGCGGTCGCCTCATTCCACCGGCGCAACAGGAACGGCACAGCGAGAAGCTTCATAGCACGCGCTGTCCTGTATGCCGATCACGCGCTATTGAAACGACTGAACAGGCCGGGGTTGCTTATGCCGGAGTGAAACGCTGGGTGGGCAAACAGGGACTCACATACAATAATTTCTCGCTCTCCCTGCAACTGTGTAACCGCGACTACCTGGCGAAACACGGGCGCGCGAACGGCCAACCTCACATGCTGGGCGTCACTATGAGTACCATTCACACCCTGAATGGACGTGAGACACATACCGACGTTGATGGCGTGGCAGTGCTGGCGGGACTGCCCACCCCTCTGTTCGATGGTGTGGTTACGCACGAACTCGGCCACGTCTGGCTCATTGCTCACGGTATCAAGGGACTGCCGCAGTGGGCTGAAGAGGGCTTCTGCGAACTGCTGACCTACCGCTATTATACGCAATTGAATACGCCGGACAGCCGCTATCACTCCGAAAGTATGGAAAAGAACCCCGACCCGATTTATGGCGAGGGTTTCCGCCGTGTGCGGGCCATCGCGGACCGGGTGGGGTTCTCGAATTTGCTTAACACTCTACAAACAAGCGGTCGCTTGCCCGCGTGAATCATATCGGTTGATAGATCACATAGCCATCAAAGGTATAGATATGGTATGGCTGGTGGGTGTGCGCCACGCGGTTCGCCATAGCTTTTACAAAGAACGTGTTCAGAGGTAGAACATAGCTTGATTGCGGATCGGATGTCACAATTATTTTGTTGGGAAGGTAGCGCTCATATCCCTGGTTAAGGTACTCGTCGATGGTGTAGCAGGTGATCTTGCCCGCGCTCAGGAACATCACGCGCTCGCATGTCCAGTAATCAGAGTAGATGTGGACGATGCCAAGATTCGCGAGGTGATGAATAAAGTCTTCCTGCTCGGTATTTTCCCCCTGCGTCGCGGGAATCTCTTGAAAAGTTTTTACCGTTCCCACGAAAAAGAGCAACACAATAAAAAGCAGGATAAGACGCCGGGTATGGACGTGAAAGAAGGTCGCAACTTTGCCCGCCTGCTGCCCCGTCGCGCTTGCACCCAGCCAGAGTGGGTAGATCAAGGTAGGTGTTGCGATCCATACAAAGAGGATGTAGCGCGAACTCAGGAATGGATACAGGGTTGAAGATGGGCTGAGCGCGAACAGGATCAATGAGAGAGCTGCCGCTATGAGCAGCCCCAGTCGCGCATACGAACGTACCAGCGCTTCCTGTTGCTCTGGTGAGCGTGTAGCCATTTTGCGCGGTAACGAGAAAACCACCTTGAGGGCGAGGAAGGCTGAACTCACCCATAGCGCGATCCATACCAGCGACCACGCGCCTTGCGTCAGTGTGCATTGGAGCGCGCCGGGGCCGCTGCCACCCAGGAAAAGTACTTGCGAAGTGTTGCATATGTTACTCTTGCTGGCAATAGCTGGCAGGCTGATCAGTAGAATGCCCAGCGTTCCATGCGCCAGGTAATACAATTTTGAATGCGCCGTAGCTCCACCGCTGCTGAAGAGACTGAGCAGTGTGGCCCATGAATTTGTGCTGGGGGTGGCGTGCAGGTTGTAGATGATGAGGGGCAATCCGCCAATCAGTAGCCCCGCGATGAGCAGGACGGGCGCCCAGGAACGTATATCGCGCCAGCAGAAGATAAGCAACAAGAGGCCAGAGGTGAGCAGAAATGGTCCGATCACAACGGTACTCCACAGGCATAATCCAACCAGCGCACCCCAGCCAAAATAGGCGGCCAGCCGGAGTATACGGCGTGTGCGCGTTGCTTCCTGCCGGGCGGTAAGGGCCAGCCAGCTTGCCAGGAAATAGAAGAGTGCGCCAAAAAACAAGGTTTCAACCCAGCCGCCGAGCGACTGTACCTGGCGATAAATCACATAGCTTGAGCCTGACGCCAGCAGCAAAAGGGTAAAGAGGGCCATGCCCTTCGTATAAAGCAGGCTAGTAAGAAGATACATAGCAAACATGAAAAGAGCAAAGAGTAGCGCTAATCCCAGGCGCAGGTTAAACAGCGAAATGCCGAATAGACGGAACATCACCGCGCCAAGATAGGCCTGCGTGGTACCCATATAATTCTGGCCGTACATAAAAATGGGATGATCTCCATGAAAAGCGATATTGATCGCCATCATGCCAAAAGTTCCCTCGTCGGAGTTGGTATGCGGCCAGCCCTGCGACAATAATACGATACGTATGCCGATAGCTAATGCAATCAGGCCGAGCGCGCCAGGACCATACTTGCTCATTGGAAGACGAATATGCACGAGACCTATTTTTATGCTTGACTCGGACATGCCGATAACCTGCCTCTCAAGATATATGTATACAATTGACCAGTGAATTCAAAAAGAACATATAGGTATCTCTACCTGATCTAAGCGAAGGGATAGAACCTGGAGTAACAACGTTGTTATAGCTGTCCTGGTTGCATACCCGCCAATATACCAACCAATGTGCTATATTGTGGTCGCTCATGGCTGTAATGCAGGTCCCCACGCCACCACGCGCTGAGGCGTAATCACATTAGAGGGTAGCAAGCACAAGGCCCCCTCATCCACTCAACCCCTCCCCTTGTCCCTACAGAAGGGAACGCCTTCCTTCCCATTACTGCATTCGGTTGTCAATAATCATCAGGGCGGGGCGGTACGTATTGCTGCATTCAGTTGTCAAATATCATCAGTTACGGAGTTTCGCTTTTCGTCTGCATTTGATAATACGCTGTTCCCAGCACGATGCCAAACACCAGGTTAAGCGGGAGAGTCAGAAGGATGCCCGTAAAATTAAAAGAAAATGGGGAAATATGATGCACAACATTGCACAGCATCTGGGCTAGCAGCAGCCACCAGGCGAAGCCCAGCAGAAGGCCGAGCAGAATAGTGTGGTTGATGCTTACTGTTTGCGAATTCATCCTGTTGAGGATGAGGCCGAAGAGTATGCCGAACACACCACCCAGCGCGATTACCAGTACGAAACCGGCGAGGCGGCTTAATCCTGCATCGGCAATGGTGATGCCGAACCAGCGCAGCGCTTCTTGCAAACCGTTTCCTGGCACGCCGTTCACGACGACATCGAGCATTGCCAGTACCAGCCCGGCGAACAGGCCCGTCAATAAACCTCTACGAATAGCAACCATTAGTAACTCCCTCCCTAAACGAACCAATGCAACACACATGCCACGCGACTATTGCTCGCCGATTGCCGCAAACGCGGTTCCAGCCATTGGTCGATGCCCAGCCTGCGTCCTGCCGGGATAGCTACCAGGCCCAGGCCGAGCAGTACCAGCATTCCATAGGTCCAGATCCAATCGGTATACGCCAGGCCAATATATAACTGGATAGCTAAAATACTGGACAGGATTGCGCCAAGGCGCGTGAAAACGCCGAACATCAGGCTTAACGCTACCAGAAGTTCCGCGGTCCAGACGAAGGCGGCCAGCGGGACGAATAGCGTGCAGCCGGTGGGAGTAGTCGTACTGGCGCAACCGGCCAGAAAAGTATGCTGGAGCAGCGCGCCATAGCCGGGTATGATGGCGTGTTGTGACTCGCGCACAATATAGCCATACAGGCCGGCGAAAGTGGGCGGCAGCTTCCAGAACAATTGCTGGAACCAGAGATAGCCAACAAAAATACGGATGAGAGCAAAACCGTTTATGCTGCGTTCGCTCAGTGTTACCAGCGTGTTGCTGATCGCGCTCTCCTTATTCGCAACCTGTGCCAGATTTTTCTCGTTGCTTGCCGAGGAAGAAATACTCATTGCTCGAGGCTCCTTATTGGGGTATATTTGCCCATACACGTATTGTACACGAAACGAAGTGGTATTTTTTTCATGTATTATAGCGTGAAAAAGAACGGCGTGTTCCTACGTGTAGGATAATAGAAAAAGAAAGGCCCACATAACTATCTATGTCGTTCGTACAAACATCGAATACGGTGGAAGCCGTAAGACTATCGCCAACTGTCAAATATCCCTGGTGGCGGGCTGCCGCGCTTGGCGCGCTGTTGTTGCTCGCGCTCGCATTATACCCCTTCCTCTATAAAACAGTGCCGCCGGATACCATACAAGATAATTATCTTTACCGGCCTTTCCTGGGCCTGTGGATAGTGAGTTTTCTGCCGTACTTTGCCGCGTGCGCCCTGACGCTGGCGACAAAACCGGCGCAGGGACGCTGGCGCTGGATCGAATTGAGCATTGTTCTGGCAGGCGCGTTCGTATTACGCGCTTTATTGTTGCCTTTGCCGCCAGGATTCTCGCGTGACTCATGGCGCTATCTATGGGATGCGCGTGTCACTTTGCACGGTTTCAGTCCTTACGTCTATCGCCCCATCTCATATCCATTGAAATCCCTGGTTGATACGGTGCTTTTCCCAAGAATGCGTTTCCGTTCCTCTCCGACCATCTACCCACCGGGAGCGCAGGCGATTTTTCTTTTGAGTTACCTGCTCGGCGGCTCCAATTTATATTTTCTCAAAGGCATCTTTCTAATCTTTGATATGGTGACATGCGGCGCGTTAGTGGTGTTTCTTAAACGCCGGGGAATCGATCCATGCCGCGTGCTGATCTATGCCTGGTGTCCCTTGCCCATCATTGAGTTCGCCATTCAGGGGCATGTCGATGTGATTAGCCTCACTTTTAGCATTCTGGCCTTGCTCAGTTTTTCCAACAACAGTGTGCGCGGGCGCATTCTGGCAGGTATCTTGCTTGGCATGGCCGCGCTGACCAAAATCTACCCCATCCTGCTGTTGGTAATCATCGTACCCGATATGCTGCGGGATGCAATGGAAAGAAGCCGGGCGAGAGGAGCCAGGGCAGGGGCAAGCCGGGCGACGGCCAGGGCGGGGGCAAGCCCCGCCCGTACCCTGCTACGAAGGAGCGGGAGAAACCGTTCAGGGTACGGGCGGGGCTTGCCCCCGCCCTGGCAACAGTCCGTTACGTTCGCGCTCATGGGGCTTGCCCCCGCCCTGGCCTCCGCTCGCTATGTCCATTCGTGCGGTCGCCATGTTACCCGCTACGGTCGCCAGGGTTGCTCGTCACATTCGAGGCCGTGATTATGCGCTGTTGGGGGTATGTTTGTTGACCATCTTGCTTGGCTATCTGCCATACTACATCATGGGGCATGGGCAGGTGCTGGGGTACTTTACAATTTACGGTAGTGAACAGGGTGAGAACGCCGGTATTGTCCAGTTGGTCATACAATGGATGAGTTATGCGAACAAATGGAGCCTGCAGACGACGGTTGCGCGAGAGCATCTTGTCTCGCTGCTGTTCATTATCGCCGTCTCGCTGGCGGTGTTTGTGCTGCGCCTGCGCCAGCGTATGAGCATGGCAATGGCCGCGTTTTTGCTCTTTGGCGCGATACTGGCGATCTCGCCACACGTATTCCCCTGGTATACGACAGTTTTGCTGATGTGGGTACCGTTATTGATCGGGCCGCTCTGGACAGGCCGCAGATTGATTGGCAAATCGTTGATTATCTGCGCTGTGTGGTATCTTATCAGTATCTCGCTACTTCAATATTATTACACTTCGGGGCCGCACCATTACGTTCCTGACTGGACTTCTTACTACCAGATTGCCTATACACCGTTCCTGATTATCCTGGCATTAGCCGCCATCGTTGGCATAAGAAATATGTTCCGTATTCGTTCGCAGAATTAGTAGGGAAGAGAATCGAAAGGAAAACGGTATGCAAACCGTCGATGAATCATCTGCCGCGCAGGGACGCGCATCTTATTCGTCTCTCAAACAAAGTATCGTTTCCAGTATTGCCGCGCTATGCGCTGGTCTCGTGGCTAGCCTGACATCCGTTTTACTGATGGCCGCCTTGCGCCTGCTCGCGGGCGTACCCAGTCCTGTAGAACTTTTTGGAGATCGCGCGCTCAAGCTGATGCAGGCGGGGCCATTCGTTGGGTTCCTGATTCGCTTTGGCTCGCACGCGAAAACCGCCCCGCTTGGCCTCGCGATACTTGGTATGATTGGCCTGGGCACCGTGCTGGGGGTGTTGTATGCGATGATCGCGCGTATTCAGTTGCCTGCAACTGGCTATCGTTCTGCTCGCAGAGAATGGGTGACGGCGGCCATTTTTGCCCTGGTGATGACCCTGGGAGCAACCCTGCTCTTCTGGACCGAGACGGCGCAAAACTTCTCCGGCTTGCCTTATACATGGGCCAGATTTGTAACTATCCTCTCACTCCTGGCGGAATTTGGCCTGTATGCCGTTGTGCTGTGCATCGTTTATCGTGGCATTCTGCCCAAACAGCGCGCCGGGGGAACGCCTCAAGCAACGCGGAACCGGCGGCAGCTTCTCGCTCGCGCTGGCGCAGCCGTGCTTGGTATCGGCGCCGCCGGTGGGACGGTGGGTGTTATCTCGAGCTTTTTGAACAACGCTACTACCTATGATGGATCAGGAACCTTTACCACGAACGGCTTTATCCCACCGATTACACCGAACAGCGAGCATTATGTCGTCACACAGAACGTTGTTGATCCTACGGTCAATCTCGATGTCTGGCGTCTTGAAATTACGGGGCTGGTCGGCAATCCGGGCGTGTATACCTTTGACGAGCTACAAAAATTGCACTCAACAACCCGCGCCGTCACACTGGAGTGCATTTCCAATGGCCCTCCGGGACACCTCATCAGTACAGCCGTCTGGCAAGGTGTCACGGTTCGCTCACTGCTGGAAAAGCACGGCGGCGCATTGCCCAACGCGCGCTACGTGGCCTTCTACAGCGTTGACGGGTATAGCATCAGCCAGCCATTAGACGTGGTGTTGCAAGCTGACGCGCTGCTGGTCTATCGCATGAACGGCGCGGAACTGCCCAATCGTCATGGCTACCCGCTGCGCGTGCTCATTCCGGGTCTCTACGGCGAAGAGAATCCCAAATGGGTAACGCGCCTGGAGTTGACCGATCATTTCGTAGGTGGCCTGTACGCCGATCAAGGCTGGTATCATGGTCCGCTGCACACGATAACGCGCATTGATCGCCCGTTTGGAAAGTTACCGTTAGGCCAGACCATCGAAATCGGTGGCATCGCCTTCGCGGGCAATCGCGGCATCCAGAGGGTAGAAGTCAGCGCTGATGATGGCGTCACCTGGCATGACGCAACACTCCAACCTCCGCTATCGCAAGACTCCTGGGTCTTTTGGACGTGGCAATGGACGCCGCTTTTGCCGGGCAGCTACACGCTGACCGCTCGCGCTACCGACGGTACCGGCACAGTGCAACCGGGTCAGAAGCAGGGAACGGTTCCCAATGGCGCGATCGGCTACCATTACGTGACAGTGCAGGTTGGTTAAAAACTCCCAAATAAATTATTGAACGCTTCCGCCAGCGTGGGATGAGCGAAGACGGCCTCGCGCAGCACGGTGTAGGGGATATTGCCCATCATCGCCATTTGCAGCATCGCCATCATTTCGCCACCCTCGATGCCCAGGATGGCGCAGCCTAGAATCTGGTTCGTATCGGCATCGACGATAGCTTTCATGAAGCCGCGTGATTCGTCCAGTTCCAGGGCGCGGGCGACGTAGTTCATGGGCATTTTGGCGACTTTGATGTTACGTTTCTGTTCGCGAGCCTCGCTTTCGGTAATTCCAACACGTCCCAATTGTGGGTCGATGAAGACCGTGTAGGGTACTATACGGTTGTGGATGCTGGCGTTGCCATGCTCAATGAGATTCGTGCGAATGATGCGAAAATCGTCGTAGGAGATGTGGGTGAAGGCTGGACCGCCTTTGATGTCGCCCAGGGCGTAGATGCCTGGCACGCTGGTTTCCAGCCGCTCGTTCGCCTGGATGAAGCCTCTTTTATCAGTTGATACTCCGGTGGCATCCAGGTTGAGCCAGTCGGTGTTGGGTACGCGCCCCGCGGCCAGCAGCAAGTGCGAGCCAGATAGGGTGCGCTCTCCAGTTGGGGTTTGTACTGTCAGGTGAATGACGCCATCTGAGCTTTGTTCGACGCGCAGCGGTTTTGTTTCAAGCAGGACTTCAACGCCATCTTCGCGCAGGATATTTGCTACTTCATCGGCCACATCCGCGTCCTCGCGGGCCAGCAGCTTCGCGCTGCGTTGAATGATCGTGACCCGGCTGCCAAAGCGGCGAAACATCTGACCAAATTCCAGCCCGACGTACCCGCCGCCGATAATCAACAGGTGATCTGGCACGGTATCCAGTTCCATGATCGAAGTCGAGTCCAGCGTAGCTATGTTTTCAATGCCCGGCAGAGAAGGCTTTGACGGGCGCGCGCCCGCGTTGATAAAGATCGTGCCGGCGGTCAACTGGCGACGTTCGCCGCCAGGGAACACGACTTCTAGCGTTTTCGGGCCGGTGAAATGGCCCTCGCCCATCAAGAGATCGACGCCTCTGGTGTTCTCGATACGGCTCTGGCTGCCATTGCGGAAGCTGTCTACAATATCTCGTTTGCGCTGGCGCACCTTTGTCATGTCGATAGTGATTGGCCCGGTATGCACGCCGTAGTCAGCGCCGCGCCGCGTCAGGTAGGCCACGCGCGCGCTGGCAACCATCGTCTTAGTGGGAGTGCATCCTTCATTGATGCAGGTGCCGCCGACATGCGTCCGCTCGATAATAGCAGTTTTCCATCCCGCGTTGGCTAAGGCGGTGGAAAGCGGCCCTCCGGCCTGGCCCGCGCCAATCACAATGGCGTCGTATTGTGTTGTTGAAGTCATAAATATATTCACCTCTCTGATTGGGCGACCAGGGCGGCGATTCTGCCCCCACCCTGGTCGCCCTGACTCATCTGTAACGCTGTAGCACACACACTGATACTATATCAGAGATGACACTGGAACAGTTTCGACATCGAAGGGAGTATCACATGGCGCATACGAATATCAAACTTTATGGCACCAACTGGTGCAGCGATTGCAAACGCAGCAAGAAGTTTCTGGGCGAGCAGCGCGTTCATTACGAATTTATCGATATCGAAGAGAATATGGAAGGTCAGGCTTTTGTGCAAAAGGCGCAAAACGGCGGCATGACCATCCCGACTATTGTATTTGATGATGGCTCAGTGCTGATCGAGCCGACCAACGCGGAACTGGCGGCGAAGCTGGGTTTAGAGACGCGGGCGAAAAGCGAGTTTTACGACCTCATCATTGTGGGAGGCGGCCCTACCGCGCTGACGACGGCTATTTACGCGGCGCGCGATGGCAATGACGTGCTGGTGATCGAACGCAGCGGACTGGGTGGGCAGGCGGGTATTACCGAACGATTGGATAACTACCCCGGCTTTCCAGAAGGCGTTACCGGGGCTGAATTCGCTGAACGTGTGATCGCGCAGGCCAAACGCTATGGCGTGGAACTGCTTTCTGCTCAGAATGTGATCAGCGTGAGCAACGACGAGGACGACCATATCGTCACCACCGATTCCGGCCATCAGTATACCTGTCACGCGGTCTTGCTGGCGACCGGCTCAACGTATAAGCGGCTGGGCGCGCCGGGCGAGGATGACTATATCGGCGCGGGCGTGCATTTCTGCGCTACCTGTGATGGCCCCTTCTACAAGGGGCGTGAAGTGGCTGTGATTGGCGGCGGCAATAGCGCGGTTGAAGAGGCCGCTTTCCTGACGCGCTTCTGCCCGAAAGTGACGTTGCTGGTGCGCGGCTCCGAGTTGACCGCCAACAAGGTAGCATCCGAGAAGGCCCTGCATTCGCCGGAGATGGACGTGCGTTTCAATACCGAAGTGGTGGAGTTGAAAGGCAGCAACAACCATCTTGATACGGTGGTCATAAAGAGCAGGCAGACGGGTGAGATCAGCGAACTGCGCGTGCCGGGCGTCTTCGTCTTCATCGGCCTGACGCCCAATAGCAAGCCATTCAAAGACATCGTCAAGCTGGACGCTCAAGGTTTCATCAAGACGGGCATCGACTTCCAGACTAGCGCCGAGGGCATCTTCGCCGCCGGCGATGTGCGTTCAGGCAGCGCCAAACAACTGGTCAGCGCCGCCGGCGAAGGCGCGGCAGCCGCGCTCGCCATTCGCGAACACCTGAAGGGGCATACTGCGCATAGCATGGAGATGGCGCTGGCCTGAAAAAAATAAAGCGGTACACTTCTCAAAGCAGTCAGGTCAGGGTGCGAGGGCGACCGCAAGGGTCCCTACCCATCCCTACGCCACCCCCGCCCCTACAATGAACGATCTCGTAGTCATTGTAAGGGCGGGGGCAGTATGAGTGGAGTGGTGGGGATCCTTGCGGTCGCCCTCGTTCCTCTCGTGTTTCAGGGCAAGGAATCCTCCAAAACCACTACAACAAATGGACGCTCTGGAGCCAGGCGGTGGCGACCTCCTGCACGGCCTGGGCGATGGATTCGCCGGCGGTGTGTTTGGCGCTGACCTGCTGTTGCAAACTGACGTTTACGTCGGTGGTCATTAACGGGGCCATGGCGTTGAGCGCTGCCGTGATGCCGGGGTCGGCCTGTAACACAGAGTCACGCACGATAGGCGCGGGATGGAATTCGGTGAACCCATGCTTGTCATCAGTGAGGAAGACGAATTTTTGTGCTGCGACCGAGCCATCCGTGGTGTAGCACTCGGTTACTTGCGCCGCTCCACTATTCACAGCCGCGAAACCGATGGCGTAAGCAACCTTCGTCACTGATTTGAAATTGCTGGTACTGAACCCGTAGGTACTCTTTAAAGCATCGAAGAAAGGAATACCGTCACTCTGCGTCGCCAGAGTCAACGTCGATACCTTCGAGGCCAGTTGTGAGAGGGTGGTGACTCCCAGCTTCTGAGACTCGGCTTGCGAAGTGCAGAGAGCGTAGCCATCGTTCAAAGGAGCCTGGTCGAGCCACGTAATCTGGAATTGTTGCTCGTACTGGGTTTTGACCGTTTGATAATCCTGGGTTGGATTGAAAGCGGATTTGAGGCCCAGCAAACTCAGCCCGGTTCCAGTAAACTCCGGGTAGATGTCAACCGCTCCGCTTTTGATGGCGCTGAACAGGGTGGCGTTGTCCCCCAGCGCTAATTTGGGGGTGACTGTGTAGCCAGCCTTTTGGAGTAATAAGACATACATCTCGCCGAGAAGATGCCCATCAAGATCGAGCTTGCTCGCCACTGTTATCGGCACCTTCGCAGGTGTAGGGGTCGTGCCGGGCGTCGGCGTAGTGCCGCCACCGGAAGTACTGCCACACGCGGACAGAATCAACAGGGGAATGAGAGCGAAAGCCAGTAAGAACTTCGCTCGTAACGAACGTCTGAGAAGAGCCATTGCTTCCTCCTTGAACATACTGAAACATGTACAAACCAATAAAGGGGCGCGATATACGATACTGCGCAAAACAGCGTCATGCGTTAGCTGTCGCTACCTGCTCCTGCACTTTCAGCCCTTCAGGGGTCACGGCGCGCTGCAGCCAGCTCATAAGCGCTTCTATAAGGATTGCCAGAACAGCTACTGAGACTGCTCCAACAACGAGTTCGGTATAATTGAGGACGTTGAGACCATCTACAATATAGTCTCCAAAGCCCCCCGCGCCGATGTACGCGGCTAGCGTCGCCGTCGCTACGATCTGCACCGCCGAGGTGCGAATGCCCGCCGCGACAAGCGGCGTTACTAACGGAGCTTGTATACGGGTAACGATTTGCCAGGTTGTCATGCCCATGCCCTTTGCCGCGTCGATCATAGCAGGGTCGATGATGCGAATGCCCGTATAGGTATTGAGCAAAATGGGTGGGATACCCAGCAGAATCAGGGCGATAATGGAGGGTACGAAGCCGATGTTCAGCGGGATAGGGATTATATAGACGAAGAGGAGTAAGACGGCAATAATGGGAATTGCGCGCACCAGGCCGCTAAAGTTTACCGCGATAAAGGCCGCGAACGCATTGCGTGACACCAGCGCTCCCAGCACAACGCCGATGACGATAGCGGCGGCAATAGAAACGCCGCAGAGTTGGAAATACTGAATGGTATGCCCCAGGTAGTCGTTAGCAGGGTCCTGGATAAAGTTGATATATTGCATTTTGCGCATTTCCTCCCTTCTACGCAATCGATAGGGCGTTGCGCCCCCGGTTAAGACCCAACTGCAAGGCCAACAACAGGAGATCAGCAAGAATGGCGAAGGCGGCTGTCAGGATACCGCCAGCAGCAACGGCATCGAGATCGAAGACCGCGAGATTTTGGAAAATCAGGTCTCCCAATGAACTTTGTCCTGCTAAGGGTGCCAGAGATGCTATACCTACCGTTGTCACGGTTGCAATGCGTATGCCCGCGACAATGACTGGCAGCGCCAGCGGAAGGGTAATACGAAAAAGAATTTGCACCGGTTTCATCCCCATTGCGCGGCCCACTTCAATAAGCAAGGGATCGATGCCGCTGATAGCTGTTGCCGTGTTACGGATCAACACGAGCTGGTTGTAGGCAACCAGGGGAATAATGACAGTTACAGGCGTCAGCCCGGTAATGGGGATAAGTAGAGCGAAGGCCGCGAGGCTGGGTATGGTATATAAAAAACCTGAAATGGTGAGCGTCGGAAATTGGATGCGCTTGTAGCGAGCTACCAGTATGCCCAGAGGTAGAGCAATGATGATCGAAATTAACATCACGACCCCGACCAGAACCAGGTGCTTCACAAACAGATTAGGAATGCTCTCCGGGTCTGACAGGTTGTAATTGAAGCGTTGAAATATATAATGCATGAAAATTCCTCCGAAAGCGCGCAAGGCGCTCTCGACGCAATACGCTAAATTCTTGTCTCTTCTGGTAAGCTTACGTGACCGCGTGTTTTCGTGATTTCCTGGTTGATGCTGGCGAGAGTGATGTAACCGAGAGGGTCTTGCGTGTCTTTGTCTTGCACTGCGAGGGCGGGGGCATTGGTTTCGAGGAGTTTCAACATGGCTGTGAGAAGAGTAGCATCCGCGGAACATGTTGGTAGATCTCTCCAGTGCGCCGAAGATACCGCCTCCGGCACTCTATCCAGGGCATCAGAAACTGGCAGGTATTCGATCTGGCGTAAAATGCTGTCAGCTCCTACCAGCTTACGCACATAGTCGTTGGCTGGATTTGAAAGTAATTCTACCGTCGTGCCAATCTGCTGGAGCTTTCCATCGTGCAGCACCGCGATCTGGTCGCCCAGCTTGAATGCCTCTTCCATATCGTGCGAGACAAAGATGATGGTCTTGCGCACATCGCGCTGGATGCGCAACAGCTCGTCCTGCAACCGCGTGCGGGTGATAGCATCAAGCGCGCCAAAGGGTTCATCCATCAAGAGGATCGCCGGATCGGTTGCCAGCGCGCGCGCCAGGCCAACTCGCTGCTGCTGCCCGCCAGAAAGCTGGCGCGGGAAACGTTTGCGATACTGGTCGGGGGGCAACCCTACCTGTTCTAGCAGCTCGTCAACTCGCGACGCGAGCCGCTCTTTTGACCAGCCACCGGCGATTTCGGCGGTGACGCGAATGTTTTCAGCAATGCTCATATGCGGAAACAGGCCGACCTGCTGGATAACATAGCCGATGCGCCTGCGCAACAAAATCGGATTCTCTTGCAAAATGTTCTTGCCATCGATCAGAATCTCGCCTGAGGTCGGTTCGATCAGGCGATTAACCATGCGCAGCAGCGTGGTTTTACCGGAGCCAGAGGTCCCCACCAGCATACAGGTTTTCCCCTCCATCACCTCGAACGTCACAGCATCGACCGCTGGAAATTGCGTACCGGGAAACTGTTTGGTGATCTCTTTGAACGCAATGGTTGCCATCGCTGCTGGCCTCCTTATTTATGATATGAGAATAGGTTTAAATATACGTACAGTTCTGAACAACGTTTTTCAGGCATGCTTCGCATATACTATCATATTTCAGACCCGCGTTGCCTGTCATAACCCCGGTTCTCATATATACTACGTCGATAAAATGTTCCAATCTCGCAAAAAAAGCAGTCCTGGTTACTTTCTTCTTGTGGTGTCAAACAATGGGCGTGGCTGTGAAATTCCCTTTGCTAACATGAGAAGAGGGGAATGCTTATAGTTCTCATATCCCCCAAGCCCTGCAATTTTCCCGTTTATCATTGTATGTCAAAATATCGTTTCGTATATTTTTAGTAAAGTGGAGAGCTACATGCAGCGTACTTATTTACGCAAACTGGTGACTACTTGCGTCGGTCTTGCCATTATCTTCGCAAGTATTCTCAGCGTTGTGTTTATCGCAAGGGCGAAACAAAATTCGCCTTTTGTCCTGACGAGCCAATCCGTTCCCCTGGTAAGTCGCGCCCATATGGTTGGGCCTGCTGGCGCTCAGCAGCAACTCAATCTTTCGGTTGGGCTGCGCCTGCGCAATCAATCTGACCTGGCGAGTCTCCTGAGTGACCTCAACAATCCCCGTTCTTCGCGCTATCATCAGTATTTGACACCCCAGGAGTTTGCCGCGCAATTTGGCCCAAGCGCCGACCAGATGCAGCAGGTGAAGGATTATCTGCAACAGCAGGGGCTGACGGTGACAAGCGTTTCCCCCAACGGCCTCTTGATCGACGCCACTTCTACTGTTTCGCAGGCGGAAGCGGCCTTCCAGGTGACGATCAACAATTATGCGCTGGGAGCCAACGCCTTCTTTGCCAACGCCAATCCGCCCGTTATTCCAGGCTCGCTTTCCTCGATCATCGCTTCTATCGGTGGTCTGGATAACAGCGTGAAGATGCATCCCCTGTATCACCTGAGCGGTCCTACGCATAGCAAACCCAGGCCGAACTTTGCAGGGCATTCCAAAGCATCGCCCCATGCCGCGCAAAGTGGCTTCGGGCCGTCTGACCTGAGCGGCGCGTATGACGCCGCGCCGTTGCAGACATCAGGTTTGCAGGGGAGCGGCCAGACGGTGGCCGTCTTCGAGCTTGATGGCTACCAGAGCAGTGATATTACCCAGTACCTGCAAAACTACAGCCTGGGTACTCCCAGCATTAGCAATGTGCTGGTGGATGGCTTCAACGGTTCCGCCGGGGCGGGCGCCATCGAAGTAGAACTGGATATCGAAGTGGTAGCCGCCATGGCCCCTAAAGCGAACCAGATCGTCTACGAGGGACCCAACTCGACGCAGGGCGTGAACGATACCTATAACAAGATTGTAACCGATAACAAAGCGCAGATCACCACCATCAGTTGGGGTGAGTGTGAAGCGCAAAGCGGCAACGCCGAACTTCAGACGCTCGACAATATCTTCAGTCAGGGCGCCGCCGAGGGTATCGCCATGTACGCGGCTTCGGGCGACTCTGGCGCGTATGATTGTAACGATACCAACCTGGCGGTCGACTCACCCGCCGGTGATCCCAATATTACGGGCGTCGGCGGCACCAATCTGCAACTGAATAACGGCGCGTATGGCAGCGAGTCGGTGTGGAGCAACCCGTCCGATACGCAGCGCAGTCCGCAGGGCGCGGGTGGTGGCGGCGGCATCAGCAGCTTCTTCAAACAGCCCGCCTGGCAGACCGGTCCGGGCGTGAAGAACCAGTACAGCACTGGCAATCGCGAAGTGCCGGATGTCTCAGCCGACGCCGACCCTGCCAGCGGTTATGCGGTCTACTGCACTGTGTCGGCGTCAGGCTGCTCATCGGGTTGGATCACTGTAGGTGGCACCAGCGCAGCCGCGCCCCTCTGGGCAGGCAGCACCGCGCTCATCAATAGCTACCTGCAACAGCAGGGTAAATCGCGCATGGGTTTTGCCAATCCCGTCCTCTACGGGCTGGAAAATTCCCAGCCGCAGTTTACACCGTTCCACGATGTCAACAGCGGCACCAATCTCTATTATCCTGCCACCACCGGCTATGATGAGGCAAGCGGTTGGGGATCGCCCGACATCTATAATATAGCGCGTGATATAGCAGGTGGCGTAACGCCACCGCCGCCAACGCCGACACCGAATCCCAGTCCGACGGCGACCGTCACTTCCACGCCGTCGCCGAGTCCGACGACTACCACGACGCCTGTGCCGCCAGGTCCGACGACAACAGCAACGCCTATACCTCCCACTCCTACGCCGACGGGCGGTTCGTTGGTCCAGAATGGCGGCTTCGAGCAGGGATCGCAGGGCTGGCAGGAATCCTCTGCCGGTGGCTATGAACTGGTAGACTCCACGAATCCGCACACGGGCAACTACAGCGCGTTCCTGTGCGGTTACACCAGTTGCGACGACAGTATCGGCCAAAGCTTCACCGTACCGGGTAGCGCGTCATCCATCAGCGTGAATTACTGGTGGTACGGCGATACCAATCGCACAACGCACTCTTGCTCCGATACCTTTACGGTGACGTTGCTGGACAGCAGTGGCAATACCATCGGACAGGTGCAGGCTGCCTGCAACACAGATGCAACGCGCGCCTGGCAGCAGGTCACGTTTGACGCAACCAGTCTGCTCGCCAATTACGCCGGGCAAAATGTCACGCTGGTGTTCGAGGCTAAAACGTCCTCGTCTTCGTCTCGCACCTCAGCATTCTACGTGGATGATGTGGCTGTGACGGCGCAATAAAATAAGCTTAGAACACAGAAGTGGATTGTTGCCAGACCAACCGCAAAGGTTGGTCTGGCAACAATCCACTTCTGTGTTCTTTTTTACTCCTGCGAGAAGAAAATGCTTTTCACCTCTGTATAGAGTTGGGCGGCGTGCATCCCCATTTCGCGTCCGATGCCACTGCGTTTGTAGCCGCCGAAAGGCGCTTCTGTATGCACGCTGTGGCTGGAATTGACGGAGATCACGCCCGCGTGTATGCCCCTGGCGACGCGGATGCCGCGTCCGAGATCGCGCGTCCACACCGACCCTGCCAGTCCATAGGGGGTATCGTTGGCGATGCGCAGCGCCTCTTCTTCGCTATCGAATGGCATCACGCAGACCACCGGCCCGAAAATCTCGTCCTGGGCCACGCGCATAGCGTTTTTGACGTTGGTCAGGACCGCCGGTTGCAGGTAATAGCCTGCTTCGCCGCCGGGGATGGCTGGCACACTTCCGCCAGCGCCAACCAGCGTCGCGCCTTCCTGCCGTCCAATCGCGATGTAATCGAGCGAACGCTGGCGCTGCCCGGCGGAGATCATGGGGCCAAGTTCGGTCTGCTCGCTGAGCGGATCGCCGACTCGCAACTCGGCAGATCGGCGGGAGAAGCGTTCGACAAACTCATCGTAAGCCGGGCGTTCGACCAGCAGGCGCGAGCGGGCGCAGCAGTCCTGCCCGGTATTGCCGAAGACCGAGAAGACCGAAGATTCGACGCAGCGCTCCATATCGGCATCCGCGAAGACAACATTAGCCGCCTTGCCTCCCAGTTCGAGCGAGACGCGCGTAATGTTGTCCGCGCACAGGCGCATGATCTGCGTCCCGACCTCGGTTGAACCGGTAAATGAGACCTTCGATACGAGCGGATTCTTCGCCAGCGCGTTGCCGACCGCCGCGCCGGGGCCGGGCAGCACGGAGATGACACCGGGTGGCAAGCCAGCCTCCATCAAAATATCGGCCAGCAGAAGCACTGAAAGCGGCGTCAACTGGGCAGGTTTGACCACGATAGTATTGCCACACGCCAGCGCCGGGGCGATTTTCCAGGAAGCGATCACCAGCGGGAAATTCCAGGGCGTAATCAGCGCGCACACGCCCACAGGCTCGCGCAGCGTCACTTCGAGCCCGGCGTCCTGCACGGGGATGGTCTCGCCAAATATCTTGTTCGCGGCTCCGCCCCAGTATTCGAGTACCGCCGCTACCAGGGAAATCTCGCCGCGCGCGTCCCGAATGGGCTTACCAGCATTGCGAGCCTCAACGGTGGCAATGGCTTCCAGCCGTTGTCGCACCAGGTTCGACGCCTGTAACAATATGCGACCGCGCGCCGTCGCGCTCATGCGCGGCCAGGCGCCCTCCTCGAAGGCGCGGTAAGCCACCTGTACCGCCCGTTCAGCGTCAGCCGCGCCAGCCTGGGCCACCTCGGCGAAAGGTTTGCCCGTCCCCGGCTCGATCACGAAAAACGTTTTGCCATCTACGGCGGCAGTGCGTTCTCCGCCAAGCGCTAAGCGTTCGATGTTCATAAGTAATGCCTCCTTTACAACCTATCTTAAAGCATGTCATTCATTGACCACAATGTACGATACACACAGGTCTAATACAAGGACACATGCACTATGTATGGCAAGCGCGGATATTTTGCTGCTCATTGAAAAAATCATAGCTGCAAAAGGATAGCAACGCCAGTCCTCTGCTAATTAAGGAGAATGTTCCGTCAAGTGAAAAAATTTTGACTTGTCAAAAAATATATGTTACTCTTGACTTTAATTAAACACAGCAATTTTTAAAATATCCTCTAATCTAATCTTTGGAGTCGGCGTGTTGTTAGTTAGAAGGGAGAACAATAATGGAAGAACCACTTGATCCCGCTTCGAGAGAGGCTATACGTCGGCGTGTCTGGGCCGACCTGCGGCCTGTTGCCCGGCCAGATTCGCGCTTCCACTGGGACTTCGCGGAATTCATTGCTGATTATGAAGGTTCCGAAGCAGGCGCGCAACGTATCCAGGCTTTACCGGCATGGCGTGAGAGCGATTTAATGTTCATCACTCCAGATAATAATCTGGAGGCAGTGCGGCGCAGGGCAATGGAGGATGGAAAACGTTTCGTTATGTCCACCTATGGCATTGCGCGTGGGTTTCTCTACATTAACCCCGAATCTCTTCCTCCTGATTGTTATGGTTGGGCTGCGACTTTAGATGGCATGGATCGCTTTGCCCGGACGGTCAGCCTGTCAGACCTTGCCGCGCTTGGCAAATTCAACTTGCTCGTGACGGGCGCGTCCGCGATCAGTACGCGTGGCATACGCTTTGGCAAGGGACATGGATACTTCGACCTGGAATGGGCTATGTTCTCGGAGGCGCGCTGCCTGACAGACGATCCTCTGGTTGTCTGCGCGGGGCATGATTGCCAGGTCATCGATATTGACCTTGTTGGCTCAGAGTTTGACACACGCGTCGATCTTATCGTAACACCAACCCGCACCCTTCCCATCCCAAAAGAACACGGCCACAGACCAGGACGCGTAGTCTGGGAACGCCTTGAACCAGGAATGGTAGAGCGCATTCCTCCTTTACGAGAGCTGCGGATATTACAGGAGAAAAGCAAATGAGTACTTCGCATGACACACAGATCGGGGCAGTTGAACAGCGTGGTATAGAACTTGTGCCAGAGAGCGAGCGACATGGAAGGCCCCGCGATCTCTTTTTCATGTGGCTCGGTACCAATACCAACGTCTTCTACATTATCAATGGAGCGTTGCTCATTTCTCTGGGATTGAACTTCCTGCAAAGTCTGCTAATTATCCTGCTTGGGAACATCGTCGGATTCTTCCTGCTTGGCCTTACCAGCCTCCAGGGGCCGCGTACTGGTACCGCAACCTTTGCGGTAAATCGCGCTGCTTTCGGGCCGAATGGAGGGCGTCTACTGGCTTTTTTTAACTGGCTTACCTTGCTTGGGTTCGAGGGGTCGGGCGTAGCCCTGGCAGTCATTGCTCTACTTACCCTGGCCCACTCGTTCGGCTGGTCTATTGCCGATGCTGCCTGGTTCAAAGTTATCATCATTCTGCTCGTGGCTGGATTGCAGTTGTATATTCCGACTCTTGGACATGCTACTATTATGGCGGTGCAGAAAATCCTCGCCTGGGTGTTCATGGCTTTCTTCCTGATCGTCTCCATCATGATTTTAGGGAAGGCGCAATTTTCAGGCGGTCAAACGGGTAGCTTTGCAATTATGACGGTCGGTTTTGCCTTGATGGTGTCAGCAGGTGGTCTCTCCTGGGCTAACACCGGGAGCGATTACTCACGCTATCTTCCATCGACTGCTCGCCCACGCGCTATTATCTGGTGGGCATCGCTTGGTGGGATGCTGCCAGCTATTATTTTGGAGGTCGTTGGCGCGGCGGTGGCAGCTCAATTGCCGAGCGCATCCGACCCTATTTCTGGTTTGCCATCGGCTCTCGCCTCGTGGTTTCTGGCTCCATACTTGTTACTGCTGTTTTTCAATCTCTTAGCAGTAAATGCTATTGATTTGTATTCCTCCGGCCTGACGTTGCAGACGATAGGACTGTCGATCAAACGGTGGCAAGCTACGCTCATCGACATGGCAATATGCACAGTGCTGGCAGCTATCGCCATCTTTAATGCCGACTTCAACTCGCTCTACGGCCAGTTTCTATCGTTGCTCATTATTTTCCTGGCGCCCTGGTGCGCCATTTATCTCACCGATGCCTGGCTGCGGCGCAATACCTACGATTCTGCCGGGTTGCTTGCCCGCATTGGTGGCCCCTATTGGTACAGAGGAGGTATCAACCCGGCTGGTCTACTTGCTATGATTGGTGGTATGATCGCATCCGCCCTCTGGCTGAACTCGACCTTGCTGCAAGGCCCCTTCTCACACTTACTGGGGGGTTCCGATATGAGCATATTCACAGGCTTTATTGTTGGAGGCATTCTCTACTGGATACTGGCTCGCGCGTTAATGCCACGAGCTTTTCCTTCCATACAGGCGCAAAATGAGAATGTCGAATTATGAGTGTAACTGTTGGACGAGTAGCTATAGTAGCCACTCGTCCATCACATCGTCGTCCAGCCGATAATCTCTAACTCGGTTCCGTTGCTGATGGAGGCGATGGTGTTGGACGCGCCGCCGTTCATCGAGCCGTAGAGAATGGTGTAGTTGAAATTTGAGCCTTGCGCGCCGTATTCTTCCAGCGCGTACAGGCTGCGATCGCGCGAGACGTTGGACCAGTAGTATTGCGAGTAGAGATTTAAGGTGGGGGTTAGCCCGTTGCCAGCCTGTACCAGGAGAATGGCGTTGTTCGAGCCGTCCGTCGCGATTTTGTACAGGCCGTCTTTGCTGTGGTCGCCGCCCACTCCCATGAAGGTATTTGAAGCCGTTGCCAGTAAAAAGGCGTTCGTATTGTCAAATACCCGCACGGCAGTGATGGCAAGCGTAGAACTGCTGAAGACTTGCGACGCCGACGAACTGCCTGCTGGCTGAGATGCTACTGTGCTGGAGCCTTCCGGGGCGCCGGGCGTACACTGGTTGTAGAAGATGGTTTTCCCGTCGAAGCTGCTATCAAAATTCCAGCAGGGAATGGCGCTTCCGACCGTCGCAAAAGTCTGAAGCGTGCCGCTCTGTTGATTGGGGCCGAGGGCTGTATCGAGAACATAGATGTTCTGGGCGGGAGCATCGGAATTTGGGATATAGCCAGCCATCAACACTCGCGTATTATCCAGCCAGGTGCGCGGTAGATAGGCCAGGCCAGAGGCAGGCGGGGTCAATTCGGTTTGGAGTAAACCACTTGTCACCGATAGCAGGTAGATCGTTGCTCTCCCAAAGTTCAGCGATTCGTCAAACACGATCAATTTTTGGTCGATCGACCATTGCGGACTTCTAATGAGGGTGCCTGCGGGGGCGCAGGCCAGCGTTTGCAAGCCCATCCCATCCATGCGCACGACCGACAGTTTCACCTGTCCGGCCATGTCGGCGCTGAAGAGTATCCACTGTCCATCAGCCGAAAGTTGAGCGCTATTGATGCGCGTATTCGGCAACTTCAGTATTTCGGTTTTTGTGCCTGATATAGTGTCGTAGCGTTTTAAGGTGCCAAAGGTGGAGGCATTGTTCTGAAATTCATTGACGAAGTAGACCAGGTTTGGTGAGTTTCCCGGCGACATCCCTGTTAGTACGGGCGCTCTTCCCGTGCCGTTGGCCGGACACGCGGTGATGGTGGGTGGCCCGCCCGGAACAACGGTTGAAGAGGGCGTAACGTTTTTGCTTACGGTAGATGATGGGTTGACGGTAACGGTGGGTGTCGGCCCGCTGTGTATGCCGATGAGTTGCCCCAGTGGAGTGAGAGTCACTGCCAGCACGAGACCCGCGATAATAAGCAGCGAGATTGCCACCAGTAGCAATGGCAAACGACTCGCTTTGCGTTGCCTGGGAGGTGGAGTCCCTGCGTTAGCTCCGTTTGTGGGAGTTGCCCAGTTTTGACCTGCTGGTGTGAGCGGCCCTGGCACGATCATGCCTCCATCGGGCGGTTGTCCGGGGTTGGAGGGCGGGCCGGATTGCGTCCGCGCCTGCGCGAATTGCGCTTGCTGTGGATAGTGTTCCCGCTGCGCTTCCATATTGGATGGCTGCGCATAGTTTATGAAGCCGGGTTGTGAGGGTGGATTGCCAGGATGCGATGACGGATTACCGGGCGAGCTGATTGGCGATGGCGCGGACCAGTTTGTCGCCAATGTCGGGCTATTCAGTTCGGGATTGGTCGCCATACCCGGCGAACCGGCCTGCGTCAATGCCTGCAAGAAATCGAGTGGGCGTTGATAGCGGCGAGCCGGGTCTTTTTCCAGCGCGCGCATGATTGCCGCGTCTAATGTTGGAGTGATGTACGGGTTCAGCTCGCGTAGCGAGCGCGGTTGCTCGTTCACCTGCTGCATAAGCACGCTCAGCACGTTGGTCGAGATAAACGGGCGCTGTCCGGCCAGCATTTCGTAGAGGACAATGCCAAAGGAGTAAATATCGCTGAGTGGAGTGGCCTTACCCTGTATTTGTTCGGGCGACATATACTCCGGCGTGCCGGTCACGGATGGCCCGGTTTCGCTGGCTGAATGCGTCGCGAAGGTTTCTCCTTCGGCAACAAATACCTTGACTAGGCCAAAGTCGGCCAGCACCAGGCTGCCGTCTGCCTTAAACAACATATTACCCGGCTTAATATCACGATGAATCAGCCCGCGTTCAGAGGCGTATTGCAGCGCATTCAAGATGGGCGCGGCCATCTGTAGCGCTTCTACGGGCGGGATCACTTTGCGCTTTTGGAGTACCTCTTTCAAGGAGCCGCCCGGCATGTAGGGAGTAATCAAGTAGGCGAAACCGCCCTGCTCGCCATAGTCATATACATGTAATATATTAGGATGATCGAGCTTCGCCAGCACGCGCGCTTCTCGTTCAAAACGCTTCAGAAAGTCACGAGTTCCACCCGGACGCGGCCAGAAGACTTTGACCGCTACCTCGCGTCCCAGATTTATATCTTCCGCGAGAAAGACGGTTGACATGCCACCATAGCCGATCTGCTTGATGATGCGGTAATGTCCCAGTACCTGACCGACCAGACTTTCGGGTTGCTGCATGCTCTTTTTACACTCCCCTGTTCTCAGGTTTTGATAGCTTTAGAGCATAAACGCTGCTATCGCCATTTCCTAGAGCATAACATGTATCCAGGATGGGGGCAAGCATTTTTTATCAATCAGGGGCGAGCAGCGCTTGCGCTGTCCGCCCCTGATTGATAAAAATTTCAACAAAGTTACATGGTTGTCCAGCCGACGATGGACAACTGCGTGCCATCGGCGATGGAGGCGAAGCTTGTCGGGTTGCCTCCATTCAGCGAGCCGTAGAGCAGCGAGACGTTCGAGTTGCCTCCGTACCGCTGTAAGGCATACATGCTTCCGTCGCGTGAAACGTTTGACCAGGCCATAAAGTATCGATAAAAGTGTTTTGAAAACATGAGTTTTTCCCTTATTTGATAGAGTATATTGGAAACGAATACTATTGTATCAAGTGAGCGAGGAGAGGAACAGGTTTAGTTTCACAAAAAATGTGCGAACTGTGTCACGTTACGCTTGGGACCTGTATCTACCCGAAAAGAACTGGCCCATAAAGAAGACCTTTGTTGACAATATTTGCCCTCTTCTCTATACTTAACGCGGGTGGGAAATATTTGTATTCATGAAATAATGAAAGGTTTTCAATTTTATGTATCAGCAACCAGGCGACCCCAATCAACAAAATCAGGGTCCGTATTATCCTCCGAGTAACCCCCAATGGCCTGATTCATCCCCTGGTTATGTGCCACCGAGTTATCCATCTGGCACAGATCAACCAGCCTATGCCCCGCCGCCACCGACTTACTACGCGCCGCAATATCCGCCAACACAACCAGGCACGCCTCCCTATAATCCGCAAGGCAATCAGCAGTATGGCTATCCAGGAGGGCCGGGATATGTGCCACCCGTACCACCTCGCAAGTCAAATACTCGCTTACTTGTGATTATCGCGGCGGTCTTGGTTGGCGTTCTCGTGATTGGAGGTGTTGGCGTTTTGCTTGGGCATCAAAGTGGAGTAAACACTCAGGCTGCTTTGACGCCCACTACTGGCGTCACGCCAACCACTGGCGGTAATACCCCAACCGGTGGTAATACTCCTACCACAGGCACAACTACCGGTAATGCGAAGGTGGGACAGACGGTGCAGGCGGGGTCGGATTATGCGGTAACGGTCAACAGCGTCAAAAACAGTACGGGCGATTCTGTCTTTTCGCCAAAAGCAGGAAATATCTATATTGTAATTGACGTGACGGTGAAGAATACGTCAACATCATCGCAGGATGTTTCCAGCCTTATCAATTTTGAGCTACAGGACTCGACAGGACAGAAATATACGGAGACGTTCTCTGATATTGGAACTCCGCCAGATCAAACCGGGTTACAACCCAACGCATTGATTCGTGGGCAACTCGTCTACGAAGTTCCTACCTCCATGCACCAGTTTACTTTTTCCTACGTTGACCTGTTGGGAAATGGAACGCTGGCTACCTGGGATATTACGAATTAAACGGGTACCGGGGACGCGATTTATCGCCTCCCATTACATCACGCCGATCACAATGGCGCTGACGTTGCCCTCGCCACCCGCCAGGTTCGCCTCGCCTACGAGAGATTGAGCCAGTTTCTGGGCGTCGTTCTCCTCTGTAATGCCTTCCGAGAGCAGTGTTTCCAGGCGCTCGTCGGGCAGCATTTGCCACAGGCCATCGGTGCAGAGCAATAATATGTCGTTCGCTGCAACTGCAAATTGGACGCAATCGATTTGTGTCAGGTTCGCCTGCCCGAGATAACGATAGAGCTTCTTGCCCTTTGGGCTGGTGTAGATCTCTTCCGGTTTGAACTGGCTGGGATTTACCTGTCCCGTGCCAGGCGTATGATCGGTGGTGATGCGCTTCAGTCCTTTGCCCGGTCTGTAGTGGTAGGCGCGGCTGTCCCCAACGCTGGCGACATAGAGATGGTGTTTGTACACAATAGCTATGGTGAGGGTACTCGCCATGTTGGTATCGTAGTCGGCGTTGCAGTGATAAATCACCTTGTTGGCGCGGCGCATGGCTTCGCGCAGCCATTGTTCCAGAATATCGTCCGGTGTGGTCGAAATATTGCCGGCGAACGTCATCCCGTACCCACTGGCCGAGCCGGGTCCGGGAGACCACGTGCTGGAAGAGGGGAGAGGCGTGGCGAGCAGGGGCAGTAGCACATCTGCGATAGTCTCTACCCCCAGACGGCTGGCCTCGTGTCCGCCTGCTGATTTGCCCTGTGGCCCCCGCAGCCCGTCGGCTACGGCGAACAATCCGAATGGGCGCGGAGGGGGCGTGAGGTTGGCGCATAACCCCTGCGCGATGAGCAGCATATCCTCGTTATCTTCCGTTACGTAGCGGCGTCCTGTATCGCTGACATAACCCACCTGGCAGACTTCTGTCACCAGGGGCGAGGTATCATCCAGGCGATGCCCGCAGCGGCGACAGAAACGCGAGTTGCTGCGGTTTTCCTGCCCGCACGCGCTGCACGGGTTCTCCGGGACGATGGTGCGCGTGATGATATTGGCGCTGTCCGGGATCGTCGTAGCTTCTGACATATGGACATGAGCCGTGGAATCGAGCGCGGCAGTAATGGCATCGGCAAATGCGCGCGCGGTGCTGAAACGTCTGGCAGGCTCGTTTTCCGTTGCCCGCATTATGGCGGCATCGACAGCGGCATTGAGTCGCGGATTAAGCTCGCTGGGCATCGGTAATGCAGCCGCATTGCTGCGCACAATCGCCTGAAATGGCAGTAACCCCGTCAGCATCTGGTAGGCGACCACTCCCATCGAGTAGATGTCGCTGGCAGGTTCGGGATAACCCACCCCCTGTTCTGGAGCCGTGTAATGTTCGGTACCCAGTGAGAAACCGCCCTGTGTCAGTGGGCGATCTTTTTGCATGACGCGCGCGATGCCAAAATCCGTGATCATCAACCGCCCATCGCTCTGATTGATCAGGAGATTGGATGGCTTGATGTCGCGGTGAATGATGCGCTGCGGGTGGCTGTGGATGGCGTCAATGGCGTCCGCCAGTTCATTGATGTAACGCCGGGTCATGTCCAGAGGCAAGGGCTGCTCCGCTTTCAACAGACCTTTCAACGTGCCACCCGTAATCAGGGGCATCACCAGGTAGAGCAAGGGGCCATCCTGTCCGAAATTCAGTACAGGCACGACGTTTTTATGTTGAAGCTGGTGAGCGTAGCGCGCCTCACGCCGGAAACGTTCAACAGCCGTTGCCTCGTCAACGTTCTTGTGGTTCGTCGAAATAACCTTCAAGGCTACCTGTTGCAGATCAAAAGTATCGCTGACGCGATAGACTGCCCCCATACCTCCCAGGCCGATCAACGTTTCAATGCGGTAGCGACCTGCAATCAACCCTTCAGGTAGCAGGCACTGGCAAAACGGATTGCTACACTTGAACGTACCGGGCGGGTAGTCGGCGCGGCAACGGGGGTTCTGGCAACGAGGCATAACCATTCCTTCATCACGAATAATTTTCATGGACAGGCGTTACTTGCCTGTCCACATTGTAGAGTGACGATAGGGTGATGTCAATATTGCGAGTCCGGCATAGATAGAAGGAAAAGCTGAGTGCGGATTGTTCGCCTGAGGCGAACAATCCGCACTCAGCTTTTCCTTCTATCTTGCGAGCCGCGAAGCGGCGAGGATTTGGGAAAAATACATGCCTATGCTGATAGCATAGATCGTCAGAACATCAATGCTGAAAGCATAGTTTTTGCATTGTAAGCTATGCCGAAAGTAAGTATCGTTATCAATAACACCCTGGCACTAGCAGCTTGAAAGGAATAGACAGTATGCGCATTCTCATCATTGGCGGCACCAACTTTATGGGGCCATTGGTCGTGCAATCTCTTCACTCGCGAGGTCACGACGTGACCGTATTTCATCGCGGCAAGACTACCACTACTCTGCCGGAAGGCGTGCAGGAGATACCTGGAGACCGTCGTAATTATCCGTTAGAGAAACTGCAAAGCACGAACCCCGATGTTGTGCTGGACATGATTCCAGTCATCGAGCAAGATGGTCGCGATGTCATGCGCGCTTTCAAAGGCATCGCCCGGCGTGTTGTGACCATCAGCAGCCAGGATGTGTACCGCGCCTTCGGGCGGGTCAACTTAAAAGAATCTGGCCCGGTCGATCTATCACCCATCACCGAAGATTTTCCCCTGCGCGAAAATTTGTATCCCTATCGCGGCGAAACGCCGAGAGAGGCAGACGATCCCCATAAATTGCAAGACGACTACGACAAGATTTTGATTGAGCGGGTCGTGATGAGCGACCCCCATCTCCCCGGCACTGTGCTGCGCCTGCCAATGGTCTATGGACCGGGCGATTACCAGCATCGCATGTTTGCCTTCCTGAAACGTATGGACGACCAGCGCCCGGCTATTCTGATGGATGAAGTCGAGGCCAGGTGGAAATGGTCGCACGGATATGTGGAGAATGTGGCTGATGCCATTGCCCTGGCCGTAACGGACGAGCGTGCCCCCGGTCGTATCTACAACGTTTGCGAGCCACAAACCTATAGCATGGCCGAATGGGTAGAGAAAATAGGAGTCGCAGCAGGATGGCAGGGACGCATTGTGCGTGTGCCGCAGGGGCGTTTGCCAGAACCTCTGCGATGGGGCATCAACGCGGAACAGCATATCGTGGTCGATTTCGACCCGTATCCGCCAGGAACTGGGCTATCGCGAGCGCGCGGATATTAACGAGGCCACCTGGCGTACCGTGGCCTGGGAGCGAGCTAATCCCCCCGCGAAGGTGGACGAGAAAGAGTTTGATTACGCGGTGGAGGATGAATTTTTACGCTCATGAATACTTGACATTCTCTACTGTTCGACATACATTGTAGGCAGAGTCCTCATACGAGGAAAGCTGGCTCATTTCCGCGTTCGTGCGTCATCCGCTTTGCCAGCGGATTTTATTTTTCTGCTTGCTATGGCAGCAAAGAAAAGAGAGGAGCTATCCATGCCTGATAACGCTCATACCAAATTCCTTCTGGGTGAAGACGAGATGCCCCGCGCCTGGTACAACATCATGGCAGACATGCCAAATCCACCCGCGCCAGTTCTGCATCCTGGCACCCATCAACCGGTTACGCCCGATGACTTGTCGCCGCTCTTCCCGATGGCCTTGATCATGCAGGAAGTTAGCGCCGAACGCTACATTGACATCCCGGAGCCGATTCGCGATGTTTACAGGCAGTGGCGACCCAGTCCGCTTTTCCGCGCGCGACGCCTGGAAAAAGCGCTGGGGACAACGGCGCGTATTTATTACAAGTACGAGGGCGTCAGCCCGGTTGGTAGCCACAAGCCTAACACGGCGGTTGCGCAGGCCTTCTACAACAAAGAAGAAGGCGTCAATAAGCTATCGACCGAGACAGGCGCGGGACAATGGGGATCGGCGCTGGCAATGGCGGGCGCGTTCTTCAACATGGAAATCGAAATCTTCATGGTGAAGGTCAGCTATCAACAGAAACCCTATCGCCGCAACTTGATGGAGACCTACGGCGCAACCGTCCATGCCAGCCCCACCAATCTGACCAATGCCGGACGCGGCATCCTGGCGAGCGACCCCGAAAACATGGGCAGCCTGGGTATCGCCATCAGCGAGGCCGTCGAAGTCGCGGCCATGAGCGGCGGCACCACCAAGTATTCGCTGGGCAGCGTGCTGAATCATGTCCTTATGCACCAGACCATCATCGGCGAGGAAGCTCTGCTTCAGATGGAGCGCGCGGGCGACTATCCTGATGTGGTGATTGCCTGCACTGGCGGCGGCAGCAACTTTGCCGGTTTGGCCTTCCCTTTCATTGGCGAAAGGCTGCGCCGGGGCCTCAAAACCCGCTTTGTAGCTGCCGAGCCAATGTCCTGTCCCAGCCTGACAAAAGGCGTCTACGCCTATGATTTTGGCGATACGGTAGGCATGACCCCGCTGGTCAAGATGCACACGCTGGGCCATGATTTCATGCCGCCGGGCATCCACGCGGGCGGGTTGCGCTATCACGGTATGTCGCCGCTGGTTTCGCAACTGCACGAAGAAGGCATCATCGAAGCGCGCGCCTTTCACCAGACCGCGACCTTTGAAGCCGCCGTGCAATTCGCGCGCGCTGAAGGCATCATACCCGCGCCCGAATCCGGACACGCGGTGCGAGCAGTCATTGAAGAAGCGCTCAAAGCCAGAGAAGCCGGCGAATCGCCCGCCATTCTCTTCAACCTGTCCGGCCATGGTCATTTCGACATGGGCGCCTATGACTCCTACTTCGCCGGTCGCCTGCAAGACTACGAATACCCCGCCGAAGCCGTCGCCGAGGCGCAGAAGCGTATGCCGCAGGTGGTGTGATCCAGTATGAAGATAAGTTAGAAAATGTCTGACGATAGGGAAGGGTACGCGGGCAGTTCGCAACATGCGAACTGCCCCACATACCCGTGCTTGAAAAGCTCACAGGTCATCCCATACGAACGAGTTATCATAGGATTATAGTTAACCTGTCTGATTAAACCCAGGCAATCGTGGGCAGCAAACTATCTCACAAATAGACCATATCATGCGAAAGCCCTTGAAATCAGTATAGCCACCAAAGCTTTTCTGTGTTATTATTTGCCTTGTCTGTCCAATCGTTATATTGTACATGGTATCTTTTAGTCAATATCGCACCGACAGACCTGAAGACCTTGACACTTCCCAGCGCATAAGTAAATGGATTACGCTTCTAGTTTAAGCAGGGAGATAAAGTAGAGATATGCGCTAAGGTTGAGGACATGTTTACGTATGAGGAAAGCCGATGAATTTATTTAATCAAAAATTATGTCGAGAAAGAATTGCCCGATTTGATTTTCCGAGTGGAGAAAAAGCGGCACAAATAGAAGGAATAATAGCTAACTGGCAGCACGCATTGAGAGATAGCGACTTGTCAACAACAAAAGAAAAAAGCGTCCAGGGTCTTTTTCTTATTAAATTTTTTGAAGAGATATTGGGATATACTTCTCAAGTTACGGGAAAGGAGGAATGGAACCTGATCCAACATCCAGCGTCGGAGGTAGACGCACAAGAACCTGATGGTTCATTAGGTTTCTTTACCAAAGGAGAAAAGATAACAAAGGCAGTCATTGAGCTGAAAGATGCAAAAACGTTACTCGATAAGAAGCAAAGTGGGCGAGAAAAAGGATATACCCCAATTGAGCAGGCATATTTATACGCGACGAAATTTGACCGCTGCAACTGGATTATTGTCTCTAATTTTAGAGAGATACGACTGTACCACAAAAATAGAACCCAGGACTTTTTTGAAAAGTTTGATGTATTAGAACTCCACAAAGCAGAAGAATTTCAGCGTTTTTACTACTTTCTTAGCAAGCAAAACCTTATTTCCCGCGCAAAAACTTCGATTATTGACAACCTGGCTGATGACTCGACTAAAGAAGATGAGAACATCACCATAAAATTCTATGCGGATTATAAAAATGCACGGCTCAACCTCTTTTATCACCTCGTTGAACAAAACTCTGGAATTAAAAAAAACTTACTCCTTGAAAAAGCACAAAAAATTATTGACAAGTTAATATTTATCTTGTTTTGCGAAGATACAGGAACGTTACTTCCAAGAAATCTCGTTAAAGATACCTATGACTTAGGCATTAGATCAAGAGAGCGAAGCGACCAGAGAGTTTGGAGAGAGTTTAAAAACCTCTTTATGGATATTGACAGTGGGAGAAGCGATATTGACCCTCAAATCAATAAGTACAATGGAGGTCTTTTTGTTCAAGATGATGTTTTAGACAACCTGGTGATTAAAGATACGATTTGGAAACAACTTGTTAGCTTAAACAACTATGACTTTGAGAGCGAACTAAATGTAAATATCCTCGGTCATATTTTTGAGCAAAGCATTAGCGATATTGAAAACTTGAAGGCCGAGCTATCAGGAGGCCAGGCAGAAAAAGATATATCGAAAAGAAAAAAAGAGGGCATCTTTTATACTCCTGAATTTATCACAAAGTATCTAGTTGAAAATGTTGTTGGTCGGTTCCTCGCAGAAAATCCTGACAAGTTAGGAACCATCAAAATTCTCGATCCAGCCTGTGGAAGTGGCGCATTTCTAAACCAGGCTCATGCTTATTTGATGAATGAATACAAAATACGTAACGAGCAAAAGTTGTTAGAGAAAACAGGAACAGGACTAAAACAATTAGACTTTTCAGACATAAACTTGGCGGAGTCAAACAGAGGTATCCTCCTGAATAATTTGTTTGGCGTTGACCTTAATCAAGAAAGTGTAGAAATAACAAAGCTCTCTTTATGGCTCAAAACTGCTCGCTCATCTGAACCGCTTCAGAACCTGGATAAAAATATTAAATGCGGAAACAGTATTGTTGATGACTCAATCTACGCTGGAAATAGAGCATTTAACTGGCATAATGAATTCAGCAATATACTCGATAGCGGAGGGTTTGATGTAATTATCGGCAATCCCCCATACGTGAGGCAGGAGTTGATAAAAGATATAAAGCCATATTTGGAAAAGAAATACCAGGTATATACAGGTGTTTCTGACCTCTATGTCTATTTCTTTGAGAAAGCGCTGAGTTTACTAAAAGAAAATGGTTTTTTCGCTTTCATAGTTTCAAATAAATTCTTACGAGCAGGGTACGGACAAAAACTAACTCAATATCTTCAGCAGAACTTTATCCTTTTAAACTTTATCGACTTTGGTGATCTACAAATTTTTGAAGGAGCAACCACGTATCCTTGCATTATTACTCTTCAGAAGAAAAAACCTGCTGATACTCAAAGAGTCCCACTCTTAAAACTAACATCATTAGAAAAAGTGAGCAACTTAGCCTTAGAAGTAAAAGAAAACAGCCTAACTATTGAAATCAAGAAAGATGATGATACCTGGCAGTTAAGAAGCATTGAAGAAAATAACCTACTAGAAAAGTTAAAAAAAGATACCTTTTCATTAGGGGACTTTGTAAATGGGGAACTCATGAGAGGGATAATTACTGGATATAATGATGCTTTTATAATTGACGAGCAAACTAAAGAAAAACTATGCAAGGAGGACTCGAAAAAACAGGGATGTTATAAAACCCTTATTAAGAGGCGTAAATATTGGAACTTATGATCATAAATGGGGATACGAATACTTAATATATTTGCCGTGGCATTTTCCTCTTCACGAAGACATAACAATACAAGGTGCGTCATATAAGGCAGAGAAGGAGTTTGAAAAAGAGTACCCATCTATTTATAGCCATCTCCTTCAATTCAAGAACAAATTACTAGAAAGAAATACTGAAGAAACTGGAATAAGGTATGAGTGGTATGCCCTACAAAGATATGGAGCAAACCATTGGAAAAAATTTGAACAACCTAAAATTATTTGGGGTAACTTAGCAACTACCGCCTCTTTTTCTTATGACGCTGGAGCATTTTATATAAATGCACCGGCGTGTATGTTGCCTACAAATGAAAAGTGGTTGCTTGCCATATTAAATTCCTCAGTCTCTGCTTTCTTTCTAAGAAATAAGGCTATTGAAAGGCAGGGAGGGTTTATTGAACAAAAGCCGGTTTATGTAAAGCAAATACCAATTCCAAACGTAAATGATGACGTACGAAATGTATTAACAGAAAAAGTAGAAATGTTGCTTAAACTTCATTCAGAAAAACAAGAGCTACAAAAACAAGCACTGGAAGTATTAAGAGCTGAATATAAGCTCTCTAAAACCACACAGAAATTAGAAAAATTTCTAAATCTTGGTTGGAATGAGTTTATTGAAGAACTTGAAAAACAAAAAGTAAGAATAAGCACTCACCATTCGCGTAATGAGCTAGGCAAAAGAGGAATTCTCTGGCATACTAGGAAGCATGAAAGAAGAACTGTCGATAACACATGAGCGCATCGATGACTTTGTGGTGCTCTTGTCGCTGATGCAACAGATGGATTTGCCGGGCATCCTGGACCGGCATCTGCCGCGCCATTGGTTGCAACAAGGATTGAGTTGGGGATGGACCGCCACGATCTGGCTGGCGCACATCGTCTCGCAAGGAGATCATCGCAAATTGACGGTACGGGATTGGGTGCGGCAAGCGCACAGCACCCTGGAACAGGTCACGGGACTGGATATCCGTGAGACCGATTTTACCGATGATCGACTGACGATTGTGTTGCGGCATCTGGCGGATGCGGCGCGCTGGCAGGCAATTGAACAGGAGTTGGGACAGCATCTGGTGCGGGTGTACGAGTTGGAGGAGCAGCCGATCCGCGTGGATGCAACCACGGTGTCAGGGTATCGTGAGGGAGGGGAAGACAGCCTGTGGCAGTTTGGACACAGCAAAGATGATCCCACGCTACGACAGATCAAGGCCATGATGGCCACCATAGATCCACTGGGCCTGCCCCTGGCGCTGGAGGTGGTGTCTGGGGAACAGGCCGATGATCCCTGGTATGTGCCGACGATCGACCGGGTGCTGACGTGCCTGGGGCGAACAGGCTTGCTCTTTGTAGGAGACAGCAAGATGAGTGCGCTGGCGACCCGTGCGCATCTGGTGGGGCGCGAGCAGTATTACTTGACGCCACTGGCCCTGGTGGGCGAGACGGGGCAGCAGATGCCCGGCTGGATTGCGGCAGGAGTGGCGCGAGGGGAGGCATTGGCGCAGGTGCAGTCCGACGATGAGAAGCAGGTGCTGGCCCAGGGCTACGAAGTGAGTCGGACCTGTGTCTATGAAGGACGCACCTGGCAGGAACGCGTACTGGTCGTGCGTTCCCACGCCTATGCAGAGACACAGCGCCGTCACCTGCACGAACGCCTGGAGGAAGCCCAGGCGGATCTGTTGGCCCTGACCCCGCCCGTGGGACGGGGCAAACGGCAGATCATTGAGGAGGCGACGTTGCAGCGCGCGGCGGAGGCGGTGCTGGTCAAGCATCGGGTCGTGGGGCTGCTCACCTACCGCTTTGCACGAGAGAGCGAGCAAACGGTCACGTTTGTGGGGCGCGGACGAGGGGGAGCCAATCGTCCACAGCAGGTGAGCGAGCGGGTACGCTATCAGATCACCGCCGTCCAGCGCGACGAGAAGGCGATCGTCGACCTCGTGGCGACGTTGGGCTGGCGCGCGTATGCCACCAATGCGCCAAAGGCTCGCTTGTCTCTCGAGCAGGCGGTGCGGGAATATCGGCACGAGTACCACATTGAGCACGGCTTCGGACGCCTGAAAGGAGCGCCGCTCTCGATTGCTCCCCTGTTTGTGAAACGCGACGACCAGGTGGTGGGGATGACACATCTGCTCAGCCTCGCCTTACGGGTGCTGACCCTCATGGAGTTTGTGGTGCGCCGCTCGCTCAAACAGCAGGGGGCGACCCTGGCTGGACTCTACAAGGACAACCCGCGCCGAGCCACCGCGACTCCGACGGCAGAGCGGCTCTTGCAAGCCTTTGTGCCGATCACGCTGACCCAGGTGCAGTTGCCCGATCAGACCATCCGGCACGTGACGCCTCTCACGCCCGTGCAAGAGCAGATTCTTCGGTCGTTGGGCCTCCCCGCAGATCTCTATGCTGGTCTGGTTCGGCAAATTCCACAAACTGCTTTTCCATTACGCGAATGATGAGTAAGCATGACACGAAAAGATGAATTAAATAGCTGGTTTAGAAGTAAACAAGACGCTGCTAAAAACTTACATGAGCTAACAGAAAGGCTCAGAAAAGAAATAGATACATCTGTTTACGACCTTTATAAATTAAACAAGGATGAAATAAAGCTTATAGAGAGAGAAAATAATAGGTAAGAAATTAGCGTGGAACCGTCCCATAACGTCGCACCATCAAAATAGGACGCTTAAATAAAGTGACTACTCCCCCGGCTAAAGCACGGGGGCTTCCAGGGACAAGCCCAGGCCGTGTAGTCCCACGGCACGAATATTCAAGGCGGCATTGAGATCACGATCTATCGAAAGGAGGCAACAGGGGCAATGATAGATTCTTTCACTCAAAGGCATTTTCTGCCGGTGCTGACACCTGCTGCACTCCTGCGACGTATAGGCCGGGTTGACTTTGACGAACTGACGCCCAGCTTCTTCCGCTTTGGCTGCCAGATGGGCAAAGAATGCCGACCATGCCGCGTCACTGATGCTTTTTGCCAGACAATGGTTGTGAACCAGACGATTGACGTGCAGGTCTTCCACGCAGATGACGCCGAAGCGGTTGACGATCTGCCTGCTCTGCTGATGGGTGAAATTGTCGCGCCGGAACCCGATACGCTCATGCACTCGCGCAACGAGCTTACGCCGTTCCGCTCGTGCAGCAGTCCCCTTTGCCGCTGTAGCCAGACGGCGCTGCGCTTTTGCCAGCGCCTTCTCTTCTTTGCGAAAGAAGCGCGGGTTCTCGATTTCTTCCGTAGTCGAGAGCGTGGCAAACGTCTTGAGTCCCACGTCGATGCCGACCTGTTCAGGAGGAGCGGGCAAGCGTTCAGGCTCACATTCAACCGAGAACGAGACATACCATTTGCCGGTAGATGCGCGATGCATGGTACACGTTTTGATCTTGCCCTTGATGGGACGATGATACACCATTTTGATACTGCCTACTTTGGAGAGGCACACGCGCTCATCGTGGGTGATGGAGAAACCCGATTGGGGGAAGGTGAAACTATCATAGCGGTCAGATCCCTTGAAGCGCGGGAAGCCGGGTTCCCTGGCCTGTTCTTTCACCCGCCGGAAGAAGGCTTTGAAGGCCAGATCAACACGAACCGCCACGTTTTGCAAGACTTGAGAGTGAACACCTTTCAGTGGTGGGCGTGCTGCTTTCAGTATCCCAAAGGTTGCTTGTTGCTCATAGAGCGACAGCCCCTTCCCGGTTTGCTCGTAGGTGTCCTTGCGTGCTGCCAGCAAGTGATTATACAGCCAACGACACTCTTCAAGCGTCTCAGTGAGCTTGCGCGTTTGTTGCTTATTCGGAAAGAGACGATACTGAAACATTTTACGCATGAGTGTATTGTAGCCAAAAGTAGAACACAGGTCAAGTATGTTCCGCCTGCGGGCGGCGGGCCATTCATCCCCCGCTTAAAAGACGGGGGCTTTCTGGCCCGTTTCGGTAAATATGATGTTACGTGTCAAGCAAATAAAAATCGGTTGGTATGGCATCGCCGCTATCACATTGATTGCCCTGGCTGTCTTATTGCGCATTGTGCTGATCGCCCTTGGGTGGCCCCAGCACAATAGCGATGAGTCCATTATGGGTCTCATGGCCCTGCATATCGCCAATCGAGGAGAACTTCCCATCTTTTTTTATGGGCAGTTCTATATGGGCGCGACCGAGGCCTACCTGGGCGCGGGACTTTTTCGCCTGTTTGGAGCTTCAGTTATCACCTTGCGACTCGTTCCCTTGCTGTTATTCGCGCTCTTCCTCGTCTGTATGTACCTGCTGACCAGCCTGCTCTATTCAAAGCCGCTGGCGCTGGTTACGCTGGCGTTGCTGGGACTGGGATCCAACATTGTCTTGCAAACGGAAATCGTGGCGCTTGGCGGGTATCCAGAAATGCTGGCATTTGGCGCGCTGGCGTTTTTGCTGGTCGGCTGGCTGGCGCTTGCCAACGATCAATTTGTCGCAGGCCATCGCAGGTGGCGTTTCTCGCTCGGCTATGCCCTGTGGGGACTGGTGATGGGGCTGGGTATATGGAGCGACTATATTTTTGTCGTATTTATGTTGATATCCGGCCTGCTCCTGCTCGTGTTTTGCTGGCGCACCTTGCTATCTAGAAGGGTATGGCCCTTTTTGTTGCTCGGCCTGCTTTTAGGATTGATGCCCCTGATTATCTTCAATATTTCTGATCCCGCGCATAATTCGTTTATCATGCTCTGGAAACTGCGCGGCAACTATCAGGGCGACCTCTCCTTGCCTCACAGTTTCGGTCGTTACCCATTTGAAGCAGGCATTGCCGGGACATTATTAGTGAGCTTGCCTTCGATAACCGGCGCGCCCCCGCTTTGCTACGACTCCAGCCTGATCTTGTACGGCGTGCCAAAGATGAATGTATTCAACTGTTTGAATACATCGTATACCGCCTGGCAGGAGCTTTTAACCCTGCTCTGGAGCCTTTCTTTACTAATTTTATGGGCAGTAGCCGTGCTGCAAACGCTCGTTGGCCTGAACCGTCTCAGGCGACTCGCTCCACGACGAACGCGACCAGTCGAACAAAGCAGGGATATCAAACGTTATTTTGCCCGGCTCGCGCTGCTTTTGACCGCGGCTCTTTTCTTCATCCAGTACGCCTTGAGTCCCGTCGCAGCAGTCTTTCCATCCAACGCGCGCTATTTAACCGGCCTGCTCGTCTCCACTCCTGTTGTGATTGCCCCGCTCTGGGGCATATGGCGTGTAGGCGAGATACCAACCATCGCTGCCGCCAACAGCCGCTCGCCGTGGGTAACTGCCGACCGGTTGAGGCTTATTCTGGGAAGAGCCGTTCTCCTGCTGGCAGGGCTGGTTCTGCTGTGGGGCAGCATAAACGTCTTTCGTGATATACCAACCATCCAGGCCAGTCGCCAGCAAGAGGATGCGCTGATGCGCGATCTCTTGCGTATTCACGCCACCCATATCTACACCGATTACTGGACATGTTATCGCATAGCCTTCGACAGCAACGAGGCCATCACCTGCGTCGTCATTAATCAATACCTGCAGCGCGACCACGACCGCTACCCTGGCTACGACGCTCTCGTCCAATCCGACCCCCACGCGGCCTACGTCTTCTTGCCCGGCTCCGCTCAGATTCCAGCCGCAGAGCAAATGGCGGCCAGAACAGGCAAACATCTCCAGGTGTTCGCTTTGGATGGATATATCATCTTGCAACCGGTATAACCAGGAGGGAAAGTATACTATGCTGGACACTGTGAATCTTCATGCTCCTGCTCTATTGAAAGACCTGGAAGAGGCAACCAACGCTATTGGCTTCACGATGGGATCAGATCATCTCACCGGTTCCCTTTTGCGCACGCTGGCCGCGACCAAACCCGGCGGTCAACTGCTTGAACTTGGCACCGGCACAGGCTTTTCGGCAGCCTGGATGCTGGATGGCATGGACGCCCACGCCACGCTCGTTTCGGTTGACTCGAACGAACAGACGACAGCCATCCCCCGCCGCTATTTAGGACACGACCCGCGCATCACCTTTACCACCATCGACGGGCAGACCTTCATCGACTCCATGCTCGCGCAGGGAACGCGCTTCGACCTCATCTTCGCGGACATGCCGCCCGGCAAATTTCACCATGTAGATGAGACTCTGCAATTGCTCAAACCAGGCGGACTCTACATCATCGATGATCTGCTATTGCTCACCTCCTGGGAAGAGGCGCATGTTATGCGGGTATACAGTCTGCTGGCAACACTCGAGGCCAGGCAGGATTTGCGTATTACGAAGCTGAACTGGTCTACGGGGTTGTTGATCGCAGTGCGCAGGTAATAAGGATGGGCGTCAATTTTTGCGCGAAGGACCAGGGCAGGGGCAGAGCTACAGCCCGTCGTGTCATTCTGAGCGCAGCGAAGAATCTGACTCGCTGGACGTAAGATTCTTCGCTGCGCTCAGAATGACACCTACCCTACCCTGTACGGCTTTGCACCCCACTGCGTAGCATGGGAAGGGCTGCTACTCTGCCCTCGCTCTGGTCACTCGCGCAAAAAGATGACGGCTACCCGAAAAACACTTGACCAGTTAATCCCTAGATGATACACTGTGCGGGCGTCTTTGCTTTATGTCTCATCGTATCTTTAACCTGCAAAGGCGATACGGGGTAGCCGCAGGCTGTCCCGCAATTGTGCGTGTCCGCGACACGGACAAACGAACCGGAACCCCCCTACGAGGAGGGTTGCCGGGTTTTTGTGCTGCAATAAACAGGAGAGGAAGTGATGCTGCGTTTCTATGTAGAGGTAGCTCGCACCGCCTTCCGGCGGCAACTCATCTACAACTGGGCCAACCTCGCGGGCTTGTTGACCAACATTGTCTTCGGCATAATTTTTAGCTATGTCATGATCGCACTCTACCAGGCCAGACACCTGGCCGGTGGGTATGATCTTAACGACGCCTTGCGCTACGTCTGGCTGGTGCAATCGCTGGTGATGATCGTCCTGACTTTCGGCTGGTACGACCTGATGCTCACCATCCGTTCGGGCGAAATCGTCTCGGACCTCAGCAAACCCTGCGATTTCTACTGGTACTGGTTCAGCCGCGAGATGGGGCGCAGCGTCTATTACCTGCTCTATCGCGGCCTGCCGACCTACCTGGCTGGTATGCTGCTCTTTCGTTTTGGCGCGCCGCTCGACTGGCGTTCCTGGCTGCCCTTCGCGCTGAGCCTGCCGGTTGGGGCGATGATCGGCATCGCCTATCGCGTGCTCTTCAACCTGGCTGCCTTCTGGATACTCGAGGCCCGCGCCTTCGGCACCTTAGCCACTGTGATCGCCCTGGTTTTCACCGGTAACTATGTTCCACTGCCATTTTTCCCCACCTGGCTGCGCAGCATCGCCGACTGGCTCCCTTTTAGCGGCCTGATGAACGTGCCAGCGCAAATTTTCCTGGGGAAACTGGTTGGCGGAGCTATGCTCATCGAATTCCTGCGCCAGCTTCTCTGGCTCGTCGTAATGACACTCTTAGCGCGTTATGTCACCGCCAACGCGACGCGGCGCGTCGTTGTGCAGGGCGGCTAAGTAGCGACGCCCCTTGTGGGCGTCCCGTCCTTCATATGATCCCCGCAAGGATAGAGAAGAAACGCGCGCGGGACGCCCACAAGGGGCGTCGCTACTGAAGGGAGAGCGATCAAATGAACGCAATCGCGAGCGATCTGCGACTCTACCGGCGGCTGGTCGTCATGCAGGTGCGAGCGCAGCTCCAGTACAAAATCAACCTGGTGGTTGATATCCTCACCTATCTCAGCGTGACCGGCCTGGAATTTCTTACCATGCTGATCTACTTTGTGCAGTTCCCCACCATGCTCGGCTGGCACATTGGAGAAGTAGCTATGCTTGCCGCCGTCACCTCATTCAGCTTCGGACTGGCCGAGCTTTTCGGGGCCGGCATCGATGTCTTTGACGAGACCATTCGGCGCGGCGACTTTGACCGCGTGCTGCTGCGTCCTCTTAATGCGCTTATTCTGGTTGCCAGCAGCGAATTTCGCCTGCGCCGCCTGGGGCGTCTCACAGAAGGAATGCTGGCCTTTCTGGTAAGCCTGGCGCTGCTGCGCGGCATCAACTGGACACCCTTAAAGGCGCTGGCGCTGCTGATGGGCGTCGTAAGTGGCGCGTTGATATTCGTATCTGTGCTGCTGATGGGGGCCACGATGTGTTTCTGGACCGTGCAGACGACCGAACTCACCAACAGCCTGTACTACGGCGGGCGCGAGATGCTGAGCTATCCTATCACCATCTACCACCAGGCGATCCAGCGTATCCTGCTCTTCGTGGTGCCGCTGGCCTTTGGCGCGTATATGCCTACCTGTTACCTGTTGAATAGAGCCTTGCCCCTCAATTTGCCCGTCTGGGTGGTCTTTCTATCGCCGCTGGCAGCGCTGTCTTTTGCAGGCATCGCACTATGGCTGTGGGGATTTGGCGTCAGGCATTATCAAAGTACGGGGAGTTAAAGGGAAGAAACGCAAAAGAGGTGAAAAGAAAAGACATGGGCCGGGATATTTTTGAGAACAAGGGACAGTTTTGTAATTACTTCATGCAGTGTTTTATAACTAACCTGCCATTTTTTAAACAAGTATCCCTGTCTGTATATCCCGGCCCATGTGGTTGGCAATCGTCATTTATAGATTGTCACTCCTTTTCTGTACACATCCTCCAACTTCACACTAATAGTATAGTGTCAGATCGGGGGAAAGTCTACGGCTTTTTATCACGAGAAAGTCACAGTTCATGTATCGCTAAAAGCGAGAGGAGGTGTTTCCAGTGGAAGCTATGATCGAGGCCGAAGGCCTGAGCAAATCGTTTCGTATAGCCAAAAGACGACCGGGACTTCTGGGTGGTCTGCGCAGCGTCGTCAATCCGCAGGTGCGTGTTGTTGAGGCTGTGCAAAATCTCTCATTACACATTGAGCGCGGAGAGATGATCGGGCTGATCGGGCCGAATGGCGCGGGCAAATCAACGACCATCAAGATGCTCACCGGCATCCTGGTGCCAGGCGGCGGCCAGGTGAGCGTAGCAGGACTTCATCCCACGCGCCAGCGCCGGGAACTGGCGCGGCGTATTGGCGTAGTCTTCGGCCAGCGTTCGCAGTTGTGGTGGGACCTGCCCCTCATCGACTCGCTGCGCCTGTTGCGCTACCTCTATCGCGTGCCGGAGCAGCGTCACACCGCTAATCTGGAGCGTATGCGCGCGATGCTTGCCCTCGATGAGTTCATCGATACGCCCGTGCGCCAGCTTTCGCTGGGGCAGCGTATGCGCGGCGATCTCGCGGCAGCCCTGTTGCACGACCCGGAGCTGCTCTACCTGGACGAGCCGACCATCGGGCTGGATGTAGTGGCGAAGGCGCGTATCCGCGAATTTTTGCAGACTATCAACGCGGAGCAAGGCGTAACCGTGCTGCTCACCACGCATGATATGGACGATATCGAGATGCTGTGTCGCCGAATGCTCATCATTGATCACGGTCGCAAGCTCTACGATGGCACCGTTGCCGATATCCGCTCCCGTTTTGGCGGCGAGCGCGCCATGATCGCCGAGTTCAGCCCTGCCGCGCTGGCCGCTCTGCCTTATGATAGCGAGGGCCAACCTCACCTGACCGAACTGCCCGACGGAGTGCGCCAGGCGCGCGCGGAAACACCCTACATCCGCCTCAACTTCGAGCGCGATGCTATCCCCGCCCACGAACTGGTAGCCTGGCTGGGAGCGCGCTACCAACTGCGCGATGTCACATTCCAGGAGCCGGAAATCGAAGACGTGATTCGCCGCATCTACGAACAAGGTCTTTTGCTCCAGCATGATGAGATGTCGCTACTGGTTTCACCTGCAAGCATGGATAACCTGGTATAGTACATCTGTACAAATTGTGTTTCCATCGTGTAAAATATCAGAGGTAATATAAAAAATTAAAGCAAGCGAGGAGTACGAACCAATGCCTGAAACACCCGCGAATGTCGCTCCCTATTACAAGGGCTGGGAGACCTATCAAGACCTGCTTATCACAGCCATCGCGCCTTTGACAGACGAACAACTGACCCTGCGAGCCGCGCCGCACCTGCGTTCGATTAGCGAGAATATGCTGCACATCATCGCGGTGCGCGCGCGTTGGTTCCACAGTTTCATGAGCGAAGGCGGCGATGATATAGCAGCCATCATGGCCTGGGATCGCAAAGAATCGCCCGCGCGCAGCGCCGCCGAACTGGTGAGCGGGCTAAAACAAACCATGCACATGATCCAGGATTGTCTGGCGCGTTGGACGCCCGCCGATCTGGAATACGAATTCAAGGGTACCCATCCCAATTATGGAGATTATGTCCTATCGCGCCAGTGGGTCATCTGGCACGTCATCGAGCATGATCTGCATCACGGCGGCGAGGTCTCCTTTATGCTGGGTATGCACGGGCTGACCGCGCCCGATTTGTAAATACGGCTACTTTGTGAATAGAGGGAATTTCTATCTACATGTGGGGACGCGATTTATCGCGTCCATTCATTGTGTTTACCTGGAGAAGCTACCTTGCGAAAATATAGGTACTATATAGGAACACGATTTATCGCGTCCAACGCTCGTGTCCGTCTGCCATTGAAGAATTAGACCAGCACAGCATCGCGGTCGCCCACCAGCTTTTGAATCTCGCGCAGTCGTTGCTCCGCCAGTTCTACATTTTCGAGCGCCTGGGCCAGGATGCGCTGCTCGATGGAGGCGTAAGTTTCGGCAATTTCGGGGTCGATAGAGCCGCCGATTAGCTCTAATGCGCGATTCAGCTTTGTGTCAAGTGTTCCATTTGTGACTGCCATTGCATTCCCTCATTTGTTCTGTGACTTCGACGAGACTATCTACGCAAACGGTACAGATGGTATCAGGATTGATCGCGCTCTTCCTGTAACTGCACATTCACCTATGTATACGTTGGCAAACGGCAATTGGTTACATTGTGATAAACGTCGGTACAGTACAGCTTTTTTTGTCTACCCATATAATACAGGAGACTTTCAATAATTCAAAACAAATAAACCATCATTCCTATTCCCCCCAGTACAAGTACCACCGGCCTTAACCCGAACCAGTGAAATATGGGGGTAATGTGTAGGGACACGATCAACCGCGTCCCTACAACCCAACAGGATTATTTTACGTTCACGATCAGGTTCATTCCGGGATGAACAGTGCAAAGGATATGATATGTTCCTGCTGTTGTGAATGGCCCGATATCCGCTTGTCCGCCGCTGATACTGACGTTGTTGATCGTCGGCGCGCCCGGCTCTTTGGTGGTGACCGTGTTGCCGCTGCTATCCCACATGCCATTGGTGATAATATGCAGCACTTGCACGTCATCAATCAACGTTACTTTTCCGCCCTTGGCAATGTTGACACAGTTCTGCACAAAGTTGTTGCTGGACATATGAACCGTGCCGCTGGCGCAACCGCCTGATCCCCCGCCGCTCGTGCTGGTTGGCGTGCTGCCGCTACTGGCTTCGGGCGTACCTGGCCTTGCGCAGGCCGCTAACAAGACGCTGCCAAGCGCCAGGACAACAAGTATGATGCCCGCAATACGAAAACGCTTACTATTCATAGCTTTACTTCCTCTCAAGCAATCAGTTCTGGAGTTGTTTCCTGCCTAACACACGCGCAATAGCCATGTCAAAGCGCCGAAATAAAGTCGCTGCTATCGCGCCAGTAATGTTCAGACCAACAATCAATAATATTGTATCGCATACTATAAGAGTGGATGCAAGTACAGGTAATCAGGTACCTGCCCTATATTATGTCGGGTAGGTACCTGATTCCACTGCGCAACCGGGAGTATGCGCTTTGCGTATATATGTTTAGAACAATTTCTTTCTAACACGCTTTGCGAAGGACCACCGGCGATGAAATCACTTACAGGTCAATACGAATGCCTTCACCGTTCAGGCATCGGACTCGACTACTTCACCTCGCACATCGATCGCCTGACGTTGCAGGCCAATGGGCGTTTCAGCTACGTCGTTCAGGAAAAAAGCCGCATCGGCCACGCGGCAAAGACGCTGTTAAGCGGACAGCAGGTTGATATGAACGCGCCCGAAGTGCGGCGCGAAGGCCGCTATTCCTTGCAGGGGAATATCGTCACGTTCTACTTCGATGATGGCGCGCAAGAACAGGGTCAACTCACCGCCAATGGCGTACAGATCGGCAACGATTTCTTCGAGAAAGTGTCAGACTCGACGCTTCTTCCGCCCACCCATCGCCTGAAAAGCAACATGGAAGATATCGCCAAAGGACTCAAAATCGCCGGGGCCATCGGCGGCTCTGCCATCAAAGCCGTAAAAACCATCCAGGACACCATCCAGAATGCTCAGGGGCAAGGATCGCAATCAACTCCCGCTTCTAATCCTCCCTCCTCGCAAGGCACGAACACATACTCGCAGGCCCCGAGCTATCAGCCACCTCAAACGCCGCCTCCTGCTCAACCCGCGCCTGCTGTGACGCCCGGACAGGGGCAGAACGCTGAAACGCTGTACTGCGACCAGTGTGGTATGCCGGTTCGCCCCGGCAAGCTCTTCTGCAATCATTGTGGGGCGAGATTGCCTTGATTAGGATAGCATCTCTAGCTCTGATTGCATTCCCCCAACTTCTCGCACTCGCTTAGCCTGCTTAAACGTCCCATACTGCATGGGCATCTGCACCTTCGCGCCTTTGAGCAAGTCGGCGATAGTCAAAATCTGTATCCTGGGATAATCGCTATTCCATCCTGGCGAGTGATAGCTGCCCGCGCTGACCGCCTCGGTAATCATGTCCCGGCTCGGTGGTTCCAGCGTGATGAAGACACCAATAGAGGCATTCTCTCGCTGCACCGCGCGGGCCAGATCGCGGATATCGCCGGATTTGACGTGGCCCGATTTCACCTGGACGAGTACGCGCTTCGATTTATCATAGGCATCGTCGATGAATGTGATAACGCCGTCGATACCCTTATCGCTGCCCTTCTTCCCTGTTTTGCTGCCTTCCTGACCGCCGAGTGGCTTGGCGCGCACAAGCGATAAGGCCCACCACTGGAACTGGTAGCGATCGTCCTGGGCCAGTTGCTTTGCTGCTCCAATGTCTCGCGGTTCGCCCACAACTTTGAACTTGCTATCAGGGAACATTTCCTGCAAGCGGTATTTCTGGAGAGCAATGCTGAGGTGCGTTATATCAATGCCTACCCACTTGCGGCCTAATTTTTGCGCGGCGGCAACTGCAGTGCCGCAGCCGCAAAAAGAATCGAGAACCACATCGCCTGGATTGCTGCTGGTTTGGATTATGCGTTCAAGTAGAGCAAGCGGTTTTTGAGTTGGGTAGCCTAGTCGCTCTGCTGCATGTGCGCCAATAGGTGGAATATCATCCCATATGCTCTGTAAATGTATGCCAGGCATTTCATCCAGATATTGTTTGAGACGAGGCAGACCTGAACTCGTATAGTACAGCAATCCAGCATCTTCGAACTTCTGCATGTTTTCCTTAGAATATGCCCAATACCTACCTTTGGGAGGTCTCCGCCCTTTCCATTCGTAAGAGGTATCCCCACCTGGTTTCGCTGCTGTAAGATCTGTTGATTTGAAACGGCGGTCAGTGCTTTCTTCAATATAACGGTAGTTTGAAGCGGTATATTCAGCGTCATAAGGCGTATAAACTGGGTTCCACGTCCATACATCCTCGTCTTTTGAATAATACAGCAAGGTGTCGTGTATACGTCCTGGTTGCCTGGCTCCCTGCCGGCTATCGTTATGCGCTGAAGACCGTTTCCAGATAATTTCTGCCCGAAAGTTTTTAGCGCCGAATATTGTATCCAACACAATCTTGAGATAATGGCTTGCCGTTGGGTCGCAATGTAAGTACAGGCTCCCGGTAGATTTGAGAGCGCGATGCAATTCAAAGAGTCGTGCAGCCATCATAACCAGATAGGCCATCATCTGGTTGGTGCCGATGAAGTCATGGAGAGCTTCGATCATCCTGGTTACGTGATCGGGAGCCTGCTTGCGTAACTCGTCGTAGGTCTGTTGCGCGGCTTCGTTCCAGTGCCAGGTATCCTCGAATGCCACGATTTGCGCTTCGCTGTCGGTGCCACGTTCATCTTTGAAGAGCACGTTATAGTTGCGGTTGGAATTGAATGGCGGGTCAAGGTAGATCAGGTCTACACTTTCGTCGGGGATGTACTCGCGCAGGACTTTCAGGTTATCGCCGTAGAACAGGGTATTCTCTGTGATCGGCTTTGGCGACATAGCGGATTTCCTCACTCTCCATACGATGTTAGGGCTGCCGAATTGATGGGCGTATCATAACATAGAAAAGCTCTACTCGCTATATGTCCTGTTTGGAACGCGCGTTTGCCTTGACTTTTCTGGTATAATATGATACAACTTTAGTGTCCATTGATGGAACACCCAGGGAAAAAGCATAGACCCTGGCATCAGGCGAGAGGACTCGCATTGGGCATCCGAGAGGAGTACCTATGAAACCAATGAAGAAACCAATCCGCCTTTTAGGAGTTGTATTTCAGATTGACAAGTAGGGCCCGTGCAGGCGGGCAGGCCGAGCCGCTGGGCTGTCTGACCAAAACCTTGCTTAACCGTTGCTAGCTCTTAATTGCACAGAGTAGCAGGTCTTTTGATGACTTACGTCGCAGGTTGGCAGCAGTATCCAGCGGATCATTACAATGGGCATATCTAAAAATTTCATGCCCCTCTTTATGTAATATACTCGGTTCGACGTGCCACGGGAGTTGTACAGAAAACAAACACACAGGGCCTGGATAAATCACTTCCAGGCCCTGCTGCTTTTTGGGAAAATCCCCTTCCCCCTCTTAACAGGAAAACGATTTTGTATTACCCTGATATGCGTGCCAGTTGCTTGAATATGGCTTGAAACCATGTTAAGATACTATCTATAATTCTCTCTATTATCGTTGTATCGAAAGGTTGATTTGCCATGACTACGCTGAAAGAAGGTAACTGCTCAGGTAAGCTAGACTACTCGAAAGCAGGCAGGACGGGATGCCCCTGCAAGGTGGCCTCCAAGGCACCCAGCAGATGCCAGCCTTGCTTGCGCAAGGTCGACAAGTAGCTGCGAATGCGGCAAAAGGCGACCGCGCCGGCCTGGCTGCGAAAGGAGCCGGAGATTTTTTGCTGCACTTTGACCATGCGCACATCGCGCTCGGCTTGATTGTTGTCAAAAGGGACCGCGAGGCGGTGCAGGAAGGCCAGCACGGCCTGCTGGTCAGCGAGCAAGCGATCCAGCAGGTTGCGCGCCGCACTCTGTTTGACGCGCCCTTTGTGTCCAGGGGGAGCCTGCGCGTAGGGAGTGGTGGCATCGGCCTGAGCCACGATGGTCACGAACTGGGCTTGCCAATCGGCGACCTCCAGCGCATGCAACGAGGGCAGTCCTTGGGCGCGGGCCTGCTCCGTAGCCGCTTTCATGTCCAACAGCAGATCGATGAGTTCGGCGGCCCAAGCCAGTCCGTGCTCTTCGGCCAGGTAGGTCAACTCGCGCAGCAGATGCACCAGGCAGAGCGCATGCTGACAGGCGTAGTGGAAGTAGGCGCGCCACCCATCATGCACACTGGCGCCGCCAAACCGAGGCAGGATGTCGATCGCGTCCAGAGCCTCTTGGCCGCGCTTGGCATGCACCGCGTAGTGGGTCAACTGCTCGGTACAGGCTACATGCAGCCACTGCCGGTGGCCGCTGACGTAGAGGCCCGTCTCATCCTGATGCAAGACCTCCACCTTGGTCAGGGCCTGCTTGATCTGCTCTTCCACTGGCTGCAAGGTCGCGGCGCAGCGCTCAATCAGGCAAGCCAGCGTCCCTTCCGAGAGGGTCGCCCCCAGCAGATCGGAGAGCACTTCACAGGCGCGCGCCCAGGGCAAGAGTTGCTGCTGCACCAGGTACACCGCCATGGCTCCCAGACGCGGGCCGTATTGCACGGGAGCTGCGACCTCGGGCGGGAACGAGGCCACCGTGATGTGCTGACAGGCCGGACACTGTTTCTGCTCGGCCTGATGCTCCGCCACCCACAGCCGCGGGGTCGGCACATCGACCACCTGGCGCCGTTCCACCTGCAAGCGCGGCACCGCGCACAAATCCTGCTGACAGGTGGCACACCTCGTGACGGCATGCACCACGACTTCATCGGGACAGCTGTGCCACTGCAACGTCGTCCCCTCGTGACCTGGCTGCCCACCGCCTTGCTTCCCGCTTTTCTTCCGCAGGCTCTTAGGCTGTCGCACGAAGCGGTCAGAGGAGGGAGGCAAGTGACTGTTATGGCTGTCTTTGGCCTCGCGCTCTTGCAAGGCTTGCACCTGCTGCTGCAACTGCGCGATCAGTAGAGCTTGTTGGGTCACTACCTCGCGCAACGGCAGCAGTTCGGCTACCAGCGCGTTAAGGGTGCGATTCTCTTCCTGCATCTCGGCGATTTCTTCTGGTGTCATAGCTGTACTGTAAACGGTTTCCTTTCCTTTTGCAAGTTTCTAGGACACCTGAGTAGTTACGAAAGAAGAAAGAAATCGTGGCTATGTTGTTGCGGGCATTGGCGGCATCGTTGCATTTATCGCTTTTTTCTTACCGTATATATCTGCTACCGGATTTTCATACTCTTATGACGCATCCCGGAGTGGTTCTACCATAGGCGGCGGCCTTTATTTTGAGCTTCTGGCGGCATTAGTTGTCATTGCCGTGGTTCTGGTACTCATCTACAGTAAGAATGTCTTCGGTTTGACAAATATGCCGCCCGACAAGCAGATCCGCGCTGGGATATTCACCATGATCGGCGCGGGCATAGTAGGCGGATTGTGTGAGTTAGTCCTGGCGATCAATCATAGTAGCATCAATGGTATTGATTTAACACCCTTTGCGGTGGGCCTGAGTATTGGTTGGTGGCTATACCTGCTGAGCGCGATTGCTATTATTGTTGGCGGTGTGATGGCTTTGAGAAATCCGCAGGCATTGACGGCCCGGACGTGGCAGTATCCCGCCGCTCAATATCCTTATAATCAGCCCTATCCGCCGCCGCCGGCCCAATATCCACCATATTCTACGACCGGCCAGTCGCAGTATCCGCCGTATACGCCTCAATATCCCGCGGACCCGGAGCTATACCAGGCCACGGAGCCGGGCCAGCAATACGGGCCGACAGAACGGCGTTCGGCGCCCAGACCGGCCCGCAGCAATATCCGAATACCGGGCCTCATTCGCAACCATACCCGCAGTCGGAAACACCGCCGCCACCGCCGCCGCCCTATTCATCACAACAGTTGCCGCCTGTCTGAGATACTTGAAAGAGATCAGTCGCCCAGCGACAGAATCGCCATGAACGCTTCCTGCGGAATTTCCACATTGCCCACCATCTTCATGCGCTTCTTGCCCTCTTTCTGCTTCTCCAGCAGTTTGCGTTTGCGCGAGATGTCGCCGCCGTAGCACTTGGCGAGCACGTCTTTGCGCATGGCTTTGACCGTCTCGCGGGCAATGATACGTGCCCCGATGGCGGCCTGGATGGGAACCTCGAAAAGCTGGCGCGGGATGAGGCTGCGCAGCTTCTCAACCAGCGCGCGTCCCTGCGTATAGGCTTTGTCGCGGTGCAGAATCAGCGACAGGGCATCGACTGGCACGGCATTGACGAGGATGTCGAGCTTTACCAGATCGGCTTCGTGATAGCCGCCATAGGATATAATCGAGCGAGGCATACCCCTGCGTGCGCGACTTGAGTTGATCGTAGAAATCCGTAATCAGTTCGGCCAGCGGGATGTTATAGGTGAGCAGCACGCGCTCTGCTTCGATATACTTCATCTCTTTGAATGTGCCGCGCCGCGTCGTCACCAGGTCCATAATGGTGCCGATATAGCGTGTGGGAGTGAAAATGGAGATATCCATCCAGGGCTCTTCGATTTTCTCGATCTCGCCCGCGATCGGGCATCTCCGATGGATTGTCCACTTCCAACTCTTCGCCGTTGGTGCGCGTCACATGATATTCCACGCTGGGAGCGGTCGCCAGAATGTCCAGGTTATACTCGCGTTCGATGCGTTCCTGCACGATTTCCATGTGTAGCAGGCCCAGGAAGCCACAGCGAAAACCGAAGCCCAGCGCAGTCGATGTTTCCGGCTCGATAAAAGAGCGAGGCATCATTGAGCTTGAGCCTGTCAAGCGCGTCACGCAGCAAGGAATAATCGTTGCCTTCGACCGGGTAAATGCCCGCGAATACCATCGGCTTGGCCGGTCTGTAGCCCGGTAGCGGCTCGACATGCCGCCAGCGCGCTCGGCATCGTGATCGTATCACCCACGCGGCAATCCTTCACATTCTTGAAACCAGTGGCGACATAGCCTACCTCCCCGGCGGAAAGCGTTTGCGAGGAGGTCAGGCGCGGGTGAAAGATAGCCAGCCTCTAGAATCTCGGTGGTGCTGCCCGTTGCCATCAGGACAAGCTTTTCGCCCTCGCGCAGTTCGCCATCCACCATGCGCACGTAGGCAATCACGCCCTTGTAGGCGTCGTAGTGCGAGTCAAAGACCAGGGCGCGCAGGGGTTGCTCTGGTTCTGCCCTTTGGCATGGGGATATGCTTGATAATGGCTTCCAGAATATCCTGAGTGCCGATGCCCTCTTTGGCTGATGCCAGGATGCATTCTTCTCGAGGAATACCAATCACATCCTCGACCTCTTGCATTACCCGTTCCGGCTCAGCGCTGGGTAGGTCAATCTTGTTGATGACCGGAATGATGGTCAGGTCGGCCTCGAGCGCCAGGTAGAGGTTGGCCAGCGTTTGCGCCTCGATACCCTGCGTGGCGTCAATTACCAGCAGCGCGCCCTCGCACGCCGCCAGGCTGCGCGACACCTCGTAGGTGAAATCAACATGGCCGGGCGTGTCGATCAGGTTAAGTTCGTATTGCTCTCCGTCCAGCGCGCTATAAAGCATACGCACAGCCTGTGCCTTGATGGTAATGCCCTTTTCGCGCTCCAGATCCATCTGGTCGAGCGTCTGCTCCATCATTTCGCGTTTAGAGACGGTGCCGGTATATTCAAGCAGGCGATCAGCCAGCGTCGATTTGCCATGATCGATGTGGGCGATAATGCAAAAATTGCGTATATGTGCTTGATCTGTCATTCAATGATTCCTCCGCACAACACCTCATCCCCCTCGTCGCCGCCATAGAACACGGCAGCCTGTCCGGGTGTGATGGCCCGTTGTGGGCGTATAAATGTCAAACGCGCGCGGTTGCCCTCCAGGGGTGTGACCATCGCTTCCTGTTCGGGCGCTTTGTAGCGGATGCGCGCGCGCGCCGTAAATGGTTCCGTTGGCGTCTCGCCGCTCACATAGTGCATCTTGCCGACGATGCAGCTCGTCTTTTCCAGTGCTTCCGCCGGTCCAACAATGAGCGCGTTCTGATTCGGCGTCGATTTTGAGTACATGCAGTGGCTCAAGCGAGGTCAAGCCCAGCCCTTTGCGCTGCCCGATGGTATAGTAGGCCAGTCCGCGATGTCGCCCCAGCGGAGCGCCGTTCATGTCAAAAATGGGGCCGGGTTTCGGTATAGAGATGATGCCGTTCGTGTGCGTTACTGGCGCTGCTGCGCTCACGCCTGCCCCAACAAGGACAGAGTCTGCTCCCTGGTGTCACGGCGTAGCGATCGATAAAGCCGCGATAATCGTTCTGCGCCACGAAGCAGATTTCCTGGCTTTCGGCCTTGCTCGCCACGCTCATACCGCGCTCCGCCGCCATCGCTCGCACCTGCGGCTTGGTATACTCGCCGAGCGGGAAGCAGGCGTGCGCCAGTTGCTGCTGGTTGAGTACGTGCAGCACATACGATTGATCTTTACCGGGATCGACGCCCCGGCGCAAGCGAAACTTGCCGGTGAGCGGGTGATTATCCACGCGCACATAATGGCCCGTCGCCATGTAATCGGCGTCGAGCGCCAGGGCGCGATTGAGCAGCAGGGTGAAGCGGATATGGCGGTTGCAGGTCAGGCAGGGATTGGGTGTGCGGCCCGCCACGTATTCCTGGTAAAAGAAGTCCACCACGTTCTCTTTGAATTCTTGCTCAACGTTCGACGAGATAAAAAGGGATGTCGAGCATACGCGCCACGCGCCGGGCATCATCCACCGATTCGAGGGAGCAGCATTTATTTTGCGCAACGCGCTCGACGCCATCGTCTTCGATGACGCCTGGCTCAGACCACAGGCGCAGCATAATGCCGATCACCTCGTGTCCCTGCTCCTTGAGCAGCGCGGCAGCTACCGAACTGTCCACGCCGCCGCTCATTGCGACCACTATTCTTGCCATGATACTGATACCCCTGTAATATATGAAAAACGACTAGCCATACGGGCTAGTCTTCTCCTTGCGCGCCTACATTGTTGTGATGTGCTGGCTGGTATTTGCCCCTTCGTGCCATGCTTAGGGTAGCACAGACGGGCTACCTTGTCAAATAGCAAACGCCCCTCTAGACTCTCGACGCGCGTCTCTCTTTCGTGTATAATAGTGCTGATAGAAAACAATGCTGCATCTCACTGTGTCGTTGACGAGCTTTGAAACGAGACATTCATTATTTTTCAGACGTTAGAAACCGTAGAGGGGCAGTACAATAGAGAGCCAGTAGCAATCATTTGCCCACGACACCCCGTGTATCTGTCGAGGTAGGTGGGCCAGGGAGAGTGTAAAGATGCCAAAGAAAACAGCAAGCGTGCGCAGTGGAGCATCACGCAATAAGCCAAAACCACAGAAAAGCATTAAACTGGTGCGCTCGGATGCGGCTGTAAACGAGAATGATCTACAAAGCGAGAGCAACGAGGAAGAAACGACGCTCGCTGTGCCCGCGTCCAAAGCCGCAGTTGCTAGCGCTGCTACCGTATCCAAAACCGAGGTTGCCACCAGCATAAAATCCGAAGTGGAAAGTATACCCACGCAGAAAGAACAGCCTGTTGCTGATTTGCCTGCCGCCAACAAGGGCAGCGCGTCTGCTCGCCTTGCCGCTCGTCGCCAGACGGCGCTGAAATCGCAGACGCCGCGTAACGCGAATCTAATCACGGTAGAACACTATGCCTATGTAAAGCGGGACCTGATCTATATTCTGATCCTGGCCATCATCATGTTTTCGGCCATCATTATCCTGCACTTTGTTCCCGCCATCGGGGGCTAACCACCAGTGTCCGTCTCGCCACGCACACATCAAAGGGAACGCGGACACCCACAAGGGGCGTCCCCACTTCTATAATAAAAAAGCGCTGATCGAACCCATCGATTTCAGCGCCTCTTTATGTTTTCAGTGCCTGACGCGCCCTCGCGCCAGGTATGCGTGATGTTGGTTAGGCTAGTGCATGAGGGGGCCGGTGCCTATACCCGCAGGGATACCGTGCCGGTACGCTGCTGGAATAGTCACGCCCAATACGCGCTGCATAGCCATCGTGTGACTGCAATCCCCCCAGTCATGGAAGAAACGACAGGTGCAATGCCACTCCCCGTTATCATAGTTTGTGGTATGAACATCATTCTCGCCCCGGAACGTCGCCTCAAAGCGAGTGAACTGGATTCGTTCGGGTTCTTCCGCGTAACGCCTGGCTTTCGCGATTTTACTGATCATACTTGAATTCACTGTCGGTTATCTCCTTCAAATCTAGCAAACCACGCCGCACCACTTCTCGTTAAACTCTATACGTAAATCAACTACGCAGCCTCACTTTGTTCTCAGGCCTACGTAAGTACGCGCCGTTAGCTCGTAAGAGACTTCTTCGTTCCTCCTTTCGCAAATTAAGATATGCTCGTATGCGACGAACATTCAAGAGATTGGCCCAAAGAATGAAGAAAGATCGATGAGCCCGGCAGCCATGCGCGTATAAAAAATGAAAAACGTGAAAAAAAAACACCAGGGCAAACTATCCCCAGTGTGTATTACCTGTCATCATACGCCGCCACTGTCCTCGACAGCGCCGCGACTCCTGATGTGAACGAAACTGTATCCATAGACAAATTACCTCGTGACTCTTATTATCGTCTCGGATCTCTGTGTCTGAATGGCTAGATTATACCATATGCTTCCCCGATTGTCTACCCTTTTAGCATAGCGAAACGCCCAATTTGACCCGTTTTTGAAGAGAGATTGCTTTGTGATACCCTCTGGTGAGTGCCAGGGCGACCGCAAGATGGCGTGCCAGGGCGACCGCCCTGGCATTGGTATGCCACGTTTTGCTCTCTCATACGACATTACTAATGAGATCTCATTTTAAGCAAAGAGGCGCGTATGCAACAACTCAATACGGATGCCGGGCAAAACGATGTAGATACCACTCTCTATACTTGTTTTTCCGCCCACATCTTATCGTATCTCTGCCAGCAAGTAGCCAGTCAGCAAGATGCTGAAGACCTGCTGGTAGAGGTCTTCATGGCTGCCCACAACCATGTCGCACTTTCCAGTTTGAGCGAGGAGCGACAACTGGCCTGGCTGCGCCGCGTAGCCCGCAATAAGGTGATTGATCGCTATCGCCATGCTGCCCTGTTTACTTTGTTGCCATTGGAGCGCATCGTAGAAACCGAAGACAGCGCATTGTCGCCTGAACACCGCACCGTCCAGCAGGAGAACTACCAACAGCTCTATGCCGCGCTAGAGCAACTTTCACCTGCTCAACAGCAACTGATTCATTTGCGTTATGGCAATGGTCTGCGGCTGGTCGCCATCGCGAACATGCTCGAAAAACCGGAGGGAAGCGTGCGCAAAATGCTTGCGCGTACCCTGCGCCAACTGCGCGCCATCTATGAGAAGACAGAGAGGGGTATTCAACAATGAAACCGTTCGATGATAGCATCCCCGAAGAGATAGAAACACAACATGTCGCCCTGCTATCCATGCTGCGACGAGCTTATCCCCGTCCCGTTCAACTTACATCTGATGAGCAAGCGCAGATCATTGAGCGCGCCAGCCAACGCCTGCTACTTCCCGATCAGGCCGTCTCTGCCGGTGAGGATCGAGTAGTTCAGCCAGTTGGGGCAATCGATTCGATCCCACTAAAAAAGTCGGCGTCTAATCCCTCTGCGGCTCGTCGGGGTAGAAGAACAACCCGCTTCGCCAGTATGCTGGCCGCTGTTCTGGTAGTTGCGGCAATTATTGGCGTATCGCTGCTGCTTTTCACTCGCAGACCTCAAGAGGTAGTAACTTCGCTGCCACAGAGCACACCGATTGGCCCGATAGGAAAAGTCGGCATAGTTTCAGAAGCTGGCGGTCTGGAAGCTTCTATGAATATAACGGGCGGCCCATACTTTCTCAGTGAATTGTTGGCTGCTGACTTCTCTCTAACTAACAATACAGATAAAACGTTGTATGTCGGTATTCCATTTGTAGGAAGCTCCTGCGGGTATGTAACTGGAATTCAGGTGACCGGGGAGGATACACCACAATATGTCATTCCCATACCTACAGATCATAGCTGCCCTGGTTTTGTCAATAGCACACAGATAAAACCAGGCCAAACTCTCACGGTACGCAAGTACCTCCCGCTCACAAATAGCGGCCACTTGACGCTGACAGCCGAGACGACGTTCTACACGTTAACTCCTCAGTCGCAGTACCCGTTCCCCAAACAAATCTCCAGTCCCCTTGATGGGCACTGGCCGTCTATGCAGATTGATGTCGCATCGAAGATTCCAGCAAATCGCATGATCTCTTATCATAGGGTTGGTTCGCGAGTCTTCATCAATGCTCCAACCGATGCACAGCACCTATTGCAATACCTGTATGGTGTATATTGCTCAGACTACACTGACCAGGGCGGAACTGGAAGCGGCAATTATGGATGGCAAGCCCTGCAAAAAAACGTAGTGGGTGAACCAGGTTGCCCTGGTAAAAATGTGCAATGGACCTTTGCTTTTGGCCTGCCAGGCTACGCTATAGTCCAGGGAAAGGTGACTTTTCCAGGAAACTCGCCTAACCCGTAAAAGAGGCGAACATTGCATCGTGTCGGGTGAAGACCTTTTCAAACTGCACGCTGAACAAGGCTTTCCCTCCGATCTTGCCGCCGAAATCCTGGCGGAACGCGGCCTGCAAGTAGACTGGTCGAGCTACGAGCAGGCCCTTGAACAACACCGCTAGATCAGCCGTGTCAGCGCGGAAAGACATTTCCAATCGTAGCCACAGTGTATGTGACGCTTGCGGCCCAGGGTCCTGATGAACTTTGACAACCGAATAGGGGAATGGAAGCGCCCCACTGTCCCTACAAAAAAAATTATCGCGCAAAATGAGCGGTATATGTCCTGTATTGAGCAGGAATTCTGCCCGTTCTCAAAATGACCTACGAACGAGCGCAATTGCCTGATGAATTTTGCCGACCGGATGGGGGAATCTTTCACTGGTAGGTTTTTTAGGAAAGGAACCGCGAGATGGAAGCTGTCATTCTGAGCGCAGCGAAGAATCTCTCGTGGGCCGGACGCGGATTCTTCGCTGCGCTCAGAATGACAGCCTGGGGCGCCGACGGATGTCAAAAAACCTACTGGTGAAAGGATGGGGGAATGGGGTCGTCTTCTGTAGGGACAAGGGGTGGGGTAGAGTGGATGAAGGGGCCTTGCGCTTGTCCTCGTCGGAATGCGACCATGCTGCTTCACGGAACCCCTGGCGAATCGAGTTTCAACGAGGACAAGCGCAAGGCCCCCACCCTTCCTCGCGTCCACCCCTTGTCCCTACAGAACGGGGCTACGCTGATTCTGGTATTCGATCGCCAAATTACATCAGGACGATGTGAAGATATCTGCTAAATGCGCCGTATCATTATAGCGTTCAAGCAGCCAGATAGCCGGAAAACCCTCGAAGTGCGCTTTATGCCAGTGCGTGATCGACGTATGATGGGCATCGACCGTTGCTCGCCTGAGATTGGCCATACTCATCTCAAAGAAATAGACAAACGATGCTTCGATGATGCCGCCATGACAGACAATCAGAATATGTTTACCATCGTGCTCATGAATGATGCGGTGCAGCGCGGTGGTTGTCCGTATTATGAACTCCATCCAGTTCTCGCAGCCATTCACCCAGCGGAAGAATGGGCGTTCCTCGGCTGGCACATCGCGCCAGAGAGCAATAAACTCTTCCTCGGTCAGGGAACCATCCTCGTTGCGCCACTCTTCCACATCCTCTTCATAAATGATGGGCAGACCCAGCGCGGGCGCGATAATCTCGGCAGTATGGCGCGCCCGGTTCATCGTGCTGGAAATGAGCGCATCAATTTTAATATCCTTGCTTTTAAGCAGTCGATCTCGCAGTCGCTCAGCTTGCTGCACGCCCTTTGGTGAAAGCTGGCCGTCGATGAGTTTGCCCTGTTGCTTCTTAATATAGTCTCCATGTCGCACCAGGTAAAGATGAGTCATTGTTTGCTTGCCTTTCGTTTTCATCATAAACCAATTCGACCGTCAATTATCATAGAGACAGAAGTGAGGTACTGTTGTCAAATGATATGAGGTTATGCCGCTGTTTCCTCTTGTCAATCGTTCTATTCCCATGTATATTGTAGAAGTCCAAAGGTTTCGCGAATATATTTCAACTCAAAAACGCCGAAAACCCCCTGGAAAATTTTCTGCTCAATGCGATCAGGAGAAATGATGAGTGAGTACTGCTCTGTGCGGGTCTGGCAACTCAAGGAGGGAGCTTCTGCTACCGAACTTGAGACGCTGGCGACAAGCGGCATTGCGGAAATGTATCGCTGGATTCCGGGTATCAAACAGCTTTCACTCGTGCGTATTGCTCATATGCCTGAAACGCGCTATCTCATGCTGGTAACATTTACGGACTATCAAGCGTATACCTCCTGGAGGCGCATAGAAGAGGAAGGGCCTGACTACTGGGAACGCTTTGCTTCGGTGTTCATGCATTGGGAGCAATTAGCGCGCCTGCTTGAAGAATATCACGGTGACTCTCTCTCGCTCATGGAATCGGATCGTCAGGAGCAATCCGGAATAAAATCACATGAATGAAAACTACGGGGTATTGCGCGTCGTGCGGGTGAAATCGGGCCGTTCGGCCACAGGTGGCACGCAAACCCAGGGAAGATATGCCACTGGCTGGTTGCCTGAAGACGGCCTGGTGCATGTGCTTTCGCGCCAGGAAACGAGCATCGGACGCGCCTTGAACAATGATGTCATCCTGATGGACCCGACCGTCTCGCGCGAGCACGCGCGTCTGGTGCTGAACAGTCATGGCTGGCATGTAATCAACCTGACCGCTCGCAACATCGTGCGCGTTAATGGTCATGCCGTACCTGGCGGAGGCGCTATGCCGGTGCAGCCGCAGGACTTGCTTGTCCTCGGCAGCACTATGTTGCAGTTGATCGCGCCCAATTCCTATGAATCTGCCCAACCTGACGTAATGCAAGACATGTACAACGGCGCCGGTACAGTCAACTCGAGAACATCCTCTGCGCGTGTCCAGGAAAACTCATTAGTCAAAGGACGGCAGCCAACGCCAGCCCACTATCAACCCATCGCACTTCCGGAACAACCGGATCCGGAGCAGGAGGCGCAGCCCTGGGATGACGACGAGGAAGTCAGCGTGCTGGGCGCGGGTGTGACCATGCAATTTGCCCTGCCGCAGCGCATAGGCATACGCACGCGCTGGCTCATTGCAGGCATCGGCATAGCCATATTGCTTGCCAGTACCATGATTACCATTATCCTGAACAGCATCATAGGCATCTCTGCCCTATCGCAAAATGGCGTCTCCAGCATTATCGCGGCTCTCACGATTCCACTTGTGCCGGCCATCGGCATCTTCCTGCTGGTGAATTTCATGGATCGCTACGAGAGGGAACCCTGGTTCTTGCGCCTGGCCGCCTTCCTGTGGGGTGCGATCATTGCTATTCCGCCCGCGCTCTTCATAGAGCAAAACATCGACAACATCCTGCAGAATACTTTTGATCCCAACAACAGCAGTGAAATAATACAGGTTATTTTTCAAGGACTGAACGCTGGCATCACCGAGGAAACGTTCAAAGGTATTGGCCTGTTGTTGCTCTTCATCATCTTACGCGACGAGTTTGACAATGTTACCGATGGTATCGTTTATGGAGCCTTGATCGGGGCAGGCTTTGCAATGGTTGAAAACTTCAGTTATTTTGCCCAGCACTCCAAAGGCTCTCTGGCCTACCTTATCGTTGGCAGGATCATTCTTGGCTGGCTCGGCCATTCCACCTTTATTGCCTGCTTCGGCGCTGCGCTCGGCTACATCCGTCATACTCGTGTGCGCTGGAAACAGATCGTCATTCCCATCATCGGCTTTCTTATAGCCATAGGGCTGCATAGCTTCTTCGATTTCGTCACTTTTCAGGCCAGCGCTTCCATCAACTCATCAGTGGGTAATAGTGCGGTGGTCAATTTGGCGCAAATCGCTATTGTGGGGAACTACATCCCGCCATTCCTGGCGCAGCTCGGCCTGCTCTACGTCCTCATCAAATCGTTGTCGCACGAAGCCGCCGTGATCCGCGAATTTCTGGCGGTTGAGGTGAGTAACGGCGTGGTGTCAGTGGGTGAATATGCGCTGCTGCAAAACTCATTCCAGCGCACCGGGGCCGAGCGGCGCGTCCTGCGCAAGTCCGGCGTCAAGCAATGGCTGCGCGTCAAAGCCCTCTATCAAACCGAAATCGGCCTGGCTTTCCGCAAATGGCACGTAAACATGGGCGATAAACCCAAACTGGGCTATGTGCAGCCAGAAGATGCCTATCGCCAGCGTATCAAACGCCTGCGCCACGAAATTCGCCTGCACGAGATAAAAATGCTAAACGGATAAGCAAAAGCAGGGCCGGGCATGTCCGGCCCTGCTTTTGCTTATCCGTTTAAAAATCTACGCCGTCCGCGTCTTCGCTACCTGTCCCAACCCTAATTTCTCGATGGCCTGCTCGCGCAGCACAAACTTTTGCACTTTGCCACTGGCCGTCATAGGATAGGACGCGACGAACTGGATGTAGCGCGGTATCTTCTGGTGGCTAATGCGCTCTTTGCAGAAGTCGCGCAGTTCCTGCTCGCTGATTTCCTGGCCTTCTTTCGGCAGCACCACCGCCAGCAGTTCCTCGCCAAAGAAAGCATCTGGCACGCCCAGTACCTGCGCGTCGGCTATCTTTGGATGGCGGATCATCAGTTCCTCAATTTCGCGTGGGAAGATATTCTCGCCGCCGCGAATCACCATCTCTTTCAGGCGTCCCACGATATTGATGTAGCCTTCTTTATCCATCGTTGCCAGGTCGCCTGTATGCAGCCAGCCTTCGGCATCGATGGTTTCAGCAGTTTTTTCCGGCATATTGTAATAACCGGCCATCACCAGGAAGCCCCGGCAGCACAGTTCTCCTCGTTCTCCGACTGCTACCACTTCGCCAGTGGACGGATTGATGATCTTGACATCTACATGCGGGTAGGGGAAGCCCACCGTCTCCGATTTGCGCTGGAAGCTGTCGCTGGGCTGCGTATAGGTGATGCCGCCGTTCGACTCGGTTTGACCAAAGACAATAGCCACGTCCGCTCCCATGCGTTCCTTGACTTGCTCCATGACCGCAACAGGCACGGGCGCGCCGCCGCTGCTGACTATTTTCAACGTAGTCGGCTTGTTTTGTTCAAACTCGGGGTGCTGCATCATGGCAATCAGCATGGTAGGAACAGCAAAGATATAGGCGCAATTCTCCTGCTGAATGATTTGCAACGTTCTCAAAGGTTCAAACGCGACCAGGGGATGAAGCGTCATGCCGCTGATGATAGTGCCAATGGCGATGCCCGATCCGGCAATGTGGAAAAACGGCAGAGGGAGGCAATAGTGAACGCCGGGAGCGTGCAGCGCGTCCGTGCGCTGTAGAGCCATCATCAAATCGTTAGTGACGCTGTGATGGGTAAGCATGGCTCCCTTGGGAAATCCGGTAGTGCCAGAAGTATACAGGATCAGCGTGGGGTCTCTGGGCTTCACCGATGCCTGCCGCGCGCGTAACTGCTCCGCGCTGATAGCGTTCCCACCCGCGACCATCTCGCCAAACATTGTTGGCCGCCACTCCTGTGCATCTAGCAAATCGGTGGGCGGCATACCCATCAGACACACGTAGCGCAGCGCTGGCAAGATTTCGCTGCTCACTTCGCCATTCTTCTCGCCGGGCGTGACCATCGAACGCACCGTCGCCAGGCAATTGTGATCGCGCACCTGCGCCATGAAGAATAACGCCTTCACATCGCCCTGTTTAAGCACATATTCCAGTTCCTTAGCCCTGTACACCGGGTTGACCGTCACCGTCACCAGCCCGGCCTTTGCCGCGCCAAACATAAGCAAAAGCCATTCCGGCAGGTTGGCCGCCCATACAGCGATGTGATCTCCCTTTTGCAAACCAAGCGCCATCAGCCCCCGTGCCGTCGCGTCAACTCGCGCCCGGTACTCCGCGTAATTCCAGCGAATATCCAACGCGCCGCGAAACTCAGGATAACAAGAGTAAACAACCGCTTCAGTATTGGAAAATTCGTCAGCGCGGCTGTCTAAGAGGTCGCCCAGCGTCGTATCGAGGAGTTCGATCTCCTCGGTTTCTGCCTGCCAGTAGGACAGGCCATCGTTGGTCATGCCCATGAAATACTCCTCCTTTGAGGCGATGATCGTGCTGGTTTGTCACAATATATCGTTTCGATACAATAGAGTGATAATCAACCAGAGTAAGATGAGCTTGATCTATATTATCACATACGCAAAATAAGTGGGGTCTGGATGTGGTCATAAGCAGGAAAAGAGGAGAGAAAAACAGATAAGAACAAGACTTACGATTCTTCTTCTAATCCTTCAGGAGCGAGTGTATAGGCGTGATTGGATATATCAAGGTCAACTAATTGTGCTACTGCTTTCAGCACGGCAGAGGCTATATCATTAACAGAGGCATTTCTCGGAAAGAAACGGAGGACAAGAATGCCTGCGTGCGGCGGAGGGAACACTGTTTGTTTCAGATAATCTGTATCGAAAGTGATGATTGTCATATGGCGGGCGCGAGCATGGGTAAAGATAGCAGTATCAGGTTGGGAATGTAGTTTCTCATCATATACACGGACAGCAACATATCCTGCTCTTCGCAAAATTGAGAGTACCTTGCGTGGTATGTTTTCGTCCAGCAAAAACGTTCGCGGACGAGTTATCATTATCCTACCTCATCACTACATTTTCGAGCGCGTCGGCGTAACCCTTTATGTATTGAACCTGCTCAGGGCTTAGTTGTTTGACCGCTTTTACCTGTCCTGGTGTCAGGTCATACTCATCGCAGACCTCCGCGATTGACATGCCATTCTCAAGATGTCCAATAATACGATCCACGAAGACGCGGGTACCCTCAATAATCGGTCGCCCACTGTTAATAGTGGGATCTTGCACAATACCGGTGGAGATTTTTCGTATTTCTTGCAGGGCCAAGTGTTTTCTCCTCTAGAGTTTGCGCTCTTAATACTTTTTCGGCGAGACCTTTATGATTATTATATACTGTATAGTACTACTTTTGATAGCTATGTCAAGCACTTGCCAACTTGACGCCCCTCCGTTCCAGATGCTAGGATGAACACACAGAACCAATAAGCAACGAAGCTTGATATTTCGCAATATCAGACCAGCAAAGGAAGGCAAACTATGCAACTGGAGCGGGCAAACCTGCTACAGATTTATTATTTGATGCGCCTCACACGCGCCGTGGAAGACCGCACGCGCACGCTCTTTTTGCAGGGGCGCGTAGTCGGCGGCGTCTATACCGCGCAGGGACACGAGGCCACCACCGTCGGGGCAGCGATGACGCTGCGCGATGGAGACATCATCGTACCGCAGCACCGCGACCTGGGGATGCATCTGACACGCGGCGGCTCCCCGCGCGCGGTCATGTGCCAGTGGTTGGCGCGTGGCAACTCGCCCACGCTTGGACGCGACGGAACGCTACACATCGGCGACATGCATCACGGTATTGTACCCTCCATCAGCATGTTGGGCGAATCGCTGCCGGTGGCCTGCGGCGTGGCATTGACCATGAAGATGCGCAAACGTGACACTCTCGTCATGGCTCCCTGCGGCGATGGCGCAACCAATACCGGGCCATTCCACGAAGGGTTGAACTTCGCCTCGGTGCAGAAACTGCCCATTGTTTTCATCATCGAAAACAACGGCTACGCCTATTCAACCCCTACACATAAACAGTTTGCCATCGAAAATCTCTCCGACCGCGCCAAAGCCTACGGGATGCCGGGCGAGCATGTTGACGGCAACGACGTTATCAAAGTTCTGGACGCCGTCGAACGGGCCGTAATACACGCCCGCAGCGGCAAGGGTCCCGCGCTGGTCGAATGCAAAACCTTCCGCGTGCGCGGCCATTCAGAAGCCGACAAGGCTGATTATGTGCCAGCCGAATTGCGCGAAGAATGGTTGCGCAAAGACCCCATCAAACGCTTCGAAGCGTATCTTGAGGAAAAGAGCATCCTCAGCGATGCCGTCAAAGCCGAAATCGAAGCAAAAGTCAAAATGGTCGTGGATGATGCCGTCAGCTTCGCGGAACAGAGTCCCGCGCCCGATGGAGCCACTGTTGCCGATTACGTCTACGCGCCCGATGGCCCCATCTCCATTATCGGCGAACCCGGCGCGAGCGATCCGCGCTACGTCAATGCCCTCGACACACGCACGGGCAAGCCTTTCAACACAGTGGCGGACGACGCTGAGAGCGTCACCCGCTACGAAACGCAGGAGGTGGGGAAGCGATGACGGCTGTCACATATTTAGAAGCGATTGGTCAGGCCATGCGCGAGGAAATGCGGCGCGACGAGACCGTTTTCCTACTGGGCGAGGATGTCGGCACCTACGGTGGCGCGTTCAAAGTCAACGTGGGCCTGCTGGAAGAATTCGGGCCGGAGCGCGTCATCGATACACCTATGGCGGAGGCGGCTATCATCGGCTCTGCCGTTGGCGCGGCCATCATGGGTATGCGCCCCATCGCCGAGATGCAGTTTATCGACTTTATCACCTGCGGCTTCGACCAGATCGTCAACATGGCGAGCAAGTTTTACTGGCGCAGCGGCATTCCCGCGCCGATGGTCATTCGCGGCCCATCCGGCGGCGGCGTCAAGGGTGGCCCTTTCCATTCGCTCAGCCCGGAAGCCTGGTTCTTCCACGTCCCCGGCATCAAGGTAGTTGTGCCATCCACCGCCTACGATGCCAAAGGGCTGCTCAAATCCGCCATTCGCGATAACAACCCGGTCCTGTATCTCGAACATAAACTGCTCTATCGAATGCCCGAACTGCGCGAAGAACTGCCCACCGAGGACTATACCGTGCCGATAGGCAAGGCCATCATCCGCCACCCCGGTGAAGATATGACCATACTCACCTATGGCGCGATGGTCCATCAATGTCTCAAAGTTGCGCGGACACTCGAAGAGGAAGACGATATTAGCGCCGAAGTGCTTGACCTGCGCAGCCTCGTCCCGCTTGACCGCGAAGCTATTCTGGCGTCGGTCAAGCGCACCAACAAAGTCCTGATTGTACACGAGGACACGCTTACCGGTGGCATCGGCGCTGAACTATCAGCAATTCTGGCCGAAGACCTGTTTGAATATCTCGACGGGCCAATTATGCGCGTGGCCGCTCCCGATGCGCCATTCCCGTATGCGCCTTCCCTGGAGGAAGCATTTCTGCCCAACGCTGAAAAAATTCTAGTCGCAGCGCGCAAACTTGCCGCGTACTGATAGATTGACAAAGGAGTCACATATGCCAACACCTGTGAAAATGCCGCGCCTGGGCGAATCCGTAGCGGAAGGGACGGTGGGAAGCTGGCTAAAAAAAGAGGGCGACTGGATCGAGAAGGATGAATCGCTTGCTGAAATCATCACCGATAAAATCAACGCCGAGCTACCCTCGCCGGTGGCCGGACGCCTGGCCAAAATCCTGGTGCAGGCCGACGAGACAGTAGCCGTGGGTGTCGATATCGCGCTCATCGAAGAGAACGCCGATGTTGCCAGTACACCATCTGTTGAGTCTGCCCCCGGCCCGGATGCCGCGTCCGTCAAGAGTCCCGAACGCGCCAATATTGCTGTCATGGATAAGCAAAGCGCCAGCAGCGATAGTAACGGCTCAAGAGCAGTCGCCCAACCGTCGCGCATAGGTGAGGAAGAGCGGCAGCGCATCTCGCCCCTGGCGCGTCGCCTCGCCCGCGAGCATGATCTGGACCTGAACGCCATACCTGGCACAGGCACGGGTGGTCGCGTGCGCAAAGAAGATATTCTGGCCTACGTCGAGCAGCGCATTGCCGCGCCTGCTCCCGTTGCCCGCACCGCGCCGACCACCTATACCGCGCCGGTTGCAGTGAAACCCGAACCCATCACCACCATTGCCGGCGACGACGAAGAACTGATGGTGCCGAGCCGTATGCGCCTGGCGATTGCCGAACACATGGTGCGCAGCAAGCGCACGTCGCCCCATGCGACAACCGTCGTCGAAGTCGATATGACCAATATCGCGAAATGGCTGGAGAAGAACAAAGAGGACTTCAAGAAGCGCGAAGGTCACAGCATCAGCTTTGTGCCATTCGTCATGAAGGCCGTGTGCGAGGGCATCCGCAAGTTCCCGCTCATCAATTCCAGTTGGACGGAAGACAACAAGATCATCATTAAAAAGCGTATCAACCTGGGCATGGCAGTTGCTACCGATGCCGGGCTGGTAGTTCCTACGCTTTACGATGCCGACCAGTTTACCATCGCGGGTCTGGCAAAGCAAATCGCCACCATCGCGCAGCGCGCCCGCGCCAACAAACTGACCGTGCAGGATATGCAAAACAGCACCTTTGTGGTGAATAATCCCGGCACATTTGGTACAATCATATCAGTACCGATCATCAACCAGCCGCACGCCGCCATCCTGAGCATGGATGCCGTGGTCAAACGCCCGGTGGTCATCGAAGACGATGCCATCGCCGTGCGCTCGATGATGTACCTGTGCCTCTCGTTCGACCATCGCATTCTCGATGGCGCGGGCGCGGGCGGCTTCTTGCAGGCCACGCGCCAGAAATTGCAAAGCTACGGGCGCGAAATCGACGTGTATTAACAACTGTAGGGACGCGATTTATCGCGTCCTCCGATACGATAATCAAAAGGAAAACAACATGGCGACCATCATACCGGAGCGCCGCCCTGAATGGCTCAGGGTGCGTCCACCAAAGGGAGAGAACTACGATAACCTCAGACAACTGATGCGCAGCAAAGAACTGCACACCGTGTGCGAAGAGGCGCGCTGCCCCAATATCGGCGAATGCTGGGGCCACAAAACCGCTACCTTCATGATCCTGGGCCGCGTTTGCACGCGCAGTTGCGGTTTTTGCGCCGTAGAGACGGGTCGCCCCATCGGACTCGACTGGGAAGAACCAAAGAGGGTCGCTGAAGCGGTGCAGAAAATGGGCCTGCGTCACGCTGTTGTCACCTCCGTCAACCGCGACGAACTGAAAGATGGTGGCGCGGCCATCTTCGCCTCGACCATTCGCTGGATTCGCCGTCTCAATCCTGAGTGTCGCATTGAAGTGCTGACTCCCGATTTCAAAGGCGTCTACGAAGCCTTGCAAACGGTGATTGATGCGCGTCCCAACGTGTTCAACCACAACGTGGAGACGGTGCCGCGCCTGTACAAGCGCGTGCGCCCACAGGCGGTCTACAAACGCTCGCTGCAAGTATTGAAGTGGGCCAAAGAAATGAATCCCGCCGCCTCTACCAAGTCCGGCTTCATGCTGGGACTCGGCGAGACCTGGGACGAGATTCTTGAAGTGATGCATGATATGCGCGAGCATGATGTGGATATTCTCACCATCGGGCAGTACCTGCGCCCATCGTTCCAGCATTTGCCCATTCAACGCTACGTGCCACTAGAAGAATTTGCTGCCCTCAAGGCCGAGGGAAAGAAGATGGGCTTCCGCCACGTCGAATCCGGCCCCTTTGTGCGCAGTTCCTATTACGCCCACGAGCAGGCCGATGGAGCCGAAGCGAGCGCATGAAAACATCTCTGAACAACACACACATCGCCTATAGCGATCACGGCATCGGGCTGCCGGTGATCTTCCTGCACGCCTTCCCCTTGAATCGCGCGATGTGGGACGCAGAGATAGCCGCGCTGCTCGACGAGCAACGCTATCGCCTCGTTTCGCTCGACTGGCGCGGCTTAGGCGAAAGTGATGTTGCTGGCGAGATAACGACCATGGACGTTTTAGCCGGTGACATTGTGGCCCTGATGGATCATCTCGGCATTGAGAAAGCCGTGTTGTGCGGCCTTTCGATGGGTGGCTACGTAGCCTTTGCCTGCTGGCGACAATACGCTCAACGTATTGGAGGTCTAATCCTGGCGAATACGCGGCCAGCAGCCGATACTCCTGAAGCGCAGGCTAACCGCGAAAATGTGGCGCGTTTAGCCGAAACGCAGGGAACAACGGCCATCGCTGATCTCCAACTCCCGCGTTTGATCTCGGATTACACGCGCCAGCACGACCCATCGGTAGAAACGCGCGTCCGCCAGATGATGAACGCTGCCACTCCATCCGGCATCGCGGCGGCGTCACGCGGCATGGCGCGGCGCGCCGATTCCAGCGATTTGCTGGCAGGCATCTCCTGCCCCACATTAGTTATTACTGGCCAGCAGGATGCTATTATCCCGCCGTCCGAGGCCCAGGCATACGCCGAACGCATCCCCGGCGCGCAATTTGTTGTCATTCCAAACGCGGGGCATCTCTCCAACCTGGAGCAGCCCGACATGTTTTTAGCCATTATCAGCAGTTTTTTACGGTCACTATAGCGCGAGCTTTCACTGTGCGTGACCTGCTTGACGCAGTGCGCGATTTAATCAAGTAGCACAAAGGTACCCTCTCTTCTTCCAATCTGCGCAAATCCTCCGAAAACCCTGATGCTCGCGTTCAATTGATTCAGGATAATTTGTAGGTTTTTGTGATGTCTGGGAGGTGGTATGGTCAGTTGGATACCTGTTGAGAGAGGCTTTGTATGAAATTACGTACAATTCATCCACGTATTGTTGTACCGGTTATCAGTATCACGGTTATCGCGGTTTTGCTTGTATGCTTTATCTCTCCTTTTACCCATGCCGAACAGGCGGCCAGGCGCGTCGCTCTGGCGGATTCTCTTTCGCCCGTAATTAGCAATAGCCAGCCTGTAGCAAATACGCCCGCGAACCAGCAAATAGCTCTTTCAATCGGCTTAAATCTGCGCAATTCGGTTAATCTGACCAGCTATTTGCAACAGATCACTTCGCCATCATCGCCTCTTTATCGACGGTATCTCAACCCTGCCTCATTTGCCGCCCTGTATGGTCCGCTGCCACAGAGCGAAGCGGCGGTAGTCAATTACTTACGCTCGCAGGGCTTTACTATAACCGGAACTTATGCCAATCACCTTTTAGTTGATGCCGTTGGCACGGTGGCCCAGGCCGAAGCAGCATTTCAAGTGCAGATCAATAATTATCGCTCCGCCTCCGGGCATATGATATTTGCCAATGCCAATGCTCCCTCCTTGCCTATCGCTATCGCGCCGCTCATCTCTTCCCTCAGTGGGTTGGATAATACCGTTCAGTATCAACGTCATCCGCTCATCTCGAACGCCAGCGTAGCGCTGAAACAGCAATCCACCGCCATCAATTGTCCGCAGCCCGGTTCTGCTGCCACGCCCACCTCTTATACACCCGCGCAAATCGCAAGCGCATATGATTTCACGCGCCTCTATAATCAGGGCATTACCGGTGACGGGCAAAGCGTTGCGCTGCTCGAACTGGACGGATTCTCGCCAGCCGACATCTCCGCTTACATGGCCTGTTTCGGCGGCCAACATACCACCATTTCGACTATCCCCATCGATGGCTTCAATGGAGTAGCGGGCAGCAATGCCGCGGAAGTCGAACTCGATATGGAGATGGTGCTGGGGTTAGCTCCTCACCTCTCCAACCTGCGTGTCTATGAAGCAGCGAATGCGCTGCCGTCGTACAACGATGCCTGGGCGCGTATCGTCAACGATCATGTGCCGGTGGTCAGCACAAGCTGGGTCTTCTGCGAACAGGGCGCGGGTATGGCAAGTGAAATTAAGCAGGAAAATATCTTCTTCCAGGCTGCCGCCGCGCAAGGACAAACCATCCTGGCGGCCAGTGGCGACCTGGGCGCGAATGGCTGCTACAATCCGCAGACCGGCGCGAACGCTCAGCCCGCTGTTGATGACCCCGCCTCACAGCCCTATGTCACGGGTGTTGGCGGCACAACCCTGCATCTCAACTTTGACAACTCCTACAGTTCGGAGCAGGTCTGGAATGACCGCGCCATAAACAACGGCGCGAGCGGCGGCGGTATCAGCCAGATGTGGTCGATGCCATCCTGGCAACAGGCCCCCGGCGTGGCTAATGCCTTCACCAACGGATTCCGCGAAGTGCCTGATGTGTCCATCAATGCCGATCCCCAGACGGGCTACGATGTCTATTGCACGGCGGGTGGCTGCGCTAATCATGGGTGGATGGTCATCGGTGGCACCTCGGCAGCCGCGCCGGTGTGGGCCGCGCAGGTGGCCCTGGCAAACGAAAGCGCCCTCAAGGTCAACGGCCTGATGGTTGGCTTTCTCAATCCGAGTCTCTACGATATCGCGCATGGCGCAAACGGCGCGTCGTATAGTCAAGCCTTCCATGATATTGTGCCTGTGGCGGGCGCGATCAATAACAATGACTACGTAGGGTCAAGCAACACCTATCCCACCGCCAGCGCTTACGACCTTGCTACCGGACTCGGCTCGTTCGACGCCTACAACCTCTCGCAGAACTTAAACTTGCTGGGTCAGACGGTGTCGAATACCACTGTGCCCACCAGCGCCATCTGGTACTTTGCCGAAGGACGCGCCGGCGGCTTATTCCAGGAATTTCTCACGCTTGAGAACCCCGATCCCATTCAAACGGCTCAGGTGCAGGTGCAATACCTCTTAGAGGGCAAGACCGGACCCGCCATCACCCACGATGTGCCGCCGCAGAGCCGCTATACCGTCAACGTCAATGGAGACCTGCATTTCCCCTATAACGGCATAGGGCATTCGCTCTCGATGGTCGTCACCTCCATCAACGGCGTAGGCATTGTGGCGGAACGCCCCATGTACTTCTCGTGGCATGGCATCAATAGCGGCACCGATGCTCTCGGTTCAACCAAACTGGGAACGGACTTCTACTTTGCCGATATAGAATCCGAACGCAACTATTCCAGCTTCGTCACCATTCTGAACCCGCCGGGCGGCAAAACGGCGAATGTCACCCTGACCTACATTGCCAATGGCGCGCAACTCGGTACGCAGACTATCGTGGTGCCTGCCGGTCAGCGCGGCACGACCTATCCGCAGGCCATCAACATCAACCAACAAAGCGCGCTCTCCGTCCACTCGGATCAGCCGGTGGTGGTGGAACGCCCCATGTACTTCACGACGGCGCGTTCAAACATCAGTGGCCCCGTGACGGGCGCGGCTACCGTCGTTGGCGCGCAGGCCCCAGGCACCGACTGGCTCTTTGCCGAGGGCTACACCGGCGCGAACTTCCACGAATACCTGACGCTGGCGAACTTCAACGCCACTACTCCTGCCAATGTTATCGTCAAGCTTGAGTACAGCAACGGAGCCGTCAACCCCGTCACGGTAGTCGTCGCGCCCCTTTCGCAATACATCTTCGATGTCAACGCGGCCTCGGCAGCCTTTGCGCAAAGCGCCACCGAACTGTCAGCCGAAATCACCTCCGACTCGCCCATTGTGGCGCAGCGCCAGGAGTACTTCCGCTTCAACGGTAATATCCCCGGTGGCACCGATGTAATCGGCGAACCCGGCCCCGTCAAAACCATCTACAGCTTCGCCGAGGGCTATACCGCCACCGGCTTCAACGAGTTCCTGACCCTGCAAAATCCCACCACGACCAGCGAGCAGGTGGCTGTTACCATGTACATGTCCCACAGCATCATCTCGCAGCAAATCGTGGTAGTCGGCGCTCAGACCCGCGTCACCCTCAACATCAATAGCTACATCGTACCCATCGCGCAGTCCAACCCGGCAGTAAACTACGAAGTCTCCATGGCCGTCTGGTCCACCAGTGGCACCATCGTGGCCGAACGCCCCATGTACTTCAATTTCCACAATACGTCATGGGGCGGTACGGATGTGGTGGGGTATACGGGATAAACATTGTTGTTTATCAAATATCATGGTTCTTACACCGCTTTGGTGAAAAGATCAGCTTTTATAACAAAAAGAGATTTCATGACCAGCAGGAACACTTGCTCCTGCTGGTCGTCTGACTTTCTATTTGGCATGCACTCGAACTTTGGCTCCACTGAAAGGAGCCCCGAAGAGCGGCGCAACGAGACAGAAATTGAGGAGTCCTGCCGCCAGTGGCAGCAGACCAACCACCGCCAGGATTACCCCGGCAGTCAGATTGCTCGATATCGTTGCCAGAGACACTCCCCAGCCAATCAGACCAAGACCAACAACAACGCGCAGTAATCGTCCAGCAGGGCTGGACATAAACGATGCAAATGCCATGAGAAACCTCCTCGTGTATCAGGGTATCTATAGTCTTACTTCAGCATGAGTCCTATCGGGCTTGCTGTCTTTTCAATGCGCGAGAGGCAGAAAGGTTACATCGTTTTGTGGTAGACTCTATCCAAGAGACAGAAGGGAGAATCTTCGATGCCTGATGATCGAGAGTTCCTTACCCGGCTCCGTCAACATGATGAAGCAGCATTTACCGAGTTCTTTGAAACGTATGCGAGTCGAGTCTATCGGTTAGCCATTGGTTTACTCAAGCAGGAGGATGATGCTGAAGAGGTTGTGCAGGCCACGTTTTTCTCCGCGTTTGAGGCGCTCGACCGCTTTGAGCCTCATGCACTCATCGGTACCTGGCTTTATCGCATCGCTTACAATCACGCACTGATGTTGATCCGTCGCCGACATGCTGTTGACCCCTTGCCAGAGGAAGAAGAGGATACCACGCCTTTCCCTGTCCAATTGGTCGATTGGAGCCACCTCCCTGATCAGTACGCCTTAAGCGGTGAAGCCCAGGAGGTTCTTCGCGCCGCCATCAATGATCTCCCCCTGGGGTTACGCGCTGCCTTCATTCTGCGTGATCTGGAAGGGTTATCGACCTCTGAGTGTGCTCACGTTCAGGAGTTGACAGAGACTGCCTGCAAAGTTCGGCTCCATCGTGCTCGATTACGCTTACGTGAGCAATTGAGCGTCTACTTTAGCGAACGGGGCGGGACACATTCGGAGGTAATACTATGACATGTGATGAACTCGTCTACTATCTTTCTGACTATATTGATCATGAATTGGATGAAGACCTGGCTGCTGCGGCACAGCAGCATCTGGCAACCTGCCAGAACTGTCGGGTGGTCGTGCGAACCACACAGCGGGTCATTCAACTAGGGCAAGAGCAGTATCAGATCGTTCTCCCGGCATCTCGTCGTGAGCGCTTATTTACCCGTTTGCGCCTGGCTTTTCTTGCGAGAGAAGGTGAAGTATAGACATGGGGATATGAACCTGGAATTTCTCGATAGCGATAATTCCCGGTGATAGATTATCGATGGCTTGAACTTCTTCACCACATCCAGAATATGGTTGAAGTTTCCCAGGTCTCCTCTATGAGCTAACCCCTTAGATGCCTTAGATGCTATCCTCGTATTTGAAGGAAAGCTCCAGCTTCACGCGGTAGATCAGCGGCTTACCAGGCTCGATGTGAACATCTTGCTCGACGATGCGCGCAACCCGCAGGTTTCGCAAGCTTTGTGAGGCGCGGTCAACGGCGGCTGCAGCCGCCTTCTCCCACGACTCTTCGCTGGTTCCTACCAGCGCGATCACTTTGTACACGCTTTCTGCCATGATGTTCTCCTTTCATTCGGGTGTCAGTCATTCGTACAGAATTACGTTGAAACAGAGCCACGAGATTTGATGCAACGTCAAACTCAGTGCCTGCGTGGGATTTTTTAGAAGTTGTACATCCCATTTTATCATGTTTTTGTTCTTGAGTTTCTGTACATCGCCAGATTGAAACGAAACGCGAGGATGTCACCTGACACGCAGCTCCCAGTCTCGCCTGAAGGGGCTCAGGCTCCTGGATTGGCACGGATATTCTTCACAGCCCGGAAGACCGGAAAGGCGGTGGCAACCTTTTCGAATTCCGCAAGTGGCGCATCCTTGTTCGCGGGAACATGGGGGCGCGCTCCCGGTGCGCGCTGCAGGTACGCCTTCAAAATGGGTGCGCGCTGGTCGGCGGGAACCTCTTCGAGGTGAACCTCCTCACGACCGCCGCTCCGGAGTACCGCTCTTCCCCCGGCTGCACGGACGTTGTGGACCCACTGCGCGTTCTCTCCGAGCATCGACACCAGGTACCGCTGTCCATCGACGACGGTCACCGCCACCGGCAGCGAGACTGTCCGCCCGGACTTTCGTCCGGTCACTTCCAATGTCACCATATAGTCGGGCAGAATACCCGAGGAGAAGAGAGCAGCCCACGCTCTATTCACCATCCGTGCGATCCAGTTGGGTCGCTGCCCACGGTACAACCATCGCTTGAAGTCGCCTCGCGTCACCTCAGCCTCCTCTATTGCAGAATGGTTTCTCAGTTCCTTTCGAGGAAACCATACCACGCGCCCGTCACGCTTGCATCACGATGATTTGCTCTGGTATCTCACACTCATCACAAGATGCTGAGAACGTTGCAACCTCACTGATACCAGGTTTTGAATGGCCCCGCCGCATAATCATCCTGGAAGCATTTAGCAAAATGCGCCAGGGAACGATCCAGTCACATTGGCTACTTCGGTTGGCGTAAGCGAACGATTCAAGGGCGTGACAACCAGTACATCGTAGCCCGGTTCTGATGTGAAGCTCGCCACATGATACGTAATATTCCAGCTTGTCAGCAGTTGTAACCTGGCTGAATCATTGTGATGAACCAGAATCAAAACTGTGGGACGGTCGGCGTGCCACACGGCCAGCGTGTATTCCTGGATGCGCCCAAGATATGGTTGATAACCCGTCAGGAAGCGCGCGTCAGCCGTAACAATCGCTCCGTCTGTCTTAAACGCTATCGGATCGCCCATCCAACCATGCGACCAGACGTAGCGAATATGCTGGCTTTGCAGGTAGGCAATCACCGGATCATTATTGGCCGGAGCCATCGTGCAGGCCGATGTCTGGAAAGTGTAGCCCGGGTCCGCCGTGAAATAGGCGTAGCTCTGTAGGCCCAGGTAGATTACCAGCACGACCAGCAACCCGCTCAACGCCACCGTTGTGAAAGGAGAGCGCGTCGTGGCGCGAGTCGGCTGAGTGTGTGTAGTTGGCTCTGTACCATCCTCGCTTTGAGCCAGGGTATGCCCCGTGCCTTTTTCCTGTATATAGACGCTAATGATTGTAAAGATGGCGGCGACGAAGAAAGGCAGAGCCACTAATAAGGGCGTTGCGTACCGCCCAACCAGGTCCCAGGGGCCACAGCCGACTTCTAGCGCGCGAATGGAGACCGCGGAAATCGAAAAGACTGCCGTTGAGCAGATCGCGAAGAGCAGCGCGTAGCTCGTGAGCCGCCTGGTGTTTACCAGCAAAGGAGCGCGCCAGAAAAAAGACACACCTATAGCTGCTATCGAGGCAAAGAGGCAGAATCCTCCTACCACCAGTCCAAAGGTCAGCAAGTGTGGGTTAGCATAGCTAACATCGCCCTGCGACGGCAATGCGCCGCCAATGATGCGCGGCGCAATGCAGGAGTTGTAGTAGCTCTGGACACCCAGTATGGTTTTGAGTGAATTGCCGCCGCCGTGACTGAAGATATAGGCGATATTCTGCCACTGGTTCTTCGCTCCCCAGTAAATCGCGGGCGCAAAACCGACAAGAGAGGCTGGAATGGCGGCTACAACCAGCAGCAAGCCCTTGAGCAGGTAAAAGAGGCCGGGCTTCGTCTCGTCCATGGTTACAAGGCTTAATTTATATAACTGGACAAAACAATAACCGGCAATCCAGACCGCGATAGCCACAATAGCCGGGGCGATCAGCGGATCGACCCACATGCCCAGCCCGATGAGAAAGCCAATACCGGCCCAGCGCAGGGCCAGTTCGCGCAGCGAAGCTCTCGCCGACCAGCGCTGCGTCAGCCGAAAACCCGCCAACAGCAGCCACGCGATGATGACAAAGGCTTCAATATAACCCCCCATCATACGCATCTCTATCACCGCGTCATAGACCGGCGGCAGCGCCGCCACCAGCGCTGCAATCACCATAAAGCGCCGTTTCGCATAAGCAGGCAGGCTTGTTGTATCGGCCACCGCGCCTGCCAGTCGCCAGGTGAGAAAGACCAGAAATACCGAAAGCAATATAGAAACGGCTCGCAGCGTCCAGACAGAAATCCCTGCGATAGCAAAGAGCAGAGCCGCGAAATAAGCTTCCAGGCTGCCCATATAAGGCTGTCCATAGTAGTAGACGGGATGCTGACCGCGCAAGATGTACTCAGCCTGCAGGCCAACCATCGCCTCGTCCCCGGCAATCACACCCCGCGTATGCACAAGCAGCCACACACGAATGAGCAGGGCAAACAACAGGCATATCAACAACGGCGAGCGCAGAAATCGCAACCAGCGCCACCGCGATTGAGCAGGTGTAGAAAGAGAGAAATGAGTATCAGTTGGTATAGTTAAACTTGCCTTTTCCGTGCTCATAATGCTTATAAGCACCTTTCTATTGTACGTAATCCATAGAGAAAGCTACTCTATAGAGCCGGAAAAGTCAAGGCAGAAATGTCAGAGCAGGGGGCAAACCTCTCTCCGCCTGTATTCTCCAATAACAAATATGCCAGGGAGAATGGGACAAGTCCCGCTCTCCCTGGCACATTTGTTATTGGAGAAAATCGTTCTTTATTGCCAGCCGACACTATCCAGGAACACATCGCCGCTGACGGGATTGGCGTTTGACGTGTTAAACTGCACACCTAGTTGGCGCAGTTGGCCTGTCACCCCGGCTGGCAGGGTAAAGGTAAGCCGGTTCCATGTTCCTGCCGTCAGCGCCGTCATGTCACCCGCGTCGTACCAGTGGTAGAGGTCATCCATCACGAAGATTTTGGCCTCGATTTCGGATGAGTTGGCAGGCAGGTAGAGGTACATGGTAACGGTCTGTCCCGCTTTAGGGTAGGCGGCAAGGTTTGAGCGACCCACCGAGACGAAAGGAAAGTCGCCATTGCCCATGTTCGTGAGGGTCACTTGCAGGGAATGTTTGCCACTCATTGCCATCGTGGTCGTATTTTGCGCCTGCGAAACCTCGCCACGACCAGTCCAGCCATCAACATTGCCGTCTTCAAAAGAGAATGACGAGTACTGCTGAATAGGCGTGGTGGTAGTCCCCGTTGTAGGTGTGCCATTGCCATTTCCGTTGCCTGTCCCGGTTGTGGGATGCGGCTGTGGCGTGCCAGGAATTGGCGTTGGCAGAGGTGGTGGCTGTTGTTTGCCTACGATCATCGATTGATACTGGCTGGCGAAAGTTGTTCCCTGCACCGTAGCGCTATTGCCAGAGGATACCATCGGGATAGCGGTGTTTGTGCAAGAATATTGCATTGAGGCGAAGATGCCATTAGCCGCCAGCGTTTGCAGCGCGGTTGCTGTCCAGGTGGACATGAAGGCGCTGTCGTTGTTCTTGCCGTCGTTAGGCACGGCGTTGGGAGCGTAGTTCCACTCGGTAATCATGATGGGCAGCGCGGTGCCAATCACCGACTGCATGGCTGCGCGCGCGTCGGCGAAATGCTTGCTCCAGTTCGCGATATGCGAAATACAGATACTGCTCGCCCAGGAGTCATCGCACGTATATTCGTGCCAGCTCACTTCGTCGGGGCGCGGTTTCGCGTTCTGTAAGAACGTCGTCAGGTAGGTGCGGTCATACTGGAAATTGACCGGACCAACAAATTGACCCTGAAGCGCGATGCGTTTGAGCTGTGGCACAACCGCATTCCACGAGGTCGTATAGCCATTGACATCGACGCCCAGCAGGTCCTCTTCATTGCCGTATTCGTAGTACACGACGCTATTGCCAAAGATCGTGTTCATGTCGTTGACGACGCGCGAATCGTCAGCCAGTACCGTCGGATCTACTGCTCCGCGCAGCACGACCAGTGGTACCGCGCCCAGCGACTTGATGGACTGCGCCGCCTGTATTTCTGTTGCCTCGCTCAGACTTGAACGTATCGGCATACGTATGATGCGCACATGCATCGATAGTAACTGGCTGCGCGTGCTGGCCGATGTCAAAACCTGGTCGTTGCTGTCAAAAAGGCCCATGTTGGTGCCGAACAAAAGCGGCGACACTGGAGGCGCGAGCTGTACTGCCCCATTATTGTTCTGCTGCTCATTTCCCGCCTGCGCGCCGCCGAAAGCGTGGCTTACTATCCCCCAGATTCCTATGCCCAGGATGGTAACAATCAGGCCGAGTGATACAAAAATTTTGATGCTGCCCGGCTTCCCCAGCTTTCCTGGTGTCTTTGCCATACTTTAGAAACTCCTTTAACTCCCTTGTACCCAATAGTACCGTGGTGTGTATTGGTACAGGTTCATTCGTGAAGATGTATCCCAGGCAGACTATAGCATCAATTTATGTATCAGAGAGCATCTATTTGCGGAAAATGGTACCATTGCGCTATTGTCTGGTTAAGAAATCTCCACCAGAATCGCGTTTTTGTGGTTACGAAGTGGCTTCTTTGCGAGGTAAATATTTCATCAGAAGCGCGCTTCCCGCCAGTGGCAACAGCCATGCCCACGCTCCCACGAAATCCGACCACTGAAAGCCCGGCAGCCCTTGCACGAAACTGCGCGAAGGCCCCGTAATCAGACAGTAGAGCGTCAGCATACTGAAGCTGAACAAGCGCGCGGCCCAGGGAGTGCGCATGAGCCATAGTCGCCAGGGGAAGATTTCGCGCGGGTTTTCGTCTGGCGTTTCTTCATCTGAAGCTTCGAGAAGCGCGAATAGTCCGAAGAATGTAACAAGGTACCAGGGCCAGAACCAGGGCGAGCCAATCGCGCAATACACGATCCATGCCACCGCTATCCAGTAAACCAGCCCGTGCAGCGATCTCAATTTCCAGGGAGCGCGTATCATACGCCAGAGCATGACGAGGTAAAGCAGCACAAAAATACCTGTGCTGAAGGTGTGCATAAAATGCTCGGCGGGTGAGCCAACCGGCGCGCCTGAAAGATCGCCAAACAGTCCGGCGACGGTATTATAGCTATGCGCCAGGAAATCAGCGAATGTGTTAATCGTGCGATAGGTGGCCGGATTCACACGAAACACATTGAAAATGGCTCCTCCTTGCCAGAAAGGAGCGTAGAATAGCACAATTACCGCTATATAACTTGTTAAAGTTGCGCCTGCCTGCTTTAATCTCTGGCTTGCTGGTGCCTGCATCCAGATGTAGCAAAGCAGCGCCGGCACGAGCAGCACAACATTGATTTTCAAACATGTCCCCAATGCCAGCAAACACGCGGCTGCTACCGGCGCGCGCAAATCAATCGGTATGCGCGCTATTGCCTGCTTGAGGGGGCGCAACAACCACCAGAGAACGGGCGCAATTGCGCGAGCGGCCCGTCGCCACATTGCCAGGGCGGGGGCTTGCCCCCGCCCTGGTATCCCCTTTTCGCTCGTATCGATCTGCATCTTGCGAATCTTTTCTTTCGCCAGAACCCAAATCATGAGCAACACGAAGACCACGAGCATCGCATCGTTATGCGCGTTGACACAGGCCTCGAGGAGCAGCAGAGGATTCCAGGCAAAGGCCAGTGTGGCGCGTATGCGTTTGCGTGTCGCACGTACGGGTTGCCCGTTGATCTGCTGCATCTGACCAGAGATGAGCCATATCAGGCGCGTTGAGATCAGGTGCATGACCAGGCCTGTTATGCGCAGGGCCAGCACCATTGGCATGACGTATGTATTCCTGAAGACAACAAGCAACCATTGCAAGAAGCTGGTGACGATGGCCCAGGTGGGGCCGTATGCCGATGGCTGATCTACCCAGAAGATATATTTGTAAACAGGATCGCCTTGTATAGCAGTCGGGATGGTCGTCAAGGGATTGAGGTTGTGCAACACAGCCATACGAGCATAGCCGATGTATGAAAACAAGTCTGGCGACGTGACGACAGGAATCAGTATATAGAGGCAGCCAATCAACAACGTTGAACGCTTGATGAAACGCCAGGAAATAGAGCCAGGTAAACGGCGCAGGGCCAGCAGGTAGACCACAAAAATCGCCAGAAATGCCGCAAACAGCATCGAAATTTCAAACCAGCCATCCATCAGTCCGGGCGTTGCGGTGGCATACTGGAATGGCAAGTGGGGAAGCAGCTCCCGTCCAGGAAATAGCAGCAACGAGGGCAAGACCGGCCACGCTCCCATTTGCGTCAGCAGCGCATCATGAAACCAGAGATCGCGCAGCGGGAGGACAGCATCTAAAAATAGGACGGCAGCCACCATCGCAATGAGCATGGAGGCAACAAAAAATAAACGGGAAGGCGTTTCGTCAGGGGAACGTTTCTGCTTACCCGCGCGCGCCATGTCTTGCAATGCTACGCTATCTGGATCTTCTGTGCGTTCGATAGTTGTTTTCATGCGCCTACAAGCAACAAGTTCCACAGGATAACGGAATGTCGCTCGCCTTTTATGAAATTCAACGGCATCGGTCGGGACGCGATCGATCGCGTCCTACTGATCACGTTCGACTGATCGTGTCCAACTCATCACATTTGACACATCACGTCCTACTGATCGCGTTCACCCCCCATATCAACGCCGTTGAGGAAATAGAGAGAATGTCTTGAGAAATTCTTGACGTTTGTCTGTTACAATAACGCCCAGAAGCAATCTCTAATGACTGGTATCACGCACTAAGACGAAATGAGATGTTCATAGGTCACGAATAGATGGAAATAGCATGTTCTGGAGTAACTACATATGGATTCGCCATTCTCTGACCAACCAACCGAGCCACAAGGCTCATTCTATCAATCGCCTGATTATCAACCGGGCGCGGCTGAGCCAACTGTAGCGGCGCAGCCTGCTGCCGCGTCGCCGTTTCCTACCAGCCCGCGTGCCGGGCGCGCGCCTTCGCGCCGCAGGTTCATGGGCAAGTCTTTCGCGGGCATCGCCGCGCTTGGCGGTATTGGCATAGCGGCAGCGGCTGGCGGCGTCGCGCTGGAACAATGGATTTCACACGGCGGGTTGGGCAGCGCAACTCATGGCCCGATGGCAAGCGAGGTGCAGATAGGACACCTATTGCGGCGCGCTGCATTTGGCGCCACTTCTGATGATTTGACCCTTTACAGGAACCTGGGCTATACTGGCGCGGTAGATCGCCTGCTCAACTACCAGCAGGCGCCAGATGATGCCATGCTGAACCGCCTGAACGCTCTGAACCTCAACCTCAACTCGCCTGTCGATCAGCAGCGCTGGTGGTTGTTGCGTATGGCCTGGACGCAGCGTCCCCTGTTAGAGAAAATGACCCTCTTCTGGCATGGCGTCCTCACCAGCAGTTTTCGCAAGGTTGGCGGCAAAAACACCTATATGCGCATGATTATCCAGAACAACTTCTTACGCGCTCATGCCTTCGATACCTTTGATAACATCATGTTGGGTATTACCAGCGATCCCGCCATGCTGTTCTACCTTGACCTGACCAAAAGCCGTAAGAACGCGCCCAACGAGAACTACGCTCGCGAAATGATGGAGCTATTCACGCTTGGCCTGGGTCATTACACGCAGGTGGATGTTTCTGAAGGAGCTGCCGCGCTGACCGGCTGGCATGTCAAAGGTCTCACATCTCAATATTATCCCGCCGATCACAATACCCTGACTAAAACCTACCTGGGTCATACCGGCAACCTGGATTACAAGGATGTCGTCAACATTCTTGTCAACCATCCGGCCACCCCCACTTTTATTGCGCGCAAGCTTTTCACTTTCTTTGTGTATGAAAATCCTTCGGCGGCGGATTTACAGCCGCTCGTCGACAGCTACGTGCAGAGCGGCCACAATATGGGCGCGGTCATGCGTGCCCTGCTTCTTTCGCCGCAGTTCTCGTCAACACAGGCCTATCGCGCCCGCGTCAAGTCGCCCGTCGAGTTCACCGTTGGCGCGTATCGCGCGTTACTGGGTAATGCTGGCGACGGAACTGGCCTGCCACAGATTACAACCCTCATGGGGCAAACCTTGTTTGATCCACCCAATGTGGCCGGCTGGCCGGGAGATAAGGTGAGCGCGTTATGGCTCAATAGCGGCGCCTGGATGACGCGCCTCAACTACCTCGATCTGCTGCTGGTGCGTGGCACGACGGCGCGCGCGGGATCAACCTCACCGGTAGACCTGCAAAATATCGTCACTACCAACAAGATCGCTTCGCCTGAAAACTTTGTTGACTACTTCGCCTCGTTCTTGTATGACGGCACGCTCGATAGCGACCGCCGGACTCGGTTGATTAACTACTTCACCGCCAGCGACAGCGGTAGAAGTCCTTCTCACATTACCTTGAGCGGCGGCCAGAGCTACCCCATCAATCGCGTGCGCGGCACACTCTACCTTATGATGGCAGCGCCTGAATATCATGTCAATTAAAGGAGCATTTCCTATGAAACTCTCGCGCAGAGCAATGATAAAAGATGGCATGTTAGCAGTATCAGCCGGTATGATTATGCCCGCCATTTTCAGTCGCGGTGTAGCCTCGGCCATGTCGCAATCCCTTGACGGCTCGCGTATCGCGCAGACGGCCACTGACCGCACCCTGATCGTCGTACAGATGGCGGGTGGCAACGATGGTCTCAATACGGTTGTGCCATATACCGATCCGCTTTATATAAAAATGCGCCCCACGCTGGGTATAGCGCAGTCAAAAGTGCTGACGCTCGATACACGCCTGGGGCTGCATCCCAACCTGGCTCCCTTAAAGAAATTGTGGGATGCCGGACACCTGGCTGTTGTGGAAGGAGTGGGCTATCCCAACCAGAGCCTTTCGCACTTCCAGGCCATGGACATCTGGCAAACGCTAGATTTGAGCGGCAACGGCAGTGATGGCTGGCTGGGCAAGCTGGTGGCCGGGCTGGTTGACCAGCAGGGGCACCCCTTTAAGTCGCTTGATATTGGTGTGCAGACCGCCCAGGCGCTGCAATCGATCAGCACACAGGTGCCAACCGTCGCCAGTGTCAAATCGTATGTCATCGCGCCCGATCCCGCCGATGGCGATGGCGGCAATGCGCGCTTGCAGGCGCTTATGAATCTCTATAACTCCTATCCCAAAACGGCTCCTTACGCGGCCTTGCTCGATACCACCGCTCTGAGCGCGCAGGATGGGTCGCGCCAGTTGCGTCAGGCTGATGCCACCTATCATCCTGCCGTGACGTATCCCAGTGGGCCGTTCGCCTCCGGCCTCAAAATTCTGGCCGAGGCCATCGTGCAGGACCTGGGCTTGCGCGTGGGCTACGTCACGCTGGGCGGCTTTGATACGCACGCCGGTCAGTCTGCAACCCACGATGCCCTGATGACCACGCTTGCCAACGGCCTCTCTGCCTTCTATAACGACCTCGCCGGTCATGGCAAAGCCGATAACGTGGTTATCATGACCTGGTCGGAGTTCGGTCGTCGCGTCGAAGAAAACGGCAGCCTGGGAACCGATCACGGCACCGCCGCGCCCATGTTCGTGCTGGGTACTCCCATCAACAAGGGTATCTTTGGCGAGCCGCCCAGCCTGAGCAGCCTCGACCAGAACGGCAACCTGAAATACACCATCGATTTCCGCTCCGTCTACGCCACCGTGCTCGATCGCTGGATGGGCGCATCCTCAAAAGATGTGCTTGGCGCGGATTTCGGCTCGCAGAACTTTTTGCCACAACCATGAAGTGATAGAGCACTGCAAAAACCTATCAAAATTTGCTCAAACAGGGCTTCTCGCAGTGAGAAGCTCTGTTTGAGCAAATCATCTATCTTAACAAAAGATCCTTTCTATGGTATGATTGAACAAATCGGTGAAGTGAGAGGATAGTATGCCTCGTAAGATACGTCAATTAAAGGCAGACTTACGACAGATAGGAGCATATCAGGCATCACAAGAGGGAAGTCATACTAAGTGGAAACATCCTTCTGCTCCAAAGACCACAGTGATTTTGTCTGGTCATGACGGAGACGATGCCAAACCTTATCAAGAAAAAGCTGTACGTGAATTCCTACTACATATTGCAAAAGGAAAACGGAGTACTTAGCTATGAGCCAACGCCACTTACACTACTCAATGGTCATCGAATGGTCAGATGAAGATCAGGCTTATCTCGTCATTCTGCCAGAGTGGGCGAACAGCGTTCTAATGCCGGCTACACATGGAAGTACGTATAGTGAAGCAGTACAGCGCGGGCTAGAGGTACTCGAAATGCTCGTGAAAGACGCAACCAGGAACGGCGAACCCCTTCCTCCTCCAAAGGTTTATGCCTGAGACGCACTTGTTATGCGTTGGAAAACTTGGATCACTCGTTGAACTAGCATGCTATAATATGTCCTGATAACGAGTCTGACCGGGAGCATACAGTCAACATGTCGTCACCAACAGACGTTCAGTCGCCGGGGCCGGCCAAAAAGCGACCCCGGCTGTCGCACAGGACAAAAGTCATCATCGCTCTGGTTATCATAGGTATCGCGGTAGTCCTCGCTTTCTTCGCGCCGCCAGAGGGTGATTCGACTAACATAACTGCGGATACCATACCAGCTACGCTCACTGTCACCAACCTTGTCGGTTCATTGACTGTAAATCGCGGCGCTGACTACAACCACGTCCACATCTCCGTTGCCAACGTGCTTCAGGCCAGCAAGTTTTCTGATGATCACAAACGCAACGGTAACTACACCATTCGCGTCGATCTAACCGTGCAGACCGATAAAGGGCAACAATCCCCCGTCGGCATCGATTTTTCAACCATCGCGCGTTTGCAACTGGCGAATGGGCAGCTTATCGCGCCGAAACTGGTTAATATGTCCCCCAACATTTTGCCCAATCAAACCTTCACCGGCTTTGTCGATTTTCCTGTCGCCACTTCCGCCAATCTGTCAAACCTCGCCCTGCGCCTGGGTAATAATGTGTCCGTGCCGTTCTCATCGTGATTGCCCGGGTTTAGCAACCTATCTCCTCCCGATGAAGTCGCCTGGCCCTCCTCCTAATGATGGTGGCGCGTGCTATATCACGATAAGCTACTCTTCCTGCGGCGTGCCTACATGCTCGAACACGTTGCATAACTTCAAGCATCGTATCGAGCCGGGGCGTATGCTGAATGGGGTTATCGCCAGTGAGCGCATACTCGTTGTCGAGCAGAAGTTGCTCCACTGCCAGGTAATACTCGACCAGGACACGTTCGCCGTTGGTATGCGCGATACAATCTTCCAAAAGCGTCTGCGCCTCTTCAATCGCATCTATGCGTTGGCGAGCGTCCGCCAGTTGCTGTTGCGCCAGGGTTGTATCTGCCGGTTGGAGTGCGCGCCGGCGCGGGCGAGTTTCCTCGACAGCATTGCTCATGGCTTGCTGCAATGCCAGCGCCGCCATGCCTGCCTCGATGGTCGCCTCTTCATGTTGGCGAGCAAGCCAGGCGCGCACCGCGTGTACGCGCACCAGCACATTCGCGCTGTCGGGCAGGCGCAAATTATCATCCGCGAGCAGTTCGTCACTGCCCGTTTCTTCGTCACCTGTTCCGTTGAAGTCTAACTCTTCGTTTTCCATGATTTCCTGGAACGAGCGTGGCGATTCAACATGGGAGAATTCCCTTTCCTCACGTCAACAAAACGCATCAAAGTAATACTACTACAAGTAACATGTATTTCAACATGTTACGCTCACAAAGTATAGTTTTTCTCTCTTCATGCCCCAAAAGTACTAAAGCATGGTTATATTCAAATATACTGCTGGACATAATGATATACTTCGATTTGATTCAACTCGTTTCACACAATGAGCAATAGCGTCTCTCATTTGGGCCGTTTCGTACTCAGGTTTCGTGTGTTTATTTGTATGGGCATGGTTGGCAGCTTGATGGAGTGGTCTTATGCCGCAACAAGAAACGGCGACAGACCGCCTGGTTGGCGTAATACAATCGATTCAGATGGCTCAGGAGAATGGCGTGCTCACCGTCAAGCGCGGAGAAGGCAGTACTCTTGAGGAAGGCAGCATTGTCTTTATCAACGGCCAGATTAAGCAGACGACCGTTGGCAAGCGCAATGGGTCAGTTGCCTTAAACTGGTTGAGTACCTGGGGCCAGTGCCGCTATGCTTTCGCTTCATTTAATGACTGGCAAACGCAGCCGCTCAATGCTCTTCCACCGACTGGAGCAGGCAATACACGCCCTATTACCAGAGACCTCCAATCAAACACACCCGTTACGCCTGCTAAAAGACAATCAGAACCGCTTCTACCCGCTTCCGGTTCAAGCTGGGAAAGGAGACCTCCTCCTCCGCCACCTCCTGCATCGATTATATTCTATCCAACGCAGCCGCTTGCAGCAGCATTGCGCAGGATTGAGCAAAACCGGCTTTCACGTTCGCACCGGCAACTCTTTCTCCTCATCGATGGGCAACGTACCGCGCAAGTATTAGAGCGCCTGGCCGCGAAAAACGAGCAAGATTTACAGGCATTGTTACGTGATCTCGAACGTATCGGCGTTATCCGATCAGGAGACAAGTGACAGTATCTACCGTCACTTAACTTCTTTTTTCACGACACGCAGCCCTAATTAGGGCTAGATAGAAACTGCTGTCTTACGAATCATCGTGCCACATCCGTTCATATACAACGAATGCCGGAACACCGGTACAACATATTTTGCCGACCTGCTCATAATTAAAGAAGAACACCCGATGATATTAGCAGGGCCGGAAGGTGCGACGGATACTTCATAAAAATACACGAGAGGAAAACCTACTTCGTATGCAGTGGTTTCGTAAACAAAATATCTTTTTGCGTGTACTTATAACACTCGCACTTATTATGCCTATCGTACTGATCCCCATTTTCAGTGCCCTGTGGAATGCCCGAAACGCCGATGCTTCGCAGCCGGGTCTGTCCGGTCTGCCGCGACCGCACAGCGCGACCTCTATCTTTGGCTCATCAACGGGCAAACACCCCCATCAAATCAATCCGGCGAGCGTGATGCCAGGCAGAAAATTTCCCGGCCTGGCGGGTCACGCGGCCCGCGCAGCGGGGCGCGCTGTTGTATCTTCGCGCTTCGTCCACGCGAACAACGCTTTCGCCGCTAACGTTATTGCCAGTTCTGATACCACCCCCGCGCCCTTTGGCCCCCAGCCGCGCAACGGGCCGCAGGCAGCGGTCGATCCCACCAACGCCAATCATATCGTGGTGGTCTACAACGACTATACGCCCAACGGGCAGGGCGGCATCTCGACTGCCGGCTACGTCACTTCAACCGATGGCGGCGCGCATTGGTCTGCCGCGCAGCTTGTGCATGGCCTCTTAAAAGTCGATGGCGGCGCGTATGATGGCGCGAGCGATCCGGGCGTGGTTTTCGATGCTGCTGGCAATGCCTACCTCACCGTCACCACCTTTAACTCGGATGACTGGTCAACGGCTGTCTACGTGGCGAAAATGGCCGCCTCCTCATCAAGTTTCGGCGTGCCCGTCAAAGCGGCTGCCTTCAACGACACCCATCACGTTGCCGAATTTGCGCGCCTGGCCGTTAACGCGGCGGGTAGCTCACTCTATCTAACATTCAACGCCCTGAGCGCATCGCCCCAGACTCCCAATTCCTCCCTGGCCTCGGTCTGGACATCGCAGCTCTTCTTTGCCGCTTCCGCCGGTGGCGGCCAGACATGGTCCGCGCCGATTGCCATAGGCGCGGGGCCGCAGGACTACTGGGCCGTGCCTGCCGTCGATTGGAATGGCGCGATTTTCGTCTTCTATAGTGCCGCGCCCGGCCTGGAAATGGTGCAATCGAGCAATGGCGGGCAAAGCTGGAGCAGTCCGCGCAACCTGCAATCCATCAATGTCGTTGGCGAACAGCGCGGCCTTAACGATGTGTATATCAATCCCGGCCCCGCTGTCGCTGTCGATCCCGCCAGCCGGATTCTCTATGTCGTCTACGATGGTGGAAAGTTCATCCTCTCTCGAGACGATGGCGCGACCTGGAGTGCGCCCATCGACGCGCTTGGAAGCCGCTTCACCGCCACGTTCCTGGCCTCGGTTGGCGTGGATGCCAGCACGCATACCGTCAGCGTAGGGGGGTATTCTACCGCTAATGATGCCAGCCAGAACAGCTTTGGCTATTATTACGCCCAATCCGCCGACGGCGGCAACCACTTCTCCAGCCCTGTGCTGGTGAGCGATAATGTCTCGCTGCCGCCCGCGCCTGCCTTTGGCTCTATTGGGCGCGCCAGCAGCGTTGCCAGTGGCGGCAACTTCGCGCACCTGTTCTGGACCGATACCAACGGCGCCGGTGGCAACGAACAGATCGTCACGGCTAGCGTCGATGTCAGCCAGCCAATGATGGGCGCGTTGCAAAATACCTGGGACTCCACGCAGACGTTGCCGCCCTGGGGCCTGGTCTTCACTTCCGTTGGCAACCAGAATATCGGCGTTGCCGACTACGGACAGGGCAGCATCGGCGCCGTCACCGCGACGCCTTGCAACGGGTGCAATTGGCTGACCGCCTCAGTGAGCGCCACACCCAACGCCTGGATAATCACAGCATCGACCTCCGCTGCCGCCAGCCACATCGGTACGCTGACCATCAACGCTTCAGGACTGAACAATTCCATCACCATTCCTGTGCAGTTAATCATCACCCAGACGACTCCCGCTTATACCATGAGCGCGAACAGTCTGTCGTTCACCTCGCCGCAGGGCATCGATCCTCCGACGCAGGCCGTCTCGCTCAGCGACGTGAACACCTTCAACGCCCAGTTGCAGTCTAATAGCGGCGGCGATTCAGCGCTGTACTCCTCGTTCAGCAATGGTGCGCCTGCCATCTTGCTCACTCCCGGCATTCCAGCGGGGCTGCTTGTGCAGGTAAGCGTGGCAGGGCTGGCTCCCGGCGTTACCTCCCACCAGTTGGTAGTGACCGATGGCACAACATCCTTGACTATCACTATCACTATCACCATTACGATGACCATCGCTCCCGCGCAACTGACCGACCCCGGCTCGTCACTGAACTTCTCCTATCATCAACAAGATGCCAGCTTACCTGCTGCTCAACCGGTTACACTCACCAATAGCGGTGGCAGCGCCATGCACTGGCAGGCCAGCACGGATGCCGCGTGGCTGAATCTGGGAACAACGAGCGGCTCTATCGCTCCCGGCGCGTCACAACAGGTGAGCGTGACGGTCAATCCTGCCGGGCTGCCAACGGGAACCAGCGTCGGCCATATTCTCCTGGGTGGAGACGCCCGCGCGCTCAACATGCCCGAAGAACTGACCGTGTACATGGTCGTGTCACCCTCTGCCAACACGGTGTCGAAGACCTGGTATTTCGCTGAGGGCTACGTCTCATCCAGTTTCACGGAGTTCCTGACGCTGGCAAACTCTAACGCGCAGGCGGCTATCGTCAGCGTTACCTACCTGACGCAGCCTGTGAACCAGTCGCCAAAACCGCCTTTTACCTTGCGCTATACCGTGAACCCGCAAACTCGTTATACCATCGGCATCAACAGCCAGCCGGGCATCGTGCAGAACGACCAGGTATCGTTGGTGGTCAATGCCAGCGTGCCAATCGTGGCCGAACGTCCCATGTACTTCAAATACACGCAGCTTTCGCCCAATCCCATCGGCGGCACCGACGTGGTAGGCGCGACCCACCTGGGGTCGGCCTTCTTCTTCCCATTCGTCCAGTTTGGCAGCGATGCGCAGAGTGGATCGCCCACCTTTGGCGTCAACTATGTCACCTACCTGACGGTGCTCAATCAAAACAACGCGCCCGTCAACGTCTCCACCTCTTACGAGGGCGCGGGCAGTCTTTATACCGTGACGCACCGGGTGGCAGCCAATACACGCGGCACTATCTCGCTGATGAGCGATTTCCCGCTGGCCTCCGGCCCCAATAATAACACCTACCTCTACGCCACGTCGCTGCTGGTGACAACCGATTTGCCCGTCGTGGTCGAGTTGCCATCCTACTTCACGATGCCTCGATCCTCATCCGCATTTCCACTGGCTACCGGCACCGATGAAATTGGAGCGAGCAATCCGCAAACAGGCTGGGATTTTGCTGAGGGCTATACTGGCTCGAACGGCTCGCCCTTCCAGACCTATATCGACCTGGCGAACTTCGGCGATACCCCCTCGCAGGTGACACTGACCCTGTCTCTCACCAGTCCTGCCAATGCTCACAGCATAAAGACGTATCAAACGACGGTAGCTCCGCAGTCCAGCGTCTCCGTCTGGCTCAATCCTATCGTTTGCCCCCCTGACAACATCTATTGCGGGCTGTCTGTTGCTACACAGGTCACGGCGAGCCAGCCGGTGGTGGCTGATCGCCAGATGTTTTTCAACTACGGCGGCAATACACCGGGCGCGACGGCTGTGGTTGGTTTGGCGTCTGGCCCGCAGTCCACCTTCTACTTTGCCGAAGGCTATACCGGCAGTGGCTTCACGGAATACCTGACTTTTGTCAATCCTGCCAGCAACTCTGCTAACGAAAGCGTTACCGTTCGTTACCTAATACAGGGTGGAACAACGAAAACAGTCATCATTGCGCAACTACAACCAGGACAGCGTTGGACCGAGATTGTCAACCGGGATATTGGGCCGAATCGCTCGGTTTCAGTGGTTGTCACTGCAACAGGAGGGACGCTCATCGTGGAACGCCCCATGTACTTCCATTTCCATGCTATGGCTTTTGGTGGGAGTGATGTTATAGGATATTCACCAGGAGATTAGAGTACTAGAAAAATAGGGTGAGGGAGATGCCATCAGCGATACTGCTCGCCCATATCGAGATGTGGGTGGCGGAACTTGAACGGGAAGTGCAGGCATTTGAGGACGCGGTAGATGAGGTGGAACAGGTGATGGACGAGGTCGAAAACCCCGGCTCGCGCGGCGGCGAAGATGAACACAATCGCCAGCAACAACGCCTGCGCGAGCTTGATGACGCGCTGCAAACGGCCAATCGCATCGCGGAGCTTGTTTGCGCGGCCAATGCCACCCTGCTCGATGCCATAGATGCCGCCCAACAATTCATGAGTAATGAGCAGCATGTTGAACCGGCGCAACCGGTTCAACAAGACGTTCGCGTGGACCATCAATCCTCGATCAATGGCGCGCACCCCGCGCCCGTCGCTGCTCCTCATCGCGTAGTGAAAGCCAGACTCGTCATGTCCGGCTCAACCACCACGCAAAATGAGACGCTTCTCACGTCCCCTGGTCAGGAGCCATTGTCGCCCGGAACGCTTATTTTGCGAGGTCGCTATCGTATCGCGCAGGTGCTTCACGCGCGCCCGCGTGTCAATCTGTACCTGGGATACCGCCTGCCCGCGCATCAAGGACAACCCGCTGAGGCTGCCTCGACTGAACTGGTGGCAATTCGCGAACTGGTGCTCGCCGGACTCCCGGCAGAAGAACAAGAAGCAGTCGAGCGCGCAGCCTTTGAAGAATTTGTCTCGCCCATGATGTTTGGTTCTCCGCGCCTGCCGGGGGTAGGGGACCGCGTCTCCATTGAGCGCGAACGCCATTACCTCGTCATGCAGTTGCGCCCTACCAAAGGAACGCGCCAGGCCGTCGCGGTGCCGCTGTCTGAACTATTACTGGCGCACCGCCAGTGGCCCGGCTGGCTAGATATGCGCGTCGCCCTGGAGTGGGGCGCGCAACTCTGCCGTATCGTGGCGCGCCTGCACCGTATGGGCTGCATCATAGGCGATCTCGATCCCGCCACCATATTGGTTGACCCCGGTGGGGCAGCAAGCTGGGCGCCCGTGCTACTTGTCTCCTGGCCGCCTGCCCTGCAATTCTGGCCTTCAGGCTATACCAGTGACCATGTCGCGCACATCTTTCCTATAGCCACAGCATCTCCAGACAATGCGTTCGCGGACCCTGAGATGCCGCAGGGGCGATGCGATGAACGTTCAAACGTATACGCGCTGGGCGCGATTCTCTACCTGCTTTTTACACGCTACGCCCCCGTCTCATCGGCGTTCAGGCAGCTTTCCGAATCTGAGAGTAAGCAAGGGAATGGCGGCCCACTGCGCGCGCCGGAGGGTATGTCCTTAGTGCTGCCTCACCTGTTGAACAGCCGTGTCTCAACCCGGCTGGAAAGCATTCTGATCCGCGCCCTGGCCCTCGATCCCGCGCAACGTTTCCCCACAGCCTTCGCCCTTGTCGAGGCTCTTGAAAGCATCGATCCCGACACCGATTTTGTTGACCCCTTTGCCAGCCGGTCCCAGCAGCGTGTGCGCCACGACTCGAAGGTCACAAAAGTGTTAGAATGGGTCAAGCGCGAGTTAAATGATTAAATAGAAGTATAAATTTTCCGCCGCGTGGAGGGCGTTGCCCTCCACGCGGCGGAAAATTCATACTTCCACCCTTGTCCGCGCGCGTCGTTTGCCGCGCACGATCAACACAATCCCTCCGCTGCTGCTCCCTAATATAAGCATATCCAATAGGAACCCCGGTGTACCCAGGGGCAGGAGCGGCATCCATTGGGGCAGGCTGCTCGCAATTGGACCATCGATAACCGCCATGGGGGCTGTGCCGAAATGCGCCAGCTTGATGACGCCGGTTGAACTGACGCCCATGTCATAGTTGACGGCGTTGCTGGGCGCGTCGAGCGTCAGGTAAGTCATGTAGCTATCGCGCCAGACCCAGCCCATGTTGCGGTCGGTGGACAGATCGTGGTACAACGAGTCGTTCATTTGCTCCTGAAACGCCAGCGTGAAACCCGTCGCGCCGGGGACGTTGCTGCCCACAGAAGATTGGCCCATGATTGCTCCGGCATCGCTGGTATACACCGGCTTATCGGTGAGCAGGTAAATGTCTGCCCCTACTTGATTGCCATCCATGGCCAGCACTTCGAGCGGCACCCAGATATGTTCCGTCTTCATGGTTATCAAGATGGGCGTTCCGTCGCCCGATTGCTCCCCGCGCTTTTTCGCCGCGCTCGTATCAAACTGTGCCGCCATGAAAATCGGGCTGCCCTTCGCGTAGGCCAGCAGATGGTTGCTGACATCGCTATTCAGGATAAAGCCGTTACTGGTGGCCCAGTTCAGCACCTCCGGTTCCGCTGCCACGAATGACGGTGATGTTGAGCGCTTCGATCTTCACCCGTTGCAGCACCGTTGCCGAAGGTGCGGATGCGGTGGTTTCTACCCCGCCAAAGAAGACTGGTTGGGGATGCGATTCGAGTTCAAGACGTTGCAGCGACCACGCGCCGCCATCTTCGATCTTGAGAGGAACAGCAGGTAAAGGCACAATCCAACCCAGTCGCGAAACATTTCCCTGGTATTGAAAGGTGGTCAGGTAGTGCTCGATCCCATTGTGCCACGCGACCAGCGTGGTAGCGCGCGACAACACCACTTCTCCATCGGGGGCGACCAGACCCCCGCAGGCAAAAGCGGATTGTGCTTGCAATAGAAACAGGATGAGGGGAAGGACGAGGATAGCAAATCGTGTACGCATCGTTGGTTTCTCCTTCTGAATTTTTCGGATTGTTCACAGCGATAACGCTATGGGTTTCAGAAAAGTTCCTGAGAACAGGCGGTTTTACCAACCGCTCTTTTCATTTGCATCCTCTTGGACTCTTTACATGTATTTGGTATACTCCGGCTGACAATGACTGACTACGGTTTTGTCCACAGCAGACGAATAGGCCTCCCATCAGATACCGTGCGAGAGAAGAGGGAGACTCGGAAAAAGCTATCGGAGGTAGCGTTTCAAAGGCGGCGGGACAACTACAAACGCTGGCAGAGCAGGGCTTGTGAATTATTGCTGGCCTCCTTTGGGAAAGCCAAGCAAGGCGAGAGCTTGCTGAGGACAGGAGGCGAAATGGCGTCGAGTGGCTCTGATGTGAGAGGAGCCAAAGCGATGGATCAGGGTAATGGCGAGATTGCGCAAGGCGGCCAGAATCTGTGGAGCATTGCCAGTGCGCAAGCGGGAACGGTCTTCCCCGAAGGTGACATCGCGCACATAATGAGTGCGGTTCTCGATACTCCAATGCCCACGATTGAGGTCCAGTAAGCACTCAGGACTGGCTTTAGAGGCAGTGAGCGTGGTGATGAGATAGACGACCTCGATGGTCGTCTTGCCCGCCTTGGTCACGGTGCGGGTCAGTTGAGCGACTTGGGCGACAAAGGGCCAGGACGGGGCCAGATAGGCATTCATCTCGGTACTGACCTTGATGGTGCGGACTTCGGTGCGTCCCCGTCGGCGGTCAACGGTCTCGGCTTGCAGATAGCGGGCCTGCGGATCGGCAAAATAGGTGGCCAGGTCATCGTAGAGCGTGGGTTGGTTGCCTTTGACGGTCAAGACGGTCTCGGCTCCCAACGCATGCATGAGGCGCAGGAACTCGGCGTGGGTATGCAAGGCATCGGCTGTACAGACCCGCTGCTGGATGGGCAAGGTCGGCAGCACCTGCTTGGCGACGGGGATCTCATTGGTTTTCTCGTCCACGCGCACTTGCCAGAACGTTTCCTGGCTGTGATGGGTCACGAAGGCCAGCAGATGGGGAGCCGTCTGCTCCCCCGATCTGGCTCCTCGCACCGTCTTGCCATTGAGGGCCAGTGGCTCGTCGGCAGGAGCCACCGTGGTCGCTTGCACCCACTTGCCCAGCACGCGCTCAATGGCAGAGGCATCTAGCTGTGGTAACAGCCAACGATACAACGAGCCACTGGGCGTCAGAAACAGTTGGGGACCAAACACATCCCCGAGCAAGTCTACGTGATCGCGGCACCACTGCGCGACCGCTTCGGTTCCGTCACAGTTGCACAAGAGCGCGGCGAGCAAACAAACGAGCAAGAAAGGCAGATCATAGCGCATGCCATGCGCCCCGCGTGGATCAGGCACCGCTTCCAACAGCTCAGCCAGACTCTGCAAGGCGGCTTCAGCGAGCAAGTGATCACATTGCTCTGACGTGAGAGAGGGAAGGACACAACGACGTGCGATACAATACATGGGAGGCGTCTCCTTTAGATAAGAGTGAAATTGATATCGCTATCTTATCTCTTGTGGGAAGCCTCTCTCAGCAATAATTCACAAGCCCTGGCTGGCAGAGAAAGATGCAGTTGCAACTGACCGGTGAAGTGCTATAATCCATGTGCTATGAGTGCTTTATTATGGACCCTAGAAATTGTTATCATCTTGTGATGTAAAACTTCATGGCTGTTAAGGGTTTGTGAGATTAAGGCTCTACATTTAGCATGTATTGTATTGTATCCCTCCATGTCGTCTTTGAAAGATGACCGCTCGTCGATTCACTAGATGCAAGAGCCGATCGACGAGGTACCGTCGATGTAAGATCAAGAGACCGGTATCCAGAAGCAGGCACTGAAGGGTATGTTCCGATCTCCCTGATACATTTTAGGAGTGCAGAGGGCTGCAGCCCTTTGCCGGGGTTCGGGGTATCCCCGAAAAACCTCTTTTCCCATTTTTTGCCGCCGCAGGCGGCCAGTCAACGCGGACGGAGAGCGCGGGCAAACTCCGCATCTTGCCAGCAGAGATAGAGTAGACTTATAGCATGTGTAGCCAGCAAGCTGTTCCAGAAAACAAGGTCAATATTCCGAGCCGCATAAGAGCCGCCGGCTTGACTCATGGAGCGCATGAAAGGCTCTACTACCTCGACTGGCTAAAAATGCTAGCCGTGTTAGGAGTATTTTACGCCCATGTTGCATGGCTCTTCGATATGCTCTATCACTGGCAGATAGAGAACAATAGCAGAGGGTCCGCCATTGTTATATTTGGCGCCCAATGGGGAATGGCGCTCATTTTCCTGCTTGCGGGCGCGAGTGCCTGGTTTTCGCTTGGTTCCAGAACGGGCCGTCAGTTTATCGGTGAACGTTTTGCACGGCTGGTTATTCCCTTTATTGCTGGCGTCATTCTCATTGCACCTCCTCAAGCTTATTTCATGGATCTCGGCCGTTCGCTCTATCATGGTTCTTTCCTGCAGTACTATCTGTATTACATTAGCCATATTCGACTGATATTGAGCCCTCAGTCGCTGACAGCCTACGGCTTTCAACTCTGGTTCCTCATCTTCCTGTTTCTTTTTTCTCTGATAGCTCTCCCTCTTTTCTTCTATTTAAGGCGCGGACAAGGTCAGCGTTTCATTTCATGGCTGGCAGCGTTGTGTGAACGACAGGGAGGAATCTTCATATTGATCCTTCCTATTGCACTGATCCAGATAGCGCTTGGCCCACCGTTCCCTGAGTACCCGGGGTGGGCTTATATCTTTAGCTGGCTTGTTTATTTTGTGTATGGGTATCTCTTCTTGGCTGATCCGAGGTTCGAAAAGGCCATACGGAAGCAAGCAATGATCGCCTTGTTTATCGGGATCGCAAGTTTACTGACCATCGTAGTTACTATGTATGCTCCTGGTCATATGAATATCTGGGAAAGTACGCCAGGCTACTCGGTACCATATGAGCTTTATCAACTACTGTTCAGCATCGCAGCGTGGTCATGGATGATCTTTGTGCTCTATTTCGGCATGCGCTTCCTGAACTCCGGCAACAAGATCATCCAATACGCATACGAAGCTATTTTACCGTTCTACATCCTGCATGTTTTCATAATCGTTGTGATTACCTTTTTCTTTGTCCAGTGGGAAGTGAATATAGTGGCAAGATACTTGCTTGTCAGTACCCTGGCTTTGGCGACAACGCTTGCAGTCTATGATCTCTTGATCAGACGGGTCGGCGCCGCACGGTGGTCGTTCGGAATGAAGCCCAGAAAGCGGGAGTCTGACCCCAATGAGAAATCCGGAGGAGAAGTGAGATCGACTGTAGAGTAATCCAGAGGTATCGCTCATAGCTAGATAATCGAAAACTTATATCTTCTCTGTCAACTTCACTAGCGCTCTCCATCCACATGAGGGTTCGCCAAAGCGCCTCTGGTGGACACGTCTCCGCTGGAAGCACGTGAGACGCCAACGCACACGGACATGGCCAGAAGCGTGGCACCAATGAAGATGGTCCCCACCGCTCTGCTGGAAGAAGCAGCTTGCCCACTTGGAAACGAAAGTCCCACGGGTTGCGCTGGATCGTGCGCACCGGAGCGCAGTGGCGGATGATGCCTCACGACCTGCCCCGTGGGCGGCCGTGTATCAGCAGACGCAGCGTTGGCTCAAAGCTGGTGTGTTCGAGGCGATCGTCGACGAGCTACGTGCCGTACTGCGACTGGCGCAAGGGCGCAACGTAGAGCCCTCGGCGGCCATCTTTGACAGTCGAACGCTGCAATCGAGTCCAGAAAGTGGGCAGCGAGCGGGCTATGATGGAGCGAAGCGGCGCAAAGGCAGCAAAGTGCATCTGGCGGTCGATACTCTGGGGCATCTGTTGGCGCTGCACGTCACTGCGGCCAATGAGCAGGATCGGGCGCAGGTGGGCGAATTGGCTGCCGCCGTCCAAGAAGTGACGGGTCACAACGTTGAGTTGGCTTTCGTGGATCAAGGCTATACAGGCGAGGCTGCGGCACAAGCGGCTAAAGAACAGGGGATGCGCTTGGAAGTCGTCAAATTGCCCCAGGCCAAGCGCGGGTTCGTCCTGTTGCTACACCGCTGGGTGGTGGACAACACCACTTCTCCATCGGGGGCGACCAGTCCGCCACACGCAAAGACAGATTGCGCTTGCAAAAGAAAGAGCGCGAACGGTAGTATAAGGATAGCAAATCGTTTACGCATCGTGGGTTCCTCCTGATGAACTTTTTGCAGAATGTTCACAGCGATTACGCTGGGTGTTTCGGAAAAGTTCCATCTCGATGGTATCCAGGTTGTATTGACCGCGCCTCTCGAGAAAGGATGCTGGCGATGTCGAACATAACTCCACGCATAATTCCGCTTGGTGACGCCACCATTACTATCATCAACGTGGGTGACATGATGGTCGATATGGGAGAAGAGTTGGCTGTGCCCGAAAGCGATTGGCGTCCGCTCTATGGCTCAAGTCTGGCAGGCTCCCGCCCATTTCCCAGCCAGTGCGCGCATATCGCGCTGCCATACGCCTCCATTCTGGTTGATGCAGGCGACTACGTCCAGGCTATCTCGCTTGACCCATCCTATTTACCACCGTCGTATTCGCCTCCGCCGGGCGTCGTTGAGCAGCTTCAATCGCGAGGTATCCAACCGGAAGACATCACCCATCTGATTATTACTCACGCGCATTTCGATCATTATGACGGTACAACGATGGAACAGAATGGAAGCTACGTCCCGCGCTTTCCCAACGCACGCGTCTTCTTAGGCTGCGCCGACTGGGACAATCCCGAAACGCAGGATGCGCTGCGCGACCCTGACTCACTCGATAGCCATACCTTTGGCGTGCTGCATAAACAAGGTTTGCTCGAACTGGTCGCGGGCGACCTGGATGTAACACCCGAAGTGCGTATCATTCCCGCTCCTGGCGAATCACCCGGACATCAAATCGTGCGCGTGCATTCACAAGGGCAAACCCTCTACTGTCTGGGCGATCTCTTCCACCACCCTGCCGAAGTAGAGCAACCCTCCTGGATGGTCAAATGGGCCAATGCCTCCGTCAACCTGACCAGTCGCCGGGCGCTTATCGCCGCTGCCTTGCGAGAGAACGCGCTGCTGCTTGCTGCTCATATGCCCGTTGGGCGTTTGGAAGGGACGTTAGAGAATCCCAGGTGGCTCTCGCTTTTGCCTCGCTGAAAGATTCCATGTTAGAATAAGAAAAAAAGATTTCAAAGCGCCTGTGCTGGGTACCGGGAAGGGTGGCCGATGACTGGCGCCTTTTGTGTGTGAAAGGGTGGTAAATGTCTCACTCTTTTCTCTTCAGCGCAGCGGGGGCGCTGATACCTGGCGACCAAACACAGCACAACGTCCAAATCCTGGTGCTTTTGCTGGTGATTACCCTGGCGGTTGCGCTTATTTCGCGGCCACTGCGTCTTCCCTACACCCTTGTTCTGGTAGTTGTTGGACTCCTCATCGGCTTCTCGCCGCTCCTCCCAAATTTCCATTTGAATCCTGACGTGGTGCTATTCCTCTTTCTGCCGGCATTACTTTTTGAAGGGGCCTGGAATGTGGATATCAAGCAACTGACCGCGAACTGGCTACCCGTATTTCTCCTCGCGGTGCCTGGCCTGCTTCTCTCCATACTGGTTGTTGCTGCGCTCTTACATTGGACGTTGGGGCTTTCCTGGTTGCTCGTTCTGCTGCTGGGAGCAATGATCTCGCCAACCGATCCGATTGCGGTTCTGTCGCTTTTGCGCCAACTGGGTCTCTCAGATCGCTTGCGTACCATTGTAGAAGGGGAGAGCCTTTTCAATGATGGAGTAGGCGCTGCTATCTATGAATTGGTACTCGGTATTCTACTGGTTGTATCGGGGATAAATGGGGCTGCGCAGGAACCCTCGGTCTGGATAGTTGTCCTGGAGGTACTCTGGTTGATGCTGGGTGGACTCGCGCTAGGACTGGGTGCAGGGTGGCTCGTGGGGCGTCTTTTACGCCTGGTGGACGATCATCTCATCGAAATTACCGTAACGGTGAGCGTAGCTTATGGCGTCTATCTGCTGGGAATTGCGCTGCGCACGTCGGGTTTGCTGGCGGTGGTGGGCGCGGGGCTTGTGCTGGGAAGCTACGGGCGGAACACAGGCATGTCGGAGCGGACACGCCAGGCGGCTCACGATATTTGGGAGTTTCTCGGCTATCTTGCCAACTCTTTGCTCTTCCTCTTACTGGGTGTCCAGATTGGAGAGTCCAATCTCCTCCATGCGCTGGCAGGTATCGGCCTGGCTCTTGCAGGAGTAGTCATCGGGCGAGCAGCCATGATCTATACATTGTTGCCATTACACGATGCCTTAGTGCGTCGCCTCGCCCGAAAAAAGCCATCTATTCCTTCCGCGCTGTCTTCGCGGCCACAGCCAGTCCCTTCCCGCTGGCGTCCGATCATTCTGCTCTCAGGGCTACGAGGTGCGCTCTCGATTGCGCTCGTACTCAGTTTACCGATTGCGCTTCCAGAGCGCGACCTCCTGGAAGGCATTGTCTACGGCGTGGTTCTGGTGACACTCCTGGGACAGGGAATCGGATTGCGATTCCTGTTGCCGCGCTGGAAAAAAGGGGAGGGCTAATTGCTCTTTCTTCTGCCGCTTTAATACCTATCTTCGCCAGGAGTCGGATCATCAAGCAAATCGCATTTCAAGCGCGATCTCCATATTCCCCCATAAACGCTTCCACTTCCTTGCGCGTCGGCAAACCCGATTGCGCCCCGAACTTCGTCACCTTCAGCGCGCTGGCATAGACGGCGAAGCGCAGCGCATCCTGTAAGGACTGCTGTTCGGTGTAAGCAACGGTGAACGCGCCGGCGAAGCAATCGCCGCCGGCAGTAGTGTCAATAACCTGCACTTTGGGCGCGGGCTGGTGCGCGATTTGCGTTTCGCCCGTTGGGCCAGGTGATGCCAGCAACGCGCCCAGCGCGCCCAGCGTGATGATGACGATGGGGATGCCATGTCCGCTCAGCACTTTTGCCACGATGCGCGCGTCTTTCGAGCGAATCGATGCGCTGCCCGCTCAGCATACTGGCCTCGGTCTCATTGACGATCAGCGCGGTCAGTTGCCGCAGTGTGTCCCAGGGCAGAGGATGAGCAGGCGCGAGATTGAGAATAACCGGTACCCCGGCCTGCTGTCCGGCTGCTATCAAGTTTTTGACGGTTTCCAGGGGGATTTCCAGTTGCAACACGAGCGCGGAATATTGAGAAATGGACTTATAAATTTCGTCCATTTGCTGCATATCCGCGCCCACGCGCATATTCGCGCCGGATGCTACCACAATGGCATTATCTCCATCAGGCGCCAGAAAGATAAAGGCTACGCCGCTGGCTTCCCCGGCATCAACAACCACGAGCCGGGTATCGACGCCATCCGCCTGTAATGCTTTGAGCAGTTGCGCTCCGAAGGGATCGCTGCCCACGCGCCCGGCCATTGCAACTGATGCGCCCAGGCGCGCCATGGCTGACAGCCTGGTTCGCGCCTTTGCCACCTGGCACGAGTTTGAGCGAACCCGCCCCCAGCAGCGTCTCTCCCAGGACGGGTATACGCGGCGTGTGGACTATCTGGTCCATGTTCAAACTGCCAACCGTAAGTATAGTACCCTGTGGCATCGCAACCTCCAGTTGCTACGTGAGCTAGATCAAGCGTTTCTGTCGCAAGCGGTTCATGCTTTCGTCAACATCTCCGATGGGCAGTCCGGTGGCAGCCGCGATGGATTGCGGCGTGGCGTCCAGGCGATAAGCGGACAGCACGGCGCTATCGATATCAACTTTACCAAACTCACCCAGCATGATATCCACTATCTGGTCAATCAAAGTATCGGCGCTATTAATGGAGACGAACATGCCTCCGCCACAGCGGGCAATTTGCTGAAAACTTTTTGCCATAAATGAGTTGTCGCCGATACCCAGGCTGAAAACCGTGATACCGCGCATATGCGCCTCGCGCGCTACGACCTCTGGGTCATGTTTACAGGGGCAGCCCTGCGGGTATCTATCCTTGTGTCCGCCGAAGCCGTGTGGGGGCGCGTCGCCCGCCAGCAATATAACCTTGTGCGAGTGTTCGCGCCATTGCAATCGATAGCAGGCATCGTACAGGCCATCGGCCACCGCCTCCGCGCCATCACCGCCACCGCCTTTTGTGCGCGTGCCATCGAGCGCGAGTTGCAGATCAGCCAGGTAGAGGGAGAACGGATGGAGTTCTGTAACCGCGCCCGCGTCCTTACCAGGATCAGCATGATCGCGGTAAAGCGCCAGCGCGTAGGACATGTTCGGACGCAGTGTGTGCGCGGTCAGCTTGCGCGCCAGGGTCTGTAGATTTTTGCGCGCGGCATCGATATGATCTCGCATACTGCCAGTAGCATCCATCACAAAACACAGGTCCAACTGGCGTAGCCACTCATCGCCGAACAAAGCCGAGCCGCAGCGATGGCAGAACTTTGCCCCATCACGATTGCGCGTGCCACATGAAGAACAGACCATATAGCCCCCCTTAATCCAACGTGTGCTGTTGGTTGAGTATATCTTACAATCACGCGAAGTCACAAGTATTTGATGCAGTATCCTGCCATCCTGATGAATTTGAACGATCAAAAACAGTAATATGTATGTATCCGTCCTGATGAATTTTGACGATCGAATCAGGTATCATTAGAAACGCCCGTCCCTGTCCTGATGATATTTGACAACCGAATGCAGCAATGCGTACTGCCCCGTCCTGATGAATTTTACCAACCGAATGCAGTAATGTGCGTGGCCCCGTCCTGTAGGGACAAGGGGCGGGGTGGAGTGGATGTGGGGGCCTTGTGCTTGTCCTCGTGGCAATACGATTCGCCTGGGTTCCGTGAGGCATGATGGTCGCACTCCAACAAGGACAAGCACAAGGCCCCCTTGTCCCTACAGAAGACGACTCCCTTCCCCCCATTACCCTATTCGGGTGGCAAAGTTTATCGGGTCTGTTGAAGAAACTTCTAAATCGGGACAAACGCCCAGCCCCAATAGGCAAAGCAAACAGACAAAAAGGACACATAACCCATCCGGTTGAGAAGTCTTTGCCTCCATCATCAAATCTTAACCGTTCTCGCAGTCCTGTCTCAATTGAAGCGCAACGCTGAAAAGGTATATATGGAGGGTAGTGTAAAAAAATAGATCGGGCCGCGGAACGCGGGGCGGTGTTGGAAGGGAGTTTGAAATGGCGGCTGGCTAGTCTAAAAAGGAAAATACTGCCATGCTCGATGTGTTAGATTCCCCCATCACACGTCTGGTGCAGGACGCGGAACGGCGGCGTATCGCGCGCGATTTACACGATAGCGTTGTGCAATCGTTGACAGCCCTGGTAGCCGACCTGGAATACTTCCGCATTCGCCAGCTCGCTTCAAGTGGGGAAGCGGGTCAACAGGTGGCGGAGAGGGTAGAAACGTGGCAGGCGTTGGCCCGCGATAGCCTGGCCTCTATGCGCGAGGCGTTAGGCGGATTGCGTATGCCTTCGGAACTCGATCTGGGGTTGGAGAACGCGCTGGAAATCTTGCTGGCATCGTTGCAGAGCGCGGACTACCGGGTTGAATGTGAGTGCGAGGATTGGCCGGCTGTTTTGCCCTACGAGTTTACGTCGAATTTGTATTATATAGCGCGCGAAGCGTTGACGAATATAGAGAAACACGCAAAAGCATCCACAATTCATATCTGTATGTTTGGTTATGAGGGACACTTGTATATTAGTATCGCGGACGATGGGAAGGGCATGGCGAAAGATTTGCCGGTGGTACCCAGGGGAAATGGCTACCATCAGGGTATAATGGGTATGAGAGAACGCGCAGCCTTGCTCGGCGGGCGCGTCACATTCGATAGTGTGCAGGGCAAAGGGACGCGAGTGGATATTGATATCCCTTTGCCTGAAAGTATGCTGGGATAGGGGTGCCGGAGTGTCAACGATATTTATTGATCGGGATGGTGTAATCAATGAAAACCGTGCGGATTATGTGAAAAGTTGGGACGAATTTCGCTTTTTACCAGAGTCGCGCGAGGCGATCTCCAGTTTGACAAAGGCTGGACATCGCATTGTCGTTTGCACCAACCAGGCGGGGGTGGCGCAAGGTCTTATTTCAACCGATACCATGGAAGATATTCACCATCGTATGCAGGCTGCCATAGAGGAAGCGGGCGGTGTGATCGAGAAAGTGTACGCCTGCACGCACAGCAAAACCGCCGATTGTGATTGTCGCAAGCCGCGCCCCGGTATGCTGCTGCGCGCTAGCCGCGAACTCGACCTGGATATGAGCAACGCCGTATTCATTGGAGATAGTATCACCGATATGCAGGCAGGGTCGGCGGCGGGTGTGCGCACTATGCTCGTGCTAACCGGCCTGGGGATGGAGCATTACCGCCTGCATTACCAGCACAGCAATCGCCCATTTCATGTCGCTCAGAATTTGAAACACGCCGTAGATATCATCCTGCAAGGTTTGCACCTGTCCTCAGTGAGCGATCAGCGCGCGCTCATCACGGCAATACGCCAGTAGTTGCCGGAAAACGGGCAACTCTGCCAGCGCGGCAGTATTGCCAATCAGAATAAGTTTGCGTTGAGCGCGCGTGAGGGCCACGTTCAGGCGGTGCGGGTCCGTGAGATGATCGCGCAACTGGCTATCGGCTGGCGGCGTAACACTTGTCGCGAATGAGATGATGATGATTGAGCGTTCTCCGCCCTGGAAACGGTCAACCGTATCGACACTCAGCCGCGTGGTGGGTGAGAGGGCGCGCCAGCCGCTTTCCTCGTCACCGGCGAAAAGATGCCTGCGCAGATTGGCTACTTGCGCTCGATACGGGGCGATAATGCCAATGTCTCCCTCGTCTATCCCCCGCGCCAGCAAGCCTGCCACCACTTCTCGCGCAATGCGAGCCTCGCCATTGCTTGTCTTGACGCCTTCTTGTATCCCCGGCTCACTCCGCGCATCAAGAAACACCAGCGGCATACGAGCATCAAGCGCTCGCGTAATGGAGGGTTTTTCGTCATCGACGCCGGAACGCGGCGCGCTAAATGTCAGCACGCGGTTAGCAACCGTTGGATGCGGGTGCAGTTCTCCTCTGTAGAAGGTATGCGAGGCGAATTGTGAAATCCAGCGGTTCATGCGATATTGCATCTGTAAAGGTACGCACGCGCTGATCGTTTCCCTATGTTCCTGCGTATAGCGCGCGTCGGCCTGCTTCAAGACGCTGAAGAGCGAGTCCGATAGCCCGGCCTGACCCGCTTCTTTGCTCAGAACGAGCGGTGGAAGCTGTTTTTCGTCGCCTACCAGGATGAAACGCCTGGCGAAACGCAGCGCGCCGAGGATAGCGGGCAGCGTCAATTGTCCGGCTTCGTCGATAATAGCAACGTCGAAGTGTAAGCTGCCATCATCCTGAGCAGTCGCCGTGTCCGTGTTGTCATTTATCGCTGGTGGCATGTATTTATCCGATGACCATGTCGCGGTGGTGGATGCCACCACCGGCGCGTTTTGCAACACGTCGCGCGCGAATTGTTGTTCGCCCTTTTGTTCAACCAGCCGTTTGAGCAGGCGATGCTGGATGGCGCTATCGACGCTGCGGTCGTGTCCCAGGCGCACAAAGTTGGTAAAGCCCTCGCTTTCCAGCCGCTTGAGCATGTTATCAACGGCCTGGTTGGTGAAGGCCGCCAGCAGCACGCGCTGTCCCTGCTGGCAGAGTTGTCGCACGATTTGCGCGATCACGCTGGTTTTGCCGGTGCCGGGTGGCCCGTGAATGAGCAGGTAATCGCGCATCTGTAGGGCGCGTTCGACCGCCAGATTTTGCTGTTCGTTGAGATGTGGTTGAGTAGCGTAAGTTACCGCGTGAAAGCGCGGGCGTTGTGTGCCTGCCACAAGTTCGCGTAGATGGGAGTCAGCTTGCAGCCAGCGCGACAGGTTTTGCAGGGTGCGCACATGCACGATGCTGGTGGCATAGCGGTCAATCAGGCGCGGATGGGCGATCAGTTCAGGCGTCCAGGTGGTGACTTGCTCGGAACTGATACTCAAGATGGTGCCGGTCACGACTTCGCCGGTGACGGGGTCGCCATCGCTCAGCAAGATTTCGTCGCCCTCGCGCAATTCGGAGGTATTCTCGCAGGCAAACGTTTGCAGCCATTCGCCCTGGCCCGTTGGCACCGCCTTCTCAATCAATCGCAGCTTGCGAATGGCGCTGCCCTGCTCGACGCGCTCGTTGACGGGCGTTTGCCACAGCCGGGCCTGCTGCGCTTCTATCTCGCGCTCTTCCAGGTGTAGCAGGTCATAATACTGCTTGAAGAAGGCGCGATCGGTCTCGCTATAAAGGTCTGCTGCCTGTCTGATGGGTTGGGCTTGCTCGCGCTTCCCGTTTTCGTCCACTTTATCAGGCTGCGGCGGGAGCCAGTTGAGCAGCGACGAGACCGACTGGCATTGTTCGAGCATGGCGCATTTCGCGCAGCGCGACGGCCCCGGCGGAGCAGGCGCGATGCCCGTGACATGGCTGAACGCCAGCAGATTGCGCGTTTCATTGACCCGTTGAAACTGCGTGATGGTGAAGCGCAGATTGAAGTCGGTAGCAGCGCCCGGCGTACCGCTATAGAGCAGGGTGGCAAGCGCGTTCTTCATTTTGGGATCGCGCCGCACCGCCAGCAGCGAGAAATAGCCCTGCACCTGCCAGCGATGCGCCGATTTGGGCAAATCGCCATTCGCGCCCCCCGTCTTGAGTTCGAGCAAGCGTTGGCGACTGCGCTGCCGCCACAGCGCGTCGAGCCGCCCGCGCAGGCCAATTTCTGGCGCGAGCAGGAACGTTTCGGCCCGCACCATGTTTTCGCTTGCAGCATCCTGTGTTTCGTATTCTGTATCACGAGCTGGTTGCGCGGGCATATCCCACAGGCTCGTATGCTGCTTCTCAAACCAGTTCGCCAGGCTTTGCAGGTGCGGCGCGGCGTCGGCGCGCAGCTCTTCGACAGGTGTGTTGGTGACGGCAAGATCGATGCTGCTGCGCTCCAATGCCTGTTCAAAGTGACGTTGCAGGGTAGCCAGGGGCGTTTCTTCACCACGCTCTGCTCGTCCCTGCATTAATTCGCCCCGGTCGTGTTCTTTCAGCAATTCCTTGAAACTGCTATGCACCAGGTTGCCGCGAACGGCGGCGGCGGATTGTGGCGACGAAGTCAGGCGGTTCAGCAGGTATTGCCGGGCGCAGTAATCAGCGTGGTTGAGGTCAGTAATATTAAGCAGCGTATCGGGTTCCAGTATGGCAAGTGTATGTTCGGTGGCTATATAGCGGTGCAGGATCTGCCCTTTGTGTTCAGAAGTAGCTAAAGCGGCGGGCAGGTGAAAGACGCGCAGGGTGAGATTGCGCCGTCGCAAGTCCGCTCCCAGTTCGTTCAGGCATTTTACCAGGCTGCGATAGGTTGACGTGAGACGCAGCGTGGCAAGTTCGCCGCCCACGGCGAGCGTAATATACGGAAATATTTCTCCCTGCGAGTTAAACTCGCGCACTGAAACGATCGTGCCTTCCAGCTTTTTTACCGCGCACGGCTCGCTATCCATGGCGCAGAGAAAGCATTCGCCGGTTGGTATTTCTTGCCGGGTATCGATGGGCGCTGGTATCAATGAAGTGTACTCCTGCAACATGGTTCAGACTGGTGTTGCAGGCAGTGTACGTGACGAACAGATTTTCGTCAAGTGGTTGGTACTTCTTCCAATCCTTCACGAATGCCCGATCTCTTTCCTGATGATCTGGCGCGGGTATACTATCTCGGTGAATCCGCTTTCGCCTTCTTCCAGGCTCTCAACGCGCAAACAATCTAATAGGCAAGGTTCATCAAGATAAATTCGTAGAACTTTACCGCGCCATTCTTTATCAGGGTTCACAGGCAAATTTTCAGGTCGCATCGTATAGACAATAATATCTCCTATATGTAGCCTGGCTAAGAACTGTCTATCTACTGGCATACGATGTTACCCCCATCACATGCTCAAGCATAATACACTCGACATTGCCCTTGTTGTATCCGTCTGAGCATCGAACCCATACAGCGTTACGAGCAGCGAGACCTAACCCTAAATGCATAATCGTTCCATAAGAAACTTGACCGGTGTTAGGAAACGAGTAAGAAATCACATAACCTATGCGTAAGTCTTCTCTTTCAATCGTTCTCATGTTGTTTCCTCTCATATCGCGCTTGGTGACATCAGGTAGACTACAAGAAAAGTATTACCATAAGCATTTTAATAGGTAAGTTGTAATTCCGTCAAGGTAACATCTCTGTTAAAATAGGTACGCACTAACTAAAAAGCTCTTGGAGACAGGCATTTATGAGAACGAGGCTACGGATAAAAGAGGTTGCTGAAAGTAAGCGATATAACATGAGTAGTCTATCAAGGGCCTCAAATATTAGCTTCAACACTATCAAGAGACTGTGGACACATCCATATGAGGGGGCAAAAATTGATACTCTTCTTAAAATTGCCAGAGTACTGGACGTGCCAGTTACGGACTTGATAGAAGAAACCGAAGATTAGAATATCCTCCTCACCACTTCCTCTGGGGCCCTGGTCAAGTCAGCGTTGCCAGACCCTGAGCGAAGCGAAAGGTCTGGCTCACCGGGCGCAGAGATGCTTCGCTGCGCTCAGCAGGACAGAGGTCAAGTCCGCTCACGGGGAAGTCTTCTCTTCAAATGTCTAGACAAAAGTAGCGAAAGTTTACAGAGTATATAATAATCTGATACAATTTCCATTACATGAATGGGAAATCCATTGCCCCCGGTCGTCTTGCGTATAACTTTCCATTAGATGAGCAAGGAATAAAACGTCTTCAGGAATTGAGCGGGAGAGGAGCATAACATGCTTACAGCAGCGCAAAAGATCAGACTCACATTAACCGGAAGTCCGTCTGGTGAACCTCACTTTCAGCATGAGGGGGATGAGGTAACACGCTGGATCACTGGCGGCTTATTACCTGACATCTATGTGACGTTTCATCTGCAAGGCGCCATGATTGAAGTGCGGTGTTCAAGCTGTCATGCTTTGCTTGAATGCTTTCCTTCTAACTACAGGGGAAACACGGTACAACAGTTAGCAGCAATGCGACAAAGTGGGTACCAACATTAGAATATGTCTGTGATTCTCTCCTACATCCAGGCGCGGCCACTGTTGGAGGCGCGCAAGCGCGGTCAGGTCGTCGTCGAAATCTCACCTGATCTTGGCATCAGCAGCGCCAGCGTCACGTTGAGCGCTGAAGGCGTGAGCTTTGCAACTGGTGAACGCCTGGACTGGGCCAGCATTGAAACAATCAGCCAGTCCGAAGTCAAGTGCTACACCATAAACGCGAACGGAATGCAGCCTGTTCAGACCTTCTCTCAAGCAACGAACCGCTTATGCAGTCTGCTACCGACGCGGGGCGCGCCCAGTATGCTGATCGCTGGCTTTGTCATGCACCGTTTCAAAGAGATTGATCCCTGGCAGCACGCGCAGCGCATGATCGCGGCTATCGCCCCGGTGACCGGGCCCGTACTCAACACTACGACCGGTCTGGGCTATACTGCCATTCTGGCTGCCAGGACCGCTGAAAGGGTGACTACTATCGAGCTTGATCCGGGCGTGCAGGCCATAGCGCAACTGAATCCCTGGTCGCAGGAACTTTTCGCCAATCCCAAAATCACGCGAGTGATGGGCGACGCCTGCGAAGTAGTATCAACCTTTGCCGACGAGAGCTTTAGCCGCATCATGCATGATCCCCCGACCTTTAAACTGGCTGGTGAACTCTATTCCGGCGCTTTCTATCGCGAACTCTATCGTATCCTCAAGCGAGGCGGGCGGCTCTTCCACTATGTCGGCGACCCTGACAGTAAGGCCAGTGGCGGCGTCACACGCGGCGTAATGCGGCGATTGCAGGAAGCCGGCTTCTCGCGTGTTGTAGGGCGCGCCGGGGCGTATGGGGTGGTGGCGTATAAATAATTGGCCCTACACCTCACCCTCGTGTTTCACACGGAAGCCTTCTCTCTTTCCTGACGATCTGTTGCGGATAAACTATTTCGGTGAATCCGCTTTCGCCCTCTTCCAGGCTCTCAACGTACAAACAATCTACAAGGCGAGGCTCATCAAGATGGATTCGTAGTATGCTACCGCGCCATTCCTTATCAGGATTCACAGGCAAATTTTCAGGCCGCATCTTATAGACAACAATATCTCCTATACTTAGTCGTGCTAAGAACTGTTTATCTATTTGCATACGATGTTACCCCCGTCACATGCTCAAGCATAATACACTCAACATTGCCTTTGCTTTATCCCCTTCCCTTGCTGATCTTCTGTTTTCTCGCTCTGTGTCGTTTCTTCGTCTTCTGCTTTCCGCTTATGCCCCAGTTGTCTGTATTCAGCAGTGCTTGTGCCTCCTCGTGCTTGCCCTCCTCGATCAATTGCAGAATGCGCTCGCCGCCGCGCTGCATCCGCGCGTTGATGAAATCGTGCCGCGCTGTGATAGCAGACCCGTACATCCCGCGCTCGGCGGCTTCCTGTTCCAGGTCGATTTGGCGCACCAGGCGCCCCACTTCGCTTCCTTGCTCCATGGTGTAGATTACTCCTCGTTTTGTATTTCAGATTTCGTTGTCGCCATTCTACGAAGAAGTGTAAAACAGGATAAAGCTGCTGATCTGTCACCAACCCGTCACGTTTCCTTGACTATTGACGGGTTTCTTAGTTGTATAATATAAAGGGCCTATTCTCAAGAAGATTGGTCAGGCAAAGCGCCAGGATGAAGCTCAAGAATCGCTATAGTCAATTAGGGATGCTATCTAGCGATGTGGAAAGGTGCAGGCATGAAAAATACATTGTTACGCGCTGCAAGGCTTCAAAATCGGTGGAGTCAGCAACAACTGGCCGACTTTGCGGAGGTTTCTCTCTCAACCATTGAACGTGCAGAGCGTGGTGAACCGATCAGAGTGGATAACATCGAGCGGTTATGTACATGCCTTCAAAAGACACCTGAGCAACTAGGGCTAATAGACATAGAGGACTATGAACTGAACAGACGCCAGGCCAATAAAACAATAGCAGGTCTTGTGAGTGGGCTGCTTCTCACATCCTCCACAGGACAGGTAGACCCGTCTCTTTTGGCAGGACTATGGACCGATGATCTGCTTGCAATCTATACCCGTGGAATTGCCGCTTGCCAGGATTTGTACTACAACGGCAGCCCGCATCAAGTCGAGGCTATTCTTCCTCTCTATTGCAATCAAACTGTACTACTTGCCCGACAACCCTCTCTATTGCAGCAATCGGCAGCCAGGCTCGCTTCACAAGCCCAACAACTTGCTTGCGAGTTAGCCACTGACCGAGAAGATTTTGGGGAAGCACAGCGAACAGGTCAGCAGGCATTTTTGTATGCCCAACTCGCAGACGATGCAAATTTGCAAGTAGCAGCACTCATCAGTCTTGCCAACCTCGGCTTCCACCGCAAGCTCAGTATAACCGCACTACAAGCCTATAAACATGCAGTGTCCTTATTGGACAAAAATGTCACCCCACTGCTAAAAGGACGGACCTACGCAGGCATTGCGGAGGTGTACGCGATGCGCGGACAATTGCAGGAAACTATGCGGGCTATGGGGCTAGCTTACGAGCATTATCCCATGAAACCAGAGGATGATCCAGCTTATCCTTATCTGCGTGCGTCTCGCTACTCGCTCTATGTGTTTGGTGATGCACAATCACGTCTCTTTCTTAAACAGCCCAAAGAGGCTGACAAAGCGCTGATTGCGATGCAGAAAGAGACAAACGATCCACAGATTGAACCAGTAACGAAGTTGGATATGCTCTATTATCAAGCAGAGGTACAGATTCAGCAGGGAGAACTAGAGCCAGGTAGCACAATTTTAATCGAGGCGGCAACGCTAGCAAAAGATCTCGGGTCTCGATTGTACTTCAACAAACTTGCTATAAGCTATCATGAGCTACAGACACAGTGGCCGAAAGAGCCTCTAGTAATTGCATTGGAAGAAGTGTTTCAACCCTGGTAGCAAGGAAATTATAAATCAGTTCGCGTTAGTAGCACTATAGAAAGACACCTGGATCAATTAGATAGTTCAGGTTATGCAAATTTGTCAGTCGTAAAAAGCTTTAAAAATATGTATTATGAAAATAAATAATGACGCTATTATAGAATAAATTATTGATATTGCAGGTATTCTACTCTCCACTTCCTTATTTCTTCAAGAGAAATGTTGTCACCATGAAATGTATAAAGATACTGTTGCACTTCTTCATTTGATATTTCATCAGGTATTAACGACAAAGCTTTTAAATCATCATACCATATAAATCTATCAGCCAATAAATGCCAGTCTTTTGGGTTCTGTTGATAACTCATTAAAACCCTCTCTTTCTGAGTCACAAAAAAACATGTTCCAATAAGTACCTATTTTACCATAGAGTTAAGACTAAAAACTAGCTTTCTTGAATGTTTCACAATCAGGTCACGAAAAGGAGCAAGCATATATGTCAAAAATAGTTGAGTGGGACACCTATTATCCCCTGGAACTGGCTGAAGGGAACATCTGGGAGAAATAGTTACTTGTATGTCAGTGATTTTATCCTACATCCAGACGCGGCCACTACTAAGAAAAGAGGATATATCATATGCCGTTTCCACCTGTTCGCACCATTACATTAGGTCTTGCCGACCCACACCCATTATCTTTCGATAGAATTCAATATGTGGCTGATACATTGAGCAAGGCCAGCGCGCGTTATGCAGAGGCGGGCTATGAAGTGCAAACTGTGCGCCTTTCGACTCGCCCGGTGTTAGACGATCTGGCCGATTGGTCGCCCGGTGCGCTGTTGCGTTACGCGCAAGAACTACAGCGCATGTTAGACGATGTCAAGCTCAGTTTCTGCTCGCTCGGCCCCGCGCAGGCGGCTCGCACGGATTACCCCCTGGATCGAGTTGACCTGATTGCCGATATGCTGGCCTCCACAACCGCCATCAACATGACGGCGCTGCTTGCCACAGACGCATATGCCCCGCGCAGGGAAGCAGCGCTGCGCTGCGCCGGGGTTATGAAGCGGCTGGCACAGGAAACGCCGGAGGGTTTTGGCAACTTCCGTTTCGCGGAGCTGGCCTGTGTCGCGCCGGGCTGCCCTTTCTTCCCATCAGCCTACCATGATGGACCAACCAGCCTTTCGCTCGGAACTCAAGGCGTGGGCATCGTAGCTGATGCCATCCAGTCCTTGCGGCAAGAGAGCCATTCGCCACTCGATCTTGGGGTTGCCAGCGAGCACATTCAACATGCGCTGGTGGAACATCTCACACCCATCGTTGAACTGGGACGGGACTTCGCGACTGAGCAGCATGTGGCCTTCGGCGGCATCGATCTCTCGCCCGCGCCGCTTGGAGAAGCGAGTATCGCGGGCGCGTTGGAGATGTGCGGCTATGGACACATCGGCGCGCCGGGTACCGTGGCTGTTGCTGCCGCGCTCACTCACGCGCTGAAACACACGGGCCTGCCTACCTGCGGCTATTGTGGCGTCATGTTACCCGTGTTGGAAGACGCTGTACTAGGAAAACGCTGGCAAGAAGGGTTGCTGCATGTTCATCAATTGTTGTTATATTCGGCAGTGTGCGGCACAGGGTTAGATACCATTCCCATGCCAGGGAATATACAGACGGAGGAGATTGCGCATCTTTTACTGGACGTGGCAACCCTGGCGACGCGCCTGCATAAACCACTCTCGGCTCGCCTCTTTCCCGTGCCTGGGAAACAATCAGGCGAGCTTACGACGTTTACATCACCCTATCTGACCAATACAGTCGTGAGGTGAAAGCGGCTATCAGATCAGGCGTCGGTATATTGCAGGTTGCTGCCCCACAGTACATCCAGCACTCCATCGTAGGAACTTTTCAGGTTCTCATACAGGCTGGCGTTCTCAATGGCGAGGGCGGCAAGCCGCGCCAGCACCGTGAGAAACTGGATATCGTCATTATGGAAGGTGCAGCACTCGCCGGTATAGACGCGCATGACGCCGATGGCCCTGCCGTGTACTTCCAGTGGCACGCACAGCACCGAGGCAATGCCCTCGCGTTTGGCCGCCTCAACATACTGGAAACGCGAATCATTGCTCACGTCATAAATAATGACGGTCTTCCCCTGCAGCGCCTCGCTGTCGATAGGGCTGTGTTCCACATCGACCGGTCCCTTCGCCATGTAGCCGCTGCTCAATCCATGATACGCGCTCAGTTGCAGCCGTCCCGTGCGCTCATCGAGCAGGCGTAAGACGCAGGCTTTCACATGCATAGTTTCGGTAATATTCGTTACGACGGTTTGAAGCACCTCTTGTAGCTCGAGACTGGAAGAAAAGGCCAGCGCGGCTTGATAGAGTGCCGTGTAATAGTCGCTATGCAGGCGCTCAGGCTCAGCAGCGCCAGTAGAATTGGGCGTCATGTGCGTACTCCTTCCAGTAACTACTGGAAACTATGGTGAATGGTAGGAGCTACAAAAAAGATGCCAATATATGTAATTATACCATATGAGACAGACGGTGACTTACATTCGGAACAGGCGAAATTGTTCACTATACCCTTCCCTACTGAAGGCGATCTGACGCCAAGACCGCATTATTGAGCATGAAGGTTTTCTTCACGGAAGTGTTTACCCGCCTACGCCATCTCGCGAAACGTGGGAGAACAGCGACGTTCTCCCACGTTTCGCTCCTTACCGACCGGCCATAGCGAGAAGCGCCTGTTCCCCGGTCGGTATCGATGCATACCACGGAACAAGCCAACTGCGAGCGGCCAGTTCCTGTCTCACCCGCAGGACATGGGGTACTTCTGCGTGAGCGCGCTGCACCAGCGTGGGATTCTTCGTCCCGCTCATAAGCAAGCTCGCGTTGATCACCCAGCCGAACGGCTCGATAGCAGCGCGGCGTAGGTCGGCTTGCAGCCGTTCCGCCTCCTGCACCGGCGTTGACTCGGCGAGCGTCACCAGCAGGATTTTCGTAAAGCGTGGATCGCGCAGGCGCGGCAGTAAGCGCCGCACGGCCTCTGGCACATCGCCCATCGTCCGTTCAACTTCGCGGTGATAGCTCTGCGCCGCGTCCAGCAGCAACAGCGTATGCCCGGTTGGCGCGGTATCCAGCACCACAAAGTCTCGCTCCGCCTCCTGCACGGTGCGCGCGAAGGCTCGGAAGACGGCGATTTCCTCGGTGCAGGGAGAGCGCAGGTCTTCTTCCAGCAGCGCGCGCTCCTCATCGTCCAACGGGCCTGCCGCCGCGAGCACCTCCTCGCTGTAGCGGCTGCGTCTCGGATGCGGGATCGATGCGACCGACCTGCAAGCCAGCCGGGATAGCTGCTCCCAACGCATACTTCAAATGCGCAGCCGGGTCGGTGGTGGAGAGATGCACGCGATGGCCTGCGTGAGCCAGCGCAACCGCGATCGCCGCTGCCAGCGTCGTTTTGCCGACGCCGCCTTTCCCCATCATCATGATGACACCCTGCCCATCAGCTTCCAGTTGTCGCACGAGCGCATCGAGTCCAGGGATGGAACTGGCGTCGAACGAGTCACTCCCTACTCCAGGGTTGTGCCTGCGGGAGCCATCTGTTCCGCCGAGTGTGCGAGTGTGACGCAGCGCGGCCACGCCGGTCAGTTCGTGGGCCACCAGCGGCACGGCGACGGTAGGCGTAGCGCGCAGCACCTCTGGCATGGTCTGCAACGCTTCCAGTTGTCGGGCGACCATCGCCTGGGCAATGACATCATCTCCGGCAGAGAGCGGTAAACACCCCGTTGAGGACAAGCTGCTGGTTCGTGATCCCCAGCGCGCGGAATTCTCCCCCGGCGCGAGCCGCTTCCTGGAGCGCGCTGCATCTCCGGGCGGCTCACCAGCACGATGGTGGTACGTGCCGCATCGCCCAGGGTGCTGCACGGTTGCCGCATACTGATCATGCTGGGCTTCCAGCCCGGCCAGCGGGCCAAGACAACTGGCCCCGTGACTGTTCGTTTCAATAAAGCCGCTCCAGGCCTTCGGCAGGCTCAACAGCCGCAGGGTATGCCCGGTGGGAGCCGTATCGAAGACGATATGCTCGAAGCGGGACACCATCAGCGGATCGGCCAGCAGGCCGGTGAATTCGTTGAACGCCGCGATCTCGACGGTACAGGCCCCCGATAATTGCTCTTCCATGCTCTGCAGCGCAGAGGCAGGCAACACACCGCAATACGGCGTGATCACCCGCTCGCGATAGGCTGCCGCGGCGGCTTCCGGGTCGATATTCATCAGAAACAGGCCGGGGACGTTGCGGGACGGGCGTCGCCGTTTGCCCGGCGGTCATTTCAAACACATCATCCAGATTGGAAGCCGGGTCGGTGCTGACCAGGAGGACGCGGCGTCCCAGTTCTGCCAGCCGCAGCGCGACCGTACTCGCGACAGTCGTTTTCCCGACTCCTCCTTTGCCGGTAAAGAACGAGAAAGGAGTCTGCCAGCCAGGCCAATCGATCGGGAGTGAGTGTTGCAATGCGATTATTTCGTATCATGATTGTCATCTTTTCTTTGAGCGGAACCCTTGCTCCGCCTAGCAGCATCCGCCACTGCCACAGTCACAGCCGCCATTTGCGTTCTGAGCGGCAACCGGTTCCTGCTCGCGCTGCTGCGTGAGGGCAACTGCCACCTCATCACGCGAGGGATACCGTCCATAGACAAAAATGTCACCGTTGATCAGGGTGGCGGGCAGCGCTTTGTCGCCAAATGCCTGCATCAGGCCCGCAACCTTGGCATTCTGCACAAAGACATCCGGCTGCTGTGCCAGGTTAAAGCGTTCGACGGTGATCCCTTCCGCCTCAAAGCGGCGCAGGTCGCGCGCGACCTGTAGGAGCTGCGGGTCTACGCTCGGCCCGCAGAGACCGGTCGAGCAACACATGGCGGGATCGTAGACGCTGATGGTGGCCGTTTGGGCCGTGTACATAGGTAACATGAAACATCCTCCTGTTTTAGCTTGATACTTATTGTCTATCGACGATATACGATGAATAGGCGAGAAAAAAGCCGCATGATCAGAGCCGTGCCACCAGCTCTTTGAAAGCCGCCAGTGCCTGGCGATTCACGCAGTAGCAGGTGCGCGGGCCATCAATCGTTCCCTGGATCAGTCCTGCTTCCTTGAGCACCTTGAGATGCTGGCTCACAGTAGACTGGGCGAGCGGTAACTGCTCCACGATGTCGCCGCAAATGCAAGTGTCTACCGTGCCGAGAAATTCGAGAATATGCACTCGCGCAGGGTGAGCCAGCGCCTTGCAGAAGCGCGCCACCTGCTCGCGCCGCTCTTCGGTACTCTCGGCTATCTGCATGCCCTCATCTTGTTGACAACAATCGATCATCTCTTTGCTCTCTTTCATCGTAACCTTACGATAAAGATTGTATCCGATAGAACACCTGGTGTCAAGTGGCGAGGCGAAGAAAAGAAGTCGGCTGACGAGGGGGCCAGTCGTCTCTTCTCAACAACCGCCATCAATCCTTCAATTGTGATGTGCCTGTGACAATGGTTGGGACACAATGTGACGGAAGAGTGAGATCATGTGAGTATACTTCTCCGTAGGGATGATTGTGTTGAGGAAACGTGTTGTTACTTTTATCGTTCATCGTAGATGAACGATAGTAAAAGCAGAACCTCTGAGGAGTGAGAGATGATACTCAGCGGATGGGAGCAAACAAGGAGGGGTTATGAACAACGAACCAGCAATGCAGTATAGCGTCAAAGCGATATTGGTGCGGCGCGGATTGGCGCGCGCCTCGTGCCGCGAGGCATCCATTGAGTTCGATACCTCAGCCGGGCAAAGCGCCTCCTACATGGGACCGGCTGATCTTTTGGCGACAGCCTTTGCCGCCTGTGTCCTCAAGAATATCGAGCGTTTTGCGCGCATCCTGCCGTTCGCGTATGACACCGCGAGCATTCGGGTCACGTTGGAGCGCCAGGACAATCCGCCGCGCATCACGAGCGTTCAGTACGAGGTACGCCTTGTGACACCGGAATCGCCACATCGGGTGGACTTGCTCCATCGCAATCTGATACAGTACGGCACGATCTATAATACGCTAGCGGCTGCCTGTCCCGTCACAGGGTCGATCACCGTAGAACCACCCGGCTCATTCGCATAGTTTCCTGTTTCTAAGAAAGGTGAAAAAAACTCATGGCGTTTTTACTTGCAGCTATCCTCTTTGTCTTATCATTTTTGGCAGGGATGATGGGGCTTGGCGTCGCGTTTATCGCGACACCTGTCCTCGGCCTATTCGGTTTAGACTTGAAAGATACCATTATGCCACTTGCTTTGTGGCTCAATGGCCTGACTGCCATCTCTGGTGCGATCGCGTATGTTCGTGCCGGGATGGTCGATTGGCGCACCGCCATTCCCTTGCTTCTGATCACCGCCATAACGGCTCCCCTCGGCGTCTTGCTCCTGCAATTTATCCCTGTGACGGTGATCTGGTGGGTCTATGCTGCCTTGTTAGTGTTTTTGGCATGGCGCATGGCATTTCCCGGTCAAAAACAGGATGACACCAGGCAACCAGAAATCACGGATACAACACGGGCAAAGGGTGGCATCGTTAGCGCAGGCATCGGGGTCCTCGCCGGCATACTGGGTGTTGGTCCGGGATTCCTTCTGGTTCCGACATTGGTGATATTAGGAATGACGACGCGTCTCGCTGCTGCCACGAACAGTGTGATCGTTACAGTACCGAGCTTTACCGCGTTTTTTATGCATCTGGGTACCATCAAGAGCATAGACTGGCTTTTGTATGGAGCGACAAGCATAGCAGCAGTAGCAGGAGCGTGGTTAGGCGCAAGGTTTATGGCAAAGCGCGTGAAGTCCAAAACACTGAGCTATCTCTTCGCTGCCGCACTGGTGCTTTTAGCGGTACAGCGTATAGTCATACTCTTACACGATACCTTTTTACATTGATACTTGTAGGGACGCGATTTATCGCGTCCTCTAACTCGTCACATGCGCCGACCTACAGCCCGCAACCCTAAATTCGTGCCAACACCCACCCTACAGCGCGGGCGGGTCTTGCACGACCCATACGCGGCATGGCGCGTTGGCAAGCACGAAGGGGACAGTTTTCCCCAGATCACTGCCGCTGCCAGAGCCTTTACTAGCATTGCGCACCAGCCCCAGCAGGATCAAGGCGCAGGCGTGATCTTTGGCCTCATCGACGATGGCCGGGCCGGCATCGCGTGTTTGCACAACTTCGGCGATAGCTTCGCAGCCCTGCTCGTCGGCGATGGCCATGGCTTCGGTGAGTAACCTGTCGGCTTTTTCGGATTGTTCGGTGAGAGTGGCTTTAAGTGGAAGGGTGCGGGGAACTTCGATGATGTGTACCAGGTGAATTTTGCGTTTTCCTCGTTTTGCCATGAAGCAGGCCAGGCGCACTAGCTCTTTGTCAAGCCTTTTGCCATCGACGATGACGGCAATATCGCCAGTAGCCCCCACCCCTGGAGCTGTTTTGCTCGTCTCCGTCTCTTCTCTGGCTCTACGGAATAGGTGAACCATTGTCTTTCTCCCCCTGATGGAACGCGATAAACAGCATCTTTTCTTGCTTACAGTACCCTACATAGGACCGTCTTCAAAAAGTTCCTTCAGGCCACTTTGATTCTAACTCGTAACCGCCCTCTCGTCAATAGCGATTGTGTACAGAGTATCCACCATATTGCGTAGAAAAAATGATGAGATTACCTATTCAGGGGCAATGGTAGCAGTCAAGCCATAACTGAGAATGCGCTCCTGGTAAAACTCGGCGGTTTCTTTGGGGCAGGTGATAACAATGGCGCTGCCCAGCAGGTGCGCGGTAAGCATGATCTGCTCAGCCTCCGCCTGGGTAAGCGTATTGATGGTATGCAAGAGGACAGCGACGACATAGTCCATGCTATTGTATTCGTCGTTAAACAAGATCACGTTATAGGGAGGCAGCAGCTTCGCGCGCAGGCGAATTAGCTCTTCCGTCTCTACTTGTAAAAGCGGTAGATCGCGCGTGTTAGTCATACCCGATATGCTCCTGTAACAAGTGTGAATGAGTGAGGTGAACGCAACTAAATCTAGTATACACATGGTTGTCTAGTACATGATGTGTGCCAGGGCGACCAGAGCGGCCAGTGAGCCGGGGCGACCGCGAGGGTCGCCCGTACAATACACGGGTTTTGCGAGGCGTTTCGTAGTATTGTCCGGGCGACCCTCGCGGTCGCCCTGGTCGCCCGTACAATACACGGGTTTTGCGAGGCGTTTCGTAGTATTGTCCGGGCGACCCTTGCGGTCGCCCTGGTCGCCCTGGCACACTGACATCATTATCCCCCGACACTCCTGTCGATCTTCCCCCTGTTATTCAGCAAAATGGCGCGCGCCTTCGACTTGCGACTGATGTTGTCGGGGTCGGGCAGGCGAATGGCGATCACCGTGCGCGCCTCCGCGGTGGGCTGCGTTCTAGCGGCATTGACTTTCGTTACATCCTGGCCTATTGCTCCGCGTACCCGCCCCTTGCGTGTCAAGCCGAGAATGGCTCCTAGAATGATGCCTACCGCCACGCCGGCCAGAGTGCCAATCAGGACAGGATGGGATGGAATGACGAAATCGGTAACACCAAACATCACCGCGCCCAGTAGCACGCCGAAGACGATGACCAGCAGGATCACCGTCACCGGATTTGGCCCCAAACGAGTGGTTTGCAGGAAGACGGAAGCGCGGTCGCGATTTGGCCCGTGTTCGCGAAACTGGCTCCCGCTCACCGCGCCAGACGCCATGCGAAAAACCTCATCTTCCCCAAAGCCATCTTTATGTAGTTTTGTTTCTGCCGCGTCCGCGTCGCTTTCTGCATTGAAAACTGCCAGCAGATCATAGTTCATTTGCTGCATGAAATACTGCTCCCCTTACGCGAGTTTTTGTTCTCTCCAGAACCATTATAACGAATTATCGTGGCAGTGTGTAGGGGGTTATCAAGGCAGTTTCACCTTCCTGAACACGCCATACAGCAACATATCATATATCGCTTTCAGCCCCCCGCACAGCAAAAAAGGTAGCCCCAGGGTTAGCGCGGCTCCGGTGAGCAACGCGCCCGCTAGCAAGGGACTGAGCGACAGGGCGATGCTGCGCGCCATCGTCGTCAGGCTGGCTGCTGCTGTCCGCTCGTCGGGCGCAACCAGCGTCATAGTGTATGCCTGCCTCGTAGGTACGTCCATCTGTGAAAGCGACTGGCGCGCCAGCAGGCAGAGCGCGGCCAGTGGAAAGGTCGGCATGAACGGCACCAGCATAAGCAGGAAGTTGGAGGGCAGGTGAGTAAAAACCATCGTGTTGAGCAGGCCAATGCGCTTTGCCAGCCATGCCGCGACAGGAAATGAGAGCGCGGCCAGCAGATTTGTCCCGAAGAAGAGCGCGCCCAGCGCAGCGAGCGGTACGCCAAAGCGCATGTGAAACCAGAGTGAGAGGATGGTTTGCACCACTAGCCCACCGGCGAATGCGTCAAGGGCGAAGAGCGCTGCCAGTTGCAAGACGATGCCTCGCGACTTTTGCAACGGTTTGCCTGATTTAATCATAGCGGTTTGCAACGCGCGCGGCGCGTTAGAGGGAGTCTCAATCTTATTCGACATGCTCAAAAACAGCGTTCCCATCGCCAGGGCGATCAGGGCGTAACCCGCGAACATGGCGCGTATAGCAAACGCCGTTTCCATGCCCATCGTCCTGTGCAGAATATCGGGGATAATAACGGCCAATCCACCTGCCGCGCCCGCCAACTGCGCCATCAAATTGTAGCGGGCGAAGGCATCCATGCGGCGTTGTTCCATGCAGGTCTGGGGCAATATTGCCTGCTCGATGGCCGCGAATGGCGCGTTGTCCGCGCTGGACGGGCTGAGCGTGCCAAAAAAAGCAGCCAGCAGCAAAACAAAGAGGTTGCGCGAGAAAGCGAAGGCCAGCCCCGACACCACCATCAACAGGGCCAGAAAAACCAGCACGCGCTTACGCCCAATGCGATCCGCGAACAAGGCCACCAGGATAATAGCGATAATATCCCCTACCAGAGCCGCCGTAAGCACCAATCCAACCTGAATGGTCGAGAATCCCGCCGAGGTCAGCGTAATGCCCAGCAAGATGCTGGTGAACCCATAGCCAAAAGAACGGATCGCCCGTGCCATGACCACGCGCCACCCATCCGCGTTCATCCAGCGTAACGTCGAAGGTACTGGTTCTGGTTCGTCAATTGCGCTGCTCACTCTATAGCTCTCTAATGAATGTTACTATACAGAGCTAATCATACGCCATCAAATCTTCTCATCGCTACTGGCTGTGGCGATGTACAATAAAAAGTAATCCCAAATTCTAATATATGATATAGTGAGATGGTATTTTGCGCTCTCAGGATAAGTCAGATGTAAGTCGTTGTAAAAGTCATCCACGCAGAAGGAAATTATGGAAAGACAGAACGACCATACCCGGCCTGCTTCCAGGCGCAAAAACACGCTTATCATCACGCTCTTAGCGCTTGTTGTGCTTGCGGCTACGCTGTTCTACGTTTATATAACCCCCGCCCATACGTGGATTGCTTCGCTTTTTCACTCGCAGGTCAGCGTTGCTCTCCCCGTGAACTCCAATTCTGATGCAGCCATGTTTGGCTATGATTTGCAACATACGCGCGACAATACCAGAGAACGCCAGCTCAACATCGGAGATGTCAGTTCCTTGCAATTAGACTGGTCGTTCTCTACCAACAATCAGATCATTTCTTCGCCTGCGGTTGATAATGGAACCCTTTTCGTCGGTTCGAACAATAAACACTTCTACGCGCTTGACAGTAAAAATGGCAAGGCGCTGTGGTCGTATGTGGCGCAGGCCGATATTGGCTCCTCGCCAGCTATCGCCAACGGCATAGTGTACGTGGGTTCAAGTGACGATAAAGTCTATGCCTTCGACGAGCGAAGCGGCGCGGTTAAGTGGACGTACACCACGTCTAACGCGGTCTGGTCTTCACCCTCGGTTGCCAATGGCGTCGTCTATGTCGGCTCCAACGATTTTACGCTCTACGCGCTGGATGCCCGCACTGGAACGGGACTGTGGGGCCAATCTACCGATGGTTACGTCTCCTCTTCGCCTGCGGTAGTGAACGGTGTGGTCTACGTGGGTTCAGAGGACGGCAATCTCTACGCCTTCGACGCTCGTAAGGGGAAGAGGTTATGGAACGTACTCCTCGGTACCGCCATTCGCGTCTCGTCGCCTGCGGTGGTAAATGGAGTAGTCTACGTGGGTTCGGAAGACGATAACCTCTACGCTTTAGACAGCCACACGGGTCAAACGCTGTGGAAGGCTGCCACGAAGGGTTATATTCATTCCTCACCAGCCGTTGCCAACGGCGTTGTGTACATTGGCTCGACCGATGGCAACTTGTACGCCTTTAATGCCACAACCGGTCGGCAATTGTGGAAAGTAAGCACCGGCGCAGCTATTTTCTCCTCGCCGGCAGTGGCGAATGGCGTAGTATACATCGGCTCGCAAAACGACAAACTCTACGCGCTCGACGCGGAAACAGGCAGCGTGCTGTGGTCCTATACTACCGGCCAACCCATCGACTCATCCCCAACCGTCACCAATGGAATGCTCTATGTCGGCTCGTGGGATGGCAAGGTGTATGCTTTTGGGCTACCCTCGAATGCGCTGTAATTCGATTCTCATGAAAAACACTATAGTAATTTCCTCTTTTCTCGTGCATACTTGTATCTAGAAGGCGGTCATGCTATGATGCGGGGCAATACTTGGGAAGGGCATGCTAATGAATGGTAAGACAGCAAAAATACCCGCGCAAACAAAAGCGAGCAGTACAACGAACGCAGTCATCTCAGCTCTATGATAATGCATTAAAGGCGTTGATGGGAGATCATGCTGCGGAAGTTATACCAGAGTTTATTCCAGAAGCAGCTATAGTCATCAAGCAAAATAACGAAATCAAACAAGAGAACTTACGCGCTGACCTGGTCTATTTCATTCATTATGAAAACGAACTACATGTTTTAAACATGGAATTACAGACTAGCTCAGATAGTGATATGGCTGCTCGTATGTTGCGCTATCACGTTGGGCTGCACCTTGATTATAATTTGCCGGTGATATCGGTAATCTTGTACTTGTTTGAAACGAGTATCCCGACATCTCCCTACAGGGAAATGAGTGGACAGAATGAGCTATTGACGTTTCACTATCGTGTGATAGCATTGTGGACGCTTGAGGCAAGGGAGTATGTTGAGAGGCGTGCAATTGGCATGTACACATTTTTGCCAGGAATGAAAGGGGCAAATGTAGCGTTACTCAAAGAGGCAATAGATGGAATGAAGCAACGTTATACTCAGAAGCAATTAGCGCGTCATCTAACGAGATTTCGAACGATTCTGCATCGTTCAACGATGTTAGCGGAAGCAGACAAACAGCTTGTGGAGGATTACATGCAATCATACGACAGTTTGTTGGATAGCGATCCTTATATTCAGCAGAAAATAAAGCAGAAACTTGTTGAGGGAGAAGTACAAGGGTTGCAAAAAATGGCCCTCGAAGTTATACAAGACCAGTATCCTGCTTTAATGCCATCCGCTAAAGAGAAGATTATACTAATCAGAAAGCCAGATCTTTTACGCTTGCTGGTGAAACAGATATACAAGGCTCCCGATGAAAAGATTGCGCAATTGATTCTGGACACTTACACTAGTTGAGCAGATTTTCGTAGTTATGTCAGAACAAGAACAACGCGCTGAAAAAGACGCGCCGCTGCGCCGCGATATTCGCGCGCTGGGCGATGCCCTGGGACGCGCCATTCGCCTGCACAGCCGACCCGAAGTTTTTGAAACCGAGGAGTGGCTGCGTCTGCATTGCAGGAGGCTGCGCGAGTGCGCCGAGCTATTGCAATCCGCCAGCAGCGATGAAGCGGCGCGCTTGCGCGAAGAAATCGAGACACTAGACTCCGAGATCACTCATGTTGTGGAAGAGTGCGATCTGCATACAGCTATTGATGTAATCCGCGCTTTCACGGTCTATTTCCACCTCGTTAATACTGCCGAGCAGCAGCACCGCACGCGGCGGCGCAAAGCGCACGAGACTTCCGCGCATCCAACGTTGCAGCGCGGTTCGCTGGCCGCGCTGCTGGACTTTTTCGAGCAGAACGGCATGAATGCCGCCAGCATACAGGAACTGCTGAACCAGCTTTCTATCGAACTGGTATTTACAGCCCATCCCACCGAGGCTACGCGCCGTAGTTTGATTATCAAGTCCAGCCGCATCGCGCAATTGTTGGAGGCATACGATCATGTGGCAGAGATGACGCCGCGCGAGCGCGCTCGCTGGCAGCGCGAACTGGAAAGCATCGTAGACCTGCTGTGGCGCATCGATTCGGTCCTGCATGTACGCCTGCAGCCGCTTGACGAAATCAAAATGGGCCTCTACTACCTGGAAGAAATTCTCTTCCACGCGGTGCCAGAACTATACAGTGAGCTGGAAGAACTACTCCAGCAGCGTTATCCCCAGCATCAATGGAGCATTCCCCCGTTCCTGCGCGCCGGCTCGTGGATTGGCGGCGATCAGGATGGCAATCCGCATGTCGGGCCAGATACGCTGTTGCAAGCTCTGCGGCTACAGCGCGCGCGCGTAATCGAGCATTACCGCGCCTCGATCGAGAAGCTGGCGCAGGAGTACTCTCAATCTCTCAAATATAGCGCCATCACCACTGCCCTGGAAGAGTCGATTAAGCGTGATGTCGCCGCTATGCCGGACTATGATCGCGAGCTTGGTCCGCAGACGGCCCTGGAACCCTACCGTCGCAAACTCTCCTTTATGTGGAAACGCCTGGGTACGCTGCTGTCGCATTCTAACGACCCCGATTACACCGGCAAACATCAGGAAACGAGCGGAGAGCCTTCCTATAGCCATTCAAGCGGGTTGCTGGCTGACCTGGAGCTGCTTCGGGCAAGTTTACAGGCCGATGGAGAACACGAGGTCACGCAGGGACGACTGACGACGCTGATGCGCCAGGTGCAGGTATTCGGCTTCCATTTCGCCGCTCTGGATGTGCGCCAGCACAGCGAACGCCACGCCAGCGCATTAGCTGAGTTGCTGAGCGTCACCGGCTTGATCGAGGGAGATTACCGCGCGCTAGACGAAGCTGAACGAGTGCGCGTGCTGGAAAACCTCTTGCGCGACCCGCGTGTGCTGCCGCGCCATGAACTTCGCTTGAGCGCGGACACAACCCATATCCTGGAGACCTTCGATGCTGTGCGCCGCGCACAGGAAGAGTTTGGCGAGAAGGCAATTAGCTGCTATATTATCAGCATGTCGCGCAGCCTGAGTGATTTGCTGGAAGCGCAGTTCTTCTGCAAAGAAGCCGGTATCATCGGCCTGCCCATCGTGCCGTTGTTCGAGACTATTGAAGACCTGCGCACATGCACCGATATACTCGACAGCGCCTTTTCCAATGAACTTTACCTGTCATACCTTCATACTTGCCACGATCAACAGCAGGTAATGCTGGGCTATTCGGACAGCAGCAAAGATGGCGGTATTCTGACCTCAAGCTGGGAATTGTATTCGGCTCAGCTTCGTTTGGCGGCCCTGGGTGAGCGACATGCTATCGGTATTACTCTTTTTCATGGGCGTGGTGGAGCGATTGGGCGCGGTGGTGGCCCCATCTACGAAGCGATCCTGGGGCAGCCACCCGGCACGGTCAACGGGCGTATTCGCATCACCGAGCAGGGCGAGATGCTTTCCTTCAAATATGGCCTCCCCGAAATCGCGCTGCGCAACCTGGAACTGGTGGTGGCCGGAGTAGCCGAGTCCAGCGTTCCACGCGCAAAGTTGAGCGCTAATGATGCAGGGACGAGTGTTACGGAGCGCTGGGCAACCATCATGAAAAACCTCTCGGAGCGCGCTCACGCCCATTATCGCGGCCTGATCTACGAGACGCCCGATTTCTTGCGCTTTTTTCGAGCAGGCCACCCCCATTCTTGAGTTGGGCTGGCTCAACCTCGGCTCGCGGCCAGCGCGCCGCGCTAAAGGACGCAGCATCGAGGAACTACGCGCTATCCCCTGGGTGTTCTCCTGGATGCAGAGCCGCTATGTGCTGCCAAGCTGGTACGGCGTGGGTACGGCGCTGGCAGAATATGTCGCGCAAGAACCCGGCAGTATCGAGGAACTGCGGAGCATGTATCGCGCCTGGCCGTTTCTACGCGCCTTCCTGGATAATATGCAAATGACGCTTTCAAAGGCGGATATGCACATCGCCTGCCACTATGCGCTGCTGGTCGAAGACGAATCATTGCGCCAACGCCTCTCAACCACCATTCTCGAAGAATACGAGCGCACAAAACATATGCTGCTGGAGATCGTGGGAGGCCATGCGCTGCTTGATACCTCGCCTGTGCTACAACGCTCGATTTGCCTGCGCAACCCCTACGTAGACCCTTTGAGCTACTTCCAGGTAACGCTGCTGCGCCGCCTGCGCGCCCTCGGCGGCCCCCTGGTGCTGGACGAATTCACGCAGGAAACCGCAAGCGAGCAAGAGCGCGAGAGGGCGCAATTGACCTACGCCGTACTGCTGACGATTAATGGCATTGCAGCGGGATTAAGGAATACGGGGTAATGGCCCCTTGCGGTTGCCCTCGGACCATATAATAAAGGAACAACATGAGTAACGTATTTGAAACCATTAAAAATCGGCGCAGCATCGGTAAAATGACCGCTGAGCGACCGTCACGCCAGCAAATCGAACGCCTGTTGGAGGCGGCCACGCACGCGCCGAACCATCATAAAGTGCAGCCCTGGAAATTTATTGTGCTGGCAGGCAGCGCGCGCGAGGAACTTGGCGCGCTCATGGCTGCATCGCTGGCGGACAGGCTGGAGGAGACGAGCAGCGAGAAGGCGCAGGCCATGCTCAACAAGGAGCGTAACAAGCTGATGCGTTCGCCTGTCGTGATTGTGGTAGCGGCGGAAATCCCCCGGCAGCCTAACGTGCTTGAGATTGAAAATATCGAAGCGGCGGCGGCAGCCACGCAAAATATGCTGCTGGCGGGTGAAGAGATGGGGCTGGCCTGTATGTGGCGCACGGGAGATGCCGCGTATGACCCGCGTATCAAACAATGGCTGGGACTTACGCCAGAGGAACACATCGTATCGTTCCTCTATGTCGGCTTTCCGGCTATCCCGCGCCTCGAACGCAAACCCATCCCCTTCGAGGAAAAAACCACCTGGCTCGGATGGGAAGATAAAAATAGTAATGGCAAGTACTCAGGAGCGCAGGCAAGCCTGCGCCCGGCTCTTTGCTTTTAATATTTAATCAGCGCGAAAACGTCGTGGCCTCCGAGTTGCTCGCGGCCTTTCAGGAAGGTCAGCTCAACCAGGAAAGCAATGCCCGCGATATGGCCGCCCAGCTTTTCCACCAGTTCCATCGCTGCCGAAGTAGTGCCGCCCGTTGCCAGCAGATCATCAACGATCAGCACGCGCTGTCCGGGACGAATGGCGTCGGTATGCATCTCAACTACGTTGGTGCCATATTCCAGCGAATACTCGACACTGACCGTCTGATGAGGCAGTTTGCCAAATTTCCTGACCGGCACGAAGCCGCAGTTCAGCAAATAAGCCAGCGCCGCGCCAAAAATAAAGCCGCGCGACTCCACTCCTACCACCATTTCAATGCCCGAACCGGCATAATGCGCCGCCAGGCGGTCTAACGAGGCATGGAATGCGGCGGCATCCTGCAACAAGGGGGTTATATCTTTGAAGAGAATGCCTCTCTGTGGGAAATCAGGGATGTCTCGAATCCAGTCTTCCAGTTGAATAGACTCAGGTGTTGATGACATCGAAACTCTCTCCTCTACATGCATATAGCATGACACGGAGTAGCCAACTGGCTACTCCATTGGAAACATCCGTAGTCGTCATGAGGATTTCGGGGCTATGTGTATTGATGGCCGCGCCGAGTTTGTCCTTGCCCTCTACCCCCATAACGCCGTTTGAAGTATACCGCAGCATGTCTCTATGCGCAAGGTAAGCGGGTGTGGTGTGCGCTATTTTTTGCACATCTCTGCAATTATGAGCTTGGGACGATTTCTCTCACAATGAGATTCTGTGCTCTTTTCGCGCTTCGTACTCAATCCATGTAAAATAGCGCATCCCCCCAACCAGAGATCTTTATTGATCGGCCTGATATACTTGTGCTAATCAATAGCAAGGCGAATCGATTCATAGCAACAATAGATGCTTTACCCTCAGTGCCGATGTTAGAAGGCGACAATATTGAAAAGGGGGAACAGATAGTGGTAATAACAAGTGAACAGGTTGTCTGGGGTATTCACGGCGGTCGAACAGGAGATGCAAACTCCCTCTTCCTCAACAACATGATTGCTTTAGGCTGGGATATCATGGGTGATCTTTCTGTTTTGGCACCTGATCGTGAAGCATTCAAGGAACGTGTTATCGAAGTGTATCCAAATCATAAGCCAGGTGCCGTACCAGTTATGGCTGGTCAAATGTATCGCTTTGTCTATGAGATGCAAATAGGCGATCTTGTAGTCTATTTTTCCAAGCAAGACCGACAGATACATATTGGAATGGTTGAAGGAGCATATGTATTTAATACGGAACCTGAACCAGCTTACCCTCATCAGCGAGCTATTCGTTGGATAGAAACACTTCCACTCGCTTATTTCTCACGGAAAGCCTTGAGTGAGATTGGCTCGGCCATGAGTTTCTTTCAAGTGAAGAACTATGCTGAAGAATTTCGTGCTGCTTTAAAGGTTCTACCTCATCCGATCAAAGCTGATGAGACGGTAGTTGTAAGTCAAATGAAGAGCAATAATATGATAGCAACGCCTACTTCTAGCGAAGAAGAGCTTACGTTTGAAGGACAAGAGGGGGTTGAAGGATTAGCACTTCCCTTAGCTCAAGAAAAGCGCGTCATTCATACAAAGTCCGACGACCCTCAAATTGATGCGTTTTACGGAAAATTTAAAAGAGGTAAACTCATCTTGCAACCTGATTTCCAGCGCCTGTTTGTCTGGGATCGACCTAAAGCGAGTAAATTAATTGAATCTGCTCTTCTCGCTATTCCCTTACCCATTATCTATCTTGCGCAAGAAGCAAATGGAAAAGAGCTGGTGATAGACGGGCAACAGCGCCTTACATCTTTCTTTTCCTTTTGGATGACAAATTTCCAGATGAGAAACCTTTCAAACTTACTGGACTAGAGGTGTTCCATGAGCTGAATAATAAAAGCTTTAAGGAACTTGATGAAAATCTCCAGGATAAAATCCGGTATTATCCAATTCGTGCGATCACCATTCTTTATGACTCAAACCCCGAATTAAAGTTTGAAATATTCGAGCGCCTCAACACTGGTGCTGTTCCCTTGAATGATATGGAGCTACGCAATTGCATCTATCATGGGGAATATATGGAATTGTTAAAGCAGCTTGCTCAAGACCTTGATTTTATGCAACTCCTTGGCCCTCAAAAAGCCTGATCCGCGAATGCACGATGTCGAACTCGTTTTGCGTTTCGCAGCCTTCTATCATGAAACTTACCTCAAATATCTACCACCTATGAAGAGATTCTTGAATCGGGATATGAAAAATATCAGCATATTACAAAGGAAGATGCCAATGAGCTTCGCAGGGCCTTTAAAAATTCGGTAAAATCGTAAAATCCCTTTTTGGAGGCCCTGCTTTCAAAAGATTTTATGCTGGATCAAAATCGAATCCAAATGGCAATTGGGAGACGAAGCAATTTAATGCCTCCCTTTACGATGTGCTGATGGGTGTATTTTGGAATAGAGATAAGAGTCGTGTCTACGCAGCGCTGGACTCCTTGCGCGAAGGCTTTCTTGACCTCATGACTTCTCATGAAGAATTCATCGATGCAATATTAATCGGTACAAGTGAACAAGGGAAAGTAAAAAAAGATTTCATCTGGCTGAAGCACTTGTTGATGATGTATTGCAGAGTTATAAGAAACAGCCAAGGTGTTTCTCATTGCAGTTAAAGAAAGAGTTGTTCGACGAAGATCAGACTTGCCTACTCTGTCATCAGCATATTAGTTCGGTTGACGATGCTGCCATTGACCACATCCAACAATACTGGAAGGGAGGGCAAACTATTCCTGAAAATGCCCGCTTAACACATCGGTATTGCAATATGGCGAGACCACGAAACGAGTGAGATTCTACGGAATTAGCCATTATTTTTGATAACCACTTCAGGAGAATCATGTTTGTAAAATTTGGTTGCTAGGAGATAGATGTTTTGACCGAACTAACTGAGGCTTGGTTATAAATCATCAGGCCGCTTTCAGAAAGGCCTTGAGTCCGACGCACAAGTCGATTTCGTGCTCAAAACGATACAGTATGGGGTATTCCAAGTCTTGCTAGTGACATATTAATAATCCACATTTAGCAGTTTTTTTGCGATGCTAGGTAGGAAGGCATGTTATATTGTAGAGCTATAAATAATCTCTATGTTGGAGATCCGCTTTACAAAACAATTTGCAAAAAATGCAATTTGAAACTGCGAAATGTGGGAAATGTATACTGATTTTTAGTGTTTTAGGTAATGTGTGCAGGAATTAAGAACTGTATTTATGAGAAAGAAGAGGGGAAACAACCACATGAAAAAGGATCAACGGTATACCCTTATCAGCATATGTTTTCTTCTTCTAAGCCTTCCGTGGACAATCCTGCTTCCAGCGCAGCCTACATTCGCAGCAGTTAACACAGTAACCATTCATATTTCTGGTGTATCAAAGCCCCCGGGTTTCAATCCTTACTTGCTAACTGTGCATATGCATGATACTATCGCTTTTCTCAATGATGCTCAGCTACCAACGACCTACACCATCATTGCGAATGATCATCGTTTTGTTTCACCACCTCTCGCACCAGGCCAGCAATGGGAGACCATGTTGACCCAAACAGGCACATATGAGTATTCTGCGCAGGGATTCTCCCAACAAATGGTAGGCACAATCATAGTAGCATCTCCATCAGTCCAATTATTGCCAACACCCGCGCCAGAAGCCATTGCTACAGAAATCGCGATTATTCGAGCAGAACAACAGGGATCAAGTGGGCAGACAGGTCCTAAAGCTACACCCACAACTGTATCATCTCGTGGAGATGGCTCAGGCTTTCATCCCCCCATTCTTCTTCTTTTTCTCACAGTTGTTGGGATTTGTCTTATTGTAGGGATTGCAATCTTTCTATTTAGGAGAAAGCATGCCTCATCGATGCACACTTCTGGCAGCTAGTCATAACCAAACGCTTATAGCACGATTACCAATCTCCATTCAAAATAATAGAGAAAGGAGCCGAGAGTATGTACAAACATGTATCTAGCGAAAAGCCATGCGACAGAAGGCTTCGCTCTAGTACAAAACTACTCTCCCTCGTTTGTGTGATTGGTCTTCTCTGCTCAAGTTTCTCCGGTCTGTCGTTTGTTCATGTATAATGGCCCTAGAAATTTAGACACGGAAAGAGGCTGAAATAAGATATACTCAAGCATGATGAGAAAACAGTACACAGCCGCTTACAAAACACGAGTGGTTCAGGAAATACTCAAAGAAGAGAAGACGCTGGCGCAAATTGCCGCCGAGTATGAAGTCCATCCGACCCAACTGAAGAATTGGCGGGCCGTGGCATTAGAAGGGATGCCCGGCCTCTTTGAGAAACAGGACAGCACGGTGGAATTGAAACGCGCCCATGAGCAGCTGCTCAGCGAGCTGTACGCCGAAATTGGCAAGTTGACGACACAGGTCAGTTGGCTGAAAAAAAAGTTACAACTCTGAGTCGGGAGGAACGGGTCGGCCTGATTGAGCGGGTAGAGAGTGAGCTTCCACTGAATAGGCAGGCTGATCTGCTGGGTCTGAGTCGTGCGAGTTTGTATTACCAGCCGCGCCCTCCCAGTGCCGAAGAAGTGCGGCTCAAGCATCGCATTGATGAAATCTATACTCAATGTCCCTTTTACGGGTCTCGCAAGATGGCGGCGCAATTACAGCGAGAAGGGATGGGCATCAACCGCAAAACAGTCGGTCGGTATATGAACGAGATGGGCATTGCGGCCATCTATCCCGGACCCAACCTGAGTAAACGCAACCAAAAGGAGGGAGTGTATCCGTACTTATTGCGTCACATCACCAGCGCGTACCCCAATCATATTTGGGGCATTGATATCACGTACATTCGCCTGAGAGGCGGCTGGATGTACCTGGTGGCGATCCTGGATTGGTACTCGCGCTATGTCGTCAGCTGGGAACTCGATCAGACCTTGGAGTTGCCCTTTGTGCTTGAGCACGGTGCAACGGGCATTAGGACAAGCCGTGCCGCTGATCTGCAATAGTGACCAGGGAAGCCATTTTACCAGTCCGCAGTATCTCAGCCTGTTACAAACCGCCAATGTGCAGATTAGCATGGATGGCAAAGGACGAGCCTTAGACAACATTTTTACGGAACGCTTATGGCGCACCGTGAAGTACGAGGAGGTATACCTTCACGATTACCTCTCACCGCGAGAGGCACGTCAAGCATTAACACGGTATTTCGCCTTTTATAATCAAGAGCGACCTCATCAATCCCTCGATTACCAAACCCCTGCCGAAGTGTATTTTCACGAAGCATCAGCTGGGCGAAGGCAGAACGAATAGGACTTGAAAAAGGAGGAAAGTAGCTCTTAGTTTAGCTGATTTTTCTGTCTTGACAGAGTGGGCCACCATAATGCGGCAGGCTC
>CAVYMC010000010.1:0-115134 GCA_963769535.1 uncultured Chloroflexia bacterium | reverse complement strand
TGCCGCACGTTCCTCCGGTGTAAGAGCCGCAAGTCTGGCAGTTTCTGCATCATCTGCCGTCTTCTTGTCAGCCTCCACCTTTGCCGCCTGTTCTGCAGCTAATGCCTCAGGAGAAAGTGCAGCAACTCGTGCCGCCTCAGCCGCGTCTGCAGCCACCTTATCTTCCTGTGCCTTTACTTCTGCTGCCGCCGCATCCAACTCCTCTTGAGTATAAGCGACACCTGTGTCAGGATTGATTGTTCCATACTCAGGCATACCACCGTCAACAGAGCCAAGACTGTTTTCGATATTTGCCTTTGTGGTATCAGTTACTATTCCCGCCTCTGTTGCCATGTAACGCCTCCGTTAGTATCTATATTTTACTGCTTTGCTGCCGTTGTTTTACTGTGTTTCTCAGCAGACGCCTTACGCGCCGTTGCCAGAATCTTACTCTTGTGAACATCAGCCATACCCTTCGTACTGGCAATCTCACGCTGAATTTCCAATTCCGCCTGCCACTTATCATCTTCTCTCTTCTGCATTGCAGCGTTATACTGCTTGACTCTCTGCACAACAGAGAATGGCATGTCACTATATTCCATGATGAGATCAGGAGGAATGGAGCCGGGGTTAGACTGACTGTAATCCGTAAGCATCTGAGCAATGGCCATCCTCATAGTGTTGTTTTCAACTGCTTCATCAATCGCAAGGTCATTATCCATTGCGCTTATGTCATTGAACCCTGTTAAAGCCGGATTCATCTGACTGTTAATCTGCAAGAGTTGCATACCGTTCTGGCCCTCAAAACGTATTAACTGAGGGGCCTTCACATACTGCTGAATCATAGCCATCATCAATCGGCCACACTGGAGCCGAGACTCGCGGAAGTTCGAGAACAGGATATAAAGAACAGCGATACCAGTTTCCTGCCGCATCTTGACAGTAATGCCAGGCTCTCGTGAGGAAGTCTGGATGCCAAGAAGGGAGTCCTGTGCGCCGCTGACATCTTTAATATCCTGCTCGAACACTCCGTCCAGTTGTGCATAGATAGAACTAATCTGTGGTTGATCAGTGAACTTGTACTTATCCATCTTGTTGTGTCCAACCTGAAGGCGGAAGTTGGGCTCAGAGGAGTGCTTGTCATATTCCTCTTCGTTGACAAGTGCTCCAACTTCATGTACGAGTAGGCCCTTCGGACTCGTATTAAGGAGGTGAAGTAACTGCCTCCTCATTGCGTTCCTGCCTTTCTGAGGGTCTTTCATCATATTGATAACTGAGAACCACCTGTTGTCGTCCTCAGACTTATACGCCCCAAACAGGACGTATGGAAACCAGTTGTGTTCATAAGGGGAAGGTCCTTCCTCAAGGACGAAAGTCCCGGAGAATATCTTATAGAACACCTTCTTCTGCATCCTGGGAATGGCTTTGATTTTCTGTCCCTCAGGAAGTTTGTACTCTTTCCCCTCAACGTTAAAGCCCTCAGTTGCGGCCTTAACGAACTTGGCATACTCTGTCTCTGGAAGACTCTCCACTTTGTTGGTAAAGGGATTGTTAAACCACATAATCCTGACGAACTTTCTGTACCAACATTCAGTAATTCTGTACTTCATGGTGACAGTGTTGTAGAACAGTGGAATATCCTGTGCTAAAGTGTCACTGGTAGCAAGATTCCTGACTTGCGCGGGCTGTTCCAGTTTCGTATTTTTGCTACGCACAGCAGACATGATCCGCGAACGTGTTTCTTTATCTACTGTATCCATTTTTCACCCTTTTTCCGAGAATATGCTACTACAACAAACTAAACCCATTTATTTCTTGTGTTAGAGTAATTATATTTTCGCGTTCATTCTTGTCAAATAGATACTACTGATTATAATAGCAAAACGCCATGAAAATCAGGCTTTCAGTAGTTTAATGATTTGAAGTAAGGCGCGCTTGTATAGAACCTTCTTGCTAAAAATCAGGCTTTAATAGCCTGTAGTCGGGTTGATTATGCTATACTGCATTTCAAAAGAGTGATAAGGATGGAATATGGAACAGTTACGATTTATTGATTTATTTTGCGGTATTGGGGGTTTCCATATAGCGGCTCGGAATGTGTGTAGGGAACGCGAGATTCAGCCCATTTGTGTCTTCTCATCGGATATCGATCCTGATTGTCAAACCACCTATGAAGCCAACTTTCATCAAAAGCCGGTTGGAGATATTTGCAAAGTAGAAGCTTCAGATATTCCTGACCACGACATATTATTTGGCGGCTTTCCATGCCAGCCTTTTAGCATAATTGGTTCTCGTCTGGGATTTGATGATACCAGGGGAACTCTTTTTTTTGAAATCGCTCGCATACTCGATGCCAAACGTCCCAGAGCTTTTATTTTAGAGAATGTAAAGCAACTCGCAGGTCATAATAAAGGCGAAACATTGAAGCGCATCATGGAAAAGCTTCACTATTTGGGTTATCATGCTGATTATAGGGTTTTTAATGCTCTCAAATTTGGGGTGCCTCAAAAGCGCGAACGAGTTTTCATTGTTGGGTTTCGCGAACCTACCGCTTTTTCATGGCCCAGAGGGAATATAGCTATGCGGCCACTGGAAGACATTTTAGAAGCGGAAGTACCGGATTTCTATTATGCCTCCGATAAAATTCAAGCTAGCCGCCTTGCTAAACGCGACAAAATAGTTGAGAAGCGTACCATCTGGCATGAAAATAAAGGCGGACACATTAGCGCGTATCCATATTCTTGCGCATTAAGAGCGGGAGCATCTTATAATTACTTATTAGTAGACGGTGAAAGACGACTGACTGAACGCGAGATGTTACGATTACAGGGATTTCCAGAAGATTACCAAATTGTCTGTGGTTATTCTGCCATGCGCAAACTTACGGGCAATTCGGTTGCTATTCCAGCAGTTGAGGCCGTAATCCGCAGTGTCTTGAATGCTATGTATCAACCTGCTCACTTGCCATTAAGGCCACAGCAAGCAATCTTGCTTGAACGCCCTGCTACCCTTGCCATATAACTCCAACACAATCTAAAGGGAATAATACCAATGCCATCAATCAAGGATGCTAAAAATCGTCTTGATCGGATTATCAACATAGGAAGAGTAGACCTCTATAAGCCGATACAGATAGCCGAAGTTTTATATCACTCCAGAATTGGAGACGTAGAAATTGATATCAACATGCTTGAGACATACAGAAGTCAGTCCAAACATTGGCGAGATATTGTTTGTCAGTCAATAGCTAAATCAGTCATAGAAAACCTTTTAAGCCAGACAAGCTGGTTCAGCAGGGTGAAGGGAATTGTAACAGAAGAAGAACTTATAAATTGGTATGAGCGTTGCCTGCGAGGGCAATATGCCACCATTTTAGCAAGAACCTTACTCGATAGGTTATCAAACGAGTTCAAAAAAGAGTTTCCTCAAGCTGCTACCATCGTGGATTTTCTTGAAGAAAGACATTATCTAAAGTTAGAACCGCCAGAGAGGTGGGTAATAAACTTGTTACAGGATTTACAAAATGCGACTGAAGTTGAATAGTATCTCCCGATAACTCCCTTCTTTATGGTATGATATATATACAGCCAGCAATATTGCTCTATTGTTCGTTCACCCGCGCCCAAAGGAGTGTGCAGATGATCGCAAGCGACATTATGACTCGCAAAGTCATTACCATTCACCCCGAAGCCAGCGCGCAAGAGGCCGCGCAGTTACTCGACCAGAAGCGTATCAGTGGGCTCCCAGTGCTTGATGCCACTGGCAGCCTCATAGGGATGGTCACAGAAGCAGATATCATCAGCAAGGTCAACCGCTACGGGTTGCTCGACCAGAATGGGCTGCGCGTCGCCGACATCATGAGCCGCGATATTACGACCGTCGCTGAAGAGACGCCCGTCAGCGAGATTGCTACCCTGCTCACAGAACGCAAAATCAAGCGCGTGCCGGTCATAAGGCAGGGCAGGCTGGTTGGCATTGTCAGTCGCGGCGATATCGTTCATGCCGTCGCGCTGGGCCATCTGATTATCCGGCAGTGGTGATGTGAAGAGCGCCAACCGCGAACCAGGGCGGGGGCAAAAGCCCCGCCCTGGTAAAACACATGCGCCCCCGCCCTGGACATTCTTGCCCTGGAAAATCCCTACGAACACACGTCGTTTACTCCTGTGTTGGTTGTGGCATCCCATTCGATGGAGCCTTGTTGGAACGTCTGGCGCAAGGTTGTATCATTCCCCAGGCCAGGGTCGCTGAATGGCACGAGGTTTGAAGTTGGGTAGCCGTGACAGCCGACCGCGCCATGATCGATGATGAAATATTGCGTCCAGACGCCGCCATGCACCCAGTAAGGTGTCATTGTGCCATCGGCTTGCAGTAATGCACCCGGCAGGTCAGAGCCGCCGCCGAAATCCTGCGTCCAGCCATTGCCCCAGCGATGGGTGGGCGCGCCGCCGCCGTTATCCCGGGGCAGACCCAGTACGCTTTCACCCCCCAGTTGCGCAAAGGCGGAGGTGAAGGCGCTCGCAACAGTATCCGGCGCGCCAGAGCCGACCCATGCGCGGTCATAGCTGCCGCCTGTCCAGTCGGGAATGGTGCAGGTGACACAGGCTACAAAACTATCGGTGGTATTGCTAAAATCGATCTGCGGTGGCAGCAATGATGGTCCCAGGGACGGGATGTAATTATCCGTCCAGGCGTTGCTATAATACTGGGGGTGCGCGGCAAAGTACCAGACGTACTCTTCATAGATCGAGCGGAACGGCGCGCCCGGATACCAGTGGGCGTAGTTGGACGATGGCACGTCGTTGGGATTGTTGCCAAAGGAGCCATTATAGGCCCACACGGCAAAAAACCAGTCGTTGGCCTTGTACGGGTTATTGGGGTCGGCACTGGACGCGACACCGGCGGTGCTGTTCCAGTCATTGATTAACGAGGCGATACCTACGCCGATATTATAGCTTTGATCGTGCTGCACCCTGTTGACATCGTTGCGGCAGTTGTTGGCGCTGATACATTGCGGCGGCATCCCCCATGTTTGCTGGTACTCGCCCCAGCCGCCATCGAAGCTTTCTACAGGCGTCCCAACCGGCTCACCGCCTACCTGGTAATCAGGGCTGTTGAACTGGTGCCAGTTACTTTCGGTATAGGCGACGCCATGCAAAATAGCCGCCGAGACATGCGGCGCGCCATTGACGGAGCTACACAGGCCATAGCACATAAGAGGAAGCGCGGGCGCATCTATCAACCGGCCATTGTGTCCCTCGAGCATCCATTCATCCTGTTGAAAAACACTGGCATTCATTGATGGCCCGTTGGTCAGGCGTTTCCGAAATGCCAGCAGTTGGGCCAGCACATTTCGCGGGACGGATTGAACCTGCTCGGACGCGCCATGCTGCGTCCAAAAAGCTCCCACAAGCTGGCCTCCATAAGGCAATACCAGGGTTTGTAATGCGCCCGCGCGCGTATCGGCGAGCAAGAGCTTTTCCTGCGCGGGTACATTCGCGATGCCCTGCGCCGCCAGGTCGTCGCGTACACGTATTACCTGTGACATTGCCAGCAGAGCGCCATCTCCCGAACGCGCCACGGCAGTCAGGGCGCGTCCATAGCGGCTGGTGTCAAAAAGTGGCTGCGCCCTTGAGATCGAACCATCGGCCAGGGCGATACGAATAGTGATGTAGCGAAGGGGCTGCCAGTTCAAGACGCGCTCGCACTCGATGGACTCACCATCGCTGCCAACTTGCAGCACGTTGCCGGGTAAAATGTCGGGCGGCAACGTCAAGAACAATACAGGGAGAACATTGGCAGCAATGGTAGCAAGACGTACCAATGCGACGGGCATACGCGGGCGCGCCAGCGTCAGGATGAGATTCCCCGCGTGATCCAGCCCGACCAGGCGCAGCGAATTCTGGCCTATCGGCTGGCGATAGAGCGTCATATCATGCCCGACCAGGTCTACACGATGAATCTCATCGTAGCCGCTCAAGTTAAGAGGAGGGCGCGTATGCGCTGTATGGGCGACAAGCAATTGCTGGTCCGCCGCGCCGCTATGGTAATACACATAACGGCTATCGCTCGACCAGATTACTTTGTCGGCAGAGGCAACATGCAGGGCCAGTATCCTGCTACTGGCGAGCAAGCTGGCAGCATCCAGTAGAAGCGCGCGACTACCTTCGGGCGCGAGCGAGTGTCCACCGGTCGAGTAAATGCTCAAAACAGCGCCATTGAGATTAGAGGTATAACCCGTCATGAGCGGCTGTAATAATGCCACATAGCGGCCATCGGGCGAAGGGAACAACACGGGTGTTTGTAGCGCAGGACTACGTCGTATCGCCACAACTGGCACAACGTCGCGTAAATCACCACCGACAGCGCGATAGACCACGAGAGGACCGTATGGTTGTTCTTGCTGACTATACGAAACGATATAGAGTAAATCAAGGTTGTGGGATTGCCACGCGGCATGTATGTCGATATTTTGAGCTTGTTGCTCATATCGCGCAAATGTGGCTACACGAACGGGCCAGATCAAAGCCATCAGAGTCAAAGCAAGTATAATGAGAGTTGCAATATATCTTCTGCGTGCTTTTTTCTTTTGTGGAAGATTGCTTAAATTTGGCACTCTTATGTTCCTCCAATTTAAGCATACACAGAGAACAAAGACGAACAGGGCAAACGAAGGGGAGCCTGTTAGCGGGACGTGAGCATCCCGCTAACAGGCTCCCCTTCGTTTGTCCTGTAGCTTATCCGATATATTCTTGAAAATTCTCGGGCAGCGGCTTATTCATGGCCTTGAGGAAAACGGTGGCCTTGCCGATTATCCTCTCTTTCTCTAAAGAAGAGTCTGCGGGCTGTTCGCCTGCGGCGAACAGCCCGCAGACTCTTCTTTTCCATATCGCCACCGCCGCAGGCGGCAAGAAATCATACATAAGCCACAGCACCGGGCCAGTACAGGTGTATGATAACATACTATGCTCAGAAATTATTGTAAAAACGCGACAAAAGAGTTATGAAATGGAAATAAAAAAATAAGAGGCGAGCAATGTATGCTCGCCTCCTGCGTTTATCGCGTGCAATAGACGTTGTTCCGCGCTACTGGAGAGCGGATTTTAGTAGCGTCCACCGCCGCGGTTGTAGCCGCCGCCACCGCCGCCTGAGCGACGATCTCGATCACGCCCGCCGCCGAAGCCGCCCCGGCCACCGCCACCTGACTGGCGCTCGCGCGCCTCGTTGACGGTGATGGTGCGCTCGCCCATAACGGTCCCATTCAGACGATCGATGGCAGAACGCGCCTCTTGATCATTGTTCATTTCGACAAAGCCGAAGCCTTTGCTGCGCCCGGTGTCGCGATCGGTGATAACAACTGCTGAAGCGACTTCGCCGCCCTGCGAGAAAAGATCGATCAAATCTTGCTCGGTAGTTTGATAGGGGAGTCCCCCTACATACAATCTCATTCGAGTATGCTCCTGTTTCGACATCTCTCATACGCATTGACGCTCGAAGAAACCATTTCTCACAGAAGCGATACAATCCTTTTCTGATGTCATACACATATTTTAACACATCATGCAAGCATTTTATTCCCCTTTGCCAAAAAGTGTATAACCCACAAGGGTTATACGCTTGTCCCTTTGGGCGCTAATCGCTATAATGTGCAAGGTGATACAAATTTAGACACGCGAGGGCTGCTGGAGTTGTCAGAGAAACGAACTCGTCTGATCCGGGAACTGATCGAGACAATTGCTTTTACCTTGTTGATCTTCCTGGTGATCCGCTTCGCCGCTCAAAGTTTTCGAGTGGATGGCGTGAGTATGGAGCCTGGCTTGCACACGGATGAATATGTGCTGGTGAATAAGGTAGCGTATCTCTTTCACGAGCCGCAGCGTGGGGATGTGATCGTCTTTCACTATCCGCTGGATACAACCAAAGACTTTATCAAGCGTATTATTGGCATACCCGGAGACACCATCCATACAACCAGCAACGAGGTGATCGTAAACGGAAAGATACTGAACGAGCCATATATCTCGACACCTTTTAACTTTGACACTAATACGTGGAAGCTGGGACCAGGTGAGTTTTTTGTAATGGGAGACAATCGCGACAACAGTCTCGATTCACGAACGTGGGGTCCGCTTAACCGGAGTTATATCGTCGGGAAGGCCGTCGCGGTCTACTGGCCTTTAAGCAACTGGGAATGGATCAACACCTTTTCCCCGGTATTCGCGAGTATTAGTAACCAGGGCGGGGACAAGCCCCGCCCCTACCCTGCTATGATGCGGGGGGAGAAACCGGACAGGGCAGGGGCGGGGCTTGTCCCCGCCCTGGTAATACCTGCGCCCTGGCAGTTAGACAACGAGGTTTGAGTTGAACAAATCATCACACCTGGCGCGCGAGATCGTTGAAACTCTTGCGTTGACTCTCATCATTTTCCTGGTAATCCACTTCACCATTCAAAACTACCAGGTTGACGGCACCAGCATGGAGTCCAGCCTGCACAATAGCCAGTACGTGCTGGTCAATAAACAAGCCTATCTCTTCCAGCCACCGGAGCGAGGAGACGTGATCGTTTTTTACTGGCCAGTTGACACCACAAAAGATCTCATTAAGCGCGTGATTGGTTTGCCAGGGGATACCATTGTGACAACAAATTCTACTGTGCAGGTAGATGGGGTGGCGCTACAGGAGCCGTATGTCAAAGTACCGTTTAATCTGGAGGGACGCCAGTGGGTCGTACCCCCGAACGAGTACTTTGTGATGGGTGACAATCGCCAGTTCAGTGACAATTCGCGGGACTGGGGGTTTGTGCCAAAAAGTTATATAATTGGCAAAGCGGTCATGATCTATTGGCCGCTAAGCCAATGGCAATTTATCAATACCTATCCATCTGTTTATAGCAATATCAAGCCCAATCATTAAAGGAAAACGTGCATGAGAGACGCAAATTCGGAGTACCCGATACGGCCCCCACAAAAACGCGCGCAAAACCCATTTGACAATGGCGCCAATACTTTACCCGAATCACCACTTCGGCAGGGGCCGGTGCATCAACGCGAAAAGCCGACCAGTCCCACATTGCCCGCGGCAGGCGCGCGCAAAACGCTGAGTATTAGCCTGGGAGCGGGTATCCTCGCCGCCATTACGAACATTGTGTTCACACTGGTAAATGCCCATCTCTACCAGCAGGCCGCGAGCTATGCCAATCATCCCAGCGAGATGCCACTCAACGTGGCTTCAGCCGTGTTCGGGCTGTTCGTGCTCACAGGCGTGATCGGGCTTATCATCTACTTTATCGCCGGGTTCATTACCGGCAAAGTGGTGGTAGCTCGCAAATTCGGCTTCTTCGGCGGCCTGGTGGCAAGCGCAATCGCGCAGATTATCGGCTTCATCGTCCAATATATCCCGAACTATCCAGGCAAGATCAATTCCGGCATCAGCAGCAATCCTCTGAATATCGGAGGCGGTTTAATCACCGCGCTCGTTATTCTCGTGCTGGTAGCCCTCATAGGCGGCCTGTTAGGCTGGCTGGGCGCGAAACTTGCTACGCGCCGCCACCCCTTTTACGTCGGGTTGGATGCGTGATAATTATGCCGCGCCGACGATTTTTGCGATTGGTTCTGCCCAGGCTAGCAGGCGTTCATCTTGCATAAAGCGGCTAACGCACTGAAAGCCGAGGGGCAGGCCGTTGGCGGCGCTTCCGGCGGGCAGCGAAATTGCGGGAACTCCGGCATGTGTCCAGGGCAGATTCATTAAGGGGCTGCCGGTTGTGGCAAGGCCCTCTGGCGCGGAGCCAGGAGCGGATGGACATACCCAGAGATCGATGCCTGCGCGCTCCATCGTTTCCTCCAGCGTTTGACGCAGGGCGAGCCTGCCAGGGAGCATTTCCGCCAATGCTTGATCGGTGATTTCCTGCCCTTCGCGTAAAGCGGCCAGTGTGCGCGGGCGATAGAGCGAGGCATACTGGTCAAACCAGGGTGCGTGTTCGCGAGCCATTTGCGCGCTAAAGATACGGTTATGGCGACGGTTAATCACTTCGATATCGGGCAAAACCTGCACGCGCCGCACGCTATACCCGGTTCGTTCCAGGAGCGCCAGTTGCCTTTCAAACGCCGCCAGTCCCTCTGGTGACGCCTGGACCAGAAAGGGACCCTCCGGCACGCCCAGTACCGGCAGTTCGTTCGATGCTGATAATTCGACAGAGTGCCAGTTTTTGCACATGAGCGAGGCGGCAAGCCTCGTTCCCGCCACGTCTTGCGTAAAGATGCCGATGTGTTCCAACGCTTCAGAAGATAAAATCCAGCCGTTGATGGGAATACGCGCATGGCTCAACTTGAAGCCGACGATGCCGCAAAACGCTGCCGGGCGCACAGTCGAGCCGATAACCTGCGTGCCAATCGCCAGCGGACAATAGCCAGCCGCGACCGCTGCCGCCGAACCACTGCTCGACCCGCCAGGAGAATAGGCCAGGTTGTGCGGGTTGCGCGTGGGTCCCGGCTCAAAGTAGGCAAATTCAGTAGTGACGGTCTTCCCTAAGATAAGCGCACCGGCGCGACGCAATGCCTTGAGATAATCGCCTTCCTGCCCGCGAAATGTTTCGGGCGGAAGCTGCGAGCCGCAGCGTGTAGGAAAGCCATCCACAAAGAACATATCTTTGATGCCGACAGGTATACCATAGAGCGGTGGACGAGCAGCCGGATCAGGATAACGCGCCTGCAACGCCCGCGCATCAGCCAGCAGACGCGCCCGCAGCCCCGTTTCAGGCAACAGCGCCTGAATTTGCGGTTCTTCAGCCTCGATGCGATCACACACCTCGTTGATATAAGCAAACACGTCGAGATTCCCGCTACGCAGCGCGGCAGCCGTTTCTATCAGTGGAGCGGCATGAAGAAGCATGATGTAGACTCCTTTCAGTTGGAGCATTGTGGTTAGGGCGCAAGTAGATGCTGTATTGTAACACTGGGGAGAGGGGATTGGAAAGGCTGCTATAACAAACGGCCACATTCCTTCGGGAATGTGGCCGTTTTGTTATAGCAGTAATCCTCGTCCTACTCGATTGTCACCGACTGCATTACGTCGCCCTGGCGGATGCTGCGTACTACGTCCATGCCGGAGGTAGTGTCGCCAAAGATGGTGTAAAGTCCCGGTAGGCCGGGCTGGTCTTCCAGGCAGATGAAGAACTGGCTGCCGTTGGTGTTGGGGCCGGAGTTCGCCATAGCCACTGTGCCAGCTTTGTAAGAACGTTTGACCGGCTCGTCTTTGAACTTGTAGCCGGGACCACCGCTGCCGGTGCCGGTGGGATCACCTCCCTGAATCACGAATCCAGGCACAACGCGGTGAAAGACCACGCCATCATAAAAACCGTCACGCGCCAGCGCGACAAAGTTATTGACGGTCTGGGGCGCTTCGGCGGGATTCAATTGCAGGTGAATATCGCCTTTGTTGGTCTTGATGGTCGCGTGATAGGTTTTATTCGTCTCCACCCGCATGGGCGGTAGCGCGCTATATTGTTTGGATGCCATGAGTGTTCCTTTCTCTTTTACGACGCTTGAAGCACGATGACATGCTCCATAACGTCGGGTACAATATTCTTCGTTTTGGCGTCGTCTGGATTTGGCCCCTGAATCTTCAGGACTATATTCATGCCCTGAACAACACGGCCAAATAGATTATACGATTTGGCAAGCGTCTTGGTATCATTGGCAAGCGTAATGAAGAACTGGCTGCCGTTGGAATTTGCGCCGCTATTCGCCATAACAAGAACGCCCTGTGTATAGGTGCCTAATACAGGCTCGTCCTTGAACTTATACCCAGGACCGCCGGTACCAGTACCCAGAGGATCGCCGCCTTGAATCACGAAACCGGGTACCACGCGATGGAATTTTAGTCCGTCATAGAAGTGGTTCTCAGCCAGAAAGACAAAATTGTTGACCGTCACGGGCGCGTATTGCGGATCAAGCTCAACCACGATCAGGCCGCGATTAGTATTGATGCCCACACAGTAGAACGAGTGCATATTGATGAACATGGACGGCGGGTTGGGATAGCTATGCACGATCTTCGCAAAGGTGGCTGCGTCGGGCGCGGGCGTGGTATCCGTCAACTGCTTCGTCAGTTTCAGGCATGGTGAAGGATTGGGCAGGGTTAGATCGGGCTTAGGCGTTGGCACAACATGCACGACAGCCTTTTTGGGTAGCGCGAATGGCCCGGCTTTGAAATAATACAGGCTAAAGATGCTGACAGCGATGACGAGAAGGCTCAGGCCGATAGCCCAGGGATAGCGCGCCAGCCCACGGGCGGGGGGTTTGTACCCCGGCATGTTGCGGTTACGCTGCTGCGGTTCTTTGACTTCTAATTTTGGCAGCGAGGTGGCGTGCGCTTTGGCAACCCTCACTGCTCGCTTATGCTCAACGCGTTTCGTTTTTGGCATATTTCTTTCTCTGTTTGTTTCAATCCTCATCCGTCCTGAAAGCCGGATGCAAACTTTTTGAATGCATACCATCGTTTGGGATGGGACGTGACGTATGACACCCCAACAAATGAACACCATCGTTTCGTGCTATAATAACCCTCTTGCGCGTTTGGGTCAAGTACCCATCACGCAAAATTGGCCCAAAATTCCTTGACAAACCCATCTTTTGCGGGTATCTTTTAAGCATAGACATTCCACATTGTAGATTATATTCCATATATTGGAATACCGACGCGGAGAGTAGTGAAGAAGGTTGCATGGATTCAACCATAGTGCGAGATACGAAGGTCGGCGTGCTTGATAAAGCGATGCGTATTTTGCGCGCATTTCCAGGGGGAGATGTCGCCTTGACGCCTCAAGAGATTGCCAGGCACACTGGTATGCCGCTCCCGACGGTGTACCGACTGGCACAGGTAATGGGCGAGCATGGCTGGCTAATGAAAGAGGGACAGCAGTTTCGACTGGGCATGACCCTTTTGCGCCTGGGGGCTATGGTGGCCGAGGGTATTGATGTCCGCTCGCGAGCACTGCCACACCTGCGCTGGCTGAAAGAGCAGACCGGCGAGAACTCGGAACTGTACATTCGCGTCAAGGAATCGCGTATCGCTATAGAGGCGGTGCGCGGACTGCATAATTTGAGTACGTTCGTTGAGATCGGCGCTCCTTTGCCGTTGCACGTCGGCGCTGGCGGAAAGGTCCTACTTGCGTGGCTGCCGGACGAAGAACAGAGCGATCTGATCGCGGCAAGCGCTACGCGTTACAGCAAATACCCGGTATCTGATGTACAAGCATTGAAAAATGGCCTGGCGCACATACATGAAAGAGGTTGGGCAGTGAGTGAGGGCGAACGGGCAGCGGATGTCGGGGCTATTGCAGCGCCAATTTTTGACGTGAACAAGCAGATTGCCGGGGCGATGGTACTGGCCGCGCCGCTGGTGCGCCTGGGGGCAAGAGAGCAGGTCAGGTACCATCCACTGGTGTGTGAGGCAGCGCGGCGCGCATCGATTGATATGGGATACGTTGCGCGGGAATAAAGGCGGGCAATAAAGCTAGAAGGTTCGAGGACGATGGCTTCTAATGAATTACCTATCTCTCCATCAATGCGGATGGAAAGTACTGAGCGGCAACGCCCTCTCGCGGGGGTGCGCGTATTAGAACTTGGGTCGTTCGTCGCGGCTCCGTTGGCGGCGCGCACACTGGCGGATTTTGGCGCGGAAGTAATTAAAGTGGAGCCGCCGCGACGGGGTGATGAACTGCGCGAATGGGGCACGATGGTACCGACGCGCACGGGGAAGATATCGGCGTGGTGGCTGGCTCAGTCGCGCAATAAGCGGCTAATTACGCTGGACCTGCACCATACAGAGGGGCAGAAGCTGGCGCTCAGACTGGTTGAGCAAGTCGATATCGTGATTGAGAATTTCCGACCGGGTCGCCTGGAAGAGTGGAATCTTGATTATGAGCGCATGAAGGCTGTCAATCCTCGCGTCGTATTAGTGCGTATTTCTGGTTTCGGGCAGACCGGGCCATACCGCGAACGGGCCGGTTATGGTAACGTGGGCGAGTCAATGGGCGGCGTGCGCTTTGTCACAGGCTTCCCCGACAGGCCACCGGTGCGCGTTGGCGTTAGCCTGGGAGATGCGCTGGCTGCTCAGCAAGCAGCCTATGGAGCGATGCTGGCGTTGCGAGCCAGCGAGCGTGATGGTCAGGGGCAGGTGGTTGATGTAGCGATTACCGAGGCGGTTTTCGCGCTGACCGAGGCCATGTTCACCGAGTACAAACATGCCGGGATTGTGCGCGAACGTGTCGGCAACAGTATGTTACGCGCCGCCCCATCGAACGTGTACCAGACGGCGGACAGACACTGGCTGGCAATTGGCGGCAACGGCAAAAACGTGTTTCGTCGCCTCGCGCAGGCGCTGGGGCAACCCGGGCTGGCAGAAGATGAGCGCTTCCGTGATAACCGCGCGCGCGTTGAACATCACCTGGAACTCGACGAGATTGTCGGCTCCTGGATTGCTACACTTCCACTGGCAGAGGCACAGGCGATTCTGGACGAGGCAGGCGTGCCGGCTGGCCCGGTAATGAGCATCGCGGATATCGCCGCTGACAAACACTACCAGGCACGCGGTATGCTTGCCCGTGTACCTGATAAACGTATGCCGGAGGGTGTCACCTACATGGCAGGCATTGTACCTCGCCTGACTGAGACGCCGGGAGCCATATTACATAGTGGCGGCGATCTGGGCGCTGACAACAAGGCAATTTATGGCGATTCCCTCGGCCTGGACGCGAGAGAATTGGAACGATTGCAAACGGAGGGGATTATTTAATCATGACTGCATCTCCCACATGGCCTTCACAGGTAACGGTTGTCGATGTCACACCGCGCGACGGGCTTCAAGACGCCGATCGTTTCGTGACTTCTGAGCAGAAACTGAGCTTCATCGACGCGCTATTGGACGCGGGCGTTAAGGCGATAGAGGCGACTTCTTTCATGCATCCTAAGTGGATACCACAGCTTGCCGACGCGGATCATGTTGCGACACATCTCCCACAACGCCCCGGTGTCGTTTACAGCGCGTTGATACCCAACATGCGTGGCTATGAACGCGCGCAGGCGGCGCATATTGAAGAGATAACGCTGGTTGTCTCTGCCAGTGAATCACACAACCGGGCCAACCTCAACCGTTCAGTCGAAGAGTCGCTGGCGCAACTGGGAGAGGTGGCGGCGCGAGCGCGGCACGATGGAGTGGTGATGCGCGGGGCGGTCGCAACCTCGTTCGGGTGTCCATTCGAGGGAAAGGTAGCCCCGGAGGCGGTGCTGCGTATTGTGCGAGCCTATGCGCGCATGGAGGTACAGCAGGTCTCGCTGGCGGATACCATCGGGGTTGGCAATCCGCGCCAGGTGTTTACCTTGTTTGAAATGACGCGCCAGGAGCTACCTGAAAACATTACACTATCGGCGCATTTTCATGACAGGGCGGGCTACGGTCTCGCCAACGTCTTCGCCGCGCTGCAAGCGGGTGTGACAACACTCGATGCAGCAGTAGGCGGGCTGGGGGGCTGCCCTTACGCGCCTGGCGCACCTGGCAATCTTTCGACAGAAACGCTGGTGGAGTACCTGGAGGCGATGGGATTGGCGACGGGTATATCGCTGGCGAAACTGGCGGCAGCGCGCGAGCAATTAATGCAGGACCTGGCGCATGGCGAGCCTGTCACAACCGGACATTCCATGCGAAGATAGCCTGTTTTTAAGCGTATATCCAATATGCTCTAGATCGATCGACATCGAAGTCACTCATTAAGTCTCATCAATAAATAAGGAGGCTAGCATTGCTGCACACATTACTTTTATCATTCGGCTTCGGCCTCATCACGGCATCTATTCTGGCGATCGCCGCTGTGGGGCTTTCGCTGCAATTCGGCATCACGAATTACATCAACTTTGCTTACGGCGATTTGTTGACCTTTGGTGTATACACAGCGTTTGTGGTAAACCAACACCTGGGGTTGAACATTTGGATCGGGCTGGTTGCGGCCGTGATCGCCACCGCTATTCTGGCATGGCTGATTAACCTGCTCATTTTGCGTCCTTTCACGAATCGCGGCACCTCACCCATCATCATGCTGGTGGTGACGCTGGGTATCTCACTGATCCTGCAAAACGTGATCTTAGCCATATTTAGCGAGCAATTTCAGAGCTACAATATAAACACGGGCAACCCTCTAAGCATAGGCCCGTTCCTTTTTACGCCGTTACAACTGGGCATAATCGGCCTGGCGATTGTCACCATGCTGGCAATTCACGCCTTATTGCGCTATACCCGCCTGGGTAAAGCCATGCGCGCCGTATCAGACAGCCCTGAACTTGCGCGTGTATCAGGTATCAACACACGCCAGGTTGTCAACGCGGTATGGTTGCTAGCCGGTGGATTGGGGGGATTGAGCGGCGTGGTACTGGCCTTCAATGTAGCGAGTTTCACTCCGACGGTAGGCTTTGGCTTTCTCTTCGTCATCTTCGCGGCAGTCATTCTGGGCGGCATTGGCAGTCCCTATGGAGCCATCGCGGGCGCGCTGGTGGTGGGAATTGCCACTGAGGTAAGCGCGGCTTTTATTAGCTCCGAGTATAAGACTGCTATTGCGCTCGCCATTCTGATTATTGCGTTGCTGATTCGACCGCAAGGTATTTTCGCCTCGCGTGGACGCGCATAGATGCGCTTGAGAGGAAAATACGATGCCATCATTTGCTTTTTACCTGCTCACGCTGGCGGTCTTCGGTGCCATTTACGGTACCCTGGCGATGGGTCTGAATATCCAGTGGGGCTACACCGGCATACTTGATTTCATGTACATTGCTTTCGTGGCCGTGGGCGGCTACGTCACTTCGCTTTTAATGATGCCGCCGGCGCTGCCGGGGTCCGGCTTCCAATATGTGCTTGGCCTCAACTGGCCCTTTATTCCGGCCTTACTCGTGGGTGGCCTGGTGGCTGCCTTGCTGGCCCTTATTGTAGGTTTGCTGGCGTTAAACCGCCTGCGCAGTGATTATTTCGCAATTGTGACGGTGGCCATTAGCCTGGTACTCTACACCATTGCCGGCAATAACACCCCACTGGTCAACGGCTGGGACGGCATCTCCGGCATTCCACAGCCTTTCCAGGATACGCTGAACCTGGATTACAACACCTACCAATTCTTCTTCCTGGGACTGTGCCTGGTCATTCTGATTATCGTCTATATCTTCTCGGAGCGACTCTATCGCTCACCCTTTGGGCGAGCGCTGCGCAGCGTGCGCGAAGATGAAATGGTGGCGCAGGGATTGGGCAAGAATGTGTTTGCGCTGCGCTTAAAAGCGTTTGTGATCGGGGCTTTTATCGCCGGTATTGGCGGTAGTATGCTGGTCATCTACGTGGACGCCTTCAATCCGAGCGCGTGGACGACGGGCGAGACGTTCTTCCTGTGGGCTGCGCTGCTGCTGGGTGGCAGCGCCAACAACCGGGGCGCGATGCTAGGAGCTTTGATTGTGCCGGTGCTGTTCTCCGAAATCACCCGTTTCCTCCCCGCTTTCGGTTCGCCGCAAGTGGTGAACTCTTTCCGCTACGTCGCCATCGGCGTCCTGCTCATTTTGACGGTGCGCTTCCGCCCGCAGGGCATTCTCGCAGAGAAACGCTTCCGCATAGGCAAGAGTAAGCTCCAACAACTCGAACCGGCGTTGGCGAGCGATACGGGGGTACAGATTACGGACGCGGACCTGGAGGATAACCTGGGGACGTTGCCCGATGGCGCCACGCCCGCGCGAGGCGAGGAAGGGATGACACTATGAGTAGTGAAACACGTCAAGATGCCCGCGAGGATGGACAAGGCGACCGGGGCGAGAATGTCCAGGGAGATAGTCGTAAGGATGTCACGAGAGACCGCCGCGAGGATGGACAAGGCGACCGGGGCGAGAATGTCCAGGGAGATAGTCGTAAGGATGTCGCGAGAGACCGCCGCGAGGATATCCAGGGCGACCGCAAGGGTCGCCCCTACCCTATTACGAATACGGCGACGGTTGATAGGGCTGACAATATCATACTGGATACGCAGAACATGGCGAAAAGCTTTGGGGGGCTGCGCGCGGTGGAACGATGCTCATTTACCGTTGCTCGCGGCAGCGTGACGGGCTTGATTGGCCCCAACGGGGCGGGCAAAAGCACGGTAGCCAACTTGATTACGGGCTTTATCCGCGCTGACTCCGGCATCATCCTGTTTGACGGGAAGGACATTGCGCGCTTGCCCGTTCACCGGATCGCGCGGCATGGTCTGACACGTACTTTTCAGATCACGCGGGAACTTGAGCGCATGACAGTGACAGAGAACATGTTGGCAGCACCGCATAATCAACTGGGTGAGAGCTTCTGGCTGGGACTGCTGGGTCTACCGGCGGTACGCAGGCAGGAGGACGAGAACCTGAAACGCGGACTCAAACTGCTGAAGGATTTTGACCTGTATCACCTGCGAGATGAATACGCCGGGAACCTGAGCGGAGGACAGCGACGCCTGCTGGAATTGGCGCGCGTGGTGATGACGCAGCCCAAACTGCTGCTGCTGGACGAGCCGTTCGCGGGCATCAATCCAGTGCTGGCTGCGCGTTTGAGTGACTACATAGATGCGCTTTGCAAAGACGAAGGGATCACGTTCCTGATTATTGAACATAACCTGGCGATGGTAGAGCGGCTCTGCCATACGGTAATCGTCATGGCGCTGGGGCGCACGATTGCCGAGGGCAGTATGGCAGAACTGCGCCAGAACCCGGCGGTAGTAGACGCCTATCTAGGGGAGGGGTAAAGCTATGACGACACACAACCCGGAAAAATCTCCCAACAGCGCCGCGAACAGCGATTCTGGTGGTGAACGCCAGGAAGCGCGACCTGCCATTCTGGAAGTTCAGGGAGTCGAGGGTGGCTATGGACATGCCAAAATTCTGAATGGTGTCTCGCTCAAGCTCGAAGTGGGGCAGCTTATCTCGGTGGTTGGGCCGAATGGGGCCGGGAAAAGTACGTTGATGAAGGCTATCTTTGGTTTGATTCGTGTGACTGCCGGGCGCGTCTTGCTGGATGGGAAGAATATTACCAATACGCAACCAGAGGAACTGGTGAAACTGGGCATGGCCTATGTGCCGCAAAACAATAACGTGTTTCCTTCGCTCTCGGTACTGGAAAACCTGGAGATGGGGGCATACATTCGCAGAGATAACTTCCGGGCGCGCATCGAAGAGATGTTTGCGCTCTTCCCCGATTTGCGTGACAGCCGCCAGCGGCCAGCGGGCCAGCTCAGTGGCGGGCAGCGCAATATGCTGGCGATGGCGCGCGCGTTGATGCTAGACACCCACGTCTTATTGCTGGATGAACCGACGGCAGGATTGGCTCCCAAAGTCACACTCAGTGTATGGGAGCGCATCCTGAGTATCCGTGAGTCCGGCGTGGCCGTGCTGGTTGTCGAACAGAATACGCGCATGGCGCTGGAACGGTCCGATTACGGCTACATCCTCGTGACCGGGCGCAATCGTTTTGAGGGGCCTGGCTCCGAGTTGATAGCAAGTCAGGAGGTGGCGAATCTGTATCTTGGGCAATAATTGCCCGCGTTTGACACGTCGTAAAGATGAGTTTCGGCGTGTCTGGTTACACAGGTCTAACAGACGAGGAGTAAGACAATGCGTACTTTTTCTACATCGTGGTGGGGCAAATTGTCTACCGCCGCACTTATTTTGCTGGCAATGCTGGTGACTGCTTGCGGAGGCAGCAGCAATGGCAATAGTAGCAGCACGAACACTTCTCCCATTAAGGTGGGAGTGATCGGCCCGATGAGCGGCTTTGAGTCCTTCATTGGCCCGGACATTCTGAAAGGGGTGCAGGTGGCAGTTGACCAGATTAACGCTAACGGCGGGATTCTGGGACGGCAGGTGCAGATCGTGACGGCAGATACTGCCGGTGACGCGGTAGACGCGGTGCCGGCACTGCGCAAGCTGATCAATATTGACCAGGTCAATCTGATCGTGGGTCCGTCGTCGCTGGAGGCGGAGGCAGTGCTGCCGATCTTGCAACAGAGCAAGATTCCCGACATTATTGTGGGCGGCACGACGCAGCTTGACAACCTCACCAGCACGTATGTATGGCGCAGCAGCCCCTCTGATAACCTGCTGGGCGTAGCGATGGCTTACTACGCGAACAGCAAAGGCTACACAAAGGCGGCGCTGGTGTTTGGCAGCAATGAGTCGGCGCAGACGCTGAAAGCGCCGGTGGTGGATGCCTTCAAACGGCACGGCGGCACGATTGTGGCCGATATTAGCCTGGTACCGGATCAGTCTTCGTATCGTTCTGAGATCGAGCAACTCTACGCAGCGAATCCCCAGGTTGTGTTTACTCAGGTAGATGCACAAACGGGCGCAACGCTGTTCAGCGAGATCAAGGAACTGAAGGGTCTGGGACTGCCTTTCATTGGTACCGATGTGACGGCCTCGTCGGACTTCATTAAAGCCATCACACCTGCGGTAGCGCAAAAGGTGCTGACCTCGCTGCAAGGTACCTCGAAGGGAGGTCAGGCAACAACAGAATTTACGCAGTTGTACCAGGCAAAGTTTAGCGCAACTCCTGTCGAACTGGCGGACTACGGGTACGATGCGATGAATGTTCTAGCCCTGGCTGTTGACGCGGCAGGTTCGCTCAACGGCGATGCGGTGGGCGCGAAGATGAGGACGGTGGCAGACCCGCCTGGCACGACGGTGTACGACTACAAAACGGGCTACACAGCCCTGAAAGCGGGTACGAAGATCAACTATGACGGGGCAAGCGGGCCAATGGACTTCAACGACCATAATAATGTGACTGGCGGCTTCGATGCTGTGTCGTCGGATGCATCTGGCAACATTAACACGGTGCTAACAGTTACAGCCCAACAGTTGAACGGGTATTAGCTCTTTCACCGGTAGGTTTTTGGAAAGGCGCAAGAATTCTGTAGGGGCGGGGGTGGTTGTAGGGATGGGTGGGGACGCTTGCGTCCCCCTGGGGTGCGGAATGGGTTGGTCGCGAACAGGACGAGGGCGACGCTTGCGTCCCCCCTCCGCCCAACCCCACCCCCGCCCCTACAGAACGCAAAAACCTGCCAGTGAAAGTACCCGCCCCCCGGACACCCCCTACACCCCTGCCAGGGCTTGCACTTCTTCAGGGGTAGGTTCATCGCCAGGAGTCTCAGGCTTCTCGACGGAACACCAGAGGGAGCCATAAACCGGGACGGGCGGTTTCTGCATGGCTTTGGCGATCTGAGCGAGATTCTTGACATTGAGCAGCATAGCGTCCTGGGTCAAATGGGCAAATTGCAACAGGTTTCGCTGATTACGACGCACCAGAAAGCCTCTGCCGGGCGGCATATCGGTCATGCGCACGCCCAGAACCGACTGGTCATTGGGATCAGCGCCAAGCACAATGCCCAATCGGCCTGCTCGTACCTGCGTAAGCAAGGGATCTGTGCGCCCCAGGTCTGAAGGGGTACCGGCTACCATGATATGCAGCCGCAGATCGCGCGATAGCAGCAAAAAATCCTTCAACTCGGTAATGGGGTTTTTACTCAGCGCATTTAACTGCTCGTAATCGTCGATGACGAGCAGGATGGGGGTTAAATCCCTGCCAACAGGTTCATCCTCCTCCTCCTCCTCCTGCTGTTCCAGCTCTGCCTGCAAACGCGCCACTCGCCCGCTTAACTCTTCTTTCAGCCTGTCGATGGCAGCCACCAGTTTTTCTTCGCTATCTGCATACTGCCAGATGTTGGGCAGACGACGCATAGGGCGCGAGGTGCGCCGGAAATCCACCAGAATGACTTTTGTGTCAGCATAGCCAGGGGTGCTGGCAAGTACCATCAAGCAGGTTTGCAACACGCCTGTACGTCCACTGCCAGCGCCACCCGCCACCAGCGCGTGTGGAGTATCGACGCTCAGTTCAAGCGCAATCGGCTGAAGAGAAAGGTCTTCGATACCGGCGCGCAGACGAATAGAGCGCGACTGCGAAGATTGGATGGACTGCGTATCACCAAAGGCCGCCTCAACCAGAAAATCGTCGATTTGCACGTATTCGGGAAGAAGTTGGATAGGAGGTGCGCTATTACCATCACCCTCCGCTTCTTTTGCCATCGCTGCAACCAGTTCACCCAGGAAACGATTCTGCTCGTCATCATCGTCGCCCGCGACTGGCAGCGCGATTTGGGCTTCGTCCAACGTTTGGCCGCGCCGGTAGCCGCGCCCCGGAACGGCGGGATCAAGGTGGACAGCGTCGCTTTTGCCCAGGAAAATCAGCGAGTCCGTCAGTTCAACCAGGCGTAGGCCGATGCGCAGGTCAATCAAGCTCATCAACTGTGAGGAAACAGCAACGGGCCGGTCAACGCTCAAGACAAGATAGACGCCGTAGGTGCGCCCGAAACGCGCAATTGCCAGCAACATGTCCATTTCTTTCTCAAAGGCCTGCTTAAATTCGATGAACTTATCAATCACCAGCACAACGGCGGATAATTCGGGCATGGATGGCTTCTCCTGGCGGCGACGTTGATAAGCCAGAAAATCATCAATCTGTAGATCGCGGCAGATATTTTTGCGCTCCTCGATGACGCCGTATAGCTTGCGCAGTAAGCGGCGGATATATTCGCCATCTGGCTCTCCAAAGATGCCGCCAACATGGGGCAATTTCTCAAAGACGCGCAAAGCCTGGCCGCCAAAATCGACGAGGTACATGTGCAATTGCGCAGGCGTGTGTGTCTGCGCAAGCGAGGTAATCAAAGTACGCAGGAAGACGCTTTTGCCAGAGCCAGAGGCACCCGCTACCATCACATGTCCACCCTGGCGCGCCATATCGAGCATCAATGGCTCCTGTCGCTGCTCCACCGGGAGATCAACCAGCCCCACGGGACAGGCGAGCCAGCCAAAGCGCGGCTGCGGCGCGCCAAATTCAGAAGCCCCGGTCGGCTCGATAGGAGGTGGAAGGTCGCGCCGCGAGTTGATTTCTTGCAGACCCATGCGATCAGGCAAGGGATCAGGCCAGGGCCGGAAAAGATCAGCCCCGATCGTAGAAGTATATGGCTCGATCAAATCCATCAGTACTTTCTGGTCGGTGACTTCTTCCGCGCCCATCGATGCCTGTTTTGCCAGGATGACCGATTTGCTGGAAACGCGCGCTTTTAGCGAAATTCGCGCGCTCTGCATTAACTCGAAGACCTCTGTTCCCACCTGGAAATACGCGCGACCGGGTATACTGAATGGCAGTAGCCCGGCCTCGGAACGCCCCAGCATGTCGCGGCTATCCTGCACGGATGCCACGCGCAGGCAGATGCGGAATTTGAGATTGGACCAGATGTTGGGATTGACCGCGCCCATGGGCTTCTGCGTCGCCAGGATCAGATGCACTCCCAGGCTGCGTCCTTTCTGCACTACGCTGACCAACCCTTCAATAAAAGTGGGATGCTCTTTCGCCAGTTCCGCAAATTCGTCAATGATAATAAAGAGATTCGGCAGGGGTTGGTAAGCCGCCGGATTCTGGGCGCGCATGGCCTGGTATTGCGCGATCTTTTTGGCGTTGGCCTCAGCCAGGATACGTTCGCGGCGTCTCAACTCGCTTTTAAGGGCGTGCAGGGCGCGTTCGGTCAGCCTGCCGCTCAGGTCGCTGACCATGCCGACGGTATGCGGTATCTTCTCAAACGGCTTGAAGGCCGCGCCGCCTTTGAAGTCCACGAGAACGAAGTTGACCAGGTGCGGGTGGTGTGTCAAAGCCAGCCCGACGATCAATGAACTGAGCAACTCGCTTTTGCCCGCGCCGGTGGTTCCGGCGACGATGCCATGCGGGCCATGCGCGCTATCGTTGAAATCAATCCATACCGTCCCATTCAAGCCAGTACCCATAGGGACACGCAAGCGTCCAAAGGGGGGCGAATTCCACCACTGCTCAACATTGACCTGGTCGGCATGGTCTATACCAAGCAGGTCGAGCAAGCGAACATTACTGGGCAGATCAACAGCATCATCGCCTCCATTAGCAATCTGTAGGGGGGCGAGTTCTCGCGCGATACTGCGTGCCATCGCTACTTCCATGATGTCCGGGCGCACGTTTTGCAGCGTCTCGCCCGCGAAGCCGACAGCCGCGTAATTCAGGCTGTTTTGATCGAGGATACGCACGATGCCGCGGCATTCGCCCGGTATGGACTGTTCCTGGGCCACCAGGTAAATGATGGACACGCCCAGTTGTTCGCCAAGTTTGAAAGCGCTATTCAAGGCGGGATGCTTGCGCGCCTCGATATAATCATGCACCATCACAACCAGGTGCGGCAGGGGAGTTTCCTGATTTCCAGTCGCCGTAGGAGAAACAGGCGTTTCGCCATCTCCCCGTGTAGCTCGCTGGCTCAGTTCTTCCAGCAGCACATTCAACAGGAGATCTGCTTCTGCTTGACCTACAGCAAACAAACGCTCTAGCTTGTCCTGTTTGCTCTGTTTGAGAGGCAGCGTATGCGGCAGTTCTTTCAGCCACACCCAATCCTGCTGTTGCGAGGTAGGAAAGAGGCCCAGAATGCGTACATCTTCCGGTGAATGTAAAGCGGCGATCTGGCACAAAAAGCCGCGCGCGAAGTCGGCCACGACCTGGCGCGGCCCGGTAATACCCAGCGACTTGACCTTTGTAAGAGAGACGCTACATGGAACATTTGTTACCAGCGCGAACTCCTGCTGGAATTTTTGTACTTCGGCCAGCATGGGGTGAGTGACATCGATTTCAGGGGCCTGTATCTCGATCGTGAACGGATGGGTATCCAGTCCTACCCGGACTTCCAGGAAATCCGGGTCATCCGGGCGTCGTTCCCATAGATGCGTGCGTTCGCTAATGAACGCTTCCAGGTCAGTATTATTGGGGTCTTTGAGTAGCGCCAGTATGCGCTGCTCCTCGACCTTTTCTTTCAATTGCGCGCGCAGCGTATTCAGCAGTTCGCGATACTTCTTATCACCCTGCTTCCATTGTCGCTTGACCTGTTTTGTTTTCTGAGCAGTCGTTGTCATATTCATCAAAGGCGACATGAGAGAGAAGACCAGCATGGGCAGCAAAAATATCATTTGCTGTGGAGAGCTCTGGCCTGCTAAATAATAGATGCCGACCATCAAGGCCATCATAATCAGAGGCATCACCAGCGTTATGTTGGATTGTTTGGGAGGCAACGCTTCCCGCTCCGGGGGAACAGGAATGACGACTTTTCCTTGTGGAAATGACGGCCAGATGCGCGGAGGCCTGTTAAAAGTTTCTCGCGTCGTGGTCTGTGCTATAGATTCTGCTACTGGCATCTCTTTTCTCTCTTTACAACAGCCCCGTAGCGACACTCTTTGGGTGTCCCGTCCATGTTATTCCTGATAATCTTACTTACACATAGGCAAGACGGGACGCCCACAAGGGGTGCCGCTACTGATCTCTATAGAGACCAATTCGACACTTACAGCAGGCTTCTCAGTGCTGAAAGTCCCGATACAAGTTGTCCAAACTTATCCAAATAGGCCATAGTTACCATTTGCTTTCAGGATAATTTATGAATTTTTCGACTAATCTGTGTGGATAAGCCTGTGGATAAAGTGGGGGATAACTGGGGATAAGTACTCGATTCTGGTGGATAACTGGAGGATAAACTATGTTATGTCACGCGGTACGCTCATCTAATGTATCAGTCAAGAGGGACATATCCACATATCCACAGAGAATACACCTCGCTTGCTATTTGCTTTACTGGCAGAGATTCGCTACACTAGTGAGGCACAGATTTTGAGTCCGAGAGATTTTTTACCCTGAATCTAGCGGGAGTTGAGCGCAAAAAAACGAACCTATGTGCTATAATCCGCCTGAGAAGAAATATCAATTTCAGCCAGCAGGCATGAGGTAGACGCAAGCGTGGAGAAACTGTTACCGCAAAACATAGAGGCCGAGTGCGGCGTACTTGGTAGCATCATAATCAGACCCGGAAGCCATCGTGCAGGTGTCAGATTTTCTGCGCGCCGATGACTTCTATCGCGATGCGCACCGCACCATCTACGAAGTGATTCTCCAGCTTTTCGAGGAACACGAACCAGCAGATTTCATCACCATCTGCGACGAACTGGAACGAAGAAACAAACTGGAAGAGGTGGGCGGCGCGAGTTATATCACCTCGCTTATCAACCAGGTACCGACCAGCGGCAACGTTGAATACTACGGGCGCATTGTAGAACGCACCTCGATCCTGCGCCGCCTGATTCACGCCGCCGGGCAGATAGCCGCCATCGCCTACGACTCCAACGATGCAGATGCCGCGCTGGAAAAAGCCGAACAGTTGATTTTCAACATCAGCCAGCGCCATGCGCGTTCTGACTTTGCGCATATCAGCGAAATTCTGGCAGACTATATGAACAAGCTCGACCAGTTGCACGAGCATCGCGGCTCGATTGTGGGCGTGCCAACCGGCTTTACCGACCTGGACCGCCTGACCGGTGGACTGCAAAAGTCAGACCTGCTCGTGCTGGCAGCGCAGGCCTGGCATGGGAAAAACCTCGATGGCATTGAGCATAGCGCACAATAGCGCCGTCAAATACCAGCGATCAGTGGCAGTCTTCAGCCTGGAAATGAGCAAAGAGCAACTGGCGCAGCGCCTGCTTTCGATGGATGCTGGCATCGATCAACAACGCCTGCGCACCGGCTGGATCGAGGACGACGAGTGGGATCGCATCGTGGTGGCGCGGGATACGCTGGAAGAGGCCAGTATCTGGATCGACGACACGGCCAGCATCTCTACCACCGAGCTGCGCAGCAAAGCCCGCCGCCTGCAAGCCCAGGAGGGCATAGACCTGATTATCATCGACTATTTACAGTTGATGCATGCCACCATCGGCGGCAAACGCAACGAGAACCGCGTGCAAGAAATTTCCGAGATCAGCCGCAGCCTGAAGGCGCTGGCACGAGAATTGAATGTGCCGGTGCTGGCGCTGGCGCAGTTGTCGCGCGCAGTGGAGAGCCGGCAATCGAAGGTGCCGCAGCTCTCTGATTTGCGTGAAAGCGGCTGTATCACAGGCGATACACTTGTATACCAACCGGACTCAGGGTACTACAAACCTATTGAACAACTGGCCGGTCAATCCGGCTTCAATGCGCTAGCCTTGAATACCGAGACCTGGAAACTGGAACCTCGCGAAGTCACTAAAGCTTTTTCTACTGGCTATAAGCCGGTGTACAAAATGACAACTCGCCTGGGTCGCTCTATTCGTGCAACGGCGAATCATCAGTTCTTGACAATACACGGGTGGCAAAGGCTTGATACTTTGTCAGTCGGTACGCGCATAGCTTTACCCCGGACAAATGAAATGGTTGGAGGCGAAGAATATAGCGATAGACATAGAGTGGGTACGAGGGCGACCGCAAGGGTCCCCTTCCATCCACCAAACCACCCCCGCCCTTACAATGACTACGACGGGGAAGTCGCTTCCGCAGTCATAGTAGGGGCGGGGGTGGAGTGGATGCGGGGTGGGGACCCTTGCGGTCGCCCTGCGCCCACACCCAGTACACAGCCAGCGATGTATATTGGGACGAGATCATATCAATTGAACCAGATGGGGAAGCCGAAGTTTTTGATCTGACTGTAGAAGGACTACACAATTTTATGGCAGGAGATATCGTCGTTCATAACAGCATAGAACAAGACGCCGATATCGTCATGTTTATTTATAGGGACGACGTGTATAATCAGGATACCGAAAAGAAAAATATCGCGGATATCATCGTAGCGAAACACAGGAATGGCCCGCTGGACGAAGTCAGTCTGTATTTTCAAGCCAGCCAGACCCGCTTTCGCGACCTGGAAGTCAACCAGACTATTGAAGACTAACTGGACGTATTTGTATGACATTATTTGCCGGTTTCCCGTCGGGAAAAAATCCGTATGTGCCGGTGCCGGAAGTATTTTTTACGGTGCTTTTACCGGAGATCGAGGATATGGCGGAACTCAAGGTTTCGCTGCACCTCTTCTGGCTGCTGGCGCAAAAGAAAGGCGACCCGCGTTGCGTGAGCGATCGCGAGCTACTGGCCGATATGGTGCTGTTGCGCAGTCTCAAGCGCAAGGGCGATCCACGCCCGGTAGAGGAGAGACTGCGGCATGGATTGGAGCAGGCGGTGGCGCGAGGCAGCATTTTACGTATCTATCTGAAATTATTGAGCGAAGCAAGCGATGAGGAAGAACTGGTGGGATGGTATTTCTTTAATACGGCACGCAGTCGTAAAATCGTCAACGAGCTGCAAGGGGGAGAGCTTGTACCAGCCAGTTTGCTCGCCGCGCAAGATGATGAGCCGGTAGAGCAAACACAGGCGTATGGGAATACAGGCTCTGTAGAGCCAGCCGGGAGGGCAGGCACGTTACGAGGCTACGAACGAGCCTCGCAGGTTCAAGTGCAAATTGAACGGCCAAACATCTTTGTTTTATACGAGCAGAATATCGGGTTGCTTTCTCCACTGATTGCCGACGAACTGAGAGACGCCGCCGATACGTACCCCGCGGAATGGATTGAAACCGCGTTCCGCGAAGCAGTTCTGCACAACAAGCGAAAATGGAGTTATATCCGCGCCATCTTACGGCGCTGGGAAACGGAAGGCAGGCAAGCATGGAACGCCTGAACGAAATCATCAACCGCACGGCGCAGCGTCGCCAGGGTGGACTCGATAAATCGAGTCCCTACAATACGTCACTGCAAGGGCCGCGCCCTCGTCCTCCATTACCTGAGCAGAATGCGCGCCTGGGGCAATATAGTAACGCGCCCCGGACTCAACAGCAGCCGGGTGTGACAAACCGGGCCGCTACACCACCGACTCGCAGCCAGCAGAGCAGCCCCTTGACACGCACATCCGGTAATGCAGGCGGTCAGACCCACTACACACAGGGCAATAGAAGCGCGGGAGAACGCTTCGCGCCCGCGTCTGAACGCGGCTCCTGGCAACAGGGGCAGCGCGTACCCGCCCGCCATGCCGAAAACTACCGCCCTGTCCCTCAGCCGCCAGCGCAGGCTGATACACAGGCAGATTGGCCTCACGAGTGGGAGGAAGATACCGCGCCTATCCGTTATGGCGATTGGGAAAGCGACGGCTATGATGAAGTTCCGCCCGCGCAAGATGCTGGAGATAGTTATCTGTTGAATCGCGCCAGCGCCAGGATCGCCCAGACCTACCCCAGAAACCAGCGCTCGATGGTAACACGCGAGCTACGTTCTCAGTCGGATGAAGAGGTCGAGCCATCAATGACGCCCCATACGCGCGAAACACGGATGCCCATACCTCTTGCACAGCCGCCAGCGACGCAGCGCGCCGGGCAGATGCCCCGTCTTACGCAGCCGCTCAACCGGTCAACATCGATGGTATCAATAAAACAGGATTTCCCAAGAGCCACAGTGCCTGCACGTCCTCAAGGTCATCGCGAACAAGCAATATCGATGATACCTGCTCCATATGTACCTAATACTTCCACTTGCCCCATTTGTAAAGGCGCAGGCTATCTTCGCGCCGATGTACCTTATGGGCATCCTAATTTTGGGAAACCCATTGCATGTGAATGTAAAGAAGCTGAGCGTATTGAGAAAAGGCGTCTTTTTTTACAAGAAGTGTCACATCTCGGCGAGTTGCAAGATAAGAGCTTCGAGAATTTCAATCCAAATGTCCCTGGGAACTCAGTAAGTAAAGCATATTATACAGCATTCGAGTATGCCAAAGAACCTGAGGGATGGCTAGTTATGATCGGCAAGGTAGGATGCGGTAAAACGCACCTTGCAGCAGCCATTGCCAATCGACAGGTAGCTCGAGGTTCGCTTGTACTATTCAGCACTGTCAGCGATCTGCTGGATCACTTACGCGCAACTTTTATGCCATCTTCAACCGAGGTCTACGATGACTTATTTCAAAAGATGCGCGAAGCGGCATTGCTGGTACTTGATGACCTGGGCGCACAACATAGTACGCCCTGGGCCAATGAAAAACTATTCCAGTTGCTCAATTACCGCTATAACTCGCGCATTCCAACCATCATCACAACTAATGACGCTGGTTTGCAGGGAGTTGAAGACCGCATACGCTCACGTATGTGCGATGAAAGTTTGGTAACAAGAATTACATTCGACGATGCATTCGATTTTCGCCAGCGTAATCCCAACAGACGCAACTGGTAATTGGTTATAAAGGGCAAATTAGCAAACGACACACAAGAGTGCCAAATTGCTTTGTTTTTTGCTTGCGTTTGCACTTTGCAGGTGCTATCATAACGATACACGAACTATCGTGAGGGTTCGATATCCTTCAGGTTGAAGGATGGAGAGTTTCCTCTGCACACTCTGTTTTCGCCGATACTGTCTCTCATGAGTCGGGACTCGATGTATCGTGTTCGTCTGAGAGATCAATCGCTTCGGATATTAAAAGGAGCAAATATGGATAGCAAATTTAACCCGAATGACCCTCGCTGGATCAAAGACACCCGCGAAGTTATGGAGCCTAAGGGCATTATTGTCCCAAACGTGATCGAGTCAACGCCTCGTGGCGAGCGCGGCATGGACATCTTTTCCCGCCTGCTCAAGGAGCGCATCATTTTTATTGGTACGCCCATCGATGATAACGTTGCCAATTTGACGGTTGCGCAATTGCTGTTTCTCCAGAGCGAAGACGCGACTAAAGACATCTGGTTGTACATCAACTCACCCGGCGGCGTGATTTACGCCGGTCTCGCCATCTATGATACCATGCAGTGGGTCAAGCCCAATGTGGCGACTGTCTGCGTCGGTATGGCGATGAGCATGGGCGCGGTGCTGCTGGCGGCTGGAGAGAAGGGCAAACGCTATTGCCTGCCCAATTCCACCGTGCTGATTCACCAGCCCCTCGGTGGCGCGGAAGGTCAGGCGGCAGACATTGAGATCACCGCTCGTGAAATCCTGCGCCTGCGCGGTAGCATCTATGACATTCTGTCCCGCCATACCGGCCAGTCCCGAGATCGCATCCAGTTGGACGCCGACCGCAACTACTTCCTGACCGCGCCGCAGTCGGTGGAGTACGGCCTGGTCGATGAAATCCTCTCCAGCGAGGAAGCCCTGAACCGCTAATTATTAGTAGCGACGCCGGGACGAATCACCGGACAAACCAGGGCGGGGGCAGAGCCGCCGCCCCTACCCTATACGAAAACTCGTTTTGTTGGCTTGATTCGCCGTACAGGGTAGGGGCGGCGGCTCTGCCCCCGCCCTGGTTTTAGTCAGACAGGTATGCCTATGATGCCCTCCTTGCGCAAAACGCTGTTTGAGACGCTCTACAAAAACAAATATCTCTACCGGTTCGCCAGCACGGTGCCTTTCGCGGGACAGTGGCGAGTCTGGCAGCGTTTGGTTTTGCCGCGTCTGCGCGGTCATGATGTGCTGGAACTGGGCTGTGGCCTGGGCGATCTGCTGGCCGATATGCTCGAGGCAGGTTATAACTGTCGCGCAGTTGAACACTCTCCGCAGATGGTGGCTGCCGCGCGCGAAACGCTGCAACGCCGCAAAGTAGGCATGAACACAACGGTTATTCAAGGTTCAGCACAGGGATTACCTTTTAGCGACGCCTCGTTTGATAACGTGGTAAGCGCCTTTCCATCCGACTACATTTACGATAGCGACACCATTGCCGAAGTAGCGCGTGTGCTGCGTCCCGGCGGGCAGCTCATTGTGGTTGAGGGGGCGAATCTGCTGCCGGTCGGCTTCTTGCAGCCCCTGCTGGTATTCATCCAGATGTTCGTGTATGGTCCATCCGCTGTCTTTGGCCCGCGCAAAGAGCGTAACCTGGATGAAGAGGTTGCGCGCAGTCGTGGCAGGGTGCCGCGCGAACCGGGTGTAGTACGCATCGATGGCGATACAGGCACAGGTACCACGACCGACGAAGTGCAGGGTGCCTGGTTCGGCCAACTCATCCCTCTCGAACAAAATGGACTGCGCCGCCGCTCCGAACGAGCGCGCAGCCGGCGTTGGGAGGTCTACATCACGATTGGGGGAAAACCCTGATATACTCTGCTTCCTTGTTGACGTAAGCGTGAACTTTGATTAACATGAGTATATAAGGGTTAAAGGGCTATGTTGAAGGGAGGGCGCACAGTGACAGGAAAACAGGAAACGCAGGGCAAAGCGCGGTTAGAGAATACGCTGGTGGGCCGGTCGTTACAGGATGGAACCTATCATGTAGAAGCCGTGATCGGACATGGTGGTATGGGAGAAGTGTTTCTCGCGTCGCACCGGGCGCTTGATGTGCCGGTCGCATTGAAACAGGGACGCGCCGACCAGCCCTTGCCAGAAAGCGTCATAACCGAACTCGACAATCTCCTGCACCAGAAACAGACAACTCCGCGCACACCCGTCCAATCGATGTTTGCCGACGATTTTCCATTGAGCGGCGGCGTCAATACCGACCGTTTTTTACGCGAGGCCCTGTTGCTGGCGCGCCTGAGTCACCCCGCCATTCCCACACTCTACGACTATTTCCTCGAGGATGGCTACTGGTACCAGGTGATGGAATATCTGCCGGGGCCAACCCTGACAAACTATATAGGGCAGTTTGCTCCCTTGCCCCCACTCGAAGCGTTGAACTACGCCATGCAACTATGCGATGTGCTGGATTATTTGCATCAACAAGCACTACCGATAGTCTTCCGCGATCTGAAACCATCCAATGTGATCCTTTCGCCCGAAGGTCGCCTGATGCTGGTGGATTTCGGCATCGCCCGCTATTTCAAAGAGGGCCAGATCAACGATACAACCGACTTTGGTTCGCCCGGCTACGCCTCACCTGAACAATTTGAAGGCAGCGGGCAAACTGATGGCCGGTCCGACCTGTACAGCCTGGGTGTCACACTGCACGAGATGATTAGCGGTCAACGTCCGGGGCGAGCAGGAACGCGCGCGGGTAAGCTTAAATCGCCACGCCAGATCAACCCCGCGCTTTCGCCTGCTCTGAGTGGCCTTGTTACCGTTGCCACGCGCACAGAAGCCATGTATCGCTTTCAGACCGCGCACGCCTTTTATATGGCCCTCGAACGCACCCGAGTCATCGAGGAGCGCAGGGCCTTCAATCGCTTCGCGCTCCTGACCGGAGAAGACGAACGCGCCGGGCAACCACGCACGCGCACCGGGCCAACTAAAGCGCAAGCTCGCGCGATTGTTCCCACGTCGGACAGTACCGCTTCCAGAATGCAGCATACCCATACGCGAGAAAATCTCTACAAAGCGCGTCGTGGGCGATTGGAGCAAGAGGCGCTGGCAATACAACTGGCCTCGATCGATGAAAGTCTGAAGCAACGCGCAGCCTCGCCTATCATGCCTACACCCGTAGCCAGCGAGCGAGAATATGCTTCTCCTCGTTCGAGTCGGCCCCGCAAGTTGCTCACGGTTTTACTTATTCTGGCGCTTTTGCTCGCCGGCATCCTCGCATCGTTTTTTGCCTATCATCACTATGCCGCGCGCAGTCCCTCTACTATCACATCCAGCGTGAAACATACCGTAACTGTAACGCTCACGCCCCCGCCAGAAGTGACAACGCAAATATCCTGGCAGTACTTACCCTCATTACCATCGCCGGAAGCCGATAATACAGCAAGTTTTGTGGTTGTACAGGGAAAAGACTATATTTATGTCAGCGGCGGTTTTCGTGGCGTGGGCGCAAATCCTCTCTACAGTCGCGGGTTGTATCGCTACGATATCGCAGCAGCCCACTGGGAGAGCATTGCCAGTGCGGGTTTTCCTATCATGGGAAACAATGCTGCCGCAGTGGACGAAAGCCAATCTCTCTTCTTCACCGGCGGCTTTTCAGCCGATACCGGAAAGATAACGCAGGCTCTCTATATGTATTCGCCCACCAGAGGCACCCTTCAGAAGATTGTACCACCGGTTCAAGCCTTCATTGGATTTGGCAGCACTATGCTTGCCGATCAAATGGGACACCTCTATATAACCGAAGGCTTTTCTACTCCCGGCGATCTCCAGGCCCAGGCTGGCGCCGGCTGGTATCGCTATGATATTCACAGAGCCACGTGGGAGATATTGTCTCCATTGCCGACTGGATTGGGCTACGTGACACTCGCCCCGGACGGTCAGGGCGGCATACTACTCGTTGGCGGCTCAAAAGACGCGGGCCAGCATCAACCATCATCTCACATCTACCGCTACGACACCACCCAGAACACCTGGACACTTAAGCCAACCAGCGCGCCACAGGCCATAAGCGGCGCGGCAAGCTGCCTGGACGGACACACCCACCTGGTGATCCTCGGAGGGTATAATGCGGCTCACGCCAACGCTCTTGCTACCGCCTGGCTCGTCACCCTTAACACGCTAAACTGGACCGCGCTCCCCGCCTTGCCCGGTGGTGGTTCGCTGCTGGGCGCAGCAGCCTGTGACGGCGCGGGACACGTCTTCCTCAAACGCGGCGCGAACAGTAGCGGCCACCCCACGGCTGATTTTCTGGAGTTGACGTTACAGACATAATTTCCGAGAAAAAGTTTCCATGCTTCTTTTGATACTTGATATTGCCTCAATAAATCTCTCAACAAGCCAATTCCCTTATGGTACACTTGTTTCATACTAAACGATGTGGGGGGTACCGGGCATGGCAAAACAATGGGATTCCTTGATAAAGTTACTGGTGGAGGCGAATAAACAAGATCTCGTATCATTATTGCTTCCCGGAGCGAAGTTTGAACGAGAATTGAACACCGAATTGCAAAGTCGCGTCCTGGAAGCCGATTTGTTGTATATTGTCAATTGGGATGGCGTACAAGTCATCATGCACGTCGAGTTTCAGAAGCGGCGTGATGGCAACATGGGCAGGCGGCTCTGGGAATATAATGCACAGACTACCATCATTTCAGGGCTGCCTGTGTGTTCCTTTGTGATTTACCTGCAACGAGATGGTAATGTTGTAGAATCGCCTTATGATCTGCCACGCCCAAACGGAAGGGCTATACACCTGTTTTTTTTCGATACCGTCAAGCTATGGGAAATTCCTGGAGAGTTCTTAAAACAGGAAGGGATAGAGGGATTACTCCCTTTGCTTCCATTAACCCAAAACGGCGTCCAGTCAGAAGTTGTAAACGATATGATTGTCAGTCTTGAGAAAGCGGGGAAAAGCGACCTGCTCCCGCTGGCGTATGCGTTTGCGTCGCTTGTCTTCAAGAGTGCGGAAAACCGCGACTGGCTCAGAAAGAGGTTTACCATGTTATCCGAAGACATCTTTGAAGATGCCTGGGCCTACCAGGAGATGCTAGCCAGGGGGATGGAGAAAGGGATGGAGAAAGGGATGGAGAAAGGGATGGAGAAAGGGATGGAGAAAGGACTTCGAGAAGGAAGGACCGAGGCACTACGAGAAGCTATAATGGATATTGTACAGATACGATTCCCGGAAATCGCTGTACGCGCGCACCAGCGTGTCTACTCAATCGAGGATTTGGATAGTCTACGCCACTTGAATGTGAAATTGAGTACAGCGAAGGATGTGCAGGAGGCAGAACAAGCTCTTTTATCAAATACGTCAAATGGGCAGCAGCATTAAGCTTCTCAGCATTCTATGCGGGTCTAATCGTATCAAGCAGCAAGGGCGGAACTGACACTGGCGCATCACTCCAGGTATAACAGGCAAGCAGTGACTCGCGCACGGAATCGGCTTCGGATTGGCTGCGGGCGTGGATTTCGACCAGCGGATCACCGGCATTGCGATAATCACCTACTTTTGCCTGCAAAATGAAGCCGGTGCGATGATCGATCTGTTCACCTTTCTTAAAACGGCCCGCGCCCAGCCGCATGCTGGTTAGGCCAACCTGTTCTGCCTCAATAGCGCTAATATAGCCGGAACGCGGCGCGGCTAGCATAACATGCACCGGCGCGGCTGGCAGCAACTCGGGATGCTCGATTTGGCGAGCATCTCCATTCTGAGCAGCAATGACTTCAGCCAGTTTGGCAACGGCTGCGCCAGAATGTATAGCCTGCTCAACCCTCATCTCCGCTTCAGACAGACTGTGCGCGCTCCCGGTCATGACTAACAGTTCTGACGCTTCATGGTAACAGAGGTCGGACACATCCTGTGGCCCTTCGCCGCGCAAGATCGCGATGGCTTCGGTCATTTCCAGCGCATTGCCGATAGCGCATCCCAGCGGCTGTTCCATCGAGGTAATGGCCGCCACAGTGTGCAAACCCGCCAGGCGTCCGATGCTAACCATTGTCTCGGCCAGCACGCGAGCCTGTTCTACCGTTTTCATAAACGCGCCTGAGCCGACTTTGACATCCAGTAGCAAATGGGACGCGCCAACCGCCAGCTTCTTACTCATAATGCTGGCAGCGATCAAGGGGATGCTCTCAACGGTTCCAGTGACATCACGCAGCGCGTACATTTTGCCATCTGCCGGCGCGAGATCATGAGATTGACCCGCCAGCACAATATGGTGGCGGGTGAGAATACTGGTAAACTCCTCGCGGGTGAGGCTCGAGCGAAAACCCTGCACAGATTCGAGTTTATCAACAGTGCCGCCAGTATGCCCCAGGCCGCGTCCGGTCATCTTGCCTACCGCTACGCCACAGGCTGCTACGAGAGGAGCGACCGCCAGCGTCACCTTGTCGCCCACGCCGCCCGTGCTGTGTTTATCGACTACCGGCGAGATGATGTCGCGCGCGTGGAGTTCCTCTCCCGAATGCGCCATCGCCAGCGTCAGATCGCTGGTTTCGCGCGCGTCCATACCGCGCCAGAAGACAGCCATAGCCCACGCCGACATCTGGTAATCAGGAATACGATCTTGCGTATACTGCTGAATTAACCAGTCGATTTCGGGTGTGCTGAGGGTATGCCCATCCCGTTTCTTACGAATAAGCTCAACGATCTCCATGCGTACTTCCTCTGTGGACGCGATTTAGAGTATATAGGCGCGATTTATGCAGGTATATATGATACATTTACGAAGACATGACCAACTGCGTCGTTACGAGTCATTCAGGACGATGCGCACCGAGTCGATTTCAAAACCGTTGCCGGTCTCAATTTGATAACGATTGGTGGTCAAACCGCCCAGACGGACATTACGGTCAAAACGCAATTGCCCATTGGTGAAGTTGTAGACGCTCGTACCACCTTCTAAGACACCCTGAATAAGAACCGTCTCAAGCTGCGCTTCTTGCTGCTCTTTGCAAGCTTTCAGCAGAGTTGCAACCTGTTGCCAGGCAACACCTTTCGCGTACACAATGCGTACAGTTTTTTTGTGTCCATCCCCAATATTGCTTTCTACCACTGTATAAGGCAACGCGCCCTGTTCAAGCGCCTGCAATTCTGCGATGGTATTCGGTGGAAAAGGCGCGGGCGGCTCTGGCGCGGGCGGCGGCGGGGGTGGCAGAGGAGCAGGAGCCTGGCGGCGTGACTGCTGCGGTGCCTGTGGAGCCTGCGGCGTTGGCGCAGCGCCGGGTCGCCCCTGTTGCCCAGGCATGGGAGCCGGGCGTCCCTGCTGGCCCGGCGCCTGGTGCGGCTGTTGATACGGCGGTTGCTGGCCTGCGGCAGGCCGTGGCGGGGTTTTCAAATCACGACCGCAACTCGTACAATAAACAGCGCGATCAGCGTTAAATCCTCCACAATATGGGCAGCGCATACTTTGTTAGCCCTCCCGATTCGCTTATTCAACTCATTAGTGCTGCTGTAGTATATCATACAGCGCGAACGCGATGAATCGCGTCCCTACACATTGCTCCAACTTACTACCTACGCACTATGACTTTCGTAATAGGCGAAGAACATGTCTTTACGTACTACCTATTTACCCGCAACTAGCTTACACTATATGCAGTAATCCGGTTCTCGTGAGGAAACCAGTAGCAGGAGTAAAGCATATGCAAGATGCAATGGCATTCAGTAATAAGACTGGCCCCATTCATTTGCCAAAGGATGGTCGCCCGGTGCATGTCGAGGTATCCAATCTAGTCAAAACGTTCGGCAAGCATGAAGCGGTGAAGGGCGTTTCTTTCACCATTGGCAAAGGAGAGATTTTTGGACTGCTTGGGCCAAACGGGGCAGGCAAAAGCACCACAATCAATATGATGTGCGGCTATCTCGCGCCTACATCGGGCGATACTACTATCGATGGCGTATCAATTACCAGGGAACCGCTCAAGGTGAAACGCACCATCGGCGTTGTGCCACAGGAGATCGCGCTCTACAAAGACCTGAACTCGTTGGAAAACCTGGACTTTTTCGGGCAAATTTACGGTATGGCGACCAGGGAACGTCGCGCGCGCTCGGAGGAAGTGCTGCGCTTTGTTGGGCTGTATGACCGCCGCAAAGAACCTCTCAAGAACTTTTCGGGCGGTATGCAGAGGCGCATCAATATGGCGGTGGCAATGATCCACCAGCCTGCTTTTCTGATGATGGACGAGCCAACCGTCGGCGTTGATCCACAATCGCGCGAGAACATTTTCGACACTATCGAAAAGTTACGCGACCATGGGCATCACCATTCTTTACACTACACACTATATGGAAGAGGCTGAGCGGCTGTGTAACCACATCGCTATCATGGATGAAGGCCAGATCATCGCTATGGGGACGCTCGAACAATTGCTGGCCCTGCGCGACCAGAATCGAGAAGTGCAGCGACCGCACGGGCTACAGGAACTCTTCATCCAGTTGACAGGCAAAACGCTGCGCGACTAGCAGGACAAGTTACCCCGAAACATCCCAAACTCAATAAGGGAGAAGGATTGTTATGAAAAATCTCTGGTACATCGCACGCAAAGATCTCTTACAAACGCTGAAAGATAGAGGCTCACTCTTTTTCTTGCTGGTGATGCCGTTGGTGTTGATTACCGTCATCGGTTTTGCCCTCGGCAGTTTCATTGGGAACGGCTCATCTCAAATCACAATTACTGTCGCCATGAGTAATCAAGATAACGGCCCTGTCGGCAAAGCCATTATGCAGGCGCTGAACACTAACTCCGCCTCGCTCAAAATTACTGTTAACCAGTTCAGCAATGCCGCCCAGGTTAAGGATCAGGTAGCCAATAATAGCAACATCAACGCAGGTGTGGTTATTCCGGCGAATGCATCCAACATGCTGGTTGCGGCATCCAGCGCTGGCACTCTCCCTAAAAATCTGGTACAGGTGTACTCGTTGCCCGGCACAAGCGATACGCGCCCAACAATCATACAAAGCATCGTGACCAGGGTGCTTACTTCCGAAGTTGCCGGCTCGACGGCTGTAGGGCAGGTCTATAGTGTCTGCAATCAACCCGGCAATCATTGCGCGCAAAGCAGCATCAACACGCAGAACATTGCCAGCACAGTTGGACAGGCCAGTGTGACAGGTGGAAACTCGGCAGTCCAGTCGCTGACGGCTGGCAAGGCCGTTCAGTATAACAATTTCGACCAGGTGGTTCCCGGCTACGCCATCTTCTTCGCGCTCTTTGGCATCAACGCGGTGGCGGGTACCATTTTACAGGAGAAAGAGGATGGCACGTTCCGCCGCCTGTTGATCGCGCCTGTGCAGAGATATGCCCTGTTAGGCGGTAAGCTGCTGGCACAGTTCATCCTGACACTGGCACAATTGACTGTGCTCTTCACCATAGGCTACTTCGCTTTCCATTTGACGATTGGCTCATGGCCCGGAGTGATCGCTTTGATCATCGGCGCCAGCTTCGCCACAACGGGATTGGGCATCCTGCTCGTCTCGGTTGTCAAAACGCGCCGCCAGCTTAACCCGGTTGTGACGCTGGTTGTGCTGATTACCTCGGCGATTGGTGGAGCTTGGTGGCCGCTTTTCATAGAGCCGGCGTGGATGCAGAATATCGCCAAACTGGGTGTCACAGCCTGGGCTATGGAGGGATTGAACGGGGTCATGATCCTGGGCAAGGATTTCACGCAAATCGCGCCCGATGTGCTGGGATTGCTGGCCTACGGTCTGATCTGCTTTTTCATCGCCACACGCCTGTTCCGCTTCCAGGAAAAGGCTCCCGCGTAAAATAATACAAGAATAACAAGGGCATAGCTGCCTTGCGCAGCCATGCCCTTGTTATTCTTGTATTACCATTGTTTGATGACTGCCTCGACCAACTGGGCGTTGGATGGGGTCTTTTCGATCAGGCGCAGCACCTGCTCGGTGATTTCGCGTTTGGGCAGGTCGGCTACTTTGCGTCGCATCAAAGACATCGCCTTTTGTTCTTGTTCTGAGAGTAAACGTTCCTCGTGGCGCGTGCTGGAGGCGGCAAGGTCGATGGCGGGGAAGATACGGCGGTCGGCCAGTTCGCGCGAGAGGCGAACTTCCAGATTGCCCGTTCCCTTAAACTCCTCATATACGACTTCATCAAGGCGACTGCCCGTCTCAACCAGGCAACTGGCAACGATGGTCAGGCTGCCGCCCTCTTCGATGGCGCGAGCCGCGCCGAAGACGCGCCTGCCAACCTCCAGAGCGCGCGCGTCGATGCCGCCCGAGAGGGTGCGACTGCCACCACGCTGGTTGCGCGGGCCGTCCCACATATCGCTGCTCAGGTTGTGGGCGCGCGCCAGGCGTGTCAGCGAATCGAGCAGGATTATTACATCGCGGCCCTGTTCCACATGCACTTTGGCGTCGTGCATGGCCTGTTCGACGATACGCCCATGCTTCGCCAATTGCTGATCGAAGCTCGAAGCATAGAGCTTGACACGCGGCCCCTGCACCTCCGTGCGCCACTCGGTCACTTCTTCCGGGCGTTCGTCCACCAGGCACAGGAACAATTGCGCGTCGGGGTAGTTCTTGAGCACGGCGGCGGCGGTTTGCCGCAAAATAGTGGTTTTGCCAGCCTGCGGGGGCGCAACAATCAATGCGCGCTGCCCGAAGCCCAGCGGCACGAACAGGTCAATGAGGCGCATAGTAAGCGGCGTGGGGCCTGTCTCTAATGTTATACGACGATTCGGGTGAATAGCAGTCAATTTTTCAAACGGAATACGTGCTGTTGCCAATCTTGCAGATCCTTTAGCTGAGCGATTCGATGATTTGATTTTGATAAGGAGAGTTTCTTTGATGGTAGTGTATCACATGGAGTCTAGTGTAGCCCTTATGAGTAATTTATAGCAGGGTATCAAAAACCATAGCAAATTGGCTATTTTGCTAATTCACTTTCAAACATAGTAACTGGAACAAACTGGGCAGGATCAGTTTCGGGTAAATTACCAAGTTCCTTATTAAAAATAAATTGGAAAAACTCACTTAATTGAGCCTCAAAATCCTCGACCGATGTCATATTATCGACACATCTTATTTGTCGTTGTTGAAGTCTGAAATCAGTCGAAAGCCCAACCGACATATAAAGTCTGTTGTACTCACTATACAAGAGGTTAAGTGTCTCCCAAGAAACGAAGGTATCATCAGGAGTTTGTGGGTTCGCGGCGCGTTTTTGTATCCGTTCAAAACAAGTGTTCAAATCGGCATCAATAAAGAGAAAATAGGCATCTTGTAGAAAATTCTCACCGAATATCTGCAAGGCTTTACTATAATTTGGACGAGCAAACTCGATGATAACCAGATCATAGTTCGAAAGTTCGCAACTAATCTTCGCTATTTTTCTAACAGAATTCAATGCTTCATCGATTACACGAGGATCAAGTACATCAAATCCACCATAATCTGTTGGTCTAAAACGCCGCTGAGCCTCATCACGAATGTACTGATCAAAGATGAATAGCTGCTTCAAGAATGTATAGTCATTAATGCCAAAGAACGAGCCATCTCTCACCTTTATATATTTCTCAAAATAACTCTTTATATATTTCACAACATAACGAGTAGCATGAGACTTTCCACAGCCGGGACGCCCTAAAATGAACAGCTTTACAGGCATAAATAATACTTTCCATATTTTTGGCACATAGAGATAATTACATATTATAACATATATTGAAATGACTTGACACATTTAGAGGCCCTTTAATCTTTATCAAGAGTTGGGAATGAATAGAAGATATGACTTATACTCATGTAGCCACGAGTATATAGCAAACCACGAGCATAAAAGAGCAGAGCAAATGTAATTTGCTCTGCTTACAACAAAATACTCTCTGACCTGTTAAAGTCTATGAGAAAAGCGGCACCTTCTCATAGGGACGAGATATGTTTATGATACAGCCACCAAATGTGAAATTATGAGCTTGTCAAAGATCTTTTCAGCTTCACTTTCAAGCTCCTGATATGTCCCAGAGTTGTCTAGCTCTTCGTCCGCCACATCGATAGTACGCAGAGTGTTGAGATACTTAGAGAATTGCTGACTGGACCAATCGTCTCCACTATAATAACCTCTCATGATATCGTCGGAGACAAAATGGTCATATTCAGACCTGGACCTATTCTCAATTGAACGTTGATGCACATGTTTGATGCAATTCTCCAGGCCAAGCTTGATGTAGAGCAGATGTACACCTTTCAAAATCTCATAGCCAAAAATATCTAAAGCATGAGTATAATCTTTGCGCGCAAACTCAATAAGCAAAAGCTTATTCGCTCCTGGTTGACCCTGCTCTTCTGCTTGCACCTCGCCCGCCATTCGCTTCAAAACTGTATCAAGTACCGTGAAATTGCGCACATCGAAGCCTTGACATCCATCAGGACCTTTCTGACGAAATGACCTTGCCTCTACAGGGACGTTGTCATCTATCTCTTGTTGAAATATGTCATGCAGGTGTTTGTAATCGTAAATGTGCCGGGTATCCCAGCTACTCTCTCGAGCAACAGTTTTAAGGAGTTGTGCTACGGTGGACTTACCACTTCCCGGTCGGCCTAGAATAAAGACTTTTACCACCATACATTCTTCTCCTGAAGAGGCAATCTACAATGGCAATTCTAACCTGGTACAAAAACTTCTTCTAGTTTTGTATAAGACTCAGAATATTCCATAGAATTACTTGACGCTTCAGTTTCAATCACAGGGGGAGACATTTCAGAATAATCTGCTTGCATCTGCATTGCGCTAAAACGGGCAGATTCGATCCTAATAATGTTGTCAATGAAAGGCTCGATCTGTATCATTGCCTCCTCAAGTGAAAAATTGTTATTGAGCTTAAGTAATCGTTTTTCATTTATCCCAAACACATTTCGAAAATTGGACGAGATATCCCACCCATCATCACTGTGATAGTACTTCTCAAAAATGTAATCAGAGACCGGATAGTCGTCAGCAGGGTACTCCTGCTCTGCGACACGATCACTTATGCGCTGCTTACAAACCTCAACTTCGGCTCCTAGATAGATAAAATATGCATCTTTCAAAAAAGATGGGTCAAACTGTTTAAATGCTCTCCAGTAATCATTGCGAGCAAACTCTATCAGCATGATTTCCTCCGACCCCGCATTAACGGAAGAGGCATATTTTGCAATTCTACATTCTAAACGCCTAAGGGCAAAATCAAAAGCAGTAATATCAACGACGTTAAAACCTCCATGTTGAGCAGGTTTAAACCATCCTTGCTTATTATACCTGAACATGGCATTCAAAATGCGATAATCGTTGAAGCGCCTGGTAGTCCAGCTTTTATTTCCAGCATAATCCCCAATTTTGCGCGCTACTGCCGATTTACCACTACCCGGCAACCCTATGATGAATAACTTCACTGCCATAAGAAACACTCCCCCATTGCTTCCAACCTCCATCCCTTAATCGTGAAACAATGGGTAATTAGAGATTGATAATTCTCAAGCATTACAAGAGAACACAAGCAACTACTAATAAAAGATGATTTATACGTAAAACGAATGCGAAGCTCAGCCGTAACATTGTAATAGCGATGCTTCCCATCCGTCTTACGAGCTTGACTCACCACGAGACCAAAGCACATAACCCCATTTTGCAGGATCCCAGCTCATGACACAATCCCCACCATTAGTCTGCCCAAGATCAAGGCTCTGAAGAAAGTTAGCCAGGATCAACGTTCTTGTTCCAGCCACTGCATTTGTAGGCTCATACCTTCTTAATACTTCTTTAAGCTTGGGGTACTTGTAATTCTGTACCCCCAGGCGTACCGTCACGTTTTGCGGCACGAGCAATTCATCAGGTAAGGCAGATCTGCCAGCCATAGAACGCCGCACATCGACACGATAATTTCCTCTTAGCAGTTGTAGAAGTTGGACGGCCAGCTTCCGCGCATCATCAAGTGACATACCAGGCAATTTCAGGTAATAACGATCAGCGCCAACATGATACACTTTTCTAAATTCGGGGTTAGATTGCACACGAAGTTGACCCTGAAGCTTCATTCCAACTTCGCGGCTGAGATTGCGTGCAGCGCGGTCTCCATACTTTATCGCAAGAGGAGTTTGCTTATCGATGTCTAGAGCAATGAAGGAGACCACTTTCCCCTCCAATTGCATTGCATCATCTTGCTTGAGAATATCGTTCAGAAGACTCTCAAACTCATCGAAAAAATCTTCCTCTGAGAGGAATTCTCGGAAAGAGATATCCACTATTCTAGGTCTGGCGATGGCTTCTGACAGTTTTCCGCTCACGAATAGGAATAGCCGTGCCTGGTAAGTTGCTAATAGTTCCTCGAGCATTCTTGTCAACAAACGTAAAGCGCTCTGGTCAGCAAGCGAGAAAGCGTCAATCTCGTCAGAGGCAATATAGATGACACCTGCCACCATGCCATCCGCGCTACTCAAAGGGATAGCGATAGCCGATTGAGTCGATTCCTCAGCATCGTGATAAGCTAGTAACGCATCTTTTTGGGTAACATGTGATCGATAGATCACCTGTCCACTTTGATAGGCTCTATATGTTAATCCCGGATCCTGCAAAGTTAATACTCTCGAACTTAAACGCGCAGGCGAATTATCACTATGCGCGCGCATTCTGATTGTACGCTGTAGCAGTGGCAAGGAAGGGTCTTGCGGAAGAAACAGGTTGCAGAACTTCCAGCGCACGTGACCATGCGCTTCACCTCCCAGCTCCACAACCATGTTCATCATTTTATCCAGCAGAGCATCAGTAACATTTGGGTTCAGCCCAAAATTGGTGACATGTTCTACCCAGTCGCGTCTACCAGCACTAAAACAAGGTAGCCAATCATCGACATGCTTATAAACAAGCTCAAAAATGCGCTGTAAAGATGCAACCTGGATGCCTGTGACAGCAATGTCCCTGGACTTGCGCTGTATCACAATGATTGGAGCAGGACAAGTATTTTCGTTCCAGTCCGATAGGTATTCAATGCGGAAATCGCTGGGATAGTCAAACGTAGGAGCAGGCTCATATGATGCATAAAAGGCCTGGTTCGCTCCTATCCATCCGATCAACGACGGGCCTGCCTGCGAGATATTATGTGGGGAGTCTATGCGCAGTCCCGGTTCCTTGCGTTGAAAGGGAAGGAAGAGTCCCGCGATTGTTCCCGGCATTTCTTCGCAGATGAGCAATAGCGACAACCGTAACACCTGCGATACGAAAAACCGCCAGAAGTACTCTTCATCAGCAGTGTCTACATGAGTATCAATTGCAGGATGTTTGCTTTCAGGTACATATTCGCGCTCTCAACTTCTAGTTAAGGACAGCAGCGGCACCTGATCACCCGCCACTCGCTTCCAAATGGTATCAACATCGGAAGGGATATCACCGGGACCATAGCCCTGGTCCATTAACTCCCTGATAAGCGCAAGCTTGTCCAGGTCTTCTGGTGAGTACTGCCTGTGCCCTTTACCCTCTGAAGATAAAGATAGTCTATCAGTTTGTAATAACCCCTTCTTCTCCCATTCGCGTAACTGGTTTTCGCTAAAATTGAAGAGGTTAGCAGCACGGCTAATCGTCACTGTAGCCTTTGAATGTGCATCCAGCATACGCTTCCACACACGCTGCTGGACTTCCTTCTGCTGTAAGTGCTTTCTGATCCCTTCAATACTCAGGTCTTTCATTTTGATCTCCCAACCAGCAGAGCGCTTTCTAGACTAATTTTATTTGAAAGCATTATATCTTAGACTTTCTTAGTCTATGTGCATAAAATTTTAATTGCGCATATTTTTAGTATTTGTTGTTGCATCAAACCAATCTTTCTAAAAAGGCTTGATATACACAAGGAATTCTCACATAGAATACTAATTCATTATAATATACGTTGTCAAGAAAACAAAATATCACTCAGATTTTCTGATAATATCAAATGACGAACAAGGCTTACCAGGAGTAACACTAACTATGTAGAAATATCTCTTACAGGGGTAAGGTTTGGCATTGCCCCTCAAAAAGTTGATGTCTCGAACGATTACTATCTAACCATAGAAAATCTATGGTTCATTTGTTTTGCCTCATATTAATTGTATTGAACATGTTTTTCAGTTGCATTCCTTATCATTAGTGGCATTCGCGTAATTTCGAAGAATATCAAGATGTAGATAAATACATAGGAAACCTCCCAACATATTGAGTTTATCAACAGATATGTTCACTATGTATTTGTGATATCCACTTGTATCCATATGAAATATAACTTTCTCTCTGTTTATCTCTTGACTTTCATTAGATATTCTGTTACTATATTCTCAGATAATGTCATAAGTCGTAACAATGTAGCAACTATATTGCTGTTATTTAATGTAAAACCTGGTATATTTCCTTAATGAGGCGATCTTTAAGTTGCACCCATAGTTTTTATGATGTTCACATGGCATAAACCGCTAAATTTGTTAAGGAGGGTCATATGCAAATAAGCGTTGTCAAACCAGAAGCAGTGGCAGGAGCTACTGATATGCATGATGATTCATTCTGGAGTGCGCTCTGCCCTCTACTGATGTCTCTTGTAACGCACTGGGTTTATGGTGCAAACGTAGCCGTGTGGTCAGGGCAGGAATTTGATGTTGCATATGACATTACTTATACGGCTATCAGGAAAACGATTGAGTATGCGCTGCATGCTCAGCAGAAAGGAATCGCCATTGCTTCCATGCAGCGTCTCGCTATCGTAATAGCGAAAAACTACTTTCAAGACACACGCCGTAAAGATTTCAGGCTCCTACGTGGAGAAGTAGCCTACTACTCTCTAGATGAGTCGTTGGCATCAAGGGTTGAGGATGATCTTGAGGATATTGTGCTTAACATAATGATCGAGGAATCTCTTTTCCACCAGGTTGCAGAACTAGTAGTGCAGTTTCCGCCTAAGCTTCGCCGGGCAGTTCTCATTGATCTCGCGCTTCGTATTGATGAACATGGGGACTTTCATTGTCACCCAACAGCATTGCGGCAAGCATTCGTTGATGTCGGTATCGACCTCGAAGATTATTTGCCCCTTGCACCTGATACTCCTGTTTTGCGCTCTAGACATGCGTCATTAGTAAGTCTTGCATATAAGCGTATTGCAAGGTCCGTTCGTCTTTGATCTTTCGCTTCTCGCACGCCGCCCCCTACAACGAGGACAGACGGGCAGAAAGGACGATTAGCATGTTTTATATAGGCATACAGACGCTGATCATTGTCATCCTGATTGTCTTTATCGTCGGGTTGATTGTGGGCTTCCGCTCGGGTCGCCCTCGTTACCCACGTTATTAGCTTCTCACTGCTTGCAACCTTCATCCAGAGTTTGGCTGGTGGTTAGAGCAACTGGTTTTAGGAGTAGCGTAAGAGGAATCAAAGCCGCTTCTTCCTACGCTACTCTGACATCCCGCCCGGCCTGAGCGGGCAACAAGCGCCGCATGTTTCCCTCGCTCAGGACGATCTCGATTACCTCTTCCTGTTCGCTCAGCATATCGATCTCGATGCACCACGCCACCGGCTCCCCCTGGTAGTTGACGGCGCAGGTGGTAATCCACCTTTTGTAATATGGTCCAGGAGTCGCAATGCCGAAAGCCAGTTCTGCCAGTGGTACAACTCGTGGAGAAATGCGCGGCACGGCGCTCCACGCCACTAGAAAATAACGCTGCGCCTCCGCCAGCGCGGTAAACGGCTGATTCCATAACGACTTCACCACCTCAGCCGCGTTCTCCAGGCGGGCATACGGTCGGCGCGCTTCTCTGGCAGCGTGAAAACTGAGCAGAGGGTTATCTTTGAACACGGCGAATGGAATCAGATGAGAAGCGAGATGCGTAATGTCAGCGCGAATATAGACGATGCGTGGCGACCAACGAGGCGCGAGCGCATCCATTTCCCCCTGATTATCGTTTTCTTCCCTACTGTATCCAGTCGTAAAAGACGAAGTGACCTGCATCGAAATCTGCTCCTTTCTAACATACTGTCTTCTCTTGCACTATCGGCAAAATTTCATGCAGCCACAACATGTTTCGATGAGCCGACTGCTGAACACAACCCGTGTGCTACAATAGAGTGCAGATTTCATTGCTTCTTTTTGTTCAGAGGGATACGCTATGCGCGCGTTTGCTAAAATATATCTCCCCACCTTGCAGTCTTACCAGGAAGAATTGCTCTCCCGCTTACAACTGCTTGTCAACGTAGATTCAGGCACGGGACAAAGCGAAGGAGTAGAACAGATCATGCAGTACCTGCAAACCTGGGTAAGCGATCTGGGCTTTATCGTCTCATTGCGTCCGACGGAACAATACGGGCCAAATCTGATAGCCAGCAGGCGGGGTAAAGGACATATGCGCCTGCTGGTGGTGGGACACGTTGATACAGTGTATGCTCGAGGAGCCGCGACAGCGCGGCCATTTCAGATACGCGACGATCTGGCGTCTGGTCCAGGCATCATTGACATGAAATCGGGCGTATTGATGGGGATGTACGCGGTCAAGGCGCTCATCGACATGAACTTCGAGGAATATGGCGAGATCACGCTTTTGTTTAATAATGATGAGGAAGTAGGTTCCCCCGGCAGCGCGTCCCTTTTTCGCGAGATTGCGCCGCGCATCGATGTTGCCCTGGTGCTTGAGCCATCGCGCTCAGCCGAGATCATTACCCAGGCGCGCAAAGGCGCTGATAAATATGTGATGGATGTAACCGGCGTGCCTGCTCATTCGGGGGCAGAGCCACACAGGGGACGCTCGGCGGTAATCGAACTGGCGCACAAAATGATCGCGGTGCATCAATTGAACAGTATGTTCCCCGGCGTCACCTTCAACGTGACACGCATTAGCAGCAGCGAAGCCCTCAACGTTGTGCCGGACGCCGCGCGTTGCCATATCTCTGTGCGCGCCTATGACGAACACGAGCTAAACCTTGCGCGCGAAACACTGGAACACATTGTCTCAGGCAGCAGCGTTCCTGGCACGCATACACGCCTGGCGCGTACACGCGGACGCGCGCCGTATACGGCAACGCCCGAAATTTTGCGGCTAGTTGAACAAGCACAACAAGAAGGCCAGTCTTTAGGACTAAACATCGTGGCCGAAAGCAAGGGCGGCGTCTCTGACGCCAACTCGCTGATTGGAGCGGGCGTTCCCACACTCGATAGCCTGGGGCCAGTAGGCGGCGGAATGCACGATCTGAACCGCGAATACTTACGTATCGACTCGTTGCCTGTACGCGGCGCATTACTGGCCGGATTGATCCACCGGCTGAGCCTGTCAGAATCTACAGGGAAAGACCAGACGCTTGACCAGTGAAAAACGATGGGTAGATGGTGTACACTGTAGGGAAGACGATATATCGTTATGCAATAACCAGCGCGGGGGCAACCGTTTGTAATTTTTTTAGGAGTATACATTATATGGGATTTCATGGCATGGGCGGCGGGATGGCCGCTTATCTTGAAGAACAGAAGAAAAGGGGGCGCAAGACCGATGCGCGCACGTTACGGCGCGTCGCGGAAGCGTTTAGACCGTATAAATTCCAGGTCGTACTCGTGCTTATTGCGATCATCCTCACGACTGTTTTAGGGCTGGTCAATCCGCTCATGATCCGGTTCATTTTTGATGACGCGATTGGCAAACGCAACTTGAATCTGCTGCTCATTCTGGTGGGCATCATGTTTATTATGCCAGTTATCACGGGTATTATCGGCGTGGGGCAAACATACCTCAACAATGTAGTCGGACAGCGCGTGATGCGCGATTTTCGCAACAGGCTCTACGATCACTTGCAGAGCATGTCGCTGCGCTTTTTCACCTCGACGCGCACGGGCGAGATTCAATCGCGCCTCTCAAACGACGTGGGCGGCGTGCAGAGCGTTGTCACCGATACCGCAACCAGCGTCGTTTCCAATATCTCGACGGCCATCAGCACGATTGTGGCAATGGCGATTATCAGCCCGCTGCTCACATTGATTTCGCTTGGTCTGCTGCCTGTTTTCCTCTATATCACGTATAAAATAGGAAATGTGAGGCGCAGCACCAGCAAGAAGACGCAGCAAAGCCTGGCCGCGCTGACGGCTATGATGCAGGAGACGCTGTCTGTCAGCGGCATCCTGCTTACGAAAACGTTTGCTCGCCAGAAATACGCGCAAGGACGCTTCGAGGAGGAGAACCAGAAACTGACCGACCTGGAAGTGCGCCAGCAGATGATTGGCCGCTGGTTTTTCATGTTTATTGGCACCTTCTTCTCGATCACCCCGGCGGTCGTCTACCTGGTGGCAGGCTGGCAGATCATCCATAGTCCTGTGAACCCGGCTATTACGCTGGGCGGCATCGTGGCTTTCACTACGCTGCAAAGCCGCCTCTTCTTCCCCATTGGACAACTACTCTCGGTGCAGGTAGAGATTCAGGGCGCGTTGGCGCTGTTTGATCGCATTTACGAGTACCTGGACTTGCCCATCGAGATTCAGGACGCGCCCAACGCGCGGCGTCTCAACCCAAACGAGGCGCGCGGCGAGGTCACCTTCAACGATGTCTCTTTTACTTATAAGCGCGATGATGCCGCCGCGCCGGGCGGCCTACTGGCCGCGGAGCAACAGGGCAACGGCAATCAGCCGACCAAGCGGGTTGTTTCGCCTGAACCAGTGGCTTTCACAGAGGAGCAGGAGGAGCGCGCGACCCTTAATCACATCTCATTCGGCATTCAACCCGGCCAACTGGCCGCTTTAGTGGGGCCAAGCGGCGCAGGCAAAACAACTATCACTTACCTTGTGCCGCGCCTGTACGACGTCGATAGCGGCGCGGTAGAGATCGACGGGCATAACATCAAAGATGTTGCGCTGGACTCACTGGGCGAGATCATCGGCGTGGTCACGCAAGAAACCTACCTCTTCCACGCGTCGGTGCGAGAAAACCTGATGTACGCGCGTGATAATGCCACCGATGAGGAGATGATCGCGGCGGCGAAGGCGGCGGCCATCCATGACCGTATTATGGAATTGGACGATGGCTACGATACCATCGTAGGCGAACGCGGCTACAAATTCTCTGGCGGCGAGAAGCAGCGCATCGCCATCGCGCGCGTGATCCTCAAGAACCCGCGCATCCTGATCCTGGACGAGGCCACCAGCGCGCTCGACACCCATTCCGAACGCCTCATCCAGGCAGCGCTGGAGCCGCTGATGAAGAACCGCACCACATTGGCGATTGCGCACCGCCTCTCAACCATTTTGGCGGCTGACATCATCCTGGTGGTAGACAAAGGCGAGATTGTTCGAGCGCGGCACCCACGGTGAACTGATGGCGCTAGACGGCCCGTATGCTCGCCTTTATAAAGAGCAGTTCTCGCGCGAGGTCCCGGCAGAGATCATGGCATAACGACCAGTGATAGTGATGCGTCTGGTTGTGCCTGCTCTTGCGCGTTGAGCATATGTAGGAACGCTCCAACGACGCGCGGATCATACTGGCTGCCGGCGCAGTGCTGCAATTCTTTGCGGGCCTCAGCCACCGTCAAGGCTTTGCGGTAGGGTCGATCAGAGGTCATAGCGTCAAATGAATCGGCGACAGTGAGGATGCGCGCTCCCAGCGGAATGGCTTCTCCACTCAACCCATAGGGGTAGCCTTTGCCATCCCAGCGTTCGTGATGGGCAACGACGATATGGGAGAGCAGTTCAAATTTGCCGCCCGCCTGCCCCAGGATTTGCCGCCCAATTTTAGGATGGCGGCGCATGACCGACCACTCATCCTCGCTCAATGGGCCGGGTTTGTGCAAAATTTCATGCGGAATACCCACTTTACCGATATCATGCAGCAGCGCGGCCAGGCGCACCAGGCGTACCTCTTCCTCAGTACAGCCGAGCGACCGGGCAACTTCTTTAGCCATATGCACCATACGCATCGAATGGACGCTGGTATCTCCATCATGGGCATTGGATACGGCGGTCAGCGCCTGTAACACATAGGTGTCAGAAGTATGCTCGTCAGCGTTTTCCTCTAACATCGCCTGCGCAAACGATTTCTCTTCGCCTGAGACACATACGCGATTGCGCCCGGTGCGTTTCGCGTGATACATTGCCGCGTCAGCCGCTTCAATCAACGCTTCACAGGTAATTCCATGCGCGCCCAAGAGCGCAACGCCAATGCTGCCGGTGATCGAGATGGAAGTTGACTGGGATGGATCATCGGATTCCCAGTCAAACGGCTCATCGGCCAGCACATGCTGCAAACGCCCGGCTACCTGCCGGGCTTCGTCCAGCGTAACACCGGTTAAGATGATAGCAAATTCTTCCCCACCATAACGGCCCACGAAATCTTCCAGGCGTAGAGCCTTACTCAGCCGCCGACCCGTCTCGCAGAGTACGGCATCACCGGCGCGGTGTCCCCAGGTATCGTTGATCCGCTTGAAATGGTCGAGGTCGATAAACAATACCGCGCACGATTCTTGCGCGCGTTGACAGCGCGAAATCTCTTCTTCGAGGCAATTCATGACGGTGCGATGGTTGAATAGACCAGTCAGTGGATCGGTGGTTGCCAGGGCCGCCAGGCGAGCGTTGGCCTCGTTTAAGGCTTCATGCTTGCTCTGCAATTCCTGGTGTAAATGCTTGAGTTCCTCGGCATTCGCCAGCTCGTCGCGCTGTTGCCGGGTTTCATCCAGCAGTCCCACGATCGTATCAAGCATATCGTTGATGGAACTGGAAACCCTGGCGATTTCGTCACTCCCCACAACATCCAGACGGGCATCGATGTTGCCGCCTTCAATCGACTTCACCACGCGGCGCAGGCGTTGTAGCCGCTGTACAAGCGTGGCAAAGACCAACCAGGCGACGATAGCAATACCAAGCAGGATACTCAATCCCGCTATGGCTGTTGTCCACAGGGACCCGCTCTGCTCGACTCGAATTGCATCATTCACGGCAATAGTCAGGCCCCTGTTAAATTGGAGGAGTTGGAGCAACGATCCCATGCTATCTGCATACTCGTGTTCTGAGAGGTTTTGCTCCACAAAGTTCGCTTGTGTGATATTTCCCTGATTGAGATAGTTGAGCATAAGTTGCTGTGTAACGATATAAGTGTGCCAGGTAGATATTACCTGGCTGGCATAACCCTGTTGCTTCTTTACGAGAGAACTATGGCCAGTTTGCGCAAAAAGATCGGTAAGATCGGGATAGTTGCCAATGAGGTCTTGCTGTAGGTAATTGTTCAGGGCGACATCTACGTTCCCAGTGTATATGGTAATGGCATTACTATCTTCGCTTAATGCTTGGAGCGACGTTCCAGGTTTCGCAGCATCGTTGAGCATTCCAAGCATACTGCTGCGCAATTGATCAAAGTTATCGATCACACTATGTAGTAAAATATTCCCCTGGATCAAAAAATCATAAAAAGTCTTTTCGCGCGTCTGCAATTGCTGATTTTGCCAGGCAACATTGCTCATGACGAGAACCGCCATCAGTAGTGGGATGAGAAAGGCCAGGCCGAGACGTGGAGCAATCTGCATTTTCAACAGAGGATGAAAACCGCCGCGCTCCCTGCGCTGCTGCGCTATCCCATCCTGTACTACTGCGGAAGGCTGCGAAAGATGTTGAGTTGAAACGCTCACAGATTCTGTCCTCACATTCATAACAAATAGCAGCAGGGCAGCCCTGCTCTTGCATAGAGGTATCGACAGAAGTGAGAATTTCTAAAGCAACGTGCCAGGGCGACCGCGAGGGTCGCCCTGGTAATCGTCGCCCTGCAATGTTTATCTTTTACACTACCAGCACAAAACCTTCCATGGGAATAGGAAATTCGGAGGCCATTGCCAGAGGATATGCGCGGTTGTCTATGGGATCAACCTGGTCATGGTTGCGGCAATAGTAATAGTACAATCCTGGCGTATGAAAGAGGATAGTGACGAAATCTCCTCCCGGCGCTTCATTGGTTCCTGCGATGCGATACAGGCCAATATCGACTGGATTGACCGGCGAAGCCCAGTCATCGACCTCGCCTAAGAAATGCACATCCGCAGCGAGGTTATGCCATGTGATTGCGCCATCGCGCGTGACAGCGAGAAATTCGTAGGCAAAATCATCATGGCCCTTTAGCACAAAGTTGAGGTTCGTCGAGGGGAGATTAGCGATCAGCCCCTGCACCCAGATGATCCCCTCCATTGACAAAGGATAGTTTATTTTCTTCTCCCCCGCTACGACGCGAGAAAAGGCGCTATTCCAGCTATCCAGGCGCGTTTCAAAGTAATGGTACAGACCGGGTTTGGTGAAAGTGAAGCGCGCGCTTCCTCCCGCCGCCAGATCGAACGAGAAACTCTGGCGATTTAAGAATGTGTTGTGATCGGGCGTCGTAGTAAAAGGATGCGCCTGCGCGTCATTATTTTGCCATATCACGACCGTTCCCGGCTCTACAGGCAGGATAAATGGTTCAAACAGATTTTTGCTCCTGGGGATAGTCACGAGGGCTGGCGAAGTCGTTTTCACGGGCTTACTACCAGTATCTGCCGCCTGGCGAGCAAAAAGCAGCGGGCTAAACGCGGCAGCCACCAGAACGATCGCGATAAGCACAGTCAAAACAAGCCCTGAACGCCACCGTCTCTTCACTCTCATTGCGGGAAACTCCTTTTTATTCCAGGGCGGGGGCAAGCCCCGCCCGTACCCTGTGCGGTTTCGCCCGCTCCTTCGTAGCAGGGTACGGGCGGGGCTTGTCCCCGCCCTGGTTGTTCCAACGCCTATGGGGCTTGTCCCCGCCCTGGTGTCGCTACTGTTGTCCTCAAAACCAGTATAGGAAGCTGCACCAAATTTCCTCGCTGTGCTATACTTTGGTGGGTGCGATTCGTCGCGTCTCAACAAATCAGGAGGCGTTTCTATTATGAGATATGTGATTGACCGGTTCGTAGGAAGTGCGCGAGTATTTTTGCGTATACTCGGATTGGGCGCGATAGGATCGATCGCGCTGGCCGGACTGGTTGCGTTCCGCCATATGTTAGTGACGCCGCAGCCATTAGATAGCCCTTTGCCTGGAGAAGCTCATTTATACAGGTGGAAGTACGGGTATGTCTACTATAAAGTGGCCGGTGAGCAACACGCGCCGCCGATGGCGCTGCTCCACACGCCTGAACTGGCAGGGTCAGCGTATGAGATGCTCGGCATTATGGCATCACTGGCAACGCGCTTCCGCGTGTATGCTCCTGACCTGCCCGGCTTTGGCCTGTCAGACCGCCCTGATATTTCCTACACTTCTGATCTCTATACAGACCTTCTCCATGATTTTCTTACTAATGTCGTAGGAGAACCAGCAACGCTGGTGGCAAGCAGGCTTTCTTGTAATTACGCTATCACCGTTGCAGCCAACTCGCCAGAACTCTGTACCCGCCTGGTACTGCTCTCACCAACGGCCTTATACGGCTATCAGGCGGGAGCATTCGGACTTCCCGCCGTCCTTCCCAACATGCTGCCAGCCAGAATCATCATACCGCGACCGGCACAGGCGCTGGTCTATCCTCTACTGGTGACAATCTCCCGCCTGGCCGGGCGTTTGAGATACGGTCAACCCGAACGATTGATAGGGAATCCATCAGCCACCGGCACAAGTAACCCGCCACCGGATTATACGTATGCTACGACGCATCAATTTGGGGCGGAACACGCGCCGATGGATTGGCTCGCAGGCAATCTTTCCAGCAAAGTCTCTGCCGAGGTCCAAAAATTGCGGCAGCCAACGTTACTCATCTGGGGAACAGGAGAATTACAATATGTCCGGCAAGGACGCGCTACAACGGATTCATTGGAGTTAGAAGAGGTCGAGATAGGCGGCATTACAACACGGATAGTATTGTTACAGCGCACCGCCTCCGCGATTCACAAAGAACTGCCTGAAACAGTAGTCAAAACCATCCTGCAATGGAGCGAGGAACCGGCTCTCCCGGAGACTAAAACAGCGAAAGCGAGCGATCTTGACGCGACAGGTCACGCCGCCAGTACGTCTGATACAACCGTCAACGCGGCCAATGGTACGCACAAACCACGAATTGAGGCGTATTGCATGAAGTGCAAAGAAAAAAGGGGTATGCTGAACGCGCGTGAAGTGACGATGAAGAACGGACGTATCGCGGTACAGGGTGACTGCGAGGTATGCGGCACCTCATTGTTCCGCATGGGTCGCCTCGCGCCAGGCTATCCACAGACGCCAATTTAAGGACACCCATAAAGCTGGCTGACGAAATTTCACGGTTGTGTAAAAAAAGTGCTTTAATCACTTGACGTGCGGTACTTCAGAACGTATAATCTGCTTCATGTCTAAATAAGGTTTTTTCAGGGGGGTGTGTACCCCATTTCCCCTGACACCAGGGAGGAGTAGTCTATGAGTATTGGTGGACAGAGTGATACAACACAGTCGAAGTCAGAACAAAAGGTGTATCGTCTGACTCCAGAAGGCTTTGCGAGAAAGCAAGAACGCCTGGAATATTTGCGCACCGTCAAACGCAAAGAGATCGCCGATTATATCCACGAGGCGAAGGAAGCTGGCGATATCAGCGAAAGCAGCGCCTACGAAGACGCCAAGAACGAACAGGCCAAAACAGAGGGTGAAATCCTGCAACTGGAGCGTCTGCTAGCTGTCGCGGAGATTATGACGGGTGATATGCATGCTCACGTGGAAGGCCCGCCCACCGTGCGTATCGGTATGCAGGTCGAAGTAATGGCCGATTCCGGCGCGGTGCGTACCTTCAAAATCGTGGAGACTTTCGAGGCCGATCCCAAATCCGGCCTGATCTCCGATCAAGCGCCCGTCGGCAAAGCGTTGATGGGACACCAGGAAGGCGACCATGTGACGGTCTCAACGCCCGGCGGCGTATCAAACTATACCATCCGCTCCATTCGCCCCATGCTGTAATTAAAAACAGACTCGTACCAGGGCGGGGGCAAGCCCCGCCCGTACCCTATACGGAGCGGCATCTTCTATCGTACAGTGTACGGGCGGGGCTTGCCCCCGCCCTGGTCGCGTCGCCCATACTGCGCCTTATTAGATGACGAATTGCCCATCCTTAACAAAGAGTTCACCGTCCACACGCACTTCGCTGCCCTTGCGCAGGTCGCATACCATATCCCAGTGCAAGGCGGAATGGTTCGCGCCGCCGGTTTGTGGGATGCTCGCGCCCAGCGCCAGGTGAACCGTGCCTCCCATTTTCTCATCGAACAGGGTGTTCTTAATGCAGCGGTCCACGTTTATATTGTTGCCAAAGGCAAATTCGCCCAGGCGGCGCGCCCCCTCGTCGAGAGACAACATTTTGTCTAGAAATTGCTGGCCCTGTGCCGCGCTCGCCTCGACTACTACGCCATTTTCAAAACGCAGGCGCACATCTTCAACCGAGCGACCCTGGAATGTTGCCGGAAAGCTGTAGCGAATGAACCCGTTGGCCGTATGCTCCACCGGGCCAGTGAAAAATTCGCCGCCCGGCATATTATAGTGGGCATCGTCATTGATGAACGTGCGTCCCTCGATCGAGAAGGTCAGGTCGGTATCCTGCCCGCGCAGATGAACGGTACGTTTCCCTTTAAGCCACTGCACCATGCGTTCCTGCTGTTTGCTCAATGCTTGCCAGCTTGCCACCGGGTCCTCTTCATCTAAAAAGTAGGCGCGGTAGACAAAGTTCTCGAAATCGGCAAGGGACATTTCCGCGTCCTGCGCGGAAGCGTTGGTCGGCAGTAGCACGCCGTTCCAGCGCAGCGAGCCTGGCGCGTGGGGGTCATCGGGGTTGGTGCGCTTCAATTGTGTGGACGACAAATCGCTCATGGCCTGTTGCCTGACCGCCATGCGTTCGGGATTAATCCCGCTCATGGCTTTTGTGTTTTCTGAGGCCAAAATGCCGATAGCGGCTTCATATTCTTCGACGATGGTACGCTGCGCCACGGGAATATAGCGCAACTGCTCATCAGACGCTTCCTGGAACATGATTTCCGCCGCTCCCGGTAGCGCGATAAAGTATTCGGGGTGCGCCCCGGCTCGGAGCGCCTCGCGCATAAGTTCCAGCGCGAGAGGCGACGCCCAGAGGCTGCGTCTGAATCGCCAGCCGATCTCCTTTTCTGAGATCGAGTGAGTAATGCGCCAGCAGTTTTGCCAGTCGCTGAACGCGAATATCAACCATAGATGTTCCCTCTTTCTTGTGTTGTTTTTATTTATCTTCAATCGGGACAACGTTTCGGGGCAGCGCAATGAAGCCAAAGACGCCAGCCAGGGCAATCAATGCGCCGCAGGCCGCGAAAATGATATAGACAGGCACGAATTGGCCCAGGAAACCAGCCAGGGCAATAGAGACGACGCCCATGCCGGACATACCTGTTTGCATGACGGCCTCTACTCGACCCATCATAGCGCGCGGCGTGGCGTTCATCATCAGGGGCGCAAAGCCAATGTCGATTCCGCCCTGGGGAAGACTGCACAGGAAGTAGATGACCAGGGCCAGTACATACCAGGTCTGGAAAGCATACATGGTAATGCCAACACCCAATAATAAGACGCAGCCACTTAACAGGGTGGATGGTTTGAAACGGCTCGCGAAGATACCTATCAAGATTGCGCCGATCAGCGTTCCCAGTCCAGACACAGCGGTCAGAGGCCCGTACAGGCCGGCGCTGACGCGCAGCCGTTGCGTGACGAAAATGATATCCAGAGCGTTCAACGCGCCCGCGCCCAGGAAGGCTATTAACGCCAGGATCATGACCAGGTATAAAACGCGCGAATTCACAATCAGACGCAGACCCGCGAACATTTCGGAGACAATAGCCCCGATGCCGCTTTTGTCCGATTGAATATATGGATGCAGCGCTTTACGCGAAGCTCGCAGGGCTATCAAGCAGAGCGCGGAAACCAGGAACGATGCCGCGTTGATGGAACAGGCGATAACCGGCCCGACGAGAAAGTAGAGCGGAGAAGCAATGGCCGGGCCAATGATGAAGGAGAGCGCAAAGGTTGCCTGTCCAATGGACGCGGCGCGCGTCTGCTGTTCTGGCGCGACGATGACCTGCATCACGCCTGTCCTGGCAGGCATGAAGAAACGCGAAAAGGACGAGATGGCAAAGACGCTGGCATAGATGGCTGGCAGCCGCAGCGCGTCTGGTACCACGAGCGGCAGCAGCGCGAAAGCCATGCGCAGCAGATCGGTAACAACCATCGTTGAGCGGCGATTCCAGCGATCTACGAAGACGCCGGCGACCGGGCCAAGTAGTAATACCGGGATATTTTGCGCGATCAGCACGCCGCTCACAGCGGTGGCGGAATGGGTCAGCGAGAATACCCATACCAGCAGCGTGGTGCTAAAGAAAAAATCACCGGTGTTGGAGATGGCCTGCCCGCTTGCGAGCAGCACAAAATTGCGATTCCTCAGCAGTTTATCAGGGAGTTTAGCAATAGTATCATCAGGGGTTGGCGTGGATGTTTCTAAAGACATAAGGCCCTACTCCTATTTTTCCGCCAATCGTGCCTTCTTTGTCAACACTTCGCGCACGGCAGGCGAAGCATACAGTTTGCCAACGATACGCAGATGACTTACTGCACGGTCAGCCAGGTCAGCAGTGACATCATCGGCGAAGCTGCATATACCAACAACCTCAATATTCAGGCGTTGGCCCTTCGCCAGTGTCTTTTCAAGCTCCGCGCGATTGTAACCAGTTGCGCCGACTATTCTTACGTTGCGCGTTGAAGGCGTAGCAGTAGGCACGACGGTTGTATCGCTAGCCGCGCCTTCGGGATACATTAGCATAACCGTAAGCAATTCCCGCTCGCCCTCGATGCCGCGCTGTGTTTCATAGGGTTTGGCAAGCTCGGCCACCTGTTTCCAGAAACGTTCTTGCTCTTCCAGCGTTATATACAGGCGCGATAGGCCGAAACTGGAATCGGGCTTCTCGCTTTTTTGGGCGAGTGTGCGGCGAATTTCACGCAGATATCCATCTGTAATCTGATCGAGCCATGCCCTCAGCATTGCCAGACTCTCATCGGACGGCGCGGAAAGCAGCGCCCTGTCAACCGACAGCTCGCGCGCGACAGGCTGGTAATATTTTTCCAGGATGCCGCCCTTTTCGCGTGTCTCCACCAGCTTCAACAACCCGACTTTCTCTAATTCGCGCACATGATAGTGCATCCTGGCCGGAGCTTCCCCCATCATGTCGCCCAGTTGCGTCACCGTCATGGGCTGTTTTTGCAGCACATCGATGATACGCAGGCGCAACAAATCAGCTACCGCTCGCAATTGTTCTATAGTCTCGATTTCGTACCGTTCTAACACGATGGAATTATCTTTCTTGATCGATAAAATATTTTTGATCGTGTAAAAATAATAAATCATGAAAGCGCGTTTGTCAAGTCAAGTAGCACTTGCAAAGCCGCCATTCCAGTGCTATACTTACATTGTTAATACTGACCAATTGCCCAATATAAATAATCTGGAGCAGAGATGCCGAAAATTGTCGATGAGCACATGCGGGAGGCGACACGCCAGCGTATCATTCACGAAGCTGCCATTGAATTCGCGCGACTGGGATTTGACGCGGCAAATATCAATACCATCGCGGAGCAATCAGGCATAGGCAAGGGCACCATCTATCTCTATTTTGAGAATAAACGCGAGCTTTTTCTAGCGATGCTGCGCTCGATTGCGCAGACGCAACTGACATCGATTCGCGCCGCGCTTGCAAGCGAGGGTAGTTTGCGCCAGCGTTTGCAGCATCTCTTCCTCGCATTTGCGCAACAAGCCGATGCGGAGCGTGACTACTTCAATGTCTATATGAGCGCCCTGTATGGGGTGAACCGCGCATTCCAGGCGGAAGCGACGAAGCTGCTGCGCGATTATGTAGCTGTGATCGCGTTGATGTTGGAAGAGGGCCGCGCGCGTGGCGAACTGCACGACATTGATGTGGAAGCGACGGCGTTGATGGTGCTTTCTTTAACCGAATCCTACGTGCTTTCCGCCGGGGTTCTGGATCAATCTGAATATGACATTTCACGCCAGGCCCAGGCCGTTGCCGACCTGGTTCTGCGCGGCATTAGCGCCGGGCCTTCTTGAAATATTTCTCTCTTTTTTAGTTTTACAATGAGTGACTACCCACCCAACAAAATGACAAAAAATACGGAAACACAGGGAATAGGAGCCCGCTTTATGCGATCTACCACCACCGGCATGATAGGAACTTTTGTGCGACGGCTACTGCACATGCGCCCCCCGCTGCACAGCTTTGAAAGTCCGCGCTACCTGGTCAAGTGGCTCTTTCTCAGCAGCTTGATTGGAATTGTAGCGGGATTGGGCGCGATCGCCTTTTTCGCCTCTATTCAACTGGCGACAGCTCTGTTTTTAGGACGCATAGTGGGGTATCTGCCTCCCACGCCTTTTGGGGAGGGGCATACAGTCGTGATGCCGCTGTGGTCGGCGGCGCGTCCCTGGCTGCTGCCCCTGGTAACAGCAGCAGGCGGATTACTGTCCGGTATAATTGTGTTCACCTTTGCGCCGGAAGCGGAAGGGCATGGCACCGATGCCGCCATCGGCGCATTCCACCAGGGTAAAGCGATCCGCGCGCGCATTCCCCTGATAAAGTTAGTGGCGTCCGCTATCACTATCGGTTCGGGCGGATCAGCCGGACGCGAGGGACCGGCAGCGCAGATCAGTGCGGGTTTTGGCTCCCTGTTAGGAGATATATTGCATCTTGATGTGCAGGACCGGCGTATCGCGCTGGCGACGGGCATCGGCGCGGGCATTGGAGCTATCTTCCGCGCTCCACTTGGCGGGGCTGTGCTGGCCGCGGAAATTCTCTACCTGCATGACCTGGAAATCGAAGCCATCATCCCCGCGCTGATCGCCTCGATTATTGGATACAGCGTCTTTGGCATATGGGCAGGCTGGAGTCCTGTCTTTGCAACCAGTAGCAACCTGGCTTTTACTTCACCGCCACAATTAGTGTATTACATTGTGATTGGCCTGTTATGCGGGCTGGTGGGCTTGCTGTACTCAAAAGGATTCTACGGCATTACCCACATCTTCCATCGCATTCAGCTTCCCTTCCTCCCTGTCTGGCTGAAGCCAGCCATTGGTGGATTGCTAGTAGGGTTAATCGGGTTGCTTATACCAGAGGCGATTGGTATGGGATACGGCTGGGTGCAGGTCAGTATGGGGTCGGGTTTATTGTCGCTACCAATCTGGATTGTATTATTGCTCCCCTTTGTCAAAATCGTCACCACCGGACTATCGATTGGCTCCGGCGGCTCCGGCGGCATCTTCGGCCCCGGCATGGTGATTGGCGGAATGCTGGGAGCATCTGTGTGGAGACTCTGCTACGCTTTTCTCCCTGGAGTGCCATCAGATCCTACGCCCTTTGTGATTGTTGGTATGATGGCTTTGTTTGGCGGTATTGCGCACGCGCCCCTGGCTGTGATGCTGATGGTTGCCGAAATGACCGGCAACCTTTCATTGCTGGCCCCCGCCATGATCGCGGTTGGTATATCATCCATCCTGGTTGGCAACTCGACCATCTATACAAGCCAGGTTGACACACGCGCCGACTCGCCAGCCCATCGCCTTGAATTTTCATTTCCCTTGCTATCAACCCTGAGCGTCCGGCAAGCGATGAAACCGCCTCGCTTCACGTTTTCGCCCGCCCAGAGTGTCGCTGATGCTGAGCGAGTATTACATGAGCAGGGCGCGGGCATCAGTGGCGCGCCTGTGGTAGATGATGCCGGTCAATTGATAGGCACACTGACACAGGCGGATATTCAACGTGTACCGCTCGCGGAAAGAGAGACTCGTACCACGCGAGAAGCCATGCACGCGGACGTTTTGGTAGTGCAATCAGAGGAGACGCTTGATGATGCGCTCGAACAATTAACCGAGGCCCAGGTCAGTTGGGCCCCCGTGGTCAACGACATAGAGACACCAGGAGAAAAGAAGGTGGCTGGCATACTCACTGCCGCGAGTATTATGCAAACCTATCGCCAGGCTGTGCTACAAGAAACGAAGCGTATGCGCAAGTTGGTCGATACCAAACCAAATATTGACACATACCCTCCACATCGCTAATATAGAAGCACGCCGTAACAGGAAAACTAGCAGCAAGGTGTTGCAGAATGGGCGGCGCGGAGAAAACCAATGTTGACCTACGAAGATGTGACTGCCTTTTTCCTCAAAGCGGCAACGGGCCTGGAATTGGTGGCACACCCCGAATATTGGACCAATGGGCGTTCTATGGAACGCGAATTTGCCTGCGTTTGTCATTTCGGAAGCTGTGAGGGATCGGAGACCCGCAGCTCCTGCACCCTTTCTTTTACCTGGAGTACCCTCGATACTGCCCTTTCGCTCGAAGGGCCGGTCGGTGTGTGCGATTTCTTTCACGAGTCGGACGAGCATTGCCCGCACCTGCACACCAGCGACATCCCGCCACTAGAGTTAGACCTCTCTTATGTCTTACCACTGAACGGTTCGGGCACGGGCCTTTCTGAAGCGAGCCTGCTCAATATGACCCAGATGCTCAAGTTGCGAGCCAGCGAACTGAGCAGCCGCACCATCGAAACTCGCCCCGGCGTCAATATGACCTTGCAAGATAGCCGCCTGCAAGCGGAGTCGCTGACGGTGCAACAGCGAGTTGAACTGCCCATCTGGCATCCCGACGGGATGCGCGGACTGCACGACGAGCCGCATAGCCGCTCCGCTCGCTTCGTGCAGCGCAGTCGCCCGGCAATCAACGACGAAGACGAAGACGAAAGCGAAGTGGTAGCTGATAACCCGCGACCGGAAGACTGGTTGCCCCAGGTCATGTTTGATGTCTGCCTGGACATCTGCCAGGTGCTCCAGACCCTGGACACTATAACCGTCTATAAAATAGAAAAACCTTAAAAGGCATATAAAATCCAGGCGACCTTGCGGTCGCCTGGATTTTATATGCCTTTTTAATACATCCTGTGAGGTTTGCGCCGCTCGCCAGGAAGCAATACATCCAGCGCATCGTCAATCGTCACAACGCCTTCCAGCGTGCCTGTTTCGCTGATAACGGGAACGGCCAGAAAATTGTATTTTGCCATGATCTCAGCAACAGCGCGTGGTTCAGCGTCCGGTTGCACAGTTACGAGATCGGTTTCCATCAGCTCTTGCAGCGGCTGCGCGGCATCTGCCACCAGCAAATCCCACAGCGAAACGATGCCCAGCAGCGTATAATCTTCATGCGCCTCGTCAGCGATGCAGTAGACGTAAGCCAGCCGCACATCCTGCTCGCGAATATTGTAACGCACGGCCTCCATTGCTTCACCGGCGGTCTTTGTCGCGTCGATAGCCACGAAATTCGTGGTCATGATACCTCCGGCGGTGTCTTCCTCGTACACCAGCAGTTCCTGCACATCCTCCGACTCTTCAGGTGTCATCAGGCGCAGCAGTTCCTGAGCGCGTTCCTCTGGCAAATGCGCAACCAGGTCTGCCGCCTCATCCGGTTCCATTTCTTGCAGGATATCGGCGGCGCGTTCCGCGCTGATATTTTCGAGGATGTGGCTCTGTCTCTCCGTATCGAGTTCTTCCAGCGCATCCGCCGCCGTTTCGTCGTCTAGCCCTTCTAAAAGACGCGCCCCCTGTCCCGGCGTCAACTGGTACACAATATCGGCAATATCCGCAGCCCGCAGCTCCGCCAACTGCCCGCTCATCCTCCGTAGAGACGCGGGCGGACGGGTGGAAGGGAGGGAACCCTTGTGGGCGTCCTCGTCCCCCCCGCCGCATCCCCCGCGCCTGTCGGCTGGCTCTTGTGGATATCCTCGCCCCTGTCATCCTTATGATCTTCTTGCACACGTGGCTCGCCGATCAGTTCGATACGATTCCAGGGAATAAGTGTAGCAGGCGGGCGCTGGGGACGTTGGCTTCTCCCGCTCAACAACCACGATGGCGCGAGGCGGCGCACCAACCCCAACGCGCTGTTATCAATGCCCAGTATACGCCAGTCATCGGCAAAACAGACATCGTTCACGCGCACAGCCTTTTTATGCACGACATCGATCACCTGCTTATCTAACACCTCGCGCGCCAGGCTCACCTGCTGCTCCGACAACACAACATCCCTTATCGCGTCCGTATTCTTCGCCTCCGCCGGAATTTGCCATACCGTAGGGATACGATGCATCGTGTCCGCTGGCATATACCAGCGCTGCTCTCCTTCACCCTCGACAACAACTGTAGGGACGCGATAAATCGCGTCCGCAACCGTGTCCACCAGAACATCCACGATTTTACCCGCTCGCGCTCCCTGCATATCTTCAACAGCAGCGCCAAGCAGTTGACTCAAGTACATCATGTTATTTTGAAACCGTCGTATGGTAGGGGCGACCCTTGCGGTCGCCCTGGCAACCCATTCTCTTACTTTTCGATACGCGCATCCGGCATATCGGATGCAAGGTGCATGGAAGCGTGTTCGGCCAGTTCTGCTGAGGCCCCCACCACTTCACGCTCGAAGACTCTGTACGCTTCGTGCTGTTTCTCTTGCTCTTCTTGCAGGCACGCGCCGATAAAATCGCGGAAGAGCGGGTGAGGTCGCGTCGGACGGCTCTTGAACTCCGGGTGGAACTGCGAACCCACGAACCAGGGATGATCTGCCAGTTCCATAACCTCCACCAGGCTATTGTCAGCCGAGCGACCGCTGATCTTCATGCCGCGCGCTTCCATACGCTTGCGATATTCGTTGTTGAACTCGTAACGATGGCGGTGCCGTTCAAACACGATGGCCTCGCCATAGGCTGCATAGGTCTTTGTGCCAGGCGTCAGGCAGCACACCCAGTTACCCAGCCGCATTGTACCACCTTTATCGGCGATTTGCCTCTGCGTCACCATTAAATCAATCACCGGATACGCAGTTTGCGGGTCAAACTCCGTGCTGTTTGCCCCGGCCAGTCCCAGCACATTGCGCGCGAACTCGATTACGGCCACCTGCATCCCCAGGCACAGGCCCAGGTAGGGCTTGCCTGTGCGCCGCGCATAGCCCGCCGCCTTGATTTTCCCCTCGATGCCACGCGGACCAAAGCCCCCCGGCACCACGATGCCCGCCACGTCTTCCAGCAATTCGGTATAATTGTCGCCCATTTTCTCGATGGACTCAGAATTGATCCATTTGATCTGCACATCCACGTCATGATACCAACCGGCATGGCGCAGCGCTTCCGCTACCGAGAGATAGGCGTCATGCAGATCGACATACTTGCCGATGAGTCCGATCTTTATTTCCGGGCGCGGGCGCTTGATGCGCTGTACCAGTTCGCGCCACTCGTACATCTGGGCTTCGTATTTGGGCAAGCCAAGTTCATCCACCAGGTATTCACCCAGTCCCGCCTCTTCCAGAATCAGCGGCACCTCGTAAATGGTATCGGTGGTCAACAGAGGCACAACAGCGCGTTCCTCTATATTGCAAAACAGCGCGATTTTCTCGCGCAGGTCGTCGGTCAGCGCATAGTCGGAGCGGCACAAAATCACATCGGGTTGAATACCCACGCGCAATAACTCTTTGACGCTGTGCTGGGTCGGCTTGGTCTTCAGTTCTCTGGTCGCCATCAGGTACGGCAGCAGCGTCACATGTAGATACAGCACATCGCGCCGCCCCACGTCTTTGCGCATCTGGCGAATAGCTTCCAGGAACGGCTCGCCCTCGATGTCGCCCACCGTACCGCCCACTTCCACGATGACCACATCCGCATCGGAATGCCGCGCCACGCTGTGGATGCGATCCTTAATTTCATTCGTGATATGCGGTATAACCTGAATCGTCCCGCCCAGGTACTCGCCGCGTCTCTCTTTGCCAATCACGGCAGCGTAGACCTGCCCGGTCGTCACGTTATTGCTCTGATAGGCGGGTTCATCGGTAAAGCGCTCGTAATGGCCCAGATCAAGATCCGTCTCTGCCCCATCATCCGTCACGAACACTTCCCCATGCTGGTACGGCGACATCGTGCCGGGGTCAACATTGATGTAGGGATCGAGTTTCATGAGGGAGACACTTATACCGCGATTCTTGAGCAAGCGTCCGAGCGAGGCAACCGTGATACCCTTTCCAACCGACGACGCTACACCACCTGTAACAAAGATAAACTTGGACATAAGACCCTCCTGGTCAGCGCTGAGAAAGAATGACAACCTGCGTTTCTACCGGCAAATTACTGCGAAGAATATTGAGCTTCGGCTGCGCATTTACCGCCTCGATGCCCATCTCCCGGCAAAATTTATCGAGGGGGTCTGGCCCCTCACCTGTGCCTGTAGAGGGGCGATAATGCATTGGAATGACCACATGCGGTTCAACCTGGCTAATTACCTCGGCGGCCTGCGCCGCGCTCAGCGTATTCGAGCCGCTAATGGGGATCAACAGGATGTCGGCATCGGCAACTTCTTCGAGTTGTTCCTCTTGCAATATATGGCCCAGGTCTCCCAGGTGGCAGATCACAAGGTCATCCATGTGAATAATATAAATGGTATTGCGTCCGCGTTCCGCGCCGCGCTTCGCGTCGTGGTAGGAAGGGACGCCGGTAATCAACACATCACTGATCTCATATTCGCCGGGGCCGCGCACCACACGAGGATTCCCCCCGACGCCTTCCGCGAAGTTGTGGCCGGGATGGTTGTGACTGATGGTGACAATGGGGGCATTGATCTTGCTCTCCCTTGCCTTGTGCGCTTCCTCCTGGGGTTGTCCGGGCTGAGGAGAAAAGGGATCGGTGATCAGAGTAACATTTTTGCCACGCAGCACGAAGCATGAGTGGCCCAGCCATGTAATTTCCATTGAGCCTTTTATTCGCTTTTCACAATAAAGTCGGGCGGGGACTTATGTCCTCGCCCGAAACTTATTATACCATACGGATAGGCGTCCCACAAGGGGCATCGCTCTTCAAAGGAAGGCTATATTCATTCCACGCGCGCAAATAATTTTGCATAATCCCCCCTTGCGAACCCGCCTCTGATGGTGTATGATAGAGCAGGTTCGCACTCTCGCGATGAGAGCGCTAAAAAGAGAATCAGCGGACGCGATAAATCGCGTCCCTACACATCATTTGAGAGGGATTGGATTATGACTACCGTGAGCGTCAAGATTCGACCGATGGGTGACCGGGTATTAGTCAAGCCATTATCTCGCGAGACCGTCACTAAGAGCGGGATCGTGCTGCCGGATACAGCCAAAGAAAAGCCCCAGGAGGGTGAAATCCTGGCGGTTGGCCCCGGCAAGGTTATGGATAATGGCAAACGCCCCGCGCTGGAAGTGAGCGTCGGGCAAAAGGTGCTTTTCGCGAAGTATGCTGGAACCGAATTTAAGCAGGACGGCGAGGAGTATTTGATACTACGCGAAAGCGACATTATGGGTATTGTTGAGTAAGTCGAAGTAAGTTTAGGAGTAGATTTCGTGGCAAAACGACTGCAATTTAACGAGCAGGCGCGGCAATCCCTCAAAAGAGGCATGGATGTGCTGGCCGGCGCTGTAAAAGTGACGTTGGGACCAAAGGGCCGCAACGTAGTCCTGGATAAGAAGTATGGCGCGCCGACCATCACCAGTGATGGTGTGACCGTTGCGCGCGATATTGATCTGCCCGATCCCTTTGAGAACATGGGCGCGCAGTTGATCAAAGAGGTCGCGACCAAAACCAATGATGTAGCCGGTGATGGCACCACTACCGCTACGGTGCTGGCGCAGGCCATCATCACCGAAGGGTTGAAGAACCTGGCGGCAGGCGCGAACCCCATGATCCTGCGCAAGGGACTGGAAAAGGGCGCCGAGGCCGTCATCGAAGAGATCAAGTCGATGAGTATGCCCGTTGAGACCCGCGAACAGATCGCCCAGGTAGCCTCCATTTCTGCCGCAGATCCAGAGATCGGCGAACTGATCGCCGAAGTGATGGAGAAGGTCGGCAAAGACGGCGTGATTACCGTTGAAGAGGGCCGCGGCCTGGCGATGGAAAAAGAGTATACCGAGGGTATGCAGTTTGATCGCGGCTACATTTCCGCCTACATGGCGACCAACATGGATCGCATGGAAGCGGAGCTGTCCAACCCGTACATACTTATTACCGACAAGAAGATCAGCGCCATCGCGGATATCCTGCCGGTGCTTGAGCGCGTCTTGCAGACCGGGCGCAAAGATATGGTCATCATCGCCGAGGATGTGGACGGCGAGGCGCTGGCTACCCTGGTGGTGAACAAGCTGCGCGGCACGTTCAACGTGCTGGCGGTCAAGGCACCCGGCTTCGGTGATCGCCGCGAGGCCATGCTGGAAGATATCGCCATCCTGACCGGCGGCAGGGTACTCACTGAGAAGGCGGGCCTTAAAATTGAGAACGCCACCCTCAAGGACCTCGGTCGCGCGCGTACCATCAACGCCAACAAGGACGCCACCACTATCGTTGAAGGCGCCGGCAAACCGGAAGCCATCGCGGGGCGCGTGCGCCAGATTCGCGCTCAGATAGAGGAGACCACCAGCGACTACGACCGCGAGAAGCTGCAAGAGCGACTGGCGAAACTGGCCGGCGGCGTGGCAGTCATCAAGGTTGGGGCAGCCACCGAAGTGGAACTCAAAGAGAAGAAGCACCGCGTCGAGGATGCGCTGTCCGCGACACGCGCCGCCATCGAAGAAGGCATCGTCTCCGGTGGTGGTTCCGTGCTGGTTCATTCTATTCACGTCCTGAAGAATGTGAAGGTTGAGGCTGGCGACGAGCAGACAGGTGTGAACATCCTGCGCCGCGCCCTCGAAGAGCCACTGCGCCAGATCGCTTTCAACGCCGGTCGCGACGGCGCCGTCGTCGTCTCCGACGTGCTGCATAGCCATCGCAATCATGGCTTCAACGCGCTGACAGGCGAGTACGTGGACATGTTCGAGGCTGGTATCGTTGACCCGGTGAAGGTCACGCGCTCTGCCTTGCAGAACGCCGCCAGTATCGCTGGCATGTTCCTCTCCACCGACGCGCTCATAACAGACTCGCCGGAGGAAGAAGGCGCTGGCGGCGGAATGCCGGCTGGCATGGGCGGCATGGGCGGCATGGGCGGCATGATGTAGTTCCAGTTCCAGGAATAAAAAGAATGTGACCGCGAAGGCATGCCTTCGCGGTCACATTCTTTTTATTCCTGGAATCACTCCACCCCTATATCCCAGGCCTGCTGTAAATCGGCCTTCGAGTAGCATTGAAAGGCCATGAGGGTGTTGGTTTTGGTGATGCCGGAGAGTTGTACCATGCGGCTGGTGACGACCTCGGCCAGGTCTTCGTATTTGTGCAGGCGCAGCAAGGCCACGAGGTCGTAGTCGCCGGTGACGGAGTAGACTTCGGCGACCCCTTCAATTTCCAGCAGGCTCTGGGCAATTTCGTTGACCTGCCCGCGCTGCACATTGATAAGCACGACAGCGGATACCATAGCAATGCTCCTTTATTCTATTATGAGATGCACTTGTCCCGTTGGGACGCTTGCGGCCCAGGCTCCTGATGAATTTTGCCGACCGAATGGGGTAATGGAAGTGCCCCACCGTCCTGTAGGGACAAGGGGCGGGGATGGGTGGATGAGGGGGCCTTGTGCTTGTCCTGGTTGAAGTGCGACCATCAGGCCTCACGGAACCCAGGCGAAACGTGTTGCCAACAGGACAAGCACAAGGCCCCCACCCAACCCCACATCCGCCCCTTGTCCCTACAGGACGGAGGCGGACGTTTCCAAACATTGGGGCGGGCGTTTCCAAACATTTCTGCATTCGGTTGCCAAAGTTCATCAGAGTAAGGACGGGCGTTTCGTATATATTATATTCACACGCCCACAGGTGGCGGCGGGATTTCGGGCAGTTTCGCGCTGATGCGTAGGCCGATGACCCTGAGCTTTTTCGCCAGCGAATCCATAGCGTAGCGGGGCGATACCCAGGGGTCGCCGCCCATTGATAGGATACGCGGCACCATGTCGGGATTCGGCGAGATGCCGCGAATAGCGATGGGCGCGTATTTATCGATAGCTGCATCCACAACATGCGCATAAGCGTTGTCGCGGCGGATCATGTCGCGCAGGAACTTCACGCCGAACACCACGTGGCGCGATTCGTCGCGCGCGACGGCGGTGAAGCCGCCGCGAAAGGCCGGGAAGATGTTGTTGGTGCGATAGATTTCCAGCATGTTGCGCTGGCCGGCCAGGGCCATGGTGGCTTCGACGATGATGTGATAGAGGGCAACGCCCTCGACGAGATGGGCCAGGTTGCGCGGTTCCTGCCGGATGCGCTCGGCCACTTCCGTAAGCGAATCGATGAGGATAAACTTCAGATCGTCGTTTACGTACTGGCGAGCAAAGGCCAGCGAATCCTCTATTCTCGCGTTTTCAACGCCCATCACATCGCGGAAGAAACGCTCGAAGAAGACGGTATGGCGCGCCTCGTCAACAAGCTGGGTGGTGACGAAGATACGCATATCTTCGTCGGGCATAGCCAACACATAGGGAGCCAGCGTATCGGTCACACATGCCTCGCCTTGAAAGAAGGCGGACAGCGCGTAGATGCGCATCTCGCGCTCATCCTGTGACATGGCCTCCCACTGCTTCCTGTCCTCGCTGAAGTCGATGTCCTGGGCTTTCCACTGCTGGCGTTCCCAGCGATAGTACAACTCGCGATAGGTGGGCAGATGTACCAGCCCTTCGTCGATGATGCGCAGCACATTGTCGATGGGGGTTTGTTGTAATTGTGAAAGGGGAGCCTCTTCAAGGGGCATATCAATTGACATGGTGTTTCCTCAACTCCTTTTTGTCGATCTTGCCCACTCCATTACGCGGCAAGAGATCTACAAACTCAATCTCGCCCGGCGTTTTGTAGTTCGCCAGCTTTTCACGACAATACGCTTTCAGTGTTTCAGCATCCACCTCACCTCGTTTCACGACGAAGGCTTTGACTTCTTCACCCATGCGTTCGGAAGGGACACCAATCACCGCCGATTCGATCACAGCCGGGTGACTGTTCAGCGCCTCTTCGACATCACGCGGGTAGATATTGAAGCCGCCACGAATGATGAGGTCTTTCTTGCGTTCGACAATATATAGGTAGCCATCTTCGTCAAATTTGCCCATATCACCGGTATGCAGCCAGCCGTTACGCAGCGTGGTCGCGGTAGCTTCGGGCATATTGTAATAGCCCTTCATGATATTGGGGCCGCGCGCGATAATCTCGCCCACCTCGCCAATCGCCACATCCCTATTGTCTTCATCAACAATGCGCAATTCTACGCCGGACACCGGTTTGCCAACCGAGCCAGGTTTGATGGGCATATTCAGGTTATGTCCGGTCAGCACAGTAGTCGCCTCAGAGAGACCATAACCTTCAAGTATCTGGCAGCCAAATTTCCTCTGAAAGCCCTCTAAGACCGCCAGGGGCAGCGGAGCCGAACCGCTTACACAATAGCGCAGGCTGCTTGTATCGAACTTGTCCGCGTCGGGCGTGTAGAGCAGCGCCACAAACATAGCAGGCACGCCCGCGAAGGCGTTGACGTGGTGGCGTTCAATGGCGGAAAGCACGGCGTTTGTATCAAAGCGGGGATGCATGATAAACTTTGTGCCGGTCAGGTAGCCAATATTCGAGACGGTCAATCCAAAGGCGTGCGCCAGTGGCAGGATGGCTAACTGCACGTTCGTTTCCTGCTCGCTATTCGTGTTGTCGCCCATGCCAGCCACCGTGTTAGAAATGACGTTGCGCTGCGTCAATTCTACGCCTTTGGGGTTGCCGGTAGTACCGGATGTATACAGAATAACGGCGGTGTCGTCCAGCGTCAGATCAATGCCTTCCAGGTCACCCAGGTAGTCGTCAGGGGCGGACGCGATCAATCGCGTCCCTACATTTTTGTAGGAAATGATTTCGTAGGGACGCGATTGATCGCGTCCGCTTGCCTGCGCTCCGCCTTCACCAGATTGCGTTCCTTCGTCACCAGTGGGAATAACATAGCGCATGGTGAGAACGCCGGACAATGCCGCGTGTAAGAGCGGCAGCAAGATGGGGCTGGTGATGACGGCTTTGGCGGCGGAGTTCTGCGCGATGTAATGCACCTCCGGCGCTTTGAGCAGGGGCATGACGGGAATTATTACGGCTCCGGCGCGCGAAATGGCCTGGTAAGCAATGATTACTTCCGGGCAGTTAAGCATCATGACGATGACGCGGTCGCCCTTTTCGATACCCAGAGCGCGCAGGCCAGACGCCAGTTGTGTCGCTTCTCTGGCAATCTCTACATTGGTATATGCCCGCGTCTCCTGTCGTTGCGCATCCTCGTAAATGAGGGCGGTATAGGGATCGAAATGCAGGCAGTTGTAGATTGACAGATCGTACATAACACGCAAATCTTCAATTTCCATTTTGCGTTTGTTTTTCGTCATGCATTTACTCCGGTGGTTTGTGTTTGAGGAACGACTACATCGGCTTCGCCGACGGTAACTTTCTCGCCGCGCTGGTTTTGCGCCCAGCATTCAATCGTAACGGTGGTTTGTTCCCCGGCGGCTGCGCGATTCTTTACCACGCCGCAGCAGGTGAGAGTGTCTCCCAGGCGCACCATGCCCATATAACGCACCTTGAGGTTGGCAATGAGCGCCCGCGGATCGGCAACAATCAGTTGGGAAACATATTGTCCGAGAAAGGCCATACTCAGCATTCCATGAGCAATGATGCCGTCAAGCCCCACCAGTCGCGCTGCTTCTGCATTCAAATGAATGGGGTTGAAGTCGCCTGATGCTGCCGCGTAGCGATTCAACTGCTCCTGCATAATGGGAGGTTTGACCATTGAGGGAAGTTCTTGACCAACGACGGTATCTAAAATGCTCACGATTCGCCTCCGTAAATTAGGAATTACGAGTCAGTCAGGAAAAACATTCATACCCGGTATGGTAAGTGTACAAGCCTGATGAGCATATGTCAATTCACAGGAGCGATGAGGACGCTTAAAAGACGGGATGCATGGAGCGCCAGAGGCCAGGTGTGCTTTCGATAACTGCGGGCTGCCAGCCCGGTTCGCCATAGAGGATATCGGGATTCCACCGGGGGTTTTTGGAGTAGAAGCGGTAGCGCACTTGCCAGGCCCGATCTACTTCCTGTCTTTCGTGAAAAGCGGTGTCCAGGCTCAGTCGGAAACTTAATAGTTGGGCAAAGTAGGGTTGAAGAGAATACTCCAGCGAATCTGTGTTAAGTTCATGATCGGTAAACGACATTTGCAGGTCTAAGCAGTAGGGATAGCGCATTACCTCGGGATCGCGGTCTTCTTCATCTGAAGAGTGAATGAGGACAAGCATTCCCAATAGCTCAAACTGGTAATATGGCTCTCCCGAAAAGACGCTTTGTTTGAACGGGGGCAGAGAGAAGAGATTACGTATCTCTGTGGCAAGTTGCTGCAGAGACTTCTCTGTTTTGATACAAATTTGAAACGACATACAAAGCTCCTTCAAGGAGGATTTCAGATGCTATCTAAATTTATCTTACGCCGCCATGCAACGGGTGTCAAGCAAAATTAGCTCAGGTTTGTCATTGACGTACTTTCGTCATTTCCTAATGTAATAGATAATGAATTCTGTTATAATAGTGCTTGCAGTAAATGAACAGGGGAGGAGAACTACTGTGAATACAGGGCCGGGAGAGTTATCTCCGGGCGACATCTTACAAAATCGCTATATGATTCTATGCAAAATTGGCGGCGGCGGGATGGGGACGGTCTATAAAGCCAGTGATAATCGTATGGCAAATCGCATGGTTGCAGTCAAAGAAATGAAGCAGGATACCCTCAATACGGCGCAGCTTGAGCTTGCCTACAAACGTTTTGAGCGTGAGGCGGCTATCCTGAGTCTGGTGCAGAACGAGCATTTGCCGCGCATCCATCATTTCTTTGAAGAGGGCGGGCGCTATTACCTCGTGATGCAGTTTATCGAGGGAGCAACGCTCATGCAACAGGTAAGCATGAACCAGGGGCCGTTGCCTGTCCTGGTGGCGGTGGATTACGCCCTCCAGCTCTGCGATGCGCTGATCCACCTGCACGCGCGACGCGACCCGATTATTTTCCGCGACCTGAAGCCGTCGAACATCATCATCCAACCGGATGGACACCTGTTCCTGATCGATTTTGGCATCGCGCGCAATTTTAGAGTGGGGCAGACCAGCGACACGGAGTTCTTTGGCACGCCGGGGTATATGGCTCCTGAGATGGCGCTGACGCAGACGGATGCGCGTGCCGACATTTTCAGCCTGGGTGTAACGCTGCACTTTGCCTTGACCGGTAAAATTCCTGCCTACATGGAACGGAACAGAGTACTGACACCGGTATTGGCCCACAACGTCGAAGTGCCAGCCCAACTTCATGCCCTGATCTTGAAGATGGTGCAAATGGCGCCTGATGCTCGCCCACAAAGCGCAGCCGAGGTGAAAAGCCAGCTCGAACGCATTCACCGGCATATTCTCTCTAACCAGGTAAAGGTGGGCCAGACTGGCGGCTATACTACCGTTTCGGGCAAGCCCTTAACCTTTCATCAAAAGCCGACCGTGGCCGGGACACGGTATCAGGGCGGGTGGCATTCCCCATTAGCGGCGCTGGATAAGTTGCCTGCTTTGCTCCTGAGCGGCATGGCGATCTTGCTCCAGCCACTGGCAGCAGGCGCGAGCAAGGCAGCCTCTGTTGTGATGTCGGCAGATGCAAGACGCGATATGTATGATCGCTACCTGTTTTTGCGGGTGCGCCTCAATAACACGGGGGTCTGGACGACACGGTTTTTATTGCTGCTGCTGAGTATGTTGATTGGAAGCGTCATTCTCAGCGTATTCATTGCTGCTCATTCGGGCCATTTGGGCTCTTCCGTTTACCATGTCGAGTTTGGGCTGGCGTTTGTGCTACTCGTGACGATCATTCTGTCGGGAGGGCAGCTCAATAATCCTGTGCCACGCAATATTCTGCTTTGCACGGGTTTTTGCGTAACGATAGCTTTCCTGACGCTGCTGGCCTCAACCGGCTTCCAGATGGCCCCGGATGGTTCAGCACAGCCAATGACCTTGAACCTGTTGATGGTCTATACACTGGTCATACTGACATTGATAGCCTTGCTCGGTAATATAGCTATACGCAAACAATACGGTGCGGGTTCCAAACCGACGCATAGTTTCACGCGGCTCGCTCATGCAGGTATAGCGGCAGTCGCCGGTGTTTGCTTCCTGCTGCAATTCGCCTTTGGCGACCAGGAGCAGATCATTTTCTTCCCCACCACGTTTCACCCATTCGGTATAGTTCTCTCTCCCCCGGTCACAACCAATCTCGTGCCGCTGCTGCTGCTCGGATGCGTAGGGATCATTTCCCTGTTACGCATCTCACAACCTTTTACAGGCTTTGATCGCGCCATGCTGCTAACGCTCTGCCTGCTGTATGTGCCGGCGCAATACACTTTTGGGCTGGGCGAGCTAAACCATGCTTTTCCCACATCTTTCCAGTCGGGTCTGGTGATACTCAACTTATGTATACTATTTGTGCCTCTGGCGTTGGCTATCCTTACTCTCTTCCCTTTGCCAGGTCAAATGGCCTGGATCAGACTCCTGCCACTATTCGTAGTAAGTCTGGGGGTTGCCTGGCTGCAGGGTTTTCTGGGAGACCAGGAGCCATTTTCCACGCTCTCCTCTAATTCTCAACAGGTGACAGGCAGCATACCTCATCTTGCCATATTCGGACAGGTTGTTTTCTTCAGCCTGGCAATCGCGATAGCGTTGCTTTTCATCGGGGTCATATTCTATCGAACGTCGCGCGCCTGCTCAAACGCAATGGCAATATCCCCCGGCACAGACGAACTCTGCCGGGACTTCCAGAATAGCCAGCGCGGCGGATCGCATTGGTATGCTGGGAGTGGCGCTGGGCTGTGGCACGGTGCAATGGGCATTCTGGCAGGGCATGTTACAGAGCGCTCCGGCACAAGACACTAACTCACTCTACGCTCCTCTCTTATCACTGGGGGTTGGCTACACGATTATGGGCATCTCCCTGCTGACCACCGGTATCGTTGCGGTAAGCTCACTTTTCAACCTGTCACAGACCTACCAGCGTATCGCGGGTCTGGTCAAATTCCTGGATCGCGTGATCGTGCTGGGCGTTGTCATCATCGGCCTGCTGCTACTTAGCTCTTTTGGCAATCGTGGGGGATGGCTGGCAAACACTCTCAATCTCGGCCAGGGGTCATCCGGCCCGTCGGCGTCGGATTTCACGATTCACTACAGCCTGATTCTGATTATCCTGATCGCGTTTTTCGGATTGATCGCGCTCTTCCGATTGACGCTCGCTTTTGGCTGGGCGGAACGAATGCTGCTGCTGCTGTGTGGGATCGGTGCGATGCTCATGCTGACCGATACGCTGGATGTGCAGCAACTGCCTCTGCTTTCAGCGAATGTACAGCAGGCGGCAGGAAACTTCTTTTCATCATTAAACACTGACCAGGTGGTTTCGCTTTCTCTACTGATAGCTGCCCTACTCTCTTTTGCCTGGCTTCTGTCTACCAACATTGTTTTCGACCGCGTGGCGCTTGGTTTCGTATTTGGCCTTGTGGCCCTGCTCGCGCTAACATCCGCTGTATCCGCGTACCATGCACCGCTAATACTCGTATTCATTGTAATGATACAGGGAGTGTTGATCGCTGCTAAGGTTGAACGCGTGCGGCGTGGCAACGCCACGAACGCGCAGCGTTGACCAGGGCAGGGGCCAAGGGCGCCTGATCGCTACTGTTGTGGCTTTCCCCTGTAAAACCTGCTATACTGGCTATACGAACGTGATGGCATTGAGTTGCCACACAATAGAGAATTTTGTATTCGATAGTCAGGAGAAATGCAGCCCAGATGGTTGCTGAACGCCGATCCGCGTTGCCTGCGCCACCCCCCAGGCAGGGCGATCCAATCATACACGGCAGTCCGATTATTTCGCGCTGGCTGACCCATTACTGGCAAAAGCTACACCTGCCGGAACAGGAGCGGGCGGTGCTGGCGATTACCCAGGATCGCCAGGAATATATGCGCTGGACGGGAAAACGCCTCAATGTGCTTGCGCTCGGCTGCTATTGCTATTTGCCCGCCCCCGTCACTACGCGCGCGAAAGGACATAAGCATGCTCCCCTGCCCGGCTTTACGGACGCAGCGCACAGGCAATCCCCCGGACATCATCATCTCATTTTCATTGAACCGGATATGCAGCCGCAATCCATCGAAGTGACGGTGGCTCACGAACTGATTCACCTGGCGGATCGCGTGCGAGGCACACCGCGCCGCCATCGACATCACGGCTATGACTCTATCGCAGCCGATGAAGCAGCCGTGACCGGCTATCAACTCGAAGAACTGCGCAACCTGCTGCACGAGGAAAGCGCGCGCCGCGAACACCAACGTCGCGAACGACGCCCCATTCGCTACCTTTACCAGTGTCCCAACTGCGATAAAGAGTATCCACGCGCCCGGCGCTATTCGCAGGCCGTTTCATGCAGCAAATGTGATTCGCGCTATAACCCCCAATTTCGCCTGCAGCTACGTGGTTAAGTATGGATCTTCCCTAATCTTTAGCATACACAGATGCGATAAATCACCTTTCCGTTTTTTCTATAAAGATAAAGAATAAGCTGTCAGGAGTTCGGTCGAAACACAAAAATGGCGTATTGTCAGATAGCATGGACAATGTTATAATAGCGGGGTGCTTTCACCGCCCATCGCCGTAGAGGTGACAGGGTGTGTCGAGCAGGCATCTCCTGATAGAGGAGAGCAAGCACATGTAAAAAGTTAAAGGCCGCTACAATTGACGCGGCATATGTTCAATGCATTGGCAGCTATGCCATGCTCCACCTGCTCCAGCAATCGCCTGGCTACTTTATGAGCGATTGACCGGAAGCAAACCCAGAGGAAGGAGGTGGCTTCGTGAGGCGTGATTATGAACTTGGCTTCATCCTCAACCCCGAAGTCAGCGAAGAGCAAAACAGCTCTATACTAGAACGCATCCAGCAGATCGTCAACACTCATGACGGTCAGGTGGTGCGCATCAATCAATGGGGGCGTCGTCGTCTGGCATACCCCATTGAGCATCAGCGCGACGGTTTCTATGTGTTTTTTGATATGATTCTCACTCCTGAGACCGTTTTTGAACTGGACCGTAATCTGAAAGTAACCGAGGAAGTGCTCCGGCACATCATCATCCGGCGCGATCCGAAAGTTGCGCAGAAGGAACGCGAAGAGCGCGAGGCGCGCGCAGCAGCGCAAGCCGCACAAGCAGCCGCAACCCAGGCGCAGAGCGCGACCCCTGAAGCGGAAGACCCCGCGGCAGTTGACGCGGAGGACATTCCAGTTGGCAGCGACGATGAAACGCCCATCGCACTCTCCCCGGAGGAGATGGAGTACGTCCCATCCGCTATTGAAGAAGAAACAACTGAAGCGTAGTAAAAGCGTCCGGGAAGTTCAGACGGTACCAGTGTAGGAGTTGTCATAAGGACGCGATAAAGCGAGTCCCTACAGAAAGGATACTGACAGACCATGAACAAAATTATCCTGATCGGGCGTCTAGGAAAAGACCCCGAATTGCAAGTCACGCCAGATGGCACTCCTGTCACAAAATTTACGCTCGCAGTCAACCGGTATAGCAAAACGAGTTCCGGCGAGCGAAAAGAAGAAACCGATTGGTTCAACGTTTCCGCGTGGCGACAACTCGCAGAGACCTGCGAGAAATACCTGCACAAAGGCTCGAAAGTGTACGTCGAGGGACGTTTGACACAGCGTAAGTATACTGATCGCGAGGGCGTGCAACGTACCTCTATTGATGTTACCATCACTGAAATGGAGATGCTCGATCCCAAATCAGCATCGAGCGGTTCAGCGAGCTATGGCGCAGGTTCCAGCGACAGCGGCAGCGGCAGCGGCGACCCATTTTTACCTGACTTCCCGGACGAGTAACCTGAGACCCCTGGCGGCGCTGGCATTCCACGCCGCCAGGATAGAGATGAGGAGAACAGTCCGTGCAAAGACGATCTGAAGGCGCTCCACGGCGCGATCGCGCGGGTGGGCGCGGAGAGCGGCCAACGCGCCGCAAAATTTGCCAGTTTTGTCACGATCATACTCGTGAAATCGATTACAAAGATGCCAGCCGGTTCTTAAAACGCTACATTTCTGATCGTGGCAAGATTGAACCCCGCCGCAAAACGGGAACGTGCGCGAAACACCAGCGTCGGCTAACGGTTGCGCTCAAACAGGCGCGACACATGGCGCTGCTACCCTACACTGCGGAACACATCCGGGGCATGTAGGAGCAGCGCATATGCATGGCACAGCAACAGCCAGGGCGACCGCAAGGGTACGCCCCTACTATACAACGATGCATGTTCTACATAATAGACGTGTATGGTAGGGGCGTACCCTTGCGGTCGCCCTGGCCGAGTTTCGTGGTATAACATTGAAGGATATGTAATTCTTCATCCTTGCTGTGTTTTTCTGTTATGCGCGTGCTAACCAGTGTCTTGAGCAGGAAGGGAGTACTATGAAAAGTTCGACAGAGCGACCAACACAACGACCATCCGGCCAGAAACCGCCGCGTTCGAATAAAGCCAAACACTACAATAGACAGACGGCCCACGGTGTAGAAGCCAGACGTGATGGGAAGCCGCTTATTTTTGGATGGGGAAAGCATCTTTCCCACAAAGAAAAGATTCAGTTTCAACGTCGCGCCATCTGGGGATTTACAGCGCTGATCGGTCTTGCGCTGGTCGTGGTGCTTGTTGGCGCCTGGGTCAACTTCAACATCATCATTCCGGGACAGGCTATCACCACCGTCAATGGACACCAGATACCGCAATCTGAGTTTCGCAAGATGGCCGCGCTACAAACACTGCTTAAGAATAACGACCTTAACGGTCGCAATGGTTTAACGGCGCAGCGTATCGCGAATGAGAAGCAGGATGCCGCAGAACTTGAGATCATCAATACTGATACGAAGACGGTAACTTCCCTGAATGCGCAAATTAAAGCCTTGCCTGCTGGCCCCAGCCCGAAACGTACCGACCTGGAAAGCCAGTTGAAAACAGCGCAACAAAACCTGGCCGCTGCGCAGTCCAAACACTCGGACTTGAGCGCGAATATCAGTACGCTCACGAATACCACCATTCCGCTTGAGCAGCAGGTCTTTACACAACCGCAGGTTGAAAGTGACAGCGTTCAGTGGCTGCAAGAGGATGAGCTTATTCGCGAATGGCTGGCAAACCAGAGCGTGACTCTACAAAATAAAATCAACCCATCGAGCAGCCAGATAAATAAGGCCATACAAGATTTGCAGAACAATACGCCCACAACCACAACGTATAGCAGTTTGCTGAGTCAGATGGGCGTCTCAAACACTGATATCCAGTCAATGATGGTTATCAAGCTGCGGCGCGATAATATGCAGAATTACCTGTCATCGCAGATCGTTTCGCCTGCCTACCAGGTCCTGGCGCGTTCGATGACGATTGATACGAAGGCCCACGCGCAAGTTATTCTCACGCAACTTCGGGCTGATGGCGGCAGCGACTTCGGCGCGATTGCCAAAAAGCAATCGCAGGATTCCGGCACGGCCAGCAGCGGCGGCGATCTAGGCTGGCTGGCACGCGGGCAATATGCTCAGAGCGAGAATGCAGGTACCGTAGACAACTGGATATTCGACCGGGCGCGCACTATCAACCAGATCAGCCCGATACTGGTAGAGAACGGCAGTTACCGCATTGTGCAAATCCTGTCAATCGACCCATCGCGCGTGATAGACGCGCAGACGCTGCAAACACTGAAGACTAACGCTTTGTCGGACTGGCTGACGGAACTCAAGGCCCTTCCCGGCAATGTGGTTTCAACAGGTGATCCCAACATGATGACCGACCCGAACAATCTGCCACCGACTTCGATCCTGCCGGTTGGCGCGCCGAGTTCAGCGCCGGGCGGACCGAGTCTACAACCGTGAAGTACCCCATGCATGAATGCGGGGATCTTACGCCGCGATTTGATAATTTCCGTTGGGGCGTGGGTGGGGTGGAGATGGGCGGGGGCCTTTATGGCTACCCGCCCATCCTGGGAGGTCTCTCTCCCCAACGCTTTTTGGTCCGAGGGCGACCGTAAGGGCCCCACCCTTACAATGATCGGCCCTGATAAATCGTAATCCTTTCAATTCCCTGAGACTTTATATGACAACCAGCGCACCCGAACAAAATCAACAATACGCACCCTCTATTCAACAGCTTTTAGAAACTGTCTCTCTTTACCTGCATATTCCGTTCTGCCATACCCGTTGTTATTATTGCGACTTTAATACCTATGCCGGGATTCTGCCACTGCGCGAACCATATGTACGCGCGTTGCTTGGCGAGATTGCCCTGGCGGGAGAGCAGGCGCAACATGCTGATGGGAGTTTGCGACGGGCGCGCACGATCTTTTTCGGCGGCGGCACGCCCAGTTTGCTGACGGTTGCGCAAGTTCGACGTTTGCTGAATGCCTGTCGCGCCGCCTTCGCGCTTGACGAAGACGCTGAAATCACACTGGAAGCTAATCCTGGCACGTTGACTCCCGCACAACTGGTCGGGCTGCGAGCAGCCGGCGTCAATCGTCTCAGCCTCGGTTCGCAGAGTTTCGACGCGAGCTTGCTTAAAACGCTGGGTCGCATTCACACACCTGAAGAGATCACCCAGGCGTTAAGCTCCGCGCGCGCGGCGGGCTTCACCTCGATCAACCTGGATTTCATGTTTGGTTTGCCCGGACAAAGTATGCGCCAGTGGCAGGAGACACTTGCACAGGCAATGGCGCTGCGCCCGGAACATCTTTCGCTCTACTCGCTGATTATCGAGGAAGGCACGCCGTTCTTCGACTGGACGCAGGAGGGGCGCATCATTCCCGGCGATGAAGACCTGTGCGCCGATATGTACGAGTACGCCGATGAACTCTTACAGGCGGCTGGCTATGTCAACTATGAGATATCAAACTGGGCTTTGCCGGGGCATCAGAGCCGCCACAACCTGACCTACTGGCGCAATCTCCCCTACATCGGTATGGGAGCTGGCTCGCATTCGTTCTTCGCAGGCAAACGTTTCTCGAATGAACGCGACCCGCAGCAATACACCACTACGCTGAAAAAGCGGCAATTGCCTGTAGTGGAGAGCGAAACTGTTGAGAAAATGCAAGAAATGTCAGAGACCGCGTTCTTAGCTTTGCGCACAGCTCAGGGCTTGCACCTGCCCACCTTTGAAGAGCGCTTCTCCGCGCCTTTCGCCAGCTTCGCGGGCAACCGCCTGCGTATGGTGGAGGAAGCCGGTCTGCTCGAACAAGCAGAGGACTGGTTGCGCTTGAGCAAGCGTGGCCGTTTGCTGGGTAACGCGGTTTTTCTCAGGCTATTACCAGAATAAGCGATGTAAAGGATAAACAGGTGGCTTCATTAGCAGCAAGTTGGGGTGTTCATACACCGCTGAGTAAAGCGCAATTTGAAGAATACATGCAGGCAGGCATCGGGCCTTTGCACGCGCAATTACTCTTCAATCGCGGCGTGACGGGCGCGGAAGCCATGCGGCGTTTCCTGGCGGCGCGTTTTGAAGACATTCCCGACCCTCTTACCTTAATCGATATGGATATCGCGCTCGAACGCATCCAACGCGCCTTCGCAGAACGCGAACACATCACTATATTTGGAGATTTCGACGCTGACGGCGTCACCTCTGCCGCCTTACTCATGCGAGCCTTGCGCGCGCTCAAACAACCGGACGCGCCACTGGACTACTTCATTCCGCACCGTATAGAGGATGCGCGTGGAGTTAGCATGGAAGCTATTGACAGACTCAAAGATAGGGGAACGAAGCTGCTGATTACCACTGACTGCGGCAGTTCAGATGTAGCAGAGGTAGAGTATGCGAAAACACTCGGCATAGATAGTATCATCACCGACCATCATCACCCGCCCGAACTACGCCCCCGGCCATATGCGATGATTAACCCCTGGCGAGAAGACTCCACCTATAGCGAACGTTACCTGTGTGGCGCAGGCATTGCATTTAAGCTGGCGCAGGCGTTATTTCGCGCGTATGGACGCGCAGAAGAAGCGCGCCAACTGCTCGAACCTGGTTGCCATCGGTACGGTTGGCGACGTTGCGTCACTCCTCGGCGAAAACCATACACTGGCGCGCCTGGGCCTTGAGCAACTGAACCGGACGACCAACCCCGGGCTGAAGGCGCTGATACAGATTGCCAGGTTGCAACGGGGCAAAATACGCGAGCGCGACATCTCTTATGCGTTGGGGCCGCGCATCAATGCAGCAGGGCGCATGAAACACGCCAGCATCGCCTTTGAGCTATTAACTACCGATGACGAGGCAGAAGCGCAGGCACGCGCTAAAGAACTGGAAGAACTCAACCAGGCGCGCCAGCAGATCACCGAGGAGCTGATGAGGCTCGTGCGCGAACAGGCACAGGGACAGACAGCTAACCAGGTGGTGCTGGTCTATGGCGATAAAAGCGCGTGGCCGGAAGGTATCATCGGGCTGGTAGCTGGCAGACTTTCGGAGGAGATTAAGCGCACGGTTTTCGTGCTCAGCCAGGACGATTCGACCAGCCGGGGATCAGCGCGCAGTCACGGCGATTACAACATCATCGAAGCCCTGCGCAACCGCGCCGATCTATTCGAGCGTCACGGTGGACACGCTCAGGCCGCAGGCTTCACTATCCTCAACAGCAACATCGAAGCCTTGCGAGAACACCTGCTGAGCTGGCAGGGCAACAACGCGCCCTCCAATGGGATAACAGTGGAAGTAGAGGAAGGGGAAACACCTGATCTGACCGTAGTCGTGGCAGAGCAAGAGACGAGCCAGCCTGCCATGTCGCATATGGTTGATATTGTTATCAACAAACCGGAGAAACAACTTACTTACGATGCCTACACAAAAATTGACCTGCTCGCTCCCTTTGGAGCGAGCAACCCCGAACCTGTATTCAGACTAGATGGAGCGCGCCTGACACGCATCTGGACCAGTGGATTGGAGAGACGCCATCTTCGGGTGCGCCTGCGCCACAACGACAGCCAGTTTGATGGCACCTACCTGCGCAAGGGCCCTTTCCTCTCTATATATCCAGAGGGATCGCAGGTGAACGTCATCTTCTGCCTGGAACCAACAAGAGATACGTTCAATGGGGAAGGTAAGCAAGAGATATGGCTGAAGATTTTGTACATGGAAGTCGTAGATTAACGTTCAGATCTCTTTCAGGAATATCTGGTAATCTGGGTAAGAAAGCATTCCTATGACCAGAGAAAGAAGGAGAAATCGATGGTTTTTCGACATTACTATCCTCATCTCGCCGGGCGATCACCCCTCTTCTCAGCAAGTTGCGTCTGCCTGCTGACCGCGCTGCTCGTTGATAAGCTGCTCTTCCCCCGGCACAGGCATTTCAAGCAGCACTTCAACGGTAGCGTCGGGGAGTCCACTCATCTCTCCCACCGCACCCACCAGCATTCCACAGGCTGCCTCAACTGTAATCACGAGCCTCGCGCCGGTGACGACACCCCTGGCTCAGCCTCCCCAGGATTGCGCCATCAAGCCCCCACCGCAGCAGAAGCACCTCGACAGCCTGGGCTCCAATACCAGTGTGCAACTGGTCGGGGGCGGAGCATTCTGGATCTATGATGGCTTCTATCCGAGTGTTCTCCACTTGGGTCAGTCAGGCTCTGATCAGAGATGGCCGATGACGAAATGGGTCGTTGAAGTCGGGCCAAACTATTCTCTGCCGGTCACGTTGCGACTGCGAGACACGCATACGAATACACTGGCCTGGTGGACCGATGGCCAGTCTCCTCCCAGAGCAGCCACTCAGACGCTGGTCCTGAACCCGCTCACCGATACAGAGGATGTCGGCTCAGTACCCGGCGTGCCAGACGTTCCGCATGGCCCATCAGGTCCCGGCTGGTCGGAATGGGGCCTCTTCCCCGTTTTCTCCGCTGCCGGGTGTTACTCCCTGGAGGTGAGTTGGTCCGGCGGCTCCTGGCAGAGCATCATGGCCGTCGGGAGCTAGAGCGGTTTCAAAAAAAGCTCTTGCCTTTACCCTGCGCGTGTCTCTACTCAGGGACGCCATCACTGCGACACGCGCAAAGCTCATCAGCTATGGGTCGCACAAGGTTTCAGCTTGTTGAAAAAAGGGGAAAAGCTCGATCAAAAAGCGGCTGGTAACAAAAATCTGAACGTGAGAGGAGAACTTATAAAGGGTTAAACTCATCCCTTAAAGGAGTTTTTCAACAAGCTGGTTTTTTGTCCGGCGCGAAATGGGTTCTTGACAGAAGATGGTAAAGTTGATCTGTAGCTGTTTGACTTGAAATATATCAGGGACAATGTAAAGGTCTGCGATGCGATCTTCTTGTAAGAGGCAATATAGCTTGTCTGGGCGATAGCTATGGATATGAAAAAGAACAAAGAAAGAACAATTTTTGATTTAGTATACTCTGGCCGACCATTTGACTCAGTAACTCCCACTGAAGAGCCTGATTTTAAGGTAAAAAATGCTTATGGTGAGTTCGGCGTGGAGATAACCGAATTTTACTTTTCTCAATCAGAAGCGAGAATGAAGAATATTCCTGGGTATTTTACGGAAATCTTAGAAGGAAAAAAATATAGACATAAGGATGATATCGTTCCTTTGGATGTGGCAGAGATTACGGTTCAACCTGGTGACAATAGAAGACCTGGCTTTAACGTAAAGGGTATTGTGCGGCAATTGCCAAGAATTGATGAGTATGTAAAGAAAATTTCAGAGTTGATTGAGCATAAAAACAAGCGGTTTAAAAACTATATAACGGGATTAAATCACGTAAATTTGATTATCTTTGACACCGGGCATCGGTTATTAGGCACTCCAAAAGATACGTTCCACTATTTGTTTTTTCAAAATGTTGTTTTTGGTCGCAGAGATATTCTCATTGAATTATATTTTGGTCAATGAATACCCTGATACTCTGCTGACACCGCTTTTGTGTGCTGAGTATTTACTGTGGAGAGGTGCAAAAGACATTTATTTTAAAGATGCCTCTGATGGTTTTGAGGTCGTGTATGGAAACTCTGGAATTTTTATATCAAACAGCGAGAGTGTAAACATAAGAGACTATACTGACTTTGCCTTACCAGAAGATTTTACTCCCATTACAGCATCGCGAGCATCTAGTTTCTTTGATGACGCTTTTTTGAGAGCATTTGAAAACTATAAGAGTAGTTGTGTTTTCAGCACCGAGTTGTGTTTTGATGTAAGCGGAAGCAATTAGTTGGCTTTGGATGAGTAAATTTAGATGCTGTATGGGCTTGTTACAACAGGTTTTTCTTGCTGTCAAATGTTGAAGTCGATTCGCACAGTGAAAAGTGTACGCCGCAGAATAGGGTTAAGGCGACACGCAAGTTAGTAACTGCTCTCCATATATTCATATGTGCCTATTTGCATTTGTTACCTGGTATAAGTACCATGATAAGTAACTACAGCAAGTAAGGAGGCAGTGATGCAAATAGCAAATCCCATAAAGAACGAGAATATCATAGCGCGTGCAAAAGAAGCAGCAATACGCGCAAGATATCAGAACCCGTTCAACCCAACAGTTCAAACAGGCAAACCTGGTCGTGGGGAAGTGTATGCAACTAAGTGGTACGTCACAATGGAAGCCCAAAAACGAACAGGGTACGTTACCATCAAAATTACTGTGATATCCAACGGACGAGATGGTCTTTTTGCAGAAACAATAATCGATGAAATAAGCTAACATATTTTCTCACTTCTGGAGTTTGAGGGAGTCATGCCCATTACAAATATTATCTCCATCCATCCTATCAAGTCCTTTCAGTACCATTATCGTTGGCTCTGTGGTTGGGGCTGGTGTCGGTTTCTTTCTTAATTACCAGACCACGAGAATGACCAGAAAAGTAGAGCAAAAAAAAGCCATAAAAGAACATCTCAAGGAGTTTTCTAATTTGGCTCTACAAGTGAGTGCTTCGCTTGATAGCCTGGTTTTGAGGCTAAAAGAGCATAAAAAGCGTATTCTTCACACTTTACCCTCTGAATTTCGGGGTTCGGTTATAGCCCTTCGATGGATCGTTTGACCCGTACTCAATGATAAGAGCAATTTCATGGCGGTAAATCTCGCTGTTGTCTGTGGTGTCAGGAAACTCCATGAGTATTTCTTTTCTGATAGTGAAGTCTCGTCGTTGCTCTCTGGTAAAATCTTGTTCGATGAGCTTACTGTTGGCACTCCCAAAGTAGTTAAGGGTGTCGGTGAGGTCTTGACCGATGTAGATTTTGCCGTTGGGATAGGTGATCTTGTAAATAACCTTCATTCTCTTTTGCTCACCCGATTAATTTTTTTAGGCAGTATAACACAGCGAGTAAATAAGCACATCAGACATGATAATACGCGGGGGTCGCACAATTCCAAGTTTACGACGTTGGGCGTGGGCTTTGCGGCGAGAAATGCAACGGGGTCAATGACTGCGGGGGGCTGGACTTCCTTCTAATTGCCTGATGCGGGTTTCATGGTCGTCTAGTTTATCGAGCTTCGTCATAATTTCTTTTGTATTCTCGGCCAGGTCGGTTACTTCGCGGTCTGGCTTTTGTTCAATTCGTGCGGTTCTCGTATTCACTGCTTCTACCTTCATTGCATCCGTATCAAGCTGCTTTGTAATTGGTTCTATCTTTTGCTCTACGAGATTTCCAATCGCCAGTACATCATCTTTTGTAAGCATAACCTCTTGAGTACAGGGCGTTTCCCCGCCTGGCGCAAGAGATGAACAGTGTTCTTCCTTCTCTCCCACAAAAAAATACAAGTCAACTAGACGCCGCTATAGGCGGAGAAGCCTCCATCAACAGGGATCACCGTTCCGGTAACGAAAGCCGACGCCGGACTCACCAGCCATAACAGCGTTCCTATCAAATCTTCCGGCGCGCCTAATCGTCCCATCGGTGTATGATCGATAATCGCTTGCCCGCGCGGGGTCATGGCTCCGCTCTGAGCATCAGTAAGCAAAAAGCGATTTTGCTCTGTCAAAATGAAGCCAGGGGCGATGGCATTCACTCGAATTTGAGCGCGATATTCCTGCGCCATGTGAACCGCCAGCCATTGGGTGAAATTCGCTACTGCGGCCTTTGCCGCGCTATATGCTGGTATACGGGTCAAAGGACGCAGTGCATTCATAGATGCCACATTGACGATACAACCCTGTCCCCGCTCGGCCATACCCTTTCCAAATACCTGACAACTCTGAAGCGTTCCTGTGAAATTTAAGTTCAGAACGCTCTCAATTGCTCGTATATCCAGGTCAAAAAAAGAGACCTCAGCCGAAGTTGTCGCCTGGGGGGAGTTCCCGCCTGCCGCATTAATCAAAATATCGATAGAGCCGAATGTCTTCAGGACTTCAGTACAGGCGTCTTCAAGATCGGCGCGTTGGAGTACATCGCACGCAATTCCAATGGCCTCACCATGCTCCGCTTGAATTGCTTCGACAACCTTTGTAGACGACGAGGCATGGCGGCTAAGGATGGCAACGCGCACACCTGCCCTTGCCAGAGCAAGGGCTATCTCACTACCAAGCACACCGGTTCCGCCTGTCATTACGGCGGTGAAGCCTCGTACATCAAAGAGCCTCTGCAGGTTTGTCATGTTAGTTTTTCCCCGGGAGATTTTGTTTACTCTCTTTTTCTTACTTTATCTTACCACTATCAAGTTTCTCAATGCTGGTACATTGTTTCATGTATGGCTGGTCAGCCCGGCATCAGCTTTTGTAACCGGAACAGTTATACCCGTTGATGGAGGGCTCTCGGCATTTAGTGGCGTGTAGGTAGTATAATTATCGTGGAAGCGTAGGGCAACGAACCAGGGCGACCGCGAGGGTCGCCCGTACAATATACGGGTTTTGCGAGACGTTTCGTAGTATTGTACGGGCGACCCTCGCGGTCGCCCTGGTAATTCGCTGCATAGCAATTCTAAAGGCAAAGCGATATGATTGGCAAAGGCTCCACAACCGACACACTCACACAAGAAGACGCGCGCGACTTGATAGCACAGGCATGTGACACCTTGCAGGTCGATCACAAGCGCGTGCTGGTGATTATTCCAGACGGCACGCGCACCGCCCCCATTCCACTCATGTTTCGCCTGCTCTATGAACAGCTTGGGGAGCGTGTCGCGCAATTAGACTACCTGATCGCGCTCGGCACGCATCCGCCTATGTCGGAGGAGGCCATCAGCCGACTGGTGGGCGCGACGGCTCAGGAACGAGCAAAGCGCTACCCCAATGTACGTATCTTCAATCATACATGGAGTGATCCGCAGGCACTGCGCACCATCGGCGTTATCTCACGCTCGGAGGCGGCATCTCTTACAGGTGGGCTATTGGTAGACGAGGTACCCGTTACGCTCAACGGAATGATCTTCGAGTATGACCAGCTTATCATCTGCGGACCCGTCTTTCCACACGAGGTAGCAGGCTTCTCTGGTGGCGCGAAGTATTTATTTCCGGGCATCGCCGGGCCGGACATCATCAATTTCACGCACTGGCTGGGCGCGCTCGTGACCAGTATGCACATCATCGGCGTCAAAGATACGCCCGTGCGCCGCATTATCCAGCGCGCCGCAGAGTTTGTCACAGTTCCGCTATTTTGTATAGCGATGGCGCTACAGGGCGAACAATTGCGCGGGTTGTATGCCGGTTCGTGCGAAGAGTCATGGAGCCAGGCTGCCGATCTCTCCGCGCAACTGAACATCATCAACGTACCCCGGCCTTATCAGCGCGTACTCTCTATGCCTGCCACTATTTATGATGACCTGTGGACGGCGGCCAAAGCCATGTACAAGACCGAACCAGCCATTGCTGATGGCGGCGAAGTGATTATTTACGCGCCGCACATCAGCGAGGTTTCCTATACACATGGCAAACTGATCGATTCGGTGGGCTATCATGTGCGCGACTATTTTCTGAAGCAATGGCAACGCTTCAAAGACGTTCCAGGAAGCATCCTGGCGCACAGCACGCACGTTAAAGGGATAGGTAGCTATGATTCAGCCACCGGCGTAGAAACGCCGCGTATTCAGGTCACGCTGGCAACAGGCATCCCTGAAGAACGCTGCCTGCGCGTCAATCTCGGCTATCGCGATTACCGCGAGATCAACCCGCAGGACTGGACAAATCGAGAAAACGAGGGCGTTTTGCTGGTGCCGCACGCCGGGGAGATGTTGTATAGAGCAAAAAGTGCCGTAGCGAATGGATGAATTTACATCCTGATAAACATTGACGACCAAATAAGTAATATACGCGCCTCCGTCCTGTAGGGACAAGGGGAAGATGTGGGGAAGAGTGGGGGCCTTGTGCTTGTCCTCGTCGCAACACGATTCGCCTGGGTTTCGTAAAGCACGATGGTCGCACTCTGACGAGGACAAGCACAAGGCCCCCTCATCCGCCCAACACCGCTCCTTGTCCCTACGGGATGCCAGTGTTCGCCAAAATTGTCACAGTTTAAGAAGGAATGCTTCTCGATGAACAACACAAATACATCACCCGCATTACAACGTATCATCACGGAAGACGCCGTCGGGCAATTGAGGCGGCGGGATGGGCACATGACGACGTTGGGCAGCGAGAATGGCGAGTTGAAGCTTGACTGGGTTGAGGGCGTGGCGCGGCTGCTGGCCGACCCTGGAATGCTGGAAGAGGTAGAAGCGGAGGCGCGGGACCTCTGGCAACGCGGCATACGCCACATCATCTGGGCGGGTATGGGCGGCTCCGTACTGACGGTGCGCGTGCTGACCAGTCTGGGGTTTTGCAGCGCATCCTCCAGCGAGGCGAGACTAGCCAGTGCAGAACAGATTATCATCTACCCCCTGGATAGCACTGATCCGGCAGCTTTGAATGCGATTGTACGACAGGTAGCCAGAGCAAAAGGATTACAAATACCATCGCAGCTCCAGGCACTCGATCTATCGTTCTTACGTGCGTTGTTAGCAGATGTGTTGATGATTGGTGTGTCAATGGGAATGACATCGGAGGAACCGATTACACACCTTGAATGGTTCGCTGATCTGCTCAGCCAGGCACAACTTCCGCTGGCGGAGCATTTGATGGTGATGACGCTGCCCGGCTCATATCTCGATCAGTTCGCGCAGGAACGCCGCGCGCCGGGCCGTCCCTTGCAGCCAGACAAGGGTACGGGTACCGGCGGCAGGATGAGCGCGCCAGCGACGCGCGTCTTTCTCTTGCCTGCCGCGCTCGCTTTGATACATGAGTCTCGCCCGCCTGGTAGTTTGCGAGCGATGTTGCGCCGCGCATGGGAGATGCACAATCTTGAACTTGCAAGCGCGCGGCCTGCTGAACATCCTTTTGCGCGATTGGCTGCTGCTATGAGCGATGCCAGCCTGGATGGAATATGCCTGTTGCTGGTAGATATGCCACCCGGCTGGGATGCGCTGGTACCCTGGCTGGAGCAGTTAATGGAGGAGAGCCTGGGCAAAGGCGGAAAAGGGGTGGTCGTTTTCCAGAATCAAATACCCCGATCAGGTAAAGACGAGGGCGACCGCAAGGGTCCCCACCCGTCCCAACCCTACCCCCGCCCCTACAATGACCACGGAGGCGGGTCGCCTGCATTCCAAAACATACTCACCGTTTACATAATACCTGCAATAGAAACAATAGACTCCCGACATACACAACAAGACAAGCCCGACTTTGTACTATATCAACCATATCTTGCCGCTACAGATGCGAGTGAACGGCTGGCAGCGCTGGCAGCGAGTTTTATGAGCTGGCAATTGAGCATGGCTTTGTTTGGCTATTTGCATGATATTACGTTTGCCGGTCAGCCAGCCGTGGAAAACTACAAGACGCGGGCGCGCGTGCTGCGCATGCAGGAGAACCCATTGAGCGTGTTGGAGCATTGGAGCGCGCAATATACCGGTGGCATTCTAACGCTGTACGGGCCACAGGAGACGCTCTCTCAGGCTAAGGGGGATAGAAGAGGGGGGGATAGCATGGCTGACAGCTTTGCCAGGATGTTGAGAGAGGCACACACAGCGCAGCGACTGGCCTATCTCGATGGTACTATCAATGGGGAGGCGTCACCGGCATTTCTGACGATGTTTGGGCAATACCTGCGACGTATTGGCAATGTGAGCCTGGGGGTTCCCGTCAAGCTGCGCCGCGCCCCCGCCGATTACCATTCAACCGAGCAGAGCGAGATGGATGGGCCACCGTCGCTAATCAGCTTGCGCCTGTTGGCGCGGCAGCACGAACGCTGTATGGTCGGGCATTATGACGATACGTTTCTGTGCGCTCAGGCGATCAGCACATGGCAGGCTATGTTGGAGCAGGGCCGGAGCTGCTTTTTGCTCGTGGTCGATGGCGCATTAGAGGATGCTATGGAGTCTCTAACGCAGTTTTTTGAACGTGTTATCAGCGCGCTGGAATCACAATAACATCGTCTAACAGTCAATTTCAGGGCTTCAGTGGACCTGATTTGTTTGTAAAAGCGTCACAGACGTTGCAGGGGATGCTGAGGGAGATGGGGTGGGAATATGAATAATTGCCAGGGCGACCGCGAAGGTCGCCCTGGCAATCAAAGTTTTAGAATAGAGGGTCTTGTGCGTGCTCACTCTGTTCCTGCTCAGTAGCTTTTAGCTTTCGTTTCTTTGTAGCCCTGCGTCGTTCCTCTACCATTTTACGAATAGAAGGGGCTGATAGTAAATCTTCAGGCATAGGAGCTTGCAGGGTTTCAATTGTTTTTCTCACCTGATCGCCAACATAGTAATGAGTTTGAATAGCATCATCCTCACCTTCAATCCGATCATGCCTCAGTTTTTGCTCCGTCTGGGTATTTTTGAAGTCGATAGCTGCCAGTTCTGCGCGACCAATGTTGTCAAGATAATCCTCATCTACAGAAATATTTTTGAGCGATTTCAGTTCCTCTACTGTATGACGGTGAAGACCCAGATAGCCAGCATCTATGAAGATGCCAAAATTCTCCGAGAATACACCTGCGGTCTGTGCAGCAGATGTGAGCTGCTTGAAGCTCTCGGAGACCTGGAGGCGTTTTTCCAGGCGTTCCTCTTGTTCTCTTCTCAGTTGGTACATTTCGTGTAGACGTGTAGCAACAGCGAAGTAAACCTGGGCGCTTGCAATCTCGGTTTTACGAGGATCGCCGTTTTGCGCAATAAGATAGCAGGCGAAACGGCTCAGATAGTAATCTTTTACTTCGCGCACACCACCGTGTGGCATAGGTGATGATTTACTGGCGTCAGTAAAATGTTGTTCAGTAAGATTCTCAGTGTCGGCACACGCTATCATGGCCTTATTAATGACAGCCTCGAAAGTTTTGCCACTTCCTTTTGTAGCCTAGCAACGGCATCAGGTCGCGAGCGCTCCAATACTCTTGTCCATAAGGGTTAGTTTGCTTGATCGACTCGAAGTCTGGTGATGATTGCATTCCCTTTCTCCTTTGCCTGAGTTTTACCCTTTGTTTGCGGAAGCTTGATATGCAAATCGGTGAATGGATACTTGCCAGGCCATTATATCACAATTGAAGGAATAAATGTTCTATCAATTTGCTATTCACGTTCACGCATTTTGATAATGTTATGTAATCATAATAAAGGACTATTGGAAAGGTGTAGGGACGCGATAAATCGCGTCCCTACACGCATTGTTATTCCGTTTAACAAATCACGGGTACACGCCGCGAATCTCGGTGGCTTCGGCGACGCGGGCTACGGCCAGCAGGTACGCGCCCATGCGCAGGTTGCAATCCTGCTCCTGGGACTTATTGCGTACTGCCTGGTAGGAGCGTTCCATGATGCTCTCCAACTGGCTGTTTATCTGTTGTTCGGCCCAGAAGAAGCGCTGCAAGTCCTGCACCCATTCAAAGTAGCTGACGGTCACGCCTCCGGCGTTGGCAAGGATGTCGGGAACGACGGTTGCGCCGCGGTCATTGAAGATGTGATCGGCCTCCGGGGTAGTGGGGCCGTTGGCAGCCTCGATAATCAGGTTAGCTTTGACCCTGCTCGCGTTTCTGCCGGTCAACTGGTTTTCCAACGCGGCAGGAATCAGTACGTCGCAGGGAAGTTCAAGTAGTTCGGCGTTAGTGACATGCCCGGTATCGGGCAGTCCTTTTAGCGTGCCATGCTCTTTGGAGTAGCGTAGGGCGCGATGCACATCAATGCCTTTCGCGTTGTAGACTCCGCCGGAGATGTCGCTCAACCCGACGATCTTACATTTGAGTTCGTCGTGCAGCAGACGCGCCGTAATGCTGCCGACATTGCCGAAGCCCTGCACGACCACAGAGCATTCTTCCGGCTGCATCTCCTTGTCGCGCATAGCTTCGCGGGTCACGACCAGCACGCCGCGCGCGGTGGCTTCGAGGCGACCTTCGCTGCCACCGATAGCCAGGGGCTTACCCGTCACGACTGCCGGAACGGAGTAACCGGCGTGCATGGAGTAAGTATCCATGATCCAGGCCATGATCTGCGGGTTGGTGTTCATATCGGGCGCGGGAATGTCACTATCGGGGCCGATCAAGATGGAGATTTCGGTGGCATAGCGGCGGGTCAGGCGTTCGAGTTCAGCGCGGGACATGTTGTGTGGATCGCAGATGACGCCGCCTTTCGCGCCGCCAAAGGGGATGGCGACGACAGCACATTTCCAGGTCATCCACATAGCCAGCGCGCGCACTTCGTCGAGCGAGACCTCGGGGCTAAAACGGATGCCGCCTTTGGCCGGGCCGCGGTTGATGTTATGCTGCACGCGGTAGCCAGTGTACATTTCGACATCGCCATTATCCATACGCACGGGAAAATTCACGATAAGTTCGCGTTTAGGCTTGCGCAAAATAGCCCGCATGGCCTGCGAGAGACCAAGGCGGTCTGCGGCCTCATCAAACTGAGCGACCGCAACGTCGTAGGGGTTTACAATTTCAATCGCCATAGATAAATACCTCCTGAGAGCTGGCCGATCACTGACCTTCATGCTACGTAGCATAACGAAGCGTCATTGCTTCAAAACAGAATGCCCGCGCAAGCAAAAAGCGCGCTGCTACAGGCAAGAGAGAACGATAGACATCAAGGGGCAACCTGGGCCGGGGCAAAGCGCCGACCCTGGTCGCCCCTTGATGCTCTTATGTAGAGTAAATTCAGTATATCACCCTGCATTGATGGCTTTCAAGGCCACATTGCCAGGGCGCAGGGCTATTTAAAAGTTCGAGCCAGGCTGATAGAGCATGGCGACCGCAAGGGTCGCCACTACTATACAACGCTTTTTGCATGTTTTACGTGTATGGTAGTGGCGACCCTTGCGGTCGCCATGTGGCTCACTATGACTTTTAAATAGCCCTGGCCAGGGCGGGGGCAAGCCCGCTTACAAGTATAGGTTTTTTGGGAAAGAAGGTTGAGAAAAGAGGGGCAAGCAGCCGTTATCTGCTAAGATGAGAAAAACAAGAAGCATTCATCAAAAGCAGGAGAACGAACATGGCTTGCCTAGATCGATTATCGCAATGGACACAAGAAGTGTCAAGCACTTTTGCTCACCTGAGCAAACCGCAAAGTTGGGGATTGGTACTCTGGAGCGCAGGAATCGCGTTATCGGGAGTGGCCGGGATCAGTCAAATCAGCGCTCTGCTCGCCTTAGCGCTGTATGAACAGGAACAAACAGTGTTTCAGCGTTTACGCGCGTGGTATCTGGACGCGGGGCAGAAGAGTGGGAAAAAGCGGCGTGAGCTGGAGGTGTCCACGTGTTTTGCTCCTTTGCTTGGATGGGTGTTACGTTTGTGGAAAAGTGAAAAGCGTCAATTACCGCTGGTGATTGATGCGACATCGCTCGGCAACCGGTGGACAATTTTGGCGATCAGCGTGGTCATGAGTAGTTGTGCGATCCCGGTCGCCGGGAAAGTGATTCCGGCGGAACAGGCAGGTTCCTGGCGTCCGTATTGGGAAGGACTGCTCAACGAGTTAGGGAAAGCGGTACCGCCCGAGTGGGAAGTGATCGTGCTGGCTGATCGAGGATTGTACGCCCGTTGGCTGTGGGATGCCATTGTGGCCTGGGGGTAGCATCCGTTCTTACGCATCAATGTGGGGTCGAAAGCGCGTTTGCCCGGGGAGGAAAACTTTGCGTGGATCAGTCGCTGGGTTCCCACGCCGGCAACGAGTTGGCAAGGCAAAGTGGAATGCTTTGCCAGCAAAAAAGGGCGAGTCAATGGGACCTTGCTCATGCATTGGGAAGCGGGATATGAGTCAGCCTGGGTCATCCTGACTGACCTTGAACCCGAACAGGCCATGGTCAGTTGGTACGGGCTACGCACGTGGATTGAGGGCGGTTTCAAAGATTTCAAACGGGGACTGTGGGGGTGGCATCAGAGCAAAATGGAGCGAGCAAGTAGTGTGGAGCGACTCTGGTTGGCGATGGCTGTCGCTCAGTTATGGTGTGTGAGCCTGGGATGTCAGGCTGAGGCGACGCAAGAGGCTGCGTTTCTGCAAAACGAGCCAGGCGCAGCGTTGCCTGAGCGGCATATTGCTCATCGACGGCGAAAGCGAGCGTCGGGTCAACTTCCCGTTCGTCGTTTGAGCTGTGTGGTACGCGGAAGGCTGGTATTGCTTGCTATGCAGTATCAGTCCGAACCGTTCCCGGTGGGAATCTTGCGGGCGAGTCCCTGGCCTGAAACCATCACCGCGCCTCAGAAACAGCTTAAATCTTCAGGTTTGCACAAGAAGCAAACGCAAAAGGAAAGGGAGCGTCGAAAAAGACAAAAACGCCGAGCTCGGGAACGTGTCCACGCTCAGGCGTAAAAACCTATACTTGTAAGTCCCCACCCCCTACCCCGATGAGCTATTCTACAGCCTGTGCGCCAGATTTAGCGAACGAATGCAGTATCCGAGCAAACGCTCCCCTATCCAAGATCTGTTTGGCACGGGAAACGCGATAGCCTGTGTGGGACTTCCCAGCCACCTCGACGATTTTGTCGCAGCATTGCCACCGGGGCATCCTTACACGGCAGATGACCTGATCGATAACCATACGCTCTTACCATTTTACGGGCCCTTTCTTCCACCGGAACGGCTGCGCCGCGTTCGACAGGACATGCGCGGATCAGGTGGCCCCGCCCTTCACATGCGCATCGGGATAATGGCCAGTCGCGTATCGTCATCTCTATGGCTATTGGCCTGCCCAAAATGCATAGCGGAAGACCGAGAACGGTTTGGCGAATGCTACTGGCACCGAGTCCACCAGATTCCCGGGGTCAAGGTCTGCCCGGCACATAAGGTCAATCTGCACTCTAGTGGTCAGTCCATCGTGATTTGATGAGAGGAGGGAAAAGGAGGTATCCTTGAGAGAGAAAGACAACCCAGATGAATCTCACCCAGGAGAACTCCCATGAAGAAGTATATCGTCAAGTTGGGCGAAGAAGAACGAGAAGAGCTGAGGAAGCTGATCGCGCAGGGTCAGGCCCCGGCCCGAAAGTTGGCGCATGCCCGCATCTTACTCAAAGCCGATAGCGGTGAAGGAGGACCAGGGTGGTCAGACCACCAGATCAGTGAAGCGCTGGAAGTGGGGACATCCACCGTGGAGCGCGTGCGGCAGCGCTTTGTCGAAGAAGGGGTGCAGGCAGCCTCTCAGGCGACAGAAACCCAACAGGATGTATGCCCGCAAATTGGACGGAGAGCAAGAAGCACATGTGATCGCCCTGACGTGTTCAGCAGCGGAAGAAGGGCGGGACCGCTGGACGTTGCAAATGCTGGCTGACAAGGTCGTGGAAGTGCATCTGGTGGAAAGCATTGCGCGAGAAACGATCCGACAAGTGCTTAAAAAAACGAACTCAAGCCGTGGCTGAACGAGCAGTGGTGTATTCCACCCAAGAGCAACGCCGAATTCGTCGCGAATATGGAAGATGTGCTGGAGGTCTATACGCGCCCGTACGATGAGCGGTACCCACAAGTGGGGGGAGATGAAATGAGTCGGCAGTTAATCAGCGAGACCCGTGTCCCTTTGCCCATGCAGCCGGGTCAGCCTGCATGCTACGACTACGAGTATGAACGGCACGGCACCTGCAATCTGTTCGTGGCCAGCGAACCCCTGGCGGGCAAACGCTATCTGAAAGTGACCGAGCATCGCACCAAACAGGACTTTGCACAGTTCATTCGGGACGTGGTCGATGTGTACTATCCGAGCGCCGAGAAGATCATTCTGGTCATGGATAACTTGAACACGCATACGCCTGCGGCCTTGTATGAGGCATTTCCCGCAGCCGAAGCCAGACGTCTGGTGGAGAAGCTAGAAATCCACTACACCCCCAAGCACGGCAGTTGGTTGAACATGGCTGAGATCGAACTGAGCGTCCTCAGTCGTCAGTGTTTGGATCGTCGCATCGGCAAGCAGGCTGAACTCGAACGAGAAGTTGCCGACTGGCAGGCCAGGCGCAATGCGCAGCTGGTTCGCATCAACTGGCGGTTTACGACTGTTGATGCTCGCATCAAGCTGCGGCGTCTGTATCCTTGTCTGGAGGAGGCGTCACCCATCAAATGACGATGGACTGACCACTAGTGGTTTGTCAAGTTTCGATTGATGGGTGTAGCCGGACGCCCGCAAGGGGCGTCCCTACATGTCAGGCTGACTCCACCCCTTCACATGAAGATTGACAATCTGCTAGCTTCCTGGAAAGGTAATACTCTTGGACTCGATAAACAATCTGCACGTACAGGATCGTTGGTCTATGGCAGAGGTCGCTCATTTAACGGAACTGGAGTTATTGGTCTATCAATCGAGACTGGTAGGTTCGGAGCCAGGCCTGGTGGTATGGGGCGGAGGAAACACATCCCTGAAAGTCTTTGAGACCGATTATCGTGGGAGAATGTGCCATGTCCTTCGTGTGAAAGGAACCGGGTCCGATCTCAAAGCCGTTGTACCACGCGATTTCCCCGCGGTACGCATGGATGATCTCTTGTCGCTCCTGGAACGCGAGCAGATGAGCGACGAGGACATGGTCGAGTACCTGGATTACGCATTATTGGAGCCACAATCTCCCCGTCCGTCTATCGAAACGCTGCTTCACGCCTTTGTGCCAGCTCGCAGCGTCGTTCACAGCCATGCTGACGCCATCCTCGCGCTGACCAATAATGCGCTTTGCGACGAGATTTTGCGAGAGGTGTATGGTGAAGAAGTAGCCATCGTTCCCTATCTGCGCCCCGGCTTTGCGCTTTCCAGGATAGTTGGCCAGGCAGCCAATAACTCCCAATATAAAGCTGTTATCCTGCTCAACCATGGTTTGATTACCTGGCACGATGATCCAGGTGAAGCGTATCGCTTGCATATCGAGATGGTGAATCGCGCCGCCGATTATGTTGAGCGCGCTGCCAAAGCGCAGGAGAGTTTGACAGGCGCATCACCCACTATACCCGATGCGCAAAAGCGGCGAGAGATTGCAGCGATACTTGCGCCAACGCTACGCGGACTACTAAGCAAAATAGAGCCGCTCGTCATCCATTTCGATGATTCAGACGACGTGCTGGACTTCGTGACGGGAAGAACGCTCGCTCTTGAGCGCGTGCGCGCTGTGATCGACGCAGGAGCTGCTACGCCCGATCACATCCTCAATACCAAACGATCTCCGCTCTGGATTGAAACAGCAGACCTCTCTGATGCGCGAGCCGTCGCAGCGGCGGCACAGGCAGCCCTGGAACAGTACGGAAGGGACTATCAAGTTTATTTTGAGCAGCACCAGCGGGGCGAGCCGCGGCTGGCATCGCTGCCGCGTGTCGTGCTCGTGGCAGGATTAGGCATGTTCGCGGTGGGCAAAGACAGTCGCGCCGCTACTGTTTCCAGCGATATCTATCATCACACCATTGCTATCGTCGAAGGCGCTGAACGAATTGGCAGCTATCGCTCGCTTTCGCTCAAAGACGCCTTTGAAGCAGAATACTGGCCCCGCGAGTTGTACAAACTCACACTGGCTCCTCCAGAAAAGAGACTGAGCCGCCGCGTGGCGCTGATCACGGGCGCAGCAGGCGAAATAGGTTCGGCTATCGCGCGCCGCTTTGCCGCGGAAGGAGCGCACGTTGTCTGCGCCGATATTGATCTCAGCAAGGCTCAAACACTGGCTGCCGACCTGGTCAAGCGCGCGGCCAATAATCGGGCGCTGGCGGTGCAGATGGATGTCACCAGCGAGGCATCGGTACGCGAAGGGTACCAGCAGGCGCTCCTGGGGTATGGTGGGATCGACATTGTGGTGCTGAACGCGGGAATTGCTCACAATTGTCCGCTCGATGAACTCTCCCTGGAAGATTGGCAGCGAAGTTTTGCCATCAATGCCACCGGCTCTTTTCTGGTTGCCCGCGAAGCGCTGAAGATCATGAAGACCCAGCAGAGCGGAGGAAATTTCGTGTTCGTGTCCACAAAAAATGTGCCCGCGCCAGGCAAGGATTTTGCGGCCTATAGCGCCTCGAAAGCGGCGCAGGCGCAGCTCGCTCGCGTGCTGGCTTTAGAGGGCGGCGCGCATGGCATACGCTCAAACATTATCAATCCCGACGCCATCTTCGGCTCGTCTGGCCTCTGGTCGCCGACCGTACGCGAGGAACGAGCCCGCTCCTACGGCATTGATCCCTCGCATCTGGAAGAATTTTACCGAAGCCGGAACATCCTCCACGCTCAGGTCACGGCGGAAGATGTTGCGGAGGCGGCGTTGTTCTATGCCTCAGATGTTTCCGCTAAAACAACCGGCGGTATGTTGCCAGTCGATGGAGGGCTGCGCGAAGCATTCCCGCGCTAAGGATATGGTTGTGTTGCAAGAAGTAAATTGTATCAGAGCCTTAACATGTGGCAAAGCATACACAGAAAGTTGATTTTGTTATGTTCAAACATGTTCCTACCCTTACTGACTATCTACTACAAGAAGAACAAAAAGCAAAAAGCGCACCGGGCAACTTTCCTCTCCTTCTCATCCAAATTGAGAATGCTGCAAAGGTGATTGCGAGCCAGCTAAGGATAGCCGGGCTTGTTGATCTTCTTGGAAAAACAGGTGGGGTTGCGCCTGATGCTAGAAGTAAACCCACACACCTTGCTCATCGAGCAAGCGGGAGGGATGGCCATTACCAGTGACGGAAAGAGTCCATTGACAATTGTGCCAAAGACGATGGTTGACCGCGCATCACTTATTATGGGCAGCAGAGAAAATGTGGAGGTCTACACTGGCTTTCTCAACCTTCATCTTCTGATGTAGAATGATGCAATTCTTTCAGACTATTGCTGTATCTGGATGCTCAAGTCCCAGAAGCTTCTCCCTAATGGCGAAGGCACGCTGGTAGAATGGCTCGGCTTCAGCATACCTGCCCTTAACCCTGTACAAATCATGCCTTCCATTCTTAGTGTGGCTAATCGAAATCCCCACTGGTAAGGGCCGCTTATTTACAATTTGTTTATACTGTTTTGACTTGATAAGGCAAAACAGGATACATTCGAGATTTTCGGTTCTGTTATTCAGGCTATCAACATCTATATGGTTAATAACATGTCCATCTGGTATCTCTTTACCGGAGTGATGTTTTTTCCATACTTCTTTGTGAAGAAAAATGTTAGGACAGAATGAGGAACCTGGACGAAATGAGCATGATGCCGTGTTCGCGCAAGACGTGCTCTGCCAGCTTCTCAGCATCATCCGGTCATACTGCATGGATGCTCATTGTACCACTTTCGCTTACGCTGCGGGATAGGTTAACACCGTCAGTATGGTCACAACGCGGTTGGTGTCGTTGCGTACCTCGCGCCGTTCATTAGGGGCAAGGTAGACCGAGTCAAGCGGACGCAAAACCACCTCTCCGTCTTCCGTAGCAATCGTCATCTCCCCTTCCAGGATGACGTAGACTTTGTATACAGGAGTGGCATCCCACTCCGCCTTTCCCCCAGGCAGATAGTATGAGCAGCCTACCCAGAAAGGCGCATCAGCGCCGAGATTCTTGTGCTGCAAGTGCATCGTATGGACTCCGCTATGCTTCGATGCCTGGTAAGGAACTGCCTCGTCAAGGCGAATCACTTTCATCAACGTTCTCCTCGCTCGCGAAAAGCTAATATCTTCAACTGCCGAGTCTAAAGGGGTCGCGCGGCTGAATGGTCAGGACTGGCCGCGCAGCCGCGCCGATTCCCGCGCGCGCAGTTCCCGCCGCAGGATCTCACCGGCCTCGTTCTTCGGGAGTTCACCGACGATCTCGACCTGCCGCGGATACTGGTGCCTCAGCATGCGCTCCTTGCAGAAGGCAATGATCTCCTTAGGCGTCGCCTGGACACCTGGCTTGAGAGAGACGAAGGCCTTGACCGTTTGACCGAGGTGGGCGTCTGGAACGCCGATCGCCGCAGCTTCGGCGACAGCCGGGTGGAGACGCAGCAACTCCTCAACCTCCTCAGGTAAGACTTCCTCCCCCATGACATTAATCACATCGCGTTCCATTGATCTTTGTTTCTCCTCCGGTATACTTCTGGTAATCGTCTTCAATATATGGTAATCTTACTTCAGAAAAGATACTGATGTCCACTCAACTCGACGAGAGGAGATAATAGTCATGCTTGTTTCCCGTGCCCAACTCGGGGTCGCTATCGCCGAGGCCCGTTCAAAAGCGGGACTCACCCAGGTAGAACTCGCGCAGCGCGCGGGCCTCGAAGAATCCGCCGTCAGCGCCCTGGAACAGGGACAATATAAACCCACATCGAACGAACTGAGCCAGCTGGCCCAGGCGCTGGGCGTTGACGAGTTAGACCTCTTACGCAGACCCGCTCCCGGATACCTGATCATTTGATCTCCTCACCGGGATTGGCTACCGGGTGCGGTACGATCCGATGAGGATGAGTCCGCACCGGCCTGGCTCCGGGAACAAGGGAGCGCAGGTCGACGCTCTCGTCGCGCAAAACCGCGGATTCAACCTGGACTCGCGCTCTGATCAGGGACATCGCTCGCTGGAGGTCCCTGCCACGATTGAACGCTACCGCGGCTGCGATGCGCTGCTCTTGCAGATAGAAAACCACAGCATTGCGCTCTTCCAGGCTACCGCGTACTACCAGCTCGTCCCACCCCGTATGGAAGCCCGCATACTGTACATTACAGTCGTACTGATCCGACCAGAACCAGTGGACGTCGTCATAAGGCTCGCGCTTGTCGAGCATGCTGCGTGCCGCCGCCCGTCCCTGGTGGATGGCGTTTTGCCAGTGCTCGACCCGAACCTGCCTGCCGAAGAGGGGATGGAAATGATTGGCGACATCTCCCGCGGCATAGATGCCCTCCACATTGGTCTGGCAGAACTCGTTGACCACAATACCGTTGTCAATCTTCACTCCCGCATCGACCATGAGGTCGGTGACCGGCTCTACCCCTACGCCGACCACGACGAAATCGCACTCGATGTGACGACCGGTACTGGTCGTCACGCGCTGCACATGTCCCGCGCCCTCGAAGGCCGTCACCGATTCCTCGAAGAACATCTGCACTCCGTTATTGCGGTGGAGATCCACGAAGACGCGCCCAATCTCCTCGCCCAACACGCGGTACAGCGGCGTTTTGAACGGCTCGACTACCGTGACCTCCACTCCGAGATGGCGCAGCGAGGCCGCAACCTCGGAGCCGATGAACCCCATGCCAACCAATACAGCGCGTCTACCACCGCGGCTCATCGCACGGATGCGGTCAGCATCGTCCACCGTGCGCAGGTCGCAGACACCCTCCAGGTCTGCGCCGGGTATGCGTAATCTGCGGTTGCGCACCCCTGTAGCGACGAGCAGCCTGTCATAGCGCAGCATGCCCCCGCCTTCCAGTTCGACCACATGGTCAAATGGGTCCACGCGGGTCGCCCGCTTGCCGAAGCGCGTCTGTATGTTGTGGTCCTCGTAGAAACCGGTGGGCTTGAGCAGGGCATCCTCGAACGGTTTTTCACCCTGAAGGTACTCCTTTGAAAGCGGAGGCCGTTCGTAGGGTGGGTGCGGTTCTGCGCCGATGAGCATGATCTCGCCGTCAAAGCCCTCCTCTCGTAAGGTCATGGCGGCTGTTCCACCGGCCAGGCTGGCTCCAACAATCACATATCGCTGCGGCATCGCATCTCACTTTCATACAGTCTGCTAGACCGACTGATAGACCTTACCTGGGACGATTCGCCATAGCCTTGTAGGCCCTGTCAGTCCTCACCCTGGTCTACGTGTTGAGGGATAGCGCTCGCTTGGGGAATCTCCACGTAAATCATGCCGTTCTCCACGCGCACCGGGAAGCGGAGCAACCGACTGCTTTCCGGGTTGATCCCCCGCCCGGTCAGCGCGTCAAACTCCCACAAATGGGTGGCACAGGTAAGCGTACATCCCTCCAGAGTTCCTTCACTGAGCGGCGAGGCCCTATGAGGGCAACGGTCCAGGTAGGCTTGAACTTCGTCTTCCAGGTTCATCAGCAGAACCTTGATGCTCCCAACCTCGACTCCTATCATCTCTCCGATCCAGAGATCGTCGAACGGCATGATCTCATACCACTGCATCGATCAAATCCTTTTTCTAAATATTGCTCATATCCCTGATGGCCGCTGTTTGCAAGTCCCAGAGACGTTGGGCGTAGACCTTGGGAGGCTCGCCGAAGTAACGCTTGAACTCGCTAATAAAGTGCGATAGGCTGGCGTAACCAACACTATTCGCAGCCTCACTTACATTTGAGCCGCTCAAGAGAAACTTGCGCGCCTGTTCCATGCGCAGTTGTTTCAAAAACTGTAAAGGGGATTCACCTGTCGTTGCTTTAAAGACATGCGCAAAGCCCGATTCGCTCATGCTGACCGCCTCGGCCAGGTCCCGCACTGTCAGTGAGCGGTGCAACTCCAGTTTCATGAAAGCAATGGCCGAGGTGATCGCATTGCCCTGTATCTCACGGATAGCGCCATCCAGGAGGCGTGCATGCTGTTCAGAGCGCAGAAGGCGGTAGACAATTTCACGTAGGAACATGGGAGCAAGCACCCTGCGATCCGCTTCGGACTCCAGGGCCATCAGAAAACGCTGTACTGCGCTGACCAGGGGCTGATCAAGAGCAGTCACATACATGTCCGGCGTTGGGAGCGCAGGCTCGAAGCAGAACGGTGCAGGTACCAGGCGATTTATCGTATCATGGACCTCTGTCACCAGGTCGGGGTGTACCTGCAGAACGAAAGAGAAAAAGGGATTCTCCGGCGAAGCCTGCAGGATTTCTGCCTGAAAGCGCAGCCCGCGCGTCATGACCAGGTAATGGAAAGGATCGTAAAAATAGTTGACCGAGCCAATGCGCACACGCTTGCGTCCCTGGGCGACCATGCACAGGGAGACAGAGCCGACCTCGTCCCATTGAGGAGAGATTTTCTGCTCAAAGCGATAGAAGGTAAGTCCGGGCCAAACGGAGCGCGTTGCGACCCTGGTTCACTGCCTGGTGGGCAATAAGAGCGATTAGCTCGGCGGCCCGGACTGATTCTTTAGCCTGCGGATCAACTGTCACGGTTGTTGCCTCCTCATCCTCGGCTGCGTGCTGGCATTCCGCCTCAGCTAATTGATGCCAGCACACCCGCTTCGGAGAGCACGCGTTCGCGCGCCGCCTGCGCCGCAACCATGGTCGTCTCCTCGTCTCGGCCTACCTCTGGAAGCTCGGCCAGCATATGGGCCAGGCCCGCTGCCGCCTCGTCCGCCCTGGGAATCGAGCGCTGCACCCAGCGCCGGAGGACTGCCGCGTTCTCGGGTCGCTGCGCAACGGCATAGCGAGCCAGCGCGGCGCTCCAGCGAGCGTTTCTATCGGCATCAATGGCGAGATTAGATAGGAGGAGCCAGGTCAACTGGTCATGGTTGGCATCCGCCACGTTCCCCAACTGCCGCAGCAGGATCTCGCTGAGCATCGGGCGCAACACCAAGTTGACAGCAGCGAGGCACTCGCCCCAGTCATAGGCGATCAGCGCGCTTTCCAGCGCGCGGCGCGCGGGCTGCCAATGAGGGTGCGTCTCCCAGATGCGGCGCTCTCCCGTCGCAAAACCCGCGCCGGGGTGAGCGAGCTGGAGCTGGCGCGTCCGATAGGCTACCAGCGAAACCAGGCGCAAATGGTCCGCAGAGGCAAACGCGGTACAGTTGGTTATGTAGGAAGAGGGCGCGACCTGGCCGAGGTAGGCCTGCAGCATCTGAAGCACATGATTGGGATAACGCATCGGGGTAAACACGGTCGCGAGCACCTGCACCCATTGCGGTGATAGAGTTGCGTCGTGGTTCACCTTACCGAACTCATCCAGGATACCCTCCACGACGGTCTCCTGCTCATCCTGCATGGTGACGTACTTGCGGTAGGTGACTTCATCGGGGTCTCGGAAGCCATTCCAGTCCTCGACTGAGAGCGGCGAATTGTCCCGGTAGGTCAGGTACCACATATTGACCGGCGTGGTGGGATTGCTCTCCAGGGCAGATGTACGGTTCTTGCGGGTCGTATAGTTGGCATCGTGCGTGACGATTTCATACTCGGTGGGCTTTCGGCGTATCTGGCCGAACCCGCTCCAGGTGCGCAGCTTGCGTGCTGGTACTTGACTCATGAGACTGATTCCTCCTCTCGCTTGAACGACCACGAAATGGCATCCGAGGTAGTGTCGATGCGGCCAGCAAACGCAGACATCATAGGCTCAAGCTGCCGCATTTCAAACGGCCTCCCCAGGTGCTTCTCAATCGAGGCGCGAGTCACCTTGAGGCGCTGCACCGCCTGGATGCGCACATAGGCCCCGCGGTCGATGACCTCGATCTCTGTGCCGGGATTGTCCTCCTCGATAGCTGCGATTATCGCTTCAACGTCCTCGGACATGCGCAGCACCGGACCGACAGCGTTCTTCACGGCGTTACTCCCTTCTCGACCCAGTCGACGAACACGTTCTGCAAGGGCGCGATGCCTGCCTCCGCTACGGTCATATCAGGTGGTAGCTCTCGTCCTTGATAGCTCACCACCATGTCCGCATCTCGCTTCGGTATGCGCTTGCCAACGACGTGGTGAGCCGTCTTGGCGGCCACCTCCCGCATGGTGTCGGTATCAAGAACGACAACCAGTTGTGTCACGAAGTCGCCCTCGAATTTGGCATTCACAGGTACAGGTTGTGGATCAGACATGGTCTCCTCCTTGTGCTGCTGCTGCCGGCTCGCGGTACTCCGCCGCCCACTTATAGTTGTACGCGTCGTCGCCCATAACCTCCGGGGTAAGTCCCATCCAGGCCAGGATGCCCGGCACGTCTGCTGGCTGGATCTCGCCGGTCAACAGGCGTTCGACGACGGTCTTTTGGTTCATGGTATCCCTATCCTCCCACCAAATCTGGCGGCAGACGGTAGAGCAGAAGTGATACGTGTAGTCGTTGTGTACCAGAGGATAGCTGCGCACCGGGTACTTCGGGTTATTGGGCGCAGTCGCCGTGCCGATAGGCAGATGGCACAGGTTACAGAGCCACGGCAGGGTCTCGGGTAATGTGCCCCCCATGTTCCCCTCGTTGACGTTCTTGATGAGAGTATCCGCAGATCCAGCCCCACTGCTCTTCCCAGTGTGGGTACTTCTCCTGCAGCCAGGCGCGCTCGGCCTTCGAGATGCCCGCCTGTGGTTTCCACCACACTGTCGGACGCCAGAACCACACACCCAGGTGGAGCGAATGGTGCCAGGTATCGAGGCCATCGACGAACTCCTGCCAGTACCAGGGCTTTTTAAGGCCATAGTCCTCGATCAGGCGCAGGAATTCGGCAATGATCCACTCCTCCATGAATTCTTTGTACGACTGCTTGCGGTGCTCCAACGGTGTGTAGTAGTCCATACCGGGTCCCGTGAGGATCGAGAATAACCGGGCGGAGATCCAGAAAGTCTTGTCGATGATCCACTGCGCCCGCTTGGGGTCATGCTTCATGAGGATCTCGAGGGTAGGGCCGCCCTGCTGCGCGTGACGAGCCTCGTTGGTCTGGGTCGAGGAGATCATGTTGGCAAAGCTGATATCGCCCGAATCCAACGCATTAGCGGAGAGGGCAACGAACTGCAGGTTGGTAAAACCGGTTTCGAATGTGAAGGGCAGCTGAATGGCGATATCGACCGCGTTCGGATTCACCATCATCCCGTCGAAGGTGGCCCGCGCCGCGATAATACCCCACTCGTTGGTGTGGTATGCCTTCAGCGCCCAGTCGAACTGCGGGTCTCTCTCGATGAATTCGTGTGCCAGGTACAGGTCCATCTGGGTATGCCGGATTTCGTCCAGCGCGCCGTACACCGCCATGTTTCGCCAGGCCGGGGAAAGCCCGAAGCGCGCCATGCGCTGTTCGGACAGGACGGCCAGGTACTCGATGAGTGAGACCGCGCCGAAATGCTGCTTGGCGGTCGATTTCCACCCCTCATCTAATGTCTTGAAAATGTTGGAGCGCTGCAAAGCGGCCTTGACCGCGTACACCGAGCCTTCCTTCTCACGCTGCGTAGCCACGTAGTCAGGGTAAGCGCATTTGTACGGTTCATCCAGCTCTTCCAGGCTTCGCGGGGTATCTTACCGGCTCCGGTCATCCACTCTGGGAAGGCCGCCTCCTCGTCTACATAGGACAGGGTCCAATCAACGTCGCGAGCAATGTCGTACCATTCCTCGCGCTTCATGCGAGCCATAAATAACCTCCTTGTTATGTAGAGAACTCATCTGCTCCGGTATTATCCGGTAGCTTACCTTCTCTGCCAGCTAATCGACCTCGAGCCTGCCAAGCTGGCGATAAAAGTCGGCGTTATCCCAATAGCCGCTGACTTCCTCGACCAGGCCATCCCTTCCCACACGGAACAAAAAGACGTGCGGTAAGTCGAAGTGGAGACCCTGATTGGTAATCGTGCCATAGGGTTTGGCCTGGGTGCCAGAGATCACGACTTCCGCTGCCACATTTCCCTCGTCGTCGGCGGTAATGTACGTCACCTCGTTCGTCAGATCGGGGAAGGCGTCAATAAGGGCAGTCCAGAGTGCCTTGCCGACCGTGCGCACTTTACCATCACCGCGAATCACGCGCTGCCTGCCCCAAACCTCGAAAGGAATGTAGTGGAAGTCGGCGTTATCGGAGCAAAGCTCGACCACGCTCTCCAGGTCGCGCTCCCGGTAGGCTTCGAAGAAGGCGGTGATCACTTCCACCGCACTGGGGCTGATCGTCACGCTCATCTGCAACTCCTTTTTTATGCTGTAATGGTGATATGATCTAGCCGCTTGACCCCCAGCCGCCGGTACAGGCGGTTCTGGCACCAGTAGGCTTTGATACGATCAATGGCACCATCATCAACGTGCAGCAACCAGACCTGGTCCAGGTCCATCAGTTTCTCCTGGTTATTGATGCCAAAAAAGTCTGCCGCCTGATTTCCCTCGATGGTCACCTCGGCGACTGCTGTGTTGTCGCTGCCAACGAAAAGCCGACGCACGCGCACCTGGAGATCGGGAAACGCGCCTGGCAAGCTGCTGGAAATAGTCCCTACCCACCTCTCTCGCGTTTCCCTGCAATTGGAGCGGGATCAGGGTCACGGGTGCGTCCGGCGCAACCAGAGCCAGCGTCCCTCGACGTCACCGGCGTCCATTCTGGTGAAAAAAGCCTTTGCGAGGTCTAGAGCGCCATTTTACTGCTACCCCCAGTCTCTTCATGATCGCTTCGGCAATCGACTCGGACGAATCCGGATTCTGTCCTGTTATCAGGTTGCGATCGACGACCACGTAAGATACCCAGGCGGCATCCCCATCATCAAAGACGGCCCCACGGGACTTGAGCGCATTTTCCAGGTACCAGGGGAGGCCGAGTTTGCCATACGGCGTCTGATCATCCTCTTCCTCGGTGAAGGCGACAATCTTGTACCCGTCGAAGAGCCAGGTACCTTCCGGCCCCACGCCAGCCGAGAGGAGAGCAGCAGGTCCATGGCAGACCGCGGCAATAGTCTTTCCGCGTGGGTGGAACAGGTGCAGTACCCGCTTGACATCGGAATTAGAGGGGAGGTCGACCATCGGCTGTGACCGCCTGGGAAGAAAACCGCGTCAAAGCTCAGGATCTCCTCGTCCGACATTGCCCGAAGATTTAGAGGATGCTGAAGCGTCTCGATGGCAGCCAGTCTATCAGCCCTGTTTCCGGCAAGAGCCACACTCTCGTTCCTCGACGCCTCAGCAATTGCCCGCAGTCGCTCTGGACTCAGCTTGCTCGTTACTTCAGAATCGCCCGAGGGGACCCTGATAAGGTTGCGATCCTCGAACCACGCCTTGCGTGCTGCCCTGCTGACCAGGCTCCAGGCAGTATCTCGATCAAGTCCGCTATCGACCAGGGTGTGGAACACGTTCCGGGCTGCCATCAGATCCAGTTCGGTCAGGTGATGGAGGGTGATACGGATATCGTTGAGGTCGGGAGCGAAACTGCGCGTGACCTGGGATAAGAAATCTTTGTCTTCGTCGGGGTAGTGGAACATCGGCTTAAGCCCGTAGGGATCGGCCTGCGGTGGAGCGCCATCGACCGTGGCAAACTTCACCTCAACGCCCGCCGCCATGAACTTGTCGTATGGCTTAAGCACTTCGTCAGCAAAATATCCCGTGGGATGCCCTTTGTCGGATACAAGATCGATACTGCGGGCACTGGAGACAATTATCAAGAGTCGCGCCATAGGGTACCTCCTTTCTGCAATGCAGAAAAACGATAGTAGTATGACAAGTATGCGATACACTCAGGCGGAATGCTAGCTCATTCCTGCTGCATTTATGCCCATTTCTGCAATTCTCCCCACACGCGCCTGGCGCAAAGACAGAACATTCCCGGCTCAGAAGCCCCTATTGTATACGGGGGTGGCCGTCATCTTTTTGCGCGAGTAACCAGGGCCGGGGCAGAGCTTAGCCCGTACCCTGTACGACGCAGTGGGGCGTGAAGCTGTACAGGGCAGCGCATTTGTCATTCTTCGCTGCGCTCAGAATCTCATGTCCAGCGAGCCAGATTCTTCGCTGCGCTCAGAATGACACGATGGGCGGGGCTTCGCCGCTCTGCGGCCCCCCGCCCTGGTGTCAACGCTCGCTTGATGCAAAAACTTGACGCCCACTCTGTATACGGTATACCGTTGACAGTATACCTATTTCGGGTTACACTGTCAACGGTATACCGTATACAATTTAATTCTGCTTAGTTGCTCATGATAACGTGATAATAAGGAAGAGAAAAGTGGCATTTTCAACGATCCGGCGAGAGACATTAGAAACGCAGGTGTATGAGGCACTGCGGAAGGCGATCATTCAGGGACATCTCGCACGCGCCGAGCGGCTTGTTCAGGATGATCTTGCGATGCAATTCAGGACGAGCCGCATTCCCGTGCGAGACGCATTGAAGCGTCTTGAGATTGAAGGGCTGGTGACCCTGGATGAGCGTGGCAGTTTTATCGTGAGCTATTTCGGGAGCGAGGACGTTGAAGAAATTTACGGACTACGTCTGCTGCTCGAACCCTATGCCGCGGGCAGAGCTTTGGATTACATGACGGCGGGTGATTTTGAAAAACTGGAAAACATTGCACAGGAGATGAAGGAGGCGGCGGCGCTGATGGACATCGAACGGTACGTGCAACTCAACCAGACCTTCCATCACTCACTTTATGAACTGAGTCAGCAGCGGCGATTGGTCAGGATGATCCAGAGCCTCTGGTCGGGGTTGATGCCCCTCACGCCCATAGCTATTCCGGGGCAACTGAGCGCTCTGCAAGTGAACACGAGTCAATCCGTGGCGCTTTGCAGGAAAGACAGCGGGACACTCTGGAAGCGCTCATACGTGACCATATCCGACACGCAGCGATGGCCTTGCAGGCGCACCTGGCCATTGAGGAGGAAACCGTGACATAGCGAAGGCTTTGGTCGATCTTATCTGCCCCACCAAACCCTTTCACTTCGTTGAGAAGGAGTTTCGAGTCTTGAACGATATTAATCCTTTTGTGCATCAGCACGCCGGGCATCCGCCAGGGAGTGCGTGATGCGTGCAGGGCCTTCGACAGCGCCTACTGGCAGAAGGTTGAGGAAGTGTTCGGGCTATCCCGATGCGTTTGTGCAGGCGCTGACAGAGGCGGGATGGCTCTCGGCGCTGATCCCCGAAGAATTTGGCGGAGGCGGGACCAATTTGACCGAGGCGTCGGTGATCCTCGAAGAGATCAATCGCTCCGGCGCGAACTCTGGCGCTGTCACGCCCAGATGTATACGATGGGGACGTTGTTGCGTCATGGCTCGCCTGAGCAGAAACATGCCTATCTGCCGCGTATCGCCTCGGGCGAGCCGCGCCTGCAGTCATTCGCCGTCACCGAGCCATCCACAGGCACCGACACGACCGGACCAAGACCTTTGCCGAGAAGCGTGGGGACCGCTATATCGTGAACGGCCAGAAGGTGTGGATCTCGCGCGTACAGCATTCGGATTTGATGTTACTCCTGGCGCGCACCACGCCCCTTGCGCAGGTCACGAAGAAAACCGGGGGATTATCGGTCTTCCTGGTGGATGTACAGGCGAGCCTGGGAAGTGGGCTGACGGTGCAGCCCATACGCAATATGGTCAACCATGAAACCAACGAAGTCTTTTTTGACAACCTGGAGGTTCCCGCTGAAAACCTGGTTGGAGAAGAAGGCAAAGGGTTCTCGTACATTCTGGATGGCATGAACGCCGAGCGCATTCTGATCGCAGCAGAGTGCATCGGCGACGGCTACTGGTTTCTCGATAAGGCGCGCCATTACGCCAGCGAGCGTATTGTGTTCGATCGCCCGATCGGACAGAACCAGGGCGTCCAGTTCCCGATTGCGCAGGCCTACGCCGCTGTGCGGCAGCGGAACCTGATGCGCTACGAAGCGGCGCGCCTCTTTGATGCGCAACAACCCTGCGGCGCAGAGGCGAATATGGCCAAGTTGCTGGCAGCCGACGCTTCCTCGCTGGCGGCCAACGCGTGCCTGCAAACTCACGGAGGGTACGGCTTCGCGGCAGAATACGACGTGGAGCGCAAGTTCCGTGAGACGCGCCTGTACCAGGTCGCGCCCATCTCGACCAATCTCATCCTGTCGTATATTGGCGAGCATGTGCTGGGTATGCCGCGCTCGTTCTAGCAGTTATATAAGAGGTGGTCAATGAGCGCTCTTCCATTGCAAGGCCTGCGCGTGGTCGCACTGGAACAGGCGGTTGCTGCACCGTTCTGCTCGCGCCAGTTGGCGGACATGGGCGCAAACGTCATCAGGTCGAACGCCCCGATGGGGGTGATTTCGCGCGCAGCTACGACGGCGTCCTCAACGGAGTGTCGGCCTACTTTGCCTGGCTCAACCGGGGCAAACGCAGCATCGTGCTGGACTTGAAGCATGCCGAGGATCGCGCCGTGTTTGGCAAGCTGATCGCGCGCGCCGATATCTTCATTCACAACCTCGCCCCCGGCTCTGTGGAGCGATTGGGTTTGGGCTACGATGCGCTGCAAACAGCGCATTCGCGGCTGATCTGGTGCGGTATTTCAGGATACGGGCCGGATGGTTCTTACCGGGACAAAAAAGCCTATGACCTGCTGATCCAGGCTGAGTCGGGTATGGTGAGTGTTACGGGTACCGCCGAGGCTCCCGCCAGGGTGGGCGTTTCTATCGCCGACATCGCGGCGGGATTATACGGCTATTCATCGATCTTGACCGCGTTGTGGAACCGGGAGCGCACAGGATGTGGCGAGCGCATCGACATCTCGATGTTTGAATGCCTGACCGAGTGGACGATGCCCGACCGATCTACGTGTGGCAAGGTACGGGTACCATTCCCGCGCGCGTCGGTGTGCGTCACAACATGATCGTGCCTTATGGCGCGTATCGCTGTTGGGATGGTTCGGTCAATTTCGCCATTCAAAACGAGCGCGAATGCGGGACGTTTCTGCAACGCGGTGCTCCACCTGCCACAGATGGTACACGACGCACGGTTTGCCACGAACGCACAGCGCCTGAAGAACCGCGTAGAACTGGAGGCATTGATTGAGCAGC
>CAVYMC010000009.1:0-158414 GCA_963769535.1 uncultured Chloroflexia bacterium | reverse complement strand
ATCCATACTACCGCGAGATTCAGCGAGCGGCCTCGGTACTGCCGCTCACTGTGCGTCGCGTCGCCGGGCCACTTTGTCCAATGTTGTTATTCTTAATGAAAAGCAGTTTAAAGCACGTGTTGCATCACGCTAATCATTCATTTATAGGAGAGGAAACATGTACCATAGGAAGTACGTCGTCGGTCCACTCGTCGAACAGATTAAAGCGCAGGACGCAGACGGAACCCTCAAAGGAGACTTACACCCTTCTGCTTCAGGTAGAGCTTGGCCTATGGTTGCTCGAACGACTAGAATTGCGTGATGAAAGCCGTCACGGTTTTGTGGGTGCTCTTGAGCGGTCTACCTATTCCGATACTCGCTTGAATACGCTGAATAAGCAACAACGACACGCCATTGCTAACGCACGTATTCTACTCCCTTTTTGCTGATCTCAATTGGGAAAATGCACTGAGAGCCGTTCCACCATTGAAGAGAAGTGGCGTTGTTATCGCGTGCATCCAGAAAATCTGAGCAGCAGTTGGTATACAAGCTCCAAGAACCACCAGGAACGCCTTGTGGTATATGATGCGACCCTCAATAAAATTCTCAGTTTTGCCCCAAGAAAAATCGCTTCACCAACAGCAACCACATTTTACTTTGACGCTATCACTGGACAAGGCAAACAGGTTGTACAAGTAGAAATCAGCGAAGAAGTGGCGGACTTGCCAAAAACAAACATTCCCTGGTTCAGCCCAACCGTAATCGTCGTCTTTGAGCTACTCACATAACGATTTTCGTACCATTGCAAGTGAAATCGACCGGTTACGTCTACGGCGCAGTTATCAACGGCTCTGGGATCACAAAAAAGTCGCTAAGAATTGGTTGATAATCTCTGGGTATCCTGCATTGTTCCTGGCGAAAAGCCTTGCGCCGGAGAAGATCGCGTTCCCTGCACATAGACAGGCCACGCATCTGTTTATGGGCGCTGTATCATCAGGAGAATCCACAGATGCAAAACTGGCTCTATCTGATTGACTTGCGCCCGGAAAAAGAGCTACGTATCACGCTCATCTTAAGCGATACCATGTCAGGCCTTTAACCTGGCTCATCAATTGAACACGCTGTTTTGCACATCGGCGGAAAGAAGCCAGTAGCAGTCCCTTTAATTGGGCGCTTCCACACGTGATCTGCATCTGCAGCGGCTTTACCGTTCCAGCAAGTTTCGCCCTGACCCACTGGGCACTACGTTGGTTGAATCCAGCCTGTCCTTTACAAGCACTGGCAACTGAACAGGCACAATGTGGCGTGCTCCCTGGCAAAGAACCCTGTAAATCATTGTATCAACCATCGAAGAAGCAAGGTGGACGCAAAACCTACCATTATTGCCCTCTTTGCTGTATGCCAAGTAACAGTTGTATCACGATATGCCTACTGCCCGCATCTGGATTACTACCCCTGGAGCATTGGGAAAATCGAGCTTGCCTGCTCAAATTGAACAACGGAAAGTGCATCTGACGAAGAGATCGTCTATCTGACATGAACGATCAAATAGTTGTTACGACAGCCGTCGATCCGACAGTGGTTTGACAATCTTTTCGCCGAGGAGGTAGTCTCACTAATGGAAGCGATGGTCTACTCAATGTAGAAAGCGTTGAGACGGCTCGAGCATCAGTGCCCCGGCGAACACAACCCGCTTCTACACGCCGTTGGGTCAATGCAGGAAGGCGTAGTTCTCTGGCTTCTACTCCAACATCCTCAGCAATCTGACCGACATTGAGCAAGGTACTCTTTTGCGACGCTGGGTAGGCCGCAACTACTTTACCGCGTTGACCTTGGCCTATAAGCTCGCATGGCGGCTACTTGCCCTCCCTAAATGGGAAGAATGTTTGGGGCTGGATCGCATAGAAGCAGATAAAAAAGCCCAACGTGTCGTCTTTCACTTTGATAAACTAAGTCAGAAAGATCCTATTACTCTCAAGAACGACCTAAAGGAAATACCCAAAACGATCCAGTCTATCGCCTGGCATTGATCATGCGTGCCCTGGTGTTGCTGGTGATAGTGCTCATAACTCGGCTGTTCGTGATGAGTGTCAGGCATGGATTGAGGATTTTATCCCTAATATCCAACAGACGCTACAAAAACTGGCCCAGGAGACGATAGCATGGCGTATACAGGTGGACAAGGGTATATCTCCCTATTAAGAAACACCAGAGCCACCAGATAACCTTGATACGTTAGCGCACCGCTTGGAATTTGTCCTGAGCGTCATGATTTTCTGGACCGTAATATACGGGTTGTTTTCTATGAATGGTATAACAAGCCTGAAAATATGCTCACAGACCTCAATGAGCATTCGCTAGAGCGATCACCCAGTAATCTGACGGATATACTGCCTGTCCCACCGACAGGACGTATGTTTGGCACCTATTATTCAAAGGATCTAGAAATAGGTCAAGACGAGAAAAAAAATCTCCAGCTACCCTCTGGCCTCTCTGTCTTTGGCTATCCAAACGTTGGACGCTGGTACTTCCTACATTTCCACGAACTGTTTAGCGACCTTGATGGGAGGCGTGGTCCGAATGTCCTCTCCTTCTCAGGAACCTCCTGGTTGCCACACTCCTCACAATGGCACATTACTAATCCTCCTCAAGGAATTCTCGATCCTTCAATTGAAGCAAAAGATGCAATAGCTCAAAGCACCTTCTTTTATATTCCACAATATGTTTGGAAGAAAAAGGCGTTGAAGCCAATTCGTATCTCTGGGGTTCCTGAGAAATTGCAACCTATCAAAGATATGCTTCGGGCGTTAGCACTAGCCGATCTGGTCGAAAAGCTCGCATTACAAGAAGAACTGGACCAATTACGGCAATTGGCGCAAACAGAGCCGCACTACTGGCACGATTCAGAACGCCTGCTTCTGATCGTCAATTCATATGACCAAGCAGAATGGGCGTATAGAGAGCTAAAGCTTAGTGAGCTAGCATATACTGCTCTTCCCGGCGAGATTCGCTATCTAGCACAAACCAATAGTGACAGTGACGAGGTCATGGCAGATGACATGGTATACCGTAGCGATATTGAAGATTTCGCACGAACCAATGGTAAGATCTTGATTGCTCCCTTGCAAGCCATTGGGAGAGGATACAATATTCTCAATCAGCATGGAAAAGCTGCCTTTGGCGCAATTTACTTTCTGACACGCCCTATGCCGTATCCGGCAGATACGCAATCATTGGCACGAGAATTGAACAGGAGGACGCTCGATTGGTGTGAAGATACAAAGCTAACAATATGGCAGGAACCGATGCTGCAGGAAAAAGCTGTCCAGCTCCGTCAGAAGGCTAGCGAATATTGGCGGAAGGCGGAATTACGTAGCTATTATCACACTCTGAAACATGAGGATGAAAATAATATCAATGATACGACCTATAGTGAGCGTTTTGATCTTGCCGCTACCACTGCTGGTCACATTATTCAAGCATGTGGGCGGCTCCTGCGTGGAGGGGTGCCTTTCCATGCGTTCTTCGCTGATGCTGCGTGGGGACCCAAGAGCGCAAAGGATAGAAAAGTGAAGGAAACGTCCAAAACAAGTCTGCTGACCGCGATGATAGAGGTCTTGCAGGAATACAATCAGCAACCGATTGGTAGGGCGCTTTATGCCTCTATTGTTGATGCATTGGTAGATATCCAGGGTTTTGAACCAGAGTATTAAGGAGTAAGAGAGGCAACTATGGCAACTTCGTCTTCTATCGTCCCAATGCGTTTCCGCATCGACGAATCCTATCTGCGAGACCTGGCAGTCTCATTTTCGAACTTTGCCTACGAGCAGGACTGCATGAATTTTCTCGACAGCATGAAGCAATTCATGTCCAATGACACCGATAAAACTCCACCATATCGTCGGCTGAATACCGTATTGACAGCACTGGCTCCAACCTTAGTCCATCCGTTTCTTGCTCGAACTAATGTGGATACCAAACTCTCTGAGCGGCAAATGCTTGTGGTTGGTATAGATGTCGCACACCGCCCTAAACCAGAGCAAATTAGTGACCTCGCTTATGAATGGGGAAAACAATGGGGATATAGTAGCTTTAAGAAGGTGGTCGAAGGTGTTGGGAGAGATGCGCATCAGCGTTTGCTAGATCGTTTGCAGCGACCAGCACAACAATGGCAAGAGATGGACGCCGCTTCGCTTTTCCTCAATCTTGAGGAGGGTACCCAAACGGGATATCGTGCTATTCCCAGTGTGTTGGCCTCTTTGATGGCGGGCAAACAATCACATATTCATGGGAAAACAATAACCTGGCGCTTGATGCAGGATGGCGCTAATGGTTTAGCCGTGATCAGCAATCCGTTTCTTGCACAATACGAAGATGCTTATCATAATAAGAAAGAGGGGACATTTGCCTACAAGCTCGAATTTCGTCTGCAAACGCAGGCAGGTAGTCCACATCGCTGGATTCATCTGTATATACGATGCACGCGCTACGTGGATAAACTCTTGAAAGATGCAAATTTTTGGCGTGATATCAGCATCAAAGTTGGCATTGATCGACCACGTTTAAGCGGTTGGGGGTGGTCACCGACGCTTGTCACACTCCCACTCGCCGGCGGCGCATCCAATCCGCGTTGGCAGGAAGATCCTGTGCAGCTTTTATCGGCAATGAAGGCGCGTGATTTGGTTGCACCAAGCCAACTTTTGCAGGCACCACAGAACTACCGCACGGCCAGTCTACTCAGCCTCTATGATGAGTACTTCGTTGTGCATGCAGAGGGCTTTAAACCCAAACATGAAGTAAAGACTGGTTTCGACTTTGCAGAATTGCGCGAGGTAGCTTGTGCGGTCGGCGATATTCTGAGGCTAGAGCTTTCCGAAGGGCAAATACTCACTTCTGATATACCGATAAAGGAAATGCATCGGCAAAATCTTCCTCTAATGATGTATGGTATTGATGATCTTCGAGAAAAAAAGTTTGTGAGGAAGCAGCCGGAGCAAGCAAAAGAGGAGAGCGAACGGCAAAATCGACTGATACGACAAAAAATCATCTTCGATGCTCTTTGGCGTGCATCAGGTCATAAGCGCATATACATACTTCTTTGTTGGAGTGATACGCTTTCCAGAACAGTTATGGAGCAGGAAATCCGTCAGGCATTGTTCCTGGAAATGGACGAATCCTGGCCCGAACATATCAAATTGATCGTCCCTGCAACTCCTATTCCCAGCGAATTAGTAGCACCGCTCGACCCCGGCAAGCTCAACCCACTTCATCACTACCAAAAATTCGCTTCACGCTCTGACCGTCAAACATTCCTGGCGAACTGGAAAACACAGATGCGCAAGGCTTTCCATGAAAAAACGCAGCAGTGGAAAGACTATCTGAGTAGCATACTGCCCGCTGAAACTGGCTATGGCCTGGCGCTGATTGAACTACACAAGCTCGACCCCAAGAAAACATATTCTGACCAGGACATTAAAGGAGCAGTCCGCAGGTCATGCAACAAACTTGGATTGGCATCGCAGATGTTTTTCCCAATCCGGCTAGATAAACAGGGAGTTACAGCGGAGAGCAAGGGTCGCGCCCGCAATAGCGTCGCTGATCTCATCTTTCGCCAGACGGGTCTTGTCTATGACCGACCAGTAGCACTTTACGAGAAAGCGGGAATCCCACAGCCGCAAGCCGGGCGTCTCCACCTGATTGGACTCTACAAACTGCGTAAGCTTGAGCCAAAGATAGATTTTCCTATGGCGGTACGCCTCTCTCCTGACGGCACATTCCAGGCACTTTTGCCACAATATCCTCTCCGATGGTTGCCCCTCCTGCAGGCTCAGAAAGCACTGGGAGAGTTGTTCATGAAAGGGAAAGAAAAAGGGAACGAGGAAATTCTCAAGCTGAGTAAGGAAGCACAGGCACAATTTGCTGCTCACGTCTTCACTGATACGTACAGTGAACCAACGTTGGTGTTACTGGAAGCACAGGACTGGCGGAATTGTGATGTATTACCCCAGTTTGCCAATGGCAGGGCGGTGGTGAAAGATCGATTAGATCTCACTGATGTGAAAACTTTCGAGCGTCTCTATATGCGCAAGGATTTACCCTATCTGCGCGTCATCCGGGTGCGCCTCAATGGTTCTGGTGAAACCTCGCAGTACTTTGCTGTGGGTGAAGACGAAGAAGACGAGGAGTTGAAGGAAGAGAAGGATCTTAAACATCTGACTGGCTTTGTTGACACACAGACCGCCAGCGAATTTTTCCACTACCTTTCAGTTGGGAGCATGCCCGCGACTGCTGCTACGGAGCAGAAAAACAAGATAGGTTTATATAAAACAGACGAAGGGGGCGGAATTGCGTTTAAGCACCAGACAATCGTCGAATTTGTCCCCTTCTTTCTTCAAGCAGGGGATGATCCTCAGGTGTGGTGTCACATTCCACATTTTATGCGTATCTCACCGGGAAGGGATGGTGGAAATATTGTGTTTCCCTATCCTATGCATCTGGCAAAGTGTATGATCGAGGATCAGCTTTGTATACTCGACGGTGGCTTGAATGGGGAAGAAGCCTAAAAACTTCTTCCCCATCCCTTAACGACTTCAGAATAGAGTTGTGCTGGCTACTTGGGACTCTGTTTATGAAGAATAAAGTTGCGGGCTCAAACTCATCTTATCTATGGCTGATACGCGAACAGAATGAAAGTTAAACCTATCATTTTTGAACAGATGTACCAAGTAGCTAGTACAGATGAGTTCTCCTCAAATCTTTTCCTCTTTCTCCATAGAACGGACAAGGTTTTCCACAGTGCTCATTTCCCTCTTATTCTAGTACTACAGTGACACTCAGGGTCAAAAAGTGGTAGAATGCTTCAGAGGGGTGAAGCAGATGACCACAGAAGAACGAAACGAAGAACTGATCGAGAGTGAAGAGCGCGCGATGAGAAGGGGAGCCGAGGTGCTGGCTGAGCTGCATGCACGCATCGCGCCGCGTTTTCGACGGGCCGAGGTGAGGACGCGGGCGCGCCACTTCCTGGAAGGATTGCTGGCGCCCGTTGAGCGCAAGAACGGCTGGCAACTGGCTGAGGAATTGGGAGAGCACGGACCACGAGGGGTGCAACGGCTGCTGGGGGAGGCGGACTGGGATGAGGACGCCGTGCGCGATGACCTGCGGGCCTACGTCACCGCACATCTGGGAGAGGACAACGGGATACTGGTGGTAGATGAGACGGGGTTCATCAAGAAGGGCAAGAAGTCGGCGGGGGTGGCGCGGCAATATAGTGGGACGGCAGGACGACGCGAGAACAGCCAGATCGGCGTCTTTTTGTTGTATGCCTCCTCGCAAGGAGCGGCCTTCGTGGACCGGGAGTTGTACCTGCCGGAGGAATGGACGAGCGACCGGGTGCGCTGCCGGGAAGCTGGGATTGCTGAGGAGGTCGGGTTGGCGACGAAAGGGGATCTGGCTCAGCACATGCTCGCGCGAGCCTTTGCGGCTGGTGTGCCAGCCAGGTGGGTGGTGGGAGACACGGGCTACGGCTACGACGAGATGCGCAGTTGGTTAGAGGAACAGGGGCGCAGCTACGTGCTGGCGGTACCCGAGACGCATGCCGTCTGGATCGCCGGACAATCCCAGCCGGTCAGTCTGGTGGCGGCCCTCTTGCCACCAGACGCCTGGACGGTACTCTCGGCAGGCGAGGGCAGTCAGGGGCCGCGGCTCTACGAGTGGGCCTGGCTCGCTCTGTCGGGGGAACACGAAGCAGTAGCCGGGGGCCGTGGAGCGTGGCTGCTGATCCGGCGCAGCCTCTCTGATCCAGGTAAGCGCGCGTATTATCGCGTCAGCGGGAAAGCCTCCACCACGCTCGCGGAGGCGGTGCAGGTAGCAGGTCGTCGCTGGAGTATCGAAGAGGGCTTAGAGGAGGCCAAAGGCGAGGTGGGACTCGATCAGTATGAGGTGCGCGGCTTTCGGGCCTGGTATCGTCACATCACCCTGGCTCTGCTGGCGCATGCCGTGCTGGTCGTCACGCGGGCGCTGGAAAAAAAACGGGAAATGACCAGGAGTGCATCGACCTGAGTGTGCCGGAACTGCGTCGCTTGCTGCAGGCGTGGCGTGAGCCGGAGGCGCGGCAAGCCAGGTGCCTGTGGTGGTCACGCTTCCGGCGGCGGCATCAAGCGGGGGCCAAACGCGCGCATGTCGCGTGGCGAGCAGCGCAGCGTCCGACGGCCTCCCCGGGGTTCTCGTCTGCGCGGCAGGTGCTTGGGCTGGCACCACTGAGCGATGAGTACTGGCAGGGGCTGCAAGCCCTGTTCGTTTCACCACGGCATGCTCCTCGTCGCTCTGAGGTCGACTACCGACTGATCATCGACGGCATTCTCTGGCTGATGCAGACTGGGTCGTCCTGGCGCAGTTTGCCCGCCCGCTTCGGGGCCTGGTCGAAGGTCCTCGATTACTATCGGCAATGGAAAAGGGATGGGCGATGGACACGCATCCAGCGCGCTTTGCAAATCCAGGAGGTTCCCATCACCTCTTCAGCTTGATGTAAGTGTCACTGTAGTACTAGTGCTGCGTTCGTTAAATCCGATAACAAAAGACTCGGCGATGATAACGGGGTATCTTAGGTGGGCGTCCCCAGACCCAGGGGTTGGCCCGCCGATTGAGTTGCGCAGTAGCGACGCGGGTGGCTTGCTCAATCTCTTTGGGATTGGCAAAGCTCTGCCCAGCGAGTGCGTCACGACGGAAGAACCGCCACCAGCCCTCCTGCAAATTGAGCCAACACGCTCCGGTGGGAATAAAGACGTGATGGATGCGCGGATGATCGGCCAGCCAGGTGCGTGTCTTGAGGCTGGAATGACTGCTGAGATTGTCAGTGATCACAAAGATGTCTCCCGTTGGGTTGTCAGCTTCGATGTCGGCCAGCAGGGCAATGTAGCCTTTGGAATTGCGCGAAGCCGCACAGCGAGTCAGTTCTTTGCCATCGCGCACTCGTAAGGCCCCATAGACCCAGGTCTTCTCGGGACCACGCCCGTAGTCCATGGGCGCTTTGATACGGTGTCCGTTGGGCGACCAGCCAGGGGCAGGCGCAAAGGTGCGGGGAATTACCGGGCCGAGTTCGTCGGTGCAGACGGTCGTCGACCCCACTGGTGGCTCGGTGTAGTGGGTGACGACCGCCGTTCTTTTGGGAGGAAATCCTTGTCACGAGGAGTCCCCCAGCTGTGGGTCTGGCGCCATCGCACCCCTTCACGCAAGAGGATCGTGCGGATCTGGCTGCGTTTGACCTGCATACCGGTCTCTTTGGCAGCCTGGGCCAGCGCAGTGAGGCTCCACTGGGCCGAGCCTTTTTCGTCACGCGCCACCATCGTCCCATCTTCCTGCGTCACTAATCGCCCGGGGGGAGCCTGACGCACCAATGCGATGAGCTTGCTCTCATCGGCTGCCGTCAACCGACGGGGTCGGCCGGGTTTGGGCCGGTCGCCCAGTCCCTCGATCCCCACTGCATCGAAGCGGTGCAGCCGCCGTCGCACCGTCAGTGCACTACACCCTACCTCCCTGGCTATCGCTTCCACCCGCTCTCCGTCCCAACTGCGGGCCACCATGCGAGCATGCAGGATCCAATCTGCTGGTCCGTGCCGACTCGCCGCCAATTTGCGCACTTGCTTCTCTTCTTTGTCATCTTGTGATGCCCGCACACGCAAAATCTTCGGCATTTCCTTGCTCCTTTCCCTGTATTTACCTCCTTTCTTATTCTATCACCTTTTCACGAACGCAGCACTAGAACGGATATCGCAAGTAGCCAGCATAGGTGGCAACTACGATGTGAAGGGAACTTATTTTTCCTTACTGAGCTCGCGGTTGAGTTATTGATGCGTGAGAGAGGATTGCCTTCCTTACTTATCGCTGGTAGAATAGAGAGGGATAAAGTATATAAACCCTTGCATCACAAACAGAGCTCGCGGGTAATCGATCTCTACCGCGAGCCCCTGGTAAAAGATGTACCTGAATCCTTGAGTGTACAACTTTATTGTTCGCACACAACAACTGTCTTGTAGAGATGGAATTAAGTTGTCCTCACTTGTGGAATTAAGTCGTGCCTCGAAGTTGATAATCCCACACTCAAACTTCAGCCATTAAGCTCATCATTAGATATGCTTCGTCTCCTGACAACTCTCCGATGTGAGGAATTAAGTTGTCCTTTGTTTGCAATAGGCTGCCTTATGTACAATGCGTGAAAATCCATCTCGTTACTCTTAATCTTCGATTGCCCCCAACGCTATAAGCATATCTTTCTGGGCCAAGGTAAGCCCTCTGACATTAGAGATGTTCATACGCTCATATGGCCTCTCTCCGATTAGTGTTTTGAGGCAACTTGCCGTCTGTACATCCCAGAATTTAATAGTGCCATCATCACTGCAACTAGCTAGTATGCTCCCATCTGGATGGAAATCAACCTGCCTTACCCTCCTGCTGTGACCTTGCAATACCTTCACACAGGTGTTTGTATTCACGTCCCAGAGGCGAATAGTTTGATCATCACCCCCACTGGCTAGTATACCTCCATCTGGACTGAAAGCGACAGACAGAACCCAGCGCGTATGACCATTCAAGGTTTTGAAATGTTGATCGGTGTTCATATCCCACAGATAGATATCATTATCTTCACCTCCGCTGGCAAGGATGTTCCCTTGGGGATGAAAGGCAACACATCGAACCCGCTTTGTATGACCTTTTAGGATATGGTAACAGCTACTACTTCTCGTATCCCAAAGACGAATAGTTTGATCATCCCCCCCACTGGCAAGCAGGCGTCCATCTGGACTGAAAGCAACAGATCGTATCCAACTTGTATGACCTAATAGGATTCTAAGGCAAGCACCACTGCTAACATCCCATAAACGAACTGAGTGATCTTCACCCCCACTGGCTAGCATACTCCCATCTGGACTGAAAGCAACGGTTCGCAGCCAGTTTGTATGACCTAATAGGATTCTAAGGCAAGCACCACTACTAACATCCCATAAACGAACTGAGTGATCTTCACCCCCACTGGCTAGCATACCTCCTGGACTAAGGTCTACATCTCGGACCCCCTGACCAAGAGCTTGCAGGGGCTTAAGACATTGACCCATGCTGGTATCCCATAAGCGAATGATCTGGTCTTCACCGCAACTCACCAGCTCATGCCCATCGGAACTGAATTTAGCAGACCATATCCGATTGGTATAACCTTGCAATGATCTGAGACAATGGCCCGTATTCACGTCCCAAAGACGAATAGTTTGGTCGTCACCTCCACTAGCAAGTGTAGAGCCGTCAGAATTGAAGGAGACAGACCGTACTCCTTGAGTGTGACCTTGTTGTACTTGGCAGTTGCCGGTATTTACATCCCATAGGCGGACAGAAGAATCCTCGCTGCCACTTGCGATTGTAGAGCCATTCGGGCTAAAGGCAACAGACCAGACCCGGTTTGTATGACCCTGTAGTGTCTTGATACAATTGCCAATAGTAAAATCCCACAACCGAATTGTTCGATCATCGCTACCACTGGCGAGCACATGCCTATTGGGACTGAAGGCAAGGGATCTGATCCAGTCTGTGTGGCCTTCTAGTACTCTGAAGCAGTTACCATTATCAACATCCCACAGGCGAATGGTCTGATCAGTACTACCTGAAGCGAGTTTGTTCCCTTCAGGGCTGAAAACGACAGCCCAGACTCGATCAGCATGGCCTTGTAATGTTTTAAGACAATCTCCAGTCCTGAGGTCCCATAAACGTATAGTGCTATCATCACTGCCACTAGCCAGAATATTTTCAGTGGGATCAAAATCAATAGATCTCACTCGGTCAGTATGCCCCAGGAGCGTCTTGAAACACTCGCCAGTGCTTGCATCCCAAAGACGAATGGCTCCGTCATCGCTACTGCTGGCAATGATGTCGCCGCTCGAATTGAAGGAAACCGACCAGGCTCCGTCTGTGTGTCCATCACAATTAAAGAGTAAATTTCCTGTAAGCGCGTTGTAGACGCAGATCCTCCCAGTTGCTGTCCCCGCGGCAAGCCTATCTTCAGTGGAACTAAATGCCAGGGAGAGAATATTGCCGAAGGTGTTGGTGAATACCGATGCAGCAAAACTTGCCTGGGTAAAGTTTACTTCCGGAAGATACGCATTTTGTAAGTATGCCTGCCGTATCATTACGTGTGAGAAATCATAGCCCTTTAGGTCGCTTTGTAGGTGAATAAGTAAATTGAGCGCGTTCCCTGCGAAATAACCGCGTGGTTGAGGATATAACTGACGGAGCGCGGAAAGGGCATTTTTGACTTTCTGTTCAATACCTGCTTTCCCATATGTCGTAATCAAATGAGCCGCTATAGGTGTAAGTATAAGGCGTTCCTGACTATCCCGCACATAATCTTTTGTTTGGGCTTTCATGAATGAGAAATCCATCCATACGCTGTTGCTATCTGCATCAAGCGCCCTATCGAACTCCTCACAGGCTCTCCTCACCAAATCACCTGTCAGGTACTCCATAATGACCGGTTGTAGTGTAAAAAGTGCAGGATCTCTTGTTTCAATCATAGAGCGACGACGAAGAGAAGCTATGCATTCCAGGAATATGCCTTTCGTCAGCTGATCGGGTAAGATCCTCACGTAAATTTTCTAGGGCCAGAGGTTCACGTTCAATTGCCAGCCAGTAAAGAATCTCGCGCTCTGGAACTGATAAACGGTGAAATTGCTCATTTACCAGGTTATTGATATCGCCGAACACAATTTCTTCTTCATTCAGGAAGCTGTCAATATCGCCATTAAATACATCCTGAATGACCTCGGAAACCAGCTTTAGGGCCAGCGGATTACCTGAGTAAGAGTGAATAAGAGCAGCCCAGCTTCTGTCAGAGCCAGTGAGTCCTTTATCTTTAAGGATTTCTTTCCCCTCTGTGAGTCCCACACCGCTAAGATGTAATGTACGTACGGGAGAATTTTGCCCTTCCATATACGCTATATCCCACGGCTTTTCTCGCCCGGTGAGTAAGAGACAACTTTGATGCTTTGTGGTTCCAATACGCTGAAGTAACTTACCGTAGTCTGTGTAATCATCCCGGTACTGACCAACTTGCCGCTCAGCTTTTAAAATGGTCTCTGCATTGTCCAAGACGAGCAAGCAACGATGTTGGTTCAGGTACTCAATGAGTAGTGTTATCTGATCATCCGTGCTCTCAGCTAGATCAACTCGGCTCTGATTAGAGATTAACTGAATACACGGTCGTAGAATATTCTCTAGTGCTGGTGCATTGAGCAGAGAGCGCCAGAAAACAAATTCGAATTGATCCTTGATCTGGTTGGTGAATGCGGCTGTGAGTGCCGTTTTGCCGATACCTCCAATACCCTGAATCAATGCTAACTGGCAATTTTGATCCATAGTCCACTGTTTAAGCATGGCTAGTTCTTCTTGTCGACCATGAAAGACCTGAGCACTCGGAGCTTCTCTAAGATCCTCTCTTCGCGTAACGTTTTTTGAACTAAGAGTACTCGTGTCAGCGAAGGAGGTGGAAGAATAGCCCGCGACTTTCAGAAGGTTCAGCCTGGATTCCCTATCTAGATTGAGCGCTACAGACAGGGAGTTGACGACTTCTTCAGATGGAGTTGTTCTCTCACCAAGTGTTAATTGACTGATATAGCTAGGGGTTAGGCCTGCTCTGTGCGCAAGATCCTTTTTACTCATCTGCCGGGACCTGCGCAATTCTTCAAGCACTTCAGAGAAGCTTGTCATATCATTCTTCCAACGAATCAAAGCTAATTAACTAGCAAAATCAAATTAACTCAGTTAATACTTTAGCCACCGTCATATCTTGGTAGACTAGGCTCTTTATTGCTATTTTAACTTAGTTTTGCCTTCAACGCAATAGATTTGCATAGAAACTGCACGATGGGTTGGGATGATATTTCTCGAAAACACTAAAAATTGCTAAAATGCATGACTTAAGACTTGCCAAATCACAACATTTCTGTTACATTTCTAATAATGTGAACTGGCTTATTTAACTGGCTATTTTTTATCCTGTCCAATTGATGATGCCTGAAAACATAACTGGTGACAGGGAAGCTGAGAGAAACAAGGAGTGCATCAGATGAAATTCTGCGTTTGCTCAATCTTCCTGTGCATCTACTGCATTGATTGTGCAGGATTAAGCAGGAATAAGGTGGGAAGAACTTATGCCTGAGAAAATAAAGGCCTTTGTATCGTATGCTCCTGAAGATAGGGCGCTAGTAAATAAGTTTATTCGCCACCTCAGTTCACTAAAGAGACGAGGAAGTATTGAGCTGTATGACGGTATTATCAGTGCTGGAACTGAATGGCAACGCGTTATCGACGCCTATCTTAATAATTGCCAGCTAATTATGTTGTTGATCAGCCCATACTTTATAGACTCAGATTATTGCTACTGTCAGGAGATGCAACGAGCGGTAGAAAGACATGATGCAGGAGAGGCACGAGTTATTCCTATCATTCTACGCCCTACGGATTGGCGTGGCACCCCATTCAGCAAGCTACAAGCGCTCCCAACGGATGGCAAACCTGTAACCAAGTGGCGCGACAGACACGAAGCTTTCTACGATGTTACTCAAGGCGTACGCAAAGCAATTGAAGAATTATCAATGGGTGTGAACAGTAGTGCTCTTTTGTCCGTTCCTAGAGCCAGTGTAAGTCAAGTTAAAAAAAACACGATTGGGAAAGTTGATACTCCGTTCGACGTATGCTTGGTTTGCGCCACATTTAGAGAAGCAAAGGCGCTAATGGATGTGATCTCACTTGAGTGTAATGCTCAGTTTACGAGTGCGTTGAGCAAACACTCCGGCTACGAGTACAACTATACAACTATACAGAATCACAGCGGGGAGTCACTTACCATCCATGTGTCATGGCAATCAGCTTATGGCCCTGTTAAGGCGAGTGCACACCTAAAAACCATTCTTAAAGAGTGTAATCCTCGTTTTGTAGGCATGACAGGTGTCTGTGCTGGAGACAAAGGAAAAGTGAAGTTAGGCGATCTTGTTGTTGCTAGCTGTGCATTTACATTCGATGATGTCATGTCTTTCGAAGAAGGTCAACGGCAGCAACAACAAACTGTGATGCTATATCACACAAACGTCGATAGAACATACTTTAATAGGGCATTCGATGCCTGGACACAATGTGTTGCGAAACAAGAACGTCCTGGTGACCAAGGGCTTTCAAGTGTTGTTACTCCTTTGCATCTCACTCTCCATATTACGCCTATGGCTTCTGTAAGCACCGTTCGTAGAGATGAGCCCTTTGGCAACATACAGACTCTCATTCGCGAAGCGGTGGCTATAGATATGGAAGGGGCAAGCTTTTATGGTACTGTAGCCAACTTCCCTAGTCTACGCTCACTAGTGGTCAAAGGCGTGTGTGACTACGCTGATTGTGAAAAGAATGATGATTATCATGAGTATGCGTCCAGAGTCTCAGCAACATATATGGTTTATTTCATAAAAGAATATGTCACTTCAGACATAGCCCCAGATTTTCTCTTACCAGCACTTTAAGGTATCTCCATTGTCTGGCTCACTCGCATTTTGATGCTCCTCTGAAAAATACGTGTGCAAGAGGGTTAACCTAAGCGGCGGGGTCGCCCGCGCCGCTTAGGTTAACCGATATAATGGCAAGAATTTGCTTTCTTCCTCCAGGCTAGGTAAGAGAAAGATGCTTACCTGATCGATGGTCCCGATAATAAAGAATTCCAGGAGAATATGCTTCACCAGATTTCTGAGATGATTTTCCACATTTGTACTGTCACCTGGAAGAATTTCACCAAATCTATCGAGGTAGCGTATATCTATTTCGAACACTATACATAACGTGAGCTCGGGATAAGGGACCCTTCCTGGTAAGATAGAGCACAGATGAAAAGCAATGCCTATCCCCAAGGAGGTTCCGATATGAGTATACTCGAACTGTTTTGTTCGGTGGACGATTTCTGGCAATAGTTCGCCCCGAACTGGCAAAAGACTTTGGTGACATCAGGGCCGCGAAAGCGTTTGCGTCCAACGCAGATGTACCCGAGCGAACTCATGACGATAGTGATCCTGTTCCATCAGTCCCACTATCGGACGTTCAAAGCGTATTGCACCGAGTATGTCCAGCAGCATCTGCGCGGTGAGTTTCCCAGCTTGGTGAGCTATCACCGCTTCGTCGAGTTGATGCCCACACTTCTGGTTCCACTGGTGGCCTATCTGCACACGCAACTGGGCCGCTGTAGCGGCCATCAACACCGGGTCTTTGCCGGACGGGCCGCACGTGGCAAGATGTCGGTGGGCTGGTTCTACGGCTTTAAGCTGCACCTGGTCGTCAATGATCAAGGCGAGCTGCTGGCCTTTTGCCTGACCCCAGGCAACGTCGATGATCGATGCCCCGTTCCCAAACTGGTCAGCAGGCTCTTCGGCAAGCTCTTTGGCGATAAGGTCTACCTCTCCCAGCCCCTGGTGGAGGAACTCCTGCTCACCCATGGGGTTCACCTCATCACCAAACTGCGCAAACGGATGCGCAATCGCTTGCTTGAGATGTCGGACAAACTCCTCTTGCGCAAGCGAGCGATTATCGAGACCATCAATGATCAGCTCAAGAACATCTGTCAAATCGAGCATTCGCGCCATCGCAGCCCGATCAATTTCCTGGTCAACCTGGTCGCCAGGCTCATTGCCTACTGCCATCAGCCCAAAAAGCCTTCGCTCGGGTTGCAACCCCTCGCTCTCTCGGGCGCTTAGCTTATCCCGAACTCACGTTATACATATCAAATCTTCACGCAGGATATGATGATGTGCGCTCTGATTATTGTCGCCTTGTAAGTGTGATACAATCGCAGGTGCGCTTGAGATTGATTGTTCGCGGTTACCAGAGTTGCTCGTGCGCCTTGTAGTCAATCCGAATTTCCTGGCAGCAATGCCAAAGAGTTCTACCAGCTTTCGACGATATTGCGCTTGAGGACGCGTCTCGCCACTTTCCCAGCCAGATATTCTTGCGACCAACCTCGTTGTTCACGTTCATACTTCAATCGCTCATGAAAGGATAAAGGGAAAGACTGCTCCACACAAACCTCTCTAGTTCAAATCTTTTACAATCGCGCTGATCTCATTTGCAATTTCCGCGAAAACTGATCCTTTACGGTTGCCAAACTCAGAGATAGGCAGACCATTCCTGGGGAATCCCTGAATATTAGCAAATGGAGCCTCCTCTAGCATAGCGAGCGGGCGAAGGAGAATCGGAATGACGGTCGCAGTCTGCAATGCGTGTCTTTCTACGGCTCGTCTCATCTCATCGACACATTTATCAGAAGCCATATAATCCGGACTGATAAACAAGAGAATGATTTCAGCGGCGTTGAGATGTTTCGCCACTTCAGCATTCACGACCTGCCCTGGAATCACTTTGCTACGACGCCATTCGGTTATGCGTTTCTGGTCTCGCAAAACTGCAAGCTGCTTGGCAAGTTGTCCAACAAGCGCCTGATCCTCCCTCACTGGCGCAAAGGAATAATATATTTCTAAAGGAGGAGTCGAATTCATTGTCCCAGACTTTGATGATAACAACGGTGCTGATATAGCCGTTCTCTCGGGCTGATTTGATACAGAAAATACATTTGGGGGAGTGACACTTCCACTGCTCACACGCTGTTTCGGTGGGACTGGAGGGGCATCGAGTTGCGCGAGAATTTCAAAGGCAAAAGCAGCAGCATGGTGAGCGGCTATCTCCTGTGAGCCTTGCGCATCGTAATTGCTTTTGTTATCAATGAGATCGGATATGCCCCGAATAATCAATGCCTGGACATGTTCATTGCCACGCGCTGCCTCAAGAAACCCACGTCCCTCCATTTCGACAGCCAGGGTATCGTTATAGTTTCTGCGCAAAAATTCAAATAGTTCAGAACTGGTTGACGCAATGACCTTCTCACCAGCCGCAATAGGCCCGACGAACGCGCGCGGTTCGGGTGTGGATACATGAGAATAGCCAGGTATTCTCCGCAACCAGATCTTTTTGCGGGCCTCAGCCTTAGCGCGTTCTACCAGACGAAAGCTGGACATACCAACTTCAGGGCGCGCCAAAAATCCTGTGTCATGCACCTTTCCTGACTCATAACCGTAGGCTTTTGTCACTGCTACCACATCACCAACCTTCACATCTTTCACACCGCCAGCGACACCAACGAACAGGATGAGCTCAGGATCAAAATAAGCGATGGCGCGTTCAACTGCTGCTGCAGAAGCAGAGTTGCCAGCCCCAATCTGACCAATTCCCACATCCCACATCCACTTTTCCGTTCTAAAGTTCCCTCTTTCATAGACAGTTGTGCGATAGACCTCTTCATGAGTACCAATCAGGTGTTTAAGCACTGCATTAAATTCTACTTCGATAGCTGTAAGTATCGCTGCTCTGCCTTCATACAGTATAGCTGACATTCTACGCTCCTTCTCACCTACGAATGGGTGTACTTTAAAGTGTTGTGATGTTGTATGTCAATCGCATAATAAATATAGGTGCGTAGAGAAGGTCATGTACTTATGTTACCGAAAATATCTGCTGGCTGTTCATCTACGGGTTCTGATAATATTCTATTCTATCTAGCACATTATCATCCCGTAACCCGGCCCGGTAAATTGGGTCAGCAAAAGGGCGCTCGTCGGGATCACCATTCTTTGCTTCTATTCGCACATTCATCTCTACAATGTCGCTTTGGTTATAACGGCAATTCTGCAACTCACGTTTCATCACAGTTTATAGCCAGCACTGCTCTCGAGCTAACGCTGCCGCTGGGTGTCTCACTTTTCATCTCTGAAGGCGGTCTGCGGCAAGTGAAATATCTCAACAATGTGGTGGAGCAAGACCACCAGCTAATCAAACCAGGAATGGGCTTCTTTTCCACTCACATTACAGCGATATGAGATAATGAACATGCTACGGTAGGGGGCAAGTTCGAAGGTAGATAAGGAGGATATCCCGTGTCAGGCGGCGTTCATTTCCATTCAGTTTGGAGTAGCGGCTTAAATTGAACAAGAAGAGATCCCTCACTCCTATTGCATTTTCGGAATTTTTTTGCAACACACCCTTTTTAAGGAATAGTACCCAATTTTATGAATCAGGTAGGGAAGGTCCCGTTCTAACAATTAAAAACTCTTCTGCGGCACTAATGCCATGAGATTTACCAATACTTTCGGCTTTCCATCGAAGTCTCTTCTCAATTCCCCCATGAAAAGCACCTTCTTGGCTGCGATGCTCCTGTAGCGCCTTGATCTTAATCTCGAGCGTTTTACTGATATCTGTACAGTAGTTAGGTAAATCAGTTCCAAATAGCAGTAAATAATCTGGCTGACAAGTACTCAGACCCTCATCTACAATTTGCTCTCTATAGCATTGACTAATTGTTGATAAAGGATAAGACGCATCTATTACTAGTTGACCTACTAATCGGTGATCAGGATGTTGTTTCAAAAGCCGCACGTAGGGATCATGTGTTAGCACTACTTCAGCCTGAGTTTTCCGAATGTATCTAACGTACTCGCCTCTTAACTCTTTTAGATTGACAAAACTTAACTCACTATCTGGATACCGTAAGAACGTTACTGTCTGAACGCCGAGAACGCTGGCACTGGCTCTCTGCTCATCCTCCCGAGTTATTATAAGTCGTTGTATATCCTCTTGAGGATTGGAACTACCCTTATCTCCTGAGGTCGTTACGACATAAGAAACTTGGCATCCTTTGCTTATCCATTTGGCTAAAGTCCCACCGCAAAAATATTCGATATCATCGGGGTGTGCTACAATGGCTAGTGCTCGTGCAGGAGTTAATTCTTCCATGTTTTATCCTCGCTTAGCTAATACTCTATCCAGCTTAGTCCAAATTTCAAAGGTATAGCCTAACCTCATACCATGCGCATTTAAGTCGAAACATCAGCTCCAACTTGCTTTAATACTTTCAAAGTGTCATTGGCCTTGGCTATTCCTAGCTCACTTCTTATTCGGTATGCCTCTTGTAGAAAGTCAATTCCTTCATCCTTATTGCCATCTTCTAATGCCCACTGCCCTAGATTGTGAAGCCAATCACCTTGTCCATTTTGAACGCCAACTTCTCGATGTATGGTTAAAGCTTGCATGGTTTCACTACGCGCTTCATCACTTTTCCCCAGTGTTCTTAGTACTTCACCAATGTAACCGTGTGCATAGGCTTCACCTGATTTGAAGCCTATCTCAGAAAAGATTTCCATTGCTTGGCTACATTTTTCCAAACCCTCTAATGGTTTACCCAGTGGTCCAAGCAGACGCCCTGTATTAACCAGACAACGTGCCTGAGTAGCGCGATCGCCAATTTCTAGTGCTATGGAAAACGCTTGATCATAGTACTCAATAGCTTCTTTGTATTTCCCCCAAGTACGTAATGCATTCCCTAGATTTGATATATGTACACATTCATTTGCGCGATCACCCATTTTTCGTGCTAATTCGATAGCTTGTGTATATAAGTCAGTTGCTTTAGCTCCATCGCCAAGAGTTCTATAAGTCCCTGCCAAACTTCCTAGCCAGCGGCCCTCGCCAATTTTGTTACCTAGAGCCCTTTCCAGATCAACGGCTTTTTCATAACACTCAATGGCCTCAGGATAATTGCTAATGTTATCGTAGGCTAATCCCATCAACCCTAATAATTTACTCTCGCTTGGTATGTCATTGGTTGATCGAGCAATTTCGAGGGCTTGTTTATAATACTCAATGGCTTGGGGGTAATTTGACAAGAGAGCATATGCGTATCCTAAATTCCCTAGATGAACCCCTTCTTTGTTTTTATGGCCGAGCGCTTGGGTTGCGACAACTGCATAATGTAAAAGAGCTACTGCTTGTGCATTGTATCCTCTGTAAAATAACAAATTACTGTTTGCACATAACATGTAAGCCAAATTGTCTAATTCGATATTTTTCGAATGCTCAGCAGCCCAGTTGGCCGCTCCCATAAGATTCCCTAACTCTGCTTCTAGTGCATTGTGATAATCTGTTACGTCATTTTGATACTTCTCAGTATATTGTACTACTGCGTTCAGCCAACCATTACGAACTTCATCAATTGATTTTCCTGATTCTTTTATTAATCCCTGGGAAAAAGCATGTATTAAGTCGTGCATCGCGTATCGTCTTCTACCATCTGCTAAATCTTCCACTCGAGCGAGAGCACGCTTGATCAGACCTCTTAAAGCGCTATCTACAGTTTCCTGATCCATACTAACTGTCAGCGAAAGTAACTCGGTGGTCGCAGTCTTAGCCCATGCACCAGAGAATGATTTGAAAACTATTTGCTCCTCATGTTTGAGTCTCTGATAGCTCAAATCAAAAGTAGCCCAAACGTTATTGGATGTATCCTTCCCCAACTTAAGTTTTTTGATTCGCTCTTCAGCAGGACCCAACATATTCAACAATTCGCGAGCTGATAATTCTTCCTCAAGACAAAAAGCACCCGCGATTACCAATGCTTGTGGATGTCCGCCAAGTAGATGAACTAAATTTTGTATTTCTGCTTCATCTTTTTTGGTTTTTAATCCCGATACATCTCTGAATAAATCAACACCAGCGTTGTGATCAAGTGAAGGTATTTCAATTAGTTTACCTAATCTGGCAATTTTCTCTCTGCAGGTCACCAATAAACTGTAACCTGCAGGCACACACTCTTGAGCAAAAGCACGTGCTACATCAGCATCCCAACAGTCATCGAGTACGATCAGAACCGTGTGATAACCGAGTAAATGTCTTACTCGTGCTGGCTTAGACGCAGCGTCAAGACGAGGCATCTGATCATCTTCGAGCTGCTGCCCGACATTGTCACATATAGCATCAACAGGGCTATAGCCACTGTCAATCCATAAAACTCCGTTTGGGTATTTTTCTACGAGTGACCAAGCAATTGCTGAAGCAAGAGCAGACTTACCCATACCAGCCATGCCATGTAGTATCACTGTTTCGTTCGCATCTAATTCCTGAAGTGCATGAGTAAATAAATCAGCTCTCCCATATAATATGGTGGCTAAACGAGGTGGAAAGATACGTTTGACAGGATGAGCTACTTGTGCTGCTGCTGTTTCTTGCCGAACACTTACATTGTTTCCGATGATCGCTTTATTCCAAGAACTCATAACAAATCGCTCCTGTTGGATATATTGCATCGGTCTCCACCACCAAAACTTCTTATGGCCATGTCCAACTTTTGGGAATCATTATAAATCATGAGATTTCGCTTCTATTATCCTCAAACTATATAAAACGCAATACATACGCATTTAATATAGCAGAGATAGTAATCTATGTCAATAAGAATCAAAGGTACGATTGCAGATCTTTGGTAAAATTAGTGTATGAACTAAGAAAGTTCACACATTAAAAATGAGAATAACTAACTCATCACATAAAAACAAAGGCAGTCTTCTGCTAGAATAGCAGGGCTTTGTAATTATTCGGTTCCGAGGAATTATCTCATTTATTGTAATTGTAATCGTATGGAATAGTTGATTAATTGCCTCTTTATGACGAAGTCTCAACTGTATCCGGCAAGTGTTCCCACTGGACGCCCTTAAAAGTGTCCAGCGGAATCTGTACCTCGCTTACCTGCCTGTAAACAGGCTTTGTTCTTATTTCTTGAACACTTGTGGCCAAACAACAGACAGAATCCATAATAGAACAATGGTCTCTACCAACGCCAGAATGAGGAGGATTGGACCCGCGTAGCGGACAAGTGCATGTCCATAGCTCCCATCTGGCCTCGTCCAACTTCTAAAGTACTGGGTGTCATATGTAGCATAAGCCACCAACCCTACTGCCACCAGGCCCAGAATGCAGACAAGAATGCCTCCTGCGACGTTTGATTGTCCCGTGTATGTCCGAGTGGCGGCCAGGGCGATTCCCTCGATAAACAGCGCAACCCCTAAAATACCTGAGATAACCGTAGAAGCTGATGGATGCACCTTGGGCATCCTCCAAAAATATCCAACCAATCTCCAGGCCATGAATGACCTCCTTTCACTTTACTAAAACGAGGGCAGATAGATTTATGAAATGCAAGTGCAACAATTAAATATACGCTAATCGTAACATATTTTTGATATAGGATCAAGTATTTTTGAGCGACTAATATATCAGTCAATGTCTTTCTTTTCTTTGCGAAACTTATTACACAAGATTGGTTTTTAATATAAAACCAACAAATCACTGACAACTATTCCAAGTCAGGCCATATTCATTGCTTGCCTGTTTGGAGTAGTCGCCTGAGCCATGAAGAAGGCTCCTTCACATTCCCTGCATCCCGTTACGATTTTCTACGACACTACCTCTTCGTCTACTTTATTAACCCAAAATTTTCTCAAGAATAGAGTATTTTTTAACACTTGACATCTATATATCTTAAATGCTATTCTAACAATCAGTGATAAGCTTCAAGTAGTGTTAAAAGATTTAGATTGTGTCAGTTTATATCAATTATTCTAAATCAAGTGATTCATGCATGGTCGATGCTGGATGTGATGTCTATGACGGTACTGGGTGACGCTCTGATGGTGACAAGTGTCCCCATTGTTGAGGCCTCGGCAAACAGGCCAAACATATCTTACATTGTGGTGGCAGGGATACATGGCAAAATATTCTTGTAGCGGACTGTAGCCTGGTTAATCTTCCTTTGTGGTCGTGACTGCAAAACACAACAGACGGGTACCTCTGAAAGTAGTACGAAAATAATCATTGAGTTGAAAGGAAAGCAACCTATGGATGCACTAGCACAAGGCGTACAATTGTATCAGCAGGGCAAATATGCCGAAGCATTGCCGCTTCTTACGCAAGCAGTTCAGAATTCCCCGCAGGATGCTGCAGCCTGGACATATCTGGCTCTCGCTCATCTTGAGCTGAATAAAACCAGGGAGGCTTTGGCTTCTGCCGAGAGGGCGCTGAGCCTCAATCAGCAACACGCCTGGGCCTGGGTAGCGAAAGGGCGAGCTTTAGGCGCTCTGGACCGGCCCGAAGAGGGCCTAGCGGCCTGTGATCGCGCGATTGCCCTGGATGCCAACCTAGCCTCGGCCAACCTGGCTAAAGGAAAAATCCTGGGTCACGAAGGTCGCGAGCAGGAAGCCCTGGGAGAATTCGAGCAGGCGCTGCGCATTGATGGAACCTCTTTCGAGGCCATCCGCTGTAAAGGTGTCACCCTGCTAGAGCTTGAGCAACTCAGACAAGCAGAGATTGTCGCTGATCGCATGCTTCGCTTATTCCCGAAAGCAAAGCAATCCTGGATGATTAAGGCCCAGAGCCAAGCGGGTCAGGAGCGCTACGACGAAGCCCAGCAGACCATAGGGAGAGCTGTCACTATGAATCCTCAAGACGCAGACGTGCTGATGCTGCAAGCCCTCATCTACGGTATGGCAGGCGATGAAGGACGAGCACGCTCAATTCTGAAGCAAGTGACGCGCAATGATCCTCAAAACAAAGAGGCAGCAGAAGTGCTGGCGGAATTGACAAGGATGCGCAACGCGCGCGCGCTCGCAGCTGGCGGGCGTGTCGCTGGAGGAGTTGTGAGGGGTGTTGGGGCGGTAGTCGGCGGAATCATCAAATCCGTTTAGCGGGAAGAGGCGGTGAAGAGCCACTTCGCGCAACTCTGGAGGTCGGAGCATTCGGTGGCAACCCCCCGGCCCTCGCCAAGCGTTTCGCTTGCCACTGAGTGCTATTATCACGATCGTTCGGCTGGTGAAAGTCCGACGCATCACGCTAGAGAACATACCAGAAGAGCCAGATCGCTCATTTGACGATTATACACCGGGGCGATTTGCCTGGTTAATAAATGAAGTAACTACTCAGGTGTCCTAGAAACTTGCAAAAGGAAAGGAAACCGTTTACAGTACAGCTATGACACCAGAAGAAATCGCCGAGATGCAGGAAGAGAATCGCACCCTTAACGCGCTGGTAGCCGAACTGCTGCCGTTGCGCGAGGTAGTGACCCAACAAGCTCTACTGATCGCGCAGTTGCAGCAGCAGGTGCAAGCCTTGCAAGAGCGCGAGGCCAAAGACAGCCATAACAGTCACTTGCCTCCCTCCTCTGACCGCTTCGTGCGACAGCCTAAGAGCCTGCGGAAGAAAAGCGGGAAGCAAGGCGGTGGGCAGCCAGGTCACGAGGGGACGACGTTGCAGTGGCACAGCTGTCCCGATGAAGTCGTGGTGCATGCCGTCACGAGGTGTGCCACCTGTCAGCAGGATTTGTGCGCGGTGCCGCGCTTGCAGGTGGAACGGCGCCAGGTGGTCGATGTGCCGACCCCGCGGCTGTGGGTGGCGGAGCATCAGGCCGAGCAGAAACAGTGTCCGGCCTGTCAGCACATCACGGTGGCCTCGTTCCCGCCCGAGGTCGCAGCTCCCGTGCAATACGGCCCGCGTCTGGGAGCCATGGCGGTGTACCTGGTGCAGCAGCAACTCTTGCCCTGGGCGCGCGCCTGTGAAGTGCTCTCCGATCTGCTGGGGGCGACCCTCTCGGAAGGGACGCTGGCTTGCCTGATTGAGCGCTGCGCCGCGACCTTGCAGCCAGTGGAAGAGCAGATCAAGCAGGCCCTGACCAAGGTGGAGGTCTTGCATCAGGATGAGACGGGCCTCTACGTCAGCGGCCACCGGCAGTGGCTGCATGTAGCCTGTACCGAGCAGTTGACCCACTACGCGGTGCATGCCAAGCGCGGCCAAGAGGCTCTGGACGCGATCGACATCCTGCCTCGGTTTGGCGGCGCCAGTGTGCATGATGGGTGGCGCGCCTACTTCCACTACGCCTGTCAGCATGCGCTCTGCCTGGTGCATCTGCTGCGCGAGTTGACCTACCTGGCCGAAGAGCACGGACTGGCTTGGGCCGCCGAACTCATCGATCTGCTGTTGGACATGAAAGCGGCTACGGAGCAGGCCCGCGCCCAAGGACTGCCCTCGTTGCATGCGCTGGAGGTCGCCGATTGGCAAGCCCAGTTCGTGACCATCGTGGCTCAGGCCGATGCCACCACTCCCTACGCGCAGGCTCCCCCTGGACACAAAGGGCGCGTCAAACAGAGTGCGGCGCGCAACCTGCTGGATCGCTTGCTCGCTGACCAGCAGGCCGTGCTGGCCTTCCTGCACCGCCTCGCGGTCCCTTTTGACAACAATCAAGCCGAGCGCGATGTGCGCATGGTCAAAGTGCAGCAAAAAATCTCCGGCTCCTTTCGCAGCCAGGCCGGCGCGGTCGCCTTTTGCCGCATTCGCAGCTACTTGTCGACCTTGCGCAAGCAAGGCTGGCATCTGCTGGGTGCCTTGGAGGCCACCTTGCAGGGGCATCCCGTCCTGCCTGCTTTCGAGTAGTCTAGCTTACCTGAGCAGTTACTAAATGAAGCCCATTGCCTGACGTAGCCAGTACCGACACGAGGTACGCTCGGCCTGGGGAGTTGGGGAGCCAGTGCTGCTGGAAGGTCTGGGCAAGCGCACCTCAGCTTGCAGCAGGTGTTCATCGCGATGCAGATAGTACCAAATGGCCTTGGGTTCTGGCGTGCGCCCTAGTCCTATCCAGTAAAGTGGCCCGAGTTGTCAGGCTCTTCCGCGCTTTGTGTGCTAAGCTCAGGCAAGTCCGGGAACAGGCCCATCTCAGCCTGCTGTAGTAGCGGATTTCCTACGTGGAGGTCCCACTGGATGGCCCACAGGGCACGAAAAGTGCGGAAGAACCTGATATATGGGACCACCTTGGGCTATAGTCATTTATTCAAATCAATTGATTTTCAGCAAATTTCTTGACAGGCTACTTCTAGCTACTATAGCCAATTTGATGAGCTTTTATGTATGACTGTTGGGCTTCCTTATATCGTTTCAGGTTATCAAGTGCAATACCCATATTAATGTAAACATCAGCATAGTTGGGGTTCAAGCGAATAGCATGTTCATAAGCTGCAAGTGCATCTTCAAATCGCTTCAGGAGTCCAAGAGCGACCCCTTTATGATAGTGAGCCTCAGCATAGTTGGGGTTCAAGTGAATAGCATGTTCATAAGCTGCAAGTGCGTCTTCAAATCGCTTTAGATTTTGTAGAGCAATACCTTTGCCATGATGAGCCTCAGCATAGTTGGGGTTCAAGTGAATAGCATGTTCATAAGCTGCAAGTGCGTCTTCAAATCGCTTTAGATTTTGTAGAGCAATACCTTTGCCATGATGAGCCTCAGCATAGTTGGGGTTCAAGTGAATAGCATGTTCATAAGCTGCAAGTGCGTCTTCAAATCGCTTTAGATTTTGTAGAGCAATACCTTTGCCATGATGAGCCTCAGCATAGTTGGGGTTCAGGCGAATAGCATGTTCATAAGCTGTAAGTGCATCTTCAAATCGCTTCAGGAGTCCAAGAGCGACCCCTTTATGATAGTGAGCCTCAGCATAGTTGGGGTTCAAGTGAATAGCATGTTCATAAGCTGCAAGTGCATCTTCAAATCGCTCTATGAATTCAAGAGCGAGTCCTTGATAATAGTAAATTTCAGCATAGTTGGGGTTCAGGCGAATAGCATGTTCATAAGCTGTAAGTGCATCTTCAAATCGCCTTAGTTTGAAAAATGACTTGCCCTCTTCTAACCATTCGTTTTCTGTCTTCAAATCCTCTTGCATCTTCAAATTTGCAACCAATTCTTTCATGGCATCGCGTATCCCCTTAGTCACGTTGTGAAAGGCGTGGTCACGATTATGCCAAAGGGTTATAGGTACAGCGTCAGTTGGGAGAACCTGAAGTTTACTGAAAGGTGCATCCTCCCAATCAACGGGGCGCAGAATAATCGGAATAACACAACACGTTCCACTTTCATGCCTCTCAAGCGCTCGCTTCATCTCCTTCCCATAACAATAATCAGAAGCCATAAAATAGGGACTGACTAACAATAGGATGATATGAGATGAATTAAGATGAGTATCAATAGCTTTTTCCCATTCTTCTCCTGGCTTAATCTCCCGGTCGTACCAATGAGAGAGGGTGTACCGATGCTTTAATCCGCTTATGTGTACTTCTAGTTTATCGCGTAGTGCTCTGTCTTCACGGGCGAAACAATAGAAGAGTTTTATGTCTTTAATGGACTCTTTTGACATCGTTTGCAATCCATGTGATGTTTATCCTAATAATGAATTCTAGATTTATCATAACACAGCTTTAGTAACTATTCTACTCTTCTAGAACAAAGAAAATAGACTTCCGTCACTTTTTGCGTTATGCCTGCTCGCACTCTTCCATTTTCGGGGCAATTCGTCGAGCAGTCCATCACAAAGTATCCCTCGTAAAAACATTAATCGGACTCATGACAAATCTTCACTTGCTTGACGCTCTCACAAGCATTATACTTCTGCTTACGTTTATTTTGTAATGTATGTGTGTGATCGATTAACAAGGAGCTACAGCGATGACCGCAAGCATTGCCGCATCAGGACACCGCTCTATTTCCTTCCTTTGTGTATATGCACCTGGAGATGCTTCATTCTATAAGCAACTTGTACAACACTTGAGACCTCTAAGAAGCCAGCATTCGATCTCAATGTGGTCTGTTGATGATATCCTGCCTGGGACTAATCGAGATACTGAGATAGAGAGATACCTCAACGACGCGCAAATAATCCTGTTCTTGCTCAGTGCTGGCTTCTTTGAGCATTGCTACGACATCATGATCCGTGCTCTGCGGCTACACAGGGAAAAACATGTTCTTGTTGTTCCTATCATCCTTCGTCCAGTCGATTGGGAAAATTCACCAGTAAGTGTGCTGCAAGTCTTACCTATAAATGGAAAACCAGTGACTAGCTGGCGTAATCGTGATGATGCGTACCTTGTCATCACAAAAGAAATTCGCAAGATCATTGGATTGCTGCTCAATCCAATAACCGATTATAGGACCATCACGGAGCACTATCTCAGGTACCTGCATTGGCTTATCAAGCGCACATCTTCTCTTGATACACGAGGCATCTTCTCAACACAACGTCCATTACAGATAAAGCTGGAAGAGATCTATATTTCACTCCGGGCAAGGCATGAGGGGGTGTTACAGACAGCAGGGCCTACACCTTTTTCAGAAGTGTTGGCAGCGGAAGCGTCAAAGGAGACTCAATCTCTTCCGCCTCTACCACTCTCTCAGGTCATTGCTCATCACGACTGTCTGATGCTTCTGGGTGAACCTGGGAGTGGTAAAACAACCTTCCTGCACTATCTCGCGCTCATGTTTTGTGTAATATAAAAGGGAGCCAGTATCTCCCATTTTGCTAACAAGATTTGGGGGCCAGTCTCCAAATGATGCGAATTAAATTTGGGGGCCACTAGTACAGATGCTAATCAAAAAAGGAGCCACGTGCTGTTGATTTCTGCTATCGTTACAGTGAGCAGTCCACCCACTTTAGCGATAGGAGAACTGGAGATGATTCCCGTGGAAGAACGCGAAACCATTCGCCGGGCCTACTACCTGGAAGGCAAGAGTAAGAGACAGATCGCCCGCGAACACAACCATTCTCGCAAAACCGTGGATAAAGCGGTCGACAATCAGCCGCCGCAGCCCTACCGGCTCAGCCGCGCGAAGCCGTCCCCGGTGTTCGGGGCCTTTCGGGCCCGCGCCGACGAACTGCTGGCCGACAATGTGCATCTGCCGCCCAAGCAGCAGTACACGGGTCACAAAATCTACGAACTGCTGCAGGCCGAGGGCTATCAGGGCAGTGAGGCGCGGGTACGCCTGCACCTGACGCAATGGAACAAGAGCCACCACGCCCCGGCGCTGTTTCTGCCGTTGGAGTTTGACCCCGGCCAGGATGCGCAAGTGGATTGGGGAGAGGCCATCGCCGTCATCGGTGGGGTCAGGCAAACCGTGCAGATCTTTGTGATGTGGCTGTCCTACAGCCGACGACGCTTTGTGATGGCCTTTCCCAGCCAGAAACAAGAGAGCTTCTTTTACGGACATGTCTGCGCTTTTCGAGCACTTTGGGGGCGTGCCTGCCCGCATCAGCTACGATAACCTGGCGACCGCCGTCCGCCTGATGGTGGAAGGTTGGGTGCGCCGCGAGCAGCGGCAGTTCGTGGCTTTCCGCTCGTACTATTTGTTCGAGAGCCATTTCTGCCAACCGGCCGCTGGATGGGAGAAAGGGGGGGTGGAGGCATCGGTGGGGTTTAGCCGCCGCAATTTTCTCGTGCCTATCCCCACCGTGGCCTCGTTTGAGGAGCTGAACCTGAGCCTATTGCACGCCTGTCTCAAAGATGACCAGCGCCGCGTCAGCCGGCAAGTGGAGACGATCGGGCAGATGTGGGAGCGGGAGCGACCCGTGTTGCGCAGCCTCCCCCCGTATGCCTACGAGTGTTGTGTGACGACCAGCGCCCGTCTCAACGGCTACAGCCTGATTGTCTACGAGACGAACCGCTATTCGGCGCCGGTGAACCGCGCCAGGCGCGAGGTGATCGTCAAAGCGTATCCCTTTCACCTCGACATCCTGGATGGGACCAGCCTGTTGGCGCGCCATCCCCGCAGTTACGGGCGCGAACAGGACCTCTTTCGAGCCGCTGCACTACTTGCCATTGTTGGAGCAGCGGCCTGGTGCCTTCGACTATGCCAGGCCCATGCGGCAGTGGCGCAAAGACTGGCCCGAGAGCTACCATCAGATGCTGCGGGTGTTGCGGGAGCAGTGGCCGGAAGGCGGGCGAGGTGTCCAGGAGTTCGTGCGGGTGCTGCGCTTACATGAACAGTATCCCGCTCACCAGGTGCAGCAGGCCATTGAGCAAGCGCTCGCCTACGGCTGCCCGCATCTGGATGGGGTGCTGCATTGCTTGCACCAGCTCACCGAGGAAGCGCCTGCTGGACTTCGCCCGCCCCTGGCTGACCCGGTCCCCTTGCCAGCCATTGGCAGCCAACCCATTGACCTGCAGCAGTACGAACGACTGTTGAGTTCCTCTAGCTAAGGAGTGTCTCATGCAACAGAACACCTTGCTCGAAAGCTATCTGCACCAGCTCAAGCTGTCGGCGTTTGCCCACACCTACGCCGCCATCGCTTCGGATGCCGCCCGCACGGACTTGTCGTGCGAGCCGCTACTTGCTGGCCCTCTGTGAAGCAGAACTCGCCCAGCGCGATGCCAATCGAGTGGAACGCTGCATTGCCCAGGCCAAACTGCCGGTGCTCAAAGAGCTGTCCCAGTTCGATTGGAGCTGCGTGCAGGGCGTCTCCAAAACGCGTGTGTTCGAGTTGGCGCAAGGCGGCTACCTCACGCACGCCGAGCCCATTCTCATGATCGGGAACCCGGGCCTGGGGAAAAGCCACGTGGCCGCCGGATTGGCCCTGGCCGCTTGCCGTCAGGGGAGACGGGTGCGTTTCTACAATGTGGCCACCCTGGTCAATGATTTGATCGTCGCGCAGCATGAGTTGAAACTCTCGCGCTTGCTGTCCACCCTCGGCAAGCAGGAATTGCTGGTGCTCGATGAGTTCGGCTTCATTCCGTTCAGCCGGGAGGGAGCCCATCTCCTCTTCCAGCTCTGCTCGGCCCTCTACGAGCAAGTTGCCGTGATCATCACGTCCAACCTGAAATTTAGCGACTGGAAGAGCGTGATGGGGGAGGAACATCTCACGGCCGCCTTCCTCGACAGGCTGACTCACCGGGCGCACATTCTCGAATTTCTTGGCGAGTCGTTTCGCTTTCGTCAGCGACTGCAGCAGGCCGAACAGCAGGGACACCGGGCTGAGGACTCTGATCCTGCGCTGATGCAAGCTGCGCCCGCCCCCAGTAGCGGGTAGGAGCCTCCCGTGCGGCTGCTCAAGTATGCCACACCAGTCAAGGCCAAGACGAGCGCGCCCTCACCCCACCCCACTTCCTCCTGCGCGGCCTTGACTTGGCGTGGCGTTGAGGTAGCAACCCGCACCGGGAGTTGGGAACGCGGTAGCGGGCGGCGGCAGACGTTGGACAGGCAGCAGAACCGGGGAGAACTTCTGCACTGTCGGGGAAGGAACGATTTGGGAACCGTTTGGGCGACTCCGTTGGAGCAAGGAGGAGTGGAGATATGCCACAGGTGGCTCCCTTTTTCGTTAGCAAAAGCCAGGTGGTTCACTTTTTCGTTGTCACATGGCCCCCAAATCTGAGTAGCAGTGACATATTCAAAGAAATCGCTGGCCCCGATTCTGATGAGAAAGTGGCCCCCAATATCATTGACAAATACATACCTGGCCAAGGCGAATTACGTGGCACAGGGAGCCCCAATCTAGCTGCTTGGCGATTCACAGTGTTGAGAGACACGCCAAGTTGGCGAGAAATTTCTCTAAGACTTACAGATGAATCTGTCCATAACTCGCGTAGCTTATTTTCCCATATATGACCATAAGATAAGATCTTGTCTCTCCGAAAAGCGTCATCAGGCAAGCGATCTGGCCCTGTGCGGCTGTAAGAAAAACCGCAATCGCAGGTATATCGTCCAACAGGACGGTCTTTTTCAGAACGTTCGTTCATCTGGCAGACAAAGATATGCAATTCTTTGTAATATTCACAGACGGGATTTAGACAAGGCCATGACCCATTTCTAAATGACTCAGGGTCCTTGGGGATATAACCTGACCTTTTCCGTGCGATAGGACCCGCAACAGAAGCGCGTTTGCTAGTCACGATATTTGAGCTTGTCTCCTTAGGATGAGCTAGCGGGTGATGGAAGAATGCCTCTACCGTAGACCCCAGAAAGCGTATCAGTAAAAGATGGCGAAGCGGGTGCCTTGACATACGATTAAGGTATGGCATAGTAGCTAGCCAATTATTCTGCTTATTCCGAGTTTGATTAATCTCACAATGGAGCAAGGCCAGTAATTCCTGAGGGTAGTAGTCCATAAAGGCCTGGAGTAACTCGATAGTACTGATGAGTCCACTGGCAGTCATGAAGCCGCTGCTGGCAAGAAGCGCAAGATACTGTTCACGAAAAAAGTGAGTACCAGGTGAAACGATAGGATGATTTAGAAGATAAGAGATGTCAAAAGCTATTTCCATTAGTATTTTATGATAAGGAGAACTCGCTGCTGGATATGGCGAAGCGGCAGTTTTTATTGCTTGCTCCGCAGAGACAAAAGCTTTGGTAGTGAAATTGCTCTGTATTGGTACAGTACTATTTACGAGAAATGTTCCATGGAGAGGACAGACTTCAACTCCCGGAGCTTGATGTAAGCGATGCCAGTAGGCTTCCCCATGTTCCGCTCTATCTGTTTTTATACACACTGGGCAATATCGAAGCCAGAGCGGTCGGGGTACACTGCTGCTAGTGATTCCAGCGCGTCTATGAATTGCTTTCCCACTCCCCGTGTTCATTTGTTCTCGGATAAGGCTGAGTCGCTCTTCAGGCAAGAAAGGACTGTACAATGGCAGTAACGTATAACAGTCAATAAGGATGTCAAGGGTATAGGTACGCCAGCTGGGTAAATTGTTCGCTAAATATCCGAGACGACAAGGCAAATCGACGACTGCGTTAACTCCTTTATTTCCAAAAAGCTCTTGAAAATACCTTTCTTTATTAGGGTACTGAACATGGTCGCTGTAGCGGGCACATGCACTGTAAAGAACTTCATCCGGAAAGGGATCGGGAAAATGTCCAATCATGTACTCTGGCTCCTTTTCTATCCTAATGGAGTTCTACACTCCATCGTGACTCAACTGAAATCAATGCTTACTTTCGGCTGTAGAATTTGCAAAGCCGCGTCAATTGCATCCTTAACCTCTGGCTGATCTATCAGGCGTGCTACCCCAGCTTTTCTGATAAGCAGCCACCGTTCTGGGTAAATATACTCTTGGCTAAGAACTATCACCGTCCACCAGATCCGTCGCACAGCAAATGCTTCCCGAGTCTCGACAAACTCTTTCAGAACACCGGCAGTTTTTGGGAGTTTATCGAGGTGTTGCTGCAGGAGCGCGAGCTGACCAATCTCTCTCCCTATCGCAGAAACTGTGATATGCACAGGGGGTTCAGAAAGATTTTTAAGCAGAAGAACAGCTTCCCTGACCTTCTCCACAAGTTGAAGGTCGCGTTTCTCCCAGTCCGCACGACTAGGTTGCGTCTTTGGTTTATTCCTTAATGGCACATGCGCTTGCAGCCAAGCTTTGTCGTTTCTATAAAGCCAAGTGTACACCCCTGGTGCTTTGCTGCGTAGTATCTTTATCCCCTCTCCAGGATTGACTTGCAACGTGGCTAGCCATGTTGTCCGATATGCCTCTAAAGAAGCTACTTCTGTATTTTGAAGAGAAAATGGTGAGGATTTCTGACGCATTTTTGGTTGTGAACATGTATTTACCGGGCGAGGAAATGGCAATCCGATTCGGAGCGCTTGATGCTTCACCGTCAGAGGATCAACTCCTAGTTGACGCGCCATTGCTCGTAAACTAGCTGTTTCGTCTTGCCACAGTGTCTGCAATCTCATTTCCCATAGGGAACCAAATGACTTTATCTTGCTTCGTTTAAACTGATCGTCTCGCTTGGCGTCTGGGCCGGTCCGTGAATATGCAAAGCCACATGCACATGCAAAGGTGCCTATAGGCTTTCCGCGTACATGCGGGCTATATACTATCTGACATTCTTCAATAGAGGAAAGATGGCAGTGACGACAAACAGGATTAAGGCATGGCCAAGGCCCGACTCCAAATGGCTGATCCCCACCCAGAGAACCAAAGAAACTTTCGGCGGTCTGCCCGAGAAAATGTATGAGCAGGAGATGATGGAGAGGATGCTGAGCGCTATGGGGAGTGCGAACCAGGCGTAGAAGCCACGATTCCTGAATATGTTCCTCGAGTTCACAATGAAGGATCTGTAATAGTTGAGGAGGGTAGCAATTCCTGAACTTCTGCAAAAACATGCTTATATCAACTCTGCCTCGGTACGTGGCCAGCTCTATCTCAGACAATAGTCTGCGGTATCGATGATGAAGTAATGTAAGATCTTGAGATAGGTTGCGCTGGCACAGGAGCCAGTAAGCGTCACGAGCGATATCCAGGAGAGTTTGGTGATATGGACTTCGTGAACCCGGTTGCTGCCGCTCGGTCTCTCGCACGGAACGCTCCGCCGAAACAAACTCATGCCGCGTTTTCTGATTCCTTGCACGAACATTACTATCCTGCAGATACACTTCATGGAACGGGCATATCTCGACGCCAGAAACTTGATGCATCCGGTGCCAGTAACACTCACCGTGACAATCTCTATCCTCTACTACACATCGGGGACAGAAGCGCAGCCAATTTGAGAGGGGAACATTGCTGGCCATGATCCCGCTTCGCATGTGAATGGCTGGTCCTTTCCGCCCGCGCATATCTTGTCGAAGGTGGCTGAGTCGTTCGGGCGGAAGAAACGGACTATACAGTGGAAGCAAGGTATGTTCTGTAATGAGATAGTCGGAGGTGTACGCGCTTTCAGGCGGAAGACGGCCGACGAGGTCGTCGAGGTGGCTTGGCAAGACGACGGATGCGATCACTGCTTCGCATCCAAAGATGTCTCGCATCGCGATACGATGCTTCGAATATCCCGCGTGTTCACACAGCCGTGCGCAGATGCTATAAAATATCTCATCAGGATAAGGGTCGGGAAATACGCCGATCATGCCAGTGCCGCTTCAACCAGGTACTCGCTGGCATCACGAATAAATCCTCCTTTTTTCAGGGCTTCATAGGCAGTCACACCATGTTCTCGTCCTCTAGCGGCTATCTCTAGCAGCCCACCTTCCACCTTTACTGTGCGGCCTTTGCTCTTTTGCTCATCTCCTCCTTCAGAATGCTGTTGGGGGCTCTTGCTTTCTTCCCCTGATGCAGTTGCCTCTTGCTCCTCCTCCGCACGCTTCCCATCATTGGTTGCAGGTTTTGAAGCCAGAGTAGAACCTTGCGCGCCTCCTGATGAAGGTGAAGTGCCCACATTCCTCAGCACTTCCCACACTGCTCCTTCCAGATCTATCGGCTGAAGGTCTTCGTACTTGCGTAGTAAGGTTTTCTTGCCTGTGCGTAAGGCATGCAGAGGCTCCTGCACTGACTGGAGTCTCTCCCTGGCAGCTTTTCTGATCATGTCTACAGTCACGCACTCTTTTTTTCGGTCAATGGCTCGTATCTGGGCAAGGAAGTAGAGCTTGATGGCGATATCGGCAATGCCTTGCGACTCGTCATACATCACCTCGCTGAGTTCATCGGTGAGGTCGCTCTTTTCACGGACATACTGATACTTCCAGAGGGTTTCCAGAAACACCCGCCATTCGCTATCCTTTTCTTTTTCTGGGTCATTCTCTTTCCGCATCCTTTCCCAGGGCAAATCGCCCTGGCCTGCTGCGCGCCGCGCACGTCGGAACTCTCCCGCCAATACACTTCGCGCGTTCGGAGTTCCTACGAACACGATCGGCACACCAATGGTGTTGTCAAGCTTAACAAGGAAACTGAGCATCTTGTGTGCGCCGTCGGACTTCGCAAGCCGCAAATCCTGAATCTCATCAATGATCAGGACGCCAAGGCTATGGTCTGCGGCGACTCTCGCCATTGCCACGCGCATTTTCTCGATAGAGGGTCTGCCACGCAGCCCATGGTTCTCGTAGTAATTCGTGCCCAGGAGCAGGTCCATTTGGTGAAAGTAGTCATGGCAGAGGCCAGAGATCGATCCATCGTGAGGGCAGTCCAGTTTGAGGTAGACAACTTGGGTCCAGGTAAAGCGCTTCCCGTGGTATTCATTGTGCTGGATGACTTGAGGGTAAAGAGGCAAGATGCTCTCAATAGTTCTGGATTTCCCGGTACCGCTGATGCCCATAAGCGTAAATCCCTGCGTCGGTACGCGCGGGACGGAACGAAAGACCATATTTTCTTCTACAAGATGGAGCCTCCGCTCCGTTTCGGCCCAGAATCCCAGATCGAGAGGATTTCGTCCGACATATCCCGCTCGAATCATTCTTGAGAGGCGCTGCTCTAGTTCAATATGAATATTTAATGGTTGAAAGAAGCGCGCAGCCTCCAGAAACAAGTGCAGGCGCAAATGGGTAGGCCACTGGCGATAGCTCTCGTCGTAACGGGGATTATGCTGGAGGAGCTTGTACACTTGCTCTGGCTCATAAATGGGCGGTAGCGCCTCGATCATTGGATTTCCACGATAGGTGAGCAGAGGCGGATCATGATACTCCGCCTTCCAGAAGCGAGTCTGGTAGGTAAAAGGTGACTGGCTGTTGAGCGTCATAGAACCCTCGATTTCCCGATACCGCTTGGGCCCATGACGGTAAATCCCCGGGATGGGACAGGCGATTGAGAACGAAATACCGAATTCCGCCTGATATTAGGGATCATGCGCCTGGCTTTGGCCCAGAACCCGACACCAAGAGAATCGTGGCCAACGTATGCTACCCGAATCAATCTCGAGTAGCGTTGCTCCAGTTCAAGATTAATCGGATCGACGTGATAGACTTCATTGTTGTGCATTAGCTGATCCTCCATCGCGCATTTTGCGCAGCCATTGAGCTTTTTCTGCCATAAAAACATCTTCTTCCGCTTCTTCCAGGGTGAGGGAAAGGGAAGCCAAGCTGGATGGCAAAGAAGAGATGCCTGCTAATTGAAGAGCTTTCTGATCTTCGCGCTTCCACTCGTCTGTTCGGTTCTCGCCGATGCCACTGAGCAACTCCGCATTGCTGAGCCCTTTCCGAGCCGCCATTGTCTTCTTCTTAGCTTCGCGAATAGTCTGGTCTTGCTTCGCATGAATTTCGACTTGCGCCTGTAGAGCCTGCTGCTCTGGCTCCTTCGCGAGAACCTTATCGAATGCTCTGCGATCTTTAATATCCTGCCAATCGAAGTTGGCCCACATTTGATCCTTGGGCATAAGCGTGCATTCCTCGATCCGCCTGCCTTGGTCAAGACGCAGGTAGATTCGCGATACTGTTCGGTAATCATAAGCCATGGCTACGGGCCAGCTTCCAGCTATCCTTGCCTTCTCAAACCATTTCTCGTTCCAGGCGCGCTCGCATTCGTAATAGAGTCCCTTGAAGCGAATGCCCTCGGGCGTAACTGATGCCGTGCGCCCAGGCAACAATTGCATACGAACGGCCGCGGGTGGTCGTTCCCTGAGGTAACCAGAGCGATTGGCAACGCCCCATTCCCATAAGCGTGCAGGATAGGCTTGCATCCCATCGGCGTACATATCTTTGTCTCGGGGATAGTCTTCCATTTTGTGAGCCATATTGTGTTCGAGAATGCAGCCGATCAGCAACTGGCGCAGTTCATACAGCGTCAGGCAAGCGTCGAGTCGGTAGTCGTGCCCGCTTCTCGGGAGATATTCCCGGATGGCCCCTGGTGCCCAATCGATGACGAAGTCGTTGATCAGGCGGAAATACCGTTCTACGATCGCCTTCCAGTTGGGGCGGTAAGGAGGAGTGTTTATGACTTTAATCCCAAGCTTCTCTCCCAGCGTATCGGAGTTCTTCGACAGCAGGCTCTCCTCGATCGGCGATGATGGACTTGGGGAGCTGGTGGCTCGGCCAATCCGCTTCGGTAATAGTAAAGCCATACTCTCTGCAGAAATCGACCTTGTTGCGCACCATGTTTTTCGAGCGCCTGCATGACTGCGCGCCAGCTCGGGGCGTCAAGGCAAACGGCCATCCCAACGATGAGGTGCGAGAAAACGTCGACGATGATGTAGATCACCGGACGCCCAATAATTCTAGCACGGTCAAACTCGCTGACCAGGTAAATGTCTCCCAGGGTAGGGTCAAGCTGTACGATGCGGCCAGGCCCATCTGCGTCGAGCGTTGAATTGCCGGGGATTGCACGGTGCTTGAGATCAAAAGCGTGCTGACCTTCGCGGGCGCGGGTAGCGGCGACGATATCCTGGTGCTTCTTGTAGCAATAGAGGAACTGGTCGTAAGAAGGCACTTCGTCCATATTGGGCAGCAGAGGGATGTCTTTGACGCCATGCTTTTCATACTTCCCCCGGTGGAAAAAGATCTCGAGCGTCTTGCGGTACGCGTACCGGAGCGATCTCCCCTTTTCGTTTTCATAGTACAGCTTGATGCCAGTGAGGCAGTGCCCCTCTGCGACAGGATCCATATTGACGCCGACAGGAGACCCCAGAGCTGTTTCCTCGATCCTCTTCCTACCCAGTTTCTTGTAGTTCTTGTAATTGTCTCTCTCCCTGGCGGTGCCGCAGCGGTAATAGCGTGGGAGTAGCACTACCTGGACTTGTCCCCCTCTCCAGTACCGTCGTACATATCGGCGAACAAGTTTGGGATTGAGCTTGCTACTCGTAGCGGCATCGCTTATCAGCCTGCCGCGAACGCGTGGATCAAAAACATCGCTGTGAGTGACGATGGGTTCGATGACTTTCCATATCTTCTCTACCTCTATCTTTTCCTGAGCAGATAGTTCAACTTTCGGACGGAGGTTCCTCATATAGGGGTCATTGTCTACGATGCGCGCTTTAGAGGTATTTAAGGCCTCTTCAAGCGCATCGTGGGGCAGAAATACCGGATTGACAGAATCGTCACCGGCAGTGCCGGTCACATCGATGACAATCGCTGTTGCGCTTGCAGAGTCGATCCGGAGGATGCGATCGTAGCGTGGACGCGGAGTTCCAGCCCATTCAACAACACTATTGACGTAGATGCCCTGCATATCACTTTCCCTCCCGGTACAGTTCCTGCAGATTCTCTCCCTTGAGAATGAGCAGTTCCCCTGGATTAATCCGAGTGTACATATCGATGGTCCAATAACGGCGCGCGATGAGATGGTAGGCCACAGCAAGGCTCGCCCCCGGCTTGTGACCAAGGCGCCGGTCGCACGCTTGCGTGGCGTGTCTCAGAGCAAGAGATTCTTCCTTGACCAGATCGGTAAGGATAGTTGCTATGTCGCAAATGTCATCAAAGGTGAGCCCCAGGTCTTCTCGGCGATACCGGTCATGTACGCGTTCGACATTATCGGCGAACACCTTGGGGATCTCATGTTCTGTGACAACACCCCAGTCGGTATTGAGCGCTTTCCAATACAATCGCTCGATTTCAAATTTTTCAAGCGTCCGATCTGACGATAATTGAGCAAAAGGCTTGATAGTCCGCGCTTGCTCAGTATGTCGCCCTTCGTGCTCCAGGGTGAATAAAAAGTCGGTCGTAAGAACGATAGGCTTTTTAGTTTTAGGGTGGACGGGGTGCTGGATCCCACAGGACTCAGCAATTGCCAGCGTATTTTCCAGCGGAAGGAGAGGATACTGTTCACGGATATCTACAATCTTTTTCGACCATTCACCGATGTGAAAGTAGTCCGATTCGTGATTGCTGAAAAAATGATGGAGCCGACCAGTTTTCCAGCCCATAATTCGTGAAGAGAAACCAAGAGATGGTACATCTCGTACCGTCAGCCAGGGTTTATAGTCTGCACCCTCACCTTTCCCTCGGCCTTCCTCAATGAATTTTGGAATCTTTCGTTTCATCTATCGCTTGCTTGTTTCTTGTCATCTTTTACCTCTTGTGAGCTGATGAAACATAAACTAGGCGAGGAATAATCTGGCCCCTTCAGTATCCTTAACTAACCGAAGGTGATTCAACTCGCTATAAGTTTCCATTCCTGGGAGCATTAAGGTTTTTCGCCATCTAGCCTGATTCTAAAGTCTATGCCGTTGGCAACAACTTTACCTCCAAGAATATAGAAAAGTATACCTGATTTTATTAAATGTGTCAACTATTTCAATATTTTGTTATCTATTATATTTTACAAAATGCATCTAAATCTAACAAATGATGTTATTTTTCCCCCACATATTTGCCGCAAAAAATAACATCATTTGTTAGAAACTTACTTGCATTTGTTGTAAGCTCGGTAGTGAGTAAGCCCACAGCTTGCGGTAGCAAATGAAGACAGATCAGCGTTTGCGGGAGGCGTTCATTATCGCGTACTATGCGACGAAAGTGTGCCATCTAAGGATAAGCGCGTTCGACCACTTACCAGCGCAACTGCAAAATGAAGCCTTTCTGGAACTCGGGCGGCTTGACTACTTTGACGCGGAAGGTTGTGCCCATTCCGCTCGTCCTCCCTGGTAGCATTTAGTTATCAGGGAGAGTTTTATCCGATGAATATTGGCCTCTTTGTGGAGAACAATAAAATGAATACGACCCAGTCATCACCTTCGCTGATCTCTCGTATTTCAAAATCTCCCTCTCCTCTCAGCCGTCGTTTTTCTGCCTCTTGCTCCGCTTCTTCTTCGCCTCCATACACTTCAGCAGAGAACCACCCTTCGGGACACTCCAGGTAGAAATGAGTGGTACAGCCTTCAGGATAATGATCCGCCATCATCCACCAAATGCTCCGGCAATATATTTCTGTAATCTCGGCTCGTTCTCTTTCGCTCAAACCCGGGATTTCTCCTTCAGGTAATGCATGAGGAAGTTTGATGAAGTCATGCGCTTGGAGGGTACCCTGCGCACACAGAGAAGATACTTCTTCACAGACCGCCATTCTTAGCTGCTGAGCATCTCTTTCAATACGAGCGAAAAAGAGCGCCTTCCGAAACTTCTCACGTAGTGATGTTACAAATTGGTCGAGATAGCGTTCAACTGGAAATGCTCCATACTCCGGGCGCTCCTCTTGAAGCAGTATCCAGCTGTCATGTAGGTCCTCCGAAGAGATCGCATCGAGAACGCTCAGTCGCTGTTCTAGCCGCTCAACTGACCGTTTAAGATGTTCCAACCAATCCTCGTCATTCTCCGTGTCATCGAGCTCATCGGATTGTAAGTCAGCCATGAAATTGTCATGGCTTGCATCTACGAGAGCCTTGACAATTCTCTCTACTTGGTTCATCATCTCATCTTCATTGATGGTTGACTGAGACGAATATCTCTCGGTTTGTCGTCCTCGATCCCTTGCTCTTTTCGAGGCTTTTCGTTTGGCTGCTTTCTTGTGTTGTTTCATGGGTTCTTCCTTTCTCCGCGTCAGTGGGTCACGTTTTAGTTGGTATTTTGTTCTCTACATTCAGGGATGGACACGTGAGCGAGGCGTTACACAAGTGCAGTGCTCGATTAAATGTAACCCTAGCATCGTGCAAAGCGCTCTCACCGGGATATAGCTCGCCCCATCTGCGAAGTGCAGAACTGGCATCTCACAGTGGAAATGTGGAAGCGTAATAGTAGTCTGCCAAATAATCAGCTTGCTATACTCATTCTTATGTATGGATAACCTCATTACTGTCGGCATCCTTCTGCCTTATTGATGTTTAAACTGATTTTCTATGAAACAGCCTGAGAAGAAGCTTTATGTAGAGCATCCATTACTTCCCTGTACACACAAATACTGTGATATGAAAGGTTGGGATAATGATAGTTACCAATCTCAAAACTGGCAACGAACCATCGGTCGGTTTAATTTTCATGTCTCCATCAAAAGTCGGAGATCAAGGTCGACCTCGTAAATAACTCGAATGTAGTAGAGCAGTGCTTGCGCGAGATCTTCTGAAAGAGCTTCCGGAAGAGCCTCTCCCTCTGCATTGAATTTGCTCAGTAACAGCCTCGCATCCTCGCCACTGAAACCTGGTCGGTCGGCGGCGATCAGAAATTCTCCTACATCGGCACTGGCACGCTCACGGCTGCTGCGTGCGGAGATGTAGATAAGCCCTTTTCCGACACATATCCAGCCCTGCCAAAGCTGATCCTGACGTCTTCGCATCACACCCGCTACTATTCCTGGCCTGCCTGGAATCAGGTATGATCGTATGCTATTGAGCAGCTGCCACTCTTGCTCACTGAGTTCTAATGCAGTATTCTTCTTTTCGATGCTGAAGTACTTGGAAGATTTCCGCCTCTTCTTCATAACTCCGATCTTTCATCAAGTGAACTCTCTCATCCAAAGGGATTCAACAGATACAGCGGTAAATTCAGTTAAGCATACAAGGAGACCGCTAGAGATGCACTACTGTCTCTATCGCCTTGTAGGTCCCCCGCGAGACTCATCTGAGACCTCTTCTAGCAATTCCCCTGGGGAAACCCCAAGGGCCCTGGCTAATTTTCCAAGCGTCTCTGTAGTCGTTATGTAGTACGGATCCTTGAACATCCGCTTTACGGTGTTATAAGCTACATCGGCGTCCCGCTGAAGTTTACCCATGCTGATGCCTTTCTCTCTAGCGACTTCTTTTACACGTAAACGTACTACCATAAATTGCTATCCTTAACCGTAATACACAGAATTGTATCAATCTTTGCCTTCTGACAACACTAGCCAGCTAGCATCTCACCTATGAGTGGGGCCATACGTGGCCCTAAAACAATCTGTACATTCTCACATCAACAGTAAATCGTTTCCTCTTCAGAGCTCGGTACTACTCGGCTTTATCTTTCTGGGATGGACATATATGCCTACCCCTATAGTTAGGACTCTTATTATTATATCTACTATATGGGGAGTTCTATTGGTCGGTCTCTCTTGCTACAATCTCGTCAAATAACAGGTGAGAGCAAGAAAATATGGCAGTACGCTTACGGGTAAAAGAGGTAGCAAGAGAGAAGGGTATTAGTATGGGGAAACTCCACAGGGCTGCAGATGTTTCATACAAGACGATCAAGCGTATCTACTCTGATCCCTTTTATGCAACAACAACGATTACCCTTGGAAAGCTGGCCAAAGTGCTTGGTGTTCCTCCTGGGGAGCTGATCGAAGAAGTATCAGACGACATCGAAGAGAGGAACCAAAAGTTCTAGAGGCCCAGCTATACAATTTAGGGCTATGATATAATGATTTCTCCAAGTGCAGAGGTATACTTTATCGGTGAAGAAACTTGTTTGGTGAAGGTAGAAACTGTGGAGATAGAAGAAAAAAGCAAGGCAGGTCATAGAGAGCGACTCAAAGCTCACTTCATCGCTGGAGATGATAGAGCATATTCCGATGAGATGCTATTAGAACTCCTCTTGACCTACGCGATTCCACAAAAAGATGTCCAACCTCTCGCGAGAAAGCTTATCGCTACCTTCGGCAGTTTATCCAATGTGTTGTCTACCGATATCACAACCCTTTGTGAACAGGAAGGTATCAAGGAACACTCTGCAGTGCTGCTCAAGCTTATTGACTGGATTCGCAAGTACGATTATAGTGATAAAGACAAGCAAACTCAAGTAAAAGAAAGTTTTACCGTGCCAACTTTATTCTCGGACGATTCCTTTGTTACTACCGAATCGGATAAATCAAGAAAAGTGTCGCCCAAATCTCCGAAAAACACCGCATCTCATGACAGATCAGGGCTATTCGGTAAATCTATGCTTCAAGAGTCGATTGATATGCTGCCGCTGCTTCCCGATACAGAATCTTTGGCCGAGATAAAAGATTTTTTGAGGAGGCATCTTCACTTCAGTGGGCAACAAACACGAGAGCGGAGGACACGATATATCGCGTACCGCATGTTCCCAGACGGTTATGCAGATTTGGCTATTCGTACCTTCGCTCGCACTTATGCTAGTAGCCAAGAATTACGTGATATCTGCTTCTATCGCTTCTGTAAGGTTGAGCCCTTGATGTACGAAGTTATAGAGAATCTTTTGCTCCCTGCTATAGGTGCAGGACTTTTGGAACGGAACCTTTTACGAGACTACCTGATCCATCGCTTTCCAGGCTATACCAGTGCAAAGGATTGTGCGCTTGCTATTGTCGATACCCTTATCGCTGGCGGTATTACAAGTACAGACCGCCTTACTCTTAGCTTTTCCTATCGCGACATCAAAATCCCATCGTTAGCCTTTATCCTGCACAGCGAATTTCCAGACCCAGGCATGTTCGACATTGGCAAGCTCGAGCAGAACCGTGCCATCCGCGCAATGCTTTGGAAACCTGCTGCACTCCTTCCCGCTCTCTACGAGCTGAGAAACAGAAACATCATTAGCAAAGTCTCTGAAATCGATTCGGTGCGGCAATTTACCACGAAATATACACTTGATCAGGTCAGTGAACTGCTGTTGAAGGCTGGAACTGGAAATCTGTCATGAACGATACCGATATCATCGAGGCGTTGCGCAGCAAATTAATGGTACCGACCGGGCGGCATCTTTACGGTGTGCTCGGCAGCTATCCGGCCTTGAAGCGTTTTTCCGAAAAGCTGGTGCAGGCCAGCATACCAGATGGGCAACCCTTCCCACCTCCTCTTTCGGTCACCCGTGGCATTCTCGACGCCATTCCTGATGACGAGTTTCGCGGCCTGGTGGAGAACGAAGCAAAGCGACCGGAACCTATCGCCGCCCACGTCTCACAGGCGTTCGAGGAGTTTTTGCGCGCACACCTGAAAGAGCGAGGGCTGGTAGTGTTGGAGAGCCTGGAAATCCTTTTCGCTTATGACAGCGATCTCAGTTTGCTACGCACACTGGCCACAGATGAGCAGCGGGTCCTGCTCCTGTTGCCAGGGAAGCGAGAGCACGGGCGCATCGTCATGTTCCCTGAGCAGCAGGATAATGACTACAGCTTGCCCACCAATCTTATCGCTGAAAACCATCTCTGGGAACTGAAGGGCTGATAAAGATATGAGCAAAGAACAAACTATACAACCACAACAAAGTGGAATGTTCCCGGCGAAAGTGGGCCAGATGCCGCCTGGCTATTATTCAGGCGACCAGCCGAATCCCAATCTGCGCACCTTTGTCAAGGCGCACCTTGTCGGGCGGCCCTGTGACCCAGAACACGAGGACTACAACGTGCCTGCATTCAATCGGCCCATCGAGACGACCAAGGCCACCGCCATCTATAACATGCATACATACTGGTCAAAGAAGCCCCACGACGCCATCCGCCAGTATATTGAGCATTATACCCAACCTAGTAACCTCGTCCTCGACCCCTTCTGCGGCTCAGGCGGCACAGCCCTGGCCGCCCTGATGAGTGGTCGCAAAGCCATCGCCATCGACCTCAGCCCCGCCGCCACCTTTATCACCAAAAACTACTGCACGCTCGTTGACGTGGTCGCGCTGCGGAAGGCATTTGAAGAACTGAAGCAGCGCGTCAAGCTGGAGATCGATTGGCTCTATGAGACGCGCTGCGACCGTTGCGGCGGTATGGCCACAATGACCTATACTGTGTATTCGCAGGTCTTTCAATGCCCGCGCTGCCTGGAGAAAGTACCTCTATCTGATTGTGTAGAAGTAAAGGAGAAAACTGCAAAGAGCCAGGAAAAGAAGATAAAGGTTTGCCCATTCTGTTACAAGTCAGGTATTGAGGAGGAAATTAGTACACGAACCAAGCGGTTTGGCTCCATCCCTGTAATAGTGAGCTATATTTGTCTGGACAAGTGCAAACCTTCGCGCTCCGAGCGACTACGTAATGATCATAACCCCAAAAAACGCGAGTATTTTGAAATGTACGATCTGGGCAAAATACATGGAATCGAGCTAAAGGACATTCCATATTGGTATCCTCATCACAAAATGATGAACGTAGTAGATGACTCAAAACCATGGGGAGTAGAATGGAGAGAGGGTCGCAATTTCCGCAAGATATCCGATCTCTTCACAAAACGCAACCTGTGGGCATTGGCGGCAATCCTAGACGTCATCAAAACAATACCAACTTGTACAGATACACTCCTCTTCACTTTCACTAGCATCATCTTAAAAGCCTCTAAGATGATGGCACATAATAGTGATGGAATCGGCCGAATTCAAAAAGGCACATATTATATCCCGCAGCTTTCACATGATATAAATGTTTGGCGTTTTATGGAAGAGGCTATCGGTGATATGATTGCTGGATATAATGCGATAGGCAAATTTGGGAATCAACTCATGGTTAGCACTTCAGATGCCAGATCGTTAGATTTACCCAACTCTAGCGTAGATTACATTTTCACTGATCCTCCCTATGCAGATAAAGTGCAATATGGTGAACTGAATTTCGTTTGGGAGGCGTGGCTTGATCTCGATATCCACTGGCATGACAATGAGATCATTGTCAATGAAGTTCGGAATAAGACAGAAGAGGATTGGGCAAAGGGAATGCGCGAGGCACTTGCGGAGTGTTACAGGGTTTTAAAGCCTGGACGATGTATTTCACTTTGTTATCATGATACGTCTGCAGGCACATGGTCATTGTTACAAGACTTATTGGCTGAGGTAGGTTTCAGTGCAGAAAAGACTGAGTCTGTACTCTACATAGATTCAAAAACAAAGACAATCAATCAGTACTTTGCCGATAAAGTAACCAAGCGCGTCCTCATCATCAATTTCCGCAAGCCCAAACTCCACGAAGTTGCGGCAATCACTATTAGCGGGGATGAAGACGAGACGACCTTCACGGAGAAGGTTCACGCAATTATCGGCGATTACCTGCTGGCCCATCCCGGGGCGACGAAGGACCGCGTCTACGACGAGGTCGTCAGCCGCATGGTGCGAGCCGGGCGCATGGAGGCGCATAATTTTGACGCGCTGTTGCGCCAGGTTGCGGAGCCAGCCGGTGACGATCAAACGCGCTGGTTCTTGCCCCTGGGAGATGAGACAAAGATAGACGCTGACGAGTCGGTAAAAGAGGAGTGGGCGGCTCAGATCATCAGCAGCTTTCTGGCAGTGAGGCTGAGCAAGTCTCCTGAGCAAGAAGGGATCCATTATTCGGATATCTTTGAATACTACCTTTACAAGGTCAAGGACAAGCCGCGCCGCCAGCTCAACGACTGGCTCCTAGATTACTTTTACGTTACCAGTGCAGGTACCTATCGCTTGCCAATCACGGAAGAGGAAAAAGCGGCCAAAGCCCAGGGGAGATTGTCAGGGACCAATCGGCATATCAAACGCTACCTGGCCTATATCCAGCAAGGACTAGCCATTCCTGTTGCCGAGCGCCCGACCAATGCTACTTTGGTCGAGTGGATTCGGCATTGCCGCCGTTCCAGTTTGTACGAGCAGGGGCGTCTCCTCTTCGACAAAGGTGGCCTCAACCTGAATACGTTATCAGAAGAGCAGCAGGTCGAGGTGGAAGAAGATTATCGAATCTGCGTGCGGCGGATGTAGGCGTCCATTAAAGAGAAAAAACCAAAAACTCTTTTTGATGAGATATAGGGCGCATTGTCAGTAGGAGAACGGGGAAAAGAGCTATGCATGATAAGGAAGAGCTACTTACTTTTCGCAAGAGCCTGGATGAGATTTGTAAAGTACCGGATAAGATCATTTCGGTCTATTCGCTGGAGCAGCACATCTGGGCGGATACTGGAGAGAGTTCGAATAAAACGTCTCGGGCGCAGCGTCTGCCAGCGTTGCAAACCATCGAAGAATTCCAGATCAACCCGGTGCGGCCCTTTCTTAACGATATTTTGCGACTGCTTGCAGCACCCTACCGGTCGGAGCGCAGAGATGAACCGATCGGGCAGGGTTATTGGATACAGGCCGAATTCGGCTCTGGTAAATCGCACCTTCTCTGTTTCCTGGCAGCGTTAACGCTGGGCGATGAAGGGGCATGGGAACTGGTACATCACAAAGAGGCGCTGGCAGGAAGGGGCAGGCGCGAATCGATCTATCAATTCTGGGAAGAGGGCCTCCAGGCCAAAGGAAGCAAGGGCAAACGCGGGCTCTTCGTCGTTGCCAAAACGCTGGTTGGCACAGGGGGCGGCACTGTCGGCAAGGCGGGGGATACCCAGCACCTTGGCAATTATATCCTCGACGCGGCCCGCGAGCAGCTTCTGCTGGAACTGGGCAAAAATATCTCGCTCTACCCCGTTCGAGCTGCTCGCCGACCGTTTCATGGCCGAAGACTATGTGCGCTATCGTGACGACCTGAAGAAATTTCTCAAAGACCCTCTCATCTTCGAAGAGGACGAGTTAGAAGACGTTGACGACTTCATCCGTGAATTGCGGTCGAACAAAGCTCCTGAATATAAGCGCAGTTGCGGCGAAAAGCTCTGGCGCTTCTACGATGAATACCTGAAGATGCGCCCGCACCTGCAGACCGAAACCGAAGATATACTCAAGCACATGGTCGAGGCCATCATGGACGAAGGCTACAGCGGCGTTCTGCTCATCCTGGATGAAGTTTCCCTTTTCATGAAAAATCGCAGTGATGAACAGCGGGTAGACGACGAGCAAACGCTGGTCGTACTCGCCAACCGGCTGGCGAAAGTGGGTGTATGAAAAAGTTGTAGGCAAACAAACGAAAAGGGAGTATCCTCATCAAGAAAGAAATTGCAATCAAGAAAGAGGACTCCCCAAGAATGAAAACGAATGACCTGTTGAAAAAGGCATTGCTGGAGCAGGTAGCACAAGAAGTAGAGAAGCTCTTGCAGAACATCGAGTCAGTGGAAGAAGGAAATTTCCAGGAGGCAGAACAAGTCATCCTGAAGAGTGCCATGAGTGTAGGGCGTGGTTGGCTAGAACAGATGATGAATGGAGCACGCGAAGAGAACTATGCTCATGCAAGACGAGAAGGGACATGTGGGCATCGACAACGATTGGTAGGAGAACGAGAGAAGACCGTGTTAACGATGCTGGGGAAAGTCACCCTGCATCGCCCGTATTATCAATGCATGGAGAAGGAAAAAGAGCAGAACGGGGAAGAAGCCACGACCTGTCGTCATGGAGAAGTTCCAGTGGATAAGCTTTGGGGACTAGAGCATGGACGAACGAGCCCAGGAGTGCAAAAAATCGTGAGTTATTTTGGAGCGTCCCAAACGCTCTCAGAAATCGCAGAAGCACTTGAGATGGTCCTGCCCTTTTCGATCCCAGCTCGACAAGTTCTGCATTTGCTCCAACCAGTAGGCGAAGCGCTGATGAGACAAGAAGAAGAGCAGGTCAAGAAGATGAAGCAGGAGGCAGTTCAAAAGCAGAGCAGTGCTCCACCTGAGGGAAAGCATCAACAGAGAGTGTCGAGACGATGGTATGTGGAACTCGATGGAGTGATGGCACGGATGCGACGCGGAAGTGTTCCGATGGTGAAAGAGGAGAAAGATCGTCCTGGGGATGTGTATCGGGAAATCAAAGTTGGGGCGGTTTTTGAAGCCACGCGTGGGAGAAACCGTTCAGAACTGGTTCCAGGGGTCTTCGTGGATGAAGCAGGACCCATTGAGTATGTGGCACGACGAACGACTGCCGAAGATTTCGGGTATTTTCTCTACCACCTCGCTCAAACCTGTGGGGTGCAGGAGGGCGACGAAGTGGTGGTGCTGGGAGATGGTGCAGCGTGGATCTGGCGTCTGGCGCAAGAACACTTCCCACAAGCAGTGCATATTGTGGATCTCTGGCATGCGCGTGAACACGTCTGGAAGGTGGCCAATGCAGTCTATGGGCGCGGCAAACAACCAGCGGCAACCTGGGCAAAACAAGCGTGCGATTGGTTAAGTGAGGGCAACATGGAGGTGCTTATCCACGCCATCGAAGACCTGCCACCTATTGCTCCTGAAGCAGGAGCATCCCGCAGTGTCCCAGAGATTGAAGCTGACTATTTTCGCACCAATGCGAAGCGTATGCAGTATCCCGCCTTTCGAGCAAAAGGGATGCATCTGGGAAGCGGAATTGCTGAAGCCGCTTGTAAAACGGTTGTTTCCACTCGTGCGAAACGTTCGGGGATGCGTTGGACACCGCAAGGCTTAGATGCCGTACTCGCTCTGCGCACTACTGTGCTCAACAAAACCTATCGGGCTTTCTGGCAACAACGTCAGCATCTTTGTGCTTGATTGCCTACTTTTTTTTCATACACCCGGCGAAAGTCCACAACTTGCCTATCTGGACAGTGTGTGCTGCGCAGCAGGCCATCGAGAGCAAGATGGGCGTGAAAAACATCATCGCCAATGACCGTCTCAAGCTGGTACCTCTGCTGGGCGAAGATGATAACGGCTACTACGATATCGTGCTGGCGCGTGTGCGCGAGATTATCGACCCCGAGGCAATTACCAACTATTACCTCTATTACAAACGCGGCTTTACCTGGCCTGCCGCCATCGGAGAGGAGCAGTTTCGCCACTTTTTCCCCTTCCACAAACCTGCCCTGGAAGTACTGCGCGCCATCACTGGAGAACTGACTACCGCCCGTTCCGCCATTCACTTCATGCACCAGACATTAAAACACCTGATTAAGGTCAAAGGGAATACTCTGGTTAGTCTGTGGCAACTCTTCGATGAAACGGTCAACTATGAAGAGGACCCCAGCGGCGTCAACGCCAGCATAGCGTCCATTAAAACCAAACGCGAACAGGAATATAAAGTCTACGAAGCCTGCAAACGACAGATCGATGGGCAGACGAAGGGCACGCTGAAGGTCTACCGAGACAAAGCCATCAAGACACTACAAACGCTTTTCCTCTACCATATCGCACGCACGCGGCAGCAAGGCATCACCCCCGAAGAAATTGCTAACGCCGTCTTGATTGAGCGCAATAGGGAGGCGGAGGTCGGCCCGCAAGAAAATATCGATCATTACCAGAGCATTGTCGAGAGCCTGCGAAAAGAACTCCGCCAAGTTGTTGAAACCCTGGACGAAGGTAACGCGCCGCGCTATCGCTTTGATCCTGTCTTCACCGGCATCGAGCCGCGGCATGAATTTGAAAAGGCGCGCAATGAAGCGGAGTCCAACGAGAAATTGCAGCAGGAAGCATGGGTTTTTCTGCTGGGCCTTTCGAAATGGCCGGTCACGACGCGGCAGATGACCATTGATGTCTCCAATAACAATACGTCGCTCTTCAGCGAAATTGCTCCTACCATGACTGCCTATGCCAAAGACCAATCGCTTGAAATAGAATGGCACAGGCGGCTGATCGCAGGGGCTATCCGTATGCGCGACCTGCTGCGATCTGGCTCCGATTCTGAAGCGCTTTCGCAGATCCGCACCGATGAAACCGAGCATGATTTCGCAGTCTATGTGAGCACCTACCCGATCACACTCGCGCATGTAGAGAAATTGTTGCACGCGCGTGGTGATCCGCGCATCCTACTGTGGACTCCCGCAGAGCTCAATGAAGATGAGAAAAATCGTCTGTATGACCTGGTGGCGTACCGGAAACTGATTCGCGATTGCGAAGGGAAGGACAGCGAGGATGCCGTCACCATTGTGCAATGGGTAGCCAGCGCGCTGCAGAGCGAGATGGGCAAAATCGTCAAAGCGGTGGAGAGCGCCTACGCACGCGGGCGTATGGATAGCCTGGGCATGCAACACATGGAGTTTCATGTAGCCAGTAAGATCGACAGTATATTAACCCTGTGATCGGACATATGCTGGATGAGATCTACGAATCGCGCGAGATCACATTCGATCGCCCCTTTATCTTCCACAAAGAAGACGCCGTCAAAGTGATCAATGGCATCGTCAAGACGGGCGAGATTCCGCGTCATGCTAAACCCACCGGGGACGTGAGCGCAGCGCAAAACTTCGGCTACGCGCTGAGGATCATGAAAAAAGGGCCAGAGTACAAACTGGATATATCAGGCAATAGGTTTGTTCAGGACATGTACAGCTTCATCGACCAGAAGTTAGCCGGTGAGGGGCAAACCATGAATATTGAGACCCTCTACAAAAATTTTATGGGTACCGGTAGCCCGACAAGTTATGGACTGTCGCGGCGCATGATCCAGCTCTATCTCCTCTGCTTGGTCCAGACAGGCAAAATCAGAATTGGCCTGGGACCTAAAGCTGGTCTGTCCTTCTCAACCATCGATTATCGCACGATCAAGGAGATAGACTTTTCTGCCCGCATGCTCGATGCCCTGACCGAAGTCCAGAAGATGGAGCAGCCAAAGAACTGGGATGCATTTCGCCCATTTGCCGAGGTCTTTCTAGATGATTCCATTCCCCAGACGCATGATGATACGCAAATTGCGCCATATCGTCTGGAATTAGGCGAGCTCTTTAACAAAGAGAAAGAAGAGGCGAGTCGCAGCGCCAGCCATGCCAGCAGGCTTTTCGAAGACCTCCATTCGCCCAACCCTTATGAAAAAGAACTGCAACAATTTGAGACCTTCTTCAAAGCCGCGAATGTAGAAGAAATCGATGATGTGCTGTACCGGATGAAAGAGACCTTTGGTTACACTGTTTTTGATACAAGAATAGCAGAGCAGGCCGATGTGGACGATTTGAAACTGCGCGTCAAGCATTATCGCGGAGTCCAACAGTTCCTTATATACGAAGCAGAACTGCGTACAGCCTACCAGTATTGTGCGCACACGCTACCTAATAACCGCGACCTGGCAGCCGCACTCAAGCTCCAGCAGAGGCTCGCAGACAAACTCAAAGACCCGCGCCCCTATATCGACTCCGATGTGAAGCTGCGCACCGAACTGATCGGCAGTAACCCGCCGCTGGCAAATGAATCCCAGACGCTCTATGCCCTGATCACTGAGTATAAGCAGGTCTACATTGCTCTCCATCATCGTGTGTTCAGCGAACTCGAAAGCAGGCGCGCAGCCATTGAAAGCTTGCTTACCGACACGGACCTGGCAGCCTTACAAGCTTTGGAGGGCATCAGCGCGATGCAGCCGCGTGTTTCGGGTACTATCGAAGATACGCTGAAAAAATTTGCCGATGGCATCTTTTCCTGTCCTGCTCCCTCGCGCGCATCCATTGAATCTGCTTTGGTGAGAGGACCAGTACATAGTTGCAACCTCTCATTCGAGAACTATAACGACATACTGCAAAAAGCGAAGCACATGGAGGAAGAGGCGCGCCGCTATTTCGAGGAAACGCTGGAGCATAAGCTGGAGGTGTTCTTCAATTCCGCCATCCAGAATCGACTGAAGCAAGGCAAAGAAGAGCCGACCATAGCTGGACTGCTGCAATGTAAAACGATTAGTGATCTGCGCGCATACCTGACAGAGAAATGCCAGGGAGATCCTGGCATTGTTGAAACGATCAATCGTTACCTCAAGCGCATCGTCGTGAAAAAAGTGCGTATCGCCGACTTCAAACCGCCCTTCAATATTGTCGAGAAAGAGAAAATAGCCGACCTGGCTATAGAGTTTCAAGCCTTCCTTGAAGAACAACTGCAAAGCATTGCCGGAGATGACGCAGGCGACACATTGCCGATGCTCCAGGTGGAATAACGGTAACGGTAGCAAGATGCGCTACCGTTTCTGCCTCCGCACACAGAATAGAAGAAGTAGTAAAGATGCGACTGGCGAGAGGAAACTAGCTGATGAAACAAGATTGTCTGCCTTTACTCGATTGGTTCTTGCACAAACTGGACAAGATCAAGGACGAACCGGCTGTCCTCGCGCGCGATCCATTGCAGATGCTGCCTGAGAAAGATAGCAGCATTCACGCTTTTGCCAGCGAGCATGGCTATACTGTCATTATCGCCGCCACGAACCTCGCTTTTCGTGAACTCTATGAGCGAGCGACCTCCGACCCGGATATGCGAAAACTGCTTGTTATTGACCGCACTCCTCAGAGCAGGCGCGTAGCCCGCTCGAAAGGAAAAGCGCTTCCCCTGTTTTATCCCGACCTGCTGACCCACGTTCCTCTCGCGGCCCGTATCGAGCTTGACCTGCGACTGTACCTAAAAGAGATAACGGGCGATCCAGATTGGCCTCAAGAAGTGAACGAGCCGCGTTATGCCAGGATCATCGTCAAACATCTGGCCGACGTTATACAGGCGCATAGGAATCTACGCACTGCGCATACCGACCGGTTTAGCGACCACGATTTTAAAACCATCGTCGCCTACGCGGCCCTGGATGTGGCGGATTCGGCCTTCCAGAAACTGGATGAGGCATACTACTGGCGGGTAGGTCTGCATGGATACCAGACCTTGAAAGAACTGGAAACGCTGGCTCCAGCGGTGACGGAACCCATTAAGCGTGACCTGGCAAAGGCGCCTGCTCCCTTCTGCTGGTTTGGCCGGTACGAGACTGAAACGGTCATTCGCGCCTTTTATCTTTCTGTGACCCTGGCTCAACATCTCTCTAACTGGAAACTCCTCCTGGTCAATGTAGACCCGGCCCTGGCAGGCCTGACCGCTATAGAGCCAGCATTGCTGAAACGGGCGGCCTCTGATCTCATTAAACTTGATCCCGACCAAGCCGATGCCGATCTGGACGAGATGGAAGAGCATATTGACCGCGAGGGCTTGCATACCGTGTTAATTGACCAGTTAGCCATAAATGAGACAACCGCAGCCGCTAACCTAATAGAGAAAGAGTGCTACTCTGTCTTGCTACGCTCACTCGCGCTCTTATTTGCCCTTGAAGATCTGCTCTTGCCGGAGCCGGATAGGCTGGCGCATACACGCATTCTGGCTCATCTCTTTTCCGGCACACGGGCCGATTTTGTCGAAGCGCGTCCTTCGCTCGCCTGGTCGAATCTCAAGGAAGCGTATAGGCTGGCGTATCAAATCGAAGCGGCTCAGGCTGAATTGAGCAAAGTGCTGAGACAAGTGAAGGTCACACCCGCTAGCAAACTCACTTTTCTCACTTTTCGCACCATCTGGAACGAGCAAGGCATCAACCGACTGGAGTATCACTTGTCTACCCTGAATCGATTGGTCTACAACCAAGATCTCCTGCCGCGTGATGCGGATACTTTACCTGCCGAGTTCGTTGAGGCATTAAAGACCATACAGAAGCGCGTGCGCGAAGTAGAACAAACAGTTTTCAAGAATATCGATGAATTGAATGGGTTCTTTCAAGAGATGATTGCGCAACAGTATCCTGATTGGCTCACAACGGATAGCGATGTGCGCCTCTCCAGCCAATTTATACGCCGTTGCCTAAAACCGAACTGGGACCCAAAGAAGGAAAAGGCAGTCGTGCTAGTCTTTGATGGGATGCGCTACGATATATGGGACAAGCTGCTGCGTCCTACGCTGCTGGAAAAAATGGAGGTTCTCAACGAATACCCGGCTTCGGCTATTCTGCCTTCGGAAACGCATGTTTCGCGCTGGGCTATCGCGGCAGGCGCGGAACCAGACCAGTTTGGTCTGACGCCACGCCGAGCAGAAAGTGCTTGCCTCAAAGAGGCGCTGGCGCGCGAACTTGGTTACCATGTCAATGTAGAAACGCTAGAGCCTGAAGGCGCGGGGACTGGCGAGACCGTGCGCTACCGCGCTGGCAACCTGGACTATTATATCTTCGAGTTCTGCGACAAAGAACTGCACAAGATCGAGGTGAAGGAGTATCCAGATGGGCGGAAAGAGCCAACACGCCCGCTGGCTTTTGTGTACCAGCAGTACGTGAAGAATCTGATTGATACCGAGGTGATGGCCATTGTACGTCGCCTCACCCCTGGCACAAAAGTCTTCGTGACCGCCGATCACGGCTTTGGCTTTGTCGGCCAGGAATGGTTAGGAGTGGATCCCAATGATCTGAACGACCCCTCTGATTGTGTGTATTTAAACTGCCTCCTGTCGGTCCCTCTCTCCAGCGCTAACCTACATTATATTGTGCGCAAGAACATCATCAGCTTCACACCTGAGCAGTTACACTATCCTAAGCGAGAATCTTGGGTAAAAATGAACGGTGATGTAATAAAAAAAGAATATCAGGCAATTCTTTTCCCTAGAGTCGGCTACTCGTTCAGTCGCAGGGGTTCAAAGTATAAACCGGCGGCATACGGGCATGGAGGTATCTCCATCCAGGAAATGGTAATTCCCATGGTTGTTTTGCAGGTCAAAGCCAAAGAGGAAGATTTGTTGACGCTGAAGCCAATTGATGGCCCTAATGAAGTAGTTGAGGGAGAAGAAATAGCATTCAGTATGCGCCTCGCTCGCCCGGCTGGCAAAAAGAGCGGCGCTGGCGAAATCCGCGTTGATATCGAAGCTAGCTATGGTCTGGAGCCAGGTCAGGCCGAACTTCCTCCGCAGGTAATCTACGTGCCGAAGGACGGAAGCGAAGTAATTTATCGGTTCCTCCCCGATCGCTCTGCAGCCACGATGGAAGAACACCATCAAGGCTACATGAGGCGCGAACTTACTATTGTTGCCCGTTATAGTGAAGGAGGACGAATGAGGCGCAAACTACAAAAGCACTCCTTCGCTGTACGGCTCAACCTGGAGCGCGTAGTGCGCCGCGTGCCCACCAGCCTGGGCAACATCCTGGGGTTGACCCCAAAAACCATGCGCTAGCAACCGAGGTTGTCAAATGAATAAAAAAGCCAGAATCGTTTACAAAGGCAAGGTTGTCAACAAAGCCCATACCATCAATACCGGAGTTGACGAATTTCCTCGCTACGTTGTCGAATACCTCATAGACAATTACTGTTCTGAAGATACCTTCCATCAGGACATGGAAAAGGTTATCACGCGGCTCAAACAAGCCTTTGTCTACGGTGCAGAAAGCGAAAGAATTAGGCATTATATCCGTGAGCTTCGCCACCATTCGATTATCGCTAACCTGGAGGTGAGGCTGGTCGAAACCGAAGACAAGTACTGGGCCGGCATCTCCGCCATCAACGAAAGCTTCGTCAATATACCCGAAGGCTTGGTGCGCCAGTATCCCATGTTGCTTGCGGGTGGTATGTAGGGCACGATAGACTTGACCTACGATGAGACGGAGATTCACAACAAAAAGATACGTCCCTTTAAGATCACAGGCTTTACACCCTTTCAAGTCAGCGTGATCAATTTGGATGAATATATCAGCAAACGTCGTGAATTCAGTTCCGACGAGTGGATAGATTTACTTGTCAATACCTGCGGCATCAACTCAACTGTAATGAGCCGTCGCCAAAAACTGCTTTATCTTTGTCGCTGCATCCCGTTGGTCGAAAACAATTATAATATGGTTGAGCTCGCACCACGAGAAACCGGTAAGACCTATCTGTATAGAAATATTTCCTACTATGCTCATGTTCTGTCAGGAGGTAAGGCAACGCCGGCTCAACTCTTTGTCAACCTCAATACTGGAAAAATTGGCGAGGTCGGTACGCGTGATGCAGTTGTTTTTGATGAGATCGCCAATACAGATTTCAGCGACCCAAAGGCTTTTGTCAGTATCATGCAGGGCTACATGCAGGACGCCAAGTTCAGCCGCGGCAAAAAAGAACTGCTCGCCTTTGGCAGTCTGGTTTTTGTTGGGAATATCGACGTGCAGGGAAGTATGCCTCATGAAAAATACTACCATCTCCTTGAACCACTGCCGGACTTTTTACAAGTGATTGCATTTCTAGATCGCATTCATGCCTATCTGCCCGGTTGGGAGTTGCCAAAGCTCACCCCCAATAGCTACGCAAAAGATTATGGTTTTATCACAGATTATTTCTGTGAAATCATGCACGAATTACGCCGCGTCGACGCCCTCAGTGGAATGAGAGACCGTTTCGAAATCATCGACGCGAGACATACAACTCAAGGCATCTCCGGTCGCGACCAGCGAGCTATTCTCAAATCAGTATCGGGCTTACTGAAACTTCTCTACCCAGATAGCAACGTTACAGATGACGAATTAGAGGAGGTACTGCTCCTCGCCTGCGAATTAAGACAGCGTGTACGAGAACAACTGCACCTCATAGCCCCTGGCGAATATGATCGGGTCAAACTTGGTGCCTGGTTACACCAATCCGGCAAAAAGCTTGTACCCGAGCTACGTGATGCTGGACGAGTTCAGGCAGTGCGTCTACCAGCAAAGCCGTCGGTCGGGGAAGTAATAGGTCTCGCCGTCGCGGGGGATCACGGCTGCATCCTGCACTTCGAGGTGCAGGTGACCAGAGGCGATGGTAAGATCATCCCTCTCGGCTCTATCCAACGGGTCATGCGTGAGAGCATCGAGGCGGCAGTGCAATATGTCAGATTCAAAAGCGCAGAGCTACACCTCAGTCAAGATTGGTATGAGAATCTGGATATAGCCGTCCTTGCCACTTACATGGGAGTGCCAAAGGAAGGATCATCGGCAGGTATTACCATTGCAACGGGCATCGTTTCGGCACTCAAGAAGTTGCCAGTACGAAATGATATCGCCATGACAGGTGAGATCACCATTATGGGTAAGGTCCTGGCTGTTGGGGGGATCCAGCAGAAAATTAGAGCCGCTTATGATGCCGGGGTTAAAGAAGTTCTGCTTCCTGCAGATAACTTTAAGGAGGCGCAGGAGCTACCATCCTACATCCTTGATACTATAAAACTGACCCCTATGCAAACTGTCGATGAGGTATTAAGACACGCACTTGTACATGTTATATCGAAGTAAGTTTGTGGGATCATCATTTAGGCAATATATAACTGACGACCTCCGAAGAAAATCAGATCTCGCCAGCTGCTCGGTGTAGGACTTTATTTTAAGCTTACAACAGGGGTCCTCTGTGATTCAGAGGACCCCTGTGATTGTAGTCCGCGACTTTATTCTGTCAGTCCACAACTTTATTTTTCGTGGACTTTTTGTTGCCTCTAGGCGATCAGCTATCGCCTCTTGGGACAACCTAATTCCACAAGGGACAACTTAATTCCGCAGATGCCGGAAAAGGACAACCTAATTCCACAAGGGACAACTTAATTCCACGGCTACATGTCTTCTGTTAAAGTACCAGCGCCTACTCCACCGTTACCGACTTTGCCAGGTTCCTCGGCTGATCCACATTGCAACCCCGCGCAACAGCCGCGTGATAGGCGAACAATTGGAGGGGGACGCTTGCCAGCAGGGGACTCAACGCCTCCAGCGTCTGTGGCACGTAGAACACGTCGTCGGCGTGGAGTTTGATACCCTCGTCTCCTTCGGTGGCTACGGCAACGACGCGGGCGTCGCGGGCGCGCACCTCCTGCATGTTGCTTACCACTTTCTCGTAGACGTGCGAGGCGGTGGCAACGGCGATGAGTGGGGTATCGGGATCAAGCAGGGCGATGGAGCCGTGCTTCAACTCTCCGGCGGGCAGGCCCTCGGCGTGGATGTAGGAGATTTCCTTGAGCTTGAGCGCGCCTTCCAGCGCGGTGGGATAACCAACGCCACGCCCGATGAACATCATGCTGGTGGAGCGCGCGAGGCGTTTCGCCAGTGGTTCGATGGTATCATCGGGGCTGGACGCTACGTCCAGGACGCGCTGCACCTGATCGGGGATGCGTTCCAATGCCGCGAGAATGCCTTCAACCTCGCTTTCGGTGATGCGCCCGTACTGCTGACCCAGGTACAAGCCCAGCAGGTAGAGTACCGTGACGGAGGTTACGAAGGTTTTGGTGGCTACTACGCCGATCTCCGGGCCAGCTTGCAGGTAGAGCACCGCGTCGGCGAGGCGGGTAATCGCGCTTGCCACTACGTTTGTGATGGCGATGACAGGCGCGCCATGCTCGCGCGCCTGGCGAATGCCCACCAGTGTATCCGCCGTCTCGCCCGATTGCGTTACGGCTACGCACAGCGTATGCGGCCCCACGATGGGGTTGGCATAGCGAAACTCCGCGGCTGTCACGGTCTCGGCGGGGATACGCGCCCACTGCTCGATCACGTATTTGGCGATGAGGCCGGCGTGATAAGAAGTGCCACAGGCTACGATTACGATACGCTGGATATTGTCCAGCAGGCCTGCCTGTCGCATATGCTCCAGTTCGGTAAGGCGCAACTGCCCCTCGCGCACGCGACCTGTCAGGGCGCGGCGGATGGCCTCCGGCTGCTCGTGTATCTCTTTGAGCACGAAATGGGGATAGCCGCCTTTCTCGGCAGCTTCAGCGTTCCATTCGATGGTCAGCGGTTCGCGGTGCGCAGGCGTGCCATCCAGCAGGAGAAGCGAGACACCTTGCGGTCGCAGTATCGCGATCTCGCCCTCCTCTAAAATCAGCACGCGGCGGGTGTATTTGAGAATGGCGGGGATGTCCGAGGCCAGGAACTGCTGGCCCTCGCCGATGCCCACCACGAGCGGCCCTCCGCCCAGACGCGCGCCAACGAGTATATCGGGCTGTTCGGAGCTAACAACGGCGATGGCATACGCGCCGGTCACTTGCTGTAACGCGAGCCGCACCGCCAGTTCAAGATCGTGCCGGGCTTCACCAAAGTAGGAGCGTTCGATGAGATGCGAAAGCACTTCCGTATCGGTCTCGCTGCGGAAGGTGTGTCCCTGGTGTTCCAGTTCGGAGCGCAATTCGGCATAGTTTTCGATGATGCCGTTATGCACTACCGTCAGGACGCCGGTGCAATCGGGATGCGGATGGGCGTTGGTGTCGTTAGGGCGGCCATGCGTGGCCCAGCGCGTGTGACCGATGCCAACTGAGCCAGCATGGGGACGCGCACCATTTTCAACACTGGCTACCAGGTTGGCGATTTTGCCAGCTTTACGGCGCAATTCGAGATGTCCGGTCGAGGTTAATACGGCAATACCGGCGGAGTCATAGCCGCGATATTCGAGTTTGCTCAGTCCTTCGAGCAATATAGAAGTAACATCGGTGCCCTGCGGCCCGACGAACCCAATGATACCGCACATGAGTCGGGTATCCTTTCTGTTGTTCGGTAGATGCACATTGCCAGGGCGGGGGCAAGCCCCGCCCCTACCATACACGGGACATGGATCGATGGTTATCGTTGCCGCTGTATGGTAGGGGCGACCCTTGCGGTCGCCCTGTCCGCTTTGTTATCTACACCACTGAAAGCGTATTGTGCTGGTCGTTGCCAACCAGGTTTGCGCGCTTTCTTTTCAGGGTAATGATGTACCCTGGAGGCTCCCCGCTGATGATCCGAACAGCCTCCCCCTCGTCAACCGGAGCTTCCTCCTAATAGTCCGGCCCATGCGCTACTAGACACGACAACTTTCCTGAGAGATAGTATACCATTACAGACATGAATGTTTCATGAAACCTGGCAATTATGTAACTATAAGGAGCCAGGGCGGGGACAAGCCCACGCCCAATAAGCGTCAAGTTAAGGATGGTCGGAATTACCCTCTCCTCTCCCCCAGGGCGGGGACAAGCCCACGCCCGTACCCTACTACGAAGCGGATTGCGAAGCCGTCCAGGGTAGGGGCGTGGGCTTGTCCTCGCCCTGGCTGGCGCTGAAGATTTATACTATTATGGGGGCATGACAACGGCTGGCAAATAATGTAATATAGCAGAGAACTGTCAGGCAGGGATTTCTGGCATAGTGCAAACATAGCCTCATGGATAAGAATGCAGGAAAATAAGATGGGTAACGATTTGCTTGGCCGAACCATCAATGGCCGTTACAAATTGATTGACGAGCGCGGCAGCGGAAATTTCGGCACGGTGTATATTGCGCGCGACATGATCACCAACCATATCTATGCGATGAAGATCATGCATCTTGATCATAGCAATGATAACGAATTGCTCGAGCGCTTCAAACGGGAAGCCTACATTTTGCAGAGCTTAAATAATGAGCATGTGGTGAGCCTGGTGGATTACGGCAACGACGACTCGATCTATTTCATTGTGATGAAGCATATTGACGGGCAGAACCTCAAGTGGTATATCACGACGTATGGGCCGGTGGATGCATTGCGTGGATTCAATTATGTTATCCAGGCCGCTGAAGGGCTGGATGCCGCGTTCAAAGCCGGGATTGTGCATCGCGATATTAAGCCGCAGAACATTCTCATCAGCAACAAAGGGGTCGTAAAAATAGCTGACTTCGGACTCGCTCGCAGTTCCACCACCCCAACCATTACCACTTCTGATAAGTTTATGGGAACGGCTTACTATAGTTCCCCGGAACAGATGCACAGCGGCCACGATGCCGATATCCGTTCTGATCTCTATTCACTGGCTATCGTGCTCTATGAAAGCCTGGTGGGTCGTCCGCCTTTTGAGGGTGACACGGTAGTTGAAATCATCCTCAAACATCTCCACGAGCCTATTCCATCCATCTACCACCAGCGTCCAGATGTGCCTCCCGAAATTGATGCCTTTATACAACGCGCTATGGCGAAGTCGCCCGCCGCTCGTTTTCAGACGCCGCGCGAGTTTATTAATGCTCTGGAAGCCATTAAAAGAATCATGCAAGGCCCCGTCCCCGTCCCAGAAACCCACCAGCTACAGGCGCGGCTGTTACACGTAGCAAGTGGCAAGGCTTTCCCTCTGAAAGGTGAGGAATTGATCATTGGACGCGAAGATCCCAAACATGAAATCCACCCGGATATCCAGCTCGATGACTCGACTATGACGCTGGGACGCAAACACGCGAGGTTGCTCTACCAGCAGGGAACATGGATGGTGGAGGATCAAAACTCGCGCAACAAGACGCGCTTGAACGGTAAGATACTCTCTCCCTACGAACCACAGCCGCTCAACGATGGCGATCAGCTCCAATTCGGCAGGGTGGAAGCGCGTTTTGAGATGCGTTAAGCCTTCCAAAAGGGGAGCCATCGACCTGGACGCGCGAAGTGTTGACAAATCCCCTCTTTATCGAGTATGCTCTAATCACCAAGAAAGATGTTTGTCTAAATTCTGGCTTGCCAGTCTTAGTGTAGGAGGTGCGTTATATGGGAAAGCACACATATTCACCAACTGTGCTTGTATGCACCTTGTCTACCGGCGTTGAGGGCATTCAGCGAACTGCGCAGGGCGATTCGAAACACAAACCACTGCCTGCTGTTCGCTAGAAGCGCGACAGAGCCTGTTCCCTCCGCACGGTAGACATCATAAAGAATTGATTGAACCGTGTTTTTTTATTCTCCTGGAGGGAACGCATTGATTAACGACCCCGAGGCACAATCGGAGACGCTTACCGGCGTGGTATTGAACGGCGCGCACGGCATTTACGACGTTCATACCGAGGCTGGCATGCTGCGCTGCACCTTGCGCGGCAAACTCAAAAAAGCTTTTGCCCAGGCTCAATCGGCAAAATCCGTCAGCAAATCGCGTCCGCGTTATGACAAAATGCTCGCGCTACCAAAGTCAGAGCGCATCGAACACCGCGATTCGAGTGTCAACGCATTACCCGTGCGCCTGTCCGTTGGCGACTATGTAAAACTGCACAGGCTTGACAGCAAAACCGGCCTGATCGATGAGATTCTGCCGCGTCAGAGCGCGCTCACGCGCAAAGATGCAGGCTCGACCGAGAAAAAGCCCATGCAGCAGACCATGCTCGCCAACTTAGACCAGGTGGCGCTGGTCTTCGCTGCCGCGCAGCCTCAACCGCATTTTGCTATGCTTGATCGCTACCTTGCTATTTGCGAGTCTGCGCGCATTCGTCCTATCATCTGCCTGAACAAACTCGATCTCCCACACGAACCCTACGTGGACGAAGCCGCCGCTCTCTACGCGAAACTGGGCTATACCGTCATCTGGACCAGCTATAAAACTGGCGAAGGCGTCGATGAACTGCGCCAGTTGCTCAGAGACCATACGACGCTTTTCAGCGGGCCATCCGGTGTCGGCAAGTCGTCGCTGGTGAATTCGATTGAGCCGGGCATGGCGCTCAAAACCGGCCTGGTCAGCGAGGCGACGGGCAAGGGCAAACATACCACCACCGGTTCGCAGCTCTACCCCCTGTCCGGCGGCGGCTGGCTGGCCGACTCGGCGGGTATTCGCGCGCTGGCTACCTATGACATTGCGCCCGAAGAACTGGCCGAGTGTTTCGTAGAATTCCGCCCCTACCTCGGCGAATGCCTCTATTCCGACTGCCAGCACATCGATGAAGACGGCTGCGCCATTCAGCAGGCGGTGGAAGATGGAGTGATCGACGAGCGCCGCTACAGGAGTTATACACGCATTATCAGCGGAGAAGAACGCTAAATGTTGAGCTACGGAACTATGGATGTTTTTTTATCTTGATGGGAATAAGCGCTCTGCCTGCAATGCGGTGGAGGGAAGCATATCCAGATCATCAGGGAACAGCGCATCCATAGTATACCGGGTTTGTTCCACATATGGCGAAAACTCGTTGAAAAAACTTTCTATCGAGAAAGCTTCTAATGCTTGCAAATCTACTTTGACTCCTAGATGCTCAAGCTCATGCTTGACTCTCAAAACATACGCTTGCCGATCCACTTTGCTATAAAGCGCTCTGAGGTCAATACGTTGGAGAAGTTTCTTTGTGATTGGACGCTTTGCATCCAGAAAAGCTATAGCTTGAATAAGCTCCAGACATAATGGGTCATTGAGAAGAGCTGTTAAAAAGGCCGCCTGTTCAGCAGAGTTGCAGGCAATAAAGTAACACGTATCATCAAGCATAACTGGCAACCCGTCAATTGGTCCAATTGCTCTGAAGCGCGGCGTTTTATGCAGACCGGAGATGCCAACCTTGTAGAGAGCAAAGGAATACTCTCCAATCCCGAAGATGGTAAACGGGGACTGCCCTTGATAAATTGATGATTTGCGCTGTGAAAAAATATCCATATGAGCGGTGAGATAACTCCATAAACGGGGAGCAGTTTGCTTTAATGCCCGGGTATTTTCGCCGAGTCGCGTTTGTGGCACGATGACAGCTCTATGAGGGTGCATGTTCACATCATTGAAGAGGTCTGAGCTTTTCAATAGAGGGTAAATGTAGTCAGGCTCAACCTCGATCATCTCACCGGATTTATTGTGAAGATTACCTTGATTATCGTAGCTTAATTCCATGATTGGCGCTGCATCATGCTTCAATCCCTGACGCCACGTAACAGGAGAAATGCCATCAATTGAGGCTACTCGCTGATAGGCTAACATATCTGTCACTAACTGTCTACCAACAATGCCTGTAATGGACGCAGGTTCATTTGTGGAAAGATCATTATAAATAGTCGCGGCATAGCATGGTTTCTCAGATCCAACCTCTACACAAAATAAGCACGCATCAACTGCTGCGCCGAACCATTTCTTTGCATCTATTTTTCTGATGGATGCGTTACTAATAGGCAAACCAGCATCAAATGCGAATTGCAACACATTTCTTGCCACAGAAGTTTTGCATAAAAGCGCAATGGTCGGTTGTTCCGAAGCAAGCTCGCGAATGAGCTTCAACCAGATATACTCGGCAATGTCGAAGTTCGATTTACCTAAACGAGCCTCAAGACCTTGCAAACCCTTAACATTTGTTTTCGCTGGAAGGTTGTTGCTTTCAAGCGAGCCAAGCTCAGCATTAGTAACCCAAGGTGGATTCCCTACGACGAGGAGAGATCCGTTCCTGCTCCACTGCACATCACGTTGGAGATGCAGATCAAAAAGGTTTGCTCTCTGAATAACTACCCTTGTTTTTAAAGATTGTTTTGCAACATTACACGCGAGATTGGCATGAGTATCTTGAACCTCTATTCCCTGAATTTCACCTGGAGGTTGAGCCAGTTTTAGCAACCCTTCAATGAAGTTTCCTCGACCACAAGTAGGCTCAATAACACGCGACCACTCTTTGCCAGATGATCTCAGGCATTTGAGAACTGCATCTACCAAAAGTAACGGTGTTTGAAAGTCGCCAAATTCTCTATCCAAATTCCTTCCCATCTCTGTTTGTTGACATCCTACTTGAAGCTTACGCTCTTGTCAATGAGTCGTCCCTGCCTCTTCTATCAACGCCACTACCACTTCTTTATCCTGTTCTTTTAGCACAGTGCGCGGGTCGAGCAGCAGCGTATCGCGCTGGATGCGGGCGATAATAGGAGTTTGGCGCGTCCTGAGGCGTCGAGCCAGTTCATCTAAGGACAGAGAGACATGCGCTGCGTCGAGGGCGAGCAGGGTAGTAGGCAGGGTCTCGCCGGGGAGCGAACCGCCACCGACGGTAGATTCGCCGCTTCGCGTATGCGCCATGATGTCCTGCTTCCGCAATTGTGACACCCATTTCGTGGCGCGAGTGGCGAGCGAGGCGGGGGTTGCCGCGATCATTTGCCAGATGGGGATGGAGGTTGCGGCCTCTTCGCGCTGGTAGTGGCGCAGCGTGGCTTCCAGCGCGGCCAGCGTCATTTTATCGATACGCACGGCGCGCATGAGTGGGTGACTGGCGATGCGTTTGATTACGTCAGCCTTGCCGACGATGATGCCTGCCTGCGGGCCGCCGAGCAACTTATCGCCGGAGAAACATACCACGTCCGCGCCTGCCGCGATGCTTTCCTGGGGCATGGGTTCGTGGCCCAGGCCGTAACGCTCGCTATGAAGCAAACAGCCGCTGCCGAGATCGTCCATTACCAGCAGCCCGTGCCTGTGCGCGAGTTCGGCTAACGCGCCAGTGGGTACCGTTTCGACGAAGCCTATCAGGCGAAAATTGCTGGGGTGGACTGTTAATAGCATGGCTGTGTTCTGGCTCAGGGCCGTTTCGTAATCGGCCAGGCGCGTGCGGTTGGTAGTGCCAACCTCGACCAACTGGCAGCCGCTTTGACGCATGACATCGGGGATGCGGAAGCCGCCGCCGATCTCCACCAGTTGACCGCGTGAAATAATCACTTCGCGCCCGCTTGCCAGCGTAGTGAGCGCGAGCAGCACTGCAGCCGCGTTGTTGTTCGTGACGAGCGCGGCTTCGGCTCCGGTCAATTCGCAGAGCAGGGCGGCAACGTGCGTATGACGGGAGCCGCGTTCGCCTGCTTCCAGGTCATATTCAAGGTTGGAGTAGCCGCCAGCCGCCTCCTGTATGGCCGACAGCGCGGCCTGGCTCAACGGCGAGCGGCCCAGGTTGGTATTGATAATCACGCCTGTGGCATTGATGACCGGACGCAGATTAGGCCGGTTTTCGCGTTCCAGCATACGCGCTATGCCGGCTAACAACTCTTCATATGAGGGGCAAAGCGCACCCTCGCGGATGGCTGCGCGCGCGCGGACGAGGCTGGCACGGGCTGCGCGCAGTGTCAGAGGGCGCGAATAGTCGCGCATAAGCTGCTGTCCCGTCGTCGATTGCAGCAATTCATCAATGGAGGGCAGGAGGCGCAGTTGTTCCAACTCAACGTTCATAAGGCCATCCCATTTCTCAATCTCAAGAGGTTAATGGAGCGAATAAAACATGGTGACTGCCAGGCTATTGGCGATCTTGCCCATGATCGAGCGCAGATCAGGATCGTTCAATCTGCAAATGGCGTACTGGTCTGCCAGCAGGCTGCGCAGCACGGCGTACAGTAATTCTGTCTTGACGAGGCTGTCGGTGTCAAGCAGTGGGTAATCGCGCTTTAAGAGCAGGTGGTGATAGGGGCGCAATTTGCCGCGATAGGAGGTGAGGGCAACCACGTTGACGGCCCCGGCATGGCGACAAAAGGGATCGCTGGAAACGACGAGCGCGGGGTGCCAATCAAGAATGCGCTTCTCTTCGATACCTGGCGGCAGCGAAGGATATCCGAAATTTACCCAGTACACCATGCCGAATTGCACGGGTGTCTGATAGGTCAGCGCATCCGGTAGGAGATCTGGTGGATGAGGCATTGCACACTACAAGTTTTCTGTATTACGTGTTACGAACACGACTAAGGCCGGGCAAACGCGGCAGAAGCGTAAGCAGGAATCTCGGTCACCTCAAGTTCTCCCTGAAGACAAGCGCAGCTTAGTGACCAGGAGCATTCGACAAGACTTAGACGTTCTTCGCGTTCATCCTGGCTCTCTTCTTGTAAAGCGGCAGTTATGACATCCATTTCGCGCTGGTACTGTTCCATAAGGAATGAAGAACGGCCATAGTCGTTGTTTGTTGCCATACAGAAACCTCTTTGTTCCAAACTACACGTTATTGAACTGCGTAAAACCATGAGGCGTGAAGGTCGTGTTTTTTCTCTAACGATGGTGATTATACCAGCAAATATTGCCGGAAGCAAGCATTTTGGGGGCAATTTTATAGCTGTGTCAAAAATTGTGGGGAGATTGTGATGAATAAAAAAAGCCGATGAGGAGATTCGAAACTCCTGGCCAGAGCTTTACAAAAGCCCTGCTCTACCACTGAGCTACATCGGCACATTATCCTCCGGCATATCGCCCGTTGGACACCTGTAATATACCATATTTGTCAAGATGAAACGCTTGCCATTTGCTTCCCCACCGACTACACTAAGGCACATCTTTAAAGACGTAGAACAGAGCATATGCAACTCTTTTCCTTTAATTATGAGATCGCTGCTACTTTACGCTAATGACCCGCAAAATAATATCAAGGTAGAGAGATCTATGTCGGTAGAAATCTTCTTCTGCTCGTCTAATTGAGCAGGTGAGGAGGCTTTCCATTTGCAAAAACAGCGCACTCTGACCGTGCTAATCAAACATTTAGCGCGTATCGCGCACACCGTCAGTGATCTCATCAGCACGAGTCTTGAGCAAAACACCGCTCCCACCGCTTTACGCACGCGCATACCGCCAATGTTCTGAAATTAGCCAGTCGGCGATGACTATCGCGGAGTTCGCCGACATGGCTTCTCAGTTGCTCGTGTATAGCTGCTTTGTTGCTCGATATTATCACAGTGAACCGACGCTTATTCCAGCGCCAGCACATTGCCGGTATCCTCTCGTATGCTCATCCGCTGCATCGCCAGTGCGTAGAGGCAATCATTGGTATGGAAACAGGAGACGCGGCCATTGCTGCCTGTATCGATGAAATGGTGTGTTTGCTTGCTACTCTCGATAGAGAGAGCATAGACAGTAGCTTTCAAGATGATCCGCTGACGCACTTCTATGAACTTTTCCTGCATCACTATAATCCGCGTTTGCGCGCCTCGCATGGTATCTTTTACACGCCTGAACCTATTGTCTCCTACATGGTGCGCTCAATAGATCAACTTTTGCGCTCGCGCTTCGGTTGTCGCGATGGGCTGGGCGAGATTGATGCGGACATGCGCATACTTGATCCCGCCTGCGGCACAGGCGTATTTGTGCAGGCAACGCTTGAGCATATGCATGCCGCTTATCAACGAGATGGGCAGGCGGAATTGTGGCGCGAACATCTTCACCAATACTTCTTGCCGCGCCTCTCTGGTATCGAAGTGCTGATAACGCCTTATCTGATTGCGCATCTCAGGCTCAATCTGTTTTTGGCAGGATGCTGGATTTGCCGGCATATGAGCGACCAGCGCCACAGCCAGGGCGGGGGCAACGGAGCCATGAGCAGGTGCAGCCGGGGCCAGGGCGACGGCGAGGGTCGCCCGTACACTATACGAATTAGGCAACCGATGGGCGGTAGTGTACGGGCGACCCTCGCGGTCGCCCTGGAAACATGCCAGCGCCGTTTCGCCTGGGCAATGCGCTGATCGAACCTGATATACAACAACATTCTCAATCGCCCATTATGATTGTGCTGGGCAACCCGCCTTACGCGGGGCATTCGGCCAACAGAGAGGCGTGGATGCTGTCGCTGTTGGATGAGTATAAAGAGGGTTGCCCGGAACTTCAGAAACGGGCGCAGGCGAAGTGGTTGAGCGACGATTATGTGAAATTCATGCGGCTGGCACAGTGGCAGATTGACAGGGCAGGCCAGGGCATTCTGGCCTTTATTACCAGCCATAGCTATCTCGATAACCCTACCTTTCGCGGGATGCGCCGCAGCCTTATGCGCAGCTTCGACGAACTTTTCGTGCTTGACCTGCACGGCAACAGCAAGAAACAGGAACGCTCTCCCGGCGACACCAGAGACGAAAACGTCTTCGCCATCCAACCCGGCGTAGCTATCAGCATCTTTGTAAAGATGGGAAGATCGTAGTCATTGTAAGGGCGGGCGTGGGGAAGACGTGGGGCGGGGACCCTTGCGGTCGCCCTCGTCCATATCTTTAGGAGCCACCACGCATACTCCGACCATCTATCACGCCCATCTATGGGGCAGCCGCGCTGAAAAGCTCATCGTGGCTATCTGCGCATGACCTGGAAAGCACACCATGGACTATCCAGTACCCTCAAGTACCCTATTACCTGTTCGCGCCGCAGGAGACGCACTACCTTGAGGAATACGAAGCAGGCTGGAGCATTCCTGATATTTTCCGGCCCAATGGTGATCCCGCGCCCGGCATCATCACCTGCCATGATGAGTTTGCGGTGGCATGGAGCCGCGACGAGGCTATCAGCAAGATTGAACGGCTGCTGGCAACACGCGACGAGGACGAGGCGCGGCAGCATTACCGGCTGTGTACGCAGGAACAATGGAACTATGCAGCAGCGAAACGCGCTTTATGCGACGGCAAGTGGCGGCAGCAACTTACGCCGGTGCTGTACCGACCTTTTGACACGCGCTGGACGGTCTATAATCGCCATGTCGCGGTACACTTGAGGGAGCGTGTTACACGCCATATGCTGCCCGGCGAAGCGCATGGCGGGAGGGGAAACCTGGCATTGTTGATTGGCAAGGCTGGACAGGTCATACACCAGCAGACGTGGGATATCGTCTTCTGCTCGCGCCTCGTCACCGAATTTAACCTGTTTCGCCGGGGCGGAAACAATATTTTTCCTCTGTATCTCGCCAATAACAACAATAACGACGGACAGGCAAGCCACGACGTAAACCTCGCGCCTGCTTTTATCGCCGATGTTGCATCTCGCCTGGGGGTGCAATGGATCGCCGAAGGGCAGGGCGATCTGCGACAAACCATCGGACCGGAAGACATCTTCTCATATATCTATGCTCTCCTGCACGCTCCGGCGTATCGCGCGCGCTATGCTCCATTTCTCAAACATGATTTCCCGCGTATTCCGCTTACATCCAATCTCGCGCTTTTTCGCGCCTTATGCGACATAGGTGAGAAGTTGGTGCGGTTGCATCTGATGGAAGGCGAGACACAGTGCATCACCTGTTATCCTGCCAGTGGTAATCATCGCGTCGAGCAGGTACGCTATGTTCCACGCCATGATGATGAGACAATGGGCCGCGTGTGGATCAACGCAACCCAGTATTTTGAGAATGTGCCAGTAACGGCCTGGAAAATGCATATTGGCGGCTACCAGGTTTGCTTGAAGTGGCTGAAAGATCGTAAGGGGCGCACCCTCAGCGCTAAGGAGATCGCGCATTATCAAAAAATTGTGGCTATCCTGGCGGAAACGATACGTTTGATGGGAGAGATTGATAGTGTGATCGAGCAAGCAGGAGGATGGCCTTTTTAAGATTGATTACACCCATTGTTTTCTGGCAGCAAGTACCGCCGCTTGCGTCCTGTCCTTGACCTGCAATTTTTGCATGATATGGTGGACGTGCGATTTGACGGTTTCGATACTTACCGAGAGTTGTGCCGGCAATGGCCCGGTTGGTTGCGCCATCGACGAGCAGGCGCAATACTTCGCGTTCGCGGTTGGTCAGCGCAAGCGGAGGGAGTGGGAGCGGGAAACGCGCTTTGATGGTTGTGCCTGCGCCTGGCTTGCTCACAATCTCCAGCGCACCGCCGACCTGTTCGATACGTTCCTGCATGGCGCGTAATCCAAAGTGGGTTGATGTGCCATTTTTTGTCGCGTGGCCGCTATGCTCTGGAACCTGTGCCACATTAAAGCTCACGCCGTCATCGCTCACCTGTGCCACGAGCAGAGCGGGCAACGACTGTATCTGCACGGAGACATGGCGAGCGCGGGCATGTTTGCGCACATTATTCAATGCTTCTTGCAGGAAGCGATAAAGGACAGCTTCCAACGATGGGGGCAGGTGTTTGATCTGTATACCCTCGTAACGCAAGGTGATAGCGGGTTCGTTACTGCTAAAATCGTCGAGCAACGCGCGCGCGGCCTCGGCAAAATTCGCCTGCTCAAGTGGGGTGGGTAACAGGGCCGAGATGTCGTGCCGCAAGTCGTCCAGGCTTTCCAGCAGTGTTTCGCGCGCCCGTTGGATTTCGCGTTGCGCCGCCTGCGGCTGTTTTTCCAACATGCGCTGCGCAAATTCGAGCGAGTGAATGGCATGGGCGATGCCCTGCGCCGCGCCATCGTGTATGTCGCGCGCGATGCGACTGCGCTCGCGGTCAATCGCGGCCTGCGTCACTTCAGAGTGATCTTCGAGATACGCGCCCAACAGGACGGCGCAAATAAGTATTTCGTTGTCCGCCTGCGCTGTTACCGAAGTGTCTGATGTATCAAATGTGTCTGATGTATCAGATGTATCAGATATATCTGTCGTGTTACAGAGTACCATCACGCCTTGCGAGCCAGGTCTGCCTATCGCGCAAAGCTGTACCTGACCCCCCGGCCATGTCCAGCTTCGCTCTGCGGGCAGGCTGCGCGGGTCGTTATACGTATCAGGAATACGCAGCAAGCCTTGATGATGTTGGGCCGCGCCAAACAGACCATGCAGAGTAATAGGTGAATGTTCGGTGGGATTTGCTGGGAGCGGGGCATATCCGCATTGTTCTACCAGTACTAGCTGGCGAGTAAGTGTATCGACGCGAAACAGGAGACCCAGCCGGGCGCGCGCGCTTTTACGCGCATAGTCCAGCAGCATTTGCCGGCCATACGCTGCTGAAATATGCTGTTGCAGTCGCGCAAGCGTCTCGATAAGGGTATCTGGCGAGGCCATAGTGCTCTCCTAATACATCTGTAGGGGCGGGGGTGGGGCGGGGTGAGGTGGGGACGCTTGCGTCGCCCACCGGAGCGGGATGTAACGGTCACGAACAGGACGAGGGCGACGCAAGCGTCCCCTCCCCACCCAGCCCCACCCCCGGAGTGGGGACGCTTGCGTCGCCCACCGGAGCGGGATGTAACGGTCACGAACAGGACGAGGGCGACGCAAGCGTCCCCTCCCCACCCAGCCCCACCCCCGCCCCTACAAAATTGGTGCTCGATTATTTTCTTCATTCCCACAGGGGTGTCGCTATTGTTATGATACAGGAGTGAAAAATAGAGGGGAGAGGCTTCCCCGGCATACTTGCTAGCCCAAGCGGAAGAAGAGAATCTGGCGGCAGGCACGCCGGAGAAGCCCCATGCAGAGAGGGGAGAGTTGTAAAAGGCGTGGGTCGCGCCTGTGGAGGGACAATCTACATGGGAGGACGGTATCGGGTGGGACAGAGCACACTGGCATTGAAAGTCAATCTTGCCATGTAGTCAGTCAATTAGTACCGCGCATAGCAAGTCATTAGTAATGGGATGCAGAACCGCCATCTACAAGGCTCCTAATGAATTTTGCCGACCGAATGGAGGAATGTGTGGTTCCGTCCTGATGATGTTTGAAACCGAATAGGGTAATGATGCGTGCCTCCGTCCTGTAGGGGCCTTGTGCTTGTCCTCGTTGCAGCAAGATTCGCTGGGATTTGGTGATGTCCCGCCGGATGACGTACACCGAACGAGGACAAGCACAAGGCCCCCACATCCTCTCCCCACATCCCCTTGTCCCTACAGGACGGAGGCACACATTGCTGCATTCGGTCGGCAAAGTTCATTAGGGACAAGGGGTAGGGAAGGGTGGATGTGGGGGCCTTGTGCTTGTCCTCGTGCGGGTGCGATAATGCCGCCTGACGGAACCCCAACAAATCATGCTGCCACGAGGACAAGCACAAGGCCCCCACCCATCCCCACATCCGCCCCTTGTCCCTACAGGACGGGAACGTTCATTGCTGCATTCGATCGGCAAAATTCATCAGGACGGGGGCACGCATCATTACCCTATTCGTTTGTCAAAAATCATCAGGACGCAGGCGGACATTTCTAGTGATTACCCTATTCGGTTGTCAAACATCATCAGGACGATGACCAGAGCAGGGCTTGTCCCCGCACTGGTCACTCGTGTATACTGACCCGTGTAACAGGAAAAGAGTGAATGCCCAGATGCCAACCGCAAATTGAGGAGAGAAATACCATGCAAGGCTCTAAAGGGAATAAGCAACTTGATCGCGGTACGCCAGAGAATGAACGAGGCGAGGAGAATCGCGGGTCGCTGGCAAGGATGCGCCCGGTTGGTGGCGCAGTTGGCCGGTCGGCCTTGATCGCGGTGTGTGTGTTGGTACTCATTGCTGGCATGTCTATCGGCGCGGTTGCGATTATTAAAAATACCAATTTTGGCAATACGCCCATAACGACCGGCAACACCGTGAAGCAGAGCGCTCCCAGCAATTCCGCGCTGGCTACGAATGCGAATGGCGTAGTCAACTTCATCGATGCGCCGGGCGGCTCAGGGCATAGCAACGCCATCACGATATCTGTCAGTAGCTTGCAGACTCCTCCATCTGGCTCAGAGTACGATGCCTGGTTCCTTGATACCAGCACGAAACATGTGCTTGCGCTCGGCGCATTGACTTTAAAGATCAGGTTTACACCCTGACCTACTCTGATAATGGAGCCAATCTCGTAGGGTTGGGCAACGAAATCGAGATCACTTTGGAACACGGCGCGGCTACAGCGCCCGCCCGAAATGTGTTGCTCTCGGCAATATTTCCTACACAGGCTTTTGTTTATGTCCGTCACATGCTCTACAGTTATACGACTACGCCCGGCCATGTTGGGCTGCTGGTGGGTTTGATCGAGCAGGCCAGGTTATTAAATTCGGTAACGCATTTACTGACAACGAACCCGGATGCGATAACAACGCGCTGTGTCGCGCAGGCCGCGCTGGACATCATGGAGGGCAAAGCGGGAGCTGACTATAAAGCACTGCCCGCGAATTGTAGTGTAGCGGCCATTGCAGGCACAGGGGATGGTTTCGGCTTGCTTGGCACGAACGGCTATATCGCTGTGACGCAGGCGCAGGACTTGCTGGCGAACAGCCAGCCTGACACTACCAGTCTCATCCACGAACACTCGCGGCACGTTACCTACGGCCTGCAAGATATGAACACCTGGTTGACGACGGCTCAACAGGACGCGCTCGCCCTGTTGAGTAACCCGGCCAACAGCGCGAAAGCGCAAGCGCTGGCGACGCTGGCAAACCACGCCCTCTACGGCGTCGATATCAACGGCGATGGCAAAATCGATTATGTGCCGGGCGAGGCGGGGGCTACTATTTCTTATCAGCACGGGCAATTTATGACTGCGATGGTGCTTTCGCCGATTTAATCGGTTACATCGGTTCTACCTTCATTAACGTATCGCCTTTTTGCACAACTTCGCCATTGACGGCCACCATTTCGCGCACGCGACCAGCGACCTCGGCCTGTACTTCGTTGAAGACTTTCATGGCCTCGACCAACGCGATTACCTGGCCGACGGCTACGAAGCTGCCGGGAGTGACAAACGGTGGCTCGGTGGGAGATGGAGCGGCATAGTAGACACCTGTCAGAGGCGAAATTACAGGCACGCTGCGGTCTTCTTTTTCCGCGCGCGCCGGAGTTACCGGCACGGAGCCGGTATAGTGCGCAACGTGCATAGTCGGAGTGGAGACCAGCATCATGTTGGGGCTGCGGCGAATGACGATGCGCGTGCCTCCCTCGGTCAGCTCCAGTTCGCCTACGGTGCTGCCTTCAAGCACATTGATCAAATCTTCGACGCGCCGTATCCAGGGCGTCTCATGCTCTTGTATTTCCATCTTTCCTTCCTAGATTCTACCAGGGCGGGGGCTAAATTCTACCAGGGCGGGGGCTTGCCCCTACCCTATACGGCTTCGCAAGCCAACCGCTGCGTAGCAAATCGACCAGGGCGGGGCTTGCCCCCGCCCTGGTACCCTGGTCATTCGCTGTAGCGTTTGAAAATCAGGCAGGTGTTGTGACCGCCAAAGCCCATTACGTTAGACATGGCGATGTTGACTGTCGCCCGGCGCGCCTCGTTCGGAACGTAGTCAAGGTCGCATTCCGGGTCGGGATGGTGCAGGTTGATGGTGGGCGGAATGATGCCCGTCTGGACTGCCATGATGGAGATGACGGCTTCAATCGCGCCCGCCGCGCCCAGCGTATGCCCGGTCATGGACTTGGTGGAACTGATCGGCAGGCGATAGGCGTGCTCACCGAAGCAGGTTTTAATAGCGACGGTCTCCGTTTTATCATTAAATGGAGTTGAGGTGCCGTGCGCATTGATGTAGTCTACCTGGTCGGGTCGCAATCCCGCTTTTTGCAGGGCGCGACGCATGGCGCGCACCAGGCCGGAACCGCCGGGAGCAGGCTGCGTCTCGTGATAGGCATCAGCCGTCGAGCCATAGCCAATGAGTTCAGCAAGAATGTTCGCGCCCCTGGCCTTCGCAAAATCCAGGTCTTCTAATATGAGCATAGCTGAACCCTCGCCCATAACAAAACCGTCGCGTGTGGCGTCGAAAGGGCGGCTGGCTCCCTGCGGGTCATCGTTGCGGCGCGAAAGGGCGTGCATGTTGTCGAAAGCCGCCATCGCAATGGGCGTAATGGCTTTTTCGGCGCCGCCCGCGATCATGGCCTTTGCATCGCCCCGGCGAATGGTCTCCCACGCTTCGCCGATGGTGTTGCCACTGGTGGCGCAGGCCGAGACTGCTGCCCAGTTTGGCCCTCTTGCTCCAGTCATAATCGAGACCCTGCCGGGCGCGCCATCCACGATCATCATGTTGATGAAGAAGGGACTGATGCGGTCGGGGCCTTTTTCGTACAGGACGCGGAACTGGTCGTGCAGCGTTACCAGACCGCCGATGCCGCTGCCGATGTAAACGCCAACATCATCGGCGTTCTCATCGGTGATTTCCAGTTTGGACTGAGCAAGCGCCTGTTTGGTCGTCGCGATGGCAAGTTGCTCATAGGGATCATTGCGGCGCACTTCCTTGCGATCCATATACGGGGATGGATCAAAATCTTTAATTTGCGCTCCGAATTTCACCCGGAACTGATCCATATCATAGCCTTCGTAAGGTTCGATTAGAGAGACGCCAGATTTTCCCTGGCATAACGCCTCCCATGACGAGGCGAGATCATTCCCCAGAGACGTAACCATGCCCATACCGGTCACAACAACACGAGACATAAAGTCACCTCCCTCGTTCGATCCTGGTCGATTATATTCCTAGAGCCACTGCTTCCTCTTGCAGGAAACGAGTGTAGGTGTCTCCGCGAATAAATCCCTCGTGCTTGAGCAAGCGTTGATGGAAAGGGATCGTCGTGGTAACACCCTCGATCACAAATTCTGCGAGCGCGCGTTGCATACGCGCAATAGCCGCTTCCCGCGTGTCCGCCCACACGATGAGCTTGGCCAGCAGCGAGTCATAATGCGGCGGAATGGAATAACCCGCGTACAAGTGACTATCGACGCGCACGCCTGGCCCTCCGGGCGGCAGGTATTGTTCAACGACGCCGGTCTGCGGGCGAAAATCGTTATCCGCGTCCTCGGCGGTAATGCGACACTCGATGGCATGACCGCGAAATTGCAGCGTGTCCTGCTCGAGTTGGAAAGGCAGACCCGCCGCGATACGTATCTGCTCTTTGACGAGATCGGTGCTCGTCACCATTTCCGTTACCGGGTGTTCGACTTGCAGGCGCGTGTTCATCTCCATGAAATAGTAGCGATCCTGCTCGTCAAGCAGAAATTCGAGCGTACCGGCATTGCGATAGCCGATCTGTTCAACGGCGCGAATGGCTTTTTCGCCTATCTCGCGGCGCAATTCCGGCGGCAGGTGGGGGCTGGGCGACTCTTCCAGCACCTTCTGGTTGCGGCGCTGACAGGAGCAGTTGCGCTCCCCAAGATAGACACCATGCCCGAAGTTATCAACCAGCACCTGAATCTCAATATGACGCGCGCGCTCCAGGTAGCGTTCTATATATATCCCGTCATCGCGGAAAGCCTCGCGCACCTCGTTCTGCGCGGTGGTGAAGACGCGCTCAAACTCGTCCTGGCGTTTTACGAGGCGAATGCCGCGTCCACCGCCGCCAGCCGCCGCTTTTAGCATGAGTGGGAAGCCAATTTCGCGCGCCGCCTCTAAGCCTTCGGTCAGCGTGCGCAATACAGGCGTACCGGGCAGCATGGGCAGCCCCAGTTCTTTCATGGTTTCGCGCGCGGCAACCTTATCACCCATCAACGCCATTACCTGAGCAGACGGCCCGATGAAGGTCAGCCCCGCATCCGCGCAAATCTCGGCGAAGCTGGTGTTTTCGGCGAGAAAACCATAGCCGGGGTGAACGGAGTCCGCGCTCGTAATCATGGCTGCGCTGATGATATTGGGGATGTTCAAATAGCTTTTGCCGCTCGCGCCAGGTCCGATGCAGATATGTTCATCCGCCATGCGCACGGGCAGGGAGTCGCGGTCAGCCTCCGAATGAGCGATGACGCAGCGAATGCCCATTTCGCGACACGCCCGGATAATGCGCAGCGCGATCTCGCCGCGATTGGCAATCAAAATCTTACGAAACATACCTACAAAGGCCCCTCGCTCGCAGTCTTTTCTTGTGTTCGCGCGAGCGACACCCACAAGGGGCGTCCCTACTGGTTGTGGCGCGAATTCTCAGGGATATTATATCACATGGTTTTGACAGAGGAATTGGACCCCATCGTTCTCGATTTCTTGCGAGAATAACCAGAGCGGGAACCGGGGCTTAATGACCCCCGCCCTGGTCAACTCACCCTCCTACGTATGCTGCGCCTTGTCGTACAGCGCGAACCACGTATCATCGTAGTAGGGCGAGAACATGTGGCCGGGCTGGATGCTGCTGGTGAAGTCGTTATGGCCGTTGAGATACAGGTTGTTGTTGATCGAGATGAACCAGGGGCCGCCGCTGGAGCCGCCCGTCATGTTGCAGGGAATGGAGATCACCAGGCCGCCCGCGTGCTGCCAGCTTTTGCCGGCGGAACCCGGACACGACTGGCGGGTCTGACCATCGAAGGGATACCCGGCAGGGTAGCCATAGGCGTAGAAGGTTGAATTGGTCGGCTGGTTGTAGGCCCAACCGGAGCCGCCAACCACGTCGGTCAAGTTCCCCTGGCTATTGGGGGAAACGATAGCCATGCCAAAATCTTGATGCAAGTCACCTGATCTGGCGTTTATCCAACCGGAAGGCACCTCCAGATCGCGCGCGGCCCAGCAGCCGTATAGCGTATTGACCACTATCGTAGAGAGGGCAGAAGATCACATTGCGCACCCAGTCGCCATTCCAGTAGAGACAGTGGCCGGCGGTGTCAACCGTATTATGGTTGGAGCTTACCACAGCAGTACCGGAACAAACCATGTTTTGACCGGAGGCGTTGGTAAAAAAGACTTTGCCAACCGTCGAGAGGGGATAAGAAGAGTCACCATTGCCGGGAGCCTGCCCATCTTGCCGGGCCGCCTTGCCCGCGCTGGTATCGCTGTTCGCCTGTGTGACATCGACGCTATTGCCGGTATTGTCGATCAGTTGATCGGCATCGATGGCGCTGCTCATAGTAGCCGTCGTCCAGTAGCTGACGACGGTGGTGGAGTCGGCATCTACCGCGTGTTCGCTGATGTGTCCGACTGTCCCGTCATCCAGGTGTACACAAAATTCCCAAAGACAACCAGGTACACCACGTATACGACGCCCAGTAAGCCAAGCAGAGTCTTGCCGGTCGGGGGCCTTCGAATAACTTTATACTGTCGTCGGCATAATGGCTCTCTCTTTCAGCAAACACGGCGCGAACTAGACGGGAGGGCGTTTTGGACGCTTTTTCCCACGCTCAAGAGGCTTGACGTTCTTCACTTTCGGCATTTTGGCGGGTTTGGCGTTGCGCATCCTCTCCTCCGTCCAATACTTGAGCGCGTCTTCAGCAGAAGTATCCACCGAATGCCTGACGACGCTGGCCGCGTCATCCGCTTTCGCTAAACGCTTGCGCGCCGCCATTGCCAGGTACGCACCCGCCAACAGTCCCAGCAGGAGTACCCCGACCAGAGGCAATCGGGTGACTCTACGTTGTTGTAACATCATGCCTCTCTCTTTCCATGAGCAGCCATTTCCAATAATTCAAGTTCAGTTTTCCTCTATAGATAAGTATACCGCGCCGGACCTGTAGGGACAAGGGGCGGAGTTGGTGGAGTGGGGATTGTGCTTGTCCTCGTTGGGGAACGCCCTTTGCCTGGTTCCGTAAGGCATGATGGTCGCGCTCCCACGAGGACAAGCACAAGGCCCCCTCATCCACCCCACATCCGCCCCTTGTCCCTACAGAACGATGGGGGCAAGCGTCCCTGAGCACGATTACCCCATTCGGTCGGCAAATTCCATCACAACGATAGCGACCACCTGCAACTATTCGGCAGAGCCTCACGTGTTAAAGCAGGATAGTTTTTTTTAATGAGTAGCAAAACGTGTTAAATAAGGAGCAATAAGATATGAGTTATCAACCTTATCCACCCGAACCGGAGTCACAAAGATACCAACAGCCACCCAACGAAGCGCCTACCGAGGCCGCACAGCCCTATCCCGTCAATGCCGCTTCTCAAACATCTAACAGCAGTGGGTCTAACGCTCTGAGCCAGTACCAGAACTACGTAGACCCGGCGGGCAACCAGGTCGAGCGGCGTGAAGAAAGCTATGTTGACGATAATCTGCGGCGCGCCAACATACGCGGCAGGATTACCAACATCACCTACTTTGTGTTAGCCGTGCTGGAAATCATCTTGCTGCTGCGTCTCTTGTTGCGACTGCTGGTCGCGAACGAGGCCAGCGGCTTCGTCATGCTCATCTACAACCTGAGCCATATCTTTGTGGCTCCCTTCAACGGTATCTTTAACGACCAGGCACTGGGCAGAAGCGTCTTTGAAACCTCCACCCTGGTCGCCATGATCGTCTATGCATTGCTGGCCTGGGGCATCGTATCACTGGGCCGACTGGTATTCGCCCCCACCAATCCGGCCAGCCAGAACGTAACAACAACCCGCCGCCGCCGCCTGTAGGGTCGGGGGAGAGGATGAGTGGGGGCGCTTGCGCCGCCCTCGCTCCTCTATACGATTCGCATATGCATCTTTACACTCTGTACCAATCGGCGCGTGTTAGCGGCAAACCGCTTTCGCCATGCGCGGGTTTGGCGAGCAATGCCTGGTAGATGTTACTGCTGCCAACCTGGAAGCCATGCGCCGCTCCCGACATATACAGGCGCCAGATGCGATACGTAACGTCGCCGATCAGCTTGCGCGCTTCGTCCGCGCGCTCTTCCAGGTGGCGCACCCAGTGACGCAGCGTGAGCATATAATGCTCGCGCAGGCTTTCCACGTCCCGCACCTCGAATCCGCTCGCCTCGGCTGCTCTCAGCGTAGCGCTGATAGGCACCAGTTCCCCATCAGGGAACACGTAATGGCTGGCAAAACTGTCCTTCGATAGCGCGGGAACGGCCATATTGCTGGCAATGCCATGGTTGAGGAAGACACCGCCGGGACGCAGCACGCGCCATGCCTGCTGAAAGTAGGTGGATAAGAGCGCTTCCCCTACGTGTTCAAACATACCCACACTCACGATTTTGTCGAAGGAGTCAGGCGAGTTGATATCCCGGTAATCGCGCACCTCCACGCGGCAGCGCTCTGCCAGCCCGGACTGCTGGATACGCTGCTGCGCAAGTTCGGCCTGTGGTTCGCTCAAGGTGATGCCGTAGGCATCGACTCCGAAATGCTGCGCGGCATACAGCGCCAGGCCGCCCCAGCCGCAGCCGATATCGAGCAGTCGCTCGCCGGGACGCAGGCGCAGTTTGCGGCACATATACTCAAGTTTGCGTTCCTGAGCCGTATCGAGGTCGTCACCCGGAGCGGCGAAATAGGCGCAGGAGTAGACCATGCGAGCATCCAACCACAGGGCATAAAAATCATTGGAGCGATTATAGTGGTATGCCACAGCCTGCCGATCACGCTCTCTGGAATGGCGAGCGCCGCGTAATTTCGCCGCCGAATCGCCCGGCCGCCCTGGTCGCTGCTGACCGGTATTTGGCAGGCTCAGCAGGCGTTTCCCATAGCGCAACTGCTCCACCTTGCCCCATCTCCCCTCGAGAAATTGATCCGCGAGGAAGAACACTGCTTCGATATCCCCCTCGATATCGAAGTCGTTGTAGATATAGGCCTCACCCAGCGTCAGTTCATTGGGTGGCAGGAACATCTTGCGCAGCGCTCCCGCGTGTTGCAGCACAATCGTGAAACGTACCACTTCATCACCCGCTCCCACTGGTTGGGGTCTCCACGTAGTTCCATCCCATAAACGCACCGCAAAGTCGCGCTGCGGAGAGGAACCCAGGATGTCCTGTAACAAAGACAGCGTGGTCGAAAGCGCCTGGTCGGTGGTTTTGACGGTTGAAGTCGCCATGCTCTACGCATCCTTTCTAAAGATAGAATACCTTCCTGGCATTCCCAGGAACAATATCGTTTCGTTAGAAATAAGGATACCTGATAAAGAAGCACAAAAGAATAGTGTTGTTATATCATGCTGGTATCATTCACGCAATCCGCGTATCGCGTCAATCATTTCCGGGGCGTTGCGCACAAACTCCGCACGTACCGGCAGGCTGGACTTGAAATCCTCTACCGTCATATCATCGAGGAAGCGCGTCCCCTCGTTGTTGAGCATGACACGCGGCAGCAGCACGACGATCGCCCAGGTTGTCAGTTGGCAAGCAGCGCGTCCAGCACGTCCTGCCCGCACAGCAGGCCGGCGACGGTGATTTCGGGGCCGAAGAACTGGTTGACGACGGGCAAAACCTGCACATCAAGGTTCTCTACCTGGCGCAAATCATCGGCGAAGGCTTCAATAACGCGGCTCGCCATCGTGCTGGTCACGAGGGTGACGCGGCGCGGCTGTGGCAGTTGCGCGGGTAATTTGCGTTTGCTTCGTTCCCATTGATCGATCAGGTAGCGCGTCATGCCGACGCCATTTTCGATTTGCGCGTAGGAGCCGTAGTGCCGGGCCGGTGGGAAGTCGCGCCCGGTGATGTAGTACCATTCATCCGAGAGGTAGACAAAGGGGGAGCCATCCTGGCTCTCGGCCTCGAAACGCCGCTGGCGCTGCTCAACCTGATCGATCACCGCCTCGGCCTCCTCAAGCGTATAGTGGCGCAGCGCCGGTAAATCACCCGTTTTCATCATGTTGTTATATTTGGTGAGGCCCACCGGCACCGCCGAAATCGATTCGACGATGGGACGCAGCGCGGCCAGGTCTGTGATGCTGCGGTCAAGCTGCGGACCGTCATTGATGGGCGGGCAGAGCACAAGCTGCGTGTGGCAGGTAATGCCCATGCTGCCCAGGCGCTGGATATGCTCGATGATGTCGCCCGCGCGCGGGCCATCCACCATCTTGCGCCGCAGGTCGGGGTCTGTGGTATGCACCGAGACGTACAACGGCGTCAGCTTTTGCTCGTCCAGCCGCTGCCAGTCATGCTCTTTCAGGTTGGTCAGCGTGATGAAGTTGCCAAACAGGAAGGAGTAGCGATAATCGTCATCCTTGATATACAGCGTGGAGCGCATCCCGTGCGGCAGTCCCGGCTGGGCCGAGAAGCGTTCGGGTAGCCCCTTGATAAAGCAGAAGACGCATTTATTGGCGCACTGGCGAATAAAGGGCGCAGGCTCCTCGCCGAAAAGCACCCCCAGGTTCTCATCGTAGGTCTTATTTATCTGTACTTCATGCTGGTTCAGTTGCCGCTCAAAGCCGATGGTCAATTCTTCATCGGCCACGTAAAAGCGATAATCCACCAGGTCGCGCATCGCGTGACCATTGATCGTGCGAATCAAATCACCCGGCTGCAATCCGGCCCTGTCCGCCGGACTTTCTGGCACTACCTCCCGCACCCATCCATACATTTTCGGCATTGGTCTTGTTCCTTCTGAGATTATTCGTTCTCCCTGGCTTCCAGGATAATCTCCTTAATTTGCTCGACAGACAGGGTTTTGATATCCACGCGATCGCCCTCAATCGTCAACAGCAGCATCTTATTCTGTCCGGCAGCGCTCGCATCATCGTGTAAAAAGCTATACAGCGTCTGCGCCACCCTTTGCGCGGCGCTCTCGGCCCGCTCGCCATGCTTCTTGATGCCGATAGCCACAAGCGCGGGGGCCGTCAAATCTCGCGGCTCAACCAGGTCCACATCCACATCACGCTCATGCTTCAAGCGCTGCTCCAGCGTTCTGAGGTGCTCTTTCGTATCTGAAAAGAACTCAATCGTAATCGTGGTGTCCATATGTTTTGCCTGCTCTTTCTCGTTCAATGCGATAATGTGCTGCTATTATAGCTGTATTGAGCAGTGGTGACAAGCTATCAGGATAGGAGGGGTGGGCGTCAAGTTTTTGCTGCAAGCGTGCGTTGACACCAGGGCGGGGGGCCGCAGAGCGTTGAGGCCCCGCCCATCGTGTCATTCTGAGCATATGTGTCATTCTGAGCGCAGCGAAGAATCTCCTGTCCAGCGAGTCAGATTCTTCGCTGCGCTCAGAATGACACATACGCTGCAATGAATTTTACCAACCCAAACCGATAATGCGCGTGGCCCCGTCCTGATGATCTTTGACAACCGAACAGGGTAATGGCTAGAAACCGTCCGCTCCCGTCCTGTAGGGACAAGGGGCGGATGAGGGGATGGGTGGGGGCCTTGTGCTTGTCCTCGTGGCAACGCGATTCCGTTGGGATGTGATGATGTATTGCCGCATGTCGTGAGTTGGACGAGGACAAGCACAAGGCCCCCTCATCCACCCCACCCCGCCCCTTGTCCCTACAGAAGACGACACCATCGGGTCGTCAGAATTTATCATTCCTGCTCAATACAGGACATATACCGCTCATTTTGCGCGATAATTTTTTTTGTAGGGACAGGGAGTGCTTCCATTACCCTATTCGGTTGTCAAAGTTCATCAGGACGGGGGGGACGCCTTCCTCCCCATTTCTGTATTCGGTTGGCGAACATCATCAGAACGCTGATCATCGCGTCCCTGGCGCAACCGGTCGCAGCAGAAACTGGTAGTTTATCAGGTTGCCGATGCGGATGTGGTCGCGTGGTTTGAGGAGGTAATTGCGGGCGGGATCAAGGCGGGTCTCGTTGATGAAGGTGCCGTTGCGGCTGCCCATGTCGCGCAGGAAGTAGGCGCCGTTAGCGCAGATGATGGCGGCGTGGTGGCGCGAGATGGACTGGTGATTGATGACCAGCTTCGAGGAGGATTCGCGTCCGATGGTCAGGGCCTCGGCCTGGCTGATGGGCGTGTGCGTATGTTCGGGCGCGGCAGTCATATCCGGGTCTTGCGAGTTGAGCATCATGGTGGGAGTGTCGTCGATATCGTTGCCAGCAACCAGCATTTGCGCGGTTCTGGCCGGCAGCAGTGGGGCCAGGAAAGCGGCGGTGGGAATCACGGGCAGGGTATAGGGATTGCTGTTCGCAGCTAGCACAATCTCCATCGTTTTTTCGCTTTCGTCATTGTCTTCATCCTCGTCCGCGTCTGGCAGTTCGATAAGCGGCGCGACAGGCGCGAACTGCTTTCTAAATCTGCGCCCGGACGCTGTTGTGGCTAGCCCCGGCGCGTTCGTCCTGGCCTTGCGCACAGCCAGCACGGGCGCGGGTACTTTTTGCCCGTCGAGCCAGTTTTGCAGCTTGAAATCGCGCTCAAACAGGCATGATGCTACAGGAGTGAGATCGACGGCATGATCGATGGCGCGTTTGAATGCCAGTGTGTCGCGCTGGCCGTCGAAGGAGAGCAACCCCACCGGCACGCCGTTTTTGAGCAAAGCTTTGCTGTAAATATGCGTCTTTATATCAGCCATCACTTCCGAGTAAGCGGGTGCGGATACGCTGGTCAGGCCAACGGCGGCTATGTCGAAGCCGAAGAGTGAGAAGGTGTTGATGGGGCGCAGATAGGCGTTGCTAAAGGGCGCGGCATGGCGCAGGCGCAGCGCGTCCAGCATTCCCATCATGCCGTAGGCGGCGGCGCGGCCCTGCTGCATGGCGGGGTACCACTGGCCTGGGATACGCATACTGCCCGTGAGCGGATCGAGCGTTTCGGCCACATCGCCAGCCGCGTACACGTCAGCAACGCTGCTGCGCATGGCATGGTCCACCGTGACGCCGCGCTCGCAGGCAATGCCACTGGCTTTGATGCAATCGATCACAGGCTCAGAGCCAATCGCCATTATCAACAGGTCGCAGGGGATACGCGCCCCGTTGCGCGTGATAATGCCCTGCACACGTCCCGACTTGCCGGTAATCTCCGCGATCTCATCCTCTACACGCACCTCAACTCCGGCTTCCTGTTCCTGGTGCAAAATAAGTTCGGACGCCGTTCTATCGAGCATGTCCGCCCACAACTGGCGGCGGCGCAGCAGATGGGTAACGCGCAGGCCGCGCTGGCGCAGCGTGTCCGCTGTTTCCAGCGCCAACGGGCCGCCGCCGTAGACGACAACGCGCCGCGCAATTTCTAGAAAACGCAGGGCGACCTGGTAATCTGTGACTGAACGCAGGGTCAGCACGCCCGCCAGGTCGCTGCCGGGGCAGGTCAGACGGCGCGCGCGCCCCCCCGTTGCCAGTAGCAAACGGTCATAACCGATGCTCTGCCCCCGCCGCAGCGCAAGCTGGCGCCGCGCAACATCGATATCCACGACGCGGTCGAGCAAGAAGCGCAATCCCTTATCAGCGTAGAAACTGGGGCGACGCGCAAATAACACATCTTCCTCTACCCGCCCCGCCAGATACTCTTTGAGCGAAGGCCGGTGACAGGCCGGTGACGACGTTTCCGCGATGATGGTGATCTCTGCCGATGGCTGCTCCTGGCGCACAGTCTCGGCGGCGGTAACACCTGCTATTCCATTACCAACAATCACAAACGAGAGACGTTCAACCATATCTCACCCCTGATGCTTCCAAATTGCTTCTATCTGTATCGATGTATTTCATTGTAGTCAAGAAACTATTAAAATAGCGTGAAAATGGTACAAAGGGGTACTGATTAGCTATAGCTACAATAACCAGGGCGGGGGCAAGCCCGGCCCGTCCCCTACGACGCAGCGCAGCGCGAAGCCGTATGTAGCAGGAGAGGTGTCATTCTGAGCGCAGCGAAGAATCTGGCTGGCGGGGCAGGAGATTCTTCGCTGCGCTCAGAATGACACATGCGCTCAGAATGACATGACGGGCTGGAGCTCTGCTCCTGCCCTGGTCAACGCTCGCTTGCTGCAAAAAGATGACGCCCACCCGTCAACGTTGGGTGGGGCTTGTCTTACCCTATCCATCATGTTATAGTGAATGCGATTTGAGAGCGAGAATCGGCACAGGCTGATTCGTAGTAGGGTAGGGGCGCACCCTTGCGGTCGCCCTGGCAATCTGTAGATGTAGGCGGGAATAAACGTGTCACAGCCTCTGCAAGGGCGGCTGCTCGGAGCGTCGCACCAGAATCAACGGCTCTTCTCTGATTATTACCTCGATCATATTTTGCCTGAACACTGGGCGGCGTTGGAAGATGAGGCAGCCGGGGTTATGGGACAGTTGCAGCAGGTCTTCGACAGGTTTACGCCTAACGCCAGCAACGAAGCGCAAACCGAAGACGATTGGATCAAGCCTGTTTTGCGCTTGCTGGGGCATACGTTTGAGGTGCAGGTGCCCTTGAAGGTTCCCAATGGGACGCAGAAGCCCGACTACATTTTCTATCGCGATGCAGACGCGCTGGTGGCTAATAAAAACAAAACGGTAGAACCCGATAATTTACGGAGCGCGTATGCCATTGGGGACGCTAAAGCGTGGGAGCGGCCCTTAGATCAGACCTTGAAAAGCGCGAGCAAAAGCGCGGACCTGTCCAACAAGAACCCTTCGTGGCAGATTTTCTTTTATATGCTGCATAGCGGGTTGCCCTGGGGCATTCTCACCAACGGGCGGCAGTGGCGTCTCTATTCAGGGCAGACGGCGCATAAGTTAGAGGTGTTCTACGAGGTTGACCTGCCCGCGCTGCTGAGGTCGGACCTCAAGGCTTTTTTGTACTTCTATACCTTCTTCCGGCGCGCCGCCTTCGACGCGGGCGCGCTTTCGCTCGATAGCATTCTCACAGCCAGCACGGATTACGCGCGCGGGGTGAGCGAAAGCCTGCGCGAACAGGTCTATGACGCGCTGCGTTACGTGGCGCAGGGGTTCCTCGATTATCCGCAGAATCGCCTGACGCCGTCGCCCGAAACCAATAAGCAGATATACGACAACTCGCTGATCCTGCTGTATCGCCTGCTTTTCATACTCTATGCCGAGGCGCGCGATTTGCTGCCATTGCATGACAACGCGCCGTATCGCAACCAGTACAGCCTGGATGCCATCAAGCGCGAGGTGGTGAAACAGCCCTGGATACTGCCCACCAGTGGCGTCATATGGGCGCGTCTAAAAGAACTCTTCAACATCATTAACCTGGGCAGCCCGCCTTTGACCGTGACCACCTTCAACGGCGGTCTCTTCGACCCGCAGCGTCACCCCTTTCTTGAGAAATATGTCGTGGGCGATCTCAGCCTGTGCCGCGCCATCGAAAAACTGGCGCGTGTCAAGCTCCAGTTCGTCGATTACCGCGACCTGGCCGAGCGGCACCTGGGAACCATCTACGAAGGGCTGCTGGAATATACGCTGCGCGTGGCGAGCGAACCACTGGTCGAACTGCGCTCGAGCAGCAAGATCGTGCCGGCACAGGGCGCGCCGAAACGCGATATCGCGCGGGAATTCGCGGCTGGCGAGGTCTACCTTGTCACCGATAGGGGCGAGCGCAAGATCACCGGCAGCTATTATACGCCCGACTACATCGTCAAATACATGGTGGACGAAGCGGTGAGACCGGCGCTGGACGAGGCTGTCAGGGATGCGCAGAACGACGAAGAGCGCGTGCGCGCCGCGCTCTCCATCAACGTGCTTGATCCTTCAATGGGCAGCGGGCATTTTCCGGTGGAGGTGACGGAGTACATCGCGCGTTACCTGGTGGAACTGGGCGCGCAGCCAGAAACGGCGGACGAGGCGAGCAGAACGAGCAGGATAGCCGCTTCGCGAGAGGCAGACCTGACCTACTGGAAACGGCGCGTGGCGCAGCAATGCATCTACGGCGTCGATCTCAACCCCCTGGCGGTGGAACTCGCCAAGCTCTCGCTCTGGCTCATCACCGCCGCCAAAGATCGCCCGTTAAGCTTCCTCGATCACCACCTGCGCAGCGGCAACGCGCTGATTGGTTCGTGGCTGGAGGACGTGGCAGCCGGTCAGCACCCCGGCGCGAAAGAGGCGCAGAAACGCGCCCAGCAGGCTCGAGCGGAGCAGCAGCAAGCCGGTCAGCTCGCGCTAAGGGACTTCCGAAAACTAAGTTATCCCAGTATGGTATACTGCGCCAAGAAAAGAATGCTTGGAGGGACAAGAGTGGAACTAACGGAGGAAGTCAAAGCGCTGGTGTTGAACACGGCCAAGCAACTCAAGGGGAGTGCATGCCGGATGTTTATGGCACGGACGGTGCAAGCGCTAGGTACAGGCGGCCAGAGGCTGGCCGAACGGGAACTGGGCTGGAATCGTGTCACCATACGCAAAGGGATGCATGAAGTGGAGAGCGGAATGGTGTGCGTGGATGGCTTCAGGTTGCGTGGCCGCAAGCACAGCGAAGACCATTTGCCCAACTTATTGAAGGATCTCACCGCCATTGTGGATGGGCAGAGTCAGGCGGATCCGCAGTTTCGCACGACGCGTCTGTACACGCGGATGACAGCAGCCGAAGTCCGCCGCCAGTTGATGGCCCAGAAGGGCTATAGCGACGAGGAACTCCCCACCGCCGAGACTATTGCAACCAAGCTGAACCAGTTGGGCTACTTCCCGAAAAAAGTGGCCAAGAGCCAACCCCAAAAAAAGTCCCCGAGACCGATGCCATCTTTGCCCAGGTGAAGCAGTGCAATGAAGAGGCTGATGCCTCTGAGCAGGTGTTACGGCTCTCGCTGGATGCCAAAGCCATCGTCAAGGTCGGTCCTTTCGCGCGAGGGGGAAAGAATCGCGTCCCCACCAGGGCCGCTGATCACGATTTTCAACCAGCAGCGACGGTGACGCCAGTGGGCATTTTCCTGCCCGCTTCCGACGAGCTCTTTCTCTACGGGGTGACGTCCAAAGTGACCAGCGATTGCCTGGTGGATCGCTTGGTCGACTGGTGGGAGACGGTCAAAGAGCACTTTCCTCTGGTCAGGACCCTGCTCATCAACCTGGACAATGGCCCGGAGAGCCACAGTCGGCGCACCCAGTTCATGCAGCGTCTGGTGGAGTTTGCTCTGCGATATCAGCTCACCATCCGTCTGGCGTATTATCCCCCATACCATAGTAAATACAACTCGATCGAACGCTGTTGGGGAATTTTAGAACAGCATTGGAATGGAGCCTTGCTGGATTCCGTCGATGCCGTGATCCAGTATGCCCGCACCATGACATGGAAAGGAAACCATCCCGTGGTCGCCTTGGTGATGACCACCTATCAGACTGGTGTCAAACTGACCAAGCAAGCCATGGATCTGGTGGAAACCCAGCTTCAGCGATTGCCCTCTCTGGGAAAGTGGTTTGTGGATATCGATGGGTGCTTACTGGCTAATCGGGATAGTTAATATTTCTTGATCCCCTAACACTATTCGATGAAGACTTTCGCCACGTCACACAGGGCGCGTTGGACGCCATCGCCACCATCGAACAGAACCCCGGCGTGACGCTCAAGGATGTTAAGGCGCAAGAAGCAGCCTACGAAAGATTGCGCCAGCATTTCAGCGAGAAATACCAGCGCCTGGCAAACCTGGGGGCCGCGCTCTACTACGACGTGCAAATCGGCGAAGACGTGTGGCGTTCCCTCGCCGATTACGCGCTGGACAAGAATGGCGAGCAGGAGCAAGCGCAGACGCAGGCCGCGCAATTTGAAAGCTGGCTGGCAGCCGGAAACGCTCTGGCGCAAAAGAAGGGCTTCTTCCACTGGGAACTGGAATTCCCCAACATCTTCTTCGACAACTCCGGCCAACCTCTGGGGGAACGGGCTGGCTTCGATGTGGTGATCGGCAACCCGCCCTACGTGCGACAAGAACAATTGAGCGCCGACAAACCCTTCTTCCAGGACAGGTACGACGTGTATCATGGCGTGGCGGACCTGTTCGTCTACTTCTTCGCGCAGGGATTGCGTTTGCTGCGCAATGATGGGAGACTGGCGTATATCAGTAGCAATACATGGTTATACGCAAACTATGGAATGCCATTGCGCCAATACCTTCGCACCAAAACGACGGTAGAAACCATCATTGATATGGGCAATAATTATATTTTTGCCGACGCGCCCGACCTGAGTCCTGCAATTCAGGTTGTGCGCAAAACATTACCGACGACAGAACATACAGCACAAGCAGCAGTATTTGCAAAGGGCGAAAGTATCACGACTTTCAGAGACCAGCTTCCCGACAAGCTATTTGCGGTCTCAATGCATGACCAGCTTGATACAGGCTGGCGGCTAACGAGCAACGCTTCACGCTTAATCGCTGCAAAGCTAATCTCAGCCAGTAATTCATTACTTGAAGTAGCTAGAGGACGTATATACTCTGGTGTGAAAACAGGCTTAAATGAGGTATTTATTATTGACCAGGCTACACGAGATCAATTGGTGAAAGAAGACCCTACTTGTACAAACATTATTAAGCCTGTACTGCGTGGGGAGGACTTACGACCCTGGTATCAAGAGAATGAAGAACGATGGCTGATCTGCATCCCTTATGGTTGGACGTTACAAACTTTTTCCGACCTTAATCTTTCTGAGACCCAAGCATGGGAGAGATTTCAGTCACGCCATCCTGGATTGGCAAATTATCTGGTAAATTTTGTAGAAGCTGCGCGTAAACGACAGGATAAAGGCCAATATTGGTGGGAGTTACGGCCCTGCGATTATTATGATGCTTTTGAGCAGGCAAAGATCTTCTGGCCTGATATAACTAGAAAACCGCGTTTCAGTTGGGGCGAACCCGGTATTTATATTGGCAATACAGGATATTGTCTTCCCACAGATTCACAAGCGCTTTTAGGTATTTTGGCTTCGCGTACTACCTGGTTTGTGATTGCAAACACCTCACAGCCACTTGGCGAGCGTGCCGGAACGCTTATCTATCGCTTGTTCAGCCAGTACATGGAACGCCTCCCCATCCCATCCCTCACCAACGAGCAGAGCGAGCGTATCGGGGCGTTGGCGCGACAGTTGACGGGGGTTGCGCGGGAACGGTACGAGGCGCGGCGCAGGACGGCGCATCGCATTGTGAGCGATCTTGGCGCGGTCGGTGGCAAGCTCAATCAACGCTTGCAGGAGTGGTGGCAGTTGTCGTTTTCGGAGTTCCGCGAGGAGCTGGTGAAGGTGTTCAAGCGCGATATTCCTCTGAAAGAGCGCGACGATTGGGAGGCGTTGCTGAGGGAGAGAAAAGTAGAGATTGGCAGGCTGACGGATGAGATTGTGCGGCTGGAGATGCTGTTGAATAGCGCGGTGTATGATGCTTTTGGGCTGGATGAGGCGGAACGGGCGCTGATCGAGCGCGAGACGAAGTACGGATATGGGGAGTGGTGAATGTGGCTATAATGAAATATCTGGTATACTGCAATAACTAAAGAAGACATGAGCTATCAAGATGCAAACGGGAGACGCCTCACATGAAAGTATCAGTTCGCAACCTGGGAGTTATCAAAGAGGCTGAAATTGATCTGAAACCATTCACTGTTTTTATTGGGCCGAATAATGCAGGGAAGACGTGGCTGGCGTATGCTTTAGCGGGTATTTTGGGGCAATATGGATGGGGACAATATACCAGAGCTTATATTGATGGAACTATAAATGAAACATATCCCCGTCTGGAAATTGCTATTTTGAAACGGATATTAGACTCCTCTGAGGAAAGAAAAATCTCTGTAGGGAAATCACAGCAAAATGCGCTACTTAATTTTCTGAAAGAGCCAGGAAAACGAGAACTTTACATTTACACGTCCACCGAGGGTAGCATATCAGACAAGCTGCCAGATCGAGTTATTAAAGATGAAGTAGTGTCTTCCGTTTTCCACGCGATGCATTATGGTTTATATGAGGCCGTAAATACCTTTGCTACTGAGCGAACAGCCTTTACAGCTTTTCCTATCTTTCGGCAAATAGGTAAGCAACCGTCCACTTTCTTTGTGCGGCACTTGACAGAACCGGTGAGTTTTCTTCAGGCCATGATTGGAGAAGCTTTTGAAAGGAGCATATCCAGACGACAAAGAGATGCAGGGAACTTTCCCGTTATTGTGACGTACATGCAACTAGCAGAACTGATAGGAAAACAAATTTTAGGCGGAGGTGTGGACTTTTCTACACCTGAGCCAGATCCACGCCGCGAAATCCTCTTTGAACCTGATGGCGGACCCGAAATAGAACTACCTATAGCCTCCTCTATGGTGAAGGAACTCGCTTCGCTTGTCCTCTACTTACGTTATCTTGCGGTTCCCGGCGAATTGCTCATTATAGATGAACCAGAAATGAATTTGCATCCAGAAGCGCAGGCCAAAATGACCGAATTTCTAGCAATGCTGGTAAACGCTGGTTTACCTGTGCTTATCACAACCCATAGTCCCTACATCGTTGACCATCTTGCGAATCTGATGAAGGCTGCCGAGTCTACCGAGCCGGATACTATTCAGGATAAGTTCTATCTCAAGCGCAAGGAGGCTTTCATATCCAGAAACGATGTTTCTGTGTACCTGATAGACCAGGGGAAAGCAGAAAATATGCTGGACGAAGACGGAGTAGTCCATTGGAGCACTTTTGGTACGGTCTCTGAGCTAGACTTTATCCAAATCAGGCAGTGAAAGCGAGCGTATCGACGAGGCGCTCAAAAAGTGCCCGTGGAATTTCCACCATCTCGCCTTGAGAAGACGACAAACAAAAAAAGGAAGAGGGCCAGAGATGCTGACGAACGAACGCCAACGTATCCGAAAAGGTGAGCACGGCTTTGGCATACCAGGCGGCCTGGCGAACCGGGAACGGGTGTTCATCGAGCAACTGCCGGGCAAAAATGGTCACGAGCGAAAACAGCCCCAGGAGAGCGGGGGTGGTGCGCAAAATGGCCAGGTCCCGACCAGTGGCGTTGCGTTTCCACCCCCAGATGCGTGCGCACTTCATGAAAGGTGACTTCCACTGTCCAACGCATGACGAACCACGCCAGGATTTGAACCGGGTCAGCGTTTTGATCGGTACACAGCACGGCCTGAGAAGCGAACTTCCCCTCGGGGTCACGGACCAGTACCCAGCGGATGGCGACCGGAGGAATGCCCGGATGATACCACAGGGCCGCGCCAGTGGCGATCTCTACCGTTCGGGTGATGCCCCCATACCAGGCAACGGTGCGTTTCTGCCACACGGTAGTGGGATCGGCCAGTCGTTTGAGAAGCGTCATTTGACGTTGGCCTTTGATCGCAGGCCGACCTTTCTTGCCCGCTTGTCGTGCGGGGGCAGGATCATACAACGCCGCATCCAGGCGCATGCGTATGACCAGGGTGATGTGTGGCAAGCGAACCAGATTCGCCAGAAACTCCACGACCGCATAGCTTCCATCGGCAACGATCACCAATGCCCGCTCCGGCAGCCAGCGGTGGACTTGCCGGATCATCTGTCTCGCCCAATCCGTGATCGTCTTATGCGCCTTCTTGCGCTGGTCATGATACCGCTCGGAAGGAGCACGCACGGTCAAAAAGGGCAAGGCCCACACGCGCCCAGCCCACGGGATCGGCGTGAGCAACATCAGCGAGATCCAGCGCAGTCCGCTGGTTTTGACAAAGAACTCCTTACTCGAACGCACCGCATCCCGATAGATGCCTCGTGCGGCGATTTTGCTGCCGCGGCGACGCTCAATCGTTTCATCTTTCCCCATCACCACGGGGGCGTTCTCTGGCACGAACAGGGACACCAGCAACAGCAACAGCATGTGGCTCAGTGCTCGGCTCGACCATGTGGCTCGATTGAGGACGCGGTGATAGTTCTGGAACCCTTTGTCGTGCGAGTGTCCCATGACTCGCACGATAGCTGCCACCGTTCGTTCTCCTGGGGCCAGGATCGCTCCAATCAAAAGCACCTTGGCCCATTCCCAGACATGTTTGCTGAAAACCGTTTCAAACGGTCTCAAAATGGGTATAATTCGTTCAGGCAGATGGCTCATCTTTCGTCCTTTCTCGTAGTTAGGTACGAGAGAAGAGTACTCTGCCATCCGTTTTTTGTCCAGTTAATGGATAAAGTCTAGCTCATAAGGCAACTGTTTAACAAACTGCGCATTACGAAAAAACCACCATAAAAAATCTTGTGGACGCCTATCTACTAGCTTTTTCATCGCATCATCATACGGTTTAGGCACGCCACGAGTTCCCCCAATCCCTTGTTCTAATTAGAGTGTACCATACCGGAACTGGCCTGTCGAGGCATTTATTTGCGTATATTCCCCAGCAGGGCACGGGCAATGACGACGCGCTGAATCTGGTTTGTGCCCTCGAAAATTTGCGCTACTTTCACGTCGCGCATGTAGCGTTCGACAGGATAGTCACGCACGTAGCCCGCGCCGCCCAGCACTTGCACGGCATTGGTGGTGACTTCCATCGCCATATCGGTGGCGAAGCACTTCGCCATCGAGGCGTACATGGCTGCATTCTGCCCGGCGTCCAGCTTGTAGGCGGCTTCGTAGACCAGCAGGCGCGCAGCTTCGATCTTCATCGCCATGTCGGCCAGCATGAACTGGATGCCCTGGAACGCTCCTATGGGTTGGCCGAACTGCTCGCGCGCGCGGGCATAACGGCTGGCGGTTTCAAAGGCGGCCTGCGCCACGCCTACCGCGATAGCGCCGATGTTGATGCGCCCGCCATCCAGCGACGAAAGCGCGATTTTGAAGCCCTGTCCCTCTTCGCCAATGCGGTTGGCAACGGGCAGAGCGCAATCCTCGAAGAGCAATTCGCGTGTGGGCGAGGAGTGCAGGCCCATCTTGCGCTCCTTTTTGCCAAATGTGAAGCCGGGCAGACCTTTTTCGACGACGAAGCAGGAGATACCTGCCGAACCCGCGTGTTTTCCTCCTGTGCGCGCCATCAAGAGATAAATATCGGCTTCGCCGCCGTTCGTGACCCACATCTTGGAGCCATTGAGCACATAGCAATCGTCCCGCCGCTCCGCGTGGCATTGCAGGCTGGCCGCGTCAGACCCTGACGCGGCCTCGCTCAAGGAGAACGCGCCGAGTAATTTGCCGGCTGCCAGCGCGGGTACCCAGCGGCGGCACTGCTGCTCGCTGCCAAAACGCGCGATGCTGCCCGTCACCATATTATGCACCGACAGACCCACCGCCGTCGCCATCTCGCCTTTCGCCAGTTCCTCGTATACCAGCGCGCCCGTCAGGCGGCTGAGCGCGCTCCCACCATACATTTCAGGCGTCGTCATGCCTGTCAGACCCAGTTCGGCCATCTTGGTATAGATTTCACGCGGGAAATATGCCTGTTCGTCCCATGCCCCGGCATTAGGCGTAATTTCCTGTTCAGTAAAGCGATGCACAGTGTCGCGAATATCTGATTGCTCGTCGTCGAGATCAAATTTCATGCTCTATGCCTCTTTCTTGGTATGTCAGGTAGGATGCTATAATCCAATCACTACTTCATTCCATTTCTGCCTGTGTCCATAAGAAACAGACCGATCCTTCGCAAGGAGGTCTACGTATACGGGAAAGATACTTGAGGGATTCTTGAGCAATCTTAAAAAGTACTTTATTGTGGGAAGAACCCCGTTGACTATCACTTCTGCCCCATGGCTGTTCTTTATTCGCTGGATCATATCTAGCGAATCTGGGTCTTGCCCTCCACATACTACGGCAGTCGTTAAGATATAGTATCTTTGTAATGACGGATAGCCACGAAACTTATCGTATGCTGTACGAATTATCTCTCTATTGATCGTCACTTCGTGTTTGATCTCAAAAGCTTCAAATATTTTGGCTTCCCCATCGAAAATTTGAATATCACCAATTGCGCCTGTTCTTTCATCGGCTGCTTCATGCCTTTGTAAGGAATCTAAATGATGTCCTTGATATCGCTCTATTTCAGCCATGACGCAGCTATAGACAGCGTAAATTGCAAGTACAGGAAGTCGGGAAGCACCTTTTCGTGAATAACTAGCCAAAAAATGCTTTTCAAAAAATGAGATGATGGTTTGGATACTATTTATGCTGGGTACAGTGAGTTGAATTCTCTGGTTTTCACGAAATGCAATTTGATTGAATACAAGATACTCCAGTGCTTCTTTAGCCAGAGTAACCTCACCAGATTGAACCTCATCTAGTATCTGTAAAAATTCATCTTTAATAGCCTGGATATTTTCGGGATAATCCAGGGTATAGGGTCTGGGCCTCTCAAACGTTCTTGTTTGCCAACCAGAGTTGCTAGTTACAAAATCCTGATTTTTTAGCCATGGAGCCACGATCTGCTCACTTATTGTTCTGCCAGAAAAGTAGTTATTTGGCCCACTGGAGGGCTGTGGCATACCATTTCTAGGCTCACGATGGTAGCGGCAATCAATAGTGGGTTCAATAGACTTACATATCAGGCATGTTGTCAGGTTCGTGATTGCGCTTTCGGCATTCCCTAACGCCTTATTCCAAAATTGATCGATGAGGTTGATTAGCTCTTTTGGAAGCGTCCATTGGAACTGCTCTCCTTCAACAAGCTTTGCTTGTTTGGAGTTTGCTTCATAATACAGATCATCTAGAGCATTGTTAATTTGCTCTTTGTGGGTGCCTATAGTTACTGGACCTGGCATTTATAATCTCTCCAATTCAGACACGACTTTAAATGTGTTCGCTTAGAGTACAAGGCTGCGATTTCCATACTCTAAATCCTTCCAACTCACCGAGACCTGCTTATCAGAACCGAGGGCGAAAGGATAGCAACATCGGAACATTCCCTTCGGAATAGTCAGATTCGTTTCATGCACTCTGACATCGAATCTAAGTTGCCTCAAATTTTTAACCTCTTCTAAGAAATTAACCGGGCCACTTAATCCCATGATCTGTTTAAGCCTTTCTGCCGGTAGCTCGATCATCGTATTCCTAAAATGGGAGAAATACTCGGCAAACCTGACAATGGGATCGTCGTGATGAGTCTTCACAGAACAAGCTAAAGAAAATATCGGATGAGGCTCTGTAAAGTGTCCATAGATATCCATAAGCGAGTGATAATTCGAGTACTCGCGGATACTGTATTCGATAGCATCCCAGGCAATTGGAATGTCTAAACCACTATTTGTCCATAGATTACACACTATTGCCTTAATTCCTTTGCCTATGGGATGTTTGAAGGTCAAACGGTACACAATGGTGGGAGTAAGAAAAGCCCCATTTGATTGCTTTGAAACAGCCAGGTGCAGGGTATCTTGATGACGTTCGATCTCAACGCAGTAAGCGGCGATAGGAAGAAGATCGCCCTCGTTCAGCAGCACCCTGTGTTTAGGAGATTTATACGCAAAATAGCTTACGCTTTTATCCTGCAATCCATTATTCAAACATTGGTTCTGGGCCTCAGAAGAATGCTCGATTAGAGGCTCATTGCCAAAGAATGATAATTGCTGCTCGCTCTCAACAGCTACACGCTTGAGCCTGGTCTGCCTGGCTTTCGCGCTTTTTCTACGATCGAAAGATAGTCGGTATTCTTGTGCCAACAATTCTACGGTCTTATCCGCTTCAAATAATTGAGCTTTCAATGCTGATGCTAAAACCTCGGCAAATTTGGGAGCCACTGAATTGCCGAGTTGCTGCAACTGTACGTTTAGCCCTCCTGCTAACTCATAATCGTCTGGGAAAGATTGCAGTCTTTTAAACTCGGCAAGAGTAAATTTTCGGGATGTCCAATGGAACGGCCCCGAGTATTTACCTAACCTTGCAACAAGTGTTTTGATAGGTTTATGGGGGTCTGCTTTGTACAAGAAATCGGAGAAACGCGAACGCCATGCAAAAATTGGCGTAGGATATCCCATTTCTTTAGTAAAGTAGTGATAATTCATACCCGGAGGCACTGCTTGTAACAGCTTTCCATATTTACCATCGTAATCATGAATCGGCTCGTTTTCTGGCTGAAGGTCTCTGATTGCTTCTAGAGCTGTTAGATAGGGATTACCATTGGCAGAATCTACTCCGTGAGTGGGACGTGGAAATAGAAAAGTATCTCCATCTACACCGACAAGTATCAAACGTTCCCGGTGTTGGGGCAAACCATAATCTGCTGCGTTGAGTACTTTATAGGATAGCGAGTATCCCAAAGAGGTAAAGAGGCTAAGTATTTCTTGCCAATCACGCCCTTTATTGCCCTGCAAAATCCCCCGCACATTTTCAAATATGAATGCTTTTGGCCTGAAATGGCTCACGAATCGGCAGTATTGCTCAAACAGCGCACCTCGTACATCGAATATTCCCGTAACGCCACCAGCTCTTCGACCAGCAGCAGAAAAGCTCTGGCAAGGCGGACCGCCCACTATTACGTCAATCGGCTCTATATGTAACTCTGTAGGCTCAACATTTTTGATATCCGCACAGATCACTTTACAGTCTTCCCGCAAAGACCGCCCAAGATTAAGTTCGAGTGTTTTACAAAATACTGGCTCGATTTCAATACATGCCACTATATCGAAGCCCAATTTGTGAAAGCCAATATCAAGACCACCTGCCCCTGTAAAAAGGGAAATGGCTCTTGGTCTAGTTGTAGTCATTTCGTCGTCACTCTTAAAATTATTTGAAGCATAGTGCCGCTATAGGTAAGCCAGCCAGGTCAGCACTGTAAAGCTTCTGCTAGATAAGTATACATGTGAGATTCGGCATACACAATAGAAATAGCTCAAAGTTTCAAAAAAGTGGTAATGTTAGTGTATATCGCAATTGAGCATAAGGGAAAGCATATTATGAGCAGCATTACATTACTTGGCACGGGTACGTGTCAGATCGAGCATGAGAGACGCGCATCGAGCGTCCTGTTAGAGCTGGATGGTTTGCTGGTTCTCTTTGATTGCGGGCATGGAATCTTGCAACGCCTGCTTGAAGCTGGCATTTCGCATGATAAGCTCAGCCACATTGTATTATCACATTTTCATGCCGATCACGTTTCCGACCTCATCCCTTTGTTACAGGCGGGGGCGTGGTCGCGGCGCGATGCCCGTTCGAGCGATTTGCATATCTATGGGCCGCGAGGCGTTCAGCGACTGGTCGATGGCTTGATGAATCTCTTCGAGCCATCCAGCTTTACGCAGCCATCGTATGCGGTGCGCGTGCATGAGATCACAACAGAAGAATTTGAAATTGGAACACAACGCTTCGACTTCACCAGCCTGCCACCGGCGAGAAATCATGGGCTGCGGTTCGTATGGCGCGGCAAACGTTACGCTATCACCGGGGATTCGCATTTTCACGCGCAGGAAATCGCCTTTCTTAGCGAAGTTGACTTTGTCATTATCGATTCAGGACACCTTGAAGATGAGCAGATTGTACTGCTTGCCGCAAAGTCACAGGCGAAAGTCATCGTGTGTTCGCACCTGTACCGGGAAATAGATGCGCGGCGCCTGCAAACACGGGCAAAAGACTGGGGGTACACAGGGACGATACTGGTGGGGCGCGATCTGATGTCGTTTGAGGTTTAGCGTTTCTCCCATACCTGGATGGTGCGATCAACGCTGGCGGAGGCCAGCAGCTTGCCGTCGGGCGACCACGCGATAGAGGTCACATAGTTAGTATGCCCGTGGTAGGTATAGACGCCCTGGCGCGTGACACTGTCCCAGATATGCGCCATTTTGTCGTTGCCTCCGGCGGCGATGTAGCGACCATCGGGCGACCAGGCGATGGCGTTCAGGCTAGCGCCGCTGCTGCGATAGATGAAGAATTTTTTGCTTCCCAGGGCATCCCAAACCTGCAAAGTTTTATCGGCGCTGACGGAGGCGAGTCGCTGTCCGTTGGGAGACCAGGCAAGCGCGTAGACCTTCGCCGAGTGTCCGCGATAGGTTGATTCGCTGGAACTGGTGGATAGCAACTTACTAAAAAAGGAACTTTTTGGCTTGACGAGCATCCATACTTGCACGGTTTTATCATCGCCGCTCGATGCTATGCGCGTGCCATCGGGCGACCACGCGAGCGTCTGCACGCGGCCAGAATGCCCGCGATGCGTGTAGATAAGCGCCCCGCTATGTACGTCCCACACATGCACGGTTTTATCATCGCCACTCGATGCGATGCGCGCCCCATCGGGCGACCAGGCCAGGGCCATAACGGGCAGGGCATGGCCGCGATAGGTGAAAATAGGACTGCCAGTGGCAACATCCCATATCTGCACCGTTCTATCGCTGCTGGCCGATGCGATACGCTTCCCGTCGGGCGACCATGCTACTGCCTGCACGCGGTCCTGGTGGCCGCGATAGATAATCTCTCGATAGCCGTGCGAGGTATCCCAGATACGCGCGCTTTTGTCATAGCTGGCCGAGACGATATGCGTTCCTGTGGGCGACCATGCGACCGCCGTGATACGACTGCTATGCCCGGTACAGGCGAAGCGCATGTTGCCGGGGGCGGGTATGGGCGCGCCGGGGCTGGCCCCTACAGGTTTTCGTTGGGTAGTAGGAGGCAACGATGCTGGCGGTTGGTATCCTGGTGGGAGACTGGTGGGCAGCGGGTTCGTTCTGGCAATCAACAGTTGCATTGACATGGCCTGCAATTCCTGGCGAATGATGGCAACACTGGCCGGGCGTTTGCCGGCATCCATATCGAGCATGTGCGTAAGCAGTTGTTGCAACCTGGACAGGAATGGCAAACTGTGTAATTGCAGTGGCGCGAACTGAAAGGGCGTTTCTGCCGGGTCGTGGCCTGTCAAAAGTTGGTGCAGCGTGGCTCCCAGCGCGTAGATATCGACACGTGGTGTACTCTGCGCTTTGCCATATTGTTCAGGCGCGGCATAGCCAGTAGAGCCGAGCGCGGCAGTATCTTTGGATTGGCCGGGTTTGAAGTGACGCGCAATGCCAAAATCGATCAAGTAGACATGCCCATTGGCCGCCAGCATGACATTAGCGGGTTTGAGGTCGCGGAAGACGATGGATGGCTGGCGCATATGCAGGTAGTCGAGCACGCCGCAAAGCTGGATGGCAATTTCCAACGTTTTATCGACGGGCAGCCTGTTCCCCGGCAGCTTTTCCAGGTGGTCTTCCAGCGTCTCGCCCTCGATGAAGTCCATGACGAGGTACGAACGGCCCAAATCGGTGAATTGCTCGTAGATGCGCGGCAGGTTGGGGTGCGTCAGACCGGCAAGCAGCATGGCCTCGCGCTTGAAGGCACCGGTCGCTTCAACTATTTCTTGCGGGGTCAAACTGGCCTGGCTCATCTCTTTGATAGCCACTAAACGATTACCAAACTGCATATCCGCTGCTTTATAGACCGCGCCAAAACCGCCCTTGCCCACCTGTTGCAGGATGCGATAGCGCTGCTTGAGCAGGTGATTGTAGATGAGCAGCCCGGTAGAACTCCGGCTGGCCTGACTCCCCTGCTTTTGCAGAGGTTGGCCGCACGCATAGCAATACAAGGCATTGGCGCGATTGGCCGCGCCACAGGTATCGCAATAAAGTAGAGAAGTCATCATGAGCCAGAGTTACCTTTACAAATTGGCGGAACCAGGGCGGGGACTTGCCCCACAATATTACCAGGGCGGGGGCAAGCCCCGCCCGTACCCTGTACGAAACGTCAGCATGGTAGCACAGGTTAGAACATGTGTCAAGATTCGCCGGGAGCGGAATCTGCATTCTTCCGGGTGAAACCAGTAGCGACACCCCTTGTGGGTGTCCCGTCTGACCGCATGATAGCCGCGCACGGGACACCCACAAGGGGTGTCGCTACTGAATTTTGCGTCACCCACCTCGGGAGCGTTAGTGCTTTGGCGCGGGCAATATGCGCGTGAAGTAAAAGAAATCGCGGTCAGTGCCATACAGATATTCTGTGCCGATGCCCTGCATGGCGGGATTTAGTTTAGTGATTTGCAGGGAGCCGGAGGCGTTACGTTCATATAAAAAGGCGCGTACCCAGTTTGGATTGATATCGGTTTGCATGGCCATGACTGCGCCCGCAGCTTTCAGCGTTTCTCCAAGCGTCAGGGCGGATAATGCATTGCCCGCCGCGTAGATCAGTGAGCCAGAAGCCGTGATGCCAATACCTGAGCGCCAGGTATATGCCCGGTTCAGAATGGTACCACCCCAGGCGGCTCCATCGTTGGTCAGGGGATTAATAACGCCAGTATCGATCAGCAAAGAGGCATTCTGACGCCAGGCGGCGAGGTCTGTGTTTCCACTGGTAAGGCGCGGGTCTTTTCCCCATGCGCCGAGAATAATTTGTCCTTCTTTTGTAATGGCGATAGTCGCAGCTCCATTTTGTGGCGGAACATAAGTCGTGCCATTCACATACATGCCATATTGACCATCAGCATATTTGAACCCGCCGTTAAAGGCCGCGAAGAGGAGATTATTTTGCAAGTCGCTGGCTACAATGCGACCAGGTCCATTTACACCTAGCGGGCCACCGGGTTGAGTCGTACCTGCGATCATGTGTAATGCGAGAAAACGGGTGTCAAATTGTAATAATGTGACAATCCCATACGGGCGGTTGGGATCAGGTCGGATAAAGGTCCGGGCCACCAACGGGGGAAGATTGGAGGTTGGCGTGGGAAGACCACCGGTCGTCCAGGTACCTTCGCCTGACAAGGATGGTGTGATAAACGGTTTGATTGGCGTGAGCGGCATAGCGGTCAGGGTACTGCTCGAAGGGGCGCTATCAGGCGCATGTGGGATAGTCCAGGGGACAGTAACTTGTTGGCCGCTCAACTGGTATTGCACGCGATGCGCTGTATCGGAAACTCCGAGAAACAATGACTCGATCTGAGCCGTTACGGTTGGCCCTAATACGGAGCGCATAATATCAGCGAACTGCGCTCCCAACTGCCCGTTGAGCTGGCTGCACATTAGTCCGCTTAGAATGGTCAAAATACTCAGGATAACAAGCAAACGTCGCAACTTCTTGCGACGTGGCTTGTGCTGCTTACGCGAAGGAGCAAGCGGAGTTCGTCGCAATTTGTCAGGTTTCTTTTGCATGTTGCGGGGTATCGCCTGCCGGGGCCATTGAGCATCGGGTAGCTGTGAATAATCCACTTCAGGAAATAGCGGAAGCAATGCGGTTTGACGCGCCGGAAATTGAGGACGCTGTGGAGGCCACTTGAACTGACTCTCTCTCTGCAATAGTTGCGAATTCCGTGGCGGTTGATTTATCATTAACAGCGTCCCTTCAGAAATGTATGTAGCTCTCATATGTATCGCGCCAAATCAGAAACTGGCAAAAACGTAACACGCAGAAATGAGAAGATCATTAAAGGAGAGGTTTTCTAGCAAAATGGTACAGGAAGAATACCCCACAATAAAAAGTATATCATTGTTCGTCTGCCCTGTCTGCCACACAGGGTTGAGGCAGGTCGATGCCGCGCTCAAATGTGCTAATGGGCATAGCTTCGATATTGCAGGGGAAGGATATGTAAACCTGCTTTTGCAAAAACGCTCTGGCGATGCGAAGGAAATGCTGCGGGCGCGGCGGAGCTTTCTTGAGCGTGGATTTTATGCGCCATTATCTGATGCAGTGAATGAACTCGTTCATACGTATCTACTGGATGTGTCAAAGCCCCTGCACATTCTTGATGCTGGTTGTGGCGAGGGATATTACCTGGATCGCTTGCAGAACGCGCTGGCTCCCTTGCAAAATGGCTGCTACATTGGTTTGGATGTCTCGAAAGAGGCAATCAGGATGGCAGCGAAGCGTTACAGGCAGCTTCTATTTGTGGTTGCTGATGTGAAACAACGACTGGTACTTGCAGATGGTGTAATCGATGCCATTTTGAATATCTTCGCTCCCCGCAATGCGGGCGAGTTTGCGCGTGTCACCATCGCGGGTGGCACTCTAATTGTGGTGATTCCCAATCCTGAACATCTTTTGCGCCTGCGTACCGCGCTTGGGTTGCTGGGCATGGAGGAGCAGAAGCAGCAGCATGTCAAAGAGCAGTTTGCCGGTGCGTTTGAGCTTGTGGCATCTACTACCATCGCTTACTCAATGCATTTGAATAAGGAAGAAATCGAGCAAGTGGTGATGATGACGCCCAATTACTGGCATCTGTCGGATGAGATGCGCGATGCTATGCAGAAAATGGAAGAGATCGAGACGGAAGCAGCGTTTACCGCTTTAGTGTTCAGGAGAACATAACAAAGTCCTATTCTTCTATAAAATGGCTGTTCTAAACGTCCATTTTAGAAAGTGTCATGCTATAATAGGGATACTTGAGAGAGCTAAGGGGCGCAAATGTTGCCTGAGCACGATATTGTTACATGAGGGGGCGCAGATGGCGAAAAAAATCCTGGTCATGGATGATGACCCAACCATTGCTGATTTGTTGCGCGAGGCGCTGGCCGATGAAGGCTACGAGACGTTTATGATGACGCAGAGCCTGCGTTTCTTTGACGCGGTGCGCGAGCATAAGCCGGACCTGATCTTGCTTGACTTGATGATGCAATATCTTGATGGACGCGACGAACTGCGGTTGATGGAGATGGGTGAGCATAAGGTTCCGGTGATTGTAGTAACGGCCTTCCTGGACGCGAAAAACGAGGAAGAATGGTTTCGCCAGGCGGGCGTTGTGCATATTATTTACAAACCCTTTGACCTGGATAAGCTGCTAGACCTGGTGAAGGCGACTATCGGCGGGCCAGAGGAGAAAAAAGCATGAGCGATAGCGCCGGGCATCTGGAACGTCCGAACCGCGTGGCGCTGGATGCTATGGGAGGCGATAACGCTCCTGGCGAGATCGTAGCGGGCGCGGTACTGGCGGCGCGTGAGTATGGTATGGGCGTTATACTGGTGGGCCGCGAGGATGCTATTCGCGCGGAACTGGCGAAACACGATACGCGGGGTCTCGATTTGCCTATCATCCATACCGACGAAGTGATTGCTATGGATGAGCATGACCCGGCGATGGCGGCGCGTGAGAAGCGCAATTCCTCCATGCTGCTGGCGCTGCAACAGGTGCGCGACGGAGCGGCGCTGGGCGCGGTCTCGGCTGGCAATAGCGGGGCCATGATGGCGGCAGCGACAATCGTGCTACGACGCGTCAAGGGGGTCAAACGCGCCGCGCTGGGAGGCGTGCTGCCAACGAAAAGCGGCGTGTGCCTGGTGATCGATATGGGCGCGAACACGGACTGCAAACCCGAATATTTGCAGCAGTTCGCCCTGATGGGTTCCATCTACATGGAGAATATTTTCAAAATTCGCTCGCCGCGTACCGGCCTGCTCGCCAATGGCGAGGAAGAGGGCAAGGGCAACTTGCAGGTGCAGGAAACGCACCAGTTGTTGAAGGCCAGCGCCGCGACGCTGGGCATCAATTTCATTGGCAACGTGGAGGGTCGCGATATTCCATCTGGTGGCGTGGACGTGGTAGTGTGCGATGGCTTTGTAGGAAACGTGGTGCTGAAACTCAGCGAGGGCCTGGCGGAAACGCTGATTGGGATGCTGCGCGCCCAGATGACCAGCAGCCTGCCGAGCAAGCTGGCAGCGGCGGTGCTGCGGCCTGGACTGCGCAAAGTCTTCGGGCGGCTCGATTACGCTGAATACGGCGGCGTGCCACTGCTGGGCATCAACGGCTCAGCCATCATTTCGCACGGACGCTCCAACGCTAAAGCCATCAAGAACGCCCTACGTGTAGCCCGGCAAACGGCGGAAAGCGACGTGGCCGGGACGATTGCAAGTGGGCTGGCGAAACTGGGGGCTGGCACGAGCGCGGAAAGCGTGTAGGGACGTGGGAGGTTTCAATTGTTTCAGTTATTGCACAATGGTAATCATCCGTTGTGTCGATTGTATCACTTGTATCAGTTGTTCCCACGGGTTGCGCAACGAGATGCACTTCTCGAATAAACAGCTCTAGACTGTTCTGCGTTGCATTCATGCTTACTGCGACTCCAGCGGAACTTTTACCACGTCATCATCAAGCAAGCGATGTGACCGAGATGACTTGAGGCGCCACTTCACACTACACCACTCGCTTGCTGAAATCTCGACGCGCAACCCGTGGGATATGGAGGCTAGACGGTCAAAGCTCCGGCATCGACAGCGAGGGTGCTCCCGGTCATCAGCATCGAGAGATCGCTGGCGCAGAAAAGTGCTACCCGCCCCACGTCATCCGGCACGCCGACACGTCCGAGAGGCAACGACTCAAATGCACTGGTATCCAGTCCCGACTCACTGATACCGGGCGTACTGATCAGCGTTGGGGCCAGTGCCAGGACACGAATGTTATGGGGGCCGAGTTCGATCGCCAGGCTCTTGGTCAGGCCGCGTACCCCATGCTTTGAAGCAACATAGTGCGCAATGCTCGCCCCGCCCTGATACCCTGCGGTAGAGGCCAGGTTAATGATCACACCCCCCTTGTGAGCAGCAACCATGCGCTTAGCAGCTTCACGCGCTCCAATGAAGGTTCCGCGTAGATTGATATCAAGCACACGGTCCCATTGCTCATCAGGCATTTCCAAGACCGGGCTCATGGGATAAATACCAGCGTTATTCACCCAGATATCAATGCCACCCAGCTCCTGTACTGTCTTGTCGGCCAGTTGAGCAATTGATGCTCCATCACTCACATCCGCCACACAAAAGAGTGCCTTGACTCCCCAGTGCTGCGCAAGGTGTTCAGCCGCCTCCTTCCCGAGATCCTCGCGAACATCACCAACCACAATGTTTGCCCCGGCCTCAGCCAGCCTCTGACAGATAGCCAGGCCGATCCCGCGTGCTCCTCCAGTGACGACGGCATTGCGTCCCTTCAGCGATAGTAGCTCAGCAATTGATTTTCCATTGACATCAGGAATGGCCATTGTGCATCCTCCTTGTGAGATACATGAGAAGTAGCATCTTGCTATTTCGCAGACACCTATCAACACGAGACAGCGAAAAGAAAGTACGCTTTCTCAAGAAGTATAGTGTACCTCGTTAGCCTCACTAACCTCTCACATTCAGCACGCCTTGCATCACGGAAGCATCACAATCTTTATCTTGCTCCTCACAGGACAGCCAGCTCCTTCTTATGGCTCTATCAGATCATCCCATCTGCTTATTGTTCAGCTATTCAACCTCGTTGCGCATCCCGTGGGTTGTTGCACAATGTTGATGGTCGATTTCATTGAGGGAATGGCGCTGAGGGTTGATGTGGTGGTCATGGATGAAGGCCCTTCATGGTGGAGGCGAGAGCAGGAGGAACGATAGAGCAAACAAGCTCTATGGGGAGGAGGGGTTGGTATTGAGTACTGCGCTTGACCCCGCGAAACTTTCGAGCGTATCCACAAAATGTTGGGGGCGAGTGGGCGAATTGTAGGGACGCGATTGCTCGCGTCCGTGTTGGGTAAGCTACGACGCTGGCAGACGCGAGACACACGGACGCGAGCAATCGCGTCCCTACAAACAATCGTCTGCATCGGGCGTAATTTCCACACCCGCCAATTCATTCTGGGTGTAGTGACACCCTGTTAAACGATTGACAGCCTTGAGAACGGCGTCAAATTCCTGCTGCGTCACAGGGTAGCCACAGAAGGCGCACGCGACCCACACGTAAGGAATGCCAGGAGCCTCGATCATGGCGGTGGTCTGAATTTCGGGATGCCTCCGCCACAAATCCAGCATGGTCGGCCTCGGCTGGACGCTGCCCTGCGCGGTCTGCTGATCAGTATTCTTCACTGGCTTCATGGCTTTTTCCCGGCTTGTGGTGCCTGGGTCATCACAAGTATGTCAGCAGGGATCGTGGAAATCAGCGCGGTATAGGGGACACCGGTGAGACGATACAGGCCGGAGCGCACCGACAGCGCGTGTTCTGCGCGAATGGGCAGTCCGCGCCCGATGTTCCACACCGTCATCGGGCGCACCTGCGCCGCCGACGCCACATCCAGCACCGTCAGCGCGAAGCGCTGCATATAGGCGCGAAAGGTGGCGCTGGATTCAGCCCCAGGATCATAACTCATTGCGTCGCCTCTTTCTCTGGCTTCGGCTCGTTCCCGGCCTGCTCTAACGCCTCGGCTAACACTTTCGTCGCTTCTTGCTCGCCCACCAGCGTTACTAATTTTTCGTGGCACCTGCCCATATTCTCCATACGGGCGGTAATAAACTCGTGTTTGCCAGCGCCAGCAGCAAAGCCGTACATACGACGCTGCGCGGCTTCGTACTCCAGTGCGATCTGGCGCATGAGGCGGGCGACTTCGCTTTTGTTCCCAGTTTCGTCCATGCGAGAGGGTCCTTTCTTCATGCTTCATCCTTCAAGGAAGCGACAACGCGGCGGCATCATCGCTCTAGAATGCCTGAACATGTTGAACGGTAGACAGAGGTGCGAACCGTTGCGGTTATTCAGACATCATTCACAGTATAATGCTCGACTAAATATCATCCGACGCCATTTTTGCTCAGGTACTCACTACTTTGAAGGGCTTGCCTCACCTTGCACTAATCCCTTGCATGTATCACCATCTATCACCATCTATCACCATCTTGACGGATTGCGCCGTTTTTCTCTCTAAATACGCTCGACAATCGTTCTGCGGGCATGTTATGCTGTGATTGGAAAACTGAATACCTTGTTGAAAGTAGTGTTGAAGCGCGAGGGCAGACGATGGAACGGACGAAGCTCATTGCGGCGCGTCTACGAAGGCATTGGACACTAGAGCAAGCGGCGGAACACCTGCAAGTCGGCGTGAACACGGTCATACGCTGGGAAAAGGGCCAGCGGAGGCCGTTCGCCTATAACATGCAGAGAATCTGCGAGGTCTACCAGGCGGCGGCCTGGGAACTAGACCTGGACCTTGTATTTCCTTCTGACGCGCCAGAGACACCAGCAAAAATTGAGGAGCAAGAATCGGCGGATGATGCGCTCAAGGCGCTGGTGCGCGATGATCTTTCGCTGCGTCTCTTGAAAATCGTCTTGCGCTGGCCGCGCTCCAACACGCGGTATAGTGAGCTTCAAGCTCACATCATGCAAAAGACAGAGGATTACACCACCGTGAACCAGAACAATGATCACTCGATCAACAGGCGCGATGCCCTGCGGCTGCTGGCATTGCTACCCATTGAGATGTGCGGCCTTTCCGCGCTCGGCCCCGTCCTCAAATATCCAGCAGAGGAGATCCTGGCGCAATGCGCTGCCGGAATTACCGCGTGCTGGTATCTACGCCAGGGCAAAGAGCTGGCCTTAGCTTCCAGCGCCGTTACATCGTACATTCCTACACTCAAGTCTATTGCGACCGAGTCTGCTGCGCATCGCACAGCTGCTGCTGATCTACTCGTCCAGTGTTTTCTCTTGAAATCCTCTCTTGCTGGACATATTGAAGGCAGCAATGAAGCTATTTATTACGCGCAGCAGGCAGAGAAATACGGTGAGATAGCAGGGAACACCATGCAGCAGATTCTTGCCTTGAGAATGCTTGCTTCAATACACGGCTATGCCAATCACCGTGAACAAGCCTTACAGGTAGTTGAAAAGGCACAATATCTGCTGGAACACGCTCAAGGCGTCTCCATTCCAAAGCTGGTGTATAGCTATGTCTACGCGGGTATCGCAACCTATCAGGCGCACAATGGACGAAAAGAACAGGCATTCACCGCATTGAATAAGGCACATTCCACCTTTTTCTCTCAGGCAGTCAATGAGCAGGTACCAATCTGGGTACAACATGATAATGCGAATCTGCTGTTGAATGATGGCATGACCCATCTTCATCTTGGTTTGCAGAAAGATGCTCTTGACGCCTTTACGCAAATAGACGGCCTTCCTGCGAAATCGGAACTGATTCGATACGAATCATTTCTTCAACAGGTGATAGCAGAAGTTAATCGTGACGATAAGCCACGAGATATGGAGTCGTGTATCAATCTCTGGAGACAGGGTATGAGTGGAGCTATCGCCTTACAAAGCGAACGACGTTTTAATGAGGCTGTTTTAGCGTATAATGTAATGCGCGGTGCCTGGCCTGGCGAGAAGGCTATTAAGGATTTGCGCGAACTGATTGTACATTGGTGAAATGGCTACCGGGGAGATGGGTCGCTGCTGCATAGGCGGCATCGATAGCACTGACAGCGCTCCCTCCCGCCAGTATCTCATCAAACAACTGGACGACATCAGCCCTGCTTTCTTCTCCCAGATCGTCCTTGAAAAACACGTCTCTGGCACACTCGATCACATCTTGCACGACCCGTTCCCAGAGATAGTACGTCAGCGCTGTCCAGTCAATCTCCGTTTGTCCGTAGCCTTCCCAAAACGCATCTGCCTGCGGTTCCCTGACAAAGATGAAATCGCGCTCTTTGGGAGCCGGCATCACATCATCCCAATCGATGACAAATACGTGGCCGGCATGATCGCGTATCAAATTGGCTGGATGCAGGTCCGCGTGACAGATGACGTATGGCCTTGATCGTCTTTGGGACACCCCTGCCAGCTTTTCCAGCGAGGCCACCGCCGTGTGAATCGCGGACTGATGCGCTACCCAGGAGAAGCGAAGTGCGCGCTGAGACGCACTACCCCCCACGGAGTGTGCGTGTTGGGTCTCGGCAACAGCGAGACTAGTCTCAAATTCACGCACCCAACGGACGTACTCCGCCGGATCAAAGGTTTCTTTACGCAGTGACTCAAATCCTTCGGCAGGTACAATGACCTGGTGAATCTGTTTGAAGATGGTTCCCAACTCCTTCCACTGCTCATTCGTCATCCCTTGTCCCTACAGGACGGGGCCACGCGCATTACTGCATTCGGTTGGAAAAGTTCATCAGGATACCGGGGACGCAAGCGTCCCCATCATTTTCCAATCGGTCGTCAAAATTCATCAGAACCCGGGGCCGCAAGCGTCCCTATGGTCATGATTCCCGATTGTGGTCGGCAAAATCCATAGGTTAAAGAAATATGTTGCCAGCATTTAAGCGGTGCCAAACGTCAGGCCCAACTCCCGTAGCCATTTGCGGTAGGCGATGGCGGTGCGGTCGGAGCGCAGGTGCAGTTCGGCCTGCAAGTCCAGCGGTAGCAGTTCGGGGCGTTGGGATTCGACGATGGGGACATCCTGCAAGGTTATCATGTCCTCGAACTGGCGCACCTGCTCATCGGGAATGGCGTCGTAATCGCGGGCAACATAGGTCCAGGCGATGGATGTGCGTTCGGAGACGGGGGTGATGGTGAAATACATGGCGAATTTGGGGCCGCCGGAGGATTTGATGAAAAAGGCGGTGAGGGGACGCAGCACCTGGTAGGTATAGTTGACGAGCGCGCCCTGGCCGGTGGCGTCGGGATCGGGCTGCCAGACGGTGATGTCTCTGGCGATGACGCCCTCCGGCGTGATTTCGGCCTGGTAGTCGTTGATCTCTGGATAGGCCGGGTCGCCCAACAGGCCGGTATGCACAAAGGGGAAATGCGTAACGTCGAGAAAATTTTCGATGGCGCGCGGGCCGCTGGCGTTGTAGGTGTAGGGGCCGCAGTGGACTTTGTGGAAGGCGGGATCGTCCCATTGCGCAAATTCTGGCACGTCGCGGGTGGGATTGCCGAGCGTGACCCATATCCAATCGTACTTTTGTTGTGCCTGGTAGACCTTTGCGTGCGCTGTGGCGGGTGGCTTCTGGTCGGGGTGCGCGGGGAAACGCACGCATTGCCCCTCTTCGTTATAGGTCCAGCCGTGATAGGGACAGACCAGGCACTCGTGCTCTATTTTCCCCAGCGAGAGGCGCGTTCCCCGGTGCAGGCACAGATCGCGCCAGGCATGAATCTGCTCGCCAACGCGCCATAGCACAATATCTTCATCGAGAAGGCGTACCGCCAATGGTTTGCCCTCAACGAGGTCGGGCGCGTATGCAACAACATGCCAGTCGTTGAGCAAAATGGGGTCATTGAGCATCGAGGGTTCCTTTCAAGTCAAGCAAATTGTTCGCTATTTATGAATAAAATTATATCATGTGAATCTGGCGTTGCGTTTGCTATTTCAATACTTTTCATCGTAGTGTATACTCTACTTTGGAGAGTACTCGGAAGGTTTAGATCAAAGCGCATGAGGGGAGATTACTCATGGATGAGCAAGTTTTAACCAGCACGAGCGAAAAAAATACTGCGCCAGGCTTGACCGCCATAGATCATAATGGCGCGGCAGGGCGCGTTCCTATCGACAGTTTAGAGATAATAGGAACCACAGTTTCTGTCAACCAGGAGCCGCCCAGGAGCGGTTTCTTTTCCACAATCGGGCGTTATCTGCGTGCTTACGGCGCAACGCTGTTGTTCGCGCTGCCCATCCTGCCCATTATTGTCTCGGCGGTGACGATTGGCCTCTACCTGTCTAACCCATCTGCTACTGGCTGGACTTCGGTGCTGTATGGCGCTGTTTTTACATATATCGCCTGGATGGCGCTTTCGCTGCTGATCGTGCCTTTAACCTCTCCTATGTCTGCCAATGGGCATAGTTACGGGCTGCTCGTAGGTCGCCTGAATCAGTTGGTAACAAGGCTGAACATCATCCAATCGACTACTGCCAAAGCAGGTTTGCAGCAATATCAACAGGTTGCGCTGGGCGAGGCGTTTGATAAATTCGATGAACTCAACTATGATCTGAACGCCTCGCAAGCGCGTTTACCGTGGGTCACGGGTGATGGATATGTGAACGCCTGGGGCAAGCTGCACCGCGCAGAAGAGGCGCTGGTGGAAGTAGAGCCGATCGAAATGGCGCTGCGCGGCGCTCTGCACGATAAACTGGCCATCAGCAACTCTCAAATGAGTAACTGCAACGAACTGCTGGCGAAATTGCGTTACGCGGTAAAAAAACTCAACCCGGCTATGCTCAATCAATTCAAGCCCTATGTCCCCGCGTCGCAGCTTGAGCATGAGAACGCGCAAATTCAACAATTGCAGGAAAATGTAAATCTTATTGCCCAGCATATCCATCTCGATCTGGATGAAGACCGTGCAACTCCCTCGCGAGCGAAGCCATCGCATGACCCGGAAGACGTAGCCAGGGCGCGTCTCACTATAAGAGAGGTGAGACGCGCGCTCAACGAATACCGCGATCACCTGTTTGAGGGAGTGTTACGAGCGCGCAATAACCTGCTCGGAACAATGTTTGTGACCGGACTGGTCACGCATGTACTTCTTTGCGTGGCTATTCTGGCTATGACACCCACCGCTATCAATCGCGCAACAATCATTTCAGCCGTCGCATACTATATGGTTGGCGCGATTGCCGGTATCTTTGGCAAGATTAGCCAGGCATCGTCCGCGAATATTGCCATAGATGATTACGGCCTCTCGTTCGCGCAAATAATTTCGCGACCCCTGTACTCCGGCCTGGCCAGGCATCGGAGGCGTGCTGATTAGCAGTACGGTACTCACGATCAGCACTCAATCCGGCCTCAACGCGCTCCAGAGCGTTTTTACGCTCGAACCGGCCCGATTTTTTAATCCTGGCCGCCGCTTTTGGCCTGGCTCCCAACCTGATTTCCGGCCAATTTGCCGGAAGTTTGTCGAACCAAACCAGCCGGTATCTTAACGCGCTGCGCACGAGTAAAACATCTACCGTTGGTGAAAGCTCCGGCGCCAGCGATGGACAAAGCGACGGGAATTGAGCAGTAGCGACACCCCTTGTGGGTGTCCCGTCTCTCTTGAGATGGGAATGGATGAGAAGGACACGAGACACCCACAAGGGGTGTCGCTACTGGCTGGTATGTATACGCGCACTTGGCTGATGCGATCTACCATCCAAAATGGTAAGATGTGAGCAAAGATGCGAACATTTTACCTCATTGGTAGGAGACAATTGGTCATGCAAAAGCAGACAGGAACCATACAGGTTAAGCGTAATTTTCCAGAGATGCTCAAGGGCGGCGTGATTTGCGACGTGGTCAACGCTGAACAGGCGCGTATCGCGGAGGATGCCGGGGCATCGGCGGTGATGGCGTTGGAACGCGTGCCAGCCGATATTCGCGTGCAGGGCGGCGTGGCGCGTATGAGCGACCCCGAATTGATTATTCAGATTAAAGAGGCGGTGACTATCCCTGTGATGGCGAAGTGCCGCATCGGGCATTTCGTGGAGGCCGAGATTCTCCAGGCTATCGGCGTGGACTGCATCGACGAGTCCGAGGTGCTGACGCCTGCCGACGATCATTTCCATGTCAACAAACACCTTTTCAGTGTGCCTTTCGTGTGCGGGGCGCGCGACCTGGGCGAGGCGCTGCGGCGCATCGGCGAGGGCGCGGCGATGATCCGCACCAAGGGCGAGGCCGGCTCCGGCAATATCGTTGAAGCGGTGCGCCATCTTCGCGCCGTGATGGATGGCATTCGCCGACTGCAAATGCTGCCTGAAGAGGAACTGATGGCTGAAGCTAAGAATCTAGGCGCGCCCTATGAACTGGTGCGCGAGGTAGCGAAAAAGGGCAAACTGCCGGTGGTCAATTTCTCGGCTGGCGGCTGCGCCACCCCTGCCGATGCCGCGTTGATGATGCGGTTGGGCGCGGAAGGCGTCTTCGTCGGGTCGGGCATCTTCAAATCGGGCGATCCCCTGAAACGGGCGAAGGCCATTGTGCGCGCCACCACTCATTTCCAGGACGCCGATATTATCGCGGAAGTATCGCGCAACCTCGGTGAGCCAATGGTTGGCATCAACCTGGATAAGCTGCCGGAGAGCGAGCAGATGGCGCGGCGCGGGTGGTAACATTTGCCAGGGGTGGGTACAAGCATTGAAACGACGCGAAGCGCAACACAAGCCAGGGCGGGGGCAAGCCCCGCCCGTACCCTACACGAAGCGTAGGTTCGTCCCGTACAGGGTACGGGCGGGGCTTGCCCCGCCCTGGTCATCGTTCGTTAGGGCTTGTCTCCGCTCTGGTCCACGTCGCCTCTACAATACAAGAGCAAGCAGCTTATGGAACACAATACACAAAAAAAGCTACGCATCGGCGTCTTAGCATTACAGGGCGATTTTGAGGCGCACCTGAAAATGCTGGACGAATTGGGAGTTGAGGGAATTGCCGTCAGACTCCCTAAACATTTGACCGATTTAGATGGTATAATATTACCAGGTGGTGAAAGTACCGCCATTGGTAAATTGATGGTGCTGTACGGCTTACAGGAGCCGTTGCAACAGATGATTCGAGCAGGGTTTCCCGGTGTGGGGAACATGCGCGGGCTTGATTTTATTGGCGAGCGAGACGGATAATGCGCTCGCGGGCCAGCCATTGCTGGCTTCGATGCACATTCGCGTTCGTCGCAATGCATTTGGCAGTCAGCGGGAAAGTTTTGAGACTGATCTCTCTGTGCCGGCAATAGGAGAAGCGCCATTCCATGCATTCTTCATTCGCGGCCCTTCTGTTGAATGGGTTGGGCCAGAGGTGGAGGTGCTGGCGACGCTCGACGATGGAACCATCGTCGCTGTCCGCGAAGGACACCTGTTAGGCACAGCGTTTCACCCGGAGGTAGCGCAGGCTAACGGTCAAAGAGACTTACGTTTTCATCAATACTTTCTTCGCATAGTACAGAGCGTCAAGGGGTAGGGACTACGCATGCGCAACGATCTAGGGTCGCTGATCGCCCCTCGTGGCGCGGGAGCACTGGATGATACGACCGGTACTATATGTGGATCTGCCGGGAATCATCTACTCAATTGATCGCCGCGCTCGCAGCAAACAGCACGAATTTCGCGAATTTCGTGTGCTGGCTCGAACCGGTAGAGAATCGTGTATCGCTGCCACCTATCCTGAGGAACATTTTCCCCGTCAATCCAGCCGTCGCGCACGTGGATTTGTGAGGATCACTGGCATATCCTCGGCTTCGCGCAGGTGCGCGAACGACCATCACGCCTGACCTGGGATCTCGCCTACCTGGCCTCTATGGTCAATCGCAACGTCATCGAGCGATGAAGTGCTGACAGCGCTGCTCGAATACGTGCTGGAAATGGCTTCCACTCATGGCATTCTCCGTATTTTCGCAAAGGTTGAGGATGAAGAGGAGCGTGAAGAGGTCGGCCCCTACGATTTATTTCAGAAGGTAGGCTTTCAACGTTATGCTCGCCAGTTGACACTATGTTTTTGAACCTGGGTCAAGTCTGGACGAGTATAACCCGCCAACCCTGCATCGCTGGAATCGCCACCATGTGTGGGGATTGCACCAGCTTTACCGCGCTGTCACCCCGCAACGGGTGCAGATGGCGGAGATGCTGGACAACAGCGAAGAACTGGCTAAACTCTACGTCGGCTCACTGCGTCCGTTGCCATCCGCCCTTGCCCGGGGGGATGAGATCGTATGTGTGTGATGTTGGCGTTCGTTTAGGAGCCTGGTTACGGCTTAGTCGAGGTCACGGCTCGGCTCCACACCAGCTCTCGCTGATTGTTCATCCTGAACATGCTGAACTGGCCGAGCCGATCCTGCGGTTCGGTGTTCGGCGGCTTGCTGGAGGGAGAGTCAACGCCCCATCTATTGTCAGGTGCGGGAGTACGAGTCTCTCGTTATTAATGCTCTGCGTTCCAGTGGGTTTGAGCACGTCTCGACCAGGGCGGTGCTCGTGCGACACATAGCGCTGTTCGCGACGAATCCACGCACCGTCCCCGCACTGGAACAACGAGTGGTGTATGGCGTGAAGGGCCTAGGGACGGTCAATTCGCGCCAGTCAATGAGGTGATAAAACTGCCTATGCAACACACGATCACTGACGATCTGGAAGCTCTGCTGGTGACTTTGCCGCCCGGCATCCACGACGCGGTCAATCGGCTCGACAACCGAAGCGAACTGCTGGAGATCGTAATGGACCTCGGACGTTTGCCCGAGGGCCGGTTCCCGGATGGGGAGGTGATCCTAAGTACTCAGCCTGTCACCAACGCCGACCTCGAATACGTGGTCGAGCGCATCGGTGAATTTGGCGACGACAACCGCGCTGGCATCGAGCGCACTCTCCATCGTATCAGCGCGATGCGCAACCGTAAAGGAAAAGTAATTGGCCTGACTTGCCGCATTGGTCGAGCGGTGCTTGGCAGTATCGCGCTGATACGCGATATTGTCGAACAGGGTCAATCGATTTTGATCTTGGTCGTCCAGGCGTGGGTAAAACCACCCTGTTACGTGAAATAGCTCGTGTCCTGGCAGACGAGGCCAATAAACGAGTGGTTGTGGTGGATACCTCCAACGAAATCGCGGGTGATGGCGACATTCCCCATCCCGGCATTGGTCGGGCGCGCCGTATGCAGGTGGCGCGCACGGCGGAACAACACGCCGTGATGATCGAGGCGGTGGAAAACCATATGCCGCAGGTCATCGTCATCGACGAAATCGGCACCGAACTGGAAGCCGCTGCGGCTCGCACCATCGCGGAACGCGGCGTGCAACTGGTGGCGACCGCGCACGGCAACTCGCTGGGCAACCTGCTGGTCAACCCGACGCTTTCCGACCTGGTAGGCGGCATTCAGACGGTCACACTGGGAGACGAAGAGGCGCGCCGGCGTCACACGCAAAAGAGCATTCTGGAGCGTAAAGCGCCGCCCACCTTCGATGTGGTGGTTGAACAGCAAAGCTGGCAAGAGTTGGTTGTACACCGCGACGTGGCTGATACGGTGGATACCATGCTGCGCGGCCAGGTCGTGGTAGCCGAAGAGCGCACCCGTGACGAGGATACGGGGCGCGTCACCGCGCGTCGCATCTCAAGCGGTGGCATGGATGTGCCAACGTGGGGGGTAGATAGTTTCGGCTCATCGCCGCGCCAAACTGGCAACGACGGTGGGCGCTTTGAGAATGATTGGAACGCGATGCGCCGCTCCGGTCCGCCCAATCCACGCGGCGGGGGCAATGGCGGTGGCGGAAATCGCGGGCAGTTGCATGTCCAGCGACCTTTGCAGGTAAGGGAGTTAGCTCCTACCGGCACGTCGCCTGCCGATGTCAATCGGCACAACTCGGCCGGGCTGATTACGGTGGAGGACGCGAGGGTGGAGGGTGCGAGGGTGGAGGGTGCGAGAGTGAAGGGTGCGATAAATCGCGTCCCTACAAGGTCGGAGGGCATTTACCAGCCGGAGGGCGCGCCTGAACACCTGCCTATTCTCAAGACGCTGCGCATCTACCCGTTCGGTGTGAGCCGCGACCGGCTGGCGGAGGCGGCGCGTCAACTGCGCGTGCCAATCATCGTCAGCAATAACCAGCACGATGCCGACGCGGTAATCACGGTCAAAAACTACTATCGTCGTCAGCCTGAGCGCGTGCAGCAGGCCGAGGAGGAGCGTAAGACTGTGATTATCCTGAAGAACAATACCATTGCGCAGATGCAGCACGCGCTGGCCCGCATCTTCGATATTCCCGTGGAAAATCCGGTGGACGACGACGAAGACGAAACAGGCACTCAAAAGGTCGGAACAAACGGTGCCTCAAAGGATGACCCGACCATGAGGGCATTGTTAGAGACGGAGGACGCCATTCACCAGGTGCTGAACAAAGGCCTGACGACGGCTGAGCTGCCGCCTGCCAACGCCTACGTTCGCCGCTTGCAACACCAGATGGCAACGCGCTATAACCTGGCCTCGCGCAGCAGGGGAAAAGAGCCGAACCGCAGGGTGAAGATATTCAGGACGAGGGATGCGTAACGCCTTACGCCTTTCTATGTGGCAAGAAAAAAGAACCCGGCCTGGTGCCGGGTTCTTTTTTCTTGCCGCTCTATTATTCAGCCTCATCCCACACAGATTCAAAAAATTGCTCGACTCGTATAGTCAAGCCAGGCACAATCATTGAGGGCAATGTGGCCTTACCTTCGTAAAGACCCAGTGAATGGTATTCGCCGCCTTCTAGTGTCAGCACTTCGACCGTTCGCGCATTGGGATCGGCAATCCAATATTCTAATATACCGCCGCGAGCATAGGCAGCGATCTTCCTGTACCTGTCATGCGTCTGGCTTCCAGGAGAGACGACTTCGACCACCAGTTCAGGAGGGCCAACAATATGGCGGCGTTGCAATTTCATACGGCTCTTTTTGAACAGAACAACCACATCGGGTTGAAACGTATTATATGGCGATAGCTCAACATTGAGGGGAGCCATGAATACTCCACCCAACTTTGCCGAGTCAACATGGGCAAAAAGATAGCGGTAGAACGCTCCTACGATATCCTGATGGGACCAGGTAGGGGAGGGGGACATATACAGCACTCCATTCACAATTTCATATCGCTTCCCATCATCTGGAAGGGCTGCATAGTGGCTGTAGGTCCACTCCCCCTGTTTAGGGCCTGGGACATCGTCGGCGGGAGTGACCATAGGTAGTCTATTGGTGGTCGTCATTTCATTCAGCCTTTCGGAAAACACGGGGTAGCTCTATAGTGACTATGACCTACTTCCCGCCAAATGTCAAGCCCAATCATGCCAGCACATCCGGGCTGTCATGTGTAGGATCGTTCACCAGGCGCGAGACCGCGCGCGCTGTCATGGCATCCGATGGGTAGGGCGCGAGCCAGTGCGCCAGCAGGTGTTCATCCTTGATGGTGGAATCGAGCCAGGCTTCACGCGCTTCCGGCAGGAGGATGGCAGGCATACGGTTGTGGATGGGCGCGACGACTGCGTTGGGTTCGGTGGTGATAATCGTGCAGGTGCGCAATTGCTGTCCATCTGGGCCTTTCCAGTTGTCCCACAGACCCGCGAAGGCGAATGGCTCGTTATCCTTCATGGTGATATACATGGGCGTTTTGTAGCCGTTCTCCTGCTTCCACTCGTAAAAGCCATCGGCGACAATCAGGCAGCGTTTCGAGCGCAGTAGCCCCTTGAAGCTGGGCTTCTCCGTCAACGACTCGGCCCTGGCGTTAATCATGCGCGAGCCGGTGGACTCGTCCTTTGCCCACGATGGGATGAGGCCCCAGCGCAGTTCCGCCAGGTGCGTTGTGCCGTTGCGCACTATAGAAACGACATTCTGAGTTGGCGCGATATTATAACGCTTCACGGTATTCAAAGTCGGCTCAACGCCGAATGTTCTGGCGATCTTCTCAATATCAACGGTAAGCGCGAAACGCCCGCACATGGTGATGCTCTCCTCTGGTTCTCCGGGGGCCAGGGCGACCGCGAGGGTCGCCCGTACAATATACGTTTTGGAACCCTCAACTCCCGATAGTTGGTCTCTTGTTTGCATGACAAAACGAATGCTCTTAATAGTATACTATTCTTTTTGGGGAGGATGAAGACGGGGAGTGCCATTGCTCTTTTCCCCCTCGACAGGCGGCTTCCGCTATGTTACACTTTGAGAAGAAAGAATTAAGGGAGATAATGGGTGTGGCGAAGCTGTGGGATAGGAGCTTGATGGTTTGATTGTTAAGATGAGCATCGCGCAAAATACCAAAGAAGCCCGAGGCTATCTTCTTAATGAGCAGGAAGACGAGGACATCAATTAAACCATCTCTCCAATTAGCCCGATAATCCCGCTTTCGTTATCACCTATATCCAGGCAGCGTCTCAACAGTTGTAGAGGCGCTGCCTTTTTTATTGCAAAACCCAGTTGATGTTTTTTATAGAAGGGAGGCGTGGAAGATGTTCCATCCCGGTACTCAGAGCCTGCCGCAAGGGCCGCAGGGTGAGTGGCGCATCCCACCGACTCCGCCGCGCCGCGAGGTGGTACTGGAGACGGTCGAGTTGACCAAAGCCTATGGGAAGCGGCTGGCGGTGAAGGGGCTGAACCTGGAAGTGCTGCGCGGAGAGGTGTTCGGCTTTCTTGGCCCCAATGGGGCGGGCAAGACAACCACTATTCGTATGTTGCTCAACCTCATCACTCCAACTAGCGGCGAGGTGCGGCTTTTCGGTCAACCGCTGGTCACGAATCCCGGAAAGTTGTTGCCGTATGTGGGCGCGTTGATCGAACAACCTTCGTTCCAATCCTATTTGAGCGGACGTGATAATCTGATCGCCGTTGGTGGGTACACGGGCGGAGTGCCAGCTCGCCGTATCGATGAAGCGCTGGAAATCGTCGGGCTGGGCGAACGCGGCAAAGATCGTTACTCGACCTATTCGCTCGGTATGCGTCAACGCCTGGGCGTGGGCGCGGCCCTGCTGACCGATCCAGAATTGATTATTCTGGATGAACCCGGCAATGGACTTGACCCGGCCGGCATCGTCGAGATGCGCGAACTGATCCGCAAATTGTCGCAGCAGAGAAAAACCATCTTTGTCTCCAGCCATATCCTGGGAGAAGTGCGCCAGGTTTGCACGCGCATCGGCATCATACGCGGAGGGCAGTTAATCGGCGTGGGCGCGGTAGACGTGCTGATGCGCGCTACCAGCCGTTGGGAAGTAGAAGTTGAGAATCCCGAACAGGTGTGTCGCCTGCTTGCAGGCGTGCCCATTATCAGCTCGCTCGATATTGAAAATGGCATTGTGGTGATTAAAGCTCCCACTATGCGCGGGCGCGACCTGATCTCGTTCCTGGCGAAAAACGGCATCTGGCCCGAAAGCGTCAAACGCAGCGAAGAAGACCTGGAAAATATCTTCCTGCGCCTGACAGAGAAGGAGGCGGGACTATGAAGCCGTCCACGTTGCAACCTTCTCCTCCAACTATGTCTGATACGCCCGCCAGCTCGATGGGTAACGCGCGTTCCGCGAATATGCTGGAATTGATTGGCAACGAACTGTTCAAGCTGCGCAAACGCCGTCTGGTATGGGGTTTGCTGATAGCTGACCTCGTGTTTGTCTTTGGCGCGTGGTGCGTGCTGGTCTTTTACGCGCTTAAAACGGGCGACGGCTTCAATGCCGGACACCTGCTCGGCGGCCCCAACGCGCTCAGCGATGCTATAGGCCAGCCTATGACACTGGGCAGGCGCGGCGGCGAATTTCTGACAGCCGCGCTGGGTGGGCTGGCCTTTGGCGGCGAGTTCAGCACCGGCGCGATCCGGTTAGTGCTCAGTCGCGGCGTCAATCGCGCTTCCTACCTGGTCGCTAAATACGTCGCGCTGGCTATCGCCTGTGCCGCGCTGGTACTCGCCAGTCTGCTGATGAGTATGCTGCTGAGCAACTTCTTGATACTGATACACCAGCCCGCGCCGACGCTGCTCAACCTGAACGGCCCGACGCTGCTCACCATCCTATCGGGCTGCCTGGGTACGCTGGAGAACTTCCTTTTTTGCCTGATGCTGGGCGCGACGTTGAGCATCATCACGCGCTCGTCAGCCTTCGGCATCGCCGCCAGCTTTGGCTACCTGATCGGCGAAGACATTGCCGCGCAAATACTACCGGTGCTGGGCAAATCGCTGCATACGCTGCTGGGCAACCAGCTTGTCAACTTGCTTTTTACGCCCAACCTGAATGCATTCTACTCTAATACGCTGCCGGCATTCCTGTCACGCGGATTGGACCAGCTAGATGGTGTGATCGCCTGTAACCCTATCGGTGCGCCCGGTTCGCCATGTGTTCCGGTAAGTATGATGCAATCTTTCATGATCGCGCTGACGTGGGCTTTGGTACTGATTAGCGTCTCGACAGTTTTGTTTGTTAAGCGGGATGTGTTGCAATAATAGGGATGATGCAAAATAGTCGTCATCATCCTGATGAATTTTGACAATCGAATAGGGTAATTGTGCTCATCGGGACGCTTGCGTTCCCGGCGTCCTGTAGGGACAAAGGGTGGGGTGGAGTGGATGCGGGGGCCTTGTGCTTGTCCTCGTCGGAGTGCGACCATCATGTTTTACAGAACCCCGACGAATCGCGCTGCCACCAGGACAAGCACAAGGCCCCCACCCTTCCCCACATCCACCCCTTGTCCCTACATGATGCCCTCGCCACATCTCCACAATGTGTACAAACGTTCTAAATTGTGGAGAACTCCAAAGATCTTTCTTGACATTATCTGCTGTAAAACACTGGACAATCACCCGTGTCCCTGCTAGGATAGTGCGAAATGGTTTGATTGGAAAGGACAATTTGATATGGCACAGACACAACTCGAAAGCTATATTTCGGAACACGAGGGACGGTTCCTCGATGAATTGATAGGCTGGCTGCGCATTCCCAGTATTAGCACGCTGCCGGAACACGCGGGGGACATCCGGCGGGCGGCGGAGTACGCGGTGGAGCAGTTGAAGCATATGGGGTTTGAGCAGGCGCAGGTTATTGCTACACAGGGGCATCCGCTCGTGTATGGCGAATGGCTCAAAGCGCCGGGCCAGCCAACCTTGTTAATCTACGGGCATTATGACGTGCAGCCGGTGGACCCGGTGGAATTGTGGGAGTCGTCGCCGTTTGAGCCGAGCGTGCGCGGGGATAACCTGTACTGTCGCGGGGCAGCCGACGACAAGGGACAGACCATGGTGGTCTTCAAGGCGCTGGAGTCGTTAATGGCGGTTGATGGCAAGCTGCCCGTTAATGTGCGCGTACTGATCGAGGGCGAGGAAGAGGCCGGGGGCGAGTCGATTGAGGCGTATGTCAAGGCCTATCCCGAACGATTGAAATGCGACGCGGCATTTATCTGCGATTCGCATATGCCATCGAAAGAGCTTCCCGCGCTGATTACGGGTTTGCGCGGCATCATCTACACCGAAGTTGAGGTGCGCGGAGCGAAGCGCGACCTGCACTCCGGCTCGTATGGCGGCGTCGCGCCCAATCCCTTCCACACGCTGGCCGTGATTATCACGGGACTGAAAGACGCGCAGGGACACATTCACATCCCCGGTCTGTACGACAACATTCGCCCGGCTTCAGAAGTGGAGAAAAGCTTCTGGCATGACGATCCCCTGCATATGAACGAGATGCTGCTGGAAGAGATGGGCGTGAGCGAGTTTACCGGCGAGTCCGAGTATCCGCCGTTGGAGCGCATCTGGGGTCGCCCGACCTTAGAGGTGCATGGCATGGTGGGCGGCTTCACAGGCGAGGGGGCGAAGACCGTCATTCCCGCCGTTGGGAAGGCCAAGATCAGCCTGCGCCTGCCAGCCGATATTCAGTCGGACGAGGCGTTCGCGCTTTTCGAGCGGCGTGTGATGGAACTGGCTCCGGCGGGCGTCGAGGTTATCGTGCATAAAATACATGGCGGCGAAGGGGTGATCGTGCCGGTTGATGCTCCGCCCATGCAGGCGGCGGCGTCCGCGCTCAAGGAAACGTATGGTAAAGCTCCTATCTTCATTCGCGAAGGCGGGTCTATTCCTATAGCGGCCCTCTTTTATAATCTGCTAGGCGTGCCGGTCGTGATGATGGGCTTTGGTCTGCCGGATGATAACCTGCACGCGCCTAACGAGAAGTATTCGCTCTCGCAGTTCTACAAGGGCATTCGCACCGTTGCGCGTTTCCTGCAAAACATGTCACATTCATAATAAAAATGGGAAAAGGAGTTGGTCAGGCGTGCCTGACCAACTCCTTTTCCCATTTTTATTTTAGGCCTTGATTATCGGCGATCTTTGTCAACTGGTTGCGCACTTCCCACAGGTCGGGGTAGAACATGTCTTGCAGGGTGCGTTCGAGCACTTCCATGGGGGTGCCGCCGGTGCCGATGGAGCTGGGGCCGATGGTACGCTGCGCCAGCTTGAAATGCTGGGTGCGAAAAATCTGGAACACTTCGTCGTAGTCGGTGAGGGCCTCGGCGAAGGCCATCAGCAGGGGATAGCGGTCGGCGTGCATGTAGATATCGATCAACGATACCTGCTCATGCGCGAGCAGCGCGGTGAAATCGTCCCACAGCAGGGGCGAGATGGTCATGAGGGCGTGGAAGCCGGGCGAATCCGATCCCGCGCCGTCCCCAAGCAGCAGGCGAAAGGCGTGGAAATCCCAGGGGGACATGGTTTCCAGCATTCTCATGTTTTGCAGCATCAAATGTTGAATAGCCATCACGCGCTGCATCAGGCGCAGCGTTGGTGGCACATTGAACTGTTGAAGCAGCCCGCGAATAGTTTGCAGTTCAAAGGAGGCCTCTTTCCACCACAATTCAAACACCTGGTGAACGACCTGAAATTGTAGCTCATCGTGGTGCGCTAACTCGCTCTCTGGCTTTTGCAGCGCGAGCAGTTCTGGGATGCGCAAGTACCGCTCGTAGGTACTTTCCCCTGGAAGATGTTTGGGCTTGCGCGCAGTTATGTTTTTTTCCATTAGATGCATGTTCCTTCCTTCTCTGGATTGGTGGGAAACGGCTTTGTTTCTCTCTACAACAAGCATATCATAGAACAAGGCAACGAACCAGTAGCGACGCCCCTTGTGGGTGTCCCGCGTCCCTTCTGTCTGTGCATATGTATCTCTATGAACACGGGACACCCACAAGGGGCGTCGCTACTTATGGTAGTTGCACCAGCACCACGCCCAGGATTACAAAGCCCATTCCGACCACTTTGGCGGTGGTCAGGCTTTCGCCGACAAAGAGGTAGGAGAGGATCAGGGTGACGCCTGGAATGATGAAATCGCTATAGGCGGTGCGTATGGCGCCGATGCGGCGGATTAGCCAGAAGGTCAGGAAGAAAGCGATGCAGCTACAAAAGATGGCGAGATAGAAAAGCGCTCCAAATGTGACCAGGGTGGGCTGAAACGATGAGCCGCGCTCAAAGATCAGGCTTATCGCCAGCAAAAAGAGAGCGCAATAGAATATCTGCCAGGCGGTCATAACGGTGACGGGAATATCCGGGCTTTTGCGACGCGCCATACGAATGCCGTAGCCATAGATGCTTGCTGAGGCCAGCACCGCCAGTTCGGCCATAAGCACGGTGCGGCTGCTGCCGAAAAGCAAGCCCCCGCCAGGGCCGGGTAGGAATGGGACGCGACCAAGCAGAACGATCAAGACGCCGAACAAGCCGATGAGCAGACTGACGAGCAACTTCCAGCTGCGCACCTCGCCTGTATCGCGCAAAGCAAAGAGCGCGGTAAATATGGGAGTGGTTGACCACATGATGGTAAGCACGCTGACGGGCGCGTAGGGCGTGGCGGCGAAAAAGACGCTGCTGGGAATGGCGACCATCAAGAGCGAGATAAGCAGCACTTGCACATGTTGTCGCCAGGTGATCCACAGCTTTTTGCTCTGCCAGTAGGCGAAAGGGGCCATGATGAGAAAGGCCAGAGTGAAACGCATACCCGAAAGTAAGAGAGGCGGCGCGTGCTGCACGCCAATCCTGGCGGCGACCGGAAAAGACCCCCAGATGACTACCATGAGCACATAATTGATGACGACAATGAGGCTGCTTTTGCGTTGCGTGAGTTGCATGTGATGCCTTTGCTCGTGGATGACGTATTCCCTGTAAGAGAAAGTATACATGATATGAAAGCTTCTCACCATGTACAGGTCAGCCATAGAATACCGGAAGCCAGTAGCGACACCCCTTGTGGGTGTCCCGTATCCTGGCATTTTCCTCGATACATAATTACGAATTGACGGGACACCCACAAGGGGTGTCGAAGAAACGGCAACCTATTTTCTGTTTGGCTATGGGGAAAAGGGGAAATCTGTGTCTCAGGCACTTGCGCATATGAGAAAGGCATACTATGATAGGATGGCGTCAAGTTACTTGAGTTTATCCAATTGCAATGGATTAATTGATGGGAGGTATCCCTTTGTTCGCATACATTCCGATTAACATCGACCCTGTTATCTTCTATATCGGGCCGCTGGCCCTGCGCTGGTACGGCTTGATGTACGTGGTGGGTATTGTGCTGGGCTTGTGGTTCATTCGTGGTTATACGAAGCGCAATGGCATTACGCAGGACGCCGTTTACAGGATGCTGTGGTGGTGTGTTGTGGCTGGTCTTATCGGCGGTCGCCTGTATTTCGTTATCCAGCAGCCGAATTTTTTCTCGTTCTACATCAAGCAGCCACAGCACATCCTGGCGACGTGGGAGGGAGGCATGGCCTTCTTTGGGGCCATTTTCCTGGTACTCCCTACTATTTTCTGGCGATCACGGGTGGAGCGTATCAATCCACTGGTTGCTATTGACGCGGGTGTATTGTTCGGCGCTGCCGGGCAAATTTTCGGGCGCATCGGCAACATCATTAACGGCGATATCGTAGGCTATCGCAGTAACCTGCCCTGGGCCACGCTCTATACGAACCCGCACAGCTTTTTCTGTCAGAATCTTGCTGATCTGACACAATGTGGCAAATCGATAACCGCAGTGCAGCCCTCAGCCGCCTACGAAATGCTGGCGAATATCGCGCTGCTTGCCATCATGTTTTTCCTGGCGTACCGCTTGCGCCGTCCGGGAACGCTGATGCTGGTCTACCTGTTCGGCTATGTGATTACCCAGTTCACCGTTTTCTTTGTGCGAGACAATATCATCGTCAGTTTCCTGGGCCTCAACTGGGGTCTGAAGCAGGCACAGTGGACCGCGCTGGTACTCTTCATCCTGCTCATCCCGCTCACCTTCCTGGCGCTGCGTTTCTCCAAACCTGTGCCGGAGGGCGAAGTAGCCGCTACCTATGGCATCCCGCAGAAAGTCAAAGCGGAACCGGTCGAGGAAGCACACGAGGAAGAACAACCGGCTGAGGCCGAAGAAGAATCTGAGGTTGTTGAAAGCGACCATGAAGAAATAGCGCCAGCCGAAGATGCTGAACAGAAGATTGAAAAATAGTCTGGTTTTCCAGGGCGACCGCGAGGGTCGCCTGTACAATACTACGAAGCGGATGCGGATAATCCGTGTATTGTACGGGCGACCCTCGCGGTCGCCCTGGTAACTGGAAGCCAAATTTTATACCTGGTATACCATCTTGCTGTGCATGACCGAGATGAGGGTATCGGTCAGCGTGAGAATGGCTTCCAGTTGTTCGGCCTGTTGTTCTTGCGACAGGCCTTCGTCGCGCCAGCGTGGGTAGATGTGCTGGTCAAAGGCGGCCAGTTCGCTGCGCACAAGCTGGCGCAACTGGAAACGGATGAGGGCGGGCAGCGCGAGAGGCAGCCCCAGGTACTCAAGACGCTCGTACAGTTCGATCAGCAAGACATCGTCTCCGCTATACGTTTCCGCATTATCTATCTGAGCGGGGAAGAGCAAACCCTGTTTGGTTAATTCGTCGATGTACTCCGGCTTCGCCCCCGTTTGTTTCATCAAGCCTTCTTTAGAGAGCCGTACATCCTGACTATCAGCGCTGAGCGGGCGCAGCAGGCGTTGTTTGAGCGCGAGGTTCATCATCACCTCGCCCTGGCTGGCGCGAATCTCCAACATGTGTCGAATGGTTTCCAGGGGAAGGTTCTGCTGCTCCTTGAGCTGCTTGATGATATTCAGCACCACCAGGTGTTCATCATCATAATAGGCGACACGCCCCTGCATAACGGGCACGGGAAGCAGGCCCTGCGTATTGTAAAAGCGAATAGTCCTGCTCGGCAATCCGGAGAGATGCGCAAGTTCATCGATGGTATGCATGGTAACGGTTGTCCTGTTTTAGTGTTGTTGTGTTGAGGATATTGTAACATATGGACTGTTACAATACCAGGAAATGATTTGCTGTCAGGTTGCAACACTCGTGTTCCGTTGTTTGATAATTGAGTCGAATAATCCGCGTGCGACTTTCCGGCGATTGCTGGAAGATGCGGGGCTTCCGTTCATTCGGTTCCATGACCTTCGCCAATGAGCGGGTTTTGCGGTTCTCAGACCCGTTCGTGAGAACATTGTGAGGCTGAATGCTGCTGACGCGATACGGTCGTGATACCGATGTGGTATCTCTCTTATGTGAGAAGAGTTTCTTCTCGCATACACCCGTCATCTCCACAGAGGAGGAAAATAAGATGATACCACAAAGAGAAGCCAGTGAATTACTGCACGAGCAAGCAAGCCCAACCTATGGGAGTTACCAGGAAGGTCAGCAAGATGCTCGCCAACACGGTGCGATTTCCTACGAGCAACCACTGAGAGAAGGGCCAGGAGGAAAAGTGTATCCACCACTGAGTGACAACAAGAATATGCTCCGTCTCCTATGGTTCGGGGTAGCGATGGTGGCGCTGCTCGCCTTTGCTGTTGTCTGCCTGGTGATCGTCGGAGGGACACCAGGATGGATTAGTTTCATTGCTGCCAGTTTTACCATCATGGTCATCGCTTCAACAGCAATCTCCGCAATTAAATAAGCGATGGCCTGGCCGCGAGGAGAAGGAAGTGCGGTACTTGCTTCTTCTCGTTTGCACCACATCGGGACAAGAGCGGGTTTTGCTGTCAATTTTGCTGTAGTTGCTATTACTCACCGGTTGGTTCCTGAAATTGTTCCCGGTTCAGTGTGTCCCAATATCGATACCATCGATTGCGTACCTCCACCTCACTCAGGCCGAGCGAATAGACAGGCGAAACTAGAGCTGCCGCATATTCAACCTCGACCAGGACAATGCAGCGAACAGGCATGGTCATGCCTCGATTTTTGTAGTAAGCAAGAATCTGCTCAAAAAGTGACCCTTCCGTGAGAATGGTAGCAGTTCCCTTGAAGCGATAGCCCTTGCGTATCAGTGGGTCAACCACGTTGATCTCCGTTACCGGATTAAGACGAAGGTTAGCGATTGTTTGTGAAGAGTCTATATCAGCGAAAGCCAGGTGATCGTTGTCCCAGGCGGTTGTCGTTCCTTTCGGCGAAAGATTCGGCGTACCATCCGGGCAAATCGTCGCAACAAAGCCAAACCTTTCCTCGCGCACGATTCTTTTCATATCTTCAGTCAGCATATCTATCTGCTTCTTTCTTCAGATCTGGATGTTGTTACTTATTCAACTTAATTCAGACGTTCAATATCAGTATATTCAGCGTCGTTTGCTTGCACTCAACCTGGCGGCCCGGCATCCCGATAATCACGCTCTCCCGTCTGCGGGTTATAGTACACCTCTACTTCCCGCTTTGTGGTCGGATCTACGAAGCGTTCTCCTGTCTTCTGCCAGTTCCCGCCTGTTTGACTGACGCGGGGACGGTATCCCGCACGCTCGAAGAGGATAGCGCCGGCGATCAGGAGGCCGTTGACGGCCAGGTATATTACGAGCGCGATAGTCACTTGTAACGCGAATAAGACAACCGCCCCGATCAGGCAGAGTATGCCATAAGCGATGATGAACCGTCGCAACACGGGCGTTTACCCTTCGGGTTCGACGACTACGGCGGTGCCGTATGCTACAACTTCGCTCATTACGTTGCCGATTTCTGACGAGTCGAACTGCATGCGGACGATGGCATTAGCGCCCATCACGGTAGCGTTTTGCACCATGCGGTCGATGGCGTGGCGGCGCGCATCCTCCAGCATTTTGGTGTACTCGGTGATCTCGCCGCCTACAACTGAGCGCAGGCCGGCCATGATGTTGCCGCCCAGTCCGCGACTGCGCACAACGACGCCGAAGACCTGGCCTTTTGTTTCAACGATGCGGTAATGCGCGATGGTTTCGGTAGTAACAATCTGCATAATAATCTCCTTTAATCTTGTTTACCATTTCTCGTAGTGGATATACTCGCTGCTGGCTTTGCGACCGCGCTTGAGCGATGGCGAGGGAACATCGGAAGCGCGGTGTCCGATAGGAATCACACCTACAGGCGTCACCTCTGCCGGAATGCCGAGCAGTTCTCGCAGGACATCCAGACCCTGCATGGTGGGGATACCTGCAAACCCGGCTGACAGACCTTCATCAACGACCGCCAGCAGGAGAATCATAACGGCGCAGCCGGCGTCCATATGCCAGAAAGGGACGGGCCAGACTATCTCGGTACCATCGTCGTTGACTTTGTCTGGCTCCTGGTAGCGGCGGTGGTAGGCGGACTCGCTGGTACAGGCAATCACGAGCACAGGGGCTTCGGAAATAAAGGAGTGAAAACCGTCCTCGACATAGGATTCTTCGTGGCAGATGCGTGCAATAGCGTGTTTAAGCTGAGGCTGTGTCACCACAACAAAAGACTGGCCCTGCGTGAAACCGGCGCTGGGCGCGTGTCGCGCCAGTTCTATTACGCGCTCGATCACCTCTGGCGCAACCTCTTCTGAGGTGAAATGCCGCACCACGCGCCGCTTGAGTACGACTTCCGTAAAATCCATAGGTTACTCCTTCAGTAGCGACGCCCCTCGTGGGTGTCACGTCCGTTACTATTATATTGCAAGAAGAACATGGATGGACAGGACATCTGAAGAATTTTGACGACCGAACGGGGCAACGATTGGAAACGTCCGCCTCCGTCCTGATGAATTTTGACAACCGCATAGGGGAATGGAAGCGCCCCCGTCCTGTAGGGACAAGGGGCGGATGGGGGGAGGGGTCTTTCACTGGTAGGTTTTTTGAGAATAGCCATGGCGTATCCGTAGGGGCGGGGGTTGGGTTGGGTGGGGAGGGGACGCTTGCGTCGCCCTCGTCCTGTTCCCTTGACCACAACACCCTGCCCCCAGGGCGACGCAAGCGTCCCCTCCCTTCATCCACTCCACTCCCGCCCCTACAGCATTCAAAAAACCTACCAGTGAAAGGGGGGAGGGGTGGGGGCCTTGTGCTTGTCCTGGTGGCAACACGATTCGCCAGGGGTTCCGTGAAGCAGCATGGTCGCATTCCGACGAGGACAAGCACAAGGCCCCCTCATCCACTCCACCCCACCCTTTGTCCCTACAGAAGACGACACCATCGGGTCGTCAGAATTTATCATTCCTGCTCAATACAGGACATATACCGCTCATTTTGCGCGGTAATTTTTTTTTGTAGGGACAGTGGGGCGCTTCCATTCCCCTATTCGGTTGTCAAACATCATCAGGACGGTGGGGACGCTTGCAACCCGATGAGCAGGATTACCCCATGCGGTCGGCAAAGTTTATCAGGAGAGCAATGCCGCCACTGTCTCTAACAGGGTGTTATCGGAGCAGGGTTTGGTGAGGTATTTGTGCGCTCCCAGTTCTTGGGCGCGTTGTTTGTGTTTGTTGGACGCGCGCGAAGTGAGTAGGGCGATTTTGAGATTGGGCAACAGGGAGCGAGTGCGCAAAACATTTAGCACGTCGTAGCCGTTCATGTGGGGCATTTCCAGGTTGAGCAAAAGCAGGTCTGGAGACTCTTCCTCGATTTTTTCTAATGCCTCGCGGCCATCGCTCGCTTCCAGAATTATATAATCCTTCTGGCTGAGCGTCTGGCGCAGAGTGCGGCGGATAGAGACTGAATTGTCCACAATCAGGATTTTCGGCTTCGTAGGGGTTGTTTGATGAGAGATTTCATATGTCTCACGACGTTCACTGACCACACGCTTCTGGCCCTGGTGTGACTGCTCGCGCCAGATCAATTCAGGCACATCCAGAACCAGCAGCACAGTACCCGCGCTATCAATCGCCATGCCGGTGATGCCCGGTCGCAGTAAAGGAGCCGGAGGTTGCTTGACAAGTAGTTCAATCTGCCCAATCACCTCATCCACCTGCACGCCTACCTGTGTCGCTGCCAGGGTATGCATACTCAGGCGCAGTACTGGCTGAATCTGCGCTGGCGCGGGGGATGTTGAGGACGCCAGAACGGCCTCGGTATCTGGGAAGCCCAAAAGCGCGTTCAGCGTATAGAAATGATCATAGTCGTCCTGGCGTTGGTAATCGATGCGCAGCACCTGCGTAAAGGGAATAATCACCTGTTGCTCCCAGGCGCGCACCAGCAGGCCCCGCGCCAGCCTGGTGGCTTGCGGAAAATGCAGGGTGAATCCGGCGTGTATCTGCTGTGTAGTGGTGATATGCTGTTCAATGAGCGTATCGAGATGGGCCAGCGCGCGCTGCAATTGCGCGGTTGCGGTGGCGATATCCCCGATAGCTTCGTTGAGCGCGTATACCAGCAGGTTCGTTTCACTGAAACGATCCATCTCCAGTTCATCCCAGCGCGTGGCATCTTCCAGCGAAAGCGCTGGTACATCTGTCTGAAACTGGTATGCGCGCCCGGCGCGCTGTTCAGCTTCGCGCAAAATACGCGCCACGAGAGATGAAGAGGGTATCGCTCCTTCGTCTGCGCGGTCAGAGCTAGCGCCAGCCGCCGACATAAACATGCTGGAGAAAAAAGCTTCGATACGTCGCAAACGAGCCTGCGCTGTCTGCAATTCCTGAAAAGCTACGTCAACCTGTTTGCGAGCGTGTTCTAAAACCGTTTGCTGCTCGATCAAACGTTCAGTGTGCTGAATAAGCTGATCGAAGGCGACGGGACCAGAACCAGGGCGGGGGCAAGCCCCGCCCGTACCCTGTACGAAGGACGAAGGCGATCCGTACAGGGTACGGGCGGGGCTTGCCCCCGCCCTGGTATCCGATGCCCCCGTTGTGAACATTGGCTCCTCGCTCCGTTCCGCGAGTGAGATACCCAGTGTGACAAAATCTTGTTCGAGACCGAGCAAGGGCTGCAAATCTTCTTGTTTTTGTGTGATGACGCTTGCCAGCGTCATTTCCATAGCTCCTACGGCATGTCCTAATCCATACAGGCCAGTATGTATACTGATCTCACCTGCTATGATCTGGTGGACGACCAGTTCGATACGATGGGCGATGGCAGACATAGCATCACAGCCAATCATGGCCGCGCTTCCGCGTATTTTGTGCGCGACCTGTTGCAGTGTGAGGAAGCCGGGGGAGTGTACATTTTCATCGCGCTCTGCTTGTTCGAGGCCACCGCGTAAGACGATCAAGTCTTCGTCCACCTCGGTGGCGAAAACTGCGAGCATCTCGTCTTCAAGAGCGAGCGTCGGGTCAACCGGTGGTGGCATAAGTGGTGGCACGGCTGGCTCGTCGCTATCGGGTGGCAGGGTTTCAAAATCGTCGGTGGCGAGGAATGTGCGTAACACTTCCTGGTCTCTGGCTGAAAGCTTGCTGTGATCAAAGGGGATTGGTTCTTCAGCCATGATGCGCCGCCATTTCAATCTGGAGCGTCACATCGCTGAGCAGCGTGGCAATATCCAGCACGGGATATTCGTCGTACAGACCCTTTACTACTTCTACCCACGCAGGAGTGTAGAAAGCAGACGGGGTGATGGCTGGCGCAAGTTGCTCAAGTTCAATGGTGGTGGTCAATCCAACTCCCAGCACGCGCATGCCGATGACGCATTCGGGGTGGCGAGCGATGAGCAACATTCCCCCGATGACAGGGGTATCGATGTTGGAGAGATATTCGTCCAGGTTGACAACGGCGACGATTTCGCCGCGCCACGCCTGCACTCCATGTAACCAGCGAGGAGCAAAGGGCAGGCGGGCAAGCAGAGTTGACGCGGGAATTACTGCTTCGATTGCGTGAAGTGGCACAAAACATTTTCCGCGCTGTAATCCGCATTCAAGGTATTGATGCAAAGTCGCGCTTTCCGATGGAGAAAGAATAGTGGCAGCTTTCGCGGCTTCTGTTAGCGCGCGCTGCCAGAATTCCTCGTCTGTCATCTGCTCCAGACTTTGCGCGTCTTTTTCATCCTGAAAAGCCATGTTACGAGTAGGCAGGCGCACCCAGATACGAATGAACGACCGACATAATTTCTTGCGTTCTGAATGGCTTGGTGATGTAATCCTTCGCGCCGGCCAGCCGCCCCTTGAGGCGGTCAATGACGCCGTCGCGCCGGGAGAGCATAATAATGGTGGTATTGCCAAATTGCTGTTTCGTTTTGAGGTGGCGGGCGACTTCATAGCCGTCCATCCTGGGAAGACCGATGTTGAGGATGACCAGATCGGGTACGGGGCAACGTCGTTCATTTAGCGCAAGTAAGGCTTCAACGCCATCAGCGTAACTCACCGACTGGATACCTTCACGTTTCAGGCTGGTTTCGATGATCTTCCGAACTATCAGCGAATCGTCAATGATCATTACCAGTTTGCTCATCTTTTCGTCCTCTCTTTGTTTCCACACTACCAACAACTTCCCTGCGAAATCAGGCGTTAGTTAGATTACGCCCCTGTGTCGTGAACAAAATGGAGCGATACGTGTATCGAATACCATCTTGTCTCTAAATAACCACAAAATTATCGAGATTCGGGCTAGCTCGCGACGAAGTCGATAAAAGTGGCACAAACCAGGAGGTTACACACGCGGCCCTGGTTCAAATTATTGATCCCTGAGAAATAGTAACATATAGAACGGCCAGAAGCAACACAATGATATAAAGATGTAGTTAAAATTATGGATATCGTGATAACAATGTCGAAATTGTAATGGTTTTTTTACATTATTGCGCATTTGTACGGCGCGTGACAGGTAATGTGAAAGTGAATGTGCTGCCCTGGCCGAGCGCGCTCTCGGCTTTGATGCGCCCGCCGTGCGCCTCTACCACATGACGAGCGATAGCCAGTCCCAGCCCGCTGCCTCCGCTTTCCAGGCTTCCGGGCATACTGAAATTGGCTTTTGATCTTGCGCGATTGACCTTATAGAAGCGTTCAAAGATACGCGGCAGGTCTTCGGGCGGTATACCGGCCCCGTTGTCGCGCACAAAAAAGCTCTGCGCTGTTCCCTCACTGCCATTTTGCGGGCGCGTGCCGATGACTACCGTGCCGCCGGATGGGGTAAATTTGATGGCATTATGCAGCAGATTTACCAGCACGCGCGCGATCTGCTTGCTATCGGCGGCCACTAGCGTCTTGCCCTGCTCGATCTCGGTGCCTAACTGGACGCGGTGACGCTGCGCCTGGGGCAACATACGCGCCATAACTTCGCGCACCAGCAGTTCCGCCTCGACCGGCTCGATGCTCATAGGTGTCTGTCCCGATTCAATGCGCGAGAGATCAAGGAGTTCCGTGACGAGGGCGGTCAGATGGTATACTTCGTTCTCGATTTTCTCGACGAAGGCCTGGGCCTGCTCAGGATCGGTATCGATGGCGTCTTCCAGCGTCTCGGCCAGCAAGCGCACAGAGGCGAGGGGAGTGCGTAGTTCGTGCGAAATATTGGCGATGAAGTCGCGGCGCGCGCGTTCCAGGCGGCGCAATTCCGTAAAATCTTCGATCACAATGGCAAAGAAGCGCAACTTCTCCCCCGTTTTTTCATGCGCCAGGGGTGTCACCGTGATATTCCACTCCACACCTGCCCCTGCATTCCCACCGGAGTGTTCCTCGCTGCGCGAACTGCATGTCTCCACGCATTGCCTGATGAGCTGGAGGATAGCGGGATTGGTGATGAACTGTTCGATAGGTACGCCCTCGAGGGAGGCGCGCGTTTCAAACAGGGTCTGCGCTCGCGTGTTGAAGTAGCGAATTGCCAGGTCGGTATCAATAATCATGAGGGGCCTGGGAACAACATCCAGCAGTTGCTCGAAGAAGATATGGTAGTTAATGGCGCTTTTGTCGTTCACGGCTGTACCTCAACGGTTACTACGACCAGTTTATCAGGCTAACTGTTCGGCCTCTCATCTAATCAATACCCTGGTTATGCTACGTAAGGATTATAGAGATCATTTCGGCAGTACGTCAAGCTGAGCTTTTTCTCTATCCTGATCTCCGATGCTCTACGCGCCGGGCCGCTTACCATCCTGCGCGCCGCGCAAGACCTCTTAACTAAAGATATACGAGACTGTCTGAAGGATGTTACCGCTCCCACGCTGCTCGTCTGGGGCGAACACGATTCGCTCGTACCCCCGGTTTTCGGCACTATTTTGCAGCAGGAGATAAAGGGTGCGCAACTCCTCGTATTGAAGAGGGCTGGTCATGTTTCGATGTTTGACCAGGCGGAACGGTTCAATGCTGCGGTACTGGGGTTTCTTGATGGGTAGAGAGTAAGATAAAAGCGGAATACATGCAAGTTGGCTGATTACCACTTAAAATAAGAATATAAATTAGATAATATTGAACACATGAACAACTTGCAATACATGATTTTATATGCCCACATTCCGCAGTTTCAACTGGAAGAAAGATACCATTTTTCATAGGCCGGTCCCAGCAGAGATAAGATGAGGTGGTGAACGGGTTGCAAGCGTAAGACGAAGCGTACGCAAGGAAAAAGAGGTGTGGATATGGAGCAACTCAATGCCTTCAAAGCACTGGAACACCCAGCGCATCGTCGGACGAGCAGTTGGTTTCTGGAGCTGATCGGGAATAGTTTGTGCGGTCTCGGCTAAGCGCGCCCGGAGCCGAAATTCGGCCAAGCGATAGATCAACAAGCATAAGACCATGATCAAGCTCAGCGCCATGATCCGTTCGGGCTTTTTTACAAAGACAGAGGATGCCAAGAACAAGGGGTCTTTGAGAAAGCGAAAGCCGCGCTCGACCCCACCTTGCTCTTTGTAGGTCGTGGCCAACGCTTGATTGGAGAGTTCCGTTGCTTCCAGAATGTTGGTGCCAATGATCCAGCACCCCTTGCGGAAGGCTTCCCGCTCGACCAGCTCCTGATTGATGGTCACCGTGGCCACTACTTGCCACTGCTGAGTGGGCGGGCTTGCATCCTTGCGGGGCCGTCCCTTGCTTGCATGACGAGCATGGGCCACCAGTTGGGTGTGCAGGTTCAGCCAGGCAGGCTTGCCCTTGCTCTCGCGTCCCACCGCAGCCTGTGCATCGGCTTCACAGGCAAAGAGGCGATTGCCCAGATGCCAGCATTTCTTTTCCCATGTGGCGCACGCTGCACTTGCCGTTGCAGGCTGGTCTGCGCACGAAGCTTTGAAGCGGAGGTGTACACGATCACCCAGCGTTCTTTTCCTTGAGGCAAATCCATGATCCGACTGAACCAATGCATGGTGCCGTCATCGGATACCTGCCACCTTTCGCTGCTTGCTGGGATCGCGTTTTTCGCCTCGGTTGAGGTTTCCGAAACGCGACTGATCCACGGGATGTTCGCCTGATTCAAGTACCGCATATTCGCTTCACTGTACACCCCGTTGTCGGCCACATAGACACCGGGTGTTTCATCGCTCGCGCGCAATTGCTCCTGGATCGCCTGGATGGCGGCGAGTAAGCTCACCTTGTCGCTGGTGTTGCCACCCAGAGGCTGTAAAAAGAGAGGAATATCGCCATCATGGGTTGTGGCTAGGGCCAGCATCCACTGCTTAAGGTCTTCGCGATGAGCGCGGGAATAGCCGTATGTGATGGTGATGAGCGCGGGATCAGGAGAAGCTGCCTCCGCTGTTCCCTCAGTTTCTGGCACCTCTTTCTTCGCCTGTGCGTATTCTCCGCTTACTGAGAATGAGGTGGTATCCACATGGATCTGCTTGGTTGAGACTCCAAAGGCTTGGCGTGCGCGGCACGCTATGCCAGCAAAGAGCTTCGTGGGATCGTGGGCATAGAGCCAATCCAGCGTGCGTCCCAAGCAATCATCGTTGAGCATATCTGCCGTAATCCCTCTTCCCAACAGGTGTTCGACGGGCTTATTGGCAAAGTATTGCGGCACCAGGTACAGTTGACGATTGCTCAAACCCAACCCATTGAGAATCATGGCCGTTGTTGCCGTTCCCACGCTCACCACTTGACGATTCGTGGGATCTTGCTCATCCAACCAGCTTGCCAAACCTATCTCCTGGCAGACCCCCGCCACGATCCCCAAATGGTCCAGTCGTTCATTCACGTAGCTCTCTGCTGCTTCCATTTCTCGCCCTCCTCCGTGCTTGGTGGTCTCATGCGGGAAATCGGTGCGAAACATGGGAATCGATGCTTCTTCGTCTAGTGCTGCGTTCGTTAAATCCGATAACAAAAGACTCGGCGATGATAACGGGGTATCTTAGGTGGGCGTCCCCAGACCCAGGGGTTGGCCCGCCGATTGAGTTGCGCAGTAGCGACGCGGGTGGCTTGCTCAATCTCTTTGGGATTGGCAAAGCTCTGCCCAGCGAGTGCGTCACGACGGAAGAACCGCCACCAGCCCTCCTGCAAATTGAGCCAACACGCTCCGGTGGGAATAAAGACGTGATGGATGCGCGGATGATCGGCCAGCCAGGTGCGTGTCTCGAGGCTGGAATGACTGCTGAGATTGTCAGTGATCACAAAGATGTCTCCCGTTGGGTTGTCAGCTTCGATGTCGGCCAGCAGGGCAATGTAGCCTTTGGAATTGCGCGAAGCGGCACAGCGAGTCAGTTCTTTGCCATCGCGCACTCGTAAGGCCCCATAGACCCAGGTCTTCTCGGGACCACGCCCGTAGTCCATGGGCGCTTTGATACGGTGTCCGTTGGGCGACCAGCCAGGGGCAGGCGCAAAGGTGCGGGGAATTACCGGGCCGAGTTCGTCGGTGCAGACGGTCGTCGACCCCACTGGTGGCTCGGTGTAGTGGGTGACGACCGCCGTTCTTTTGGGAGGAAATCCTTGTCACGAGGAGTCCCCCAGCTGTGGGTCTGGCGCCATCGCACCCCTTCACGCAAGAGGATCGTGCGGATCTGGCTGCGTTTGACCTGCATACCGGTCTCTTTGGCAGCCTGGGCCAGCGCAGTGAGGCTCCACTGGGCCGAGCCTTTTTCGTCACGCGCCACCATCGTCCCATCTTCCTGCGTCACTAATCGCCCGGGGGGAGCCTGACGCACCAATGCGATGAGCTTGCTCTCATCGGCTGCCGTCAACCGACGGGGTCGGCCGGGTTTGGGCCGGTCGCCCAGTCCCTCGATCCCCACTGCATCGAAGCGGTGCAGCCGCCGTCGCACCGTCAGTGCACTACACCCTACCTCCCTGGCTATCGCTTCCACCCGCTCTCCGTCCCAACTGCGGGCCACCATGCGAGCATGCAGGATCCAATCTGCTGGTCCGTGCCGACTCGCCGCCAATTTGCGCACTTGCTTCTCTTCTTTGTCATCTTGTGATGCCCGCACACGCAAAATCTTCGGCATTTCCTTGCTCCTTTCCCTGTATTTACCTCCTTTCTTATTCTATCACCTTTTCACGAACGCAGCACTAGGAAATCCGCTCTCTATCTGGCATACCGGAATTGAGTATTGTAAATGCATCCCCAGTGAACTGCCAGTTGAGCACATAGCATAACAAGATGGCAGGGGTACTTGATACCACTCACCACTCAACGTGTGCCATCTTCTGGCCGAGCAGAGTTCCTCCGAGGGAGAGGCCGATGCCGAGGAGACAAGAAGGAAGGAACGCGAGGAGTGCTGCTAAAGCGTACCCTCTCCCAGCGGCGAGCTGCCCACTGGTGAAGATCAGCAAGAAGGTGAGAAGAACACAAAAGGCTCCGATCCCCCCGAAAAGACCGGTAATGCACCCGGCTTTCAGACCAGCATCGCTACTCTGTGCCCACAATGACACGATCCAGGTTGAAGCCGCTGAGACGATGACGTAGGCAACCGCAGGAACGACCAGTGCCATCAAACTATCGCGACTGCCGAGGGTAGAAAAGAGGTAGAGATGGATCCCGGCTAACAAGGCTCCACACAACAGCCCGATCAACCAGCTTTTCCCGTCATCTGCGATGCGCATAGAGACATCCTTTCTCCCAATAACTCTGGGGCCGTGCTCTGCCACGAGCCACCTCTGGAATGTTCCAGCGGGAAGTTCCGTCTCTCGATGAAGGAGACTATTTCCAATGCTCAGGAGCAGTATACCAGAAGAGGAGCGGTTTCTCCATGTGAAACATGGTCGATTCCCATGTTTCGCACCGATTTCCCGCATGAGACCACAAAATCGGTCGAAGTTTGACCCAATTTACTACTTGGCTCTACGCTACCAAATTCACCAAATCCTGTCAACGAAGTGCGGAATGTGGGTTATATGGTAATATAATTTAGACAAGCATTTAGATTGGGGAAGCAATCTGTTATTACAATTGAGATTGAGGTGCTTTACGATTAGTATTGTAGTTGGGAAATGTAGTATTGATGTCAGACCCTAATAATGCAGCCGATCCACCTGGTTCAGCACGAATCGCTGGTATGGCAAGCTCAGCACAAGAAACTAGTAATGTCAGCCCCATAGAAATATCCAAAAGAGTAAAAAAGAAATTAATAATATGGACCACTTTTAGCGTTGTAATAGGGTCACTTCCAATAATATTAAATATGCTAATCTTATTTACGAATAACAAACCGATAGATTTTTTTGATTTATTTGCTCATGGAGAATTACTACTTATATCAATTGCTATCGCTGCGGACGCAATAGGCGATATGATTTACAGCAAAAGATTCGAAAACGTTAAAGAGATTTCCTTCATTTGTATTTGCTTTATCGTTATTCTTATCTCGACTAGTTGGTTTGGTTCATCAGGTATCGGAGGCAAGGCCCCCAATACGATTGGATTTGGAGTCATCTCACTCGTCCTATTTACTACTACTGTACTAGTAAGTGGAAATTGCAAAGCGATTGTAGAGGTACCATATGGCTCCTTATGAAATATTAACGGTCTTAGTTTCACTAATCATTTCGATAATATCGATTGAGAATATTTTCGTCTTGATGCGTAAGCTTGTCCATAAAAGTACTAATCTCTCTGCTCAAAGGGGTTCTACTATAATCAATATTAACATTACTGATGATTCTGGTAATGTAATAGAAACGAAGAAAGTTCCGTTAGAAGAGGCACAGCATGTTATAAGGGTTCTCAAGAAAGTGCCAGAAACACCTCCAATCTCTACGGAAAAAAACTAGGATTCGAGATAGAACACTACAAAATAAATTAACTTAAATGTGTCGCTCTTCCTTGATCTAACCATAAACAAAAGGCCACCATCTAACTGGTGGCCTTTTACTGGCTCCTCGACCAGGATTCGAACCTGGAACCTACCGGTTAACAGCCGGCCGCTCTACCGTTGAGCTATCGAGGAATGTCGGTTGTTCTTGCGAACGAACTGAGTATACATCATCCTCTTGCGGTTCGTCAATAGTTTTTTTGCTTTGTTCAAAACAAAAAATGGAGGACGCGATTGCTCGCGTCCTCCAGGGGTGATGGCGTGAGATTACGCCTGACCGACATCGCTGGGGCCACTGGGGCTTTCGCCTTCGGCGGGTTTCTGTCCGTGGGCTGATTCGTAGATCATGTCAGAGAGTTCCTTGTGGGAGCGATCAAGGAATGAGCGCAGTTGCGTGAGGCGCTCTTTGTTCTCGAACGCGCCCCTGCTGGCAATAGCGAAGAGCCGCGCTACCTCGGCGGCCTCAGAGCGCAGCGCCAGAAGCTCGTCGGGAACGCCCCAGTGCCGACCGGGGCCGAAGGGACCGTGTGGGCCATGCCCGCCGTGATGTCCCCCTCCAAATCCGAAACCGGGGCCAAATGGGCCGCGTGGGCCGCGCCAACCCCAACCGCGCGGGCCTTCTCCCTCGCGCGCCATCCAGGGGGGCGTCCAGCCTTGCCAGTTCGCCTGCTCTGGCTCCGGGGAGTCGCCGGATTGCCTGTTAAAATTACCAAACATTGTTTTCAATCTCCTTTCAATTGAGAGAGCCTTCGCGATATATCGCGTTCACCAATTGAAACAATGCGATATATCTTTATATTCCATTTACGATATATCGCATTGAAAGTTGCAGGAAAGTTGCAGATTGGAAAATGATGTTAAGTAGATGATATGTTTGTTATTCTGCTTTGCCCTCCCTCGACTGCATACTTGGATATGAGCGTAAGGTGGTGAGAGCCGAAAACGTGGAGAGTGCCAATGCTCACTGGTTTGTTTATGGCAACGAAAGGATTTATGCACATGCCTCAAACCTGGCATTCCAACGGCTCCGACTCGCGCGAAAATCAACAAGGTGACTATTCAGCGGCTTCACCGTGTAGCGTTCTGAAACCCTATCCCTTTGTTGACCCGGCCATGCTCGCGCAGAATAATAACGACGTGGTTGCCGCCGGTGGGCTGCACATTGTCCTGACCTGCGGCCCTCAGGATGAAGACGACGACGAGTAATGTGGTTGGCTATTGAGATCATCTCGCGCAATAATGAACCAGGAAAGCTCAATCAGTATTTAATAAAAGCGCCGGGGTATCCGGTGTGAGAAGTTGAACCTGGTTGCCCTTTGGTTTTTTCCTCAACAGCCTGCTCGATTGCGTTCATGGCGCGCGCAATTTCTGCAAGTCTTTTTTCCGCCTGGTCTTTTTGTCCTTGAATCCATGCCAGTTTCTTCATTAAGTTTTCTTTTTCAGAGGCCAGTTGATGCAGCTTTAAAAGTCCGCTACTTTCGGTGATCGGTCCCGGTCGCGTGTTCAGGCTATGCACTCCTCTAAGGTCGCTGACTCCTTTAGTTATCATTTGCTACTACCTCGTTTTACCATCTTTCCATCCGTTTGCTTTGTCTCTGCCGCGGCTACCAGCTTTTCTATAGCCTCAGTATCGAAAGTATCTGCGAAATTTGTTGTTGACTCTTGTTGGTCATGTTTCTGAATGAGGCCAATCACCAACTCTGTCAATTTGGCTCGCTCGTTGCTATTGTGCTTTCCCGAAATCAAGGCGTCGATACAGACATCAACAAAAAGGGGATTATACTTCTCCGCGTGTATGCCTCGTTGCCGGAGCATCTTTCCAATGATAATGCCTGGCCTGATACTAATCGCCTGATAGGATTCAACCATGTGACGGAAGTTTCGCAAAATTCCGACGATCTTCCTGGCATCATCGAGCGTCACGCCGCTCCTGGCTGCCACAATGGTTCGCTCTGTCGCCTCATCGAAATAATCTAGATGGATGCTGACCATGCGGTCTAAAAGGGCATCCTGGGTTTTGTGAACGCCGGCATACTCGTGGGGATTGGAGGTGAAGATGGCTCTAAAGTCGGGGTGAACTTTAATATAGCCCGCCTCTTCCTGGGACGGTGGCAACGTCAAAATCCCCTCCTCTAAAACGGAGAGAAGGGCGTTATTGGCTGCCGGTCTTGAGCGGTTGAATTCATCGTAGACTAAGGTTAAGCCTTCTTTGCAGGCGGTTGTTAAACGGTTATCTACCCAGCGCTGTGATACATGTTCTTCGGTCTTTAAGACGGAGTGAATAAAATTATCGACCAGCTTACTCTTGCGATAGCCTGTATTATCGCCAATCAGATCCGAGGTTCCGAATTCTTCATCCCCAAACATAAGCATCACCGGCTGGCGCAGTTTATAGGCCAGGTGCATAGCCAGCGTGCTTTTTCCTGTACCAGTTGGGCCGGTGAGATGAACTGGAATGCCAGCTTCAAGATACGACATGGCGCGTTCGACGATTTCTTTGACCGGGGGTGTCTCGATGAACTCTTCTGACGGGCCGACAGATAAACTATTCAGTATTAGATTCTTATTCAAATTCTTCACCATCACATACTTAGCTCGTAACTAGCGTCCTGATGATTTTGACAACAGAAAGGGGTAACGACACGTGGCCCCGTCATGTAGGGACAAGGGGTGGGGTGGATGAGGGTCCTCGTTGGGGTACACCACGTCTGCCTCACAGAACCCCAACGAGGACAAGCACAAGGCCCCCACCCATTCCTACATCCGCGCCTTGTCCCTACAGGACGAGGACGTGCGCTCATTCTTCCACGGTTTTTTTGGTTTTCGCGCTTTTTGAGGGCGCGTGATTTGCCGCGCGAGACGGTGTGGAGGGCGATTTGGGCCGGGGAGCGCTATTTTTCGGTTCCTGGCGTTGCGCTGGTTGGGCGTTTTTTCTGCATTTTTTCCGCTAACGCATTCCAACTCTTAGCCATTTCTTCCCGCTCTTCACGAAAATGGGCGATGGTTTCCTCGGCGCTTTTCCTGATCGCCATACTCGCCTGGGCGATTTCCGCAATTTCATCTTGTCGCGTCTTCGTCGCTTTCCTGGTCTCAGCGATAAACTTCTTAAAATCGCGCAGCCTGGCCTGTTTGCCATCGCTGAAAAGTTTTTTCAGTTCTCGAGCTATCGTCAGCTCTTCTTGTTGAAACTGCGCCAGCATGTCCATCACTTCCTTCTGCCGCGCTTTGCGCATTTCAATTACCTCGCCGATAAGCTTCTGAAAATCGGCCTTTCTCAGAGACTCTCCCTGAGCCAAATCCTTTTGGAGTTGAGATGCCAGTTCCTCGCGCTCTCCTTTGATATGAGACATAGTCTGGTGAGCATCTACCCGCAGCGTTGCAACCTTCTCCACGATGGCGTCATAAAAGTCTGCGATTTCTGCTGGAAGGTCTCTGACTGGTGCATCTATACCTGCCATGTATTACTACTCCTTCTGGTTGGAACACAAACGCTTTATTACAAACAAGGCATACTTTCCAGGTATAGCGAGTGACTTTTTCCTTGTCCTCTGTTTGTAAAGGACTCCGTGATAAACTGAATGCTTTACACCTGGAAAGGATGCCTCGTTTCACTCCCTCAGCCCTCAGGCGGCTGAAGCAGTCAGCCCGATGGCTTCGGCATATTTCAGGTAGGTCTCAACAGATGCGATTACCACGCGGGCTTCAATCGCCAACAGTTCAATACCCACCAGAGAAATGCGAACCCAGGCATCAACCACCACGCCCTTGTCAAGGATGCGGTCAACAACCTCAACCAGGCTGGACGATGCCATTGATTTCTCTACGGCCATGTTTATTAACCTCCTCATAGAATTGACTCTTCGACTACTAACTCAGTAGCAATTTAAGTATATACCTCTCAAACAAATACAAATTTCTATATAGAGCCACCTTTTTCTAATTGCGCTACTCTGTTCTTCAATTCCTCATTTTCTGCTGCCAGTTTTTTGAATGCGGTTGCCTGTAAAAATGGATCGCCTTCCCACCAGTTAATGCCTATAGATTTTGCTTTATCCACCGAGGCAATCAACAGCCGTATTTTGATAGTCAATAGCTCAACCTCTACCAGGTCAATCTTGATATCTCCAACGATCACCACGCCTTTGTCAAGAACCCGATCTAAGAGATCAGCTAAATTCGTAGCTTGCAGGCTGGTACTTTGCGCTGCCATAAACACACCTCCACTCCTTGTAATTTATAGAAGGTTTCCCAGAGGACCTAAATCTAAATTCAAATCCTCATTTTCTAAACCAAACGTTTTTTTCAGTTGCTCCATCTTCATATCCAGTAGGAAAAAGGTATTTCCCAGCCTCTCGATTTCACCTGCATGTAACTGTCCCTCATCTATACGCCGGACAGCCTGTTTCTCCATCAGTTTTCGTATCAGTTCAACCAGCGTTAATACGAGTTTAGCCAGCCCCTTTTCTACATTTTCGGGATCAATAGTGGTTCTGGGTTTAAAAAGGTGGTCCAGCTCGTCATCAATGACAGATGGTAAGGTTCTGGCTTTCATCTCTCCAGTATCGCTTTTGCTCTGGTTATGGATTGTGGCGAAAGGTGTTGGCGCGATCTTCTGGCTTTCCACTCCTGGCTGGTCTGTAACCAAATCTTCATCCTGGAGAGAAGTTTGCCAGGAAATCATCTTTGCTTCTGTATTGCCAGGTCTTCTGGCTGCTTTCTCAACAGTTTTTACCGAGGAAAGTAACAGCCCCAGGTTAATGTAAACAAGGTCGATATCTGCTACTGACAGCAGTATCTCTCCCTTCACCACCACACCTTTATCTAAAAGCCTGTCTAAAAGCTCAAGAAGAGTAACCTGTTGATACTTGACGATATCCTCGCTGGTTTTGATTTTATGACGACTCATGATGGTTGGACGCGACACATCGCGTCCCTCCCTCCCATTCCCTTTTTACGTAAAACTGTACGGAGGCCAGGGGCCAGAAACTTCAAGCTCTAACCCTAGAGATGCATAGTTTTCTCGTAATCTTTTTCCCTTGCGACAGAATCGAGCTACTCTGGCTCTTTCGACCAAATAGACCGTATTGAGTATCATTTCTTTCTTTTTACCCGTCAATTTTTGCGGCAAGGTTTTATTGAATTTGGCTTCATACGCATCTTTTGCAAGCTCTTGAAAAATTGCCTCGGTGCTCCTGGCAAGCCGGGCAACGACCGTGTCTTTTAATTGCTCCTCCATTTTTCTGCCAAATAAATAGGCAGCCCCTCTTGATAATTTTTCTCGTTGCGCTTCCAGTTCTTTGAACTGGGGTTCAATCTGCGCAATATGTTGTGTAAATTCCTGAGTATCGGCGTATACCTTCAGTCCCCATTCTGCTCTTCCAGTAAATTTAACAAGGAGCTGTTTAAACTTCTCCTCATCGTCACGCAGCATCTGTAGGGCTGCTTCTTCATCTTTTAGGATCGTGCCGAACTTGAAGGGGACGACTGTAGTATTTTGCATAAGAGCATCAACCACATCCTCGTGGGCTTGCAGTAGCGCTCCGGTTCCACTTTGGGCTGTGGTTTGCGTACATTCAGAAAACAACTGCTTTATCTGGCTCTGAAAGGTATCAATATCGATTTTACTCACCACCACGCAAATTTCCCGCCCTGCCACAACATAGACTTTGCTCTTCTTATCAATGCCCAGAAGAGCAAGTTGCTCAGGGGTCTCGCCTACCAACCCATAGGCGTACAACCCATATTGAGAGGTCATCGTATTCCCCCGTTTATAGCACTTCCTCACCAATTCTCCCTCGCTTATAGGAGGAGACTTCAAGCTTAGTATTCAGCCAGATGAGATAATGCTCCTTATCAAACACCCGGTATTCCGGTTTAATTGAGGCTAAATACTGGTTTATTTCTGCCACTTCGGCCTCGACAACCCAACCGCCACCATCGGCCTTCTCAATCGCGACTATTCTTATGCCTTCAGCTTCAATAGTCTCAGTCAAGAACTTCTTCACTGTATCTCCGACCTCAGAAATCATATAACTTCTCTTTCTCTCAACAATTTTACGGCCCTGTCATCCGCGAGAGGGCTTCTCAGGATGGCTCCGACGCTACAGCGCGCCACTTTTAGCTTCTCTGGCGATGGTTAGTCTCTCCAAAAGCTCTGCCTCTTTTTTTTGGAACTCCTCCTCTGCCACTTGATCGATTTCATACATCGTTTGTAATCGAAGTAGCTCCTCTTTTATTTTGGCCTCATCGGTTAATTCGGTTTGCGCCATGTCGTATATTTTCTCAAATAGACTCACCAGGCCTTTTGCTGGTAATCCAATCAACAAATCATCAAGAATAAACACCGGTTAATTTTTACCCCCTTTTTGTCTCATGAAACAACTGCGTTGCAAGTTTTCGCAGACTGTCAATGCCTTGAACCTCGGTTGGCTGCAAAAAAACCTCGGTGATACTACGCGAGCTAAATTTCTCCTTCAGCTCATGAATGTATCTGGCTTGCGTCTCTCTTCTCCTATCGGCAAAATCAGACCCATCTTGCGGAAAGATGTTATTGACTATAATATGCCTGCATGGAATGCGCATCTGTTCAAGACTGCTGATTAAATCTTGCGTTTCGGAAACTCCCATCTTCTCGGCAATCGTTACCACGACAAACTCTGTTTTCTCAGAGTTTTGTAAGAGCGATTTCACTTTATTTACGGTCTTTTTCATTTCTAGAAGAAACTCATCAGCCTTTTCGATGCGCTGCTCTCTAGCAAATTGTCTTACCATCGCGTGATATTTCCAGCGAAGTCTGGCCAAAAACTGTATCCAATTATCCAAAAGTTCTGGCAACATGAGCAGTCTCAGCGTATGGCCGGTCGGCGCAGTATCAACGATGTACACCTCATAGTCTGAGCTATCCATGTAGTCTGTTATCTTCTTCAAGCCCATCACCTCGTCCAGCCCTGGAATATCGAGGCGCAATAGCTCTTCTGTTTCTTCATCGGCAAGATACGTTCCCTGCTGCAGTATATCTAAGATGTCTCCGCCGTATTCTTCTTTAAAATCTTGCAGGACTTTTCTGGCATCAATCTCCATGGCAAAGAGGTTACGCGCGCCAACAATAGCTGTAGGTTCACTCCCAATTACTTGACCGAAACTATCCGCGAGCGACGGCGCGGGATCGGTCGTAAAGAGTAAAACAGTGCGTTCTTTAGCCAGCTCTAAGGCTGTTGCCGCCGCCATAGTCGTCTTACCGACACCACCTTTGCCGCCAAACAGAATAAATTGCAAAGATGGATCGAATAATAATCTGGTTGCTACCATAATGATTCCTACCAGTTGACAACCACTTCTACAAAATTGTATGGAGCTACCGGGCCGGTGTATTTTAACTTTTTTCTGTCGCCGTACATCTTTTCCAGTTGCTGCATCTTGCGGTCAAACTCACCCTCCTGCTCTTTTGATACCAGGAAGGCCGCGTTCACAAGATTCATATCGCCATAGATGCGATTCTCTTTACAATCCAGGCTGAAAGGCTTCAAGCTATCGAGCAGTTCTCCGACTTCTCTTTTTCTCTTGTCCTCCAGAGCTTTTTGCACAAGTTGACCAATTTTGATCTTGCCCGCGTATTGTTTCTGCCCATCCTTTTCACGCAGCAGCGCTTCTTTAATGCTTTGAATCTCTTTATTCTCTTCGACCACTTCGACAAAAATAGCATCCAGGTTGGTCCAGAGCGCCCTCACGCTCAGTTCTATTTTTCCCTTCATCTCCCCCAGTAAATCAATAAATTCCTGGTAGCGCGCTCTCAGCACCTTTTCTACAATTGTTTCTTCTTCTTCGGCAATCGTGCAAAAACGCACCGGCAGGATTGTGTATTCCTGCATCGCCGTTTCCACAACCCTGGCGTGCGCTATCGAGTTTTCCCTGGTCACCGCGTATTTGACAATGGGAGAACGAGACACGATGGCGGCCACTTCGCGGTAGGGAAGGGTATAGACGACATCCCCTCTTCCACCGATCCCGACGGGGCCAAATTCTCGTCTCTGGTCTGTGGCAATAATGCCGTAGATATAAAAACCTTCTTCTTTACTCATGTGTTTCACCTGATGCAGGCTTGATTGGTTTAGTCAGATAAGAACCCAGTCTATCCACTTCATCCTCCCCCTTTTTGCTCGTAAACTTCTGGGAATACGCCCTCACTTTTGCAGGGTCTTTCAACGGTATTACTTCAATGTCTCTGGCTAAGCCGGAGAGTATCTGGTGAGATGCGCCCAGGAAACAGATGCCTGTTTCTCCATCCCGCAAATTTGTGTTGATACTTTTGATGATGTAGGTGTCGCGCGCCTTTAAGAGACTGCCTTTGCGCCATTTGTAGCGAAAGAGGGCTACGAGGGTATTCAAAAATGACTTTTTTTTGAGCAGCGCGCTTGTCAGAATATACTCTTCCTTCAGGAGCCTGGGGTCTTCGGTTTGAACAAGCTCTGCCCCTTGCTCCAGCAGTTGTTCAATAATCTGGTGATTGATGCTTCCCTGCACTGCCAGGTCTTTGACGATGTTTTTTCCTGTGATACCGTCTACCGGCATACCATCCTGGAATATTTTGTAGCCTGCTGCATTTTCGCTCTTCCAGTAACTGGCAATCGCTTGCCAGTAGAGGTTGACGACTTCTTTATGCTTCTGCCAGTTGCGAGCAGTCACAACTGCGCTGGCTTGCCCTTCGATGCCCGCGGCGAGCGTCCCTAAATCAGGCCCAGTATGGATGATCGGCACGTATATCAGCCTTCTCATGAGAAGTCTTTCTCCCAGCGGTATACCTCAACGCGCGTCAAGCCGTGTTCGACAACATTTTTCAGCGTCCTGTAAGCGGCATGAAGCCGCGCAAAATCCTGAATACCGGCGCTGCCACTGGTATCCGGGTGGCTTTTCTGGGCGAGCTGGCGATAGGCATCGCGAACCGTCTTACCGGTTATCTCCCCCTCCCCGCGCAGGCCGAGTGTTTTTCTGGCTTCCTCAACACTGCCCGGATCGATACTTTCAAGCAGAATGGTAGCGAAGCTATATGGGGGAAGAGGGCCTACCACGCGAAAATTGACGGCATTCTCCAGCTTTTGATCCAGCAGTGTCACCGCCTCATTAAAAGACTCCTCGCGCTTCTTTTCCAACAAAAAGGCGGCGTTCAAGATCATTTCGTCGCTTACTACATCGTGCAAACAGAGGTCTACCGCCTCCTCTTTAAGCGTCTGCAATATCAACTGTATAGAGCTGGCTTTGTGGGTTTGTATAAGTTCTGCTACCAATTGCCCCAGTGTCACCTTTTCCTCGACGGCAACTTGACTGCCTTTGAGCGCGAATTCCCTTTGTTTGCGTTGAATATGGGGGCTATCGCGATAAATTGCCGCCATGACTTTTGGCATCTCCCACTGCGCCACCACATCCAGTTCTATTTTCCCTTCCATTTTGCGCAGTTCGTCGCTCAGCAGAGCATAGCCTTTTTCGAGAAGGGTGAGGACTTCACCTGCGCTCTCTACCATCGTGCCAAATTTGACCGGCAGCACGGTAAAACTTGCCATGACTTTTTCAAGCACAAACTGGTGGGTGACGAGGTCTCTGACGGTTTTTTCTTTCGCCAGGGAGTCATAGATGGTATATGGACTTGCAGACACAACCGCCGCGATATCTTTGAATGCCAGCGTCGCGACGTTGGTGGGCCGGTCGCCGATGCCGGTAGCGCCAAATTCCTGTGGGTTGCTGGCTTTAATAATGCCATAGATGTATATGCCGTTTTTCATAGACTTCCTTCTCTTATCTCTGCCTGCGCTTTCCGAATCTCCTGTCTTGCCTCTTTGAATTCCTCCCGCGCGTCGGGAACCACTCCCAGGCCGGTGCAGGTGTAGCAGGTCAGGGTTGTTCCTCTTTTCTGGCCTGACCCGCGACAATCGTCGCAAGTCATATACTTGCCTGTAATGGCATTGCTGCCTTTGCCTTTGCACACTGAACAGGCGCTTCTAAAATGTGGATTGCTGCCTGTTCCTTTGCAAAAGGCGCATTTAATGTTGTGTTTTTGCATCTTTCATTGCCGCCATAAAGTATTTTTTATCGATCACTAATTTTTCCAGATCTGGTTCTTCGCTTTCTAAAAAGTCTCGAATTGCCAGCAGGCTTGCCTTCTGACAAATAGAGGCGATATCAGCTCCCACCAGACCTTCGGTTTCCGCGGCCAGGCTTTCCAGCCGGACATTTCTCCCCAGAGGCTTATTCCGGGTATGTACTCGAAATATCTCCTCCCGCGCCTGCGCGTCGGGTTTGGGAATCTCGATCACAAAATCAAAGCGACCGGGTCTCAAGATGGCGGGGTCAATCAAGTCGGGCCGGTTGGTGCTACCCAGCACCAGTACTCCCTTGAGTTCTTCGATCCCGTCCATGGCGGTTAAGAACTGGGTGACGACCCGCTCTGTCACCTGGTCGCCCATCATCTGGCCCCGTTTAGGAACCAGACTCTCAATTTCGTCAAAAAAGAGGATGCAGGGAGCAGCCTGCCTGGCCTTTTTGAAAACCTCGCGCACCCCCCGTTCGCTTTCACCGATGTATTTAGAGAGGAGTTCTGGACCCGAAACCGCGATAAAATTGACTTCTGCTTCTTTAGCAATGGCCTTCGCCATCATGGTCTTGCCAGTGCCAGGCTCGCCGGTTAATAAAATTCCCCTGGCGGGCCGGGTATTTGCCTTTGCATACACCTCTGGATGGTATAAGGGGTCTCTTACTGTCTCGATAAGTATGCGCTTGATATCAGCCAGTCCGCCGATTTCGGAAAAGCCTGTTTCGGGGATCTCCGTAAAAACCTCGCGAATGGCGGATGGCTCGATCTCCCTTAGCGCGTTTAGGAAATCATCCATTGTTACTTCGAGGGCCAGAATGGCCTCTTCGGGAATGACTTCACGCGCAAAGTCGATGCTGGGCATGAGACGGCGTATAGCGTACATGGCCCCCTCGCGAGCTAAAGCGGCAAGGTCGGCTCCTACGAAGCCGTGCGTTAGAAATGCTAACCGGTCAAGATCAACGTCATCGGAAAAAGGCATACCTCGCGTGTGAATAGTGAGAATTTGCCGCCGGCCATTTTTATCGGGAATGGGGATGACGATTTCCCGGTCAAAGCGGCCAGGGCGCCGCAGGGCCGGGTCAAGTGCGTTGGGTAAATTGGTGGCGCCGATGACGATGACCTGGCCTCGTTCCTCCAAACCATCCATCAGGGCCAGCAGTTGACCCACCACCCTGCGCTCAACCTGCTTTTCCCCGCCTAAATCTTCTCTTTTAGGGGCGATGGCATCAAGTTCATCCAGAAACAAGATCGAAGGCGCGTTCTTTTCTGGCTCCCTCGAAGATGCTGCGCAGGTGAGCCTCGGACTCACCATAGAACTTGTGCATGATCTCTGGCCCGGAAATCTGCAAGAAAGAGGCATCGGTCTCATTGGCTATCGCTTCGCGCAATGAGGGTTTTTCCACAGCCGGGAGGTCCATGCAGCAGTACGCCTTTCGGCGGGTCGATGCCCAGGCGCGCGAAAACTTGCGGGAAGCGTAGCGGCAAGCTCAATCATCTCGCGGATGCGCTTCATCTGGTCGCCAAGCCCCCCTATATCTTCATAGGTCAACTTTGCTTCCGTAGCCTTGCCTTCTCCGGTAATTGAAATGATGGTGCGTGGCGTTAGAAGCACGGCCCCGGCGGGTATGGTATCGACGACTCTAAAATCCTGTTTCTTTGTCCCCAGAAAGGTGGTTTGCACCCGGTCCCCCTGCGTAACAGGGACAGCGGAAAGCTGCCGCAACAGGTAGGCGCTGTCGGTGGTCGTCCTGCCGGCCAGGGTTAAGGGAGAAAGAGTTACTTTTCTTGCTTCTTCGACCTTGATCCGGGCAAGTTTGACCTGATCGTCGATGCCAGCCTGGGCGTTTTCCCTGATTATCCCGTCAATCTGGACGATACCGCGCCCCCGTTGATCTGGAAAGGTGGGCATGATCTTGACGACTGTTTGTTGCTTGCCCTGCAGGCCAAAGACCTCGCCGGAGTCGCTAATACCCAGTTGCTCCATCACTTCTGGATCGACCCGGGCAATGCCACGCCCCACGTCGCGAGGATTGGCTTCGGCCACTTTGAGTTGAACGGTTATGTCTGCCATGCTATTTTTTGCCAATTCGTATCTCTAGCACACCGTTTTTGTATTTCTTTTTGAGGGCGCCGGTATCAACACCTTCTGGCAGAACCACCTCTTTATAGTATTTGCGATCGCCATGAGCAGCCGAGAGGGTCAAGATGTCGCCCTTCACGCTCGTTTTGATATGCTCTTCTTCTATGCCGGGCAGTTCAATGATGATTAAAACGTGGTCCTTTTCGTCAAAGATATCGACCAGGGGTTCTCTCTCCTCCTCAACTACCGTGCCTCTGGCGGTCTTCTTCACGTTGCCAAACGACTCAACGGTGGGCTTGCCGCCGAGACCCCTTTTGACGGAGAGGCCATAGACAGCCTTGACTTTACCCGAAGGGCTGGTAAATTCTCCGCTACGTTCTCCCCCTTTTCCCCCTTCTTTCCCTTCTTCCTCCAATTTGGAAACCAAATCGATAATGTTTCCGATGCCTTGAAAGAGGCCGCTGAAGGAGATTTTCCCCATGCCAAAATCAACCTCTACTGCCTTTTCATCTTTTTTATCTTGCTGGTCTTTTTTTGCTGCCATGATGTTCCCCCATTTTTTAATTCCCATGAGATACTCTTGCCAATGAGCCGGTGGCGCGAAAATCGGTAAGAAGTACCTGGAGGGGCTAAGCGTTATTTCCCAGATGCATAATCTGGGCTTTGTTATTTTTAGTATACTGAGGCGAACAAATAGGTTGGCCCATCCTCCTCCACGCCAATGGCTGTTTTCTCGCGCCTGCTTTTGCATTATTATTGCTTCTATGAGTGGTTTTATGTGTTGTAAAAAGGAATTTCATGCCTGCGTCTTTGGACCCGAAGCCCCATACGCCTTCTTCTCTCACTACGTCATCACGACGTGGGGTCGTAATTGTCCTCATCGCTGTAGTTATCTGGTCAACGACACCTGTCTTTATTGATCACCTTCAGACATTTTACCGGCTCACGCCATTACAAGTAAGCACCTGGCGCGCCTTGCTGGTAACTCTTCTTCTGGCGCTCTTTTTTCTTGTTCGTCCACCGCGTGTCTTCAAACTTCAAAGACGCGAGATCGGCTATTATGTAGTCTATGGAATAGTGGGCATAAGTTTGTTTAATCTTGCCTTTAATACGTCGGTAGCCATCAATAAAGCGGCTGTTGCAACTACCCTGATGTTCTGCGCGCCCGTCTTCGTGGCGTTGGGTTCCTGGTGGGTATTTCGCGAACGACTCAAGCGCGTGCAAATACTGGCCATAGTGATCAATCTACTGGGGTGCGCGCTGGTTGGCAGCATCTCTGAGCTGCTGGCAGGGACGGCAGGAAACGCGGGAGGACTGCTCTTAGGCCTGTTTAGCGGTATATGTTTTGCTCTTTATACACTCTTAGGGCGAGGGGCAGCGCGCGCCAAACGATTGAGTCCAATTGTGATTCTCTTCTACGCGTACCTGTTCGGTACGCTTGCTCTTCTGGTCTGGGGCTTCATCACGCAGGGGACGCATGGACTGTTCATCTCCCTTGACGGGGTCGGCTGGACGCTCCTGCTTATCCTCTCGTTAGGTCCGACGCTCTTTGGATACCTCTTATTTACGGTCAGCCTGCAATATCTTTCTGCTTCGGTGGCCAGTATCTTCCATACCCTCGAACCAGTAATGACCGCGCTGCTTGCCTTCCTTTTTTTAGGGCGAGTGATGACGGTTCTTCAGTGGCTGGGTCTCGGCCTGATTGTGTCGAGCGTGGTAACAATGCAAATGGCAACGCTTCTACAGAGCAGAAAAAGACATGAAAAAGACTTTGACAATCAAATAGGGAAATGACAGGAAACATCGGCCTCCGTCCTGATGAATTTTGACGACCGAATGGGGTAAGGGCGTAGCCCCGTCCTGTAGGGACAAGGGGTGGATGCGGGGAAGGGTGGGGGCCTTGTGCTCAATACATCTCACTTACCCCCAAAAGGGTGAAAAAGAAGACAAGAAAGCTCCAAATCTGGCAAAATACCAGAAAGCAAAAAAAGAAGGAGCTTTCTGATGTACAGCTACAGATTACGGCATTTGGACGTGGATGACAAGGTGTGTGAACAGGTGGATCTGACCCTGGTCGAACAGGTGTATCCAAAAGAAGTGATCACGCGATGTGTTGAGCAGAGTCCATCATGGACCAAGAAAAACCGACGGATCCGCCAAACAACGGCGTTGAGCCTGGTGTGGTTGCTGATCGGGATGGGGTTATGGAGCCGGTTGAACCAGGCTCTGGTCTGGCAAAAGCTCGTCAACAAGCTCAGTGCTCTGCATCCAGGTGAAAGGCAGGGGAAACTGAGCGACTCTGGGATCAGTGGACGCCGCAAGGAACTTGGAAGTGAGGGGGTGCAGGCGCTGATGGCAGAGCGTTGTGTGGTGATTGCGCAACCAGCCACGATGCCACCCGCCTTCTTTGGCCGCTATCGGCTCACCGCCATCGACGGAACGGTTTTCAATACGCCTGATACTCAGGCTAATGAGCAGGCATTTGGTCGAAGCAGCAACCAGTATGGCAAAGGAGCCTATCCCCAGGTGCGCTGTGCTTGCTGGTGGAGTGTGGAACCCATGTCGTCTTCGGGCTGGAAATGAGCCGCTATGACGTCTCCGAAGCGCACGGCGCTCACCGTTTGCTGGCTCAGGTCGGTCGGAATATGCTGGTCATGACGGATGCAGGCATCACCTCCGGAGGCTTTCTGGAGCGGCTGCGTGAGCAAGGAGCACAGGGGTTGGGGGCATTGGAAGCAGGAGCCTGGGAGCATCTGCCCAAACAGCGTCGATTGCGTGATGGCTCAGTGCTGGTTTGGGTTCCCCCGAGCAGCACAGGGAGTGCCTCCTATCCGGTCAAACGAGGGGTCTGGGTTCGCATCATCTCGTATCGGTTCACCGATGAGCGATTAGGAGAACCTGGCAAGGTGTATCGATTGGTGACGACCGTGCTCAATCCGGTGACGGCTCCGGCTCTCACGTTGGTGGAACTCTATCATGAACGCTGGGAGGTTGAATTGGTGATTGACGAGATCAAAACGCATGAGCGTGCTCAGCGCAAGGTGCTGCGCTCCAAGACTCCGGAGGGGATCAAACAAGAACTCTACGGGATTTTTCTGGCGCACTATTTGGTACGTGTGCTGATGGCTCAAGCGGCTCAGCAGGAGGAACAGAACCGGATCGGCTGAGTTTTACCGAGGGACTCTTTCATCTCACGGAAATGATGGATCTGGCGCTCATCCTGGAGCCGGAGGCGGCTCCTGCACTGCTCACGCGGTTGTACGAGCGATTGGTACGCAACATCTTGCCTCCACGTCGCTTGCGCATCAATCGTTGTGAGGTCAAGCAGGTCTACAACAAGTACAAACCCAAGAAGCGCGATCTGCCTCCTCCCAAGCCCTTTGAGCCGGATGATCGGCTTTCTCGATTTTGTCGACCTGCTTATCCTCTTGCCGCATCCAGTTTGGCACAGAAAGGAG
>CAVYMC010000008.1:0-144518 GCA_963769535.1 uncultured Chloroflexia bacterium | reverse complement strand
CAAAAGACCGGTGCGTCGCCAAAATCCAGCACCAATTGTGCCTGCGTCTGGCTGGTCAGTAGATCGCGCAGGCCCCTGCCATAGCCGACGCGGAAGAACTTGTTGGAGGAGATGAAGGTCAGTGTCCCGCCCTCGTGTAGCAATTCAAGGGCGCGGGCATAGAAATAAACGTAGAGATCGGCCATGCCGTGCTGTACGGTGGGGTAGGACGCCCGTAGGCGCACGTAGCGTCTCCTGAGGTATGCGCTCATGGCGCACATAGGGTGGGTTGGCGATGACGATGTCAAAGCCATCCTTCTCATCAAAGACACTCGCAAAGTGCAGCCGGTAGAGGAAGAGTGGCAAGGTCTTGCCTGCCTCCAGGTCGGCCATCGCCTGCTGGGTGGTCTGGATGTCACGACGTAGCGTCTCGATCTCGGTACGGTTGGTCTGGGTGGAGAGTGTCTTTACCAACGATGTGCTCAGATGGTTGAGTCGCTCCTGGCTTTGCTGCGCTCGTTCCTGCAACGCCTCCAACACGACCGCGCGCTCCGTCTGCACGATCTCCTGCTTGATGGTGCTGGCGGGTCGGTCACCTGCTGGCTGGAAGAATATATCCTTCAGGTCGCGTAGGCAGTGAATCAGCCGCTGGGTCTCGCTCTCCAATAAGGAGAACTGACTGGCCCTGTTTTCTGCCGGGCGCGTAGGATAGATCGCCGTGCCATTGATCGTCTCAATCAAGAAATCGCCAGGCATTAGCTTGAAGTCAAGATTCGGCAACGGCTCCATCTCGAAGGGATTGGCATCCACCACCAGCGAGAGCCAGAACCGCAGCCGGGCAATTTCAATGGCCTCGCGCTTGATGTCCACCCCGTATAAGCAGTCGCGGATAAAATTGCGTTTCCAGCCCTCAACCAGGGGCGTCTGCTGCTCCACTGAGACGCCTCCTACCCGGAAGAGCGTCCGTCGCACGCCTACAAGAAGCGCAAGCATACCGAGTGGAAAGGCGCCGGAACCCACGGCGGGATCGAGCACACGCACCTGTTCCAGCGCTCGGTCTGCCCGCTCGCGCAGGGTTCGTGGCAGGCTGTGCGTGTTCAAGAGCGGCTGGCCGTGCGCATCGTGCAATGGTTCGCCGGTCTCCGCCTCGTCCAGCAGCCAGCCCAGCGGCTCGCCTGTGATGGATGTCTCGCGGGTCAGATAGGCGGCCAGCGCCTCACGACACATGAAGGCCACAACCGGACGTGGGGTATAGAACGTGCCGCTCTGGCCGCGCTCCTCCTCTTCCAGGAGGTTCTCAAACACCTTGCCCAGCATCTCCGGGTCGAGTGCCACTTCCACCTCGAGCGGGGTATCCTCCTCAATAGTAAAGTTATGGTTCTCCAGGAAGTAGAGCAGCCCCTCGGGATGCCGGGTATCAAAGAGGGTGTCGGCGAGCGTAATGCCGCCGACGTGATCGTCTTCGTCCGGGGCAAACAGGCCGCCGTTGAGATAGGGGACCCGGCCAAAGCGTGACTGCGCCTCCGGCCGGGGCCGATTCAGCGTGTCAAAGAAGAGCGGCTCCAGCACGAAGCGATAGAAATTCTCCTCTTGTCGCATCGCTTCCTCGTACCAGCTTTTGATAAACTGGTGGTCGCCGTTGAGCGCGCCCTTCTTCTGCAAGAAATAGAGGAACATTAGTCGGCCAAAGAGCCGCTGGGTGAAGGTATGCAGCCGCGTGGGATCGGAAAACGCTGCGATGGCCGGGTTGTCCTGTTTGATGCGCTGCTGCGCTACCCGGAAGCGTCGGGCGTACTCGCGGTAGAAGGTATCGGTGAGGTGTTCGACGTTGAAGGCCTCGCACTGTGCCTGGTAGAGCTGCTCCGCTGAGAGGCTGCCCGGTGGTAACGCGATGCGGTTGAGCGTATCCAAGTCGTGGCGCGTGGGACTGCGCCGATCCACCAGCAGTTTATGCAATTTGATGCGCACCTGCGCCTCTTCACCCAGTCGGCGTGTGTTCACAAAGGCCAATTGCTCAAAGGTGCCCTGGTCGGGATAGCCTTTGACCGCAAAGACCAAGAGATGCTCGCCCAAGAAGCGGCGGGTCCAGGCTTGGGCGATGCCGCGAATCAGACTCGCTTTTGCGGGTCTGATCGTTCAGCTCAAAGAGCGTCACCGAAACCAGCGGTTCGCCGGGGCGTACACCGCCCACCTGGGCCACCGGATAGCGTGCTGCAATCCCATCGCGCAGGCCACCGGGCAGATCGCCTTCATCGAGCGGCACAGCAACAGGCGTATCCTCGACAGGATAGCGAAGCTTACGGAACAGCGTAAAAACAGAGGGCGCATCAACGCACGTCTCCAGGTCACGCCTAGCAAGAGCGGGTAAGGCAGAAGCGCGAGTTGACATAGGCGAAAATCCTTCTTCCATCTTCCAGGGCTGGATACCCTGAGGAGTCACAGGTACAGCGAAGCATAGCCGATGAGCTATCGAGTGTCAATAGGCGATGATAGGTCGGCATGGCACATCTGCACTTAGCATTTGCTGTGCTCATAATTTCTCCACCTAAACTTTGAGAGACGCGGGGAGGCTGGGTAGTATTAGCGCCCAAAGAAACGTTGTGTGAGGGTTGCAATGAACGTGACCTCAATAATCAGACCTACAAAGGCTTCTAGAGCGGCAAGGACAGTCAAGGGATCATCAAGAGCAATACCTCCAGGGAAAAAGCCTCGCCCGTGAAAAGAAGTCATGCTGAACACGAATGCTCCAAGTGGAGAAAGGGATGGTCCGACCGCGTGACCCAGGAAGTAGTAAGCTGTAGCAAATCCTGTAATCACAACAATGTAGGCGATGAAGCTTCGCTGTGGCTTGTATCCATAGCCAGACAACAGATCAAGGAAAAACGAGACGAGATAATCCCCCAATCTTAGTATTCTCCGCCATAAATTTACTCTCTGCTGCACAATGCGCTGCCAAAGCGCTTTCCTCTGGAGTACCTGAGCCCGATGCGCGAAATAGGCTGCCTCCTCATTCATTCCTTGATTCCGCAATTCAACACTCAATTGACGATAGGCTCGCACTGCTGCTTGATACTTCTCGAGCCTCTGAGCCTTTTCATTCGCCCTCTGTTGCTGCGTCTTTTTTCCTGCGCTCATTTTCCATTGACGAGCCTCACGTTCGTCGCCTAGTATGATTGGGACAGGTCGCGCCCAATCGATATTCCAATCGATATTCACTACAGCAAGATTAACACTACCCCAACTCACATCAGCCAATGAGACAATGCCCTGTTCCTTATTGCCCAATGTTACCCCATTTAATCTCGTTGTACTATCAAAAATAGCTTCTCGCAAATCGGCTGGCGGCAACACCGCAGGAAAATCAAGATAGTTTTGCCAATCTGCCGCATGCGTCTCAGGCCATATGAAAGGTCGAAGCCATTGTTTCACGCGCTCCAAATCACTCGAGTTGACCTTCTTCCCTTCCAGATGGGCGTCGATAAGCTTTGCCCCTTCCAAATGCACTCTTCTGAGATCGGCTCCCTCTAGATGTGCTCCATTGAGCCAGGCATGTTCCAAATGGGCCTGGTAGAGGATAGCCCCTTCTAAATGGGCATTCTCAAGTACTGCCCCTTCCAAATGGGCAGTTCTGAGGTAGGCACGTTCCAGGTAAGCACCAGCGAGGCGTGCTTCCTCTAGAAGTGCAACTCTGAGATCGGCACCCTCTAAGTGAGCTTCAGCAAGACGTGCGTGTTTCATGTGAGCTCCGATAAGCACGCCTCGCTCTAAGTGAGCCTCGAGAAGAACAGCCCCTTCTAAGTGGGCATAGGAAAGATTTACCTCTTCCATACGTGCGTTGCGAAGAATGGCATGTTCCAGATGAGCTTCACGAAGGTTTCCTTTCTGCAGGTATGCACCGATAAGTGAACTCTTCTCTAAGTGCGCTGCTGTGAGATCAGCTTCTTCCAGATGTACCGCAGCAGCCTCCACTTGTTCCTGGGTCACGTGGCTCCACTCCCTTAGATCCAACCCACCTTTCATACAAGCTAAAGGCAAACCTCGCAGGTTTACTCAACGTAAGTCCGCTCCACGCAAATCTACTCCACTTTGCTCGTGTTGGCTCTCATCATTCCAGTCAACTGGCCCCCATTCATCCTCATGTATCGAGAGGAGCCACTCCACATCTGCCCGACCCAGCTTGATACCTTTGAATGGATAAGTACCCTGCTTGACGTCTGGTGAGATAGTGAGTCGTTGAGCAAGATACTTCTGGCGTTTGCTATCAATCTCCGGCTCAGTGCGCCAAGGTTGGTTCTGTGTTCTCCAATAGGTGGGCCATGCCTCACGGTCATGAAGAGAAGGCCGGGACAATTGCGTTGTTGGTCGATTCACTTGCCCAGAAGCATTGCTGGATTTGCCTTTCAAGAAGGTAGAGAAAAGGCGAGACAACGCAGGCCGTTGACGTAATTGCTCACTCATTTCCATGCTCCTCTTGACGGCCCCTCATGCGAACCTGCTTAACAAAGAACTATGCGCCGCATTTGGTATCAGAGATATGCTTGTACGCTTTTAATACCTGATCCATTATCGTTCGCCTTTTCCATCACTCGTCACTCGCTGCCGGTGGCGAAGTTGAGGGCTGCACATACAAGGTGGCCGGCGTGGGAATCGTAAGCGCCTGTGTCATGCTATCTCTCCTCGCTGCTTTCAATGGGATCAGGATGCGCCTGAAGCACCTGCGAGGCAAACAATAAGAGATCAGTACAGAGTCCCAGGGCAAAGGCGACATCCTCTCGCAACGGGATACCCGTGCCATAGTGTGGGGCCGGAGCCGACCAGCGCCATGCCCCGGTAAGCATGGTTTGGAGCATTCCCGGCGTCAAGCGATCCTCCGGCCATGCGGTGCCGAGCCGATCCCCCAGAGCCTGAACCCAGTTCGCGAATGTTTGATTCCTTTGCTGCTGCAGAAAGCCCCAAACAGCACACAGCACCCGAGGGATACCCTCAACGATTTGCCGACAGTTTACTAACGCATGCTCGTATTCACCGCTCCGGTGGAGCTGGGTCGCCCCATTGAGCAGGCGCACACATTCGGCCCACTGTGGCACATCTCGCGGCAAGCGTGGCTCAGGCAATTCCACCAGCCGCCGTGTGCCAGCGCCCAATTGTTGCAAGACGGTCAGCCAGCGTTCGCGCTCGATGCCGAGGTAGCCCGAAGAGGCACTTTGTACAGACTCTAACACCTGGCCTACAGCGGCCAGCCCCCCAAGCCACACCGTCAAGCTCACCTGGCCCCCTTTACGGGCTTCCTCAATGGCCTCGATCTGCGCATCGGTAAGAGGAACCTGGAGCCTGGTTCGGTTGTCAGGCCAGACGACCTGAGAGGGTATAAGCAGTCTGGCGTCAGACTCAGATACATTGCCGTAGCCAATCCAGCCTTCGAGCGAAAGCAGGCGCATCGACGCGGAGGCTTCTTCCGGATTAGGGAGCGTGTAGGGCAAGAAGAGCACCGGGCCAAAGATACCCCGTCCTCCGACAATCACCGTCGGATCGATCTGAACCCGAATTGCCGGAGCCTGGAAAGCCTGGCGATTATCAAACGTCTTAAGCCACCACTCAGTCGAGGGCATACGTACTTTACTCCTTCTACAATTCCGCGCTCACACGGCCACCACTACGAGAGCCTGTGTGTCACCCTCCCTATATCACCCTGACATCACAAACTAACTCTTCTTAAGCTCTGCATGGTACCAGCCCCTAAATGAGCCTGTCAACGCATCCATCAAAGATCACAGGAACAGAGATTCCACGCGCTGAGAAGCCCAAAAAGAATGTACTGATTACTAAAACGAACAACCTTCCTCTGGCGACCTGTGGATAGCATAGCGGGGACCGCTTGGCTCGTTGTAGCGGTCCACGATACAGATCTCCATATCGAGCCAAACCAGCAAGGATGCGCTACAGTGCAGTGGTCGCCATGTTTTTTCACCTGGTTTTTTCTAGCGTTAGGAGTATAACATAGCAATGAGCTTGAGCAGAAGAGATTGGCGGATTTCTAGGAGAAACAGGTGAAAAACGCTCTTATGGGGAGTAAGCAATGTCGACCGCTGTTCCCAGGCCCTTTCTCACTGTCCGTAACGTCAGTAACGTGTATGATCCCGCCGCTGGCCGAGCGTGTGCATTCTTTGCTGATGGTACCATCAGCAAAGAATGCACACGCTCGGAAGAGTAACATCGCGAACGTTCCTGACACGTTATTTTCTTCTCCCCATAATATCGATACTCGCCTGTTTTCGTTTGAGCAAATAAATTAGCTGTTAAGCGATAATTAAAACGGCCCTTCACCAAAATAAGTGAGCCTGCTTGCTGATACGATCCCGGCTTTGTGATAGAATAGCAGAAGTAATATCTATCAGGAGTATTCGATCAATGGAACCCAGAGAGACAGCTCTGCTGTCCTCCGTCTTGCATCTCCCCGCTGGAATCACCATCGCCTCCGTTCATCCCAGTGCCACCGAACTTGTTGTTTGCGTGGCTTGTTCCACGCCAAGCATGCCATGTCCAGAGTGCCACCACCTCTCGGCTCGCATCCATGGGCACTACCAACGAACGGTCGCCGATCTGCCCTGTGCAGGCCGCAATGTGATCCTGGCTCTCACGGTGCGCAAATTTGTGTGTACGACGCCAACATGTTCACGTAGGATTTTTACGGAGCGGCTAAGAGGGCTGGTCGAGTCCTATGCACGGATGACCAGCAGGCTCATCGCGCTCGTCCAAGCTCTCGGGTTAGTGGCAGGTGGGCAAATGGGCACGCGACAGGCTGACCGAACAGGCATCGCCACCACCCCATCACCCTTGTTACGCCATTTCATGCAGTTGCCCGCTCCCACACTACGAGCGGTTCGGGTGCTGGGCGTCGATGATTTTGCCTGGAAGAAGCGTTTTACCTATGGAACCATGGTCGTCGATCTTGAGCGAAGAAAAATTAGTGATGTGTTTGCTGGTCGAGAAAGCGCGACCGTCGAAGCCTGGTTACAAGCGCACCCGGAAGTCACCAGTGTGAGCAGAGATCGTGGCAAGGAGTTTGCCAAAGCAGCCACAGTGGGCGCACCTCAAGCGCGGCAGGTTTCATATGGTCAAAAACCTGTCCGAGGTGCTCCGGGAGATCCTTGGGCACTGTCGCACGGAAATTCGCCAGGGAGAAGCTCCTGTGCCTGAGCTGGAGCAGGGAGGAGAAGAGCGTATCCACCCGCTTCCCACGGCAGCCATGTGGCAGCAGCGCACGCCTACCCAGGTGAAGAAAGCCCATCAGGCACGTCAAGCCAGTCGTGATGATCGGTATCAGCAGATGACGACTCTACATGCACAAGGAGTGACGCAACGAGAGGTGGCAAAGCGGATGGGGATGTCTGAACGAGCGGTACGCACCTGGCTCAAGCGGGGAGCAGCACCCACCAATGAGCGTCATTTCCGACGTCGGAGTGTCTTTGATCCGTATGCCGCCTATGTCTTGGAACGCTGGCAAGCCGGAGTTCATGAAGCCAGGCAACTGTATGAAGAAATTCACGCACAAGGCTTCTCTGGCACGGTCCGGATTGTCCAACGTTTTGTGCAGGCACTTCGCGACGACCCAGAGAAGACCATGCTGGCTCCAGAAACCGCGGCAGAACGCTTCTCTGCGAACGCCGCGACCTGGTTGTTCATCCGCCCACGGGATACGCAACGAGATAGCATCAAGCAAGCTGTGAAGCAGAAAGTGGCATGTGGGGAAGAAGAGGCTATTGTGTGGCATACTGAGAGGAGGTTGAGATGATGGCTTCCCTCATATGAGAGGATGAAGTGCCCTTGACCCCCCGTTCAGCCGCGGCTTGGCGAGCGGGAAATGCCACAAGAGGAGAGCGTATGAGTACGGACAATCCTTCCTCGGTGAACATTCAGGCCAACGCTTTGTCGATTGCCTCGGTGCCTGCATGGTTTGGGGAAGTGGCTTTGATCGCCCACACCTTGACCCGTCTGGGCTTGCTTTCGGACATGTCCGAGCGGATTCGCTTCACCCGCAAACGGTTCGGCAGGTTTGCGCGTCATTGACTTTCTGGTCATGCTGATGGGCTATGCTATCAGTGGGGAACCAACACTCAAAGCGTATTACGAGCGCGTGCAGCCATGTGCGCCAGAGTTTATGGCCTTGTTCGGACGCAGTGGGTTACCTCATCGTGCTACCCTGAGTCGCTTTCTCGCTGCACTGGACGAACCCTTTGTGGAAGCCCTACGCACGGCATTCCTCCATGATGCGCTCGCTCGCCTGGGACCAGAGGTGGATGTGGGAGGGCTATGGGATCGACAGGGAACTCGGTGGAGTGTCTTCGATCTCGATGGGACCAGACAGGCTGCCCGACAACGTGCTCTGCCTCAGGGTCCTGATCTGCCCCCACCGCAGCAACGTTTGTCGGCGGTGTGTGCGCCTGGCTACATGGGGCGCAAGCGTGGGGAGGTGGTGCGCACCCGAACAACGTTCTTGCAGGCCCATACCCATCAGTGGCTCTTCACCAGTGGAGCAGCAGGCAATGGAGATTACCGTGGCGAGTTGGTACGGGGACTCAGCGTGATCGTGGCCTATCAGAGCGCGACTTCCGTTTCTTGCCAACTCAAGCCCTCGTTCGACTCGAACGGACTCTATGGCAATGGAACCATCGTCGTCGATCTGATCGGTGCAGGAGTCGGCTTCGTGATGCAAGGCAAAGACTATGGCCTGCTGGATTTGATGCAGGTCAAGCAGCGCCTCGCCTTGCCCGCCGACGAGCAATTCACCCATCCAGAAAGCGGCACGTGCCGGGACTTGTTTGAGTGTGGGCAGGTGCCTGTCACCGCCCAAGGACATCACTGTCGGGTCATTGTCGCCACTCATGCGGCTACCACTCCCAAGGCTCCGATTGGAGTGACTCGCGATGGCATGGTCTATGAGCCTCTTTTCACCGCCTTGCCCGCTGCTGGCTTCAGCGCTGCTGATGTGGTCATGCTCTATGTGCATCGTGGCAGTTTCGAGACCGTGCTGGCTGACGAAGATCGTGAGCAAGACTCTGATCGGTGGAGTTCTTACACACCCCACGGTCAGGAGGTGTGGCAAATCCTTTCCCAATGGGTGTGGAATCTGCGCCAAGAACTCAGCCAGCAGTGGCAGCCCACCTCAATGCGCCTCACCGAGTTTTCCCCCCCTCACACTGAAGCCCCGCCATCAAGAGACCCCTCGGTGGTAGGATCATCTGATCGCGCCACCACACTGGGCACACGCAGCGCAAAGAGGAAGCTTTGGGGGACAGGATTTTCTCCCACAATCTGATGGCACCCTGCATTGTCGGCAAGGGGCAACACTCTACCCACAGGAGCGACGCCCCGAACATGATGGGACGGTGCGCGTGCTGTATGCCGCACGCATCGCTGACTGCCGCTCTTGCCCCTTACGCATGCTATGTCAAGGTCATGGCATCTCAACCAAAAGACCGCGTCGGGTCAGTGCGGTCCTGCATCCCCTGCCGAAGAGGATCCCAGAAGAACTGCCGCCTTCGCGGCTTTCTGCCTCTTATCCTGTTCTTTGGGGTGATTGGTCACGCTGTCAGCCGCGCCGCGCGTGGATACAATGGCAACGCAGCCACTTGGTCACAGTGGAAGGAGTGTCCGCTTCACCGTCTTGCTCACCGCCTTCGCCTTTCTCGCGGGCCGAGCGTGCGCATTGGCGTCTGACGCGGCAACAACGGCTCGCACGCAACGCACAACCCCCCACAGCCTCGCCAGTCAAGATTACTGTCTATGGGTTCTCGTCCCAATTTGCCCAGGCTCTCGGTTTGCAGGTTGCGGTGCCGTTGACTGCATGAGGTGGACGAAGCCTCTCCTCAACCTGAATGTTTCTGTCGAGAGGGTCCATCTACCCATTTTCACCCCTCTTTTTCCGAGAGAGAACACTTTTTACCAGGGCCGATCGATCTTCGTTTCTCTTTTTCCTTCTTTTCCTTCTGCTTCCCTTCGTCCTGACAGGGGGTCAAAGGGACATCCTTCTCCTTTTCTGTTTGCTTGCTCGTATCTCGTTGCGTATCCCGTGGGCTCTGGGACCGCTTGGGACACCACTGGCAGGTGATCGATGTCGATGGGACCAAACAGACAGCACGACAACGGGCACTTCCCCAGACAAACGACCTTCCTGTTCCTCACCGCCGTTTTGATCGAGTCTGCGCCAAGGGCTATTTCGGGCGCAAACGAGGACAAGTGGGGCGAACCAGGACCACGGTATTACAACCCTACACCCATCAATGGCTTGGCACCTTTTCTGGTCCAGGAAACGGCGATTACCGCGAAGAATTGCGACAAGCCCTCCAAGCCATCACGGTCTACGCGGCGGCGTTTTTGCTTCCCCTCTCTCACGTCATCGTGCGCATCGATGGATTGTATGGAAATACGGCTCCGTTAAAGGAGATCCTTTCGAGCCAGTGCGGAGTGATTGGGCGAAGCAAAGAGTAGAGCTGGCTTGATCTGCCCGAAGTCCAAACCCGACTGCAATCAGCCCCTGATGTCCAGGTCACCCATCCTGAAAGCGGAACCGTTCGCGATCTCTACGATTGTCTTGCGGTGCCACTCACTCCGGCAGGGCCTGTTGTCCGCCTCCTTGTCGCCACTCATCCCGCAGGTGATCACAAACCTGCCATTGGAGTGGTACGCAAAGAGACCGTCTACGAACTGTTCTACACGACGTTGCCACCCCACGCATGTATCTCCTCAGATGTGCTGCATGTGTATCTGCATCGCGGATCGTTTGAGACCGTTCTGTCTGACGAAGATCAGGAGCAAGATCCGGATCGTTGGGTGTCTCACTCACCCTGTGGTCAGGACTGCTGGCAGATCATCTCTCAGTGGATATGGAATCTCCGTTTAGAACTTGGGCAACAGCTCTCTCCTACAGCCATGCGTGTGATGGAATTTTCCCCAGCTCAATCGGTCGAACCTGCTCCAATGGTCGAGTCTGCTCCAATGGTCGAACCTGCTCCAATGGTCGAACCTGCTCCAATGGTCGAGTCTGCTCCAATGGTCGAGCCTGCTCCAATGGTCGAGCCTGCTCCAATGGTCGAACCTGCTCCAATGGTCGAGTCTGCTCCAATGGTCGAGCCTGCTCCAATGGTCGAACCTGCTCCAATGGTCGAGTCTGCTCCAATGGTCGAACCTGCTCCAATGGTTAAGCCCATTTGGTATGGAACCCCTCAATGGGCGCGTCGATCTTTTACCAAAGGATTTGCTGGCTCCGATTTTGTGCTGCAACCCGATGGAACGTTACGCTGCCCGGCTGATCATGCCTTAACGGTGCAAGAGCGCAGACCTGAGCGTAACGGCTCTCTGCGAATAGTCTACGGTGCTCGTGCGTGCCATTGCCGTCCCTGTCCTCTTCGAGAGCAGTGTCAGGAATCTGCAACGACTATCAAGCCACGGCAAGTCAGTGCCATTTTTTGGCCAGCCTCTTCCCGCTCATCGGTATTATTAACGCCAGTGTATAATTGCGCCAGGATAAAATTGACCGACCCCCGATAAGGCGGTAGTCTGTGTGAAATGTTGTGTAGCATTCATGCAGGAGACAGCCATGATCAGGAGCAGGACAGTGAATACGATACACGAATTGTCAACACAAGGGAAGTCCATTCAAGACATCGCCATCACGTTAGGGCTGGCCAGGAATACGGTGCGCAAGTATCTGCGCCAGCCGCACCTGGCCAGCATACCTCACCCGCGGCCCAACCGTGGTTCCAAGCTGGATGCGTTCAAAGACCAGATTGTGCAGTGGATGACGGTCGATCACTGCTACAACTGCGAGGCCATGTTGCCTCGTCTGCTGGCGTTGGGCTATAGGGGGAGTTTGAGCGTCCTCAAAGCCTTTGTGCATCCTCTGCGTCCACCAGCCCAGGGACACTACCCCATTGTGCGCTATGAAACGGAGCCGGGAAAGCAGGTTCAGTTCGACTGGGGCGAGTTCAAGTATGAGCAGGACGGAACGCCCCGCAAGCTCTACGGCTTCACCGCGATCCTCTGCTACTCGCGCATGCGCTTTGTGACCTTCGTCAAACGCTGTGATGCGCCAACCATGATCCGCTGTCTGATGGAGGCCTTTGAGTACTTTGGTGGGCTGCCCGGGGCCGCGCTGACCGACCGTATGAAGAGTGTGCTGTTAGAAATGGAGGGCAAAGTCCCGCGCTGGAACCCGCTCTTTGCCGATTTCATGGCCTCCATTGGGGTCGCTCCACGGGTCTGCAAGGCGTTTACTCCACAAACGAAGGGCAAAGTCGAGCGCACGGTCGGGGTCGTCAAACAGAGCTTGTGGCCGGGGATCTCCTTCACGGATGTGGATGACCTCAATCGCCAGGCGCATATCTGGTGCGAGCGTATCAATGCCCGGGTGCATCGCACCACTCACGAACGTCCCAGGGAGCGTCGCGAGCGCGAGCCGCTCTCGCCGTTGCCTGCGGCGTTTGCCTGGGAGCGCTTTGCCACCGAAGAGCGCAAAGTCGGCTGGGATGGCTACCTGTCCTACGATGGCGTCTTGTACGGGCTGCCGTCTTCACCGCCGGTGGCTGGCAGCGTGGTGCAGGTACGTGAGCGGCATGGGCTGCTTTCGGTGTGGTCTCATGGACAGCTGCTCGTCGAGCTGGCGAAGCGTGCTGGGTCCGGCGACCATGTCGAGCATCCCAACCAATTTCGCAACGTCGCCCCCGCTGCGTCCAGGCGAGCGGCGGTGGTTCCCCTGGGACATCAGCGACCAGCTCCCCAGGTGATGACGCGAGCGCTTGCTGAGTATGACCAGGTGTGCGGTGTGGAGGTGTTCTCATGCAACAGCCATTGAAACACCTGGGCTTGACACAAGTGGAGAAAGCCTTGCCGACGCTCTTTGAGACGGCACGGCAGGAACAGTGGACCTATGAGATGTTCCTCACCCGCGCGCTTGCGGCCGAGATTGAAGGGCGTGATCGTCGTGCGGCGGAACGGCGCATGACCGCGGCGCGTCTGCCGACCCTCAAAACCCTGGAGGCCTTTGATTTTGCCTTTCAACCCAGCCTCTCAGAACGGTTGCTGTGGGAACTGGCCGATCTCTCGTTTGTGCAAACTGCCACGAATGTCATTTTTCTCGGACCGCCGGGCGTTGGAAAAACACACCTGAGCCTTGCCCTCGCGGTCAAGGCCCTGGCCGCGGGCTATTCCGCCTTGTTCACCACGCTCACGCACCTGGCCGAGGCACTGGATACCGCTTCCTATCCGGGCCTGGTACGTCAGCGGCTCCGTCGTTACACCACCCCAAGTGTGCTGGTGATCGATGAGGTCGGCTACACGAAACTGTCGCCCGCTCAGGCGCACCATTTCTTTGAGTCTGGTGACCGCCCGTTATGAGCACGGTTCGATCCTGCTGACCTCCAACACCAGCTTCTCTGAATGGGGGACGCTTCTGGGGGACGACGTTTTGGCGACAGCCCTGCTGGACAGGCTCCTTCACCATGCGGAGGTCATCCCGATCAACGGTCGCAGTTTTCGCATGAAAGACCGTCGTGAGGCCCAGGCACAGGTGTCGGGAACCAGAGCATGAAAGGGGGGCAGAGAGGCCCTACTCTGTGGGCATCCTGAGTGAGCGAGTTGAGGCATGGGGGCGGCAGGGCGTACTACCTGGACACCTGTGGTAGGCTTGGCAGACGAGACGAGCGAGCGCGGAAGGCTCTGCGGTATACCCCTCGTTCGCTCGTCTCGGCGCCAGCCGTCCACCACAGGATGTCCAGGTGGAGACGCCTTGCCGCAGGGTGGGGTGGTCGATCTTGATCCGCTCTCGTGGCAGGGCAAACAGAAGAGAGAACCCTGTAGTTTGTCAACAGTGGAAAGAAAATGCGGAGGGGGTCAAAATTATTCCGGCGCAAATTTACGCAGGCGTTGACAGTATCAAGTGAGATACCAGAGAAGCCGGCACTTCTCCCCGCCACTCGCCCCGTCATCTGGGGTGATTGGCCACGCTGCTCCCTCCGGCGTCGGTGGTTCCAGTTACTTCGTTCACAAACGGTTCTTCTTCCTTCTGCTATGGTTCAACTGGAGAAGAAAGAAGATAGCAAACTGCCAGGCATACAAACCAGAGCACAACGTGCGCATTGGCGTTTGAACTGGAATGAGCGTCTTGCTCGTAACGCTCGTCCCTGTAGCGCTCCACCGCTTGCCATCACTCTTCATGGCCTTCCCGCCACCTTTGCCCAGTTCTTTGGCTTTGCTCTCGTGACTGCCGCGTAAAACACTGCTTGCTTGTTCCTTCTGGATACACTCAGCTTGCTCCTCTTTCCTCTATCCAATTTCTTCTATGGAGTTCGTCTTTTTTCCTCCCTTTTTCCTTTTTGACGCTTGATAGGTATTCCTCAGTTTCTTTGTTGTTTGCTTGCTTTGTTTTATCTCGTTGCGCATATCGTGGGCAGAGCCCACCTGGAGGAGAGCCAAACGGTGTTCTAGCCACGAGATCCTCTTGAAAGAGGTGCCGGAGTGCCTTGATGCTTGGTTGATCAAGAGCTGCGAGAAAACGACTGAGGGTAGAATGACAGGGAAGGTCGTTGCGGCCAAAGAGGGCCATGAAGGTGGGAGCAAAGGGCCAAAGGCGCTCATAAAACGCTTTCAAGGTGGGTTCCCCACTCACCGCATATCCGATGAGGACGACGACAAAGTCAATCGTGTCGTAATGACCAAACCGGGCACGGGCAAAGCGCATACGTTGCTGAATTGCATCCAGAACGCCAAACTGAGTGAACACATGGGCAAGAACGGCTACCTCACCAAACCATGAAGGCGTGGTGGGAACAGGCTCTGGAGCAATCTGGACTTTCACAGAAGAATGCGTCATACTGGTTGTGTGTCCTCCTTATTGGGAATATTTATTTTTCCTCCTTACAAGGAGACACATTTTTGTCTTTTTTACCAGGATTGTATCCCTTCTGTCTCTCATGTGCTCTATGCTGCTCGCTTGTTATCATCTCGTTGCGCATATCGTGGGCTTATGCACCATGTCTTCCCAAGAGATTTCGAGCTTGCCTCCTTCGCACCATTTTGCCATAGCTTTGTGCCACTCGTTTTTTGGAAGGTAAAAACTATTTGGCAACTCCTTTTTCCCGATGAAGAGCGATGACCTATGGATAAAATCTATGAACGATTGATGATAGAGACGGTACCGCGTTTCTCCTTCCCCTTTCTTATTCTTAAGTTTCACCTCTTCGATAAACTGTCTCAGGTCATGAAGACATTTTAAAACTGATGTTTTTGATTGCTCTGTGAAGGATTGTAGCAAATCAAGCGTGGGGCTTTCCTGAGAAACTGAAAGCATAGCTATTAGAGGCGCATACTCGTGATACCAATCTCCCTTGCCAATTCTGACAACGCGCTGAAGCGACTCAAAATATAACCCGTCAAGTCTTTCTGGGAGACCCCCCAATTCAATCAACGAACGCACACCAATCGCCATAGCATCGAGCAGGAAACGGGCATACAGGAAATTACCTTCGGCCTTGTGTGGTACTATTTCTAATAGCTGAGCTATATATAAGGGCTCAATTTGGGCAGCCCTATTTGCCAACTTCTTATCGTCTCTCAAGCGGACCTGAACAAATCGATGAATATCATTTCGATTGTGCTCAATATATTCAGGTGCCGAGAGAAAAAGTTCATCTGCATCTAAGAAGGCTTGCTCCACTCGAGAATCTTGGCGGCTCGTAACAATGATGCGTATTCCTGGCGCAAGTTTACTGACGTTGGAGAGTAACGAGACGATGTTCACGTCTCCGGTGTAACTTAATGCCTCGTCAAGAGCATCGACCAGAATGACAATCTGTTTGTCAAATCCTTGGCGCAGAAGTGCTTCAAGAGGCTCGCGAACGGCACGGTTAAAGGCACTTTCAGCCTGATGGTGAACTTACGTTGATGATGACCCCTATAACTTGCCCATTCTCAACATTCTGTATCTGCTGCGTCACATTAATCTGGATGTGCCGGTCCTGTTGTAGGTCTTCGAGCATCTGGAGATAAGCGGGATAGCGGTTGGCTAGCTGCGTCGTAAGGGAACTTGCAAAAGTAAAAGGGTCAACCCATAGACCATCACTAGCTGAACAGTAGTGGATGGCGCTCAAGAAATCAGAAGCGAGATTAGGCAAGTTAGCTTGTTGGAACATTCCCTGTGAAAACTGGCTCAATCGGGCAGCAATAGCTGTTTTCCCGCTGCCCGGCTCACCTTTCAGGAGAAAGAAGCGTGGCTTATCGTTATCAGCTAGCCAATCATTAATGACCTGGAAGACCCATTCTCGGCCAGTGAAGCTGTTGGTGCGTTCAGTTATGTAGGGAGTAAAATCAATGACAGACTTTCTAGGACTATTTGTCATTTGCTGCCTCATATCCTGTTGTGTAGGATCCCAGCTGAACAAGCCACTTTCCTTATAAAATGGTCTCCCTCTGGAAGAGTATATCCTAATCTTTCTCTATTCAACAAAAGCGAGCAAGCTCACCCATCGAAATACGTTGTTCGCCTCTTTTCAGAACGGATATCCTAAGTAGCCGATGCAAGAAGATCAATATCGCTGAAATACATGTATTCACCTTATAAAGAAGAAGCTATCGATCCATGTAGATGATTTATACAAGGCAAAACTGAGTTCAGGGTTACGAGGGATAAAGTGGGTTACCAAGAGAAAAAGGTTAAGCGCATATTCTCTCTTATCGGCGTGTTGCCAAGCGCGATGGATCACCTGTAACAATGCTTCATCTTCACTGGCAGCGGCCATTTCTTTTGTCAGATCTCGCAACGCCTGTGCTCGCTTATCGCTATCTACTATTGTATCGATGACGGCACGAGCCTGTTCCCACTGCTGCGATTGGGCGAGTGCGGTCGCCAGGTCCCGCAAAGCGTTTGCTCGCGCAAGGCTGATCTCTATCGTACCGATGACGGCACGAGCCTGCTCCCACTGCTGAGCCTGGGCGAGTGTGGTCGCCAGTTCCTGCAACGCCCACGCTCGCGCATAGCTTTTCTCTATTGTGCTGATGACGGCACGAGCCTGCTCCCACTGCTGAGCCTGGGCGAGTGCGATTGCTAGGTCTCGCAACGCCTGTGCTCGCGTATCGCTCTCCTCGATTGTGCTAATGACGGCATGGGCCTGCTCCCACTGCTGCGATTGGGCGAGTGCAATCACCAGGTCTCGCAACGCCTGTGTTCGCGCATGACTCTCCTTGATCGTGCCGATGACGGCATGAGCCTCTTTCCAGGCGGCACGAGCCTGCTCCCACTGCTGAGCCTGGGCGAGTGCGGTCGCCAGGTTCCTCAATGCCTGCCATCGGTCATGGCTCTCCTCTATCGTGCTGATAACGGCACGAGCCTGCTCCCACTGCTGGGCCTGGGCGAGTGCGGTCGCCAGGTCTCGCAAAGTACGTACTTGTGCATGTCGATTCTCTATCGTGCCGATGATGGCATGAGTCTCTTTCCAGGCGGCATGAGCTTGCTCCCACTGCTGAGCCTGGGCGAAGACAATTCCTAGGGCCACTAACGCATGCGCTCGCTCATCGCCGTCCTTGATCGTGCCGATGATGGCATGAGTCTCTTTCCAGATGGCTTGAGCTTGCTCCCACTGCTGAGCCTGGGCGAAGGCGGCTCCTAGGACAGCTAATGTCCGCGCTCGCCAAAATCTATCGAAGATCATGCCGATGGCGGCATGAGCCTGCTTCCACTGTTGCGCCTGGGCGAAGGCTATTCCTAGGGTTCCAAATGACCACTCTCGCCAGAGGCTGTCCTGTACTTTGCCAACGAGAGCTTGAACTTCATTCCAGATGGCTTGAGCTTGCTCCCACTGCTGTGTCTGGATGAAGGCGGCTCCTAGGACAGCTAATGTCCGCGCTCGCTCATCGCCGTTCTTTATCGTGTCGATGACAGCACGAGCCTGCTCCCACTGCTGAGCCTGGGCGAAGGCTATTCCTAGAGCTGCTAACGCATTCGCTCGCTCATTGTTCTCCTTGATCGTGTCGATGGTGGCATGAGCCTCTTTCCAGGCGGCACGAGCCTGCTCCCACTGCTGAACCTGGGCGAAGGCAGCTCCTAGGGTCGCTAACGTGTGCGCTCGCTCATCGCCTTTCTTTATCGTGTCGATGGTGGCATGAGCCTCTTTCCAGGCGGCATGAGCTTGCTCCCACTGCTGAACCTGGGCGAAGGCGGCTCCTAGGACAGCTAACGCGTATGCTCGCTCATCTCTGATCTCTATTGAGCGTGCTATCTCACCCGCTCTCAGAAGCAGTGCCAGGCTTCCTTTTTCCTGATCTGATTGCTCCAGCAGTTGCTCCTGGATCTGTAACAAAGCTTGTAACTTGCGAGCTGGATCCGTTAACAGTTCAGCCAATCCGACGGCTTCTTGCTTGCGCTTTAGTAAAATGAGGAGTTGGAACGCTGCAAGAGGATATTTATCCGCTTGACTTGTTAGGCTACAGCGTAGTAAGGTGTACCTCCACAGGTATGGGAGCAATGCAATACCCTCTTCGAGTGTCCATCGTTCCCAGCTAGCTGCTTGCCGTCCGAGATCTAGGTCTTGTACATAGGAGCGCGTGCTGGGGTCGTCGCGTATTTTTGCCTTCCCATATTCTACAGTATCTAGTACAGCCTCGCGGAAATAACGCGGGAGGATATGGGAGAGCGTGGTAGAATGAAAAGCAAAACAAAGCGAAGGAGACACCAGCCATGCCCACTCCGCAAGCGAGCCCGCTTCATGTGAGTTCTCTTCAACAAGAACTTCTCCAACGGATGGTGCAGCGCACCACGAACGCCCAACGACTGGTCAAGCGAGGGCAAAGCATCTTAGAAGCAGCCAGGGGAACCAGCAACACCAAAATTGCTCACCAGCGGCAGGTCGATTATGAAACGGTGCGGCGCTGGCGGGATCGCTGGCATGCAGCAGAGTCGCGGTTGCAAGTCATCGAAGCAGCAGGCAAGCCGAAGCTCTTGAGTCAGGCGATCGAAGTGCTCTTGACCGATGAGCAGCGTCCAGGAGCGCCTGCGACCTTCACCTTCGAGCAGTTCATGCAGATCATGGCCCTGGCCTGTGAAACGCCAGCAGCAGCAGATCGGCCGGTGAGCACCTGGACGCCACGTGAGTTGGCCGATGAAGCGGTCAAACGCGGCATTGTGACGAAGATTTCTCCCCGCACGGTGGAACGTTTTTTAAAAGGTGAGCGTTTTACAGCCGCATCGGAAGCGGTACTGGCTCACTCCCCCTCCCGACGATCCCGCCGAACTGGCCGCGCAGATCTGCACGGTGTGTGAGGTGTATGAGGCCACTCCGACGCTCGCCGCGGCGGGCACGCATGTGGCAAGTACCGATGAGATGACCGGTATGCAGGCCCTCGAGCGCCTCCACTCCTCTTTGCCCATGCAGCCTGGTCACGTCGAGCGAGAGGAATTCGAATAGGAACGGCATGGCACCCTGAGTTTGATCGCTAACCTGGATGTCGCAACCGGACAACTTGTGGCACCCAGCATGGGACCCACGCGCACCGAAGCCGACTTTGCCGCGCACATCGCCCAGACCATCCAGACCGACCCGCAGGCACCCTGGGTCTTTGTCACCGATCAACTCAACACCCATCAATCGGAGGCACTGGTGCGCCTGGTGGCTGCCCAGTGTGGCACCCAGGAGGATCTGGGCATCAAAGGCAAAAGCGGCCACCTCGCCAGCATGAGTACGCGCGCCGCCTTTCTCTCCGATCCCAGCCATCGCATTCGCTTCGTGTATACCCCCAGACACAGTTCCTGGCTCAACCAGATTGAGATCTGGTTCAGCATTCTGGTACGCCGCGTGTTGGCACGTGCCAGTTGGGTCTCCGTTGCACACTTGCGCCAGGGCATCTTGGCCTTTATTGCGTACTACAACCGCACGTCCAACGGGGCTTTTCACTGGACCTACAAAGGGCCTCCTGCTCGCTCTTAGGCTCCTGCAGAATTTCCGCGAGGCTGTACTAGTACACGGAGGCGCAAATCGTGGTGTGGTTTACACGGTCAACGCTTTGCCCTGATAGGTCCATTTGAACGGTTTGGCCGTTTGATTGTAATAGTCGATGAAGGCCAGCACTTGGGCCTGCAAGTCTTCGACGCTTTTGAAGGAGCCGCGCCTGAGGAGTTTGCGCACCAGGATGGAAAGCCAAATTTCGATTTGATTCATCCAGGAAGTATGATTGGGCGTGTAGTGGAAGACCACCTTGTGGGTGGGATCGCTCAAGAACGCCGCCCGACGGGGCATCAAGGCCAGGATGCCATATGCGCCCTTCTTGCCCAGGTCCTGTTCAATGCCGGAGATCTGGGCCACGAAGCGAACCAGGGACTCGGATTGATGGATGTTCAAGTTATCACAGACAACATGCCAGCGGGTCACCAGCGGATCGGTAGCGACGACAGCTTGCACATGCGCCAGAAAATCGGCTTCCGTGCGCGTGGGTCCGGCGTAGGGAGCCAGCAGCTTTCCTGTCACCACATCACGACTCAGAATGAAGGCACGGGTGCCGTGGCGGATGTATTCAAACTCGCGTCGCTCCACTTTTCCGGGGGCCAGAGGCAATCCGGGCTGCTTGCGCTCAAGTGCCTGCACGCCGGTCAACTCGTCGGTACTCACGGTGCACTCGCTCTGCTTGGCCAAAGCAGGCGCGTCGTGATACACCGTGCAGATCGCCCTGATGGCGGCTTCTCGCCGCGCGTCCTTCGGCGGGGTGAGCCAGTAGCGGATCAGGTGCGGTTGGAGAGCCCCTTTTTTAAGAGGCGGGCCGCATGTCGCGCAGATATCTGCGCGATGATCCCTCGCGCCATCACTTCATCAGCTATTTCCCTGCCTGTCCAGTGGCTGATCGGACGCTCTTTGGGTTGGGCGCAAGCCAACGCAAACATCTGGCAGGTTTGTTCTGCCGTGATCTGCGCTGGTCGACCTGGTCGTGGGCTATCGCTGAGCCGTTCGCTCACGGACACGTCATCGAGTGAGACCTTCTGCCACCCGATCCAACGCATGCGCCAGCGGCGGACCGTATCCACCTTCAGTGCCAGTTCTCTGGCGATTTGCCCATTGTTCTTGCCCTGGGCGGCAAGCAGAATCACGCGTCCTCGCTGGGCTATGTGCTGGGGTGTGCTGTGCCGACGCACTAACGCTTCCACTTCCCTTTGCTCTCTCTCGTTTACTTCCAACACGGCTGGTTTGCGGTCCACGCATCTTCTGTTCTCCTTTCGTTGTCGTAGCCCTATTTTACCACACCACGATTTGCGCCTCCGTGTACTAGTACGGCAAAGAGTCGCTGCTTCTGAGGTTGCTGCCACTCATGTGATAGATACAGGTGAGTGATATAGTACTTGCGCGCATACTCCCGCCTTCCTTGCTCACCGGGTGAGTACTTCACATCTTCCCAGATGATCGACAAGTTGCCTTTCTCACACCAATTTGCCAGGTACAGATGTTCTCTCTTTTCATCACGGCCATACTCTTCTGACCGATCTTTGTCAAGGAGAAAGTCAATAAATGAGCGATGGTAGATGGCATAGGTACGCTGGCTTAACAGCAGTGTCTCGTCTAGATCCAGCAATTGGCGGAGCCTTTTGAGTGTCGTCGACAGGCTCGGTTTGACCTGTGAGGTTGGACAGTTGCGCCTCGTTTAATGGAATCTGAGCAACGGCTAAGGCTCCTAGAATGGGTGCGTACTTATTTTCCCAGGACTGAGTATCGGATTTTACTAATCGCTCCAAAAATTCAAGGTAAATTCCGTCGAGTCCTGTGGGAAGAGTATCCAGTTGAGCGAGGTTGATCTGCTCCTGCTGATTCTGTAACATATTCAGCAGATATCTGACATAGAGAAAATTTCCCCCGCTTTTCTCCTGTATGGCATTGATAAGAGTTTGCCGTGCTAGACCTGGAGCCAGCTTGTTCTCCAATTCTGGATTCCTGTCCAGCACGAATTGGGTGTACAGTTGCACGTCTTGCAAACTCTGTGTCAGACCTTGTCCCGAGGTCAATGTCAACTCCTTCGGATGGGAGCGTCGTAAGGGGCGTAGCACATCCATCTCCAAGCGGCTTGTGAGGATGAAGCGCACGCGAGAGGGCAAATTGTCAGTCTGGGAGAGTAAAGAAAAAATAGTAGGGGTTATAGTGGAGCTTAACGCCTCGTCCAGGGCATCGACCAGTATGATCACTTGTCCGTCCAATTCTTCAGCTACAAGCGCTTCGAGCGGCTCCCTTACTACTCGATCGAAGGACTCTTCCGGGGTAGCGCCACTGACATCAAGCTTATTGATAAGAACACCGACTCCCTGCCCCTGCTCGATCCGCTGCTGCACCTCAATGCGAATGGATCGCTCCCCGCTCTTTTCTGCTAAGGCTTTGGCATAGACTGGATAGCGCTCCGCCAACTGCAAAGCGAGAGACTCGGCGAAGACACGAGGGTTGATCCAGCGGCTATCTCGTGCTGAACAGAAGTGAAAGGCACTTAAGAAGTTAGAGTGAAGGTATGCGAGTCCAGCGGGAGGAGAAACAGAACCTTCTGTAAACTGGCTCAATCGAGCACTGATAGCAGTTTTCCCGCTCCCTGGCTCACCGATGAGGAGGAAGAAACGCGATCCATTTGGGTCGGCCAGCCAGTTATTGATGGCCTGAAAGACCCACTCGCGGCCAGTGAAATTGATGGTTCGCTCAGCGATATAGCTGGTAAAATCAATGACGGGTTTTCCTAAATTCATTGTCATCTTGTTGCCTTATGTACAGTTATGCCGGGTCCCAGTTGAACAAGCCATGTTCCTTTATCCTTTTGAGAAACTATCCACCCAGGCGAATGCCTCAGAAAAAGTTATACCCATCTCTGGTTTACGAGGTATAAGTCTGACGATCAGCGAAAGCAATCTGATTGCATAGATTTTCGTAGAAGCTCGCAGCAATGAACGCTGTATTAAGTGCACCATTTCCTCAGGTTTCCCTGCCTTTCCAAAAATACCCACCATATTATGCAACATGCCTATCTTGCTTTGATAATCCTGTAGTGTATGTACCAGCGTCTCTATCTCAACCAGCACTTCCTCAGCCTCATTCCATTGCCCAGATTCTGATAAGGCGGTAGCAAGTCCTATTAGCGCTCTTGCTTTATCGTCGTCATGCTCAAACATGTCTGCTACTGCCTTCGTTCGTTTCCATTGCTGAGCTTCCACTAACATGAGGCATAATCCTTGCAACGTCCAGTCCCTGGCTTTACTATCCTTGATCATAGATACGCTCGCTTCAGCCTCTGCCCATTTTGCTTCTGCCCGTTCCAGGAATCCAGCCTGCGCTAATGCCGTGCCAAGCCTTTGCATAGTAAAAGCTCTTCCTTCGTAATCATTGATAGTTTGCGCAGCCATTTCAGCCTCTGCCCATTTTGCTTCTGCCCGTTCCAGGAATCCAGCCTGCGCTAATGCCGTGCCAAGCCTCTGCAACACCCCTGTTTTGGCTTTACTATCCTCGATCATCTGCACTACTGCTTCGGCCTCCTCCCAATGTTGGGCTTGTGCTAACGCTACGCCTAGTTGCTGCAAGGCATTTGTTCTCACATTTTTATCCTCAATTGCGCTTGCCACCACTTGTGCCCGTTCCCACAATCGTGTCTGCGCCAATGCAACGCTAATCACCTGTAGTACACTTGCTTTGGCCTGTCCATCTTCCATTGAGCGAGCAACCTCCTCGGCCTCAACTAATGCTACTTCCGCACGAACCTGCTCACCTATCTGTAGTAATGCAGAGCCAAACCAATAAAGCGCCCTGGCTCTAGCGGTATTGCTTGTCCCGACTCTATGCCCTGCCTCATCAGCTTCTGCCAGGACGGTTTCAGCTTGGTCCCAGCGCAGAGTGTGTGCCAATGCAATACCAAGCTCCTGCAGTGCATTTACTTTGACCGAACTCTCCTCGATCTGCCGTGCAAAAGCAATGGCTTGCTCCCAATGTTGCGTCTGGGCCAATAGTATGCAATGTCCTTGCAAGGCCCAGCCTCTAAAAGTGTCTTGCTTAATGCTGCGGGCAACCGATTCAGCCCACTCCCAGTATCCTGCTCGCGCCAATGTTGCGCTCAACCCATGCAATGCAGATGCACGGCCTGTATCTTCCTCAACCGTCTCGATCAGCGCTTCAGCTTCATTCAACACTACTTCCGCTTGAGTGCTTTGCTGGGTTTTCGCCAGCATAAGGCCCAGTTCCTGTAAAATCGAGATCTTTGCTTCTCTCTCTTCTCGCAGATAATAATTTATAGCGGGTACCTTGTTCCACACAGCATCAGCTTGCTTCCATTGTTGGGCCCGCGCTAGTTCAGCGCACAGTACGAGCAGTGCCCGTGCTTTCTGCCGAACGTTTTCTATTATCGAAGCTACCGCCTCGGCCCGTTCCCATTGATGAGCCTGTGCCAATGCTTCGCATAATGCTTGCAGTGCCCATGCTCTCTCGCTACTATCCTCAATCGTGCGGGCAATCGCCTCGGCCCGTTCCCATTGTTGCGCTTGGACTAACAGTCTGATGAGCTCATGCTGTAGTATGCCCCAGGGTTTCCCTCCCCAAACCGTTGAGATCAGCTCTTCGACCTCGGCCAGAACCACTGTAGCTCTCTCCCGTTGTTGCGCTTGCACTAACGCTTTCCCGATTTCTTGTAATGCGCCTGCCCTGCTTCTCTTCTCCTCTATAGTGCGGGCTACCGCTTCGGCCTCGGACCACATTGCTTCTGCTTGCTCCTGGTACCCCTCTTGCGCCAGAGTTGTGCCCAGTTCGATGAGCGCCCATACTTTCGCCCTGGCATCCTCGATTGTACGAACCAGGGTTTGGGCCTCAGACCACATTCTTTCGGCCTGCTCTTGGTACTTGCTCCGCGCTAATGCAATACCGAGGACAAACAGAGCCCTCGCCCTCTCCTTGACAAATTCGATCTCATGGGTTAGGGCCGCGGCCTGCTCCCACACTCCCGCACGAGCCAGCCCCTCGCGAAGATTTTGCAGCGCCCATACTCTCCTTCTTTTCACTTCGATGCTTCGTGCCATCGCTCGAGCGCGCTCCCACTGCTGTGCCTGTGTCAACACAGCGCAGAAACCTTCCAGGGACCATGCTCGCTCCTCGCTGTCCTGGATCTGGTACACCAATGCCTCAGCTTCAAACCACAAGGCTTCAGCTCGCTCCAGATCCTGTGACTCCGCTACTAGCGCTCCGATGACATACAAGGCCTCCGCTCTTGCACTCTGCTCGTAAATCGCCTGTGCGATCGTTTCTGCCCTCTCCCACTCGCCAGCCTCCGCCAGCGATACGGCAAGCCTTTGTAACATCCATATCTTTTTCTTACCGTCCTTCACCATATCAACCACGGCTCCAGCCCGCGCCCATCGTCTTTTCCTAAGAAACGCAGCACAAAGGCTCTGTGAGACGCTTGCTTTCTCTTCACTTTCTCCAGCAGGCCGAAGCACTTCGTAAATCTTGTTGAGTAAGTCCAGGTTTTCTCGTTCGCGTCCCGGTTGCGTTTCCAAATAATTGGCGATCTGCAGCAAGACCCTGGCTTTGTTATCCGGCTTCGTCAGTAATTCAGCGATATCTCGCGCCTCTTTTTCCCGCTTTAGGAGCAGCAGCGCCTCAAATGCTTCGGGCATATACTGGTCTGCCGTACTGTTCAGGCTACAACGCAGGAGCGTATATTTCCATAGCTGTGGGAGATGGGTTAGTCCATCTTTTCCGGGATAGCTAGCCGCTTGTCGACCTAGATCCAGGTCTTGCGCGTAGGAAAGTGTGCTCGGATCATACCGCCGTACCTTCGCCCGCCCATAAGCTCCCTCATCCAACACTGCAAAGAGACGCCGCCATTCACGCGCCGCGTAGAGGTGGGTAACGTAATGCGCGCGAGCATACCGGCACCGCCCTTGTTCAGCCAGATCGAGTTCTGTGTCTTCCCAAATGGCGGCTAGATTGGCTCTCTCGCACCAGTCAGCCAGAGCCTCATGCCACTCCTCTGCTGGTAGATAGAAGAGGTTGCGCAGTTGTCTTCTTTTAGCCAGCAGCGATTGGCTATGAAGAAAGTCGATGACGGATTGATGATAGAGGCGGTAGTGTGTTTCTCCCTTGTTGGGTGATGGTACCTCCTCAATAAACTGCCACAGCTCGTCAAGATATTTTAAAACGGATGACTTTAATTGCCTGGTAAAAGACTGGAGTTGAGCGAGCGTCGGGCTCTCCTGAGCGACGGAAAGCATACCCATGACGGGAGCATATTCCCTGTGCCAATCGCCCTTTCCCAGTTTGACCACGCGCTGGAGCGACTCGAAGTATAACCCATCAAGCCCCTGTGGGAGACCCTCCAGCTCTGTCAATGATCGCTCGCCATTTGCCATGGCATTGAGCAGGAAACGAACGTACAGGAAATTGCCATCAGCTTTGCGAGCAAGAGTCTCGATCATCTGCTCGACAACCCGCCCAGACAACGGTGTCACGTTCTCGACGAGCAAGCCGTTGTTATTGAGCCGATCTTGCACATAGCGACGAATATCCTCCTGGTTGCTTTCATCGAATTGAGTGGTCGAAAGTGCCAGTGTTTCGACGTCCAGAAACGCATGTTCCACCCGTGCATCTGGGCGGCTCGTGAGGATGAAGCGGACGGCCGGGGGCAGTTCATTGAGGTGCGCGAGCAGAGAGACAATGCTCGTACTTCCACTGTAACTCAGCGCTTCGTCGAGGGCGTCGACCAGGATAACGATTTGTTGGTCAAACTCGCTCTGGATGAGTGCTTCGAGCGGCTCTCGCACCACACGGTTGAAGACATCTTCCACTGCTCCTCCACTCACGTCGAGCCGATGAATCACGATACCGGTTCCCTGTCCCTGCCCGATGTGCTGCTGTACCTCGATATGGATTTGCCCATCACCGCTTTTCTCAGCTAGGGCCTTTGCATAAGCCGGGTAATGTTCTGCGAGCTGCAGAGCGAGGGATTCAGTGAAGGTGTAGGGGTTGATCCAGCGACCATCGCGAGCCGAACAGAAATGCACGGTACTCAGAAAATGAGGGGTGAGATGGCTGGTACCTGCAGGTGGTGGAACTAAACCTTGAGAAAACTGAGAGAGTCGGCTGGCAATCGCAGTCTTTCCACTGCCGGGCTCTCCAGTCAAGAGAAAGTAACGACTTCCATCGGGCTTGGCAAGCCAGTCATTGACAGCTTGGAAGACCCAGGCACGTCCTGTGAAGTCAGTTGTACGGTCAGTAATGTAGCTAGTAAAGTCAATGACCGGCTTTCTGGGATACCATGCCATAATACCGCCTCACGTAATAGTAATGATTATCAGTAGTGCAAGAAAAAATCAGATAAGCAGATGAACAGCATTCATCAAGAGTCTGTTCTGTATTTGGCGATTCGTAACAGGAGTGGTAAGGAAGCGAGCTCGTTGCGTCTTTTGAAGAACAAGCTATACTGCACCATCTCCGCTCTTTCGGTTCGTCTTACCACAGAAGGTTCCATCCTCAAGAGGAACCTCAACATGAGCGAAAACTCTGTGTTATTATAGTTTTCCGTTGGGTGAGCAATCTTTCGGAGGGATTTTTGCGAACGCTCAGCCAATTGTGTCGAATTCGGCACCCGTCACACCCTCAGCTTTGGTAATATCCTGGGTAACTCTGGCTCTGCCCCTCCTCATCTCTGTTGCTTTGATCCCTATGATGTTCTTCCCTTCTTCCATCTGCTGTATAACTTCAAGCGTAGGTCCCATTTCCTGAAGCAATCGGGCTACCTGCGCTGCCAAATCGTGATCCTCAGTCAGCTTCTCCACTAAGATATCTTCCAGCACCGGCTTGTAGCGCTCCGGTTTTTCTTCAAAGCGAATCAAACTCTCCGTTGCCTCCTTGTCTCCTGACCACCTCTGCTTCAACGTAGCAAGGAGGTTCTTAGCTTTTTCATAAGCAGCATCACCGACTTTACTGGCAAACTCCTCTGCGCCCTTCGATACGAACGGCAGTAAAACTGCCACGACTTTCGTTGTCAGGTCTACGATTACCGGATCCATATTTACTACTCCTTATATATTTGTTCTCAGACAACATCCTCTTAGATAAGTGTTCTTAATCTACCGTACAAACACAGACTACATTCAATTATCACTGACGAAGTCAACACCATCGATTGCTCTACTACTAACCGCGGGTCTAAATGGATCCGAGAGACAAGCGAGGGCATCGACAAGAGCCCTCTGCATGGCAGGAGCGATTCCAACCCCGTGGCGTTCAACCATTTTCGGGGCGGCATACTCAAGCAGGGCCATAGTGTATGGCCACCCTCTATCCTGAATCCTCGATATAGCTGTTAGCACTCGTTCTGGGAACATATCAACTAGGATGGGGAAGAGGTGGCACAGCAATTCGGCAGCATGATAATGGCTGCCGAGTCGATCGATCAGTATCTCTACTTCAGCCACAAGGCTAGCTGCGTCGATTCCATCCAGCTCGAGACCTACGTACTCTATGATGGCAAGGCCTCGGTAGAAGAGATATCCAAATTGACGCACTGCGCCGAGTCCTTCTCGTGCGAGCGTTGCTGCAGCTTCAGGATCGATCTTCACCAATAATGCAGCCGCTTTGGCTGTGACTGCGGCAGCTTGGTGGGGAGGGATATCCATGGGCAGGGCTTTAACGATTTGTTGACAGCGCTCAACGATCCTTTGCTTATCATTGCTTTCCAGTATAGGAGCCAGGATGAGTTCAACATGCGCCCGATAGACAGGGATGCTGATCTGGCGGACAATTTCCTCAGCCGCCTCGAGATTATAAGAGGCGACAGCGTAGGCGAGGCTACTTTGGATAAGCGAGGCATGAACTGGGTCACTCCATTGGTTGATTGATTCCTGTAGCATCTTGTGGAAGGCTGTGATGCTATTGACGGGTTCTTGCCATTCCTTTTCGTCAGTTTTTGCAGTCATCAAAATGGCTCTAAATAGAGCATCGGCCCTAACAGAATCCACGAGGTAAGGAGAGTCCAGCTTCTCCAGCAGAGCGAATGCGCTACTGTGGTCAAATAGCGCTAGACGTAGTATCACCTCGAAGCGAGCGCGTACTTCGGGATTCAAATAGGAACAGACCAGGGAGGGATCTCCGGGCCGCAGGTCGATAGTGGGCTGGTAATGAGGAACCGCTTCGAGCGCCTCACATGCGCATTCCTTGAAACGCGCTGCTTTGCCGTTCCCCTGTGCCGCCAGCACACTGAAGAGCGAGCCGTAACCAATCGCCCTTTCTGCAGGATCAGTAATCGCCGTCATCATGGCCTCTGCCAAACGGGGATTACTTGCCGCAACGGCCTCGGCTAAGATTTCGAAATGTGCGAGCCCATCTGTAGGGTGACCCGTAGAAGCGAGGAGGCGGAAGTACCCACCGAACGGTGTCGGCCGGTGTAGAAGCTAATCGACTTCGTCGTTCGGCATGATAGTGGTTTAACACGTTCATGAAGTACGTTATGGCCAGCAGCACCTGAGATTGTTTGGCAGACGCATCTTGTGCGGCATCAGCGCTCTCATTCTCACCTAGATGATGCTCTAGAACAACGTGGAAAAACCCAGTCGAGGTCGCCTGTGGCTCGTCGCCGTTCTCATCAAGCTGGGTGGTGACGATATTCAGACACTCATCGAGAAGTTCTTGTGCATACGCGGGTTGTGTGTCAGCTAACAATAGTCCGACTAGGGCGATGGCATCGGCTCTGTTGTCAGCGCTCACTTCCGACGACCCCCATATCCAGCCGACATTGTTGATCAAACGAGCAACTTTCAGAGCTCGCTCTGTGTTCCAGATGAGTAGCGACGTGACCATCGCAGAGAGGATCGAGTCAATCTGATCCTGTTTAATAGTATCACGAGGGTCAAAGGCTGCCTCGATCATGTGGAAGGCCTCGTCGACAAGCGAAATCGCCGTATTGCGGTCAACCAGGGCGAGGATGGTGGCAATTTTTGTGATCTCCCTGGCTGGTCCAAACCAGCCGAGGCTCCGTTCAAATGCGAGGAGGGAAGCGACAAGCCGGAGACATCGACCATACTTCCCCCAACGTGCCCAAAGCTCTGCTGCATGGATGAGGGCGTTACTCGTTGAAGAATTGACGTGCATTTGGCTGACCCGCTCAAGCAGTGTCATAGCTGTTTCAGGCTGGTACCTTCCGAGGATTTCGGCAGCATCAACGAGTTTGGACGGCTCCAGCTTGCTCTGGCCGTTAGTACTATCTTTCACAGCATCTACACCTTCAAACGCCCCGGGTGTGACCTTACTGACAAGTAGACCAACCATTCTCTCCAGATCGTTTAGATAAGCAAGAGAGCGAACTTCGTCGAGTGGCGCCCAGGCAACTGCCAGCTTAGCAAGTACAGTTGGGCTGAACTGGGAGGTATCGCTTTCAATCTCCGCAGCCGCCAGATCGAGCAAGTGTCTCCTCTCGTACTCAACTCCTGCTATATGCTTGGTACGTTGGACTGCGTTGAGATAGGCAACGGCGCGACCTGAACTCATTTGCTGTATCAGTTCTGCTGCCTTCATCAAGTCAACGGAAAGCGCAGCGGCTTGAAAGACGGCGTCGCGGACTTTCGCGGCGCTGTCGTCCCCGCTAAGGCTGGCCAACCGGAGCGCTCGGGTAAGATCTGTTGGGGCGAGTTCTACGGCTGCTATCTGCAGAGCATCGCGCCGTTCGGACATAAATGGCGTGCCAGGCCGAATATCTAAAGCATATTGGATGAGTAGCTCGATACCAGCCATTGCTCCGACTCTTCTCAAATCGGCAGGCAAGGCGTGCAGACGAACCTGACGAAGGCCTTGGAAACGTTGCATAGATGGAGCCATGATACCGAGGTATTCAAGGGCGATATCTATTCCTACTAGGCGAGCCATAAGGCCGAGCACAGCCGGGGTCATCTGATGGCCTTTGTCGCGGATGCCAGCCCGAACAGTTGTCAAGCCGAGAACCCTGGGGAGTGCCTCCGAGAGATCGGAGCGTGCCACCGTCAGTTCAATAGCCCGATCAATGATACGCCGGAATTGGCCATCGGTCTTAAACGTGGCTAGCATCGCCCGTCTGACGCCAGGGTTGATAAGCTCGACTACCTCGGCAGCAGTTGTTGGGCCAAGCGCTACTAAGTGTGCCGCAATGTGCAAAAGCCCATAGCGGTCAACATCGCCCCACTCCACCTCGCTCCAGGAATGGGCACCTCGCCGATAGGAACGGAGTATACGCTCGTGCCATTCAGATGGATCGATCTCGCAGTATGAACGCTGCATTTCGGCTGTCGCGTTCGTGAGAAACTCTGCGAACGAGGAATGAAACAAGCGGTACCCACTGACCTCTTGATCGAGAAACTGGGTGAGGCGTTCGATCACATTATGAAGATCGCGAGGCCATACGCGAATATTACCGAATCGTGCGATTTGTGTGGCGGTCAGGGGTTCATAGGCGACAGCCAGCACCCCAAGAACCGCTTGACCCACCCCCTCCCAGGCCGGAACTGCGCGGTCGGTAGCCGATAGTGGCACTTGAACCTCTAATATCCCAAGTTGCTCGATATCTCTTTTGAGCAAATCGATGAAGAAGCCGTAAAGGTCGTAAAGCCCGGAGGGAACATCCGTGAATTGCAGGAGTTTTTGGCAGGCTGCGGTATCTTTCCGTTTCACTGCCTCGCGCAATGCGCGGCCGTAGGATGCGAGATAAGCAAAGTTACCATCAGACTTGTCAACTGTCTGGAGTATGAACTCCTCTGCCGCCACACCTCCGATTGACAAAGCCTCGGTTATCGGGGCTCCGGCAGCGATATGGCTCATATAAGCGATGAGATCGTTCCGAACCTCAAGTTGCGTTGGTTCAATCCGCAAATGAACTAGTGATTTGGCCCGCCGGCTCGTTAATAGGTGCAAGGATGAATGAGGACGAGAGATGAGCACAAAACGCACATTGTCGGGTAATTCGGGGCTATTGGCTAGCCAGTCGAGCAGGCTACTGTCTCCCGAAAGCTCGTCGAGGCCATCGATGAGTACTACAACCCGGTCGGTTGATCCCTCTGTCGACAGTACCTTAGCAGGATCGAAGAGAGCGAGATACTGGAGATTGTCAGGATCGAGGAGGCGAGGCTCCAAGTGAGCCTCCTTCACGGCAATTCCCGTGAGCAAGCCCTCAACCTCGCCGACATCCTGTGTCACCCGCAGCGCCGTCTGAAAGAAAGGCGATACTTGCAGGTCATCAATGCGGATGCCGACAACCTGCCCGGTACTTTCTATCGCTTCCACCCGCTGGTTGACGACAATTTCGAGTTTGGCTGGCTGGAAGAGTGTAGGTTTCTTGGCAGCTAATTGATGTCCTATAGAGAACAAGAACGAGCGAATGTCGCCTCCACTCAAGGCTGTCCAACTGTTACGGCGAATAAAGTAACGCAGCCAGCCGGGATGCTGGCGTGCCAGAGAAGCGGCGATGACTGTCTTCCCTGCTCCTGGTTCGCCTGTCAGAAGCAGATAACGGCACCCAGGCTCATCGAGAGCAGTGACGATTTGATCATTCAGCCACTGCCGGCCGACGAAATCAAGATCATCTACCGATGAAGTAACGATGTCTTCGAAAAACAGATCAGTAGTATCGAATACGCCTGTTGTTACCATAATGCTTACCCTCGCTAAACAGAGCTATGAGAGCGCAAGGAGCATTCGTTAACAGAACCTAAACATGTGCAAGGAACTCTTTTATTATTGTGGATCACATAATCACCTTCTGTTACTCTACAATTATTTAAATCTAAGACGGATAACTCTGATATCTCTTCATATCTGGGTCAGCAGATGTCGCAGTCACACCGGCTGCATTAGGGGAGTTGAAGTTTGTGAAAATAACCTGCAAACAGCTCATCCAGGCTACGATACCCCGAGTATCTTCGCGCGGAGTGCGAGACGCAATTATTCGACAGTTTCTTCATTCCCTTGCTATATCCTCTCTGATAATTGCTTTGTGGAGTACGGATGTAGTTTCGTACTGGAGCAACGCGTTTTGCCTATTATAAACGATTGTCCCTTACTTGGCAAAACTCAACTTTTACAGTGGATTAGAAAGAGCGGGAAACTGTTCTTTCCCGCTCTTTCGTGCTATACTGAGGAGCAGAGCTACGCTCACAGGACCCTTTAAGTATTCCTGTTAAGTCACCGAAATTACAGCGGGAAATATTTTTCGGACCCGTAGATTGTTATGCAGCAGCCAATGACATCACCGAAAACAGATTGGAAGGTTTTGACAATCCAGGAACTACTTGATCTCTGGCGTCAGGATCTCCTGGAACGCGACCGTTCGACCGGAACCGTCAGGAAATATACCCAGGCGGTCGCCCATTTCCTCGCCTGGTACGAGCGCGAAGAACAGGAATTGCTCTCCCTGGAGAGCATGACCCCCATCGCCCTGATCGGCTATCGCAACGAGTTGCAGCATGCGCAGCACAAATCCACCAGTACCATCAACCTGCATGTGAGCGCCCTGCGCGCGTGGTGCGGCTGGATGGCGGAGCAGAGCTACCTGGCGAGCGATCCAGCCGCCCACGTCAAACTGGTGGGCCAGGAGAAGGCGTCGGAGCGCTCAGGGCTCGAAAAGTACGCAGGTCAACGCGCTGCTGCGCCAGGCGCAGGAGTCCCGCGAGAGTGCACGTAATTACGCGATCGTGCAGATTTTGCTACAGTCTGGGGTCCGCTTGAGCGAGTGTGCCTCCCTCACCTTCGCGGATATCATCTTTGGCGAGCGCAGTGGTCTGCTGCGGGTGCGGGCAGGCAAGGGCAACAAAGCCCGCTCCGTTCCGCTCAATGCCTCGGCCCGCGAAGCGCTTGCGGCCTACGTGGCTCCACGGTTTGGGGGAGAGAAAACTTCGCTCAAAGCGGTGGTCGCCAGGTGGCCCAAGCCGAAATCCCCCCGGTCGTTCGAGCCTGTCTTCCTCTCGCAGAAAGGAGGCGCACTCACCACGTCGGCAATGGGGCAGATGATCGCGGAGCTGGTGAAAGCCGCGCAGGGACGGGTGCCTGAAGAGACCAGCGCCCATACCTTGCGACACACCTTCGCCCGCAGTTACCTGGCACAGTATCCCGGCGATGTCGTCGGGTTGGCGACGCTGCTGGGCCACAGCTCGCTCGACACGACGCGGCTCTATAGCCAGCCGGAGGTCTCACAACTGGCGACGCGCGTGGAGCAGCTCGCGCTTAACGCCTATACTGGCTAACGGAGCGCATCTTCAGACTCGGAAATAACCAGCAGCTCCCCGCCTTGCTTGTACTGTACTGCAAGGGCTGCGGCAAAGGCCTCCGGGTCGATCATTTCTCTCTGCAGATCAAGTGTATGCTCAATCTGTTTTCGCCTCATCCCTCTCTCTTTCCAGAATCATTTCTGTAACTGGGTCAATGACCGGCGGTTTGCTCCTTTTTGTGCAGTCGGCTTTCTAGAGATGTTCCTCTTTCAGGAAGGGCTTGTACTCCTCAAAAATGCCGCAAATTCCTGGTGCCAGTCAGAGAGCAGTGTGAGATACTCGTAAAATCGCGCCCGCGCCTCTCGAGGGACGACTGGAAAGAGCGGTTGTGAGCCGACCTCTTCAATCTCGCCCTCTTTCCCGAGCTTCACGACATCCATGATAGGCATGGCGTCTTGTGCCTGGAGCATGTTCCGCGCATGGTTTGTTGCCTGCTGGATCAAGTCACGCCCGCGCGCAACGAGCCTCTCCAATCGCAACCGCGCGTCGCTATTGTCCAGCAGCAAGGAGAAATACAGCGCAGGCCGGGGAAGCATCTTGTCGGCATAGGTGTACGCCAGGAGAAACTCGAAGAGGCGGCAGCGCATCTCGCTATACTCGGCCAGCATCTCCTGATGCACTTGCTCTGTGGCTTTGAGCCAGGCATCCGTCGCCTCTTTCAGTTGGGCTTGCCGAGGCGGTGTGACCAGCGACCAGTTAAAACAATTACACCAGAGCGGGAGGGCTCCAACATTCAAACACCACACGATGTGCGTGCGCCTCGACGGCATTCGCCAGGGCAACTTCCGCGCATGGTGCCACAACATGAGAGTACGCCAGCGAGGGATATGGACATCTGCTCGCAAACCAAGCATCTCGCAGAGAGCGATGACGGGAATGTAGCGCGAGCCGTCGGGCAGGCATAATAAGGGCACTTCTTCGTCAAAATAAGGCAGGATCATGGTTGTTTGTTGGATCATTTGCTCGGTTTCCTCCACTGTACTCCTCCTCTCTCCGCCATTTCCTCAGAAATCCCTGTTAATCATGAGGGATTCTCATGCATACAGGCCTGATTCGATGGAGCGCGATTGGCCAGGGCTCTGGCAAGAGGAACTGCTCAATACCGCGCTCCGTTGTTCCGGGTCCTGAATGTGCCACCGGGCCGCAAACGCCACTCTTCTGCGTGTTCGCTCGGGTAGTCCATGGTTCTTCCCCCTTCCCACTTTTCTCCGGTATAGCAACCTCGTTATCAACCTTGCCGGACGCAAGAGCAGCCCACCCCGCTAAGTGTATCGCATGCCTCTGCTCTCCCCACTCGCATGATCTCAAGTGAACGAGATACTCCTCCGATACCATTCAGTATAACATGCTTTGCAATAATTACGAATAGTGCAAATCACTACGTTCTTAAAGAACAGTGCGCGCCCATACACTAAGCCCATGGATGAGAGCATAGATCTCCCGCGTATGCAAGGATACGTCTCGGTCAAGGAGGCCGCGAAGATCCTGGGGCTTTCCGCGAGAACGATTTACGATTACGTCGACGAGGGACGTTCTGCCAGGTGTGCGCGTGGCAGACGTGATCGCTATTCCTGAGGATGAGCTCAGGAAATTCAAGCGGGAACCATCAGGTCGACCGCGCAAAATTACGCCGCTGTGGCGTATCTCCTCGGAAGACAACGAACAGTTCATGACCGTCATCCTGGTGCAGGAACGGGCCGGCCAGCATGAAGCATTGGTGCGGAAGTTAGAAAGAATCAGGCAAAGGAAAGAGCATCTTTTCCCCGGAACGGTACTGACGCTACCTGGCAGAGAGCGGCGAGCCCCACGGACAAGTGGTCCTTGTGCTGGTTTGGCGAGGAACCGTCATGCCGGATGAGATGACACGCGAGCAAGATCTCAAGGCGTTTCGGCAGGCACTCGATGATGTGCTGGACTGGGATACTGCCCAGTACAAAAATGGGCAGGTCCTGATGCACACCTGAGGTGTGGATTTCACATCTCGAGATCACTCAAAGGGATTTCTTGGAGCATTTTGAGCAAGTCGTCACGTGTTTCGAGCCATTGCCCTCACGCTGGGTCTTTCGGTACAAAAAGTCGCGTTAGGTGCATTAGGTGTAAATTACAAAATTGCGTGTCGTAGTTTTGACAATTCGGTGTCGTAGAACTGGCACTTCAGCGAATGGCAGAGTAGAAATAACCACGATTATTTGCACTCTGCTATAAGGGATGGACATGGTCCTTCCTTACCAGGAGCGGAACGCTGCTTCTTTCCTCTGCTGAAAAGCTTGGTTGCTCTCGGTGCCGCTCTTGCTCGGTGGCTTGTAGTGCTGTATATTTGAGATCTACTAGAACTCCATTGACTGTTGATCGTCTGCTCGCAACCAGGAGGGCGTGCGATGTCAGGGATGGCCAGCCCTATTGAGGTCTTCTGCTCCTATGCGCCAGCCGATGAGGCGTGGATGCGCAAGCTGGAGGCACATCTGACCTTGCTCTCGCACCAAGGACGCATCTCCCTCTGGCATCGCCGTCTGCTCACTGCTGGCACCAACTGGCAAGAGGTCATCGACACACGTCTGGAAACTGCCTCCATCATTCTGCTCCTGATAAGTGCAGACTTCTTTACCTCCGACTACTGTTATGGCATCGAGATGCAACGTGCCTTAGAGCGACAGGAAGCAGGCGAGGCGCGAGTCATTCCCATTCTGGTACGCCCAGTGGACTGGACAAATGCTCCCTTTGCCCATCTGCAAGCCTTGCCCACTGACGGCAGGCCCATTGTGTCCTGGCGAGACAAGGACTCGGCACTGACTGATGTTGCCACTGGCATTCGCCGGGTGATTGTCGAGGAAGTATCACAACTCTCTGCCAGTGCTCAGCGCGCGGCTTTGCCGCAGATCTGGAACATTCCCTACGCACGCAATCCCGTCTTCACTGGACGTGAAGCGGTGCTCACCAGGCTTGCCGACTCGCTCTTTCGCGGACAAGCGGTGGCGCTCTCTCAGCCGCAAGCGATTAGTGGATTAGGAGGCATTGGCAAGACGCAGATCGCGGTGGAATATGCTTATCAGCATCGTCAGGATTACCAGACCGTGCTCTGGACGCGCGCCGACACGACTGATGCCCTCGTGTCGGGCTATGTCGCTCTTGCAGGACTCCTGCATCTTCCTGAGCGAGACGCGCAAGAGCAGGGTGCCACGGTACAGGCGGTGATGCGCTGGCTTACCACCCACACGGGTTGGCTCCTGATCCTGGATAACGCCGATGATCTCTCCCGTGTGCGCTCGTTCCTGCCCAGCACATTCTCTGGCCATCTTCTGCTCACCACCCGTGCGCACGCGATGGGTCGCCTGGCACAGCGCATCGAGGTGGACATCATGCAGGAGGATCAGGGAGCCCTCTTGCTGCTGCGTCGTGCCGGGCTGCTCTCTCCCGAGGCGTTTGTGTTGGAGGCTTCCCCGGCGGACATGTCCCTGGCTTGTGAGATCAGCAGTGAACTGGGAGGATTACCCCTGGCCCTGGATCAAGTGGGTGCCTACATCGAGGAAACGGAGTGTGGCCTAACAAGATATCTGGAACTCTTTCGGACATACCGAACCCTTCTGATCTCGCGTCGTGGAGGACAGGTGGCTGATCATCCTGAACCCGTAGCTACCACCTGGTCACTCTCCTTTGAGCAGGTGCAGCAGAGGAGCCCTGCTGCCGCCGACCTGCTCTCCGTCTGCGCCTTTCTTGCTCCTGATGCCATCCCTGAAGAAGTCATTATGCAAGGTGCAACTCACCTCGGTCCATATCTCGGTCAGATCGCAAAAGATCCTTTGATACTCAATGAGGCACTCGCTACCCTCTTCGCCTACTCACTCATCCAGCGGGAGATGGTCACCAGAACGCTCTCAATCCATCGACTGGTCCAAGCTGTAGTGTACGATGCTATGGACGTACCAACACAGAACACATGGGCAGAACGAGCGATTCGAGCGGTGCTGACTGTACTTCCCGAGGTTGCGCAAGGCGACTGGGCACGCTGGGAACGGATCATAGGACATGCGCAAGTCTGCGCCCAGCATATTATGCAGAGCGGGAGCACATTCAGAGAAGCAGTTCTCCTGCTCAGGCAGACTGCGTGGTATTTGGCGGTGCATGCCCGCTCCAGTGAAGCCGAGTGCCTCGAAAAGCGTGTCTATGCGATCAGTGAACGAGTACAGGGACCAGAGCATATTGACACGGTAAGGGATGGAAGCGTGCTGGCAGGAAGCTACTTAGTACAGGGCAAATATGAGCTAGCCGAGCCGTTGTTGGCGCACGCTCTCACCATACATGAGCAGCAGTTTGGTCCCCTACACCCACTCACCGCCGTTTCTCTCGACGACTTGGCGGGACTCTATCAGAACCAAGGCAAGTACAGGCAAGCTGAGCTGCTCTATCAGCGTGCCTTGGCTATCAGAGAGGAGCAGCTTGGTCCTACGGACGTTGCCACTGCCCTAACCCTCGATCACTTGGCGCACCTCTACTGGGAACAGGGCAACTACGAGCTAGCCGAGTCATTATTGACGCGTGCTCTCGCCATTTGCGAGCAACAGTTGGGATCACTCAACCCACACAACACCATCATGCTCAACAATCTGGCAGTTCTCTACAGCAAACAAGGTAAGGACGAGCTGGCCGAATCCTTCCATCAGCGTGCTCTCGTGATTTGTGAACGAGAGCCAGGTCCTCACCGCCTCCATGCCAATTCTAACCTCACGAATCTGGCAATACTCTATCTCAAACAAGGGAGAAACGAGGAAGCGGAATTATTAATGCGACGAGCACTCACCTTCTGTGAACAGACGCTTGGCGAAACACACCCCAAGACCACCAAGAATCCCACGTGATGCGCAACGAGTTGTAACCAAGCAAGCGACGAAAATATTCTAGGAAGCGGCTTGCATAGATTGATATCAATAGAGTCCTGTTGAGAGGCTAGAACACCATCGGGGTGGAAAACAGGCGAGAACTGCTGACTCAGTGTTTAGGCTGCGGCGAGAAGGTCAAACGCATAGATGTGAGCAAAAGAAGCAGAAAGACCGTGGATCGTGATGGTGAGGGAGGGAGCGGTGATGGGGCGAGCATTACGAGTGAGACGCTGCTCCCAGGAGAAGCGCCACTGAGCACGTTGTGCGCGGGTCATCACATACTCGTCGGTTCCCGGCGGTCCGATCTTGGGTAGGAGTGGCTCCCATGGTCATGTCGACGGTTTCGGAGCGTACCACTTTCAGCCAGGTGCGCCGGATGTGGCAGCGTGGCCAATCGCCCCACATCACTGGGGAACACGCGGGTGTGGCGGCGGGTTCGAGAATGGGTGGAGAGGTGTGTACCTGGGTGGAAAGGATCGGCCAGAAAACGGCACTCACCCGTCGTGGCTTGAGAGTGGAAGGGCTTTCTTGACAGTGGGTACGCAGTTCGCAGGTGCGGCAATCGCCGATGCGGGCCGCATACAACAGCCGATACGAACCATCGCGCTCTGGCCTGCGTTCTTGTACATAAAGGGGATGGTTGGCAGGACAGAGCAAGCTTCCATCGGGTTGAAGGGGAAAAGCCGATCCTGGAAAGCCGCCGGTAAACGACCTCTGTGCCCATTGAGGAGAGCCGTACACCATGGCGGGCGCTGGTTCGTTGACGGGCGCTGGCTCGTTGGCGGGCGCTGGTTCGTTGGCGGGCGCTGGTTCGTTGACGGGCGCTGGCTCGTTGGCGGGCGCTGGTTCGTTGGCGAGCGCTGGCTCGTTGGCGGGCGCTGGCTCGTTGACGGGCGCTGGCTCGTTGGCGGGCGCTGGTTCGTTGGCGAGCGCTGGTTCGTTGACGGACGCTGGCTCGTTGGCGGGCGCTGGTTCGTTGGCGAGCGCTGGCTCGTTGGCGGGCGCTGGCTCGTTGACGGGCGCTGGCGAGCTTCCCAAAGCAGGAGCGAATTCCGTGGTCCGCATGGCAGTGGGAGAGAGGTGCTGTCCGAGTTCCAGACGCAGGTTCCAGATCCATTGCGCGAGGATCTGAAAGAAATCTTGCCCACAGGGTGTATGCGAAACCCAGCGGTCGGAATCTTGCTCCACATCTTCATCCGCCAACACGGTTTCAAAAGACCCGCGATGCAGATACAGGTCGAGCACGTCTTTGGCGGAAAAAGCGGGAGCGGGTAGCCTGGTGACGAACAATTCGTAGATGACGCCATCACGCTTCTTCCCGATCTTGTGGGGCGTGGATGTGGCGGGATGAGTGGCGATAATCAGTCGAACGCGCGGTCCTCCTACTGTGAGGGGGATGTCCGGGCAATCGTACAGAGCACGGGCGGCTCCACTTTCCGGATGGGTACAGATCTCGGCGGGAGGGCGCGCCAGAACCGCCTGCACTTCTGCCCGATCCAGAAGCGTATAGTCGCGACTCCGCCCGATGAAGCCCAGCCCCACCTCCAGGACATCGCTCAACACCGCAGCGTCGCCATACAAGCCATCCACGCGCACCTGAATCTGGGACGGAAGAAGTGTGTGCGCCGCCGCATAGCCGGTGATCACCTGGAGAGCGCGTTTGAGTTCTCCCCGGTAGTCCCCATTGCCAGAGCCCCCAAACGTCCCCATGAATTGATGGGTATGTGCTTGCAGAATCGTGGTACGGGTTCGCACAACTTCCCCTCTCTTGCGTCCTTTGTACCCCGGAGCCGCAACCTGGGCGAAACGCCGATGGGGTGCGGGAAGCGAGGGGAGGTGGGGGAGCGCACGTTGGCGGGCAGCCTGTCTCGTGCCGTCTACATCCACAACGACATACCGCTCAGCGCATCGATCCCACAAGCCACCGACAGAGGCGAAAGGAGTTCGCGCCACCAGGTCCTCTTGAAACTGTGTCCGCAATGCCTCCACCGTTGCCTGATCAAGGGCGGAGAGAAAACGAGAGAGGGTCGAACGATCGGGCAAACGATGGCGACCAAAGAGTGCCATGAAGAACGTCTGCAAAGGGGGAAAGACGGTCATAAAAGGCGTTGAGGGTCCGTTCACCGCTGAGAGCGTAGCCGAAAAGCACGACCACGAAAATCAATCGTGTCATACGTGCCGAAACGTGCGCGGGCAAATTGCACATGGGTCTGGATGGTTTTGAGCAGGCCGACATGGGTCAGAACTTGCGCAAAAGCTGCCACTTCTCCCATCCAGGATGGGGTTGAGGGCATCGATTCCGGGGCCACTTGGATTGTTACCGAAGCATGCGTCATACTGGTTGTGTGTCCTCCTTTTTAGGAAACCGTTACATGAACTGCTTTCCTTACAAGGAGACACATTTCTTCGATTTTATCCAGTTTCCCTCATTTATTGCTCAGCTATGCAATCTCGTTGCGCATCCCGTGGGAGAATATGTCTTGGCTGGCCTCGTTTTTACAACAACACCAGCGCTATGACGAAGCGAAGCCCTTGTACGAGCGTGTTCTCTCGATTTATGAGTACACCTTGGAACCAGAGCATCCAGAGACGAACGCGCTGCGCGAGAGTTACGTCACCCTAATACGAGAGATAGAACGTCAGTAAGGAACGAAGGAGATGAAAGTGGATGTTTGGTCTCTTTTCACGATGGGGTTTCGGAAAGACCATATTGCAGAGTAGGAGAAACCACCGATTTTTCTACTCATCTATTCAAGCCCCTTAAGCCTCCTCTGAAAGGCGAGATCAGTGTTCATATTGCCGTCCGCAAATCAACATCGAAAAACCTGCATGATGAAATGAGTTGTTGGACTTTTCCTTCTCTACTTCCATGCCGGTTCTACGACACCAAATCAGCACATTTACACCAAGAAAAGCACTGAAATGCATTCTCTTGCACGATGCCATGCCCATCAATCAATACCTCGATGGCGCGCACCTTGCGGGAAAAGTAGCCTACACCCTCGTATGCCTGAGCGAGCTTCGTTGGTCTGGTAGACACCTCGTACTGCCTCATGGCAGGTAACTGGTGACTCTGCCAAGCTTGCAAATCAAACATCGTCATGGGTTCCCGAGCGTTGAAGAGCTGGCTGGCGATAGTTGAGCGCGCTCGATGGCTGCTCATGGTCTCGAAGGAATCTCTGCCTCATGACCCAAATAATTGCGCCAGAATGATTACAGAATTTGGTGATTGACACAAATCTCTATGCCCCGGGAAGATTGCCAAAACGTCCCTGTTCTTCTCGTTGCATCTGCGCGCGCAATTGCTCCACGTACAGGCGATAGGGCTCCAGCTGCAGCCAGCCTGGCCTCGAGTTCCGCGATGCGCGCTTCGCGCTTCATGCCCGCATCAACGGCCACCGCCAATTGAAGTTGCAATTCTTGAACGTGTTGCTGGGTAGCGCGTAGGCGCTCCACAAGCTGAGGCTTTTTATAGTTGAGCAAGGGATCACGAGGAGCAGGCGTTTCCTCGCCGGTGCTAATACGCTCGCGCCTCTTCCGTTTCTTCTGAGCCATCAGATGAGTACTATGCGCACGGAAGAGAGCGAGGGCCTCCTGATTACGATGAATGGCTGCATATCGTAATCCACATTCTTCATAAATCGTCTGGACCGTGATCTTCGCCTTTTTGGCGGTGAGCGCATCGATCGCGAATCGCAATCGTTCGATGGTGGTTTGACGGCGTGCCGCTGTTGAGTCCCGCAGAGCTCTCAGTTGCGCTTCTGAGGGAGGGCGAGACGCCCGAGGTTTTTTCGCGCTAAATTTCCTTTTCATGTTCCTCCTTTCCCTTGCGACGAGGCGAAGGCAGCACTTTATAGACAGGGATGTAAGAACCATCGGCTTCTGCCTGCAGTTGCAGCCGCATGACGTTGATGTCATTATCGAGCAGTTGGACTTTAATTCGTGCCTGTCGAGCATCAATAGCATTGCCTTGCGCCACAAACAGTTCTGCCTGCTTCACGAGGGACTCGCGCCAGGAGAGCGCGACCCCTAATCGCTCTGGATCGGTCACCAGGTAAGAACACCCGAGGCAGAGTCCCGGTCAATCTCCCGTGGACACAATCCCGGGCAGCTGCAATACCCCAGAGCCGTCGGGTGGAGCGCATGCCAGAGTTCAAAGACGATGCGCATGTCTTCATTCATCTGCTCGAGGTCGCGTGGTGTGGGAGCAGCCTGCAAGAGCGCATGGTCCATTTCCTCTTGCTCGTCCAGATCTGCACTGATGCTGGCGAAGCGTTGCTCCTCAGTCATCTGCGTGTAGTACTCAGAGACCTCAGGCAGCGAAGGCTCTGGCCGGTTAGCTCTTTGAGACGATGGTGGAGGAAAAAGTAAGCTATGGCTTCCGGAGGGACATGACGATAGTGTCTCGCGTGAGTGGCCATGACATGCCGCAAAACATGAGTTGATACCATGATGGGCTCACCCTGTGCTGTCGTGACATCCAGCCCATGCAAAATAAAGCGAAGAAGTTTAGTCACATCGCTCTCGTTGAGAGCGCCGACTTTCCCGTCGGGTGAGGCATCCCACTGGAACAGATAGCGTTCCGGTTTGAGATGTTCGCGTTTGCCATTGCTGCGAGCTGGCGCCACGATGGGAATTTCTCCGTGAGTCTCTTCCAGCAACGTTTTGATCTCTCCAAGCAAGCGCAGAACTTCATTACTCAATGGGAACAGTTGCCGTTCCTCTTCCGTTTTTGCACCTTTGGGGAGTAAGTGCTGAAAATGGAGGTTGACCTGCTTCGTCAGCGGCCTGCCATCATTCCCCATCCGCGGTTGTCCATCCTCGCCAATGAGTACAACTGTTTCTGTGCGTGTGATCCGTCGCTCTTTGTTCCAACTCACCTGAAGCAACTCACTGACTCGACTGCCATTAGAAAGCGCAAGCAAGGCAAGAGCGGCGCCGAAGAGAACTCCCCGGTAGAGGCTCTCGAATTCAATGAGAAGTTCATCACCACGGCCTGCTGCGCTTGTGAACCAACTGTCTCCGGGCGAGAGTAGTCCAGAGCGTCCGCCAAAACACCCCCTTGAGAATCCCATCTGCCGCGCATAGTCCCAACGCTCCTGATACCCTTCTACAGGGGTGGGTACAGTACTAAAGCTCCGAAAAACAGCATGTTCAACCAGGTCTCCGAACCATAAGAGATCACTGACATTTCCCTTGAACTGGACAAAGAAGCTGTTTTGCTGTCCTGAGTATGCATCTCGGCCATTATCGGCTCGACGGACACTTTCTTCACTATAGCGCTCTGGATGATGCTGCACCCAGGTCGCTTTGTCCCAAAGCACCCATTTCATGGTGACCTCGCGCCCCTGGACCTGGACTTCAGAAATGGACCTGGCATCGCGGTTGATCTCGGGAATGGTTTCGATATAGTGAAAGGGGTAGGGGAGAGCGGCTTCTCCTGCCTCAACCTTGTGTTGCGCCGCGCGGATGGCAAGCAAGGTGCGCTCCGCCAATTGTTTGCGGAAACGAATCAGCCTGCCGCAAGACCGGATACAAAGGAACTAAAATATCTGTTGTGGCCTTGCGGTCGGCCTGTTGGGCGGATCTCAACCGTCTGGAGGGGAAGTATCTTTCTATGAAGCCCACAGGAAGAAGAGGAAGGGCGTACCGCTGCATACGCAGGCGATCTTGTAAGTCCAGGCGGAGCAAATAGCGCGGGAAGTGATTTGAGGTGATAGAGGCATATGAAGCCAAAATCTGTCCCGCTCCTTTTGCCTTTTCCTGACTCACTGCCCAGTTGTGCCAGATCTGCTCCTGCTTGAGATCATCCAGACACCGGATGAATCCACCAGCGCGAAGACTCCTGAGGAGGCAGTTCAAATTCTGGAGATGGGCCTTCTGCGAACTAATATTGAGAGGGCCAGGCATTGAGGCGGCAACTAGAGCGAGACCGGCCGCGTCCGGGCTGTTTCTAATTGCCCTCAGGCAGTACCCCATGAGTTCCGGTGGAAGTTGTTCCCAACGAATCCCGGGGGCGTCATGGAGTTCTTTGGGAAGCCAGGCAAAAAAGGCCTGGAGCTGTCTCTCTCGCTCCCAGTGGACAAAGTTCTGCGTGCCACCTCTCTGTGTTGCCCTTTGCTTTACTTTGAGAGGGCCTGTTTCTGTCGATTTTCCTGCGCTTTCGTCGTGCTCATTGACGCTGTCAGTGACTTGTTGCATATGCACTCCTAACCTTTCTCAATGCGTGAGTCGATCGAACTCATCATCATCTCGTGTGGATGAGGTTTCTATCCACTTCGAGTAGGCCACCTGCGCAATGGCCTCATCCAGTTCTTCCAGCCGGGTGCGGCCGCCTGGATCGTGCCTGGCCCGTTCTATCCGCATGTACTGTTGGAAGAGTCTCTCGAGAGTGACGAGCCGACCTATCGTGTTCGAATGCCTGATCCCTGGGAGTTGTACTTCCGAGTATACGCGTGGCGAGCGCGGTTTAGCCTTCTTCCCCATCTCTCGTCCCCATATTTCTGTAGGGAGAAGGGAGGACCTTGAACACCGGGATATAGCGGCCCGCCACTTCCTCTTCAAGCTGCAAGCACATGACGTTGATCATGTCATCCAGGAACTGCACCTTGATACGGGCCTGGCGAGCATCGACGGCATTGCCTTGCGCCTCAAAGATTTCTGCTTGTAGTTCGTAGGACGCTCGCCAGGCGATGGCGGCTCCCAGTTTTTCAGGATCTTCCACATGGTAGCGACATCCCAAACACAATGATCGGTCAGTACCACGCGGGCAAAGCCCCGGGCAGCCACAATAGCCCAGCGCCGTGGGATGTAAAGCATGCCAAATTTCATACACAGCCTGGACGTCTTCATTTTTTTGCTCCAGGCCTCGAATGGTGGGAGCCATTTGTAACAGCGCATGATCCAGCTCCTCTTGCTCGTCCAGATCGGATTGGATTACTGCAGAGCGCTGTTCCGCGGTCATCTGGGTATAATATTCCGAGACTTCAGGAAGAGAAGGCATGCGTCCCGTCAGTTCTCTCAGGCGGTGGTGCAAGAAGTAATGGGCAATAACTTCCGGCGGCACATTGCGATGCCGCCTGGCGTGAGTAGCCATAACGTGACGAAGCACATGCACGGTGATGCGAATCGGCTTGCCGTGAGCAGTGTGCAGGTCAAGGCCATACAAAATGAAGCGGATAAGGACTTGCGCATCATCGCTATTAATAGTCGTCTGCTGTTCACCTGGCCAGGCGTTCCACTGAAACAAGTACTGCTCTGGTTTGATATCTTCGTATTTGCTGTTGCGGCGAGACGGGGCAACTACCGGGATCTCTCCGTGCGTCTCCTCCAGAAGCGTTTTGATTTCGCCGAGCAAGCGCATGATCTCTTTGCTCAATGGGAACAGTTGCCTCTCCTCTTCCGTTTTTGCGCCTTTGGGAAGTAAATGCTGAAAATGGAGTTTGACTTGCTTTGTCAGCGGTCTTCCATCGCCTCCCATTTGCGGTTGTCCATCCTCACCCAGGAGTACCACACTCTCTGTTCGTGTCACTCGCCGCTCTTTGTTCCAACTGACCTGGAGCAATTCATTCATTCTGCTGCCATTTGAGAGGGCGAGCATAGCCAGGGCACTGCCAAAAAGCACCCCTCGATAGAGGCTCTCCGGCTCGAAAGATGAGCGCCTGGCTGCGTTCTGCAGCCAGAGGAAACCAGCGGTTTCCCGGGTTCAGTAATCCTGTGGGGGAGCACGCACACCCGTTAGTAAAACCGATTTGGCGCGCGAATTGCCTGCGTTGTCGACGGCTCTCAGGTTCTGGGGAGGAACTGGTGTCCCATGAGGAGAACACTTGCAGTAGCCGATGCGCAACAAAATCCCCAATCCACAAAAGGTCACGGGCAGGACCATCAAACTCCAGAAAAAAGCAATTTTGTTCCGACTGATAGCTGTCTTTGCCTTCTTCTGCATCGCCAACACTTTGGTCGCAGTAAAGCTCAGCGTGGTGCTTTATCCAGGTACGCTTGTCCCACAAGGCCCATTGCAACACCACTTCGCGTCCATACAAGGTTACTTCTGCACTGGTTTGAGCATCACGGTTCATCTCAGGAATGGCATCGGCATAGTGATAATAGTAGGGAAGGACGGCCTCTCCGGCTTCAACCTTGCGGCATGCGTCACGAAACGCGAGGACCATCCGTTCAGCCAGTTGTTTGCGCAACCGCACCAGTTGGCGCAATACGGGGTACAATGGGACTAAAATATCGGTAGTCGCTTTTCGCTCCGCCTGCTGGGCCATTTTGAGTTGCCGATAGGGCAGGAAGTCTTCAGCGAACCTTGTAGGAGGTGGAGGCGGAACAAATGGCTGTAACCGCTGACGCTCGGCGTCATGAAGACGGCGAAGATAGCGTGGGATGTAACTTGTTGTGACGGTGGTATACCTGGCCAGCAGTTCCCTGGTGTAGTTTGTTTTCTCCTGCTGAGCAGCCCACGCGAGCCAGACCTGTTGCTGCTTGAGATCAGCCAGACAGCGTATCTCAGCAGTCGACCGAAGCTGTCGGAGCAATCCATTCACCTCCTTTAGATAGGTGAGCTGGGATGAAACTCGCCGTCCCTGCAACGATGCCGCTGCGATAGCAAGAGCGGCGGCATCAGGGCTGCCCCCAACAGTTCTCAAACAATACCCCATAACCTCGGGGCAGAGGTTTATCCAGTCAATCCCAGGAATATCAGCGAGGTCTCTGGGAAGCCAGGCCAAAAAAGCTTCCAGTTGTGCCTCCCTGGGCCAGCGAATGAACTCGTGGATGAGTAATTTGCCTTTCTTCGCAGAAGGCCTCTGATCAAGGTCGTCAGAAACGGTTTCATGCTCCGTGGCGGAGGTAACGCGTTGCTGCATATCTCAGCTTCCCTCTTTTCATCCATCATGCTCATACCAACTAAACTCATCAGTATGAGCGAGCTCAGGCGTTCCTTGCTCCGGGAAATCCTGGGGATGACTCCTCGCTTGTGGCGGTCCTTCTACGGGTCTTTGAGACATCCTTTCTTGCAGGTCCCTATCATGCTGCTCCTGTTGCTCTTCATCGGCCAGTAAAGCCTCGATGGCCTTGCGCTTGTTCATGGTTTTCAGATAGGTCCCCATCGTTTCAGGACTACGCCAGCCCATGACAGATTGAAACCCTTCCAGGAGTTCTGCTTCAACCGCACGATCTCCTTGAGCCTCCTTACGCAGATTGGTGACCGTACGAGTCACTCGCAAATGCCTGAGATCATGGGGGGTAAACTCCACCTGCTCCCCTTCTTTGACCTGGCCTTGCGCAGGAGCAAAGAGTTTGTTCCAGTGATGGTAGAAGGCAGAACGGGTGTACGGTTTTCCAGTTCTCGTCAGAAACAATGGGTCGTGGTCGGCAAGATCTTCCAGGCGTTTGCTCCCGTTGGGATCGTATTTAGCTCGCTCCATCCGAATGTAGTCGAGTAAATGTCGATCGAGGCTCTGCGTAAAATAAATGGTTTTCTCCTCACGACCACGACTCCCTTTGTTTTTGACGAGAGCCTGGCCAGCATGTCGGGCATTTCGGTAGCCACCCGCGGTCAACTCGATGACTTCGCTGAGCCGCGCCCCCGTTTCTCGCATCAGCAGCAAAATGACCTGGTCGCGTTGAAAGGTCGCATGCTCGACCATGAAGTCAATGGTTGAGCGTATCCGCTGCTGTACCGCATCAGGCTCAAGCACGACCCCTGGTTCCCAGACCTTCCCACGCCGCTGTCGAAACTGCTTCGTAGGGAAAGCACAATTCGTCTCCTGCCAGCTTTCACCCCGGATGCCAGCATAATCAGGAGCACCGGCATTCTTGACCTGACGGATATGTTCCCGTTTGAGGGCCAGCATCCGTTCGGAGCGAAGCGGGTTGGAGTAGGCGTAGTAGCCCGCAGCGATGTGCGTGTCATACATACTGGTCAGCGCGGCCAGCAGCACCCCCAGGGAGCTTTTAGCGAGCGGTGAATTGCCGGTCGTCTCGACGAACCATGCATCCTCATCTCTACCGTCAGGGGTAACGAAACAGGCCACGTCCTCACGGAGGAACTCAGCAAGGTAGAACCGCACGCGTTCTGGAGGATCGTTCCACGCATACGCATGTCGGAGAAGAAAACCCGCCCAGGGCAGCAGCATATCCAGATAGGTATCAGGGGTTCTTCCTGGGTCTGCTTCCTTGCGGCGACGGTACCATTCACACAGGAAAAACACGGGCTGCCCTTCGGCATCGACAATGAACAGTGGGTAATGGCTTCCCGGCGGCGGGGTAAGTTTCCTGAGGCCACTCAGCGAGACAAAGCGACCATGCATACGCCCCTTTGAACGCACGGATACGATCTCCCTTCATCTCTGAGATGGCAGGATCATAGCATGACAGCGGGCCCATGTCTACTCTACATGACAAATGGGTTCACCGTGCTCTCCTTTGCTCGTTTTCACCAGCCCGATGCAGAGGATGCCCACAGACCATCGATTTCGCCCTAATTCCATCGGCATCTGCTCTCTGCCATTTCCCACGTTGCTCGTGAGTAAATCGTGAATTCTCGTGATGGAACGATGAGGGTCATCTGCTATTCTATCTTAGCAGCGTAAGTCCCCTGGCGGCGATGCCACCCGCAGGAGGTCAAGGCCCGTGAACTGGCGGAGAGCCGGGTGCGGGTCCACCAGCGCTGGCAGGAGGCTGTCTACGGCGTCGAAAAGGAGTGTGCGGACCCATGCGGATTGGCTTGCTCGCCTCAAACGCGGCCCTGGCCGAGTACTTTGTCACCGCCCTTGGCATGGCCGACCACGCAGTCACGCTGTACCCCGCGGTGCAGGATCTTTTCTCGGCGCTCGCGCGCCGCTACATCGCGGCGAGGGGGAGCGCCACACGAGGTCCTGCTCCTCGAGCTGATCCTGGACGAGAGTGGGAGAAAGACACTTGCCGGGCTAAGTGGTCTTACGAAGGACCTGGGACTTCGCATCATTGTCCTCACCACCGCGGGCCGGGACGCCATCGACCTGGCACAAGCTGCGTTCCCGGAAGTGTGCCTGAGGCAGTTGCCACTTCCGCTCAGGGCCCTGCTCGCTTTGATGCAGGCGCAACACCCATCGGTGTCGTCTGCCACGCTGTCGTCCTCAGAGTAGGAAAGTCGATCCTACTAGCTCTGGCGTGCAGCTTTCACAGCGAGATACGGCTGCTGTTGCGTAGCGTGTCCGCCGTTTAAATCGTCAGCAGTCAAAATACAGGTATTGACTGTCAGCAACGTATGGTATAATGCGCATTGATGAGGCACATTATACGGGAAAGGGTTATGTTCCAGTGCCAACTCAGGAAGACCGCATCGCTGCGCTCGAGATGAAGGTGGCGATGCTCGAGCTATTACGCTCTCAGGATGAAAGAAAGGCAGAAGAGGCTCTCCCTCCTGCACAGACACGCCATATGAGAGAGATCAACGAAAATCTCACCATTCTGCTCGGGGTGACCTCCAGTCAGGGAGGGGATATCAAGGTCATCAAAGCGGACCTCAGCAGCATCAAAGATCGTCTCGACCGCCTGGAAACGCAGTCCACTGAGCAGACAGCGCTGCTCAGTGAGCATACCGGACGGTTTGACCGCGTAGAAGCGTTACTGACGCACATCCTTGCGCGCCTTCCAGAGAAGCCCTGACCCGTCTCGCTTTTTGCTCAACACACGCTACTATGAGCGCACGTGTTTACTCAGCGCTGGCCACGCTTTCGCCAGTTCATCTTGCCTGGGCTTATACACCTCCGCCGCGACAAAACAATGGATAAAGTCACAACACAGGTGCTACACAGATGTCAACTGCGCTCGGCAGGGGTGCAGTTGTTCCGCCTGCCAGCGGGTCTCGCCGGGGGGAGCGCCTCACGCGCAGAGCCTACTGGAACTAACTGGACGGTTGCGGGCCGGAAAGTTGTTGCTGTCAGGCCGCATACCAGGTGGATATTCGCTGATGAACACCCCTTGCCCGGACTCGATGATGCGGTGCGCCAGCTTGCGATTGTCGGGAGGATAGATGATGTCCAGGCCGCACGCCAGCACCGCGATGGTGCGCTCGCCAGCATCGAGCGCGGCGGTATGGGCGATGGTATCGATGCCCAGCGCCAGGCCGCTCACGATGGTAACGTCTCCCCTTGCCAGATCCGTGACCATGCGCTGCGTGACTTGCTGACCATAAGCGCTCGAATTGCGCGTGCCAACGACTGCCAGCGCGAAGCGATCGGCCCCGGTAAGTTTGCCATACAAGTACAGGACGGGGGGCGCATCATCGATTTCACGCAAGAGCGGTGGATACAGGTTGTCTCGCCAGGTCAGCACTTTCATGCGAAGTATTTCTAACCGTTCTAACTCCGCTTGCGGGTTGAGAGTTGCGCGCAGGTTGAACAGGTTTTCGATGACGTGACGCCCCATACCCGCCCTGGTCAGTTCTCCACGCCCGGCTTTCCATGCCGCTTCCACGTCATCCTCGAAGTAGTTCAGCAGGGCGCGGAAGGCAACCGGGCCAATGCCTGAAACGCGGCTGAGGGCAACCCAACAGGCCAGAGCGTCAGGAGAGAGCGCGTCTGCGGCGCTATCGGCCCCAGGAGTATCGTACACTTCCATCTTTTAAATCTTCTTTCATCAAATATATCTGTTTGTCAGGCGGCGTTTGACCCCCTACCCACCCGGACAAGCACAAGGCCCCCACCCTTCTTCCACTCCTCCCATTGTCCCTACAGGAACGGACGAGTCATTCTTGCGGGTATTGTCGCCGGGGCGGCGGCGCGGGATAGGACTGACCAGGCGGCTGAAAGTCAATATACTCTTGCATTGGAGCGACGGGCGGCGCGGGCGGGGTAGACCCGGCGTACATCGAGGTTCGCATGTAGATAGCGGGGTACTGGTAAGGCGCGGGTTGACCGTTGTATGCGCCAGTGACGAGCGCTGGCTGCTTGCGCCTGCGATTCACGACAGCGAAGAGGACGATCAGGCCAACCAGCGAGTCGATGACCAGCACGCCACCAAAGGCTATCAATATCCACGAGCGGTCGTCGCTGGTCACATTGAGCTGGACAGTGTGCTTTTGCGTAACCTGGGGCGTGGGGGTTATCTGATCGGGAGTAAGTATGCCTGGCTGCTTCAGGTAAAGCCGCCACTGGTTTTCCAGGTGAACTTCATCGAGTCCCAGCGCCAGGGTCAGGTCCTGACCAAAATCATTTTGCGAGTTATCCATATCTTTGATAAGCTGATCCATTTTGGCCCTACCAAAGGTCTTGAACATGTAGGCAATCAGGTTCCAGCTCTGCGCGTAAGCGAGGTAGGCTTTGTCCGCGTCGGCGGGAAAGCTGTCGGAGATGTCGCTGAGACGCAACAGGCTATTAGTCGCGAGCGCCTGATTCAGGCGGTTTTGCATATCGGGTTCGTGATAGCCCTGGTTATACACCGCCAGACCTTCGTCGAACCAGATGGGCGCATAAACCCCGCTGCTTTCGCCATCTTTAATCAACTGGTGAAAGATCAGATGTGTCAACTCGTGTGGCATATCGCGCGCGAGTGTAAGGTCGGAGGTACCGACTACAACGATTGATGCCTCGTCCAGGGTAGGAAATGCGATTCCCCCTACCCATTCGTAGGTGCCAGGTGGCAGCGAGCCGTGAAAATCAGTATCTGTTTGATACACCCACAAATTGATGGGATCAACCAATCCACCGCCAAGCATGGTGCCGGTATTTTTTATATCTCCACTGGCCTGATTGAGAATCATCTGCCCGAAATCCGAGGGGCGATTGTACCAGTTGACCTGCAACAGCCCCCGCTTCAGGTGTTGCCAGTTGAAGCGGGTATCAACGGTAGTAAGCTGCTGCATAGGTTCTACAAACGTGTCGCCCGCTTTGTCAGTGAAACGCCAGAAATAATAGATGGCGCTGCCAGCGGGCATGAAATTGTTCCCGCTCGTATCTTGTTTCCAGGTCAGCCGCAGCGCGCGAAGAGAAGCGGCGATGGGTAGAGGATGCGACTCCACTCCCGCGCTGCTATGAATGTTGACAACGATAGAAGCTGCGACAAAAGTACTATTCGCATCGCTGACACTCGCTTTAAAAGTAATCGAATCGGGGAAATGCACAGAATATGACTGAGAAGTGATGGTTATAGCGTCATTGGCAGTATTGGATAAAGCCTGTGCATGTCGAGGGGTTGCCAGCGGCGCGAAAAATAGGGTAAGCAGACAAGACATCATGAACAATACGAGGATGAAACGGCGCAGGGACATTAATCGGCTCCTCTCAATTTATAGACATGCCGGCAGATTTCGTAATGGCGATAGAATATACAAAGTAGCGATTATATTGTACCTGATTCAGATCATTCTGTACACACGCGATGCCCCAATGGGGCGGTTTTGTTAATGGCCTACGTGTTGTTCGTTTGCACAGGTAGACCGTTTTTCTCTGAAACTATCCTGACCTTCGTTCTTACTAGTTAATAAGGCGAAACAATAGTAATAAGCAGGACCCATCTCACTTGAAGTGAGAACTATAAAGGAAATACAATGAGTAGCAACTATTGGGATCAACAGCAGGGAGATGCACCCAACCCGCAGCAGCATTTTCCTACTATGAATGAAAATGGGAATGGAGTCCCCAGGTCGGGCAGTCTGTTGAGCAATTACAAAGCGCACAACGCCCAGCAGACGATGCCAGCGCCGCAGGGGCCATCCCCCATTTCGCCAATACCGCCTTCTTCATCGCAATTCCTGCCACCGCAATCACAAAAGCAATTTCCACAATTTCCGCAGCAGGCGCCGCAAGGCCCTCAATACCCGCAGAACTGGCCCGCGCAGCAGGGCGGGCGTCCCGGCTCGGTCTTTGCCAGCGCGATGAACACGGTGCGCCGCTGGTCGGGCAAAATGGCAGCCGCGCGCGGTGGCTATATCGATCCGAATCCTCTCGTACTGCATCGCCCACAGGCGTCGGAGCAGGTCAACAAGCGCGCACCCTGGAAGCGTTCGCGCGCCCTGCGCGTTTCGATGCAGATGCGCCGCCGCCGGGCGCGCTGGCAGCGCACTCGCCCAAATAAAAAGAAAACCTTGACCATCACTTTTTCCATCTTCGCGGCCCTCCTGATAGTACTACTCTCGTCGGGCTTTGGAGCAGCTTATGGATACTACCAGAGCCAATACCCGCATGTGCAGGATTTAGCCAATCAACAGGTTGCGCAATCAACACGCATTTACGATCGCAACTTTAAGTTGATCTATACAGCCTATGATGGTCAATATGGACGCGGCACGGCTATCAGCTACTACCAGGTTCCGGGGGTTATGCAGGACGCTATGGTCGCCACCGAAGATCATACCTTCTGGAATAATTCGGGCATCGACCCGCAGGGAATTCTGCGCGCGGCCACGGAGTACTTTTCAAACGGGGGCGTTGTATCGGGCGGCGGCAGCACCATCACGCAGCAGGTCGTTAAAAACCTGACAGGAGATAGCCAGATATCATTGCAACGTAAACTGCCCGAAGCGGCGCTGGCTATCGGCCTGACGCAGCAATACCCCAAGTGGAAAATCCTGGAGATGTACTTTAACGTGGCCCCGTTTGGCGCGCAGGAGCAGGGAGTTGACGCCGCTGCCGAAGACTATTTTGGCCTGCGCGCCAAATGCGATGCCAACTTTAAGTGTACCCCGGCTATTGCTTTTCTGGACCGCGACAATCGCGATCTGAAAAAATGTAAAAATGCTAACGATATGTCTACCTGCCCGGTAAATCCGCTTCTGGGGCTGGCGCGCGCCTCGCTGCTGGCCGGTATGCCGCAGAACCCGCCCGCCTACGATCCAACCGTGAGCAATGATACTATCCTTGCAGCGCAGGGACGCCAGGATTACGTACTCAACCAGATGCTTTCGCTCAACATGAACATCAATCTAGGATTGGGCGACCAGACAACAGACTCCGGGCTGGGGCTAATTACGCCTGCTATAATTGCTCAGGTCGAGGCGTTGACAAAGACCTTCAAATACCCCGGTTTTAATGCTACAAAGACCGACCCGCATTTTGTGAACTGGATCATCCCCATTATTGAGGATGCGCTGGGCAACGGAGATGGACAGCTTGGCGCGCATCTTTTCCTGACCGGCGGTTTCAATATCCGCACGACCATCGATTCCACCCTGGAAACCTTCATCGAAAACGACGTGCGTCATCAGTTGCGCGACCGACAATACCAGATCTTTGTGAACGACTACGGTCCGCTTAATACACTTCATAACGTGAACGATTCGGCGGTCATCGTCGAAAATGCTAAAACCGGCGAGATTCTGGCAATGGATGGAAGCGCGGATTACTACAATTCCACCGACCCCAGAATTGCAGGTCAAGTCAACGCGGCTACCGCGCTTCGCCCGCCCGGTTCGTCGTTCAAACCGATTGTCTACGCGACTGCCTTCCAGATGGGCTGGTATCCAGGCATCGTGCTGCCGGATAAGCAGACCTTCTTTCCAGGCGGCAGTCAACAACTGGACGTGCATTTGCCGAACGCGACCTACCATCCCTATGACTATGGGCAGACCTATCACAACCTGAATTCCAACCTCCTGCTAGCCATTGCGAACTCGTTTAACGTTCCCGCCGTCAAAACGGTAGAGTTTGCAGGTTTGGAGAATGTATTGAATATGGCGCGGCGCTTCGGCATCACTGATCTCGATACGGATACCGCCAACTACGTGAATGCCTATAATCAGGCGCATCATACGCATATCAATCTAACCACCCTGCAGAACCTGGGGCCTTCGTTCGCGCTTGGCTCTTACAACGTCTCGCTTTTGCAGATGGTAGGGGCGTACCAGGTGTTTGCCGACCAGGGTAATCGCGTGCCACAACAGTACGTGCTGGACATCTGGGATAATTACGGGCATCAAATCTATCATTTTGATCCGACGCATCCCCAGACTACCCGTATAATCAGCTCACAGATTGCATTCTTGATGTCTTCTATACTAGAAGATAATCAGGCACGCGCGCTTGAGTTTGCTCCTGATACAGTATTGACGACGCAAGGCTGGGATGGCCGTCCGGTAGCTGCTAAGACGGGTACAACAGATGGCTTCCAGGATAACTGGACGATGGGCTATACCCCCGATATAGTAGTGGGCGTCTGGTCAGGTAATGCCAACGGTGAACTGATGAACAATGTGGTTGGTATCACGGGCGCAGCTCCCATCTGGCACGACGCGCTCGAATACGCCAGTGGCAGATGTTTCCCGGCAGGCTCGTTTGCAGGCAACTGGAGCAGTTGCGGCGACCTGAAATTTCCGCCAGACACGTTCAATCCGCCGTCAGGGGTCATCCAGCAGGATGTTAACACGGCCAACGGACTGGCCGGCACAGGCTACCTGTCCTGGATGCTGAATGCCGATGTGCCAACGGTGAGCGGATTGACCAATCCTACAACTACCAATGGGACGCCTACGGTGACGCCAACACCGTAAAATGATTGCCAGAGGGCGGAAGCAGCAATGACAGGAAGCGTCGCCTCCGTCCCGATGATGTTTAACAACCGAAAAGGGTAATGGCTAAAAACGTTCGCCCCCGTCCTGTAGGGACAAGGGGAGGATGTGGTGATGGGTGGGGGCCTTGTGCTTGTCCTGGTGGCAGCGCGATGCGCCTGGGTTTCGTGAGGCATAATGGTCGCACTCCAACGAGGACAAGCACAAGGCCCCCACATCCACTCCACCCCGCTCCTTGTCCCTACAGGGCGGTGGGGACGCAAGCGTCCCGATGAGCGGATTCCCCTATTCGGTCGGCAAAATTCATCAGGACGCTATTACCTCGTTCGGTCGGCAAAATTCAACAGAGTTCCCAGGATGCAAGCGTCCCGACGGCAAAATATTGTATAATATAATCGTACCCCACTCCGGGGCATATGCGACGGGTGTAGCCCGTCGCATTCGCATTTATTCATACCAAATTTCAAGGTGGTGCAGTAATGACTGAAGAATTGATGGTCGGGCCTGTTAAAATGCTCGTGATTGATATTGATGGCACTTTGTTGAACCCTGAAGGGAAAATTAGCGCGCCGACGCTGGCGGCTGTGCAGGCCGCGCAGCAGGCTGGTATTATTGTGACGCTGGCGACGGCGCGCCGCTATTGCAATACGAAGCAGATAGCGGATGAACTGGGTTTGAATATTCCACTTATCCTCTATGATGGGGCAATAATCGTGAAGCATCCACAGGGTATGATTTTGCACAGGCAAACGCTATCTGCGAATATCGGACAACAGGCGGTTGATGTGCTGGTGCGACATGGTGTGCAGCCGGTGGTTCACCCGGATTCGGGTTTGAATGAGCAAATATGGACGGGACCGGCAGATTTTGATAACCTGTGGCTGGATGCGTACTTTACAACCTTCCCCGATATGATGCGCCGGATATCTTACGCGCAACTCTGCGCCGGACATGCTGATCCGCTGCGCGTAGTGGCGTTTGATTCAGAAGAAACTATTCTGGGGTTGTCGCCGGAGATCGCGGCGCTCGATTGTTCATGGACGAGCATCAAACGCGGTAACTATGGCAGCGCGGAACTGGTGGTGATGCGCGCGGGTACCTCGAAGGCGAGCGGGGTGACCGCGCTGGCGGAGCAATTCGGCCTGCCGCTCAGCCAGGTGATGGCTATCGGCGATAACAACAACGATATTTCCATGTTGCAATGCGCTGGCTGGGGGGTAGCGATGGGACAGGCTCCCCACGCGGTCAAAGCCGCCGCAAAAGCGGTGACTGCCAGTAATGCCGGGGATGGTGTGGCGCAGGCTATCGAGTTTTACGCGCTGGGCGATGGTTTACTGGAAGCGCGCCTGGCCGTGTCGAGCGCGGACTCAAATTCTCTCAAGTAGGCTATCTGCTTATGATTTGGCGCGGCCTGCCAGCGTTTTTGTTGCACCAGTTGCACGGCATCCTGGGCGTGCATTCCTGCATAGATGAGTACAGCACAGGTGAGCTGGACGCTGCGCCCCACGCCGTGTTCACAATGGATGAGGACATGCCCGTCCTGCTGCATAGCCTGGTTCGCCCATTGCGCGCCCTCCATCATCTGTTCAATGGTCAAGGGGTATGTATCGCGGGTAGGCAGGTATAATAACTGGACGTGTTCTTTTGCCATAGCCTGCGCGTCATCGCTGTGTTCCGAACGGGTATCAATCACATGTGTAACGCCCACACGGGCTACGGCGTGGATGTCTTCGGGACGAATGCGCCCGCCAACGGCAAGGTTGAGCGTCACCCAGCTCATATTGAGTTTATCGGGTAAAGGAATATGCAAAGATTGAGCAATGCGTTCCGTCTGCGAATCTTCGGGAAACAGGCGCGCGGCCACGCGAGTCCAGGCCCGGTACGAAACTCGCACGAGGCCAGTAAGAAACCAGCGCGGGCCCGAAAAGCGTAGTCTGGGATGCTCTACAGGCACGGTTTGCGCTGCATCAATGGGTGGCGGTGTTATGGTCGGGTCGGATGACATGATATGGATATCCTATCTATCTTGTAGCGACACCCCTTGTGGGTGTCCCGTCCTAATACAAGCGCGGACGGATGGACGGGACACCCACAAGGGGTGTCGCTACTGGCTTTATGGGTGGGCGACCTCAAAGGTCGTTTCTACAGGTTGATCGTCACGGAACATCACGCGCTGTAAGGCAGCGATGGCGCACTCGATCATGCTATCATCGGGTTCGCGGGTGGTCAAGCCCTGCAAGGCCAGTCCGGGCGCGAGCAGCCAGCGCACCACCCGGTAGCGATAATTGGCCGCGCCCAGGCGCATCAGTTCGTAGGCGATGCCGGCCACAACGGGTACCAGCACGATGCGCGAGACGATTTTCAACAGGAATGACGGCGAACCGACCAGGGCAAAGACGAAAATGGAAACAACCATGACCAGCAATAAGAAGCCTGTGCCACAGCGTGTATGCACGCGCGAGGCGCGACGCACATGGGGAATGTCCAGCGGATCACCATGCTCCATGGCGTTGATGGTTTTATGTTCGGCCCCGTGGTAGCCAAAGACGCGCTGAATGTCGGGTATGCGACCGATCAGGTAGAGATACCCGATCAGCAAGGCGAGACGAATGACGCCTTCTACCGTTAGATTGAGCCAGCCCTCGCCAATCTGGTTGCGCAGCAGTCCGGCAATGAGCAGCGGCCCCAGGAAAAAGACGGCGATGGCGAAGCCCAACGAGACGACCAGTGTCAATGCCAGCGCCAACCCGCCGATCTGTGGCGGCCTTTCTGGTTGATCGAGCAGGCCGTTATCGTTATCAATAGCAGTGCGGGGTTCTGCTCCAAAGGGCTGATAATCTTGCCTGTCTGATAGAGAGGTGGGGTCGATAGCACCTGTAGCGATGTTGGTAGAGAGGGCCATCAGGCGCGTACCGAGCGCCAGCATCTCCCACAGCAGTAACATGCCGCGCAGGAACGGCAGGCGAAACAGGCGGTTCTGGTATAGTTTCGGACTTAACGTTTCTTCATAGAGGTAGATGCTGCTATCAGGGCAACGCACAGCCATTGCCGCTGTTTTGCGTCCCCGCATCATCACACCTTCCATAACGGCTTGACCGCCATAATAGAATTTTGCCATGGTATTTCACCTTTGAACGCGCTATGGCGATCCCCTCTCCGGGACTTATGATCGCTTATACCTGTACAAGGTTCGCTGTATAAATTTCAAACGAGTTAAACGCCGTCGAATCGATCCTACTGCCCTGTTAGTGCGTAAATGCGGCAGACGGCTCTGTAAAATACGCGCTGGCACGATAGCCTGCAAACGATGTAGCTGCGATTCACGCGCTGTTCTTTGTGGGGATGTCTGTTCCCAAACACCAGGCGCACCAGGAGGGGGCAAGAAACTCAGAATACAGCGCGCGATATCGAAGGATGCGTTGGGGCGCGAGATATGCCTGGCACTTTCCAACTGCTCCTGCAAGACCTCCGAGCCTGGTTTAACGAGAAGGCGCAGCGCATTGATCATTTCGACCAGGTCATATGCCAGCGTGCCAACGTGGTTCTCGGTGACAAAGGTGACATTGCCCTCCTCCTGACCGGGAACATAGGCGCTGAGGATGATGGGTAGACCACACGCCAGGGCTTCACAGATAGTGCCTGGTCCGGCTTTGGTGATAATGACATCCGAGGCTCGCATCATCTCCGGCATATTATGCACGAAGCCAAAGATTTTGGCGGGCACGCGCAGGCTGGCGCGTACGCGCTGTAGATGCGCATAGAGACGTGTATTGCGACCGGTGACGATGAGTAATTGTACCGGTAGACGCGCCTGCGAGATGGCCTGAACCGAAGAGCGCAAGCCGCCTGCGCCATCGCCGCCGCCGACCAGCAAAACAACGGACTTACCGGGCGTCAGTCCAAGTTTACGCTGCAATTCCTCTTTGCTTTCTGTGGGCAGGGTAAACTTCGGGTCGATGGGCATACCGAGCATATGCACGCGGTCGGGGTTCAACCCGCGTTCGAGGTAAATTTCCCTGGCGCGTTCGGTTGGCACGATGTAGGCATCCGCGCCGGGGGCGAACCAGGCATAATGCAGGCTGACGAGGTCGGTTACGACGGTGATGAATGGAATGTGGAAGGGCAAATCTTGCAAAGCGCGCAGGGTGACATGGTTGAGCAAAGGATGGATGGAGATAATCACGTCGGGCTGCACAGTTGAGATTAAACGCAACAGTCCTTTGTGAATAAGAGGAGTCGCCATCGATTGGACAGCCGAAACGCTCTGCGCCTGGTTGCTTAAATGGTACACCTGTCCATAGAGCCGGGGATTATAGCGGATGGCTGGCCCATAGAGCTTCATGGCCTCGCGCAGAGGAAAACGACCGTATTCCTCGAATGCATCCACGATTTCGACACGATAATTGGTCGAAGCGCTAGCCCTACTCTCCTGCTCTTGTTGTGCGATGATAGTGATGGCATTGCGTATGGCGTTAGCCGCGCTGCGATGTCCTGCACCGGTATCAGCGATAAGGAACAATATCGTTCTTATCTGACCATTCAACGGGCCATTCCCCTTATAGCAAATAGAAAAAATCAAGAAATAGGGACAAAGTGTGAATGAGCGCGATAAATCACGCCCATTCTCTACTTTGTCCCCCTTGTTCCATATCCGAACGAGCGCGATAAAATCAGACCTGGTCTTCGGGCAGATTAAAGCGCCTGCGGAACCGCTCGAACGCGACCTGCGGCATCCAGCATACGCTGCTGTCCAGTGAAGAATGGATGGCACTTTGAGCAGACATCGACCTTCAAGACGGGCCTGGTGCTAAGGGTCTGGAAACTATTGCCACAGGCGCAACTGACTGTGGACTCGATATACTTTGGATGTATTCCTTTTTTCATGACAACTCCCAGGTTAATTCAACAGTTATGGCTGTGAGCATGATTGTACACGGATGATACGTGGCCGTCAAGGGGTCAGGTACGATACGTAACGGTACGATGGGGGCGAGGGCGACCGCAAGGGTCCCCACCCCGCATCCTCTCCACTCCCGCCCTTACAATGACTACGAGAACTATTCTATCACATAATAACAAACTTTTGGCAAGTTTTATGCCCTGACTTTCAAGCTTCGATCCAGTCGGCGGCGTAGCCGGTGACGGCCCAGTGGGAACTGGTGCCAATATTGCCAGAAAGGGTGGTCTCGTAGCCCAGCATAATGACGTAGTCGCTGCCTGCATAGCGCAGCGAAAAGGCTTCGAATTCGAGCTTGCCCACGTGAAATGGGTCTCGCTGTCTTACGCCGGTCAATTTTGCGAGGGAGGCGGAGAAGAAGACGCGCTTCTCGCCGCGATTTTCGGCGCATACCAGTTCGCGCTCGAACAGGTAGAGCCTGCCCCTGGCGATGGCCTCGCCTTTGTTATTGAACAAGGTCACGAGGGCAAAACGCGCGGGATGGCGCATTTCGCAATGCTGCGCGATAGCGGCTGCGGCCTGTTCGCGCTGCTCCGGCGTCAGTCCTTCGAGGTGCAGGCGGATGTAGCGCGTGTCGCTAAAGATGTGGCCCAGACCCTCTTTGCCTTTGCTCGCCTGCAGGTATTCTTCACCCTCGTTTACAGCAAAACGCGCCTCTGACCAGGATAATTCCTGAAAATTTTCTCCCGGAAAGCGCACGCGCGCGCCCTCGTCATCGATCCACAGGCCGCTACGAGCATATGAGTAGCTGAGAATCAGCATGGGTAGCAGCACCACGAAGGCAATAACGCCTACAAGGTAGCCTATTATTCCCAAACCCCTCAGGCTCGCGGGCAGCGCGACCACCGCGTCCAGCACAATCGCGCTAACGGAGAGCAATAGTACGATGGCAGAAATCACCGCCAGGCGTGTGATACGGCGCGTATGCTGCGCGAAACGATACTGTACATTCGTCGATATGAGTGCATTCATATGTTCTTCCTTGATACGGAATTGCCAAACCGGAAATGAGACGAACCGGATGCTCCCTACAAGACGGGGCCACTTATCATTCCTGATTTTGATTGTCAAAATTCTACAAGACGGCGAGGGTGTGGTACACTAAACAAAAAGAGCATGTACTGCGTTGCAGTGTAACATATTGAGGTCTATTTTTATACTACGAGGGCATTTCCTTACTTGTCAGAGGAGAATTATGCAACCATATACCACGAATCCACCACAGCCGTGTCCTGTTTGTAATGCGGATGCCCGGTATCGAACCTGGAGCGTGTTCGCTAATAATAACTCCGCTTATACTCATGTTGTATCGAACAAGCATAAAATGATGGGGTCAACTACCGTACCGCTGGTATCACGCGGTGCGGTTATGTCCAACTCTTCGTTAATCCCGAAGACTTCCGGCAGAAAGAGCAAAAGTGAGCTTATATGATTGAACGATATTCCCGGCCTGCGATGGCCGCCATCTGGTCTGCCACCCATAAAAGCGACAACTGGCTCAAAGTGGAGCTGCTGGTCTGCGAAGCATGGGCGCGTGAGGGGGTCATTCCGGCGGAGGCCCTCGCGAAAATACAGGAGGCGCGTTACAACGCGCAGCGTATGCAGGAGATCGAGCAGGAGACCCATCACGATATCATCTCCTTCCTGCGCTCTGTGCAGGAGCAACTGGGTCCCGAAGGGCGCTTCATCCACCTGGGGCTGACTTCTTCGGATGTGCTTGATACGGCGCTTGCAGTACAGATCAAAGAGGCCGGAGAAATGCTCTCCGGCGCGCTGGCCGGACTGGTAGAGGTAGTGTCACAGGCGGCGGTGCGCTATAAATACACGTTGATGGCCGGGCGCACGCACGGTATTCACGCGGAGCCGATGACTTTTGGCCTAAAACTGGCGTTGTGGGTAGACGAATTGCGGCGCGGCCAACAACGACTGGCCGATGCGCTGGCGCAGGTGACAGTCGGAAAAATCTCAGGCGCGGTGGGTACACACGCGACGGTGCCGCCGCAGATTGAAGAGTACGTATGTTCGCAACTGGGATTGGGCGTTGCGCCCATCTCCAGCCAGGTGGTGCAGCGCGACCGGCACGCCCACTTTATCACCACGCTGGCTCTGATCGGCGCTTCGTTGGAGAAGATGGCGCAGGAGATTGCCATTTGCAGCGCACCGAACTGAGCGAAGCCTTCGAGCCGTTCAGCGCGGGCCAGCAGGGTTCCTCTGCTATGCCGCATAAACGCAATCCCGAACTGTGCGAGCGCATCTGCGGCCTGGCGCGTGTACTGCGCGGTTTCGCCCTCACCGCGATGGAAAATGTGGCCCTGTGGCACGAACGCGACATCAGCCATTCTTCCGCCGAGCGTATCATCATCCCCGATGCCTGCACGCTGCTTGACTACATGCTGCATATCTTCACGACCGTTATGCGCGGCTTGCAGGTCGATGAAGAGCGGATGCTGGCAAATCTGCACATGACGGGCGGGCTGGTCTTCTCGCAGCGCATCCTGCTCGCGCTCATCGATAAAGGGGTGGGTCGCCAGGAAGCCTACAAAATGGTGCAGCGCAACGCCCAGAAGGTATGGGGCATGGCGAGCAAGGGCCGATACAGGGTCCCGCGCTGCTCAACGCGCTCAGCAGCGACGCCGAAGTTGCTCAATACTTATCACGCGCTGAACTGGCCGAACTCACCAACACCGATTTTTATGTGAAGTACATCGATACCGCCTTCGCTAGAGTGGGGTTGTGAGCAGCCCGATTCTTCTGACGCTCGTCTTGATAGGAACAAGCGGTGTTTACCTCTGCGTGGTAGCCTGGAGCTTTCGAGCGTGCGGCAAGCGAGACTTCTCAACCTCCTGGCTGCTTTTGCCTCTGAGCGGAGCAATAATTGGCGGCGTAACGCTAGTCTTTAGCATACCTATCTTGCCAGCACCTTCTGTACTTTTCAGGCTTCTGGAACTGCTGGCGCACCTCTGCAATATCCTGCTGATATGGGCCATAGCAGGCAAAATCGCGCCAGCGTCTCGGCTGGCAGGAACATGGCTCTATGCCTGGGATCCGCTCGGTACTGATCGAACTGGCGGTTTACGCGAATACGGCAGGAGTGGTCATCTGCCTACTTTTGCTGGCGCTGTGGTTTTCTATGCAAAAAAGGAGGCGCTGGCTCGCCATTGCCGCGTTGGTTTTAGTTGGGCTGGCAGTGCGTATCAATTTTATGACGCTGTTGATTGCCCCGCTCTGGCTCTGGTTTATGGCGCGCCATAGGGGAGGCGTTAGCGCGGCTGTGATGGGGTTTACATGGCGCGCGCTGGTCGTGCTGGCGATTTTGATTGTGGCGTATCTACCAGGCTGGCAGGGCAGCGTGACGTTTCTGGCAATTACCAACGCACTTCACCTGTTCGATTTCGCAAATTCACCGCTCGGCCTTGTCGTAATACCTGTGCGCTCGTTCTTCAGCTTCGTTGCGCAGCGCGGGCACTTTCTCCCGTCGCTGATGCAGCCAACTACAGCCGCAGATATGATGGTACTCGCCACGTCGTTTTTCCTGTTCGCGCTGTTATATTTGCGCGAAATGGGCAAGGTTCGGGCGCGAATCCGATAGTCGTCCGGCGGAATCGCAATTGGACGAGGACAAGCACAAGGCCCCCACATCCGCCCAGCCCCACCCCTTGTCCCTACAGGACGAGGGGGACGAGGGGGACAATTCGGTTGATACGTTACTCACAGGCTGGACGGTTGTGATTCTGGGCTATATTGTGCTGGCAGCGACGGTTTTCTCGCCTGGGTATATCGTTTGGGGAATGTGGGTTGTGGCGCTTCGCCGCTTCGATACATTGAGTATGTGCGTATTGTTACTTTCCTGTAGCGCATTGTTGTATTATCCGTTGCAACAGCTTGCTTCGACTTCGACGAGTATCTTATTGCCGCTATGCGTTTTTGGCATTCCGCTCGTCTACCTGATAGTAAAACGTTGCATTCCTGCGGGCAGGATTGAAAGGAAGAATGTGCTGACGTGACCGATGAAGTAAAACAACGGAAGTTGGAGCATATCAATGTGGCTTTGGGACAGGATATCACGGTTGCGCAGCGTGCCAACTGGCATGATATTGCATTTGTTCACCAGGCGTTGCCGGAAGTGGACCTGGACGAGGTTGATACTTCGGTAGTTTTTCTCGGGCATACCTTTCGCTATCCTATCTTTATCTCATCGCTGACGGGCGGCCATCCCGATGTAATCTCCATCAATGCGAACCTGGCGCGCGCGGCCGAGCGTTATGGCCTCGCGCTGGGCGTTGGCAGCCAGCGAGCCGCCATTGTCAATCCTGACGTGGCCGGGAGCTACGCTATCACACGCGAAAACGCGCCACACAGTTTTCTAATAGCTAATATTGGCGCGCCCCAATTGATTAGACAGGCGCGCCACGAGCCGTTCACGCTTGAACAGGTGCAGAGCGCTATCGACATGATTGGGGCGAATGCGCTGGCCGTGCATATGAACAGCCTGCAAGAGGCCGCGCAGCCGGAGGGGGACCGCCGCGCTGTTGGCGAGGCCGCCGCGCTGAAATCACTTACAGAAAAGATTGCCTTGCCGGTAATCGCGAAGGAGACGGGCGCGGGTGTCTGCCGCGAACAGGCGCTGCTGCTGCGCTCGTGCGGGGTAGCTGCTATCGATGTAGGCGGCGCGGGCGGCAGCAGCATGTCTGCCATGGAGGAGGCGCGCTCTGCTGCGCGTGGCGATGAACGCGCGCGCGCTATCGGCCAGTTGTTCCGCGATTGGGGCATCGCCACGCCTATTGCCGTTGTTGAGGCCAGCGTGGCCCGCCTGCCGCTGATCTCCACCGGCGGGGTGCGCAGCGGGCTGGACATGGCGCGCACCCTGGCGCTGGGCGCAACAATGGTTGGCATGGGCTTTCCTTTCCTTAAAGCCGCCAGCCAGAGCTACGACGCCGTATGCGAACTGCTGGAAACGACTATCGCTGAATTGAAAGTAGCCATGCAACTGAGTGGAGTCTGCCACCATCGCGCAATTGCAGCAGGTGGATATCGTGGTGACGGGCGAGACACGCAACTGGTTGACGATGCGCGGCTTTGAAGAGACCTTGAAGGCGATGGCGCAACGAAGGTGGAACGCCGATGAAATCGAAGCAAAATAGGTTTCGAGGCAAGCACAAGGCCCCCACCCAGTCCCGCATCCACCCCTTGTCCCTACAGGACGGAGGCAGGCATTTGGTGCCCCACACATTTTTGCAAAGTTCTGGAAAGGTGAGCGTAAAGCTTTGCCAGGCAGTTTTCCTGTTACGCTCGTGTGTTCACCGTTTGCAAAAACATCCCCGACAGCCTTCACCAGTTCTCTTCCCTCGGATGCTAGCGTCTGAGCTCCTCTTCATGCCGGGTCTCTCTTCCCCAAAAAATGGGACATATGACATCTGTTCCTGCCAACAGATACTTGCGTATACTTGCTCCAGAACCCAACCACGGGAGTGTGATGAATCGCTCTCCCCTTGGGAGTTCAAGAGAGCATTCCTGTCTCACAGACAAGAAAGAGAGCTTTTTATGCAGGCACCACGACTTTCTTCTCACCTTGGTGCAATCCTCAGCCTCCTGGGGGGCGCTCTAGTCATCTACGGTGTGTTTTTCCTCCCCCTGGTCATAGGCAATGTGCGAGGAAGTACTGAACCAACCTATGAATCGACTGTGGTGAACTATTACTTTCCTATAGCAGCTGTGTTGTTGGCTCTTCCCTTGCTGTCTGTGCTTTTCGTGCTAGGGACGAGTGCAGCCAGCTTTTTCGAGAACTCTCGCGTGGAATGATCATCTGGAGACGTATCGCCGCTCTAGCAGGGCTGATCATTCAGGGTCCGGTGGGTTTCGTAGGAGGCGTATTCTATGCCTTTGGTCTCTGGGGCGTATTCCATGCCTTTGGTCTCTATTTTGAAGCAGGGTTCTGGCTCGTGCTCCCTGGTTTCATAGTCATGATTGTTGGCACTTTTCTCAATTGACCTCTCCAGTCTCAGAGAAAGGAAAAGAAAATGAGTGAGTCGGTACCATATCGGGAGCTTCGTCAACCAGGCGCGTTGAACAGCATGTTACTCATAGCAGGTATCATCGTAGGTTCCATTGCCCTAGTGGTTGCCCTCCTGTTTGCAGGACTCGGAATTTTTAACAATGGAATGTTAGGTCAGGTAATAGTTGGAGGTATCGTTCTCATTCTGGTAGGGGCCATATCTGGCATTCTCATTGGATTGAGGGTTTTTCGTGGTCTCAAGAAGAAGGCTTCATCACGCACCGCTCTCATTGTTGTTCCCGCTTTCTCCGGCATCGTTGGTGGTGTAGTAGTAGCAGGAGCTTTAACTGCCTGTTTTGTATTTTGGTATGTTGCAACGTATTGCTGTTAAGGCGTCTTTGCTTCTGGAGTCGATCGGCGCATTCTTAACCGAAGAGATAGTGTCCACTATCAGCGAGAGCGCGCATGAACCGATCAAATAGGTTCACTCCAATCCTTGGCGCACCCATTCCTCAGGACGCTGAGGCGTTTCCATTAACCCATTGGTCGTCACATTACCCCACTCCAAATCTTCCGGGGTATTGATCCCCACAAATGACCGCAACTGCGGGTCAACCTGGCGCAGTCGCTCTTCCTCGATATAGTGGACGGGGGCTATTTCCAGAAGTGCGCGGGGAGCGCGTTTCCCTTGCTCCAATAATGTCTCAATCAGAGGGAGGATTGAGCGTGGGTAGAGGGCCAGCAATACCTGTGGTACGCCCTCTACTACTGGAACCACCATTGTATCTTGCTGGTAGCAACCGAGGAGAAATGTTAGCAGGTCAGGTTGCACAAATGGCATATCTACCGCGACCACCAACGCAGTCGTTGATTGCATGGCCTTGAGGCCGCTGTACAGGCCCATCAATGGGCCGCCACCGGGTTTTTCATCGAAGACTATGCGCGTCTCAGGCAGGACAACATGCGCGAATTGGACCGGGTCGCGCGCGACGACCAGCACTTCAGCGCACAAGGGAGCCAGCGTCGAGACAAGGTGGGTGAGAAACGTTTCAGATGTCTGGCCGGGCAGAGGCAGCAGCGCTTTGTTGGTTCCCATACGCTGGCTGTACCCCCCGGCCAGAATGATACCTGTGGGCGGATTCATAGAGATAAACCGGTTCTGTTACCTGCTGGTGGCTTTGGCCTTACGCCTGCTACCTTTGGGAATATACTGTTTGATATTCTCGCGGGCACGCCAGCTATCGCGTTCCTGCGGATACTTGCGCAGCAGGTAGATGATCCAGACGATTGCCCATGCCAGCAAACCGGCTAACCAGGCATACCGCCAGAAGCGCCACGCGAAGAAGTAGAGGTAGAGATAGTAGCGTGAAAAGATCAGCGGAAATCCTATGATGCTAATGATCGCCAGCCAGCCCAGATAGCGATCAAACATGTATCTAGCTACTGGCCGAGTTTTTACGAAGCGTTTGCGTCCCTCTACCGAATAATAGAAAGGGATCAGCACTCCCAGGATGCAAAAAATCAGCCAGGGAACATAGAAATGAAAGGTCTCTGGCGGCGTACCGGCAGCAGTCGCCGTGCTTAATGTGCAATTGGTGGCTGTACACGGATCGGTGAATAGCCAGCTTATTAAATTGAAATTCATAGCGTTCCCGCCCCTTCTTCTAATTCGTGACTAACATTAGAGCTAATGATAGCACGGTTGAGCATAAGAGTCTAGAGGTTTTAGAGTACTCAAGAAAAACGAATTGCAGCGCTGCGCCGGAATGCAGTTCGACCCTGAAATCGCGCGCGTGCTGGAGGAGATTCTGACACAGCGCCATAACACCCTGTCAACGAATAGCTCGATGGTGGCATAGCGCCCTTCCCCTTCTTACAGTTTTTGATTGTATAATAGGAAGCACCTATGGCTATTTATCATCTATCTGAAGAGGAAGCAACAACATGCGACGCATTGCAATACTGGCAGAAGGCGCGTTTGAGTGGCACTACGGCAAGACGGCGACCGGGGTTATCCGCTATGGCAAAGATACGGTTGTGGCCGTCATCGATAGCACAAAGGCGGGTATGGATGTTCCCCAGGCGCTGGGTGGCGCATCATTTGGGCATGGCATACCCGTTGTGCGCGATATTCACGAGGCATTGAACTACCAGCCGGATTCCCTCCTGATCGGCATCGCCCCTATGGGCGGCGCGTTACCGGAGGCGTGGCGCTGGCAACTGCTGACCGCTATCGATAACGGATTAGACATCATCAGTGGTCTGCACTTCTTTTTATCGGAAGATGAAGAACTACGCGCTGCCGCCGCGAAACGCGGTGTGACCATCTGGGACGTGCGCCGCCCACCCGATAAGAATCGCGTCGCGCAATTTCTCCCGCACCGCCCCGGCAGCCACGCGGTACTCTTTGTCGGCTCGGATTGCGCGGTCGGCAAGATGACTGCGGCGCTGGAACTTGATATCGAGGCGCGCAAACGCAGCCTCGACAGCACCTTTCTAGCGACGGGGCAGACGGGCATCATGATTGCGGGCAATGGCCTGCCGGTTGATCGCATCATCAGCGATTTCTTGGCGGGCATGGTGGAGCAGATGGTGCTTGATTTCACCAGCGAACACGACTGGGTATTTGTGGAGGGACAGGGCGCGCTCAACCACCCCGGCTACTCGCCCGTTACGCTCGGTCTCATTCATGGCTCCATGCCGGATGCTATGATTTTCTGTCACAAAGCTGGAACCACCATGATTGAGGGCTATACCGACTGCCCGTTTCCTCCTCTCAAACGCATGATCGAACTCAACGAGGATACTGTGAGCTGGGTGCGCCCAAACCGCCCCTGCAAGGTAGCCGGCCTGTCCATCGTGACCTACGGCTTGAGCGAGGAGAAAGCGCGAGACGCGATAAAGCAGGCGGAGGACGAGACGGGGCTGCCTGCTACTGATCCTCTGCGCTTCGGCGTGGGAGTACTGATGGATGCGCTGAGCAAGCAGCTTACTTCTCGCTGATTTATAGGGACGCGATTGATCGCGTCCCTACAAATCAGCGTCCTATTTCACCTTAATGGACATAGGCCATCATCACTTCATCACCTCGTTTCTTGTGCCAGGGGTATCGTTATGTTACACTAGATGTGTTCGTAACGTGAGATTACGTAGTCATATTTACAGGAGGTGTTTTCGTGCTATCTATTTTTTCCAAAAAGAGGTGGCGACAGGCTCTCATGAGCATGGTATTTGGTGTCTCTTTTATCGTGCTCCCTATTTTGCTGGGCGCTTGTGGCAGTAGTACAACAGGGAGTGGAACGCCAACCTCAAATGCGTTGCCCTGCAACACTCAGGCCAACGCCGGGCCAACACCTACGCCATATCCTACAACGGCGAGCCTTGCCGCGCCTAACGACTTGATTACCTCGGGTACCCTGACGGTCGGGAGCGACACGACCTATCCGCCACAGGAATTTATTGACACGACGACCGGCAACCCGGTTGGCTTTGATGTCGATCTGATTACGGCGATGGCCCAGAAACTCGGGTTAAAAGCCAAAGTTGTCACGGCGAATTTCAATACCATCCTTGATGATTTGAGCGCGAAGCGTTTCGATGTCGTCATCTCCGCCATAACCATCAACTCTGATCGCACGATAAAGGCAAATTTTGTGCCATATTTCCTGGCTGGCGAGTCACTGATCGTACCAAAGGGCAATCCCAATAAAATTGCGTGCGCGCGTAACCTTTGTGGGTTGAAAGCTGGCGTGCAGAGTGGCACAGTAGAGTTAGACGACTTGAACGCGGCCAGCAAAGATTGCACAAAAGCTGGCAAGCCAGCCATCCAACTGACCGTTCTGACAGACCAGACAGCCGTGATTCAATTGCTGGTCAACCATCGTGTTGATGCTACCTACCAGGACTCTCCTGTCACGGACTACTATCTCAAACAGAATCCAGGTCAGTTTGAGATTGGTGGTACGGTAGTCAATGCTGCCGCCGAGGGTATTGCCGTGCGTAAAGGCGACGCTTCTATGTTAGGAGCTATGCAGGCGGCTTTGACGGCTTTGAAAAGCGATGGCACCTATACTAGCCTGTTCGCAAAGTGGGAATTGAACTCCGCTCAGAAAATCGGCGGCTAATCTCAAAATGGTCGATCTTTCCGACGACCAACTTCTGGTTTCTGGCTTCCTGAGCATTGAATCAGGAAGCCAGAAGCTTGTCTAAGGAGGCCAATCATGTTTAGATGGGATATTTTCCTCCATTTTCTCTACCAGGACCCGAACCTCTTTTTTCTTAAGGCCGCCTGGACAACCGTGTGGATATCGGTCGCTGCACAGTCAATTGGCGTCATACTTGGTCTCTTCCTGGCATTGATGCGCATGTCACGCTTTCGCTGGCTTACCTGGCCGGCTGGCGCGTATATCTGGTTTTTTCGCGGCAGTCCGCTTCTTGTACAGGTACTGTTGCTCTATAATGGCCTGCCAAGAATTATCCAGAATCCCGCCTTCTTACTTCCTGACTGGGCATGTGTGCTGGTAGCTTTTTCATTGAATGAAGGCGCGTATATGGCAGAAATTACACGCGCTGGTATTTCCTCCGTAGACCCCGGTCAGTTGGAGGCTGCCAAATCTCTGGGAATGCGTTTTTCTCTAGCCATGCGCCGCATCGTACTCCCTCAGGCCGCGCGCGTAATTATTCCACCTCTGGGCAACGAATTTAACAATATGCTCAAAACAACATCGATTGCCTCGGTGATCGGCCTCTTCGAACTTACTCACGCTACCGATTTGCTGGGCGCGCCCACATTCAGCGTCTTCGAATTGCTCATACTTGCTACCCTGTACTATCTCCTCATGACCACGATCTGGGGCTTTGTGCAGAGCTGGATCGAGAATCGCCTGGACCCCAACCGTATCTCAAAAGATCAGATCCAGGAGAAAAAAGGGTGGGCTGGACGAATGCTGGGCTTCGGCACGCGCACAGGTGGCACTTTAGTGAGCGGACGTTAGACGCCAGGGAGGAACAACACGTATGAGTATGCCGCAAATAAACGGAAGAGGAGCAGACGAAATGGTCCATGCCGAAAACATCATCAAGCGTTTTGGCAGCCTGACGGTGCTGAATGGCGTTGATCTTTCGGTACATCGCGGAGAGGTAGTGGTAATAATCGGGCCAAGCGGTTCCGGCAAGACTACCTTACTACGTTGCATCAATCACCTGGAAAAGATTGACGGCGGTCGCATTTTCATCGACGGTCAGATGGTCGGGTATCGCGAGGTGAACGGGCGGCTGGTAGAGGACACCGAAGGGGCCATTGCCCGCAAGCGTTCCCAGATTGGTTTTGTTTTTCAACGCTTTAATCTGTTTCCCCATAAGACAGCTCTTGAAAATGTGATTGAGGCGCCCATCCATGTGTTGCATCAGCCCAAAGCCGAGGTGACTGAACGCGCCATGACATTGCTTGGAAAGGTGGGGCTTGTCGAGAAGGCCCACGTCTATCCACATAAACTCTCCGGGGGTCAGCAACAACGTGTCGCTATTGCGCGCGCCCTCGCTATGAACCCAAAGTTGATGCTTTTCGACGAGGCCACTTCCGCGCTTGATCCTGAACTGGTCGGCGAGGTGTTAAAAGTGATGCGCCAGCTTGCTGAAGAGGGAATGACGATGGTGGTAGTAACACATGAAATGGGTTTCGCGCGCGAAGCGGCTGACCATGTTATCTTTATGGATAAAGGAATAATAGTGGAACAGGGGACGCCTGAACAGATCTTCGATCATACCGAAAACGAGCGAACGCGAGGTTTTTTGGGAATGATTTTGTAACAGCCAGTTGCGTTACTCTTTTATCATGCTATTGGAGCAAGCAATTTATGGCCTGACGGATAGTTCCTCACCTGGAATAGAAGGACGCTACACCATGCATATTGACGCAAGACCCATCGATCTCAAACTGACCGTGCCGTTTCGTATTTCGCGCGGGGTGCAGCAGGTCGCATCGAACGCCGTTGTACAGATCAACCACAAAGAATACACGGGTTACGGGGAAGCCGCGCCAGACGAATATTATGGCGAAAACGTGGAGACGGCGCTGGCCTGTATCACCACCTTCGCGGGTAATCTTGGCGATGATCCGTTTGCGCTGGAAGATATTTTGGACAACCTGGATCACCTCATTCGCCTCAATCCCGCTGCTAAGGCGGGGGTTGATATGGCCCTGTATGATCTTGTGGGCAAGATGTTGAATGTGCCGGTGTACAAGTTGCTGGGGCTGAACCCGGCGCATACACCCCTTACCTCTTTTACGCTGGGAATAGATAGTCCTGCTAATATGGCGAAGAAGGCACTACTGGCGCGCGACTATCCCATTCTCAAGGTGAAAGTCGGCACAAAAAATGACGTGGCGAATATCGAAGCCATTCGTGAAGTCTCATCGGCAACGATTCGCGTTGATGCGAATACCGCCTGGACGCCTAAAGAAGCCATTAAGATGATCAACGCCCTGGCGCCCTACAATATCGAATTTGTCGAGCAGCCCGTTCACCCGCGTGATCTCGAAGGGCTGCGCCTGGTGCGCGAAAACGTGCCTTTACCCATCATTGCCGATGAAAGCTGTGTTACAGTTGATGACATTCCCAGGGTTGCAGGCTGTGTGGACGGCATCAACATAAAGCTGATGAAATGTGGCGGACTCCGTCATGCCTTGAAGATGATCCACGTTGCCCGCGCGCACCACCTGCGCATCATGATCGGCTGCATGATCGAAAGTTCTCTGGCAATCACAGCCGCCGCGCACCTGACGCCGCTGGTAGATTACGCCGATCTCGACGGACACCTGCTGATTGACAATGATCCTTACGAGGGGGTGACGGTGGTCGATGGCAAACTGGTATTGCCAGAGCGTCCTGGATTGGGAGTGCAGGTAAGGGCGCAAGTATAAAAAGCCACCAATCCAGGGCGACCCGCAAGGGTCGCCCTGGGCCGTTTGCTATTTCGTTCTGGCTTGATGGATACGCGCAGACTAGCTGGGCAGGCGGGTGCGGCGCTGTTTGCGGCGCTGGGCGGCGGCTTTGCGCTTGCGGCGCGCCTGCGGGCTTTCGTAGTGCGTGCGACGACGCGCCTCGGAAAGCACTCCATCTTGCTGGACTTTGCGGTTAAAGCGTTTGAGCGCCTGCTCAAACGAATCTCCTGGATTTACTTTTACTTCACTCATATGCTATTACCAACGCGATCTTCGATCGTCACTTCGGCCAGACTTCTGCGGCTGATAGCAGTCACTACAATAAACAGGTTTGTCGCTGCGAGGTTGGAACGGCACCTGCGCCTCATTACCGCAACTCGAACAAGTCACGGTATACATCTGGCGAGGTTCGCGCTCGCCACCACCGCGACTGCCATACCCACCACCGGACTGCCCCTTACGCGCAGCGCGGCATGATGGACAACGGGTTGGAGCATTCGTCAGATTATGACTGGCGTAAAATTCCTGCTCACCAACGGTGAAGACAAATTCCTGATTGCAATCGCGACAAAGCAGGGTCTGATCACTCAATGACATGATTACTCTCGACTTCTGAATTAGAATCCCAACAATTTTCGTGTATTGCGCGGTTTGCTCTGCCATCGCTTAAACTGACCAGTAAAAAATAATAGACACAAAAGCTATTTCAGAACAACAAGACGTACTACAACGCCACACGAGTATAACATACCGTTTCGCAAAATGCACTAGTTCTTTGACAAATTTCCCAGGAATACAGAAAACCGGGCTTATGCTATAATAGGCGTCACTGACAAAGGAAGCTTTTATTCTTGTTGAAGCGGAGATATAAAGGAATGCCAACACGCAACGATGCTTACATTTTAATGACGACCCATGTGCAAAATGAGAACCTGCGCAAGCACATGTACGCGGTGGAAGCCGCCATGCTTTTCTATGCCCGCAAGTACGGCGAAGATGAAGAATTATGGGCTATGACGGCTCTGCTGCACGATGCTGATTACGAGGAATACCCCGATCTGCGCGAGCATACCCAGGTGCTGGCCGGATGGTTGCGCAATGGCGGATATGACGAACGCATCATCTATGCAATCCTGGCGCACAATGATTTGAACGTGGCGACCCACCCGCGCAATAACCTGCTTTCTCATGCCTTATTTGCCTGCGATGAAGTCACCGGCATGGTAACGGCAACTGCCCTGGTGCGCCCCACCAAAAGCATACTCGGCCTGGAAGTCGCGTCGGTGCGCAAGAAGATGAAAGCTAAAGGCTTCGCGGCTGGCGTCAATCGCGAAGACCTGGTGAATGGAGCCGCCGAACTGGGCATAGACCTGGATGAACATATCGCTAACGTGATCGAAGCCATGTCCAGCGTCGCCGATACGCTCGGACTGGTCGGTATACAGGAATCGGCACCGTTAGGGTAATGGTAGCGACACCCCTTGTGGGTGTCCCGTCAATTCGTCCACAGATGGCTCACGGTATCGGACGGGACACCCACAAGGGGTGTCGCTACTGATAAATGATTATGCAGCAATCACCAAAAGCTCGACAACGCCGCTTCACGGCGAGTGAAGTAGCAGAATATGAATATTGTCCCCTGGTCTGGTGGCACGAGCAATTTGAGCCACTGGCTAAGGCCGACACGGAAGCACTGTTCGCCCGCCTGGTCGAACTGGAACACGACTATGGCTCACAGGCTACCGCGCTGCCAGAGTACGATATGATCGAGAAACGGCTGCTGCGCATGAGCGCTTTTGACGAGGGGCATCAGCAGCACGTCGACCACGCCGAAGAGGTCGCGGAGATCGAAGAAGAAGCGCGGATTGGCGTCAGCGCTGGTCGCTACACGCGCCTGCTGACCATCGTTATAGCCATGCTGGTCATACTGGCTCTGTTACTGATCGTTGCCGCCGTATTGCTAAGGTGAGGATGCGCTATGCTCAACACCACTCTGCTTTCAATTGGACTCGCGCTGCTGCTGGCAGCTTTTGCCCTGATAATGCTGAGATTGAACGAGCGGCGCGTCCAGCACGGGCGATTGATCGCGGAAAAACAGCGCGCGCTCGGCCTGCCAGAGGGCACACTGGTGTACGAGGATGCGGATGGGCTGGGAGAGACGCTCACTTCACGCGATTATCCACTGGCAGGCAAACCTGATTACGTGGTGCAATTGCCCGATGGACACCCGGTGCCCATCGAACTCAAGCTCAACGTGCATGACGCCAGCGCGCCATTCAGCAATCACATCGCGCAGCTAGCGGCGTACTGCCTGATCCTGGAAGACTATTTTGAGCAGCCACCAACGCACGGTATCCTGCGCTATGCCGATTGCGAATTTACCGTCGAATACACACCCGCGCTTCGTAAAAAGGTGATCCGCTTGCTCACCGAAATGGCAAAATGCAGCGAGCAACAGCGTCCGGCCTTGAAAAGTCAGGTAGCTAAGAAATGTCGCCCCTGCACCTTCAAGGCTGTTTGTCCGGTGGGGAAAAATAAGTAATGCAGATTGCTGAATTATTTTGTATTCTTGCGTAGTATTTCGCCTATATCGAACTTTGTGATGCCATGTTTAATACAAATATTGCTTTTGCCAAAGGTCTGAATTAACTCGTCTTGAATATGCCGACTACCTCTTGACGCTTGACCATGTAAACAAATGCAAACTTTCCATGAAACATGTTGATATTGCTCTTTCCGGCTTATTTCCTTCAACACGGCAATAGTATGTTGATGTGTTTCAAGTACCTGCTTTGAAGCATCTTTTAGCCCGCTGCCTTTTAGCTCCAGAAAACAAACAACTTCAGCAATATCACCGTCTTTTGTGTAGAAAACAAGGTAATCACAAATTTTGATGCCGCTTGTCGTCATACGCAGGCTTTTGCGTCCCTCATCGCAATCTGTATGAAAAATGAGTAACGTTTCTCCCGCAAGTTTCCTGGTACTTACCATTATACCAGATTCGTGAATGCTCGTTTTCCCTTTCAGATGGCAGGTTTGAAGCAAAGCTGTGAAAAATACAAGCATAGGTTTAGAAGCCATCTAGCTTCTCCTCACTACGAATTTACAACTTAAAATAGATTTCTGAGATACGGTCGGAAACTTCTCCAAATGTGTTCAACTGGATAACCCCATCTTCATCCATGGCTTTCGTCGCTTTTCCCCGATCAATCAGGTAGACAGAGACTTTCTCTTTTGAAATAAAGGCTTCTGTCCGTTTTAAGTAAAATTCCCCACGAATGCTATCCTTATTTTCAGCATCATACGCTTTGATAAGGTTAGTGAGGTGGTCTGTGACATAAGGGCTATGCGTTGTGATGATAATGTTCAAACCAGCATTGATGAGCATAGCCAGAAATTCTATCATTTTTGCTTGAGCTTCAGGATGCAAGTTCATTTCTGGCTCATCAATAATCAGCAATTCACCTGGCCTGGCTAAGTAGCGCAAATAGAGTACTAAAGGCGAAAGCTCTTTGACCATTGAAGAGGCGATAGAAATTTCTAACTTACAATCCTTTGCTGGCTGGAAAATAATTTCTCGTGTAGAAGCATTATCTTGCGATAAAGAACTTTCCTGCATTAGATCTGGCTCTGGTTGGGAAATTTGCACTTCACCACCCAAAATTTGCTTTTCTAGTAGTTGTGCTAATTGAACATAATGTTTGATATTTTGATTGCCTTTTGCGCTGCTTTCTCTTCGCGCCTTTTCTACTTCACCATAAGGAGTAGAGTTAATCATATCCAAAAAAAGCTAACGGGTGCGCTTACCGTTCTCATCTTCTGTTCATGAGTAGCTTTCTTTTCAATCGTTAACTCTATTAAACCGTCTTTCGTCCTACTGCTTGAAGGAAATGTTATGAACGTTGTTCTCTCTGTTGGTAATATACGAACATGAGGATAAAGAGATCTGTGAACCACCTCAAAAATAGTTTGCATTAATGTTTCTTTGATTATATAAGATGGCAGCTGTTCAACAACCTGCTCTTCTACTGAAGAAGCTTCAGAAGAATCAAATTGTATAGAAGTATATATATATAACTTGTCGTCCCCTCGATTCTTACGTATACTAAGTAACGGTTGTTGCCGACCACTAGCAATTTGGCTCCTTAAATAGTAGTTTAATATGTGATCTAGCAAATCTTTCTTAGTTATGTCCAAATCAATTATTATACCTAAGCTTTCAAATGAAGTTGTCTGAGTACCCATGTATTCTGGCATCCAATATCGAGCAGTTTGGGCAACATCGTTGAAATATGATTCTCCATATTCTAATGCAAATTGCGCTAAATCAAAAACTGCGCTCCCTTTGTTTGTAATTTTCTCAACCCCTTTATCAATAGGGCCATAAAAGGCAGGGGTTTCTCTTTCTTCAGAAGTTTGTAAGTACTTTGTAAAACCGTAAGGACCAAAGATGCTTGCTAAGGTATACGCTAACCAAGTCTTTCCAGAATTATTGGGACCCACAAAAACTGTAAGAGGCTTGAGGTCAATTTCTGCCTTTTTGATAACACCGAGATTACGGATAGTTATCTTCATAATAGGGGCCTCCCACCTGTAACGTGTTGACTTATTAATTGTATATTGAACAGTATATCAGATGCAGTAAAGATGCGGTATACTGTTCTGGCAGCTAATTATCGCAGGAAAGGCTAAATAGAATTACTATGTCAAACGAAACGATTGAACTGATCGGTCACATCATCGACTCCTGGACGCTGCCGCGTGTCTGGGACATCATCATGGATCGCGGGGGCAACTTCTCCGTCGAAGAAATGCGCATTGGAACGCATAAAACCGACCCGAGCTATGCGCGCATGAAAGTCGAGGCTCCCAATGACGAGACATTGGAATTAATCCTTTCCGAGCTGATGCAACTTGGGGCTATCCTGGTGCATGGCAACGACGCGCAAACGGCGCTGGTTGAGCAGCAAGGAGTGCTGCCCGCGAGGTTTTACTCGACGACCAATCTGCCCACCCAGGTGCGCCTGCGCGGTCAATGGGTTGATGTCGAGCATATCGAAATGGATGTGGCCGTCGTGATTGATCGCGCCCATAATCGCGCCTTCATCAAACCAATGCATGAAGTTGAGATTGGCGACGAGGTGGTCATCGGCCACGAAGGTATTCGCGTCATACCGTTCGAGCGCGCTCGAGACCGCGAGGCATTCGCCTTTATGCAAAGCAACGTCTCATCTGAAAAGGTGAAGGTGCTGGCAATCCACGAAATCGCGCGCCAGATGCGGGAGACGCGCATATGCAAGGGCAAGATTCTCTTCGTGCTTGGCCCGGCGGTCATTCATACCGGCGCAGGCCGCTATGTGGCCGACCTGATCCGGCGTGACTACATTCAGGTTATCTTTGGCGGCAACGCTATCGTCACCCATGACATCGAATCCGCGCTTTTCGGCACCTCGCTGGGCGTCAACCTGCAGAGCGGCGAACAGGTAGAGGGTGGGCACCGCAACCATCTACGCGCCATCAACGCCATTCGCGCCATCGGCTCAGTAGAAAAAGCCATAGAGTCTGGTCTACTAAAAGAAGGCATCACCTACGAAGTACACAAGCGCGGCTTGAAGATGGTGCTGGCCGGTTCCATTCGCGACGACGGCCCCATGCCCGGCGTCATCAACGACATGCAAGCAGCTCAGAATGCGATGCGCCAGGCTCTGCCCGGCGTTGAAATGTGCGTAATCGTGGCATCCATGCTGCACGCTATCGCCACCGGCAACCTGCTCCCCGCTACCGTGCGCACGGTGGTCGTCGATATCAACCCCTCGGTAGTAACAAAGCTGGCCGACCGGGGCAGCTTCCAGGCAGCGGGATTGATTACCGATGCCGAGTTGTTTTTGAGGGAGTTAGCCGAGGCGCTGGCCTGATACTGTACGAAATACTTTTCGTTGGAATTTGTAATAGCGTAATAGTAGGAGATGGCTTAGTATGGCAACACTAGCAACGATGCCTCCCATCACGATCTCTCAATCGGCTTTACAGCAATTTGGAAGAGCATGGATCAACAATGGTCAGAGACTTAGTCGCACTCCGCCCGAATCTTCTGGAGAACTGGGAAAATTATTTGATATGGCTGTTGGCCGGGCTTTAGCAAATTTGCTTGGTGGCATTCCTATCGTCTCGCCCAGCGCAAGCTCCCTTACACCTCCACAGGCCGATTGTGTAGAAGTTGGTCCAGTACGAATTATTGGAGGAGTGCGCCCACAAAACTTCGATGTTGGATACCGGCCAGATGGAATACGCTTTGCTTTTGATAGCAAAACACTCAATGACAGGGAAAGCATCGGGAAAAACTGGCAAAACATGATCAACGATTTAGCTACAGAAGCCACAACTGTTCATAGCCGTTTTCCGCACGCTCTTGTAGCTTTCATGGTTATCTATCCGGCCCCTTGTGTTTCAGCAGCGCACCAAAAGGCTACCATTGAAACGCTTGAACGCCTCGCACGCAGAACTAGCGTTGAGGGAGCGCCCTTTATGGCAGAAAGTATATCGCTGGTCCTATGGCATCCCGAAAGCGGTACAATCGACCCGAATATTCCGGCTAATTCTTCGCCGCTGCGAATCGAAAAGTTTTCTGAACAGGTAGCCGCAGCATACATTAGTCGCTATAAAGGACTTCCGCCCCATACCGACTAGAACACCTAACCTATCATAGACTTTTTATGATAAGATACAAGCCAGTCAAAGATGCCCGCCAATACCCGCAAAGCAACGGTTAATCAGAATTTATTTAAAGTGGAAGTAGCTTGAGGATGTCGGGGTACAAAGCAGGCATCAGGAGAATTATTTAATGAAACCCGTCGCAACTTACCAGAAACTTCGAGGTGGCTATTACACTCCGCAGCCGATTGCTGATTTCCTCACCAAATGGGCTATCCAGACCCCCGATACAACCGTCTTGGAGCCTAGCTGTGGGGACGGCATTATTCTTGCTGCTGTTGTAAAAAGGCTCATCCAGTGCGGTGCAAAGAGAGAAGCAATACATCATCTTGCACAGGGTGTAGAGCTTGATCCCGAAGAAGCACAGAAAGCCGTAGAACGCATCCTTGAGATGAACGAATTACATCCTGCTCATGTTGAAACGGGTGACTTCTTCACTTACTGCCAGGCTTATCTAGCTGAAGATGTACACTTTGATGCCGTAATCGGCAATCCTCCATTTGTGCGTTACCAAAATTTCCCTGAGAATCATCGCGCTATCGCTTTTTATTTGATGCAACGAGCAGGTTTGCACCCTAACAGACTTACTAACTCCTGGGTTCCCTTTCTTGTCGCCTCTACCATGCTTCTTAATAAAAGAGGACGACTTGCAATGGTAATTCCAGCAGAATTGCTCCAGGTGAACTATGCCGCAGAGCTTCGCTATTTTCTCAGCCAGCACTACAGCTACATCACTCTTATCACGTTCAAAAAGCTCGTCTTTGATGGAATACAACAAGAAATTGTCTTACTCTTAGGTGAACGTAATGGCACCGACCATACAGGCATAAGAACGATAGAGCTTGATGGCATAGATGATCTACTGACATACGAACATACGACGCTTTCACGCGAAGAATTGAAGGAGATGGACCACTCTACGGAGAAGTGGACGATGTATTTTCTTAATGAGGAGGAGCTCGCGTTACTCCGCCGCTTAAAAAATCACCCAAAACTTACCACCGCAGGGTATGTGATCGATGTTGATGTTGGTATTGTAACGGGCTTGAACGAATTCTTTGTGCTGACTCAGGAGCAAGTAGAAAAGCATTCACTCATGCCCTATACACAACGAATTGTGGGCCGTTCGGCGCAATTATCAGGTATTCGTTTTTCGGAAAAAGATTGGTTCACAAACGTCGAAAAACAATCTCCAGCGTTTCTCGTAAACCTGCCCGATGAGCCTTTTAATCGTCTACCTGACAGCCTGAAAGAATACGTAACAAGTGGTGAGGAAAAGGGGATGAATAAAGGGTATAAGTGTAGAATCCGCAATCGCTGGTATGTGGTGCCATCAGCCTGGATACCGCAGGCATTTATGCTGCGCCAGGTACATCACTATCCCAAGATCATTCTCAACGATGCAGCCGCAACCTCTACGGATACGATCCACCGGGTAAAACTTCGCAATGGCGTACCAGCCAGAACGGTTGCAGCTTCATTCCTGAACTCACTCACCTTTGCATTCTCCGAAGTTACCGGACGCAGCTACGGCGGCGGTGTACTCGAACTAGAACCAAATGAGGCTGAAAAACTGCCCTTGCCGTTAATCGGCGCTGACGTGTTGAATCTAGATGAGCTTGATAGGCTTTTACGAGAGAACAATATTCATGCTGCCCTCGATATTACTGATCGAGTTCTGTTGCAAGACGGATTGGGATTAAGCATCGAAGAAACGAAAATGCTTCGCGCTATCTGGCAAAAGTTACGAGACAGGCGTATAAACAGAAAACCTGATAACACGCTAAAGCTAAAGCATGTATAAAAATGAACCTCTGGTGCCACCTCACCTTCTCACTGCCGGTGTAGGATAGGACGAACAGCAGGTGTTCTCTCTTGTGGAACAAAATCCCAGATCAGTCCTGTGCGCGGAAAGACACATGAACAGGACTCACAATGTGCTACGTCATCTGACCACCGCAGAGGAAGGCGACAGATTGGACAGATCATTTTCATCGCCAGCGCCGCCCACGGCGTGCTGCAAAGTGCAGTAGGCTGGATCGCCATTGGCTCCTGCGCCGTGCGTAACTCCCCCCATGTTGCCCAGATGAATTGACTGGGACCCCACCATCCCATTCCCACCCGTTGTCCCACCATTTCAAGACCATAGATCACGGGTCTGAAGAGACTGACCACCCATGCAGGAAGCCCCTGGTCCCAACGGCGAAAATTGTTCACACTGGCAACAACTCTGCTGTCCCATCCGTCCTCAGCAAGTAGTTGTTGCCAGTGGGTACAATAGTCGTAATCGTCTGCGTCATAGTCAGCAATGAGAGGGTGAGTATCTTTCAGGTGGTGCATATGTAACGCCTTTCCTTTCTATCCTTCCTACCGGCATAGACATGTATCTATTTTGATGACTCCCTCAATACAAAACGTACCAGAGCAAGATGATATGTTTTGGTACACCAAAAGTAATGGTGGCTGCGCGTGAAAAGCATTGAGGTATATCAAGCCGAGGACTGCAAGAAAAGCCGTCCTGCATCGAGGTATCTGTCTATCTGGAAAACCTGTCCTTGAGACGTTTTCTCCTGTTCCGCCTGCTTTCTATATCGCATTAACACAGTTCGCTCGTTATATGGGCACACTTTTCTTGCGGCTATAGTGCCGGCGCGCCTTCGCCTGGTTGCCGCAGGTCTCCATATCGCACCAGCGACGACTGTGGTTCTTGCTGATGTCCAGGAAGAGCCAGCGGCAATCTTCGGCGGCGCAGGCTCGCACATTATGCAGCTTATCCGAGATCAGCAAGTCTGCCGCCGAACGCACTACCAGCCAGGATATGCGCTCCAACTTCTCCGCGTCGCTATGTGCGCTCCACTCCCACGAAAAACGATCTCCCGCCGGCACAATACAGGCATGTGACATAGCCCGCGCAAGCAGCGAATTCAACAAATCCATATCATCCTGCGGCGGCGCGGAATCTTCCGTGATAGTGTAAAAAAGGCGGTAGACGGCTTCGCGCAAATTCACAGCGTCATTCAAGGACCTTGAGGCCACTTGAGGATATCGTTCTGCTATTCGTAAAAGCTGTTGCGCCTCATCTTCTTTCAAGATGCTCATATGTAATCCCCATGCCAGCAAGTCACTATAGCTATGTAATAGCTCGTTCCTCCGGGGATTATAGCGGTCTTGTAGCGTATGCGTAAAGTCCAGGCAAAGCCAGTTGCCCAGATTGTTATCGAAGTTCGGTATAGGTATGTTCATGTTCTTCTTAACCATAGTAACAATCACTCTGATCGAATTGTAACACATCGGTAATAATCACCAAAATACACTTGACAGGTTATCTTCCACGTGTTACAATATAACCATCAAATGCATTTTAACAGGTTAGATATCTAAAGTCAAGAGAGCAAAAGCGCTCATTATCAATCTCCGCGCATTCATCGTCCCTGTAATGCTTCACCTTAAAGAAGTGCTGGTTATTCTGAGGAATGACCGGTTGCTACCGGAAGGGCTTCATGCACATGGAACTACTGATCGTACTACTTATTATGGTTGCGTTTGACCTGGCGGTCATGCGTTGGGGTTATAATAGCACGGAGCCAATAAACTCACCGGAATGGGAGAAACGGCTGGCTCCTCCATTTGTAGGACATAAATAGAGAAAGCAATGTTATCTGAAAAGGCAATGAAAACGGAAACGCAAGAGACCGCGACAACGGCTGTTCGGAAAGCGTCGCCTGCCCACACATTACGTTATGATGCCCTGCTGGTCTTTATCACCATGATCTGGGGCAGCACGTTTCTGGTCGTCAAATACGTGGTCAAGCTAAGCGGACCGTTTACCTACCTGGCTTTCGCGTATGGCATAGGCGCAGTGACCGTGGCTCTCATCTTTCACAAGCGACTGGCGCGCATCACGCGCGCCGAGTTGCGCAACGGCTTGATTATTGGCCTGTTCCTGTTCACGGGGTACGCGCTGCAAACCACCGGCCTGCAATTTACCACTGTCAGCAAAGCTGGCTTCATCACCGGCTTAAATGTGCCACTTATACCGGTTTTCATGTTCCTCTTATTGAGGCAAAAAGCCTCGCGTGGAGCAGTTGCAGGTATTCTATTGTCTTTTGTGGGCCTCTTTTTGCTTTCACTCAACGACCAGCTTACGCTGTCGATTGGTATAGGCGAGGTACTCATTTTCGGCGCGGCGATTGCTTTCGCCTTGCATGTCGTCAATATCAGCCGCTTCTCGCCGGGCGCGGACGCCACCAACCTGGTAATTATACAAATTGGCCTGTCCTCGCTGCTGAGCTTCATTGCTATTCCTATCGCGCATCAACCGTTGTTTGTGCCTTCCTGGTCATTCTGGATCGCGGTTGTGCTGATGGGAACGATTGACGTGGCCTTTACGCTGCTGGTGATGAACAGAGTGCAGCAGTTCATCGGTGGCACAAAGGCTGCTCTGATCTACGCGCTTGAGCCGGTATGGGCCGCCCTCGCCGGATTATTGCTAGCAGGTGACGTATTGAGCGCACCCGCCTGGATCGGCTGCGGCTGTATTCTTGCTGGTATGGTCGTCGGGAGACTAGCGTAGGGAATTTATACTGCCTTTTGTGTCTTTTCAAACAGGTTGTGATGAAATTGTTATATGCTGCTGTTCCGATTGAAACGCTCAAGAAACGTTTCAAGTCATATAATAAAGTTGTGATAGATCGAGTTCAACCTGTTTGCCTGACGAGAAAAACATTTCAGCGGGTCATAAGAAGGATGTATATAGTATGAGTAGCCAGGAACCCCAGGGGCCGTATTATGCCCAACCAGTGTATCAGAATCGGGCTTTAACTCTCCGATCAAGACGCGGTCTGATGTGTGGGTGCCTGGTTGCGCTGGTGCTTGCGTTGTTGCTGTGTTCCGGGGGAGTCGTCCTCAGCGTCAAGTTCGGCTTTGCCGGGGTATCCAGGAGTAGCGTGACCGATCCTGTCGTCTCCTATAATGTGAAGGCCAACCCCACTCTCATTCTAAACGACGATGCCGGTTCCGTCACTATCAAAAGCGGGAGCCTGGACACAATAGATATCCAGGCAACCAGGTATGCCAGTTTCGGCGGGAGTATCAACAACATACATGCGCAGGCCAGCCAGGATACAAGCGCAAACACTCTCACAGTGACGGTCAAGCACTCAGGGCCGGACGTCTTTAACACGACCGGAATTGATTTTGTTATCACCGTTCCCGGTAGCGCGAATCTCCAGATAAGCACCGGAGCCGGAAGTCTCAATGTCAGTGGCGTTAGTGGAACTATGTTGCTCAACACCCATGCCGGCACGATTGGAGTGAGCGGGGCAACTCTGACAGGCAGCTCGAACTTCAAGACAAACGCAGGAAGCGTCAATTTCAGCGGCTCCATTGCCACCAGTGGCGTTTATGATTTCGAAACCAATGCCGGATCAATCGACGTGACGTTACCTGCTGCATCGGCCTTTCACGTCAATGCAAACACTGACGTAGGTTCGATCAGCACGAGTTTTCCCGTTACTGTGAATCACAACACCGCAGGCGCATCCATCAACGCCGATATCGGCGCGACGCCCCAGGCAACCGTAACATTGAGAACGAATGCCGGTTCGATCACCTTAAACAAGGGGGCATAGGAATAAACTCCGGGGAAACAGCGTTGCAACTTGTAAAGGCTAAATCACGTACAAGGTAGTAAGTAATTAAATACAGGAACTGAAGGAATATTGTATGCTGTTCCTGCCGATTGAAACTTAATTTGGAAGTAGCCAATGGAAGTACATGATCGTCAACGTCAGCTTTCCATCAGTGAACAGCTCAGGTTGAGTGTTCTCTGGTTCTCCCTCAATTTTCAGGTCGCTGCGCTCATACCTATTGTTATTCCCACACAGATCATTCTCTTCGTCACTCCCGGCCAGGTTGGTGGTCCGCAACAGGCTACACTATTGGGCTGGATAACAGCAGCCGGGGCAGTGATGACCCTGTTTGTGCCGCCGCTCATTGGTATGCTCTCCGATCACACTTACAATTCGTGGGGGCGTCGGCGACCATATATCTTAATGGGCGGATTGTGCATGTTTTTTGGCGGCCTGATCCTGGGCTTTGCCAGCAATATCTGGTTCTTTCTGCTGGGCCTGGTGATTTTCCAACTTTCCGTCAATGCAGGCACGGCAGGCTATCAAAGCCTGATTCCTGACCGGGTGCCTGAATCGCAACGCGGCGAATCCTCGGCTTACCTGGGGATAATGATAATTCTGGGTAATCTATGTAGTCTGGGTCTGGCTAGCAGGCTGCTTGGCTCCGTCACCGCCAATTCCCCCGGCTCCGTCATTCGACAGGGAGCGATTGTCTTTTATGTGGTAAGTGGCATTGCGCTGATCGCTGGCCTCCTTGTCACGGTGTTTGGTGTGCATGAAGCGCCACTTTCGAACCTCCACAAGCCAATGGCTCAGGCAGAGAAAAAAGCTTTCAACTGGCGCGAGTGGGCGCGCGAGAACTGGCTCAAACCCTGGCAGGACAGCAATTTCGCCTGGGTGTTCCTGACACGCTTCTTTGTGATGATGGGCCTGACGCTCTTCATGACGTTCATCGAATACTACTTTGCCAATGTTGTCCACGTCAGCAACTTTGTGCAAACAACGGCAGCCGTAGCGATACTGGCGCTGCTGGGAGCCGTATTCAGCGCGTTTATCCTGGGCGTGCTTTCAGATCGTACCGGGCGTGTGACTATCGTATCGCTGGCGACGGTGTGCATGGCAATTGCGGCGCTGGCCTTTGTGGTGCTACCTGGCACGCTTGTGCTATGGCCGCTCGGCATTCTCTTTGGCCTGGGCTACGGCGCGTATACCAGCGTTGACTGGGCCTTAACGCTTGACTCTTTGCCTTCTTCAAATACGGTTGGCAAAGACCTGGGTATCTGGAATGCTTCGACCACTTTGCCCGCCATTATCGCGCCGCTGGTAGGCGGTATCATTATCGCCATTACCAGTCATTTCAGGCAATTGTTGCTGGGCTATCGCTTGATTTTCTTGCTGGCCTGTGTTGTTCTGCTGTTGGGAGCCATCTTTGTACTCAAGGTTCGCGATAAACGCGCCGGGGTACTTGTTCGTTCAGCAAGCGTGTCGGTTGAAGTGACGCCGCGCGCGTCCCGTCGCCCGGTCAATTTCGGCTGGAAACTGGCATTCCGCACTCGTGCTGGACGCGCGCGCGGCTTCCTGCTCTTCTGGCCTTTCTGGGAGTGGCTGACGCTCACCATCTGGCGCGTCAAACCCGTCCCGCACGCCCCCAACGGTCTGCTGATGGTACATTTCACTCTCTACAAGGGACGCTCCATCGATCTACCCGACGGAACGCACGTACAGAGAGGAGATCGCATTGGCGAAATACACCTCCGTAACCGCTCTTTGTTAAAGGCTGCCAGGGAAACTGGCCCCTGGGGATTACTCCATCTGATCTCTCAGGACTTTCAGGCGTTGGCTGCCTGGACAAACCAACCCGACTTTCCCGCCGATGTTCATGCCTTCTTCGGCATCACTTTACTCAGTCGCGCCAGTCGCCGCCTGGGGTTCACGCTGCGCGACCGTCCTAAAACTATCCAGGCCTGGTTCGATCGTTTCTTCATGACCGGTCTGCTGGTACTGTACAACCAGCACGGGCTTGACCGTCTCTTGCAAGGCACCACCTACGGAACTTACCCGCAGGAAGTGTGGATGTCGCGCAGCGATCTCGTGAAACGCTATGCTTCGCATTAATTTACCTTTGAACGCCACCAGCCAGAGCATCAACGACTTCTTCGACTATATCCTGACCAGCCCACTCATGGATCAGTTGGCGGAGCGCAGCGTGTAGTGAAAAACAATCGGGCATGGGAGCCGCACCGGCACGACCACTATAACGGCGCCTGATCCAGGCACGTCGGTAGACGATAGCGCTATTCAGCAGATGTTGAATAACAATATTGCCAGCAACAGCGCATTCTCGAAGCCCACCGCAAATACGCTCTACTTTGTCTACCTGCCGCGTGGCGTAACGGTGACTGCGAGTGGCTCAGGCTCCTGCTCGTCATTTTGTGGCTATCACGACGCCATCAACGGCCAGGTCTACTACGCCGTCATGCCCTACCCCGACTGCTCAGGCTGCGCCAGCAACCTTACAACATTTGATGCGCTCACCGCCACCACCTCGCACGAACTCTGCGAAGCGGTCACAGACCCGGTTCCCGGCCAGGGCTGGTACGACCAGAACAATGGCGAAATCGGCGACATCTGCGCCTGGCAGACGAAGCAAGTGGGAAACTACACCGTGCAAGAGGAGTGGTCAAACAACGCGAATAGCTGTGTTTGAGCGAGAGCCGCAGGTGTCATTCCTGATTATAGAAAGCGCAGCAGAATATTGAAGCGTAATGCTATAATAGAACCACTTATTTAGAGGGCGAAAGGCAGGTTCCTATGCCGACACAAGAAGAGCGATTGAGCTTACTAGAATTTGATCTCGATCAGTTCAAAGCCGAAGCAACTACATACTATCAGGAAATGGCAATGCAAGTCACAATGTCGAAAGGGCTAACCGAAGACGCTGTTAAGCGACTTATGCAGCTAAGAGTCCAGGTAGATAAACGCTTCACTAGTACCGATCAACAACTAGCTGAAGTGAAACAAGACCTGGCTGAAGTGAAACAAGACCTGGCTGAAGTGAAACAAGACCTGGCTGAAGTGAAACAAGATTTGGCTGAAATGAAGACAATGCTTACTCACGTCCTTACACGCCTGCCAGAAAAACCATAACCCACCTCTTCTAAACCACAACAGCAGCAGATACCCAGGCCAAATATCAAATAGCCTGGGTATTTTTCTATTTCGTGATATAATGAATGCGATATTTTGCCTTACAACAACCTTAACTACTATAGATACCGGCGCGAATGCCAGACATGGAGAACCTGTTACGATGCAATTACTTGGGAAGATGCTGGGTGATCCCAACAAAAAAGAGATCAAGGCTATGCAGCCTGTTATAGATAAAATAAATGCGCTTGAAGCGGATATGCAGAATTTGAGTGATGAGCGGTTGGCGGCGAAGACGGGAGAGTTTCGCGCGCAACTGGCCCTCTATCTCAAAGGCGGACTGGTGTTGGAAGATCAATTGCTCAGGATCTTCCGCGATGCGTTGGAGGTCGTTGAACCTCTGGCCGCGAAGTGTAAAGATGCGCAGTTGCGCGAGGCCATCAGCGAGCCGCGCAAGGTGATCGAGCGGCGCCGCGACCCGGAGAAGATGCTGCGCGATAACCTGCAAGACACGCTTTCCGAGTGTTTTGAACAGGCCTATGAAAACCTGAACCCTGTTCTCAACAAGCGGCGCGTCACGGCGGCAATGGACAGAGCCGAGGAAAGGCAGGAAACGGATGGCTGGCCGGACGATGCTAAAGACCCTGAGAAGGCCACGCTCGCCCTGCTTACAGCGATTGAGCCAGCGCTGGGAGAGATGGAGGATGATTACCGGCATGAAGCCTTCGAGAAAGCCTGGACGAAGTTCGAGCAGGCGCGCAATAGCGTGGCCAATAAAGACGACGGCGCGGACGAACGCCTGGAAGCGATGCTGGGCGATGTGCTGCGCGGTCTGCAGGATGAACTGGTGGCATTGAAAGCCGAAGCTATCGATCAACTTTTGCCTGAGATTGCTCGCAAATATCGCGCGGGGAAAACGCTTGAAGACATCCTGTCCGAAGCCTTCGCCGTCGTGCGCGAGGCTGGTAAGCGCACCATCTCCATGCGCCACTATGACGTGCAGCTTATCGGCGGCGTGGTGCTGCACCAGGGTAAAATCGCAGAGATGCGTACCGGCGAAGGCAAGACACTGGTCGCCACGCTGCCTGCTTACCTGAATGCGCTGACGGGCAAGGGCGTGCATATTGTCACCGTCAACGACTACCTGGCGCGCCGTGACGCTGAATGGATGGGCCAGATCCACCAGTTTCTGGGGCTAACCGTTGGCGTGATTGTGAATGCCGTTGAGCCGCTCACGGTCCAACGGCGAGCAGCCTACAACGCCGATATCACCTATGGCACCAACAACGAATTTGGCTTTGACTACCTGCGCGACAATATGGTCAGCTCGCTCGACCAGCTTGTGCAGCGTGACCTGAACTATGCCATCGTTGACGAAGTTGACAACATCTTGATCGACGAAGCGCGCACACCGCTCATCATCTCCGGTCAGGGCCAGGAATCAACCGACCAGTACGCCAAATTCGCTCGCTGGGCGCCGCGCCTGAAAAATGAAGACGACTACACCATCGAAGAGAAAACTCGCACCGTGCTGCTCACCGATGCCGGCATTGAAAAAATCGAACAACTGGCAGGCGTGAAAAACATCTACGAGGCAGAAAACGTGGAATTGACGCGCTACATGGAGAATGCCATCAAAGCGCACGTTATCTTCAAGCGCGACAAGGACTACATCGTTAAGGACGATGAGGTCGTCATTGTTGACGAGTTTACGGGCCGCCAGATGCCCGGACGCCGCTATAGCGAGGGCCTGCACCAGGCAATCGAGGCCAAAGAAGGGGTCAAGGTACAGCGCGAGAACCATACACTGGCCACCATCACCTTCCAGAACTTCTTTCGCCTGTACGACAAACTATCAGGCATGACGGGTACCGCGCTGACCGAGGCCGAAGAACTTCACAAAATCTACAAGCTAGACGTTGTGGTCATTCCAACCAACAAGCCTATGATCCGCGCAGATCAGGCTGACCTGATCTATCGCACTGCCGAGGGCAAATTCCGCGCGGTCGCCGAGGAGATCAAAGAACTGCACGAGAATGGCCAGCCTGTGCTGGTTGGTACCACCTCGGTTGAAATTTCGGAGCACCTGGCCGAGATACTGAAGATGCAGGGCATTCCGCACAACGTCCTGAATGCCAAACACCACGAACGCGAGGCGCAAATCGTCGCCCAGGCCGGGCGCAGCGGAGCCGTTACCATCGCTACCAACATGGCCGGTCGCGGTACCGACATCGTTCTGGGCGGCAATCCCGCCGGGTACTTCGATGCCATCCTGCGCAAACATGCCGAGCATGTCGATTTCATTCGCGATATGCCGGTGCAGGACGACGCTGGTCGGGAGGACAAAGAAGAAGCCATCCAGCAATACATCGCCAATATGTCAGAAGAGGAGCACAAAGCCATCCTCGAGCAAAAGATCAGCGAATGCGAAGAAGATCACAACCAGGTGGTCGAACTGGGTGGTTTGCGCATCATTGGCACCGAGCGGCACGAGTCGCGCCGCATCGACAACCAGTTGCGCGGTCGCGCCGGACGTCAGGGCGACCCCGGCTCATCGCGCTTCTACCTGTCGCTGGAAGATGAACTGATGCGCCGTTTCGCCGCCGACCGTGTCTCAAAGGTGATGGAATTCGCGCGTATGGACGAGGATACGCCACTCGAAAGCGGCCTCGTTTCGCGTTTCATCGAACAGGCGCAAACCCGCGTGGAAGGCTACAACTTCGATGCGCGTAAAAATGTGGTCGAATATGATGACGTGATTGCCAAACAGCGCGAAGTGATCTATGCCGACCGCCGGGCTGTGCTTGAACGCGCCGATTTGCACGACCGCGTGCTGGGCATGATACGCGCCGAGGTGCAGCGCATTGTCGAGACCCATATCCCCGGCAGCGTCCTTAATGAGGAAGAGCAACTGACACATGTTTTCAATGCCCTGGAAGTCTGGATACACATACCCGACGAAGTCCTGCCGGAAAATATTCACGCGGTGCGTAAAAACGACCTGCTCAACAAACTGACCGAGCTTGTCACTAACCACTACGAGGAACGCGGCAACCAGCTTGATAAACTGGTCGAGGAGAATTCCGGCCTGGGTATCCCCACCATTCGCGACCTCGAACGCTCGTATACGCTGCAAGTGATTGATCGCCTGTGGATGGATCATATCGACTCGATAGATATCATACGCAACAGCATCCATTTCCGCTCGATAGCGCAGCGCGACCCGCTCGTCGAATTCAAGAACGAAGCTTTCCGCATGTTCGATATCCTGAAATCAGACATCCAGCATCATATCGTCGATGACCTGCTCAAACTCCTGCGTGGCAACATCACCATCAAAGTGCAGCAGCCCGCGCCACAGCGCAAAACCCCGCGCAACCTGCGCACCAACGTCGATGATATCGCCAGAGCCAGCGGCCAGGCTAAAAGTGACGGCTCAGATGGAACCGTTCGCAGGCCAATCTCCGGCTCCGGCGCGCGTCAGAGCGGTAACGCGCGCGCCAACGGCGCTGCCCCTGCCCCGCGCCCGGCACAATCCAACAAAATTGGCCGCAACGATCCTTGCCCCTGCGGCAGTGGCAAGAAATACAAGAAGTGTCACGGAGCATAGATGTTATATAGTGTGAGATGCATACGCCAGGCAGACCGCGCGGTCTGCCTGGCATATGCATCTCACACTATATAACCATTTACTTATATATTCACTCACAACCTTTGAAGCTAATTCATAGCATCTGCGCTCTTTTCATGTTACTCTTAGCTCATAGGATGGTCATGAGACGATAAACGACGAGGTTTACGCACAGGGCGCCATCCGTTAGCCCAAAAATGGGAAAGGACATCAGTATGAGCGCACAACATCTCGACAACAGCAATGGCAACGGCAAGTACACAATGAACGGACATAGCGCCTACAAAAATATCATAGGCGGGCCTTCGGCTGCTGAATTAGAGGCTAGTTGGAAGGGCAATCTGCGCTGGCGTGGCATTACACGCCCCTATAGCGGTCAGGATGTTGTGCGGCTGCGCGGATCAATTCAGATCGAATACACCCTGGCCCGTTTGGGAGCGGAGCGGCTCTGGAGTTTGTTACACTCTGAGGAATACGTTGCGGCACTCGGCGCAATGAGCGGCAACCAGGCGGTACAGCAGGTCAAAGGCGGGATTAAAGGCTGTCTATTTGAGCGGCTGGCAGGTGGCGGCGGACGCCAACCTCGCCGGACAGATGTACCCCGACCAGAGCCTCTACCCTGCTAACAGCGTGCCGCACGTCGTAAAGCGTATCAACCAGGCTTTTCAACGAGCGGATCAGATTCAAACATCCGAGGGCAAAGACGATACCTACTGGTTCGCGCCCATCGTCGCCGACGCGGAAGCCGGTTTTGGCGGGCCGCTCAACGTCTTCGAGTTGATGAAGTCCATGATCGAAGCGGGCGCGGCAGGTGTGCATTTTGAAGACCAGTTATCCTCTGAGAAAAAGTGCGGACACATGGGCGGCAAAGTGCTGGTTCCGACGCAAACCGCCATCAAACACCTGGTATCAGCGCGCCTGGCCGCCGATGTAAGCGGCGTACCCACGCTGGTTGTCGCTCGTACTGATGCCAACGGCGCGCACTTAATCACCAGCGACATCGACCCGGTAGACCACAAATTCCTCACCGGAGAGCGCACCCCCGAAGGATTCTATAAGATGCGCAGCGGCCTGGATGCTGCTATCGCTCGTGGCCTCTCTTACGCGCCCTATTGCGACCTGATCTGGTGCGAGACTGCCGAACCCAACCTCAAAGAGGCGCAGCGTTTCGCGGACGAGATCCACGAACGCTTCCCCGGCAAGATGCTGGCCTATAATTGCTCGCCATCCTTCAACTGGCGCAAGAAGCTTGATCCCGAAACGATTGCCAGCTTCCAGCATGATCTGGCGAAGATGGGTTATAAATTCCAGTTTATCACGCTGGCTGGCTTCCACGCCCTCAACTATAGTATGTTTAAGCTGGCAAAGGGCTATAGCGAACATGGCATGGCCGCCTATTCCAAACTGCAACAGGCTGAATTCGCGCTTGAACACCAGGGCTACACGGCCACCAAACACCAGCGCGAGGTGGGGACCGGCTACTTCGACGAGGTAGCCCAGGTCATCGCTGGCGGCAAATCTTCGACAACTGCCCTGGCAGGCTCAACCGAGATGGCGCAATTCCATTAAGCTAAGAGACCAGGGCGGGGGCAAGCCCCGCCCCTACCCTGTGCGGAGCAATATGGTATGGTATGGTATGTTATATCGTATAGGGTAGGGGCGGGGCTTGCCCCCGCCCTGGTTAGCATACGCTTGATGCAAAATATAACGCGTATACCAGCGAAAGGACTACCCCTATGACCACAAGTAAACCGTCTCTCAAAGGCATTGAAATTACCGGTGAGGTCACGCCGGAGTTTGCCGAAATATTGACGCCTGAAGCGATGAATTTTGTCGCCACGCTGGTACGCGCTTTTCGTGACCGGCGCGAAGAACTATTGCAGAGGCGAGCGCAGCGACAGGCCGAGATCGACGCGGGAAAGATGCCCGACTTCCTGCCTGAAACGGAACACATTCGCCAGGGCGATTGGACCATCGCGCCTGCACCGGCTGATCTGCAAGACCGGCGCGTCGAAATTACGGGACCGGCCGAGCGCAAAATGATCATCAATGCCCTGAACTCTGGCGCAAAAGTCTTTATGGCCGACTTCGAGGACTCGCTTTCACCTACCTGGGAAGGGGCCATTTCTGGTCAAATCAACCTGCGCGATGCTGTCAGGCGTACTATTACATTCAGCAACCCCGATGGCAAGCAATACACGCTGAACGAGAAAACCGCGACGCTGCTGGTGCGCCCGCGCGGCTGGCATCTAGTTGAAAAGCACGTGCTGATCGACGGTAAACCTGTCTCCGGGGGCATCTTTGATTTTGGTCTGTACTTCTTCCACAATGCCAAAGCGCTGCTCGACAGGGGTACCGGCCCCTACTTCTACCTGCCCAAGCTGGAAAATCACCTGGAAGCGCGTCTGTGGAACGATATCTTCGTGATGGCGCAACAGGAACTGGGCATCCCCCGGGGAACCATCAAAGCCACCGTGCTGATCGAGACCATCCTGGCGACCTTTGAAATGGACGAAATCCTGTACGAATTGCGCGAGCATTCCGCGGGTCTGAACTGCGGTCGCTGGGACTACATTTTCAGCGCCATCAAGAAGTTCCGCAAGATACCCGATTACATCCTGCCTGATCGCGCCCAGGTCACAATGACCACGCATTTTATGCGCTCGTATTCGCTGCTCGCCATCAAGACCTGTCACAGGCGCAATGCTCATGCCATCGGTGGCATGGCGGCGCAAATTCCTATTAAGAATGACCCCCAGGCCAACGAAGAAGCCCTGGCGAAGGTGCGCGCCGACAAACGCCGCGAGGCTACCGACGGGCATGATGGCACCTGGGTGGCGCATCCGGGGCTGGTGGCGATTGCGATGGAGGAATTTGACAAGGTGATGCATGGTCCCAACCAGATCGACCGCAAGCGCGAAGACGTGCATGTCACGGCTGCCGACCTGCTCAAAATTCCCGCAGGGACGATTACCGAAGCCGGTCTGCGCACCAACATCAGCGTTAGCCTGCAATACCTCGAATCGTGGCTGCGCGGCTCCGGCTGCGTTCCTATCAATAACCTGATGGAAGATGCCGCCACCGTCGAAATTTCGCGGGCGCAAATCTGGGAGTGGATTCGCCATCCCCAGGGCATCCTCGACGACGGGCGCAAGGTGACGATTGATCTTTTCCGCGCCCTGCTGCAAGATGAAATAGCAAAACTGCGCTCGTCTATTGGTGATGCGCAGTTCGAGAAGCGCCCATTTCAGACAGCCGCCGAAATCCTGGATTCGATCATCACCAGCGATCAATTCGTCGAATTTCTGACGCTGCCAGCGTACCAGTACCTGAAATAATACATCAGAGACAATGCAGGACAGCCGCAAGCGGCTGCCCTGCATTGTCTCTGATGTATTATCAACAGTATCGTTCGGTTGCTCTACCTCAAACAAGCAAATGCAATCCAACTCCAATCAGCGCTGAAACGAGGACGACCACCCAGGGAGGCATTTTCCAGATAACAAGCAGTCCGAAGGCCACCAGGGCCAGCGCGAAATCTCCGGGGACATGAATCGCGCTCGTCCAGATCGGTTGATAGAGCGCGGCCAGCAGAATGCCCACCACCGCGGCATTGATGCCACGCAGCCCTGCCTGAAAAGGTTCAAATGCGCGCAGGCGATCTCCAGAACGGCAGGATGCCGATCAACAGCAGAAAAGACGGGAGATAAATAGCGACGAGGGCTATTATGGCTCCGATCCAGCCGTTCGGAGCAGGCTTGCTTATCGCGCCCAGGTAGGCCGCGAATGTAAACAACGGACCTGGAACAGCCTGGGCAGCAGCATAGCCGGTGAGGAACTGATCATTCGTCACCCAACCGGCAGGTACCACCTCGCGCTGCAAAAGCGGTAGCACCACATGCCCACCGCCAAAGACCAGCGAACCCACGCGATAGAATGTATCAAAGAGCGCGAGCGGCTGACTTTGCGTGAGCTGGCGCAGCACAGGCAGCCCGATGAGCAGCGCGAAAAAGAGTATCCAGCAGCACACAGCCAGGCTGCGCGGCAGCACAAGAGGTAGCGGTGACGATTTCACAGTTTGAGCGCCGCGCAAGAAACGCCAGCCGAATATTCCGGCCAGCGCGATAATAGTAATCTGCACAACCGCCAGCGGCCAGACCAGAATGATCACTGCCGCCACAATCGCCATCGTAGCACGCGGCAGGTCGGGACACAGCGTTTTTGCCATGCCCCAAACCGCCTGCGCAACCACAGCGACCGCCGCTATCAACAGACCATGCAGCCAGCCCGATTGAGCAACACCCTTAATGAGCGTTGTCACATACGCAAAAGCCGTCAGCGCGATGGCCGATGGCAGCGTAAAGCCAAGCCAGGCCGCCAACCCTCCCCACAATCCCGCCCGTGTAATCCCCAGAGCAATACCCGTCTGGCTGCTGGAAGAACCAGGCAAGAACTGGCACAGCCCGATGAGGTCAGCATATGCCGCTTCATCAACCCACTTGCGGCGTATCACAATCTCCTGGCGAAAATACCCCAGGTGAGCGACAGGGCCACCAAACGAACTGATGCCGAGCTTCGCGAACACCCTCAACACCTCCCCGAAAGGTGCCCTGATGCGCTACGTGAGCGTTTTCTTCAGCCATGTGGGTCTCTTCTTCAGTACGCATACATATACTCTCTCTTCGTTCTTCAGGATGCCAGCAGCGACGCCCCTTGCGGGTGTCCCGTCTTAACTATGTCAGCATGTGCATCATCAGCGGGAACCAGGACGAGACACCCACAAGGGGCGTCGCTACTGACTTTCATCCGCAAAGATGGATAACCCAATTCTATCACTCCTTGACTCTTAAAATCGGTCATTTCCCTGCCGGGTGGTGTACCCGTACATTATTGCGACTGTCGGCCTGGAAATACCTGCTGCCAGCATCGTCGATTTACTGCTCTCAGCGCCGTTTCGCGCATTGCCGGTGGTAGGTAGGGGCGTACCCTTGCGGTCGCCCTGGCAATCATTCGCAAACCCTAAAATTCCCCCAAAAACCTATTTACAACAGCAAAGCGATATGCTATTATAAGCCGTGCCTGGGGACGTAGCTCAGCTGGGAGAGCGCGACAATCGCACTGTCGAGGTCAGGGGTTCGATCCCCCTCGTCTCCACCATAGCGCATACGTACCATTACTCTTTGCTGTAAGTGCAAAAGTGCCTTGCAAATCGCAAAGGGTTATGGTATAGTATACGTTAGAATCATAGCTTGAAGCTATGCGATGAGCAGGAGTAGTAGGTCAATCACTTGCAGAGAGTAGCCGGATGGTGCAAGACTATATGAACCGACTGAACTCGCCTGTGAGCTGCGAACGTGAACCGTTATAGTAGCGTTTGCCGGGACGCCCGTTATAGCGCCAATGAGTAACCATCATACTCATTCTCGGAAGTACAGTATGGGCCTGTAGCGCAGTTGGAAGAGCGCATCCATGGCATGGATGAGGTCAGGAGTTCGAGCCTCCTCAGGTCCACCGCTTCCTTTTTTATCCGGGATTGATACGATGAAACAAGGGTGGTACCACGAAATGACCTTTCGTCCCGCGAGGATGAAAGGTTTTTTGTTTTCAAGTAGCGACGCCCCTTGTGGGTGTCCCGTTTGCGTAGTCCGTCATACGCTTATGGGTGGACAGACGGGACACCCACAAGGGGCGTCGCTACTGACGCCAGGAAGCATGGGAGTTTTATGACAATGATTACACGCACAAAGTACAATCCAAAAGAAATTGAAAAAAAATGGCAAACGCAGTGGGAAACGCAAGGACTCTACCATGCTCCTGACGATTCACCGAAACCACGCTTTTATAACCTGGTGATGCTGCCCTACCCATCCGGCGATCTGCACATCGGCCACTGGTACAACTATACCGGCACGGACGCCTATGGCCGCTTTATGCGGATGCAGGGCTATAACGTCATGCAGCCGATGGGCTTTGACGCTTTTGGGCTGCCGGCGGAAAATGCCGCCATCCAGCGCGGCATCCAGGCGCGCACCTGGACGCTGTCCAACATCGACAATATGCGCAGGCAACTGCGCAAGATGGGAGCGCAGTGGGACTGGGAGCGCGAGATCGTGTCATGCCTGCCCGATTACTACAAGTGGACGCAATGGCTGTTCCTGCAAATATATAAGCACGGGCTGGCCTACCGCACCAAAGCCCCCGCCAACTGGTGTCCCAGTTGCAACACCACCCTGGCAAACGAGCAAGTGCTGGCCGACGGCGCCTGCGAACGCTGCGGCAGCGTCGTCATTCGCAAAGAGATCGACCAGTGGCTGTTCAGGATCACGAAGTACGCTGAAGAACTGCTGGACTTCTCGCAGATCTCCTGGCCCGAAAAAACCGTCACCATGCAGCGCAACTGGATCGGACGCAGCGAAGGCGCGGAGGTTCGCTTCTCCGCCGAGATTGACGGGCAGCGAGAAGAAATACCTGTCTTCACCACGCGACCGGACACCATCTATGGTGTGACGTTCTTCGTGCTGGCCCCCGAACATCCCTGGGTCGAGAAGATCACCACGCCTGAGCATCGGACCGAGGTTGACGCCTACGTTGACGCGGCGAGGCGCATGAGCGAGATCGAACGCATGAGTACCGAGAAGGAGAAGACGGGCGTCTTCACCGGCGGATACGTCACCAATCCCGTCAATGGCGAGCAGGTTCCAGTATGGATTGCCGATTACGTGCTGATGGGCTATGGCGCGGGCGCGATCATGGGCGTCCCCGCGCATGACCAGCGCGACTTCGAGTTCGCGCGCAAGTTCGGCATCTCCATCCGCGAAGTGATCCGACCAGAGGGAGAAGACGCGAGCAATCCCGACACCTGGGCAGAGGCCAAACACAACCTGGGCGTGATGGTCAATTCCGGCCCTTTCGATGGCACACCAGCCGGCGAGGCCATCGACAAAGTGACCCGCTACATGGAAGAGCGCGGCATCGGCAAGTTCACCGTCTCGTATCGCCTGCGCGACTGGCTGATTAGCCGCCAGCGTTACTGGGGCGCGCCCATCCCGATTGTCTACTGCCCGGTAGATGGCATGGTGCCGGTGCCGGAAGACCAACTGCCCGTTGTGCTGCCCGAAAATGTGCAGTTCAAGCCAACCGGTGAATCGCCCCTGCGCTATGAACCCGATTTTGTGAATACCACCTGCCCGGTGTGCGGCGGCCCGGCCACGCGCGAAACCGATACCATGGACACCTTCATGTGTTCCTCGTGGTACTTCCTGCGCTACGCCGACCCGCACAACAATGAGCAGGCGTGGAGCGAGGCGGCGATGGAGCGATGGCTGCCCGTCGATCAGTATATCGGCGGCGCGGAACATGCCGTCATGCACTTGCTGTACGCGCGTTTCTTCATCAAGGCCCTGCGCGACATGGGCCACGTGCATTTCGACGAGCCGTTCACGCGCCTGTATCACCAGGGAACGGTGCTGGGACCCGACGGGCAGAAGATGTCCAAGTCACGCGGCAATGTCGTTGCGCCCGACGATGTGGTTGAGAAGTATGGCGCGGACACCGTGCGCGCCTACCTGATGTTCATGGGGCCGTTCGACGCGGGCGGCACCTTCATCGCCGAGAACCTGGAAGGCGTCTGGCGTTTCATGAACCGCTTCTGGAGCCTGGTGCATGATGCCTGGGTTGAGAACTCCCTGGCTGCCAATGCCAGCAGCGAAAGCCAGGACATCGAACGCCTGCGCCATAAGACCATCAAGCGCGTGACCGAAGAATATAGCAACTTCCGCTTCAACACGGCCCTGGCCGCGCTGATGGAATGCAACAACGTGCTGATTAAGCAGCAGCACGAACCGGTAGCGCGCAGCGCGGCTTTCCGCGACACCCTGGAATCGATGATGCAACTGCTAGCTCCGCTGGCTCCGCACATCAGCGAAGAGCTGTGGCACATGACCGGCCATAGCGACAGTATCCATCAGAGCGTTTGGCCCATCTACGACGAGGCCATGACCCACAATGAGACCTTCACCCTGGTAGTGCAGGTCAATGGCAAGGTACGCGAGCGCATCGAAGTTTCCTCTGACATCACCGAAAGCGATGCCCGCCTGGTAGCGTTGGGAAACCCGCGTGTCGCTTCCTTCATCGGCGAAAACACAGTGCAAAAGGTGATCTACGTGCCGGGCAAGCTGGTCAATATTGTTGTAAGAAACTGATAAAGAGCAAGGCGCGCGCAAAAAGTCCAGGCATACCCTCACGAGGGTATGCCTGGACTTTTTGCGCGCGCCTTGCTCATCCTGCCACTTTTTGTAACCTTCCAGCGTCATTATAGGTACAGGTGTCTGTAAATCAACCGGGATTTCCAACCTGTACAAAATTGGTCTGCGAAACGTGGAACAAAGTGAAGATGTCAAACGTATATTTGTCAAGTGTGTAACAGCTTGACGCTAAGTGACGCATCTCACAGTCCAGGTGTAATTTAGTCGATAGTCGTCGCTGGCATTTCCGCTTATACTTAGCTCAGGAAGAATGGATAGGGGAAAGATGAGGAGCAGAGTAAGTGATATTTGAAAAAGTATGGGGTTGAACGTCTATTCAGGTAGATCATCTGAAAAAACGGGCAGCCATATAAAAAAGCGGAATAAAATAGCGCACTATATCCCATTTCATTTAGGAAGGAAAAAATTATGAACCCGCAAATTCAATCTGAAAAAACTTTTGAAACTTCTGAAATCGTAACAACTGACGCCGAAGCCCTCACGCAGAGCGGTTTCACCCCGGAAGAAATCGTTTCGCTGCTGTGGCTGCGCCAGTGGTATCAAAACGGTGGTAGCGACCGCGTTGAGGTTGTGCGCCATCTCGAATTTCTCAAGTTGTTGGTAACGAGCGGGAAGATCGAAATCTAGCTCTGGTTTTCTCCGCCTGGAATACAATAGCAAGGACGACCGCATGCGGTCGTCCTTGCTATTTTTCGCTGTTTTTGAACCCAGGCATCAACGAATGCGTACATAGAGTATGATTATAATGCTAGAAAGCCGAACAAGTACAGGCAGAAGCTACAAGAGGTGACATATGGCAAATGGAACAGAACACCATCTAAAAACAGAAGCCGAACAAGATGCTAAAAAGAAGACGAAATCGCTCAAAGGCTTTTTTAACAAATTCAACAACGATTGGGTCATGAACTTTGCATCCGCGCTTGGCTTTAACCTCATTACAGCCGTCTTGCCGATTCTTATTGCCATCGTCGCCATCGTTGGGATTACATACGGTCGGCTCAACCCTACAGCCGAATCACAACTGATAGATCATCTCGGACAAATCTTCCCATCATCCAGCGCTTTTCTCAAACTGGCGTTCGCTTCGCTTAACAAAAGCGCCGGTATCCTGAGCGTCATCGCCATTCTTCTCGCTGTCTTCGGCGGGTCGCGGCTCTTTATCAGCATGGAGGGATATTTTGATATAATCTATCACGTTCGCCCGCGAGGGATCATTAAGCAGAACATCATGGCTCTCGTCATGCTGCTGATTTTTATTATTTTGACGGTGCCGATGGTGCTTGCTGCCTCCATTCCTACCTTCATCATAACAATTCTCAAGAATCTTTCTTTGAATCAGCTCGTTGGCAACAGCGTCTTTAACTTCCTTTTTTGGGTGTTTGGTATCCTTGTTTCATTGTTTATCGCCTGGGTATTGTTTGAGGCCGTCTACATTGTTGTCCCCAACCAACGCATCAGTTTCCGCCATAGCTGGCTGGGAGCAGTCGTAGCAGCGATACTACTACAGATTTATCTCCAGTTCTTCCCATTCTATACCGCCCACTTTTTAGGCAGCTACACGGGTAATATAGCCCTGGCAGTTGTTTTGCTGTTTTTCTTCTACTACTTCGCCGTCATTCTGCTCATCGGGGTTGAGATTAACGCTTACTTCGCAGAGGGTATACAATCTACGCCCGACAACCTGGCGGTAATAGTGCATAAATACACCAGTCACCTGGCGACCTCAGAAAATGCCGCGCAAGCACAAGCCGCGCCTTCGCATAGAGGAGTAGAGCCAGAAGAGATTGTCCCTGAAGGCACGGCAAGTCAGCAACAAACGCAGGCAGGACAAATATCAGACCATATACGGCTCGAGCAGACAGGGACTTGACAAACGCCCATTTCCATTCTACAATTTAATTGATCGGTCAGTTAATTACCTGGAAATGAGAATCGTATTATGGCCCGCACGCCAAAAGTCGTAGAAGATCGCCGCGAACAGATCATTGACGCGGCCATGCATGTGTTCGCACGAAAGGGGTATAGCAACGCCACAAATAAAGATATTGCGCGCGAGGCGGGCATTACGCCTGGGCTGATCTACTATTACTTTGAAAGTAAAGAAGCGTTACTGTATGCCATACTTGAAGCGCGCTCGCCGCTCAAGCTGATGGCGTCGTTCCCGCCGCAGGCGTTGGAATTGCCACCAGAACAATTTTTCCCTATGCTTATACGTCAAGCGCTGGATATTGTCGAGGGAGACGACATGATCGGTCTGTTACGAGTCATGATCCCTGAGCTGTTGCATAATACCGCTATGTTCGCGCTTCCGGTGAACCTTTTCTCGCGTCTCTTTGGCTTTCTGGGAAACTACGTCGAGGCTAAAATTGCCAGCGGTGAAATTCGTCCGCTCGATGTATCGCTGACGGTTCAGGTACTGATAGGAAGCGCGATGGGCTTTGTGCTGCGCCGCCAGCTTCTGCGCGATCCACTGGCCTTGCAGTATACCCACGAGCAACTTGCTCACGCTATCACCGAACCCTTTCTCAAGGGAATCTTGCCACGCTAAATTTTTTGCGCAGTTTTTTAATTGGCCGATTAGTTAAAAGGAGCCTTTTATGGAAGAACCCGAACCTACCTTAGCTGCTAACTCAGAGCAACGGAAGGCGCAGCCAAACAAGAGCGAACCTGTAGTAGTTATCGATCAATTGGTCAAGCAGTTCGGTACATTACATGCAGTGGATAACCTCAGCATGACTATTCACGCGGGTGAAACCTATGGATTGATCGGCCCTAATGGTTCCGGCAAAACCACCTTAATTCGGATGCTGGTGGGACTGGTAAAGCCGACAAGTGGCAGCATCCAGATTATGCATGAGCGAATGCCGAGCGCGAGAATCGCGCTCATCATCGGGTATATGACGCAGTTGAGCGCGCTCTACAACGACCTTACGGCCAGGGAGAACATGCGCTTTTTCTGCAATATCTACGGTCTGCGCGGCAAAGAGCAGAAGCAGCGCATCGACGAAATGCTCGAGAGAGTTGATCTGGCAGACCGCATTGACAGCGTGGTCAGCACCTTTAGCGGTGGCATGAAGCAGCGTCTCTCGCTTGCCTGCGCCCTCGTTCACAGGCCGCGCCTGGCCTTGCTTGACGAACCAACGGTGGGGGTTGACCCCGAACTGCGCCGCTCATTCTGGGATTACTTTGCGCAATTGAACAAAGAAGGCGTAACCATCATCGTTTCCACTCATCATCTCGACGAGGCCGCGCGCTGCACGCGCCTGGGCCTGATGCGCTCAGGTGTCATGCTGGCGCAAGATAGCCCGCAGGAGTTATTACGCCAGTCCGGTCAGGAAAATATGGAAGATGCGTTTCTGTACTTTGCTCGTTCCTTTCATGCTCCTGAACGTAGCTAGCCGCGCAGCGGCGTTGGAGCATATCTTTCAAATATCGCATAGCCGCAAGGAGACTTTATCATGAATTTTAACCGCGTGATGGCGCTGGCCACCCGTATTATTCAGCAGGTATTGCGCGATAAACGCACACTCGCGCTTATCTTCCTGGTTCCCTTGCTCATTATGACACTGTTATACCTGGTGCTTACCAACACCAGTACCGCCCGTACCCTGGCGATTGTCTACCCGACGGGAACGGGGAGTAGCAATGTCAAATCGCTGATCGATAGCCTGTTGCCCGGCCAGGACAAGCTACACACCATCTCGATTAGCGCCGACCAGGTTGATAGCACGCTCAAGAATGGAAACGCCGATGCCGCCATCGTCTTCCCGGCGGATTTTGCGCAACAGATCATCAACAATCAGAATCCGACTGTGCAAATCAAGCTGGAAGGCTCAGACCCATCCGTAGCAAGCGCAATGAGCGATCTCGCTCAGAGCTTTACCCATCAATTGGGGATAGCGTTGGCCGAGTTGAAAAGCCAGGGCGGGCAAAGTGGTCAGGGCGTCCCGCCAGTAATTAACGCATCGCTTCCCTTTACGGTCGGCGCTCCGCAATATCTCTATGGAGGTCCGCAGTACACTTTTAACGACTCCATCGCGCCGGTGTTCATAGGCATCTTCTCGTTCTTCTTCGTGTTCATCCTGACTTCAGTGGCCTTCTTACGCGAACGCTCGCAGGGAACCATTGAGCGGGTCATGGCCTCGCCCCTGTCGCGGGTTGAACTGGTGATAGGCTACATCTGCGGCTTCACGCTGTTCGCGCTGGTGCAATCGCTGGTAATCCTGCTTTTCGTCATCTTCGCCCTGCAGGTGCATTATAGCGGCAACCTGGCCTTAGTCTTCCTGGTTTCGGTGCTACTCACTATCGGGAGCGTCAATCTCGGCATCTTCCTCTCGACCTTCGCGCAGAACGAGTTCCAGATTGTGCAGTTCATCCCGCTGGTGTTCGGTGTTCAAATCTTTCTTTCTGGCGTGTTCTGGCCCGTCGCGCAACTGCCGGGCGTATTGCGCCCCCTATCGTACATCATGCCCCTGACCTACGCCAACGACGCCCTGCGCAGCGTAATGCTCAAAGGCGCGGACTTTAGCGGCATCATCGGACAACTGGGCGCGCTGGTGCTATTCGCGCTAGTCATGGTGCTGTTAAGCGCAACCACAATGAGGAGACAGGTGGCGTAGGTTCATATCAGGCAATAGTTATTCTCTTAATCTTGTTTCGTTTGTTTTGGCTATTGCGTTTATTGCGAATAACAGGTATACTACTGTGAGAGAGGGTTATATCTATGGTAAGCAAGGGAAAGGTACAAAAAAATGGCAGTACTGGAGCATGAGCCTATCACGGCTAGCGAAAGTGAACAACCGGCATTACTCAGGATCAAAGGAGTACTTAACAATAGTAATGGTGTTCCTAAACTCGTTGGCCCTGATGGTGAGGAAATTGTACTACCCGAGTCCGTGTTTCAATTACTCCGTCAGGTTGTTTATCATATGATGCAAGGTAAAGCGGTCTTCATAATACCTGAGAATCAAGAATTAACCACACAGGAAGCAGCAGGCATACTCAATGTCTCAAGACCTTATCTGGTCAAACTGCTCGAACAAGGAGTAATTCCGTTCATCAAAATAGGAACCCACAGGCGTGTCCGCTTTATTGATCTCATAAATTACAAGAAGCAACGCGATGCTGAACGACTGCGCGCAATCAATGAAATCGCGCAAATGAGTCAAGACGCAGGACTTTACGACTAAGTAATCTTTGTGCCTGTCAGCATTTACATTTACTGCCAGGTACATTATTGAAAAAAACAAAATCCGGTAAGCTCGAAAGGGAATGTGAGATGGCTTTCGTGGTTGTACTCGACGCTTGTGTTCTTTTCCCGGCATCACTCCGTGACACACTCCTACGAGCTCTAATATCCGTTACTATTCTCTCTAAATCGATAACTTCTTAAACACCGGCTCTGGGATGCTCTTCACAATCAGCATGATAGGACGCCAGAACCAGGGCAGGTAGACCACCTCTTTGCCTTTCAGCATGGCATGATAGATGCCCTCGCCCACTTTGCGCGAGCTGGCAAACAACGGCCCTTTGCGAATGGAAGCGGTCATGGGGGTATCGACGAAGCCTGGTTTGATGGTGACAACGGCCACGCCCGATTTCGCCAGGCGGCTGCGCAGGCCCTGCGAGAAGACCGATACCGCGCCTTTGGCCGCGCCGTACACGTAGTTCGATTGTCGTCCGCGATCACCAGCCACCGATGAGATTACCGCGATGCAGCCGCGTTTGCGCGGCTCGAAGTAATTTGCCAGCAGCGTCAAGAGGGAAATCACGCTGGTGCAGTTGGTGGTAAATTCTTCCAGCGTTTTGGTCACATTCTCCTGAGACAGGCGTTGATCTCCCAGCGTGCCGTGCGCTATCAGCGCCATATCGAGTCCATCCAGCGTCTCGATAGCCGACTCGATCATCTCCTGGTGCCTGTCCAACAGGCTAATATCGAGCACGTAGCTTTCGGCGCGTTTCGCTCCGCGCACTTTGAGATCGTTTTGCACCGCTTCGAGTTTCTCGCTCGAACGCCCGACCAGAAAAAGTTCCGCGCCATCTCGAGCAAAACATTTCGCCGTCTCATGGGCAATAGCCGAGGTTGCCCCGATAATCAAAATCTTCATTAGAGTGTCTTCACCAATTCTTGTGGTTTTTCATCTTCAACAGATACGACATCAGTCACCCGCCGCCAGAAACTGGAGGAAAATTTGGGATCGACATAGGCCGAAAACTCTTGCCAGCGCGGGAAAAAGGTCTGGAAGCTGGCCGCGCTCATGCGGGCATCTTTAGCGGGATAGACAGCCCCGCCGCTTTGCAGCACGATGCTATCCAGGTCATCTAACAAACGCAGCGTCTTCGGGCCGCCATAGGCAAAGTCAAGCGCGAGTGTGAGACCGGGACGCGGAAATGAGAGCATTCCCGGCGATTGTATGTCGCCAAATTTTTTCAGCACAGTCAGGAATGAGCCTTCGCCTGAGCGTCGGATGCGCCCCAGTATTTCGCGCATAGCTTCATGCCCGTCTTCAAAGGGTACCACGAACTGGTATTGCAAAAAGCCGCGTTTGCCATACATGCGATACCAGTTGTGAATGGAATCGAGCGGGTAGAAGAAAGGGTCATACGAGACAATTTTATGCGCACGTTTCGATACTTGCGCGTGATAGTACAGTTCGTTGAAGGCCCTGACGGTCACTGAGTTCAGCGCAAACCTGGGAAAGTCGATAGGGACAGCCAGTGGCAACCTTTTCTTCATTGGCTTCTCCGCCAGCTCTCTCGACTGATTATGATTGCCGCGCATAAAAATGCCCCGGCACAGGTTCTCGCCGCCGATCAAAATATCCACCCACGACATGGTGTACTCGTAATCCGCGTCGGACTCGGCGGAAAGCGCAAAGAACTCGTCGAGCGATGCAAAGCGAATGTGATCCATGTCGATATAGGGATTCACAATTGGCTTCAGACGAAATTCCGCCCACATGATGAGACCGGTGAGGCCCAGGCCGCCAATAGTAGCGCGGAAAAGCTCGCTATTCTTTTCGGGCGAACACAGCAGACGTTCGCCATTCGAGCGCAGCAGCTCAAAGCAGGTGACATGGCATCCAAAGGTGCCGCCCCGGTGATGGTTCTTGCCGTGTATATCGTTGGCAATGGCTCCGCCAACCGAGACGAACTTGGTGCCGGGCGTTACCGGTAAAAACCAGCCGCGCGGCGCCATCACCTCCAGAATCTCTGCCAGCGAGACCCCGGATTCGCAGCGCAATAGGCCCGTCTCTTCATCAAAGGTGATGAAACGCTGCAAATGACTGACATCGAGCGAAACGCCGCCCGCGTTGAGGCAACTATCGCCATAGCTGCGTCCATAAGCGAAGGGCAATGCCGATTCCTTAAGTTGCCCCAGATCAGGTAGTTCGCTGCGCCAGTAAATTGATTGTACCTGGCTATGTTTTACTTGCGGGTAGCGACCCCAGGAATGAGGCTGTCTTGTTGTATTTTGGAAAACCATGTATAGTAACCATACCCTGTTTGCAAAAGTCGTTTTTGATCTATATCACATTTATAACGTAAGAAGTGAGCGCATTGCCACTTTATAGCCGAAAGTATAGCACAATGCATGTTGTCATCTTCGCTGGTGGCGCCTACCGACCCGGAACAGCGTCTCAAAAAGCCCTTGTGGACGCCGATATGTTCATTGCTGCTGACAGTGGCGCAGCCACCGCGCTGCGTCTGGGCTACGTACCTACCTATATCGTCGGTGATTTCGACTCGCTGGACACACAGCTTATTGAGCAAGCCCGCGCGCGCGGCAGCCGCATCATCTCAGCCGCGGTTGAGAAAGACGAAACGGACACCGAACTGGCCGTGCAGCTTGCCATCGAACAGGGCGCAACGCAGATCACCCTGCTAGGCGCGCTGGGCGGCGAGCGTTTCGATCACGCCATCGCCAACATGCTATTGCTGGCCGGGTTCGATACTGTGCCAATTCAGATCATCGACGGCCCCTCGACATGCTGGCTACTACGCGGCCCCGGCCACACCACCATACACGGTAAAACCGGCGACCTGCTCTCGCTCCTCCCCCTGACCCGCGATGCCACCGGCATACGCACCCAGGGACTCTACTACCCCCTTCACGGCGAAACCCTGCGTTTCGGCAAGCCGCGCGGCGTCAGCAACGAGCTTACCGCGGAACAGGCCGAGGTTTCGTTGGAGAGTGGGGTGCTGCTGGTGATTCATACAAAGCAGTAGAGGTGTATTACAACGCTCTTTCTCACTCACGAGATCAATCTACGCCTGTGTCTGAACTTTCTGATACCTGTATTTTGCAGATTTCCTCTCCTTAGCAAGCCATTTATTCCAGTCCCACTTCTGTTGATCCATATACTGGATCAGATGATAGCGGTGAATAAGCTTTTGGAGTACATCCTTTATAGCTTGCTCCGTGACATTCTTACAAAGGTTTTGGTAGTAATTGGGTTCCACAAAAGACTTAAACTCCTCTAAACGGCCTGGAATGTAATTCGACGAATGTAAGAAAGGCTGATCCTCTGCTTGACAAATGCGCTCGACCTCAAGCTTAATGAGTATATCGTCTACGAGATACTCGATGAGCAACTCAGAGATTATTTTTGCAGGGTTCCTCTTGATTTCATCTTGCAAGAGCATGGTTGTGTGTAACTCAGACGTTATTCCTTTTGAGTGACCTTTGGTCAACTTATAAGTAAGCACGTGAGTCCAGTACTGAAGAATTTGGAACCATATACTACTCACCTGCTCATAATTATTTACCGGGATTTGATATGTCCGCTCACCAATTGTAACATTGATTTGCAGTGCTAGTGCAGGGATGCTGGTTGTCTCTTGCGGTAAGGCGCTATTTTGTCCCAGCGAAATTGTAGGTCGTGGAGATGTATCGCCTGCCTGTTTCGGCAAGGAAGATGTATCAGGCCGTGGCCGCTTGAGTATTGGCTGTTGTGAGGTCGGCAGCCTTCGTTGCACTGCTGGTAGTTGCTGGCTCGGCTGTGGTCCTGTTGGCTGCTTTTGTGGCACGGAAATATATTTTTTGCCTCGACCCGGTAAATTTTCTAGCCAGGAGGTTTTCGTACGGTCGCGCCAGCCTTTCCACTCGGTGTTTATCAGATCAGGCCACACTCTGGCCGCAGTAACCTTATCGACATCAATGAGCGCAGTGTCATTCACACGATTAAAGAGCCTTTGAAGGTAGGCATCCAGCGCTTCTCTGGGCAACCCGGCGCGACCGTGTTCGCGGATGCCGCAAAGCAGGTAGGGAATCAGCCGGTACAGGTCCTCTGCCATCGTCTCTCCCGCATAAACTGCCAGAGCGTTCAGTAAGTCCCACGAGGGAACTACTCGAGCGCTTTCGAAAACGTATAATACACTTTCAAGGTGATATTCAGTTTTCACCAGAGCCACAAGGTCAGGAACCATTTCTTGGATGAATGTTTGCCAGATATCCTGGCCTCTCTGCTGAAACTGTGGCCCCAGATATTCTAAAGCGGGCTTGATGTTCTGGAGCAGGTGCCTCATTAAATACGCTACTCGTCAGAAACTTGTGGATCGCCAGCCAGAAGTTGACCGACCTGGCAACAGTATCAGACGATGCGGTGAGAGTAGTGCTTTGCTGAAACTGCTCCAGGAGCATCAACGTATTTTTATACATGAGATGTTTCGGCGTGAGGGAGACAATAAATTCCTGTATGTACGTCATCAACGAAGGCGATGCGCTTCTCGCCGCCATTACCTCCGGCTGACAGCCTGCGACCACGCTCCCAAACTCGCTCACCGTGAGTTGATAGGGCGAAGCGAACGGGACAATTGAGAAGAGGGATTCAATGACACCTGGATCATTAGGAACAGCGTTCAATAAGGTCAGCATCAAGACAACCCGATTGGGATAACTGTATTCTTGCACATTATTTTTACTTGCTTGCTCATCATAACGGATGATGGCCTTGAACAAGCGCAACACCATTTTCGTGTAGGCTTCGTTTCCAGGTTGGCTTCCCTTTTGTAGAAAATCTCGCATTAAGGCAGTGAACTTCACTTCGTATGCCTTCACCACAATAATAGCCGGTTTGGGGATATCGCGCTTTAGCAACTCAAACATGGCTACGTATTCCCACTCAGCAGGCAGGTCAAGTTTCAGCACCCTGTCCAACCTATCCCAGGAAGGGATGGAGAGCCAGGGCAACATCTGTTCTAGCGCTGGCAGGGGCTGCATCAGCTTCGCGCAACCCAACAGCCAGTGATGGAAAGGCCACAATCCATCTGAGGTAATTTGCCGGTGAAGCGGCTCTTGCGCAAACTCTGTCAGCATCCGCAGGTAAAGGTCAGGGTTGATGGATGGGTGGGCCAGAACGTTTAACACCACCATACTTTGCCGGGGCATGTTTCCCTGCGCAAGCTCTGTTCTCATGGTCGAGAATAGGTATTCGGCCATTCCATTCAGGCACCTGGAGAGGGCTTCCCGTGTTTGCTCATTAAGCGTCGTTTTAGCCCCAGGAGCCAGCCAACCCTTCACTTTCTGAAAAACCTCTTTGCCGCGCGGTTCCCAGTAATCAGGATAGGTAAGCAAAAGTTGGGCTGCTTCCATTTGAAACGCGGGATCGAGCAGATCCTCCACGTTGTCAGCCGGGTGGAGCATGATGTCTTCCAACTGCTTAAGTGTAAGTTCACCAAAGCGGAATCGTAGCTTGAACAGCCCAATCAAGTCATCCACGCTCGCATGGTCGCGCCGCTCTATCTCGTTGATCAGCTTATAGAGCTTCTCGGTGCTGTTGTTGACCAGCGAGTTGACGGCTGTAGTTACATAGCGTTGGATGTCCTCTGAAATTGGCCCGGCGACTTGTTCGGGCTGCACCTGGAGTCTGGTGAGGTCCTGCAATTCGGCCCCGTTGATCGTTCCTGCGATTAGAAATTCGCTCTCTTGCACATTACTTTCATAGGTGGTGAAGGTCAGGTTGGGTAGCAACGTTCCGGGCAAAGTATGGGTAAGCCCATAGATCAGGGAGGCGATCAGGGTAGAATGTCCTCTGATGGTGATACGCGACGGCAAGCCTTTGTTCAGAATCAAAAGCAGCAGGTTTTGGAGCTTCTCGCTGACTGGGGCGAAATTAAAGCTGGTCTGAGAGTATTGCACATGGTTTATGATGCGTCTGTAAGGGATTTTCTCCAGATGCGTTTCGTTGGGTGGGAGACCCTGCTCGGATTCGACCCACAGTTCAGGACAGTACCAGAGTTCAATAGCCTCGCGTGCGGTGAACCCGCGCGGCAGGCCCGCGATCAGGTGCGTGAAGTAGGCTCCATTGCGTCCAACACCATCCAGACCCGTAAAGACCTTGCGAATAAGCAGGCGTTCATCGCCATTATCCACTAAGGAGAGCGAGATTGGCGCGATACGGCTGTTGAACTCGCTGACGGAGGCGCCTTCTGGCAGTTCGTAGTTCAGAAAGCGGTTGACACAACGATAGCGCATTCCGTATGTATCATACAGACCCTCGGAGGCGGCGCGCACGCGGAAACCCGCCTGCATCGATCCCAGGCCAGCAGTGGACCATGTAAACCACAGTTGGTCAAGCTCAAGCTCTGTACTCCCAGGCACTCTTCGCTCTCTTTCTGCCGCGTCTGCTACCCCATGAGACGCGATACCCCGATCTTATTGCTGGAACAGGTAAATATCAATAACCACTGTGCTATGGCCGGGGCCAAAGAGGTAGACAGGGGTGTAATAGGATGCGCGCTGGAAAAGTCCTCCCTGCTGCCTGCCCATAACCTTCAAGACATTGTCCATAACCGCTTGCGCAATAATCAACGCATCCCCCTGATCGGCATCGGTAGACGCTCCATCATAAACGATCACCAGACCCGCACTGCGGTTACGCAACAGAGACTGGCTATTGATATATTGCTCTACCGCCTGAACTGCTGAAGGCTTGTTAGCAAGGATGCCAGCATAGTCTACCGTATCCATCCTGAAGCGATGATAATTGAAGTCCAGGCGCGGCGCAGGCGTCGGTGTTGGCGTCGTAGTGACGGTTGGCGTTAACGTAGGCGTCACTGTTCTGGGTATGATTTTGGGAAAAGCTGGCTGCGCGGCCATGAAGATGACCATGAGGGCCACCAGAAGATCGGCGAACAGCCAGCCACCGAGAATGGTCATATCGCGCAAGTTGCGCTTGTTATACGGGCGCATATCTTCCTCTCTTCATGAGATCGAGGCGCGGTCGATCAGATTCCTGCGCGTTCAATTTAGGGATGTGGCTGTCCGTTGCTACCGCTGTTGAGACGATTGGCAGCCTCGTAGAGTACATGGGCAGCATAGCTTAAATTATTTCCGCCCTGTGCGACACTGGCGGCGGCGCTATTATATTGACGCGCAACCTCATCTACACTCGCATTGACGACATCTGGAAATCTCTGCATCATATTCATTACGTCGAAGAAGTCCTTCGATATGCTTCTCAAGCTAGTGGCAACCTCTTCCACCTGGTCAAAAGCATCTTTTAAATGGGCGGCAGTATCGGCGGTCTGTTGTGTCACAGTGGTCTGCGCCTTGTGTTCGACGCCCAACTGGTTGACGAGCGCTTCAAGCTGGGATGTCCACAGTTTGACAGCAGCAGGCATCTGGTTCAGCCCCTGAGATGTTGTAGTAAACTCCTGTACGGCATTCAAGATTGACTGACCCCAGATTCTCTGGTCTTCCACCAATTGCTTGACCGACAAGCTGTTACTCTTCTGCTCCGTGAGTAGTTCTCCTACGGTAATGAGAAGCTGCTGTTGATCAGTCACTATCTGTTGGGCCACTCCGGCGAGACTCTGTAAAACCTGGCTCAAGTTATCCATGGAGCGTTGCTGGACCTGACCCAGGTTATCCATAGAACCTCGAATGTACTGCGCTTCGTTGATCATACTTTGCAGGAGAGGAGCGATGGGGTCGATAAGCGCTCTGGCATGCTGCATCGTCTCCTCGCGACTCTGACGATCCTTCTCTATCTCTTCCTGAAGTTGTTGGAGTTGCGGGCTGATATCAATGCCGCCAACGCCCCCTTGCTGACCGGCGCGCGGCCCGGTCAGGCAGAGCGCGGCATCGGACAGGGCATCAGTCAACTCTTCTTGCAGCAGTTCCGCCTCCTGCTCTTTACGGCCGGTACGTAGATGCGTGCGGACATTGACAACCGCGGTCAAGAGCACAAGCAATAAAAGCAGTATGAAGTCGTAGAAGGCCAGATTACCAAGCGTGAGCCAGCCGGGAAGATAGCCGCCGAACCGCTGCTGCCAGAGATAAAGGAACGGTAGTTGGATCTGCGTCTTATCAGCCGAAGGGCTACTGTTGACAACAGTGACGAATGTATAATAACTGTTTACCGCGTTAGAGATACCGTACCAGGTGAGTACCAGGGGCAAAAAGATCAGGAGGTTGCGGACCCACTCCAGGAAGCGCAGTCCCTGGTTGGGTATGTCCTTGGCCCGCATCTGCTCCGTAATAGCTTGAGCGCCTACCATCTGATGAATATCATTGAGTGACCAGGCATCATACATCGAATTAGGAGCGCGCCCGACCGCCGCGCTCAACCGGAACAGCCGGTTGGCCGCGCTCGGATTGATCTTCTGGATTTTACGCGCCACCGTGTCTAATTTGGTCTGTGTATCAGCAATGAAACTCATGCGCTTCTTCCTCCGCGAAATTAACTCTACGCCCGTGCCGGAACTTTCTGGCACTCGTATTTTGCAGACTTTCTTTCCTTATTAAGCCATTTATTCCATTCCTTATTCTGTTGCTCCATATACTGGATAAAATGATAACGACGAATGAGCTTTTGGAGTGTTTCCTTGATGGCTTGCTCAGTAACACTCTTAGAGAAATACTGGTAATTCGTTGTTCCGATGGAGGATTTAAATTCCTCTAATCGGCCTAAAATGTAATTAGACGAATGTAAGAAAGGCTCATCCTGAGTTTGACTAAGCTGCTCGATCTCAAGGTTGATGAGCAAATCGTCCACGAAATACTGGATGAGCAACCCGGATTCTAATGTCGCCGGAAGCTTCTTTAGATCATCTTGCAAATCCTTGATTGTATTTAACTCATCTGTTATTCCTTTTGAGCGAGCTTTGTTCGAAGTAGCATTAAGCATGAGATACCAGTACTGAAGAGCCTGGGACCATATATGACGCACTTGTTCATAATTATTTACAGGGATTGGATATAACAGCTCACCAATTGTTACATTGATCCGAAGTTCCCTTTGCGGTGGCGGCTTCTGTATTTGCGGTTGCACCACCCTTTCCGGCGTTATCACGGGAGCAGGGTTCGCCGTATGCGAGTGTTGGGCTTGCAGTGCAGCCGGAGGAACTGAATTTGGCATCTGCGGTTGTGGAGCCATCGGTGACGCAACCGGAGAAGCCGGATTTGGCGAAAACTGGCCTCGTTGATCTGGTTGCGAAGTTCCAAAAGTATGATTTGGGTTTATTGGCAGTGGCTGGGGCGGTTGCGGCCCTGTAGATGGCTTTTGTTGCTGGGTATTGGTTTTTTTGCCCACGAGCTTGTCTTTCCAGGAGGTTTTTGTACGGTCGCGCCAGCCTTTCCACTCAGCGTTTATCAGATCAGGCCATATTCTATTCAAAGTAGCCTTATCAATATCAATGAGCGTAGTGTCACTCGCCCGGTTAAAGAGCCTTTGAAGGTAGGCGTCCAGTGCTTCTCTGGGAAACCCGGTGCGACTGTGTTCGCGGATACCACAGAGCAGGTAGGGAATCAGTCGATCTAGCTTCTCTGCCAGCGCCTCTCCCGCGCAAATCGCCAGAGCGTTCAGCAAGTCCCACGAGGCAACTATGTAAGCGCCCTCGAAAACGTATAATACACTTTCAAGGTGATATTCAGTTTTCACCAGAGCCACAAGGTCAGGAACCATTTCTTGGATGAATGTTTGCCAGATATCCTGGCCCCGCTGGTGAAACTGTGGTGCCAGATATTCTAAAGCGGGTTTGATGTTCTGGAGCAGGTTCTCATTAAAGACTTTAGCCGTCAGAAACTTGTGGATCGCCAGCCAGAAGTTGACCGACCTGGCAACGGTATCGGACGATGCGGTGAGGGTAGTGCTTTGCTGAAACTGCTCCAGGAGCATCAACGTATTTTTATACATGAGCTGTTTAGGCGTGAGGGTGACAATAAATTCCTGTATGTACGTCATCAACGAAGGCGATGCGCTTCTCGCCGCCATTACCTCCGGCTGACAGCCCGCGACCACGCTCCCAAACTCGCTCACCGTGAGTTGATAGGGCGAAGCAAACTGGACAATTAAGAAGAGGGATTCAATGACGCCTGGATCATTGGGAGCAGCGTTCAATAAGTTCAAAAGCAAGGCAACCCGATTGGGATAGCTGTACTCTGGCTCATTATTTTTGCTCGCTTGCTCGTCAAAACGGATGATGGCTTCGAATAAGCGCAGCCCCACAGTGATGAAATTCTGATTCCTGAACTGGCTTCCCTGTTTGAGGTTATCTCGCATGAAGGCGGTGAATTTCGTCTCGTATGCTTTGATTACACCCATAGCCGACTTAGAAATATCGCGCTTTGACATTACCGGTTCAAACATTGCCGCGGATTCCCACTCGGCAGGCAGACCGAGTTTGAGCACCCTGTCCAGCTTCTCCCAGGAAGGGATGGAGAGCCAGGGCAACATCTGTTCTCGTGTTGGCCGGGGCTGCATCAGATTCGCGCAACTCAACAGCCAGAGATGGAAAGGCCACAATCCATCTGAGGTAATTTGCCGGTGAAGCGGCTCTTGCGCAAACTCGGTCAGCATCCGCAGATAAAGGTCAGGGTTGATGGATGGGTGGGCTATCACCCCGAGTATTGCTATACTTTGCCGGGGCATGGTTCCCTGGGCAAGCTCTTTTCGTATGATTGAGAATAGGTATTCAGCCATTCCATTTAAGCACCTGGAGAGGGCTTCCCGCGTTTGCTCATTAAGCGTCGTTTTAGCCCCAGGAGCCAGCCAACCCTTCACTTTCTGAAAAACCTCTTTGCCGCGCGGCTCCCAGTAATCAGGATAGGTAAGCAAAAGTTGGGCTGCTTCCGTTTGAAACGCGGGATCGAGTAGATCCTCCACGTTGTCAGCCGGGTGGAGCATGATGTCTCCCAATTGTTTAAGTGTGAGTTCACCAAAGCGAAAGCGACGCTTGAACAGCTCAATCAAGTCATCGACGCTCGCATGATCGCGCCTATCTATCTCGTCGATCAGCCTGTTGAGCTTCTCCATATTGTTATTGACCAGTGAGCTGACGGCAACAGTTACATAGCGCTGGATATCCTCCGAAAGTGGCCCGGCGGCTTGATCGGGCTGCACCTGGAGTCTGGTAAGGTCTTGTAATTCGGTTCCGTTGATCGTCCCCGTGATCAGAAATTCGCTCTCTTGCACAGTGCTTTCATAGGTGGTGAAGGTCAGGTTGGGTAGCAACGTTCCGGGCAAAGTATGGGTAAGTCCATAGATCAGAGAGGCGATCAGAGTGGAATGTCCTCTCACATTGATGCGCGGCGGCAAACCTCAACTCGGAATCAAGAGCAGTAGATTTTGGAGCTTCTCGCTGATTGGGGCGAAATTAAAGCTGGTCTGAGAGTATTGCACATAGTTAACGATGCGGCTGTAAGGAATTTTCTCCAGATGCGTTTCGTTGGGGGAGAGACCCTGCTCAGATTCGACCCACAGTTCAGGACAGTACCAGAGTTCAATAGCATCGCGCGCAGTGAAGTCGCGCGGCAGGCCCGCGATCAAATGCGCGAAAAAGACCCCATTGCGCCCAACGGCATCCAGACCCGTAAAAACCTTGCGAATAAGCAGGCGTTCATCGCCATTATCCACAAAGGAGAGCGAGATTGGCGCGATACGGGTGTTGAACTCACTGACGGAGGTGCCTTCCGGCAGCTCGTAGCTCAGAAAGCGGTTGACGCGGCGATAGCGCATCCCCAGCGTATCATACAGACCCTGGGAGGCGGCGCGCACGCGGAAACCCATCGGCATTGATCCCAGACCAGCAGTGGACCATGTAAACCACAGTTGGTCAAGTTCAAGCTCTGTATTCCCTGGCATTCTTTGCTCTCTTTCTGCTGCGTCTCTATTCTCTCTACTGCATGCGACCGGTCAAGCAGCCTCTATACAACCCAACTTCCATAAAACCCAGATGAAGGGATCTAAACAGCGCAGTGGCTCGATACGGATATATTTGCCGTTGCTGTCCGGTGGAGCGCCCATTGCAGAGGCTGCGAAAAAGTTAACGTCTCGAGAAGCGCCCGCTTATTTTTAAGATTGCCTGCTCATCATAAGCGCGTAAACATGCCCCCACTTCCTGATGCATACGCGCGAACTCCTGCGGATGAGCCTTCCCGTCATAGACTTTTTTCTGAAAGATCAGATAATTGCGTTGATCAGATACCGGTATAGTATACCTGAGCAGATCAGACTTGGAAAGCGTGATAGCCGTCGGGATACTGATGCTCCCGCCGGGTCGGATGCGCTGGTATTGCTCATAGCGGTACATGATATTCGCCAGCACTTCGTGCGCGGAGCGCGTGGAAATAGAGGCGGGATCAGGTTGTAAGTGCCGGGGTAATTGTCGCCGCACTCGTTCCATAGTGATCGGGTCGGCAAGGTAGATAATGGCATCAGCGCGCAGGATGTGTTCCCCGAACTGGACAATCAGAGTCGGATCGGCGATTTCCTCCCCGGAGATATCATAGAAAAGCAGGTTGAAAGCTCTCGCGGAACCCGTTTGACCTTCGTTGATCGTCAACTGGTACACCAGAGGATCGCTCTTGATCGGTTCGCCAGAAGGCCCGAAATTGCCCGGCTTTGTTCCGCCAACAAGGCGAGCATCCTTTACTTGCAGGATAGGCGCGTAGTAGACATCACGGTACTTCCGCTCTGTTTCTGGATTCAGACTGATCAGGCGCGTACTGCCGTTGCCCGCCTGCATCATAATGCCGCGCTTGAGTTGATCGATAAGAACGGCGATGTAGTGCGTCTTTCCCGAAGAGGTATCACCAACGATGGCGATGTTGAATGTTTCATCGACCTCGTGTTCCGGGAGCATCTTGCCGCACTGGGGACAGACGCGACGCGCCAGTTCGGTAGTATACTTCTCGCCGCCAAGTTCTGGTGTCCAGAAGCGTGAGTAGTAGTAACGAGGGGTGCCCTGCCGTGGCGGGTTGTACAGCACCTTGCCGTTCTGGGTCAATGAAGCGATCGACATATCGCAGGGGTGAGACTCCTTGCGACAATAAGGACAGCGTATTTTGTAGAATGGGCTGACGAGTGCCATAGCTAATACCTCGCTGCCGGTAAGTAGTTGAGTTTCCACAGAATCCAGATGAAAGGGTCGAGACAGCGATGCGGCTCGATGCGAGGGTAGGTGTTGGTGCTATCGGGTGGGTGACCTGTGGCAGAGATAGCAAAGAAGTTGACATGTTCAAAGCGATTGCTCATTTGCAGCAGAGCATTTTCCCCATACCTTTTGAGAATAGAACGCACTTCTTGATCGACATGTTTGATATCATCTACGTGCGCCTTGCCATCATAGGCCTGCCGGTACATCAACCAGTAATTAGGCCGTACCGTGTCTGGAATGATATGCTGGAGTACATCTGCTTTAGAAATGGCGATGGCGGTAGGAATACTGATGCTTTCGTCCGGACGCACTCTGTTATACTGCTCGAGACGGTACATCACCGTTGAGAGTACTTCTTCTACCCTGCGGGTCGATACTTGAGGAGACCTGGCTTCCTGGGGCAACTGCTGGTAAATATGATCCATTGCCATAGGATCGGCAAGATAGATGATGCCATCGGCCCGCAGCACATGTTCGCCAAATTGTACCAATCCTGTATTGTTTGCTAAATCTTCGCCCGAGATATCATAGAACAGCAAGTTAAGCATACTGCCCGCGCTGGAGGAATTATCCTGGATGATTAGCTGGTAGACTAACGGCTCAATTCTGGTAGGATTGCCCTGCGCATCGAATCTTCCCGGACGAGTTAGTAAGGCAATTTCACGATTCTGGAAGATCGGATCATAGTATATCTTCTTATAATTGTCGCTTGTAGCTTTATTGCGGGGTCTGAGCTGCACAAGGCCCTTGCCATTTTGCGTCAGAGCGCTTCGTCGCAATTGATCGATCAGCGAAGCGATGTAATGGGTCTTACCTGAACTAGAATCACCGATGATGGCAATGTTCAGATTATCGCACATCTCAATGCCCTCGAACAGGAACTGGCTGCACGATGGACACTGGCGAACGGCCATTTCTATGGTGAATTCGGGGCCGCTCAGTTCTTCAATCCAGGAACGCGACTTGACATATTCTGGCGTATTGGTCATGGGCGACCTGCGGAGCATTTTTCCAGGAGTTGCGGTAGAGTAGATGGCGCAGTCACCAGGATGGAATGAGTTGCGGCAATATGGGCAACGGATTCTAAATGTTGGGCTTACTAGCGGCATGATTATTGATCCCCTCGTCTATGTTGCGCGATCTCCTGGAAAACATACAGTAAAAATGCGCTTATACGTAGTGAGAATTGCTCACTTCAAAGTAATGCCGGTTGAACTAACCTGATTAGATTGAATTTTATCACAACAGCGCAAAAAGGTATAGTCACCTTTTGCAGAATATTTATAAACCTTCCGCATAAAGAAAGAATTCTGTGTCCTTCAGGGCGGAACCTGGCCCGACCACCGGGAGGTTGGCTCATTCCCTCGCGAAAAGAACATTTCCTTCGGCGGCCCTGCCGCTCCTTCTATGGCGAGATAGACTTGCGCGTACAACTGCTGCGCCATGCCAATTTGAAACTCAGCGCGTTTATAGGATTCATAAACACGACGTAAGACCCATTGCATCCCACGTCCGGGGTCGCTCGTTTGTGGATGTTCGGGCCAGCGATCATAACGCCACACCACCGCCGCGAGTTGCACCAGCTCGTCACTGGGCCAATCCCAGCTAATATACGCCTTCCCATACTCAAACTGCACTCGCACGTTCTTTGCTTCAAATGCTTTAATGAATTTCTCGTGTTCTTTTTTCAAACGATCATCAGAGAAAATGGTGCGGCTGGTGTCTTCGAGATCGATGTTCCTGGCTGTCGCCACCACAAGCCGCGAGGCCCCGGCTTTCACCGCCCGTTCGAGCTTCCCCTCATTAATCAATTTCTTAATCAGCTTGCGCTCATTATCTAAAAAATCATCAAAGAAGAGAATATCGAGTTCTTCATCGTAAGCTTCCAGAAACGGCGTCATATCTTTTGTTTTTTCATATTTCCGCAAGGCTTCTCTGACCGCCTCGTACATAGTGGTATAATGATACGCGTCGTCAATGAGCTTGCGTTCATATTCGTTCAAGCCAGAATCATTGCCCAGGGTTGCTGAGAATTGCTTATGTCTGCCCACAATTACGGAGGCTTTGGGTTTCGGATATTCACGATTATAAAGAGCCTTCGTGCGGAACGTACTCAAGGCCTCCTTACGCCCTTTTGCAGCATCCAGCAGGGAACGCTTCTGAGCATCCAGGGTCAAGCGGGAGCTATAAGGGGTATATTGAATTTCCTGCCAGCAGTCTACCATTTTGTTTTCGTCGCCATCATAGAATGCTTGAGCAAAAGTCATAGCAAGTTCAGCTATCTTGTGGTCAGTCAAGTTGACTTTTTTGAGTACCTCCGGGGTTGTCACGCTTGCTATCTCGAACACATCGCCGGTGGAAAGCGCGTTGTTAAACGCGGCCATCGCAGCAGCGCGCCTCCTGGCTTCATCGACCCGCGATTGATAAGCCTGCGCCGGTTGGTAAGTTGAGAGGGAGTTATCCCAGAGCTTGATGATCTGCTCATCGTCTTCTTGATCAACAGCTCTCACCAGCTCCTTTAGCGCCTGCTTGTTGAGATAGTCGGGATCCAGCAAATGAGTGGGGAATGTCGTCAACCCGATCGGCTTGACGCAGGCATCTTTCAAGCCGCGTGACAGGTCGCGCACCTGAGCATCGGCGTTGTTCAGCATATCGGCGAAGATGGGAGCAGTATCCGGCGCTACAAAATCATCTCTACTAAAAAGCATATTGCCGTCCAACTGCCCCCGCATATTGCGCTGCACATACTTGTCCCAAAGTTCCGGCTGCGTTTTCAGCGCCAGCAGCGATACGTAGATGACCAGCGCGGAGAAACCATCCATCTGCTCATTGAACGGGCGGCTCGCCATATCCGGGTGCTGGTAGCCCTGCTGTCCCTGCACCACCGGCGGCAATCCCGCAAATTCAGGAATATACACCCCGTCGTAATCTACCAGTACCGGTTTCCCATTCTTGCGCACCATGATATTGACACCTGCAAGATCGCCATGCGCAACATGGGCCTGGCGCAGTTTGTGAATCACGCCAAGCCACTCGTCCGCCAATAGCCCTATTGCCTGCGTGTCTCGTTTCCTGCATAATTCGTCTACCTTTTCCAGCAGCGTCACGCCATCAATCCATTCCATTACGATCACCGGGCAGACCTTTTTGCTCTGTCCCTGCGACGATTCTTTGACCAGAATGCCATCTTCATAATACTGAAAGTCGATGGTGATATCGGGGATGTATTGGCGAAAGTAGACGCTCATCTTTTCATAGCGAACCTGTGTATCAGGATTCATGGCGACGCGAAAGCAACGCATAGCCTTCAAGCGTCCGCCGCGCGCGCGATATTTATAGACAACGGCGAAACCGCCTTCGATTCCCCAGGGTTTTTTTATTTCGCCTACCGATGTCTTGATGGAATAGGTCTCAACATTGCCCTGTTTCAGGTCAGAGTCCTGAATCTTCAAGCAGTGTTGAGCGTAGAGCATCGCTTCGTCATAGGACAACCGATCAGGCATACGCTGGTCTCCCCCTGCTAAAGAATCGCATAATTCCTATCCCGGATAGCCCACCATCTGAACAACCAGCACATACGCTGATCTGTTGTAATAGCCGAGTCCTTCTCCGAGCGTTCGTAGTAGTGGATAACGGCGGCATTTCGCTGCGTATCCAGCCAGTGAGACATCGTTTGACCTTCCGACATCGCCTGTAGATAGCGCTCAACCAGGTGTTTAAGCGCGATTGGCGCCAGCGCGTTGCGCAAATCTTGTTCGGTAATCTGAGCAATACTTGTCTGAACATCGACACCTTTCGCCTGGAGTTCTCTGGCAAACTCATCCATCTCCCTGCGGGGCCTTTTTCGAGCCGGAGTTCTCTGGCAAGCTCGTCGATCTCTCTACCGGGGTCTTTGCCGAGGTTGATGTTGCCGCGTCTGGCATTGCCGCGCATGATCTCCTCCTGAATTTTCTGTTCGAGCAATCTCTGCTCTATCAGCTCATTCAAGACGGTAAGAGACCAGTCGCGACGTTCAAGCTCGCCCTCCCAAAATGCGATAGATTGTTCGACATGCTGACGATCGGGCGGGTATGTTGGATGTTGTTGCCGGAAAGACGCCAGTTGAAAACGAGCATAACGCTTCTTCACATAAAAATACGCGAGAACATGCGAGATAGTGATCGGAACCGCGTTGACCGTCATAACCATTGGAATAGTGAGACTGACATATTTCCTGGCGGCGCTTACTTGCCGCGCATCGTCTTCGGTAAATGCAATTTTGTAAGGGGCATAACAGAGCGCATCATAGAGACGAACGAAGCGTTCCAGGCGCGCGACATCTACCGCTTGCAACGCCTGTTGGATGGTTTGATACGAGGAACAGTAGCGTTGTGACAGACCAATCACGTACCGCTCGTTCGACGATAGTGGACTACCTGGAGCCAGAATTTTCTCGTATGCTTGCAGGAGCAGCGCGGGGGTAGCAGTGCCACTGCGCAGAATCATGCGAAATTGCTCGGTTGCTCCGCGAACCTGGCGCGCCCGTTCAATGCGTTTCTGCTCCTCTGGTGTAATGATGAAATGTTTGCGTAGAGGCGAAAATTCGATCTTACCATAAGCGCGACTGATTTGATCGTCCTGGTCGGAACGCAGAGCCTCAACGAAACGTTGCGCCATATCCAGTTGCTCCCGGTTTTTGCCATCCAGCACAGGCTTTTGCAACGCTTCATATGCTTCGACCTTCTGGCGCGCCGTTCCCTCTTTCAGAACCCTGAGCAAGTTTTGCACAGTGGTCTGAGCTGCCTGCAAGCGCGTTTTTTCTTCCGCCATTAGACGACTCTCAAACGAGGCATCAAATGCGCCAACAATCGCCAGAGGATCGCCCAGCATCAGAGCCTCGCGGAACGTTTGCAGGCCCGTCTCTTCTTTTTGTTGCGTAGTGGTAGCGAGTAGCGCCGGCGCGAGTATGCGGGTTCGCTCCGATTCAATACCCACCGACCCTTGAAAAGAATCTCTGGACAAGCCAGGAAGAGGGCCGGGTTTATCCAGTGGAGTAGCAGGAAGCGTTGGCTGGCTGGCAATGCCAGGAATAGGAGCCTGCTCGCCAACTGGCGGTTCGGCAGCAAACTGCTGAATAGAGAACGGCGCTTTTTCAGGGCGTTCGAGACGCACACCTTGCGCGGCGAGATTCTTACAAAGAGTTTCGGCGCACGGTTCATGCATGAGTAGATCGGCATATCGCCACCAGACCGGCTCGACCTTCGCTGTAAAGTTGGGCATATTCAAAGCGTCTCGCACCGCCTGGAGTACTTCACGCAGAGCATCCGCGACTTCGCGGGCCTTGATCTTCTCCGCGTCTGCTAACACAATTGTAGCGTTGTTTAACATGCTCCCGTCGCCATAGGTGATCGCTAGTAGCTCTTTATTATTCTCGTGGCGCGCGCGCTCAAACTCTGCCTTCCGCGCGGCAACTATCTCCTGGCGCGGCGCGGCGGGGAGGCCAAGACTTTCTGTTTCGCTCCCATCTTCGCGCAACGAAATAATCATCGCGGTTGAGTCGTCATCAATCATCGACTGGTCGGCCCGGCACGCATCGATAAACTCCGGCCAGTTGCGCTCCGTTTTTTGAGCGATTTCAAAGAAGGCGTTCCAGGAGTTGCTCTCGTTCCCGGACGCGCCGCCGCCAATAATCCAGCGAGCCACCGCATCGGTTGCCAGGATGATGATATCGCCTGGCGCAAAGGTGACTTCCCAGGTTTTGGCATACAACGTATAACGATTGAGGTTTTTAGGCAGCGCAGGCACACAGTAAGGGGCGCGGTCAAAATCCTGGGCGTGCTGTAAGGGGAACGAGGTGATCTGCTGCTTCTGAGCATTGCCCACGATGACGCAGCTATCGCCAACGACCAACAATTCTGCTGTCGCCGTCTTCCTCTCCGAGCGAGTAAAGCGCGCGGTTGCCAGGGTTGAGTACGCGCCCTGTTCCACCGCCTTTTGCCTGGCATTCCAGTTGAGCTTATCTGATGGGGGGGCGAGTTCGCGATAGCGCTTCTGGGCTTGCCGAATCCACCATTCCATTTCAAAAGGATCGCTGGACATCAGCGGGTCCTGCGCAAATTGCTCGACCAAAATGTCTGCCCAGATATTTGAGAAGAGTGTTGAACCCGCCCCATCAGCCACGCAAAACAACCCGTGTTGGGCATCAGAACGCAGTGTATCTTCGCAAGTCGTTATGTCGGCGCGTTCAGATTTCCAATAGCGCAGGCTGGTCACATCAGCAAACATCAACCTCGTCCTTCTGTGTGAATACCGAGCATACAAGAGGATCGTTCAATGCACGCTGGACTGGCAAACGGCTAACGATTCGGGTCTAGCGGCTGTGTAGCCGGCGCGCTCACGAAGTTGAACATTAGCCGAATAGACGACGCATCGCCATTGAAAATCATACCACGCGCGCCGGGCGGAACCGGATACCCCAGCAACGATTCCAGCAGCGTCCGGCTCGTCTCGGGAATAACGCTCGAACATCTTATAGAGAAGCCTGGCATACTGATCGTTGGGCACTTCTGGCTCACTGGAAGGATAGAGTACAGGCGATGCGTTGATACTGGTGATATGTATATTAAACAGCAACGTGTTGCCATCACTGGTCGCGACCTGCGTGATCTGCTGCGCAATGCTCGAGGGATCGCCATCAGTTGACATACCATCAGTCAGGTTGATAATGACAGGTGGATAATTGTCAGGATGGTTCATGGCCCACTGGGAAGCCAGATCGTAGGCACGGTTCAACGCGGCGCACATGGGAGTTCCTCCGCCATGTTTTGCCTTAATCCAGATTGGGAAAGGTATTTCTACATCATAGAAGCCGCCGGAATCGTCCATCTCTTTGCGCTTCCGCATCTCGATATCGAGCGGACTCATCTGGAGATCCGCCAGGGAAACAAAAGGCTGGTTGGCTAATACGCCATCAAGCGCGGATGTCACTGTATTCCCCTCGTAGCTGATGGCGCAAATATCCGCTCGTCGTTTTACATCAGAACTCGAATCCGGCAGCACCTCCGTATTAACGGTAATTAGCTCATTGAGGAAGCTATTAAAAATCGTAGCTACCATGTCGCATTTTCGCTTGCCACTACCAACTTGCTGACTCGCGAATGGTTCAGCCATCGAGCCTGATTGGTCAAGTAGAAAGATCATGCAACCAGGAGTCGCGCTGTTCCAGCGACGTGAAAACATATTTGTCATTGGGTATCTCCTTCACCTATCTTTAATTATACAGGCTCCGTTATACGAGCAACAAAACATTTGCAATTGATCACAATCGCACTGATTTATTTCAAAATAGCAGAAAATATTCTTGATTTTGTTAGCACTATACCCGATTCAAAATAGGCTGTCAAGTTTTGCGGAGCCTGTATCAAGACACTTCTACCTATGTCAAAAAATCAGAACAATTTCGATCTCATCCAACACTTGACATCTCTTACAATATTAGATAGAGTGAGTGTATATAAAATTCTGTAAGCCTCTAAAATCCTCGAGCGGAGAGAAATATATGACGACGACACAGCCATCAGTCGACCGTGTTGGACAAAAATTTGGGCCGTATAAGATCACAACATTCCTGGGGCGGGGAGGGTTCGCCGATGTGTTTCTGGGGAGAAACGTGAATCTCCTTGAACAGGAAGTTGCCATCAAAGTGCTGGACAAAGTAATGATCCAGTTCGATAAAGTGCAGCAATTCAAGAACGAAGCGGCTATTATTCTTTCACTGTTTCACCCCTCTATTATCCGGTTTTATTCCTATGATATCCATTACGAACCCAACGTTACTAGCACAGCCTATCCGTACATTGTGATGGAATATGCCGCGAAAGGCAGCCTGCGCCGCAATCACCCCAGAGGAACAATATTGCCGCTTGAAACCATCGCCACGTACGTGCAGCAAATCGCCAGCGCTTTACAATATGCTCATGGCAGCCAGGTCATCCATCTTGATGTGAAACCCGAAAATATTCTCATCAACAATCAAGGCAAGTTACTCCTGAGCGACTTTGGCCTGGCAACACTGGTAACGGGAAAGAGACCCGAGGATATCCAGGGAACCCCGTATTATATGGCTCCCGAACAGATGAGTGGACACCCCGACAAGGCCAGCGACCAGTATGCTCTGGCCGTGATGGTGTATGAATGGATATGTGGCTCCGTTCCTTTCTCAGCGAGATCCCTCGATGACTATATCTATAAGCTCTTGAATGAACAGCCGCCGTCTCTTCTCGCCAGAGTCCCCACGCTCTCGCCGGCAGTTGAGGCGGTCATCATGAAGGCGTTATCAAAAAAAATCCAGGATCGTTATCCCTCGGTTCTCAAATTTGCGGAAAACCTCGAAAAGGCCGTTACTCAACCGGAGCAAGCCGCCGCCGCCATTCCTCGCGTAGCGTCGGCGCCATCCAGTAAGCCCGCTCCGCCAAAAATATCGCAGCCCGCTCCACCTGCTAAAGCAGAGGTCGCTGCGCCGCCCCGGCCTTCTGTTCCACCATCTCAACCGGCTCAACCGGTCGCCACGCCTCCAGTCGCGTCAGGAGGAGCAAGCCAGAGGACAGCGCAGCCTTTATCCGGGTCGGCACCAGTTGCTAAAGCTCCGACGACTCCCCCTCCGGCTGCTATGCCTTCTAGTAACCAATCTGTCGCTATACCCGAACCGCAGACTCCACGCGAGGCAGCCGCTCCAGTCCAGGCGCCGCCTGAACCACAGAGGCCAGGCGTATTTCTGGCAGGGATGCCGCAGGGTATGCAGTCAGCCACCAGCAACTCTGGCCCACAGGCACAGGGATATTCGTCGTTTCTGCCAGGAATGCCGCCGGGCAGTCAGGTAGTCCCGGGCAGTCAGGTAGTCCCCGGCAATCCTAACCCACAGGCCCAGGGACCTTCGCCATTCCTAACCGGCACGCCTCCTGGCGAGCAGGCAGCCCCCGGCAACCCTGGCCCACAGGCACCATCGTCGTTTCTGGGAGCGATGCCCGCGCAGGCTACAGCCAGCGATCCTGGCTTACAGCAGCAGACTCCGTTTCTGAACGCCACACCGCCTGACCCACAACAGGCACAGGTACCCTGGCTTTCCGGGTCCGCGCAGGTAGGAGCGCCTGCTGGCCCTGTTAAAACGCCCTTCTTCGAAGGAAAACCTCCCATCAGGCCGACAGGGACTACCCCTAACCAGCAGGGGTACTCTGGCGGATATTCAGCTATGCAGGCCAAAAGTCCGTTTTTAGGCGCAAGCTCATCCATCGATCTTTCACCCGGTGACATAAAATTCGGACCGATGCCCGGCAGCTTTACCCAATCTCAAACCATTGGTAGCTTTACCTACATGGACCATCCAGGGCCACCTTCGCTTCCGCCCTACCTGGGCCGACCCGGCAGTGGTACTGGTACGGACGACTCGGAACCAAATTCGCTTCAGGAGTTTGTTAGCCAGACCATGCACGATATCATCCTGCCGAGGAAACGTCGACGCAGAACGTCTTTGTTGTTCTTTGCAGGTATCATCGCCAATATCATTGGCTCCATATTCGTTGGTGTGTGGCTGGGACACCTGATACAGTCCACTGGCAATGAGCTGGCATGGTGGGGCATCATCGTTTCCCTCGGCTTCTCCACAGGCGCTCTCTGGCTATTCGACTACTCCGGCAATAAAGTGTTGAGAGTAGCGTTAGCAATCATACTCGCCATCATCTGGAGTATCGTTGGCTTTGCCTTCGCAACAATCATTGGAGCCGGCACCAATATAGGCTTCCTGCCGGACGCGAACATTATGTCTTTCCTCTTCCTCTTCGGCGTCCTCGGCTTATGCCTCTGGAAGACGTTCAGACGAGCATAGGCGCAGAGCTAATGTGTAAGCGCCACTATTCCAACTACCGTTGTCAGGTTGTAGATGGTGGCGCAATTCGATTGAAGATAATTGAAAATATCAGACCGAAGTAGGGAACAGTTATTAAGAGCGCCAGCAAGAACTGATATTGCAGCGATAAAAAGTTGCTGCTAGAAAAAACCAGACATATACGCCAAGTGCCAGAGAAATAATGCTAAGAAAGAGGAGCAGAACAACCAGCAGGGTATCGGGGAAATCTTGCTCGCCTCGCGCGTTTATCTTCCCAATCCTCATATCTGGTGATTATGCCCGAACAGCGGGACTTTCATCGTTTTCCCTTTCAGCGCGTAGTACCGCTCATCATGGGGGTGCACTGCCACCGCAACGCAGGCGACGAGGACTTGGGACGGGTGGTTGCAATCTCCACGCCGTCAAAATCAAAGTAGTTAACCTGCGTCTCCCGGTCTTCATACGCGACTTCGGCAAACGCAATCGCCGTCTCGCACCGGGTGCAGTAGTTCACCGGGTGTTCGCTCTGGTAAATGTACCCGGATTGGAGCACGCGTAAACCAGAGCTGGGTCTTTTGTAATACGCCGGCATCATCGTGACGTACCCGTTTGACCAGTCCGTCGAGAATGCCATCTTCCGAAGCGTGAGCCGCATCTGCTCGATATTTTTTATTGTCGACCTCGTGCACATCTTCCTGAACTCTTCGCGGGAGACATCGTTTTTAGTAATGTGATCGATCTCTCCACTTTCACTTCTGTCGGAAGGCCATGGCAGTCCCAGCCTTGCGGGAACATCGACGTTGTAACCCTTCATCCGTTTCTATCGGGCGAAGAAGTCGACCTCGTAGACATCGGCGAAGCCACCACTCCAGTCTGCCGATCACTGGTAGCGGCCGCGCCAATCGGCGTAGCGAGGTGTGGCGGTGTGGGCTGCGGCTGGCATCGCGGTGGCCAGGGCCAGGCGGCCATGTGTGTAAAAAAAAAAAAAAAAAAAAAAAAAAAAAAAAAAAAAAAAAAAAAAAAAAAAAAAAAAAAAAAAAAAATGCAGTGTCCCCGCAAGGCTGGGACTGCCATGGCCTTCCGACAGAAGTGAAAGTGGAAAAGTCAATCACATTAAAAACGATGCTCCCGCGAAGAGTTCAGGAAGATGTGCACGAGCTCACAATAAAAAATATCGAGCAGATGCGCTCACGCTTCGGAAGATCGCATTCTAGCTGACTGGATGAACGAGTACATCAGCGATAATATCAGGAAAAAAGTTCACTCTCGTTTCGCGTGTCCGATTCCGGGTACATTTACCAGAGCAAACACCGTAAACTGCCGCTGCGAGCGCGTTTGCGAAGTCGCGTATGAAGACCGGGAGACTAACTACTTCGATTTTGACGGCGTGGAAATCGTAACCACCGTCCCCGACTCCTGGTTCCGCGTTCGCGGTGGCAGTGCACCCCCATGAAAGGGAAAACGATGAAAGTCCCGCTGTTGGGCATAATCACCAGATATGAGATTGGGAAGAGATGAACGCGCGAAGGCGAGCAATTTTGCTTTTCAATTATCTTCAATCGAATTGCGCCACCATCTACAACCTGACAACGGTAGTTGGAATAGTGGCAACTACACTTAGCTCTGCGCCTATGCTCGTCTGAACGTCTTCCAGAGGCATAAGCCGAAGAGAACGCGAAGAGGAAAAGGAGGACAATTAGGGGGTATCACGTCCCAAGGGAGAAGCCTCTGTTCGTCCCCAGCTCCAATGATTGTTGCGAAGGCAAAGCCAAAGGCGACTACTTTAGATGATGGCGAGTATGATTGCTAACGCTACTCTCAACCTTTTATTGCCGGAGTAGTCGATGGCCAGAGCGGCCTATAAAGATTCAAAGAGGATCATGCCCCACCATGCCACTCATTGCCAGTCGACTGTGTCAGGTGTCCCAGCCACACACCAACGAATATGGAGCCAATGATATTGGCGATGATACCTGCAAAGAACAACAAAGACGTTCTGCATCAATTCTCCTCGGCAGGATGATATCGTGCATGTAGCTAACAAACTCCTGAAGCGAATTTGGTTCCGAGTCGTCCGTACCGGCCCAGGTAGGGCGGAAGCGAAGGTGGCCACGTTCCATGTAGTTGGTCAAAGCTTACCAATGGTTTGAGATTGGGTAAAGCTGGGCCGTGCGGGACCCGAGAATTTTATGTCACCGGGTGAAAGATCGATGGATGAGCTTGCGCCTCGGATTTTGGCCTGCATAGCTGAATATCCGCCAGAGTACCCCTGCTGGTTAGGGGTAGTCCCTGTCGGCCCCTGATGGGAGGTTTTCCTTCGAAGGAGGCACTTTAACAGGCCCCACGGTACCCCTCCTCGGACCCGGAAAGCAGGTACCCTGTCTGCCTGTTGTGGGTAGGGCGTGTGGCGTTGCAGAAACGGAGTCTGTGTGTAAGCCAGGATAGTAGCCTGCGCGGGCATCGCTCCAGAGACAACAATACTGGCCGGGTTGCCGGGGGCTGCCTGCTCGCCAGGAGGCGTGCGTCTCTGAGATGGCGAAGTTCCTGGGCTTGTGGGTTAGGATTGCCGGGGACTACCTGACTGCCCGGGACTACCTGACTGCCCGGCGCCGTTGCAGCCCGCCGGAGGCGCGAATATCCCTGTGCCTGTGGGCAGCCTGGTGGCTGACTGCATACCCCCTCGGCATCCCTCAGAATACGCCTGGCCTCTGTGGTTCAGGCGGCGCCTGGACTGGAGCGGCTTCCTCGCGTGGAGTCTGCGGTTCGGGTATAGCGACAGATTGGTTACTGAAAGGCATAGCGGCCCGGAGGGGGAGTCGTCGGACTTCGCAACTCGTCCAACAGGATAAAGGCTGCGCTATTGTTCTGGCTTGCTCTCCTGTAACACCAACTGAAGGCGTCACGACTTTGAGCCGGTTGAGATGGTGGAACAGAAGGCCGGGGCGGCGCAGCGACCTCTGCTTTTTAGCAGGTGGAGCGGCTGTTTGGCGGAGCGGGGCTTACTGGATGGCGCCGACGCTACGCGAAGGAATGGCGGCAGCGGCTTGTGCCGGTGAGTAAGCACCTTCGAGGTTTTCCGCAAATTTGAGAACCGAGGGATAACAATCCTCGATTTTTTTTGATAACGCCTTCATGATAACCACCTCAACTCCCGCGAGAGCGTGGGGACTCTGGCGAGAAGAGACAGCGGCTGTTCATTCGAGAGCTTATAGATAGTCATGAAGGAATCTCGCTGAGAAAGGAACGGAGCCACATATCCATACACCATCACCGCCACATTTACTCGTGCTCGGCCTTGTCGGGGTGTCCACTCATCTGTTCGGGAGCCTGTGATTGCATTTCCTGGATATCCTGGGTCTCTTTCCGTTACCGTGTTGCCAGGCCAAAGTCGCTCAGGATAACTTGCCTTGATTGTTGATAAAGAATATTTTCTCGGTTCAGCATCAAGATGAATGAGCATATTGTAAAGCGCTGGCGATTTGCTGCACGTACAGTGGCAATCGTTTCAAGCGGCAATATTGTTCCTCTGGGGTAATTGCGGCGCGCTGCCTTCGCGGCATATTCCATCACAATGTACGGATAGGCTGTGCTAGTAACGTTGGGTTCGTAATGGATATCATAGGAATTAAAACCGGATAATAGAGGGGTGAAACAGTGAAAGAATAATAGCCGCTTCGTTCTTGAATTGCTGCACTTTATCGAATAAAATGCATACTTTGTCCAGCCCTTTAAATTAGCAACTTTCCTGTTCGAGGAATTCACGTTTCTCCCAGAACACATCGGCGAACCCTCCCCGCCCCAGGAAATATTGTGATCTTATACGGCCCAAATTTTTGTCCAACACGGTGTGGTGGCACTGTAGTCGTCATATATTTCTCTCCGCTCGAAGAAGGATTTTAGAGGCTTACAGAATTTTATATACACTCACTCTATCTAATATTGTAAGAGATGTCAAGTATTTGGATGAGATCGAAATTGTTCTGATTTTTTGACATAGGTAGAAGTGTCTTGATACAGGCTCCGCAAAACTCGGCACTGAAAATCGGGTATAGTGCTAACAAAATCAAGATATTTTCTGTCTATTTTGAAATAAATCAGTCGGATAGGTATGATCTTCTCTCTGACCAATCAGGCTCAATGGCTGAACCATTGCGCAAGTCAGCGAGTTGGTAGTGGCAAGCGACAAATGCGACATGGTAGCTACGATTTTTAATAGCTTCCTCAATGAGCTAATTACAGTTAATACGGAGGTGCTGCCGGAATTCGAGTTCTGATGTAAAACGACGACATATTCGCCGCTACGAGGGGAATACAGTGACATCCGCCCCTGATGGCGTATTAGCCAACCAGCCTTTACTTCCTCAGCAGAATGTCCAATGCATTAACTCAATATCGAGAGATGCGGAAGCGCGAAGAGATAGAAAAATTCGGCGGCTTCTATGATGTAGAAATACCTTTCCCAATCTGGATTAAGGCAAACATGCGTCGCAGAGAATCCCATGTGCACACATTGGACCCGTCCCTACGATCTGGCTTCCAGTGGGCCATGAACCATCCTGACAATTATCCACCTGTCATTATCAACCTGACTGATGGTATGTCAACTGATGGCGGAGGTGAGCCCAAAGACGTTGCGCAGCAGAATCACGCCAGTCAGCGACCAGTGATGGCAACACGTTGTCTTTTAATATACATATCACCAGTATCAACGCATCGCCTGTACTCTATCCTCACAGTGAGCCAGAAGTGCAACGATGCGTATGAGGCTTCTCTATAAGATGTCAAGCGTTTACTTGCCGAGACAAAGCCGGACGCTGCTGCAAAATCGTTTACTGGGGTATCCGGTTCCACCGGCGCGCGTGGTATGATTTTCAATGATGGTCTCATCTATTCGGCTAATGTTCAACTTCGTGAGCGCATTCACCGCTACACAGCCGCTAGACCCAATCGTTAGCCGTTTGCCAGTCCCAGCGTGCATTGAACAATCCTCTTGTATGCTCGGTATTAGCAGAAGGACGAGGTTGATGTTTGTAGTGTGAGCCCCAGCCTGCGCTATTGGAAATATTGGAAACACGCCGACATAACGACTTGCGAAGATACACTGCGTTCTGATGCAACACGGGTTGTTTTGCGTGGCTGATGGGGCGGGTTCAACACTCTTCTCAAATATCTGGGCAGGATTTAGGGGTGCAAGGCCAGGAACCACTGATGTTCAGCAATCCTTTTGAAATGGAAGTAGTCGCACTCGGCAAGCCCAGAAGGGCCGCTGCTATGCGCCCCGAACTCGCCCCATCAGGATCAGCCGACTGAATGCCAGGCGGACAAGGCAGTGGAGAACAGGCGCGCGGTACTAAAAACCCTCGGCAACAGCGCGCGCTTTACTCACTCGGAAACAGCGACAAGCAATTGGTTGGTCCTCGGCGATAGCTGCGTCATCGTGGGCGGGGACCCGTTCCCCCTTACAGCACGCCCAGGATTTTGACCGCGCCCCTTACTGTGTGCCTGCACTGCCTAAAAACCTCAATCGTTATACGTTGTATGCCAAAACGTGGGAAGTCGCCTTTGCGCCAGGCGATATCATCATCCGCTGGCAACCGATGCGGTGGTTCGCTGGATTATTGGCGGCGGCGCGTCCGGGAACGAGAGCAACTCCTGGAACGCCTTCTTTGAAATCGCTCAAAAAACGGAGAATTGGCAGGAGTTTATCGATGCGTGCCGGTCGATAATTGGTGACAACCCGACATTATTTCGTTGCGCGAAGATGGGAGCGAAACAGAAAGTCTTCCGCCTCCCCGCCGCCCCGGGAGAAATAGTTTTCACGCGGGAAGAGCACCACGAGGAATTAAAGAGCTACTAGCGATACAGCCTATGGCGACGGGAGCATGTTAAACAACGCTACAATTGTGTTAAGCAGACGCGGAGAAGATCAAGGCCCGCGAAGTCGCGGAATACTGTGCGTGGACATCTCCAAGGCGGTGCGAGACGCTTTTGATATTGCCAACTTACCGCGAAGGTGAGGTTCTGGTGGCGAATGCCGATCTACTCATGCATGAACCGTGCGCCAAAACTCTTCGTAAGAATCTCACCGCGCAAGGTGTCTAGAAACGCCCTGAAAAAGCGCCGACTCTGTGCTGCGAAGCACCAGTTGGCGAGCAGGCTCTTATTAGTTGGCATTGCCACCAGCCAACGCTTCCTGCTACTCGCTGGAGCTAAACCCGGCCCCTCTTCCTGGCTTGTCCAGAGAGAATTCTTTTCAAGGTGGGTCGGTATGAAAATCGGAGCGAACCCGCAGTACTCACCGCGCCCGGCGCTACTCGCTACCACTACGCAACAAAAAGAGAGACGGCCTGCAAACGTTCCGCAAGGCTCTGATGCTGGGCAATCCTCTGGCGATTGTTGGCGCATTTGATGCCTCGTTTGAGAGTGCGTCTAATGGCGGAAAAAAACGCGCTTGCAGGCAGCTCAGACCACTGTGCAACTTACTCGGGTTCTGAAAGAGGGAACGGCGCGCCAGAAGGTCAAGCATATGAAGCGTTGCAAAAGCCTGTGCTGGATGGCAAAAACCGGGAGCAACTGGATATGGCGCGACGTTCCGCCGACGATCAAATCAGTCGCGCTTATGGTAAGATCGAATTTTCGCCTCTACCCAAACATTTCATCATTACACCAGAGGACGGAAACGGGCGCGCCAGGTTCGCGGAGCAACAGCGATTTCGCATGATTCTGCGCAGTGGCACTGCTACCCCGCGCATGCTCCTGCAAGCATACGAGAAATTCTGGCTCCAGGTAGTCAGCTATAAGGCTCCTGTTCCTCATATGGAAACTCATCCAACACCACGTACAGCGGTAGATGTCGCCTGGACACATTCGTCTCTTATGATGCGCTCTGTTATGCCCCTTACAAAATTGCATTTACCGAAGACGATGCGCGGCGAGTAAGGCACCGCCAGGAATATCATGCTCACTATTCCAATGGTTATGACGGTCAACGCGGTTCAAATATTACTATCTCGCATGTTCTCGCGTATTTTTATGTGAAGAAGCGTTATGCTCGTTTTCGACTGGCGTCTCAGCGAGACAACATCCAACATACCCGCCGATGCGTCAGCATGTCGAACAATCTATCGCATTTTGGGAGGGCGAGCTTGAACGTCGCGACTGGTCTCTTACCGTCTTGAATGAGCAAATGATAGAGCAGAAGTACTCGAACAGAAAATTCAGGAAGGAGATCATGCGCGGCGATGCAGACGCGGCAACATCAACCTCGGCAAAGACCCCGGTAGAGAGATCGACTTACCAGACTCCAGCTGAAAAAGGGCCCCCGCAGGAGATGGATGAGTTCCCAGAGAGAACTGCAGGGCGAAAGCTGTCGAATGTCAGACAAGTATTGCTAGGATTACCAAACAAGTACGCAACGCACTGGGCCGAATCGCGCTTAAACACCTGGTTGAAACACCACTCTACAGGCGATGTCGGAAGGTCAACATGCTCACTGGCTGGATACGCAGCGAAATGCCGCCGTTATCCGCTGCTATGAACGCTCGGAGAAGGGGCTCCGGCTATTACAACAGATCAGCGTATGTATCGAGTTGTTGCTCAGATGGTGGCTATCCGGGATAGGAATTATGGAACATCTTTTAGGCAGGGGGAGACCAGGCGTATGCCTGATCGGTTGTCCTATGACGAAGCGATGCTCTACGCTCAACACTGCTTGAAGATTCAGGACTCTGACCTGGGGTTCGAGACCTATTCCATAGAGCATCGGTAGGCGAAATAAAAAAACCCTGGGGAAATTTCAGCGATTTTGCGCCGTTGTCCTATAAATATCGCGCGCGCGGCGGACGCTTTAAGGCTATGCGTTGCTTTTCGCGTCGCCATAAATCCTGATACACAGGTTCGCTATGAAAAGATGAGCGTCTACTTTCGCCAATACATCCCCGATATCACCATCGACTTTCAGTATTATGAAGATGGCATTCTGGTCGAGAATCATTGCACAGGGACAAGAGCGAAAAGTATACCCAATGGTCATGGAATGGATTGATGGCGTGACGTCTGGAAAAGGTAGACGAATTATGCAGGAAAGTCGACGCGCCGCAATAGGGCTATTGGCGGAAAGTGGCTTGGCGTAATTCACGAACCGCCAGGGCCCATGTTGCGCATGGCGATCTTGCAGTGTCAATATCATGGTGCGCGAGAATCAGAATACGGTACTGGTAGATTACGACGGGGTGTATATTCCTGAATTTGCGGGATTGCCGCCGGTGGTGCAGGGACAGCAGGGCTACCAGCACCCGGACATGGCGAGCCGCCGTTTCAAATAAGCAGATGGATGGTTTCTCCGCGCTGGTCATCTACGTATGGCGGCTACTCGCAAAACGCAGCTCTTGGGACAAGTATGTGCAGCGCAATATGCGGGGGCAGTTGGACGGCAATATGCTTTTAAGTAGAGATGATTTTGTAGCGCCGGATACTGCTCCATCTTCGCCGATATGCTGAACAACGCCGATGCTCAGGTGCGCGACCTGTCGTTTGAAAGATGCCTGCGTCAAGCCAATCGGGTTGACGACATTCCCCACTACTTGCTAAATACCGAACTATCTCAACAAGCAGGCGCTAAAGGGTATGGTGAGAGACTGTTGATGAGAAGAGCATCAGCAGATCATCCTCTCAACTTACAACCGGCGCAGGCTTATCAATCGCGGTCAATGCCAGGACGCAGTGCTCCGGCAATATGTTGGATAGAGCAAGCGTGACAACCCCCAAAGGAGTGCTTTCAAAAAATTCAAGCTGACTGACCACAAGATAGCTGCAACTTGCTATGACTTTTGCTCAAGCATTCTATGATGGCGGAAAAATTGAAATGATGTCTGGCAGGAAATTCAATATACCCCTTATAGCTCCCGCTTGACCCTGGATGCTCGGACAGCTCCTGCTGGATGCTGCAAAAGGACGTAAGGAGGCCTTGAGTACATTCCGCACGAAGGCTCTTTATAATCGTGAATCTCGAAACCCAAAGCCTCCGTAATTGTGGGCAGACATAAGCAATTCTCAGCAACCATAAGCAAAATTTGTCGGCTTAAGAAGACGATATTGAACGCAAGCTCATTGACGACACGTTATATTATCCACTATGTACGAGGCGGTAGCTGCGGAAATATGAAAAAACGAAAGATATGACGCCGTTTCTGGAAGCTTACGATGAAGAACTCGATATTTCTCTTCTTTGATAATTTTTTAGATAATGAGCGCAAGCTGATTAAATTGATTAATGAGGGGAACTATGAAACAGGCGGTGAAAGCCGGGGCCTCGCGGCTTGTGGTGGCGACACCAAGGAACATCGATCTCGAAAGACACCAGCCGCACCATTTTCTCTGATGATCGTTTGAAAAAAGAACACGAGAAATTCATTAAAGCATTTGAAGCAAAGAACGTGCGAGTGAGTTTGAGTATGGGAAGGCGTATATTAGCTGGGATTGGCCCAGTGACAATTGGTCGCGGCCGTGTGGTGGCGTTGAGATCGCTGCACCGAACATCCACAAACGAGCGACCCCGGACGTGGGATGCAATGGGGTCTTACGTGCGTGTTTATAAATCCTATAAACGCGCTGAGTTTGCGAATTGGCATGGCGCCACGGTACGCGCAAGTCTATCTCGCCATGAGAGAGACGGCCCGGCCGCCGAAGGAAATGTTCTTTTCGCAAAGGGAATGAGCCAACCTCCCGGTGGGGTGGGGCCAGGGTTCCGCCCTGAAGGACACAGAATTCTTTCTTTATGCGGAAGGTTTATAAATATTCTGCAAAAGGTGACTATACCTTTTTGCGCTGTTGTGATAAAATTCAATCTAATCAGGTTAGTTCAACCGGCATTACTTTGAAGTGAGCAATTCTCACTACGTATAAGCGCATTTTTACTGTATGTTTTCCAGGAGATCGCGCAACATAGACAAAGGGAATCAATAATCATGCCGCTAGTAAGCCCAACATTTAAAATCATTTGCCCATATTGCCGCAACTCATTCCAGGTAGCCGTGAGCTGCGCCATCTACTCTACCGCAACTCCTGGAAAAATGCTCCGCAGGTCGCCCATCGACCAATACGCCAGAATATGTAGAAGTCGCATTTGCTGGATTGAAGAACTGAGCGGCCCCGAATTCACCCGAAATGGCCGTTCGGCCAGTGCTCATCGTGCGGCCAGTTTGTGTTCGAGGGCATTGAGATGTCGATGATCTGAACATTGCCATCATGGTAAGATCTCCACTCAGGTAGATCATTACATCGCTTCGCTGATCGATCAATTGCGACGAACAGGCTCTGACGCAAAATGCAGAGGGCCTTGTGAGCTCAGACCCCGCAATAAAGCTACAAGCAACAATTGCAGAGATTGTGCTCTGAATCCGATCTTCCAGAAAATCGTGAAATTGCCTTACTAACTCGTCCGGAAGATTGAATACGCAGGCAATCCTACCAGAATATACGTAGGTCTACCATGGTCAAGAAAATATCCTCCAGCGCGGGCAGTATGCTTAACTTGCTGTTCTATGATATCTCGGGCGAAGATTTAGCAAACAATACAGGATTGGTACGAGATTTGGCGAACATGTGCTGCGGGCCAATGGCATCATCTATCTTGCCAATCCTTGGAAATCGATCATATTTCACCTGCCCAAGAAAGGCCAAGTATCCTCAAGTATCGACCCGCAGGGTAGAGAAGTACTCTCAACGGTGATGTCGTCTCGAGCGTGTGACAGAGTGCATCCGGAACGAAAGCATCAGTATTCCTACCGCCATCGCCATTTCTTAAAGCAGATGTACTCCACGTCTCGTTCCAGACACGGTACGGCCTAATTACTGGTTCAATGCACGGCCTATGATGGCAAGGCGCACGTAGATGATATCAAACATGTCGATGAGAAGTCATCATCTCAAAAGGTATGGGGAAAATGCTCTGCTGCAAATGAGCAATCGCTTTGAACATGCTGACTTCTTTTGCTCTCTCTCACGGTTGACCCACCCGATAGCACCAACACCTACCCTCGCATCGAGCCGCATCGCTGTCTCAACCCTTTCATCTGAATTCTGTGGAAACTCAACTACTTACCGGCAAGCGAGCACCTATGGCACCGTCAGCCCATTCTACAAATCTCGCTGTCCTTATTGTCGCAAGGAGCCTCACCCTTGCGATATGTAGATCGCTTCCATTGACCCAGAACGGCAAGGTGCATGCGACCCGCCACGGCAGGGCACCCCTGGTTACTACTACTCACGCTTCTGGACACCGGGAGCGAGAGTAACCTGGCACCATGCGCGTCTGTCCCCAGTGCGGCAAGATGTTCCCCCGGAACACGAGGTCGATGAAACATTCAACATCCGCAGTTGTTGGTGATACCTCTTCGGGAAAGACGCACTACATCGCCGTTCTTATCGATGAACTCAAGCGCGGCATATGGTTATGCAGGCGGGCAACGGCAGTACGCGCCTGATCAGTCTAAATCCAGAAAACCGAGCGGAGTACCGTGATGTCTACTACGCGCCTCCTGCAAGTAAAGGATGCTCGCCTTGTTGGCGGAACAAGAAGCCGGGCAATTTGGGCCTTCTGGCGAACCGATCAAGAGCAATGCTCTAGGTGTACCAGTTGACGATCAACGAAGGTCAACGGGTTCCGCAAGAAGCTTTTTCGAGACCTGCTTTATGATATCTCCGGAAATCGCCGATCCGACTATTCCAATTGCAGCATCAGGAAATCATCCTCAGCACTGATGCCATTATCTACCTTGCCGACCCGATCACTATGGAACGAGTGGCGAAACTACCCCCAGCAGCTACAACCTAATCCCGCCTCTATTTTCCACGCGCTCCGCGTCAGCAATATCATGTACCGCTATGAGCAATACCAGCGCATCCGACCCGGCGGGAGCATCAGTATCCCAAACAGCTATCACGCTTTCCAAGTCTGATCTGCTCAGGTATACTATAGGTATCTGATCAACGCAATTATCTGATCTTTCAGAAAAAAGTCTATGACGGGAAGGCTCATCACCAAGGCATATACATCAGGAAGTGGGGGCATGTTTACGCGCAATTAGCAGCAATCTTAAAAATAAGCGGGCAGAGATTCTGAACGTCAACTTTTTCGCAGCCTCTGCAAAATGGGCGGGGCTCCACCGGACAGCAACGGCAAATATATCCGTATCGAGCCACTTGCGCTGTTTTTTAATCCCTTCATCTGGGTTTTATGGAAGTTGGGTTGTATAGAGGCTGCTTTAACAGTCGCATGCAGTAGAGAGAATAGAGACGCAGCAGAAAGAGAGCAAAGAAATCCCCAGGGAATACAGAGCTTGAACTTGACCAACTGTGGTTTACATGGTTCACTGCTGGTCTGGGATCGATGCCAATGGGTTTCCGCGTGCGCGCAGCAGGGTCTGTATGATACGCTGGGGATACGCTATGGCCGCGTCAACCACTTTCTGAGCTACGACTGCCGGAAGGCACCTCCGTCAGTGAGTTCAACACCCGTATCGCGCCAATCTCGCTCTCCTTTGTGGATAATGGCGATGAACGCCTGCTTATTCGCAAGGTTTTTACGGGTCTGGATGCCGTTGGGCGCAATGGGGTCTTTTTCGCACATGATCGCGGCTTGCGGCACAACTTTCACTGCGCGCGATGCTTGTGAACTCTGGTACTGTAAGTGAACTGTGGGTAAAATCTGAGCAGGGTCTCTCCCCCAACGAAACGCATCTGAAAGAACCCCTTACAGCCGCATCGTTAACTATGTGCAATACTCTCAGACCACTTAAGTTCACCCAATGAGCGAGAAGCTCCAAAATCTACTGCTCTTGATTCCGAGTCAAGAGTTTTCAGCCGCGCATCAATGTGAGAGGACATTCCACTCTGATCGCCTCTCTGATCTATGGACTTACCCATACTTTGCCGGAAGCGTTCTACCAACCTGACCTTCACCACCTACTGAAAGCACTGTGAGAGAGAGCGAATTTCTGATCACGGGGACGATCAACGGAAGCCGAATTACAAGACCTTACCAGACTCCAAGGTGGCCCGATCAAGCCGCCGGGCCACTTTCGGAGGAATATCCACAGCTATGTAACTGTTGCCGTCACTCACTGGTCAATAACAATATGGAGAAGCTCAAGCGGCTGATCGACAATGATGGCGCGAGATAGTACGACGTGGATGACTTGATTGACTGTTCAAGCGTCGCTTTCGCTTTGTGAGAACTCACGCTTAAACAATTGGGAGACATCATGCTCCACCGGCTGACAACATGAAGAAATATACTCGATCCCGCGTTTCAAACGGAAGCAGCCGAGCTTTATTACTGGGAGCCGCGCGGCAAAGAGGTTTTTCAGAAAGTGAAGGGTTGGCTCGCTCCTAGATAAAACAACGGCTTAATGAGCAAACGCGGGAAGCAGGGTGCCTTAAATGGAATGGCTGAATACCTATTCTCAATCATACCGAAAAGAGCTTAAAACCAGGGAACCATGCCCCGCAAAGTATAGCAATATTCGGGGTGATAGCCCACCCATCCATCAACCCTGACCTTACTGTCGGATGCTGACCGAGTTGCACGAGCACCACTCACCGGCAAATTACCTCAGATGGATTGTGGCCTTTCCATCTCTGGCTGTTGAGTTGCGCGAAAATCTGATGCAGCCGGCCAACACGAGAACAGATGTTGCCCTGGCTCTCCACTTCCTGGGAGAAGCTGGACAGGGTGCTCAAACTCGGTCTGCAAGTGGGGAATCCGCGGCGATGTTTGAACCGGTAATAGGGTGTAATCAAAGCATACGAGACGAAATTCACCGCCTTCATGCGAGATAACCTCAAACAGGGAAGCCAGTTCAGGAAAATCAGAATTTCATCACTGTGGGCTGCGCTTATTGGAAGACCATCATCCGTTTTGAGCAAGAGCAAGCGAAAAATAATGAGCCAGAGTACAGCTATCCCAATCGGTGTTTTGCTTTTGAACTTATTGAACGCTGCTCCAATAATCCAGGCGTCATTAAATCCCTACTTCTTAATTGTCCAGTTTGCTTGGCCTATCAACTCACGGTGAGCGAGAGGGAGACGTGCGGTGGACCAGAAGCGCATCGCCTTCGTTGATAACGTACATACAGGAATTACCTTGTCACCCTCAGCGCCTAAACAAGCTCATGTATAAAAATACGTTGACGGAGCAGTTTTCGCGGAGCCGCTACCCTCACCGCATCGTCCGATCTTCTGCCAGGTCGGTCAACTTCGGCTGGCGATCCACAAGTTTCTGACGGCTAAAGTCTTTAATGAGAACCTGCTCCAAACGTCAAAACCCGCTTTAGAATATCTGGCACTTTCACCACGGCCCCATATCTGGCAAACATTCATCCAAGAAATGAGACGTTGG
>CAVYMC010000007.1:0-204713 GCA_963769535.1 uncultured Chloroflexia bacterium | reverse complement strand
TACACGAAAAGAGGCAGAGACGTATGTCCAAACACATCCGTCGCCTGTTGTGTCCCTTAAAACATCATGAGAGATACCTGTTTGGGTATGGAACGTTATATTTTCCTCATAGAAATGTAGGAGCTTAAAGATGATTGTGCCATTACCCTACCTCTTGCGAAGGCGCAAACTGGTGGATATGCCCTTGTTATTTTTGAGGCCTGGGGATAGCTACTCGAGGCGGTAATAGAGGCTGCCGAAGCTGAGCATGCTCCCTGCTACTGGGTTTTGGTTGTATGATGGTTTCCCAGGCCTGGTTGGATACAGGAGGTATTGAGACTTTAGGCAGTCTTGGCCATACTCTAGCACAGCGAACACACGTGCCCGTGGCTTTTTTACTCAACGAGGCCCACACCTATCAAAAATGCCTGGCAGGTATGCAAGCCGGATTTAATGCTGTCATGCTGGATACTTCGGGCGTGGCCCAATGAAGTCCTATCCGCAGGAGATAAGCAAACTGGTCGAGGTCGCTCATCGCCCGGGAGTGGCTGTCGAAGCAGAGCTGCGTCACCTACCCGACGCGATAGAGCAGGGCATCGATGCCTCCGCCGCTTTGCTGACTGACCCCGAGGGAAGGCGGCGAGATTCGTTGAGCAAACAGGTATCGACTGCCTGGCCGTATCCATTGGCAATGTGCATCTTCTCACCCACGATGTCGCTCCTATCGATCTGTCGCGTCTCGCGGCTATCCATGAACGCGTTGATTTACCGCTGGTCATTCACGGCGGTACCGGCTTTCCTCCACAAGTCGTACCCGAAGCCATACGCTACGGCGCAGCTAAATTCAACGTCGGCACTATTTTAAAGAAAGCATTTTGGGCCGGTATCCGCGAGTCGGTGCTGGCTCTCGATGCTTCCGCCAGTGTGCATGATGTATTGGGATCTCACAGGGAGGAAGATTACCTGCTTGCTGGAAAGCGAGCTATGCAGGCGAAAGTACAGACATTTTTACAGCTCTATGGGAGTTGCGGTCATGCTCATGATATAGAGTGACCTCCCTCCCTATAGTAGACTGTCAAGCTTCATTTGATACGGAAATGGAGTGACGCCCTTTGGGCAGCGAACAAAACAAGAAAAGGAACATCAGGTATGAGCGAAGCATTGAGTACGGAAAAAATGCTCTCATTATACAGGCAGATGACACTCATCCGCCAATTTGAAGAGCACGTCTACTTTTTGTATTTGCAAGGAGAGATTCCGGGAACCGTTCACCAGTACCAGGGACAGGAAGCGGTTGCCGCTGGCATCTGCGATCATCTCAGCACTTCGGACTGGATTACTTCGACGCATCGACCTCACGGCCACGCGCTGGCTAAAGGGGTAAAGCCGCGCGAGGCGCTTGCCGAGCTTTATGGTAAAGCGACAGGCTGCTGCGCCGGAAAAGGTGGTCCATGCATCTAGGCGAGCCAGCAGTCGGCATGATACCAGCCATTGCGATTGTCGGTGGCGGAAATTCTGTGGTCGCGGGCATGGGACTGGCCTTCAAATTGCGGCAAACGAGCCAGGTCGCGGTCTGCTTTTTCGGAGAAGGCGCGACCAACGAGGGAGCCTTTCACGAAAGCCTGAACTTTGCCGCGGTACAGCATCTCCCGATCGTGTTCGTCTGCGAGAACAATATGTATGGCGCCTCGACTGCTTATAACAAAGTCTCGCTGGTGGAAAACGTGGCGGATCGCGCTCGCGCATATGGTATTCGCGGTGAAATCGTCGATGGCATGGATGTACTGGCCGTGTATAAAAGCGGAGGAGAAGCTATTGCTGCTGCGCGTAGAGGTGAAGGCCCGATATTGCTGGAGTGTAAGACGTACCGGTTTACCGGCCACAGTCGCAGTGACGCGCGCGGGTATCGAACAAAAGAAGAGGAGAATTTCTGGAAAGAGCGCGACCCTATTCCGCGCTTGCGCCATACGCTCATCACGGAGGCGGGTATAAGCGCAGCCATTTTTGATGAGATTGATAATGAAGTGAAGACAGAACTCGACGAGGCGACCGAATTCGCTCGTATGTCTCCCGATGTGACGCCTGAGCAGGCCCTGGAAGGGGTGTATGCCTGATATGACAAAGACGAGTGACAGCGAAACTTCCCGACAAAACGAGCATGATGACAACCAGCGCCGGTTAACCATCGGCGAGGCGTTACGCGAAGCCATCGCGGAAGAGATGCGCAGAGACCCTGCTGTTTTTCTCATTGGCGAAGATATCGGCGTCAAGGGTGGCTTTGGCGGCGCATTCGGCGTCTACCTTGGCCTGAATGAAGAATTTGGCCCGGAGAGGATGATTGACACGCCCATCAGTGAAAAGGCCATAGCAGGCGCGGCGGTGGGAGCCGCTTTGATGGGCATGCGCCCCATCGCAGATATGCAGTACGCCGACTTCCTCTTCGAGTGCATGGATGAACTGGTGAACCAGGCGGCCAAAATGCGCTATATGTCAGGAGGGAAGCTCAGCGTGCCGATGGTTATGCGCGCTCCGGTGGGTACGACAAATTGAGGGGCGCAGCACGGGCAATGCCCGGAGAGCTTCTTCATGCACGTGCCAGGCTTGAAGGTAGCCTGCGTCTCCGACGCCTATCATGCTAAAGGTATCCTCAAAAGCGCGGTGCGCGACGATAATCCCGTGCTGATTTTTGAGCATAAACTGCTCTATGGTAGCAAAGGGCGGCAACAGGCCGGAGGCCTCGATCTCACGGCCTATGTTCCGCGCGAAGAGTACCTGGTACCGCTTGGCAAGGCAGTTGTGAAGCGGCATGGGAAGGATGTTACCATTGTGGCAACTCATCTCAGCTTATACCGCTCGCTTGCTGCCGCTGAAGAGCTTGCGAACCAGGGTGTGGACTGTGAAGTGATCGATCCGCTCTCTCTGGTACCGCTCGATACAGAAACGCTCTGGCAATCAGTGCGAAAAACAGGTCGCCTGGTCATTGTCCACGAAGATACCTTAACCGGCGGCTGGGGGGCCGAAATTGCCGCGCGCGCCGCCGACGAATGTCATTACTACCTGGAATCACCCATCAAACGTGTCGCCACCTTCGATACGCCCCTGCCATTCGCGCCTATCCTGGAGCAGGCGGTCGTGCCCAGCATAGAGCGCATCCGTTCGGTGATTCTCAGCCTGTTCGAGTAGCCAAAAGGAGCGTACACGTGCTACAGGGAGTGCGTATGCCCGCGTTAGGGCAAACAACAGATGAGTTGCGTATATTATCGTGGCTCAAAAAAGAAGGCGACGCGATTGAACGGGGCGAGCCATTATTTGAAGTGGAGACAGATAAAGCAACACTCGAAGTCGAGGCTTTTGCCAGTGGCATATTGAGAAAAATTATGCACCAGGGGGACGAGGTTGTAAAGGTGGGAACGCTGGTAGCCTACATTGGTAAAGCTGAAGACGAGCTGCCGGGTGAAATGCCGGCGCAGGCCGGGCCGTCTGCAGCGGAAGAGCCAGGTATTCCCACTACGCTCTCTATCTCGACAAATACCCCCGCCATTGCGCAGCCAGGCAGTGATAAGGCGCTCGCATCTCCGCCGGTGCGCGTGTTGATGCGCGAGCATAGCATTGATCCTCGTCAGGTCAAAGGCAGCGGCCCTGGTGGTCGTATCGAACGCAGAGACGTAGAAACCCTGATCGAGCAGCGCTCCTCGTCCGCCAGCGAACAATCATCATTTACGCCAGTTCCACATCATCGTCAGGTCATCGCCCGACGGCTAACGCAATCAGTGCAGACGATTCCACAAATTGCCTTGACCTCCGTGATCGATATGCGGCAGGCGCAAGCGGTTTTAGATGTTGAGCGAGAACGTGGCGCCATGCGCCTGACCTACACACATCTCATCTTGCGCGCTGTTGCCCGGACACTGCGCAACCACCCCCGGCTGAATACGTTATGGGTAACAAACGGTCCCCAGTTCCAGCAACTAGCGCAGGCCAACGTCGGCCTCGCTGTAGCGGGCGATGATACTTTGCTTGTCGTCACCATCCCCGAACCTGATCGCCTGTCTCTAGCAGAACTGGTCAGTGTGACCGATGCGGCGATAGCAAGGGGGCGACAGGGAGGGCTTATCGCGGCAGATACTGCTCAGGCAGCTATGGCTGTCAGCAATTTAGGTATGTATGGAGTGGATAGTTTTACGGCTATTGTCGATCCAGCTCAGACCGCCATTCTTGCTACCGGGCGCGTGGTGGAGCAGCCAGTTGTGGAAGAAGGCAGCGTTCGTATCGTTCCCCAGATGAAAATCACGCTCGTCATCGATCATCGTGTTGCGGACGGCGTTGCCGCCGCGCTCTTTTTACGCACACTTAGTGAGGTGTTAGCGAGTCCAAAGGAGGGCCAGCATTGAAACGCTCTGAGATCAACGCCATTATACGCGATGCCGCCGCTTTTTTCCGGCTAAGCGGCTTCTACCTGCCTCCCTTTGCGTCCTGGACACTGGAAGATTGGCAAGCCAAAAAGGAGGGCGCGAGGGAAATTATCGATGGCAGGCTTGGCTGGGATGTGACAGACTTCGGACAGGGAGGTTATCATGCTGTCGGGCTGTGCGTGTTTACTATTCGCAATGGCAGCCCTGAGAATCTGATCACACATCGCGGGAAGACATACGCGGAAAAGATCATGATCGTTCGAGCCTGGCCAGGTTACACCGTTGCATTTTCACCGTATTAAAATGGAAGATATCATCAATCGAGGCGGGGGAAACCTGGTCGTCCAACTTTACAATGCAACGCCGGGTGAAGGGTTGGATAGCAGCGACGTGGTCGTCGCTACGGATGGGCTTGCGCGCACGATAGCGGCGGGCGGGGTGGTAATCCTGCATCCAGGAGAGAGTATCACTATCCCACACTATTGTTATCATACCTTCTGGGCTGAAGAGAGCCGTACCCTGGTAGGGGAGGTTTCACTGGTCAATGATGATACTACCGACAACCGTTTTTACGAGCAAATGGACCGTTTCACGCAGATCGAGGAAGACGAGCCGCCATTTCGCTGGTTAGTGAGTGATTATGTGTGACAGAGCGTCGGGGGGCCGGACGCCCGCAAGGGGCGTCCCTACATGTTTGGATGCCCCCACCCCTTCATATAACGATTAACAACCCACTAGTGGTTTGTCAAGTTTCGATTGATGGGTATAGCCGGACGCCCGCAAGGGGCGTCCCTACATGTCAGGCTGACTCCACCCCTTCACATGAAGATTGACAATCTGCTAGCTTCCTGGAAAGGTAATACTCTTGGACTCGATAAACACGCTGCACGTACAGGATCGTTGGTCTATGGCAGAGGTCGCTCATTTAACGGAACTGGAGTTATTGGTCTATCAATCGAGACTGGTAGGTTCGGAGCCAGGCCTGGTGGTATGGGGCGGAGGAAACACATCCCTGAAAGTCTTTGAGACCGATTATCGTGGGAGAATGTGCCATGTCCTTCGTGTGAAAGGAACCGGGTCCGATCTCAAAGCCGTTGTACCACGCGATTTCCCCGCGGTACGCATGGATGATCTCTTGTCGCTCCTGGAACGCGAGCAGATGAGCGACGAGGACATGGTCGAGTACCTGGATTATGCATTATTGGAGCCACAATCTCCCCGTCCGTCTATCGAAACGCTGCTTCACGCCTTCGTGCCAGCTCGCAGCGTCGTTCACAGCCATGCTGACGCCATCCTCGCGCTGACCAATAATGCGCTTTGCGACGAGATTTTGCGAGAGGTGTATGGTGAAGAAGTAGCCATCGTTCCCTATCTGCGCCCCGGCTTTGCGCTTTCCAGGATAGTTGGCCAGGCAGCCAATAACTCCCAATATAAAGCTGTTATCCTGCTCAACCATGGTTTGATTACCTGGCACGATGATCCAGGTGAAGCGTATCGCTTGCATATCGAGATGGTAAATCGCGCCGCCGATTATGTTCGAGCGCGCTGCCAAAGCGCAGGAGAGTTTGACAGGCGCATCACCCACTATACCCGATGCGCAAAAGCGGCGAGAGATTGCAGCGATACTTGCGCCAACGCTACGCGGACTACTAAGCAAAATAGAGCCGCTCGTCATCCATTTCGATGATTCAGACGACGTGCTGGACTTCGTGACGGGAAGAACGCTCGCTCTTGAGCGCGTGCGCGCTGTGATCGACGCAGAGCTGCTACGCCCGATCACATCCTCAATACCAAACGATCTCCGCTCTGGATTGAAACAGCAGACCTCTCTGATGCGCGAGCCGTCGCAGCGGCGGCACAGGCAGCCCTGGAACAGTACGGAAGGGACTATCAAGTTTATTTTGAGCAGCACCAGCGGGGCGAGCCGCGGCTGGCCCCGCTGCCGCGTGTCGTGCTCGTGGCAGGATTAGGCATGTTCGCGGTGGGCAAAGACAGTCGCGCCGCTACTGTTTCCAGCGATATCTATCATCACACCATTGCTATCGTCGAAGGCGCTGAACGAATTGGCAGCTATCGCTCGCTTTCGCTCAAAGACGCCTTTGAAGCAGAATACTGGCCCCGCGAGTTGTACAAACTCACACTGGCTCCTCCAGAAAAGAGACTGAGCCGCCGCGTGGCGCTGATCACGGGCGCAGCAGGCGAAATAGGTTCGGCTATCGCGCGCCGCTTTGCCGCGGAAGGAGCGCACGTTGTCTGCGCCGATATTGATCTCAGCAAGGCTCAAACACTGGCTGCCGACCTGGTCAAGCGCGCGACCAATAATCGGGCGCTGGCGGTGCAGATGGATGTCACCAGCGAGGCGTCGGTACGCGAAGCGTTTCAGGAGGCGCTGCTGGAGTACGGCGGGGTCGACATTGTGGTGCTGAACGCGGGAATTGCTCACAATTGTCCGCTCGATGAACTCTCCCTGGAAGATTGGCAGCGAAGTTTTGCCATCAATGCCACCGGCTCTTTTCTGGTTGCCCGCGAAGCGCTGAAGATCATGAAGACCCAGCAGAGCGGAGGAAATTTCGTGTTCGTGTCCACAAAAAATGTGCCCGCGCCAGGCAAGGATTTTGCGGCCTATAGCGCCTCGAAAGCGGCGCAGGCGCAGCTCGCTCGCGTGCTGGCTTTAGAGGGCGGCGCGCATGGCATACGCTCAAACATTATCAATCCCGACGCCATCTTCGGCTCGTCTGGCCTCTGGTCGCCGACCGTACGCGAGGAACGAGCCCGCTCCTACGGCATTGATCCATCGCAACTGGAAGAATTTTACCGGAGCCGGAACATCCTCCACGCTCAGGTCACGGCGGAAGATGTTGCGGAGGCGGCGTTGTTCTATGCCTCAGATGTTTCCGCTAAAACAACCGGCGGTATGTTGCCAGTCGATGGAGGGCTGCGCGAAGCATTCCCGCGCTAAGGATATGGTTGTGTTGCAAGAAGTAAGGTAAGCTGATCTGCTAAAGTGTCAGGGACTTTACATACGGAAAGAGTCCATTGACAATTGTGCCAAAGACGATGGTTGACCGCACATCACTTATTATGGGCAGCAGAGAAAATGTGGAGGTCTACGCTGGCTTTCTCAACGGCTAAGTACAATCACACAGTGACTGCGGCATAATATCTGCTTATTAAGCGCGCAGGATGCCGTGAAAGTAATATGTTTGTGCTGAGTTTACGGCATGCATACCAGACAAGGAAATAGGCGATTTGCATTCAATCAAAAATACGGCTTTGTTTCATTGATCTAAATGAAACAAAACATTGATATTTATTTTGATAAAGCATTTACTATATAATAGGCTTGCTCTTCTCACGCATTTTCTGTATACTATTGTTGAAATTTGCAGAAAGTAGTTGCTCACAGTCAATGGCTTCTATTTAAACTGCATAACGCGAAGCATGTTTTTGATTTTACATTACCTTTATCGTCTATTATATAGCTGTCGCGGCTTGCCCCAACCATTCACAAAACATGCTGCGGAGCCGGAGGTGCAGAGTGGAACCTCGATCGTTACATAAAATAGGCGAATTATTAGACGTACTGGAACGAACGACAGGGGAACCTGGTCAACTGACCAGTACCCTGCGGCACGTCGCCGAGACCGCGCAAAGGTTTTTTGCTGCGGATGACTGTGTGATCTATGCCATTAACCCCATTACTGGTCGCTTCGTCGAGTCGTTGACCATTGCAGGTGATCTGGTAGAAAGCAAAGCACTTTTTAAACAACCCAGGCCGGAAGGGGTTACACAGCGAGTTCTCCAGCAAAGCGTGTTGCTTGTAGAACAATTAGAAGAGAGACCAGAGTATCACAGCGCTTTCACTCAAGCGAGAGGTATTCAAGCTTTTGTCGGCCTGGCCCTGTATATGAAATACGGCCAGAAACCACTGGGGGTACTCTACCTGGACTTCAAAGACCCACAACGCTTCAGCCCCGACGATCGGGAACTGTTCCAAATCTTTGCTGAGCAAGCCTCATATATTCTTCAAGAAACATGGCTGGTGCGACGCTACCGGGAGGTTGCACGCATTGGGCAAGAGATCAACCAGGAACTCGCCACCGCTGACATCCTCTTTCAAAAATTGCAACAGCATGTCAACGGTATTCTTGACACCAGCTATACACTTTTGCTGGCTTTATATCTATCACCAGGCAATATGCTTGATATCTTTATGTACGATGAAGGGATTTTTTCCACACTCTACAATCTCTCACCAGGTGGCGCTATACAACATGTTTTAGAGACACAACAGACGTTCTTTGGACGATACATGAGCGAAGAGGAAGAGCAACTGCCCTTTCAACGCGCCTCGGTTCCGGAAACTGGGAGGCGAGAGTCTGTTATCTTTGTGCCGCTAGTATTGCGTGGTGTCTCTTTGGGAGCGCTATCCATCCAACACCCCGAGCCAAATGCCTATAACAGGGAAGATCGCTTCATCCTGGAACTGTTGGGAAACCATATTGCGTTGGCGCTTTACAACATACGCCTGTACGATAGCCTCAACCGCCTTAATGAAACAGGTCAATTCCTGACGCAGCAAATCGAATCGGCGCAAGTACTGCAGGAAACGGTGGACAAGATTTGGCAAGCAACAGAAGCTGATAGTGTGATCCTCTACCCGTATGACTCACCATTGCAGCGCTTCATACTCCCTCCACGCGTTTCTGGTACACTGCTAGACTCAACTCCGCTTCACACCACATTTCTTCGACCACATGATACGGCGATGCTGGCATTGAACTATGCAAAACCAATCTTTGCCAGGCAAGGTGCCAGTATCTACCCTACTCTAGAGGACGACTTCCAGGCAGAACAGGTCAATTTTCAGCAGCGCGAAAAGGTCCAATCGGTAGCAATCATGCCTTTGAGTGTCGGTGAGCTATCTGTCGGTGTCTTGTTTCTGAATTTCCGCGTACCGCAACAGTTTGATACACCCCAGAAGTCACTCATTGAAGGACTGGCGCACTATGCAGCCATTGCCATCAGGAATGCCCAGGTGTTCGGCGCATTGAGCCAGCGTCGCATTCGTGAGTTGGAAATATTACAGAAAATCGATCGTGAACTCAGCCATACACTGGATCTCAAAGCTGTCCTGGATACTATTCTCAGCTTAGGACATGAGCATGTGCCTGCAGAAGAGGCATCGATTTTGTTGCACAACCCCCAGACCCATATTTTAGAGACGGTAGCCGCTATTGGTCGTCACGCCGAAGCTAGTCACGAACAGGTGATCTCTTTACACGAAACGAAAGTCATTACGCGGTGGGTGATGGAAAATAGAAGGATCGTACGTGTGAATAATATTCACGAGGAGATGCCCTGGCGAGATCTGCACCTACGGCTAGCTCCCGATATTGTTTCAGAAATAGATGTGCCGATGCTTGACGGCGATGAAGTGGTCGGTGTTCTCAATTTTGAGAGTACGCGAGAAGGCGCGTTTGGCGAGGAAGAAGAGCTGTTCCTGGTCACTCTGGCAGGTCGGGCAGTTCTGGCAATCAAGCAGGCTCAGGCCTATGAACGAGAGAAACGTTTCGCCGAAGAAGGGGCAGTTCTCAATCAGATCAGTAAAGAGATCACAAGCCAGCTCGATCTCAATTACGTCTTCGATTTGATCTTGAAGAAAGCTCTTAAATTGACCAGGTCCACAACTGGCATTCTAGTACTTTATGACCCTGACCGCAATGACTTGTGGATGGCCGCCGAGCGAGGTGTGAGAGAAAGTAACCAGATCAAACGGATACTGCTGGATAGAGGCGTTGCGGGATACGCAGCAACCACAAAACGTTCGCTCAATGTGGATCCATCGCAATCCCCGTGGAACGAGATCTACCTGGATTATATCCCCGGCACGCGTTCCAACCTGGCCGTGCCAATGCTCGCAGGCGATGAATTACGAGGGGTGCTTGATGTCCAGAGCCCTAACCTGAATAATTTTACACAGAGTGATGAACGTCTCCTGGAGGCATTGGCCGATCTGGCTGTTGTTGCTCTGCACAACGCTCAGGCCTTTGAGCGCGAGAAACGTTCTGCTAGAGAAAGCCGGGCCCTCAACGAGATCAGTCAAGAGATCGCCAGTCAGCTTGATCCGGTTAACATATTTCATCTCATTCTCAGGAAAGCGCTTGAACTGACCAGGTCAGCTATAGGATCGTTGCATCTCTATGATCCTGATCTACACGACTTAGGAATGGCTGCTGAGTATGGGGTAGCCGAAGAGAAGAAAGGACAGCGCCAAAAATTGGATTGTGGCATCGTAGGGTATGTGGCGATACAAAAGCGCCCGTGCAACATTGAGGATGTTACCCAACCGCCGTGGAACGAGCTTTATGTAGAATTTTTCCCGGGAGTACGTTCTGAACTGGCTGTACCGATGCTTGAAGGGAGTGAATTGCGCGGAGTACTCAATGTTGAGAGCCTGGAAGCTGACCATTTCCAGAAAGATGACGAGCAGCTACTCAAAGGGTTGGCGGATCTATCCGTTGTCGCATTGCAAAGTACTGAACGTTATAAAAAAGCCAGCCGCGAGGCACAACACTCCCAGATGTTGTACCAGGCCGGGCGAGAACTCGCCAATATCAGCAACTGGGAGCAACTTCAACAGACATATGATATCATTCTGCGCATCGCTGAGGAACATAGCCCTTGCCAGATCGTCATCCGCCGCTACGATGACGTTACTCACGAGTTAGTATTGCTACGCGCATCACAGTATCAGATCAATCCTCCTTTCCAGCATATAAAATTGCATGAAGGACTCAATGGGCAGGTAGCGCGAGAGCGACGTACCAAAGTGATTTACGACGTCCAGAATCCACCATCTGATGTAGCCCTCAAATTGTCAGATACTGCAACCCGCTCACTGCTGATTATACCTATTCAGTTCAAAGACCGCTACTACGGGAATCTCGCGCTCGGTCATAGAGAAATCGGGTATTTTCGCGGCAGCGAGATTGGTTTCTTTGAGGGGTTGGCGGACCAGTTAGCCAGTACTATTTATCGATTGGAAACAACCAAGGCACGCCAGGAGTTCGAAAAAATAAGTTCTTTTGGTCAATCTGCCTTTGAATTAACGCACCGGCTGGCTAATGACCTGGGATTAGTTCAATTCTATGCCGACGGTATTCAGAAACAGATGCGCAAGTTTGGTATAGCCGATGAGTTTGTTACCGAGAACCTGAATGATATCGTGCAGTCCGTACGTAAGGTATTGTCTTTCAGCGTCAAATTAAAACAAGAACTAGTTAACCCTGTGGGAGAGGAACCTATGCTGGTCTCACCACAAGAGCTGCTCAAAGAGGCCATGGTTGTGCCATCGGTGCCATCCTCTATCCGCATGAGTATGGAGATAGTTAATAGTGTCGGACCTGTACACGTCATTCGTAGCCAGGTTGCTGACATCCTACACAATCTTGTTACCAATGCTATCGATGCCATGCCCCAGGGCGGCAAGATCACCCTGCAGGCGCACAATAGCGGTCGCTTTGTAGCTCTGGAGATCATAGATACAGGTGTCGGTATTCCTGCACAACAACAAGAGGAAATCTTTGACCTGACTTTTTCAACGAAGAAGAGTTCTGGCTTTGGCCTGTGGAGCGCTCGCCGCAATGCCTTGCTCAACCAGGGAGAGTTGAGAGTTGAGAGTCAGCCGGGATACACAACGTTCACATTGCTCCTGCCCAGAACCGATGGGGGGATAGCATGAGGTACTACTGCCATACTGAACCGTTTTTATTGCTTGACTCCTAGGATCTCGCTTATGTTATACGCGTTGCAAGGCAAGTACCAGAGCCGGGCTGCCGCACTTCGCGACAGCAACAGGCTATAGAAAGACAAGGTGTGCCATGAACAGACAAGGACGAGTGCTGATCGTGGATGATTTGGAGAGTTGGCGCAAAGCATTAACAGTAACATTGCAGCGCGAAGGGTTTCATACTGATTCTGCGTTTACTGCGGCTGAAGTTCTAGAGCGCTTACAGGAGACACTTTACCACATGGTGATACTTGATATCCGCCTGGTAGACTCCGATGCGAGCAATACTGAAGGTATAGATCTGCTGCGTGAGTTTGACAAAAGAGGTCTCAGCCGGGCAACCGCCATCATTATACTTTCTGCTTACGGTACTTTGGAACACATGCGCAGAGCTTTTAAAGATTACGAGGTGGCGGACTTTCTCGAAAAAGACAATTTTAGCCCGCAGACTTTCCTGGAAAGTGTGAAGCAGGTATTTGCTCAGAAGGTGAAGATCAACCTGGCGCTTGACATTCAATGGCAGCAGGTAAAACGACCTGAAGAGGTTGTCGCCAACCTGGAAATTGGGGGAGTTCGCCTGAAACGCAACCCGGCCTTACAAAGTAAAATAGCAATCGAGCTGGATGATCTTCTTTGCCGCTTGTTTTATGAGGCGACCAGCATTCTGGTACGGCCACTGGCAATGGGGCAAAGTTCCACCGGGGTTTTATGGGTGCAACCTTTCTATGTCAGTGGAGGAGGCCGCGCGGTAGTCGTCAAGTTCGGTGATTTCAACAAAATCCAGGAGGAGTATTCGAACTTCAAACAATACGTTCAGCCGTTTGTTGGCGGTGGACACAATACCACGGTGCTTGAACTGCGGCGCACTCCACAGCTTGGGGGCATTGTCTACTCGCTACTGGGTGCTGCTGCTGACCACCTGAAGGATTTCGGTAACTACTATCGGCGATCCTCTGTCCCTGAAATTAACAATGTGCTCGATCATCTGTTTATGGACACATGCAGCGCCTGGTATGCCAATGCTGGCAAGTTGCGACTCTACAATCTCACCGAAGACTACCAGCGTAGGCTCGGCTTCACAGTAAAGAATCTTGAGCACGCGCTTCTTGAGCTACAAAAGTACGTACAAGGAGGACAAAAACTTGTCTTCAAAGCTCTAAAAAGCGAACGCACCTTTACAAACCCATTGCTAGTACTAGATGGTCCGCCACTCATACGCCCTACTTATACCTGTATCACTCACGGAGACTTTAATCAACATAACATCTTTGTAGACAGCAGTGGTTCTACCTGGTTGATCGATTTTCAAGCAACCGGCCAGGGTCATATATTACGTGATGTTGCCCAGCTCGACTCGGAGATCCGTTTCTTGTTACTGGCACCGAGTGAGGCTTCACTGGAAGAGCGCTTGCAAATGGAAGAGGCCCTCAGTAGCCCTGAAAGCTTTAGCCAGGTAGCACACCTCGAACATACTTTGCCGAAAGAGAACCAGTCTTTATCGAAGGCTTACGCAGTTGTAGTGCATTTACGTACTCTGGCTCACAAATTGGTGGCACAGAATCCAGGCGATGATATTAGCGAATATTATATCGCTTTGTTTTACAACGCCGTGAATACGCTGCGTTTCTACGGGCTTTCCTCGGTGCAGCGCGAACACGCTTTACTCAGCGCCAGTCTGCTTGCCGACCAATTGGGATTCAGAAGATAAAGAGATGATAAATCATGACTAGATCAGGCCGTATTCTGATCGTAGATGATCAGCACAATTGGAGTGAGGTACTAGTTGGACTCCTGCAGGAAAATAGTTATAGCGCCGATTCTGTTGAGAATGTTACCCAGGCATTAGAGCGGTTGAGTACTTCTATCTATCACATTGTGATACTCGATATTCGTCTGGAGGACGATGATCCGAGCAATACGCAGGGTATAGGTCTGTTGCAAGAACTAGACAGGCACGGTTTGAAAGAAGCGACTAAGGTGATTATGCTCTCTGGCTACGGCACCCTGGATCAAATGCGCCGAGCCTTTAAAGACTACGAGGTGGCGGATTTTCTCTCCAAAGACAATTTCAGCTCACAGACCTTGCTGGAGAGTGTGCAGCAAGTATTTACTCAGAAGGTGAAAATGAATCCTGCTCTTGACATTAAGTGGCAGGTCAATAGTAAGGTTGAGCAGGTTGTCAGTAATCTGGTAGTGAACGGTAAACGGGTCGGACGCAACTCCACTTTACGGAGGCAACTGATTGAGGAACTGGATGATTTGTTTTGCCGCCTATTCTATGAAGCCGCAATGGTCCTGGTACGACCTCTAACGCCGGGGTGAAGCGGCGCAGGAGTAGTATTAATTCAACCTTTCTTTAGGGACACGGGCAGAGCAGAAGATGTGATCGTTAAGTTCGGCGACGTGAACATGATTAAGAAGGAATATTATAACTTTCAGCAATATGTAAGACGCTTTCTTCGTGGAGGACGAAGTACTGCTGTTTACGACCTGCGTTACACACCGCATCTGGGTGGTATTGTCTATTCCCTTTTGGGGGCTAATCAGGACCAGTTAGTAGACTTTGCTGATTTTTATCGCGACAACGATATATCTAAAATTATCGATGCAATGAATCACCTGTTTCGGGATACATGCGGCAACTGGTATGACAATCGTTCACAAGTGCAACCACTCGACCTGGCAGCAGACTACCGTCGGTTATTTCAATACTCACCAAGAAAGCTTGAACGCATCCTTGCCGGTCAGCTAACATCTGTGCAAGTGAGGGAAAAGCTTATCTTCACTTCACTGAACAGCACACGCAAATTTACTAATCCACTGTTGGCCATGGCCGGGCTGTCTTTAACGCGCTACACCACCACCTGTATAATGCATGGCAACTTTAACCCGCATAACTTGTTTGTAGATCCGTCCGGCTTCACCTGGCTGATCGATTTTCAAGCAACAGAGCCGGGCCATATTTTGCGGGACTTCGCCATGCTCAACTCGGCCATCCGCTTCCAACTACTCACCGCGCAGGAAGCCACGCTGGAAGAACGCCTGCAGATGGAGGAGGTGCTCTGCAAGGCTGAACAGTTCAGCCAACTGCAGCAGATGGCGACTGGATTTACAGAAGCCAATCAGTCGCTGACGAAGGCATTTGCCACCGTCATACATCTGCGTAGACTTGCTGGCCTGGTAGCGCAGAACTCACATGACGACATCAGCGAATATTATATCGCCTTGTTTTACAATGCCTTGAATATCCTGCAGTTTCCCTCGCTGGAAACAGTTCAGTATGAGCATGCCCTACTTTGCGCTAGCTTACTTGCTGACAAATTGGGAATGAGAGTTGAGGATGAACTAGCATGGTATATCAGCAAGATTCAATCGGCCACTGCTGGCAAGTCATTTCAAAATTACTCACAATTAGCGGATTTTATCATTCAACGTATGCAAGCCAGCAATCCAATCTTGATCAAAACGCCGTATTTCGAGGAAGGTACTGTCTGGGAAATATCGCTTCCAGCAATTGGGTTACGTCTTCAAACACTGAAGACCACACAGAAAGCCATTCTTCTTCTGAGACAACAAGAGGAAGACCATGCCGCTTACGAAAATTTGACCAAAATCCAAGGTGAGAAAGATGCTGAATTTATCTTCGTAGTCGATATTATTGACATTCATAGTAAATCTTTACGGATCGATTCGGGAATAATCTGGTTTCATCCTGAGAACTTAAGGGAAATGGGTAGGATAGCTGAGGAGAATTTGCCTCTCTGGCTAGGGCAGTTTATTTCAACGCAGGTAGATGTCCAATCTTTGCTTCCCTATCGGACCCATGGAGCGACTGAATTGTTCTTCGGACGCGATTACGAGTTAATGCGCCTGATCGGTGGAAATCTGCGTGGTGGAATTATTATTGGAGCCAATCGAAGCGGTAAAACTTCTCTCCTCCGCAATTTAGGTGAGAGATTGAAACAACGTAGCCATATTGTTGTTGTGGGTCCTTTTACAGTTAGTGGAGCACAAGGGTTCCAATCTTTCTTCGAAAGGACATTGATACCCCTCCCACTTTCAATCGATTGTCCTGCAGAAATGACACCTGAACTATGGTCCTCAGCACTTAGAGCATACAACGAAAAAGAGGGCAAAAGGCCGGTATTTCTCTTAGACGAGGTAGATGCTTTGATAGCCGTAGATGCTACAAGGGAGTTGATACTTGAGCGACAGATGCGCTCACTCCAGAGCGATGGTCAAAGTGAGTTTTATCTTGCGGGTCATGCAAGGCTGCGTGAGGCAATTGTACTCGAAGGCGGACCACTTCGAAATTTTGCAGAGGAGATCGTACTTAAGGGGTTAACACAGGCTGCTAGTATGAGCCTGATCCAGGAACCTATGAAGCGCCTTGGCTTATTCGTGAGCGACGACCAGGCACGCAGAATTTTTATGGGAACAGCAGGAGTCGCGGTACTGATACAAGAGTTCTGCATTCATCTTTATAGGCATTTTCATCTCAATAGACACTTTCATCAGGATACCAAATCTAATATTGAAGATGCTCAGATCGAGGCAGTTGAACAGTTTCCAGATTATCTAGGAGTAGTCTTTGATCATTACATGTATGGTCAAGATTGGTATTCGATATCTATAATGCTCATCACTGCAATTTCCGGGGAGGTAAATAGACAAGATATTACTCAAGAATTTAGTAAACACGGCGTTATACTGAGTCGAGACCGACTTGATGCTGCCTTGGAATTTCTTGTCCAATTTGGTGTATTAAGAGAATTCAAAGCAGGTCATTATAGAGTTTTGTCAGGTTACTTAAGCCACGCGATTATGACCCGCGATCCCCATTCACTTCTCGAAACAAAAATAAAAATGAGAGGAAGAAAAGAGGAAGTTAGCAATGATTGATCGCCGACTCTTTAGAACCAGACTTTATCGTATTCTGCAAAATGAATATGTTGCTCTACTGGGACAGCGCGGAATTGGCATAACGACAACTATCAATGCTATTATGAAAGAGAGCTCACCATTTTCAGGCATGAAGTTCATCTATATTGGCCTACCTCGAGGCATGCACAAAGTAGAAGATTTCAAAGAACTTTTCTTCAGACGGTTAACAGAGGCAGCCTTGCAATTACCAGCAGAATCTGAGTTAGCTAATAACGTCTCGCAAGCGCTACAAGACAGCGAAGGGCGCACTGTGGATTTTCGTATACGAAGGGTACTAGACAGTCTAGGAAAGGGGACCAGGGCCAATTATCTCGTGATAGTTCTGCATGCACTTGCTGAGATTCCTCAGGAGCCACTGAAGAATCTTTTACTGATACTACGCGAATATCACGATCAGATGATTCATCGGGGAGGAGCAGGCGAAAAACTACGGTTCCTTGTAGCGGGTGACGTACAACTCTGGCATCTTTGTTACCACAAGATGGATAATATATCTCCATTTAATATTGCACAGCGTATTTTTCTAGATGGTGTCTCCTCTGAAGAAATACAGCTTATGGATAAAAGTGAAAATTTTCAAGCAGCGTTGAGTCTGCGAGACCTGACTGGCGGAGTTCCTTCGCTTGTTGATTTGGCAATTAATACTTCAGAAGATTCAGATGATTTATCACCCTTCTTTGGGCATTTACAGAATTATTGGAGCTCTTTGCCAGTTCCCTCTCAAGAAATATTAAAGAAATTGGCTGCCGGTCTGGAGAACTTTCCTAATTGTGTTCGTGATTATAATTGTCCGGAGATTCCAGAAATAGAATCACCCTGGATAGAGGCATTTTGGAGCGGCTTCCTACGTATGAGGCACCATGAGCTTGCTTGGCGGTCGCCAATTCATCAAGCGTTCGTCATGGCCCATATACACACTCGACGAGATGCATCGAAGTCAGTACTTGTAAAAGTCGATTTGCTTGATCGAGCAGAGCGATTGGAAAAGGCATTGAATAAAACACTGTACAGTAGAGATTGGGAAGAAAATGTCGAAGAGGCCATATCATTAGCGGTCCAAACAGACAGTGCTGAGCTTGCTTCTATTTTGCAAATGATGCAAAACGGTGAAAAGGAAGATACCATCCTGGAGAAAGTCAAACAGTTCTCAGAAAAACCTGAAAAAAGCTGGATCAAAGACCTACCGCGCCAGGCTGGACAGTACAGAAAAAACTTGGAGATATCCCTCATTAAAGCTATCATTTGGAAAACTAAACGCTCTAAAGGAGGGAACTTCGACGTCTTCCTTTGCCATAACGTAAGTGACAAGGCCGAAGTCAAACAGATTGCGGAAAAATTGATCGAACAAGGAATTTTACCCTGGCTCGATGAGTGGGAACTTCGTCCAGGCGAACCCTGGCAAAGAGCGCTTGAGCAGCAAATAGAGAGAATCAAATCAGTAGCCGTGTTTGTAGGGAAGAACGGCATGGGTCCCTGGCAGCAGATGGAACTGGAAGCATTCCTACGAGAGTTCGTGAAGCGAAGCTGTCCTGTTATTCCCGTACTCCTCTCTGATGCACTCCAAAAGCCGCTACTTCCGGTCTTTCTGAGAGGTATGACATGGGTTAATTTTTGCGTGGAGGACCCCAATCCAATGGGTCAGTTAATTTGGGGTATTACTGGAAAACATATCTGAATATAATACCCACACAGGCGAATGCCTTAAAATATTAGACGGGCATAGTAGCTGCGTTTGGGGTGTGGCTTTCAGTCCTACTGGCCGAACAATCGCCAGTTGTGGTGATGATGGTACCATACGACTCTGGGACATAGATTCAGGGACTTGTACCAATATTCTGCGCAGCGACCGCCCATATGAACGCATGAATATCTCACATGCAAGTGGACTGACCGGAGCACAGAAAGCAGCATTGATTGCGCTGGGCGCATTCGAAGAGGGGAAATGATAATCCAGTTTTTTATGTCCCATCGTCGAATTGTGAGTTATCACCAAATATAACCACAGGTTATAATGGAGCCAGGAGACGACCAAAGCAGCAAACAGATTTTGATAACGACTATACCTAACGCCTCAGGCATCTGCCTACGTTTGAGATACTCAAAGCTGCCATTTGTGTAAATCTTTATTTCAAGCAACCGACCAATAATAAAAAGAATCAACAAGATTTGGCAAGAAGTGTAAAACTTTGACCAGGTGGTCAGTACAGTGGAAAACTGGTTTTCATGTTAGCGAGACGTGTCATGGCCCAGACCGGCATCACGCGCGCGTACAATCGCTTCAGAGCGATCAGCGACCTGTAGCTTGCTGAAGATAGTGGAGACACGGTTCTGCACCGTTTTGAGACTCAGATTCAAGGTGTTTGCAATCGCGAGGTTACTCTGACCCCGCGCCATCAGGTGCAACATGTCCCGCTCACGATCTGTCAGTTCCGGAAAAGCCATGGCTCGATGCGGTGCGAGGCAAAGCTGCAAAGTAATGGATCATCCGTTGCGCAATCATGGGGCTGAAGATCGCCTCACCTCGGTTGACGGCCCGGATGGCACGCGCCAGTTCCTCCTGGTCGGCGTCCTTCAACAGGTAGCCACGCGCTCCTGCTCTCATCGCGGCAAAGACCGAATCGTCGTCTTCAAACATGGTGACCACCAGAATTTTGATATGTGGGCTAGTGCGTAGGATATGCCGGGTGGCTTCAATGCCATTCAGCCCGGGCATCTTGATGTCCATGAGAATCACGTTGGGCTGCTGCTCGAATGCCCTGGCAATGACGTTGTCCCCGGTGGCAGCTTCTCCGATGACGGCTATATCTGGGAGCATACGCAGCATTGTGCGTACCCCTTCGCGATAGAAGGTGTGATCATCAGCTATTACGAGACGGATTGGTTCCATACTATTTTTTCTTTCTTGAGTGGAAGGCAAACACGCACTTGCGTTCCCCCGGTGGGTGGGGTGTGAATAGCGAAAGTCCCTTCGAGTTCCTCGGCCCGTTCTCGCATTGAGCGTATCCCCACACCGGCCTGGTAGTGGTCGGGTAATCCTTTGCCATCATCCGTAATCGTGATCAAAAGATCTCCACTTTCCGCGAGTTCCATGCTGATCTGACACTGCTGCGCGCGAGCATGGCGCACAACGTTGGTCAAGGCTTCCTCAATGATGCGAAAGGCTGCGACCTCAATGGCGGCAGAGAGCGGCGGCAGATATTCTGGCGCGGTAAAGGCTATACGCACATCGCTACTCTGCTGAGCAGGGATGGCATGGTCACGAATAGCCGAGATCAGGCCAAATTCATCGAGCACCGGTGGACGCAGGGCATAGACCAGGCGGCGGATATCGGCAATGGCCGTGCGAACCTGCCCTTTGAGCGTCTGCAACAGTGCTAATGCTTCCTCGGGCTGCTGAGCCACCAGGTGGCTGGCGGTATCGATACGCTGGGACAGGCTGGCCAGGGTGCGGACCAAGTCCATCATGCAGATCGCGGCGCAACCTGCGGCGCTCTTCCTCCCTGGCCAGACCAATCGTTCGCGAGAACGTTGGAGATCGATGGTCAACTGGATGGCGTGGATGGCCGTACCTATCTGGAGGGTCAGATCTTGCAGGAGCCGCGTATCAGCTTCCGTGAGCGCATCATCCCCCTGGCGTGGATGGCATACCAGTACTCCGATTTGCTCGTGCTGAGAGAGCAGCGGTACCTGGATAAGAGGGCTTTGTTCGTCCTGTCGGCCGTAGGCGGCTGCGGTACTGAATGTGTGCCCATGCTTGAGCGCGATGGCGACATAGGGCAGCTTGAGAGCCTGGGCGACGGTTTCAACGATGCCTGGAAGGACATCCCGCGGGACAACCACCGCCTCGATGCGTTGTCCCAGGCGTGCGATGACGGCATAGGGGTCATCTCGATCGCCATAGAAGAGTCGATTGATGGCGCGTTGCAGACCCGCACGCAAAGGACGAAAGAGTACGGCGATCACACCGATGGTCAAGAGAGCGATAAGCGTATTGTCTTGCTCCTGGAAGAGACTGCCCAATGCCGCCACGATGACTATATAGGCAACAAAGCATCCGCGCTAAATCATCTTGCATAGATGGAAGCACATGCGAATAGATATCCAGCGTAATCTTTATGCTGCTATGCCCTAACCGCTCCTGAACCACCTTTGGATGTACACCCCAAGATCGTTGCCATACTGGTTATGGCAGAAGATACTGTTCAGATTGCCCCTTTTCTGATAGACTCTGGACATGACAGCAGAAGAGACGATAGCGTCATTAGAAGCCCAACTCAGGCAAGCCTTAGAGCGGCTGGATGAAGTCACCGAAGTAGAAGCCCAACTCAAGCAAGCCTTAGAGCGGCTCGAAGAAGTCAGCGAGCAATTGCGAGTCGCCCAGGCACGCGTTGAGGAACTCGAGCAGCGGAAAACACCGCCGCCAGCTTTCGTCAAGGCAAATAAGAAGAAACAGCCAGAGGAACAGAAGAAGGCGCGCAAGAAGCGTGACGCGAGGCATAATCAAGCGAGACGGCGCTCCACGCCAACGCAGATCGTGGAGCATCGGCTGGTGAAGTGCCCCACGTGTCAGTTGCGTTTGGGAGGCCTGAGTCTGGCGCGCTGCCGAGAGGTCATTGATGTACCCCCACCCCCAGCAGTTGAGATCACGGAACACCGTATCTACAAAGGGTGGTGTGCCGGGTGCCACGGCTGGTATGAAGCTCGGGTGGACGTGCATGAGCAGGTGGTCGGTCAAGGACGGTTCGGAGTACGACTGGCCAGTGTAATCGCCACGTTGCGCACGGTGATGCGGCTGCCCATTCGACAGATCCAGACGTACCTGCTCACGCTGCACGGAGTCACGATCAGCAGTGGAGAGATTGTGGAGAGGCTCGCATCGGCTCAAAGCCCAGATGCAGCCCCAGTTGGACGCGCTCAAACGGCAGATTCGTGCCAGTCCGGCGGTGCAAGCCGATGAGACAGGATGGCGAGAAGATGGCATCACTGGCTACATCTGGAGTGTCTCAACCCCCACCATCCGCTATTACGAGTACCATCATTCTCGTGGGGGGAAAGTCATCAAGGAGCTGATTGGAGAGGACTACGGTGGAGCGCTCGGCAGTGACTTCTATGCTGGATACAACATCCATCAGGGAGTGCATCAACGCTGTTGGGTGCATTTCTTAGGCGACGGGCATGAACTCAAAGAGAAGTATCCGCACGATGAGCCACTGCACCTCTGGGTTGCATCCGTCAAAGCGATCTATGAGCAAGCCGTGGCCTGGGCCGAGCAGGGTTCTGACCCGCACCTCTCACCACGCCAGCAGCAGCAGACGCGCGTGGCACAGCAACATGCCTTCGAGCAGCAGTTGCTTGCTGTCTGCCATCCCTACGTGGGGACCGCCACCCCTCAACATACCTTATGTGAACGGGTTGAGCGCTTTTTGCCCGAACTCTTTGTCTTTGTCTTTGTCTTTGTCGCCGTGCCTGGTGTTCCAGCCCACAACAATCTGGCCGAGCGCAGCATTCGCCCCCTGGTCGTGGCTCGCAAAATCAGTGGGGGTACGCGTAGTCCCAAAGGCTCAGAGACCCGTATGGGACTCGCCAGTCTCTTTGGCTCCTGGATGGCACAGCGCCTCAATCCTTTCTCCCAATGCCTGGCTCTTCTCACCCAACCAGGTTCATTAGGGGAAGTCTGAACACTTTCAGAGATGACTAATACTACTCAAATCAGGACAAACGGAGTATAGTTGGCCTTACTATGTACCGGATGTCATCTAATTGAGGTACAATAATGAAAACTTGTAAAGAGGGCCTTGAATGATTAGCGAAGATAGAATAATGCATACCGCATCTGCTATTCGCTGTGCTTTTGAGACATACAGCAGAGAGCAGGATATTTCGCCATTATTCATATCTGGCGATGCTTTAGCTGTTCTCAAACAATTACCAGCAGAAACGATTGACTTTTGTATGACCAGTCCTCCCTACTGGAACAAGCGTGAATATACGAATCAAGGTATTGGACTTGAGGACACTTACCAGGAGTATACCGTAAACCTGATGGCGATATTCGCGCAAGTAAAGAGAATATTGAAGCCCACCGGCTCATTCTGGCTCAATCTAGGTGATACATACTTCAATAAAACATTAGTAGGTATACCCTGGAGAGTCGCTTTGAAAATGACTGATGAACAGGGGTGGATTCTACGCAATAGTGTGGTCTGGAATAAAGTAAAAGGTGGACTCGATAACACTCAAGATCGCCTGCGCAATGTTCATGAAAATATTTTCCACTTTGTTAAGATACCTAAAGACTACTACTACAATATCGATGGGATTCGCTCTGAGCCTGGAAAAGCAAAGGTTGTGAATGGCTCGATCGTTTCTGCGACGGGTGTAAGCGGAGTCAGGTACAGACGACAGATAGAGTTATCAACATCGCTAACCGACGACGAGAAAAAAGCTGCCATGAGAGCTTTGGGGGGAATGCTGGCGAAAGTCAGCCTGGGAGAACTTGCAGATTTTAGAATGATTATTCGCAATCAACAGAGAGCAACCCATTCAGAATCAGAACGAGTATCTGGCCGCGCCAGAGAATTGAGAGAGAAGGGGTTTTATTTTCTTGCATATCATCCAGAAGGCAGTAAACCAGGAGATGTATGGGATATCCTGCCAGAGGATACGCAAAAACGAACTGAGCATTTTGCGCCTTATCCAGCAGACTTATGCAAAATACCTATACTTGCCACTTGCCCGCCCGATGGTATTGTCCTCGATCCGTTTTGCGGAACCGGCACGACTATGTTCGTTGCCCAAAACCTTGAAAGAAAATCGGTCGGGATAGAACTCTCAAAGGAATATTTACAACTCGCTGAGGAAAGGTGTTTAAGGCTCTTAGAGTTTAGGTTTACAAATTAACCATAAAATGGAATTGGAGACGATCACCAGGCTATTAGCTGCGAAGATGTCAGAAAAAACACTATTTTTATTAGGCTAGAATCAGGAGGTACCATGCAAGCTGTTCTCTCGGATGTAGTTGTTCTTGATCTTTCGCGTGTATTGGCCGGACCATATTGCACAATGATGCTGGGCGACCTGGGGGCGAAGGTGATTAAAGTTGAGCAACCGGGCAAGGGCGATGATACACGCGCCTTCGGGCCGCCCTATATCGCGGGAGAAAGCGCGTACTACCTGGGGTTGAACCGCAATAAGTACAGTATCCTCATCGATTTTAGCACGCCGGAAGGCAAGCAGCGCGTGCTCGAACTGGCGCGCACGGCGACGGTGCTGGTGGAGAACTTCCGCCCAGGAACGATGGCAAAGCAGGGTTTGGGTTACGAGGAGTTGAAGTCAATCAACCCTGGACTGATCTACTGTTCCATCAGTGGCTATGGACAGACAGGCCCCTATGCGTCACGTCCTGGTTATGACTTTGTGGCGCAGGCCGAATCGGGCGTCATGGCCGTCACGGGCGAGATCGATGGTGATCCGCAGCGCGTGGGTTCGCCGATAGGCGATGTCTCCGCTGGTATGTTCGCCTGCATGTCCATCCTGGCCGCTTTGCGCGTGCGCGACCATACAGGCAAGGGGCAGTACATCGACATCGCCCTCATCGAAACCACCATGTCGATGTTGAGCAACGTGGCCTCTAACTATCTGATCTCCGGCAATGAGGCCCCGCGCCTCGCCAATGGGCATCCCAATATTGTGCCATACCAGGCATTTCGCACACGCGACGGGCATGTAGTGGTCTCCTGCGGCAATGACCGTCTCTATCTCTCCCTGTGCCGCCTGCTGGGACGCGAAGACCTGGCGAGCGACCCGCGCTTCTCCACCAACCCGCAGCGCGTGCGCAACCGCGCCGGGCTGGTGCCCATCCTGCAAGAAGCCTTTCTGCAACGTAGCACGGATGAATGGCTGCCTGAACTACGCGCCACCGGCATTCCCTGCGGCCCCATCAATACTGTCAGCCAGAGCTTCAACGACCCGCATATACAGGCGCGTGGCTACGTGTGGGAATGCGACCACCCCACCGCCGGCAATATCAAACTGGCGGGTTCCCCCATGCATCTTTCGGAGACCCCCACCAGGCTGTACAAAGCGCCGCCGTTGCTGGGCGAGGATGACGACAAATTTTCATGAGTTTCCTCTCTGCTTTTCATTGACCGCTTCTTGCTCCCACAAATAGAATAGTAGGGTAGGGGCGACCCTTGCGGTCGCCCTGGTATTATCACAACTATCACTCTGGCTAATTTGACCCAATTTATAGGGGATAGCTTGTTCTCTTTAGATGAATCCTGTATACTAGTCGGGATACCGAATGGACTTTTTATGGTAGTGCCTGGAGGAATTTCGCCGTGAAGATCACTTGTAAACAACAAGACCTGAGTCGTGGACTCTCTGCTGTGAGCCACGCCGTCTCGAATCGCAGTACGCTGCCTATTCTCTCGAATATTTTGCTGGCAACCGACCAGGGACGTTTGAAGCTTTCTGCGACAAACCTGGAGATTGGCATCAATTGCTGGGTCGATGCGCAGATTTAAGAAGAGGGAAGCACCACCGTTCCCGCCAAACTGCTCACCGACCTTGTCAGCCGTCTGCCGCAGGCGCCCGTCGACCTTGCCGTCGCAGATGGGTCGAACACGCTCAGCGTCAAAGGCCAGGGCAGCAATGCCAATATCAAAGGCATGGATGCCTCGGAATTTCCGCTCATCCCCAGCGCCGAAGGTGGCGAGCCGCCTGTCATGTTGGATGCCGTGTTGCTGAAAGAGATGATAGCCGAGGTCGCATTCGCCGCCGCCGACGATGATACGCGCCCTGTTCTGACAGGCGTGCTGGTGCAGGTGAGCGATGAGAAAATCACCTTCGCCGCCGCTGATGCCTTCCGCCTGGCCGTGCGTGTCGCGCCCCTGCCCGGAGACGATCACCCGCGTGGAGATATTCTCGTTCCTGCGCGCACACTCACCGAGCTTGGGCGTATTCTACCCGCCGAAGGGCCGGTTGAAATGATTGTGACGCCCAACCGCAGCCAGGTTCTCTTCCATACCCCGCAGCTTGACCTGGTATCGCGACTCATCGAAGGCGCGTTTCCCAATTTCCGCCAGATCATCCCGAAAGAACACTCCACGCGAGCGGTGGTCGAAACAAAGCTTTTCGCGGAAGCCGCCAAACGCGCCGAATTATTCGCGCGCGACAGTTCAAACATTACCCGCGTCAAGATCAATCCAGGCGGTCATGACGGATTGGAACCCGGAGCGGTGACGGTTGAAGCAACGGCTGAAGACCTGGGCGACAATACCAGCGTACTCAGCGCCGCCGTAGATGGGCCAGAGATGCAGATCATCTTTAACGTCAAGTACCTTTCAGAGGTGCTGGCGGTGATCGGCTCTTCAGAAGTTGCACTCGAAGCCAACGCGCCCACCAAACCCGGCGTCATTCGACCCGTTGGCGAGCATGACTACACCTACGTGATTATGCCCATGCATATCAACCGCTAATACCACTGGGGCAAATGTACCAGGGCGGGGGCAAGCCCCGCCCTGGTTTTGCGCCTCGTATGTTGTATCGTACAGGGTACGGGCGGGGCTTGCCCCCGCCCTGGTTTCGTCGCCTATATTAACCTGGACATTAACGAATGTACCTGTCTCACCTCAAATTGCACGACTTCCGCAACTTCAAGCGGCTCGACTTACCTCTGGGGCGTGGTCTCTCACTCTTCTATGGCGAAAACGCCCAGGGGAAAACGAATCTGCTTGAAGCTATTGCCATGCTCGCCACCTCCAATTCGTTTCACGCCACATCTGATCGCGAGGTCATCAACTGGGATGCGCCGGATCGCATTGCGCGTATTGTGGCGGAAGTCGAACGGCGCGAGGACGAGACGAAAATCGAGATCGTGATTATCGATACTGTAGGGACGCCATTTATGGCGTCCTCCTCCGCGTCCTCCGCGTCCTCCGCGCCCGGTTCTCCTGAGAAGCAACGAAAGCGTATCAAGATCAATGGCGCGCCGAAAAAGGCCGTCGATTTGATCGGCCAGGTGACGGTGGTACTCTTCGCGCCGACCGATTTGCGCCTGGTGGATGGCTCCCCGGAAGATCGTCGCCGTTTCCTGGACCGCGCGCTTTGCCAGATTCGGCCCCACTATTGCGTGGCGCTGGCGAGGTACCGCAAGGTGATTATGCAGCGTTCAGCCCTGCTCAAACGCATTCGCGATAATCAAGAGGAGCCGCGCATGTTGGACTATCTCGACGAAAAATTGACCGAGTGGGCTAACCTGATTATTTACGAGCGCAGGCTGATGGTGGACGCGCTCAACCAGCACGTCGGTCAATTGCAGGCGAGCATTAGCGGCGGGCGAGAAAACCTGCGTATTGTGTACCGCCCGTCGTTCGCGGTGGATGCCGCCTTGAACACTATAGAGGCGCTTGAGCAGTACCGCCGGCAGTTGAGCGAAGCGCGGCGCAAAGAGATTCAGCAGGGAGTTTGCCTGCTGGGTCCCCACCGCGACGACCTGGAGTTCCTGGTGAACGATGTCGATATGCTTACCTACGGCTCGCGTGGTCAGCAGCGCACGGCAGCCCTCTCCGCCAAATTCGGCGAACTGGCCTTCATGAGGGCGGCGACAGGCGAGGAACCGATTCTGCTGCTCGACGACGTGTTCAGCGAATTGGACGCGGCGCGCCGCGAGTACCTGCTAAACCAGGCATTGCAACACGAGCAAACGCTGATTACCGCCACCGACTACAGCAGTTTTTCCGAGGAAATCCTGACAAAGTCACATCGCTACCAGGTTATCGCGGGCGAAATCAGTCACACCCACTTCTGATCCAGTTCGCTCCATTTGCCCTGCACATGAGCCACGTCTGAGGCGTTCGGCAGGCTTTCGCCGTAGCGCACCAGCGTATAGGCTTCCGTAATCGCCTCCAACTGCGGTTCTACCAGCGGCGTTTTTTCGTCCAGGCGCTGGCGCAATTCGGCGGGGGTTTCGTCTTTCTTACGCGCATAGCCACACACCGCCGCTTTTTTCAAGAAAGCGCGGTATATAGCGCGAATGTCGCGCGCCGCCGCGTCGGCTGGCTCGGCCAGTTGCGCCGCCGCATCGGCAGCTTCTGTCGCAGGCTGCGGCAGAAATCGCCCAAAGATAGAGCGCAGGATAGCTCTCAACTGGCCCCAGAACAGCGACCATGACCACAGGCTTTCGTGGAAATCTCCATCCCGCAGCCGTCTTCTCACTTTTGTTTTCTTGCGGTGGCGCAACGCCCACCTCACCAGCAGGATTATCACCAGCAGCACTACAACCGGCAGGAGAATTTTAAGTGTGAGCAACAATGCCGGGTTGTTAGCCGGAGAGGCGGGCAACGTTTTGGACGGATGCAGGCCAAACTTTGGCGGCGAGGATACGCGGTTTGGCGTTTTAGCGGGGAAAAGGTGGGTCAACCAACTAATGAGCCAGAAGAGAGGGGTTATCAGAAAGACGACAATATCGGCGATTATGCCGACCAACCAGTTATAGGCATTTGCTATAGCTGCGCCGAGGGGCGCCAGTGTATGCAGAGCCGACGTGAAAAATGCCGGACCGGCAAATATGGCGATAAGGATGGTGATGATAAGTAGGACTGCTCCCAGCAGTCCCATCACGGTTATGACGGCCCGTTCTTGCGTCACAATGCTGCCCTGCAAGCCGGCGCTGTGGGTGCGCCGCACAAAGGCGATTCTTGCCAGCGCGTGAGACGCCAGCGAGAGATAGAGAAACAGGGGGATGAGCAAGAAAAGAAGCGCGTCATTGCGCGATGCCGCGCTTCCACTTGCCAGTTGAGCGAGTAGCACAATGACGGCGATGATTACGAAGATGCCCAGGAAGAGTGTGCGAGAAATGATGGATGGTTCAATGGTGCGACCTAAAAGACGCAATCCGCGCCAGCATAAAAGAAATGAGAGCGCAACGATAAATACTACCTGGAAGAAATGGGTATTGAGGAACAGGATATCACTGAACAGGGCTGCTAACCAGCGCGGGTCGAAAATACCCGATACCGGCGTGTAGACCTGGAGCCAGATAATAAAGAGGCAAAGCAAAACGGCCAGCGCAATGAACTGGGGCGCGTGCCGCGCATTTTCATCTCGTCTGTCTATGAAATAGAAGCAGCCCTGCGTGCCGATGATAAAGACGAAAGGCGCCCAGAATGGCAGAAGTGGCACATTTTCGCCCAGAAAGCCGGTTCCAGCCAGACCAATCAGGGCAACCGCAATCCAGCAGGAATCCATTGCGCCCAGCAGGCTCGGCAGCAGAAACTCACCCAGGCTGGTAATATCCTCCGTATCGGGGGGCATCAATACGTTTTGCCTGTGCCACTGCGCAGGCGACAGGACGCCTCCCCGCCTTTTTTGCGATGATTTGGGAGGCTCCATTTGGAAAGGATTCATGGTTTTCCTCTACGGCAGCAAACTCAAACTCAGCTTGAGGGCGTTATCGACATGCGCTAACTCTTCGTTCGAGATGAAGCCACGGCGGCGCAGCAAGCGTGATTTTTCGATAGTCATGACCTGTTCGCATTTGACATCGGTGTAATCGGTCAGGCCATTCTCCGCGTTGGGAGTGATGCGCACGTGCAGGGGAAGTTCGCGTTCTGTGCGACTCATAGAGGCCACAATCGTGAGTGGATAATTGGAGGAAGCATTGCCCCGGTCATTCTGGATAATAAGCGCCGGGCGGGTACCCTGTTGTTCCGCTCCGCGACCAGGGGACCAGTTCACATCCCAAATTTCACCGCGCCTGGGGCTGGGGAGAACAAACGTGGCGTGTGTGGGCTGGGGAGTATTTTGTTGTTGGGGGCTGGGCGTTGAAGATGCCTTCGCCTCACTACTCATCTAACATTATCCTACGCAACCATACCTTCTTGTCCGGCATTAAAAAAGAAGCGCGCGTCATCAAGGGTTTCTGGCAGGGAACCGAGATAGGCGTAGGCTTCATCGAGGGAATAACTGAGGGGGGAGGAGAGTTCACGTTCGTGTTTCTGGGTGATGGCTACTCGAAGTTGTTCGTAATTATCCTGGCGCATCAGATTCATAATTGTTTCCACTACATCTCCTGGCGAGGAATCCAACTCAACCGCGAGAGCCTTCAGCTCTTTATGCAGCATCGAGGGAATCTGTATTGACTTGCGGATGAGGTTTTCGTGATGATAAAAATCAGGCTGGACAACTGCCATAAAACTGCCTCCTGTTACTATCGCAAAGCCGTTCATCTTTCCTTATTGTAAACGCTGATTGCCGAAAAGTCAATAAAAATTGTATTTTGGAAAATCACAAAATTATAACGATGGTCGGCTCAGGGAAACTGCCATACCTGCACGGTCCCATCATCGCTGGCGGAAGCCACGCGCCTGCTATCTAAAGCCCACGCGACCCCCTCAACTTCAAATGTATGGCCGAGAAAGGTGTAGATCACGCTACCGTCGTTGGCGCTCCAGACCTGCGCAGTCGTGTCCTTGCTGCCGGTCACAATTTTCTGACTGTCAAGCGACCAATCAATCGAGGCGACCAGGTCGGTATGTTTGTTATATACAATATATGTGTAGCCAGACGTGGCATCCCAGATACGCGCAGTGTTGTCAGTAGCGCCACTTACGATGCGCATATCATCACGCGACCAGGCAACAGCCAGCACCTTGCCAGCGTGACCAGTATAGGACTTGTATGGCTGACCCGTCCGGGCATACCAGACCTGCGCCGTGCCATCGTCGCTGGCGGATGCTATGAACGTTCCGTTGTGTGACCACGCTACGGCGTTGACATAGCTCGTATGCAGCGTATACGAAGCAATGTTGTTGCCCGTCTGCGCGTCCCACACCTGCGCCTGGTTATCACCGCCGCAGGAAGCTACCATGCTGCCGTCGGGCGACCACGCCACACCATTCGCATAATGATTGGGATGCGCGGGAATTGAGTTGATCTGATTGCCGTTGTTCGTGGCATCCCAGATAATGATGTTGCCTTTAGAATCGGCTGAAGCGATTTTCCTGCCATCAGGAGACCATGCCACCCGGAGGACTTTCAAAGCGGGAGCGACATCCATAGAGAAGTAATTGGTATTATTGTGAGCGTCCCACACTTCAACGGTGGAGCTGGCGCCACCTGAAGCAATGCGCGTGCCGTCAGGCGACCATGCAGCCGTATATTCATAGCTCCGCCCCTGGTGGACGAGCGGGATAACAGGCATCGGCCCGGGTTGTGGTGGTGGAGTGACGGTCGTATTCACGCCGGTCGTCGGAGTGTTATGGTCTGCGACAGGTGTAGTATTCCCGACCGGGCCAGGCGGTTTCCGCGTGAAGAAATACCAGGCGCCTTCGCCCACTCCTACTAGCGCGACCGCCACGCCCGCTCCGATGAGCAGGCTGCGTCGTGTAATCCCCGATTCTTTGGGAGCGGGCTGGCCGATTACGCCAGGAATAACCGCAACCGTAGCGGGTATTCCTTCAGGGAAGGCATTGAATGGAGGGAGAGGCGTAGGGGGTACAGGGGTTAGCGCCGCAGGTGGGAGAGGCGTAAGAGGCGCGGGGGTCGCCCGGCGCGCAGGTATGTAGGTTGGCGCGTCCGATGGACTGACGAGCAGCGAGTTCGGTATCGTTGGCCCTGCGCCATTGGCCTGCTCAAGGGCATTGGCGAAGGCTTCTATGCGTATGAACCGCGTATCTGGATTTTTGGACAGGGCTGTCATCAGCACCTCTTCAACCTCCTGTGGGATGGATGGGTTGAGCGCGCGCAGCGATGGTGGCGGCGCGAAGATGTGCTGCGAGGCGACTTCAGCGAACGACCCATGGAAAGGACATCGACCCGTCAGCCACTCGTAGACGATGATGCCCAGCGAATACTGGTCGCTGGCCGGACGCGCTTTCCCCTGCACCTGCTCTGGGGCCATGTAGGCGATGGTTCCCGATATGTCCTGAGTGGGCAGCGAGCGCGAGGTCTGTGAGATGGTCGCAATGCCAAAGTCGCTCAACAACACCTCGTTTCTGGCTCCCAGCAACATATTCTCAGGCTTCACGTCGCGATGAATAAGGCGATGGTCATGCGCGAATTGCAATGCTCCGGCAATCTGCTTCACATACGGAACGATGAGCGCGAGCGGCAACGCGATGCCTCTGGGGTGACGCTGGCGCAGAGTGCCATTGGGCGCGTAATCCATTACCAGAAATGGCGTAGCATTTTCGATACCGAAGTCGTGTACGCGCACAATGTGCGGATGTACCAGATGCGCAATGGTACGCGCCTCCGCCTGGAATTGTTCGATCATGTCGGAAGCAAGTTGCGTATGCAGCACCTTGATTGCGGCCTGCGTTTTCAAAAAAACATGCTCACCGAGATAAACATCCGCGAAGCCGCCGCGTCCAATCGAGGCGATAATCCGGTACTGTCCAGGCGTTTGACCTGTGCGATCTAGCATAACTCCCCCCTGCGTTCAAAATGCGCGCTCTCACAAGTAATATGGGCGATATGCTTGTAGTATAAATCGAAACGTATAGATCATCAAGTACTCTATTCGTCAGATATGCCAGTTTGACCCACTTTCATAGCAGGTGCTATACTTGACGTTGGACAATACCAACGAACCGGAGCATAGCGAAGCGCTTGCTCTCCCGGATGCGCGTCTATTTGATCCCATGGGTGGTCGTCCTATGAAAGAATGGGTCGAGGGACCGGTTGCACACGTTGCCCATTGGCCCGAATTAGCGCGAGCCGCTCTGCGCTACGTAGATAAGGGGCGAGGCCTTGTGAATCATGCCTGGATTAATGGCAATACTGTGGCACTTATACTGGCGATGATATGTGTATTCAGTGTGAGAATACGCATGTGGTTTACCAGATTATATACAAGTGAGAATAATAGAAAATGAAAAACGGCAAGTACGCATTTCCCACCAGAATAAATCCGCATCGCCGTCTCCTCAGGTGTTTCGCTATATAGATCAGTTTTTGGACGCTACCTGTGATTCGAGTCGTCGCTCCATCTTTGAACTGCTTATCCCGCCCGATGGAGAGGACTCTCCGGATACATACGAACTGCGCGCGGGAGAAATTGCCGCCAAATTGGGATTGGCTCCATCCACCACCTCAGAGCATCTACACCAGTTGCTCAAGCTGCACCTCGTAAGTACCCGCAAAGAAGGTACGATGGTCTATTACCACCTCGTCCCGGCCTCTTTGTAATTAATCTGTGATGTTATAGAAATGTTTCTTAACCAATTTGTGATTATACATTTGTATATTTAATAGTAGGATGATTTATTAATCAGAAAGGAGAATAAAATGACGGACCTACTCAAACCTGAGTTATTAGGTTTCGTTCTTTATTATATTGTACCAGGTTTCATTGCTACCCGATTTTATCAGTTTGTTATTCCATCGGAACATCGGAACGTAGGAGATTCTTTGCTTGAATTCCTCAGTTTCAGTATTTTCTATTTGGCCTTGTTCTTTTCACTGATTCATTTCGTAAATAAGCCAGATATCAAGTCTAATGAAGGTTTATATGATCTATCAACATTTGTCGTGGTCTTTATCATCCCTTCTATATTTGGTTACACAGTTGCTAGAATTAGACAAAGTAGCGTACTTTACAGGTTTCTCTCTATCAGTGATCCCAGACCACCTTGGGATAGCGCGTTTAGTGGTGGGAATGCTTATTGGTTAGTATGTCATTTAAAATCAGGAGAAACCATTGGTGGCCCCTACGAACAAAATTCTCGTGCATCAGCATTCCCCAATTCAAAGGAGATTTATTTTGAAAAAGTTTGGCAACTGGATAATACAAATCATCATTTTCTACATCCGTACAAACTGTCTGCTGGTGCAATTGTAAAACAAGAAGATTGTTATTATATTGAGTTGTTCGAAAATAAACGGTCAGCAGGAGAAAACGATGGGCAAAATAAAACGTCCACATTACACGAGGCTAACAACTCCCAGGATTCAAGGAACTTCCGCACCTCTCGTCCTAAGAAGAAAGGGTAGTGCTGGGAGGTATCTAATTGACAGTAAGAGTATTAGCCCACAAGTAGTAAGAATGGCGCTTAGGGATATCAATACGGATCGCTCTCAACGGATTCATGTAAAAGAAGATAGAGAGGAGAGGCGAGTTGATAACACAATCTCCTCTCGTCAAATTAGGCCTGATCCTGCCTCCAACAACAGAGGATCATATTCTGGTGGGAAAGGGGGCGGACGTCCTCCGTAAGAACTTGGTGCTTCTCGTAAGCAATTTAGAGACGGTATAAAAATGACACTTTAGCAAAAAGGATGCAGTTAGAAGTAGCCGCATCCTCTAAGGGGCCATCCGCAAATAACTTCCATAAAACGGGGACCTATGATAGAATCAAGGAATGACCACACAACAACAGTATGAGATTCTGCGGAACGAATTGAATGAACAGCAATGGCGCTTGTATCTGGGAACAGAAGCGCTCAAGCTGGGCTATGGAGGCATCAGTCAGGTAGCGGCGCTCTCGGGAGCGGACTGGAAAACGGTACAGCGAGGGGTCAAAGAGGCTCAAAGGAGAACGAGCGAGAGCGGAAGGGAGGATCCGCAAAGCGGGGGGCGGGAGGAAGAAGGTGACGGTGACGGATCCGAGCTTGCAACGGGATCTGGAGGAGTTGCTGGAAGCCAAAGGGGATCCGATGAGCCTGATCAAATGGATGACGCATTCACTGACGCACCTGGTCAAGGCGCTCTCCCAGCAGGGACATCGCATCAAGAAGACGGCGCTGGCCGACGTACTGCATGAGCAGGGCTATTCCCTCAAGGTCAACAAGAAAACGCTGGAAGGCACTTCTCATGCCGACCGCGATCAGCAGTTTGGGCATATCGCGGCCCTGTGTAAGCAGTTCGAGCAGAAGCAAGCGCCAGCGATCTCGGTCGACTGTAAGAAGAAAGAACTGCTGGGAACGTTCAAGAACCAGGGGCGCGAATGGCAGCCGAAAGGGCAAGAGACGCGGGTCAACGTGTACGACTACCGCTCATTAGCCGATGGCAAAGCCATCCCGTACGGGATCTATGACTTGGTGCAGAACCAGGCCTTCGTGAATGTGGGCATCGATCATGAGACGGCAGACTTTGCGGTAGAAAGTATCAGAAGATGGTGGAAGCACTGCGGCAAACGGCTCTATCCCGAGACACACGAGCTGCTGATCACGGCTGATGGAGGGGGCAGCAATGGCGCGCGCAACAAGCTGTGGAAGAAGGCCTTGCAGACCCTGGCCAATGAAGAACAGCTCACGATCACAGTCGCCCATTATCCGCCCGCGACCAGCAAGTGGAACAAAATCGAACATCGCCTCTTCTCCTTCATTTCTATCAACTGGCGGGCCAAACCACTCACGTCTTTGGAAACGGTCATTGAGTTGATCTCTCATACGACCACTGAGGAAGGATTGCACGTCACTGCCATCAAGGATAGCCATCTGTATCCCACCGGCCTCACCGTCACCGACGCCGAACTCAAGGCTCTCAACATCGTCCGTGATGTCTTTCATGGCGAGTGGAATTACTCCATCAAACCTCAAGACATCGCGCCATCCTAGAACAGGAAGTTATTTGTGGATGGCCCCTAGGGCTGCCGAAAGCGCCTTTATGGACGCTATTTGTCAAAATCACGCCTCCTGGAATGCTTACTATGCCCTGGCTATGATTCGTTTTCAAAGCGCAAAAGATGTACAAAACCGGGCTAAACTTGAAACAACTTCTGACGAAGAAAAGCAGGAAAAAGCTAGATTAGAAAAAGCCAGGTTAATAATGCAGTACGAATCTGTCGTTGAGCTATGCAATCGTGTTATCGATCTCAAGCCTGGCATGGCAAACGCGGCGAAAGCTTACCAGTTGCAGGCGCAAGCGCAGGATGAGTTGTTCAAACTTATACATGAAGACCCAAAGGCTGCTTTAAAAAGTCGTAGAAAAGCTATCATTTACTCCTGGCAAGCGCTTTGCAGGGCCGAACTCCTGAAGCAAGATGTACGCGATTCAGAGGATACTGAGATCGGGCAATTGGAAACACTGGCAAGTATCTGCCTGGCTAATCAGGCAGAAGCCCGTTTACACCTGGGAGAAGGAGCTTCTCCAATGGCTGTTCAAGTTGGTGCGCGTAAACAACGAAGAGATTTAGAACGAGCACAAACCCTTCTTAAACAGGCGCTCTCCCTCAATCACTCAGACCCTGAGTATTACGCCTACTATCATTATGTGTCAGGTGAGGTCTATTACAAATTGGGGGAAACATACGAAAAGCCGAAGGAAACGCACAAACCGCGTGATTATTTTCGCAAAGCCGTGTGTGAGTATGAACAGGCCATACGCATCATTCCTGATAGAGCCGATTTCTGGGCATCGCTCGCTCTCGCCCAGGCATCTTTAGGCGACGAAGAAAATACGCTCGATGCCTGCGAAAAAGTGTTAGATTATGCGCCTTTCGCATCCAATAAAATCCTGGGGAAAGCCTTGAGCAAAACAGATAAGTTAGCCGAAGTGTTGCAGAAAAATTCTGCAGCGCTTCGCAATGCTGAAACACTCCGGCGCATTCAGGTCATGCAAAGACTCCTTGCCAGGCAAAAAAAAGTGCCACAGATTGTAAAAACGTTGAAGAATGGTGACTATACGATAGATAGTTTTGTGAAGGAACTTGAAAAAGAACTTCAGAAGTTCGATGCTAATACGCAATCCAACAAAGCTCCCGATGTGGATAAAGAAGATAGAGCCTGGGGTTACGCTCTGGTTGCGCTTAAACTGGGCAAACTTGACGACGATGCGGCTAAAGCTCAGAGACGCGAAGAACACGTAAATCATATTGATCACGAAACACCATATGGTCAGGGTTTTCTTCCATTAGGTAACCTGGATGTCAGTGATGCGAGGCTCAGGAAAATAACAGGATATCATAAAAAAGCCATCGCTCAACTGGATGAAGTACTCAAACAAACTGATATCGAGCGTGACGACTGGGAACTCGGACAAATCCAGCGTGTCCTGGGGCTTTTGTATCTCGATTTAGGTGAGCCAAGCAATGCCGAAAATTGCTTCCGCGAGGCGATTAACCATCTCGAAAAGAAATATTTCCACGAATTCAAGCCCTACAAACTACGTGTGCTGCTCACGCGCTCGCTTCTCGCCCAGGACACACAAGATAAAACCTTGAAAGCATTGCAGGAGGTGAAACAAGGACTTGCAATAGACCCGCTTGATCATCGCGAACGCGAGGTTCTCGGTGACGTTCACTTTAGACTCAAGGAATTTGATCGGGCTATAAGCGCCTGGCAAGATGCGCTGCTCTGGCGCAATGCTCGTCTACGCAAGCCAGCTACTCCTACTCTCTACTACAAGATTGGCAATGCCCATGTGGAAATTGCCCGGCATCACTTTGATCTCACGCTCAGAAAAAAAGCATTACAAGAAGCTGTTGGATATCTGAAAAAGGCCCTTGATCTCTATCGATGCGACCAAAAGGAGCAGAAAGGCTTAACCTGCTATCTTCTTGGTACTATTCATATGGCTCTGGGTGAGTACTGGGAAGCAATTGCCTACTTGCGGCTCTCACAGATGTTTGAGTTTGCGCCTCTGACTTCAACCTTCTCTCTCGGCTATGCCTACTTCAAAAACAGAGAGTACGATGAAAGCCTCAAGCAGTTCGAGTTTTTGCTCAAAAAGAGTTCACAAGGAGAACAACCGGATAACATTTCGGTTGTAGAAGCCGATCCGCGCGTCCATATCTCCATAACATATGGCGAGATTTTAGCGCTGGCAAAGTGGGGGATAGCAACCGTTTACAGCGAACGCGATGTGAAACTGCCAGAAGCGCTGGATCTAATCACAGAAGCGCAGCAACATATTAGTAAACTACAACATAAAGTTCAACTTCTTTTCCCTGCCCGCTACGAGGGCTGCATGGGGTGGATTCTCTTTAAGCTTGGTGATTCTCCAGGAGCAATTAGGTGCTTAAATAACGCTTTGATTCTGGCCGCACATGCTGAAATCTACCTGCGCCTGGCTCTGGTTCACGAAAGTCAGATGCAATGCTCTAACGATACGGCTGAGATAGAGTCGGTAATCAAAAAGGTACGAGCCTACTGCCAGCATGTTCACGAGCTTGATAGTAACGGGGAATGGGAACAGCAGGTAAAAGACTTGCAGTTGAGCCTTCAGGAAAAAAGCCGGGAAGTACAACGCATAAAGGCACAGCATTCTGAGCAGACTGAGCAGAAAAACGGCTCAAATCCCCTGAAGAATCTTCTGAAGGAAATGCTCGAACACTAACACCAGAACACTACCAGAACAACTCTGTCACCGACCGACCATCGTGAATGCGGCTAATCGCGCCCGCGAACAACTCCGCGACCGAAAGGACGGTCATGTTAGGCAGGCGTTTCTGGTCTGTGAGAGGAATAGAGTCGGTAATCACGATCTCTTTGATGGGGGAGGATTTGAGGCGTTCGACGGCGGGGCCGGAGAAAATGGCATGCGTGGCGCAGCAAAAGACATCGCGCGCGCCCTGCTCATGCACGACACGCACGGCCTGGGTGAGCGAGCCGGCGGTATCGATCTCGTCATCGACGATGAGAGCGTGCTTGCCCTGCACGGAGCCGATGATGCCCATAGCCTCGGAGATGCTGTTATTGCCGTGACGGCGCTTCTCTACGATGGCTAGCGGGGCATTCAGGCGGTCGGCCAGCTTACGCGCTTTCTTGGCGAACCCTTCGTCGGCGGCGACTACAGTGAAATCGTCCATTTCTTTTTCGACAAAGTAACGCGCCTGGAGAATTTGCGCGGTCAGTTCATCAACGGGAATGTTGAAGAAACCCTGAATCTGACCCGCGTGCATATCCATGGTCAGGACGCGATGCGCCCCCGCGACGGTGATGCAGTCGGCGATGAGGCGGGCCGTGATCGGCACGCGCGGCTGGTCCTTCTTATCAGTGCGACCGTAGGCGTAGTAGGGAATGACGGCGGTAATACGAGCGGCAGAAGCGCGTTTGAGGGCGTCAATCATAATAAGCAGTTCCATGATGGAGCGATTGACAGGAAAACTGAACGGCTGGATGACAAAGACATCACGCCCGCGCACATTGTCATTGATTTTCACAAAGATATTTTCGTTGCTAAATTGAAAAACATCCGCGTCGCCCAATGGGATGCGCAGATGTTTACAGATGGCTGCCGCCAAAGGTCGGTTCGCATTGCCTGTAAAAACACTCAGATCGTCCATTCGCTCCTCCTGGCTGAACTGAGTATATCACATGGTTTTTGTTTATGTGATAACTCCCCCGCTTAAAAGACGGGAGCTTCTACGGATTTTCGCCGATGGTATGTTATCCCATACCAGTAGTTGGTTTCTCAGTTGAGCGGGCGTTACTCACAAACTCAACCGGGTGTATTCTAGCCCAAAGGAGAACACATGTCAAGCATGTTCCGCCTGCGGGCGGCAGGCTTTTCATCCCCCGCTTGAAAGCCGGGCGGCTCTCAAGCCCGTTTCTGTAAACCGCAATCAGCTTCTTATTTACCAAAAGAAGAGAGGAGCATCATAACTGCGCGGTTGTAATGCTCCCCTCTTCTTTTGATAAACCTGTGTATTAGCGTCCGCCACCTTGCTGATAGCGACGGGCAATTTCGTCCCAGTTGACGACGTTCCACCAGGCCGCGAGATAGTCTGGCCGACGGTTCTGGTACTTCAGGTAGTAGGCGTGTTCCCACACGTCATTGCCCATGACTGGGTACTGGCCGTTCATCAATGGGCTATCCTGATTGGCGGTAGAAATGACCGAAAGCTTGCCGCTCTGATCGAGCACCAGCCACGTCCAGCCGGAGCCAAAACGCTTGACGCCCGCGTCGTTGAAGGCGGCCTTGAACTGGTCGAACGAGCCAAACGTCTGCTGAATGGCGCTCGCTAGCGCGCCGGTGGGTTCACCGCCGCCATTGGGCTTCATGATAGCCCAGAACATGCTGTGGTTGGAATGGCCGCCGGCGTTGTTCTGTACCGCCGTGCGGACGTTTTGCGGCACATCGTTGATGTTGCGCAGGAGATCGTCAACGTTCTTGCTGGCAAAGTCGGTATTATTCACGGCGTTGTTCAGATTGTTGACATAAGCAGCATGGTGCTTGTCGTGATGCAACTGCATCGTCTGCGTGTCAATGTATGGCTCCAACGCGTTGTAGTCATACGGCAGAGGTGGAACTTCAAAAGCCATAATAAATCTCCTTAAATAGAGTTGGAAGGACGGCTGACGTAGTCATCCTGTATTCAAAAGCTTTCCGTATGTAGTTGTATTAGATGGACAGGCAAATGTCAAGCTCATGCAGGGCTATTTCTATCTCCTTGCCTGGAAGTTATATTTTATAAAGGCATATACTTGTTATCTGTAGTATATGTGGGACAAGGCAAAAATTTATGCGCAAGATTACCCATATATACGCTGAGATTACGTATTTTTAGAGAGGCTACTTCTATGGCACTTCAAGACCCCAGACCCGGCAAATGGCTGCTTTTTCGCATCTGGGCCGGCATCGGGCTGCAATCCTTTGGAGGTGGGGCATCGACCACTTTCTTGATCCAACGCGCGTTTATCGAGAAGCATAAATGGCTCTCGATGGAAGAGTTTGCATACCTCTGGAATTTATGCGTGCTTACTCCGGGCATCAACCTGATCGCTCTAACGGTGTTGATCGGTCGCAAAATGGGGGGAGCCTGGGGCATAGCCGTTTCCCTGGCCGGATTGCTTCTCCCCAGCGCGCTCATTACCTGCCTGCTGACCGTCGGCTTCAAAAGCGTTGAGAACCAGCCAGCGGCGCAGGCCATCCTGCGCGGCGTGGTTCCTGCCACTGGCGGCATTATGCTGCTCGTCGGGCTGAATTTCGCATTGCCTCTCATCCGTAGGGGCTATAAAGAGGGGCTACTTTATCTGCTGATGAGCGGCGTGCTTATCATTGTCTGCGCGCTGGCAATTATCTTCTTGAAGCTCTCGGTGATCGTAGTAATTCTCGGCGCAGCTTTTCTTGGCGCGCTCTTCTTCGCGCGCAAACCCGCTTCTCCTCTATCTGAAAAAGGAGAAGGGAAACAGCCATGATTAATCCATTCATCTACTTTCTGTTGTTTCTGAAGGCCTCGCTGTTCTCGACGGGCGGCTTTAGCAACTTACCCAGCCTGCACCAGGATTTGATATCCAATGGCTGGGCCGTCGAAGCTGACTTCGGACAATCCATTGCTATCGGCCAGATCAGCCCTGGCCCCAACGGATTATGGGTAATCAGCATGGGCTATCTCACCTACGGCTTTTCAGGCGCGTTGCTGGCTCTGATCGCCATCGTCATCCCGGCGCTGCTGGTACTCGTCGTCTCCGCAGGTTACACACGCATCGAACACCGAGCATCGGTGCAGGGCGCAATGCAAGGCGTCTCGCTCGCCGTTGTCGGCCTCCTGCTTACCGTCGTTGCAACGATTTTGCGCCAGCCCGGCGTAGACTGGAAAGGGCTGCTGATAGCCGCCGCCGCGTTCGGGCTGGCCTTAAGCCGCAAGATAAACATCCTGATCATTTTAGGCCTGGCGGGACTCGCGGGGTTTTTATTGTATCGATAGCAAAGGAGCAACCTCTTCCCATTCGACGCTGGTCTGGCGTCCGTTATCAAATTCCTCCAACAGCCAGGCGTAGGCTTTTTGCAGGCGGGGATCGTCTTTCTGGATGTCGAGTCCGGTATGCTGGCGCACCAGGAAGATCAGGCCGACCAGCCCGCTTTCTTTAGTGAGCGATACTTCAAGCGGCCTGCCCAGCAGTTGCGGCACGTTGAATGGGGCGTACATCCACCAGAATTTGTTAAGGCCGTCTGCATGAACTCCGGCCCTGGTTCGGTGCGCGTCGCGGCCATAGAGCGGGTATTTTGGAGGAACCGGCTCTCCCATGTTGGCATAGAGCGTCACCAGTTCGTTCAGAACCGCGAAATCGGGCTGTTTCTCACGGAAGTAGCCCATGCCCGTCAGATGCAACAAGACGCCTTCAAGCGGGGCGTTACCGGTGCGCTCGCCTTTGCCGAGCGAGGTGCCGTTGATGACACCGCAACCGGCGCGTAGAGCTGCCAGGCAATTTGCTACTACCAGCCAGGTATCGTTGTGCGGGTGAAATTCCAGGTCTGCCGGTTGCAGACCCAGTTTGCGCATCTCCTGAAAAATACGTGGAATACTGCGCGGCAAGGCCACATCTTCAAAAGGCAAACCAAGCCCCATCGTATCGCAGATGCGAAATTTCGGACGCAGTTCGGGACCATACGCCGCGCTTATCTCCTGCGCGTTCTCGATGAATGGGCGCATGAAGTCCATAGGGGCACGCGTGGCGTCTTCGAGGTGCAGCCTGGGGCGAATGCCAGCTTCCAGCGTCATTTTCAACGCCTCAAGGTAAGTCTGCGCGGCCTGATTTCTGCCGCCCGGCTTGAACTTGTGGAACGTGTGATAATCCGAAGCGGAGGCAAGCATTCCAGTTTCGCGCACGCCCAGACTGCGAATCAGTACAACATCTTTGGCTGTAGCCCGAATCCAGGTCGTTGGCTCGATGGGCGCGCCCCCTTGATAGCGATCCAGCGCGCCCTGCAGCGCGGCACGGTCGGAAGGACGATAGACAAAAAACTCGGCCTGTCGAATCGCGCCGGACTCGCCAGTAAAGCGGCACAGGATATCGTATATTTTGAGACTTTGTCCGGTTGTAAGCGGGAGTCCACCTTGCTGCCCGTCGCGGTGGGTTGTCTCGGTTGTCCACACCTCGGCAGGCAAAGTAGCGGGTCGCTCAACCCAGTCGTAGACCGGGAACGCATCACGCGGAAAACTACTCAGAAAGTATTCAGGTTCGTCTGGTTCAGGAATGGTAAACATTTTCTCTCTCCTTTCTTCTACATTAGTTGTACCTGATAGCTTGATAAAAGTCAATAATATTTGGTAATATTATAATTAACTTGATTTATATTGATTCCACCCGACCGATATCCAGAAGTGTTGACAAAATAAGCCGCATTCCCTATGATTGGGGTAGGAGAAGATACAGCATGATTGAGTTAGAAGGCGAACAGTACCTGGACGGGGATGAAGCCAGCAATTTTCTGGGAGTCAAGTTGTCCACGCTTTATGCCTATGTGAGTCGCGGTGTCCTCAAAAGCTACAAACAGGGCATCAAACGCCAGCGCCTCTATAAGCAGACCGAGCTGGCGGGTTTGCTGCGCCTGCGGCCCGGCGACGCGCCTTCGCCCGTCAATACTTCTAAAGCAGCGGGTGATGAAGACGAGAAGAAAAAGCCCACCGATATTCCGCTTGCCGAAGATTGGGTGCCATATACCTGATGCAAGAGACAACCAGAGAGACGCTGGCAATTGCCAGCGCAGCCGGGGGCTTCAAGGGCGTTTTTGCGCATGGCGTATTGAGCGCGTTTGAAGCGGCGGGTATACGAGCCGGGGCTTACGCTGCTACCTCGTCAGCGGTTTTTCCCTCCATCTCTGCCGCCATCGGGCGGGCCAACGAGTTTGCTCTGAAATACTGGCGCGTGGCCTTAAAGACGCTTGAGCAGCCGGGCAAAAGCATGAGCGATTCGGTTCTTGAGACCATCGCCGCGTCGGGCCATATCCTGCGCAATCGGCCATTTCTGCCTGGAATGCCGCGCATCGTGCTTGCCACCAGCGCCGTTATTACCGACGAAGGCGCCCAGGCAACACAGGGTGATGGAGCCAGGAGACTGGGCCGCCGCTTGTTGTTGCAAGCGGCGCGTGGCGACCGCAGTTGGGCCGATTCACACCTGCAAGCATATTTGTTTGATACCGCCGCCGGTGACGAGCGACAGCGTCTCACCAGTGCCAATATGGACGAGGTGATCTACGCATCTACGCGCATGCTCCACGCCTGGAATATTCCCGCGTGGGTAGCGGGTCGCCCCTATATCGATGGCTATTATACCTGCGCCTGCCCCGTTATCGAGATGGCCCAACGCGGCTACCGCGAGATCATCGCCATCGCCAATGAACCAGGCGTCCTGTATCACGATATCTTCCAGAGCGAAGCTATACCCGACAACTGGCAAGGTGTCCCCATTCACATTATCCGCCCGGAAATCGACCCGGCCACTATGGGCGCGGGATTTACCGATGTCACTGATGAAGGATTGGTTGCTGGTTATGAACACGGGTTAGAGGTCGGTCGAAAGTTTGTTGAACGCTGGAAGAGGGATATATGGTCTGGGTATTGAGCAAGTAATCTTCTTCAAGCTTTGCGCACATACCTGTTCGCGATGGTTGCTACCGCGAAGATTCCCATACCGGCGGTACATAACAAAATCGTCGAAATCACGCCAACGTTTTGTATGAGGAGACCTGTCAGCGCGAGGCCCAACGGTTGGCCACCGAACGCTATCAGGCGGAATACGCTGTTGACGCGGCCCTGCAGCGCATCAGGGATGAGCGCGAGCCGGTAGCTGAACTGCACGACATTGTACAAGGGTCCTATGGCGGCGTTGAACGCGGTGACTGCTCCCAGCACAACCACATTTGGAGCGATGGCATACAGCGGGATGGCTATTACTATCAGGCAGGTGGTACCGATGATTGCCTGCGCGAAGCTCAAGCGTTTTTGCAAGAATGGCGCGAAAATTGCCCCTACTATCGCCCCAATTCCTCCCGCCGCGAAAATCAGGCCGATGGTCAGGGAGGACGCATGTTGATGTTGCGCCAGCACGATAGTAATCAACGTGAATCCCGGCAAAATCAGATTGTAGCCACCGGTGAGTATCGCCATGAAACGGATTAGCGGCTGTTTCCAGAGCCAGACCAGTCCTTCACGGATATCCACCCAAATGCTACGTCGTGTGGCTACCCGCTCTTGCTGGAACTTCGTGCGTATCAGGAAGAGCGAGCCAACTGATGCCGCATAAGAGATGGCATCTCCCAGGAAAGGCAGCATACGAGCCGCGCTGTACAACACTCCGCCAAGTGAAGGGCCAATCAGCGCAGTGATACCAAAGGAGACTTCATGCTGCGCGCTGGCGGCTGGCAGCTGCTCCTTTGCCACGACACGCGGCAGGCAAGCCACCTCCGCCAGGTTGAAGAAGACGAAAAGCGTTCCCTCGATGAGCGAAACTGCGTAAATTTGTAGGATGGATAGATGCCCGAAAGCCAGCGCAATGGGAATGCTTATCATACTGAGCGCGCGCCCGCTGTCACAGAGAATCATAACTCGTTTGCGGTCCCAGCGATCGATCAACGCGCCCGCGGGCAAACTAAAAATAAGATAGGGGAGCGCGCGCAGTGCGCCAGCGAAACCTGCCGTTGCAGGAGAACCTGTCAGAGCCAGGATCAATAGTGGAAACGCCAGCGTTGAAACCTCCGTTCCGATGCTGGAAACCATCTGGCCGCTCCACAAAAGCATATAGTCCCGATTGCGCCATAATGAAGGAAGTCGTTTTGCCGTAGTAATAGCATCATCTTTGATAACAGACATAATAACGGTTTTCCAATCTGTAGGGAGAAAATGAGGGCAAAAAAATAGATGCCCCGACGCTGGGACATCTCATAACTCACATATATATGTATAACATTTTGGAGACCAAAAGTCAAGCTTTTTGGGCAGTTAAATTTCAAATTACAGCGTGAAGCTCGCCGTTTCTATAGATTTTTGAGGCGTTTCATCAGTCGAGGCCGCGTAATCTGCCGTCAAACGCTTCCAGGTTTCCTCGCCGCCAAGATGATAGATCGTCACGCCTGCTAGCTTTGGCGCAATCACGTTGTCGCCCACGAATAAGATCGTCACAGCGTGACCTGCTTGTCGCACACGCCCCAGCGCTTCCAGCAATGGATCGCTGATAGCGCTGGTGACGACAACGACGGTGGCCCCGGCGGGCAATCGCCCGCGTTCGGCCTGTAACAGGTCTTCTATGGGGGTGCCGAAGTACGATTGAATACGCGCCAGCGTCTCCATGATGCGGCGGCGCTGTTCCTCGTTGCTGGAAGGCGGCAGGTGAATACGGCGGCGTTTCAACTGTTCCGCCACAATGTTTTCGACGCTGGTGGTTTTTTCCGTCGAATCGTCCTGCCCGGCAGGCAGCGACATGCCGATTTCCGGCATGTACATGGTCGTATTGGCATGCAGGCCGACCGCCAGCCCCTCATCGAGCGCCCAGTTGGCGACGGAGGCGGCCACGCAGATCGCCAGTTCCTGTAATTCGGGGTGAATACCATAATACACATCCAGTTGCATCGCCACGTTGAGGAAGAGTACCAGTGTATAGGTAGTGGTTGGCTGATAGAGTTTGCTCTGCAATTGCATGGAACGCGCCGTCGCTTTCCAGTGAATGCGCCGCAAATCGTCGCCGTACATATAATCTCGCACACCAACTACGCGCGATGGGTCTTCGAGCATACGCCGGGGCGCGTTGTAATCGCCAAAGGGATGACGCGCGGGCAGGCTAAAGCGGGCGAGCGGCACAACCATAGGATAGACCAGCAGGTACTGGCGATTGGCAAGGGACTCCTGGCGATTTTGAAAGCCGAAGACATCGCCGCTGCGCATGGTGGTTGGCCCGAAAGCGTGTACCCCTCGCGCTGTGCAATGCACGCTGTAGCGGCGCGTTACCCGTTCGTACCAGCGCAGACTGAACAGGCTTTCAAGCACAAACGAATTGCTGCTCACGCTCATACGCAGGTTGCTGCCGCTAAAATGCAGGTCGCGTGGCACGATTTCCTCTATCTCCAGCCAGGGCAGAGGTAAGAGCTTGGCATTTTCAATCGAGAGGGAAAGTGTGATCTCTTCGCCAAACAGCACGCGCTTTTCGCTCAACTCGCGCTTATAGCGTACATCCCGCATACAATATTTCGCCCATATATCGGCGACCAGCAGGATGAAAAGCGCGAGCAGACCCAACAGCAACAAAAGTGGCTGGCGAAATACCAGGCCGATTAGAACAACAGCAATAGCAGCGTAATACCAGCGTTTGTTCATAGCTCAACTGGAACCGCGACCATATGCAGGACTTCTTCGATGATCTGTTCCATGATCTGCCCGTGCAGGCGCGTCTGGCTGGTTGCGATCATGCGGTGAGACAGAACGGGCCGCGCTACACGCTTGATATCGTCGGGAATGATGTAGGCGCGTCCATGCACGGCGGCATAGGCCTGGGAAGCGCGATAAAGGGCCAATGTGCCACGCGGGCTGACGCCCAGTTCAACGCCGTTGTGATGGCGCGTTGCTCTTACCAGTTCAACAATGTAGCTCTCAAGCGTGGGTTCTACGCGCACGCGGCGAATCATACCCTGAAGCTCGCGTAATCGTTCTGCCGCCAGCACCGGTTGCAAGTGTTCTAACGGCTGTTCTTCGCGAAAGCGCTGCAAAATCAGGCGTTCCTCGCTCTGGCTAGGATAGTCGATACGCAGGCGCATCAGAAAGCGGTCAAGCTGCGCTTCAGGCAGGGGAAAGGTGCCTTCCAGTTCAACCGGGTTTTGCGTGGCGATTACGATGAAGGGACGTGGCAGAGGTAAGGTCTCGCGTTCGATAGTGATCTGTCGTTCTTCCATGGCCTCTAACAACGCGGACTGGGTGCGCGGCGTAGCGCGGTTGATCTCGTCGGCCAGCACAACTTGAGACAATAATGGGCCGGGACGAAATTCGAAATCGCCTTTTTTCTGATTATAAAACGTAATACCTGTGATATCCGAAGGGAGCAAATCGGGCGTAAATTGAATGCGCTGGAACGAACAGCCAAGCGATCTCGCCAGCGACTTCGCCAGCATCGTTTTGCCAATGCCCGGCACATCTTCAAAAAGGACATGCCCCTCACATAGCAGGGCCACCATCAACAGATCAATAACTTCTTCTTTGCCTACGATTACCTTGCTGGCATTCTGGCGAACAGCGCGCGCGGCCTCCTGCACCTGGCGGATTTCATCGGTTTGCGTCATATGGTTTCCTTCGTCAAATTTCATCCATCGCGTTGCCATATTATACGCGCATCGCGCCAGTAATGTCACCAGGGCGGGGACAAGCCCGGCCCGTACCCTGTACGATAGGATAGACGCATTCGTACAGGGTACGGGCCGGGCTTGTCCCCGCCCTGGTTCCTGGCACCATTATCCCATTCCCGGCCCTCACAACACCTGGATTACTACAGAATTGGAAGAAACACGCTGTCCGTTCTGGTCGGTGCCTATGGCCGTTAATGTCGCCTGGACGTTTTTGTGTCCGAAAGACAAAACGAAGACCGACCAGGGGATGGTGACATTGCCATTGGCATCGGTCGTCCTCGGCCCCGCGGATGCTCGCGTGGGTTGGGCATTATAACGAATTTGCAAGTAGACCGATATGCCGGGCTGGTTGGTAGAGACCGTAATGTCAACCCTGGAATTGTTACTCACCGCCGCAGGAAAGTTGGTGATCTGGAGGGTGAGTTGACCACCGGGCTGCACAGTTCCCGTACCGGTGGAGCCTAAAGAAGGCGTGTTCTGCGCGGGTGGCTGGCTGCTCTGGCCAGTTCCATTGCCACCTCCAGGAGTCGGGAAAGCCGGATGCAGATCAACCGGGCCGCCCGGCACAACCTTTGCCGGTGGAGTCTGTGAATAGCCCGCGCCGGACGAGGAGCGACCAAACATTGAAGAGCTGACAAGAGAAACAAGCACAATACTCGCCAGCACTACCATAGCTAAAGCGATCATAAAGACTTTATAGGCCGGGTCTTTGCGCCAGTACCAGGCCAGCTTAGGCAACACTTTCTTTGGCGCGGGCAGCGTTTTCTGGCGAATGAGTAGATTAGGATTAAATTGCGCCCTGTGCGGGCCGCTCGATACACGCTGTTCTTCATCGGATAGGTCTGGCAAAACCAGTTTGCCCGACGAAGGAATTGGACGCTCGGTATCTGGATGATTCAGCATCGATATTCTCCTCCCGATTTGACTAATGCTGCCTCCTTATGCTCCACTGTATCTTTTTCTGTGTAACAGTATACACAATTGTCTATGTAGTGTTCAATCGGATAGGAGGTTTGGCGGCTTGCTTTTGGGAGTGCGATGCTTCGCGTTCAATACAAAACGTTCAATTAGCGAAGTTATATTCACATGGCTAAAGAGTATCTGCCTTATTCAGTATTGCAAGAATACCTCTTCTGATTATGCATCCTGCTTCAGTTGCACCAGAAAACCTTCTACCTCTTTAGGTGAACGAAGCCATATGATTTCTTTGGAGTTATACATACACAGTTTCTTCATAATCATTTTCCGGCCATTAAGTGGAAAAGTGGGTACCTTCACTATACGGAGCAAGGTAAGTCTATCTGTACATCCCTCTGGTGTATCACGGCGCGAGTGCTTACGATATTCAAGATGTCGCTTGATCAGGCGCCGAAGGCACAATAAAGGAGAAATGTCCAAAAAAATAATAGTATCTGCTATATCCAGGTGGATCGCTGAAAATCTGAGATAGTTTCCATCAATAATCCACTGCTTCTCTTGAACGAAATGTCCCAGAATATCTATTCTTGTCTCCTTGTCTTTCACTTTCCAATTGGATTGCCAGAATGCGCGATCCAGATGATATACTTTCATTCCAAGCATAGCATGTAAATTTTTTGCAAGCGTTGATTTGCCCGCTCCCGACACTCCAATAATAACAACCCTGTCCATCTACAATTCTCGCATTACATAAAAAACTATCGAACGAACATTAAAAAGTGCAACAAGCAACCTTTACCAGCATATTTACTCACAAGAACCCATAGACTTCCGAGAGCGATCTAACTTGATTGCCTGGATACGTGACTCAAGCTCATACGCCTCGCTCTCTCTCTTTAGCTTTCTGAGGAAGGTGGTGTACTCTTGTAGAGTACGAGCAAGTGCAGGATGGGAGGGACCAAAAGTGCGTTCACGAATAGAGAGTGCTTTACGGAAGAGCGGTTCCGCTTCTTCATACCTCTCTAAAGCTGAATAGAACCTGGCAAGACTATAATAAGCAGAGGCAGTGCGCGGATGGTCAAACCCCAGGTTTTGCTCGCGAATGGTTAGCGCCTTCTGATATTTGGACTCTGCTTCCACGTAATCCCCTTGCAAGAAGAAATTGTCGGCCAGATTACTCAGGCTATATGCCATATAAGGATGCTCCGGTCCCAATGCCTGCTCATGAATTGCTATCGACCTGGCAATCAGTGGCCTGGCTTCTCTATATTTCCCTCTGGCATGGTAAATCTCGACCAGACAATTGATAATGGTTGCCACATGCGGATGGTTTATACCTGAAACATTCTCTCGAATCTGTAACGCACGCATCTCCATTTCCTCCGCCTCATCTAGTTTTTGCTGCCCCTGATAAATCTTTGCTAACACATTTAATGTGGAAGCAACCGTGGGATGATTAACCCCTAAACGTTGTTCTTGAATATGCAAGGCCTGCTTGCAAAACACTTCGGCTTCTTGATACTTCTCTTGAGAATAGTAGAGTTTCGCCAAACCGTAATAGCTCTGCGCCACAAGAGGATGGTCCATGCCTAACGTTGCCTTTCGTGTATTGAGTGCCCGCAAAAAGAAAGGCTCTGCTTCGACGTAGTCTCCTCGCGCGCGGTATAAACTTGCCAAATAATGAAATGTCTCGGCTACATCGCGGTGCTCTTCCCCCAACATCTGCTGACGAATTGACAACGCCTTTTGCAAGAGAGGTTCTGCCTCCTGGTATTTGCCCTGGTTCTGATAAAGCGCCCCTAAGTCGTTTAGTGTGCGGGCAGTATCGAGATGATAGGCTTCCAATATTTGTTGACGAACCGCCAGAGCTTTGAGTAACAGTAATACCGCCTGGTCATAACTACCGCGTGCTACCAGGTAGGAGGCTGCTTCATTTAACAAGCGACCTGCTTCAGGAAAGGCCAGTTCGTATTCATCTATGTACGTTGCGCATATCTGCGCATGTGGAAGGCAGCGCTGGCATCTCTCCCAGGTTGGTAGCTCAACGTCGGGAAAAGCGCGGTTTACCGCTCGTATAGCCCGCTCAGCCCATAAACGTTGTGTATTTGCATCCATACCATCTTTGAGAACTGCTTGAACCAGGCGATGGATACTCAGGGACTCCACTTCGGAAGAACGTCTAATAAGCGAGTAGGATAACAACACCTCAATGTTTGTATTCAGTTTTAATGGATCACTTGCTACCTCTATAAGCAGTGGACCAAGATCTATTGCTCCTGACGTAATCATCTCTTCGGGAATAGCGTCTGGGTCGAGAAAAGTAAGCAGACGTAACAGATCAGCAGCAGATGGATTTTCCTGCTCAATTTTCTGAAAAGAGAGTGACCAGGTAGTAGCAACGGAATTGGGGTGGTCAATCGGGAACCTTCCACGTCGCAAGAGCAGTTCCTTACGACGTGTGGCATAAAGATCATGATATTGAGACAGCCCACAGCGCGTCTCTTCAATGTAAGCCCCGGCCTGATCGAGAGCTAAAGGTAGTCCGTCCAGTGCAGTGACGATCTGCATAGCCTGCGCCTGGTACTCTTCCATTGCTCGATCAAGAGAAGCGCCTGGAGCAAGCGCTTTGATACGACGCAAAAGAAACATCATACTTTCATCCGGCCCCATCTTTTCCACTTCAATGCTTTGGGCAACTGTTCCCAATGCCTGTAGCCGTGTGGTAAGTAGCATATCTCCTGTAGCATGTGCAGGTAAAAAGTCAACAATCATTTCCGGCGTATCTACATTATCTAGAATGAGCAGCCACTGAGTATGATTTGCCAGCCAGCGATTGACTGCTCGTACTACGGTATCCTGATCTTGCTCATATTTTTCGGGCAAATCTAGCATAGCCGCTAACGAAGCGAAATCAGCGCTGAGGACTTCGCGATTAGCGGCATTTATCCAGAAGACAGCCTGGTAATAGTCACGATAACGATAAGCATATTCAATCGCAATCTGCGTCTTGCCTATTCCTCCCAGGCCGCTGATTGCTTGAGCCTGGGTTAAAGCAGCCATTTTTCTGCTTCTCAATACAGTATACAAATGGGTAAGAATTTCTTCACGGCCTGTAAAAAACGGATTTCGGCGATATGGCACATTCCAGATAGGTTGGACAGGAGGGGGAGAGATGTGAGGATCAGCATCAGAAATAGTATTTACTTCTTCCCTATTACGCGCCTCGCTACGTTCGGGAATGAAGCCAAGCTCTGAAATACTTTTTCCGAAGAGTTCTCCCAGCTTTTGACGATAGTAAGGACCGGGGACAGTAAGGCCCTTTTCCCAGCGACCCACATTGATGCGCGTTGAACCGATGCGCTCGGCAACTTCACTCTGTGTCCATCCGCGCAGTTCGCGTTCTTGTCTCAGGCGAGAAGTGATCGATCTAGACAAGTTCTTGACCTCTCATGCATCTTCACTGGTCATTGCTAATTCCCGGTGTAGTTTCAAATTCCTCCAAACAACCCCTTGTTTTGAATAGGAACTATCACCGGCAATTCAGCAAACCTTGCAATTGAGCAAAACTGATACATAGATGTTACTTACATGATACCACCTCTACAAGAAGTTTGCCGTCAATGTAGATGACGAAGGCAGACGAAAGCACATTAATGAAATCGGAGTATGTATAAGTATGGAATTGTTAGAAAAATGTCAAAAATCTCATTGGAGAAACGTGAATAAATGTAGAATACTTGTTAGACAGGGAAAAGCATATTCAGATTTCTTAAAACAGAGCAATGGTCTTACAGATTTGTTTGATAAACGTCAAATGTAATGTGTGATTTTTTGGATGGACATCTCAAAATTTTTGGATGTCCGTACAGTTTTTCGATACAATGGCCTTGCGAATTATGAACAAATATCAGGCACATGTCAGAATTGTTATCAGGTAGAGTTAGTTTTTTTAGGTGCTGTAAGCGCTAGTATTGTCAGGATAAGGAGAAAATATCAAAATGGAAGAAGATAATGCAAACGTTATCACGGTGGTTGGTCCTGATCTGCTTGTATCACCACATGTTCTCCCTCTATTAATGGAGTTGTTTGCTGGCAACAGGCAACAAGCTGTCTCGCATCAAGAGCAACTGATCGCGCATCTTACAATCTGCCATTACTGTCGCACGGCCGTTATGGTTTTGCTCAGCTATGCGCAGGAATATGATCGCAGGAACAACAACCCTGAAAAACCTACCAGTGAATTGCTCACGCGCTTTGCTGACATTAGCCGCGCAATAGAAGTACGCGAGGCACAAGAGTTTGAGCGCCTGGGTGTTTATGCCGAGGCAATCGTAGCTGAAGGACGCAAAAGGACTGCCCGTCGCTTCCCCGATATCGCAGCTCACCTGAAGATATGTCCTGATTGTCGCTCGGCGCTTGAAGCGACAGTGGCCTCTATTACAGGGGCAGAAGAAACTAACTGAATCTACAGTTTATGCCCCATCTTTTCACGCGCGTAGCGTTGTGCTTCGCGCACCACGTAGCCGACAACTGGAGCATTACAGCCGACTGCTATTGCTGCTTCCGCATGAGTGCGCCCTTCATCAATGACCATCCTTATAATGAGTCGATCGCGGGTAGGATTAGAATGGGTGTTGGCATATTCTAGCAGTGCTGCCTTTCCATTGTGTATTTCATCGCTTATCATGAAAACGTCTTCGGCAGATTTTTCTTCGCTCGTGGTGAGGCCGTCGCCTACATCCTCACTTTCATTGGACTGATCTGTCAAAGGGAAATGGGATCGTTCTTCGTTTTGCAGCTTGCGATGTTCATCAATAATGCAATGCTCAACGATAAGGTTCACCCAGGTTTTAAGGGTACATTGAAAACGGAAATGCGGCAGGTATTTCTTTACCTTGTACATTACCTCCTGAGCAATATCTTCATGGAGATCGACGGAGAATATTTCTCGCTTTTGCATGCACACAGAGCTTCACGAAATTCAAACATTCTTTCCAGTGTAGCGAGTCTGGATCTCGAATCATATCCGCGACAACGGCCTGTTCACCCATTCCCGGACGTGGGAGGTAAGGTTGTTCGTTTGGCATGCGTTCAATTCTCCCGAACTGTCGCTGTTCCCGTTGATAGTACGATTGTGTGACAAATGTGAAGAGAGACTACTCCTTTCACACTTTTTGAGTTGTCACAAATGGCGATGACGGTTCTACAACGAACGCATTATTGATGCTGTTAGTATGGCACCGATAATTTGCGAATTATCATCCCTCCCATTGTAATAGACGTGATTATTTTGCGTTTACCAAACATAATGAATACAGATACCGGCAAATAGAGATTTCGAACGACCCTGGACTTGCGAAAATTGCTCTACTACTGTAGACGTGCAGAAGTACGAAAATGCAAGCGATATTCGGGGAATGCTATTAGCTGCGAGTCCACAGGCCTACATATGAAAATCCGGTCGCATGATTGCCATAACCACAAATGGCATGAGAAAATTCAGGTCTGGCTGCTGGATGATATCGACATGCTTACCGAGCGGTTCCCAGTTAGATACCCGCGATCCAGGCCCGAATATTGCCACCGTTGGCACACCCAGCATAGCGGCCAGGTGTGTAATGCCCGAATCGTTGCCCAGATACCCCCGGCACTGTCGAAGCTGCTGCACGATTTCCAGCAGTGGCGCGTTGACCAGCGTTTTATACAGACCCTGTAGGGGCGGTAGGGGCGCGAGGTGGCGCTGAAGATATGCCAATTTTTGCTCTTCAGCAGGCCCGGCCAGCAGCAGTACCTCATAGTTCTCCTGCCACAGAGTTTTTATGATCTCGGCAAACGAGGCGATGGGCCAGTTTTTGCGTTCGCCGCCACTACCAGGGTGAATCGCGATAGTTCTTCCAGTCTCTGGCGCGCCAGGAAGAGTAGGATGCCACGAGCGTACCTGTTTCGCCGGAATCTTTACCGTTGAGGCCAGGTACTCGGCAACATGCGCGAAACTGTTTTCCGGCGGTCTGCCCGGCGCAACGATGATTTTTTTAACGCCCGTCTGCCGCAGATTATTTTCAACGAGGTGGTCAGGATCACCCAACCAGCAAACCGCCATATCGGTTGTTGCCAGCAATTCGCGCAACCCGGTATCACGAATGCCCGTCGTGGAGAAAAGCTCGCTCCACCGGGTCTGCTCAAAATTGGAAACGTCGTTCGCCAGTTTCCACGCCTGGGCCAGAGGCAAAACGCTGGCATTGCTAACAAACGTGATACGCTTCGCCCCATATTTTGTGCGCAGCGCGTGTAACGTTGGGAAAGCGATCAGGGCATCTCCAACCGCGCCCGGACGAATAACGAGAATGTTCATTGTAATCCTCTTATTTCCTCGCCAGCGATAGCACTTCGATCACCGCAATGATCCCCAGGCTTACGATAGCCGTAAAGAGGCTCCAGCTATGCAAGGCGCGTAACATCAGGTTGAATACGATCCATAAGGCCAGCAACATGCCCTGGCGCAGCGAGTGGCGCAGCGTGGCGCGATAGAGCCGTGAGGAGATGAAGCGCAGGCTGATGACATATGCCAGCGGCGAGAAGGTGCAGGCCAGCGCCACGAACAGCAGAATGAAGACTACCACAAAATTCGTGATGCTGCTGGGTGGCTCAAAATGTGTAAAAGCCAGCAGCGCGCCCCATGCCAGCAGCGCCATCAAGGCCATCGAATAGAGCGCGCCGCGTCTTGTCATACGACGCCTGGGTACATAGTTCGTGCTCATCGTAATAAATTGAAGTCTCTATTGCCGTTCAGGGGAGCTTCATGGCGGCGGCGGCTCTCCTGCGACTCCTGGCTAAAGTATTGCCGCCACATGTCGGGCGCGTCTTTGCTTTCACCGCCGTGCCGGGTGATGCGCGAGCGCACGCGGCAGATCACCGGCGTATTGACGGCAGCCCCGGCGATAATCACCTGGCCCTTGGAGAGCGCGGGCAAGTTGTCAAGCAAGTCGCGTCCCACGCCTTCAATGGCAGCGGCCACGCTTTTCTGGTCGATTTCGTTCACGATACGCATGATACATTGCGTCTGGCACTGGCTCAACACGTCGGCATCGAGCTTGCCGGGACGCTGACTGATTAAACCCACGCCGATGCCAAATTTGCGCCCCTCGGCCAGCACCTGCTTGAGTATGGATGTTCGAGACGACTTCGGCTCCTCCCGGCGCGAAGTGATGCGCCTCTTCGATCAACACAAAAACCGGGTAGGGCAGGTATGATTCACCTGAGTGAACTTTGCCGCGCTCGGTATCCACACGCGCCTTATTCAAGCGGCGCAGCAGCGTCGCCACCACCACCTGCTGATCGCGCTCGTCGATTTCATTGAGCGGCAGCACCGTGCATTGTCCGGGCTTGAAGATTTCGGGCAGGTCCAGGTGCTGGGTATCATCGAAGGTGAAGTTATCAACGAAACGTTGCTCGATACGCCACGTCAGCGCGTGTACTGTGCTGGAGTCGTCAGCGCCCTCGCTTTCTTCGTCGCCTTTCTGCTTCGCGACGGCTTTGATCGCATTCAGTAAATCCTGCGCACCCCAGGGCGAGCCGCGTTTATCGCTTCTCACCTTGCGCAGGGCGCGACTGAGCAGGTGTTGTTGCTTCTCGGTCATCTCGGTCAGAAGGTGGCGCATGTCGCCCATATCCAGCGATGAGATACGCACTTTGACCTGTTCGGGTTTGTAGACGCGCACGGTTGCCTGATACGCGGGTCGCTTACCCTCGCCTGCCTCGCTGAACAGCGGGAAGTTTGGCAGTTCCTCCAGCGTACTGTATTCACCGTGCGGATCGATAATCAACACACAGGCTTTGTTATGGGGCTGCATCAACTCTTCTATCAGCACGCTGGCAAGGTAGCTTTTGCCCGCGCCCGTGCTGGCGATGATGGCAAGATGCGTGCTAACCACATCCTTGACGGAAAGTACCACCGGCACTGCGTTGGGCTGGCGCGTCAGCAGAGAGCCGATAGTAGCTGATCCGTTCTCTCCCGCTCGTTTGCGGCTGAGAATGTTGGTCAGCATCTCGTGATCGGCCAGGAAAATCTGTTTGCCCGACTGCGGCGGAATCCAGGGATTGATAAACGAAGAAGAAATGGAGTCGTAATAGCCCATGATGGCGACGTGCAGTTCAAATAGTTCGTTGGCATGTGAATCGAAGCCGACCATAGCCGCAACCTCGGAGGGGGCTATCTCTGGCTCGGCCAGGAAGGTATCGGGGTACAGTTGCAGCGGCACGCGCTTGAGAACGCGCCCCAGCACGCGGCGTGGTTCCGCCAGCACGCCATCAGGGTCGGCCAGCTCATAATAGACATATTCGCCGTTTTTCAACTCCTGCGCGTCGTCACGCGAGACAAAGGTATACTCGTGCGTGGTTTCGCCTGGCCCTTTTGTGATACCCACCGCCCTTGAACGCGAGCGAATGTTAGTGATTGCCGGATCGAGCATGATATATCGGTCTCCTTACCCTGTGGTTTCCACTTTGAGCCGCCAGGCAAAGTTGCGCTTGACAATCGAGAGCAGCGAGAGATTTTCGGGAAATAATTGCTCCAACTGGTCGATGATTTGCAGCGTGACGATTGGCAACAGGCTGTTGCGCTGCGCGATGATGTGCGGTATGTAGCCCATGTGCAGATAAGGCTGCTTTTTCCCCTCGTCATGAAAATAATGAAACGCCTGCACCTCTTCTAAGCTCATAATCTGCACGTCGCTGCCCAGTTCCAGCGACAGCAGCGGCACGCCGTGCATCACCGTGAGTATTTCTTGCTGTCCGCCCGGCAGCGCGCGCTGCTTGAGCATCCCCAGCACCATCACGTAGATCAGCACCGCTTTTTCCGAAATGTAATCAGGCGAGAAGAGTTCAACCTGTGTCTCATTCGAGAGGCGCGGCCCCAGCGAGCCAAATTCTGGATTCACCAGGATGGTGTCATAGATTACTCCAACCGCATACGCCTGCGGTTCGCTGCTTTTGCCAGGCGCAGAAATGATCTGCGAGTCGTGGTCGCCGTTTTGCTCGGAGCGCACCGCGATACGCACAAAACGCCCGAAGGCATAATCGGGCGGCACAGGTACTTGCTCCACTTCGCGCGGCCCGTAGACCTGGCACACATAATTGATATGCGAATAGGATTTGACGATCTTGCCGATATCCATCGCTGGCCCCTCCACAAATAAGAACAGGTTTTCGTTGTGATTTGCAGGCATTATAACATAGAACCTGACGTATGGCATCACGAATTACCCTGCTCCTCTCCTTTCATATTCCCTGAGACATTGAAAAAACGTTTGATTATAGCAACCTAACAGAGATAAACTACAAAATTTAATTGTTTTTGTAATTTATCTGTGGTATGCTTGTTCTATGGTGCAAGATGTCTTTACAACAATGGAAATCGTTGAACGCACAGGATTCACCGAGCGACAACTTGGTTACTGGGATCAACAAGGAATAATAAAACCGAGCACACAGCAAGCTAATGGATCAGGGAGTCGTCGGCTGTACTCAATTGATGACCTGGTGCAATTGAATTTGATTCGCCAACTTAAAAAGCGTGGTTGGTCTACACAGAAGATTCGTGAGGCCATTACTCGGTTGCGTGATATAATGAGCGTTCCTGATCCATTGAAACAGGCTGTGCTAGTTGATGGGGACAAAACATTACTGGCCTTTTACAGAACTAAAGAGGGCGAGCGAGTCTTGTTAGATGTGTTAAGCGCCGGAGGGCAGCTTGCGATGGGAATTGTTCTGGAAGTGTTAATTGAAGATGCAAGGCGGATTGTGACATACTCTAATGAGAAAATACCTGCAGAGGTTTCAGATAAGTAGTAGCCTGATTTCTTAGTATCGTCTCAAAAAGATAGTGAAATGTTGAACTCTAATTTATTTCAAAATGATAATCTACCTTATCAGCCACTTTCACCGGCTGCATATGATGCTGCTCGTGCAAGTTTGGTTAAGCTAAACTTTCCTGAAAATGCTATTCTAAATGATTACAGCTTTTCGGCTCGCAGTAGAGGTCGTATAATTAAAATCAATGCATTAATTTTTGCACATCCTATCCATCGTAATCCTGCTGAATATGCCAGTTTTACCCTATATAATGCAGTAAATGGACTGAATGACGACAAAATAGTTCCTGTCCTGGCAGAATCGGCAGCACCATTTCATCTCATCCACCGTGACAACCATTTCACATTTTGGGCAAGTGCATTTCGTAATAATAAGCTGGAACCAATACATGTGAGATCTGATATTGCCTACGATCAGCTTGACGAGGTACTCAACAACTACTCAGTGGACCTTCAACCACAGCGTATAGTGGATGTTAAACAAGGACGTGATATCTTTACCCTTCCAATTTTTCGCGATATTTATCCCTTGCAACTGTCATTCTGGGCGGCAGATGTCACCCGTGACCTGCTAGTACATTACTTTGGCAATGCTGTTGCTGAGCTTCGGGATAAGATTCCTTTTGTTCGAAACAAACTGAAGACGAATGAAGTAGATGATATCACTGATCTTGCTATACAACTTCTTGGAGCAACTATCTTAGCTGATACTGGAGTGCTTGGTGAACATATACGTCTTGAAGGGTCTCAAATTTCACTCAGTAAGGTAATATTTGAGGCTTCTTCGAAGTTTCCTCGTTACTTCAAATTAGATCTTTTTGCACGGTATTCTCAGCAAGCAGAAATTGCATATCAAATAATACGACAAATACGTTACTCTAGTTTTATGCCCGATATGCTCAGAAGTCTTTATTTAGAAGCTTATAGTGAAGAAGAAAGAAAAGCTTCTGGCAGCTTTGATACTCCGCTTTACCTCACTCGCCAAATTTGGAAAAATATTCCTGTAGAGTATCTATCACCTGATCAGAGAGTTATTGCAGATGTGACATGCGGCTGGGGAAGTTTCTTAATAGCAGGACATGAGCGCCTGTCTCATCTTGATGAGATGCAAAATATTTCCTTGCGGGATTTCCTTCGAGGAAACGATAAATATTGCTTCACGGCCAAATTAGCAGGACTAGGGCTACTTCTTTCTACTTCAGAAGATAGTTGGTATATCGATAATGAAGACGCTATGCAATGGAATTGGTTGGCTACCTCTCAACCGAACATTATTGTTGGCAATCCACCGTTTCAAGCTAACCGAAAAGAATCCTTAACAGATGAACAAAAACGCTATCAGAAAGCTGATGCCTTTCTAAAATATGCTATTGAGCGATTAGCTCCGGGTGGGTATTTGGCTATGGTGATGCCTCGTTCATTCACCGTTGCCGAATCCTCACCTCAACTTCGCAAGCAATTGTTAGAAACTTGCAGTGTGTTTGAATTATGGGAACTACCGTCCAGAGTTTTTTCAGGGGCCAATTCGCGAGCAATGGTTATATTTGCACAGAAGAAGCCAGAAAACCAAAGTATGCTTTATTCTGTAAGAACACGCACAATACAACCTGCCACACTTAAAGACTTCCAAATTTCTGGAAAATTTACTGCCTCTGGGTTAGTATTTGATCAAACTGCTTGGAATGAAAACGCGCACAAATCAGAATTTTCTGAGAATATTCATATCATGGAGTATAAGCTGATTCTTACAGATCAAATTTGGCAAAAAATACTCTCGCAATGCGTAGAACTGCAAGCATATGCAGATATCTTTCGAGGAGCAACCGTAGGCAATGAAGGCAAAGCTATAGAAAATTTGGAAAGGAAGATGGCAAAGAGGAATATGAAAGAGTATGATGAGCCCAAAGAAGTACCCTGGCTTCCTCAAGCAAAAACTATACTGAAACGCCCATTTTTCATAGATTATAAAAAAGGTACAACTATTACTTATCCAAATGATTTGCAATGGCCTCGGCTAAAAAAAAGGCAAATCTTTGAATCCACAAAAGTTCTTGTCGTTTATGCACAAGACCCAAGTTGGGGTAGAAGAGCCAAAGTGGCTATTGAACGAGAAAAATATTACGTTTCTGATAGCTTCTGGGTTGTATCTCCCTTGCCGAAGGCTCAAAAATTAAATATTACTAATGAAGTTCTTGCAGCAATTATAAGTTGGGATGTAAGCAATGCATGGATCATTGAACATATGAAAAGTCCTGCAGTGCCAGAGCGAGCAATGAATACTATCCCTTTTCCTAAAGATTTAAGTGAGGAAGATTGTAATGCTCTCACAAATGCTATTTGGAAAATTGAGGCAGCAGCAGAAGCCAAAGTGGCGGCACCATTGGAAGCTACTCAAACAATTGATATCATTCTCAAAGCCGCCTATCACCTCGATGATGCTACATTCGAGCGTCTACGCAAGATTAGCGAGTGGGACAAGAATCCATTGAGTACCCTCGATCCAATACCTGATACTGATAAAACTAGCTGGATACTTAGCGGGGTCGTAGATAGCATTAACGCGGAAGAGGGTACAATAACTCTTTGGATGGAGGGGTTTGAGGAACTGCAAACAGTGCAAATAGCTCCATCGATGCCTGGTTGGATGTTGCGTCCTGGTGCGGCATTTCGCACAAAAATACCTAGAGATTATGTCACAGTTGGACTCATTCGTCCTGATAGTATTGACTGGGGCATTTTCCGACCTCAGCCATATACATATATGAATGAAGAAGAGCTACTTACAGAACTCTCAGACATATTGCAAGAAGACGATAGAAACAGGATTGGAAGATAACCTGTGAGCATAAAAGCAGCTTTTCTTGATGTTGGTCAGGCAGATACCATCGTGATTTCCAGTACTGATACACAAGAGGCCATTATTGTAGACTGTGTGGATGCTAACGCAGTACTTACCTACCTGGCAAGTGAACAGATTAAGTATCTACGTGGAGTTGTTATCACTCATCTACATGCCGATCACTACGGTGGAGTTGTAAATTTGTTGGACAATTATCGCGAAGTTCCTGGTATGCAAGAATGTGAAGTGGTAGCATTTAACGAGGACTATAATCAGAGAAGCCTGAAACAGTTAAAACCAGACACTGATGGACACTCTTCCAGTTACGAACAACCTTCTACAGGAGAGAAAAAATTTGTTCCGCTCTCCTTGTTAAATTTGTTTAGATGGTGCAAGCTGCATCCAAAACAATGCGCAAATTTTAAAGTTGAACGAAGATCACTACCTATCGAAGGCGCATTGGTGAGTAACTTTCGAGCTATTGCATCCGTACTTTGCAGATTATGTTGACCTTAGAACAAAAGGATTAAATAATACCTCTACCGTTTTGCGTATTAGCAACTCCATAGCCAGTGCTTTACTTACAGGTGATCTCGAACCGGAGGGTTGGAAGCATCTTTGTTCTCACTATCCCAATCTGCATAGCGATGTATTGAAGTTTCCTCATCATGGTGGTGCTTGGTATGGTCATGACGTTGACGATTTGCTTGACAAAGTTGACCCATCCATTGTTATCATATCCGTAGGTTCGGAGGGATTTGAAAAATACAATCATCCCCATCCAGATGTATTCACGGCGATTGCTAAACGTCCCCACATTCGTCTCCTTTGTACTCAGGCAACAAATCAGTGCCAGCAACAGGCCCAGGTCCAAAACGAACGAGATTCGGTAGTTCATCAGTTGATAGCCGATGCCGAAAAAAAATGGTAATCAGCTATTTCTGTCAAACTCAAAGAAGAGTTGTCCTTGTGCAGGAACAGTCATCATCGAGCTTGATAAACAGGTTCGGGTGTTACAACCTACTATGAAATTCCATCGCACTTCGATTATTGAACCTCATTATAAAGCCCATAAATGTAGTTGGTAACACCGGTTGATATAGGTCCGGCATTATCCAGCCAATTAACGGTAAGGCCAGCTTATGTGCTCAATATGCTATAGTAAGGGCAGTCATTGACTATATTTTTCTTATGAGGAGCAATCGTTACCATGTCAGATATTGTTATGCCCCCCATCATGCCCACCCTCGACGACATGCTGCAATCCCTGCTGCTCATCGAAGAAGGTGAGCACGAATTTACCCCTGAAGAAGAAAACGTCCGCGAATTGCGGCACCTCTTTTTCCCGGTGACGCGCAACAGTGTGTATTTGAATCATGCCGCCAATGGGCCGCTTCCACGCCCTACGGCGCGCACCATGCATACTTATATTGATGATCTCAGCCGCTTTGGCAGCGTCAACTCCGGTCGCTGGGACATGTATGAGCAGGGGGCGCATCGCCGGCTGGCGAATATGCTCAATGTCCGGCCAGATCAGATCGCTATGACTGCCAGTACGGGCGACGGTTTTATGCATATAGCAGACGGCCTGAACTGGCGCGAGGGCGATACCATTGTCACCGCCGAGTGTGAGTTTCCCAGCAATGTCTACCCCTGGCTGAACCTACAGCAGAGGGGCGTACAGGTTCACTTTGTCAAAATGCATGAAAACCGCATTCGCGTCGAGGATGTGCTGGCACAGATCACTGAGCGTACAAGGCTGGTTGGCCTGAGCATGGTGGAGTTCTCCACCGGTTTTCGCAACGATATCGCTGCTATTGCAAGACATTGCCACGAGCGCGGCATCCTGTGCGGCATAGATGCGATGCAGGCGCTGGGCGCGTTGGAAATCGACGCGCAACAACTCGGCGTGGATTTCCTGGCATCTGCAGCGCATAAATGGCTGCTAGCTCCACCTACGACGGGCATCCTTTATCTCTCCGATAACTTGCTCGCGCAACTGCGGCTGGAGCGGCGCGGCTGGTTCAGCGTGGAAACGCCCTTCGAGTTCTTCAAGTATGACCAGCCCTTAAAGCAGGGCGCGGCGCGTTTTGAGCGCAGTTCGACCAATCGCGTTGCTATTGTAGCGCTGGATGCCTCGCTTGGCGTTTTCGAGAGCATCGACGGTGGGATGCAGGCGATCGAGGCGCGTATTTTAGGGCTAACAAGCCATGCTATCGCCGGTTTAGAGCGATTGGGGTACCCCGTTGTCTCACCACAGGGCGCGGGCAATCGTTCGGGCATCGTCTGCTTCCAACCCCATCCCGACCGGCAGGATTTGACCCCACAGCGCATCGTCGATGAACTGGCGGCGCGTCAAATCTATGCAGCGGCTCGCGCGACCGTTGTGCGTATCTCGCCGCACTTCTACAATACCATTGAAGAGATCGACGCCCTGCTCAATGTGCTGGAAGCAATAAAGCAGTAGCGACACCCCTTTAGGAAGGAGAATGTTTCATGTCCACTTTTGCGCGTCGTGTAGCGACGTTTGGCACGACCGTTTTTACCGAGATCAATGCGCTGGCGCAGCAATACAACGCCCTGAATCTGGGACAGGGCAAACCAGACTTTGATACGCCGCCGGATATTGTGGCGCACCTGGCACAGGCCGCGCAAGCCGGACAGTATAACCAGTACGCGCCCGGCTCCGGCACGGCGTCGCTGCGCCAGGCCATTGTCGATCACTCCGCGCGTTTCTACGGGCTGGACATCGATCCTGTAAAAAGCGTAGTGGTCACGTCGGGAGCGACCGAGGGCATCTTCGCCGCTATCCTGGGGCTAGTTGATCCTGGCGATGAAGTGATCGTGATCGAGCCATTCTACGATTCATATGTGCCAAACATCTTGATGGCAAATGCTGTCCCCATCTGCGTGCCGCTGCATCCGCCAACCTGGACGCTCGACCCGGCAGAACTTCGAGCGGCCTTCACCAGCAAAACACGCGCCTTGATCCTGAACACGCCGCAAAACCCGTCCGGGCGAGTCTTCACCATGCAGGAATTGAGCATGATCGCTGAACTGTGCATCGAACACGATGTGACGGTCATCGCCGACGAGGTGTATGAACACCTGCTATTTGACTCCGCGCAACACATCCCCATCGCCACACTGCCGGACATGTTCGAGCGCACCATCACGGTTAGCAGCGCCGGTAAGTTGTTCAGCGCCACCGGCTGGAAAATTGGCTGGGTATATGGACACCCAGACCTGGTAGACGGTGTAGCGCGAGCGCACCAATTTATCACCTTCGCCGTGCATCATCCATCACAGGAAGCTATCGCATACGCGCTCAACCTTCCCGATACCTACTACCAGAGCTTCCAGTCCATGTATGCTACGAAACGCCAGTTAATGCTCGATGCCCTGGCAGCAGGTGGGCTAAAATGCCTCGCCCCGCAGGGAACATACTTCGTCATGGCGGACTATTCAGACGTATTCGATGGCACTCCCCTCGAATTTACGCGCTACCTTGTCAAAGAAATCAGCGTGGCCTGCATTCCGCCAGAGACATTCTATAGCCGACAACATGCCTCCATCGGTCACGGTTACGCGCGCTTCGCCTTCTGCAAAAGCGATATTTTATTAGGAGAAGTGAAAGAACGGATGGCTAAATTGTGTCCGTAATGAACAATCATAACCGGGAATGTTATCCTGAGCGAAGCGAAGGATCTGTGCCTCGAAGCATCTCTCGGCCAGGCGAGCCAGACCCTTCGCTTCGCTCAGGGTGACAACCGATGACCGATCGTGGCTGGTAAAATTAATGAGGTACAGGGGCCGATATTCCATTTCATTGCTGTATTTGGTTGTCAAAAATCATCGGATTCGTTGATTATCTATACAGGAGCATATCCCTATGTCACAGACAGATGTACCCACCGAACGCTCCAGGCCGAAACGTCCGCTCAGCATTGGCGCGGGAGCGCTGGTCGTGCATGACCAGCGCGTCTTACTCGTGCGCAGCACCTACGGAGTAACGAAAGGCCGCTACTTGTTGCCCGCCGGGCGCGTCAACCCTGATGAGTTGCCTGACCAGGCAGCGGCGCGTGAAACCTTCGAAGAGACCGGTCTGCGCGTGGAAATCGAGGGATTGATGGGAGTGCGTCTATGGGTCATGGATGATGGCGAACATAACTACTTCTTTATGTTTCGCGCCAGGTTACTTTCGCCCATCAGCGATTTACGCCTCGAAACGCGAGAAATAGACGACGCGCGTTTCTTCAGCAAAGAAGAAATGCAGAACTTGAGCATGGACGAAACATGGGCGGGCGCGATTGCCGTTGCTATCAAAGCGCTCGAACCGGATGCCAGTATCTGGCCCAACTACTCCGACCTGTCTTCGGATTCCGGCGTCGATACGCCTGATCGCTGGCGCATCTGGATCTAACTTTATGTGGTATGATATGTATATTCAACGATTGAGTAACCACAGCTTACAAACAGGTGAAAGAGCATGAGCGCATCAACCATTTATAACGAAATTCAGGCCGCTCTCAAGCGCGGCGAGCGTATAGCGGTATCTACCGTCGTCAAGACCATCGGTGCGGCGCCCTGTGGTGTTGGCGCCAAGATGCTTACACGCGCCGATGGCAGTACGAGCGGCAGCTTTTCCGGGGCGAAGGTCGATACGCAGGTGGCGCAGGCCGCGATGGAGGCATTGCGCGATGGTCAGTCCCGTCTGATCCATGTTCACCTCGACGCCGATCAAGCCGTAGGAAGCTGCGGAGCCACGCTTGAACTCTTCATTGATGCGCTTCATCCTGAGCCGCGCCTGATAATTGCCGGGGCGGGTTATGTGGCACAGGCCCTGGCAAGATTGGCGCTCAACCTGGATTTTCGCATCGTGGTTATCGATGACAGGCGCGACCTGGCCGACCCGCATGTCTTCAGCGACAAGGTGCAACTGACCTTCGGCGATATCCCGCAGACCATACGCGAGCTTGAGCCGGACGAGGCAAGCTGGATCGTGATTGTGACACGCGGCCATCATCTTGATAAGGATGCTCTACGCGCCGCGCTGGAAACGCGCGCTCGCTATGTAGGCATGATCGGCAGTCCCGGCAAAATCAAAAACATCTTTCGCGATCTGCTCAAAGAGGGCACCGCGCGCGAACGCATCGAACAGGTGCATTCTCCCATCGGTCTTGACCTCGGCGCGGAGACACCCGACGAAATCGCCCTCAGCATCGCAGCCGAAATGGTCATGCTGCGCAATCATGCCAGCGGCGCGCCACTCAAGACTCTGCACCACTTCCTTGACGAAGTAGAGCCAATCAATGCGTAGGACACTTCTCTGCTCTTTTCTACTGCTATGCCTGATTTCTCTTTCATCGTGTAGCCAATCATCTCCAACGGTAACATCGACCCCTACCAGAACGACAGTAATTCCTGCTTCTACCACGACTCCCACAGCATTGCCAACATTGACAAGCACACCAGGCGCAACGCCGCAGCATTTCAAGACTCGCGTGATATTGTCAGGCAGACGGCGACCGGACGATCTGGTATTCGATCCGCAGGGACGCCTGGTGTTCAGTGACTTCTATGCTGGCACGATCAGCCGCCTCAACGCTGATGGTTCGGTGACGCTCTTGTTCAGTGGCCTGGCCGGGCCGGAGGGCCTGGTCTATTTGCCCGACGGCACGCTCATCATTGCCGAACAGCGTACCAACCGCATTTTGCAAATCGCTCCCGGTACTTCCGCTCCTACCATGCTGCGCGTGCTACCCGGCACGCCAGGCGGACTGACCTGCAAAGATGGCGTGGATGGCATCGCCCTTGACCCGACCAGCAACACACTCATCCTGCCCGATAGTCCCACCGGCAACGTATATCGTATGAGCCTGGATGGGAAAAAACTCACCCTGCTGACTGGCGGCATCGTGCGGCCTGTAGGCGCAGCAGTCGATAACCAGGGGAATGTGTATATAGCTGATGAATGTGGCGGCGCGGTGGTGCGTGTTGCCACGGATGGCAAGACAACGCGCATCGGCGGTTTTGGTATGCCCGACGATGTAGCCTTCGATGCCCGGGGCAATATGCTGGTCATTGATTTGAAGCCCTCGATCCACGCGCTGATTCGCGTGCTACAGGCGACGGGCGCGCGCGAGACACTGTTGAGTAAGGGCTTGATTGAACCGCAGGGACTGCTCATCGATTCACGTGGTAATATTTACGTATCAGACGATTACGCCAATACCATCACGGAGTTGATACCAGCATGAGCAAACTCACCTCAATGGCCGATGCCATCGCGCGCTATGTTCCTGATGGCTCGTCCGTCGCGCTCGGCTTAGCCCTGGAACCACTTATCCCATTCGCGGCAGGGCACGAAATTATTCGCCAGCGTAGACAAAACCTCACCTTGATCGGACCAATTTCCGATATCCTCTTTGACCAGTTGATCGGGGCAGGCTGCGTCGAAAAGATAGCTGCCGCCTGGGTGGGCAACGTCAGCGAGGGATTGGCGCACTGCTATCGACGCGCTGCCGAGAAGAGCATTCCGCGCCCCATCAGCATCGAGGAATATAGCAATTTCACCATTGGCCTGGCGTTGCTGGCGGCCAGCCTGGGTTCTCCCTACATTCCAACACGCACTTTGCTGGGCAGCGATCTGCCACGTCAAAATCCGACCCTGCGCATCGAGCCATCATCCATCGACGGAACTCCCCTGCTGCTGGTACCCGCTATACTGCCTGATGTAGCGATTGTGCAGGTGCAGCGCAGTGACGAGGATGGCAACGCGCACCTGTGGGGCAGCGTAGGCGTCAGCGAAGAAGCATGGCTGGCCGCGCGCGATGTAATCGTGATCGCCGAAGAAATCGTGCCGCGCGCCGTTATTTTAAGCGATCCCAACCGCGTAGCAGGCCCATCTTACAAAGTACGCGCCGTTGTGCATGAACCCGGGGGGGCGCACCCCTCCGCCGTGCAAGGCTACTACAACCGCGACCACCAGTTCTACTCCGAATATCACGTTCAGACGCGCACCCTGGACGGCTTTCAAGAGTGGCTGGACGAATGGGTCATGGGCATACCAGACCGCGCCACCTATCTACAAAAACTGGGAGAGTCACGCCAGCGCAGTCTGCATGTCAAAGAACATCACTACGCCGCCCCAGTCGATTACGGATATTAAGGGAGACCGAAAATGGATTATACGCCTGGAGAATTGATGGTGGTTTGCGCCGCGCGCCAGATACGCGACGGCGAGAATGTTTTTGTCGGGATGCGCCTGCCACTTATCGCCTTTGCCCTGGCTAAACGCACGTACGCGCCCCACTGCGTGGGCTTCTTCGAGGGCGGCGTGATGCGCGATGTGCCATCTTCTGAATTGCTCTACACGATGGGCGACGCGCCCAATATCTACGGCTCGCTCTGGACAACCACTACTCTGAACGTCATGCGCCCAATGGCGGCGGGGGACGTGCATCTCGGCTTCATCGGCGGCGCGGAAGTTGACCGCTACGGCAACCTCAACACCTCTATGATCGGTGACTGGCAGCATCAACATCCCAAAGTGCGCTTGCCTGGCAGCGGCGGCGCTGCCGATATCGCAGCCTTTTCGCAGCGTCTCGCCATCATCATGCAGCACGAGCGTCACCGCCTGCGCGAAAAAGTGGACTTCGTTACCAGCCCCGGCTACGGCTATCCCGACGCCCACAATCCGGCAGGCGAGTCCTGGCGCAAACGAGTCGGCCTCCCCAGAGGCGGCCCCGCCGCGCTCATCACCACGCTGGCCGTTTTCACCTTCGACAAACAAAACGGCGAAGCCCTGCTACAGTCTTATCATCCCGGCACAACCATCGAGTACGTGCAGGAACAGACCGGCTGGCAATTGCAACTGGCTGATGATTGCCGGGAGACGCCGCCGCCAGGCGATATTGAGTTAAGGGTAATACGAGAGTATGACCCGCAGGGCGTATGGACAAGCTGAGAGGCAATTACTCTCTCTTTTTACTCCTCGCTCTCGGCCCCGAACCATAATCCCCAAACGGATCATCTCTCTCTCGCACAGCTTGCCGGAAACCGGCCTCGTTCGCTCTGGCTACAAAGTCGTGGCCTTCCTGGGTGTGGCGGGCGATGCCGTCGAAGAGGGTGCCGAGGGTGCGGCTGGATGCGAGGCCCATGTTTTCGGCGGTCTGGTTGCAGAGCAATTTGAGCATGATGAGTTGGCTGATGGGTAACTGGGCCATGCGACGGGCGAAGGACATGGCGTGTTGCTGGAGTTGTGCGTCTGGCACCGTCTCTAGAATCATGCCGATACGCGCAGCTTCGGCGGCGGTAATCTCATCTCCGGTGAGCAGGTAGCGTTTGGCGCGTTCGAGGCCCACGCGGTAGACCCACATGGCGGTTGTGGGCATTCCCCAGACGCGCGCGGGTGGATAGCCAAAGGAGGCTCCTTCGGCGGCGATGATGATGTCGGCGCATAATACCATGTCGGTGCCACCGCCCACACACCAGCCCTGTACGGCGGCAATGGTTGGTTTGGCAGCGTACCAGAGCTTCATATAGACATTCACAAACTGGGACATCATACGCATATCCATCACCGAGTCCCAGACTCGTTCGCGACTGGCTTCGGCTGCCTGCATCTCGGTTGACCAGTCGAGGCCATAGCCCGCGCAAAAGGCCGGGCCATCTGCTCGCAAGAGAATGACATGCACATCCGGGTCAGCGTCGGCAGCGTCGATGGCGGCGGCCAGTTCATCGCGCAGCGCGGGCGTGATGGTGTTGTACAGGTCGGGACGACACAGGATGATCGAACGTACCCCCGCTTCTGTTTCTGTACGCACAGCAGAAGATGTATTGACCATGTTCAAACCTCCTCATTACGCGCAAAAGCGTAATTGTGTTTCAAATTATTTCATTTTGTATACGATACCATTTTTCGCGTAAAAAATCTGAGCAAATGTTGAGTCGTTCTTGAGGTATCCTTGAGGTTTGCCCGGTAGAATACACAGTGTAAAGCAAATAACCTCTTGAATATATCAATGCTTTAAGGAGATAACGAATGAACTGGTTTACACGATCTCGCCAACGGTGCCTGGGATTACTGACGGTGGTTGCGCTGGTGGTTGCGCTGGCGCTTTCCGCCTGTGGATCACCGGCCAATGCCGCTAATTCGGGCACGCCTGCCAGTAACCCCGTCAATACGCAGCCACAACAGTACCAGCCCGCTAACTCCGGCTCTACCACCAGTAACAGAGGTGGCGTTCAGAATACCGACCAGCAAATCCAGAACCTGCTGCGCCAGCTCGATGGGGCGCATAACGATGTCAATAACGCTGACGCGGGCGCATCGCAAGATGGCGGACAGCCGTAATCAGCCGGGGTTCTCTACTCTATCTCATGCGCGACTCCAATGAAATGTTGATTACTTTGAAAGGAACTATGACATGAAAATTCTTGCAACCCTTCAACGTCTGCCAAAGCGTTTTGTAGTTATCGGAATACTTAGCCTGCTCGCGCTCAGTATTCCGGCGACCGCGTTCGCGGCTTCTCCCGCCACTACGAAATGCGCCGCGACCGATACACAGTGCTGGATCACGCTGGGCGATCAGCTTATCGCCGCGCGCCAGACTGCGCTGACGAGTCTGGGCAACAGGGTAACGGAACGTTTGAACGACAAGTTGATTACTTCTGACCAGGCAAACGTGTTGCAGGCTGATATCAGCGCCAATGCGAGCGGCCTGTCTGCGCTGCAAACTAAGCTGAACGCGGAGACGACTGCTACTGCCGCCCGTCAGGATGTCGTCAACATTTTCGTGCAATTCCGCATCTATGCTGTGGTAATGCCGCGTGACTATCGCCGCCTCTACCTGGATGTCGCGGTAAACATCGACGCCAAACTGCGCGGACTGAGCGATCAGATCAAGCAAGCCATCGCGGGTGCGCCTGCCGGCGAGCAGGGCCAGTTGAATACATTGTACAACGACTACATCGCCCGGTTGACCAGCGCCGGGTCGCAGTTCGATCTTGCGCAATCCGATTTTCCGGCCCTCACGCCCTCGAACTTTAACTACAATCGCTCGGCCTATGAAGGGAGTCTGAACAGCCTGAAAACTGCCGAGCAGACGATTCATACTGACTTGAAGCAGGCGGGACAGGATGCGCACCAGATCGCCAAAATTCTGAAGGGCAAATAAGCCTCTTCAGCGAGTACCGGTGTCCATAAATTGGACACCGGTTTTTTTATTGCCTGCGCGCATCCACCTTCAGATCAGATAGACATAAGCCGATGTATGGATTGTATGCGTCGAACCAATCATGATAAGGAGTAGTGCTATGCCTGCATCGCGAACCGCCTCTATTTTGTGCAAAAACCTTTTACCAATCTTGCTGTTTATGCTCATACTGGTCGTTATGGGACTGGCTCAACCAGCCCATTCTACCCATGCGCAGACTGTGCGCCGCGCGGCAGCGGGGCATCCTCATGTTTTGAAGACGAAGCAATATTACGCCAGCCATGCATTTGATGTCTTGCCGCTCGAATACCATAATGGCCCGGTTATGCGCGCCACGAGCACCAGTTACGCTATTTTCTGGTTGCCCTCAAGCTTGCAGGATGGCAGCGCAACCTCGGTAAGCGCGACCTATGCCAGCCTGATTACACGTTACTTCGGCGATATCGGCGGCTCTGGCCTGTACAATACAGGGACGCAATATTATGATACTGGCGGTTCCATTGTGAATAGCAGCGCGTTGGGCGGCGCGTGGACGGATACATCGGCGTATCCTGCTTCGGATTGCCAGGATACGAGCACGCCCGGCGATTGTATGAGTGATACGCAGTTTCAGAACGAGGTTGCGAAGGCGATGCAGGCGAATGGCTGGAATGGCGGCCTCAATAACCTGTTCTATGTTTTTACCTCGGCAGGCGAAGGTTCGTGCTTTGATACCTCGTTCGAGCGCCTGCGCCTTTACACAGTATTGCGCTTACCATAGCTACTTTCAAACCAACGCGGGGCAAAACGTTATCTACGCCAATATGCCCTATACAGGCACGGCCCTCAATGGCTGCGGCATCAGCGCGTCGCCCAACAATGATCTTGACGCGGATAGCACCATCAATGTCTTGACTCACGAGCAAATAGAAGCGGTCACTGATCCCTTGCTCAATGCGTGGTATGACAATTCAGGCTATGAGATCGGGGATAAGTGCGCCTGGAACTTCGGTAATATCAACCTGGACGGAAACCTGGCAAACGTTCAGTGGAATAATAACTTTTACCTGGTGCAACAGGAGTGGAGCAACGCCAATAGCGGATGCACCCTCTCTTATACACCACCGAAGCTGACCACCGTACTCTTCACCGGATCAACCGATGGCAATTTGTATGCCCTCAACGTTGCCGACGGCGCGCTACTCTGGTCCTACAAAACTGGTGGCGCGGTAAATTCGTCCCCAATCTTCGATGGTGGCAATGTCTACTTCAGTTCAAACGATGGTTATCTCTATGCACTCAAGACGAGCGATGGTTCTTTGCTCTGGCGCAAGCAAATAAAAGGGGCAATATTCTCATCTCCTGTGATAGCCAGGGGGATGATCTACGTCGGTTCAAGCGCGGGGTCAGTCTATGCATTCAATGAGGGCAATGGCGCGTTGAGATGGCGTTATACCACTATTGGACGTGTCGCTACCTCTATGCCTGCGCTTGCTAATCATGTGCTATACTGCTCGTCCAGCAACGGGTATGTATACGCGCTCAATGCTGGTAACGGTTCGTTGAGGTGGCGTGACCTGGCGCGTAATGTGGCATTTACTCTGCCAGTGATTGATAATACTATTGTCTATGTTGGTTCGACAAACGGCTTATTGTACGCGCTACGCGCTGCCAACGGTACATCGCTCTGGCGGTACACTGCTCCACATTCAGTAGCTTTGGGCGCGCCGATCGTAGCAGGTGGGGTTGTGTATGCAGGCGCGAGCGATCATTACGTGTATGCAGTCAGGGGCGGCAAATTGCTCTGGCGGTTCAAAACCAGTGGCAAGATCAATGCGCGTCCAGCCATCAACAATAGGGTTATCTATATTGGTTCTGATGATGGCTACCTCTACGCGCTGAACGCTTTGAATGGCGCGCAGAACTGGCGCTTCCAGGCAGCATCTACTGTGCGTACCTCGGCGGCTATCGCCGGGCAAGCAGCCTTCTTTGGTTCTGACGATCACGATGTCTACGCGCTAAACATCGCCGATGGCACTATCGTCTGGCAATACTCCACGGGTGGAGCAGTTGACTCGTCGCCTGCGATTGCCACGTTCTGATGGATTTTGATCGCCTTGTGCTTGTCCTCGTTGGGGTACGACCATCATGCCTCACGGAACCCAGGCGAATCGCGTTGCCACGAGGACAAGCACAAGGCCCCCACCCTTCCCCTCATCCACCCCTTGTCCCTACAGGACGGTGGCGGACATTTCTCGTGATTCCCCGATTCGGTCGGCAAAGATCATCAGGACGAGGGCGGGCGTTTCTCGTGATCACCCTGTTCGGTTGGTAAAGACCATCAGCCCGTTTCGCAGACCGGCGGCGGATAGTGTTGTGGCGAAGGCCATAGCGAGTACAATGGCGATTACCCACGCCGTCTGGCCGTTGCCGAGGCCAGCGCCGCTGGCGGCGAATTGCGGCGCAACTATCCACAGGCTGGCGACCCAGAAAGCGGCGGCAAGAGTTGCGCACGCCATAATCAGGGTGGTTATAGCGACGGGAAGCATGGCGAAACGCAGCATAGCTTCGCTAAACTCGCTGCGCAATACGGCCTGTGATAGCGAAGTTGCGATGGCGAGTATGACGAACGCGAAGAGTGTCACGACGCCAAGAATAGCGGCAAATCCGAGTATTATACCTATCAATGGTTGTGAGAATATGCATATGCCCGGTGTGCATGATTGCGCAGGGCTGAAAATGGCTTCCGTTGCCAGCAAAAAGCCCAGGAAACAGACGGTGATAAGCAGCGCGGCCAATAATAGCTTGAGCGCGGGTTTCGGCCTGATGACAAACAGCCGCAAAATGCCGCGCAGACCACCGGGCATAGCGCGTTTTACGGCGGTAAACAGGATAGGTAATCCTCCCAGCACCATGACCAGAAACGCGAGTACACCACCGTAGGTGAATATATCGAAAGCGACGCCGATAACAGGATGGAGCCGCGCAACAGCATTAAATGGCTCAACGGGATCAGCGACTCTTCCAATCGCCACGTACCCAACTCCGAAGAGAACAAAAGCGCAAAAAGTGGTTATCATCGAGCTACGGACGGTTTGCTGCATGTAACCTCTTCCTCCTCTGTTATAGGGAAACAGATATTCCGCCAGCAAACCAATGATGGCCTCACTAAATAGGGCAGGCCACTGGCAGATAACGCCAAAAGCGCCTTTTTGCTGGTAGGCGTCGCGGCAGCACTGGCGAAAAACCTGGAGAGTTGATGCGGCGTACTCGCGGCGAAACCCGGCGGGCGACATAGTGAGCAGCCAGCGATAGAGAGCGACGGAGAAGGATATGATTTTGGGCGTAGGGGATGTGTTCATTATTCTGCTCCCCTGCTTGATACTACTGATATCGAACCAGTTAATAGCGGTCTGCTGCGGGCAACTCTGAGCGCCTGCTCAAGTCGTTGCGTTTCGGCGAGGGCGACCTGTTGGCCAAAGCTCGTCAGCTTGTAGTAGCGGCGGCGCTCATCATCGAGCGCAGGATCGGGGCGTTCATCTGCCTCAACGATCAATCCATCGAGAAGCATATGTTTGATGGAGCGATAGAGCGTGGTTGGCCCGATGCGCATCTTTCCCTCTGTGTGTGCTGCAATCTCCTGCATGATGCTATAGCCGTGCCGCTCGCCATCTGCCAGCGCAAGCAGGATGTGAAAAACAGCAGGGGTAAGCGGAAGCATGGCCTGAGGATCATTTTTAGCTGGTTGCATGCTTACCTCCCTGATAGGTGTGTAATCTATATAACTGATGTGGGTATACCCACTGTGGTTATAGTAACACGCTAATAGCTAGCTGTCAATAGCCTGGCATTTGGGCTAAGCATTTGCGTGTGTTGCTCTATTAAGCTACATTTAGCAGAAGCTGTATATTTCGTTGCCGCCTGCGGCGGCTGCGTGAGTAACTTAGTGATGAGGATTTAGAAAAGCACATTACTACAGGATGTGGGGCAGATATGATAGACGAACAATCTGAGAAAGAAGATGAGCAACTACATAAGAAAATGGGACGCGGACAAAATCTTTTGATTGTTCTGTTAATTGTGGTGGTGATGGCGGCAGGGGTGGTCTATACGTTGCGGGATGAGATTTTTTCTTCACGACCGGTCTTGCGCGTTATTCCAACGGTTGTGCCCAGTCCAACTATCGATGCTCGTGTTGCTGGCTTACATCTTCCTGCCGGGTTTCACATCAGCATTTTCACTGCCGGTCTGAATACGCCGCGTTTCATGGCTTTTGGCCCGGATGGAACGTTGTTCGTGGCGGAGCGCGGCGCGAATAGTATCGTAGCTTTGCTTGATCCCCACCATACAGGCAAGGCTACCGAGAAGAAGGTGCTGGTAAACTACCTGGACGATCCAACTAACCTGGTCTATTATCAAGGAGCTTTATATGTCGGCGAGCAGATGCGTATCAGCCGATTCACGCTGGGGCCAGGCCTTCAAGTGACGAGCAGGCAGGTGATTATAGCGAATCTGCCGGTTGGCGGACTGCATACGACGCGCACAGTGTTGATCGGGCCAGATGGTCTGCTCTACGTCTCGATTGGCTCGAACTGCAACGTATGCTATGAAACCGATCCACATCGCGCCTCTGTGTGGATGTATAACCTGGACGGCAGTGGTAGTCACATCTATGCGCGCGGGCTGCGTAACGCTGTTGGTATGGCTGTCAATCCCTGGAACAACCAGGTGTGGGTGACGAATAATGGCAGCGATTACGAAGGCTATAACAATCCAACTGATACACTCTACGCGCTACAGGTGGGCAACTATGGTTGGCCGGGCTGTATGGACGGGAATATCCTCGATGCCAATTATGGACATCCCGGCGATTGTAAAGGCGTCATCGCGCCGCTCTTCAAATTGCAGGCGCACTCGGCCCCGCTGGGCCTTGCCTTTTACAATGCCGGTGGCTTTCCATTGCCGTATCATGGTATGTTTGTGGCTCTGCATGGCTCGTTTTATCGCGATTTTCCCGCTGGTTACAAAGTTGTATTCATCCCCCTCAACGCACAAGGGCAGATCGACGGCCCGGCGCAAGACTTCATCACAGGCTGGCTGGTGAACAACAATATCAGTGATGCTACGGGTCGCCCTGTTGGGCTGGCTGTCGGGCCGGATGGCGCGCTCTACATAAGCGATGATAAGAGCGGTGTGATCTACCGTGTAACCTATGCGCTTATGACCCTTTCACATGGCGCTACCTGTGAATAACAAAAACCAGTTCGGTAGCGTAGCTATAGCGTTGGATTGACCAGGGCTGCCCGGCAACCAACTCGTTGAAATGGGTCTCATAGTTCGCTTCCATGTTCTTACTCTTGCCGCCGAGACTGGCAGCCGGGAAGGAGACGACGAGGTGGTCGGCATTGATGCTTTGCAGCAGTCGCCGACCCGCGTTTTTATCGACCTGCTCAAGCACCGGAATGGTTTTGAGTACGAAGGCGACATCGACTTTGCGGGTGGGGCAGTGCTGGATAACATCGCATACCGTCGCTTCTCCGTCAATATGCAGCAGCGGGAAGCAGGCACGCAGGAAGCCGGTCATGTCCTGGTAGATATCGCAGGCGTAGTAGCGCGCGCCTGGCGCGAGAGGCATCCAGGGGATAGCCAGTGGATTGAGGCCGCAGGCGATATCCAGAACCGAGGAGATAGGGGCGATATCTGCCAGAATCGCGGAATAAAAGCGCGGCAGGAAGGGGAGACGCTCGCGGGTAGAGGCATGGTGGCTCATAATCTCCTTGCACGTTATGTGAAGTTGCGCCGGGTCTCCAGCCTGAGATGCGCCGCGTAATGCTTCTAGCCAGCAAGCGTAGTGCGGTGTGTTCTCTTGATAGGCCGCGCCAACCTGGTGCAGCTTATTTTTGGTTGCTTTGAGGGCATCTTTGAGGTTGCGCCGCTTCTCCAGTTCGGCTGCGCCCACGGCGCGAATGAACTCAACATCGATGTGGCGATATTTCGCGCTGGACTGGATGGACTCAATAAGCTGGAGCAGGGGCGACTGTGTCGTGTTGGGCATAGTGTTCTTCCCTTAAACGCGCGGTCAATTGCGTCATGAAGCGCAGGTTATGGATGGTTGCCAGTCGCAGAAAAAGTCCGTCGTTGATTTTGAAAAGATGATGCAGATAGGCAACCGAGTAGCGGCGGCAACACAAGCAATCGCAATAGGGAGAGATGGGGCCGTCCTGCTTAATGACTTTGTCGTCATTGACATAGAGGTATTTAAACCATTGCTCGTTGGAGCCGGGCGCGGGCAGGCCCTGCGCCTGGGTGAAGACGTATAAGCGCGAGTGGCGGGCGTCGCGTGTAGGCATGGCGCTGTCGAAGATGGCGTAACCCAGGCGGGCGCATTCTAGCACGTTGGCGGGATGTCCTACGCCCAGCGCGTGCATGGGGAACTGCGGCGGGACGATTTCCCGCGTATAGCTCAGGCTATCGATGTGCAAATTGCCCTTGCCGTCCAAGGGCCAGCCGCCATAGCCAAAGCCGTCGAAGCCGATATCGAGCAGGACATCCGCGCACTGCTTGCGCAATTCGTGATACGCGCCGCCCTGGATGACGCCGAACAATAACGGCTGTTTTTCAGTTGGCAGGCGTTTCTGTTTCATAAGGTGTTGAAATTCGTCTTTGCAGCGCCTGGCCCAGGCGATGGTGCGCCTGACCGATTCTTGTTGTATCTCGTAGGAATCATCCACATGAGTGCAATCGTCCAGGCATACGACGATATCGGCGCCGTAACTGATCTGCAACTGCACGCTTTTTTCGGGCGCGAGGTGGAACTTGCGGTCGGAGCCGTCGGGTTGAAAGCTGAGGCCCTTATCGTTAATGAAGCCATATTTGGGATTCTGGCGGATCAACGAGTAGGCCTGGAAGCCGCCGGAGTCGGTGATGATGGGATGCGGCCAGCCTGCCATAGCGTGCAGGCCGCCGAGTGATGTAATAGTCGATGAGCCGGGGCGCTGCATGAGGTGAAAGGTATTCATCACCACGGCCTGGATATTACATGCTTCCAGGTCCGCGCTATCCACGTTGCGCACGACGCCCAGCGTGGCGTCGGGTAAAAACGCTGGTAATAGTATGTGCCCGTGTGGCAATTGTAATTGTGTTGTCTGGCTCATGCTTTCGTCCCAATCTCCCGGCGGTGCCAGTCGGTCAATTGCTGGTAAGCGTGGGCGATGCGCAGTATCATGGCTTCCTCGAACGGTTTGCCGGCGATTTGCAGGCCAATGGGCATTCCATCTGTGGAAAAGCCGCAGGGCAGCGAGATGGAGGGCAGCCCGGCCAGGTTGAAAGGTATATTGAGGCGCAGCAAGCTCACGGTTGAGTTATCGACGACGCCGTCAATGAGGATGTCCTGGTTGCTTAGCTCGAACGGGAAATGCGGGCAGAGGAAGCGTTGGCAAGACAAGGCCGTTGACGCGCTGCATAACGGCGCGCAGGGCGCTGGAGAACTGGCGGCGCTCCTGTTGCGCTTGCAGGTAATCGACGGCGGAAACCTGTTGTCCTTTGAGCAGGCTTTCGCGAGTTGCTCCGGTGTAGTCGTCGCTGCGCGCGGGAAACCAGCCGTTTTGAATGTGAGCGAGCGTGGCTTCGGGACGCTGGATAGTGCGATAGGTGAGCATGGTGGGACGCGGTATATCAACGTCGATGATTTCAGCGCCTTCTTCTTGCAGAACGCGCAGCGCGGCTTTCCAGGCGGCACGCACTTCTGGATCGAGTGGAGCGACAAATGGCTCTTGCGGTATGCCGAGCTTGATACCTTGCAGGGAGAGCAAGCCACGTCCTTCCGCTCCGCCGATGAGTGACGCGCTGGCCTGCGCTGGCGGACCTGAGACGCTGTTAGGATCACGCGGGTCGTAGCGGGCGATGGCGTCGAAGATGATAGAACAGTCTTCGGCGCTGCGCGCCAGTGGTCCGACATGATCGAGCGACCAGCTTAACGGGATGACGCCGTAACAACTGACACGACCGTAGGTTGGTTTGAGTCCGGTCACACCGCAACAGGCCGCCGGAATGCGGATGGAGCCGCCGGTATCGCTGCCGATGGCTCCCAGGCACATGCTGGCGGCTACTGCCGCGCCGGAGCCGCCGCTGGAGCCGCCGGGGATACGTCCCAGGTTCCAGGGATTGCGCGTGGGCGGTGTGTAGGTGCCATAGGCGAACTCGTGGGTGTTGGTCTTGCCAATGATGATGGCTCCGGCGCGTCTCAGTTGCTCGACTACTGTTGCATCCTCGGTGGCGATGTTGTCGGCCAGCACTCTGGAGCCTGCCGTGAGGCGCGCGCCCTTGACAGCGACCAGGTCTTTGACGCCAATGGGGATGCCATGCAGGGGGCTGCGAAACAGGCCGGTGCGCTGCTCCTGTTCGGCCTTCCCGGCGTCGGCCAGCGCCTCGTCGCGCATGACTGTGACGAAGGCTTTGATGCCGCCGTCAAGTTGGTCGATGCGCTCAAAGCTCTCGGCGAGCAGTTCGGTTGGCGTGGTCATGCCGGAACGGAGGTCGGCGGCAGCTTCGGTGATGGATAGGTAGGGCATAGGTGGGTATCCTTTATATTACTATTTATCTTGCCTACTGTATCAGGTTAAAGGACTTGAGCGCGTGCATAAGTTCGCTGGCGAATGTTTTATATGCTGGCACTTGTTTGAGAAAATCTAAACGTATTTCCTGGGCCAATCGTGTATAAAGTATTTCAAAATTCATATTGCGGTGACGTCGAGATTTATGAGCTAGAGATATACGCACTGCTTCACGGAGAACATGCTTTGGATCGGAAATTTTTTCTACCAACATAGGTCTAACTGGCAATCCCAGTTCTTTTGCGTCCATATTTGTATCAAGTGCAGCTTGTAACGTTTTTATATCCGCTAACATCCAGGCTTCTATTTCTTGTATGGGAATAACTGGCACCAGATTTTTGCAAACCTTTTTTGTAGTCTCTTGAACTTTTCTGAAACCCGGTTCGATGCGGTATTTTCGTACCTCATCTGACCTCGGATCATCAGCATCGGCATGAATAAAAAGTATATGGTGACCTTCAGTACCCGCTTTGATCGCTGCCTCTAAAATATCGTCGCTTTGCCCACTTTTGGGAACTTCAATTCTTTCTACAGGTGGAATATTTATATCTGAACCACCACCCTCAATGATAATATGTCTGGATGTTCTCTGGAGAAGAATAGGCAGAAAATACTCGTCGCTATTCCCCTCACAATACAACGCAAGCCCTATTTTCTTCATACAACTCTATCCTTCATTGAAAGCGGCGCGAGCCTGTTCGAGTTGGCTCTGCGCTTTCTCAAGGGTGCTTCTGTCAAGGTACTTTTGTACCTGATTGATAGTATAGTTCTCTTCGGACTTACCAATCTCTTCCTTTGTCGCAGGTGACAATTGATTTGTGGGTGTGATAACAGGTATCATAAGCGTAATTTCCATACTATATTTGTGTGGCACGATCCGTGAAACGGTATGGGCGAAAAGGAGTGAGTTTAGCACATCTGGTTGACTGATAAACATTGGAGAATGCGTGGTAATCAACACCTGCCTTAATGGCTCGTCTGCCTGTTCAAGATCATTAAAATCGGTTGCCATTTCTCGTAACAGGTGAGCCATATTTTTAAGGTGCAATGGATCTACGCCGTTCTCCGGCTCTTCAAGACAAAGTACTCCATGAAATTGTTGGTCATTTTTGATGGCTGCCAGTGCAAGTAGACGTAGTGTTCCATCAGAAAGAGCCTGCACTGAAATTGTGCGTTGATCAGTGGTTTCTGCCCAAATTTCATATTCATTGCTTGCCTGTTTTTTTTCTAAGCGAATTTTCAAGATGCCAGGAACCAGATTTGCCATATCAAGAGAGACACAGTGAAATGCGAACTCATCCTCGATTTGCATTCTTGCAAGCATTGTAGGTAAGTTGCTACCATCCTTGAATAGAAAACCAAAAAGGTGAATAAGCGCGGGGCTAGATTTCCGAAGTGAGTTGGGGTTCAAATGCAAAAATTTGAACGATGATAACTCTTCATTGACAGCAAAAACATGAGGATACTCTACATTAGTTTTACTGCTTAACACTGTTCTCAAAATTTCCCCAGCATAGTATTTGCTACTAATATTGTCCCTATTACCATCAGAATATAAAGATATTACAGGCTGCATGAAATCCACTGGTACGCCATTCGCTTTCCCTTTCGCTATAGTTTCTATGTTTGTGTCAATGAGACTAATGCGCTCATTCGTAGATTCTGGTATCCAGGCGTTAGGTTGAGAGAACCCATATTTTTTACGCCACCGGTCTTCATTTGCCGGTATGGATTTTAATGATTCGTGTACAATGTGAAGTTGTTCTAAACCAGACGTGTCTATCTGTCGGATTATTTCGACTTCGTAGCGCAGGCGTGTATATTTTAATTCCGCCGATCTTCCGAAATCATCCTGTACTTTACGACCTACCAGCATTTCAACTGCAAACCTCATCCTGTCAACAGAGTCTCCGCCAGGAAGTTTAGTGAATAATTCGTTCGTATATCCGCGAATTGTCTGAAAGGCGGTAGCTAGCTCAGAATCTGTTAATCTCGACAAGAAATGCAACGCGTCAAACAGGTTGCTTTTCCCTGATCCGTTTGGGCCGACGATGACCTGGAAAGGGGCGAGTTCTACTTTGAAATCTTTGAATGTTTTGAAGCCGTCTATTTCGATCTGGGTAATCATGGGCTGGCCCTTTCCGTGGCTCTGCTGCTGTTTACTGGAAGTATATCATAGTTGCGCCAGGGGAGGCGGTTCTTCCTCCGTAGAGGAGCTGATGGTTGCGGTTGTGTCGAATGTTTCAGTAGTTGCAGGCGTTGCAGGTGTGTCTATGTTAGCAGGATAGTTGGATGCCCAGACCATAAATCCGTGTGATATAATCCCTTCCAGTATAGACAACCACGAACCTGCGGAGGAAACATGCGTCCAGGGCGAATCGCCATCGATGGACCGGCGGGGTCCGGGAAGAGCACGGTTGGGGAGCAGTTGGCGCGCAAGTTGGGCTATCTTTATTTCGACACCGGAGCCATGTACCGCGCTCTTGCCTGGCTGGCGCTGCAACGAGGCGTTGATGCGCGTGATGGCGCGACCCTGGGAGAACTGGCACAGCACGCTGACATCGTCATTGACCACCCACATATCGAGGATGGCCGCCAGTATACAGTGAAAGTCGGTGGGCAGGATGTCACCTGGGAGATACGCAGCGCGGCTGTTACCGGAGTCGTCTCGCAGGTATCGGTGCATCCAGCAGTTCGCTCGGTAATGAGGGCGCAACAGCGCGCGCTGGCCTATCAGCACGATGGCATCGTCATGGTCGGGCGTGACATCGGCGCGGTAGTTCTGCCCGACGCGGAACTGAAAATCTACCTTACCGCCAGCCTGGAAGAACGCGCTCGCCGTCGCTACGCGGAGTTGCAGCAACGACAGGGAAAAGAGAATGCCGCGCTTCCTTCGCTGTCAGAAATAATGAAAGACATTGAGCGCAGGGATGAAAGCGACAAAGAGCATATGCAGCCAGCGCATGATGCCATCCTTATCGTGACCGATGACCTCAGCGTCCCGGAAGTGCTGGAGGTGATTTACTCATACCTGGAGGAAACGCTATGACGCAACAGAGCGGCGCAACTTCAGCGTCGGATAACCCGGAACCCGAACAGCCGCAACAGGCAAACCAGACCCAGGCGGCAGAGCAGTCGAGCAAACCCGTAAAACCAACGAAGTCGCATAAACCCGCTAAAAACCTGTATGAACCCTACGATACGCCCGGGTGGTTCTATCTAGCGATACGCACTTTTGCGCGTTTTATCTTTTTATTGAAATTGCGTTTGCGCGTAATCGGACTCGAGAATGTGCCGAAAGAGGGCGCGTTCATCATCGCCTCTAACCACCTGTCATGGATGGATGTGCCGCTCGTCCCTTCTTTCATTAAACGCAAAGTCGTCTACATGGCGAAGGAAGAGCTTTTTTACAGCAAGGTTGGCTGGCTCGTGCGCTTTCTGGGCGCGTTCCCAGTCAAGCGCGGCGAGGCCGACCGCCAATCCCTGCGCGCCGCAGATACCCAACTCAAAGCCGGAAAAATATTTATGATCTTTCCCGAAGGCACGCGCAGCAAAATCCACCAACTGGGTCAGGGGCATGTTGGCCTGGGCATGATCGCCCTGCGCGCCGGCGTCCCCGTCATCCCCGTCGCCGTCTGGGGCAGCGAATACACCTTCAAAAAACTGCGCCCGCCCGTCACCATCTCCTACGGGAAACCGCTACTCCTGACCCCCAAAGGCAAAAAGATCACCCGCGAAGACATCGAAGATGCCACCAACGAAGTCATGCGCCACATCGCCGCCATGATGCCACCCGAATATCGTGGCATATATGGTGACGTTCCGGTGCCACCCGCTGATTAGCCCAGGTTATTTACCCATTCTCTAACGGTTGCCACAAACTTGTCGCATTCTTCGATGAAAGGGAAGTGACCGCTATCCTCGAAAATGACCAGTTGCGAGTTTGGCAATCCGGCGTGGAGACGCTCGCCTCCCTGTACTGGCGGCGTAATCCAGTCGTGTCGACCCGTTATCACAAGCGTTGGCACGGTAATCTCGCTCAAGCGACTCAAAACGTTGAAAGTTGGCAGTAACTTGCCCATGCCCTGGTTATAAGCGCCCGCGCTGTACAGGGTCGCCTCATCCATCGTGGCTGCTACTTCCGGGTCGTACCTGTTGAAATATAAGGGCAAGATGGTTGTCCAGACTTGTCGAAAACCGGCATCGTCTGCTACCGGCGCCGAAAGTCCAGCGATCAAAGCCTGAAACTGCTCAGGCGTACCCCGCTTCTGGGCATTAGCCAAAGCAACCTCTATATAATCTACAACAGGAGCAGTATCACAAAGAATCAGTCCATCCAGGTGATCGCCATACCGCAAAGCATACTCTTGAGCAATAAAGCCGCCGTAGGAATGCCCCAGCATGATGATCCGTTCATGACCCAGGTGAGCGCGTAAGGCGTCAGCTTCGTCCGCCCAGGTATCCATGCTGATATCCTCAAAGCTTTGCGGGCGCGTCGAGCGACCCTGGCCGTACAGATCATAGAAAATCAATTGTAGCTGGTCACTTAATGGGTCAAGCCAGGGACGAAAATACGTGTGGTCAAGCCCTGTTCCCCCATGCAGATGTAACATCGGGCGACCATGACCATAAGTGGTGTAATATACTTCGTGATTGTCGATGTGGGCTTGCATGTCTCTTCTCCTTGTTATTGCTTCGTGGTATTACTTCGTGAAAACTTACTCAAAGTATAGACGAGTTTATTTTCAAAAGCAATGGATAACATTGGTGTATGGTAGGGGCGACCCTCGCGGTCGCCCTGGCAAGCAATGGATAACATTGGTGTATGGTAGGGGCGACCCTCGCGGTCGCCCTGGCAAGCAATGGATAACATTGGTGTATGGTAGGGGCGACCCTCGCGGTCGCCCTGGCAAGCTCATGAATAACAATCTTACTTTATGCCGGGCAAATCAAGAAGAAGGGACAGCCTGGACAGGTACGCGCATCCGGTTTGGGTGGAAACTCGTTGCGCTCCATAGCCGCCATAGTTTGAATCAATTCCTCGTAGAGCTTCTGCTCTTTTTTCTCTTTAAGCGCGATCTCGAAGGTCTCGCCTGTACTCATATTGTGGAAGCGCAACTCTATTGGTTGCGCGGGGTGATGCTGGCGCGAGGCGCGGGCATAGAGCAGTTCGCGGGTAGATGGATCAACCTTGTCTTTGCGCCTGCCAAAACCCGTTTTGACGAACTTCACCGGCTCGCCCGGATGCCCAGGCGTCTCAACGCGGTCAACCGTTACCTCGATGGTTTTTCCTGCCACCTCGACCGTGTACTGGGGGCGCAGTTGCCAGTGGGTATTGCCGCTTTCCATCAATTTGTGCCGTAGCAATGCCGCCACTTCGTGTCCGTGTTCTTCGTACATCGAGCCGAATGGCCGCGTATGACCCTCGTGGCTCTGCCAGCAGCGTGTATAGAGTTCGCGCGCCTCCTCTTCGGTTGGAAAAGGAATGTCACCCTGAGCGATTGAAATGTCACCCTGAGCGATTGAAATGTCACCCTGAGCGATTGAAATGTCACCCTGAGCGATTGAAATGTCACCCTGAGCGAAGCGAAGGGTCTCCCGTGACGCCGCGATCTGCTTTTGCAGTTCATCCAGCGTTTCGCCTGTAGCTCTCCAGAACAGTTGATAAGCGGCGGTTTCGCTGCGAAAGTGATAGATGGAGCTATAGAGATACTGGCGCGGGCAGCGCTGGTACGCTTCAATATCGCTTGAGCGCCATGTTTGCGGCTTCATAACCTCGATAAATGCCTCGCCCGGTTGCACAGACACCGTTTCGTCGTTTTCGTCATCCTCTGATATGGTAGCAAAGCTCTCCTCGCTTTTGGGCCAGACAATCCTGATAGCGCGGTCGTCCGTTACTCCCGCCAGCAGCGCATCTATATAAGGCGAGCGCGAGCGGTTTACCTTGCCATAGCGGTTCGCGTAGCTAATCACCAGGTGATCGCGCGCGCGGGTTGTGGCAACATAAAAGAGACAGGCTTCCCCGCTTTCGTGCGCGCTCTCCCCGGCGCTGCGGGCAGCGCCCAGCCCGCGTGGCGGCGGCGCGGGCTGCCAGCGTTTTGAGGCCGGAAAGCGTGTTTTAACGATGCCCGGCAGGTAGACCACCGGAAACTCTAAGCCCTTACTGGCATGGACGGTCATCACACGAATCACGTCGGGCAGTTCTTCCCCGTTATTGCTCTCGCTCTCGCGCCGGCTCCCCCCATCCTGGCGCAAAGAAAGCAGCACAGTGATATAGTCCAGAAAACCCTTCGCCTGCTCCTCTATATCCGGCGCTGTCACGGGTTCGGGTTCTTCGCCGCGTTCAATCGCCTGCTCCCTCTTTTGCAGACGCAACGTTTGCTGCTGCTGGTCATAATACCGCGCCATCTGCAACAAGCTGTTATAATCCGTCCGCAACGCCTCGATCTGCATCTCGCTTCGTACAGGGTACGGGCGGGGCTTGCCCCCGCCCTGGTTCGTTGTAGCTAGCAAATCGCCCCCGCCCTGGTTCGTTGTAGCCAGCAAATCGCCCCCGCCCTGGTTCGTTGTAGCCAGCAAATCGCGTCCAATCGAGGATTCCACGAACAGGTAGCGCGCGAACAGTATCCATACGCTTGTGCAGGTAGTACGCATATTCTTTAGAATCGCGGAGAGTTGCGCGAATGATTGGCGACCTGCATTGCTTAAAGCAGCAGGCGCATCATTGCGCATCAGCATAGTGGCGAGTGTACGCTTTTGCTCTCCGCTTCTGCTTTCGCGAGCAGCCTGTAGCAAAATTTCGATATCCTGCTGCGATAAGAGATGGTCGCTCAGACGCGCCGCCCGCACTATGCCCATGCTGCCGGAGTCTGTCAGCAGCATTATAATCGAGAGCAGGTTCCTGATGTGTTGCTGTTCGAGCATTCCGCCGCGTTCGACCACGGGCAGATTCGCCGCGATCAGGGCGCGTGTCACCTTGCGCGCCAGAGAGCGCGTGCGACACAGTACGACAATATCCCGGTAGGCGTAGCCCTGCTCGTGCTTGCGCCGCATATCGTTAATAATGCCGTTGAACTCAGTGGCTTCATCGGGCGCGTTTGCCAGCGTGATGTATGGATCGCTATGCGTTGCGCGAGCCGTCGAAACCGCGCCGGGTAGCGCTTCTGCTTCGAGTTGCTGGCGACGAAAAGCGTCTGCCAGGTTGACGATGTCGGGCCGCGAGCGATAGTTGCGGCTGAGCGGCAGCACAACCGCGCCGGGGTAATCTTCATAGAAGTTGGCGATATTGGCGGGCGAAGCCCCCCGGAAGCCATAAATGGCCTGGTTGGCGTCTCCGACCACCCACACGCGCTGCTCCACGCCCGCCAATAAACGCAAAAGCGCGCCACTCGCGCGGTTGATGTCCTGGAATTCGTCCACCAGAATATGCTGGTACTGCTTGTGCAATTCCGCTCGTACAACAGGAAAATCCTGCAAGAGTTGCACGGCGAGCATAATCAAACCGCCGAAATCGGTATCGCCCTGCTGCGCTAAGCTCTGCTGGTAGAGCTTGTAAACGGCCGCCACTTCGAGAGCTTTCTCCGCCTGCTCCTGCTGTTTTTCATCTTGCGCCTGCTCAAGCATATCCTGCGCCAGTTGCCTGTACATACCTGGCATAACTAATTCGTCCTTCGCGCGCGAAATAGCGCCGAGTATGTCGGGAAAAGATGCAGCAGGCTGAGCCAGGTTCTGATAATGGCGCAGAGGCAGTTCCGCGGCCAAACGGCGCAACAGGAAATACCCTTCCGCGTCATCGATAAAGGCGAAATCGGCGCGCAACCCGACTTGCTCGCCATAACTGCGCAGCAATTGAGCGCAAAAAGCATGGAAAGTGCTGACCTTTGGAGTGACCATACCGCTACCGGATACCAGCATCGTGTCTAAGCGTTCCTGCATCTCCCCCGCCGCCTTGCGCGAAAATGTCAGCGCCAGGATATGCTCAGGCGCGATGCCCTGCACCCGGATGAGATAGGCCGCTCGTCCAATCAGCGTGCTGGTTTTCCCGCTGCCCGGCCCCGCCACAATCAAGGCAGGCGTCCGCGCCTCAATCGCCGCCCACTGAAACTCATCATACCGCTCTATCCACGCCGTATTCCCCTCCCTGCCCTCGTCTTTATCCCGTTCGCCTGCATCTTTATCCCTATTCCGTTTATCTGCGTTTCCATCCCTATTCCCATACTCCACATCGCCCATCACCAGATCCGCCAGCCGGTTAAGCATCGCGCTCTGTGAAACTTGAAAAATATCAGCAAGCTGCGATGGCCGCGTGTCTCGCGTCAGGAAAAGCGCGCGTACCCTCTCCAACGGCATCAGCAGTTCTGCAGCGAAAATGTTGGCCGCCAGTTCGCGCTGGCTGCGTGGATCATACACCAAGCCGGGACCGAGCATTTCCTCAGCCTGTTCCTGAAAAGTTGGGCTGCTCACCTCTTCACGCACATCATCCATCGAACAAGGGTCTTCGCGTGATGCCCCTTCATCAGCAATCGCAATAACTATACCGGCACGGATGCTCTCAAATAACGGCTGCAGCAAATGCGGGGCGGCTCTGCGATGCAGCATGGCATGGCCCAGTTCGTGCGCCAGCGTGAAACGGCGCAACATTGTGGAAAGGTCGCGACGCAGCCAGATCAGGTTTTCCTCCGGGTCCAGAAAACCAAATGTGCCTTCTGGCTGGTCGCCATGATGGAACGTTTCGACTTCCAGGTCGAGCCACCTTGTAATCTCATGAAGCGGCGTGCAATCATCCTGCCACTCCGGGTGACTCGCGCGAAAACTTCGCAGAAGGTGTCGGGCCACCTCTCTTGCTTCAAATTGTATGCGCTCTTCCATGTATCCACTCTGTTCTTAATGCCGGTGTTGCAACCATTGTACCATGTCAGTGTTGCGAGCTACCAGGGCGAGGCTTGCCCCCCCTGGTCGGGGAGAGGTCATACACATGATATCTGATGTCTGGTATAATCAAATACAGTAACGGTTCATACCACAAAAAATGAAAGGGATGCTATGGAAGCAGCCGAGATACTTGAGAGAGCCAGGGCATCTGGCGAGGAAACGCCGCCAGGTTGGCTTGTCCTACCGTTATTGAAAAACAAATTAATGACCAGCATTCCTGGCTGGGCCGTTGGCGCAATTATTGGCTTCGGGCTTTTCGCATTTATTGCCTTTACCACTATTCCCTATAACTTCCAGCAAGGCGTCATCACAGGCTGTTTCGCAACAGCGCTGATGCTTATCACGCTCTTTATCGGCGTTGGTAGCGTCTGGTCGCTCGTCATGGATGCCCGGCGTTTGCGGCATATCGAAAAATACCTGATCGTGGTTACCCCGGACGATTTTGTGAAGCAGGAAGGCGGCAAAATTGTGCATGTGCCGCTCATGTATGTTCGTTATGTTACAGCGCGCGGCGCGCCCCCGCCTGATCGCTCGACCCCCAGGAACGCCATGCGAGAAGTTCCCGGCGCGGGCGAAAACGTGGCCGGATTCATCTTTGGACGCGCCTTCTTCCCATCGGGCCAGAAACTGCGCCGCAAGCGTATGCGCACTCCTACTACACTGGCGTTTTTGGATTCGCGCACCGATAGCGAGGTCATTGTAGCTACCGACACCTCTTATGGAGATACCTTCGAAATCGCCGCCTATCTCAAACAATATGCCGCGCGATTACAGCAAATTATATAAAACAACCTGGTAGCGACGCCCCTTGTGGGTGTCCCGTCCGTGTATCATTGGAGATACTCTTATGCTGCTTGCCATCGACATCAGCAACACCAATATCAAGTTTGGTCTCTATAACAGCGTCACCATGCGCCATCACTGGGTGGTATCGACCGCCCGCCAGCGCACAACCGACGAATACGCGATGGTGCTCAATGACCTGGCGCGCCACGCGGGACACCAGTTGACCGATATCGATGATATCATCCTGTCGAGCGTCGTTCCCCCTTTGACGCCTGTTTTTCAGGAACTGGCTGTGCGCTATTGCAACAAAGAGGCCATTGTACTCGATCACACGCTCGACCTGGGCATCAAACTGCTGGTTGATAATCCCTGGGAGATTGGCTCCGACCGCATCGCCACTACCATTGCCGCGCATCATCTCTACGGCGGACCCGCCATCATCATCGCCTTCAGCACCGCTACCACCTTCGATGTCATTTCTGGTAGCGGCGATTTTCTGGGCGGAGCCATCGCCCCAGGCCTCGTGATCTCCGCCGAAGCTCTGAGCAGCGCCGCCTCCCGCCTGTACCGTGTGGACATGACCCCGCCACAATTCGCGCTGGGCAAAAACACCATCGAGAACATGCAATCAGGCATCATCTTCGGCCATGTCGGGCTGGTGCAGGGCCTGATTAGCCGCCTGCGCAAAGAAATACCCGGCGTGACCGACGAAAGCCAGGTCAAAATCATCGCACATGGCGGCCTCGCCCAACTGATGGCCCCCATCATCCCCGAAATCCAGCACGTCAACCAGTACCTGCCCCTCGAAGGACTGCGCCTGGCCTACACAAAACTACGCGGATAAAGAGGCATCGCTACTGGCGGGTAAGCAGCCACTTGCGGCAGTTCGTGATCCACCTGCGCAACTTCAACCAACTGACCTGCGCGGTTGAGAGCGCTGTGGCAGGTGGCAGAGCAGGCGACATGGCCTCTCTGAAGGCGTCCACAAATGCTCCTATGCCTGGATAGCGCTGTTGCGGATTTTTCGCCAATGCCCGCAGTACCACTCTTTCCATTGCAAGCGGAATATCAGGTGCCAGGGCGCGTAATGAGACTGGACGATCGTGCAAATGTTGCCATCTAATCTCTGCGCGAGTTCCCTCGAACGGAAATTGTCCTGTCAGCCATTCATAAACACAGACAGCCAGAGCATACTGGTCGCTTGCTGTGCATGGTGTGCCACGCCAGTGTTCGGGTGACATATAATAAAGCGTGCCGGGCCTGGATACAGGCCCTGATGGTTTGCGCGTTGCTTCAGTGATACCAAAATCACCCAGCAGTACTTCATAGTTGCGCCCTAATAAAAGATTTTCTGACTTGATATCGAGGTGGATTAAATTTTGGGCGTGCAAATAGTCCAATGCACCGGCGATCTGTTCGAGGTTTGTTAGAATAGTTCTAAAGCTGAGCTTTGTACCGCGAGGATAGTAATTTCGTAAAGAGCCATGTGGCGCATAGCTCATCACGATGAAGGGAACACCATTTTGCACGTCAAAATCCAGAACGCGCACAATATGATCATGTTCCAGCGTTGCTGCCAGTCGCGCCTCTTCCAGAAACTTGCGTCGCCCCTTATGCATCAGCGGCGTTCTCAAAATTTTGATCGCGCACAATGATCTCAGGTTCATATTCCGCGCAAGATAGACATCGGCGGAACCGCCTCTCCCGATAAAACGGATAAGTTTATAATGCCCCAGTTGTTGTCCTGAACGATCAACCATAGTAGAACCCCTCTCAACATAATTGACGGGAAACCTACCAGGTTGTTAAAATGTCCTGTTCTCCGCCGCCCTCACCAGCCGTATCTCGTCATACGAATACTCATCCCCCAGGAACTCCTTGACGGGCTTCAATAGCTCGCCGCCTACTTCTTTCAGGGCACTGGCGATTACGTCGTAGCGTTTCGGGCGTATCAAACGCTCCAAATCAAGGGGTTCGCCCGATTCGAGCAATTCGGTCAGGTGCGTGAGAATGGTGCCCCGGCTCATATTGCGTCTCTGCGCAATTTCGTCCATGCTCAAACCTTGTAGAAACATCGCCAGTGTCAACTGGCGTGTGACCGAACCGGTGGATGATGAAGGAGTATTCTCCTTTGGGGTCGTCTCTATCGCTTTCACCTTTGGAGGCTTGATCGTTCCCAGTTCCATCTCCAGACCATGATCTTCACAGTACGCGCGAATCTCGCTCGTAAAAATGCTGTAGAATGCTGCCAGTTTGCGAGCGCCGACACCTGGAATCTGCTCGAACTGCCTTTCTGTCTGGGGACGTTGCCGGGCCATCTCTTGCAGGCTGGTATCGGGAAAGACAACGTAGGGAGGCACGCCCTGCTCATCGGCAAGCTGCTTGCGTAATGCGCGTAAATGTTGGAACAACTCCTCGGTTCCGGGCGCATCTGGCGCGGCTATTTCATCATCACCCCCGGTAGATACTTTTTGCCGACCCGGCCTATCCATACGTGACGAAACAGGTTTCACCGGCGTGGTAATCTCTACCGTTCGTTGTTTGCGAATCACCTCCCAGGAACGCTCATTCAGGCGCGGTATCGTATACCCATCGCTGGTTTCGTCGAGCAACCCCTGGTGAATGAGCGCGCGGCCAATATGCAGCCACTCGTCGGCGCTCAGTTCCCTGCCGTACCCGTAAATGGGAAGCTGGTCATGCCCTGTATCGCGCACCTTCTGCGTCTGCGCCCCGCGCAACACATCGATGACATGCTTCATCCCAAAACGCTGCTGCGTCTTCGCGATGCAAAATAGCAGCTTGATGGCATCCTTCGTGCGATCTTCCAGCACACTCGGGCGCGCGCAAGTATCGCAATTTCCGCACTGCCCATCCTCCAGCGTCTCGCCAAAATAGGCCAGCAACACCTTGCGGCGACAGACGCTGCTTTCACAATAGGCCACCACCTGTTTCAACTGCTGGCGGGCGATGCGCTGCTCCTGCTCATCCGTCTTCTGGCCGATGACATACTCCACTTTCGTGAGATCGCCGCGACTGAAGAAAATGACACAGCGAGCGGGCAGGCCATCGCGTCCGGCGCGGCCCGATTCCTGGTAATATCCTTCGAGGTTGCGCGGAAGATCGTAGTGAATCACCGCGCGCACGTCCGGTTTGCCAATTCCCATGCCAAAGGCAATCGTCGCTACCAGCACCGGCACATCATCACGGATAAAACGGTTCTGATGGTCGGTGCGCTGATCCGCGCTTAAACCCGCGTGATAGGGCAAAGACTGGATGCCGCTCTGGTTCAGAGCCATGCTGAGATCTTCCACGCTTTTGCGGCTCTGGCAATACACGATCGCCGATTCCCCGGCCAGTTCGCGCAGCAGCCGTACCAGTTCGTCAAACGTGCCCTTCCGTTTATCGCGCACCTCGTAGCTCAGGTTGGGGCGATTGAAGCTGGCAATATGCACCAGTGGATCGCGCAGACCCAGTTGTGACAGGATATCCTTACGCACCCGCGCGGTAGCCGTGGCCGTCAATGCCATCATTGGTACACGCGGGAAGCGCGCGCGTAATATGCCGATCTGCCGGTACTCAGGACGAAAATCATGCCCCCATTCGCTGACACAGTGCGCCTCGTCCACCGCCACCAGCGATATGCCCACGTTCTGCTCAACCTGGTCGAGCAATGACAGAAAATTACCTGTCACCAGCCGCTCTGGAGCTACATAGAGCAATTGCGTCTGCCCGTTAAGTACTGCCCGCTCTCGTTCCCTTTGCTCGGCAGGGTTGAGCGAACTATTGATAAAGGTGGCCGCGATACCATTGGCGCGCAGGCGATCGACCTGGTCATGCATCAGCGCGATCAGCGGCGAAATCACAATCGTCAATCCAGGCAAAAGCAGAGCCGGCAACTGGTACGTCAGCGATTTCCCGCCGCCTGTAGGCATCAGCACAAAAGCGTCCTGCCCCGCCACAATAAATTCGATGACATGACGCTGACCAGCGCGAAACGAATCATGCCCAAAATTTGTTTTAAGCGCGTGCTCGATGGAGTCCAATGATTACAGCTTCCCTTCTATCTCTGGTACCTTGATGTTATATCATATCCATCTATGCAAGTGAAGCCAGTAGCGACACCCCTTGTGGGTGTTCCGTCCTCGTTCTCCATCAGACAGGGCCGTGGTTATGTCGGAGTGATGGTAGGCCCAGGCGTTATTGTAGGCGACGGGCTGGGCGATGGGCTAGGACTCGGCGATGGACTTGGACTCGGGCTGGGTGATGGACTTGGAGTCGGGTCAGGTGTCTTTGTCGGACTCGGAGATGGGCTGGGAGTCGGTGTCACCCCCGGCGAACCGGCTGTATAGTTTTTTACAAACAACTTCACAATAGTATTAACATCAATGGAGGTACCAGGAGCCGGACTTACCTCAACGACCGTATTTAACGGAAGTGTTTTATCTGCTCCCGCATCGACTATTGTGGCATTAAGTCCCTGGCCCTGTAGCAAAAGCTGCGCTGTCACGAGAGAGCTATTTTTAAGAATATTGGGTACAGTCGTCATCTTTGAATGCATCGTGACTTCAATAGTCGATCCCTTCGGCGCGGTTGAACCCCCAGATAGACTCTGCTTCGTCACGATATACGATGCCGGAGGAGTAGCCGGAGGAGTATACCCAATTACACGTAGGTGGAAGCCTGCATTGTTTGCAGCTTGTAAGGCTGTTGCATAATCATCATTACGTAAGTCAGGCACAATAGCGGTAACTGCTGGTGGCGTCGGCGACGCGCCTCCATTGTTCAGGAAGGGCAGCTTGATAAAACCTAGCTGAGCTGCCAGATAAATGCTAAAGCCTAATAACAACAGGGTTGCTATAAGGATAAGTACGGTGACTGTTGTAGCGGTCCGCGATCCCTTTCCGCCGTTCTGGTCTCCTCCGCGCTGAAACGGGCGAGTAGTGCCTGAATCTAGTGGAGGAGCGGGCGACATGTAGACATTCTGGTCAACATAAAGGGGCTGTTGCTGCTGCGCAGGCGGGAATAATCCCAGACCGTTGCCATTGCCATTCACGCGATCAGGAGAGATGCCGGTAGGCATCATGTTATTGGGCGACGAAACAGGCACACGCGGTGGTATAGGGCGCGCAGGTCCGCGTCCACTGGCGTTGGGTCGCGAGGGTATCTGGTTGACGGACGCGGGCAATGGAGGCACAGGCGTTGATCCTGGTGTAAATGGAATGGTCTCACTGGTATCCACGTCGCCCAGCATTTCCAGCGCGCGGGCCAGTTGCGACCCATCGCGGAAACGCATCTCCGGCACCTTCTCCAGGCAGCGCAAGATAATCTCTTCCAGGGCAGGCGGAATACCGGGATTGTACTGACTGGGTGGCACGGGCTGGTCCTGGATATGCTGCATAGCAACCGCAACGGGCGTATCGCCATCAAAGGGCGTGCGTCCCGTCAGCATCTCGTACATCACGATGCCCAGCGCGTAGACATCGGCTGCCGGTCTGACAATCTCGCCCTGCGCCTGCTCCGGCGCGTAGTATTGCACCGTGCCGAGCGTCATACCCGTCGTGGTGAGCCGTTCAGCATTGATATCTTTATACACGCTGGCAATGCCAAAATCGGTCAATTTAATCGAGCCATCGCGTCCTACCAGCACATTCTGGGGCTTGACATCGCGGTGTACGATGCCCCGGCGGTGCGCCGCGCCCAGGCCCAGAGCCACGTCATGCGCGATGATGATGGCGCGTTCATTATCGAGAACCTTGCGCGAGCGCAGATAACGGCGCAAATCGGTGCCATCTATCAGTTCCATTACAATGAAATAATTGCCATCAGTCTGACCATAATCGTAGACCTGCACAATATTTGGATGCTGCAAGGCCGACGCCGCTTTCGCCTCGCGTTGGAAGCGTGTCACGAATTTGGCGTCCGTGCTATAGATCTCGCGCAGCACCTTGATGGCTACCACGCGCTCCATACGCTTATCACGACCGCGATAAATCGTGGCCATGCCACCACGTCCTATTGGCTCCTGTAACTGGTAGCGATCTCCCAGAACTTCAATCTGCATGGCTCTCCCGATATGTGAAAGGAGTTGACTCCTTCACAAAAAACGCACTGGTGCCTATCCATCTCACCAACACTGCTACACGGCTACATTGCCTGTCGGGTGAGATACAATGACTATTGCCCGCGCACACTATTGTAACGCATTCTGTTACTTAATGGAACACTTTGTGCCACAAATATACCAGTAATTCCGTGTCTTTATGTCTTCTTTATGATTGCGCTATTGTTGACCCTACCACGCGCTCGTCCCCGATCCGGCGTGTGATACGCCGCTCATCCATATGTTCGAGCAGCGGCAAGATATACTTGCGTGTAGTTCCCAGTACATCGCGCGCCTCGGCTGCCGTCATCTTACCATGTTCGCGCAGGTAGGCAAGCAACCTTACCAGCGCTTCGTCATAGCTTTCGCGCAAGAACAACACCGCGTCCGCTGCGTTGCCCACCTTCACCAGCGTTCCCTGCTCAATCAACGCCCCCAAAACCTCGCTACCCACCATCGCCTCTGCTTCAACACGCCCGGGGGGAGTAAAGGGATGTTCGCGAAATTGACGCAGTAATTGCTCAATCTGCTGGCTGTTGCTCCGGCGTGTATGCCGGTGAGAAATTCGGAAGCCGCAGAACGCTGCCTGCCGCACCCGTCACGCTGATAGACTCTGCTACCACCCCTTCTCCCTGCAAAGCAGCCAGCGTTTCGTTTGCCATCTTTGGCGGCAAGCCCAACCGCGCCCGCCACTCCTCTTTTGAGAGGCCGCTGCGCAACGGGTAATGCTGGTGCTGCTCGCGCAGCAAACGTAGAGTCTCATCCCGCAAAGTTTCCCACACCGCCTGCGCGAACCAGAAAGCGCCGATTTGCCGCACCCGACCCTCTCCTAACAACGTCTCTAACGCCTGCCGCGTCACATCCTGCCCCAAACCACTCTGCTTCACAACTTCCCCTAACTCATACCCCAACATCCTCGTATAGGGTACGGGCGGGGCTTGCCCCCGCCCTGGCTTCCCCGCCTCGTGCGCTCCCGTCTTCGCTACCTCGCGCCGCCTGTCCAGGGCCGCCAGCGCCAGTTCTTCCGGCGTGCCGCGCTCCAGCGTCTCCAGCTTGCTCAATACCGCCTCCTGGAAACGGCGATGGTAGCGTGGATGTGTGTCGACGACCTCGCCGCCGCCTACCGTCATACTCGGCGAAGGGATGCGCAGGATGAAGCGGTCGCGCCGCGCCATCACAGCAGGGCGGCTCAAACGCAACTGCGCCCACGCGCTCTCACCCGGCTTTAACTCATCCCTGTCGAGCAGCCGCACACTGGCAGGAACTTCCTCTGAGCCACTGTAGAAATCCACCTGTGTATTGTGGCTCAATGGCCGCGCCGCGTCAGGCAGCAATTGCACCCGCGCATCAATCAGCACCGTTGGTTGGAACTGGCCCGGCAGCGTTATCACGTTGCCCCGTTGCAATTCCGAGCGCGGCACATTCGCCAGGTTGATGGCGACGCGACTGCCAGGATGCGCTATTTCGACCGCGTGGCGGTGGGTTTGCAGCGCGCGAATGCGTGTCTTTATCCCCTGCGGCAGCGCCTCAACCTCCTGCCCCGTCTTGAAGACGCCATCCAGCAGCGTACCTGTAACGACGGTGCCAAAGCCAGTCATGGTAAAAACGCGGTCGATGGGCAAGCGCGGACGCGCGATATTTTGCCGTTCCTGCGCCTCGTCCAGTAGACGTTCCAGTTCGGCCACAAGTTCCGGCAAACCCTGCCCCGTGTAGGCAGAAAGCGGGATGATGGCGCTCCCGGCCAGCGTTGTTGGCAATAATACTTCCTCCACCTCTTCGCGCACCATCTCAATCCAATCCTCGTCCACCAGGTCGGCCTTTGTCAGCGCAACCACGCCGCGCGGCACATGCAGCAGATCAAGAATTGCCAGGTGTTCGCGCGTCTGCGGCATAATGCCCTCGTCGGCAGCAATCACCAGCAGGGCCGCGTCGATACCGCCAACGCCCGCCAGCATATTCTTGATGAAGCCCTCGTGTCCGGGCACATCGACAATACTGACCTCGCGCCCGCCTGGCAGCGTTAACCAGGCAAAGCCCAGGTCAATCGTCATGCCGCGTTCTTTTTCTTCGGCCAGCCGATCAGGATCGATGCCCGTCAAAGCCTTAACCAGCGTCGATTTCCCATGATCGATGTGCCCGGCTGTCCCAATACAACTCATACCTGCTAACCTGTGTATGTAGAAGCTCGAATTTATCACGACCTCGCGTTTACCCAGGGCGCGGGCTTGTCCCTGCCCTGTGCATCGTTCCCCCAGTATACAACAGCAGCCAACTTCTGACTATGCTCTTCAATGGTAATTTGTCACAATTTTAATGGATATCGATTTGGAACGGGTCTCTATACTACAGGTGAGGAAGGAAGCAGCGTTGCTCGCAATCCTCGTAAATTACATGTCATGAGTGACAAAAGGAGAATAGTCCAGAACTATGGCTACAATTCATGTAAATACCGACCTGATGCGCCAGCTCGGCCAGGTTTTCGTCCAACTCAACGATCAGCTCGGCAACCAGACTGAGCCTCAGATTCAAAACCACATCGGCCAGCTCGAAGGCGACTGGCAGGGCGTAAGCCGCCAGCGTTTCGAGCAGATGTTCCAGGAATGGCGCGCAGCTGCCAACCGTATCGTTGCCCAGGGCGAGGAAATTGGTCGCCACCTGCAAAACACCGCCCAGCAATTCGAGAACGTCGACTCCCAGTCATAACCCCTATCTTTGCACCAGTAGCGACGCCCCTTGTGGTGTCCCGTTTATGAATTCCTGCTATTCGCATTTGAGCAACCAGGACGGGACACTCACAAGGGGCGTCGCTATTGACCTGATTGTGCTATACTACAGCATGAACGAGAAAATCCAATCAGTCCTGAACTCACTGCCGCACAAACCGGGCATCTATCTTATGAAAGATGCTCGGGAACCATTTTCTACGTCGGCAAAGCTATCTCGCTTTATAACCGCGTGCGCTCCTACTTCCAGGAATTGACCGATCTCAGCCCCAAGAATCGCAGCATGGTGGCAAAAATCGAAGATATCGAGTTTGTGGTCGTCAAGAATGAAGTAGAGGCGCTGGTATTAGAAAGCAACTATATCAAGCAGTATCGCCCCAAATATAATGTGCTGCTGCGCGACGATAAAAGCTATCCCTACATCAAAGTTGCACTGACCGAGGATTTCCCGCGCGTCTATCGCGTGCGCAGCTTTCGCGCGCGACGGCAATCGCTACTTCGGTCCATACACCAACTCCGGCGCGGTAGATGCCACGCTCGACTTGCTCAACAAGCTCTTCTCCTTTCGCACCTGTCGCTATGACGCCACGACTGGGCACCGCCGCGCAACGGAGAACCGCCGCCAGGTTGGAAGCAAAAGCTATTAGCGCGTCCCTGCACGCAATACTATATTCACCGCTGCATCGCGCCCTGCGTGGCCTATACCACGCGCGAAGAATACGACGAGTGATCCAGCAGGTCATCCTTTTCCTGGAAGGCAACCACGACGAAGTGGTAAACCAGTTGCAGGAGAAGATGCAGGAGGCGGCCGAAAACCTCAACTTTGAAGAGGCGGCGCGCATCCGCGATCGCATCAAAGCGGTCGAGCGCATTCTGGAAAAGCAGCGCGTCATCTCAACCGAGGGCCAGGACGACCAGGATGTCATCGCCCTTGCCAGCGGCGAGGACGAGACCTGCGCGCAGGTCTTCTTCTTCCGCAACGGCAAGCTGGTGGGACGCGAATTCTTCATCTTGCAAGGCACGCGCGAGAGCACACCCGGCGAAGTGATGGGTTCGTTCTTCATGCAATTCTACGAAAGCTCGCCGCATATTCCCGCCGAAATCGTCGTCGAGGCCGAACCCGATGATCGCGCCGTTGTGCAGGCGTGGCTCAAGGAGAAACGCAAAGGCGCGATCTCCATTACCGAACCCAAACGCGGCGACAAGCTGCGCCTGGTCGAGATGGTCAAGCAGAACGCGCGCGAAGTGCTGGAGCAGCAGCGCATCAAGTGGCTGAGCGATAGCCAGAAAACGCAACTGGCGCTGGAAGAGATTCAAGAAGCGCTCAACCTGGCCGCGCCACCCTATCGCATCGAATGCTACGACATCTCCAACACTCAGGGCACCAATTCTGTAGGCGCGATGGTCGTCTTCGAGGCGGGACGTCCCAAAAACAGCGAATATCGCCGTTTCAAAATCAAGACGGTCGAAGGGCCAAACGACTTCGCCAGCCATCAAGAGATGCTGCGCCGCCGTTTCCGCAGGCAGGCAAGCAGCGAGCAAGCCGCCAATGAACAACAGGAAACGCCAATCGTTAGCGATGACACGCAGGCGGAACAGCCCCTGCAACACGAGTGGACCATGCCCGACCTGATTATCATTGACGGCGGCAAAGGACAGCTCAGCGCGGCTATGGAGGTCTTGCAGGACTTGCATATCGACGTGCCAACGGTGGGTCTGGCGAAAGAGAACGAAGAAATCTTCACACCCGGTTCGCCCGACCCCATCATCCTGCCGCGCTCATCGCAGGGCCTGTACATGGTGCAGCGTATCCGCGACGAGGCGCATCGTTTCGGCATTACCTATCACCGCAAACTGCGCTCCGACCGCACCTTCAAATCGGTGCTGGACGAGATACCAGGCATTGGCCCCAAACGCAAACAGGCCCTCATGAAGCACTACGGCTCGGTCAAAGCCATCAGCGCCGCCAGCATCGACGATCTGGCCGCCCTCAACGGCATGACCCGCGACGCCGCCGAAAAGGTCAAAGAATACATCGGTCGTACCGAATCGTAGCGACGCCTGTTGTGGGAATACTTTTCCCCCTCGCAACGTTGTTATCTGTAGGGACGCGATAAATCGCGTCCGCCATCGTGCCCACTATAGCATCTCTTTGTACATCCACTTTATGTACAAAGACACGATTTGGCGCGTTCCTGCGAAAATTGATTGACAATAGCGCAGGTCTGCGCTATATAGTAATAGCGAGAGAATAAACACACGCACAAAAAGCGCGTAGAGAGTCCAACCAGGGGTAACAATTGTATGCCGACATATGAGTATCTGTGCAATCATTGTAGCCATCGTTTTGAAACATGGCAGAAAATGTCCGACGACCCATTAACCACCTGTCCCAAATGCGGCCAACACATTCGTAGAGTGTTGTTCCCGGCAGGTATCGTCTTCAAGGGTCCGGCTTTTATAAGACCGATCACGGTAATGGCTCTGTGGCGAGCGAAAACGGCCATACGCCAAAGAGCGACGAGGCCGCAAGCACGAAAGAAGGCGAAAGCAAACCAGCCGCCACTGAGAGCAAATCGGGCGAAAGTAAACCGGCTAAGAGCAGTTCAGGCACATCAGGCGAAAACAAAGTGACAGTTGAGGCGAAATAAGCCACTATGACAGAATCAACGTTTGCAGGCATACAGCGCCGCCAGATAGAAATCACCATCGGCGAATTATGGTTGACCGATGACCACTTTATCCGCCAGGGCATCATAGAACGCCTGCGTCACCTGATCTCGCACGCCGACCCAAGCCTGTGCTCGCCCAACTGAGCGAGGCCGCCCGCGAAGAATTACAAGAACTCAATCTATTGAGTCAGTAGCGACACCCCTTGTGGGTGTCCCGTCTTTGATTCCTGCGCTCGTATTTGTGGCAACGAGGACGGGACACCCACAAGGGGTGTCGCTACTGGTGATTTACCCAAATCTCCTAGAAGGAAATATTTTTCTGGCTTTTTGCCGGAAAAGCCATGTATACTGGTTACACAATCCCTTGCCGGAAAATAGGAGAGAGGTACAGGGTATGCAAGTGCAGCATGAGCAATCCGAGCAATCGCAGAACGATGAAGTCGAAAACCTACAGCGTCAGGTCAACGAACTCACGGCAGCCAACCTGATCTTGCAGGAACAACTGGCACGTAAAGAGCAATTTGCAGCCATGATTGCCCATGAGTTGCGCAGTCCACTCACCCCCATCATCAACTACGCCCAGATCGTTGCGCGCCCCAACCAGCGCCGCGAAACCATTGAGCGCGGCACCAACATCATCATCAGCCAGGCCTGGCGTCTGACGCGCCTGGTAAGCGATCTGCCTGACTCTTCTCGCCTGACGACTGGCCGTTTTTCACTCAGGCGCGTCCCCTGCGACGGGGTAGCCCTGGTCAAAGAAGTAGTGGAACAACTGCGTCCTGTCGCCCCCTATCATCGCTTTGCGGTCGAAACGCCTGATTCACCTGTTGTGGGCAACTGGGATTGTGACCGTCTCCAACAGGCGCTGGGCAACCTGGTAGATAACGCCATCAAATACTCCGACGAAGAAACAACCATCATGGTTCGTGCCGCGCACACGCCCGGCAAACTCCATATCAGCGTGCATAACGAAGGAGTCGGCATACCCGTCACCGATATTGACCAGCTTTTCCGCCCCTTTAGCCGCCTGCCAGGCAGTAGCTCCCACAAAGGCACCGGACTTGGCCTTTACATTGCCAAATGCATCATCGAAGCGCACGGTGGCGAGTTGCGCCTTGACCAATCCACCGGGAAGCAGCAAGGCACAACCTTCTCCTTCGATTTGCCGGTGTAATAGTCAACTTCCTGTACAAATCTACAGGCTCGTGCCTGTCAATTGTATCTATGTCAAAAACCGTCGAAATTAGCGGTACATAAAGCCGGATTCGCGACTATACTTACTCCTGTGCAGAGGAATCTACCGGCGCGGCTCTGCAACCGACGTCGCGTTGATTGTGGAACCCGGCGCGGTGTCGTTTGATCGCGGGGAATGCAAAAAGTCTGCGTGCGAGGCGGAATAAACAGCGTTCCAGGCGGAGGTATCATCGGATATGGTATCGTAGAGCCGCGCCGGTAGGACCCGAAACCGTTGTTGTATCTTACACTCTACTACTAGGCGTAATCGTGTATTGTAGGGGCGACCCTTGCGGTCGCCCTAAAAACATTTGCCGGGGCGACCCTCGCGGTCGTCCTGAAAATAAAGAAGGGAGAAACAAAGCACTATGGCACAATGGGCGTATAAAGTGGCCTATATCGATTATCACGGGCGTATTTCCAGCGAGGGACTCGAAACCCTCATGGGAGATAATGAGCGGCGCAGCGCGTTCGCGCGTCGCTATCTCAACACGCTGGGCAAAGAGGGCTGGGAACTGGTCGGCATTCAACCTCTGGCCTCAAACTCGGCCTACTATGTCTTCAAGCGAGCTGCGCAGGAAGGCGATTTCGCAGAGGATACCCGGCCCGCTTCCGGCGAATCTGCTCCTGCGAGTGGCGGCCCCACCATCGAAACGGCCTGAATAGAAAAGCAGGCTGGTCTGAATTATACAGACCAGCCTGCTTTTCGATTTAAGCAGCTACATCAATGGTAATCATCTGAGGCCGCTCTGTCTCCTCTGGAACCATTTCACCTGCAGCATTAAACTTTTAATATAACCAGCAATAGCCTCTTGAGCGCGTTGAATACATTCCTCAATGGTATCGCCCTGCGTGATACATCCTGGCAAAGCCGGTACGGTAACTGTATATCCACCCTCCTCTACATCCGGTTCGAGAATAATGGTATACCTTTTCATGTTTATAGTCTCCTTTTAGAGAAGCTCCTGAAACTCAGTTACACTTAAACCCGCCTGTTTCATGATCGATTGCAATGTCTTGGGTTTCATTACTTCTCCAGGATGAACAGCCGCTCGCATGTTGGACGGTCTGGATGTCGTAAGTAAACATGTGATCCATGCTGATGGTCGGGATACCAGCCAGCACGCTGGAGCGCTCTACGACTTTGATCCGGTTGTGCGTGGCAGTTTGTGGTCATTCAGTTTTCCAATCAGCAACGTTATTTGTTGCCTGAATTATATATGATCTCTTACATATCAGTCAATGAATTCACCCTCTCTTTATATACATCCACGTCTTCCCACCATCTTCCGTCTTGAATAACAAGGGAGGCTCAGTCGCGAGTGTGCTATGTGTAATTGCGCCAAGCGCCCATCCTATCTTGCTTGTCACGAAATTGTAGTCGAACAGGGCAATGTAATGCTATTGATCTGGGGTACAATTTTCGTCCAATGTTTGCCGCCATCGCTGGTCGCGTATAAAAGGCTTACTCGACAACCACTCACCCACCCGTGATTGGCATCCACAAAAGTGGGATCAGGTGTTGGCGCGGAAACATTGAGATTAGGGAGCGTCGCCGGGCGCAGAAACGCTGTGCTCTGCCACGTCGCTCCCGCCATCATGGGTGACATAGACATCAAGGCCGTTGGTTCGACCAGAAACTGACGGGTAGAATACCCTCGCTTGCCGAGAAAAATTGAGGCTGCCAGACAACCGTCCCACCTTTAAACGATCCGACGCCATCACCCGGCGGCGGTAATAGTTGTTGATGCCACGTTCGACCACCATCATGAGTAATGTAAAGACGAGGGTTATTATAGACGCTCAAAGCGCCGGTAATCCAACCTGTGGTCGGATTGATAAAGATAGGGTTGTTATCCGCATTCGCAAATGGAAGCGCCGGCTGGTTATTGGTTGCAGTGCTACTGCTGGCCATTTGTCCAACGTTGACCCCCATCACTGCTGTGATAGAAATCCTCTTCGGCAAATTTGCCATTTTTAAGCACATCCACCGTTAGCCAGCCCGTTCGCGCGTCGATGAAATCGATTCCTCGAATTTCACTTCCCGGCAGTGGAGATTGTTGCCACGTTAGCCCACCATCTCCGGTGCGGAAAAGCAGCGCCGGTGCATTTCCTGGCTGCGATAAAGCTACCCACGTCGCACACTCATTCAGAAAATAGGGAGCGCCCGCATAGGTTGCTTTTTGAGATGTATCGGTTGCCCCTGCATTCAGTTGTGGCGGCGTCACATCTTGCCAGTGACATGCCGCTATCTGTCGTGTGCAAGATACGATTTAGACCTGTGGAATGGTCTACCCCCAATGCCCAGCCTGTCGTGCGCGTTAATCATATGCAGGAACAGGGAAGACGACAACGCATTACTATTGTGAGCTTGCGGAATGATGCACTGCGGCGCGGTCGTGTGACCGCCCGTATTCCCCTGTTGCGAGCGTTGCGCCAGGTGAGTAACAACCAGCAGCGAACCCACCAGCAAGGCCGCGATCAGAACCGCCGCGAACGCATTGAGCCGGTTTAACCAGCGTCTTCGCCGCAAAACCACAACGCGCGGGTTCCGCGATCTGGCAGGCGCAATAGGCTGCCGCCTATTAAAAGCATCAAAGCGACCCCGCGTAATGTATTGTACGGGCGACCCTTGCGGTCGCCCTGGTCCCTGTGACCCTTGCGGTCTCCCTGGATAAGTTGCGTTGGCAGCGTGGCAGACGCATACAGCGTTTCCAGGTCATCGATCAGTAGCAACAGGTCAGCATCCGTCTGCGCGTCCAGCAGGTCTGCGTAGCGCGTAGAGAGGGCCTGCTCGTCTATCTTATGGCTTTTATTGTTCATGGTATTGCTCCTTGAGGCTCGCAATGATACGGGTAAGTTGCTTCTTGACGGCTGCCGGGCTTTTGCCGAGTACCGCCGCGATCTGTGACGAACTGAGTCCCGCCGCGAAGCGCAGCGCCAGTAGCTCGCGCTTTCCGGCATCCAGCTTTGCCAGCAGCATCCGCAGATGCGCGAGACGTTCCTGTTGCAGCGCGACACTTTCCGGGTCTTGCTCATCCCCCGCTGCTTCCAACGTCACCGGCAGCGCGTCCCAGGACAGCGTAGCGCGGTGGCGGCGATACTTATCGGCAACGACATGCCGCGCAATCTGAAAAAGCCACGCCGCGAAAGGCAGACCCCGCTGCTGATAGCCGGGCAGCGCGTGAAACACCTGGAGAAAAACTTGCTGCGTCAGATCTGCCGCGTCTTCATCACTCTCCGAGCGCGCGCGCAGGTACCAGTACACCCGCGCCAGGTAACGCTGGTAAAGCTGATCGAAGGCGAGCGGATTTGCCTGCGCCTCCTCGATCAGCGCAGCTTCATCGCTCTCTACCGCGTAATCGCTATCAATAGGCATCACAACTGTCTTCTCCATCGGGACGCTTGCGTCCCTGTCGTCCTGATGATGTTTGCCGACCGAATGGGGTAATGGTACCATCAGGACGCTTGCGTCCCCCCGTCCTGATGAACTTTGCCAACCGAATACAGGAATGCGCGTGGCCCCGTCCTGTTGAACTTTGCCAACCGAATACAGGAATGCGCGTGGCCCCGTCCTGTGAACTTTGCCAACCGAATACAGGAATGCGCGTGGCCCCGTCCTGTTGAACTTTGCCAACCGAATACAGGAATGCGCGCGGCCCTGTCTGTAGGGACAAGGGGCGGATGTGGCAGGAGGGCTTGTGCTTGTCCTGGTGGCAACGCGATTTTGCCTGGGTTCCGTGAGGCCATCTGGTCGCACTCCCACCAGGACAAGCACAAGGCCCCCTCACTCCACTCCACCCCGCCCCTTGTCCCTACAGAAGGGAACGCCTTCCTCCCCATTGCTGCATTCGGTTGTCAAAGTTCATTAGGGGACGCGGGGTGGGGCAACTATGTATCATGATAACATCCATAGAAACGCTGCAAATCTCAAATGGAGACAGGCACTTCTAACTCACCATCCGGTTTTGTGTTACACTTTGATTAGACGAAATCGATTTTGTAGGGACGCGATGAATCACGTCCTCCACTCAAGGGAGGCCCACAATGCCAGAAATTATTGACGCGCACGTCCACATCGGACGCTACCACCTTCCTATAGAAGAAATCGACTCGCTGCTCAAAGCGTCCGGCATCAGCCGCGCCGTCGTCTTCGCGGACCCGGAGAGCAACGACATGGTCAATGACTCGCTCTATGCGCTGGAGGCGGCGCGTCGTATGGGCTACTATGCTTTCTACTACTACGGCGGCAACGCCTATAGCGGGCAGCGTCCCTATGACCGCCTCCCCGTGCCGGATAACCTCGACCAGTACAACGGCATCAAGTGGCACTGCTGGTTCTCACCCGCGCACGATGGCGGATTGCGTTATAGCTACCCTATCAACATGGACAACGTGCGCCGCCAGATGGACGCGCCCGATTTCCAGTCCGTCATGAACGCCATTCAAGCGCTGAAATTTCCCATGACCTTCGAAGAGCACTTCGATGTCACCTGCGAATTTGTGCGCCGCTATCCCATGTCACGCTCATCATCCCTCACATGGGTATGCTCAACGGCGGCCAGGAGCGCGTGCAGAGCCACTTCCGCGATTACCCCAACATCCACTTCGACACCAGCCTGGGACAGGTCAACGAAAACATCGTAAGCGCCCTGGGAGCCTCGCGCCTGCTCTACGGCTGCGACTACCCCTACGGAATGCCCGCCGACAACCTGCGCCGTGTCCAACGCCTCTCGATTCCCGACGAAGAGAAGGAGTTGATGCTGGGCGGCAATGTCAGGCGATTGGTACGGCTGTAGCGGTCGCCCAATTGACGTCAAGTTAAAGATGGTCAGAATGCCCCTCTCCTCTCCCCCAGGGCGGGCACAAGCCCACGCCCGTACCCTGCTACGAAGCGGGGCAAGCCGTCCAGGGCGGGCTGGGCTTGTCCCCGCCCTGGCAACGCCTGGTGATATAATGCCATCAGAACAACCAATTTGCCGTTAAGCGATTCCGCAACTCAACGAGGAGAACAACCATGTCTATTTCATCCCTGTTCCAGAGACGAAGCAGGGCCAGCATTACCAGAACTTCATCGGGGGCGCGTGGCGCAATTCACGCAGTGGTGAAACCTTCGTCAGCACCAACCCGGCCCGTACCTCAGAAGTTATCGGCTACTACCAGAAATCGACCGCCGCCGATATCGAGGACGCCATCGAAGCTGCATCGCAGGCACAGAGGGGCTGGGTCGCCACACCCGCGCCCGAACGCGGCGAAATTCTCTTGCGTACCGCCGCCATCCTGGAACGGCGCAAAGAGGAACTGGCCGCGCTCATGACGCGCGAAATGGGCAAAATTCTGAGAGAGACACGCGGCGATGTGCAGATCGCCATTGACGTTGCTAAATTTATCGCAGGCGAGGGCCGCCGCGCCGAAGGCGAAACCGTTCCCTCCGCGCTTCCCAATAAATTTTGTATGACCATTCGCCACCCGCTCGGCATCGTGGGCATCATCACCCCCTGGAACTTCCCGATGGCTATCCCCGCCTGGAAAACCTTCCCCGCATTGCTGGCTGGCAATACCGTCATCCTCAAACCGGCCAGTGATACGCCTCTGCTGGCGCTGAAACTGGCCGAGTGCCTGCGCGAAGCTGGCCTGCCTGCCGGAGTCCTGAATGTCATCACCGGCCCCGGCGGCTCGCTGGGCGACGCCCTCGCCAGCCATAACCGTGTCAGCATGATCTCCCTGACCGGCTCAACCGAAGTTGGACGGCACGTCGCGGAGATTTGCGGACGCGACCTGCGGCGCTGCGCCCTTGAACTTGGCGGCAAAAATGCCGTCGTTGTGCTGGAAGACGCCGACCTCGATCTCGCCGTGGCAAGCGTAACCTCGGGCGCGTTTGGCACAACCGGCCAGCGCTGCACCGCTACCAGCCGCGTCATCGTGCAGCGTTCCGCGCAAAAAGCCTTTACCGAGCGTCTGGTAGCCGCCGCCGCAAAGCTGCAAATAGGAGATGGCCTGAACCCCCAGATCGACATGGGGCCGCTCGTCAACGCCGGGCGCGTCAAAGCCGTGCATGAATACACCGAAATTGGCAAACGCGAGGGCGCGCAACTGGTCATGGGCGGCCATCCCCTGCGCGAGGGAGAACATCACGAAGGCGCGTTCTACCAGCCCACCATCTTTACCGATGTCACTCCCGCCATGCGTATCGCCAGAGAGGAAGTCTTTGGCCCCTTTGTCTCCATCGTTCCGGTCGATACCTACGAGGAAGCTATCTCGGTGGTCAACTCCAGCGACTATGGCCTTTCAACCGCCGTCTTCACCGAAAGCAGCCGCCTGACCTTCCGCGCCATGCGCGAAATCGAGTCGGGCTTGATCTACTTCAATGCTCCCACCACAGGCTCAGAGATCCACCTGCCTTTCGGCGGCATGAAGGCCAGTGGCAACGGCCACCGCGAACTCGGTACGCACGCCGTTGAGGAATTTAGCGAAACCAAAACCATCTATGTGTCTTACCCTCCGCGTTAATGTAACCCTTTACCCATTGCGCTAAGGACGAGGAGACCATTGCGGTCGCCCTCGTCCCTGGCGCTTCCCATGCCTGTTTCCAGGTTTACCCCTATCCCACCGCGACGGGAGCAGCGGAGGCGGAGGATAAGTCAAACATGACTTTCTGGGATAAGATTCTGGCCGGTAAACGGTCGAGCAATCCGTTGATGTCACTGATCTGGCGTTGCAGCCAGGCATTCAAATCCTGGTTTTCCACGCTTAGCCGGGCCTGGGTCGACATGGCTTGCCGCTCATCGTATGGCATCGTCAGGGCCGAGTAAAGAGCATCGGCAGTATCGGTGACATCGGTGGGAGCGATGGGCAATGAGAACTTACCCAGTTGCTGGAACGCGCCTGCCGTGCGCGAAAGCACCAGCACGCCGTCGCGTTTGTTGACCACCGGCCCCTCTTTAGCAACCAGGTTCATACCATCCATAATGGGGTTGACCAGCAGGACATCATAATATTGCATGGCGGCCAGCGCCTGTACGCGGTCATTTTCGTAGAAAGCGTGGATAGGCGTCCATTCGGCTGTACCAAAACGCTGGTTGACCTCCTCGACCAGTTTCTTAACTTCACCTGTGTAGCGTTTATATTTTGCCAGCGTCTGGCGCGATGGCACCAGAAATGCCAGGAAATGTACCTTGCCGCGCCATTCTGGATGCTGTTCGAGCAGCAACGCATAGGCCTGAAAGCCGCGCAGGATATTCTTGGTTGGCTCGATGCGGTCTACCCGCATAATGGTTTTCTCTTTCAGCAGGGACGAGATTTTATTCACGGCCCGTTTTCCGGCCAGGCTCTGCGCCTGGCGTATTTCACTCGCTACAGAAATCGAGATGGGATAGGCGTGTACTTGCGTGCGATGCCCCTGCCACCAGACCGCGCTTTCCGCAAAATCAACGACCGATCCTTCCAGCAAGGTGCGCGCGCCCTCTAAGAAGTTGTGGGTATCGCGTTCCGTCTGAAAGCCGATGATATCGTTGCCGACCAGCCCGTTATAAATGGCCTGTGCCACGTTGCCGGGCAGGAATTGCCAGCAGCGAATATCGGGCCAGGGAATGTGAATAAATTGCTGCATGATGATGGTCGGGTGCTGCTCCCGAATCATAGCGGGAGCAAGGTAGAGGTGATAATCATGTAGCATCACAACTGGCGTGCCCTCCCCTCGATCAATCTCAGCGCTTACGGCATCAGCAATAGCGCGGTTTGCGACATAATAGCCGTTTTTCCAGGCATCTTGCAACTTGTGAGCAAACTGTGATTCCTCCGTGGGATCATACAGGTAGTGCTGTAAAAACCAGAGCAACTGATTGCTGATTTCCTCGTAATGTTTGCGGTAGGCCGCTTTAGGAATAGCCACGTAGCGCAGCAGCATGTGTTGTCCCGCGAGAGGTGAGCGCATCACACCCTCGTGTTGTTGGGCCTCTTTAGCCGCGATACGATCAGCCTCGGTCATCGCCATCGCTACCCAGGTGACATCCATTCGACTATTCGCGCCTGTCAGCGCGGTCACGACGCCACCGGGGCCTCTGCGATGCTTCAGCTCCTGCTCCTGGCTCAGAAAGTACTCGAACAGGACCGCGATTGGTGGCTATAATCAGACGGCGCGCATGTATCAACTGCGGCGTTTTTGTTGGTAATTTCGTTGGCATATTGAGAACTGTGGACATCGGTTTATCCTTTCCTTTGGCACAGCACATCAGAATATGATAACCTCTGATGTTGAAAGTCTTGACCTGCCATTATTCACGCAGCTTTGAGTGGGTAGTAGCAACACGCCCTTTGTGGGCGTCCCGTGCGCTTTGCCATGTTACGAGCGCACTTGAACGATGAATGGACACTCACGACGGGCCTCGCTCTGGCCTTCTGAAGAAGCGTTCTGGCACAATCTGGAACGCAATCATCTCTCTTCGTATGTTGTGATATGCAAATGGTATCTATGACATAGTACCACATCTAGCTTGCTCTATGGGTAAGATGTACTAGACCGATATTACTATCGTCCCACCCTTTTTCGTTTGTTCCTCATGATAGTATTACTATTGAAAGCAGTGAAAGGTTTCAAAACACCATGGTACGTATAGATCAACGCTCGCTGACCGAACTTCGTTCCGTTCGTCTCACTGTAGATTTTGTAGATTATGCCGAAGGTTCTATACTGATTGAGGCGGGCAAGACGCGCGTCTTATGCGCGGCCAGCGTCGAAGAAAAGGTGCCGCCGTTCTTAGAGGGCAAGGGACTGGGATGGGTTACGGCTGAATACAGCATGTTGCCGCGCGCCACCCATACCCGCAGTTCTCGCGAGCGAGATGGACGAGTGAGCGGGCGCACGCAGGAGATCCAGCGTCTCATCGGGCGTTCCCTGCGCGCCGTCGTTGACCGGCAAGCTTTGGGGCCGCGCACCATCACACTCGACTGCGATGTTCTCCAGGCGGACGGTGGCACGCGCACCGCCTCCATCACCGGCGCGTATGTCGCCTTGCACCGCGCCTGCACGCAGCTTGTCAAACGCGGCATATTGACAGCGCACCCAATGAAAACGGCGGTAGCTGCCATCAGCGCAGGCATAGTAGGCGGAGAAATCATGCTCGACCTTTGTTACGAAGAAGACTCACGCGCCGATGTCGATTTCAACGTGGTAATGACCGCCGAACATGAGTTCATTGAAGTACAGGGTACCGGCGAAGGCGGCACCTTCAACCGCGCCAGCATGGACGCCCTCACTACCCTGGCCGAACAAGGCATCGACCAACTGCTAGAGATACAGAAACGCTATATTTGACTGGAGTAGGGCGGGAGCGTACTCTGAAGCCCGGTTGTCATCCTGAGCAGCCCGGTTGTCATCCTGAGCGCAGCGAAGGATCTCTCGCAGCGGCGGGTACAGATCCTTCGCTGCGCTCAGGATGACAACCGGCGGGCGTCGGGCTTGCCCCCGCCCTGGTCGGCTGACGGTACCAAAGTACCGTCATATCCGACTATTCGTATCCCATCCGTTATACGTAAATGATAATAAGCGGGGTTCAAAGCGGATGCTCAATAGACCTTACGAAATAACATCGATCTGCTGGACCAGCGGCAGAATCGAGAGGAGCGCATATTGAAAGCGAACACAGACCGAAAATGGTTCTGGCGCATCATTGATCTCATCAACCCTCTGCGCGATCCCAGCCTGACGGTTGCGGCAGTACTCACCTTCATCGAAGAAGCAGGGCAACACGACGCCTGGTACTGGATCATTGTGGTTGCGCTCGTCAACTGGTTGGCCGTGCGCGGTGTGGTCTGGCTTGTCGTCAACTTCACTTTTGCCAGCACCTTTATCATGCGCCGCGTATGGTGGGCTATGCGCCATCCGCGCCTGGCATGGCGTATTCTGGACGCGGTCGGCCATGAAGAAATCGTCATCGGTGGCATTCCTGCCTTTTCCGATAGTATGCTCTTGCCCGATGGCTCGACCGTTTTCAATATGAGTCCCTCGCTGGCGGCGAGCGGCTTTCAGATCATCGGAGAACTCCCGGCAGGCACCGAGATCCCCATGTTGAACATGCCCAATGGGCAGGTCGCCCCCAATTTCGCTGCTCTGACCGGCAATTCCGGCTTTTACAACGTAAACACATCCGGCGCGCTCCCCGGCGTCAACGGTATGAATAATGGCATGAACGGCCAACCTATGCCCATGGGCTTCCCCCAGCTTGGACCCAATGGCATGATTAGCCAGCAGACCACCGATAGTTTCCCCCAGACATTCCCGCAGCGTCCCTCCGAAGAGGAAGAGCGACTACGCCAGCAACTGGCCGCCGTTACGCGCCTGCTTGATGACTGGATGCAATTCACCGAGGAAAAATGGCGCACAGTCAGCGATAGCCAGCTTGGCTGGAAGCCCCTGCGCGGCAGATGGGGCAGTTGGGACGATATTTTCCAGGATGCATACGCCGCTAAAACGGCTGACCTTATGGCCCGCGCTGCTCAAGCGGCAGGAGAGGCCACCACGCGCCGCTACGATACCTCGAAAGAGAAGGGATCGGCGGCCTCGGCTGTGGCCTGTTTTATGCGCGACATGATAACCCTGCGCCAGGGCCTGGAGATGGTGCGACCATCGATCAACAACGGAAGCGAAACGCCTGATGTGCAGCCCGTTGTGCAACCTACGCAAACATCCTTTGGCAACAATCTGCGTGGCAGTTTCGCGGGCGCGCCACAGCGCAATTCGCTCATCCGCCGCCCATCACCCATTTACGTTGACGCCGACAACAACAAGTAAGCCGTTCTCCGAAACTTGGACATGCAGGACATGCCTGAACATCACGTTCGGTTCCTGGTTCAGCGACCGCCGTTTCACTTCTCATTGCTGAAAAGCCAGAGCGGCAATCTCCCCAGGCGTATGCCTTCCCGTGGAACTCACGGTAGGTGCTACTTCTGCGCTCGTCTCGTCAGGAAACGTGGTTTTTGTCTCCTGGTAGAAGAGAGAAGTGTACAGTGTTTCACACGCTACTGCTTTTACTCAAAGGAGCGTTTTACTTTGAAACCCGTAAACAGTATTCCGTTGTTCCATGTACTTCACCCAGTGTATCACAAGCAGAAGGCTAGGGAAAGAGGCGAGATGTCTAGAAAAGGGAATGGATGTCCCTCTTTCAAAGAACTGGTTTTGACCCTCTCATAAGGATACGGGCGACTCTAAAGATAACCAGGGCGGGGACAAGCCCACGCCCGTACCCTGTTACGAAGCGGCAGGCGAAGTCGTACAGGGTACGGGCGTGGGCTTGTCCCCGCCCTGGTCAACCCCACCTGATGAATAGAGGCAACAAATAAACTTGCCCCTGCGCAATCTCCGGTGTACAATACTTCCACGAGAGGTTTTGTCACAACGGAGGTTTTTTTATATATGCCGAATGCGATACATGAGCTTACCATCATTGAAGATGTGATGGCGCGCGAGATATTGGACTCGCGAGGTAATCCCACTATTGAAGTCGAAGTGCTGTTGATGGGGGGCGAGCGCGGCCTGGCTGCTGTGCCGTCGGGCGCATCTACAGGCGCGCACGAAGCGGTCGAACTTCGCGACGGCGACGCGCATCGTTATGGCGGCAAAGGCGTACTGACCGCCGTCAATAATGTCAATGCCACTATCCGCGAAACACTGATCGGACTTGACGCCACCGACCAGGAAACGCTGGATGCCATGATGATCGAGTTGGATGGCACGCCCAACAAAGGCGCACTGGGCGCGAACGCCATTCTGGGCGTCTCGCTGGCCCTGGCAAAGGCATCAGCCACCGCCCTGCAACAGTCCCTCTACCGCTACCTGGGCGGCGTCTCGGCACATGTTTTGCCTGTCCCCATGATGAATATTTTGAACGGCGGCAAGCACGCCGACAACTCCACCGACATGCAAGAATATATGATTTTGCCGGTGGGCGCGCCTACGTTTCGCGAGGCCCTGCGCATGGGAGCCGAGGTCTACCAATCTTTGAAGAAGGTGCTGCACAGCAAGAAGCTGAACACCAACGTAGGCGATGAAGGCGGCTTCGCCCCCTCGCTTAGCTCCAACCGCGAAGCGCTGGAAGTCATCATCGCCGCCATTGAAAGCGCGGGCTACAAACCCGGCGTCGATATCTGCCTCGGCCTCGACCCCGCTTCCAGCGAATTTTATAGCAATGGCAAATACGTGCTGGCGCGTGAAGGTCGCAGCCTGACCTCCAGGGAGATGATCGATCTCTACGAGCAGTGGATTAACGAATATCCCATTATTTCAATTGAGGACGGCCTGGCCGAAGATGACTGGGATGGCTGGTCGCAGATGCGCCAGCGCCTGGGCAGCCGCATTCAAATCATGGGCGACGACCTGTTCGTTACCAACACCACGCGCCTGCAGCGCGGCATTAAGGAACATTCAGCCAACTCCATCCTCGTCAAGCTCAACCAGATCGGCACGCTCAGCGAGACGCTGGCCGCTATCGAGATGGCGAAACGCGCCTCGTTCACTGCTGTCGTCTCACATCGTTCAGGCGAAACCGAGGATACGACCATCGCCGACCTGGTGGTCGCCACCAATGCTGGTCAGATCAAGACCGGCTCGCCTGCCCGCAGCGAGCGCGTGGCAAAATATAATCGCCTGCTGACCATCGAAGATGAACTGGGCGAGAAATCCGCCCACTATGCCGGCTTCAGCGCCTTTTACAACGTTCCCGCTTTGTACGCCAGGGCCTGAAATATATTTATTGCTCCGCAATCGGGCTGAGCAAAGAGAGGTAGTATGTCAAACCAGAGTACAGATTCAACCACAACCGTCTCCCAGGAGCGGCGTTCGGGTCATGCCATTCACTACACTATCAGCTATATCGTGCAGGGCGCTGAATATGGCACCGACGGCGCCATCGTATTACTGCACGATATCCTGGGCGGCGCCTTCACCTGGGACAATGTTCTTCCAGGCCTGGCAGGTCTCAACCGCGCCGTCTATGCCATCGATATGCCTGGCTACGGGCAATCGGATCATCCCTGGCCGGCAGACACCTCTATCTGGGGTCATGCCGATTGTATGAGCTTCCTGCTGCAAGAACTCAACCTCACCAACATCGTGCTGGTCGGACATGGCATCGGCGGCGGTGTGGCGCAGATACTTGCCACGCGGCTCTGCCCGGCACGTGTCGCCGCACTGGTCTTAATCGATAGCATCTGCTACGAATACACCTTCGCGCCCGACTGGCCCCTGTCGGATATGCAGAAACGCCAGGACCCTGATCTCCCCAAACACACTGCCGTCGAAGACTTGATACACGATCTGCGCGAGACCGTGCCCAACGGCGTCTACCAGACAGATCGTTTCAAAGACGTACTCAACGCCTACGTTGAACCCTGGGATAGCGAACTGGGCAAGGAACTGCTTTTCCAGCATATTCGCCTGCTGCGCGCCAACTATAGCAACGCGGTCTCATCCGACCTCAAGACGATGGGCAAACCCGCGCTCATCATCTGGGGCGAGAAGGATGCCCAGATGCCGCTGAAATTCGCCCAACGCCTGCACCGCGAGATAGCCGCGTCGCGCCTGGTGATAGTTCCCGATGCCGGCCACCTGATCCTCTTCGATGCCCCCCAACAGGTCGCAAACGCCCTGTCAGACTTCGTCGGGCGATTATAGAGCGTAGTAGACACAGATCAAAAGCCAGAGCAACCCCCGCTGCTCTGGCTTTTGATCTGTGTCTACTACATTAATTTTACGACGCCAGCTTAATATCGCCCCGCTTTTGCTCGCATTCACGCCCTAAAAAAGGCTGCTTCTTGCTCCCTGTGGCAACGGGGCCGCGCCTGCCCTGCGCTCGTTGCTGCTCCCGCTGGTACTCCTCGGAGCAGCGATTGTACTCCTCGGCCAGCAGGATGTATGTATCGTACATCTGCTCAAGTGTCTCCAGGGCTGCGCCCTCTTGTTCCGCTAGAACAAGATCATGCCATTGCTGCTGCATGTTCTTCTCGACGTGTTCCAGTTCTTGCATGGTCATTGTCCGTCACTCTCCTGCGGGTAAGATGAACTGTCTACGAGGCTTTGCGGCTCTGGCTCGCCAGTAATTGACTTGTTTCCCAGGTCATGTCTCATTGCTTGCTTTTGCGCCTCCCTTAGTTTTGCTTTTTCACTCAGTTTACGTCGGTGCTCTTCGGAAAAATGCTTTCCTTTGTTAGCTTCACTCATTTTACGCCGAGTCTCTTCTGAGTGAATTTTTCCCTTGTGAGCATCGCTATTCTTACGTCGATGTTCCTCAGAAGGCGCAGGCAAGGTGCGACCTTTTAGACTGGCTGACATCCTGGCACGGGTTTCAGATGTGGCGGGGCTACGTCTCTTGTTAGCTTCGCTAAGCTTTTGTCGATGTTCGGCCGTAATCGTTCTTCCCTTATGTGCTTCACTAATCTTGCGTCGGGTCTCCTCAGAAAATACTCTACCTATATTAGACTCATGTATCTTGCGTTGCGTCTCTTCTGACATAGGATGCCCTTTCTTCCCTTTACGAGATTCGCTGATCCTACGCCGATGCTCTACTGATACGGCGCGCCCCTTAAGGGCGATACTTCTCTTGCGTAAAGTCTCCTCAGAAGGTACTACTCCTGGAGCGCCGTCACCGCCATATGTCAAGTTTACAAGTCCTTCGAAGAAGAAGATAAGGGCGATTTCATACAGACAAGCTTCTTCATGTGTCTCAAAGAAAGCTAACTTTGTCTTCACTACTTGCTCATCATTAGTCCATATCTTGCGAATTATATTGCACTTATGAGACTTGACACCTCTCCTTGCCTCTCCCTCATGTTCGTGAATCCTTTTACCGACACCCTTGCCAATGTAGAAAACTGCTCCACCCATTGATTCTGGATAGGCGAGAGTATATGTATAGTGAGGTTTGTTTTGCAGGGAATCAGGGGATATATTATCCATTGCGATAAAATCTCCGATGTTGTGTCGTACTCAAAGTCTTTGCAGCGCTACCAACACTGCAAAGACTCAACAAACTTCTGTTCTAATCCTACCACAAATCCCGTTTACAGGCCAGTTCAGCCTTCCCTAAGATGCTTTGCTATTCTGCCGGGATTCGTTGTACTTCTTTGAAAGATTGAGGATCAATGCCTTTACATCTTGATACGTCATTGTCTCTGGATGTAAAGGCTCTGTCTCACCTGTGCGCTGGCAAAGTTTGCGCAAACTTGCAAGCTGCTGTTCAGTCGCAGGAGCGCTGGCCGACTTCTCATCGCTCTGCTGGCCGTTGGCATTGGTCGCGCTCACGGAGGCAACCCTGCTGTTCCCATTGCTTCCATTACTCGCATACTGAAAGCTATTGGCGCGTTCAACTGGAGCATCCACAATACGATGCTCCTCATTCAGTTCGTCGCCGGTGAACTGGGTGCCGTATCCCAACATAGCTAAAGCTCTGCCAACCGCGCCGGTTTCAGCTTTCTCAATATAGTCGGGGAATGACGCGGCATTCTCTGATTTGGTGGCTGTGGCACGACCACCCTTGCCATCAGTAACAATGGCGCGGAAACGAGCATAGCCGTTGTCATGCTTGACTATCTTTTCAGGCATCTTCTTGCCGGGTCTGTTCGGATTAGCTATCCAGTTACCCGTAGGCACTTCAGCCTCAACTTCGCGATCAAGATCTACGAGGACTTCCTCAGTATCAATCGTCCCGTTGGGACACTCGGAACGAAACCAGACTAATCGAAATTTAACTTCGAGGTAGGCTTTACCCTGTAGTTCAATGAGGTGTTTTTCTGGATTAAAGGTCATGGTACTCTCCTTTAGAATAATTCTCCAGGTACTCTATGCCCTTCTTTAGCATCTCTGCTGAGTCTCTGGCATAACCGAGCATTGAATTACACCTGGTACATAATAATGCTCTTACCTTGCCAGTGGAATGGTCATGATCGATGTGCAATGGCTTTTGACTGATGATCCCGCAAATGGCACATGCTCCATTTTGTCTATCCTTCATCTCGATATATTGAGCTTCAGTTAGCCCGTATACTTTCTTCAAATGATAACGGCGGTGTTTTTGCTCTGACTTCTTTGTATACCAATCGGCACTTGCCTTTACCCGATCCTTGTTCGCTTCTTTCCACTGCCTCGTCGATTTCCCACGACACACTTTGCATTCGAATGTATGACCGTCTTTATTTTTTTTATCCTGATAGAAGTTATCAATACATTTCGTCTTTTCACATGCTTTACACCGTTTGCCTTCGCATCGACAATCCACACTAACATGAGAGAATGGAGGTATCTTATTGCGATTGTGAGGTTTTGGGTTCTGGCGATGTGCCTGTTTCCATTCTCTCGTATATGTAGCCATGCATTCTTTACAATTCGACCTGTATCCGATCGTGTGATCTGCCCGTTTGAAAAATGCGCCGATGCATCTGACTGTTTCACATCCGCCACATAATTTCCCTTCGCACTGGCAATCCTCAATAATATGCTCAATTACCATCTCTCGCTCTTCACTCCATCGACAAGTAGCCCATTTTACCTTACATCTCCACTCGCTACGCTCATTTCACGTGCTCAACCTCATTTTATAGAAATTTTGTTCTAAATCAATTATACACGTGAAACAAGTTACTGTCAAGTTGGCCCACTAAAGTATTCTTTTGGGAGGGGTTGCAGGTGGGTATTTCAGAACGTACAAGGAGAGGACAGGCTTCACCCATCATCATGTCATTCTGAGCGCAGCGAAGAATCTCATGCTCAGCCAGCTAGATTCTTCGCTGCGCTCAGAATGACACGATAAGTGAGTCCGAGTCCACACACCCCGCCTCGTAGTATTGTACGGGCGACCCTCGCGGTCGCCCTGGAAATGTTGGATCGTGGTAAGTTTGGCAAAAAGTAGCCTATCCTCCAGCAGGGCCGCCTTCCAACCCTGGTTTCGTCATGGCGGCGGGATCGAGAATGCGGTCAAGTTCCTCTTCCGAAAGATTGGTGCGTTCGCGCGCCATTTCACGGATCGTCTTGCCCGTCTTGTAGGCTTCTTTGGAGAGTGTAGCAGCCGCGTCATAGCCGATTACTGGAGCCAGCGAGGTGCAAATCGCCAGCCCGCGCTCGACCATCTCCGGCCCTTTGCTGGTGGCCGAAATGCCCTTGATGCACTGTTCCGTGAAGTTATGGGCGGCAGCCGCCAGCAGACGAATCGATTGCAGCAGGTTGTAAGCCGTGACCGGCATCATCACATTGATCTCGAAGTTACCCGACTGTCCCGCGATAGTGATCGTCGTATGATTGCCCATCACCTGGGCGCACACCATGCACACCGATTCCGCAATCACCGGGTTGACCTTGCCGGGCATAATCGAACTGCCAGGCTGCACAGCAGGCAAATCGATCTCGCCGATACCCGCGCGCGGCCCCGATCCCAGCCAGCGCATATCGTTGGCAATCTTCATCAAACTGACCGCCAGCGTATTCAGCGCCCCACTCGCCTCGACGATATTATCAAGCGTGTTCTGCGCCTGGAAATGATTGCTGGTCTCATACACGCTGACCCCGTTCATCTCCGATAAGCGATGGCAGACGCGCCCCGCGAACTCTGGATGCGTATTGACGCCCGTGCCAACGGCAGTGCCTCCCAGCGCGACCTCCGACAACTCGCTCTGCGCGTGCCGCATTCGAGCGATGCCGCGTTCAATCTGCCCGGCATAGCCCAGAAATTCCTGCCCCAGGCGAATAGGCGTGGCGTCCTGCAAATGCGTGCGCCCCGTCTTAATGATGGGCATGAACTCATCAGCCTTCTGCTCCAATGCCATTTGCAGCCCCAGCAGCGCGGGTATCAGGTCATGCTCGATACTCACCAGCGCCGACACATGCATAGCCGTAGGAATCACATCGTTAGACGATTGCCCAAAATTGACATGATCGTTAGGATGCACCTTGCGCGACCCACGCTTCCCCCCCATCAACTCGCTGGCCCGATTAGCAATCACCTCGTTCGCATTCATATTGGTCGAGGTGCCGGAGCCAGTCTGAAAAATGTCCAGCACAAAGTGACTATCAAGCTGCCCGTCAATCACCTCCTGCGCTGCCCGCACAATCGCCTCCGCGATGTGCGACTCTAGCAGGCCAAGCTCCTTATTCGTCAAAGCCGCCGCCTGCTTAATCTGCCCCAACGCCCGAATAAACTGGCGCGGGAACCGCAAGTCGCTAATCGGAAAATTCAACACGGCGCGCTGCGTGCTCGCGCCATAATACGCATCTACAGGTACCTGCATCTCGCCCATCGAATCGCGCTCGCTGCGCGTTTGTTCTATTGTGGCCATGGCCTGACTCCTCGCTGAGTGTGGTGGTTTATGTTGGTTTCCAGCACATTATAGCACAGGGGTTTTAGCAGCGAGAGCCAGGGCAGGTATAAGCGTTGTTTCGTTCAAGCGTTTGCGCGCCGTTCGAGGAGAAAAACAGGGATTTGGCGGGACGTTTTCTTTTGATACTCCCCATAAGGAGGAAACACGGCAACCGCCTTCGCAAAGGTTTGATCCCGCTCATCGCCCGTCAGCAATCTCGCTGTAGCAGCAAACGTTTCGTTCCCGACCTCAACCGTAACATCAGGATGTGCCAGCAGGTTGTGATACCACAACGGGTTTTCTGGCGCGCCTCCTTTGGAAGCGACCGCGATGTAGTTATCCCCAGCAGGGACAGACATTAATGGATAGATGCGCAGTTGACCCGATTTGGCCCCTCTGGTAGTAAGAAGGATTAAGGGTCCCCAACCCTCCACCTTGCCCCCGTTTGCGCGGAACGCCTCAATAACTTGACGATTATAAGCAATGCGATCAGTATTAGCCACTGTTTGCGTATTCTCCTTGTGAAGTATTTCAAATAGACATTGAGCGTTTCCTCTTTGTGCAGCTTTTTCCAAGCCGGGGGTGGCCAGACGCCCACAAGAGGCGTCCCTACATTTTTGGGTTTCCCCACCCCTTCACTTGAGGATTGACAATTCACTAGAGGGAAACGCTTTTCTCAATAGAAACACGTATGCGAGCCTGCCTTATTCCCATTGAAAAACGTTGGAAAGCGTGGTATAAAAAAAGCGCTACTGCCTCACCTTTTCAGACGGTGAGAAGAGAACAAGTAGAGAAGAAGGCAAGATGGAGCCGGCTGTCCAGGCATTTTTAGCGTCCTACCCTCCTGAGGTGCGCGATCTCGCCCTGGAACTTCGCGCACTGGTGTTTGATGTCATTCCCAATGCGCTGGAACAGGTCGATGTCCCCAACAAGTTTATTGGCTATGGATTCAGTCGCAAAATGGCGGACATCATTTGCGTCATCGCCCCCTATACCTCGCATGTGATCTTGATGTTCGGGAAAGGGACAGAGTTGCGTGATCCAGAAGGACTGCTGAAAGGCACAGAGAAACATGTCCGCCATGTCAAGATTACGGCAGCGAGCGATATTGAAGCTCCTGCCTTACGAACACTGCTCGAAACTGCTGTTGCTGCACAGTAACCGTGATCTGAGCAACCCCCATGGCGACGCAAGCGTCCCCTACAGGATTGGTGCGCCAATAGTTTTTTAGTCTTGAGAACTGCCAAGTGTACTCACCCATTGCTCATATGTTTTTGAATAGGCTTTATACCATGCCGGGCCATGTGGATGTGTATCCTGAAGTTGTAAGATGCGGTCAAATAGTAGGCGAATATCGGCGATAGTAACTCTGTGCAGCTTTATATGCTTTAACAATTGAAGCACCTGGTTAAGTTCCAGAGCGATGACAGGCGTAGGGGTTGGTTTCTCAAAGTTTTTCCAGTAGGAGGCTTTATAAAATGCATCTACTGTATTTGGGTCGAGTTTCTTTGCTATAAAGAGGCCATATACTGGTTTTCCATCACTTTCCTCGATCACTTTGAAGACATGTCGTGTAACGGGTTCGCCTTCTGCTGCAAACTGACGGCTTCCACTCATCAACGTCATTTCGCAGACAAGTTTGAAATCTTCATACGTGAAAGTCAAATCGGCTGCTCCACCGCGCGCATGGTGAACAGGATGAATATCATCATCAATTTTAAAGCCACGTGTCATACTGATTGGCCCAACCAGAGCATTTATTGCGAGAAACAATCGCCAGCAGGAATAGCCCATTCAAAATAGGCAGGCGCGTAAATTTCGCGACCAATCAAGCTGTTATCTCTAATATTTTCCAGGTATTCCTCAATTTCTACTATCGCAGATTGCGAGCGCTGGGCATAGTAGAATTGTATTTCGCGCAACTCACGCAATTGCTCCCGTAGTTTTTTTTCATATCCTTGCAATGTGAGCAATGTCTCCTTTACAGGACGCATAGGGAGCGTGAGAGTTTCACCTACTTGCCCTGAAAGTTCGATAATTCGACGTTCAAGCATTTCAATTTCCACGAGAAGGAATTGTTGATTATCAGTTGGTAGTAGCGGAGATTCAGGGTTGTAGAACACATCAAGGTAGTCACTATTAGCAATGAGCGTTGAGTCGTCTGTCAGAATAGTCTGGATGAATGGTAAACGCGCTTCTGAGATTGCCAGCTTGTTTCCTCGCAAGGTTAGCAGACCAGACATGAGTGCATAGCGGCTATTGCTATCAGCATAATCCATTACCGTATCTCGTTGCAGTCCCAATCCATCAGCGACTTCCTTCATCCGCTCAAAAGCAAACCTGATTTTGGCAACTTTGCCTGAAACAGCATCATAGGTAGTGCGAAATACTTTAATATTTGAGAAAGCAGCCTCGAAAGCTGCATCATCTTCCGTACTCAACGAAATTACGTAGAGACCGATCTCAAACTTAGTAAGTCCAATAAGATGCTCATCATATGCTCGCTTGAGAAAGCGTAGCAGTAAGCGAAAGGGGCGTAATTGAAAGCCTGAGACCGGTTCTAAGGGAGATGGTATTTGATACTTTAATAATTGTCGCAGAAAGATATTTTCTTCAAGATTAGAATGCTCGATGAGTAGCGTCCCCACTGGAGTTATATCCCATGCTTTTCCGCGCGACCAATCCGTGACAAATCCTAACTGCTTAAAGGCACTGGCAAATTTTCTTCCACCGTCATCGCCCTCTACCGCTCGTTCAGAGTCCACCAGTCCGGCCATGACCAACTCATTGAGAAATTCCTGCTGCTCTTCTCTCCTGAAAGGTCTCCCGCTCATTTTCGCTCTAAAAAGCTGTAGGGCCTCTCTTAGCCGGTACGGGTTGCGAACTGTTGTATTCCCAATATTCCAGGTTTTCATACGGGCCTGCTACCTTTTCTACATTGCGGGTTAATATGCCACAAACAAATACTCCTGTACCGCGTTATTCTGATTGCCTATTTTATGTGAATGTGTGCCAAATGAATATCTATGCTCGATATCGTAGACAACAACAGTATTCTTAATGGCCTTGAGCATTTCGGTTAATTCTTCGCGTTTGGGCAGCGAATTGGAAGAATATGAGACTACAAGGATGCTGTTGGAGAACTGCTGAAAGAGTTGCTCAAACGCGCCATAGACCTGGGTGCGTGAATCGAAAGGTGTGGCATACTTGCGCAACTTTTTTGTCTTAGTATGATGCAAGATTTCGACACCCTGCCAGTAGCAACTAAGTCCTTCCAGGAAGTGATAGCGGCGCAGATAATCATTATCAGAAAGAGGAGTATAGTAGGGTGGGTCTAAATATACCAGGTCGGGAGTAACGTCCAGACTAAAAACATCCTGGTTGAGCGCGAGATTTTTCTGACCGTTATCGAATACAGCGTCATTCAAAAGCTTGACGGCTGCAAGCAACTGATCCTTTAACGAAAGTCGAAGATCTTTTCTGCCATCGTCATAATTGACGTTTAGACTAATTTGGTGGTATTTGCTGAGCCTTGCAAAGCTCGTGAGACGGCACTGTTGGCTTTCCTGAGCCTAAAGTCGAGCAAGAGAGATTCGTATCGATGATTTATTACCATGTTGGGGCATAGCGATGATGCGACCAACATGGCAATAAATCCCTTATTAGAACCTGTATGCACAATTTCAAGCTCATTTGAGCGTCTCTAGTCGGCAAGCGAGCAGTGAAATTAGTCTAAACGTCAATCATAACGATGACCGACATAAGTAAATACCCCACGTGGCCGCCGCTTGATGCAGGCTCGATTGAGGGCAGAAATAGCCAGCGAGCGTTTATAAGGTGAAGTCAATTGTTGGATATTCGCTACAGTGTTCTCAAGAAAGAGATTATCTTCATCTGAATAATAGATATTTTCAAAAGTCTGTTGAATGAAATTACCTCGATGCGGGTTAGGCTCAAGCAGCATCGTCACGTCGTCTTCTGAAAGTCGCTCACCAGCATTTGCCACCAGGGCATTGACCATGTGATAGGAATATTTCAAGAAATCATTGGCAATGACAGTTTTCCCCTGACCCTTAAACATATAGCTAACACATCCACTACCACTGAAGGCATCCAATACCGTTGTAAAAGGAAGATGCTTTATCGCCTCCCAGATGGCAGGAAGTATTCCCTGCTTGCTTCCCATAAAGCGGGTTGGTGGGTAGTCTGGCGGTATGTCGAATAATGTCCGCATACGATAAGCACCTCTTTCACTTCGCCCCGTTTGTTTGGGTCTTTATTAATATTGCGCCTGGCAGCCACCTCAACAATTTTGCAATCCTTGTAGATGTCCAGAATGAAATCACAATAAGAATTGCTCGCCAATACAGTGCAATCCTGTTGCGCCAATTTCTTTACTGCATGTGCCAGCAGGCGTTGGTCTTCTATATAAAAGAACTCGGTAGTGTAGCGTTTGAAGTCAGAAAATTTAGAAATAGGATGGTAGGGTGGATCAAGATAGACAAGATCGCCGGGCTTTGCATAGAGGTCGAGCGTTTCTTGATAGCCTGCGCAGTGTAATTCTGCGTTGCGCAGAGCATAACTGGCAGTCCTCAATCGTTCGGCATCACAGATGATGGGGTTCGTATATCTTCCAAATGGGACATTAAATTGTCCCTGTTTATTCACGCGATACAATCCGTTATAGCATGTCCTATTAAGATAAAGTAGACGAGCTGCGCGTAAAACCGCATCTTGTGGTACTTGCGCACGTAATAAATAATAAAACTCCTCAGAGTAAGAGTAAGTACTCAATACCGTTATGAGGTCCTCTACTCTATCACGTACTATCTTATAACAGTTGATGAGTTCTGGGTTGGAGTCGGCTAATACAGCCTTTGCGGGCTGCAACGCGAAAAATAATGCACCTCCACCAACAAATGGCTCGACATAGGTGTTAAAGCGGTCAGGAATGTAATTCAGTAAAGCCGGAAGAAGTTGCGTTTTCCCACCCACCCATTTGAGGAAAGGCGACGCATTTCTTGTTGCGTATGAAATAGCCATAATTGAGTATCTTTCAGAAACAGATTGCTTTGTAAACAATTGTACATGTAAAAAGGCCATCTGGCAATAATTTTATGCCATATGTTCTATTTCTTCCTACTTTATTCATATCATTCACCACCTAAAAAGCGGAAATTTATCCTTGCCCGCCCTCACGTATGCATAAACACCCGACCATGATGGTACTCCGCCGTCTGCCAGTCCAACACCTCGTCCAACGCCTCACGAAAGGCTTGCAAAGCTCGTTCGCGTGTGGCTTCGTCTGGCATGACTGTGCCGCGCCATACCAGCGTGATAAACACACGTTCGGGTTTGTGGTTGTCCTCCACGATGTGGCGCGCTACTGTTCCAGGAAAGGTATGCAATCCTTTCTTGCGCATTTCTTCTAGCTTCTGAACGAACGCATCTATTTGTCCAGAGCGCAATTGCACGAAGATGAGGGTCATGTATTGCGTATTTTCGCCTGTGGATATGCGCCAGGTTGGGGTATTTTTGCGGGGGCGTCCTGTGGGGCCGCGTTTGAACTGCTCAACTTCTTCGCGGAGAATCATAATAACGTCTGCTGCCCATACGCCTTTAAGTCGCCCCTCCGTCACAAATTCGTAGACTCTGTTAGGCGAAATACCAAGTATATTTGCTGCCTCTTTGATAGAGACATAATTTGGCATATTTTGAAAATCAATGTAGTTATCCATGCCGTTAGCTTATTTCAATTTTGCATTTAGTGATTAGAGTTTTTAATTTGGTATTTACTAAATTGCAAAATACATGCTATACTCCTCTTATCGACAACTATTGACCTTTTTACAAGGTCAGGATGTTATAGAAGGAGATATCATAGATGTTTTCCAATGATAAGGGGCAAACGGGCAATCGTTATGACGAGGTGGTGTTTCAACAGATGGTGATTGGTGAGACGGGGGAGTTGTTACCGGGGGAATTGCTTGAGGCGTGCGATCTGGAGCATGGGCGGTCGGTGCTGGATATTGGGTGTGGGGCGGGTGAGTGGCTGCGAGGTATAGCGCGGGAGTATCCACATGTACAGTGTATTGGGATTGACCAGGACGAGGGGATGGTGATGATGGCGAATATGCTGGCGCGGCAGGGTGGGCTGGCGCAGATGAGATGTTTTGCGTCGGATATCAACGATATTGCGCCTGAGTTGTTTCCTCTGGAGAAGTTTGACCTGGTGCATTTGAGCTTTCTCGGTCGTTATATTTTGACGGTGGATTATCCCAAACTGGCACGGATGTGCGCGGGGCTGTGTCGTCCAGGCGGGTTTGTGTGCTGGACGGAGGCGGAATTGCCGATTACGAACAGCCTGGCTTTTGAACGATTGGTAAGGCTGTTGTGTGAAGGGCTGGAGAGGGCTGGACAGAGTTTTATTCCTGAAAGTATGTGGGAATTATGGGAATTGTGGGCATTACTGGCGAAAGGTTTGGAAACAATGGGGGTTGAGCGCGCTGGATTTAAGCGGCGTCACCTGGGGATTACGCCGATGCTGGGTTTCTGGCTGCGCGAGGCGGGTTGTGGTGGGATGGGCGCGTCTTCAGATGATGCGCGTCAACTCTTGGGGAGATATCCTGCTCTTGCTCAGAAGCCTTACGCGGTTGGTTTGTCGAGTGGATTGATGGTTCATACGAGTTTTGTGAAGGTGATGTCGCGGTTGACGCGGGAGGTGAGGCGGTTTCTTTTGCGGATGGGGGTAATTGGCGAGGGGGAATATGATGAGTTGCGCGCGCAGGTGGAACGGGAACTGGCGGCTGAGGATTTCTGCGGGCTGGCTTTTGTGCTGCGAGTGTGGGGACGGTGTAAGTAATGTGAAATAACCGGAGATTCCCCACCAGTGTCCCCTGGCTTGTCTCTCCCCGCCTTCATCGTTTATAATCCTCTTAGGCCTGGCTGGTTGATTAATGAAAGGTTTTAATGCATGTTACTGCAAGCGGATATCTATAAGATGCTGGTCAACGGGGATGCGTGGGGGGAGTGGAGCGGCTACCAGTTGCCGGTCAGCGACCAGTATGTCACCATCTGGGCGCCGCGCGGCACGAAGCGGCACTGGAAACCGCACAAGTGGAAACCTGATTTCTTTCTTTCAGATAAGCATTCGCTAACGTACTTCTGGCCGGGCGCGTGGTATACCATCCATCTTGGTTACTTTGAGGACGGTAGCTTCTCTGACGGGTATTGCGATATTATCCTGCCAACGCCGGATTACACCGGCGCGTCGCGCGAACTCGTGTACACTGACCTGTATATTGACGTGGTTATACGCGAAGACGGCAGCGTCTACACCAAAGATCAGGCCATTTTTGACCGCGCCGCCCTGCGCTATCCCATCGTCGAAGAATCGCGGCAGAAGGCTTTCGAGACGTTGGACTGGGTGGAAGAACACGCCAAACACTGGACAGGCCCATTCTCCGTCATGCCGCGCCGCCTGCCGCGCACCGATTGGGAAAAACTCAGCCCCGAAACCATCCGGGCGGAAATGCGCGCCGCCCTTGCTTTTAACCGGGAAGCGCAATGATACCCGAAACCCTGCAACAGCAGCTTGCCCACTATGGCATCACCGTCACCGGCGAGGTCGCGCTGCGCGAAGCGCTGGAGGAGCGCGTCGAAACGTATACCCTCGTCAAACTGGCCCCCTGGCCTGCGCGCCGCTGGAAGTGCAGCTACCGTCTGATGATGCGCGACCACATGTATGACGCGCAGAGCGCCACCGAAGCCTACGCGCTGGGCTTGCTGGCGGCATTGACCGCGCCGCCAACCACGTAGGAAAGCGCGTTTAGCCGGTATCAAATAAGGGGTGAAACCTCGGCCAGGCGGCGTTGCAGAAAGGCGCGTTCGCGTTCATTCTGGCAGAGGTTAAGCGCAAGTTTATAGGCGCTGCGAGCTTCGTCCAATCGTCCGGCGCGCCGGAGCAGATCGGCGCGGGCAGAGTGAAAGAGGTGATAGTCGCGCAGTGTCTTGCCCAGCGCTGGTTGATCGAGCAGCGCCAGTCCGCGCAGAGGGCCATCAGCCATGGCGATAGCCACCGCCCGGTTCAGTTCGATAACAGGCGAAGGAGTCATTTTCAGGAGCACGCCATATAACGCGGCGATCTGCGTCCAGTCCGTGTCTTCGGAGCGCGCCGCCTGCGCATGTAACGCGCTAATGGCCGCCTGTATCTGGTACGGCCCAACTCTCTTCATACGCAGCGCCCGCTCCAGCAGCGTTGAGCCTTCCTGTATCTGTTGCGAGTTCCACAGCGAGCGATCCTGTTCTTCCAGCAGCACCAGCTCGCCATCCGGCCCAACGCGCGCCCGGCGCCGCGAGTCGATCAACAACATCAGCGCCAGCAGGCCCAGAGCTTCTGGCACCTCGTCTAACAACCTCTCCTGTGTCAGCAGCATAGCCAGCACGCGCGCGAGCCGGATAGCCTCATCGCAGAGTTCCCGCCGTATCAGTTCATTGCCGCTGGTGGCGGTATATCCTTCATTAAAAACCAGGTAGATCACATAAAATACAGCCTCGACCCGTTCCCCCAGCACTTCAGTTGGCGGTACGCGGTACGGAATGCCGGCATCGCGAATCTTACGTTTGGCGCGCACCAGGCGCTGCGCCATGGTTGGGAGCGGCACCAGAAAGGCATTCGCAATCTCAGGAGTGGATAGCCCGCCCAGGGTATGCAGCGTCAAGGCTATCTGTGAATCCAATGCCAGCGCGGGATGACAGCAGGTAAACATCAGCTTGAGACGTTCATCAGGGATCGCGCGATCTTCCATCTCGGCTAATGCCTCCTGTGTATCCTGCTCGACCAGTTCTTGTAAAAGCGCCTGCTTGCGGGCAAGTGTGCTGGCGCGGCGCAGTCGATCAATGGCTTTGTTACGCGCCGCGGTAGTAAGCCACGCGCTCGGATTGCGAGGCACACCCTCCACCGGCCAGCGTTCGAGCGCGACGAGTATAGCGTCCTGCAGCGCATCCTCGGCCAGCTCGAAGTCCCGCAGGGAACTGATGAGCGAGGCCAGTATGCGCCCGCCTTCCTGGTGAAAGGTGTCTGCCACAACGCGCTGTATTGCGTCCATGACCCTCAGTCGCTCTTACTCGAACTCCATAATCGGTCGAATCTCAATGGAACCATCGGTAGCGGCAGGAATCTTTGCCGCCGCTGCGATGGCCTCGTTGAGGCTCTTACAGTTCAGCAGGTAATACCCGCCAAGCTGCTCTTTCGTCTCCGCGAATGGCCCATCGGTTGTCAGCGTCTTGCCGTCGCGCACCCGCACGGTTGTCGCCGTCTGGGTAGGCATAAGGGCATTCCCGCCCTGCATCTCCACCGCGATTTTCTGAAATTCGCCATCCAGGGCGTCATAGGCTTGATATTCCTCCGCCAATTGCTGCTCGCTCCACCCGGAGTGAGCCACCTCATCTTGATAGATCAGCACAAGGTAACGCATGTTGTACCTCTTTCTCTCTATTAAAAATTGTTCGAGGGCGTTCACCTCATCATTCGCGTAATGGAAAAGCAGTTTGTGGAATTTGCCGAACCAGACCAGCATAGAGATCTGCGGGGAGGCCCAACGACCGAAGAATCTGCTCTTGCACGGGCGTGAGAGGCGTCACGTGCCGGATGGTCTGATCGGGCAACTGCACCTGGGTCAGCGTGATCGGCACAAAGGCTTGCAAGAGCCGCTCTGCCGTCGGAGTCGCGGTGGCTCGGCGCGGGTTGTCCTTGTAGAGTCCAGCCAGGGTCGCCCCCTGCTGTTTGAGCGAGCGGCGCACCACAAACTCCATGAGGGTCAGCACCCGTAAGGCGAGGCTGAGCAGATGTGTCATCCCCACCACCTGGTCGTCGCGTTTCACAAACAGGGGAGCAATCGAGAGCGGCGCTCCTTTCAGGCGTCCGAAGCCGTGCTCAATGTGGTACTCGTGCCGATATTCCCGCACCGCCTGCTCGAGAGACAAGCGAGCCTTTGGCGCATTGGTGGCATACGCGCGCCAGCCCAACGTCGCCACGAGGTCGACGATCGCCTTCTCGTCGCGCTGGACGGCGGTGATCTGATAGCGTACCCGCTCGCTCACCTGCTGTGGACGATTGGCTCCCCCTCGTCCGCGCCCCACAAACGTGACCGTTTGCTCGCTCTCTCGTGCAAAGCGGTAGGTGAGCAGCCCCACGACCCGATGCTTGACCAGCACCGCCTCCGCCGCGCGCTGCAACGTCGCCTCCTCAATGATCTGCCGTTTGCCCCGTCCCACGGGCGGGGTCAGGGCCAACAGATCCGCCTGGGCTTCCTCCAGGCGTTCGTGCAGGTGACGGCGCTGTGTCTCTGCATAGGCGTGGGAACGCACGACCAGTACGCGTTCCTGCCAGGTGCGTCCTTCATAGACACAGGTCCGACTCACTTCGTAGCCCTGGGCCAGCACCTGCTTCTCATCGTCGGACTGCACCTGCGCCAATGCCTCCCCTCGCGCCACTCCTGCCGCAATCCAGCCGGGCATCTGCTGCCCCGTCTCGCCCACCAGGGCCAGTGGCGTCAAGTAATACTGCTCGCGCCCCACCAGATGCGCACGGGTCGCCAGCGCACTCATCTTGCTGTCTCCTACAAAGAGCAAGCCTGTTCGCCCCAGGCACGTCAGCACCCGGTCGATCGTCGGCACATACCAGGGATCATCGGCCTGTTCCCCAGACACCACCTCCAGCGCCAGGGGCAGGCCCAGTGGATCTATGGTGGCCATCATGGCCTTGATCTGTCGTAGCGTGGGATCATCTTTGCTGTGTCCAAACTGCCACAGGCTGTCTTCCCCTCCCTCACGATACCCTGACACCGTGGTTGCATCCACGCGGATCGGCTGCTCCTCCAACTCGTACACCCGCACCAGATGCTGTCCCAACTCCTGTTCAATTGCCTGCCAGCGCGCCGCATCCGCCAGATGCCGCAACACAATCGTCAGTCGATCATCGGTAAAATCGGTCTCACGGATATCCAGTCCCGTGACCTGTTCCAGGGTGCTGTGCGCTTGCCGCACCCAATCCCGTACCGTCAATTTGCGATGATCTCCTTGCGAGACGATGTGCGCCAGCCAGATCGTGGCGGTCCATCCCCAACTCAATCCTTGTTGCAACCAATGGCGCGGCAGATGCCGGTCCAGGATGCCCGGCAAATCCATCTGTTGCATCAGCGACAAGAGCACCACAAAGTCATCGATGCGCTCATGTGTTATCGACAGTTCTTCTTTCATGCTTCCTAGTATGCCAGAGAATTCCTCTTTTGCCTAGCTCATTACGCGAATGGTGAGTTCACGTTCATCCCTCTAATAAAACGACGTATGACATGTGGCGAATTCGACAACTTGCACTTCGCTAACCATTGGGACGCAGGCGTCCCAGGCGTCCTGATGAATTTTGCCAACCGAATGGGGTAATCGTGCTCATCGGGACGCTTGCGTCTCCAGCGTCCTGTAGGGACAAGGGGCGGGGTTGGGTGGATGCGGGGGCCTTGTGCTTGTCCTCGTCGGAATGCGACCATCCTGCTTTACGGAACCCCAACGAATCGCACTGCCGCCAGGACAAGCACAAGGCCCCCACCCTTCCCCACATCCACCCCATTGTCCCTACAGGACGGAAGCGGGCGTTTCTAGTGATTACCCGATTCGATTGTCAGAGTTCATTATGGCAGTCAAGCATATTGCTTTACTATAAGCAACGATGTAGCATAGTATCATAATAGGGCAAATGTAAATACCGCAGGAGATAAACCGCATGGAAATGGAAATCGACGCCGGACAACAGGCGCAGCAGGTTGAAATCGATCAGGAGCGCCAGGTCAAGGCAAAGGTCTACGCTCGCATACGCCGCCGCCTGTCGTATGTCAATATGGGTATAGCAGCGATAGGCGTCTGCCTGCTGGTTTTCACAGGTATTGCAGGGTGGCTGCGCGACCAGTTGAGCGCGTTGAACTGGTCGCCGGTGCATGGATGGTTCCCGCTGCAAGTAGTGTGCTTTTTCCTGATCGTGATGCTGGTGTATGAGATCATTACCGCGCCGCTCGGCTATTATGGCTTTACACTCTCGCGTCGCTACGGAATTTCGGTTATGACCATTAAAAGCTGGCTGCGCGATCTCCTGGTCGGGCTGGTCTTAGAACTTGCGCTGGGTATTGCCGCGCTGGAACTGATCTACTGGTTACTGGCCGCGCAGCCGGATAGCTGGTGGCTATGGGTTGCGCTGGCCCTGCTTTTCTTTTCGGTGATAATGGCGAATCTCGCGCCCGTGCTGCTCTTCCCGCTTTTCTACAAGTTCCACCCCATGCCGGAAGGCGAGTTGACACAGCGTTTGCTGGCGCTGGCAAACCGCGCTAATACGCGCGTGCGCGGCGTCTACACCTTCGATATGAGCCGCAAGACTACCGCAGCCAACGCCGCCCTGATGGGACTGGGCAATACGCGCCGTATCGCGCTGGGCGATACTATGCTTGACCGCTATACTAACGAGGAGATCGAGGTGGTGCTGGCGCACGAACTGGGCCACCATGTGCATCACGACATCTGGAAGCTGATTCTCAGCCAGTCGCTCATCACTCTTGCCGGGCTGTACCTGGCAAATGTCGTATTCCACTGGGCCGTTCAGACACAACACTTCTATTTGGGGTTGGCAGATGCCGCTACTATTCCCCTGCTGCTCGCGCTCATCGCGCTCTTCAGCTTCATCGTCATGCCGCTCAACAACGGCTTCAGCCGCTACGTCGAATATCAGGCCGACGAGTACGCGCTGCAATCAACGCGCATGATCGAGCCATTCAAAGGCGCGATGACGCGCCTGGCAAATCAGAACCTGTCCGATATCGAGCCATCGCCAGTGATCGAATTTCTCTTCTACGATCACCCGTCCGTTGGTAAACGCCTGAAACACGCCGGGGATTACTCCCATCGCATCCTGACGAAATTTGACGAACGAAAGGGGTAATCATGCTTGTCGGGACGCTTGCGTCCCCGCGTCTGATAGTTTTTGTCAACCGAATGGGGAATGGGGTCGTCTTCTGTAGGGACAAGGGGGGTCGTCTTCTGTAGGGACAAGGGGGGTCGTGTCGGGTGGATGAGGGGGCCTTGTGCTTGTCCTCGTCGGAGTGCGACCATCATGCTTTTCGGAACCCCAACGAATCGCGTTGCCACCAGGACAAGCACAAGGCCCCCACCCTTCCCCACATCCGCCCCTTGTCCCTACAGGACGGGGGCGGGCGCATTACCGGTTTTGATTGTTAAAAATCATCAGAGGATACAACACGTTAGCCGTTCAAAGCACTCATCAATGCTGCTAATTTTGGTCCGGCCTGGTCGGGAGGGCCGGGGGGCATGGCCAGGATTGGCTCATCGACGCCTGCCGCGACCCACTGGTCGAGCCGGGCGACGATCTCTCCGGCGGTGCCGATGATTGCGCCGGAGTCGAGCAATTCGGGTGTGACTGCCGCGATGGCTGTCTGTAGTCCCGTCTTCCAGCCTTCCTGCACTGCTTCAACCTCTTTGCCGAAACCGTTGCGTGTCAGCATCTGGGCGTAATAGACACCCATCTTGCCGATGTAATAGGCCAGCGGCATAGCGGCCTTCATGCGCGCCTCGCTGCGCTCCTCGCCGGTCGCGTTATCGTCGAGAATGAATGATGTGATTAAGGGAGCGATAGCCGCGCTGTGCGGAGGACGACCGGCCTTACGCGCGCCCTCGTCAAGCTGCTCGCGCAGTTCGCCCCACTTCGTGCTCGGCCAGTAGACGGGCAGCACGCCATCGGAGATTTCACCGGCTTGCAAAACGTTCTTTGGTCCCATCGCCGCGATATAGATGGGGATATGTTTGCGCACCGGCTTGAAGCGTAGCGTGAAGCCGCGTTCGAGGTTGAAGAACTCGCCGTGATAGATCAGTTTTTCGCCGCGCAAGATCATGCGAATGATCTCAACATATTCGCGCGTGCGTTGCACCGGCTTCTGGAATGGCACGCCGTGCCAGTGTTCAACTACCTGCGCGCCCGATGGTCCCAGGCCGAGCAGGATGCGCCCGCCGGAACGCTCGTCCAGCGTGGCGACGGTGCTGGCGATTAAAGCGGGTGAGCGCGAATAAATATTGGCGATGCCCGCGCCAATCTTGATGCGTTTGGTAGCCCGCACCAGGTCGGCCATCGAGGTAAAGAGTTCATAGCCCCAGGACTCACCCAGCCAGATAGAGTCGTAGCCAAGTTCGTCGGCGATTTTGACTTTTTCGATAACTTCGTCCCAGGCAGCAGGAAAATTGGGGGCATCGGCCATCAATCCGACGCGGCCGCTGTATGCTCTCGTCATGCGTTGCTCCATGCTTGCTAAATATCGCAGAGTAGTACAGTTCAGTATATCATAGTACTTTCATATGTGTGAGCATCAGCGCGTTGGTTCGTTCAATCTAGTGGAAAGGTTCCATCAACTATCGGAGATTGAGGGTCCAGACACGTGTATGGTAGGGGCGACCCTTGCGGTCGCCCTGGCCCCCTTGACACCCCTATATTTACCAGTTATTCTGAATAGTAGAACATTATTTCGTATTGGAGGTATGGTTATGAGCGCCGATTTCGCGCACTTGCACGTGCATACTGAGTATTCGCTGCTGGATGGGTTTAGTCGCACAAAGAAGCTGGTGCAGCAGGCTAAGGCGCTGGGGATGCAGCACCTCGCGATAACAGATCATGGCGCGATGTATGGCGCGATTGAGTTTTACAAAGCGTGCAAGGCGGGTGGCATCAACCCCATTATCGGTATTGAGGCGTATCTGACCGAGGATATGCGCGACCACTCCAAACGCTACAGCGACGACTATCATCATTTGCTGCTGCTGGCGAAAAACAATACCGGCTATAACAACCTGATGAAGCTGACCACCATTGCCAACACCGAGGGCTATCACCTGCGCCCGCGCATGGATAAAAAAGCGCTGCAACAGTACGCGGAAGGTCTGATTGTCACCTCCTCCTGTCTCTCCGGCGAGATTCCCAAAAAGCTGCTCAAGGAACAGGTGGACGAAGCGTATAAGATGGCGCGCTGGTACCAGGATGTCTTCGGACCGGAAAACTTCTACCTGGAAATTCAGGAGCATCACGGCATCTTCGAGGATGGCAACCCTTCGCCGCAGGGACAGCTTAATCAATTGCTCTACCAGATGCACAAGGATTTGCAGATCGAGATGGTCGCCACCAACGACCTGCACTATGTCGAGGCGCATGATGCCACCTCGCACGATGTACTGCTGTGCGTGCAGACGGGCAAGCAACTGAACTCGCCCAAACGTATGAAGTTCGATAGCCACGAATACTATCTCAAAAGCCCGGACGAGATGGCGCGTCTCTTTCCCGACCTGCCCGATGCTATACTCAACAGCGTGCGTATCGCCGAACAGTGCAGCGTCGATCCACTGGCCTACAAAGCGCAACTGCCCAACTACAGCATTCCGCCTGAGTATGCATCGCAGCGTGACTTCCTGCGCGTCCTGTGTATAGAGGGCGTCAAAGAACGTTTTGGCGAGATGACCGAAGCAGATTGAGAAGCAGCTTGACTACGAGATCGACATGATCGCGCAAAAAGGCTTTGTGCCCTATTTCTTAATCGAGTGGGACTTTGTGAACTACGCCCGTTCGCGCGGCATTCGCTGCTCGGCGCGTGGTTCGGCTGCCGGCAGCCTGATGGCCTATACGCTGGGCATCACCAATGTTGACCCTATTCGCTACCAACTGCCCTTTGAACGCTTCTTCAACCCGGAGCGCGCCGACATGCCTGATATAGACATGGACTTCCCGGACGACCGCCGTGAAGAAGTGATCGAGTACGTGGCGCGTAAGTACGGCCACGACAGCGTGGCGCAGATGGTCACGTTCAACACCATGGCCGCTAAAGCATCGGTCAAAGACGTGGCGCGTGTCATGGGCGAGCAGGAGATAGGCGACCGCATCACGCGCCTCATCCCGACCGGCCCCAAAGTCACGCTGCAAGGCTCGCTCGACAGCGTTCGAGAACTGGCGGACCTGTATAAAGAAAGCAAGCCCGCGCAAGAAATCATCGACCAGGCCTTGAAGCTGGAAGGCTCGGTGCGCACAACGGGCGTACACGCGGCAGGCGTGATTGTGGCGAACGAAGCGTTGGAACATTTCGTGCCGCTGCAAATGCGCGACCCCAAAGACCCGTCGAAGGGACGCATCACGCAATACGAGCAGGCGCACCTCGAAGAACTGGGCCTCATCAAGTTCGACTTCCTGGGTCTGTCCAACCTGACCATCCTGGATAACGCCGTCAAGTTCATCAAACAATCACGCGGGGAAGAGATCATTCTGGAGAAAATTCCGCTCGACCCTGTCGAGGGCGACGAGGAGCAGAACCGCAGACGCCAGAAATCTTTTGAACTGCTGGCAAGTGGCGAGACGACGGGCATCTTCCAGCTTGAAGGCCCCAAGATGCGCGAGTATATCAAGCAACTCAAACCAACGCGCGTCGAAGACGTGATGGCGATGATCGCGCTCTACCGACCCGGCCCGATGGATAGCATCCCCGAATTCATCGATGCCAAACACGGACGCAAAAAAGTGACCTATCTTGACCCACGCCTGGAGGAATGGCTGAACGAATCCTACGGTGTGATCGTGTATCAAGACCAGGTGTTGTTCATTGCCGTTGGCCTGGCGGGTTTCTCCTGGGGCAAGGCCAATAAGTTCCGCAAGGTGCTGAGCAAAAAGATCATGCACGAAGTTCAGAGCTATAAAGAGGATTTCGTGAAGGGCTGTGTCCAAAACGGGGTGAAAAAGGAAGACGCCGAAACGCTGTTCACTCTCATCGAACCGTTTGGCGGCTATGGTTTTAATAAGGCTCATGCCGCCAGCTATGCCGTTGTCGCTTTCTTCACGGCCTATCTGAAAGCCAACTACACGGCGGAGTTCATGGCAGCCACCATGACCACCGAGGCCTCGGACGCTAAAAAGGTTGCCAATGCCATCGCCGAGTGCAAACGCATGGGCGTAGAAGCATTGGGGCCGGATGTCAACAAAAGCGACCGGGGTTTCACTGTCGAGGATGGCGGCGTGCGCTTCGGCCTGCTGGCGATCAAGGGCATCGGCGAAGGCCCTATCGGCGAGATTGCGCGAGCGCGCAGCGAGGGTGGCCCGTTCAAATCGTTGGCCGACTTCTGCACCCGCGTCGATCCCAAATTCGTGGGCAAGGGCGCGATCGAAACACTGATCAAGGCAGGCGCGATGGACTCGTTGGCCGACGGCAAACGCCACCAGTTACTCGACGCGGTTGAACGCGCCATGCAGCATGGCAAAAATGAACGCACGGCTAAAGAACGCGGCATGGTCAGCCTCTTCGGTGACATGGAAGAGGTGCAGAACGCTTTTGAATTTGCTCTCAACCCGAATGCCAAAGAGATCAATAACAACGTCTTGTTGCAATGGGAAAAGGAATTGATCGGCCTCTATATCGCCAAACATCCCCTTGCTTACCTCAGCGACCTGTTCAAAGAGCAGGTCACGCACAATACCGCCGAGATTACCGAAGAACTGGATAAGCAAAAAGTCGTGCTGGGCGGCACCATCACCGAGGCGCGCCGTATTATGACGAAAAAAGGCGATCCCATGTGCGCCGTCAAGCTCGAAGATATGTATGGCTCCATCGAGGTGACGGTCTTCCCCAGGCTCTACGCCGAGACCTCCGAATTGTGGACCGAAAACACGGTGGTGATTGTGCGCGGCGAAGTGCAGGTGCGGCGCGACCAGGCCGGCATCCTCTGCAATAGCGTTGAGGAGGTCAAAGGCGTCGCAGAAGAGATGAACCGCAAACAGTACGAGGTAAGCATTACCCTGCAACTGAGCGGCGCGGATAATCGTTCCATCTCGGACGACATCATGCGCGTGCAAGATATCTGGAACTGTATTCGCGATCAACCGGGCCGCGATCACTACAACCTGGTCATCTCCAACGGCGAATGGGTAGCGCGGCTCGCGCCCGATGTAGATACGATGCCCTATGAAAAGGTGCGCGACAAGCTGGAAGCAATCATAGGGAATCAAGGTGTGATTCAGGCGGAACTGATTGAACGGTAGATGTAAAGAAGCACGACAAGGGACGAGGGCGGCGCAAGCGCCCCCACCGCCCTTCCCAACTCAACCCGCCCCAACATATAACATGATAATGGCTGTGCGACTGTAGGGGCGGGGGTTGCGGGGATGATGGGTGGGGGCGCTTGCGCCGCCCTCGTCCCCTTACGCATTCAAATAAACCATCAGGAGACCTATGGCACTTTCCTTATCCGACAATCAGGTTCGGCTCGCTTCGTAGTAGGGTACGGGCCGGGCTTGCCCCCGCCCTGGTAGCTGCTAACGAACCCGCCCAGCGCATGTTTGCATAACCACTCCCCACAGCTATACAATGCATGTATAATGGGAAAGGTCTTTCTGATTGGGAAAGTGTAGCATCCTGGGAGAAAGCAGAAGTATTGTGAGTTCAGAGCAACAAGAGCCGCCGCCTGATGGTGATGGAACACAGCGCAAACCTACATCTGAATTGTGGGGACCCTGGGTTGTGCCAGAAGGTGAGAGCACTACGAATAATCGCGTTGTGCCAGGAGCGCAGTTCAAAAAGCCGTTTGAGCTGCCTGCGCCCCCACTCCCACAGCTAAATAATGAAGCGAATAGTGACATCGACCCGCAGGCTTCCTTTTCGAGAGCATACTACCGCTACTGCGCCATCTTTCCCAGTTGCCGCGCCCGCTTCTGCATACCCACAGGCCCCCCAGCCCCTACAAACCATGCAACCTCAACAATTCAATCCTGTGTCTTATTCGGGTTATCCCGCGCCTGTCACAGGCAATCCGCCGGCGCAGGCATTTCCGCCGCCAGTAGTAGGCTATGCGCCGCCAGGATCGAGTTACCCTAATTTTGCGGTTCCCTCTCCTTCATACCAGGGTTATACGTCCGGGCCACCCGCCTTTCCCATCCCGCCTGCTTACCCACCCTATGGCGCGTATCCCTATCCATTTGCTTACCGGCCACCTCAGCCGAAACGCGATGGCTATCTTTTCGGCGTGGGCATCGCTGCCTTTATATGCTCAATCCTGGTCTTGCTGGGTGGGTTGTTTTCGCTCTTCTTGCTTTTGTTTGTGCAAACGGTGCGAGTCAACACCCTTAACACTGGACAGAACTTTACGGCGACTGTGATATTCGCGGCTTTCGCTCTGGTTGGTTTGATCGGTGGTGGTTATAGCCTGTATCACAGCATTCGCTCGGTGTTTTTGCGTAAGCCCTCGTCAGGTTTTGCCATCCCCCCTTTCTGGATTTTTGTCGCGCTTTATACAGCAGTGATCGCGGGCGGGTTCGCCTTGCATAACAATGGACAGGATTTGGCAAACCTCACACTGCTGGCAATGTTGATCTTGCTGGCGGGCTTTTTTCCTGGGATGGCGGTATTGGCGCTGGGCGACCGGCGTTTGCGTTTTCCTCGGGGAGCAGCCTGGCCGACAAGCTGGCGACGTTTGGCGCTGGCTATCGTCAGCGGCGCAACGCTGGGTATTCTGGTGGCTGGCGCGCTCGAACTGGCTCTCCAGGCGGCGCTGGTGCATGGGCAGGGCATAAACCCGCTTGTTTGTCTGAATACCCCGACGGCGCCTGAATGCCAGAATACCAACGTCTATAACTTGCTTTTTATCGCGGCTGTCATCATTGCGCCTCTTGTGGAAGAAACGGTCAAGCCGCTGGCGGTCATTATCCTGATCGGGCGGATGCGCAGCGCGGCGGAAGCGTTCGTGCTGGGTCTGGCCTGCGGCATTGGCTTTGACCTGATCGAGACCAGTGGCTACATTTCGTCGAGTACGGGCGGCTGGCTCAATATCGCATTGATCCGCAGCGGCGCGGGCCTGCTGCATGGCATGGGCGCGGCGATGGTCGCGCTGGGCTGGTATTATCTCACGCACCCGGGCAAAAATCGCGTGCCGAAAGCTCTGGGCTGCTGGCTCTATGCTGTTGTCCAGCACGGGCTCTGGAATGGCTCGGCGTTCCTGACCCTGTTGCCCGGCTCCACTGGCGAATTTTTCTCCAAACCGCTCACTATCGGCTCCGTCACCCTGCCTTATTTTGAGCTTGTCAACGTCGGCGAGGCTATACTTATCTTGCTCTTCTTCCTGTATATGACATATCGCATACGGGGAAAGGCTGTTACTGTATCTCCGTCTTGATGAATGTTGCCAATTGAATACGATAATTGCCTGGCTCCGTCCGCCCCCGTCCTGTAGGGACAAGGGGTGGATGTGGGGATGGGTGGGGGCCTTGTGCTTGTCCTGGTGGCAACGCGATTCGTTGGGGTTCCGTCAAGCAGCATGGTCATAGCTCAACGAGGACAAGCACAAGCCCCCCCATCCAAGGCCCTCGCATCCGCCCCACTCCGCCCCTTGTCCCTACAGGACGAAGGTGCTATACTGCACTCGTGGAGAGTATCTACCAGCGTGTATTATAAAACCTCAAAAAATGTGCTTGATCTTTGACGAAAACGGTACAATATACGTCTATTCTTATAGAGAGCGTTATATAAAAATATATCTACTGACTGAAAGTAAGCAGGCTACGTAGGATATGAAAGAGCAGCACGGACCACTTATGGAAGATCAAAGCCGTACGCGTTTTGGCAACTATGATCTCATCCGTCCCATTGATATCGGCGGTATGGGTGAGGTGTACCTTGCGCATCAGCGTTCCGCTTTTGGTCGTCCCGTCGCCATCAAAATTATCCGCTCCGACCTGGTGCATGATACGACCGCACGCGCGCGTTTCCTGCGCGAGGCGGAGGTCAGCGCGCATCTGAAGCACGAACATATCCTGCCCTTGTTCGAGTTTGGCGAAGATCAGGGACGGCTATTCCTGGTGACGCCCTATATCGATGGCGGAACGCTGGCGCGCCGCCTGAAAAGTGGCCCTCTCTCGCTCTTCCAGGTGCGCCAGTTGTTTGTGCCGCTAGTACAGGCTGTCGCCTATATTCACCGGCGCGGCGTAGTACATCGCGATCTCAAACCTACCAACATCCTCCTGGATGAGCAGGACGGGCAAATTTATGTGCGCTTGATCGACTTTGGCATCGCGATGGTGCAGGGACGCACGGCCAGCCCGCCACTGACTACGGCGGGTAATGAAGTCGGCACTATCGCCTATATGGCCCCGGAGCGGCTGAACGGTATCGCGGCTCCCAGCAATGACATTTTTTCGCTGGGTGTGATCCTACACCAGATGCTGACCGGGAACCTGCCGATAGGCGATGAACTCGATCCCCTTCCTCCACCGCTGGAATATGTGGTGCGGCGTTGCATTGCCGCAGATCCCGACGATCGTTTTGCCAGCGCAGACGAGGTGCTGAAGAATTTTGAACCCGCTTACCAGGCGCTCAGTTCGCCGCCCCAGCGATTGCCTGGTATACCACCGGCGCCGCTCGATCCCGCTTTGACCGGCAGCGTCAGTCAAAAGCTGACAATCGAACAGGTACGACGCGAAACCATTTCGCTCCAGCATTCCGGTCAGGTGCCTGCTGTCTCGCCAGTTTCGCCCTTGCCCGATATCTCAGAAGAATATCCAGTCGTCCCTCAAAGCTTCAGCCGCGATGATTATGGCGCGCCGACCACCTCTTTCAGCCCGCCCAAAACGCCACCGAGAGGTGCGCCAACTCCTCTTCCACCGCCGGTATCAGCACGCAGTAATGGTGGAAGACGCCATAGAAGATCGCTGCTGCCCCTGATTTCGGCCATCATGGTTGTGATATTGCTGGCAATCGGGGCGCTGGCCTACTATGGCTTTCAGGCGATAACCGCCACCGCCGTGACGGTCAACTTTGGCCCGACGGTGACGCCACTCGAAGAACTCTATTCCCTGACAGCCACCCCCTCGGCGCAAAGCGTAGATATTACGAACTCCATTATCCCGGTACATGTCTTTACCAGGAACCAGACTGTCTCGCAATCCGGCCCAACTACCGGGCAGGTCAATTGCACTTTAGGCATTTTTAACTGCCAGCAGGGGGTAGCCCAGAGTGACGTAGATACCCTGGTTGGACAGATGCAACCGGGCCTCGAAAGGCAGGTTGCGCAACAATTGCAGCAGCAGATTGCCGGAGCCGGGGGCATTCAGGTGACAAATATCAATTACACCGTTGTTTCCACTACTCCTACTCCTGCTGTTGGACAGGCAGGAAACACGGTGAAGGTGGTTATGGTCGGGCAGGGAAGCGTTGGCTACATCGTCAGCGCGGATGCGACAAGCATAGCGCGCAACGCGCTTATGAACCAGGTGACACAGTTGGGCGCAAACTATATACTACTCAGCAACACGGTTGTAATTGGGCGACCCATCATACAAAGTATCAATACGTCTACAGGGCTGGTCTCTCTCAAGATCGCGGCCAGTGGAGTTGCCATTTACCAATTTCCATCTGCGCAATTGCAGTCCATTCGTAATAGCCTCAAAGGCATGACAGTGAGCAGCGCTCAACACTTCCTGGCAAGCCAGACAGGCATCAATCCGCAAACTGTCGCCATTCACTATACGCAGGGCAATAGCAATATGCTGCCGGATACTATCGCGAGCATTACTATTGTGCCGCTCAATATCAGTTCTTACCCGCCGGTACATCTCAAAACTGTGCCATCGCCATCCAGCAATACGACGACCCCGACAAGCGGCTCACCAACAGTTGCGCCAACGGCTACGGCTACCAGTTCGCCTACGCCACATGACAATTGAGCAGGGCAGTATAAAGGGCAGACCATGCTTTCACACCCCTGCAATACCAGGTCGTTCTGTCTTTGCAGGGGCGAAGCATAGCCTGCCCTGGACGGTACAATTTTGTTTCTGGGATTTCTTCTCTATGTATATTATATACGATGAAGCCAAATGTTTTCAAGGCTTTAGCGTCACAAATTTGTGAGCATGGCGACCGCCATGCTCATTCTTCTTGTTTCAATTCATTCCACAGAGCTTTAACAGTGTGTGTCACGACCTCGTAGCCAAAGCCGCGTCTCTGCAAAAACCCGCCCAGACGGTTGCGAAAGGTCTGGTAATCCATACCGGGAGTTTGCGCCAGCGCAGCAGCCTTTTTGCGAGCGGCGCGCAGGGCCAGTTCTTCGTCCGCGTCCTTATCTACGAGTTCATCAACGATGTCGCGCTCAACGCCCTTCATGCGCAACTCATTTTTGAGAGCGCGCGCGCCGCGTGGATTGAACTTGTCGCGGTTCTCCACCCAGAACTCGACGAAGGCGCGATCATTGACGAAGTTGAGGCGATCCAGGCGTTCCAGAGCCGCGTCGATGATATACGGGGGCGTTTCTTTGCGCTGCAGGTAGCGGCGCACTTCTTCGCGGCTGCGCGGGCGAAACGAGAGGTAGTTTAAGGCGCGATCAACCGCCTGCTGCTCCGCATCTTCGCTGCGCAGTTGCTCCAATTGCTCCGGCAGCAATTCCTGCCCGATACGCAACTCCATGCGCAACACAATCACGGCGTTGACGCCCAGCAGGTAACGCCCATCGACGTACACATTGACGCGCTCAGCATTATTGACCTGTGGTTCAAGATCAGTTATTTGCATGGAGATACTATACCATGTGCGGGGAGGTTAGACAATGCGTTCAAAACATTACGATAAGGTCGCTTCATAACTGATGAATTTTGACGACCGAATGCAGTAATGCGCGTGGCCCCGTCCTGTAGGGACAAGGGGCGGATGTGGGGATAGGTGGGGGCCTTGTGCTCAATACATCTCACTTACCCCCAAAAGGGTGAAAAAGAAGACAAGAAAGCTCCAAATCTGGCAAAATACCAGAAAGCAAAAAAAGAAGGAGCTTTCTGATGTACAGCTACAGATTACGGCATTTGGACGTGGATGACAAGGTGTGTGAACAGGTGGATCTGACCCTGGTCGAACAGGTGTATCCAAAAGAAGTGATCACGCGATGTGTTGAGCAGAGTCCATCATGGACCAAGAAAAACCGACGGATCCGCCAAACAACGGCGTTGAGCCTGGTGTGGTTGCTGATCGGGATGGGGTTATGGAGCCGGTTGAACCAGGCTCTGGTCTGGCAAAAGCTCGTCAACAAGCTCAGTGCTCTGCATCCAGGTGAAAGGCAGGGGAAACTGAGCGACTCTGGGATCAGTGGACGCCGCAAGGAACTTGGAAGTGAGGGGGTGCAGGCGCTGATGGCAGAGCGTTGTGTGGTGATTGCGCAACCAGCCACGATGCCACCCGCCTTCTTTGGCCGCTATCGGCTCACCGCCATCGACGGAACGGTTTTCAATACGCCTGATACTCAGGCTAATGAGCAGGCATTTGGTCGAAGCAGCAACCAGTATGGCAAAGGAGCCTATCCCCAGGTGCGCTGTGTCTTGCTGGTGGAGTGTGGAACCCATGTCGTCTTCGGGCTGGAAATGAGCCGCTATGATGTCTCCGAAGTGCATGGCGCTCACCGTTTGCTGGCTCAGGTCGGTCGGAATATGCTGGTCATGACGGATGCAGGCATCACCTCCGGAGGCTTTCTGGAGCGGCTGCGTGAGCAAGGAGCACAGGGGTTGGGGGCATTGGAAGCAGGAGCCTGGGAGCATCTGCCCAAACAGCGTCGATTGCGTGATGGCTCAGTGCTGGTTTGGGTTCCCCCGAGCAGCACAGGGAGTGCCTCCTATCCGGTCAAACGAGGGGTCTGGGTTCGCATCATCTCGTATCGGTTCACCGATGAGCGATTAGGAGAACCTGGCAAGGTGTATCGATTGGTGACGACCGTGCTCAATCCGGTGACGGCTCCGGCTCTCACGTTGGTGGAACTCTATCATGAACGCTGGGAGGTTGAATTGGTGATTGACGAGATCAAAACGCATGAGCGTGCTCAGCGCAAGGTGCTGCGCTCCAAGACTCCGGAGGGGATCAAACAAGAACTCTACGGGATTTTTCTGGCGCACTATTTGGTACGTGTGCTGATGGCTCAAGCGGCTCAGCAGGAGGAACAGGACCCGGATCGGCTGAGTTTTACCGAGGGACTCTTTCATCTCACGGAAATGATGGATCTGGCGCTCATCCTGGAGCCGGAGGCGGCTCCTGCACTGCTCACGCGGTTGTACGAGCGATTGGTACGCAACATCTTGCCTCCACGTCGCTTGCGCATCAATCGTCGTGAGGTCAAGCAGGTCTACAACAAGTACAAACCCAAGAAGCGCGATCTGCCTCCTCCCAAGCCCTTTGAGCCGGATGATCGCTTTCTCGATTTTGTCGACCTGCTTGATCCTCTTGCCGCACCCAGTTTGGCACAGAAAGGAGCCTAAAGTGAGATGTATTGGGCCTTGTGCTTGTCCTGTTGGCAACGCGATTCGCCGGGGTTCCGTGAGGCATGAGGGTCGCACTCCGACGAGGACAAGCACAAGGCCCCCTCATCCACTCCACCCCGCCCCTTGTCCCTACAGAAGGGAACGCCTTCCTCCCCATTTCTGCATTCGGTTGGCAAACATCATTAGGGACGCAAGCGTCCCAATATGCATTATCAGTTTTCGGTTGGCAAAATTCATCACGGATATAGATGGTTAGTGGATGGTTAAGAGGAGAGGAGCAACCTTACGAACGTTTGGTAGGAAGAGGGCTAGCAGTAATTCACCCAACCATTTCAGTTGAATGAATACTACCGGAAGGTCATTAGAAAATGGCTTCGGCTACAAGGGATTCTGGTAACATCTCGATAAGTGGGACGCGCTTTGCCTCGGTGATGTGGTTCTCAGCATCTACAAAGACCAGGCACGGCTCCAATGCGCGAATTTCCTGTTCGTCATATTGCGCGTAACTGATGATAATGACGATATCGCCTTCGGCGGCATGGCGGGCTGCAGCCCCATTCAGGCAGATCACCCCGGAGCCGCGCGCCCCGGCGATGGTGTACGTTTCCAGGCGCGCGCCGTTGTTGACGTTGACTACCTGCACTTTTTCATAGGGATAAATGTTGGCTGCCTCTAGCAAATCGGCATCTATAGTGATGCTGCCAACATAGTGCAGGTTGGCCTGGGTGACGGTGGCACGGTGAATCTTGCCTTTACACATAGTGCGCTGCATAGTCACTCTTCCTTTCAAGCTGTTCAAGGTACAAAAGCATACTGTTTGGAGTATTCTCTCGATTCCAGTATACCCATGTGAGGAACCATCAAGGGGTTCTTATATTACTAAACGTGCCAGGTAGCCAGTTAGGAACAATCTAAAATCTCGACCATATCGCGCAGCAGCGCAACCATGCCTGGCACCTCATCTACCACAATATCCGCGTGTTGCAGCAATGCGGGGAGTGTATCATAGTGACGCGCAACGATAGCCAGCGTTGCCAGTCCCTGCTGGCGTAGTTCCACGATCTCCATTATGCCGTCCAGGTCGGTGCGGTCGTCGCCAGCGAAGATAAGGCCGCGCAGCTCATTTCTTTGCGCGAACTGGCGCAGGGCCAGCCCTTTATCGACAGCCAGCGGGGAGCGTATCTCAACAACCAGTTTGCCTTCGCTCAGTTGCATGTTGACGCGCCGCGCCGGTTCCGCCAGCAGTTCGAGCAGCTTCTGGCGCGTCTGCTCTTTATCGGGCGCGAGGCGATAATGAATGGAGCCGCCCACCCGTTTGCGCTGCACAATGATGCCGGGCAGATCAGCCTGTCGCGCCGCCACCAGGTTGAGCAGGTATGTACCTGCCGCTGTATGCTCAAGAGCGCCGGGAGCGATATGTACCGTATGCAGCCAGGGCAAACCATCCGACCATTCCAGCCCATGCGTACCAATGTATGTCAGCCCATCCAGATTGATTTTCCGCGCGCCATCTTCAATCTCTCGCCCGGTCAAAATGGCGACGCGGGCATATTTTTGAGCGCGTTGCAGCAGATCAATCACGCCGGGGTAAAGTTGCGCTCCCTCCGGTGTGGATGCAATGGGGCTAAGTGTGCCATCAAAATCAAATGCCAGGCCCAGTGGTCTCTGAGCCAGTACCGTCTCTAAGTTTTTGTTATGCAAGCGTTGTTTCTCCATTGCTATGAGTATAGCACAGTTTCGATGCTGACCAGGGCTTGCCCCCGCCAGTGAATGTAAGATAGTATACAGGTAGACATTTGTGTTTATGCCAGGACAGGATTGGAGACAATTGTATGACCGTTCAGCCGCGAATGGCGTCTGCTGTTATGTTGCTGCGAGATATACCTGCCGGACAGGGTATTGAAGTGTTTATGGTACGGCGCGTGATCCAGAGCGATTTTATGCCTGACGTTTATGTTTTCCCCGGCGGCTCCGTTTCGAAGGATGATTACGCGGCGGAGCTGGCAGATGGCGTTTCAGCGCCGGTAGGCGCTTCGGCAGCCGACCCGGAAGGAAGAACAGCCGCGGGTAAGGGAGTGAGAGCTGCCGCCATACGCGAGATGTTCGAGGAGGCGGGTGTGCTGCTCGCCTATCGCGATGGAAATATATTACCCATTCCAGATGAGCAGGTAGCTCATTTTGATAGCTATCGCCGGGCGTTCCAGCAGCGCTCGGGGTCGCTGGAAGAGATGGCGCAGGCTGAAAGGCTGGCGCTGGCGACGGACCGCCTGGGTTATTTCGCGCACTGGATTACGCCAGAGGGGATGCCTAAGCGTTTCGATACGCACTTCTTCATTACGACTGCCCCGGCTGAACAGCAAGCGGCGCACGATCGCCTGGAGACCAGCGAGGGCATCTGGATTGCGCCATCAGAAGCTCTGGCGCGTTTTGAGCGCGACGAGTTTCCGCTGGTCTTCGCTACCATTTACCAGTTGCGCGAACTGGCGGCCTTCGACAGTGTGAAGGCGGCGCTGGATCATTGCGCGATACATCGCGTGCCAACGCGCATTCCTGTGCTGGCGCTGGAAGATGGCAAAGCGCGGGTGTTCCTGCAAGAGGACGCGGGAAACGCCTGGGAAGTGCCCGAACATATGCGCAGGGGGTAGAGATGCAGGCGACCTATACTCTTATCCTGGCCCCCAATCCGTCTATCATGACGGGGCCAGGCACCAATACTATTGTGCTGGGCGGCGGGAGCGAAGGCGCAATCGTGATTGACCCGGCGGTTGACGACGCTGCTTACCTCGATATGCTTATAACAGAGGGCGAGAAACGCGGCGGCATCCGGCGCATCTTTATCACGCACGGGCATCCCGATCACGTCGGGGGAGCGGTGGCCCTGCGCGAACGCCTGGGTAGGCATGTTCCCATATATGCCTACAGTCGTAAAGGTGTGCCGCTGGCAGATGTTGAGGTGGCCGATGGTGAGACGTTTCCAGTCGGTGAGGATACGCTGAGAGCTATTCACACGCCAGGGCATCGTTTTGATCATCATTCGTATTACCTGGAACGGCAGCGCATCCTTTTCGCGGGCGATATGATTTCGGGCATCACCACCAACGTGATCGCGCCGCCCGATGGCGATATGTTTGACTATATGAATGCGCTGCAAAGTTTGCAAGCGGTGGATATGGTTGAGATTGTGCCGGGGCATGGTCCTACTATCGCGAACGCGCAGGCCAAAATCGCCGAATATATTACCCATCGCCAGTTGCGCGAACAGCAGATTCTACAAACGTTGGAGACCCTGCCGCGCGGCGTAACCATCCCTGAGATGGTGCCAGCCATTTATGTTGACGTTGACCCGAAGTTGCACCATATCGCCGCCTGGTCGGTAGAGGCGCACCTGCTCAAACTGGAAAAAGAGAGGCTGGTGGAACGCATCGGGAAGAAGGGGTGGGCGTTGGTTGAGCCAACGGCGTGATGTTGTTTTTTGCCAGGGAGGAGACACAAGCGTCCCTGGCGTCCTAATGAACTTTGACGATCAAATAGGGTAATGGCGTGGCCCTGTCCTGTAGGGACAAGGGGCGGGGTTGGGTGGATGAGGGGGCCTTGTGCTTGTCCTGGTGGGGATGTGACCATGTTGCCTCACAGAACCCTGGACAATCGCGCTGCCACCAGGACAAGCACAAGGCCCCCACCTATCCTCACGTCCGCCCCTTGTCCCTACAGGACGGGGCCACGCGCATTGCTGCATTCGGTTGGAAAAGTTCATCAGAAGGGGGGTAGATCATCGTCTAAACAACAGCCGCAATCCCAACAATCCCGCTAGCCCCAGGAAAACCCAGCCGGCGATTAGCTGGTGGGCGTTGGTGAGCAGGATGCCGCCGCCGAGGGATGCGACGAAGGTGAGGAAGCTGGTAAAGAGACCCATGCCTGCGCTGCTGTTGCCTTTCGTGGCGCCGTTGCTGCGGCGTCCGTTGCCGTTACCGTTGCGGCGCGGGCGGCCTGCATGTATATTGGCGTCGGTTTTAACTTCGATCTGGCCGGTGTCGAGCTTGTTGATGACTCGTTCGAGTTCGCCGGGGAGTTTCAGGAGGATGCGGCCCGTTTCCAGCAATTGTTTCAGGATGTCCTGGACGGTCTGGCTCATGCCTTCGGCGTCCAAGCCGAGGAATTTGCGGGCGTAGGGAGTGGCGACATCGACGAAGTTGAAGTCTGGCGCGAGACCTGTCGAGACGCCCACTAGCGTGCTGACAGCGCGACCTGTGAAGGCGAATTGCGCGGGTATCTGGAATGGCTGGCCGTAGAGCAGGCGGCCAACATCCTCGGCCACGTCGGGAATATCCAGGTCGCGCGCCTCGCCCAGCGTCATGCCGTAGTATTGTTCCAGCATGAGCGACATGCCGTGCTCGATAGCGGCCATGTTCGCGCCTTCGCCGATGAAGCCCAGTCGCGCCAGAGCTTCCACCAGGGCGTGTGAGTCGCGTGTCACAAAGCTGAGGAAGAGGTCTTTCAGGGACTTTTTCATGGTTTTGGAAATGCTGCCGACCATGCCAAAATCAACAAATTCGATAATTGGCCCCTCGCCGGGCGAACCTTTTTTCACAAAGATGTTGCCCGGATGGGGGTCAGCATGAAAGAAACCGGCCTCGAAGAACTGGTAGAAGTAGGTCTGCACCGTGCGCCTGGCTACCTCGAGGCGGTCGATGCCCTCGCTGTTGAGCGTGGCATAATCGTTGATCTTGATACCCTCGATCCATTCCAGCACCAGCACGCGGCGCGTGGTGTATTCATCGTAGATGGCGGGAATGCGGATGGTCTGGTCGTCTTTGAACATTTCCTTGAAGCGTTTGGCGTTGGCGGCTTCGGTGACATAATCGATCTCTTCGTAGACGGTGCGCTTAAATTCGCGGTAGACGCCCATCAGGTCGATGAATTCGCTGGTATTGACGAAACGGTTAATCACCCAGATCACAAATTTCAGTGTGCTGAGGTCGCTGCGCACCAGTTGCTCGATATTGGGCCGCTGCACTTTGACGGCTACCGTCTGGCCGTTTGATTTCAGCACGGCCTTATGCACCTGTCCCAGCGATGCGGCAGCCGTTGCCTTACGTTCCAAAACGCTGAAGATTTCTTCGACAGGCTTACCCAGTTCAGATTCGACCACCGACAGGACATGGCTGAAAGGTGCGGGCGGCACCTCGTCCTGTAAGGAAGCGATGGCGGCCAGGGCCTGTTCCGGCAGCAGGTCGGCGCGCGAACTGAGGAACTGGCCCAGTTTGATCATCAACACGCCGAGTTTGACGGCTGTTTTGCGAAAAGCTACCAGTACTTCAACCAGCACTGCGACGTTTGGCTGTACTTCATTGTTACCACGCGCTCGCGCCCGTAGAACGCGGCGACGCTCGCGATAGATAACCCAGATGGTCCAGAGCAGCAGCCTGGAGACACGAAAAAAGCGAATAGCTTGCGAAAATCTATTGATGCCCGGTTGTTTGCGACTCATGTAGATGTGAATACCTTTCCAATGCTCTTTACTAGCATAACATGTACGTTCCAGTCTGCGCAGAAGTTTGAAAGGTATATTGGTAGTATCAGGAAGCTGGGCTGTCACGAGCGAAGAAGCGAGGCACATCCTGGGGTCGACTTACAGGACGAAGCAGCCATGTAATGTGTCAATGCAGTATACTTCGCTCGGTCGCTTCGGCACGCATGGCTAACCACAGAGTGGAGTGGGTTGGAGATTTCGCAGATGCAGGGGTGGGGATTTTCATTCGGCGTAGCAGTATCTTGATCTCTATTAATGTAACTGGTCTTGTTAATAGAATACGTGTTCTATTTTTGCAATAATTACATTTAATGAAAATAGGGTGCTATTTATTTCTTTGATACTTCTACACTTGATATAAAATAAAGCATCGGCTATACTTCTAAAGAGCGGATTTCTCAAAGTTATATCCATCATGGAGTGACTATGCAGCCTATCAAGCTTTTCTTCTCTTTCGCTCCTCAAGATAAAATCGCCGTGAACAGACTTGAAGCCCATTTATCTGTTCTTGTGCATAATGAACGTATTAAAATATTGCATGCAGGAAAAATTTTACCAGGGGCAGATGAAAAACATGAGAGATCGACTCAACTAAAAGAGGCGGATATTATTCTGCTCGTTGTCAGTTCAGATTATACGGCATCCAATCAGTGTTACAAAGTCGAAGCTCATTATGCTGTTCAAATGGCAAATGCTGGAATTGCCCATGTAAGATGGATACCATATCGTCATGTAATGATTGATGAAGAAGCGGTATTTAGTAGTTGCCCGAATCTCCTCAAGGATGGAAAATTTCTCCGTGATTGGCCAGATAAAGATAAACCTCTTCGTCAAATCTGTGAGGATATTGATGTATTAGTATCTGAGGCGTTCTTAGATCGACAGAGACGAGAGGAAAATCGTACGAAATTTGGTTATAGGCTTGATAAAACTCATCCTATCCCAGTTATGCCACCCCTGAAAGTAAATAGACGCATCACTAAAGAACCAGAACAAAGCAAGCAAGCCGTTATACAAATTCCAGAAAAGAAGAAACCCCAGAAACAAAGTAAACAGACAGCTATGCTTGCTCCGCAAAAGAAGAGCGTGAAAAGAACGAGCGGTACAAGAAGAAAAAGGAGTGATATTAGAAGGGTTGCTCAGAGTGCCACGGTTCAAAGAACACTTGGCATTAACTTGACGAAAAAACAAATTTCACGTAAGTTCAGCAACAATCGCGGAATTTTCTTTATCACACTTTTTATGATCGATGTAGTAGCTATGCCATTAACAATTCGCAGTTGGGTGGATTCATGGTTGCTTGTCGGATTTGCATTCGCTCTGTCAGCCCTTATTTTTACATCGGGGACATTGGCGGCAAGCAGTTTTCTTCCAATACTTTTATCATTTGTTTATGCTGGTGTTTGGGGAAGTCTTATTCTACATTTATTTACCTGGCCTCTAGCTACCTGGCCCTTAGTCATTATGATTATTGTACTTATTGTGGTTGCCTCTATACACTACACCTTATTTAGGAAGCGTTAGTAAAAAGGTTTTTAAAAAATCAATAGGAGTGGATAGGTAAACATCGTCTGCCTGCCAAATAACTACAAGCCGTGAGAGTGGTGAGGTCGGCATTTTCGCAATTCCCGAAATGGCCTATATAACAGCATAGTTTGCCCCATAGTAGGAACTCTTCGGGAAATGGTCATGGATGAGGCTGGTTTCCTGCGTCGCACAAGAAAAAAAAGGCGATGCGAGGGAAAAATGCTATTGGGTAGGGAAAAGGAGATTATTGAATTTATTGCAAAACCAGAAGTACTAAATAATTGACTGATAATCACTTACTTGCTAGCGTAGTTCTGGCTCAGGCTCTTTTGAGTTTTCATCGTTGTAAAGTTGTAGAAAATTGTGAGGAGTTATAGTTTTGATGAATCAAGATAAGTCGTGCGTTTTCCGTAAAATCTATTTTTATAGAATATATGCCGGTGGTAATTCTGCCGGTATACCTGATTCTTATGACGTGAAACAAGCATTAGCAGCTATTAATACGTTGCGCTTCGAGCCGAAAGCCCGTTATATGCACGATGAAGATGGATATGAAATTTGCTGCTGGGTAGATGATCTAAAATCTCCTCAGAAGGCTACCTTTGGCAAAATAAAAAGAGGCGATCTTCCACAGATTGAAAAGCGAGGAGAACTTGCTGATTTATCACTACCTGAAGAGTCAGGTTTGGCGGAATGTGCTCATGTTATGTTTTTTCCAGAAATTGTTAGAGGAATAGAATATACTATTGTTAGTATAGAACATAATTACGAGGGGCCTAGGGTATCACGCATCAGTGATTATCTATATGAGAAATCTCGGAGCAAATATCCTAAAATACCTAAATTCGAGCCGCTTCTTGAACAAGAAGTGATAGAGCAACTAGAAAGGATGCGAATAGTACGAAGATTTAGTCTAAAAGTTCGGGATTCGCTATTCCGATCTTCTGAACAATTAGACGAAAATCTAGCGAGCGCCTTAAATGCTTCAAGGCAAATTGGACAGCCGAAAGAAATAGAATTAATACTTTCGGTTGGTCGTGGAAAAGGGACGTTAGGGAGACTTCCAGTCAATATAGCGAAAAAGCTCGTTGCGCTTCGTGATACGAATTATGATGTTATTAAGGGAGAAATCAAAGGGTCTAACGAGAGAGGGGATAATGAGCTAATCAACCTTTTGAATGCGAAGGTTGTTGCAGAAAAATGGATATCCCGCCATACTCCTCCTGGCGTTCCGCGAAGTGAGCGATTTTATGCAGCTATCGAGCAAGCATATTATGAAAAATATGAGAAGCTTCGTAAAGCGTTAGGGGTTGTTGATATTGAGGCTTAAGTCGCCTGGCTACCTCTGTAGATGTGAGGAATTCTTGTTGTGGAACATTACCTTATTGGGTACTCCCTTGCTAAAAGGACTGCTCATCTGTCTTAATAAGCTTAAAAATGCAAAGGGGTTTCGCTATGTCCCAAGTAAGAAGATTTTGGAACCTTCACTTTCTAGGTTGTCAGCTAGCCATATCGTTAGTGATCGGTATTGCCTTCTTAGTTTGGGTATTTCGGTTCAATGGTTCAGTAGTAGTAGATGGCATCTTACATGGAAATAGAAGTGCTATTTACGGAGCCTTATCAGCAATATTTGGCTCGTTATTAGGGTTTGTCATAACAGCATTATCAATTATTGTTGGCTATAGCACAAGTGAGAGGTTCGATTTTCTTAGGAAAAGTAAACATTACCATACATTATGGGATATTTTGATAAACACCATCAGAGTGTTAAGTGTTTCTACTATTGTGATGGTGATTAGTTTAATATTTGATCGTGACAGTTCTCCACAATACCTCATCTTTTGCGGTAGTGTGTTCGTTGCTACACTTTCACTATTTCAGCTCTGGAATTGCCTTTGGGTACTAGAGCGCGTCATTCGCATTATCACTGTTGAGCGTCAACCATAAGCATCTTCAATAGTTTTGCAAAATATTGAAAACAACCTCATGATGTGAAGTTAGAAGATAGGTTTTAGGCTGGGAGAAAATTTCCTTCTTGACAAGCGAGGGTTAAAACTTATAATCTGAACTATAGAGAATAAAAAGAACTGTTGAAATACGATGTGACCGACCACATATGATATCTGAACAGTTCAAAAAACGAACGTCTTCAATTTTTCTTTCTATCACTCCTGGTTGGTAACCAAGCGATATGAGTTATTACTCACCATTCGCGTAATCAAATTTGACTAAAACGAATTATTTGCCCCACTTGATAGAGAAAATAGCCGTTTTTTATGGTTGCTCTCCCCACTTGAGAAAATCTCAGTTCATCAAACGATGAAAAAATTTCTCAGATAGCTGTGAAACCAGATGAAATAAGCCATTATGGTGTTCATTTCGCCGTTTTTACCCAGAATAATTCGTTTTTCCTTCTCGCGATTACGCGAATGGTTATGGTGGCCCACTTTGTCAAGACAGAAAAATCAGCTAAACTAAGAGCTACTTTCCTCCTTATATGTTACTATTTTTGCAGACCCCTTTAACGAAGGGTCAGCAGGGTTGATCCCTGCTCGATACACACTGCCGGGGAAAGACTTTTTCCTCCACACGGCTCAACCGGTATGAAAAGATCGTTCTTCCTCTGGCAGCTTTCCTGGGCCAATCGACGATTGGAGGGACGTGCTTCGAGCACCCGTTATATAAGGACCCGACGCCCCCAGGAGTTTGTGCAGAAAGGAAGTGCGAGTATGTGGTACGTTGGTTTGGATTGGGCAGATACCCATCATGACGTCGAGGTGCTGGATGAAGCGGGCAAGCGCGTGGGAGCGCGGCGCTTTGCCCACAGTCACGACGGCTTGAACGAGTTGAAACAATTTCTGTTGAGTATTGCCGCTTCGCCTGAACACCTGGCGTGCATCGTCGAAACGAACCATGGATTGCTCATCACCTTCCTGCTGGAAGCCGGTCTTCCTGTCTATCCGGTCAACCCCAAGACCGCCAATCAATTGCGCAAAGTGGCAGGAGCCAAGACCGATCAAATTGACGCGCATTTGCTGGCCAAGATAGGCCGTCTTGACCTGGCCGAACTGCGCCGGCTGGAACCGGACAGCGTCATTGTGCAGGAGTTGAAAACGCTGACCCGCGATCAGGATGCCTTGATCCAGACGCAAACGCGCCTGGTGAACCAGTTGACTGCCTGCCTCAAGGAGTACTACCCCGCCGCGCTTTCCCTGTTTGCCAAGTTGCAGCAGCACTCCGCCCTGGTGTTTTTGCAAGCGTACCCGACGCCCCAGGCGGCTCAGGCAGCCTCGCTGGAAGAGATCATGGCGACGTTGCACACGGGCAAGCATACCAACCCGACCCAGGTGGCCCCTAAGATCTTTGCGGAGGTACATCGCCCCCAGTTGGTCGCCAACGCGGTCATCGTGCGCGCCAAGTCGCGCCTGATGCTGTCTCTGGTCAAGCAACTGCTGCTCGTGATCGAGGATATCGCGAGCTACGACGAGGCCATCAGCCCCCTTTTTTTGACCCATAACGACCAGGAGATGTGGAAGTCTCTTCCACGGGCAGGCAAGCGCCTGGCCCCACGTCTGTTGGCAGAATGGGGCGATGATCGAGCGCGATACGCTGATGCCACCAGTGTCCAGAGCCTGGCCGGAACCGCGCCAGTCCCGTTCCAAAGCGGCAATTTCGCCAAGGCCCACAAACGCTTCGCCTGCTTGAAAGCGCTGCGCAACGCCCTGCACCAGTTCGCCTGGCAATCGACCTTGCAAGAGGGCTGGGCACGGGACTATTACCAGCGCAAACGGGCGGAGGGCAAGACCCATAGTATGGCGGTCCGCGCCCTGGCCAATGTCTGGGTACGCATCATTTATCGCATGTGGGTGAGCAAGACCGACTATCAGGCTGCCACGTTTGAAGCGGCCAGGCGGGCTCATGCGCCCCGCCAACGTGTCGCCTGAGTCCAGCTCACGCCTGCCCGTGGCATCCCTTTGGGTACGCTCAGCGCTGCGAGGTCCCTCGCTAGCGCCGGGAACCTGTGCTCCAACGGAGTCGCCCAAGCGGTTCCCGTCGCGTCCTTTCTGCCGATCGTGAGCCGTTCCCGCTGAAGTTCCTGCCAGTCCAACGTCTGCCGCAGCCCGACACCGCGTTCCCGACTCCCGGTGTGGGTTGCTCGCGACAGACCACGCCGAGTCAAGGCCGCGCAGGAGGTGGGACGGTCGGGTGTGGGCGCGCTCGTCTTGGCCTTGACCGATGTGGTAGACTTGCATCCCCACACGGGAGGCAGCTTCACCTACGCTCACCTTGCTTTTCCCTTTCTCGTTTTTGGCTCTTGACATAGAGGGTCTTTTTCGATACTATGTGTTCCGCCTTCGCCCGACTGATGCGTCGTGAAAGTACACTTCAGCAGGGGTCTGGTAATTGAGCGCCTGGTGAGGTCGCTCATGATTATAAAACTCGAAATAACGGGTCAATGCCTGGCGTGCTTCACGTGGTGAAGCATAGTCGTGAATGTACACTTCTTCATACTTGACGGTGCGCCATAACCTTTCCGTAAAGATATTGTCCAAAGCTCGCCCTTTGCCATCCATGCTGATTTGCACGTTGGCCGCCTGCAAGAGTTGGCAGTACTGTGGGCTGGTAAAATGGCTGCCTTGATCGCTATTGCAAATCACCGGCACCGCTTGTCCCAAAGCCCGTTGCACTGTGCTGAGCACAAAGGGCAACTCCAATGTCTGATCGAGCTCCCAACTGACCACATAACGGGAGTACCAGTCCAGGATCGCCACCAGGTACATCCAGCCGCCGCGCAAGCGAATGTAGGTGATATCAGCGCCCCAAATATGATTGGGGTACGCGCTGGTGATGTGGCGCAGTAAGTACGGATACACCCCCTCCTTGTGGTTCCGCTTACTCAGGTTGGGTCCTGGATAAATAGCCGCGATGCCCATCTCGTTCATATACCGGCCGACTGTTTTCCGATTGATGCCCATCCCTTCTCGCTGTAACTGCGCCGCAATCTTGCGGGAGCCGTAAAAGGGACACTGCGTGTACACTTCATCAATGCGATGCTTGAGTCGCACTTCTTCGACACTAGGAGGGCGAGGCTGGTAGTACAGGCTCGAGCGGCTCAGACCCAACAGATCGGCTTGCAGACTCAACGCAAGCTCACTCTCGCTTCGCTCAATCAGGTCGACTCGTTCCTCCCTGGTCAGAGTTGTAACTTTTTTTTCAGCCAGGTGACCTGGGTACTCAGCTTGCCAATTTCGGCGTACAGCTCGCTGAGCTGCTGCTCATGGGCAGCTTTCAATTCCACCGTGCTGTCCTGTTTCTCAAAGAGGCCTGGCAGTCCTTCCAGCGCCAGTGCTCGCCAATTCTTGAGTTGGGTGGGATGCACTTCATACTCGGCGGCAATTTGCGTCAGCGTCTTCTCTTCTTTCAGGAGTTCCTGAAACACTCGTGCTTTGAATGCGGCGGTATACTGTTTTCTCATCATGCTTGAGTATATCTTATTTCAGCCCCTTTCCGTGTCTAAATTCTTAGGGCCAGTATAAATTGAAGAATACCATTTCCTCGATATAACGTCAGGAGCTAACTATAGAGCGTTTAACAAGTTGTCCTGTGCTCTCATCAACTCGATAATCACGCCTCGATATTTCGTAACTGACGGTTCTCGTTCTCAACGCAATCCGAATTGCTTCTATGATTTGCCGCTCCTTACCTTGTCTCAAGGGATGATCCCAGGCAAATTCCATAAGACGTTTTCCCCACGTCTCTCCCTTAGAAATGTGTGCCAATTGAGGTAACGCTCTCCTGGCTTGATTTTTCAGTTCTTCAGCATTGGGAGCATTCTTAATTGCCTCATGCAATGTTCGTCGGTCTTCCTCCACAACTTTGTTATCTTGATCTTCTGAGACTATTAGCCAGAGTACCTCTTTGAGTTCCGCCACCTCAAAGTTTGCAAACTCAAAATCTTGCTTGGAAATAAAAAAACAACCGCAAATTTCATCATCCTTAGCCGCCTTTTTTACAGCGCGAACAAAGTCATCTCGATCACCATCAATCAGCACCATACTAAACACATGCATAGCTACATCAGACCGTAAGTTTTCTCTAAAAGTAACGCCTTTTCCCCCTTTTTGTGCCACTTCCCCGCGTAAATTGATCACTTCTATATAGTTTGCGCCAATGGTTTGAAAAAAATCATGCAAAGCTGCCCATTCTGTTGCGCCTTCTACATAAAAACGGAGGCGGAGGCCATAATGGAGTTCATATTGCCTCATAAACTCCCTTGCTACATTTTCATTCCCGTCTAATAGCCTGTTTGATCCAAATACTTTTTCCTTAACATTTTGAGGCATCCACCCAAACCCAAGCTCATCTTCCTCTCGTAGCTCTGTGTTAAAAGCCTTTTCTGTAGCTCGCCTGAGCATTTCTGCCATTGTTCTGAGAATGAGCGCTCCACCTAAACGGTCCTTCGTCTCTGTACGTAAGTTTCCTCGTCCAAGACAGAGTAAGGTATGTACCCAACGGTTGGTATCGAGCATCCCACGGGATGCGCAACGAGATGACAGCAAGCGATCAATAAAAAGCTTCTTTTTTGAGCCAGGAAAAGGGAGAGAAACAGGATAAATAGACACGTATCGATAGAAAGAGGCTGCCAAGGAGGACGTCATCGGTGAGAGGGAAAAACCAGCAGGGTGGCTCAGCGCCTACGCCGCAGGAAGAAAGCCAAAGCCAAAGGAATGGGCAAAGGTGGCAGCAAGGCCATGGATGGTGATGGTAAGAGCCGGGGAGGTTGAGGGGCGAGCATTGCGAGTAAGCCGTTCATGCCATGAAAGACGCCAATGAGCCCGTTGTGTCCGGGTAATGACGGGCTCGCTGGTCACCAGCGTTGGTTCCTCCGTTGGAGAGGCCTTCATCACCACGACGGTTTCGCTGCGTATCACGTTGAGCCAGTGGCGACGGATCTGACACCGTGGCCAATCCCCCCAAAGGACAGGAGCATGCGGGAGGACTTCTCGTGGTTTGGGAAGAGGCTCAGGAGAAGCAATGGGAGGTGCAGAGGCAATGGCCTTGTGCGAAGAGAGAGGGAAGATCACAGCACTGACTCGTCGTGGTTTGCTGGTGGAAGGGCTTTCTTGACACTGAGTCCGCAACTCGCATCGGCGGCAATCGCCGATGCGGGCCGCATACAACAGACGATACGAGCCATTGCGCTCCGGCCTACGTTCTTGCGGATAGAGAGGATGATTGGCGGGACAAAGCAGACTTCCATCCGGTTGAAGCGTGAAAGCAGATCCTGGAAAGCCCCCCGTAAACGACCTCTGTGCCCATTGAGGGGGGCCATAGACCTCGGTGGTCGGCGTTGGCTCGGTGGTCGGCGTTGGCTCGGTGGTCGGCGTTGGCTCGGTGGTCGGCGTTGGCTCGGTGGTCGGCGTTGGCTCGGTGGTCGGCGTTGGCTCGGTGGTCGGCGTTGGCTCGGTGGTCGGCGTTGGCTCGGTGGTCGGCGTTGGCTCGGTGGTCGGCGTTGGCTCGGTGGTCGGCGTTGGCGAAACCTCAAAAGCCGGAGCAAATTCGGTTGTACGCATCTGGGCGGGAGACAGCTCGTTGTCCGAGTTCCAAGCGCAGATTCCAGACCCATTGGCCGATGATCTGCCAAAACTCCTGTCCGCAAGGCGTATGGGAACACCAGCGGTCGGCATCTTGCTCGATGTCTTCATCTGCCAGAACGGTTTCGAAGGAGCCGCGATGCAGATACAGATCCAGCACATCTTTGGCGGAAAATGCGGGGCCAGCAAGCCTGGTGACGAACAATTCGTACACCATGCCATCACGCTTTTTCCCAATGGAGACGCTGGTGGATGTTGCCGGATGACTGGCAACAATCAACCGAGCGCGTGGTCCACCTGCTACCAGAGGCACTTCTGGGCAATCGTAAAGGGAGCGCAAAGCTCCACTTTCCGGATGAGTACACACCTGGGCAGCAGGGCACGCAAGAACTGCTTGGACGACTGCCAGATCCAGGAGAGCATAGTCACGACTGCGTCCGATGAGACCCAAAGCAGGGTCCAGAACCTCCCTCAGCACGGCGGCATCGCCGTACAACCCATCCAGACGGACCACGATATGGGAGAGGAGAAGCTTGTGCGCTGCCGCATAGTTGGTGAGCACCTGGAGAGCGCGTTTGAGTTCTCCTCGGTAGTCCCCATTGCCAGAGCCCCCAAACGTGCCCATGAATTGATGGGTATGCGCTTGCAGAATCGTGGTCCGGGTTCGCACGACTTCCCCTCTCTTGCGTCCTTTGTAACCTGGAGCCGCAACCTGGGCGAAACGTCGATGGGGTGCGGGAAGCGAGGGGAGTTGGGGGAGCGCCCGTTGGCGAGCAGCCTGTCTCGTGCCGTCTACATCCACGACGACATACGGCTCAGCGCATCGATCCCACAAGCCACCGACAGAGGCGAAAGAGGGTCGCGCCACCAGGTCCTCTTGAAACTGTGTCCGCAATGCCTCCACCGTTGCCTGATCAAGGGCGGAGAGAAAACGCGAGAGGGTTGAACGATCAGGCAAACGATGGCGACCAAAGAGTGCCATGAAGACGTCTGCAAAGGGAGAAAGACGTTCATAAAAGGCGCTGAGGCTACGTTCACCGCTGAGAGCGTAGCCGAAAAGCACGACCACGAAATCAATCGTGTCATACGTGCCGAAACGTGCGCGAGCAAATTGGACGTGGTTCTGGATAGCTTTGAGCAGGCCGCCATGGGTCAGGACTTGCGCAAAAGCTGCCACTTCTCCCATCCAGGATGGGGTTGAGGGCATCGATTCCAAGTTCACTTGGATTGTTACGCTAGGATGCGTCATACTGGTTGTGTGTCCTCCTTGTAATTGACGTTTAAACTAACAGGGATCTAACTGAGCCATAGCAGAGATGGCTCAGGACCAAGAAAGACGAGTGGAGATGAAAAAGATCAGCCGATCAACCTCAAGCAGAAGGTGTCTTTTTGCTCTTTTTCGGCTTTTTACTCGTTTTCCGAATCACTGCATGACGGGTTGCGGGCTTGGGATGAAAGCCTTTAGCCCGTCCCGGTGCCTTTCCACGCAGTTGCGGAGGGCGCGCCGGTGTTCCCAACTCGTGCAAAAGGGTGGGCATGGCTCGTCGCACCTGCGCCAACGTGAGTACCGAGCGGCGCGTCTCCCACGGTCGGTAACAGCTTGCCACCAGAGGGCGAGCCAGGACCAGCAGATTGTGCGCACAAGCGACCACCTGAGTCCAGCGTTCGGTCCGCTCAGGAGTACTCAGCCGTGGGATGTCCCAAAGCAGTTCTTGCTTGTCGAAGCGATAGCCATGCTCGTGCGAGTACCGCAAGCGATACGTTGGGCTGACCTCAGCCAGAGGAGCAGGTTCGTCGCCTTTCCAGACAAACCAACTGATCTTGGGATCACGAGCACGACCTGTGGCTCCATGACGGATGATCTGGATCACCGACACCTCGACCCCGCGCGCGGTGCGCAAGTGCAAGTGGTTCCAACACCGCACCTCGATCTTCGCGCCTTTGGCATCGGTGCCTTCCCAACTGGTATCCGGTTGCCCGTGGCTGCTCTCATCTTGGCATTGAAAGCGGTCCCCATCTTTGCGAGAAGCCCCGATCTGACCAGCAGCACGGGCAGGTGCCGGGCGATAAAAGACGCGATTGCTTTTGACCCGCAACAGTTCAGACGCCTCGACGTTGGCTATGCGGGCCAGGAACGGCGCGCAGGCGTACCACCGATCACCGAGAATGATGGGATGCAACCCACGGGCGACCAACAGCGCCACCACTGCCCGCAATTGGCGAGCAGCGACCTCTGTGGCCAGTTCGCTCGATTTCACCCGCGCCGTATCCAGCACGTAGGTGCCTTGACCGGCTTGGGTGGGCAAGAGGACCACATGGCTCATCACCCATCCAGGGCTGGCGGCGTGCGTGTTCTTGGGCAAGTTGGCGATCGGAACCAACGTGCGATCCTCGGCGGTCTCGGCCTCCGGGCGATACAGATTGCTGGTGTCCACGCCCAGAAAGACGAGTTCCCCTGGCTGAGGCAGCGGCGCGCAGTCCACAAAGACCTTGCGCAGTCGCTCGGCATCAATCTGGCCGTCTTCCAGGGCTTCGTACAGGCTGGCCCAGGTCCGCTCAAAAAACGGCGAGAACGACAATTCGGGAAAGCTGCGCGCTCCCGCCTCACTGGAGAGCGCATCCACCAGATTGAACAGCGCATCTTTGCCGTTGCCAAAGCAGCCGTACATCCCGTGACGAAACTCGTTGAATGTGTTAAGGTTCATGAGAGTAATGCTCCTGAGTTTGTTTTCTTTTGGATACATTACTCCCTCTCAGCAACCCCATTACAAGGGTTGCTGAGGGTATTTTAGTTTAAACGTCAATTGTAAGGAAACTGTTATATGAACTGCTTTCCTTACAAGGAGACACATTTCTTCGATTTTATCCAGTTTCTCTCATTTATTGCTCAGCTATGCAATCTCGTTGCGCATCCCGTGGGAGCATCTGCGTTGCGATACAAAGCTCTTGTCGGATTGCTTCCAGCCGTTCTACACCTATCCTCAGATAGATTTCAGCAACATCTTCTTGCCAATACCTATCCATTTCACGAAGTATCTCCTCCCTCCATGTATCCATATTATTGACCTGCAAGAGCGAAGAACTGATGGTGTGAAAAATACGCACATACATACATGGTTCAGTTACTACAGCAAGAGAAGCAACATCATTCCACATCTCAATTCGGGGGACATATTGATCCGAAATCGACCAGAGATTAAATGCTGATAGACTAAAATCTAAGACTCTATGGTAGCCTTCCTGAAGGAGCGTCTGCATTCGAGAAACATGTAGCTCAAGCATTGTGTTCAGGTGGTAGAGAACGTAGTAGCGAAATGGATGAAAAAGAAGTTCTACATGAGCTTGAAGTGGTTTGAGGGTTTTTTCTGCGTTTGACCATCCTTTCGGACGTTGACGAAGCTGACGCTCATCGGAATAAACATGTCGTCCGTAGGTATCAACGCCACGATCCACCAAACCAACCCGATTAAGTTTCCGATGGCTTACTATAAGGTCGGCTTTTAATAACCCAAGCTGCCACAAGTGAACAACATCGTCTGCAAAAGAGGAGAAAGATAGGCCACGATCATGACTAAATCCGGCCAATTCACTTGCACTAAGGAGATTCATTTGCCAAATATGACGACGTTCTGCAATCCAGGCTCCAGGCAATGAAGGTTCTAATAGTCTGGGTGAAACAGTATTGTCAGGCATGGTTAATGTTATTTTTAATTCGCTTTCCATCCTATGCCCCTTTATCCAGGAAATATGAATATAGCCTTATATCCGATGTGTGACAGATGTTGGTAGGCAGAATATATCATGCTCGTGCAAGAGACGTAAATATGCCTCAAGAGGTTTGAGACAAAATGCCTAGTACAGCCTCGTGGAAATAACGCGGGAGCCTGGATGTTCTCAAAAGAGGCTCTTTGCAGTGATCTATACTCCTGCGTTATTTCTACGCCGCTGTATTAGCATCGGTCTCTTCTGAAAAATTTTCCTCCACACTGACTCAGACAGGAGATTATCCCGCCTGAGCCAGTGGCTGAAGCTCAACGCGATACCCCAAACGGGAAAGCTGGCGAACCAGCCGTTTCTCCGTTCCTTGGCGCTCCTGTTCCTCAAGAAAGGTTTCCCCTTTCTCCTGATAGGCAGTCCGGTTCCGTAAGAGGTGATAGATAATCACCAGGATACTGTGAGCGACGGCGATCGCAGCTCGTTTCGCCCCTCGCCGTTTGGCGATGCGACGATATTGTTCAGCGAGATAACTCCGCTTCTGGTGAGACGCTGAATGAGCGGCCTGAACGAGGAGGCATCGTAACCAGGGGTTGCCTTTGCGCGTTTTCCCCGATAATCGCTTGCCAGCACTTTCATGATTGCCGGGGCAGACACCAGCCCACGAGGCCAGATGCGCCGCAGACGGGAACTGCTGCATGTCGCTCCCGATTTCAGCTAAGATCCCAATAGCAGCACGCTCGCCGATGCCTGGAATGCTCGAGAGCAAGATGACGGCTTCTGACCAACTTAAAGCCGCTTGTGGAGCGGATGGCGACTCTGAGTCAGGCACCATTTCTGGAGCTGCTTCTTGCATCTTCTGAGAAGAGGTCCCATCTTCTGGAGGAGAAGGCGGAGTGAAACGCCGCACAATTTCTGCGGTAACCCGCTCGATGGCTTGCTCAAGATGATGGATCTGAGTCAAATGCTCAGAGAGCAAAAAACGATGATGATCCGTGATATGGCCTCTCAATGCCGCTTCTAATTGCTCTTGACTCGCATGAACTCGGCCGACTGCCAGGGCCGCTAATCGGCCAGGATCAGTTTCTCCGTCCACCATTGCCTGCAGGATCATACGAGAGGCTTTCCCCATGATATCGCTGACGACATCGCCCAATTTCAGATTCATATCCTCCAGGGTCTTCTGAACGCGATTCACCTCTCGCGCTTTCTCCTCTGTCAGCCGCACTCGATACCGCGTCAAGTCACGCAGTTCTCGTTGTGGGCCAGAGGGAATGAAACTGGCTTTGAGCAGACCGTGTTGCAACAGGTCGGCGATCCACTCGGCGTCTTTGATATCCGTCTTGCGTCCGGGGACGGCTTTGATATGCTGCGCATTGACTACCAGCAGTTCAAAACTGCCTTCCAGCAGGTTGAACACCGGCTTCCAATACACACCGGTTGCCTCGAAGGCAACATGGGTGCATCCTTGCTCCTTGAGCCAATCGCAGAGCTTTAACAACTCCTCAGTCGTAGTAAAATACGTCCGAAACTCTTTGTGAGGCTGACCATTGGACGTGTGTATCAACACACACACCTTCACGGTCTTCTTATGCACGTCCAATCCTGCGCAGTTGGTGTAGAGGATCTCCATCGTGACGCTCCTGTGCTCTTCTTCCTTCTGGTCAAGGGATGCTCCGGCTTGGATGGGCAGAAACGAAGATTCTCTTCTACGTGCTGCTGGCGAAAAGCTTCTCGCCAGCGCAACAAGGGGTGGTTCCTGCGCCCACCCGGATCAGTCTCGTGGTCTGGCTCACAGGCACAAGTTGCGAGCGATCTCTGTGTCGGAACATCTCCTCCTCATTCTACCCTTTTTCATTGGGGGTGGTGTAGCCCTACATGAGCGTCTCGTGGGAAAACTTTATGCTGCTTCTCTCCTTTATGCAATGAAATCATCCGTTAATAACAAGCCAATCTTGGTATACCATTGATCGAAGCTGAAAATAGCATCAGCATTGTGCCGTTTGGCAAGAGCAGCTACAATAGCGTCAAACAGCGTATTTTTCTTTGAAGCGAGAGGATTGTACAGCTTGAGCGCGTCTGACAGTATTTCCTGGTCAACTGCCTGGACGAGAAAATCACCATATTGCAGTTGAGCAATCACTTTGCTGGCATCGTTTGGTTTATTTAATTTTCCTCGCAAAACAGTGACCGCTTCACAAATGGCTGTGGTTGGGAAGAGAAGATCGACTTGCAAGAGTGCCAAATGCTGCATGATTTGCTTCGTTTTATCATGGTTGGCGTCCTCAACATTGATAAAGGAGATAATAGCATCGGCATCAGCAATAACAACGGTTGGATTAGTCTTCCCAGGCATATGTATTATGATTGGTACTGAGGTCTTTCGGGCCTGCGATATGTTCCTTCTCCGCCCACTCGATTAAGTCCAATACTGCTTTAACGCTTTTTGTAGGAGTCGCGGTATAGCTTTTCAGTCCTGTTTCAACCACTTCACGTAACACCGCTTCTTGCGGCTTTCCAGTGATGCGTGCGAGTTTTTCTATCTGCTCTCGCGTTCCTTCAGTGATCTTTAATACGACACTACTCATAGTAGGGCAATTATAGCACTTTACCGTTCGCTTGCAATGACGAAAAACACAACAAAAAATTCCTGCAAAGGCCTTGCGGTGTTGCAGGAGATTTTAGTACTTGTTCTATACCGACTGCTCGCCGTGATGTCAACTAAGCACAGAAGCACGCTTCTTGCTCAGAAGCCCTTGTAAAAGCGCGATCATCTCGGTCGGGTCAAACAAGGTGTGGTGTTGCGGGGTTCGTCCAGAGCAGCAGCCTGGAGACACGAAAAAAGCGGATGGCCTGCGTAGAGGCAGTCAACAAGACAGACATGACGCTGTAGAGTATAATAGCATTGGGGCATAGGAATAAAGAAATATAACGCAACGAAACAAGCATTTTGAACGTCCTATATTCTAGGAGGAGAGGCTGTGCATGTCTCGTACCCCCTGATGAGAGGGCGCAGCATTTCACTAGATGTATTCACTGTATAAATTCATAATGGAGGTGTGCTTTGTCCGGTGTTCAAGTTGACAATTCTCCGGCAGTAGCAACACGTTCGCTCGATATCTCATCGTGGAAAGAAGCAGACATTTCCGCGCTGACTTCGAGCGAGAAAAAACGCTATTATAGGCTCAAATCAGCGCTCAAATCTTATTTCACTACTGAAGAACCACTCGACCAGATCGCATCGCGTTACCATCTTCCTGTTAAAACGCTGGACAAGCTGGTAAAACGCTGCTTTATGCAGCACGAAGATGGCGCGCCCTGGGGTTTTCGCGCACTCGCACCACGAGTAACTGTCGTCGATCACACGCCCGCGCCCAAACCTGAACCCCCGCCAGTGGCGGACGCGAAACATGATGATGGGGGAGTGGACGCAATTCATCAGGACGTGGTGGTAGATGTAGAGATGGTGTCCTCCCCCGCATCAGACACCACACCATCACTGACAGATAATACGCCCGATATTATTGGGATCGAGGAAACAGGCGCAGGGGACTCCACTCCCTCGTCCGTGTCATCAAATGAAAATGATGTCGCGCTTGCGGAAAATGACGAGGATACAGCTCCACGCCCGGCTATTGTTCTCCCACAGAAGAGCCTTTCACCGGCGGATGATATGCCTGATATTATTGGCATTGAGGAAACGAGCGCGGGTGATCAGGTAGAAGACAGGGTAGAGAATGGGGAAGAGGTTCTACCTGAAAAAGATGTCTCGGAGCAGCAGATTCAACCTGTGGTTGTGGAGAGCGCGGTTGACATAATGGACGTGGGGGCGGATGCGCACACGCCCTTACCGGATGTATCACGGGGGGATAGCGGGGCGTTCTATATGCCTGAAGTGGCGGACAGGGTCAGCCGCAGCCTTGTTGTGCGCGACAGGATGCTGCTAGCGGCTTTGCCCCGGACGAGCAAGAAACATGTCGCTATAACGATCGTTGCTCAACGCTCGATACGCAGGCGCTGGGTGCGCAGCGTGGAACACACGCGCAGGCGCAGCACGCGCAAGTTGATAAGTGGGGTTGTGGTGGCTGTGCTATTCCTGTCGCTGCTGATTCCGGTTGGCGCGGGCATCGCGGCCTACAGCGCGTATAACTCGATCAAGAGCATCGCGTTGGATAGTGTCAACCATTTAATGGATGTGAAGACCCTGTTGCCCGTTTCAAAAAGCGATCCCACGGCTGTTCTCAATCCGGCGAAGTTGCAGCAGGCTAACGCGGATTTTACACAGGCCGAGGGTGACTTCTTGCAATTGCAACAACTGGTCAACCGGCAGGATATTCAGAGCCTGGTGCAGCAGTTCGCGCCGCAGTATAGCAATAAGTTGGGCATGGCGCAGCGCCTGGTGCAGGTAGGCATTGATGTGACACGCATGGGAAGCGAGTTAATCGGCGTCGCCATGCTGGGCGCCAACGTCCTGCATGGTTCGCCACTTGCTTCTGGTTCGACCAAGCCACTGATTACGGTCAGTGATGTCTCTACCATAGAAGGGACGATGCTGCACGCTCTCTATTACATTCAAGATATTAAAACGCAGATGAGCCAGGTTTCGTTAAGCCAACTGCCCCTCAGCGCGACGCAGCAAAAGGAGATTGCCTCGGCGATGACGCTGCTGCCCAAAGCGCAAAGCTATATCGAGCAGGGACAGGGGGTTATCGGCATTGTGTCCTGGTTGCTCGGCGTTGGACAGGCGCGGCGCTTTCTGGTACAGACGATGGATCGCGCGGAACTGCGGCCAAGCGGCGGCTTTACCGGGCAATATGGTGTCTTCTCCATTCAGGATGGGCGTATGGCCCCATTTACGCTGCAAGATGTGACCGAGCTTGACTATAACGGCAACGGGGCGGAACTGGGACGGCCGGCCCCTCCAGGGTATACCAGTTGGATGAACTTCGGCAACTTCGGCCTGCGCGATGCCAACCTTTCAGGCGACTTTCCCACCACTGCGCGGATAGCTATGCAGGTGTTTCAGGAAGAGGGCGGAGGGCCGATAGATGGGGATATTATGTTTACCCCTACTACGATCGAGCATGTGCTGGATATCATCGGACCGTTGAAGATACCCGCGTATAACGAGACGATTACGGCGCAGAATCTCGAAGACAAGCTTCATTATTACCAGAACGACCCGGCAGCTATTGCCTTGCAAAAGGCGAAAACCGGCACCAATAACGCGGCTTCGCGCAAGAGCTTTACGGCGCTGGTTGGTAGTACCTTGCTGAATACGGTGCGACACCTGCCCGTCAGTACGCTGATGAAGGTGGTGCAGAACGCGGTAAAAGACATCCAGGCGCGCGATCTGGAAATCTACTTCAATAACCCGCAAGCTGAGGGGTGGCTGGTGACGCATAGCTATAGCGGCGCGATGAGTACTTTCAGCAATGCGGACGGCTTTATGGTGGTGCAGTCCAACATCAGTATCAGCAAGGCCAGCCAGGACGTGCAAACAACGGAGCAAGACAATATCACGCTTGATGCGCAGGGCGGCGCGACGCATAATCTGACGATCACGCTGGATTACCAGGGAACCAAACCCATTTATAGTGTCTATACTACCTATTCTGATTATATCCGTGTCTACGCTCCGGCCAATGCCGTGTTGCAGGGAGGCTACGGCTTCGATACGGGAAAGGCGCTCTGCACGCCGACTCCGGTCGGCGCCCCCACGGGAACAGGTAGTCCAGGACCGGTCAAGCCACCGCATACTCCAAATCCAGGCAACGGTACGCCGTCCTTGCCTCCGTGTAGCCAGTTTATGAAAACGTACTCGAGCAGCGCCCTGTATTGTCCCAACGGGAACTACAACATGGGGCAGCGAGGCTGGGTGCCAGGCAAGGGCTTCTCCAACTGGGCGATAGAGGCGCCGGGCGCGCCCACCGAACTGACGAGCGATCTGCCAGGGCGAGCGATGTGGGGCGGGCTGACGGTCACGCCGCAAAACTGCATTTCGACGATCTCACTGACGTGGTACGTGCCAAACGCGGTGAAACACGTGGTAGGACAGCCGCTGTATGCCGTGCTGGTGCAGAAGCAGGGAGGCTATGTGCCGGTAGTGCAGATCACTATCGATACGAGCCAGTTGAATGGCATCAAGCCCTATAGCTTCAGTGGCAACATCTACGGCGACAGGATTTTCTCGCTGGCAGTGGTGAAAAAAGGACATTAAGTAGAAGAAGCCAGAAAGACATGGCAGGGACGCGATGTATCGCGTCCCTGCCATGTCTTTCTGGCTTCTTTCAAAAACTTTACACTTTCTTGAGAGTTCTATGACCTTTTACCGATAGTGTGTAAATTACAGGGTTGTACAAGTCATTTTTTGAAAGTGTATGGTAAATAAAGTATGAGAAGGATATTTTCTCTCTTGCCTGTCGTGATGCTCGCGGGGCTACTGGCTGCTTGCGGCAGCGCCAGCACAAGCGCCAGCGCAACCACAAGCAGCACCAACAGCACAACTACAGGCACGCCAACAACGGCGTGCCTCAGTGTAACGGCAGGCACAATACAGAGCTTCAGCAACAATACTTTGCAGGTGACGAATTTGCAGGGAAATAACGTGCAGGTAATGGTGACGAGTACTACAGTACTCACGCGCCAGGCCACACTGACGGCAGCAGATTTGCAGACAGGCTCTTCTGTGACAGTCATTGTGAAACAGAACGCGGATAACACCTACTCAGCGCTTTCTGTAAGCGCGCGCACCTCTCTGGCGCGCCAGGGCCTGGGCGGTTTGAGAAATGGCGCGAAGCTTTGTAGCGGCCAACGACGCGGCACCGGCGCTGGTGGATTTGGCGGGCCGGGATTCGGCTCCGGCACGCCCGGCGCATCTGGTAACGGAACGAGCCGCCAGACGATCAATGGAACAATCAGCCAGATCAACGGCAATGCGCTGACGGTGACAGACACGAGCGGCAGCGACTTTACCGTTACCCTCACTTCTACGACTCGCGTGACAGAACAGCAAACAGTTACTACCAGTGATCTACAAACTGGTCAAGCAGTGACGATTACCGGCACGGCGAACAGCCAGGGCATCATTACTGCTAGCAGTGTATCGCTGCTGCAAGCGCTTCCAGCGCGGCGTGGCACGCCCACACCGACAGCAACACCGACGAGTAAGGCATAAGGGCCATGTATGACGCCCGTTCAAGAGAGGCATACGATGTCAGATACGTTAAAAACAAATGCTGATTCATCTGAGGTACGTTCAGATACAGATGTTGATGCGATCCACTTTTCACCGCTCTTCCAGGATGAAGAGGACGATGGTGTACTACTGGCGCCACCACGCAGGCGCGGTCGTGTGTGGTTGATAGTCGTGAGCATTGTGTTGCTGGTGGTTTTGATAGGCGGCGGCGTATTTGTCTATATGAGACGCAGCAGCACATCACAGGTGTCCTATACGACCAGCGCGGTAGCAGTCGGCAACCTGACCTCGACGGTTTCAGCCAGCGGGCCGCTGCAGGCCAAAGCCGAGTATGATATGAATTTCGGCACATCGGGGCAGATTTCAGCCATCGATGTGCAGGTTGGTCAGCAGGTGAAGGCTGGACAAACGCTGGCGACGCTGAATGCGCCTAACTTGCAAATTGCGGTGCAAGAGGCGCAAATTTCTGTTGATAATGCCCAGAATACCTATAACACGGCGGTCGCCAATGGCGATTCGACGACGACAATAGGTGTTGATAGTAACGCGTTGCAAAGCGCGCAATTGCAGTTGCAAACGGCCCAGAATAATCTGGCGGCTGCCACATTGAAGGCTCCTGGAAACGCTGTCGTGGCCGCTATCAATGGTATCGTCGGGCAAAACGCCAGCAGCGGCAGCTCTACGTCCTCGTTCATGGTGCTGCTTGATACCAGTGGCTACACCATTACGGCATCGGTCAATGAGGCGGATATTGCCAATGTGCAGGCCAACCAGCCCGCGCGCTTTACAGTGACGGCTTACGCGGGACAGACCTTCCGCGCTACTGTTTCAAGCGTCAGCCTTGTGGGTACGACGACTTCCGGTGTAGTCAGTTACCCCGTTACGCTGACGGTCGATATGAGCAGCATCGGAACAGCGCACATCTATCCTGGCATGACGGCGACGGCCACGATCACGACGGCGCAGCGCATTGGCGCGTTGCTGGTGAGCAATAGCGCGTTTACCTTTCCAACCACCGCGCTACAGGCTGGAGTGATTACGCGCAACGCTCTCAGTTCGGGTTTCAGTGGAACCGGAGCGACTGGCAGTGGTACGCCCGGCGCGCAAAGCGCCAGTAGTCGCCATATTGTGCTGGTGTTGCGCAGTGGCAAACTGGTACCGGTTCTGATTACGACGGGCCTGACCAACGGCACCTTCTCGGAAGTTCTTTCAGGTTTGAATGCAGGAGATCAGGTCGTTGTTAGCGCGACGGGTGGTCCGTTCGCTAATCTCTCCAGCAGTTCAGGAACCAATACTACAGGCGGGGGTCTCTTCAGAACGGGCGGCGGCGGTGGCGGCGGCGGCTTTGGCGGCGGCGGCACGCGGTCCGGCGCGGGAGGCTAGTCATGCAACACGATGAGCAATTGAACGGGTTGAACGGCCAGAAGCCGCGACCTCGACCGGCGGTGATACGCGTTGAGCAGCTCACCAAGAATTATGTTCTGGGCCGCAACGTAGTACGAGCGCTGCGCGGGGTCAACCTGGAGGTGAAGCAGGGAGAGTTCGTGGCGCTGATGGGGCCATCCGGCTCCGGCAAGTCCACGTTCATGAACTTGCTAGGCTGCCTGGACCAGCCCACGAGCGGAACTTATCTGCTTGATGGGGTAGCCGTGAGCAAGATGAGCGTGAATGCGCTGGCCGATGTACGCAATCAAAAGATCGGCTTTGTTTTCCAGAGCTTCAATCTTTTGTCATGGATGACGGCGCTGGATAATGTGGAACTGCCGCTGGTGTATGCGGGCGTTCCACGAGCGGAGAGGCTGCGACGCGCGCAACTGGCCCTGGCGCTGGTCGGGTTGAAGGCCAGGTCCTCCCATCGCCCGGCGGAGTTGTCAGGCGGACAGCAACAGCGCGTAGCGATTGCGCGCGCGCTGGTCACGTCGCCATCGCTGTTCCTGGCAGACGAGCCGACTGGCAATCTGGATAGCCAGACGAGCACGCAGATCATCGCCATCCTACAAGAGTTGAATGCGCGCGGATTGACGGTTGTGCTGGTGACGCACGAGCCGGACATCGCCAACTTTGCGAAACGCCAGGTGAAGTTCCGCGATGGGCGCGTAGTGGATGATACCGATGTTGCCACGCCGGTGATCGTTCGCGAAGATAGGGCTGTAGGGACGCGATTTATCGCGTCCGCCCAACACAAATCACCCGATGCATACGGACACGATGCACACGGACACGATGAATCGCGTCCCTACAGCGACGATGGGAAGCAGGTAATTTCATGAGCACAACAGAACGCGAAGACGGACAGGTGGAGGGGGTGAAACAGGGACAGGGACGCCCACAAGTCCGCAACACCACCCGCGTCCCTACGTTGAGGGGGCAGCAGTACAGGCGAGCGCGGGGATTGCAGGGCATTTATCAAAGCACGGGAAGCGCGTTACAGGCGCTGCGGGCCAATTTGCTGCGCTCGCTGCTGACCTCGCTGGGCATCATTTTTGGAGTGGGGGCGGTGATTATTGTGATCGCCATTAGCGAAGGCAATACCGCCTCCATCAATGCGCGGCTCTCCACGCTGAACCCGCTGCAGTTGACCATTCGTCCCGGCAGCGCCAGTTCCGGCGGCGCGCGGGGAGGCGCGGGTACGCTGCAATCGCTGACTCAGGCGGACGCGGACGCGCTGGCACAGCTCCCCCATGTGGCAGCCGCCAGCCCTATATTGAATGCGAACGGCCAACTTGTTTTCAGTAACCAGAACTGGTCGTCAAGCGTACAGGGTGTCTACCCTTCCGAGCAGCAAATCGGAAGCTGGCAGATGCAGGAAGGCAATTTCTTCACGCAGGCGGATGAGCAGAGCGGCAACAGCGTGGCGGTGCTGGGACAAACGGTGGTAGACAATCTGTTCACGCCGCTGGGCATTGATCCCATTGGGCAGCAGATACGCATTGGCAAAGTGACCTTCACAGTTGTCGGTACGCTGACTTCAAAAGGTTCAACTGGCTTTGGAGCCAACGCCGATGATATAGTATATGTGCCATTCAGCACGGCTCAGCAACGCTTGAGCGGTAGCCAGTTTGTCAACAGTATTATACTGACGGCGGATAACAGCAACAATGTGAGCAGCGTGCAAAGCGCGGCGCAGGCGCTGCTCGAACAACGCCATAACATCACCAATCCTGCGAATGATGACTTCACCATCCAGAACACTTCACAGGTGCTTTCAACGGTGCAGGGAACGGCTCAATCGCTGTCCATCCTGCTGGTAGGCGTGGCGGCGGTTTCCTTGATCGTGGGCGGCATCGGCATCATGAATATCATGCTGGTTTCTGTTACCGAACGCACGCGCGAAATCGGCATTCGCATTGCCATTGGCGCGCGGCAACGCGACGTGCTGACACAATTCCTGATCGAGGCGTTCTTTTTAAGCGCGTTGGGTGGGTTGATCGGCTTGATTATTGGTCCGATTGTGGCGTATATCATCGCCACCGTCAACAAATTCCCCTTCCAGATTGACCCGCTCGCGATACTGATCGCCTTTGGCGTCTCAGCCCTGGTGGGCATTGTTTTCGGCTTCTACCCGGCCCAGCGCGCCGCGCGGCTGGACCCGATTGTCGCATTGCGCACTGAATAACCCTGCCAACAAAAAGGGCAAAAGATATGGCGTGTCATATCTTTTGCCCTTTTTGTTGGTATTTACCCCTTGACAAACAGCATACTTCTTGTGTACGCTATGATTCCCAGCGGTAATATTATGTTGAGTTACTGCTTGCGCGGCATAAAAGCGATGATGCTTTTCTACCTGCCTGAAATGCGATGATGCACCAGTGTAGGGACGCGATTAATCGCGTCCCTACCGTCTACGTCTAAGGAAGTTACATGCGCGCGCGTGCCTCAACTGATGACGATGATTTACGATGGAAACATGCCGTATGGAATGTGATCCCTTGTAGTTTGTTTGTGTTGTCTGGCTCAGGGCGACCGCAAGGGTCCCCGCCCCTCTTCCTCTCCACTCCCGCCCTTACTATGACTTCGCTAATTTTGCTCTCTTGTAGTTCGTTTGGCTCAGGGCGACCGCAAGGGTCCCCGCCTCTCTTCCTCTCCACTCCCGCCCTTACTATGACTACGAAAAGGAGGCAGATATGTCATTGAGATTTACGCTTGGAATCGAAGAAGAATTTCAAATGGTGGACCGTCAAACGGGCCAGTTGTCTTCGCATATTCTGACGATGTTGGAAAAGGGGGCGGCGCAGTTCGGCGATAAAATCAAGGCCGAGATGCTGCAATCGACCGTCGAAATTGCGAGCGACGTTTGTCCGAATATCCTGGCCGCTCGCCTGGAACTGCAACAGACGCGCGCCATGCTGCTGAAGCTGGCGGAGCAGGAAGGATTGTCGTTGATTAGCGCGGGTACTCACCCCGCGGGTTCCTGGACAGAGCAACTGGCGACGCCCAACAAACGCTATGCCGAACTGGAAGAGCAGTTGCAGGATATCTGCCGTTCCATTTTGATTTTCGGGCTGCATGTGCATGTCGGACTGGGGGACGCTGAAAATCGCGAGCTGGTTATCAGCCTGGTAAATCAACTGCGGAGCTGGCTGCCGCACCTGCTGGCGCTTTCGACCAACTCGCCGTTCTGGTCGGGACGTTTTACGGGGATCAAGTCGTACCGCTCGGTGGCGTGGCGACCATTCCCGCGCAGCGGTGTGCCGGAGCCGTTTGCCTCCTGGTCGGATTACGAGCGCTATGTGCAGTCGCTGATCTCGGCTGGCATCATCGACAACGGCAAGAAAATCTGGTGGGATATTCGCCCGCATCCGTTCTTCAATACGGTTGAGTTTCGCATCTGTGACATGCCCGCGACGCTCGAGGATACGCTGGCGCTGGCGGCGCTCTGCCAGGCGTTGGTGGCGAAGCTGACGTGGCTGTACAAGCGAGGTCTGGGAATGCGCATCCTGCCGCGATATTACGTGGAGGAGAACAAATGGCAGGCCATGCGTTACGGGCTGGATGGAGAGATCATCGATTTTGTGCATGGGCGCTCTATACCGATGCGTGACGCCATTAACGAAATGCTGGATTTCGTCGATGATGTGCTGGACGACCTGGGCAGCAGGCGCGAAATTAACTACCTGCGTATGCTGCTCGACGACCCACGCGGCACCGGCGCGGATCGCCAGATGGCGGTATACCGGCAGACGGGCAGCCTGGACGCGGTTATCCGTTACCTGATCGAACAGACTGCGCTGGGTGTGGGGGTAGAGCAACAATCGTTGGCATCTTAGATAATCATCATATCCTGATGAACTTTGACAACCGAATAGGGGAATGGAAGCGCCCCACTGTCCCTACAAAAAAAAATTATCGCGCAAAATGAGCGGTATATGTCCTGTATTGAGCAGGAATTCTGCTCCTTCTCAAAATGACCTACAAACGAGCGCAATTGCCTGATGAACTTTGCCGACCGGATGAGGGAATGGCCCGGTCTCGTCCTGTAGGAACAAGGGGCGGGATGGGGTGGATGAGGGGGCCTTGTGCTTGTCCTCGTCGGAATGCGACCATGCTGCTTCACGAAACCCCTGGCGAATCGTGTTGCCACCAGGACAAGCACAAGGCCCCCACCCCTCCCCACATCCGCCCCTTGTCCCTACAGGACGGGAGCGGATGTTTTCCGTCATTACCGCATTCGGTTGTCAAAATTCATCAGGACGCTGGAGCGCATTACCGCATTCGGTTGTCAAACATCATCAGGACGGGGCAACGCGCATTACCCTGTTCGGTTGTCAAAAATCAGCAGGACATTGGGCCGCTAGCGTTCTTATGGATTCGCTACCGGTTGCGCTTTGATCGGTTGTACGTCGTCCATCAGGGGTTGGGTTTGCGTGTGCTGCTGGATTTCGTTCTCGAAGATGCGGCGCAGGATGGCAACGGCGTTGGCGTAGGTCGAGTCCATGCCGAAGTAGGAGAGGCTGCCCGCGCCCAGGTTCTTGCCGCGTGTGTAGGGAGTATCTGAGCCGTAGTGCAGGATGCCCAGTTCGTAGGGCAGGCGCGCGAAGTTGATGTTTTCTCCTACCGGGTAGCGGGTCAGGTACTGGTCTTCGTAGACGGCGTTGAGGTAGGGGCCGCTCTCCATTTCGACGACGGTATAGTTGGCTCGGTAGTAGAAATCGTAGTACTGGCGGTTTTGCAGGTAGGTGCCTTTGCCGGATACGGCCTTCTGGTTGTCAAGCACGGAACCGTAAATCAGATAGGGCTGCACATCCTGGGCGGTAAAGCAGTTGTCGAGCCAGTAGGTGTTCTGGCTATGCTCGTCGAGCACGACGTTGGAGATCATCACGTCGCCGATGCTGCCGTTGAGGGTGGCTGCTTTGCCGAGGACGTAGATGCCGCGCAGGTTGGGCATGTTCTCCATGATCTCGCGCATCATGCGGTAGGCGGCCATGCCAAGCGGGTAGTCGATATTCAGGATGATGGCTTTGCTCTTTGCCAGCTTGTCCATGCCGGACATGCGAGAGCGCGGATCGACATCCATGGGACGCAAGCGGGCCAGTTCAAACACCTGCGCGTCGATTTCCAGGCCATGCCGCGCATTGATGTACCAGATGCCGCGCTCCTCCTCCTCGTGTGTGCGCTGGCGCGTGAACTCTTTACCCGCCGGGGTGCGTACCCATTCGCGAGACAGGAAGTAGAGAAAGTTCTGCCAGTTGCCCGGCACTATCCCTTGTTGCAGTTTGCGACATTCATCGGCCAGGTAGGGGTCTTCGCCGCTCAGGGCGAATTTTGTCAATTCGTTGTCGCGGCGCAGCAACGCGCCCGACATGAGATTGACAAGGCTGTGCGTATTGCTGGAAACGAAGTAGACCGGGCGATCCTGTAGTCCCAGGGTCCCAAGCAGTTTTTCTACCGGTTCCCACCACTGGCGCGTGGCGCGCACATAGCCCACGTGCGAGCCGCCCAGGAAGCGCAGCGCGAAACTTTTGCGCTGCCTGCCGATGGTGAGCAGGTTTTCCCACAGGCGATCGCCCCAGATGACTTCCAGGCGTTCCCAGTCATCAACGGCGATATGCAGGCGCTCGCGCAGCACTTTGCGAATCTCAGCAAACACGGGCGACGTGTGATCCATGCGTGTTTCTAATATCTGCATGGTGGTGGGGTCGGCATTGAGCAGGTAATACATTTTGTTCCATTCGATCTGGAAGGCCACCAGAATGGGAACAATATCATCGGTGTCGCTCACGCTGGCAACGTAGACCGCCAGGGTGTTGTTGCCATCATAGAACCACTTGCGCCGCCGCGCCGAGGCTGTGACCGACTGCCAGTGATCGACTTGAAAGCCCTGTTGCAAGAAGACATCTTCAGATTGACCCAGCAGCACCAGGTCGCAGTGAATAATAGCAGAGGGCAGGCGCAGTACACTGTAAATGAAAGCGGACATATCGGGATACGGCGATCGCGCCTCTGGATGCAGGCTCGAATCGATATTGTAATGCGCCTGCACGAGAGCTTTCAGGCTGATTTCACCCGAACTGCGCAAGAGCGTATTGTAGGTGCGAATGTACATCTCGACTTCGCGCTTGCCGGCCTCGTGATGCCGGTTCTCATCATTATAGACGTTGTAGGGAAGCGCTGTTTCGCGTCCATCACCATACGTGTCCTGGGGGCTGCCGGACGCGATAAATCGCGTCCCTACATCGTTGTGCTCATTAGCAGCGCCGGTTTGCGACGAGAATTGTTCGTCAAACGGATCGGGGGTCTGGTCTCCCGTCATTTTCTGTTTACGTGGCATGTGGGTTATTCCTCTTCTCCCTTGCGGATGTGCTGTTTTGTTCTGTTGATTATTTTCTCGTTATTATACTCGCTACACAGGTCAATTTGATAGAGGAAAATTTATCACACAATCTTTATCAGGATTTATGCCACTAAAGTTATGTCTAGAACGTTCCTTAGTTAAGAGGTGCTACTAAAATGTCCGGGCATCCCCATACCTGGCATTTCCCCCTAGTAGCGTCTCTTTTTCCATTGCCATTGCAACATATCCTCGTGGCCGGGAACGCGGCAGGGAAGACTATCATGGTTCGCCTGTCGCCATTCGCAGCGCACTTCGTCCGCCTGTAGCAAGCGGCAGATGATTTCATCGTATTCGCTCAGCATCCATTGACCGAAACGGTCAAGCAGTAGTTGCTGGCGCAGGTCGAGCCAGCGTTGAGGCATACGGGCGCGGCCTTCGCGCAAGGCGTCTTCGCTCAATTGTTGCAGCGCCTGCGCGTCGCGTTCGGCCTGCTGCGCGGCAAACCAGTCCTCGTTCAAAATGCCCCGGCGGCTCTCTTTCTCGAGGCGTCTGCGATAGCCGCACGCGGCATCGTTCATACAGGCCAGGCTATCCTGGCGGCGCGTGGCAAAGAGCAGAGTGCAGGGAGCGTCTTCAACGGTGGCCGGGCCAATCAGCATGGGAAAGGTTATACGCTGCGCAAATGGGAAATGTGGTTGCAGGGAAGCTAACCAGAGGTCTATCACCTTATCAATCTTTGAGTTTTTCTCGCTCTCCTTCGCCAACATCGCTTTCCAGCGATCGCTGCGCAGCAAGGCGGTAAAGGCGGCTGCCCCGCCAGGCGAGCGCAAAGCCGGAAGAAATACCTTCTCAACCTGTTGATGCATCAACAGCAGGCACGCCTCGGTTGGCGCGGTGCGCTGAAAAAGCGGCGCGAGTTCGTCTGCGGCCAAGAACGGGATTACGTCCTTTACTGAGGGGGATGATCTGGCAATGGCGAGAGGGTTGAGCAGGAAAATTGCGGCGGTTTGCTCAATGGCGGGGAGAAGCGCGGGGGCAGCCTCGCGCCAACCGGCGTTTATGAAGCTGCTCTCTTTTGGCAAAACAAGGGGGGCGGACGCGATAAATCGCGTCCCTACAGTTTTGGGGCTGTCGAGGGCGAGGCCTTGCAGGATGATGGGCTTGCTTTCGCGCGCCAGTTCGCCGGCAAGGGTAGCGACGGCTTGCAGCGCGGGGGGCAATGTTTCGGAGTGTGGCTTCTGCGCGGCTTTGTTGGGACGCGATGCGCTGCGCTCGAGTTGTTCCCCTTCGGCAACATCATCAAATATGTAGGGACGCGATGAATCGCGTCCGCGCCCAATATCGCGCCCTTGATTCCTGTTGGCCTTCTTCGCCGTTGCGCGCGTGCTGCCCAGCGCGTCGAGCCAGATGCAGCGGCGAAAGATGCGCGTGGCAGCCAGCGAGCGACAATAGGGCGCGACATAATCAGCCAGCAGCCAGGAGCGCAATGCTGGCAATAGCGCGTTGGCGTTGGAGGACGCGATAAATCGCGTCCCTACACCCATTGCCGGCTTGCGCGCCTGTTCTGGAGGGGCGCTGGCTAATTCGGGGTTGTCAGATTCTGCCCACAGGTTCATAGTGGAGATATTTTACCATATTATAGACACAGCACCCGATAGGCGAGGAATACTCATACCCCTGCTTGCGCTCTTGCCAATTGAGTGATATAGTATGATTTAACACTCTCTTAACACTCTCTTAACACTCTCTTAACATTCATACAGAGAAGCTTGCGATTCCGCCGAGTGGAGCGGTTGAGAGCTTCTACCCATTCGAGCTTTCCAGGATAGAGGTAGAGATTTATCTCATTGTTTCCCTCACGATGCATTGATCTTAGAAAGGTGAAGAAGCCAATGGTTGACTCAACCAGCCCTACCGCTGTGCTGGGCCTGCTTGTGGGTGGTGTGATGTTGCTTCTCTACGGAGTGCGACTGATTACTGATTCTATGCAGCGCGCCGCAGGAGCGCGCTTACGACGTGCCACGATAGCGCTCGCGCGACGTCCGTTGGCGGCATTTGGAGTCGGAGTTCTGGCAGCCGCGCTAACACAAAGCTCCAGCGCTATTTCTTCATTGTTGGTAGGACTGGTGAGTACCCAACTCGTGCCATTGTCAGGAGCAGTTGTCATACTGCTAGGGACGAATGTCGGCTCCACGCTCGTCGTGCAACTGCTGACGCTCCACATAACTGACTACGCCCTGGTGCTAGCGGGTTTAGGAGCTGCTGCTGCCATGCTCACACGTCGCACGGCTCTACGCGAACTTGGGCAAGCCTTTTTTGGATTTGGGCTGGTGCTCCTGGGTCTGGCCGCACTGCAATATGGCAGCACACCTATTGCGGCGAGCCACGTCACCGCCGAGGTGTTACGAACACTTACTGGAGCCCCATTTGTACTGGCGCTGATAGGTATGGCGCTGGCTATGGCGTTTTTCTCCAGCGCAGCAGCAATTGGATTGGTGCTGGTACTGGCGGCGAATGGCACGCTACCGCTGGTGGCGGCGCTTGCGCTGATGCTCGGCGCTAATGTTGGCTCTACAGTCCCAGCTCTACTGACTGCATTAAGTGGAGGCTCTGTCGCTGGCCGACGTCTTGCGCTTATCCATACTGGAACAAAGCTCACAAGTGCGATGGTAGCGCTTGTGGTACTCGGCCCACTGGCAGCGCTGCTCTCTCATGTGCTTACCGACCCGGCGGCCCAGGTGGCCGTAGCCCATCTGGGGTTCAACCTGGCGCTTGCTGCTATCTTCATTCCGCTCTCAACTCCACTGACACGCACCGCAATCGCGCTCCTGCCCATTCGCAGCAACAGCGAGGGGGTTGGGCCTCGCTATCTTGACCCTGAAGCGTTGTCACTTCCAGCTGTGGCGCTTGGGCAGGCAACACGCGAGGTTCTTCGCATGACCGACCTGGTAACAGAGATGCTGCGACAGAGCATCCACGCCTTTGAGGAGAGAGGCTCGGATATACCTACGCGCATCGATGCTCTCGACGACCAGATCGACGAACTGGAAGCGGCCATTAAGCGCTACCTGACACAACTCGACGACGGTAAAATGACCGAGGAACAGGCACATCGTGAGATTGCGTTGCTCTACATCATCAGCGACCTCGAAGCGATTGGCGATATCATCGATAAGCAGTTTATGCGCCTGGCCCGCCGCAAACGCCGCAACCAGATCATGTTTTCTGACGAAGGGTGGAGTGACCTTGTTACCTACCATAGTGAGGTGACAGTGGCATTAGAGCAGGCGTTGGCGGCCCTCGCAGCTCAAGACCAGACACTGGCAGCCGAGTTCCTGGTTCGGAAAGCGCAACTTAGTCAGATGAAGCGTGAATTCCATTTACGACACCTGCGCCGCTTGCAGTCGGGGGTACTGCCGAGTCTAGCGTCAAGCGCTATCCATCTCGACCTGCTCAATGCGATGAGCAGGGTACTCTCGCATGCTTCCAATATCGCCCATGCTGTCCAGGGTGATCTATAGATCACATTAAATCAACTGGCCTGAAACGTTCCGGCATTATCTGGGAACGAGACTGTGATGATCGTGCTATAATAGACGCTACAGCGCTAGAGGCGAGACGCCAATACATACGCAACAACCCAGAAAAATGGGAAGCAATGCACTGAGCCAGACCTCCTGGGGGATGCGGGACCGCGCCTGTCCTCGCCCTGGGTGCGAGGAGGATCAATTTCGCCGTCCTTAATTGTCCCTTTTGGTCCACCCGAAGAAAGTTACACTATGTCCACGCAACCCACCACGCGCCCTCGCCACACCTTCTCCTGGTTCCTGCTCATCCTCGCAAACACGCTGTGGGCGTGCAGCTATGTCGCGGCCAAATTCGCTTTGCGCGATGTGTCTGTGAATATCATGAATGCGCTGCGTATGATTATTTCCGCGCTGGTATTGTTGCCTTTTTTGATTGCGTGGCGCAAAGACCTCAATTTGACGCGCAAAGACCTGCCGCAACTGGCGCTGCTGGCCGTGATAGGCTTCATCATCAACAAAATCTTCGAGTATGGCGGGTTATCGCTTACAACGGCTTCGGATGTGGCGCTGCTGATTACCAGCGAGTCGATTTTCACTGCCGCGCTTTCGTGGCTGGTGCTGCGCGAGCGTTTCAAGCCGCTCACGGGTGTGGCGCTTTTGCTGGGGCTGGCGGGGGTGTATTTGATTGTTGAGCGCAGTGTCGTTCCCAATATTCCTCCGGGCGGGGGCGCGCTGCGCATTGTGGGCGATTTGATGGTGGTACTGGCCCTGGTCTTCGAGTCTTTTTATACGGTGCGCGGTAAGGCGCTGCTGGTTAAACACCCGCCTCTGCTGATTACAGCGGTCGCCATCGTGGGCAGCACTATTTTCTGGATACCGCTTGCCGGAGTCGATATTACCCTGCATGGATGGCACGAGCCGGGCCTGGTGGGATGGCTCAGCATTGGCTGGCTGGCGATCATGTCAACCGTTATCGCGTACCTGGCCTGGTTCAAGGGGCTGGCAAACATCGATGGGTCAGCGGCGGCATCCACGTTGTTTGTGCAACCGCTACTGGGAACAACCCTGGCGATTCTGTTGCTGGGCGATCAGATATTGCCCACAACCATCGCCGGGGGAATAATGATTATCGTCAGCGTGTATTTAATATCGAGGTAATAAATAGGAGGATACAGGCCAGCAGTTGCCAGGACGGGGGCAAGCCCCAGAGGCGTGAACGCATGAACTGTTCTGTCATCCTGAGCGCAGCGAAGGAACTGCACACTGCCCGGCGAGAGATCCTTCGCTGCGCTCAGGATGACAGCAGGGAGTGTGGCTTGCCTCCGCCTTGGGGATATGGGGTACATCCCGCCCTTCCCTGGCAACTGTCGCCCTGGAGAATCTATGAGTATCAACATTTATTTGAACGGCACAATCTACACAATGGATGCGGCGCAGCCACGCGCGCAGGCGATGGCAATTGATAGCGCGAGCGGGCGCATTGTGGCGGTGGGCAGCGATGACGAGGTGCGACGCGCGGGCGACAGGCACGCGCAGGTGGTCGATTTGCGCGGCAAAACGGTGTTGCCCGGCTTCATCGATGCGCATATCCACCTGCTCATGGAGGCCTATCGCTCCCATAACATCAACGCAGGACAATGCGCGAGCGAAGATGAAGTGGCGGAATTAGTGCGCCAGCGGGCCTCGCAGACACCGAAGGGACAGTGGATACTGGGCGGTCAGTGGTACAAGGGTTTATGGCCCGGCCAGCAATTTCCGACCCGCGCTTTGCTCGATGCCGCCGCGCCGCAGCATCCCGTTGCTTTGTGGAGTAAAGACGCGCATGTCTTATGGGTCAATTCGCTGGCGCTGCAGCGCGCCACTATTGGCGCGGATACGCCGGAACCGTCCAACGGCGCGATTTTGCGCGATGGTGATGGCAATCCAACGGGTATTTTACAAGAGCAGGGGGCGACATCGCTCGTCTATCGTGTGATCGACCGGCACGACCCGGTACTGACACGTCACCTTGTCGAAGCTAAACTGCTAGAACTGCAAAGCATGGGCATCACCGGCATTCACGAAATCGAAGACAACGAAGCTTTCCGCCTCTTGCAGCAGTTGCGCGATGAAGGCGTATTGCATACACGAGTGCAGATGATCCTGCCGCGCCAGATGCTGCCGGAATTGCGCGCGGTCGGATTGCAGTCGGGGTTTGGCGATGACATGCTGCGCCTGGGCGGTATCAAAATCTTTGCCGACGGCACGCTTGGCTCGCAGACCGCCGCCATGCTGGATGGCTTCGAAGGCAACCCGGACAATCGCGGCATCCTGGCCCTCCCTGAACAGGAGATGCGCGAGACGGTCAGCGCGGCTGCCGAAATGGGCATCAGTATAGCAATTCACGCCATAGGCGACCGCGCTGCCCGCGTCGCGCTCAACTCTATCGAGCTGGCGCTGCGCCAGCTTGCTAATGCTGGCGCTAATGTTCAGGCCAAAACATCGAAATTACGCTACCGGCTAGAGCATGTGCAATTGATCGCCCCCGAAGACCTGCAACGTATGCAGCGTCTGGGTGTGATCGCCTCGGTGCAGCCCTTTCACGCTGTGGCTGATCGCGATCTTGCCGAGCGTTACTGGGGCCAGCGACACCGCCGCGCCTATGCTTATCGCACGATGCAGCAAATGGGCATTCCGCTCGCGCTCGGCTCCGACGCTCCAGTCGAAACTTTTGACCCGCTGCGTATCCTTTATGCAACCACCATGCGTAATGATACAGAGACCACGCAACGCCCACCCTGGCTGCCCAACCAGGCCTTGCCGATCACCCAGGCCCTGTGGGCTTATACGCTGGGAGCGGCCTACGCAGGCGGCGAGGAGGAGAGCAAGGGATCGTTGACGGTGGGCAAATTAGGCGACGCGGTAGTATTGCGCGAGGATATTTTGAGCGTGCCACAAGAGAAGATGCCTGAGAATGGGGTGCAGGCGACGATAGTGGGCGGGAATATTGTGTATGGAGAAGTGTAGAATATGACATTCGTATCAGGAATCCTCTTATTCATCGCCGCCGTACTCGGCGGCACGCTCAACGCAGTGGCGGGCGGCGGCAGCTTTATTACTGTTCCGTCGCTCATTTTCAGCGGCGTGCTCCCTATCCAGGCCAATACGACCAGCACCGTCGCGCTGTGGCCCGGCTCGGTCGCAAGCATTGGCGCGTATCGCCAGGAAGTGACGAAGGTCAACCGGCTAGTCCTCGTGACATTGGGGTTAGTCAGCCTGGTCGGCGGTATTCTGGGCGCGATTTTGTTGCTTTTAACGTCGCAGAGTACCTTTCTCTACTTGCTGCCCTACCTGATGCTGGTTGCAACGCTATTGTTCGCTTTCAGCCCGCGCATCACCGCGATGGTGCGCAAGCGGTCGGAGCACGCTCACACTGAAAGTACGCAGGGATTACGGTCTAAAGCGGCTATTTCACGACGCGCGCTAGTGGGTATTTCATTTGTTCAACTCATTATGGCGACCTATGGCGGTTATTTCGGGGGCGGCCTCGGCATTATGATGCTGGCTGTACTCGGTCTGATGGGCATGGAAAACATTCACGAGATGAACGGGTTAAAAACAGTACTCCAGGCCAGCATCAACGGCGTGGCTGTGGTCATCTTCATTGTCGTGCGGGCGGTGATTTGGCTCCCGGCGCTTGTCATGATCCTGGGCGCGATTGCAGGCGGCTACGGCGGCGCGTATTTCGCGCGGAAACTCAATCCGCGCCTGATTCGTGTATTTGTAATCTTAGTAGGCACCGGTATGACCATCTACTTTTTCTTGCACAGTTTAAGGATAGTATGAAACAACACGAGACTGACGCCAATGCAACAGGCAAGCACGCGCTTATTTCTTCCGATGGGAAACAGGAGCTTGAAAAAGCAGAAGCGGCGAAGGCCGCTGCCGGCAAAGCAGGTCAGGAGCAGCCCAACAAGTGGGTTGTCTTTGCTATTCTGGCCGTTGGCATTTTTATGGCAACGCTCGATTCCTCCATTGTCAACATCAGCTTACCGACAATCGCGCGTTTTTTCGGTGTGCCATTGAGCGGCGCGGTTGAATGGGTCATTATCGCCTACCTGGTTGTTACTGCTGGCGTGTTGCTAACCATAGGTCGTTTAGCCGATGTGATCGGGCGCAAGCCGATATGGGCCACGGGACTGATTATATTCACCGTGGGTTCTGCCATCTGTGGGGCCTCCGTTTCGCTTGGCATGTTGATTGCCGCGCGCGCGTTGCAAGGATTAGGCGGCGCATTTATCATGGCTATCAGCCCGGCCATGCTCACGAGCGCCTTCCCTGCTAAGGAGCGCGGGCGCGCCCTGGGCATGAACGCGGTCATTGTGGCATTAGGGGTGAGTGTAGGGCCGACGCTGGGCGGCATCATTACCCAGAATTTCTCGTGGCGCTGGATTTTCTACGTCAACATCCCACTCGGCATCATTGGCATTATCGCCACGCTGCGCATACTGCGAGAAAGCGGGAGCAAGAGCGAGGGGCGTTTTGACCCAGTCGGCGCGATTTTACTGGCAATCGGGCTGGTAGGGCTGACGCTTGGCCTGTCATTCGGGCAGGAATGGGGCTGGAACTCGCCATTGTTGATTAGCACGCTGGTAATCAGCGCGCTCGGTTTCATAGCGCTGGTCTTTGTGGAGCGGCGCGTCGCCCATCCCATTATCGATTTTGTCTTGCTGCGCAGCCGCGTCTTTCTTTCCGCCAATATCAGCCTGATTCTGAGTTTCCTGGCGCTCTTCGCAGTTAGTTTCATGCTGCCTTTTTACCTGGAAGAATTGCGCGGCTACTCTACTCTGCAAGCCGGCTTTCTGCTTACGCCCCTGCCGTTGACCATCGCCATGATTGCTCCTTTTAGCGGCGCGTTGGCCGACCGCATCGGTACGCGCTGGCTGGCTTCCGGCGGGCTGGCAATCGCCTGCATCGGGCTGGTGTTTATCAGCCAGTTGAACGCGCAAAGTTCGACTTTTGATATTATCTGGCGCTTAGTCTTCACGGGGGCGGGACAGGCGTTGTTCCAGTCGCCCAATAACAGCGCGTTGATGGGAGCGGCGCCGCGCGGTCACCAGGGCAGCGCGTCCGGCTTCCTGGCAACGGGGCGTGTCTTCGGGCAAAGTGTGAGCGTCGCCCTGGCAGGAGCCATTTTCACCAGCCTGGGCGGAGCAACGGCGGGTGTGCTGCTGATTTCCAATCAATTTCGCCAAACGCTTTCCCCCGCGCATATCACCCAGTTGCAGCAAACCTTCGCCAGTGGCTTTCATGCTGCCTTTATCGTGTGCGCCTGCATCGCCGCGATTGGCGTCTTCACGTCTCTTGTGCGAGGAAACGTATGAACCGCACGGACCGCCTGTTAGCCATCGTACTCGAGTTGCAGGGCAAAGGCCGGCAGCGCACCGAAGTGCATTACCTGCAAAACAGCATTGTCTTTGTTGCTGGCACACCCGATACACCGGAGAGTAAGCATCGCGTGACGCTGTTGCAGCAACTGCGCCGCACCATCATCCAGCGTTCAACGGTGCGCTTTTGCTACCACGCCCGCCATGCGCGAGAGAGCCGGGGCGAGCAGACGACCCGCGAGGCCGATCCCTATGGCCTGATTCATTTTCCGAGCGGCTGGCACATGGTCGCCCATTGCCATTTACAGCATGACACCCGCAATTTTCGCCTTGACCGCATCGACAGGCTTGAAATCCTTCCCCAAACGTTCCAGCGGCCCGCCGATTATGCGATGAAACAGGACACGGAACGCGAGCGCAATGCCCGCTCGATAAGGGTGCGGGCGCTCTTCGATGCCGAGATTGCGCTGGGTACAGGAAGCGCGTTCGTATTATGTCACGCATAAAGAGGAAACGCCCGAAGGGCTGTTGGTCACGCTCCAGGTGCGCCACGAAAGCGAAATTCTGCACTGGCTGCTCAGTTGGAGCCAGCATGTCAGGATATTGGAGCCGGAGTCGCTGCGCTCGCGGCTGGTGGAAGAAGCTGTGGGGATGCTGAGGAATTACGAGGTTCTGTCTAGCCTCCGTGAATGCTGATTTCTTTTTGGCGAGCATAGTGGAAAACTTCTCCCGGATTCGTAATTCCCCTGGCTCTCGCTTCTTGCGCCCAGGCGCTCATTTCATATTTATTCTGGTAAAGCCGGTTGCCGCAAAAGATATGACGCTTTACAAAGGGCGCCGGGGTACTTTGCATCAACTGTACGCGGGTTGCAAGATTACGAGCATGTTCTGGCCACCAGGGGATGGCGAGAATGTAGCGTGGATCGTGTACCCACTCCGGGCAGGGGACGTTATAGCCATGACAGAGGAACTCGACCGAGGCGGCGCAGAAGGCTCCCCAACGACGGGTATGCTGAGTGCCAGGTTCTGGTTCTGTTATGGAGTCGCTTACCAACGCTAACCGATCATCCTTCGCGTAACCATACCAGGCGTTCCTGAAATTGCCTAATGCAATCCAGGGTTCCTTCTCTCCCGAACAAATTTGCTGATAGGCCAGTGCCATAGTTTGAATTCTCATGATTGCGCACCGCCGTTTCTTGCCTGTTGCTTTCCAAAGAGGAGGTCGAGCGATCTTACTATCGTTTCGGTATTATTTTGTTGCGCATCCGGTAAAATGTACCGGTCAAGCAGAATTTGAGCCTGTTGTCGTGTATCGACCTTCACTTGCTGGAGAAGTATTTTACAGTCTTCAATGTCTTTGTCGCGTCCTGCAAATATCTTGAGCGCAAGGATGTATTCCTCAGGCGGAGTATAAATATGGAGCGGGCCATATGTTTTCCATAAATTCCCATCTGGAATGATCACAAGGTCATACATGAGTAGATGCGTCATGTAATTCAACCAGTCAGGATTGATCTGATTTGCTTTAGCAACAGCAATTACACTTTCCTGGAGTGGTCGTAATGCTCGTTGGAGTCCTTCTTCTTCCTCTAGCCAGAAAATATCGATATCGTCCGTGTTGCGCGGAGTATTGGTAAGTAGAAGCATATAGGCACCACCTATGAGAAGAACATGTATTGGTTCTCGAATGCCTCTTTTCAGTAATTCCTGTCCAAGTTGGGACAGATAATTTTCGATATCTTCGGCTTTCAAGCTAAACTCCACGAGCAACGTTGCAAGCACCCTAATAATAACACAAAAGAGAGGCGACCAGGGCGGGGACAAGCCCGCGCCCCTCCTCTGTACGGATGATGTCATGCTTCGTAGCAGGGGAGGGGCGCGGGCTTGTCCCCGCCCTGGCTCCCGCTGAGCGGCGTTCTCCTACGGCATATTCGACACGGTCTCCAGCGACACAGCTTCTTGCTTCTCTGTTGTGGGGTCTGATCCGTTGCTGTTGGTCGTGTAGATGCCGTTTGTATCATACTGCATGGGCGTATCTGGTGTTGCGGGCATGTCGCTGGGCAGGTTTGTTTCGACGACTATGCCACTATCGATGTAGATGTGATAGGGGAAGCTGGAAGTGTTGAGGGTGGTGTCGTGTGAGACAAAAAGCACCTGCTCGAAGTGCTGGCCCAGCGTTTCGCCGGTGATGATATCGGCCAGACTTTGGGCGCGGTCGCGGCTGGCAAGGCTCAACGGCTCGTCCAGCAGGAGGAAGCCGGGGGCGGCGTTCAGGTCTTTGGGCAGCGATGCGATGGCGAACGCCAGGCGCAAGGCCAGCGATACCTGGTCAGCCACGCCGCCGGAGAGCGCGGGCAAGGGGATATAGGCGTTAGCGGCAGGCTCCCAGAGGCTGACCTGCAAAGAACCACCACTGGAAATTTGCTCTTCAGGTTCAGTGGTGAGACGCGCGTCGTGATAACGACCGCGTGTGAGCAGGGGCAGCAATTGCTGCATATAGTATTCGGTGCGCGGCAGCATCTTGCGCATCATGCGATCAAAGGTTGCGGCGATGAGCAGACCAGCGCGCTCTTTGGTCTGGAAGCTGCGTTCCTGCTGCGCCATGCGTTTGCGCGCCTGCTCCAGATCGAGTATGTTTCTGCCCGTTTCCAATTGTTCGCTGAGAGCCAGGTCTTGCTGTTCCAGGCCGCGTAATTCCTGCTCAACTGCTGCGATCTCTTTTTGCAGGCGAGTGCGATCCTCTGGCAAGTATTCGCCGACCAGAGGCCACACGGCAGCGATTTCTGCGGAGGTGTAGCCTTTGGCAAGGGGGCGACTGCGCTGCGCCAGTATGGTAGCAATGCGTTCGTTGGCTTCCTCAATTTCGTGGCGGCACAGTTCAATTTTGGCATCGGACGCGCCTTCCTGAATATTCAGGGCATCCATTTCTGACTGGATGCCGCGCCCATCGGCTTCTTGCATCTCGCGCTCGCAGCGTTCGCGCAATGCTCGCAGCGCGTCGGCGAATGGATTGGGCGGCACAATCCAGCTTCCCAGCGAGCCGCTAAACCTGGCAAGCTTGCGGTAATGCTCCGAGAGGGAGGCCTGGTTTTCTTGCAACAGGGTGGAATTGGATGCATAACGATTTTGTAGTTCTTCTTTGCGACCAAGCGCAACCTGCAAGGCGTCGAGCTGTTTACGCGCCGTAGTTTCAGCCTGGCTGATGGAGGCTTGACCGAAGCTCACGCCCAGGGGCTGTACGCGCTGGCGCAGCGAATCCTGTAAGCTGCGCAACGCCTCGCGCAGAGCGATCTGTTGTTCGCGCGCTCGTTCAATCTGGCGCGTGGGATTGCTGGCCTGGAATTGTTCATGCCTCTCTTTGAGACTTTGCCCGCGTGCCAGCAGCGCATCCAACGCCTCCTGATGCATCTGTATTTTGGTAGAGATCTGGGGTATCGTCCCCATTTTGTCGGCGAGCGAGGCCAGTTCTAGCTCTGTCGCTTTGATACTTTCGGCCAGCTTCGATTTTAGCTCTGCGTCTGGCAGTGTGGAAGGCGCGGGTTTAACGCCATAATTCGGCACTGGCAGACCTTCTTGAGCGGCAGCCAGCACGATTTCTTTTTGCAATTGCTCGATGCGCTGCTCATCGGCGCGCAAATTGCCTTCCAGGTCATCCCAGCCCTCTTGTTTGCGCAGTTCCTGCAGGCGGGCCTTTTCCTTACGCAGCGCGGCAACGGCCTCCATGGTGACATTTAACTGCTCGCGCGCCGCGACCGCCTGCTCGCGGCTCTCCGTCATTTGCTGCTGCACGTCGGTCAGGCTTTCGCCCTGATCTGGCAATTGTTGCAGGATAAACTGGGCTTCCTCAATCGATCGTGGGACGTTCGACCCCAGGGAGCGAATTTCATGTTCAACCTGCGCGACCGCCTGGGGGTTGCCGTTCATACGCATGGCAGTTTCGCGCGCCGCAACCATCATGCCTACCCGGTTGATGGCTTCCTGCAACTGGCGATCTATCTCGCGCTCTTTCTGGCGCGTCTTATTATAGCTTTGTAAATTAGCTCCGCTCACTCCCAGCAACGCCAGCGCTATGATGCCAGCGATAGCTGCGACAATAGAAGAATTATGTAGCTCGGCCAGCGCGACGCCGAGACAAATTACGGCCAGCACAGCGCCGCCGGCCATGATGAGCATTTGCCGGCTCGCAAGACGCTTTGTATCAAGCAGTCCGGTATTCAAGCGAGCGCGTTGCTGGTCTGCCATCTCTACATGCTGCTGAGCTTCTGCGATGCCTTCGGTCAGTTCCTTCAAGCGCTGCCATTGCTGCAATTGGCGGCGCACGCTGAGTTGTCGCCAGTGTTTTTCAGCGGCTTCGGCCTTTGCCTGCACCTGCTGCGCCTCATTTTCAACCAGCGTCAGTTCCTTTTCGCTTTCGACTAATTCCTGGCGCGCCTTCTCAATTTGCCGGGCATTTTCAGCGGCTTCCTGGTGTTGTCCCGCGCGCCGGTCATGTGTTTCCTGCGCTTTTTGCAATGCGCTCAGTTTATCGGAGAGGGTTTGCAAACGTTGCAGGCGCGTCTCCAATTGTGGTCGTCCGGTGCGATGTTGTTCACCAAGTTCGTGCTGCGATTGCTGCGCATCCTCGACAAGCTGGCGCGCGCGAGCAATCTGCTCTTCCAGGTCTGCCAGCGTCTCCTGGAGATGTTCCTGTTGTTTAAGACTCTGCTCCAGCTCTTTAATAGTGTTTACCGCGTTCAACAGGTCGGTGGCCATGCGCTCAAGCGTGCCGAAAGAGTGGGTGAGGTCCGAGAGATCGCGCACGCGCTGCTCAAGGGCAGGCAGTTCTTCTTTTTCGCGGCGCACCAATTCGGCGATCTGGTGTTCAAGCTCCGGCAATTCGCGTTGCGCCTCGGCAATCACGTCATAGGCTGTGATGATCTGTTCGAGTGTGGTATCTGCTTTCGTGAGCTGCGTGATGCGCTGCTGGCGGCTTTTCAAATCCTGGCGTTTACTGGCAATCTGTTCAAGCACGAGTTGTTGTTCAGTAATTTCGGCTTCCTGCTGGCTAATCTCGGCCAGGTCTTCGGAAATGGTCACGGCGTCAAGGGCGGCTTCCGATTCGCCCAGCTTCGCGCTCAGTTCGGGGATACGCGCCTGCACTTCGGCCAGTTTCAGGCGTTCGCCGCATTGCTCGAGTTGGCGTTCGTCCTCGGTGGTGAGCCGGAAGTGTTCGGCCAGGCGCGACAGTTTCTCCAATCCAAGCATATTGCGCAGGACAAGCTCGCGCTCGCGCCCGTTCAACAGCTCGAGGTGATTCAGTCCTTTTTGTTCCACCAGACAGGAATGACGCAGGGTTTTCCCATCGATGCGTCCCAGCTCGGCAATAATGCGCCCATTGGCAGCATCCAGGTCGGTGATGGTTTTCTCCGGCGGCATACCCAGTTGGCGCACATCGAGCGAGACAGATTGACCTTTGTCGCGGTCAATCGCGCGCGTGATCGACAGCTCTTTCGCGCCAATAGCAAGTGTCAGGCTGACGCTCGCCTGTTGTTCGCCGTAGTGAATCAGTTCATTAAGAGAGGGAGCAGCGGGCGCGCGTTTCCCATACGCAGCAACCAGCGGTTCACCGTACAGCGCGAAGTAGATGCTTTCAACGATGGTAGATTTACCAGCCTCATTTGGACCCGAAATGAGAATGCTCCCACGCTGCGGAAAGTGTAAGTTCACTTCGCGCAAAAGTCGGAATCGTTCAGCTTTTAAATGTTTCAGGATTATCATATATTCGTCCTCACAGATTACAAAGGGCTGCCAGGAGTTCCTCTTTCGTAGCCACTAACGCCTGCTGCTCCTGTTCGTCTTCGGCTGCAGCGATCCACTCGTCCGACAGCCGAATAAGCTCATCACGAGGGGATAAACGCTCCTCTATATCAGAAGCAGAAAAGGCAATCGATTGGGCGCGAGATATGGCCTCCGCGTCGGGTAAAAACGTGACCGCGCTATCGTCAATGGCAAGGGCAAATGCATGTTCCTCGCCGTAACGCCGCAACTGGTTGAGATCGAGCTGGTGATAACGCTGGCGGGTGAGTTCGCCTTCGAGCCGCAACTGCACCATCGCATCTTCCGCGCACAACGGGCGCAATTGATCGAGTATGCAAGCGGTAGGATCAGAAGTTTCATCGGGCCACAGGTCGGCCACAGGGATTACGAGTCGGCGCAGTTGCACGCCATCAACGGCGATATGCCTGCACCAGCGCACCCCATCGGCTGCAATGCCTAGAAATACAAAGCCAGGCTCACCATCGGGATCGCTGAAGTGGAGATGCTGCGTTGCCCCCGCTACAATAACTTCGGATCGACCGATAGAAAGGCGCGTAAATGCGTGGTGATAGCCGGACAGAATGTAGCGAAAAGCCGACTGAGAGGTAATGCTGGCACGACTGATCTGGGCCTGCGTATCAAGCAACGGTGTTCCGGTCGTCACACCTTCGATGGGCGCGTGCAGCAGCAGCAATGAAATAGCGGCGCGTTCAATATCGTTATCTATTTGCGCGTGGGCCAGCGGGTCTCCCTGCTGACCGGCTGCCACGCCCAGGCCGCATATGCCTACCTGTATGCCCCGGATATCAAGCATCTCTGGCTGTAGCGACGCCCTTTGTGGATGGTTCGACGGAGACGGGACACCCACAAGGAGCGTCGCTACTGGCGCGTTTGGGGGAAAATAATGTAACGCGCCCAGGCTTGCATAGCTGAGTTGAGGGGCAGGTACGACGGCATCGCCGAGCATGGAGTGCGCTTCTGCGGGCGTGTCATGAACGCCGCCAAGCGCGAACACGCGAATACCGGCCTGCTTTAATTGCGCCAGGCGCGCCGCTACAAAACTGCGGTCTTGCTCGTCCGGGCGCGGTGTATCGAACAGATCACCGGCCTGCAAAAACAGGTCAACTCCCTGGCCGACGGCGAAATCCGTCGCCTGCTGAAAGGCATGACGCTGGCGCTGGCGCTGTTCCTCGCGCTTGCGTGGATACTGACCAGGAACAGTGTAGCCCAGGTGGTTATCGGCAGTCAGTACTATCGTAATGACATTATTCGTTTCTTCTTGCATATGCTGTTTGCCTGTACTCATGTGGACGCGCTTTTATAACGTCCCCTTATGATCGTCTACATACATAGACGCGATGAATCGCATTCTTATTACCAGAAGGAGTCTAACACATTTAACGAAGAGAGGACATGAGTTACCCGTAAAAAAGGACTATTTGGTAGCTGCCAGAAGTCCTGAAATTTGACCTGTGTAGTTAAAATCCCTATACTTGAGACTATACACAAAGGAATTGATTTGTGCTATGTTCGTTATGAGCAAATATACATATGTTGTTACGGCGCAGGTAGGAAACACACCATTTCCTCATATCCCATGAGGGTAGAGTTATTCGTGTAGGGAGCGGAGTTTAGAGGTGGGAACAGTACGACACAACAAAGAGCGTGAGCATAAACAGGTAATTCATTCATTCGCCAAAAGCATCCAGGAACGCGATATTGTGACCTACGAGCACTCCCGTAGGGTCGCAACGTATGCGCAGCGCCTGGCGCGTTACCTGGGTTGGAGCCGCCACGAAGCGCGCGATCTGGCGCTGGCCGGTCTGATACACGACCTGGGGAAGACCTGGATTGGCAATAATATCCTGCTCAAATCAGATAAGCTATCAGACGAGGAGCGCCGTCAGATGGAGCGACATCCCATTATCGGCGCGCGTATTCTAATTGGTTGCGACGTGCATCCATTTTACGTGGAGACGGTGCTGTATCACCACGAAGCCTGGGATGGTCACGGCTATCCCACCGGCCTTAAAGGTGAAGAGATTCCCCTGAGCGCGCGCATTTTGACCGTCGCTGATGTCTTCGACGTACTGACATCGCAGCGCCCCTATAAGGCCGCGATGTCGTTGGATGCTGCCCGCGAACGGCTGCTGCAAGGTTCAGCTCGTAGCTTCGACCCGATGATTATTCAGGCGTTTCTCAACCTGCTGGATGAATACCCCGATTTCACCATTCCGCAGCGCTCCAGCACAATTGCCCCACTGGATGCAGACGCACAGGACGCAATCAATCGAATCTCAGCGCGTCCATCGCTAATAGGCGCGCTGTACCCGCGCTGAGCACATCAGGCGCAATTTCCACATCTGCGATGTCATCCTGGGTATAGTGACAGCCTGTTAATCGATTGACGGCCTTGAGAACCGCGTCAAATTCCTGCTGCGTCACCCGGTACCCACAGAAGGCGTAGATGACCCGTAGATAGGGAATACCAGGAGCCTCGATCATGGCGGCATTCTGAATTTCAGGATGCCTCAGCCACAGGTCTTGCATGGTCGGCTTCGTCTGTGATCTGCCCTGTGCCGTCTGCTGGTCGATCTCCTTCCCCGGATTCATGGCTTTTTCCCTGTTTGTGATGCCTGTGTCATCAAAAGGATGCCGGCAGGGATCAGGGGAATCAGCCCGGTATAGGGTACACCGGTGAGATGATGCAGGCCGGAGCGCACAGCCAGCGCGTCTGCCTCGCGAATGGGCAGCCCCTGCTCGATCTTCCAGACGGCCAGCAGGCGCACTTTCGCTGCCAATGCCACGTCCAGCAGAGACAGTTCAAAGTACTGCGCATAAGCGCGAAAGGCGGCGCTTGATTCAGCCCCAGAATCATGGCTCATTGTGCCGCCTCTTTCTCTGGAGATGCCTCATTCCCGGCCTGTTCCAACGCCTCGGCTAAGGCTTTGGTCGCCTCTCGTTCGCCCACCAGCGCGATCAATTTTTCGTGGCAGCGACCCATATTCTCCATGCGGGCAGTGATAAACTCGTGTTTGCCAGCGCCCGCGGCAAAGCCGCGCATACCACGCTGCGCCGCTTCGTACTCTAGCTCGATCTGGTGTTTGATACGCGCCACTTCGCTTTTGTTGTTCTCTTGCATATGCCCTCCTTTTTCCTTTTTGCCTGCACCTTCCTGTGGTAGAATACTTTAGTCAAATAAGCTTTTAATGACCTACCTACAAATTAAGCCTTTTGAGGCATTTATGGAACACGCCTTGAGGTAAGAATTACTCCACCATTTACAGGAGTGAATCCGTACCAATTGGTTCGTTTCTGCGAGAAGAGATGTATGAGTGAATATCACTATGGGATAACCATACGAGAGTTTCGTGAGAAAAAGGGCATGACACAAGCCCAGCTAGCAGAGATGTGGCCCCGATCTGGGGGTGAAGTAGGAGTAAGCACAGATTATGTGTCTCTGGTTGAAACAGGCAAGAAGCATATTGTAGACCCTGAGACTTTACGCCGCCTGTGTGATCTTCTCTCTATCCCATATTGGAAAGTGGGTTTATCTGAATATGACCCATTTCATCCCGACGCGCCCCTGAGACAAGAATCGTCTATGTATGACGAAACGCTCAACGCTGCCGAAAGCTTAATCAAGCGTACATGGCGCCTACGGCGTATCATTGCTCTGCCTTCGGTTAGCGAATCGGTCGATGAACTTGATCGGCTTTTTGCGTACTTACGCGAGTACATGCCCCCTCCACTTCGTTTAGAAACGCGCTTTCAGGCGCTCTATGCACAAGTCCTACGCTTGCAAGCGGTGATGGATATAGAATTTCAGCGCTATCAAGAGGCCCTGCGCAAATTTCGACAGATGCATGCAATTGCGGCGGCCATTGACCATCCTGCTACTCTGGCCCTGGCGTTGATGGGCGTAGGAACGGAGTTAGAACGCTCAGGGAAACAACAAGAGGCCATAGAGTACCTGGAAGCAGCCAGGGATGAATCTTTTCGCGCCAGTAGACATATCGCGGCAGTTGTGAATGCCTACTTAGCTCGCGCTTATGCCAGCAATCATCAACCCGCACAGTTTAAGCGAGCCATTGACATCGCTCAAAAAATCGCCACGGATCTTCAACCGCATTATGGCGATGGGACCGATTTCGTTTTTCACTCCTTGAGTGGAGTTCTTGCTGAACGCAGCTATGGATACCTTGATCTCAAGGAACCGCAAAGCACGCTTGATATGAAAGAAGAAATCCAGCGCCAGATTGCCATCGAAGGAAATGTTTGGCTGGATGCCTGGATACCTCTGGATTGGGCGCGCGCGCACCTGATGCTTGGACACGTCAATGAAAGCGTTGAGTTCGGGAGGGAATTTTACCACAAGGCGGTGGCGATAAAATCACCACATGCCAAAAGTCGAGCGATTCGACTGCTTAATACGCTGGAACGGGCTGGTTATGGGCAGATGCAGGTAGTGAAAGATTTCAAAGAGGAACTCGGTCAAGAAGCTCAAAGACAAGTGGATACAACCGATGTCTACGAGCTATAAGCAGTTGGAAATATCTGCAATCAATAGGCACAACTATACTATTAAGCATTCTTCCAGAGAAAGAGCAAATCATGACTCGTACCGATTACTATGATGATCCTCATGCTCCGAAAGCGAATCATATCATTCCAGCGGCCTCTGCAATCGTCGTGAACGATGAAGGTAAAATCCTGTTGCAGCAGCGTAGTGATAATGGCCTGTGGGCTTTGCCTGGGGGACCAATGGAAATCGGTGAGAGCATTGGAGAAACGGTGATACGTGAAGTCAAGGAAGAAACTGGTTTCGATGTGCAACCAGAATATATCGTAGGTATTTACACCAATCCGAAACATATCATAGCGTTTTCTAATGGCGAAGTGCGGCAGCAATTTTCGGTCTGTTTTGCCTGTAGCATCGTTGGTGGCCGATTACAGGTAAGCAATGAATCCTCTGAGGTCAAATTTTTCTCACCACAGGAAGTTGAGCGGCTAAATATGCATCCGTCTACCTACCAGAGGATCAAGGATTATCTGGAACATCGACTGCAACCTGTGATTAGCTGATCTTATGGAGCAATCACAATCCATAATTCAGGACGTGATGGCTACCTCGCGCAGCGCGAAGACTGGACCATCGCGACAAACCAGCCTGGGTCCGGCGCGTGTGTCGATGGCGCAGGTTAGACAGACGCCGCTGGCGCAGGCGAATGGGTGGGTGACGAGACATTGCGCGATATGCTTATGTCGCAGGCGCTCGTAGCGCTGGTAAAGCGTTTGCGCGGTTGCAAGTGAAACGGCGCAAAATACAGTATCTGCCCAGGCGAGATAGTCCCCGACCAGTTCTACCAACGGCTTCGCTCCGCTATCGGGCGTAGTCACATGGTATTCTATCTCTGGCGAAAGCAGGGTGGGCGGATAGATTTCAGAGGAGTCGGCGAATTGACAGAGCAGCGTCACGGTCAGTTCTTGCTCGATGGCCGTTTGCGCCAATAATGTGAGAGATACAAGCGATGCTCCCTCTCCTATAAGAAGCAGGTTACGCGCAGTTGACGGCGCTTCCCATCCATGACCAAGCGGCCCCATTATATCCAGCGTGGCGTTGGCAGGCTGGCGAGCTAACCACGCGCTGCCACGCCCGCGCGCCGCTACCAGCAAACTGCATTGCTCGCGCTCGCGCTGCGTCGCATGGATAAAAAAAGGGCGACGCAGCAAAGGATCGGTCGCCAGCGCGTCGCAGCAGCGCACCATGCTATACTGTCCAGGTTGAGCGGCCTGGGCCAGGTACGGGGAGCGCAATTGCAGCAGTCGCAGACCCGGTCGGATCTCGGTATTGGATATGATGGTGGCTGAAGAAAGACGCATGTTACAAGTGTATCATAATAGATAAACATTCGCGTATCACCCAACATCACAATTTACATACATTGTATGAATTAACGCGAAAAATGTACCCAATCCGGCAAGAGGTATGATACACTAGTAATAAGGGAGAGCGAGAAACTTCGATACAGTCCACCCGTATTTCATGGGCGCAGAATATAGAGCCTCTACAATTGAGGAGCGGAGGTAACAAATGCCCATTTTACTTGACCGCAGTATTTGTTGTGATTTGAATGAAACTGTTTCGCGTGAGTGGCTTGCGACCAACGGAAAGGGAGGGTATGCCTCGGGTACCGTTGCCGGCACATTGACGCGCCTGCAACAAGGGTTACTCGTTGCCTCGCCACAAGAGGGAGCAAGTCCGCAACTTCTCGTAGCCAAAATGGACGAAGAGATCGTTTTTGACCAACGCACTTATTATCTTGGCACCAACGAATATAAAGATGGCACGCTGAACCCGGCAGGCTTCGTTCACCTTGAAACATTTCGCCTCGAAGAGGGCTTCCCGGTCTTCACCTATCACCTGGGAGGCATCGATGGTATTATGTTGGAGAAGCGTATGTGGATGCCCCAGGGACTGAATACTACCTACATCCAGTACCGCCTGCTGCGCACCACTACCCACCCGGACATTACCCCATGGAGCAACAGCGCTTCGCGCCCGACCTATACTCGAATTCATGACGCGCAGCGAGCGTTATCCCTCACACTGCTGCCATTCGCGGGGTATCGTGCTAATAATGAGGCGCAACATGGCAAGCTCGACTGGCAATTCCGCGTTGAAACGCAGCATATCGAGATAGATGACATTACCAGTAAAAACAATGAGAGTATCGCGGGCTGCGCCATTTATGCCCATGATAGAGCGCGTCCCTATTATATTTTTGCGGTGGGACACGCTGATAGTGAGAGCACATTCCTTCCTACCGGCGTGTGGTACTGGCATCTGCTGCACAGGGCAGACAAGGCTGCCGGGCGAGCCGCCAACAGTGATCTTTATTTGCCCGGTGTTTTCCGCACAAAGTTGTGGCCCGGTGAAGACGTTACATTCACTATCATTATCACGGCTGAAGATGTATCCTGGCTCACATTTAGCTCAAAACATCTGAATCGCGCATACCACCAGGCTGTCGAATACCAGGCCAATATATTACAAACGCAGCGCTACTTCGGTGATGGCGGCGTGACCGCTCATATGCATTCCATATTGCCGTTTCCTGAAAAAAACGATGATCTTCCTCAAGATGAGGAATTTCTGCGCCTGCTTATGCAAGCGGCGAATCGCCTGGTAGCGGAGCGTCCCGCTACACATGACGAGGCCGCGACCGTTTACGCGCCCTTCCTGCCTAAAATTGAGAACATACCATTGGTGATTTCTGGCTACTACGGTGAACAGGAGGATACACGCGATACATTGATTGCGCTGCCCGGTCTGCTGCTGGCAACGAGCAGGTATGCCGAGGCGCGACAAATTCTGAGTAAACTGGGCCGCTCCTTTCACCAGGGATTGTTGCCCAACCGCCTGCCCAGGCTGCATAGCTCAACAAGGAGAGATAACTATAGCAATGCCGATACAGCTCTCTGGTATTTCTATGCGCTGGACCACTACCTCCAGGCCACGCGCGATAATGAGCTGCTGGACAGTCTCGCCACCACTCTCGAAGAATGTTTAGATTGGTATACGCGGGGCACGCTAAACGGTATTGGCGTCGATGCGCGTGATGGATTGTTGCAAGCCCAGTCGCCGGGCAAGGCTTTGACATGGATGAACGCCGCGCGCGAGCCGCATACGCCTGTTACTCCCAGGATGGGCAAAGCTGTCGAGGTTAATGCTCTCTGGTACCATGCCCTCTCTTTGATGCAAGAATGGTCAGAACGCTTCAATCGCGAAGGACATATCAATTCGCGGGCTGAAGTGTATGAGGAGCAGCGACAGCAATGCCGGCGTAGTTTCAACGAGCGTTTCTGGTATGCCTCTGGTGGCTACCTGTATGATGTAATTGATGGACCTGACGGCGACGATACAAGTATGCGCCCAAATCAGCTTTTCGCGCTTTCATTGCGCCATGCTGTACTGGACGAAGCTCATCGACGCCCAGTTTTGAACGCTGTGACCTCACACCTGCTCACGCCGTGTGGATTGCGTACCCTCTCGCCGCAGGCCGGGGGTTATGAAGGTCAAATTTCGCAACATCAGGAGGAACAGCAAAGCAGCTTACATCAGGGAAGTGCGTGGCCCTGGTTGATCGGGCCATATGTAGATGCATTGCTGCGCGTGGACGGGCAAGCTCCAGTAAACAGAAAAAAACACACCGGGGAAACACAAAAATCCCAGGAAAGCGTCTGGCATAAAGGTATTCTCCTGCTAGATAACTTCCGCGAACAACTGCGCTCCGATATGCTCGGCACTATCGGCACCGTGTACGACGGTGACGCGCCCCGGCACCCACATTTAGACATGGCATCGGTCCTCAGCACAGGGGAAATATTGCGTGTTTATAAGCTGCTTGCGCACATGGGAGTACATTTCTCCAGGCAGACGCTTTCTGTCTGAATATATTTTCATGACTTCTACACATTTATTCACCAAGTTATCCACAGTGAATGTGGATAACTTTTTGATTTTACTACGTTTATTACCGCATATTTTATATGACCATCATGCTTCATGGAACCCAGACGAATCGTGTAGCCACGAGGACAAGCACAAGGCCCCCACCCATCCCCACATCCACCCCTTTTGTCCCTGATGAACTTTGCCACCCGAATGCAGCAATGCGCGTTGCCCCGTCCTGATGAATTTTGACGACCGAATGCAATAACGCCTCTGGGGCTTGCCTCGCCCGCCATCGGTCATCCTGAGCGCAGCGAAGGATCTCTGCTCAGCCCGGCGAGAGATCCTTCGCTGCGCTTAGGATGACAGCAGCGCTAATGTGAACGCCTGTAGTCCTTTGACACAGGCAATTCCGCTCATTCGCCGGTCATTTTGAGAAAGAGCAGAGAGGGAAGTTGCTCGAACGTAGGCGCCATAGGATAAGCCATCGTCGCGCAAGATATTGCAGGAGTTCCACAGTTTCTGGACGACCTGTTGTGTGTGGGCGCTCATGAAAAATGTAGGTACTCCTCTACCAGGCTATGTTATTTTCGATATTCCTGCTCAATACAGGACATATACCGCGCAAAATGCGCGGTAATTTTTTTTGTAGGGACAGTGGGGCGCTTCCATTACCCCATTCGGTTGTCAAAGTTCATCAGGACGGAGCAACGCGCATCATTGCAATCGGTTGGCAAAGTTCATCAGGACGCCTGGGACGCAAGCGTCCCAACGGATATCATTACCCTATTCGGTCGTCAAAAATCATCAGGTCGGAGCCACGCATCATTTCCGGTTTTGGTTGGTAATGTTCATCAATGAGAGATGCCGCCGGTTCGTATTCTTACCAGATTTGGATCGTTAAGATAACCGGCGAGTTTTCCACATTCTCGGTGGATAAGTTTTCCACACTATCCACATAACATCTTCTCACTGGCGAGTTTTCCACATTCTCGGTGGATAAGTTTTCCACACTATCCACAGAGCTAACGGCCAGTCACTCATTTTTCCACAATCGCGGTGGACAAGTTTTCCACACTATCCACAGAGTTTGAAAGATCCTCGAACCCTAATAATGAGGGATAAAAAGAGTCTGCCGACTCTAAAAAGAAAGTTTTTGGTTCAAAACGTGGATAAATCGGGCAAAATTGTGGACAACCGATGAAAAATGTGCAAAAGTACGTTCAAAATTTATTTGCCCGTAGTATACGAATCGTTTGTAATGTGCGATATTCTTACGTAAATGGATTCGTATGGGTGGCTGCATATGGTTATTCAAAACGGTGGATAAGTTTTCCACAATGGCGGTGGATAAGTTTTCCACACTATCCACACATCGAAAACAAGCTCACAGTTATACACATTTATGGTGGATAAGTTTTCCACTTTATTTTGGGAATGGGGATAAGCCTGAAAGTTATCCCCGCGTAATGGGGATAACTTATCCACATTCTCTCCACAGGGGTTTTTCAGTTGAGGAAGTTATCCCCATACACCCGGTTTTT
>CAVYMC010000006.1:0-488879 GCA_963769535.1 uncultured Chloroflexia bacterium | reverse complement strand
GTCAATGATATTGGGGGCCACTTTCTCATCAGAATCGGGGCCAGCGATTTCTTTGAATATGTCACTGCTACTCAGATTTGGGGGCCATGTGACAACGAAAAAGTGAACCACCTGGCTTTTGCTAACGAAAAAGGGAGCCACCTGTGGCATATCTCCACTCCTCCTTGCTCCAACGGAGTCGCCCAAACGGTTCCCGAATTGTTCCTTCCCCGACAGTGCAGAAGTTCTCCCCGGTTCTGCTGCCTGTCCAACGTCTGCCGCCGCCCGCTACCGCGTTCCCGACTCCCGGTGCGGGTTGCTACCTCAACGCCACGCCAAGTCAAGGCCGCGCAGGAGGAAGTGGGGTGGGGTGAGGGCGCGCTCGTCTTGGCCTTGACTGGTGTGGCATACTTGAGCAGCCGCACGGGAGGCTCCTACCCGCTACTGGGGGCGGGCGCAGCTTGCATCAGCGCAGGATCAGAGTCCTCAGCCCGGTGTCCCTGCTGTTCGGCCTGCTGCAGTCGCTGACGAAAGCGAAACGACTCGCCAAGAAATTCGAGAATGTGCGCCCGGTGAGTCAGCCTGTCGAGGAAGGCGGCCGTGAGATGTTCCTCCCCCATCACGCTCTTCCAGTCGCTAAATTTCAGGTTGGACGTGATGATCACGGCAACTTGCTCGTAGAGGGCCGAGCAGAGCTGGAAGAGGAGATGGGCTCCCTCCCGGCTGAACGGAATGAAGCCGAACTGATCGAGCACCAGCAATTCCTGCTTGCCGAGGGTGGACAGCAAGCGCGAGAGTTTCAACTCATGCTGCGCGACGATCAAATCATTGACCAGGGTGGCCACATTGTAGAAACGCACCCGTCTCCCCTGACGGCAAGCGGCCAGGGCCAATCCGGCGGCCACGTGGCTTTTCCCCAGGCCCGGGTTCCCGATCATGAGAATGGGCTCGGCGTGCGTGAGGTAGCCGCCTTGCGCCAACTCGAACACACGCGTTTTGGAGACGCCCTGCACGCAGCTCCAATCGAACTGGGACAGCTCTTTGAGCACCGGCAGTTTGGCCTGGGCAATGCAGCGTTCCACTCGATTGGCATCGCGCTGGGCGAGTTCTGCTTCACAGAGGGCCAGCAAGTAGCGCTCGCACGACAAGCCCGTGCGGGCGGCATCCGAAGCGATGGCGGCGTAGGTGTGGGCAAACGCCGGCAGCTCGAGCTGGTGCAGATAGCTTTCGAGCAAGGTGTTCTGTTGCATGAGACACTCCTTAGCTAGAGGAACTCAACAGTCGTTCGTACTGCTGCAGGTCAATGGGTTGGCTGCCAATGGCTGGCAAGGGGACCGGGTCAGCCAGGGGCGGGCGAAGTCCAGCAGGCGCTTCCTCGGTGAGCTGGTGCAAGCAATGCAGCACCCCATCCAGATGCGGGCAGCCGTAGGCGAGCGCTTGCTCAATGGCCTGCTGCACCTGGTGAGCGGGATACTGTTCATGTAAGCGCAGCACCCGCACGAACTCCTGGACACCTTGCCCGCCTTCCGGCCACTGCTCCCGCAACACCCGCAGCATCTGATGGTAGCTCTCGGGCCAGTCTTTGCGCCACTGCCGCATGGGCCTGGCATAGTCGAAGGCGCCAGGCCGCTGCTCCAACAATGGCAAGTAGTGCAGCGGCTCGAAGAGGTCCTGTTCGCGCCCGTAACTGCGGGGATGGCGCGCCAACAGGCTGGTCCCATCCAGGATGTTCGAGGTGAAAGGGATACGCTTTGACGATCACCTCGCGCCTGGCGCGGTTCACCGGCGCCGAATAGCGGTTCGTCTCGTAGACAATCAGGCTGTAGCCGTTGAGACGGGCGCTGGTCGTCACACAACACTCGTAGGCATACGGGGGGAGGCTGCGCAACACGGGTCGCTCCCGCTCCCACATCTGCCCGATCGTTCCTCCACTTGCCGGCTGACGCGGCGCTGGTCATCTTTGAGACAGGCGTGCAATAGGCTCAGGTTCAGCTCCTCAAACGAGGCCACGGTGGGGATAGGCACGAGAAAATTGCGGCGGCTAAACCCCACCGATGCCTCCACCCCCCCTTTCTCCCATCCAGCGGCCGGTTGGCAGAAATGGCTCTCGAACAAATAGTACGAGCGGAAAGCCACGAACTGCCGCTGCTCGCGGCGCACCCGACCTTCCACCATCAGGCGGACGGCGGTCGCCAGGTTATCGTAGCTGATGCGGGCAGGCACGCCCCCAAAGTGCTCGAAAGCGCAGACATGTCCGTAAAAGAAGCTCTCTTGTTTCTGGCTGGGAAAGGCCATCACAAAGCGTCGTCGGCTGTAGGACAGCCACATCACAAAGATCTGCACGGTTTGCCTGACCCCACCGATGACGGCGATGGCCTCTCCCCAATCCACTTGCGCATCCTGGCCGGGGTCAAACTCCAACGGCAGAAACAGCGCCGGGGCGTGGTGGCTCTTGTTCCATTGCGTCAGGTGCAGGCGTACCCGCGCCTCACTGCCCTGATAGCCCTCGGCCTGCAGCAGTTCGTAGATTTTGTGACCCGTGTACTGCTGCTTGGGCGGCAGATGCACATTGTCGGCCAGCAGTTCGTCGGCGCGGGCCCGAAAGGCCCCGAACACCGGGGACGGCTTCGCGCGGCTGAGCCGGTAGGGCTGCGGCGGCTGATTGTCGACCGCTTTATCCACGGTTTTGCGAGAATGGTTGTGTTCGCGGGCGATCTGTCTCTTACTCTTGCCTTCCAGGTAGTAGGCCCGGCGAATGGTTTCGCGTTCTTCCACGGGAATCATCTCCAGTTCTCCTATCGCTAAAGTGGGTGGACTGCTCACTGTAACGATAGCAGAAATCAACAGCACGTGGCTCCTTTTTTGATTAGCATCTGTACTAGTGGCCCCCAAATTTAATTCGCATCATTTGGAGACTGGCCCCCAAATCTTGTTAGCAAAATGGGAGATACTGGCTCCCTTTTATATTACACAAAACACTCGTCTGAGATTGAAACGAGCATCCAGCGCATCACATCGAACAGATCAGCGTGGTCGTCAGGGGGCTGGCATCTCGTCTGAGATTGAAACATAGTCGCCCTGTAGGGGCTGGACATGCCGAAACCGGTCGTCAGGGGGCTGGCATCTCGTCTGAGATTGAAACTAGGCTTTAGCACAACGTTCGTAGGAACTGCTGACGTCGTCAGGGGGCTGGCATCTCGTCTGAGATTGAAACATGAAACGTGTAGCCAGCAACTGTACATCCCAAATTTGCGTCGTCAGGGGGATGGTGTAGTTTCCACTGTTAGCGTAGAAGAGAATGAGCGTGAGAGGCGTTGATTTGCTGACAGCACCAGAGAAAAATCTTTCAGAAGCGTAGAAAAAGTATCGATTTCTAGCAGATGGAGAGAAAAAGTCTGTGTCAGCAGACCGTTCGGGAGGGCATGCGAACCAGTCGTTTCTCCAGTGGGTCTACCGTGCGTTTGTGGCATACTGATCAAGGATGGTTTGCACTCGCGGATACTTGCTCGCCTCTGTTTTGGATAGGCGCGTTATTTTTAACAAGGCGGTGGGTGTGATGGCTTTGCCCTGCGCCTTGCGTGCGCTGATCGCTTGTTGGAGGAGTTGTGCGAACTCCTCTTCTCGTTGTTGCTTTTGCCACTCCTGCTTGCGCACTTCCTCGTCGAGGATTTGCTGGAGGCGTGCCTTGAGGCGCGGGTAATCGTCGAGCCGTTGAAATGGAAGCTGAATCATCATCCCAACGGCCCTGGGTAGCACCGGTTCCCCCACGGCTTCCAACTCCTTGATGGCTTGTTCCATGCGCTCAAGCAGCTCTTGCTCCTGCCGCTCGGCGCGAAGTCTGCTTCTGGTTCTCTTCCCCTGGCATTGGGCGAGCAGGGCTTTGAGGCGGGGATAGCGTTCTAGGTACCGTTGGGGGAGGCCAACGCTTTTACACACGCGCCACTGCGTCACGGGTTCACCACAGGATGTCAGTTGGGCGATGACCCCCTCCACCAGCTTGACGAGCTCAGCTTCACGCACGTGGGCGCGCTGCCCGCTTTCAGGGCTGTTTCCGCGAGATTGATCCACCAGGGCTTTGAGGCGCGGATGGGTGTGCAGTCGCTCTCGTGAGATGCCCATCAGCTCACATACCCTCCCGTGCGAGATCGGCTCACCCCAGGACTCCAGCAGTCTGATCACCTTCCCGGCTTGCTCAAGCAGCTTCGGCTCCTCGTGGTGCAGGCGCCGCGCCACGTTTTCTGGCCGCGTGGAGGCGATCTGCAACAGGATCGCTTTGACGCGCGGAAACTGGATCAGCCACTGGTAGGTCATCCCGACGATGGCGCAGACGCGCAGTTGGGTGAGCGGTTTCCCCAGGAACTCCACCTGCTGAATAGCTTGCTCCACCAGCTTGACCAATTCCCCCTCTCGTTGGTGATCCAACCGCACCGTCTGGCGGCTGCGTTCCAGCTTGTAGCGCTGCAGTAAAGTTTTGACGCGGGGGTACTGCTGCAAATCCCGCACTGCTATGCCGACGAGTTCTCCGATCCTGCCGGGGAGCACTGGCAAGCCCTGAGCCTGCAATCGCTGGCTGGCTTCCTCCACCTGCGTGAAGATCTGCTCCTCGGTCACACGCGGGGGCGTGTGACCGAGTTGAGAGCGATCAGCCGCGAAGATCTCCTGCAGCGAGCAGTCGAGCGCGTCAGAGTAGCGCAGATACTCGCCGAAGGCCGCTTTTTTGAAGCGACTGCCATACTCAATGGCCAGGACGACCTGCTCCTCTCCTCCCATGCGATGTGCAGCTTCCGCCGTCGTCAGATGCGCCTGTTGCCGCCGTGCCGCGAACTGTGTGCCAACGTCCACCATCGACCGGTCTGTTGCTCCAAGGGAGCGGCACGAGAGCAGAAACTCCAGGTCTCGGATGCGTCTCTCGGCGATCTGCACTTCTTCCGCCGAGAGCCGTGCCGCCGCGCATGCGCGCACATCGCCCCGGCATGCCGGACAGCAGGCCATGCGGGGCGTGCGTGGCAAGAGAGGCAGGACAGATCCGCAGTGCCCACAGCAATCGAGCAGCACCGAGCGGTGGGCAACACAGCCTGAGACCGCAAGAAATCGCCAGGTCAGGGAATAATAGAGGGTGGATTGTTCGGCCAGGCACCGGGGGCAGTAGCGTAAACAGGAGGCCAGACTGTCCTGTAAAAACCGATGCAAGGTCAGTGGGTGACTCGCGCGCCCAAAGCGTTGCCCGAGGTGCAGGAAGGTAGTGCTCTTTAGCCTGGCTTCGGCGCATCCGCTGAGTTGGGCAAGACCCCCATAGGCTGCAGATGGATAATCAGGGTCCAGGAGAGCGCTTTGCCCGCCTGTGTGAGCGCCCGCAAGTGCCTCGAGCTCACGGAGTGACCTGAGCCCATTGGCTTCTCCCAGGCGGGTGAGGTAGCTGGAGAATGATTCGAGCGGCTGTGGTTGAGGATGCAGTGGTAACAGCTTCCAGATGGCACGCTCGGGATCGAATTGGTCACGTCCTTCCATGTGGTGCTCACCCCCGTGCTCTCTGGCGGATGAGATCGAGAAAGTCGGTGACCTGTTTCGTCTGCACATCCTTCCAGGTCACTTCCAGTATCTTCTGCTCCAACGAGGGAGCTTGCTCTTCGATCGCTCGCCGACAGGCATTGCGGATCAGGATCATGATATCGCGCAAAATGCCCCCGGTCCACTGCTCAATGAGCGCCGCCGGTCCAGGGCTGCCCTCGCTCTGCCGGACAGACAGATGCGAGTCCTGGCTGAAGGGGAGGAACAGTTCGATGGTGGCGAGCAGGTCATCTAACCGCGTTCCCGTGTATTGCTTGAGCTGAAAGAAGTCATTCCAGCGTCCCTTGATCTCCTCATCCCCTTCGGTCCATTGGATGGGGTGGCACGACGCGCAGATGATGGGGATGCCACGGGTCATGTTGGAGACCTCTAACACCCGGCGCTTGAGTTCTGGGCGCGTGATGTGCTGAATTTCGTCGATCACGATCAGTTCGACGCCGCACTGTTGGAAGTACAGCACCAGCTTCATGAGCAGGATTTCCTCATTATCCCGCGTCACAAAGGTGTGTCCGCATTCCAGGACCATGCGCCAGAGGAGGGGCCGAGCCGTTTGTTGACTGACAGGGGCTTGAATGCCGATAATGGGAACGTAGTTGCGCTCCTGTTCAACCACGGGCAGATGGTTGAACAGGAGCCAGTCCAGGTAGGTCGTTTTCCCCATCCCCGACTCTCCCCCGAGCAAGAAGTTGCGCGCTTGTCCCAGGGAGCGGTAAGCTCGCACCTTGGCGATTTTGTCATCCAGCTGGCGCAGATCGGCCGTCAGAAAAAAGATGAAGGAATTGAGCCAGAGCAGCCGTTCTTCCTTCGTCAAGCTGGTGAATTGCTGTGCCAACTGCTGGCGGATCAGGCGAACGCCCAGGCGGCGGATGACCTCTTCCGGGATAGAGAGCGGCGTTTTCGCGAGCGTCATCTCCATGCGGCGTCGCAGCGTGGAAATGTGATTGGCCTGCTGCACCTCAAGCGGCTTGTTCCCATCGAGACGGCTGACTTGTTCTTCCAGGAGGTGGTCGATGCGAGACCATTCCGCTTGCCAGGCACGCAAGTGCTCAAGGCGTGTGCGCACATCCAGTGACTCGTCAAGGAGTGTCGTTGTCATAAGTTGCTCTCCTTTCTCAGTGGTAGAGGAAGCGTAGCACGCGCTGCGTCTCCTCGTCTGTCTCAGCTTTCGGCGCGTGTTCCGTGGTCTCTCTCTGCTGTTCTTCAAGCGGTTGAGCGTGCTTGGTGCCTGTGCGTTGCGCCGCTTGTTTCTCGTGCGCCCGCTGTTTTGAGAGCGTCTGCAGGTCGGTGACCAGCACCAGTTCTGCCGGCGTCTTGCCTTCCGCGTCGTGCGCTCTCGACGCGACCTGCCGTTTCGCCATCTGCCACTCGGCCAGGCTCGCCTGCCGTTACGTGCCATCGGCGCGTTGCAGTTCTTTGGCGTGTCCATCCCCGACCCAGATCCCGTCGCGGAAGAGGGAGATGCGGCTGATATCTGCGGGATCGTAGCGGAAGTGGTAGTGGACAGGGCTTCCATCGCGACCTCGTCGCTCGATCCCGCCGAGCTCGGCTGACCAATAGTTCAGGCCGAACGCCGGTATGCCCCGACTGCGCACCTGGCGGGTCTGTGGATGCATGCGCAGGAAGAGCCGATCCATTTCGGGAGTGAACGCTGGAATGAGGGGGAGACCCGAGGTGTGAACCCCCTCGCACCATTTCTGGTGGGGCGTCATCCCATGCAATTCCCGATGCGGTGTGTGCTGATAGGTGAGGATCAACTGCTGCAACAGCCGGTCCATATCGGTGTACAGCAGGCAGGCGCGCCCCGCAGCTGCGCGAACATCCTGAGGAGATTTGGATGCCATCGCCCCTGTAACCAGTTCCTTGATCTGTCCGGAGATGTTGCGAAACAACCGTTCAATGATCGCACCGTAGCGTCCCCTGTAGGGTGGGCGGAAGACGAGGTCGATCGGGTTGTAGACGCCATTGCGGCTGATCACTCGTGCGAGATTTTCCAGACTGTGGGAGTGATGGGCCCATGCATTGTCGAGAAAGAGCTGTTGTGGAATCCCGTAACAACTCCACTCCCGGTCAATATCCAGGCGCGTGTGGGAGGATTTCTGCCAGATGGTATGGCGTAAAGCGGATTGAATGGACTCGATGCACGGCTCTTCGGCGAGCAAGGCCATCCCCACGATGCTGCGTGAGTAGGCATCAATGAGCAGGGTGAGCCACAAGCGTGAAGCCTGGCTGCGCGTCTCTTCATCGACGATCCAGGCATTCACCAGCCAATGGTCGGCAAAGACATACTGGAGCGGCAATTGGGCCCGGTGAACGAAGGTATCGAAGACCAGGTGATACTGCTCCCAGATCCCTTTGCCGAGTCGTTGGGTGATGAGCTGCTGCCCGGCATCATCGGTCGATTCGAGGTAGGTGGCGTAGCCGTAGAACCAGGCACGCGAGGGCATCTTGATCTGGGTGAGCAGGGCCGCTTTCTCAGGATTGTCCAGGATCGCTTGCAGTGGGATTTTGGGATCAAGCAGTTCGGTGACCAGGTTCTCAGGCACCGCTTGTCCACAGCGCTCCGGGTCGATCCAGTAGCCGTGGGTATGGTGATCGAGGATCTCCCGGGCTAGCTGGTACACCCGCGTCTTGGTCACTCGCGTATTGCCATAGTAGAGCACGAGGCACATCTCGGTAAAGTGAAGTTGGGCCCGGCTCAGACGGGCGGTCCGAAAGGTGGCCCGCCGGAAGGATGCCGCGATCCGAGTGCAGTCTCCCCCGCAGCTGCGGTAGAGCCGCTGATATTTGTAGTAGGTGCTGAAGGTGGGATGCAGGATGTGTTCAGACGACGTGTCCTTCACCTGGACCCGGATCACGGCACCCTCGCAGGTGGCAAGGGCACGACGGATCGCTTGCGTGCGTGACCATGCCTCTTTGCTTCCCCTGGCTCGCCGCTCGTCTTCCCGCACCAGCCTGCTCACCATCTCAACCGTCTGGACAATGATCTGGGCTTTGACGAGGAACGAGGCCGGAAGCTCGTCGGGATCGGCTTCGGACAGCGCTGTGAAGCGTTCGGCCAATTGCGCGTCCAGAGCCTCGAGTGAAGTGGCAAACATCGGCGTGTCTTGTCCCGTTTGAGGCGCTGCGAAGAGGGTGGTGAGCGCAAGTTGAACGCGCTCACCGGTTGGGATGGTCTCGACGTGGATTACCAGCGCCTGTTGTGGGTCGAGAGCGGTCACGCGATAGATGCGCTGCTGCCAGGAGAGATAGTGACCGGGCTGAAGGCTTTTGGGCATACAGGGGGAGAGCGCTTGCTGCTGACGTTTCATGGGGTGGAACCTCCTGTGGGTAGCCAGACGATGAGATCGGCGCGGGGATCTGCATCGTGAAAGATGAGCTGATGACACAAATCGGCGACAAGTATCCCATGCCAGAGGAGATGGCAGAGCGCCGAAACCACCGTTGGGGTCGGCAGGCCGAGGTGCTGCATGATGTCTGAGCAGAGTTGCTGGAAGGCAAGCGACCCGTGCTCGTGCAGGCACTCGTGCGCGACCCGCGTGACTGATGGATGGGCGTAGGCGCTCGGTCGATAGCGATGGAGGGCCAGCAAGTTGGCTTCTTCTGTCGCTTGTGGCAGGCTCTCTTCGGTATGCACGACGTAGCGCCAGCCGCGCTCCTGGCACATCTTGCGCGCTGCCGCTTCGCGCTCGCGGAGGCGTGGTTGGTCGCGTCGCGCGGCGAGGGTGACCTCATGGATTTCCACCTCGCCGCTGGTTCGCCAGACCAGGAAATCGGGCACGTAGGTACGTGCCTTCCCCTGGGTATCAACGAAGGGAAAGCGCTCCGGCTGGCTCCGGTAGGCGTGGATAGTCGGGTCGCGGTCGAACAGCAGGGTCAATTTCCGCTCTTGAAAAGACTCGCATTGGATCGTCTCATTGGCCTTGCTGGTAATCGTATAGCGGAGATTTCCCCCAATGGCGGCGACGCGGCGAACGTTGCCGGGAGGCGGCTTCCTTTTCAGTCCCATGTGTCCCTCTTTCTCAGATGAACAGCTTCTCTCCAATCTCCACGCGGCGTGTGCGTCACGCTAGTGCTAGGCAGCAGGGTGGAAGCGTACTCCCCGGAAGAAGGCTTCTATCCGAGCGCGCAGCACGGGTTCCGGGGCAACGGGATCGATCCCCAGGACTGGCCCCGCGAAGCGGACCTCGCGCGGATGCTCGCGAAACAGGGTGAGGATCGAGCTGGGCCGTTTCTTCGGGCGAGAGGAACTCCTGGACGGGCCGGTAATGTACCCGGCCAATGCGCACTTCCAGCGCTGGCTCGTGCTCGATGTTGCGATACCAATCCGTTTTCCCCTCCCATCCGGAAACGACGAGCACCTCGCGGGTCTGCGGGTCGTAGTGCAAGACTTCCAGGACCGTCCGGCGGAGCACTCCGCTCTTGCGGCCACGATGGGTAATCTGCACCATGCGGTGTCCGAAGAGCCAGCTTCCCTGATTTACTCACATAAACGACCGCTTCAACGGGATGTGCTCTGCTTGTAGACGGTCGATGAGCTGCATGCGCTCGGCCACGTCGTAGCCCGTGCCGAAAAAGTCGATGGCGTAGCCGTCACGGCGTCTCTCGCCCGCCTGCTCGATCACAATCGGTTCCATCCCGTACCGGTGCAGAAAGTTCGCCAGTGTCAGCCCGGCGATCCCGCCTCCGGAAATCAAAACGCGCATCATCTGCTCCTTGATGGTTCCCCCAACAATAGTAACTGACCGGTCAGTTATTTCTATACCATAGAAACACTCGAAATTCAATGACTGGTTGGACACCCATCAGAGAACGCTCGAGGAGGAGGTCTCTTCATCGCGTGTTCCCGCTGTTTCGTTCGTCTCTGCCAGGGCGTGGCGCGAGCAGCATCGGCATCCCACCCCGCGGGCGCAGCGTAATCAATGGCTCGGGCTCCACCCGCACGTCCGTCCCCAGGCACAGCCGATAGCGCTGCGCCACGGTCGCCAGGATCAGGTGCGCTTCCATCATGGCAAACGCGTTGCCGATGCACAGGCGTGGTCCTCCCCCAAAGGGGAAGTAGGCATAGTGGGGGCGTGCGGCCACACGTTCGGGGGTAAAGCGCAGCGGATCGAAAACCTCTGGCTGCTCCCAAAACGCCGGATGGCGATGCGTCGTGTAGGGACAGAGCAAGACCGTGCTGCTGGCTGGGATGTGATAGCCCCCGAGTTCGTCATCGGCGATCGTATTGCGGCTGAAGCTCCAGGCCGGCGGATAGAGCCGCAGAGATTCCTCGATGACCATGCGGCTGTAGGGAAGGTTGGGCAAATCTTCGACGGTAGGCAGACGCCCGCTCAGGACCGCGTCCACTTCCGCGTGCAACAGTTTTTCACACTCCTGGTGCTGTGCCAGCAGATACCAGGTCCAGCAGAGAGCCACGGCGGTGGTTTCGTGCCCGGCCAGGAGCAGCGTGATGACTTCGTCACGGATCTGCCGATCACTCATGCCCTCCCCGGTCTCTTCATCACGTACTCCCAGCAGTACGGAGAGGAGATCAGGGGTGTCTTGCTGCGACTGCCGATGCGCGGTGATGAGGTCGTAGACTAGCGCATCCAGCCTATGCAAGGCGGTCTGCAGCCTACGGTTGCGCGGGGTAGGCACAAAGAGTGGCGGAAAAGGCGCGCAGAGGTAGTCATTTGCTGATCTGAGCGCTTGCCCCACGGTAGTGGCCTGGGCGCTCAGATCAAGCGAGAACAAGGCTTGCCCGATAATGCGCAAGGTCAGCCGCATCATCTCAGCCGCGACATCGAGTACTTCACCACGCTCGGCACAGCGCTCCCATCGCTTGAGCATGGCCAGGGTCGCGCGGCTCATGAGTGAGCCAAAGGCCGCCAACCGCTGTCGATGAAAGGTGGGCTGGATAAGACGGCGTTGCTGCAGCCAGGACGCCCCGTCATTGGTGAGCAGGCCCTTGCCCAGCAGTGGGCGCAGCAAGCGGTAGTCAAAGTTGTCTTTGTTGTAGCTGCGATGGTGTTCCTGCAGGACCTGTTTGACGAAGTCGGGGTGGTTGACCACGTAGACGGGCCATACCAGGAAGCGAACAAAAGCGATATCTCCATACGTGCGGGTGAGTTCCGTGAAAAATTGCAGCGGGGCGTGCTGAATTGCACCAACCCTCCCAAGCAGGCGAAGCCCTCCCGGGCCGGGCGGCTTGCGCTGACCGTGCAGAGGAGGTGTTGTGCGTTCTTTCGTGTACATACTCGACATCATTCATCCTCCTTTTCTCATTCACTCAGGAGCCCTCGTCCTCGCTCGACTGTGCGCGAGGCGACGACGACCTCGGAGGGAACGCCACAAGCGGTCATGGTCTGCGCGTAGTCAAGACGCCAATGGGTTTCCGGCAAGAAGTCAAGTAATTCCACCGGTCGACAGCCTCCAACCAAACTGGGTCGGAGTGTATGAAGGTGCCTCCAGCCCCAGATCACAAGACGCGTGAGACGGGTCCTGCCAAAGGTGAGGCTCACCAGGCACAGGCGTCCATCCGGCGTCAGGAGCCGGTGGGCCTCGGAGAGCAGCGCCACAATGTCAGCAGCAGGCAAGAGATCGACGACGTAGGTGGAGACAAAGCAATCAAACGTGCCATCGGGAGCGTCAAGCTGGAGAGACCCACTGGTCTGCTGAATCGTCACGCGCTCTCCGAAACGAGCCAGCCTGGTCCGGGCAAGGGCCACCATTGTCGAGCTGCTATCAACGGCCAAATAGCGTACCCGTGGCGGCAGATGGTGGGAGAGAACCCGTTCGGCGAACGCTCCCGTGCCACAGCCAAATTCAAACACAGACTGTGCCTGCTCCAAGGCCGCATGCGCGATCAGGTTGTTTGTCACAGGCACTTCGTAGAACGCCTGCAGGTCTTGCTTGCTGCCCAGGCGATCATAGAAGGCTTTCGCCTGCTGGTGGGTCAACATCCTCCCTTCGCCCGACATCAGTTCACCTCGTATCTCTCAGGGAAGAGATCATCCCGGCTCGGACAGCTCCCTTGCTCTTCCCCTGCTTGTGCTTGCGGACGCAATGCACTCCGGCAACCGTGCAGAAGCATGCCCATACGGTCGATCCTGGTTTCCGACAGCCGTTCACCCCGGTGACTGATCGGTTCGTTATTTCATTTATAGCATGAGAAAGCGATGATGTCAATGACTGGACGGACACCCAAGAAAAAACCGAGTGCATACTTCCTCGTCGTATTGACTCTTGATCAACACGGTGTGTCTGCTTGAATGAACAGCGAGCCACGTCTCTGCAAGACGCTCGTCGATCATGGGCGGTGCAAGAGTTGCACCGATCGTTTCCCCTCCATTTCAGCGATCGTGCCAGCCGGGTCTTGTGTGGTGGTTAGCCACACCGGAAGCGGCGATGCCGCCCCTGATGATGACGGTCGGCTTGAACTTACGAATCAGACTCCTCCTGGAAGCCGCCCGCCCGGCCTGGTTGGGCGCGATGTAATGGCGTACAGCATCTGCTCAGTCATTGAGATAGCGGGGTTCGCCGTCCACCGTATGGCGAACGAGGACTCCGGAACTGGCCAGCCGTTCCAGGGCACGCGATGCCGCGTTGGTCTCCTCACTTCCCACCATCCTCGTCAGCGGAGGGGCGAACCGCCGGGCTGCTTCGCGCGGCGTGAGGACGGCGAGGACCCCGGGATGTTCTTGCAGCGAGCGCCTCACGGCCTCCTCGTACCAGGCCACCAGATTTCTCTGTTGTTGTGGGCGGGGATACATCACGATCATAACGGGGCAGGAAGCAAGACGCAGCACGCGGCGCGACGTGCTGCCGGCGAACGCGCGCCGCACCCTCTGCCCGAGCGAGTTCCCCCGGCTTCCGATCAGTATGCAGTCCACCTGTAACTCCTGTGCCGCTCTTACCAGCTCATCGGCAGGGATCCCCACGCGGATGAGCGCCTCGAGGCGCTCAGGTGCAATCCCCCGTACCTGGCGTCCCGTTGCCCGTGCGCAGCGCAAGGCCTGCTCCGCCGCCCTGCGCTGCTCGTACGTCGGCGGTACGGCGCGGGGCGGCTCTTGCCAGCTCCACGGGCAACGGGACGCCAGGTACGGGACGGGGATCACCGCGAGCAGCACCAGGCCCAGCCGCGGCGAGCACAGGCTCGAGCAATCCGAAGGCTTCGCAGAGGGCGTGCTGGGTCGCGGGGGAGCCCTGCAAGTCAATTCCAAGTAAGAGGCGCCTGTCCATGATCATTCCTGCCTTTCGTTTTCACGAGTTTGTCCAGCAGCGGTATCCCAACTGGCACGTGGCAGCTTGAACCAGAAGACCGCTCCTCTGACGGGGCGCTTGGAACGCCGTGCAAACCATACCGTCGCTCGACCACGTTGCGACGGAGATGCGCCTCGATCCCTGGCCAAGCTATCTCTCTTCACGGCTTCCAGTCCTCCATCGTATCCGTTGCAAAGAGCAGCAGCAACAAAACCCAGAGGGGTGCCACTCTCCACAAGAGTGGTACCCAGGGCGGAGGAGCGTACACACGGGCGATCGTCACGACGATGTGCTTACTGAGCAACAGCGCAAGCAGGCGCGGCAGCTCTTGCTCAGGCTCAGGCGCACGGGTAAAGAGCACCCGTGTGCGAGAGAAATAGGGCTGCCCCTCGTCATCAGAGCATCCTGCTATGTTTTCTGGCAGGCAGTCGCCAAATGCGGCATCCACGCGTGCTGCGCCAGCACCCGAGGTGTCCCTCCGTCCAGGGACCAGTAAGGCATCGAGGGCATTTCCCTGCATATTCGCTGCTATGACTTGTCCTGCCTGAACGTCTTCGATCAAGGTACTGTAGGGAACTGCCGTAAAGCTGTCAGGTGGAGCAGGGGGCGCAGGAGGCGGCAGTTGCATGGCTATACCCGTCAGAAGCAGGAAGATGCATGTCAGCAGGAGGCCGGTCATCAGCCCTCTTCTCTGTGTCCTGAGTGCCTGCAACAGGTGCCCTCGCTGTAGCCAGCCTGCTCGTCTCCAGTGCAAGAGATCGTGCTTCTTGTTCACATCCACCAGCTCCTTGTGAGCAGAAGGGGTGGAAAACGCTCCTGCTCACCGTAACTGTCTGGACGAGGCCGGGGAAGGGTCCATCTCCCCACCTCTGCCTCTTGTCATCACACGTGTCATGGGACTGTCTGAACCCACGAGACCCTTCAGGTCTCCTGGCGTACCTCACTCACATTCCTGAGCCGGAAGGCGGAGAGCAGCACAAGCGGCCACTCGTCTTATCGTGTTCGGCAAGCGGCTCCGAGGCTACGCCTGCTCAGAAAGCCTCGCAACGCTATAGGCTTTGAAAATATCGTCACGGCCGACTGTTCCAATGGGATGCCTGGAGTTGCCACGAGCAACCACTGGTAACAGCGGTTGATCATGCACCCCCATCCGGCGAATCGCCTCGTCAAGATGTTCGTCGGCAAAGATCGTTTCAGGAGGAGCACCCGCGCTCACGAGCTGCCCCAGGGTCTCCTCTCCTTGCTCAGCTAACACAGCCTCCTCGAGATCGCGGGCCATCAGGACGCCAACGAGCGCCCCTGCTTCATCCACGACCAGCAGCCCCCAGTGATGGCGCTGCTTCAGTTCCAGGATCGCCCCGGCAACCGTGAGCGTCCGTGGCAGCGTGAGGATGGATGTCACCATCGCTTCACGCACCGGGATACGTCGCATCAGATCATCGGGCTTCCCGGCGCGCAGATCGATGCCTCGCCGTTTCAGCTTGAGCGTATAAATGGTCTCTTTTCCGAAGACCTCGGCCACGATGGTGCTGATGACGACCGCGATCATGAGCGGAAGGATGACGGAGTAATCGCCGGTCAGCTCAAACAGAATAATCACGGCGGTAATGGGAGCGCGAGCGGCACCGGCAAACACCGCGGCCATGCCCACCAGGCCATAATTGCCCGGATGCGTGATGATCGCTGGGAAGACCCTCTGCAAGAAGGTCCCGTAGGCTTCGCCGAGCATGGCACCAATGAAGAGGGAGGGAGCAAACACCCCACCGGAACCGCCCGAGCCGATGGTCAGTGAGACGGCGAGAATCTTGGCGATGATGAGCAGAGCCAGGACACCCAAAGCATACTTGCCTGCTAATGCCACGCTCATCGCCGGATAGCCCACCCCGAAGATTTGTGGCAGGAAGAAACCAAGCGCGCCAAGCAATAACCCGCCCAGAACAGGTTTGAAATACTCCGGCATCTTAATGGCGTCAAAGCGATCCTCAAACCAGTACAGAATACGCGTGAACGCAACACCAGCGAGCGCTCCCAGTACCCCCAACAGCAGGTAGAACGGAAATTCCGAGATATGCAAGACCTGATACGCTGGCAAGGGAAACGCCGGCACATTGCCAAAGAAAGCGCGTCCAATCACCGAGGCCGTGACGCTCGCGATGACCACAATCCCGAAGGAACGGGTTGAGAACTCGCCAAGAATAATCTCAAGCGCGAAGAAGACCCCGGCAATCGGGGCGTTGAAGGTCGCAGCAATACCCCCTGCTGCACCACACGCCACCAGGGTGCGGATGCGCGCATCCGACATGCGAAAGAGCTGTCCCCAGGTAGAGCCGAGAGCTGAACCGATCTGCACGATGGGTCCCTCGCGTCCCACCGAGCCACCAGAGCCGATACAGATCGCAGAAGCGACCGATTTGACGGCCGCCACGATGGGGCGAATCCGCCCACCCTTCTGCGCAACCGCCAGCATGACTTCGGGCACCCCATGTCCTTTCGCCTCACGAGCGAAAAAGTAAATGAGGGGACCAAAAAGAAGTCCGCCGATCGCCGGGATAAAAATGATGGCAGAGAGTCCGAGAAACGTGCTCAGTGCCGGGCGAAGCACTTGAAAAAAGAGGAAGGTACACCCACTGATCAGCTCGCGAAACGCAACGGCACCCAGTCCTGCTCCTACTCCAACCACCAGGCCGGAGAGGAGCAGCACCTGCGTTTCGTGCATCTTCACATGCAGGAGACGATGCAGCGTGTTCCTGATAGAGGGAAACGTGTTCAGCATATCGCCTCTGTTCTGAACACGGTGTCGTAAGAATGCGAGCAGGTGAGCACGTTTCATACAATTCCTTCTAGGTACATAGTCGCGCACGAATGGGTGGGCAGCTATTCAATAAAAAGACAAAAAAAAAGGATGTCTGCGAGCAACCCTATCCTGCTCCGATACCATGCAAGAGAAGCTGGGCAACGTTTCCTGCTTGCTGGACGAGCTCGCGCTCGGATTGTCCAAGCACTTTGGCGGAGAGGATGTACGACTCCGTGAGGGACAGGACCATCAGCGCGGTAGCCTCCACCTGCTGCGTGCGGATCTCTCCCCGCGCCTGGCTCTGTTCCAGCAGCAAGGCGATCACGGCCACGTAATCGCGCAGCAGTTTGGTGGCTTCCTCCTGGAAGGCGCGGTTGACCCCGTAGAGCGCGCTCATGTACACATTGAAGTGATCGCTTTCCTCCTCGGCGAGGTGAGCGAAGGCGCGGAAGAGCCGTTCCAGGCGTTGCCGTAGCGTCCCCTCTTGAGCCAGGGCCGCGCGGATCACCGTCAGTTGCGCCTGGGCGATGAAGCGTAGCATCTCGAGAAACAGATCGCGTTTATTCTCGAAGTAGAGGTAGATCGTTCCCTTGCCGATGCCGGCCTGTTCGGCAATCACATTGATGTTGGCCTGGTCGAAGCCCAGGCGAGCGAACTCGCTGGCCGCTACACGCATAATGCGCTGGCGAGTGGCTTCGCGCATCTGTTCATCGACGATTTTCGGCATGCATTCTCCAGGCACTTGAGAGACGAACCCAGGAGTCCGACCTCGCGTCACCATTTTATTGGGCTACTGGTCAATGTCACCACCCTCAGTATACTCGTCGACGTGCGGGTTGTCAAGCAGTGAGGGTCGGCGTTCCAGAGTGGAGAGGGGGTAGGAGATCAGATGTAGGTTCTCAACATTCTCAAGACTTGCCATGCAGCAAAAGAAACGGAAGCAGGAACTAGCGTATCTCCAAAAAATCGGAAGAACAGAGCAGTCCTGTGTCTCACGGAGATACATGGCCTCATCATGACGAATAGCTGGGCAGTCATAGATATGCTTATGTGGATGCAGCAACTTGGCGCCATTCCTGCTCGCGGGAGCGGCGAAGCGCTGCTTCGAGGGTATTGATCGGTTCTCCAAACACCTGTCCAGGAGAACGGGCAACGCACGACTTGAACCAAGAAGTGCGTTGCCCGTTCTCCTTCATGTACACACCCCTCTCTACCCTGGCGCAATTGAGGAGTCAAAAGCCTCCGGCTAAAGCAGTCCAGCCACGAACGTACGGGTTCTCCTCCATTCCGGTGTACGGCAGCACGCAGATGGAGAACTTTGCCCCGGTGATCGCTCGACTGGCTGGAACATGACCTGAATGTGATCATGAACCATGAAGAAATGTCCTCGTGTTCGCTCTCAAGCACACGCATCCGAAAGGACATAGTCAATCGCCTCGTCCGTCGAGAGCGCAGAGCGTGGTGGCAAAACCCTCCAGGCACCAGGCGATGTAGGTGGGGCTGCTGAACGCGCTGGAAAACTGCTCATCCTGCAGACCTATGTGGGGACGACCTTGCCCCCAACACACGCTGATACAAGGGTTCTCAGTGCAGCAGTTGCTGTATGGCGAGCAGGAGCTCATCCAGATCAAACGGTTTCTGGAGGAGGGGGAGGCCGAGTTTTCGCATCCTGTCGCGCGGAGGAAAAGAGGCTGTCAACAGGATGGCAGGGGTCTGTTCGAGTTCAGGAATCGCGTGCAGCCGTTCATAGAGTTCGATGCCGTTGATACCAGGGAGCAGGAAGTCGAGAAGCAGTAAGCTCGGTTTGAGCACCTTCACGAGTTCTACTGCTCGGAGCGCATCGGAGATCCAAACGACCTCGTAGGGCGTTTCCTGGGCCAAAGCCTGGACAAGAAAGTCGCCGATACTCTCATCGTCTTCTACGATGCAGATGGTTTTGACAGCGGGGTGCCATGCTGCCGGTGGAAGTGCTTGTTCGTCAGACATACTTATAATCCTGGTCAGACTCTCTCCACACCTTGCGACGGATGAACCTCTCTTCGGTAACAGCCGAAAGAGCGGCCCACGTCTCGTATCACGCACCACGGAGGCCAGGCGTTTCACGAGAATGTCAGTGGGAGAGACCTGATGGTACCCATGGTCCACAAGATCCATCGACAGCAAGTCCTTTGCCACAGAGCTGTGCCACCGAAGCATGTATGACGGTCAATCGACGTGGGGGAACCCCGTCGGAGCATGAGAACTCATTTTCCCCTGGCAAAAACAGCCGTTCGCTCGGTCGCGCTGGTTTCCTGGATGATCGACATGAACACGGCTGCTCGGACGAGCGTGAGTATTGGGAAACGATAGGAGACCTCCCTCGTATCCATCCCGCTCCCCATGGTGGGGCCGTGGGCCTTCACGGTGTCTATGCAGGCAAATGGCTTTGCCGACGTGCAGCGTACCTTGTTTGTTCAGATGCCCTGGTTGCGTGTCCAATCCTTCCTTCCCTGGTAACGAGCAGCCTGCCAAATCTGGGATCCTCACAAAACAACCCATCGCATCGGTACGGTTGCTGCTGGAAGGGATACAAAGAATAGTGGTCTTCCTCCTTCATGGCCCTGCGTTAAGGAAGGAAGCTCGTAACCGCAAAGTAGATAAGTGCGGCACAGTTTTGTCTTACGGCGCGTTGGACATGCCCATCATCCGAGCGAGGTCATCAGCCGAGGCCCGCGTGTAGATGGTCGTGGTTGCGATATCGGCATGGCCCAACAATTGCTGAATCGCTGGGAGCGGCAGAGGCTGCCGATCGAGTCCATAGGCTGCTGGATCGAGCAGCGACTTGGCAAAGGTATGACGCAGATCGTGTGGGCCTAGGGGAGACACCAGTTTTGCTGCCTGGCCGAGCTTGGCAATAATCTCACGGATGCCTCGTTCGTTCAGAGGACCACGCTGACCGAGAAAGAGATGTCCATCCGGCCAGGTACTCCAGGAAGTCACAGCTTCTCGTCTTTCCATCGCCCGTTCTCGCCAGTCTTCTGCCAGGTGTTCGCGGTGAGTGAAATAGGCATCGAGCGGTTCGCGTGTTTCCTGGACGAGCGGGACCTCGCGATGTTTGAGTCCCTTGCCACGGCGAATGATGAGCAACCCACGCCGTGCCGAAACCTGGACATCGGGTATCTGGAGCGCTGCCACTTCGGAGACGCGAGGGCCTGCATAGCGGAACAGGGTAGCCAGAGCCAACGCCAGTCCGTGATCGCGGCGAACACGTTGCTCGGCACACCGCCGGACCGCGTTCCATTCGGTCTTTGAGAGGGCGACGGGCGCAGGTTCCACCACCTCAATCATCGTGACTGCGCGAAATGGGTTGGTGCCATCAATTGTATCGAAGAAGAGCATGAGGCTGATCAGCGCACGATTGATGGTCGTGGGAGCAAAATGTTTGGCGAGCAGGTGATCACGATACGCTTTGGCATCAATAGGTGTGATCTCAGTTGCTTTGAGACCAGGATGTTCACTCTGGAGCCAGGTGGCAAAGCGACGAGCGTCCTGGGTATACAACGCGATCGTTTTAGCAGACAGATCAGGACGATGGGCAAGCGTCTCCTGCCAGGTGGCAATCTCATTCCACATGTCTTTTCCTTGTTATCGGCACAGTTATATTATCGGCGCAGTTTTTGGCGAGATACCAATCCCGACTCTGCCGATAATATACCACCTGGGCGGGAAAACTGTGCCGATAAGAACAATTATCGGTCCAGTTTTAACAAGATGATTCGAAGCTCAGTCCTTATTTGAAATCAGAATTCTACCAAATCACCCTGCTTGCCACACTCGTACAATTTGCTCCCGGAGAGTGCTGAAAGGCACTTTGGGGCTTAGCGTTGGTTTGTTTTTGGTTCTGTTGTTCCGCGGAGGCCAGTATCGTTAAAATGATCAAGGTGCCTGCCATATGTCTATTTCTGTATAGTTGTCGTTACTCTCGCTCGAAGAGCCAGAGGCAACATACTTCCCGTCAGGCGACCATGCTAAGGCATTCACTTGACGATAGAAGTTTTGATCGATGAAAACAGTATCCCCAGTAGTAGGATGCCATACCCGCACCGTCTTATCACCCCCGCCAGAAGCGATGAACTGCCCATTAGGTGACCATGTCACAGCTCCCTACAATACCTGAGTGACCACGGTAGCTGAAGACATTTCCTCCAGTAGTAGCATCCCAGATTTGCACCGTCTTATCGTCGCTTGCGGAAGCAATACGCTTCCCATCAGGCGACCAAGCTAGGGCATTCACAGAGTGATGATAGGTGAAAACAGTGTCCCCAGTAGTAGGATGCCATACCTGTACTGTCTCATCATTCCCCGCAGAGGCAATGAGTTGCTCATCAGGCGACCATACTAGGGCCTCTATTTCACCATTGACACCATTGATCCCGCCAGAGTGCCCTCGATAGGTGAAAACGCCTCTTCCAGTAGTAGCATCCCAGATTTGTACTGTATTGTCACCGTAGTTGCCACCAGAGGCAATGAACTGTCCCTTAGGCGACCACGCTACAGCTTTGGCTCCAAAGAGATGACCACTGTAAGCAAAGATAGTGCTGCCAGTAGTAGCATCCCAGATTTGCACCGTCTTATCGTCGCTTGCGGAAGCAATACGCTTCCCATCAGGCGACCAAGCCACAGTGGTCGCTCCATTGTGAGTGAGAACATTCTTGCCTGTGAGAGCATCCCATACTCGTCCCATGTTATCCAGACTTGCAGCGACGCGTTTGTTATCTGGCGACCACGCTATGGAATTCACTTGAAGAGCAGGACTACGATAGGTGTAGAAAAGTGTTCCTACTGCAGTGGGAGTGGAATGGATCAGCCAGGATAGGCCGCCTCCCACTGCTACTACTGCAGTCAATCCAACCAATCCTATCACGACTGTGCGCCGAGAAATGCTGTGCCTAGATGGTTGAGGCTTGCTTTGCGAAGCTTCATTGAACCAGGCAGCAAGAGATGATGGAACTTCGTCGGAAGCATTGGGCGATTGACCTGGCGGAGAGGCTAATTGAGTAGGCAAAAGTGGCTGATTCGGCGGTAACGAAGGCGTTTTCACCGTTGGTGGCAATGACTGGCTTGCTGAGGGAGGAGTCGCTTGGACCGATGGAGAGGGTTGGATGGGCATTGAAGCTTTCATAGGAAGATCAGACTGTGCCGATTGGAAGGCTTGTTTCAGCGCGGTGGCAAACGCTTGGATAGTCTGAAAGCGCTCCTTTGGGTCTTTGGCGAGTGCTGTTTGCACCACCTGCTCAACTTCAAGTGGGACCGCCGAAACTTTCTCGCGCAACGGGGGAAGAGGAGCAAACATATGCTGGGCACACAATTCGGTGAACGATCCATGAAATGGACGATCTCCACACACCCATTCATAGACCACGATGCCGAGAGAATATTGGTCGCTGGCCGGACGGGGCTTGCCCTGAATCTGTTCGGGAGCCATGTACGCAACGGTACCTATCACATCCTGGGTACTCTGATAGCGTGAACTCTGTGCGACAGTGGCAATGCCAAAATCGCTCAAGAGGACTTCATGGCGTCGCCCCAGGAGCATATTCTCTGGCTTGATATCCCGATGGATCAATTTCTCCTCATGGGCATACTGCAGGGCATCCGCTACCTGCTGGACATAGGAGACGATGGTAGCAAGCGGAAGTCGCTCCCCTTTAGGATGGCGTTGGCGTAAGGTTCCATTGGGAGCAAAACTCATGACGAGAAAAGGAGTTTTCCCCTCTACACCAAAATCCAGAATCCGCACAATATGAGGATGCTCTAAGTGGGCAATCGTGCGCGCCTCAGTGCGAAATTGCTCTGTATCGTCACCGGTTAATTGAGTGTGTAGCACTTTAATTGCTGCTTTGGTGCCGAGATGGATATGCTCACCCAGATACACCTCAGCGAAACCTCCCTCTCCCAAGAGGCTGATTAACTGATAATTGCCGAGTCTGTTGCCCCACACGGTTAGTCATGCTCGCATCTCCTCCTCGAGGCCGTTATCATGTGTGTCAACGAACTCATTCACAGTGAGTCTGGGTACAAACGACTGCTGCTATGAAAAGTGAAGTTGACTGTAGCTAAAGAATTATATCTCATATTTGAGGGTAGTAGAACAATTCTTGCTACTCCTGGTACCAGCGGATAACTTGCGTAATGATCGGCAGAAAGAACCTGAAACTGCTGATACTATGGAAATGTTCCAGACACAACAAAGCAATAGAGGTTTGATAATACGACACCCGTTTGTTTTCTGGAATTCACCCACAGAATCAAATCCTACGGAACCCCCCTTGAGTGAGCATGTTAACAGCGAAACAAGTCACCACGCCTATTCAGGCTATTTACCTTGCCATCAGTATCTCCCCTTGTTATACTCAGCGAGATGCAGATCAAAAAGATCCCTATTTAGCAAGAGAAGACGCGTGACAAAAATTCGTTGATGCGACTTCCCATCCGCCGAGAGTGGCACAAACAATGAAAAGGGGAGTAGATGAAGCGCACATGGACCCCAGAGGAGTTACTGGAACATTTTACACTCTTGCCCGATGAATTAGCAGTTGTTGGCAACAAATCAGGGCCGACACGCCTGGGATTTGCTGTCTTACTCAAGTGCTTGCAGCATGGAGGCCGGTTCCCTCGTTCCAGGCAGGAGGTGGCTCCAGAGGTCTTACGCTTTCTCGCGGCCCAGGTCGGGGTGGATGCTTCCCTCTTTGCCCAGTATGCCTGGGAAGGACGAACCATCGAAGCGCATCGAGCGCAGATCCGTGAGATGACCAAGATGCGTGAGTTCCGGCGCGCAGACGAAGAAGCACTGCTGGACTGGCTCTGTGCCGAGGTCCTTGCACATGAGCAGCATCCTGAGCGTCTGCGCGAGCTGATTCGCGCTGAGTGTCGTACTCGTGCGATCGAAGCCCCAGATGATATCGCAGGACTGATTGAGACCGGGTTGGCAGCATACGAAGCGCAGATCTACACGGTCATTGTAGCACGACTCACCCCTGAGGTGCAGGAGCGCCTGGATGCTCTCCTTGTGGCTGAACCCGTCGCCGAGGGAGAAGAGGAGGAGGCGTTGCCACTCAGTTTGCTACGCCTTGACCCTGGTCCAGTCGGTGTCGAGAGCGCGCTCGCGGAAATCGCCAAATTACGCTCGCTGCGGGCCATTGGACTCCCACCCGATCTATTCCAGGGATATACACCCAGATTAGTGGAACGCTTGCGACGACGCATTGCTGCTGAATCCCCATCGCATATCCGTGAGCATCCCCAGGCTATTCGTATGACCTTGCTGGCTGCCCTGGTGTTTCAGCGCACCCAGGAAGTCACCGATGCCCTGGTGACCTTGTTGATCCAGATTGTTCATCGCATCGGCAAGCGAGCCGAACGCCGGGTGGAAGCCGCCTATCTCAATGATCTCAAGCGGGTGGCCGGGAAAACGCGTATCCTCTATCGCATTGCCAACGCCGCACTCGAACATCCTGATGAACGCGTCCGAGAGGTGGTCTTTCCCGTTGCCAATGAGCAGACCCTACGCGACTTGGTGGCCGAATACAAGGCACAAGGGGGAGCCTATCGGCAGCAAGTGCAAGAGGTGATGCGTTCCTCCTATCGCAACCACTATCGCCAGGTCCTGCCAGCTCTGCTGGAGGTCCTCGACTTTCGTTCCAACAACACGGCCTACCAACCGGTCATCCAGGCGCTTGCCGTGGTGCGCGAGTATGTCTCCAGCGGGTTGGTCTGGTATCCTCTTGAAAGTAGCCCTCCGCTCGATGGCGTGGTCCCTCCCTCCTGGGAAGACATCGTGACGGAACAAGATAGCGCGGGAGAGGAGCGGGTCAATCGGTTGACCTACGAGTTGAGCGTCTTGCAGACCTTGCGCGAGCGAGTAAGATGTAAGGAGATCTGGGTGGCAGGCGCTGCCCATTTTCGCAATCCCGACGACGATCTGCCGCGTGATTTTGAGCAGCACCGGGCCACCTATTACGCCGATCTCAACCTTCCGCTTTCGGCTGACGAGTTTATCACGTCGTTGAAAACGCAAGTGACCAGCGCACTCGCCTCGTTGGAACGCTTCATGCGCACGAAACCGAAGGAGGTGACCATCGGTACGAAACGCGGGAAAGGCTGGATCACGCTTTCTCCGCTGCCAGCACAGCCTGAACCCAAGCATCTCCCGCGCTTGAAAACGGAGATCACGCGCCGCTGGGGTGTCGTCGGCCTGCTCGATATCCTCAAAGAAGCGGCCATGCTCACAGGATGCCTCGACTGTTTTCAGTCCACCGGCAGCCGTGAAGCTCTCGAATCCGAACTGCTGCACAAGCGTTTGCTCCTCTGCCTGTATGGAATGGGGACTAATATGGGACTCAAGCGCATGGCAGGGGTAGATCCCCGCATCACGGCGGAGGATTTACGCTATACCCGACGGCGCTATCTGCACAAAGAACATCTGCGAGCCTCGATTGCACAGGTGGTCAACGCACTGCTCCACGCTCGCCTGGAAGCGATCTGGGGAGAAGCAACCTCGACCTGTGCCTCCGATTCCAAGAAATTTGTGGCCGTTGACCAGAATCTATTGACCCAGTGGCATGCCCGCTATCGTGGTCCGGGCGTCCTCGTCTACTGGCATGTGGAACGCCGCTCGGTGTGCATTTATTCCCAATTAAAGTCCTGTACCTCCTCCGAAGTGGCAGCCATGCTGGAAGGGGTGCTGCGCCACTGCACCGATATGACCATCAAGCGGCAGATGACCGATTTACACGGCCAAAGTGAGATCGGGTTCGCCTTTAGCCATCTGCTCGGATTTCGCTTGCTTCCTCGTCTCAAGCCCATGCATTCCCAGCGGCTAGCGGTGGTGGAAGAGGGTGCCGCAGAACTCTATCCTCACCTCAAAGAGGTACTGGGCAAGCCGATCAACTGGGAGGTGATTCGCCGGCAATACGACATGATGATCAAATACGCGACGGCTCTGAAGATAGGAACAGCCGATGCCGATGCGCTGCTGCAACGGTTTACGCGCAGTAATCTACAGCACCCGACGTACCAGGGACTCTGCGAGTTGGGCCGTGCGATCAAGACCATTTTCCTCTGCGAATACTTGAGTTCCCCACGACTCCGGCAAGAAATTCAGGAAGCGCTCAACGTGATTGAGCAGTGGAACAGTGTGAATGGCTTCATCTTCTCTGGTCGCGGTGGAGAACTGCTCTCAAATCGGCCCGAGGATCAAGAAATTGCCGTCTTATGCCTCCATTTGATACAAGTCAGTCTTGCTCTCGTCAATACCTTGATGTTGCAAGATGTCCTGGCCGAGAAGCACTGGAAAGACGCGATGAAGCCGGAAGACTGGCGCGGATTGACACCGCTCTTCTATCAGCATGTGAATCCCTATGGGCGTTTCACCTTGGATCTGACGCAACGCATTCCGTTATCACTCACCAAAATCGCCTAGCTCTCTCACACTTCACCAAAAACTGTGCCGCACTTATCTACTTTGCGGCTACGAGCCTTCTTCCTTAACGCAGGGCCTTCATCCAGGATATTCAGGGGAGTACTCTTTTCACCAGCGGATTGCCCCGTTTTCCGCTAGCTCTGCTCGTGCCCCAACCCCGCCTCGCGCGCACGCAGGATGGCCTGCGCCCGGTCGGCCACCTGGAGCTTACTGAAGATGTTGGAGACGTGGTTGCGCACCGTTTTCAGCGAGAGATCCAACTGATCCGCAATCTCCTGGTTGCTCTTGCCCTGGGCCATCAGCGCCAGGAGTTCTGTCTCCCGCTCGGAGAGGTCCGGGAAGACGCGTTGGGGTGCGTATGGCCTGATGGTGGAGAAGAAGCGCAGCAAGCGTTTGGCAATGCTCGGGCCAAAGATGACCTCACCGCGGGCCACGGCGCGGATCGCCAGCAAGATATCGGCCTGGTTGGCGCCCTTGAGCACGTAGCCGCGCGCCCCGGCCCGCATGGCGGCAAAGACCGATTCATCGTCCTCGAGCATCGTGACCATCAGGATGCCGATGTGCGGGCTGGCCGCCAGGATCTCGCGGGTGGCCGCGATGCCATTGATGCCCGGCATTTTGATATCCATCAGGATCACATCAGGCTGGAAGGCGGCGGCCTGGCTCACGGCCTCTTCTCCTCTGGTCGCCTCACCGACGACCTCGGTATCGGGCACCGAGTCCAGCAGCCCATGCATGCCGTCCCGAAAGAGGGGATGATCGTCGGCAATGAGGATACGTATGTCGCTCATGATGCCTCTTCTCCCCGCGGTATCATGTCTGATTCTCGCTCTGGCGTCTCGGAAAGCGGAGGCAGCAGGGTGGGCAGTTTGGCCTGCACGCACGTCCCGCCTGTGGGTCCCTGCTTCACTTCACACGTCCCGCCCAGCTCTTCGGCGCGTTCGCGCATCGAGGCCAGACCCACGCCGGTGCTCCGTGCCGGCGCAAGCCCGCGGCCATTGTCCTCTATCTCCAGCTCCAGCAGGCGCTCTTGCTCGTGGAGCGCCAGGCGGACGACGCAGCGGCTGGCGTGGGAGTGACGCACGACATTGGTGAGCGCTTCCTGGGCAATGCGGAAAATCGCCACCTCCACCGCCGCAGGCAAGGGCGGCAGGTTCTCCGGGGCCTCCAGAGCGATGTGAACCACGTCGTGCCCCTGGTCGCTATACTGCAAGACCTGTTCCTGCAGCGCCGGGAGCAGACCGAGTTCGTCGAGGGCGGGTGGGCGAAGCGCGTACGCCAGGTGGCGAATATCTGCTACCGCTTCCTGGGTGCGTGCGATCAGATCGGACAGGAGCGTATCGGCCAACGGGTCGTGGGCCAGGCGGTTGCGCGCCGTCTCGAGCTTGAGCGTCAGGCCGGCGAGCCGCGGACCCAGCCCGTCGTGCAGATCGCGGCGCAGGCGGCGGCGCTCCTCTTCGCGGGCCGAGACGAGCCGCTCACGCGAGCGCTGCAAATCACTCGTCAGGCGCTGCAGCTTAGCGGTGAGACGCACGGCATGCACGGCCACCCCCACCTGGCTCGCCAGGTCATGCAGGATCCGCTGGTCAGCAGGCGTCAGGCCCTCGGAAGATCCGCGCGGCGCAAGCCACAATTCCCCCACCTGCTCCTGCCGGTAAACCAGAGGAACACGCAGGAGCGCCTGGTGCTCACTTGCTCTGCCGTAGGACGCGGCAATCACGGGTGAGCATTCGGCCGCTCCCTGCCCCCAGGTGATCGCTGCATAAGGGAGTTTCAGGGCCTGAGCTACCGTCTCAACAATGGTCGGCAGGACCTCGGCACTGGTCAGCGTCGCCTCCAGGCGGCTCCCCAGGCGCAAGAGGATGCGATAGGGCTCGTCGCGCTCCCCAAACATCAGGCGGTTGACGGCCTGCTGGAGCCGCTCGCGCAGGGGGTGAAACAGCACCGCGACCAGGCCGGTGGCCAGCAGCGAAATAAACAGGCTGCCCAGGGCCGAGAGCAGCGTGCCGAGCAGGGCGACTACCAGGATGTAGAGGCCGATGACGCAGGCGGTGAGCAGGCCATAGACCAGCGTGCGGTTGATGAGCACATCGATGTCCCACAACCGGTAGCGCAGCACGGCGAAGCCGATGGCGAGCGGGACGAGCAGAAACAAGATGAGCGTTCCCTCGCTGAACACGGTGTAGAGGACGTGAGCGGGCCCAGGCTGGCGCAGCGCGGGAACGACCAACGTCGGCAGGAGATTGGCCATATCGGCCAGGAATCCGAGCGTCATGCCAAAGACGATCCATTTGGTCTGCTGGCGCTCGAGTGGCGTGGACACCGATCGATAGCGGTAGAGTTGGGCAAACACGAGGGGGAGGGTCAAGCCCAGGATAACGGACGCGAAGAGCAGGGGCGGCCACCGCACCAGAGAGAACGGCCACTTCGACGGCACGCTCAATGGCAGTTGACACGCCAGGTACGCGAGGGTCACCCAGCGCGTCCAGCCGGGGACAAAGCGTCCATTGGGGAAGAGCGCGAAGAACAAGGCGACGGAACTAAAGACCAGCGCCTGCACCCCGGTGCTCAGAATCCCCACGGGCGAGGTCGGACCCAGCGCGATGGGGAGCACATAGCTCGTGGGAGAGAAGTTCGTCCCCAATAGCACTAAGAAGAGCGCGACGAAGAGCGCCATCCAGTCATCGGACCTGCGCCAGAAGATGACGAGGCCGACCGCGATCCACAGTGGCGCCACGACGGTCAGCAGCGCGATGTTCAGCGTGGCTGACGTCCCGGTGAAGGGGGAGTAGTGAAACACCATGGCGCTATAGCCACTGATGGGCGCACTCGTGGAGATGAGGCGCTCATAGACGCCATCGTGGAAGCCGTGGAGTCCGAGATAATACACCAGGATGGAGGTGATGTACAGCCCGACCGAAAGGCCCGCCAGCGTCACCCAGACGCTTCTGGCAACGAGGAGCCAGGAGCCAGATACACGTGTCTCTCCTGCACGGGATACGGAACCATTCGTCAATGCCTCTGACGGCATCGATAGGTGCTTCACTGGCCTCCTCCTTGTCCTTGCTCGCGGGTTGTCTCAATGGAGCGAACGGCTGAGACAGGTCTCGTCTCCCAGCCATGTCTTCCTTGCCTTCATCTTATCATAGTTTTGATACTCGCAGAGAGCATGCATGATCGGATTACGAGTTGATGGCGCGTGCCAACTCAGTCCTGCTGGGCTTGTCCTGCCGAAAGTTCGGGATCAGGGGTGAGCGCTGCCCCATGCTTGAGGCGACTCTGTGCCACCTGCACCCTGCGGGCGCGCGTCCGCCACCAGAAGATCACCAGGCCCAGCACAGCATAGCCTGCAAACCAGGCGAGCGAGAGGCCGACCTCTTGCCAGGGAAAAAGGCGGGTGAAGCCACCTGCGACCGTCAACTGCGTCGCTCCGAAGGAGGGGAATTCCCTCAGTACCGGCTGATTGCCAAGTGGATTGCCGAGGGGATTTTGCAAGAAGGTATCCATCTGGCTCACCATAATCACCAGGAAGAAGCCCGCCAGTTCGCTGGTCACCAGCACCCCCAGCAGCAGACCGAACCCTCCATAGATCAGAGCTGCGCACCAGAAGCCCAGCCAGATGAGCGGCAGTTCCTCCGGATGCCCGTGCTGCCAGAAGGCAAGGAGGATCAGGGTGGCGTAGAGGGCCACCAGGGCTGTCACGACGAGCAGAGCGATCAGCTTGCCCAGCACCAGCACCGCCTGTGGATAGCCGCTCAGCACGAGCCGTCGATCAAACGGCATGCCCCTCTCCGTGGAGGCAAAGAACATGAAGCCGATGATGAGGGTAATCGCATTGAGCCCTGCGGTCAGCAGGGTCAGGTTGCCCCCATCGACCGACAAGAGCTTACCCGTACCCCAGTATTTGAACTCCAGCGTGGTGCCCTGAGCAATCAGCAGGACGATGTAGTACCAGAGCGGGACAAAGACGAGCAACAGCCCCAGGGCCAGCCGGTTGCGCCCCTGCTCGAAGAGCGCGTAGCGCGTTGCCGTGAGCAAGCGTCGAGAGAATACATCAGTCATATGGCTCCTCTTTTCAATTCGGCAGCTGGGGCCGGTACGCGTATGAGTTGGCCCTGCTGCAACTGATACAGGGCATCAAAGCGCTGCTGCTCAAAGAAGAGGTGCGAGATTACGAGCAGAGCGCAGCCCTGTGCGCGCAACTGGCTGCTGAGATCCCAGAAGTGCAGATAGGTCTCCCAATCAAAGCCCTGATAGGGTTCATCCAGCAGCAGCACCTGCGGGCGGTGCATGAGCGCCAGCGTGAGGTTCAATTTCTGTTTGGTGCCCCCGGAGAGCGTTCTCACAACCGAGGTGCGATAGGTGGGGTAATTCAGCCGCTCGATCAACTCATCGGCGCGGCGCAGATCGCGGAGGCCATAGGCGGCGCGAAAATAGTCGAGATGTTGGTTGACGGTCAAGGCGTCATGCAAGATCACCTGCTGCGGGCAATAGCCCTGGGCGCCGCGCCGAACGACCTGGCCTCGGTTGGGACGAAGTTCGCCCGCCAGAATTTTCAGTAGGGTGGATTTGCCGGCGCCATTTTCGCCAACAATGCCCACCAGGGTGCCGGGGGCGACCTCGAACGAAACCCCGGCCAACACCTGGTGTCGCCCGAAGGACTTCTCAAGGTCCCGCACGCGCAACACGGATTCAGCCATGTTCACTTACTCCTTGCTCTCCAGATTCCTGGGTACTCTGGATACTCTACTCGCGTGTGCCATACGCATGGCTCATCGCTTATCTTCAGTGTAGTTGGTGAGGTGTTCCCGTGTCATGAGACACATTCCCAATTGGACGGGAAGTTCTTCCCAAAGGGATCGGGATTGTTCGCTTGCTTTGTGGATCAACTGAGGGAAGGCCAGGATCCCAGCGCAACGTACTCATAGGGCTAGGAATCCCCTTCTCAAGGTCATTTCTATGACAGCAAAGCTGCTTCCTCGATGGAAAGGAATACTGCCCCTTTATTTCTGGTTCCGTTGCACGGAAGACGGCCTATGATTCCTGCTCCTCAGTAAAACGGTAGCCAACGCCGGGGATCGTGAAGATCAAAAGTGGCTGCTCGAGGTCAGGTCGATTTTGTGGCGCAACTGGGCCACGTAGACGTGCAGGCTGTGCATGCTGGCATGCGCACCGGTCCCCCAGACCTGCGCGAGCAGCATCTGCCGCGTGAGAATCTTGCCTGGGTGCGTGAGAAAGACTTTGAGCAACTCGTACTCGATGGGGGTCAAAGACACCTCCCGCCCACGAAGCGCGACGCGCCGCTGCGCGAAATCCACCGAGAGCGGCCCTACCTGCACACGCGGCTCGGTGCCGCTCTTGGCCTGGGCGATGCGGCGCAGGGCGGCGCGCACGCGGGCCAGCACCTCAATCATCCCGAACGGTTTGGCGATAGAGTCATCCGCCCCCATATCGAGCGCTTCGACCTTGTCGGCTTCGGTATCTTTGACCGAGAGCACGATGATGGGCACAGTCGAGGTCGCTCGTACCTGGCGGCACACCTCCAGGCCACTTATCCCTGGCAGCAGCAGATCAAGCACCATCAGGTCAGGCCGCCACTTCGCCACGGCCTCGAGCGCTTCTTCGCCACTGTGCGCCGTGCGGACGCTATAACCGTGGGAGACCAGGCTGCGCTGGAGGGCACGCACGATTTCCTGCTCGTCATCCACCACCAGGATCGAGGCGCTTCGCTTGCTCATAGACCCTCCCTTTCGGCCTTGACGCGTCTTGTCGACGCATGACGATCAGGTGCGCTCGCAGGAGCGGACCTCTTGTTCTGGCGCGAGCCGCTCCTCCTGCTGCCGCTCCGAGGCCTCGGAAGCAGAGAGCCGTTTGGCTCGCCCTCCTGCTTCTTTCAATCATTGAAACACTGCCAGGTCCCCTTGACCTGCTGGCAGATGAGCACCCCTCGGTCAGCGAGTTGCTGCAAAGCCTTTTTGGCGGCTGTCACTTCCTTGCGGCGTAGCCGCGTACGGCGCAGGGGAGAGAAGCGGGAAGCCACCTCCTCTGGAGTGAAGATGGACAAACCCGAGGCGCGTTCGGACAACTCGCGGACGATCGCCGCTTCATACCAGGCGATCAGGTTGGTGGAATCAGTGGGCCTTGGCACCAGCAGAACCGGGCAGGGAGCCCGGCGCAAGACCTGCGTGGTGGTGCTTCCCAGCAGGAGGCGGCGCAGGCGGTGCCGGAGCGCCGCGCCGCGATATCCCAGCACGATGCAGACCACCTGCCGAGCGCTCGCCACTTGCACCAGTTCCTCGGCAGGCACGCCCTCACGCACCTGCGTTTCCAGACGGTGAACCGAGATGCCCCCTTGCACCAAAGTGGCCTGTGCTATCTGTAAGGTGTGTCTGGCCTGCGTTTGTTGGACCGTGGTCGCAGACAAGCAAGGCGCCTGCCCGCGGAAGCGCCCAAGCGAGGAGGGCGTATCATAGGGCACCGGAATAACGGTGAGGAGCAGCGCCTGACATTGTGGAGCGAGCTGCACAAGGAAGGTCCTGGCCATCTGTAGCATTGTATGGGTGGCTGGAGAGAGGTCCATATCCACACCGAGCAGGATCTGCTGGTTCATGGGCATTCCCTTTCATCACGGGCGTGCATCGGGTGGTGCTTTCCTTCCCATGGCCCACACACCATGGTGCCGATAGATCTGTCCCATCCACGCCGCAATGGCGATCGCAATCACGGCCACCCCCATCCGACAAAGGCTGTACCAGACAGGGAAAATGCCAGGAAGAACACCAGTCAACTGGAAGATCGTCGCAGGGATTTCAAGGATCATACAGCCAAAGGCCACCAGAAGTAACCAGAACACCCAGCGCCAATGCAGCACGACGCCTACCATCAAGACGGCGATACACCCCACAATGACCACAAGAAACAGCGTCACCGGGAGAGGATAGCGATCAGTTGGAGACGATTGGAGCAAGAGCGTTTGGGTATACATGGACGGCGCAGCGGCATACACCGCCAGCAGAAAAAGAGCAGCCAGGAGAAAAAAGGCCAGAAGCAGCCGTTTCAACCGGCGGACGAGGAGCTGTTGATGTGTGAGCATGCGTGTTCTCCTTCCTGGGCTGTGTGCTATGCGAAGACATGCACCACGACCCAACTGACATAGATCAGAACCAGCAGGAACCCGGTCAAACGACTCACCCGTTGCCTGAACGCGCCGATCAGCGCGAAGAGCGTGAGCGCCACCATGAGAAGCGCATCCGGGAGCAACAGCACGGGATCGGAATGGATGTGCTGCCACAGGAGCAAGGGAAGCGCAAGGCCCAGGGTGGCATTGATGCTATTGCTGCTCAAGACTTCCTCCAGGCAGGCGGAGGCACGATCTGTCCGGGCCAGCGTGAACGCAACCACGGTATTGGGCAGCGACGTAGCTACGGCAAGGATCACAAGGCCCAGGATCGCCTGTGACAGGTGGACGTCCACCGCGAAGGCCTGCCCCGACTGCACCATGACGATCACGCCGCCAAGGGCCAGCACCAGCGCGAGCACTGCTTCAACAAGAGGGCGAGTCGCAGCCATTCGCCTGTTGCCCGCTGGGAGCGGGTCTCCTGTATCGATGAGAGCAGTGGCCCCCTCCGTTACAGCATGCTCATGCGGTACACGCCGCAGTGAGTGGGAAGCAAGCATACAAAAGAGCCCAAGCGAGAGCAGGTTCGTGGCCAGGAGTACGACGGTCACCGGAATGAAGAGAGGGAGCGTGGCGCCACCGGCTCTCCACGAGAGGAGCCCGACGGCCAGCAGCGTGGTCAGCATGATCGCCAGGGTAGAGGCAGCCACCACGCGCACATCCTGCGCAGCTTTGCGGGTGAAGGCAATGCCTTGCCGGGTTTTCGATGCGAAGGTGGAGATGCCCAAAATGATGGCAATATTGTAGATATTGGAACCGAGAATGATGCCCAGTCCCACGACGAACTGACCAGACGCAGTTGCGACCAACGAGGCGACATAATTGGGAATATTGGCTCCCAGCGCCCCGAGCAGGGAGAGCAGCCCGGCAGAGAGGTCGAAGAGGTCACTGATGGTCTCCAACCTGCGCGTAAACCAGGCGGAGGCTCCTACTGCCAGCAGGAGCGACACGACAAAGACCGACACGAGCAGTGACAAGGAGAGGAAGGAAGGAGTCGTCGATGGCGTGGCCCCTACCCGGTGTCCTGCCTGCTGCAGTGTGCCTATCCAGGCCCGCGGATGGACCGCCACGATCATCCGGAGGGGAGGCGCTGTTGCATGTGAAGTAGGCATGGTTTTCACCTCTTCCTCTGGTCTTCTTCGCCCTGAAGACGTTGCTCTTCTAGGTCCAGCTCGCGCTCGATCAGGCGGAGCGTCTCATCATCGATGCGACCCCGGTCGCGTAACCCGATCACCGCTGCCCGTTCGGCCCGGAGCACCTCCTGCTGGAGCCGTTGCTGCAGCGGCGCATGCACCAAGGCGAGTTCATCACCGGCACCATCCACCGAGGGCGTGAGGGCCTCCAGTTTCTGCTCGTAATGGGAACGCAGGTGGATCAGGGCATCCTCGGGAACCCACGCCTCGGTCGTTAGTTCGTCCAGTCGCGAGAGAGCCGCACGCGCCGCCACGAGATGGGCAAGGGCGTGTTCCCGTTCCAGTGCGCTGTCTCGCTCGAGTCCGAGTAGCCGGATGATGGGCGAGAGGCTCAGCCCTTGCCCGACCAGCGTCACCAGGATAACTGCGAAGGTGAAGAAGATCACCAGATCGCGCTGCGGGAAAGGCACGCCACTGGTTAGAGTCAAGGGCAGGGCTAGTGCTGCGGCCAGGGAGAGGCCCCCGCGCATGCCAATCCAGGCCACGATCGCGACACTGCGCCATCCGGGATACGGGTTGCGGGCGCGCAAGCGCGGGCTGGCCAGGCGCGGCAGGGAGGCGGCGGGAAAGACCCAGGCGAGGCGCACGGCGATGACGGTCAGACTGATGAGCAGCGCTTGCCCGATCAGCGAAACCACCGAGTGGCCCCCAATGGTCGCCAGAATGCTGCGCAGTTGCAAGCCGATCAGCAGGAAGACCAGGCCGTTGAGCAGGAAAACCAGCACGTTCCAGACGGCGTTGGCTTGCAGACGCGTATTAGAGGAAAAGAAGCGCGACGACTGCCGGCTGAGGTAGAGCCCTGCCGAGAGCACGGCCAGCACCCCCGACACCTGCAGGGCATCGGCCAGCAGGTAGGCAGCGTAGGGGGTGAGCAGGGTGATGGTGATTTCGATGGCTGCATCGTCCAGATGACGATGCAGCCAGGCCACCGGCCAGGCGATGACCAGTCCAATCACGAGGCCGCCCAGGCTGACGATGACCACCTGCAGGCCTGCCTGCCACAAGGAGAAACTCCCGGTGAGCACCGCCGCCACGGCGAAGCGGTAGACCACGAGCCCGGTCGCATCATTGACCATACTCTCCCCCTCGATCACGGTCACGATACGGCGCGGTAGGCCGAGCTGCTTGGCGGTCGCACTGGCCGCCACGGCGTCGGTGGGCGAGACCACCGCTCCCAGGACAAAGGCCACCGGCCACGAAAGGCCAGCGATGGCATGGGCGACAGCGGCAATGACGAGCGTGGTCACCAGCACCAGGCCGAGAGATAGCTGCAAGATCGGGCGCAGATTCGCGCGAAATTCGCGCCAGGAGGTGAGCCAGGCTGAGGAGTAGATCAGCGGCGGCAAAAAGAGTACCAGGATCACCTCTGGATTGAGCACAATCCTGGGAAGGCCCGGGACGAAGCCGAGCAACAAGCCCCCAAGGACAAGCAGGATGGCATAGGGAATGCGCAACGGTGTCGCCAGGGCGGCCAGGACGACAATCGCCACCAGCAGACCAAAGAGCAGCGAGAGTGTAGCTGACATAGGCAGAAAGCCTCCTTTCCACGCGGTTGAGTGCCCGGCATTTCGCGTGTCGAGGAGCAAGAAGCCCTTCAGAAACACAAAAACACCGGGACCTGCCGACCAGGCTTCCCGGCGCTCCATGCTAGTTCAAACGGTTATCGTGCCATTGCTGGTATTGTACCATACTTGTTCGTGTGTGAGCAAGAGGAAAGTACGCTCGGCTCATCGCTCACTCGCTCGAAGGCGCATGAGAAAGCATGAATCCACGTCATGTTGCGCATCGCCGTGATGGAACCATTCCAACGAACTGCGCTTTTCTACGCTTACGCTAGACAATTTCATCTGGCTCCAGGTACTTTTTCTACGCTTCTGTTAGACGATCGAGTTTTTCTCGACTTACGTTGGATTCCACAGATGGCATCTCAGGGGTTGGAAGAGGGTTGGAACCAATTCGATCTTCATATAGCCATAGAATATACAAACCACTTTCACCACACGCCCAGAATCCCTGACAGTTAACAAGACGGACAAACGCACATTAAGACAGATACGGACGGAAAGGTTAGATGTGATAATCGAGCGCGGCGGGCCGATGGAACAGGCGTCTATGGCACTTTGAAAATCTACATGCTATACTAGAGTCATGCCAGTCTTACTCTATCCAAACGAGGAGGCGCTAAATGGAGCAGACCCCACGCGCGAGATACGATGAATTCGCGGAACAGTTTACGTCGGTACTGCACGAAAACTGGACAGACATTCTTCAAGTCGTCAACAATCAATCCCCACGTATTGCGGCCTTGCTGAGGGTTGCCACACCATCAGGATTGAAGCGTCTCAATGGAGGCTGGCATATCCAGGTTATGACCCGGCGCGTGGTGGAGCGCGATAAGCTGCGCCAGCCCCGCGATAATGAAGTAGTCGCTCAGGCTATTCGCGCATGGGCACACAGGACTGCGCAGTTGAAACTGCCCCGCGTTACCGTCAATTTCGAGAACTAAGCGCCTCGCCTCAATCTGAAGGAGAGCAAGGTACCATTAAACCCACTATTTCTCAACGCCCCACCACTGGCTATCTAATGGTCGCGGGCGGAGCCATCCTTTTCGGCGTCAATGGGAATATCTCAACCTTGCTCTTCAATGACGGTGTTACGCCCCTGACATTGATATCCTTCCGTATGCTCATCGGAGGAGTGTGCTTGCTGGCGGTCATGCTCTTCTGGCAGCGCCGCGCGTTGAAAGCGCCGCGCCGTTACTGGGCATGGATAGTGGTATTCGGCCTGGTGCTGGCGATGAATACCTTCACTTACTTCCTGGCAATCAGCCGCCTGCCGCTAGCTGTTGCGCTGGTCATCATCTTCACGTCTGCCACCTGGATTGCGCTTGGCGAGGCGCTGTGGCAGAGGCAAATGCCGCCGTTACAGGTACTCATCTCACTTGCCCTCTCACTAATGGGCGTGGTTCTGCTGACGGGTATCTGGCACGCCAGCCTGAACAATCTCAATGCGCTGGGATTGTTCTACGCGCTGCTTGCTCTTGTCACGTATACTGCCTATCTTCTATGCGGGCGCAGGATTGGCCGCTATCTTCCATCGATGACCTCAACCGGCTACGGAGCTATCGTTGCTAGCATCTTCTGGTTCAGTGTACAGCCACCCTGGGCCATTCCCGCTAAAACGTGGTCGCCCTATCATTTAGTGCTGATCGTGCTGGTAGGCATCATTGGCATGGCCGTACCATTCGCGCTAGTGGTTGGAGGCCTGCGGCGAGTAGACGCTGCTCGCGTTGGTATCGTCGGCATGTTAGAGTTACCAGCATCGGGCATTATCGCCTATTTTCTGCTCAGCCAGCATCTCGAACTTCGGGCAGATAGCAGGCTGCCTTTTTGTGCTATCAGGTGTGATTATATTGCAATATGATAAGCCCGTGATACAAACAGATATTTAGCGAAGGAGCCTGTAATATGGAAATGAACTGGAACAAGTATACCCCGGGCGAAAACACGATGATCATCACAACCCTCGATGCGCATACCGCCGGGGAACCGCTACGCATCGTCACCGGGGGTATGCCGGAGTTGCCCGGCGCAACCATACTGGCGCGGCGTCGCTATATGCAAGAACATTACGACCATATCCGCAAAGCTTTGATGTGGGAACCACGCGGCCACTACAACATGTATGGGTGCATCCTTACACCGCCTGTTACGCCCGGCGCTGACCTCGGTGTGTTGTTTATGCATGCCGCAACGTTTGTATCTTTGCCAATGGCGAAGTGGATCGTTCGCCCACTGGCACCGGCGTTTCTGCGCGCCTGGCTCTGCATCACGCAAAGGGCGAAATAGCAGACGGCCAGCATATCATGATCGAGAGCATATTGGGCGCGGTCAGTGTCTTTGGCGGTCGCGTGGTAGAACACACACATGTCGGGCCATTCGAGGCGATCGTGCCGGAAGTGAGCGGCACCGCGCACATCACCGGAAGACACGAGTTTATTATCGATCCAGACGATCAACTCGGAAGAGGGTTTCTTGTGGTGTAACCCTGCGAATTCATTTCCCCCCTTTTTCATGCAAGTTGCTTATATACCTATCTGTGGATTGATTTGTTCCAAAACTCCTCTGCTAAAAACTGATACAATAAACGTATAGCAGTAGTGAGAGCGTTTATGCAGATCATATTTACTAAGTTAGCCCCGGAGAACATCTACCGGACATGGATAAAGAGCAATTTTTGCAGCGCCTGCGTGACCTGCCACTAGAAGAAGGCCGCGCCTACCTGCGCGAACATATCGCTGAACTGCCAGACTATGACACTGTGAGTAAATGGCTGGAAGACGAGGCGCTGCATCTGCTTTATACCCCGTTTATCTCGCTTAAAATAGCTGAGCTATTGACTTCATTCAGCGAATATACGGGGCATACGTCATCCCACGCGCTTGGCCTGAAAGCCAAAGGCGACGCGCTGATGGCAATCGGGCATTTTCGAGCAGCCATGGATGCTTTAGACGCCGCCAGGGACGAGTTCCTGCTGCTGGGAGAAGAAGGGAATGCAGCTCGTTCGCGTATCAGTTGGATTGTATCGGCTGCATGGGTTGGACAGGTAGAAGAGGCATTACAGGAAGCTGCTCGTGCTCGCAGAATCTTTCTGGATTTGCGCGAAAACTATTGGGCTGGAGTCATCGATAGCAATACTGCTATGATCTATGCCTATATTGGACGACATCAGGATGCAGCCAGGCTATACGAGGATATGCTGACCAATTATACTTCTGTAAGCGATCAGAGCGAAAGCGTTCTCAAGCGCTCTATAGCAATAGGACAGGAAAATTTCGCACGAAACCTCACCGTGTCAGGTGACTTTAAACGCGCATACGACCTTCTAGAACAGGCGCAGATTAACTTTCTCTCTCTGGGAGAGATGACTCTGGTGGTAAGCACGGAGCAGGACATGGCGGACCTTGACTATGCCCAGGGTTACTATGGATCAGCGCTCCGGCGCTATTACCAGGCTTGCGACACTCTCATACATAACAGCATCGACTCGCCTGTGTTTCTGGCTGAAATCAAAGTAACTATGGCGAACTGCCTGGTTAAGCTCAACAGGGCAGAGGAAGCCTGCCTGTTATCACAGGAAGCTGTTAAGGTATACAGGCAGTCGGGTCTGTCCTTCAATACAGGCAATGCGCTGCTTGAATACGCTGTAGCTTTACTAACCGCTGGCAAATCGAAGGAAGCACTTTCCGCTCTTGACGAGGCACAGTCACTTTTCACGCGGGGAGGTTTCGAGCCTCACGCTTTCGCTGCCAGGCTACAGCAGGCGAAAATATTGCTGGAGATGGGATCTGCTGCTGAAGCATATCAAGTTGCCCGCCTGGTAAAGAAGTATTGTGACGCTCAGGGTCTGGTAGCTCGCGCTATTAATGCCACACTCATCATGGCTGAAGCGCTTCTGAGAGATGCACAGGATATGGGGGCGCGCAAAGAGCAAGAACGGCACGATCTGCTGTTGGAAACAGCGATGTCGCTTTGTAAGCAGACAATTGCGCAGGCACGCCAGCACAATTTACAAGAAGAGATTTATAGGAACCATTATCTCCTGGGACAAATGTACTTGCTCCAGGGGAAACTTTCCGAGGCCGACAGGTATTATAGGGCTTCTATTACGCAGATAGAGCGTATCCTGAGTGATCTCGTATACGATCTCTCTCCATCATTCTTGCGCACAACATGGAGGGTATACGAAGATATGATTGCTCTTTGCCTCTCACAAGAGCGATTTAGCCGGGCATTTAACTATCTCGAACAGGCCCGTTCCATGGCTCTACGGCACTATCTCAATAAGACGAGCATATCGCCAGATACTAAAAGCGAACAGCGCAGTACATCGCCGTCGCAGGCAACCGGTACTATGATACGAAGCGCCGAGCAGGAATTAAAAGAGTGGCAGGATAGGTATCATTATTTTAGTCCAATGCTTGCAGAGATTGATACATCGGTATCTCCTGACGTTGATCGCGAGGTTCTCGAGGCCGAACTGAAACGCTGCGAAACTAAGATTATTGAATTATTCGAGCGCATTCACCTCTACCAATCAAGCATGGCTTCCAAACCCAGGGAGAGATCTAAAAAGAACCGTTCATCTGAACATGCCAGACAGGTTGATATTGTAGAACTACAGCGATGCCTCGCGCCAGGTCAATTGCTGCTGGCCTATTTTTCGTATCAGGATAGGCTGACAGTCTTCGCAATCACCTCAGAAAACCTGATTACTCGCGAACTACCCGGAGACATGGAGCAGTTAAAGTTGCTGATGCGCCTGTTTCGCGCGCATCTTGATCCCAGGGGATGGTCTAATCCGCACAATCCTTCCCAGCAAGGCGTTCGCCGGCTTCTCAATAAGCTCTACAATATACTGGTGAGACCTGTAGCTGAACTATTGCCTCCACCATCCGGGCATATTACGATTGTGCCATATGGTCCATTACATGCATTGCCCTTTCATGCTCTGTATGACGGCTCTCACTTCCTGATTGAGCACTTTCAGGTGAACTATTTCCCGGCCAGCGCCATACTGATGCATCTTGACAGGCTTCATCGCGGGCAGACCACACTCCCTCCTCTCGCGGGAAAACCCACCAAAGCCCCTCTGGTACTGGGTTACTCGGAAAATGGACACTTACAGCGCGTGAGGGAGGAAGCTCAGACAGTGGCGTCGTTATTAGATGGGCGGTGCTATCTTGATAAAGACGCCACCATTGCGCGTCTCGCTGAACAGGCCCCTGGCAGTCCGGTTATCCACATAGCGACTCATGGTCAGAGCAGGCCGGATGCGCCTAACTTTTCATACGTTCGTCTTGCTGATGGACAGCTTAATGCGATAGATGCTTTCAGCCTGGACCTGCGAGAATGCGAGCTGGTAACATTGAGTGGCTGCGAAACGGGATTGTCATGGAGCAGTGGTGGAGATGAGCAGTTGGGGCTTGGGCGCGCCTTCCTTGCCGCCGGCGCGACCTCTTTGGTGATGAGCCTGTGGTCAGTAGAAGATAGCGCGACCAATAAGTTGATGCAACTCTTTTACGAAGGCCTTCTGAAAGGAGAGAGTAAGGTAGATGCCCTGCGGGCCGCGCAATGCAATCTTTTGCGTCGAACCGATACAGTCCACGCCCATCCATATTACTGGGCGGCTTTTCGGCTCGTAGGCGATATTGGCCGACTCGATCACCAAAAGGCTGAAGTTCAAAACTAACCCTCTAAAAAAGCAGCATGGTGGCGTTTAACTCAAAAAGTACACCGCTACTCACAACATTCAATGTAAGCTTTTTCAGCTTACATTGATACAAGTAAACGTATGGAGGCGACAATGAATATGCCAGGAATGCCAGGGATGGCAATGGACGAAATGCATAATACCTTCTGGCGTAAAAAACAGGCGGCTGTGACATTTCACTCTGCTATCCCACTTGTTTCGACTGAAGGGATCAATCAAGGGGGCATCATTTTAGATGAGTTGAACCTGGAATTGCAAAGACAAAAGCTCAACACTTTCCTCGCGGAGCATGGTGTCAACTACACGCTGAACTTCTATCAACCGATTGAGCCTCCTGAGGATGCCCGTCAATCTCATGCAATGACTAATCGGCGTTCCCTCCATCCGAGAACAATCCATCAGGGTAGGCAGAGTTTCACCCCTCCGCCTGGTGTTTACCTGTTCGGCCTGAGCGAGCCGATCCAGACGAAGTATGGAGAACTCGCAACCAGCGTTGTGACCTTCTTCGATTTCACACCCAATGGAAATACGCAGTCCGGCATGAGCGGGATGATGTCCGAGATGGGAGGTTCGCGGGCGGATGATGACGACAGCACAGGTTATGGCGACGATGGCAACGGCGAGGAGCCACCGCCCCGGAGCAAGTTGAGTCCTGTTGTGCGCATTGTTAATACGTTCAACCGGGGGCTGGATATGCTCAACGGTGAGCAAGTGCCTATCAGCGGCGCTTCTCCCAACTGGCTATGGGGAGGCACAGCTTATGTACCGCAGGGATGTCCGGTCAATCCACCTATCCCGGTAGAGGATGCCTGCACTTTCTGGCACTTTCACCTACCGATGCTCTCACCAGGAGAGTTGCAATCGATGACGGGCGAGGGTGTGACGGTGTTCGTGCTGGATACGCTGCCGGAGCGCGAGGTGATTTCGCGCGCGGCGACAAGAGCGGGGGATGATAACCTGCTCCTGTTCGACGTGGAGCGCAACGTGACGTTTAACTATGACATCTGGAACTACTGGACAGTGACCCTGGGCGATCCGCCTATTCCTCCGCTAGCTGTAGGCAAGGATGTCTATGACCGTCACTTTGCCTTCAGGATGCCCGATCACGGTCTGTTTATTGCGGGCATTGTGCATGATATTGCGCCTCACGCCAGGGTTGAATGTATCCGTATCATGGGCAATTTCTGCGTTGGAGACTCTAACATATTCTTGAGCGCGCTGCAATATATCCAGAACCGCATGTTACCGGGGGGGGATCTTTACCAGAGGCCTGTCGTCATTAACCTGAGCAATGTAATGCCCACCTTGGAGGAAGCCCGGTCCGCCGGCCTCGTCGATCCGAGCGCCGCTGTGACAGACGCTGTGCTTGCTTCTGTATATTATTCTCTACTGGACCTTACGAAAAGGGGCACTATAGTCGTGGCCTCTGCCGGTAACGAAGCCGACTTGCGCCACGATCCGTTCGAGCGCGCGTCCCCCGGCCCTGCATGTTGCTGCCTTCGGCAATCCTCCAGTTCCAGGCAGCGGAGATCTGCGGATGATCCGCGAGGTCATTCCTGTTGGCGCTGTTGACAAGTATAGCAACACCACCAGCTATAGTTGCTATCCGGGGCCAAATGGCATCGCGACGTATGGTGGAGAAGTACCTGATGTAGAGCCTGACAATCCACCCAGCAACGACCCTGATGTTATTATAAGCGATGCGGTGCGAGGCATCTACAGCGCGGTGCATTACCCACCAGAATCGAAGGACCCGCCTGCCCGACAATATAAAGCCCCGAACAATCGCGGCTGGGCCTACTGGGTGGGAACGTCGTTCGCGACGCCTGTGATTAGCGCGGTGGCCGCGCGCGTTCTGGAATTGAAACTGAGAGGTTGGCCCTTCCCCAGCGTGCCGGATGCCATTATTCACGCTGGCGGCACGGCGCAGACAACCTGGAATAACCTCGATGCCAGTGGAAGCAGCGCTCCCGGCCCCATGCTCCTGGCGATACAAGAATGCCAGGTCATGGAAGAAGACGATGATGATTAACTAACGGCATAGACATGGAGAGGGAGAAGGTATCAACAGGCTGCTCGGCAAGGAACGGCTTGTTGATACCTTCTCCCTCTGTTGCTCCTTAGCGAATCGTTTGCTCCCTGTGGCTTACCGGGTTGGTGCGCTCCTGGCGGTAGCTTTCTTGATAGGCGTCGATTACAATTTTGCAAATCTCACCGGGATCATCGGAGAGCATGAGCAGGCCAATGTCGTCGGTATTGACTTTATTCGAGGACAGCATGGTATCGCGAATCCAGTTTATTAGTCCGGCCCAGTACTTTGAGTTGTAGAGGATGACCGGGAAGTGGCTGACCTTTTTGGTCTGGATGAGTGTCAGAGCCTCGAATAATTCGTCCATAGTGCCGAAACCGCCGGGAAAAATGACGAATGCCTCGGCGTATTTGACGAACATGGTCTTGCGCACGAAGAAGTAGTGAAAGTCGAGTGAGATATCCAGGTGGGGATTCGATCCTTGCTCGAAAGGCAATTCGATGTTACAGCCTATCGAGACGTTGTCACCCTCCTGCGCGCCCTTGTTGCCCGCCTCCATAATGCCTGGGCCGCCGCCGGTGACGATACCGAAGCCAGCCTTTGCCAGAAGGCGGGCTGTTTCAACGGCTGCCACATAATCAGGGTCGTCGGGTTTTGTGCGGGCTGAACCAAAAATGGCGATGGATGGCGGTACCTGTGATAGAGCGTCAAACCCGTCAACGAACTCACTCATGATGCGGAAGACGCGCCAGGGGTCGGTATGGGTGAAATCGAAGTGTAGGGCGCGTTCAAGCGCGTGTTCCTGAAGCCTCTGCTCTTCCTGCGGCATCGCCTCGGTAGGCTTAATCAATGGTTGGGTAGGGCGGCTGAGAAACCGTTCATCCTCGGTTGTTGGTCGTCGTCCTCTATTGCTATTGCGAAAGCGCATGGATTTGCCATTTTTATTGGCACCATTATTGCCGTTCAGCCCATTCTTTTTTTCTGAGTTATAATCCCGACTCATATTACTTATGCTCCTCTTGTTCAATTTCAGTTGGTGTTTCTGCAACCTGTAGCGGTTGCGGTTGCCCTTTCACTATCACGGTTGCGAGTGGCGGTAATGTCAGCACAATCGAGTGCGGGCAGGACTGCCAGTATACAGCCTCGCTCGTCATGGACAAAGTATTAACCACTCCACCTCCACCATATTGGGCGGCATCGCTATTGAGTAGTTCGTGATATATTCCGGCAAACGGCACCCCTACGCGGTAGTGATAGCGCACGACAGGAGTGAAGTTACTTATAAAGACGAGCATGTCTTCCTCTTTTTTTCCGCGACGCTGAAAAGAGATCACGCTATTGTCTGAATCATGCGGATCAATCCATGAGAAGCCTCCAGGTTCAGCATCAAGCTCGCTGAGGGCAGGTTCTTGCGCATAAAAACGATTCAGATCGCGCAGGTACGCCAGTAATTGCGCGTGGCGCGCGTCACTCGGCGGCGATAGGAGGTGCCAGTCCAGGCTTTCTTTATAATTCCACTCGCTCCATTGCCCAAATTCCGCGCCCATAAACAACAATTTCTTGCCGGGATGACCCCACATATAGCCATAGAAGGCGCGTAAGTTAGCGAAACGCTGCCACAGATCGCCGGTCATTTTGTTGATCATCGATCCCTTGATATGCACCACCTCATCATGTGAAAGGGGCAGGACAAAGTTTTCCGAATAGGCGTACATCAGCGAAAAGGTTATGTCATTATGGTTATAGCGGCGATAAATGGGATCGAGGTGCATATAATGCAGCATGTCGTGCATCCAACCCATATTCCACTTCATGCTGAAGCCCAGGCCACCAACGTAGGTCGGCTTGCTTACCAGAGGCCAGGAGGTTGATTCCTCGGCAATCGTAATCGTTCCGGGCTGCTGTCCATAGACGGCCTCGTTCAATTGGCGCAGGAAATCGACTGCTTCAAGGTGTTCGCGTCCTCCATACTGATTGGCAACCCATTCGCCGGGCTTGCGCAAGTAGTCCAGGTAGAGCATAGAAGCAACGGCATCCACGCGCAGCCCGTCGATATGATATTCTTTTAGCCAGAAGAGCGCACTGGCAATCAGGAAGTTGCGCACCTCGCTGCGTCCATAATTAAAGACCAGCGTTCCCCATTCTTTATGTTCCCCCTTGCGCGTGTCAGCATACTCATAGAGGTGCGTGCCATCAAAGTAGCTGAGTGCGGTGCCATCTTTGGGGAAGTGCGCGGGAACCCAGTCCAGGATTACGCCGATACCCTGTTGATGCATATAATCGACGAAGAACTGAAAATCTTCCGGCGTGCCGAAGCGGCGAGTCGGCGCATAATAGCCTGTCACCTGGTAGCCCCACGAACCATCAAATGGGTATTCCGTTATGGGCAGCAGCTCGATATGCGTGAAGCCCAGGTCTTTGACGTAAGCCGCCAATTCTGCTGCCAGTTCGCGATAGGTTAGAAAACGATCTTCTTCCGGGTTGCCCTCGAAATGTCTACCGGGTACGTGTTTCCACGACCCCAGGTGAACTTCGTACATAGAGATGGGGGAATCCAACTGCTGGTGTTTCCCACGATCCCGCATCCACTCGCTATCCTGCCATTGAAACTGTGAAATGTCCGCTACGATGCTGGCCGTTTTGGGCCGCAGTTCAGCCGCGAAACCGTAGGGGTCGGTCTTATCGACCGTATAGTGATTGTAGCGCGAATAGATGGCGAACTTGTAAAGGGTACCCGCTTGCACACCCGGCACAAAACATTCCCAGACGCCCAGATCATTATGTCGTCGATGCATAGGATTGGCGCTGCGATTCCAATCATTGAAATCGCCTATCACTGAGACACTCAAGGCATTGGGCGCCCACATGGCGAAATTTACCCCCGTCACGCCGTTGACGGTGCGGAGGTGCGCGCCCATCTTCTCATAAATTTGATAATTTTTGCCCTGCCCAAAAAGGTACAGGTCATAATCGCTCAAAAGCGATGGAATTTCTTGCTCTTTATTAGATGCGCTTGACAGCACATTTTCCTGTTCCGACGCACTCATTGTTTGCATCCTTACACTGCATGTTCGATACGATATAAGCATAACATAAATGGGAAGCGTATAGAAGAATCTTCAGCCATCTGGCTAACAAAGCAGCCTATAGGACTCTACAATTACCTGGCGTATATCAGCTGCTTCCGCCAGATATACAATTATGATGTCGTACCCACGGAGCATGTTGTATACTCTTTGCACTACTGTTTTGCGCTTTCGGCTACGAGGTCAGTAAAAAAACTCTGGCAAAACAGAAATTGTGCTTGCTATAACTTCAGACTACAAGGTGATTTACATGTCGCTATCGCTCCCCTCTGACCAGGACTTGCAACGTTCGCTAGGCATCCATCGCGTGCTGGAGCCGCGTGGGTCGCTGCCGCAGCCAGCCTGGAAGCTCGACAACACACCCGTTGCTCAAGCGGGCGAAACGCTGGTTGATGTTCACGCGCTGCATATCGACTCCGCCAGCTTTACGCAGATCGCCAGCGTGTGCCAGCGCGATTCGCAACGGATGCGAGAGCACATACGAGGTATCGTAGCGCAGCGTGGCAAGATGCATAATCCCGTCACCGGCTCCGGTGGGGTACTGATCGGTACGATACTGGAACTCGACGAGCAGTTCGCAGCCATGCACGATTTGGCTATAGGAGGTACCATTGTCAGCCTGACCTCGCTTAGCTGGCTTCCCCTCTACCTGGAAAGTATCGAGACCATCCACCTGGAACGTTCTGAAGTTGAGGTGCGTGGCAAGGCCATTTTCTTTCGCAGCAATCCACTGGCAAAATTGCCGCGCGACTTGCCGCAGCCTGTGGTTGTAGCGGCGCTGGACGTGGCAGGCGCGCCCTCGCGTGTGTATAAGCTCGCGCAACCCGGCCAGCGCGTCACGGTAATTGGCGCGGGAGGCACGGCTGGACTGCTGACGCTCTGCGCTTTGCGGAAGCGTCTTGGGTCACAAGGCGAAATTCTCGCGGTGGAATACAGCGAAAGAGCGTTACAAGACGTAGTTGCCCTGGGGATTGCCGATGTAATCGTGCAGGGCGATGCTGCTCAGCCCCTGGAACTGGTTCAACGAGTGCGCGATGCCTGCCGGGGCGGCGATTTTCTGGCGGACCTGGCCATCAACGTGGTGAATGTTCCCAATAGTGAGTTTGCCAGTATCCTGCTGACAAAACCCGATGGGCGCATCCTGTTTTTCAGCATGGCTACCAGCTTTACCGTCGCGGCGCTGGGCGCGGAGGGCATAGCGCGACAGGTTGAGATGCACATTGGTAATGGCTATATGCCAGATTGTGGAGGTGTGGCCCTGCAGCTTCTACACGATTTCCCCGCGCTGCTGACCATCTTCAACAGGCGTTTCCCAGAAAGACCACCGGCATGACCGATTCCAGCGTTTCTCTGGCGCAAATCGTGGCAAAAGCGCGCATTCAACGGCTCTCCCTGATCGGACTCGCCAAAAACGTTGGCAAAACGACGGCCACCAACTCCCTTTTGCAAGCGCTGCTCGATGAGAGGCTCTACGAAGCGAACGAACTGGCGCTGACCTCGCTTGGTCTGGATGGGGAGGCGACCGACGCTATGACAGGCTTGCCCAAGCCGCGCTATGTTCCACAGGCCGGGTTGCTCGTAGCGACCACAAACGAACTTTTGCGCCAGGCTGAAAGCGAAGGGGCGCGTTTTGAGCGGCTACAACAACTCCCAGGCAGAACCGCCTTGGGGCCAGTTGTGCTTGCGCGCGTGAAACAGCCCGGCAAGGTGGTTATCGCTGGCCCGACGTTATTGCGCGATCTGCGTTCCACACTTGACCAATTTGACACGTATGGCGCGAAACTGGGTATCATCGATGGCGCGATCAATCGCCTGGGGGCAGCCGCGCCTGCCATTACAAATGCATGTATCCTGTGCGTGGGGGCCAGCGTCGCAGCCACGCCTGAACTGGCGGCTCGTCGCTCTGCGGGCGTGTTTAAACGACTTATGACGCCTCAATCGGCTCATTCAGATGCCTATATGAAGCTCCAGGCACATGCGCGTCTGCTGTGTTTTAGCCCAAATCTGCCAGAAAGCGAGCCAATCTCATTTAACGAACTGGCCGAGCCAGAAAGCGAGGCTCGCTGGATAATTGAACAGATGCATAACGATGTAGAGGAAGAGGTCGTCTGTTTTCTGCATGGCGCTTTGACCGAGGAGCTTACACAGGCATTGCTTCATCAACTTCCGCAGCAACCAACGGCTCGACAGGCTGAAGTAGTGGTTGAAGATGCTACAAAGATTTTCTGCCACCGGGTAACGCTCTCGCGGCTGGCGGCGCGAGGGCTAAGCGCGCGTGTAGCCAGAGTTGTGCGTGTGCTGGCGATTACGATGAACCCCTGTACGCCCGAATATATTTGCACGCCCCAACACTTTCTCGACGCGCTCTTACGCGAACTGCCTGAAAACTGCCCTCCTGTCATCGATGTGGTTTCAGGCATCTTTCATGCTACGGGTGTGTAACTTGCTACCGTATTTCCTCTCAGAGGTACAACCCAAGAAGCTCATCTCTGCGTTGTATTTTTTAGCGTGTCGTCGTGGTAGCTGATCTATTCGAAAGCGGCACTGATGTAGTCAGCTATCACGCGCCAATTTCTTCTACCCAGATACATGTAGTCAGTGAAACAACTCAAGGTAACTCCACAGGAGCATCCAGATTATGAAGCATTCAAGAAAGTTAATCCTCTTTTCCGTAGGCCTGGCTCTGGCATTTGTCCTGGCTGCCTGCGGCTCTTCCACCGGCACTGGCCCTTATGGGGTAAGCAACAGCACTAGTAGCGGAGGTCAAACACCTACTACACCCGGGAGTACTGGTTCCGCGGTCACTATCAAAACCGCAACTATGACCGTCAAGGGCAAATCGATAACCGCGCTGGTCAATAATCAAGGCATGACGCTGTACTACAACACGTCGGATACTGCCTCTTCAGTGTGTAGCGGCGGCTGCGCCAGCGCGTGGCCTCCGGTTGTGAGTACATCGCTTCCCAGTCCCGTTGCGGCCTTGCCCGGCACGCTGAGCCTTTTGACCGATGCCAACGGCAGCCAGGTAACATATAATGGGCATCCCCTGTATACCTACTCAGGCGATAGCGCGCCTGGTCAGGCAAGTGGTGATGGTGTTAATGGCGTGTGGTTTGTTGCCCCTACCAACCTTGCTGCTTCATCAGGGAGCAACTCGAGTGGTTATCCAAAAGGCGGCTACCCGGATTATGGTAACTGATTACACCCATATACATAAAACCCCTTGCTGAATGCCACGGAAATATCACACGGCGCGTTCAGCAAGGGGTTTCTTTTTGCTACCTTCTCAATATCCTTTTAATCATGTACAATACAAACACGAACCGACAAAGGAAAGTGAGAATAAAGCAACGTGACTAAACGGCGCGCTCGTATCTATGATGCGCTGGCATTACTGATCGTCATCATCATTATTGAGGTGGATCAATGGACTAAGGCACTGGTGGTTGAACACCTTTCGCCACCTGATACAGGGCCTGTAATACATCTGATCGGGCAGTACCTGCTCCTCTTTTATATCCACAATAACGGAGCAGCCTTCAGCCTCTTTGCCAATAGCGTTGTGCTAATAGGATTGATTATTATCGCGGTGGGTGTCATCGCTTATATGTACGCGCGTATGATAAACAGTGGTTCCCTGGCGATCAAGCTCATTTTTGGTCTGATTGTGGGCGGCGCGTTGGGTAATATCATTGATAGGGTGAGACACGCGGGCTATGTCGTTGATTTCATCGCTTTTCGCATCCCGCAGATCAACTTCTATTTCGCCATTTTTAATATCGCGGATGCAGCTATCTCCACAGGAGTCTTCCTGCTCTTCGTTGCATTGCTTTTTAGCAGCTTTCGCCGCCCGCGTGCCACTCCCGATGTAAAGTCGTCCGCTCGAAACCAGGATGACTCTCTGGGGAATCAGCAGAAGGGTACCCTCTAATATGAATGTTCCACCACTGCAGCCATCGCTCTCAGCCGATAAGCGTATCATGTCCATTGCGCCATCAGATGTCGGCCAACGCCTCGACCGTTACTTGACAACTATTCTGGGCGACCTTTCGCGCACTACGGTGCAACAATTGATTACCAACGGCTCGACATTGGTCAACGGGAAGAAAAGCAAGCCAGGCTATATGCTAAGGGACGGAGACGAAATTCAGGTCTCCTCAACCGCGCCTGCCATAGACGCGGTTCCAGCCAGACCCACAGCTATGCACCTGGACATTGTTTATGAGGACAGAGACCTGCTCGTGGTGAACAAGCCAGCAGGGATGGTTGTGCATCCAGCCCCCGGACACCATGACGATACGCTGGTGAATGCGCTGCTGGCCTACTTACCGACCTTACAGGAATCAGATGAGACACTGCGCCCTGGTATCGTTCACCGCCTGGATAAAGATACCTCTGGTCTGATAATTGTCGCGAAAAACGCGCGCGCGCAGGCTGCGCTACTCGAGCAAATGCAGCGCCATGCTATCATCAAACGCTACCTGGCGCTGGTTGACGGCAATGTTGCGCTCGACCAGGGAAGCATCGACGCGCCCATCGGTAGGGATCCGCGCCACCGGCAGCAGATGGCAGTAACGGCGGTTGGCAGCCGGGAGGCGCGCACACATTTCAAAGTCCTGGAAAGATACGCGCGTCATACGCTGCTCCTGTTACAATTGGAAACCGGGCGCACGCACCAGATCCGCTTGCACTTGAAAGCCATCGGTCACCCGGTCATGGGAGACCCGGTCTATGGGTCGGGTAACGTCTTCAAACGAGCGCCGCTCAATCGCCAGTTCCTACACGCCTGCCAACTGAGCTTCACACATCCGTTCACCGGAGAAACCATTGAATTGGAGGCTCCGTTGCCCGCCGATTTGCAGGCTGTGCTGGACCAAAAAAATTACCTGTAAAAGTTTCCTGTAGCCGACTGGCGTACCGGAAAGCTCTATGGTATAATCTCAATGGAAGCGAAAACGAACCTTCTCCAACCCAACGAGGTAAATTAATATAACCAGGTCAACGCCTACGTCCTCATTATTTCTTCCGGTCGATTAATATTGCGTATTGTTACGTTCAATTTGTTGTGAGCTTTCTTAGCCTGGGGTGTCCAGGTTGCAGCTTGCATACAGGTAATCTCTGGTCCGGCTATTTCACCAGCGTCATCATTTTATCTCAGTCGTCCCTGTTTGCAATGCCGAAAGGAGTACCCTGACCATGCCAGTACTCGAATCAACCGATCATATCGTCCCGCGCAGCATTTTACCTCATCGCCCCACCGGCGATGGTAAAAAGCCGGGCAAGAAAAACACTACAGAGAGTGCCATTATACCTGTAGCTCAACGCGCCTCGCGCCTGCAACCCAGGCAAACTGAGGAGAATGAGCCAGAAAAAAATAAAGATGCCGATAAAGATCACAATGATGAGGTGGTCGAGATATGGACACGAGATGCTACGGATGGTGGCGAGACGAAACGCGCTCGCGTATCATCCGGGCAACCATCAACTGTTACCGGGCCGAAGAAATTGCCGAAGACCCCGCTTCCCACCGGTCCGATCAAGAAGAGCGGCTCTTTGCGCAGTCGTTTGGCCCTGCGAGCGCACCCGCTGCTGCTGCTGGGCATCGGAATGATATTCATGCTGGTGTTATGGACGACGCTGACGCTGGTCGCCAGTTGGTGGAACACGACATGGGATGATATCCATTACGGGCGTCCGCGCACCTTCCAGACAGATGCTGTTGTTGGACATAATGACTCGGCAAGCAATCCGAGCCACTTTATCGCGTTGAACCTCAACGGGCGAATCGAGGTAATCGAGTTTCCTGGCGGCGACGCCTCGAAAGCGCGCATCTATATAGGTCCACAACTCTACGGCAGCGGCCAGGAACTCATTCCGGTCACACTCAGCTTCGTGGATGTTAATGGCAACCATCATCCTGATATGATTATCCGTTTTCAAGATACCAATATCGTCTATATCAACGATCAGGGAGGGTTTCGCCCGGCTAACGCTAACGAGATTCAAGCCGTACAGCAATACCTGCAAAAGCATGGGTAATAGCGTCAATGCGCTTGCAAAAAGGCGATGCCGCTTCTCGCCAGAGAAGCGGCATCGCCTTTTTCTTATAGAAGAGAAGTATCCTGGTCTACCTCTTCTTCAAACCGTTTTGCAGGGGTTTGGGAGAAGCATGTGTGGTTTTCGGGGTAGATGTTCTCGTTGTGGCAGTGGAACCAGTAGCAGCCTGGGAAAGCACAGCGCCAACGGTGAAGCCAACGCGCTTGCCAGCGGGGATGGTGATCTGCTTACCACCGCGAATGGACTTGACCCTACGCGCGGCGACTTTGCGCAGATTCCACGTGCCGAAGCCCATCAGACGCACTTCATGGTCCCGGGCGATTTCATCGCGCACTACTTCGGTGAACGCGTCGATAACCTTGCTGGTGTCTTTCAGGGTCAGGCCGGCTTTGGCAGCAACCTGGTGGATTAGCTCATCTTTGCCAACGACAGGATGAGTCTTTTCAGGTGAAAGTGTAGCCATATGAGTAAATATACTCCTTCCAGATAGAGCAACTGTATGTTGCCTTTACTCAACGCGCCCTCTTTCGCCAGTTGACCGCCCTTAACGTGTTGAACAGCCACGAGCGCGCATTGCGCGTTGGAATGGACTAGCCACTCACCTTTACTATATAGAGGCCCACCAAATGCTCTCTTGTACAGTAGGCAATGGAAGTTTAGCCTGCGAGAGGAACAGGGCGTCAGCCGACCAGCCCTTGCCTGATAGCGTAGGCGACGGCGGCGGCTCTGCCCGGCACATCCAGCTTGACGAAGACATTGCTAAGGTGGCGATTGACGGTTCTGGGACTGATGACCAGGGCCTCGGCGACTTCGCGGTCGGTCTGACCCTCGGCCACGAGGCGCAGCACGTCTAATTCGCGTCTGGTAAGGTGCAGGTCGAGGATATAGTCTTCATGCGCCAGGTGTGGCTCAACAATTTTATGTGGGGCCTGGGGCGTCTTTCGCGCATCGAGCTGGCGCAAACCCTCTAGAAGCGTATCTACCATGTTGACGGCTCTGTGCATTTCGTACCGCATAAAGATGTCGCGCGCGGTCTGGCATAGCTGTTGAATCGTGTCAAATGCGCCCGGAGAGGAAATATCCTGCCTGCCTGCGCGCATGATGAAAGTACGCGCCTGTTCATACAGAATAGTGGCCTCCTCTGGCTGGTTACCGGCGCGACGACAGAGCTTGAGACCATCATCGAATGCCTGCTCTGCTTCGTCCCAGCGGCCACTCAGCGCCGCTACTTCGGCCCTGATGCGGTCAACGGCAATGCCATAATACATAAAGCCGCGCAACTTCTGAATGCGCTCAATGTACGTGGTCGCCTGCTCCGACGCGCCAATATGCAGGAAACCCTCGGCAAGAAATGGGACGTAGTAATGGCCGCTATAGCCGGTCGGCTCTTGCAGGGCGGCAGCCTGTTCCAGTTGCGCCTTTGCCTCCATTTTGCGCCCCGTCACGGCCAGGAAGTGACCGTACAATGCCAGCGTACTGGGATACCACTCGGTGTTGATGGCCGCGCTGATCGATTCCTGGAATAGTTGCCCGGCCTCGTGCCACGCGCCCTTACGAAAGGCGAGTTCGGCCTGTACCTGCATGATAATAGGCTTCAAACGCTCATTGCTAGTGGCCTCGGCTTCTTGCATGGCTTGCTGCATACGCGAATCGCATTCTGCCCATTTGCCCTCGGCCAGCGCCATCACTCCCATATTCCAGTGCAGCCACCCCAGTACGTGACGCACTCCATAGCGGCGGGCCATCTCGAAGCCGCGCACATTGTGTAAGCGGGCCTTTTCCACCTCGCCCAGGGCCTGGTAGATGATGCCCAATCCCTGATCCCCCAGGGCGGCGCGGAACGGATCACCTATGGCTACATACAATTCGTGAGCCTGGTTTTGCAGGCGAATGGCCTCGTGAATATGCGAACCCCAGCCGCGAATCCAGCTTATGAAGTGCAGCGCGAAAGCCTGGCTTCCCCTGTCTCCTAACTCGGTTGCAAGCTGATACGACTGCCACAGGTTTCTTTCGGATTCCTCAGCTCGCCCAAGTAGCAAATCCAGCGTACCCTGCGCCTGCAAAAGCAGGATGCGCTCCGCGCTTAGAAGTCGCCTGGTGGGCTGTTCGCGCTGGCTGGAGAAGCTGCGCGCGGTCATCCATGCATAAGGATGCCCTTGCTCGACCGGCGCAACGAGTTCGTCTGTTTCGCGAGCATCCACATCCAATGCGCTGCGAGCGGCTTGCAGGTGAGCCAGCGTCAGCTCATATTTTCCCTGCATACGATAGACATCTGCCAGCATCCGGTTAGCCCGGGCTGTCAACGATACCTGTAAATCGTAAGGCGCGTGGGTCGTGGAAGATGTCATCTCTCGTTGTATCTGTTCTAACGCCTTTTGAAATGACTTTGCTGCCTGGTTCAATTCTCCAACTTTGAACCAGCTTTCACCGATCAAGACATAGACCTGTGCCTGCGTCAACAAGGGCAGCGACTCCTCATATGTCGCGAGGCGATCTGCCTGCATAAGCTTGAGCGCGGCCCGGAAGTGGCCGATGGCTTCACGGTGTGCCTGCTGCCTGGCCGCGTCTTCTCCAGCTTGCAAGCTCCAGCGCAGCGCGGCCCTGGATTCGCCGCTCAAAACGTAATGACGAGCCAGTTCAGCAGCAGGAGCCTGTACACCCCGCCGGGCATAATATGCCTCTAATACAGCGCTGATTTTGCCATGCAAGACGCTGGCTCGTTGCGCTGATACCTGATCGCTCAAAACCTCCTGTACAATACTTTGACAAAAGAGGTAAGTAGTTGTGGGAGTTTGCCGGGTTACTCCATCATCATCCGCGAAATCATCTTTATGGTTTTCAGAAGACGTAGGGTGCGATGAAGGAGCAATAATCAATGCCTGTTCCGCCTCGTTGATCTTTGCCTGTGTCCAGTTCTCACTTTCACCGGTTACCGCCACCAGAGCGGGTAGTGGGAACGAGCGGCCAAAGAGCGCTGCAATATGTACCACTTCCAGGCAAGCTTTGCTCAATGTTCCCAGCCGCTCCATGACGGCCAGGGCAATACTTGTGGGTAACGCTGTTGCGCTGGCCCTCGATACGTCCCAAACACCGTTGTGTTGCTCAAGCTGGCCGTTCGTGGTGAGTATTCGCACCAGTTCTTCCAGAAAAAAAGGATTGCCGCCAGCTCGCGTTACAAGCGCTTCCGCGCCCAAGATGGTGCCGGGGAGTAATGCCCGCAGGTGTTGTTCTGCGCCCTCCATGCTGAGAGGTTGCACCGGGAGAAACAGCAGCAGTCCCTGACGCATAAGCTCACCCAGTATCTGCATTGTTGCGGCTGCCTGCCGTTCTGTTTCGACGCTATCGCCAGTATCATCGCCGGTTGGTCGTGCCGGAGGACGAGTCACCCCGACCAGCGCGACGCGACTGCCGCGCAAACGCACCGTCAAGTACATGGTCAGTTCCAGGCTGGCGCTGTCTGCCCACTGCAAGTTGTCAATACTCAACATGACGGGATATTCAGTCGCCATGCGCTCCAACAAGGTCGCTATGGCATCGAAAAGGCGGAATTTTTCCTGGTCGGGAGTAAGCGGTTCTGGTGCGATAGCTACCTTCAAGATGTGCGGCAAGTCGGGAAAAAGGCGTGCCAGCGCAGCTACCATAGGAGGGCCGACCAGCGAAATGGACGCACCTGTTTCCGGGGCATCATCATCCGGCAGCCTGTCCCGTGCGTTGGTATCCAGCCCGACCAGGTAGCGCAGCGTCTTTAGCGAACTTACGCGTATGACGGGCCGCAAGGCCTCGGTAAACGGCATATAGAGGTATGACCTGCTAACCTCATAGGCGCGACCTTCGAGCAGGTGGAAACCTCTTTTCTCGGCTTCCTGGCATATTTCCGCGAGCAGGCGCGTTTTCCCCACGCCCGTTTCGCCGCTCATTATCAACGCGCGCGCGCCATACGCTCGCTGAAGGGCAACAGTATCCAGCAAGTTGCATATAAGCTGCATCTCGCCATCACGCCCAACCAGGGGAAGAGGCCGGGAGAGTAGCTCGATGCCGGAGAGTGGATCGGCGAAGGGTGCCTGCATACTTACGCTCTATCGCTTTCTAATCTATTTCTGCGCCTGTTCCATAATACGGCGCGCCGCTCGTTTTGCCATACGCGGCGCGATATCATGATAGATGAATAGTCCGTAATAGACTAGTAAGAACGGCACATCAAAGAGAAAGTAAATCCAGAACGTGCTTGATGCGCCTAACCATAACAGGTGATAGAGCAGAGCGAACGCCACCAACGTGCCATAGACTATCGCGACAATCGCCAGGGGCCGCACGCGCGCCCATTCGCGTTCCGTCGCAAGCCAGAAAGCCCCGGCTGCGTTGCCCAGAATAATCGCCCCAATGAAGCGGTCCAGTATAACGGGAATACTGGTCGGCCAGAGCGTTGGGTGAAGTTCCGGTAAGAAGAAAAAGCCGAGTCCAACTACGAGATTAACCAGTCCCGCGAGAAATGACAAAGCCCGTTCCAGTGGGCTAAATACTTCATGTTTGCTCATCTGACAGCCCCTTTCGTATCGTCTGACCAATCGATTATACACTACTATGGCAGAGGAAGTAAGGAGGTAGAAAGAAGCATAAGTCCTGTCTGGCATTTCGGGATCGAGGGTGACTAACTTCTCGTATCAAAAGGGACGCCTCCGCCGGTATTCACATTGCCTGTGATGTACATCACAGGCAATGTGAATACCGGCGGAGGCGTCCCTGCGAGCTTGTTCGTTGGTTAGATGACCGGTTGGGTTTGCCCGTCAGTCATGGCCTGCGGGCCAGCGTGTAACGCGCCTGCGCCGCCGTCAAAGGGCGTACCGGGAATGTTGGGATTGTTCAAGACCTGGCGAGCGGCCTTGACGCCGTCGAACCACATCCCCACGTGTTCGAGTTGAACGCCCGAAGCCTCGCCCGTCTGATCGGTTGATGTGACCGTTGGGGTGCGGTTATCGGCGGCGAAGGCACCCAACGCTATCAGGTGGAAAATCGACTCGGCGCTGCCATCGCCGCGTGTGATAACGTCACCAACGTACTCCGCGTGGCCGAACGGTTTGGCGGAAAGCTCGGTGAAGAAGACGGTAAACTTCTGGTTGGGCGGCATATTCTGCGCGTCTACAATCACCGTATCAAAGTCGCTGATGGCTGGATTGCCCTCGATCACCGTGACTAGCGCGGTCGCATTCGGGAAAAGTGCCTTGATACTTGCTGGCACAAGCGTGAATTGCACAATCACCGTTGGATCTGCCGAAGACAGTACCTTGACTGTCGGGGCTTCCTGCTGCCCGAAGGACGGTGCGCGCAACGCGAGTGGCGTTGTGGGAAAAGCAGGCCCCCCGCCAGTGTTAGTACCAGGCGTGCTGGTGCTGGTGGTAGTAGGTGAACTCGATGCGCTGCAGGCGCTGACCAACAATCCCAGCAGCATCACGGTTGCCAGCAACCATTGCGCTTTGCAAACTCTTTTAAGAGACATGAACTGGCTCCTTTCTTAGAATACCGGCAGCGTCTGCCCATCGGTCATGGCTTGCGGGCCGGCGTGCAGTGGTGGGTTGCCCGCGTCAAAGAGGGTACCCTGTAGAGATGGATTGTTCAGTACTTTCTGGGCATCCTGAAGCGAGTTGAACCACATCCCCATATGTTCGAGGTTGATGCCAGAGGTTACGCCCTCCTGTCCATCTATCGAGGTGCCGGGATTGCGCGCATCCATGGCGAAAGCGACGAAGGCGATATTCTGGAAGATGGTTTCGCCACTGCCATCGCCGCGCGTGGTCAGGTCAGCTACATACTCGACATTTCCGAAAGGTTTATTCGCCAGTTCGATGAAGAAAATGGTGAATGTGATATTGGGCGGCATTTGCTGTACGTCAACCGTGACGGTATCGGAAGTGGCATTATTGCGATCTCCACGCACAATCGTTACCAGCCCGCTGGCGTTCGGGAATGCCTGCTTGATGCCACTGGGTACCAGTGGGAACTGCACGATGGTGGTCTGGCCCAGCGAACTCAAGACATGTACGCTGCGAGACAATTTCCCCTCACGCTGCAACTGGCGCAAAAATGCGTCGTTTGCGTTGATGTCGTTAGATTGTGCCAGCGAATGCGCGGCGATTTGCGGGGCGGCCACCGCTTTCGTGGCTGCTGAAGCTATGCCAGCTTGCATACTCAGGATAAACAAGAGGGTAGCCAGCGGGATAGCGCATTTCGCTACGATACGACGAACAAATTGCATGATTTTGCTCCTTTGTTTTCAGAACCTCTGCCAGCGTCCAGTGTTAAAACACCGGATCGGTTTGTCCGTCGGTCATAGCCTGCGGGCCAGCGTGTAGTGGTGGGTTGCCACCGTCGAACAAGGTGCCTTTCAGAGTGGTATCGCCCAGGGCTTTCTGCGCATCTTGCAGCGAGGAAAACCACATGCCGAGATGTTCCAGTTGGATGCCCGATGCCGCGCCGCTTTGATCCTGGGAGGTAGTTGTTGGGGTGCGGTTATCGGCGGCGAAGGCGACCAGTGTAATGGCCTGGAACGAGGCCTCGCCAGAACCATCGTTGCGTGTATGGAGGTCAGCGATATACTCAACATGACCGAACGGCTTGTTCGCCAGCTCAATAAAGAAGATGGTAAAGGTGATATCGGGCGGCATATGCGAGACATCGACCGTGACCGAGTCGAAAAGGCTCACCGCAGGGTTGCCCTGCACGATCGTCACTACGCCCGTCGCCTGTGGGAAGGCCTTTTTCACTCCGCTGGGGAAGAGCGGGAACTGTATGATGACGCTCGGAGATTGCGATGAAAGCACCTGCACGGTTGAGGCGAGCTGGTGTCGCTGCACCATCTCACGCAGGGTTTCAGGTTGGAAGCTCTGGTTGCGAATTTGCCTGCCCGCGTCGATGCTGGAACTCGCGCCGATGGTTTGGGCGAAGACGGTTCCCGCGATAGCCATAACCAGCAATAGCATACCGAGGAAGGCAATACGTTTGGAAATGGTAATCCTTATCATGGTAGTCCCTTCTGACTAACCGCCCCGGCACAACATGTATTGCCAGGGTCAGTACATTAACACTACTGCAAGCGTACTGGTTTTTCCCTGGCAATACATGCGCAAGATTACCCATATTTTCTTCTGTGGATTACTTATGGATTTACGGCTTTGCAAGCCAGTAGCGACACCCCTTGTGGGTGTCCCGTCCTTGTCCCCGTTAAATGGAGCGAAGATGCGCGGTACGAGACACCCACAAGGGGTGTCGCTACTGGTTTCCCCGTGATGGAATTGCAAGAGGGTGTAACTACTCGACCACGACGGCTTTTACCGAATAAACCGATGGAAGGAAGTCTGCGATTAGATGCCAGGTATCGCCTCTATCAGCGCTGGCAAAGACCTGGCCTGTATTGGTTCCTACGTAGATACCGCAGGGATCGAGCGTATCCGCGCACATACCGTGGCGCAACACGCCCAGGCGCACACCCGGACCAGAGGGCAGACCCTCGGTCATAGTCTGCCATTGCTCGCCGCTGTCTTTTGTGCGATAGACGCTGAATTGCTCACTGACGTTGTTGCGGGCGGGATTTTCCACGATGACGAAAACGGTATCCGGATTATGAGCATCAAGGGCGATGGGGAAGCCGAAATCGGAGGGCAGATTGTGCTGGATATCTATCCAATCATCGCCGGCATTGATGCTCTTGTAAATGCCACAGTGGTTTTGCTGGTAGAGTATATCCGGCTGTGTCGGATGCTGAATCATGCGATGAAGACACTGCCCAAACTCCGGGTATTTGTCCGGCATGAAGTCCGCGCGCACGTTTTTGTTGAGAAAGACCCAGCTTTGACCGCCATCATCTGTGCGCATACAGCCGACGGCTGAGATGCCTACCCACATGCGCAGCGCATTTGTAGGATCGACCACGATGGTATGCAGGCACAGCCCGCCCGCGCCTGGTTGCCAATGATCGCGTGTAGGATGATTGGCGAGACCCTCGTTTAAGCTCCAGTGAACTCCATTATCAGCGCTGACCCACAGGCTGGCCGGGGCAACTCCCGCGTATAGCGTTCCGGGTTCGTCAGAGCGGCCCGGCTCGATCGACCCAGATGTTCTCCAGCTTCTGTTCGCTCCCTTCAGGGAACTGGATACCCTGCTCCGGCTCGTGCCACGTCTGCCCAAAATCGTCGCTATAGCGTAAAAACGAGCCGAAAAAGTCGCCATTGTCGGCGGCGAACATGCGATGCCCGCTGCGCTGATCGAGCGTCGCGTAAAATACGCGGCGTCCAGATAGCCCTGTCGCGCTCACCTCCCATCGCGCGCGATCACGCGAGGAAAGCAGAAAGAGACCCCGTTTGGTACCGACCAGCACCAGCACGGTGCCTGGCGCAAAGGTTGTTGAATCGTTCATGAGAAGACCTCCTTTTGATGCAGCAACGATGTCTTCAAAATTACCATGTGACATTAACCGCCAGCGACCGATTGCAAGACGTGGATGGTCACTCCATCGCGCACCTGTGTGTCCAATCCCTGAAGATAGCGGCTATTTTCGCGGTCTACAAAGATGTTGACATAGGGGCGCAGTTCACCAGTTTCATAACAGAGATTGAAGCCTAATCCAGGATAATCATGGTCAAGCGCGGCAATGATTTCACGCACAGTATGCCCGCGAACGCTGACCGACGTTCGATTGCCCACTTTTTCTCGCAGCGCGTGCGGTAGGATCACCAGCGCGCGCGGCGTAACTGCCGGTAAATCCATGAAAACCTCCACTTTGTATCAACTGAGATAGGCCACTTCAAGACTTAGAACAAGTATACTATAGTATTCTTATGAGCACAAGGATTTTAGGAAATTTGTCTCTACAAAACTGAACGAGACAAGGGGTTCGTATTATTACATTGTTTTTTCTGCTCAGGCGAACTGCTTAGGGACGGAACATTTACGAGCATGGGTAAAAATATGTTGAGTGGTTTGGAATTCCGGTCGCTCTTTGAAGCGAGATAGTGGTAAATAATAATAATATGGAAACCGCACTCTTCCTATAGTCATTATATTCACGTACATATGTCCGTCAAAAGGTGAGTGAGGGATTAGAAGCGATGCTGTATCACTCTCACTCCAGGATGATGTCCTGATTGACGATATCCAGTTCGCCGTAGTAGCGAGCTACCATAGCTGAGTGGCCTTTCCAGCCACCAGCTTTGGTAACAGCAATTGGGTCACTTCCACTGCGTATAGCTCTGCGTGTCCACTCATGCCGACCGTCGTAGCTAGTGAGGTTCAAGCGTTCTTCCGGCAAACGAGTGTCCTGGTGCAGTTCTTCCTCAATATTCAAACCGATTAAGTGCAGGTGTTTAGCAAGTGCGCGTGTAGTAATCGGTGGTGTCCAGTGTTCCTCTTCTGCTTTTACCTTTTTTCGCCTGACCGATCGGGTCGTCTCATTGGCTGGTTGCCGTTGCACGTAAAGTGGTCTGTTGGGTGAATACGGTCGGCGGCCTCCTCGTCTGGCGGCCTCTACCAGTGGTTCAGCGCGTGGAATCCTCTCGACCAGTTTTTCATTTTTCAGGCTACGTACCAATAGAGGCGCTTCAGGTGATCGATCTTGCCGCAGGTTCAAGTACCGCGTCAAGGCATCGTACAATCGCTGAGTCAGGCGCGCTTTCTGCTGGTCGTGTGTTTTATGGCGAGTAATACGGAGCGTTCGTTCATCCATGTTTAGATCTATGAGCTTCAAGCTGACAGCTTCGCTGGGGCGTAACGAAAGGTCATACATTAAGAGAATCGCAACAAGATCGCGCCATCCCTGCGGCGTATCTGGACGATTCAAGAGCGCCAGAAATTCTTCTTGTTCCAGGAAGGTCGGCTCTGGTTTCTTATGGCCGATATTGGTGGGGATATCCTGCTGCTCGCGCTCAATGTCAATGCGCTCAGCTTGCGCGCCACGAATGCGCGGGATATTTGTAATTGATATGAGCTGGTCAGCAGTCTGAAAGCCCGCATCATGAGCCATCCGCGCATAGAGCTTGATGACATCAAGATGATCATTGATAGTCTTGATACGATACCCCTTTAGTTGCATCCAGCGCAGGAATAGTTTGACCAGGCCAAATGTCACGGCCTGCCAGAGATGTGGCTCCTCAGCAAGGTGGAAGGAAAGTGCGAGGTCGGCGCTCTGTTGAAGAAATAGCATGAAGTTGGAAAGAGCAGCGATCTCCTTGCGAACGCTGTTCCACGCTTTTGTTCGCTGCCGCTCGGTAAACATATTATTTCGCGCATAATCATCCGCCGCTCGTGCCAGTTCACCAAGTAACTCCGCCTCGATAGCCAGCAGGCTTACTCGCGTTTGTCCGGGTGATGATACGACGAGTTCGGTACTCACATCGTGGTTCTGCTTCTTTTCATCGTCGGATATATTGTCCATCGTCATCCTTTCCCGGCTTTATTATGCTATTTTGCGCAAATATGGATGTATGCCATGTTGAATTTATTTATTATAATAGGTTCTGATAGTCCTAAACTATCAGAACCTATTATACCGCAGAATCAAAGCAGAATCAAGCCCTGATCTGAGCAATATGAAAATACTGCCGAGCCAAATGTCAGTTCACAGTACGATGAAATACTGGAAAAGCTGGCTGTCACCGAGCAAATTATCCGCACACAATAGTTTGAATTGTATGGTCAAACAAAGGCATTCAATACCTGCTACGTTTAATGCAACGGCTTTCAGTAATTTTCCGAGTTTTTGTGCCTGGTCGATAATGAACGCTCCCCCGAATGTCTCTCATACCGACACTTCATGCCTGACGCGATATGACATGAACGGTGGATTGCCTGATTGCTCAAGACGGGCTATTCTATCAGCTCAGTCAATCTCGTCTTAATGACTATAAGAAAATGGGTGGGGAAAGCGCATCGATGTTGAAGCGTTGATTACCGCCCGTCTCCCACTTACCTCGGCCTTAGAAGATCTGCAGTTGCCGTTACAAAAGCGAGGGGTCATGTACGCGCTGATTCCCCCAGCATTCCATCGGCAGCTTTTGCTGCCAGCAGCCCTTCAGTAATCATCTGTGAATAAATATCGATCACCTGCTGTACGCTCAATCTCCCATCTGGCCGGAACCATGTTGCCACTTCTGTACACATAGCAATCAAGGCATATGACGCTATTTTTATGTCAACTTGCCGCAAAATGCCCTGCTCCATGCCTTCTCCTAACAAACCCTGGAGCAGCATTTCATATTGATCGCGCAAGGGTAGGATAACACCTCGCTGCTCTTCTTCGAGGGCACGTATCTCCGTGTCGATAATAAAAAACTCTGCTTTATAAGTGGTGTGCAGGCGAATATGGTTTGCAATCACCTCGTATAAGCGCAGTTCGATAGATGAAGTTTCCTGCATAATGCGTTGTAGGTTGGCGTTCAGGTTACGCATGTGAGTATCCATGATCTCCACCAGCAGCGCCTGTTTACTGGCATAATGGTAGTAGATACTGGCGGCCTGAATGCCTGAAATACGCGCAATATCGCGCATAGTGGCGGCGTGATAGCCATATTGCGCGAACAACTGCACGGCAGCAGCCAGAATTCTCTCGCGCACCGAACGAATATCAGTTTGCATCGTTCCAATCCTTTTCAGTAGCATGGTTATACATATTTTACCAGAACGAACGATGCTTCAGCACATCTGCTGGCGTTCTTCCTATTAACGCGCTACGCCGTTTTCGTCTTGCGCTGGCGATCTGCCTTTACGACGGTGGTACCGATAGCTCGCCCAATAAGAATCGGCTCTTCCAGCACATCTGCCGCCGAATCACTGATATCCAGGCGCGCTGTAATGACTTTGCGGCACTCAAATTCCATGCGGCGCGAGGTGCGTCCCACCTTCGTGATACGCCCGACAGCCTCCACGAAATCGCCCGCGAATAGCGGCGCGAGCAGTTCAACCTTCTCATAGCCTACCAGCAGCCCTTCATCTCCATCACAGATAATTGCCAGTTCGGTCGCCAGGTCGCCAAAAAGCGAGAGCATATATGCCCCATTCACCAGGTGTCCTCCGTAATGCGCATCGTGCGCGCTCAAACGCACCCGAATCATAGTCGTAAGCTCTTTAGATTCTGACAAGACTTTATTCCCTTTCATTGAAGTCAGACTAACAAACGTTTGTTAGTCTGACTTCTGCGAGTTCCATCAACAGGAGTAGTAGATATGGAGATAGTATGCATCAATAAAACGGGAAAAGCAAACATCGACAAAGGCTTTTGCTCATGGTATACTACGAATAAATCCCTCTCATTCGCCGCTCCTGGCATCACAATAGGTTGTTGAAAGGAGGTGAACCGCACAAAATCCCCTCATCGTGCCTTTGTTCCATGTATATCAGTAGGATTTATTTTCATCCATTTAATCAAGGAGAATAATGCATGGCAACTGAAACAAGCGAGCGGAAGGGCTACTTCACGGGCTGGACCCTCAAAGAGAGCGGTATCATAGCGCCGGATGAGCGTCTTCCCTGGGGACAAACGATTTTTGTGGGCCTACAACATGTGCTGGCAATGTTTGGTTCAACTGTCCTCGCCCCCATCATCATGGGTTTTGACCCTAACACCGCAATCTTCTTCTCCGGCATTGGCACACTCATCTTCTTCGTAATGGTAGGTGGACGAGTTCCCAGCTACCTCGGCTCCAGTTTCTCGTTCATCGCTGTCGTACTCGCCGCCACAGCCTACAAGGGCATCGGGTTAAATCCGAACTTGGGAGTAGCTCTCGGGGGTCTCATCGCGTGCGGAGTAGTTTACGGCATCATCGCTATTATCGTAATGTTCACTGGCTCGCGCTGGATCGAAATCCTGATGCCGCCTGTCGTCACCGGCGCGGTAGTGATGGTGATCGGGCTAAACCTTGCGCCGGTCGCCATCAACGACGCCAGCGGCAGCTCATTTGATACGGTCATGGCTATCGTGACGGTACTGGCAACCGCTGCGGTTGCAGTTTATGCTCCCGGCACGCTGCGCCGCCTTCCCATTCTGCTGGGCGGCGTCATCGGCTACGTCGTCTACGTCATTTTCAGCAACGGCTTCGGTTTTGGCACAGCCATTCAATTCAGTGGAGTATCCAATGCTGCCTGGATTGGCCTACCCAATTTTACCGCGCCGATCTTCAACGGGAACGCGATGAGCTTGATTGCGCCCGTTGCTATCATTCTCATCGCTGAGAACACCGGCCATGTCAAAGCAGTGGCGGCCATGACGGGACGCAACCTGGACAAGTACCTGGGACGTGCCTTCCTCGGTGATGCAGTCGCTACGATTGTCTCAGGCTTCGGCGGTGGCACAGGTGTGACAACTTATGCCGAGAATATCGGCGTTATGGCCGTGACGCGCATCTACTCCACCCTTAACTTTGTTATCGCCGCCTTCGTTGCCATCCTGCTGGGTTTCTGCCCCAAGTTTGGCAAGTTAATCGCAACCATCCCCGGTGGAGTCCTGGGTGGTCTCGCCGTCGTGCTCTTCGGCCTGATCGCCGTTACCGGAGGGCGCATCTGGGTCGAGAACAAAGTCGACTTCTCCAAGAGCCGCAACCTGGTGACGGCTGCTGTAGCCCTGACGGTCGGCGCTGGCATGATTAGCGTGCGCGATGTCAGTTTCGGCCTGACCATCGGCGGCTTCACCATCGGCGGTATCGGCGTAGCCACCTTCGGTTCGATCATCATGTACCAGATACTACGCGAGCGCAACCCCCAGCCGGAAGAGGCCGCTACGGCTGATTCTGCGGTTGGGCCGTTCCCTGAAGCGGAGGCCGGGGCGGGGGAGTAAAAAATACTCCTTCTGCTCTCTGATGTAGCATCGATGTAGCATCAAATTAAGCCAGGCTCTCCTGTACTAGATTACAAGGAGAGCCTGGCTTGTTAATACCGTATGTTCCTGTGACTGTTCACAAATGAACTTTATTGCTGTTAGGCATGGTTCAAATGAACTTGACAGTTCCGAACCACTAGAAAAACACCGCCCTGTCATGCTGAGCGCAGCGAAGCATCTCTGTGCCGGGCGCGACAGACCCTTCGCTTTGCTCAGGGTGACACGGTTTGACTGTTCACACTGTCAAGCGCAATTCGTCCAACATGAGCATGTTGTAAGGCTTCTGGCAAGAAAACAAGCCTTTGTTAGTAATCCACCGGCAATCCTTCTATCTCATTATTAGTGGGAGTATATCACAGATTGAGCTTCTCATAGTAGATATTGCCATATTTGTAAGCTTTACTCCGGCTAACAGCAGTGATCTTACCTACCCTTATCATGATATAATGCTTTGAGAATACATTACATATACGAAGCGCCAGGCGCAATTTGAACTGAATTGCCAACAAAATGATCACCCGGAGTAACACCATGCCACGATACGAATCAGCCCCACAGCTAACCGAAGAATACATCACCTCAGTCTGGGAGACGCTACCGCGCCATGTACGGCCAACGCTGCTGCTACAGAGCGAGACGCTTTCGGCGCAATTGGGATGCGATATTACCATTGCCAGCGAGACTTTTCAATATACTGGCAGCTTCAAGTTTCGTGCGGCCTATAACCTGTTGTCGAGTATTCCAGAATCGCGAATAGTTACCGCGTCGTCGGGCAATTATGGGCAGGCGGTGGCCTATGCCTGCAAGCTGCTGGGGAAGAAGTGTACGGTAGTCATGCCTGCCACTTCGGCGCAGGTCAAGATTGCTGCGGTGCAGTCGCATGGCGGTATCGTTGACCTGATCGATGTGCAAAAGATTAGCCGCAATGAGCGCGTGCAGCAGTTGTTGGATGAACAACCGGGAGCGTTCTGCGCGCAGGCCTATGACGATTACCGCGTGGTGGCGGGCAACTCAACGCTTGGCATGGAAATACTGAATGCCAACGCTTTCGATGTCATTCTTGTGCCGGTTGGCGGAGGTGGTCTTAGTTCCGGGCAGGTGGTGGCGCGCGACCACGCCGGTGCGCATACCGACATCATTGGCGCGGAGCCACAATCTGGCAACGACGCCGCCCGATCTCTGCGCAGTGGCACACTTATCTATAACGAACGGGAACCCGCGACCATCGCGGATGGGGCGCGCGCGCTGGGACTGGGCAGGCTGAACTGGGAAATCTTACAACACGGTATAGCAGATATTGTCGAGGTGCCGGATGACTTTACCCTGGAAGCCTTGCGCCAGTATTTCAGATACGTCAACCTCAAGGTTGAGCCTACAGGCGCGCTATCGCTCGGTGCATTGATAACTGCGCCTGAACGCTTTCAGGGCAAACGAGTCTGCTGTATTGTGAGCGGTGGCAATGTCGATCCTGCCGTGTATGCGAGCGCGTTACTGTCAAAATAAACATGCTCGTCTAACTGACAGGAAAAATCGCCAGATGGGTAAATATGGCCTGTGCTACTGGTGGGTTTTTTGGTAAATTTGAAACAAAGAGAGCGACCTCACCACCTTTATAGGTACTATCGTTAAGGGTGAAGACCGATACGTTATTCACCTTAAACTCCATACGACCGCCTCTGGCAATAATGGTAATATGATTAGTATTGCCCTCGGTTTGTATGGCAGCATTGGGAATATAATCGTTGTTGGTAAGCGACGTGTCCAGTGGATTGCCATTAGCGTCCAGCGTACCTTTGTACGCTGCAAAGGTACCATCACCATAGAGTTCGAAGCGATAGAAAAGGCCTATATCAATTCCCTGGCTGGCAATTCCTCGGATATATACGCCATAGCCGTTTGTTTTATCGCCTTTGGTCAGCTTTGCATCAACTTCCAATTGAAAATCGGCAAAAGTTTGACCTGGAACAATTTCCCACAGCAGTTTGTTATGGTCGTCTTCGAGTACCATCTGGTTTCCACCAACCGTTACCGAATATTGACCGGGGCTGCTTGTGAGGTTCCACTTATTCGCATTGTTCTGAAAATTATCGCTAAAAAGCGGCTTTATCGAGGGGGTAACAATAGTGACAGGAGTCGGAGTGACCGAGACCATATTCTGACCTTGATTTCTATAGAAAAAGAAATACCCGGCTATGCTACCACCACCGATAAGTAACAAGAGCGCAATGATGACCAGGAGTATTGCTACAACGTTGGGACCGCGCTTTTTCGGCGACTGTGGGGATTGCGGGGACTGTATTTGCTGGTAAAAATTGCCCTGCGCAAAACCGTTCATAGCAGGTTGAAATGTATTTCCCGGCGCTGCGGGTGGAGCATTGTACGTACCGGGCTGCGCGTTAGCAAAGCCATTGTAGTTTGCCTGCTGTTTCTGCCCCTGCATATTTGGCACGCCGTTGGCGAACTGTTGAGGGGGAAAAGCATTGTACCAACCACAATTGCGACAGACAGGCACATCTGGCAGCAGAGGGAGTCCACAACGCATACAGCTTTGAATAGTTTGTCCACCATTGGGTGGGTAGATCGAGGACATAAGATACCTCCATTGAATGCCGGCATTTACACATTGCGGTTCTATTGCCAGCTTATCCTTACCAGTAGGTTATAGAGTGCCCCTTATTTGCATCCTCAAGTACCCCCCATTTGGAGCGAGTATGGCATATAACTCTATGAAAGTCTAATCAATAGCATATTTAGGTCGGTCAGTAGCGACGCCCCTTGTGGGCATCCCGCGCGCACATATATGAACGACCTGAGCATATACAACACAGGACACCTACAAGGTTTGTCGCTACTGCGCTTCTTTTGCCTCTTGCAGTAGTTCGTACAGGCGTGAGGGATGCAGAGGCATCTCGCGAATACGTATGCCGAAGGGCGATAGCGCGTCATCGATGGCTGAGGCGAAGAGCGCGGGAACCGGAATAACACCAGCCTCGCCTGCGCCCTTGACACCGAGCGGGTTCAACGGCGAGGGCGTTTCGACATGATCGACCAGCAGCGGCGGCACCTCAGCCGCGGTGGGCAGCAGGTAATCCATGAAGCTGGCGTTGATGAGCTGTCCCTCTTCATTATATACCAGCCGCTCAAAGAAGGCCCCTCCAATGCCCTGTGCCACACCTCCATGCACCTGTCCCTCAACCACCATGGGATTGATAACGCGCCCGCAGTCATGCACGGCAGCGTACTTCACAAAGGTGACATTGCATGTAACGGGATCGACCTCGATTATGGCACCGTGAATGCCGCTGGCAAAACTTCCATGCGGAGGGCTATAGAAGCCGCTCGCCTCCAGGCCAGGGCCACCTCGTTCCTCCGGTAGCGCTGGCCCTGGACGCGGCCCGGCCAGCTTCATCGACATCAGTTTACGCGCATTCTCTCCATAAGCATAACGCAGGGGATTGGCGGAGATAGCTACCTGCCCAAGCGTCAGAGCGCGGTGCGGCGCGTCTCTCACAAAAACTTTGCCACCGGCCAGTTCAATGTCTTCTGGCGCGGCCTCGAATAGATCGGCTGCCACCAGCATCGCCTTCTCGCGCACTTTGACGGCGGCTATGTGTATCGCTGAACCCGCGACCGTCGCGGCGCGACTGGCATAGGTACCCACGCCCCAGTTAAAGGCCTGTGTATCCCCGGTTGTCACCATCACATCTTCCGGCGCGATGCCTAGCTGATCGGCCACGATCTGCGCGAAGGTAGTCATGTGCGCCTGGCCCTGCGTCGTCACGCCGGTTGAGACGAAGACGCGCCCGTCCGACTCAACGCGCACCATCGCGCCCTCGTATGGCCCGATGCCCGTCCCCTCAACGTAGGCGCCGACGCCGATACCCAGGTAACGTCCTTCTTTGCGCGCCTGTGCCTGGAGCGCCGGAAAGTTATCGTAGTCCAGCAAGGCCTTAAGTTTATCCAGACCCGCCTGGTAATCGCCGCTGTCATATTTCGTTGGCCCACCATCCTGGTACACGAGGCCAACGTCCCACGGAAACTCGTCGGGCGCGATGAAATTGCGCGAGCGCACTTCCAGCCGGTCCAGGTGAAGTTCGCGCGCGATACGGTCCATGATGCGTTCCATCACGAATACAGCGTGCGGTCTGCCCGCGCCGCGATAGGGGCTGACAGGCACTTTATTAGTGTAAAGTACCGTAAATTCGCTGGAGTAGTGCCTGAGCCGGTAAGGACCGGGCAGCGTACATGCTGTGATGATGGGGACAATAATCCCGTAGGGAGTGTAGGCCCCCGCGTCGTGCAGGAAGCTGTCGCGCACCGCCAGCAAAATACCGGTATCGTCAAAGGCATATTCTACTTCGTGGAGCTGGCTGCGTTCCTGATTGGCGGAAATAAAATGTTCGCGTCTATCCTCGATCCACTTAACGGGCCTGCTAAGTTGCATGGCAACGAATGGTACCAGCACCTCTTCCGGGTAGAACATCATAATCTTTGTGCCGAAGCCGCCGCCGACATCGGGCGCGACCACGCGAACTTTATGTTCGGGTAGGTGAAAGATGGCGGCCAGGCCATTGCGAATGGGCAGGGGAGCCTGCGTTGATATCCAGCAGGTCAACATGTTGTCCTGCGCGTCCCAACGCGCGACCACGCCGCGACACTCTAAAGGCATGGCCGCTCCGCGATCCATGAGCAGTGTTTCGCGTAGAACATGCGGTGCGCTGGCAAAGACGCTATCCGGATCGCCTACGGTCTGTGCCATATGCGCGGCCACGTTGCCCGGCACGTCGTCATGCACCAGAGGCCCATTCGAGGTTGAGGCAACCTCCAGGCTATGCACAACCGGGAATGAATCATACTCTATATCGATCAGGTCAAGTGCGTCCTCGGCAATATAGCGGTTATCCGCCACTACCAGCGCGACCGCTTCGCCAACGTAGCGCACCACGTCTCGCGCCAGGGGAAGCTGCATGCGCGGCTGTGTCAGGGCAGCGTGTGGCACCAGCAGCGGCGATGGTTCCAAAACTTCGCCCAGGTCTTGCGCGGTCAGCACAAGATGCACACCCGGCAGAGACCAGGCCGCGCTGGCATCGATGCTGACGATGCGCGCTCGCGCATGAGTGCTGCGCAAAACGGCGGCATGGAGCATTTCAGGCAAATCAATGTCGTCAACGTAATTGCCACGCCCCCGCAGTAAACGCGGATCTTCCAGTCTTTGCACTGGCGCGCCAAACCAGCGAGTTGCCATTATTCCACCTCCATGTGCTGCAAGCGCAAACGTTCGGCGGCGAGTTTTACCGCTTCCACAATGTTCTGGTAGCCGGTGCAGCGACAGATATTGCCGGAGAGTTCGTGACGAATCTCCTCTTCGGACGGGTCGGGATGTTCGTGCAGCATGGCATGGACGCTCATAATGATGCCTGGTGTGCAAAAACCGCACTGGAGACCATGTTTCTCGCGAAACGCCTGCTGGATAGGATGAAGATCGCTATTGACGCCCGCCATACCTTCTATGGTTGTGATCGCCATACCATCCGCCTGCACCGCGAACATCAAGCAGGCGCGCACCGCTTCGCCGTTGAACAGTACTGTACAGCAGCCGCACACGCCGTGCTCACAGCCAACATGCGTGCCAGTAAGATGCAGTTCGTGGCGCAAAAAGTCGGAGAGCAGCAGGCGCACCGGCACCGTGTGTTCGTAACGATTCCCATTGACCGTCACCGCGATTTCGCACTCCTCTACACACTGGGAAAGATCGTCATCTCGTTCTCGCATTACTGCGCTCCTTCCTGTTGCTCTCGCCGCGCCCAGGCCTGTTTCAACACGCGCCGTGTTAGTTCGGATGCCAGTTCGCGGCGATACTCCACGGTGGCGTGAAGATCTTGCATATCCTCGCCCACCACGTCTCGCGCTGCTCCAGCGGCATCTTCCAGCGTTCGCGCGTCGAGTTCTGTTCCAATCAGCGCTTGCTCGACAGCACGCGCGCGTATGGGAGAACCGGACACGCCGAGATACGCAATGTTGGCCGATATACAGGTATCATCCGGCCCTGGCGTGAGTACCGCCATCGCTCCCACCAGCGCGTAATCTCCCGATCTGCGCGCAAATTCTATAAATGACCAGCCAGCTTCCCGCGCCAGCCAGGGAAAGCGCACTTCGGTGAGCATCTCGCTCGCTTCGAGCGTGGTAGAGAGATACCCTGTGAAAAAGTCCTCAGCCCTGATAACGCGCTCTCCATGCATACTCTGCGCAAGCACTTCTCCATCGAGACAGGTTAGTAACGCGGGAAGCTCGGCAGCGGGATCGGCGTGCGCAATACTGCCTACCACTGTTCCACGATTGCGTATTTGCATATGCCCGATATGTTTGATAACTTCCACGAGTAGCGGGTGCTTCTCCTGCACCAGCACCGAACGTTCGATCTGGCGCTGGCGGGCAATCGCGCCGATTGCCAGGTAGTCTGGTTCTGTCTCGAAGTAATGCAATTCGGAAATGTGATTGATGTCAACGATGTAGGCGGGAGCGGCTAGGCGCATATTGAGCAAGGGAACAAAGCTTTGCCCTCCTGCCAGGACTTTGATTTCTTCTCCATACTGGTCGAGCAGGACAAGCGCCTCATCGAGAATACGCGGAGAGCAGTAGTGAAAACGTGGAGGTTTCATAATTGCGCTTCCCTCTAAAATAAGTCGCCACTAAGCAGCAAAGACGGTCTCTATCGACCGTCTAAAATAAAGCCAGGGCGCCATTCATGCACAGGGAACCGGGTATGTTTCCTGTCTGGTAAGAGTAAACTACTACTGTCCGGCCTTTCTGTCAAGCCCTGCGCAGAAGTCTGCTTTACGGCGCTTGCTCTATGCGTGGAAAAAGCGCAGTTTGCTCAATACCAGAATGCCAAGATGCGTGCCTATCAAGCAAACAGCAATACCGGCGACTGTTATGTGTACTACACGCCATCGGGTGATGAAACGTTGAGCGCGTTGTTGACGTTGAAGTGAATGGAGTAACCGGGCGCGTTGAGCAAGATGTTCGCAGGCCTGCTGGAAATCGGGCTGTTCGTAAGGGGGAAGCGCAGGTTGAATGACTGATGCGCCATCTCCATTTTTGAGAGCCTGGATGCAATAGTGCTGGAATGACTCGGATTTCCCGGCGTAGAATCGCTCAATCGTATATACCAGTTCCTGGATGCGTTCTTCCAGCGCCTGGGCGATACCTACGCCGTTCGCGTTTGCGTCCCGGGCAATAATGCGCGTCTGCCATACATCGATCAGGCGACCGGCGATGCCGCTGCCAACCAGCAGGATAACTCCGTAAAGCGCGAAGGGGCCATAATACGTACTGCTGAGGCATTGCGGCGTCAGGCAGTAATCGCGCAAGATATAGTCAAAGTTAGCGTGCAGCATAACAATGAATACGGTTGTAATGCCCAACCAGTTATGCATCCATAACCAGTCGCGGGCCTGACCCGGCAGAAAGCGCATAAAGCGGCGGCGCAAGGTATAGCTTGCTGTCAGTCCGATCATTCCAAGCGCTACAAGGCCAAATTTGGCAAGCGGACCATTGCCAGGGCTAAACAAAGGTGAGCCATGCAAGGTATCGCGGTAGTAGAGGTAAAATAATCCTGTATAAAATAGGACGCACGCCAGCAGCCAGAGCCACCACGCGCGCGAAGCGGGCGTTTTCCATAGACGCCGTAGCGGGCGTTGTTCTACACGAGCAGGCGTCGGCCTGGCGCTTATCGACATGCAATCTTCTCCTTAGCGCGCCCGCCTGCGCAAGATTTCCTCAGACGTGCCAAAATAGCCGGATGGTTGGGCGCGAAAGGCTGCTCCCGTCGGGCAGGCCTGTATACAGGCCTGGTTTTCGTAACCCGCGCACAGGTCACACTTGACGGCCACCTTTTTCAACAGTGTGCCATAAGCATCCTCCGGCTGTTGCGAGTTCATTGGCCTGGCATTGGCTGTAGTGGCAGCCATAGGGAGCAGTTTTTCGGGAGCATAGTGTCCGTATTCTTTGCCAATGCCCTTTTTAAAGAGTTTGCTGAACTGGTCCCAGGTCGAACGCATAGCCGTCTCTTGCTGCTTATCAGCAAGCGTCGTAATCGAAATGTTATCGTAGGGGCAGCGTTCGGCGCAGATGCCGCACCCGATGCAGTTTTCGGTAATGTACACCTCGCCGCCGGGCATACGCGCTATTCCGGCGCGGCTGCACAACATGCACACCGGGTCCTGGCAGTGACGGCAGGCCGTAGCAATGCTGAGGTTGCCTACCACCATACCTTTACGGTTCATGCGTGAGTGACCATGTCTCCTCGCGCACGCCTCCTCGCATTCGCTGCAATGCACGCACTTGCTCAGGTCTATAACCAGCACTTCGGTACCTTCAATCACACCATCTTCGACCAGAGCATGAAGACCCAGCCGCGCTTCAGCATCGGAAAGAGAGTTGACATTAGTCTGTCGTACCCTATCGAGGGTAACAGCTTCAAACAGACCTGTATGAGCAGCGTCAGTAGCGGCGCGATAGAGTTGGAGTCGTGTCTGAAAACGTTGAGCAACATCGGGATAGCGCTGAAATACTGCCAGCATCGCCTGGCGCGAAATTTCAGCAACACGCGCGCGCGTGATAGCTGTCACCCTGACCGCTCTATGGTTGCCAAGAATATCCAACCCTCCGGCGAAATAATCGCCGCGCTGGCGGTAGGCGATGATACGTTCATTGCTTCCATGAATACCGGTGCCGTTTCTAACATGTCGCGCTACTTTGACAAAACCTTCAAGCAGGATATGCAAGCTTTCGCGGGAGGGTTGTTCCCGCCCATCTTCTGCAAATAGCTGTTCGTCGCGCTCGTAACGTGTGATGCGAGTTTGCTGCGCGATCCAGGCGATATCCGGTTCTGCTACTCCCTGAAAAAGCGCGAATCGTTTCAGGATACTGGCGAGCGAGCGGGTATCGCTCACCCGTTCAAAAAAACCGCGAATCGGAGGCCGTATCTCCATCAGACTTTGCATCACCTGTTCTGGAACCAGCAAAACGACAGAGGGTGTTAAGGCGCGCGCACTGATCGGTTGAGGTTGGCCGGTCAGCATGGCATAGTCGCCCAGGTATTCGCCGCGCCCGCTCATGGCGACCGGCAGTACTATCCCCTGTGGTCCAATAGAAGATAGTTCAAATTGTCCATCCAGGACAATGTAGAGGTCACGTCCAAATTCGCCTTCACCCGGCAGCATCTCGCCCGCATTGACCATCAACAGGCGCGATGCTGCCGCCAGGTGCAATAGATACTGATCTGGAACCATCTGCGCATCAGCAAAAATGGCCTGCTCGCGCAAATGGCGCAGTAGAAAGGGAATATTCCAATCCGCTGGGAGGCTCTGCTGAATATGAAGCATATCTACTGGTTTATCCCATGTCACTCCCAATCGTTGTTTAAGCGAGAGCATGAGTAGATCGCGATGGTTATCTACCGGACACACCGGGACGCACGAGCCGCACATGACGCACTCTTCAGTAAATCTGGCAACCGGCGGAGTCATTGTATCCGAAACCGTGGCATAGTTTAGCTCTGCTATTGTTACCGTTGCTGAAAGTGGGACGGGGCAGGCTCGCATACAGCGATCGCATCCCACGCACATGTCAATTTCAAATTGTATCTGCTGCCTGTTGAGAGGCTGAATGTCCGGGCGATGTTGCAGCCCTGTCACAACGGGTTTATCGGTTATTGGTTGGGACTCAGGCTTGTTTGCTTGTGACGGTAGTGAAATCATGCAATCCCCACATAACTTTGTTCAGCATGTTTGCTTATCCCCAGTTCAGGTGGCGGCACCGACTGGCTATCCAGCCACTGGGCCAGATCCAACTGTTTTGAGAACAACAATGAGGCCACGGGCGATAGATTGACACGATGGTCGATAGCGCGTTTGAAGGTTAGCGCCAGTTTGCGATCCCCTAGCGAGAGCATCCCGATGGGTATGCCATCTTTCAATACGACTTTGCGATAGGAGCGGGGTTCTGGTGGCGCGATAATTTCCTGCAATGCAAATCGCTGCGGGTTTGCGTTTGTCAGACCTACCGAGCCGAAATCCAGGCCATAAAGAAAGGTCGCATTGTAGTAAAGGTCTGGTCTATAGTCACTATCCAACCTGTCGAGCATACTATAGGCCGCGGCGCGGGCCTGCTGGATGGTTGGAAACCACTGCCCGATGAGGCGCGCGCGCCCCGTAAACGCGCTGCTTGTTTCGATCGCGTCACCAGCCGCGAAGACATCTGGCGCATTCGTGCGCATAGTATGATCTACCTTTACGCCCAGGCCACAGGCGATACCACTTCTTTTGATAAAGTCGATGTTCGGCTCAATGCCGATTGCAACCAGAGCCAGTTCGCATGGAATACGCGCCCCTCTCAATGTCACTACGCCAGTTACCTGCCCCTGTGACCCGCTAAACTCAACGACCTCGGAATTGAGATGAATATCGACACCGTCGTGTTGTTCCTGTTGCAAGACGATATCTGAGGCAGTTGCATCCAACGCTTCTGACCACAACGTCCGGTGGCGCATGATATGCGATACGTGGAGACCGCGCTGGCGCAGCATCTCAACTGTTTCCAGCGCCAGTGTGCCGCTGCCTATCACGACTACTCTCTGTATTGATGGTAGGCGTTTCACAATAGACTGGTAATTGCTCAGGGTGCGCAGGGTGACAATTCCGCCAAGATTGCTGTCAGGACAGGTAAGCGAGCGGGGATATGCTCCGCTGGCAAGCAGCAGTCTACTATACGCGATGTATCGCCCATCCTGGAGTAGGACACGACGGTGAGAAACATCTATTCCTGCCACATTGGCTGCAATACATTCAATGCGCTGCTGCTGGTAAAAGCTGTAGGGACGCGCCCACACTCTGCCTTCGGACACGCGCCCGGCCAGGTAATCCTTGAGCGCGGGCCGATAATATACAGGTGTCGCATCGTTAGCAATGATGACAACTTCTGCATTTGGGTTCTCAGCGCGGAGTGTTTCCGCAGCTGTTACACCAGCGATACCATTCCCAATGATTACAAATGAATTATAAGCTTGTTGCATGTTTATTGATCACAACTTTTAAGAATATAGGATTTGCCAGGGCTAAGCCTCACAAGATAGTTCGTCGGCTTCCCTGGGACAAATACACACCTATTCTAACGAGGCTACCTTAATAATGGATTAAATATAGGAGTATAAGGTTTCGCGTACTATCCGGCAAATCTCGCTTGTCTCGCCAGCATCTTTCGTGGTATGCTGGAATAAATGTTCTCAAGACTCATTAGAAAATGGAGCAATATGCAACACACGCCCTCCGCGCAAACTCAACGGGAAGATGAATACCTGTTTGGCTGGGATGCCACGTCAGGCATCGTTTCCGTCTGGGCAAGTCGTGCTGGCGAGGCTATCATTTGGAGACGCGAGGGCGAGCGTATCACCAGTGCCAGAGAACGCTTTCGGCCCTGGGTTTTTGCCACCGCCCTGGATGACCTGGCGCACATCGGCGCGTCCTTACACACTACTTCCTCACCGGGAGCGCAAATTACGTACCGCGAGTTGGATGGTGAGGAAGGCAGTTATCGCTTTCTGCTCTCATCAGCAGATGGCCGCCTGCTTGAACGCGAACTACTGCGCGGCGCTTCTAAACGGTTGCAACGCCAGGTGACGAGCATTAACCAGTTGGAGAATGAGTACCACCAGGTTGGACCCGTCGAACAATACCTCATGTCGAGCGGGCGGGTCTATTTCCGGGGAGTGAGCTATGAAGACCTGCATCGCTTGCAATTTGATCTTGAAACCACCTCGCTCGAACCACAGAACGGGCGCATCTTTTTGATTTCCGTGCTCGATAGTCGCGGCCTGGCTACTGTACTGGAAGCCCCACAGCCAGAAGACGAGGCACGCATGATTGCTGAACTGTGCGCGCTGATTCGCGAACGCGACCCCGATGTGATCGAGAATCATAACCTCTTCGGCTTTGATTTACCTTTTCTGGAGCAGCGCGCGTCTGTGCATAGAATTCCTTTGCGTATCGGGCGCGTGGGTGGTTCGATGCTGCTAGAAAGGCGTGAGGAGACGCTGGCAATTGGCCCGGAGGCGCGGAAACGGGTGCGCTACAGCCTGGCCGGTCGTGAGTTGATCGATACGCTGGACGCGGTGCGCCGTCATGATTTTGTGGTGCGCGATATGCCCGGACATGGATTGAAAGACGTGGCCCGCTACTTTGGCATCGCCTCAGCCGACCGCGTGTACCTGGAAGGTTCCGCTATCTACGACACCTACCGCCGCGATCCCGACGCGAGTGCGCCGCTATGCGCTGGATGATGTGACTGAAGTTGATGGGCTTTCGCGCCGTTTGCTAGGCGCGCCCTTTGCCCTGGCGAGCATGGCCCCACGCCGTTACGAACGCCTGGCCTCGGCTGGCCCGGCAATGGGTATTCTCGAACCTATGCTGGTGCGCGCTTATCTGCGCTCCGGGGCCGCGTTACCTCGCCAGAATACTGAACAAACATCGGAGTATGGACTGCACGAAGGCGGCGCGGTGCATCTCTTCGCGGAAGGCGTGGCGGAACACGTTGTGAAATGCGATGTTGCCTCGCTATACCCTTCGCTCATGCGCACCTTCCAGATCGGCCCGACCTGTGATCGCCTGGGTGTGTTGCTCAGTCTCGTGAATAGATTAACCGATTTGCGATTGATGCATAAAGCAGCCGCGAAAGTTGCTCCTCCCGGCTCAGTGAAGGCCAATCATCACGAGGCAACGCAGGCTGCTATGAAAATACTCATCAATTCAGCATATGGTTACATGGGAGCTGGTTCAATGGCACTTTTTGCTGATAGCCATGCCGCGGGCGAAGTTACCCGGCGCGGGCGAGAAATACTTACTCAAGTGGTAGATGCCCTGCGCGGGCGCGGCATGGCGCTGATCGAAGCCGATACCGACGGCGTGTATTTCGCTGTACCAACCGACTGGATTGAGGAGCAAGAGCGCGAACTGGTGACACAGGTCGGCGCTGAGTTGCCTTCAGGTATTCGACTCGAGTACGAGGGACGCTACCGCGCTATGTTCAGCCACGAAGTCAAAAACTACGCTCTTTTCACATATAGCGGACAGTTGGTTGTGCGTGGCGTGGCCCTGCGTTCCAGCCGCTCAGAGCCATTTGGAAACCATTTTCTGCGCCAGGCTCTTTTATGTTTGCTGACCAATGATATACCCGGTTTACATCGTGTCTTCCTTGATACAGTTATGTCTATTCGCAATTGCACTCTGCCAGCTTCAGAAATGGGAACACGAGTGCGGCTTTCAAAGACACCGGAAGCCTACCAATCTTCGCGCGCGTCGCATCCCGAACCCCAGTACGAGGCTTTGCTGGCAGCCGGGCGCACGCGCTGGTTCCCAGGCGAGCGCGTGCGCTTTTATCGCGCTCGCGGGAAAGTCTATGTCTGGTTGCCGGAAGCCTCTGAAGACACCACTATCGATCAGAATCGCGCGCAAGGCGATACTACATCGAGTGATGGAAAACCAATAGAACGTGCCGCGCTAACCACGCGTGAACTCGTTGGAGACCGCCGCGACTATGATGTTGAACACTACTTGAATGTGCTGGTCGCGTCATACGCCGCTCGACTGCGCAAAGCCTTCGCCCCCGAAGATTTCGAGCAACTATTCCGCGTAGAACAGCCAGGCTTGTTCGATCAGCCAGTTGAGAACATTGAGCCACGCTGGATTCGATGTGATAACAGATACTAGAACAAACTCATCTGCGCAACCGGTCTATGACCGTCCAGCAGGATATACGGGGCGGCCTGTTCAGGAGCGCGAATTTGGAGTTTGCGCAGGTGGGAGAGATCGGCAATGCGTCCCTGCCGTCGAGCGTGGATAATCTTATCTGCGCCAAGTGGGCCAATACCTGGCACTCGCAGCAATTGAGCTCGTTCGGCTGTCATGATCTCCAGTGGCGATTGGCGAAGATGCTTCTCTGCCCATGCGCGTCTTAGGGTCGATTTGCGCTGCCATATTGCCATCTTGCAAGAAGTCCAGGTCATGGATGCTCCACCCATAGTCGCGCAGCAGGAAACTGGCCTGGTACAGGCGAAATTCGCGCAGGGGATCGGTTGAGGTCAGGTTTTCAAATGGGGTCTGCTCAACTGGACTGAAACCAGAATAATAGGCGCGAGTCAAACCAGCATGACGATAAAGCCTTTCGCTCAGTGAGAGCAGTTCCTGGTCGGTATCACCTACCGCGCCAACAACGAACTGTGTCACCGTGCGCGCCAGTTTCTGATGAGGGTTTTCGCGGCGAATCACCTCGGCCCAACGCAACATCTTGAGCAGTTCGTTGGCGAAGTCCTTCTTGGGAGCCAGCGCATTCAAACGATTCTGTGTGGGTCCTTCCAGGTTGACCGAGACGCGATCAGCCAGTTGCATAGCGCGGTGCAACTGCTCATATTGCACGCCCGGCATGATCTTGAGGTGAATATACCCCTGATATTCGTATCGATGGCGAATGATCTCGATAGTATCGATGATCTTGTCCTGCGTGGTCACACTACCCTTGATGATGCCTGATGAGAGAAATATGCCCTGCACGCGGTCAGCGCGTTGCAGCGTATCAAATGCGCCCGCCATTTCGTCTGCTGAGAAAGTCATACGCTTCGTTTTGCTTCGCCCGGCCCGGAAGGGACAATAGAAACAGTTGCGCTCGCATGCAGTGGTCAGCATAGCTTTGAGAATGGGCTTCTTCCCCGTCGGCGTCGAAACGTTGGTTATGCACTCAGCAAGGCTATGCGACTGGTAAGGCGCGCGTCGCCGCTCCATCATCGGCTGGTCGCCGGATGGCTCAAACTGTGTGGCATCACCCATCTGGGTTAGCTTTGTAATCATGTCGGGCTTTATCAGCATGTGCATAGAACAAGTATAAGGTACAATTGTTCTAATTGTCAATGAAAACGAATCATTCTCCTTCAAAAGTTACTACTTTACCAGGGCCTTCGGCATTTTCTCGTACTGCTTATCAGAAATGAGACACAATTAGGAGGTCCACGCTCAAAAGAGGCCACTTCCGTCCCATTCTACATAAGCAAAGCGCACATTGCCTGACACCCTGTTTACATCCTGAAAGCATACCCTACCCTATGTTCCCAGATGGCCTAGCAGTGTGATCCTGACGAAAAGCGTCATGTCTCTGCGGACAGAGAAAAGCATGAAAATAGGGTAGATGGAACGAAGCTGTCATCAAGTGCAAAGTATCGTTGTGATCGTCTTCTATTTTATCTCCTCTCTCTTCGATGAAGTCTCTTCTATCCTCGCCTTATCTTTTTTCCTTACGAGGATAGTCGTATGAGATACTGCATTCTCATACGAGATACTGCGCCTCTTCGAGCGTATCTTTCCCTTTCGAAGTTCTACAAGCAAGAGGAAAGGGAGGAACCAGAGAGAGATTTCCCCTCTTTTCTAGTATTCTTGCTCGCGCCTCGTTCTATCAGTAGAGTACGTTCAGGCGCTCGTTCGTTCCCCCGGAGAATGTTCACGGAACTCCGCCGCCACCCGGCTGCCACCCGGTACACCTATCTGGCCGCGTTTTGCTTGCAACGGAGGGCGGAGATTATTGACAGCCTGATCGATTTACTGCTCCTGGTCATTCGTCGCATCGAAAACAACGCCAGTAAGCGCATTGGCAAACAGGTAGTGTTGGAGGCCAAACAACGCGTCGAGAATAAACCACGTTTGTTTCGCCGGGTTGCGCAAGTGGCACTGGATCATCCCAACAAAACCATTCGCAAAGGCATTTACCCGGTGATGAGCCGGGAGAAATGCTTAGCCATCGTGAATGAGGAACCAGAAGCAGACTACAACGATCGGGTTTACCTGCGGATGCGTTCCTCCTATCGCGATCACTACCGACGCATGATGCCGGGACTGTTGAATATGCTGGAGTTTCGTTCCAATAATGAGATCCATCAACCGGTGATCGAAGCCCTGGCGCTCCTGAAACGCTACATCGGCGTTCCGGGAGCCTATTACCCGCCTGAAGAAGATCCCCCGATCGAGGGGGTGGGGCGTCCGATGTGGTCCGAACTGGTGCACGAGAAAGATAAACAGGGGGAGTTGCAGATCAATCGGATTCATTACGAACTGTGTGTCTTAGAAGCGCTCCGCGACACGTTATGTTGTCGTGAGCTGTGGGTCGTGGGAGCCGACAAATACCGCAATCCCGATGATGATTTGCCCAGGGACTTTGAAGAAAAGCGCAAGGAATACTACGAAGCGTTGGGGCAGCCGCAGACCGCGGGGGCGTTTGTCCAGCAACTCCAGCAGCAAATGATCGCAGCCTTGCACTCGTTTGATCAGGCACTCCCAAAACTGGAAGACAAAGTGCGGATCAGCGCAAAAAAAGGGGGGGGGATTCACCTGACACCGCTCTCCCCGCAGGCTGAACCACAGTATCTGCGCAGACTCAAAGCGGACATTGGAAAACGCTGGGGGATGACCTCTTTACTTGATATCCTCAAAGAAGCCGATCTGCGCCTCGGGTTTACCCGACACATGCACAGCCCGGCCACGCGTGAGGTGCTCGATCATGGCACGCTACAGAAACGCCTCCTGCTCTGCCTGTATGGTCTGGGCACCAATACGGGCCTCAAACGGGTCAGCATGGGCGATCACGGACAAACCTACGATCAGTTACTCTTTACGCGCCGACGCTATCTGCATGCTGATCAATTGCGTGCCGCCATTATCGAGGTGGCCAATGCCATCTTTCAAGTGCGTCAACCTCATATCTGGGGAGAAGGAACGACCACGTGCGCCTCGGACTCCACCCAGTTTGGCGCCTGGGACCAGAACTTGATGACGGAATGGCACCTGCGGTATGGCGGAAAGGGGGTGATGATCTACTGGCACGTCGAGCGGCATGCGACCTGCATTTACTCGCAACTAAAAACGGTTTCGTCGTCTGAAGTCGCGGCGATGATCAAGGGGGTGTTGCGGCATTGCACCCAGATGACGGTCGACAAACAATTTGTCGATACCCATGGGCAGAGCGAGGTGGCCTTCGGATTCTGTCACTTGCTCGGCTTTCAGTTGATGCCACGGCTCAAGAACATTTACGAGCAAAAACTTTATCGCCCGAAGGCAGGAGAACCGAATGCCTATCCGAACCTCAAGCTCATTCTCACGCGCCCGATTGACTGGGCGCTGATCAAGCAACAATACAACCAGATGATCAAGTACGCGACCGCCATGCGATTGGGAACCGCGGAAACTGAGGCGATTTTGCGTCGTTTTACCCGCACCGGACCCCAGCACCCAACCTATCAGGCATTTCTCGAACTGGGCCGCGCGGTCAAAACCATCTTTTTGTGCAAATACCTGGAATCAGAGGCACTACGACGCGAGATCCACGAGGGACTCAATGTGATCGAAAACTGGAACGGAGCGAACAGCTTTATTTTCTATGGACGCAGCAGTGAATTTGCGACCAATCGTTTGGACGAACAAGAGTTGGCCGCATTATCGCTCCATCTGCTCCAAATCTGTCTCGTGTATGTGAATACTTTATTGATTCAACGCGTTCTTGCCGAACCAAAACACTTCCGCCAGATGAAAAAGGAGGATTTCCGTGCGTTAACGCCACTTATCTATAGCCATGTGACTTCTTATGGTACCTTCCGATTGGATTTAAGCGAACGGATGCAGATTGAAGAAACCGTATCGGCGTAGAGCCACGGCAAGCCAGTATGACCCCCCTTTGGGGAACCGCCTCAAGGGCATCGGCAACCATCGATCCAGGCGAATACCCTCGCCTGATCTGGAGTTTTCTCGATTCAGCACCGGCTGAGGGATCGGAGGAAGCGCAATATCACGCCTCTCTAGCAAACCCCGCCACCACTCGCCATACGTATTCATGTGTCGATCACTGCTCTGATTGAATAGCCTGGTTGTAGGTGGTATCGTGCTGAGATATGTATAGAAATAGATCATAGGCAAAAGATGCAGATAATGTGTGACACGCATAGCCTATGAAAGCCGTGTGAGGGAGCAGGGCTTCTCAAAAGTCGAGTGACTGAGCGTGATTACTTTGTATCCATCCGGGTGCGTTGAACTCAGGTCACTCAACTTTTGAGAAGCCCTGGTGAGGGAGCGCGCCCCCTTGTAATTGCTCTGGCAAGTGCCTATAATGGGGTGTAGCAAACTACTGGCGATGAAGCTCGCCTAACGCGCTTAGCGCTGATAGCTTCTAGCAATCGATTCCTGTGAGAGTCGGCTGTTAGAAGCGTTTTTGTTTGCGGAATCCCGCTCGCCACCCGGTTGCACGCTTCGCGGAGAAAACGCCCTTGCCGACCAAAACCATCAACGCTACAAGGATGTTTGCTCTTATTTTTGAAAGCCGCTCTACCGGGAGGAATAGCGATGGATCGACAGAACCGTTCAGCTAGAGAAGAAGAGCTGCGCATCAGCGCGGCGGGCTGCTCAGATACAGGGCGCGTGCGCGAACAGAACGAAGACACGATCGCCCTCTGTGAGCTAACTGACCAGGCGCTGGTTGATCAGTTGGGGAAACTCTACCTGCTGGCCGATGGTGCGGGCGGCCACGCTGCCGGAGAGGTCGCCAGCAAAACGGCGGTCGAAACGATCGCCGCCGTCTACTACTACCAGGTACCCTCTCAAGAGGCGGGTGAGGAAACATTTCGCTCAGAAGATATTCTACGCCAGCTTGATGCCTCATTTGCTGACCTGGACGCTCCTATCGTCCACATCCGGCGCGCATTTTCTGCCGCCCACAGCGCAGATTCGCAGAAAGCGCCTCCCTCACACCCGCGTATGCTGGCATGATTACCACATGCATAGCTGCTGTCGTCAAGGGCGCTCGCCTGGTGATTGCCCATGTGGGCGACAGCCGTGCTTACCTGATTCGCCCTACCCCGGCACGATCAGCCGGTTATTACTCGTCTGACCAGGGATCACTCGGTGGGAGAAGAACTGGTACGGGTTGGAGTCATCCCGCTCCGAACAGGCGCAAAGACGCGCCCTCTCGCCATGTGCTCACACGGACGCTGGGCAGCCCTCGTAGCAGATGCTCATCCTGATATTACGACGTGCGTCGTTCTGGTTGGAGATTATGTGTTGCTCTGTTGTGATGGCCTCTGGAACATGCTCACCGATGAACAGATTGCCTCGGTGGTGAGCCGCGCTACCCCACAAGCTGCCTGTCATCAACTGGTACAGATGGCCAATCAGGCGGGTGGCGAGGATAACATCAGCGTGATCGTGCTCTCATTCAGTTAGAGCACGCCCGACGCAATTCACGCGAAACATACAGCAAAATAAAAGGCAGGAGAAGAGAAGGCGATGAAACAATCACTTATAAAATCCAGGGCTCTCAAGTTCGTGCTGCTGATCGGTGTCATGAGCTTCTTCGCGGACTTCACCTACGAGGGATCGCGCAGCATCACCGGGCCATACCTGGCCTTGCTCGGAGCAAGCGCGGTGGCGGTGGCGGTGGTGACTGGCTTCGGCGAGTTGCTTGGATATGGGCTGCGCCTGGTTTCGGGGCGGCTGAGCGACCGCACCGGGCAGTTCTGGCCGATTACCATCTTCGGCTATATCATCCAGATGTTCGCGGTGCCGCTGCTCGCGCTGGCAGGCAACTGGCAGGTCGCAGCCCTGTTGATCATCATCGAACGTGTCGGCAAGGCGACCCGCAATCCGCCGCGTGACGTGATGCTCTCGCATGCCGTCAAAGAGATGGGCTATGGTTGGGGTTTTGGAGTGCATGAGGCACTGGACCAATCAGGCGCGCTGGTTGGTCCACTGGTCGTTGCCGCCGTGCTGGCTCTTCGCGGAGAGTACCAGGTCGCCTTTGCCGTGCTCCTCGTACCCGCTCTCATCACGCTGAGCATCCTGGTGGTGGCGCGCCTGACCTATCCCAGGCCAGAGGAGATGGAAACGAATCCACCAGATATCAAGGCCGCCGGATTGCCGCGCGTCTTCTGGGTGTATCTCGCAGGGGCGGTGCTGGTGGCTGTCGGATTCGCCGACTTCCCCTTCATCGCGTACCATTTCGCGCGCACCTCAACGGTTTCCAGTACATTGATCCCGGTATTCTACTCCGTTGCGATGGGCGCGAGCGGAGTCGGCTCGCTCGTGTTCGGGCGCCTCTTCGACCGGTTCGGCCTCTCCGTCCTGATCCCCCTGACAATTCTCTCAGCGCTGTTTGCTCCCCTGGTGTTCCTGGGCAACTCCTGGGTGGCGCTCGTCGGAGTGGCGCTGTGGGGACTGGGCATAGGTGTCCATGAGTCGATCATGCCTGCGGCTGTCGCAACGATGGTGCCGGTCCAACGGCGTGCTTCGGCCTATGGACTCTTCACGGCAGGCTATGGCATCTTCTGGTTCCTGGGCAGCGCGGTGATCGGCGTCCTGTACGGTGTATCCATACCGGTACTGATTGCTTTCTGCCTGGTCGTCGAACTCGCTGCCATCCCGCTGTTTGTCGTCGTGAGACGGCAGACGCGCCCGGTGAACACTGCCGGATGACCGCGCTCAGCATCATTTGGGCAAATTAAAGAAACAAGGCATGCTTGTATGAAGTATCATCCGCAATGATTCGTAATATGCTATCCACTACGCTGGCGTTTCAGAAAGTCCTCTGCAAGAGCGACAGCTTCCTCCGACTGTGGAAGGTCTGAGAATCGTGATGGCCGATGTTCCCACAACCACCTCCACCAGTGATCTCTCGATCCCATCTGGCCTTTCTCGGGCTGAGTCAGCTTGTGGTGTTTCCTCGCAGGAATAGAAGAGTCATAGCAACAGGTACACATCAGCTTCCGCGTGGAAAATGTCCCGGCCATTCCTCCCGGAGAGACGAGTGGTTCTCCCTGCGGGGCAACGAGGTGGAACTCACACATCCCCGCACCGCAATGCTGGCAGATGGCTACAGCAGAACGCGTCGCGCTTCCCGATTCTAGAAGACAGAGATAGCAATTCATGGCAGGTTCTCCATTTGCCCGGCTGATTCCAGCAGTCCACCTGTCTGACTGGTATGATGAGAGTCAATGGGTAAGGAGAGCCGCTCCCCCTCGAAAAGGTGGGATAACCTGGGAGGCGGCTCAAGCAAGCGGCCTGCGATTTTGCGCGCAAAAAAAGGCTTCTATGCGGAGTCCAGCACCTCTTTGTGCTGAACAAGGCGTAGAAGCCATTAGCCGGTTGGCGTTATGCGAGCTTCATCGCAAAAACACATTCTTCACTTACTCGTAGCAAGTATACGGAATACAAGCCGTTCCTGTCAAGGAAAACCTGGCGCGCCGGTATAGTGGGCACGCTCAAACTTTTCGACTTGACAGGAAGCGGTCGAGATGGGTATAATCAGTTACAAGTAGACATCCAATATCGTCTACATTTCATGGCGATGAGGCTCGCCTAACGCGCTTTGCGCTAATAGCCTCTACCACCGAAGAGCAGGAATGACCCGGCTGGTAGAGGCTTTTGTATGTCTTTTCGGCATCATGTGCCGAATTGAGAGGTATCCTTTTCCTTTCGTCAGGACATCTCTCCAGACCTCTCCCTACCGGGGCGCGCTGCTCAGACATAGCGGTGTTTGTCCCGTAGATGTTTGTCTTCAAGAGAGGTCGACATGGTGCAATTAGCCATTCTCCAGGTGTTGCAGATTGCGACTGTCCTGTGCTGCGCCCCGCTCCTAAGAGGCGTTATCAACCGGCTGAAAGCCATCGTACAATCGAAGCGCGGGCCGAGCATCTGGCAACCCTACCGCGATCTGTGGAAGCTGCTGCACAAGGGGCGCGTCGTTTCGGAACACGCTTCCTGGGTCTTCCACGCGGCACCCATTTTTAGCTTCATCACCCCACTGATCGTTGCCATGCTCATTCCGGTCTTGACTGCTTATCCACTGCCATACGCCTTCATGGGTGATATGCTGGCCGGCGGCTTTATCCTCTCGCTGGGCGGCTTTTTTACCTCGCTGGCTGCGATGGATACAGCCAGCACGTTTGGCGGCATGGGCAGTAGTCGCTCGCGCGTCGTTTCCTTGCTGGCGGAGCCGGTCGTGATCCTCGTACTCTTCGGCGTCACGCTGATCGCGCAGGCCACTATCCCTTTTGCCGTCAATCAGACGCTTATCTCGGCGGCCTACCTGTTCAATCCCGCTCACTGGCTGCTGGCTGCTGCTCTATTCATGGTGATCCTGGCGGAGAGCGGGCGCATTCCGGTGGATAATCCCTCCAGTACCTTTGAGCTTTCGATGATCGAAGCGTCGCGCACATTGGAATATTCCGGCCAGGAATTGGCGCTGATGGAATGGGGTGGGGCTATGCGCTTCTTCGTGCTGCTCACCATTCTGCTCAACGTGTTAACGGCTCCCTGGGGGCTCGCGCCTGATGGTGGCACCAATGTACTCACGGTGCTGATTGCTCTGGGGACGTTACTCTTCAAGATGCTGGTCATTTGCGGCGTGATCGTCGTGATCGAGTCATCGATCGCCAAGTGGCGCTTCTTTCGCATCCCGGAGTTTCTCGGGTCGGCATTGATTCTGGCTGCCTTATCTATTGTCTCTTTTTACCTGATCCATGCGGGCTAAAATGATTACACCCGAGTGAGGCGGCAAACAACAGTGGGCCGTTTCTCTCGGTCTCTTGCACTACAATGGAGGAGTTTCGAAGCCTATGCATCCTTTCGAATCGATCGCGCTGGCGGCGCTATTGGCCGGTACACCACCTGCTGTCGCTGTGCAGCTTCTGCAGATACTCGGCGCGCTGCTCTTGTTGACCGCTTTTGCCACCGTGGCATCGCGGCTGCTCACCGGGGCTATCCGCGCCTACGCGGTGCAATCGCTGGTACTGGGATTGGTGGCGGCAGCCGTCGGGTACTTCACCGGCAGCAGCGACCTCTATATCGTTGCGGTACTGACCATTATTGTGAAGAGCGGGGTGATCGTCTGGATTCTGAGTAATGTGACCAATCGACTTCACGTCCAGCGCGAGGTGCGTCCCTACCTGAATATCCCCGCTTCACTGCTGGTGTGCGTCCTGCTCACGCTGCTCGCCTTTTTCGTTTCCCCGGCAGTGATAGCCCCGGGCACGTTCTTAAACGAACCGCCCCTGGCGATCTCTCTCGCCATGGTGCTGATCGGGCTGTTCATCTTGAGCAGCCGCAAACATGTGGTTGCCCAGGTCATCGGGTTACTCACCATCGAGAACGGGCTGTTTTCGGGAGCGATCGCGATCGCGTATGGGATGCCGCTCATCGTGGAGTTCGGTATCCTCTTTGACATCCTGATCGCGGTGATCGTCATGAGCTTGCTGGTCACGCTCATTCACCGCGAGTTGATTACCGCTGATACCGCGGATCTGCGGCGACTGAAAGGATAAGCGCGTATGCTGCTCACGATTTTACTTATCCCCTTGCTGGCAAGCGCCATCTGCTTGATTGCGCCAGGCCGCCTCTGGCTGGAAGTGGTCAGCATTCTCAGCGCCGCGGCGGTACTGGTGCTTGCCGGCATTGCGACGCAGCAGGTAACGCTCTCCGGGCGCATCGCCGAGCTTGCGGACTGGCTTTACGCCGATGCTCTCAGTATCATCACCTTGCTGGTGATCGCCATTGTCAGTTTCACGACCGCCCTCTACTCGGTCGGGTATCTGCGCGAAGACATGCGCGAGCAGGATGTGACGCGCGGCGAAGGGCTACGGCATGTGAAACGGTACTACGTGCTCTTCAACCTGTTCGTCTTCAGCATGCTGGTCGTCCCGCTCAGCAACAGCCTGGGGGTGCTGTGGATCGCCATCGAGGGCACCACGCTGGCCTCCTTGTTCCTGGTGAGTTTCTACGGAACGGGTGAGGCGCTGGAGGCAGCCTGGAAGTACGTGATTGTTGGCTCGGTAGGCATCGCCCTCGCCCTTTTTGGCACGATCCTCGCCTACTATTCGGGTGTGCAGATTCTGGGAACCAGCTACAACCTGAACTGGTCGGTGCTGGCTCCGGTGGCTGCGCACCTCAATCCCAGCATCATGCGCCTGGCCTTGCTCTTTATCGTGGTCGGTTTTGGCACAAAGGCCGGGCTGGCCCCCATGCATACCTGGCTCCCGGACGCCCACAGCGAAGCTCCCAGCCCCATCAGCGCGCTGCTCTCCGGCGTCCTGCTCAACTGCGCCATGTATGGCATCCTGCGCTTCTACTCGCTGGCGGTACCCTCCCTTGGACACGCGTACCCGGCGGCGCTCCTGCTGACCTTTGGCTTCGTTTCCCTAGTCGTCGCGGCGCTGCTCATCTTTCGCCAGCGCGACTACAAGCGCCTGCTGGCCTACTCCAGCGTCGAACACATGGGGATCGTCGCCCTCGGCGTCGCCTTTGGTGGCGCGCTCGGTCTTTTCGGGGCGCTGTTCCAGGTGCTCAATCACGCCATCACCAAATCGCTGATGTTCTTCGCCAGCGGCCAGGTGCTGCTGAAATACGGAACGAAAGACATCAGCCGCGTTTCCGGCGTGATCAAGATCATGCCTGCCACCGGAACCTTGCTCCTGGTGGGGGGATTGGCGTTAACCGGTTCTCCGCCGTTCAGCGTGTTTGTGAGTGAGTTCGCTATCCTCAGCGCGGGCTTTCGCCAGGGGTACGCCATCGCGGCGATCGCTCTGCTGGCGCTGGTCGCTCTCATCTTCGTTGGGATGCTCTTTTCTCTCAACGGCATGGTTTTCGGCAAAACAAGCGCAGCGATAAAGCCCGGAGAGGTAAGCTACTTGAGCTTGCTGGCGATGGCATTGAGCGCTTTGCTGATACTGGTACTGGGGGTGTTTATCCCCACGCCATTAAGCAATTTACTGCACCAGGCCGCTGCTGTGCTAGGAGGGACGAGCCGATGATCAATCTGGTAGATTTTTGCGCGCGGCTGTCCAGCGCGTGTGGAGCTGGACAGCTTCCAACAGTGCGACTCTTGCAAGACGAAATCGCCATCTCGCTCTCACCACAAACCTTGTTACCGGTGGTGCATACGCTGCGGCACGAGTTCGATGCCACATTTGTTGACCTGTTCGGCCTGGATGAGCGTTCATCGCAGGGCCTCTTCCAGCTCCACCTCCTCTTCGCGCTGGATGAGGAACAGACATGGGCGCACGTGCGGGTTGAGCTTGATGAGCAAAATCCAGCCTTCCCCAGCCTGATGGATGAAGTGCCGGCAACCGGCTGGTACGAACGCGAAGTCTGGGAGGAACTGGGCATCACACCGCTGCAACACCAGCTCTTGCGTCCTCTGCGTCTCTCACCGGATTGGCCGCAGGGGATCTATCCTCACCTGCACACGTTCAACTGGTCACAACACGTCCCTGCCGCGGAGCCACACTTCTTCGAGCTGGAGCCTGCGCCTGTCGGCATCGTAGATTATCCGCTCGGGCCGGTGCGCTCTGGCGTGGTCGAGTCGGGGCATTATACGCTGCGCACGGCGGGTGAGGAGATAGTGGATATGCGCCTGCAGCTGTTTTACAAGCATCGCGGCGTGGAGAAACGCGCCGGGGGCTTGCCGCTCGAAACTGCTACCGCTGGTTGCGGAGCGCATTTCAGGCACCAGCGCTTTTGCTCACTCACTGGCGCTGTGCCAGGCCCTGGAAGCTCTGGCTGAAGTAGAGGTATCACCAAGAACGCTCTACCTGCGCACTCTGCTGGCCGAACTGGAGCGCCTCTACAACCACCTGGGATATCAGGCCGACCTTTGTCAGGCAACGGGCCTGAGCGTCGCGCAGGCGCAATTTGACCTGTGGAAAGAGCGCGTGCTGCGCCTCAACGCCGCAATTAGCGGTCATCGCTACCTCTTTGGCTTGAACGTCCCGGGTGGTTTGAGCCGCGATATCGGCGAACAGGGACAGCAGGTTATCCGTGAACTCATTGTTGCGCTGCGTCGTGACCTGGAACCGCTGAGCCGACTCCTGCTCGCCTCATCTTCACACCGGGATCGCCTGGAAACAACCGGTATTCTCTCGCTGCAAGACGCTCGCGCGTATGGCGCTGTAGGCCCGATTGCGCGCGCATCCGGCGTAGATCGTGACCTGCGCCGCGACCATCCGTATGCTGCGTACGTAGATGTCGACTTTGATATCCCGGTGTTTCAAGAGGGCGACGCGTTTGCCAGGGCCCGCATACGCCTGGAGGAAACCATACAGTCGTCAGGTATCATTGACCAGGTTCTGGAACGGTTGCCCGACGGCCCGGTGCGGGTTCCAATGTCACCACTTCCGCCTGGTCAATCCGCTTCAGGCTGGGCTGAGTCGGCGCGCGGTGAATGCGTTCACTGGATACTAGCCGGGTCAGATGGAACGCTGCAGCGCTACCGCGTGCGCCCGGCATCGTTCGCCAACTGGCAAGCTTTTTCTCTTGCCGTGCCTGGACACAACATTCTGACCGATTTTCCTATTATCGAGCAGAGCTTCGGACTCTCGTTCGCCGGAGCGGATTGCTAATAGATAGATAGTAAGGAGGAATGCGAGATGGTTTTTTCCTGGGTACGCAAAGGGTTACGCACAGGTGTGCTTACAACTCGTTATCCTGCTGTTCACGAACACATGCCGGAAGGCTTTCGCGGCAAGCCCGTGCTCGACGCCAATCGCTGCCTCTCCGGCCAGGGATGCGACGCCTGCGTGCAGGTCTGTCTACCCTCTGCGCTGGAGCTGAAACAGGTGGCTTATAACGATAATGGTGGAGGAAGTTTAGGGGAATCGCAACTGACGCTTGACTATGCTCGCTGTATCATGTGCGGGCTATGCGTTACGGCCTGTCCGTCGGATGCGCTGCGCATGACGAATGAGTTTGAACTGGCAGCGCGTCATCGAGAGGACCTGCGAGTCATCAACATGTTTGAAGTATCCGCGACGCTGGATAGCCTGAACGGGAGGGAGAAGAACGATGGTAGACTCACTTGACGAGGCAACAAGGGATGCCGCCGAACGATTGAGGGAACGCGTGCAGCGATTGTTTGGGCATTCCCTGCATATTCGCCATGTCGATGCTGGTTCCTGTAATGCCTGCGAATCAGAAATCAAACTCCTTTTGAACCCATACTACGATGTGCAGCGGCTGGGCATATTCTTTACCACTTCGCCGCGCCACGCTGATCTGCTACTGGTGACAGGGCCGGTGACGCGCGCGATGGAAGACCCGCTGCGCCAGACATACGATGCCATGCCCGATCCTCGCCTCGTGGTTGCCGTGGGAGCCTGCGCGTGCAGCGGAGGTATCTTCGGTTCGAGCGCGTTCGCCAGGGGTGGTGTAGCAGAAGTATTGCCAGTCGACGTATTCATCCCCGGCTGCCCGCCGTCACCCCTGACGTTGATGCATGGCTTGCTGCTGGCGCTGGGGCGGGCCGAGCAGCGCATGCATGGACGCATACAACGAGTGAAGAGCGACCGTCCGCTACAGGTGTTATCGCCAGGCGCCGGGGGGACGAGAGAGAAGGAGCGAAGTTGATGGACTGGAATCTTTTACCAGGCGTGGCTTTCTGGGCCATGCTCGCTCTGTACATGCTGGGCGTCTTGCTCTCGCTGTTGCTACAACAGGCGCGCGCCATTACCATCGCCGCCGCTGTATGTGTGGCACTTGGAGGATTGGGTGCGCTCATCGCGGGTATTGGCGTATTGAGCGGCGCGCCAGCGCCTTTCGCCGCGCTCCAAACAAATCTCCCCTTTGGGGCTTTGAGCCTGCATCTGGATATGCTATCGGCTTTCTTTCTGGCGGTTATCGGATTGATTTCACTACCTGTCGCGGTCTACTCGATTGGGTATCTTGGACACAGTACAGTGGTGCGCCGCCTGCGTACCTTCGGTCTCCTGTTCAATCTCCTGCTGCTCTCGCTGGTGCTGATCGTAGCCGCCGCAGATGCGATTGTTTTCCTGATGGCGTGGGAAGCGATGGCCTTTCTCAGCTACATGATGGTCAATTTCGACTATGAAGACCCCCATGTCGTGCGCTCGAGCTTTCTGATGCTGGCTGTGAGCGAACTGGGGACGATCGGCATTCTGGTCGCCTTTCTGCTGCTCTACCAGGTTGCAGGGAACTTTGGCTTTGGCGCGCTGCGCGCGGCAGCGCCGGCGCTCGCTCTGCCCCTGCGCAGCGCCGTCTTCCTGCTGGCATTTTTCGGCTTTGGGGCCAAGGCGGGTGTCCTGCCACTTCAACTCTGGCTGCCCGAGGCCCACCCCGCTGCCCCCAGCCATATCTCAGCCCTGCTTTCAGCGGTGATCATCAAGCTGGGAATCTATGGCATGCTGCGCTTCCTGCTCGATTTCCTGGGTGGGCCGACTATCGCCCCGGCCTGGTGGGGACTGGTGATCTTGAGTGTTGGCAGCCTGACCGCGCTGGTTGGCATTCTCTACTCGGTGGTGCAGCACGACCTGAAGCGCGTGCTGGCGTATTCGAGCATCGAGAATATCGGCATTATCCTTGCTGGACTGGGAGCGGCACTCACCTTTCGGGCCTACCACTTGACGACGCTGGCGGCTATCGCGGCCATCGTGACGCTCTACCACGTGCTCAACCACGCTGTCTATAAAGGACTGCTCTTCCTGGGCGCAGGGTCGGTCCAGCACGCCACCGGGACGCGCGACCTGGCCAAACTCGGCGGCTTGCTGCGCCTGATGCCGTGGACCGGACTCTTCTTCATCGTCGCAGCGCTGGCGATCTCGGCGGTACCCCCTTTGAACGGCTACATCAGCGAGTGGATGCTGCTGGAAACGCTGCTGCAGAGCTACGCCATTGCAGATACGTTGACGAAGGTAGTCATGGCCATCTCAGGAGCGCTCCTGGCGCTGACGGCGGGCATTGCGGTGACCGCCTTTGTGCGGGCGACGGGCATCAGTTTTCTCGCTCTGCCCCGCAGTAAAGAGGCGGCGGAAGCACGCGAGTCGCCGCTCAGTATGCGCGTCGCCATGGGCTTTCTGGCGTTTTTCTGCCTGGCGCTGGGCGTGCTGCCGACCTTCGTCATTCCCGCGCTCGACCATGTCACGACGTCACTGTTCGGTCAGAGCGTGCTCAATCAGGTCGTGCCTCCGCTCTTCACCAATCACCCGGGCAGCTACCAATTGTTAGTAACCATCGGCGGCGGGCTCTTCCGCGGGTGGCTCCCCGTCAATGGGCTGGTGGTCATCCCGGCCCCCGCCTTTTCCACGATTGATTCTCCGAGCTATCTCTTCCTGGCGGAACTCCTGCTGATAGGCATTGTGTTGCTGGCCTTGCGTTTGATACGTCCGCTCGGCTCCCGCCGCGTCGGGCGCGTGTGGGCCGGAGGAATTCCGCGCTTTGAGGCGTCGATGACCTATAGCGGGCTGGCCTACAGCAATCCGATACGCATCATCTTCAACGCGCTCTTTCGCTCGCACGTCAGAAGCGAGTCTACGGCAATGGCGGCGCGTTCCCGCGAAGGTCGCGTCACCTACCAGCAGGAGATCCCGCCGCCGTTCGAACGCTCGCTCTACCAGCCGCTGTTAGGGGATCAAGAAATATTAACTATCCCGATTAGCCAGTAAGCACCCATCGATATCCACAAACCACTTTCCCAGAGAGGGCAATCGCTGAAGCTGGGTTTCCACCAGATCCATGGCTTGCTTGGTCAGTTTGACACCAGTCTGATAGGTGGTCATCACCAAGGCGACCACGGGATGGTTTCCTTTCCATGTCATGGTGCGGGCATACTGGATCACGGCATCGACGGAATCCAGCAAGGCTCCATTCCAATGCTGTTCTAAAATTCCCCAACAGCGTTCGATCGAGTTGTATTTACTATGGTATGGGGGATAATACGCCAGACGGATGGTGAGCTGATATCGCAGAGCAAACTCCACCAGACGCTGCATGAACTGGGTGCGCCGACTGTGGCTCTCCGGGCCATTGTCCAGGTTGATGAGCAGGGTCCTGACCAGAGGAAAGTGCTCTTTGACCGTCTCCCACCAGTCGACCAAGCGATCCACCAGGCAATCGCTGGTCACTTTGGACGTCACCCCGTAGAGAAAGAGCTCGTCGGAAGCGGGCAGGAAAATGCCCACTGGCGTCACCGTCGCTGCTGGTTGAAAATCGTGATCAGCGGCCCTGGTGGGGACGCGATTCTTTCCCCCTCGCGCGAAAGGACCGACCTTGACGATGGCTTTGGCATCCAGCGAGAGCCGTAACACCTGCTCAGAGGCATCAGCCTCTTCATTGCACTGCTTCACCTGGGCAAAGATGGCATCGGTCTCGGGGACTTTTTTGGGGTTGGCTCTTGGCCACTTTTTTCGGGAAGTAGCCCAACTGGTTCAGCTTGGTTGCAATAGTCTCGGCGGTGGGGAGTTCCTCGTCGCTATAGCCCTTCTGGGCCATCAACTGGCGGCGGACTTCGGCTGCTGTCATCCGCGTGTACAGACGCGTCGTGCGAAACTGCGGATCCGCCTGACTCTGCCCATCCACAATGGCGGTGAGATCCTTCAATAAGTTGGGCAAATGGTCTTCGCTGTGCTTGCGGCCACGCAACCTGAAGCCATCCACGCACACCATTCCGCTCTCCACTTCATGCATCCCTTTGCGTATGGTGACACGATTCCAGCCCAGTTCCCGTTCGGCCAGCCTCTGGCCGCCTGTACCTAGCGCTTGCACCGTCCGTGCCATAAACATCCGGCATGCACTCCCCTTGAGTTGCTTGGCCGTGTTCAACACCAGCGCTTTGACTTCCTCCGTTAGTTCCACTCTTGTCCCTCCAAGCATTCTTTTCTTGGCGCAGTATACCATACTGGGATAACTTAGTTTTCGGAAGTCCCTTACGCTTCTGGGGCAGACTGACGCGGCGCGCGCGCTTCATTCAATCGGGCAATATCAACCAGTATGTGGCGTACATTTTTGTGATCGTCTTGATTGTACTTATCCTGCGAGCCATTTAGGCGAAACGGAGGGACAGCGATGTTTCAGCACGTGCTTGTGGCGATTGATGGATCAGAAAGCTCACTGAGAGCTGCAGGGATCGCCATCGATCTGGCGATCCTGCTGCACGCAAGATTGGATATCCTTTCCGTCGAGGAGACCGCTCCTCGCTATATCGCAACCCAGGAAGAAAGCAATCGTGAGCACCTGGCTGCTGTGGCGCACTTCGAAACAGCTCCAGGCGCCCCTTCGCCAGCGGGCTGAGCTGCGCGGGGTAGAGACGCGTTGTGCTGTCCTAAGCGGCCACGAGGGCCAGGTGGTCCTCGACTATATCGTCGATCAGGGCTGCGACTTGCTGGTGTTGGGCCACCAGGGACATTCAGGTGTGTGGGGAACATTCCTGGGCAGTACGGCAGATAAACTGGTGAATCACGCCCCGTGCAGCGTGCTGGTGATACGTCCAAAGACGAGCAGATCACTCTTTAAGCACCTGCTGGTTGCCCTGGACGGCTCGCCTTTGAGCTGGCAGGCCTTTCAGGTGAGACTGCCAACTGGCGAAGGCAGCCGGGGCCACGCTCACTGCCATTTCTGTCATCGAGGGTCCGCTAGCGCCGCCGGTGGGGCATACTTCCAGCACCCAGGCTGCTTCAGGTGGAGTAGGCTGGAACTGGGCAGCCTATTTTCAGCAGGCACAGGCCCTGGCTACCGCTCAAGCTCAGCTTGCCGGTGTAACGCTGGAAACCATCACGCGCGAAGGACATGCCAGCAGCGTTTTGATAGCTTCTGCCCGAGAGGGAAACTACGACCTGTTCATCGCGGGTGCAACTGGTCAGGAGCATCCCTGGAGTAGTACGACGGGAGGAACGGCCCGCAAAGTCGCCAATGAGACGCAGTGCGCGGTTCTGCTGGTGCGCCCTTCCATCTTCCAGCAGAGAGTACGCGACGTGATGGAGACCGCAGTCGCCAGCGTTCGCTCGGAAACTCCGCTGCCGGAAGTCATCACCCGGCTGGTGGAGCACGGCGTGAAACTCCTGGTGGTAGTGAACGAGGAGCAGCAGGTGCTGGGTGTCATCACCCTTGGTCACCTCCTCACCCGGCATGAAGCGTATCGCCATCTCGACCTCCTCCAGGTAACCGATGATGCTGAAAAAGTTGCACAGTATCTTCACCAGTTCCTGGCGACTGAGAAGACCGCGGGAGATGTGATGGTTGCACATCCGCTCGTGTTGACGGAAGAGACGACCATGGAGGATGCGGCTCGCTGGATGATTGCGCAGCGCATCACACGCATGCCAGTGGTCGATACACAACAAAAACTGGTAGGCATGCTCGATCAGGCAAACCTCTTGCGCTACTATACAGATGTCACTGTCCGCGCAGAAAGGCGGACGAGCACGGATGGTGCGCAACACGCTGTCCAGCCTCGGACAGTAGGCGAAGCGGCTCTTTCAAATGTACCGGTCGTTTCCCCGGATACCCCGCTCTTTGAAGTGCTGCGCCAGGTGCAGGAGACGCCCTTACGCCGTGTGATTGTCGTCGACGGCCATGGCACAGCGGTGGGAGTGATTGCCGATAGGGATATACTGGCGGCGCAGGGGCTGCAAGCTCGCCGTAACCCGGTGATGGCGCTTGCCGGGCGCTTCTCGCTCAGGATTCCCGAGGAGGTTTTCCGCCGCCGGTCGTCGTCTGGATTGCAGAGAGCGCAGCAGGTCATGCGACCGCGCCTCTACGCTGTCACCCCCGCAACGACGGTTGCTGAGGCGGTTCGTCTCATGCTGGCGCACGAGATTAAGCGACTGGTTGTGGTGGACGAGGCGGGCGAGCCGCTGGGGCTGGTGGACCGCCAGCAGCTGCTTCGTTCCCTGGTTCGAGGGAGGCGGGCTGTCGAACTGAGCTGCACGGGTTGCAGGCTGTCGCGCAAAGGGATGGTCAGGCATGGATAGTTCATTTCTCATGATTGGTGTCGCCGCCGGAGTAGTTGCAGGCGTGGCGGCGTTTATCATCACCTATATTGAGTGTATGCACGATTATTCCAGCAGGAGCATGCCAATACGATTTGCACTCGAGGGAGCGGGATTGGCTTTCGGCGTGTTTTTCGCGCTTTCCGTTCTTGCAGGATGTATCTGGACCTGGGCTTACGGGAGTCAGTAACGATGGCAGAGAGCGACCCGTTCCGCTATCTCACTGAGCCCCTGGCCGAGATAGCACAACACCATCTCACACTCGACGAAACCGTTTTGACAGCGATCTATCTCCCCCGCGATGTGGATACGGCCATCGAGGGCAGGTTGTGGTTCCCGCGGTGGAAACGGGTCCAACGACCAACGCGGGCCTTTGTCCTGACGACGGGGCGCATCCTGGTTGTTGAGGACCCCGCCGATCTCGCGACCTCCACAGCCAGCAGAGGGTACCTCCTTGCCTTCTGCCCGCTTGATCGCATCATGCACTGCGAGTTGCGCGCCTATATCCTCGACTGCACGCTCACGCTTGCGATGGCAGCCCCGCACGGTCCAGAGCGCGTCACCATTCCGTATAGCGGGGTCGTCGCAGACGCGTTCCTGGCGGCTGTCGCATACATGCGGGCGGTGATCGACGGTCTGCCGCTTCCCTCTGGGGCGCGACCCGACGAAACCGCCAGGCGCGAGCGCGACCACGCACTGCAAGGGTGGCGCATGACTCTGACGGGTCTTCGAGTTGGGACAGCAGAATATCGTGATGCGCTACCTGGTGACCGGTGAGCTGGTGCGAGAGTGGCCCGGTGTGCCAGCAAGAGATGAGAGCAAGTGGTGGCAACGCTTGAGCATTGGCGCGCACGAACAACCTTCGTCGGTAGTGGTTCGTACCGATCGGCAAATCCTGCTGGTGCGAGAGGCAAAGCGCATCGTGCGCGGGCAGGCGACGTATGGAAACGACTCCATTCTGATGCCGTTGCAACGGTTACAAACGGTCAGCCTGGTCTCCGGACAGCGCGGGGCGGAGATGCAATTCACCCTGGGACATCTTGGGGTGACCACGACAGTGCATGTGCCCATCCCGCTAGAACATGCTGAACGCGCCATGACGCTCGCCACCGCATCCCTTGCGATACGTTGAGAGCGAAGATGGAGCAACGGCACGACGGTGAGAAAGGTCAAAAGAAACGGCTCGAGATGAGTGTACCGATACCTCCTCTCGAGGGGAGGCAATTCACCCGCGAAGAGATACGGGTCATGGTTGCTGTGGCGCATGTCTGGCAGAAGCGAGCCGACCTGCGGCGGGCGAACCTGCAAGAAGCGGACCTCAGCCAAGCGCACCTGGAGGTGGCAAAACTGGAGACGGCAGGTATACGGGGAGCAGTGAAGCGTGGTATCTATCTCAGCCAGGCGAATTTGCAGGGCGCGACTTCCACTGAGCTTCAAAGAACGCGTGGTTCAATGGAGGCACGACAGGCGCAATCGTTTCGAGGGGATCAACTAGCGCGGAAGCGCCAGAACTTTATCACACAATATCCATAGGAAGAAGGAGTGTACGCAGAAATGCCAGTACGTGGAACGCTGCTCACCGCATATGGAGGTCACAAAGAGCGGGTCTCTGCTGTGGCGTGGTCGCCCGATGGCCACTTTATAGCGTCAGGCTCGTGGGATAAGACGGTGCAAATATGGGATGCCATCACCGGAAAAACGCTGATCACTTACGCCGGTCATAGCGACCGGGTCAACTCTGTGGGTTGGTCGCCCGATGGCACATGTATTGCCTCGGGTGCGCGCGATGGCGCCGCTTCTGTCTGGGATGCAGCCTCAGGCAGCTTCATTGCCTCTCCTGGCGGCAATGCTGCCGCGCTGCTGGCCCTCTGCTGGTCCCCTGATGGGAGGTCTATCGCTTCTGGCCACTGGGATGGCACGATACAAGTCTGGCAAGCTGCGACAGGTGAGATCGACCGTTCGTATCGCGGCCATGTTGAAAAAGTGACGGCGCTACGATGGTCTCCGGACGGCCAGTACCTTGCATCGGGCAGCGAAGATCGCAAGGTACTGGTCTGGCAGGTAGCCAGTGATACAATTCTACTCAGGTACTACGGCCATAAAGCCCAGGTGAATGCCGTGGCCTGGTCGCCCGATAGCCAGTATCTCGCCACAGGCGGTCAAGACCGGATTGTGCAGGTGTGGCACGCAACGACTGGGCGCCACGTCTGTACCTATAGCGCCCATATCTGGAGCATCAATGGGCTCGACTGGTCGCCCGATGGAACCTCTATCGCCTCGGGCAGTGACGATATGACCGTGCAGGTCTGGCAGGCGATGACCGGACAAACCGGCTTTATGTATCGCGGTCACGCCCAGGGCTTGTATAATTTCGTCGAAGCCGTGGCCTGGTCGCCCGATGGGTCACGTATCGCGTCGGGCAACGAAGATCATACGGCGCACGTCTGGTCCATCGCTTGATGCGGCAAGTTTAGCGGGCAATGAGCACCGTACAGGGGACGTGCCTGCTCACCTTCTCCACCGTTGTCCCAAGGAACATGGCCCAGGCTTTTGAATGCCCGCTGCTCCCCAGCACGACCAGGTCGAAGCTCCCCTCTCTGGCGAAGTCAACGATGGTGCGAGCCGCGTGTCCCGCCCGTATCTCGCTTTTGAGTTCCACCCCCGCGTGCAGCGCGCGCAGGTAGGCCACCGAGAGCGCTTCCTGGAAATAGTTCTTCGCGAACTCATGCTCTTCTTGCACTTCATCGATGGTGGCAGCGTAATGCGGCAGGCGTTCTTCAACCGAGAGCGCCCAGAGTTCTGCCCGGTAGGTGCTGGCAAGGTCGAGCGCGACATCCAGCGCGCGTTTGGCTCCTACCGAGCCATCGTAGGCCAACAAGATTTTCTGAAACATCCGCGTTTCCTCACAGGATGCTGCAAGGTTCGTGGTGACAACTTCAGTTTCATCGAACCGTTCATTCGTTGACCCGATGGCTCAGCCGACTCCTATCCCAATTCGGAGGAGACCTCCTCAACTTCTTGAGGAGTGTCAAAGCCTTCTTGCGTAAGAACCCGCACCGGACTGAGTGTGGTGCGCTTCGGGAAGAACCACTTTTGGGCGATCAGGGTCGGTACGACGGCTGAGCCAATCACCACGGTCACCAGGATGGTATACTGCGACTGGGTGATGAGGCCATACGTCAGCCCAAAGAGCGCCGCGATGCTGCCAAAGGTCAGACCGGTCGACATCAGCAGCGTCGTGTAGGTTCCTTCGCGTTTAGTCATCTTGAAGGCGCGCGTCAACGGCCAGACGCCGATGAACTTGGTTGTCACCTTGAGTCCGAGCAAAACGATGATCAGCAGTACACCGGCAAGCAGCGCCGGTAGTGACACTAAGGTTCCCGCTTTGAGAAAGAAAAAGGGCGTCAGCAGCGCGAAGGCGATGGTGCGGATGCGGTTGATCAGGACCTTATCGTGGCTGGACACCCCCGCGATCACCAGCCCGATCAGGTAGGCCGGGAGGACCGCTTCGCTATTGGCAATGGTTGCCAACCCTCCGAGAAAAAAGAGCACCAGGAAGAGAAACTTCACCTCCAGTTCGCTGACGCGCCCACCGTACCTGGCGATGACCCGGCGCGTAAGCGGTTGCAACACCCACAGCACCAGGATGAGCGCGGCGATAAACACCAGCAGCCAGATGTTGAAGTTGGCGAACAGCGCTCCGAGCGCAATGACTGTGCCGAGGTCGGTGACGAAACAGGCAGCGAGAATGAGCTTGCCCAGTTCGGTCTTGTTCAACCCCGTTTCGATCATCACCGCGTAGACGACGGCCACAGATGTGGTGGACAGCGCCACCCCCGCGATCTCGGCAGCATGCAGGTTCCAGTGTATCACAAAAAAGGTAAACGCCATCGCGCCCACGAAAGGCAAGAGAAAAGATATGCCACCGATCAACAGGCTCGGTTTGAGGTGCTTGCGGAATGCTTCCGGCTCGATCTCGGTTCCCGCCAGGAACGTCAGGAGGATCGAGCCAAAGCTGGCGAGGAAATCGATCCAGGTATTCGTTTGAAAGTGCAGGAAATTCCCTGCGAGCACCCCCAGAACAATCTCGATCAGGGCGACCGAGATACCAATGCGGATGGAAATGAGACTGGCCAGCAGTGCCACGGCCATCCAGGCAGACGCATTAAACCAGACGTTGTTCAACTGTGGTCTCCAACTAGCTCAATGACAAATTGTTCAGGCCGTGCGGAGAGCAGGAGGTATAACTAAGCTCCTGATCGCGCACAAAAGCGTAATCAAGAGCCATTAGCAGCGTTGCGGTTTGACCAGGTCGAACGTTTGGTCTGGCGGACTCCATCGCCTATCTTCTATCTTTTTTTTACTGCACTGATTATAGCACATTTTTCCGATGAGTTGCCACCGGATCTCCCATTTGTACCTGACCGGTTGATTGTAGAGGTTTGCTTCTTTCCTCTGCTCGCGCTTGACGCTATCTGCACAGCGTGGTATGTTTACTCTGGTAGAGAATGTGTATGCAGCGATGAAGCTCGCTTGAGATGCCGGAATTTCCGGCTGATAGCTTCTACTCTCGTCAGAAGAACCACCAGAAGGTTCACGACGAAGTAGAAGCTTTTTTTATTGCTAGCAGATGAGAGCTATCTGCAACTCATGCCCTATTCCCGATGCCCTGGAGTCGCATCGATCCTGCCTGAATCTGGTTCCTGTGCGCCGCTTCACCGGCCGTCCTTTACCGGTGGCACGACCGGGCGCGCCGGGAGAGCAGGGCGGCGAGGCTGCCGACGCCTACTTTCCCTGCCGCTGGTTCTACACGCTCTATGGGCAGCAACAGCCGCGTGACAACACGGTATGTCTGGGGTGTCCCTACTGGTTTCCGCGCCCGCCGCGCGAAATCATCCCCAATTACTGGCCCGAAACGCAACGGATGCTGCGGGTCATGAACGGCGAGGAGAAAGTTGCCAGCGCGCCCACTGGTTTTTATCTGTCATCACAGCAGCCTTGCGAGGGAAACTGGTGGCAGCGATTGCGACGAAAGATGCATTTTTGATCTGTCAACACCACCACAAGGAGGGAATGGCGTGGAGCAAGCATCGTCAGCGTCCGGCAACGATGAGGTCTCATCCCTACGGCACTACACGCTCACAAAGCAGGAGGTGGCCGCATCGGTGCGTGCCGCGAAGCAGCTGCTCCAGGCGCACGGCGCGCGCGAAGTGGCCGAACGCTGCCAGGCACTGGTGGTGCAGCTTGCCGAAGATCGCTTCAATCTGGCGGTGGTCGGCCAGTTCAAGCGCGGCAAGAGTACCCTGATGAATGCGGTGCTCGGACGCGATCTCTTGCCCACGGGGCTGTTGCCCCTGACCTCGGCGATCACCACGCTCTGCTATGGGTCCGCTGAGCGCGTTCTGTTGCGCCGCAAGGGGTGGACGTGGGAACAGGAGGTCCCGCTGGCTCAATTGGCGGACTTTATCACCGAGCGCGGCAATCCCGGCAACGAGAAGGGGCTGCTTGAAGCGCGCGTGGAGCTGCCGCTGCCCTTCCTGCGGCGCGGCCTGCACTTTATCGACACGCCCGGCATCGGGTCGGCGCGCCACGAGAATACCGCCACCACCTACGCGTTTCTGCCGCAGATGGACGCGGTGATCTTCGTGACGAGCGTCGACGCGCCGCTCTCGGAAGCGGAGGAGCGCTTCCTCGCCGACATTCGAGGGCAGGTGCGCCAGCTGTTCGTCGTGGTGAACAAGATGGACATGCTTGGCATCACGGATCGCGAGGAAGTGCTCGCCTACATTCAGGCGCGCGTGGAGCAGATAGGAGGGAGAGATCACGTTCACCTCTTTCCTCTCTCTGCTCGCGGTGGGCTCACAGCCAGGCTCGGCTATGACGAAGGCGGCATGCAGCGCAGTGGGCTCGCGCCATTCGTGCAGGCGCTGACCGCGTTTCTCGCCGAGGAGCAGGGGCGCGCCTTTCTCGTGTCAGTCCTGGACCGCGCCCTGCGCCTCTTCGATGAAGCAGGCCCGGCACTCGCCACGGCATCGACCAGCGGCGAGCTTGAGGCGCGTGGGAGCGCGCTCGAGCTGTGGAAGACCATGGAGTCCTTGCGAGCGTCGCTGCTGGCCGGGATGCCCCTCTCTGCGACGCGCAATGCGGCAGGACCGGCAGCCGCCGATGCGCGCGTCATCGATCAGGCGATTGCAGCGAGCCGATCTCCGGCCCGCAGGGCGGGCGATGGGCAAGCCAAGGCGCGCACGCGGACCTGTCCGATCTGTACAGCACAGGGGCAGGCACTTTTTGCCTTCTTCGCGCAGTGGCAATACACCCTCGCCACCGACGCCACGGCACAGCTCGCATTCGCGGCCGAGCGCGGTTTGTGCCCCGTGCATACGTGGCAGTTTCAGGAAATGGCCTCGCCGCAGGGGATCAGCGAGGGCTATGCGCCTCTCATCGAGAGGCTGGCAGTCGAGCTGTCCCGCCTGATCGAGCGCCCTGCCGAGCGCGCGGCAGCGCCTCTGGCGGCCCTCCTCGCGGACAGCGCAACGTGCGCGGCGTGCCGCCTCGTGCGCGAGACCGCCGCCGAGCAGGTCGAGCACCTCCTCGCGCATCTAACCGCGGCGGCGGGCCGGGCAGACTACGCATCCTCCGCAGGGCTCTGTCTCCCCCACCTACAGGCGGCACTTGCTTCTATGGAGCACAGCACCAGCAAGGTCGCCGAGTTCTTGCTGCGCGAGCAGGTGCGGCGGCTCGAGAACCTTGCCGACGACCTGCGCAGCTACACGCTCAAGCGCGACGCGCTGCGCCGCGGGCTCTTGCACCAGGAGGAAGCGGATGCGTGGCGGCGCGCGCTGGTCCAACTGGTTGGCGAGCGCGCGGCGCGCGGGGGCGCCATGGTGGCAGATCAAGGAACGGTGTAGTGGCCATATCCAGGGTTCCCCACATTTCGAGGGGAGCGGCGCCACGCGCTCATGTCTACTTACGGCCAACGTATAAAATAGACTAATGGGAAGAGAAAAGGAGACGCATATGAACATCCGTGAGGCTCAGGCCTCTGTCCAACAAGAACTGGCGAAGCACCACGATGCCATCATCCAGTTCTTGCGCGATCTGGTCGCCATTCCCAGTTATGATAGCCAGCTCGGCCCCATTGGAGATGCTATCGGAGCGCGTATGGCTGATCTGGGGTTTGACGAGGTGCGGCGTGACGCCATGGGCAATATCCTGGGGCGCATCGGCGATGGGCCGCGTATACTGCTCTATGATAGCCATATCGATACCGTCGGTGTGGGCAACATCGGCCAGTGGCAATGGGACCCTTTCCAGGGGAAGTACGAGGATGGTGTGATCTACGGTCTGGGGGCAGGCGACGAAAAGTGTTCGACGCCGCCTATGATCTATGCGCTGGCTACTTTGAAGAAGCTGGGCCTGGCGAGAGATTGGACGCTCTATTATTTCGGCAATATGGAGGAGTGGTGCGATGGCATCTCCGGCAACGCGCTCGTCGAGCATGAAGGCATCCGCCCCGATTTTGTCGTCATCGGCGAACCGACCGAGATGGACATCTATCGCGGGCACCGCGGGCGCACGGAGATCAGCGTGACCTTCAAGGGGCGCAGTTGTCACGCCAGCGCGCCCGAACGCGGCGACAATGCCCTCTATAAGGCCGTCCCGTTCATCCAGGGCATAGAGCGCCTGCACCAGGAGCTCAAGTCGCGCCCTGACCCGTTTCTCGGCCCAGGCTCCATTGCCGTGACCAGCGTCGCAACGCGTAGCCCTTCGCTCAATGCCGTACCCGACGAATGCACAATGTATCTCGATCGCCGCATGCACCCGGCTGAGACCAGGGAAGTGGTGCTGGGCGAACTGCGCGCTCTGCCAAACGCCGACCTGGCCGAGATAGTGGTGCCGACATACGATGTGCCGAGCTATACGGGCTTTGTTTTCCCCGTCGAGAAAATCTTCCCGGCGTGGTCCTTAGCCGAGGATCATCCCTACGTGCGAGCTGGCAGATCGACTTTTGAAAGCTGCTACGGCCGTCCCGCGAAAACGGGGAAGTGGGTATTTTCCACCAACGCCACCTACTGGATGGGCAAGGCCGGCATACCGTCTATTGGCTTTGGACCTGGCGAGGAGCGTTGGGCGCATAGCACGCTGGACCAGGTGCCAGCTAACGAGCTGGTTCAGTGCGCCGATTTCTACGCCATGCTGCCTTTCTTTTTGTAATGCTTTTTCAAAAGATGAGAGAAGAAGCCTATTGCAACCATTGACGGAACTTTTCGCGTGGATGCGGAAACAATGGGGAACTATAATAGAATCGCTCGGCAGGATCGGCTGGCAGGAGGTATGCGGGGTACTGCGTCTCGTCTATACGCCGCCTGAACACAGGCACGCAGGCAACTCACCGCATTTATGTAGGAGGCGGACCCGGAAATAAATCCACGGGAATGCGGTCGGGAATCTATTCGGCAGGCAGCGCGGCACAGACAATTCGCGCACCGTTCTGGCCGCAGCTACAATCCCTATACTGGGAGCGGGTCGAAGTCCCAAAGATAGACCGAGCACCGAGTGATGAAGGCCAAGAAGAAGTGACGACGGATTTACCTCGCCCGACAGCAAACGCTGAAATCGAAGACAAAGGTCGCTTGCCCGATGAACTCGCGGCACAGATAGCGCGCCGGTTAGACGCGGGGATGCGCCCGGAAGTTCCAGGTTGGGGATACTTTGCTGCCCGGCCCCATGGCGTGAGCAGGATTATCGATCGATATTACGATACTCCCGACCGGATGTTTCAAACGTGGTCGAGAGCGCATAGCAAACAGCTCCTGCTTCGTGATCGACAGAAGGGCAGGGTCGTCGGCGCTGCAGATACTCGAAATATACACACGCTGGCAGACGTTGTAAGATTACCGGTGGAGGATGAGACGCACACATGGGTTGCTAAAGTGCCCCTCAAGGGGGTAAATGCAAACAGTCGCATCCGTCTGGCAAGCGAACATGAAGCGCCCTATACTGATCGGGACAGAGAAGCCGTAGGAGCAGAATTGATGGGCATCATTCGACAGATCCCTGGTATCGAGCTTGATCCTACCACAGTAGCTGTTCGAGAATGCGTGGGGAAGGTTCGTAAGAGCTATGCTGTCTTTGCTCAAACGACAGCACACGCTCCTGAAAGGCACGTCGCCACGATTGACCTCAATTTCATCGTGCGTGAGTATTATCAGTCGAGCGGTGTTTCCCTTGAACGTTATGCAAAGTACGAGGCGGAAAAACAGAAACGCGCAACGGCCCGTGAGTTCGCAGCATGCACGCGAGCATTACGAGCGGTTTTACACATTCCCAAAGAAGAGCCGCTCCCCATTCTACTCACACCACCTACCAGGAAAAAATAGCGAACAAAATGTCGTATGCACTATCATCATCAGACGCAGGCTGATAAGCGCCTCTCCTGGGCCGAAGCTATTCAGTGGTTTGGTGGAAGCGGTGCAGCAGAGTTTCTTGTCTCCTCTATCACTAACACTCCCACATAGCATTTCTTCTCCACTTACTTTAAATGGAGAAGGTTCTCGATCTTCTCTGTTTTTACGGCAAATTTGCGCACATCCTGAAGAGCACCTAAAACTTGTAGTATAGCAACGTCTTCGGCAATCCTTTCTCTTTGGTCAAGTCCATAGAAGGAACTTCTTTCGAGCAAACGCCGACTAAACGAATTTAATCGTCTGTTCCGAATATCCTGATATATACATCTTCGCCAAAACTGGTTTGCAATGGTTCGCCTCCGATTAGTTTAAAAGTTCGTCTTCCGTCGGTTTGTCTTTCAGCTCGCAGGAACATGGCATTTCCCATCTGTTTGTCATAAAAACTATGCGCGAATTCGTATAAATGCGTCACGAAGAACACCTGGATGTGCTTTTCCAGTAACGCACCAATGATCTGCCGTGCAATCTCCGAGCCTTCTCTTTCATTTGTTGCGGCAAATGATTCATTAAAGATCACCATGGAATTTGACGTGATCTGGTCGACGATAGCGCTCATTCTGCTGAGCTCTTCATCAAGTTTGCCGCTTTTCATGCTCGCGTCTTCTTTCCGTTTGTAGTGCGTGAAAAGCCCCTCGCAGACATTGGCACAGAAAGACTCAGCCGCTACAAACATGCCACATTGCATCATCACTTGCGCCACACCGATACTGCGCAAAAAGGTCGATTTGCCACCCTGGTTGGCGCCGGTGATGATCACGAGGTCTTTCCCGGAAGCCGACACATCGTTGCCCATCACCCGTTGTTTTATGGTGAAAGCCAGGCTGACATCGTAGAGGCCTTGAAAGGTATGTCTGCGTTCGCCAGGGGCCACGGGTCGGGGAAAGCACGCTGGCTCCCCCATTTGGGCAAGTTGCTCGTGTGCATTCAAGCAGCCAACGTAAAAGGCCAATTCGGTCCGCAACATCGTAAAAAAACTGAGAATATGATCAGTGGACTGGGCGAGCGCGTTGGCAACCAGGTTGATCCCCCTCTCTTTTAATTCCGACAGGGCCCTGGCGCCGCTCTCATCGCGATCATCGATAGTAAAGCTGTAAACGGGCGGTTTTTCGGCAAAGACCCGCTCGATCCAACGCCGTTTCTTGTCTGGTGATTTACGAAGGATGTAATGGGTCCCTTTATTGCCTTTTCCCAATTGGGCGCTCATCAACACGCCACCGCGGAATTGCAGTGCCAGGAGATGCTGTTGGACGCTAGCGAAATAGTCCTCCCCCAGTTCTTTGTTAAGCATCGCGAACAACGCGGTAAAGCCCTCTGACTCAAATGCATCGGCATGGTTCTCGGCAATATGCTTGAGCTTTTTCAGCATGCTCACAAACATCTGCAACACTTCATTCGATCTACGCAGTATCATGTCGGGATATTTGCTCAATAAGCCCCAAAAATTCTTTTTCTCTCCTTCAATGGCTTCGACCGCGAGAGCGTAGATCTCCCTGACCATGGAAGCATTTTTCAGGCAATCCTGAAGAATATGCTGGCGATAGCGTATGGTGTCCAGATCGTTTACGCTGGACAACACAGCTTTTTTTGCCACTTCAAATAAAAATTTGTCACCGAGCGCCATGGCGTTGAACAGTGTGTGTAATTCCAGGTCTTGTGTCAGAACCTGTGCATGCGACGGCAATTTCTGCTGCAGGTCAAAATCGCGGTCTTGATACATGAGAAAAGCCTTCATGCTTTGATGCGCTCCTTTACACAATCGTAGGTCAGCCGGTACTTCTCGGCAATGGCGAGCGCGTATGCCAGCCCGTCGGCAGGCATTCTGACAATTTTATAGGTTCGCATTGCCGGATTGTCGGGAACGACCGTGCTGAGCATGCTGACGGTTTTCTCACTGAACGAAGCCAATTCATCGATGAACGTGACGCACACGCACAACACATCTAATTGGAGTATTTTTTCCAGTATCTTTTTACTCAAAAATAATGCGTCGTTGACGGTAGTTGAGGTGAAAATTTCATTCAGGATGATCATACTGTTTGATGTGGACTGGTTGAGAATATGCTCAATTCTGACCAGATCATCCTGCAGTTTCCCTCGGAGGTCCTGGATGTTTTCTTCCTTTTCAAAATGCGTAAAGAGCTTGTCGAACAGAAAGAGTTGCGCTTCCCTGCCTGGGACGGGACAGCCCAGGCTGGCCAGGTAATGCACCTGTCCGAAGGTGCGGGCGAAGGTGGTTTTCCCGCCCTGGTTCGGGCCGGTGACGACCAAGATGCGTTCCTTCCCTTTCAGGGTAAAATCATTGCAGACAACGGACGAGTTTTCGGTCACGAGTTTAGAGGCCAGAGCGACATCAAACCCTTCATACGCATATACTTCCTTCGAGTTCGTGGACATGTGCGGGTAACAAATTTGCAATCCCGCTCGTTTGAAGCGTGCAACATGCTCCAGATAGGCCAGGTAAAATTGTATTTCCCGGTCAAAAACGGCGAGCGTTTCATCAAGATACGTGCCGTTTTTCGCGCAGTAATCATCAAGATGTACAAAGAGGTCAGGATACAATCTGGCTACCAAATCCAGTATGTGCGCTTCAACATGATCCATATCTGGCCGGGTGGAAAATTTCACCCGGTAATCTTTGACCGCCCCCTGCTGGAATTTCGCGAATGTGTCCGCAACGTCCGCGCTGTAATCACTTTCAGATTCATACATGCGAACCTTGACGCTGTTCCCCTTGATGAGCAAGCAATAGTGTACCGCGGACAGATCGGCTTGAAGCTGTTTCGTTTCCGCCAGAAGCGACAGAAAGCTTCCCGAATTGGCATAGTCCACCACATACTCGCGAAAGGCCAAAAAGCCACGAGATTGTACATCGACAAGGGGCAAATCGTGGAGCAGGCCATGAACGGCTTCGCAGTACAGGTCCACCGCGTCCAAAAACCAGCTTTCCTTCTGGTATCTGTAGTAAAGCTTGTCCGCCCTGGTAAGATGTTCGCGCATGGCGCGCATTTTTTGCGCAAATGATTGTATGTGCTCAAACAGCATTGGATTTTCGAGGTCCCGCATGATTTCGTGACGATACGTGATAGCATCGATATCGTGCAAGGGAGTGTAAAAAAAAGGTTTTAAATGATAGTCCTGCCTCCCGGCCGTGATGGCATCTATAATCTGATCAAGATTTAAATCAACAAAAAAATCGGGCGCTTCTAGTGTTTCTTTTTTTCTGCTGTCTTCGGTTCTTTCAAAGAGTATGCTCTGGAAAGCCATGGGAACAACACCTCCTGGGCCATGACGGGGACGCGCAGCATTTTCATTCTCTTGAACACCCGTTTGCTGTCAAACCAACGAGTGCTGCTCCAGCAAAATTCACTGACAGAAAAAAGCTCCCCTCTGGAAGCGACGCGCATAAAAAAAGCTGACAGGCGCTACGTTTTTCTCGTAGAAGCCATCAGCCGTCATCAGCGGTTCGGACTTTTCCAAAGGGGAGCTTCATCCCTTTCAAATAGGATACCACTTTTTTATGTAGCCTGCAATGAGTAACTGTTCAGAAGAGCCAGGCAGTTGTCAACAGAAGCCGAGCTCTGCTAGAGTAGCCACTCACTCTGGCAGAAAAAGGACCCTTCAGTTCTCTCTTCCCCTATCCTTTGCGCGGCGTTCCCGCTGGCGTGACAGTGGACCTCCATGAAAGCGAAGTATCAAGCGGCATCTCTCAAAAGAGAGACGTAGTAAGCTCGTTCTTTACCCACGCAGCGTTGCAATGAAGCGCCTGGGGTGCAGCAGCAGATCGATAGCATCAACCGGACCAAGAGCCAGCACATCAGCGACCTGCAATGCACCGGTCGCCACACCCTCTCCCGCCAGAATGGCCACCCCGATCGCAGCCAGGCGCAGCATCCCAACGTCATTCATGCCGTTACCAAAGGCAATCACGCTTGCCGGTCCAAGCTGTTCGACATAGCGTAGCTTCTCCTCTCCAGTAGTAATAATATGGATGGGCAAGCCCAGTATTTCTTCAAGTTCCGCGATGTTGCCATGCGTCCCCGCAGTCAGCGCATGAAGCGTTAGCTGCTCTCCCAGTGTCCCCAAACGATCCACGACGCCTGGGATCGGTATCCCGTCAACGGCCAGGGTTCCATTGACATCAAAGACTGCGTGTTGCAGATCGATGATCCCTCTGTGGGGAATGTCTATGCGTATCATTTTCGTTCCTCCTATGGTCCAGCTTGATCACTGTTTTTTCTTGACATTGGTCGCTACGATTGCGTATAGTGAAGTTACATAAAAAAATCCGTGCTTGCGATGAAGCTCGCATAATGCCCATGCAAGGGCTAATGGCTTCTACGCGCTGTGCAGCCAAGAGAGTGCTTTGACCAGCGGTAGGAGCTTTTTTTATACGCCGAAAACGGGGAGTTGGTGCTGGAAGCCATGCGCTCTCCCCGCCTTTGGATGCGAGAGTTGTTCTGTCGCTACGCGCTTATTGTATCGCAGCATGAAGGAAAGTCAAGCATGCAAGAGTGTATCTTCTGCCAAATAGTTTCGGGTGAAGCGCGCAGCCACACCATATGGGAAGATGACAGGCACCTGGCGTTTCTCTCCATTTTTCCCAATACAGCAGGGTTTTTCGTCGTGATCACCAAAAAGCATTATGCAAGTTACGCCTTTCACGTACCGGATGATGTGTTGCAGGGTTTGATGGCTGCTGTTAAAAAAGTGGCGCTGCTGCTGGATGAACGATTGGACGATGTTGGCAGAACGGGCATGATCTTTGAAGGCTTCGGTGTCGATCACGTCCACGCGAAACTTTTCCCCATGCACGGCACCGCTCGCATGAAGGAATGGAAACCACTCAGCGTCCGTGTCGACAAGTACTTTGAGCAGTATGAGGGATACATCTCCTCGCATGACTACAAGCGGGCTGATGACGATGCATTAGCGGCGCTCGCAAAGCACATAAGAGCAGCAGATGAGCGAGTATGACACCACCCATACAAGGGTATTGAAACAGCAAGCGACCATGACGGTCAAAGTGCAGATCCGCCAATCGTGTCGTGACTGTCCTGTGTTGAGCTGGGATCGCGAACACGATCATTTGAGCGTGACGGATATGTACTATGCCGAACCGGGTTTACCCGCTGATCTCGCGTCGCTCCAATTAGAGGGGCAACTGGATGTGCCGGTCATGCTGCTGAACACGGCGAGCTTCCCACCCGGGACATATGCTCAAGCACGTCTGCTCGGCGCGTTCGCTCTTACACCGTCTGAGGTACAAGATCACTCCTATCCAACCGATGGCTGGCTCTTTGTCGGTGCTGCAGAGGTTGACACGGTATGCTCTGGGTATCAATCACTCGAAGCGCTCCCGGAAGTCCAGCTTGACGCGTTGAAGGGCTATGTGCAGTCACAGGCACAGGGGATACCTCAGCCAGGGAGTGCTGTTGTCCAGGCATGTGATGCTGATACAGCAGCGCGGCTCATTCGCGAGACACGTCTGCTTTTGAAACGAGAGCGACGCGCCCGGCCAAAGGGGAAAGACAGGCCGGGGCGCGCTGACGAAGAGCAGCCTGTCGCCTGGCGAGCCGTCGCGGGATTGGCGGAAGCTCTGCGTTTACGGTTGCAGTATGATGTGGCGCTTCAACAAGATACACATGCGCCCCACGCTCAGGCCGAGCGCCTGATACGCTTCGTGCCGCAGCGCTTTCAAGAGGCGCTGGCGGATCTCTTGCTCGACGAGGAGCGCCTGCTGGCATTTGTTGAGCGACCCCTGCTCCGTCACCGCGCCGGGCCACTGGGCATGCAGACGTGGCGCTCTAACGCGGGGCTATTGGTGGTGACGGACCGGCAGGCGCTCTGGCTGCGCGATTTCCTGGCTCCCGGCAGCGGTTTTTTGCCCGGAGGCTACATCGCCCACTCGGCACCCCTGGAGCGTCTCCAGGAAATGGCGCTGCTCCCTGCCGGTTCTGCCCCGGAGAGCTTTGCCAGTCGTTTAGAGTCAAAAGACTCGCTTTACCCACGTCTGGTGATGGAGGTGGCAGGTTGTGCAGGCAGCGAACTCTTTGCAGTGGAGTTTCCACAGCAGGCTGAAATGGGAAAAGCGCTGGCGCGCATCACCGGGATACTGCGTGAATTTCTCCCGTCACCCAACGGGACAGATGATCGGCGCGTGCGCCGCTTGCCCGGCGTTCGAGGCATGGCAGCCACGCGGCGCGGAGGCCGAACGGCTTGCCGGGCTGGGGGGGATTGTACCGCGGCACATCGCCCAGGCACTGGAACAGCGTCTCTCGCAAGCTGTCAACGAACCAGGCGAGGTGCTTGTCTCTGCCCTTGTTCCGGCGCTTGAGGATTTCAAAAGCCCGGCGCGGCTCGTTGCGCTCACACGTTCCGAGCTGCTGGTATGTGAAGAGAGGAACGATGCATCACGCCGGTCGAGAAGACAGAGCGATCAACGGATAGAGGTGCGGTGCTTCGACTTGACAAGCATCTCGTCGGCGCAGCTACGCTACTCGTTGCTGGGATCGAGCCTCAGCATCTTTGTGCCACAACCTGATGGACACACGCAGCAACAGGTGCTGCCTTTCCATAGTCCGGCGCTTGCCTGGTTCCTGCCACTCTTCACACGACTGCGGCTGTTACTGAGCGGTCCGTATCGAACCAGTTGATCGAGCTTCACAGTATATGAGAGGAATAGTTATGTCAGGATTGCATGAAGAGAAACAGGATGGAGGGGACAGTCAAAATCGCTCACCGCACGCTCTGCTCAACGAAAATCACCGGCGCGTCCTGGCGAATACCCTGCGCCGCGTTGAACTGGCAGCATGGCGTCTGGAAGAGCAACTGTTGCGAGGAGAACCTCCTCAGTTGGCTCTCACTCGTTTTACTCATTCACCGACCCCGGAACAACGATCCGCACTGTTGCAAATGGCGCAACACCTACGCCAGGAGATAGCGAAACTGGCGTCAGACTACCATTTGGGGGGGGGGAGAGCAGAACCAGGTGCGAACCATCGTGAGTGAGTTTACCCTGTTATGGTCTGATTTAGAAGACTCTCGACCGCAGAAACTGCGCGCGTATGGCGATATCAATCCACTGGCAAAGACCATACTCGGGCCACGCATCCAGCAATTGATCGATCTCGCACTGGCGATTGAGAGTGTTGCGAGAGGAAAGTCAGACCTGGCCCTCACCCAACAGGAAACTGAATGGAGCGAGACAAATAAGCAGGAGTAAGGCGCTTCCTTCTCAAGAACGATCGCGACGTTTTGGTTCGCCGACAGGCATGTTGCCTGTGAGCCGGGCTATCAACTGTGGTACCCTGTTTTGTAGACGTGTGCGCTGGCGCTGATCGGTGTGTTTGCCTCCATAGCGTTCTCGCGTGTACGCCTGGGTCAATTCCTCCAGAATTAAGCTTTCACTCGCTCCATCGCTCGAAAGCGCCGGTTCTTCAAGGTAGGCATACAGCCGCGCCTCGTATTCAGCGGGCGTCTCGGCAGGAGTCCGCGCCAGCGTAGCGTCGGAGGTTGCCAGGGCCTGGAGCATCTCGCGATAGCGCGCGCGCGCAGAGGCTGGATCGAGCGGCTCAACAGGAATGGCGCTGTCGTTGCGTCTTCTGTGGCGGTTCCACCACTCGCGCCAATGCTGGCCAAGGAGCGAGCGCGCGTCCAGTGCCTCGCGCTCCTCTGCAGCATCCTCACTGCTATTTCTCGTCAGCCAACGCCGCAGGCTGGCTCGTACTACCAGCATCGCAGACAGCAGTATCACTGCGATGAAGACCCACCGGCCAATCGTCAGGATCTCCGGAGGAATGGTGCCGGGTTCGACGGTTGGTGGACAGCAGGCTTTGGTGTCTTCCCGTTCTGTTGGGGTTTCGAGGGCGCATGTGGTTTGAGCAAACCGGCCAGCCAGGAGATCAGGTTAAAGATGGGCGATAGGAGAAAAATAATGGCATACAGAATCCAGCCGACCAGGGTTCCCAGCGCATTCCAGAGCGGGGTCAGCACAGCCAGCGCCAGCTCAAAGGAAGAAAAAGAGAATACTGATTCGATGACGATCACTATGACAAGCAAACTGACCCCAAAAAGCGTCAGCGCAAGTAGCCACGAGCGTGTCGGGTCAGCCTGCTGCGTGTTATCCAGGAGGCGTTGGCTTGCGCGGATGATGCCTAAACGAGCGAGCGAAAGCATAATCAGCCCGCTGAGGAAGAAGAGAGGCAGCGCGATGGTCAAGTCATCGCGGAAGGTTTGCAGCCCTGAGAAGACAATTGCCAGGAGCAGGATACCGAGGAGGATGCCAAAACCCACCTTGAAGCTTCTGGCAAGCGCCTCATATTCGAAGCCTGCCTGCGCGCGCGACATGCCGCGTCTCCAGAACCAGGTGACGAGCGCGGTACCAGGCAGGATGTTGAGGATGTTCTCCGTCTTTCCTCCAACTGCTGCAAGAAGGTATGGCGCGACGCTCAGGGCTACAGCAACACACCAGCCGAGCGCGTGGAGCGCGATGACTTGCTTTCCTTTGAGCCTGCGCGTAGCGATGCGCTCCACAAGCAGAGCCCACCACTGCAAGCCCAGCGCGACCAGCGCGATGCTCCCCGCTCCAAAGGGCGGCGATGCGCTTGTTCCTGCGACCAGGATCGCAAGGAGAGCGATTCCAAGCGCGACTGGCTGCGCTTCCATGACACTGACGGTGAGCGGCAGCGCGAAGCGCTCAATCCAGGTGGAGGCCCGTCGAGCTTCTGCCCGTGTTCTCGCGTCTTTCGTCATCGATGGGAGCAACGAGCTCATGCCACACCTCCCTTCCGCCCAAACGATGGAGGGGCAAGTCATAGATATCTGCGCCCATTTTACTCTCCGCATCTCCTGTGAGCGCGAGGTGGACCACCGCGCCATGTGTCCGTAGGTCCACCAGACTCTCAATAGTTGTTTCACGGAGCGCCGCGGCGGCGCTTACCAGGACAACCGTCGTTCCTGGCGGTAACACGAACCGCTCGGTTTCGATCAGTGCATCCATCGGCGAGCCGAAGTAGGGCATGAGCCTGCCCAGAGCCGAGAGGATGCGCTCGCGCTGGCTGGTATCGCTCGCCATCGGCACGCGCACCCGGTGCATGAAGGCTTGAGCGGCGGAGCGAGTATGTATTGGCTGAGACTCGCTGGTTAGCGTATCGCCTGCTTCCCCAGGTTCACCCGATAGCGCCATCATCAGGCTATTGGCGAGCAGGCCCACGGCGTAGCCCTCGTCGAGCGCCCACATGGCGAACGATGCGGCGGCGGCGATGGTCAACTCTTGGATGTCTGGGTCGAGGCCCATCCAGGGTTCCACATAGGTGTTGATGTCCAGCAGGAGAAGCAGCCGGTACTGGCTGCTCGGCTCGTAGATCTTACTGCGCAGTTCACCCGCCCGAGCGGTCGCTTTCCAGTGGATGCGGCGCGGGTCGTCGCCCCGAACGTACTCACGCACTCCCGCCACACGCAATGGGTCTTCAAGCAGACGGCGCGGTGTGGCGTGTTCGCCGAACGGGTGGCGAGGTGGTAATCCGAAAGACTCGATGGGGGCGACCAGTGGGTAGACCAGCAGGGTCTCACGAGCCGCTACGCGCTCCTCGCGCACCAGCCAGCCGAAGGGATCGCCGCTGCGCAAGTTCGCCGGGCCAAAGGTGTAGACCCCACGCGCTTTGCAGGACGAGCTGGTAGCGCCGCGTCACGCGCTGGTAGGACCAGAGCGAGAAGGTGTTGACCAGCGCGACCCGGTTGACTTTGTACGTGGGGAACGCATGGCCTGTCAGCAGGGGAAGCTGGATGGGGATTTCATCCTCGATCTCCAGCCAGGGCAATGGTAACAGTTTCTGATTCTCCACGCTGACGGAGAGCGTCACCTGCTCCCCGAAGAAGGCGCGTTTCTGGCTGACACGCTGGTGAACGGCGAGGTTGCGCAGCGCATAACGGTACCAGAGTTCGGGAACAACGCCCAGCACGAACGCAAACAGGGCGGCCAGAAAGGCGATGGGCTGGCGCGTGAGCGCGCTGAGGAGCAGCAGCGCGACAGCCAGCACGTACCAGGGGCGGCGCTTGACGAGCGTTTCATCGCGGGGGTCATTAAACAGGTCGGTCGCCATGATCTTCACCCCTTGTGCGGCAGCACGACGGTTTCAACCGGTACGGGTGTGGCCTCCAGGATTTCCTGGATGATGGCAGCGCTTTCGCCCCCGCGCAGCCGCGCGCGCGTCGTCGTCAGTAGCCGATGCGCCAGCACACTCGGTGCCAGGCGCTTCACATCGTCCGGTTGGACGTAGTCGCGCCCCTGCATGGCCGCGTAGGCTTCACAGGCGCGATACAGGGCCAGCGCGCCGCGCGGGCTGACGCCCAGGCTCACGGAGGGATGAGCGCGCGTGGCGCGCACGATCGAGAGCAGATAGCGTTCCACTTCGGGCTGCCAGCCGACCCGGCGTATCGCCTGTTGTAAGGCTACAACCTGCTCGGCTGAGGTCACCGGCTGCAATCCATCGAGGGGTTCATCATTTTTAAAGCGATGCAGGATGGCCTGCTCCTCCTCTTCTGAAGGATAGCCTACGCGCACGCGCAGCAAAAAGCGGTCGAGTTGCGCCTCGGGCAGGGGAAACGTTCCTTCCAATTCAATAGGATTCTGCGTCGCCAGCACGAGATATGGTCGCGGCAGCGGCATGGTCTCGCGTTCAACCGTCACCTGGCGCTCGGCCATGGCCTCCAGCAGCGCCGACTGCGTGCGCGGCGTGGCGCGGTTGATCTCGTCCACCAGCAAAACCTGCGCGAAAATCGGTCCCTCACGGAAGACAAACTCGCCCCGCCGCTGGTCGAAGTAGCTGACGCCGGTGATGTCGGTAGGCAGCAGATCAGGCGTCCCTTGCACGCGTTGGAACGTCGCTCCGAGCGAGCGGGCCAGCGCCTTCGCCATGACGGTCTTGCCCATGCCAAGCACATCTTCCAGCAGCACATGCCCATCGGAGAGCAGGGCGACGAGCAGCAAATCAATCACGTCAAGCTTGCCGACGATAACCCGCGCGATATTGGCGCGCACGGTGTCGGCCAATGCCTGCGCTTCGGCAAAGGTAGATGGGACAGATTCATCACTCATTGGGACTCATCCTCTAGTATCACGACTACTACACATTAAAAAAAGCCTCTACAACGCCCGAAAGCGTCATAGAAGCTATCAGCCAGATGGCAATTTATGTGGCGAGCTTCATCGCCTTTCCACTTCAGCAAATGGTACTTTCATAGAATATCATATGACATGTGGAAAATCCAGTCGATCAAGCGCACGACAGGAGAGGCATCTTGGAGAGGGGTATCTATTCTACCGACTCGGAACGAAAAACTCGTAGGAGAAGGAGCATTTCGTTCAGCAATTTTCATGCGCATTTGCACTGTCTTCACCATCATCACCTATCCGGTCTCTAGTAAAACGACACCAGTTACCTGGTTAGATCCTGCATTGAGTCTTGAACTAATACCATGAGGTGATTGATATCAAGATCCGATGGGTTGATCTGTTTAGCACGACGAAGGTGCTCGAGTGCATTACGAAAATGAGAACGCGCGCGCTATGTTGCCAGCTTGGAGGAGTTCCCTTCCCCAGCGATGAAAGTTGTTGGCCCGATTGTACCAGGCATCTGAATCGCCAGGATGTTCCCGTAAGGGATGGTAAAAATCAGTCCAATGCCAATAGTGAAGATACCAACGACTACAGTTACAGATAAAGCCTTCTTGAAATCATTTGCTCCAGAAACAGTGTTCTGGCTCCGACATTTTGGGCATTCGCCAGGGAGCCTTGGAAGCCCGCTTTTTTCAATGGAAAGTGGCTGCATAAAATAAGGACCTGGCTTTCCACACATGTAGCAACAAACTGCATTAGAGGGTAGTTGGCCATACCCACAATAAGAACAGAACATGGTCCGCCTCCTTTAGAAAAGCTCCTCGTAGTAGTATCGTTCCTCAAAAGGTCGGCCAGATCACAATAAATATCGCGAATCCTGAATTGAGCCAAGAGGATTTTTGCTCTTGAGCCATCCATCCATTTTGTGTCATACTCTAAGCAACCACTCATAAACGAATGTTTAGCAACAAGGGGTTGCGCGTATGCGAATTGGAGTAGGGCTGCCTTCGGGCATTGCAGGCGCACATAGCCAGCTTATTTTGGATTGGGCAAAACAAGCAGAGGCAGGACCTTTTTCAAGCCTGGGCGTGATCGACCGCCTTGCTTACGATAGCTTCGAGCCGCTTACCACGCTGGCTGCTGTTGCTGCCATCACACAGCGCGTCAAGCTGGCAACTACTATTGTAATTGGGCCATTGCATAACAATGCTCTACTGGCTAAAGCCGCCGCGACGGTCGATGCGCTTTCGCAGGGCAGGCTGGTGTTGGGGCTGGCCGTTGGGGCGCGTCATGGAGATTACGAAGCGGCAGGCATTGACTATCGCAGCAGGGGTCGGCGTCTCACCGAACAATTGATCGCGCTGCGCTCGCTGTGGGAAGAGAGCGCGATTGGCCCGAAAACGGTGCGGCAACGCGGCCCTGACCTCCTGATCGGCGGATTGAGCGACCAGGGTTATGCTCGTATGGCGCGTTACGCCGATGGTTATGTGCATGGCGGCGGGCCACCCAGGGCGTTCGCGCGCGGCGCTGACAAGGCGCGTGCCGCGTGGAGAGATATGGGACGCCCCGGCAAGCCGCAAATCTGGGCGCAAGCTTACTTCGCGTTGGGAGATGAAGCTGAGGTCGAGGCCGGACATCGTTATATGCGCGAGTACTATTCCTTCGCCGGACCTGTGGCCGAGAGAATCGCTTCATGGATGCTGACCACACCCCAAGAAATCGCCGGGTTTATACGAGGCTATGAAGAGGCTGGCTGTGACGACCTGGTGCTTTTTCCCACATTGGCGCATATCTCACAGATAGAGCGACTGGCCGAAGCGCTGGTTGGCCTGGGCAGGAGCGTGCAATGAAGATTACCATTCTTGGCGGTGGCCCTGCCGGACTGTATAGTGGCTTACTTATCAAAAAGGCCAATCCAGCGCACGGGGTTACTATCATTGAACGCAACGCTGCTGATGTCACTTACGGCTGGGGCGTCGTCTTTTCTGACCGCACGCTGGCCTCGTTTCAACGCGCCGATTACAAGTCATACGAGCAAATCACCAACCAGTTTGTGAAATGGGATGCCATCGATGTGCGCTATCGGGGCGAAACGATACGCTGTGGGGGCCATGTCATTGCAGGCATCGCGCGTATGTCCCTGCTCAATATTTTACAGCGGCGTTGCCGTGAGATTGGCATCAATCTACGCTTTAACGAAGAAATCAACGATATGACGCAACTGGACGGATATGATTTGCTGATCGCGGCTGATGGTCTCAATAGCGTGGCGCGCAAGACCTGTGCTGACCACTACAAACCAGCAATCGAGTATGGCAAAGCCAGGTATATCTGGCTGGGAACCAATAAGGTGCTGGATGCCTTCACCTTTATTTTCTGCGAGAACGAACACGGCCTGTTCCAGGTTCATGCCTATCCCTATAGCGGCACATCCAGCACTTTTCTGGTCGAATGCGATGAGGCGTCATGGTTAAACGCCGGGCTGGATAAGGCCAACGAAGCGGAGAGCCTTGCCTACTGCCAGAGTATGCTCAGAGAACATCTTGGTAGCGCGAAGCTGCTTTCTAACAACTCGAAGTGGATCAGCTTTCCTACCCTTAAAACCAGAAACTGGCATCATTCCAACATTGTTTTACTGGGTGATGCCGCGCATACAGCGCATTTTTCGATTGGGTCGGGTACGAAACTGGCCATGGAAGATGCTATCGCGCTGGCAGGCGCGCTCGAACAACATACCGACCTGGAGACCGCGCTCAATGCCTACGAGTTGGAACGCAAGCCAGTAGTTGAGGTCTTCCAACGCGCCGCATCCGAGAGCCAGAGCTATTTCGAGACCATTAAACGCTATCTCGGTCTTGAACCGATGCAATTCGCTTTCCAGTTGCTCACGCGCAGTGGGCGCATCACCTATGACGACCTGCGCTTTCGTGATGTGCGCTTTGGCGAGGCGGTAGATCGCTGGCACGCGCAGCAATCTAATACTGCTGATGAGAGTATACTCCCACTAGAAGAGCAACCACAGCGCCTGTTTTCTCCGGCGCCTATGTTCAGTCCGTTAAAGTTGCGTTCACTCATCATACCCAACCGTTTCGTACTTGCGCGCACAGTCGAGGGTACACCTTCGGGGCCGCCGGATAAAGAACATTCTGATCTACTGCTTCATGGTATTTTAGAGAATGTCGGGCATGTTCAACTCCTCAAGGATACCCACCGGGGCGCTGGCCTGGCGCTCGTTGGGCCAGTCGCTGTTTCAGCAGACGGGCGCATCACACCACGCTGCACCGGTATGTATACAAAGCTTCAAGTTGAAGCATGGGCGGGACTTGTTGCAAGCGTCCACCGCGCAATGGAGCAGAAAATAGGTGTCGAGTTAAATCATGCTGGTCGTCGGGCTTCGACGCGGCCTCGCGCTGAAGGGCTGGACAGGCCATTGCGACAATATAACTGGCCGTTACTTTCGGCATCAGCCATATCCTATGGGCCAGGCAGCCAGGTTCCGAAAGAGATGGAAAGTAAAGACATGGAGTGCATTTGCCAGGAGATTGTGCGTAGCGCAAAGTACGCTCTGGACGCTGATTTCGATCTGCTGCAACTCAATATGGCGCATGGCTACCTGCTGGCGAGTTTTCTTTCACCCCTCACCAACCAGCGCGGTGATGAATATGGTGGAACATTGGAACAGCGTATGCGTTATCCACTGGAAATTTTTGATGCCGTGCGCGCTGTCTGGCCTGCTGACAAACCGTTGTCTGTCGCGCTCAATGCCAGCGATTGCGTTAAAGGTGGTATGACTATCGAAGATGCAGTCGTCGTTGCCAGGACGTTGAAGAAGCATGGATGTGATATAATTGCGGTGCAAGCGGGCCAGACCACTAGCGACAGCGAACCAGCTTATGGACGTGGTTTTCTGACCGCTTATAGCGATCGTATCCGCAACGAGGCCGGTATCCCAACCATCGTTGGGGGTTATCTGACCACCAGCGACGAGGTCATTACCATCATCGCGGCGGGTCGCGCCGACCTGTGCATCATCGAATCCTCAGAAGCATAAAAACAACCACGCAAGACTATTTTTGGAGGGTACGTTTTATGGCAAGCGATCAAACTCTCGTTCTTTCGGGTAAACGCGCCATCGTCACTGGCGCTGGTCGTGGAATCGGGCGCAGCATCGCGCTCGCGCTCGCCAACGCTGGCGCGGATGTCGCGGTGACGGCTCGTACCAGTGCGGAACTGGATGCGCTCGTTGGTGAAATTTCGGCGCTGGGTCGTCGCAGCCTGGCGGTCTCCTGCGATGTCACCGATCCCGAACAGGTGAAACACATGGCATCTACTCTGCTTGCGGGACTGGGCGGGATTGATATACTCGTCAATAACGCTGGCAATGCAGGCAGCCATAAATTCCTCAATCATTCGGATGAACTCTGGCACCGTATGCTGGCTATCAATTTGACCAGCGTTTACTACGTGTCCAAAGCTTTCGCGCCAAAGCTGGTCGAACAACGCTCGGGTCGCATCATCACCATTGCCTCTATTGCTTCTCGCGTGGGTGGTGGCTACATCGTGGCCTATACTGCCGCCAAGCATGGTGTGCTGGGTCTAACACGCGCCCTGGCTGTAGAACTGTTGCCGTATAACATAACAGTCAACGCCATCTGCCCTGGCTATGTGGATACGCCTATGACCGACGGGAGTGTCGCCAATATCTCCGCTCGCACGGGTATGAGCGAGATACAGGCGCGCGAAACGCTGGCAAAGTCCAGTCCGCAGCATCGGCTGATCGAGCCGGAAGAAGTGGCATCGATTGCCGTTTTCCTGGCGCAGGATAGCAGTAAGGGTATTACCGGACAGGCCATCAACATCGATGGCGGCGGCGTCATGTCTTAACGCCGGGGCCAGGAGGATAGAGATGGCTTTCGATTTTCTCTATGAAGTTGCCGGTGGAGTGGCTACGATCACGCTCAATCGCCCGGAAGTGATGAACGCGCTCACATTCAATGTGTATGCCGAATTGCGCGACCTGTTCGAGTTATTACGCAGCGACGATACAGTACGCGCTGTAATTCTCACAGGGGCGGGAGATAATTTCTGTTCAGGCGGAGACGTGCATGAGATCATCGGCGAATTGTTCAAGCGCGATATGAAAGGCCACCTCGAATTTACGCGCATGACCGGGGCGGTAGTGCAACATATGCGGATGCTCGATAAGCCCATTATCGCCGCGCTCAATGGCATGACCGCTGGCGCGGGAGCCGTGCTCGCGCTGGCCTCCGATCTGCGCATTGCTTCCGAACGTGCGCGTTTCGCTTTTCTCTTCACAAAAGTTGGCTTGACGGGCGCGGATATGGGTGCGGGTTATCTCCTGCCTCGTGTAATTGGTATGGGGCGTGCCTTTGAATTACTCCTGCTGGGTGATACTATCGATGTTACCACTGCCGAGCGCTTTGGGCTGGTGAACCGCATTGTTCCTCATTCAGAACTATTGCCAGCTGCGCAACAGTGGGCGAAACGCCTGGCCGATGGCCCCACGCTGGCGATTTCCATGACCAAGCGTATGCTCAATCAGGAACTTCACATGGACCTGGTTTCGGCCATTGAGGCCGAGGCGCAGGCTCAGTCCTTGATGCTGATGGGCGATGATCATCGTAAGTTCTATGAAGCGTTTCAGATCCGGCAGCGCAAAGGATGATAAAATAGTTTCAAAAGTTAGAGGTATGAGCTATGGAAAAAGAGATTATTAACCCGCTGTCGCTGGCGCGGCCTGTAGGTTTCAGTCACGCTGTTGCTGTTACTGGTGGGCGGCTGCTCTTCCTGGCGGGGCAGACAGGAAGTGATGCTGAGGGGCATATCATCGCTCCGGGGGATATTGTTGCCCAGTATGAGCAAACCATGCGTAATTTCCGGGTGGTAGTTGAGGCGGCGGGCGGCAAGATGCAGGACATCACCAAGCTCAATATTTTCGTGCGAGATCGCGATGACTACCTGGCGCATCTTAAGCAACTGGGGCAGGCGCATCGCTCGTTTTTTGGAGCTTACTATCCGGCGATGGCGCTCTTTGAGATCTCGCGTTTCTTTCAAGACGAAGCGCTCATTGAAATCGAAGGTATGGCAATCGTCGATCACTAGAGGAATAGAGTATGGACTTTGCGCTGACTCCAGCCCAACAAGATGTGCAACTAAAGGCGCGTCTGTTCGCTGAACTAGAAGTCGCGCCTGTAGCACGCGAAGCCGACGAACGGGGTGAGTTTCCCCTGCACATAGTGAAGCGTATGGGAGAACTGGGCTTTCTCGCGGGTCCGGTTGACCTGGCCTATGGTGGCTCCGGCATGGATTGTATCAGTTACGCGCTGTTATGCGAAGAATTAGGTCGCGTTGACTCCTCGGTGCGTGGTTTTCTGACCGTCCACGCCAGCCTGGTCTCTCTGTGCATTCAGGATTGGGGAACGGAGATACAGAAACGCCACTATTTGCCGTTGCTCGCCAGTGGTGAATGGATTGGCTGCTACGCGTTGACCGAACCAGAGGCGGGTTCTGATGCCGCCAGCATGGAGACAGGTGCCAGAGAAGATAGAGATTACTACGTTCTCAATGGTGAGAAAATCTGGATCACCAATGGCATCAGCGCAAATCTTGCTATTGTCTTCGCCACTGTGGATAGATCGCTAAAGCACAAAGGTATCTGCGCTTTTCTGGTTGAGACTGATAATCCCGGCTTTCACCGCCTGCCTATGCCGGGCAAAGAGTTGGGTCATCGCGCTTCTGAACACGCGCATATCACATTGAGGGATTGCCGTGTACCCAAAAGCGCGCTGCTGGGTCAGCCAGGCGAGGGGTTCAAGATTGCTATGTCCGCGCTTGATCGCGGGCGCATTGGTGTAGCTGCTGGCGCGGTTGGCATCGCGCAAGGGTGCCTGGACGCCTGTATTGTTTATACCACGCAGCGCCGCCAGTTCAATCAGCGCGTAGCTGATTTCCAGCAGGTGCAGGCAACATTGGCCGATATGGCCGCCGATGTGGAAGCGGCTCGTTTGCTGGTCTATCGCGCTGCCTGGGTCAAAGACCAGGGGTTGCCTGCTACGAAAGCTACTTCTATTGCGAAGCTTTTTGCAACCGAGGCTGCGATGAATGCCGCATCCCAGGCGGTGCTGCTACACGGCAATCGCGGCTATTCTAACGAATATCCCGTCGAACGCTTCTATCGCGATATCAAAGGGCTGCAAATTTACGAAGGAACCAGTCATATTCAACGAGTTATTATTGCTCGCGAACTGGTAGGGCGCGACAAAAAATAGACATCCATCTGAACGTACAATGAATGTACAGAAGGAGGCAACACCATGAGTGTGTATTCATCTCACGTCGATACCTTTGTGAATGACAATTTGCCACCGCGCGACCAGTGGCCCGACCTGATCTTCACTATCCCAGAAGTACTCTATTCCGAACGCCTGAATTGCATAGTTGAACTACTGGATTCGCATGTTCAACGGGAAAATGGCGACCACCCGGCGATCATCAGCGATGATGGTGTCCTGACCTATAAGCAGATGCAGGCGCAGGTGGACAAGGTTGCTCATGTTTTGACGCATGATATGGGGCTGGTGCCTGGCAATCGTGTGCTGCTGCGCAGCGCGAATAACGCTATGATGGCTGTCTGCTGGTGTGCGATTGCTAAAGCAGGGCTAATCGTGGTCGCAACCATGCCTTTGCTGCGTGAAAAAGAACTGGTGGACATTATCGAGAAAGCCCAGATCAGCGCTGCTATCTGCGATCGTCGGCTGGACAAGGAGCTACAAGCGGCGCAGCAGCGTTGTCCGGTACTGCAACAGATCGTGTATTTCAACGATGTTTCTCCCGATGGGCTTGAGGCGCGTATGTCAGCCTGGAATGAGCCTTTCAAAGCGGTTGATACCGTTGCTGAGGATACGGTGCTGATCGCCTTTACCTCAGGCTCAACGGGTCAGCCCAAAGCAACCATGCATTTTCATCGAGATATGCTCGCGATGTGCGATTGTTTTCCGAAATCAATTCTCCACATGACGCAGAACGATATATGTATTGGAACGCCCCCGCTGGCTTTTACCTTTGGGCTTGGCGCGCTGCTTATTTTCTCGATGCGTGTGGGAGCCGCGACGGTCTTGCTGGAAAAGTTGACCCCCGAAAGCCTGCTTTCGGCAATTGGGAAGTACCGCGCAACTATCGCCTGGTCCAGTCCGCTCTTCTATCGCCAGATGGCGGGAATTGCCAGTAAGTTTGACATCTCGACTCTGCAACAATGCGTTTCCGCGGGTGAATCGCTGCCGATTTCGACACGTACGCTATGGCGCGAGGCGACAGGTATCGAGATAGTCGATGGTATTGGTTCCACTGAGATGCTGCATATCTTCATAGCCTCCGCGGGCACCGAGGTACGTCCTGGTGCTACGGGCAAGGTGGTAACAGGTTACCAGGCACGTATCGTTGACGCGAATGGTCAAGAGTTGCTGCCCAATACGGTTGGACGGCTGGCGGTAAAAGGACCAACCGGGTGTCGCTACCTGGCTGATGATCGTCAACGCACCTATGTACAGAACGGCTGGAATCTCACCGGCGATGCGTACCTGATGGATAGCGATGGCTACTTCTGGTTCCAGGCGCGAACTGACGATATGATTATCACGGCGGGCTATAACGTTGCCGGGCCGGAGGTGGAAGGAGCCTTGCTCATGCATCCTGCTGTAGCTGAATGTGCCGTAGTTGGCGCGCTCGATCCTGAACGCGGGACAATCATTAAGGCCTTCGTGGTTCTCCGCTCTGACTATGTCGGGGATGCTGCGCTGGCGCAAAGGTTGCAGGATTTCGTCAAGCAAAGCATCGCGCCGTACAAATATCCTCGCGCTATCGAGTTCTGCGACGCGTTGCCGCGAGCCGGTACCGGGAAAGTACAACGCTATAAGTTGCGCTAGCATGAGTAGGATAGAACTGGTCATATGAGTTTAAGTTGTGTATTCAATGGCTATACGAAAGAATAAGAAAGACTAAAATGGATGCTCATGTAGCCCTTGATGCATCCGGCCGCAAGTTGGGAGCAATAACCGTCAAGCCGAATGATACAAAAACCCGGTGCAAGGCTGGCGCATCGGAATTGGAGTTGATAAAAGCGTGCGTGGTTATGGCATTGGGAAGCTTTTAATGGAACGCGCCATAGCCTTCGCCAGGGAACAAAAAGCTCTATATGTGACATTGTACGTAGACCCTACCAATGCGCCCGCCATCAGGCTCTACCAGCGCGTTGGCTTCATTGAGACCGGTGAAAGAGATGGATTGATTGAGATGCGCATTCAATGTGCATAACTGCCTCAGTAACTATAGAAATCCTAAAAGGAGCAATACATACATGGATGCCATTTCAAAAAAACAGGCGTTGCGTTCATTCACATATGGCTTGTTTGCTGTATCCTGCACCGATCAAGGTGAAGTCAACGTCTTCACCGCCAATTGGCTCACACAGGTCTCATTCGAGCCACCATTGCTGGCGCTTTCGGTAGAAAATGACTCGAAATCCCTGCCTATGATCCAGCGCAGTCGCGCGTTTACAGTGAATGTGCTGCGTTCCGGTCAGCGAGAACTGGCAGGTAAGCTTGGGAAATCGGCCATCCAACATCCTGATAAATTGACCGGCATCGAGTACACGCTGGGAGCGAATGGCTGCCCTCTATTATCTGACGCGCTGGCCTGGGTAGCCTGCGAGGTGCGACATACCGTTGGGGCGGGCGACTCAACGATTATGGTAGCAGAAGTTGTAGACGCGGGCATATCAGGCGAAGGGCAACCCCTCACTATGAACGAGGCAGGGTTTCGTCATGCTGGATAAAGCCACGATGTGCTAAGATATATGCAGTAGTCCAGTGTTTAGAAGGAGCCTCGTTCATGCAAAACGGAAGCGGCTTTTCCGTCGATGCCGAATTATTCGATCCTGATTGCGCATTTTGCAATCACCACGATATTACACACATTCTGAAAGAGACTCCGCATTTTTTGCTGGCGGCTGACCATGCCCCGCTTGTGGAAGGACACATTCTAATCATCCCTAAAAGCCACTATACTTGCTATGGAGATGTGCCAGGCGCGCTGGACGAAGAATTGTTCGCCGTAAAAAGCGAAGTACAGCAATTTTTTACGCGCTTTTATGCGCCACCCGTCTTCTGGGAACACGGCATTTTTCGGCAGACCGTCTTTCACGCGCATATGCATTGTTTTCCCTGGGGTGAGACCGGGTATGATCTCGATGAAGGTTTGCATAATGAGATCGTCACTTCCCAGGAAAACGTTCGACGCTGGCACTCCCGGTACGGACAGTACTTTTACATGGAGGATAGTACGGCCGCGCTGATTTTTGCGCCTGAGATGGAGCGTTACCTGAGTGTAATGAAAAATGTTTTTGTGCGCGGTATCGCGCTGTGGGGTGGCAAGGCCCAGTGGAGACCGCCTAAACAGCGATATGAAGAAGGTGTGCCCTTAATAAATGCGGCCATGGAGAAGTGGCAGCAATTCCGACGAGAAGGAGCAAACTATGCCGGTGAGTCCAATACGCGATGAGTATATCATCGCGGGAGATTTGACCTTTCACTACCTACAATGGGGAGAACAGGGTTCTCCCATTATATGTGCGCATGGCATTACCGCCAATGCCTTTTGTTTCCAGGCCCTGGCCGATGAGTTATCAAGTACGCATCGTGTCTTTGCCTATGATCTGCGCGGGCGCGGAGATAGCGATAAGCCTGAAAGTGGCTATTCCCTATCCATTCATGCAGATGATCTCGCGGAAATTATCGATGCCCTGGAACTGGAGCGTCCAATCGTGATGGGCCATTCGCTGGGGGCTATGATTGGCCTGTATTTCGCGGCACGCTACCCGGAGAAATTGAGCAAACTCATTCTCGTCGATGGTGGTGGTCATCTCCCCTGGCGCACACTTGAAGAGCAACCGGCCTGGTTGACAGCTTCCATTGGTCGGCTGGGATCGCCCGTCGCCTCATTCGATGAATATGTTCAGCGTCTCAAATTTGCTCCGTTTCTCGGCCCATACTGGAATGAGTACCTGGATATTTACTTCGCGCATGACGTATACCATCAGCATGATGGCTCAGTTATTTCTAAGGGCTATCCAGCAGGTGTGCATGAAGATCAGATGGCAATTTATGAATACACACCAGAATCGCTCTGGCCGCGCGTAGAGGTACCTACCTTGCTGTTGAGAGCAGGACAGGGGTTGTTTACTCCTGACGACCAATTGTTGACCGGAGCCGAGGCTGAGGAAATTCGCAATAACATTAAGAATTGCCAGTATGCGAACTACCCAGAACTGAACCATTATACGATTGTATTTCTGGCAAAAGATGGCCCGGCCCAGGCTATACAGGATTTCGTAGGATAAGGCGATGGCTGAAGGCTATAAGAAATCACCATCTATGTAGAGCTTGAAAATGTTGGTTACGCAACGCGCAGCAGTGAAATACAAGTTCCTACATATTCTGCTCGGTATTATCTTGCTCGTTTACGCAATTGTCCAACTTTTCATTGGCATCAACCAACAGTTCGATGTCTATAGGCTTCTACCGTTGAAAACCTACCTGGGAGAAAGTTTTTCGATTAACTATCTCCAGGATTGGCTGGTGGTAGGACAGGGAGACGTAATTAGCGTGGAACCGCAGCATAATTGGATAAACGATATCATCGATCCACCGATTTACTTCGGTAGTTCCCTTATTCTCACTACTGAGAAGGCTACTTCCTCTACATCTCCTGGTGCAGGAGTAGAAGATAAGAGGGCATGGGAACGAGGCTTTTCCCACTACACTTCAGTAAAAATGCCAGGAATGGTTATTGTCGGGGGAAGCCAATGGGTTCAACAGGCAGCTATCGTTGAGGAAACAGCACGCGATGGTACCAAAGTGACCATCGAAATAATGACCTTATCTATTGTTCATAGATTCAACGGGTTTTGACCAATTGAGTGGTCAGGTTTGGCAACCTATGTTACGATCGTTTGTGTTTCGCTAAGAAAGATAAGGAGTGATAGTCTATGGCTATACGAAGTATTGGCGTTGTTGGCTGCGGGTTGATGGGCGGAGGGATCGCCCAGACCTGCGCTCAGTCCGGATATGAGACAGTGGTGTGCGAAGTTACTCAGCCTTTGCTCGATAAGGGTATGGCTCGTATTTATGCGGCATGGGATATGATGGCAAGCAAGGGTAAACTCTCGCAGGGACAGGTTGATGAGAACCGCAGCAGGCTGCATGGCACGCTCAATATGGAAGATTTTGCGGATTGCGACCTGGTGATTGAGGCGGTCATCGAGAATATGCAGGAGAAAGTGCGCCTGTTTCCTGCGCTTGATCGCATTGTCAAGCCTGAAGCACTGCTCCTGACAAATACCTCATCACTCAACGTTACCCAAATGGGAGCGGTAACAAAGCGTCCTGATAAGGTCTGTGGATTGCACTTCTTTAATCCTGCTCCTGTTATGAAATTGGTTGAGGTCGTTAAAACGATATCGAGTTCTGAAGATACCATTGAAACCGTCAAGCAATTTGCTATTTCTCTCGGCAAAACTCCTGTTCTATCAAAAGATACAGCAGGATTTATTGTCAACTTCCTGCTCATTCCGTATTTAATCGCGGCTGTACGGATGTTAGAAAATGGACAAGCTTCACGAGACGATATTGATACTGCGATGAAGCTTGGTTGCGGTTATCCAATGGGGCCGTTTACTCTGCTTGACTATGTTGGGCTTGATACTACGCTATGGGCAGCTGAGGCTATTTATGAGGAGTATAAAGACCCGTTATATGCGCCACCGCCGCTATTGCGCCGCATGGTGCAATCAGGTATGTATGGCAAGAAAAGCGGTCGAGGGTTTTATACGTATGAATAGGCAATACCAGGATAGAAATCAGAAACGCCCTCGCGCCCGCTCTTTAGCGGGCAAGATTTCCAGGCAGGTCGTCCACCAGCCGGTCAGGACCGTTTCGACAAATTCTTCCGGCAGCCGCTCCTGGCGCATTTCATAGGCCAGCCGCTCGTAATCGTAGGCAACCGGCAGCAACTCGCTTTCTACCTGGCTGTGTCCCGGATACATGGTCAGCAGCGCATACCAGACCGTCGTCTGTCCATCGTTAGGCGGGCGTCCAATAGCTCCGACATTGACGAGGCAGCGTCCATCGGGAAGCTGATGTTGCCAGTGAATCCCCGTATGCGTGCAGAGAATCATGTCTGTATGGGAGTCGTTGAACAACTTCGCCAGGAACGGCTCAGGCGTAGTCGACTCCCACAGAAATTCATTCACGCGGCGCGGCGAACCATGCGCCATGAGGATGCGCCGGTTTCCCCTCTCCAACTGTATGCTCGGCGGCAGGTCGCGCAGCCAGTCCTTATAGCGGTCGGAGGTATTGGCGAGCGTGTAATCATAGCTGATCTGCGCGTAGTAGTTATCACGCGGGTCGGTATAGCCGCAGGCGCAATCGGCCAGGCGATTGCCGATACTGTAATCATAGTTGCCCTGCATACAGATGACCTCGTTCTCCCACAAAATGGGAAAGACGCGGTCGGGATGGGTCCGAACCCACCCATATCGCCCAGGCAGTAGATGGCCTGAGCGCCTCGCCTGCGGGCATCGTCAAGCGTTGCCTGCAAAGCGAGATAGTTATTGTAGCACCCGCCGAAGACCGCGATGCGATACCTCTCCTGCGCGTCTGTTTTCGCTCCTGTTGAAAGTTCCTGCTCGTGTCGCATGGCTCTTCTTTCCGCTTCTGTTTGATGCTCTCGAACTCACGAAGATGTCAGGTACGACAGGTGACACCATACACATGGCAAGTATAACACGGCTGCCAGGCAAGCCGGATGGGTCTCAACCCATCCTGGAAGGTTTCACCCATTTTCGCGCCGGGGATGTTAATGAGCAGAGGGCAGGGATACACGCCATCATCTGTCACCATACGGCAACCGCTGCACTGGAGTTTTTGGGCTTCCCCTGGCTGGAGATCACCATCGTGGAGCAGTTCATCTTCACGGTAGCCGCGCGTGCGCCTCTCCTCGCGTCCGATCAGGAACGGCGTCAGGAATTTCAAGCGCGGCTTCTCCAGTCCCAGGCCGCGCACAAATTCCATGAAAGCCGCGCGCTCCGCCGGGAGACCCATCGTGGGACGCACTTCCGTTACCGTGATGACCGGATTGATGCCGTTGCGAGCGAGACGTGCGATGCCAGCAATAATCTGCTGAAATGTCCCCTTGCCACGCACCTTGTCGTTCTCCGGGGCCGTACTTCCATCCAGGCTGACGCGCAGGTCGAGCGAATAGGCGGACCTGCGGAATGTATCTCCAAGCCAGGCCGCCATGTCATCATCGATGAGGATGCCGTTGGTGAGGATGCTGAGCGGCCCCTGTTCCAGCGTTATGGTGATGAGTTCCTGAATATCGGGGTGCAAAAACGGTTCGCCGCCCGTAAAATAATATTCGCGCGCGCCCTGCTCGCGTGCCGCGACGAGGGCGGCGCGCACCTGCTGCACCGTCATCATCTCGTGCTGGTGGTTTTTCGGCCCGCAGGTGATGAAACAGTGCAGGCAGGCAATATTACACAGGGTACCCGTGACCTGCAACCAGAGCGTATCGAGCGCGTCCAATTGCAGTTCTGGTGGATCAGGACTCACGATGGCTGGCTGCGCCATCTTAAGCGCGTGGCGTACTGTTGGTCTGCTCGTACTCATACAAAGGTCTCCTTTTCGCAAGGCAGGAGTCCAGTCCGCGCCGAACTCCTGCTGAGCAGTTGGACTTGAAATGACACTCTACTCGACGGCGACTTCTGTGGGGAAGCGTACCATATTTTCTAGGGACGTTCTCGCCCCCTCAACACCCCGGAAGTACCAGGGAATCATCACAATGGCTCCCACGAGCCAGAGGGCAGCCATCGTGACGAGCGCACCAGTTATGCCAGTTCGTCCCTTGAAAATCACGATCAGCAAGGGGCCACTGAAGATGGCACCGGTGCGACCAACCGCCACCGACAGGCCAACACCCGTCGAGCGCAGGTGGGTGGGAAAGATCTCAGAGAAAGTCGGATAGGCGCTGGTCCATGCCCCCGTCGCGAAGAAGTTCGCCACCAGAAAAGCGAGCAAGACCATCAGGCCACTTCTCGTTGCTGCTGCCGGGGCTAAGAGCATGGCGGACAGGGCCGCCAGTGTGTAAAAAGCAGGCACTGTGATCTTGCGCCCCAGGCGATCGATGACCGACAACATCGCCAGTCCACCGAGCAGCGCGCCCACGTTGCCGAGGAGGTAGAACCAGGGAATCTGCGTCGGGGCAATGTGGATGGCTGGGAGTACGGCCAGCGCCAGGAAGGTAAACATGCCATAGTAGCCGAATGCTTCCGACAGGTCGAGGAGGCAGCCCAGCGCGAGGCGAGCCGGATAGCGCGTGATGAGTTCGTACACCTGACCGAAAAATGGCCGCGTAGGTTTCGCATCGACCAGTATAGCTTCGAGCGTCTCATGCTGTGGTTGACCCGCCAGTGTTTCGATGGAGCAAACGACCGCATCTGCTTCCTGGTGGCGTCCTTTGCTCAAGAGCCAGCGGGGAGATTCGGGGATGGAACGGCGCATCCAGACGACAAAGAGGGCGGCGATGGCCCCAAAGGCAAACCCCACGCGCCAACCGACCGCTGGCGCAAACAGGTTGATGAAAAAGAGGTTCAGCAAGGCGGCGATCATGGCGCCGACGGGCCAGAAATTCATCACCAGTCCATTGATCTTGCCGCGATTGATGGGTGGGATGAACTCGCTGATCGCGGAATTGATGGCGGTGTACTCGGCCCCCACGCCGATAGCGGTCAGGAAACGGAACACCAGGAGGAAGGCGTAGTTCGGTGAAAGGGCTGATACTAGAGTAAAGAAAGAGTACATCACCAGCGTAGCAAGAAAGAGGCGCTTGCGTCCAAAACGGTCGGAGAGATAGCCAAAGACGAATGCGCCGAACATAATCCCAATCAGCCAGATACTCACGACCCACGATGCCTGGCTGGCGTCCAGGTGAAAGACATTTTGGATGACACCGAGAACGCTTCCAACGATATTCACCTCGAATGCATCGAGAAGCCAACCGACGCCAAGAACGGCGGTGATCATGGTGTGGAACTTACTCCAACGCAGAACATCTAGCCGCCGAGTGATGTCCGTCGCGATCGTTGCTTTTGCCATAGGGAATCCTTTCTATGAGAATGGGTTTAGCTTCATTGCATGTGGGGATGATAATGGATAAGCTCATCGTACATCTCGATATTTGCGCTGCAACTGCTCCGGCGAGACGCCGAATCTATAAAGGGTGCGCAGGTACCACATAAAAAGCACGCTGCGCGCCAGGCCGGCTTTCATGTGGCGACGCGCCGAAGTCGTGACATAGTGGGGAAGTAGAACCAGCCTGCCAATTTTGCGCAGGCGTATGATGATCTCCAAATCTTCCATCAACGCCATTTCGGGAAAGCCGCCGATGGCCTTGAAGCTTTCGACTCGCACGAAATATGCCTGGTCGCCAGTGAAAATACCGCGCCAGCGCGAACGCAGGTTGGTCGTAAACGCCACCAGCCGGTAGGCCGGTTGGGAACAGTTAAAACACAGGCGAAACGCGCCGCCCACCACGCCGGGCACAGCGCATGCACGTTCAATAGCTACGAAAGCATCATCCGGCAACGTCGAGTCAGCGTGCAGGAAGATAAAGATGTCGCCCGTTGCCACAGCAGCGCCCACATTCATCTGCGCGGCGCGTCCGCGAGGCGAGGAAACGACCCGCCCAAAACGCCGCGCGACGGCGACAGTCGCATCTGCGCTACCGCCATCGACTATCAGCACTTCGCATTCATACGTGGCGCATATCCGAGCAAGCTGACAAAGTTGCCCTTCAAGCACCGCTTCTTCGTTCAACACAGGCATGATGATCGAGAAACGCATATGGGAATCTCCTACTGCGCTGGAACCACCGATGCCTTTACGCGACGGGTGGGCAGGGGCACGAACGCGCTTTCGTTGGCATGCGGCTGCGCGGGGCGCATCTTCGCGTTGAGGGCGCAGAAGGACATCACCCCACGCGGAGAAGCGTTGTGGAAACAACAACGTTCGATGCGGCTCATGTCGATGTCGCTCTCGTCCATAAACGGCTTGACGAAGAGGGTGAGCGTCTTGCGGCTAGTCCAGAACGAGGGATCATTGCCGATATGCGGCCACAGCGTCTTCATCAGTTTGAGGCTTCCGCCGATGTTGGAGACGATTTGTGGCAGAATGGCTGCTCGCCCGCGTGTGAGCATACGCAGCGTCATATTTGGGCGCGGCCCCATCACGTCCATGAACTCCTTGAGCGTGAAGTTGGGAGCAATAGGCTTGTAGCCCTCGTTGGTATATTTGAGTAGCGAGAAGGTGTTGCACAGTGGCGAACCTTCACCCACCGGGAAGAACAGGTCTTGCGAGACGCCCGTCTGTTCCTCGATCAGTTTGAGGATTTCGGGCATTCGCAACTTGCGCGGGGCGAGATTTTCTTGCGTGGCCTGGCCGTTACCGTTCGCGCGTTCGTCACTGTTGTTGATCTCGAAACGTCCAAACGGAGTGGCAGCCTGAAATGCAATGGCGCACACGGTATCGGGATGCTGCCAGGCAAAATGCACGACCTGTTGAATCTGATCGGTATTCAAGCCGTCATAGAGCGAAACGGCCAGCGTCGAGGGCAGCTTGACGCGCTCCAGCGCCGCGATAGCCTTGACGCGCACCTCCCACAAATCCTCGCCGCGCAACTTCTCAATATCCTGCGGGCGCGTGCTGTCGAATTGCAGGTAGACCGAAGTAAAGCCCCATTTCACCAGCTTTTCGGCAAAATCGGGTTCGCGCGCCAGGCGGATGCCGTTACTCACCATTTCAAGCTGGCCGAATCCCTTGCGCTTGACCATCGCTGCGATGACATCCAGGTCCTTGCGCACCGAAGGCTCGCCGCCGGATATTTGCAACGAGATACCTTTGCCCTCGATTGCGATCAGTTGGTCAAGGCGCGTTTCGATCTCCTCCAGCGTGTAATCGCGCTCAGACGGGCTGGAAAAGGCGTAGCACATAGGACAGGTGAGGTTACAACGTTCGGTCACTTCCAGAATTGCCAATCCCGCGGGTTTGCGCAGCGGGAAAGGAGAAAGCCCCTTCGAAATATCCGTATCACCGCCATCCCCATAACGCGCTATCATGACCTTCTCAACTTCAAACGATTTGCGATAGAACGCCGCGTGATACCCCAGGTCTGTATCGACGACACCGTGTGTGGGACACCGTCGCGTGTAAAAGACTTGCTCGTTCTCTCGCACTTCGTAGGTTGACGGAACGATTTCACCACAGGTCGAGCAAATACTGCGTGTGTGCTTGAGGATTTCGGTCAATCAGAACCTTTTTCATCTACCACGCGCTGAGGAACGGGCAATACTTCTTCACGGAGATAGGAATGGGTAGCATCGGTATTTATGCCCGGCCAACGACGCCCATAATTATAATGCCCCGTCTCAGCCGGTGAAAGTGGCTTATGTCCAAACTGTGGAACCCCGGTTATTCTGGGCCGACCCATCTCCGGCGACTCGTGATATAAATCATCTGGCACACCGTCCAGCCCCTGCTGGCGCAGGTCATCCTCGCTTAACGATAAACGGACTATGCCCTTTGCATTCCCTGTCACCGCGCTTTTTGGCACATAGTATGCTTTGCTGAACAAGCCGCCGCGCTCAACCAGAATATATTGGCTGAAGCGCGCTCGCACCTTCCCCAGCTTTTTCCCGTCCCGGTCCAGCGCTACCTGATCTAACTCAAAAGTGTGTGCTGGCACCCCATCGGCTGATGGCTTATCAATCGACATTCTTCAACCTTTCCTTCATTCCATATAATGATGATATCTGACGAACGCTTACGCAATTCGCAGCATGTTCGTCACTCTAATTATATGGAACGGGTAGATAAATCTACAACCCCTCGTGTTCCTCAACCTTGACATTGCCCGTTGTTTCGGGTTCCAGACCGCGCGCAACGCGATCTTTCGCCATAGTCAGCGCATTGGTCTGTCCATTGCCGGGCGTAAACAGGGCATGTCCGCCAGAGTGTGCTCGTTCGAGTGGCAGTTGTTGATGATGATAGAGACGGTTGGAAAGCAGGGCATGGTTAGCGGTCATTGCCACCTGCAACGACTCGACCACCCGCTCGAGATGCTCTATACCATGCAACACTTCCTGCACGCTGGTATGATTACCATTGAGGATTGCTGGCTGAGGCTGGCTGCGCACGAACTCATCGCGCAAGCCATGAATACGCACAGAAAGATACTGTTCGAGATTTTGTAGTGACTGCGAAATGGCGTCGCTGAGAACTGAAAGGCGCTCGTCGAGAGCTTTACCGATCATATCGCTGAGGTCTTCCCAGGGCAACTCTGTTTGCACCTCGAATGCCTCCAGCGGATGAACGCCGTTCGCCGTCATTACAGTATCCTCAAGCGATTGAAGTTCTACTTCCTGCAACTGCTTGCTCAACAACTGCTCTATGCCCGGCAGTTGTGCTTCCAACAAGCGAGCTAGATTACTCTCTATCTGCTGGTTTTTCTGTTCCGCGTCAAGATTAATGGCCTGTGTAAGACGTGTCTGCTGCATTTGCAACTTCTCGCTTAACATCGAGTCCAGGCGACCCTGCATCTCTGTTAGCTTCATCGTCATATTGCGCAGAATTTCCTGCTGCATGGCAAAGAAACGCTGTTCGCTATCACGGTGCGACTCGATGATACGCTGCTCGAAAACGCGCTCCATTTCTTTGCGCTGGGCTGTTAGTCGCTGCTCCAGAATCGTGTTGAACGATTGTAGTTCATCTTCAGTGAATGACATAGCGTATACTCCTTGCTCTCTTCCCCGTTTCAGTTGCAATCCGGACATAAGTATAGGATTAGTAATATGAACGTGTCAATTTCAAGACAATTTCATACCCAGGTTGGCTATTCTATCGTTGCATTCCCTTTCGAGTGAAGTAGTTTCACGAAGAGAACGTCATTTGCCCGATGGCGGTATGGGCCAGTAACTGCTGGCCGTTCCTCCACAGCAACTTCTCCCTCACCTCTGGCTTGAATTCGATCTTCACTGCCTCAAAGTCCTTCAGCCAGCGTTGAGGAGTGATAAATGGATAGTCCGACCCGAATAGAAAGCGGTCTTGCAGGCGTGTCGCTGCTTCGCGCAGGAGCGTTTCGGGAATATATCTGGGCGACCAACCGGAGAGATCATTGAAGATATTGGTTTTATGCTGCATGGCGGCGATCATTTCCTCGTGCCAGGGCCAGGAAGGATGAGCGCCGATGATGGTCAGGCCGGGAAAATCGGCGGCCAGCGAGTCCAGATAGATGGGGCGTGTATAATCCAGTTTAATGCCCATGCCACCGGGCGTGCCTGCTCCCAGACCATTCGTTCCGGTATGGAAAAGGGCTGGAATCTCCAATTCCTGAATTTTCTCCATCAAGGGATAAAATTGCGGGTCGTTCGGGTAAAAAGCCTGTACGCCGGGGTGAAATTTCGCACCCGCCAGGCCCAGATCTTTAACAGCGCGTTCCATTTCTTTGATGGCTGCTTTCCCTTTATGGGGATCAACGCTGGCGAAACCGACAAATTGCTGTGGGAAGCGTTTCACGATTTCCGCGACATAATCATTGCCCAGTGGGGGCAGGCCGGTGGCTGTTTCCGCGTCCCATGCCAACAGAACTCCGATCATATCGAGTTCCGCGTAATCGGCGGCTAGCTGCTCGATGTCTTTCAGTTTGACCTCGGTACGGAAGTACCGTTCAGCGGCCTTTGCATAAGGGCCGAGTGTAACCTGCATAAACTCAGTTGTTGGCAAATGCACATGAAAGTCGATGGCGCGTGGCATACCATGCTCCTCCAGATAAATATTTGAGTACAGCTTTGCGCTTACATCATAATCTATTATAGTCTCGTATCTACCGGCACTGTCCATCGAACTCTTAACATTCTTCTCGCTATGCCTTCTATAACGCGCCCGTATTGACCGATAACCCGCCATCAATGATATACGTCGAACCTGCAATGTATGCGGCGGCATCCGAAGCAAGAAAGATGGAGGCTATGCGGGGATGATGCCGTACTGCATTTTCATCAAGAGGATGCGCTGCACTGATTGATTGATGCGGTCTATGGTCAATTGACCTTGTTGAAGAGCCTGTTTTAAGGCCGCAATTACCTGCGCAACCTGGCTGGCGGAATAAGGGCCTTCGATGAGGTCATCGCCCGCTATGATCGATAACACAGCAGCCTGGGGCATTGACCAGCGCTGGCTGATGCCACCCATATACAGACCATCGGTGATGACCACACCATTGTATCCCAATTGCTGACGCAGCACGCCGTTAATAGCTTTAGGTGAAAGCTCGGCAGGAAGATTGGGATCGATAGCTGGCATCAACACATCGGTAGACATGACCATGGCTGGATGGTCTTTTTGCAGCATGAGCTTATAGGGGGCAAGATCAATGCTCTGCAATTGCGCAAGGCTCCTGTACACGGTTGGCAGTCCGGCGTGGGGGTCCGAGGAGATCGCGCCTAAGCCAGGGAAATGCTTGAGGGTGCCAATCACACTATTCTGTTGCAGGCCGTTCAAGAACGCCCCCGCGTAGGTCGCCACAAGCGCCGGGGTACTGCCGAACATGCGGCTCTCAAGCACGGGCGGGTCAACGGTATGCACATCGACAACCGGCGCAAGGTCGGTGTTAATGCCCAGTTGTAGCATCCATTTGGCAGCCATCGCGCCCTGATTATAGGCGAAGTGAGGATCGCCGGTGGCAGCCATAGCGGCAGCAGAGGGCAGATAGCCATGAAAGGCATACAGGCGATTCACCAGTCCACCCTCCTGATCAGTGCCAATAAGCAGGGGTATTTTAGCATCTTTCATGGTCTGGCGCGAAAAAGCCGCTACGTTGTCGATTACATTGTCGGGTGGATTAAAGTTACGGTTGCTGGCCTGATAGAGAAAACCGCCCACGCCCTGTTGCGCAATCATATATTGCAATGTCGGCGCGTAGCTGTTGCCCAGGTACTCTACGATAATCAGTTGCGCCAATTTCTGATCCAGCGTCATACCCGCCATAATGCTCTGTATTTTCGCAAGTTGTATTACTAACGGATCCTCTACCTTGCCATCGGATCTGCTGCCTGGGACATAGGTCGGCAAGGGCCTGATTGGTGTGGGAGTAGTTAGATGGGTAATCGAGGCATCAACTCCACCAAAGATACTGGAGCAACCTGCCAGGAAAATGAGGAACAGCGCGCAGCTCATCTTCATCCAATATGTTACATAGAGATTACAGGGCTGACGGACATGCATCCGATTAACATCCTTACATTGAGAGATTATGACGAAGCATTCCCCTGGCACACCGCTACCTATTCACTAAATGAACGCGAAAACGTGTACGCAGTAACGTACCTCCTATCTTCGCGCCAATTGGCAACTCTGCCTGTTACCTATTTCACAAAAAATGTGTGACGAGCTTCACATTGTGCATTAGCCATTCCTGATAGACTCTTCCGTATGTATGATACAATGGCTAAGGCGCAAAAGTATATAGATCATATTCTATCTATCAAGCAGTCAGAGTTAATGGCAGCTATATGCATTCATCTAAATACGTAGAATTTTCACAAAAACATCGCACAAATAAGGACAGCATCAATCGCGGCGTGCTGGTAATAGTATTGTGCAGTTTGCTTTGTCTTATGGGGGCCGTAATATTTAATGCGGATGCAACAACCCTGAATCTTTTACCCATTATACATCCGATTACATCTAACGATAATAACGACCTGCAGACAACGTCTGCAAACGCACAGATATTGCGGAGACGGGCGCATCAGGTACCTCGTCAAACACCGCAAAATAAAGCAAAACCCTTCGATTATCCAGTGTTTTACGGCAATACCCATCTACCGGAAATCGCTTTGACGTTTGATGATGGGCCTAATCCCGCCTATACCCCACAGGTGCTGGCTGTCTTACAAGCCTATAATATCAAGGCCACGTTCTTCGATGTCGGCTACCTTGTCAAAGAGTATCCGACTATTGTACGCCAGGAATTTTTGCAAGGGCATAGTATCGGCAATCATAGCTGGTCGCATCCCCAACTAACCAGGCTTTCGGCAACAGATATTTTATCCCAACTGGTAAGCACATCTGACGCTATTCAATCGGTTACGGGATCGCGACCTACCATTTTTCGCCCGCCCTATGGTTCATTCAACCGCTTTGTGTTCGCCCAGGCTTTGCAACAAAACCTGAGTACCATCCTCTGGAACAACGAGGCGCGCGACTGGGCTACTCCTGGGGTAAATGTGATTGCCCGCCGTATCCTCAATCTTGCGCGTTATGGCGGGATCATTTTATTACATGATGGCGGCGGTTTTCGCGCTCAGACGGCCGCGGCGTTGCCCATCATCATTACTACCCTGCAACAACGCGGCTTCACGTTCGTGACAATCCCACAATTGTTGCATGATATGGCTACCCCTGATCATACCTCATCTGTATCATCAACCACAAGCGCAAGTAGCTTGACTGTTCTCATGCCGACCCTTGTGGCATGGAAACAAGAGTGAATAGCGTGCTATAGTCTCAAGAGAAGAGCTGTGCCTACTACTGGTAAAGGTGGTTGCGAGCATATGGCAAATATGGAAGATGTTGAGTTCAAAGAGCGGTTATTTCTGAAAGGATATCCATTTAAGCATTACAGTCCGCGCCCCGGCGACCCGGTAGCCAATGCGGTCACGCCTCTACAAAAACCGCTCTCCGCCTGCACGGTCGCGCTGGTTACGACGGCGGGATTGAGCCTCCCAGATCAGACACCGTTTGATCTCACTATACGCAATGGCGACAGCTCGTTTCGCGAAATTCCCTCACACATCTCGCCGCAACTGCTTGAGATGAATCAGCGTAGCTGGTCTTTTGACCAGACAGGCATTTTACGCGATCGCAATCTGGCTTTCCCACTGGATCGCCTGCGAGAGATGCAACAAAGGGGAGAAATCGGCGCGCTGGCTCCCCGCTGCTATAGTTTTATGGGATCAATTGTCGGACCCGCGAAATTGATGAAGGAAACCGTGCCAGAGGTAGCCCGGCGGCTCAAAGACGATGCTGTTGATGTCGTCCTGCTGACACCCGTCTGACCAATGTGTAATCAATCCGTGGGATTGATCCAACGCCGGATTGAATATGCAGGCATCACAACGGTATCTATCTCGTTGCTACGCGAAATAACTGAAAAAACGCGACCGCCGCGCGCCCTCTTCGTGCCTTTCCCGCTGGGCTATCCACTTGGTGAACCCAATAATACCGATCTCCAGACGCGCATCATGCGAGCGGCGTTTGCGCTCCTTTCGTGCAACGATTGCCCGGCGCTGGAATCGTTTATCCGGTAGAGACGCTCCTTGTGGGCGTCCAGGCACCCTTTGCTTTGACATAATTTCGCTCCGGCAAACTTGACGCCCACAAGGAGCATCTCTACCGGATTAGATTTTGTGCTCCTGGCCTTTCCAGTAGGCTTCGCGGATGCTTCTCTTGAGCAGTTTCCCAGCCGGATTGCGTGGAAGCTCATCCATGAAGTCTACTGAACGGGGCTTTTTGTAATCGGCTATCCGTTCGGCGCAATACGCGATCAGCTCCTCCTGGGTAGCGCTGGCTCCTGGCCGGAGAGAAACGACCGCCTTCACGGATTCGCCCCAGTGCAGGTCGGGAACGCCGATCACGGCCACGTCCGCAATAGTCGGGTGAGCGCTGAGTACGGCTTCGATCTCTGCCGGGTAGATGTTGACGCCCCCCGAAATGATCATATCGATCTTGCGGTCGCAGATGAAATAGTAGCCTTCAGAGTCGCGATAAGCAATGTCACCTACCGAAAAGAATGAGTCGCGCATATTCCTGGCGGTCGCTTCCGGCTTCTTGAAATACTGCGCCAGCGAGCTATTGCGTACCCACATCTCTCCTGGCACGCCATCCGGCGCTTCCTCGCCAGCTTCGTTCAGCAGGCGAATCTCCTGACCTGCCACAATTGTTCCACAAGAGCCGGGCTTGCGAAGTTGATCTTCGGGGCGCAAAATGGTGACAAAGCCCGTCTCGGTCGCGCCATAGAACTCCCACAATACCGGGCCGAAACGCTCGGTGGCGCGCACCTTCAGAATATGCGGGCAAGGCGCAGCCCCCAGAATGAAAGTTTTCAGTGAGCTTGTATCAACGGTATTTGCGATCTCATCAGGCACGTCGCATAAACGTTGGAGCAGGGTAGGAGCCATAAAGGTAGTCGATACGCGGTAACGCTCAATCAGGCGTAAGGCTTCAACTGCATCAAATTTGGGCAATATGACGGTCGTCGCGCCCAGCAAAATTTGCAGGCTCAAAAAGGCATTAGGGGCGCTATGATAAAGCGGGCCTGCCAGGAAATGCACATCGGAATCCCGCAGTTCAAAAGCCTGAACCACGCCCAGCACCGCCTCCAGAGAAACGCCGTTCGGACGATACGCGCCCTTTGGGTTGCCGGTCGTGCCTGATGTATAGCTCATGGAACTGCCGAGCGATGCTTCGCCTGCAACAGGCATCGTCTCGCTAGCAGCCTGTACTACCTCTTCGTAATGCAGCCAGCCCACCGGTGCTTGACCGCAAATAGCGATACATGTTGGTTGCCCCTGCACATCAGCGCGCGCCTGTTCAACTACCTGCACCAGTTCTGGACCGGCCACCACCACCTTTGCTTCGCTATCATTGAGCACATAGGCCACTTCACGCGCGCGCAAACGGTAATTGACCGGCACCTGAATGGCTTTGATTTTGGTACATGCCGCTCCAACCTCGACACCTTCAATGGAGTTGTGTACCATAATCGCAACGCGATCTCCCACGTTCACACCCAGGCTTTTCAGCACATTGGCAACACGATTAGCCCGCGCATTCAATTCAGCAAAGGTGAGCGCCTTGTCCCCGCAAATCAACGCGGGTTTATCCGCGCGCGCCACGGACTGCATGGTCAAAATATCAAGAGCCAGGGGCCGGGCGTCATTAGAACCGCTATTCGGTTCGGGCATGGTATATTCTCCTTTTCTCATTCTGCGTCGCAAATTGTGGAACAAGCGGAAAAATTATATAATGCTATTGTAACCCAAATCTTGCGTTGCATGTGTTCTATCAAGTCGCAATTCGGAAAAGCATATGAATTTTTCGGCGCTGATCATCTGGTTGGGTATAGCCATCATTATCTTTTTTGCCCTACCCATTATCTTTATGGCGCGTAAAGCTCGCTGGATGGAAACACGTGGGGAGCGCATCGTGGCAAAGGTGACATCCGTGCAACACGACAAGAAAAAAGCCTCGACCGGCGCGATGCATCATTTTTATACCGTCACCGCTGTCTGGACTAATCCAAGATCGGGACAAACATATACTTTCTGGAAGTACTTCTTCGATGAAGACCCCAACAAGTCAATCAGCGCACTGGTGCAGGTAATCATTGATCCGCGCAACCCCAAACGCTACGAAATTCAGGTCTGAGATAGCTAACTCATCCTCGCCACCAGTTCTTGCGCAATGTAACTGGCGACCATGGCCGCGTTTGATCCCGGCCCAAAACCGGCATCATAGCCCAGTTCTTTGGCGAAGGCATGGGAGATACGCGGCCCACCCACGATGAACAAATAGCGGTCGCGCACGCCCTCGGCCTCGGCCAGTTCGATCAATTTGGTCAGGTTGTGGATATGCATATTCTTCTGCGTCACTACCTGCGACACCAGAATAGCCTCGGCCTGCTCTGCCGCCGCTCGCCGCAAGAGCGCCTCACAGGAAACCTGCGCCCCCAGGTTCAGCGCGCGAAACGCGGGAAAACGTTCCAGGCCATAATTTCCCGCGAAGCCCTTGGCATTAAATATAGCGTCGATACCAACCGTATGCGCGTCGCTTTCGATGGCCGCGCCAATGACCGTCACGCGCCGCCCCAGGCTCTGCTGGATCAGTTCGTTGATTTCGTGGAAGTCCATTTCTTCGTGTGCCAGTTCATCAACCTGAATCTGGTTGGGGTCAAGCGTATGCGAACACGCGCCATACACCACAAAGAAGGTAAACGCCTTATCAATGGCCTCCGCGTGCGCCACAAGTGGGTTACTGATGCCCATAAGCATCGCATAGCGACGGGCAGCCTCCCGCGCGCGCCCACTAAGCGGTAAAGGCAAAGTAAATGAGAGTTGCACGACGCCATCGTTGGCAGTATCGCCATAGGGTCTGATCTGCATAGAACACACCTCGATTGGTTAAAACATGATTGCTATGTATAAAGTATAACATTTCTTGCGTTTACCAGTCGTTGCCAGGGCAGGGGCAAGTCAGGTAGAGCTTATTCCACCGGGGTAATGATATACTTAACTCAGGCGAACGAAACGAACGCCACATCGTCTCTCTTTCCCCGAAAGGACTACAAGGCATGGCAAATCAGAACGAGCAGTATGACGCGATTATCATTGGAGCGGGACATAATGGTCTCGTGGCAGCAGGCTACCTGGCGCGCGCCGGTAAAAAGGTGATTGTGCTGGAACAACGCGACCGCGTGGGCGGAGCCTGCACCCTCGAAGAGCCGTTCCCCGGCTTCACTATGTCCCCATGCGCTTACGTCGTCAGCCTGTTGCGCCCTGAGATCATTCGCGACCTCGAATTGCACCGCTACGGCTTCGACGCCTACGTCAAAGACCCGCAGATGTTTGTGCCGTTCCAGGATGGCAAGTATCTTTTCTTCCGCGCCAGCACCGAAAAAACTATCGAGGGTATTCGCAAGCTCTCCAAACACGACGCCGAGGCCTATCCGAAGTTTCTCGATTTCTTTGACCGCGCCTCGGCCATTCTTAACCCTATTTTGCTGGAAGAGCCGCCCTCCGTTGCTGATCTCGCCGCTCGTTTTCAAGGCGAGGACGAGGAGATTTACCGCTATCTCATGTTCGGCAACCTCTACGATATGCTGTCTGACTATTTCGAGTCCAACTACTTGCGGGCAGCCTTCGCGGGTCAGGGTGTGATTGGCTCGTTCATCGGGCCGAAGACGCCCGGCTCGGTCTACGTGATGTGGCATCATATGTTTGGCGAGGTGAACGGGGAAATGGGTATGTGGGGATACGTGCGCGGCGGCATGGGACGCATCAGTTTCGCCCTGGCGGAATCCGCCGAAGCGCACGGCGCGGTGATTCGCACCAATGTGCCGGTAGCCAAAATTCTGGTACATAATGGCAAGGCCGAAGGCGTGTTGCTGGAAAATGGCGAAGAGGTAAGGGCCAGCGCGGTTCTCTCGAACGCTGACCCCAAACGCACCTTCCTCCAGTTTTGCGCGGATGCCGACCTGGATAAAGGTTTCCTCAAACGCATCTCGCATTTCAAGACGGAGAGCGCGGTCATCAAGCTCAACATCGCGCTGAAAGAACTGCCCAGCTTCACATGTCTCCCAGGCACAACGCCGGGCTTGCAACATGCCGGTTCGCTCGATATCTCGCCCACTCCCGACTGGGTGCAGAACGCCTATGAAGACGCTATGAACGGCGGCCTCTCGCAAAAACCCTATATCGAGGCGTACATGCAATCATCCACCGACCCGACCGTCGCGCCCGCCGGGTATCATACCATCTCGATGTTCTGCCAGTACGCGCCGTATCACCTGCGGGGTCGCGAGTGGTCAGAAGAGGTGAAGAACGAGATGGCAGATCGCATCATTGCAACAGTGACCGAGTTCGCCCCCAATTTTGCCGATGCCGTCCTGCATCGCCAGGTGCTTAGCCCGGTGGACATCGAACAGCGTTACGGTATGCCCAACGGCAACATCTTTCACGGCGAGATTACCCCCGACCAACTCTTCTCGCTGCGCCCCACACCCGAATGTGCGCGCTACCGCACACCCGTTGATGGCCTCTACCTGTGCGGCTCAGGCGTTCATCCCGGCGGCGGCGTGATGGGCGCGCCCGGCCACAACGCCGCCAAAGCACTGTTGAGCGATTGGGCGAAGTAGCTGCAGCATCAGCTTCCAGGCCCTTAAGTGTATTTTTGGAGGAAAGCATTTTTACAGAAGGATAGAGAAGATGAATCGTATTGACCGTCTGACCTCTATGCTGTTGCTCTTACAGGGAGGAAAACGCACTGCTGGAGAGATCGCCCATCGTTTTGAGGTATCCAGACGCACGATTCTGCGTGATATCCAGGCTCTGTGCGAAATGGGTATTCCTATTGCGGCTGAGCTGGGGGCCTCTGGGGGCTATACGTTACCGTCAGATTATTCCTTGCCTCCGCTCGCCTTGACCTTGCACGAAGCCCTCTTGTTACGTCTGGCGCTCAGCAGTCTCTCACAACTCAGTGAGACTCCCTACAAACAGGAGCGCGAGTCGCTGCTTACCAAAGTCCAGACCCTCCTCCCTCGACGTGAGAGCGAGGCTCTCGACCAGTTCACGCACACGCTTTCTCTCGATGTTCCCTCTCAACCCTATCCGACTCTGTTTCTCGATCACCTTCTGGAAAGCGCACGTGAGCAACAGTGGGTTGCTGTGACCTATCGCTCTGAGAAAGGGGTCTCACAGCAAACGCTCCTTCCGATGCGTGTGCGTACCGAAGCGGGTTTATGGTACTGTGAGGCGTATTCATCTGAGCGTGGGGAAACGCGCATGTACCGTGTTGACCGTTTTCTGGAAGTGAAAGCTGCCCCGTCGTCGCGATTGGAACGTCCCGCTTCAACCATTGCCCATGTCCATCCCTCATTTCCAGAGGTCCGTATCTCTCTGACAGCTCGTGGAGTCCTGAGACTGGAACACGAACCTCATTTGGCCTCCCACCTCCAGCAGACGGGAGAAGGGGAAGGATGGCTCAGCGTGCGTTTGCGACCAGAGGAGTACGATTGGCTTGTGCGTGTGTTGTTGGGACTTGGCGCTGACGCGAAGGTGCTTGCGCCAGAAGGATTGCGCATGCGTATTCAGTATGCGGCTCAAGAAATTGCTCGTCACTACGCCCAAATGTGACATAAGGGTGTCACCATTCTTTTGCTATACTCTCCTGGTGTGGATGGCTCTCATGTGAGAGAAAGAGAGCGCTCCTGCTCTCTCATTGAGAAGGATGAAGGCAATGAGCTTTCGTCTCTGATGTGAATCAACGAGTTCCAGGAAAGGAAACATGTTCGTGGCAAATCATCCAATTGCGCATATTGAGATTCCCGCAGTGAACGCAGGCGCGGCAGGCACATTTTACAGCGAGGTTTTTGGCTGGAAGATTGAAACTAATCAAACGTACAACTATGTGACATTCGAGTCCGAGGGCGGCCCCCGTGGAGGTTTTGCCGTACCTTCGGAGCCTACCTATAAGCCGGACAGGCTGCTGGTCTATCTGGCGACTGACGATATCGACGCCACTCTGGCTACCATAGAGGCGCACGGAGGAAAAACGGTGCTTCCCAAAACGGAGATCCCGCATGTTGGCTGGTGGGCTGTTTTCACCGATCCCTCCGGCAATCACCTCGGACTTTTCCTATCGGCGCGACACGGTTAGCTGAATATGAATTGGCGAAAAACATGTTTTTCGCCGATTCATATTTTCTCACTTTTCTAGCCTGTTCGCCTCAACGAAGGCCTCTCCTTCGCTGAGGCGAACAATTCTACTTATATCGCACATTGTATCCTACTGTCAAAAATACACTTACAGGCCTTCCAGGGCGATCCTCGCGGTCGCCCTGGTTCGTGGCATGATACAAATGTCCTATTACCCCCGCTAAAACTCCATGTTTGTTGTAAAATAGACGACAGAGTCGTTTCTTTATTTGCATTCATCTATTCGAGTACTTATCACAAAAGGCTGGAAGACCATTATGCTCATCAAAGTTGCCGTCGTCCAATTTGAAATCAGCCAGTTTGCGCCACAGGAAAATCTGGAAAAGGCCGAACAGTTCATTCAACTGGCGGTGGCGCAAGAAGCCGACCTGATCGTTTTCCCCGAAGATTTTATCGCTGGCCCGCTCGATGGGCGCGTCGATCTTGCTGACTTCGATCAGCGCTACGTAAAGCATTTCCAAGAACTTGCAGCGCAGTACCACATCGATATCGTTCCAGGCTCCATCATCGAGGGCGACGAGAACGGCCTGTACAATACGGCGTACTATATTGACCAGCACGGCGACATTCTGAGCCAGTATCGCAAGCTCAACCTGTGGTTGCCGGAACGCAGCTACATCACGCCGGGGAATGATATTGCGGTTTTTGAAACGCGCTTCGGCAAAGTTGGCCTGATTATTTGCTGGGATTTGATGTTTCCTGAGATGTTCCGCGCTATGGTCAGCGAAGGCGTCGAAATGGTGATCTGCCCCAGTTACTGGTGCCTCGAAGACGCTGGCAAAGGGCAGGAGCTTAACAAGTTTTCAGAAGTGATGCTCGTCAATGCCCTGTGTCTTGCCAGGGCTTTTGAGAATGAAGTCGTACTCGTCTATGCCAACGCCGCCGGGAAACAGGTCTCCGACCAGAATACCAGCACCTTAATCGGTCAATCGCAGATCACCGTTCCTTTCAAAGGGCCGCTGGATATCGCGATGGACAATAGCGAGACCATGATTGTCGAAGAAGTAGACCTGGATATACTTGCTATCGCGGAAGAAGCGTATGAAATCCGCAGCGACCTGCAAAAGGGCCTAATCGGTTGCGCAGAGCCGTCCATTGAGATAACTATGGACTATGAAACTGCCCCTCAACTTGTCGCGGACTGATCTTTGAGGTCATCCAGCATCGCCCGCACAAACATTACCGCAACCGAGAGCCAGTCGAACGAGCGCGTCCAGGCGACCCATTCCTGCTGTGTGGGCCAGCCCGGCTTGTAGCGTGGGATCATTTCTTTCGGCATGACCGTGGCCCACTTGACGCCCTCGCCCAGGCCACCGGGCGTGATACGTACCATGATGTTGAAGACATTCTCTTTTGGAAGCTGATTTTTCCAGTCTGGCAGCGATTTTAACAGGGGATCATGCCGCCAGATGCTGAAAAGCGCGGGGTCTTCGGGCACCCCGCTTTCTGAACGCTGCAATGTAACTACCTGACCGACAACAGCCGAGCGATCCCACTCCGGGAAACGCATCCAGACGCTATAGCGGTATTCATCCAGACCGGACGCCGAAATAAAAGCGCGATATCCCTCGCGTTCGATGCGCTTCCCGGTATCGCTTTGCCAGATACGCACCATCGCGTCCAGGCGTTTCTTCTTTTCGTCCGCGCTCAGTTTTGCGTACGGTCCGCTATCATGCGCATACTGTTTTCCCTGCATGGAGTATTTCCAGCCCTTCGGGCAAATATGCTGCCAGCCATGCCACAAGGTCATCGGCCAGCGGCGCAACAAAAGTTTTTCGCTCATTATCAGGGTAAGACCGCAGTTCCAGGCTATATGCGTGCAGAAACTGCCTCGATAGTTTCGCAGCAGGTGATTCCTCCCTGGCAAGCGGTGCGTAAGTAGCATCCCCTATGATAGCAAAGCCCGCAGTCGCGAGATGAGCGCGAATCTGGTGCGTGCGCCCGGTGATGGGCCGCGCTTCCAGCAGGGCATATTCTCCTCTTACAGCGAGTACGCATACCAGCGTCACGGCAGATTGACCATGCGGGCCAACGATGCAGCGGCGGCGATCATCGGGGTCACGCTGCAAAGGGCCATCGAGTACATACCTGGCGCCATTGACCGCGAGAAGCTCAGCAGATTCTATGGGTTGCTGATCGCTTCCATTTTGTATGAGGACGTTAAACTGCGCGCGCGGTCTCGTCCATTGCGGCGAACCCTTGCGCACTACCGCCAGGTAGCGTTTCACGATGCTGTGATCGTAGAACTGGCGAACTAGGTGACGCCGCGCGCGTTCAGTACGCGCCAGCGCAACCACGCCCGATGTGTCCTTATCGATGCGATGCAACAGGCAGGGACGCGGCAAAAGCCCTTCTTCCTGCCACTGTTTCGCCCTTTGTTGCTCGCGCAGCATGACCTGAATATGCTCAGGCGCGCCCGCCCATTGCGGCTTATCAGGCAGTTCTTGAGGTTGCCAGTTGTCGCCCCCCTGTCCCGTGAGATAGGCCAGGATACTATCCCACATTGTGCCATCGGCGTGTTTATATGTGGGATGAATAACCAGTCCCGCCGGTTTGTTTACGATGAGCAGGTGGTGATCCTGGTAGATAACTGGTATGTCAATGTTGGCCTGTGTCATGCGCAGAGTATAGATGGAATAAGAGTGTTGGTCAATAGCTTATGGCTATATGAAACAGCAGGGATGTGCAAATATATCCCTGCTGTTTCATGTCTCGATCTATTCTGGCACGACCTGACAGCGTTCGGGAGGTATTTCCAGCCACAAATGCTGTTCGATCTGTGGTTGGAAGGTGGGGAAAGCGAGTACCTGGAGCGGGCGTACTTCATCCAGAGCAATCATTGTGCGCCATTGTCCTCCTACAAATGAGGTATGCGATACACTGCCTTCGAACACGTTGGAGTGGCTAAATTCGCGCGCTTCTGAATAGACGCGCACATCCTCAGGGCGAAACATCAGGCGCGCTCTCCCGTTAAGATGGCCCCGCACGTTTTCATTGAGCTGACCCATCACAACGCGCCTTTCCAGTACGTCTTCATCCAGGCGCAGCGAGATAGTGTCCGCATCAGCAGTGGCGTTGACTATATCGCCTGAAAACATATTCGCGTGGCCCATAAATGAGGCAACAAAGGTATTGGAGGGGTGCATGTACAGGTCGGTTGGTGTGCCGATTTGTTGCACTTTGCCGTCGCGCAAGACCATGATGCGGTCGGACATCGACATGGCTTCATCCTGGTCATGGGTGACGTTGATAGCCGTCATCTTGAGCCGCCGGAAAAGTTGCACCAGTTCCGTGCGCATACTTTCGCGCAGACCCGCGTCCAGGCTGGATAACGGTTCATCCAGCAGCAGAACACGCGGTTCCGTCGAGAGGGCGCGCGCGACCGCTACACGCTGCTGTTGCCCACCGGACATTTGATAGGGGTAACGCTGGCCCATGCCGGGCAGATTCACCAGTTCCAGCAGTTCCGCGACCCTTTTTTTGATGTCTAAGGCTGGAAGATGGCGCAGGCGCATACCGAACGCGATGTTTTTCGCCACCGTCATATGCGGCCACAGCGCGTAATCCTGGAAGACCATACCAATCTGGCGATCTTCGACCGCGACCTCGCGCTTCCCATCATAAAATACGCGCTCGCCTACTTTGATCCACCCGCTATCCGGCGTTACCAGACCCGCCAGCATACGCAAAATGGTTGTTTTCCCGCAGCCCGACGGCCCCAACAAAGAGAGTATCTCCCCCTCTTCAATTGCCAGGTCAACATTCGATACGACACGTTTTGTGCCATAGCTTTTATTCAGTTGCCGTATTTGTAAGTACATCTACATTTACCCTCCCGCTCCGCTGCGCAATGCCTGTTAGCCGACCGACCATCCAGGGGATGACGCGAATCAGGGTCAGCGCAAATGCGACAATGGCTACATTCAACATAGAAAGCGCCATACCTGGCCCAAGCTTAAAATCATTGAACAAACCGACGATACGCACCGGCATGGTTGGCTGTCCTGGCGGATACAGCAATTCAGATGCCGCCAGTTCAAACATAGTGCCTGTGAAAACCAGCAGCCAGATGGAGGTCAGGCTTGACCGCAGCAGTGGCGCGATGATGCTTACCATGAGATGGAAGATGTTCGCCCCCTGCACGCGCGCATTTTCCAGCATATTCTGGCCCACCTGCTCCAGCGCGCCCAGGCTCAGGCGCGTGGCATATGGCACACTGCCGCCGATATAAGCGGCCAGCAGCAGCCAGATGGTGCCATAAAACTGGATGCCATTTGCTCCGCCAATGCCTATATTTTGCAAATATGGCGCGTTCCAGGCAAAGATGTAGCCGCAGGCCAGGATAATGCCCGGTACCGCAATCGTCACCAGGGTAAACAGGCTCAGCAACCTGCGCCCTGGCAGGCGCGTGCGGCGGATGATAAAGGCAATCGGCATTCCCAGCAGCGTCGTAATGGTAGCTGCGCTAAATGCCAGCAAAACCGTGCGAATCAGGGAGTTGAGATCATCCGATCCCTGGGTAAGTATGCTTGTATAATTATCCAGCGTCCAGTTGCCAGGCGTTAGCCCCAGTCCGAAGGCGTGCAAAAACGATAACACTAAGCATGAACCAACCGGAATGACCAGCGCCAGCAGAAAAACGACGACGCAAAAGGCAAAGGCAGGCCATTTCCAGATGCCCAGCGACACAGGGCGCGCCGGGCGGTTGCGCCCGCTGATTACCTGAAACGAGCGCCGCCGCAGCACTCCCGCCTGCACCAGCAGAGCCAGCGCGATAGCGATAAAGAGCAACAGGGAAAGGGCTGCCGCGAGCGAAAAATTGACCGGCGACGTATTGATGGCCGTATAAATTTGATAGGTGACAAGCGTCACATTGGAACTTTGCGCAATCGTTGCCGCGATGCCGAAATCTGACAGCGCTTCGGCGAATGCGATCAGTCCAGCCGCCAGGATGGCCGGCAGTAGCAATGGAGCGTTAATGCTCAGCCACGCGCGCCATGTACGCGCCCCCGAAAGGCGGGCAGCATCCTCAAATTCTGAACCAAGCCAGCGCAGCGCGGCGCTGACCGAAAGATAAACATAGGGGAATGTTTTCAGGCTCAGGATGAAGATTACGCCTACGGGTGAGAAAAACGAGTTGATGAATCCATCCGAGAAGTGCAGGTACTGATCTGGAATACCGCCGCGAATGATGACCAGAGACCAGGCTTCGCCGATCAAGAATGATGGCGTGAAGAAAACGATCCATACCAGGAAATCCATCGCCCGGCGCAGCGGCAAATCGGTGCGCCTGGCCAGGATAGCAAGCAACGTCCCCAGGATAGCCGAGATCAGCGCTGTAATGCCAGATAGCCATAGCGAATTGCCCAACGCCTGGTAGTTCAACGGGTCAGAAAACACCTGGCCGATGGCGCTCAGGCTGGGCGCAAAGTTTGGATTGCTGGCATAAATATTCGGGAAAACGCTCTGGAGGATGATCGCAAGCAGCGGATATAAAATAAACAATACAAGAATAACGACGGGTATGCCGATAACCAGGGCCAAACCGCCGTGACGTAAAAGAGCGCGCCGCGTGAATGACAGAGAGGGTAGAGTGGAAAACTCCACTCTACCCTGTTCCTGATTCCTCCACGGTCGCTACTGGACGATGTTGTCGTGGAACCATTGCTTAAATTCTGCCTCAACTCCTGCCCACTGGGACACGTTCAGGTCGATAAAGTTGATGCCGGTATACTGCCGCACAGCCGTATTGGTTATGCCCTGCACCACCGGTATGAAGTACCTGTCACCATCGGTCAGGTCATGGTTCACCATCACCGTCTGGCCGGCAGAAGACAGCACCCAGTTGACAAACTGCTCGGCGCAGCCCTTGTGCTGGGAGTTAGCGGAAACAGAGATGACTCCGGGCAACCCGATGACACCAGACGAGGGGAAGATGATGCCCAACGGCTGCCCGGCCTTGATCGCGCCGTAGATGGCCGAGTCCTGTACAATACCAAACTCGCGCGCGCCAGTCTCTACACTGTTCAATGTGGGATCGTTGGTCTGGAATATCTTTAAGTCCGTTGGCCTTCAGCTTCTGGAAGAATTGCTTGCCCGCATCCTCGCTTCCCATAAGCTGGCCGACACCGGCGACTAAGGGATACGTGGGGCCAGAATATGCCGGATCATTCATGGCGATCAAGTTCTTGTAGGCCGGATTGAGCAAGTCGTTCCAATCCTTCGGCAATCCCGCCGCTGGAATGTGGTTCTTATTGTAAGCAATGGCCCCCACAGTCGTCAGGCCGCGTAGGATAGTAGCTGCCATCGCTTGGCACATACTTCATGCCCTGTGTGGTCAGGTTAGCAACGTTGGGTGATTGCCACTTCAGCAGCAATCCCTGATCGTCGAGCGACTGCATGGTCACATTACCATCGAACCAGACTACGTCCCATTGCGGATTGCTCCCTTCCGCAGCAATTTTGGCGAGCAGGTTGCCGGTGCTATCGTCCACCAGCTTTGTGGTGATGCCCGTCTGCTGCTGAAATGCCTTGGTAGTATCAGAGTCATACCCCTGCGCCGAGTAAACCGTCAATCCGGTAGACTTATCGCATGTCAGAGCGGTTGAGGTGGGCGTTGACCCGCCACTGCTCGATGGGGTTGGTGTGTTACCTGCCGTTGTACTGCCACCGCACGCGCTGAGCGCAACGATCAGGCAGAAAGCAGCTAAAAATACATAAGAGCGCTGTAACATCGACACGATGTCGAGTTACACTGGTTGCCTTGTTCATTGGTATCGTGTCTCTCCTTAGCTGAAAACGTAAAACAAGCTCACGAACTGAGTTGTTGAGTATAGCGTAAGAGAGAGAGGTTAAATATAGTTTATAGGATTGTTAAATGTCACGTTGTCTATTCTTAAAGCGTAGACGATTTCCTTTGTCCAGTTTCTCAAAGTCAATGGCTATATGAAGTCCAGTCGGCGTCTTTTTATGTTATACCGTGCTGAAGTTATGGTTTTTTGCTGTGTTCACCCCGGAGGCTTCCTTGGGCAATATAGACCCGCGCTAGAGCAAATTCTTACTTTCCCACAGGTTCAAGGTATTTTTGGCAGGCGCTCTCGCCGTTTCGGGTTCGGCATGGAGATACCGGATGGTCCTCTGGCATCCATCTGAGAGCCAGCCATGAAGTGTCCGGCTCTCTTCTCAGGCATGGTACAATAAGGACAATTATCAAAATGCATGTCTGAGCATGGAACATGCGCGCGTAGAGGAGTTCACATGGCTTTCGTACACTATCTCAAAAAGCCTGAGTTGCGCAGCCCCGTTGTTGTAGCCGCTTTCTCCGGTTGGAACGACGCGGCAGAAGCAGCGACAACAGCGGTTAAATTTCTGATAGATCGCTGGAAGACGGTTGGTATTGCCGAGATCGAGGCCGAAGAATTTTATGTCTTTACGGAGACCCGCCCCACTGTGCAGACGAAAAGGGGCCAGGTGCGCTCGATCAACTGGCCGGCCAACCAATTCTATGCGTTCGTCGATCCAACCTGGGAGCGCGATGTGATCCTGTTCGCAGGCATAGAACCGCAACTCAAATGGAAGACCTTTACTTCGGCCTTCGTGGAAGTCTGCAAACGCTTTAATGTATCGGAAGTGCTCTTGTTGGGGGCGTTTCTGGCGAACATTCCCCATTCTATGGATGTGCCTGTTACCGGTTACTCCTCTACGCAGGAGATGCTGGAACGTATGCATGAAATCGACGTGCAAAGTTCGCGCTACGAGGGTCCGACAGGCATTACGGGTGTGGTGCATGACGCTATTAACCGCGCTAAAATTCCGGTTTCGAGCCTGTGGGCCGCCGCGCCCCATTACCTGGTTGCCACACCGAACATCAAAGTGACATCCGCGCTACTGACCTACCTGAACACCTTTCTGGCCTTTGATCTTGATCTGAGCGATTTCCAGAATGATGCTATTCGCTTTGAGGAGCAGATTTCAACGCTGGTTGCGCGCGACCCGGAAGCCAGCGCCTATGTGCGCAAACTGGAAAACGAGACCGAGAGTATGCTGGCCGAGGGCGACGACGAAGAGTCTGATGAAGAAATAAATGAAGAGTCCACCATCACTCCTGACAAACCGCCTGTCTCAGGCCCCTTGCCAAGCGCGGACAGCCTGATTCGCAGCGTTGAAGAACTGCTGCGCAAAGAACGCAAAAACAACCATACCGACAGCGAGAGTGACGAGGAGAATGGATGAGCAACGTTCCCTACACACTTGAGGAGGTGCTGAATCCTCGCGCCATAGCTATCCTGGGCGCTTCGCGCGCTCCACACAAATGGGGGCATGTAGCAGCCCGACAGTTAATCGCCGGAGGTTTCCCCGGCCCTATTTATCTTATCAACCCTTCCATTCCAGAAGTGCTTGATCGCCCGACCTACTCAACACTGCTTGACGTACCAACGCAAGTTGACCTGGCAATTATCGCGACAGCCTACCAATATGTTCCACAGGCCATCGATGATTGCATCGCGCATGGCGTCAAGGGTATCGTCATTATTACCGCCGGATTCAGCGAAACCGGGCTAGAGGGCCGCGCGCTGGAGCAGGAACTGGTAATGCGCTGTCGCCAGCATGGCATTCGCATCATTGGCAGCAATTGCATGGGCGTGTACATCAAACGCGCGCTACTTAACGCGCTGGGTATGGTCTTTCCACTGCCAACAGGCCCAATTGGGCTGGTCTCGCAAAGCGGCAACCTGGGCATGTATTTCTACGCGCAGGCGCACCTGGATGGCTGCGGCTTCACCACGTTTTTGAGCGTCGGCAACGCCGTCGATGTCACCTTTCCCGAATGTATGCAATACCTGGCAAACGATCCTGAAACGCGCGTCATCGCCGGATATGTCGAGGCCATTCAAGAGCAAACACTGCGCGAAGTGACGCATAGTATGTACCAGCGCGGCTGCTATAAACCCGCTGTGATCCTGTTGAGCGGCGCAACCGAGGTCGGCGTGCGAGCCTCGCTTGCGCATACCGGCACAGTCTCTACCATGCGCCCCGACCATGATACCGGACTGTTGGGCAGCGGCGTCGTGCGCGTGGTACGATCAGATGAACTCTTCCCTGTTGCCCAGGCGCTGGCAACGCAGCCGCCCACGCCCGGCGGTGGTCGCCGTATCGCCATTATCGGCGATGGTGGCGGCAGCGTGGTCGCCAGTGGAGACGCGGTTATACGCGCCGGGTTGGAGGTGCAGGTATTGAGCGCGGAAACACAGCAATCTCTGCGCCAACTCATGCCGGCCCGCGCCACATCAACCAACCCGGTAGACGTAGCCGGAGCCGCCGATGAAGACCCCCTGGCCTTCGCCTGGCTCAGCGAAGTCTGCCTGAAAGACCCTGAGGTGGATGGCGTCATCATCACAGGGCTTTTCGGCGGCTATCGCTGGCTGCTCTCTGAAGAATTCGGCCCCCGCGAGGAAGCCGCTGCGCGCGAGCTTGGCAAACTGGTGAGACGATACAATAAACCTGTGCTGGTACAGAGCATCTACGCCCGCCATGATATTCCCGCGCTGCGCATCTTACGCGAAGAAGGCATTCCATATTACGAATCTATCGAGATTACCTGCCGCGCCATGGCTGCTTTGAGCGAGGTCGGCGTATTTTTGCAGGGGCAGGCGCAAAGTTGACTTCCTAATCAGACGCGCTCGTAGCTCCAACTGACCATTTCACCGTTTTGGTAAGGCATATAACCGTGAAATTGGCGGGGATCGTCGTCAAAGACCATCGGCAAGAAAAGCTTATCGCTCGGCCAGAGCGGTAATGCCAGCAGCGATGCAAGTGGTACCCATGCGAGCGTGCCTTCGTGATTGCCTTCGTGAAGCTCACCGTACCAGCTATCAATGCGAAAAATGAAACCAAACCAGTCCTGACCCTGCTTGCCAAAGCCAGGCCAGGAGATCGTTCCGCGCAGCATCATACGCTCCGCGGTCAACCCGGACTCCTCAAATATTTCACGGCGCATACCGTTTACAATGTCCTCGTTCGGCTCTATACGCCCACCCAGTCCATTGTACTTGCCGTAATGTATGTCATCTGGTCGCTTGTTACGATGGATCATCAAGACCTGTTTACCGTCCGGTGAAAGAATATATCCCAGCGTTGCTAAAATTGGAGAATACATGCTATCGCCCCTTTTTCATAATGTAGTTGTAGTGTACGGGTTTCCTCTTGCGCTGTCAACAAATATGTAGTCTCCACTACCAGACTTGATCGACCTCATCATCACACTATTGATTACCTCTGACATCAGGTTCATATATTTTTTGAGTACATCGACTTATTCCATTTTTTTCCACACTTATACTGAAATTATTGCCTGGAAACTCACAAGAGATAGTCTTTCAACACAATGAACAGACTCGTTTTTCGTTTCCTGCGCACATTATTTTTTGCGCAAAGCATTACCAGGACATTTTGCTTTGCGTATAGAAGGAGAATAGTCGTTTCATGCGAAGACAGTTCAAAGGGTATCTGTTCATGTTTGTGGCGCTCGCCACAGTAGTCGTCGCCATACTTGGCGCAGGCTTTGCATCGGCCAACAACGTACACAACCAGAAAGCTTCCCACGCGGGAGTATCTGGCTCTGGCAAAAAGGCCACTGCAAAAATGGTAGCCATGCATGTCATTGACATGCAAAAAGTTGCGGTAGAAACATCCGGTCAGTCCAGCCATCGTTCGGCAGGACTGCCATTGCTCACGGGTGTGAGTTCAGCGGTGTATGCGCAACGCAAAGCGGACGCGGCCCATAACCAGCTAGCTCCGCTCGGCAGTTCGCATAGCTATGCTGTTCCCACGACTCAAAGCACTTTGACTCCTACCAGGACGAAGGCAATTCAGGGTATGGCTGACTCAGCTTCTATTTGCCCCTATTTTGGCGGCTGTGAACCTCCCGACCAGGCGCTAGCCACCTCGAGATCCTACGTGTTCCAGGGTGTAAATACTTCTTTTGCCGTCTATAATACCTCTGGCACACTACAAGCAGGTTGGCCCAAGAATTCGCAAAGTTTCTTTGGCGTTCCTAATCCGGGAACCTGCGATTCTGCCGGTCCGTTCTTGAGCGACCCCCGTGCCTTCTATGACGCCAACGATGGACGTTTCTGGGTAGCCATGCTGCAGGTAGAGGGAGCATTTGGACTCAATTCATGTCCTTTCCTGACACGCTACTGGGTCGCGGTCAGCAAGACCAGCGATCCGCGCGGTGTGTGGAATGTCTATGCGTTCGACATGTCGCTTAGCACGACAAATGCTGCCGATTATACGCAGTTTGGCTTCGATCAACAGGCCATCTACTTCTCAGGCAACATGTTCAACCAGGCTGGTACAGCCTATGAGTACGCCGAGATTTTTGGGGCCAAAAAGTCGAACATGGAAAATGGGCTGGGCGTTAGCGGTTTTGGCTTCTCCGGTCTATTTGTGTCAAGTTCGAGGTCCGTTCTTGTGGATACCGTCCAACCCGTTGAGGCACAGTTGGCTTCTAAATACGATGGGCCGCGCGGCGGGTTGTTTATCAATTCGTGGAATATGAATGGGGATCCCTTCGGGGATAACTGTTTCTCCAGTGTATGTCATGGTTTGTCGATCTGGACATTGACGAACCCCGGAACTTCCACAACCGGTCTTTCGTTCGCTTTCACCGATAGCGCGGGCTACGTCTTTCCGCCAGCCGCAGACCAACCTGGCTGCTCTCAATGTATCGAAACGCTGGATACACGTATCAGCGGCACGCCGCCCTACCGCAATGGGCTTATCTCGTTTGCGCTCGAGACGGGCGTCAACAACGGTTCTCAGGTCGTGCCTGGCATTTTGTGGGGACAGGTTGCTCCTGAAATGAATGATGGTGGAACGTTAACGGGCGCGGTACTGTTCCAACAAGGCTACTACTTCTATAGTGGTGATGGAGCTGCTTCATTTGGCGCGCTCATGCCCGATACCGACGGGAATCTGTTCATGGTGTTCGAGTTTATGAACAGATCGATCAATCCGGAGGTTGCCTACACTGCCCGCCGTGTGGCATTCCCATTCGGCAGCTTCCATGATGGTGGCATCGTTCTTAGATCTGGCAGCGCGCCAACCTTCGACTCGCGTTGGGGCGACTTCGAGGCTACCTCGTATGACGGCGCTAACAATGTGTGGTTCGCGGGTCAGTATTCAGCCAGCAGTGGTGACTGGTCTACCTATATCGGGAGAGACAGTTTCTGCGCTACTTGCAACTAGCGCGACTGTAGCGAAGGTGGTGTGGCATTCTCTATGCCACACCATCAAGCTGTTTCACCTCTTTGCGACCTATTAGTTGAGCAGCAGCCCCTTTTAGTCGCGCCTCGCTGCGCGCTCCGAAACCTGGCAGGGCGCGGATGCGCTGGCGATGCGCGGCCCACCATAGCTTTTCGGGCGTATCGATGCCCAGTTCTTCGTAGAGCCGGATCGCGATATGGGAACCAACGTACTCAACCGCCATCAAGGCCCGCGCGCCTGGCGGTAGCAACTGCAAGCTCAAGTCCTGGTAAAAGGTCATGGCGCCGGTATTGACCAGCTCCGCGATACGATTTTGTAAACGCTTCCCCAACCCAGGTACTGGTAACAACTGCTTGCGCGCAATGTAAGCGGCTGCTGGTTGCTCAAGCTCAAGCACGCCGCGCGCAGCATTGCGATACGCCTGGATACGATAGGGATTGCTGTTTTGAAATTCCAGCAGCCCGGCGATACCGGATAGCACTTCGGCAATCTGGCTGTTCGTCACGATAGGCTTGCTGGCCTCCTCGGTCTCCAGACCCGGCAAAGCGGGCTGCATGGCCTGTTTACCCGATCTCATGAAACCGGAGGGTATTATATGGACGCTTTGTGTAAGCTGTATCATACTCATTGAATTTGCCCCTTTCTCTTGTGGGCAATACATGTAGTAGAGTAGGCGGCTGGCGAGGTGCCGTGAGTTCCGTAGACCTGTCTGCTTGTTGTGCAGGTGGTATCACCGGACAGCCCTTTTCCATCCGCCCCCCTCCGAACCGTGCGTGCTACTTTCATAGCACACGGCTCTCTAGTACCGCAGTCATGGCTTCCTTGCGGATAGCGTTGACTTCCTCGATCTCGATCATGTGTCGTCTCATGGGGCGTCCTGCGTGAACGTCCTCATGACACGTTCGACAGAGGGGCATCGTCTTGCGTTTGAAGGCAATCATCCGCTTCACCCATTCCGGTTTGGGTCTTCCTGGGTATTCGTGGAGATGTTTCATGGCTCGGACGTGGTGGACTTCTACGTCCTCCTGACTCCCGCAGTATTCGCACGTTCCTGCGAGGAGTCTCGCTTCGAGTTCCGTTCTGCCTCCATACAGCTTTGGTGGCTGCTCCTTGATGGTTGCTTTTATATCCCAGACGAGCGATACACCGCCCCATGTCGCCACAAGCGGCTCTTTTTCCTTTCGTGGTATACTTGCTTGGAGCACTATGTACTCCTTGTCTTCTACCACGATGGTCTTCCGGTGTTTCTTTCTGATGCTGTGCGCTGTCGTCTTGTGTTTTGCCGCCAGCGTTTTTATCAGTGAGATGTCCATGACCCATTTTAGCTTTGCGAGCTTTGTGAGGTTATAGGCTAACCGGTAGTAGTTGGCAATGCCTCGAAATTCAAGCTGGTAGGTCACAATGATCGCGTAATCACTGTGTCCTAACAACTCCGCTCGCTGTATCGCCTTCTTGCCTCTCATGTAGCGTTTGCGCTTTTCCTCTATCACGTCATAGGGCACCCGCAGTCCGATTACGCCGTTGAGACTGCGTCTGGACACCCCTGTATTGCTACTGGGTGTCTGTTGGCTGTCCTCGTGCAGAACCGTGACTTCGTAACCGAGAAATTTCGCAGCTTCACTCCTCGCATGCGTGATGAGCGTTTTGGCCTGAGAGAGTTCCAACTTGAGTTCATCTCGCAGGAAATCTCCAAGCTGCTGTTTGATCTCTTCGGCTTCTGCCTTTGTGCCGACAAATCCGAGCAGGAAGTCATCAGCATACCTGACGTAATTGAGGCGTCGGTAATGGGGGCCTATTGCCAGCGATGGAAGTCTCTGATATTGCTTCTTCAACCTCCCCGCTTCTTCGACGTTCCCCTTTCGTCTTTCCCGAAAGGCTCGGTTAGCGAGCCTCTGGTATTCAAGGTTCAGTCTTTTGCTTTTTTTGGCCCCCTTGGTGTACTTTGGGATAAGGATGGTTTCCACAAACTTGTCTAATGTATTGAGCAGGATGTTTGAAAGGATGGGGCTGACTACTCCGCCTTGTGGTACCCCGCTCAGCGTTTGGTTGAACGTCCACTCCTCCATATACCCTGCATCGAGCAGTCCACGCATGAAGGCGATAAATCTCCCATCATGAATGTGCTTCTCAAGGGCATTGAGGAGCAGTTCGTGGTCTAACCTGTCGAAACACTGTGAAATGTCTCCCTCTATGAACCAGACGGTTCCTTTCCATTTGTGATAGACTTCCCTGAGCGCGGTATGACAGCCACGCTTGGGGCGAAACCCGTGCGAGTGGTCACTGAACTGCGGTTCAAAGTACGCTTCCAGAATGAGGCGTATCACTTCTTGCAACAGTTTGTCCGACCATACCGGCATACCGAGCGGTCGCTTTTTCCCGTTTTTCTTCGGGATATACGCGCGCCGCGCTGGAAGCCACTGGTACCGCTCATATCGCAAGGCTTCAATGATGGCATCAATCTTTTCCAGTGACATGCCATCGGGGGTTTCATCGGTCACTCCGTGAGTCATCGCTCCTTTGTTCCCGTAAATCCTCCCATAGGCTTTGAGGTACAGGTCTTTTTCATACAACAGCTTGTAGACCCGTTCCAATGGCAACCCTTTGCTGCCTCGTTCTCGGATGAGTCCTAGAATAGTGTCGGCGTTCCGCATCTCGCGTACCTCGCTCTCCGGTACTCAGCGATACCTACCCTGCTTGCCGCAATCAACCGGCAAGCTCTCGTCCTCTTTCGGGGACTGCCCCTTCGCCTCCGTGCGGCGCTCATCTCCGCATGTCAACTACTATGGGGGTTCCGTCGCCTTGAGCGTCTCCGCTGGTAGGCGATCCCGCATTTGCGCATCTGAGACGTGTAGTGCGTGTAGGTTCTCCGTTCGTTTCCTTGCCCCGTTCCTTACCGGGTGTTCACCGCAGAGGGCCTTCCATCAGCAAGAGGGAAGCTGATGTCTTTCCGCACACAGAGAGTAGGTGTGCGTTACACGGTGTCGCCGCATCAAACAGGCTGCGGCGGGCGGGTCACTTCGCCACTGGAAACTAGAGTTCAGCCAATACAGGTTTAACCATGCGCACAGGGCTTGCGGGTACAACTACACTACCTGCCTTCGTGCTTCCCCGCTTTTCCGACATGCTAGTTTCCCCTTTGTCTTTCGACGCCAGGTAGGCCGGCTGCCCTAAAAGGTTTATTGCCCTCAACCTTCTGCCCATCTTGGGCAATCCCAAATGCACCGAAACGGCGCACCTCTCTTGTACCTATTCTTTCGCACCGACTCTGAACTGGAATAAAACTACTTAGTGTACAATATACATTGTAATTTTGTTCTAATTATACCATATTATACAAGACTTGTCAAATTAATAAGGAATGCTCACTCAATAACACTTGCCACAAGATAGATCAATCCTAGCACAAGCAGACCGATTGCGGGCAACCAGAGCGACAACATAAAGGGCGCAAAATTTGACGGGGTTCGATTGGCGACAAGCAAAACCTCGACGATGCCGACGAGTAACACGATCAGGCCGGGGGTAACAGCCCCGGCTTTGATATAACCGCGTCTCCCCATGAGCGCGATACCCAGCAGAGCAAGCCCAATCGCGACGATATACGCCGGAAACACCTGGCCCCCAGAAATATGGCCGCTGAAAAAGAGGAATACAGCGACTCCCAGCAGGAGCAAAAGCCAGCCAGCCGCCATCAGTCGATAAGGATTGACAAGGGCAGCGATGAATATCCCCGCGCCCAACACCAACACGCCTATCGGATACGTGGCAGTAGAGGGATGCACTAGCCATGCCGCCAGCACACAAATGATACCGAACAGGAACAATAACAATGCCTGCCGCCGACTGCGAGCGCGGGTCACAGCATGACCAGAGAATTTTTTAGACACGTCTCTTGTTCCTTCCTTGTAAAAAAACTACAGGGACTGTTTGATCTTTTCTATTATACAAAATAATTGACGCACATACAGCAGCATTTTTGCGTCAATAACACAAAAAGGCCAGAGAATTCTACTATAATTCTCTAGCCCTGTCTAATCAAGCGCATTATTTATGCTACACGCTATTTACCCTACTCTATAAAGCGGTTGGTGGCGCTTCGGAGACATCGACATCCGGTGTCGAGGGTGGAGTCTCTGTGCGAACCGATTCAATTGAACAATGGGTCAATAACGCGCCGATTGTGCCAGCAACAGCCAGCGCGGGAGCCACGAGCGCGCCCACGACGCCGAAGGCCAGGGGGAACTCCGCAATCGTGCGCCCCTCTTGCTTGATTACGATATGACGCGCATTGCTCTCCTGAACCAGTTCTCGTACCTTCGCGACTATCTGGTCGCCCATTACCTGCAAATCATCGATGTACCCTTGATAGGAGGTCTTCTGGTCGGTGTTTGTAGAATTATCCGTCTGTGTCATGATTGTCCTTCTTTCTCCTTTAATGCTCTATAACAACGTTTCTAAACTCAATACTCAATGTCAGCGTCTGCATTACGCTTCACAAAGCACGACGCAATGTGCTATGCTTTGCCTGTGACTTTGTTGTCACTTCAAGTACGCTACATTCTCTATACGGATGTCGTCCATTTAAGTTGTCAATCACCTCCGCTCTCTGAGCGGAGGCTTCTTACATCTGGACTCCACCGCAATTCTGCATACCTGGAGAGGCGTGCAGCTTTGGCTTCACGGTCCGACGCATCAGGGGCCATTGACAGAAGCCCCATCCTGATCCAGTCCTGCCGGACCAGGAGCGTTCTCATGGTGATATTTCTTGCACCGACCAGATCAGCATGCAGGGCGTACCCGCACTCCGGGTTCTGACATGCAAAGAGCAACCCCTTGCCTGGGCGGTTCTCCTCGGCGGTATGCCCACACAGGGGACACCGCTTCGAGGTATAATCGGCATCCACCTTGATCGCTAGAGAACCCGAGAGCGCTGCCTTGTAGCTCAGAAGCGCATGCAGTTCGGCAAAAGACCACTGCGAATACACCCGATTGGCTTTGCGCGCCTTCGGAGACACCCGCGCGTATCCTTTCCCGTTCTTCTTACGTTTGCGCTTTCTGCGTTTGGTGCGCTCTCGGATATCGGTGAGGTGCTCTAGCCCGATGAGAGTGTGGGGGTGCTCTTTGATGATCTGCCTGGCGAGGGCATGATTGGCTTGCAACTTCAACCGTCTCTCTCGGTGGGCAATGCGCCGATTGCGCCGTTTTGCGCCACGAGTGCCTTTCTGTTGCAAGCGTTTACGCAGCCGTGCGTAATGGTTGGCTTTGTGCCGGACTCGTTTGCCTGGGTGAAAGCTGGCTTTGCCTGTTGAGGTTGAGGTGACTGCCAGATAACGAATGCCGACATCGATCCCAACCACATCGGGAAGTTGGTTCGGAGTGGGATCAGGCAGCGTGATCGTTAAAGAGACCAGCAGATAGAAGCGTTTCTTGGATGGGTCGTACCACAGTTTGGCATCCCCAATCGTGGCCCCTTCTCGAATGAGTGCCCTGTGTTTGTTATAGCCCTGGTAGGGGATGCTGATGCGCCCTCTCAGTGTCCTGATGCTGAGACACTGCTCACGCTGGAAGGTGTAATCACGCTCATAGGTATACTGCACCGTCGGCGAACTGTAGTGCGGGGGCTGATCCAATCCCTTAAAGCGCTTCTTCGTGATCTTCTTGCGCCGATGCTCAGCATTCTTCTTGAGCTTCGTCCACAGGCCCTTGTAGGTGGCAGAGACCTGTCGTACCGCTTCACAGGCCAGTTGGGAGGGGAGGTGATAGTGGGTACGAAGCTCTCGATACATCCCTTGATGCAATCTGATCACATTACTGGTTTTGCCTTGCTTGAAGGCGTACTGACTCACTGCATTGAGGCCGTCACGATAGTTTAATTGGGTCTGTCGTAATGCGGCAAACTGCTCCGGTGTCGTGGTCAGCTTCAGTTTGGCGGTGATGATCTGCTGCATACGCTGGTCCTCAAGGGAGAGAGGGACGAGAGGGCTTCTCGTCCCCTGTTCCTGTTACACTGTGACCGTCTTACGAAGATCGTCTAGTCGGGCTTGCTCTTTGCGGTACTGCTTTGCTTCGTCAGGGGCAAGCGGCCCGCCCAGGTAGCCGACCAGATAGCCCAGGTATTCAGCGATATCTTCGGACGCTTCTGCTCCGAGGTGATAGCGTCCCTGTTCATCGGGGACCGCGATGAGGCGTAACACGTCCTCACTGCGCAACGTGGTGGCGCGCTCTAGTTCTTCGGGCGCGCGCCCCTTTTCCCCGTAAATGTCCAGGAAATACCAGCGGCGTGCGTTGAGAAACCCTCTGCGGAAGCCTTTATTGTCCAGATGTAGGGTGATGGTTCCCCACTGGACCTGCTGGAGTGCCAACAGAGCCAGCCTTTTCCCTACCAAAGATGCTAAACATATCATTGTTACGATAGTTGAAGTATATCATAGAAGTTGACGAAAGTAAAGTGGCTAGCGAGGTTAAGGAAAATATGTTACAATAGCGAAAACTTTGGAGGAATAAGTAGTGCCACATCTCGTAGATGGTGAAACCTACCTGACAGCTAATGAAGCCGCAAAACGGTTAGGAATTGTTCGCGACACCTTTCAACGTAACGTTGCTCCCCATTTAAAACCCTATATCTTTGGAGCTTTGCGATGGACCTATTATAAGCAGTCTGACGTTGATAGGTTTGCTGGTCCACGTCCTAAAGAAAATGAGGGGAAAGATCAGTAAGGGTATCGGTTCTGTTCCTCATCCTGTCCTAATGCGATGTATTTTAACACAGTATCCCCGCTTGTAAATCCGATACGCAATTCTAAGTGGTGATAGGAGTTGATAGAATGCCGTTAAATATCGTAACAAATCAAGGCAGAATACCATTAAACTATATGGCCCAACTTGCTTTTGCCATTGGAAGAATTACTCCTAGTGGAGTAGTTGTACTTGGAACGTCATTTCTAGTTGGTAACGGGAAGTTTGCGACAACAAACCATGTAACAGGCGGAGACGACAGTAATTTGGTTCTTGTTGTACCCCGATTCCCAGGTTTCCAAGCATATCAAGATACTTCAGAAAAAGGACTACAATATATAAATGCCAAAATTGTTGCGATAGACCCTTTCAAAGACATATGTATGCTGGCAAGTGAGGATGTGAATAATGGTCATCTTCTGTTCCACTTAACCGGAACCGACACTATTGTTCCGGTTTCCCCAGTTATTACTTTCGGTTATCCTCATGCAGATGTAGGTAGATTAGTGCTGACTCGACAAGATACACATGTAGGAGCGCGTATATTAATTGAAGCAGGGGGAATAAAAAGCAAACATATTGTTCTAAACACTCAGGCGAGGCCGGGTCAGTCCGGTAGCCCTGTAGTAAACTCAGAGGATATTTCAGTTATTGGAATGCTGATTGGGTCATATGCCCCTGGTGGGGGAGGTTATATGTCTATGGGTGGCATTGATCCACATACGCTTCATCAAACAACACATGTTATCTCAGCAGAATATATAAAGGAGATGCTTTAGGTTATGACAACTTTTGAGGAAATTCTCAGTGGAGATGAAGAAGAGTGGATAGCGGCTTTGCCAGCTTATCACCAAAAAACCATTAGTGATCTTGCTGCACAAGGTAAATCATATGATGAGATTGCAGCAGACTGGCTACAGGTTAGTGGGCCATCTGATACATTTCCATTTGGTACTCAAAAAGGTAGCCGAATATTTTTTGATAATTTGGTTGAGGAAATTGAGAAATTTCTATGTTGAGATGATGCCTATATCGAAGAGCGAAAAAAAATACTAGCAAGTGCAGCAACCACAAAAACATTTGTTATTAGCTCTATTTCCACTGCGGTAGCCCCCGCTTTGCATGTGGCTACTCCACTTATCATACCTGCGGTTGCATTAATATTAATAACTACTGCAAAGTTGGGCCGTAATGCTTGGTGCTCTATGCGTAACCAACAAAAGGTAGAACAAAGTAAAGATACCGATTCATAGAGCAGCATATCAAGCGGGACCTCACTAATATAGCGTTGAGATTTAGCAGGATAGCTACACATTATTAGCTATCCTGCTTTCTTTGTGCATGTTCCTCTTGAGAATAAGCGCGTTTCCGCGAACAACTGCCACCGCTACATGGCGACGACGCAATTGGCGATGGGCAGAAGCCCGCTCGATGTGCAAAAGCAGATGGGGCGATGGGGCATACAACCTTGACAATGACCGACCATTATGCTTCTCTTACAACACAGGACTTGAAACGCTCACAAGAGCGGTACTCGCCACTACGAGCAAAACCGAGGCATTTGGTTCAAGCTGCTAGAGGAAGGAGCGGGTATTTTTTCAGGTGAGTTCAGGCTCCATTACTACACTTGAAAGTAATGAAACCTGATAGCACGAAGCTGCCTGTAGAGCAGCTTGAGGTAGTAGTTATGGCATGTTTTTTAGCAAAGACCGACCCGGAACACTATTCCATCGCTACTCTTGAGCAAGACAAAACGACCGTGTGGGATGGCGTGCGCAACGCTGCCGCGCTGCAAGCCATCCGCGCCATGCGCCCTGACGACGAAGTGCTGATCTACCATAGCCAGGGCGAAGCCGCCATCGTTGGCCTGGCGCGCGTCCAATCTGCGCCACGCCCAGACCCCAACGATGCTAAAAGCTGGGTAGTGGACATAGCCTTCGCGCGCCGCCTCGCGCAACCCGTCACGCTGCGCGAAATCAAAGAAAGCCACCTGTTCGACGACTGGGCGTTGGTGCGCCAGAGCCGCCTTTCGACCATGATCGTGCCTGAGAAAGTAGTTGCATGGCTGCGCGATAAACAGGCGTTGTAGATCGGAAGAGCATCAATCATGGATACAAACGCAAACTGGTATGTCGGTGGGCGCTGGGTACATCCGCACGAAGCGGTTCTCTCCGTCAACGATATGGCCGTGCTGCGCGGGTATAGCGCATTTGAGGCGCTGCGCACCTATGATCGTCGGCCATTCCACCTGGACGAACACCTGAAACGCCTCTATCGCTCTGCGGAATTGATCGAGTTGCCGATTCCCTGGCCCGCTTCATTTATCGCCGGCGTGATACACGAAATCATCGAGCGTAGTAGCTATACACACGCTGCTATTCGCCTGCTTGTCACGGGCGGCGAAAGCGAGGATTCCATCACATCAACCGGCCAACCAACGCTGGTCGTAATGATTACGCCGCTCGGTGAGCGAGACATGCAGCGCTTCGCCAGGGGCATCAAACTGATTACCACCCGCCTGCAACGCGAAGCGCCAGAAGCGAAGACCACTAATTACATGGCGGCAGTACGCGCTCTCAAAGAGGCCGCCAAACACGATGCGGCAGACGCGCTCTTTGTGAATAGCAGTGGGCATGTGCTGGAAGCCACGCGCAGCAATTTCTTCATCTTCCGGGGTGATGTGCTGGTGACACCACGCGAGGGGGTCTTATATGGCATCACGCGCAATGTTGTGCTTGAACTTGCGCGTGGTCGCTTTACCATCGAGGAACGCCCTATCCTGCTGGACGAATTGCCTTTGACCGGGGAGGCTTTTATCTCCTCATCATCGAAGGAAATCACACCAGTGGTGCAGATTGATGACCAGGTGATAGGTAATGGCAAACCGGGACCGCGCACCTACGAATTAGAACAACGCTTCATCGAGATGATCGAGCGCGGAAATTTTTGAAAGGTATATCATTATGTCAACTTCCAATCAAGCGATGCAGGGCAAGATTTGCCTGATTACCGGCGCGAACTCTGGCATCGGCAAGGCTACCGCGCTTGGGCTGGCGAAGCAGGGCGCGACGGTCGTGCTAGTGAGCCGGGACCGCGCCAGGGGTGAGCAGGCCCAAAGCGAGATCAAGCAGGAAAGCGGCAATCCGAATATTGATCTAATGATTGCCGATCTGTCCTCCCAACAGTCTATACGCAAGCTTGCGGAGGACTTCAAGCAACGCTACTCACAGTTGCATGTGCTGATAAATAACGCCGGGGTCTTTCCTTTAAGAAAACACTTAACCGTGGATGGGCTAGATATGGTGTTTGCCGTCAATCAGCTCGCGCCTTTTTTGCTGACCAACCTGCTGCTTGATGTGCTCAAAGCCAGCGCGCCCGCCCGCGTCGTGAATGTCAGTTCTGGTTCGCATGAAGCCAATTATTTGCAGTTGGACGATTTACAGTCCGAGAAAAAGTATCGCTCCATGCGAGCCTACGGGCAATCAAAACTGGCATTGGTGCTTTTCACCTACGAACTGGCGCGCCGCCTCGAGGGGACAGGCATTACCGCCAACTGTCTGCATCCTGGCTTTGTGGCAACCAACATCGCACAGCGCGATCTACCGCCTCCTATTCGTCTCCTGGCAAAACCCATCTTCCTGTTAGGCATCAGCCCGGAAGAGGGGGCTAAAACTTCGATCTACCTGGCATCTTCGCCCGATGTGGAGGGTGTTACCGGTAAATATTTTGTGAAGAGCGTTCCTAAGATTTCAGCCCCGCTCACCCATGATGTATCCCTACAGCATAAACTCTGGCAAGTATGCGAGGTGATGACCGGATTAGCAGCAAAGGTAGCATGACGAGCAAAAAGAGGAGCCGGCTCAAACGGTGCCGGCTCCTCTTTTTGCTCGTCATGCTACCTTTCAACTGACCGAGGTGATTGCTTCCGCCTGGGATACCGTACTAAGCGCGTCTTCGAAGATGTCCAGGCCCTGCTGGAGTTGCTCGTTGGTGACGACCAGAGGGACGAGGATACGTAACACGTTATCGTACATACCCGCTTTAATCAGCACCAATCCGCGATGGTGAGCGGCAGACAGCACTTCGCTCGCTGCATGGGCGTCCGGTTCTTTCGTGGCGCGATCCTTCACCAGCTCTATAGCGGCCATACCACCCAGTCCGCGCACTTCGCCAACCAGCGGGTAGCGCTGCTGGAACTGTAAGAAGCGCTGCGTGATGATATGCCCGATCTCGCGCGAACGGGCCGCGTAATCTTCCTTCTCGAACAGATCGAGCACGGCGAGCGCAGCGGCGCAGGCTACGGGATTGCCGCTATAAGTACCGCCCAGGGTACCGGGAGGTGGCGCGTCCATAATGTCGGCGCGTCCAACTACGCCGCTCAGGGGCATACCCGCCGCCAACGATTTGGCGATAATCATCAGGTCAGGCTGGACCCCATCGTGATCGACGGCAAACATGCGACCAGTGCGGCAGAAGCCTGATTGAATTTCGTCAGCAATGAACAGAATATTATACTTCTCACAGAGCGTTTTCAGGTCGCGCAAAAACCCGGCTGGCGCGGGCATGAAACCGCCCTCGCCCTGCACAGGCTCGATTACGATTGCAGCCACCTGGTCGGCGGCTACCTCGCCTACAAACATCCGCTCAAGTTCAGCGATGCAGTAGTCCGAGGCTTCCTGCGGCGTCATGTTCATACGATAGGGATAGGGGAACGGCGCGCGGTAGACCTCCGACGCAAATGGGCCGAAGCGATGTTTGTATGGCTTCACTTTGGAGGTCATGGTCATGGTCATCAAAGTGCGGCCATGATAGGCATTATCGAAGGTGATAATGGCCGGTTTGCCGGTAGCATAACGCGCGATCTTCACCGCGTTCTCAACCGCTTCCGCGCCGCTATTGAAAAAGATGGCCTTTTTGGGAAAGTCGCCCGGTGTGACCTGCACGATACGCTCGGCCAGGGCCACATATGGCTCGTACATCATGACGCTAAAGCAGGTATGAACGTATTTCGCGGCCTGCTCAGCGATGGCCTGCACCACCTCCGGGCGGCTATGCCCGATGTTCATGACGCCGATGCCCCCGGCAAAATCGATATAGCGATTGCCATCGACATCTTCAATTTCGGCCCCATCGGCCTTCGCAGCAAATACAGACATGGTAGAGGAAACGCCACGCGCTACAAACTGCTGGCGACGCGCCAGTAGCTCGCGCGATTTTTCTCCGGGGATGTCAAAATACGTCTTGTTGTCAGTCATTGAAGCCTCCTGATTTCGAGAAGAGAGACAAGTAGAAAGCAAACTACATCTCACGCAATCTTCTACATACCATTTTAGCATATCCCTTTGAGAGCTTGAACGGCCAAGTCATCTATAAAACATCAGCCATCATCACAGATTTCATTAATAGTGATGAGCGAAGTCTACGGGCTGCAAGGTCATACTCCATGCTTTTCTTGAGCAATTCCAGACTATTTTGCCGGACATTCATAGCCCCGCTTTACTTTCTCTATTCTATACTGATTCTGCGAAAGGTCTCTCCGAAAGAAAAGGGCATCATAATATGATTACACTTGAACATATCCTGCCGGCTGAGGCAAATCGGCGGTTTTTTTGGCAGCGCTTTTTACTCGATAGTCTGCTGGCAATCGCAGGGGCACTGATGATCACCGGGATGATCTACCTGTTCCAACTCTACCCGCGCATTCCCAACATCTCGATCGTGTACCTGCTTGTGGTGCTTGCGCTGGCAAGTACGCGGGGCCGCTATGCCTCGATTCTTGCTTCCCTGGTGGCCTTTCTCTCTTTTGATTTTTTCCTCGTTCCCCCGCTGTATGTCTTTACCATCAACCGCGTGGAAGAATGGATCGCGCTCTTCGTCTTCCTGGTGACAGCCATCCTGACCAGCCAGTTGGCGGTATCGCTGAACAAACGCGCTCTAGAGGCTTCACGCCGGGAACGCGAGACACGCATCCTCTACGATCTTGTGCGCGTCACGAACCTGGAAGCAGAGCCAGCACGTCAGCTTCACACGATTGCGCAGGCGGTCGTCGATGTGTTGTCGCCATGGGGCGTGCATGATTGCGCCATTCTCCTGCCCAACACCACCGGAACCCTGCAAATCCACGCCAGCGCGTATCAACCTGCGGAAGAGATTGCGCTATCATCTGACGAGAAAGCCATTGGCTCCTGGGTGATGTCTCACGGTCGCACTATGGGTCTGTATGACGATGCCAACCTCGCTTCCACCACATCTGCTCGTTTTGTGCAGCACGTTATTGTCCATAGCACCGAGGAAGGCCGGGCAGTACGCCGCTCGCTGCGCCTGATTCCACTCAAGTTGGGAGAGAAAGTTGTAGGGGTCTTGCGACTGCGCGTGCTGGATAATCCCCACATGTTAATGCAAGAAGAACGCCTGGAAGAAGGACGATCGCGGGCAGGCGCTCCAACCTCTTTCTTCTGGACTTTCCTTAACCAGGTAACCGCGCTGATTGAGCGCGCGCGCCTGCAACACGAAAACCTGCGCATCGAGGTTTTACAACGCACCGATGCTCTGCGCGCTGCCCTCCTTTCTTCAGTCTCGCATGACCTGCGCACTCCTCTCACCTCCATCAAGGCATCGGCAAGTTCCCTCTTGCAGGAAGATGTCGAGTGGAATAAAGAAGAAAGACGCAGTTTCGCGCAGGCTATCGAACATGAAGCCGACCGTCTCAACCGCCTGGTGGGTAACTTGCTCGATATGTCGCGCATTGAAGAGGGCGCGCTCAAGCCGGAAAAAGAGGAATATTCGCTCACCGCACTCATTCACGATGTTCTGGGACGCCTCGAGCCGCTCCTACATGGTCGCGATGTACTATTACGCCTGCCGCCTGACGACCTGCTCCTGGTCGAAGTGGACTACTTGCAAATCGACCAGGTTTTGACCAATATCCTTGAGAACGCCGTGCGCTACACACCGGCAGAGTCGCCGATCGAAGTGAGCGCATATATCAAAGGAGACAAGGTAGAGATCAGCGTGGCAGACCGCGGGCCAGGTATTCCCACAGCCGACCTTACGCGCATATTCGATAAGTTCTATCGCGTCCTGCACGATCAACATGCCGCCGACTACCCGGCGGGATCAGGGCTGGGGTTGGCTGTATGCAAGGGCCTGGTTGAAGCGCACGGTGGACGTATCCGGGCAGAACCGCGCGATGGCGGAGGTCTCGTAATCTTTGTAGAGTTGCCTGTAGGTGAGCGAGAAAGGATTGTCTCATGAGCAAAACCGGGGCATTGATCTTAGTCGTCGATGATGAGCGTGAAATTGTACGAGCTTTGCACCGCGCGCTCAAGGCGCATGGCTACAATGTCCACACAGCAAGCAGTGGCGAAGAAGCAGTTGAGGCCGCGACCTCGCTGCGCCCAGACCTGGTCCTGCTCGATCTGCTGCTGCCGGGCATGAGCGGGTTGGAAGTGTGCCGCCGGATGCGAGCTGCATCCAACGTACCGATTATCGTACTTTCGGTGAAGGATGCCGAGCGCGACAAAGTCGAGGCGCTTGACCTGGGGGCAGACGACTATGTCGCCAAACCCTTTGGCATCGAAGAAGTGCTGGCCCGCGTGCGGGTCGCCTTGCGCCGGGCCGTCCAGCCACCCAGTGGAGCCGAGCCACGCTTTCAAACCGGGCCGCTCTCCGTCGATTTCGCTCGGCGGCAAGTCAAACTTCGCGAACAAGAAATCTCCTTGACACCCACCGAGTTCGACCTGCTCAAGGTTCTCATTATCCACCGGGGCAAGATTCTCACGCGGCAGATGCTCTTGAAAGAGGTCTGGGGAGACAAGGCGCACGCTCGAACCCACAGCCTGCATGTTTACGTAGCCCAACTGCGCCAGAAAATTGAACCCGTGGCTGAGCGCCCGCAGTTTATCCTGACTATTCCAGGGGTGGGCTATCGCTTCAACGACCTGGCAGAACCTTGAGATACATTGAGGTCAATAGCTCCCTTGAGCATCTCTTGAGGGTTCTTCCCCACACCTTGAGAACATCCATAAGAGACTCCGAATTATCCAGAACGCACATTTACCTGTTTAGAGTTACAGTGTGGATGAGGAAGAAGAAAGAGGTGCCGGGTCGATCCGGCACCGCGCATTCACTTCGTTCTCAGGAGGCTTCCATGAAGACGCCACGCTGGCTGCTGCCTTTCACGTTCGGAGTGGACATGCGTGCCATCGATTGCGCTGTGTGCCTGGCGGAAAGCGCCGGGGCCACGCTCGTTCCTGTATCGCTCATCTCCGCCCCATCCAGAGGTACACGTCTTGAGCATATCCAGCAATCGAAAGACTTCCTGGCGGCTGTGCAAAACAAAGCGGATGTCTACCAGGTCCCGCTTGAACGCTACGAGGTCTTCACTGTGGATGTGTTACAGAGCCTGACAACGCTTGTGCATGATATGCGCTGCGACGGAATCGTGCTGGTGACAAGTGGAGAGCATACCTGCTTGATGCAGGCCGAGGAGGTGAAGTGCTTGCTTATCAAGCCGCCCGCCGCGCTCGTACTGATCCGCCTGCCCGTGCATACACGATTCGCGCCAACATCCCACCTGGGAATCAGGTTCTTATCCTGGTTGCGCAGACTGCGGGAGCAGCAGGAAACCACACACCACGCACAAGACACACAGGTCATTGAAGAACCCCTGTGGATCAGAACAGAACAGCACCATGCGAGATGACCATATATTCTGGAAGAAAGGAGGCGATAGACATGCCCGGAGCGCGTATCTTACTGGTAGAAGATGATGAAGTCTTGTGCGAGTTGATCCTGCGCAACCTGGAAGCGCGCGGACACGACGTACGCGCTGCAGAAAATGCACATGCAGCGCTTGCTCACCTGCGAACTACACCATTTGATCTCATTATCCTCGACATCTGCCTGCCTGATGAGACCGGTTGGGAAGTGTTGCGTACTGCGCAAAAGGAGGGGCGGCTTCCTCCCTTGCAGATGAATGGACACGCCGGGCAACTGCCCGTCGTGGTGCTTTCGGCGGTGCGGGTCAGCCCACACCGCCTGCAGGAATTTCGCCCGCTGGCCTATCTGCCCAAGCCATTCCCGATGGACGCCATCCTGCGCCTGGCAGCAGAGGCCGCCCAACGTAGAAACGGTGATACCGTCACCGAACTGACAGACGAGGAAGAGGGGACAAGTTCCCTCACCACCGTACCCGATGAGGAGGACTTGTATGCTTGATGGGGCAGCGGGGAAGCGGCGATAGCCAGGTTTGCGGCGCTCGTCTCCCACTCGCGCGGCTGACGATGATTGTGATTATCTCGTGATACTTGCTATCCCGGTTGTGATAGAAATGTGCGGCCAGTTCAACACACTTTGAGAGATAGCCATCTCCACCTACAGCTTGACATATATGCCAGTAGTGGACTGTGGGTAATTCGAGAAGCGGCGCTTCTCTATGTGAGCGCGCGCCTGGAAGCAAAAGGAGCCGTAGAACATGCCTGGAGCAGAGATTCTCCTGGTAGAAGATGATGAAGTCCTGCGGGACATTGTTGGGCGGAACTTGCGCGCGCGCGGTCACGCCGTGAGCGTGGCGCCCGATATGCACAGCGCGTTGGCGTCCCTGCGCTCACACGACTTCGACCTGGTCGTGCTGGATATCAACTTGCCCGATCAAACGGGCTGGGAGATGCTGCGCGAGGCCCTGCACGAGGGTACTCTCCACCCATATGAGCTTGATGGGAACAAGCTGCCCGTGGTGGTACTCTCGGCGGTACAGGTCAACCCGCGCCGGATGGCGGAATTCCGCCCGTTAGCTTACCTGCTCAAGCCATTTCCGCTGGACTCGCTCCTGCGTCTGGCTGCGGAGGCCGCGCAGCGCAAGGTCGGTGGCGCTGCGACCGGAGAGGAAGGTACCGAACATTCTCATAGCGCATTACCAAATGAGGAGGAATCACATGCTTGATGCGATTATCGTGCTGGTGACCATTATCATGTTCGTGGCGTTCATCGGCTTCACCGAGGGCTGTGAGCGCCTGTAGGAAAGGAGGAATGCCGTGAACTCTGGACTGGAGTATATCCTGGTGGGCATCGTCACGCTGGCCGTGCTCGTCTATCTCGTGATCGCGCTGCTGGCGCCCGAGAAATTCTAACGTTGTCTTACTAGTACACAAGTGAGGTAAACCTATGCCTGTAACACTCAATAGTGTCCTGCAGGTAGTCATCTTCCTGGCCATCGTGCTGCTGCTGACCAAGCCGGTCGGCCTGTACATGTACAAGGTCTTCAACGGGCAGCGCACCTGGCTCTCGCCGGTCTTCGTCCCCGTGGAGCGCTTCTTCTACCGCCTCTGCGGCGTCAACGAAGATGACGAGCAGAAGTGGACGGGCTACATGATCTCCGTGCTGATCTTCAGCGTGGTGGGCATGCTGCTCCTCTACCTGTTCGAGCGCACCCAGCAATGGCAGGGGTCGTTCTTCAACCCGGCTGGGCCTGCCCAACGTGGAGCCGCAGTTGGCCTTCAACACGGCGTCTAGCTTCACCACCAATACCAACTGGCAGAACTACACCGGCGAGCAGACCATGAGCTATCTGACGCAGATGGCCGGTCTGGCCTTTCACCAGTTCGTCTCCGCCGCCGCCGGCATCGCCATGGCGGTGGCGCTGGTGCGCGGACTCGCGCGCCGCAGCGCGCAGCACCTGGGCAGCTTCTGGGTAGACCTCGTGCGCTGCACGCTCTACATCCTGCTGCCCTATCTGCATCGTGGTCGCGCTCATCTTCGTCTCGCAGGGCATGATCCAGAACTTCAACGCCTACACGGTGGTGCATACCCTCAATGGGGGGACGCAGACCATCGCCCAGGGGCCGGTGGCCTCCATGGAGGCGATCAAGGACCTGGGCACCAACGGCGGCGGCTTCTTCAACGTCAACGCGGCGCACCCCTTCGAGAACCCCAACGCGCTGACCGCCCTGATCATCATCCTCGAAGAGATCACGCTCGGAGCCGGTTTGTTCTACATGTTCGGCAAGATGGGTCGGCGACACGCGGCAGGGGTGGGTGCTGTGGATCGTCTCGGCCATCCTGTTCGTCATCGGCGTGTTCATCGTCATCCCCGCTGAGCAGACTGGCAACCCACTGCTGACCAGCGCCGGGGCCAACCAGGTGGTGAGCGCCACGCAGTCTGGCGGCAATATGGAGGGCAAGGAGGTGAGATTCGGCATCACCATCTCGTCACTCCAGGAGGTGACCACGACCGCCACCTCGACGGGTACGGTCATGAGCTTCCACGATAGCTATACGCCCATTGGCGGGCTGGTACTGCATCGCCAACATGGCGCTGGGAGAGATCATCTTTGGAGGGGTCGGCGCGGGGCTGTACTGTATGCTGATGTTCGCCATCATCGCGGTCTTCATCGCCGGGCTGATGGTGGGCAGGACGCCGGAGTACCTGGGCAAGAAGATCGAGCGCAAGGAGATCATGATGGCGGTGCTGGCCCTGCTGGTCTCGCCCCTGGTGATCCTGGGCTTTTCCGCCGTCGCCATAGCGCTCCCGGCGGGCCACGCCGGGCTCACGACCGGGGCCGGCAACCTGGGGCCGCACGGGCTCACCGACATCCTGTATGGCTTCACCTCCACCAACGCCAACAACGGCTCGGCCTTCGCCGGGCTGAACGGCAACAGCCCGTTCTACAACTGGACGCTGGGCATGGCCATGCTGATCGGCCGCTTCGCCGAGGTCATCCCGCTGCTGGCCTTGGGCGGCGCGCTGGTCAAGAAGAGGGTCGTGCCCGCCGGACTGGGCACCTTCCCCACCACCACACCGCTTTTCGTCGGCCTGTTGATCGGCGTGATCCTGATCGTGGGCGCGCTCACCTTCTTCCCGGCCTACGCGCTGGGGCCGATCGTCGAACAGTTGATGATGCAGGCAGGGAAGGTGTTCTAAGATGCAAACCAATACAACTGAGGCCCGATGAGTTAGAAGTCAAGCAGTGGAAGACGCGCCGCAAGGGAGCATCTCTCGATCTGGAATCCCAAGATCATCCGGCGCGCCATCCCCGACTCCTTCAAGAAACTGGACCCGCGCGTGCAGGTCAAGAACCCGGTCATGTTCGTGGTGGAGGTGGGCAGTGTCGTCACCACCATCGAGTTCGTGCGCCTCTTGTTCGCCCAACCCACGGCGTCGCTCGATCGCACGCACCTCAACTTCGAGATCTTCTTCGTGCTGGCGGTGGCCATCTGGCTGTGGTTCACGGTGGTCTTCGCCAACTTCGCCGAGGCCATGGCCGAGGGACGCGGCAAGGCCCAGGCCGATACCCTGCGCCGCGCGCGCACCACCACCATGGCGAAGCGGCTCGCGAGCTCCGACCGGCACGGCCCGGTGCAGGAAGTCGCCGCGCCCGAGCTGCGCAAGGGCGACCTGGTGCTGGTCGAGGCCGGGGAGGTCATCCCCGGCGACGGCGACGTGGTGGAGGGCGTGGCCTCGGTGGACGAGTCGGCCATCACCGGCGAGTCGGCCCCCGTCATCCGCGAGAGCGGCGGCGACCGCAGCGCCGTGACCGGCGGCACGCGCGTTCTCTCCGACTGGATCGTGGTGCAGATCAGCGCCAATCCCGGCGAAACCTTCCTGGACCGCATGATCGCCCTGGTGGAGGGAGCCAAACGCCAGAAGACCCCCAACGAGATCGCGCTGAACATCCTGATCGCCGCCCTGACCATCATCTTCCTGCTGGTCGTGGTCTCGCTGGAGCCGTTCGCCATCTACTCCGGCCAGGCGGTCTCGGTGACGACGCTGATCGCGCTGCTGGTGTGCCTGATTCCCACCACCATCGGCGGCCTCCTGTCGGCCATCGGCATCGCGGGCATGGACCGCATGGTGCAGCGCAACGTGCTGGCCATGAGCGGGCGCGCGGTCGAGGCGGCGGGCGACGTCGACGTGCTGCTGCTTGGACAAGACCGGCACCATCACGCTGGGCAATCGCCAGGCGACGCGCTTTGTGCCGCTGCACGGCGTGGAGGAGCGCGACCTGGCCGAGGCGGCCATGCTCTCCAGCCTCTCGGACGAGACCCCGGAGGGCCGCTCGATCGTGGCCCTGGCGCGAGAGAAGTACGGCTTTACCGACGAGGTAGACCCTGCAGCGACCTTTATCCCCTTCTCAGCCATGACACGCATGAGCGGCGTCGATCTGAACGGCACGCAGAACGGCATGACAGTCGCACTCCATCCGCAAAGGGGCCGGCGACTCGGTGGCCGCCTACGTCGCAGAACATGGCGGCATCGTCCAGCGATGAGCTGAAAACGATCGTGAACGGCATCGCCAGCGTGGGCAGCACGCCCCTGGTGGTGGCGGAGGTGAAGTCCGGCGGCCAATGGAACGGACGGGCATGCGCGTGTGCTGGGCGTGATCGAACTCAAGGACATCGTCAAGGGCGGCATGCGTGCGCGCTTCGACGAACTGCGCAGCATGGGCATCCGCACCGTCATGATCACCGGCGACAACCCGCTCACCGCCGCCGCCATCGCCAAAGAAGCGGGCGTGGACGACTTCCTGGCGCAGGCGACGCCTGAGACCAAGATGAAGCTGATCAAAGAGCAGCAGACGGGCGGGCGCATGGTGGCCATGACGGGCGACGGCACCAACGATGCCCCGGCGCTGGCGCAGGCCGATGTGGGCGTGGCGATGAACACCGGTACGCAGGCCGCCAAAGAAGCGGCCAACATGGTCGATCTCGACTCCAACCCGACCAAGCTGATCGAGGTGGTCGAGGTGGGCAAGCAACTGCTGATCACGCGCGGGGCGCTGACGACCTTCAGCATCGCCAACGACGTAGCCAAGTACTTCGCCATCATCCCGGCGGCCTTCTCGATTACCTACCCGCAGTTGCAGGCTCTCAACATTATGCACCTGGCCACGCCGCACAGCGCGGTCTTGTCCGCGGTGATCTTCAACGCGCTGATCATCGTCGCGCTGATCCCGCTGGCCCTGCGCGGCATCAAGTACCGCGCCATCGGGGCGGGTCCGCTGCTGCGCCGCAACCTGCTGATCTACGGCATCGGCGGCATCATCGTCCCCTTCGCGGGGATTAAGGCCATCGACCTGATCTTGCAGGTACTGCACCTGACCCTGGGATAGAGAAAGAGGAAGAAACGGACGGGTGAGCGTCGCTCACTGCCTGTGTGACGCCGCCCTGGTTGTAGAAGGAAACGAGAGATGAAAACATTTTTGACAAAGTACCTTCGCCCGGCGGTGGTGCTGACCCTGATCCTCACCATCGTGACCGGCTTCCTCTATCCCGGCGCTGATCACGGGCATTGCCCAACTGATCTTCCCGTACCAGGCCAACGGCAGCCTGGTGAAGGCCTCCAACGGGACGGTGATCGGCTCCGACCTGATTGGGCAGTACTGGACCAAGCCCGGGTACTTCCACGGGCGGCCCTCGGTGACCGTCAATCCATCGACCGGAACGCCCGAGCCGTACGCCGCCGATAACTCGGCTGCCTCGAACTCGGGGCCGACCAACGCGGCCTTCATTCAAACCGTGCAGCAGCGTGTGGCCGCACTGCAGAAGGAGAACCCCAACGCGCCCGCTGGTCCTGTGCCGGTGGACCTGGTGACCGCATCGGGGTCGGGACTTGACCCGGACATCTCGATCGCGGGCGCCATGTACCAGGTGCCGCGCATCGCAGCGGCACGCGGACTCTCCCAGGACGTGGTCACGAAGCTGGTCACGAATCACGAGACGGGGCGCTTCCTGGGCATCTTCGGCGAGCCGTATGTCAACGTGCTCGATGTGAACCTGGCGCTCGACGCGTGTGCTGCACATCCTTCTTCGTGCTGACAGTGTAAAATGTCAGCGTGCTCAAGATGTGAAGCTGGCGCTCGCTGCTCAGGAGCACTCCGTTCCGTGCTCCTGAGCGTCAGTCGCGCACTGCGCACGTAGAAGTGCAGTAAGAGAGAGCGAAGCCATGCAAGAGCAACCATCCGACGAAAAACAACGCGAGCGTGAGGAGGGACGCCCCGATCCAGAGGAACTGCTGCGCCGCTATGGCCTGCGAGATCGCGACATGGCAGCAGCGCCTCCTCCGGTCGCAGCCAGAGGGAAGCGAGCTGGCCCAGGCCGGGCCAGCTTCAGGAACAGAACGCTACCCACACCGACGCGGTCGCCTGCGCGTCTACCTGGGCGCGGTCGCAGGAGCGGGTAAGACCTATGCCATGCTCAACGAGGGGCATCGCCGCGAGAGCCGGGGTACCGACGTGGTGGTAGGGTACGTCGAGACGCACAAACGCCCCCAGACCGAGACCCAGCTTGGGGATCTGGAGATCATCCCGCGCAAGAAGGTCACCTACCGGGGCGTCACTCTCGAAGAGATGGACACCGAAGCCATCATTGCCCGGCACCCACGTGTGGTGCTGATCGATGAGTTGGCCCATACCAACGTACCCGGCTCGAAGCACGCCAAGCGTTACCAGGACGTGCAGGAGATCCTGGAAGCGGGCATCGACGTGGTCACCACGCTCAATATCCAGCACCTGGAAAGCCTGAACGATCTGGTAGCAAGCATCACCGGCGTGCGCGTGCGTGAGACACTGCCGGACTGGATTCTGGACCAGGCCGAGGAAGTCGAGCTGATTGACATCTCCCCCTATGCCCTGCGCCAGCGCATGAAACACGGCAACATCTACCCGCCTGAACGGATCGAGACCGCTCTCAGCAACTTCTTCCGCGAGGGCAACCTGACAGCGCTGCGCGAACTGGCGCTGCGCCGCACGGCGGAAAAGACCGAAGCGCAGCTCGAACAATATATGACCGAGCATGGCATCGGCAAGCTGTGGGCCTCCAGCGAGCGCGTCATGGTCGGGTTTGATGCTCGGCCCCACACGCGCCAGGTCATCCGCGACGCCTGGCGGCTGGCCCACAGTATGCACGCCGACTTTCATCGCGGTCTGCATCCAGCCGGAAGGCTATCTGGCCTGGACGAGCAAACTCATCAGGCTGCTCAAGTATGGCCGGGATGCGAGCAAGGTACATGCAGAGGCGCTGCAACGGATCGAAGACCACGCCTTACTCGCCGAGGACCTGGGAGCAGAGGTGATCCGCGCGAGCAGCCGCGATATCGCCAGGACGCTGGTCGAACTCGCCCGCCAACACCAGGTGACGCAGCTAGTGCTGGGCCAGCCAGCGCGCAGCCACTGGGAAGAGCTGCTACGCGGCTCTATCATCAATCGCCTGCTGCGCTTGAGTGTCGAGATGGATATTCATCTCGTCCCGCGCAGTAGAGAATAGTAAGCGTCACAGAGCCATGGTCTAAAAGTATTGTATACTTTACAAGAAGGTTTTTTGAAAAACTACGCGGGAGCATGACCCCGCGCTAAAACCAGGTACCCGTACCTTACCTCTATGAAGGAGCTTCACATTGTTAGACCTCACCCATCTTCAACACATTCGACAGGAAATGATCGCCACGACTTCGCTCATCTATTTGAATACCGGGACATTTGGCCCCTTGCCCGCCTGTGTTCCCGCCGCTATGCAAGAGCGGATGCAGCAAGAGTGGCAAAACGGGCGGCTTGGCGCATCAGGCTATGAGAGTATGTCAACTATCTATGATGCTGCCCGCAAGGGAGCGGCACATCTCTTGAACGCCGATGTCGAGGAAATCGCTCTGACCGATAATACGGGTGAGGGTCTCAACATCATTAGTTTCGGCATCGACTGGCATGAAGGCGACGAGGTGATTACCACCAACCACGAACATATCAGTTTGCTCGCGCCATTGTACCAGTTACGCGACCGCTACGGCATCAGTATTCGCGTCGCCGATATTGGCGAAAAAGGGGAGTGGCCCGTACTCAAGCCCGTTGCGGACCTCGTGACGCCTCGCACGCGCCTGATCTCGCTTTCGCATGTTTCCTGGATGACGGGAGCGCGGCTTAATATTAGCGAAGTCGGCTACATGGGCCGCGAATGGGGCATCCCGGTCTTAATCGACGGCGCGCAGTCAGCAGGAGCCATTCCGCTCGATATGCACGCCCTCAACGTCGATTTCTACGCTATTCCTATGCAGAAGTGGCTTTGCGGACCCGACGGCACTGGCGCGCTTTACGCCCGTCAGGATGCGCTGTCCTACGTCAAATCCACCTACGTCGGATACTGGTCGATAAAACATGAAGAGGGTATTGACTGGGAACTGCTCGAAAAGGCGCAGCGCTTCGAGGTAGGAGGCCGGCAAACGGCGGCCCTGACGGGTCAAGTCACCGTGCTGAACTGGCTGGATTCGGTGGTTGGCTATGACTGGATATATAAGCGCATTGCCACACTGAGCGCATACGCCTTTCATGCACTCTCGGAGATTCCCGGACTGCTTATGTTGACGCCGCGCCCGGGTGAAAGCGGGCTGGTAGCATTTCGGCTAGAGGGAAAAGATGATGCCGGGGTAGTGAAGATTTTGAATGAAAAGCACCATATCTTCATTCGCAACATCCCCTCTACCCACGCATTGCGCGTCTCAACCGGCTTTTATAACACAGAGGAAGAAATCGATACATTGGTGAGAGCGCTGCGCGAAATGTAATGTGCCACTATGATGAATCTGCCCCCTGTCATCCTTCGCTGCGCTCAGGATGACAGGGGGCAGACGAAGGAGGGCATTCCAGCACGTCCAGTAGAGTTTTTCCAGACGGCAATCGAGGATGTAACAAACTGGGACGCGATACATCGCGTCCCGACAAAAAACCGCCTATGTGAGCGGGTGAAACGGCGACTTCCTATTTTCCCGTGGGGCTACCCCCAAAGTATCATCGGAGCTGAAGAGCTTAACTTCCGTGTTCGGGATGGGAACGGGTGTACCCTCTTCGCTATTGTCACCGATTCACCTGCGCATACAGGCGGTTCCTCTTGACACGGCTTATCCTACCATACCTGCGAAGTCCTGTCAAGCTTTTTTTTGCCAATTTTCAATTTGTGCAAATTGCACAAACAACATGCCGTGTCTTTCTGGCAATCTATCCATAGCATGACAGGTCACAACGTCCTATTATAGTAGTAGAGATTGATCATTCCAGATAATGGCTGACGAATGGTCGTCTTTGTGCAAAGTACATAAATACATTGATTTGGAAGGATATCCAATATTCCAGCAATGGAGCCGGGATAGAGAGAGAAGGAGTGAGAGGTAATGACCCCAGAAGAGGTACTGCAATTTGCCAAAAAGAATGACGCGAAGATGGTGGATTTCAAGTTCGTTGACGTTCCCGGTACATGGCAACACTTCAGCGTGCCATTGCACGAGCTTGATCTTGAGACGTTTGTAGAAGGGAAAGCGTTCGACGGCTCCAGCGTGCGCGGATTTCAGACGATCAATGAAAGCGATATGCTTATTATCCCTGATCCCAACACCGCCATTATGGATCCCTTCACGGCAGCTCCGACCCTGAGCCTTGTGTGTAACATCGCTCATCCAGGCCCCGGCGGAACCAAGAAATCCTATAGCCGCGACCCACGCTATGTGGCGCAAAAAGCGGAAGCCTACCTGCGCTCAAGCGGTATCGCGGATACCAGCTATTTCGGCCCGGAGGCCGAGTTTTTCATTTTTGACAACGTGCGCTACAACTCGACCGCCAACATCCAGTATGCCGAAATTGACTCCGACGAGGCGCATTGGAACAGCTCGCGCAATGGCACAGCCAACCTCGGCCATCGTATGCGCCCTAAAGAGGGCTACTTCCCCGTCGCTCCCAACGACACGCTACAGGATTTGCGCACCGAAATGGTGCTGCTGCTCGAAGAGAAAGGCGTGCCGGTCGAAGCGCAGCATCACGAAGTTGGCGGTCCCGGACAGGCTGAAATCGATATCCGCTTCAATACGCTGCTGAAAACCGCGGACAACATGCTGCTCTATAAATACATCGTCAAGAATGTTGCGCGCAGGAACGGCAAAACGGCCACATTCATGCCCAAGCCAGTGTTTGGCGATAACGGTTCTGGTATGCACGTCCATCAAAGCCTGTGGAAAAACGAGAAACCCCTCTTTTATGACGGAGAGGGTTACGCCGGTATCTCACAACTGGCGCGCTACTACATCGGCGGTCTGCTGACACACGCCCCGGCCCTGCTGGGCATTGTAGCCTCCACCACCAATAGTTACAAGCGCCTGGTACCCGGTTACGAAGCGCCAGTGAACCTGGTCTTCTCTAAGGGCAACCGCAGCGCTGCCGTGCGCATACCCCTGACCGATTGCCCCCCGGCCAAACGCATTGAGTTCCGCTCGCCCGACCCGACGGCAAACCCCTACCTGGCCTTTGCCGCCCTGCTCATGGCGGGTCTGGACGGTATTCGCAGGGGCATCGAGCCGAGCGAACATGGCTTCGGCCCGGTGGATAAAGACCTGTTCCACATGTCAAAAGAAGAACTGAGAGAAATCCGCTCCGTGCCATCTTCTTTAGATGCCGCGCTGGACGCTCTCGAAGACGACCATGCCTTCCTGTTGGAAGGCGGGGTCTTCACAACCGACTTGCTCGAACATTTTGTCGAATTGAAACGCGCCCAATCAGACGAAGTGCGCCTGCGGCCTACACCGTTGGAGTTCTCTCTGTACTATGACGCTTAAACCCATCTGTGCCTCCTTTCATTGGGAACCTGACAACGTATGTTGCCAGGTTCCTTTTTTGACTCAAGGTGATGCTTATAGTATCATTGTGTCTTTCACCATCTTTTCTTATATTGATGTATGTCAATATAATTCATAGTGTAATAGCAAGAATAGGATTTGATAAAGGATTGACAAAGGCGCTCTTTTATGTCATACTTGCTTCGTCGCCGATCATATCAACCAGTCATCAACGGGTTTTACAAGTACAGAAGTTAGCATGTCGAATGGGAGGAAACACCAATGGCGAGCAATTCATCAATTCCCGACTATGAGGAACTTTCATCGTTTATCTCCTACAAATTTTCTACCTTACGCGCTCCCTATATGGAATGGGCCAACCTGGCACGCCGGGCTATCCAAGGCTTGCATTACGACACGAGCAGGCTCTCCGAGCTTGAAGATTTTCATCAATGCCCGGCGCGAGGAACTGCGCAAAGCAGTTTTCATCGCCTCCGAACATTTCGAAGAGGCCGTGCTTGTCGAAATACGCAACCAGGCCCACATGAGTAAAACCGCCTGGCGGTCGCTCAAGAAGAATCAGCCTATCACCATCAAAAATGGTTTCACCCTTGTGAGCTATTAATACGGGTTATCTCACATCGAAGGTAATAGCAGCTCCTTTATTCTCAGAGGCGTAGTAAAAAACGCCTCTGAGAATAAAGGAGCTGCTAAAAGTGATATCCCTGAATATTCTCCATAAAATTCACCCTCTTTTCTATTGTTTGTCTGACATCTCTGTTAGACTGGTCTTTTAGATATTTTGTTGAAAAGAGGGTGCTTTGTACGAACTGCTCATACTGGCGCTGTTGATGCGCGATACCATGCATGGCTATTTGATCGCGAAAATCATGAACGATATGATCGGGCCAGAGACAAAAGTGAGTCATGGCTCGCTCTACCCCAAATTGAAGACCTTAGAGCAGGCAGGGTTTATCACTACCTCCGAGACAAAGGATGAGGCATCGCACCATGACCGGCAGGCGCGAGCTTACACTATCTCAGAAGAGGGGCGCAGGCATTTTCACCAGTTAATGATGGACATGACCGCCCATCCGGGAGAATATTCCAAATTTTTCTGGCTCAAGGTGTGCTTCTTTGATCTTTTGCACCCGGCGGAACGATTGGAATTGGTCGATCACTACATCCACTATTGCCAGATGCACGCCCATCACCTGAAAGCTGAGGCCAAAAACGTGGTGGATGGGAAAGCCTATTACCGCTCCTTGAGCCTTCCTCAGCTTGAATTGACGCTGCACACCATACGCCGCGCTAGCAGCCACTGGCAGATCGAATTGGAGTACGCTAACAACTTGCGCGAGAAAGAGATGGCGAAAGCGTTGGTAGATGGCTCTCAGAATATGATATAGTTATTATATGAAGCGTTGATAATCTGAGATGTACCGGACTGGAGTTTGACTCATGGAATTGCTCGTCGATAGCTTTGGACGCCGCATAAAAAGCATGCGCATTTCGATTACCGACAAATGCAACTTCCGCTGCACCTATTGTATGCCAGCCGAAGGCTTGCCCTGGCTCAAGAAGGCGGAAATTCTCTCATATGAAGAAATCGAACGCATCTCGCGCGTGGCTGTAGCTATTGGTATCGAGCAAATTCGCCTGACAGGTGGCGAGCCGCTGGTGCGACGCGATGTCCCCGACCTGGTGCGTATGTTGCGCAAGATCGATGGGCTGCGCGGTCTCAGCCTGACCACCAATGGCATTCTTCTGAAACAACAGGCAGGTCCACTTGCCGATGCCGGATTGACTCGCATCAATGTCAGCCTGGACTCGCTGGTGCGCGAAAAGTTTGCGCAGTTGACGCGCAGAGATCAGTTGCAGCGCGTGCTGGAAGGATTGGAGGAGCTTGAAAAGCATCCTTCCATCCATCCAATCAAAGTAAATGCCGTCGCCGTTAAAGGCTATAGTGAAGAAGAAGCGCTAGAATTTGTGCGCCTGGCGCGACGCAAAGCCTATGTTATGCGCTGGATCGAATTTATGCCGCTTGATGCCGACCAGATATGGCGCAAGGAAGACATCCTGACCGGCGCAGAACTCAAAGCCATCATCGAAGCGGAATACGGCCCCCTGGTACCCATCACCACTGGCGACCCCTCCGAAACGGCGCGCCGCTACACCTTCAGCGACGGCATCGGTGAGGTCGGATTTATCAACCCCATCAGCGAACCATTCTGCTCCAACTGCGACCGCATCCGCCTGACCGCCGACGGACAACTTCGCACCTGCCTCTTCGCCACCGAAGAAACTGACCTGCGCGCAGCGCTGCGCTCCGATGCATCCGATGAAGCCCTCGCGCAGACGATACGGCAGGCTGTCTGGAACAAAGAACTGAAACACTATATCGGAGACAAGCGTTTCAAACGCGCCAATCGCAGCATGTCGATGATCGGCGGCTAAGCAGGCTATTAGCTACAATACTGCAATTTTCCAGATGTATGTTGCACCCATTTTTTACACATGCACTACATGCATTAGCACTATGAGCGGCTTTACCCAACTCCGTTACAAAAAAGCTGTTTGTTCGTCGTTATAGTCAAATAGATGATCTGTGCAGTCCAACGTTTTTCCAGGGACTGCCCGTTTTTGTAGCGTAAAAGCAGAAAGAGGCCACCGTGGCGCATGAAGAAGCGGATCTACTAACAGTCCGCGAAGTTGCCCAACAGTTACGGGTGGATGATACGACGGTGAGACGCTGGATCAAGAACGGCGTGCTGGAGGCTATTACGCTTCCTCACCGTGGAGCGCGCCAGGCGTACCGCATTCGACAGGCAACCCTGGATGCCCTGCTCAACCCGTCCGAACAAGCCGCTCGATCCAAATAGGTTGACCATAGCCAAATGACTTCCAACCTGCTAGACTAGTCTCCAGATAAACCAGCTAGTAGTCAGGAGGCACATATGTCTGCAATCACGCCTGAAAGGTTATTTCAAGATCTGCGCGGTGATGATAGTTCGAAATTTGCGGCGCTTCATTCTCCGGCTTACCTCTCCCCAGGTGGGGCATCGTATCTAACCCGGCCAGGGGTTGTTCTGCTTGCCCGTCCAACCGTCAATCTACATGGATTAGCAGGTTTTCTGGAAGGGTTCGATGAATTGTTGCATTTTCCAGAGTACCTGAACGATCCTACCCCTTTGCCAGATGGGGCGCAACTCAGCAAGATTGCCGGACAGGTCTGTTATATGAGTTTTGGCCCCAAACGCACCTTCAACGCCCAGGCCGACCGCTATTTTGACAACCTCAAATCCTCAGGACACGGCTCTGTCTTTGAACATGCCAGTTACAGTTTCCTGCTATATGGCATTTCACGCAGCGTAACCCATGAAATCGTCCGCCACAGGGCCGGATTTGGATATTCCCAGCTCAGCCAACGCTTTGTATCAGGGCGAATGCTGCGTTTCGTCGAACGTCCAGAGTATGTCGGCGATGAACTCTTTCATAGGCAATTCTTAGAGCGCATCGAACGCGCCTCCAGCGAATATGCCGCCCTCAGCAATCGCCTGTTGGAGATGCAGCAGGCAGGTACGCAGATTCTTAGCGCCGAAGCTAAAACTGATTTGCGCAAAAAAGTGCAACAGTGCGCGCGTTCAGTGTTGCCTAACGAAACAGAAGCGCCGATGGTCATGACAGGCAACGCCCGCGCGTGGCGGCACTTCATCGAGATGCGGGCCAGCGCGCACGCCGAGATCGAGATTCGCGAACTGGCGATGCGCGTCTTCCTGTGCCTCTACAATACTGACCCCGTGCTATTCAGCGATTACACGCTGGAAAAGCTGCCCGATGGCACCTACTCCGTGAAAACCGAATACCTAAAAGTCTAACTTGACAAAGTTTTCCAGGGCGACCGCGAGGGTCGCCCGTACAATACACGCGCCTCGCAAGCCGTTTCGTGGTATTGTACGGGCGACCCTCGCGGTCGCCCTGGTTCGTAATCCTGGCAGCTTATAATTCGCTACGATACAAACGCATACCCGGCAGGGTCTGCTCCTTAGCAGACAACATCTCGAACTGCACGGCCAGGCTCTCCGATGCCGGATCGCTTTCCGGCAGCAGGGCTTCAAAGTAGATGGGCTGTTCCTGCTGCCGGGCCTCGTATTCAAATTCAAAGATGCGCACGCGCACATTGTTGAGGGCACTCATGAGCAAGGCATAGCCCGCGCCACGCCGTCTGTGCTGGGGCGCTACCGTTCCTTCGCACAGGAAGTGATAGGCATGATGACTGCGACGCAATTGCAGTATGGTATAGCCAACCGCTTCACCTTCCAGCCCATCCAATGTGCCAGCCTGCCCCCACTCGTTCAGATCATCGTCGTCATCGGTAATCAAGAATACATTGGTTGCTGGCTGTAATTCCGGCTGCGCCAGCCACTGCTCAAAGTCTGCTTCGGTCATAGGCGCGATGCCGTCAGTCTGAGCCGCCTGCTGCTGAATATGCGCCAGGGTTGCAATATCTCCAGGGCGATAACGCCGGATTCGCATCGATTATATTCTCCATTGCTGTAATGATGGTAATGCATAGGTTGGTTCCCAGGGAATTATGTTCTGTATTGTACTACATATCTTGTTGCAAGCACAGAAGCAAGATAAAATACAACCATCATCGGTGTATAATGTGCATAGGCCCTTATCGATTTTTCAAGGAGGAAGTTGTCATGGGATCAGGAGCCTTAGCCTTACTACTCGTTTTTGGTCTACTTATCGTAGCGGGTGTCGTCACGAGCGTGCGTCTCTATTCTCAAGGCGCGGTGGGAACGGGCCGTTTTAGAAATAAACGCCGGATTCGCACCATCAGAGCAGCGCCCGGTGGCAAAGTAATTGAAGAGACCATTGAAGAGATAACCGACGAAGAAGAGCCGGTTGAAGAAACTGAACTCTGAATGCATGTGCTATTCTGTGACTGCATGACCTGGCAGCAGTCCTGCAACTGGTAGAGGAACTCGTGCTGCACCCGCCGACAGTCGCACAGCTAGCTTTTTTAAGGGATGCCGATTCATATTCATAATGTGACGGTAAACAAGCAACATTGCATATGTTGGCTCACTGTCTGGATTGTCAAAAACCCGGATGTTGTACAGAACATTATGAGAGGCTTACAACTCTGGTTTGTGGCGAAAAATTCCTGCAACAGCAAATAGCCGTTGTATAGCAATAGAAAGTCGGGGGCATGGCAGTTTGACCCCCGACTTGTTCATTCTCAGAATAACCTTTTTACCTGCCAACTAAAAATCGCGAATGGGGCGAATCGAGGAGATTCACAGGATAAATTCAGGAGATTCGGTTTTTGTTCTGATGAACTACTTCACTCTGTATTCAAGCACGGATGCGAATAATTCCGAAGAAGGGATAGTCGGGATCAACCGTTCAAGCAGCGCATCATCGATAGTCACGCCTGCTGCCTCTAATGCGGTAAACAGCGCGCCGATCACCGGCTCAAAGCGACTGCGTGTCGGGCGCACATCTGGCGAGGTGGTCTGCACACGTTCGACGATAGCATCTGGCAACAGGGTCGAGGGATGGCGCAGCACGCCGCCAGCCAGCACCAGTGAAAATGGCGTACCCTCAAGCCCAACCTTACGTGCGGCAACCCTGGCATATTCGCCCAGAGCGCGGCCATGTTCCAGCACAATTTTGCGAGCAGCCGCGTCACCTGCCGCAGCTTCGTCCAGCAAGAAGGGCGCTATCCCACCGATGCTCCTGGACTGGTTTTGTGGACGAGCGGTGAAGAGATGTAATACCTCTTCCACGCTTGCAAGCTCGAAATACTCGAGGAAGCGCTGCTTGAGGGTCGTTGGCGGATCGATGCCTAGCTCGGAACGCACAACCGCTTCCAACGCCAGGAAGCCCATTTGAGAGGCTCCTTGCACCTGATCCTGCCAGAAGCTGGAATGCCACGTGCGACCATCGGGGCCGCGCGCGCCCGTTGCGCCTCCTGTGCCACATACAACCGAGACGCCCACGTTATTAGCTACCCCGGCGTGCAGCGCTCCCATCGCATCGTTCTGAACGCTAATGCTACGTCCATAACCGCGCACGCGCATGGCAGAATTAAGCAGAGCAAAGTCTTCCGACCAGTCTGCGCCCGCCATACTGAAGACTCCAGCCAGCAAATCTGAAGGAAGGATATGCGCCGCTTGCAGCGCTGTTTCAACGGCAAATTCGATGTTCGCGATGGCCGCGGCAGCCGGGTCAGGCCAGTTGGTGCCACTGACTGGAGCGTTATAAATGTCGCCACAGCCGCCGCGCCCCGCACCCACAATCGTGCCATCCAGCGCGGCAACCAGCGCGATTGTTTTCGTATTGCCCCCATCAACACCCAGTACGTAGCGCATAACCCTCCTCCTGCATACAGCAGCTCATCTTCTCATCGTTCGGGATCACACTTTGATGCATGAATAGAACAATTCCCTGGTTAGTGTAGCAAGCGTTCCGGCAGATACTGGCGATGAGCCGCCGCCATCTCGTCGTAAATTGCCTCGGCCTTGTGCAAAGAAAAGACGAGGGGATGGCTGGCAAGAGCGCGAATAGCATCGCGGCGATTTCCAGACCAGGCGGCCTCTGCTGTCAATGCCTGGTATTCACCAAGCATTTTGACCAGGCCCACGACGTGACGCGGCATATGTCCGAACACCAATGGCCTCACACCGTTGCGATCTACAAATGCCTGCGTCTCGACCACCAGGTCGTCCGGGAAATCCTCCAGCGAGCCGCGATTCGGCACATTGACGTACCAGACCTCTTTGCGATCGTTATAAATAGCATCCATCACATCCAGAGCCAGTTCAAGCTCGTGGATGCCGCCACGCGAGCGTTTGGGGTCAAGTTCAGGCACGTCTCGCGCCGCCTGCTCGCGATAATGCGCCCAGTAATCAGGCACCTTCGCCATAATGTCCTGCGACCTGGTGGTCGGCTTAGCCAGCAATTCCGCCAGTATCTCGTCCTTGAAGTAAAAATACTGGAAATAGTGGCTGGGCAGCGCATCCATCATCAGCGCCAGTTCAATCATGCGCAGTTCCTCGCGGTTTTCGGGCGTATGCGGCATACGCTCGTAGGCATCGCGCAGCATGGGCATAAAATCCTGCCCCTCATACTGGTGGCGTATCGTCCATGACCCGTGATTCAGCCCCACTGAAACAGCATCAAGTTTGTCGGGGTCGAGTCCAGCCAGTTCGGCAAACTCGCGATTGATCATAATCGGCCCCTCGCACAACGAAACCGTCGGAATCGAGGTATGGTGCGTGACCGCCTCGGAGACGATATTGATGGGGTTGGTATAGTTAAAGAGCCGCGCACCGGGGCAGACCGCCTCCATGTCCTCGATGATGCTTTTTGTCACATGAATGGAACGCAGCGCCATAAAGAACCCGCCGGGAGCCTGCGTTTCCTGACCAATCACGCCATATTTGAGCGGAATACACTCATCCAGGTAACGTGCCTCGAAGCCGCCCACGCGAAAGCTCGTCAGCACGGCATCGCAGTTCCGCAGCCCTTCGCGCCGGTTCGTCGTGATGCTGAAGGTGATATCCAACCCCCTGGCGCGTGCCGTCTTGCGCGCAATGGTCTGCACAATGCCCAATCGTTCCTCGTCAAGATCAATCAGTACCACCTCGGAGCCATCGAAATTTTCCCCCTGGTGGATAAACGAAGCCATCGTGCCAGCCGCCCGCGTGCTGCCCCCGCCGATATATGCCAGTTTGATACGTGCCATTAGAATTTAGTCCTTTCCTACTGGTTCAGCATTTACAGCATCCGTCGCTTCCTCCGTAGCGCCTTCGCCATACAGGAAGCAATGCGTCCAATGGCCACCGCCGAGATCGGTACGTCCGGGGACGCGCTGGCGGCATATCTCCATAGCGTGCGGGCAGCGCGGGTGAAAGCGGCAGCCGGACGGTGGGTTAATCAGGCTGGGAATTTCCCCGCGCGCCGGAAGTGGCGCGGCCTTTTGTCCGTCTGGCCCCAGACGATCAGGGTCGGGCGCGGCAGAGATCAGCAACCGGGTATACGGGTGCCTGGGCTGCTGGATCACTTCCTCACTTGGCCCGCCCTCGAACGCTTTGCCCGGCATACATGACCAGTGTATCTTCGGCGAAGTAACGGGCGCTGGCGATGTCGTGGGTAATAAAGAGCAGAGCAAGATGTTCCTCGTCCTTCAGGCGCAGCAGCAGATTCAGCACATCCAGGCGAATCGAGACATCCAGCATGGAGACAGGTTCATCGGCCAGTAGCACATTGGGACGAGTCGCCAGCGAACGCGCAATCGCCACTCGCTGCCGCTGCCCGCCGCTTAACTGGTGCGGAAACTTCGTAATAAACTGCTCTGCGGGACTCAGGCTAACTCGCCTTAAAAGTGTCAGAATCTGCTCTCGTTCCTGGAACGATTTACGCACGTGACCATGGATGCGCAGCGGGCGACTTAAATGATAGCGCACATCATGCACCGGGTTAAGCGATGAGAACGGGTCTTGAAACACAAGCTGCACATGGCGGCGATACTCTTTGAGTCCAAACGAACCCTGCACCGGCTTTTCATGAAACAGGATGCTGCCAGATGTTGGCTCATAGAGCCGCGCCAGCAAACGCGCAATCGTCGTTTTGCCGCTTCCACTCTCTCCCACCAGCGCCAGCGCGCGGCCCGGATAGAGCGCGAGCGAGGTATCTTCGACCGCATGAACGACACTTTTAGGCCCGAACAGCTTGACACCCCGTACAGGGAAATACTTGCGCAAATGTCTCGCTTCTAAGATAGGCGCGTCTGTACGCGCATCGCCGCCTGTTGTATCCGGCACCACTGAAAATTCAGCCCTGTCATTTTCTATACTCATTCAACGCTCCTCACTCCCTGCAACGCCTCGTAATAAGCCCCATATTTCGCTTCGAATTCCGCGTTCGTGGGTAGTTCTTCGCTACTGTTTAATGTGGGATCATACAAATGACAGGCCACCAGTTGCCCCGGCGTCTCAGGCGCGGACGGGCGAAGCGCCGGTATGACCGTCGAGCACGGTTCAAAAATACTGGGACAGCGTGGATGAAAAGCGCAGCCGGATGGCGCCGCTCGTAAATCGGGCGGCGAACCTGGGATGCCGGTCATCTGACGGCGCGTCCCATGTATGGTTGGAAACGAGTTCAATAGCCCGAAACTATAGGGATGGCGCGGCTGGCGATGCAATTCACTGCTTTTGGCCGTCTCCACAAGACGCCCGGCGTACATAATGGCGATCTTATCCGCGATTTCAAGCAGCAACGAAAGGTCATGCGTGATAAAGATGACCGAGAAGTTCAACCGCTCGCGCAATCCCATAATCTCCGTCAAAATTTCACGCTGCACCACCACGTCAAGCGCCGTCGTGGGTTCATCCATAATAATCAGTTCCGGCGAGAGCGCCAGGGCGATGGCAATAATGGCGCGCTGGCGCATTCCACCGCTCAATTCGTGTGGATAGCTGCGCATACGATCAGGCGCGATACCCACCAGTCGGAACAAATCTGCTATACGCTTCCTGCGAGAATCCGGCCCCATTTTGGGTTGATGCGTTCTCAGGACATCGTTAATCTGCGACCCGATATTCATTACCGGATTCAAGGCATTCATAGCGCTTTGAAAGACAATCGACAGTTCGCTCCAGCGAAACGCGCGCAGTTCGCGGGGAGTGAAGGTGAGAATATCGACGGTCTCCGGTGTATCCCCATGAAGTCCGAGCTTAGCCGCACCCTTTTTCTTCTTCGTAATGCGCGAGAGACGTTCCATGCGCGCGTCGTCTTCGGCCTTCAAGCGCGGATAATAGAGGACTTGCCCATTCGTAATTTCCGCCGGTGGGCGCAGCAAACGAGTGATGGCGTAGGCCAGGGTTGATTTGCCACTGCCGCTTTCGCCCGCCAATCCGAGAATTTGCCCGCGATCAAGCGTAATGCTCACGTTGTCCAGGGCATGAACCGTGCCACTGGCAGCATAATAATCGACGCTCAGATTACGAATATCTAGCAATCTGCTTCCATTTGCATTGGAGGAAGCTTCTACAAATTCATTGCTCGTCATACCGCCGCCTCTTTCTGCTTTGCCGCCTTTAGCCTGCGTACCTTCGATGACTTCGGTTCCTTGCGCAGGCGCGGATTGGCTATTTCGTCAATGCCAAAGTTCACGAAGGTGAGCGCGGCGCCCAGTATGGCAATGCACAAACCAGGAGACAGGAACCACCACCACGCGCCGAGCAGCAGAGCGGAGTTATTGGAGGCCGAGAAGAGCATATTGCCCCAGGTCGAGGCAGTAATATCGCCCAGACCCAGATACTCCAGGGCAGTCTCGGCCAGGATCACATAGACCACCGTGCCAAAGAACTGGGCAGCCACAATGGATGTCTGGTTAGGCAGGATTTCATAGAAAATGATGCGCCATGTTGACTCTCCAGAAGCGCGGGCCGCCTCAACGCAATCCCGGTTGCGCAGCGAGAGCGTCTGTGAGCGCAGCACCCGCGCACCCCAGGACCAGCCCGTGATCGTCAAGACAAATCCAATTGCTACCGGCCCCTTATTAGGCAAGAAGGCCGCCAGCAGGATGGCAAGAGGGAGCGTTGGCAACACCAGGAACACATTGGTCACCAGCGAAAGAATATCGTCCACCCAGCCGAGAAAGTAACCAGAAGTCAGGCCCACCAGCACCGAAATCATCGTCGTCACAAGGCCAATGCCCAGGCCCATAAAAACTGAGAAACGCGCGCCTACTACAGTCTGGAGGAACACGTCCTCTCCAAAATTTGTTGTGCCGAACAAGTGCGTGGCCGATGGTGGCTGCAGAACATCGACAGTAAAAGTATGCGGGTCTTGCGGCAAGATGATTGGCCCAAAGATGGCGACCAGGATAAAGAAACCCACAACGATCAGGCCAAAGCTTGCCTTGCGGTTCCCCGTCACCAGTCGCCAAACATCGTGCCAGCGATGCACCTGAGCAGGAATCGCATTGGCTTCAGGAGAAGGTAAACTTACCTCTTGAGATGAGACGCTCATGCGTTCCTTTCATGCGCCTGACTGCGAAGCAGTAGACGCGACAGCGTCGTTGGCGCATGCCTTTCAATGATTCGCATACAGCTAATTTCCTCCCAGGCGTACACGCGGATCAAGCAGAATATACAAGAAGTCGGCCAGGAAGTTCGCGGCCAGCACAGCAATGCTAATCACCAGGAAAGCCCCCTGCAAAAGCGCGTAATCATGGTTATCTACCGCTTGCAAGGTCGCCAGACCAATACCAGGATACGAGAAAACGATCTCAGTCAGCAAGGAGCCGCTTACCACAAACCCCAGCGAGAGCGCGAACGCGGTAATATTTGGCAAAATGGCATTGCGCGCCGCGTACATATACATAATACGCCCTTGCTTCAGACCCTTTGCCTCGGCCATCAAGACGTAATCCTCCGACAACGTCGTAATCATGGCGTTACGCATACCAAGCATCCAACCGGAAATAGAGCCAATCACAATAGTCAGAGCAGGCAAGATGGCATACTGGACCGCGCTCAAAATGAAAGCCAGATTCCATCCTGGCGTTGTGTTGTCAACATCATATCCGCCATGCAGGGGGAACCAGCCGAGTTGCGCGCCCAGGATATAGAGCAACACCAGCGCCAACCAGAAATAGGGGATCGCGGAAATAAAGGCAAAGAAGGGAGTCCAGAAAGCATCATGAAATGAGCCACGCCGCCAGACGACGACCACTCCCAGAATCGTCCCGATAACAAAGCTAATGATCAGCGATGTACCGACCAGGACAAGCGTCCAGGGAAGGTCCTGTCCCAGAATCTGAGTCACAGGAGTAGGCAGATACGTAAGGGAGATGCCCAGGTTACCATGCATGAGATTATTGAGATACTGCCCATACTGCACCCACAATGGGTCGTGACTCACCCCCAACGAGACCTCTAGCGCGCGCAGCATCTGGGGCGAAGCATGACCTCTCATGCGGGACATAAATATTTGCGCCGGATCACCTGGAACCAGGTGAGGAACGAGAAAATTGATGGTAATCGCGGCCCAGAGCGCAACCAGATAAAAACCAATGCGACGGAGCAGATAACGCATACCTATCCCCTTCCAACAGGGCGGGGGCAAGTCCTGAATTACCAGGGCGACCGCAAGGGTCGCCCCTACAATACACGATTGGAGTGCTACTCTATTCGTGTATTGTAGGGGCGGGGCTTGTCCCCGCCCTGGAATTTTGGACATGCCCCCGCCCGGCTACTTCGGGCTTGCCCCCGCCCTGTTACTTTACTGAACCGGTTGCAGGTTCAAGAGAACATACTCGATGTCTGGATAGACCGCGGTTCCAGGAGCAGCATACGGATGTTGCGCATCGGGCCAGCCAACAAACTTGGCGGTACTGTACTCATACCAGTAGGGTTCAGCCGTTAGCGGGATGCTGGGCAACTGATTCACCATGATCTGTTGCAGCCCGTCTAGCGCCTGCTTCTGCACCTGTGGGTCAGTGCTCGAAGCATACTGGTCCAACAGATTATCGGTGGCCGGGTCCATCCAGCGCTCATAGTTGGAGGGAGCCGATTGACCGATGGGGGCAGAGTTGGTGCTGCGCAAGAGACCATCGTAGATGTAATAAGGTGTAGGGCCGGGGTTGGTCCACAGGATACCGGCGTCGTATTGCCCATTTGCCAATGCGCTCGAAAAAGCGTCATTGGACATGGCATTCACCGTGGCATTGATGCCTGCTGCTTGCAAGTCCTTCACCATCACCTGGCAGTCTGCCACATAGTCTGTATAGCCGCTGACCACAATGATGGTAAATGCCAACTGCTTGCCATTTTTGGCATAGAAACCATCGGAGCCTTTCGTCCAACCGTCACTCTCCAGCGTTTGACCCGCCTGAGAGATATTCTGCGTAAATTGCATATTGGCAAACTGCGGATCAATGTAACTCTGAATAGACTCTCCTACCAGACCGGTCGGATTGGCCGGAGGCTCATAGCCAGCTTCGCCAAGTTTCGAGATAGTCTGGCGATTGAGCGCAAGGCTAATGGCTTTGCGTACCTGCAAATCGTTGAAAGGGGCCTTCGTCAGGTTGAGATAGAGCATCACATCGTCGCTGCTGGGGAACCAGTAGTGATTGTGTTGCTTATCCAGAGCCACATAAGTCTTATCAAGATCAGGAACAAACAGGTTCGTCCAGTCTATCTCACCCTTTTGCAGCGCCAGTTGCGCGCTATCGTTGGAGGAATAGGCCGGAATCTTGACCTCATCCACCTGCGGCTTGCCAGGCTGCCAGAACCTGGGATTCTTGACCAGATCAACCAGTTGTGGGGCGAATGACTTGACGATATACGGGCCAGTACCAACAGGGTCGGGATCAGCATATTGTGATGGATCACCCTTGACGCTCGACCAAGTATGTTTGGACAGGATGAATACCTGCCCACCCAGAATCCACACAATGGGATTGAAGGGTTTGTTCAGCGTCACTATCACCGTACTGGCATCGGGCGCGCTCACATCTTTGACCGCCGTACCAATGCCTGTCAGATCTACGGAGGGGTTTTTTAAGATCAGGTTGATCGTAAAAACCACATCATCGCTGGTGAACGGCTGACCATCCGACCAGGTTACGCCCTGGCGCAAATGGAATGTGATACTTTGCGCATCGCTCGCCAGTTCGTAGCTGGAAGCCAGCCACGGCTTGACCGTGCCATCCAGGCGGTTGACATTGAGCAGCGTTTCATAGATTAAGCCTTGCGTGCCACTGATGACGCCGGGGGAATACGGATTAAAGTTCTGCGTATACGCATCCTGTTCATTCGCCAACATGGTGAGCGAATTTGGGTGTAAGGGCCTGTTATGCGTAGCCGTGCTGTTACTGCCACCACAGGCCGCGAGCGCCACCGAGAGGAGCAGCAGCAATGATAGCAGCGTCATTCCCGCCTTTTTTCTCTGCGCAAATACAGCATTGTGAGTCATGAGCAACCTCCTTAAATTACATCATTGCCTGTCGTCGTCGAAACCGGGATTTGAAAGTCCGCTCCACAGGATGCACGCACTACAAGATTTGTCTGAAGGAGAATACGAGCCGGGGGTGTCTCTTCCCTGGCCTTACCGGCAATTCTTGCTGCACTGGAAAGATTGTCACGCGGAGTATCGAGCAAAGAGAGCAGCAATTTAAGGCCCTGCTCGCCCATTTCATAGTAGGGTTGACGAACAGTGGTGAGCGGCGGATGCACATGCACGGAGGGGGAATCATCGTCAAATCCCACCAGGGCAATATCGCGTGGAATAGACAGCCCGCATTCTTCAGCCGCCGCAATCACGCCGTAGGCCATCTGATCGGTGGCTGCGAAAATAGCGGTAGGTCGCTTCTCAGGCGGCAAGGCGAGGAGTTTACTGGCGCAGGCTCGACCGCTTGGAGGCATAAAATCGCCTTCAAGCGCAAGTTCGGGGTCAGGAGTGATGCCAGCTTCGAACAAGGCTTTGCGGTAGCCTTCATGTCGTTCATGCGAAGCTCGATACGCCGGGGGTCCAGCGATATGCGCGATACGTCGATGACCGAGCTTAATCAGGTGCCAGACAGCCGTATAAGCGCCCGTCAGATTATCAACGCCAATCGACGGAGTCGTCTGCACTCTCTGGTCATCCACAATGACGACCGGAAATCCCTGGTTATAAAGACGGGTCAACTCTGGCGAGGCTGTGCCAGGAAATACCGCCAGCACACCCGCTGTCAACTGTGTCGCCAGCACACGGTTGATTACCTCGCTGTGATCTTGCTCGCGATCAGTATCCTTTATGCTATACAGCACCAGTTCATAACTGGTATCCTCAAGCACATCGGCCACGCCCCGCATCAATTCCGGGATGAGCGGCCAGCTAAACGAAGGAATGAGCATTCCGATCAATTGACGGCGACCGCCGGCTAACCCCGCAGCAGCCATGCTGGGAATAAAATCCTGTTCGTCGATGATGCGCAAAATACGTTCGCGTGTAGCCGGGTCAACATCCGGCTTATTGTTCAATACACGCGAAACCGTCGTCTTCGAGACTCCCGCGAGGAGCGCAATATCCTGCATTTTAGGTTTAGTGGACTTTTCCTTCATATACGACACTCTCTCTTCGCTAACCTAAAATCAAACAAGGTATTCGTTACCGCTCCCGGTACCGGTTACGAGTAAGTATACTGATGAAATTGTATGGTGTCAATACTTCCGTTACGAATTTGAAAATGTTTCAAACTGAGAGGTCAGCAACCGTCCAGGTATCAATATATTTCATACACTGCGCGTGATAAGGGGCGAGCAGTCCGCGCACCTGTTCGATCTGCCCGTACCTGGACAAACGTACCGCGAGGATATGGCGGCCCCGACTCGCCTCGTGCAGGTACACATCGAAGGTGTCATCAAACAAGGAAAGGAAGCCCATTACCGCCTCTGAGAAACGACTGTGCTGCTGAGGCTCTGATTCAACAGCTTCCACAAAATCCCAACTTGCCATGAGAGAGATGTCCCCAGCATCGTAGCCAGCGGCTCTCAACGCGTATACAGCTTCCATTGCGGGCTGGAGATCGTCAAACACGCTGTGAACATACTTTCTTGGGTAAGGATATGCTGGCAATGTCCTCTGAGAAGAGATAGCTAACTGCTCATATTCATTGTATTTTTTTGCGTTGACCATGAGTAGTTCCCTCCTATTGTGTACTTCTAGCATTAGTTCATCCGTTGATGAAGAGCCTGCTCTTCTGTCCTTATAGATAGAAGTGTAGCATCGACTTATTACAAATCCCTTGCCAAAGGGTTGCTATTTCGTTGCGATTTGATGGTGAAATTAGTGTATAATAGCCATGTTTCTACGCTGATGTGCTAATCTGGTGAAAGGCGGACTGGTAAGCATGGCCTATCGCGCGACTTTCGTATCAAAAGACCCTTTGAATTATTTCTTGCAAACAAGTGATGAAAGTCCTCGTCTGCGTGTATCGGACGTGGTGGTGCGCGCTAATCTTGATCCTGCTCAGATTTTTTCTCGCTTCATCCGCATGGCTACGAACAGTCAGTGGAGTCACTCAGCTTTGCTATATTTGATAAATGACCCCCCAAAGGGGTTTGACAATACTTTTCTCGTCGAGGCAATGACATCGGGTGTGCGCGTGGCAAGCTGGCGGAATGAAGTCGTCCCGTTCAATACTTTCACGGTTGGTATTAAACGGCCACGTTTAGACTGGTACGTCGAAACTCCACGCGAGATAAGCAAGCACGACCTTACCGACCTGGAAGACATAGTGGGCATTGATTACCTGCGCCACATACGCGGCATGGCTATCGACCAGGTGAATAACCTGTATGACCACAACGTCGTCTGGGAACTGACCTCGCTCTACATCGAGCGAGTAGCGCGAGAACACCTATCAGCAATTCCTTTGATTGCCGAAGCGGCGGCAGGCGCGGCTAACATGTTCAAGCACTGGGAAGAAGACTCTTCTAAATCAGATCCAATGTTCCGTTTCATTTGCAGCGGATTGGTGCAGTACAGCTTTTTCGAGGCGCTGCGCATACGTATCAACAATGACATGGCGATTCCCGCGCACCGCGACGCCGCTATGAGCAACCTGAGCAACCTGAACCGCATCATTTTCCGCGACGACCCGCAACAGGTCATTCCCAACTATATCGAGCAAGTGCAGTCTGGCAAGTTAAAGTTGAGCGATCCTGTTGTTCCCGGCGAAGTAGTCAATCTGCTCCAGACATCCACGCCAGCCGACTTCAACGATAGTCCCAACCTGGAATGGCGCTACATTATCAAGGAAGGCATGGTGTGGCAGATTTCGCCCGCGCCAGACAACTACATCCCCGCCAGCCAGGATGAAAGCAGCGTATTAGCCCTCATGCACCCGGCGCACGCGGCGAAGTAATTTGTCTTTAGAAAACGCTTGTATATGCGTGCATGGTCGCCCAACGGGCAATACATCGCCTTCGGTGGAGATAGCAAGGTCGTTCAGGTTTGGAATGTAAACACGAACACCCTGGTCGTTTCCTACACAGGGCATAGCGAAAATGTCGAAGACGTAAAATGGTCGCCCGATGGCATTCTCATCGCCTCAGCAGGTAAGGATCAAACGGTACAAATATGGAATGCGACCACCGGCTCGCATCTTTTCACCTACAACGGCCACACGAGTCTGATCTGGGCTATCGACTGGTCAAGTTCTGGACAACATATCGCCTCCGCCAGCCAGGATAGCACGGTGCGCATCTGGCAGGCAGTGTAACATGGACAGGACAGAACCGTGTGAGCTATACTATGCACAAGAAAAGTCAGATTAGAGAAGGTTTTTCATGTCAAACGATGTTGATGTGTTGATTGTGGGAGGCGGACCCGCCGGGTTAGCCGCCGCCGAAGCCGCCGCCATGCGGGGGGCGCGCGTCCTGGTATTGGAACGGCAGAACGAAATTGGCTATCCAGTGCATACGAGCGGGGGCAGTTGGATCAGCGATATGCAGGCATTAGGCATCCCGCAACACCTCTATCACCCGGTATCGAAGGTATACTTTGTTTCTCCCCAGCGTGAAGTGCCTCTCAACTATAATCCCGCCGTCGCCTGCGTGATGGATGTGCGCGGTGTGTACCAGCATCTCGCCGGACGCGCCGTAGCAGCGGGCGCGGCCATTCGCGTGCGTCATACGGTTGAGCAGACACTGCTGGAAGACGGGCGAGTGCTGGGTGTGACTGCCAGGAACCACATCAGCGAGCGCATAACTCTGCGCGCTGCAGTTACCATCGATGCCAGTGGCTTTTCGCGTCACATCGGCGTGCGTACCGATATGGGCAAAGCATTTCACCGCTACGGCTACGGCGCGGAATATGATTTCTACGCCCCGCACTATCCCCAGGACGAATTATATTTAATTATGGGCAGCCGGTTCGCGCCGCGTGGCTATGCCTGGGCCTTCCCGCGTGGCAATGGCCGAGTGCGGCTGGGCGTCGGTGTGCTGCACCCTGACAGTGACGACGACGCGCGCTCCTACCTCGATAGCATCGCGCAGAATCTGCCCCAACTTCGCGATAAATTTCAAGATGCCAGCCCGATTGAATACCACACGGGGTTATTTCCGTCTGAAGGGCCGCTCGCATCGTTTTCCCGCGATGGGCTGCTGCTGGCCGGCGACTCTGGCGGGCATGGTTCCACGCTGGTAGGCGAAGGCATCCGCTTCGCCATCTATTCGGGACAGATGGCAGGTGAGGTTGCAGCCGAAGCGATCAAGGCCGGAGATAGCTCGGCTTCATTCCTGGCGCGCTTCGATAAACAGTGGCGCGCGCGTTTCGGACGCGACATGGACATCTCCTACATGATTAACAAGCATATCACCAACTACAGCGACGAGCAGTGGGATAACGCGCTCGACCTGATGCGCCGCCTCACTCCCACGCAGATGGCGCAGGCGTTGCGCGGCGACTTCACCGCCGGCCTGGTGTTGGGCGTGCTGGCGCGTAATCCGGGGCTGGTCGCAACGGGTGGCAAGAAATTCCTCGATCTGATGCTGGAGCGCATCAACAAGCCTGCCGGGAATATTGCTCACTAACGAATTGTTGGTACAAGTGATAAACAAAGTGCAGGTCTGGCCTGATTTCTAATTTTCATGAGGAGTATTTGATGTCTAATCATTCAACCACGTCCCCGGTAAACGAGCAAGTGAGCAGCGAACAGCCGATAAAAATGTATGCCACCACCTGGTGCGGAGATTGCCGTATGGCTAAACGCTGGTTCGATGCGCATGGAATTTCCTACGAGTACATCAACATAGAAGAGGATGACGCCGCCGCCGATTATGTTGTGCAAGTCAATCGCGGCAGACGCAGCGTGCCAACCATCGTCTTCCCGGATGGTTCTGTGCTGGTTGAGCCATCTCCCCGCGAACTGGCGGCCAAGTTTCCGGCGTAAAAATCGTGTATAATAAAAGGCGACCCTATTGGCCGCCTCTTTTTTTATGTTCAAGGAACCAGTGAATGCAAAATTCAGAACTTTTCAACTTGCTGATGACTGATGCCAACCACCCATTCGCGGGATGGGACTTCTCGCATATTTCCGCCACTGGCCGCATGGCCGAAGCTCCGCTTTCCTGGAGCTATGCCAGCAAACTCTTGATGCGGCTGAGAAAATAGATCGCTTTCTGATTATTGCGGAAAAACAAGCAGTTTGATCTTTCTTATAAGAGGAGATTGAGGAGACTATGGAAAACAAGGTGCGAGTCTGCGTTATCGGCGCAGGTCCGAGCGGCATCGCGGCGGCAAAGAATGCGGTGCGATTCGGCTTTGATGTGGACGTTTTTGAGAAGAACGATAAGGTCGGCGGCAACTGGGTCTTCAATGCCAGCACCGGACACTCGAGCGTCTACGAAAACACCCACATCATCAGTTCAAAGACGTGGTCGGAATACGAAGACTTTCCCATGCCGGACTACTATCCGGATTACCCGAATCATCGTCAATTGCAGGCCTACTTTGAATCCTATGCCAGGCATTTCCACGTGTATGAACGCATCCGCTTCAAACACATCGTTACCAGAGTAACGCGAACAGATGAGGACAAATGGTCTGTAGAGTATACAGATGAGTCCGGTGAACCGCGCATCGCTCTATTCGACCAACTAATGGTTGCCAACGGCCATCACTGGAACCCGAAATATCCTGAGTACCCTGGCGAGTTCACCGGCGCCTATATGCACTCGCACGACTTCAAGAGGATCAACGAAGAGTGGCGCGGCAAAAGCGTGCTGGTGATTGGCGCCGGCAATTCAGCCTGTGACATCGCGGTGGAAGCCGCGCGCCTTGCAGACAAGGTATGTCTGTCGATGCGCAGCCCGCAGTGGTTTATCCCAAAATTCTTCTTTGGGATGCCCTCGGACGTTTTTGCCGCCCGCACCAACTGGATGCCAACAAAACTCAAACAGTTCGCGCTGACCAAATTACTCAACATAATACAGGGGCCATATAGCAAATATGGCCTGCCCATAAACACCCATCCAGCGCTGAGTCACCACCCAACACTCAACTCCGATCTACTCGATTTCATCCGGCACGGTCGCATCCTCCCTCGCCCTGCCATCAAGCGATTCGCGGGAGACTGTGTCGAATTTGTGAACGGGGAAGTCGAAGCATTCGATATCGTGTGTGCCAGTACCGGCTTCTGGATCACCTTCCCCTTCTTCGAGGAGTCGTTTATCAACTTTCAACACGCTGAGAAGGTGCCACTGTTCCGCAGGATGATGCACCCGGACTACAAAAACCTGTACTTCATCGGCTTATTCCAACCAGTGGGCTGCATCTGGCCCCTGGCGGATTACCAGGCGCAACTGGCGTGCGCCGAAATCGCTGGCAAGTACCATCGCCCGGCCAACCTCAGGGCAGCGATTCAGGATGAGGTCGAGCATCCCCACTTCGCTTTTACGGGTGGCACCCGCCACTCAACCGAGGTTGACTATCATGGCTTCCGCAAGGATCTCGCTCGCGAATTGAAAAAGGCCGGTATCGATATTGGCAAGCCGCCACAGGGGATAAAGTCACGGTACAAAAGCGCGGTCGAACTTCAAGCGCAATGAGCATGATCTATTGCCTGTAGTATCAAAGATCGAGAAGCGAACGAACAAGCTGGATCACTCGCGTATTGGCAGCAGCGTTCCAACGGCGATACGCTTCGATGGTGTTCGACATTACCTTCATCTCGTCCGCGTTGTGTATGAGCGCAGTCAGCAACGAGAGCCTGCTCTTGCGGTCGAAGCGCGACCCAGCCCAGGCCATGACGCCGGATAAACGACAGATTTTCTTGCTCCTGGCCTGGTATAAAGGACGTAGCAATAAAGGGCTTGTTCAGCGTGACTGATTCAAAAAGCGCATTAGGCCCGGCTTTGCCCATGATTACGTCGGCAGCAGCCATAAATGGCGCAATTTCTTTCGTATAGGGTAAGGCGACAAGGTTGGGCATATTTTTGTAGCGTTCGACCAGGCTAGCATTGGTGCCAGCCGCCAGGATTATCTGCAATTCATTTGTAAGAGCGCCTTTGACCAGCATGTTATCAATAGCGCACTCAACACGCGCCGCTCCTTCACCTCCGCCCTGTAGGAAGATGGTAAAGCGATCATGTGCGAGACCCATGTGGATAAGCTGTTCTTTTTGCGCGTCCTTTCCCGACAAGCACGCCTGGAAGAATTGAGCGCGCACCGGCCAGCCGACCAGGTGCAGGCGATGCGGGTCAAAGCCAATCGCAAGCGCTTGCTCGTATGTTTCGCGAGTGGAGGCGAAGGTCGCATCCGCCTGCCGTTCGGTGAGCCACGCGGCATGTACGCTGTTCGCATCGGAAAAGAGCATCACCAGGGGTACTGCTGGCGAGCGTCGCTCCAACACACGCTTGACTTCATAGGATAGGAACGGATAGGTTGTAAGGATAATGTCAGGGCGTACTTTATCCAGCAGGTCAGTAAGTTGCTGGCGCACCAGGTGCGTGAAAACCCTGTGCGCCAGCATAGCTCGCCGGGGCGTATCGAAGAAGCGGAACTCCGCCGCCCATAGCCAGAGCGCGTTGCGACTCACAAAACGATAGTGCAGGTGGAAAAAGCCCGGTTGCGGATCGACGATAGTAATGGCCGGGGCTTCTGCATCCACCGCGTATTGCTCATGCTCACCCTCGGTGGTCGGCGCGCCACTTTCGAGCAAGTCACGTAGAGCCTCGGCCAGGCTTAAATGGCCCCCGCCTGTTTTTGAGGTGAGAATCAGAATACTCTTCCGGTTCGGCATCTACAATCCTTAATTAATATAGCTTACTTGATAACTATATGCTACAATGTGCCTGAGATCAACCATTCAAGAAACCTGGGTTGGCCTACACCGGTAAATAAGCAGGGAGACATCGATCAGCGGTATGCTACCTTATCAAGTAGAAGGGAGCGGCCACCCGCTACTCCTCATCCACGGGTGGGGTGTAACCTATGCTGTGTGGCGTAATCTGGTCCCACTGCTTACTCCACACTTCCAACTCATTCTCGTCGAGCTTCCCGGCCTGGGAGAAGCGTGCGAAATTGTACCTGGCAAACCGTATTACTCAGCCTGCGCCGAGGGCCTGGAGGAACTTCGCATAGCTCTGGGTATTCGAGCAATGGTCCATCCTGGCCTATTCGACGGGAACGCGGGCGGGCGAGGCCTATATTCAACGCTATCCTCAACACGTCGATCGAGCCATCTTCCTCTGCCCTCTCTACCTGCGCAGGGCGTGGAAAATGGCGCTTGAAGTTGAGCAATGGATCAACTCGAAGTCTTCAGGGCTGGCAGGCTGGATAGTATCGGGCTGGCGCCTCTATTATCTGCTAATCACACTTGGATTCAACCTGCAAAGCTTTGATTGCGCTCGCGAGTGGATGAGCGAGATAGAATTGCAACCCCTGGCCAATCTCAAGCGTATGCTGCTGGAGTTGCCTGGCAAAGGTCGCGCCCCTTTTACGTTGCCAGCTTCATCGCCAGTCCCCATCCTCTTTGTCTGGGGAAGCCGGGACGCTCTGGTTCTACCACCATCTCGCCTGCAACCGCACGACATAGTTATTTTAGCAAGCCACAGCGCTCCCGTGCTTAACCCACACGATGTGGCAGCAGTTGTATTGCCGTTCCTGAAATCTGTAGAATCTCATCCCTTAGCCCTGAAGAATTGACCATGTCCCGAATTTTTGCGAACAGAAGAAGCCATCGAATAAAATATTTTCTTTATTGCATTCTCTAACATCCGTGTTATAGTATGGTAGAGTTCATACGCTACCAGAGATCAACTTTTTTCATCACATCTGATAGAGCCGAGGTGAGACATGGTACTTGATAATCTCCAGAACGGCCGCTACCACCATTTGCATTTGCTTGGCAGCGGCGGCATGGGCGAAGTATACCTCATGGAAGATACACGAGTAAGCCGGCAGGTTGCGATTAAGGTCATTCGCACCGAAGGAGAACCATATCCCGATAAAAAGACGGATAGTGACCCCGCAACTCGCCTTTTCCAACGAGAGGCAAAGGCTATTGCCGCGCTCGATCATCCCAACATTCTGCCCCTGTACGACTTCGGAGAAGAGATCCGTGATAACGCAACGATTACCTATATGGTCATGCCGTACAGCGCTGACGGATCGTTGGAAGGCTGGCTCCGGCAACGTCCCGATCGTGTGCTTTCGCCCCAGGACGTTGCTTTCCTGGTAGAACAGGCAGCAGAAGCTCTCCAGTACGCGCATGAGCACGAAGTCATCCACCTGGATGTCAAACCTTCGAATTTTCTGCTGCGCAGCAATAAGAGGAACCCGGACCACCCGACGTTATTGCTGGCTGATTTTGGAATTGCGCGCAACTTCACTACGATTGCCAGTTCCAGTCACACCATTCGTGGAACCCCTACCGCGATGGCGCCCGAACAATGGACAAGCACACCCGTTTTCGCTACTGACCAGTACGCACTGGCTGTGATGGCCTATGAATTGCTGGTAGGGCGTCCTCCTTTTGTAGGGAGGATGGAGCAATTGATGTACCAGCACTTCAATGCGCAGCCTCTCGCGCCCAGTGCTTATAATCCTCGATTGTCGGCTGCTCTCGATGCCGTAATCCTGCGCGCGCTGGCAAAAAAACCGGAGGAGCGTTTTCCCACTATAGCAGACTTTGCCAGTGCATTGACGCAAGCTGCGCAAGAGTCGCCAACCGCGCCCGCTACGGGACAGGAAGCCGGTAATAGCGGCGCCATTGCCAATGCAGCGACCCTGGCCATAAGCAAGGCGGAAGCAGATTCGGGTTTGAGCCGTCTGATTACGCTTCCCGGCGGGCGGCAAATGGTTGTACCAATACCTGCAGGAGTTCATGATGGCCAGATTATGCGCCTGGCAAACCCCGACAATTCTTCGAGCCAGGGAGATGAGGTGGTTCTAACCATTGCCATCAGAGATACCGGAAAATCTCAAGCATCAACGGAAAGAGTAAGCGGCGGACAGCTACTGGAAACCCCGCGTTCCGGCATACAGGCGCCATCTGAAGCTGGATTTGACCATAACCTCCCTACGATAGCCGCTTTTGATTCAACCGCACAATCGTTTGCGAAACAGGCCCCGGTTGTAAAGAAAACGTCTACGTTGCGACCGGGAGGCATAGCCACTCTTTCGATTGTTGTAGTTATACTTCTGCTCGCCGGTACTGTATTCTTTTACGTCAGCCACCAATCCGCTAATCAACCAATAAACTCCAACGCTATTAATCATACTCAAACGCCAACAGTCGTTGCGAAGCTTACACCGTCTCTAACAGCCACCACGAGAGCGCAGAACGGTCTCTATATTGCCGGCACTTACAACGGCTCTATGTTTGATGAGACGATCAGCCAGACAACATACATCACAATACACATCATTCAAACTAAAGGTGATGCTACCTTAACCGGTACCTTCACATTCAAATCACCCACTCAGGGAGTATATATGTTGAATGGAACCGATGATACACAGGGGAATTTTTCTTTTACAGTACAACAACCCGCGGAACATACACCACTCTACTTTTTTGGTACGTTTCAACAAGCCGCCTACTTGCATGGAAACTTTTGTAGTAGTAGTACTAGCTCCTGTCCCTCGAGTACGGGTACAGGTTATTTCACCGTCGGGCCGAGATTTTAACTACACAACAAGCATGACTCAAGATAATTGATGAGGTGAGACTTGACATCATCAACCAGTTCCGAACGCGCCGTGAGCCCACTGCGAGTCGCCATCATCGGCTACGGGCTGGCAGGCGCTGTATTTCATGCCCCGCTCATTTCAGCTACCGATGGTATGACCGTGACAGCCATCGTGACGAGCAATGCTGAACGCCAGCAGCGCGCTCGCGCGGATTTTCCAGCCGCCTCCATCCTTGCATCAGCCGAACACATCTGGCAGAACGCTTCCAGCTATGACCTGGTAGTTGTCGCGTCGCCAAACCGCACCCATGTGCCGCTCGGCATAGCCGCGATGCAGGCGGAGCTGCCCGTCGTGATCGACAAACCGCTGGCGCCATCGGTAGCAGAAGCTGAACGCCTGATAGCCTCCAGCAGGAGTACGGGCAAGCTATTGACGGTCTTCCAGAACCGGCGCTGGGACAACGATTTCCTCACCCTCCGTCAACTGCTGGCAAGCGAACCGGATTTACTGGGTCAAATTGTGCGCTTCGAGTCATGGTACCAACGCTATCGCCCACAGCCGCGCTCCGGCGCGTGGCGCGAACTAGCCGATCCCGGTGAGGCCGGTGGCCTGCTTTTCGATCTTGGCAGCCACCTGATCGACCAGGCATTGCTGCTCTTCGGGCAACCATTGCGCGTCTACGCCGAAGTAGAGATGCGACGCCCCGGTGCGCAAGTGGACGACGACACTTTCGTCGCGCTTGAATTCGCCAATGGCACGCGCGCGCACCTCTGGATGGGCGTACTCGCCCGCATCCCTGGCCCCCGATTGCGCATTACCGGACTGCGCGGCATGTATGAGAAATGGGGACTTGACCCACAGGAGGATGCTTTGAGCGCTGGAAAGCGTCCGGGAGACGCTGGCTGGGGAAAGGAATCACACGAGCGCTGGGGCCGACTATCGACAGATGTAGGTAAACTCCATGTAGACGGCCCCGTCGAAACACTGCCAGGCGCGTATGAAACCTTCTACGCACTGCTGCGCGATGCGCTCGTCTCCGGTGGCAAACCACCTGTCGATCCTGCCGATGCCATAGCTACGCTGCGGGTCATTGAAGCGGCGCGCGAGAGCGCACAGAAACATACAGTTGTTGAATTAGCGCTGGATCACGAAAGCTTTTCTGGACTCCACTCGTAGGCGTTAAAGGTGCAACACTCTCGAAAACCAATACGGCTATAAATATTGAATCCTATTGGCTATTCGCTCAACTGAAAGCGGTAGCCAATATTTGGTTCATTATGGATGAAGCGACATCCAGCAGGGATCTCGATCTTTTTGCGCAGGCGATTGACGTAGACGTGGATATATCTCCTTTCTGACTCCGCTTCGTCTCCCCATACTCCCGTGAGCAGATAGTCATAGGTCAGAAGCGCCCCCAGATTTAGCACAAAAAGTTCGAGCAACTCAAACTCTTTCCTGGCTAACTCGATAGGTTGAGCATGTACCCTGACCTGCCGCTGCTTTAAATTCACTTCTAAAGGTCCCACCGTGATTTTCCGGGGGATACTTCCGGGGTGTCTCTGCTCAATATGGTCAAATTGCACCCTGATACGTTCAAGCAGTTCGTCCATATGGTACGGCTTAGAAACATAGTCATCAGCGTAAAGCTGGAAGGCTTTCACCTTTTCATCGCTGTCTGTGATCTTTGAGACAACGATGATAGGCAAATCGGGGAATCTTAAACGAAGTTTTCTCCCAAATCCCAAACCTGTCGAATCCGGTAGTATCAGATCAAGTAGCACCAGGTCAATCTGGAGCCGCTCAACCATGTCTGGCGCCTCTTGAGCGAAATGGGTAACATGAACCGTGTATCCATTGCTTTCCAGGTTGCGTTTGAGGTCGCGTACTGTCGTTTCATGATCCTCAACCAGCAGAATTTTTCTCACGGATTGCTCCCTCTGCCGTTTGCAACGGCAAAGTAAAGATAAACTTTGCTCCTCCATTGTTACAATTTTCGGCCCAGATACGCCCGCCATGCGCCTGCACGAAACCCCGGCATACCGCCAGACCAAGACCAGAACCCTGCTCTGCTGTCAGCGTCGCATTATCTGACACACCCTGCTTGATACGACGGAAGCGTTCAAAAACAAGCTCCAATGCGTCTTCCGGAATCCCTGGTCCATGATCGGCAACCGTAATAAACAATTGCTTATCATCTGCTCGCACGCCAATCTCGATTGGCGACTCCGCGGGCGTATAACGGATAGCATTCTCGATCAGATTGGTAAATACCTGACCGATGAGATCAGGGTCTAGCTCAACCGCTGAAACTTCATCGGGAACCAGAATCTCAATGCGACGCCCCTGTTTCAGCGAACGCATATGTCCCTGATTCAACGCATTGAGAATAATCGTTTCAATCGGATATAATTCTTTCTTGAGCGTGAATGCTCCATATTCTATGCGCGTGAGAGCAAGCATCTTCCCCACAATCCGTTCCAGCCGCTCGGCTTCGCCCACGATAGCCTGCAACGATTCACGGCAGTCGTCTTCATCTTCCCAGGGTCGGGATCGATTCAGCAAGCCACTGGCCGCGCCCATGATCTGGGTCAGCGGCGTATGAAAATCATGCGAAACAGAAGAGATAAAAGCCGTATGCAAGTCCTCGGCCCGTCTTTGCAACTCTTGACGCAAATTCAAAGCGCGTTCGATCAGCGACCGCTCTATTATAAAGACGGTTTGATCGAGCAACTTTGAAAAAAGCTCCGAGTGGATTCCAGTATCAATAGTTTCACCCCTGAGAATACTCTTAATTGCCGCCAGTTCGACGTGAGCGTTATCTTGCACGTAGAGACGCATGACTCCCAGTATCTTCCCACGAGACGCTCATGTAGGGCTACACCACCCCCAATGAAAAAGGGTAGAATGAGGAGGAGATGTTCCGACACAGAGATCGCTCGCAACTTGTGCCTGTGAGCCAGACCACGAGACTGATCCGGGTGGGCGCAGGAACCACCCCTTGTTGCGCTGGCGAGAAGCTTTTCGCCAGCAGCACGTAGAAGAGAATCTTCGTTTCTGCCCATCCAAGCCGGAGCATCCCTTGACCAGAAGGAAGAAGAGCACAGGAGCGTCACGATGGAGATCCTCTACACCAACTGCGCAGGATTGGACGTGCATAAGAAGACCGTGAAGGTGTGTGTGTTGATACACACGTCCAATGGTCAGCCTCACAAAGAGTTTCGGACGTATTTTACTACGACTGAGGAGTTGTTAAAGCTCTGCGATTGGCTCAAGGAGCAAGGATGCACCCATGTTGCCTTCGAGGCAACCGGTGTGTATTGGAAGCCGGTGTTCAACCTGCTGGAAGGCAGTTTTGAACTGCTGGTAGTCAATGCGCAGCATATCAAAGCCGTCCCCGGACGCAAGACGGATATCAAAGACGCCGAGTGGATCGCCGACCTGTTGCAACACGGTCTGCTCAAAGCCAGTTTCATTCCCTCTGGCCCACAACGAGAACTGCGTGACTTGACGCGGTATCGAGTGCGGCTGACAGAGGAGAAAGCGCGAGAGGTGAATCGCGTTCAGAAGACCCTGGAGGATATGAATCTGAAATTGGGCGATGTCGTCAGCGATATCATGGGGAAAGCCTCTCGTATGATCCTGCAGGCAATGGTGGACGGAGAAACTGATCCTGGCCGATTAGCGGCCCTGGCAGTCGGCCGAGTTCATGCGAGTCAAGAGCAATTAGAAGCGGCATTGAGAGGCCATATCACGGATCATCATCGTTTTTTGCTCTCTGAGCATTTGACTCAGATCCATCATCTTGAGCAAGCCATCGAGCGGGTTACCGCAGAAATTGTGCGGCGTTTCACTCCGCCTTCTCCTCCAGAAGATGGGACCTCTTCTCAGAAGATGCAAGAAGCAGCTCCAGAAATGGTGCCTGACTCAGAGTCGCCATCCGCTCCACAAGCGGCTTTAAGTTGGTCAGAAGCCGTCATCTTGCTCTCGAGCATTCCAGGCATCGGCGAGCGTGCTGCTATTGGGATCTTAGCTGAAATCGGGAGCGACATGCAGCAGTTCCCGTCTGCGGCGCATCTGGCCTCGTGGGCTGGTGTCTGCCCCGGCAATCATGAAAGTGCTGGCAAGCGATTATCGGGGAAAACGCGCAAAGGCAACCCCTGGTTACGATGCCTCCTCGTTCAGGCCGCTCATTCAGCGTCTCACCAGAAGCGGAGTTATCTCGCTGAACAATATCGTCGCATCGCCAAACGGCGAGGGGCGAAACGAGCTGCGATCTGCCGTCGCTCACAGTATCCTGGTGATTATCTATCACCTCTTACGGAACCGGACTGCCTATCAGGAGAAAGGGGAAACCTTTCTTGAGGAACAGGAGCGCCAAGGAACGGAGAAACGGCTGGTTCGCCAGCTTTCCCGTTTGGGGTATCGCGTTGAGCTTCAGCCACTGGCTCAGGCGGGATAATCTCCTGTCTGAGTCAGTGTGGAGGAAAATTTTTCAGAAGAGAGGTAAGGGGAATAAGATAGTTGTATTTATTTTCATACGGCTCGACACCTGTATTATTGATGACAACTCTGCGCAGATAACTACTTTTCGTGTGCGAAACGAGGGGGAGATCCGACAATGTTACCGGTTGCCCATGCTGCATAACCCATGGCACGCTCGCTTCATCGCCAGGAGAAAGTTTCGGCATATCGGTTCCCCGCGAGGACAACACCCACATCGAAGCATCACCTTCGTGGTCGAAGAGATAAAACGCGCAGCCGCGAATACCGCAGAAATAAAAAGTATCAGCAATCGTCTGCGCCATCTGCTTCAACTGCTCTTTCAGATCTTTCTGCTCCCTCGTGACGTACATTATTGTATCATAAACGGCGCGAAATTCATCGTCACGGCGGTTGACCTCTGTTCTTTGCTCCTGTAAACGCTGCTCAAAACGAATGCTCTCCAACTCCTTGAGCTGGTTTGTCTGTTTGACCAGCTTTCTATGTTGCGCAAAAATCCAACAGACCAGTGATGCTACAATTAAGAAAACACAAAGGTCTATCGCATCCTGCACATCTTTTAGCCATAGAGAAAAGACCGGGTCGAGCAAGAAGAAATCAAAAGCAAGACAGGCCAGCACAGCAGCTAGAATGGCAACTCGATTGCTCCTTTGCGCCAGAAAAATCACGATAATGAGATATACAAGTAACACCGTAGCTAAAGCGATTCGGGCGTGTAGATGCAGTAAATAAGCCGGGATGGTGATGATCGCTACGAAGAGCATGGCAACAACGGTATCGAGCAAAAGCTGTTTCCACCACATCCCTTGTCGCAATTGCGACACGAATGCATATCGAAACCACTGCATAGGATATGCTCCTGTTCTCTCCAACAGCGCGGAAACAAAAAGATACAGTATAAGCATAAATGCCACAAATTGCACTGTCAATAGAGGCAGGCAACACGATCACACGCCAGGTTGCTCCTCATTCATCAACCGCTTACAAATAACAACCAGTTGCCTGCGCGCCAGGCTGATATACGTACCGACGCTGGTCACGTTGATTCCTACCATACAGGCAATTTCGCAGGGAAGGTAGCCCCAGACAACGCGCAAAACCAGGCAGTAGCGCAATTTGGGAGCAAGCTCGGCCAACGCCAGGCGCATCAATTCAACATCCGCAGCGTGTTCTTCGGGGTCAAGCGTACTCGCGTCAACCGCATCTCCTACCAGTTCCTCCCAGGATACAAATGCAAGCTCCTTCTTTCGCCAGTGGTCGCGCATCAAATTTCTGGCAATCGCATAAAGCCAGACTTTGAAACATGCCATATTCTGAAGACTCGCCAGGCTGAGCCAGGCTTTTAGAAAAACTTGCTGGACATAATCACAGGCATCCTCGTGATTTCTCAACAAGCGTGCCAAGTACCGGTAAACTCCGCCTTCGTAGCGTTCAACTAAAAGACCGAAAGCCTCAATACTTCCTGCTTGCGCGCGCTGCACCAGTAGCGACACATCCGCGTCGCCTATCGTGTCAACAGATGCTACCATACTGCACATCCTTTCTTATCGAGAGCGTTTTTCTCAACAGACGGACCCACCGAATAGCGTGTGACATGCTCTATGCATAGCATATGCGAAGTTTATTTACAGATGCTTAACATTTGATGATGTTTTCTCAATAATTTCTCAATTCTGGCATGATCATCATATATTTCTCATAGTCTCTATAGCGTTAGACGCAGTTATATTCAATATCCCCAAACCCTTGACGCCTGCTTCCTTTGAAAGTTACAATAAACGGCACAACTTCCCTTTTTGTCAGGAAAGATAGGTGCCGTCATGTCGCATCATGTTCAAACGCCGGGGGTCGCAAAGGCCAGAATTGTTGAGCAAATCCGCGCCAGAGAACTGCAAGGAATGCTGCTTTGCTCACCAGAACATGTTTATCAGTCTAACACGCTGGGCCATATCCGCTTTGTGCGCACCTGCATTGCTGGTTCCGAAGCAGTACGTATCAAAAGTTCGGCAAGCTGGGTGGGCAGCCCGGAAAATTCAGGCATGCTGCTCGATTCGGGCGTGCATTCCTTTTATCTCCTGCGCTGGCTGTTTGGCGGCCCGCCCCTGATCGACCCAATATACGGCTACCACGCCATTCAAGTCGTCGAAGCCGCCTACCAGTCAATCACTACGGGAAATCTGGTTGCAGTCGAGGAGCAATAATATTTCAGAATCTGCCTACGGCTGTAACTCTCCTGCCTGCGCCATACCCAGCAATCGCGTCCAGACTAACAATTGCGGGGTAGAAATGGGATATGTCATTGTGTACCTCCTATATTCTTGTAGATAGACGATACAAATAGACTTTTTTTGCTTTTGCCACTTGTGCTATACTTTCCACATGAAGCTTAACCCCTGCAATACAAACAGGACTTCTACGATATGGCTATATGAAAGGAGATGCCCCTTTGGCCGACATTCTTCCCTACCTGCAACGCATCCAGGGTCGTTTCTCCGAACCCTCCCTGCAAGCCTCTTTCCAGGACTTTACGAAAACGCTGCTCTTCGATTTTCCTGATACGAAGCAAACCTACGTCCTGTCAGTTGTGAATGGTAATGCGACCATCGAGGAGAAAAATATTGCCAATCCCGACATCAAGGTAACGTCCAATACCGATGTGCTGGCTGGCATCATGGATAAGAAAGTGAACCCTATCACTGCCTATATGACGCGCAAAATCAAAGCCCAGGGAGCGCAGGAAGACCTGATGCGCCTGCAAAAATTGATGTTGTAAGGAGGCGGCTATGGCTACTGTTCCCGACGCGGCCCCCATGAAACGGCTCTCGACTTCCGCGCTGGTCATGACGAGCATTTACAATCTGGGGGTCAACGCGGTCTGGCTCTCTTATAACCTGTTCATCTTGCCCATTCAGGTGCAGGCCATCACAACGGAAGCGACCAAGGGCATCGTGTTGGGCGCGCTGGTTGGCATTGCCATCGGCATAGCGGTAATCGTCAACATCATCGCCGGCATTTTCAGCGACCACTCCAACAGCCGTTTCGGGCGAAGGCGTCCCTTGATGACCTGGGGAATGCTCTTGACGCTGCCCTTCATCCTGCTACCGCTCTTCTTTCCGCTCACGCTGTTCACGGCGAGCCTGGCCTACCTGGGCATACAAGTATTTACCAACGTCTCTTCCGGCGCGTTTCAGCCCACACTCGCCGACTTCGTGCCAGAGGAGCAACGCGGTATCAGCGCCGGCTATAAGGGCGTTTTCACCCTGATCGGCTCTGCTATCGGCGTCGGCGCAATTACCGAGCTTTTCGCGGCCAAATTGCAAAGCGTGGCTTACATCCTGATCGCGGCGGTCTTCCTGGCGACGACGCTGCTCAATGTATTTGCCATGCGGCACTATGATAAGCCGTTGCTCGAAGCAAAGCCGCTCAAGCTGCGCGATGTATTGGTCGACATGTTTCGCATCCAGAAGCGGACGAGCGGCTTTTTCTGGGTTGTCTTTGGCAGCTTCTTGATTTACATGGGTGTGTCGGGCTTCCAGTTCTTCGGCGTCTACTACATAGAAGGTATCTTACATTTCACGCGGCCCGGCGACGTGGCTAGAGCCGTGCAGATTTCTGGCCTGCTCAGCTTGCTGTTCGGCATGATTTTCGCCGTTGGAGCCGGGCTGCTCTCCGATAAGCTGGGGCGCAGAAATATCATTATTTTCTCCGTTTTGATCGCCAGTGTAGTAGGTCTGCTTTTTCCTTTCGCCAAAACCTTCACCATTTTCCTGTTCTTCTCAGCATTTTACGCAGCTTCCAACGGAGTAATTCTCAGCGTAGATACCGCTCTGACCAGCGACCTGGTGCCACTGGAGGAGGCAGGTAAATACATGGCATATGCTAACCTGGCGGTGGGTGTTGCCAACGGTGTCGCGGCGCCCATTTTCGGCCTGATTCTCAACTTTCACGGAGCGCCAACGCCGGGCAGTTTCATTGCTTTTTTCGTTGTCTCATCTGCGTTCTTCTTCATGAGCGCTATTGTGATGCTGCTGAAAGTCCCAAACAGATAAAGGAAACCACAACGTGAACCCGCTCATTATCACCGCAGCACCCAACATTTGCTGGCTTCAGCCCGACGTGGTTTACCCACACAGCGTTGAAGAAATTGCCGCCGACTGGAATATGCGCTACCTGATCGATAGGGGACTCTTGCCAGCGCCCTATTTCACCACGCTCTTCTTTGGCTGGCCCGGTGGCTCCCGGTCGCCTCCCATGCTGGAAGAGTACCTGTACCGCAGGCGTCTAATGCCGCCTGGCAGTATCATCAATATCAGTATCATGGGGCCGGAGCAAAAAACCATTCTGGCGGCGGCCATCCTGAACGGCGATCACATCCGTGTTGGCACGGAAGATTAGCCCTATATCAACGGCAAAGTTGTCGCCACGCACGAACTGGTAGCGGAAGCGGTTGACCTGGCGCATCGCCTGGATCGCAATATCGCCAGCGCGGAAGAAACTCGGACGCTGCTTGATATTGCAACGAGCGGAGATCCGCAATGAGCGATTCACCACCTCAACAAAGAGTAGCCGTGCTTACCGGCGCTGCGCGTGGCATTGGCGAAGCTATGGCTCGTCTTTTCAGCGAACGCGGCTACGCCATCGACACGCGCGTCAATTGGCTGCCCCAATGCCTTGGCTCGCACGGCATCTCTCGAACTCTGTTCGAGCCATCTCCCAGATCGCTACAGCCCAGAAGAGGAAAGATGCTCATATTCAAGCAACACTTTCGTCTTGAAGAAGTCACTGAGCCGCTCCACTTCGGCTTCAATCCCTTTGTGGATCAAGGCGGTGGGTGAGCAGAACAGGTGAACCGTGACGACCGTTTGGGAACGCCGGGTGGTAGATTGCCAGACTCCTCGAATGGAACCGTTGACCAGGATGACCGCAGAGATCCATCCCTGGGGACGGAAGATCAGGCGCTTGTAGACGCCATCGAAGAGCTGCTCGCGATCACGCGGCGTGCCGATCGTATACGCGTCGAAGAGCGGGAGCAAGTGGATCGTCTCCGCCGGTTCGAGACGTTGCATTGGCTCAAGGGTTGCCCGCAGAGCGACTGCCCGCCACCCTTCGACATCGACCTCTTCCAGCTCATCTTTCATCGACTTAAAGAGTTGTCTTGCCTCGATTTTTCCTCCCCCATCCCAGCACCAGCGCGCAAAGTCTTCTGCGTTCGCCGGACCGTATGCCCTCAGATAGCGGCGGATAATTTCCCGGACTGCCTGCTCTGGCTCGATCGATGGCCATTCGTCAATCCACGCTCTGGGATTGACAAACGTGACGTTCTGCCCCTGTTTTGGTCCGAAACAGAGGTCGCCGCGGATAGCCGACTGTTTCAAGGGGGTACCCCAGCTTGAGGACAGGACGAGGTCGCGCAAGTGAGCAATACCCGTCCGCTTCTCGAGCGCACTGGCGAGTTGTTCGCGCATCATGGGTTCGCGGCCTACTACCTGCGGGACCGCAGAGAGAAGGGCTTCGTGTTGGGCCGGACTGAGGCCGTAAGAGGCGAAATGGGCCGGCCAGTTGCGAAAATCGCGAAAGTTGAGCGCTGCGGCATACAGCGGAAGGTCGCTGGTGGCGAGCACGTGTAAGGTGGCGCGCATGGCCCAGGTCTTCACCAGGGTGCGGTCCTGCCAGAGAGCGGATTTGATCTCTTCCGCCGAGAGTCCTTCCACCCGGGTACACAGTGCCAGTTCGGCTGCGGACATGACCTGTGCTTGAATCCCAGCAGTGCGCGTCACTGCCTGAACTACATCCTGCGAGTTCAAACGCGGGGAGAGGCCGTGTTGCGACAAACGCCAGGCATGCACCTGGTGCCACTTCAATGCTGTCATCATCAGCGCTTACTCCCCGCCCTCATCGGCTTTCGCCCGGGGGACCCAATCAGAGATTCCAAGAGTGGCATTCTGTCCGAGAAACAGGTTTAACTGGGCCGCATGTTCCTGCACGTGGCGCATGTTGTACAGATGTAACTCCAAGAAACTGACGGCCTGCCCCTCCGCCCAGGGGTACTCGACGGCCTGGCGCGCCCGCTCGTCCGTCAGCGCGACCAGCGTGGCGTGGCACTTCCGGCGCGTAGCTGCGAGATAGGCGTGCAGTTCCTCCTTCGTATAGGGCCGTTCGGGCAGCACCCATGCGGGGTCTAGCTCAGCCCAGGTAAAGGGAGCCGGGGGAGCAAATTCCTCTTCCCGGGAGCCCGAGAGATACAAGTTGAGCCAGAAGAGCGTATGATAGGTGATATACCAGAACTCCGCGAACTCCGGTGGCAGGGAGTGGTCCGACGGGTCGCGCCAGAGCCGCTGGTTCCACAGCGGGGTGGGGCAGGCCAGCAGGGCGTTTTCAAGCATATCGATTGCCGCGCCGAACTGCTGCCAGAGGGCAGTCATCCACAAGGGATCCATCTGTATACCTCCAGGTGTAATAATGATTGACCGATTGACACTCCAGCTCATTCACGCGCATCGCTCCCGATCTGGGAGGAACTAATGAAGATCGTGGACAACGGATCAGGCATCGGCGCTCCGCTCTAACCGAGCTTCAGCGCTTAATCAAGCCGCTCGTGCAAGAACGCAATGGTCCGCTCCCAGGCAACATGAGCAGCCTGGGCGTCATACTCAGGGCGATTCTCCTCGAAGAACCAGTGTGTAGTCCTGGGATACGTATAGACGGTGACCGGCCTCCCCGCAGCCTGGAGCGCCTGCTCCATCTCCGCGACCGACTCAGCCGACTCGAAGGGATCATTCTCCGCGAAGTGGCAGAGGTATGCGGCCTGCGCGACGCTATATTCAGGGCCGGTGTAGGCGGCATAAAAGGTCACGACCGCGGCAATATCATCGGCCAGGTTGACAGACATGTCTAGCGCGTAGGCGCCTCCCAGCGAGAAGCCAACGAGGGCGAGCTTGCCGCGCCCTCCCGCCAGATGTGTTGCATCGTGCTGGCACAGGAACTGCACCGCCCCCGCGATGTCGCCGCGCACCCGCTCCACATCCTGATCCAGCGCCGCGACCAACGCTTTCGCTTCCTCGACCGACGTGGTCGTCTTGCCGTGGTAGAGGTCGGGGGCAAGTGCCACGAAGCCCGCCTCCGCGAGCCGGTCGCAGACCTGCCGAAACGGCTCCGTCAGTCCCCACCAGGCATGCAGCACCAGCACACCTGGTCCACTGCCATGCGAAGGCTCAGCCAGATAGGCGCTGATCGTTCTCCCATCAGCCTGAAATTCTCTCATACTGCTCTCCTTAAAAATGCAAGAAACGCTGTGCTTCAAGAAGCATAGCACAGATGTTCTGCTTTGTACACCGTTGTCCGAAACTTACCCGTTTATGAGCGGAAGCCATGAACAGGGTTCGGTTCCTGCCTCTCTCAACAACTGCCCGGCGCAACTCGCCGTACAGCAACCCATTCTCTCAGGCAAAGGCGAAACCGGTAACGGGAAGAGAAGAGTGCAGAAGCGTGCGAGATGGAGACGCGCATGAGAAACAGATTTCGCCCCGAAGTCGACCAGAAAGAGCGGTGAAAATCCTTCCACATTTCTCGCGCATGTAGCTCTCAATCGAACGCGCATGGAAGGCGCGAGAACTGCTCCCGAACCGATCTCGACCGTTTTTCCATGGAGACTGGGCCTCGGTATCAGCGCGAGAGGTGCTCCGTCTGATCACCCAAATTGACAACTACTTCACACAACCATCCGCGCCGCGAGCAGCTTCTCAGACCGTCAATGGTTGTGCTGCTCATGATTGGGGGCAAGTGCTCACGTTCCGGTTCTGGCTCACATTTGGTGATCGGAGTCATATGTGATAGAATAACAGAACAACAGTTCTTTCACCTATCTTCTCACGGAGCTTTTTCCCACCCAGATGTCTATCATTTCCTTGTTTGCTTTACCTGCTGGCCTTGAGATGACTGCCTGTTCTTCTCAAAAAGGAATGCTGTGTGTCTCTCTGCTTTCTACACAGCCTGCTTCTCCTTGTCCCTTGTGCAGTTCTCCTGCCACTCGTGTTCATAGTCGCTATCAACGCAGACTCGCTGATCTCCCCAGCGCCGGACAACCTGTACGCCTCCTGCTCACGGTGCGGAAATTTTTCTGCGATGTCTCAACTTGTCCACGAAAAATCTTTACCGAGCGTCTGGCCCCTTTTGTTGCTCGCCTTTAGCGCGTGTCACCGCACGACTCTTCCAACTGGTCCAGATCATCGGCCTGGCAACGGGCGGCAGGCCTGGTGTGCGTGTCACGGATCGCATGGGTATCCAGACGACGCGACACACGCTTCTTCGACGTATCATGGCGTTGCCCACTGAGCCAGTTGGGCTGGTGCCACAGATTGGTATCGACGATTTTTCGTTCAAACGAGGGCGCAAGTTTGGCACGCTTGTGGTGGATTTACAAACGCATACGGTGCTCGATGTGCTAGAAGATCGGACGGCAGACACTTCTGCCGCCTGGATGGCGGCGCACCCGGAAATTGCGTTGGTGAGTCGCGATCGCGGAGGAGATTACGCTGCCGCTGCCAGGAAAGCGGTTCCGGCAGCCACGCAAACGGCCGATCGGTTCCATCTGCTCAAAAACCTTGGGGAGGCTCTGGAAGGTGTGCTGGCACGTCACCTGGCTGCTCATCGGAAACGCCAGACAGAAACAGCAAGAGCCGCGCCCATCCAGACTTCGCCAACTGGAGAACCGCCACAAGTGCTTCCAAAGAGTGGTGCGCTCAGCCAGGCAAAACGAGAGGCACGCCTGGCTCAATACCAGCACATGGTCGTCCTGCGCGAGCAAGGGTTCTCGCAAACCGCCATCGCCCACCAGGTCGGGATCAGTCACGCGACCGTTTCCCGCTGGTTGAGCCATGGCAGCTTTCCCGAACAACAGCCGCGCCCTCGATCCGCCAGCGTTGATCCCTATCTTCCTCAGCTCGTCGAACGATGGAAAGAGGGTCTCTCCACGGTTGCGGAGTTGCACCGGGAACTGGTAGCCGATGGGTACTCGCATCAGTACAACTCCGTCTATCGGCGGCTTGCCCGTTCCTTTCCAGAAGAAGAACGCCAGAAGCGGTGGACTCGTTGCCTTCCAGAGGAACAAAAGCAGCAGGAGGCTTCTCAGCCGCTTCCACGCCCTCCTGTGCTGGCACGACAAGCGATGTTCCTTTTCCTTCGTCGGCCTGAAGGACTCTCGACCGAAGACCAGGAAACACTGTTGCTGCTTCAGTCTCTCCACCCTGAAGTGGATCAAGCGTATGACTTGGTCCAGCAGTTTGCTCACATGCTGCGCACGCGCACGGGGGAACGGCTTGACGAGTGGCTTCGCAAGGTGAAAGACAGCCGCATCCGCGAGTTGCAGGGCTTTGTTGCGGGAGTGATCCAGGACAAAGCAGCCGTCGTGGCAGGACTGACCCTTCCCCAAAGCAATGGAGTCGTCGCAGGAAAAGTCAATAAGCTCAAACTGATTAAACGCATGGGCTATGGTCGAGCGGGCTTCCCTCTCCTACGTCAACGAGTTCTCCATGCGCTCTAGTGCATCTAAAAGAGCTGGCTCACAAACACGCGTGTTCAATGGAACTCATCAGTTGGCATTACCAGATGTGAGCCAGAACGGCCGAATAATTGTACAGTTTTCGCTCCTGGAATCTTCCTGATTTACCTCTTTTTGAGAAGAGCAAACAATTTTTCATCGTAGAACTGATGATCCACATACAGACTTTCTCGGAGCAGGCCTTCTTCCTGAAAACCAAGTTTTCTTAACACCTGTGCGGAGGCGTGATTTGGCAGCGCAACGTGAGCCTCAATACGATGCAGTCGGCAGGAATCAAACCCAAACTGAAGAATTGCAGCTAAGGCCTCTGACATGATCCCTTTGTTCCAATAGGGTTTGGCGAGAATATAGCTGAGTTCAGCAGAAAAGTTCTCGGCATCCCACGCATATCCACAATTTCCCACCACCTTGTCTTTTCCTTTCAAGGTAATCCCCCAGCGTATGGCTTCTCGGTCAGCAAAACGTTTTTGATGACGTAATATGCTCTTTTCTGCTTGTTCAAGCTGGGTGAACGGAGGATCATAGAAGCGCATCGTTTCTTCATCGGCTAAAAAAAGAAAGCTATCTTTTGCATCCTCTCGTTCCATTTGCCGTAAGACTACCCGTTCTGTTTCTAAAAGAGGAAACGTTTGAAGATGGCTGCTTACACTCATCATTGCCATGATCTCCTTCTGTATTTTTGATGAACCTGCGTATAAATTATGTCACTCAGAGAGGCTTCTTGTTCCGATACTTCAGGCTTTGCTCTCCAGAAGCACGCACCTATGCTTCACCAAATGTGAGCCAGAACCACGTTCCAGGGCAAAATCGGGCCAGGTTTCAGGTCATTTACCACGGGATGCATGTTAATGCTCGGCTCACTTGTCAATGCCTGTGTAAAGAAGGCGAGAACGCGATCGAGGTAAGTTGTCCCCATCACTTTATAGGATTGGATATGGCGGGCTCCTTTCACCAGCCATGTCTGAACATGTGCGCCAGGAACTTCAGCAGCATCCGCCAGGGCCTTCAGATTAGAAGGTTGAACGATAGTGTCGGCAGCCCCCTGGATGAAGAGGATGGGGCGAGGGGCGATGCGGGCCACAACATCCACAGGCCGCACCGCGTAATAGTCGACGCCATAGAGTACGCGCACCGCCAGTAGCACGCTCGGAAGAAACACTCCTGGATACAGTGGATTGCTCTCAAGGATAGGCACCAGGGCCGCGAAACCACTGTCCGAGACGACAGCCCGGATGGCATGTTCCTGAGCAGTTGCCAGAATCACCGTTGATGCTCCCATCGAATCACCCCACGCAGCGATTGCGCGCGGGTGCCCCAATTCTGGATAGGGGAGTACCCCCGATCTCAGGAAATCGACGGCTCCCAGTACATCCCGCTGCTCAAAGTAACCCTCTGATAGGGGAGCGGAAGCCGACTCCCCCATGCCACGCATGTCAAAGGCAAAAATGGCAAACCCGTGACGCGCAAGCTGGGAGCCGAGACTTAGCAGGAGTGGGGAAGCGCGGTTGGAGCCTGTGCCATGCACCATGATCACTGTGCGCTGGGCGGTCAGCCGTCCATCCGGCAGAACGCCCGGAATGAACCACCCACGTAAACGTATGTGATCGACTCTGCTGTAAAACGTCACGTCGCGGTAGCTCAGTCCGAACGAAGCGGGAGTTTGCGTAATAGGCAGCGGGGGTGAATATTCGACCCGTGAAGCCACATATGCCATTACCCCCATGTACAGCATGACAAGTCCGATGAACACTGCGAGCGCCACACTGATAACCCTGCGCAGGCAGCGATGGGGAGAGCGGGCAGATGGAATACGAGGAGATATCGAAACGCTTGACTTTCTCACCTGAAAACGGGAAGGAATCGGAAGGTACATAGTATATTGAAGCCGATCTTATATTTTATGCTACTGGTATTTTTTGATAGTGCTTGTGCCTCATCCACTCGATCACACATCCTATTGTATCTTTTCGTTGCTCCATATGTCAAATTGTTGGAAACCACGGAAACGCCGCGCTGTTCAAGAATGTGAGGAAAATGGGAGACGGCATCACAATATGTGATATATTCGTGACACTACCCTGCTAAACTCATGCTCAGGTACAAGGGAAGTTGAGAGCTATTAACAATGCAATATAAACAGCAGACGTCTTATCAGTCCACTGCTCTCAACCATAAGGACAGCAGTGACAAGCTATCGGAGGGTAATCCTTCGCCCGTCGAGCAGTACCACCGGCGCTATTACCTCGACTGGTTACGAGTACTGGCTGTGACAGGCGTATTTTTGTCCCATACGATCAACGTCTTCAATCTCCTCTACTGGCACATAAATGAGAGCAGAGGGCAGGCGCTGATCGTCTTCGGAACCGAGTGGGGCATGGCCCTGTTCTTTTTACTGGCCGGGGCAAGTGCCTGGTTTTCGTTGGGATCGCGAACAGCAAGGCAATTTATCAGTGAGCGATTCGCGCGCCTGGTGATCCCTTTCGTTGTCGGTGTCATGCTCCTCTCCCCGCTCCAGGGATATCTTCTGGATGTGAGACTTTCGCACTATTCTGGCACCTTTTTTCAGTACTTCCCATATTTCTTCCTGCATATTCAATTCAATTGGAATCCCCAACTCCTGGCCGCCTACGGATTCCATCTCTGGTTTCTTGCCTTTCTCTTTCTTTTTTCAGCATTAGGGCTTGCTCCTTTCATCTACCTCAAGAGTAGCTCCGGCGAGCGCGTCATAGCACGTTTAGTCACATTGTGCGGCTATAGCGGTGGGCCTTTCCTGTTGGCGATTCCTCTGGCTTTGATACAACTTGCGCTTCGCGCCCTGTTCCCCGGCTATCAAGGATGGACCGATTTCCTGAACTGGTTTGTTTTCTTCGTTTATGGATATATTTTCCTGTCCAATGCCCGCATCATGAATGCCATCTATAAACAGGGTATGCTGGCATTGATCGTCGGAGTCATCAGTATGCTCGCGCTTCTGGTAACCATGTACGGGCCAGCCCCCTTACGCATCTGGGAAAGCACGCCAGGCTACTCGCTGAATTTTGAACTGTCCCAACTACTATTGACCATCGTCGCCTGGAGCTGGATGCTCTTCGTTCTGTATTTCGGGATGCGCTTGCTCAACGTCAGCAACATACTGATCGCCTATCTCATTGAAGCCATTTTGCCCTTTTATGTCCTGCATTACCTGATGATTGTTGTAGTTTTCTTCTTCATTTCACCATTGGACATAGCAGTTATGGCGAAATTCCCGATTGTCCTTACGCTTTCACTGGCAGCCACGCTTATCGTGTACGAATTGTTGATCAGGCACATTCCCCTGGCGCGACGGCTGTTCGGTATGAAGCCGCAAAAATCAAACAAGAAATCGCCACTTATCGCAATTCAGGTTAAGTTCAAGCGTTGATCTGAATGAGAGGATCGATCATCTGCCACACATCGCCGGGTTCCCAGGTAGCGCGATACCAAACAGAAATCTGTAGCTGGCTATTGCCGAACTGAGCTGTCTGCCGCAACATCTTATCGAAATTGGAGATCAGGTAGTAGAGGTTTTTGGCGGTAGGATACCACATAGAGTGCTCAACGCCGGACGCATCGGTATAGACAAGATGCGCTGAGGTAGCATCATTGAGATTGCTCAGGCTGTTGTTGACCTCAGAAGCGGGTATTTGCGACACTAACGTCTGGGCATCCTGGTAAAGCACGCCGCTATCAAAAATCCATTGCCCTCCGCTATAATGCCAGGTCGCCCCATACAGAGGAAATTCCCATAGCACACGTGGCAACATCTGCGGCATGGTTTGCAACGCATAATCTAGCAGTTGCTTCAGGTAAGGAAGGCTCACGGTCGGGCCAGGGCTGTAGTAGGACTGGTCGATGGCCTGGATGATGATAAAATCGGCGCTATGCGCCAGCAATGTCCAGTTAGTAAATCCATTGATATTGTAATAATCATCATGATCGCTGACTTTGTGAACCAGCGAGATACCATAATACTTGTTCAGGGGTTTCAGAGCATTCCATATCCTCTGGTTATACGTGGCGAAAAGTTGCTGGATATGGGGATAATTAGCATCGCCGCCCTCTAGGTCCATAATCACGCCGTCATAGTTGGCGCGCTTCACTTCATTCACGATGGTATCAATATAGCCCGCGTCGGTGGTAGCCTTCGCGATATAGTCCGATTGCTGCTGCGATGTCCAGGAAGTCGCCGAGCCATCCGTCTCCATAGAGATCGTCAGATAAGCCATGCCGCCCTTGCTATGTATCAATTGCACCACGTTGTCCATACTCAAGCTGCCGGGCATACAGTTGTTATGTTCTCCATCGATCAGTTTACCCGTCGTTGGATCAACCCAGCCTGTGCCAACCAGCGCGGCATCCGGGTTGACGGCGGCTGTCTTCAAATACGCCTGTATCCCGCGCTGGCAATCGCGCCCAACGATCCAGCCCAGCGAAGCCACCTTGCCGTTAAAAATATGAAAAGATTGAGCAGGCGCTGATTGCGATGGAATGTTATTCTCAAACACGATCTCCGGCGTCTGGGGCGCATTAACCTTCAGCCATCCCACCAGGAACAGTGCGGGAATGGCGACCACAACCAGAATAATTATTCTTGCTTTGCTAAATAGACGTTCAGGCACGCGCATTTCATTTTTCCCGACAATGTGGTCATCACAACAAACATCATTTCTCTCTATCCTAACACACAACTACATAAGATGATACAAATTAGGCCAGATTGGGGATTATGAAATTGAAGAAAGTAAGCTCTCATCCGCCTGTCCAGCCTCAGGTAGTCGGATTCGGAGGAATACTCTGCGCGAAATGAAACAGGTTGCCGGGATCATAGGTCGCTTTAATACGCTGTAGCCTTGACAGGTTTGCGCCATAATAGGCGTTTTGCCAGTCAGCCAGGTTCGGGTCGATGTAGTTCTGGTAGGCGGCTCCACTGGCATACGGGCGCATGGCCTGCCAGGTGTCAGCCATCCAGGAGTAGTTTGCTGTGACGACGGATGACGAGTCGCTCGCATTCCAGTGCGCCAGGTACTGAGCGGAAAACAGGGCATCGCGATGCACAAAGGCCGTCGCGTCCGCCGCCACGCGATTAATCGCGCCGCCGGATGCATCGAGCAAAATGCCTCCTCCCGCAATCGTAGAGGAAGCCTGGCGGCGGTCGATCGCGCTTACCAGGTTATCAATACCCTGGCGCGGCAATGTGCGAGTGTAGAAGTCGGACTTCGCGCTATACGTGTCCCTTTGCTCCTGCCCGTCCGGAGTCTGGCCGGGCAGGTGGCACTCACTCACCGTCTTGCCATAACAGCCCGCCTCGATCAGCATTGTCTCCAGGATACCCGATTCTGATACGTAGCTACTGGCAGGCGCGACACTTATCTGGCTCGTAAACTGGCGCAGCAGCGCGTTCAGCGCTGCGGTATCGCCTACGTAGACGCCATTCACACGCGCTATCGGGTCCGTTTTTTTGTCGCCGGTACCCAGAAGCAAGCAGTTTGACCACAATTCATCCGGTGCATGCGGCGCCCAGTTTTGCCAGGCATCGACCATATTTGCGGCACTGCTCCACGGCCAATCTAACGTGAAGAGCGACAACGTGGTGACCTGGTGCGTCTGGAAGGTGAACGAGGTAACGACGCCGAAGTTACCTCCGCCTCCGCCACGCAACGCCCAGAAGAGGTCGGCATTGGTATTGGCGTCACAGGTAAGCATCCGACCGTCGGCCACCACTACTTGAGCTGCGAGCAGGTTATCGCAGGTCAGACCAAACTTGCGACCCAGGACACCAATACCACCGCCCAGCGTCACTCCGGCAATGCCCACTGTCGGGCAGGACCCGGCAGGAATTACCATGCCGCGTTGCGCGACCGCCGCGTAGACATCAATCAGCCGCGCCCCCGCTCCCACGATAGCATTCCCGGCGCTTGCGTTCACCCGCACCGCGTTCATACGAGTCACGTCAACTACCAGACCGGTAGTCGTCGAATATCCAGCATAGGAGTGCCCACCTCCCCGCGCAGCAAGCGGCAGGCTAAACTTGCGCGTAAAGGCGAGGCAGGCCTGTACATCCGCAGGCGAAGCGCAGTATGCAATAGCCTCTGGCCGTATACCATCGAAGCGCGGGCTGTACAGTTGGAATGCCGTCAGATATTGAGGACTATCTGGCCGCACCAGCGTTCCCTGCAGGCTTCTCGCAAGGGCAGCCCAATCAGCTTCAACGGGCGATGGCTGCATAGTCGGGCTGGGAATGGAACTGGGAGACGGCAACACATGGCTGGGACTGGGAGTTACACTGACAGGACCCAACGTTCCACTCTGGCAAGCGGCCAGTACGCACGGCAAGGCCCCCAGAGCGCCGAGCGCGAGAAACTTCCGGCGGCTCATCTTTTCCAGTTGCAGCATATCCTCTGTTGTCATAACTCACCATTTCTTAGCAGCAAGCGTTATTTATCCAATTGATCCAATTGTCTCTATTCCAGTAAGCGCCACTGTAAAAACGCCAGGATATTCCTATTTCATTCAAATTTTTCGATTTAGTTTAAAAAGACAGCCTCAAACGCCAGAAATCTTGCGTTGGCGCGTTCGCATCATTGCTTGCCCCACGCACCAGAAAAACATTCCCCGCTCCATCATAAGCAGCAGTTCCCAGGCGAGAGCCTCCCGGCAGGGTCGCAAGCGGTGTAGAATACAGGGTGTTCAGGTCGATAAGCCATGAATTATCCAGAGTAATCTTTTGCGCCGGATCATATCCACCTACAACCACGACCTTCCCATTGCCGAGGTCGCAACTTGCCACACCATTAAAGGCTTGTGGCGCAGGCATTTGCTCCTTCGTCCAGGCGTTGGATGTTATAGAGTAGCGATAGATGCCTGTTATGCCCTGTGTCTCCTCTGTATCCAATGTCCCACCCATCATCACGATGCCGCCTCGCCTATCGGGAGCAAGCGTAGTATAACCGACTCCCACAGGCAATGGCGCGAGAATTGTCCACTTATCCTGGGCGATGTCGTAGCGGTACCAGCCCGATCCCGCGAAAGTATGAGTACCGAATACCTGCATAAATCCCTGCGTGATATAGAGATGACCCTGTTGGTCCGCGATCATGGATCCACCATATCCAAATACAATCGTATTGGGAGGCACAATCTTTAGTAAGGTCCCGCTATCGGGTTGATACTTGTATAAAAGCGTCGTGACAACCAGGGTATCAGAGGAGAATCCTCCGGTAAAAAAGAAATTATTTTGCTCATCCAGAACCACACTGTTATTGAACATACCAGGAAAATTACTCGTAACGATTTCCCATTGTGACGCCGCAATATCATAGCGATAGAGGTGATCGTCATTGCGCGGGGAATACTGTGTCCCACGAAATCCGCCGCTCATATAGATATAACCGCGCTGCTGCACGCGCGCGTATATTGTCACGTTATCCGCTTCCGGCGAAGGCAAAGAAGGCAGGGTTGACCATGAACTGGTCACTGGCCGCACAGTTGGAGTGGCGGGCGTTGATGTTGACACCGGTTTCGTGCCTGTTACGGAAGGGCCTGCCGTTGGCGTGGACGCAGGTCCCGTACCAATGCCGAACGGGTGAGCAAGCGCGAGCGCGGCAATACCTCCGCCGACCGCTACCAGACCTGCCAGACCCACCAGAACGACGCGACGCGAGAAGACGCCTGTGCGTTGAGCAGGGACAGGCGCTGGGGTGGGCGTCTGAGTGGGCATAGGGGAAGTCAACGGGGTGAAGACAGAAGCAGGCACTGCCTGGGGAGGAGTGATGGATTGCTGAGGGATAGGTGTATTGACAGGGGTGGAACTTCCTGCAAACGCTGGAATTGTCGGGCCGGTCGTTACCACTTCTTCAACAACAGGAGGTGACGATAAATCGCGGGCAGGAACAGGCGTAGGCATCGGACGAAACGATGGCTCCAAAGCGCTGGCCTGTTCAAAAGCATTGGCAAAACTCTGCACACTGGCAAAACGCTGGTGCGGCTCCTTCGCAAGCGCAATCATTATCACTTCTTCAAGTTGCGGCGAGATACCTGGGATTTTCTCACGCAAAGGCCTGGGCGGAGCCATCACATGTTGAATAGCAATCTCGGTAAAAGACCCCTGAAAGGGACGCCCGCCCGTCAACCATTCGTAGATCACGATTCCCAGAGAATATTGATCGCTGGCTGGCTGAGGCTTACCCTGAATCTGCTCAGGGGACATGTAGGCTACCGTGCCAACAATATCTCGTGTTTGCTGGCTACGCGAACTCTGGGTCTGGGTCATGGTAGCAATACCAAAATCGCTGAGCAAGACCTCATTGTTGCGCCCAAGCAGCATATTCTCAGGCTTGATATCGCGATGGATCACTTTCTCATTATGAGCATACTGTAAAGCATCGGCCACCTGTTTGACGTAGGAAACGACATGAGCGATTGGCGCTCGCGTACCCTTTGGGTATGCATTGCATACAGTGCCATTTGGCGCATAATCCATAACCAGAAAAGGCGCGCCCTCTGCTATATCATAATCGAAAACCCTGATGATGTGCGGATGTAACAACCTGGCAATAGTATGCGCCTCTCGTTGGAAACTATCCGCATCACTGCCCGCTAACTGAGCATTAAGCGCTTTCACAGCAGCATAACTGTTGAGCCGCACGTGTTGCCCCAGGTAGACCTCTGCAAAGCCTCCCTGACCCAGCAAACGGATGAGCCGATAACTCCCAAGTTGTTGCCCTACTCGGTCTACCATCGTTGCACCTCACTTAAAGAGCAGGTAAGAGTTTCATATCAAAAGGATATAAATGTAAGAATTATTGGAGGGTGGCAACTTCTCCACCCGTCAATTTCTGCAAGTCGCCCGGTGTCAGTCGAAACACCGCATGTGGGCTGCCAGCCGCCGCCCAGATTTCATCATATTGCAACAAATCCCTGTCAATGAAGGTGACAAGGCGTTCAACGTGACCAACCGGCGGCACACCACCCACCGCAAAACCAGTATGCTGCCGCACAAAATCCGCGTCAGCTTTCTCAATTTCTTCACCAACCAGCAAACCAAGCCGCTTTTCATTCACCCGGTTAGCTCCACTGACAAGCACCAGCGCCGGCTTATGCGACTGCGCCCCTCGAAAAACCAACGACTTCACAATCTGCCCTACCGAGCATCCAACGGCCTGGGCCGCCTCAATCGCCGTGCGTGTCGAATCTGGAAACACCACTATCTCATCCGAAAAGCCCAGCGACTTGAGGGTCTGCTGAACTTTTTTAACACTCGATCCCGGTTCTTTTGACATTATATAATCCTTCACTCAGATGGGGCGACCAGGGCGGGGGTGCCTTACCCTGGCTCGTACCCTGATAGTTGCTAAAACATATCAAGTAGATCACTCAGACATTCAATGATACTATCGGGTCTGATAGTATCGGGCGTCTGGCGTCCTCGTTTTTCTATTTGCCGTGTGTAGGTCAGCAAAAAATCATCCGTCAACACGTTTTGTTGAGCTTGCCCGGAAGCTCGCATGGCAGCCAGCGCCTCTGATCGCAGCGATGCTTTGGGCATCCAGATTGACAGTATATCGAGCCTTTTTGCGCCTGTAATATCGCCCCGAAGCGAATCGCCAACCATGACCGCCTCTTCAGGCGATACATTCAGGCTGTTTAGCGCGTGTAAGAAGATGTCCGGGTTGGGTTTGCGTATGCCTAGATCGGCTGAAATCGCCATGTGTTGTAGTTCAAAATAGTCGAGCAGACCCATTGTGCGCAGGTCCTCGTGAAATGGCACGCCTCCATAATGGCGGTTCGACACGACGCCCAGCAGATAGCCCCGCTCTTTCAGGGCTGCCAGAGTTGAAAGCGTATCATCGAAAAGCACGCGAATATCGGGAGTGCGCACGCGCAGTGCTTCGTAAATAGCTTCTCCGCATTCGTGAGTGACTGCCGGTATACCGATTTGTTGCAGCGCATCCATCGCCGCCTGCACAAAATCAGGCTCGTATTCGACAAGCTGGCGCGTTATGACGCGAATCTGCTTCTCGAAACTTTTACGCAACAACCGACCAAGCTCATCCACATCCATGTCCGCGTAGACCCCGGTACCTGTAAAGCGAAAAAGCTCTAAAACTGCTCGCATATTTGCGATTCTCTCGCTGACAAGTATCAATCTTTCATCTTTGCTCGTCCAAAGCGTACTGCCCAGGTCAAACAATATGCAGCGAACGTCACGTCCAAATTTCATCTAGTGGCACCTTATTGTAGTAGTTAAACGTTAGGAACCTGTATGTTTGCCTATCCATTCCGCGATATCGCTGTCCATGCGCGAGCGCTCTTCCTCAAATTCGCTATCATGAGAATATTCCGCGTAGCCTTTCCAGGTCTTATCGCTGCTGGCTAACGCCTCGTAAAGCTTGCGCGTGCCAGCAGCGAGAATAGCTTTATCCTGTCCGGCCTGCATTACCAGAACAGGCAGCGTAATCTGTTTCGCCAGCTTGAGTACGGCCATACGCATGAGCAGAATCTGGAACAGGAACGATGCCGTCTGTTTGCGCCGCCAGTAAGGGTCTGCATTCAACATCTCGATAGCCTCCTGGCACGTGGTCATGGTTTCTGTGCCACTTGCAACTTGATAATACCGTCTGGATTTAAATAGGCCGCCCACCAGGATTGAGAGTGTTGTGCCGGGAGAAATGCGCGAGGAATCTTCCACCCAGGGATTCAAATAAAGGATACCGGCCAGAGATTGACCATATTTCGTGGCAAGATGCGTAGTAAAAATACCACCCATGCTATGCCCCAGCACGTAGATTTTTCTATCGGGATGTCGCCTGTGAATTTCAGAGACCAGCGCGTGGCAATCTTCCACAAAGGTGGCGTAATTATCAATATGAGCCGACAAACCCTCAGAATGCCCGAAGCCGCGATGATCGTCAGCGTACACGGTCAAGCCGCGCGCCGCAAGCGTATCAGCCATGTTGACATACCAACCAGAATGCCCTCCCAGACCATGCAGGATAAGCAATACATCGCTGCTGTCTGTGACCCAACTGCGCAAGAACAATTTGCAGCCATCGGCCATCGCCAGCATTTCCGTCGCCACTTTGATGCCGCTAGTCGCCGCCATCTGTCCCCAATCGCCCGGTGCCTCTTTTTGATAAAGCAAAGCAACCCTCCTGTTGGTCATCTACCAATTAGTTCAACTACACCAGAAAAATATGTGATGTTACTATAGCATGGAAGACACCTCAGGTCTAGTCTGGTTGTGCTTAGAAGTGGGCGTCAAGTTTTTGCATCAAGCGAGCGTTGACACAAGGGCAGGGGGCCGCAGAGCAGCGAAGCCTTGCCCATCGTGTCATTCTGAGCGCAGCGAAGAATCTCATGTTCAGCGAGCCAGATTCTTCGCTGCGCTCAGAATGACACATACCCTCCCCTGTACGGCTTCACGCCCCACTGCGTAGTATAGGGTACGGGCCGCCCTGGTCACTAGCGCAAAATGAAATGTTTGAGTTCTTTGTGCCACACGGCGCGGCGAAGGGTCGTGGCAAGTGCCTCGTCATCCCCACCAGAGCGAAGCGCCGCCCGTAGATCCGTTTCGACTGTCGCAAAGAGGCAGGTGCGAAGCTGACCATCGGCGGTCAGACGGATACGGTCGCAGGCGGCGCAGAATGGCTCACTCACTGGATTGATAAACCCAACCTCGCCAATTCCGTCGCTGAAGGCGTACCGTCGAGCCGTTTCGGAAGGGTCGCCTGCGACTGGCACCAATGGGCCATATTCCGACTCAATGATGGCCTTAATTTCCCCTCCCGTCAGCATATCTTCCTTGCGCCATGTTTGGTCCGCATCCAACAGAAACCGCATCAGCAACAGAAGCGTTCTTTTGGTCTATCGCAGCATGAGCATACCTGATTGGAAGTGGTATCCTCAGCGGTGGAATCCTCGAATGCTCTCAGGTGGATGGGTTTTATAGGACGTGCTGTGTCTTCTAGAGGTCCCCGTTTCAGCCAGCCCTGGTGTGTGAAACGATCTATCATCATCCACCCAAGATCAACGATAAACAGTACAATCACCACGTCACCTGGCATTGTCGCTATCCGCCCCACAGGAAGCAACTGATCCACTCCCCAGAGGATGAACGCCGAACTGACAATCAATGCCTTCAAGAAATCCAGCGGTTTGGGGTGGATAACCATTTGAAAGCTGAGGGAGGCCAGTCCAATAAGCAGAAGCGGCGCTGCCGATACAGGAGCATGGACCAGATGGTGCAGAAAAGGCTGGAAAAGATCAAAGATGAGCAGCAACACACAGCTGAGAAGAGCAAGCGTGATGATGAGGCCGGTAAAGAGAATGAGACAGAGTGTCAGCACGCGTGAAAGCTCGCGCGGTGAATGATGAGTCTTGAAAAAATGGTTCATAAACGACTTCGAAAGCGACAGAACTTCCCTCCATGGTGGCAAGGAAGGCACGCAATCTCCCCTTTCTATAAAAAACATCGCTGTTAATACACCAGCACAAGCAGGGACAAGTGTCCATACCTGAGTCAAGAAAACGCTTCATCGATGACAAGACCTGGAGACGGATCAGGCTGCTCCCGTTCACACCTGTTCACCTGTGGCACGTTCCTTACGTCCATAGTATACCTCAGATGTACTCAAGAAACGCTCAATGATGAGGAGCAAAAGACGGAAGCCAAATGCTGCCAGGTGGCTCATGCAGCCAGAGTTTGTGGCAGAGAAGTAGCCTTATCTGGCGCTAACGGGCTGCCGATATGACGGAGCACATCTTCGGGAGCCATCGACCGTGTTAACCTTGAGTATGATAGAATTGCACAGGAATTAGTTTCTTCAGGGCCGTGTTGTACAACATGTATATCGTTTCAGAGCGTTCGTCATTAGACAATAACCGGGGTATAAATGGCAGAAACAATAAGAATACTAGCAGTCATTTTCGGCATTATTTTAATCGTTGCCGTCCTACAAGATAGTTTCGAGTCAATCGTCCTGCCACGCCGGGTAACACGGCGTTTTCGGCTCTCGCGCATGTTCTACTTCTCGACGTGGGCTTTGTGGTCGGCCATAGCACGCAAGATGCGTCCGGGGAACAGGCGCGAGTTTTATTTGAGCTACTACGGGCCACTTTCGCTCATACTCTTGCTTATTATCTGGGCAGGAGTCCTGATAGTGTCTTTCGCATTGATTCAATGGGGATTGAATTTACCCATGAACGCGCCTGAAAAAGTCCCATCGTTCGGAACGTATCTCTACATGAGCGGGACAACATTCATCACTCTGGGATTGGGCGATGTCACGCCGCTCAGTGGCATGGGACGCTTCCTGGCGGTGGCAGAGGCCGGGGGAGGTTTTGGCTTTCTCGCGCTGATTATCGGCTATGTCCCCATCATCTACCAGGCGTTTTCGCGGCGCGAGATCAATATCTCCCTCCTGGATGCGCGCGCGGGTTCACCGCCCAGCGCAACGGAGATGCTGCGCAGGCATTACCGCGCCCAGCGTATAGAAGAGTTGGTGCAATTTATGCGCGAATGGGAAAGATGGAGTGCGGAGTTATTGGAAAGCCATCTTTCTTATCCCGTCCTGACCTATTATCGCTCGCAGCACGAACGCCAGTCCTGGCTAGCCGCCCTCACCACCGTCCTGGATACCTGCGCCTTACTCATTGTGGGGTTTGAAAATATTTCAACACCTACCATACGAAATACATTCGCCATAGCGCGTCACGCGGCAGTTGACCTTGCCCAGGTTTACGGCACTCCGCCGTTGAATCCCAAATTCAATCGTCTCTCACCCGATGATTTCTCGCGTATGCGCGACTCCCTCGCCGAGGTAGGGCTGCATTTCTCGCATAGGGAGGATACTGAAAAGCATCTCTCTGAGATACGACGGATGTATGAGCCGTTTGTCAATGCGCTTTCAGATCACCTGTTAGTAAGCCTCCCTCCCTGGATGTCAGAAGAGAGAACCGTCGATGACTGGCAAACAAGCGCCTGGGATCATTTTGCACAGTTGTCTCCCGAAAGGTTGGCTGAGATCACGCATATCATCGTCGATCATAAGAAAAAGACAGCCATCCCTCATGAACATTCACATGCCCATAGTGAGCAAGGCGATCAACAAACCTCGGACGAACGTAGCCGCGCAACAGAAGCATCGTGAAATGGGCGGTCGCGTATTATGCTATACTAAAGGTTAGCATACTATTTTCTGGCGCGACCCTTTAGACTTCACGTTACCTGGAGGATCATATGCCCGTCTCAGCCACTAATTCCCGATTGATCTACGATGCGCTCAAAGCATGTGATATCAAGATCATGTCGGCCCTTCCCGAAACATGGCTCGTCCACCTGATTCGTATGGCTGAAGAAGACCCCGCTATGACGCTGGTTCGCCTCGCTAAAGAGGAAGAGGGCATCGGTATCTCGGCGGGAGCACACCTGGCCGGAGTCAACTCGGCTCTGCTGATGCAAAATCACGGTTTCCTCGCTGCCATCAACCCCGTCGTCTCGCTGGCCTTCCTCTACAAAATCCCCTTGCTGATGCTAATCAGTTATCGCGGGCATTTTGGCGAAAAAGACCCCTGGCAGACCCAGGGAGGCGCCGTAACCGAGCCAATCCTGCGCGCCATGAATATCCCTACCTGGCATCTCAACAACGCCGGTGATATCCCGCGCCGCATCAAAAATGCGCAAACGCTCACGCAAGCATCATTGCATCCGGTAGCCATTTTGCTGCCTCGCGAACTGATGTGGGAGGACTAAGAAATGCTGCGCATCGATGCTTTACAGGCTATTTACCCTGAACTGGAAAACCGTATCGTTGTCACCATCATGGGCGCAGTAGCCGCCGAACTCTACACCATCGGGCATCGCCCCAACTTCTTCTATCTCGAACACTCAATGGGGCTGGCCTCCTCGATGGGTCTGGGCATCGCCCTGTCAATGCCACAGCACAAGGTAATCGTCCTCGACGGCGACGGCTCGTTGCTCATGAACCTGGGAACCCTCAGCACGATGGCGCGTTACAAGCCAGGCAACCTGTTACACATCGTCTTCGATAACGAAAGCCTGCTCTCCGTGGGCGGCTTCCCCACCGCCACCGCCACAGGCACCGACCTGGCCGGCATAGCCAGAGCCTCTGGCGTCCCATCTGTCACGGAGGCCAGCACCCTCGAAAGCCTCTCGAAAAGCGTGCATGATGCGCTGGCAAGCGATACCCTGACCACCATCATCTCTAAAGTAGAGGCTATCGGGCCAAAGACGTTCCACATGGATTTACCGCTGCTCGAAAACCGCTTCCAGTTCAAACGCGCGCTGGAGGCTATGAAAAAACAATAGGCTGAGATGTAGAAACGAAAGGAGACCAGCATGGCTAATACCAAAAGCAGCATATTGGCCCAACTCATCGAAGAACTCAACTCAGGTCAGCTCAAAGTAGTTGATCTGACCTCACCACTGGGGTCAGATACCCCCGTCATTGATCTTCCGCCCATGTTTGCGCCCTCGCCTGGATTGACGCTCAGTGAAATTTCGCGTTACGATAGTCGCGGTCCGGCCTGGTACTGGAATGTGTTGAACCTGGGCGAGCATACCGGGACGCACTTTGACGCGCCTATCCACTGGATCACAGGCAAAGATTTGCCGCATAATTCCACCGATACCATTCCCGCTCGCAAGTTTGTGGGTCCTGCCTGCGTCATTGATATCGCTGCTAACGTTGAACAGAACCCAGACTTCCTGCTGACCATCGAGCGGGTTGAACAGTGGGAGAGCGAGTATGGTCGCCTGCCCGCAGGCACGTGGCTGCTGGTGCGCTCGGGTTGGAGCAAGCGCCAGGGACGCGAGGAATTTCTGGGCATATCTGCCGATGGTTCATCGCATTCACCCGGCTTCCATCCATCCTGTTCAGCATTCCTGGCAAAGGAGCGCGACATTCTGGGCGTAGGCGTCGAAACCGTTGGCACCGATGCCGGGCAAGCGGGCGGCTTCGATCCGGCTTTCCCCAGCCATACGTTCATGCACGGCGCGGGCAGATTTGGCCTGACTAGCTTGATGAACCTGGACATGTTGCACCCCACCGGCGCAATTGTGATAGCTGCCCCGCTCAAAATTGTCAATGGCTCAGGCAGCCCCTTGCGCGTCATCGCTATTACGCCGTAGGACGAAAGCTGAAACTACATCGAACCACCGGACTCGAAAACTTCCTGGAAGGGGCTTGCGAAGAGTTAGCGCGACGCGGCAAACCCATTTGAACCGACGCGCATGTTTTAAGGAGCGAATTATATGATGGTCACTGGATTTAGTCTGGCTTTACTGCTTCTTTTTGGCATCATCTTTATTATCGGCATTCTCGGCTCCATCTTCTGGATATGGATGTTGATCGACTGCCTGACGAAAGAACCTGACCAGGGAAACTCCAAATTGGTATGGGTCATTGTCATCTTCTTCCTGCATTTTGTAGGCGCTGCCATCTACTTCTTTGTGCGGCGTCCCGAACGCATGAGCATGTATGGACGATAGCGAGTATACTATTGAAAAACAATGAAGCAAAGAAAACCAGTTGAACGAAAAACAGGCACGTTTAGAAGTCATCGAGCGGCAGATTCAGCGTTTGCAGCGGCGCTTGCGCGTGCTGGATGCTCAAAGCAATCGTCTCGGCTGGACGCGAGTAGGAATATTTTTTAGTGGCGCGCTCTTGAGTGTCCTGGCCTATATTCTGGTAAGCTGGTGGCTTCTCATAACATGCGCAGCAGTAACACTCCTCGTCTTCAGCGTCGCGGTCTATTTTCACCAGCGTCTTGATCGGAGCATCAAGCGGCACACCATCTTAATGCGCATCAAGTTGACCCAGGGGGCGCGTATACGTCTCGACTGGGAACGCATCCCGCCGCCCCGTTTTAACGATGCCAGCCAGGAACACCCTTTTGAAATCGATCTTGATATTACTGGCAGGCACTCGCTTCACCAGTTGCTCGATACCGCCAGTTCTGCCGAAGGAAGCTCGCGCCTGCGCGAATGGCTGCTCGCGACCACGCCGGATGCGCAGGTCATACAAAAGAGACAGGCGCTTATTTCAGAGTTGGCCCCGCTCACTCTATTTCGCGACAGGGTTTCTATGAAATCTCTGGTAGCTGCGCGTAACCAGGGCCAATTATGGGAGGGGAAACAACTCCTCAACTGGCTGAGCCAACGTCGCTCAACCCCATCTCTCCTGCCACTGCTCTTGCTTTCACTGGCCCTATCGATCAGCACCGTCACGCTGTTCGTACTCAATCTCTTTGCGCTCATTCCCCAGTACTGGGTCATCGCGCTGCTGTTGACCATTCTCTACCTGTTCGTCACCAAAAACCAGCGCGGCGACACATTTGAAGATGCCAATTTTATCAGCGACAGCTTCGTACATTTAAGCGCGATTTTTGAGTACCTGGAATCCTATCGCTACGGCAAACACCGACACCTTAAAGAGCTATGTCAACCTTTTTTTGTTGAACCGGCATTAAAGCCATCTATCCTTCTGAACAAAGTAGCGCGGGTGGCAGCAGCAGCTTCTCTGCAAAAGAATATGCTGTTGTGGGTCGTCGTCAACGCGCTGGTTCCCTGGGACTTCTATTTCGCGTATCGCTTCAACCAGTACAGAGATCAGATGGCCGGTCGGCTGCCGCTCTGGCTGGACACCTGGTTCGAGGTTGAAGCGCTACATTCGCTGGCAACCTTTGCGTACCTCAACCCGGAATATACGTTCCCGCAAGTCATAGAGCATCCCTCACGCGATGAACAACCTGTATTGCAAGCATTTGGATTGGGACATCCACTTCTTCCGGTAGAACAAAAGGTGGTAAACGACTTCTCCATGCCGGACAGGGGAGAAATCGCCATCGTCACCGGCTCCAATATGTCGGGCAAAAGCACTTTTTTGCGCACGCTGGGCATCAATCTCTGCCTGGCTTACGCGGGAGGACCCGTCAACGCCAGCCTCTTCCAAACATCCCAGTTCCGGCTATTCACCTGCATTAAAATCAGCGACTCCGTGACCGATGGCTATTCCTATTTCTACGCCGAGGTTCGGCGTTTGAAAGCTTTGCTGGACGCAATCGAGTCGGGCGAGCAGCAGCAGGCATTACCGATTTTCTTCCTGATCGATGAGATTTTCAAGGGTACCAATAACCGCGAACGACTGATCGGCAGCGAGTCGTATATCGCAGCGCTGGCCGAACATAACTGCCTGGGCGTGATCTCGACCCACGATTTAGAACTGGTAAAGCTAGAGACCCGGCTTCCTGCCGTTAAAAATTACCACTTCCGCGAGGATGTCATCGACGGTCACATGGTATTCGATTACACGCTGCGCAGTGGCCCATGCCCGACCACCAACGCGCTTAAAATCATGCAATTAGAGGGGCTGCCTGTCAACTTAACTTGATCTCGATACCTTGCTGTTACTCTTCGTCCTCGCTCTGTTTCCAGTACAATGGTATATTTGTGGCAGAATGAAGATTGAAATTACGCTCAATGAAAGAAAATGATAAAGGTCTGTCAGGCAATAATCTGATATAACCAAGCTAGCGCGCTAGCGTAGGGCTTATGCGTTCTAAAAACCAAAGGAAAGGAGACAACCTCCCTCTTCTCTGGTAGGATTGAGATCTCAATAAAGACCGATCCATCCAGAAAGAAGAGGTAGATGCAGTATACAGAATCCATCGTCGATTGTCTAAAGAGAATAGCCCAGGAACATCCGGCGTCAATTGATTGGCAGAGTGCATGTGAGTACGTGAAAGACCCACGAAGAAAACAAGGGCAACGCTTCAGCATCACCTCGATCTTGTTATTAGCACTAGCTGCGATCCTTTCCAACCATCTCTCAGAACTAGCCATAGCTGAATGGGGAGCAGGACAAAGTGACGAGATAAAAAAGGCATTAGGATTTGAAAACGGGGTGACTCCCCATCAAACTACGATTCAACGGCTCTTTCGAAGAGTGAGCGTGGAAGAGGTAGAAAGCGCGTTTCGCCATATACTTCTCTCTCTCTTGAACAACGAGAAGGAGCAACGAGGGGGATGTGCGGTGGCTATTGATGGGAAAGTACAAAAGGGGAGATTGAAGTTTGAAGAGAAGCATGGCTATCCAATCCATGCCGTGAGTCTTGTCGACCATCAGACAGGGATCGTGTTGACCCAGGGGCATGTGGAGAAAAACGATATCGAGACCAAGGATACGCCAACAGACAACCAACCCAGGAGCAAGGAATCAGAAGAACAAGAGCAAGAGGCACACGAAGAAAAGAAACAGAAGAGTGAACTTGCGGTGGCTGCTCGCCTCATTCAACACATCGATTGGAAAGGCAAAGTCCTGACAGGAGATGCCTTGTATTGCCAGAGATGCTTGTGTTCTGCGCTTCGGCAAGTAGGAGGGGATTATCTGTTTCTGGTGAAGGGAAATCAACCTCAACTGCTGGAAGATCTGCACCTCCTGTTTGCTCCCCTTCCCCCGGCAAAACGAGCAGGAGAGGGGGTTTTGCGCTTACCTGAACAACACGCGCACACGACGGAGAAGGCGCATGGGCGTGTGGACATGTGCAGTATTCGGGTGTCTTCAGAACTCAAGGGCTACTCCGATTGGCCTGGCTTGGAGCAGGTCTTTGAGATCCGCCGGTGCTGGCAATCCAAGGGCGTCTGGAAAGAGGCGGTCCGCTATGGGGTCACAAGCCTGCCTGCTACGATTGCCATCCCTGAGTGCTTGCTCACGCTGAAACGAGGACATTGGATCATTGAAAACGGCTTGCATTACGTCAAAGATGTGACCATGGGTGAGGACAAAAGCACCGTCCGCTGTGAGAATGGACCCAAAATCATGGCAGCTTTACGCAATACCGTTGTCAGTTTGCTCCGTCACGCTGGCTTTTCCATCATCGCCGCTCGGATGCGCTACAACAACACTCATCCTCAAGCTGCTTTGCAGGTTTTGTCTCTCTCTTTGTGAGAACGCATAAGCCCTACCCGCTAGCGCTTCAACTATTGACAACTATAATATACTATGTTTTGAAGCATTAGCTAATTACATACGTATTTATAACTACTGAATTAAGAGGCAAAATGGTACTACCTATATTTTTATTATCAGAGTGATTGGGAGAAAACACATGAATTACCAGTTGGTTACGGATATTGAAGAGTATCCTGAACTAGAGGCCGAAGCAGAAGAAGTTCCAGCAAATGGGGATGATCGTCCTGTATCCAGTGCGCCTTACGACTGGACAATTTCCGCATTGCGAGACAAATTCGAGAGAGGGCAAATAGATCTACAACCTGATTTTCAACGTAACTATGTCTGGGATCTAAAACCTGAGTTGGCTCCACGCCTTGTTGAATCGCTTTTACTTGAAATTCCAATACCTCCAATATATTTTGGTAAGATGCCAGGCGGTCGTTTAGAAGTAATTGATGGACAGCAAAGACTTACTGCACTCATCAAATTTGTTCGCAACGAGTTTGCCCTTCAACGACTTAACAGATTACCCAGCATAAACAATAAATTCTTTCGAGAACTAACAGAAGAACATCAAGCGCGAGTTTTAGATGCGACTATTCGCAGTATTGTTATTGACGCAGGTCATAACCATAATCTTCGTTATGAAGTTTTTGAACGTCTCAATCGAGGTTCCATGCCACTAAATGAGCAAGAACTTCGCAATTGTGTCTTTCGTGGTAAGTTTTGTGATTTATTAGCGGAGTTAGAGAAAGATCCATGGTGGCGTAAAGTTAAAGGCGGGGATACGCCTGAACCTAGATTTTTAGAGCGTGAGATGATCTTACGTTTCTTTGCTTTTGCGAATAGCATCGACTCCTATGCAGGCAATCTGAAAAAATTCCTCAATGATTACATGGGAATAGATGCGCCTAAAGGTCCAAATCAAATTAAGGCACATGCAGATTTGTTCCGACAGACAATGCAAAATGTTCATATTGTCTTTGGATCAAATGCTGGACACCTCTATACTGTTGGCTCAGAAGACCGTCCCTCAACTGAGGGAAAATGGGAAGCAAAGTTCTCAATCTCAGCTTTGGATATACAAGCTTCAGCTTTATTGGGCCATTCAGTTCGTAAGGTACAAGACAATGCCGATCAGATTCGGGAGGCGTATATTTTCTATTTATTGACTAATCCCCAGTTACGTCTAGCAATTTCTCGACGACCCGCTGATAAGGCTGCTACAAAGTTACGTTGGTTTGGATTTAAGAATGAAGTGCAAATCCTTCTTAATACTATACCAGCCGAACCACGTTTTTTTAGTTTTCAAACACGCCAGCAATTGTTTAATGCTAATCCTATATGCATGATTTGTAAGAACCCTATACATTCTTTTGATGATTGTGCAGTTGACCATATTAAATCTTATAGCCTGGGAGGTAAGACCGAGTTATTAAATGCTCAATTAGTTCACCGTAGTTGTCATGCACGAATGCATACCCAGGCACCTAGCGGTAAAATTGGAAATGAGGCGCTTGATGAGGCTCAAATTCTACTTCAAGTTGGTTATATACCTGCTGCCGGGTCTGTAGCAGGAGTAGCACTAGAACATCATCTAAAACTCTTGTGCGATCGACAAAAACCGCCTCTCGTATATAAAAGAGGTGATGGTATCTCTAAAATAAATGATTCAATTAAAAATTCGGGCATCTACGACGTTACCCAATGGAAGCAAGTCCAATTGATGGCGGATATACGAAATCGATGTGATCACCCTACTTCAAATCCACCAAGTAGAGATGAAGTGGACGAACTTATTAAAAAAACGAGGAAACTATTAGCAATTTTTCCTATATGACCATTGGCGTGATAGGATACATTAAACGATACTTCCATAGAGGTTACAAATGGGGAGGCTAAATTGACAATGACCGATACAGAACTTTTTCAACACATCGAGAAGCTAGTACAGGAAGAACACGAACTGATGCAGCACGCGGAAGGCGTTGGGCTGGATGACGAGCAACATGCGCGGATGAAGCAGCTCGAGGTCAGCCTGGATCAATGCTGGGATTTGTTGCGCCAACGACGGGCGCGCCGTCATGCGGGACTCAGCCCTGACGGCGCACAGGAGCGCGATCCTGAGATCGTCGAACATTACCAGCAGTAGCTGCGAGGGCGTCCCCGGCAGTCCGCCCTAAAATTTCAACCACCTACGGGACGACCGTCACCACTGCAACCGCTTCCAGGGCACCGTAAGCAGGAGCGGGTATGGGAAACGTGTTCACAGGCTTTCCATCAGAGGAGTGCCAGACCTGGATCTGACCGTCGGAATTGTTCACATAGAGCAAGCTCTTGCCGATGGTGATTTGCGGCGCGTCACCTGCACCCGGCCCAGCAGGCACTGGATGAGTCCAGCGGATATCGCCGCTATTGATATCGAGCGCCACAACACTTTGTGGTGATGTACCATCCATCAGCGAGACGCTGACGTATACCGTGCCGTTCTGCGCCAGAGGAGAAAACACTCCCCCCTGCGCGTGGTATCGCCAGAGTTGCTTGCCATCACTTGCGCGCACGGCATACAAACTGCCACTTGACTCATAGACAGAATAATCTGGCCTCACCTGGTCATGGGTCGTCGCCACGTACACAACACCATTCAACGAGGTAAAACTGTCATAGACCCTGCCATCAAGCGGAATGCTCCACTTCGGCTCCCCGGTGGCCGCATCAAATCCATAGAGGTGAGGTGATGCGGAGAGACAGAAAATTCCATCAATCACGAGTCCGCCAACCTCATCCGGCATATCGCCATTGGTCGAGACTTTCTTTTGCCAGAGTACAGAACCATTACTGGCGCTGATGGCATAGAGCGTCGTTGTCACCTTACTGCCCATACCTGTAAACGTCGTTCCATAGAGCGTTGTGCTGCTTGCGGCCTGCAAGAACATCCCGGCGGATTCATCGACCGGATGAGACGGATTCATGGTACCCGTGCCATTGTAGCGGTGTTGCCACAGGACTGTACCTCGCGATGCATCAAGCGCTGTCAGAATGCTATAGCCATTAAAGGCAGATATCTCTGAAAAATATACGGCACCGTTGGATACGATTTGGTCTCCAAAGAGGTTGAGATTACTGGTATCATACTGTACCTTATACCGCCAGCGCAACGAGCCATCGGACGTATTTAGCGCGTAGGAGTAGTATCCATCACTTCCAGTGCCAAGCATATACAATACGCTTCCCACCACCTGCCCGCGAGAACCGATATTTTGGGCCTGATTGGGGACAGACATTTGAAAGCTCCAGAGAGGCTTGTGCGTTGTAGCATCGTAGCGATAGAGAATGTTATTCACAATGGCATAGATCTGATCCGTGCCGGCAGTTGGATGATTTGTTGGGCGATTTGTCGGAGTCGCGTGAATTCCACCTGTCTCATGACCCGGTCGAGTCAGGTGAAAAACGGCAAAGGTGCCTCCCACCAGCAGAGTAATAAAGACGATCGCTGCGATCAAAGCGAGACGGCTGGCAAACGTAGCGCGTGGCCGCGAACTCCTGAAGGCGCGTGGCGGTTGATTGCTCCACGATGGTTGCTCCGCGCTATTCAGTTGCAAACCATTGCGGCTGGCTCCATCATTGTGGGAGGGTCGTAGGGAGGCGCGATGTTGCTCAAGGCGGTTCCAGACGCGCGCCAGAGGTTGAGTGTAATCATCAGCAGGCGCGTAATGACGCTGAAGCAATTGAACGATCTGCGTACCGGGAAGGTCAAGAGCCGCTTGCTCCTCGTCCAGAAAAGAAGCTATCTGCTCATCTACTTTGTCTGGCGTGAAATACTCGCTCTCGTGGTAAGCCATGTCGATGCTCCTCTCACCTATTGACCATACATGCCGCGTAGTGTATTAAGCGCGCGTGAAATCATGGTGCGGATGGCGCCCTCATTCTTGTTCAGCACCTCGGCAATCTCAGCGCACCGCAAACCGGCTACGAAGCGCAATTCCAACACCTCCCGCTGCGACGGGAGTAATTGATTCAGATGAGCATGAAGGCGCGCGTATTCTTCGTTAAGCATTGCCACTTCATCAGGGGTGGCCTCGTCGCCGATCATTTCTGCCAGGCTCTCCAGTGGGATCACGCGCCGACGACTTAGCCGCCTGTGATAGTCGATAAGCTTGTTACGGGCAATCGTCCATAGCCATGCCCTCTGCTCATCCTCAAGCATTGTCTCGAGTTCCTGTTCGTGTTCAAGGACAACAAGAAAGACCTCGAAAAGCATATCCTCTGCATCACTCGCTGAAGAGACGTGCATACAAAGATAGGTAAACAGTTTGGGCGCGTACAGCCGGTAGCATTCAGCGGTAACCGAATCATCTACAGAAGGAACGTATGCCTGTTTATCTTTGCCGTCCCGTTTGGGTGAGCGCATCTATTCCCTCATCCTCATTGATTATTTTTCTATAGAAGAGACATCTCGTACACAACAACGTCTGACAGGGGAAAATGTTACATAGATGACAGCTACTTACCACCTTGCACTATCAAACCCTTGCTTAATCATTGTAGACTGTAAGAATTGGCGAATGTTGGGAGTTGCCCGGTAGCTATAAGTTCTCTAAAGGAGTACAAGACAACAAGCTGGAAAGATAGGATAAACGCACTATGATCGATACATCTGCTCTGGCATTCATCGCCGTGTCGCTTTGCATTACGCTCATTTGTCTCCTCTCCTCTCTCGTTAGACATAGAGTGAACCGCTATTTCAGGCAACGCACTGCCCGTTATGGGAAATGGACAGCTATGGGATTGCTCCTTATGATGATCCTTTCCGCCTGCGGTGGCAGCACAATCTCCACTCCCACGCCGCCCATTACCCCCCTGGCATTAACAGTAACAGCAACCTCTCAGGCGGGCGCAACGGCTACTCTACCCTCTACGAACGACACCGATTGGACCACCTATCATCGTGATAACCAGCGCACCGGCTATATCGCAAATACTCCCGATCCGCAGAGTCTGACCAAAATCTGGGGGGAACAACTGGATGGAGCGGTCTACGCGGAACCGCTGGTAGTCGGCAATCGTGTCATCGTAGCAACGGAAGGAGACTCCCTCTACGCGCTTGATCCTGCCACAGGCAACGTGCAATGGCGCATCAATGTTGGTACTTCTGTACCACAATCCTCGCTTCCCTGCGGGAATATTGACCCGCTGGGCATTACTGGCACGCCAGTGTATGATCCCACGACCGGCCTGGTGTTTGCTGTTGCGGAGGTGAACGGACCGGCGCACATCCTGGTAGGAGTAGATGTCACGAACGGACAGGTAAAAGTTCGCCGCCTGGTTGACACCGATGGCATGGATCCGCAAGCGCATCAGCAGCGCGGCGCGCTTACCCTTGCCAACGGCATGATCTATATCCCCTATGGCGGTCTGGATGGCGACTGTTCGGACTATATTGGTCGTGTCGTTGCTTCAAGAACCGACGGTCAGGGGCCACTGCTTGTCTACCGCGTGCCAACACCGCGCGAGGGAGGCATCTGGGCAACGCCGGGAGCCAGCGTAGACGCGGATGGCAACCTCTATGTCTCGGTTGGCAACGGGGAGATCACCTCGGGCCAATGGGATCACAGCGACTCGATCCTGAAGCTCTCTCCCACGCTGCACCTGTTAGATGGGTTCGCGCCTGCATCCTGGGCATCAGAGAACGCGGGCGACGTGGATATGGGATCGCAAGGGGCGGTACTACTTCCCAACAACTTCGTCTTCGCGGCAGGCAAATCCGGCAAGGGATATATCCTGCGCGCTAACGCGCTCGGCGGTATAGGAGGACAGATCGATGCGCAGGACGTGTGTCAATCCTTCGGTGGCGCGGCCACGGTCGACTCGACCATCTTTATTCCCTGCACTGATGGAGTGCGCCAGGTCAGCGTAGACGCAAACGGGAAGATGCACCAGGGCTGGCAAGCTTCGGGGAACATCACCGGCTCGCCAGTAGTTGGCGGCCATACGGTGTATAGTCTCACCAATGACACGCTCTACGCGCTTACTATGGATAGCGGACAGGTAGTCACTTCACTTAACGTTGGACAGGTGAATCGTTTTGCGACTCCGACCATTGCTGGCAGCAGCATCTTCATTGGCACGCTTACAGGTATCACCGCCGTCAAAATCGTGTAAATGCTGTGCATAGCGCAGTTCAGCACACGTACCCTCTCTCTAAGCCGGGATGGCAGAGTAGGTAAGCAACATCCCGGCGGGTTGCGTACTGACGCTGGTGGCGCAATACTCAAAGCCCTGGGGCAAACTGGCAGGCTTTTGTTGAAACTGCTCATTGACATTCGACTCGAAGGAGGAAATAAAACCCGTCACAGGTATGGAACTCAAATCGGCATGGGTGACGTGAATCTGAAGCGAACAATTGCTGATGTAGGGCTGGATAACGACCGTAAAATGTTTGGTAAAGCCAATTCCCAATACGTTAAAGGCATCATCACCGTCAATGGTCAACTGATCGCCAGTAGCAAGGTTCACCTGCACATTTCCCACCGTGCCTGGCAAACCCGACTGGCGCAGCTTTGTATTTACGAGGGAAGTAATAAAGGCTTTATCGGCCATCACGCTGATATCGGTCTTGCCCGGCCCCGGCACAGGCAATGTCTGCCCATCACCTGAAAGCCCCCATACGAGCAGCGTACCAATACCGATTGCGATACCCAGCAATAGTGTGATAATCGGGATGATGATACGAAGAACACGCCCGGAACGGCGTTTGGGCGCAGGCATGAGTGGCCGCGATAGCTTATGCGAAGACGGAGGCAGTGGCGATGAAGACAATGGGCTGGACGGATCGCTCATAACAATGGTTTCTCCTCTGGCGTTTGCATCTATCTTAACTATTTGCGCGGGTAGATGCAAGCTTTTTATTTCTAGCGATCACCGCCTACTGGTACTTCCTCAAGTTTCATGGAAAGCAGGCGCGAGACGCTATCGCCGCCCATTGAGACGCCGTATATGACCTGAGCCGCCATCATCGTGACGCGATTGTGCGTAATGACGATAAACTGCGTGCGCTGCGCCAGGCGTTTCAAGATTTCACAGAAGCGAGCGACATTTGATTCGTCGAGCGCGGCATCCACTTCGTCGAGCAGGCAAAACGGAGGCGGGTTGATCTCTAACAGGGCGAACAAGAGCGCAGCCGAGACCAGCGCGCGTTCCCCGCCTGAGAGCAGCGAAAGGTCCTGCACCTTTTTGCCGGGAGGTTGCACGATGACCTCGACTCCGGCTGGCATAGCCGAGACCTCAGCGCGCGGCTCGCCATCGTCCTCGTTTTTAGCGGCAAGCAATTCGAGCCGGGCATGACCTCCATTAAAGAGTGTGGTGAAGTGCTCGCGAAAACGCGCATTGACCGCCTCGAAGGTGGATTCGAACTGGCGAGCCATAGTCGCGTCCAACTGGCCAATGATGGTGCGCAGGTGCAGGGCCGCCGAGTCCATATCGGCTATTTGCGTGGTGAGAAACTCGAAGCGCGTGCGCGTCTCCTCGTACTGGCGTGGAGCATCAGGGTCGCTGCCTCCCAGCGCCTTGAGGCGACCGCGCAAGCTATCGACGCGGCGGCGTAGTTTGCGAAGGTGTGTCTCCTCCTCTTCCGAAAGCACCGTATTCTCACCGGAAGCGGCTATTTGAACCTGTTCGCTCGCCGCGTTTTCTTCTTCCCCATCTTTCTCAAGGTCGTTGCGGGCAGCGTAACGCGCCAGTTCGCCGGGGTCGGCCACGCCCATTTCTTCCTGCAATTGTTGCAGCAGGGTATCAACGGCGTCTCGCGCTTTCTGGCTATCGAGCAGGCAGCGACGGTACGCGACTTCCAGTTCATTGAGCTTCTGGCGAAGTTGCAAGGTTTCCTGCTCGATAGCCAGTATTTGCAGATCGAGTTCGCTGGCTTTTTCTTCAGATTGATGCAGTTCGCTGGTGAGGGCCTGCGTCCGCGCCTGGGCCTGTTCAAGTTGCGCTTGGTGCGAGTCGATGGCGGTACGTAACGCCGAGAATTGTGCCTGCGCCTCCTGCATACGGGTGGCGCGCTGCTCGATTTGCGCCTTCAAGTCCTGCGCCGCTGATTGTTGCGTTGCAAGTTGCTGGCGCAGCGACTTCGCCTCCTGGCGTTTGACGGCAAGGGCGGTACGCGCCCTGCCCAGTTCGTCCTGCTGGCGTCGAAATACCAGCGTGCGTTCCTCGACCTCGCGCTGGAGTTCCTCGACCAGCCCGGTCATTTCGCGCTGTGATTTCTCATGAGTGCGCACCCGTTCAAGCGCGGCCTGTACTTCCTGCTCCAACCCGGCCAGTTCTGCGGCCAGTTGTTGCTCGACCGATTGCGCCAGTTGTAGCTCGGTCTGGACGCGATCAAGCTCGCGCTGTGTAGCGTTCAGAGCCTTATTGTATTCGCTGATAGCGCTGGCGTTTTTCTGGAGTTCTTTGTCAACCGCGCTCTGCTCGACGCGCCGCGCCTCTATGCCGCGCTGCACCTCGCTTATCCTACCGTTCAACTGGTTAATCAGGGCCACATGTTCGTCCAGTTGGCGCGGCAATTCTCGCAATTCGCGTTCGTAGGCCAGCAAACCTTGCTGCCCGCCCTCTTTGCTGCTGCCTCCTGTCAGCCAGCCATGCGCGTGCAAGACTTCGCCGCCCAATGTTACGAGCGACTGAAGGCTATACTCAACACCGCTCCGCTGTTCCAGGCGATTCAGCAATACGCGTGCCGTTTCAAGATCATTGGCGATCACAATGCCGCGCAGTATGCGCTGAAAGAGGGGAACGTAGCGCGGTTCGCACTGCATAAAGCGCCATGCCAAACCCTTGACGCTGGCTCTCAATTCTGGCATTTCCGCGAGCAGCGCATCGAGCGCGGCTGCTTCTGCTGAGGCGCGCCTGTCATCTGAGTCCGGCGCGCTTTCCAACCAGACCAGCATGGCTTTTCCGGCTTTGTTCTGGCGCAAATAGTCCAGGCAAAGGCGCGCTTCCTCAAAGGTTTGTGTCACAACAGCTTGCAAATAGGGGCCAAGCGCCGCTTCTAACGCGCTCTCCAACCCGGCGGGGGCAACTCCCAATTGCGGGACAGGACCGAGCAAGCCGCTCAGCTTGCCAGCCGGGGCGCGCAGCAGGGCGCGTACCCCGTCGCTATAGCCGCTCAGGCTGGCGCGCCAGTTGTTGAGCATGTTCAGGCGATCAGAAACGGTGCGCCGCAGTCGCTCCGCCTCGCTCAAGCTTTGTTTAAAGCGTTCCATTTCCTGCTGGGCGTCGCTGATGGCGCGGTTAATGGTCTGGCGGCGCTGCGTGATTTGCTGCTCCTCGTTTCGCGCAGTATCGAGGCGGGCGCGTTCTGCGAGCAGGCGCGTTTCCAGGGCGCGGATGGTCTGCTGCGATTGGGAAATCGTGTCGCGGCGCGCCGCCAGGATGCGGTTGCGCTCGCCCAGGTGCTTCTGTTGGCGGCCCAGGTCGCTCTGGCTGGCTCCCAGACGCGCCTGAACCTGAATGAGTTCGCTTTGCGACGAACGCAGACGTCGCTCGTCCATCTCAAATTCTTTTTGCGCCTTCGCCACCTGGCTCTCGCGCGTAGCCAGCGCGGTGGCATCGTTGTCGATGGCTTCATCGGCCAGGTCGCATTGCTCTTCCAGGTCGATCACTTTGCGCTGCGCGGCAATCAAGCGTTCGCGCAGGCGCATCTCTTCCTGGCGCTGTTCCTCCTGCTGGCGTTCCAATCCCACGATGCGTTCCTGGCTGACAGCAATCTCGCGCTCGATACGTTGCGCGGCTGCGTTGGCTTCATTATTGGCCTCACGCGCCTGCGCAATGGCGCTTTGCGCTTGCTGCCTCTTGAGGCGCAGCGTTTCCCGGCGCTGTTCGGTTGCCTGCACGGAGTCTTCCACGTCTCGCACTTTGCGCGCCATTACCTGCTCCGCTTCATCACTTTGCTCTTTGGCGGAGCGCAGGCGTCTCCATTGCAGGGCGTACCAGGTCAACAAGACTTCTTGCAGTTCGCTATTGAGTTGCTGGGACTCAACGGCGCGGTGGGCTTGCTCGGCCAGTGGTTCCAGGCGCGGCTCGATCTCGCTCACAATGTCGCGCAGGCGTTCCAGGTTCTGCTCGGTCTGGCGCAGGCGATTTTCGGCATCGGTTCGCTGCACCTGGTACGGGCGAATACCGGCTGCGTCCTCAAACAGTCCGCGCCGCTCCTCGGCGCGCAGGCTCAGCGCGGCATCGATCAGTCCCTGGCCGACGACGGTATACGAATCGTGGCCGATACGCGCCTGTGCCAGCAGCAAAACAACATCCTTGAGGCGCACTTTTTGCTTATTAATGAGGTATTCGTTTTCGCCCGAACGGTAACTGCGCCTCGTCACCGTGATTTCGCTATATTCTGAGGGAACCCAACCCGTGCTATTATCGAGGGTCAACGACACTTCCGCCATGCCGAGCGCGGCCTTGCCGTGTCCACCGGAAAAGATGATATCTTCGCTCTTTTTGCCGCGCAACTGGCGCATACTCTGCTCGCCCAGCACCCAGCGCACGGCATCGGCAACATTGGACTTGCCCGCGCCATTTGGCCCCACTACTGCCGTGATGCCCGTGCTATACTCCAACTGGGTGCGCGGGGCAAAGCTTTTAAATCCCAGCATCTCCAGGCGTTTTAGATACACTCTCTTGCCTATCCTTTGTCGTGTCTTACGATGTAGTTAGGATGATAACATAGTACGCTCAATCCGTCGAGTAACGCATAAGATACTGAGGGAAAAGTCTGTATAGCAATTTGGTCATGGAAGCTTGTTTGTCTAGTTGGGGCGGCGATATAGTACGAGCAGTGATGTGGATACTATATCTAGTAAGGAGCTTGCAGTGAGACAACTCAATGTTCGAATAAGGCTGATTCTTGCCAGCATCTTTCTCTTCGGCGTGCTCATCGGTACCTCCTACCTTCAGACCATTCTCCATTTTAATACCTATCTGGCCCTCGTCGTCTGTTTGATCGATACCGTTGCATCTGCTTTGATTCTCTTCGGATACTGGGAATAGTGACATCTTCTATCCCCTCCCGTATAGGGTAGGGGCGGGGCTTGCCCCCGCCCTGGCATACTTCCCGTGTGATGCCTATAAGCAGGCGGTTCAACTCATCTTCCACGTCCGGTACCTGTGTTGTCAGAAGCAGGCATCTTAACAGAGCAATAAGGTATTCAGGCTATCTCCCCGAACAAATCAACTTGAAATGAAACAATATGATATACGATAGTATATGTGAGAGGCACACATCCAAATGTGCTTATTCAGCCAGGGCAAGCGTTGAGAAACGCGAAAAGTCGTGTTTACCCTGACTGTGAACCAACATCATTTTGGGGAAGATCGCGATGATTTCAACACACGTACGCGCTGCTATCTTTGTCCTGCTGCTCATCGGTTGTCTCGCATGGGCAGGGGTAGCAGTGGTCGCCTGGTTGGGGCCAGCGAGCGCGCATGGCACAAATGTCATGCATGTGGGCGGCTATGTGATCCGCCTGGGACCCGGCAAGGACTTTGTATTTGAGACGGATAGCGGCGAGAAAATGGCTTTTGTGTGCAGTACCGGCTGCCGGGCGTCTCTGAGACATCTTCTGCGCCATGTGAAGGAAAAGGCCCATACCGATGTCTACTATATCCCGGGACCAAATCATGAATTGCTCGTGGTGGATGCGGATTGAACAGCGAGTTGTAGAGGGTCAGCCTCTCGTAGGGAGGTTTGTAGGTAGGAGGAGGCATGAGCCGCCAGGTGAGGGCGGGAATTGTCGCGCACTAATGAGCATACTGGTCCGTTCTGCAAAAGCCGAACTATTTCAGGAATGAGAGGAATTGAGTCCATGCAATATTCCGAAAAAGATGAGAGGGGCTATCCCTGGCTCTTTTTCCATCCCAGCAATCAGTGGAAGCTCAGTGTGCTTGTTTCGCTGGTTATTCTCGCCATCAGTGTCGGGTTCTTTATGTGGTGTATTCACGTGAGCGACGATAGAGGTGGCGATAGCTTTGCCGGGCTTGTCTTTGCTCTTGCCAGTACAGTCTTCATGTTTCTGGCTGCGGTTGCGTTTAGCCTGCGGAGGCGTGCACGCAAACGGTCTGTTGGAGAACTCAACGGTGTTTTAAACTGGCACATCTGTTTTGCCGTGATCGCGCTGGTGATGGTCTTCCTGCACGCGTTCGGCAACTATAATCCACGCACCGGCACCTATGCCCTCTACTCCATGATTGCGCTTGCCATCAGCGGAGTTATTGGGCGTCTGCTGGATCGCATGGCACCCCGTATTATCGCCGACAAGGTGCATCAGGCACTGACTGCGCAAGGTGGGGACCGGGTGGAATCCATTTCGCAGAAGTTGCAGGCGATTGTGATTCATAATACTGAAGCAGTGCAGGGCTTCTCCACAACGGGTGGAGATAAGGCTGTTGTTACCTTGCCGGTTTCACTGCCGGGTGATCCGCTCTCGAATCATTTCCCCTTTGAATATCGTAATCAACCCCTGCATACTCCCTGGGATTTGGCCTATATCTCGCTTGAAGCGACCCCGCAAGAATTGAGCCGTGAAGCCGGGCAATATCGCTTCGTCCCCGATAAAAGGAGCGCGCTGACTCGTCCGGGCGCGCTCATGCCTGGCGCGCCGGAACATATCGCCGAGCTCCAGGAAATCGAACGCGCTATGCAGCGCGAACTCTTTTACCGCTATGTCATTCGTTACTGGCGCGTCTTCCATATTGTGCTGGCGGTAGTGACGATTGGCTTAACGCTCTGGCATATCGAGTACGCTCTCTCCTTAGTCATCCCGGCGTTACACAAGTTCGGTTTCAACTACCTTCTACCCTGGCCGTAGGGGTTGATCGCTTTCACCACTCCTTAGTACACCACCAGGTTGAAAAGGATCGGGATGATACTTCACCAGAGAGGAGGTATTTTCTTAGAGGCTGTACGAGCACGAATAGAGGAGAATAAGAGAAAGGAGAATAACATGAGCAGAATATTTGGGCTGGAGGCAAAGCGGAATGTGTAGAAACATTCGGACACTGTTCAACTTTGACCCGGCGGCCACGGAAGAAGAAATTCGCGCTGCATCGCTGCAGTTCGTCAGGAAGATCAGTGGCTTCAACACACCGTCCAGGGCGAACGAAGCCGCTTTCAATGCGGCAGTCGATGACATCGCCAGGATCTCGGGACGGCTTCTCGGCTCGCTCGAATCTCCCGCAGCTCCGAAAAATCGACAGGAAGAGGCGGCTAAAGCGAAGGCACGCGCCTCTCAGAGATTCGGCAAGTGATACTTTTTCGACTCTTGAAGAGTGTAGAGAGCAAGTGGATTTGTAGAGTTTCATAATCATCAAATGATAGGGTCGCATGTTCCTATTTTTTCCTTTGCCCGCGCTCGCTCGCACGCTGCTTATAGCATGTATCGCCATCTTTACCCTGGCTGGCATTATGATTTGCCCGTTCAAGCTTGACGAGGCGCGTATCGCGCTGGTCGGAGCAGGGCTGCTGCTCATTGCAGGACTGATTAGTCCTCTTGACGCGCTGACGACCCTGCTACAGGACTGGAATATCTTTTTCTTTTTTCTGGGTATGATGACGCTCTCCGCGCTTGTCGATGCCGCCGGTCTCTTCGACTGGCTGGCGGCGCTGGCGGCCCGGTTATCCGGCGGCAGCTCTCGGCGTTTATTTTTCAACGTTTTCATCCTGGGCAGCTTGATCTCGATGGTACTCTCCAACGACGCAACCGCGCTGATCCTGACGCCCATCGTCTACACGCTGGTGACGCGCCTGCGACTACCCGCGCTGCCGTTCTTGTTCGCCTGCACCTTCATCGCCGACACTGCCTCATTCCTGCTGCCCGTAAGCAATCCCATCAATATTATTGTGCTTTCGACGTTCAAGCTCGACCTGTGGACATTCTTACGCCTGCTATTCATCCCGGCGCTTGTGGTCATCAGCATCAATATGCTGGTCTTCTTTATCCTGTATCGTAACAAATTGCGGGGCAAGTTCGACATCAAACACCTGGCAACTGCGGCTGAAGCTATTCGCCACCCGGCCTATTTCCGTTATACCTGTGGGGTTTTGCTGTTCGTTGTTATCGCGTATATCGCAGCCTCGGCAGCGCAATTTCCGCTCTCCATCGTGGCGCTGGCAGGCGCGACGCTACTATTGATTGGTGCGCTGCGTTGGAAGCAATCGACGGTGCGGGAGGTAGGCAAGCATGTCTCCTGGTCAATTTTCGGGTTCATCGCTGGCATGTTCGTCCTGGTACGCGCCGTCGAGAATACACACCTCACGGCTCAATTTGGACAATTGCTGCTTTCCCTGTCGGGCGGTCATAGCTTTGGCGCGGTGATGATCGGCACGGCGGGTGCCACGCTCGGTACCAACCTCATCAACAATGTGCCGATGGCGGTGGTGCTGACATCAGCGTTGCAAAGCGCGCAACATGCCGCGCTGACAACGCGCCTGGGCTTCATTGCTGCCACCATCTTCGCATGCGACCTGGGGCCAAATTTGACCACCGTTGGCTCGCTGGCAACCGTTTTATGGCTATTGATCCTGCGGCGGCGTAATATAGAGGTGTCCGGACTGGATTATTTCAAGGTTGGCATTATCGTAACACCTGTAATGTTAGCAGCAGGCGCGTTAACCATCTGGCTCCTGCTGCGCTAAATAACTCGATGTCCACGGTTTGCTGAATCCTCACTGCTTCGCGGTGAGTAAGAAGAGAGAAAGGGTCTGCGGGCTATTTGCCTGCGGCAAATAGCCCGCAGACCCTTTCTCTCTCAGGTTGTCGCCGCAACTTAGGCGGCAAGAAAAAGCGGGAGGCAAAACGATGAAAGTGCTATGTTGCCTGGATGGCACAAATATTCAACAAATCAGCAATGCGGTGAAAAGTATGCTGCCAGCCAATCAGCTTACCCTGGGTCTGATCTATGTGATAGATAGCGGCCCGCACGGCGAATTGGAACGCCAGCGCGAACGCTTCCTGCGCACACCCGCGCTCAATCCCCGGCGCAACGAACAGATGCAGAATGCCGAGATCAGCGCGGCGCAAGATATTCTGGAAGAAGGCACGCGCTCTCTTCCGGGTGCGGAACGCATCCAGAAAGCAGGACGACCAGAGCGCGAGATCGTACACTATGCGCAGGAATGGCAGGCTGACCTGATCGTTATTTGCCCGCGCTCACCGCTGGGTGGAGGTCCGACGATGGGGCCAAAATCGGTCGGGCATGTTGCGCGATTTGTGCTTGACCACGCGCCTTGTCCGGTGTTGCTGGTACGCCCGATTTCTATTCCTCCATCCCACTTCGTTCCCTGATTGCTGCAACAAGCTTGTCGAGGTCCTGATAAGAGCTAGAGAGCGTAATTGGCATACCATTGCGAGGTGTAAAATAATAAGCTTTACCGATAAACTCTTTCTTGACTTCCAGGATATCCTTCCAGCGCACGACTTCGACGAAATCACTCCTGATCTTCCTTCTCGCCTGGAACAGCCCCTGCTCACACACGATAACACGCATACTCCTCGCCCGCTTGACCTCAATGCGATAAATCACACCCCCTTGAAAATAGAATATAACGCCGGAAGCAAAGCGAGTATGAACAATTCAAACTGATTGTTAGACTTTACGCGAAAGAAGCCAACAACAGCTACTACCAGTACAACAACGCCTGTGAAGAAAATAAACAAGCCAACTCTACGAACGAAGTGAATGTAGCTCGGCTTCAATTTATAGACACTCAGGGGAGCGCCAAGCATATTCGCTTCGATAAGAAGATAGTCTTCGTCGGAGGGCAGGTTCTCTAGTGTCATCGACATATGTGTTTCCTCTTTCATACCCTGTAATATTCCATCGTTTATTACTTCTCAAAAACACAAAGCCGCGTTCACCACTTTATCAATACCCACCCATCCAGGCATCTTACTTCGATAATTCCATCACTCATATTCCTATCCATGCTATTGCGGCTATACGAAATCACATTCGTCACACGTATTGATTGGCTCTCAGTGATAATCGTGATCGGCTCGCCTCTCAAAGCTACTCCGCGAATGAAGTTATAGACGCGCCGCGCTTCCCATTCAGCAGCCCGTACAACAAAATCTTTGTCTGTCGGCATGGGCAGGTAGCTGCTTTTTGTTTCATCTTGAGGAGTAAGTACAGCAGTTCCTTGATAGAGTTGCCAGAGCGAGCGAACAAGCAGCTTGCCGCCCAGAGCGGCGCATTCCGCTTCGAGTTGCCCGTAAGTGATGCCATCTGGAACTGTTATCTTTTCTTGCGCTATAATGGGGCCGGTATCCAGTCCTTCGTCCATTCTGTGAATTGTGACGCCGGTTTCGTGATGGCCGTCGTGAAATGTCCAGAAGAGCGGGTCGGGGCCGCGATTGGCTGGCAAAAGCGATGGGTGAACGTTGAGACAGCCCAGGCGCGGGATATCGAGAACAGCGCGCGGGATGTACAACGAAAAGCAGGCCACGCACATGATGTCAGGCTGGTATTGAGAGAAGAGGTTGATGGTTTCAGGGGCAGACATGCTGGCTACTTCCCACACGGGAATATGCTGCTTCCAGGCAATGTTGACAATGGTGTTATGCAGCGAAGAGTGCAGGACGGGCAACATTGGGCGCGCCTGTAGTGGTGGTTCCATCAATCGCAGGGCGGGTTGTCCTGGTTGATGATTCCGCGCTGGCAGCACGACCGCGCACACATCAATGCCGTCGTTTAACAAGGCCAGCAATGCCGGAGGCGAAAAATTGCCTGCCATGCCCAGGAAAAGGGAGCGCGGCGCGGGCGAAGATACGTTGATATTTGACATAGACCACTCTATCCTGTAGTATCATTAGAGAGAAGATTATATCATCCTTCAGGAGATTCTATCATGGCACGAATGGTTACATGTGTCAAACTGGGGCGCGAGCTTCCCGGTCTGGATAAGCCGCCGTTTCCGGGCGAACTGGGACAGCGCATCTACGATAACGTCTCAAAGCAGGCGTGGGATATGTGGCCCGCGCAAAGCACGTTGATTATCAACCACTACGGATTGAATATGGGCGACCCGGAGGCGCGTAAGGTGTTGCGCGAGCAAATGGAAGAATTTTTCTTCGGCGCGCAGCCCAAAATGCCCGAAGGCTGGGTATCCGAAGATGAGGCCGTCGGCGTGGGGCCGAGCGAGAAGGGCGGAGGAGCACCGTCGCGCAAGAAATGAGAAAGCCTGGCGATATCCTGCTGGTTTCCTGCTACGAGCTGGGACATCAACCGTTCCAGCTCGCTTCCCTTTATGCGCTATTACAGCAAACGGGTTATGATCCGGCGGTCGTCGATACAGCGGTCGAGTCTCTAAGCGACAAAACCATATTGCAAGCGCGTTTTGTGGCTATCTCCGTTCCCATGCACACCGCCTTGCGCCTGGGAGAGCAAATTGCGCGGCGTATTCGCGCTCTCAATGCAGAGGCGCACATCTGCTTTTATGGCCTGTACGCCTCACTGAATAAAGATTACCTGCTACAAGGGCTAATCGATTCCGCCATTGGTGGCGAATTTGAAGAGCCACTTTTGAAACTCCTGGCGGCCCTGGAACATGATGAGAGCGCATCTATCCCCGGCGTGAGTACTCCCCGGCGCAGCAGCCAGCCCTGGATACAACGCGCGCCACTTGTTCTCCCGCAGCGATCCATACTACCCACGCTTGATCGCTATGCGCGTCTGGAGTTGAACGGAGCCACGCGCATTGTTGGATACACGGAAACGACGCGCGGCTGCAAGCATACCTGCCAGCATTGCCCCATCACGCCGGTCTATCGTGGCCGTTTCTTCGCCATACCAGCCGACCTGGTGCTGGCCGACATTCGCGCACAGGTGAAGCAGGGAGCGCAGCATATCACCTTTGGCGACCCCGATTTCTTCAATGGCCCGACACATGCCATGCGCATAACAAACACGCTGCACCGCGAGTTTCCCGGCATCACCTTCGACGCTACCATCAAGATTGAACACCTGCTGAAACATCGTCACCTGCTGCCAGAACTGCAAGCGAATGGCTGCGCTTTTGTCGTCTCGGCAGTTGAATCGCTGAACGACGATGTACTCCTGCAACTGGATAAAGGCCACACCAGCGCCGATATAGGCAAAGCCTTTGCATTGATGGAGACGGCAGGTATCGCATTGCGCCCCTCGTTAATGCCGTTTTCGCCCTGGGAAACGCTGGAGAGCTACCTGAAACTACTCTCGTTCTTTGAGGAACGGCACTTCATTGAGCATGTCGATCCCGTCCACTTCTCGATCCGCCTGCTCATCCCACCTGGTTCGGCGCTGCTCAATGCGCCCGATGCGCGGCAATGGCTCGGAGAGCTTGATGCCGCCGCCTATAGCTATCGCTGGCAACATCCAGACCCGCGCATGGATGATTTGCACCAGGCCATAAGCGCGCTGGTAGAAAAAGCTCAACGCGCCCAGGCGGACCCTATTGAGACCTTCTTCACCATCAAGGCGCTGGCTTTTGCGGCTGCCGACCGCGAAATGTGTATCTCCTGCGCCATCAATGACTATGGCACGCGCAAAGTGATACCCCACCTGACCGAAACGTGGTTCTGCTGAGCGGAGCCGGTTACGGGTCAGTTGGACTCGACGCGCTGAACCATCAAGTTAGGAAAGCAAACTTGCTACACCGATGATACCTGAATGCTATCTGTTTTCCCTCTCATCTCGGGTATAGTTACCCTCGCCGGAAGTAAAATGTAGGGCAATATTGGGGAAGCGTGTCGTCACGAGATACGCGCAGTGCGGGCCACCAATCTTGAATGCCAGAGCCGCTTCAATGCGCCACGCGTCATCGATCACCAGCAGCAGTCGCCGCTGACCGATGATAGAATGCAGCATTCTTGACCAGTCTTCGATGCTTTTCAAGCGAGCAGCGTGCTGCCCGGTCAGAAGGGATTCTTGCGCTGTTTCCTTTCCTGCTTCATCGGTCAGCAGGCCAAGCTCGCGGGCGTTTTTCCCGAAAACCGCGCACAGTTTTTGACGGTAAAAGGGGCTGGGAGAAGCGGTTCCATGCTCCCACCGGCTCAAATAATAACGGTCCGCGCCAATCTCATCGGCGACATACTTCTGTGACCAACCACGCAGTTCCCGTTCTTCTTTCAAACGTAAATTCGGTTTTGCCACAGAGGTTTTTTTCATCGGAGTATGCTCCCTCTTCTGCACGCATCCACCGGACACACAATGTTAGTAACTCTTCCTAATTCATAGCAGCTATGCTACGCTTTTTTGCCTACCATTGCAATAGGTAATAACTCTTAAAGTTTAAACATCCGTGATGCAACCATCGATCATGCGTAGTTGCCAATCGGCCAGGGCAGCCATATTGATATCGTGAGTGACGACCACCAGCGTGCAGCCATGATCGCGACGCAAGTTATCAAGTAAAGTCATGATGTGTAAACCTGTGGCGAAATCCAGGCTGCCGGTCGGCTCATCAGCCAACAATAGTGGTGGAGAAGCAAGCAGGGCGCGCGCGATGGCTACCCGCTGCTGCTCGCCGCCCGATAGTTGATCCGGGTAATGTGTTGAGCGAGACGCCAGACCCACTTCGGCAAGCAGCGACGTGGCGCGTTTGCGCAACAGGTGACGCGAAGTGTAGGGTAACAGGGGCAGCATCACATTTTCCAGGGCAGTAAGTGTAGGCAAGAGCGAAAACTGCTGGAACACCAATCCCACCTGTTCGCGCCGGAAACGCGCCAGCGCCGTGCCGCGCAGCTTATGGGTAGAGTCGCACTTGCCAACCCGTATGTTTCCCTTTGTTGGCCAATCCAGCGCGGCGCACAGGCGTAACAACGTCGATTTACCAACGCCCGAAGGACCAACAATAGAAACATGTGCTCCTTGCTCAATGCGCATATCTACGCCGCGCAGCACCTCGACCTCACCCGCGCCGGTGAAATAGCTGAAATGCGCCTGTTCGCAAACAATCATGTCCATCGTTCCGCTCTTTTCAGGTAAATGCTCTTCAACTCTCGCCTTGCCAGCATATAGATTACAAGGCTTGCCAGCAACATTCCCAGCATTGGGCCACCCAGCAGCACGCTGCTAACTACCCATAACGGAGGAAGCGACCCGGCAATCTCAATTACTCCCAGCGCCAGCAACACTCCTGCCTCGCCGCTCAATGCTGCCATCCACCAGCTTTCCCTCAGCAGACGCAGCAATACATGTCGCCTATCCCACCCAACTTTTGACAGCAAGGCGAACTCTTCGCGTCTTCCCCGCAGCAACAAGCTGGTACACAGCCCGACAGTGAGCAGCGCCGTTAGCAACACAAGCAATATGAGTAGCAACTGCGGCCCCTCTAGCGCTACGCGCACTTGATCGCCCAACACAGTTACCACCAGCTCGCGATTTAACCCGCTCACCATCAGGTATTCAATGACTATGAGAAATATGGTGGAGGTAATGGCGATACTGCAAACCAGTGGGGCGGTAATACGCGCATGGAATGCGCCACCCGATTTGCCAGCAAGAAGGAGACGAAGGCGGCGCAAGACATATGCCAGGGCGGGGGTTGTGGTGGTGATGGGCGGGGCGCTGCGCTGCCCTCGTCCCCACATGCGAATGCGACTTGATCGCGAATATCTTTCCAAACGATATCCCACAGGCCAGGCTTACCAGTAAGATAACATAGATGGTTACCCCAAATGCTAGCAAGGCCCACATGGTAGAAAACGGCATATTGCCGGGCCAGAACTTGCTCCCCAGCGCGATCAAGAGTGAGGCCAGCGCGCATCCGGGCGACGCCAGCAATAGCGCGTCGAAAATGTAGACGCCGGCGCGCAGGGGCCGTGACCAGCCCAGTTGCTCCAACACGCGCGCCTCGTTCTTGCGCCCGATGCCGATCAACACGCCAGCCGCGCCGATTGCCAGCAGGCAGATTATCGCGCAGAGCATAAAGAGGGTGTTTTGCAGGGCATCGACTCCACGTGTGATCTGCGCAGCCACGCCAACCACGCGCCATGTCGATGTTAGCGAGTTATTTGCATTACCGCTCGCCAGCGTTACCACGCGCGTAGAAGAACCATCGAGGATATCTGCATGCAGTCCGGTGCGCGCCGTTATAGCTGCAGCGGTCGCCTGTAACAGCGCCAGGCTTTTTGAGTTGTAGTGATCGACTCCACGCAGGCGAACATACAGGCCGGAATAACATTGTTCTCCATTCACAAGGCACGCTTGATCGAGCGGCATAAATTGCAGCGCATCCGGCAGCGCTGGCATGTATTCCGGCCCGGTCGGCGGCGCCACTTCAGCCTGTTGTTCTGTTCCCACCGTAAAGCCGGTCGCTCCATCGCCTGCCAGCATCAGGTGTTGTGGCAGCAGCGCCCGGTAGATAGAACCTTGCGTATCGGCACCCAGGATAACTAAGGTAAGCTGTCCTGTCGCGAGTTGCTGCGATGTCGCGCTATAACGCGCCTGAGAGTAGCGCAAAAGTTGCACGTCCTGCGTAAGATAGGAGGAAGCACGCCCCGTTTGCGTCGTAACGAGCTGCCAGCAAGCGGCTTGTACGGATTGCGCGATACACGATGATAGCATAGTCATTTGACCATTGAGCTTATCGATATGGATAGTCAGACGGACGGGAGAGGTCGGGTTACTTCCCTGTAGAAGGATTTGGCGCAATGTATTCTCCTGCGTAGGAGTAACGCCAACCAACAATTGCAGAGCGGGAATAGACATGGTATAAACAACCGAAGCAGCATGTGCCTGTAGAACAAGATGCTGCACTACGGGTTTAAGCGCCGGCTCTTCGCTTGTGAGGCTGGCGAGATCCGATACCTCAACATAATCCACTACGTTTCCTTCCCATTGTTGCGCGCCCGTCCATTGCGCGGTGATGCGGTAGACGCCCTTCTGCTGCAAAACTACTGGCATGAGTATGTCGATACGACGCCACCCAACACTGGCAAAAGGCACAATTTGCGTGACCTGGGAGAGAGAGGCGATGCTGGCAAGCTGTTTCGCGCTAATGCCGCCGTAATCGTCCAACGCGCTCCGCGGGTCAATCCAGCCCGCATCGCGTTCGGGTTGGCTCACCTCTGCCTGTGGGCGCACCAGTAAATCGGCGGAGGCGCGCCAGTTGGCAGCGATTTGCTGACGTGTCAGCGTGCTGGAGACATCGCCCAGCGCCCCGATGGCCTGCGCCGCGCCAACAATGAGCAGCAAGGCCAGTGTCACCGGTATAGACTGACCAATACGCCCCCGCAAGCTATGTAGCGAGAAACGGAAAATAGCGAACATGGCAGCATAGACAGGCAGGTTTGCGCCCGCCGGCGAGAGCTTATTTTCTCTTTTTCCTTCGTTTGATGGCACGTTCAACTCCGTTTTTAAGGCACAATCGATGGGGTAGGGATAATCTTCTCTATGCGCCTCTCTTTGAGCGATACTACCGTCACAACCATATGGCTGTATTGTGTGCTGTCCACCTGGCCTACCAGGGTAAACGGGCGAATCATACCCGGGTAGACATCTTCCGCGACGCCCCCCGCCTGCCCGACCACGTTTCCGGCGCTATTGTAGAAAGTGGCGATGACAGTGACATCATAGGGAAAGCGATCAGTGTGGCTGGTATTAAGCAGCGTGCCATCCACCTCGGCCTGCGTGTCCAACATAATGATGCGGGCGGAGAGTACATGAAACAATTTCAAGCGCGTATCAGGCTGCTGTGTTTGCTGCGCGCCGGGCCAGTTGCACGAGGCGATAAGCAGGGCAAGCATACATAGCATCGCATAGGTCATCAGTGCGTTGACCAGGGCGGGGGCAAGCCCCGCCCCTACCCTATACGGGAGAGGCAGGCCACGTCGTAGCAGGGTAGGGGCGGGGCTTGCCCCCGCCCTGGCTACTCGCGCAATTTGAGTCTTATGTAGATGTATCACGAACAACCTCCCGCGTTATAAGGAGCGCCCAGACGCGCCTCTGCTGGCGCGGGCAATCCCATAGCCTGCATCAATTGCGGCGCAATTATAAAGGCAGAGTAATCCGCGTCATGCTTCATATTTGGGCAGATACCGGGGCCGGACAGGGCCAGCAATGTCTGTTTGCTACTGCCCTGGCCTGTGCTTCCCATACCATAGAAGTTATCAGCATCGGTATGGTTGGCCTGCGCCTGGCTGGTGGTCAAGGCAATCAGCGTGTTCGAGAGCATCCCTTGCTGCCCTAGCCAGGCAAGTAATTGACCGAAGGTTTGATCCGCCAGTTGTAACGCCTGCTGGTAATCATCGCCCGGCGCGTCGGGACTGGAACTGGCATCGAGAGCCGACAGAGTTGGCAATTCACCATAGAGCATAAAACCGTTGGCACTCTGCCGACCCGCCAGGGCTGCCGCCTGCATTTGCGCCAGCCAGGAACTTGTCGAAAAGCTGCTGCTACGCTGCAAAATATCCAGGTTGCGGGTCGTGGCATCGCTTAAAATAAAGTCGCTACCAGCTACGACACCGGTCTGCATCCCATAACCCTTTGCCACGTCAAAAATAGATGCCTGCCCGAAGAGGTGCGCGGCTCGCCCGCCGGTGAACCAGTAGGTGGTATCAATGTTATCGGGCATCCCCCAGGCTACCGGATGCGGCCAGGGATCGTAGGTAGCCCACTGCGGGTAACTCCCGGTCAGTAAGGCGTACTGATCGAGCGGTCTCCAGCCATACGGCCACCAGACGGACGACGCCACATTGGCGTGTTGCAAGAACGCGCGCAGGTTAGTGGTCAGGTTGAGCAAGGCGGGATCATCGAGCAGCGAAGCAGCATAAAAGCCACGCACATCGATCAAGATCAAGTTTTTGGCCTGGTGCGTCCCTGTGCTGCGCTGCCCTGGCGCGTTTATCTTCTGCAATGGCAGCAACACATGCGAGCGGTTCCCGTTGAGCGCAATCGATGGAAAGACGCGCTCGCCATAGTATCGCCCGGCTCCCATGATGTAGTAACGACTGGCAACGACCGTATAGAGTCCATTGGCTATATGAAGGAACCGATAGTTGCCCTGTGAGTCGGTAAGCGTATGCAGCGCGGCGCTGGTGGCCTGGCCTGGCTGCGTGGGCAGGTCTAACCACACGACCGCATTTACTATTGCCTGTCCACTACGCGCATCGACGACTGAACCAGTAAGCGTATATCCACCTTGTTTGAACTGGAAGCCCGGAATAATTCCTTGCTGCACGGTTATATTCGGGTCGTCGTCTTCGGGGTCATGCACATCTCCCACCACCGGGTGAAATGAGGGAGTTGGTACGACAAGAGCCTGGCGCGCTGGCGGCGGCGTTTGCGACTGTAATAGCGTGTAACCCGCGCCGCCGACGAGCGCAAGGCATAGGATGACGCTGCACATTACAAACAGTTTTCTACGCTTGCCACGTTTGCCAGTGTGAGTAGCTTCATTCGTTTTTTCGGCCCAATGTGTTCGCATGTATTTTTACCATCTACAATTGAAATGCAAATATGCCCCGGTCGCCGAGCGATGCCTGGTACAGCACACCTTGCGCTACTACCGGCGACGAGCGTAATTCACCAAGCTCCCAGGAGTTGAGTTGTTGGCCCGAATGCGCATCGAGCAATTGCAACTGCCCACCTTGCGTGGCAACCGCCAGCCACGTTTGCCGTGATGTTCGCAAGACTAAAGGAGCGGTATCGAAACTGCTCCCCACAGAGCTATGCCAGCGCGTCTGGCCTGTAGCGGCGGCGAGCGCGTAAATATTTCCGGCGTAATCGCCCGTGTACAATATGCCCGCCTGCTGATCTAAGGCGGGAGAAGCCTGCGAACCACTCGCCATTTGATAGCGCCAGCGCAGCGCGCCGGAGCGCATGTCCAGGGCCACCACTTTGCCCGACCATGTGACGACGTACACCACTCCCAAGTCGACATCCAGTAGTGGGCCGCCCGTCATTCGTTCATGCAGGTTGACCTCCCACATTTTGCGACCTGTTCGCAAGTTCAGCGCGTTGAATTCGGTGGATGCTCCAAGCGCAACATAGACGATGTTATTTGCAACAGCAGGCATCGAGCGTGTAGGCCAGAATTGCGCCAGGGTATCCTCGGAGTGAAACGCCCAGTACTCTTCACCCGTTAGAGCATCCAGGCAGAACAGCGAATTGGCGCCACTGCTCACCAGCACATTCCGCCCGATTACGAAGGGAACACCGCGCACAATGCCCACGGTATCGAAACGCCAGCGCATCTTCCCGGTACGCGCGTTGAGAGCGGCGAGATAATGCCCATCGACCGCGAGGTAAAGCAGGCCATGGCCCAGGGCTAACCCATCGCTGGTCAGTTCACCACCGATGGCTACGCGCCACTGTTCCGCGCCATTCTGCGCGTTCAAGACATGCAAATAGCCATCCGAGGCGAGCAGGTACAGCAAGCCGTTGCTTTCTAGCGGAGAGGTCAGCAAGGGCGTTTCCAGCGATTGAAACCAGAGCGGAGCGGGCGACGCGCTACAACAATCAGGTATTGTGACATCACGCGTCGCGGATGCATCGTAGTCTGCCAGCGTCCAATTATGCGTGTCAACATGGTAGTCGGCGGCAAGCGGCAAGGGGGCATCATGTAGCAATATCTGCGAATACGGCAAGATAGGCTCCCCTCCTGCCATTATATAAACAGGTGTTTTGATTGAGATGACAACAGGCGCAGTGGAAGTGGAGGCACAGGAGGCCAGCATGATAGCAAGCGCGAGCAGAGACAGCGCGAAATATTTTCGATTCAGCGAATCGAGGAGCGACTTGCTATACATGATTACCTCCTGATATGCCTGTCATAGCGAATCGAGGAGCGACTTGCTATACATGATTACCTCCTGATATGCCTGTCATTCTGAGCGCAGCGAAGAATCTCCGTGTCGGGCGAGCGAGATTCTTCGCTGCGCTCAGAATGACAAAGTTACATTGACATGTCAATTGAATGCATAGAAAACCCCATTCAGACTGCCGACAAATAAACGTCCGCCGGCTAACGAGGCCGCGCTGCGCACCTCACCCGTCATGTAACGCCAGGCGGGACGCCCTGTTTGGATATTGAGAGCGTAGAAATAGCCGTCGTCGGAGCCAATATAGACAAGACCAGCCGCGACAACGGGAGTCGCTAACACCTGCGCGCCCGTGGCGAAACGCCACAGCAGTCGCCCATGTTGTCCATCGAGACAAATCAACTCCCCGCGATAGTCGCCCATGTACAATTTCCCGCCGCCTAGCGCCATACTGCCGCCAACGCCGTCGATGACCGATTGTTTCGTTTTGCCATTGAGCGTATAGACCCAGAGCCTGTTGCCGTGTACGCGATCCAGCGCGAAAACCTCGCCGTGCCAGGTTGCAATATACACTATCCCCGCTCTTACCAGGGGCGCGCTGGTAATACGATCTCCCGTGTCAAACGACCACACCGTTTGCCCGGTCGTCAAATTGAGCGCCCACAGGCTGGTATTTGAGCCGAGGCCCACATACACGATGTCGCCCGCAACAGAGGGCGAGCCGCTGCTAGGCCAGCCCACCACGCCGCGATGAAACTTCCACAGCAAACTGCCGTTCGTGGCATTTAGTGTCCAGAGCGTGGTACGCGAAGCCATCAGCACGCGACTGCCCACAACCAGAGGCGGAGCTTCAATCCTCTCTGTTATAGCAAACGTCCAGTACAGCGAGCCGGTGCGAGCATTGAGCGCCTCGATAGTTGTGCCACGCGCCGCCACAAAAAGCGTCTGACCCTCCAGCGCGGGGGTAGAATCTGTCAGGTAGTTGCCCACTTCGGCGCGCCAGACAATGGCTCCGGTGGACTGTGAAAGCGCGTAGAGATAGCCATCAGTGCTGGCGATATAGACCATGCCCAGACCAGCGACGGCGGAAGAGAAAATGGGAGCAAACTTGCGCGACCAGGCGAGACTGCCATTGAGAGCGCGCGGCTGCACCAGCGCATCGACATAGCCGGTATGGCCGGGATCATACCCAAACATCGGCCAATCCCCGATGCTCGACCCCTGCAACAATGAAGCGGGAACTACCTTGTTATGTGAAGGAACTATCACCGCAGGTTTTCGCGCCGTAGTCGTTCGAGCCACAGGCAGCAAGCATACATACGACACATAAAAATAACGCAAGCGTTCTAAGCCGCACAACCTACGCCTTTCAGAACTACAAAACAATCACCTTTTGTCCAAGTAAACGGCATCCTTATCGTAATTCCGCACTTTGCCCCAAAAGTGCCATCGTTGAGACCATTCGAGGATGGGCTTCACGAGCAACCAGTGCGAACGCAAGTCTGTCTTCCCAATGATGTTTTGAACCCCCAGGGCGATCGTAAGTCTGTCTTCTCAACGATATTTGAACCTCCAGGGCGACCTTAAAGGTCCCCACCTTTACAATGACTACGGGGTGGGCGTCAAGTTTTTGCGCGAGTGACCAGGGCGGGGGGCCGCAGAGCAGCGAAGCCCTATCCATCGTGTCATTCTGAGCGCAGCGAAGAATCTGGCTCGCTGGACAGGAGATTCTTCGCTGCGCTCAGAATGACACATATCCTACCCTGTACAGCTTCACGCCCCACTGCGTCGTACAGGGTACGGGCGGGGCTTGCCCCCGCCCTGGTCACTCGCGCAAAAACTTGACGCTCACTCATGACTACGGAAATGGCTTGACAGCCCCGTAATGTTCATGTTAAGCTTCCATCGTGCTTTAGTAGAAGAGCGCAACATTCCAGTATAGCTTCAGAGCGAAAGGGGTTATCCTTGATGGGTATCGCTTACCGGGCGCGTGTGCGCGGACAGAACTTCTGCGCGCGCGGATACGTTCACAGCCCTCTGCGACATTTGCCCATGGGGATACTATGCCCTTTATCATGGAGTTACAAAACCTGAACCGGACATAGTATATCGAGAACCAGCCGTGGGCGTTTGTTACCGCCCACGGCTTTTTTGTGCTTTCAAGAATGGGAAATAGAAGAATACAATCATAGGGAGAGCGACATGATTTCGCAACACCCGCGTAAAAAGAAAACAAGCGGCACGTATCGCGCTTTATTGAAAACCTATCTGCGGCCGCAGTGGGCGAAGGTGGCGCTGATGGGGCTTTTGCTCTTGATCAGCATTGCTTTACAACTGCTTAATCCGCAATTGCTGAGTTCCTTTATCGATATCGCCATCCATGGTGGTTCTTACAACACCCTGCTCGCGATTGGAGGACTCTTTGTTGGTATCGCGCTGGTGAACCAGGCGGTCTCCGTTGGCGCTACCTACATGAGCGAACTGGTGGCATGGACGGCCACCAACTGGCTGCGTCGAGACCTGGTCGCCCATTGTCTCAACCTGGACATGACCTTTCACCAGGCATATACGCCGGGAGCGCTGATCGAACGCATCGATGGAGACGCAGATACCCTGGCAAACTTCTTCTCGCAAATCATCATCTACCTGGTGGGCAACATGCTGCTCTTGCTGGGTATCGTCGCGCTGCTGTTTCGTATAGATTGGCGACTGGGCGTTACCATGATTCTCTTTATCTGCCTGGCGCTGGGCATTCTGGCCGTTATTCATAAGTACGCCGTGCCGCGCTGGGTAGCCAACCGCCAGAAGAGCGCCGAATTTTTCGGTTTTCTGGGAGAACACCTCGAAGGAACCGAAGATATACGCGCCAATGGAGCTAACAACTATGTCATGTCCCGCTTCTTCTTGTTTTTACGCAAATGGCTGCCCATCACGCGCCAATCCGCCGTTGCCGGGTTCACCACATGGATGACCATCGTGACGATTTTTGCAATTGGCAATGCCGTCGCATTTATCATTGGAGCATATTTGTTGAGCATTCACTCCATTACCCTGGGAACGGTCTATCTGATTTTCTACTACACCAATCTAATCGTCCAGCCCATCGAACAGATTCGCGATCAACTCCAGGAGTTGCAGGCGGCGGCGGCCGGCATTGAGCGCATACAGCAGCTATTGCAAACGCAGTCTGCGCTGGTGGATGGCATAGGAGAGCAGTTGCCAGCAGGCCCTTTAGCAGTCGATTTCCAGCATGTGACATTTGGATACTCGACAACCGACCCCGTGCTGCACGATATCACCTTTCTCCTGACTCCTGGGCGCGTGCTCGGTCTTTTGGGGCGCACCGGCAGCGGCAAGACGACGCTGGTACGCTTACTCCTGCGCTTCTACGACCCGCAGGAGGGAGAAATTGAAATGGGAAATGTGCCGCTCAAAGCAGCGCGCCTGCATGATTTGCGGCAGCGTGTTGGCATGGTCTCGCAGGAGGTACAACTTTTTCACGGCAGTGTGCGCGACAATCTGACCCTCTTCGACCCTTCCGTCGCGGATACAGACATCATCGGAGTGCTTAAAGAGGTAGGACTAACGCGCTGGTTTGAGGCATTGCCACAGGGACTCGATACAGAGATCGGCGCGGGTGGCGAAGGGTTGTCTGCTGGAGAATCGCAATTATTGGCCTGCGCCCGTGTCTTTCTCACCAATCCCGGCCTGGTAATCCTTGACGAAGCCTCGTCGCGTCTTGACCTCAAGACGGAACAAATCATGGAACAGGCTATGCGAAAGTTGTTGCAGGGCCGAACGGCTATCATCATCGCGCACCGCCTGTCAACCGTGCAACGCGCTGACGAGATTCTGATCTTGCAGGATGGACACATGCTTGAACACGGCTTGCAAGCGGCTTTGCGCTCCGACCCCACTTCACACTATGCTCATTTACTGGAAACAGGATTACAGGAGGCGCTGCAATGAAAACATTTGTCTTTATGTGGCGTTTGATTCGGTACCGGCCAGTACGCTATGCAAGCATATCTGCGCTCTGGATTCTCGTATCCGTCGCTCCGGTCATCCCAGGTTTGCTTATCCAGCAATTCTTTAACGCGCTGGCGAAAAGCGGCTATCTCACGCCTGAGATATGGGGACTGATCGCCCTTTTTGTCGCCACAGCGCTGGTGAAAGCCATCTTGATCCTGTGGAGCGGCATCATGAGCAATCGTTTGCGTTTCTCGATTACGAGCCTTTTGCGGCACAACATGCTCTCACGCATCTTAGTGCAGCCGGGCGCACAGGCTGTACCCGGCTCTACCGGGGAAGCCATCACCCGTTTCCGCGAAGACGTTGATCAGGTAGACCACGCCGTTGACTGGACGATTGATTTAATAGGCATGGGACTGTTCGCGCTGATCGCTTTGCTTATCTTGCTCAGGATCAGCGTCATCGTCACGTTCAGCATCTTTCTACCCCTGGTAGCCGTGGTAGCGCTGGTGCAGGCTATGCGCAAGCGGTTGGAAAAGTATCGTACTGCCAGCCGACGAGCCACCGGTTCCGTCACCAGCTTCCTGGGAGAAATCTTTGGCTCCGTGCAGGCTATTCAGATCGCTGGAGCGGAGGAGCGCGTGGTTACGCGCTTCCACATCCTCAACGAAAAACGACGGGCTGCCATGCTCAAGGATAGAGTGCTCGAACAACTTCTGAACTCAACCTTCGGAAATATTGTGGGACTGGGTACCGGTTTCATCCTGTTGCTGATCGCGCAATCCATGCGCGCGTTGCAACTCGGCGTTGGCGACCTCGCTATATTCCTGTATTACCTGGCCTTTGTCACGGATTTCACGCAGTTCTTCGGCACATTTCTGGCCCATTATACACAAACAGGCGTAGCCTGCCGCCGCATGGTAGAGTTGCTGCAAGGCGCGCCTGCCGCCAGCCTGGTAGCTCATCATCCGCTCTTTCTCTCAGGAAAGCTTCCAGAGACATCTTCTTCATTTCAATCGCCTGCTCAACGCTTTGATCTGTTGGAAGCTACGGGACTGAGCTATCACTATCCAACAACTGGACGAGGCATCGAAAAGATCGACCTGCGCATAGAACGTGGAACCGTGACGGTTGTTACGGGCCAGGTAGCCTCCGGCAAAACGACGCTGTTGAGAATAGTTCTAGGATTGCTACCAAAAGAGGCGGGCGACATCCGTTGGAATGAAGAGGTAGTGCATGACCCGGCAACGTTTTTTGTGCCACCACGCAGCGCGTACACCGCCCAGGTGCCACGTCTCTTCAGCGACACACTCAAAGAAAATATCCTTTTCGGCATCACGGAAGACGAAGCCACGCTGGCAACAGCTCTACATACTGCCGTACTGGAACATGATATAACACAGTTGGAAAAGGGCCTGGAAACTACGATTGGGGTGCGCGGCGTCAAACTCTCCGGCGGGCAGGCGCAGCGTGTAGCGGCGGCGCGTATGTTCATACGCGAGGCGGAATTGCTCGTCTTCGATGACCTCTCCAGCGCGCTCGACGTGGAAACGGAAAGCCAACTCTGGGAGCGGCTGTTCGCTCATCGCCAGGAGATCACTTGCCTGGTCGTCTCACATCGCCGTGCGGTTCTACAACGCGCCGATCATATAGTGTTATTGAAAGAAGGGAGACTCGAAGCCGGGGGAACAGCAGAACAACTTTTGCAAACGTCAGAGGAATTTAGACAACTCTGGTCAAGCGAATTGGAATGATTTTTTAAAGCAGGTATGAAGATATCTGCTTTTTTGCCGTTTACTTGTAGCAGTAGACAAGTTATCACCATTGGTCATTTTGTATCTTTGTGAACTATAAAGGATTGTGCTACATGCTACGTTCGTTCAAAGCGGTTATTTTGAGCATTTGCATTCTAACAATCGTCGCGCTAGGAATTTTTAAGGTCGACCCGCTGCATATGACTGGCGCGAATGCCTCCGGCCACCCGCTCGTTTCACGCCCGCAAACGCTGCCTGCGCGTGTGGTGGTGAGCAAACGCGCTACAGGTTATGCTTTTGCCGACGGGCCGTATACTGTGCAGGGAAACGCTATTTTAGGAGCGGATGGCAAACGCTATTTATTTCATGGCGTCGGGCGCGATAGCCTTGAATACAACTGTTGGGGCGATGGGCATTTTGACGCGCAAGAACTGGCCTATATGGGGTCGGGAAGTGGGAAATATGCCGTGACTTACTGGGGCGCAAACACCGTGCGCCTGCCACTCTCCGAGGGCATCTGGCTGAATGGGCAATCCTCGGAAGGGTGCAGCGCGGCGCAGTACCAGGCGCTCATCAACGCGACGGTGAATACGCTGACCACGCTCAAATTGAACGTCATACTCGATTTACAATGGTCGGACGCTGGCGGGCAATCCCTGCAAGCGGGAGGTCCCTGGGCTGCGCCTGATGCTGATAGTGTGATCTTCTGGCAACAGGTAGCTACCGTTTATAAATCCTACTCCAACGTGTTGTTCGAGCTATTCAATGAACCGCATACCGGCGCCTGGGCCTGCTGGCTTTCGGCCTGCGTCACCAGCGATACCTCGTATTCGCAGGATTGCAATTGTAGCAAATCCGTCACCTTTAACAGCGTCGGTATGCAAGCGCTGGTCAACGCTGTGCGCGGCACAGGGGCCACCAACCTGGTTCTTGTAGCAGGCATGGACTGGGGCTACGACCTGAGTCAGATTAAGAAATACCCCATACAGGGGACAAATGTGGTTTACGATACCCACCCCTATCCATACGTGGAAAAGCAGCCCAACACCTGGAATACCGCCTTCGGTACCATCAGCAAAACATACCCTGTCATGTCGGCTGAAAGCGGCGAATACGACTGCGGCACCAGTTATATGAGCCAGTTGCTGGCCTACTTTGACGCGCACCAGGTGAGCTGGACCGCCTGGGCGTGGGTTGTGCAGGGTTCGCAGTGCGGCTATCCCTTGCTGATCCGCGACTATCGCGGCACCCCCACAGCCGGCATGGGCCAATTGATCTACCAGCATCTTCAGAGCTATCTATGATATAAAGTCCACACATCATTTCCAGGGCGACCGCGAGGGTCGCCCCTACCATATACGGGTTTCGCGAGTCGTTCGTAGTATGGTAGGGGCGACCCTCGCGGTCGCCCTGGAAGTTGTGGTATGCTTTTCTCTAGAGAACTCGATACGGAGGAAAGTATGCCAGCAAAACTATTCAAACCTATACGCGCACTTGGGGTACTGACTGGTGGCGGCGACGTACCGGGGCTAAATGCCGCTATTAAGGCGCTTGTCTATCGCGCCGCTTCAATGAGCATCACTATCACCGGACTGCGCGCCGGGTGGGAAGGAATTACCCTTCTTGATCGTTCTCACAGCCGCGAAGAACTTATTTTCGACCCGGACAACCCGCAGACCTGGGAAAATAGCTATCTCATGCCGCTCAGCCGCCAGAACACGCGCTCCATCGACAGAACAGGCGGCACGATATTGCAATCAACACGCACCAATCCGGCGCGTATGCGTGTAAGGGATTTACCACCACACCTCGCGCATTATGGCCAGGGTCACGCACCGGATGAGCGTGTTGATCTGACCCGCGAGGTAATGGCAAACCTGGATTTTCTGGGATTGGACGGGCTGGTAGTGATTGGAGGCGATGACACTCTAAGCTATGGTGCGGCGCTAACAGCTCATGACGTGCCAGTATGGGGCATCCCCAAGACAATGGATAACGATGTGCATGGCACAGACTACTGTATTGGTTTTCAAACAGCTATCAGCCGCGCGGCGGAGTTCATCAGCCGCATTCGCTCGACCGCCGGGTCGCACAGCGAAACGGTACTCTTTCGCATGTTTGGACGTGATGCCGGTTTCACCGCTCTCGAAACAGCCGTTGTCACCTGGGCCGACCGCTGCCTGATCCCGGAGGTTCCTTCCGACATCGATACGCTGGCAAAACTGGTACTCGAGGATAGGCGCAACCCAAACAACTATTCGACCATTGTGATATCAGAGGGAGCGAATCTGGGCGTGCCAGTGCCAGAAGTCGGCGCGCCAGACGCCTATGGCCACCGCAAAAAGGCCAACATCGCCGAGTTCCTTGCCGATCAACTCACTTTGCGCCTGCCCGGCATCCGCTTCTTGCCTATCGACTTAACCTACTTCCTGCGCAGCGGCGAACCGGAAGTCTACGACAAGCATATGGCGATCTACTATGCCAACGCGGTCATGAACGCGGTAGAACAGGGAATGCACGGGGTTATCGCCGCGCACCGTGACGGCGCCTTCATCTTCACCGATATCCCCGGCAAAAACTGGCCTGCGCGCCGTGTAAATCCCGAAGATTACCATTCTACGCGCTATCGCCCGCGCTTCGAGCATATCGATGGTAAGTACCGACCGCAGGAGTAATGATAGCAGGACACAATGGATGACCGCAGAAAGGTGTTGCCTTTCTGCGATCATCCATTCTCGGCCTAACTGACAGTCAGCGACACATCATCCACATACATATACGTGTAGTAGGAGCCGCCACCCGAATCTTCGTGATCGAGGAACTGAATGCCGATGGTCTGCCCGGCATACTGGGAGAGATCAAAGGTCATCTGAATCCATACCTGGTCGTTGGTAGTGTTGACGAACAGTTGTTGCAGCACGTTGCCGCTGCTATCAATCACATCTGCCTCTTGCCAGCCGTAGGTACTGGAGTCATTGCTGGCGGGCCAGTAGAAGAAGCTGAGGTTGGCCTGTTTAGCATTGGCAGGAATCGTCACCATTTGATAGGACACAGAATCGCCCAACTGCCCACTACTACCTCCCAATTTTAACGAATAACTCCCGCTATGCGCCTGCGTTTTACTGCGTTTTGGCGAGGGCGATCCGCTATATATCCAACCAGTGTTGCCAGATTCAAAGCTGCCGTTCTGGATAATGCTGTTGCCAGGAGGCGGCGTGGCCGTTGGCGAATTGGTTGGAGTTGCCGTTGGCGGATTGGTTGCCGTTGGCGAGGGTGTTATTGTGCCAGTCGGCGAAGGCGTGGTTGTACTCGTCGGTGACGGTGTCGTCGTGCTGGTTGGCGACGGAGTGCTGGTACTCGTCGGCGAGGGCGTAGGAATGGGGGTACCGCCCGTCGTGTATAAGGCGGGTACGACATGTCCGCGGCTATCGACGGGCGAGGGCAGGCCCAGCTCGTACATATAATTCGCGCTCATATCATCGATGCCCAGCACGGACGAATAGCTCTGACCGCTTACAATGCCAGGTCCCGCGAAAACAAACGGCACATGGCGACTTGAACCCTGCCCGGTGCTGCCCGAACCATAGAAGTTATCGAAGCTGGTATGGTCGTTCTCGGCTTCATCCGAAACAATTGAGATGGCCGTGTTGCTGAGGTAGTTGTTCTGCTGCAACCAGGTGTAGAGTTGCCCGAACGCCTGGTCGTCCCAGTTGCTGGCCTGCTGGTAGAGGCCGCCAGCGGCATCCGGGCTGACACTCTCAACAGAGCGACCCTCCGCTTCGGTGACAGGCATATAAACCAGCGAGCCATTCGTGTTTGAGGCGTGTGATGTCAGGAAATTCTGCACCTCTGTCACCCACTGAGTTGGCACGCCGTTGATATTTTTGCCCAGAGATATCTGATCGACATTGGCATCGGTGATATGGCCGGTCGGGTAGTCATTACCGCCGATAACCGCCGTGCTCATGCCATAACTCTTGGCCACGTCAAAGATCGACTGCTGGCCGAATTGCTCCGTTCCACCGTACCAGATGTTGGTATCCAGGCCGTCGGGCTGACCCCAGACCTGTCCTGGCGCGTCGGGCGTGCGCCATCCAGGATACGAGCCGACAGCGATTTGGTAGTGGTCAATGGGCGACCAGCCGTACTGCGTCCACATCTCGGTGCCATTTACACCACTCTGCGCGAGCAGGTGCGTATTTGGCGAACTATTCTGCATCGACTGCGTATCCGTGAACCAGGAATTAAAATAGGTCTCATCAAAGTCCACGACGATCATGTTTTTGGCATGGCCAGCCGGTACCGTGCGCGTTCCAGGCACCGCGATTGGCGTCAGCTTAAAGTTGACCGCTGCGCCAGAACTGACGCTCACCTGCATCTGCTGCGCATCTTTATACATGGGCTGGGTGCCACTGATGGTGTAGCGCCACGCGGATAGGTTGTAGGTACCGCTGGCGATACCGGTGAAGCTATAACTGCCATCCGCTGCGGTAGTAGTATATTGCCCTGCCGAGCCAACAGCGCCAGCGCTGATACCAACGGTAGCATTAGCGACAGGTTGACCTGTACTGGCATCGGTTACGACGCCGCTGACAGAAGACGAGCCAGCAGCCATGCTCACGCGCGAATGGAGCGCGTTGCCAGGCAAATCATCGGTGTCACCAAACGCATTGGAAGGAATATACTTTGCGTATTGAGTGACACGGGGCTGCGCGTGGATCGGAAGGACGCGAGGGATAAGAGCGATGGACAAAATAAGCAGAGCCGCGATTGCCCCGGAACTGACAAGAGTGAGCCGGTGCCGGCTCACCCAACTGCGCTGCATGTTTTTCATTAAATCTCCTCTATACATACGAACATCGTTAAGGGCATTGCCACATCGCGCCGCATCCGCGTCACGTGGATAAGTGACGCGGAGCGCAAGCTAGCAATGCCTATCAAAAAGCGTTACAGAACGGCAGGGTTAATCGCTCCCTGTCCCGTTGATGTTTTCACTCACTTTGATTACCGCAACTTCCACACTGGACCAACTTGACTGCGAAGCTGTACCCTGTATGGCATAGTTGACCGTCGCGCCACCTTTCACGTTATCCACCATGTGAGTCGCGGTGCCAACAACGTGGCCGGACGTATCGAGCAGGGTGATCTTCAGGGTAATGTCGTGCTGGAAGGTATCGACATTCTTGATCTGTCCATCTGCCTCGAATGTGGTTCCTGACACGATCTTGACGGTGGGTTGGCCGACAATCGTTACCAGCTTCATGTACGCAGACGCAGTAGCCGCCGCCGCAGCGTTCGCGCTGTTATTAGTCGTGGAATCGCTTGACGAGGAAGCTGGCGCGATACTTGTTGGCGCAAGAAGGCCGCGAACCACCATCAAAAATACCAGCAAGACACCCACGACGAGCAAGATGAGCGTGAGGAAAATGGCCTTTCGGGCCGGGGTACGCAATACCACCATGTGATCGATTTCTCCTTATATATTTACATGAGTTTTTGGAACTCTATGCAAATAAACAGGCAGGGAGTGATCGATTAGCAGAAACAGGAGGCCGGTTTCAGCAAATTCCAGAATTTTTATTGAAGTTTAATGTGGGCGTGAGGCCAGGGCGACCGCGAGGGTCGCCCCTACCATACTTCGGCTTCACCTGGTCACTCGTGTATTGTAGGGGCGACCCTCGCGGTCGCCCTGGCTACGCTATCTTTTACCGCCGCTCTGCCATCTTTTCAGATTTGATAAGCCGCATCACACCCAGAAGGAGACACAATAATATCACCTGCGAAAAAAAGAAGACCACCTGTCTGGTGGCAAAGGTAGCCGAGGCGTTCAACGTCACAAGCACGGGAAAAAAATCGAAGGAACCACTACCGACATAGACGACATCAAGCACGAGTAAAAGTAAGGGAACAAAACCAAATAGCAATGTTGGGCCGGGCGCATTCCTCCAGCACGTTGGACGCATCCACCATATGAGCGTACTCAGAATTAGCGCAACGACCGAGATACTATTTTCCAGCCCTGCCAACGACGGATTAGATTTCAAAATGTATACAGGAACGAGCAGAACAATCCCCAGGATAGGAGTCAGACCAAGTAACCAGGCGTCCCAGTGACCCACTGGCAAACGATCTATGGTAAAACAGATATAACAACCAGCCAACGCAAGAAAAGTAACAACATTGACATGAGCCAGCAGATAACTTGAAGGTTGGAATAGTATGGCCTGAATAATGATATTGATTGCCACGAATGTCGCAAAGATCAAGCCAAACACGGCTCCAAAGCGCACCCAGCGCGAACGAGAAACCCTCAGCAAGGTTATCCAGCCAGCGCTCACCAGCGCGATATGTCCCAGAAATACCCATGTCCCCGTTAACCAGCGAATCGCCCAGGCCTGTGTAATGAGGCTTTCCAGGCTCAACCCAAGCGCCAGCGTCACAGCAAACACGATGATAAAACGCGGCGTCCATATCACCGCTTCCTCCGGCAAAACAACCGCGTCTTGCTCATCGTTCTGCGTGGGTAGGAACGCTGGCGCTTCGCTAGCATTGTATTCTAGTTGCGCGGCCTGCTCTATACGAGGAGCGGTCGGGTCGGTGCCGGTACTGGCCTGTTCTGAGTTCATTAAAATTCTCACACGGTATGATTTTGTATTGTTCTTGCTTGACCAACATCATACACTATCGTAGAATTTCGGGCAATCACTAATGACCCGCACGTATTTGCTGGCAAGCGCGGCGCTATCATCCGTGCTTTCGCCATCAACCACTACGATTTCCGCGTCTCCCGCCCGGCCTATGAGGGTTTGCAGAGTGTGTTCAAAAATATTATAGCTGATCTTTTCCGAAAAGGGGATCGTTTGCTATTCCTAGCGCTTGTATGGTCTGATTGCGCAACGCTAGTAAGGCTTCACTAAAGCGCACCGGGTACGCTTCATCGGGGGTCAGCGTGTGATAGCGTTCGGGCAAGGCTTGCAAGTTCTGCTGCGCCAGTTCGCGAATCTCTGAAAGAGGCGGCAGGCTGCCAGGGATCATTTCGCCATTGCGCATGACGGGACGCAGCATTCGGTGATAGCTATCAGGGCGCGGCTCCGAGGCCAGTTGCACAATATCTTCATTCCAGCTCGGGTGGCGATAGACTTCTTTTTTTCCAGGCCAGGTCGATTTGACGCCCGCAATCTTGACCTTCGGAAATTCGTTGCCTTCCTCATCTACATGCCACACTTCTTTATAGACCACGCCGAGCGCGCCGCCTTCGATGCCGCGTTCAGCCGATCCCGCGCCGCTGCCCAGGGCTGTGCCGACTCCAAATGAATCAATGGCCGCGCCCGCTTTTAGCAAGGCATCGATCTTCCACTCATCAAGGTCTCCACTGGCAAGGATGCGCACCTGTCGCAGATCAGCTGTATCCAGTTGTTCCCGGATATAAAGGCTATCCGCAACGATATCGCCGCTATCCAGGCGCACCCCGGCCAGCGTATGACCGAGCGATTCCTGCGAACGCAGCGCAACATCGATAGCAGTATGGATGGCCTGGCGCGGATCATACGTATCGAGCAGTAGGGTATAGCGATTGTAAGCGTCCGCGATAGCTTCAAACGCCTCTTTTTCGGTGGGAAAGAGTTCAATCAAGGCATGGGGAACAGTGCCTGTTGCGGGAAGTCGATACTCGTAGGCCGCATTCAACAATGAGGTACTGGCGCACCCCCCGATATAGGACGCGCGCGCGACAGTCAGCGGCTCCTGAGCGCGACGAAAGGCAAATTCAGCCACGCGCCGCTTTACCCCGTCCTGTTCGGCGGCAAAGACGATACGGGAAGCTTTGGTCGCTATCAAGGTTGACAGGTTGATGGCGCTAAGCAGACCGGACTCTAACAGGAGCGCCTCGCGGAATGGCGCGGTAACACGCAGTATCGGCTCATTCGGGAAGGCAATCGACCCTTCAGGAAAAGCAAGAATCTCGCCCGTAAAACGCAATTGGGCCAGTTCATCCAGAAAAGCCGAATCATAGTCGCGAATTTGGGCCATGAAACGCAAGTCTTCAGGAGTATATCGAAAAGATTGCGCAAATTCCAGCGCATTCTCAATACCCGCCACCAGCAAATATGCGCCGCCGAAGGGGGCTACGCGGGTATAGAGATCAAACGTCGTCAAACCATTACGTCCCGCGCGCCACGAGACAAAGGCAGAGTCCGGGTGATACAGGTCTGTCATTAACCCCGGATGAATAGCGGGCGATCTACGATGCATACTTCCTCCTCGATTGTTCACAATTTAGTTAGTGTATATTGTACAATATCTGTAAAGAATTTACCAGCGCGATGCAAAAGTCGCGTCTGCAACGCGCTTAACTGATTGGTGGTGTGGGTTTTCGCTGGCGCTGACAGCGAAAACCCACACCACCAACCATAAAAAGGCCCGCTTGCGGGTTGAGATAAATATATTCATCTAAACTCGTTAGTTGCGCAATTGACATGCTTGTTTACGTATGATACGCTTTATTTCGTTAGCTACCTTTTACAAGGGGGACAGTGTCGCAAGGCGCCGGGGTAGCAAAAAAGCTATGCTTATCTGAAAAATAATATCACTGTATATCTATCTAATAAGACAGGTACTTTCCAGGGTTCTCATTCATATCAGACAGGCAAACGCATCTGATTGTTTGCCCCGATTCTTTTTCCTGAACTGTTATGATAGTATACAGATTCTTTTCTCTGGGGGTACAATAACAGTATCCTTTTCCGTTTTCTCGCGGCGTCCAGTCATTTGAGTCCGCACGAGATCACTATTCATGTGAAGACGGGGCATAGTATCCCACTCTAGTAAAGAAGGAGGCGCGTAGAGGGACTTACACCGCGCAGGCGGCGCGATGTGCTGTTAGGTCTTTGCAGGGAGCAAGGTTCCTGAAGCATACCTGTAGAGATGGTACGGTACAGAAACGATGATGTTTGCACACACTTAAAGGAAGGTAGGTACCATTTTGACGATGAAGCGCGAAATCACCGTTACGGTGAATGGAGAGCAACACCATTCACATGTAGAACCTCGAATGTTGCTTGTACACTATTTACGCGAGGAATTAGACCTCACCGGAACCCATATTGGCTGCGATACTTCGCAGTGCGGCGCGTGCGTTGTTCATATCAATGGCGAAGCTGTCAAAGCTTGCACCGTCCTGGCAGTTCAGGCCGATGGAAGCAACATCACCACCATTGAAGGAATGGCAACCAACGGCAACCTGCATGCCCTTCAGGAAGGCTTCTGGGAGAAACATGGCCTGCAATGCGGCTTCTGCACGCCCGGCATGATTATGGCATCCGCCCAACTTCTGAAGAACAATCCCAACCCCACTGAAGCTGAGATTCGCAAAGCCCTCGAAGGCAACATCTGCCGCTGCACCGGCTACCAGAATATTGTGCGCGCCGTGCAGTATGCCGCAGAACAGATGCGAACCAGCGCTTCAGAGCCGGTCGGAGCAGGTGAATAGTATGCGGGACAACGCACTGTGGCGGATCGCATACGCGATTCCGTTCAAGCGCGTTGAGAAAGGGTAAGCTGACACAATGGGTATAGCAGCCTCAATTGGCACGCCGATCAAGCGGCGTGAAGACCCCCGACTGATTACGGGTCAGGCGACCTATGTTGATGATATCAAACTGTCAGGTATGCTGCACATGGCGGTCCTGCGCAGCCCCTACGGGCACGCCCGCATCAACAGCATCAACACCGAAGCAGCGAAGAAACATCCCGGCGTTAAAGCCGTCTACACAGCCGCCGATTTTACTGATATTGGTACCGTAGCTATTGCCGTCCCGCTGGGAGAGATCGCGAATGGCATGGGTCTGCATGGCCCGCTCGCCAGTGGGAAGGTACGCTTCTTTGGCGATCCGGTAGCCGTTGTCATCGCAGAAGATCGCTATGTCGCCCGCGATGCGCGTGACCTGATCGAAGTTGACTACGAGCCGCTGCCAGCCGCCATTGACATCGAAGCGGCCATGCAACCCGGCGCGCCTTTGTTGTACGAAGAGTTCGGCACCAACGTCGCCTTCAGCATGCATCCGCCTACCGATGAGATCGATAAGGTCTTCGCGCAAACCCTGGCCGATGGCGGTATAGTCATCAAGCAGCGCATATACAACCAGCGACTCGCGCCTAACTCGATGGAAACACGCGGCGTCGTAGCCGACTACAACAAGTCCAGCAAAAACCTCACCGTGTGGGCTTCTTCTCAGAATCCGCATATCCTGCGCAATATCCTGGCGGCGCTGATTGGACACCCGCAGCACCAGGTACACGTCATTGTGCCTGAGGTAGGAGGCGGCTTTGGCAGCAAAATCGATATCTACCCTGAAGAGATGATCGCTTCCGTTGCCGCGCGGAAACTCGGCAAGCCAGTAAAATGGGTCGAAGACCGCAGTGAAAACATTGCCGTCACTACGCATGGGCGCGACCAGTTAGACTATGTTGAGGTCGCTGCCACCAGAGAAGGCAAAATTACCGGTCTGAAAGTGCATGGCATCTCTGATCTTGGAGCCTATTGCCAGCTCTTTACCGACGTGATTATGATTGCCTTCGGCTTCCCGGTTTCCTGCGGAGCCTATGACATCAAGAATATCCACCTTAGCGCCGACATCGTTTTCACCAACAAGGCTCCCACCGACGCCTATCGCGGCGCGGGTCGCCCGGAGGCGACCTACGTCGCGGAGCGAGCTATTGACCTGGTGGCGCGCGAACTTGGCAAGGACCCGGCTGAGGTGCGCAGGATGAACTTCATCCAGCCCGATCAGTTCCCATACAAGTCCGCCGCCGGCGCGGTCTACGATACCGGCAATTACGAAGCAGCCCTGGATAAAGCGCTCAGCCTGGCAGGCTACCAATCCCTACGGGCTGAACAGGCGCAGAAACGCGCCGAGGGCAAGCTGATGGGCATTGGCCTCTCCTCCTATATCGAGATTTGCGGCTTCGGACCAAAGGGCAGCGCGCCCATCGGTCTCTATGAAAGCGCGCGTATCCGTGTTGAGCAGAGCGGCACTGTGATGCTCTATACTGGCTCCTCGCCGCATGGACAGGGCGAAGAAACCACTTTCGCGCAAATCGTGGCCGACGAATTCAGCATTTCGCCCGACCAGGTCATGGTCATGCATGGCGATACCGACTCAACTCCCGAAGGTCGCGGCACGTATGGCAGCCGCACCACCGCCGTTGGCGGCTCGGCAGCCTTCACTGCCGCTGTAAGACTGAAGGAGAAGATGAAGCAAATCGCCTCTTACATGCTGGAAGCCAGCCCATCCGATGTGACACTCGAGGACGGGAAGTTCTCGGTTGCCGGTTCGCCCCAGAAATCCGTGTCGTTTGCCGATGTGGCGGCAACAGCCAACACATCGAATACGCTGCACCCCAGCATTGAGCCGGGGCTTGAGACGACTGTCTTCTGGGAACCCGAAGCTTGCACCTTCCCATTCGGCACGCATATCAGCGTGGTTGAAATCGACAAAGAGACCGGCCACGTCGAACTCACGCGCATGATAGCAGTTGATGATTGCGGGCGCCAGATCAATCCCATGATTGTCGCAGGGCAGGTTCACGGTGGTCTCGCGCAAGGCATCGGACAGGCGTTGATCGAGGGCGTGATCTACGGTGATGATGGACAGCTTCTGACAGCGACCCTGATGGACTACGCCATGCCACTTGCTTTCGAGCTGCCACACTTCGAACTCGATTCCACCGTCACACTCACCACGGTCAATCCGCTCGGTGTGAAGGGCGTGGGCGAAGCTGGCACCATCGGTTCAACGCCAGCAGTGTCAAACGCAGTTATCGATGCGCTCGGTGTAGCTCACCTCGATATGCCGTATACTTCGGAAAAAATATGGAAGGTCATCCACCAGAAGTAGGGGCGCGGCACACGACGCCCAAAAGGAGAACGTAGTATGATACCAGCAGAATTCGATTATCATGTCGCGCAATCGGTGGATGACGCCATAGCGCTCATGAAACAATACGGCGACGACGCTAAATTCCTGGCCGGCGGGCATAGCCTGCTCCCGACCATGAAGATGCGCCTGGCGCAACCCGCGCACCTTATCGACCTGGGGCGCATCTCGGGTTTGTCCTACATTCGCGAGGTGGGCGATACCGTGACAGTCGGTGCGATGACCACCTACGTCACGCTCCAGCGTTCGGATGTCATCGCGCATAACTTCGCTCTGTTGCCGGAAGGCATCGCCGATATCGGCGACCAGCAGGTGCGCAATCGCGGCACCATCGGCGGCAGCGTGGCGCACTCAGACCCGGCGGCGGACACCCCCGGCATGGTGCTTGCGCTCAGGGCGACCATCGTCACGCGCGGGCCGGACGGCGCGCGCACCATCAGCGCGGACAACTTCTTCAAGGACCTCTTTGAGACCGATCTGAAACCGGGTGAGGTGATTACCGAGATTCGCTTCGCCAAACCCGCCGCGCACACAGGCAGCGCTTATGAGAAGCTGGCAAACAAAGCCTCTCATTACGCCGTCGTGGGTTGCGCCGCCGTCATCACGCGGGATGGCAGTGGCACCTGCACAGCAGCCAGCGTCGTGATTACCGGCGCGTCGGTCAAAGCCACCCGCGCCAGCGCAGTGGAGGCCGCGCTGGTCGGCAAAAAGCTGGACGCGGCATCCATCGCGGAAGCTGCCAGCCATGCCGCCGATGGTCTCGAAGTGGTTTCGGACATTCACGGCTCCAAAGAGTACCGCGCTCAAATGGCAACCGTGATGGCGAAACGCGCTATCACGCGAGCCGCCGAACGCGCGTAGCCTAAGATTTTGTCGAACAAAAAAGTACTCAGGCCAGCCGGTGGCTGGCCTGAGTACTTTTTTGTTCGACAGGCATTATTTACGTCTTTGTAAGAATCAGGTCTCGCACAAAGTCCACAAACCGCTTTGTTTCCGGGAAGGGGGCTGTGGGATCTCCTTGCTCATTATGCTGGTTCTCGCGCCAGAGAAAAGCATTCCGAATCAACTGGGACCACTGGGGCAATGTTTGCTGCACCCAGAGGCCTGCCTGTTTCTTTGAAACTTGCTCGCCATTGGTACAGGTGTAGAGCGCGCGGCACATGGTTAAAATTGCGTATGCATGACCTTTCCATGTATGCATGTCATGTATCCACTCTCCCCATGCTCTGGCGTGCGCTTTAATGGCCTGGATAAATTCTTCTTTTGAAATTGGCTCGATGAATTCCTTTGGCGAAGGGCCAAAGAGCGCTGCGCCTTTTTCGCGCACCAGATACCAGTTACTTAGCCATTCTCTGGTTGATTCTCGCATGTGTAAGGGTTCACCGGGGCTGATATTGGCAATCTGGCTGGTACGCGATCTGACGGTGTTTAAGGCAGCCAGAGAGATATAGCATACTTCAATGCGATTATCCCATTCCCTGTACTGCTGAACGATATCGCTGTGCATTGTTTGCAAGGCGGCGAATTCTCTTTCGTCAATTTGCATGGACAGGGCGGCTACCAAGTCGATGTCGCTGATACCTGGGTCGAAGTCGCCGATGACAAGAGAGCCATGCAGGTATAAGCCTATCAGCTTTGCGCCGAGGATATGCTGTAAGCTTGATAGGATAAGCTCTATTAGTGCGTTAATGTCAGTGTATGGTGTTACTTGCATATGTTCAGTATACATCAGAAGCCCGGAAGCTGGAGAATATGGTATAACAGATATGGTTGGGTCGTTGAGCATTACCCTATCTTATTTCTGTTGACTTTGCAGTCCCAGACACCACAAAGGAGTAATACATGATTAAACCCTACACCGCTGTCGGACTCATCCCCACCGTGCGCGGCATTCGCAAACGCGCCGACATCAAGATCAACCTTGAACACCTCGCGCATCTCGTCAAGGCCGCTTCGTGGCTTTCGAGCCTTGATCTTCCCGTGAGGTTGATTGCCTTCCCTGAAGGCGCGCTGCAAGGCTTTAATGACGAGGTGCTCGACCTCGATCATGTCCAGTTCGCCAGAGAAGGAGCCATTGATATTCCTGGTGAGGAGACCGAGGAACTGGGTAAAATCGCTCGCACGTACAACTCCTTTATCATGGCCCAGGCGAAAGCGCGCCATCCAGAAATCAAGGACCGTTTCTTCAATGTCGGCTTCATCCTCAATCCAGAGGGCGAAGTCATTTTGCAGCACTACAAGGTCTCCCCGCTTTTCCCGGTGGAACACTCGGTTTGCCCGCATGATATTTATGACTGGTGGGTTGAAAGATATGGGCGCAACCTGGACGCCTTCTGGCCCGTCGTCGATACAGAAATCGGACGTCTCGGTATCATGATGGCGAATGAAGGCTCGTATCCCGAAAACGCGCGCGCCCTGGCAATGAACGGCGCGGAAGTCGTCTATCGCGCCTCGTACCCGCATCCCGCTACGGGCAACGACATCTTTGAAATCCAGAGCCGCGCCCGCGCGCTTGACAATAATATGTATCTCGTGGCCCCTAATATGGGAACCTATTATCTCTTCCCCGAAGAGGATACACCCATCGATACCTTCGGTGGTCGCTCGTTCATCATCAATTACAAAGGCCAGATCGTCGGTCGCCAGGATTACGGCGCAGGCTCAACCTACGTGGGAGGCGTTATCGATATCGAGGCCATGCGCGACCACCGCGCCCGCGCCCAGTGGGATAACTGGATAAAAGACCTGCGCACCGAACTCTACCAGCTACTCTACGAGCAACCCATCTATCCCAAAAACCTGTACCTTGACCGCGAGCCGATGAAGCACGCCGAATACCGCGAACAGGTCATCCAGAAACAAATCGAGCTGATGCACGAACGCGGGATATGGGTCAAGCCGGAGCGATAATTGGTTAGCGTTCTACGGGTAAGTCCTGGCGCGAACCCCACTCGTTCCAGGAACCGTCGTAGTTGGTCAGCGAGGGATAGCCCAGCATAGCAAGACTGAAAAGGACGGTGGTAGCGGCCACGCCGCCGTTACAGTAGGCAACGATATGCTCCGAGGGCGATAGGTGCGCCTGTGAGAAAACCTGTGACAGTTCCTCGTTGCTGCGAAACATACTTGTCGAAGCATCGATCAGTTCTTCGCGTGGGAGGTTGAGCGCGCCGGGGATGCGGCCTGCGCGTCCATGCTCGCGCGCAATGGCTCCCGTATACTGGCCGCTATCACGCGCATCGATGAGCGCGACTCCCGGTTTATGCAGCAGAGACAGCACATCATCAGCCGTTGCGCGTAGTTGCGGCTGTACTCTGGGTGTGAAGGTGGCAGGCGGGTAGCTGGGAATGGCAGCCGTCATGGGCAGGTTTTCGCGCTGCCACTTGCGCAGACCGCCATTGAGGATTACTACGCGGTCATGTCCGTAGTAGTTGAGCGCCCACCACAGGCGCGTGGCAAACTGCGAGGCCGGGTGCGCGTCGTAGGCCACGACAAGGTGTTCATCGCCAATGCCGAGGCGCTGCATGGCTTCCGCGAAACGCTGTGGAGGAGCAACCTGGGCCTCGACGGGATCGGTCAGGTCCACGATATCTCGCGTCCAGTCGATATAGACCGCGCCCGGAATGTGCGACTGCTCGTACTCCTCACGCGCGCCAACATATTCGGCGTACTGAACACCATCGCGCTCGCTCGCGCGCACATAGCCGCGCATATCAACGATGCGCAGCGCCAGATCGTCAAGGCGCGCGGCCAACTCGGACGTTTCCATTAAAAAGTGACTGCGATCCATCGCTACCATTCCTCTCTATAGATAGATCAGTAGCGACGCCCCTTGCGGGCGTCCCGTCTCACTTTTTCGATAGACGGAGCAAGCAGCACGGAACGCCCGCAAGGGGCATCGCTACTGGGGGTTTACGAGAAAAAGCCCGACGCTTCAGGGTTATCGGTGCTGACAAAGTGAGCAGGCGACCCGAAAAGGTTCATGGGCTTTACACCCAAAATGGTCATGGATGCATTGGGCGTCTGCGTGGTCACATGACGTTGCACGGTCAAGCCCAATGGGCGCGAGAGAATGAGAGCGGCGGTAGTGGCCAGCACGACGTTGTTGAACGAGCCATAGGGGCGGCGCATCCTGGCAACCGTCATGGCAGAGAGTCCGGTTAGCAGACCGGTGACGGCCAGGTTGGTGCCGCAGCGTTCATGGATAGCCAGCTCGGGTGATGTCGTGCGCAGCAGGTTCAAAGCTCCCTGGGCGGTGGGATAGATGGCCTCGGTCGGCAAATCGCCAAAGACAAAGAAGCCAGCCGCGAACGAGATACCCGCCAGGCGCACTTCGGGGTACTTCTTACTGAGCAGGACGATGGTAGCGTGTTCAAGCGCGTGGTTTTGCTTGACCGCGCCCCCCAACATAAACTGCTGTGTCAACTGTACTATGGGATTTATGGAACTCATACGAGTGATCCTTCCTGGTTCGAACGAAAAGAAAAAAACGTCGCTAATAGACGATATTGAACGTCACAATTTCATCGCCGAAGTTGATACTATCGCCATCATTTAATGGAACGGCTTGATTCGGCTGTATGCGCAGATTATTAACCAGCGTGCCATTCGCGCTTTGCATATCGGCTATATACCAGCGATTGGTATCGAACCAGAAGCGCGAGTGACGCCGCGACACCGTGCGGCCTGAGATAATCAGGTCATTGCCATTGGTGCGGCCTATGGTCGTCACATCCTGGTGAAAGAGGTAAGCGCGACCGGCCAACTGGCCGTTCTGGAAGGTGAGACGCGCCAGGATTGGCCGCCCATTGGGCGCGCCCACGCGATCAGCCGCCGCTTTCCTATCGGATAGCTCATATCCGCAGGAAGTGCAGAACAGGCGATCGCTCTGGTTAGCCGCGCCACAGCGAAAACAGGAGACCGTAATCAAGGAGGGTCTGCTGCCGCTTATACCGAGCGACTGCGACACCGGCAAAGGTTGTGATTGCAACGGCTGCGACACCGGCAAGGGTTGTGATACCTGCGCATTGTACATCATACCCGCTGCTGGATTGGACAAAGGCCCAGAAGACGGGAACGCCGGTGGAATAGGGGTAATGGGCGGCAATGACATAGATGGTTGCAGACCAGAACGCCAGCGCGGCAGGGACAGATGCGATGCAACCACGGCTGCCGTCAGAGCCTCAATCAGCGCGTCGGTCGTCTGATAGCGGTCGGCGGCTGATTTGGCCGTCATCTTGACCACAACCTGCTCAATGGGCAGCGGCACACCTGCCTCGCGCAATTTTTCAATCGGCAGCGGCTCGTTCAAATGCTTGACGGTTATGGAGATGGGGCTATCTGCATTAAAAGGCACCTTTCCGGTCAGCGCGTGAAAAAGCACAATGCCCAGTGAATAAATATCACTGCGGCGATCCACCGCCTGACCGGTTCCCTGTTCGGGCGACATATATTGTGGCGTGCCAATGCCCGTGCCTGCGCGCGTTAAATTGGATGTTCCTTCCAGGATTTTCGCGATACCAAAGTCTGAAAGCAGCAGGTGTCCATCTTTGCGCACCAGCATATTAGCCGGCTTCACGTCTCTATGCACGATACCGTGTCCATGCGCGCAACCCAACCCTTCAGCCGCCTGGATCACGAAATCTACCGACTCCGCAACTGAAATAGAGCGTTTCAGACGATCCTTGAGCGTGCCACCATCCACGTACTCCATTACGATAAAAGTGATGCCATCCTGCTCGCCAAATTCATGGATAGGCACGATATTGGCATGTTGGAGCTTGGCAACCGAGCGAGCTTCCTGCTGAAAGCGTTTCAGGAAGATGGGATCGCGGGCATGATATGCAGGCAGCACTTTGACAGCAACGTATCGATCGAGGTTTGGCTGATAGGCTTTGAAGACCGTCGCCATACCCCCTACGCCAATACGCTCGACTATACGAAACTGACCGAGCGATTTCCCAACCAGAGAATTTAGCTCGTCACTATTTGCCGATTGAACCATGTTAAGACAAACCCCTCTATTCCTGTCCTGCTGCCCGCTCTCTCATTGTAAGCATAAAGTCTCGTTGAAAGGTGAAGCAGGGTTATCTTTACCGCCTAATTATACAGGCTTAACACCTCGTTGTCGAGTACAACTTTCTCTGACTTATCCTTCCAATAGAAGTGACTCCGGGTCTTCAACCAGTTCCTTGACCCGCACAAGGAACTGCACTGCTTCCCGACCATCCACGATACGGTGATCGTAGGAAACCGCGACATACATCATCGGGCGAATGACAATCTGACCATTGACCACTACCGGGCGCTGCTCGATCTTGTGCATTCCCAGTATTCCCACTTGCGGCGCGTTCAGGATAGGCGTTGACATCAATGAGCCGAATACGCCGCCGTTCGTAATAGTAAACGTACCACCTTGCAATTCTTCAAGTTTCAGGGTGTTTTCCCGTGCCTTTTTAGCTAATCCAGCGATTTCCTGTTCTATCTCGGCAAAACTCTTACGATCGGCGTCACGCAGCACAGGAACGACCAGCCCTTCTGCCGCGCCCACAGCGATGCCGATATCATAATAGTGCTTGAGGATCATGTCGTTGCCCTGAATTTCGGCGTTCATGCGCGGGAAGGCTTTCAACGCGCCGACTACTGCTTTTGTGAAGAACGACATGAAGCCCAGCGACACGTTATGCCGCTCTTTGAAGGCATCTTTGCGCCGGCTGCGCACCTCCATCACCGCGCTCATGTCGATCTCGTTGAAGGTGGTGAGCATAGCAGCGTTGTGTTGCGCTTCCACAAGGCGCTGCGCGATGGTCTGACGCCGCCGGGACAGGCGCACGCGCTCCTCTCGCCCACCCGGTTCGGGCTGCGCCAGAGGTTTCTGAGATGGAGCTGGCATCGAAGCGGATGTTGGTTGAGCCGACGCTATGGGAGCTACGTTATTGACCTGGGGTACCTGTGTAGCAACAACGGGGGCAGCAATAGAGGACTGAGTAGATTGTTCAATATAATTGATAACGTCTTCCCTGGTCACGCGACCATGCGGACTATTGCCCTGGATCTGCGCAAGGTCAACATTATTTTCGGCAGCGATACGACGCGCCAGAGGTGAAACGAGGCGCTGCCCATCGCAACCGGCAGACGCTTCTACCACGCTGGCTACCGGTTGCGCCACAGGCGCAGACACCGGGGCGGTTGTCGCAGGTTGCAATTGCGCCTGTTGCGCGGTTTCACCGATCATACCAATAACATCTCCAACAGCAACTTCATCGCCTTCTTTTTTTACAATCTTTTGCAGCACGCCGCTTTGTTCCGCGCTTACCTCTACATTGACCTTATCGGTCTCAAGCTCCACCAGCGCATCACCCACGCTTACGGTGTCGCCCTCGTGCTTGAGCCAGGTGGCTATTATAGCATCAACGATGGATTCCCCCAATGCCGGGACACGTATTTCAACGGACATATATTACCTGCCTTTCAGAGATTTACGCTGCGCTTCTTGACCGGTGTATGCAACGTCTGTGCGATAATCTGCTCTTGCTCAAGCTGGAAGAGATCGGAAAAGCCGGTTGCCGGGCTGGAACGGGCCGGGCGCGACACGTGGCGCAGGTCGACTTTTGACCCCAACAGGGCTGACAGGCGCGGCGCCATATATCCCCACGCGCCCATGTTCTCCGGTTCTTCCTGCACCCAGACGACTTCACGCGCATTGGGATAGCTCGCCAGCGTTTGCCGCACCTGGTTTTCCGGGAATGGGTAGAGCATTTCTACGCGCACAATCGCCACGTCCTCGGCCAGAGCGCGGTCAGTTTTTGAAAGCAGGTCGATGGCAATTTTCCCAGTGCAGAGCGCAACGCGCCTGACAGCATCCGCGTATTGCAGGGCATCAGGGTCATTCATCACCGGCTGGAATGTGCCTCCGGATAGTTCGCGCAGGCTGGCAGCCGCCAGTGGATGGCGCAAGAGACTCTTGGGCGTCATAATCACCAAAGGACGCGGATAGCGTTGCAGGTAAAACGCCTGCAGCCGTAACAGGTGGAAGTACTGGGCAGCAGTTGTGACGTTCGCCACGCGCCAGTTATCCTGGGCGGAAAGCTCCAGGTACCGTTCAAGCCTCGCGCTCGAATGCTCTGGCCCCTGTCCTTCATAGCCGTGAGGCAGCAATAAGACCAGCGATGACAACTGCTTCCACTTGGCGCGGGCCGAGGCGATGAACTGATCTATAATCACCTGGGCCGCGTTCGCGAAGTCGCCGAACTGCGCTTCCCACAGGGTCAACACGTCGGGCGCGTGTACGCTGTAACCATACTCAAAACCAAGCGACGCGCTTTCGTTCAATGGACTGTTGAAGATAGAAAAGTTGGCGTTGGCCTGTGAAAGATGCTGTAATGGAATATACAATGCGCCGCTTTGCTGGTCGTGCAATACTGCGTGGCGATGGCTGAACGTGCCTCGCTCACTATCCTGGCCCGTCAGGCGAATAGAGGCGCCACCGGCCAGAATCGAGGCAAAGGCTAATGCCTCGGCCTGCCCCCAGTCAATGCCGCCCTCGGCTCCCAGCGTGGTAGCGCGGCGCTGCAACAGGCGCGCCAATTTGCTATTGGGCGAAAAACCTTCAGGCCATTGCAACAGTTCGCTATTATACTGCTTCAACGCTTCTGACGATACTGGGTGCGGCGCTTCATCTCCTTCATAATGCCCATTGAGACCGTTGGATTCGTCCTGCTCTAAGGGCTGCAAGCTTTCATCGGCTGCGCGGCGCGCTTGCTCCAACGCATCGAGGGCCTGTTGCTGCATCGCATTAACATCCTGCGAGGAGAGGATGCCCTGCTCTTGCAGACGCTGCGCATACAGTTCGCGCGTGGTGGGATGCGAGCGTATCAGCTCGTACATCTGCGGCTGCGTGAAAGCGGGTTCATCGCCCTCGTTGTGTCCCCAGCGCCGGTAGCCCACCAGGTCAACCAGTATATCCTTATGGAAACGATCACGATATGCGTAAGCCATACGCACAGCCATGAGCGCTGCTTCAGGATCATCGGCGTTGACGTGGATAATGGGTATCTCAAAGCCTTTCGCCAGGTCGCTGGCAAAGTACGTCGAGCGGGAGTCACGCGGCTCCGTCGTGAAGCCAAGCTGGTTATTCAGAATGATATGAATGGTTCCACCAATTCTATAGCCTTGCAGGTTCCACAGGTTGAGGGTTTCGGCAACGATGCCCTCACCGGGGAAAGCCGCGTCGCCATGAATCACAATGGGCAGCGCGCGTTTAACATCCTGGCCGGGTCTGCCCGTAGGAGTATGTATCTCCTGAGAGGCACGCGCCATACCCTCCACGACGGGATTGACGAATTCCAGGTGGCTCGGGTTGGGCGAGAGTATGATTTTAAGATCAACCGGCGTACCTTCCTCTTCGTCCAGTACGTGTTCCGCGCCCAGGTGATATTTGACATCGCCGGTATAGCCAAAACCGAAGGTATCCGTGAGGGGTACGCCCTCTTCATGCTTCATATGACGGAACTCGCTCAGGATGGTCGCGTAGGGTTTTTCCAGCACATGCGCCAGCACGTTCAAACGTCCGCGATGCGCCATACCGATGATGACTTCATGGGTGCCTTCCGTGACAGCGTTACTGATAATTTCGTCGAGCATAGGTACCAGCACATCGGTTCCTTCGAGCGAGAAGCGTTTCTGACCGGGGAAAGTGGTATGCAAGAAACGTTCAAATGCTTCGACCTGTGTCAGCCGTTGCAGCAACTTATAGCGCACATCCCGTCCAGGCGCGAGGCGATACTGATGTAGACCGACCGCATCGCGCAGCCATCTCCGTTCTTCGGGGCTTTTCACCTGGTCAAGCTCGTAGCTGATGGTGCCTGAATACATGGCCCGCAGCGCGGCAAGCGCTTCGAGCGCGTTATGAGCACTGTCAGCCGAGTGTCCGCCAATCACCTCCGGTGGCAATTGCGCCAGGTCCGCCTCGCTCAGGCCGTGTGTTTCTATCTGCAAGGCTGGGTCGCCCAACGGCTCGCTCCCTAATGGGTCAAGATGCGCACCCAGGTGTCCGCGCGAACGGATAGCGTGGGCAAGATTGGATGTCGCCACAATCTTCGCCACCTGCGCGGCTGATGCTTGCGTGGCAAGCTGGGCGGTTGGAATAGCAGGCGCGAGAGTTTCAGCAGGTAAGGGAGGCCAGCTATCAAAAATGGCGCGCGTATCGGGATCAATCGATGCCGGGTTCTGGCGATAACGTTCGTATAGTTCAAGCACGTACCCGGCGTTGGGGCCATAAAACATATCTAAATCATACATAATCGATGAATGTTCCTCAAGATGGTCTTAGTGCTTTGAAAGAGAAAGCATGTATACCTGTATTTTATCACCTGGAGGCGGGTTTCTGAAAATATGGAGTTTAAGTGGTGGAGGGTTTCATTTCATCTCTGCGACTTGCCAGTCTATTTTCACTGCTGTACAATGCAACGGTGAGCGAAAACACTCATCTGTAGCATCGCGAAAGGCTGGAAGAGGGCATGAAGTCTGGACAGGCAGGAAAACCCAACGAACAGTTGCGCCAACAGCGAATACTTCGTGGATGGTCCTTAGTACGTGTAGCAGATGAATTACGCGCCCTTTGCGAACAGGATCATCAAACAGTCGCTGTTAATAGCAGTATGATCTGGAAATGGGAGCAAGGGAAACATACGCCCAGTCCGTTATACCAGGATGCTTTTTGCCGACTTTACAAGCTTACAGCAGATAAATTAGGATTTGTAGACTCCTCGATACTTTGCCCATCAACCGAAACGACAGATCGATATCGCCTCCACTCTCCCGGTAACGCGAGAACGTGGTACAATAGAAGACATAGCGAGCGAACCGTTATCGTTATCTTCACCCACTACACAGGTAGCTCAGGAACCAGAACCACAGAATATGGATTAATCGCGCCGTAGGCTGCTTCAATACACACCTCGTCTCATAGGCGGTACTATTGTTTCCTCTTCTTCCTACGACTTGCTTAATGCATCTCTTTTAGAACGGCTCTCAAGAGCGCTTACCAAACCATCCAGCATTGATGAGACAACGCTCAAATATCTTGAGCATCGCACCGATAGCTATTGGGGAGATCGACATAGCGCAGCACTGGCATCGCATGATTTGCTCAGTTATGTCATAGAACATCTTCAGAAGCTTGTCACTTTTCTCGAAGGACCGCTACTTCCGTCAGTACGCCAGCGTCTCTGTATCATAGCCAGCCAGACTGCCCAACTCATCGGTGAGATTTTCTTTGATATGGAAGATCATATCTGTGAAAAGGTATTTATAGGCGCAGCGATCACGGCAGCGCAAGAAGCAAATAATCCCTTCTTAGAGGCGGTCGCCTGGGGAAGAATGAGTTTCGTATGGACGTATAGCGAGAACATGCAAAAAGCTCTTACCTGCATTCAAAAAGCCCGTTATCTAGCAATTGGGTGTACTAACCCTACTATATGTGCATGGTTGGCGGCGGTAGAAGCTGAAATCCAGGCGATTCTAAGAGATCGTGATGCCTGTCTCAAGGCTCTTACTGATGCAGAGTGTGGTGAAAACAGCCAAATCCCAGATGAAGATTCGTATTGGCTTCACTTTGATCGTTCCCTTTTAGGGGGCTATCAAGGCGTCTGTTTTCGCCGTCTATCTCATACAGATAATATGCAGAGAACGCTCTTTTTGGGAAATGCCGAGGAAGCCTTGAAAGATGCTTTGGCATTGCTCACTCCAGCAATGAAACAACGTCAACCAACTCTGATTACCGATCTTGCAGGTATCTATATTGAGTTAGGAAAGATTGAAGAAGGATGTGAATGCGCAATCCAGGCGGCAACTATGACCATGCAAATCAAATCACAAACAAATGCGCAACGCCTTTTCCTGGTTCGACGTGAATTGGAACCCTGGAAAGATGCGCAGTATGTCAAGGATTTAGATGAGCGTTTGGCACTATTACTCGTTCCAAATTGGTATACGAGGAATTGATGAGTGAAGTTAAATTAACCCCCAAAGGTGTGCTGTACGTTATTAGCTGTGCTGCTCCACCGGCGCAAAGGATACAAGATTTCGTTGTGCAAGCTCGAAATGTTGGATGGGATGTGTGTGTCATAGCTACACCACAGGCTCTCACGTTTATTGATAAACCTCTTCTTGAAGAACTAACAGGGCATCCTGTGCGAAATCACTATAAACGACCAGAGGAACCGGATGTCTTGCCACGCGCTGATGCTCTTGTTGTTCTTCCCGCTACCTTTAACACGCTCAATAAGCTGGCGCTCGGTATTACTGATACGCTTGCGCTTGGTCTTTTATGTGAATATCTTGGACTGGGGAAGCCTATTATTGCTGTTCCCAATTTCTATTCCTTCGACATGGGCCGTCATCCTGCGATTTCAAAAAGCATTACGCTTTTAAGAGAATATGGAATGTGTATCCTCTACGAACCGGAGAAATATCCTCCATCAAACAATGTCCCCTGGGAAGTCGTCCTTGAGGAGTTGCATCGAATTTGCGACGAGAAACGTATCTAAGCTCTTGCCATATATGGTAAGATAGTATCGCAGAGGCAAAGAAGGAACGAGTAGGCCGCCCAACCTTGTTGAAGAGAGTCCGCCTATGGTGCAAGCGGATACAGGGGGCGCGCTGAATATCACTCCACAGCTTCCCGGTTGAACCAGGATGAAGAGTAGGCCGGGCCGGAACCTTCCCGTTACCATGAAGGAACAAATCAAATGAGCGAGCCGGTTTATCTTATAGGGATAGATGGCTAATCGGGGTGGTACCACGGGAAATTCTCTCGTCCCTATAGAAAGTCTATGGGCGGCGAGATTTTTTATTGTTTGTTTAGTTCAGGAGCGGGCCAATGAAGACGAAGCTGCTCTACCATGAGAATAGTTTCACCTTTGAATGCAGCGCCAGGGTTGTCGCGGTAGAAGGTGATGAGATCGCACTCGATGCGACAGTGTTTTATCCGGGCGGTGGCGGGCAGATGCCGGATCGCGGCATCATAACATGGAATAATCGCGAGCAAGAAGGCAGCGTGATCGCCTTAAATAAACGTGACGATGAGGTGTGGCATACGCTGGATCGTCTTCCCCCGGCTGTAGGAACAGAAGTGGTCTGCGCCATCGACTGGGATTTTCGTTACCAGATGATGCGGACGCATACCGCGCTGCATATCCTGTGCGGCATCATCTGGAAAGAATTTAGCGTGCAAGTAACTGGTGGTCAGATGTACCCCGACAAGGCTCGCATGGACTTCGCGATGGAAAACTTGAACAAGGAACGTATCACGTATATAGAGGAAAGGGTGAACGACGCAATCGAGGCCGATTATCCCATTCGCGTCTACACGCTCCCGCGTGAAAAAGCCTTTGCTATTCCTGACCTGGTGCGAACCCGCATTAACCTGTTACCAGCGGGCATCGAGGAAGTGCGTATCGTAGAAATCGTAGGGTTGGACTTGCAGGCCGATGGCGGTACGCACGTCAACCATACCAAAGAAGTGCGCGGCATAAAGATAACGAAAACCGAGAACAAAGGGAAAATCAACAAACGTATAGAGATCAGGCTTACGGATTGATCGAGGAGGCCGAATTGTCAGTGAAATCCAGCGTATTCAAACCGGTCACGGCAGCAGACCGGGTGGACTATCCCGCCCTTGAGCAGAGTATCCAGAAGTGGTGGGACGAACAGGGCATATTGCAACAGTATATCCATCGCAATGAACACAGCGATAAGCAATTCTCGTTTCTGGATGGTCCGATTACCGCGAATAACCCTATGGGCGTGCATCACGCCTGGGGACGCACCTATAAAGACCTGTACCAACGTTTCAAGACCATGCAGGGCTTCAAACAGCGCTACCAGAACGGCTTCGACTGCCAGGGATTGTGGGTCGAGGTCGAGGTTGAGAAAGAGCTTGGCTTTACCTCCAAACTCGATATCGAGGCGTTCGGCATCGCCGAATTTGTGCAGTTGTGCAAGGAGCGTGTCTTCAAATTCGCCAACCGCATGATCGAGCAATCGGTGCGCCTGGGCTACTGGATGGACTGGGGCAATGACTACTACACGCTCTCGGACGAAAACAACTATACCATCTGGATGTTCCTGAAGAAGTGCTACGAGCAGCAGCTGATCTATAAGGGACACGATGTGATGACGTGGTGTCCGCGCTGCGCCACCGGCATCTCAAACATGGAGACGCTTTCCGAGGACTACCAGGAGAAAAAACACCTCAGCCTCTATGTGCGCCTGCCACTGGTTGAGCGTCCCGGCGAATACCTGCTGGTGTGGACGACGACGCCCTGGACGCTGGCAGCCAACGTCGCAGCAGCCGTACACCCTGATCTCGCCTACGCAAAGGTTGAGCAGGATGGCGAGTTCTACTACCTCGCGGAAGAGCTGCTTGCCACGTATTGAAAGCGCTCAAGGGACGCGACAAGGGCGATTATCATGTGGTAGAAACGCTCAAGGGCAGCGACATGGTGGGCTGGCAGTATCGCGGACCGTTCGATGAACTCCCGGCGGAGCAAGGTGTGGAACACCGGGTCGTTCCCTGGAAAGATGTGAGCGCGAGCGAAGGCACCGGCATCGTGCATATCGCCCCCGGTTGTGGCCGCGAAGACTTCGGACTTTCAAAAGAGTTCAACTGGCCGTCATCGCGCCTATCGACGAGTTCGGCGTCTATCTCAATGGCTACGACTGGCTCACCGGGCAAAAGGTATCCGATGTGCCAGACGAGATTGCGGCGAATCTGACGCAAAAGGGTTTGCTCTATCGACCGCAGACCTACGCGCACCGCTACCCCGTCTGCTGGCGCTGCAAGACCGAACTGATCTTCCGCCTGGTGGACGAGTGGTACATCTCGATGGATCAACTGCGCTACGAGATCATGAACAGTGTGAAACAGGCCAACTGGATACCGTCGTTCGGCTTTGACCGCGAGATGGACTGGTTAAAGAACATGGACGACTGGATGATCTCCAAGAAACGCTACTGGGGATTGGCCCTGCCCATCTACGACTGCGAAAAGTGCGGCACCTTCGAGGTCATCGGCAGCGAACACGAACTGAAAGAACGCGCCGTTGAGGGCTGGGAAGAGTTCGATGGTCACTCGCCGCACCGGCCTTACGTGGATGCGGTCAAAATTCGCTGCAAAAGCTGCGGCGAGGTGGTTTCGCGCATCAAAGACGTGGGCAATCCCTGGCTTGACGCGGGTATCGTCTCGTTCTCGACGCTCAATTATCGCACCAATCGCGAATACTGGCAGCAGTGGTTCCCGGCGGATTTCGTGACCGAGTCCTTCCCCGGCCAGTTCAAGAACTGGTTCTACTCGCTGCTGGTGATGAGTACCGTGCTGGAAGAAACGACGCCCTTCAAGACGCTTTTCGGTTATGGCACGCTGATGGGCGAGGATGGCACGCCCATGCACAAATCAAAGGGCAACCTGGTCGTATTCGATGATGCCGCCGAACGAGTGGGTTCCGATACCATGCGCTGGCTCTTCGCCAACCACGTGCCGGAACAGAACCTCAACTTCCCGCGCATCCCCACAGATGAAGATATGGCGAAGGCAACACGAACGGGCCAGCCGGTGCGTCTGAGCGAGAAGTGGATGCTGGTGCGCAGGACGCTCGATAAAATCTGGAACGTCTATGGTTTCCTGGTGACGTATGCCAATATCGACGGCTTTGACCCGACGCGCTATAACCTGCCAGCCGCACAGCGCAGCGAACTGGATCGCTGGATACTCTCCGAACTGCAACAAACCATCAGCGCCGTTACCGGTGGGCTGGAAGAGTACGACAGCTCGAAACCGGCGTCAGCCGTGCAGGATTTTCTGGAAGACCTGTCCAACTGGTACCTGCGGCGCAGTCGCGAGCGTTTCTGGAAAACCGGCATGGACGATGACAAGGTTGCGGCGTATCTCACGCTCTACGAGTGCCTGACGACGCTCGTTACCTTGCTTGCGCCATTCGTGCCTTTCGTAACGGAAGAACTCTACCAGAACCTGGTGCGCAGCGTCAACCCGCAGGCTCCGGCCAGCGTGCATCTGTGCGATTGGCCGCAGGTCAATGAAGAGTTGATCGATGAAACGCTGACACGCGAGACACACCTCGTGATGCGCGTGGTCGGCCTGGGACGCTCGGCGCGCGAGAAAGCGCAGATCAAAGTGCGCCAGCCCCTGAACGCGCTCTATGTCCGTGTCGCTGATGCTGGCGAAGAGGAGGCGCTGCAACGCCTGCAAGGTCAGGTGCTTGAAGAACTGAATATCAAGCAACTACGCCTGATGAGCGGCGACAGCGATATGCTGGCCTACACGCTCAAACCCCAGGTGAAGGTACTTGGGCCAAAATACGGCCCGCTGGTGCAAAAAATCCTGGCAAAGTTCAAGGCGCTGGACGCGCATGGGACGCAACAGGCCGCCAGAGAACTAAGCGAGAGCGGGTCTCTGCAATTCACCCTCGATGGTCAGCAGGTCGTCCTGACCTCGGACGAGGTTGAGGTGATCGCTACGGCGCGGCCCGGCTTCGTAGCGGCGGAAGAACACGGCTACGTGGTGGCGCTTGAAACTATTATCACGCCGGAACTGCGCGAAGAAGGGCTGGTGCGCGACCTGACGCACTATGTGCAGGACATGCGCAAGAAAGCGGGACTCAAGATCGAGGATCACATCGCGCTGACGCTCTACACCGGCGCGGAGCTGGCCGAAATGCTCAACCGCAACAGCGCCACTGTGCAAGCAGAGACGCTGGCCGATAGACTCGCTATTGAGACGGCGCAGCCACCAGCGCACGTCTCGGACGAGTTTTACCGGGAGGCCATCTCGCCAACCGCGCTGAAAAAGCTGGAGAATTACATCGTAGAAGTGGTGATTAGGAAAATATAAGATGTAGGGACGCGATAAATCGCGTCCGCCAACACGGACGCGATAAATCGCGTCCCTACATCTTTCCCTAACCAAAAAAGGCATTTATGCAAGATCGTCGCATAGCCTGGAAAGAGGCAGCATGGGTTTTCGTACTCAGTCGCCTGATAATGCTGCTGATTAGCGCTCTTGCTATCGTATTCTTTCCTCAACAAGGACAGATTGCATCCACCAATTGTTTCGCCAACCCTGACGCCTGTCTGCGAGCATGGTACCACCTTGACGCGGTCGCTTACGTAAATATCGCGCATCATGGGTATACGTATGTTCCTGACACAGCATTTTTCCCATTCTGGCCTTTGCTGGAACACTTCGGTGGGCTGTTGCTGGGTGGATTTTTTCCCGACTCTTACTACTTTGCAGGCCTGTTATTGTCGAATATCTGCTTTTATTTCGCGCTTGTGCTGCTCTACAAGTTGCTGGCAGAGGATTTCGAAGAAAGCATGGCCCGTCGCTCCCTACTCTACCTGGCATTTTCTCCTTATGCGCTGTTCTTTTTCGCAGGCTACACGGAGTCTCTCTTCCTGTTATTAACGCTGGCACTCTTCCTCGTATTGCGCCGGGGACAACCGCTTGACTGGTGGTTAGCCGGACTGTTTGGTCTGCTGGCAAGCGCAACCCGTTCAACTGGCATCATACTGGCAATTCCGTTTCTGGCGCTCTACATCCAACGTTTCTGGATGCCTGAACAGCGCGCTTCGCATTCCTGGTGGCAGAAGATCAACGCCCTGCTACCGGTAGCCTTGATTCCAATGGGCATCGTTGCTTACATGATTTTCCTTTACTACACAAAAGGCAACCCGCTTTTGTTCGCCTCGCAGGAAGCCTCATTTGGCTGGCATCGACGCCTTTCGTTACCCTGGGTGGGCATCTTCTCTAGCATCGGTTCGCTTTTCAGCATGCACGGCGCGAGTACAGCATTCATACAAAACACGCTCGATCTGACTTTCACGTTAATCCCGTTGGGCGTTTTAGTTATTGGGTGGAAGCGTATACCGCTCCATTATGCGCTCTTCGCGCTGGGTGTCGCCCTGTTCGCGCTCGCTTTCCCTCAAAGTACCGAACCCCTGGCTTCTCTGCCGCGTTATATGATGATCCTGTTTCCGGTAACAGCTCTGCTTGCGCTGTGGGGCAAGCGCGAACGATTTCACCAGTTGGTGCTCGTATTTTCGCTACCATTGCTGGCGTTCAATATCGTGCTATTTATCTTACATTACTGGGTGGCATAACCAGAAGGCATATGCGCGCGGAAATGCTTGCTCTATGAACCAACATTGCTTACAATAGGTGAAGTTGTATTGGAAGATTAGATCTGTTGCGCCTGTTTGATATAAAGGTTGAGATTGCTTACATGTTGACTCTGAAAGAAGTTCAGCGCCAGAAGAAAATGGTGGCTCTATCGTCCGTGGGAGCGGCCATTGGACTGACAACCATCAAGATCGTGGTAGCCTTGCTGACGGGCAGCCTGGGCATACTGGCGGAAGCGGCCCATTCCGGCCTGGACCTGGTCGCATCTCTGCTGACCTACTTCGCTGTGCGCGTGGCCGACCGTCCGCCCGACGCGACCCATAACTACGGTCGTGGCAAAGTTGAAAACCTCTCAGCCTTTCTCGAAGCAGGTCTGCTCATTGCGACAGCCGCGTGGGTCATTTACGAAGCGGTACGCCGCCTGCTCTTCCACGAGGGACATGTTGATGCCAGCATCTGGGCATTTCTGGTAATGGCGATTGCCATCGCCGTCGATTTCACGCGCTCGCGCGCCTTGATGCGTGTAGCAAACAGGCTAGGTAGCCAGGCTCTGGAAGCCGACGCGCTGCATTTCAGCACCGATATCTGGAGTTCCGTCGTCGTCATTGCTGGCTTGCTGGTGGTGCGCATGACACAAAGTTTCTCGTTACCGGCGTGGTTTGGACAGGCCGATGCTGTTGCCGCGTTGGGCGTCTCCGCCATCGTGATCTGGGTCAGCGTGCGACTGCTCAAAGTAACGGTAGATGCGCTGCTTGATCGCGCCCCCGATACGATGGCGAAGCAGGTCGAATCGTCAATCGCGCAGGTGGAAGGCGTGACCGAGGTACGCAGGATACGCGAGCGGCGAGCCGGCAATAAGCTCTTTGCCGACGTGGTGATTGGCGCGCCGCGAACCTACACCTTTGAGCAAATCCACAGCCTCAGCGAACAGGTTGAGCAAGCCGCCATTTCGGGCGCGCATTCCATATCGCCACAAAGCGATGTTGATGTGGTGGTTCACGTCGAACCGACCGCCTCGCGCGGCGAAACGCTGATCGAACAAATCCATTACCTGGCGGAGTTACAGGGCGTTCACGCGCATGATATTCACGCGCGCGAAGTCAACGGGCGGCTGGAAGCCGATTTTGACATCGAAGTCCATGCCGATATCGATTTGTTGGAGGCGCACGCTATAGCCAGTCGCCTGGAACAGGCCATCTTGCAAAATAATCCCCTCGTTGGGCGTGTCACCACCCATCTAGAAGCGCCCGTTGAGGCAGTTGTGCGCCGCAAGGATGTTACACTCTATTATCAAGATATGGTAGAACATATCGTTGAACTTGCCGATGTGGTGGCGGGTAAAGGCAGCGCGCACGATGTTCACCTCTATCAACCGGCAACGACTTCGTTAGAGCATACGAATGGCACGAATGGCAATACGAACGAGGAACTCGATCTTGTCCTGCACACCTTTTTTGACCCGCACACCCCCTTGAGCCAGGCGCACATCCAGGCCGAGGAAATCAAACGTTCCCTGCGCAAGGAATACCCCCACCTGGGATCGATCGCCATCCATACCGAACCGCCGGAATAGCTCGTGGCATTCTCCGCTCATTATAGCAGAAATAGCAACTACGTCAATGGACGACGCGATCCAGTACCATGATAGCGAAGATCGCGGCCAGGTACATATTCGAGTACCAGAAAAGCGTGCGCGCCCACTTTTTGGTTTGCTCGAGCCACAGGCGTATTGCGAGGTAGACCAGCCCGCCGCCTAACAGCAAGGCTCCGGCCAGGTAGAAGTAACCCATGATGCCCAGCGCGAAAAGCAGGAGGGTGAGCGCCAGCAAGAGTACCGAGTAAAGCAGGATTTGCTGCCGTGTCACTGCCTCGCCCTTGACCACCGGAAGCATGGGGATACCGGCCTTCTCGTAGTCCTTCTGGATCAGCAGCGATAGCGCCCAGAAGTGCGGCGGCGTCCAGAAGAAAATGATAGCGAAGAACATAACAGGCGGCAGGCTCAGGCTGTTCGTTATAGCGGCCCAACCCACCAGCACTGGTACCGCGCCAGCAGCGCCGCCGATGACGATATTCTGCGTCGAGGTGCGCTTGAGACCAAGCGTGTATACGAAGACGTAGAAGAGAATGGCGGAAAAGGCCAGCGCCGCGCTGAGCAGGTTGACGAAAGCAAAGAGCACAATGAACGAGACTACACCCAGGATGATGCCAAAATTCAGGGCCTGCCGCGGTTCCACGCGCCCGGATGGCAGCGAGCGGCGCTGCGTGCGCCCCATGATCTGGTCGATGTCGCGGTCGATATAGCAGTTGATGCAGTTCGCGCTGCCCGCTGCCATCGCGCCGCCCAGCAGCGTGGGGATGATCAGAGCCAGCGGGGGCAAGCCCTGTTCGGCAATTGCCATAGCTGCAAGCGTCACGCCGAGCAGCAGCACCGTCACATGCGGCTTCATCAGATCGATGTAGTTGGAGATGGTCTGCCGCACCACGCCGACCTCTTTTTTCGCTTCGGCCTCGGCCTGCTCCATCTTCTCAATCTCTTGCTGTGCTGGAGCGGCGCGTAGTTGCCGGGACGAAAGCGCGGCCAGTAGCGCCAGCGTTCCCCAGACGGCGGCGGCAAGCGCGAGATGCAATCCTGCTACAAAGGCCGGTTCTTTGAGCAGCACGATCAAGCCGCCCACAATCGCCTGCCAGATGAAAAGGATGCCGCCTATCAAACCGACGATGGCCTGCCCGCGAGCGATGCGCCAGCGGCGCAGAGCCGCGATGACTGTCCAGAGCGTCACAAGGCCAACGAATACGGCAAAAACGCGGTGTAGGACATTGATGCTCGCGAGATGATTGCTCACGGCCCACGAAGCCGCTGTGCAGAACGGCCAGCCGGGACAGGCGAGAGCCGCGCTGCTGCCGGTCACATACGAACCAAACAGCATCAAGATGTAGACGAGCAGCGCATTGGTGATCGCAAGCAGCGCGAATTTGCGCGTTTTCGCGGGAAGCTCTTTACTTTGCGCGGGCTTGCCGCTCAGCACGGCAATAGTGATTACGACAGCGAGAATAGCCAGCGCCGTGCCCAGGTGCGCCGTAATGATTTGCGGCGGCAGCTTCCAGAGAACCGTCAGCCCTCCCAGCACAATCTGGACTGCCAGCAACACTGGAGCAGCAACCGCCAGGATGAGCAGCGAGCGGTCTTTACGCGCCCACACGATAATGCCGATTACCGGTAGTACGATCAAGATGCTGACGGTGGCGGCGGTGAAGCGATGGAACTGCTCAAGGAAGACGTGATATGTTCCTGAGTAGTAGGCCTGGCCGTTGCAAAACGGCCAATCGGGACAACTCAGGCCGGAGTCGGTGGCGAGAACCGTGCCACCCAGCGCAATCAGAAAATAGGTAACTACTGTCGCTACCCATGCTACACGGCGGATGAAGGTCATAGGATGACTCCTGACTATTATTGCAATCAAATATCAAGACTGGGGCAACCACTGTCTCATGCCAATCTCCAGTCCATTTTCTTCACTGCTAAGGTCGGGCTTGCTATTCGAGTCGAGCGTTTCAAAAAAGAGTCGCTCGTGTCCCTGCGCATCTATTATGTACATGGCCGCATCATGCAAATCATTCCCGCTGGAGTCGACCTGGACGTACACTCCATACAGGTGATAGACGGACTGTAGCTGTTGAGCCGTGCCAGTGAGGAATAGCCACTGGTGCAACATTCCGTGGTTGATAGACCAGGACTGGACGGCAGCGACGCTGGTTGCAGTGGGGTTGGCATTGATGGCGATCAACGTTACCCGGCTGGCCGCGGATGCTCCCAGCCGGGTCCTGGCGTCATACATAATATTGGCGGTCAGCGGACACAGGGTCGTGCATCTCGAGTCGATGAAGGCCATCACGACCTCGCGACCGCGCAGGGCAGATAAGGCCACTGGATGACCGAACTGGTCTACAAGGGTGAAATCGGGCGCAAGCTCGCCTTTCATTGGTAAACCGAGGATGGTAGTGTCAACCACCTGCGTCGGTGTCGGGCCGCGATGCTGCGCGAGAAGCCTGGTAGCCCAGAAGGCTCCGGCGATGACCACCAGCAGCGAGGTGGCGATAAATGCAGCGAGAGCCAGTTTGTGCAGACCTTCTGGATGCCGCATAGTCATTTCCTTTCAACCGGGATATGTTTGATAGCAATCGCGATTTGGTCACACCCGCTCTTTAGTGCCGGCGCTGACCGCTGCGTGTTGTAGTTCGGATTGATCGTTGTCCGACTGCGTGGCAAGCCAGCGCTGCATGAGAATGCCGATGGCGATCATGAAAGGGACATCACCGAATGTCCACATGATACCCGCTCCCAATTGTTGGTCTTGTAAGGCAGTAAAACCACCGGGCGCTGTTACCAGGTGTGCATAAGGAGCGTAAAGCGCTACCTGAGAAAATGCAAGCAGCACTGCCAGTATAATGTTTTGCATGATTGCGAATCCCACGCATCCCAGGCGCCCAATGTATCCCAGGCGCGGGAAGAACGGAGGTGATGGTATCACTTGTGTCCAGAAGAGGACGCTGACCACGATAAACGTTAAATGCTCGCACCAGTCGTGGATAGTCTCGTTGGTTAAGGCGAGATCGTAGAGTGTAGGCCAGTGCCAGACCCAGATTCCGGCGATCAGGAGCACGCACGAGACGACGGGATATCGCAGCCAGCGCCCAATATGATAGAGCGCTTTTCCCGCTTTCAGCCTTGCCGACGCCCTGAGAAACCTTCTAACCCGGTCTGGCAATCCATACCACAACGGGAGCAGCGGGGCCGAGGCCACAAGCAAGGGCGCGATGACGACCAGCAAGAACAGATGCTGGACCATATGCACCCAGAAGAGACGCCCAGAAAACAGGTCAACGGGGGCAGAATCTCCGACAAGAGTTACTAAGATGGCGACCAGAAAATAGACGCCGCGCCAGAGCCAGCTATCCCATGCATATTTACCTGTCTCGGAACCGGTAAGGGTAGAAGGAGATATGGCCCTGGCGGTTTCTTTCGCCCGCTCTTCTCTTGCGAGTACATACCATCCACGGAAATACAGGATTTCCGCAACAAGGCATCCAAGCAGCACGATGGGTGGAACAGGCCACCCATCGGCATTCGCCCAAATGTTCATTGCCGCACCTCATCGTTACCAGAAGTGTGCATTAAATCACCTGGCTGAAAAGCCACAGGAGTATGCTACCTATGATCGTGTAGTACCACCAATAGCCGACGACCTCTGGGATGTAATTCAGCCCGACCACTTTCACCCTGCTGCGCGTGATCCGCCCCAAAAGCAGTACGCCGATAATCACAGCTAGCAGGAGGTGAACAGTTGTAAACCATGTGATCAGCGTAATCACACTTTCGTAGGCAGTGTACGGGCTAACATACCCCTGGTTCAGCGTTAAGCTTACCCAGGTTTGCCCCACCAGCGCCACCAGCATGAACACCAGAGAAAGAATGAAGAAGAGCGGCAGACCGCCCCCCCCGTTCCTGCGCGTAGTTCGCTCCCATAAGTAGTAGCCGAGTCCACTCACCACGAGGGCAATGGCTAACAACAGACCCGGCACGAAGCCGGCGGCGTGGTCTCCAGAAGCCTTGAATGCGTTCTCTGTATTGAGCGCGTTCAGATAGCCACCCGCGGCCAGGATGGCGAGAATAGACATGGTATCCGACAAAATTAACATTAGCACGCCTGCTCGCGCTCTCCCTATACGAATGTGTGGCGCGAGTTCATGCGTGTTCTCTTCGTGCGTTTGCTCCAGGGTTGTGCTCATCGTTTGTCTCCTATAGTCCTATCAACTCTCTTCTTGTGGCAGCAGAGGCGCTGGTTCTAAGGCCCCCTCCGTATCGGACGGATGCGGCTCGGCGGTTCCGTAGTCGTAGGGCGTTGAAGTCACTACGGGCAGATGTTCAAAATTCTCCAGTGGAACGGGTGTTGGAACGGTCCACTCAAGCGTCTTGCCTCCCCACTCGTTAGCGTCAGCAAGCTCTCCGCTCCTCAGAGTGATTATCACATTGTAGACAGTGACAAACACCGAGGCCGCAATCAAGATAGCGAACAGGCTGGCGATGAGATTTCGCAGTTGCATACGGTGGCGCAACATTAGCCGACCAGCGGGGCTCACCTTGCAGGCCCGCGTAGAACAGCGATAAGAAGGTTCCCGTTAAAACCGATCATAAACAGCCAGAAGTGGAGCGCGCCCAGCCGTGGATTGAGCCGTTTCCCCACCATTTTCGGAAACCAGTAGTAAAAGGCGGCGAAAAACCCGAAAACCATGCTGCCGACGAGGGTGAAGTGGAAGTGAGCGGTGACAAACATGCCGCCATGTAAAATTTCATCGGTAGGGAGGTCTGCCAGGTAGATACCAGTGATGCCTCCAATGACGAAGTTTACCAGCATTCCAACCACAAACAGCGCCGGAACCGTTATCCAAACCTTACCACGCCAGAACGTACCGATCAGGGCCAGGAAGAAGAAGCCGGTAGGAATGGAAATCAATTCTGTATCGAGCATATACGGAGCATCCAGGGCTGTGGCTGACCCGCTCGTATAGAGGTGATGCCCCCAGACGAGCGCGCTCAGTATACTAATCGTTACCAGGCTGCCAATCAACATGCGCCGCCCATACACAGTCTTGCGCGAAAAAACGGCGGTTATCTCAGCAGCTACTGCCATTGAAGGCAGCGCAATGACGTAGACCTCCGGGTGTCCCATAAACCAGAACAGGTGCTCGTACAGCCAGTTATTCCCGCCATAAGCGGCAATAAAGAAGGAGGTCTGGAAGACGCGGTCCATCAAGACCATCACCTGAGACATCAAAAAGGTGGGGAACGCGGCAAGGCCAAGAAAGACTGAGAGTATCACGCCCCAGACGAATATGGGAAGACGCCCCCAGGTCATACCTCTCGTGCGCAACACCATCACCGTGGTGACGATATTCAGCGCCGCTAAAGTGGTTGAGACGGCAAAAACGATGATGGTAATGCAGTAGGCATCCATGCCTGGTGTCAATGTCTGGACAGAAAGAGGCGCGTAGCCAGTCCAGCCCGTCTGAAATCCGCCCAGGAATATAGTGGAAAAGAAGACAGGAACAATAGAGAAGATCAGCCAGTAGCTTAGTGCGTTGAGCCGGGGAAACGCCATATCACGCGCGCCAATCATGATGGGTAGCACAAAGTTGCCGAAAGGACCGCTGATCATGATGATGGATGCGACGATCATCAAAATGCCGTGCATACCCACAATGGTATTGTACGTGGAGGGGTTGAAGAAAAGCGCACCTGGCTGCGATTGCTCCAGCCGGATCATGAAGGCCCCCATGGAGCCTAAGAAAAAGAGCAAAAGCGTTGTCGCCAGGTATTGCATTCCGACGACTTTGTGGTCGGTGGTATAGCGGAAGTAGCGCCAGAGTCCCTGGTCTTTGCCTGCCAGCTCCAGTTCTTCGGCAGGCGTTGCTTCTGCGCGTCCAAAGCCCCACTTCCACACGCCGTTGAACGCTCCAATACCTGCGAAGAAGAACAGTATCCAGCCGACATAGGTAAACACTACTGTCGCGTCCTGGTTGTTGCCTTGCGTAATAGCGTTTGTGATGACATTAAATACAACAGCGCCTATAATGCCGAGTACAATCCCGGAAACAACACTCGGAAAAAGTTGGTGCATGATACCCGGGCGTCTGACTTCAGTAGTCACACTGACTTGAGTCATGGGTGTCCTCCTTGGCTAGTTATCCAGGAATCGAAATCTGCCGCACTGACTACTTTCACTTGCTCCCACATGTAGGAATGAAAGAGTCCGCACAATTCCACACATTGCACGGCGTATGAGCCGATTACCGTTGGTGTCACGATGACCGTATTGGTCACTTCTCCAGGGTTTGCATCGACACGCACGCCCAGGGCGCGGATGGCAAAGCCGTGCAACACATCGTCCGAAGTAACATAGAATTGTACCGGACGATTCACCGGCAATTCAATCAATTGAGCGCCAGCGCTGGTCGCGCCACTTTGTGGATACTCAAATGACCACTGCCATTGCTGCGCAGTTACCTTGACGACAAGGGTGTTCGTGGAGGCGGCAGAGGATTCCTGGTAGAAGGCAAAGAGGCCGTAGATCACAAGAAACAGACAAAGCGCGCCCGTAATGCCCATCCACCCAATTTGAAGGGATGGGCGGGGTTTCAAAGGGACAGCATCCTCCGTAGGCTTGTCCTTCACCCTGAAGACGAACAAACTGTAGAGGAGAAACACAAAGACGAACATGGACACCGGCACTGCCAGGGCGGTTAATAATGTAAGCGAGAAGTTATCGGTGTTGCCGAGATCGTTCGCAGCCGGTGGGAGAATAAATCGGCTCACCACAATGACGAACACAACCCCGATAACGGAGAGTACCGCCCAGAGAATGATCGCGCGACGAAGATGGTTCGGCTCTTCGCGCGCAGGTGAAACACCGCCAGTGTTTCCATTGATATTGGCTTCGGACATCATACCCTCCCTTAATAACTAGCGACGGTTATCGTTCCCGCCATGTACCCGGTAGTAGACATCGGCCCGCTAAAACCAAAGGGGGCATTGCGGCCCAGTTGGTCTCCACAGGGGTCGTAGCAGTGCCAGATGTAGGTGCCAGTAGGCCCCGTGCGGAACTGGAAGGAGATGACGTTGGGCTGTGGGTACTGATTCCCGTTAATTGTTATCGGTGTGGGAACGCCTGAATCGACTCCAACGATTGGGGCATTGATAAATAGCGGGTTGGGAGTTTCGGGCGACGATTGGATGTCGAACGTATGGGATACATCCTCCGCGTTGACCTCGCTCACGGTCTTATCATTGACCGTCTCAACTCCGCCAATCGTTCCCTGCACTTGCCGGAAGAATGGGTTGATTAAGGGAGTTTTACTGTCGTAATTCTTGATGATGACAGTGATGACGCTGTTCGGTGGAACTTCAATGTTTGCCCCTTGCACGTTGTTTATGGTACCGCAATAGGTCACCCAGTGGATTTGCGGATTTCCAGCGTCAGAGTGACAAACTTGACTGTCGGGATAGGTAGAAAGCTCAAGTGTCGCGCTGTTCGGACCTGTTTTAGTCGCCTGATACACGTCAGGTTCGTAGCCAAGTCCTGATATCGATCGAAGTCCCAGCGCGATGCCAGCTACTATGCCAAAACCCAGAATAATCGACACTAAGATGCCGATATAAAAACCCGAAGAATGCTGTCTCAATGCAGTTCTCCTTAGTCTGTAGTTTGAAAGCGGAAAAACTAGAAGGTGCGCTCATCTACCTTCTGTCAGCTAATGAGTAGGGTTCCATGCATTGTATGAGTCGGATGTCTTGTCCAATTATTTTCAAATAATGGACATCCACTCTATTCGTTTTTTGAGAGAAAGACCGGGCCTGTCTGAAGAATTCTTTGCTGGTTTCCTCTACTTGTGTTTGCGGCAGTCTCCTTTCTCGGTTTGTCCGTTATCTCAGAGATCGTTTGGGCTTGTGCTACCTCATCGTAGTGACCTTGACGGATGGGTAAGCCTATCGCTTCGCTCTTCCAGGGGTCTTCCGAAGAGTTACACAAGTGATGTTTACACTGTAATATACTTTTGGAAAAAAATCAAGGGGTTTCGCGGTATTAGCAAAAAATTCTCATTAAAAATACTCATGACGATCCATTTTATCATGCAAGAAATCAAACAAGCAGGAAGAAAATAATAAGAGCAGCCAGATAGTATAATCCAGATTTGTTTTATTTTGGTACCGCCAATAGAATGACAAATATGACCAGGTGAAAGAGGCCGAAAAGTATCAGAAACCGCACGAACCAGGTAAATTCTCGCTGGAATGCCCTTTGTTCGCGCAAATGATACGCAATTGGCGAACGTTCGGCAGCTACAAGACCAATAGCAACGCGCAGGCGCACTGGCGAAAGTAATGAGGAGCGGCGCATTTCTACAAGCAGACTCTTTATGACAGGGTTTGCAGAGTACCCATTCATAGTGTGGTTCTGGTGCCTCAAACGGCTCCTTGAGCATAATGGGACGCAACCAGATAAAACCGGTACAGACTGAACAGCGTATAGGTTTGAACCGGTGCCATCTCCATCTTGTAGTTCGCCTGGTGGCGACCGTTTCATCATCTCCTGGATTCATCTCGTTTTCTTCGGGTGCTTGTCGGGATTTAGCAGGAAGGAGGTTTGTACTTTGTTCGCAATACATTTCGCTTTCAGTATTATCATTGTACCACAAATTTTGTGATATATCTGTGATTTGGGGGAATTCTCTTCAAGCACAATAGCATGGTGAAGAGGTCAGAATAATTGAGGCAGAACTATATGATTCGGCTAACGCCAGCCAGATATACTTATATTTTGCCACATTTCCAAAAACCAGTTACAATACGCTGGAACAGCCAATACCTGGAAAGTTTGATTAAACAGGTTAGCCTGGATATAGGGAAGGGTGCATATGATTGTGATCTCGATCTTGAGCAAATATGGGTATCGTTTCTGTTTTCTAGGTATACTGTTATTGTTCATGGGGCTGTTCTCTTCGACGGTTCAAGCCGATGGGGGCGCTCCTCAACTCGCTTATGTGACGGGAGCCGCACAGGGCATCAGCATCATTGATATCGCTCAGCGACGTGTTAGCGGGTCAATCGCCGTAGCGGGAAATCCACGCGCAGTCTTGCTGAGTCCAGATGGACACGCTTTGTATGTTACACAGCCAACCTCTGGACGGGTGGTGGTAATTCTGACGAATACAGGGAAGACGCTCTGCGCGGCCAGCATTCCAGGTCAACCTTCGCTGCTAGCGCTCAGCGTCGATTCAACGGTGCTGTACGTGGCTGGACAGGGAGATACAAGCGTGCGCGCGCTGAATCCCGCGACCTGCGCGGTGCAACGCACCTTCGAGACTCATGAACCCGTTTATGGTCTGGCGGTGACGGCCTCGACTGCGGCTGATGCCACTCCCCTGACGCCTAATCAGCTCTGGATTACCGGAACCACCGCGCTGACGGTCTATGAAGTGAACGGGCACCTGCTTGGCTCTGTGCCTGTTGCCGGTGGGCCGCAGTTTATCAGCATTCCTGGCGGCTTTACCGCTTATGTGTCGACTCGCAAGGGTACCGTCGTGGCGGTTGACCTGAATACACGGCGAGTTGTGGGTACCCTGCTCACCGGGGGGCAATTTGGCCCGATGGATTACAACGCTATCACCGGCGAGGTCTATGTGCCTGACCAGCAGCACAACCAACTGGACGTTCTCACCCCTGTCACGGCGGCAACAAATATGCTGCAGCAAGAACCGGCGCGAGTAATCCGTCTGAGCAGCTCCCCGCAGTCCATCGCCATCACCAGTGATGGGCAGTTCGGTTTCGTGGCGCTTGCCAACGGCCAGGTACTGATGCTTGACATCCCTGGACGAAGCACCGTCACCAGCATCACAGTCGGTGGAACCCCGCATTTCATCATTACCGGTCTCTACCCGCCTGTTAATAGTCCTCCATCAAACTCACAGCAAACAACATTTTCGCCGTCAGCAGCAACACCCGGCAGTAAACTCTTGCTCATTGTCTCGATGGCACTGGCAGGAGTGGTTTTAGTGGGCATCCTCTATCTCTGCTGGAGATACTTCCAGCAGAGACTTCCGGGTCAACGTTCTCGTCGCAAACATTTTTAAAAAGGAGTCTTGACACTATCACGCATGCGCATAATAATAACGCTATAATTACATTACCAGAAAAGCGTTGTAGCCATTAGGAATGGACAGCCACATGCTTGAACCCACTGCAAATGCACTTGTTTCAGAGCCGGTACGTAAAAATCGGGGCAGGCGCAGAATCCTCATATTTTGTGTGGTGAGCCTGTTAAATGTGGGATTGCTTGCGTTTCTCCTGACACAACTGCTGACGCCAGCGCCAAAAACTTCTGTGTCAGATCCCCTTATCGGCCATCACGCGCCGGATTTTTCGCTGGCAATGCTGGGTCCATCTACTGGAAAGAACGCGCTTTCGCTCTCGGATTTTAAGGGCAAATCGGTTGTGTTGAATTTCTGGGCTTCGTGGTGCGCGCCATGTAAAGATGAGCTGCCGCTTCTGGAAAGTACCTGGAAGCGGATGCAGGCGCAAGGAAAAGATGTCGTCTTCCTGGGAATTGACTTTCAGGAAGCAAACAGTGCCGCTGCAAGCTTTTTACAGCAAAACGGTATCACCTACCCGGCCGTGTTGGACGCCAATGGATCGGTTGCTCTCAAATACGGCATAACATCATTGCCGGACACTATTTTCATCGACTGGAATGGGATGGTCAAAAGCAAGGTATTGCAGCAGCTTACTGCTCAGGCGTTATCCAGCAATCTGCAGTTGATACTGTAGGCCAGCCATCAAGTGCGAAAAGCGGCACGCACATTGCGATCCAGCAGCAGGTACAGCAGGATAATCAGCGAAAGTATCAAGTCGCCGCTGTGCCTCGATCCATTATTTGCTAGCCCAAAAATGCCATTGATGACGCTGAGCGCTTCCAGTATCACCGCCGTCCAGAACGCCCAGGGTCTGAGATTCCACAGCCCCCAGGCCAGCATCAGCGAAAGAATGCCGAAGAAGAGGGGAATCCATCCAACGAAGAAGATAAAGCCAGCCCCTGTCACTCCTCCCGCCAGAACCGCAGTTAGCCCGACAATAATCAACAACACGCCGTTAATACCTAGCAGGATAGAGATAATCGTAACTCCAAGCGGTCGTGACATGTTACCCTCCATTTACTAACGAGCAGGAGACAATGTTTCAAGCAGGAGATCATTCCTGCCTTAATGATACATTACAGCTAAATCGCATTCAAATAGCGCATACGGGGAATCAGATGATTACGTGGGTAGGCGATACGATGTAATGACTGGTTGTAGCGCGCTACAACCAGTCATTACATCGTATCTTCATGGCAACTCAGCGTTGGTATACGCCTGCGAAACATCCGCTACGGGCGGGATGATTTTCATGGCAACCAGGAATTGTGTCATTGATTGCCAGGTTGCGCTATCGTTATAGCCTGGCGGGTTCTGTCCGCTGCCCTGCCAGATGGGGATCGTGGCCTGCAACACTGCTGTCGCGTTAGCCACGTTCAACCCAGGAATATAGCTCTGGCTGATCGACATGGCTGCGGCTGGATTGGCGATGACATCGCGCAAACCTTGCAGCGTGGCCTTCACAAAGGCTTTGACCATCTGCGGCGAATTATGCAGGGTATCCTCGGTAGTAATCAGACCATTGGAAACCATCGGCTGATAGTCGGAAACGTTGAAGGTGCGCACGGCCAGCCCCTGCTTTTCCAATTGCAGCGGCTCGTTATTGGAATAGCCGACTACCGCGTCAAAGCGGTGCGCGAGTAAAGCAGTTACCTGGGTGAAGCCAATGGACGAGACATGCACATCGGAAAATGAGAGGTGCGCGGAGTTCAGCAGGGCCAGCAGCCCAACGTAGGTTGCGCCAAACAGTCCAGGCTCACCGATGGTGTGACCCTTGAGGTCGGCCAGGGTGTGAATAGGTGAGTTGGCCGGCACAATCAGGCTGACGGGGTAGCGTTGGTAGATAGTAGCTACATTGACCACCGGCAGATTCTTGCTGCGCGCTACCAGTTCTTCGTCACCAGTGGCGAAAACGAAGGTATCATGACCAAGCACCAGCGAACCGATCAGGTCGTTCACAAAACCATGATGAAAGGTCACATGTAGCCCGGCTGCTTTGTAGTAGCCCTTGCTCTGCGCGACATAGAAGGGCGAGAATTGAATATCAGGGATGTAGCCAAAGGCGATGGATACGTCGGTCAACTTGCCAGACGTAGGTGTCGGGGTCGTCCCTCCGGTTGTGGGAGTCGAACTCCCGCAGGCAGCCAGCGTGAATGACAACAGGGCCACCAACATGAACAGTGACGCGAAAAAGGGTAAACGATGACGTGTATGCATCGGTATTTCTCTCCAATTCATGAATGTATGTATGATCTAGTAGATGCTGTTCGCCAGTTTTGTCAGCGACCACGCGAAGCCGTAATACAGGATTGCCATGATAGCCATGACAAACAGGGTCGCGAACAGCAACGCGCTATCGAACTGGTTTTTCGCCGAAAGCACCAGGGAGCCAAGCCCCTGATCGCCCTGGTTGACAAATTCGCCGACAATGGCTCCCACAATCGAAAGCGTGAGGCCGGTGCGTATCGAGGCCAATATAGCAGGCAGAGCCAGAGGAAACTCGATATGCGCTAACATCGACCAGCCGGACGCGCCTTCAACTCGCGCCGCATCAACCATAGTGTGATCGAGGGTCTGGAAACCCAGCGCGGTGGTAATCACCATAGGGAAAAAGACCACCAGCATACACAGGATGACAATGGGGATCAGACCGTAGCCAAACCACAGATTCAGCAGTGGAAAGATCACAATGGCCGGAATAGCCAGGCCTGCGGCCATGTACGGTTGCACGGTAGCGGCGAAGAAACGCCATTTCGCAATGCCGTATCCCAGAGGCAGGGCGATCACCAGCGCCAGCGCAAACCCCAGCAGGCTTTCTTCGATTGTGACCAGCGCATTGCTGAGAAACAACCCCGACGCCATACCGGCGATTAAGGTGGAAAAAACAGCGCCGGGTGCGGGTAAAATCAGGCTGTTGACATGTCCGTAAGTGGTACCCACGAACCAGCCCGCCAGCAGGAAAATGGCGAGCAGGATGGGTGGAGCGATCAACAGCACGCGCTGCATAATGTCCTGCGTTGCCCGCCAGCGCGGCATGGCAGGAGCGCGCGATCGGCGCGCGCCCTCAACTGGCGCTGCCAAATCGTTGTCCAGCATCAGTTCTTCTTGAATAGTCGTCTTTACACTCATTAACTTCCCTCGGTTTTAGCTACTGACAGTCCTTTACATCCAAAGAGGCAAAAAGAACCGCCAAATTCACTGATCCTGGGAGGCTTGTGAGGGAGACAAAAGGAGAGCAATACGGAGTAGCCTACTCCCTTGTTGGGGAATAGACCTATTCCTCTGTCGCTTCGGCGCGACAGAGTACACAGAATCCGCCTGTATGCTAAACCTTCTCCCATCCGGACTGTACCGTCGGCTTCGGCTTTGCACCGAATCTGTCGCACAGTTGCCAATCGCTATAACATGGCAACAAAGCGGCTCGCGGGCTTGGTGAACGTAAACGTAGACGCACCTTACCGCCGGTCGGGAATTGCACCCTGCCCCGAAGGTCTCTAAGCATAGTATGTCACATATTTCGGGCCAAAAGCAAGAGGAATCAGCGGCTTTCTGTGCGATGAAACTCCTCGGCGTACTCAACCCAGTATTTCTTGCCGAGGTCGGCAACGCGAGAGCGCATCATTTTCGCCAGTTCTTCGGTGCGGCCAATAAACTGGCTCTCGTGACACATCAGAGCTTCGATCTTCTTATCCATCGTCGAAGTAATATCGACGAAGAAGTTCACATGCGGCGCACCGGAGATGTAGACTTCTTTCACCTTATGCGGTTTCAGCCCCTCATCCATCAATTCGGGAAAGTCCCAGGGGTTTTGCGAAGCCGGGTAGAGCGCCATGATTGTCGCCTGACCAGCCGCCAGGTGATCGGGATGATAGCGCCCAATTGCCATAAATGGCTCCCAGGTTCGGTCCGGCGACTGGCAGATGACGCGCGCCGGGCGATATTTGCGCAGCACGCGCACGATATCACGCCGCAATTCGATGGTGGGCTGCAACAGCCCATCGGGATAATCGAGAAAGATGACATCTTTCAGCCCCAGCACCGCGCCCGCCGCTCGCTGCTCGCGCTTGCGCGTCTCGGTCATCTTCCGACGCGCCGCGGGGCCGACATCGGTGGCTTCATCGGGGCCGCCACCCGCCGCGTCTGTGCATATCACGTAGTAGGCGTCCCAACCTTCTTCAACCCACTTAGCCACCGTGCCGGCGGCGGCAAATTCCGCGTCGTCGGGATGCGCTACAATAACCACTGCTACCTTGTTCTGTTCCTGTTGTTGTTCGCTCACACTCAATCCTCTTTCCAATTTGATATACGAGTTGGCAGCTCGAAACAAGCTCTATCCTAGTTAATCACGATTTTCCCGCCAGCACAAGCTCTATCCATTTAAACACGAGTTGCCATCATCGTAATGATTCATAATAACACATGCCTGTTAAGGCTATCCATCTAAATAATTTGTCGCTGAACAATATACTGAGAAGATATAACCAGAACGATCAAGGCTATCGTTGGAGCGAAAGGATAATCTTATGATACTCTGTGGTTCTCCAATTGGAAAGCGATGCGTTAGACATGTCCAATACTTCACTAAATACAGTATTGTACATTGTATCGGCCAGAACGTATAATAGCAGTGTCGGCAAAGGAGGCACATGAACGGCGAGATACGAATAGTACCCATACAGGGGATAGGCGAGATTCCCCCAGGCAGCGACCTGGGGCTTCTTCTATTCAGGGCAATGCAGGCGCAACAACTAAAACTTCAGCGGGGTGATATACTCGTTGTGACGCAAAAGATCGTCTCTAAAGCCGAAGGGCGTGTAGTCAATCTCGACGAGGTGCAACCTTCAGAGTTCGCGAGAGCTTTCGCGCAGGAGTTCAACAAAGATGCCGCGCATGTCGAGGTAGTGCTGCGCGAGAGCAAGCGTATCGTGCGTATGGATCACGGCGTGCTGATTAGCGAGACGCAACATGGTTTTATCTGCGCGAACGCCGGCGTCGATGAGTCCAACGTCGGCGGGGCGCGCACCCTTACCCTCTTGCCGCTTGACCCTGATCGCTCGGCCAGAGGGATACAGGCGCGGTTGCAAGAACTTGCTGGTGAGGGCGCGGATTTTGACATCGCGCTCATCATTTCTGATACGTGGGGGCGACCCTGGCGCGAAGGACAGGTCAATATTGCCATTGGCGTGGCTGGTATGGCGGCGCTGACCGATTATCGCGGCCAATCCGACCCCTATGGGTACCAGATGCGCGCCAGCATGATCGCTGTAGCGGACGAACTGGCAGGCGCGGCAGAACTGGCGATGGGCAAAATCGATGGTATCCCTGCCGCGCTTCTACGCGGCTATACATACCAACCCGATGCTGGCAGTGGGAAAACGCTTATACGCAATCCCGCAACCGATATGTTCCGATAAACTTCTCTATCTCCAGTAGCGACGCCCCTTGTGGGCGTCCCGTAATAATAACGGACTGGACGCCCACAAGAGGCGTCGCTACTGGAAGAAGGCAATCTATAATAATATGGCAACACATTCTAAGCAACGAGCGGGAACGCTTCCTACACGCGCAGACACGCTGGCTGCCTTATTACAGGGGCGGCGCAGCGTGCGCCAGTTTCAAGATCGAGCGGTTGACCGCGCGCTGGTAGAGCAGATTCTGGAGGCGGCGCGCTGGGCGCCCTCCCCACATGGTCGGCAGCCCTGGCGTTTCGCAGTATTGACGCGCCCCGAACTGAAAACGCTGCTGGCGGACCGCATGGGCGAAACGTGGCAGCGCAACCTGGAAATGGACGGGCAGGAGAGCGAGATCGTCAAGATACGCCTGGAAAAATCGCGCCAGCGCATCTTGAAGGCTCCAGTGATTATTATTCCCTGCCTGTACCTGGAAGAACTGGATCGCTACCCTGACGAGCGACGGCAGGCCGATGAAACGACAATGGCAATTCAGAGCATCGGCGCGGCTATTCAAAATATGCTGCTGATGGCCTATGACCTGGGATTAGACGCGGGCTGGATGTGCGCGCCGCTCTTCTGCCCGAAAGTCGTCGTCGATGCGCTCGAGCTGGATACCCACCTGATACCCCAGGCCATGATTACGGTAGGGTACGCGGCTGCTGACCCGAAGCGGCGTGATAGACTGCCCTTGAGCAGCCTGATAGCGCTTTATGACTAAACACACTGGGTTCTACTCAACTATCAAGGGTTGACGGTCTAAATACGTATATTGTACGGGCGACCCTTGCGGTCGCCCTGGCCCCCAATACAATGATTGAGGTTGAGAATAAAACATGATTGTTGTGCTTGCGGGCGGCGTAGGCGCTGCGCGTTTCTTACAGGGATTGGTGCAGGTACTGCCACAGGAACGCCTGACGGTGATTGTCAATACGGGAGATGACCGCGACTTTTACGGGTTGCGCGTCTCGCCCGACCTGGATATCGTGATGTACACGCTGTCCGGCGCGGTTGACGAGACGCATGGCTGGGGCATACGCAACGATACGTACAATACTATGCAGCAACTGGTGGCCTATGGCAACGAAGACTGGTTCATGCTGGGTGATCGCGACCTCGCCACGCATATACACCGCACAAAGCTGCTGCGCGAAGGCAAGACGCTCAGCGAAGTCACCGACGAACTGCGCCGCCATTTCGGCCTGGGTATGCGCATCCTGCCCATGAGCGATCAGCCTGTTCAAACACACATTAAGACCCCGGCTGGTCTGCTGCATTTTCAGGAATACATGGTCAAACGGCGCTGTTCTGATGAAGTGCAGGACGTAGTGTTTGTTGGCGCGGGCGAGGCTCGCCCGGCTCCCGGCGTACTCGACGCGCTGAAAGACGCGGAAGCCATTCTGCTCGCGCCCAGCAACCCTATCGTGAGCATAGGCAGCATTTTAGCAGTGCCGGGCGTGCATGATATACTGCACGAGACGAGCGGCATGGTGGTAGCAGTCAGTCCCATCGTAGGCGGCGCGCCTATCAAGGGGCCAGCCGATAAACTGATGAGCGGGCTGGGCATGGAAGTTTCGGCGGTGGGCGTGGCTCGTTGCTACCGCGATTTCCTGGATGTGATGGTGATCGACGAACAGGACACGCGCCTGCTGGAACGGGTCGAAGACCTGGGCATACCGGCCATCGCCACCAATACCATTATGCGTGACGCAGCCAGCAAAGCCGCCTTAGCGCGTAAGGTGTTAGACGCGGCAGGCATTGAGTATTAGTATGAGCAACATGGAAACCATTACCTATCGGGCCATCATTCCCGTCAAATCCTTGAGCGAAGCGAAGAGCCGTCTCGCGCCGCATCTCACACAACGCCAGCGCGAAACGCTGGCGTTGGATATGTTGCGCCACGTCGTGCAAACATTGTGCGCCAGCCAGGAATTTGAGCTTGTAACGGTTGTCAGTCCCGATATGCGCGTGCTGGAGAAAGCGCGTATCTGGGGAGCCAGGGCGTCGTTCGAGGAGCGCAGCGGACATAATCCCGCGCTGCATATGGCCGCCTTGCGCGAACTGGCCGAGGGCGCAGGCGCGCTTTTAACCATCTCCGCCGATTTACCACTGCTCACCCCCGGCGATATCGACGTAATAGTTGAACGCTCTACCCGCTTTGACGTTGTACTCGCGCCTTCGCTGGATGGAACGGGAACCAATGCAATGCTGGCGCGACCGCCGCTGGTAATACCGTACCTGTTCGGTGTCAACAGCCTGGGAAAACACCTGCGCGCGGCCCGGCGGCGCGGACTGAGCGCCAACCTTTATGCAAGCCGCGGCCTGTCGCTGGACATCGATACCATCGAAGACATGCAAGAGCTTGAAAGAGCAGCCAGGGCGGGGGCAAGCCCGGCCCCTACCCTGTACGGCTCTGTGGGGGTCGCTTCGTAACAGGGTACGGGCCGGGCTTGCCCCCGCCCTGGCTGCGTCGCTTCGTAACAGGGTACGGGCCGGGCTTGCCCCCGCCCTGGCTGCGTCCCCGCAGTCGTCCAACTAATCTATAACAAGGAGTCTATTTTATGCCAGTACTTGGTTATTCTGCGGCCCTGGAACAATTTGGCCCCACGGAGTTGATTCGCTGGTGCCAGGAAGCGGAAGAGGCGGGTTTCGGCGGCGTGATGGCTGCCGATCATTTTCATCCCTGGGTACCGCAGCAGGGGCAAAGCCCGCAGGTGTGGCCCTGGATGGGCGCGCTCGGCATGGCGACGCAGCGCGCAACCTTCGGCCCCGGCGTCACATGCGCCTCGTATCGTTATCACCCGGCCATCATCGCGCAGTCTGCCGCTACCCTGGCCGCCATGTATCCCGGTCGTTTCTGGCTGGGCATTGGCACAGGCGAAGCCCTCAATGAACATATCGTCGGCGGAGAATGGCCCGACGCGCCGGTACGCCTGGAACGCATGGTAGAGTCCATCGAGGTTATCAAGCAGCTCTTTACCGGCAAAAAGACGCGCTACTCCGGCAAGCACATCAAAATGGAGAGCGCGCGTCTATATACGCGCCCGGAAAAACCCTGTCCCATCTACATAGCTGCCTCCGGCCCCAAAACCGCTGAGACCGCCGGGCGGTTGTGTGACGGTCTGATTACTCCGGCAGCGCCGCACGAAAAGCTCAAAATGCTGATCGAGAGCTTCGAGAAAGGCGCGCGCGAAGCAGGCAAAGACCCGGCCACCATGCCCAAACTGCTGCAACTGCACGTATCCTGGGGAGCAACCCACGAACAGTGCGTGGAGCAGGCTATGAAAGAGTGGCCCAACGGCGGCATCAAAGCGCCCAAGCAGGACATTCGCTCGCCGGAGGATTTCGCCGGATTTGCCCAGATGGTGCGCCCGGAGGATTTCAAGGGGCGCGTCTTCATCTCGACCAACCTGGACGAGCATCGCCAGCATATCCAGACATTCCTCGATCTGGGCTTTGACGAAGTGCATGTGCATAACGTCGGACGCAACCAGAGCGAGTTTATCCGCGCCTACGGCGAAACCGTAATCCCCGCGCTGCATTAACAGGGGAAGAGGTATGTGGGTGGTACGCCTGCGGCGAACCGTACCACCCACATACCTCTTCCCCATCAATCCGCCGCCATTGGCGGCAAGGGAATATATATTAGGAGACACGTATTTATGGCTGTTGAACTTTCAGAGAAGGCGCGCGCATACCTGCGTGAAAAGCGTTTCGCTGTGCTTGCTACACTCAATAAGGATGGCACACCGCAATTGACCACTATGTGGTACCTGTTAGAGAATGATGGTACCATCATGATGAATACCAGAGTCGGACGCGCTAAAGAACGCAACCTGCGTCGTGATCCGCGTATTTCTATTTGCATTGAGGATGGGTACAAATACCTGACCATCAAGGGCCAGGTTGAAATGATCGACGATCCAAAGGTCAGCCAGCGTGACATCTATCGACTGTCTGCTCGCTATCATGGCGAGGAAGCAGCGAAGAAGCAGATGGAAACACAATTTTCCAAAGAACAACGTGTAACGCTGCGCCTCAAACCAGAAAGTATTCAGGAATACTTTTGACTAAAGCATCTATCAGGGAAAGAAGAGCAAGCCCGTTGCATGAATAACGCCGCGTTTGCTTTTCTTGCCTTCCACCACGACCTCCGCGCCTTCCGGCAACTGTCGTACATCGACAACGCTCGCAGGCTCGCCTGTTCGCTTGAGCAGCGAGGTATCCTTATCAATGACGATAGCAACGGGCTTAATTTCGCCGGTAGCCGCCTTCGTGGTATTGCCCGCTATTATGTAGCGGTGTTTCTTTTCGGAAAGCGTCGCGGTTCCCACGACAGTAACTTTGCGCCCCTTTTTCGAGCAACTCTTTCACCTGTTCTGACCGTGCTGATGCTTGCTGCTCGCGGTCGGCGGACGCGCCATTTTGCTGCGATGCATCCGCGTCACCGGTGGAAGCCTGTGGCTCTGAAGTTTGCGGCACTATATAGTCGCTCGATCTCTCAAAAAGGGTATTATTATATGTTGGAGGAAAGGCAACATCCAGCACACGAGGCAACGCCTCAAACTCATACGTGACCATTACATGCTCTTTATCTTGAGCGTGTTGCAATTCTTCGCGGTCCGCTTTGCCAAGATAATCGTTGAGCTTTACCGCGCTCCCGTCCAATTGCAAGTTAATCGAAGCAGGCACGTGCAGCGTAATATGCGTTCCGCGGAAGAACTCGCTGGTTTGGTTATCAGGCTTGCGGCGTAACAGCAACGATGAAATCTGCCCCAGAGTCGAGATGGGTTCGCCAGCCGTTATCACACAAACATCGAGCAAGCCATCGTCAATATAGGCGTCAGGCGTCATTTTCACCACGTTCGCATATCGGCGCGTATTCCCTAAGACGACCTGTAAAGCGTTCCCTCGCCAGTTTTTCTTTTCGCTGCTCCCTTTCTCGGTTATGCATAGCTCAAGCGGGAAGATATGCTGTTGAGGTAGCTTTTCAGCTAACACCAGACCTACAGCGGCAACTCCAATGCGCTCTTTCAGTGATTTGTTGACCCCACTCATCACAGCAGCATCAACGCCAAGTCCGGCCATCAGCAAAAAATTATGCCGCGCTTTAGCCGTTGGCTTCACTTTTCTCACCTGTGCGCCTGCTTCAGAGGTTCCCTCGCCCGGAATTTGCCCGTCATTTCCCTGTGCCGTTGGAAGGAAGGTGAATGATTTGACTTCGACGCGCCCTACATCCACCCGGCGATCTTCGCTGCTGACAAGCGTGAGCGCTGCTTTTACAGGATCGCCGGGAAAACCTACCTCGGTTGCCCACACGTTGGCGGTACCACCTGGAATAATACCGACCAGGCTCTTTTGTGATTTACCGTTCATAGCGCCGTTGATGACCTGGTTGAGTGTGCCATCACCGCCATAAGCAATCACAACATCATAGCCTTCTTTGGCGGCTGTGGTCGCCAGTTCCATCGTATGACCACCGTACTGCTTGAGAGCAATATCGGTTTCCCAGCCTGCCGCCGATAGAACGGCCAGGATGGCGTTCAGTTTTGCCAGATTTTGCCCATCTTTGAGATTGATTACCAAACACGCTTTTCGTGTACGCATATAATAACTCCTTCTCTGGTTATAGATTCTTCCATGTAGAGGTACGTGATACTGCTTAGAAACTCTACCTCTTGCACTGGCAAACTGGGAAAAAAGTTTCAGGGAGATATGCTATACTCATCTTCAAAGATGTTCTACCACCGAAGGAGTTATGTCCCCCGAATCCTGGTACATCATAGTTTGCACCAGGAGTGGTCAAGAGGCTAAGCATTCCCCAGTTTACAAGTAGAGAGTACCCCAAAAATCTGAAATGCTTCAGATATCTGGTGGAGGTAAGTGAAGGGTGCTGATCTTCCTCAGTTTTGTTTCTGACGATAAACGAAAAGACGGCGTCCTTTGTAGATAGCACTTACAGACCTTATGATAGGCTATACCTAGAGGTACCCCTGATTGTAATGAAAGATAAATCTATAGTATACTTGCAATTATAAAATACCAGATTGCATGAATTTCAGTGAATGCTGTTTTTCTGAAAGAGTGCATATCTCAAACGAAGGAATAGGTATGGAACTCCAAACATCCCTTCCTCATATGAAGTATGTGTTGGCATAAGCAGAGAACAATAAGCCACTGATACGATGGGCGGGCGGTAAAGGATTGTTGCTCAAACACATCCTTCCTCATACTCCGGCTACATTCAATCGATACTATGAGCCGTTCTTTGGCGGAGGTGCGTTGTTTTTTGCATTACAGCCAGAAAATGCACTCATTTCTGACAGCAATGAAGATCTCATGAACTGCTACGAGCAAATACGTGATCATTCAGAAGACATTATTACTCTTTTATCGCCTCTGAAAAGTACAAAAGAAGCGTATTACGCTGTTCGCGAAAGCGCACCACAAGATGCCATAGGTCGGGCAGTTCGTTTTTTATATCTGATGAAGCTTGCGTTTAATGGCGTTCACCGCGTGAATGCACAAGGACGCTTTAATGTTCCGTATGGGCGCACCAGAAATGCCCCTGTCTGTGATCCGAACCATATACGGCTGATCAGTGCTCTTTTATCCACAGCGCAGTTGTCTCACGGAGATTTTGAATTAGTGGTGAGCAGCGCGCAAAAAGGCGACTTTGTGTATTTTGATCCTCCGTATACTGTAGTACGGCCATAGCTGGCAGACAGTCGGCACCGCAGGCGCGAAATGCTGTACACAATGCGGCATCACGGGCTATTGCCCTGGATGTACCTCACAGCCGCCGCAGGATGCACAGCCCTTTTTCTGCACGAAACATACTCCAAGGGAGCAGGAGGTGCGGGCATGACGACTTCCTCCTCTCCTGCTTCCATCCATCCTGAAGAAGCGCTTCAACCTCCTTCGGTACCACCCGCGCCCTGGATGCCGCTGGGGCCTCTCACCGAACTGTGGGCCGCTTTCGCCAGAGAAGCCACTACCACCGATACCCTGCTGGCGGCCAGTCGCGCCTTTGCGGCGTTAGCTGACGAGCGGGATGCTGTGCATACCCTGAACTGGCTCGCCCCCACCTGGCGGCCTTCCGCTCCACGCACGGGCGCGGCGGGTGATCCTTCGTCATTCTCGCTGTTGGTCACGCAAGAGGCCATCATCGAAGCCTTGAGCCAGGCCGCTACGCACTGGTATGAAGCGGCCCGCACGCTGGTAGAGTATGCGGAATAGCCACCCTCGTACGAACGCGAGGAGCAAGGGGAGTCGCCCGCACTGGACCTGGAGACCCTGATTAGCTACACCCTCTCCCAGCGCGTGCGGGTGTGGGCCATTGCCCACTCGCTGCTGGCCGAACAACTCCATCAGATCTTTCCCCAACAGGTGCAAGGAGGAGAGGTAACACCATGAGCAAGCAGCAAGACAGCGCATCGTATGCAGGAAGCGCCATTGTGTTTCCCCGCCGCACGACCGCGGGGCAACAAGCGCAACCCACGCGCAAGAGGCACGCCGCGCCGCCAGAACCGAACCACCTGCAGGGCCACACCTTCGGCATTCATCCCGCCGATGACAATTATAGCTCGGACTCGTTTGAACTGGACGGGGGCGACTATCCAGACGAACCGGTGCGCCCACCGACCAGCGCGGTCCGCTATCCGACGGCTCCTCACTCCCGGCGCGAGACCACCCATCTCCAACCCAAGCCCACCAAAGTCATTAATCAACGCCGGGTAGACCGCGCCACGCTGGTGATCTGGTTGTGCCTGGTACTCATCGTGATGGTGGGCGGCTGGTGGCTGTTCTCAACGGTTGCCTCCTGGTGGCAAGGAGTGCAGGATGATTGGAAGTACGGTAGCACGCGCACCTATCAAACCGATCAATTCGTTGCCCAGGGAGATAGCCCCAACCATCCCGATCATTTCATGGTCGTCAATACGCATGGGCAGGTCATTGTGGTGCAGATCAACCCGCAACACCCACAGCTTGACCACATCTACGACATCACGACCACAAGCGACCCGAAAGTTCCCGTCAGCCTGAGTTTCCGGCCAACAGGCAACACCTGGGCAATGTACGTCATTATTGGTGACACAAGCCCGTATAGCGTGGAGCTTATCAGCGACGGGAAACAATTTGTGAGTCCTCACTAGACGGAGCGGCAGCAATGCCGCTCACACTATCGGGAGATTGCCCCATGCAGGAGATAAAGAAGAAAGAAACACAACTTCCACAAGACCCGAAAAGCCAACCCTTGACACCTGGGCTTGTTCTCGAAGTTGAGAGCCAGGACCACGATCCCGACGAAATATTCTTTAATGCCATTGCGGAGATTGATACACAGCCACTTATCAAACGGAAACGAACGAGAGTAACACTCTCTGATGTGTTGCAAACCATTATATGCGTCAGTTTAATTGGCGTTGGTTGCTTTAGTATTGTATGGCAAGCAATCACTTACCCGCATACGCTTGTTATTCTGTTTGCGAATGAGAAACCCGCTCACATCACCGTCACACTTGTCCTACCAACCCGAACGCTTACACCTGTCACGGTGAGTAGATCACAAACCAGCCCGACTACAGGACACGGACACCTTGACGCTACCCAAGCAGCAGGGCAGCTTACGTTTTACAATGCCTCTTTCACTTCCCAAACTATTCAAGCGGGGAGCGTGTTTACAGGCGCAGACGGCGTACAAATACGTACCAATGAAACGGTGACAATACCCGCCAATAACCCGCCGCAGGATGGTATAGCAAGCGTCCCTGCTCATGCTCAAAACAGAGGAAGTAGGGGAAATATTGCAGCGTTTGATATTAACGGCCAAGTGTCAGGCTCTCTCTATGTCAAAAATCTAGCAGCATTTACAGACGGCAGCAATGCGCGAGACTTCCAGGCAGTTGCAAAGAACGATCTCGTTAGTTTGACCTCGACACTCAGAAGCGATCTTTTTAAGCAGATACCCCAGGCGTTCAGATTGCGGAAAGGTGAAACCGTTCTCCCGACAACCTGTACATACACCGCTACCCCCGATTATGCTACCGGAGATGAAGCAAGCAGCATAACAGCCAAAGCAAGTGAGACTTGCAAGGGGATAGCCTACAGCCAGGATGATCTAAAGAAACAAGCAACGACAGCTTTCACTACCACGCGGCCAGGAACACAGTATCAGCTTGTCAGCACGATACAAACGAGCATCGAAACTGTTTCCCCGTTTACTGTTCAGATCAAAGGATTGTGGGCTTACATCTTTACAAAGGACTACGAGCAACGTTTAGCAGAGCAGATACAAGGAGATAGCCCAAAACAAGCAAAAGCTATTCTTCTTGCAACGGGTGTCATTTCGCAAGTCAGTATCCCGAACACCTTGCCGCCAGTGATGTACATTAACTTTTTAGTGCTTGTGGGAAAGTAAGGACAGGAGAGGACACCGATGAACTTGCAGTGTCGATACCGACCGATCCGAGTACAGATACCCTTGTGCATCCGTGAGCATGAGCATACGTCACTGTGTCAAGGAAACCAATGTTGGGAAGTGGACGCCATCGAATGCATCGGAACCGGACTCGCTATTCAAAAAGTCTGGCAACCCCTGGGTTGGCAAGACTACGGCCTGGTGCATATCGCTTCTGGTACGCTGCTCTTACAAAACACCGTCCCGACGCTGGTAGAAGCGGGGATGTGGTTACGTAAGGTAAAAGCCTTGTGTGACTGGACGCAACCCGCTCATCGCCTGAACATCGAGCCAGAGACCAAAGCGCAAGTGTATTATGCATGGCTCGACTCGCTTCACGACTGTCATCTGTTACGGACAGGGAAACAATTACTCACCGATTCAGACTGGGACTCTATCGAGTCCAACACGGGAGAAGGCATCTCTCAAGAATAACGAGGAATTGTGACACCTGATCTTGTCACAACAGGAAGAAAGAAGACCGAGAGAGCGCAAGATGCTACTGTGTAAGAAGATCAAAATTGAGGTCAGCCAGCACGACGCCCAGGTCCTGGAATTCATGCAAGCCAAATGCCGGGGATTGTACAACTGGTGGGTCATGCGCCTACGCAACGGAGAACGCTGGAACGTCAACCAGGTCAAGAAGACCCTGCGCGAGAGCAAGCAGTATGATCCGGAGTTACGGTATGTCTACGGCAAGCTTTTAGCAGAGGTCTACTACCGGCTGGATGGGGCGATGCAGGGGTTCTTCCGCCGGGTGCAATCCGGAGAGAAGCCCGGCTTTCCCCGTGTCAAACCGCGCCACCAGTTCTTTACACTGTGTTATCCAGCCATGTATCTGGACGTGCAGGACAAGACGATCATCCTCCCGACGGGCGGCGGTGGCAACTGGGGACCGAAACGTTACGAGAATATCGTGGCGCATCTGACGGAAGACCCCCCTGGCCACTTTCATGAAGTAGCCGTGTCCAGGGATGCACGAGGCAACTATTATTGCTCGTTTGTCTATGACGATGCACAGCGACAGGAAGATGATACGCGCAAGGCGGAAAAGAGACGGAAGAAACATCCCATGCGTGAGGATGGTGTTGTGGCTTTGGACTTGGGCATCAAGACGCTGGCAACGGGCTACACCGATCAAGGACGTTTCTACCACATCGGCGGCTTCAAGGGCTATCGCTGGTATAACAAACAACTGGATAAGATTCGCTCCAAGCGGGACAAGTGCAAGAAGAAATCCCGCCGCTATCTTTATCTTTCCAAGGTCTACAAACGAGTGGCTGAAAAGAAGCGCCGCAAACAACAAGACTGTCTGCACAAAGCCTCCCATCTCATCGCTGGCTCACTGGCTGAAAGGGCTGTGGTCATCGGCGATCTTTCCCAACGGCAGATGGTCATCAAAAAGCAGGAGAACGAGACCCCCAAAGAGCGGCGCAAGCGGCGATTGCGCAACCGTATGGTCTACAATGATTGGGGTCTCTACGGCTTTGTGCAAATGCTTGCCTATAAGTGTTTGCGCTTTGGGAAAGAACTGTATATAATAAACGAACGCGATACAACCAAGATGTGCCACGCCTGCAAACACAAGAAAGTGATGCCACTGTGGCAACGGACGTATCGCTGTGAGAATGAGAACTGTGGCTTGGTGATGGATCGTGACGAAAACAGCGCGGTCAACATCTACGAGCGGTTCCTTGCCCGGCCTGGGCCACACACTCCCCAGTGAGTGCGGTGTGCTGTCAGAGAGATGAGACGCTGTAGGAGTCACGAGGACTCTACGTCCCATCTTTTTGCAGTAATCGACACATCTGAAAATGTTTAGAAAGGCAGTTATGTTCATGACCAGACGATACGGCTGCCAGGACATGGTATCGCCGCTGCGCACCGTGCTTGTGAAACGCCCCGACGCGGCCTTTGGCTCCGCCGATGCGCATGAATGGCATTATGCAGCAAAGCCCAATCTATCGATTGCGCAGCAGGAGCATGATGCCCTGACCGATACGTTGCGCAAAAGCGGCGCGGAAGTGATCTATCATGACGAATACCAGCCCGATCACGCCGACGCCATCTTTGCCTTTGACCCCTCGCTCGTCACCGATGCCGGTGCGATTATTTTGAGCATGGGCAAAGAAAAACGGCGCGGCGAAGAGGCAGCCATGGCGCGCACCTACGAGAAGCTGGGCATTCCCATCCTGGCAACCCTGCATGGAGATGCGCGCGCCGAGGGCGGTGATCTGCTGTGGGTCGATCATGACACGCTGGCCGTCGGGCTAGGTTTTCGCACCAATGCCGGGGGGCTGCGCCAACTGCGCGAGGCCCTGGCCGGCATCGGCGTCAAGGTCATGGCGGTCGAGTTGCCCTACTACACCGGCCCAGAGGCCTGCCTGCACCTGCTTTCGATGATAAGCATCATCGATTACCGCACCGCCGTCGTCTACCCACCATTAATGGCCGTCCCATTCTGGCAAGAATTGCGCCAGCGCGATTTCACCTTGATCGAGATTCCCGCTTCAGAATACGACACGATGGCGACCAACGTGCTGGCCCTGGCTCCCCGCAAATGCCTGATGCTTGAAGGCAACCCTCTGACGAAGCGCCTGCTGGAGGACGCGGGTTGCGAGGTGATGACCTACCGCGGCAACGAAATTTCGCTCAAAGCTGAGGGCGGACCAACATGTTTGACCCGCCCCATCTGGCGAGAATACCCTTGAGGCAGGGAATCCGGGTTTGGTTTAAAGTATAGAATTTGATTAACTCGTCAAACTATCCTATTAAGAGGAAAACGTTGCACAAGCCATTAATAACCTGGGAAACATTTTATTGACACGCTAGCTCTGCTACGTTAAGTTGAACAGAGGGATTATCGATATATGCCAACGTTTCGCGACTATAATATATCGCGGAACGAAACAAAATCTGCAACAGGATGTGGAGAAAATCACATGGATATAAGAACAAAAGCAGTGACGAAAGGCATAGAAATCTTTGTCTCCTATGCCCATGAGGACGAAGTTTTACGAGATCAGTTGGCAAAGCAATTACGCGAGTGGGAAAGGCAGGGAGTCATTCATATCTGGCATGATCGCAATATCAGCGCAGGGAGGGAATGGGAACGGGAGGTTGATGAGCATCTCAAAGTAGCTCAGATCATTTTACTCCTCATCAGCCCCGATTTTATGAACTCCAACTACTGCTATAGCTTTGAATTACAGCGAGCAATGGAAAAACATGAGGCTGGAGTCGCTCGTGTTATCCCTGTCCTTCTTCGCCCTGCTCCTTGGGAGGATGCCCCCTTTGGTAAACTTCAGATATTACCTAAAAATGGGAAACCAATTACTCTTTGGCCAAATCGGGACCACGCATTTTTAGCGGTGGCAAAAGGAATCCGAGAAGTTGCTGAAGAATTGAATGCAGAGCCACAAAGCGCAAGTAAATATCATAAACATAAATACATTAACCCATTGCCAAAATCTGTAGACAAGAAGCGATTTAAAAATAGAAATGAGCAGCAAATCGAAATTTTGACGCTGCTAAGGGGAAATGCACGACTTATCGGTGTCTATGGACTTGGCGGTGTTGGTAAGACTGCTTTAGTTTGTAGAGTACTAGAAGACTTACGAACATCTGAAGATTGTCAGCATGACATGATTTATCTCAGCACTACTAGCACAGGTATAAGCTTGGATAGAATTTTTGCTGACTTTGGAAAGCTCCTTACGAATGATGCTAAAGCCGCCATCAATAATGCATGGCGTAATCAGCAAATGTCAATTGTGCAGAAAGTCACCGAATTACTGGATCAACTGCGCCAGGGACACTACGTGCTGCTATTGGACAGTCTAGAGACACTTCAGAACACTGGGACATATGAATTGACTGATCCAGACATGCAACTTTTTATTGAAGCAGTGTTAGAACAAGAGAGTACGCTGCAAATCGTGATAACTAGCCGTTTTCCTCTGATCCTGCCGTTTTCTCTCAAATCAAAAGAGCAATCAATCTCTCTAGAGAAAGGTCTTCCAGAAAAATATGCTATAGCCCTTTTGCGCGCTCTTGATCCCAAAAACGAAGCTGGCTTGCGGAAAGCTTCTCGACCTTTATTGAGAGATTTTGTGACAAACACACGTGGATTTCCCCTTCCCTTGATAACAATCGCAGGATTCTTATTGACAAAAAAGAAGTTGCTGGGACCAGACGACTTACTGAAAGATAAAGTATTGTTCGCTACTAACATCACAGAAAGCATTGTCCAGCAACTCCTTTCACAGCTTAGCCTTAGCATGATTTGGGTGATGGAGGCTCTTGCATTGTTCGATCAACCAGTAGATCGAACAGCGCTTGAGTTTTTGCTTGTACCATTTCATATGGAATTAAAAGTACTTCATGCAGTACTAGATCAACTAGTCTTGGCCTACTTCATAGACTGCAACAAGGAAACACAGACATTCACACTTCATCCCATAGTTAGTACATATTGCTATAATCGGATTCCTGAAGGTTTACCAGATGATATCAGGGCCGAAACCCAACCAGCTTATACGCGCTTTGCATTACATTATCGCGCTGCTATGTTCTACCAAAGTCAACGTAAACCACGTTCTGAGTGGATATCCTTTGATGATCTGACAGCACAGTTTGCTGAGTTTGAACATCGTGTTCAAGCTAATGATTATGACACAGCCGCTCGCTTGGTTGAGGATTTTGACTATGAGTATATGTTCAGGTGGGGAAACTTTCGACCTGTATTAACATTACGCGAGAAATTGAGGGGGAAAATTAGAGATAAAGAGCTAGAAAGCAGAAATCTGGGTGTTTTAGGTGAAACCTACCGCTATCTAGGAGAATTTGAACAAGCGATTAATTACAACTTTCAGGCACTTGCAGTAGACCAGGAGATAGATAATAAGAGAGGACAGTGTAGATGGCTCCTAAGCATAGGGGCTGCTTATCGCAACTCTGGAAATGAAGAAAAATCAGTTGTGTATTTTCAGCAAGGGCTGCTGATTACTCAAGAAATTGACGATAAGCAAGGAGAGTGCCGTTTCTTGACTCATCTGGGGTTTAGTCATCGTACTCTAGGGAATTATGAGCTAGCACTGGATTTTTACCAAAAAGCTTTGAATCTTGCACGCAATATTTCTTATCGATATCCTCAAGGAGTTATATTAGTCAGTCTGGGTATTATTCATATCGGGCTGGGGCAGCATGAGCAGGCGCAAGATAGTGTTACGCAAGGAGTAAAGATTTGCCGTGAAGATAAGGTCAGAGACAAACGCTGGGAAGGAGTAGGTCTAGGTACGCTTGGGGTGATCTACACCGAACGAGGACAATATGAGCAAGCAATAGCATACCACCAGCAAGCAGTAGCAATTACGCGGGAAATAGAAGATCGGTTTGGAGAAAGCTTTGACCTCACTCGGTTAGGGAAAACGTATCTAACTCAAGGAAATTACGAACTGGCGATCAAAAGTCTTTCACTCGCATTGGAAATTGCAACAAAAATCAATAACCGGGAAATACAACAAGAAGGAGGAACAGCACTTGCTCAAGCTTACTTACAAATAAAAGAGTACTCTGAAGCACTGGCTACTATTGAAGTTGCTTGTCAGCAAAATTTCTTACTGCATAATCATCGTAGTTTTGCGCTGTATGGAGCAATCCTGCTACGGCTCAGTCAAGAGAAGAAAGCCTTTGTAACCTTTAACGAAGCATTGATTCACATTCAAACTATACTTACCAAAACGTCTCTATTATACACAGCCAAATATACAAAGGGGCTTACCTTAGCTGGCTTAGCATTACTAAGTACAGGGGATGAACAGGCTACATTCTTGACTCAATCACGAGAAGCTTACCGAATTGCTCGCGATAACTGCTTTCTGCCTGGTACCATCGCAGATGCCACTCGTTTACTCAGCGAACTTCAATTATCAGATAAAGATGGAGTACTAACCCAAATCTTGGGGGTCTTAGCAGAGAGTACTCCTCCAAATAACCAATCAACTATCAATTAAACCCTCTAAACCGGCTTTCTACTCCAACCACAAAGTCAGAGGAAGAGATAAGATAGCTCTTTCCGACCAGACAGCATAGCCTTCTTGGGTTATGTTTCTATTCCGACTTTATGTTCCAACCATGGGTAAACCTCTCATTCACTAAAACTCCGGCCCCGGCAAATGGCTCTGCGCTATCGCATTATCAACCATCCCTACCGGCACCGCGCCGAAGTGGGAGAACACGGTCATCTCCTGAGGGCTGGTGGCAAACTGGATGTAGGCCTGTACTTGAGGCGTCCCATTTCCCAGGGTATAGAGGTGTTCAATGCTCCAGAATACGTAGGTTCCCGCCAGTAACGATTGCGAGTATGCTGAGGCTCCGTCGATGGTTAGTGTCTGAACAGGAGTAGATGCGTTGGCGGCGGCTGCCAATGGCACAAAACTGAGCGCGCCAGGGATTTGCGAGACGAGTTGGGCGACACGGGCAGGCTGATCTTTCTTCATGACGAACGCGCTGGCTGATATGGGCGAGCCATGTAGCACGAAGGCGCGGAATATGGAGGAAATTGCGGATGTGGAAGAAGGAAGTACAAGGGTGATGGCTTCGTTGGGGCCGCCAAGCTGCGACCAGTTGGTTATTTGCCCTGAATATATTGCCTGAATTTGCGTGGTACTCAGCCCTGGGAGGGTGATATCGGGGCTTGTAATCAGGGTATAGAGTAGAGCAGTCAGGGGATGATCGGTCAAGTTGCGCGCTGACTGGGCGGTTACATCAGCGTCCGCTATATCAATGTGACCATGCTGCACTAAATTAAGGGCGCGGCTGCCGTCAGCCCGCAGCCCAATTTGCAGCCCGGCGCACTGGGCGTTGTAATCGCTATTGATCTGCTGTAGAGCGGGTTGCAGGTAGGGCGACCCATCGATGGATAACGTTCCAGGCACGCATACTACGGGAGTAGATATTGACGTGCTGGTGGGATCGGGCATCACGGTTGGCGAAGTTCCCGGCGAAGGCGTCACCCCGACAACAGGAGTCGAATGACCGCGCGAGGGCGGCGCGTTTCCACTCGTAACGGCATGGTAAGATGTCGGAGTAGTCGCTGGAGTCGAGCCGGTCGTGGGAGTTGTCCCATTGCCGGGGTTAATGTGAAATCCACCCGTCTGGCCCAGGTTCTGCAATGGCAAAAACGGCAGGTTCTCAAGATGAAAAGGTGTAGCGGCAAATAAGAACACGATACCTGTCAGGCCGCATAACATGACCAGCACAGAAAGCTGGGTAAAGACGCGCGACCACGTCATAGCAGTGCGCCGCGCCCGCACGGGGATGCGGCGGACCGGTGTCGTCGAAACCACCACAGGCGACGCATCGTTTCTGATGGCGGCCATCAACGCATCCACAAAAGCCGCGACGGTAGGGAAACGCGCCGCGGGACTCTTCGCCAGCGCAACCCGCGTCACCAGTTCTACCGTTTCAGACACATCGGGACGCCAATCGCGCACAGAAGGAATAGGCTCATTGGCGTGCTTTAAGGCTATTTCGCCCGCGCTTTCACCATCATAGGGCAGGTGGCCTGTCAGCAGGCGAAAGAGCAGCACCCCCATCGCGTAAATATCACAGGCTGGCGAAAGTATACCCACCACCTGTTCAGGCGCGATATAAGCAGCGTTGCCCTCTTGCACCTGCGCCACTACAGCATCGCTCTCCTCGTGCGAATGCTTCATACTGAAATCGGTCAGCAGGAAACGCGCCTCATGCTCTACTAATACACTCGTCGGCTGAATGTTGCCATGCACGATATGTTGTTCGTGGGCATACTGCAAGGCGGCGCCCACCTGGGTAATGATACGCGCCACCAGTGGCAAGGGCAGGGGCGCGGGTAAAGGCGTGTCCTGCTGCTCTATCTCCAGGCGCGCCAGAAAACGCTCCAATGTTTCCGCTTCTGTCGCCTGCGTCACGCTATAAAGCAGGTCATCACCCGCGCCATACTCGATCAAAGGTTGGATGTGTTCGTGGTGACAACGCCAGACTTTCTCCACCTCGGCGGCAAAGCGCTCCTGAAAGCCGGTTGGATCGGGAAATGCAGGCCGGAAGATGCGCAAAATGACATCATACCCGCCGCGCGTCGTAGGGCGCGCGCGATACGTCTCCACCATCCCTTCACGTCCCAGGCATTCCAGTAAAAAATAGTTACCCACCATTACCCCGGCGAGTTCTGCCATGTCTCCCCTCTTTCATGTAGTGAGATGTTATTCCGTTACGAGCCAGGGCGGGGGCAGAGCCGCCGCCCGTACCCTGTACGGTTTCGCCCGCTCCTTCGTAGCAGGGTACGGGCGGCGGCTCTGCCCCCGCCCTGGAAAGCTACTATACCGTCGGCGTTGGTAAATGGCTTCGAAGCGCCGATGCCGACATAATCGTATAGGGAACAGCGCCGCTATTTGCGAGGTCGGTCTCACCCGCGCCGGTCAGGCAGAAGCTGATGAACGAGAGGGCCGCTCCTTGCGCAACGTGATTGGTATAGAGATGCTCAATGGTCCAGAAGGGATACGAACCGCTGGCTACCGAAGACGCGGACGGGGCTACACCATTGATAGCGATGCTCTGCGCCCCGCCTCCATTGCCCGCCACATCCACCAGGGGCATATAGGTGATGCCACCTGTCACATTCTGTATACTCAGTCCCGCGCTGGCGCCGCTTACCGTTTGCGTCACTCCATGCAGCACAAACGTCTCGAATATGGCGCGTATCGTCGAACCGGCAGGTTGTGTGAGAATGACGATCTGCTCATTAGAGCCACCCACCTGCGACCAATTAGTCACCCGGCCAGTATAAATGGCCTGCAACTGCGCGGTTGTCAACTTAGTTACCCCGGTATCCGAGTTGACGACCACCGCGAACGTCAGGGCCGCCACCTGGTAGTCCACCAGGCCAGGGCGTCCGCTCGACGGCAGATCGGAATAGGCCACGTCCGCGCTTCCATTCATCAGCGCGTTCAAGCCAGTCGCACTATCATCGGCATTGTAGGAAAAATTGACGCTGCTGGAACACTGGTTGCCATAATCGTTGGTAAGTTGTTGCACGGCAGGCACAAAGTTTGACGAGCCATCCAGATTCAGCGATCCTGTGGCGCAAGCAAAAGCAGGAATGGCCGGGTTGGCCGGAATCGGCACGAGGGTCGGACTCGGCGTAGGCTGTGTCGTCGGAGTTGCGCTGGCCGGTGAAGGAGTTGGAGTCAGCGTGCCTTTCGGTGTAGCAGAAGCTGCCACTGTGGGAGACGTGCCGGTTCCAACTGTCGCGCTCGCGCTTGTCTGTCCCTGCTGATCTGTGCCGGACTTTGCTGATGGCCCCTGGAAAAGGAAAGATGAGAGCAGAGCACCGACAAGCCCTATCAAGAGCAATATAACAACAAGCGCCGGCAAAGCCTTTTTCCGCCACGTCTTCTGCGTACCCCTGTCCTTGCCATACCCGGATGGCTGCGCAGGCGCAGAAGGCAGTTCCTTTTCAGGAGCGGCAACAGCAGTGGAGACTGCGGGGGTAGGGGCCGGAGCAGCAGGAGCGGGCGGGACCTCCGGCGTAAACGGTGTGCTGCGCAGGTATTCGTCGGCAGTCAATGGGACGGATGCTGACTGCTCGTTTCCAATGGGAGACCATTCGACGGGACCTGCTGACCAGAACAAATGGGCGCCCGCATCGTCGTCGTCCTGTAAAAAGTGCCTGGCGCCAGAACCTGAACCAGGTGAGGTTCTATTCGTGTTGGCGGCAGGTGACGCTGGCGGCAATGGGACAGAGTTACTCGCCGGGATTGCCAATTGTTCAGGAGGCGCGGGAATGTTAGTTGGCGGCGTCATCATAGTAACGTTTGACGGCGCGGGCGTGTACGGATCAGAGGGCGCGAACGTCTTGCTCTGCTTCAATTGGCGCGTTACCGGAGGCACGAATTGAGCTACGGGCGAGGCCACCGGCGCGAATGTCACTGCGGCCTGCAACGCATCGCTCATCTCTTGCGCGGAGGCAAAACGGTCGTCCGAACGCTTGCGCATAGCCGTTTGCAACACGCTGTCCACGGCATCCGAAATGCCGGGGTCGATGGAACGCGCCGATGGCGTTTGCTGGCGCGCATGTTTGAGCAGCACTTCAACGGGCGATTGCCCCACAAAGGGCGGGTAGCCAGTGAGTATACGGAAAAGCAACACGCCCAGAGCATAAATATCGCTGGCGCGTCTCAAGACGCCCAGTGATTGCTCCGGGGCGGCGTATTCCGCCGAACCCCAGCCAACGCGCGTCAGCGATTGCTGGCTATCGTCATAGCCGCGCACAATGCCAAAATCTGCCAGCAATATACGCCCATCCGAAGCGACAAACACATTCGATGGTTTAATGTTGCCATGTATGACATCATGGTCATGCGCATACTGAATAGCGTTGCATAACTGTTGCAAGATCGGCAGCGCCTGCATGGCGGAAAACTTGCCGCCCACCTGCTTGAGCAAATCGTCCAGCGTGCCACTCGCGATAAACGGCGTCACGGTATAGAGCAATCCTTCACCCTCGCCAAACTCCAGGAATGGCAGGATATTTGGATGCTCAAACTGACCGATTTTTTCAGCCTCGGTCATAAAATATTCACGAAAGGCTTCGCGTTGCGCGTAACCAGGGCGAAACACCTTCACCGCTACTTCATAATTGCCCTCGCCAACCTGGCGACCGCGATACACATCGGCCACCCCTCCTCGATTGATACATTCGATAAGGAGAAAATCACTTAATTGCACGCCTTCAAGAAGATCAGACATTTGACACCCCACAATAGTCGGAATTAGTATCCAGTTCATCGAAACTAAACGCGAAACGCGCACTATTTGGGAGAGATAAGCTTGTTAGTGGGGAAAGGAGACATGCTACCAACTAAAAGTACTGTACTAAAAAATACGGCAAACCCTCTCTTCCATTCAGGTCGAGAGGGTCCGCCATATTAGCCGATTAAAAGTTGAGCTGCCTCGTTACGCGCTTCATTTTTCCAGCAATCTTAAATGTTACTGTTGGTCGGGCTTGTTGGAAGGCTCTAACCGCTCGCGCATCTGGTCGAACGTGACCGCATCGATCTCTCCACGAGCATAACGCTGGCGGAGAATCTCCATCGCGGAAGCTTGAGTAGGAGGCGTACCAGGATTATAGAATGGCGTCCGTCCATAGAAAGCCATCCCCCTGTTTCTCCTGCTGAACCCGCGTACAAGCATCCCAATCAGTAACACCAGCATCAGTATCCAGAAGAACTTGAACAGCAAAAACAAGGGCAGCAGAAACCATAAACCGTGAAAACCCCAAAACATGGATTTCCTTCTTTCTCTCTTTTTTATTCATGTTGCTATGGCATGTACCATAGCAACGAACTTTATTTTGCCCGGTGTATCTTTCGATATCACCATACTATTTACGAATGTTCATTGGTTTAGTTGCATTACCGATATATCGTTATCTATTGTATTCAACAACGTGATGCAGCGTTATTATTCCCTCCAAATCAGTGACATGATGGAGCGAGAGATGGTTTGTTGCTCACGTCAATCTCGAGGAGGGAACATCATGAACGATTACGACGAGGATAAGGTTGATGAAATGGTGCTGGCTTTATAGATAATGCCGTTAGATTTGTTAAAAACGCAGCAGCAGGATAAGCACGATAGTCACAATGTGTAGCAGTTGATCGAGCCAGATGGGGCCAATGACCTTGTAACGCGCTTTGAGCGCATCGACCACGAAGTGCGTGCCAAATAGAATGGCGGTAGCGAGGTAAGATGGGTGGGCGAAGAGTATAAAGACAGCCGTATAGGTGGCGCAGTGGTAAAACAGCACATCCCAGCTTTTGCCCTTTTCGACGCTCATCCAGGCGCTTTGAAAGGCAAAATCTCCCACGAAATGACAGGCCAGCCAGACCAGCAACGTGGTCAGGTTGATGGTGAAGAGCATTGGCTTACCCCCTCATGGTCTTATCCCGTCGCGGCGTAAAACCCCTGGCTTCAGCCATGGGGAGAGAAGCCGCGCCGCCCGCAGGCGGAGAACCCGCTTCCCAGGCCGCTTCCCTTGACATTTTGCTTCCTTTCTGGTAGTCTTGTTCTCGTTCTTCGCACACTGACAACCGAAGAGTGTTTGGGCGTTCGTAGGTAAATCGTTCCCTACGGTAAAAGCACTAGCGTACCAACGTTTGTGTGCCAACCAATACATTGAGTCCGTACCCACAAGCCGCTTGATGTGGTTGCAATGAACATCGGCCTGGAAGAGGCCGACTGGAACACTCCTGTCAAAGCCCTGAAGCCTGCAACACAGGCGTACTGGAAGCCCCTGGCTTCTAGCCATGGGGTACTTCACACTTACAGCGAGTATAGCGCGGAGTTGTCGATCTGACAATGAGGTAAGTCGCCAAAATACTGTGTGCTATCTCACAGTTCGGGTTACAGGGCTTTTGCGCCAGGGTGTACCCGATAGCACGCGCAACAGCAAGAGAGCGCCCACAAGTGTCCAGAAGCAGAAGGCCATATCCTGTGCCAGGAATGAGCTATCGACCTGTCCCTGGATCATACCTGCCAACATAGCAGCGCCCACGCCAATTGTCATCCAGCGCAGGTGATCGCGCGTCTCGCCTCCCACCGCTTGCAGCGTTTTGAGGATACGTGTGAAGAGCCAGGCGAACAGGGCGAGAACGGTCACGAATGCCAGCAGCCCGAAGATACCCATACTGACCCACACGTGCAGAAAGATGTTATGCGGGTGCGAAAGGGTCGGTTCGTCGGAGAGACCGGTAAAGGTATGGGTGCCGGGTATATATAGTACCCAGTAGTGATGAAGGTTCATGGCAGGATTAACGCACACGGTGTTGGCGCTATAATAACACAACCAGTTATCCAGGCCAAAACCGAACAGGGGACGGTCGCGAATCATCCTGAGCGCGCTTTCCCACAAATACAGGCGCTTGGTAAACGTGCTGACACCATTGACGCTCAGGTGACGATTTAAGAAATCGATGATGTAATGCCGCAGCGCGAAACCGCCCACCAGCGCTACAAGCAGCAATCCCAGGCAGCTTAGCCAGAACATCCTCCGGCCTGGCAGCGAAAGCAGCACAATGAACAGCGTTGCGCACGCGATAGCAACCCACGCGCCTCCAGACTGGCTCAGATAGAGTACAAGCAGCATGGGTAGCAGCGCGATGCCAATGGCAATACGCACACCCCATGTATTCAAAAACCCGAAAACCTCGCGATGCCCGCTTATGAGTAGAGCAATACCAATGGGTAGAGAGTAGTCAAAGAAGAGACCAACGTTGTTGGCGCTGCCAAAAAGCGCATGGACGCGCCGCACACCGTCTGGATCGGGGGCAATGGTATATCGAAACAGGAAATATTGCACCAGCCCCTGCAAAGCGACGATAAAGCCCGAAGCAAAGAGCGCGAGTAGCAAACGCGCCACGTCCTGCCGCGCGCGCAAGCAGTAGAAAACCAGCAACAGGTAAAGAAGGGGCGAAACGATTTCTTCGCGGAACGCCCGCAGCGCATCCCTACGCGCAAAAGCGATGCCAACCGAGATAGCTGCGGCCAGCACAAAAACGAGCATGGGGATAGCAAATGGGCCGAGCCGGTCGCGCACTTCGCGCCACGAAAGGCGATAGGGCCAGGAATGTTGCTGGGAAAATAGCTGGATGAGCGCAATAGCCACACACACGCCCAACGCTATTTCAGCCAGTTCAAATTGATAATGGCTGTAGATTGGTTTCTCAAGATAATAATAGGGGATGGTAATGGGTAACAACGCTACCGCGAAAGGCAGACGATACCAGGCCAGCAAAGCAAAAACCAGAAGAAATGGCAAGGAGAGCAGGGGATTGAGCGTAAATATCCGGCTCCCGCCCAGGTTGCTATTACCTGCTACATAATAGGAGCCTAGCGAGAGAATCATACCGGCTTCCACCAGGCGATTCTGCCAGAAGGGCGAAAGTCTTTTCCAGCCACGATTTTGATCTTCTGGCGGATGATCTACATGATCTGCAACAGCCTGCATGTCGCTTGCAAGCGCATCCTGTGGGTCCAGATACCGGGAACTATCGGATGCTGGAATAACGTCCTGACTACTCATAACATCGATCACTATTCCGCGCAATTGCGCGCATTATCAGAATGATTTACTTGCACCTGGTCAAATATGTATAACGACGTAGGTGAGGATTGCGTGCTAACTATAGCAAAATTATACCTCTCTGTCTACTGTCTGCTTGCCATCGGGTGGGCGTCAAGTTTTTGCACCAGGCGAGCGTTGACCAGGGCAAGGGCAGAGCTACAGCCCGTCGTGTCATTCTGAGCGCAGCGAAGAATCTCACGTCCAGCGAGCCAGATTCTTCGCTGCGCTCAGAATGACACAGACCCTACCCTGTACGGCTTCGCGCTCCACTGCGTAGTAGGGTACGGGCGGGGCTTGCCCCCGCCCTGGCCCCTCGAGCAAAAAGATGACAGCCTCCCGCACAATTACCCGACAGCGCTGGTGGGCCACATATCGAGCGTTAGACCAAACTCCTCTGTGAACCATACTCTATCGCTGTTATCCACAAACAGTCCATCGTAAGGGTGTGCATTGCTGGTCTGGATTGTTCGCGCCACAACCTTGCCCGTCGCCGGGATAAGATAACCCAAACGCTGGCTGAGCGAGTCAGTAAACCAGACATCGCCTTTGCTATCAACACCGATGCCGGAGATATGCGTGCCGGTGCAGGTTGCTGGGGATAAACAAACGCCTTGATAGACGACAAAAAGCGTACTCTTGCCGGACTGGGGATTAAATTCACCAATATCACCATCGAAGCCGCCGCTATACCAGATATTCCCCGCCAGGTCAGTAGTAACCATGTGCGGGCGGATGGCGCCGGCGGCATGTTCTGTAATCTTAATTACTCCAGATGAGGTCGGCGTAAAGCTTCCAATCTGGTCTACGCCCGGCGCATTCTCAGAGAACCAGATTGTTCCTCCGGGATCAACCGTTATGCCGTATGGATTGCTATTTGGTGTGGGAATAGGATTTTCAACCACCTGGTTTGTTTGTGGATTAAAGAAGCCAATCTTGTTGGAGCCATACTCGGTGAACCAGAGGTTTCCCGAACTATCGAAGGTCAGATCGAAAGGCGCGCTCCCATGCTTCAAAGGCCATTGAGTCCAGTTCTGGCTCTGGGTATCAAACTCGCCAATCGCATCTGTGTCGGGTTGAGTAAACCAGATATTGCCATCTTTATCGACAGCCACAAAAAGCGGGCTTGAGTATCCAGCCGGTTCATTAAAATTTTGTATGAGGTTGCTATCCGAGTATGCATACTGACCAAGTATGCCCTGCGTCGTTGCCGGGCACTTTGGTTTCGGTTCGCATCCCGGCTCGGCAACCCATACAAACCCGCGTGCGTAATCAAAAGCAATTCCCCAGGGTAATAATGCCGTCGTTTCCTGACTCGCTACCACGGATAGCGCGCGATGTGAAGAAAATGGCACTTCTTCCGAGCGATGAACGGTATAGTGCGATTGGCGAACCACTTTTGGTTGCGCCGGGCGCGCGAACGGTGAGGAAGAGCTTAATAGCAAGAAAGCGCCCGTACCGATAATAATAATTCCGAACAGCGTCACAATGATGCCAATCATGGCTTTCTTCTTCGCCATACAGAATTCCCTGCTCTCTCTAGTGAATTGTAATAACCGAAAACGAGAATAACGTGAAACGGCTCCCGCATCCCTCCGAAGCAACCTACAAACCACCGCCAAAAGGTAATACGAATTGGACACCCTGGTAGTAAATGATATAGTATAAATAGGGTTGGTACAATATCAATATATCATGTATATTTTCCTGCCGAAAGAGGAATGCTATATGTCCATGTATTATCGGGACAAACTTCCAATGGTTTGTCCTCGTTGCAAGATAAATCTTCCACCAGGTGAGACTTCCTGCTACAACTGTGGTTTTCGGCTTGCGAAAGTTCGATCAGAGAAACAAAAACGTAGGACATTGATCTACCTCACCTGCGTTTTTCTCTTCCTCGTCTTATCCGCGACCTATTTCGTTCGTTCTGCAGGAATATCGTTCTCGGCTTTTTTCTCAAAAGGAACTTCTTCTCATAAGGTTGCTGCTTATCCTTTACCAACGGGGTCTCCTCTCTTTTCAGACAACTTTGCTACCGATGCGAACGGGTGGAATCTACAGAGTTCACCCGGCAATTACGCAGTTACTTTAAGCAACGGCACACTGACGATGGAGATTGACAAGAATCAGTTACTCTGGGAACTCTTGCCGGGCGAGAGGACCTACAGTAACTTCACATTAACAGTCAACGCCGTGCTTGATCAGGGTGATCAGAATAACGGCTATGGTATCTATATTCGGGGCGCTGCAAATGCGGAGGGCGACCTGGCTACCTACTATCGCTTTGAATTGTACGGTGATGGATCTTACGCAATATTTAAGGGCGTCACAGATGCGAGTGGCGCGTCCACCTCCACAAAAATCGTGGATTACACACTCAACGCTGCTATTAAAAAACAAGGCAGCGCCAATCAGATCATGATTATCGCGAAAGGCGCTACTCTATCATTTATTGTCAATGGTCAGCTTCTCAAGACCATTACGGATACTAGTTATATGAGTGGTTCCGTCGCTCTCTTTATCTCAAATCTTCCTGAAGCAAAACCCGGAATTCAGGCGCAGTTCTCCAGGTTTGCCATTTATCCGCTGCACATCTGATAGTTTGTAGGAGAGACAAAGAGGGTCAGGACGATGCAGGCGCATCGTCCTGACCCTCTTTGTCTCTCCTACGCGATTAGCGCACAAGTTCTCTTACAAACTGCTGGAAGACATGCGCGTGATGATCGATGTTATCCTGCGTATGCTGGATCGAGACGGTCCACTGGTCGTCGAAGCCGGGCGGGAAGAGGATACCGCGATTGGCGAGGAAGAGCCAGTAGGCATACGAGACATCCATGTCGATGTCAAACCAGGCGCGATAGTTGCGAGCGCGTTCATAGCGGAACATGGCGCAGCCCTTCGCGCCGATCTGGGCGACATGCATGGGCAGATCGAACTCCTCGATGACGGCCTCGTACTCTTTGCCTAGTTGCTGAGAGAGTCCATTGGCGTGGGCATGAGCTTCCGGCGTGAAGATTTGCGTCAGCGTAACCAGGCCGGCGCGCATCGACATGGGATTGCCGTTGAAGGTGCCGAGGTGCAGCACTTCGCTGTGATTGATGCGGCGCATGATCTCCTCGCGCCCGCCAAACGCGCCAATGGGCATACCACCACCGATGGATTTGGCAAGGCAAATCAGGTCGGGTTCCACCGGATAAATTTCCGTGACGCCACCAGGGGCAACGGTCACACCCGTCTTCACCTCGTCGAAAATCAACAGCACGCCATGCCTGCGCGTGACCTCGCGCACGCTCTGGAGGTAGCCCTCAAGCGGTAAAATAACGCCCACGTTCATGATAACCGCTTCCATAATGACCGCTGCCACTTCGCCCTCGTGCTCGCTCAGAATGCGGTCAAGCGCTTCGGCATCGTTGTAAGGCGCGATGATGGTGTTGGCCTTGAAATTGGAGGGAATACCCTTCGAGGCCGGCACCGTGTTGGGACGCTCAATAGGACCGGCATCCGCAAGATACGGCTTGGTACTCATCAAAACGGCATCATGATGCCCGTGATAACTACCTTCAATTTTGACGATCTTTTCGCGGCCAACATGCGCGCGTGCCAATCGCAGCGCATCCATCGTGGCTTCCGTGCCTGAGTTGCAGAAACGCACCTGTTCGATGGGCGCGAAACGCCGCACCAGCTCTTCCGCCAGGTACACCACATCAGCACAGGGCAGCGAGTACAGGCTGCCTTTGCCAAGCTGGTCGCGCAATGCCTCTACCAGCACAGGATGGGAATGGCCGACCAACAAACTGCCAAAAGCCAGGTGGAAGTCGGTGTACTGGTTGCCATCGAGGTCCCAGATCTGACTGCCCTCGGCGCGGCTGATAAATAACGGATAGGGGGGAACGGCCTGGAATGAGCTTGAAACACCCATCGGCAGCGACGATTTCGCGCGTTCGTGAATCTCGTGCGAACGCGGCGTTCGTTTGCGAAATTGCGCTTCTTCGCGCTCCACAATCTCCTGCACATGGGTGCGATTAAGCGTGATTGGTTCCCGAAGCATAAAATTTACCTTTCATGGGAGGAACAATGCACTAACATAGGGTCAGGTTTACACTACAATTGTACCCTATAACTCATAGGTTTGCAATGTTATTAGTGGTTTTTAGGGTATTTTAATACGAATATTTTGTAATATTGTCATTTTTTATACGAATTTCGTGTTTTCTATTCGTTGGGCCACAGGAAAGCGCATCCGCCAAACTATTTTAGTTTGGCGGATGCGCTTTCCTGTGGCCCTTAAAATTTTAGAATGGAATTCCTCCTGTGATTTTTAAGCCTGGCTCTGCGCCTGTTCTTTAACAGAAGTTTTGATCGAGGAGGCAGAGGCCGGCGCGCCCGGTTTGCGTGTCAACCGGGCAAACAGGCTGCCGGCTACGAGTAGATATGCCGCGTAGAAGAAGCCCTGCAAGATGGTGGGAGCCTCGGCATAGCCCAGGAAGGCGTGCAGGATATCGCCAAGCGTACTGCTTTCGGGAAGAATGCGGGCGGTATTCCACATGTGAGCGGTGGCAAAGGGCAGCCAGCCCAGTTGTTGCATATTCTGGACAGCATCGCCAAGCAAACCGGCGGCGAAGAATAGCAATAGAATACCCATGACGCGGAAGAAGATACGAAAGTCCAGTTTGTAGCCCAGTTTATACACCAGGAAACTCAGGCCAATCGAGGTGAGCAAACCCAGGCTCGCGCCCAGTAAGAGCAACGCGCCGTTGGTCTGGAATGAGAAGGCCAGCGTGAAAACCGCCGTCTCCAGCCCTTCACGCCCGACCGTGGAAAAGGCCAGCAAAGCAAGCGCAAGTCCCGAACCGGCCAGTCCCGCCTTCGCCATAATGTCGCGTTTCAAGAATCGACTGTGCTTCTGCATCCAGAAGGTCATGGCGGTTAATAGCACGACCGCCAGAAGATACGTGATGGTCTCAAATACCGTCTGGAAGGTTGATCCGACGTAGTCATGAATGGTGACATAGAGGGCAACGCCACCAGCCAGTGAAGTGAAAATCGCCAGCCCTACACCAATCCATACCGCGCGCGCTTTCTCCATTTGACCAAGCTGGCGCAGAGCGGCAAAGAGAATGCTAACAATCAGACTGGCTTCCAGTCCCTCACGCAAGAAAAGCACAAATGTTGCTACCATAACTGACTTTCTCTATTAGTTTTAGGGTGTGTGCCTGGCCCATCTTAATTCCTACCGGCACACTCAGATATTAGCATGACCTAATAGAGAAAGTCAAGAGCAATCATTCAGGATTCTCTCAAGATTCGCTCACAAACCCGTGACCCAGATTTTCGCAGCCACTGCTTCGCTGATGCATACTTCGCGCCCACCTACGCGCAGGCAAAAATTCTCTTCCCCGGTTTCATCTGGGGCATCGTTTGTGAGGACGGTCAAGTGGGTCTCAGGGGTTAGACCCTTTTCATGCAGGTGGAGAATCAACGCTTCCTCATCTTCCACCACTTCTGATATGCAGAGAATAGTAGCCTGCTGCTCCACTTCAATCGTCGAGAGACGCCGCGCGCCCTGGTCTTTGAGATAAGTTCGCGCGCCCGGCACCAGGCCAGGTATGGGATTGCCATGCGGGCATGTCGTGGGATGATGCAGGCTGGCGACTACGCGAGCTTCCACCGCGCCCGATATAAAATGTTCCAGGCGATGGGCCTCTTCATGCACCTGGTGCCACTGCATACCCAGCATATCCACCAGGAAGCGTTCAGTGAGGCGGTGCCTGCGCAGCACCGCCTCAGCCGCCTGGTACCCAGCCTCGGTCAGTGTGACCAGGCGCTTCGAGTCCATTGTGATGTATCCATCCCGAACGAGACGCTTCAGCATTTCCGTCACAGTAGGAGCAGACACACGGAATCTTTCGGCCAGCCGCGCGCCGATCACCACCTCATCTTCCGCGCTCATGTTGTAAACGGTTTCCAGGTATTCTTCAACCGTCGCGCTCAGAGATTCTTCTGTTTTCAAGCCGGTACACCTCGCCTGTTTGCCTGCGTTATTGTCACCTGGATTGTAGCACCCCTCATGCTTAATAGCAACTCGATATTTCAGTCAGTAGCCAGACATTTGGAGAGAAGACTTCCTGATGAGCGGACGTGCTCTCTGTCCTGTTGAACGTTGCGAAGGGTCTGCTAGCCCTGACGTGACCAGGGTTCCAGAGGAAGTGGTGAGCCTATATGCGCATTCATAGATTTTACGGGCCGATATAGTGAGAAAAGAGAGGAGCAAGCAAGCGAATGGAATTAGTACCAATGCAAGACATAAAACCTAAAATGACACAACAGACTGGAAATCGTGGCAAACAAAACCGGCGAAGATTCGCCCTGCGTTTTCTGCTTTCAAAAAATGTGATCTTACTCGTTTGTAGTGCAGTACTGATATTCAGTTCCTTTGTAGTTTCTCAAGATCAACACAGCGCGCAGGCCGCCAATCCGGGACCTGGCAACGGGTGCAGTTGGTATACGGTTCACAGAGGTGATACACTCAGCGCCATCGCAAGGCGCTATAACGCCAACTATTGGACGCTGGCGCAAGTCAACGGCATCAGGAATGTCAACCTGATTTTTGTCAACCAGCAGTTGTGTATCCCTTACCGTCTCAGCAGCGGTGGCAATCAGGGCGGCGGTCGCGGATCAAACGGAATGCTGGCAAACGGCACCGTGCTCTGGTATGCCTATGGAGCTTTGCAATGGTCTACACGCGGCCAGGTAGAAGTGTTATTACGCCGCGCCGCAGCTATGTATGGATTGCCCGCCAAACTGGTGCTAGCCATCGCCTGGCAGGAAAGCGGTTGGTACCAGCATGTCATCGCCTGGGATGGTGGCATCGGTGTCATGCAGTTGATGCCATATACCGCTATGGGTCTCAACATCCAGACTCGCATTCGACGTGATCCCTATCACTTATGGGACAACATATTGCTCGGTACCACCTACTTGCGCTCGTTATGGAACGGCTTTCATGGCAACCTGGTGGACATCATTAGTGGTTATAACGAGGGCGGCTGGGCCGTCATTCACCGGGGCATCTTCAACTGGCGTTATGTAAACAGCGTGCTAAGCCTGATGAGATCGTTCCGTAATTGATAAGCAAACTTACTCCATTCTCCTTCGTTTCCGTCCACTGTCGGTTACACGAGAGCCATCCCGCTGTTTGGGATGGCTCTCGTGTTCTTGCGCCGCTTTGTCCTGACGATTAACCCTGCGCATTAGCTCTATACGCTTTGAAATTTGCCAGCGTCTCCGGCATACTATCGCCGCCAAATTTCTCCAACCATACCCCGGTCAGCGCAATCGCCAGCATAGCCTCGCCAACCACCCCCGCTGCTGGCACGACACACACGTCGCTGCGTTCGTAACGACCCTCGCTGACGTTTTCACGCGTGCGTATATCAACGGTAGGCAGGGGATGCGCCAGCGTGGAAATGGGCTTGACCGCCGCTCGCGCCACGATAGGTTCGCCGTTGCTGATGCCTCCTTCGATGCCGCCAGCGTGATTGGTCCGGTGTTGCCATCCCTGTTTTTCATCGTACTGGATGACATCATGCACCTGCGAACCAGGCAACCGACTTTGCTCGAAGCCATTACCGATCTCGACGCCCTTGATCGACGGAATGCTCATAAGCGCTGCGGAGATGCGCGTGCTCAAGCGCCGGTCCCACTGGCTATAGCTGCCGAGACCAATCGGTACTCCGGTAGCCGCAACCTCAAAGATGCCGCCGCAGGTATCGGCCCGCGTTTTCGAGTCCTGTATATACGCGATCATCTGCTCGGAGAGGACGGCATCGCCACAGCGCACAGGCGATTGCTCGACCTGTTGCCAGTATGCCTCGTCAAAATGATGATTGATGACGCTGTTGGACGCATCACCAACGGTCCGATCTCCAGCACGTGGCTGTGGATCTCTACGCCAAATTGCCGCAGAAAGATCATGCACAACGCGCCCACCGCTACCCGTGTAGCCGTTTCGCGCGCGCTCGAACGCTCGATCACGTTGCGAATATCATCATGTCCATATTTGATGCTGCCAGCAAAATCGGCGTGTCCTGGCCGCGCCAGCGTCACAGGTTCAACCTGCTCTTCAACCTCTGTGACGCTCATCTTGACCTGCCAGTTTTGCCAGTCGCGATTCTCGACTTCCAGCGTGATAGGCGAACCCAGCGTCAATCCATGCCGCACGCCCGAACGAAACGTCACGCGGTCGCGTTCAATCTTCATCCTGCCGCCGCGACCATACCCGCCCTGGCGTCGCTGCAAATGGGTATCGATATCCTCTGCCAGCGCTTTCAACCCGGCAGGGATGCCCTCGATGATGGCCGTCAGCCCCGGCCCATGTGATTCGCCCGATGTAAGAAATCTGAACATGTATGTTTCCCTGTCGAACGCGATCAATCGCGTCCCTACAAATTGTCGTTTTTTAATCCCAGCGCGTCACGCATCACCTCAACGGGCGCGTCTTTGCCCGTCCACAATTCAAAGGCCAGCGTCCCTTGATACAATAGCATAGAAAGCCCATGCATGACAAAACAACCACGCGCCTGAGCCGCCTGTAAGAGGGGAGTAAGTCCCGCGTTAAAGACCATATCCATCACCAGCGACCCTACTGGAAGCTGGTTTACATCGATCAACAGGGGAGCGTCGCTGCTTTTAAGTCCAACCGACGTGGCATTGATTACGATGTCTGTTGTTTGCAAGCTAACATCGGCCTCCGCACTGTTAAACAATGCTCCACTTAGTCGACTTTTCGCTGTAGATAAGCGCAGGTGATCTAGCAACACGTCGATTCGCGCCTTATCGCGCCCAAGTATAGTGAGGGACCGCGCGCCCGCATCCAGGAGCGCAACGGCAGCAGCGCGGGCCGCGCCGCCCGTACCGAGGATGACCGTTTCTTTGTCATGAGCGTCGAATGGAGCGCCGGGACACTCGGCCAGCGCGCGAAGCATACCTGGCGCGTCGGTGTTGTAGCCTACCAGTTTCCCATTGCGATGAACAATGGTATTGGCCGCGCCAATGCGACCGGCCAGCACATCGCATTCGTCGAGCAAAGGCACAACATCCTCTTTGTACGGAATAGTGACATTGGCCCCCAGCATATTGGGGGCGCGCAACGATGCGACACGCTCCGCCAGCGTTCCAGGGGGCGTTTCCCACAATGCGTACCCTGCCTCAAAACCGATCTTCCGAAACGCCGCATTGTGCATCTGCGGCGAGCGCGAGTGCGCCACGGGATAGCCGATCAGGCCAACCTGCTTCATTGGCTCGCTCCCTGTTCGCTCAGGAGACCGGGGGCGCAGACCGCCGCGATTGCCTCACGCGCAATACTTGTATCGATGTTGCTAAATACATCAGCGTGTCCAATACCCGTCAATAGCACCCAGCGCGTATTGCCTGCCCGCACTTTTTTATCACGCAGCATAGACTGCATAACAGCTTCGATATCCACCCCCGCGCATTGCACGGGCAGGCCAAATGCCTGCAACAAGTTGCGCTGCCGCTTCGCATCTTCCTGTGACAACAGGCCACTTGCCACCGCGATACGCGCCGCCACCTCCATACCAATAGACACCGCCTCGCCGTGCAGCCATGCGCCATACTCGGTGATGGCCTCAAGCGCGTGGCCGAAGGTATGTCCATAGTTCAGAATGTTGCGCAGCCCACCATCGCGCTCGTCACGCTGCACGATGTCCATTTTCATGCGCATACAACGAGCGATAATTGCCGAAAGCAAGCCTGCATCACGCGCCAGCAACGCGCTAACCTGCTCTTCGAGGATGGTGAACAGTTCAGCATCCAAAATCATAGCGTACTTGATGATCTCGGCCCAGCCCTCGCGATACACGCGCTCCGGCAACGTCAAAAGAAAGGCAGGATCGGCGTAGATCAGCTTTGCCTGGTAGAATGCGCCGATCAAGTTCTTCCCCAGCGCGTGGTTGATGCCGGTTTTGCCGCCAATCGCGAAATCAACCTGCGCCAGAAGCGTGGTCGGCGCCTGGATGAGCGGCACACCGCGCTGGTAGCACGAAGCCACGAAGCCCGCCAGGTCCCCAACGACACCGCCTCCCAGAGCAATAATCGCCTCTTTCTGTTCAGCTTTCTGCTCCACCAGCCAGTCTATAATCTGCTGGAAACAGGCAAACGACTTGCTCGCTTCACCCGCCGGAATGGTAAAGATGTGTGGTTGAAAGCCATCCTCTTCAAGCACATCCTGTAGCGGTCGGGCATACAATGCGCCCACCGCGCTATCGGTCACGATAAACAGGCGTCTGGGGAGTTCATACGAACGCAGCGTGGCTGGCAAATGGCGCACCCCCCCCCATTCAACGACACCCTGTGAGGTTGAGGTAAGCAATTGCTGCGTAATGACTTCGCGCGTCGCGCCAGATGATGCCAGCAAACCAGAGATGAGCGCGTATGCAACCAGCCTCTGAGCCAGCATTTCGGAGGTATACTGCTCCGTATCAATATGCGCCGCAGCCTCCTCATACCAGCCTTTGCGCGTTTCATACAGCCTACGCAGACGCTGCGACCCATCATCGCCAACAACCAGCGGGCGCACTACAGACGCGCCACTTTGCTCTAAATGGTGCTGGATACGCTGCCACGCTGTCTCGACGGAGACCTGTAAATAAACGGTCAGGCCGCGTTCGCGCATGAACTCGCGATTGGCGGCGGAAATCACCACGCCTCCTCCGGTGGCAATCACAACCTTTTCCGAGGCGGCAGCAGTTCGCAACAACTCGCTTTCGAGCTGGCGAAATCGTTCTTCTCCCAGTTCCGTCAATACCTGCCCAACAGGCATACCACTTTGTCCGGCGAGCAGATCATCCGTATCGATAAAGTCCCAGCCCAGCAGAGCGGCCATGCTGCGGCCAACGCTCAATTTGCCCGATCCGGGCAGTCCGGTGAGAAATATGCGCTGCATCGTTATATCCATTCAATCTTTGCTCCGAGCAAACGTAGATCAGCAAAAAAGCGCGGGTAGCTTTTGGCGATATGTTCCGCGTGCGTTATGGTGATTGGTTGTTTGCATCCCAGCCCGGCAATACTTAACGCCTGTATCAGACGATGATCGGAATGCGCGTCCACAGTCACCCCACCACGCGCGCCACTGGCTCCCCCAGGCAGAATCTCCAGCGCATTGTCGGAGGGATTGACCCGGCATCCCAACACATTCAGTTCTTGAGCCAGGTCATAAATGCGATCGCTCTCCTTCAGGCGCAGGTTTGCTATATTGTATATGCGACTCGGACTGTCAGCAAAGCAGGCAGCCGCCACAATCACCGGGACGCTGTCAATAATCGTGTCGCCTGCGCAGTTAATGCCGCGCAGTGGCCCTTGCGCCTGCGCTATCAGGGTACTGCCTTTATGGATGATGCGAACACCCATACTTGAGAATATTTCCAACAAGGCTTTCCCCTGCTCATCATCTTGTTGCAGATTCGTAATGGTAATCTCGCCCTTCGCGACAGCTACAGCAGCTAGCAGGGCCGCTGCGGACGGATAATCGCCAGGAATGGTGTAGTCCATTGGCCGGTATCGCTGTCCGCCCGGAACCACGTAATGACTGTGCTGTTGATTTGCAATAACCGTGATTCCTGCCTCTCGAAGTGCCTCTATGGTCAGATCAACGAATGAAGCCGATGCCAGTCCCTCGATAATTTCAATCTCCAATCCCTCTTCAAGCAGGGGAGCGAGGAAGAGCAGCGAACTGATATACTGCGAGCTTTTCTTGCCGGAGATGCGTACCCTGCCCCCGCGCAAGCTTCCGCGCTGGATGCGGATAGGCAGCCTTCCTTCAGCAGATTCACACTCGATGGTAGCTCCCAGTTGTCTCAATGCCTGCAACAAATCAGCATTGGGACGCCGTCCCAGCGACTCAGCATACGGCGTTGTCAGCGTAATTGGCTCGGGTGAAAGGGCGCATATACCCAGCAAGAGGCGCAACACCGCGCCCGCGTTGCCAACATCCAACACTCCATCGGGAGGAGCCGCAATGCGCCCACCGGTCCCATTCACCAGAAGCGTATGAGCTTCGCCCGGTCCAGGCAGCGCTTCACTGAAATGCAGCGAGCCACCCAATTGCCGGCAGGCACGAACCAGCACATCCGTATCATCGCTTTCAGCAGGGCCGCGTATCACACTCGAGCCTATCGCGAGCAACGCCGCTACGATGTAGCGCAAGGTGTGATACTTTGAGGATGGCGGGCGCAGCGTGCCATATAACGGCTCAGAAGGATATACACACACCGTTTTAGTAATCTCTGTCATGATGCACACTCTTATCTCTTTGATTGTTGAGGTGAGTGTACAAAGAATATGAGAGACCTGTCAAGCCTTTTAAGGCTGTGGCAATTCACGATTTGTAGAGGTCATGTTTTAATGGCAAGATTAAATATTGCTCCACGTCACGAGGTATAGCCACTCTTGCTATCACTTCCGGCCATAACTCAAGCGGAGGTTCAGCGATCAGACTATCGTTCAATTTGATTATCTTCAGGTCATCGTATAGATATTGCCTTCGCCCGCAATGGTGGGCATAACATCTCATTCGTATACCTGGTTCACATGCCCTCCAATGACAGACACGCCCCAAATATTTGTTTTCAGGATTAACCAGAAAGATATCCGCTCCGCAATTGATATTTTGAGCATGACCCTTCAATCTACGTCCAATCCGAGCCAGAGGTTCTAGATCCATATCATCTTTCACAGTCAGCAGCAAGTCGGCATCCTTCGGCTTCTTTTTGTCTGTGGTCAACGAGCCAATAAGAGTAATACGTGTAATGCCCGGCAACTTACGGGCTGCAAGCACGAACTTGAGCGACTCTGTTATGAGATGTACCCGCACATCATCAGGTGCTATATAATCGACTTCCATTGCTATTCCTGAATATAACTCGAATACTCTACGCACTTATTTTTACTATCCTATGCCCCATGATTTTACCATTTTTCATAGGCAATGAGAATATGCCGACCAGTCTCACTCATAAAGAACATCCGAAATTTTTTCGTTTCCAAACGCTTGACAACCCGCAATGTCCCCGGTATACTCTTCACAGAAAACAAAACAGAAAGCGCGGAACAGGAAGAGTATACGACATCGCTTCCGTTATAGAGAGTCGGGACAGGTGCAATCCGACACGTAAGCAATCGTAGAATGGGCCTGGGAGCAAATGAGCGAACGTTCTAGTAAGAACCAGTAGGACTCATTCGGAACGTCCCCCGTTACTGAGGACAGGATATCATAGCGTATCCGGCAAAAAGGGATCATTGGGGCTTGTTTTTGAGACAAGCGCGCAAATGATCTGAATCAGGGTGGCACCACGAAAGCTTTACGCCTCTCGTCCCTTATAAGGGAAGAGTGGCGTTTTTTATTGTCTGGTATTCCGTTACGCGAGGAGGTATTCCAAATGGCCGTCAACATGAACAACGATGTCAAGCCAGAACCAGCCATGCCTGCTACAGCGCCCGTGAAGAAACGGGTCTTTTCCGGCATTCAGCCAACGGGCAACCTGCACCTGGGTAACTACCTGGGCGCGCTGCGCAACTGGACGCAAACCCAGGCGCAGTACGACAACATCTTCTGTATCGTCGATCTGCACGCCATCACCATGCCGATTGACCCGAAGGAGTTGCACCGCAGCACCCGCCAGCTCGCGGCAGTCTACCTGGCTGCCGGGCTGGACCTGCGCTACTGCAATCTTTTCGTTCAATCGCATGTGCATGAACACGCCGAGGCCAGTTGGATTATGGACTGCTTTACGCCGCTCGGTTGGTTGAATCGGATGACGCAGTTCAAATCAAAAGCGGGCGAGAACATGGATTCCGTTGGCGCCGGCCTGCTCTGCTATCCCGTCTTGATGGCCTGCGACATCCTGCTCCACCAGGCCCATTACGTCCCGGTGGGCGACGACCAGCGGCAGCACATCGAATTCACCCGCGATCTGGCGCAGCGCTTCAACTCGCACTACAGCCAGCAGGTCTTCATCGTCCCGCAGGACCAGATTCGCGAGGTGGGGGCGCGTATCATGGCGCTGGACGATCCAACGAAGAAGATGAGCAAGAGCGACCCGAATCCCAATTCGCGCATCAATCTGCTGGACGATGCTAAAACCATCAAACAGAAGATCGGACGCGCCACCACAGACTCGGAGCGCCTGGTAGCGTTCGACCAGAATCGCCCCGGCATCTACAACCTGCTGAGCATCTACCAGTTGCTAACGGGCCAGTCGCCACAGCAGATCGAAGACGAGTTCGCGGGCAAGGGCTACGGTGATTTCAAAGCCGCGCTCACCGACCAGTTAATAGCCACACTGGCGCCTATCCAGGCACGCGACCGCGAACTGATGAACGACCTGCCCGCGCTGGAGAACATTCTCAAACAAGGAGCCGACGCGGTACGCCCAACAGCCGCCGCCACGCTCCAACGCATCAAGGATATCGTGGGCTTGGGGTAAATCGAACGTGTACATATGTCAATCCCAATGATTGAAACGACAATTGAGCCGTAGGGGCGGGGGTGGCGCGGTGATGGGTGGGGACGCTTGCGTCGCCCTCGTCCCCACCCTTACGGGAAAACCAACCGACGCTATCAGCTATCAGAAAAATGACAGGCAGGTGTAACGATGGACTATCCAACGCTCGACGAAATCCGGCAAACGCGCGAAACGGATCATGCCAGCAACAGAGCCGACAGGCGTAAACCGCTATTGCCCATATGCGTCGATGTACTCGCGGACATGGAAACGCCCGTGTCGGCCTATTGCAAAACCGCGCTCGGCCCCTATAGCTTCCTGTTAGAAAGTGTCGCGGGGGGCGAGCGCATCGCGCGTTACTCGTTCATCGGCATCAACCCCTACCTTGTCATGACGCAGCAAGGCGAAACGGCCACGCTGCGCCGCGCGCGCGTGTCAAACATCGAGGAAGACAGCATCAACCGCTCCTTTTCGCTTGAGCAGATTAACTGTCACGACCCGCTCGACTTCATCCAGGCCGAATTGGGACAGTATCGCCTGGTAAGATTTACCGGCATGACACGCGACGAACTACCAGTCTTTCATGGCGGAGCAGTCGGCTACCTTGCCTACGAAGTGGCGGCGCGTTTCGAGCGTTTGCCCGTTCCCGAACACGATGAACTGAACTTGCCCCAGTCCATTTTCTGCTTCACCGAAACAGTACTCGTGTTTGACCATCTCAAGCACCGCGTGCGCGTCGTCACCCATCTCCATCTCGACTCCGCAGACCTGGAAGCCGAATACCGGCGCGTTCTTACTATCATCGAAGACGTGCAGCAGCGTTTGCGCCAGTCGCCGCGCCTGCCGGAGGAACCCACCCTACAATATGACAGCGATGCGGCGCGGGTGCGTTCCAATCGCACGCAGCCAGAATTTGAAGCCATGGTTGAGCAGGCCCAGGAATATATTCGGGCGGGCGACATCTTCCAGGTAGTGCTTTCGCAGCGTTTGAGCCGCCACGTCAACGCCGCGCCATTCACCGTCTATCGCGCCCTACGCGCCATCAATCCCTCGCCTTACATGTTCTTTCTCGACCTGGAAGATATACACATCATCGGCGCATCTCCCGAACTGCTCGTGCGCGTCGAAGACGGTGAAGTGACCATCCATCCCATCGCAGGCACGCGCAAACGGGGAATCGACCCCCAGAGCGACCAGCAACTGGCCGGCGAATTGCAAAGCGATCCCAAAGAACGCGCCGAACATGTCATGCTGGTCGACCTGGGACGCAACGACGTGGGACGAGTGAGCGTGCCAGGGAGCGTGCAGGTAACACAACTAATGGAAGTCGAACGTTACTCACACGTCATGCACCTGGTCTCCAACGTCACCGGGCAATTGCGCCCCGAAATCACGCCCTATGACGCGCTACGAGCGGGCTTCCCGGCTGGCACCGTATCGGGCGCGCCCAAAATCCGCGCCATGCAGATCATCAGCGAACTGGAGGGAACGCAGCGCGGAGTCTACGCCGGCGCGGTTGGCTACTTCAGTCATTCCGGCAACCTGGATACCGCCATCGCCCTGCGCACAATGGTGATGCGCTACGGCATCGCCTACATCCAGGCGGGAGGCGGCATCGTCGCCGATTCGCAGCCCGCCGAAGAATACCAGGAAAGCCTGAACAAAGCCCGGGCCCTTTTACGCGCCCTCGATGACGCCGAGGTAATCGCCAATCTCAGTAAATCACCCGTTGCAGCTAGCCGGGGAGGCCAGGGCGACCGCGATGGTCGCCCTGGCCTCCCCGGCCCGCAGGAGAAATCATGCTATTATTGATCGACAACTACGATAGCTTCACCTACAACCTCTACCAGTATCTTTCTGAACTGGGCGCAGAGGTACAGGTGAAGCGCAACGACTCGCTAACGCTGGCTGACATCGAAGACATGCAGCCCGCTCATATCGTCATCTCACCCGGCCCATGCACACCGGACGAAGCAGGCATGTCCTGCGCCATCATCGAAACCTTCGGGCCACGCATTCCTACATTGGGCGTATGCCTGGGACACCAGGCTATCGCCCAGGTCTACGGCGGCCAGGTGGTACGCGCGCCCGAACCGATGCACGGCAAAACATCAATGATCTACCACCAGGGACAGGGCATACTTAACGACCTGCCCCAACCGTTTGAAGCCAACCGCTACCACAGCCTCATCGTTGAGCGCGCCACTCTCCCGGCTGAACTGGAGATCACCGCGGAAACAGCGGACGGACTGATCATGGGACTGCGTCATAGCACCCACCCGGTGCAAGGCGTGCAATTTCATCCCGAATCCATCATGACACCCGTTGGCAAAGACTTATTGCGTAATTTTCTATCGTCGTAGTGATTCTATATCAGCCTATAAAAGAGAGGAGCAAGCTATGATTCGCGAGGCAATCGCGCACATCGCAAGCGGCGCGGCGCTCACCGAGAGCGAAGCAGTAGCAGTGATGGAAGAGATTATGACGGGTGAGGCAACACCAGCCCAGATGGGCGCATTTCTCACCGCACTGCGCCTGCGTCCAGGCGGCGAAACCGTCGAGGAAATTGCAGGACTGGCAAAGGTCATGCGCGCAAAGGCCGTGCAGGTACATTTAAACGATAAGCAAGCGGCAACGGCTATGGATACCTGCGGCACAGGTGGCGATGGCGCGGGTACATTCAACGTTTCAACAGGCGCGGGTATCCTCGCCGCCGCCGCGGGCGCATTCGTCGCCAAACATGGCAATCGCTCCGCAACCAGTCGCTGCGGCAGCGCAGATGTGCTGGAAGCACTGGGGGCGCGTATCGATCTTGGCCCCGAACAGGTGGCAAGCTGCGTGCAGGAAGTCGGCTTCGGCTTCATGTTCGCCCCTGCCTACCATCCCGCTATGAAGCACGTTGGCCCGACGCGCCGCGAAATCGGCATTCGCACCGTCTTTAACATTCTCGGCCCGCTCACTAATCCCGCGCATACCCATTTCCAGGCGCTCGGCGTGGCCGATAGCTCGCTACTGCGCAAAATGGGCGAAGTCTTGCTGCATCTCGGCTGCCAGCACGCGCTGATTATCCACGGCGAAGACGGCATCGACGAGTGCTCGCTGGGCGCGCCAACTAGAATTTGCGAAGTGCGGCGCGGCCAGGAACTGCGCGAATACACCATCACCCCGGAAGATGTGGGAATCACGCGCATCAGCAACCGTGCCGCGATCCAGGGTGGCGATCCAGCTTTTAACGCCGCGCTGCTCAAAGATGTATTGAACGGGCAGATCAACGGCGCGGCCAGCGACATGCTCTGCCTCAATACCGGCGCGGCGCTGCTGGCAAGCGAGCAAGTTGCATCGCTGGGCGAAGGCGTTAAGCTGGCGCGAGCCACTCTGAAAGAGGGCAAAGCGCGGCGCAAACTGGAAGATGTCGTTGCCTGCTCCCATGCACAGGTGCGGTGAAACATGTTTCTCGAAAAAATCGTCGCGCAAACCAAAATCGACCTGGCAGAACGCAAACGCGAGACACCCCTGGCGGAAGTTCAACGCCTCGCAGCGGCGCAACCCGCGCCGGGGGATTTGTATGCGGCTCTGCGTAAGGGTCCAGACATCAAGCTGATAGCCGAGGTCAAACGCGCCTCGCCCTCGAAGGGATTGCTCGCGCCTCAGCTTGACCCGGTGGAGGTTGCGCGCACCTACGAATTGCACGGAGCCGCCGCCATCTCAGTGCTGACCGAACCGCATTTCTTTCTTGGCTCGCCCGCCTATCTGACAGCCATCAAACAAACCGTGCAAGCGCCGGTGCTGCGCAAAGATTTCATCTTTGATGAGTACCAGGTCTACGAAGCGCGCGCGTGGGGCGCGGATGCCATCCTGTTAATCTGCGCCATCCTCGATGAAACACAGTTACCCCATTTACTGAGCCTCGCGCGTAGCCTGCATATGCATTGCCTGGTGGAGGTGCATAGCGCGGCAGAAGCGCAACGGGCAGTCGCGGCTGGCGCGCAAATCATCGGCGTCAACAGCCGCGATCTTGTCACATTTAAGATGAACCCGCATCTCATCAGAGAACTGCGCCCGCTCATCCCGGCAGACCGCGTCGTTGTGGCTGAAAGCGGCATACACACGCGAGCAGACGCCAGGAGACTGGCCCGTTATGGTGTGCAGGCTATGCTGGTAGGCGAATCGCTGGTAGTCTCGCAGGATATTCCAGCCCAGATGCGCTCGCTGCTTCAAGGAGCAAACAATAGCACGCAGGTCAAAATCTGCGGACTGCGCGCTCCTGAACACGCTCAAGCCGCCATCGACGCGGGGGCGGATATGCTGGGTCTGATCTTCTACGAACCCAGCCATCGCTACATCTCGCCGCGAGAGGCACGCGCGCTGGTCAATGTTATGCAGAGCGAACACACAACAGCCGATTTCGTCGGCGTCTTCGTCAATTGCGAAGCAGCTTTTATCAACGACATCTCCGAGCAAGTAGGTTTGCAATTTGTGCAGTTGCACGGAGACGAACCACCGGAGTTTTGCCACTCCATCCATCGTCCGGTTATCAAATCCCTGAGCCTGAAGAATCAAGACGATATTCACCGGGTGCAAGCCTACAAAGAGACAAGCTGGCGCATCTTGCTCGACACGCCAACAGCCCACTGGGGCGGCACCGGCCAGACTTCCGATTGGACGCTCGCTCGCTCAGTCGCTCAAGCCATACCCATCCTGTTAGCCGGTGGACTGACACCCGAAAACGTCAATGAAGCCTTTCAACAGGTTCAGCCCTGGGGAGTCGATGTGAGCAGCGGAGTGGAGACTAACCGCGTGAAGGATGCTGAGAAGATACGGATGTTTATTGAGAAAGTGCGTGAGTATGAAAGAAACTGTCTCTGATGAATTTTGACAACCGAATGCTGCCCTGAAATAGCCGTCCGTCCGCCTCCGTCCTGTAGGGACAAGGGGCGGATGTGGGGTGGGGTGGGGGCCTTGTGCTTGTCCTCGTGGCAGCGCGATTCCGTTGGGGTTCCGTGAGGCAGGATGGTCGCCCTCCGACGAGAACAAGCACAAGGTCCCCACGTCCACTCAACCCCACCCCTTGTCCCTACAGGACGGAGGCAGATGGTTCGTATTATTGTACACGGAATCACACTAAAATGAGAGAACACTACTATGCAAACACCCATCGAATTACCAACCTACCAGCACAACCACTATCCCGACGCGCGCGGGCGTTTCGGGACGTTCGGCGGAAAGTTCGTGCCAGAAAGCCTGATGGAACCACTTGCCGAGTTAGAAGCAGCCTACAATCAAGCTTTAAGTGATGAGCAATTTCAGGCAGAATTACGAGCGCAACTACGCAGTTTTGTCGGGCGGCCGACCACCCTGCACTACGCGCCGCGTTTTTCACAGTTAGTTGCGCCAGGCGTTGAGATCTATCTGAAACGCGAAGACCTGGCGCATACGGGGGCGCATAAGATCAATAACGCGCTGGGGCAGGGCCTGCTGGCAAAACGTATGGGCAAGCGGCGCATCATCGCTGAAACGGGCGCGGGACAGCACGGCGTCGCCACAGCGACGGTATGCGCCATGCTCGGACTGGAGTGCATCGTCTACATGGGCGAAGAAGACATTCACCGTCAATCGCTGAACGTTTTCCGCATGAAGTTGCTGGGAGCGGAAGTGCGTCCCGTCAACAGTGGCAGTCGCACCCTCAAAGACGCCATTAACGAGGCTATCCGCGACTGGGTAACGAACGTCGAAACAACCTTTTACCTCATCGGCTCGGTTGTGGGGCCGCATCCCTATCCGCGCATGGTGCGCGATTTCCAATCGGTCATCGGCACTGAAGCCCGCGCGCAAATCGTTGAGCAAGCAGGACGCCTGCCCGATCTGGTAATAGCCTGCGTGGGCGGCGGCAGTAACGCCATCGGCATCTTCTATCCCTTCGCGGACGCGCCCGGCGTGCAACTGCTCGGCGTCGAAGCGGGCGGCAAAAGCCTGGAACAGGGGCAACACGCGGCCACCCTGGTAGCAGGTAGGCCGGGAGTCCTGCACGGTGCGTATAGCTACCTGCTGCAAGACGCCGATGGGCAGGTCTTGAACACGCAAAGTATCTCCGCCGGACTGGACTATCCAGGAGTAGGGCCAGAGCACAGCTACCTGAAAGAAAGCGGGCGCGCCACCTACGCCTCAGCCGACGATGCCAGCGCCTTACGAGGATTACAGGCGTTAAGTCAATACGAGGGCATCATCCCGGCCCTGGAACCATCCCACGCCCTGGGCTACCTGCTCGAAATGGGCGAAGCTGGCAAAATCGCGCCCGGCACCCTGGTTATCTTGAACCTGTCAGGGCGCGGCGATAAAGACATGCTCACCGTTGCAAGCGCGCTAGATGTTACTTTATAGGAGCCAACCATGCTTATTTTCCAATACGATCCTGAGATCACCAACCGCTACCCATCGATTGTGGGCGGCGTGATCTACGCGCGTGACATGACCAACTGCCCAACGCCGCCGCAATTGCAGGCAGCGTTTCAAGCGGAACAACAGGCAACTCTACAGCGCATTGGCGATACACCGCTCAGCCAGATTCCTTCGCTGGCAGCGTGGCGCGGCGCATTCCGCGCATTTGGCGTGGAGCCGACGCAGTACCGCTCCGCCGCCGAAAGTCTGCTGCGCCGCCTTACGAAAAAAGGCGACATCCCATCTATCAACACGCTGGTCGATCTATGTAACCTGGTCAGCATCCGCTACGCTCTACCTGCCGCCGTTTTCGATACTCGCGCCATCAATGGTACATTGACCGTGCATTTCGCCAACGGAAGCGAACGCTATACCACGCTCGGACAAAACGAAACCGACCACCCCGATGTGGGCGAAGTCGTTTTCAGCGACGATACAGAGCTGGTCATGGCCCGTCGCTGGTGCTGGCGACAAAGCGAACAGAGCGCGGCCCAGCCTGACACCACCAGCGCCATCATCACCATCGAAGCGCACCATGCCAACGCGCATCAAGACATTGAAGCCGCCCTGCAAGATGTATTGACGCTGCTCAAGACATACACGGGCGGCACCTTTATCTTCGGCGTCCTGGACATGCATCATCCTGTGTTACAAGTGACAGGCATCAGTATATGAAGCATCCGCAAATTATTCGTCCTGCTATGGCCGTATTTATTGCGGCTCTACTGGTACGCATTCTCTATAATATATCTATTGCGCGAAACTATAAGCCTGTTTTCGATGCTGCGCTCTATGATACGCTGGCTCGCAATGTCGTAGATCATGGCTGCTATTGTTTGTATAGCTTTCATCAATCGGTCAGTCGTCCTCCACTCTGGCCGTTTATCATGGCCCTGATTTACTTCTTCGCAGGAAAGGAAACGTTCTATGCCCGGCTCTTTTACTGTTTTCTTGGCTCCGGTACCTGCGTGATTGTCTATTTTTTTGCCAGAGATGTTTTCGGGCGCAGGGCAGCCTGTTTCAGTGGCATCCTTGCAGCTTTCTATCCATGTCTATTTATTTATGACGGATGGCTCTATTCTGAATCCCTCTCTACCTTTTTTCTTACGGCCTGTGTTTACGTACTCTATAAATTGCAATATATGCCTCCATTTAAGCCATTTTCCCCCGCGCAACATTGGTTAAGTCGCGCCTGGCTGACGTTTCTCCGGCAACGTTGGACGATTATATGCGGCATTCTAGTAGGGGCGGCGGCTTTAACGCGCCCCAACGGTGTATTCTTAATCGCTATGATGGCTTTATGGGGAGTCATGGTGATTTGGGCGAAAGTCCTTGCCTCGAAAATTATCTTACAATATGCGCTTATCATCACATGCATTGCTGCCCTTCTCGTATTGCCCTGGACTTACCGGAACTACCAGGTAACACATAAATTTGTACTCGTCTCTTTTGGTTTAGGGGAAGTTCTGAAAGGTGCCTATAACGATGCAGCGCTCAACAGCGATGGGCAGTGGAACCCGCCAGTCCGCTCATTCGATCACGATTCCCCCGGCTATACACCCGCAAATGATGTTGAGGACACGTCAACCGCGCTTACCTGGATACGTACTCATCTGAGTGCGCTTCCCTATCTGCTCGGCCTTCATTTTCTTACTATGTGGATACCCTATACCTATTCGCATGGTCTCGCCTTTGAAGAAAGTTCTGTTAGCCAGCAAATTTCCATGATGATGGTTGTACTGATCTATGCCACAACCATATTCGTAATAGCTACCGCAATACTGGGACTCATCCGCACCTGGAAACGGCACAGACAGCAATTGCTAGTTGTCTATCTGCTGCTGGCCTTCATCATTGGACAAAATGTTATCTTTTACAGCGATATGCGCTTTCGCGCGCCCATCGAGCCGATGCTAGTCTTATTAGCGGGAGGCGCATTCTGTAGTGATCGATTCAGCTAAAAAGTCAGGAGAAATAACATGCCATCAACAACGAATAACACTGGCCCGGCCTTGAAAATTAGCCAGGCGTTCGAGCAGGCGAAGCGCGAAGGGCGCGGCGCTCTCATGCCCTATTTCATGTGCGGCTTCCCTTCTGCTGCCCAGAGCATTAAACTCGCGCTCGCGGCCATAGAGGGCGGAGCAGATATCATCGAACTGGGTATGCCGTTTAGCGACCCGCTTGCCGATGGCGCTACCATCCAGCACGCCGGGCATGTCGCATTAGAGCGCGGCATGACCATTCACGGCTGTATGGAAGTTGCGCGGCAAGTTTCGGCGCGCAGCGATGTTCCGCTCATCCTGATGGGCTACTACAATCCCGTGCTGGCGTTCGGCATCGAGCGATTTTGCCAGTCAGCCGCTGCCAGTGGCGTGTGCGGTCTGATTATTCCCGATCTGCCATTGGAAGAGGCGGCGCCGCTTCAACAGACTGCCCTGGACAACGGACTCAGCCTCATCTACCTGGTACCGCCCACCACGCCCGGCGAGCGCATTGCAAGTATCGTAAATATGGCCGCCAGACAAACGGGAAGCTTCATCTATTGTGTCTCACTCAGTGGCGTAACCGGCGAGCGCGCCGAATTGCCTCCCCATCTGCGCGACTTCATCCAGCGAGTCTATGGCTATACGAAAGACTATGGCCTGCCACTGGCGGTTGGCTTCGGACTGTCCACTCCCGCCCATATCGCTGAAGTGACCAGCTATGCCGATGGCGCAGTGGTTGGAAGCGCGCTGGTCAGATTGATCGAGCAAAATCCGCCCGAAAAGCAGGTTGAAGCCATTAAAACTTATATTCAGAGCCTGCAAGCGGGGAGAAGGGAAGGGTAAAACGACAGGAGAGAAACAACGCTTGCCAGCATACCTTACAATTAAGATATTACCTGCGCTACTTATTGTAAGGAAAGGAATAAGCATGTATTGTAGAGGCATCCGGGGAGCCACCACCGTTGAGCGCAACGAGCGCGAAGAGATACTGGCGGCAACTATAGAGCTATTAGAATTGCTCATTTCGCGTAATGACCTGCGGGCAGAAGATGTCGCCAGCGCGATTTTTACCATGACCGACGACCTGGATGCGGAATTTCCTGCGGTTGCCGCCCGTATGCTGGGCTGGTCAGAAGTTGCCTTGATGTGTATGCGCGAGATACCGGTACCCGGTAGTCTGCCTACATGTATTCGCATCTTGCTGCACGTCAACACAAAGCGCGGCGCAAGTGAAATTCGCCACGTATATATACGTGGGGCGGTCAATTTGCGTCCAACCTTCAGTGTACAATAAACTGGTAACATGTTACCAAACAACAGGCAATCATGACGAAGCTGTCACGATCAGCCGGAGAACTGGCAAAGATAGCCAGCAGTGGGATAGGGTATCCGACTTAACAGACACAAAGGAGCAGATTTCATGATTGTCGTAATGCAGGCGCATAGTAACGACGAAACTATCGAACACGTCTTAACTTTCCTCAAAGACCACGGACTGAGTGGACATCTCTCTCAGGGCGTGGAACGCACCGTCATTGGCGTGCTTGGCGCGGTCGGCCCTTCGGGAACGCGCTCAGCCACCGGAGGCCTCAACCCATCCATCAGTGGGGCATTGGAGTGCTTGCCGGGCGTCGAGCAGGTCTTGATTGTCAGCAAGCCTTTCAAACTCGCCAGCCGCGAATTTCACCCCGCCAACACCATCGTCGAGGTGCCAGTCCCCTGTATGTCAGACGGCGTAGCGCGTATCGGCGGCAGCGATGTAGTCATGATGGCCGGTCCATGCACAGTTGAGAGCGAAAAGCAGTTGATGACCACCGCCGAAGCTGTGCGCAAAGAGGGCGCGGTCATCCTGCGCGGCGGAGCCTTCAAGCCTTCCACGTCGCCCTACGGTTTTCGCGGCATGGGCGAGGATGGTTTGAAATTGCTGGCGAAAGCGCGCGACGCCTTTGGTATGGCTATCATTACCGAGGTCATGACGCCCACCGATGTAGACATGATATGCGAGTATGCTGATATTTTGCAGATCGGCACGCGCAACATGCAAAACTACTTCTTGCTGGACGAGGTCGGACGTATCAATAAACCCGTCGTACTCAAACGTGGCATGTCCGCCACCATCGAAGAGTGGCTGCTGGCGGCGGAATACATTCTCTCGCAGGGCAACCCCAACGTCATCCTGTGCGAGCGCGGCATTCGCACCTTTGAGAAATTGACGCGCAACACCATGGACATCAGCGCCATTCCCCTGGTGAAAAAACTCTCGCACCTGCCCATCATCTCCGATCCCAGCCAGGGTACCGGGCGTCGCGATCTCGTCTCTGCCATGTCGCTGGCCTCGGTCGCCGCCGGCGCCGACGCCCTGCTCATAGAGGTACACCCCAATCCCGACGAAGCCCTGAAGGACGGAGCGCAATCGCTGACCATCCCCCAGTTCCGCAGCTTGATGCCACAGGTGAACGCTGTAGCCCGGGCAATTGGGAGAGATGTGATTACAGGCTAAACTTGCAGGTTTTCAAAAAAGATAAGGAGGCATTTGATGTACTCTCTTGCTCAAGTGAACATAGCGCGTATGCTGGCTCCTCTGAGTGATCCCCTCATGGCCGAATTCGTGGCGCGGCTGGACACTGTCAACGCCTTCGCGGATGCCAGCCCCGGTTTTGTCTGGCGCTTACAAACGCCGGAGGGCAATGCAACCGACGTTCGCGCCTATGAAGATGAGATGATTCTTGTCAACATGTCGGAGTGGGCCTCGTTAGAAGACCTTACGCGCTATGTCTACGCGAGCGAGAGTCTGCACCGCGATGTGATGAAGCAGCGCCGCCGCTGGTTTCAACGCTTCGAAGGCTTATATATGGCGCTCTGGTGGGTTCCCCAGGGCCACATTCCGACGGTCGAGGAGGCCAAACAACGCTTGGAGCATTTGCGCGCGCATGGCGAATCGCCACATGCCTTCACCTTTAAGAAGCCTTTTCCCGCGCCAGACGCGAGTATAGAACAACCCGCACCGATTTTTGAGGACTGTTTAGCCTGATGGAGGAAGAACGAGATGGACATCCTGATGCTAAATGAGGAGGACATTCAAAACCTCCTCGACCCCGATTCCCTCCTCGGTGTGCTAGCCGAAGGGTTCAAGTCGCTAAGCGCGGGAAAGGTCGTCGCGCCTCCACGCAATGAACTGAGGATGGGCGAGGCTGGATTCGTGCTGGGTATGCCGGCCTGGCAGCCTCAAAGCGATGCAGCTATCAAACTGGTTTCAATCTTTCACGCGAACCACCAGTTGGGACTTCCTTCGCACCTGGCCCTGATTTGCCTCTTGGACGAGCAAACAGGAACGCCCGTTTCCATTTTGAACGGCGCCACCATCACTGCAGCCAGAACAGCAGGCGCAGCGGCTCTCTCAACCCGGCTAGTAGCGCGTAAGAATGCTTCCGTGTTGGCAATTCTCGGCGCTGGCGTCCAGGGGAGCGCGCATGTTAAAATGCTTCCTCGCGTGCGCGATTTTCGCGACATTCGCATTGCCTCGCGCAACTTTTCCCACGCGCAACATCTGGCAGCAACGCTTCCCCATGCTCACGCGGTCGCGTCATTTGAAGAAGCCGTTCGCGGAGCAGACGTTATTTGCCTGTGTACTTCATCCAGCGCCCCCATCATCTCTGCTGACTGGCTCTCACGCGGCGCGCACGTAACTTCTGTCGGCTACGCGCCCCCTGGTGGGGAACTGGACCGCGGTGTGATAGCGCAGGGGAAGCTATTTGTTGAGACGCGCATGGCCTTCGAGCCGCCGCCAGCCGGCTGTAGCGAACTGTCGGGACTCAATCCCAACATCGGGACAGAGCTTGGGGAAGTCCTCCTCGCCCGGCGTCCCGGACGCCAATCAGACCAGGACATCACCGTCTACAAAGCCATGGGACACGCGATGGAAGACATGGTAACGGCTAACCTGGTCTACCAGCGTGCCAGGCAGCAGGGTGTTGGACAACTGGTGAGGCTATAACGCTACGCTTTACGTAACGACGTAAACAATGCCACAATGCTGCTCAACGCGAGTCCACCTGCTATCAAAAAAAGCACGCTTTGACCGCCAGGCGACACAAGCAGCAGCCCTCCAATAGCCGCGCCCAGTGGCTCGCTGCCATAGGATAAGAAGCGGAACGCGCTGTTTACCCGCCCTTGCAGGTGTTCAGGCGTTATTGAGAGACGATAGGTAACGAGTGTCACTCCGTAGATCGGCCAGAGCAAACCTGTGATGCCAACACCCACAATCAACAGAGGTGCGGACGGAGCAAGCGCGAGCAGCAGCGCCGCCCCGGCCCAGATAATCACTGAGCCGATCATAATCAGACCGAAGCGCAGGCGCGCCCTTAGCAAGGGAGCTATGACGCCACCCAGGACGCCACCCACTCCTTCGGCGCTCAGCACAAACCCCAGTGTCTGCACAGTGATATGCAGCGCGCCGCGCGACAGCACTATGACAATGAGCGTGATTGGACTTTGCAGGAAGTTCACCACCGTCGTTAGCAGGGCCATGATACGTAACAGGCGTTGGCTCCACAGGAAACGCAGCCCTTCCGCGATCTCCTTGTACAATGCGCGTCGTTTTTCCGCCGCGCGCTCAATCTGAAACGATACGCGGATGAACAGCAGCGAAATGACTGAGACCAGGTACGAGATGCTGTCCGCCACATACGCCAGCATTGCCCCCGTCGTAATCTGGGAAGCGAGAGAAATGATAAAGGCTCCCAGGCTGGGACCAAAAAGCGTACCGACATATTCGGTGATGTTATCAAACGCATACGCGCGCGGCAGATGAGCAGGTTCTACCACCTGGGGCAGGGCGGCAATCTGGGCGATGCTGAAAAACACATACCCGGTACCCTCAATGAAGGCTACGATATACAGGTGGATGAGCGTTACATGTCCCAACGCGAAAGCCAGAGGCACAGAACCCAGCGCCAGCCAGCGCACACCATCACAACAGATCATGGTTATTTTGCGGTTCCACCGATCAAGCAAAGCTCCTGCCGGTAAGCTGAACAGGAGGTATGGAGCTTGCCGCACCGCAGCCATAAAGCCTGCCTGAGCGGGTGAACGTGTCAATGCCAGTACCAGCAGGGGCATAGCCAGCCTGGAAACGCTCGAACCGAGAACCGACACATTCTGGCCGCTCCACAGCAAAAAAAAGTCCCGGTTTCGCCAGAGGGAGCCTTTTTGTCTCTGTTCCTCTTGAGGGTTCTCTATCTGATTCAAAAAGAGGTTCCCCTGTAATTAGAACTAAGATTGATCGTTCAGCGAAAGCATCAGCGTGGGCGTCTGCACTTTGTGTTCGTCAGAAATTGGCACGATAGCGGTGCCGACCGCGAAAAACTCAATGATATGCGAACCCCAGCCGTGACTCTTTTCTTGTACACGCATACCAACCACGCCCTGCGCGGCAACGCCCATCGCCTCGGCCTGCATCCGTTCCATCGCCAGTTCGCGCGCGTCGTACAGTGCCTGTGTGAAATTTGCCATCTCAACGTTCTGCCCAACCTGCTTGAACCACTGGCCGAGACTTTGATGAGCCACGTGGTAGACGCAGCTTCCCATCACCATGCCCGTTGGTCGATAGCCAGCGCGCAGCAGCGTCCAGAAATCCTGGCCTGAGAGGTCGGAGGTGAAAGGCAGGCCGCGCGCATTGCGGAAACTCTGACCGCTGCGCGAGCGAATGGCCGTGCCGACCGCCATAAATTCCGCCAGCGCCTCGCCCCACTCGTAGCGAGTGACCTCGAGCCGAACGCCGATAATGCCATCAGCGCCCAGAATATTTGCCTCTTCCTGCATACGCGACATGGCTAAATTGCGCGCGTGGTACATCGCCTGGGATAGAACGGTCATTTCCTGATTCTGGTTATAGTTCGCCATCTTGAAGCCGATATGGTAAATCGAACTGCCCATCACCAGACCCAGCGCATCAAATCCGGCCTCGCGCGCCAGCAGAAATTCATTGACCGACAGGTCGCTCGTAAATAGTCCCCGGTGCGTAGCGTCGCCGCGCATCTGGGCCAGGCGTTCGCGCGCGTGTTGAGGAAGATCGCCTCCCGGCTGCTGTTGAGGCATACCCGGCTGGGGTGGCTGGGGTGGTTGGGGTGTTCCCTGTGGAGGTTGCCATGACATTGAAATACTCTCCTTCTAAAGCATGATGAACGCTTTCATCGCAACTTAGCGTATCAAAAAGCGGGACAGCGCCATATGAGCTTGCTGGTTATGCGCGGCCAATTGCGCCAACGCTTCAGCAACCTCCTCAATCCATTGCTCGACCGGCATTTGCTCGGAATTCAGCACAATGCCGCGCACAAAATGCGAACGCTGCGCCAGTAACGGCCCCTGGCGCTCTTTGCCTATGCGATATTGAAACTCGCCCAACGTCACCGCAATCTCCTTAATCGGATGCTCGCGCGAAAACAGGCTCGAATGGCGAGTCACCTTTGTATGAGTAGGCAACGCTCCCTCGAACTTCACCGCTAGCGCCTCCAAAAACGCGCCAACATCGGTGTAGTCGGCGCGTAACGACGCCGCATACAACTCTACCTGCATCGACTGAGAGGGTTCATACTGCATATCACTTTGCCTCGTTAGAAAATTTTGACTGCCTTGCAGTGCTATTATAACATGACTCTTTAGCCCTGCAATATGCGCAACGGGTTACTGGGTAAGCGTCAAGTTTTTGCATCAAGCGGGCGTTGACACCAGGACTGGGGCAGAGCTACAACCCATCGTGTCATTCCGCGCTTATGTGTCATTCCGCGCTTATGTGTCATTCCGCGCTTATGTGTCATTCTGAGCGCAGCGAAGAATCTGGCTCGCTGAACAGGAGATTCTTCGCTGCGCTCAGAATGACACATACCCTCCCCTGTACGGCTTCACGCCCCACTTCGTAGCAGGGTACGGGCGGGGCTTGCCCTCGCCCTGGTCACTCGCGCAAAAAGATGACGCCCACCCCGGGTTACTTATTCAAAGGCGGCTGATTTCACTTTGAATCAGGCACTGGACAAACTCACAATTTCAGGGCCAGGAACTATTGCGCCTGTACGCCGACAAAGCCACCCTCGAAAACGCAGATAAACAAGTGATACATCAGATACAAATGATACATCAGATACAAGTGATACATCCCAGGGAAACCTCGGTGCCGCACAAACAACTCATGCGCAAAATCATGGAGATTCAATCGTACAAACTACACAAGTGTTTTGAAGCTAATCGTTCCTGTAGACTACTACAGGAAGGAGGTTCTGGTATGAGTAATATAGATTCGCCCGGCAACGCTACACAACTGCGGGCTGATGTTGTGCTCGAAGGCGGCGGTGTGCGTGGCATCGGTCACGTTGGCGCGCTCAGCATCATGGAAGAAAAAGGCTACGCGTGGGGCAATATCGCCGGGACATCAGCAGGCGCGTTTGTTGCCGCCATGCTTGCTGCCGGTTATAAAGCGAGCGAGATGTACAGCATCATGAAAAACGAAGTGCAATTTTCACGTTTCGCGAGCGACTCTGGTCTCAATGGACTGATGCCGGTGGAAGCTTTCCATATGCTTCAACGCGGCGGCATCCATACCGGAAACTTCATCGAGACGTTTATGCGGCAAAAGTTGAGCGCGAAAGGCATTGTTAAATTCGGAGACCTGATTTTGAATGCGCAGGAGCCGAAACATTCCAATTTCCGCTACCGTCTGACGGTCATCGCCTCGGATATCAGCACTGGAACAATGCTGCGCTTGCCACAGGATATGGAACTCTTCGGCCTTGATCCAGATGAACTGGATATCGCGCAGGCTGTGCGCATGAGCGCCAGCATCCCATTTTTCTTCATGCCCATACAGCAGAAGCACGCGGATGGCAAGGCCAGCCTGATCGTAGACGGTGGCCTGCTCAGTAACTTTCCGGTCTACCTTTTCGATGTACCCGGCATACCGCACCGTCCCACCTTTGGCCTGCGCCTGGTGGACGCACCGCCCACAGTAGAGGAACCCTGGCCACCCAATCCTACCGGCAATGCGCTGGAAATTGGCCGCGCCCTGCTTAACACCCTGCTGCGAGCGCACGACAGGCTCTACATGGACGATCACACCTATGTTCGCACCGTGGCTATACCAGTCAACGGTATTAGCGGCACAAAGTTTAATCTTAGCCCACAGGAGGCCGAGACGCTCTACCAGAATGGCAGAAATGCCGCCGAACAATTCTTCTCAACCTGGGACTTCGAGGCGTACAAGACCACCTACCGCAGTGGTCAACCTCCCAAAAGCCGCCGCGAACAATTGCACAAACACATGAAACGCGCCGGATAAGGTACGAAGGCAGCGCAAACGCCCCTTGTTATCAAGCCGCCCTCGTACCCTACCCCCTCGTACCCTACCCCCTCGTACCCTACCCCCTCGTACCCTACCCCCTCGTACCCTACCCATCATAGGCGAATAGCAGCCAGCAACTCGGCGCAGGTAATAGCGAACATCGACAGCTCGCCGGAATCTTCCACGCTCCACCACGCCGAGAGCATCGCCTGCGCCAATCCCCAATCGCGTATGCGAGCGCGATCAAAACCTGGCTCCTCAGCCAATTGATCCACGCGGCGCGCCAGAATCCTTCCTGGCCGGGGCATGTCCAGCAACTGCGGCATGGGATTGCGCAGCCACGCGCCCGTCTCATAGGCTGGCTCACCAACCAGCCCCTTGGGATCAATCGCCAGCCAGGGTTCTCGCCCGGCAGCCAGGATATTCTCGTGATGGAGGTCTCCATGTAGCAGAACCGGCTCGGCCATCGACGCGCTCAGTTCCCGGTACAACGTCTCAGCCCGTTCAAGCAAGGCTTTAGGGAAAGGACCAGTACCGCCATCGTAGCATTGTCGCAAACGATCAAAACCCTTGCCCCAATCCTGGACAGTCTTAAAGGGATGGTTCTCCGGCGCTGGCCGCCATATTTTTCGCATAACGCTGGCCGCGCAAGACGTGGATACTTCATCGTCTTCCACATCCCTGAGCATGGTGCCGGGCAGAAGACGTTCCAGCAACATAATCTCTTCAGTTGTATCGATGTCGAGCAGCCGCGCCATCCCGTGTCCGTCAACGAGCCGCAACGCCTCGGACTGTTGGGGAAACTCATCCGTCAGCGAACACACCTTCACTACAACCTGTGTGCCATCGGCCCGCACAGCCGGGGCCACATAGTTGAACGACAAATTGAATGGAGGACCAATGGTAATATCCCAACGCCGCTCGCAGTTCGCCAGCACGCCCGGCAAGCGGTCGAGCCATGCTATCCCTTCTTCCCCATTCATGGCAATCCTATCTCGCCGAAAATTATCAGGAATCTCAAACATTTCAGACTAATTCAATTCGATAATACGCCATCTGCGTCGGTGCCTCTTCGACTCCGACCATGATACTTTGCGCATTAACAACAGAATATTTTGCGAGCGCGTCGCGCAATTCGCCGCATATATATTCCGCCAGCCGTTCAGCCGTCGAGTTATCGATGGGCAATTCTACCACGTCGTCTCGCGGGAAAATATAGCGTTTCTCGCCAAAACGCACTTCCCACTCGTCAGGAAGTTCATTCAGTTCGAGGTGCAGGTTAAGCATGGGCAACAGAAAACGGTGGTTGAGTCGCTGGCAAATCTCCCTGGTCAGCTTTTTGATGATGGTGAAATCGAAGACCAGCATATCCTCGTTCAATGTGCCTTCCATCTCGACCAGCACGCCGTAGTTATGCCCATGCAGCCGCTCGCACTTCCCACCAAACGTAATGAAGTGAGCCGCGCTAAACTTGAGATTGCCCCCCTGCACTTTTACCTTGCGCGAAACGATTCCTTCTGTCAAAGCCGTTCTCCTGCCATTTTGTGGAGCCTTCTACGCATATTACTATACCATACGCGACGAGAGCTTCACGAAAAGACCATCTAATAATTACCGCTCTATTAAATGACGTATCTTGAGCGCGATTTGCAAAGATAATCTCAATTCGGAGTCTTCCAACGAGTGGCCCAGCAGTTCTTCGATGCGACCCAGGCGGTAGAGGAGCGAATTGCGGTGAAGGTGCATGGCGCGGGCAGTTTCGCTGAGATTGCCGTTATAGCGAAAGAAGTTTTCGAGCGTCCCAATCGGATCGATGCTGCTTCGAGTATCGGCGTCGAGCAGAGGGCCAAGCGTCTCTTCGTAAAAAGCCGTCAGTTCGTGGTGTCCGTGCAGGTGAAAGAGCATCCGGTAGATGCCCAGTTGCGCGAATGAGTGCAGTTTTCCGTTGCCGAAGAGTCGCCGCCCAATTTCCAGCGCTTGCTGAGCCTGCTGATAGGACAGCGGAATGTTGGATAGCGCGCGCGCAGCATAGCCAACGCCGCCGGAATACGCCGGAAACCTCCCTTGCCCCTGCTGCGCGCGAGCCAACGCTCGTTCCAGGTTGGTCAGCAGGGTCTGTTCATTTTCAGCTACTGGCGCTATATCGTCCTCTGCCCCGGCTACCGGCAGCAGCGCGATCAGCCGGCGCGCTTCGCTGAACATCCAGGCGGCAGGCCACGCGCGCAATAACTCTTCACGCAAACGCCTTTGCCACTGCGACTGCAAATCGCTTTGCGCGTAGTCGGGTTCATCCGGCGATAGCTCAAAGACGACGGGAATTTGCATAGAGGACAGATCATAACCTAAGAGACGCGCCCGCGCTACCATCTCTTCGGCCTGCGCATAGTTTCCCTGTAGCACATCCATGAGGGCTTCGGACTGGTAGCGGCTCTCTACCTCGCTGCGTTCGCGTTCGCGCGCAAACTCCAGGGCCAGAATTGGCGCGACAAGTCCGAGAATGAGACGTTCGAGGTAATCAAACTCGCCCTCGTGTCCGATCATCGATAACCAGCCAACTACGTCATGTCGCGCCGAAATGGGCATCATGTTACGCGCCAGGCCCACACGCTTGAGCGCATCTTCAGTCAAGGGTTCATTTTGGAAGGCGCGATAGTCGGGGGGCGCAGCCTGGTAGCGAATACGCATTGCAGCGTCCTGCACCACAATCCACTTGTCGCTGATGCGTGAAAGCTGTTCGCAGATGCCCTGAATACCCGCGCCATGCGCGCTCAATTGCACCAGTTGGTGCGAAATTTCGGTAGCTCTCCGCTCGTTTTCTCCGCGAAATCCCACCACAAAGGTAATCACTTCGCGCTCAATCTCCTCAAGCATCGACGCGACGGGAAGCAAGAGCAATGGGAAACGCAACGAATTCGCCAGGGAAATGGCTTCCTGATCGAGCGATTCGAGCGAAGGAGCGGCCACTGCTACGGCTGCTACGCCTGCTTTAAAGAGGCTGTCCAGCAGATGCGGCAGCGTCTCATCCAGGCGGCGCAACTGTGAGAGTGAAAGAAGGGCAAGCTCCCCTCCGCGCACGCTCTCAAAGGCTGGCAGGCGCGCGCGCATTCGGGAGGCCCATGTTACGCGGCGATCTAGCCCCTCGGTTCCCGCCACCAGTTGCGCTCCTCGCGAAGCCAGCAGGCTCAGGATATGACGGACCGACGCCGAGGATATTGGAGAAGGAGCAGTACTCATCGTTTACATCACATCAAAAAGGGAAAGCGCGGCGTTTATCGCCGCGCTGTCGATGTGGCTGGAACGCCACTGGCTTTTTGGTTCGCCTTGCGCCTCAAATCGTATTTCTTAGCTTTGATACGATGTTTGCGCCACGCGACTTTTTTTGTTTTGTTCATGCCAGATTTCCTTTCATATACACTTTACCGTACAGGGACATTATTCTTCGCTCTCCATACCGCCTTCAAATTCGATCTCGGTCAGTTCTTCGGGTTCGTCGCCGCCGTCAAAGTATTCATCGTCGCTGGTGATGTCATCATCCTCATCGCGGTCATAGCGCAACATGCTGTCTTTGGTGTAAGCGCGAATGACATCGCCGCCGCCCTGAGATGGGAAGCTCACCTTGCCGAACATGCCGGGATGCTGGTACTCTTCGCGGATCATCAGGCGCACCTGCCCGTTTTCCATCGCCAGGATAGCGGCAGCGTAGCGGTTGCCACCCTCCATGAAGTTAATCAAGCGATTCGCCAGGCGCGTTTCCACCTTCCCAATATCCTCTCCGGCAGCATTGCGCACCAACAGCGTATGGCCGGTGACGTACAACTGCACGCGATCGCCAACGCCAACCTTCGCCAGCACCGTAGCCGGGGCGATATTGATTAGATCGGTCAAACCAGTCTTGCCCGTCTCTTCAATAAAGAGACGCGGATCGATGCGCTCGGCTCCCGTATGCAGATGCACGGGTTCTTCCTGAAGCTGGGCAAGTCGGTCCAGGTTCTTTTTCGCGATGGTGTTTTTCGGGCTATATTTCAACGTCTGCGAATAGGCCTGGCGCGCTTCGGCAAATTGCCCCAGCTCGCTGAGAGCCTTTCCCAGACGATTGTACGCATCCGGTTCATAAGGGAAAATGTTCAAGATGTTCTTGTTGGTGACGACTGCTTCTTCCCACTGGCCTTCCTGCGCCTGCTGAATAGCCAGGTCCGTCCACTGTTTTTTCAATCGCGCCTTTTCTTCAGCCGATTGGGTCTGTGTCATGTAGCTCCTCCTCTATCCCGCTGGGATGTATCAAGAATGTGTGCATATTATAGCGCAACCGCGCAACCCTGCAACGACCAGGATGTGGCGCGCTCAATCTGCACCTTTACCAGGTCGCCGGGCCGGATGGGACGCCCCATCTCTTCGCTCTCTGCGGTAGGCTGCGGGAAGTATACCAGCTTGTTGGCGCGGTTGCGCCCCTTCCACTGCTGGCGGCCATGCGCATCGTTAGCCTCTTCGACCAACACTTCTTCCACTCTGCCCAGCAACGGCTGGTTCAATTCAAAGGCGATACGCGCCTGCACCTCTTCTACCGCGTGGAGGCGGCGTTTCTTCTCCGCCAGGGGTATATCATCTTCCCAACGGGCAGCTACAGTACCGGGGCGCACGGAATAGGCGGCGACATGCACCACATCAAAGCGAATCTCTTCGAGCAGGTCGAGCGTGTGCTGGAACTCTTCCCCGGTTTCGCCGCAGAAGCCCACGATAATGTCGGTGGAAAGCGAGACGCCGGGCCACAGGGCGCGCAGGCGCGTGATACGGTCGCGATACTCGTCAAGTGTGTAGCCGCGTTTCATGCGCTTGAGCAGTTCATCGTCGCCCGCCTGCACGGGAATATTGACGTGCTCGCACACTTTGGGCAGCGCGGCCATGCGCTCGATCATGCTGTCGTTCATATGGCGCGGGTACGAGGTCATGAAGCGAATGCGCTCCAATCCGTCGATCTCGCTGAGATGCGTCATCAACCCGGCAAGGTCCGGTTTGCCCGGCAAATCCAGTCCATAGGCTTCGACGGTCTGGCCCAGCAGCGTCAGTTCTTTCGCGCCTTTGCCCGCCAGCGCGGCGGCTTCCGTGACCAGTTCGTCCACCGGGCGGCTGCGCTCGCGTCCCCGGCGATACGGCACGATACAGTAGGTGCAAACCTTGTTACATCCCAGCACAACGGGCAGCCACGCGCGTAGGGCTGGCCTGCGCCGGTTCAATCTTTGTAGGATAGTGCGCGGTGCGCTCGCCCATCTTTGGTGTGATCGCCATGGGCAGCACTGTTCGTTTGCCGATAGTATTAGTAGAGGTGGCGAAGGTAGGCAATATGCGCTCGATAGGCTCAACCGGTATGGGTTCGTCGGGCGGCATAAATTCAATATCCAGACACCCCGCGCCAGAGATAGGCGTCCAGCGTTCTTCCAGAAAGCGCGGCAGGATGTCGGCCTGCTCGACCTTCATGAACAGGTCGATATGCGGATAGCGTTTGCTCAACTCGTCGATGGTCTTCTGACTACCAATCATACAACCCATGAGAGCGACCAACAGATCGCTGCGTTTCGCTTTGGCGTGTTTCAACTGCGCGAGCTGGTTGTGCGCCTTCTCTTCCGGCGCTTTACGCACGCTGCACGTATTCAGGATGACCAGGTTGGCCTGCTCCATACTGGCCTCTTCCCAGCCCATTTCGTCGAGGAGCGTCTGAATACGCTGAGAATCCGCCTGGTTCATCTGGCACCCCACCGTCCAGATATGATACTTCCCTCGCGCAATGCTGCCAGTCGCTGTGGTCATCGCTCGCCTCTCTAAAGCCTTTTCGGTGAAAGAAAATGGTTCTATCGCTATGCAGATTGGTATACAAAGGATTACCTGTTCTAAGGACGGCATTATAGCACACTTCTCCAAAGTTTCATAGCGTTACTCGAGGTAAGGATGCAAGTTTAAGGCTGAGCAAGAGCTTCCAGCGCTTGCTCAGGTAATAAGCCAGAGCAAGCGCCAATTCGCATTCCACATTCCAATTCACACCTGTTTCATTTTCGACTCTACCTCACTTATTCCTGATCTGGAGAGAGCGTAAGATGACGACCCATCATCAGATTTACCTGGGGGCAACAGAAATGCCTTCGATTGTAACGTCCTCAGATCACGTCCAAGGTTAGCAGGCGGTATTTCTCTAACCTCCTTATACTTTGCCTGAATGTCCTCCGAGGTGAAATGCGGTTGATTTTGCTTGATCTCACACCAGTATCCAAAAACCAAAATCTTGTCCAAATTCGTTTGCAAGCCAACAAATTGCTTAAAAAACTCACCCAAAGGTGGGTGTATGAAAAAAAAGTAGGCAATCAAGCACAAAGATGCTGACGTTGTTGCCAGAAAGCCCGATAGGTTTTGTTGAGCACAGTAGTGCGCAGAGCGAGTACGGCATCTAAGCCTTGCGGTGTCCAACGCATCCCCGAACGTTTCGCACGAGTGGAAACAACCGTTTTACAAGCGGCTTCAGCAATTCCGCTTCCCAGATGCATCCCTTTTGCTCGAAAGGCGGGATACTGCATACGCTTCGCATTGGTGCGAAAATAGTCAGCTTCAATCTCTGGGACACTGCGGGATGCTCCTGCTTCAGGAGCAATAGGTGGCAGGTCTTCGATGGCGTGGATAAGCACCTCCATGTTGCCCTCACTTAACCAATCGCACGCTTGTTTTGCCCAGGTTGCCGCTGGTTGTTTGCCGCGCCCATAGACTGCATTGGCCACCTTCCAGACGTGTTCACGCGCATGCCAGAGATCCACAATATGCACTGCTTGTGGGAAGTGTTCTTGCGCCAGACGCCAGATCCACGCTGCACCATCTCCCAGCACCACCACTTCGTCGCCCTCCTGCACCCCACAGGTTTGAGCGAGGTGGTAGAGAAAATACCCGAAATCTTCGGCAGTCGTTCGTCGTGCCACATACTCAATGGGTCCTGCTTCATCCACGAAGACCCCTGGAACCAGTTCTGAACGGTTTCTCCCACGCGTGGCTTCAAAAACCGCCCCAACTTTGATTTCCCGATACACATCCCCAGGACGATCTTTCTCCTCTTTCACCATCGGAACACTTCCGCGTCGCATCCGTGCCATCACTCCATCGAGTTCCACATACCATCGTCTCGACACTCTCTGTTGATGCTTTCCCTCAGGTGGAGCACTGCTCTGCTTTTGAACTGCCTCCTGCTTCATCTTCTTGACCTGCTCTTCTTCTTGTCTCATCAGCGCTTCGCCTACTGGTTGGAGCAAATGCAGAACTTGTCGAGTCTGGGATCGAAAAGGGCAGGACCATCTCAAGTGCTTCTGCGATTTCTGAGAGCGTTTGGGACGCTCCAAAATAACTCACGATTTTTTGCACTCCTGGGCTCGTTCGTCCATGCTCTAGTCCCCAAAGCTTATCCACTGGAACTTCTCCATGACGACAGGTCGTGGCTTCTTCCCCGTTCTGCTCTTTTTCCTTCTCCATGCATTGATAATACGGGCGATGCAGGGTGACTTTCCCCAGCATCGTTAACACGGTCTTCTCTCGTTCTCCTACCAATCGTTGTCGATGCCCACATGTCCCTTCTCGTCTTGCATGAGCATAGTTCTCTTCGCGTGCTCCATTCATCATCTGTTCTAGCCAACCACGCCCTACACTCATGGCACTCTTCAGGATGACTTGTTCTGCCTCCTGGAAATTTCCTTCTTCCACTGACTCAATGTTCTGCAAGAGCTTCTCTACTTCTTGTGCTACCTGCTCCAGCAATGCCTTTTTCAACAGGTCATTCGTTTTCATTCTTGGGGAGTCCTCTTTCTTGATTGCAATTTCTTTCTTGATGAGGATACTCCCTTTTCGTTTGTTTGCCTACAACTTTTTCATACACCCACCCAAGGTCTGTGGCTTTACAACTCTGGTCTGAGACATTGCAGGAAGCACCATAACCTCACCTTGAACTATTTCCACCTCGGTTGAATGTGGCGCAACTCCATTAAGCCTGAATTGCTCGATAAGATACTTGCTCTCATTAAGCACAAAGTCTTTGTCTGGCGCGGAAACCGCTATCTCAGCATTTCCCACTCGCACTTTAATAGAGAACTGGCCTGCCTTCTCAAAATCACTTTCTTCCACGTTTAGCTCCTTTCGTTTTTCTCTTGCTTACAGTCTTCATGTCATCTGCCCCAGCTTGTAATCTGACGATTTCTGCCTCCGCTTCACGCATGCCAGATTCGGTCAGCTTCCAGCCATCTTCCGTCTCGTGAACAAGATTCTTCTGTTTCATTGAACGCAACGTTACTCGGATGTTCTCGACACTATGTTCATGCACCCAACGTATCAAATCCTTGATGACACAACGTTCTGGAAACTCCCTGTACAACAGAATCTCTAACTGTACCCTAGCGGATAAACCGGGTCTCAGAACCAGACGATCTCCGTCCATCTCTTCTACAAGTGGAATGTCCTTAACTAGAAGGGCCTCAACTAACTTTTGTGCTGCAAGGGCATCGTGAGTCAGGTAAAGGCGCGTCAGTTCTTCCATTACCCAGTTGGAAACTGCTACTACCAACGCACAGTCTGTCTTAATCGGATCAAATGACGAGTTGTGCGCGCCACCACGCTTATTGCGAAACTCATATATGAGCCTCAGCGAACGTGGGACCGTCAATCTTTCAAAGTCGCTCAAATGGACGGCATTCTCTAAACGTCTAATCTCCTCATCAGCCTTTAGAGAATCTACCTCATTCCCCGTACTCAGATAGTGAAAGCACTTCAAAACAGCCTCGACGAATTTCCCTCCATTAACAAGACATGACTCACAGTGATCGAGCCGGAACTCTCTTCTGAGAACGTTATAGTGATACAGGACTTCGTCCACCTTCTTGGGTGGGAACTTCACTATCAAAGCGGTTCGCAGCTTATCCAGCGACTGCGTTGCTGCTACTTGCATTGTCATGTAGCAGACCCTCCACATATTTCTCCCCTTCCGGGGTAATAACCCAATGCTTCTGCTTATCGCCCATACTTGGCGCATCGATAATTTGCGCCTTCCTAATGCATTGGTTCATAACATCCGTAGGATTCTTCGGCTGCGGTTGACGCAATTTTCGATAAATCTCCAGAATGTCTGCCTGGGTGAATTGTTCTGCCTTACCTGTATGCAACAAGTAATAGGCTGCGGTCACAAAACGAGCGGGATGAGTATCGGGGCTCACCCTTCGAAAAAATTCGTTGACCGACAGTGTAGATGGTAGTGACGGTTCCGATGCCTGGTACCCATTCATCTCTTGGCTCGATTCCTTATAGCCACTCTCTTTTCGGGAAGGTCCTAACAGGACTTGCAAGATGATGGGGAATGCCGCATCTCGATATCGATCCTCGATTGTATCCACGACTTGGGCAGCCCTTTGCAGGGCCACTGTTAAAAATTGTTCCTGATCGTTCATGTTCTAATACCTCCTTAATGACAGACACAAATCTTCCTAACCCAAAAGCAATACCTCGAGTAGGATCGTCAATGATAATGGATTGTTGTCGATCCTACTTCAGGCACCACGCGAATGTCAGAAGTTCGAGCCGGGTTATTTCAATTATGAGTGCAAGCTCTACAGGACCCAGCGTTACACTCAAACGAACGCGAAATGGAAAGATTCGCATTCGTGGCCTCCTTTCTTCTCATAACTTGGAGGCGTGATGCTGCTGGATTCCGTCTCGATTTGTCTTAGGCTATGAAATTCCTTCTTCTTTGCTGACTATTTTACGAGCTAAGGTTGTGCTAAGTAGGTGCTAAAAAATGTTGCTGCTATTTATCGGTAAAGCTCTTCTACGTAGCAAATAAAAATACAGGATACTCGATTCCAGATAATATGCATCCCAATTAATGCCCATTTTCAGCATTCTTAAACGCTACCTATCACTCCTGCTCCCAATGTTCCTGCATTTCCATCGTCTTACCACTTTGTCTAACCAATCCTATCTCACTAGTATTATTACTAATTTAGACTAATTTTTCCTATATGTAATATATCTAATGATATCAAACCAAATTTCTGTTTTTTAGTCTACTAAAGAGGCATTTGGCAGGTGCTTTATGTGAGTAACGTGCAAATAAATCACGTTATTCCCAAATTTACATGGATTCTCAGCCAGAAATAATTTTGTGTTGAAGAGATAGCAGCAAATAGCAATTTCTTAATAAATGGTCCCCAAAAGCCCAATTTATACTGTTCTTCATATCTTATCGCTGGGATCTAGCCTTTTCAATTAAGCTATTTCATTGAGTTAGTAGTATTACTAAATCTAACTAATTTTTCCTTTGTGTAAATTAGTTAGATTTGCTTTTATTAAAAGACCTATGCGACCTCTCCTATCTCCTTTCTGCTATATCTATTCTTCACTGATAGCTAAAAGATTTCCTTTAATATCACATTCGGTTCGAGACGTGGAAATTCGGATCGAAAGTAGGTGGAGACAGATGAAGCATATTTATATCCTCTTCTACCACGCACACGCGTAACTAACTTCATCTTCATCAAATCAAATGGAGGATGATTACGGATAGTACTTTCCTTTAGAGAAAGCCAGGAGGCCATCATAGGTACAGTCATCGCTGTGCCTTCATGCTCAAAAAGGAGGCGTAATATCGAGCGCTGTAGCCTGGGAAGTTTCTGAAATCGCTGGATGATTGAGTCGAGTTTGCGCTGTTCTGCTGGTGTCAAAGATACTCCAGCATATGGCTCAGGCAAATGAGAGATTACTTTATTAGCTGTTTCGGCAGTTGATTCGTTAAACCTTTCACCAGTAATCACTCGCCCAACAACGGCTTGATCAACTTTAAGCGTCTGGGTATCTGAGAACCGAGGTGAATTAGGCAATCCTTCTATAGAGAAACTAAGCTTACTCAAAAGATCAACCTGGTTTTGCAAGCGTTGTATTTCTGCATCCTTTAGTATAATTGCTTCTTCCAACTCTTTCAGTCGCGTGGCTAGTTTCGCTTGTTCGTTGTTACTTGAAGCCCTATGATCTGTTCCAACTGTCAAGGCACGCAACTCTTTCAGCATACCTGTATCGAGCTTTCGTAACTTCGGTTGGGTAACGCGATTCCATGTTGGAGTTGATCCCGCATGGAAGGTATGGCGCAGTCGAAGTTGCACTATCTTTGCTTCGTGGTTGTAAACTACGATTGCTTCACCTGGTCGGAGTCTTCTCACCATATCCTCTACCTGGGCCGCAGGCAAAGGAATTAAGTCTTTATAAACCCTTAAATCAATTGGATGCACAACCTTATGGAGAAAAAGCAGTGAAGCCTGGGTCAGCACATCTTTTTCAACTTTCGCTGATCGCTGACTCATCAAGATAATGCCCAGACCACGTTTGCGACCACGTAAGGCAATTCGTGTCAATACTTGCTTTAAGGCTGTGCTGGTACTTTGTGGCACAAACTCATGAGCCTCCTCAAGTACAATCTGGTATGGCTGCCTGGTAAGAGAACTTGTTATCCATAAGCTCTTAAAGTACTCTAGCAAGAACTCATAAGACTCTTCCTGTGTAAAATCGCTCAGGTCGAGAATAACAGAGATACCGCGCTTAATTGAAATCTCAGCAAGCTTACCAGCGTTTTCAGGGCCTATCTCCAATTCAGCGTGTTCAGAACGTCCGGCAACAAGTATCTCAAAACGCTCCTTGAGTCCCCAATATTCGCCCTCAATGTCTACTATCGTCAGTGGTAAATCGTTTGAAAGTAGCTCCTCGATTAGAACCGCTGCCGTGTTAGTCTTACCAGAGCCTGTAATGCCGAGTACAGCTATGCCCCTGCCAACCAGCGTTTGAGTTTGCAATTCAAACCCATTTAAGCTATCGATGCTCAATACAGACATAAAATTGTTCCTTTTCCAGGATATGCTATTAAAATTTGAGTGTCTGACACACTTTACTTATTTGTGTCTACATTAGGAAATTGTGCATTAAATCGCTGATACCAGAAAGGTAGCATATCAATCTCTCTATGTCTCTGCTCTGCCTCGATAAACTTTTGTATTGCCTCTTCAGGTGTTGGCGCATGAACAGCCCAACCATCGCCATGAGCCGCCCAACCATTTTTAATTGGAGTCAGAGCGGGTTTCCTGGTTTCCTGATAAATATTCATCCTTGTTGCCTCCTTCTCTGTAATCCTCATTTGAGGCAAGTTTAGATTAATCTGCAGGTCTTTGCAAATGCTTTAACAAATCCAAAAATTGTCTAAGACACACTTGACAATCAGTGTATAAGAAATTATGATAAGTGTCAAACACATGGATGGGTGTAGGCACGTTTGTTTTGATAGGAGATGGTATCATGAACACCTATGTTGAAAAGCTCGCTCCATATGCTCCCTTCGGCTGTGTAATCGCTGTAATCAAACGTCTTCGAGAAAGAGGTTTACCAGAAACACTTACCTTGCAGGAAATTACCAGGGTGGGTGTTTCAGAAGGGAATGCATCTCGTACTTTGCAAGCATTAAAGTTCTTAAAACTTGTGGATGAGGAGGGACACAGAACACAAACCTTTGATCGCTTAGGGCGAGTACCCACTAGCGAGTATACAGAAGTCTTCGGTGAAATCATCAAAGAGGCTTATAAAGATGTTTTCACTATTGTTGATCCTGCCGAGGCTACTGATATTGAGATCAACGATGCCTTTCGTTATTACCAACCCCAGGCACAACGCGGAAGAATGGTTATTTTGTTCCGGGGCCTGTGTCAGGAAGTTGGACTAATAGCAGGGGGACCTCCAGAGACCCGTAAGAGGGCAAGAACAGTTACGGGTATTAAAACAACGCCGACATCCCATTCTGCAACTTTGCGGAAGTCTCAAATAGAAACTTCAGATTCTCTGGAAAACATAGGAACATTAAATGGTAACTCTACAGGCACAAGACACGAATATACGTTGTTACAGGGACTTCTTCAACAGCTACCAATTGATAAAAAATGGAAGCAAGAGAGACGTGATCGCTGGTTGCAAGCATTTACAGCTAGCATTGATTTTCTAATTGATATAGAGCCAGAAGATTGAGAATAATGCGGCCCAGACATTTCGTCATCAATGCCTGGCCGCATTACATACAGTCAAGAAATCATCTTACAAAACCTACCTCGTTAGCATCTTGAAAGCCAGGTGACGCCCTTTGCCCTGGCCGATGGCAAGCGCGAACCACAAGCCTAAAAGAGAGTCTACCACGCCGACTTGTTCGACGCCACCCAGGTAAACTGGTTGGAGTCCGATATCTGAAATCAACTGCTCGACAGTTACGCGGGCTACGCCGTCGGTGCCGCAGAAGAAGAGGTCGGCGGGTGTGCCGTCGAAGAGGGGATTGGCGAAGTTTTCCCAGCCGAGGGAATTGAAGGCGCGGTAGATGCGCGCGCGAGGTGTGTGCTGTTGCAAGGCGGCGAAACTATTATGCGTGCTGGCTCCCATTTTATTGGCCGTGTCGACAATGATCTTCCCGTCGAGTTGATCTGCGTATTGCGCGATGGTTGCATCCATCGCCGGGCCAGGTATCGCCAGCGCCACCACGTCTGGATTGGTGGCGAGGGCCTCAGCTGTTGTATGTATCGCTGTGTGGTCGCCCAGTTCGCTGCGCAGTTTGCGCGCTTTCTCTCCATTGGGGTTGTTCACTCCAAAGACAACCTGGTGTCCTGTGGCAACCCACTTGCTCCCAAGTGTGCCTCCAATATTGCCCGCGCCCAAAACTACAATTTTTATCGTTGACATGCTTTTCCTCCCGAAATAGATGTAATAGAATGAATCCCCGGTCCATCCATGTATAGCAACATCTTGAACCAGACATTTATTCTCTAAATTCAAGAGAGAGTAGGCGAGAAGCAGTACGGTTTGCATCGAAATGATTCTATGCGCTAATGATTGTGGTTTTGACTTCCAGGCCAATCGTTCACATCGATCCGCTCATCATTGACAGTCAGATAGCCATTATACAGGTTCTCGGACCCGTTTGGCGGTGGTCGCTTCTGTGATGACCTTGTGAGCCACTGCTGCTTCTCTGTGACGGCTCTGTGATGCCGATGCCTTATCCTTCATGAAGAAGCAAGAGACGCTTTCTGGGCCATGTTGTCTCCATGGCTCCTTGTCGCGCGAGGAGTGAAGACCATGATGAAGCATCCGACACAACTGAGCCTCGCCCTGGACGTTTGGAGGGCGAGTCGGAGAGGGAAAGCCTCAATGGCTCTGCGCCAACACCAACGCCTCCTCGACCTCGTTGGGTTCGCCAGAACCCATTCCCCGTTTTACCAGCAACATTATCGCCAGTTCCAGGCCTCGATCCCCGAGAGCAGCTCCCGAGAGCAACTCCCCCCGGTCACCAAGCCCGACCTGATGGCCCACTTTGACGATTGGGTGACTGATCCGGCAGTGACCAGGGCCGGGGTGGAAGCCTTCGTGGCCGACAAAACGCTGATCGGCGTGCCGTACCCGGGCCGGTACTTCGTCTGTGTCACCTCAGGGACAACCGGCATTCCTGGCCTGTTTCTCCACGATCTCAATGCCTTGAAGGTGCAGTGGGCCACCGGTTTAGTCCGCGGATATCGCACCTGGATGACCCCTCGGATGAGCCTTGCGATGCTCCGCGCCGGCAGTCGCATGGTGATGCTGGTGGCCACCAAAGACCATTTTCAAGGCATCGGCCTGTTGGAACGCTTCCGCAAGCGCTATCCCTGGCTCACCTCCTACTTTAAGCGGATTCGGGTGCTGGACGTGACCCAGCCACTGGAAGCCGTAGTGCAGGAATTGAATGAGTTCCAGCCTGCTCGGTTGATGGGGTATCCCACCATGTTAGAACTGTTGGCGGGAGAGCAGGCAGCAGGGCGCTTGCAGCTCAAGCCCGTCATTGCCATTGGCAGTGGTGAGTGGCTTGGGGAAGCCTCGCGTGAGCACATCACCAGTGCCTTCCAGTGCCCAGTCCACAGCGCCTACGCGGCCTCCGAATGCCAGAGTATCGGGTGGGATTGTGAGCAGGGCTGGCTGCATGTGAATGCTGACTGGGTCATCCTGGAAGCGGTGGATGAGGCGTATCGGCCCATCCCGGCAGGCCAGCCGTCACACACGGTGCTGTTGACCAACCTGGCGAACTACGTGCAGCCGATCATTCGCTACGATCTGGGAGATAGCATTACCGTCAAACCGGACCCATGTCCCTGTGGCAATCCGCTGACAGCCATCCGCGTCGAGGGACGCACCGACGAGATTCTGTATCTGCAGACCAGAGAAGGCAAAACCATTCCTCTGTTGCCGATGGGGATCGCGACGGCGGTCGAAGAGACGCCGGGCGTCCGACGCTTCCAGGCCATTCAAACTGGCCCAGCAGCCCTCCAGATACGGCTCGAGGCGATGCCTGAAGCAGACGAGATGCAGGTCTGGGGAATGGTGTCCCACCGACTGCAGGAGTATCTCCAGGGCCCAGGGCGTACCCTCCGTCCACCTGGAGAAAGCAGACTGAACGGCCCAGCCCCCATCCGATCAGTGGCAAGTTTCGCTATGTCTGGGCTGAGCAGCCCTCTCGACAGCAGGCATGCGAGGATCGTTCCAGTGTCACATGAATGTCTCCTCCAGCGTGAGGAAGAGCCGTCCATGAGCCAATACTGGTGTCGAAAAACGCATCTAAGCGGCAGGCAAGAAGCGGTGTTGTAAGTAGGAAAGCCCGCCTCGGCCATACGCTTGTCGTTTGATGAGTTTCAGGCGATTGATATGCCCTTCCACCGGCCCTGTACTGTAGGGCAGCGTGAGTCCAGCGAGAATGGCTGTTTTGTCTCGCTCGACGCTGCGTGCAAAGGGGAGGAATTGCCGAACCGAGGAGGCCCGTACGTCTTTGAGCCAGCTATCGAGTCCCTCACCGCTGTGGTGACGCATAAGGTTCAAGAAGCCCCGAGTCAGCTCTCGTGCCTGTGCCAGCGTGCTATCCATCTGCGTGATCCGATCCAGCTGCACCTCGACCTCTGGGCTCAGCGTCCCTGGACGGGCCAGCATCCACCCAACGACCTGTCCTGGGGTCACGTCTTCGAAGGGAGAGCGAGGGACTGACTCAGGCGAAGCAGACAATCCCAGTTTGGGTGAATGATCTCGCCAGGTGGCCAGACGCCGATAGACACTGCGGCTCGACCCGGTGTAGCCCTGGACCTGCAACTCTTCCCAGAGAACGGTGCCGTTGCGCTCGCCGGCCTCCCATCGCTCCCGCAGATACCGCCTCGACCAGTCGAGCGGGCTGCGTCGTGGTTTGCGGGATCCCGTATAGAGACCATGCCCCTGTGACAACCAGCGCTAAATCGTCCGTTGCCCCACTCCCAGCCGCTTGGCAATGGTCCCTGTTGGCAGACCTGCCTGAGCGAGCGCGAGCATCTGCTGATAGCGTGCTTCCCCAGGAGCCTGACGGGGCCGACGGGCTACAGGGGAGAGGAGAATGGGTTCGGGCGGCGTCTCAGCTTCGCCCACGCCTTTGGTCAGCTGTTTCCAGCGAGCCGAAATGACTTTATCGAGGTGTTCGGTCAGATTTTTGGCGAGGTGCCAGCGATCGGCAACGTGCTTGGCGTGAGGGAGGGCCTGGGTGATAGCAGCAGCAAATTCCTTGGACCGATCCCGCGCTACGATCTCGATAGTTGGGTGCTGCTTCAGGAAGTCGGCGACCGTCTGCTGGGAGCGATCCGCAAGCAAGGCAATTGGCTTCTTGCGCTCTAGATCCACCACTATAGCCCCATAGCGTTGACCGCGCTTCCAGGCCCAGTCGTCCAAGCCAATGATCCGCGGAGGAGCGATGGGAGGCAGAGGAAGGGTCTGCATGAAGCGTAAGATCGCTCGCCCAGTCACCTGCATGCCCTGAAGTGTGGCACTGCGTGCAGCCGATGCCCCACCGTGTTCCCGACCAAGCTGACCGAGGAACTGACGAAGACTGAAGGTAAAGCGACCATGAGGCGAGGTCACCTGAGGGAGCCGTTCGGTGAAGATGCGTCGTGGACAATCAGGCTGATCACAGTAGAACTTGCGGACGTGCAGACGCAGCAGGACTTGCACGTTCTGAACTGAGAGATCCCAGACGGTGCGTTGATAGCGGCTATGGATCCGATGAGCGGCAGTGCCACATACCGGACAGGGCGCGCTCGGCGTCACCCGTTCACAGGTGAGGAACCAGACGCGTGGTCTCTCTACTGTAGGAAAGCAGGCGGAAGTCGTGAAGATGGGGAAAAAGGATATCTAGAGACAAGGGAACACTCCGTGAGAGAAATGGTGCCAGGAAGCGTTTACTCTTTCATTTTACCACATAACGAGCGACCACCACCAAACCGGTCCGAGAGCCATTATACATGGCAAGCGGGGAGCGACCAGGCTTTTAGCCTCCGGGAGTTTTGTTGTGTAGAGGGACAATGGCAAGAGCAGGAGAGGTAGTGCAGATTAGAACTATATTGTAAAGTATCATATCATACTCAGCATAAGCCTATTTGTTTCTCACCATGGATAATTTCTTTGCCAAAAGGAGTCAAATGATCGACTTACAAGATATTCAGGCGGCGCAGGTGCGCATTCGCACCTATATCCGGCACACGCCATTAGTAGAAGCGAAACCCGTCAAGCAATCAATATGCCAGGCCCAGACACTCTATCTCAAGCTGGAGTGCTTGCAGATTTGCGGGCCTTTTAAGGCAAGGGGCGCGGTAAACAAGCTTCTCAGCATTCCCCCGGAACAGCTTCAACGCGGGCTTGTTACCGCATCGGGTGGGAATCATGGATTGGGTGTCGCCTATGCCGGGTGGCTGGCGAAAGTGCCTGCGACCATTTATTTGCCACAAAGCACACATCTCGCGAAAGCGCGCATACTGGAAAGTTGGGGCGCGAGGGTGATTTTCGAGGGGGCTGTGTGGGACGAGGCGAACCGGGCAGCCCTGCAAGCTGCCGAGCAGCAAGGCTTGAACTATATTCATCCTTTCGCCGACCCGGCTGTGATTGCCGGGCAGGGTACGCTTGGCCTGGAAATTCTGGAAGACGCGCCGGACATCGATACGCTGCTGGTTGCCATCGGGGGCGGCGGCCTGATAAGCGGGGTGAGCATCGCGGCGCGAAGCGTAAAACCGGGTATGAAGATCATAGGGGTTGAACCGGTGGGAGCGCCGACGCTCTACGAGAGCGTGCGAGCAGGCAAAGTGGTAGAATTGCCGCAGATTGCCACCACAGCCGGTACGCTGGCCCCACGCCGCAGCGCCGCCATCAACCTGGAGATCATCTCGAAGCATGTGGACGATATCGTGCTGGTAACGGATGCGGAGATGCGCGAGGCGGCGCGCTGGCTATGGTTTGAGATGGGCGTGGCAGCAGAACTGAGCGGAGCCGCAGCTGTTGCCGCGCTTCTGTCAGGCAAGGTAACTCCCACGCCATCGGGAAAAGTGTGCGCGCTGGTGTGCGGGTCGGGAACTGACGGGATACAGTGAGGAGATGTCTGGCTCGTTCAAAAAATCGTTGTGCTACTGACATACTGGTGTCACTCGCATCAGGTAGACTGTAGGTATGAAAGAAATCGAGTACACCCGACAGGGCAGTTCCTCAGATTTGAAAGGATAGAATACACATGGCAAAGCTACTCGGACCCGATTTTATCAGCTTACAGGTGCGTGACCTCTCCGCTTCGCGCGCGTTCTATATCGAGATGTTGGGCCTGACAGAAGATACGCGCTTCAGCGCTCCCGATTTTGTGCTCTTCGATACCAACTCGATCCCCTTTGCTCTCCGCGAAGCAAAAGCGAACCCGGATAATACGCAGCAGCCGGGATGGGGAGTGACGCTCTGGATCGACTGCGATCATGTCAATGAATTGCATGCCAAATTGGAAGCGGCTAGTTCCACCATCGTCACGCCACCTTTCGATGGTCCGTTTGGGCGCACTTTCGTCTTTGCCGACCCCGATGGGTACCGCATTACGGCCAACGAGAATCCCTGGGACCGCTTTCCCTTAGGTGGGAGTGGGAGGCACTAGTACAGCCACGCGGAAATAGTGCCGGAGTCTATGGGCGGTATGCAGAAGTATTGAGTCCTGTTCCTCCATGTGTGATGGAGTTGTGACAATCATGTCAGCAACTGTGACAGCAGTGTGAGGTCAGTGAACTACATTTCTCAATAGAGGATGGAGAACCGCCGTGAAAGATGAGATGTTCAACACACAACCGCTTCCACCAGCCCCGAGCGAGGAACGGAATGGTCACGCTGCCCCATTGCGTGCGGAAACACCTACGATGATGCCTGGCGCATCTCCACCGGCTTCACGAGCGGTGAGGCGAGGGAGAGTGCCGCGGTGGCTGCTCGTGACCCTGGTGGGGATGCTGGCGCTGGCGGTGCTGGCAGGTGGGACCGGCTTGCTGGTCTCCCTTATGCACCGACAGACGAATCCGCCGTCCGCCACCAGCGCCTTTCAGACAGGCTCCTGCCCATTCAAACCGGCAGAGGGCGTGGTGGTGGGGAAGGATGTGCGCTGCGGGTACCTGACCGTGCCCGAAGATCACAGCCGCCCGCAGGCCCCACCATTCGGCTGGCGGTCGCAATCTTCAAGTCCGCCTCCGGTTCTCCCGCTGCCGACCCGGTCGTCGATCTCCAGGGCGGGCCTGGGACTCAGCTGCTGGCCTACGCATCCAGCCTGACGCCGACCAATATCTCCAACGTCTGGCCTGGGGACCGCGATCTCATCCTGCTGGACCAGCGCGGCGTGGGCTACTCGCAGCCCTCGCTCGCCTGCACGGAGTCTACTACGATGCCGCACGCGACGTCTCTGCAAGTCCTACGCGCCTGCCATGACCGCCTGGTCCAGCAGGGCATTGACCTCAACGACTACACCACCATCCAGAATGCCGGGGATGTGCATGATCTGGTACGCGCCCTGGGCTACCACCAGGTCAACCTGTACGGCATCTCCTACGGCACCCGGCTGGCGCTCACCGTGATGCGGCTCTTCCCGGCGGACATCCGCAGCGTCGTGCTCAACTCTACCTCCCCCCCACAGGTCAACATCGACACCGGCTTCCCGGCTGCGACTCAGCGCGCCTTTGATACCCTCTTCCAGGGCTGTGCCGCCAACCCCTACTGCAATCGACAGTACCCACACCTGCAGGCGGTTTTCGCGCGCCTGGTCAGCGACCTGAACCAGCATCCAGCGACCGTCCAGGGAATCGACCCGCAGACCGGCAAGCCGGTGAGCGGAGTCATCTCGGGCGACGATGTGGTTGACGGGTTGCGCAACGCCCTCTACGATACCGCGCTCATTCCCACGCTGCCTAAGGTGATCTACCAGCTTGCCAAGCACAACTACTCGCTAGTTGCAGCGGTAAGCGAGGCGGCAAATGCCGCGCTTGGATCGGGAACCCTGGGCATGCAACTATCGGTCCAGTGCAGCGAGTCGACCCTCTCCCCGCAGTCCATGCCAGCCGCTGTGCAGATGGTGGAACCAGAGACGCAGCATTACTTTCTCACTGCGCTTCAGAATATCTACGCGAATTGCCAGCTCTGGAACGTCCAGCCGGTGCCCGCAGCGCAGTGGCAGCCCGTCACCAGCGCCATTCCCACCCTGATCCTGGCCGGCGAGTACGACCCGGCGACGACGCCAGCCTACGGGATGCTGGCGGCACGAACGCTCTCCAAGAGCTCCTTCTTCCTGTTTCCCGGTACGGGGCATGGTGTGGTGGGTCGCAACTTCTGCGCCACGAGGATGTTCCAGACTTTTTTTGAACTCCCCACGGAGAAACCGGATACCACCTGCATGTCGGGGGTGAGAGAACCGCTTTTCGAGTAGTATGCGACTGAGCGCGCCCGCGCAGGTCGGCCATGTGTATGGAACCCAGAACCGTGGTCTGCTGAGACCGGGAAAGGATCATCAATGAGCTCGGTCGTTCTGGATAGGGATATACTCATACAGCTTGTCGGAAATAGCGTAGGAGTCTACTAGCGCGAAGGCCCTTGATAGGTCCACTGAAAAGGACCGTTGGAAGGACGATTGGAATAGGTAATGAATGCGAGGATACCCTCGTGCAAGTGAGTCACGGATGTCCAAATCGCACGAGCCAGCAGGCGTCGAACAAGGATAGTGAACCAGTTCTCAATTTGGTTGAGCCAGGAGCTGTGTCTGGGCGTATAGATGAAGCGAATACGATGGTTGGGAACAGAAAGAAAGGCGGCCCGCGTTTTCTAGGAGTTCATTTTTGAGTCTCGTACAAGCAGAAACGAGATGACAAAGAGGAAGCATATCCCTCAATTTGCTTTACGCGCTTCCTCTTCGCCAGTGACACCGGTTACAGGGGCGTCCGCGTCGAACAATGCTCGCAGGTAGTTATTGAGGAACATGCCATCGGGGTCGAGCGCGGCGCGGATACGCCGGAAATCGTGCCAGTGGGGATAGAGCGCGGCCAGTTCCTGCGCCGTGCGCGTGTGTAGCTTGCCCCAGTGGGGGCGGCCCTGGTAGCGTTTGAAGATTTCTTCGATGTGAGAAAAATAGGATTGGTAGGGCATTCCTTTGTACATATGCGCGGCGACATAGGCCGATGCGCGCTGGTTGGCGGGGCTGAGCCAGATATCATCGCTATGCACGAAGCGGCACTCCAGCGGGAAGTTCACCGCGAATTGATGCTGCTCGATACACTGCTGAATTTCAGTGATCACGGTTCGCGTGTGTTCCGCCGGGATGTTGTATTCCATCTCCTGAAAACGCACCATACGCGGCGTTGAGAATAGGCGATGGCTGTAGTTGATTTCATCCACGTTGGCAATCGAGTTGCCTGAGATTTTGCACACGCTTTTAGCCAGACCCGGCATGGCGCGGGAGATGGCGCACAGCGACCCATAGACCCAGTTTTCCAGCACGATCTTGTTGAGCGTGCCCCACAGTGTATTTTTGCCCGGCGGTTCGCTGGTAGGGTTGATGAACTTGGCCTGCACCCATTCGGTATAGGGGAACCAGAAAAACTCGAAGTGGCTGTTCTCCTGCTTATACTGTTCCAGGTGGTCAAGGCAATCGCTCAGTTTTTTGCGCAGCCCCTGGTAATGCAGGACTTTGGCAGGCACCACGCGCAGCTTGACGCTGGCGATCACTCCCAGCGTTCCAAGCGAGACCTGCGCCGCCTTAAAAATATCGGGATGCTGTTCGGGGGAGCATTCCAGCAGTTCTCCGTCTGCCGTTACCAGGGTGATGCCTTCGATCTGGGTGGCAAGCGAGCCAAACGAAATGCCGGTGCCATGCGTGCCAGTGCTGATGGCTCCCGCGATGCTCTGCACGTCGATATCGCCAAGATTCTCTTGAGCAAGCCCGTGTGTCAACAATGTCTCGCCCAGCAGCTTGAGCTTTGTCCCACCCAGCACGCTCACGGTTCCATGTTCAGCGTCAACCGACTGGATGCCCTGTAAATTATCCAGCGACATTAACACGTCATCGCTCTGTACGAGCGGCGTGAACGAGTGTCCCGAACCTACGACGCGCACATGTCGCCCATCGCGCGCAAAGACACCCACACGCTGTTTCAGTTCGTTGATACTGCCCGGCATCACAACCTTGCGCGGTTGTCCCTTTACAGAACCAGACCAGTTTTGCCAGCTTCTCCCTTGCATTACAGCCATATCTAAATCCTGAACTCCTTGTGACGAGGTGATGAGTTTTATTTGGGTTCTTCAACCATGAGCAAAGCGTTGTCATCCTGATCGAGGATCATCATATAAGTTCCCCAGGGCTGCGGGTCTGGCTCCTGGGTGATACGCACACCCTTCACTTTGAAGTCAGCGCGCAAACTTTTAATGTCCGTCACGTTGAAAGTAATGGCCTGCGATTTGCCCATTACCGGGAGATAATGCTGCCAGTTCTGATCCATCTTATAGAGAATCACTTCGGTGCGCGCCCCCTTTGGCGCAACGGCAATCCAGCGCGACTCACCCATCGGCGAATCCTGGCGCAATTCAAAGCCCAGTACGTCGGTATAAAACGCTTTGGCTTTGTCCTGGTCATTGACGAAAATACAAATCGTTGCGACCGCGTCGATCATGAGACACCTCCTTGTACGTATTACTGGTATGCATTGCTGTTTGACACGTCATTAGTGTAGTCACGCCCTGGCGCAATGTCAAGGCTGAATCGCCTGGTGATTCCCCGGAAGTGCGCGCGCGATCCTTCGCTGCGCTCAGGATGACAGCACTCCGGCACGGCTTGTCATCCTGAGCGCAGCGAAGGATCTGTGGGGCGAATTCGTCTAGCAGACCTGTCTCACGTCGTCCTGCGGACTTCTGGGATATCACCAGTGGATCATCAAATTGCTGATAGAGAGAAACCACGCCTTTTGAGAAGCTGAGCGCGCTTTGCACCGGCAAAACGATCTCTGACTTTCCTCTTTTTACAAAACAACGGCTATATGAAGCATCGTCCATCACCGCGATAGGTTGTTACCGTATCGACGATACACCCATCGGAAACCAGGTAGAGGTGTGTAAAGCGCTCGCACAGTTCGCCGGCCTTGCTGTGACGCATGAAAATAGGATCACCTACGTGAAGTGTTAGCGGTCCCCTGTAGCGAATGGGTGTTTGCACCTCGCCCGCGCCTTCGAGCGACAGCAGTTTCGCGCCCTGCGGCAGGTATGGCGCTGGCTGTTTTTCCGGGCCGACGGAGCCAGAGGCGATGTAGCCACCGCCCAGGCAAGTGTAGAGTGATGGCTGCGGGCGGCGCACAATCTCGATGGCGTAGGCGGCGGCGGGTGAATAGCGGAAATCGCGGTAGTTATCGAAAAGCGCGGGCGCGTAGAAGCCTGAACCAACCGTGATTTCGGTCACAACGGCCTCATTGCCTGTGGAGTCGATGCTGCCTGTGCCGCCCCCGTTGACAAAGCGCGGCGTGATGCCGGAGGAACGGACCAACGCCACAATCGCAGCGCGGCGTTCGGCTATTTCACGGATCGAATGTCTTTTGAGGCGTCTAACCAGCGCATTCTTCGCTTTTTGTCGAGGGAAATTATCACCCAGGCCTGCGACTTGCGCCTCGTAGCCCATCAGCCCATCCAGAAAGACATGGGAAGAGGCGAAGATGCGTTCGATGATGGGTTTTGCCTGCTCCACTGTACGAACGGGTGAGCGCCAGACGCCGAAATGCAGGCCGGGAACATCCATCGACATATCGATTTCAAGACACAGGGGCAAGCGGGTGCCATGCCGGGAAGCTAGAGCTTCGATGCGCTCGACGTGTTCTATACTGTCGATCATCAGCGTGATTTGCGCCCCATCCGTTGTTGCGCGCGCAACGGCAGTAATATTATGTTCGTTCCAGGCAGGATACCCAATCAGCAAGTCTTTAAAACCTTGAGAAGCCAGGTAAACGGCCTCAAGGGCAGCGTAGCACATGATGCCCTGAAAGCAGGTGTCCGCCGCGAAAATACGCCGAAGTATGGCAAGGCTGCGGATGGACTTGGAGGCAAGACGTATCTGCTTACTACGCGCTCGTGCAGCAATTTGCCGGATGTTCTGATCTAGCAGGTCGAGATCGACAAAGGCGAACGGCATTGGATACCCGGCGAAAATCTTTTTGTAATACTCGTAGTCGCGCTCGCGCTCGCCTCTTATTTCAGAGACAGTCGAAGTTTCACTGGCGCTGGCATTTTCAACCAATGGAAGCTCCTGTTGTTCGCTCTCCAACTGCTGATCCTGCATGGTGGCTACTCCTTGCTTACGTGAGGCGGTTGATTATATCCTACCACATAGCCCTCAAGCCATAAATTGGTCAATTCATAATCGTCCCTTTCTGGAAACCCCTATCTTTCAAACAGGGGAGGAAAGAAAGGCTGGCCGCAGCCAGCGAACCCACCTGGGAAGCCGTTTCGCTTGACATATCCTACATAGATATGCTATCCTATCCGTGCTGGACGAAACGGGCAAAGGCACAACCCTGATGAGGGGAGAAACAGTTTCGGCGCATTCGTCTCGCGCGTCAGGCGATCTCTAAGCCCTGATACGTACCTTGTACAGGATGCCACGAGTAGCCCGCAAGGGTTGCGTTGCGTAGCGAGCTTTGCAATCAGTGTTCTGTATGGGCCGCCGTCGCGCAAGCGGGAAAAGTGCTAGCTCAGCACTGTCAACCGGCCTATCGTAGCAGTTTGCCAACCACGTTGAAGCGTGCGGACTAGCTGCAAGCCCCCGTCATTTATGCGGGGGTAGTTGACTATCCATCGTGCCATTCCATGCACCGTCGCCTGATCCGATTCTCGCCATGGCGCGACCGAATCCCGGCATTCACCAGCTCGCATCCGAACACGAAGTGGCAGCCAACGGACCGCCCACCGCGTCATGCGGCGCGCTTATGATCAGCGAGGACTTCATCGATTGCGCGTTGAGAGATGCCGGCGAGGACGGGGTTGGTGATTTGGTAATAGGGGAGGGCGATCAGCCCGATGGACAGTGCCCAGCCGCGACCTCGCGCCCATGTCGCGTCATCGACCGGGAGCGCTGCGCGGAATACGTTCCGGGTTTCGTCGGAGAGGAGATTCCAGGCGACTATCAAGTCGCATGCGGGATCGCCCACGCCCAGACACCCGAAGTCAATGACGGCGCTGATCCGGCCCCGTTCGACCAGCAGGTTAAGAGGTGACAGGTCTCCATGAATCCAGACGGGCGGGCCGCCCCATGCAGGTGCCTGCAGGGCTGCTTCCCAGGCTGAAGTCAAAGCTGAGGCATCGAGCGTGCCTTCCAGGGTGGCGATCGCGGCGCGGGTCTCAGAGTCTCGCGTGGAGAGCGGCACGCCGCGGGAGGAGTTGGGCGGCCCAGGGGGCGGCCAGCCCAGAGGATCGATCCGCTGTAGGGCAGCGATGAATTGAGCCAGATCACGCGCCGCCTGGCCTTCCTCGGCGATGCGCTCGATGGTCGCGTTCTCGCCTTCGAGCCACCGGTAAACGGACCAATGCCAGGGGTAGCCCTCGCCCGGTATCCCCTTCGCGAGCGGGACAGGGATGGCAAGCGGCAGGTGCGGGGCAAGTCTCGGCAGCCACCGGTACTCTTTGTCCACTTGCCCGATGGCCCAGTCGATGCGGGGTAATCGCACGGCCATGTCGTCGCCGAGCCGATAGATCGCGTTGTCGGTCCCAGCGGAGTGGACCGGCTCGATGAGAAGGTCTGCCCACTGCGGGAACTGCGCCGCGAGCAACCGGCCCACGAGAGATACGTCGACGTCCACCTCGTCGACATGCATTTTGCCAGCGGACATGAGCGCCTTACGCTTTCGGTAAGTTGGCAGGTATTCAGACGGATCTGAAAGCGAAACTCTGTGCCTTAATTCTATTAAGAATAACAGTCAGTTGTCAAGATTGAATGTGTCAGAAAAGATGAACTCTGAATAACAGATGATTAGCGAGAAACCGCGCCGGACACAAAGAAGGCCATGATGACCAGCCAGCTAATCACAAAGGCGATCAACAGGCGCAGGGCCAGGCCGGAGAGTTGAAAAGAGCGACGACGAGATGTGATTTGCGTTTCAATTTCTTTGGTAGATGTAGACATAGCCTTGCTCCGTAAATAATGATAACTTCCTCAACCTCCCTTGCGGAGGAAAAATACGCTTTCGCGCCTTTCATCATTATTAACGTAAAGAGCAACCGTACTTAACATGAAAACGGCGGCATTACCCAGATGGGTTAGCCGCCTCTTTTTATTGAGCGCGAAGCCGCTACTTGCCGAAATAGCGTTTATCCTGGCACTCCTGGCATTCGCAACTGGCGCGCAGTTTTTCGTAGGTGAAAATGCCCGTATGGTGTCCGTCTTCCCAGACAGGGGTCAGACCATAGCGCCCGACTGGTTCGATATTCACCAGCGTGGTCTCTTCGACACTCAGGCTCGTTTTATTCTGCAACATGCCGGGTTGGCCGCCTTCGCCCGCGCACCAGGCGCACGGGCAGGCCCAGCGCAATGTCTCCCAGCTATGTATACTTTCGTGTTCATCGCTCCAGATCAAGGTAAGCTGCCGCTTGTCTTCATCCAGCACGAATGACATGGGCGTCGGGTGTTTGTATTGACTCATCTATTTCCTTTATGGGTATTGGTCTTATTTAGTGGCGTACTAACCGCACCTACATTATATGTTTTTCTCACGCCACCGTCTATACTCTTGGTGCAGGACTTTTAGGATAAAATGGATGAGGTTTGCTCAGGCTGGAAGCCTGAGCAAACCTCATCCATTTTATCCTAAAAGCGTAATCTCAGGCTACGCGCGCTACGACGGCGGTGATATTATCCTTGCCGCCCATTTCGTTGGCGCGTTCGATGAGGCGCCGCACGCTCTCCTGCGGCTCGAACTGCTGCACGATGCCTATTACTTCATCTTCGGGCACCAGTTCTGAAAGGCCGTCGGTACACAGCAGGAGCAGATCGCCTGCCTGCACCTTTTCTGAGAAAGTATCCACTTCCTCAACCTCGTGAACTCCGAGGCAGCGGTAAATCTTATTGCGATCTGGATGATCTTTGGCCTGCTCTTTGGTGATCAATCCTTCGCGTAACTGCCGAGCCACAACCGAGTGATCGAGCGAGATTTGGTGCGCCTGCCCGTTACGCGCGATATATGCGCGGCTATCACCCGCGTTCGCTACATAGAGAGTGTCTCCCTGCAAGACGGCGGCGACACAGGTCGTTGCCATCATTTGATCCGGTTCTGGTATTGGAGACATCGACATATTCTCATTGTATAGGCGGGCATTAGCCTGTTCCAGGGCCAGCCGTAACGACGTTTCCAGGTCGTCGCTCTCCTGCAGGTAATAGAAATCGCGGATAACATTAACAGCCGTCTGACTGGCCACCTCTCCACGAGCGTGACCACCCATACCATCGGCCACTACGAACAGGATGCCCTTGTGCTCCATCACCTGCTGGTCTTCGGGCAGAATGGAGATGACGCTATCTTCGTTCAACTGGCGCTGTAGACCAATATCGCTGCGCTGCGCGAAAACGATGTTTGTTACACTCATATAATTTTTACTCTGCCTTTCGTCGATTGGATTTAGCAACTCTTTAAACGCGCTCCAGTATTCAAAAAAAAGGGAAACTCCCAGATCATAAAGAACGATGCCCCATGTTGCTGTATGGCATCGCGATAACTGTCGCAAAAGGTGCGCGTCATCTCGCGAGCATACATGCGGCGAAATTGCGCGGGATAGCAGCGCAACATCAGGCGATACAGCCGGCACGAAAAGCTCCTGTCATGGTTCGTCGATGAAGCGCTCATGATAGACCTCCTATGGCCTCTGAACCGCCTATGACCTGCTTTGACCGGGCCAGTAGCACAATTTGATGGAGTCGCAGCACTTCTGCTTGCATGACCCGCAAACCGAAACTGGTGAGGCGGTAGTAACGGCGCCTTTCATCGTCCAACGCGGGATCGGGTCGCTCACCAGACTCTTCAATCAGGCCATCCGCTAGCATACGTTTGATCGATCCATACAGTGTGCCCGGCCCCATTTTCACCTGACTTCCCACGCGCCTCGTCACCTCCTGCATGATGCCGTACCCGTGACGCTCTCCATCTGCAAGCGCCAGCAAGATATGCAGCACGGCAGGGGTAAGCGGGAGCATATCCTCCGCTTTACGTGATTCGTTTTTCATGTGTCTCTCCCAGCTTTGGATTCCTAATTCGGTCATCTACGGATATATCACATACAGATATATCCGCTACCGTTATAATACATTGTAATTCGTTTTTTGTCAAGTGGGGATTTGCGCGGACAAACGGGCAAACAGACACTTGCAGTAAAGAAACTTATTACGTATACTAGAGAACGATTACTCCCGATCAAGCACTATTACTATTTACGTATAATTAGATTTGAGAGGCTGCGATGAAGGTAGATATTGCTATTATCACCATCCGCGACGACGAGTTTGGCGCCGTATTCGACCGGCTCGAAAGAACACCTGTCAGGACCGGTAAATGGTACCAGTGGACGCACGTATGCAATCTTGTCTGTGCCGACCAGAACCGGCAAAGCCTGCGCCGTTGCCCTGGCGCGCAGTCCTGAACAGGGCGCTGATGTAGCGCAGCAGGTCGCTTCTGATATAATTCGAGATCTGGACCCACAACTTATACTCGTCGTCGGCATCGCTGGCGGCGTTCCTCATAACGAATTTACGCTCGGCGACGTAATCATCTCCTCGCGCATCCACAATTTTAATGTGAACGCCGTCAAACAGGGCGACATCACCTTCGACGTAAAAGGCGGCATCCATCCATATGTCAGCAACATCACCGCCAGCTTGCCCATATTTCAAAGCCGACTGTCCGGCTGGAACGAACGCCACAGTATCGGCATAGCGCGACCGTCCGTCGATCTCATATGGGCGCAATCCAACGTCTACGGCTTCAGCAAATGGCGCGACGATGTGCTCAAGTCGCTCACTACTCATTTTAGCGAAACCGCCAGCGTGACCAGACTTCCGCTCTTCAAAACGGGCAGCATAGCTTCCAGCAACAGCCTGATGAAGGACACGGATATACCGACGACATGGCTGGAGAGCGCGCGCGGCATTTTAGCCGTTGAGATGGAGTCCGCCGGTGTTTTACAGGCCGCGCAGCAGTTGGATAAGCAGTACCCGGTTATGGCGATTTGCGGCATCAGCGACATCATTGGACTCAATCGCGACGAGCGCTGGACGCCCTACGCCTGTCAGTCCGCCGGCGCCTTCACCAGCGCCTTTATCAAAGCCGGTATCGTCGAACCGCGAGATAGCAGCGCCACAACAGCTCCCTCGCGCGCGCAGCCCTCCCATCCACCAACTCAACAGAGCATGGGCAATTCGACATCCGTCACTGGCACACAAGATGGTAAAGAACCGCCCCCACTCGATGTCTTCATAAGTTACTCGGCTGATGACGAGAAATTCAAGCATGAACTGGAAACCCACCTTGTTATGCTCAAACGCAAGGGGACTATCCGGCCTTGGCATAGCCAGCAAACGGGAGCAGGTTCAGAATGGGAAAAGGAGATTAGCAATCTCATCGATCAATCTCAAATCGTCCTTCTCCTGATCAGCCCAAGTTTTCTAGCTTCAGACCACCTCTATGAGCAAGAGATGCAGCAGGCGATGAAGCGGCACGAATCTGGCGATGCCCGTGTTGTACCTATCATCATACGCTCAGCCAATATAGCCGATACTCCTTTTAGTAAGCTATTAATACTGCCTCGTAATCTCCAGCCTATCGATACATGGCGCAATCGCGACGAAATATGGGCCAGGATTGCTGAAGAGATTCGAGATGTTTGTAACAATTTACGCAACAACCGGAAACAACCGTAGGTTTTTTTGAACCTGAAAACACTATAATTTTTTAAAACTTGTTACTCATGCTTACGGCTTCCGTCTTACGGAATAGATCAACTTATATGTTTGCTTTCTATTTTTCGGGCTTCTGTATATTCAACGTGAAACAAGGGTGGGATACATACTATGATGCTATTTGTGATAGTTGGGGGAATTGTCAGTCTGCTAACGACAGCCATCGGCGTATTGATCGCTTTGCGCCTCCAATTAGGCGTGTTAGATGAAAAGGCGGTTGAGCGCGAGGCATGGGAAAATGCTCAGGAAGGCCATCAGTATTCATGGGAAATGCAAGAAAGAAAAGCCTCACTGCTCTATGAGCAACAAATTACTAGCCAGGTACAGCAAATGAAGGAAGAGTGGCAGCAGTGGGAAGTTCGATTCAATGATCATTCAAAAAAATTAAGCCAGGAATATGCGCTTAACACGCTGCCCAGGGTTGAGGAAACGCCACTTTCGCTAGACGGGCATCACCCCGTTACCTACGCGCCACCAAACTGGCAACCACCAACGTTTTACGAGGCTGATTTACGCGAGCGCGATTTCTCTCATCGCTACCTGGGAGAAGCCGATTTCCGCAAAGCCCAACTCAGCGGGGCCAATTTCTACATGGCTGATTTGCGCGGCGCCTGTCTTGCCGGGGCAAATCTGACCGGGGCCAGCCTGGTTGGGGCCAACCTGACAAATGCTGATTTGCGCAGCGCCAACCTGTCAGGAGCTAACCTGCTGGTCGCTGATCTGCATGACGCCATTTTGTACGGGGCAAATTTGCCCGGTGTGCGCAACTTGACGCCGCAACAACTGTACCACGCGAGCTACGATCATACAACGCGGCTCGATTCGGAAATCGATATTACCATGACACGCGTACCCACAACGCCAACGAAAAACACGGACCCGTCCATCGCCCCGAAACTCATGGAACCGGGGTTGGAGTCGCCTTTTTTGTCGCCACAAGCATCAGGTGATAACCCGCAGGACCGAGAGGCAGCAGGTCTTCCAACAAATAGGCCAGAAAATACACGTACTGGAGCGTTTGATACAGCCATTCCCAGGATAGGGCAAAACGGCAGAGCGCGAGCAAGAGTAAGTTAACTGGCTCGGCCACGCCCAGCTCACTATACATAACCTGGCGCAAGCGCGCATTTAATACCATCACGGGAGCGGTTGGACTGTAGGAACTGATCGCGCTCTACATCGTCCCAGTGCCTTGCCGCCGCCAGTCGCGATGGGCGACGCGATTAGCCGCCACGATCGAGAGTGCGGCGCAGGCGACCCCGCCCCTATACAGGTATTCTCAGGTAGTAGGGGCGACTGCGCCGCCCTTTTGCGATATACCCGAATCCCCGGCTTGCGCCATCCTCTCGCGTTGGATGCTTGTCTTTATGTAACAGTTCACAGTTCCGAGTTCTTGAATCTCCGCCACAGGCGATCCGCGATGGCATGGCTGTCGTGTTGCAATCCGTAGCGCGCGATATAGCGGCAGATATTGTCTATGTCGCGTGTGAGAAGTGTACGGGCGTGCGGATTGAAACGCGGATCGACAGCCTGAGGAAAGTCGATGATGCGCACCTGGTCCTGCCAGTAAAGCACGTTATAGGCCGAGAGGTCGGCATGGATGTAGTTGTTAGCCAACCAGAGTTCGATGTCGCGCATCAGGCGATCAAAGACGGTGTGTACCTCGTCCCTGGTGAGTTCGACGCTCTGGAGGGATGGCGCTGCCCGCTGAAGGTCACCGAGGAACTCCATCAGGATAGCGCTGCTGCTCCTGGTAAGAGGTTTGGGAATGTCCGCGCCTGCTTTTTTATAGAGCGCGTTCAAGGCGGCGAATTCGTAGTCGATCCACATGCCGAACTGGGCTTCACGCCCGAAACGAGATTTGTTCTGCACGACGCGGCGCACATGCCCGTTGAGGATGAGACGCCCCTCCTGGTAAACTGCATCGTTCTTGAAGCCGCGATTGTTGCGCGAGCGATAGACCTTTGCCGCAAGCAGTTCTACACCGGTCGAGGGATGCGCCTGACAGCATCACGCTCGCAGCCCTTTTCATCATAAAAAAGACCGTCCAGTTCAGGACGACTCATCTTGCGCATGGTTCTTGAGAGTTATGTTACCCCCTGAACCCCTGCACATGCTTCTGGCCTTCCTGGAGACGTGATGCTATTGGGAATGCTGTTACTTTGCGCATTGCACGTTCCTTTCTTCTCTACCCTGGAACGGGTTCGTTCCAGAGGTGCCAGAACAATTATTGTATGCGAAGTGTAGCCGAACCAGCGTGCAGTTGTCAATAGAAAATGAGAGCAACCAATAATCCTTCGTGAAGCCAAATTATAAAATTGTGCTATACTACACGCAATGTGGCAGACGAAGAAGAGGAAAAAGCAACGCGGAGGGAGAGAAAAGAGTATGGCAGAACAGCATTTGCCATTGGCGGGCAAAATTGCGCTTGTCACAGGCAGTAGTCAGGGCATCGGGCGAGCAACCGCCCTGCGACTGGCACAGTCTGGAGCTGATATCATTGTCAATTATCGAAATAACAGCGGAGCGGCAGCAGAAGTCAAAGATCAAATTGAGGCGTCGGGGAGACGTTGTATTGCTGTTCAGGCTGACGTGAGCCAGGAAGAAGATGTCAATCGTCTTTTCGCGGAGGCCAATAGCGCGCTCGGCGCGGTGACGATCCTGGTCAACAACGCGGGTACTACACGCGATAAGCTGATATTGCAAATGACGCCAGCCGATTTTGATCACGTGATCGCAACCAATTTACGTTCGGCTTTTCTTTGCACAAAAGCTGCGCTGCGCGGCATGATGAGGGCACGCTGGGGGCGCATCGTCAACATTTCTTCGCCGGCGGGTCTATTAGGTAACGCCGGACAGGCCAATTACAGCGCGTCTAAAGCAGGCATTATTGCGCTCACCATCAGCACAGCGCGCGAGATGGCGAGTCGCAACATTACGGCCAATGCCATCGCGCCGGGCTTTATTCCCACCGAACTCACCTCGATCGTAACAGAACAGCAGCGCAAATTTATGCTCGATGTTACGCCGATGGGTCGGTTTGGCACGCCGGAAGAAATAGCGACAGCCATCAACTTCCTGTGCTCACCGGAGGCAGGCTATATCACCGGCCAGATTCTGGCCGTGGATGGCGGCATGTCCATGCATATTTGATGAAGGTCATACTCGTGAAACTAATTGGGCGCAATTTCCATCTAAGAGGTAAATGTGGGTTCATTTGAAGGAGACCGCCCTATGAGCATGATTGAAACAGAAGAAACGAACCAGTTTACATTCGAGGCATTTGCCGCGCAGCCTTTCTACACCGAGATCAACCGCTCGCTCGTCCACCAGGCTCTCACCGCCCTCGCGGCGCGTCCCGCTAACGCCACGCTGACCATCGTCGATATGGCGTGTGGCACGGGAGCCGTTACCCGTTTGATCGCGCAAGAGATGCAGCGCCAGCACAAACAGGTGCGCATCATCGGCGTTGACCCCTCGGCGGAGGCGCTGCGACGGGCGCAAAAAGGCATGGAACAGATTGGCGCGCATGCGGAATTTGTGCAGGGCGAGGCTGCTGACCTGCCACGCATCGTGCAGAATGCCGACGCCGCCTTCTTCTGCAACGCTATCCACCTGCTGCCCGACAAGCTCGCCGCCTTCCGGTTGATGGCGAGCATCCTGGCCCCCGATGGCATTTTTGCTTGCAATAGCGGCTTTTACGACGGCACCTATGTCGAGGGAACGGAACGTTTCTATCGACTGTGGACCAGCCGCGCTGTGCGCTGGCTGCGCAAAGAACACCCCGAAGTACGTTTGTCGCGCGAGGCGAAGGCCATGGCGAGGCAATGGCTCAATGCTGACGAATACATCAGCCAGCTTAAACAGGGTGGATTCGCGCAGGTGCAGGCGTACCACGAAATTGGCCTTATCTCACTGGATGCCTGGCGCGACCTCGGCCAGTACTGGCTCTTCATCGAGGGAGCGCTGCCGGGCGTGCCGCTGTCGTTGGGAGCAGCCGCTCTGGAAGTCGCCGTCTACCAGGCAGGCGAGGAAATGGGCATAACCGGGACGCCGCGCAACTGGCTGCAACTGATCGCCTGCAAAAAATAAATCACGAATCCCTTTTTGTGTTACAATTAACGGAGAACAATGATACCTCTGACGCCTCCGGTGGGCGTCACTACATACAGTTCCCCTGACACAGGTGAAAGGAGTTCGTCCCTATGGAATGGGCTATTGCTTCGGCAGCATTTCTCGCCTCGGCCGTCGAATTTGTCGAAGCGTTTACCATCGTGCTTGTTGTGGGCATTACCATAAACTGGCGCAGTTCGTTGGTTGGAGCATTGGCAGCCGCAGCCACACTGGCAGTAATCATTGGCACACTCGGTGTCGCGCTGGTTAAATGGGTTCCCCTCAACGATTTACGTCTATTTGTTGGCATCATTCTTATTCTTTTCGGTCTGAAATGGTTGAAAAAAGCTATCCTGCGCTATAGCGGGTTGAAATCGCTGCACGACGAAGAAGCCATTTTTGAAGAGACAATGGCAGAAGTGCGCGCGCGCGGTGAAACTATCGCGCCCCGCATTCATCCATTTGGTGTTGCGCTGTCTTATAAAGCGGTATTGCTCGAAGGGTTAGAGGTTGCGTTCATCGTTATCACCTTCGGCAGCAGCATTAAAACGGCTGCCGGGAATGGCATCGGCTCCGCGGCTATTGGCGCGGCTATCGCGGGTGTCCTGGTAATCACGGCTGGCGCACTGGTCAGAGCGCCACTGACGAAGGTTCCCGAAAATACGCTCAAGTTTGTGGTTGGCGTTATGCTCACCTCTTTCGGAACCTTCTGGGCAGCCGAGGGTTTCAGTTATGACTGGCCTCTGACGGATGCGTTTATTCCCATTATAGCCGCCATTTTCTTGCTGGCATCGTACCTGCTGGTAACATTCCTGAAGCAGCAGAAACAGCGTCAACTGGCGATAAGTAAAGCGCAAGCGATGGAGGAGGCGCGTCCATGAAGACCCTGAAAGCCATCTACAATTTTATCGTGGGCGACATGATTATCCTGATCGGCATTCTCATCATCGCCATCGTGCTTGGACTAATCGCCAATATCGGGGCATTGGCCCCGTTGCGTGTTGCCATCGGCCCCATTTTGATCGTCGCCGCCCTGGTCGTGCTATCAGCAACGCTGTATCGCGAAGCCAGGGGAAAACGCTAGTAGCGATGCCTTTTGCGGGCGTAGGGGCGTCGCTACTGTTGACTTCTGGCAGAAGAATTGCTATCATGAGGCGCATAAGGGTATTTAGAAGTCAAGACCCCATGAATAAATTCAGGGGCTTGTCCCTGTTCCCACACCGGAACGCTGATTCCATACAGCGTTCCTCAGAACGAGACAATAGGCTGCTTGACAACAGCCCGTTGGAAGCTGGCCCACCATTTTTACCTTGCAAGGCCATTCGTTGCAAGAACGCATATGTGGCTAACGTGCAAGCCGTTGCTCCCCGCTTCCAGGGAGTGCCTGAGCACACAGAGCATAGCACACGTGTTCAAAGGATGCAAGAGGATATTCTGCCTGCGGGCAGCGCGGCTTCCCTCCCCATGGCTGAAGCCAGGGGCATCTCGCCGCGTTTGGTGATTACAGGCGCAGGGAGGAATAGTATGCCTTACGAGGATGTGACAGACTGGCGTGAACTGCTGAAGTTGATCATCCAGGAACCTGAGATCAGGAAGCGCATCGACAACGAAATCGGTAAGCAGGCGGTAAATATCAAACGCTGGATCAACGGCAAAGCCGAACCTCGCGTGCAAAACCTCAAGCAACTATTGAATGTGATCCCTGAGTATCGTGAGCAAATCATCGAGCTACTCGAACGAGGAGTATGCCGATGCGTTTTACACCGACTCCGTTGATGCCACAAAAGATATCCCAGCAACGTTTATCGCGAGCGTCTTATCCGCCCGCGCCAAAACCCACAAAGAAATACGCTACTGGTCGCTGTGCCGGCTCATCATCGAACAAGCCATCGGGCAACTGGACCCTGACCGGCTGGGAATGGCAATCACCCTTGTGCGCTGCATGAAGACAGAGAAATATCCTTACATACGTTCTTTGCGCGAAACCGCCGCCTATGGCACATCTCCCTGGCCGGGAAATCTCGATCAGCAAGCTATGTTCCTGGGCGCCGAGTCTCTGGCCGGACTGTGTGTGAGTAGTTGTAGGGATGTTCAAAACAACGATATTCGCAGCAACACGAACCTTCTTCCCGCCCACCAGGTAGAATTTGAACTGAGCGCGGCAGCAGCGCCCATTTTACTTTCGGGCAGATGCGCTGGCTGTATGCTGGTTTCCAGCACCCAACCGAATTTTTTCCTGTCTCAATACCGGCTCGCGTTCATTCGCAATTATGCCAATATGCTCGCGCTTGTCTTTGAACCCCTCGAGTTTTACGAATCGAGTGATATCCGGCTTGAAGTCATGCCGTTACACACCATACAGCAAGATTACTTCAATGCCTTCCACCGCCGCGCTCTGGAAATTGCCGCGGAAACAAAGGCAACGGCTCAGGAGGCAGAACTGAAGGTATGGGAAGAGCTGGAAGACACTCTGCTGGAGGTACAAAGGCAGAAACAGGCATTGCTGGCATAAGGTGGACGCGATAAGCAAATGCGATCAATTGCGTCCTTAATGGTCAAAAATCATCACGGCATCCGCTCGCGATGATGAAGGGTTGCAATGTTCGACCACTTCACGGAAACGCTCGATACACGCTGGGTACAAACCTCCACCGGTGGCGGTCTATTACATATCGCGGATTCGAGCCTGCGCATGTCGTTCGATGCCGCGCAACAGGGGCTGTATACCGATGCGCAAATCGACGATTATGGGCGTTTGCCGCGTTCAAAGTTTCCCTGGAAACCTCCTGTGCGTATGGAAGTGCGCGCGCGTTCTTCGCTACCGGCAGCTACCCTCAGCAGCACGAAAGAACAGGCGAACGTTTTGCGCGGCACAGCAGGCTTCGGCTTCTGGAACTACCCGTTCTCTGTGCGTGGGGATGTTCTGATGTTGCCCGAAGCGGTGTGGTTTTTTTATGCCTCGCCGCCCTCCAACATGGCGCTGGTTCCCGGCGTACCTGGCTGGGGCTGGAAAGCCCAGGTTGTGCATACCATGCGTCCCGGCGCGCTGGCCTCTACTCTCCCACTGGCAGTCACCGCCGCGCTTGGCAGGATAAGCGGAGAAACGCGCCCCGCCGCGCGCTGGATGCAGCGATTGACGGGAGCACAAGAAACAGCGCTGGATATCGAGATGGCCGACTGGCACACCTACACGCTGGATTGGTTCCCCGATGCGGCCACTTTCCGAGTCGATGGCAAACTGGCGCTACGCGCTCCCCGGCCACCCACACGCCCACTCGGTTTCGTAGCCTGGCTCGACAACCAGTTTGCCATCGCTACTCCACGCGGCGACTTCCGCTTCGGCACGCTCAATTGCGGCCCTCAATGGCTAGAAATGGACTCGGTCAGGATCGATGCTCTGTAAGCTATTTTTCGGCTAACTTCAACACCTCGTCAATGATACCATATTCGACCGCTTCAACCGCGCTCATGTAATAGTCGCGTTCCGTATCGTGCTTGATACGCTCCATTGGCTGCCCGGTGTGTTCGTGAATGATATCGTTCAGCACATCGCGCGTGTGCAGGATTTCGCGCGCATGAATATCGATATCGGTGGCCTGCCCGGCCAATCCGCCCTGAATGAGCGGCTGGTGAATATGAATGCGGGCGTGCGGCAGAGCGCGCCGCAGACCATGATCGCCGGCCATCAGCAGGATCGTGCCAAAGCTGGCGGCGTATCCCACACAGGTAGTAACAATCGGGCAAGGCAGGTGGCGCATGGTGTCATAAATCGCCAGGCCAGCCTGCACGGAGCCGCCAGGCGAGCTAATGTAGAGATGAATCTCGCGCTCGGCGCTTTCAGACGCCAGGAAAAGCAACTGGGCCACCACCAGGCTCGCCATTGACTCTTCAATGGGGCCGTTAATCATGATGATACGCTCGCGCAGCAAGCGCGAAAAAATGTCGTAGGCGCGTTCCCCACGTCCCGTTGTTTCGATCACGGTTGGAACCAGTAAACTCGAAGACATGTATGTGTTTCCTTTCTCCTCTGCGGAATTTGTCCGAGTATCAGACCCTTTGTTGGCGCACAAAGTAATAGTGAACGGGTTCCTGCTCACTCGTCTTCACAACACTTACCAGCAGCCAGCCCGCGCTTCCCAGTTCGTTCAGTTCAGCAACACCCGGCAACTGCTTTTCGCCTGTATCAATGCTCAACACGCGATATTCCCAGGTCAGAGCCTGCGCAGGCGCCTGATCATACACTATAGGCACAGGTGGAAAAATGCGCATGTCCTTTTGTTCGGACATACGGACTCCAAAGTACATCGAGGCATGGCTATTCATTTTGATGTTCCTTTCGCTTCTCTTAAGACTTCCCATGAGAACACTGGAGAGGAGTCCTGGCTGTCATCCTGAGCGCAGCCCTGTCATCCTGAGCGCAGCCCTGTCATCCTGAGCGCAGCCCTGTCATCCTGAGCGTAGCGAAGGATCTCTCCGTCCGGCGAGCCAGACCCTTCGCTGCGCTCAGGGTGACAGCCAGCGTCTCTAAATGTCTACCAATTTCACCTGTATCTTGAATATATCATGCTGATAGCCTATAATAATAGGGAAGATATATGCTGCCAGCATATATTACATACAAGCTATGCCGTGAGCATAGGGAAAGAAGCTGTCATGGCAGATTTGCAGGAAATCATGGGGCGCGTAATCCGGCGAGAACGCCAGGAGCGTCAACTGACGATAAAAGAGCTGGGGGAGAAGGCCGGACTTTCAGAAATATATGTCGGTGAAATCGAGCGCGGGCAGAAATACCCCTCGTCAAAGGTGCTGGAGAGCATCGGCGATGCGCTTGACCTGGATATAGCCGACCTGCTGGAATTGATGGCCGAGGAGATTCGCACCGAACGTATGCCGCAGACCAACGCCATCGGCTTTGTGCTGCCTCCCGTGCCCGGTCAGCCTCACCGTATCACGGTCAAGAAAATCGTCAATATGCTGCCCGAAGGGGAGGTGGAGAGCGTTGCCAATTTTAGCGCGTTCCTGCTCTCCAAACACTTTCATCCTTGATTTTTTTCTTTGTGCAAACTTCATTTTTTTCTGAATGCGAACCGCTTCGCGGTTCGCAAAAATGGAGAAAAGAAGACTGTGGCTATGGGCAATTTGCTGACGGCAAATTGCCCATAGCCACAGTCTTCTTTTCTCCAGAATAGCCGCCGCAGGCGGCAAAAGGATCGTGTTAATCATCAAGGCTGTGCGAAACCCACTGGTTGCCAGGTCCCTGGTAGTTGGGGGCTTCGCCGAAGACCATCTGGGTCTGATTATGTTGATCCACGACCATTGAGAAATAGTCGCCGTAGGGCGAGCCATAGCCGTTCGGGTGCAGGTAGGGATAGCCAGGGACAAAGCTGGAAATCTGCGCGGTTCTGCTAAAGTTCTCGCCGCCATCGGTACTCTCGCGGAAGAAGAGATTCCATCTGCCGGTGCGTTTATCCATCCAGCCGATGCGCACATCCCCTGCTTGCTGACCGACGGCAATAGCCGGGAAGCAGTGCTCTATTCCCCGTGGAGCGTTGGATATGTCCACGCGCGTTGAATAGCTGTTACCATCGTTTGTAGAACGAGCGAAGAAGATACGCTCCGGCGCGAAGTTCGTCAGATCGACAGTGCTGTTCCAGAGCAAATAGACTGTATCATCACCGCCGATGCGCAGAGCCATCTGCGAGCTAAGAAAGGCATAGCCGCAGTTATTGCAATTGGGCGGCGCGCCACTCACATTAATTACAGTGCGCTTCCAGGTCTTGCCGAAATCGGTTGATTTCGAGACCCACACGGTAGCCGGGCCGTTGCCGAGGTTGCTGTGCGCTTTATCAAAGCTGTCCCAACTGATGAAGATGTTGCCATGCGAGTCGATGGCCGCGCCAGCCGAAAGCGAAATGCTAAAGCGGTCGCTGGTGGGGAAAACTTCGCGCGTTGTCCAGGTTTTGCCGCCATCGCGCGAGACGGTCGCCCAGGTATTCAAATTGTCGTCATAGGCTACCACAATTTCGTTGCCACGCACCGCCAACTCGTCCTTATCCAATCCCGGCGGGAGGGTCGAAACCAGCATCGGCGCGCCCCACGTTTGACCAAAATCCGTCGATTTCATGACAGCGATAAGCGAATTGCTGTTTTGCAGGAACGACGCCCACACGGTACGGCCATCCACCGGGTCAACCATAATTTGAGGATCATATTGACCGCCATTCACACTAAGGGTTGGAGTAAGAGAGCGCGGCGCGCTCCAGGTATTGCCGCCATCGTCAGAACGCTGGAGGAGCAGGTGGAGATCACAGGCGAAACAGGTTCCTCCGCCAGGAACATCGTAGTGCTTGTACAGGGTATAGATATGTCCATAGCGGTCGGCAGCAATAGATGGCTCCCAGTCATCGCCCGATTGGAAACCAATGCGCGCCTGTTGGGTAAATTGCAAACCACTGCCTGCATTAGTGGATATGGATTTAGCGAATACCACGCCGCCTGCACCGGTAAACAACAACATAAACAAGACGATCAGGCCTATGGGGGTAACAAATAATCGCCTGACACGCCGGATGGTTAAGGTAAGCATGGATGGCCTCCTTATGGAAAAAATAATGTGGCACGGACAAGGATTTGGATTGGATACTTCTCTGGCGTCAACAATACATCTAAGCTGATGTATTGTCAATGATACATCGTTTGTTCGTTTGCTTTGCGCAAGCGTGGTACTTTGACCATCCAATGTTTTTTCCTGGCAGGTCGACCGTTATACTCAACAAGAGAAAGCGCGCGCTGGCACAGATTTGTGCCTTCACCGGGGAAGAACTGGACTTTCTGCTGCATAATAGCGGAAATTCCGCGAACTCTGAACGTTTCATCAAACATGATCTTGTTCACACTGAAACAGTGAGCTTATCGACTGTTCAACATCTTTGCCCGTGATAGACTGGCTGAGAGAAGTAAACGGTGGGATGACGGGCGCTTTGCCCGCATCGAAATCAATAATCTCCCTCCGGGAGGATTAAGCAATGTATTATTGTACATTTTGTGGAGCAGAAATTCCCAAAGATGCTCACTTCTGTGGAAACTGTGGTCAAACACCTCTCCCCGTGCTAGAGGGCCAGACGAGAATTAGCAGTTTTCGCAGGGTGGAACTGCAACAGGTACCCGACACATCTGGCGATGCACCCGCGCCTACTATGTTGCCCCATTGGCAATACGATCAGTCTCAAGGCAACGATAATCCGTCCACCATACCTATGGCCGGTGATGATGAAGAGCGACGAAGACGAGCTGCGATGGCTGGCATGGGTTTACTTTTGGGCGCAGACGCGATTCCAGGCAGCAATGTGCCAACGGTGCAGGGAACGCCCCAGATAGGAGGCGTTCCATCGGTATCGAATGCGCCAACAATGCAGGGCGGTTTAGCAGGCGGGCATCTGTCTCCTGGCTGGCACCCGACAAATTATATACCACAGGCGCCCACTCCTCCCGTTCCAACTGGAAGCTTACCAACGCACACCTTACACCACCCTCACCCCAAACCAACCAAACCAGCGCCAAAAGGTGGATGCGCTCCACTGCTTATCATCGCCATCCTTATTCCTCTCGTCATTATTGGCAGTATTACTACACTCGGTTTCACGGTGTTTGCGCCCAATTTATCATTAAGCGGCGGCAGCAGCGTAGCAAGTGGCGGAACGCTCGCGCTGCATGGCGATCATTTCATTCCCGGAAGTAGCATCACACTTTCCCTGGATGACACGACCCCATTGTTTGTAGAAGCGCGCCCGGCAGGCATCCAAACAGCCCGCGCGCGCTATGGCACAAGCGCCTTGAGTATGACAGCCGCGCAGCTATTACAGCCAGCGGCAAGCAACTCTATCAACGCCGACGGCAATGGCGCTTTCAACATCAACATTACCATCGATCCAGGCTGGTCTATTGGGCAGCATACCATCCAGGCCAGCGAAGCCATCACGCATCGCGGCGCGCAATTAACATTCACTATCGTTTCGGGCGGCGCTACCCCGACGCCTACAGGCACGGGAACGCCGACTGTCACCCCATCGCCAACACTCAGTCCAACGGTGACTCCATCACCCACGGAAACCGCGACAACGGGGGCGTTAAGTTGCATCAATCCATCATCGGTCACGCTCGGCCCGGTCAGCGAGAATTACGCGCAGGCAGTTTTCACTTCGGTAGCGTTGTGTACTACAGGCACGGGAAGCGTCAACTGGACAGCCACCTGGGATCAAGGAAAAGCCCCCTGGCTGGCGCTCAACCACAGCGCGGGAACGATTACCGCGCCTGGCCAGGCCACAATCAACGTATTTGCCAACGCTGGTCGGCTCGCGCCTGGAAACTACAGCGCAACAGTGACATTCTCCAGCCAGTCCAGCAACGTCACAGAGTCGCTGAATGTCAACTTCACCGTGCAAACCGGCTGTATCTCTGGTTCAACAAATACGCTCAAGTTCAATGCCATTTTGCAGGTCAGCGAGGCTCCGCCGCAAACGGTCTCCCTGTCGAATTGCGGCGCGAGCGGTACCTGGTCTGCCAGCGCAAAAACAACCGACGGCGCAAGCTGGCTGTCAGCCAGTCCAACCAGCGGCACAATGAGCGCGAATGCATCTACAACCGTTACCATCAGCGCCTCAACCCTCAATTCGACGCTGGTTGCAGGTATCTACACCGGGGTAGTGACACTCGCGATTGGGTCTGGCACCTTCAGCATCAACGTCACCTTCAATGTGCAAGCTGCGGCCAAACTTTCAGTTTCGCCAACCAGCCTAATAGGCAGCAACCCGCCATGCCAATTTTCTGCCAACTCGGGCTACTACATCTGTTACGTGACATTGACCAATACTTCTACTACATTAAGCCTTGCCTGGACTTCCAGCACCAATCTTTTGCCCGGAGCCATCATAAAGCCAGCAAGCGGGACGTTGGGACCTGGTCAACTACAGCCGCGCGTACTGATAGCGATTCCGGTAACTGATTGTTCAGTCGGAGCCAGCATTACCTTTTCAGGACCGGCAAATAGTGTTACATTACCCTGGACATGTCAATTGATCGGGTAACTGAAAGGGGGAAGTTGGCGCAATGGAAAACGATGCATTAATCGGGCAGCAAATTGGGGCATACTATGTCCAGTCTAAACTGGGCGAAGGCGGCATGGCGCTTGTCTACAAAGCGTATCATGCGCGTTTGCGCCGCGAAGTAGCCATCAAGGTTATTCTTTCACAGATCGCGCAGCAGGCCGACTTCAGAGTACGCTTTGAACGCGAGGCTCAGTTGGTCGCCAGCTTACAACACCCTAATATTGTGGCTGTGTACGACTTTGGAGATTTCGGCAACCAGACGTATCTGGTAATGCAGTACGTTGGCGGTGGAACGCTGCGCGACAAGCTGCGCGGCGGCCACGCGCTCGATCCGCGCCAGGCCGCCATGTACGCCGTCCAGATGGGCAAAGCGCTGCACCACGCGCATATGCGCGGCATCGTTCACCGCGATGTCAAGCCGCAGAACATGCTGGTTTCATCCAATGACCCCAACCAACTGCTGCTCTCCGATTTTGGCATTGCCAAGTTGTACGATAACCGTCACGAACCAACCTTGATTAACATAGCGGGCAATACAATAGCGCAGGACCCATCGCTCACCAGCGTCGATCAAATCGTGGGAACCGCCGAGTACATGGCCCCGGAACAGATCAACGGCGAACCCGTGGATGCGCGCACTGATGTCTACGCGCTGGGCGTGGTACTCTTCCAGATGCTCACCGGAGAAGCCCCTTTTCACTCGACCACGGTACAGGGTCTGTTGTTCCAGCACGTCCATACACCTCCCCGGCCACTACGCGAGGTCAACCCATATGTCTCAGATACACTGGCCTACATCGTCAATCGAGCAATGGCTAAAGCGCCCGCCGCCCGTTTCCAGTCGGCGGAAGAGATGGCACAGGCAATAGAGGCAGCCAACGTCAACGCTACCTATCGCCTGTCCTCCTCACAGCCGATCAACCCCGCTTTCCAGGGAGCGCCACCAGCGCAATCGGACTCTCCGACATCGCCCTCGCTCAATCGTCAATCGCTGTATGGTCAGCCGTCGCAGGTCAACGCGCCTGGCGTGGCATCAGCCTATGGCCCACAACCCGCATTTGGCAACACTCCCGCTCACGGATCATCCGCCAGAGTGACCAATCCGAGCGGCTCGGGTATGGTAGCTCCGCCGCTGCGACGACCGGCGCGCCGCCAACCCACCAGCTATATCATGATCAGCGTGGTTCTCTTACTGGCCCTTGTGCTCATCCTGGCAAAGACCGGCATATTGCCCATTTTCAACGGCAATTCCAATGCGTCGTCAAACATTGCTCAGGCGTTCACGGAAAATTTTCAGAATAATAACCGTAACTGGACCAATGGTACTATAAATCACCTTGATGCTTCCATCAACGGCCAGTACACACTTCAGATTAGCAATGCGGCTACAGGAGATACATACTTCCCACACCCTGATGTTGGCACATTGCCCGATAAATTCACGCTTACGGTAACAATGGAACAAACACAATCAGACCCATCAAGTTCTTACGGACTGGCATTTCACGAATCAGAGAATGCCAGCGGTGGAGTATCCTGCTATGCACTGGTTATTCATACTAAGGGCACCTATCAGGTGCTAAAGTACACTTCAAGACAGGTACAGGATGGTTACGATCCTACTCCCTATACGATACTTGGGCAAACAGACCAGCCATTCACGGCAATCAATGCAGGCATAAATCGCGCCAACGTAATACAAGTGGTTGTCAATGGGAGTTCATTTACCTTCACAATCAATGGCAAACCACTTCCGGGTCTGGTCACTCCCGATAATGCCTATACAGGCGGCCAATTAGCCCTGTTTGTGAGCGGCACAAACGCCACTTTTGTTGCCAGCCAGGTAACGCTCACTACGCCATAAGAATCGCCTCCCTACGCATTTTCGTGATAATATAAAGAAATCCAAATAGATAACAAACAGGGATATTCATGCGAAGCTTTGAAGAACAGCAACAAGACGCCATTGAACTGATACAACCGGCACGGCGCATCGTGGCCTTGACGGGCGCTGGCATCAGCACCGAATCGGGCATTCCAGACTTTCGCAGCCCCGGCTCGATCTGGCAGCAACAGCCGCCGGTCAGCTACCAGGATTTTATTTCTAAACCGGAAGCACGCCAGAAATACTGGCAAACACGCCGCGTCCTGGCGGAACAGGTGGCCGAGGCGAAACCCAACGCGGCGCACCACGCGCTGGTCGAGTTGGAACGTATAGGTATGCTGCTGGGTATCATCACGCAAAACTTTGACGGTTTGCACCAGGACGCGGGCAACCAGCCAGAGCGTATTGTCGAACTGCACGGCACATCGCGCGAAGCTGCCTGCACGCTGTGCGGCGCGCGTTCATCCATGCAGGAACTCCAGCAGCGCATCGACGCGGGCGAAATCGATCCCACCTGCTCACTCTGTAGTGGCTATATGAAGACAGCAACAATCCTTTTCGGCCAACGGGTGCCAGAGGCCGTACTGACCAGCGCGCGAGCAATGGCGGACGAGTGCGACTTGTTTCTGGTAATCGGTTCTTCGTTACAGGTCACGCCTGCTGCTGCTTTACCACGCCTGGCGCTTGCAAAGGATGTTCCGCTCATCATCATCAACCTGCAACCAACGCCGCTGGACGACTACGCCGACGTGATTTTGCGCGCAAAGGCTGGCGTTGCGCTGCCGCCCATCGTGGCCGCGCGCTCGTAGTTTGAGATGTCTTCTACTGACTTCTGCTTGAGCAGATGTCAAATCTCATCATAAACGTGTCTAAAAAGTGAGAGTATACCCGCGAAAACGATGAAAGGCTCGTAATATCTCACCTACATACACAGGCGCTCCGTCCTGTCCGGTTGCTTCTGCCGCGAGGTGATAGCGAATCTCTTCGCGCAGACGCCAGCGAATGAAAGGTATGAGAGCTGCATATTCTTCTTCTTTGCAGGGGCCACCTGCATCACGATAGGCATGCAAATAGGCACGCGCACGTTCTGGATGCCAGTTATCGCGCGAGGATGCTTTACAAAATTCCCAGGCCGACCAGGCTACTTCCTGCATCAGGAAATCAGTATGTGCGTCATCCCAGTCAAGGAGTGCCGCGATTCCGCCATCCCTGACAAGCAGGTTCCTGTGGTAGTAGTCTCCGTGAATAGGGCCGCATGTATAAGATGCTGGCTGCTGCATAAGGGTCGCGTTCCACGCATCAAGCTCTAGATCTTGCAGAAAGTCCGGGTCTTCAATGCGCGGTACATCGGAAATCTGCATCACGCGTCGTGTAATGTGGTGACTGGCAGCAGAACCGGTCTGCATGGCGCTATGTAGTTGCGCCAGGAGCCGGGCCGCGGCAAGACGTTGAGAGGGTTGTTCGCGGTCGAGGTGGTGACCCTCCACAAAAGGAAAGAGGGCGATGGGATGCTCGTCGTAGAGAAAGAGCGTAGAACCATCGGTTGCTCTGAGCGGCGCGATGACGGCAGGTAGCAAGGGTCGAAGGGAGAGCATAAGTTGATGGGTCCGCATGAGTTGGGCCAGAGATCGCCTGGGCGGGTTGATGCGAACGACGAACGGCCCATCATCAGAGATAGTTAGCCAGACCTCAGATTCCTCACCCCCGGAAAGCTGGCGAACTGGCCGCAAGGCAAGATGGTACTGACTGGCGATAGCCGAGCAGAGTGCAGGAGTCATTCTCTTTTCTACATCCATATGAAAGCGCCTCATACAGCCTCTCCTTCAAGTGAAAAGTTTTTCTCTCCGGCGCGTATCGCCACGCGCAGGCGGTTCTCAGAGGGCGACAAGGGACACACCCATTTTGAGTTGTAGGCGCAGGATGGATTGTAGGCATAGTTAAAGTCCAGCAGAACGCGCTCTGTTGTGGCCGAACCGGAGACGGGCATAAAATCGCTCCCCTTGATAGTATCGAAGAGATACCTCCCGCCTCCATAGCTTTCCTGCGGACAGGTGGCATCGCGAAACGGCAGAAAAAGCCCACCCCCATACACATTCAGCCAATAAACTGACAATGAAACAGCATGTCCCTCGATCTCAAAATGCAGGCGGGCCGCTCGCGTCATGGTCATTGGTTCTTGCGCATTCATGGCAACGGTGAATGTTGCTGCCTCGATGTTGCTATCGAGGCGAGCTATGACACACATGGCCGGGTTGAAGGGAAAGTAAGACAACGACTGAAACTGCCCGCGCTCTTCCTCGTCCAGGGCGGATTGGGGATGCGCTGCGAACAATTCATCCCGCCCTGTGCGGAAATGCTGCCAGACCTGCACTGCATCTTCACCGGCCAGCACAGCTCTAGCGCGCTCGCGATAAAGAGATGCGTTACGGAGACGATAATCATACAGATCGAAGAAATCAGGCATGGCATAGCTCCTAACGTTGACCTTATTCGTTCAAGAGCTAGAGTATATCACCAGCGCGAGACCACAAACAAGCAAATCCATGTGTTCAATCCTCCGTACCGAGAAACACCTGCAAGAACATGATCTTCCGCCATCCAAAGGAGCAGGGGCGATAGAGGCCTCTGTCCGCACATCTCTCCTGATAGATAACAACGGACAGGGACGTTCCAGCTCCTATATATTGCAAGGAAGAAGAGCAGGGTTTTGTTTTGCTGTTTTTGTGAAATGCCTCACAATTTCTCTGTGAAAAGTCTATATGCTACAATAAATGGGTAGTTATTTAGCTGCTGCCTATCAATGGAGACCTCATGCCCGAAGAGAAGCGATCACCTACAACACCTATGCGGCTGGCATATGGCTCCGAATATTTGCAATTTGGGGATTTGTACCTGCCCGAAGAACGCGCCGGACCATATGCGGTCATTCCGCTTATTCATGGAGGGTACTGGCGCGCGCGTTACGATCTCACGCTTATGCATGGGCTGGCGGAAGACCTCGCCCGACGAGGGTACGCGGCCTGGAATATCGAGTGCCGGCGCGTGGGAGATAAAGGTGGCGCGTGGCCCGGCACCTTTCTCGATGTGGCGCGTTCGATTGATTATCTGCGCGTGCTTGCTCCACGCTATCAGCTTGATCTGCAACAAGTCGTGCCGGTTGGGCATTCTGCCGGTGGACACCTGGCTTTCTGGCTGGCGGCACGACCGCGCATTGGAGCAAATAGTCCGGTGGCAGGCTCAAGCGTTGCAGCGCGAGAGGGTGAGCCGACAACGTCGCTGCCCCTGGCTGGCGCGATCAGCCTTGCAGGAGTGCTTGACCTGGAAACGGCGTGGAGGCTGCACCTCAGTAACAATGCAGTAGTTGAACTGTTGGGAGAGAAGTTTCCAAACGCGCCTGAGCGGTACGCAGCTGCGTCTCCGGCGGCTATGCTGCCACTGGGAGTCCCGCAAATACTCATTCACGGTACCCGCGATAGTCATGTTCCTATCGAGATCAGTCGCGGCTATGCCGCAAAAGCGAAGTCGCTGGGCGATGCCGTCACCTACCTGGAGCTTGAAGGTATCGACCATTTTGATGTGATTAACCCTCGCTCTACAGCATGGAAAAAGACGGTTGAGACATTACAGGAACTACTGCAAGAGTCAGGAGATAAGCGCCTGCGTCATTGAAAGGAAAAAATATGGCAGAAGACATAGTACTTATCTCACCACTTCGCAGTTCGCAAGATGAACTAAAAGATGAGTGCGGCGGGTCGCTGACAGCGACCCGCCGCACTCATCTTCACCACCTCCTACCCTCAAACGCAGGTTGAAAAAAGAATGATAATTCGCTATGCTCTTTATTTGTGAATAGAAGATTGGAATTGGCATAATAATTGCTCCGCTTCGGATACTAGAACCGAACAAGTTGCGCAATACGTGTAGTTAGAAGGGTGGTTTCATCTGCCCCCAAATAAGGAGATAATAATGCATATACCTTTTCAGTTTGGCTTCCCCCAGATCCTCCTGATTATTATCGGGCTTGTGGGACTCTGGCTGTTTATAATGGCGGCTTTAGAATTAATTCGTGGTCACGAGATACACGAACGCAAAGAAGAGGCAGCCAAAGCAGGATATGGGTTTATTCGAAGGAGGTTTCAACGCCGCTTACGCTGGGGACGCGGGCTAGGCGGTATCCTGATGATAGCGATTGCGATATCATTGTTGTGGTTGACATTCCTGGTACAAACCTACCTGGGCTTAACGGGGGAAATAAAAGTAGCTCAGGTTCGAGCGACAATATTAACCAATGCTCCTCATGAGATGAGTGTCGAGTTAATTTTGTACGACGATAACGGAAATGTGACCTCAGATAACACCTACCTCGTCATGGGTGATGAATGGATGATTCAAGGAGATATTGTAAAGTTTCCAGCATGGGCCAATATTCTTGGCCTGCATACCGGGTATAAGCTGACTCGTTTTGAGGGCCGCTACGACAGTATTAACATGGAACGCACCGCGCAACACTTTGCGATAGAACTCAATGGCGGCGACGACGGTTTTTTCCAGGCGGTCAACACCCATCCAACATGGTATGGCTGGCTGGCAGAAGCTTCCTATGGCAACGCAGTGTTTCAAGGAGCCGGAAACTATACTATCTTTGCCACCCAGGATGCTCTCATAGCTCAGAAAGCCTGATAGCTGCTCAGGACGAGGGCGGCGCAAGCGCCCCCACCACCCTTCCCATCCTCTCCCACCCCTACATGATACCGCGAGAATGTCATTGTAGGAGTGGGGGCGTATACGTTGTCCTCGCCCTCAAATACGCTTAATAATTCCGCTCCACATGCCGATAGGACTGGTAATAGATATAGATGTTATTCGGATGAAGGAGCGGATTTGTGTCAATTCATACGGTAGGAGAACCATCCATTTCGCCTGAAAGCAGCGTGTCAAACGACTCTGCCACGCTTTTTTATAGCGTCGGAGTGATGGCTTACAACGAAGAGATGAACATCCGGCGCACGTTGCGCGCGGTGCTGGAACAGGAAAGCAGGCGCACCAGTGTGGCGGAAGTGATCGTAGTTGCCAGCGGCTGCACCGACAATACAGTGGCGATTGTGCGGGAGATTATGCAAAGCGATGCGCGCGTGCAACTGATCGTACAGGAGAAGCGCGAGGGCAAAGCCTCGGCCATCAACCTGTTTTTGCAGAGGGCGAGCAGTCCAGTGCTGGCGCTGGTGGGCGCGGATATCATTCCCGAAAAAGACGCGCTCGAACGACTCTGCGCCTGCTTCGCTGATGAGACGATCGGTATGGTTGGCGCGCGCCCGGTGCCAGTCAATGACCAGGACACCTTTACCGGTCACGCGGCGCACCTGCTCTGGCGATTGCACGATACGCTGGCGCGCCGCTCTCCCAAACTGGGCGAGGTCGTGGCATTTCGTAATGTGGTATCCGCCATACCAACCGATACCGCCGTTGACGAACTCTCACTGCAAGCCGCCATTGACAGGTCCGGGCTGCGCATGGTTTATGTGCCGGAGGCTGTTGTGTATAACAAAGGGCCAATGACTGTGCGCGACTTTCTCAAGCAGCGCAGGCGTATCTACGCGGGTCATCTCCTGATTCGCTCGCAGGAAAAATATGAAGCCTCTACTATGAGCGCCGGGGCTGTGCTCCGCGCATTAGCGGCCAACGCGCCAGATTTCACAGGCTCGCCGCGCCAGGTGGCCTGGACAATAGGAACGGTGGCGTTAGAAATGCTGGCTCGTTTCCAGGGCGGCTACGATGTGAAGCGCAAGCGCTCGCACCATGTCTGGCAGGCGGTCGCTTCAACTAAAACCATCGAGGATGAGCAGCGCAAACTGCGGCGCATTTGTAATACCCAGAGCGTGATTGTCTTTCGCATCAGCCGCGCGCGCATCGATCAATCAAACTACGTGCCAGCGCGTGAACAAAAACTCACACGCCGGATGCTGTGCGCGCTGATCCCCCTTTTGCGCATATATATTCGCAAAAATGACCTGTTGAGCATACATGGCAACAATACACTGGTGGCGCTATTGAACTCGGAAAGAAATGAGGCAGAATTGATCGGGCTGAGACTGCAACAAATAATAGAGAGCCAGCAGATTCCATTGCGGAAACACGTGATTGCTCATCCCGTTGCACAGTACCACGCAGTTTCCTTCGCCGAATAAATGCCAATATCAGGCAGCGTACCAGACGCGGGCCATTTTATCCGCGCTGGCCGTTGCCAGGCGTTTACCATCGGGCGACCACCGGACGACGCTGATGCTGTCCTTGTGGCCCTTGTAAATCAAAATGGTTGTGCCTTTGTTGGCATCCCAAACATGCACGGTGCCATCGCGCCCACCCGTAGCGATCCGCGTTCCATCGGGCGACCAGTCTACGCTCTGGATGCGTTCGATATGATTGCGATACGTAGTTAGCGACGTGCCTGTGACGGCATTCCAGACCTGGGCGGTCTTATCATAGCTGACGGAGACGATACGCTGCCCGTTGGGCGACCAGGCCACGCCCGATACGATGCCGGAATGTTTGAAATAGGTAGCCACATTCTTTCCGTTCATGGCATCCCACAAATGCATGGCGTCATCTGCTCCCGTTGAGATGATCTGCCTGCCATCGGGCGACCATGCCAGCGCGTAAACGGCGCTATTATGGCCCTTATATGTGATTTGTAGTTTCCACGACCTCGCATCAAAAATATCAATTTTATATTCGCCACCGCCACATGCCAGGCGCGTACCATCGGGCGACCACGCCAGCGCGGAGATGGTCTTATCTGCCTGTGTATTCCAGAAACCGGCGTTACTGACGTAGGCAAATACCTGTTCGCCCGATAATGCCGAAATAACCTGAAGCGTTTCAGGATTGCGTTTATCTCCGGCATATCCGAAGGCAAGCATCGAGCCGTTCGGCGACCAGGCCAGTGCCATCGCGCGTTTTCTCGCATCCCGATACGTCTGGACGATAGCTCCTGTTTTTGCATTCCAGATATGCGTGGTCTTATCTTCGCTGATCGAGGCGACGAGCGCACCATCCGGGGACCAACACAGGTCATTGATAGCTCCCATATGCCCCTCAAAGACGCAAAACTCGGTACCGGCAGGTGGTGAAATCAAATTTCCGCTTGATGTCGGGCCACCGTCGCGAGGCACCTGTGGGACTACTTGACGGGGCAAAGACCCTGATAAGCCACCCGAAGGAGGCATAGATGGACTTCTGGAAAGATTGCGAGGGGTGAAGGAACTCCCCGACGTAAGTGGCTCAGAAGGCTGTTTGTTCACCTGTTGGGCAGCATTCCTGCTGGCTTCCCTCAACTGGTTAGCGATGCGGTGTAACTCACGCGAAACCGCCTGCATATTCTCTGGCCGGCGATCAGGATTCATCTCTAGCATACGCATAATCAGATCACCTAAAGCAGCCAGGGGCAACATGGGAGGAAAGCGGATAGGAACAAACTCAAAGGGACGCAGAGGCGGATAGGCGCCGGTCAACAACTGGTGCAGGGTTGCGCCGAGGCTATAGATGTCGGCTCGCACAGTCGTCTGCGGGCTATCGTATTGTTCAGGGGCCGCGTAGCCGGGCGAACCGAAGGGGCTGGAATTTTTAGACTGCGCGGGATCAAACAGGCGCGCCAGGCCAAAATCAATCAAGTAAATGCGCCCCTGGGGCGATATGATGATGTTGGCTGGTTTGAGATCGCGAAAGATCACTGGCGGCTGGCAATTGTGCAAATAGCCCAGCGCTTCGCAAAGCTGCATACCGATCTGCAAAACTTCCTCCACCCGTATACGCCCCAGTCTATCAAAACGCGCCTCCAGCGTTTCGCCCTCGATATAATCCATCACCAGGTACCATCGTCCCGCCTCGGCAAAGTGATCAAAGATGCCTGGCAGGCTGGGATGCTTTAGTTTTGCCAGCAGTAAAGCTTCACGTTTAAAGGCATCGGCGGCCCCGGCTATCTCGAGCGGGGTGAGGCCACCCCGGTTCATCTCTTTGACGGCCACCGGGCGATTGCCGAATTGCTCATCCTCCGCTTTATACACCGCTCCAAAACCGCCATTGCCCAGGCGAGCAATGATGCGATAGCGTTGCTTGAGCAAATATCTGGGCGCGAGCTGACCTGAATGGCTACGATATCCACCAGAGCCGGTATTACCTGCAGAATGGGCAGACGGGGCTGGTGTCATGTTTTGTAAGGACTGTCCGCAGGCATAACAAAATGCGGACTGCGCGCGATTGGCCGTGCCGCAGCGTGTGCAAAAAACATTGGGCCGAATCATATACCTGCTCCTCTAACCTCTACGCGGAATTTCGCGTGGCCAGCGCCTCGCCAAATCGAATTGAAAGTTCCATTCGAGCAACCTTTAGTCAACGATAAACCTGCGAGATTATAGCATACTTTCAAGCAGTGTAAAAAATATTGGACTGATCTGGTACCTTTTTATTGTACAATAGTTATACGTATTACAACGTAGTCCAGCGTAATCTTTGCTTGCCGCCTGCCGCGGCTGATATGAAGAAGAGTTCTGCGGGTGGTTCGCCGCAGGCGAACCACCCGCAGAACTCTTCTTATCCTGCGAAACACCCGGCAGTGAGAACTCATAAAAACAAGCACATCGCGTTAGCAAGGAGCAAGTCGTATATGTTCCATCCTCATCCAGATAGTTCCGATCTGACACGTCCTTTCGAAGCGCACGCGCAGCGCCGTGACAGCAGTGTCGCACTGCGCATATTCGCAGCCTGTACCACCTCGGTGGTCGTGGCGGTCAACTACACCAACTATGGCCCGCTCATCCCTTTATTGAGTAAGGAATTGCATATCAATGGGGGACAGGCCGGTCTTCTGTCTACTTTTCTCTTTCTGGGGCTGGCGTTCATGTATATACCGGCTGGCGCGCTTATTGATCACTTCGGGCCGCGCCCGGTCCTGGTCGGCTTTAGCATCGTGCTGGTGCTGGGTGGAGTCTTGCTGCCCCTCGTTCCCAACCTTACCTGGATACTGGCCTGCCGGATGCTTATCGGATTTGGCGCGGGCGGCACCTTCGTGGCGGGAGCGGGGGTTTCAGCCAGCCTGGGGAAATATGCGCCGGTGGCACAGGGACTCTACGGCGGCTCGGTACAAATCGGTTCGGGTCTTGGACTGCTGCTGACACCGTTGTTGGCGGCCCGGTTTAACTGGCAAGGAGCGTTCTTATGCTGGGGACTGCTGGGCATCGCTTCAATAGTAGTGTGGCTGCTGGTTGATGATGGCTTCAAACCACACGAGCGTCAAAAAATCGATGTGCGAGCCGGATTGCGTTCTCCGGCGGTCTGGTCGCTTGGCCTTTCGCACATGGGTACCTTTGGCCTGGGCAACGCCATCGCCGCCTGGATAGCAGTCTATCTTGCTCACGAGTATGGCCTGTCGCTTGGCCTGGCAGCTACGCTTGGTTCCATCGCGCTGCTCTCCGGCGTGTTCTTCCGTCCCCTGGGCGGAATCCTGATCGCGCGGCGCATTATCGGAGCGATCCCGCTGCTGCGAGTTGGCACGATACTGGGCGGCATAGGTGTACTTTTGCTCACCCTGCCTCTTAGTTTCGCCCCGTTGACCGCGCTAGGCATGGCGATGATTGCCTTAGGCTCAACTATCCCCTACACCTCCGTATTCAACGAAGCCGCTCGCCTGAAAGGTGTGGGCAAAGGCATTGCGCAGGGCCTGGCAAGCATGTATTCAACACCAACTATATTGGTGGGTCCGCCATTAATCGGCCTGCTGTTCAGCCACAGTGGCAGTATCACGCTAGCCTTCACGGTGATCCTGCCATTTGCAGCGATCGCCATCATCGCCTCTTTCCTGGCCGGGCCAGCCGTGCGGCGCGAAACGCTGGACGGTTAGACCAGGGCGCGGGCAAGCCGACGCCCCTACCATACACGAACGAGCCGCCGAAGCTGATCCGTCGTATGGTAGGGGCGTCGGCTTGCCCGCGCCCTGGTGGGCTCTGCATCCTTCCGGGGGAAAGATCTTCAAAACTCATGCAACATTCCCCAACAAAATCCGCAAGCGAAGAGTGTGGCGATTACGATAGCCATAGCCTTGGCGCATGAGTGCTTTGGTGCGATTGTTTTTCCCTTCAACAAATCCATTGGAAAGACGAGTGGGTAAAAACTGGAAAAAGGCCAGAATTTCTTGCCTCCAATTCTTAAAAGCTGAAAGAGCTTTTCGTAGATGGTCGAAACCGCTCTTTTGAACTTGTTCGATCCAGGCATCAAGGCCATCAGCAGCAGTAGCAGCAGTAGCAGTGGCATACCAGGTACGTAATGCCTCTTTGAGTTGCCATGCTGCCTCTAGGATGGGAAGCTCTCCACCAATCTTACTGCGGTCTTTCACTTGTTCTTCCGTCAGGTCCTCTTTTGCCATAAGAAAGAGGTGCTGTTTTCCTTGCAGAAGCGGTTTTCCTTCCTTTTTGTGTGCCCAACTCGAAACACTCTTTTTATATGCTTTCATCACATGCTGAATGACGTGAAAATGATCGACCACGATTTGTGCTTTTGGCAAACACAACTGAACGGCTGGACGAAAAGAGGCACTCATATCCATGCTCACCGCTTCCACTGCATCAGGATTGGTGAGTCGTTCTAACAGCTTTTGAACATCTTCCAACTTTCGACCCTCACTAATTTCCATGATGGTACGGTCCACCAGATCGCATAAGATGGTATCATAGCGATGCCCTTTTCGACGCGCAAACTCATCAATACCAAGGTATCGAGGAGTGGGTAAAAGGTGTTTTTCATCGATGCTCCCTCCTTCTTTCTCGATCTTTGTTGTTGCGACAACTTCGAGGCACTCTTGCACAAAACGTGGACCTACTCCAAAATCGTTTGCTATATGCGCCACAGGCTGAATGCATGCTCGTTGACCAATGAGTTCTCGCAGTTGTGCTGTTGTTTTCTTTCTCCAGCCACAAGCGGTATCCGACTCTGTAAAGGATTTTTGGCAGGAATAACATTTGAAGCGCCTTTTAACGAGAATTATTTCTACTTGGTGCTCTCGTAGTGAGATATCTCTTTTCTTTCTCTTTCGTCTATCATGAATCTTCGCGCTGATTCTTTGGCAATATGGGCAAGTCGCCTGCTTTGTTGTTGCGATGATCTCCACCTGAATCACTCCATTGGTTTGCCATTCTTGCTTCAAAATATGCATTCCGGTCAGGTCTAATGGGACGAAAATTCCTTCTCTTTTGGTTGGGCCTGTTTCTATGGTATTCTGGCTTGGCAAGGCTTGTCCTCCCGTTGAATTGGGTGTTTTTATGCTTACCAAATTCAACGAAGGATGAGCTTTTTGCTTCTTTCTCTACCTGAATTTCCCCCTACTTTCCCCCGGAAGGATGGAGAGCCCCCTGGTGATCGCTATTGACAAAAACGATGCTACCAGTTATGATAAGAGCGCACCAGACAAGGCGCATTCGTCTAGTGGTCCAGGACGCCGCCCTCTCAAGGCGGAGATCACGGGTTCGACTCCCGTATGCGCTACCAAACCACCTTTCCCTCCCATCTGGTAGCTCTCCCCCTTTTTTGCTATGATAATAGGGTGGATTACTACATGATAATCTACGATCAGGCTCATAAGCGAGCTTGCAGCAAAAATCCATTTGAGCATTCGAAAGGAACATTCCATGTATAAAAAGATTCTGGTAGGGTTAGTCTTGTTCGGTATCTTAACGACGACCATTGCCGCGTGCGGCATCTATGACCAGAGCAACACACCAACAGGCCCAACCGTGCATATGGGAGGAGCGGCCTTCCTTCAGTCTTCCATCACGATTAGCAAAGGACAGTCCATCAACTTTATCGACGATGTTGCAGTGTTACACATCATCAAGAATGGCACGTGGGACGGAAGCAATCAGGTTCTGAAAGCGGAAGCGGGCGCGCCAACCATCAATGTGACATTCAACGGCAACGACAGCAGTATGATCGGGCCATTCAATACCAGCGGCACCTTCAAACTACTCTGTACAGTTCATCCTAACATGGATCTGACCGTGACCGTTTCCTGATAGAACGGTCTTCCGCAAAGCCGGTAGCGATGCCCTTCGCGGGCGTCGCTCCTGGCTTTTCTTTTCACCTGTTAGCTTCGTTGCATAGAGAACCGGACGGGATAAGCAAACAATTGGCCGGTGCGCGCTCGTTCATTGAGAAAGAACGGCGTTTTTGAACATGAGTAGCTAGTACTTTTATGGCAGGAAAGCGCGCTTCAGACGTTACAGTCGGCGGGTCATGCTATACTATTTCATGAATACGCAAAGTATCAAGATAATCAGGTAGATAAGGGTCATTTTACATATATGCGATCTCAACCAGACAAAAAAAATAAAACATCGCTTTTTTTGCTAGTAAAATTCATGGGTATTTTCTTGCTTTTATTGCTGGCAGTGATTGTAGTAGCGTGCGGCAGCGGCGCTTCACAGGCTGTTCCTGGCACGCCGGTTGCCACGCTCACCGTCGTGTTCGGCCAATTCAATGCTTCGCCTACGCCGCCGCTGGCTCCGTATTATTGTGGTGGTTGGGCAACCGATACCACGCCAGCCTATAGTCCAAATAGCGTTATCAATGTCTATGGCAAATTCACACAGACCGTTCAGGGCAATCCTGTCGGGGTAAATGGCGCATCGGCAATTGCTACAGTCTTCTGGCCTGATGGTACCACTGCAACCGAGAAAACAATCACCACTAGCGATGGACTGGCCGTTTTCTCCGTCACCATGCAGGCAAGCGCTATTAATCATGTCGTGCTTATCCAAATAACCTTTACCGCCCCAAATGGCCCATCGTGTACGCTCACATCACCCGCATTCTTTACAGCGCTTCTGGTATCGCCAACGCCAACCAATACGGCCATGCCATCTCCCACCAATTCAGCAACGCCATCGGTCACACCGTCCGTCTCGCCAACACCGGGCGGCACAGGCACACCCACAGGACTACCAACACCAACAGGAACTCCTAAACACTGATAAAGGGACATCCTGTTGGAGAGGTTCAGGATAGGTAGGGCCTGCTTGCCATTCATGACACTTTATGCTCCTCAAATTGATCTAATCTAGTATCGAACGTACTCAAAAGCATAGAAGGAGCCTGCGAATTTGAATAAGCGCAACTGGATCGTGAGCCTGGCAGCAGGTGGAAGTGTAGTGGGCGTCGCAGCCACCACCGGCCTGGTTATATTGGCGCGCCTCTTTGTAGAAGAATTTTCCCGGCCACATCTCGTTGTTGATATGACACAATTCCCATGGAAAATGCCCGAACCACTGGCAGAGCCACCCGTTACCCTCCAGCGCACACTTCTTTTCCATACGAGCGATGGAAAACTGCTGCACGGCGAGTTCTGGGCGCAGCCTCATGCCGCCCCCACCATCATTATCTGTCATGGATACAGGGTCTCAGGCGCGACCTTGCGCCCGGTGGCAACTCTCGAATATCATAGCGGCTACAATATCCTGCTCTTCGATTTTCGCGGACATGGGAACAGCGAGAGCGCCAACACGTCCGGCGGCAACGCGGAAGTGCGTGACCTGGAAGCGGCCATTGCCGTCGCTCTTCAGCAGGAAGAAACACTGCCCGGCAAAATTATCCTGCATGGCTTCTCGATGGGAGCTGCCATCGCCCTGCTGATGCCTCCGCACCCTGACGTGGTCGCTATTGTGGCCGACAGCCCCTATGCGCACCTGGATACCATCTTACACAGTTTCGTCCACTGGCAATTGTTGGAGATATCCAACTCCTGGTCTCCGTCCCTTCGCTGGTTGAAAGGCATGTTTCACCCGCTTTCCTGGGCAACTATCGCGGTCAGCAGGCCGGTGTTTCGCCTGCGTTTTGGTCACAGGCTCATGGCGCACCCGGCAGGCAGCATGAAAAGATGGCGCACAGGCTTGCAGAAATCGCGCGATTTTCACGTTCCGCCGGTCCTACTTATTCATGGAACGGCTGACAAGTTTATTCCCGTCATACACGCGCATCAAATCGTTGAGCAAGCGCGCCTGCACAACATTCCGCTGCAAACCTACTTTGTCGAAGGGTCGAATCACTGCGGGGCATACGGAGATAATCCGCAAAAGTATATAGAAACCTTGCAGGGTTTTGTGGCGCAGTACCTCGGCGATGCTTACCCTGATGTCTCTGCTTCTTGAAAATCACGTACATAGGATGATTTTCATATTTTAGAAAAAACCACTTGCAAAATTCTTCTATTCTGTGCATAATTGGGAAGGAGAGAGTATATCATTTCGTCTATCAATGGGCGCATAACGTGCGACACAATCATTTGCTGCGCACAATGCAGGATTCGAGGGAGAAAACGATGTCAACATATGATGCGAACGGCAATATAGCCAAAGAATCATACCGATCGCTATGCGCGCCATCTGAGCCGTCAAGTCATTCTCAGCGAGAAGCGTAACCGCATAACCGATGTTTTGCCCATTATCCCCGGCGATGCGTCCAATGGTAAACCGAGCGCGCGCCAGCTTGCCCAGGTACGCGATGAGAATCGCCGCTTGCATCAGGAAATAGAAGAATTACAAAGCCGTATCGCGCAATATAGCGAAGCAGAGGCGCAATTTGATTCGGAAGTCGAGACCATCCATCACGCTCACCAGTTGGAGATCGAGCAGTATCAAAGCCATCTGCGCGAAATGATGGACGAACTCAATCAGAAACAACTAACATTCCAGGAGATGGAGCAGCGTTATCAGGAACTCTATCACTCATTCCAGGATGCTGTTGAGGAGGAAGCCGGTAAACTGGTGACAGAAGCTGCGCAAACAATGGTACTTTCACCCGAACATACGCCGCCCATTTTGCATGATGTAGTCAAAACGCTGGAGTTTCAGGTCAAACAAACGGAAGATCAGCACGTGGCTGAACTGATGGCACTCATGCGACAGGCGCAGCGCAAAAACGAGATGCTGGAGCAAGCGCTGGCACAGGAACGCGAGAATCTCTTCAATGAACGACAGAAGGTTTTTGAAGAGCAAAAACGTTTGAGCGAACAGAGTGTATTGCGCAATAAAATGATCGATGCTCATTTGCGCACGCGCTTCGCCACAGTAGTCACCGCCTTGACCACCGTTCTTCTCCTGGTGTACGGAATTACAGCGTTGGGACTGGCTGCTGTAATGAAGCTGTCCATCTACTGGTCAATCATATCCCCCCTCGCGATATGCGCCGTGCTCGCCTTTATCATCACGCGCCTGAACACACATGCTCGCTATTTCCGCCCACCCACTCCTAAAAAGCAGTAGGAAATGGGAATGAAAAATGCCAGGAGCGAGGCCCCTGGCATTTTTCATTCCCATATGCTTATTTTTGCCCGCGAAAACTGCTAATGGCTCGTATGATCTTGCGGTTACTGGCGATAGCGGATCCTTCGAGATACGCCTCAAAGACGGTCTGCTGGATACCGGTATTCATGGTGGGGTAGGCATGGATGGTATCGAGAATATCGTTGATGGTCAGGTTGTGCTGCATAGCAAGCGACAACTCGCCCAGCATCTCGCCCGCGCGCGCGCCTACCATATGCGCTCCCACGATTTCGTCTTTCTTGCCAGCCAGCACCAGCTTGATGAAGCCGACCGTCTCGCCCTCGGCCTGCGCGCGATCGATTTCCGCCCAGGGGAACTTCACGACACGCATCTGTTTATACTGTTTCTCGGCTTCGTCGGGGGTCAGACCGACACGCGCCGCTTCGGGGTCAGTGAAGGTGCACCAGGGAACGACGCGATAATCGACCTTCTTCTTCGCCACCGGAACGAGCGCATTGCGCACCGCCACCCCCGCCTGGTACGCCGCCACATGCGTAAAGAGGTAGCCACCGATGACATCGCCAATTGCCAGCACATTACTCGCCCTTGTCTGGAGATAGTCATCGACTTTGATACCTTTGGCATCGTATTTGATGCCCACTGCTTCCAGGTTCAGGCCATCCACATTTGGCTGCCGTCCCAGAGCCAATATAATCTCATCAGCTTCAAACGAGAGCAAATCTTCGCCCTGTTTCGCCATTACGACCTTCTTGTCACCATTGCGGCTGGCTTTGATGAAACGGGCATTGGTGACAATCTCGATGCCTTCGGATTTGAGGACACTCGCGACCGCTTCCGAGACCTCCGCATCCTCTCTGGGCAAGATGCGCGCCGGCCCCTGGATAATCGTGACCTGCGCGCCCAGCCGTTGAAATGCCTGGCCCAGTTCAACACCGATGGGACCCCCGCCAACCACCACAATTGAAGCAGGCAGGCGAGTCAGGTCAAATACGCCCTCGTTCGTCAGGTAGCCTGTTTCGGCCAATCCCTCGACTCTGGGGACGACGGGACGCGAACCGGTGGCGATGATGGTATTACGACTGTTGACACTCTCGCCATTCAAATCCAGCTCGGTCGGTGACTTAAACGCCACATGACCGAATTTGACGGTGACGCCTTCGGTATAGACATGCTCGGCTTCCCCCACGCGGCTAATCACACCCTGCACATAGGCCGAGACTTTCGCCATATCTACGCCGGGACTGGCCGGCATGAGTCCCAGTTTAGCCGCATCCCTGGCCTGATGCACCACCCTCGCAACATGGATCAGGCTTTTACTCGGCACGCAGCCATAATTCAAGCAGTCGCCCCCCAGTTTTTCTTTGTCCACCAGCAAAACATTCGCGCCCAACGCCGTCGCGATGCGGGCTGCCGTCAACCCACCCGATCCCCCACCGATAATGGTCATGTCATACCGTTCCATAAAGCCCTCCTGAAAATTTTGACTCCTCAACCAGACTACTGCTGAATTGATCAAGCCTGGGAAAGCCGCTTCGCGTGTAGTATTCTAAGCTACGTGAATACGTTTGTCCAGAATGGAATACGAAAAAAGCTAAACAAGTAGATCAGTGTAACATTTTCGTGCTATTTTTGACGCTAAACTGGTGTACGAAACTGCCTATGTGCGGTATACTCTTTTCAGCTTATCGTTACCACATGAGGAGCATATCAATGGAACAAGTAGTTAGTCCTAAAGTGCATCTGAAACAACATGCAATCTGGCAGGATGGTCAGACGCCGGAGCCATGCGCGGTGGTTATATTTGGCGCGACCGGAGATCTGACACAGCGCAAGCTGCTGCCTACCCTGGCACATATGATGCACGATCACCCGCTGCCCCAGAGTTTCTGTATCGTAGCGTTCGCGCGTCGTCCCATGAACGATGATCAATGGCGAGCAATGGCGCTGGATTCGGTCAACCAATTTATGGACCCCGACGATAAATTAGACGAAAAGGCGCAAAAAGCTTTCGCGCAAAACCTCTTTTATTGCCAGTCAGACTTCAATGACCGCGAAGGCTATCAGAAGCTGGCCGATCTGCTCGAACGGCTAGACGAGGAAAAAGGCACCAGAGGTAATCGTATCTTCTACCTGGCAACGCCACCCACGACCGATTCCGAAATCATTCATCAGCTTGGCGGCGCGGGCCTGGCGCGCCAGCAGCACAATAACGGCGACGAGGAATCCTGGACGCGCATCATCATCGAAAAACCCTTCGGGCGCGACCTGCTCTCCGCGCAAAAGCTCAATCGCGAGCTGGCGCGTGTCTTCCGTGAGAATCAAATCTACCGCATTGACCACTACATGGGCAAGGAAACGGTGCAGAACCTCTTAGCATTGCGCTTCGCCAACGGCATCTTTGAGCCGCTGTGGAACCAGAAGTATATCGATCATGTGCAGATTGTGGTGGCTGAAAGCCTGGGTATCGGCACGCGCTCTGAATATTATGAGGAGTCCGGCGCGATCCGCGATATGGTGCAGAACCACATCATGCAGGTGCTGTGCCTGACAGCGATGGAACCCCCGGTAGCATTTGACGCGGACGCTATTCGCGACGAAAAGGTAAAAGTCATGCGGGCCATTCCCGCCCTCACACAGGAGCAGGCAGCCAATAATACGGTACGCGCCCAGTACACAGCAGGCATGGTCGCTGGCGAGTCTGTTCCCGGATACAAAGAAGAAAAGGGGGTTGCTCCCAACTCAACGACAGAAACGTTTGTGGCGTTAAAATTGTTCATCGAAAACTGGCGCTGGGCCGATGTGCCTTTCTATATTCGCACCGGCAAATGCCTGCCCGCGCGCAGCACCGAAGTGACCATCCAGTTCAAGCGCGTGCCGCACCAGCTCTACAAACCCTCGGAGACAAAGGGCCTGGTACCCAACCGCTTGACCATCCGCATTCAACCCGACGAGGGTATAACGCTGAAATTTGGCGCGAAGATTCCCGGCGCGGCCCGCCAGCTCGAATCGGTGGATATGGACTTCTCGTATGCCAAAGCCTTTGGCATCGCTTCGCCAGAAGCCTACGAGCGCCTGCTTGCCGATGCCATGATCGGCGACTCAACACTCTTTATTCGCCGCGACGAAGTAGAGGCATCCTGGCACATCGTGGACAGCATCATCAATGGGTGGAAGACTATGCCCACCGACTCAGTGCATACTTACTCCGCCGGAACCTGGGGGTCAAAGGAAGCCGAGGAGTTGATCGAAAGAGATGGGAGAGAGTGGGATAATCCGTGATCTTTGAGGCATTACGATGAATGAAATGAATGACGAAGAAGGTCCGAAGGCAAACATCGCCAGCCTGTATAACCGTGTTGCCAGCGTCTATGGCCGCGTAGGACCAGACCCTTTTTCCTACGCGGGAAAGGGTCTGGTCGAGCGTGCAGGTATTACTGAGGGTGCCAGGATATTAGATGTAGGAGTAGGCAGGGGCGCAAATCTCTTTCCGGCAACAGAGAAAGTCGGCCCTCACGGCCAGGTAATAGGCATCGACCTGGCCGAAAATATGCTCTCGGAGACGACAGCCGAGATCAAGCGGCGACATCTTCTGAATGCATCCGTCATCCAGATGGACGCTGAACAGTTGACGTTTGATGCGGCCTCCTTCGACTATGTGCTATGTGGATTTGCGATTTTCCTTTTCCCTCATTTTGAACAGGCGCTATCCGAATTTTACCGAGTGTTGCGTACCGGCACTAAGGTAGGGATAACCTTGCCTACCAGTGGGAAGCTGGGAATAACTGTAGCGCACGATCATAATGCGCTTTCGCAGTGGTACAGCAAACGCCTCACCGAGTACCATGACCAGTACCATTTCCCCCTGAGCGCTGGTGGAGCAAATCTCGATCTCTCCGAACTTCCCACCTACCTTGCTCGCACCGGTTTTGTTGATGTGCAGGTATTGCACGAGCAGACGGAGTTTATCTATGCCGACGCACAGCAGTGGTGGAATGCCAAATGGACGCATGGTACCCGTTACTCACTGGAACATATGACACCGGAGGTTTTAGCGCAGTTCAAAACAGAGGTCTTTGCCAGGTTGGAAGAGGAAAAAAGGCCGGACGGCATTCATGAAGAATGGAACTTACAATACGTGCTTGGAAACAGGGGCGCTGCATTCGAGTAAGAAGGATTAGGAACGGATGGCTACGAGAACAGCGACTTCGGCAGGAGCCATCATCCTGCGCGAATTCGAAGGCCAATTAAAGATCGCGCTTGCCCAACACGCGCACACAAGCAACTCCTGGGTATTGCCCAAGGATCATGTTGAAGCGGGTGAGACCATCGAGCAGGCTGCCTTACGCGAAATCTACGAGGAGACGGGCCTGGAGAATGTCCTCTTGATTACGCACCTCGGCACGATTATGCGCGAAACGGTGAAAAGCAATGGGGCTGTGGAAGAGAAGACGATTCACCTCTTCCTGGCATACGCGCCGGGCAATAGCTATCCCCAGCCACCTACCGACCCCCGCTTCATTGAAGTGAGCTGGTTCTCTCCTCAAGAAGCGCTTAAGTTGCTCCCTTACGAAAGCGAACAGGCTTTTTTCTGGGAGCATCTCGGTGCACTAATCGTGTAAGGCTCGATCAATCGTTGGTTGTAATCGCTTTGATTATGCTCCAAGCAAATCCTCCATCTGTTTCAGGTACGATTCGAACTGCTGGCAGGCCTGGCGCACGGGTTCGGGCGAAGCCATATCGACGCCAGCTTTCTTGAGGAGTTCGATGCTGTAATCTGACGAACCTGACGAGAGGAACTTCAGATAGCGATCAACGGCGGGCTGGCCTTCGCGCAAAATCTGTTGCGACAGGGCGATGGAGGCGGAAATGCCCGTCGCGTACTGGTAGACGTAGAAACTGCTGTAGAAATGCGGGATACGCGCCCATTCGATGCCGATCAGTTCGTCAACCCTGGCAACGCCGCCGTAATATTTCTGATTGAGTTGATGATACATCTCGCTCAGGCTATCCGCCGTCAGGGGTTCGCCCTCTTCGGCGCTGCTATGCACGCGCTGCTCGAACTCGGCGAACATAGTCTGGCGGAAGAGCGTGCCGCGAATGTCTTCGAGCGTTTGATTCAGAAGAGCCAGGCGCACGGCTGGATCGCTGTTGGTGCGCAGCAGGTAATCTGTAAGCAGGTTTTCGTTGAGGGTCGAGGCGACTTCGGCGACGAAGATGCTATAGTCGCCGTAGTGAAAGGGCTGGTTGCTGCGCGAGAAAAACGAGTGCATCGAGTGTCCAAGCTCGTGCGCCAGCGTGTACATGCTGTCACGCTTATTCTGGTAATTGAGCAGGATAAACGGACGAGTAGCGTAGCCGCCGCCGCTATACGCGCCGCCACGCTTGCCAGGCGTCTCATACACGTCAATCCAGCGTTGTTGAAAAGCGGTCTTTAAGGTGTTGACATAGTTCTCACCCAGTGGGGTCAGGCCCTTTACGACGGTATCGCAGGCGCGCTGGTAGGTAATCTCGTCTTCGGTATCATTCACGATAGGAACGTACAGGTCGTACATGTGCAAATCGTCAAGGCCCAATATGCGCTTGCGCAATTCCATATAGCGATTGAGCGCCGGAATATGCTCGCTGACAGTATTGATCAGATTATCATAGACGTTGACCGGAATATTGTAGCGCGAAAGGGCAAGTTCGCGGCACGAGGCATAACCACGCTGGCGCGTATGAAAGATATCCGCTTTTATTTTGGCGGAGAGGGTCGCGGCAATCGTGTTGCGCTGCTTGAGGAATGCGCTATGCATCCCATCAAAAGCTTCCTTGCGCACGCGCCGGTCTGTGCTGCGAATATAGGTCAGGTAATTGCCCTTGGTAAGCTGCGCTTCTTCCCCGGCTTCATCTTTGATGAGCGGCAGGCGCAGATCAGCGTTATCAATCATGGAGAAGATGGAATCAGGCCCCTCGGTAATCTCGCCTGCCGCTGCCAGCACCGCCTCAACCTCGGCAGAACGCACATGCGGGCGTTTGCGACTCATATCATCTAGCTCGTGTTTGTATACCTGCAAGCCCGGTATTTCCTGCACAAAGCTATCAAGGGTGGACTGTGGAAGGGCCAGGATTTCTGGATCGAGAAATGAAAAAGCTGTCGAAATACGCACATACAACTGCATGGCGCGATCATACATACCCTGGTACTTACTATTGGTGGTGTCTTCATCTCTGCGCATGGAGGCATAGACAAAGAGCGTTTCCAGTTGCTCGTACACCTTGTCGCGCACTTGCAGCACGTTTAAGAGGGCCTGCCCGCTCTGAGCCAGCGTCCCCTGAAGAGCCTCAAGCTCTGGTAAGCGGCGCGCCAATGACTGAAACAATTGTTCACAGTCGTCATCAGTAGAGAATATGCTCTCAAGGTCCCAGGTATAATCAGCGGGGATATCACTTCGCTTTGTCAATGTAACCAATTCACCACACTCCTTAGAGAATAGAATCACGCCAGGCTATCACGCCTTCGAGCGTTCAGGGCAAAAATGAGCGTATGGCAAATGCCCATGCTGCATAGATACGGATTAGCTTACGAGCTGATGATCCTGGCATTATTGTATCACGAATTCATGCAAATGCTACTCATCTTGCGCGAGCAATAAGTCGTCCCGGTGTCCCCATTTGTCGAGGAAGCAGTAGAAATTTCTCTTTGTCAGGCGGGTGCGCTCGGCGTCTGACAGCTTCGAGTTGAATTCCTGCTGCGGGTGGCTGCGCGCGGGTAAGCCCGGTATGACCAGCGCGGTTTTCCCACAATCTCGCACTGCGAAGTTGAAATCGATATCCATATAATAAGGGAAACGGAAGCGTTCGTCAAAAAGACCGGCGCGTTTGAGCAAACTCCTGCGAAATGCCATACACGTTCCGGCAATGGCATCGACTTCAAGCTCGCTCGTTTCTTCAAAGTGGCGCATGTCTTCCGAAAGCAGGCCGCGCAGACCGGTAATGCCCACTTCGGAATTTGAAAGGGTCCCGGCGAGCGGTGCGAACACGTCTCCGGTTAGTTCGATAGAACTATCGAGTATCAAAATGTACTGGCCGAGGCTGCGATTCAAGCCGGCGTTACGCGCTTCTGCCTCACCCACCGGACGGGCAATGCGCAAGACATGCAGGCGCGCGTCCTGTTGTCGCTTCGCGCTAGCCCAGGCATATAATTCATCCTGCGACCCATTGTCAACCAGTATGATTTCGATGTTTTGTCCAACAGCGAAACGCAAAATGCTTTCGATACAACGCCGCGTTGCTTCAAAAGTATTTTGCGCCAGGATATTCACCGAAAACGCGCAGGTATCCGCATGATCCAACTCCGATGGGACGTGGCGCGACGTGCGGTAGTGTACGCCATCGATCTCAACGCCCGGCAAAACGATCAGGTGCGCCCCACGCGGGTTATCTTTAATGCCATAACCAGCCTCTTCTAACTGTCGTTTGAGATCATCCGCTTTCTCATACTTGCCTTTTCTGCGTAATTCATCACGTTCGTGTGATAGCGCCAATATTTCTGCCGGAATACTTATGCGAGATGGTTGAACTGTCATTGCTTTATCCTTCTTCCTTACGGAAAACGTCTATCCACATCCAATATGTATTGCTACCAGCCCAGGGCGAGTCCGTCACAGCGAGGGTCGGCGGCTCCCTCGAAGAGATGGGTTTCAGGGTTGATGCGAATGGCCTGCGCGTGACCCATGCCGTCGCCCCACGACTCTTCAAGCCGTATGCGATGACCAAGCATCTCTAATAGTAAAGGCGCGCCGTTGCTGAAACGTTTCTCCATTAGCACCACTTCGGCAACATCACGGTCTGCGAGTTCATCTAGCCCGCGCTGTCCCGGTATATGATCATTGTGCCGAACGGGCGGATACAATCTCATGCGACCACTGCGCCAGCGCGGCGCGCTGATGGCCTGCTGCGGATTCATGCCAAAATCTAGCATGGCCGTCAGAAGTTGTACGTGTACCTGCGGCTGCGCGTCGCCACCCATCGTTCCCAGTGCCATATATGGTTTCCCATCGCGCAGCGCCATTGCGGGTGTCAGCGTATGCATCGTGCGCTTGCCCGGCTGTAAATAATTGACGTGCCGCTTATCAAGCGAGAAGTACGAACCCCGGTTATGCAGCAAAACACCCGTATCGCCGCCGACTACGCCACTGCCAAAACCCATGTACAGGCTTTGAATGAGCGATACGACGTTACCCTCGCCATCTGCCACGCACAGGTACATCGTATCGCCCTCTTTCTCAAGCCCGGACGTGACGCTCGCCGAAGCTCTCTGCGGATTGATGCGTTTGCGCTGCTCTTCCGCGTAGGCTTTGCTGAGTAAGCGTTCAACCGGCACATCGACAAAGGCGGGATCGGAGACATAGGTATCTCTATCGGCGAAGGCCAGCTTCTTGGCTTCGAGCAGGACGTGCAGGTATTCGCTCGAATTGATAGCCAAAAGATTTGAGGTCATAACCCTCTATAATATTGAGCATTTCCAGCGCGGTGATGCCCTGCGTATTGGGCGGGAACTCGTAGACATCGTAGCCGCGATAGCTGGTGGAAATCGGCTCTACCCAGTCGGAATGATGCTGCCGCATATCTTCCATGCTCAAAACGCCGCCGACCTTCTGCACGTAATCTGTGATGCTCTGCGCCAGCGGGCCATTATAAAATGCGTCTCGCCCCTCTTTTGCCAGCGCGCGATACGTGCGCGCCAGTTGTGGCTGGCGTAACAATTCTCCGGTTCTCGCGGGTCGCTTGTCGGCCAGGAAGATATTCGCGCTGCTGTCCCAGCGTTTGAGCAATAGTTCAGCTTTTGCCAGCCAGCCGCCAAGTTTGGCTGTAACTGGCACGCCGTCTTGCGCGTGCTCGATAGCAGGCGCAAGCACGGTTTCCGCCGGAAGCGACCCGAAACGCTCCAATGCCGCAAACCAGCCGTCAACGGCTCCCGGCACGTTGATGGCAAGCGGGCCGCGTTCGGGGATACTCTGCATCCCTTGCGCCGCAAAGTACTCTGGCCGCATCCCCTGGGGAGCGCGCCCACTGCCATTCAGCGCGTATAATTGCTGCGATTTCTCATGCCAGATGAGCATGAAGATATCACCGCCTGCTGAACAGGTGGACGGGTACACCACTGTCATTGTCGCATTGGCAGCAATTGCCGCATCTATAGCATTTCCCCCCTGCATCAGTATGCGTAAACCTGCCTGAGTAGCAAAGTAATTGGCGCAGGCAACCATACCGCGAGAGGCATATACTGGCTGTTCGGAGAGCATAGTAGAAGACTCCGTTCCTAATTAGATGGAGGGAACAAACCATTCAAACGTTGTGCATTACAAAATATTATAGCATATAGGGTAGGGAACATCAGGGCATCAATATCAGAACTGCGCGCGCGCAGTTCTGATATTGATGCCCTGATGTTCCCTATAATTTTTTGATCTGGCTTTCGGCCACTTCTTTGACACGCTGCACAGCGTCTTTATGGCAGATGAGCGTTTTATCTTCCATCTCCACTACAATTACATCTTCGAGACCAATGGTGAAGACCTGGCGGTCTGTATTGTTGTAGACAAAGACGTTCTGGCTGCCCAGGCTCAGGTGATGCCCAACGCTGCGCACAAGGGCATCATCCGCGTCGAAGAGCGAGGCGTATTGCTCCCAGTTGCCCACGTCGTTCCAATCGATATCGACGGGGATCACGACAAGATTGCTGGTCTTCTCCAACACGCCGTAATCGATGGAGATGCTTTGCAGGGTGGGCCAGATTTCGTTGAGGACGGCGCTCGCCTGAGCGGTTCCCATCGCATCCACGATTATATCGACTTTACGCGCTAATTCGGGGAGATGCTGGCGCAGTTCCGCCAGGATGGTCTCAACCTTCCAGATGAACATGCCGCTATTCCAGACGTAATGACCATCCTGCAAATACGTTTTAGCAGTGGCGAGATTGGGCTTCTCTACGAAACGTTCGCCGCGAAACGCCTGGTGATCAAAACCCTCAGCAAGGGGTTCCGCGTAGCGAATGTAGCCGAAGCCTGTTTCAGGAGCGGTCGGCTTGATGCCCAGAGTGACAAGATAGCCCTTTTCGGCCAGCTTGCTTGCCAACCGCAGCGCCTGGTTGAAAGCCTCGATATTGCGAATTACGTGATCTGCCGTGACCACCATCATAATCGCCTGCGCATCCTCGCGGGCAATGGTGGTAGCAGCCCAGGCAATGGCAGCGGAGGTGTTACGCCCCACCGGCTCTCCCAGAATATGAGATGCTGGCACCGGCGGCAAATGCTCATGCGCCAGTTCTGCCATACTGCGGCCAGTCACGACCCACGCGTGTTCCGGCGACACCACCGGCTCCATACGCGCCAGCGACTCCTGGATCATGCTGCGCCCATTGGGAAGTGGCAAAAACTGCTTCGGAAAAGCGGGCGTACTGAGCGGCCAGAGGCGCGTCCCGCTGCCCCCGGCGAGGATAACTGCGTTGAGATGTTCTTCCATTTCTATCTCTCTAAGACCTCACTGTCATTTTATTTTCATGTAGAGGGTACATTTTTATGATATGACAGATTGTAAAGGGCTTCGCCTTCTATGTCAATCAATGGGAAAAGATGATCTCTTCAAGGAGCCAGAACACGGGTGCAATCCTGATTGCACCAGAGGTCTTGTCTGCACGTACACAAAACGGTACAATGCAGCAGATACGACCGCAGATAATGAGATCGAAGAAGAGTCTTCAAAGGACAGGTATGTTTCGCAGATTAACGGCAATTGAGATAGCGGAGGGCGCGCTGCTGGCGGATATTGGCGTCATATTCCAACTACTCGCGCTCTACCTGCCCATCGGCAAGTCGATCTTCGAGATACTTTCGCCCATCGTATTTGCCATTATCGTGCTTCGGCGTGGCTTCTATGTGGGGATTATGAGCCTGTGCGTGGCCGCCTTCACCATCGGCATTATGAGTGGCCCGGCAGCGTGGCCTGCTATGTTTCTGCAATGCGGCGCCGGGCTGTTTCTTGGTCTGACTATGAAGCATCGCGTGAGCGATTTCTGGATTATTCTACTGGGAACGACCAGCGGCGCGTTGGCACTCTATTTCCTGCTGATCCTCACCGATATCCTGGCTGGCATTCCGCTGAGCGACTTCATCAGGAGCCTTCATGCTGTCTTTAACAGCGCTGTCAACATTGTTGGCGTTATTGCCGCGAGCATCGGTCTGGGTCACTGGTGGCATTTCAGCATACTGCCAATTGTAAACGCTGTTGCGCAGGTTGCATTTACGTACTGGTGGATCGCGTTTTACCTTGTTTCATGGTTAGCGGTTTTGCCGGTGGTTATCGTGGTCTACTACGTGACCAATTTCATTACGCGCCTGCTTGGGTACAAGGTGCGCCCATTTCCGAGCGGTATCATCGAGCGTTTTCTTTACTGGACCCTGCGCGCGCTGGTGGGACTCATCCCTGCGCGAGGAAGAATCGGTCGGAACTGGATGGCGCAAAATTTGAGAAAAGAAGCGCGCCGGCTGGGGATTGCGAGGCAGAAAGCGAAATAATGCAGCATCTGATTGATTTACAATCCATTAGCTATGTTTATCCGGGTCAGTCGAAGGAAAGCGCAACTTCCGCGCTGGCCTTAAACGATGTGAGCCTCTCGGCGCAACAGGGAGAATATATCGTCTTGCTCGGTCACAATGGGAGCGGCAAGTCTACATTGGCGCGTCAATGTAACGCTCTATTGATCCCCACGAGCGGGCGGGCGTTGATCGCGGGACTCGATAGCGCCGAAAAGGGAAACTGGCGCACTATTCGCGAAACGGTAGGCATGATCTTCCAGAATCCTGATAACCAGATCATCGCGACGGTGGTTGAAGACGATGTCGCCTGGGCGCTGACGGTGCGCGGCTTGCCCGCGCAGGAGATCAAGGAGCGTGTGGCGTGGGCGATGCAGGCTGTCGGCATTGCGCGCCTGCGTGGAATGCCGCCCGGCAAACTCTCAGGCGGCCAGAAGCAACGCCTGGCAATCGCGGGGGTACTTGCGCTGCGCCCGCAGTGCATCATCGCCGATGAAGCTACCGCGCAGCTCGATCCCTTAGCGCGGCAGGAAATTGTGGCCTTGCTGCACCAGCTTAACCAGGATTTTGGGTTGACCATCATCCAGGTCACGCACCTGCTCGAAGAGGCTGCCCTGGCGCAGCGTATCGTCGTGATGGAACGAGGGAAAATCGTGATGGAGGGCACACCATCGCAGGTATTCGCCGATCTGGAGCGACTGCGAGCGTTGAAGCTGGCAATTCCTGAACCCCTGGCGTTGGCGGCGCGGCTGCGTAAGGCAGGTTTCAGTATCTCACCAGACGCGCTGACAGTAGAAGCCATTGCGCAGGAGTTGTTGCAGTGAAAGACCCCATCATTATCACGCGCCATCTTACCCATACGTACCAATCCAAAAATGCCGGGCCGTTGCAAAAAACCGCGCTCAACGACATCAGCCTGGAAATTGAGCGCGGCTGCTGCGTTGCCATTATTGGTGTGACCGGCTCCGGCAAATCGACGCTGGTGCAGCATTTCAACGGGCTGCTGCGCCCCACGTTGGGCAGCGTGATGGTTGACGGCATCGATGTCGATGGCAAAAGCGCGGACAGGACAGCCCTGCGACGACGCGCCGGGATGCTCTTTCAATTTCCAGAAACGCAATTGTTCGAGCGCAGCGTGTACGCCGATGTGGCCTTTGGGCCGCGCCGCATGAAGCTCAAGCGCAAAGACATACGGAAGCGCGTGCTAAACGCGCTCGACCTGGTTGGTTTGCCGCGTGAAGAGTTCGCCATGCGTAGTCCGTTTGAATTGAGCGGCGGGCAAAAAAGACGTGTGGCCCTGGCGGGCGTGCTGGCGATGTCGCCCTCGATCTTGATTCTCGATGAACCCACCGTCGGGTTGGATGCCGGTGGGCGCGAAGAATTTTACGCCTATCTCAAACGCATCAAAGAGCAACAGGGTGTTACGGTTGTGCTGGTTTCACACGATATGGCGGAGGTGGCAACATTGGCGGACAAGCTATTCGTGCTGCACGAAGGGCGGCTGGTATTGGAGGGCGAACCGCGCGCAGTCTTCGCGCAAGGCGAGACGCTGCGCGCCTGGGGACTGGCCGCGCCGCCGCTCAGCGAACTGCTCTCCCTGTTGCGCAAGGGTGGCATGGCGCTGCCCGACGAGGTCAGTACGCTCGATGAAGCCTTTGACGCGCTCCAGGAAACGCGCAAGATTACAGAGAAGGGCCAGGCATAAATGTTCCAAAACATCCCTTTAGGCACCTACTATCCAGGGAAAAGCCTGCTTCACCGCCTGCGCGCCAGGACGAAGTTACTGCTGATGCTCTGGTTGACCATCTTTTTCACCATTGCCAACCAGAATTTCTGGGATTTTACGCCTCATATCGTGGCAGTAGTGTTGCTGTTCGCGGGCATCGCGTTTTCAGGCATTTCTCCCGGCGTTATGTGGAGGCGTATGCGCTGGTTAGTGCTGCTCGCGCTGATTGGCATCATACCTAACGTGCTTTTTTTTAGTAATTCGAGTACGAAAGTTTTACGCGCCCTCGGTCCCTGGCCGCTTTCTTATATGCTAATACGAGGGGTAATTATCGTATACAGTATCGCCCTCGCGCTTTTTATCCTGCTCTGCTTGCTGCCTCTTCCGCGCATTCGCGCCATGAAACGCCAGCGCTGGTTCAAACGTATCCGGGTACTGTTGATTGTACTGACGCTCGGCGCGGTTATTCTCTGGTGGGTCACACGCGACAATCCCGCGAACTCCGCGCTGCCCATCGGGCCTATTGTCCTGACATATGACGGAGTGTGGGTGGAAGTGACCCTCTTCGTAGTCTTTCTTACGCTATTTGCCTGTTCAATACTGCTCACTATGACCACCAGCCCGATTGCCTTGATCGAGGGTCTGACGCGCCTGTTGACGCCGCTGCGCTGGCTGCGCCTGCCGGTCGATGATTTCGCGCTGATGCTGCTCATCGCGCTGCGCTTTATCCCCACTCTCATCGAAGAGGTCGAACTGCTGGTCAAAGCGCAGACCTCGCGCGGCGCAGATTATACGCACGGCAGGGTGCGCGAGCGCCTGCAAAGCCTGATCGCGCTGTTTGTCCCGTTCATTTCCAGCACGCTGCGCCGCGCTTCCGAGCTGGCTACAGCCCTGGATGCGCGCGGATTTGAAGTGCAGGGGCGGCAAACCATACTGCATGATACTACATTGGGCGCGGCTGACTATATTGTAATGATAGTGGTTGCGCTTGTTACAATAGGAGTGTTGCTCATCTAATCTTTGATCTGCTATTTAAGAGACGACCAGGGCGGGGATAAGCCCTGGCTCTCGCCGCAAAAACTTGACGGACCCACGCGCTAAAGTATGTTGCCAGAACTATTCGATTATGATATGCTGGACTGGCAAACAAGACACATTCTGATAACAGAGCGAGAATTTGGGAAACGAAGGACAGCAACCGCCCTTGCCTCCGCAGGGAACACCGGAACAACAACAACCCTATTATGGATGGCAATACGACCAGGATCAACAAAATCCTCCGGCGCAATATTCACCTGCCAATCCCTATCCGCAGCAGCCACCTAATCCGCAGCAGCCACCTAATCCACAACAACCGCCAGCTTATCCTGCGCCAGGCTACAATCAAAATGGGCCAGCGCAACCAATTTCGCCGCGTCTACAGCAGCCTGTAAAGGATATGGGCGCGTCGTTGGGATATGGTCAAGGCATGGAATACCAGTATTTCAACGCGCCCCAGCCGTCTCAGCCCTTGCCACAGCTTCGCCAGGAGCGATTACAGCAACTGCGTGAGGATCGAATGCGCCGGGGACAGCGCCGCATGAGTTCCAACTTATCAGGCCTGATTTCACGTAAAGGCGATCAGTCGGGGAAAATTGTTCTCCCACCGCCCCCGCCAGTCGGGCCATTCCCCCCAACGCAGGACCCGCAAATGGGTCAACCCCCTGTGGAGATGTCGCCTTCGCTGCTCAGACCAATAAGCGAAGCCTCACCCAGGCGCGCGCCTGTGCTGCCACCGGTAGCGCAGCACAGCCCTGCCGCTTTGCCGGGGCGTGTTGATAATCGACTCCAGCCCGCCGCGCAGTCTTCGCAGGATACGGGGATGATCCAGAAAGCGCGTATAGGCAAGGCAACCATGATCCTGTCGGGCGCGTTCATCGCCAGTCGCATTCTCGGTCTGCTACGCACAAGTATGTTTGCGTATGTCTTTGGCACGGGTATTACTTCCGACGCTTTCTTGCAAGCCTTTCTAGTGCCCGATCTGATCTTTAACATCGTGGCCGGGGGCGCGCTCAGTTCGGCTTTTATCCCCATCTTTACTCATTACATGATTGGCGAGCGCGATGAGAAAACAGCGTGGCATATAGCCAGTTCCGCGTTAAACCTGGCAATTGCTCTCATGATGGCGCTGGCATTACTGGCGATTATTTTTGCACCCTGGCTGGTACCGCTTTACAATCCCGACGTACCCGCGGTCGAACTCGGTCTGATAATTTCTCTCTCGCGCATCATGTTTTTGCAATCCATCGTGCTGGGCGGAGGTGTGATTATCACCTCTATCCTCAACGCAAAGCAAAATTTCTTGCAGCCTGCCATCGGTACAGTAGTATACAACGTCGGTCTCATTCTGGGTCTCGTTCCCGGTATTTTTATCGTGTCCCATATCGACACCGCGCATTTGACCTCAGCGCAGGTCGCATCCACCTTCCTGTCTCACCAGACTACCGCTGTCCTATTCGCAACCTGGGGCGTTATAATTGGGGCGTTGTTGCAGGTAGCGGTGCAGATTCCCGCTATCATCAAAGTGGGTATGCGCTACCAGCTTTCGTTCGACTACCGCCACCCCGGCGTGATACAGATTGGTCGCCAGATGGTGCCGCGCGTCGTCAATGCTGCTATGCTCTACGTCTCAACTTTCGTTGATCGCGGCTTGATTTTGGTGATGGTTGCTCCTCTCCCACTTATCGATCAGAACGGACACATCACACAGTACTACCAGGCGCTGCAACTGATCTTGCTACCGCTTGGCATTTTTGGCATGGCTATCTCGACAGCAGCGTTCCCCACACTGGCTGAAAATGTGACGCGAGGGCGTTTTGATCGGGTACGAGCCATTATTCAAGATACCCTGCGTAGCATTCTCTTCATGTCCATTCCTTCCAGTGTGGGGCTGATTGTGTTGGGTTTGCCGATCATCCAGGTATTGTTACAACATGGCGCGTATTCGCTGGACAGCGCCGAGAGTACCGCTGTTCCGCTCGCATTTTTCGCGCTCGGCCTGGTTGGACTGGCTTCTGTCGAGATTTTGACGCGCTCGTTCTATGCCATGCGCGACAGCAGGACACCGGTCATCGTAAGCGTTGCACAATTCATCTTGAAGATCGCGTTAAGTATTCTCTTTTTAAGCATCATCTTTTTGAACTCGGTCTCGGTAACGACTATCTCGTGGGGACTGGGGGCGCTGGCCCTGTCAACTTCGCTGGCAGGTCTGCTCGAAGCTCTTGTGCTGCTCTGGCTACTGCAACAACGCATTGGAGGACTGGAGTTACGCGCGCTGGGCATATTTACCGGACGGGTATTGCTGGCATCCGGGGCAATGGGCATAGCACTGCTCATTCTACGCTTCATCCTCGATCATGTGCTTGTCACGACCAATCCCGGTCAAACTCTGGGAGTTATTGGTACAATCATGGCCTTCATCAAACTATTGTTGGAACTGGGGGCCGGCCTGATCGTGTATATCCGCGTCACTCGAATGCTTGGCATCGAAGAGTTCTGGAATCAAGGGCCGATCAAGCGCGTGCTTGAACGCCTCAAATTGTCGTGGATTTAAGCTCGATAGCAGTAGCCGTGATTACCCGGAAACAGTCATATCCTTCGCGCCAGCTACCCTGAAAACCAGGCGCACCGAACCGCAATGCACAACATCCCCATCGCGCAATTGTTCTGGCTGTAAGGGTGTCAGCGTCAGACCGCGCAGGCGCGTCTTATTGCGACTCTTCAAATCCTCGATAGTGAAGGACGATTTCTCATGGCGAATGCGCGCGTGCTGGCGCGACACCGTCATCTGGGAGTCAACGGCGCTCAGGTCGATTTCCGGGGTCACACCGCGTTTTGGGTCTACCCGTCCCACGATGACATAATTACTTTTAATGACAAAACGCCGGGGTACGCCGCCCTCGTCCTCGGGTTCAAAGTGCAGGTAAGCGAGCGCGCCTTCTTCTTCTGTATCGAAAGCAGGGGTTTGGAGAGGATAACGAAGGATGGTGCCTTCTTCATCGACTGCGCCACCATCCTGAGCCGTTTCTGCATCATCGGGCGACTCACCACTATCTTCTCCATTGCTTGCCACCAGGGAGAGAAGCGATTTGCCAGCGAGAGGCAGGCTCTCTAATGCTTGTAGAAGATCAACAGCATTGGGGAAGCGCTGCGCTGGATTTTTCGATAAAACGCGGTCTAACAGGTCTTGCAAAACCTGGGGTGTTTCGGGCCTGAACTGCGACATTGGTGGCGCCGGGTTTGTGTACTGCATCACCTCGGTTTCAGCAGGAGTACGCCCCACGAATGGCAACCGGTTGGTAATCATTTCATAGATGAGTAGCCCAAGCTGGTACACATCTGTCCACGCGCCAATCGGCTCGTTTTGAAGGCTTTCGGGCGCGGCGTAACGCGGATCGAGATAGCCAATGTCGCCAGCGCGCTGGCTATTCGTATACCCCAACTGCTTGAGCAAGAGACGCAGGCCGATATCGTCAAGTTGCGCGCGGTAAATTTCTCCCACCATATCGACCGTGATCAGTTGCGGACGCATATCGATACCAACAACGCCCTGCTTCTGTAAAGCGACCAGCCCTCGCGCCATCTGGCAGGCCAGATCGAGCGCGCGTTCGATCTCCAGGTTTTCCGTGTCCAGTACATGGCGCAGTGTCACCCCGCGCGGAGAATCAGTAGCAATGAATACGCTCGCGCTATCAACCCCCCAGTCGTATACATGGATGACATGCGGAGAGTTCACCTGGCGGCGTTGTTCAAAGACTTGCAGCAGGCGCTCGGCTGACTCTACATCCACCGTTGGAGGCAGTTCGAGCACGTACAACCCTACCATATCGGTGCTATAGCGATTGTACGCGGTACAGATCATCAAGAGCGGACCGGTGGAAATCACCTGGCCCACCTGGTAATATCCGCCAAACATACGAGGGTTTTGCTGCTGCATCGTCTCCTCCCATTACCCTGAGATCGCCATATGTTGTTAATTTAGTTGTATAACCCCTGCTTCACGTAAAGCGTGATGAGGCTCCAGTCGTTATTCCTGGGGGCAAGTATGTACTGGCCATTTGCCGACGAATCAACCAGTACGTTATTATTGGTCAAGCCCAGCTTATGAGCCCCGTTCAAATCCATCTTGAGAGCGAAAGACGCCAGGTCGGCCAGCGAAAGGTTGGAATAGAGCGTGCCTTTGAGTGCATCCATCGCGCTATAGATGCTGGGCCAGGTCTGCCATTTCTTCAGTTGGGATAAGGCGGCCTGCATAATCAATTGCTGGCGTCGAGAGCGTCCGAAATCGGTCAACTCGGCTTGATTCAGGGACGTACCCATTCCACACACCTCCACTGGCTCACGCGCGCGGGCATACTCGATAGCGGTTGCCCCATTCATATGTTGCAACCCCTTGTTGAATTGGATTTTCATCCAACTCGGATCGACCGATGCATCATCATTCTTGGGATAGCACGCATTAAACGAGTCGGGTACGTTCACATCTACGCCACCGATGGCATCGATAAACTTGCGGAAACCGGCGAAGTTGATGGTCATCCAGTAGTTAATAGTCAGCCCCGTTACAAGCGATATCTTCTGCGCGAGAGCTGCGCCACCAGCGACAGGGTTAGCATTCCCATTCGAGGCCATTGTATAGATAGCATTGAGCTTGGTGTAGTTGCCCGAATTGGCAGGATACTGCACCCACAGGTCACGCGGCACAGAGAGCAGCGTCGTGTGATGGGTGCTGGGGATAATACTCATCACCACCATCGAGTCGGTGAGGTACGCGCCATCGTGACCGGCCCCGCCATAGCCCATCATCAGGATGTTGACGCGATCGCTGGTATTCATGTAGCCCGATTGCGTAGAGAGCGGAGACTGTGTCGAGATGGCCGAGCCAAAGGCCAGCACCTTTTGCCCTGTCACGATAGTCAGCGTTCCCAGGATGACCAGCACAACCAGCGCGCTCAGGCAACCGATCATGCAGCCCCCGCGCCGGCGAGGACGCTTACGCTTAAAAGCATTCCCCTGCGGGCTGGCATTGGTAGAGCCTGCGTACATCGGAGAATCAGCGGGATAGAACGGCGCATTGGGAGGCTGCGCTGGATATTGATACTCCACCTCTTCGCCGCTATTGATGCCGCCAGGCTGTGGTTGCGAAGCAGGTGTGATAGGAGGATATTGATACGGCCTGCGAGTAGAATTTTTCATGGGATAAGCCGCGTTTGATGATGCGTTCGACTGTTGCGCAGGGCCATTTGGAGAAGAATAGCGCACTGTTGATTGAGCATCAGAGGGGACGCGCCCGCATACTCCACAGAACCGCGCGCCATCGGGTATTTCCGCGCCACAATAAGCACAAATTCTCATAAGGCATTCCCTCACCTTGTATTATCATTCAGAGCAATCACATTAGAAGTTATAAGAAAGTTATCACAGTAGTGCATTATACATTATTCTAAAACGAATTTACAGGCACAAAAGTTGCTCCTCCTCACTTTTTGCTCCAGCTCAGGATTGACGCGGCATCCTTGCCGTGACGTTTGGCTACAATTTCGGCCATAATCGCCAGGGCCGTCTCTTCCGGGTTGTTCGCGCCGATGTTCAACCCGATTGGGCCATGTATTTGCGCCAGTTGCTCACCGGTCAACCCCTGCTTTTTCAGGCGTTCGTCGCGTTCGGCCTTTGTTTTGCGGCTGCCAATCGCGCCGACGTAGCCAACATTGCGCGCCAGAACCACTTTCAGCGTTGGTTCGTCAAACTTGGGATCATGCGTCAAAACGGCGACAGAGGTTGATGGGTTGAGGTCCATCTTCTCTAATACCTCGTCGGGCCACTCCACGATCAACTCGTCTGCCTGTGGAAATCGTTCGCGTGTAGCAAAGGCGGCGCGGGCATCGATTACTATCACGCGGTAATTCAGCGTTTTGGCAAAAAGGGTGAGGGGAATAGCAATATGTCCGGCACCCACGATAATGAGCGTGGGAGGTGGCGGATAGCCCTCGATGAAGACATCAAAGGCCAGCGCGCCCGTCTCGCTCTCGACTGAATACGTTTGTGTGCGCGCCTGACCTACCCAGATAGCCTGTTGGGCGTCCTCTATGACCAGCGCCTCAAGCGCGGCATTGCCCAGTGTGCCACGCACACTTCTATTCGGATACACCAGCATATTCGCGCCCACCTGCTCTTCACCACCCACGATCGTAGCCAGCGCAACGCCCTTTTCCTGCTTTAACAGCTCTTTGAGTTCTTCATAAAGTTCGTTCATGGTCTAATCCCTACTTGTCGTTGACAGCCAAGCGATAGCCAGGGCGGGCCGTACCCTGCTCTGACGCATTCATGTCTCCCGTACAGAGTAACGGGCTTGGCACCCAGCCCTGGCTCTCGCTTCTACCCATTACCAATCCAATCGTTGGACGAAGACGCGGATGGTGCCACCGCAGGCCAGGCCGATCTTTTCGAAGTTCTCTTCTTCGCTGATGCCAAATTCGAGCATTTCGGGCTTGCCTGTCTTTATGACTTGCATGGCGGAATGCACGACCGCCGGCTCGACACAGCCGCCGCTGACAGAACCGGATAGCTCGCCGCTTTCACTGACGGCCAGCTTTGCGCCTGGGCCGCGCGGCGCGGAACCTGCCATGCTCACCACGGTAGCAATAGCGACCATCTCGCCGCGTTCGCGCCAGCGCTCTACATCGATCAGAATATCACGCATTTGATGCCTCCATTTTTTTAGTGCGACGTTTGCGTCAGTTCCTTTCGCTGCACCACGCGCGCCACCGCTTTTTGCGACGCGCGCGCGTCGCGCGGTGCTGCGCGAAGGCCGACTATCATCTATGGTTCCCAGCAGATTACCCAGGTGTATCAGACTATCCAGGTTATGCGCTGGCAGGAAGTTATCGATATAGGGCAGGGCTGTCTTCATGCCAATGGTCAGCGGGCGATACTCCGGCGAACCCAGAAGCGGATTCAGCCAGATCAGGCGATGGCAACTGTGCTGCAAACGATCCATTTCGACTTCCAGTACGCTGGCCTCTCCGCGATCCCAGCCATCGCTGATAACCAGCACGACCGCGCCCCGGCCCAGTACGCGCCTGGCCCATTTCTGATTAAAGAAGTGCAGCGCGTCGCCTATGCGTGTGCCGCCCGACCAGTCCTGCACGTTTTGGAGACATCGCGCACAGCATCATCGACATCGCGTTTCTTCAACTGGCGCGTGATGCGGGTCAGCCGCGTGCCGAAAACAAAGGCTTCGACATTCAATATGCCATTCGAGATGGTATGAATGAAATGCAGCAACAGCCGCGAATACAGGCTCATCGAGCCGCTGATGTCGCAGATGATGACAAGCGGGCGCGGCTTGCGCTTTGTTTTGCGCCACGTCAACTCGATCAATTCCGCGCCATATTTCAGATTGCGGCGCACGATGCGGCGCATGTCGGGGTATGTCCCGCGACGAGAAGGCCTCTTGCGGCGCGTGGGTCGCATCCCTAGATGCCAGCGCATCTCAGCCATGAGTCGTTTCGCTTCCTGCACTTCGTCCCAGGTGAATGACTCGAAATCCTTCTTGCGCAAGGCTTCGAGCGCGCTGTAGGCCAGTCCCTGCGGCGTTGCGGTATCATCGTCATCGGGATCGCTGGTCTTTTCCTCGGCGTGCCGCCTGCGTTCGCTCTCGCGCATCTCTGGACGCAAATCTTTACGCTGCTCCTGCGGCGTATTGAGATGTTCCGCCAGCCGTCTGAGCTCCGATGGTGGCAGGCGCATGTGCTTATCATCGCGTTTGGCCGCGCCCGGCGTCTCGGCCTTTTTCTTATTCTGCGCATCGCGGATGTACCAGTAGTACATGTACATCTGGTCAAAGACCGCTTCCTGCTCGTGTTTTGCCAGCAGGGAGCATTTGAGCGTATGGTAGAAATCCTCTTTGTTGGTCAGGTCAACATAATTGAGGGTTTCGGCCAGGTCGAGCATCTTGCGTGGCCCCACGTCGATGCCGACCTCCCAAAGGATACGCCCGAATTCCGTGAGGCGGTAGAGCAGGCGCTCGCCACGCTCGATCTCGATTGGACTGAGCGGTTCAAGCGCGCGGTAATCGCGGTTTTCCTGTGGCTGCGTACTCATCAGGAAACTCCCGTGGCCTTCTTCAACATGCGCGTAAATTCGCTGCCGCCCACCTTGAGTACATCATCCTGGTATTTGAGCAGCGCGCCCAGCGTGTCGCGCACCGGCCCCTCGACCAGTTCCATCTGGTTGAGCGCGAGCAGCGAACTGATCCAGTCGAGCGTTTCCGCAATGCCGGGAACCTTGAAGAGATCTGCGCTGCGCAGTTCGCGCACAAAAGCGCACACCTGCCGCGCCAGGCGTTCTGGCACATCAGGCATACGCGCCAGCACAATCTGGTATTCTTTTTCCAGAGTAGGGAAGTCGATCCAGTAGTACAGGCAGCGCCGCCGCAGCGCGTCGTGAATTTCGCGCGTGCGGTTGGAGGTGATAATCACGATAGGCGTCTGCACAGCCGAAATGGTGCCAATTTCGGGAATGGTGATCTGGAAATCAGACAATAGTTCGAGCAGGTAAGCCTCAAACTCTTCGTCGCTGCGATCAAGCTCATCGATCAGCAGCACGGGGGCCTGAGTATTGGCCGGGTCGATGGCCTGCAATAGCGGGCGCTGGATCAAAAAGTCTGGCCCGAAAATCTCTTTGAGTTCTTCCTGGCGACCTGCTCCACCCGCTTCCATCAGGCGAATATGTAGCATCTGGCGCGTATAGTTCCATTCGTACACAGCAGTGCTGACATCGATGCCTTCATAGCACTGCAAACGGATCAAGCGCGTGTTGAGTACAGCCGCCAGCACCTTCGCGATTTCAGTCTTGCCTACGCCTGGCTCGCCTTCCAGCAAAAGCGGCTTGCGTCTCTTGAGCGCCAGGTACACCGTCGTTGCCAGACTCCGATCGGCTATATAGTTCTGAGCAAACATTGCCCGTTGCACGTCTTCAATCGTATTCAATGAATCCTGGTCCAACGATGACCTCCAATAAAAAACTAGCGCCTTCCAGCACAAAAGTAAGGGTATATATATTCTATGCTATAGATAGGGAAGTTAGCAACCTACTTTTGTGCCTTCTTTACTTTCGTTGGCTGGCTCTTTTCAACCGGGCTATGATTTTTGACATTAAAAAGTTGTCACTGCTCAGGAGTACTATATGTGGTGATCGACAATCACCGCTCTGGTTGTCGGAATGCAAGACGTGGTGAATGCCATACGCGCAGTTGGCGCGCCACAAATCATTCTAGCGCCTGACGCCACCGGCAGGCGGCGGCTAGCAAGTTGTATAATAGGCTTTACCAGTAACGCTATTATCATCCACATTATCAGCGCGCCCTGCCAGGATTGCAGGAGTATAGGAGATACACAACATGACCATCGACATAAAACACGGTTCTCCCCAGTTTCCGACCGCTTCGAGCAGCATTTCAGCATCCTCGCGTGAGGAAATGGACGCCGCATTGCAGGAATTGCAGGCGCGCAAAAACACCTGGGTTGCGCTGCCGGTGAGCGAACGCATCGTCATTCTCGACAGACTCATTCGGGATTTTAATGCGATTGCGCCGCGCTGGGTCGATGCCTCGGTCGAGGCCAAAGGCATCCCCGCCGATTCGCCTGCCGTAGCCGAAGAATGGGGCGCGGGCGTCTGGCCTGTGATGAAAAGCCTGCGCCAGTTGCGCCAGGCGTTGGGCGAGATCGCGGAAGTTGGACACCCTAAAATTCCGGGGCCTGTCACCACGCGGCCAGATGGGCAGGTTGTGGCGCAGGTTTTCCCGCTCACCACCTATGACCGTATCTTCTTTATGGGCGTAACCGCCGAAATGTGGATGGAGCCGGGAGTAACTGCTGACACCATGACACAGACACAGGCGGAAATATACCACGATAAAAACCACGAGGGCAAAGTGGCGCTGGTGCTGGGCGCGGGCAACGTGGCGAGCATCGCTCCACTGGATATTCTCTACAAATTGTTCGAGGAAGATCAGGTAGCGATCATCAAAATGAACCCGGTCAACGCCTATATCGGCCCATTGCTCAGCGAATGTTTCCGTGCGTTAATCGAACCCGGCTTCCTGCGCGTCGTGTACGGCGGAGCGTCGGAGGGCGCGTACCTGTGCAATTCCGAACTGGTGGACGAGATACACATTACCGGTTCAGACAAAACTTTCGACGCTATCGTCTTTGGCGCCGGGCCGGATGGAGCCGCGCATAAAGCCAACCATGAACCCCTGCTCCATAAGCGTATTACCGGCGAACTGGGCAATGTCAGCCCGGTTATCGTCGTTCCCGGCCCCTGGAGCAACGCCGACCTGAACTACCAGGCCGAACACCTGGTAACGATGCTGACGAATAATGCCGGTTTCAACTGCAACGCCACGCGCGTGATTATCCAGCATGGCGGATGGCAGCAGCGCGAACAACTCCTGCAACAGATGCGCGATGTGCTGAAACAGGTGCCGCCGCGCAACGCCTACTACCCCGGCGCGCAGGACCGCCAACGAGCCTTCATCGCTGACCATCCCGAGGCCGAGCAATACGGCATGGCCGCGCCCGACCAGCTTCCCTGGACACTGATACCCGGCGTTGACCTGCAGAACAGCGACGATATCTGCTTCACCACCGAGGCTTTCTGCGGACTCTTCGCCGAGACACCCATCGAGGCGGGCAGCGTGGTTGAGTATATCGACCGCGCCGTCGCCTTTTGCAACGATGAGGTATGGGGAACTCTCAACGCGACCATCCTGGTACACCCGAAATCACTTAAAGACCCGCAGATCAGAGAGTCGGTCGAGCGAGCAGTGGCGAACCTGCGCTACGGCAGCATCGGCGTCAACTACTGGGCTGGCACAGGCTTTGCCTTCGGCACAACCACATGGGGCGCGTTCCCCGGCCATCCGCTGCACGATATCCAGTCCGGCACAGGCGTGGTGCATAACACGCTGATGTTCGCCCGCCCGCAAAAATCTGTATTGCGCGGCCCGTTCCGCGCCACTCCCAAACCTACCTGGTTCGTCACGCAGGGCAAAACCGCGCGCAAGGTCTTCCCCAAACTGATAGCGTTCGATGCCGCGCCATCACCCTTGAAGGTGCCGGGCATCATGTGGACAGCCATCACGGGATAAGATCGGTATTCCTTACCCTGATGCGTTTTTTATCACAATCGTGATTTTACTCAAATCTGTTGGCAGCGTACTATTATTGCCACCCGATACAGTTATCACAACCTGCCCGATACCTGTCTGTGATGCCAGCAGCGTTTGCGCCGCGCTTTTCGTCTTACCTGCTATTGAACGCGCCAGCGCCTGTTTTTGCGCATCAGTAAACTGATAAGCCCAGACGCCTTCGGCATCGACCATCAACGTAACCATCCCGCTTTTCACATCCGTCAGGGTCGCGCTGGTCAATTTTGTCTTGATCTTCCCCACAGGCGCATACCCGCTGCCCAGTTGCGTATTGGCCTGATTGGTGAGCAATTGCGCCGCCATTGCAAGTGCGCCATCGTAATCGTAGACTTCGCCTGTACAGGTGAAACTGACTGAGACGGTAACGGTGGCAGCTTTGTCGCCTGCCGCTTGATCTGAAGTTACGTTTGGATTACAGGTTGGGGTGCCAACCAGCCGTTCGTTAGCATGAACGAGCGGTTGTATCATTTGTTGCGCATCAGGCGTGCTGGATTGTTCTAAGGTGTTTGCGGCGTTATCAATGTCGCTCTGCCGGACAAATATGTAAGTTTGTAGGTTGGCCCCACCAGTAAAAGGCGCAGCATTGTATAGTATAAAATTACTTACACTATCATTCTGGTTGATACAATTTATAGGAATGTTACCAACCGGGCCCATAAGCAGGACATTTGAGCCTGGAAACACAGCATGGGCGGGTATATAACCCGTTCCAGGTGTCTGCGTGTTTGAATTAAATGCAGGAATGGTAACTGTCGCATCTGTGACTACATTTACTGCCCCGTTACAAGTGGACAACCTTGAACCGCCCATAAATATTACATGCTGATTACCATTATTAACAAGTGTCAATGTTCCTTTAGCATTAGTAGCAGGTATACTCCCACTTCCCGTTGCCTGGATTGTCTGTGATTTCGACGATGTCGCACTAGACACTATATTTACTCCAACGTAGTGCTGCGAAAAATCGGAATTTCCTGTAACCCCAAAAAGTGTGTAGGTGTTTTTCAAATCATTACTTGTAGTAGTAATCATCACATTAGCAGAGCTTGCACCAGAGATTACACTCGTCGATTCCCTATGTCTATTATTAAGTGCAGGCAAAGCATATAGCATCGCACCACCAATCAGTGCCAACATCATTACAACTAGCGCACCTATCAGTAGCACCTTGTTTCGAGGTTTACGCAGCTTTTTAACAGTTCCTGACGGCAGATCATTTCTTTCCCATTGCCAATCTTGTTGGGCATTCACTAACATCTCGTGAGCAGCAACTTTCTCATTTATGGTAGAAGGCGTGTCAACCGGCTTCACATACGTCCTGGAATCACTACCAGCATTTTGAACACCCGAATTTAGCAGAGTTGGAATCATCATCTCTGCTTCGTCTACTGCAACCGGGGAATTTGTATTCGGGACAGCATTCTCGCGGTCAGCGACATAAATGGTCTGAATACCATGCATACTTTGCGCGGCTTGTTGGAAGGCGTTGGCGAAGGCTTTCATCGACGCGAAACGCTGGTCGGGCTGTTTCGCCAGGGCGTGTATGAGCACCGTATCTATATCACTGGAAAGTTGGGGGTTGATGGTACTGGGCGGTGGCGGCGACGTATTGATGTGATGGTACATCATCTTGCCGGGGCCGCCCTGAAACGGCAATTTGCCAGTGAGCAGTTCGTAGGTCATGACTGCCAGGGCGTATTGATCGGTGGCGAAAACGGGTTCGCCCTCCCATTGTTCGGGGGCCATGTAGGCCGGCGTGCCCCGGATGGACTGGCTCACGCTGGAAGTGGCCGTTGTCAGCCGGGCGATGCCGAAGTCCGATAACAACAGGTCGGGATGCGTGGGGGCATCTGAGCGAGCGCGCACCAGGAAGTTGGAGGGTTTGACATCCTGGTGAATGACTTGATGCTCGTGGGCGTGTTGCAGCGCGTCCGCGGCCTGGCTGACGAGTTGCGTAATATCCAGTGGAGTGAGCAAGTCTTTGTTTTCGCGATGGCGCAGCCAGTCGGTCAATGAACCTTCGGGACGATAGGGCATCACAAGGTAGATGACGGGCGCGTTGCCGATGTGTTCCTCGCCATAGTCGTACAAGGGCAGGATATGCGGGTGATCGAGCTTCACAATGGCTTTCGCTTCGCGTTGGAAGAGACGCGCCGCGTTTTGAACCGCATGTTCATCAGGATATGGGCTGAGTTCGGTACGAATGACCTTGATCGCCACCTGCTGGCCGATGCGCGGGTCTTCGGCCAGGTAGACATCGCCCATGCCGCCGCTGCCCAGCAGACGCACAATGGCATAGCGGTCAATTTGTTTGCCTTCGAGTGACAAGTTTCATTTCCCCCTTTTAGAAACTTGCAGTAAGCGATACACTGGTAGTGTTCTAGCTTAGATGAAGTATAGCATAGCTCTGCTTGTTTTGAAAGCACCATTCGGTTGGTTTTCGCCCTCAACCCATCCCTACACGTAGCTGTTATAATTAGTTATATGATTCTCAGGGAAGGTAAAACGCCATGATTTCATTCCCGGTTATATTGCTCAGGCTGGGGGTGGCTATCGTGTTGGGTTCGCTGGTGGGTCTTGAGCGCGAATATCATGAACACTCGGCCGGCATGCGCACAATCGCGCTGGTAACGCTGGGGTGCGCCCTCTTTACCATCGTCTCGGCCTATGGATTCCTGGAACTTTTTAATAGCGTGCGCGGCCTCACGCTCGATCCCACAAAGGTTGCCTCCTATATCGTAGCCGGCATCGGATTTCTGGGGGCAGGAACCATCTTCATGAGCCGCGAAAATGAGAGGATCAAGGGATTGACTACGGCGGCCACGATCTGGGTGATGGCCGCTATCGGCATTGCCTGTGGAACCGGTATGCTGGTGGAAGCTATCGTTACCACCGCTTTAGTAATGCTTGTGCTGGTTTTGTTTCTCTACGTGGAGCGACTAGTACTGCCACGCGAACAGGCCAACCGCCAGCATATTGAAGTCGAAACTGAAGAGGTGACGGGCCAGTTGATCGCCAGCATTTACGAAACCTGCGCGGCCTCCCAGGTAACTGTTGAGAAGCTGCGCATTCATACGACGCCGGACGGTACATTCATCGAGATGTTTTGCCAGGCCGATTCAGCGCCGGCGTTGGGCAAAGCAGTCGGCTCCCTACACGGTCTTGCAGGTGTGCGCGCCGTTCACGCCAGGTTGCGCTCAGACAACAGCGAACTGGCCGCGCAGACCAATCGAGAGCGCAAAGGGCGCTAATAACATGCGCGGCCAGGGATACAGGTTAGTTATTTGACTACAGGTATCTCGCGGATGCGCGTGGCAGCCTCGTCACGCGAAAGCTTGCCCGCAAGCAATTCATCCAACACCTCCTCAATTGTACGTTGTTCCACCGGCGTCGTAACTACTGGCGCAGGGACGACAGGTGGCTCGACTTGCGCGGCGGTTTTGCTCGTTCTCACCAAAAGCTTCTGGCGATTCGCCAGCACGAGGTACACGACCAGGATGACCAGGCCGACCGCGACGGCTGCCGCGCCCGCGCGTGCAAGGTGTTGCCAGTTATCGAGCGGCGAGCCAAGCGCGTTGGAGATCACCGTGTACAGGGCAAACGCGCCGCCGATGGCCGTAGCCAGCACGCCGCCGCCCAGCAGGGCAAAGACAAAGCCGCGCCGCGCATCTATCGCGCCGGGGACATCCTGTTTCCAGCGACGATACAGGTGAATGTCGAACCCGACATAGCCGATACCAGTAATCAGCGACGCCAACGGGCCAGACCAGGTAGTAATGCTAACGGGAGATTCAAAGAGGTTAAGCAACACCAGCGCGACGCCAGTGTAGAAAGCGATCGCCATCAATCCGGCCACAATGGCCTCCTCGATGGATAGCGCCGTTTGCCACGCCATGGATGGTATTGATTGCTGGCTGGTTGCGCTTCTCAACCAGAGCATATAGACAGCGATAACCAGCAGACCCACCACGAGAGACGCCGTAAAGTTATACGTCTGCACAACATCGGCAGGCGTTACATTCGTGCCTGAGAATTTCAGAATAGCCAGCGCGATAGCCTGGCCTACACCATAAAGCGCAAAACCTACACCTATGGCGAAGCTGATAAAGTAGGCGATGCGCTGCAATAGCGAACCGGCGCCCTTGCGTCCGGCAAGTCCATACGCCACCCAGAAAAGCGCAACCCACAACGCCGCCGCCACATAGACGAGCGCGTTTGGACCCTGGCAGCCCCCAAGGAAAGGATCGCCGCAATTTAAACCGCGATAGGTGCTCCCCCGAAAAACAGCGCATCCACCAGCACATTAAGAGCCTGGGTGCTATTGATGATCAATTCAATCAAAAGGATGAACTGTATACCGTACAGGCTGAAACGCTGAAAGAATAAGCCCACCGCCGTGTCCGCGGTGGCGCGTCTGCGTTCCCATTCCACCACGCCCACCAGCGCCAGCGTGGCTATAGTGATGGCGAGACCATACGTTACATCAAAGCTTTGCCCAAGCTGGCTAATCATGGATGCACCTGTACCAACTGCGACGGGCGCGGCGATCAATTCCGTCACGTTCAGAAAAAGGAACGGATGGCATTGCTGCCACCAGCCGCGGGATCGCTGCGCATGTCGCGGCGAATCAGCCAGTAATGCAGGCCGCCGACGAGAGCCGCGATGAACCAGGAAACGCCAAAAAACACACCGGTCTGGGTGACAGTCGCGCTCGTTGGAAGGGTGGAATAAGAACCACGCAGCCCGGTCAACGAGAACAAAACCTGCAAAAATATTTCCAGGCCAACTGTTGCGAAAATGAGCATTGCCACGAAAACGACGTACAGGTAAAAGCGATATAGATTGCGAGCCATAATAAAACCTCCTCTGAAAGCGCATCTACTACGCTTCACAAAAACATCTTATACTATAGCCGCAAGTATGGCATGGGTCAAATGTCACATCTTACTAACAGTTTTCGCTTTTCGAGCGATATCCCTTTCACCGCCTGCGGGCAACAGCCCGCAAACCTCTTCTTTCAAATAGCAAAAAAGTGAGCCGTAATACGTATAATTACCGACTGATAATCTTTCTTTCTCATTAAGACTATGTTATATTATCCTTAATATTTTATTAACACTCTTAATATTTGTATAACATGTGTAATTCAATTCCAGTGTTATTTATTGTGTTTCACGTTGTATTTCCCTGGCAGTTGTCAGCAAATATAGCAGCGCGCCATGCTACTTGCCTCAACAAGTAAAGGGGGATGGCGAGGATTCATAAAAGTGCAACAACCATGAGTATAACTTGTTATGAAATCTTCGCGCCCGGCTTACCTATCCAGAGGGCATAGGAATCAGGAGGAAAAGATGCGTTTTTGTTTTATCATTGAAGCCCAATACCGCAATGAACCAATGCCGATGGTCATTGCGCATCAACTCATGCAATGGGGACATGATGTTGACGTACTTGAGCCACAGGTAAGCATCACCAGCTTATCGGGGATAGGCAGGGCTGGCTATGATGCTTGCGTGCTGAAGACGGTATCAGACGGCCCCGGTTTAAGCATCCTGGAAGCGGCTGAAGCCGCCGGTATCGCCACTATTAATCATCCACAGGCCATTCGCCAGGTGCGCGATAAAGCCGTTGCTATCACCCGCGCGCAGGCTCACGGCCTGCCGGTACCGCACACCTACTTTGTAGCTCATCGCGACTTGCTCCACCAGGTGCCAGAGGAAGACTATCCGCTGGTCATAAAACCTACCAACGGGAGTTCCTGTCGCGGCATCTACAAAGTAAATAGCCCGCGTGACCTGGCGACATTAGACCTGAAAGACGCCAGAGACTGCTATTTGCTGGCTCAGCGTTATGCCGAAAATGGCAATTTTGACATCAAGCTCTATGTTGCAGGAACGCAAGTGTACGGTGTTGCCAAACGCTCGCCGCTCCATCCGCGCGTGGAAGTGGATAAGCATCGTATTCCCATCACCATAGAGATGCGCGCTCTTGCCCTGCAAGTTGGAGAGGTATTCGGGTTGGACATTTACGGCCTGGACGTAGTGGAGACGGGCTATGGCTCGATGGTGGTCGATATTAACGATTTTCCCAGCTTCGGGCAGGTGCCGGACGCAACTACCATCGTCGCTGCCCATATCATCGAAGTCGCCTCGCGCCAGATCGCGCGTCGTTTGAACAATGCGCCTGCTGCCCGCATCATCAATATTTCAGCAGAGGTCGCTGCATCCGCATAATCCGTGCTAAGTAGAGGGTGAACAAGTGTTATTCCTATTCAAGTTTCTCTTTCGTAACCTCAAAGGGTACCGTTTTCTCATCGTCCTGGCGATGCTTGTGACAGTCGCGCAGGTCGGTTCAGATTTGCTGGCAGCTATGCCGCTAAAATTTATCCCCAGCAAAGTCAATAATCCGGGGTCTGACCCGGCCTGTACTTTTCCGTTCCTGGACCCCCTTCTCTCATTTTTTGATACGCCGGTACTGGACCCATCGTTGAGGCCGTTAGGGCCAAACCAGCCGGTCGGTCAGCCGCCTCCCGCGCCATGCCCGGCAACGGCATCCGATGTCAATTCGGTGCTGCACCCCAGGATTGTGCAGCACAGTACCATAGGAGTCATTGTCTTTTCTCTCATCATGCTGGCTGTATTCGGTCTGTTAAGCGCATTGCTGGTGTATATTGAATTGTTTCTCGCCACCTACATCGCGCAACAGTTGACCGCGCGTCTGCGCCAGGATTTGTTTGACCACCTGCAGCGCATTTCATTGGACTGGCATGATAAGCAGAAAAAAGGCGATCTTGTGCAGCGCGTGACGGGCAATATCGGCGATATCGAGAAGCTTGTGACCGATGGCATCGTTGACCTGCTGGCCGGTCTGCTGACACTGATCGGCGTGGCTGTCGTGATGTTCTTTATCAGCCCGCCCTATACCGCTCTCGCGCTCATCATCGCGCCTGTACTGATGGCGCTCGTGCTGGGATATACCAACGGCATTAAAGCGGCGGCCCGCAGGAAGGCGAAGGCGGCGGGCAAAATCGCAGATGTCGCCACCGAAGACATCAACGCCTTGACCGTCATTCGCGCCTATACCCTGGAGAGGCGCGAAAATAAACGCTTTGGCATACATGTTGGCTCGCACCGCGCCGCGGGTATGCGCGCTGGCCGGCTACAGGCCCAGTTTACCCCGCTGATCTCCATTCTCGTCGTGTTTGGCACGCTGGTAGTGGTCGGCATCGGGGGTTATGTCGCAGCAGGCAATGCTTTCACTTTCGGCTTTATCAACATCGGCGCGTCCGCTATCGATATTGGTACGCTGATCCTGTTTCTCACCTACCTCAAAATGCTTTATCAACCCATGCGCGATCTCTCAAAGCTGACGACGCTGGCGAGCAACGCTTCTTCCGGGGCTGAACGCATCCAGGAGGTATTCGATCAGGCTCCAGAAGTGATCGACACGGTAGAACCATATCGTGGCCCCGTCAAACTCAAAGGCGACATCACCTTTGAAAACGTAGTCTTTGGCTATACGAAAGAACGAGATGTACTGAAAGGCATCGACCTGCATATCCCGGCGGGTCGCAAGGTGGCCCTGGTGGGCTATTCAGGCAGTGGAAAGACCACCCTGGTCAAGTTAATTCCACGTTTCTACGAGCTTGAACATGGCTCGATCAAAATCGATGGGACAGACGTATCCCACTATCCCCTGGAGATGCTCAGGCAGAATATCAGCGTAGTGCTGCAAGATTCGGTGCTTTTTGAAGGTTCGATCCGTGAAAACCTGGAGATCGGGCAGCCCGGCGCGCCGCTGGAAGATTTGATCGACGCCTGCATCAAGGCCAATATCCACGAGACTATCGCGAAGCTGCCCGACGGGTATGAAACCAACGTGCGGGAACAGGGCAACAATTTTTCGGCGGGGCAACGGCAACGCCTGGCCATCGCGCGCGCAATCCTGCGCGATACGCCGATCCTCATCCTCGACGAGCCGACCGCGAATCTGGATGTCGAGGCGGAGTCCGAGGTGATGCACGCCCTTAACACGCTGATCGTGGGACGCACGGTGTTCACAATATCTCATCGCCTGAGCACACTCGGCAACGTCGATGAAATCCTGGTCATGCAGCACGGGCAAATCTTCGAACGTGGCACCTTTAAGGAGTTGAAGCGCCGGGGCGGCGTCTTTAGCTCGCTCCTCAAAGAGCAGAATCGCTATAACCTGGATAGCGAGGACTTCGACGACGCCGTTGAAGGTTCCATCTACGCGCAAACCTTGCCTCGGATGGTTGCTATTTCGCCTGGAACTCTGCCGCGCATGCCCGCGATACGGCCAGAAACCTCGCCGCGCCTGCCTGTACTGGCTCATGTCAACGGAGCATCGCCCGGCTCCTCTGCTACCCAGATGGTTGAGAGAAGTTATGCCGCGCAGGATGTGCCGGAGCATCAAAATGGGCATGGCTCAAAAGGTGCAAAGAAGGCCGAAATCCCGGACAAAGTGAGAACGCGCACCAGAGCGCGTATCGTTGCGCGGGTGGACGACCAGGTGATCGGCGAATACACCCTCAACAAAACACTCTACACCATTGGACGCTTCCCCGGCAGCGACATCCATATCCCATCGCAGCGCGTTTCGCGTTTCCACGCGCTTATTCGCTGGAAAGATGGCGCGTGGATCATCCAGGATAGCGAAAGCCTCAACGGGTTGACCTGCGAAGGGCAGCGCATCGATCAACTCGCGCTCGTGCATGGAGATCGCATCTCACTCGATCCTGCCATCATATTGCAGTACGAGGAATTTTGAGGAGGCAATTGTGGCTGAGGTAGCTCTAACGACATCGCATCGTTCTCTAAGGAATAAAAAGACCATCGCCTGGGCAGCCGTTGGCGTCTGCCTGGTATCCCTGCTTGTCATGTTACTTGCAAGTATGGTGACACAATTTACGCACCCGGTGCTCACTTCGCGCCTGACTGTAGAACGGGACATACCCTTGCCCGGCGCTTTCCCGGATGCCTATCGCACTCCCCAGAATCCGCTCGCGCCCGGCGTTACTACCCTTTTTGACCATTTCGACTTTATGGCGCTGGACCCGGCGACACACCTGCTTTTCATCGCGCACACCGGACCCGGACCCGACAGGGAACAGCAGATCAACCCAAAATTTAATCCCGATACCGACGCGAAGTACGATGGTAATATTGTCGTCTTTGATACGGTGCAGAAAAAGGTGGTGGGGTTGCTGAATATTCCACAGGTGGCAGGCGTGGTGATTGCGCCCGATCTGCAAAAGGTCTACGCTGCCGACTCCAACGATAGCCTCATCTACGCTATCCAGGAGAAAACGTTACAGTATGCGCCCATTTCACTTCAGACGAATGATGGTCCCGATGGACTGGCTTACGATCAAATCGATCATTTGATATTCGTCTCCAACCCCGGCAATCCTCCCACTCCAGATAGCAATATCGTCGAGCGCAAGAATCAGAATGAGACCATTATTGACGCGCTGACTGATAAGGTGGTGGGGCGCATCGCGCTGGGCATTGATGGGAAATGGGGCGATGATGTGGGTCACGTCAAGTACGACCCCGGCCTGCGCCGCGCTTTCGTCTCGGTGCAGCAATTGCCCAATCCCGATGATCCCAATCCGAACTTGCTCCCGCCGCCCGGCACGGCCTGGCTGGTTGAGTTCGACCCCACCACGCGCCAGGTGATTACGCGCATGAAGCTGCCCTATGATTGTCTTACCCCGCATGGTATGGCGATAGATACGAACCAGCATATCGCGTTCATTGCCTGCGTTGACGAGGACCCAGCCAGCCTGATACGTGTAGATTTGCAGACGATGCATACCATCGCCGAATCTCCCTGGCCGGTGGCCCTGAATCCTGACATTGTCACAGTAGATCATCCATTGCACCTGGTCTATGTTGCATGTGCCGCTGGTATTTCCATCTTTCAAGAGAACGGGCGAGCGCTTAAATGGATCGGCGCCTATACTTTCGGCGTCAACACTCATAGTATCGCTATAAACGAGCAAACGCAGGAAGTCTACCTGCCGCTTGCTAAAGAGGGCAATCGACCGGTATTGCGCATTTTGCGTTACAACGCCAATGTCGCGGGATAGCTTACTCCTCCTTTGAGAGAGGCCGCTGTCCCATTGGTCTCTCTCAAAGGAGGAGTAGTTCATTTATGCGGTGAACTTGAACGACTGGAGCATGGGCTGGAAGTACTGGGCGTTGGCCGTGTCAAAGGTGGCCTGCAGCGTGGCATAGATAACGGTAAAGCTATTGGTTGAGGGGGAATTAGCAGGATGGTTGTCAGAAGCAACTACCAACTGCACAACACCATTCTGGCCACCGGCTGTAGAATCGCCACTAATAGATTTTTGCACCCAGCTATCTCCTCCGATAGTAACGGTCGCGGGTACATTCACCGTTTGCGGATTCTTGAATGTGCCTTTCACTCCCTGTATGCTTGCATTGACAACGGTATCAGGGCTGGCGAGACCGCCAGGATCGGGGGTAATCAAGATGGTCAGGTCATAGATGTCAGAGGGATCGGCAAACCCGATACCCTTACCTGCGGGATTTGCTTTCCATCCCTGAGGATATTTGATAGTAAAGCCACTACCCGTATAGGTCACAAAACCCGCAGTCGCAGGCGGCGTGGTTGTGGGCGGAATAGTCGGCGATGGTTTGGCCGCTGTTGTCGGCGTTGGCGTCGGGTTTGAGGCCGTACTGCCTCCCCCGCAGGCAGCCAGCAAAATAGTACAGATGATAGCGCATGAAAACAACGCCATCCAACGAGGGATGCTTTTGTGTTCCGGTAGACGCATGAAATCTTCCTCCAATATACGTTTTTCTTCCAGGCGTTTCATTTTAAACGCCACACTACCAGAACGATATAGACGCATTCGCGGACATTGTTTCTAGCAAAATGCGCCAATTGTCCTATTCCCGACGGGCATTGGTGAAGGCACGAGAGCGGCGCAAGCGCAAGTGCCCCTACGACAGACCCAGGGCGTCTACCGCCTCTAATACTGCTTCGGCGTGTCCCTCAGCCGTGACTTTGTGCCAGGCTTTGCGAACAATGCCGTCTTTGTCGATCAGGAAGGTTTCGCGGTTGACGCCGGTGAACTTCTTGCCGTAGAAGTTTTTCTCTTTCCAGACCCCGTAAAGCTGGCTAACGCTGGTTTCGGTATCGGACAGCAAAGGGAAAGAGAGGCCGTATTTGTCCGCGAATTTGCGGTGCGAGGCTACATCGTCGGCGCTGACGCCCAGCACAACGATGCCGCGTTTCTGCATCTCGCGGTTGGCGTCGCGGAAACTACAGGCTTCTTTGGTGCAGCCAGGGGTGTCGTCTTTGGGGTAAAAGTACAGCGCGACCGTTTTGCCGCGCAGGTCCGCCAGATGCACCTGGCCGTTTTTCACAACGTCATCGCTGCCCACGGCGGGCAGAGTAAAATCTGGAGCGGGTTCTTGCTCCTTGATCACTGTATCGCTCATTAAAGGTTCCTTCTATAATGTTGATGGGTATCGTTGTCACATTATAACGCCAGCATCCGTTCCAGCGCTACTTTTGCCCAGTAGACGGTGTCTTCGTCCACTTTCACCTGGTTAATCACCTCGCCCTTGACCAGTCCTTCCAGTACCCAGGCAAGGTAGGCCGGGTGGATACGGTACATGGTTGAGCAGGGGCAGATGACAGGGTCGAGGCAGAAGATGAATTGATCGGGATGTTCCTGCGCCAGGCGATGCACGAGGTTGATTTCGGTGGCGACGGCCCACTGACTGCCGCCGGGGCTTTCTCGATTTGCGCGATGATGTATTCGGTCGAGCCGTACAGGTCTGCCGCTTCTACCACCTCGCGGCGGCATTCCGGGTGTACCAGTACCTTGATGCCGGGATAGTCGGCGCGCGCTTTTTCGATTTGCTGCGCGTTGAAACGCATGTGCGTGGTGCAGTAGCCTTTCCAGAGAATGATCTGCGCCTGCTCTATTTCTTCATCAGCGGTGTTGGAGGCCATGGGGTCTTTGGGGTTCCATACGAACATGCGCGATTCGGGAATGCCATATTTGAGGGCGGTATTGCGCCCCAGGTGTTCATCGGGGAAGAACAACACCCGTTTGCCCTGGCCGAAGGCCCATTTAACGACGGCTGGCGCGTTCGACGAGGTGCAGACGACGCCGCCATTGCGCCCGCAGAAGGCTTTGAGGTTGGCAGCGGAGTTCATATAGGTAACGGGGATGATGCTCGCGTCTGCGCCCAGGATGTCAAGCAGCATCTCCCAACATTCTTCGACCTCGGCAATATTCGCCATGTCGGCCATCGAGCAGCCAGCAGCAGGGTTGGGCAGAATGACCTGCTGGTGCGGCCCACTGAGAATGTCGGCGCTTTCCGCCATGAAATGCACGCCGCAGAAAACGATGTAATCCGCCTGGGGGCGCGCCGCTGCCAACTGGGCCAGCTTGAACGAGTCGCCGCGATAATCGGCATACTTGATGATCTCGTCACGCTGGTAATGATGCCCCAGGATCACCAGCCGTTCGCCGAGCGCGGCCCTGGCCGCGCTGATGCGCTGATCCAGTTCCTCGCCAGACATCTCCGCGTAGCCCTGGGGGATGCTGTCTATGCGCTGCTGGTGCCGGGCGCGCCCGGTGGGCGAGAGCAGTGGCAGGATGCGTTCTTCTTTGCTTGACGCACATGATGCAGTTTGAAGGGCCATATGTTTTTCTCCTTAATTTCCGTGCAATCGATTTTCCAGGCAATCGACGATTTCCAGCGCAATTGCGATTTCCAGGGCGACCGCAAGGATCGCCCGTACAATACCAGGTCATTCGCGAGTCGGTCCGTCGTATTGTACGGGCGACCCTTGCGGTCGCCCTGGTCCGCCGCCGTCCCTATCCGCCGTCCCCGCTAAACTCGCACATTACTCAAACTCGAGCGATACGTCGAAATTGGGCGCAGAATGGGTGAGCGCGCCCAGCGAAATGAAGTCTACTCCCGTTGAGGCTACGGCTTGCAGCCTGGTGGGGTTGACACCGATGCTGCCCGACGCCTCGATCAGGACGTTGGGCGAGACGCGCCGGGTGAGTTCTACGGCGCTGCGCATGGTGTCGATGTCCATGTTATCGAGCAGGATTACGTCCGCGCCCGACAGCAATGCTTCGCGCACTTCGGGCATTGTTTCGCACTCCACTTCGATCTTGAGCAGGTGCGGGGCATGGGAGCGCGCTGCTTCTATTGACCGCGCCACGCCTCCAGCGGCCTTGATGTGGTTATCTTTAATCAGGACGCCGTCGTTCAGGCCGAAGCGGTGATTGTGGCCGCCGCCCAGGCGCACCGCCTCTTTTTCGAGGCCGCGCAGTCCGGGGGTGGTCTTGCGCGTATCGAGGATGCGGGCGCGCGTTCCCTCGACGGCCTGGACGCATTGCGCCGTAAGCGTGGCAATGCCGGAGAGCCGCCCTAAAAAGTTTGGTACCCCCGATCCCCATGAGGTCCAGGATGTAGAGAAAACCGGGAACAATGGAGGAGAAAAAAGCGGGGATACAGGGTAAAATTGGCCTTCGGCTGGCGTAGTCATGGCCAGATTGCCTAAGAAAATAAGGAGCACAATTAAGAGCAGGGTTGCTTGAATGCGTAAGACATCTTTTTTCCTCGGTCCCAGGTTGATTCTTCCCATTTTCATTTTCCTCAGCATCACTAACATGACTTACTCGCCATTTTGCCTTGTCATCTCGCAATTGTCTTGCCATTATTGATCTATAACCATCGCCTCATATTTCTCACCTGCAATTTTTACTATTTTATATTGTATACCCTGCTGCCGGGAGTAATCAAATTTTTTCACTTATATATCTCCGCACAGGCCGCGTAAATACATGGCCTGTTAGAATGTGTGTGTCAGTTATCGGATGGGAATGTACCGCTTGTTTTCAGCAAGATGCGCCACTTGTTTTCGCCTAAGAGGAGGGGAATAATTTTGAATGCCTGAGCATTGGCGCGAAAGTATTTGATTTTTATTTTTTATTTTCCCCTTATGAGACTCTACGTCCACAATCATGCTACGGCTTACTTACCTGATGGTCTTATTATAAACCAAAGTTATTTTCCTGACAGTCGATATAGATGTGTAGAGAGCTGTTTTTGTTTAAGCTGTTTATCTCTGACCGAGGAAGTATCGAGCGGCTGAGAGTATAGAGTAGAATAGAGTAGAATAGAAGGGATGGCTGGAAAACGATAAAAGGTTAGAGGGAGCTAAGTTATGATAACATGTAAAATTTGTCAGAGGATCCCAAACGAGATAAAGGAATATATTGAATTAGCTCAAAAATGCAAAATGACTCCTGAACAGTATGTTATAGAGAGAGAAAAAACGTTTAATTTGAAAACAGAATCATTCCTTTGTCATGAGTGCAATGGTTATATTATAGATACCATTGCCGGACGGTGGGATAACAGGCATCGAGATGACGTCACCTTTTTAAACCCGGTCCCTAAAATTCCCCATGATCCGTGGCACCTTGGTATTAGTCTTCCATCCAGGATTCCATTACTTTTAAGGCAAAAATTGAATGGTGAATCAGCGTAATTTTCGATTTAATTTCCTCATAGTGCGGAAAAGGGGAGGACTTTGGTTTTTGTTTTTGGTAACATTTCCTAACTTAATGATATTGGCCCTCACGGGGGGGGGGTAATGGCAGGCTTCTAATAAAGATGGGGGACACTTGGATTTGAATTTCATACGTAGTGTCTCTTCAGTATTGATTGCCTCGATTACACGGACACTTCGATTGACCGTGTGGTGTGGATGGCATTGTGTGTGGCATCGTAGCAATGGCAATGAAGGCAAAGCGGAAGACGCAGCAGCCTTACTCCAGCAAAGACTGGCACTGAATGGATGAAGCGCAGTGACTTATCCCATATTTCACCGCAACGGGTGACATCTGGCCGCATAGCTAATGGCGGCTGTGTACTGCGATGTGAGCTATTGATCTCCCAAGACGGTAATTGCATTGGTGAACAGGATGGAATTAGGTATCAGCATTTTTTTGCCTTCGGCCTGAAGGATAGTGTATCGAAGATCGATCTGCACCACGATTCCCTCAAGGCCTGCTACGAAAATACGATCATTTAGATGAATAGGGGCAAAAATAACAATCAGTATTCCTGCAAGGAGATTTGAGAGAATATCCTTGAAGGCGAATCCGGCAGCAAAGCCGGTAAGCCCTAATCCGGCGACCAGAGCTGAAACATTGATACCCGCTGTCCCAAGAGCCGTGATTGCTCCGAAAAGCAGCAAAGCGGCTCTGGATGTCCTCTCTGTCAGGTTGAGAATATCTTTCCTGAACTTGCTTTTTTGGCAGATCCTGCGGATGATTCTGGCCACAAGAACGCTTGCGGACCAAAACAGCAGGAAGACAACCAGACTCGTCAAAGCTCTAGGGACAAAGAGTACGACATGAACTATGAGCTTTTTTAATAATTCCTCCATCCCGTCTCCTCTCCTCTTCTCTCCGGCACCGGGTGCATTACCAATTTGTTAAGAGTATAGAAACCATGTACTGCAATCGGCAATCATGCACTGCAACCTGCATTCCATTCCTTGCTGGTTGAACAGTAAATTTTTATCAAGCACTGCTGCGCGCTTTGCCTGGATTCTTACTCCCTTCTCGATAAAATCAGTGACTTATGCTTACACAGATATTTCCAATGTTGAAAATAAAGGACAGTAGGCAGAACATTCTTATCCCTCCTATCGTCTGAGCTGAGGCGGGGTTAGAAAACTCCGCCTACCTGCTACCCGGAATATAGAGCGGTTTCCGCTTGTATGACCTACTCCATTCATCGTATTGATATCCTTGCAACCGCAAGTTGTTATGTGTAGCACATGGAAATAGAAACCACCATAAAATATCCTCCAAATGAAGGATGGGGAACATCCAGTGTTTTCATCGCGCAGTTGACAAAGGTCATTCTATCCATTAATATGAAAATCATATTGTTAGAGTTTAATTCTAACATTTTGAAAAGCAAGAAACCTGGATTCCCGCTTTCGCGGGAATGACGTTGATTTCGCGGAAATAACGGAGAATACCTGCACTTGTAGACCTATGCGGGATATCGGATGCTAGGAGCTTGTCCGAGAATGGGAAATGAGGAGGCCGAGGAGGCCATAGTATAGATTTCCCAAGAATACTCCACTCACATAATCTGGCACAAAACAGGGGAAGAAATAGGATAAAAGGAATTGACAACATACTGATTTTTCTATAGAATTGGATAAAATTTACTATGTGAGGGGTGTAAGAAATGAGCATTCCATTCAAGAAAGATCCTATAGAATTTCATCAAAGGTTGTTATTTCCTTCCAACATATTTGACCTATTACCAGATGACCATGATTGTTATGTATGTGAGCAGATATTCAAGCAGCTTGATACTTCCATGATTGAGCAAAAATACAGTGCCATTGGCCAGAATGCTTATCATCCACGGCTGATCATTGGCATTTTAATTTATGCCTACAGTCAAGGGGTGTTTAGTTCTCGAAAGATAGAGAGAAGGTGTCACGAGGACTTGGCCTTTATGTATATCTCACATATGAACTGCCCTAATTTCAGAGTGTTGAGTGATTTTAGAAAAGAAAACGATGAATTCCTTAAGAGCTGTTTCAAGCAAAGTGTTCTTCTGGCCAGAGAGCTTGGGATGGTGTCTCTTGGTCATGTAAGCATTGATGGATCAAAGTTTAAAGCCAACACTTCTAAACATAAGGCTATGAGTTACGATCATCTCAAGGCCAAAGAGGACGAGTTAGTCAAACAGATCGAGGAGTTGGTGAGAGAGGCCAGGGAATGTGATGAGGGAGAGGATAAAGAGCACGGAGATAAAACGGGCTATGAGCTTCCAGAAGAGTTAAAGATTAAAGGACAAAGACTTGCCAAAGTCAGGGCAGCTAAGGAAGCGTTAGAGAAAAGGGAGCAGGAACTGAATCCTGGCAAAACAATAGAAGATAGAAAGCAGATAAGCTTTGCGGATAAAGAAGCCCGTATCATGGGCAAGAACGGAAGTTTTGACTATGCTTATAATGGGCAGATAAGTGTCGATCAAAAGAATCAAATCATAGTGGGGCAGCATTTAACACAGAATGAAAATGATAAAAAGGAAGTAAAGCCAGCCTTGGAACAGATCAAAGAGACGATAGGGGATCTTCCTGAAAAGATGAGCCTTGATAATGGCTACAGCTCCGCAACTAACTTAGAAGAGCTTGATAAACAACAGATTGATGCCTATGTAGCCACAGGCAGGGGAGAAAAGCAAGATCAAAGGGGCATAGATGATTGCAACCGAGAGATTAAAAAGGCTGATTTTACCTATGACCCTGAAGGTGATTGTTTTACCTGTCCTGGTGGGCACACCCTGCGGTTAAAGCACAGGTGCGAGGACGGGAGGAAGACCTATCAAGCCAGCAAGGATTCCTGTGATAAGTGCCCCTACCAAAGGAGGTGCTGTAAATCCCAAAAAGGGGAGCCTCGAACCATCAACACTGACGATCAAGAACCACTCAGACAGAAAATGATCGAGAAGATGCAACAGGAAACGTCAAAGCAGATATACAAAAAGCGCAAACAGATTGTTGAGCCCGTTTTTGGTCAAATAAAGAATAATGGTTTTCGACAGTTTCACTTACGAGGATTCAAGAGGGCAAGCGGGGAATTCTCTCTTGTTTGCGCAGTACATAACATCAAAAAGATAGTGAAAGCCGTTCTGAGCAAAGCAGTGTACCTTGGCATGAGGGTATTGCCCCAAAATGGATAACTGAGAGGAAAAAAATACCCCTCCGTTTGATAAAAAGAGGACTGTGGGTGGCTCTATCTGCCACGACATTGGGAAAAATCTTCTCAAAAACCCAATGGTCTTCTCAGTGGCTAACAATTACCGGCTCTATCGGCTTTTTTGTAGCCTGTTCTCAGACAGGCTCCTAGGATTTGAGCTTGGGGGCTCGTATTCGTATACTGAAGTGCGTACTCAAGCAACGGTCGACACGTCAAATTGGAGCATGGACGAGACTACGAGCACCGACGATGCTGCGAACCTAGGGTTACGCATTTATATGGAAAACATTGGTATTGCAGAAGCACATAACGTAACGCCAACATTCACGTTGTATTTGGGCACAAAATCAATTGCCACCATAACTCCCGCCGAATCCGCGTACACAATGCCACCAAATAGCCGCTATCCAAAAACAGATTGTATAGTTGTTAACAAGGACAAAGATGGTAATGATATTACCCTGTCATTTAACCAGCTTAAATCTATACTGTCGGGGACGCCTTTATTTCTGCAAGTTAACCAAGTTAGTGCGGAAGTCCCTAACATTGATAGAAGTTTGATATCTGAAGAAGAATGGAGCAATTTTATAGGCAGAATAGAATCCTCTTGTATCAAATTACTTGTGGATTCGGGTCAAAAATACCCTAATGATGGAAAAAATGACCATAGTTATAAATGTTATTACATTTTTGTTGGAGATGAAACTTATACCCCCAAATTTACTCTTAGACAGGTGCTATCGTTTGTGAATCTTATAGAAAAACGCAATGATGGAAAAACCTATGTTGATGGCCGAGAATTTCCAGGTGATTGGTTATGCAATGCGGGATCGGAACAGGTTAATACAGAATGGAAAAGCAAGCTGAATAATGGGGAAAATCCCTTGGATTTGATTGTTTCAAAAAATGCTGGTTCTGTTGTTATGTTTATTCCGGATGGAACCAACCCCAGAATAAATGGGATAAATATTTCCAATGACCAAAGAAAACTTAGTGTAAACATAACACCAGGATTTTGGAAGATTGTAAAGGTGGAAGCCGAGGCAACAACGTGGAATAATATAAACGAAAAGAAGACCTTGGATGGCCCATCGGATACCTTAGAATATACTAATGACCCATCACCATTTCAGTCATCAGCATTGACGATAGATCTCATTGTTACTGATGACAGGGGAAATGTTTTTAGATATTCCGTTGACCCATTTAAATTTTCTAAGCAGCCTTTGACTGACTCCACGGTGATGAATGGAGATAAGGTCAACATTATCCCGGGAGACTACAACGGCGACGGGAAAACAGACTTTATCCGCCAGGAAAAAGGTGATTGGGATGATGACGACATTATAACAGCGGGAATTTACCTATCAAATGGCGACGGCACGTTTAAGATGCAGCCTTTGACTGACTACACGGTGATGAAGGGAGATTTGGTCAACATTATCCCGGGAGACTACAACGGTGACGGAAAAACAGACTTTATCCGCCAGGAAAAAGGTGATGATTGGGTTAAGGACGACAAAAACACAGTGCAAGTTTACCTATCAAATGGCGACGGCACGTTTAGTATGAAGGATTTGACTGACCAGACTAGCCGTAACCAGCAGAGGTTTTTGAGGGGAGATTTGGTCGCCATTATCCCGGGAGACTACAACGGCGACCGGAAAACAGACTTTATTCGCCTGGAAAGAGGTGGTTGGGCTGGCTCCTAACAAGACAACACGGTAGTTTACCTATCAAATGGCAACGGCACGTTTAGTACGCTGCCTTTGAAAGTCTACCAGATGAATACAAGGATATGAATGGAGATAAGGTCAACATTATCCCGGAAGATTACAACGGCGATGGGAAAACAGACTTTATCCGCCAGGAAAAAGGTGATTGGGCTAATGACGACACAAACACAGCGAATGTTTTCCTAGCAATAGGCGATGGCACCTTTACGAAACAAGATTTGACAAATTTCATAGATATGAAGGGAGACCTCACGAATATTATTCCGGGAGACTACAACGGCGACGGGAAAACAGACTTTATCCGCCAGGAAAAAGGTGATTGGGCTAATGACGACATTATGACAGCGGAAATTTACCTATCAATAGGCGACGGCACGTTTAAGAAGCTGCTTTTGACTGACTACAAGGTGATGAAGGGAGATTTGGTCAACATTATTCCGGAAGACTACAACGGTGACGGAAAAACAGACTTTATTCGCCAGGAAAAAGGCGTATTGGATGGTAAAAGGGATTCAGCTGATATTTACCTATCGAATGGTGACGGCACATTTACGAGGCATTATTTGAATGACTCTTTTGTAATGTGGAAAGAATATGTCAATATCATTCCGGGAGACTACAATGGTGATGGGAAAACAGACTTTATTCGCCAGGAAAAAGGTGCATATGCCAGTGACGACGTTATGACAGCGGAGATTTACTTGTGGAGAAAAGATCAACGGCTTATAACCAAAATGGAGGTAAATGGGAAAACCATCAACAGCCTATGACCAACTATCTGTGCTATGGAGGCAAAATTTTCCTACAGGTTAACTACGCGGACAATAGATGGCTCTCAGGTGGCCGCAGTGATGGTAATACTGGTGTGTATACAAGAAATGGAAATGAATTATGAAGCGGGTGAGAATATTAGGGGCCATTATGAATGGATTATCAAGAGAAATTCGTGGGGTTGACCTAAGCTACACCGGAGAAAAAGCTTTAAGCGAATAAACATTGAGACAAAACAATTTCATTCTCGAAATTGTCAATGATTAAGGCAGGGCCAGCAATGGCCCTGCCTTTTATTGAAATCGTGAAATGGGGATGCTCTTCGGCTAATACTTT
>CAVYMC010000005.1:0-312409 GCA_963769535.1 uncultured Chloroflexia bacterium | reverse complement strand
CATATCGCCGCTGACGCCGTAAATTCCGACCAGGCCGCTTTGCGTGTTTACGAACTTGTATTTCAGAGATGTGCTGCCAACATTGGCAACTAAGATGTGGAGCATAGATATACCTCTCATTTACTTTACCAGGGCGGGGGCAAGCCCAGCCCGTACCCTATTCGAATTCTTTACCAGGGCTGGGCTTGCCCCTGCCCTGGAATCCGCCTGCAATAATTTATCAACTCTATGCCTTACAACAATGTATTCATCGGAAATATAGAAATCATTACGAACAACATGTGTGATTTTTACACACTTTGCCCCGATTGGGAACATTTCGTCATGAGGGCACAAGAGCAGGTTAAGGTTTCTCAATGTGCAATAGGTACTTTTATGTTACATAAACATGTATCAATGAGGAACCGCCTTTGCGACTGGAGTATCATTCCTCTTGAGTTAAGTTTATCCAAAACAATTCAAGATGTTTCAAAGGGCAGCAGAGTAATTGCCCGGCACATACTCGAAATGCTGCACGGGCATCATGAATTACGGTCGAATCGTCGTATGTTTCCCAAAGGAGGAAGAAATAGTATGCGCAGACGATCCAGGCTTAAAGCCGTCTCGTCATTGGGGCGGCGCAAGCGGTTTTCACCGCTTATGCTGATTGGTTTGAGTGTACCGATGCTTCTGGCAGTGATTGCGTCGGTGGTATTCATTGTGCCGCGCCTGGGTTCTCATGCGGCGGCGGTTAATGGAGATTGCGCGTTGATTGTGCCTGCCAGGCCACTTACAGCTCAGGGACTGGCGACGCCTTACCAGCTCGTGGCAACTAATCAGGATAACGGGTCGTGCAACGAGGCGAACAAGATGCAGGCGGCTTTTGTTCAGGGAGCTGTAATTGACCCGGCAACAGGGCAAATTTCCATATACAACCCGCTTGTGATCGACCAGGGAACACAGCCCGCGGCAGCGCCGGTGGTACCAAAACTCCCGGCCAATGGTATCGTGGCGCTGTGGTTCGGATTCAACGGGAACAATCTTATGCTGCGAGGCATTCGCGGCAGTTTGAGACAGGGGAATTGTGTAAATGGTGTTAATGGCTCCATCTTCACGCAGTTCGCCTATTGTAATGCCCCGGCCTTCTTCAGAGCGGCCAACCGTGCCATACAAGCGGGACAACTGACCGTCCCGTCGTTGGGGACGGCGAATGATGGACAGACCTGTCCTTCGGTGCGCGATTTTGGCGTAGTGGACATGGATCAGAGCGATAACGTGATAACCTCTTACCTTGTAAACGCTAATGGGCAAACGGCACAGATGACTGCTGCGAATGTAGCTGCCTTGCAGAACACGCAGACGCAAACCAATGGCAGCGATAACCGTCTGCTGGCAGTGGCGTTGGATGGCGCGTTGGGCTGCATTCCCTGGATGGCCCCTGACCTTGCCAGTCCCGGACAGATGTTGCCAGCGCTGCCACTCGACGAGCTTCAGGCGGCGGCACACCAGGCTGCCCCAGTCGCGCTAGTGCCTGCGGGCGATCCGATGGTGCTGAATAACGATCAACCTGATTTGAACAAGGTCAACGCCTATCGCAGAGGTACCGATCAGCCTGCGGCGGGCAATTTAGATGCTGCTAACACGACAACCTATTGCCAGCACCTGCTGGCGATTGGGCCAGCGCGCATCCAGCTTGATATGCAGTTTACCCAGGGGCGAGGCTCGCCCGACCCAGCAGCCGGTAATTCGCTCTTTACCTTCCTCGCGCAGCGCTTTGTTACCAGCTACGGTCCCAATGGGCTGAACTGTGTGGGCCTGCTGAATAAGCCCGACCCGGTAGCAGTGACAACCGATGGCAATGGAGTAGCTATCAGCGCAACGTTTAACGCCGGTAATACGAATAACAATGGCAACGGCAATGGCAACGGTGATGGGAATGGGAATGGGAATGGGAATGGCAACGGCGCTAATAACACGCCGAACAACAATGCAGGCGCTACACCAACTGTTCCAGCTACCAGCCCAACTCCTGTACCAACGACAGGGGCAACCGCTACTCCGACCGTTCCGGCTGCCAGTCCAACCGTGACGCCAACCACAAATCCGGGTGCGACGCCAACGCCTGCTACCAGCCCGACAGCCACACCAACGGTGGCGGCGGGTAACTGACGTAGCTGAACAGCAAAGAAAGGATACAAAAATGCAAAAGATGGTTCTACCTGGCGAATGGGACAACGCCTCTATACCTCCACTTCCCAACAGGAGAGGCAGACGCGCAAAAAAACGCAAGTTCGTAATCGTTACAGCAGCCGTATTACTTGCCCTGTTACTTACCAGCGGGTCTACCCTGGCGCTTTTCAAGTTCAATCCCACGCTTTTAAGCAACATGGTCAATCACGGCAAACAGAAAGACCAGCACAACACTCTGAACTACGGGTCTCCATCCCAAACGACGATGATGAACAATTCGGGCCGGTCCGTGACGAGCATTAACAACCTGGCTCACATCTCGGTAGTTGGCAGCACCGCTTTCATCGTAGATGGACATGGGAGAACCATCTCGGCTGATGCCAACCCCTACGGTATCGCGATTGCGCCCAATGGCATGACGCCTGGCGCGCTCAAGCCCGGCGATATTCTGGTGACAAACTTTGGCGCGACGAATACTGGAACGACGCTTGTGCGTTTCCCGGCTGGCAAAGGCCCTGGCCTGCTCTTCAACGCCATGACCAACCCTGGCACAAAAGGGCCAGCATTTGAGGCATTCAACCCTCTGACCGGGACAGACTGGGTAGCGAACTTTTCTGGCAACAATGTGCAAGTATTCAATCCCAACGGCACCCTCAAGGTGACGATTACCAATCCACTGTTTAAGATGCCCTGGGCGATGGCATCCAATCAAGGAAGGCACAATCCCATGGATGGGGCGGTCGGCTCGTTCTTCACCACCAATACAGGAGATGCAACTATCGACCGTATCGATGTAATCCCGACCAAAAATGGAACGACCTTCCGTGTCTTCCAGATTGGTCAGCTTACGCAGGTCAACGGCGGAACGAAGCTCAACGCGACGTGGGTACCATCGCTACAAATCGGGGGGCAGCGCTTCTCCGATGTGCTACTCGTGCTTGACATCGCGAACAATCGCGTGGCGGCTTATCCAAACAGCACGACCGTGAATACGACCATGACGCGCTCAACATCCAAAGGCATGACCGCTTTCCAGGGTAAACCATTGAATGCGCCAGCAGGACTGACGATCAATCCACTGAATGGAGATTTGCTGGTGGTCAATATGAATGACAATAACCTGGTGGAAATGAACCTGGCGCAGGGTAAAGCTGTTGGAACGCGGCTGCTCAACAATGTGCCGGTGGATGCCCAATCGGGCAATGGTTCAGCGTTGTTCGGTGTCGCTGCCGCAACAGATGCGAAAGGCAATCTGGAAGTCTTTTTCACCGACGATAATATGAACACGTTGAACGTGTTGGGTGTGTAGTTTTTCAGTCATCAAGGGACAAAGCTACGGCGACCGCGCGGTCGCCGTAGCTTTGTCCCTTGATGACTTTTGAGCATGTGCAATCTATCCACACCTCCCCTTCCCGTGTAGTTGCCTGTTCTGGGCGGGCGAAAGTTTGCAGGCAACAGGTGAAAGACAGTATACTTCCTGTACAAGTGGTAAGCACGATGCAGGCCGGGTTATTGGAACGGCACGCCGCTCGTTTGGAATAGTGGTCAATTTTTTAAAGGAACGAATGGAGGAAAGCTCTCATGTCAAAAGCAAGTTTATACCATGAAAAACTTGACGAACTGCTTGCCCAATGGAAAAGCGACGGCATCAACAACGTCCTGTTTGAACTTCCCGATATGCATGGTACGGCCCGTTCCAAGATCATCCCGTTGAACAAAGTGGGCGGCTTTGCCGAGAAGGGCCTGAACATGTACGGCGGCGCGCTCGCGCTCGATAGCAGTTCATTTGTGGTCTCAGGCACCAAATATAATGAAGAAGTGAACTACGCCGACCAGGTACTCAAGCCCGACCTTTCAACGGCGGCTGTTGTGCCCTGGATGAATAAGACGGCGCGTTTGATCTGTGACACATACTGGGCTGATGGCACGCCGCTGCACGCCGCGCCCCGGCATGTGCTGCGCAAGGCTGTGGCGGAACTCGACAAGCTTGGCTACTCGGCGGTGGTCGGACTTGAGTACGAGTTTTACCTGCTCGATCCAACCACGATGAAGCCCATTTTCGATGGCCTGCATATCTTCAACACTATGCGCAACACTGCCGTGCCGGTGGCTGAACGCATCGTCGAACTGATGCCACAAATCGGCATCGACATTATCACTGCCAACTGCGAGTATGGCCCCGGACAATTCGAAATCAACTATGGGCCACACGAAGCTTTGCAGGCGGGCGACCTGGGCTTCACCTTCAAAAACGGCGTCAAGTTTATTGCGCGCCAGCTCGGCTATCACGCTACTTTCATGACCAAGCCGTTTACTAACCAGTCCGCCTGCGGGGCGCACACGCATATTAGTCTCGTGGCAAAGGATAGTGGAGAGAACGCCTTCCTGGATACTGACGACAAAAACGGCCTGTCGCAAGCGGCGTATTACTTTACGCAGGGGATGCTGAAACATGCCAACGCTGCAATGGCGCTGATGGCTCCCACGCCCAACTGCTACCATCGTTTTGTGCCGCATAGTTTCGCGCCATCCAACATAAGCTGGGGACTGGAAGATCGCTCGGCCATGATTCGCGCCAAGAACAGCCGAGACCACCGCACACACCTGGAGAACCGCCTGCCCACCGGCCTGAGCAATTCCTACCTGGCAACGGCTGCCGTGATTGCCGCCGGCGCGCTTGGTCTCAAAGATGCACAGATGCCGCCGGAAGCAGCAGAGGGGCTGGCCGAGAGCTATGAAGGCTTCGAACCTCTGCCGACCACGCTGGACGAGGCCCTCAACGCGCTGGAACGTGACAAGGAGTTTCGCGCCATCCTGGGCGACGAGTTCGTGCAGGTCTTCACGGCCATGAAGCGCAGCGAACTGGCGCGCCTGAAGGCCCACGTCAGCGACTGGGAGCGCAATGAGTATTTGGAGATGTATTAGAGGCACAGAATCTCTTTTATCTGAATCCTGACCGCGCGGCGGTCAGGATTCAGATAAACCTGGATAGAGAAGAGGGTGGTCTAATTTTCCTCCCTGAGTGTTTGCCAGGATGCTTCGCTATTGGCAAACATACTGCCAATGGCGGCTACGATGATGCAGGCAAGCGTAATGCCACCTACAATGTACCACCACTTACTGTTGTCAAGCAGATTAGGGATCAGGCTATAGACCAGAGCGCCGATAACACTGACCGCGCAGGAGGCAGTGCCTAAAACGATGGATATCCATAAAACAGGCATGGGAAAGATGAGCAGTTTGCGGAATACCCTGCGGTCCTGCACGTAGAATTTCACCAGGTCAATAAACAGGAAAGCCGTTGAGATGGCCCATACCAGTGTCGAAGCCGAGATGACCACATTGTAGACGATGGTGTTCAGCGTCGCCGCGTTGGCTGTACTGGTCAATGACGGCACCGCGATGAAGAGGATCGCGGCAAGAACAATAGCGACGATGGTCTGGAAAATGATGGCAGTAGCCGGAACGCGGTTTTTGTTCAGCTTTGCTACTCTCACCGGCAGACGCTGGTCGATGCCGCCCACGAGCAGAAGGCGCGCGTAAGCGTAGCTGTAAATGGCAGGCGTTACCACGAAATTACACAAAACGAGGATGGCGACAATATAGCCAGCGATCGGGCCAAGCGCCGTCTGGACGGTCGTCACCAGCGCAAAAGCGATGCCGGTTTGGGTCGTTCCCGTGACGACCAGCACGCCGAAGCTGGTAATGAAGTAGCCGACGAGTACCAGCAGCGCGCCCCACAGCAAATGGCGCGTAACGACTTTATGACTGGTCATCTCCCCACCCATATTAAGGGGGACTTCGATGCCGAGAAAAGCCTGCGTAATGAAGGCGAAAAGGGCCAGGGTATAATAGCCGGAGGGGTTCCAGGCGAATCCCCAGGCGGCGGGAGTACTCGTGACAAAGGTTTTATCAACATGATGCCCGCCTGCCAGCCAGACGACGCCTGCCAGGCCTACGAGGATAACCGCTATAAAGGCAAAGACGAGTATCACTTTCACGAGTTTGAGGATCATGGCAGTACGTTGAACCGCCAGTACGCCGGAAAAGGCAATAACCGCTATTAGCGCCAATCCTTGCTGCCAGGGTTGAACAAGCCAGTGTGGATTCAGACCTTGCAGGTAGCCAACGATTACGTCGGCGGCAACAATCATTAACAATACACAGGGGAACCAGGCGCAAAAAGCGACGAAGAAACTCATGTAGCCGCCAAAAGCTCTGTGCGTCCAGTTATAAAGCGAACCTTCATGTGGGAACATGTGACCTAGCTGGGCGGTAGCAATCACACAGGGGATAAAGAAGGTGATAGCGCCAATAACCCAGAAAGTAAAGGTGCCAGCGCCTGCTCCAACGGCGGAAGGAACGTTGGTGATAAAGAAGATAATGAGCACAAAGGTAGCAGCAAGGCCAGACGCACTGGCGACCTTTGGCATGGTTTGGACGGTGTATTCTTCAGAGGCCAGAGTGCCGTACTCATCTGGCGGCTCTGCAACTTGTGGAGGTTCAGCTTGCCCCTGTGTGGGTATCCAGGCTGATTGCTTTGTGACCATCTTGTTTTTCCTTCCCTGCTACATAATATAGCGACGCCGGGACTGCGCATGAGAACACATTACACATCACAAGCGTGAATGTAATTGCATATGTTCGGAATACCTTCGCGGACGCGATCAATCGCGTCCCTACCGTCTGACAAAGACATCATGGCAAGTTTACTACAATTATTGGGCGCGCACGCTTAGATGCGGTAAAGATAGGAGTATTTACCTAATCTGATACGAAAAACAGGGTAAAAGCACGAAGCGCAGACACACCCTTGCCCCGTGCCTACTGGACGGGCAAGCGATATACAGCTATAATCAGGTCAAAATACGCCCTGTGAAGGAGGATTTGGACGATGCCGCGTGATTTACCTCTTGGGAACGGGAGACTGCTGCTGAATTTTGATAAAAGCTACAATGTGCGTGATATTTACTGGCCGCATGTTGGTCAGGAATTGCACACGGCGGGAGATATTTCGCACACGGGTGTGTGGGTTGAGGGTCGTTTTGCCTGGTTCGACTCTCCCGACTGGCAGCGTGAAATGGTCTATGAAGCGGAGACGCTGGTAACGCATGTGACGCTCTCGCATCCCGCGCTGCAACTGCAAATGGTGGTGCGCGATTGCGTTGATTTCAATCGCCCTCTTTTCTTGCGCCAGGTGAGAATCACCAACCTGGCAGATCACCCGCGCGAAGTGCGGCTTTTCTTTCACTACGACTGGCACATCTGGGATGCTGCGGACGCCAATACTGTTTTCTACGACCCGGCCCGACAGGCGCTGATAGCTTATAAGCAGCAAGCTTATTTTTTAATGAACGGGCAGACTGGCGAGGGTGCGAATGCGCGGATAGGTATTTCAAGTTGGGCAACGGGCAAGAAGGAGACCGGGGGCAGCGAGGGGACGTGGCGCGACGCGGAGGACGGCGAATTGGGGCGCAATCCGATTGCGCAGGGGTCGGTGGATGGCACGCTCGCGCTGCACCTGGGCGAAATCGCGGCGAGCGGGTCGGGCATCGCCTATCACTGGCTGGCCGCCGGGTATAACATGCAGGCGGTGACGGAACTGGAAATAGTGGTGCGCGAGCGCGGGCCAGAGACTTTCATGATGCGCACGAGCAACTACTGGCATAGTTGGGTGAATAAGGATAAACAGGATTTCGCCGACCTGCCCGCGCAATTGATTGACCTGTACAAACGCAGCTTGCTGGTGCTGCGCACGCAAATCGATTACGACGGCGCGATCATTGCCGCCAACGATGCTGATGTTGAGCATTTTTCTAACGACAGCTACTCGTACATGTGGCCGCGCGACGGGGCTTTAGTGGCAAACGCGCTGAGCCACGCGAAATATTCCGAGATCACACGCGGGTTTTACGACTTCTGTAACTCGGTGTTGACGCAGGGCGGCTATCTGCTGCACAAGTACAACCCCGACCACTCGTGGGGGAGTAGCTGGCAATCGTGGATTGATGGGAATGGCAATCCACAATTGCCCATTCAAGAAGATGAAACCGCGCTGGTGATCTATAGTTTGTGGCAACATTACCAGCTGTTCTCGGATATCGAATTTGTAGCGCCGCATTACCGCTCGCTGATAACGCCCGCCGCCGATTTTATGGTGAGCTACCGCGAAGAGCATACGCGCCTGCCAGAAGCCTCCTACGATCTGTGGGAAGAGCGGCGCGGCATCCTGACCTTCACAACGGCATCGGTCTACGCGGGACTGGACGCGGCTTCCAAATTTTCGGCCCTGTTCGGTGAAACGGAACTGGTTGGCAGGTATCGCCAGGCGGCAGACGAGATCAAAGAGGCGGCGCTGCGCTACCTGTGGGACGAGGGACAGGGCCGCTTTCTACGTATGATTACCGTTGATAAGGATGGTACAATCCACAAAGATGCCACGATTGATAGCAGTCTGTGCGGGTTGTTCCTGTTCGGTATGTTCGAGGCGACAGATAGCCGCGTTGAGCGCACGATGCAACAGGTTGAGCAGCGACTGTGGACAAAGACGGCTGTGGGCGGTATGGCGCGTTACGAGAATGATTACTATAACCAGGTAACGCAAGATCTCAACCAGGCGCAGGGCAACCCCTGGTTCATTTGCACCCTGTGGCTGGCGCAATACCGCATAACTCACGCCAGCACCATTGACGAATTACACACGGCCCTTCCGCTACTGGAATGGGCACAGACCCATGCCCTGCATAGCGGTATCATGGCAGAGCAGGTCAACCCATTCACGAGCGAACCGCTCAGCGTGTCGCCCCTGACCTGGAGCCACGCTGAATACGTGTTGGCGGTGCGCTGGTATCTGGGGAAGTATCACCGATTTACGAATGGAGGTTAATCCTCGACGAGCTTGCCGAGCAATTTGATGGTAATGCCGAGGGCGAGGATTACGGCGGCGTTGACGCCCAGTTCGATCATGGCGATGTTGAATTCAGACCCCGCTGGACGCGCGCTTTCAACGGAGAGCCTGGCGCCGATAGACAGAATACCGCGCGTGGCAGAGACGATGCCGATGAAGAGGAATGGACGTAGCGAGGTTGTGTGCGATTGTAAATAATGGGTAACGGTGCCAAGCACTTCCATGATAATGAGGACCAGGAGAAGGTCTGAGATGAACTGTATAATTGCATTTGCGAGATCCGCAGGCTGGAGAGTCAAATCGCCCTTGATAAAAGTTGAAGTGTTGAGTAAATGATTACCAAAATCCCAGAAGCTATAGCCTAAGGCAATCAGTCCTCCAATGAGAAAGCAGACGCCGACGATGGCATAGATAACCGAATCGCCGTTATCCAGAAAATGGGCCGATATTCTGGCAATGGGGTCGTTTCGCTCTGCATGTTGCCCATTTTTATTGTTGGACGCGGTATGCCCCACAGGGGTAGTTGCCTGGTTTTCCATATCGCCGAGGTTGCCCTGGTGATCCGACATATGAGTATGTCTCCTTTTGTTCTCATGCTACGTTTGTCATGTAATGAGGACATTATACTGTACGATACTTAAACCTACAATAAGGGATGAGGTTACGTGCGTTGACCAGGGCGGGCCTGCCCCCGCCCTGGAGATTTGGGGGTTAATATGCCGCGCTGGTTATATTTTTTGCTTATCTTTGCTATTCTGGCCCCTGTGCTGAATGTGCTGCAAGTTCCTCCAGCTCTGCTCTTTGTGGTAGCCGGGCTGGGCATCGTGCCGTTGGCGGGGCTGATTGGTCAATCCGTTCGAGCAGGTGGCGGAACATACGGGGGAGCGTATCGGGGGACTATTGTTTGCCACGTTCGGCAATGCGACGGAGTTGATTATTGGCATATTCGCGCTCAGCGCGGGGCTGATAGATGTGGTACGCGCCTCGATCATCGGCTCTATTCTGGGCAACGCGCTGCTGGTGCTGGGCGTGTCAACCTGTGTCGGTTGCGTCAAGCATGGACGCCTGCATTTTGAGACGCGCCCGGCCAGTCAGTATTCGTCATTGCTGGCTTTGTGCATTGGCGGATTGATGCTGCCCACGTTCGCGGAACTCCTGGCATCGCACAATCGCCAGACGAACATTACCGAACGGGGCGCGACACTCTCGGTCTTTATCGCGGCACTGCTGCTGGCAGGGTACCTGGCATCGATCCTCTTCAGCGTTTTTCGCGTAGGCGACAAGCCTTCAACGGACGAACCCGAGCAACTGGACGTTGTGTTGGGGGCGCGTTCCGAGTCCGCTATTGCGCGCTTGCTCGTCTACAGGCAGCATATTGTGAAAAGCGGCGCACCGGGCAAAACCGATGTGCTGCGCCAGATCGATAGCACCCTGCACACAATCGTCAAGCATGAGACCGGCCAGCATGATGCACCGAAAGCAGAGGTTGCGCCACCCCCGCAAGCAGAAACGCCAGTAGCGCCCATCACCCCTATAGTAAAAAGCAAAGAAGTACGGGAGATAAAACCGAACCTCTGGCTGGCCTTGCTCTGGCTGGCGCTGGCTACGGCGGGCGTGGCTGTGCTTTCGGAGATACTGGTGGGGACGATTGAACCACTCACACAAGCGTTTGGTTGGAACGCGGCATTCGTGGGACTGATTTTCGTTCCCCTGATTGCCGGCGTGCCTGAGTATTTTAATACCATCTCGATGGCGCTGGATAAACGTATGGAGATGGTGCTGGCAGCCTCCGCCGGGTCGTCGATACAGATCGCGCTGCTGATCGCGCCAATCCTGGTGCTGGTTAGTCTGACCGCGCCACACCAGCTTGACCTTGTTTTCAGTATTGTGGAACTGGCCGTGCTGGGACTAACTACCTTTCTGTTCAGCGAGATCACACGCGATGGCGAGCTGGTGTGGTTAGAAGGTCTACTGCTGATCCTGCTTTATGCTATGATGGGAGGAACGGTTTTCTTGTTTGGAGCATGATCCAGAGGTAACATAGGAGCAAGATGGACGCGGCAAGCCGCGTCCATCTTGCTCCTATGTTATGACCTGTCGACCAGCTTACAAAAACTGCCCAGGCTCCTTCTTCCGTTAGAAGGAGATAAAGGAAACGCCCGGGCCAGGGGCAAATTCCACGTTGACCACCTCCCAGTAATAGACGCCCCAGTTCATGTTACTGGCAATCACGTGTCCATTGCCCAGGACTTTCTCCACCACTGCCACATGTCCCAGTCTATACGCCCCTTCTACCCAGGGCTGCAGGTCAACGATGGCTCCCACTTGCGGCGTGCTTGAAATACGCCAGTGGAAATCATGCGCGCGAGCCGTCCACTGCCAGGCGTCCGATTGCGTCGTCCAGGGAACGTACACCCTGTTCAACTGGTAGAAACGCTGAGCAGCCCACCAGGTACACTGGCCGTAAGGGAAGAAATTCCCCTTTCCGCGCGCCGGCGGCGGACCGCTGTGTACTACGTGTTTGCCTGGAACACACATCGTTTGATTGATGTAAATCAGGTTGGGATTCGCGATATGGTTGTATGATGCGAGCTTTTGCCACGAGGTGTTAAACCGCGCCGCTATGCCGCCGAGCGTGTTGCCGCTCTTAACCACGTAGACCTGGTCGCCATTGGAGCACGGGGATTGCGCGAATGCGCCAAATAGATGCATCCCCATACCCCCGAGTAAAAGTAGCCCTACCACCGCTACCACACTGATGTGCCTGATGACAACGCCTGTCACCCGACGCCGCGAAAAGATTTGCCAGGTACCTGTTCCGGCGTCACCCTCGCTTCCATTCCCACACACTTCGTCAGGAGCCGGTTTCAATCCGCGTTGGTGTGTTTGCATACGCAAGTAAACCTCTCTCTATACATATTTGCCTGGTCAAGAACAGGTCACCCCATGCCCTCCCCCCTCCTCGTCACACATTCACCCGTAATCAATTAAATGGGACTGATGGGCATATTAGCGTATCCACATCATGGATACGCTTGATACATCTTGACACATAGGAGAAATTGGCTAGATGGTTGGTTATTCGAGGATTATGTAATGTGAATAATTTGTCATTAAAGAGATAGATGTGGGAGCCGTTGATGAAAATAAATTTCATCAGTACAAGCGACCAGGGCGGGGGCAAGCCCCGCCCCTACCCTGTACGGCTTCGCGCCCCATTTCGTAGTAGGGTAGGGGCGGGGCTTGCCCCCACCCTGGTCAACGCACGTTCGGTGCAAGAACTTGACACTCACTCCTGAAGTACCGACCCCTTGCCTGTTTTAGCAGAGCATGTTACACTTGGCACAAGAGATTACAACTTTTTTAGATATCGCTCGTATACATATCGGATACTGTTTTTCTGATATTACTACCTACTGAAAAGTATAACAAGCGGTGATAAAAATGGATACATCTCTACATGCTTCTACTTCGGTGGGAGTTCTCGGTTCTCTGCCGACACGGACGAAGAGCGCGCGCCGTCGTCAAAGTAGCGGGGTGTTGTCTTCTCCGGGTATTTCGAGCGGGGATAGGGCTGTAGATTCGCAGGCTACCACGGGAGCGCAAAATATGCCGGGTACCCATGCGCGGGGGGTTATTGTGGAGGCGCTGAGTGATGCAGAACTCGTCCAGCACACGCTGGCTGGCGATCAGGATGCCTTCGCAACGCTCGTCGAGCGTTATAAAGACGCTGTGCAGAATCTGGCATACCGGATGTTAAGCAATATCACGGAGGCGGAGGATGTGACGCAGGAGGTGTTTGTGCGAGCGTATACGCAGCTTGCCACGTATAAACCGGCGCACAAATTCAGCACCTGGCTGCTTTCAATCGCTTCGCATCTAGCTATTGATCAACTGAGACGGCGGCGTTTCCTGGCATTGCCGCTGGAAGATGTGCCGTTTCTGGAATGGGTAACCGATCTGGGAGCCGGGCCTGAGCAATCAGCGTTGGAAGGAGAGCAGCAGGATGAGATACAAACCTACCTGCGCCGTCTGCCCAGCAAGTATCGCGCGGTGATTCTGCTGCGGTACTGGTATGATCTGTCCTACGACGAGATCGCGCTGGCGTTGAACTTGACGCCCGCGCTGGTCAAAGCGCGTCTCCACCGCGCTCGCGAACTGTTGGCGCGTTACATGAAGGATAATAATCTGAATGAGGAGGAACAGGTCGATGCGCTGCCGCGACGCTAAACAACAGCTTACCGCTCAGCGTGAAACTGAACCCGACCAGTTAGATGTTCTTCATTTGCAGGAGCATTTGAAGCGGTGTCCTGGCTGCCATTCGTTTGAACGGCATCAAACCTATCTCAATACCCTGCTAAAGTCAGAGCCTTCCAGTAAGTATCGCGTTATCTCAACTGAACGCATTATGCAGGCCATCGAGCGAGAGAAACGCATCTCGCAGCAACTTGAACATATCCAGAGCCGACAACAGGCACGTCTGGCGCGTATGGGTAAGGCTGGTACTAAGATAGCCGTATTGGTATTTTTAGTGACAGGCGCGCTCGCCGTGGGACTGATCGCTTTATTCCTGTTCCAACCCGAGGTCTTCATATCCCTACTCTCAACTCTAAGCGGCTTCATCGATACGCTGTATGTGCTGGCAGGCTACTTGCAGGCAGGATTGACGCTCATTACCAGCCAGAACTGGTTGTTATCCGGGGTTGCTTTAGTGGTAGTGGTTATGATGGGCATGTGGCTTCGCCTTATGCGCTACCCACGCGAGGCATAAGCGGCGAAGGTCATGGCCGTTCGTTCGGTCATGATAGGGAGTTCTACATATGCTGAAAGTGAAGGCATCGCGATTACCCCGGTTCCTGTTCTTGTTGATCGGGGTCTTATTCGCTTCCCTGTTCGTAACCAATAGTATTACTGGCTTACTTTCGGTGGCCTCCCCTGCTGCGTTTGCGGCAGATGGGCAAAGTCCTTGCACAAGCAATAATCAGAAGCCATCGTTCGGCGATACAATCACAGTGGGGCCGGGAGATGTGCGGTGTAGTGACGTAACGATTATAGGTGGCACCGTCTCTATCCAGGGGCAGGTGCGCGGCAATATCCTGGCCCTTGGAAGCACAATTATTCTTGATGGAGGTGTAAACGGAGATATCAAATTGTTTGGCGGGAGCATCCGTTTCAATACTGGCTCCTACGTGAATGGCGATGTCAATCTTTATGGAAGCAAGGTTGATGGGGAGAAAGAAGTACGCATAGATGGGACGTATAATGACCATAGCAAAACAAATGGTTTGTTTGGACTCAGTGCCTTCACCCTTCCCGTCTGGTTTCTTCTTCTGATGATCCCACTGGGCTTACTTTATACGCGCTTCTTACCAGAGCATGTAATGTTTGTAAGCGCAACAGTGAAAAACCAGATGCGCCGGAGTCTAATGATCGGGCTACTGAGCGCATTACTAACCCCGGCAATACTGCTTGTCCTTATTGCATTGATTATTTCCATTCCATTCGCATTGATCGTTCTATTTGTATTACTGATCGCCTGGACATCAGGTACCATTGCCATTTGTTGGATGCTTGGAGAGCAAGTTATCCGCGCCTTTACTACGCGCCCGCACACGCGCTATCTCCAGGTAACGGTAGGAGTGATAATGCTAGCTGTCTTTATATCACTCCCGTTCATCGGCTGGATCGTGTTTCTTGGAACGGGCATGGTAGGATCAGGCGCCGTATTCCTCAGTCGTTTTGGAACACGGCTCTACCGCCAGCCTCAACAACCGCTGCCAATCTCAACGAGATTGTAAAAGTTGTGCAGTTTGGACGACTATACTAAAGAGGGGTTTTATTGCACCCGGCCTTTGGGTTGGATGAGGGTTGAAACAAACAACAGCAATGATCATACTACGTTGGAAAGATGTGACGGACACGGTTGATATACTAACTATCAGGTGGCCGTTGAGGTGAACATGAGCATAGACGTTGAATTAACAGACCTTGCCTACGGGGGTGATGCAGTAGGTCGATACGAGGGGCGAGTCTTGTTTGTGCCGGGGGGCATTCCTGGCGAGCGAGTTCGCGTAGAGGTTGTAGAAGAACGCCGCGGACACGCGCGCGCGGAATTGTTAGAAATCCTGCGTCCCGCGCCAGAACGTGTCGACCCGGAGTTTCCTTTGCTAACCGATAGTGGTTGCCAGTGGCAACACATCGCGTATCCGGCGCAGTTGACCTGGAAAGCGCATATTGTGCGCCAGTTGCTGGTGCGTATTGGCAAACAACCGGACGCCCTCGTTCATCCTACCATCGGAATGCCCGCCGGTGTTTCTCCCTGGCATTACCGCAACCTGGCCCTCTTCTCCATCGGACCGGCCAACGAAATTGGTTTCAAACTGACCGAGAGCCACGAGGTACAGGACCTGGAGACGTGTCCGCTTTTGCATCCCGCGCTGGACATGGTTTACCAGCACATTCGAGCGCGTTTGCTCGAAACCTTTGGCGATTCTCTGGCGCAGATGATCCAGGGCTTCACGATTCGCGGCGCGATTGGCGCGGTTGCCACGAACGGGAGCGCAACGCCGGTGAAGGCGGTGCCCACGCTGTTAAGCATCCATGCGCGGCCTGGATCGGATATTGAGTCGCCCCAGGAACTGGCGCAGGAGTTGATGACGAGCGCGCCAGGTATTGTAGGTGTGATTATCGAACGAGTAGGTGGACGCTACGGGCGTGTTGTGGCCGGACAGGAGTACCTGACAGATGTGGTACTGAACAAGCGTTTCCGCACCTCCTCGGATTCGTTCTTCCAGGTGAATATGGCCCAGACGCCGGTGCTGGTCGAACGGTCGGTAGCCATGCTGGAGCCAATGCGCTCCGATGTAGCATTAGATGGTTATAGCGGCGTTGGCCTCTTTTCAGCTTTCCTGGCGCAACGGGCAGCGCGCGTGCTGGCAATAGAGTCACAGCCAAGCGCGGTAATGGATGCGCGCGCCAATGCTACACTGAACAACCAGCCCAACATTACGGCGCTGGAGGGTACCCTGGAGCGTCTGCTGGGTCAGCTTTATTACCGGCGCGAACGTATTGATGTGGCGCTGGTTGACCCGCCTCGCGCTGGCTGCCATCCGAAAGCGATTCAGGCGCTGCAATCGCTTGCGCCGCGCTCGATAGTGTACGTATCCTGCGACCCCAGCACGCTAGCGCGCGATATTGCTTCGCTCTGTCTCAATAATCGCTACCGGCTGGTCTACGCGCAGCCCATTGATATGTTCCCGCAGACCTATCACATCGAGTGTATCGCGCTACTGGCGCGTAATGGATTTAGGTAAGGTAAGAGCAAGAAGGCGCGGAAAGCTTCGCTTTCCGCGCCTTCTTGCTCTTACCTTACCTTACGATCTTTTGCTCAGGATGACCTGGATTTGCGGCTTCTCATTGGTATCGATGACAGCGTCTACAACGGTGCCGGGTGGGGGTATTTGCATGACAATCCTGCCCGATTCTACATTGGGATAACTGTCTGATTCTCCGATTGGCACAACTCTCATGCCAAGCTGGCTGGCTCGCGCAACGGCTTCCCACAGGTCTAAGGATTGCAAGTTTGGTATGCCCCGGCTGGCAACTTTCGTTTCAATCGTCCCTAACATGGTACTAAACCACTGTTTTAACGTGTCCTTCTGGTCGTTTGCGTTCTTGGCCTTGTCAAACTTCGACTTGAAGTTCTGGATTTCATAAATCCTATCCTGGACGAAAAAAGGGTGCGCGATGTGACGCATATGGATATTGGGGTTTGCGCCTTGCGTCTCGATATACAAATTGCCGATGCTCAGGGCAAGCTGGATGATATTCGGGCTTCTCACCTCGATCTTACTGATTTTATCGTAGGTCGTGGTATCATGCTGCTCGGACAGGATGATTAATTTGCGGTTGATGTCGATGATACGCTTATTCGTCAGAATAAACACGTCATCGATATAGCTGATAATCACCAGGCCGACAACCACCAGCAGGACGACGAAGGCTACGGCAAATATACCAAAGTAGACCCTTGACGATAAGCGCGCCGATGAGTGCAGTCAGCAGCAGCAGCACGGGTATAATAAGTCTTACAACCAGCACCCACTTGGTACGCTGGATATACATGACGGTCTTTTCTTCTGCGTCATAATGCACGTCGCATTCGATACGCAAGGGACCACCAAAGCGACGTAAAGGGCCGCGCAATTTGGTTGGCGATTGTCGATGAGCATATTTCGCGTCGGCATCGGGCAACGTTGGTACCGCATCATGCTTTGCTAATCTTGCAAGAGCCTCTTCCGTAGTTTCACCAGGCGGGGCAGCCGCGGGCTTTGCGGCAGACTTTGCGGCCGTATAGCTCTGTCGAATGCCCTCGATATCATCGCGCACGCCCTTGGGATCGCGCACATTTTTCAAGTAGAGGGCTTTACCACCCGCCAGGTAGACATGCACGGTGCCATAGTTGAGCGCGATGCGCAGTAGCGTATCCTGGTCCACAGCAATCTGTTGCACTTTATCCAGTGTGGTTTCATTGCGCGTGGGATTATTCAACAGGCCGTGCCAGGTGAGGATGCGTTTATTGGTGACGATGTCAATATTCACCCACCAGAGTTCGAAAATGCGATAGGCGCAAAACAGGCCGGTTGCGATGATGGCAATGACAGAGATGGGATAAAGAATGGCGAAAAGCGATCCAGGCAAGACATTGCGCGTTTCGAGCCAGACGACCAGACCCAGGAAAATCAGTGACAGCAGCAGAGGCAGGGCTGACTGCGCATAGAAAATCGGGTGTTCGCGCACAATACGCCGTATCGTCTCACCCTCTTGCTGCCCGACAAATTGTTTCTTTTTATCGGGCCCGCGCCTGAAACGCCGGAACATGGCATGTACACGTACCGGTTTCCACTCGTTCGTCTGCGCTTGTTTTGTGCCGCTCATGCATATACCTCTGGTAGTAAATTACAGTCAAGACACAGCTATTTTTTGGCGGGAGCGCCTGGTTTCTTTGCGCGCGACGCGATAAGGCCAGCGACCACTACAACAATTGCGACAACGATGAGCATTGGAACGTAATTCGTCACCACATTCTGAGTAGGGGTGCCGAAGCCTACCGTAATCAGGGGAGACTTGGAAAAGATGTTGGCGATATAGGTGATTAGAAAATACCCAGTTACCAGTCCCGGCAGCACACCAAGCAAGCGTTCGGCGGGAGTGAGATTTTTGCCTGGGAAAGCTCGATTTCCAATAATGTATCCGATGACAACGATAACGACAAATGTAATCAGCGTTACTATAAGCACAGCAGTGGGGTCAGGCTTGGAAGGAGTCGCCATAGGGCCGGAAGAGAAAATATCATGTATGACAAGCGGCGTTTTCACAAAAACGAGCTGCGCCAGGGCATCGCCACCATTGAGCAGCAAAAAGAGCACACCCGTCAGAGCGAAAGCCAGCGAGATGACCTCGCGACGCCATCCCCGCCAGAAGCCAATAAACCCAAAACCTACGATGGCAATCACGAAACACTGCTGGGGTGTAAATAAGAATGACATAAAGCTTCTGCCTCCCTTCCCTGGGACGCCACAGTATACAAAGATGCTCCCCAAGGTCAAACCAAACTTACTTGTTGCTCTCTCAATCCGCTTTTGCCTTAATCATACCATATGATACCAACAATGTGAAGCGTTATGCAAGTGATGCGCGAGATATTCACCGACCAAAAGTTCTATTCGAGTTGATTAAACTTTCTATTTACCCCTCAAATATGCTATAATGGATAAGTAGGCTCGAATCTTGCGGGATCCTCCCCGGAAATGTGTTTCAACCCACTATCTTGTTGTAATGGTTTAGCTATGAGTTTGTGTAATAAGGATATGCTATGAGCCTGGAATCTGGGAATGCCGGGAATACGAAATTAGTCAGTATCGTCGAGGAGATGACGGGCGCGTACCTCGACTATTCGATGAGTGTGATTGTGAGCCGCGCTTTACCCGATGTGCGCGATGGTCTGAAGCCGGTGCATCGCCGCATCCTCTACGCTATGGATCAGATGGGTCTGCAATCTACCAAGCAATTTCGTAAGTGCGCCGGTACGGTTGGTGAAGTCTTAAAAAGTTACCACCCGCACGGTGACGCGGCGGTATATGAATCGCTGGTGCGTATGGCGCAGCCCTGGTCAATGCGCTATCCCCTGGTACTCGGTCAGGGGAATTTTGGATCGCAGGACGACGACCCACCAGCCGCTATGCGTTATACGGAGGCCAAGCTGGCAACCATCGCCGATGAACTGCTGCGCGATATTGAGAAGGATACCGTTGATTTTAAACCCAACTACGATAACCAGGCCGAAGAACCGACCGTCATGCCGGCGCGCCTGCCCAACCTGCTCTTAAATGGCTCGACAGGTATCGCCGTTGGTATGGCAACCAATATCCCGCCGCATAATCTGAACGAGGTGTGTAACGGCATCATCTACCTGATCGAAAATCCAGAAGCCACGACCGAAGACCTGTCGCGCATCGTGCGCGGGCCAGACTTCCCCACCGGCGGCATTATCCAGGGACGCGAGGGCATTCGCAACACCTATGTCAACGGACGCGGGCGCATAGTAGTGCGCGCCCATACAATCGTCGAAGAGGGCGAACGCGGGCGCATGAGCATTATCGTGACCGAACTTCCCTACCAGGTCAACAAGGCGGAACTGGTGAAGAAGATCGCCGAACTCACCCGCGACAAGAAGATCGATGGCATCTCGGAAGTGCGCGACGAGTCCGACCGCCAGGGTATGCGCATCCTCATCGAACTCAAACGCGACGCCACGCCCGAAAGCGTGCTGAACTCGCTCTACAAATATACCGCCATGCAGAGCGCGTTTAACACAAACATGCTGGCCCTGGTCGATCAACAGCCGCGAATACTAACGCTCAAAGCCTTCTTGCAGCACCATATTAATCATCGCGAGATCGTGATTACGCGCCGCACGCGCTTTGAGCTTGCCAAAGCCGAGGCCCGCAAGCACATCTTAGAGGGCTTGAAAATCGCGCTCGATAACCTGGACGCGGTGATCGCGACCATTCGCGCTTCGCAACGCGAAACAGCGGGCCTGGCCGAAGAGCTACAGCAGAAATTCAGCTTTTCGCCAGAGCAGGCCAAAGCGGTGCTGGATATGCGCCTTGCCAGTCTTGCCGCCCTGCAACGTCAGAAAATAGAAGACGAACTCAAAGATGTGCTGCAGCATATCGACTACTACAACATGCTGCTAGCCGACATCAACGAGATTCGCAAACTCATTAAGGCCGACCTGGAAGAGTTGAAAGAAAAATTTGGCGATGCGCGTCGCAGTGTGATCGAAGAAACAGAGGCGAGCGTTTTCCTCGATGAAGACCTGATCCGCAACGAAGAAGTCGTTGTGACGCTGACGGAGAAAGGCTATATCAAACGCCTGCCATCCAACACCTACCGCGCGCAGCGCCGGGGTGGGCGCGGCATCAACGGTATGACCACGCGCGAGGACGACACCGTGCGTCACCTGCTGGTGGCGCACAGCCATGATAGCCTGCTCTTCTTCACCGACCGGGGGCGCGTCTTCCAACTGCGGGTATATGAACTGCCCGACACGGGGCGCACGGCCAAAGGCGAACACATCATCAACCTGATCTCCATCGAGCAGCGCGAGCGCGTCACGGCCATCGTCTGCGTTCCCAAAGGCGTCAGCCGCGACTATATGATCGTTGCCACGAAGAAGGGCGAGGTCAAAAAGACGGTGATGAGCGAGTTTGAGGTAGTGCGCCGCTCTGGACTGATCGCCATGAACCTGGAGGAAGACGACGAACTGATCGGCGCGAAGCTGGCCCATGCCGATGACGATGTGCTGCTGATAACCGCGCATGGCAAAGCCATTCGCTTCACCGTCGAGGAACTGCGTTCCGCTTCTCGTATGAGCGGCGGTGTGCGCGGCATTCGCCTCTCCGATGACGACATCATGGTTTCGCTCAACCTCACGCCCCTGGGCAGCCAGTTGCTGGTTGTCACCGAAAACGGCTATGGCAAACGCACGCCCATCAAAGACTATCCCACGCACACTCGTGGCGGCGGCGGCGTGATTACCTCGAAGGTGACGGACAAGACCGGGCGCGGTCGCCACCGCCCGCGTGATCACCGAAAAAGATAACGACCTGATGATTATCTCGGCTGGCGGCGTGGTCATCCGCACGGATGTCAGTGCTATCCACGTTGCCGGACGCGCCACGCAGGGCGTGCGCCTCATGAACCTGGGCGAAGGCGATAAAGTAGTGGCAGTAGCCACCACCAACGGCAAAAAGCTGGAAGAAACCGAGGGCAACGAAGAGAACGGCGAGGGCGAGGGTGAGGAGCCAGAAGAGAACGACGCGCAAAACGAGGACGCGGGGGAATCAGGCGAAACGGCGGATGTTGAAGGCGAAGAGCTTGCGGAAGAAGGCGAAGAGGCTGAATAGGCAAGGCAGCCGGATGTAGGGGCGAGGACGCTTGCGTCGCCCCGTCCTGTAGGGACAAGGGGCGGATGTGGGGAAGGGTGGGGGCCTTGTGCTTGTCCTGGTGGCAACTCGATTCGCCAGGGGTTCCGTGAAGCAGCATGGTCGCATCCCGACGAGGACAAGCACAAGGCCCCCTCATCCACTCCACCCCTTGTCCCTACAGAAGACGACCCCATCCGGTCGTCAGAATTTATCATTCCTGCTCAATACAGGACATATACCGCTCATTTTGCGCGATAATTTTTTTTTGTAGAGACAGTGGGGCGCTTCCATTCCCCTATTCGGTTGTCAAAGTTCATTAGGGAACGCCTTCCTCCCCATTACTGCATTCGGTTGGCAAACATCTCTAAAGCCGCTTTCATGAAGACTCTCAATTCTTGCCTTCCTCCCCATTACTGCATTCGGTTGGCAAACATCAGCAGGACGCTGGGGATGCAAGCGTCCCGATGGATATCATTACCCTATTCAAGTAGGGTGAGTTGTCGATTTGTCAGGCCTTCTGTTTGTCGTTATAAATGAGAAAAACAGTAGCGACGCCCCTTGTGGGCGTCCCGTTTTTGTTTCCCATCGGATAGAGGGAGACGGACGGGACGCTCACAAGGGGCGTCGCTACTGTGTAGTGTTTAGTACACCATGATCTGGGTGTTCCAGTCGGTGTTAGCGTAGACCCAGGCGGCCTGCTGTTCCTGCACGTTGATGCAGCCGTGACTGCCGTTGCCGGCGAACGATTCGTCGCCGCCGCTGTCGTAATGCGGGAACTGGGTGCCGGGGCCGTAGTCGGCGCGCCACCAGGAATCGTGGACGAAGAAGCCGCCCCAGTGATACAGGATCGCATAGTGGATAGGAGTAGGCGGATACCAGTAGGGCGAAGTCGGCGGATCGCTCGACTTGAACTCGTCGGGTGATTTGCGATCCTGCACCGTCCAGTAACCGGGGAGCGCGGGACGCTCTACGCGCCCGGTGGTGACATAGAAGGCATTGATCAGTTTGCCGTCCCTGTAGACACGCATGGCTTGCTCGACCGTCGAAACCATTAGCACCAGTGCCGTGCTGGAGGCTGGGATAATGCTGCATCATTTGCAGGTCGGTGGCGTGTACCTGGTTGTACGGCGTCTTGTCGTTATAATCCTGCTGCAACATGTGGAAGTTGAAGAACTCGTTGTTGTCGTCTGTCACTACCGCCTGGTAGTCGCTGGGCTGCCAGGCCCAACTGAGTTCTCTTTGCAGCCAGTAGCCGATGCCGTTCATGGTGTAAGCCGAGTCAAGGATATAGTTATTGCCGTCGAATTTATCGTGATAGAGATGCGCATTGCCCCAGGCATTGGCTTCGCGATCAAGCTCGGTAATCAGATAACTGGACGCGCCCTGCGTCAGGTCGTTCTGCATCGAGGCCATGTCGGTATCGATCTTGCCGGAGACGGCCAGAAAGTCGCGAATGCTCTTCGCGTTACGCATTTGCTGCGCGTCGGCATTGTACAATTGCTGGTACGACGAGGCATTCATGCCATAGGTTTTCAGCAGGGCGATCTGCGCATTGAACTGGCCTATTTTGGCGTTGCCTACGAAGGGCAGCGCTTGAATGGAGTTGACCACCGCCATCTGATACTGGGCGTTTATCAGCGAATTGAGGTTGCTGAAATCTGCCGTCTTTGTGATGGTATTGAGCGCGCTCATATCATCCAGATACTGAGTTGGCATCAAGCCCACATCGATATGAGCGGTCCGCATCTGCTTGATAGTGTTGTTGAATGTCACCAGTTGCGCGAAACTTGAACTCAACAGGCTGAGCGCGCTGGCGGCGTTGTTAGCATCGTTGCTGATCGCATAATATTGATTGGGAGCTTGCGCGGAGGACAGCAGATTCTGGTCGCTGGTATACTCCTGCGCGAAGACCTGAATATTGGTAGTTTTCAAGCTCTGCGATTTGGAAAGAGCCAGTTGGAAATTTTGCATACTCATTTGCGCTTTTGTGGTGGCATCTTCCGTGGCGATACTGATGATGCCCTGCAATTGCGTCAATAATTGCTGATACTGTTTGGCCTGATTCAGGTAATAATTGGTGGCAGGCGCGTCGTCGAACAGGTTGGATGGCGCGCTTGTGCTGCTTATTTGCTGTTCTTGATGGATAACTGGTTGAAGAGAAGATGCAGACACGCCGATATCTCTGGCGTGTTTCAGCGTAGAATCAAGCTGCGACTTGCTCTGACTGGCCTGCTGCTGTGATTGCGGGCTTCCCCCACAGCCGCTCGTAGCGAGAACAAGGCCCAGCAACAAGCCAACCAATATGACCTGTCGCAGACGATTCGGGCGTTTGTGTTGCATTGTGGCTACCTCCGTCCACTTTTGGCTTTCTGTTTGCGTTTCGCTTTGCGGGCCGCCTTGCCAGACTTTTTGCCACTCCCGGCCGGGCGCGGAAGAGAGGGCATACCCCCTCCTGCTGCGGCTCCAGGCATACCAGGTAAACCGGGCATTCCTGCGCCACTCCCAAATTGTTTAGCCATTTTCGCCCAGGGGCCTTTCCCGCTGCTCATCTGGCGCACAATTGTACGCATTTCGTTGAATTGATCGAGCAGTTGGTTCACGTCCTGCGGTGTGCTGCCGCTGCCGCGCGCGATACGCTTCCTTCGGCTGCCGTTAATAATATCGGGATTGTGTCTTTCTTGCAGTGTCATTGATAATATAATCGCTTCCACATGTTTTAGCTGATCCCCTTCCAACGCCTCCTCGATATCGGCATCCCCGGCCAGTTTACTGAAGCCCGGAATCATCTCCATTACCGACCTCAACGATCCCATACGTTTAAGCTGGCGCATGGAGTTGAGGAAGTCTTCCAGGTCAAACTTGCCCTGTTGCAGTTTGGCCTGGGCCTTCACAGCCTCTTCCTGGTCGATGGTCTCCTGGGCGCGTTCGATCAGCGAAAGCACGTCTCCCATTCCCAGTATACGCGAGGCCAAACGATCCGGGTAAAACGGCTCCAATGCATCGGTTTTTTCGCCCACGCCCATGAACTTGATCGGCACGCCCGTCACGGAGCGGATGGAGAGGGCCGCGCCGCCTCGCGCATCGCCATCCATTTTGGTGAGGATCATGCCCGTCAGCGAAACGGCCTTGTTGAAGTCGTCCGCTACGCGCACGGCCTCCTGACCGGTCATAGCATCGGCCACCAGCAGCACCTCGCGCGGCTGCACGCGCTGGCGAATATTGATGACTTCTTGCATCATGCGTTCGTCAATGTTGAGGCGACCCGCCGTATCAAGGATCACCACCGTTGCGGCCTGTTCGCGAGCATAGTCGATTGAGCGAACACAGATGTCAACCGGGTTGGCCCCGGCGGGTTCGGTATAGACGGGTATGGAAAGCTGCTTGCCCAGCGTCTGCAACTGTTGGACGGCGGCCGGGCGGTACATGTCCGCCGCGACCAGCAGGGGTCGCTGCCCTCCTTGCTTGCGCAAGTAATTGGCAAGTTTGGCGGCGGTTGTCGTTTTGCCCGAACCTTGCAGGCCGACCAGCATAATCACGTTCGGTGGCTGACCGCCCAGGTCAAGCTTGTTCTTGCCCTCGCTGCCGCCCAGCATTTCGACCAGTTCTTCATTGACGATTTGTAGCACTTGCTGCGCCGGAGAGAAACTGCCCAGCACTTCCGCGCCAATGGACTTCGCCTTCACGCGCTCGACGAATTGGCGCACCAGCTTCAGGCTGACATCGGCTTCCAGCAGCGCCAGCCGGACTTCGCGCATGGCCTCATCGACATCAGCCCCGGTCAGCTTGCCTTTCCCGCTCAGATTGGTAAAAACACCCTCAAGTCGCTTCGATAAACTTTCAAACATCGCCATGCTTTTATGATTCCTCTCTCCGCCTTGCAATGCGCGAATACACTTCAACCCTTATTATAACACGTTTCGCCGCTTGTTTAGCAACAAAGTGGGAGTCTTTGGAGACGGTGTGTGATTGTTGGCAGATACGCCGCGCCTGACGCCCACAAGGGTCACTACATTTCGGCAAGGCCCCCCTTCACCCACCCTTTCGCCAGCAGGTTTCCTGGAAAATCGCCAGAAAAACGATGGCGTTCCGTAGGGGCGGGGGTGGGGTGGATGATGGGAGGGGACGCTTGCGTCGCCCTGGGGTGGGGAACATGATAGCCAGGGGAATTCCTGTACACCAGCCCGTTGGGATAGCGTTTGTACGTCGCCCTGGGGTGGGGAACATGATAGCCAGGGGAATAGGACGCTCTCTCCCCGACAGAAAATTTGTTCTAGGAGAAAGAGGAGAGAAAAAGCGCTCGAAAAAAGTAAAGATCGTCCAATCTGATAGAGAGAAAACTTTGTCAGGAGGACGATCATGGATGCATCCGACCTATTATTAGAACACTGGCATCGACAAGTCAAGGAATTGTTTCCGAACTTACATAGCTATCAGCAGAAAACCATCGCTGTGTGTGCAGGGAGTGGTTCAGTCAGGAAATGCGGTGATGCAACGGGTAGCCGAAACGATGTGGGAGCAGTTGAGCAGCGAGACGAAACTGGTGAGTTATGAGCGACGGTTGCAGCGCTTTGTCGCCAATGAGCGCATTGAGGTGAAAGCGTGTTGGAACGAATTTCTCCAGCAGGTGTTGCCTTTCTGGGAAAACAAGCCAGTGAAGCTGATCCTGGATATGACTCCCTATACGGACGAAGCGACGATTGTGTATGTGGGAGTACTCATGCAATCGCGCGTGTTACCGCTAGCGTGGTGTGTGATGCCACAACAGGAGAAATGGGAGCAAGGACAATGGGAGATCGTTGGCCAGCTCTTTGAGCAGATCGCTCTCTATTTTCGCAGCGAGTACTGCACGCTGTTGGCCGATCGGGGATTGAGTTGCTTGCGGCTGGTCGAATTGTGCAAGAAGAGGGAGTGGCATTACGTGTTGCGCATCAAAAATGAGGAGTGGTTCCGCCGAAAGGTGCGCCGTCGCTATCAAAAGTGGCAACAAGGTAGGCAGGTGGTGAAGAAAGAAGGCGAGCAGTGGTATGGAGAAGTCTTGCTGTGGAAAGAGCATCAGTTCGTTGCATGGCTCAGTGCGTGTTGGGAACCGGGATAGGAGGACGCATGGTTTCTCCTTTCGGATCGGCCAGCTTCTCATAAACGGGTGAGGGAATACGCATGCCGCATGAGAGTCGAGGCGACGTTTCAAGATCAAAAGAGCCGTGGATGTTGCATTGAGTGTAGCCGCTTCACCAACCGCGAGCATTTGGATCGCTGGTTATTCGTCGTCTTTCTGGCGATGTGGTGGATGGCTCATTTAGGGAGCAGTTGTATCCATCATGGGCATCGCGAACAGGTCGATCGCCACGATCGACGCGACAAAGGACTCTTGCGCATTGGTCGCTTGTGGTTGAAAGCGATTCTTAAGAAGGCCAATCGGGAGCTTCGTCCTGAGACGCGCAGCCGTATCGCGGCTCAATTGGCCAATTGTTTACCCTTTTCTCATCGAAAGAAACGCCTGTATTTCTCTATTTACCTCCAATGAGGGTTGTACCAATGTCGAACAAATTTTCTGTCGGGGAGAGAGGGAATAGGACGCGGGCGACGCAAGCGTCCCCTCCCATCCCAACACCACCCCCGCCCCTACAGATTATTAAGGAGCTTTTCTTATGTTGATACGTTCGGGACATGTAACGCCTGATGTTATATGAGAATATCCCCATACTATATAATCGTTTGTAACATCCTGATCGTTGCATTAAACACAACCAGATGGCTGCAATCCACCTATGAGATGCCTTCTACATGAAAAGTACCACCTCCTAATAGCAAAAGTCCACGTCTCTGCAAAAGAAAGCACCCAGACTTCATGCTCAATAATGAGCGGATAATCCGGGTGTTTTTTATACTGCCAATTCCTCAAGCGGAAAGAGCCTCTTTAGCCTCAAAACCATTAGTTTGCATAGTTTCCTCCCGCAAAGTTTCAATTCTTCAAGCGCAACATCTGTTAATACAGGACATATACCGCTCATTTTGCGCGATATTATTTTTTTTATTTTCAAGCGCCATGACACCGGGAGTCTCCGTCCTTCCGGGTGAAAAAGGGTGAAATGTAGGGACGCGATAAATCGCGTCCTGGTTGAGCGAGTGCCGGCGTTGGCGGACGCGATAAATCGCGTCCCTACATTTCACACGGAATGATGGAGAGCCGACACCGGGTGTCAGAGAGGAGCATGAAAATCGGGTATTTCGTGCATGAACGTACTCTTCTCGGTTATTTTCATAGGAACCCTTCAAGCGGAAAGCGGCCTCTTGAGCCTGGGTAAAGAGTAGATCGGGAAGGCGAAGCGAAACACGATGGGCTAATCCGGCTCCTTCTCGACCAGATCAGTAAGAGGGACATTTAACCCCTCCGCAATACGAATGAGTACATGAAACTCGATATTGTGGTAGGGGTTTCTAAATATGGTTTTAATCGTTGTGAAGTCCACACCAGTTTTCCTACTGAGTTGGGACATATTATATCCCAACTCCTGGGCGACTTCCTTCACTCTCAACCTGTACAAATATACCGCTCCCTTGCTTTTCCTGAATTCAGTATAACAGGTGGAATAGTATTGACTCAATTATGGTTTGAATGTTAATATTCAGGCATTAGTGTTAAGACATTAGGGTCTAAGCCATAGGCAGGGAGAAGAAACCAGTGCTATACAGCATCCAATACATCCGAAATAAGAGGGATGAGAGACAGCTATTTTACGCAGATAGCGACGAGGCGGCAATGGAGAATATACGGGCATACGCTACAAAGAATGAGCTTATTTATGAGCTTCTGCATATAGCGACACATACATCTGGACTCTGGTTCAATGAGAGGTTTTTCCCTGCTGAAATGCATACAACAAGAGAGAAGAGGGAGAGAGCATGAGCGTGCTCCTACGCGAATGGGTTGGAGTGGATCAAATTATTTCGTACTCAAGCAGTAAAATATAGGGCGCGATCTCTCGCGCCTTAACTTTTCCCCACAGCCTTATGCTCCGGTCTCAATCCCCAAGCGGAAAGCGGCCTCTTTAGCCTGAGAAACGAGCAGATCAGGAAGGCACGGAGAGACAATGGGCTAATCAGAAAGTTCTTCGTACAACGCAGAGACAGAAACCTTTAGAGTTCGTGCTATCTGCTCAAGCGTATTGATGTTCGCCCCACTATAAGGCCGCGTCCAAAGGCGTTTGATCGTGGTGAATGAAACGTCGGAGGCGCGGCTCAGGGAGGACATATTGTACCCCTTGTCTTCGGCTACCTCTTTGATCCGCAGGCGCAGCATCAGCACTCCTTGAACTTTTCCCTGATTGTACCAGTCCTACCCCTTGACGTGAATTGGTTAAAATGTTATAAGCTAATTAGATTAAGCAAAACTATTTTGCTTAATCAAAAATATCGGCAGATGAAGCACTACCTGAAGGGGAAGAACTGTGCTGTATAGCATCCAATATATACGCAACAGGACAAATCGGAGGCAGCTATTTTACGCAGATAGTGATGAGGCGTCACTGGAGAATATAAGGGCATACGCTAAAAAGAATGAGCTTGTTTATGAGCTTCTGCATATAGAGAAACATCCATCTGGACTCTGGTTCAATGAGAGGTTTTTCCCTGCTGGAAAGCATACAACAAGAGAGAAGAGGGAGAGGGCATGAGCGAGCTACTACAAGAACTCAAAAAGATACAGCCTGGATGGGTTCTCTACTACAAGATCACAGAAAAGCATACAACAAGTATACCAGCAAACCCAAATTATGTATGGACGGGTAAGGCGCTCAGTAGCATGGTTCAATCCGAATTTTCCCTTCCTGGTTTCTGGGTGCAGCCGGAAGACGGGAAAGAAGGGGAACGTGAATGGGTTGGGGTGGATCAAATTATTTCGTACTCAAGTAGTAAAATATAGGGCGCGATCTCTCGCGCCTTAACTTTTCCCCACAGCCTTATGCTCCGGTCTCAATCCCTCTCGCGGGCTATGGCCTCGTTAGCCGAAGGAAAAAAGCCGATGATGCTGCACATTGCACGTCAATTTCAGCCCGGGTCTACATCCTTCAGGATACTACGACGCTCTTTTTGAACGTTGACTCGCCACGTTTCAAGCGTGAAAATCGATTTCGCCACCAGTATCCTTCCGGGTGAAAAAGGGTGAGATGTAGGGACGCGATTTATCGCGTCCTCGTTGGGTATTAACGCCAGTGTATAATTGCGCCAGGATAAAATTGACCGACCCCCGATAAGGCGGTAGTCTGTGTGAAATGTTGTGTAGCATTCATGCAGGAGACAGCCATGATCAGGAGCAGGACAGTGAATACGATACACGAATTGTCAACACAAGGGAAGTCCATTCAAGACATCGCCATCACGTTAGGGCTGGCCAGGAATACGGTGCGCAAGTATCTGCGCCAGCCGCACCTGGCCAGCATACCTCACCCGCGGCCCAACCGTGGTTCCAAGCTGGATGCGTTCAAAGACCAGATTGTGCAGTGGATGACGGTCGATCACTGCTACAACTGCGAGGCCATGTTGCCTCGTCTGCTGGCGTTGGGCTATAGGGGGAGTTTGAGCGTCCTCAAAGCCTTTGTGCATCCTCTGCGTCCACCAGCCCAGGGACACTACCCCATTGTGCGCTATGAAACGGAGCCGGGAAAGCAGGTTCAGTTCGACTGGGGCGAGTTCAAGTATGAGCAGGACGGAACGCCCCGCAAGCTCTACGGCTTCACCGCGATCCTCTGCTACTCGCGCATGCGCTTTGTGACCTTCGTCAAACGCTGTGATGCGCCAACCATGATCCGCTGTCTGATGGAGGCCTTTGAGTACTTTGGTGGGCTGCCCGGGGCCGCGCTGACCGACCGTATGAAGAGTGTGCTGTTAGAAATGGAGGGCAAAGTCCCGCGCTGGAACCCGCTCTTTGCCGATTTCATGGCCTCCATTGGGGTCGCTCCACGGGTCTGCAAGGCGTTTACTCCACAAACGAAGGGCAAAGTCGAGCGCACGGTCGGGGTCGTCAAACAGAGCTTGTGGCCGGGGATCTCCTTCACGGATGTGGATGACCTCAATCGCCAGGCGCATATCTGGTGCGAGCGTATCAATGCCCGGGTGCATCGCACCACTCACGAACGTCCCAGGGAGCGTCGCGAGCGCGAGCCGCTCTCGCCGTTGCCTGCGGCGTTTGCCTGGGAGCGCTTTGCCACCGAAGAGCGCAAAGTCAGCTGGGATGGCTACCTGTCCTACGATGGCGTCTTGTACGGGCTGCCGTCTTCACCGCCGGTGGCTGGCAGCGTGGTGCAGGTACGTGAGCGGCATGGGCTGCTTTCGGTGTGGTCTCATGGACAGCTGCTCGTCGAGCTGGCGAAGCGTGCTGGGTCCGGCGACCATGTCGAGCATCCCGACCAATTTCGCAACGTCGCCCCCGCTGCGTCCAGGCGAGCGGCGGTGGTTCCCCTGGGACATCAGCGACCAGCTCCCCAGGTGATGACGCGAGCGCTTGCTGAGTATGACCAGGTGTGCGGTGTGGAGGTGTTCTCATGCAACAGCCATTGAAACACCTGGGCTTGACACAAGTGGAGAAAGCCTTGCCGACGCTCTTTGAGACGGCACGGCAGGAACAGTGGACCTATGAGATGTTCCTCACCCGCGCGCTTGCGGCCGAGATTGAAGGGCGTGATCGTCGTGCGGCGGAACGGCGCATGACCGCGGCGCGTCTGCCGACCCTCAAAACCCTGGAGGCCTTTGATTTTGCCTTTCAACCCAGCCTCTCAGAACGGTTGCTGTGGGAACTGGCCGATCTCTCGTTTGTGCAAACTGCCACGAATGTCATTTTTCTCGGACCGCCGGGCGTTGGAAAAACACACCTGAGCCTTGCCCTCGCGGTCAAGGCCCTGGCCGCGGGCTATTCCGCCTTGTTCACCACGCTCACGCACCTGGCCGAGGCACTGGATACCGCTTCCTATCCGGGCCTGGTACGTCAGCGGCTCCGTCGTTACACCACCCCAAGTGTGCTGGTGATCGATGAGGTCGGCTACACGAAACTGTCGCCCGCTCAGGCGCACCATTTCTTTGAGCTGGTGACCGCCCGTTATGAGCACGGTTCGATCCTGCTGACCTCCAACACCAGCTTCTCTGAATGGGGGACGCTTCTGGGGGACGACGTTTTGGCGACAGCCCTGCTGGACAGGCTCCTTCACCATGCGGAGGTCATCCCGATCAACGGTCGCAGTTTTCGCATGAAAGACCGTCGTGAGGCCCAGGCACAGGTGTCGGGAACCAGAGCATGAAAGGGGGGCAGAGAGGCCCTACTCTGTGGGCATCCTGAGTGAGCGAGTTGAGGCATGGGGGCGGCAGGGCGTACTACCTGGACACCTGTGGTAGGCTTGGCAGACGAGACGAGCGAGCGCGGAAGGCTCTGCGGTATACCCCTCGTTCGCTCGTCTCGGCGCCAGCCGTCCACCACAGGATGTCCAGGTGGAGACGCCTTGCCGCAGGGTGGGGTGGTCGATCTTGATCCGCTCTCGTGGCAGGGCAAACAGAAGAGAGAACCCTGTAGTTTGTCAACAGTGGAAAGAAAATGCGGAGGGGGTCAAAATTATTCCGGCGCAAATTTACGCAGGCGTTGACATTGGGCGAGTGCTGACGGAGGCGGACGCGATAAATCGCGTCCCTACATCTCACCCTGAAGGATGTAAATTCTTCAATTCCTCAAGCGGAAAGCGGCTTCTTTAGCCCATCAGCTTCCACAAGGACGTCAGACCTCGTGATGGTTTCAATTCCTCAAGCGGAAAGCGGCTTCTTTAGCCGCGGTCTTCACCATCGAATACGCAAAGGGCGAGAACGTTTCAATTCCTCAAGCGGAAAGCGGCCTCTTTAGCCCATTTGAAAGATTGGTACACTTACCACGCAATTTGAGTTTCAATTCCTCAAGCGGAAAGCGGCCTCTTTAGCCGATGTCTTGCCAGATTGCCAGCGCAACTAGAAGACTTGTTTCAATTCCTCAAGCGGAAAGCGGCCTCTTTAGCCGTCGAGGCCCTGCATGGCTGTAATCGGACTAAAAACCGTTTCAATTCCTCAAGCGGAAAGCGGCCTCTTTAGCCGTGATCCGATCATTGCCGTTACGCAGAGCTTCTGCGAGTTTCAATTCCTCAAGCGGAAAGCGGCCTCTTTAGCCCTAAAGCTACACGCGCCCCAACGATACCAACTATTGGTTTCAATTCCTCAAGCGGAAAGCGGCCTCTTTAGCCGAGCAGTAAGCTCTAGGTAGACAATGCTGGTGGGTTGTTTCAATTCCTCAAGCGGAAAGCGGCCTCTTTAGCCCGAACTCGACAAAGCTACATACCGTGACCAGTTCTTGTTTCAATTCCTCAAGCGAGGGTCGCAAGTAATTCATACCTAGAAATCCGGTCTTCGCCCATAGTTTTACTCGTTCTTGACTCGTAGCAAAACTGTCGCAAGTAATTTATTTCTCCACAGGTTTTCCAGTTTCACGCGAAAGTCCTCTTTCCTTGACACACATGAGACTCCTTTTGCAGAGTATTCATATCCACAATCCCACTCACAAAAGGAGTCTCGTGCTATGATACCCACATCTTCCCTCTTTGACCAGTCCACCATGACCGCTCTGCTTGAGCATGACCCGCTGGTTCAGGATTACCGCGCTTTCTTTGCGCTGCTCGATTGGTCTCTGGTTGAACACTGGCAAGCGCAGCGCTCGTCTCGTGGGCGACCGGCCCATCCCGAAAGCGCTTATCTCAAAGCCTTTCTCATTCGCATTCGCGAAGGCTTGCTTTTCACCAGTCAGCTGCGCCGTTTTTTGCTCAACCATCCCCTGCTCGTCATTGAGCTCGGCTTCCATCTGGAACTGGCTCCCGACGAACCCTATGGCTTCGATGCCCAGCGCACGGTGCCGTGTGAGCAATGGCTGCGCGAGAAATTGCATCGGTTCGACCAGAGCCTCTTGCAAGAGCTGCTTCACGCCACCGTTGCGGCCTTACAAGCCGAGATCCCCGGACTAGGCGAGGTCGTGGCCTTCGATGTCAAGCACATCTATGCCTGGGTGCGCGAGAACAATCCGCGCGAGTCCATCACCGACCGCTTCTGCAAAGAGCGCCAGCCCGCAGGCGACCCCGACTGCCGCGTCGGGGTCAAACGCTCTACCAATCAAGAGCAGCCCGATGGCTCCAAGAAAGAACGCAAAGAATATCTGTGGGGCTACGGCTCCGGTGTGGCCGCCGCCACCACCGCCGACTATGGCGATGTGGTGCTAGCGGAGTTCACCCAGCCCTTCAACCAGAACGATGTGACCTATTTCCGCCCCTTGTACCAGCGCACGCTGCTCGCCCTCGGGCAGTTCCCTACCCATGTCACGGCGGATGCGGCCTTTGATGCCTGGTATGTGTACCAGTGCGCCGCCCGTCACGGCGGCATCGGCGCGGTTCCCCTCAACCAGCACAGCCATGCTCCCTTGGCGCGCGAGGCCGATGGCACTCCGCGCTGCGAGCAGGGCTTGCTCATGCAGCCGACGTACCAGTTCGACCACACCAACGGCTATCGCGCCCAACGGTTCCGTTGCCCCTTGCTCTTTCCCGACCAGACCGGCGCAACCTGTGAGCACGCACAGTTCGCCAAAGGCAAGGGCTGTGTCAAAGATGTCAATTGGGAACTCGGCGGTATCCAGCGCGTGACGCTGGATCGCGACGGGCCGCTCTACCACGTCATTTATACGCAGCGCACCTCGTGCGAACGCATCAACAGCCGGGCCCAGGCTTTGGGCATCGAGCGACCCAAAGTGCGCAATGGTCACTCGGTCAACAACCTCAATACCTTGATCTATCTCATTATTAATGGACGCGCTCTAGCAAAAGCGAAATCAATAAATAAGGGACTTCTACAAATGAATTAGTCGCGACCCTCTCAAGCGGAAAGCGGCCTCTTTAGCCATGGACAACCTGGCTACCAGCCAGCGCCCATGCAGCCACGTTTCAATTCCTCAAGCGGAAAGCGGCCTCTTTAGCCTAAGCCACATGCCAGACAGGTATTGAATACCTACAAGGTTTCAATTCCTCAAGCGGAAAGCGGCCTCTTTAGCCTGCCGTGCTTATAAGATAGCATAAGAAGCCGTTTTATGCAATGGTTTTCGAGAGGCTCCAAAAAGAGCTTGTTTTTGGGGAAATATAGAAGAGCTTCTTTGATCATTTTTGCCTTCCAGCCTCGTGTGGAGCGGTGCGAGAGGCTACGCTCAGAGACTTCGTCACTGCGCCTCTCGCAAGGATGAGCTATGAGCGATTGAAGAGGTCGTTGAACTTCTTCGCGGCCCCTTGTTGTAACGATGTCATATAATCGTATGTACAATTCAAATCGTTGCAAAAAGGAGCCGTTGCTGTTATGTTCAGACGCAAGAGGCCACAGGGGGAAATCTTCGACAATTTTTACTGGTGGGATACGGGTTGTTTTCTCTATCAGATGACGAATGATCGCTGCGATTACATCGAGTCCTGTGTCACGCGGGTTTTTGGCAGGGGGGCGCTGGCGCAGCAGGAGATTCTTGAGGTGGGCAGCGGCGGCGGGTTGATTTGCGAACACCTGGCGCAGCGCAAGGCGGTGATGGTCGGGATTGACCCGTCCGGTGGCGCGTTAAAGACGGCTCGCGCCCACGCGCAGCAGACAGGGCTGGCGCAGAATATCCACTATGCGCAGGGATTTGCCGAGCAGATGCCTTTTGCGGACGGTAGTTTTTCGGCTATTGTGTGCCTGGATGTGTTGGAGCATGTGAATAATTTGCAGGCTACTATCGCGGAGATCGCGCGCGTGCTGGCTCCTGGCGGCGTCTTCGTCTTTGATACCATCAATCGCACATTGCTGGCGCGGGCGGCGCTGATCTGGTACGGCGAGCATTTCCCAAGCGGCGGATTGACGCCGGGCATCCACAACTACGATCAGTTTATCAAACCTGCTGAGCTTTCGCGCGCCATCACTAGCTGCGGTATGCAGGTGCGCGAACTGACGGGTTTTATGCCGCGTGGCTGGACGCACGGCCATGTCAAGATGGGGCCGGGCTGGTTCAAGAGCGTCGCGTATGTTGGGTTTGCAACGAAGGGTCGTGGTCTCTCATGAATTTTGACGAACGAATGCGGCAATGGTGCAAAGAGGACGAGGGCGGCGCAAGCGCCCCCACCCATCATCACCTCATCCCCCGCCCCTACGACGAACGGCTTTTCCGGGGTGTCATGTAGGTACGGAAAACGCGCATCGAATGGAGAAAGAAATGAATACCTACGACGAACGGCTTTTCCGGGGTGTCATGTAGGGGCGGGAGAGGTTGGGAAGGGTGGGGGGGCGCTTGCGCCGCCCTCGTTCTTGTTGCTTTGTTAGTTCACATCAGTCTATGCGAGGTAGGGGGGCGCCTGCGCCGCCCTCGTTCCTTAACACGATCGAAATATGTAGGGGACACGGATCTCCGGCGGAATCGTTACCCCGACGAGGACAAGCACAAGGCCCCCACATCCGCCCTACCCCGCCCCTTGTCCCTACAGGACTACAGGACGGTCGGGACGCAAGCGTCCTATTAGCATTATTACCCCATTGGGTCATCAAAATTCTACAGGACAGGTGCGTTTTTCACCTATAAATTTCTGGCCTGTTCCCCCGATTCCAGACCGCTTTCGCCTTCGGTTTGCACTTTCATGGCGCTGGAGAGTTTGAGGCCGAGGGCGCTGAGGCAGAGCATGGCGGTGACGGTCATGAGCAGGGCAGACCAGGGGTGGGAGAAGACGAACATGGCGGTGACTTTATCGGGAGGCAGGTGCAGCAAGCCTGCGAAAACTAGCAGACCGATGGCCTCGTTGCTGCCTACCTGTCCGGGAGGCGTGGGCAGGATATAGAACATGTTGTAGACGGTGTAGCCAAAGATGGCGGTGCCGAAGGAGATTTGGTAGCCGATGGTCCAGAAGGCCAGCATGGCGAACAGGCCATCGAAGGTGACGGCGACCAGCGTGAGTAACATGGCGGGAATGAAGATTCTGGGCTGGCTCGCGCCTGCCAGCAGCGAGTCCACAAAGCCGGTGGCGAAGCCTGAGATTTTGCTGCCGATGGACTGGGGCAACATGCCTGTCATGCGTTGCAGCAACCGGATGGCGGCGTTGCGTTTCCAGGCGGCCAGGGCGATGAAGCCTATCAAGCAGACCAGCAGGCCGCCGACCAGGGCCAGCACTACCCAGAGTTTGATGTCCATTTTGATGCCGAGGAATGGCACAATCGCCATGATAAGGAGCGCGGGCATCAAGTCCAGGGCCTTATCCATGGCGACGGTCGGCAGCGATTTACTGACGGGAATGTTGGAGGTGCGCTTGAGCATCAGGCATTTGGCTACTTCTCCGCCCCGGATAGGCAGCAGGAAATTCAGGAAGATGCCCACCAGAAAGAGTTGGATGGCCTTCATGGTGCTGACTTTCCCGACGGGGTTGAGGAAGAGTTTCCAGCGCACGCCGCGTATGCTGAAGGCCAGCAGGAAGGTGCCGCCGGAGAGTAGGGCCAGCGCGATGCCGCGAGGCGTGGTCAGGTTCTGGCGCAGGATGGCGATGGTGGCGGGCAGGTTTACGAAATGCGCCACAAGGAAGAGCAGGCCAACGCCGATGGCGAGGCCGAATATAATCTTCGCGGCGGGGCTGCCCAGGGCGACTCTCCAGGCTGGCAGGGGTTTAGGAGATGCCGGAATAGCAATGGCTGGTGTTCGTGGCAGGGTTTGGCCGAATGGTCTGCGCCCATAGAGATTTACGACGGGCAACGCGCCTGTTTGCTGGATACCGTGCGGCCAGTAGCCTTCTTCCTGGTCGCCGTCGCTGGCGCCAGGCGTGAATGTTCTCGCGCTCTCACCGCTTTTTGGCGGTCTCTTGATGGCTGGCATCATACCACTGAGCTGCTTCAGGCTGATGGTACTTTGCTCGCTTATATCATCTACATCATCTCTATCGTTTACATAGTCTATGTCACCGGTAACGGGCAATGGTTTGAAGCGAACGCGCTTAATTCTCGGCTCGGTAGGATCGTCATCTTCATCTATCAGGGAGGGCGGTATCACGGGAGTCTCCATAGAGAAATCGCTTCCCTGCGATGATGACATAGCGGCACCCGCTAACTGTTCATAGTTCATGCTCACCAGGCGCGGGCGCGTTGGGCGCGAGCGAATGGGGAGCGGAAACTCATCTGGATCGTACTGCATGAAAACCTCGCAACATCTATGCATTGCAGTAGCGACACCCCTTGTGGATGTCCCCTCCCACCCTATCTATCCGTCCACAAGTGTACCACAAAGCACGCGAACGGGACACCTTACCAGGACAGGTGCAAGCCCAGCCCGTACCCTGCTACGCAGTGGGGCGCGAAGCCATACGTCGCAGGGTAGGTGTCATTCTGAGCGCAGCGAAGAATCTCCTGTCCCGCGAGCCAGATTCTTCGCTGCGCTCAGAATGACACGACAGGCGGCGGCTCTGTCCCTGCCCTGATCAACGCTCGCGCAAAATGACACGACAGGCGGCGGCTCTGTCCCTGCCCTGATCAACGCTCGCGCAAAAAGATGATACCCACCCAGGGTGTCACTACTTATATATTTCGATATGTATATCTATCGACATTGTTTATTGTAAGCATACATTATAAATATTCATGTTTATAATACCACTCAGCGGTGCGCTGCATCCCTTCTTCAAGCGATATGGTTGGCGCGAAGCCCAGTTCGCTTCTGGCTCGCCCAATATCATAAACGCGGCTATTGGTGAGGAATTTCACACGGCTGCGTGTAAGCGGCGCATTTTCGCCCTTCACACCCGGCACGAGCGCGAAAACATCGGAAGCAAGGTTTGCCAGCCATAGTGGAATGTCGCCTTTGGGCAACGGTTTGCCCAGCGAACGCGCGATGGCGGTAGCCAGTTCGCGAAACGAGACGGGCTGGTCTCCGGCAATGTTGTAGCTATGCCCGATGGCCTGCGGACGTTCAGCGCACAGCAGAAAAGCGGCGGTCATGTCGTCGATATAGATGGGGTGGATCAGCGCTTTGCCGCCATCGATCAGGCAGGGCCGTCCCTTTTTAATCGAGGAGAAGAAGCCGAGCAAGTGCAGGTCGCCCGGGCCATATACCAGACCTGGACGCGCCACGCTGACGGGTAAACCGTCTTCCTTCCAGGCTGTCAATGCCAGTAATTCGCCCTGGAGCTTGGTCTCTTCGTAAGGGTTGGTGGGCGCGAATGGCGCATCCTCGGCGGCGGGCGTTTTGCCTGTCACGCCGTGACACGCCGGTCGTGCTGCAATGCACGATGCGCTGCAACTGGGGTCTGACCCTTGCAGGCATCGAGCAAGATGCGCGTTCCTTTGACGTGGGTGCGGTAATACAGTTCAGCCGGAGTGCTGGGATGATAGAGCCGACCGGCGAAGTGATACACGATGGTCGCGCCCTCAACGGCACGCTGCACCTGCGCGGCGTCGGTGATCTCGCCCACTGCGATATCGACGGCATCGCCAAATTGCGAGCGAGCTTTGGCCTCGTCGCGCGCCAGCACGCGCACGGGCTGCTTTTGTTTCACCAGTTCCGTCACCAGCGCGGAACCCAGAAAGCCGGTCGCGCCTGTCACCAGTATGCTCATAGTTATTGCCTCGCTCCAGAATACCCCTTTACGCTGATGGCCTTCTCCGGGCAAGCCTCGTAACAGAGCAGGCAGCGCTGGCAGGTGTTATAGTTGACTTTCAGGGTTTTGAGATCGATCACGTTGGGCAACGGGCAGGTCTCGACACACACGCCGCAGCGCGTACACTTAGCTTCGTCGATTTGCGGGCGCGTCCCTACCAGTCCCGTGCCATACAGCATGGTGGAGAAATGTTTGCCGCGTTTGGCTAGCCAGGTGTAGGGATAATCAAGCGGGAACATCAGCCAGAAGATGAAGCGATAGAGGGTTTTCTGCTGTGGCAGGCGGAATTTCTTGATAACACCGGTGTCTTCGCCTGCCAGCGTCCAGGCTGGCTTCCCCATCTGTTCCAGCGCCAGCTTGAGATGCGGAATATCTCGCGGCTTGACGCCCACAAGCTGGCAGCATACGAGGTCTACCGCCAGGCTATCGCGGCCAGCTACCAGCACCTGTAAATCGGCCTTATCGCCATAGACTGGTCCCTTCGCCGTCCTGTCCAATGCTGCCATCCACGATGGTCAGGTCGGGTTTGATGCCGCGGTTCATATCCACGATGCACTGGTCGATACCGAAGGTGTGCATTGAGCGGCGGTCGGGACGCGGCAGGATACCCATAGGGTTCTTCATACCCAGCGTCATAGTTGAGACGACGTGCGTTTTGAGAACGGGCAGGTTAATCAGACGAGCCTCTTTGAGGATGCGCGGCACGCGGAAGCGGCGCAGGCGGCGCGCACCCTCTGGTTGCAGCTCAACCCAATCCTGCTCGCCGCCTTCGGGGTCTACCCGAATGATGCGAATACTGTTCTCTTCGCAGAATGTATCAATGCCCAGGATGGTATAGGTGGCGTCGCGGTCGAACTCGGTGCCGGGCGTTTCGCATAAGACCGGCTCGGCTCCGCAGGCGCGCACTTCTTCGGCGACGGCCTTCATCAGGGCGAAGCTGGTGGTCGAGCCAGAGGCGGCATTGCGCCCGGCCACGAGGTTTGGTTTCAAGATAGCCATCTTCGCGCCGCGTATGACCGATTCCATGCCGCCTATTTGTTCGATGATGCGGTGCGCGGCGGCCTCTATGCCGTCAAAGGTGCGCGTTACCGCGATAGTGTCGGTATCTGGTTGTGTTGCTACCATATGTTTATAGTCCTCGTTTGATTTGATATTCCTGTTGTTCGAGACGCTTGCGTCCGTCCTCGTCCTCGTCCTGTAGGGACAAGGGGCGGGGTGGGGCGGATGCGGGCGGCCCTGTGCTTGTCCTCGTCGGAGGGCGACCCCCATGCCTCACGGAACCCAGGCGAATCGCGTTGCCACGAGGACAAGCACAAGGCCCCCACCCATCCCCACATCCACCCCTTGTCCCTACAGGACGGGGGCGGGCATTTGCTGCAATTACCCGATCCGGTTGTCAATATCCATCAGGACGGGGGCGGGCGTGTCTCGTGATTACCCGATCCGGTTGTCAATATCCATCAGGGGTGCTTACGATGCCCTCCCACCCGCGTCCCTACGAAACGGAGGCACTCCATCTCCGTTCGTTCGCGGCGAGCGGGTCGCCACGCGGGAGGCCGCTTGAAATCTGGGCGATTGCGCCCGTTCCTGACGGCGGGCCGCTCATGACGGTGGGCTGGGCGGATTGATGAACCACCTGGTAGATGTAGGTGACAATATTATCGCTATGGTCCTGCGCGCTGAACTCGGCGCGTAACACGACGTGTTGCATGGCCTGGTTGATGATGTTGCATTTGGTCATTGCCACACCAGGCACATCGCACATGTTGTGGGGGAAGCTCTTAAAGTCGGTCAACATTTCGGAGTCGGCGACGATATAGTCGATGCGATCCCAGTTAGCTTGCAATGCTTCGGACTTGCCATTTAATACGGGGTCGTAGGCCACGCTCCAGTAGACTTCGGCGTGTGTGTAGGGTGCGCCATCGCCGACCCCCTGGCCTCCGGGCAGGCGCAGATCGAGATAGGGATAGCTATTGATTACGATAAAGGCACCGTGCGGCACGTTTTCGCGTACCCAGACGATGGCTTGCTCTTGCGCCGAGGTAGGATGCTGGTAGAAGCGGAAACTGGTCTCCTTGATATCGTAGGGCAACACGGCGGCCACCGCTATGATGAGCAGCACAGCGCGCACAACATCAAAGCGCACCACTTTTACCAGCCAGGTCAGGATGGCGTTGACCGCCAGGGTTATGTTGATGGCGGCCAGTGGAATGATCGGGATAATGTAGAACGAAAGGGTCTGCCCGCCACGCGCCAGCAACGCCCAGTAAGAGAGCAGCAGCAGCGCGGCCATGAGATGCTTGCGATTCCACCAGCCGTACACGAGATTAAAGGCGGGAGCAGCCAGGCTGGCGATGATGAAGAACGGATCATTCTCGATCCAGATAGCCCAGCTATCCGCGAAGCTGCCGTTACTCTCACTGCGTTGAGCCTGCCCTATATAGGTATCAATCAAGCTCAAATGCGCATGGTGGTCCCAGGGCAGATGCCATGTAAAGGGGAACAACTCGCCTTTCAGCAGAGCCAGCAGGATAAAGGTAGAACCCGCGGCAATCACCGCATAGATAAAAACCACCATGCTGAATTTGCGCTGGAATCTGGTGCTAAAAAGCCACGCCGCGTAGATCAGAGCGGGGAAACACACCAGTGCGATCTCTTTTGAGAGTACAGCGATACCAAAGGCCAGCGCCGCGCCAACGATATATTTCAAGCGGCTATTGCTCGCCACCAGCAGGTAGAGAGACATGAGCAGCCAGAAGGTGGAGATGTTATCGAGAAAAATCTGGCGTTGATACGTGATACTGAGCGGCGAGAAAGAGAAGATGGCAAGGGCCAGCAGAGCCGCGCTGCGGCTGCCCGTCAAACGCCGCGCGATCAAGTAGACGAGCAGCGCGCTGCCTACCGCGTAGAAGAGCATAAAGACGCGCCCGCTATTGAGAGCATTGCCAAAGGTGAAAGGGCCGCCGGTGAGTTGCAGCCAGCCAGCGATCTGAATCCAGCCCAAGGGTGGATGCCCGTATCCATAGGCATATGGTGAGAGCATCCCCTGCGTGATAGCCCAGGCATTCGCCATGTAGGTACCTTCGTCCAGCTCGAAGCGCGGGAAGTTGAACATGTTATAGGCGTGGGCTGCCAGCACTCCCATGAGCGCGAAAACCACCATAATGGCTTCCGCCCAGGCGGGCATGGGGATGGCCCGCGTTTGCCGGGTGGTATTCACCGTCACGCTGGGCATGGCGCGCGTTTCGCTGGCCGCGATGCGCTTTTCCTGGTTGGGCATGACGCGAGGCATCACGCTAGTATAGCCGGTGGGCTTGCGCAACGGGTTCTGTCGTTGACCGGGACGATAGGAGGTGCGCAGAAAAAAGTTATGCGTGCGATAGAGGATGATATTGCCATTCTCTACTTCTGGCTTCGGCCCCTGCCCTTGCTGCGCCATTTCAGCGGGCGAGGCGGTATAGGCCATATAGCCAGCGCCAGGAGCGTTACGCAACATGCCCGGCTCTCTGGTCTTAGCGCTGTTATACGCGCTGTTCCCCGCGGGCGAGGCTCCCGGAAACGCGGCTGTCCGCGCCTGCTCGACCATCTGTTGCCGATTGCTCACAGCAGGGGCCGGGGGCGCCGCGTGATAGGTCTGCGCATCTGTTCAACACCCGGTTGCCGGTTGCTCGCCGACACACCAGGCACGGGTACACCGGATGGGCTGGATGGCGCAGAAAGCGCGGCTGCGCGTAACTGCTCAATCGTCTGCGCTCGATTGCTCGTTAGCGGGGCAGGTGTTGGCAACGCGCTGGTGGGAAGCTGCTCAAGCGGCTGCTTCTGGTTGCTCGCGGATGGGTTCTGCCCATGGCTTTCCTGGCCTGAGAACCTCGTCCCTGATGGGGGCGTCGCGGGTGGCTTAATGACCACCTTGCGCCGGATTGGTTCAGACAGCCGGGGAGTCGAGTCTGGCGGCTGATCTTTACCGTCAGATGGCCCTGCTCCCGCGTTGTGCTGAGATTCCGGCTCTTGCGGGTCCTGATCTTGCGTCGGTCTATAGGTCACTGTCATGTCTCACTCTTTACAAAGCTGAATATCTTCACGCGGCAGATTTGCCGCGATGTTGTCCGATATGAGCGGTTTTCTCCCAGTTCGTTGAACCTTTGATGGCGCGATAGATGGCGCGCAGAGCGCCGATACTCAAAAGCCACTGATACGGAAAAAAAGCCATCACTAAAATGAACACTTCACGCCAGCTCCACTTCTGGTTGTGCGCCTTCAGAAATTCATGCAGACCCGCTACATCCAGGAAAATATCCAGGATGAAACAGTAGAGCGGGGCGAAGGTCAGCAAGGCCAGCCAGAGCGGAAACTTGACCAGGAAGAACATAATGATCGCCACTGGCACCAGAATGGCAAACAGGGATTGCACCTCCGGCAAAACCAGCACATAAAAGGCTAGCAGGCGCTGGGAGAGCTTTTCCAGCTTCAACCATTCGCCTTTGAAAAGAATCTGGATGAAGCCTTGATTCCAGCGCGTGCGCTGTTTGATAAATTGCTCGATGGTGTGGGGCGTCTCCTCGCGTGTCACAAACTCATCTTCATAGAGGATGCGAATGCGAGCATGGGAAAGGCTCAGGCGGATGCCCAGGTCGGCATCTTCGGTCAGGCAGGCCTCATCCCACCCGCCCAATTGCTCCATCAATTCGCGGCGCACAAAAACGGTGTTGCCGCCCAGGGGAGTCATGCCGATCTTCGAGAAGAAGTGCAGGGACGACTTGAACCAGAAGAAGTATTCCAGCACGTTCAAGAAGCAGAACCAGCGCGTATTGTGGTTCATGAGCTGCACGCCGCTTTGCACCGCGTCCACATCTTCGTTGAGCATGGTGGTATTGATGATATTGAGAATGTCGGGATGCGGCTCGTCTTCGGCATCGAAGATGGTCACGATATCTCCGCGTGAAACCTGCAAACCCAGGTTCAACCCGTGCGGTTTGCTTACAGGATAATCGTTATAGATGAGTAATTGCACATTAGGATCGCCCAGTTCATCGATTTTGGCCTGCGCCTCGGCAATCGTGCCGGGATCGTCCTCGCGGCAGATCGCAATGATTTGCATAAGTTCGCTGGGATAGTTAAGGTCGTACACCTTCTGAATGGTCTCACGGTATACATCTTCTTCGTTCTTGGCGGGCAGGAGAATAGTGAAGGAGAGGCACGGATCGCGGTAGACGGTAGGAGCGCGATTCAAATTGGCGTTTTCCGGCGTCTCCCAGATATAGAGACGCTGGCGAATATTAAAGACAGCCTGAAAGACCATCAGCAAGATGATAAGTATATAGATGACTTCAAAGAAATAGCCTATAGAGATTAGTATCACAGTTGCTCCTTATAATATAACAAACGCTTTTGCCAGGGCGGGGGCATGCCCCGCTCTGGCCGCCCCACAATATCACACCGGGCTTAACACGGAATGTTAAAGGCGAGCGGGTCAACTTTATGGCCGCACACGAAGGACAGCACCGGGTTGAGCGCATCGGTATTGGAAAGCGGCACTCCAAAGCTATAGGCTTGCGCAGCGCCTCCGCCGCGATGCAGCGTGATTAAGACGATACTGTATCCCGCGATGCTGATATCCTGGGTTTGCCAGGGGCTGTAGCCGAAAGCAGTATTGAGCGGGCTAACCTGTGCCGTTTGATTATCGGCTGATTTATTCACGAACATAAGACTCAACGTCTGACGCGCAGCATCGGTGGTGGCAAAGACATCCACCGGGTCGTGCTGGATACGCAGTGGCATCAGGTTATTTTGCAGGTGAGTAAACATCTGGAACACGCGGTACATGGCCGTTTGCTGGGGTGTGCCAACCTGTGTAAACAAGGGGTATGGCGCATCGACGCCCTGGGCTGAGAAGTAGGATACGTAGTCAGCCTGGTTGTTCATCAATGTTCCCAGCGTATCGGCCCACCAGAGCGCGGCCTGGCCCTTTGTCGGCGAGAGGCCGGCAGATGGGTTTGAGTTAATCTCTGTGATGGCGATGGGCAAATCGGCGTTTGCAGCCCCCACGGCAGGCGTCATGATCTGGCGAATAAGCTGGTGCAGTTGTGGCAACAGGTAGTTCCACTCTTCCGAACTGCTCATCAGCAGGTAGGGCGCTGTTTGCGCATCCAGGAACTGGTAGCTATGAAATGAGACGCCATCGAGCAGGTGATACGGCAGTTTGGGGTGCGCTTCCTCATACGCTGCCACGCCTTTCAGGAACCCTTCCATCCACAAAACGCCGGTACTATCTGTTGGCCCGGCGTTCACGCCATAAAACTGGCTGATCTCAGGACCAAACACCTTAATCGCCGGGTTGTTCTGATGCATCTGAATTGAGAAGGCAATGAAGGTACTCACATAATCGGCGACGGTATACTTTTTACTGGTAAAGGGGTTAATCAACTGGTCAGGTTCGTTGCCGACCGACCAGAGCAGGACAGGGTGAATCTGCACCTTGTCACAACTTACGATGCCACAAGCGCTTATTTTGCGGAAATGGCTAGTCGGGTTGCTCATGAAGTCTACCCAGTGGCCTGCCAATGCTGCCCGATCTTGCACTGTAGAGTTTGTGGTAAACGCATCAATGGGATCGGAGATACGGGCCTGGATCATGCCCTGCGCGCCCGTCGCATAGAGCAACTGGCTGAAATCATAGAGCTGGTCGTATGACAGGATATGTTTCTCGTTCCAACTGCCACCGGGGAAACGCAACAGGTTGATACCCGCGCTCCGCAGTCCATTGGTGACCTCGGGTCCATAGTTCATGAAGCCGGTATAATGACCATCTATCGAACTGGTACCCACTTCTGGAAAGACATTCACACCATAAAGGTCGGGGTTGATGGGAATGCTCTGCCGCAAATCAATCAGAGCAGCTTGTTGGCTGCCGACAGTCAGCGTCAACTGATCGTTCGTACCGGCGGCAACGCTCGCCACGCGCACAACCGTGAAGATGATGGCGATAAGTAACACGATACTGATAATGGCGAAGATACGACGACGCGCTCGCCCTTTTGTCTTGCGCGAGGATGGCTTTAGCCCCTTCCAGCCTAACGCAGATTCTCCCTGGCCTACGGCAGATCGAGAGTCAAAACCAGCAATCCCTCCCCGGTTTACGTCGTTATTAACCAGCATGCGACCCACTCCCTAGACAGAGGCAATGCGTGACGATTGCCTGCTTTGTTTATGATAGAGACTTTTTCTTTATATAGAAACATCTAACTGTTCAAACGCAACAACACCCCTAACTGCACATTATCGCCTTTGATTAGGACAATTGGCAAGCCCTGGCGGGGTTTACAGGGCAACCTCAGGGTTGTTTCTGTTTCACTTCATCCAATTCTATCGGCAAATAACCGCGAATCCTTATTTCAAAGAACGTAACAAAGCGGACCGGTTTCTACCAGTGCATCCGTATCGTGTAATTGACACGATGGTATCATGCGGGAGAAATACTTGCCACATGGCTCTTAAATCGGATAGACTACAGTGACGAACGATGCAGCATATCTTAAGGCAAGGTTCAATTTGGACGAATGGCACTTGACAGTTTGAACAGTCAAACCGTGTCACCCTGAGCGAAGCGAAGGGTCTGTCGCGCCCGGCACAGAGATGCTTCGCTGCGCTCAGCATGACAGAGCTGTGTTTTTCTAGTGGTTAGGAGCTGTCAAGTTCATTTGAACCATGCCTAAAAATCCATGCAAGGAGTTCTTGAATAGTGTCTACTCATCTCAATGTAGTAACTACCTTTCGTTTCTCGCCCGCTTCAGAACAGGCATTAAGCGAGGCGGCGGGCGCGCCAATCCAGTTCTCCACTTCTGATAAACTGGCGACCAGTTTAGCCGAGGCCGGGGTGTTGTGCAGCTATGATATTCCGGCCAACTGGCGAGAGGTCGCGCCTCATCTGCGCTGGCTGCAAGTTCCCGGCGCGGGGGTAGATTCGTTGAAATCAAAGGGCTTGCTCGATCCCGACAGTGGGATCATTATTACTTCTGCGGCAGGTATTCATGCAACCACTATTTGCGAGTATGTTTTTGGCAGTATGCTGATGTTCAACTGGAACTGGCCGCAGATGGTGCGCCTCCAGAGCCAGCATATCTGGGCGCGCAGCGCAAGCTGGTATAATCTGGGACGCCGCGAGCTGATCGGCCAGACGCTGGGTATCATAGGAGTTGGAAACATCGGACGGCAGATCGCGAAGCTGGGTCATGCCTTCGGGATGCGTGTGGTGGGTATGCGTCACTCTCTACACACAAATGGACAGGATGATCCCGACGTAGATATGTACTATGCGCGGGAGCATTTACACGATTTGCTCAGCCAGTGTGATTATATCGTGCTATGCGTTCCTCTCACACCTGACACCGAACGGTTGATTGGCGAGGCAGAGTTGCGGGTCATGCGCCCCAACGCCTATCTTGTCAATATTGCGCGGGGGCATATTGTCGATGAGCAGGCGCTGATTCGCGCTCTTCAAGAGGAATGGATCATGGGCGCGGGCCTGGACGTGACCGAAGATGAGCCACTGCCACCTGATAGCCCGCTTTATTCGATGCCCAACGTGATCCTGACGCCGCACATCTCCGGCCATAGCGTTCACTACGAGGAACGCCTGGCGGAACTGTTCGCCGATAATATACGCCGCTTTCGCGCGGGAGAAGCCCTGCATAATCGCTACGACCCGGCGCGAGGCTATTAAGGGCGCAGAACGGAAAGCCCCTACATTTCCATGTAGTGAGGAGGCATTTAGAGATGAGTACAGACCTGGGTCCTGTCAACATATTAGGAGCAGATGCGGTAGGCGGGCCGGGGCAGCGCCGCTTCCGGCTCTACGCGCAGGCAGGCGGGCGCGCGGTCATCATGTGGATGGAGAAAGAGCAGCTCAATACGCTCGCGCTCGCGCTTGATCGCGCCCTGGCGCAGATCACCGACGGCAATGTGCTGCGCGCCATCGCGCAGGCGGGACCGAAACCAACGATAGAGGGAATGCCCGCGGACTTTCCCGGGCGGCCTACCTTTGAGTTCCAGGTCGGGCAGATTCGCATCGGGTACGACGAGGGCCGCACCCTGCTCGCGCTGATCGCGGCGCCCATCGAAATCTTGCTGGAGCGCGGTCAGGAGCCACGCGCCATTATCCGCGAAGACGAATCCGTCTCCATCTTTTTCACTATGCAACAGGCTCAGACCCTGACCAGTTCTATCAATGTGCTGGTGGCGAGCGGACGCCCCGTGTGTCCGCTTTGCAACAGGCCCCTTGATGGTGGGCCGCACGCCTGCGTGCAACAGAATGGGCACAAAGAGGTCATACAAGGCCTGGTAGAAGAAGATGAGCTAGAGGATGAGGATTAGGAGAATGGGAGGGGCCGGACAACCGCAGAGGCATGAAGACGGACCAGGGCGGGGACAAGCCCGCGCCCCTACCCTGTACGAAAGAATAGAGATGTCCAGTGATTGTACAGGGTAGGGGCGCGGGCTTGTCCCCGCCCTGGTTTGTTATCCCGCCCTGATTAGTTAAGATTCAATCAGTACACAGGTACTTATTTGCCTTCTGGAGATAAAATTCTTCATTGGCCTCGATCATGAGTTTGTGAAGCACGACTACGTCGGCGTCGGGTAACCACTCAACGGGCTGAATACACAAGCGCATCACCGCACGACCATGCTCAAGCACCTGCACATAGCCTCTGGCGCGCGGCACGCGATAGACACGTTGGGCGCTTGAAGGACTCGGTATTTCCAGATAGCCACGCCAGACGAGCTGGCGACATTGCTCGGCAGTGAGCATATCGCGCAAAAGGCTGGCCGCCCGCCGCTCAGCAGAGGATAATCCCTTGAAATATGGCTGAAAAAGCAGCCACAACATGGGAGAGATAGCGAGCGCGAGAACTACCCAACCAAGTGTCGTTAGCACCTGTTGAGTCATGAACGTCATCCGCCAACGACTCGCGGAACAAGAACTATCTGCTCGGCGGTCTCGTCAAATGTGTCGATGCGCTGGATCGGTTTACCAGGTTCTACGCGGAAAGCGGTAGCTCCTTTGGCGCGTTCCTGCGCAAAGATTCGCTCCGCCTCGCGTACAGCAGCCCTTGCTTCGAGATCACCTGCCAGCACTTTCTGCTGATCCCAGTTGACACGATCGTCGCCGCGTCTCGACATCACCCGTAACATTCCCACAGTCGTTCCTCCTTCGTTTTCAAAGCCGGGAAGGCTTTTTCACGAACACTAGACCATTGATTGGCATTGGTAATAAACGAACTACGTGGTAACAGAAACTGGTATACACCTTACAAGCACCCGTACTCAGATCACGTCTGGCTCTGATAGTTAGTTTCACCTAAAACAGAAAGAACCAACTTGCTTACTTCTATTGTAACTTGATACACGTTGGTACGTCAATGGTAAAAATGTCCAATAAATTGATGGAACAGGCGTCGCGAAGGGCTACGCGCTTGGCGACGCCTGTTCCATCAATTTATGTGGCCTGTTGGAGCTTCGCGCCACATTCCTGGCAGAAGCGAGCGCCAACGTCAACTTTCTCGGCGCAGTTTGGACAGAACAGGTCAGGCAGGGGCAGCTTCGTGCCGCAGTCCTTGCAAAACTTGCCAGGAGGTCCCATGCGGCGGCAGGTGGGACACATCACATCCGAAGGGTAGCCAGGCGTATCGAAACGCGTGCCAGCTAATGGATTGCTCGCACTGGCTACCTGAGCCTGCATAGGAGTCTGAGCCTGGAGCTGAGGCTGAACGGAGGGCTGTGGCGTCCTCACCATATCCGGCGTGATTGCGGAGGGGATGGCGCTCACATTGAATTGAGGGGCCTGGTAGCCCTGTTCGATTTGCTTGCGCTGGGCATCGACGTTCATTTCGTGCTGAAAACTAGCTCCATCAGCCTTGAGATCGGGGGCGCAGTTTGCGCAAAGGTTGAGCTTTGGATTATAGCAGCGCATACAGACGGTCTGGTGGCATTTGGGGCAGAGATGAAATTCGTGCTGCACCGATGCCCAGGACTTTTGCAGGGCCTGGGCCTGCTCCTGGTGCCATTTGGAGCCGTACATCTGCTCGCCCGCCTGGGCGGCGCGCCCCCAGAAACCACCGAGCAGCCCGACACCGATATCCATGACGTTGGTCGCCACGCTGACCGTTGAGCGGATGGGCGTCGAGTCGATTTGCCAGCGGCAAACCTCGCAGGTGAAACGAAAAGCAAAATATCCCTGCGACTGGTTGCTCATGTCCGAATAGATGTTAGGCACAACGTAATTCTGTGACATAGTATCCTCCTACGGGGCCAAAACATAGGCAATGGCTGCTGTGCCTGGCCCGGTGTGCGTTCCCAGCGAAGCCCCCAACAGATAGATAGGAATATCACCACTATAGGTGGTTTTGATGGCCTCCGCCAGTTGCCGTCCTACGTCCTCGCTGGCTTCGGCAATGGAGACATACTCTATTTTGCCCTTTTCCGCCAGCAGTTGCGCGACCCGCGCATAAGCTTTGCCGCGCGTGCGCGGCTGTTCTACAGGGACGACTTCGCCATCTTTCAAGGCGATAATGGGCTTGACGCTCAGCATGTTGCCGAGCAGCGCCCGCGCGCCGCCGATGCGCCCGCCGCGTCTGAGGTATTCGAGTGTATCGAGCACGGCCAGGATATGGGTGCGCGCAAGCTGATCGAGCGCGCGCGCTTTAATGGCATCCAGTCCCAACCCTTGACGCGCCTCCTCAGCCGCCTGTATAATGGCGTGCGACATGCCTACGCTGATATTTTTTGAGTCGATCACTTCTATAGGAATACGCCGGACGCTTTCCGGCATGCTATCGCGAGCAGCGCAGGCTGACTGGTACGTGCCACTCAATTTCGAGGAAAGATGTATCGAGAGAATGGCGTCGGCTCCCTCGTCGATCAGACGCGTATAGGCTTCCTGAAAATTGGCGGGCGCGGGCTGCGAGGTGCGCGGTAAATCCTTGCTGGCCTGTAGTTTGCGGTAGAAGCCCGCATTATCCAGATCAACTCCATCCAGAAACGCCTCTTCGCCGAAAAAGACGGTGAGCGGAACGATAGTAATGCCGAGCTTATCCGCTACCTCCGCTGGTATGTCTGCGGTACTATCTGTGACGATACGAACACCCATAAAAATCCTCCAAATGACTGGGCCAGGGCGGGGGCAAGCCCCGCCCCTACCCTGATGAATATTATTGCCCAAATCAGTAATACCGCGGACCTGCCGCTCCGCCCTGATGAATTTTGACGACCGGTATCGAGTAATGGAGGTGTCCCAGCGTCCTGTAGGGACAAGGGGCGGGGTGGAGCGGATGAGGGAGCCTTGTGCTTGTCCTCGTCGGAAGGCGACCATCCTGCCTCACGGAACCCAGACGAAGCGTATTGCCACGAGGACAAGCACAAGGCCCCCACCCCTCCCCACATCCGCCCCTTGTCCCTACAGGACGGAGATGGGCGTTTCTCATGATTACCCGATTCGGTTGTCAAAGTTTATCAGGATATGCGCATTACCGAGTTTGATTGTTAAAACCCATTACGGATTTGCCCGCTCCGCTCCTTCGTAGCAGGGTAGAGGCGGGACACCCAGCCCTTGGCCCCCGCCCTGGCTCGTGAGTTATTCTGCTGATAAAATATAGGCGTAGTGGGGTTGTCCCCCGTCTACGACTTCGATCTCAAGCTGTGAGTAGAGTTGTTTGATGCGCCGGGCGGTCTCTTCGGCCTCTTTCGCGCTTACGCCTTCGCCGTAGTAAAGCGTCACGATCTCAAAGTTTTGGATGTCCATATGTTGCAGCGTCTCGCGGATCACGCGCTGTATATCTGGACCGGCCATAGTCAGGTTGCCATCTACGAGGCCAATGTAGTCGCCTTCGCGCACGCGCACGCCGCCAATCTGCACACTGCGCACAGCGGTGGTAATTTCGGCGGTGTGGATGCTGGTTGCTGCCTCGGTCATGGCCCGGCAATTAGTTGCAAAGTCTGCCGCGTAGTTAAAGCGAATGAGCGCGGCAATGCCCTGGGGCATGGATTCGGTCGGCACAATATAGATTTCTTTATCGCATAAATCCGGCACCTGGCGCGCGCTCAAAATGACGTTGCTATTGTTGGGCAGCAAAATCACCTGTCGGACAGGCGCAGCTTTAACTGCCATCAGCAGTTCTTCGGTGCTGGGATTCATGGTCTGCCCACCCGGTACAATAGAGCTGACGCCCAATCCCTGAAAGACTTTTTCAAAGCCGGGGCCGGAGACAACGGCTACCGTTGCGATCTGCTGTGTGAGGGGCTGCGCGTCGTCCCGCGCGTGTTCTGCCTCGCTCTCCGCAGCATAGGCGAGGCTCTGTTCCTGGAGATTTTCGATATTGATGTCGAGCAGACTGCCGATGCTGACGCCATAGTCAAGGATTTTGCCGGGCCATTCGGTGTGGGTATGCACTTTGAGCATTTTCTCGTCGCCTGCGACGACGGTGGAGACGCCGCCCATGTCGATGATACTCTGGCGGATGCCTTCGACATCAAGATGTTCTCCGCGCAGTAAGAAGACAACTTCATAACCAAATTCTTCTTCAATCTGCACGCGCCCCTTTTTCCCAACTGGCTCGTGGGTTGTAGCTGGTAACGCGCTCGCGGCGGCCTGCGCGGTTATACCCTGGATAGCTTCTGCCTCTCCCCCACGCACATAAAGCCAGATGCCCTCTAAAATAGTGCAGAAACCCTGGCCGCCCGCATCGACCACGCCCGCCTGTTTTAAGATGGGCAGCAGGTCAGGTGTGCGGGCGACAGACTGGCGAGCGGCCATGACCATCTCCTGCATGAGGGTTACGAGATCATCGCCGCGTCCCGCGCTGAATTGCGCGGCATCGGCGGTTTCGCGCGCGACGGTCAAGATGGTTCCCTCGACGGGTTTGAGAACGGCGCGATAGGCCAATAGCTGCGCAGCCTGCATTGCGGCGGCCAGGTCGCTAGCGGTGAAGGTCTGTTTTTTATCGAGTCCCTGGGCCACGCCGCGCAAAATCTGCGAGAGGATGACACCGGAATTGCCGCGCGCGCCGAGCAACGCGCCGTGTGAGAGTTTCGCTGCGATCACGCCAGCCGAGGTTTCTTCGCTGGCTTCGATAGCGCGCATGGCAGCCTGCATGGTAGCCGACATATTGGAGCCGGTATCGCCATCGGGAACAGGGAAGACGTTGAGCGCGTTGATAGCGTCGCGATGCTCTGCCAACCATGCCGCGCCCCCCAGCATAGCTTTTTTCAAATCCTGCCCATCAAACACGCTGATGCGGCGCGGACGTTGGGGGGGCAATGAGGTCATGGCGCGTGGTGACTGTTCCTGCATGGTAAGTGGTTCCTACGTCTCTATTCTTTTCTTAATTTTGCGTTTTTCGGCGCGCTCGTTTGCGCCGCGCTGTGGCTCAATCCCTGCACGTTCACATTGACCTGCGCAACCGGCACACCCAGCATCTTTTCAACGGAAAACTTGACGCCGCTCATGATATTGTGGGCGATTTCTGAAATACGCAGCCCATACTCCAACGCGACATACACGTCCAGCATGATTTGATCGTTGATAATGCGCACCTGCACTCCCTGGTTCAGATGCTCCGGCCCTAACATGACTGGCTGCCCATAATGCAAGCGCGGCGCGGTGATGCCCACCACGCCGTAGCATTCACTGATAGCCTGTACAGCAATCGTATGTATGGCATTGGGCAAGACCTCGATTTTACCCAGAGGCCGCGCGCCATTTTGCAGCGGGATAGCAGATGTTCGCGACATGCGCTTACTTTTCTTTCCTAAATACTTGCCAAAACGAGTTCCCTCGTGATATACTCGCAAGGCATAAACGGATGATCTCATTTGTTATCATGTTGGTACGGTGACAAGTCTGAGAAACATTTGCAGTATATCAAAAGCCGCAGAGATAATCAAGGGAACAGCCCAGCATACCAGGGCGAGATAGAGAGGATCATAAAAAATGTCAGGTCGTTGTGAAATATGCGAACGCAAGCCGCTGTACGGCAACAATTCTAACTTCTCACAGAAACGCACCCGCCGCCGCTTCGTGCTGAATGTGCATCATCGCCGCCTTGAAATCAACGGCGCTATGCGCAATGTGAACATTTGCACCCGCTGCCTGCGCACGATGAGCAAGCTGCCGAAGACAAAGTAAGAGCGGACAGAACAGCCGACAGTACATCCGAGCATGGCGACCGCAAGGGTCGCCACTACTATATATACGAATGAAGCGGCCTGCGAAGCCGTTGTAGAGTAGTGGCGACCCTTGCGGTCGCCATGTTTTGGTATTGGGATACAGGATTATTTGGTGTCGGGATGCATGGCTAAAGCTAACGGCAGAGCATATTATACCAGTACTCATTAAAGGCGTTGCCAGTTATCAAATGATTAGCTTTCTAATGGCATAAGCAGATTTTTTGCGCTCTGATGAATAACTCCATTGCTATAGATGGAAAGTGTTGCACCTTTGTAAGATTGCCATGTAGATGCTTTTCCTCCTGCTTCTAACACCAGTAGTTTCCCCGCTTCGATATCCCAGGGGTGTGCTGCATGATTGACAAGCAGGTCTGCACGTCCGCAGGCAACATATGCCAGGTCTGTTGCGGCTGTGCCGATCATGCGTATGCGTCGAGCATGAGTCGCCAATTTGGATATATCCTCCAGACGCTCATGAGTATTTTTTACATTGTTGTCTTTGGCAAAATCTCCCACATGGGCGATCGCGTCGTTTAACGTCTCAATCGAGGAAACACTGATACGAGTTCCATTTAAAAACGCGCCTTGTCCTTGAAGCGCGGTGAACATTTCGTCTCTTGTCGGAAGATAAATGATGCTACCTAGAGTAGCCTGAGTCGTCACTAATGCGATAGAGATGGCGAAGAGAGGACTACCGTGTTGAAAGTTGGCTGAACCATCAAGCGGATCAACAAGCCAGTATTGTCTATCTGTTCCCTTGCGGCCTGACTCTTCCGAAAGAACTCCCATCTCTGGTGATTCTTCGTGTAGCCTGGTCAAGATGAGACGTTCAGCTTCCAGATCAGCATCGAGTAAATCGTCAAGCGGAGATTTCTGATAGGCTATTTTGGCAGAACCAAGCTTTTTGAGAAGATAATCTCCCGCTTGACGGGCGGCTGCCTCGGCTATTTCTAACATTCCAGGCAGGTCCGCTTGATCTATGATGGTATCTTTCACACGCTTCCTCTCTATTTTCCTATGTCCTATGTATTACAGGCATCTATTGAATGCTCAAGAATGTGCTTCGCGGCATCTGCGTAAAAATCAATGAGACCGCCTCTTGTTTTTCGTTACAACAGGAGTGCGGGAGTATCTTCCCCTCGCCCGTAGGCATAACTCTGAACCGTCATCAGCACATCATCTACTATGTAGATATTAAATCGTGGGGTCAAGTTATATGTCCTGATTTCCAGATTTTTCAGGTGTTCTGGACTGGTGCGTTCGATTTGATTGTATAATGTCTTCACGACCAGGATGTTAACGCTTGTCAGATCGGCTAAAGTTCTTTTGGGGTAGTTTTCCTCTTCTTCTCTCTCAGCACATTTCATGCCATTTGGGTCCAGAAAGCAGAGTTGTATCGTACAGTTATCTTCGATAATGGCCTTGAGTAAAGCATCTCTACTATAGGTAAGAGCGATGGCATTTAAACTGATACCCGCTGCTAGAATTTTGTGGGACTCATCGAACATCCGGGCATACGGGAAATCACGACTGAACTCTGTGCGGGTTCGATAAATGTGTTGAAGTTCTCCCCAGGTCTCAAAACTTGCTTTCCAGCCTGATGCTGTTTCAGGGTGTTCACGACTGCCAAGTATCACCTCCGCGAATTTCTCGATATCCATGTTCGAGCAACTTTGCTAAGCGAAGGGTTTCTTGTTTACCGGGCGTTCTTTTCCCTCGTTCCCAGGCCGAAATGGTTTCAAAGGAATACGACCATTGTTGAGCTAATTCTTCCTGTGTCCATCCCATGCTTTTACGGTACGTTCGCAAGAGCATTGAAAAATCTGAACTCATACTCCTCACTCCTTCATTGACATCACCCCGTGTTTCCGTACATAAATCGTACAACAAGACCTGTACGATTTCAAGTACGATTTGTACCTGTTTTTGCTTTTACCTCTATGGCACTCTTCAAATAGATCAAATGAATCAGAACACGTAAGGATTAGCGGACCACAATAGAAGGAGTTATGGCACATGGAGCAAGGAAGCGAAGTCGCGCGCATGATGCGCCAAATCGACCTGGAACTCGAAGCAGCCCGACGCGCGATGTACGGGTCTGCCGCCACTGCCCGGCACGATTTCATCAATGCGCGGATGCAGCGCGGCGGAGAGCGCATTCTGCACCTGATCGAAGAGGGCAAGCACGAGGAGGCGCAGGCGCTGATGAATGCAGACAACTGGGGGATACAAGAGGAGAAAAAGACGAAGAAACGACGCCCCATGAGGAAACAGAAGGGATACAAGAAGATAACATGGGGATAAACAGGGATGAAACAAAGACAGGGACATGAGCTACCTACGCTGCCTATCGGATTCAACGACCTGGCGGCGCTGAAAAGCCTCTGACGCGCTCGAAGCGGGTGCGCAGTTGACCGCAGGCAGCCGCGATATCGTCGCCGCGTTCGGCGCGGACGGTATTGCTCACCCCGTGCTGTTGCAGGATGTCGCGGAAGGCGCGAATGGCTTCTCCGGTGGGTGGTCGATAGTCGGCGGAGGTGACGTTGACGGGGATGCAATTGACGTGCGCGAATTGCTTGAGCGGCGCGAGCAGTTCCCCCAGCTTGTGGGCATATTCTGGCGTATCGTTGACGCCTGCGAGCAGCACGTACTCAAATGTGACCTGTCGCCGCGTGGCCGCGATGTAATCCTGGCAGGCGGCAATCAATTCCTCTATAGGGTATTTGCGATTGACGGGCATGGTTTTGCTGCGCAACTCATCGGTTGGCGCGTGCAGCGAGATAGCCAGGTTGACCTGTAGCTGCTCCAGGCTCAGTTTGCGAATGGCTGGCACCAGTCCCACCGTTGAGACGGTCATGTGACGCGCCCCCAGGTTGAACCCATCCGGGCTATTGAGGATGCGCAGCGCTCTCAGCGTATTGTCGTAGTTGTGCAGCGGTTCGCCCATGCCCATCAAAACGAGATTGGTGATGCGATCGATGGACGCGCTGCCTGGCAAGCCTTGCGCCGACCAGGGCGCGGCCCGAAGTTCGCGCGCGAAGTAGAGCGCCTGGGCCACGATTTCTCCCGCGCTCAAGTGGCGATCAAAGCCCATCTGGCCCGTCGCGCAGAATGTGCAGCCATAGGCGCATCCCGCCTGCGTCGAGACACACACGGTAGCGCGAGAGCTATTCTCGCCCAGCGGCGGATAGAGCATCAGGACCGATTCGATCAGTTTGCCATCTTCCAATTCCAGAAGAATCTTGCGCGTGCGGTCATCCTTAGAATGCTGCTCGCTGCGCAAGATCATGGAGCCTATGCTCGCTTCTCGCGCAAGTTTTTCGCGCAATGAAAGCGAAAGGTTGGTCATGGCCGAAAAATCGGTGACGAGACGTTGAAAGAGCCATTGATAGATTTGTTTAGCGCGAAACGGCGCTTCCCCACGCTCCACCAGCCATTGCTGCAATTCTGGCAGGGTGAGGCCGAGCAGGTCGGTTTTCTTTGTTATGGTGGTATTTGTTGTTGGGATAGATATTGAAGACATGGCTTCATTATAGCACTTTCTTACCCTGTCTGATAGTGTACAGCAAGAAGAGGAGTGGGCGTCAAGTTTTTGCATCAAGCGAGCGTTGACCAGAGCGAGGGAGCTGCAAGGGCGGCGAAGCCCGGCCCTTGGCCCCGCCCTGGTCACTCGCGCAAAAAGACCACCCTCCACCAATGTACGTTACCAAAGAACAAAAATCACAGCGAATAGCGACGCCAACTTAAAGATTCCCCTAATCTCAGTCGATAGACAGAAAGGAAGACGGCCACAACAGAGGTCGGGTTATAACTATGTGATCGACGGAGGTTATCGAAACAGTGGACCAGCTTATAGACCATCTCTTTCTCATAAAAGACGATCAAGACCTTGCTGTCTCTCAAGACGCTCTGGATTTGACGGGTGAGCGTGGGTTGGCGTATGAACTGGTTGCCTCAATAGACCCATTAAAAGAGCACTGGCATCTTATTTTCGATACTATCGCCTGTGGTGTTGTGCTGATAAACTCTGCGGGTCAGATTGTGGAGACGAACAGGGCAGCGCAGCAGATACTGGGTGTGAGTTTCGAGGCCATGCAGCAGTACTTGTTCGAGTCTGACAATGTTGTATTCAGGCGTCCCGATGGCACTCCGCTCCCATATGAAGAATTGCAGACGGCGATGGTATTCCGCACCGGGGAGGCTCAACATCGCGCGCTTCAAGGTTTTGTGCGCCCCGACGGTCAATCACGCTGGATAGAGATTGATGCTGCGCCAGTACGCGAGGCTGATGGCATCATTACACACGTGGTCATTACCTTTGTCGATGTAACGGAGCGCGTCGAGGCCGATCGCGTTATACAGATAAGCGAAACACGTTTTCGCGCTCTGACCGCGCAGTCCAATGATTTCACCTCCATCATCGATGCTGAGGGTCGATTCCAATACGCGAGTTCATCTTTTCGCCGCATTCTGGGGCATGAGCCTGAGGAGTTGATTGGCGTCAGCATGTTCGGCCTGATTCATCCTGACGACCTGCAGCGCATATTGACGATATTCATAGAGGGTTTGCAGGCAAATATCCAACTCGTGCAGACAGAGTGCCGGATGAGCCGCGCCGACGGGTCATGGTTGACGGTGGAGGCCGTTGCCTACAACTGCCTCGAAAATCCGGCGATTAGAGGCATAGTGATTACTAGCCGCGATATCACGGAACGGGTTGCTATGGAGGAGGCGCTGCGCTACCAGTCCCAATATGACGGCCTGACCGGTATGCCTAACAGCACACGGTTCATACAGATTCTGGAACGAGAGGCGCTGGCCGCGCGAGGTGAGCAGAGATCAATGGCAGTACTGGCGCTGGATATTGATCGTTTCAAGGATGTCAACGACACATTCGGGCATCATCACGGGGATCTCCTGCTGCAACAGGTGGGGATGCGCCTGCGACAAATTGTACCTGCGCCCGACGTAGTCTCGCGGCTTAGCGCAGACGAGTTCGCCATCCTGCTATTGCAGGCAGACGAAGCGAGAGCTGAAGCGGTGGCGTCTGCTATCCGGCATGCACTGGAAGAGCCTTGTAACGTCGATGGATACCCTGTTCAGATCGATGTCAGTATAGGCGCATCGCTCTATTCTGCCCACGCAAATGATGCTATAACCCTGTTGCGGCGCGCAGACATGACCATGTATGCAGTCAAACAGGCGCACGATGGGTACGCGCTCTTCCAGAGCGCATTTGAGCGGTATAACCCTCAGCGTCTGACCCTCATTTCAGAACTACGCAGGGCTATTGCAACGGGTGAATTGCGGTTGTATTACCAGCCAAAGATCGATCTGAAAAGCAGAATGATTGGTAGTGTCGAAGCCCTGGTACGCTGGCAGCATCCCTCGCGTGGCCTGATACCGCCAGACCAGTTTATCCCTCTGGCAGAACAAACAGGGCTGATTGGACCTCTCAGCCACTGGGTACTGGAAGAAGCTATGCGACAATGCAGTGAATGGCAGCACACCGGACAGAAGCTAAGCATAGCAATCAACCTCTCCGCGTGGAACCTGCGCGATGCCACGTTGCCGAAAACCATAGCAGACTTACTCGAACACTATCACATACCACCACATTTGCTCTGTATCGAACTAACAGAAAGCGCCATGATGACCGACACGCATCGCTCAGTAGATATCCTGGCGCAAATCTTCGCGCTGGGGGTACACATCTCGATCGACGATTTCGGCACGGGCTATTCATCGCTGGCCTATCTGAAGCAACTGCCCATCGACGAGTTGAAGATCGACCGTTCGTTTGTGCAGCAGATGGCCACTAACCAGGCCGACGCAACTATCGTGCGCTCGACTATAAACCTGGCGCATAGCTTCGGCCTGCGCGTCGTGGCCGAGGGCGTGGAAGATGTAAGCACGCTGGAACTGCTCTCTACCCTCCACTGTGATCTCGCGCAGGGCTATTACATGTCGCGTCCGTTACCCGTTGAGCAATTGGAACGCTGGCTGGGCGAAAGAGTGAAATCTATTGCTTGACGAAGTTGATAAATCATACATACAAGCGACCATCCACCCTACCTTTCCAGTGTCTCTACGCATAAAACCCCAATCATCAATCGACAGGCATAGACTGACCGCCGCGTATGGCGCTGGCTAGCTTGCGGTCTTTTTGCGCTTCCAGTTTAATCAAGGGGAACGAGCGATGAAATTGCTTATCGAGCTGGCGCGCTTTTTCCTCGGAAAGGCGGGCGCGCCGCTCATAGGCGTGAGCCAGCGCTTCGCGTTTTTCGTCATCGAGGATGTCCAGCAACAGCAAGAAGGCCAGCGTGAAATCGGGCTTGCCCTGTTCAGCATAGGCACGCGCCAGCGCCAGTCCGTCCGCGCCCTGTTGCAACTGCTGCCGCGCATGGGTAGTAAAGACCTCTTTGAGCGTGGGGGCATATTGTTCTTCAAACGTATTGGACACGAGTAGGCTCCTCAATATATATTGTAGTCGAATTTTATCAGATCGCGCCGTAAAACCCCTGGCTTTAGCCATGGGGAGAGAAGGCGTGCTGCCCGCAGGCAGAGGTCTGGTACTCGTTTTGTCGCTTGACATGTGTTCTACCATGGAGTATCCTCTCTACAGTTCTTCGCACACTGACAACCAAATACTGTTTGGGCGTTCCAGGGTAAATCGTTCCCCTGGGTAAAAGCAGTAACGTACCCACTGTTTGTGTGCCAGCCGATACACTGAGTCTAGAGCCCACAAGCCGCTCGGTGTGGTTGCAACGAACACCGGCCTGGAAGAGGCCAACAGGGAGCAATCCCTGTAGAAGCCCCTGGCTTCAGCCATGGGGTACTTTACCTATTACAATCGTAGCATATTTGTTGGGACTCCTGCGTCCACGGTGTCCTGATGATTTTTACCAACGCTAATCGGAATGAACGTGTTTCCGTCCTGTATCGTACTCCTATGCCCTACGAAGTGGCGTACCAGCTAATGGTGACGGTGGGGGTATGGATGCGTCCCAGCAGGTGGTAATGGCTGTCCAGCCATTGCTGCGCCGCCTGCGCCTGTTTCGCAGCCGCGTCGGTGGGGACGCGCCCGACGATATAGAACAGGCGTGGGCGCTGCGCGGCGTAGAGCGCCAGGGCGTGGGGATCAACCGCCGCAGAGGAACCCGTCGCGGGATCGACCGGGCCGAAGTTTTGCCAGGAGAACGCGCCCGGCGAGTCGCTGGTGAAATGCGTTCCATTGGGATAGGCGCGCAGGTAATACTCGACGGCAATCTGGCAGCCCTGTTGTACGTCGTTATCGAAACAGACCAGCCCGTCTCCCGGCTGCGAGCGCTGCTCCAGCCAATGCACGGTCGAGTTCCAGTCCTCTACCTGCGCGCTTCGATAGTATACCGGCACAAGAGAGAGCGCGACCAGGAACAACCCCGCTATCAGCGCAAATTGCGCTCCGCGCCAGCGCAGCGCGACGACGGCCAGCCCCACCAGCAGAAACAAGGGTGGCAAAACCGTCACAAGGTAGCGCGTCGAAAAGAGGCGAATCGACCCCTGTGAAACGATAAAACTGCTGATAACCGGCACAAAAAACCAGCACACCAGGGCGAAAGCGATGGGCAAAAGCTGCTGTATCTGTTGTTCGCTCTTTTGGTCTCCTGACCGGTAAAAGGTGACGGTCTGCAACAATGGCGCGGAATCTGGCATATGGGGCAGCAAGGCGATAAGCACGGCACAGAAGCACAATACGAACAGGATGAGCAGGTACAAGTTGCTGCTGGCGGTAATCAACTGGAAAAGGACGACCACTTCGCGCAGGTGCGGTATAGGCAGCCAGCCCGTTTTGGGACCCCGTAAGCTTTCCAGCAACATTGGGATTATCAAAACGCTGATCAGTAGCAGACTCGCGATGAAGGGTCGCAGGCGACGACGCGCTACAACGCGCCAGGGGCCAGGCAGCACAAGCAGACCGGCGAAGGTGACTACTTGAGCGAAGAGAATCAAGATGCTGAACAGGTGCGCGTATACCGCCAGTGTATTCGCGATAATGAAGCAGGCCCACCAGCGTTTTGTATGCGTCTCGCGTGTGAAAATGGCAAACAAGGCATACCACGCGATGCAGGTCAATAAGAGTTGCAGGCTATAGGCGCGCGTTTGTTGCGCGTAGGTCAATTGCAGGTAGTTGAATGTGAAGAGACCCGCGCCCGTGATGCCAGCTACCAGCCCCAGGTAACGCCGCCCCAGCAAGAAGACCATCACCGAGGCCAGCCCCGCGAATACGGCAGAGGGCAGGCGCACCAGCGCTTCGACTGGATTGAAGCCGAGCAGACCCGTCAGCCCCAACCAGAAGTGCAGGAACAGGTAGTACAGTTCCATATTCGGCTCAGGCCCCCAGATGATATGCCACAGCAAAGGCAACGGCTGTCGCGCCAGTTCAACCGAGAAGGCTTCATCGAACCAGATACTCGGAATACCCAGATTGTGCAGGTCAAAGAGCAGCGCTACGCCAAAAACCAGCAGGCACAACAGCCAGTTTGAAGCCAGCGCCCGTAAGAGTCGCTGTCTTCCTGAAAGCTTTACAGCGTCTCGCGGCCTATCTTCAATGCTGGCCTCTGCGCTTTGTTGTGATATTTTGCCCGTTTGTGCCATGTTTTTCCTGTATATATAGCATTCGTTTATAGTGTCTTGTTTAGAGAACGTTCCTGAGATGCGGCTTGTAACAACACATGCCTGATCTGGTACAGCATTACGCTTTCTGTTATAATAGCGAGGCATTCAATGAGCCTGCGCTGTGACGAGCCAGGGCGACCGCAAGGGTCGCCCCTACCATACTTTAATGAAACGTGCAGCGGTTGGCTCGTGTATGGTAGGGGCGACCCTTGCGGTCGCCCTGGCATTTTTAATGTGGAAGAGAAGGATTAGAGCTATGCCCGAACAATATAGAGCTTTGCAAGGTTTCAAAGATGTGTTGCCTGACGAGCAGCCCTACTGGCGGTTGATCGAGAAGACGGCGATAGAGGTGGCTGAACTGTATGGATACAGGCGCATCGAGACGCCGACCGTAGAGGAAACGTCGCTGTTCAGCCGCACCACCGGTGAAGGCACCGACATCGTTGACAAAGAGATGTACAGTTTCAACGACCGCCCGGACAAGGAAGGTCGCAGCGCAAACCTCTCGCTGCGACCGGAAGGCACGGCGGGCGTGGTGCGAGCCTATCTTGAACACGGCATGTTCCAGCTTGCGCAGCCTGTCAAGCTCTACTACATGCGCGAGCCGATGTTTCGCCACGACAAGCCGCAGGCGGGGCGCGTGCGCGAGCACCACCAGTTCGGCTGCGAAGTGTTGGGCGAAAGCGACCCGGCAGTAGATGCTGAGATGATTGGCCTGCTCTTCCAGTTTTATACAAGCATGGGACTGAGTAACATGCATGTCTCCCTCAATAGCATTGGAGACCGCAACTGCCGCCCGCAATATCTTGAGCGATTGAAAGAGTACTACCTGCCACTGCTGGATACGTGCTGCGACGATTGCAAGGCGCGTTTCTATAAGAACCCTCTGCGCCTGCTCGATTGCAAGGAACCGCAGGATCAGGCCAAGATCGCGGGCGCGCCCAAGATTTGTCGATTACCTGTGCGAGCCATGCCTCGAACACTTCGCGGCGGTCAAACGTTACCTTGACCTCTACGATGTACCCTATCAGCTCGACCCATTGCTGGTGCGCGGCCTGGACTACTACACGCGCACCGTCTTTGAGGTGATTTCGACCGCCAGCAAGCAGGCTCTCAACGGCGGTGGTCGTTATGACGGGCTGGCCGAAATCCTGGGTGGCAAACCCACGCCCGGCATCGGCTTCGGCGCGGGTTTTGAACGCATCTCACAGGAACTGAAACGCCAGGAGGTTGCGCCGCCGCCGGAGGCGCGCCCCTGCGCCTACGTGGTCTACTTCGGCAAAAGCGCCGAAATGAAAGACGCGGCGGTACGTATCGTGGCCGAATTGCGTCACGCTGGTATTAAAACCGAAATGGGCTACGGCGACCGCAGCGCGAAATCGCAGATGAAACAGGCCAACACCTCCGGCTCCGCCTACGCCATCCTGATCGGCGAAGACGAGATGGCAGGCGATTATGCGACGGTACAAGACCTGCGCGCCGACAAGGATTTAGCGTTGGAGGCCAAGCAGGTTAAGGTGCAGCGCGACGCGCTGATCGATTACCTGTTAAAGGAGTAGCATAGCCAGAAAGCAGGAGATACATACTATGGAATGCCTTTCCTGTCGCTCGATCTCCGGCGAAAAACGCATCTCGCCCGGCCCGTTCATACACGAGGGCGCGTACTGGCTCGTCGATCACGCCTATCCAACCTCCCACCTGGGCTGGCTGGTGATTGTGCTGAAAAGGCACGCCGAAGCCTTGCACGAATTGAGCCGCGCAGAATTCGCCGAACTGGCGGAAATCCAATACAAACTGGCCCAGGTCCTGCGCCAGGACGCGCATGTCGAAAAAGAGTACATGATGCTCTTTGCCGAAGCTCCGGGCTTCAGCCACATCCACATTCACTTCGTGCCTAAGCCCAAAAACCTGCCAGCAGAGCTAAAAGGGCCAGCCATCTTCGCCCTGCTGAAAGTTGACGAAGCGCACGCTGTACCGTCCGATACGATTCGAGCGTTTTGCGAGGATTTTCGCGAGAAATTTGTGTCGGTGTAAGGGGATACATAGCATCATGGGAGTGAGCATGGTCTCCCGATGGTTCCCGCATCGCCCCCCCTTCCAATGATGGAACCGTGCAAGTCTGGCAGGCCGTGTGACAGGGAAGGGAACGAAATAGGGACGAGGGCGGCGCAAGCACCTCCACCCATCCTCTCCACAACCCCCGCCCCTACAACAACATTCTCAGATCATGTAGGGGCGGGAGAGGTTGGGAAGGGCGGTGGGGGCGCTTGCGCCGCCCTCGTACCCTTTGCTATGTGGCCTGGATGGAGGCCAGTTCGGACGCGCTGATGGCGGTGGGGCGCTTGCGCCGCCCTCGTACCCTTTGCTATGGCAACCCGCTTTGCTATTCCAGCGATTTAGGCAGCGCCGGATCGCTCTCCACCAAAAGCGACACATCCACATTCAACGCGCGCGCTAGCTTGTCCAGCGTTTCAGTAGTCACAACGCTTTCGGGATCATGATAAATCCTGCTGAGCGTCTTAACATCAACCTCAGACTTGAAAAATAATTTGCGCATACTCAATCCCCGGTATTGCGCAATTTCTTTGACCTTCAATCGTGTTGCCATACGATTACTTTCCTCCGCTTTCGTAAATGTAGCAGAAACAAGGTATTGACAACAGCCAGCAAGTAATCATAGACTTATATCAAACGATTATTAACATTTCTCAAAATCAACTCTTTGGTACAACTGTCGGCGTCTAAGAAGGAAAACTTGAATGATGGATGATGATGTCCAGAAACGCCACGTGTTAGCGTGGGGGAGAGCAGCGCAGGCGACCGGGCGCTACTATAAGTTGAGATACCAGGGGTGTGACACAGATGATCCAGAGGTAATGGCGGCAAGAGAGACGCTGCTCGCGGCAATGGTTACGCTGATAGATCTATCACAGGAGTTGGATAATAGAGGGCTGGTGTGGACGAGAGGCAACATTTACATGAACGGACCAAAGTCCATGCTTGCATCGTGCGGCATGTCGATGCAGGAGATCGAGGATTACCGGGACAGGCACTCATGCCCATGAATCCTTGCATTTCTCCTCATCGTCAGTTATACTCTCATCAGAGCTTGCTTGCTCTCTCGTTTTTCTCGCCTCCATCAGGAAAAGAGGCTCTCATCCATGACCATCGCATCAACTATCAGCCTTGCGCAACAAGTGAAACAATTGCAACAACCAACACAACAGATGATTATTACCATGCTACAACTGAAACATTCGCAACCATCGAAACAATAGAATCTCGCTGCTACAAGACTCGGTAACATACGTACCCCCGTCCTGATGATCCTTGACAACCAAATCGGGTAATGGCTGAAAACGTTCGCCCCCGTCCTGTAGGGACAAGGGGCGGATGTGGGGAAGGGTGGGGGCCTTGTGCTTGTCCTCGTCCGGGAGAGACCATGCTGATTTACGAAACCCCAACGGAATCGCACTCCCACGAGGACAAGCACAAGGCCCCCTCATCCACTCCACCCCGCCCCTTGTCCCTACAAGACGGGGCGGACGCAAGCGTCCCAATGAGCACGAATTATCCCATTCGGTCGTCAAAATTCATCAGGCCCTGGGACGCAAGCGTCCCTACCCCCCGCTATACCCGATAACGCTCGTTACTCCTGGCGTCGTTCCCAGAAAGTTGAAGTACAAACCGCGTTCGGCCACTACGGGCAGCGTGGGACCGGTGCCGCCGTTGGTAGGGAGGGATTGCACGACGATGGAGGTGTCTTCGGGCAACGCGCCCTGCGAGTTGGCGGGGACGAAGAGGAAATTGTTGGCGTTGACCTGTAACACGCCCATGGCGGGGATGTTGACCGTTACCTGCGAGAGGAAACGGGTTGAGCCGCGTGTCACGAAGAAAGTTACGGCTGCGCTCGCGGGCGTATTGTTGGGATTGAAAAGCGTGATGGTTTCGGCGAAATTGTTGCCCAGGTGTCCTTCGGCGAAGCTGTAGACAGTCGGGAGGCTTGATGAACCGGGCGTTACTCCGACGACATCCAATCCGGTAGGAGTGGGGACGAGCGACGGGTTGTTGAAGAACTGCTGGCGTTCGCTGGCGATGGGGATACCGTTGGTTGAAACTACCATCATGGCTACCAACGGGCTACTGCCCACGTCGGTATTGACGTTTTCGACAAGCTGGCTTTTGGCAGGGACACTTACGTTGACATTCCTGGTGACACCATTTGGAAGAGCGTAGGTGATCGTGACAGCAGCGGATGTGCCTGAACTGTTCACATCGGGATTGGCGAGCGCCAGGTATTCTTGCGAAGGGGCATTGATTGAGCCGGTGCTGCCATCGGCGTAGTACCAGCTTGTGGCGGGGGTGACGCCCTGCACGGAACTGCCGCCCTGCACCAGGTTAGCAACGCCTGCAACAGAGGTGCGGAAGTATAAGGGGCGCTCAACGACTACTGGTTGGTTCGAGTCTACCTGGATGTAGAATGACTTGCCCGTTCCCAGCGTGTTGTTGGCGACCAGCGTGTTGCGCTGCCCGGCGGGAATGGTCATACTGGCCTGCCCGATCAGCGCACCGCCGCTAAAGTAGCTGACCGTCACGGTAGCGGTCGGCTGGCCGATGGGGTTGAGCGCGGTAATGAAGGTGTAGTAGCCGGGAAGCGTCTCGCCATTGGCAAAGGTGAAGTGCATAGCGGTCTGTGTCTGCCCGACGATATCGGAGCCGCCCAGCGTATTGCCGAGGAAGGTAAAGTAGATGGGACGCTCGGCCACGATGGCGATATCCGAGGTGATGTACAGGGAAACGTCCTGCCCCACACTGGAATTACTGTTTACACGCAGCACATCGTTGACGTTGATCGTCGAGCGCGTGCTGGGGTTGAGGGTGATCGACTGGCTGAACGGCCCTTTGCCGCGCAGCAGGTAGTTGACTGTAACATGCGCGAAGCTGCCGACGGAGGGGTTTTCAAGCGTCAGCCACTCCTGAAAGTGGTTGCCGACGTGTCCTTCTGCCAGGTACCATTTCGTGCTGGCGGGAACGGTGCGTGCCTGGGGCAGCGAGACTGCCGCGATCACAAACCCGTAGGCATTGGCCGTGCCTATACCAGTCGTCATATCGTAGCCTGTCGTAGCGGGATAAAAGAGGTTGGCGCCACTCGTCACATCGTGGAAGGCGCGTCCGTAAAGCGTACTTGATTTGAGCAGGGTATATAGCAACGGGTTAAGAAAGCCCAGATTGTTGCCGCCCCGCGCCAGCGCGTATTGATCGGTCAGGGCGATGATGGCCGCCCACATGGGAGCCCCAGCCGAGGTGCCGCCCACGCGCGCGAACGGTGATGAAGGAGAACAGCTAGCCGCAATAATGGTGCAGTATACCAGGTAACCAACGGCGGGATCGGCATTCATTGCGATGTCCGGCACTTCACGGCAATATTGTCCGACAACCGCGTGACAGGGCGTGCCGCTGCTGTAGGTAGGGTTTATGACTCCAGGCCCGGTTTGAAAGGAGGGCATACCCCACAAGGTGCTGATGCCGCCGCCTGAGCCAGTGGAACTTGCCGAATCGGACCAGGCGGTTTCGCTGTTGTAGGTGCCATCGCTATTGATGGTAAGATGCGTACCACCCACGCCCGTCATATAGGCATTACTGGCCGGATCATCAACGTTCAGCGTCCCATCGCCACAATCGTAGGCCCCGTTATCGCCGGAAGCCGCCAGCAGGCTTTGACCTTGCGCGCCAGCCTGGATGAAGTATTGCTGTTCCGCCGCAATATTGGTTCCTGAAAGATCAGGCTCGCACGCGCCCCAACTGTCGCTGACAACGGGAACATCGTCGGCCAGGATTTGCGCCCACTCGTCGTTGTAGCCAGTGTCGGAATTGGGAGCCTCGTAGACAAAGAGGTTGGTCAAGTTATGCAACATGCCAAGCTCAATCTCCATGTCAAGCTCGACTTCCAGCCCTCCTTGAGACTGCGAAGCCGGCCCGCCATCGATCAACATCGTATTGATGCGTGTGGGCGAGTTCGCGTCATAGCAGGACTGGAAATTGGCGATATCGGACGGCGTATAAAGATCGAGTTCAAAGAGGGCGATGCTTTGACCTTCACCATGCAGCCCGGCGTTGTAGGCCGCCGTGTAATTGTAGGCCGAGGCGAACTGCGCAGGTGTGAGATATTGCAAAGCATTGCTGCCAGGATTGGGGCAACTAATCGTTCGTGGAGACCTGACGCCCCTGACCGGCTTCGGACTCAGCGGTGGATGAGTGCGCACGATAGCATTGTTTAATCCATTGATGTTCACGATGAGCGGGCGCAAGGCCTGAGGCACGCGGGGGGCGCTGCTGTTGGCATAAAATACTTGTCCCTGGCGCGAGCGGTACGAGTGTATTTGCACGGCGAAGGCTTGTTGCGCCTGGGCCACCGTGCCAGAAAAGTCAATGAGTTGCTGCCCGGCATGGGCGCGGGTCACGGCGAAGCCCTGAGCGCGCAGGTAATTCGTTACCTGTTGCACTTCCTGCGCCGTTGAGCCGTAGAGCGTGGCAAACTCCGCAGGGCGCAGGTAGTGGTGGTAGAGATACGAACCGGGAGTATAAATCTGCTGCACATATTGCCTTAACTCGCTCATATTGCGCAGGCTCAAATTGATACTCATCGCGAGGGGCAACTGTGGGTCAACGTTGCCCAGCGCCTGGCTCTGAGCTACCAGAGGCGACACCGCCGCTATCTCTGCGGAGGGCGCAAGCGGGCTGGCAAATGTCAAATGTGAAATAAATAGAGGCACAATCAAGCTCAGTAACATACAAACAAGTATTATCCCCATGAACCATCTGGAACGCTGCATAACGATCCCCCCTTACCATGTTGTGTCAGATGAACGAAAATAACTATTTCTTTTAGTATAGTGAGGGAGATGAAATGAAAGTATTTCATATTTCGTGATGTGTTTTTGATATTTTTATATGCCGTTGTGATTTTGTCGTGATGTAAGGGGATTAAGCTTAGTGTGTCGAAAGCAAAGAGAAGCCCGAGTGAAGAGAAACTTCACAGAGCGCTCCGGGTAATCGTTGAAGTTCGTTTGAATAAACCAATCCATCATGGAGGTGGAGATTATGAGTATAATGAGAAATGTGCAGCCCAAAGCGGCTACACAGGTTCCCGAACCGCCCATCGCGCGGTTCTTATTCGCCGACACTCGTATTGCGTGGTTCTGGTTGATCGTACGTTTGTATGTAGGCTGGCAATGGCTGGTCGCCGGTATCCACAAGCTGACCGGCTACGATATTGATATCGGAGCAACATTTTGGCATCACACCGGCAATTCCTGGATCTTCACCAGCCATCCAGGAGCTCCGCTGTCCGGCTTTCTTCAGGGCGCGATTACCCCGGCCAACATCGCGAATCCGGCAACGGGCTGGTACGTCTGGTTCGTGCAGAATATCGGGATACCATGGGCTGGTTTCTTCGCCTACCTGGTCACCTTCGGTGAGATCCTGGTCGGCCTCGGCCTGATCTTCGGAGTGCTGACGGGTATCGCCGCCTTCTTCGGCCTGTTCATGAACCTGAACTTCATGATGGCGGGCGCAATAAGCATCAACCCCATCATCGGTGGGCTGGCGCTGTTCCTAATCCTGGCCTGGCGCGTGGCGGGCTACTACGGTGGCGACCGCTGGGTGCTGCCACTACTTGGCACCCCCTGGACTGGTGCGTTAGCCAGAAAGCCTAAAGAGAGGGACCAGGTAACGCCTCCGGCACATGCAATAAGCTGAGGCAAGTGAGGCGCGAACACACCAGGAGAGAGGAGCGGGTTGCTCCTCTCTCCTATTTTTTTAGGGCTTCTTCTCTGGTGAATCAGGCATTCAGTAACATTTTCAGCATAATGGCCCCAACGATTACATGGCTTGTCGAGTAAGTGTATAGTGTTAGGATGCCCTCCTGTGTCCCGCCCAGGAAGGTTGATGAGTAGGGGATATCGAGCGCAAAGGCAGATTTACCGGTAGCGCTTGCCTGGCCGATGACGGCACGATCATGATCCTCGATGATGATAGAAGTAAGTTTTCCGGTGAAGGCGGTATTGACACCTGTCACCTGTACAGGACTGCTCAGTTGCTGCGTATTTTGTGGAGAGGCGATGGTTATGCCATTGGTTGTCACGTTCGTTACCTCCCAGATGCCGCCATTCGTGTTCAGTTCCAGGCGACTCAGAGAAAGCCGGATGGCTGCGCCGCCCGCAGATGGATTTTTGATAAGCACAACGGCATTCGCATCGTTCGCGCCGCCCCCGCTCAGCACAGTCGTGGGAGTATTGGGGTCCCACTTGAGGACGAACTCGGCAAAGCTTTGAGCGGTGGTAGTTGCGCTAAGCCGCCACTGCTGATACCCCTGCCCATTATTCACCTCTTGTTGCTCAAATTCAGCCTGGAAGCGCGATATGTCCGGGAATAGGCCCGGAAAGGCGACCGGCACGAACGTCCCGGCGCTATCAGACCATTTGAATTCGCGGTAGAGATCGACCGCTTGCTGCGCAGCAGGATGGCCTTTGTTCAGGCTGGAGTTCGGGTCGATCTGGGCCGTGAGGAGCGTATTATAGTCGCTGATGTTTACATCGCCCTGCAATAGCCCGGTAAGCGCAAAGATGCGAACTGGCTTCGCGCTGGTGATCGCGGTAAAGACATCGACATCGATCAGGAATTTTGTATCTTTATATCCTACCTTGACGACCGCCTGGAGAGAGGGTATCCCCGTGAGGTAGCCGCAGATGACTCCTTCGACTGTTTGCGTCGCTCCCGTGTCTACGATAGCATTCCAGCGATCTACCGCTTTTACAGAAGCCGGACAGGGCTGCTGACCCAGTTGTATACCCTGCGTGGTGGTGGTTGCGACCGGTGACTTTGCAGCCCCCACCGAACTCCCGCCACCCTGATCGCAAGAGGACAGCGCGAGGGTAAGCGCCAGAAATGCGCAAGAACCGATGAGCAGCCAGCATCTCTGGCCCATATGATGTTTCTTCATGCTCCGCCTCCACAAAGTAGTAAGTTCGGAAAAACAGACGTTTTCCATCATTCAAATCGGTATCAAGTCAAACCTTCGGGTACATCGATGGTAGGCAGGAACGTTCAAACGGCAATATCTTCTGATTCGATTAGAGTATTCAAGCTGTCGCCGGGTTGAAAATCGGGGCTGCCTGCGGCGTCGAAGACGATGCTGATGGCAGCTTGCATGGCTCCGTAAAGGGCGGCATCGCCCTGCAATTGCGACAGGCGCAACTGCAAGCTTTCGCCCACGTGGCGGCGTATCAGTTGCTCAACAGGTTGCAAGAAGAGTTCTCCGGCATGGGGCAAATCGGCAAGGTCGCCGCCAAGCACAACGATTTCAGGATCAATGACCGCCGTCAGGTTGATAATAGTAATTGCCAGGTATTCATTCATGGTATGCAGGGCTTCTAACGCCTGCAGGTCTCCTGAAAACGCGAGTTCGCAAAATGCCTCTATAGAAGATTCTTGCGCATTGCCTGATAGGTGTGACGCGGAGAGTAGTTGATCGATGCTGACCAGCGATTCCAGATGTCCGCGCGGGCCAATCTCTTTATAAAGACTGGCGCGATCAACAACCATATTGCCGACTTCGCCAGCAGCCTCGGCGCTGCCACGAAAGAGATTGCCATCCAGCACGATACCTGCGCCAACGCCTCTGCCCACGAAAAAGTACACGATATTGCGATAAGCACGGGCACAGCCAAACTCGCATTCGCCAATGGCGGCCAGGTTCACATCGTTATCCATGGCGACGGGTACTCCAAACAGGCGTTGCAGTTCGTCACTCAGTGGGCGGTTATTCAGGCCAGGGAAGATCCTGGCGGCGTCAACATAGCCGGGGTCGGGCGTTAAATGCACGACACCGGGAACGGCCACTCCCATCGATAGAATGGTGGCCTGCTGACCTGCAAAATGGCTCATGGCATCGGTGACGAGGGATTGGAGTTCCGGCAAGACGCTGTGGGGAGAATCGAGCGACAAGGTACGCGATGCGCGCCTGACGATTTCTCCGTTTAGCGTTGCGATGGCTATACGCGCCTCTCGCGTGCCGAGTTCGAGACCTAGCACAAAGCCAGCATCATCGCGGAAACTATAGAGTTCGCCCAGTCGCCCGCCCGTCGGCTGCGATTTGCCGGTGCAGACAATCAGGTTGGTTTGCTCCAGCGCATCCACGATACGCGAAACCGTCGGACGCGAGAGTTTCAAGCGCCTGGCAATCTCGGCGCGCGAAATTGGCCCCTCTTCATGAATAAGTTGCAAAATAAGCCTGCGGTTGGATACCCCCTTAACCGAAGACCAGGATAACATTCTACTCATATCTCAAACTTGCTTCTGCGCCAGTATATCGACATTTCCTTTTCTTCATCAATGTAGAGTATAGCCGCCACTTCTGTCGAGTGTCAACATTTCTAGCAGCATTGACAGCCCGTTCATCGTATGTTACCATAAGAATGTTACACCGTGTAACAAAGTTTATCATTCATCTGACCATTTTGTCAAAATAAGAGGAGGATTTATGGCGAGTTCTCAGCAACAAGGCAAGTTTGGACGACTACGAAAGGATGCCATTAGCGTTATCGGGGCGGTTGCGCTCGCTATGGCGTTCATGGGTCCGGCGACCAGTGTATTTTTCAACACGCAGCCCGCGACTGTCGGGGCCGGGTATGCTCTCCCGCTCGCGCTTGTACTCGCGTTGATTGTGTGCGTACTGGTAGCCTCGGCAATTGGCGCATTCGCGAAGAAGATACCCACCGCTGGCTTTGCCTACACCTTCAACACGTATGGCTTCGGCAAACGCGGCGGCTTTATGTCAGGCTGGATACTGGCCTTCTCCTACGCGATGGTTGGGCCAATGCTGCTCGCCGCTATTGGCGCGCTCACCTCTGCGTTTTTCCAGACGCAATGGAACCTCAATATTCCCTGGTGGGCGTTTACGATTGCCTTCGCCGTGATTGTATGGGGCATCGGCATCCTTGGCGTCAGCCGCACAGCCACCACCGCTCTTATTTTTCTCGCACTCGAAGTTTCTGTGATGATGGCCCTGTTCGTCACGATTCTGGCAAAGGGTGGAGCGCAGGGCATCTCGCTCGCGCCTTTTAACCCGGCGAACTCGCTCAACGGCTTATCGGGTCTGGGCATCGGCCTGCTATGGGGCATTCTGTACTTCGTCGGTTTTGAGTCTGCCGGTACGCTGGGAGAAGAGACGCGCAACGCCCGACGCAGCATCCCGATTGCGCTTTTTACCGCCGTTGGCGTAATTGGCGTCTTTTATGTACTCTCTGGATGGGCGGCCTCGCTAGGTTATGGCAGCAACCATGTGAACGCATTCGTGAACGATGGCAGCCCCTGGGTGACGTTGACAACGAGATACTGGGGTTCGGGAGTGGTGTGGATCGTTTCACTGACCGCGCTGAACAGTATCTTTGCCAATCTGATTTCAGGTATTAATGCGACGGTGCGCGTTCTCTTTGCGATGGGACGTGAAGGTCTTATCCCACGCGGTCTCGGCCAGACTACGGCGCGTGGCAATCCTTCGGTTGCATTGACGGGCTACATGGTCTTCGCCCTGGCCTTCGCCTTGATCGGCGGCGTACTCTGGACACCATTAGGGGCGTATGGCTTTTTCGGCACGCTCCTGGGCCTGGGCATTGTGATTACCTACATACTCGTCAACCTGGCCCTGATTGTCTTCTACAGGCGAGATTACCCTGCAGAGTTCTCTATCTGGCGACACGGCGTTCTCCCTGTGGTTGCCAGCCTGCTCATGCTGTTGCCAATCTATGGCCTCGTCTATCCGGTGCCAGCCTATCCCAACAACCTGGTGCCATACATCATGCTCCTATGGATCGTGCTTGGAGGCATCTATCTTTTCCTGGTTGCCAGTCGGCGACCCCAGTTGCTTGATGCGATGGGGCGCGTCATGATCGATGAAAAAGCCGCAATTGGCGAAGCGGTGTCGCCAGGAACGGCTTTAGCCGATTAAGTTCACGTAGCAGACAAAATAGGAGGTAGTGTATGTACCTGCAACGCCTGAGAGAGCGCAATCCGCAACTGCTTGAAGCAGCCGTCACGCTCCACCAGGGCGGTCGCATACCGCCCAATACCTGGCTGATCGATCTTGACACCATTGTCGAGAATGCGCGCGTGCTGGCTGCCGAGGCTCAGAGACTTGGACTGACCACGTACCTGATGAGCAAACAGTATGCTCGAAAACCCCTACGTCAGCGCGCTTGCCCTCGCCAACGGGCTATATAAAATCGTGGCTGTCGATGCGGCGTGTTCATTGATGGCCCGACGCTACGGCTTGCCTGTTGGACACATGGGGCATCTCAACCAGATTCCGCGCCAACTGGTGCCAGCGATGGTGGCAATGCGCCCCGATGTCATCACAATTTACAATGTCGAACACGCGCGCTGGATCGATAACGCCGCCGCCGACCAGGGGCTGACCCAGGACGTGCTGATACGGGTTTCTGCTGCGGGCGACATCTTCTTTGATGGGCAGGAGGGCGGCTTCGATGAAAGCGAAGCGCCAACCATTGCCAACGAGATTGCGCGCCTGCGTCATGTGCGCCTGGCGGGTGTGACCGCCTTCCCCTGCGTGCGCTACAACCACCGGCCCGACGAAAAACCGGAGGTGACGCCCAACCTGCATACTATTCTGAGGGCAGCCGCTACTCTACGCTCCCTGGGCGTCGAGGTCAAACAGATCAACGCGCCTGGCAACACTTCGTCTTTCAACATGCCGATGCTGGCACAGTTTGGAGCAACGCATGTCGAACCCGGTCATGGGCTGCTGGGAACCACGCCCAACCACGCTTTCAACGGCACGCTGCCGGAACGGCCCACGTATGTCTATGTCAGCGAAATCTCGCATCATGTGGGAGCGCGAGCGTATGCATATGGCGGCGGCTTGTTCCACGATGGCTACATTCCTGGTTCCAACGTGGGTGCGCTGGTCGGTTCCTCGTGGAGCGAAGCGGCGGATAACGGGGTAGAGTACCTGCAAGACATCAAGCAGATCATAGATTATCACGTTGTGTTGCAGCCGGGCAGCAAGTGCAAGGTTGGGGACACCGCACTGCTTGGATACCGCACGCAGATGCAGATGACGCACTCCTATATCGGGCTTGTCACCGGCTTGTCGGGCAAGCGCGAAATGACACTGCGTTACCTGTTCGATCACGCCAGCACCGCCCTGGACGAACATTACAATCCGGTCGATCCTGAGATTGTGCGCAGAGATATCGAGCAGTTAGTGGCAAGCTATATGTAGTAAAAAAGCGAGCGAGAGGCGTTCCCGCCGGGAACGCCTCTCGCTCGCTTTTTATTATACTTCTTCTTCGGTAATCGAATAGGGGGGCTTTTCTACAGGGACGCGATAGCCGCGCACCTGGTCGCCGGACGCGCCGGGTTGGGTGTTGTCCTGCGCGGGGGCCATCAGATCATTCGTAATGGAACGAAGCAGCTTTTCAACGCGGTCCCAGCGCGCGGGATAGCGGTCAGAGTAAAACTTCTCTTTGCCCTCAACATCGTAGATGTAAAAGAGGTAATCCTTGTCACTGTAACGATAATCCACTTTGGTATAGGGAATGCGAGTTAGCTCCAGCACCTGCAAACTAGCGCGTGTCTGCTCGCGCGGGTCATTGGCGCGCTCGGCCTGACTGGAAGTTTGCGCCAGCTGCACGGCGGCGCGCCAGACATCCATGGGCACGCCGTCGGGCGCGGCATCGGGATGGAGGGTTTCATTCATTTCCACGCTGTAGACCATATCGCCGGTGGTGTTTGCCAGGCGCTGCTCTGGAATCGCGCTCGACCCGAAAATGAGCGTCTGCAAGGTGAGATCGAAGCGCCGCGCGATCTCGCGATAGCGCACGGTTTTGCCGGTGCCGCCGCAATGGGGGCATAGCTCCGTTTTGGCTCCCTGGCAGGTGGCGCACACGCGCTTGCCTGTGCCGCAGGTACATTCTACCTCTCCATTGACACAATCCGGGCAAGGGATAGTGCGACCTTTGTTAGCGGGGTCGGTGTCAACCGGGTTGCCAATCGGCACGCCCTGCTGGCGAATGCCCTCGAAGATATCTGACACTTTCTCGCCGACGGTATTAGTCAGATTATCGGCGCGTTTCTGGAAAAACGATTTCTTTTTGGTGTCCTGCCAGTCGGAGACGTAGCCACGCCCTTTACAGGTAGAGCAGCGCAGGTGCGTGCGGCCCTTGCAGTCAGGACAGATCACCCAGCCGCGCCCGGTGCATGTGGCGCAGAGTAAACGCCCGGTGCTATTACAGGCGCTACAGGCAAAGACCTCATCCTGCCCGGCCAGCCGGACACGACTTTCAGGGGCCTTCAGGCTAGTAACGGCTGACAGTTCGTAATCCCACACGGGCAGCAGAGGTTTGGGTTGCCCGAACGGGACGCCCTGTGTATGGCTCGGAGATCGCCTCCATGGAGCGGGTCTCCCAGCGCGTCTGCAGGCTGATTTCCCAAACTTCGTCTTCGCCCCAGGAAACCAGGTCCATGTAAGTGCCAAGCTCCTTCGCGAGCTGCCAGTTGCCCATACTCCATTTATTCGCCAGGTGGCGAATACGTTCCTCCTCGACATTGGAAGGCCGGCGCGGCTGCAGTGGTGTATTGCTCTGCTGCCAGTACGTGCCAGCCTTATCAACCACGCGCTTGATGCGCTGCTGTGCTTCGGTAGTGGTTTCTATAACTTTTCGCCGAATTTCTTCGATGCGTTTATCTAAATCATCCTGGGAGGGTCTGCCCGGTTGAGTATCGGGGCTGGGACCCTCTTGCCATTCATCACCCATTGATAAAGCCTCCCATAACGCGTGTTTGTGTATGCGATGCGCCACGCCTGTTCAACAATATGTTCTCACCATCATATACGTTGAAATGGGAAGAGGGTTGTAGGCAAAGTAAACCAGGGCGGGGGCAAGGCCCCACCCTGGAAACGTTACAGCAACGCCACGATCTCTTCTTGCGCGGGTACGCCGGTGACTTCGACATCGTGTTCGTGGATAAGAATGTTGACCTCGCTGCGAATGCCAAATTCTGGCAGGTAGATGCCTGGTTCGATAGAGCAGCAGGTAGAGGGCAGCAGGGTACGCTCGTCGCGTGTTTCATAATTATCCATGTTCGCGCCATCGCCATGCACCACGCGGCTGATGCTGTGGCCGGTGCGATGCACAAAGTAGTCGCTATAACCGGCCCGCGCGATTACGGCTCGCGTGGCATCATCGACTTCGCGCCCCTCGACGGGTATGCCCTGCTCCAGGCGTTGGCGAGCGAAGGCGATGCCGGTATCACGCGCCTGCCGCACGATCTCGAACACTTCGCGCTGGCGAGCGGGAATCTCGTCGCGGGCGCCTGCAAAGGCCATCCAGGTATAGTCGGCGATGATGGTGTTCGGTTCCGGCAAGCACGCCCAGAAGTCGAATAATACCAGGTCGCCGCGCCTGATAGGGCTACTTTTGCTGCTGCTCGACTCATAATGGGGATTGCTGGCGTTAGCATTGACGGCCACGTGTGGATCGCCCGAAGATAGGACCAGCCCCGCCTGTTTGATGAGCGCAACGAAGCGCTGTGTGACGCTGTACTCGTCGATGGATACGCCGACGCGCAAATCGTCGCCCAGGGAGACGAAAAGGGTGTCTTTCGCGGTGATAAGGCGTCTTCCGGCCTCGCGGTGACTCTCCATCTGCGCCTCGCTCAGTTGCGCCCCAAAACGCTGCGCCAGGTTCGCGGAACTGACGACATCTACGCCAAACGAGCGTACCAGTTCGAGCGTGCCAGCGTCCACACGCGACATATAGGGAATGGCATTCATAGGTGAATATTCCATCGCAACGCGCTTGCTCGCCCTCAGAAGGGCTTGCAGGTGTTCATGCATCTCTCCCCATGTGCGGAAAACCCGGTGTTGCCCCGGCAACGCGCCCAGCACATGCGACTCTACCGCGCTCACAATGGCCGAGGGCTGGCCCTGCGCGGGAATAAAATAGAACCAACGCCGGCTATAAAAGGCGTCAAAAGGCAATCCAAGTACTTGATAGGCGATAGGGTTGGATTTGCGAAAATCATAAAAGAGCCAGCCATCAAGATGCTCGCTGTGCAGAGCCTGTTGGATAGCATCAATATCCATAATAAGTTCTCCTCTAATAAATAATTTGGTTGTGGATATTGTATCACCCGCCTGGCGAACCAGGTAGCGACACCCCCTGGGTGTCCCGTCCACGTTATCCTTGATGATCTTACGTGTCAGCTACCCCCGCATACATGACGGGGGCTTGCGTCTCACCCGTACCCTTGCCGGTAGTTGGAGGGAGGACACGAGAGGCCGACTGACATCAGGGAGCTACCCGTACTACTTGCGTTTCCGCAAGAAGAGCGGCCCATACAGAACGCTGATTGCAAGCTCTACGCAACGCAGTCCTTGCGGGCTACTCGTGGCATCCTGTACAAGGAAATGTCAGGGCTTAGAGATCGCCTGACGCGCGAGACGAATGCGCGTGAAACTGTTTCTCCCCTGTGAAGGGGTTGTGCCTTTGCCCGTTTCGTCCAGCACGGATAGGATAGCAGAGGGATGTATCAATGTCAAGCGAAACGGCTTCCCAGGCGGGTTCGCTGGCTGCGGCCAGCCTTTCTGGAAACCCCCGCTTGAAAGATCGGGGGTTTCCAGAAAGGGACGACTATGATGGTGTTTTTAGCATGGCACGCGGTATCTTCGGGAGCAGGTCGGATGCCAGCAAACCCCGGTCTCCGATTTCGGCGCTCACCAATTCGGCGGCGACGGTATGCAGATAGACGGAGGCGCTGGCCGCGTCGAATGGTTCGACCTTTTGCGCCAGCAGGCCCGCTATCATACCGGCCAGCACATCCCCGGTGCCAGCAGTTGCCAGGGCGGGATTTGCCAGCCAGTTGATGCGTGTGCGGCCATCGGGATTGACGATGATGGTGCAGGCCCCCTTGAGCACTAGCGTTACCTGCCACTCGGCGGCTTTGCGGCGCGCCAGTTCCAGGCGGTCAATGTCGCCGCCTGATACCTTTAAGCCGCCGCTTAAGCGTCCCATTTCGCCCGGATGGGGGGTAATGACCGTTCCAGAGGGCAAGAGAGTCCACCAGCGTTCCAGAGCCGAGAGGTTGTTGAGTCCATCGGCATCGATCAAGAGGCGCGGGCGTTGCGAGTCGGGCAACGAACGCAGGTGTTCCAGCACCTGGAGCATGACTTCGCGTGTATAGGCAGATTGACCGAGGCCTGGCCCTATCAGGAGGACGCGGTATCCTTCGAGATGCTTGATGAGCGCGGACGATTGCTGAAAACTTTCGGTCTGATCATCCGGCAGGAGCGCGAATGTGACCTCGTGCATAGCGCCGGCGTAGATGGGATGCATACGTTCCGTGACGGCCAGCGTGACCAGTCCCGCGCCAGTGCGTCCAGCCGCGTTGCCCGCCAGGAATGCCGAGCCGGGGTACGCGGGAGAGCCACAAAACAACATCACCTTGCCAAAGGTTCCTTTATTGCTGTCAAGCGGGCGCGGCGGCAGCAGGCTATGGGCCAGTTTTCCGGTCAGCATCTCCGTTCGAAGGCCCTGTTCGAGTTCGGGGGGCAATCCGATATCGCCGGTGTAAAGCTCACCAGTATAGCCACGTCCCGGAAAGAAGAAAAAGCCTTGTTTCGGGCAGGCCAGAGTAATCGTCATATCGCAGCGTATCGTGCCGGGATCGACTTCTCCCGTATCGGCATTCATGCCTGTTGGTAGGTCAACGGCCACGATACGCAGTGTCTCGCGTCTCGCCCGCTCTGCGCGCGCGCGCGCCAGCAGGCTGCGCATACTTTCGGGCAATGGACGCGCGCGCCCTGTTCCCAGTAAGGCATCGATAATGAAGGCGGCGCGTGAAAAAACCTCTTCCAGACGAGCCGCCGTTTCTTGCGCAGGCACATCCTGGTCCGCGATGGTCAGGCGTTGCTCTTTCCAGCGATAGACGCTGACCTGCGCGCCCCATTTTTTCAGATAGCGACCCATGACCAGCCCATCGCCGCCGTTATTGCCGGGGCCGACCAGGATCAGGCATTCTACCTCATTCACAGAACGCTGGCGGCGAATGGTGTGAGACAGGATTTCGGCAGCGCTTTTCCCGGCGTTCTCCATCAGGATAGGTGAACTTAATCCATAGCGGTGATCTGCTTCGGTCTCTAACGCGCGCATTTCATCAACAGTTACAATGTGCATGTATTTGTACTCCCCTGCATCGTTTATTTCAGATGATGTCTTTATACATTATTGTAATGCGCAAGCAGATTGTTGAAAAGAGGAAAAGACAAAGTTTCAAAATTTGCGGCAAAAAGGATGCCAAAATGGTTGACTTGTTCCGATTTATACGATATTCTGAACCAGTATAGTATATATTAATGCGCCTTTATCCTTTGTTGTATCGTTGTGCGTCGGGACAGAGTCACAAACGCCCGGCGATTATTTTCAGAGCAGGCAATCATGCTACAGGCACGAACGTGGCGCGACTTGTTGGCAGAGATTATCCATGGCACGCACGAGAAGCAGCATATTGCTGCCGCGCTGGGTGTCAACCAGGTGACCCTGTCGCGCTGGGCTAATAATCTGTCTCGTCCACGCTTCCAACATCACAAAAAGCTGCTCGATGCTATTCCTGCCAGGCATAAGCAGGAATTCGCCGAATTATTCGCAGTAGAATTTCCGGCCAGCCGCGAGCCAATAATCAATGAACAGAGCGAGGAAACGGTAGATGAAATACCATCCCCGTTCTATGCTCGTGTGTTCAGCGCATATACCAGTACCCCGCGCGAATTGCGCATCACCTCTATATTATCCCTCATTCTGCAACAAATGCTTTCGCATCTAGATGTCGATCAAGAGGGTATCTCTATATCGGTGGCGCTCTGCACTACTCCATTGACCGACCAGCCTGTGCGTACCCTGCACGAATTTATCGGGCGCGGGACGCAGCCATTCAAGAGTCATCTGGAGATGCAACCATTCTTCCTGGGAATAGGGACAATGGCGGGTTTTGTCGTTACTCACAGTCGCCAGTTGGTAATCCAGAACCTCAGAGAAGAGAAAGGCTTTGCGCACTCTCTCAAAACAGATTTTGAAGAGAGCGCGATGGTGTATCCCATCATGTTTGAAAATGGTATCGCGGGTTGTTCGATTGTATCCAGCACGCGCCTGGACTTCTTTACGTTGGCCCGGCAGAGGCTTGTTCAGGACTATACCAATTTAATGACGCTGGCTTTAAGCCCCGGCCATTTCTATAAGTCATCGCAGGTTAATCTGCGTGTTTTACCGGACCTTGAGAAGCAGCGCAAGTCCTTCGCGAATTTCTCGCAGCGTTTGATAGCCGCCATTGGCCGGCTGAGCGGACAAGGCGTTACACGAGCAGAGGCAGAGGCCATCACTCTCAGGGAAGTCGAAGAAGAAATCCTGCGCCAGAGCGAATTTTAGCATGAAACTTGCCCTCAAGATTACGCCCCAACGCAGTACGCAGTATGCCAGCATGACGGAGAAGCTGGCCGCACCAGAGTTGCTTGCCAGCCCATTAGCTTCTGCCATCCAACGCGTTGAGCCGATTACGCTGGCCGGGCAAAACTACTTGCTGGTCACGCTCGATGATGCAGGCCATCCTCTCATGGCGGCTGTGCTGGCGCGCCTGGGGGCTACCAGTGAGGCGTACCATTACTTTGAAGAGATCGGGGAAATGCAGGGGCCATTCTTGCGCCCGCTCGATTGCTCGTTTACGCCTTTTGTGCCGGTAGAGATAGCCGAGGCGCGCCGCTATAAGGGGAAAACGAATGAGACTTTTACGCGCGTGCTGCTCAACGTTGCGCTTTTCGCAGGCGCATACCGCGAGCAAGTGACGGAGCGGCTGCGCATCCTCGATCCGCTCGCGGGAGGCTGCACAACGCTGTTCCTCGCGCTGGCTGCCGGGTATGATGCCTTCGGCGTAGAGCATGAGAAGCAGGATGTCGAAACCACGGCGCTCTTTCTCCGTCAATTCCTGCACGGCGAACACATCCCTTTTAAAGAGCTGGACGAGCGGGGCCGCCGCGCCGGACGGCGTTATCTTTTTCGAGATTGGGGCCAAAGGTTACACTCGTTACCTGGCCCTTGCGCATGGAGAAACGGCGCAGGCCGAGGCGCATTTACTAGAAGCGCCGGGAGGTCCGCGTATGCACGCTATCGTGACCGATCTGCCCTACGGCATTCAACATTTTGGCGAAATAGCCGGTTTGCTGAACGGGGCATTGCCCGTGTGGGAACGGCTGCTGTTGCCCGGCGGCACGCTGGCCCTGGCCTGGAACGCCACGCGCATCGAACGCCGGGACATGGTGGCCTGCATTGAGCAGGCCACCTCCCTGCGCGTACTCAACGATCCACCTTACACCCTCTTCGAACACGCGGTAGACCGTGTCATCAAGAAACGTGATATTGTGGTGGCTGTACCTGACCAGGGCGGGGCAAGCCCAGCCCGTACCCTACTACGTAGCAGGACTGACCAGGGCGGGGGCAAGCCCAGCCCGTACCCTACTACGTAGCAATACTCCTGACCAGGGCGAGGGCAAAGTAGCCGCCCTTCCCATGCTACGCAGTGGGGTGCAAAGCCGTACAGGGTAGGGTAGGTGTCATTCTGAGCGCAGTGAAGAATCTCACGTCCAGCGAGTCAGATTCTTCGCTGCGCTCAGAATGACACGACGGGCTGTAGCGCTGCCCTTGCCCTGGTCAACGCTCGCCTGGTGCAAAAACTTGACGCCCACCCCTGCTTGCAGGGCTTGTGAATTATTGCTGGCCTCCTTTGGGAAAGCCAAGCAAGGCGAGAGCTTGCTGAGGACAGGAGGCGAAATGGCGTTGAGTGGCTCTGATGTGAGAGGAGCCAAAGCGATGGATCAGGGTAATGGCGAGATTGCGCAAGGCGGCCAGAATCTGTGGAGCATTGCCAGTGCGCAAGCGGGAACGGTCTTCCCCGAAGGTGACATCGCGCACATAATGAGTGCGGTTCTCGATACTCCAATGCCCACGATTGAGGTCCAGTAAGCACTCAGGACTGGCTTTAGAGGCAGTGAGCGTGGTGATGAGATAGACGACCTCGATGGTGGTCTTGCCCGCTTTGGTCACGCTGCGGGTGAGTTGAGCGACTTGGGCGACATACGGCCAGGACGGGGCCAGGTAGGCATTCATCTCGGTACTGACCTTGATGGTGCGCACCTCGGTGCGTCCGCGCCGACGGTCGGTGGTCTGGGCTTGCAGATAGCGCGCCTCCGGATCGGCAAAATAGGTGGCTAAGTCGGCGTAGAGCGTGGGTTGGTTGCCTTTGACGGTCAAGACGGTCTCAGCTTGCAGTTCATGCATGAGGCGCAGGAACTCAGCATGGGTATGCAAGGCATCCGCCGTACACACCCGCTTGCGGATGGGTAACGTTGGCAGCACCTGCTTAGCGACGGGGATCTCATTGGTTTTCTCGTCGACGCGCACTTGCCAGAACGTTTCCTGGCTCTGATGGGTCACGAAGGCCAGCAGATGGGGAGCCGCCTGCTCCCCTGATCGGGCTCCCCGCACGGTCTTGCCATCCAGCGCCAGCGGCTCATCAGCAGAAGCCGCCGGTGGTGGCTTGCACCCATTTGCCCAGCACCCGCTCAATGGCACAGGCATCCAACTGTGGCAACAGCCAGCGATACAGCGAGCCACTGGGCGTCAAAAACAGTCGGGGACCAAACTGGTCCTCTAACAAGGCCACATGATCGCGACACCATTGCGCGACCGCCTCGGTCCCATCGCAGTTACACAACAGCGCTGCGATCAAACAGGTCAGTAAGAACGGCAGATCATAGCGTAAGCCATGCGCTCCGCGCGGGTCGGGCACCGCTTCGAACAGGTCGGCCAGACTCTGCAAGGCGGCTTCGGCGAGCAAGCTCTCGGCTTGCTCTTTACTGAAAGAAGGGAGGACACACCGGCGTGCGATACAATACATGGGAGGCGTCTCCTTGAGAAAAGATTTGAATTGATATCGCTATCTTATCTCTCGTGAGAAGCCTCTCTCAGCAATCATTCACAAGCCCTGCCCCTGCTTGTATCAACTGTTGCAAATAGGCGTTCCTGTGTGCTATAATCCACATGGTATAATGACGAGAGAAACAGACGAGAAATTGCGGATGAACAAAAAACCACCGCCCTCTGTTTGGGGATCACTGGCGTTAATGGGCCAGCTCGGTTTTACCATTGCCATCCCCCTGGCTTTGGGAGCCTGGGGAGGTAGTTATCTTGATGGCCTTACTGGTACGAAATCTTTATATTTATTACTCGGGCTGCTGCTTGGCCTGATTGTTGGCGTCTATGGGGCATACCGTTTATTTTCCCGGTTCTTTTAGACTAGATAGGGTAGACGGAACTGGCACTCAACTACAAACAGACCTGGCAGAGCGCGGTATATAGGGAGGGCACCGCGTGTTCTGGAAACTTCAGAGCTTTAACATCCCGCCGGACGTGATATTTAGACCGTTTGGTTTTCCAATCACCAACACCTTGTTCTGTACCTGGATAACCATTGTTTTAATGGCTATCGTTATCTATTTTGGTACGCGCAAACGCAATCTCATCCCCTCTGGCTTCCAGAATTTTGTTGAATGGGGCGTGGAAGGCATCCTCAACCTGGTTGTGGGTGTAGTAGGGAAGGAAAAGGCGAAAAAGTTTTTTCCCCTGGTGGGTACGTTCTTCTTTTTCGCCCTCTTTGCCAACATGCTCGACATTTTCCCCGGCATCGACACCATTGGGTGGATAGATCAAGGCAAAGTAGCGGCAGCGCATCTCAGCGCGCCGAGCAGTTTCCTACTCTTTGGGGATTACACCGACAAGATTATTCCCTGGTTCCGGCCTCCGACCACCGATCTGAACGTGACGTTTTCGATGGCGCTGATTTCAGTGGTGGTGACGCAAATCTTCGGCTTTGTGACGCTGGGCGCGAGCGCTCATTTGAGCAAGTACTTCAAGTTCAAAGAATTGTTCACGCATGGCTTCCAGGGACCAATTGAGTTCTTCGTCGGGCTGGTTGAACTGGTAACTGAGGTATCTCGCCTGCTCTCGTTCGCCTTCCGTCTTTTCGGCAACATCTTCGCGGGCAGCGCGGTGCTGGCAGTCTTTGCTTTCCTGGTACCCGCCCTGGGAGATGTGATCTTTATCCCGTTTGAAATCTTCGTGGCTCTGGTGCAGGCTCTGGTTTTCGCCCTGCTGACGCTGGTCTTCCTGGAAATGGCGACCACCTCTCACGAACATACTGAGAGCGTGCGTGAAGCGGAAGAAGAGTTTGCCCATCATCAGGAAGTAAAGGAAGCGGCAGCCAGCCGCTAATACGCTCGATAGCTGGTTTTTACTGTGCTTGCTACTCGCGGCAATTTTCGCCGCGATTGCATAAATTAACAATCAATTACAGTTTGTCCTTAATAAGGAGGTCTTTCATCATGACAGGTTCAATCAGTACACTTGCAGTAGCGCTCGCCATCGGTCTGGGAGCTATCGGCCCTGGCATTGGTATCGGTATCGCCGCAGGTCAGGCATTCAGCGCCATCGGTCGCAATCCTGAAGCGGAGCCGTTGATCCGTATCAATATGTTCATTGGTCTGGCATTCGCCGAAGCTATCGCTATTTATGCCCTGGTTATCGCCTTCGTACTGAGCGGCAAGTAATAATGCCCGCGTTGTAAGCGCGAGGAGACACAGCCAGTACTCGGAAAAACATGGCTGGACCTCGCCTTGCAGCGAGAAAAGGAGGCGCATACACAATGCACATATTGCTTTTCGCCGACCTGCTCGGCGGCTTTGGCATCAATACGATTGCGTTCCTCTCGCAGTTTATCAGTTTCGTCATCGTTTTCTTGATCTTGTGGCGCTTCGGCTTTCCCGTCATTCAAGGAACGCTTGAGAAGCGGCAGGCCGTGATCCGCGAGGGCGTGGAGAACGCGGAGCAGGCTAAACAAAACCTGCAAAACGCCAACGAGCAGGCCGACCAGATTAAGCGCAGAGCGCAACAAGAGGCGCAAGAGATCGTTGCCCAGGCGCAGAAAACCGCGGAGCGCGAGTCCGCCCGTATCCAGGAGGAGACGCAGGCGCGGGTTCACCAGATCGAAGAGCAGCAGTTTGCGCGTATCAAACAGGAAGCGGCGCAGGCGCGCGAGGAACTCAGTCGCCTGGTGGTCAACCTCTCGATTAGCGCTGCCAGTAAAGTGATTAGTAAATCGGTTGACACGAAGGATAACCGCCGCCTGGTGGAAGAGTTCGTGAGCGCCAGTGAGACTGAGGGACGCTAATGTTAAAGGGAGCGATAGGACGCCGCTATGCCGAGGCTATCTTCGAGATTGCGCGCGCAAACAATACCATCGATCGCACCCTCGAAGACGTTCAGGGAATTGCCAGCCTGTACTCTAAACGCACGCTGGCATACCTTTTGAACGAGCCAAAGGTTCCCGCGCAGCGCAAAGAGCAGGCGATACGCCAGGCGCTGGCGTCTAAGGTGCTGCCCACGTCGCTCAATCTCGCCCTGCTTGTTGTGCAGCGACAACTGGTTGAGGCAATGCCCAACATTGCCAGAGAACTTGCGCAACTGGTATTGGATTATAAGAATCAGGCAGTTGCGGAAGTAACGACGGCGGCGCCCATGGATGAGCAACAACTCAGTCGTGTCAGGCAGGCGCTGGAACATAAGACAGGCAAAACTATTCTCATGCAGACAAAGGTTCAGCCGGAAATTCTCGGTGGGGTGATTGCCCGCGTAGGCGACCAGGTGATAGACGGTAGCATTCGCCATCGCCTGGCGGTGCTGAAACAGCAGTTGCTGACAGGCGTCGCGGTTGGCGCGAACGATTTCTCCGGGTTAGATAACCCGGATACTCCTACCGATGAAACACAACAGCCCGCGAGCGAACCGAGTAGCATTCAATGAGGAGGAACGACGATGGCATCATGGGCTGACGAAATCAGCGCCATCATAGAGAAGAACATCGCAGGGTTCGGTGGGGGCGAGACGGAAACCGCCAGCGTAGGTACCGTGATCGCGGTGCAAGACGGTATCGCGCGCGTCTACGGCCTGCAAGATGTTAAATATCTCGAGTTGGTAGAATTTCCCCGCACCGGGATCATGGGCATGGCCTTTAACCTCGAAGAGGAAACGGTGAGTTGCCCTATCCTGGGCGAGTATACACATATTCGTGAAGACGACGAAGTGCGCACGACGGGCCGGGTTATCTCTGTGCCGGTAGGCGACGCGCTGATTGGCCGCGTGGTAGACCCGCTGGGCGCGCCACTCGACAATAAAGGACCCATACTTACCAATAAGACGCGCCCCATCGAGCGCGTCGCCCCCGGCGTAATTACGCGCCAGTCGGTGAATACGCCCGTGCAGACGGGTATCAAAGCCATAGACAGCATGATCCCCATCGGGCGCGGCCAGCGCGAACTGCTGATCGGCGACCGCCAGACGGGTAAAACGGCTGTCGCTATCGACACCATCATCAACCAGAAGGGCAAGAACCTGATCTGCATCTACGTGGCAATCGGTCAGAAGAACTCGTCCGTAGCGCGCACGCACGCCATTCTGGAAGAAAACGGCGCAATGGAGCATACCGTGATCGTGGTGGCGGGCGCATCTGACCCCGCGCCGCTCAAATACCTTGCGCCCTATTGTGGCTGCGCGATAGGTGAAGAGTTCATGGAGTCGGGGCGCGACGCGCTCATCATCTATGACGACCTGACCAAGCACGCCGAAGCCTACCGCAACATCTCGCTGATCATTCGCCGCCCGCCCGGACGCGAGGCATATCCAGGAGACGTGTTCTACCTGCACTCGCGCCTGCTGGAACGCGCGGCCCGCCTCAACGAGGACTACGGCGGCGGCTCGCTGACGGCGTTGCCCATCATCGAAACGAAAGCGAACGACATCTCGGCTTATATCCCGACGAACGTCATTTCGATTACCGACGGGCAGATCTTCCTTGAGACAGACCTGTTCAACGCCGGCCAGCGGCCAGCCGTAAACGTTGGTCTCTCGGTCTCCCGTGTGGGCGGCAGCGCGCAATCGCGCGCTATGCGCCAGGTGGCAGGCTCGCTGCGTCTCGACCTCGCCCAGTTCCGCGAGTTGGCCGCGTTCTCCCAATTCGCGTCTGACCTGGATAAGGCTACAAGGAGTCGCATTGATCGCGGTCAACGCCTGACCGAAATTCTCAAGCAGCCGCAGTACGCGCCCGTGCCGGTAGAGAAGCAGGTGATGATTATCTATGCAGCTACCTATGGCTACCTGGATGATGTGAGCCTCGATAAAGTGGCCGAATGGGAAACCGCGTTCTATCGCTTCATGGATGCCAGCCACCCGGAAATAGGCCAGGAGATCGTCGAAAAATCGGTCAACGGGCGCGATAAGATGACGGATGACCTGACGAAACGCCTGGGCGACGCCATTAACGAGTTCAAGCAGACCGCCGCGCCGCGTTAGGAGGACGGGATATGCCATCAACCAGAGAAATCCGGGGGCGCATCCGGTCGGTAAAAAATATTGCCCAGATCACCAAAGCTTTGCAAATGGTGGCGAGTAGCAAGATGCGCAGGGCGCAGGAGCGCGTGGAGCAATCACGCCCCTACGCCGAGCAACTGCGCGAGCTGGTCTCGCGTCTCGCGCGCGTGACAGGCGAAGATGTTGGAGAGCTTGCCCTGCTCAAGCAGCGCCCGGTGCGTAACATCGGCTACGTGCTGATTACACCGGATCGCGGCATGAGCGGCGCGTTATCCAGCAACATCAATCGCAAAGCAGCCACGAGCGCGCTAGAACAGCAGAAAACATTCGCGGAACAGGGAACCCGTCCAGGCATTGAATACGTTGCCGTTGGGCGAAAAGGCCGCGATTTCGTGATGCGCAACCAGTTCCACCTGGCGGCGGAATTCACGAACTACGGCGACAGACCATCTTTGCTCGATGCTTCGGCCATCGCCGAAGTCGCCACAGAAGCTTTCCTGAAAGGGGAAGTGGACGTGGTATACCTGGTCTATCCTAAATTCGTCAATACGGTGACACAACTGCCCACGGTTGCGCAACTGCTGCCGGTTCAGCCGCCCACCGATGAAGGCGGAGCGGGCAATGAAAGCATCGAGTACATTTATGAACCGGACGCGGCGAGTATCTTTGAAGCCTTGCTGCCCCGCTACATCGATATGCAGGTCTACCAGGCGCTGCTCGAAACGCTAGCCAGCTTTTATTCGGCGCAAATGGTAGCGATGAAAAATGCCAGCGACAACGCGAAAGATCTAATTCAAGACTTAACCCTTACCTATAATAAAGCGCGCCAGGCCAGTATCACGACCCAGATTCTTGAGGTTGTGTCTGGCGCGGAGGCGTTATAGGCATACCGGGGATGGAGAAAATACATGACAACACATACAGGCACAAAGGGAAAAATTGTGCAGGTGCTTGGCGCTGTCGTAGACGTTGAGTTTCCGCCGAACCAACTGCCGGAAATCTACAACGAACTACGCACCCGCGTGGCCGGCGCTGACAAGGACCTCTCCCTTGAGGTAGAGCAGCACCTGGGCAATAACTGGGTGCGCTGCGTGGCTATGGGCGCAACCGATGGCTTGCAGCGCGGTATCGACGTACGAGATACGGGCAATTCAATCACTGTTCCCGTCGGCCCTAAGACGCTGGGACGTATTTTTAACGTGCTTGGACAGGCCGTAGATAACAAGCCCGAAGTGGATGATGCGCCTCGTCGGCCCATTCACCGCCTTGCGCCTACTCTGGAAGACCAGGCGGCCACTATTGAAGTCTTTGAGACCGGCATCAAAGTTGTTGACCTGATCTGCCCCTTCATGAAAGGCGGGAAGATCGGCGCGTTCGGCGGCGCGGGCGTCGGCAAGACCGTTATCATTCAGGAACTCATCAACAACATCGCCAAAGGTCACGGTGGGTACAGCGTCTTCGCAGGCGTGGGAGAGCGCACCCGCGAGGGGAACGACCTCTACCATGAAATGCAGGAAGCAAAGGTTATCGACCGCCTGGCAATGGTCTTCGGTCAGATGAACGAGCCTCCCGGCGCGCGCCTGCGCGTGGCCCTGAGCGGCCTGACCATCGCGGAATACTTCCGCGATGAAGAAGGCAAAGACGTGCTGCTCTTCATCGACAACATCTTCCGTTTCACACAGGCCGGCGCGGAAGTGTCCGCCCTGCTCGGTCGTATGCCGTCAGCCGTAGGCTATCAGCCCAACCTGGCGGAAGAGATGGGCGAACTGCAAGAGCGCATCACCTCGACCAAGCGCGGCTCGGTCACGTCCATGCAGGCCGTGTATGTGCCTGCCGACGACTACACCGACCCGGCTCCCGCTACGACATTCGCGCACCTGGACTCGACGATTGTGCTGGAACGCGCCATCTTTGAGCAGGGCATCTATCCTGCCATCGACCCGCTGCAATCCACCAGCCGCATTCTTGACCCGAACGTGGTTGGACGCGAACACTACGACATTGCGCGCGCAGTGCAGCGAGTGTTGCAGCGTTACAAGGACTTGCAGGACATCATCGCCATCCTGGGCATCGATGAACTGTCAGACGAAGATAAGCTGACGGTAGCGCGCGCCCGCAAGTTGCAGCGTTTCTTCTCGCAGCCATTCACAGTGGCGACCGTCTTCACCGGTATGGAAGGTCGTTATGTCCCCTTGAAGGAGACCGTGCGGGGCTTCAAAGAAATCCTGGAAGGCAAGTATGACCAAATCGGTGAGAGCCACTTCTATCTGAAGGGAACCATCGACGAGGTTGTGGAAAGCTACGAGAAAGAGCAGCAGAAGGGCTAAACGATGGCGACACACGCAACTATGCACGTCGAGGTAGTGACCGCCGAGCGCGAACTCTACAACGGCGAAGCGGACGAGCTGATCGCTCCAGGCACAGAGGGTATGCTGGGTATTCTGCCCCGGCACGCCGCGCTGCTCACCACGCTCAAAGCTGGCGAACTGCGCATCAAGCTCAACGGCGCGGAGCAGCCTTTGTTTGTCTCAGGAGGCTTTCTCGAAGTGTCCAATAACCAGGCAACGGTGCTGGCCGACACAGCCGAACACGCCGAAGAGATCGACCAGGCCCGCGCGGAAGAAGCGCGGCGACGCGCACAGGAGCGACTGGCCCAGACCACGTCAAACACCGAGCGAGCCGAACTGCAAGCCGCTCTGCAACGCGCCCTGCAACGCCTGCATATCTCAGAAACCACTCGCCGCAGGCGCGGCCCTCGCATTGAAATGCCTCAACAATAACAAAAAACACATGTAGGGACGCGATAAATCGCGTCCGCTAACGGGAGACAATACCTCAGAAGGCGGACGCGATAAATCGCGTCCCTACTGTGTTTAGAAATTCCCGCTACTTCTACCACCTGTATCCCTTCCCTTACGAACGACCTGAAATTCCTCGTGATACAATGAATCAGAGGCTTTATGCCCTTATTTACGTTAATGTCAAGATGGAGCAACAATACATGAGTACGACACAGGGTGGGCGTCCGCGCCCGTTTGTGCTGGTTATTATGGATGGCTGGGGAATCAATCCGCGCAAGGAGGGGAATGCTATCGCGCTGGCGCGCACGCCCAATATCGATAGGATGGCGCGCGAGTGGCCGCATACGGCGGTCAAGACTTCGGGCGAGGCGGTTGGTTTGCCGGAGGGGCAGATGGGCAATTCTGAGGTAGGGCATCAGAACATCGGCGCGGGGAAGCGCGTACTGCAAGACTACACGCGCGTCAGCGAGTCGATCAAAGATGGCACCTTTTTCCATAATCCGGCGCTGCTTAAAGCGGTTGCGCACGTCAAGAAGAATGGGTCGGCACTGCATCTTTGCGGGCTGCTGGGCAATGGCGGCGTTCACGCGCACGAAACGCACCTGGAAGCGCTGCTGCAACTGGCGCATATGCACGACATTGAGCGCGTCTACATCCACAGCTTCACCGATGGCCGCGACTCCTCGCCAACTGGCGGTGTTGAGTTTATGCGATACATGCAGGCGCGCGCCGCTGAAATCGGCGGCGAACACGCGGCGAAGGTGGCAACCGTGAGCGGTCGCTACTACGCGATGGATCGCGATAATCGCTGGGATCGCACGGGCATGGCCTATTTTGCCATGACGCGGGGCGAGGGCTTGCAGGCAGGCTCAGCCATTGCCGCTATTCAACAATCCTACGGCAAGAATGTTACCGACGAGTTTATTCTGCCAACGGTGGTGATGGAAGATGGCAAACCGGTGGCGGTAGTTCAGGCAGGAGACGCGCTGATACATTATAATTTCCGCCCCGACCGCGCGCGCCAGCTTACCAAAGCCTTCGTGATGCAGGATTTACCGCCGCAGGCCGAGGGCAAGTTTAATCGCGGGCCGCGCCTGGCTGACCTGCACTATGTGATGATGACCGAGTACGAGGAAGGTCTGGACGCGGATGTAGCCTATCGCGCCGATGAGGTAGAAATGCCGCTGGCGCGCGTCATCTCAGAGCAAGGGATGCGCCAGTTTCATACAGCCGAGACGGAGAAATACGCCCATGTCACCTACTTCATCAATGGGCGGCGCGAAACACCTTTTCCGGGTGAAGACCGCGTGCTGGTGCCATCTCCCAAAGTGCCGACGTACGACCTGCAACCGGAGATGAGCGCGGCAGGAGTGACCGATACGGCAGTCGAACACATACGCAGCGGGCAATATGACCTGGTGATTATGAACTATGCCAACGCCGACATGGTAGGCCACACGGGCGTGATCGAAGCGGCCATCAAAGCGGTAGAGACGGTGGATACGGGCATCGGGCGAGTGGTCGAGGCTACACTGGCGGTGGGCGGCGGCCTGCTGATTACGGCGGATCACGGCAACGCGGAACAGTTGATTGACTACAAGACGGGCAAACCATTCACCGCGCATACGACCAACCCGGTGCCGCTCTACTTCGTGGTGCCACAACTGGCCCAGGCGAAGCTGCGCACCGATGGCATCCTGGCCGATGTTGCGCCCACCATTCTCGACGTGCTGCATATTGCGCAACCTAAAGATATGACGGGACGCTCTTTGATTGTGAGGGAACGCGCTTAAAAAACACAATAATGGACGCTCGTGTCCTGTAGGGACAAGGGGCGGATGTGGGGGAGAGCGGGGGCCTTGTGCCTGTCCTGGTGGCAACACGATTCGCCCGGGTTCCGTGAAGCACGGTGGTCGCATTCCGACGAGGACAAGCACAAGGCCCCCTCATCCACCCAACCCCGCCCCTTGTCCCTACAGGACGGTGGGGACGCTAGCGTCCCGATGAGCACGATTACCCCATTCGGTTGTCAAACATCATCAGGACGAGACCGGGCCATTCTCCCATCCGGTCGTCAAAGTTTATCAGGCAATTGCGCTCGTTCGTAGGTCATTTTGAGAACGAGCAGAATTCCTGCTCAATACAGGACATATACCGCTCATTTTGCGCGATAATTTTTTTTGTAGGGAAAGTGGGGCGCTTCCATTACCCTGTTCAGTTGTCAAAAATCATCAGGACGGTGGGGACGCAAGCGTCCCGATGGTACAATTACTCCATTCGGCAGGCAAAATTCAGCAGGACGGGGCCAGGATACATTTAAAATTAGCACCAGTTATCCACATATCTTATAGATATATGTGGATAACTTATAGTTAGTGTGGACAAACACGCCGATTGCCTATGGAATGCGCGCGATATTCATGATTGGCACAATAAGGGTAGAACCGTCCGCGAGGCGCAGGCGCACGGCTCGTCCCTGCACGCCGGAGAGAAATCGGTGCTGGTGGACGAAGAAGTAGTCTATATCGCCTGTTGTTCCCGCGTTTATACCTGAACGAACGCGCACGCGCGCGCCCAGTCGCAAACTGGCATCGAACGAGGGCGGTTGCCAGTTGCGCTGCGTCTCCGCTTCTGGTAGAGAGATGACGAGTTCGGGGTAGAGCGCGTAGCGCGTTGAAGTTATGCCTGACAACAGTGAGATCGACCCCTGGCAGCGGGTGAGCAATTGGAGAGTGGACTGCGGTATGGATTGGGAGCCAAATCCCCCGGTAAAGAGCAATGTCAGGGAGGGCAGGCGAGCCTGCGCCATATCGACATTGACACTATTCAGCAAGTCGAAGGCATCGAGACCCAGAAAGCCTTCAAAATCGCGCATTTCGATGCTGCCGGCAACAATGCCCACCACGCCTGAAGTAAGGGCCTGGCGCAGCATGGCAAAATTGGCCTGGCCGGGAACCACCAGAATGGCGCCGGCAGGAACAGGCATAGGTCGAGACTGCGCGGGTTGCCACAGGGTCAGGAAACCAGCGACCTGCTGGCCCGCGCCAATGATGCCCGTCAGAATTGCCGCGCGCGTCTTGATAATCACGCCACCGCGCGCCGTCGTCTTGATGACCTGTCCGCGCATACCAGCGGGAATAATAACGGGCGTATCAGGCTGACTCTGATCTTCGGCTTGATGTAACTCTTCCAGGCGAATAACGGGTTGATCCGCCAGCACTTCCTGTCCGGGATAAACAAGGGGAAGCGAGCGAGCGTTGTAGCCGATAAAGCGTCGCTCTCGTTGTACTTCAATTTGTGTTACTACAGACCCTGCGGGCGGATAGCCAATTCCCATAGCTCCACCTCCTCCTCAATCGAGGAACCCAATCCTCACTTACCACATTTAGATAATGATGAAACCGTTGCTATCCTACGCTCCGATGATTTGCATCCATTGCAGGAGGCGCGCCTGCCGCTCGTTCTCGTTGGCCGGGAATGACAGGGGTCTGCCGCGAGCATCGATAATCAGGCCGACGAGGCCGCCGTCGATCTCTTCGGCGGCGCGCGCGCGTTCGCCCGGTCCCAGTCCGACATCAACAGTGGGAGCGGGGTAGAGCGTCAACAACGCCTGCTCGTTCAGCTTTAAGGGGATGATTTCGATGGAGCCGGACATGACTTCCGCCGTGACCTGCCGCCCATTGCTATATTCGATACCGACGCGAATAGCGGTCTGTCCCTGGGGCAAATCGCCGAACGGGACGACGCACGTACCCAGCCGGTGCATGACGGCATCGTTTTCGTTGACCTGCACCGCCGCGACGGGTGCGACCGTGGCAACCGCGCCAAGCTGCGAGATGAGCATGGTACGATCCAGCACGAGAGAGGTGACGCCGCGTGGTTGGAGCGCGTCCAGCAGCATCAGAGCGGCCTGGCCGAACTTGGGCGCGTGCGCCAGAACACCCCCGGTTGCCAGAATCAGATCGGCCTCAAACTGACCGAAATTTTCTGTTCTGGTAGCGTCCCGCGTCAGCATAATGGCCTCGCGGGCAAATGCCTGGAACAGGTGCAGTTCGCGCTGGCTGGTCGGCAGGGACTGTGGGTGCAGCATGTGATTCGTGGCAAACTGGCGCAATTCTTCTTCGCTGACGGTGAAAGGCAGCCAGCGCGCGATGCGCCGCATCCCCACCCGCTGCAAGATGGCGCCCAGGCCAGTACCGACACCAACGCCGGTATTGACCTGGGGAATAAACTCGCCGCGCTCGCCTGCCAACATCAACGTGGTGGTATTTGAACCTACATCAACGGCTGTCACGTTCATGGCGTAATGCTGCGCCAGGAAACGCACCAGGCTGCTCAACGAGCTGGCCGTGCCGACAGGGACGGCATTTGACCAGGAACGCAGCGTTTCATAACCGGGGACACGCCGGATGACATCACGCTCGTACAACGCGCTGGCCGCCATGCTAACCGGGCCGAGCTGCGCCTGCGAAACCAGGGTTTCGACGCGGGTCACTTCGGCAAAGCCGTTCAACATGCGTCGCACAGCTTCAACAAACTGGGGCGAGCCCGCGTAAAGCACTGGAAGTTGATAGCTGCCACTCTCCGACTGCTGGCTCAAAACCTTGACCGTCTGAATTACAAGCTGGCAGGCTTCCTGAAGCGCGGAGGCCCCGGCGGGATTGTCCGCCAGTCCGACGATGAGCGCGGCATGTGGCTGCAACTCGCGCATACGCGCAAGCTGGCGTTCCCACTCGGCATTGATTTGTTCTGGTGTCCACGAACCGGGATGCGATGGCGAAGACGAAGGTCGAGCGGCAACCCCGGCGGCAAGCGCATCCGGCAGCATTGTGGCGCGAAAGGAAGGCGCGGGGATCGCGTAGGTTTCGGCGTGAAGACCGGAGACAGACTGCGCGGCCAGCGTTTCAAGTTCTCTGGTAACACCCCCCAGCACCACCAGGCGCATAGGGCCGCCCACGCTTACAGTAGTGACTAGTAGATCAACACCATCACCCGATGGGTCTTCAGGCTTAACGACCTGTCCATCAACGACAAAATGCCGCCCCGTGATATACTCGATTTCGTTGATGGCCTGGATAATACCCCTGGTCACATTCTCGGTCGGGCTGGTGAATGTTGTGGGGGACACTCCCCGCGCTATAAGACGATACTGGCCCTCAACAAGTCCGAGCAATGAAACTTTGGTAAAAGTAGTCCCGCAATCAGCCACCAGAATTGAACTGGCGGACGCGGGATTCTGGCTACTGGTCGAACCAGGCCCTTCCCCCAGGTAAGGCTCTGTCTGCATCTCCACAATCCTTTGTCAAAACTAATCTAATGGTGGAACCATTCACGGATGGTATCGAGAAAACTGCGCTTGCCAGGTTTGGCGTTCGCGCTCGCCGGATTCACAGGGTTGTCCTGCCCGGCATTGAATGCCCCTGGCTGCATTGCGGCTACCGGAGGCGGCATTTGTTGGCCTTGATTGGCTGCGTAAGGGTTTTGCGTATTTGGGTAGCTGTTCTGATAGGTGTTGGTATAGTCACCTGCATAACTCCCTGGCATTGTTCCCTGAGCGGACTGGGGGACAGCGCCGGGCGGCATAGATAGCCCGTTGTTAAACACCGGTGGCGCTGAGGGTTGAGCGGTGTACAATGACCCAGAGGGCTGCGGAGGCGTGCTCGAAAAGTTCTGTTGCCCAGAGGCGCCCGGAGCAGGATAATAGGGAGTACTCGAGGCTACGCCTAACATCGAAGAAAACACGTTAGCAGCAACCTCGCTCTGTTCCGGGGGCATCATTTCGGCGCGAGGACGACCAGGCACGCGCACGCTTTCGATACGAGGCGATGTGCCATACAAAGGCGGAGGCGCGTTTCTCCCCGCCTGCGATCCCTGGGGTTGACCATCTACGGCACGCAACCAGGATGGCAGAGCGTTCACGTCAATCAACGAGCCAGCGGACATATTGTTGCTTCCAGGTTGTCCCTGCGCCTGCTGCCCTTCTCGCAACCAGGGAGGAAGCGAGTTGAAATCAAGCAATGAAGAGGCGGATAGACCCGATTGCGGCCCACTATCTCCATACCTGGCAGGAGCTGGAACGGTGGGAGCAGGATTACCCTGCCATATGGCCGGATTCACAGGAGCCGGCGCTGGTGCGGTGGGAGCCGGATTACCCTGCCAGGTGGCCGGATTCAGTGGCGGAACCGGCTGATTTGGCTGACCAGAAGACATCCAGGTTGGCAAGGATTGACGATCAACCAGGTCGCTGGCCGAAAACAGCGGCGCGGGCGATGCCTGATAAGGCGGCGCGGGTGAAGTTTGTTGTGGCGTAACGCCCTGCTGGTACACCTTTAGCTCGTTCGCTCCCCTTGAAATAGTCGGGGCCGCAAGGTTAGCAGGTTGCTGGCTCGGATTCATCCATGAAGGCAGCGATACCGGATCGATCAAATCACGAGCAGAAAAACTTTCGGCTCGCATCATTCCGGCATCTGTATTAGGGGCGGACATTGAAGCCGGTCGAATAGCGGGGTGTTTGTTGGAATCACTCTCTCCCGCGTCCCGCCCCTGCTCGGCCTCGCATCCATCCGGGTAAGTCATCATCATCTATCAGGTCGGCGGTTGAAAAATTGGGTTGTCCGCCAGCAGGAACGCCGGGTCGCTCAATAGCGCGCAATGATTCCAGCCAGGCAGGTAACTCGCCCTGCTCTTGCGAATTTATGCTGTTGTTTGCCACGCTGGCTAGAGCCATGCCACAATTCTGACACCTCGCCATACCAGCGGGGACCTGCTTGCCACAACGATTACAAATGATCACGATTGCTCCTCACTTTCGCCAGGCCCTGACATGTGTATCTTCACATACAGTTATACGAGACGATGGCAGTGTACCATGTCTTTGTATTGCTTGACAATGCAAAGACCAATACAATGAGACATATTGGTATGATACAATACAGACAACGCCAGATTACAAGGAGTTTGCTGTATCTGCCAAAAGTACTAAGGTACCGGCCTGACCTACTTCCTCTACATAACTCATAGACAGACTTGCTTCCTGACAAGCCTTCCACACCCGGACGCGATAAATCGCGTCCCTACACATCACACCCAGACTTGCTTCCTGACAAGCCATTCATTACAATAGAACTGGTATTATCTGCAATCTGTAACACTTTCCAGGCTAATTTCCCATGCCAGAGGTCATGTTTTATGTCACAAACACCCTACGCGCCCCTTAACTCCCGCTCGCGAGGTACTCGCCTGTTAGTGGGGCTGCTCTTCAGCAGCGGCATAGCGCTGGTCGCTTACCGGCGGCGTGAGCTCGACAAAAGTGGCGTAGCAGGGGCGATCGCCAGTGGAACGAGCATTTTTGGCATGGGAGGCTGGTCATGGGGGCTGTCGTTGATCTATTTTTTTGTTTCGTCCAGCCTGCTTTCCCACTTCCGGCAGAGAGACAAGGCCAGCGCAGCCGACGACAAGTTCAGCAAAGGCGCGAGGCGCGACCTGACGCAGGCGGCGGCTAATGGCGGGCTTGCCACGCTCTTCGCCATCATCTATGGCCTGGCGCGATCACCTCGAACGCGCCGCCTGGCCCGGGCAGGCTTTACGGGCGCGCTCGCTACAGCAAACGCCGACACCTGGGCAACAGAACTGGGCGTGTTGAGCGCGTCAAAACCGCGCCTGATTACTACTGGTCGGCCAGTCGCGCCCGGCACATCGGGCGGAATCACCCTGCTGGGGACAGCCGCATCGAGCCTGGGAGCGTATTCGCTGGGGTTCTTCTTCTGGGCATGGCAGGGGTTTCGCAAGTCGCTCGCACCCGCGCCATTCGCTGCGCTCATCAGTGGTATGGCGGGCAGCTTCTTCGATAGTTTGCTGGGAGCCACATTACAGGCTATGTATTATTGCCCCGTCTGCGAGACAGAGACGGAGCGGCGCATTCACGGCTGCGGCACACCCACGCAGACACTACGCGGCATCGCCTGGATGAATAATGACGCGGTGAATTTTCTGGCTACCGCCTGTGGCAGCGCGGTAGCTATAAGTCTGGCTTACCCATTCCAGGTATGATGATGCGTCGCTATACTAGAGTAGGAGAAAAAATTGATGAAAAACATGATACGACGTATCATCTCGCCGTCGTGGAAGCCGGGGCGAGCGGCTATCACCGGATTCGCGGCCACAGTCGCTTATAGCATCGCGATGGAATGGGATATGTCTCTGACGGGCAACCGCTTCAACGATGTGCGCTTCATTGAGGGGCTTCTGACGGGTGAGGCTAATCCACCCCGGCCAATGCACTGGCTGGCCTGGGCAATTCACCTGTTGAACGGGGTATTACTGGGGGAAGTTTACGCGGCGGTCTTGAAACGCTTTTTGCCGGGGCCGAACTGGTTAAAAGGGGCTATTTTTGGCGAGTTGTTCATTGTGTCGGCATGGTGGTTGACGCCACTGGCAGATAAACACCATCCTATGATTAAAAGTGGCGAGTTGCCCAGGCTCGCCAACTGGACTTCATTCTTGCAGAATATCGCGCGTCACCTGATCTTCGGGCTTACGCTTGGGCTGTTATACAGAGATTAGGCCAGGCCAGGACGAAACGCAATGCGCTTATTGCCAGCGCGCGAACCTGTTATCTATCCATCGACCCACAACAGGCAGCCGGTAATTTGGGCGGTACCAGACCATCACCGTCATCCATATCGCCAGCACAATAATGAGCCAGAAGAGTATAAGCCCTACAAATCCCAGGGCGGGTCCGATAAAAAGGCCAAGTAGGGGTAAATTGCCTAGAATCATATGGAGGAATCCCACTATTGCGAGAACAATAGAGAGTACGCCGAAGATTATACTCGACTGGAGCGCGTGCATACGCACGTTGTGATTTTTCTCAAACAGGGCGACAATCAAGCCCACTGCCCAGCCGAGCGGCCAGAACAAGCTGGCGACCGCGCTAATCGGATAAAGCAGGGTGCGCTCAACGCGCTCGTCTAAACCAAATGTAGTTGTGCTGCTGCTCATTGATGATCTGTTTCTGCCGACTCTATCTCTATTCATCATGGTATTCCTCAATCTTTCTGCGCTGGTGTAACAGGCGTCCGCGCCACATGCACCAGGGGATATTTGTTGCTCTGCACATGTATACGAATGTGCTATTATCAGGTTGCAGTTTCATATATCACCAGGGCGGGGCTTGTCCCCGCCCTGGCATCTCGTGTCGCTACTGAGTTGTCAGAGACTGACAAACGGCGTATAATGAATAAAGAGATAATACAAAGATCACCTTTCAGGAGGCTTAAGCATAATGGGCGGTCCAGCATTAATCATTGTAGATAATCAGGGTGTATTTATAGCCGACCTCTTCGGCCTGATCCTCGCGCTTCCCATCGCGATGTTCCTGGCATTCTGGATGAGCGCGGTAAAGAGACGCGCGGTTGTGGTATTTGGCGCATTTCTTGGCAGCTTTCTTGGCTTCCTCGTAATCCTGGCCTGGGTTGGCGAGTTGATTTTCAATTCGGTATTGCCAGGAGCCGATCCCGGTTCAACCTTCTTTGGTTCGCTGCTCATCAACTCTGCCGCCGGGCTGGTTTGTGGCATCTTTGCCGATCTCATTGTTGCCAGGTTGACGCGCCGCGACTACCGCAGGCCCGTGTCTGTTTCAGAGTAACGGGAAGCCATGTTCTATTTACTGCACGGTAACGACGAATTTACCTGTCGAGAACACCTGAAGAAGCTGCGGAAACAGGGAGATTATGGCTATAATAGCGACACGTATGTTGGTGGGGACACGCCACTGGCTACGCTTATCGCTACCTGCGACACTTTTCCTTTTCTGACCGATGCGCGCTTAGTGGTGCTCGAAGGTTTGCCGAAGAAACGCAAGGGCGAGGATGCAAGCGCGGACGCGGTAGAACACAAAGAGGCGAAGGACACGCCAGCCGACAAGCCGAAAAAAGGCAAAAAGAGCAGCAAAAATTCGACCGAAACACGCGGCGGATTTGAAAAAGGGCTGGCCGAATATCTTGCCCGTCTGCCCGACACCACCACGCTGATTACGCTGATAGACGACGAACTGCCTGCCAGCAGCCCACTTCTGAAGGCGGCCCAGGAACATGGCAAGGTCATCCAATGCACTATGCCAAAGGGAGCCGCGCTGGAAAGCTGGATTTATAAGCGAGCGCAGGCGCTCGGCGTCAAAATTACGCCAGAGGCTACCTCGCTACTAGCGAATTTCACGGGCAGCCAGTTGCGTATGCTGGCAAACGAGATCGACAAGCTAGCAACCTACGTGGGAGATCGCGCCATTATCGATGTCGAAGATGTGCGTTTGCTCTCCGCGTCGGCGCAGGAGGCGCGTATCTTCGACCTGACCGACGCCCTGGCGCAGCGCAACCGCAAGCAGGCGCTGGACTTGCTGCACGACCTGCTGGCGGATGGCGAGCCGCCGCTCAAACTCATCAGCACCATTACTTCACAGGTGCGTTCGCTCTTACTGGTGAAAGAACTGGCAAACGACGGTCTGCGCATCCAACAAATTGTCACGGCGACGGGTATGGCTCCTTTCGTGGCGGAAAAAGCTTTACGCCAGGTGGGAAAATTTCAAACCGCGCAACTGGAAGGGGCTTATCGCCAGTTGCTGGCAACTGATGCCACCCTCAAACGCAGCCGCATGACGCCGGAGATGGCTCTGGACCTCTTAGTCGTGGATTTCGGCAACGTCTAAAGCGTACCAGGGCGACCGCGAGGGTCGCCCGTACAATACCACGGCTTTGCCCGATCATTCGTGTATTGTACGGGCGACCCTCGCGGTCGCCCTGGCAACAACGCAAAAATGATAGAAACTATTAATCATGGCAGAATTAGAGCAACGCATTTCCGAACGTATCCAGGGCGAAGGGCCAATATCTTTCGCTGCCTATATGCAAATGGCGCTTTATGAACCCGGCTGCGGCTACTATGTCAGTGGAGCGCACAAGATGGGATGGGAGGAGAAAGATTATGCTACCAGTACAGACCTCTCCACTCTGTTTGCTACCTGTATGGGACACCAGTTGCAACGTATGTGGGAGCAGTTGAAACGCCCACACCCGTTTATCGCGCTGGAACAGGGCGCGGGACGTGGTCACCTGGCTCAGGGTATACGCGCATGGGCAGAAAAAGAGTCGCCCGATTTTTACACTGCCCTCGATTACCAGCTTGAGGATATTCGCGCAGGGCAAGACGCGCGCGACACAGTGGAGCATAACACCTCTCAGGACAAGATTGCGCCTTCTGTAATACTTTCTAACGAGTTGATCGACGCTTTTCCGGTGCATCTTGTGGAGAAACACGGCGAACGACTATACGAAAGCTTTGTTGATATGCAGCAAGGGCGATTGGTAGAAACGCTCAAAGAGCCGGTGGATGCGGTATGCGAGGATTACCTGGATCGCTATCAGCGTTCCCTGGCGGAGCCATAGCGATGGATGGCGAGCGGAGATCAATCTAGACGCGCTGCGCTGGATAGAGCGCGCGGCCACTATGTTGCGACGGGGCTTCGTGCTGACCATTGATTATGGCGACAAGGCCAAAGCCTCTATTTACGCGAGAACGCCGAGAAGGCACCCTGCTCTGCTACTATAAACACACGTTCAACGATCGCCCACTGGCGCGGACCAGGTCAACAAGATATTACGGCGCATGTCAATTTCAGCGCGTTGATCGAGGAAGGACGGCGACACGGCTTGCGCCTGAACACCTTCACCACGCAACAAGCCTGGCTGCAAAACATGGGTATTTCCGAGGAACTGGAACGCCTGCGCCTGCGCGATTACGCGGCATCGGTGACGCATCGCGCCAGCGACGAAGGCCAGGTTGCCTTGCTGCGCTGGTACGCGCTGCGGCAGGGCGTTGCCGCGTTAATGGACCTGGCAGGGATGGGCAATTTCAAGGTACTGGTGATGCGTCGCTACTGACCTTAAAACTTGCGTGGGTAGACGTTGTTATCGTAGCTATTACTACCGCCCGGAGCTACGCCTGTTTGGGGGAAACCCCTGGGCGGGGTAGATGTCGGGGTCGCGCCCGGCGTCGCTTGCGCGTTCGTCAGATTGGTAGGAACCGGCGAAAGCTGGAGTACACTGTTGGTAGCATCGGCGACGGCGCTAGCATCATTGGTGTTCAACTGACTACAGGCCATTACAGAATCACTCGCGCCGGGTCCACTATGGACATCGACAAACCAGCCACCACTGTTATTATTAAGAGGCGACAGGCTAAAGGTGGTTGTAACGTTGCCACTGTTGTCCGAAGTGACGAGACCAACATTCACATAGCCAGCGTTGCCGCATTTGCCCGGGTCAAGCGTTACCTCGTACTTTGAACTGGCATTCAGCCCGCTAAGAGAAATCTGTAGCTGATTACTCTTATCCAGAAAGTTAGCAGGGATGAACTGCGCCAACCCCGATAAAGGATTCGCGCTGCTGTTAATGTTATTGAGCAGGGTATTGCCAGCTTGCGCTATAAAATGGGGAAGCAGTAGCACAAGAAGCCCCACTACGATAGCGGCCAAAATGACAAGTCGAAATAGTCTCCATAAACAACCCATAGCAACTGACCTCCTTATCATCCCTGATTTTCCAGGAGTCATATTGTTCTAGCTGTATTATAACGCGCATTATTCATGCATGTCTATGGGTATTTTGGCTGTAATATTGGCGTCCGCTCCAATCGATGCCTTTATGTGTCAGGACGCGCCGGGCAGATTGCGCGATGATGCCTTTTAGGACAGCGCGATGGGTTGTTGCTTGAAGGCGGGAAATCGGTTCAGCGCCCAGGCCAGCGCGGGTCATTCACCTGCCGGGGCGGGTATTGCGTCATGATGCCAGGATAGGCCATCGGCATCACCACACGCTCCCAGAAGCCGGGCAACTCCTGCCGCGATATCCTCCTGGTGTGTGAGAAAAATGGGCAATGCAAATGGCATCCTCAAGTGATATGCAAACCTGCCGATAGAGAAAGAACGCGAACACACTATTTCTCTGTCGTTGAAAGAGGTTCTATGTGCTAATACACCAACAGGAGTTTGCTAGAAGCACTCCCCGTCTGCCCCGTTCCTTCTGGTATAGTGCCGCATTTGTGGTTGCATATATAGTGGGGTTTGGATTCTTGCATCTCATCCAGGTAGGATCTGCTCTCTCCTTCCCATTGCAAGATCAAGTTGGCCTTGCTATGGCCGCCTTCTTCAGTTTTGTGTTGTCTTTGATAGGCCTCGGACAACACCGGCATCAGCAGCAGTCCGATGCAGAAGACGGATCGTTGCAGCGCCGACTCTCTCTCTGGACTCCGCTCCTGTTCAGCAGCGCACTGCTGTTTCAGACCCTGGGCAATCTGCTCATTATGAATAATGTTTTGCATCATCTCTTTGCTTTCCCATGGTGGACTGCTGTCGTGATGGGGGGAACGTATCCGGCTTTGCTGCTGGGGGTGCTGAGCCTGCCCAGGCATTCCTTGTCGGGTCGTCTCCCACTACACTCCGTGCTCGATGGCATGATGATCATTATTGCGCTGATTACCTTTAGCTGGTACTTTACACTTGGTCCCGCTCTTCTGAATGCCGCGGGTGGATCGCTGCTGGATGTCCTTAGCGGGACAGCCTTCCCCCTCTTTGATCTGCTGCTGATCAGCAGCCTCATCCTACTTACCTGGTCTACCACTGATAAGGGTCTGCTCCTGGCGATCCGCACACTCTCTGTATCGCTGGCCGTGTTTGTGATTGCTGATAGCTTCGTCACCTACTTCACCCTGCACCATATCTTCATACTACCGGGGTGGGTGTTCATGGGATGGGCCATCGGCAACTTCGCGATCGGCCTGTCTACTCAGGCGATCCGCTGGCTGCCTGGCCGTAAGTCGACCGATGGAGCGCCTGCACGCCAACAGTCATTCGTAGAAAAGACGCCGGTATGGCGCGCGTTGCTGCCCTACGCGCTGGTTCCCATTACCCTCGGGATGGTGAGCTATGTCTGGATTGTAGACGAGGGGAGTCCCCTGGGAATTGGAACCTACAGTTGTGCTCTGGCGCTGCTGATCCTGGTGTTTGCTAAACAATTCGTTGCCATCCGCGAGATTCATCTGCTCAACCGTAGGCTGGCGGATGCCAAACGCGCCCTCCACGAGAACAATAGCGCCCTGGAACAGGCCAATGCCCGCTTAGAATCGCTGGCTACGACTGACTTGCTGACCGGGCTTCCCAACTATCTTGCGCTCGCTACCCTGCTGGAACACGAAGGCGAGCGCGCCCGCCGGTATGGTCACCCGCTCTCGATGCTGTTCTTTGACGGGGATCGCTTCAAACAGGTCAACGATACTTATGGCCACGCGACGGGTGACATCGTGTTGCGGGAGTTGGGTGAGCGAGCCAGCAGCGTGTTGCGCGCCGGGGATACCATGGGACGCTTCGGTGGCGAAGAGTTCCTGGTGCTCTTGCCGGAAACCGACGAGCAGGAAGCTCGCGGCGTCGCGGAACGGTTGCGCAGTGCCGTAGCGACATCACCGATGGCGATGCATGCCGTCAAGGACGGCATTGCTGTGACAGTCAGTATCGGCGTGGCCAGCTATCCCGGCGATGGAGCCACCGCCAGCGAGGCGCGCGAGCAGGCTGATCAGGCCATGTACTGGGCCAAGCGTTTTGGGCGCAATCAAGTGCGCACGGCAGCCGAGGCGGCCCGCGCCAACCGGAACGCGGAACTCAAAGCGGTCACCGCTCACGCACTGGAGCGGCAGGAATGGGCGGCGCGCGATTGGCGTGGTCCCGATGCTCAGGTACGGGTGGAGCAGCTCGGGCTGATCTACTCCCTGATGGGGGTGCTCGATTGGCGCGAGCCGGGTACTAGCGAACATGCCCAGGAAGTCAGTGACCTGGTGGCTGGTATGGCCCGCCTGCTCCAGTTCGATGAAGCGCGCGTGCTACGTGCCACGACCGCTGCGTTCTTGCATGATATCGGCAAGATCGCGCTGCCGGACCGGCTGCTGCAACAACCCCGGCAGCACTTCTCGGCGCAGGAATGGCACCTGCTGCACCAGCATGCCGAATTGGGGGCCGAGATCGTGGAAGCCAGCCCCTGGCTCAGCGAGCTGGCGTCGGCCATTCGCCACCACCACGAGCGTTGGGATGGCAGCGGCGATCCCGATGGGCTAGCCGGGGAGGCCATTCCCCTGGAGGCCCGGCTAATCGCGGTAGCGGAAGCCTATTGTGACATGATTAGCGAGCGGTCCTACCGGGCTGCCCGGTCTGCCACTGATGCGCTGAAGGAACTCGAGCGCTGTGCTGGCACCCAGTTTGATCCCGCGCTGCTCCCACTGTTCCGAAGTGTGCTGGTGAGTCGCCAGGAGGCAGGAGCCATGTATGAAGAAAGTGAAACGCATGAGACTGCTTACCCGGCTCTAACAGAAAGAGCATCGAGACATTGTAGGAGAATCGCCACTTGCGGACTCCCGATGACAGATGTACAATCTCAAAGGACATGTGAAGCACATCTACGAGGGACAGGATGCGAGGGAGACGTTATCTGAGGCTGTTAGCGATGCTGACCGTTGGCCTCAGTATATTACTGGGGTTGAGCTGGTTGCCGTTTTTTTCACAGGCGCCAGCCGCGCTCGCGCACGCCTTCGTGATCGGGTCTGACCCGGTGGATGGTTCGACCATTGCTACTGCTCCACCGGTAATACGCATCTTTTTTAATGCTGAGATTAGCGCGGCCAGTAATGCGCGCGTGTTTGTTTTCGCGCCCGGTGGCCCGGCCAATGGCAGCGAGGTTGACGCGGGGCATAGTTATATCCCTGCCAATCATGCGCGAGAACTGGACACGCCGCTCATAGCCGTTTCCAGTTTGCCGCAGGGCAGTTACGAGGTCAAATGGAGCGCGCTGGCGCTGGATGATGGACACGCCACTCATGGCCTGATCGGGTTCAACGTGGGAACTTCGGTAACGGGGCTGACAGGCACGCCTATCCTGGGGCCGAGTACCAGCAACTAATCTGCCACAATTGAATTTGCAAGGTGTACTCTCCGTCATGTGGCAGTGGCTGACCATGCTGGCCCTGTTGTTCTGGGTCGGGCTGGTGACGATGGAGGGGCTGCTACTGCTGAACGCGAGAACCAATGGCGATGACACAGAAGGCGGAGTTCTTGCTGCCCTGCGCAAACAGGGAAGACCGCTGCAATGGTTGTGCCTGTCAGCAATTCTGGTGGGCGAAATCATCAACCTGGCGCTGCGCGGAGCGTTATTGACACAGGCAAATGCGCAGAGCGGCATCGACATGGGGACAATACGCCAGGTCGCGTTTGAAACCAGCTATGGATTATTCTGGCTGGCGCGTATGGACCTGATCTGTATCGCGCTCGGCTTTTTGTGGTGGACAACCAGAGAGCAGACCCGGCGACGGGCAGCAAGTCCTATTTTTCATACGCGCGCCAGCCGCCTGGGTCAACTGCGTATGCAGGTGGTGGAAGAGCGAAAAAATGAGGAAAGTTCGGCTAATGAAGAGACGGGCGATGCCACAGAGCAACCAAAATTAAAACCGGCTTCGATTGCCACGCTTCCCACAACGCCGATAGTAGCCAGCCCTCTGTCCGTGAGAGTCACACGCAGGGTAAGAGCTGCGCGCTGGCACACCATCGCCTGGTTGACGTTGGCCGCTTTGGTGTTGCTGACACTGGCCTTTTCTAGCGACACAGCGCAACTGGCGCAGGCGCATTATAGCGCGGTCATCCTGACATGGCTACAATTGCTGGCGCAAGCGGCCTGGTTTGGGGAGCCGCTTACCTGGGCTTCGTGCTGCTTCCATCATTGACCACGTTGAAACCAGATCATCATGGTGATTTTCTGCTTAATCTGCTGCGCTATTATATGCCCCTGGCGCTAGCCTCGCTTGCAGTAGCGTTGTTCGGCAGCCTCTTTCTGGCGGAGACTACCATCAGTAACGCGCAGCAATGGCTGAACGATGCCTATGGACGCTCGCTGCTGGTCATGTTGCTGCTCTTCGCCCTCATGTTGATCTTCACCCTCTACAGCTTCTTCTATTTGCGACCCGCGCTGCGCAGGCAGGTGATCCTGCTGCCGGTAGTAAATGCTGATTTGCCGGGGAGACGGACGCGTCATTCCGCGTTGGAGCAAACCGAGAACGGCCTGAAACACGCCATGCATATCCTGGCCGCGCTGGGCGCGGGTGTGCTGCTCTGCGGCGCGCTGATGTCTTTCTTCGCGCCACCCATCGTCTTTCCTGCTGTCACCTACAAGCTTACACTCACAGACAATGCTGCACCTCAGCAGAGCGTGCTAACGCAGCAGGCGGGAAATCTGAGCGTCTCGCTTGCCATGCAGCCGGGGCGCGTTGGTGTAGCCAACACGTTGATTATTACTCTGAAGGACAGGGTAACGGACCAGCCGGTAACGAACGCGCATATCAAGGCCACAACGAACATGCAAATCATGGATATGGGGACGGTCAACAAAGAGCTGGCGGCGACTGGCACCAATGCCACCTACGCGGCTACCTTCCAGCCCGGCGAGTCATTCTTGATGATCGGCGCGTGGAACATTTCCCTCTCCATCCAGCAATCCGGCCAGGCGGCTGTACAGACACAGTTTGTGGTCACGCTGACGAGTTAACATACGAGCCAGGACGGGGGCAAGCCCCGCCCCTACCCTACATGAACATCGCAGGCCCTTTCATATTCGTACAGGGTAGGGGCGGGGCTTGCCCCCGTCCTGGCTTTTCTGGTTCATTCTTGCATTGAACTGATAGAAGCTTTATGCAACCTGCCGCGTTCGGCATAGTCATCAGCGCTTGTGATGATGTGTTCGGATTCGGCGAGTGTCAGGGGGCGGGCAACTTTGGCGGGGATGCCAATGGCAAGCACGCCTTCTGGAATGACCTTGTGTTCGGCTACCAGGGCGCACGCGCCGATGATGGTGTTAGAGCCGACACGCGCATGTGAAAGCACGACGGCCTTCATGCCGATCAGCACATGATGCTCTACCATCGCGCCATGCACTACCGCGCCATGTCCAACAGTGCAGTTATCGCCGATGGTCAGGGGCGCGTCGGCATCGACATGCAGCGTGCAATTATCCTGTATATTGGTGTTTCGTCCGATCACGATAGGAGCCACATCTCCGCGTACTACAGCGTTGTACCAGATGCTCGCGCCTTCGGAAATAGTGACATTGCCAATAACCATGGCCCCAGGCGCGATAAATACGTCGTCCGCGATGGTGGGCCAGACGCCGTTAAACGGAAAGACCGGCATTGTTTTCTCCTACTCGTTTCGCGCCCCAGAAAATCTCGTTCGAGGCGCGGATAATAGCGCGAGTCGCGCTTATCAAAGCTATTGATGAGGACGCGATGATAATTTTGTCCTTCAGCATGAATATACTCGTGATTATTGAGGGCCAGGGCAACGTGCGTGATGGACTGGCTGCCAAAGAAGAGCAGGTCGCCCTCTTGAATGGCGCTGCGCTCTATGCTGTACGACAGAAAATCATGCTGCTGGTGGGCATCACGCGGGATACAATAGCCTCCCATGCGATAGCAAAGCTGCACAAAACCGCTGCAATCAAGCCCTTCGGAGCTGGTACCACCCCAGAGATACGGCACACCCAGAAAGGCCCGCGCATAGCCAGTGACGGTCGCGACCGGCTGGCGCGGATAGGGTTCTTCCTGGCTGCCTATCTTTATTGAGGAACGAGCCAGCCAGGCGCTGCGCTCTCCCGGCAGGGCCACCTGCACGCGGTCTTCCGCCGTCATATCAAGCAGTGGCAATACGGTGGAAAGATAGACTATACCTGATGTCTCATCGCCTTGTTCGCGCGCGAAGAGAGGGGTATGCGTAGCTGTGATAACGGCGACCTTACGAAGCCAGGGCGGGGGCAAGCCCTGGAGAAGCACTGGTTCTTCGAGTTGATCGCTACGAATCCATCCCGCGTAGTCCGACAGCGCGATGCGCGTCCACTCGCCTGAGAGTTTCGCCAGCGTTCGCTGGAACGTTCATAAGGGCCTGTGTGACCAGTTCTGAGGCGGGGTCAGGGTCGCGCCGGATGTATGCAACGCCGACGGCGACGGCATATATGCTCATAAGATGATTCCTCAGATAGCATTAGCGTCGCGCGGCATTGCTCATTACAAACACCAGGTTAGCCGGGCGTTCGGCCATGCGGCGCATCAGATAGGGGTACCATTGCGAGCCGTAGGGAACATAGACACGCACATGGTAGCCCTGGCTCACCAGTTTTTGTTGCAAATCCCGGCGAATGCCATACAGCATCTGGAACTCGAAAGCTGTTTTATCGATGCCGTTATCCCGCGCATACTTGCAGGCTGCATTGATGATAGATTCGTCGTGAGTGGCAAGGGCGGGATAGTTGCCGTGCAGTAAAAGCGGCATCATCAGGCGCACATAATTTTGATCGACTTCACTTTTCTGTTGAAAGGAGACGGTATTTGGCTCTTTGTACGCGCCTTTCACCAGGCGCACGCGCACGCCCTGCGCAATCAGTTCTTCGACATCTTGCTTGCTGCGATGCATACAGGACTGGATGACAGTGCCTACATGTTCAAACTGCTTGTGCATACGCAGGGTAATATCCACCGTCTGCGCGGTATAGGCCGAACCTTCCATATCGATACGCACAAAAATAGGGAGAGGTTGCGCGTGTTCTAAGATTTGACAGACATTCTGTTCGCATAATTTCTGCGAAATATCCAATCCCAACGCGGTCAGCTTGATCGAGATATTGGCATCGACGCCCGTCTGCTTGATGCGATCAAGAATAGCGATGTAGTCTTGAGCAGTCGCCAGGGCCTCTTTAGCGTCCGTGACGTTTTCGCCGAGGTGGTCAAGCGAGACATGCAGACTGCGTGAATTGAGCGTGCGAGTTACCTCGATAGCATCGTCCAGTGTCTCACCAGCCACAAATCGCCGTGAAACGCCGCGTGTGGCGCGATTATGAATAACGAAATTGCGTACCGACCCATTTTGAGCAAGATACAACAGCGTACCTTTGAGCATCATCGCCCCCTTGAAAAACTAAGCGTATGAACAATATGCGAGATTACCTCGTGTGGGTATCATAGCACAAATTAAGCAGGCCCGATGCGATCCCAGAGGCCCAGGCGTATCAGTTCGCTGCGGGCCTCGAAGCCGAAATTGTCGGGTCCATTTCGCGCCCATGACGCAGCACCAGCCCGCGTAACATTTCAATCTGTTCTGCTTTGCTAGCGGCATCCCGTTCAAACGGAATGTGATGAGCCAGTAGCTCAATGGCCTGCCGGTTATACCATTGTTCCTGTGTTTCTGGCATAGTCTCAACTGTTTCCAACGCAAGACATACGATGAACTACGTTAATATACAATATATGATAGCCTATTTGCCCTACAACGCCCAACAAAACTTGACCGGCATAATTGGCGGTGCTACCTTGATTAATAGGGTTACGGCTATGTTAGTCCTGGAGATTGAATACAACGAGGATAGTTATCTATGCTTTGTCCATCATGCAATACGTTTCGACCGGCTAATAATGGACCATGCCCGCAATGCAACGCGCCTTCCCCACTGATGGGAGGACAGAACGGCGGCGGTTTTGCGCAATCATCCGGGAGTTACTGGGGAGGGCCAATGACCTCTTCATCCAGCGGCGAATGGAATAATAACGTCTCTCCCGGCTCTTCACAGGCATACGATAACTCGCTCTGGGCGCAAGTCATGACGCCAGAGACTGCGCAGGGGCAGAGAAACGGGCAGATTGCGCCTGGCCCGGCGTTGCCGGTTCCGTATACAGGAGGACAACAGCCAGTCCCTTATACAACGAGGGCAGGCTCCGCAATTTCTACTATCCAACTGGGCGGCGCGATGATTCCCGCGCAACCGGCGACAGATAGCCCAATTTATGTGCCACCCATGTATACCAAACCACGCGCCATTATCCCGCGCTATCGCGTTATCAGTGGCCTGATTAGCTTTATCGTAGTAATTGGCCTCTTATGCGCGGGAGGCATCTATTATGCCAAAGCAACGGGTAAGCTATCATTCTTGCGCCAGATGATTAGCTCCCATTACCAGAATATCAACCCTTCACCTACAGTCTTGCTGCCGACTCCGACTGTTAATACTATTCCAGGGCCAGCCAGCAACATTATTAACTCGGTGGCTACAGCATCGACTATCGATCCGAACTCTGGCTATCCTAAAAATGCGACTAACACGTTCATGGTCAACCAGAAGGTCTACCTGACCTATAGCGTGCATTCAAATACAGCGGGTTACGTCACAGTAAAGTGGTTCACCAACGGCAACATCTATTTCATTTCAAAGAAGATGCCTATTCCCCAGACGAAAGGCGGCGTCAACGGCAATACGGACGAGGTATTCGCCGTACCAGTAGAGGGTATGGTTGAAATATTCTGGAACGACCAGTTAGCCGCGCAACTTTACTTCGTCGTTGAGCCAGCTTCAACCAATTAGCCAGGGCGGGGGTTTGCCCCCGCCCTGGCTCCTTTGCGCCCCAATCCTATCCGCATTGCGTATCTACGTTGACATCGCCAAAGACCTGAACCTGGCACGACAGGCGTATATTGGGGGTTTTCTTGAGGTCATTGCGCAGCCAGAATTTTTCCATAAACGTGAGTGGGTTGGTATTGGTTGATGGAGAGACGATGACACGGTCGGTTCCGCACAATCCATTGCCATGACAGTTCGCAAATTTCCACAGCCCACAGTAAACTGGCACGTCGTTCTCCAACGCCGGATAGCGGACAGAATCGCCATCAGGCACTTCAACCTGCTTGTTCTCACGCACAAAAGTTATTGTTGGCACAGGTTCATCCTCCAGAAGATAATATGGTTCTTTAATTAAGAGTGTAGCACAGTGGGAAAAGAGCGTCAACAGAAACGCGAAGGACCAGGGCAGGGGCAAGCCCAGCCCTGGTCAATGCTCGCTTGATGCAAAAACTTGACGACCACCTCTTCCACGTAATAACAATGAACATGTTGACATTTTGCGCTTCATTCTCTATAGTAATCTCAGATAATGCATAATAGGGGATACTGGAAAGCATGATACGTTCGGGGACTTTATTAGAAAAAACGCCTGGTTTAACGACCATATTTGAAGGAAGCGAACATAGTTACGTTCGCTGCGTCATTGCTGATGCGACCGATCCTGAACGTCACTTCGAATGTCGTGTCTTAGATGAAGTCGATATCCCTGTATCTATTGGCGAATCAATAAAGCTTGAAGTTGTCAAAGTTGTCACGGAGCGACGAAGTGGTGTAGTACGTTTTGATTGTCGTTTAGTGAAGACACAAGCATAGAATCAAACCAGAAAATGGAGGACATATGTTCTGCCCTCGATGTAATACGGAGTTGTCGGACCCGGCTTCTATCTGTTCGCAATGCGGATTGCCCGTTTCTGCTACATCTCCCCTGCAACCCTGGACATCCACGTTCTCATACCTGCCGGCGGGCGCGCCGCAGTGGCCGGCAACGGCTTCTCCACAAACGCCCTACTATGCAGCAGGGAATACGCAGAGAACAAATACAGATGTCCCTGTTGCCTCTCGTGACGAGTGGGAGCCAGACCGCCCGAGGCGCAAGCCAGGTTCGTTGAGTTTACCCGCCGTTCTCTTGTTGCTTTTTGTTAGTATTCTAGTTGGCGGGGGTCTGAGCTATGGCGCGATAGCACTCCAGAATCGCGCGAATGGCTCACAGCAACCGACGCGGGTGATCTCATTAACTCCCGTAGCTACGACGGCTCCCGGTGCGCAATCGTCAACACCTGGCACAACAGGCGACCAACTGCCCACGCCTCTTTCATTTCAGCACGGGGTTAGCCCCGATTTAGGATTCTCCATACAATTTCCTGCTGGTTGGATACAGGATAAAACCCAGCAGGGATCCAACGGCAATAAAGACATTGCCTTTCATCCTTCAACCCAGTTGCTTGTCACCCTGTTCATCGCACAAATCTCCGCAGCTAACTCGGCGCAGGTAGTTAGCACAACCGATATTAATACAAGCAACATCGATGGCTTTGGGACAAATAGCAATTTACCCAGCCCACAAGTGCTAACCAACACGCCAACGACTCGTACCATAGGCGGCTCTACCTGGAATGAAGAGGATGCCGTTTTCACTCCCACTTCGGGTACCGCGATTCATGTAGTCAGCCTGGCCGTGAAACACTCCGTCTACTTCTATAATATCTTGTTCTTCGCACCCACCAGCGTCTATGATGAGGCAATGGCGAAGTATTACACGAAGATGTTGGATTCATTCCAGTTCCTATCTTAGCAGTTAGAGCGGCGCGAACCAGGGCGGGGGCAAGCCCCGCCCGTACCCTATACGGCTTCGCCAACAGCGTCGCCACGTTCCCCAGGGCGGGGGCAGAGCCCCGCCCTGGGGAACGTGGCGATTTCTTCTCTGCCAGCAGGACTATCAAACCCGATTTTAGTACTCAGGCATGGCCGGAGCGGCGGCCTTTTCTTTCTCAGGCAGGTCGGTGATGAGGGCCTCGGTGGTGAGGATCATCGCCGCGATGCTGGTGGCATTCTGCAAGGCAGAGCGAGTCACCTTGGCCGGGTCGATGATACCGGCGGCAACCATGTCCTCGTATTTGTCGGATAGTACATTGTAGCCGATCTTGTCGCTCTTATGCTCTTTCTGGGCGCGGCGCACGCCTTCGACGATCACCGAACCGTCCTTGCCGCCATTGATGGCAAGCTGGCGCAGCGGCTCTTCGAGAGCGCGGCGCAGGATGTTCGACGCCCGTCGCGGCATCGCCCGTCAGATGCAGTTTGTCCAGGGCCTCAACCGCGTTCAGCAGGGCTACGCCACCGCCGGGAACCATGCCCTCTTCGACACCGGCGCGGGTCGCGGAAAGCGCGTCCTCAACACGGGTCTTGCGGTACTTCAGCTCAACCTCGGAGCCAGCACCGACTTTAATCAGCGCAACACCGCCGGACAGTTTGGCCTGGCGTTCCTGCAACTTTTCGCGGTCGTAGTCGCTGGTGGTCTCTTCGATCTGCGCCTTGATCTGGCGGATACGAGCCTGGATCTCTGCCGCGTCGCCTTTGCCTTCCACGATGGTGGTGTCGTCTTTGTGGGAAACCACGCGACGGGCCTGGCCGAGATCGGCCAGCGTGGCGCTATCGAGACGGCGACCCATCTCTTCGCTGATAACTTCGCCACCGGTCAGCACGGCGATGTCACGCAGCATCTCTTTGCGGCGATCGCCAAAGCCAGGAGCCTTGACTGCCAGCACGTTGAGAATACCGCGCAGCTTGTTGACGACCAGGGTAGCCAGAGCCTCGCCATCAACATCTTCGGCGATAATCACGATTTCGCGGCGACCCTGCTGGGTCAATCTTCTCAAGCAGGGGCAGGATATCCTGGCACGGCGCTGATCTTTCTTGTCGGTGATCAGGATATACGGATCGTCGATTGAGGCTTCCATCTTCTCGGCGTTGGTGACGAAGTAGGCGGAGATGTAGCCTTTGTCGATCTGCATACCTTCGACGTACTCGGTCTCGAAGTTGATGCCGCGCGACTCTTCAACGGTGATGACGCCATCTTTACCAACGCGATCCATCACATCGGCAATGAGATTGCCAATGCTTTCGTCGGCGGCTGAGATAGAGGCGATCTGCGCGATCTCTTTCTTGTCCTGCACGCTGATGGCGACATTAGCGAATGTACTCAACCACCGCCTCGGTACCTTTGTCGATGCCCTGTTTGAGCTGCATGGGGTTCGCGCCGGCGGCGAGGTTCTTCAGACCTTCGTTGACGATGGCCTGGGCCAGCACGGTCGCGGTGGTGGTGCCATCACCGGCGACATCGTTGGTGCGCGTGGCGGCTTCTTTGAGGAGTTGCGCGCCCATATTTTCAAAGGGGTTCTCAAGCTGGATCTCTTTGGCGACGGTCACGCCATCATGCGTGACGGTGGGCGCACCGAACTTCTTGTCGAGCGCGACGTTGCGGCCCTTTGGACCAAGCGTCGTCTTTGACGGCCCCGGCCAAAATATCGATACCTTTTTTCAGGGAACGACGAGCTTCCTCGTCGAACATAAGCTGTTTTGCCATTGTATACTCTAACTCCTTACATGCCTAGCCAATAATGGCAAGAATGTCATTCTCTTTCAATACAAGATACTCTTCGCCATCCAGTTTGAACTCGGTGCCGCCATACTTGGCGAACAGGATGCGATCACCTTCGCGCACATCCATAACTGCGCGATCACCATTATCTAACAAGCGACCGCTACCAACCGCGATGACAGTCCCTTCCTGGGGCTTCTCTTTGGCTGTGTCAGGAATAACGATACCGCTTTTGGTGACTTCTTCTTTGGCAGCGGGCTTTACGACCACGCGGTCGCCAACAGGACGAATTTTTGTGCCACGAGCTATACTCCTTTTCAATACAACAAAGTTTTAACGGGTATAATCGGTGTCCGGCATTCATCCCGGTGTGTCACACTCCGGCTCAACTGGCATCGGGATAATAATGAATGACACCCGAAATATTGACCGAACGGTACTGCGAATAGTCACAGTTGCAGGGGCCGCCAGCCGCGCAGCCGGTGCAGCAATAGGCCACACCACGCGCGATGGTAGGCGTCCAGAGGATTTCGATATCACAGTTGGCACAACGCAACGTTTTATCCTGCATGTCGCTTTTACCCGCGCGCAGTTTCTCGTTATGCTGTTTCTGTTGGGAAGTATTTTCCGTGTTCATATCCTCTGACCTGTGTAGTGGTACTCATGTTTCCCGTTTTCTGTATCAGAGTATCGCATACAGTCTGTTAGAAACGCATAGGAGAAGTGTTAGAGGAGTGTTAGAATCTGCGCAGAAAAGCAATAGGGCGACCGCGATGGTCGCCCTATTGGGAGTGAATTCCAGCGTCATGAATAGGCTTATTCTTTTACTTCTTCCACGCTGGCATCCATAATAGCCTGTTTCGCTTCTTCAGTTGTCTGTACTGCGAACAGCAACTGGTTCAGCAGGCGTTGCAAAGCATCGGTATCTTTGATATTTTCAACATGCACTTCAGCAAAAGCGCTCAACCCAGGGAAGTGTCTATGCACAAATTCGAGTAAGGTCTCACGCTGTCCTCGTATAGTATGCTGGCGTTCCTCTTCACGTCCCTGCTGCACCCCCTTCTCCATCCCTTTTCTGACGATTTCCTGATAGGTCCAGGAATCCTCTAAAATGTCATCAAGCATAGCGAAACTCCTTCTGAACCACGATTCATAGGCTTCGCTTCCAGGAGCTAAGCCGCCAAATGTATAGGCCAGGGCGAGCAATTCCAGTTCACGCGCCCCGGTCAAGTCTGTCACCATTTCCCGCACTACCTCTGGCTCCGTGCCACCCTTTGCCAGTAGGATCAACGGGTAGAGGCCATGTAAACCCATGCGCAACAACTGACGCGCCGAAATATTCGCCATCTCAATGACGGTATAATAAAAGCGCTGGTATTCTTCCCCATTCCTCAACCGCCGAATGAGCGGGGATTGCGGCACATCACCATCTTTGCGCAAATAGATGACAAACGTGTACACCGGCCACCACTCATTCTCGCTGGCTGCCAGTACATTATATTCCATTAACCGCTCTGGCATGATCTTATGCTGGCGCGATTGAAACTCAATGTGCATTAAGGCGAGTTGGTCGTTCACGGTGATCTCGTAGAGACCATCGGCGAAGATGTTCCGGCTTTTCAATTCAGTTGGCAAGGTGCGAACGAAGGTGGCTCCCTTCAGTAACCATGTGACGACATGTTGCGGCATCTCTCGCAAGAGACGTTTTCCCGCGCTATCCCACGGACCTGGCATGTTCCAAAGTCCCTCCTACCCCTTATTCTATTGAGAGTGTATCATATCGGGTACATGCTGTCGAGTGTATGATATACTTCACTAAAATATGCTATCAGGAGCAAAATTATGCCTTACATCTCCACAGTCAACAATCAGCCCTACGCCGTCATAATAGATGCAGAGAACCAGCAAGAAATCAGCATCGACGGTCAATCTCTGAACATCGATTGGCAGCAACTTGCGCCGCTCGCGGCTGATACAAAGGGCAAGGGCGGCCTGGGTGGTCGCTACAGCCTGCTTATCGCGGGTAAATCATACGAGGTGTATGCGCGCGAGATCAACAAGCCGGACTCCGGCGGCTTTTGGTATGAGGTAGTGGTGGCAGGGCAACGCTTCGAGGTACATGTCGAAGATGAGCGCGAAAAGGCTCTCACCGGCTCCATCACACCGGTCCATGAAGCAGGCGAGGCTATTGTGCGCGCTCCTATGCCCGGCCTCGTGCTGGGTATCCCATTTGAGGCAGGCGCGAAAGTAGAGCGCGGTCAGACCGTCGTCATTCTTGAAGCTATGAAAATGGAAAACGACCTTGCTTCTCCTAAAGCTGGAACGATCAAAGAAGTCAAGGTCACAAAAGGGCAAACGGTCAACCAGGGTGATGCGCTGGTAGTGATAGCGGGAGAGTAATTTTCCCAGGGCGACCGCGAGGGTCGCCCCTACCATACCGCGAAACGGCTGGCAAAGCCCGTATATGGTAGGGGCGACCCTCGCGGTCGCCCTGTGCTTTTGCCTTTCTTGATATGCTATAATGCATAGGCAAATCAGAGAGGGGATGCTTTATGGAACCGCATATGAGCAAAGATGCGCAAGAGTGGAGCGAAACGACCGCGCGCGAAGCCAAACAAAAAGCGAAAGAGCGACAGGACAAATTTGTCACCAGCTCGGATATTGTTATACCTGATCTTCTCAGTGAAGAAGATGTGCGCGGCTTCGATAGCCACGCACAACTTGGCTATCCGGGCGAATTTCCTTTTACGAGGGGCGTGCAGCCTACTATGTATCGCTCGCGCTTCTGGACGATGCGCCAGTATGCCGGGTTCGCAACGGCGGAGGAGTCGAATAAGCGCTATCACTTCCTGTTAGGACAAGGCACCACAGGGCTATCGGTTGCCTTTGATCTGCCAACGCAGATGGGCTACGATGCCGATCACCTATTGTCGGAAGGGGAAGTGGGCAAAGTGGGCGTCTCGATCTCCAGCCTTGAAGACATGGAGACGCTGCTCAACGGTTTGCCGCTTGATCGCATCAGCACTTCCATGACCATCAACGCCACAGCCAGTACCCTGCTTTCGCTGTACATCGCGGTGGCGAAAAAGCAGGGCGCGGAAATCCGTAAGCTTTCAGGCACGGTGCAAAATGATGTCCTGAAGGAATATATCGCGCGCGGCACTTATATTTACCCGCCGCAGCATTCGATGCGTATCATTACCGATATGTTCCGCTATTGCGTCGAGAACCTGCCGCGCTGGAACACCATCAGCATCAGTGGCTATCATGTGCGCGAGGCTGGCTCGACGGCTGTGCAGGAAGTGGCCTTTACCCTGTCGAACGCCATTACGTATGTGCAGGCGGCCATCGAAGCTGGTTTGAATGTCGATACGTTCGCGGGCCAACTCTCGTTTTTCTTTAATAGTCATAACAATCTGTTCGAGGAAGTTGCCAAGTTCCGCGCCGCCCGGCGCATGTGGGCGCATATTATGCGCGAGCGTTTCCACGCGCAAGACCCGCGCTCGATGATGCTGCGCTTCCATACACAGACGGCGGGTTCTACTCTGACGGCGCAGCAGCCCGAAAACAACATCGTGCGCACCGCGTACCAGGCCCTGGCGGCGGTGCTGGGCGGCACGCAATCGCTGCACACCAACTCGAAGGACGAGGCGCTTTCGCTGCCGACCGAAGATTCCGTGCGGGTAGCCCTGCGCACCCAGCAGATTCTGGCCTATGAGAGCGGCGTGGCCGACGTGGTTGACCCCCTGGCGGGTTCATATTATATTGAATACCTGACCGATGCCATCGAGAAGCAGGCGTGGGAATATATCCGGCAAATCGACGAACTGGGCGGCAGCGTGCGGGCTATCGAGCACGGTTACATGCAGGCCGAAATCGAGCAGGCGGCCTACGCGTACCAACGCGCCCTGGAAACGGAACGCGCCACCGTGGTGGGCGTCAATCGCTTCACGCTGGAAAACGAGCAGCGTCCCATCCTTATGCGCGTTGATCCAGAAGTGGGGAGACGCCAGGCGGCAAAGCTGGCAAGCCTGCGGCAAAGGCGCGATAACGAGCGGGCGCAGCAGGCGCTGGCCGCGCTTGAACGTGGCGCGGCAGGCACGGAGAATCTCATGCCGCTCATCATTGAGGCTGTGGAAGCCTATGCGACACTGGGAGAGATCAGCGACACTATGCGCCGAGTGTTTGGTGAACAACGTGAATTTCGTAGTTTGGAATAGAGTATAAGCATTGTCTATGAATATAGTGAATAAGCAAGCGCAGCAGCCGTTTCTTCCGCATCCTGCCCGTGACGCGGAACGCAGCCTGCACGCGCTTGATCGCGAAAAAAGCGAGTCGGGGGAAAAGCGGAAGCTCCCATTGGTGTCTTTGATTCGGGCGTGGGCGGGCTGACCATCCTGTCAGCATTACGCCAGGAATTGCCAGGCGAGAGCTACATTTACTTTGGTGATACAGCGCATTGTCCATACGGCACCCGTAGTGAGGCAGAAATTATCGACCTGTCTGTGCGTATCAGCCGTTTTCTTATCGAGCAAGGGGTGAAGCTGATCGTAGTGGCCTGCAACACCGCATCACAGGCAGCGCTGGCCGCGTTGCGCGCCGCCTTCCCGTCAACTCCGTTCGTAGGTGTAGTGCCTGCTGTCAAGCCTGCCGCGCGCGCGACGAAAAAGGGGCGCATAGGCATCGCCGCTACAAATCAAGCCGCTAAAGCTACCTACCTGCGCCAACTTATCGATGAGTTTGCGGGAGGCATCCAGGCGTTTGCCATCGGCTGCCCCGAACTGGTGACGCTGGTAGAAGACGGGCAATTCGACGGGCCACAGGTAGAAGAGGCCGTGAGGCGCGCACTCGAACCAATTCTGCGCGAGGATATCGATGTCATTGTACTGGGCTGCACGCATTTTCCGGCGCTGCGTCCTGTCATTGAGCGCGTCGCTACCCGGCAGGTGCAGGTGATCGATAGTGGATCGGCCATTGCGCGCCGGACCCGTTACGTCTTAGATACTGAAAATCTGATTCAGCCGGACACAATACCAGGGGAATTACACGTATGGTGCAGTGGTGACCCTGAAAAATTCAGCGTAATCGCTACAGAACTCCTGGGTTATAAAGTAACAACCCGGCAGACCAACATATAAAGGAGAACCATGCAGGATCATCTCGCAGTCGATGCCGACGAACATGTTATTGTCGAGCCGAAATCTAAACCTGTGCATGTTCGAGTTGCGCGCCTCGTCTCAAATATCCTGGCGCCTGCATCAATCTCATTACCTTTTATCGCACTGGTTGCTCTTTATCACGCGCAAAACGTCCTGCGCGCCTTGCTCTACGCTTTGTTGACACTCTTCTTCTTGAGTATCGGGCCATTTAGCTACGTTCTGGCTGCTGTGCGCGTAGGCAAAATATCAGATGTGGATGTCAGCCGCCGCACCGAGCGCGCCGGGCCATTCCTTTTCGGTATTTCATCAGCCCTGGCTGGCTGGCTGGTACTCATCATTTTGCATGGGCCAGAAAACCTGCAAACCTTGTTCATTATCACGGTGGTGAGCGGCATAGTAATGATGATTACGACGTTATGGTGGAAGATCAGTATTCACGCCTCGTCGATGGGAGGCGTGGCAACTATGCTCACGGCATTCTACGGCGCGGTGATGCTGCCTACGTTTCTGCTGCTGATTCTGGTAAGCTGGTCGCGTGTGACACTGCGCCGCCATACGGTACCACAGGTCATCGCCGGTTCGCTAGTGAGCATCGCGCTCACCCTGCTAATTTTAAAAATACGGGGAATATAAGCAGTAGCGACACCCCTTGTGGGTGTCCGTTCTCATATCCCAAATCATGTTATACTCGCACGTATAAAAACGGAACACCCACAAGGGGCGTCGCTACTTACAAGAGGGTGACGCGCCAGAAAATCGTTCACGATGCAGATGCACCCCAGGGCGACGCAAGCGTCCCCACCCAGCTCAACCCAACCCCCGCCCCTACGGAACGGGCACAGCAGTCATTCACAAACTCAGGTATTCTCCTGTCTCTTCCCAGTTCGCCATACATGTATTCTTCTTCCAAAGATGCCATTTATGTTTTCAAACAACAAAAACGGGACGCGATAAATCGCGTCCCTACAGATTTCGCAATGCAATGTACCTTATTTCTGTCCGCTGCTCGCGACGCTGGCACTGGCATGTTCGGGCAGCTGCCCGGCGGCGCTGGCGCGGCGCTGCGCGCGGATGGCCGGGGCTTGCGCGCGGCGGGTGGTGGCGGTGGTAGCGCGACCCACGATGTAGATGAAGCCGAAGAGCATGGCCCAGTTTACGATGCCCAGCACGATCTGGAAGAGCCAGTTGGGCGAGCCGAGACTATTCATTACCAGGTAGATCAGGGCCGTCACGATGATGTTGAAGAGCGTGACGGGGATGAGGATCAGCCAGGCGAACTGCATCAACTGGTCGGCGCGCAGGCGCGGCAGCGTACTGCGCACCCAGATGAAGACGAAGCAGAGCAGGTAGACCTTGGTGGCGAAGTAGCCGACGGCCAGCAGGTTGCCCAACAGGCCCCAACCGCCATTATTCAGGCCGGTCAGGAAGGCTACGCCGGGACCGAGAAACCGCCCAGGAAGATAAAAGTGGCAATGGCCGATACGATGGTCATATTGCCATACTCACCCAGGAAGAACATAGCCCAGCGCATGCCGCTATACTCAGTCAGGTAGCCTGCAACGAGTTCAGATTCTGCCTCCGGCAGGTCGAACGGCGGGCGGTTCGTCTCGGCGAGACCACAGATATAGTAAATGATGAACATCAGAGGCTGTGTCAGGAAGAACCACGCCCAGGGAGTAAAGCCCTGGAAGATGAAATCGAAGAAGCCAGTACCCTTGCCCGGATAGATGCCACCCGATTGATAGGTCATCATGTCGCGTATGGAGATGGTGCCAAGCCCCGAATTAGCCAGGATGCTGGTCAGCATGACCACACCAACAAGCGCCAGCACAAGCGGCAGCTCATACGAGATCATTTGCGCAGCCGAACGCAAACCACCGATGAGGGAATATTTGTTATTGGAACTCCAGCCGGCCATAATGACGCCTACCACGTCGATGGAACTCATGGCAACGTAGTACACGATGCCGGTGGCAAGAGCTGTGCCTGGCACGCCTACGTAGGGCGACAAAGGCAGCACGGCGAAGGCGCCAATCACCGGGGCCAGGAAGACCGAGGGAGCCAGGATGAACAACGTCTTGTCCGTCTTGACCGCCTGGATGTCCTCTTTCATCAGCAGCTTGCCGACATCCGCGACGCTCTGGAGCAGGCCCCATGGACCGGTATGGACGGGACCTACGCGATCCTGCATCCAGGCCATGATCTTGCGCTCCGCCAGAACCAGGATTACCGCGCTGGTCAGGACAAAGCCGAAGAATGAAAGAAAAGCCACCACGAACTCTAAGATATCTAACCAGATATTCGTGTTAGACGACTGGCTCACCAGTTTAATTAGCATACTCGCGAATAACATACGATAACTCCACGAAGGTTTTAGCGGTCAACTTCTCCCAGCACGATGTCGATGCTGCCCATGATGGCTACAGTATCGCTCATTTTATGGCCGCGTATCATTTCAGGGAGAATTTGCAGATTGACGAAGGACGGGCCGCGCAGCTTGGCGCGCCAGGGATACTCGCTGCCATCGCTGATGAAGTAGACACCCAGTTCGCCCTTGCTGCTTTCAATGGCGAAATAGGTTTCGCCGCGTGGCGGGCGCAGAGCGATAGGAGTGCGCATCCCAATAGGACCACCGGGCATCTTATCGATGGCGACGCGACAAAGGCGAATGCTTTCAGTGATTTCCTGCATACGCACGAGATAGCGCGCGAAGCAGTCACCCTCCTGGCGTACCTGGGGGTTGACCGCGACTTCACGGTAGGCCATGTAGGGACGATTGACGCGCAAGTCCCAGTTGATGCCACTGGCGCGCAATATCGGGCCGGTCAAGCCGTAGGCGATGGCCTGCTGCTGGTCGATATAGCCCACGCCCTGCGTGCGCGATTCAAAAATTTCGTTGCCCGTCAGCAGTCTGTCCAGCTCAACCATATTCTTCTCAAGCTGATCGAGGAAGGCTTCACACTCTTTGAGCCACCCGGCAGGGAAATCATGCAGCACGCCGCCCACGCGCATGTAGTTGACATTAAAACGGCTGCCTCCCAGGGCTTCAAACAGGGAAAGGATGCCTTCGCGGTCGCGGAATGTCCACAACACGGGAGTAAACGCGCCGAGGTCAAGGCCGTAGGTGCCAATGGCTACCAGGTGACTGGCGATACGCTGCATTTCGTTGGTCAGCAAGCGTATGTATTGCGGCGCGCCGGGGCGGTTCGATGCCCATCAACTGCTCAACCGCGCCGGCATAGGCGGTTTCGTTCAGCATGGGAGACAGGTAATCGGCATTATCCATATAGCGGATGCCGCCCATAACGGGGCGATTCTCCAGGATTTTCTCGATGCCGCGATGCAGGTAGCCGATAACGGGCGTACAGTCTATTACTGTCTCACCCTCCAGCGTCAGCACCAGGCGCAGCACACCATGCGTACTGGGGTGCTGGGGACCCATATTGAGCAGCATTTCCTGAGATTTTATCCCTTCAGAGGTGTCGCGCGTCTCAGAAATACTGGAGCCTATCGGTTGTTTTGTTACCATGGGTTTCCTCTTTATGTATATCTACATGCTTTTTTGTCGCATTGCCCGCATTTTACGTATGCGCACAAAGATGCTGTACGACCAGAGCAATGCCATCAAAGCCGCCATACCGGCAAACAGCAAGTGATTGGGGTCGTTATAAAAATAGACAAAGCTGAACGCCATACCCCAGCAGCCAAGCGCAACCATCGATGGAAGAATCAGACTCTGCGTGCTTGCTACCCTCTGCGATACAAGGCGACGATTCGTAACGGCTGACGGCGCTGCTTTACTTCCTGGCCCTGCCCCAGTTCTCGCGCCTGTGTTTTGCGATACGCGCGCCGCGCGTGACTGCGCGTTGTTCATTTTTGCCGTCTTCTTCCTTCTAGATTTTGGCATATCGCTGCATTACCTTCCAGTGGTCGGCTTATTTTTCCCGCCGCCATTGCGCGACGCTTCTTCCTCGTACCCCTCAAAGGCGTGACCAAAGGTAGGGGTGCCTGGATGCAGGCGTTCTTCAAGGCCCTGCCCAACTTTCTTCTGCACCACGTGTTCCACGCCTTTTTGCTGGAATTGACCGGCAACAGCCATGTTAGGATCAACCTGCGTGGTAGCCGGGGACTTGACGGTCATGGGAACCTGGTGAAAGCTTTTCAGAAGGGGGTGTCCTTCAAAATCGTCGTCCAGCAACATGCGGCGCAGGTCGGGATGGCCGGCGAATTTGATGCCATACATATCATACGTCTCGCGCTCCAACCAGTTGGCGGTAGGCCAGACCGACACCACACTATCGACTTCCGGTTTTTCATGGTCCAGGCGCACCTTGATCTGGAGCAGCTGCTTGCGTGTGAGCGAGCGCAGGTGATAGACGGTTTCCAGGTGATCGAGCATATCAACGCCCGATATACAGCTCAACAGGTCAAAGCCCAACTGGTCGCGCAGAAAACGACAGACAGCTACCAGGTTGGCGCGGTCAACTTCGATACCGAGATAATCGCCCTTCATGCTTTTGAGAGCCACTTCTTTGCCAGTGATCTGGGCGATGGGAGCCAGGTCGCGCGCAAGCGCGGCGTTTTCGTCGCGATAGCCGGAAGCCGCGGGGGATAAACTTCTTGAACGAGGTACTAAATCCATCGAATGACTCCCTTACGCCAGGCATAGGCCAGACCGAGCGCGAGTATGATGATAAAGATGAGCATTTCAAAGAAGCCAAAGAAACTTAATTTTTTGAAGATCACCGCCCAGGAGATGATAAAGACGATATCTACATCAAAAGCGACAAAGAGCAGGGCAAAGATGTAGAATCCCAGGGGGTATTGTACCCAGGCGGAGCCGATGGGTGTTTCACCAGATTCATAGGTCTGGAGCTTTTCTTTAGTCCGCTTGTGCGGCGAAAGCAGATACGACAGAGTCGTCGCGACAAAGACAAAAATAAAACCTGCGGCGAGCAGGATGCCCGCGTACAAATACGCTGTATTAATCACGCGCCTTCCTCCAAATAGCGGCCTGAGCTTGTGCCGCAAACGCTGTGTTTACCGCACATGCAAAGGCAATTTTGCTGTTTTGATTATAGCACAGGGAAGAAGAGTGAACCAGTAGCGACCAGGGCGGGGGCAAGCCCGGCCCGTACCCTGCTACGCAGCGACTAGCGAAGCCGTACAGGGTACGGGCCGGGCTTGCCCCCGCCCTGGTTCTACACTGACTTATATATTTGGCATATCGGGAACCGTTACGGTGTCGGGCTTGGCATGTAAATGAATACCGGTCATGCCTGTATGCCCTGAATTGCCGGTAATCGAGACGACAATCACGCTGACGTTATCTTCACCGCCGCCGTCGAGCGCGGCCTGGATCAAATTTTTGCCAAGTTGCGTTGGGGTGGGGATTGATGAGCTAACGACACGCTGGATTTCAGGGTCGCGCACCATATCCCATAGGCCATCGGAGCAGAGTAAGAGCTTATCGTTGGCCTGCAAGGGTTGGATAAAAGCGTCTACTTCTACACCGGGTTTCTCGCCCAGGCTGCGATAAATCTGATTGCGTTTGGGATGAGTATAAATATCGTCAGGTTTGATGATACCAGCGTCCACCAGGCTCGCGACTACCGAATGGTCGTGCGTAATCTGCCGCAAACCTTCCGGCTCGCGATACAGGTAGGTGCGACTATCACCGACGTTCGCGACATAGGCGGTAGAGCCGACGACCAGCGCGGCGGTCATCGTCGTACCCATGTCGGCATGATCCTGCAAGTTGCGCTGGTGTACCGCCAGATTAGCCTGCTGCACCCCTTCCATGAGCAGATTTTTATAGCCTTCGTCGTTCAGGCTATTGCCCGTCGAAATGCGCGGCAGCATGAAATCGATGATGTTTTGAATAGCTGTGCGGCTGGCATCTTGTCCATTGGCATGACCGCCCATGCCATCGGCAACGACAAACAAGCCAAATTGTTGCGGCTGTGAGTTGTGCGCGCGCGCCCCCTGCATAGCAAAAAGGCTATCTTCGTTGGGCTTATGCTTGCGCTTAATGCCGGGATCGGTTTCAGTGATGACCGCCAGGCCCAGATTGCGTCCCTGCAATTGTTGCACACTGAATGGCATCGTTCGCTCCGACTCTGGAGAGATGCTACCGTTCCTGTGCGTTATTTCCATCGTTGGCGCGTCACTGATGGACGCGGCCTGCGGTTGAGCAGAAGAAGCCAGAGCGGGCATGGAAGGCGGCGATACAGGAGGCGCAACCGGTGGGGAGCTGGCGGGTCCCCCGTAAAATGGGGGAGATGGCGAATATTGCGGTGGTACCTGCCGCTCTTTTCCTTCAACACGTTGCCGCGCCCTGTTCTCATCTACTTTGAAACTATCCAGTTCTCGTTTGCGCTCTACGCGCCGGCGTCCGAAGCGAATACTAACAATTAAGAAGAGCAAGATCAGCGCCAATACCCCTGCTATCAGTCCTATGACTAATAGCGGTGTGCTTAAAAACGAAAACGCGCCTTGATTGCTCTGTCCATTCGTGATAGTGGGCGTAGCGCCTGGTGTGCCTTGAGTCGTGGGAGGTTTCGCCTGCGCTTTCTTGATAAACGTGGCAGGAGCCTGGAAAGCTGGCGGAGCATTTTGAATCGAGCTAAGCGTTTGCACCGCTTCACTATTTTTGCCCTGTGCGTAGTCTATCATGCCGATATCCCATTGCTGACTCAGGGTATTTTTGTTCAGCAGTTGGCTTAACGTCTGCCCCGGTGGAAACACCAGTTGCTGCTCCAGGTTCTCAATATCGGCAATCGTCACCAGGGACTTCGTGTTGAAGAGTTGCGCACCGGTAATCTTGCCATTACCATCGATAAAGGGCATCCCTGGCTCAGCGCTCTGCGCGCTTGCCGCCCCAGGGGTGGACGGCGCGCTCCCAGGAGCAGTCGCATTGGCGATAGGCGCTATGGGCGTCAGAAATTGGTCGAGCGCGGTCGCATCCACGATTTTCGCAGAAGATGGAATGGCGTTAGTGCTATTCGCCAGTTCAATCGAAGTGGGAGCGGGATTTCCTGTCGTTGATGCCTTCTCCACATCTACATAAGGGAGCGGATTGGCGGTATGGAAGGAGAAGAGGACAGCATTATTCACCGGAGTCAAGATCGTTTCTACTGGCCCGGCTGTACCATTGAACGTATCACTGCATACACTGGCGACGGTACAGGTCAAGAGATCAAGTGGGGCAGAGGCCAACTGGTTATTGGTAAACTCGTTGCTGGCAAAGATCTTAATCGATTTCAGCGTCCCAGCGGGCGCGCATGTATTCTTCTTCGAGGCAAGCAGCAGAGAGCCATCGGTCAAGACCCAGTTATTCTTATCGTTGGCACTCTGGGCAGGCCAGCTGGCAACAATCGTCCCCAGTGCGGTGCAAAAGAGCGATGTTGTCCCTTTTGCCGGAAGATACTCAAGAGACAGGCGCACGACCGAGACTCCAGCCAGGTCTACAATCTGCTGCGGCTTCGTAAGAGGCGAAGCGGCGGCGGCGTTTCTCGGAGCCGCCAGAGCTGTCGCAGGCAACAGCAAGGGGAACATCAACAGCAGCCCGCCGAGCATGAAAAGGAAGGGCAAACGTTTGCCCTTGCGTTTTTCAGGTATGAAACGATGCGTACTCATAATTCGCTTTTACTCCCTTAGATCGGGTCTACTGGTATTGTATGCTGTGTCTATGCTTCATTAGTGCGGGGCGAGACCGCGCAGGCGTAGTAACATTGCCTGCGCCGACTGATTGCCCGGCGCTGCCTGGACAACGTAGCTGCATTCACGTAAAGCATCGGCCAGTTTGCCTTCGCGTTCGTATACCTGGCTTAACAGGTAGCGGGCATCGTGAAAAGCTGCGTTCAGCGTCAGTACCTGCACGAATGCGCGTTCAGCCATCGGCAACTGGTTCATACGAAGGGCTAGCTGGCCCAGGTCAAAGTGTGGCTCGATGCGCTTGAAATTGGGAGGAAGCAGGCGGACCGCTTCCTGGTATTCATTCAACGCTGCTTCTAACTGGTTGGTACTTTCATAACACTTCGCGAGGCGCTGGTGGGTTTCAAAGTCACCCGCGTTCAAGCGCAGCGACTGGGTATAAGGTTGGATGGCCTGCACCGGCACCTTGCGCAGGAACAGGAAGACATCGCCCACCAGTTTATGCGTTTCAGGGTCACTCGGGTTTAACTGCAATGAGCGATTGTACGCCTGAATCGCCAGGTCGGGAGCTGGCGGCTGGCGGCGGGCAAAAACCTGCCCGTATATTTTATGCACCAGCGCATTATTCGGCTCTAACGCGAACGCCTGTTGCACAACGGCAAAGGCGGGTTCAATACGTCCAGCCAGCAGGTGGTCTTGCGCGGTTCGTATCAGGTTTCCAGCAGGACCGTTCAGTCCATTGCCAGAGGCTGGCGTTTGAGGAGCGATTGGAGCTGCCAACTGTGTCGGCGCGAGGGACGGACCAGGGGGTTGAACCGTGATAGGCGGCAAGTTGATGATGGCGTGTTCCATCTCCGCCGCGCTGCTCCAACGATTTGCAATCTGAGGCGCAAGGGCCTTCATGATTACTTTATCAAAAGCCACGGAGACATCCGGGCGCAAGGAGCGCACAATGGGAAACGAGAACAGGTCGGGTTTATTATTGGTCGGGTCATGTTGAGTCAGCACACGATGGATGGATGCACCAAGCGCGAACAGGTCGCTGCGCGGCTCCGCGTTCCCCTGCATTTGTTCAGGTGGCGCATAGCCGATAGTCATGATAACGGTTGACTGGCGCTGGGACTGGAATGTACGAGCAATGCCAAAGTCGATCAGTTTGATCTCATCGCGATCAGTCACCATAATATTTGAGGGTTTGAGGTCGCGGAAAATAATGGGCGGATTCTGGTTATGCAGATAGGCCAGTACGCTGCATACCTGGCGCGTCCAGTTACGCGCGCGCGCCTCAGAGACGCCACGCGCTCCATTAAGCCCCGGCACGTTCCCCTCTTTCGCGAAGACATCCGCCAGTGTGCGGCCCTCGATAAAGTCCATCACCAGGTAATTTTTGCCATTTTGATCGAAGAAGTCACGCACACTCGGAATACAGGGATGTTTGAGATCGAGCAGCAGGGTGGCCTCGCGTCGAAACCACTCGATAGCCTGGACACGTTCGTTCTCGTTCTGGAAGTCATCCAACATCTCTTTAACGGCGCAGGGACGATTGAAACGCTGGTCTATTGCGAGATAGACCGCGCCCATACCACCAGACGCCACGGACCGCTCTATTTTGTAGCGGCCAAACGAAAGCTCAACGCCCGATTGCAACCGCCGTCCATTACTGCTACCGCTCCCCCGGCCATCGTCCTCTGAGTGAGGAGCGGACGAAGCATTCCCGCCGGGGCCGCTCTGCGGCGTAGCAGGATTACTGAGAGATGCTGCATTATTCGGATCAGATGAATAATTACTGACCATTTTCTCTTACACCGCTTTTAGTATAAAAAACGTTCTGCGCTGCATCACTTCTACTTTCGACTATCATAACATATATAGGAGCGCCTGTAACCTTCTTCAGATTCATGGCCGCATTATAACATATCCTTGCTCAGTTTACAGTATGCAAGTTTACGCTTTTGATGTGACCAGTTTCACATTACTGGAGGCGAGGGCGGGGGCAAGCCCCCACCAGCGCGAACGTAACCGACTGTTGCCAGGGCGGGGGCAAGCCCCGCCCGTACCCTGTACGACCAAATGAGACAGCGTCACTGGGAGAACGGGTTTGTATAGCAGGGTACGGGCGGCGGCTCTGCCCCCGCCCTGGCTCGTGCGCTACTGCCGCACCCGGCGATCTGCTTCTTCAGCGGCGGCAACGTCGGACTTCATCCAGCGCGCGCCGAAGATACCTATCAGTCCGGCGATTACAAGCGCCGGGGTGCAGGTAATCAATAGCGCGTGGCTGAGATACTGGCCGGTGCGCAAATGCGCGAAGTCGAACGCTGAATTTGGGTCAAATACGGTCGCCAGCTTGCCTACCAGCGTGGGGGCGAAAGCGTCGCCCAGCAGGTGCGCGATCAAAAGCGAGACAGCAACCGCCGACGCGCGCAGGGCCGATGGCACGACATCCTGTGTGGCGGCAGTGCTGGGGCCGGTGTAGATCGTGAGTAGCAGCGTAGTGATAACGAAGAACGCGCTAAACAAGCCGAAACTATGGTTGGTGATGGCAATAGCAAAAGCAGGCGCGCTCAACAAGAAACCAATGCCGCATACCAGTACGCGCGCGCCCTGGTGACGACGATTGAGCCAGTCGGCCATATACCCGCCAATGACCGTTCCGGCCAGACCTGCCAGCACAATCACCGCCCCTGAGAACAGCCCGGCATTTCCCGAACTCAGCCCAAAGGTGTCTTTCTGTTGGAGATAGGTTGGCAGGAAGACCACGTTGACACCCAGCACGAAGAAGGCGAAGATCTGCATTATAATCAAAACCACCAGGGTTTTAATCTGAAGTAACGCGCCAAACTGGGACCATACTTTCGATGTCATGGGAAACGCGCGAGACGGTTCCTCGATCTCCGCCACTTCACCTAATGTATAGGGATAGAGAGCTATTTCCTCTTCATCGGCCTCGTTGCGGCGCGGCTCGCGCAACCTGAACGCGGTGTACGCCAGGATCAAGCCGGGAATGCCGGTGAAGATGAAGGCCAGGCGCCAGCTTCCCGGGAAGATACCTGCCACCTCGCCACCAATTACGAAGCCGAAGAGAATGCCGACAAGCTGCCCGACGCTCCACCAGCTCATGATGCGCGAGCGTTTCTTGCGGCTGAAATAGTCGCTCATCAGCGCGGTGCCAGCCGGGAAATAGCCTGCTTCGCCAATACCGAGCACCATACGCGACAGGAACAATGTGGTGAAGTTGGAGGCCAGAGCGGTCAGGGCGGTCGCTACGCTCCATACAGCGACACAGATTGCCACTACGTTCTTGCGTTTGGCGCGGTCAGCCCAGATACCCAGTGGCACCGTTGACAGGGTATAGACAACCAGAAATGCAGAGGCAATGTAGCCAATGCCATCATTACCAAAACCCAGTTCTCTGCCCACTACTGCGGCTGCGCCGGTTAGCACGTTGCGGTCCAGGTAATTCAGGAAACTGATCCCGAACATGACTGAGAACACGTACATGGGATATCTGCCACTTTTTGATCTGGACTTCTCCAGATCGGGCCTGGAAGACGATGAAATATCACTCAAGAAAGCCTCCATCTTTGGGATAATAAACGAGCAACGAGGCCAGGTTCGCTACGGCCACTGTATCATAGTTTACGGTCTATGAGAAGAGGGGAAATCATGCATTGTGAAGTAGTTCATTGGAAAAAGCACCTTTTATGACGTATAGTTCGTAATAGATACCAGGATATATATGTCGAAAAAATGGTTCATGGTTTAATGAGAAAAGGAGTCCATACTATTATGCGCAAGAAGTATACTCTTCCCGGATTGCTCATCATGGTGGCCATGTTGCTCCTGGTGAGCGCGTGCGGCGGCAGTTCTGTGACAGCAGGGCAACTGCTCACGAGCAGCGCCAATGCGATGAAGCAGATCAAGTCGCTGCATCTTGATATGACGGCAACGATGAATGTAGCGGTCAGCGGACTGCCGAGCAGCAATTCCACAACTTTCCCCGGTAACACCAACATCACAGTCAAGGCGAGCGGCGATGAAGTATTGCCCGACCAGACCTCGCTCCAACTGTCCGCCAGTGGCATCGGCAATTTCGCCTTCGCGGAGATCGTCAAGGGCAATAAGCTCTATATACAGAACGCGCATGGCCAGTGGTACGTGATGGATAAGGGCAACTCGTCCGACACCTCTAGCTCCATTAGCAACCTGCTGACAAACGCCAATATCACCGAATTCAACAAGTTGCTGGATCAGTTGCAAAAGGATGTGCAGGTAGCAGATCACGGGGACGAGACGCTCAACGGCACGAGCCTGCGCCACATTACTATCACGCTCGATAAAAACGGCCTGGTGAAGTTTATTGAAAACACCGACCAGTTTAAAGGTTTAACGGGCGCGAACAAGCAGAGTGTCAATGATATGCTCAATGGCGTGGGCAATTTCAGTGCCAGCCTGGACTTCTGGTTCGATGAGTCGACTTCCTACATCCATCGTTTCGAGATGAAGCTAAATATGGCTATGGATCTGAGTAAGTTCAGCTTCGCCGACTCCCGGTTCAACTACGGGTATGCCATCGGGCATTTCGATCAAAGCCGACATCGTGGTTGATCTGAGCAGGTTCAACGACTCTTCGATCAAGATCACGGCTCCAGCTAACGCGATCCAAACGAATAATCCCGGCGTCATCTTTGGAGGGGCATAAGCATGGTTGAAACCAACGACTAAATGCCTGACGCATTGGCCTGTGCCAACAGTGTATAAACCGTAATCCTGGATGGGACGCGATTTGATCGCGTCTCATCGCACTCTCATTCTAATGAACAACTGCTAAATTCGTTACTGCTACGTCCGGATTCTCAACCATTCCTTAACCTATTCTTAACTGGTCAAATATGGGAAAGTATTAGAATATTTTTATGGGCATCTTGATGTCAACTTCGGGAAAAGTACTCGACAGTACTTTTCCAGGGTAAGCGGGAGTAATGTGGTAGAAGGGTAAATTCTCCAGAGATGAGCAAGCAGCACACAAGCAAAGGACGGAAGACGGCGCGAACGCGCTCGTCTTATTGATTCTCACCGGTCCGACACGCAACAGCCATTTGCAAAAGGTGTATGAGCGTTTGTGGAGCGGTATTATCATGATAATGGGCGGGGTTAAGTTTCTACCTGCTCTGTAACAGATCGCTCTTTAACATGGCCCACCTTATTCTAACGATCAAGGTATTGCCATGCCCATTTTATTACTCAAAGGCATCCAAATATTTTCTTACAGATGAGGTTATGTAGTCAGGGGAGGAGTAAAACACCGGCATGTCTATACAACAGGACCCACTCATTAGTGTCATTATCCCAACACGCAACGAGGCTCAAAACCTCCGTTACGTATTACCATACATTCCTTCCATTGTCAGCGAAGTTATCCTGGTTGATGGGAACTCAACCGACAACACCATCGAAGTAGCGCAGAATTTGCTGCCAACTATACGCATCATCAAGCAAAATGGCACGGGCAAAGGTGATGCCCTGAGAAGCGGCATTGCGTCTTCGACAGGCGATATTATCGTGACGCTCGATGCGGATGGCTCGGCGGACCCGAACGAGATTCCTCGTTTTGTGAAAGCGCTCAAGGCAGGCCACGATTATGCGAAAGGCTCGCGGTTTAAGAAAGGCGGAGGGAGCCATGATATTACGCTCTTGCGTCGAGCGGGCAATTACGGGTTGATTAAGCTGGTCAACTTATTGTTCCAGGCCGATTTCAGCGACCTGTGCTATGGCTACAATGCCTTCTGGAAATATTGCTTCGACTACGTAGATATCGACAGCGATGGCTTTGAAGTAGAGACACTGATTAATATACGTATGCACAAAGCTCGCTTCAAGATTATCGAGATGCCAAGTTTTGAGTACAAGCGTCTTTACGGGATAAGTAAGCTGAGTACCTTCAAGGATGGCTGGCGGGTATTCAAGACGATATTGAGAGAACGGCGCACAGTTTTTTCACCGCCATTACAATTCCCCGGCCCCATCAATTCCTTCAATGCGCAGGGACAGGCAACAGAGGCTGAAGAAGTGGTTGTAGGATCATCGATCGACAAGTTCCTGCTGAGGTAAAGTAGCATGAAAGCATTGACTCAAGAGAAAAAAGTACCGATCCTCATATATCATAGCATCTCAAGCGCTGCTACGGCGAGATTTCGACAATTTACCGTATCGCCCGGGTTGTTTGCTGAACAAATGGCATATCTGCATCAACAGCGCTATACACCGCTAACGGTGACGCAATTCATAAGGGCGCGCTCACAGGGAGCCTCTGCTCTGGCTGAACGCCCGGTTATTTTGACATTCGACGATGGTTTCGCCGATTTTTTTACGGATGCGCTCCCGGTACTCAAGCGATACAACTTTACAGCGACGCTTTATATAACCACAGCGTTTATTGACGGGGTCAGCCAGTGGATGCGCCGCGAAAGGGAAACGGCGCGTCGCATGTTGAGCTGGCAAGAATTGAGTGAAATCGCGGTGAGCGGGATCGAGTGCGGCGCGCATACGCACACTCATCCACAACTCGATACGCTTTCTGCTCCCGCAGCCAGGAACGAAATGGCACGCAGTAAAAGGCTGCTGGAAGACCACCTGGGGCAGGAGGTGTCCAGTTTCGCTTATCCTTATGGTTATCAAACTGCTCGCCTGCGTCAACGCGCGCGAGAGACAGGGTATACCTCGGCCTGCGCTGTGCGGCACGCGAAGAGTTCTTTGCATGACGACGCTTTCCGCCTGGCGCGCCTCATGGTGCGAGGGGAGGCTAACCTGCATACGTTTGCAGCCCTGCTGGCAGATGAACCTCCTTCATCCTTGACTGTTGCGCACTCGATCTACCTGCGCGCTCGAACGCCCGTCTGGCAACTTGTCCGGCGCAGCGCCGCCCCGGTTACTCGCCATCTGCAAGGAGGATGGTAAATACCATGACTGATAAGAAACTCGATGTGTCTGTTGTCATTTGTACCTATACAGAGAAACGCTGGAATAATCTGGTGGCAGCAGTTGAGTCAGTTCAACAGCAGAGTATTCCTCCTCTTGAGATTATTGTGGTCGTTGATACTAACGCAAAGCTGCTGGAACAGGTACAAACGCATATTCCGGGTATCATTGCGATAGAAAATAGTCAACAAAGAGGTTCGTCTGGAACTCGCAACAGTGGAATAGTCATAGCGCAAGGATCGCTGATCGCCTTTCTTGATGACGATGCGATTGCCTATCCAGACTGGCTGGCGCAAATCAGCCGGGGATGCTCAAATCCGCAGGTACTGGGAGCGAGCGGATTAGTTGAACCATTGTGGGCAACGAAGAAACCGGCCTGGTTCCCGGAGGAGTTCTACTGGGTGTTGGGTTGTTCTTATCGGGGTCTATCCGGGCATAGCGGAGAAGCAAAGGGCGCGACGTATGAAGGCTGCGCCTGCATTCGCCGCGAGGTATTTGAGGCTGTCGGGGGCTTTAGAAACGACATGGGGCGCGTTGATGTCTTCCCGCCGAGGGGGGGTGAAGGCGCGGAGTTATGTATCAGGGCCAGGATGCACTGGCCTCACAGGGTCTTTCATTTCGAGCAACAGGCCAGAATTCGCCATCTTGTCCCGATCCATCGTACCAGTTGGAATTATTTTTGTGCGCGCTGTTTTGCAGAGGGCCGCTCGAAGGCCCTGCTGGCAAGATATGCCAGGGACGCGGGAGCGCGCGATAACCTCTCAACCGAGCGGGCTTATGTCTATCAAACATTGCCGCGTGGCGTAATGCGTGGCATAGGGGAGGTTTTATATCGCTTTGACTGGACCGGGTTGTTGCGCGCGGGAGCGATTGTCGCCGGGCTTACATTGACAACTTCGGGCTTCCTGTTCGGGAGTATGACGCACTTTTTTCGCATGGAGCGCAGCATGGCAAGGGCAAGCTCTGCCCCGGTTAAACTGCACCGAAAGAGTAGCTGAATTAGTAGTGGTGGGACTTGCTCCTGCCATGCTACACGTGAGGAACTTATTCATCGTGAGAATACTGCTTCGGTGGATCAGGATTAACAGCGTCATGCTGATCAACGCCGGAGCGCTGGTCGGAACAACAGTGGTCACATCCATGCTTGGCTTTGCTTACTGGTGGCTGGCGGCGCGGCGCTTCCCGCCTGAAGCGGTGGGTGTTGCCTCGGCGTCGGTCTCGGCCATGGTGTTGCTGGGGGGATTCTGCGTGCTGGGCTTTGGCACGCTGTTGATTACCGAGTTGCCTCGCCAGCCGGGGCGGGCAGCATCGCTCATCAGCAGTTCTCTGGTGGTCGTCGGGGTAGTCGGGGAGATGGTTGGCTTTGCGTTCGCGATTGTGGCGCTATTCACCTCAGCAGGGTTCAAAGAGTTGGGCGCAAGCCTGGTAAATATGACACTTTTTGCTTCTGGCGTAAGCCTTACAGCGATGGCAGCCGTGTTGGACCAGGCGCTTATCGGCTTACTACACGGGAAGCTACAGTTCGGGCGCAACACGCTTTTTGCCATAGCCAAGCTCGTCGCGCTCTTCGGATTAAGTTTTTTGTCATCAGATAGAGCGGGCATCTCGATCTACGGGACGTGGGCCATGGGAATCGTTATCTCGCTGGCGGCGCTGACCACATATCTTTTTCATAAGGAGGGATGGCCTGGGAGAAATTACCTTCCACGCTTGAGCGTGATGCGCAAACTGGGAGGAGCCGCGCTACAGCATCACGTGCTCAATATGACGTTACAGGCGCCAGTATTGATGTTGCCGTTGCTGGTGACAGCGTTGCTTTCAGCGACGATGAACGCCTGGTTTTATGTTTCCTGGATGCTGGTAAACTTTGTGTTTTTGATCCCAAATACGCTCACGATTGTGCTGCACGCCATGAACTCCGCGCAGCAATCGACGCTGGCACATAAAGCTCGCGTAACACTGGCCGTTGGACTGGCGACAAGCCTGCTCGCGAACTGTGTGTTGCAGGTGGCTGCGAAACAGGTGTTAAGCTTGTTCGGCTCTTCCTACGCGCAAGAGGCGACATGGGTTTTGCGTGTCCTGCTGCTGGCAGCTTTTCCGTTAAATATCAAGTATCACTATATTGCAATATGCCGTATTCAAGATCGCATCAAGCGAGCCATGCTGGGAATGCTCCCCGGTGGGCTGCTGGAGTTGAGCGCGGCTGCGCTGGGAGCGCGCCTGGGAGGATTAACAGGGTTGAGTGTGGGTTGGGTTGCGGCGATTTACATCGAATCATTGTTCATGTCTCGCACTGTAGCGCGAACCGTCCGCGCATCAGACGACCAGGGCGGGGACAAGCCCGCGCCCCTACCCTGTACGGATGATGTCATGCTTCGTAGCAGGGTAGGGGCGCGGGCTTGTCCCCGCCCTGGCTCTCGCTACAAAAACTTAACGGACACCCATGTGGCATTTTGTCATTCTGAGCGAAGCGAAGAATCTATTTGCCCCTCGATTGAGATTCTTCGCTTCGCTCAGAATGACAAAAATGGAAATCTGGAAGGGGATGCTATCTGGCTCATGGATACTATTTCAATGCCAATTGTGAGATTAACGGCCATCAAGAAGGCCAATAGAGAGATCGAGCGACAGTGGCGCGAGCGCGGCTTGCAGTCGAACTGGCACAGGGGCCAGGATGACTACGCAGGCCACCCGTATCCTGCACGAAGTACGATATCTGCTCGTCAAGATACGGATGGCTCCGGCAGTCGCTCCGACAATACAGAGAGGTAAAGTTGATGACGATAGATAGGAATGCGCTGAACGTATTGATGATAACTCCGCGCTATTTTCCTCATATGGGGGGGATAGAGACGCATGTTCACGAAGTGGGGCGACGCCTGGTGCGCAACGGGGTCAGAGTCACGCTGCTGACAACTGAACCAGAAAATCGCCCTTATCCTCTTCCCAGAGAGACCGAGGACGAAGGGATGCGAATCATTCGCGTCAGGGCATGGCCGCGGCAGCGTGACTACTACATTGCGCCGGGGATATATTCCCTGGTCAAGCAGGGGAAGTGGGATCTCATCCATTGCCAGGGGTGCCACACCTTTGTTCCACCGATGGGGATGCTGGCGGCTCGCCAGACCAGGACCCCGTATATTGTTACCTTTCATACGGGAGGGCATTCATCGAACGTTCGCAACAAGATGCGAGGCATCCAATGGCAATTGATGCGCCCTCTGTTAGCCCATGCATCGAAGCTCATCGGCGTATCGCGCTTTGAAGCCGAGTACTTTCGTCACACTTTACGCCTGCCAGTTCAGCAGTTCACGGTCATACCCAACGGTTCCACCCTGCCGGTTCCGGCTCATTCATCGTTGGGAACACCGGCGCAAACATTGATTGTCTCAATTGGACGGCTAGAGAGATATAAAGGACACCAGCATTTAATCACCGCGCTGCCAAAAATCCGTGAGAGATGCCCGGATGCGCGACTTCTGATTCTGGGTGTTGGCCCGTATGAAGCGGCGTTACGCGAACTGGCGCAACGGGTTGGTGTTGCCGAACAGGTGGAAATTCGCTCGGTTCCGGCCAGCGACAGGCAAGGAGTGGCGGGCGTGCTTTCACAAGCGGCGCTGGTCGCCCTACTCAGCGAGTACGAAGCGCATCCAATAGCTGTTATGGAGGCGCTCGCTCTGCGGCGTCCGGTACTGGTAGCAGATACGTCTGGTTTGCGAGAAATCGCGCAGCAGGGACTTGCTCGCGCAATTTCATTGAAGAGCACGCCAGAAGAGGTCGCGCGGGCGGCGCTGCGACAGATTGAGGAGCCGCTTGTGCCTCCCGCGCACTTTGTATTACCAACCTGGGACGACTGCGCCAGTCAATTGCAGGACATCTATACCAACGTATCGGGCAGGAGGGAACTATGCGTGTCTTAATGCTCGCCCAGTTCTATCCGCCTGCTATTGGTGGCGAGGAACGTCATGTACGCAATCTCGCTATTGAACTTGCTGCGCGGGGACATGCCGTTTCGGTTGCCACGCTCTGGCACAAAGGTGATGCCGTGCGCGAAATGGACCAGGGCGTGCGTATCCACCGCATTCGTGGCACCATGCAACGCGCAACACTCCTGTTCAGTGAAAAGGGGCGACGATTCGCGCCACCCTTTCCCGACCTGGAGACGATGCGCGCGTTACGACGCATTATCAAGCAAGAACGCCCCGACATCGTCCACGCTCACAACTGGCTCGTACACTCGTTCACACCAATCAAGTCATGGAGCCGGGCAAAACTTGTTGTGACATTGCACGATTATAGCTTGCTTTGCGCGCAGAAGCGTTTGACGTATCAGAACAGCGTCTGCGCTGGCCCGGCTTTCACGAAGTGCCTGCGGTGCGCCACGGATTTTTATGGCGCTGCGAAAGGGCCACTAGCGACACTGGCGAACTGGTCATGGGGAAAGGTAGAACGCCGGGCTGTAGATATGTTTCTGCCGGTCAGCCAGGCAGTCGCAGAAGGAACACGCATGGCTGAATACCGGGTACCCTATCGTGTCATACCAAACTTCGTGCCAGACAACGTGAGCGAGTTACGCAATGATGCCGATGCGCTTTTAACCCATCTACCTGCAGGAGATTTTTTGCTTTTCGTCGGTGACGTGAGACGTGACAAGGGAGTAGAGGTGCTACTCAGGGCCTATGCCAGAACGGGAAGCCAGGCGCCACTGGTTCTAATAGGGCGACCGGGAAATGATATTTCTCTGGATTTTCCTCCTAATGTGTTGGCTCTGCAAGGCTGGCCTCATGAAGCTGTCATGAGCGCCTGGGGCCGTTGTACGATAGCCCTGGCTCCGTCGATCTGGCCTGACCCGTGTCCAACGGTGGCAATGGAGGCGATGTCGATGGGGCGACCCGTTATCGCTTCGCGCATTGGCGGGCTTTCCGACATCGTTGCCGACGGTGAAACAGGTTTGCTTGTTCCTCCGGGTGATTCCGTGGCCTTGAGCGAAGCTATACAAGCTCTGCTGGCAGACCCTGCCCGGAGAAGCTGTATGGGAACGCTGGCAAAGCAAAGAGTTGTCGAATTTAAGGCGAAGACGGTGGTGCCGCGTATCGAGCAGACTTACCAGGACATTTTACGCGTGTGACTTCTGTATGCTGAGGAACCAGGTAGTACATACAATTATGTCGAAACGTCAATTCATATTCAGCGAGAAACACAATCCTCTTGTAGAACAGGATACTGTGCTACTGATGCCAGCGCGCGGGAAAATGGTTCCTCTTTCCCATCATAAAATACTGCGATGCCTGCCAAAACCGGTCCGGCATCCATTACTGAGGCTACTGCGGCGGGCGGTTGACCCTGAGCCAGAGGCGTATTACAGGGATAGCCACGCGCTAGCCCTGGCAGGCGAGTCGTTTGTCTCTCTCGGATGGCTGCCACTGCTCACTTTGACGAGCGCTCTGGGAATGCTTCTGGTTGCTTATGCTTTTCACGATTTAAGGTCTGGAGGGGCGGGGTGGGATACGTTTTTCTTTACCGGCCTGTTGCTGATTTTTATACCACCATTGGTGCGCCTCATTTCTCCTGCGCCCTCACGTTTTGAACGTATAGCCCTGGTCTGTATGGTGGGAGTAGCCTACTATCTCGTTAAAGTAATGACCAGTCCGCTCTATTTTTCCCTGTTCGACGAATTTTTACACTGGCGTACCGTGAACGATATTGCCAGCAGTGGGCGCCTGTTTAGCGGGAATGCCCTGCTTCCAGTAAGCCCCTCTTATCCGGGTCTGGAAATAGTCACCAGCGCGCTTGCTTCGCTGAGTGGGCTTGATACCTTTACATCTGGGCTGATTGTGGTCGGTTTTGCGCGGCTGCTGATGATAATATCGCTCTTTGCGCTTTACGAGCAGGTATTAAAATCGAGCCGTATGGCGAGCATTGCCGTAATGATCTACATGGCTAACCCTCATTTCCTGCTTTTCGACGCGCAGTATGCCTACGAATCTCTCGCGCTGCCACTATCCGTATTTGTGATGTTCGTTCTATCCCCTCATCAAAAAATATCGGTGGGCCTGACGCGCTTAAAACCTATGGCTTCTTTCATGATACTAGCAAAGGATCACAATAAATGGCTCTACAACGATCTCTATTGCATAACAGGTATAGCCTGGATCGCCCTGGTGGCTCTTGCTTTCACACACCATGTTACCGATTTTTTCCTTGTTGGACTGCTGCTTATCTGGGCCATCACTTTCGCCTGTATGCGTCTTGTTCCCCTGCGCCGTTCGAATCTGGCAAAGACCGCACTCTTTGCGGTGTTCATAGCGGTGGTGAGTACGATGCGCGTCGGGAATCCCGTCATCGGGTATCTCTCCTCGTTCATTGAAGTGTCATTAAAAGAGCTGGGCGGAGTGATAACGGGTACCGGCGGCACGAGACAGCTTTTCGTAACCTATACCGGCCAGCCTACACCGCTATGGGAGCGCCTGGTGACGCTCTCATCGGTGGGTATGATAGCGCTTAGTCTCCCCTTCGGTCTGCTCTGTCTCTGGTTGCGCTATCGTGCCAACGCGCTGGCCTGTACATTTTTCATCTTCGCGCTTTTCTACCCGCTCAGCCAGTTATTCAGGTTTACGACTACGGGAGCTGAGCTTACTGACCGGGCGGCGCCATTCCTGTTTATACCCATCGCCGCTGTATTAACTATCTGTATGGCCCAGTTCTGGCCGGTCCGATGGCTGAACTGGAAGCACTCTATATTCCTTACCGGGGCGATCGCGCTTCTGTTCCTGGGCGGAATCATTCTAGGAACAGGCCCCTCGTCGGCGCTTTTGCCGGGGCCATATGAAGTGATAGCCGATACACGCTCTATTGAACCTGAAGGTATACAGGCAGCGATATGGATGCAGGCATATCTGGGGCCCAATAACCGCGTAGCAACCGACCGTATCAACCAGATTCTGATGGGCAGCTACGGCAACCAGCGTATTGTGAGTACTATCGCTGATGAGATAGATGTCTCCCCAGTTTTCTTTTCGCCGCAAATGGGACAAAACGATGTATCAATTCTTAGCAGCGCCAGGGTGCAGTATCTGGTTGTTGATTTGCGCCTGGCGCAAGCTCTCCCCCTGTTAGGATTTTATTACGAACAAGGCGAAACAGGCGCTTACAAACACACTATGCCCATCTCTCTGCAAGCGCTTACTAAATTTAGCGCCATACCGCAGATAAACAGGGTCTTTGATAGCGGCAACATTGTGATTTACAATGTAGGAGGGCTTTATTAATGCGTCTGAAGCACCTTGATATGACGCTGGCAACCGTCATTGCGCTGGCAAATGTCGTATGGGCCATACTCCCCGGCCGCTTTCCCATCATAGGCGCTGCGCTCGCCTTGCCGCTGGTTTTCATATTGCCAGGGTATACATTGACTGCGGTTCTGTTTCACAAGCGATTCCTTGATATGGCCTATTGTATGCTACTCAGTCTCGGTTTAAGCGTGTCGATTGATATTTTCGGGGGCATTTTGCTCAATGTGTTTCCTACCGGGCTGCGGCCTGTATCATGGTCGGCGCTGCTGGCCTTACTGACAGTTGTGTTTGCCACGCTCACAACCTATCTTCGACACAGAAGGGTGACGTATGAGAAGCAACCGCAAAGGGTTCGTTTCGGTTGGCAAGAATATATTTTATTTGGATTGGCCGCCCTGGTAATGGCGCTATCAGTGCTATTCTCGGCCTCAAGCGTGGCACAGCAGCCACACGCAGGCTTTACGCAGTTCTGGATGCTGCCATCGGACCAGCCCGGTAAAAGCTGCGCTGTTCGTCTGGGGATACAAAGCTACGAGTTGACTTCCGAGACATACCGCGTCGATTTGACGGCGAATGGCACGCAAATTACCATGTGGCCGCCGGTGAAATTGGCTCCCCGGCAAGCGTGGGAGCAATACATGCCAGTAGTTTTCAGCGTGACGGGCAGCGTCTCTATTGAAGCGCAACTTTACCGCACAGAAGACCCGCGGGTTATCTATAGGAAAGTCAACGTGACCCTGCATGTTGCGAGAGGTAAGAATTACTGTCTGGCGACCGCTATGGTCGATGGTGTTGGATTGTTGGATTGAAAATTGTCATTCTGAAATTTTGTCATTCTGAGCGCGGCGAAGAATTTATCTGCCCATCGATTGAGATTCTTCGCCGCGCTCAGAATGACAGGAATGGATGACAGGAATGGAAAAGTGGAAAGTGAGAAATAACGATGCGACCACATACCTCGTACCTCGTTTGCGGCACCCCGCGCAGTGGCAGTTCTCTGCTTTGCGAAGCGCTTGAAAATACAGGCGTCGCGGGAAAGCCGGAAGAATATTTCCAGCCGGGCAATGAAGTCATGTGGCGGAAACGCTGGGGAACTTCAACCTATGCCGGGTACCTTGCGCATGTCATCGAGCAATGTACCACGCCTGACGGCGTCTTCGGCGTGAAGATGATGTGGGGTTACTTCGATCATTTCCTGCATAATGTGCGTCGGATGCCGGACTATAAAAACCAGAGGATGCCGGTCCATAAAATGCTACAGACAATCTTTCCCGACCTGCATTATATCTGGATCAAGCGGCGCGATACAGTTCGACAGGCTGTCTCTCATGCAAAGGCGATGCAGACAAACTTGTGGGCAGTCAGGGGGGAGAGTCCGCGCCTGACCACGCGTAAACCTGAGTTTTCTTTTATGCAGATCGACTTCATGGTACAGGAAATCAAAGCCCATGACGCGGCCTGGCAGCGATTCTTTACCGAAAATGGCATACAACCGCTGGTGATTATCTACGAGGATTTTGTGTCGAGATATGAAGAGACAGTGAGAGAGACGCTTCAGCGCCTGGGGGTTCCAGGCGCTGAGTTGGTGGAGTTTGCGCCAGTTTCTATGAAGAAACAGGCCGATGAACAATCTGAACAATGGGTGCAGCGCTATATGTATCTCAAGTCGCAAGCGAGAAGTTATTGCTTATTATCGCATGTGAACAGATACCTGCTCAGCTTTCTGAACATTTCAGGGCTGGGATCATTTCTTGCGAGCAGGCGCGCATGATGATCCTTTGAACCCTCTCGCGCAGGAATTTTTTCCGACAAGATGATAGACGCTTGAATAGTTGCCCGGGTTGCCCACCTGGGCATATGCTCTAACGCGATACCAAACATTGCCTTGAGGCTGCGACGTATCAATCCAGGGCGTACTATTATCTGTGGCACACCGGTTGCATATGATGGTCCACGGGCCATTGGCTCCTGCTGTCGAGCGTTCTATAGTATAGTTGGCAGCGCCAGCAGCTCCGCGCCAGCCGATTTTATACCCGCTGACAGATGTTATGACAGGAGTTCCCTGAACAGTTACCGCCGGGGCTGATGTGTTCTGCATAGCAAAGGCATGTTGACGAAGCAGATTTACCCGATCGCGCATATCAGGTGTATCGCCTGGATAGTGCAGCGTATAGTGTTCTTTGCGATAGACGAAGCCGTACTGGTCGGCGTGTGGGAAGAGCGACCAGTACAGGTCGCCAGAGGCGGTACTGTTTTTTATGGTAAACAGAAAACTCTTGATGCTGACAATCGTGGATGTGTTCCAGTCATACTCGCCTGCCACAAACACTTTGTTGGCGGCGTAGGCCTGATTCGCCTCTTTGAGAAAGTTCGTCGTGTTGGGGGGATAGTAATGCCCCGTGTACATATCAATCGCTGCGATTGATAAATCCGGCAGGAAATTGGCTGTTTCATTAGCCTGCTCATAATTTCCATCCATGACCAGGTGACGCGGGTCGATGCTTTTAACATACTTTGCTATCAGGCTGACCCAGTTTGCGGGAGCAGACAGTTCATTGCCCAGCTCCCAGGTCATAATCGTCGGATCGTTTTTGTAGGCAATACCGGTATAGGTATTGACGTGGTTCAGAATGGCACTCACGTATTGCTCGAAGTCGCCAATCACGAGTGGGTTAGAATAGAACTGGTTCTCGTCAGGAATACCACGCCAGTCGGTGAACGTATGTTTCCCTCCGTGATAGAAGCGCCAGTTGTCTACCAGCGGGATAATCAATCGAATGCCATGATTATGCGCCGATTGGATTGCATAGTCGATGTGTTGTAACGCTACCTGGTTGAATGATCCCAGCGTTGGTTCCACACATATCGAGCAGCCTACCGATATACCGAGGGTATGGCTGCGCACCACCGTTGCTCCCATGATCTGCGCGGTTGACATGGCGTCATCCACCTGGAATTGGCTGGGGTAGGCGATGCCGTTCCCTGTATTGACCTCCTCTAATCCTAACCAGTAAATGTTCGCGCCTGAGAAACGAAACAGCTGCCCGTTGAGCAGTAGGGAGGTTCCAGAGCGAGTGACAAAAGCGAAATCGCTTCTTCGAATACGGACAGGCAAAGATCCTTTTTTATACGCAGTAACGCCTGATAAGCTGATGAGTTTGATAGAAAACATTGTGCCTAAAGCTACCAGGACGATCAAACCGAAAGGTAAACACTTACGCAAGCACAAACGAAAACGTCGGGTCATTACTGCATACTCCTGGTGAAGTCACAACATAGTTGTGATCCACATAATAGATGCATCCTTGCTTTTTGATTTTGCCACTACGTGCAATCCTGGTATAGTATGTATTTCGGATGAATCGTTCTCTGCCAGTAGTCTTTAGAACCCTAAAGTTAATGATACTGATGTATGCAAGCAGAGCATGTAGCGGACTTTCCATCGTACCAGTAGCGACACCCGCAAGGGGTGTCGCTACTGGCTCTTTGTCTTGTTCAGTACAATGAAAAATGAGAATTTTATGATTATCGTGTGTTAGTGGAGGTTTTACGAATATGGGCAAGAAGTGGAACGCGCGAGGTGGGGTATTTTCGTACTTCCCAGGAAAAAAATCTCGAAGATCATTGTTACTGGTAGCATTTGCGTTCATCCTTATGAACATCGTCTTTGCGCTTCCGGGCTACCGAGCCGCCAGGGCAGACGGTCCGCCACTCACAATTAAACCATTTTCGGCTGTCTACTCAAATAAGAAACCTGTTACTGTACAGGGAACGAGCTTCTTCGCTAACGAGTCTGTGCAAATATATTGGAACTATCTCGGTCCCGGAACAGGAACCCTTGAAACGACGGTGATGACCAATAGTAAGGGGGCCTTTTCGACCTCTTTTTATCTTCCCCTGGCAACAACAGGCTCCTACTCCATCGCTGCTATTGGGCAAATGTCTGGCATTGTTGCCACAGGCACATTTCAGCTTTTACCGGGGCTGTTCGTGGGTCCGAACCCTTATACCAGTGGCGCAAAGCTCCATATTAATGGCTATGCCTTTGGCGCAGGAGAGACAGTCAATCTTTACTGGAACTACCGGGGGCCTGGCACGGGAACGTTACTGACAACAGTCACCGGCAATGCCAGCGGGTCGATTATCGCCTACACGCTCGTGCCATCGGGTGCGACTGCCGGTACCTATACCGTAGCGGGTGTTGGACAAACCAGCAATGCCGTTGCTACTTATGCCTATGTGATCCCCCAGTTTTCTCCCTCGTTGAGTATTTCGCCTGTAACGAGCGTTTATTCGGTCTGGAATCGCATCACCATCCAGGGGAAAAGCTTTGCGGCTGCCGAAACGGTGAACATTTACTGGAACTATAGCGGCCCCGGCACAGGAACTCTTGAGGCCTCCCCGACCACCGATGCTGCCGGCGCTTTCAGTGTGAAAATAAACATTCCTTTAGCGCCAACGGGTACGTACACCATCGCTGCTATTGGGCAAACGTCTGGCTTCAGCCTGACAGGCACATTCACCTTGTTGCCGCACATCTACGGCGGCCCGCTCGATGCGGGAGCTGGCACGCCGATTCACTTCAATGGCTATGCCTTTGGCGCTGGCGAAACCGTCAATCTTTACTGGAACTATACTGGTCCTGGCACAGGGACGTTCCTTACGACAACTACCGGCAATTCGACAGGGTCATTTCTTGTGTATACGACTATACCTGTAGGGACGCATACCGGCTTTATTACTGTAGCAGGCGTCGGGCAAACCACGAATGCGGTAGCGACCACCCCGATATTTGTCTACCCACCTACCGTAGCGCTGGCCCCCCTGAGCGGTTCTGACGGTACAACGTTGTCAATCAGCGCTTACGGCTTCACGGCTTACGAATATGCCAGCATCTATTGGAATAACGCGACGACGCCTATTGCTACCGTAAGGACGAATATCTACGGCTACGTGCCCGTCACTACTTTTTCTGTTCCACCAGGACTTGCTCCTGGCGCGTATCCTGTGACAATCGTGGACGCAACAAGTAACCTGACCATCACGAACTCCTTCACCATTGATAGCGCGAGTTCGAGTGCGAGCGTGACCTCCGGCCCTGTGGGTCAAAGCGTTCAGGTATCCGGGCAAGGCTATGCCCCCGGGGAAAATGTTGCTCTCATCTGGAACTATGCTGGCCCAGGAACTGGCACGAATGTTGCCAGCGTAAATGCTGGCTTGTCCGGCGCATTCGATGCTACTTTCACCGTTCCGGCAGCCAGTACGGGTTCATACACCATCGCAGCCGTTGGGGCGGCCAGCGCGATAGTTACTCAGAACACCTTCGCCATAACGAACGGGCTGGCAGCGACTGCGGCCAGCGCGTCACCCGGGAATACAACCACTATCAGTGGGACAGGTTTTCAGCCCGGTGAGTCGGTGCAGCTCTACTGGGATAGTTCAACCGGCACACTGCTTGCCACGACTTCAGCCGACGCCAATGGAAACATACGCCAGTTTGTAGCGCTGCCAGCCACCGCCACATATGGCCCCCATCAGCTTGTTGGCGTTGGACAGGCGAGCCAGTCGTCATTCACAACGCCCATCACTATTGATACCGCCTGGGCAGATTTCGGCTTTGATAATGCACACGATCACCAGAACGCCGTCGAAAATACATTGAGCGCTGCCAACGTAAGCGATCTCAAATTAAAATGGACAGCTGCCACGAATATCAATGTGAGTAACTCTGGATGCGGCGCTCCTGGCAATGTCACTTCCCCTCTCTATGCGAACGGAACCGTCTATTACGCGACCGATGATGGATACTTGAACGCATACGATGCCGGGTCGGGAGCGCTTAAATGGCAGTTCAGTTCGAATACGACCTTTCCAGTTTGCTCATCACCGCTATTCGATCCCGCTACCAATATGGTCTTCTTCGGTACTGCCGGCTACGACGGCTCAGGCGTCCCCTCGCCATTCTACGCCTTGAATGCCTCGACAGGCGCGCTGGAGTGGAGCCTGATACTTCCCTGGTGCGAGTATGGCTTTCCGACGCTGGAGAACAATACCCTGTATGTCGGTATGTCGCGTGAAGGCTATGGCGAAGCGTTGTACTCCATTGACGAGCGTACGGGGTATGTAAATTGGGCGCACTCTACACCGGGCAGTGTCTGGGGCGAAGTTGTGACAGACCCCACTATCAATACTGTTTTTACCTCCGTCGGCAATCCAACGCCCGGTGTCGAAGCGATCAACGCGACGACGGGCGCGCTCGTCTGGCAGTATAATGCGCCTACCTTCGGTGGGGACGATGATATCGGCGCTCCCCTGACCCTGGCAAACGGCCTGATCTATGCCAACAGTAAAAACGGCTTCATCTATGCTTTGAATGAAAGCACCGGAGCCGTCGTCTGGTCAACACAGATTAGCGCGCTCAGTAACCAGGACATGTCCGGGCCTGCCGTCTCGATCAACGGCACTCTGTATGTAGGTTCAAACGATGGGTATCTTTATGCTCTCAATGCCAGCACAGGGGCTGTTCTCTGGAAATTCGCTACGACCGGCCCGGTCTATAGTTCGCCAGCCATAGCAAACGGCGTTGTGTATTTCGCGTCGGTCGATCACAACGTCTACGCGCTCGATGCCTCCAGCGGATCACTGCTGTGGACCTACAGCTTTGGCAACCAGTCCTATTCGTCTCCCATCGTAGTAGATGGCTGGGTCTATTGCGGAGCCTCTGACGGCAAATTGTACGCCTTCAGCCTCTAATCTCTCTACCCACGACCGACCGCATGGGGCAATCCGACCCGTTAGGACGCGCTGGCCCAGGAATTCTGATGAATTTTGACGACCGAGTGCAGTAATGCGCGTGGCCCCGTCCTGATGATTTTTGACAACCGAACAGGGGAATGGCGTGGCCCCGTCCTGTAGGGACAAGGGGAGGGGAGGGGTGAGGGGGCCTTGTGCTTGTCCTTGTCGGAATGCGACCATGCTGCTTCACGGAACCCCTGGCAAATCGTGTTGCCACCAGGACAAGCACAAGGCCCCCTCATCCACCCCTCCCCTCCCCTTGTCCCTACAGAAGACGGGGCCATTCCCTCATCCGGTCGTCAAAGTTCATCAGGCAATTGCGCTCGTTCGTAGATCATTTTGAGAACGAGCAGAATTCCTGCTCAATACAGGACATATACCGCTCATTTTGCGCGATAATTTTTTTTGTAGGGACAGTGGGGCGCTTCCATTCCCCTATTCGGTTGTCAAAGTTCATCAGGACAGGGCCACGCCATTACCCCATTCGATCGTCAAACATTATCAGGACGGAGCAACGCGCATTACTGTATTCGGTCGTCAAAATTCATCAGAACTGGGGCCGGTATTCCCTTTTATTGATGTATTCGGTCGTCAAAATTCATCAGGACGGGGGTGGACATCTCGTTCGCTTCTTGTTCCTCCAGGTACCAGCTAAATGACCCGCCGCGCAAGCGGCGGGTGAGCGGTCGCAGGTAGCGAGAAACATGACGCTGGAACCCTTCAGAAACGAGGATATGCACGAGCGGCGAACACATCAATCGATGTTCAAAGCGGCGATAGGCATTCAAATGCGCGGGTCGGAAAACGCGCCAGGGAAAGGCGATTTCATCGCCCACCAGTTCAATGTCCCTGCTGCTGCCCAGCCCGCGCTTTTCAATCATTTGCAGGTGTTCGATAGCGCCAGGATCGAGTCCAATCAGCCTCGCGCATACCGTATCTGCCGCCACCAGGTCCTGGGACGCCAGTACTATGTTCATCTCGATCGGCGTGCCGTATACCGGTCCATTGCCCTCCATCGCCGTCATGCCATCAACCAGCGTCACCAGCCGCCCCTTGAAGACGCTATTGATGTCGGTAATGGCCTTGCTCAGCCAGCGATGATAAATCACCCGCCGCCCCTCCGGGATCATGCCATACATGTTTTTGAGGGAACAGGTCATCGTGGCATACTTATGCGTCTTGATTTTGGGAATGGTAATCACCAGTTCCGCTTCTGCCTGTCGATAGGAGAGGTCAAACGATGTGAAATGCAGACCGCTGACAGGCACCTGTACTTTGCGGTCTTCTGTGAAATTGGCGAAGGCTGCTCCATAGCGGTTGCATAGCGTGTCCAGGTCCATATAGCGCACCGTCTGCGCCAGCCTGCGCCCCTGCACCCTGGTGCCGACTTCGCTTTCGCCGACTGTAACCTGGCACCTGGCGTCGGCCAGCAGAGACAACAGGCTCTCCAGCACCGGCACGCTGGTATTCGCGCCGCGCGCGATGTACTCAGGATTGTCCGTAATCAAATTGGGCTTAACCACAACTTTTAGCCCCGGCGTGAAACGCGCCAGGCATCCTGAAAGTTCCAGCGCGCGGGTCACGGCGAGGTGGACATTGCGCGGGTCAGCCTGCGCAATCGCAACACTGCTCATCGTACCAGCTCCTTTGCTCCTTGTTCGATCAGTTCTTTACTGACGTGCGAAATGATCACTTTAATCTTGCCCGAACTTAGCGCGCTCAATTTGGTCTACCTGTCGAGGAGTGATGCGCACGCCCGCGCCAACAATGGGGCGCAGGGCGTTCTCAATCTGGAGGGAAGTATTCTCGTTCCAATCGGGCGCAGCTTCGCACAACACGTCGATCTCGCTGACGGTATGCTGGACAATCTGAAAGCGCAGAATCCCCTCGACAAAGAGCAGAGCCTTCTTGGGGACGTGCGGTGAAACCAGTTTACCATCCGGCAACACTAGAAAATCGAGCATCTTTCCATCGATCACGCGCATGGTGGGCAGGTTGCAACCGCAGGTGCAATGCCCATCCGATGGACGACCGGCATCCGAGGAGCGATAGCGGATGAGCGGCATAGATTTGTTATAGAGGCTGGTGACCACAATTTCGCCGATTTCTCCCGGCGCAACTGCTTTGCCATCATTGAGGAACTCTACCAGAATGGCATCAGCGTTGATGTGATACTCGGCTGCCTTCCGGCATTGCCAGCCCACATCGCCAACCTCAATGAGGCCGTAAATGTCCAGAATTTCTTGCCCGAATACCTCGCGCACCAGCATACGGGTGTCCTCTCCCAGCAGCTCAGCAACGGTAAAAATGAGGCGCGGCTTCCAACTGGTTATCTTGCGGCGTCGCACTTCTAAAGCGAGCGCGTGCAGGGAGGTAGGATAGGCCTGCAAAACGCCGGGCTTAAATGCCAGAATCTGCTTCACCTGGTCATCCAGGTCTTCGATCACATCAACGTCTATGCCTTTGGCGGCATACGTCTTCAGAAAAGTGCGCCAGGCGCCTCCAGTGATCTGGTGGCCGCCGCGTTTGCGCGTCATCGCAATATTGACCCAGCGGTCGCCGGGGCGCACCCCGCACCACAGCTTCTCGCGCACCTTGATCGCGCGCGCATAGTTCAAAGCGTGCAGATCATAAGCATATTCGACCGGCTCACCGGTGGTGCCTGAAGAGTGGGTGACTTTGCACGTATTCACATCAATGCCGCGAGCCAGCATTTCAGTAAAATGCTCTTTCACGTCGGCCCGGTTGATAACGGGAAAAAGCCTGAGATCTTCGAGGCATCGAATATCCTGAGGTTTGATGCCTCGGCTATCCATCGTTTCTCTGTAATAGACGGTGTTCTGGTAAGCGTGTGTGATAATGGAGCGTAATCGTCGGAGCTGGATGGCTTGAAGATGATCTGTGTGTATTTTCAAGCCCTGCATCAGCCCGGGCAGATTTTTCATGACTGCTAACATAACCTGATCTTGCCTTTCGTAATCATAAAGTGAAATGTGTGAACGTGGAAAGTAGATAATTAAAGATGCTGGCGGATCAATCGATTCAGTCGCGTGCGTTTTTGCTTATCTATACCGATTGCCGCCAGCATGTCTCCACCAGACTGAAAACAGGCATTCAAAGCGCGCCAGCTAGAGCGATAAGCGCGAGCCAACAGCATAAAAGGCAGCAACCGGGCGATCTCATGCCCCCGGTAGAAAAGCGTTCCATCCGGACTGAAGGAGAAAATGCCGTTCCCGGTACGAAAATTGCCCTGGCGCAGGGCGTGAAGAATATCCTCTTCGCTACAAGTTCCTGGCGGCGCGTGGGTCTCTACCAGCGTGAGAATCTTGCGCTTTGGGTCAATCTTGTGGATGTCGTTGCCGCCTGTGAAAAATGTGCCAGCCGGTTGGCGTTTGCGCCAGTCAACCAACCAGTCGATAGGAGGCATGTAGCCGCCCATGTGACCGCCGTTCCATCCTTCCAATCCGTGCGCCTGCGCCAGTACCTCAGCTCTCACCTTGCCATCTTCGGGATGGGCGAGAATCACAACCGTCTGTTGCGAAATCTGTTTGATAAGCTGCATGGGATCGCGCGCGCAGATATACTCGCGGCACCCCAGCAGCAATATATCGCCCGACTCCGTGGATACTTCGAGTCCCGGAATAAAACGAAATTGCTCATCGCTCAAAGCATCACACTCGCGCACGTAGCAAGCGTACTCTTCAGCGCTGATGCGTTCAGCATGTTCGGTCATGGCCGCGAAATCAAGGCTGTTGGCCCAGCGTTGACGCAGCACGCTCAGCGCATAGCACCCCTCTTTTGAACAGGCTGAATGATTGTGGATGATCCCCCGATACTCCATCGCTTCTATCCTTGTCTTTTTAATCTGGTCTGCTCATATTATATGAAAAGCCAGAAAGCCTCGGCACAGCGCGCCGATTAAAAAAACCATATCTAGCATAACGGAATTCCTAAACGATTGTCAATGCACGATTGATAGATTGATAAAGATAAATATATTGAATAAATCGAATTTATTCAATATATGACGACGCTTCTATTTTCTTCGAGATAATTTGAAATAACTTGATACAAGATGACTAAAAATGTCACCGGAAATGCAATAAAAGATATTTGGTATGATTTTTATAATGGAAATGAAGTCAAAGGGGGTTGTAAGTGATTTTTCGTCAATCCCCGCGAAAATCATGGGCGGGGCAATACTTACGTTTGCCCTCGAACATGTTGGCGAAGGAAAGAAAGAAAGAAAAAGGGTGACACTTTATGGTAAGAACCACAGGCGTGCCTGGAGAAGAGGCGTTCCTTTCTGTCATTATACCCATATTTAATGAGGAAGAAAACGTTCCACTTCTGCACGCAAATCTCAGCCGCATTCTGGAAAAGCAGCCAATTACTTACGAGGTCATCTACGTTGATGATGGTAGTAGCGATAATTCAATTCAGCAACTCAGCAAACTGGCGACTGTTGACCCGCGCGTGCGCGTAGTCAAGCTCTGTCGCAATTATGGACAGACCGCCGCTATCTCCGCCGGAATTCACCACAGCGCCGGGGAGATACTGGTTTTCATGGATGGTGATCTACAGAATGATCCGGTAGATATTCCGCGTCTCCTGGCGAAACTGGACGAGGGGTACGATGTAGTCAGTGGCTGGCGCAAAAATCGCAAAGACGCGCAATTGAGTCGCAAACTGCCCTCCTGGATAGCCAATCGTCTCATCTCCAGAGTGAGTGGAACCTATTTACATGATTATGGATGCACTCTCAAAGCCTACCGCAGGGAGGTGTTTCAGCATGTGCGGCTTTATGGCGAGATGCACCGTTTCATTCCTGCCTATGCCGCCCTCGCGGGCGCGAAGATCGCTGAAATCGAAGTGGTGCATCACCCCAGGCGTTTCGGCGCATCGAAATATGGTATTTCGCGCACATTCCGCGTCATACTCGATCTGCTGACATTGAAATTTCTGGGCAGTTTCGGTACCAAGCCGCTTTACGCCTTCGGTATGCCGGGTATTGCTTCGCTGACGCTGGGAGGTGTAGTCGCATCGCTCGTGCTCGGTCAAAAAATCCTTCCGCCGCGGGTGCGGGCCAATCATAATCCCCTGCTGCCGCTTTCCGCGCTATTTACGGGGTTCGGTATGCAATGCATCATGATGGGCCTGCTGGCGGAATTGCTGATGCGCACCTATCACGAGTCCCAGGGCAAAGCAACCTACGTAGTCAGCGACATCCTTTCGCTAGAGCGAGACGCGGTGGAGGAGAGAGAAACCGTCACCCAGCATCTTGCTGCCTGGAGATAGAAACACTACTAGAAATTGGGCAGGTAAAGTGGAAATAGCAAGATTAGAAGGTACCGGCAACAAAGTGTCCTCCGGGAGTTCCAAACGCATACTCATGATTAGCCCGGAGCCATTTATGGAGCCGCGCGGCACCCCCTTCAGCGTGTATAATCGAACGAAGGCGCTGCTGGCGCTGGGCTACGAGGTGGACCTGGTGACGTACCCAATTGGAGAGGGGGTCGCCCTTCCGGGGCTGCATATATATAGAGCGCCTTCTGTGCCGTTCATTCGCAAAGTGAAGATAGGGCCATCGCTGGCAAAGGTTCCTCTGGACATACTCCTGTTCCTGACCGCCTTCTGGCGGCTCTGCATCAGGCGCTATCGTTTTTTACACACGCACGAAGAGGCGGGCTTGATGGGTGTTGTGCTGGCGTTGCTCTTTGGCTGTAAGCATCTCTATGACATGCATTCTGACCTCGCGCAACAGATGTCCAACTTTGCTGTGACGAAAAGCTCGCTCTTGATTGGTTGTGTTACGGCCATCCAGAAGCTTATCGTGCGCAGGGCGGATGCGGTGATCGCCATTTGTCCCGATCTGGAGACGGCTGTCAGGCGCATCTCTCCCGGCAAACCAGTCTACATGATCGAGAATCTGGCCGTCGATGAAGAACTGCCGCCGGCTGATGCAAACGCTGCCAGGCGTCTGCGGCAGCAATGGGAGCTTGGCGATGGCCCGGCGCTGGTCTATACGGGTACCTTCGAGAGTTACCAGGGGATTGAACTGGTACTGCGCAGCGCGGCGATTGTGAAGGCGGTCTTTCCCACTGCTCGCTATGTGTTTGTCGGAGGCAAACCCGAACAGGTTGAGAAGCAGCGTCTGCTTGCGCGGGAGCTGGGGGTAGTAGAGATGGTTCGTTTCACCGGCCAGCGGCCTCTTGAAGAAATGCCGAGGTATACGGCCCTGGCCGATATTCTGTTAAGCCCGCGCAGTGGTGGAACGAACACCCCGCTCAAGTTATACACCTATTTGCGCTCCGGCAAGCCAATTCTCGCCACCGCTCTTCTTTCACATACCCAGATATTGACCCCTGACATGGCCGCGCTGGTTGCGCCCACGCCCGAAGGACTGGCGCAGGGGGCGATAGAACTGCTGCAGGACAGGGAAAAAGCGCAGCGCCTGGGCGAGCATGGACGACAGGTTGCCGAAGAGCAGTATAGCTGGTCGGCTTTTATGGAAAAGAATCGCCGGGCCTACGGTGGCTTCACCGGTATGGCCTGCTAGATTATGAACTTTCACGAACGCAATGGATGAGGTTGGAGAGGAAGATTGTATGCGCTGTCTGGTAACTGGGGTAGCAGGATTTATTGGATCGCATCTTGCCGAACGATTGTTGGCGGATGGACACGAGGTTTGTGGCGTCGATGCCTTCGTTGATTACTATGCTCGCTACATTAAAGAGAGGAATCTTGAAGGAGCGCGATCATGGAACCGTTTCACGTTTGTAGAAGGCGATTTGCTTGAGTTAAATTTAGCCCCCCTGCTCGAAGGGGTTGACTGGGTGTTTCACCAGGCTGCTCAGGCGGGCGTGCGAGCGAGCTGGGGGAGTGAGTTCTCCCGCTATGTAGATTGTAATGTGCTGGCTACGCAGCGTCTCCTGGAATCGCTGTTGCATGTGAAGAGCTTGCGGCGTTTTGTCTACGCCTCCTCCTCTTCTGTTTATGGCGATACTCCAACGCTGCCTGTGACCGAGGCGGTGACGCCGCACCCCATCTCGCCCTATGGGGTCACGAAGCTGGCGGCGGAGCATTTATGCACGCTTTACCACCATAATTTTGGCATCCCGACTGTCTCCCTGCGCTATTTTACAGTCTATGGGCCGCGCCAGCGACCGGATATGGCCTTTCATCGCTTCTGCAAGGCGATTATCGGACGCGAGCCTGTTCGTATATTCGACGATGGGCACCAGACGCGCGATTTTACCTACATATCCGATGTCGTCGAAGCAAATATCCGGGCTGCTATGGCCAATGCCGCCACCGGCCAGGTTATGAACATCGCAGGTGGCTCGCGAGTGACCCTGCATGACGTAATGCACCTTTTAGAGGAAATTCACGGGTCTCCTCTGAACCTTGTTTTCGAGGCGAAACAGCGTGGCGATGTTCGTCACACTTTCGCGGATACCAGGCACGCGGAACAGGTAATGGGCTATCACCCCCTTGTTTCGTTGTCTCAGGGTCTCGCCAATGAGTTTACGTACGTTGTATCGCTTTATCAAGGTAGCTATGCCGTTCGCGTTTAATCGACACTGGAGCAGATGATAAGGAGAAATGGATCATGGGGCCTTGTCCGCCTTCACAAGGAATACGGGCCGTAAAGTGACGAAGAAAAAGTGGGTGAGCTTCACCTTGCGCGTAACTATTACCCTGCTGCTATTCGCGTTTCTTTTCAAGTCGTTGTCCTGGTCAACGCTACTGGCAGCAATTGCGCGCGCTAATCACACGCTCATACTCCTGAGCTTACCTACCGGCACTCTCGGGTTGATAGTTAGCGCCTATCAGTGGCAGTACCTTTTGCGGGCCGAGCAGATTCATGTTGGCCTGGTGAAACTGGTCAAGCTGTACCTGATAGGCACTGGCTTCAGCCATTTTCTCCCAACGGGTATGGGAGGAGACGTGATTAAAGCCTTGTATGTCGGTCGCGAGTCGGGCAATTATGCCGGCTCCGCCAGCGCCGTCGTGATGACCCGCCTGACCGGGTTTTTCGGAATGCAACTGGTGGCTTTCACTGCTCTGATTATCTGGCGCGTCAATTTCAATCGGGGGCTTGTGCTCTGGGCCATCCTGCTGAGCCTGTTAGTTGGAGGCATGATCGGGGGAGTGATCCTGCTGACGGCTGTTTTGCCCAGAATATTGAAAAAAAGCTGGATGAAGCACCGTATCCTTACCAATGTCATTCCGGTTGGTGGCGCACTCATCATGGCTATGAAGCGCCCACGCCTTTTAGCTATCGTCACCTTGATAGGGGTGGTGTTCTGGATTCTCTCTGCCTTGAATTACTATGTGTACGCCGAAGCTTTGGGTATGAACGTCCCCATGTACTTCTACTTTGTCGCTATTCCGGTCGCCTCGCTGGTGGCATTCCTGCCCATCACTATTAACGGTTTCGGGTTACGCGAGAGCGCCTTTGTCTATATCTTTGCGACGGTGCATGTTCCTACGGCAACTTCACTGCTGCTGGCTCTGCTAATGGATGTGCAGGTGCTCTTTTTTGGAGCGATTGGCGGTCTCTTCTATCTCACCACGCGCAGCGATGAGAGGACCATAAAACTGCAAAATCCGGATAGTAGTCAGGGGCGTAGATCGATTGCAAGCAGAGAAGCCAACGTTTTGTGGTTTACAAAGGAGGAGCAGGATGTATTTAATGCAGAAGCGTTAGAATTTGACGATAGTACGCCGACGTTACCAATGCTGCTCATCAATGCGCGGACAGCAAAAAGAGGACAGACCTCTGCCTTTCAGAATATCGCTCCTAAAGCAGTATTCAGCAAGAACAGGCGCATCAGGCTCGTAAAAGACGAAAATGATGTACCAGTAATGAACGAAATAATAGCGCCTTCGGCTATGGTGGCAGAGCCGTTCCAGGCCGACAGGTTCATTTCACGAGGTTTATAATGGACGATCACAAAGAACCAAAAACCGGGCAATCACGCCTGAAAGATTATTTACCGACGAGGCAGCAAGACACTCAGAAGCTCTCTCCGCCTTCGGTACAGGGAGAACGATTCTCTCAGGTCATGCTTGATACCGGTACTACACACGTCGAAGTCGAAAAAGGACACAATCCCCCTCCCTCTCCAGAAGGAAAGACGGAGGACAGATCCCTGGCTTTTTCCCCCACGCTGAAAATGCCTGGCATATCTATTCGCTCCCAACCGGCGCGAGGGACGAACAAACGATTCCTGCTGATTAGCGGGCTGCTCTGCCTGGCTGTCTTGCTCATGATAGGGGGCCTCTCTGTCTGGATACATGTAAAATCTTTGCCGCCTGGTGTGACGCTCTATAAGGTGGGAACGCAGGGCTTCATAGAAGATATTGGCGGTGGTGGCATCGTCTATCCGCTCCAGGAGGAGGATATTTCCTATCCAATTGCTGAACGCGCTCTTGCGGTCCTGGTTGCGCCCGGAGATCAAGTTACCGCGAACCAGCCACTTATTCGACTGGATCTGGCGGTATTGAATGCCCAGATTGGACAGGCGGCAAAGGACGTGACTTCTTCGAGCGCCTACCTCGCTACTGTGAAAGCGAACGGAAACACGGTGGCTATCGCGCAGGCTCAGCAATATTACAACATGGCAGTGGATAAGTATGACGCGCTTGAGGCCGAAGCCTCGTCCTCAACGCTGCATAATGGCACGGTCATTTCGCCTATCAGCGGTATCGTTACATCTTTATATATTGCTCCTGGGGAAATTTTTGCAGCCAACAGAACGATGATCGTCATTATGGACGAGTCGTCAGTGATTGTGCGCGCGGAGATACCGCTAACCTATCTGACACAGGTACAGGCTCGGTCAGATAGCTACCGTTACTCCATCATCTCTCCCCGGTGTCAACATTCAGGGAAAAGTCAGCGCAATCATTCCCCAGGCAGACTCACAGACAGACACCTTTGAGATCTGGGTAATGGTAGCGAATCCGCAACAGATACTTTTGCCAGGCATGAATGCCTTTGTGCATATACATAACGCGGGTAAAGCGCTCGGTGTGCCTCGTCTCGCGGTACTCAATCCCGAACGAGAGAGTATCGTGTTTGTTGTGCGCAATCAGCACGCATACATACAAAAGGTACAGATTGTGGCGCGCTCGGTTGATACGATCTTTATTGATGGCGGTATCTCGGCAGGCGACAGGGTTGTCCTGGTTGGCGCGGACGATTTGCAAAATGGGCAGGAAATTAGTGTTAACGGCGTCGAATCCTAGCCATGTTTCCGCTGTTCCACGATGATAAGGTTGATAGGGTAAACATTGATGATACTATCTGCTTCTAAAGAGCTACTACTCCAGCGCTGGAAAGACGTAAGCCGCCCGCAGTACATTGTGCCTGTGGTAGCGGGTAGTTTGATGTTATGCGCGAGTGTGCTTCCCTGGCTGAACGATCCGCTTGGCAAAGCGGATCTGGCCTGGAATTTGCCTGTCGATATTGGCTGGCAGTTTCATATAGATATATTCAATTATGGATTGCTCTGCCTGCTCTGCGCGTGCTGCTCTTTTGTCGCCGCCATTGCGAACTGGAACATATTTAGACAGCGTCACTCCTTCTCACGCTGGTCTGGTCTTGCCGGTTGCCTGTGTCTGCTGCCTGTGCTGCTGTTTCTCTTGCAGTATCTTTTTGCAGACCTTGTCGGGATCAACCAGCTCACTCAGCACAGGGTACAGATGCTGTTGATACAAAGGCACTTCGGCTATGCGATCGCGCTGCCGTTCCTTCCTCTTGATCCGCGTGCCTTAAGCGCATCGACGTTGCAAATGCGCCTCGAATTGCTGGTGGATCAGCTATCGATTGGCCCGTTCCTTCCCATTGTAAGCGGCTGGCTGCTTATAGAAACGCAGAGACGGTCCCCCGCGTGTGTTGCGAAGAAACGCCGCAGATCGACTCGTATCCTCGGCTGGCTGCTCCTGGGGTTCGCATTCGTGGTTGTATGCGGGCGCGCTCCAGCCTCGGTCGTCTGTGAGTACCAGGCCAAAGTTTTACTGGCGCAGGGAAATTATGCGCAAGCTTTGCAGTGGTTGGATAAAGCGGTTGCCTTGAATCCTCAGCTCGATCACATGGTCTACTATCACGTCCAACGAGGAGAAGCTCTGTATTACGTACAGCCGGGCCAGCAAAGCGATGAGATTCGTTTCTATCTTGCTTCTTCCTATCTTCAGCATAGGGACAATCTGAATGCCTACCGTGAACTCTATATCGTCTGGCAAACGCATCGCGGGGTCTCCTGGATAACGGATGAGATGAGCACGCTGCTCACAAATCTGGCAGAGAATGTGGGGCCACTAAGCATCACCAGGGGCGGTGGATTTAACGTGCGAGTTATCACACCGCAGGCGGAGCAAAGGAATGACGAGACGGCATTGTCCTGGCTACAAATCATGTCATATGCCGATCCCGGCAATGTCTATAGTCGCTATATGATCGGGCGCATCGACTATGACCTGGGTAACTACATAGCCTGTGGATCGCAGATGGCCCAGGTTATCGCTTTGAGTCATAACGCGGATATCCAGTCGTCAGCGTATACCTATATGGCATTAAGTGACGCCGGGCAGGGCAATTATATCGACGAACGGGCGCTCCTGCTGCAGGCTGTAGCATTGGACCCGGCTTATTGGAATAATACTGCTCGTGAAGAATTATCAGGTCTCCGGTAAAGAAGAGATCTGGCATAGGTAGTAAAAGTGGAAGATGATAGAGCATGATTACTTCGGATGTATTAACGCCCCCTGCTGCCATCGCGCGCGATGAAGTGTTGCAGCACGCCTCGTTGGAAGGACGAAAGCCACACGAGCGGGGAAAAAGTGGCCTGCGCCGCATGGTATGGTTCTGGCTTTTGCTGGCTTGCCTGGGTATGAGCTGGTTTACCTATCAATACGCGCTTGTGCCACAGTCCAAGAGTTTTGTTCCCGATTGGCAAGGAGCCAGGTGGGTACAGGCCGCGGATAGCAACGGTCCTGTTGCATATTTCCGCTTTGGCGTCAACTTGAACGTACAGCCGGATGCTGCCTTTTTCACAATACAGGCCAGTCAGGGTTTTTACCTCTTCCTGAACGGGTCGTTTGTAGGCTCGAATACTTTAGCGTTGAGAAATGGCGATTATACGCGAGCGTATATGTACGGTGTGACTTCGCTCTTGCAGCCCAATACAAATATTATTGCCGTACGAGTCACTAATAATGATGAACGTACTCCGGCGCTGCGATTAAGTCTGGGCATTGTGAATGGCAAGTCCATCTCGTATTATGGGACCGGAGATGGATGGCGGGCGACCGGAGATTCCTCTAAGGTCTATCTTCATTATACGACGCAGTTGAATGACTCAACTTCCTGGACAAAAACGACATTTGATAGCAGTTCCTGGTTACCCGTGCGGAGCGCGGCGTATTCACCCGGACTGGCTACGGTGGACGTAGACCCCCAGCTCTATGAGCAGACAACCTCAGCGCGGTGGATAAGCGCTGGCCTGGGCCATGATGCCTATTTCGCGCGCTCCCTCTCGTTGTCTTCCAGCGTGACCAGCGCGTGGCTGCGAATTGTTGCGAACGGCACCGCAAGCATATTTATCAATGACCAGTTGCTCATGGTTTGGGATGGACAGCCCCCGGCTCCCACGACAGACCTGGCCTATTACCTGAGTACAGGCAAGACTTCGCTGCACCGGCCAGGCTTTGCCTCGGGCGTGTATGATATTTCGCCCTACCTGCACACCGGGGAAAATGTTATCGCCGTGCATGTCTCGGCGCCGGGGAGCAATGCGGCGCTGAACGGATTCGGTGATCTCAACGCCTCTATGTCGCTGGATATGCTCATCAATGACGCGCAAAATCATACGACCTGGGTAACGCCAGGTAGCGAGTGGCATGTATCCTCCCAGGCCGTTGACGGATGGCAGCAGGGCGGCGCTGCTATTTCAGGCTGGTCGGCGCCCATTCTCGTCAATCGCCCGGGTTTAAGCCGCCTGTTTTACCTTCCTGATAGCACTACTACGCGCAATGTGCAGGTTACTCCTCCGTCGCTTCTGTTCGTGTTGCTGCTGTGTGGTATAATGGCCGTTTTTGGGCTATGGCTACTCATATCATGGCTCTTCACTGTCCGTTATCATATCTCTTACCGGAGCGCTCTTGAGGTAACAAGCCTGGCTTACCTGCCCGCGCTCGCCTGTGAAGCTTTGCTTGTGACGCTCTCCAGAGAGCCACAAATGCCACAGCCTTTTCCTTATACAGCAGGCTGGGGAGTCGCGCTGATTCTGGTGCTGGGCGCTGGCTTCCTGTTGCTCTGGCGCTATGTGCATACACTATCCAATCAGGGCGCAGTGGTCTTGCGGCGCAGCCAATACCAGGGCGGGGACAAGCCCGGCCCCTACCCTACACGGCTTCGCCAGCCGCTTCGTAGTAGGGTAGGGGCCGGGCTTGCCCCCGCCCTGGTCTACCCTACACGGCTTGCCCCCGCCCTGGTCAAGTTGAGTAAACACTGGCTTCTCATCCTCATTGTACTCGTAGCTATTCCACTGGTCACGTACAACCTGGCCTATGATCCCTACTGGCAGGATGAATTAACCAGCTATTACGCTGCCAGGGGTATCCTGGCTCACGGGCTGCCTGTCTTGCCCTCGGGCTTTCTCTATATGAAAGGCGAACTGTATTCGTATGCGCTTGCTCTCAACTTGCTGATTTTTGGCAATCAAGCCGGGGTTCCTCGCATATTCACTACCCTGGAATACCTGGCGAGCATCCCGATGCTCTATGGCGCGGGCTGTTACTTTTTTAACCGGCGGGTCGCGCTGCTGGCGGCGGCCATGTTTGCCTTCTCTCCATTCGCGCTTGGGTGGGGACGGGAGATGCGCATGTACCAACAGGCTCAACTGCTGACGATACTTACCGTCTACCTGCTCTTCAAAGCGCTGCAAGAGCGCCAACGCGCGCGCCCGATTTACCTTGCTGTTGCCTCTCTCGTTCTTACCTATTTGAGCCACGAGGAGTCGTTCATCATCTTTCCTGCGCTGACACTCTGGGTAGTAGTCATGAGCAGAGATACGAAGCATCGTTACTTTGCCGCGTTGTTCAACAAGCACTGGTGGTTCGCGGGAATAATAGGGGGAAGCATTGTCGTGGCGCAATTACTCGTTGTGCATATCGCCCATCCCGCGGTGCTTGGAACCGATAGCAGTCAGAGGCCATTTCTGCAATTGAACACCGATGGTATCCCTTACTACCTCAATCTGCTGTTCTTCCCGTGGGCGCTGTATCATGGCACGCTCACGATCCAATTGTCCTTGATTACCGTAAATTCACTGCTTGCGACTGCTGGATGCTTCTGGGCGATGCGCCAGGCGGACAGCCGCGCGAAGTATTGCGCGTGGTTTCTGGTCGTTTCTTTGCTTACTCTTGTGCTCGTCTTTACCATGCAGTCTGATCGCTATTTTTATCTCTTACTGCCTTTCTACTACTTGCTAAGCGCTTATGCCCTGTATCGCCTATTACGCGCGCTCTGGTCTTTTTATCGCTCCTGCGTTATACTCCAGGGGTCACGACCGAACACCGCGCCTGCAAGTAGCTCTCGCTCGCGGCTCATTGGCGCGATGATGGTATTTACGGTGAGTATTGTATGCGCCTGTATTTTGCTCCTGCCCATTTTCCCTCTTGCCAATTACAATCTTCTCGTCAGCCGGGTGACGGGTTTTTCTTATTACCGTCACCATCCAGATTATGACAACGCGGCTCAGTATATCCACCAGCATTGGCGCAAGGGCGATACTGTTATCGCCCTTGGCCCCTCTTTTTCTATCCTCTATTATGTTGGTCGAGTTGATTACTTCTTTTCACCAGATCACGCGCTCTATCTCTTTGAGAGTGGCAGCGAAATAACTGATACGCCAATCGGGTCTGTTCCTTTGCTGAATCAGGATGATTTTCAGGCAGTGCTGGCCTCGCATGATCGTATCTGGATTGTCGCCGACGGCACGTACCAGAATCAAACGAGGGTAAAATTTAACGGCAGGTTTATTTTCCCGCCCGATTTTCACCTGGTCTATGAAGGGTATTCAAGCGCGGTTTACTTACGTGGAGGATGATGGAGGAATTAATTTTTGGGAATGCGTGCCGATAGAGTGTGTTGGTAGTAACTGTAGTAGCCCGCCAGAGATAACATCTTCTCAGGGCACATTCAATCAAAGGAACACGTTATGCGAATATTGTCGAACAAACGCCGGCGGATCATGACTTTGGGCGTGATCATTCTCCTTTTAGCCGTCATCGTAGGAGTTGGCACGAGGATTATTGGAAGACCTTCTACGAATTCGCTGCCTGCGCGGACAACAGCTACCCCGTCGAAGTATCCCAATTTCAAGGGCATTTACCAGTTTGGGAGCAGCTATTCGACCCTGGCGGCGAATCCTTACATCGCGGGAGCCACCTGGGCTTTTACTGGTCGCAGCTTGAGCCGCAGAATGGGCAGTATAATTGGAGCGCTGTTGATCAGGCTATGGCCCCCTGGGTAAGTCATGGCAAGAAGGTTATCTTGCGGGTGCCTACCTCCGGGTATACGAGTTGGATGCCTCCGTATTCACAGAGCGGCACTCCCAAGTGGGTGTACAATCTGGGGGTTCCTTCGGTGACAGAAACTGATGGTTCGGTGCTTCCACAGTACTGGAACCCATTGTTCCTGCAGAGTTATGCTGATTTTGTCCATGCGTTCGCCCTCCGTTACGATGGCAATCCCAACGTGGCTTATATAGATATCAGCCTGGGCATTGGCGGAGAAGCGAAGGTCGATTCCCATAACAGCAATCCCAACCAGTTGCAGCTGTGGAAGGCTATCGGCTATACTAATCCTCTCTGGTGGAACGCTGTCCAGCGCATCATGGAGGCCTACACGTCCAGCTTCAATCACACTCCCCTGGCCGTCATGCCCGATAAGGTGTTTATGGAAAATACCGCCGGGTATACAGCGGCGTTACTGCTTGATTACGCTGTCCAGCATGGTCTATGGCTTCAGGATAACGGGCTGGCGGCACATCGCGTTTTGCCACCCCAGTTTATGATGGTACCGCATCCCGAAGAACAAATCGCTGCAACTAATGTAACCGGCGATACGCTGTACGGTGATATTCAACAGGCACTCGCGCTGGGAGCGAACTATATCCTGGTGTTTGGCACCGATTTGAAACAGCTTGGCAACCAGGGCGCGTTAAAATGGGCCTCCTCGCTAGTTGCCCGTCCGTGAAGTACCCCATGCATGAATGCAGGGGCTTCGACGCAGGTTGCCCCACGTTGGCCTCTTCCAGGCCAGTGTTCGTTGCAATCTCGATGGAAGGGAGTGACCCACTGTCCACGTCAACGATTGGCACACGAGACATGTGGTACGTTAATGCTTTTACCGTAGGGAACGATTTACCTACAAACGCCCAAACACTATTGAGTTGTCAGTGTGCTAAGAACGAGAACAAGGATACCATCGGAGTGTATCAATGTCAAGGAAATCGGCTTGTGAAGCGGGTTCTCTGCCCGCGGGCAGCGCGGCTTGTATCCCCTCGCATGAATGCGGGGGTCTTACGCCGCGATTTGATAAAAGATGATTTCAGGCGCGCTCTGGCGGCTTCTCTTCGGGGATGAACAGCAGGAGCGCGCCTGCCGCGAGATACAAGAGCGCCATCGTCCACAAGGCTGTGCTGAAACCGTAACGGTCGATCAGCCAGCCTAAAATGGCGCTCCATACCGGGTCAACACCGAAGGCCAGCGCAAAGTACAATCCGAAAGCGGCATCGCGCATAGCCGGGCTGGCTGAATCGGCCAGATACGCCTGCGAAAGCGGACTTTCAGCGGCCAGAAACCTCCGACTGTGCCTTTGAAGAAGCTACTGATTCCCCTCACCAGAATATTCCCCACACCCAACATAACCCTTCTTAACCTGCGGGCTTTCTCTAGATTTTGGAATTCAGTCAATGGATATATCGTAACAAACTAATTCACTAATTTGCTGCCATCTTATAATGTTCTTAAATGCCCAAAGCCTGGAGAGGATTCCAATAAATTATTACGTAGTGAAAGAGGAATAAAGGCTTGAAAACTTTGAAGATACCCGGCGGGAAAGGTCTATGGAAAGATGCGCAGAGCAGATGGAATCGTCAGAGCTATAGATCTGGAATGTTCCGTCATGGATGCGCGCTCCACCTGGCGCTGGTGGCTTTCCTGCTGTCAGCATTCTGCGCTAGCTATGTGTCTCAGGCGAAGATGCTACAGATCGACTCCAACACTATCTCAAATCTGCCCAACCTGCCCAACACCTGGGATAATATTCACCTCGGCGCTATCGGTGGCTCTTTCCAGCCGGTAAATGGGCTTGACGCTTCGCCATTGATCGGCTTTGTCATGTGGGGCAACCACCCGAATCTCTACCTGAGCAAAGTTGTAAACCATGCGCGTTACTGCAAATGGGGGCAAGCCACGGCGACCGATCCGACTATAGACTGGTTCAAGCAGAACCACCCCGATTGGTTGTCCTATACCAATGATCGTAAAACGCTGGCTTACTATCGTTACGGCGACCTGGTCGATTACGCGCACGCGCCCCTGGATTTTACCAGCCCGGCAGTGCAAAATCTGATTATCAGCCAGTGCCTGCTGCCCGCCCTGTCTCAGGGTTTTACTGCCGTCGGTTTTGATCATGTCACGACGCTTAATCGTTTCGCGGTGGGGGGCCATTATACTGCAGATGGCCAGTGGATACAGATGTTTAGCGGTAATTTCGTTGATGAGACGTACCGGAAAGCTATGGTTGGCGCCTATGCCGCTCTCATTGGAAAGATGAAGGCTGTAGCGCAGCAGCAGGGGAAAACCATCGCTATCGCTTTCAATTACTATCCCAACTTGCAGTATAACGATCATTACGCTGACCTGTTGCCCTATGCCGACATCGTATTAGACGAAGCCGGCTTTACAAAGCTAGGTAACACCATTTTCCCCTATTTGACGGCTTCCCCGGTGAGTGGCACGAACATTACCAATGCCTGGCTTGCCAAGATACAGGATCTCTGGACCTTGCAGCACAAATTTGGTAAGCCATTGATCATCAATGGCCTTGTCCCGTATCCAGTGGATGCAACCCATCTGCCGAATCAGCGGGATATTCAGTGGATACTGGCAAACTACCTGCTGGTGAAAGATCAATACACCTATTGCTCTTTCATTAGCTCGGTATTCGACAGGTACAGTCAGTTGAACGTGTCGCTGCGGGAGTACTTTGCCCAGGTGGGACATCCTCGTACCGCAATATACCGGGATCAGAATGTGTATATGCGCACCTACTCGACCGGCCTGGCTATCGTGAATCCTTCGCCCGACCAGGCCTACACAGTAACATTGCCGGCGAACACCTACAAAGACCTGTACGGGCACGACATCACGACGGTAACGATGCAGCCATATTCTGGTCTCGTGCTGGTGAAGATGTAGGTCTGCTGTTAAAAACCCCAGGCTTGAATATGGTACAATTACCATTAAGATAGACAGGTTTTTGTAGCAGACACCATTTTCCAGATACATGCAGCCTCGACGAGGAGGAGCCATCGACCATGCTCGAGCAGAAAATGCCGCAGACACACCAGAAATATGACCAGGGAACACTGTTTGATACAGCGGAATTGGAACACCTGAAAGCGGAACAGCAACACTGGGAGGAGACGGCGGTACGCAAATCGCAGGAGCGTATGCCCGAACGCGATAACCTGATGACCACCTCCAGCGTTCCCATAAACCGTTTGTATGCGCCGCAGGATAACGCTCGTCTCGATTATATGCGCGACATCGGGCTGCCGGGCGAATACCCGTATACACGCGGCGTGCAGCCGACCATGTATCGCGCCAAACCCTGGACGATGCGTATGTTTGCAGGCTTCGGCACGGCAGAGGATACCAATAAGCGTTTCAAATACCTGCTCGCCCAGGGTCAGACGGGCCTTTCGACCGCCTTTGACATGCCCACGCTCTACGGTTACGATACCGATCACCCGCTTGCCTCGGGCGAATTTGGCAAGTGCGGCGTGGCTATCTCCTCGCTGGCCGACATGGAAATCCTGTACGATGGCCTGCCGCTCGATCAGATCACCACTTCCATGACCATCAACAGCCCGGCATCGGTGATCTGGGCCATGTACATCGCCAATGCCGAGAAGCGCGGCTTCCCGATGGCGAAGCTGGGCGGCACGCTCCAGAATGACATTCTCAAAGAGTACAGCGCGCAGAAAGAATTTCTCTTCCCGCCTGAGCCATCTATGCGCCTGGTGGTAGATACCATCGAATTTGGCACGCGCCACATGCCCCGCTGGAACACCATCAGCATCAGCGGCTATCACATTCGCGAGGCGGGCGCGACCGCCGTGCAGGAACTGGCCTTCACGCTGGCGGACGGCCTGGCCTATGTGGATGCTACGCTAAAACGCGGACTCAAAATCGACGAGTTCGCCCCGCGCCTCTCCTTCTTCCTCGATGTGCATAACGACTTCTTTGAAGAGATCGCCAAGTTTCGCGCCGGGCGGCGGCTGTGGGCCAGACTGATGCGCGAACGCTACGGCGCGCAGGACCCGCGTTCGTGGATGATGCGCTGCCACGCGCAGACCGCCGGCGTTTCCCTGACCGCCCAACAAGCGGATAACAACATCGTGCGTACCGCCATTCAAGCCCTGGCTGCCGTGCTGGGCGGCACCAATTCGCTGCACACCAACTCGCTCGACGAGGCCCTGGCGCTGCCCACCGAACGCGCGGCCCTGATCGCCCTGCGCACGCAGCAGATCATCGCCAGCGAAAGCGGCGTCGTCAATACCGTTGACCCCCTGGGCGGCTCCTACTTTATAGAGGCGCTGACCGATGAGACCGAACGCGCCACCATGGACTATATCGACCGCATCGACGCGCTGGGCGGCGTGCTGGCCTGCATCCAGAACGGCTTCTTCCAGCGCGAAATAGCAGAGTCGGCCTATCGCTACCAGATGGAGATTGACGACCACAGGCGCACCATCGTAGGCGTCAACGACTACATCGTGGACGAGAACATCAAAGTCCCCACGCTCTACATCGACCGCGTGGGCGAGCGCGCTCACCTTGAACGACTTCAGCGCGTGCGCCGCGAACGCGACAACGCCGCCGTCAAACGCGCCCTCGACAACCTGCGCCGCGTCACCGACGGCACCGAAAACACCATGCCCGCCATCATCGAAGCCGTCAAAGCCTACGCCACGCTGGGCGAGATCATGGATGTCTTCCGCGCCGCCTTCGGCGAATACATGGAACCGGCGGTGTTCTAACCATCCCTTATGAAGTGTAACGACCGAATGGGGAAATGAAGAAACCCCGACATCCTGATGATATTTGACAACCGAATCGGGAATGGGGAGGAAGGCGTTCCCTTCTGTAGGGACAAGGGGCGGGGTGGAGTGGATGCGGGGGCCCTGTGCTTGTCCTCGTTGGAGTGCGACCCTCATGCCTCACGGAACCCGGGCGAATCGCGTTGCCACCAGGACAAGCACAGGGCCCCCGCATCCACCCCTTGTCCCTACAGGACGGGGCCATGCGCATTACTGCATTCGGTTGTCAAAGTTTATCAGGACGGGGGCAAACATTTCCTGTCCTTGCTCTCTTCGGTCGTCAAAATTCATTAGAATGCAGCGACCTCTGGAATACCCTCGCGACCAAAGATTTCCAGGTGTCGCAATTCATGAGCGTCTGGCATATGCTACGCTTGATTGTTAGTTACATCTATTTCTATCAAAACATCTTTGACTATTGCTTTCATTTTCGCTGCAATAGCTCTTGAAATTGCGGATAAATATGTTATTCTGTAGCTATCGCTAGAGAATAACACAATGGTCTTGATACTTGTTCTTAGGAGGAAGCAATGGCAGACTTAGATGCATCGATGGAACAGCTAAATACCGCCGGTAGGGTACTACATCAAAGTTGGGAAGACAAAAAACCTTTATGGAATGATCCCGTCAGCCGGAGCTTTGAAAAAGATTATCTGGCATTGTTTGAGGTCCAGACACAATTAACGCTCAAAGAGATGCAGAGACTGGCACAGGTGATTGCGGAAGCGCGACGCAGGGTACGATAAAAAAGAATGAAACATCTATAAGACATTTCATTCGTGGAGGAACTCGAAATATTCACTTATTTCCAGTATTAGGAAATGTAAGATGACAAAAACGAATTTAATGCAACGACAACGCGAGGTCATTAAGCGTTCATACAGTTTCATTCATGACTTAGAGCTAGAAAGGTCTGAAGCCGAAGCTCGTTTCAAACATGACAAAGAAACTGCAGAATCAAAATGGCAAAGCGACAAAGAAACTGCAGAATCAAAATGGCAAAGCGACAAAGAGAAAGTTGAACGAAATTGGAATAGTACAAAATATCAGCACGATAGTTCTTTGAATTATATTTATAATTGGATAAAATCTATTCGGGATGGTCTCAACAGTTATTTTAGCACAACTAAGTGGCAAGATAAATTAGTTAGGGAAACTCCAAATTCACTAGCTATTCCGAATAGTAACAGTCTTGTTGAGCAAATATTAGTGTATCAATCCGCTATAGAAGAGGCAAGTAAGCGAGTGAATTCAACATTAGTAAGTATAAAGCCTCGTCCGGGATGCTACGCTTCTATAACATTAGGAACAGGAACTCTTATTTCATTAGTGCTATTATCTATATTAGCAAGTTCTGGGATCATTTTAAGCACTGATACCACCTCGCAGATAATTGCCTTAATTTTATCAGGGTTATTAGTATTCGCAATTTCCGGTCTGATATTTTTTATTCAGCTTACGAATAAAAAAATGAAAGCCCAAAATTTAATGAAGGATTATTCTAAAATAGTGTATTATATATCTTTCGTAGAGAATTTACGCCAGACTCTGATAGTCAGTTATCAAGAACAATATAGAAGAGATATCAAACAATTAGATATTGAATATAAAGTTAAAGTAGAGCAAATAGATCGAAGATATCAAACAAAAATTAACGACATTAATAAAGTTCATTCAGAATTCATAAGACAACTTAATCTGAAATCAAAACAGAAATTAAACGAACTCGGTTACGATATTCAGGCTTTTATACATGAAGCAGGTTCCTTACGTACTGATTGGACTGAAGCTGCGTGGTATGAATGGCAACCATCGAGTACAAACTCTTATGCAGTTCGAATTGGGACTTTGAGTATCAAGAATGGTCAGGAATTACTGACTATACCCGCCTTCGTCAGTAGTGCCGGAGACAAAAACATCCTCTTCAAGGCAAGTGGCGCGGCAAAAAGTACAGCCATCGCTGCTATTCAATCGCTGATGTTGCGTTTGCTGGCGACTCAGCCGCCTGGGAAGGTCGAGTTTACCCTGATTGATCCTGTAGGGATTGGACAGAACGTCTCACAGTTTATGATGCTGACTGACTATAATAATGACCTGGTTGGCAGCAAAGCCTGGAGTGAGACGAGGGATATTGATCAGCGGCTGGCAAACCTGTCTGAACAGATGAGCGTGATTATCCAGAAATATTTGCGCGGACAGTACAAGACGATTGAAGAGTACAATAAGCAAGCAGGTGAGGTTGCCGAGCCGTACCGTATCCTGGTGGTGATTGGCTTCCCGGTCAAATTTAGCCAGGAAGCTGCTACTCGGCTGGTTGAGATAGCCACCAATGGCCCGAAGTGTGGTGTCTCTACTATTGTGATGTGGGATATTGAACAGGCTCCCCCATATAGCTTTAACCCTGCTGACCTGGAACGGGTCTCGACGGTGATTGCCTGGGAAGAGCAACGTTTTGTCTGGAAAGCCGCAGCCAACGAGAGCAATAAGGATATTGAGAAGTGCCAGCTAACGCTGGATACGCCGCCGCCATTAGAACTCTTCAATCAGCTTTTGCAAAAGATTGGTGAGGGTGCCAGGGATGCCAGTGGAGTGAAAGTTCCATTTGAGCGCATCGCGCCGCCTCGCGAAGAATGGTGGACAGGGAGTACGCGCGAAGGACTTAAAGTTCCGCTGGGGCGCGCTGGCGCTACAAAACTACAGTATTTAGACCTGGGCAAAGGAACTGCTCAACATGCTCTGGTGGTTGGTAAAACTGGATCGGGCAAGACTACTCTGCTGCATCTACTCATCACAAATCTGGCTCTCTTCTATAGTCCCGATGAGCTTGAACTGTATCTGGTGGACTTCAAAACGGTCGGTTTCACGCCTTATGCCACGCGCGCGCTGCCCCATGCTCGCGTCGTGGCTATTCAGAGCGAACGCGAGTTTGGTCTGAGCGTGTTGCAGCGGCTGGATGTTGAACTGGAGCGCAGAAAGAACATCTTTAGCAAAGCCGGCGTGCAGGATATTGCGCAGTATCGCGGTTCCCAGCCGGGTGTGCGGATGCCGCGCATCCTCCTGCTGGTAGACGAGTTCCAGGAGTTCTTCACACAGGATGATAAAGTAGCTCAGGAGGCTACGCTCCTTTTAGATCGACTTGTGCGCCAGGGGCGAGCGTTTGGTATGCATGTGATGCTTGGTTCGCAGACGCTGGCTGGAGCATACACTTTGGCGCGCGCTACCATTGGTCAAATGGCTGTACGTATCGCTTTGCAATGCGAAGAATCGGACTCGCGCCTGGTATTGAGCGACGATAATCCCGCGGCTCGCTTGCTTGCGCGTCCGGGCGAGGCTATTTATAATGCCGCGAATGGTCTGGTCGAGGGGAACAACCCCTTCCAATGTAGCTGGCTTTCGGATGAAGAGCTTGATACATATCTCGATCATATTCAAGAGTTTTCGCGGCACCATCGCTATGAAGTGGCATGGAAACAGGTTATTTTCGACGGCAGCAAAAACGCTGATCCGGCGGAAAATGCCTTGCTTAGAGATATGTTGAGGAATCCTGGCTGGATCGTACCACAAAAAGCTGTTCAAGCCTGGGTAGGTGATCCAATTGCCATCAAAGAGCCAACGGATCTGCAAATTCGCGCGCAGGCGGGCTGCAACCTGCTCATCGTGGGCCAACAGGAGGAAGCCGGGTTAGGTATGCTGGTAACATCGCTACTCAGCTTAACGGCTCAACATGCTCCCGGCACGGCTCGTTTCTATGTGATAGACTTTACGCCCTCGGATGCGACCTATGCAGACCTCCTCGCTAATGTGGGGCAAATTTTGCCACATGATGTGAAGGTCGTCAATCGCCGTGGGCTGCCTCCGGTCATGACTGAGATAGCAGATGAATTACAGGATCGTATAGAGGCAGACGGCGGGGGCGGGGCGAAGAAATCGCCTGTCTACCTTTTCATCTATGGATTACAGCGCGCGCGTGACCTGCGTCCAGATGAAGACTTCAGCTACTCATCTTTTGGCAGTGATGAGCCGAAGGCGCTCAGTCCCGCCAAACAGTTTTCCACGATTCTTCGCGAGGGGCCAGAATCAGGCATCCATACGTTGGTATGGTGTGATACACTCAATAACTTGAATCGCACGCTTGAGCGTGGGCTGCTGCGTGAATTTGAGTTGCGCATTGTTTTTCAGATGTCTCAGGAAGACTCCTTGCACCTCGTAGATTTGCCTGCCGCGAACAAACTTGGCCCGTATCGCGCGCTTCTGTTAAACGAAGAGACCGGGCAGGTTGAAAAATTTCGTCCCTATGGTTTGCCGGCGAAGACATGGTTAGAACAAGCTGCTACGGATATTCGACGAAAGAAGTAGCCTATCTATTCAACTGTTGTTTACTGAACACGAAGGAGAGGTTTCACATGCCCCAGGCGGTTGTTAATCCAGAAGAACTGGATCGATTTGCTCAGAATCTTGGTCAGTTCAATGCTCAAATGCGTGATAGCATGTCTCGTCTACAGGGACAATTTAATGCTCTGGGTGATACGTGGCGTGACCAGGAGCAGGTGAAGTTCGCGCAAGAGTTTCAGCAAACCATGCGCGTCTTGCATCAGTTTATACGTGTTGCTGATGATCATATTCCATTCCTCAAGAGAAAAGCGCAAAAGGCGCGTGATTATCTAAATCAACGATGAGAATAAAGCTATGAGTTCATCCGCGAATGTGCGCTCAATTGCGGTACTGGAAGAATTAAAGGCAGCGCTTATGCGTTTCAAGAGCGATGCGCGAGGCTCCTTAGAGACTGCTGATGCTGAAATTAACCGCGCGCGGGCCTGGCTGCAAGAGCGATTGGCGTACTGGCAAAGCGAATTGAAGCGACGACGGCGGCAACTGGAAGAGGCAGAAACAGCCTTAGCGGGCTGTCTGATGTTGGCTGCAGCCAGCGCTGGCTATGCCGATTGCAGCCCGCTAGAAGCTGCGGTCATGCGAGCAAAGCGTCGAGTTGAAGAAGCAGAGCAGGAACTGCGAATTGTTCAGCAATACATAAAAATGATTGAAGAAGCCATTGTCAGCTACCAGCGCCAGGCCCGGCAACTGGTTCAGGTTCTGGATAATGATTTACTCAAAGGAGCGCAGCTTCTAAGCAACAGCGTGGCGATTTTAGAGTCTTATATGTCGGAGAGCCTCGGTACTTTTTCCCCTATAACTGGTTCCGATATATCGCTCGCTTTTATAAGTGCTGGTTCTCTTGGAATCCCAGCGCAGGGAACAAGTCCAGCAACAGGGCTTCCTACAACGGATGGGGTTACTGAAACAAACCCTGAATCAGGACCAAACAGAGGTCCAGGAGGAAGCCCAAATAGATCAGGCAGCGAGACCGAGTCATCTGAAGGTAGTCCAGGCGAGCGCAAAGAACGATACGAAGGACCTTCTCATGCAGGGCCGGAATCCATGTGAAAAGACAGTAAATACTAGACTTTCATAGGAAATATATTGTGTGTGCCTCTATGATGTTGTATAGTCCCTTCTCAGAGGTACAAATTTATGGAATTGGTTCGCAAACAGTTCTACATCACCCCTGCACAGGATAGAGCAGTAAAACGCCTTGCTCGTGAGCAGAAAACATCCGAATCTGCTATCTTACGCAAAGCGTTGGAGCAATTTCTCATGAGAGAAGGTATTATGGAGACGCAAGACCCTTTCGCTGATTTGGTTGGGACGTTTGAGGGTCCTTCACAGGTAAATCACGATGATATCTACGACTAATATCCAGAGCATATACGGTGATATTCCGTAGGAGGAAGATACACATGCCACGCGATGAACAAAAACACCAGAAAGCGCTGATGAAAAAGCGCAGCAAGCAAAAAGTCGCTTCGCAACACAAAACGCCACAACAGACATTGACAGCGTTTTCGGAGCAGAGTATCATTCGTCGCGCTCGCGAATATCCTATTTTAGAATGCCGCATCAGCAGTGACTGGGAAAAAGAGCAGCCAGGGCTTGTGGAAATCCTTGTAGCCCGCAAACAACCCGATGGTGATATTTGTTTTGGCTTCTATCTTGTGGATAAGCTCTGCCTGGGACTCAAAAATACGCTTGCCCATGCAGGTGTTCCCCTGGCTAGCTATCGGCGTGAAATCCGTGACAGGGTTTTCCGTGGCTCAAAGGCGAAGGATTGTCCCGTCGAGCTTGCGCACCAGATGATTTATGCCTCGATCGAATACGCGGAGCAGTTCGGCTTCCAGCCTGAAAGAGACTTCGCCCTAAACCAGTATATACTGGAACCGCGTGGTGAACTGGAGGAGTCGTACAAGATAACTTTTGGCAGGGATGGAAAGCCTTTTTTTATTGCAGGTCCCAATGACAACATTGCCCGTATCCTCCGACAACTGGAGAAAACTGCGGGCGCAGGCAACTTTGACTTTATAGCGCCGATGTCGATGGGTGACATGGATATTTTCTAGAAAGGACGTTTCAAGATACATTGGAAGAAAGCATGTCAAGCGACAATAAACACGGCCTCGTCGCAAAACAAACTCTGACCCCCGGCGAAATCGCCGAAATCTCGCGCCTGATCGACGTTTGCAATACGCATGACGGGCTGCGGATGCGCATTGGCGTGGAGATGTTGCGCGAGCGTCGCGGGGACGAAACGAATGATTTCCTGTATTATGCTGACGGGCAACTGGCAGGCTATCTTGAGGCGGATAGCTACGGCGGGAAAGAAAAAGAACTCACCGGCATGGTCCATCCCGATTTCCGCCGCCAGGGTATTTTCACCGCGCTTTTCACGGCAGCTAAAGCGGAACTGCAACAGCGCGGTGTGCAGAAACTGATCTTTGTCTGCGAGCATAAGTCGGAGTCCGGGCGAGCGTTTCTTGCCACAACCGGCGCGGAACTGGCCTACGCCGAGCACGAGATGTGGCTGGGTACCTTCCATGAACGCGGGCGCAGAACCGGGGGCCTGTCGATGCGGCGCGCAGGTGTGGAGGATATCGATACCATCGTTTCCTTCCTGGCAAGCGATAGCGGCAACGTCGAAGGCGTCAAGGGGTGGGTGACGGAATTGATGGGCAAGCCCGATCAATTCTGGTTTTTCCTCGCCACGCTGCACGGCCAGCCGCTCGGTACAGTGCGCCTGGATTTCATGGATGAATTGATCGGCATTTACGCCTTTGAAGTGCGACTTGGCTACCGGGGTCTTGGTTATGGGCGAGAAATGCTGGAACAACTCATCCATATCGCAAAAGCGCAAAGCAATAAACCCATCATGCTGGATGTAGAAACCGACAATACCAACGCCGCCGGCCTGTACCTGTCCTGCGGCTTCGAGATCAAGACTACCTATGATTATCTCGCCCTGTCATCCTGAGCGAAGCGAAGGATCTCCCCCGCCACGATACTATAATAGATGGAGAAAATTGTGTAATGCGCTGGTTAGAATTAACAGTTGAAACACACCCCGAAGCCATAGAATCGGTCAGCGAGTTGCTGAGCCAGTATACGCCGGGCGGAGTAGCCATTGAAGAACCTATAGAATTGATCGACGAGGGGCAGGAGTATCGCGTGCTGGTGGGGCAGCCAGTCAAGGTGCATGGCTATCTGCCGGTTGATGGCACGGAAGAGGATGCGCGCCAGCGGGTCGCTGAAGGGCTGTGGCATCTATCCAGCCTGGGGGCGCACTTTGTGGGCGATTTACAGACGCGCATCGTCAACGAAGAAGACTGGGCCAATGCCTGGAAAGATTATTTCCATGTGACGCACATCGGCCAGCGACTGGTAATCCGCCCATCCTGGCGCGCATACGCTCCGCAGAATGACGAAGTTGTGCTGGAACTCGATCCCGGTATGGCCTTTGGCACGGGTCTCCATCCCACTACGCGCATGTGTCTTGAGCAGGTTGAACGCTACACGCAATCTGGTATGCGCGCGCTGGACGTTGGCACGGGTTCGGGCATTCTGGCCTTAGCTGCGGCGAAGCTGGGCGCGTCCAGCGTCTACTGCATCGATAACAGCAGCGTGGCCGTTGAGAGCGCGACAGCGAACGCGGCTGTCAATGGCTTGAGCGATACCATCAACGTTGTGCCGGGCGTGCTTGATGAGACTGAAGCGGCGCGAATGCAGGGACAATTTGACCTCGTGCTGGCGAATATCATTGCGCGTGTGATTGGCTCGATTGCGCCCCAACTGGCGCGGGTGTTAGCTCCCGGCGGCCTGCTGATTGCCAGTGGCATCATCGAAGAGCGCAAACACGAAGCCGAACAACCACTTGCTGGCGGCTGGCCTGACGCTGGTTGAGCAGGTGATGATCGATGATTGGGTTACGCTCGTAATGAGGAAATAAGATGCACCGTTTCTTCGTTGCGCCCGAACTGGTACAGCAGCCTTGACGCTATAGTTACATTGCCTAAAGAGCTTGCGCGCCAGCTTCGCGACGTGCTGCATTTGCAGGTTGGCGAACAGGTTGCGCTGCTCGATAATAGCGGCGATGAGATACTGGCTACAATTGCCAGCGTCAGCAAAAGCGCGGTGGATGTCCGGCTAATTGAACGACGCGCCGGGAAAAGCGAATCTCCCGTGCGCATCATCCTCTGCCAGGGTTTGCTCAAATCGGCGCGTTTTGAATGGGTGCTGGAAAAAGGCACGGAACTGGGCGTCTCGGTCTTTTCCCCCATTCTCTGTCGCCGCTCAATGGCCGGTTTAGAAGACGCCGGGACATCCAAAATGCAACGCTGGCAACGCATCATTATGGAAGCCGCCGAACAATCAGGTCGCGCCCGCCAGCCCGCATTGTTGCCCATTCGCCCCTTGAAAGACGTTCTCAACGACATGCCGCCCGGCGCACTCGCGCTCATGCCCTGGGAAGAAGAACGCGCCCTGATGCTGCGCGATGCGTTACGAAACCCCGTTCATAGTAAGGGCGGGGGTGGTGAAGATGAGGGGAGAGGACCCTTGCGGTCGCCCTCGGGTCAACATCTACCTGGGCTACATAATCCAATCACGGTAATCATTTTCATCGGTCCCGAAGGCGGTCTGACGGCAGAAGAGGTCGATCAGGCGCAGCAACACGGCGCGCAGGTAGTATCGCTTGGTTCGCGCATACTGCGAGCCGAGACTGCGGCATTGGCGACTGTAGCCAGCGTGATGTATGAACTGGAACGGTAGACAACAACCTTCACGGTTGCCTCCGTCCTAATGAACTTTGACAACCGAATGCAGCAATGCGTACTGCCCCGCCCCTTGTCCCTACAGAAGACGACCCCTTTCCCCCATTACCGGTTTTGGTCGTGAATATTCATCAGGACGCCGGGGCATCTCCATTCCCCCATTCGGTCGACAAAATTCATCAGGACGGTCGGGATGCTTGCGTCCCTTTCGCATCATTCCCCCATTCGGTCGACAAAATTCATCAGGACGGTCGGGATCATATGTTCCTGGAAAAACGTCTGGATGCGCGTCCAGGCGTCTTCTGAGGTGGTGGCGTCGTAGGCCCGGCCTTTGTCGTTGAAGAACGAGTGTTTTGAATCGGGGTAGATTTTGATGTCGCGCGAGATATCTTTAATGTTTTCACGCCTCATGAATAACGGGGATTTGACCTTAACTGAACTACATGCTATCATATTGCGACACGAATATTCCAATGCGTATTTATGGGCTGAGAGAGATGTATGATGTTGCGCCTGGCGTCTTGCAGCGCCTGCGTGAGGCTGATATTATCAGCCGGGCAGGGCTGGCGATAGCGTCACAGGGTCAAGACTATTGCCGTTCAGGAGTCTGTCCATTCAACGAAACGCCAGGGAGCGCGGCTCTCTGGTGTGGTTGACCTCTCGAATCTGGCCTTTAAGGGAGGCGTAACAGCGACAAATGCCGCAAAAGCATTGGAAAACTACTCGCTTGATCGCTATACTGTCAGTGTTGACGTACATGACCCGCAAACGTGGGATGTCCATTGTACCTGTCCCATGATGAACGGAGCTTCGGCTCCTATATGCGCTCATGCAGCCGCATTGCTTTACCAGTGGCTTGCTCATCCATTTACCTTCGCTCCTCCTATTGACGTTATTCCATCCTCGCCTGTGCCGGAAAGCGTAAATGAAGCGAGTACGTCTGCTGATATGAGTTATAAACCAGCGCGCCTGGTTAGCCCGTTACATTCCAGTTCTCCGTTGCATATGTCTGGCTCCGTCCCCGCGCTAAATACTGCCGATACCCTCATGCAACTTGCGTTAGGAGATTTGCGGGCTATGGCGCGCGAATATGATAGTGTCAACGCTGGCTCTGGCAAAGCTGAACTGGTCGAGGCCATCATGGATAAGCTGCGGCAGCCCGAAGCCGTCAGGCGCGTCGTGGGGACACTGGAAAAAGCGCAGCGCCAGTTCTTAGCCACCCTCACACTGGCCGGCGGTCATATGAACGATGAAGAGCTGCGCGGCCTTTTTGAACGGTTCTCGCTTGGCAAGCCCGAAAAGTTGCAACAGATGCTCGTCACATTGCAAGGGAAAGTCCTGTTGCTCCGCGCCAATACGAACATGTCTTTCCAGCTACGCAGTTCCTTAAACTCGTCGCTGCTCGACATCAACTGGTACGTACCGCCGGAGGTGCGAGCCGCTTTGCATATTGCGCTACCGACAACGACTTTTGACATTGAGGGCCAGGACGCGCCTTCTACGATAGAATACGCTGAGCCATTTCAGTTGCTGCCGGATCTATTGCTGGTCGCGCGCGCCCTCGATGGCTACCTCGTGGAGCGCGATGACAGGCGCACAGAGCGTGGTGGCAGGAGCGATACGGGCAATCCCCTCGCGCGCGCTGTGAATGCGCAGTCCAGCGACGGCTCCACGGCTTTGCCCGCGCCTGCCGGACTGCCCCCGGCGTCGCTGCTGGAGCGGTTGCAGGCGCTGATTCCACTCCCCCCCGCTTTCTTACGTTTTGCTTACCTGGTGCTGCGCCTGTCGGACATTCTTTATATTGAGAACGAAGCGAATTCAACCGGTACCTCTGTGCTGCGCATGTTGCCCAATGCCACCGGGCTGCTGCTCGGCATGTCGCGTTCCGAAGTACTTTTTGAACTCTTTACGCACTGGCAGCGCCAATCCAGCTATAGAGAGATATTTGACCTGCGGGAAGAAGGTTTACTGTTGCGTTGCCGCGCTACCCTTATGAACACGCCCGTACTACGCGCGGGCGAACTGGAAGCAGAGAACAAGGCGGCCCGGCAGACGCTTCTCACATTACTTGCGCAGGCTCCCACGCAGCAATGGATCGATTTCACCGCCTTCGCCCGCCTGGTCTATCGCTTGAATCCGACCTTTTTGCAGCATCGCCAACGCGCTTTCCCTACGCCCCACTGGTGGATCGAACAGGAGGAGGGACGACCTTTGCAGCCTGCCCAGTGGAATGACTGGCAACGAGCCGAGGGACGCTATCTCGCGCAACTCCTGCAAGGCCCGCTGCACTGGTGGGGTATCAGTGATCTCGCCTTCAAAGAAGATGGACGTTTGCAAGCATTTCGCCTCACACCAATGATCGAGTTACTCTTGAAAGGCGAACCTGTAGAAGCCCAGGCTATTGCAACTACACACATTGCCCCGGCGAATACCGCGCCTGTACACGATGCATCCATCGATACCGTGATGGCGAGCGCGCCTTTCATGAGCGCTGCCCCCGAGCATATTGAGGTATCTGAACAGGATGAGTTGTTATTGTTGTCCTCTTTCGAAAATTGGTCGGCCATTCAACTGGTAGAACGCTTTGCTCAGCCGCCTGGGGTGCGCGCCGGGCGGCTCTGTTATCGATTAACGCCATCATCGTTGAGCGAGGCTTTGAATCGAGGGGAATCCTTCGCCCCGTTGCTCGAGTTACTGCGCCGGGCTACAGAGTTGGAGGGCATGGGGAAGCCTGGACAAGATGCGCTGGCGCGCCTGCTGCGTCAGCTTGAGAAACGCCTGGCGAATTATGGGCGTGTCCGTTTGTATACAGACGCCACGCTGCTCGAGGTCGCGGATGGGCTGGTGATGCGCGAGCTGGCCCTGACCACCTCAATCGAAAAACAGATCATCCAAAATATTCATCCTACCCTCATGCTTCTCAGAAAGCAGGGTGGAGAGCAACTGGTTGAAGAACTCAAGAAACGCGGCCAGGCACCCTTGCTGCACGAGGAAGGATAATATGGAAGCGAGCGATCTCTACCTGTTACAAAACGTGCCACCCTATCACTTACAGGCGGTGGCAAGGGCGCGACATTTGCCACAGGCGCAGAAAAATTCGCTCGATACTTTGAGTCCCGCCGAGATAGGCGAAGCTCTCTTTGATCTGGACGCTTGCCGCGCCGTCATTGGCGAACTGGGCGAACTGGAAACACGCATCCTGCGCGAGCTGGTAGCCTGCGGAGGCCGCGCCAATAGCCGCGACCTGGCCTTATATTTCACCAGCGCGCAACTGCTCGGTCAGAGCAAAGATAAGTCACCCACCGATAAACTCACCGCGTCCGGCGCGCTTTCAACGCAGCATCCCGGCTCAACCGAATTGTCCGGGGATGCTGCGCGCCATAAACGCGAGCCAGGCTCGCAATGGCAAGCAACTCCTTCGCTGCGTCCCTATGCCGAGACTGCTCATAGCAACGCCCTGCAATATCCACCGCCGCATCCGCACGGCGTATTTGAGCTAGCCTTGCATCGCCTGCTGCTGTTGGGGCTGCTCTACTGGGGCAAACAAACGAACTTCGTGGGGCGCGACTACTCCAATGGCGTCTATGACGGTGTCTTGATTGTGCCACACGTCGTAATGGAAGCGGCGTCAATCGTTCTGAGCGAACGCCCAGTGAGTAGCTTACCTGGCGAAACGCGCGACGACAGCGAGGTAAGCGAGAGCAACGGCCAGGCATTGATCAGCGAAGGGGTGCTGGCCCTACAACGTTCGCTCTACCTCTACTGGTCGCAGGTTTTCGCGTCCCGCGAAGGCCTGCCGCTGGTGAGCAGCAAGTTACTTTCGCGTCCCGCGCTGCGCCAGGTTATCGACCAGGTTGAACCCACCTTGAACACCGAACTGGTGCGCACCGAGGCGGACGCGCCGCACCTGTTATTTCTGCGCCTGTTGCTCATGAAACTGGAACTGCTCTATGAGCGCAATGGAGCTTTATTTGCCGCGCCGGCAGAAGCCTATTTCGCCCTGCCACTTGTGGAACGGGCGCGACGCTGCTACCGCCTGTGGCTTGAGACGCCTTTCTGGAACGAACCAGGCTACCTGCCAGGCGTCATCCTGCGCCCCGGCCCCGGACCGTTTGATCCCGCGCACCCCGAAGTCTTACACGCGCGTTTAATGGTGATGGAGCGGGTGGTAGAGCAGTCATTGCAGACGCCGGGCGAATGGCAAAGCTTTTCTACATTTATCGCGCGCGCCAAGCTATACGTTCCCTATCTGCTCTTCCCGCGTCAATATGGGGCGCGCGCGGAACGCTATTCCACCGGCAGCAATCCTTATAGCTGGGATTTCCGCCTGCGGCACGGCTGGTTGACGCATCGCGAGGGCTGGCACCAGGTGGAAGGCGGCTTCATACGCGCCATGCTCAACGGCCCGTTGCGCTGGTTAGGGCTGGTGGAAGTAAAGGAAGAAGACAAACCGGACACCTTTCGTATTCTCCCACACATTTCGGATATCATCAATGACGACCCACCCCCGCCTGACGATGTGGTATGGGGCAGGCTGGTGGTGCAGCCAAACTTTGAATTGATTGCCCTGGCCCCCGTTTCCGAAGCCCTGTTAGTGAATTTAGACCGCTTTGCCGAGCGCGCCCGCCTGGAACAGATCGCCCAATACCGTCTGACGAAGGCCAGCGTGACCCGCGCTGTACAGATGGGGCTGCGAGCCGAAACGATTCAGCAGCAATTGGAACAGGCCGCAGGTGGGAGTACTGCGATTCCACAAAACATCAGCTATTCGCTGGTGGAATGGGAGCGGCAGGCGCGGCGCATCGAGCTATGGCCGCGTGTCGCTCTGCTCGAAGTGGACGAGGCCGCCCTCCTCGACGAATTGTTCGCGGACGAGCAGACGCGCTCGCTTTTTGGTCGCCGCGTGGCTCCCCTGCTGGCCGAAGTGAAGAACGAACATATGGACGCGCTACAAACATTGCTCTGGCAGCGAGAATACATGCCCGCGCTGGCCTCCGCTCCGCTTTACAATGACCTGCTGGCAAGCGGACACATGCCAGTACACGAAGCCCAGTGGAAACTGCTAACCGATGGCCTGTTACAGCCTCTCTACCCCGTTGTCAACCTGTACCTGGCAGCAGAACTAGACCGCATTTCTGAACCTGACGAGGCAAGCGGTTGGAGACGTATCACATCGGCGTCAATCGCGGCCAGCCAGCATATCCCCCTCGAGCATATCGTGCGCTTTTTGCAGCAATATTGCCAGGGCGGAGTACCGCCCTCCTTTCTCATACGCCTCAAACTATGGGGCGGCGGATACGACCGCCAGCAAGTCATCCAGGTGGAACAGGCTCCCATGCTGCGCCTGTCAGCCGCGACCCTGCGCGACATCCAGGCCGACGAAGAACTCGGCGCACTGCTCGAACGCGGAAGTCCCCCCCGCCAGCCGTCTGGTGCGCGTCTCACCCGATGCCCTGGCGCGCGTATTGGAGTTGCTGCGCGAACGCGGCTTCGTAATAGAGGAAAAAAGCAGTTGACAAATCTTGGAGGGTATGGTATCTTAATCATGCAAACGCAAGCATTTGCGGGAGTGGCTCAGTGGTAGAGCATCTCCTTGCCAAGGAGAAAGTCGCGGGTTCGATCCCCGTCTCCCGCTCCATTTTTTCATCTTGATAGGGCGACGTCGCCAAGTGGTAAGGCACGGCTCTGCAAAAGCTGCACCAGCGGTTCGAATCCGCTCGTCGCCTCCAATCCGACGTGATTTACCTATCGCGTCTTTTTTTCATGTATGCAAGGTGTTCCTCATGCGCTCTCCGCATAGTTATTCCACCGAAGCGATTGTCCTCAAGCGCATCGACCTTGGGGAAGCTGATCGTATCCTCACCCTTTTCACGCCTGGCAAAGGCAAAATTCACGCTGTCGCCAAAGGCACGCGCCGCCCCATCAGCAAGCTGGCCGGCCACGTCGACTTGCTCTGCCGCAGCCAGTTACAAGTAGCTGTGGGGCGCAACCTCGATATCGTCACACAGGCTGAGGGACGCGAGAACTTCCTGCACCTGCGCAACGACCTGTGGCATATGACCTGCGGCTTCTACCTCGCCGAACTGGTGGATCGCTTTGTGGAAGACCAGACGCAACACTACGACATCTATGTCCTGCTGCTGGACACACTGCGCTACCTGGACGCCGACGCCAACGCGCTGCAACAACAGCTTGCCAGTTTAGTCACGGCCAGAGATGCGAGTGAGGACGTGATGGACAAGAACACGATGACGGACGCGATAAATCGCGTTCCTACAACCCCACAACAGCAAGAGGGACAAACACGCCTGCTACTGCGCTACTTCGAACTGCGCCTGCTGATGGCTGTTGGTTACGAGCCAGTCTTGCAGAGCTGCGCCAGTTGCGCCAGCGAGATTCGCCCGGAGGAAAATGGCTTCCGCGCCTCGCTTGGCGGCGTGCTGTGTCCCCAATGTTCGCGCCTGTGGGAACGCCGTCTCTCGCTCGATGTCCTCAAGGTACTGCGTTACATGCAGCGCGTCAAATGGAGCGAGGCCGCCCGTATGCGCCCCGATACGCGCCTGCACAGCGAATTAGAAGCGGTGATGTACGACCTGCTGCGTTTCCACCTCGAACGTGATATGAAATCGTGGAGTTTTTTGGAGATGATGCGTATGGGATGACAAAAGCATTACAATGTCACTCGATTCCCCCCTGCAGGCATCGTAAACCGTAGGAATCCGCCCTGGCCGAGGCGCGTACAGATGACAGTGAGGGTATGCAGAGCCAGCAAGAGCGCGATGCTTCTTAGTTCGTAGAGGCCGAAATCGAGCAGGCTAAGATGGTTGGGGCCGCTCGCGAAGAAACGATAGAGGACGGGGCCTTGCTGGGCGCTGGTGAAGGTGAAGATAGCCAGGCCCATCGTGAGCGAGATCACTACATCAATGGCAATGCAAATACCCGCCAGGCGTGGCCCAAGTAGCCATAACCGTTTACTTAATCGCTCGCGTTTGGTAGACTGTAGGCGGCGCGTGGCCCACAGGGGCGCGATGAGGAATTGCAGGGTTAAGAAAAGCAAGGGGGCGATTATGAAAAGCCAGCCGGGGAAGAAGGCGGGCGTAATCAAGGCTCCCAACCGACCCAGCGTGTAGATGATGCTACCCTCTACCACGCCGCGTCGATAGCTGACTTTGTTGAACATGAAGTATATCCTGCTTAATGGCAGCCGCAGCCGCCGTTGCCGCAGCCACAACTACCCATCGAAGCGCCCATGTCGTCGCAGGCGCTGTCATCGCTGCCGCCACTCGTGCGAGCAAAGACAGAGAGCAGGCGACGCACTTTTTCGCCGTGACATTTCTTGCACACAATATCATCGGCGTACTGGTGGCTGACAAGCAGTTCGAACTTAGATTTGCAGTCCGAGCAGTAATACTCGTACAATGGCATAAAAGCTATCCTCCAACTTGTGGGAAATGTAATTCAGACAAGCATATTGTAATAGGTTGTTGAGATAACGTCAAGTTGCCTGGACTGCGGAGAGGCCAGGGCGACCGCGAGGGTCGCCCGTACAATACCAATCAACGTATCCATCGGCACATTGGCCGGATCAAAGAGGCCAGGGCGACCGCGAGGGTCGCCCGTACAATACAACGAATCGGTTCGCGGCGTCCGTATATTGTACGGGCGACCCTCGCAGTCGCCCTGGTACCTGGCACTGATTATAGCAGAAGAGGTTTATACATATGGCTCTCACTATTGGAATGATTGGTCTGCCCCAGAGCGGGAAGACCTCGTTGTTTAATGCAATCACCAGGGCTGGCGCGCCGGTGAGCGGCTACGCGACCAGCACGGTGCAGGCGAATTTTGCCGTTGTGCAGGTACCTGATGCGCGCCTGCAGCCACTGGCGGATATTTTTCATCCCAAAAAGACCACGTATGCCACCGTTGAATTTGTGGACGTGGCGGGCGTGGGTCAGGCCGCGCATGGAGACGGCGAGAAACGCGAGGGGTTGAGCGCGGAGTTTATCGGGCATATTCGCAATGCTGACGCGCTGGCTATCGTGCTGCGCACCTTCGAGAATAGCAACGTCCCGCATATCTACAGTTCGATAGACCCGAATCGCGACCTGGATAGCCTGAACGCGGAACTGGCGCTGACAGACCTCGCTACCGTCGAAAAACGCATCGAGCGCACCAAAAAAGCTGCCAAATCGGGCGATAAGAAGTACCAGCAGGAACTCGATATCCTGCAACTGTTGCAGGAGGCGCTGAACGATTTGAGGCCGGTAAGTTCGCTTGAACTCCTCGCGCAGGATCGCGCCGTACTCAGCGAACTCTTCTTGCTCACCCTGAAACCGCGCATGTACGTACTGAACGTCAGCGAAGATGCACTAGGCGCAGCCAGCTATCTGTTGGAACGCATCGCGGCTGGCGAGGATGTTGACCTCGATAAACAGGAAGGCGAACTTCGAGGCATAGCCATTATTGCGAAGCGCGGGAAAGCCGAGGGCGCGGAAGTAGCGGCAGTCTCGGCCAGACTGGAAGCCGAGTTGGCAGAATTGCCAGAAGAGGACGCGGCGGAATACCTTGAATCACTTGGGTTGCCCAAACTCGGCGCGGATCGCGTCATCCAGGTGGGCTATCGCCTGCTCAACCTGATTACCTTCCTGACCGCAGGCGAAGACGAAGTGCGCGCCTGGACGGTGACGAAAGGCGCGAAAGCTCCAGAAGCCGCCGGTAAGATTCACTCCGACATCGAGCGCGGCTTCATTCGCGCCGAAGTGACGCGCTACGAAGACTTCATGGCCTCCGGTGGCTCGTTCGCTGCCGCAGCGAAAAAGGGCTTGCAAAGGCTTGAGGGCAAAGAATACGTGATACAGGATGGCGATATCGCGCACTTTCGATTCAATGTTGGGAAAGCATAAAATGATAAAGATCTACTGCCCTCATCAGGATGCAACGGCTACAAAATTAGTATGTGTTCATCTTACTGAACGCCCGCCGGATAGGACAGATTATCATAAATGGTTTACTGGCAAGGAGCATGAGTATCACCTGATATGCCTGGATTGTCATAAACAATTTGATAAGGGTAGTAGTGACATTGAATTGCAAGCTATTTGTGCTGCTTGTTTTGCAAACATAGAAACAGAGGGATCCTTTGACGGGCTTTTAGGACAACCTGAGATATATGAACGCGCAACCAGCCTGGCCTTTTCATCAAAAATCGTAACCATGCGAGTGCCTATCAATGAAAAATTACTGGCAATCCAGCCGCTTGACTCACAACGCGAAAGTGTATGGATAGGAATAACGGAAGAGGAAAACATCTGGCATATTAATCTTGCCAGCTACACGGCCTCAGTATTAGCTCAACTTCCTGCAAATTCTATCAATTTCAAACAACCGTTATTACTTCGTCTTTCATTAGATGGTCGGTATGCAGCTGTTGCAAATACACATGGTCAACATGGCGTTGTCATTGACCTTGCGACTGGCAGAGCCACCATGCATTTGCAACGCGACAATTATTGTATCCAACACTCTCAATTTCCTCTGGTTTTTTTTGAGCAGGATGGTCGTACATTGCTCGTTCACGGTACACTCTGGAACCGCCTGGATATCTCTGATCCCCGGACGGGAACGTTGCTTACCGAGCGTACTATTCAACCCTATAAGAAAGATAAACTTCCAGAACATTACCTGGACTATTTCCACTGTGGGCTGACTGTTTCACCTGACCAGGAATGGATAGTAGATAATGGTTGGAGGTGGACACCAATTGGTTTTTTGAGAACATGGAACCTGCAGCGCTGGTTCCATGAAAATGTATGGGAATCAGAAGACGGGCCATCAAAGATGAGTCTTGGTAACAGGTGGTATTACTGGGATGGGCCGCTTTGTTGGGTTGATAATCGCACACTGGCTGTATGGGGATACGGTGAAGACGACATCTGGTTACTTCCGGCAATAGTTATTTTTGATGTAGTATCAGGAAAAGAACTCAGGTGGTTTGCAGGACCACAGGGTAATTTATTCTTTGACGATTATCTGTTTTCCTATTCGGACGAACATGGCACTGCTATATGGGATATTACAACGGGAGAACGTCTATTGCACGGTCGAAACACACGCCCTACTCATTATCATCTCGGTGCAAAACAATTTCTTCGAGTTCTGCCAGATGGGACGTTCGAGATCACTATACTCACACGTACTTAAGGCATCAACCTATCAACGAGCGCGGCTACGCTCGCGTCCCATCGTCACCAGCACGACACCCGACAGGATGGTAAACATTGCCAGCACGCCGATCAGCGTGATATGTTCGCCTGCCAACGCGACACCCAGGCCCACCGCGACAAGTGGGTTGACGTAGGCGTAGCTGGTTGCCATGGCTGGCCGCGTATAGCGCAGCAGGTAGCCATAGGCGGTGAAACCGATCAACGAGCCGCCCACGATCAGGTAGGCCATAGCTCCCAATGCGCGCGGGCCGGGAAAAGCGGTCATGCGCTCGCCAATGACCGACCCTACGATAAAGAGCATGACACCGCCTACGAGCATCTGGGCCGCGCTTGCCATCAAGCCCTTCGGGCTGGGCAGGTGCTGGCTTAAGATGGAGCCGAGCGCCCAGCTTATGGGTGCGATGAGTAACACGATTGCGCCCAACGGGTTCGCGTGCAGGCCATTCTCCAGGTTTAACAGCACCAGTCCGGCGAAACCTATGGCCAGCCCGCACCATTCGAGAGGCCGGGGCCAGCGCCCGAACAGGCCGGAGAAAAGGGCCGCCCATAGTGGTATGGCGCCCAGGGCCAACGCCGCCAATCCCGACGAAACCCACTGCTCCGCGAAGACAACGCCGCCGTTGCCAACTACCAGCAATAAGCCACCAACGACAGCCGCGCCTGACCACTGGGCGCGCGTCGGTCGCGCCGCTCCACGTAATCGCAGGAAGACATACAGGATGATACCGGCTATTAACTGGCGAAAGCCCGCCACGAAAAAGGGCGGAAAGCCTTCCAGGGCAATACGCATCCCAAGATACGTGCCGCCCCAGAGCGCGTACAGCGAAAGTAGTGACAGGATAATAATCAGTCGCTTTGGTTGAGGCGCTGCAGTGGAACTTGACGATATTGGCGCTTCAGTAGATGCAGGTGTCGTAGTTGCTACCACTTCTGAACCGCTTAGTTGTTGCTCTTGCATGAAGTAATCCGCTAAATCTAGTGGAAAGCGTACCAGCGCTGCCGCTGTTCCCATTCGGGACTGCCGGGGCCATCCAGGCTGATTGCGCCCCAACGTATAGCAGCGAAGTCTAATAGCATCAACATGACGAGTAGAATAAGGAACTCCATTTCACCCTCCTGGTTAAAAACCATGTGTTTTGCATAAATTTTTCTACAATTTTCGGTACACATATTCACTATACAATTTATAGTAACAGAGAATGCCGCTTGCTGCTACAGCCAAAGGCGAAAAAATGGGAAAGTCAATATATGTGTTCCGCTTCTTGCTCCAGCAATTGTTGTTTGCGAGTTTCTCCCCAACGGTAGCCGCCCATGTTGCCGTTTTCGCGCACGACGCGATGGCAGGGGACAGCGATGGCGACGGGGTTGGTGGCGCAGGCATTCGCCACGGCACGAGCGGCAGTGGGTTGACCGATGGTTTGCGCAATCTGGCTATAAGAACGGGTTTCACCGTAGGGGATGGCTTGCAGCGCCTGCCAGACGCGCCGTTGAAAGGCAGTCGCCCGCACATCAAGCGGCAAATCAAGGTGTGGCTGCTGCCCGTTGAGGTGTCTTACCAGCGTCTCAACCCAGTTGTGCAGGGGGGTACCATCAACATTACGCTTGATGTCTGCCATCGGGTATTCTTTTTGAAACGCTTTTTCAAGCAAGGTATCCTCGTCGCCGATACATACGGAACATACGCCCTTCTCCGTCGCCGCTACTAACAGGCGACCCAGGGGCGAATCGACGATAGTGTAACTGATATGCATACCAGCGCCGCCACGCTGGTACGTGGTGGGCGTCATGCCAAGCTGTACTGGCGCGCGTTCGTACAGGCGGCTGCTCGAACTATACCCGACCTCATATAATGCTTCAGTCACAGATTCTCTCTCTTTCAATTGCGCCTTGAACAGGTCTAAACGGTGGGCTTCCGCGTACTGGCGCGGCGAAATGCCCATCACGCGCTTGAAAATGCGCTGCAAATGGAAGGGGCTTATATTGAACTGTTCGCTCAGGTCGGCCAGGCTGATCGCGCCTTCAAGATGCTGTTCGATGTAGCGGCAGATGCGCTGCGCGATTTCTACCTGCGGGTCTGTTTGCGCCGTCTCACGCGGACGACAACGCTTGCAGGCGCGATAACCCGCCTGCTCTGCCGCTTCTGGCGAAGCATAGAACGAGACGTTCTCGCGTTTTGGCCGCCTCGATGGACAGGATGGTTTGCAGTAAACGCCTGTGGAGCGTACCGCGACGTAAAATGTGCCGTTGGCGCTGCTATCCTTCTCTACGACTGCCTGCCAGTATTGCTCTTCAATATTTTCTTTGACATCTTGCATTGCGCGTTTCTCCTGATTTTTCACATCCTCACAGGTATATGATAAGATACCTTGAGGGGAGAGTCTATCCGTTTCTTGCTGTTACAACCAATGCGCACACAATTTCATTTCTCTGAAAACTTGGGGATTATACAATATTGCCCCAGAAAACAATTCTGTTTTCTGGGGCAAACCATTTGAAGTAATCTGTGACTAAGATTCCCACTCAGCCAGTGTTGATAGTGCTTGTAAACAGCGACGCAGGCTTTCTGACTCAGCTGAAGCTGTATCTGGTCTCCAGAGCTCGTTGACAAACCGAGTTAATTGTGGAACATAGAGCGGACCAACTCTCGCCCCGCTCATCGGTCGAGGCGCTATATCCTCACGGATACTTCTATTGCGACTGTGACGAGCAATATTAACCAGGGTCTCTTTTGGATCATTCTCAAGATCGAAATTATGCTGTAGCCTTGAAGAGGAGACACCTAAAAATTGAGCCATGTTTTCTTTGTCGGCCAGTAACCACGCTTCAACAGCTCGAACTGCAATGCGGAATCGCATACCTATGGATGGATCAGGTAACCATTTACTAAGAGCTTGCGATGGACATTGGCTATCCATGTCCAAATCTACTACGATAAACCAGGGCGCAAATTGAGCTGCTCGATTATAATTAAGCAAGCGTTTCAGTAGATCTGGCTTTCCTTTTTTGCCAAATATTATACCCGCTTCCAGCCCGCTATACTTCAATAAACGTTTAGCAACTGGTTCATCCGTACTGCCTTCTACAAGAACATTAACCCGAATCATTTTAAGTTCAAAGCTTCCCTAATTGATTCAGCTTTTCTAGCGTCAGAAACCTAGACGCGAGAGACTGATGGAGATGATATAAGAGAAAGGCCATCAGCGAACCGGATCCAGCACCCCTCTGCTACGTGATACAATGTACCAGGAGAAGTCGAGTTTATTTACCATACCCCCTGGAGGTTCCATGTCCGAAGTTGACCGTTTGAAGTCTGATATTGATGAACTTGTGCCGGATTTGATTGCCACGCGCCGCGATCTGCACGAACACCCTGAACTGGCCTTTGAAGAGGTGCGCACCTCTGGCATTGTGGCGCAGCGTTTGCAAAAACTGGGGTTAGAGGTGCAGACAGGAGTCGCGAAGACCGGCGTGATCGGATACTTGCGCGGGGGAGCGAGCAAGCCCGGCGCGAAAACGATTGCCATCCGCGCCGATATGGACGCGCTGCCCATCTACGAGTTGAACGAGATAGATTATCGCTCGCAAACGGATGGCAAGATGCACGCTTGCGGTCATGATGGGCATACCTCGATCCTGCTGGCTGTCGCCGATATCTTGACGAAACGCAAGGATGACCTGGCGGGCAACGTCAAATTTGTCTTCCAGCCTGCCGAGGAGAGGGTTGGCGGAGCGGCACCGATGGTCAAAGAGGGAGCGATGAATGGCGTTGACGGCGTGATTGGCCTGCACCTTATCAGCGACTACCCACTGGGGCGCGTCGGAGTGCGCTCAGGCGCGGTCTTCGCCAGCGCGGATAAGGTTGTTCTGACCGTTCACGGCAAGGGCGGTCACGCCGCTATGCCCGAAACGACGGTTGACCCTATCGTTATCGCGGCCTACATCGTGACCGCGCTGCAAACGCTCATCAGCCGCGAGACATCGCCTTTCAGCCCGGCAGTCATCACCATCGGCCAGATTCAAGCCGGGACTGCCTTCAATATCATCCCCGAAACGGCGGTGATGCACGGCACGATGCGCGCCTTCGCGAAAGAACACCGCGCCAAACTGCTGCGCCGCATCTCAGAGGTGGCATCGGGCGTAGCAAGCGCTATGGGCGGTTCGTGCGATGTGGAATTGATCGATGGTTGTCCGCCCTGCGTCAATGACGCTGGTATGACCGAGTTGGTACAAAACGCCGCTATCGCCACCGTTGGCGAGAAGGATGTGGACACCAGCGAGGAGGTCATGACGGCAGGCAGCGACGATATGGCCTGTTTCCTCGAGGCCGTGCCGGGCTGCTACTTCATCGTGGGCGCGAAAAATCCCGCCAAAGGAGCCAACTACCCGCACCATCATCCGCGCTTCAACATCGATGAGGAAGCCATGCCCGTCGCTGTCGAAGTGCTATCGCGTGCCGCGATGGACTTTCTAAAATAAAGGAGATCGCGCATTGAAGATTACGTTCCTCGGACAGGCTGGCATTTTTATTGAAACCCGGCATGGAAGTATCCTGTGCGATCCCTGGTTCAATCCTGCCTACTTCGCTTCGTGGTTCCCGTTTCCCAGCAACGAAGAGGTCGACCGCGAGAAACTGGCGCGACCCACGTATCTGTATGTCTCGCACCTGCACCACGATCATTTTGATCCGCAATTTTTGCGAGAGCATGTCTGGAAAGAGGCGACGGTCATTTTGCCTGATTACCCGTTGAACCTGCTGGAACGGCGAATGCGCGATTTAGGCTTTACAAAGTTTATCCAGACGAAGAATACAGAGGCTATAGAGGTTGATGGGCTGCGCTTCATGGTGATGGCGATGGCCGCGCCCATTGATGGCCCCCTGGGCGACTCAACATTAATGGTGGACGACGGCGAAACGCGCATCCTCGATCAGAATGATTCGCGCCCCATCGACCTGGATAAGCTTAATAGTTTTGGTCCTTTTGACGCGCACTTTGTGCAGTTCTCCGGCGCGATCTGGTACCCTATGGTCTACCAGTTCCCGGAGAAGATGATGCAGGCGTTGGGTCGCAAGAAACGCGAAAACGAGATGGCGCGCGCCCTGCGCTATATCAATGAAATTGGCGCGAACTTTGTCGTGCCGTCTGCCGGGCCGCCCTGTTTTCTGGACGACCACCTTTTCGCTTTCAATGACTTCGACCGCAACCCCGCCAATACCTTTCCTGACCAGACCGTCTTTATCGAGTATATGCAGGCCAACGGACTGGATAATGGCCGCTTGATGATTCCCGGCACTGTTGGCACGATTACCAGAGAGAGCTTTACGGTTGAGCATCCATTGCCCGACAATGAGGTACAGGCGATCTTTAGCGATAAACGCGCCTACCTGGAACGCTACCGGGCGCGCCAGCAGCCGGTAATCGACGCGCAAAAGGCGTCATGGCCGCGCGGGCAGGTGGATATCCTGGATTCGATACGAATATGGTTCGAGCCGCTGATGGAACAGGCCGATTTAACAGCGGTTGGCATTAATGGGCGCGTGCTGATCGACTGCGACGCGCAGCAGATCGTGCTGGATTTCCATACGCGACGTGTCTACGCCTGGCACGAGGAAGAGTGGGATTACCGCTTCCACATTGACCGCGCCCTGCTGGAGTACTGCATCATCCACCATGAAGAGGACTGGATCAACCAGATTTTCCTCTCCTGCCGCTTCGAGGCGCAGCGCAAGGGAGCCTACAACGAATACGTCTACAACTTCTTCAAGTGCCTCACGCCCGAACGCCTGCAATACGCCGAAGGCTACTACGCCGAAAAGACGGCAGTGCAGCAACTCTGGGAGAGCAACGGCTATCGTATTCAGCGCCGTTGCCCGCACCTGAAAGCCGACCTGACGCGCTTCGCCAAAATCGAAAACGGAGTGCTGACCTGTACCATGCATGGCTGGCAATTCGAGCTTGCCACCGGACGCTGTTTGAGTTCCGAGGGACATCCGTTGTACGCGCAGCCGCTTGAGAACGAAGACGCGTCGGAAGAAACGCATGTCCACACCCATGAAGAGGTGCAGCCAGTTGAAGATTCGGCGGCAATGTACGTGCGCACAAAGTGCGACCACTGCTGGTACAACCCGAAGGATATTCGGGAGACGACGAAGAAAAGTAACTGATGGATTTTATGCTTCCAACAGTTCCGCGCGTTTATTGCGCAAGAACTGTGCGATTTCTGCCGGGTCTTCCTTTTCGAGCGCCATGCGTTTCAGGTCGGCCAGCGTCTGGCTCCATTGTTCGCGATGAGCGAGGTAGCGGGAGTCGCGGCTGACGAGGTCTTCAAAGATGCGGCGTTCCAGTTCGTGCCAGGTGGAGCGGTCGCGCCCGTCGATGTCGCTGCCTTCGGGGATGTAGTCGCGGTCGTTGGTGTTATTCTCGATACGCGCGTAGAGCGGCTCAAAGAGGTCATACACCAGTTTTTCCATGTAGGCTATATCCAGCGAGCCAGCATCAAAGGCCAGCGTGCCGATAAGCTGCACCTGCACCAGAGGACGCAGCGCATCCCCTTCGTAGCGGATCAGCTCGCGGCGACAATATGTTTCGAGACGGTTATAGACTTCGTTGGGTTCGCTCAGACCATCCACGCGCACTTCGAGACGGGCGAAAGGACGGCGTTTGCTGACAAGATGGCTGGCATGATGCTTTGAGGGAGGGGCATCCGCCTCGTCAGATTGCGCATTATTGTTGCTATCGATTTCGACAAAATAGTAGCCGCGATCCTCCCAGGCTGCTTCTTCCGCGCCGCAGGTCTCGGTTGAGCCGGGATTGTATATCCAGTCATCGAACTCGTAGGGTTTATGCACATGGCCGAGGGCCAGGTAATCGACATGGCGACGCAGCGATTGGAAATGGGCCATAGTTGGCAAGCCCTGCACGCGAGGCACTACGCCATCAACGCCGGTATGCATCATCAAGAGGCGGTATTCGATGCCGGCGGCTTCTTCTTCCGCGCGAGCCGCTTCCAGCGCCTGCGCCAGACCCTCGATGCTACGAGCGGTGGCGGCTCCCTGCCAGGGCAGGCCATAGACGCGCACCTTGCCATCGAGCACATCCATGTACGAACCAGCCATCGTGGACTGTTCCCAGGGCGCGATAACCGGGCGCGCCATCGCGCATCCTGGGATTGAGCAAAGTGACATACTGTTCGTGACATAAAAACTGTAACCATGAAATGCCTTCGCGGTAATAGCTGCGATCATGGTTGCCCTCGATGGCGATGACCGGAATGCCCTTTGCTTTCAGCTTCTTTAATCCCTCGATGGCATGAATAAGCGTCAGGGCATCGATGGCGCGTTTATGAAAGAGGTCTCCGGCAATGACCAGAAAATCAGCTTCGCGGTACAGGGCGTCGTCGATGATGTCCCAGAATGCCCGGCTGAAATCATTAAAACGCTCGCGCACACCGTATTGTTCATAACCGAGATGGGTATCCGCAATATGAATAAAAGAAGCTTTCATAGTTGTTCTCCACTTGTATAATTAGTACCCCGTCATGAGCGCGCGTAAAGCCGCCGCAACAAGCACCAGCGAAATAATGCTGAAGATGAGCATGTCGCGCCGGGGATTTTTTCCGCCAGTGGCATAGGTAACGGCTACCGGGATAGCCAGGGCGACGATGCCTCCATAGACGAAATGCAGGTAAAAGAGTCCTGTACCGGTACCGGGATGCTGCCCCAGCAGCAACAGGATAATGCCGAACAACGCCTGTAATAACCCGACAACTGCTGTAAAAATCAGGGCAATGCGCCAGGGTCGAATGATGGTCTGCTTTTTCATAAAGAAGAGGATCAGCCCCCAGACGCCCGTTACGGTACCAGCTATCAGGATCAATAGAGCGTTAAAAAAGTGCAGATTTTTGATGATATCTACCATACAATTCCTCCGAACGCCTGAAAGCGTTCGTATCTTTCCAGGTTATTCTTCTTCGAGGCCAGAATAGCGATTATTCCAAGCATTCCTACTATAACGCATCTCTTCTGTTGGAACAAGAGGCGAGATTTCGGGGAACCTTTTTTGTATAAAGGGCGTCAATAACCACAGGTGGATCAACCTGTAATAGCATTACTATTAAGGAGTACCTGATGTCACGAACCCAACGTTTCTCGCAAAACTCATTCAGACGGCTAGCTTGTGTTGTTGCCAGCTTCCTATTGCTGGGATTCTTCCTGGTTGCCTGCGGCTCCAATACCACGACCGCCGGGGGCGGTCAGCCAACCCCTACACCGACGCGGCCTGCGCAAACGGTGGATTGTGGCAAAATACAGAGCCGCGCCAATGGCATTGCGCCTTCGGACAAAGCAGCCGCGCAGCAAGCCGCGCAATGCTTCTACCAGGCTTATCAAAAATGCCAGCCCGCCACGCTGGTCTTTTTCGAGCTTCGGTGTAGACGCGGGAGTCATCAATAATTTAGCGGTGAAGAATACCAACGGTTCCTGCGCAATTAGCGATGGGTGGCAGCATTACATCGCGCCTCATCCGCCTGTTGGCACCATTACCTATTCCTGCGCCAGTATGAACATGCAGACCGATGGACTCCACATTGAGACATGCGGCAACGCAGGTTCGATAGTAATCCCGTTGTCGTAATTGTTCCAGACTTGAGAGAGGCGGGGGCAATTGCCCCCGCGTCCCTACATTTCTAGCGCGTGGCGCATATACTCACGCAGGCCGGGGGCAAGATCGGGCCTTTTCAAGGCAAAAGAGATCGACGTGGTTAGCAGGCCCAGGGGCGTGCCTGTATCGTAACGTTCGCCGTTGTAACGCAGGCCATAGCAATTGCCCGCTCTGGCCTGCACCTCGATGGCATCCGTGATCTGGATTTCCCCACCCGTTCCAGGTAACGTTTTCTCTAGCAGGGGAAAAATATCGGGCGTGAGCACATATCGACCATAAGATCCTAGATCCGACGGAGCTTCTTCCAACGGCGGCTTCTCAACTACGTGCGTGATTTTCAGCACACCTTCGTCCAGTTCTTCAACGACGGCAATGCCATAGGTCGGGATAACTTCCGGTGGCAGGCTTACAAGTGAGAGTACCGAGCCGCCGTATCGTTCATGAACCTCGATTAACTGTGGCAGACACGGCGCCTCTGGTGGAATAATGATGTCACCCAGCATGACGATAAACGGCTCATCCCCCACCAGTTCTTTCGCGCATAAGACCGCGTGCCCGAGGCCGAGCGGCTCTGGCTGGCGCACAGAGGTGTAGGTAGCCATCGCTTGCAGCGCGCGCAGTTCTGCCAGTTCTTTGCGCTTGCCCTTGCGTTCCAGAGTCGCCTCTAACTCTGGGAACGAGTCAAAATGATCTTCTATACTGCGTTTACTGCGACTGGTGACAAAAATAATTTCTTCGACTCCAGCGGCCACAGCTTCTTCCACAATATATTGTAATGTCGGTTTATCGATGATGGGCAGCATCTCTTTGGGGATTACTTTGCTGGCGGGTAATACCCGCGTCCCAAGCCCCGCGACCGGCAACACCGCTTTACGAATTTTCATGAACTCTCCTCAACGCTACATTTCTATTTCCATTGTAGCTGTCCCTATTGTAAGGGATTGAACAAGACGAGGGCAAGCCCAGCCCGTACCCTGTACGACTCGTATCTTTCGTCGTACGATGCCATTACGCGCTATCTCAAAGGGGACGAAGTAGAAATATTGGACATGTAGTTGCGCTTGTACAACACTATGTAAAGTGAGGATGTTTCGGTGAATTAAAAGTTGTAACAGCGTAATGACCACCCGTGCCCCTCTATGGCCAGCGCGCCCGCGTACCCCACACCCGGCTCTAATGATTGAAGCATCCAGCGCGCAGGTTCTCGCGGATCTTCGCGGCTGGCGAGCAAAGCGGCCGACTCGCCGGGCAGGAATGTGACATCGAACAGGTTTGGTTCTAACGACAAACCTGTTCCCTTGCCCTTGATATAGGCTTCCTTGTGCGTCCAGCAGGTGTAAAATGCGTGTTGTTGCCTTTCAGTGGGCATGGCGAGCAATAGCGCCTGCTCGCGTGGTGAAAAGCTTACCCGGGCGACCTGCTCAAAATCGAGATCGGCGCGCATATACTCGATATCAACGCCAATCGACCCGGCATACGAGAAGGCTAAAAGAGCGAGATTGTGGGAATGCGAGAGGTTAAAATGTAGCGTTTTTCCCGGCAAGGGCATATCCAACGAGGGTTTTCCGTTAGCATTATAAGCAAATTGCAATTGGGCAGGTTGCATTTGCAGGTAGCGACTCAGTAGAGTTCTTAGCACCCCACGCGCCACTATAAAATGATGGCGGTCTTTGTCAAAGTGGAATTTTCCGGCTCTGAGCAATTCGTCAGACGAAAGCGTTTGTTTCAATGGCAGCATAACAGCTTCCGGTTGCTCTAAAGAAGCCAGCCAGACATGCGCCTCGTTTTCTGCAAGCGATAGGTTTTCAGGAGGCTTGATCCATGCTTGCTCGGAACCAGGCCGGTCGTTTTGCCGCTCCATACAGTCCCTTCCTTAATGCACTGGGGAAAGTATAGCACGGTTTATCCAACCGCACAAACGTCCTACGGACAAGACAACATGATACGGCGAAATTGCCCTTGTCACACATGTGGGGGCGTGCTATACTAGCGGCGTGAGAACAGCATGTCGGTGTAGCTCAGTGGATAGAGCATCGGTTTCCTAAACCGCAGGCCGGGAGTTTGAGTCTCCCCATCGACGCTATAACTCGTAATCTTTTGCCCACTTTACATACCGTTCTAAGACAATAACTCTCCCCAGAAAGGAAGCGTCCGGTACATTTCCTGCTTCACATGTTCTTCCTGGTCATTGACAAGATTTCAGGCGCTGGAGATCCTCTCTACCCACTCCGATCAGTTTCCCGAATTCCGTCAGAAAGTAGTGGTACAGGTCAACACCGTAGACAATCATATCTGACTGCCAGATGGATAGAACCGGGTTCCCCGCCTCGCATGGCTCTGCAAGCAGGTAGCGATGCCCGAAAATCGGAAGCAATCTGGGTGCAGCGTGTACTAATGCTCGCACACGAGCTTCTTGCACGTCTATCTCTGTGGGTTTCGCTCCCCAACTCTGCGGCCACAGGTTATTATGTTGGACATCGAAAAATAATCCTTCGACAAGCCACTCACAAGCTTTCCGAATCGCCTCGGTATCCGTTTGCCAGTTGTAGAATGATGGCGCGGTCAGGGGGATCATATGCCTGTCATTGCTATATTTCGCACTTACCAATGGCCGGTCTACGCTGTGCAACATGTTGAGAAAGAGGCGATAATCAGGAGGAAAACACAATTGATACTGTTGCTCGATGGCAGCGATTCTCTGTTCATCCAACCCTTTGAGCCAGCGTGTTCCCTGCTGCCAGTCGCGTCCGCCCACTCGCGAAGCTACGAACTCCTCGAATGTCCTCGTCCGATAATTCCGCCACGTATCTTCAGTCCGGTCGCGAAACCAGAGGAGGAATGCCTCGTTAAACTGCTGGGGTATCGTGTTCGTCATGTTTTCATTCCCGGTCATTGTTCGTTGATTGTACTTTAGCTGCTCGTTTCAGGATGACGGCTTGCAGGTCACGCAATTCTTTTTTTCATGCTCCACTGGAGATACCAGACGATCAAGGGTTTTAACGGCACACCCCGGCGTGGCAAGACATACTGTTCGTATTAGACAGACAAAAGGCCATCCACTTTATGTAGTGGATGGCCTTATTATAAATCACCAGGTCTTCATTTGCTCGCATCGCGAACAACATCCTGGCGCTTGCATTGCGCGAGGCTATCGCCAGATAAACGTCACGCTGGAGCCGGGGGTGAACTCAACATCCGTGACGGATGAGGGATAGGCACCCCAGCTCATGTTGCTGGCGATGACATGGCCGTTGCTAAGAATCCTCTCGACAACAGCGACATGTCCCAGGCCGCCTGCGCCCTGCACCCCTGGTTGCAGGTTGATGATTGCTCCAATGACCGGAGAGCTGGAGACATGCCAGCCGTACTGGTAGGCGCGAGCCGTCCATTCCCAGGCGTTGGCCTGCGTGTGCCAGGGCACAAATACGCCGTGAAGCTGATAGTAACGCTGGTCGGCCCACCAGGTGCAGGAGGGGTAGGGGAAGACATTGACGCCTGGATTCGGGCCTGACGGTACCGGTGTTGGCGTACCCGTACGAGTGGGTGGATTCGCCATTGGCGTACTCCGCACAGGTGGATTCACTACCGGCGTAGTGTGAACAGGCGTATTTGTAATGGGAAGGGCCGTTTTCTTTGCAGGAAGCGTAATTGTAAAGACATTTTGCAAATTTGCAGCAATACATATAATAGGGGCGATTCTCATGTGAGAATCGCCCCTACGCTTGCGAATGATGTGTCCAAAATGTTCTTTAGCAGAACATGATTTTCATTTCCGAGACAGGTAAATGCCAGCCAATCACTGGCTGACGAACCTCACCCCTGGTCCCGGAGCGAATTGAACGTCGGTGATGCGCAGGGGATTGCCTCCCCAGCTCATGTTGCTAGCAATGACATGACCATTTTTGAGTATCCGCTCCACGACCGCTACATGGCCCAGCCCATAGGCGCCCTCGACCCAGGGTTGGAGCACAACGATGGCTCCGAGCGAGGGACTGGAGGAGACGCGCCAGCCGAATTGATAGGCGCGCGCCACCCACTGCCAGGCGTTGGCCTGCATTTTCCAGGGAACAAATATGCCGTGCAACTGGAAATAGCGTTGATCGGCCCACCAGGTACAGGCTCCATAGGGGAAGACATTTCTCGATCCTGCGGGAGGGCGAGGGTCATGCTGCTTATTGATCTGCCGGATGTAGCCATTCACCTGGAAGATGCAGATGAGCTGCCCTCTGTATATACGGTTGGGGTTAGTGAGACGATTATCAGAGGCCAGGCGTCTCCAACTAACTCTATAGCGCGATGCTATCGCGCTCAAAGTATCGCCATGCGCCACAACATATGATATGGCTCCTCGCGGACAAAAAGTTTGCGCCTCCGCATTTCCGCTATCAAAGCCTAAAGTCGTTCCCAGAACGAGCAGGGTTAGCATCACAACGATGCACCGCATCACTCCTACCAGTGTATACCGCCGGAAGCTATCAGCTATCCACTTATTTAATGGTTTACCAAAGTTCTTCCAGGCTTGATGGTGTATTTGCAATATTTCCTTCCTTTGCTAGACAACTTGCAACCGACTGAGATTGCAACACCCGCAAGCTTGTTTTCTTCCACTACGCAGTTTAAAAGGTACAATGAACTACCTCCATTCAACAGCGTAAATGGATAGTAGCGCCTGTTACAGCGCTCTTTTACAAATATACACAGTGGCACAAAATTTAGTATCGCGCCCCTACTCGTCGTCGCGTTTCTTGCCCTGTTCCTGGTCATAGTTGGTCTCGACGACCTGTTCTGAACGCAAGGGCATACGTTTGGTGCCTGGAGGCGGTTCTGTTACCATTGGGCCGCGTTTAGAGGTGGGCCAGTGGGGAAGTGGGGGAAGTTTGGAATGCTGGAGCGTTTTCTCCGGGATTGTTTCCAGTTGTTTAGCCTGATCCATGTCTATACTCTCCTAAAATGTGTTTCCTGTGCATATTTTAGCACGTTTAGACCAGGTGGACTGGTACTTCAGGGCCGTTCGTCCCTATTCGCCAGCCCACGCTCGTTACATAATAGGGGTAAAGGACACTTTTGTCCTTCTACGAACTGAACTTGAGAAGACTATCTATTATCTTAGGGAAGGATGATACATGCGCGTACTCATCACAGGCGCCACCGGATTGCTAGGTGGACACCTGATTAAACAATTGCAGCAGCGCGGCGAGGACATACGCGCGCTGGTGCTGCCCATTGAAAATGCGGATAAACTGGTGAAACAAGGGGTTGAGGTGGTGCGGGGAGATATTACCGACGCGAGCACACTGGCGCCCGCCGTGAAAGATGTCGAGCTTATTTTCCACCTGGCGGGTATGATGGGTGTCTGGCGGCCACTGGCTGACTATCGCCTGGTGAATGTCAACGGCTCTGAAAACCTGTACATGGCGGCGCAAAAAGCCGGAGTGCGCCGTTTCGTGCATACCAGTTCGCATACGGTGTATGGTCTGGGCTATGGTCGTTTCATGACCGAAAACGATCCACTGCGTCCCGACCCCGATCCATACAGCATCACCAAAGCCGAAGGCGACCGCATGATGCGCCGCTTGATGCTCAACAGCCCGGTGGAAACGGTTATCCTGCGCCCCGGCACATTTTTCGGGCCAGGAGATCGCCTGCACTTCGGGCGTATGGCGCAAAAAGTTAAAGATGGCAAGGGACTGATTGTTGGTCGCGGCAATAATCACCTGCCTTTCTGCTATGTTACCGACGTGGTGGATGGCTTCATGCTGGCGGCCTATCATAAGAACGCGCCCGGCAACGTCTACAACATCACCAATGACCGTCCCCTGACGCAGCAAGAGATGTTCGACGCCATCGCGGACGCGGTTGGGGGCGTGCGCCCAACTCGCCACCTGCCCTATATGCCCATCTACTACGGCAGCATCGTGGCGGAGAGAGTGGTTGCGCGCATCACACGCACCAAGCCTATTGTGACGCAACTTGGCGCGTTGATGTTTGGCAGTGACAACATGCACAGCGTAGAGAAGGCGCGCCGCGAACTGGGCTTCGAACCACAGGTGGACCTGCGCACCGGCATCAAACTGGCCGCCGAATGGTTCAACGCTGGCGGCATGAACGAGGTAGCCGTCACGCAGGCCAGCCAGAACGCGCCCCTGGCCGGAGCTGCTCGCTAAATTTACAGAAACGGGCAATGCAAAGCGGTCAGCCGGCATTAACCAGGGCGGGGGCAAGCCCCGCCCTGGTAATTGCGCGCCACTTTGCCAAATTATTCAGCAGTAGTCGAGACTTTCTTTCCTGCTCCCTTGAAGCCGAACTTTTTGATGGTAGTGCGCAGCCAGCCAGCCGTCGGGCCATCGTCGATTTTCTTACTCGTCTCTACGAGAAAGGTGGCCGACTGAGGTCGCGGCGGCAACTCGTTGGATTCGCGCAGCGATGCGAGTTCCGAGTAGTGCTGGAAAGCCCAGTACATGTTGACGCGGCACGATTTACAATTCTTGATATCATCTTCGTTTTCGGCTCCACACTGTGGACAAACTGTCATGGTAATTGCCCCCTTTTAGTTCATAACTACGATGTATGCATCGCATCCCTACATACCTAACAATTGTATTATATAAGGCCCATACGCATAGCTTCGGCTACCGCCTGCGCCCGGTCCGTCACCTGCAACTTACGGTAAATATCCTGCATTTTGCGTTTGACGGTCACTTCACTCCAGAACTGGCGCGCAGCTATCTCCTTGTTGCTGCATCCCTCGGCTACCAACCGGACAAGCTCAATTTCAAGATCGTTCAGCCCTGAACGCACGCGCTCTTGCTCTTTCGTGAGCCGCTCATATTCGCTCAGGACGCGCGTGATAGCGCGGGCTTCACCAATCACGCGCTCTCCCCGGTAGACCGAGCGCAACGCCGCCAGCAACTCAGCGGTGGGCAGCGTCTTTTGCAGGTAGCCATACACACCGATACGCATAGCGCGCAGCATATGATCATCAGCAGCATAGCCCGTCACAATCACAACGCGGGTATCCGGGCAAGCGCGTTGCAATTGCTGCGCTACATCAAGCCCATTGGCATTGCCCAGGAAGATATCGAGCAAGACAATATCCGGCTGCAATTGTTTTGCCAGCATTACCGCCATGCTGCCCGTTCCCGCCTGGCCTACTACCTGAAAGTCTTCCTGCTCGCCCAGCACAGCGCTTAACCCTCGCCGGATAAGCTCATGGTCGTCCACGACCAGTACGCGAATGACGGTCTGTCCCGTAGAACCGCACCCGGCAGGTGCAGAAGCTCCCACCTGCATTGCGCCATCTGGAGTGTTTGCTGACTCCTCATGTACGCGCTCAAGGTTGGATGCCGAAGATTGCGAGCTAGCGGCATATTGAGACGGGAAAAACGCAGATGACATTTTGACTCCATCATGTAAAGTTCGGCTCATCGTCATGCAACACGGGCTAGGCCCAACAAAGAGCAATAGTCCCATTTAGATACATCGTCCCATTGCTCTCATCCATTAAACACTATTTGCCGCCACATTTCATCTCTCCTTCATGTTTATAGGATATTCTTCCTAGAGAACAAGCAAGCGGCTAACCTGATCATTGATACGAATGAATAGCTATCAAGATACGGTTGGAGTATGCACCACACAGAGAAATACAGGATAATATGCTGAGGGCGGAGGTGGATTACGCAGCAGGAGAAGGTATTTATGCACAGGAGAGACAAGCACGGAGACTTCCCGGAAAAGTCTTCTCGCGTCACAGCCCATCAGAAACGATACGTTCGCTCGTCAAACACTGAAGAGCAGGCTTCGGAAGACTGGCAGGCTTCGCCAACCTTAGAAGTTGGAGATCAGCCATTACCTGTGGACCAGGAAAGTTTTGCCTATCAACTGTTGCTTCTACAACAACGCCTCGTGGCCTACGAACAACTACATCTTGAAGAGATCGCTGAACTGCGGCAAGAAATCGAACAGTTGCGCCGCGCTTTCCTGCAAGAAACCAATCCCCAACTACGCGCAATCTCACCTATGCGCAACAAGGAATAAAAAGGTACATGACCAGATTGCCAGGGCGACCGCGAGGGTCGCCCGTACAATACTACGGCTTTGCCTGGTCACTCGTGTATTGTACGGGCGACCCTCGCGGTCGCCCTGGCCCGTCGCCCTGGCAATCTGGCCCTCTCTTTTTTATGCTGTCGCCTCTACGCTATCATCCGATGCATGACCGTTGCTGTTCGAGATGGGCGAGCCATCCACGACATTGATAACGGGCAACGCGCGCGCTTTCACTCCATTACCATTGTGCGCGGATGCTTCGGCGCTCGCGTTGATGACAGGCAGTTCGCGCAGTTTGGCGGATTTGCCGCGATTACCGGATGAAAAGACTTTCGCGACGGAGCCTTTCCCCACCTCAAGCGCGACGCTTGTCAATGTGGGAACGTGGCACAACATATTGGTATAAGAGGCGTTAGCCAGCGGGCAATAGCACTCGCCCGCTTTGATGCTGCGGCGCAATTCGTCGGCTTTGGATGTTGTCCAGACCGACCTGAAATCATAGTTGTGCTCGCGCAGGTTGCCCACCGACTCGGCGCGAATGCAGCACGTCCACACGTCACCATTAGGCGCGATCTGCGCCGAGGCCACACCTGCCAGGCAGGGAATAATCTGCCGCTTCTCGACCAAGGTGCGCTTCACGATGTCGTAGTAGCGATCGCGGAACGCCTGGGTGATGCGCGGCGTGAGGCGCGTGACATCGCCGAATTCGGCCTTGTGAATGCCTTCTTGCAAGCGTTCGATAACGGGCTGGTATTTCTGAATAGGCGGCGTGATGCCCATGCCGACGGTATCCAGTTCGACGCGCTCCTCGGCGATTTCGCTGATGAAAGAGTCGGGCTTCAGTTCATCGCGCACGAAGGCGTAGATGGCATCAAACTCGTCCACGTTAAAATTGGAGATAACGGTATGCACGCCCAATGTGAAGTTCTTGTAGCGCCCTTTGAGCGCCTTCAGCCCGGCATAGGTACGCATGGAGCGTTCAAAATTGCCTTTGACGCCGCGCACAATATCATGCTTGACTCCTATGCCGTCGAGCGAAAGGTTGATAATCACCTCAGAGCCGGGAGCCGCCTGTAGCACGCGCTCAACGCGCTCCGGGATAATCTTATCCTGGATGCCGTTGGTGGGAATATTGATCACGCCCGGTCGGCAATGCCGGTAGGCGGCTTCCACCATTTCCGGCAGGTCTTTACGCAGTGTCGGCTCGCCACCACTAAAGGTGAACCAGTAGGCGGCATGCCCTACAGACTCAAACGTCTTTTCGTACTCTTCAATGGTAAAATCATCGTTGGGGCGCTGCCAGACATTGCACGTTTTACAACGAGAGTTACAGCGATAGCTCACACTGATGGTGAGATTCATTGGAAGAGCAAGAGGTTTGCCAAGCGCGTATGACGCCTGCATTTTCGCAATCTTTGGTAAAACTTCAAGCACGTCTCATTCCCTTCCCTTTAGTTAGCCTGAAAGTGCAGTACATTTATGGATTTCTCTCTTTTATTTTCGGCCAGAAATAGCTAAACCTGAGAGCAGGTAGCCCAATTCCCCCTGGCGATCCTATTTTCGCACAATACTGAACCTGCGGAGCGTCCCGCATTTCTAGTCTATAGAACGATTGACATCCATGCAAGCAACGTTGGTATCATGAGAGGGGTACAAATGTATCTTGTATTGCCTACTTTCATTGTATAGTCTCTCGTCAAGAAAAAATCTGGCACTTGTGATACATTACAGTATATAGCATTGTTGGAAGCCAGGGCGACCGCAAGGGTCGCCCCTACAATACCACATATTTTTGTCTTGCCGTTCGTATAGGGCAGGGGTGCCAGGCGAGACCCTTGTGGTCGCCCCGGGCTCCATTTCCGCTTTTTATCCTGTAAAAAGAATAAGGTTATTGGAACCACTAATAAGAAACCCGGGATTACTTATACTATTTTGGGGGAGAGATATGATCAATCTGCAAGACCCCACGTTACAGGAGCGGCTGCGGCGGCGCACGCCGGAGGGCCGCTACGAGATCAGCGAAATTGAACTGGTGCTGGCTATTCGCGAGTGCGATGACAGCGGAAATACGGATGGGTCGCGTATGCTTTGCGAGGTGCTGGTTGAGCGCAGCAAATCAACGTTCCAGCATTGCGCCAGGGGACTGAGCCACCGGCCAGATTTGCGCGAAGAGGCCGAGGCAAACATGGTCGAGCGTCTCCTGCGAGAGGCGCGGGACCCCAAAGAAGTCTTCATTACCCAGAACTTTATCCACGCGCTGCGTATGCTCTGCATTGATGAGTTCAAGCGCACGTTGCGCCAGGAGGGTCTGCTTTACCGGCGCGATAGCGAAGGACGGCCAGGCGGACGTCCGCACCATGTGCCGCGCTCGATGATGGAGCCACTCCAGCCTATGCCTGTGGATAGCGATGCGCCGCCTGCCGCCGATGTGGCCGATCCGCTCGACCAATATGATCAATTACACGCGCGCGAGGAAAGTTTGCGCATCCTGAATATGCTGGATGATCCGCTGGATCGCATGATTATGGTGCTGCGCGTGCTTCGGGCCTGGAAATGGGATGAGATCGCGCAGGCATGTAAGCGCAACGAACGCACCATTCGCCTGCGCTACGAAAAAGCGTGCAGCGTATTGAAGATACGACTTGTCAGTGAAGAGCAAACCACTATTCGCAAAGCGCCACAACATAGCCGACGGGAGGATAAGTAGCATGAATACAATAGACTTGCAACACATTAAAATGGCCTGGCTCGCTGCCGAAGATAGCGGCGACAGAGCCGCGCAAATCGCGCTGCTGCGCGACTACCCGGACGCGCAGGACGAATTGACCGACTTCATCGCGACCTACCACATAACCGAAACGGCTCCGGCTGAGAGCAAGGCTCTGCTGCCTCTGACGGAACGCGCCGCGCAGACTGCTATGCAGCGAGTGTTCGGCAGTCCGCTTGCTACCGCCGATCTGCGCTCGCTGCGCGCCCGCAAAGGGTTGAGCCTGACCCAGGCCGCGCGCGGATTGCGCCTGGGCGCGGATGTGTGGAAAAAGTTCGAGGATGGCGTCATCGACCTCCTCAGCCTGAGCGAACGCCAGCTTGGTCGCCTGGCGCAATTCTTCCAGGTCAGCGCGGAGGAATTTAGCACATTGCTGCTGAGCAGCTCGCCTGTCCCTACGCTCAATCGCCGTCAGACCGCCCAGGCCGCGCATGAAAGCCAGCAGCAACCGGCCAGGAAGCAATCATTGGCGGAGGCCATCGAGAAAAGCAGCATGACAAAGGCGGAGAAAAAGGAGTGGCTATGAGCAGCGCCATTCGCATTCTGCTCTGTTTTGTTACAAGAAAGCTTGCCGCAACGTCTATGCATATGAGATATAGTAGGGTATAATTGCGCATCTGCTAAAAATATATTATGACGTGACCGGAGGACATCAAAGATGATCGGACCCTTTAACTGGATTGACCTGCTTTTTCTTATCACTATCGTGCTGCTTGTCTTTAACGGTATTCGCAATGGCGCGATTTTTAGTATAGTCAACTTGCTCAGTATCCCTATCGCGCTGGGGGTAGCCATCTTCCTGGGCAAGCCCTTCACACTCTTCCTGGCCTCGAATCGCCTCACCATTTCTCCCCTGTTGGCGTATATCGTGCTGTTTTTCGCCGCGGTGCTTATCATCCACATTATCGGTACGATGCTGCGCGGCGTCATTCGAGCCGTGCCGTTGCTTGGTGTTGGCGATGTACTCATCGGCGGTGTGGTCGGGTTTATCGAAGCGTGGCTGTTGTGGGTGATCATCCTGCTGGTCATTGGTGGATTTCTGAACAATGCGCAGCACGCAATTACCGCCGGTTCGAATATCATTCCAGGCTTTAATATTACCTTAGCCCAATACACGAACTGGCATGACACCTATAACCAGGCGTTGACCAACAGCCTGTTCGCTCACGTCAACAGTTTTATCCTCTCAAAGTTGCCTGCCCTGAAAACGAGCGGATTGTAAGCGGACGGTAGATGGTACAATAGGTAAGGGGTGTCATGTAACACGCCCATCGAAAATACGAGCGGAGGAAGACTACGCCAAAACAACGTATTGAAAGCGGCTCGCGCAGGTACGAACAAGCCTTTCTGGTGGCGGTAGATCACGAAGAGAGTGATAGTTTATGGAGTGTGGAGGATTCGCTAAGCGAACTGGGAACGCTGGCTCGCACTGCCGGGGCAGAAGTGGTGGGCAGCATGATTCAACGGTTGCGCCACCCCAACGTAGCCACTTACATTGGAAAGGGCCGCGCCCAGGAGCTATGCGACACAGAAAAGCATTTGCACCTTGACCTGGTGATCTTTGACGATGAGCTTTCCCCTTCGCAACAGCGCAACCTGGAAAAGTTGCTCAATGCGCGCGTGCTGGATCGCACCGCGCTCATTCTCAACATTTTCGCGCAACACGCTCGCACACGCGAAGGCCGTTTACAGGTTGAACTGGCGCAACTCGAATACCGTCTGCCTCGCCTGGCAGGTCGCGGCGTGGATCTTTCGCGGCAGGCTGGCGGTTCGCGTAGCGCGGGCGCAGGCTGGCGCGGGCGGCGCTATTGGCGTGCGCGGCCCCGGTGAAACAAAACTCGAAATCGACCGCCGCCGCATTCGCAGCCGCATCTCTGAATTGCGCGAAGAGATCGAAGCGGTGCGCGAGCAGCGTAAAACCCACCGGATGCAGCGCACCGCGCAGTCCATGCCGGTTGTGGCGGTGGTAGGCTATACCAATGCCGGCAAGTCCACCCTTTTCAACGCGCTGACCGAGGCCGAGGTGGTGGCGGAAAACAAACTGTTCGCCACGCTCGATCCCACTACGCGCCATGTGCTGTTACCCAATAACCAGGAGGCGCTGCTCACCGATACCGTCGGCTTCATCCAGAAGCTGCCCACAAAGCTGGTCGCATCCTTCCGCGCTACGCTCGAAGAAGTCATCGATGCCGATATGTTGCTGGAAGTGGTCGATGTGAGCCACGAAAACGCCATCGAACAGAGCGAAACGGTCAGCGATGTGCTGGGCGAACTCGAAGCGCGCGATAAGCCACGTGTGACCGCCCTCAACAAAATCGACCTGCTCGAAAGACGCATCCGAGCTTGATACCACCCTCTATCCCAACGCTGTCCCGGTCTCCGCGCTACAAAAAGTGGGCCTGGACGCGCTACGCGAGAAAATCGCCGAGGTGCTGGCCGCCAGCATGGAAGCTGCGCGCGTTCTGATCCCCTTCGACAAAAGCGAACTGGTCGAACTCTTTCACCGCCGGGGCCATGTCGAACAGGAGGAACATATGCCCGATGGCACCTTGCTGGTCGGGCGCATCCCCCGTTCGCTCAAGGGGTATTATGTGGCGTATAAGGCGTGATAAAACCTTGCAGCGGCTAATGCTGTTTAGCTCGCTGCAAGCCTGCTTCATCATTCATTATTTGCCGTTCGCCTGGGTGGGATATACGGGTAGAGAGCCAGAAGGGCTTCTCCCTTCATCTCATAAGCCTGAGTATCATCAGGGTTCCAGCTGCAGAGCTTCATCATAAGCGGCAACTGCTTCCTCGTACCGTTTTAGATGAGCCAGTGCCATTCCTTTGTTGATAGGAGCTTTGGCATCGCTGGGATCGAGACGGAATGCCTGCTCAAAGGCTGCGATTGCTTCCTCGTATCGCCCCAGGCTGGTTAAACTGTTTCCTTTGTTGAAAACGGCAAAAGCGTAATTGGGATCCAAATAAAGCGCCTGGTCATACGCAGCCAGAGCTTCTTCAGAACGCCCCAGATCGGCCAGAGCGTTCCCTTTGCTGTAATATGCCTGGGCATCATTTGGGTCCAGGAGAAGCGCCTGATTATAGGCGGTAATCGCATCCTCGAACCGCTCTAATTTGTCTAGCGTCAAACCTTTATTGAAAATGCTCCGAACGTCGTTGGGCTTCAAGCGGAGTGCCTGGTCATAGGCGGTAATTGCGTCCTTGAACCGCCCCAGGTCATCCAGGACATATCCTTTGTTGTAGAAAGTTTGAGCATTGTTGGGGTCCAGTTGGAGTGCTTGCTCATAAGCTATAAGTGCTTCTTCGTACCGTTCAAGATCAGCCAGACTATTTCCTTTGTTGAAGTATGCCTGAGCATAGTTGGAGTCTACATTAAGTGCTTGCTCATAGGCAATGAGTGCTTCTTCATGGCGCTCCAGATTATCCAAGGCTAAGCCTTTGTTGTTATAAGCTACGACATTATGGTGATCCAGGCGCAGAGCTTGCTCATAGGCAATAAGTGCCTCTTCATGTCGCCTAAGATCAACCAGGCTATTGCCTTTGTTGTTAAAGGCATCAACATAACTAGGGTCCAGACGCAAGGCCTGGTTATAGGCAACAATTGACTCTTCATGTTGTTCAAGATTTGACAAAGCGAGGCCTTTATCATAGTAGGTCACAGCATGAGTAGGATCGAGACGAATAGCCTGCTCAAAAGCAGCCAATGCCTCTTCATTTTGTCCAAGCTCTCCCAAAGCAACGCCTTTAGCCTTCATAGGCAACCAGTCCTGCGCATCAAGACGAATAGCCTGCTCATATGCTTGTAACGCCTCCTGGAATCGCTTTTGGGCAGCGAGATCATCGCCTTGCCGAAGCCATTCTTCTTTAGTCTGCTGAGAATTCACTTCGTCGTTGTTCCTCTGCTGAGGGGTTTCTGCCATATATTTCATTCTCCTGTCGCAGAAAAATCTGGTTGATAGTATAACACGATCCCGCAGAATCCACTTTATTGAGCAAATCATCAATGACTTGCTTTCTCAAGTAACGTGTAGAAGAGAGAGGAAAAGTAATCCTCTCTCTTCTTGTATCTATTAAGCGAATTCGGCCAGGTTGGCTAAGAGTGCCTGAATTTCCTCTACATCTACCGGTGGTAGTACAAATGGTGATAGTACGGGTGCAAAACCAGGCAACGGGCTTTGACCAAAGAAATTTGTGACGTAATTATATTGGGTTCCGAGCCATCCTGTAAACTGATCCCATGCAGACGGCTCTTGAGACGTTGTAGGGCCAGGATTTATCTTTGGCAACAACCAGGGTTGGCTAGATGCCGGTGAAACTGATACCCCATTGTCATCTGCCAACCGGGCAAACCACTGCTTCTCCCACTCAACTGACTAGACGGTATTTGATATCCATAACCACTAGTACCGCTTTTCCCCCTAATTATGTTTTTCTTCGGATTTGTCTTGCTACGAAATCCAGTATCTCTCTTGCCACCCTTGACACCCTTACCATCACCGCCATTACCTTTCCCATTCTCGTTATCACCGTTGTCACCACCTCTATCTTTTATTTCTTGTATTTTGTCCTTCACCAGCACCTGATCACCATTCATGTTGGTCTCTGGCGCAGGGCTGGAAATTACTGTATCTTGCGAAAAGCCTGGATCGTTCGTGATAACTCGTCCAGGGCCAAAATAACTGGGAAGAGCGCTGTCCCAAGCCCCGGAGCGCTTATGATGATAGTGAGAATGTCCCATATGGTAGGACCGCCTTCTTGACCACTGGAGTCGACGTAGGTTTCCGGGTTGTCATCCACATACCCATAGGGATTCATGCCCTCTGAGTTCCCCCGTGCCACGTCAGGAGAAAGGAAAGCGCCACTCGCGGCATCATAATAGCGCGCCTGGTAGTAGAGCAGCCCGGTCTGACTATCCAGCCGCTGACTCGTATAATTGTAGGAAGTCGGCAGGGTCCCATCGCCGTAGCGCGCCCCTCCATAGGGGGCATAGAACTCAACAGCTTGCACGGCGCCACTTCCACTCACCGCGACACTCATATTGCCCAGCAGATCAGGCACCAGGGAATACCACGCGCTTCCCGTCGCCATCGCGAACGGTTGTCCGGCCAGGGTGTAGTACTTGATCGTGGAGGTCGTTCCGTTGGTAATGGTGGTCTCGGTAACGCCATCAAAGGTGATGATGGCGCTCGTGGTCGTATTCCCACCAGTGGTACGGCTTGCGAGCTGCAAGACGCGATGGCCTTCGTTGTCGTAGAGGAAGGCATCGGTGGCGGTTGTGCCGCCGGGCGCCGTCCAGGAGGCGAGGCGGCTCTCGTTATCGTAGCTCATGCTCGCGCCGGTGGGCGTACTGCCGGAGCAAGTATGTCCGCTCGTGATATCGACGTTGCGGCAGGTCATGTTGCCCATCGCGTCGTAAGCCGCGTACTGGTTGGGGACTGAACCCAACCCGGTCGCTGCATGGACATGCGCCGGATCGGTATAAGTCTCGGTCCCCGATGGCCCATTGGACAGGCGATCTAACGCATCATAACTGAAGGACTGTTGATAGGTGGGCGTGGTCGTGCCACCTGGGGCAGCGCCGCAGTGGTCGCCGCCAATCGGCGTGCCGGTGTTACCCGCCCAGACCAGTCGATTCAAGGCGTCGTAGCAGAAGGTCTGGTTGTCGGTTTTTGTTCCGCCGCTAGTGGTGGGCAGCGTCGTGTTGAGATTTTCCACATTCCCTACGTTGTCGTAGGTGCGCATCTGGCTCAGCAGTGTTTTCCCGCTCACGACAGCATTCACTGAAAGTGAACGTTGGATACCGTCGTATCCCACATTAATCGTGAGCGGCGTTGTTGCTGATCCTTGATAGGTCAACCCTCCGATCGTGAAACTGGAGATCAGGCCAGCATTGGTATAGTGCACATCGCTCATGATCGCGCCATTGGCGTCGCTCGTCCCCTGGAAGTAACCATCGGCGTTATAGCTGGCTGTGACGACATCTCCATCAGGGTAGGTCATTGCGGAGACTTCACCACCGTCGTTATACTTGAGCGTGACCGTCTGAGTCACGGTCTGATTCACCGGGCTAGCCGCAGTGACGGATAGTGTATCTTGATCAAGCTTGCCGCGCGTATCATAGCCATAACAGCGCCAGCCGCTTCCTGCTGCATTGCTAAATGTTTCCGCTACCTGTCCCCCTATTGGATCAGAAGCAAGGGAGCCACCGGGTGCAACACATCCCGACGGAAAGGTCTGTCCGGCATTGCTCCCGTTGTTGTAACTGTCGTAAAAGTAGACCGAGTAAGGACTGGTGCTGCACGGATTGTTCTGCGTACTGCGGCACAGGGGACGATCCAGCTTGTCGTAGCTCGTGTAGGTATTCTGGTTGCGCGGGTCGGTCTGCTGGAGCAGGTTGCCATCGGCATCGTAGGTGAAATGCCAGGCGGTGTCGCTGCTGTTGGCGCAACCGGGCGGCAGCGGCGTGGCGCTGCACGATCCCAGGTCGGAGTCGTTGAAGCCCGCGCGCTGCCCCAGCGCGTCGTAGGTAGCGTTATAACTGGCCTGCAAGGCGGCGCTGCTGTCAAAGGTCTGCGTCTGTATGGTATTACCAGGTACGTCATAGTTGTACTCGACTGTACGCACAACGCTGTAGGGGCTGGTTGTCCCACTAAAGAGTTGGTCGAAGCGCGTCCTGCCGAATGCATCGCTGTAGCTGATGGAGTGGTGATTGTAGGCATCCAGCGCGGTGGTTTGCTCATACGCATTGTTGTTCTCACTGCTGAGGCCCGTCACGCCCTGCGCCACTACGTAGCTGAGACTGGCGCTGAGTACAATGGTGGTGGCATCGCTATATGTGACGCTCCCCTCTGCGCGACCCAGGCCATCAGATTTCGTCAATGAGCGGGCTTTCGTCAGGTCGGGCGCGACATAGCCAGATGGGGTTGCAATGGCATAGGGCAGACTCTTGACGACCTCGACGCCATTGGTTGTATCGTTATAGTAGACGATATACGAGATGATGGTCTGTCCGCTCACCGGACTGGGGGTCTGCGTCTCGATCAGGTGTCCCCATCCATCGTACCACTGTTTGACCGTCGAGGTTGAGCCACCTGCGGTAAAGCGCGTGGCTGTATCCAACTCGAGACAGGGCGTCGTACTTCCTTTGCTACAGCTATTGCTATAGCTATAGGTGATGGTCGGGCTGCTGCTGCTGTCTCCTGGGCGAATGACGGCGGTGAGGCGGCCCATTACATCATACTGGTAGCTGGTAGTCTGCCCGTTGACATCGGTGGTAGAGGTCAGCCACTGCCCAAAGCCGCCTGAAGAGCTGCTGTCGTAGGCGTAGGCGGTCTGCTGGCTGAGCGCATTGCTGGCTGTCACCAGGTGCGTGTCCGCGCCGTCATAGACAGCGCAGGCGCTGTATTGAGTGCTGCCACTGGTACAGCCCAGGTGGGTATCTCCATCGATAGACGTGATCACCTGGCCGGTTGCATCGTAGGTATGCTGGACACTCGTGCTGCTTCCGCTGCAGCTGCCCGACGCTCAAGAAGGACTGGCTCTGGATGAGATCGGGAAGCGTGGGCGGCGTGGTTGGATTGGTGTTGTTTTTATAAGTGTACTGGTCGCAGGACCAGATTTTGCCGGTGTTGTCTTTCAACTGGTTGATGGCGGCCAGGTTCGTCAGGTAGATGAAACTACTGGAAGTGACATTGTCATTGGGATAGTATGTCTGGTGCGTGATAACATGCGACCCGCCGAGGTCATTCCCGCTAACGTCTACATCGCTGACATTGCCGTAGTCATAGCCTGAAATGTGATTGGGACCCTGATTATCTCCATCATAGGTGTAGTTGGTTTGCCTGTGAACGACTCTGCCATCGCTCGTATAGTGGCTGCTATCCGTCACGCCATCCACCTGGTAGGTGTCCTGCTGGTTCGCGCGCGGATCACAGACAACCACCGGGTTATTGCGATCCAGTGTGCTCACAAGGTAAACATCGCCCGGGTTATCCGGGGAGCCTCCATTAAGGCTATGCGCAACCCCTGGTGGAGGACAGTTCACACCATAACTTGTTAGCTGCACGCTCAACAGAACAAGGTTCGTCCCATGCAGTTCATAGCTATCTATCTCTTTGACCTTACCAGCTAATGCTGTTTCAGTACTCCAGTAGGGCGCAATTTGGCAGGTAAAGCCTGACGGGCAAAACATATCGCTCCTGGCGATACCCCAGCCGTTGGTCGAGCCAAAGGTGTAGTTTTGAAATGATGTATCCGGTTGAACAACCTGAACCTGGTAGTAGCTCATAAACTGGGCGTTGTAGAAGTCGGCGTAATCATTGTCATTCTGGTTGCCCCAGGTTGCGCCTTGATTGCAGGTAGTGCAGGCAGGCCATCCAGGAGAATTGGTTGCCAGACCAGCCTTGAGGTAATCATGGTAGGTCCAGGTTGACGTTTCCCCGTTGGTCGTCGCATCTCGCTGCTTGACCACCTCCCGGCTCCAGGCATGGTCGTCAGCCTCGATACAGTGCGTGGTGGATTGACCTGTGCAGACAAAAGCATCATTGACAGGACCACTATCCACCCCTCGCGTGTTATTACGCGCCTCGATCCAGGTGATGGCTTCGTTCCACCCACGCCCATTATCTAAAGAGATGATATAACGCGAATTGAAGCTTGCTGACCAGAGGACGCAGCCGCCACCGCTGGGAGGAACCCACGAAGGGCAACCGGCGGCGGCGGCGGCTGATAGGTAGGTATCGATATAATGCTGGAACTTCCAGTCGTAGGTGATGTTGACGGTTGGATAGGGTGAGGGAGGTGAATTGCCTCCGGTTCCGAACTCCTGGATTTTTGCCAGGTCCAACAAGCCGGCGGCGCTTTCTTTCTCACCGGTGAGCGGGTCGATTAAGGGATTCGTGCTACCGGTCGAATGAGATTGCTCGTAGGAGAAGACATATTTATGCAGCAGATTGCCCTGCACCTGCACTTGCATATCATTGAGTATGTAACTATTCATAACATGCGGCGCTGGTAAACCGCCGATGCTGGTAAAGTCAAGCGGGTCGTCGCAACGGGAAGTGGCGCTATTCCAGCCGCTACAATTCCCACTGCCCGTTGGATTGGTGAGATTGCTCACAATGGTGCTGGCATCAAAGACGATTTTCACCGATGGGTGCCAGTTGGCGCTGGCACAGATGCTGAACTGGTGACAGGTAGGATCACCATATTCGACATCAGAAAGCACGGCGTCCTGAATCCAGAATTTGCCAGCCCCCCAGATACGCTGATAGTTAAAATGAATCTGGTTGCCATGCGCATCGACCATCAAGTCCAGGTCCCAGCGATAACGCTGCCAGTTGCCCGCGCTATCCTTATAGCTTTGGTCAGAACCGACCGAGTCGATACAGCCGAACTCTTCCATCACGCCATTGGGCAGATATACCCGCCAGCACGGATAGGTTCCAGTAGTATCCTTGATCTCCTGAATCCTGGCGTGACTTTCTGGCGCGCTATGCCAGATGGTTGTCGCTCCTAATGAACTCATGGCCGGATTGTAGGGAGGAACCGTTGAATAGGTCAGATCGGGTGGAATGAGTTGCCCGCTAATGCCGCTGGGATCACTGATGCGCCACACGTTCTCGATACGGTTGGTGCCGCCAGGAGTCACATTTTCCTGGCTCCAACTGATCGAACCTAGTCCCAGATTCCAGCCTTCCCCAACCCAGGGAGCAGCCGCCTGCAGGTTGTGGTTCTCACTTACAGAGGCGCTGGAATAGGCAAGATTTAGGGGAGGCACAAATCCGCCCGGGCCTGGGGGGAGAGTCAAAGGATAATTATATTCGAGATCTCCGGCATTCAAGCCTACTTGAAAGTCTTGTGGCATACCCCAGAGTGCCTGGGGAGCTATGGTATTAAAAGTGATGGTACTGGCGCTTATAGCAGAGCTGGACGCCGCTGACGCTCCTGCAGGGTTGGCAGAGAGATTGGTGGAAAAGCCCCAGACCAATCCCGTGCTGTCCCCACTTCCGACGAGCATCTGTGAGGCAGCGGGAATAGGCTGCGTAGAGACTGGTTTGACACCAATCAACAGTTTAGAGGCATCTCCAGAGCGCCACATTCCATAGACTTTCTGCCCCCAGTAAAGCAGAGTGGCTTGATCCGGTCGCAGGTGATAGCTTATTGTCAAAGGATGGGCCAGGGAAAGGGTTCGAGAGTAAAGCGCCGGAGGCATCTTGAAGCAGAATTTGGAAGGAGCCAAATAGAATGTTGTTGCTCGAAGCTCCGCCAGAACCTGGAAGAACCTGGGTGATAGTAAGGTGAATGGTCCCCCTGGCGCTACTTAACTGGGCTGCGCTGACACTCCCAGCCGCGATATTGATTTCTAATTGACCATCTTTGCTCAAGACATGCTGCGCCTGCGTGGTAAGTGAAATAGTCATGGGTGGCATAGTAATAGGCCAGATATGAGCGTTAAGCGTGATAGGAGTAGTGGATATTTTTCCATAATGACCCAGATCATTCGGCTTGCCAGCAGGCGACTGATGCAGCCACGGGGGCGGACTAATAGGCGCGTTCGGATTGCTTGCGGCAAAAGCTTCTGACCGGTGTATGATCGGCCATGAAGCAATTAATCCCGAGAAGAGGATCAAAAAGATAAAGAAAAAAGTGACGAGCAAACGACGTGTGGGAAGAGTGGTACCTCGCCCGAACCACTTACTCTGAACACGAGGCGAACCGGGAGGTTGGAGGCGCATGGAAATACGTCCTTTCACTTCACAGGACGATATTCACATGGTATACTGCGCCATGTGGATACGTCCACGCATGACGCTCTTCGCAAGGGACCAAGCTTGATAGAGCGTCATGTTTTTTTGTATGACAATGTAAGCTGAGATACGTAAGGCACGAAACAGGCAAAAAAAGCGAAGAGAGTGGCGGGTTGAAACAACACAGGAGTACCAGAGTTTCCCCTTATCTCTCGAACTCCCTGAAATACCGGTTGTTTCTTACATCGATAGTGGATTTATACTCTTCCTTTCAGGAAAAGTCAAGTACACAAGGTACTTTTTTCTCATCCTTTATTAAGAAAGACTGAACACAATCAGATGAGGCGCGATGAATCTGATCACTTACTCCTGCTACCCCGGATACACATCAAGCATCACGCCAGTCACTGTCGCAGTCACAACAAGAGGGATGCTGGTGGTCGAATAATGTATGCTACTGGCATCGGTTCCGGCGATGGTGACGGTATAGCTGCCGGGAGACAGGTTAGGAAGGATATAATTGCCGGATGCGTCCGCCGTAACGGTTTCTACTTGCTGATTGGCACTATTCAAGACTGTTAATGTTGCTCCCGGCAGTGGAGCGGAGGTTGTGCAAAGCGGGGCGGGACCCGGCTGGCAGGCTATGACTGTTCCACTGACAGAATAGGTCGGAGCCACCGTCAAGGTGACGGTGATAGTCTGGGATGCGCCAACAGCATTACCATTGCCATCGGTGGCGGTGGCGGTGATTGTCCCCGTGTATGTTCCTGCTAGCAGGCTCGCGCTATTTACAGTGACGGTCAACGAGCTGCCGTTTCCGGTGGTGTCTTGAGGTGGCGAAGAGAGGGACAACCACGCGCTGCTAACCCCATCTCCGATTGCCATCCAGGTTACAGGAAGAGAACAGGTACCCTTTTCTTTAAGCTGGACGCTCGACGGAGCTGGAGATGCGTGACCCTGAGCCGCGGTGAAGGTCATGGCGGAAGGGACAACCAGTGAGCAAGGAGGTAACACGGTTAGTGTCACGGAGATGGTCTGCGGACTGCCGGTAGCAACGGTGCCCGCGCTATCCGTGGCAGAGATAGTAAAACTGGTGGTGTAAACACCAGCAGCAAGCAATTTTCCTGCTGAATTCGGCTGGACCGCGAAACTGGATGATTGACCACTGGCTTTAATGCTGTTCGATGTTGGTAGGATGACAAGCCAGGGAGCATTAGCCGGTACACTGGCTGTCCAGACCAGGGGCCAGGCGCAGTTGCCAGTACCGGTAATCAGCAACGTCTGGGAGATAGGATTATACGGCCCCTGCACACTGCTGAAGGCGAGAGAACTGGACGAGGGCTGCGTCAGGGTACAGGCCGGCTGCACCACAAGATTGATAGAGACGACTTGCCCGGTACCACTGGCGGGTTTCCCACTGCTGTCCCTGCCCGTAAGGCCAATCTGCCCGGCATAGGTGCCAGGTGACAGTTGCGACGTATTGATATTGACAACAAGCTGCTCGGTCTGACCCGGCTGCACAGGCACGGTGCCACTACCGGTAGGCGATGCAGACAACCAGGAAGGTCCAATTAGAGTAACGGTGGTACTCCAATAGAGCGGGCTTTCGCCGGTATTGGTGATAGTCACGACCTGGCCCTTGGGATTCAGTTGCCCATAGGTGTTACTGAAATTGAGGTTGAGCGGCGCTGCGCTCATCACCGGCGCGTTTGGTGCCGGGGGCGGCTGCACAGTCAGCGCAACCATGACTGTTTGCGTACTATTCTGCGTTGTCAGGGCGATAAAGCCATAATAGCCGGGCGCGGCTGGCAGCCCCGCCGCGTTCGCTCCTACCGAGATAAACTCGCTGGTCGTTCCCTTGAGTGTGCCACTGGCGGGAGTCGCGTTGAGTGTGCCGCTGGTGGGAGTCGCGCTGAGCCAGTTAGATAAGGAGGATAGTGTCGCTTTCCAGCTAATTGGCGCGCCCGCGCAACTTGCGGTAGCATTCAACCCCAGCGATTGGTTGCTGGGGTTTGTTTTCCCCTGCACTGCTGTAAAGGAAAGATATCCTGAGTTCGTCACCAGGCCGCAGTGCGGCTGCACCGTGAGTGAGACAGCGACCGTCTGACTGATGCCATCAACGGCTCCTGGCGCACTAAACACGAGGTCTCCCAGGTACGCTCCCGGCAGAAGTCTATCGCTATTTACCGACACATTTATTTGTTGGCTCGAACCGGCCAGGATAGCACCCGAAATTAGATCCGCGGATAACCAGTTGCTGCTGATTCCAGGCAGATGCGCAAGGGCCAACTGGTTTGAGGGAGAGGCGGAGGCAGTAATGGTCAGCGACCAGTTCAACGCCTGCGTTCCCGGATTATTCAGCGTCAGCGGTTGCGGCGGTAGACCAGCAGAGCCATCGGTGGTAGTAAACGAGAGGACGGCAGGAGTCGGGGCCAGCATAGGGCCTGGGATCGGCGCAAGCACAGTCACCGTTACCTGGATGGTTTGCGACTGCGTACTCACGCTTGATGATAAGATGAGGGACCCCGTATGCTTCCCAAGCTTCAAGCCGATGCTCTGCATGGCAACATCGATTTTCTGGCTCTGGCTAAAGGTACCCTGACCGGGAGAGACGAGTAGCCAGGGCTGGTTGCTGCTGGCAGACCATGTTATAGAGCCACTGCCACTATTCTCCAGGGTCAGAGGAAGGATTTTATTAGACCCTTTGATATTTGAACCAAAATCGAGTACACCCTTGCTGTTCTGGCCTACCAGCACCAGGTGCGCGGGCTTGGAAGATCCCAACCCGATAACTTGTAGCTGGGCGCTGGCACTGTAATGTGTCATAGTATCTTCGGCGTACACCAGATCATAGCCTATTGCCCACCTGTCATCTACTATGAGCGTGGCTTGCGCTGAACCATTCTTCCCGATGGTGACGATACTGGAACCGCCGACCGTCATCACCTGTTCCTGCACATCATGCGATAATTGCACAGTGTGGTCCGGCGGAAAATTCACGATGTGAACCTGCACCTGTTGCGGGCCGTTTTTTACAGTCACCACGCTCGGTAAGAGAGTCAGAGTTGCCACTGCCGGGCCATTGGGCAAAGTATTGGCACTCCTGGGATGGGTTACCACGACCGAGAGCAGCACACCATCCACGATAAGCGCGAGCGCAGCGAGAATCGCCAGAACCACGAAGGCGATACGCAGCGAGAAAGCACGACGCTGCCTGACCAGGCGCAGGTTGTGGCTGGTTGGCACGCCTTCCGCCAGGGCGCGTTTAATATCTTCTTCCTCGACACGCGCGGCCTCGATGCTATTGGGGATATGGCGGGAGATGAGAGGGTCTGTACTGTTTGCCCAGGTATCTTCGTTCTCTTTCTCTTCGACTTCGCCATCAAGCCAGGGCCAGAGGTCTGGCAGCTCGCCATTATAATCAACATCCTCCCGCGCCGCTGACAGCGGGCCGGATGCGTTGACCTTTTCAGGAGCGCCTGTGCTATTGCGCATCCTGGAAAATTTGGGCAGGGGAGTACTTTCACGTCGAATATCGGCGGAAATATCGCGAATGGGAGCCAGGCGCGAAGCGCGCGGCAAACGACGGTTGGAAGGTTCAACTTCAGAGATGAATTGCGCGGCCTCGCTCAAGCGGGACATCGTCTGTTCAGCTGTATCTGTATAGGTATAGCTAGATAATGTGGGTGGACAGGGTGTCACGGGCGCGCCCGGCGAGCGTGGGGTTTCGACGATGACCGGTGGCGTTGTGCTATGATGCGCCAGGTTGTCCTGTGACCCGTCTGGCTCCTGCGCTATCAATAAAGGGGCCGACGCAACCACCGGTGAGGACGCCGATGAAAGGGCCGATATGGATGCCGGTGAGGACGCGATAAATCGCGGCCCTACAGAGGAGACGATGCCTCCAGGGTAGGGGGAATGCGAAACAGACCCCTGGCGAAATTCGTTTCGCAGCAAGGATCGACATTCGTCACAAAATACAGCGGACGCTTCACACGGCTTGCTACAACGCAAACACTGGCTCATACGTAACTCTTCTCACCTGCCTGGACGATAGCCCAACACGAGGACACGATAGATCACGCCCCTCCCAACATTACCATGAGAACCGCGCCACAGGCTCCACGACATAGCCCCGCAAATAAGAACTCACGCCTGATGAGTTCTTTTTGTACTAATAGAACGTTGAAGTATGTCTTTTTGTCACATCAAGCAAGCAGCAAAGCCAGAGGTACTAGAGAGCCAGGGCTTGTTCCCGCCCTGGCTCTCGCTGCTTGCACTAACATGCTCTTGTCACATCGCGCAAACTTCTATATAATCCGCTTATGCATAACAACTTGAGTGATACAATTGCAGCGATTGCCACGCCGCCGGGGTATGGCGGCATCGGTATAGTGCGCGTTAGCGGCCCGGACGCCTTTGCTATTGTCCTGCCATTGCTGCGCAGACCAGGCGGGGATACGGCATTACCGCCGTCTCACACGCTTACTTATGCTCATATTGTGGCGCCGGATACACATGAAATACTGGACGAGACGCTGGTCGCCTTTATGCGCGCGCCGCACACCTATACCTGCGAGGATGTTGTCGAGATTCAGGGGCATGGCGGCCCGTTCATTCTACAGCGTATTGTGCGCATGGCGCTGGCCCGTGGAGCGCGCATGGCTAATCCCGGCGAGTTTACCTTACGCGCCTTTCTGAATGGGCGGCTTGACCTGGCCCAGGCCGAGGCTGTGATGGACCTGATTAGCTCACAGACCGAGGTGGGGCAGCGACTTGCCATGCAGCAGTTACGCGGGCGCATTTCTGAGCAGGTGCAGCACGCCCGCCATTCCCTGCTCGGCGTCATTGCGCGTATCGAGGCCAGCATCGACTTTCCTGAAGAAGATGTACCCACCCCAAAGCCAACCGAGCTATCTCCATCGATACTGGAGGCGCAGCGGCAAGTTGACAGCTTGTTAGCCGGTTCCGAGCAAGGTCGGCTGTATCGCCAGGGGTTACGCACCGCCATCATCGGGCGTCCCAACGTGGGCAAATCCAGCCTGCTCAACGCGCTGCTGCGTTCCGAACGCGCCATCGTCACCCCTATTGCCGGCACCACCCGCGACACGGTTGAAGAAGTAGCCAATGTGCGCGGCATCCCTCTCCATCTGATCGACACAGCCGGCATCACGCCCGGCAGCGACCCGGTGGAGCAGATAGGTGTCGAGCGCAGCCGCGCAGCCGCAGAAAGCGCCGACCTGACATTGCTCGTTTTTGACGGCTCTGAGCCGTTGACCGCGCAAGATCGCCGCGTTTCAGAAGAACTACGGGCTATGGGCTTCGGGGATGGGGGCGGAAGGCAAAGCGAGCATGAAAGCGACCACCCGGCGGTTGCATGGCAAGACATGGCAAGACGCCCTGTTGTCCTCATCGTCAACAAAGCGGATTGTCGCCAACTGGTGGAAATCGCTCAACTTCGGCAAATGTGGCCCGGCGCTCCGTTAATTCATACATCAATGCTCACAGGTGCGGGTATTGCCGAATTGGAAGAACATATCGCGAACCTGGTGCTGGCGGGGAAAACGTTGCAAAGTGAGAGCGCCTTGATTACCAGCGCGCGTCACCAGGAGAGTTTGCGCCGCGCATCCGAACATATCCGGGCTTCGCTGATACCCTTGCGCGAGGGGTTGCCTCTGGATTTCGTTTCGATTGATCTTCGCGCCGCCTATGACGCCCTGGGCGAAGTCACCGGCGAAACGGTCAGCGAAGATTTGCTGGAAAGAATCTTCCAGGAATTTTGTATCGGAAAATAGACAGGCATGAGCGGTAGTATAATGAATGAAGAAACAAATACAACATCTGAGGAGACGTTATGCTGCCCAGAAATACTAAGAGAAGAAGATTGGCATTACTTGCCTCCCTTGTGCTGGTAATTAGCGTAGTTGTCGTTACCATTACCTATCATCTAGCTACTCCCCAGGCGCAAAATGATCCACCGGCAAAACAACTTTCTACGACAGCAGTAACATCTAGCCCGACTGCTGCCAGCACAACCGCTCTCACTCCGGTGCAGACGCAGGTGAGCATTACTCCTACGCCAACGCTGTTACCCGCCCCCAATCCGGCTAATGTGCTGGGGATTGATTTGAAATCCAGGACAGTATTTCGCAGGTATAAGCTGGATACGCCTGGGTTATCCGAGCTGCGGGTTTGGCGATTTGAGCGGCGTTCATTTGCATACGACCATGCAAAACTATCACAATCTTGGATTGCGCGTCCTGTTGATCGTATGCCAACCTGCCAAATCTGGTTCGCGCCTGTTGAACCCGCAGCTCTTCGCCGACATCGCGCAGAGCGGAGCCGACGCCATCCAGTGCGGGAACGAAGAAATGAAGCAGAATGCTCTGACCAATTACGTCGCCCCGCCAGATTTTGCGCGTTTCTTCGATATGTGTACCCGCGCAGTCCACGCGGTACAACCGGCAACTCCTGTCATCCTGGGCGCGCTTGATCCCCAGTTCGTCGGGGGAAATAATGGCGGGCTATATTACCAGGTGAGCTACCTGAACCAGATGCAGAACGCCATGAACACGCAGGTGCATCCGGGTGACAACTGGTCCTGGCGCGCTCAGACCGTGGGCCTTATCGATAGCTGGCACAACGGCTACCCCAGCCAGTACGTCAATAACCTCTACGCGCTCTTCGCATTCTGGGCGCAGCAGTTCGGCGTCAGTCTGAACAATGGCGACCTGGGGAAACACCTGTGGGTCGTCGAGGGTACAGGCTGCTTCAAAGGCTGCGGCATTAACCAGTATAGCCAGTACCAGGTAGCGGTCTCCCATATCCTGACGCTTATCAGCGATGCCCAGACCACTACGCGCTACAAGGTGCCTTTCTTCTTCTTCAGCGACCGTGATTTTATTCAGAGCGGGGTCTATTGGCCCATCGGCATCCTCGATACACTGGGGCATTCTAAGCCCATTCGCCAGGACCTCGGTATGGGCGCGCGTGTGCTGAACATGCAGTGTTCTAACGGGCGGTTCAGCGTCGTCAACCAGGAGCAACTTTTAGCAAAGCTCTACCAGAACTGCTCTCTACCATCCAATTACCTCGGCATACTGACCAGTTAGCTTGATGAATGATGTCTAGTGGAATGCTTGCGGCTCAAGCGGCCTGATGAATTTTGACGACCGAATGCAGTAATGCGCGTGGCCCCGTCCTGTAGGGACAAGGGGCGGATGTGGGGAGGGGTGGGGGCCTTGTGCTTGTCCTGGTGGCAACACGATTCGCCTGGGTTCCGTGAGGCATGAGGGTCGCACTTCAACGAGGACAAGCACAAGGCCCCCTCATCCACCCCACTCCGCCCCTTGTCCCTACAGAAGGGAACGCCTTCCTCCCCATTTCTGCATTCGGTTGGCAAACATCACCAGGACGGGGAGATGCGCATTACCGAGTTTGCTTGTCAAAATTCGTCAGGCAGGTTTGCGTTACCATTGATAAGCGCGAGCGTCCTATTTTATAGCGCGAAAAGCGAATTCGAGTTCACAAAAAAAGATTTATCCTCAACAGGATTTTTTTATGCAATCGTCCAGCGATTTCTCTGAAGATACGCAAAAACAACAAGCCACCACAATGACATTGAGCGAAGTTACTTTATTAGAAAGTAACACCACTGCTGCCGATCCCGGTGTACTTGAAAGCAGCCCTGTGCCCCGGCAAACGCCGGATGACCCTGGAGCCGCATCGACCGGTTGGCGTGGGTGGTTCGCTGCGTTACGATGTGTGTTCCCCATCTATCTTGCTACGCACCTGGCCTTGCTCATCCTGACCTATTGCGCGGCGCTTTTCACGCTTGGCAACTTCTCGAGTCAGAAGCCTTCCACTCTCTACTCTGTGGATCTCGTGGTATCGCTGGGATAGCGGTCATTTCACCAATATTGCCACCAACGGCTACACCGCAGCGTGGCGCACAGCCTTTTTCCCATCATTCCCCTTGCTCGAACACCTGCTTGCTTTCCTGACGAGCAACCCTTTTGTGGCTGGTCTGATTATTTCCAATGTGGCTGGCCTGTTGATGCTTGCTGTATTCTACCGGCTGGTGCTGGAAGACTTTGATCGCGCTCAAGCCTGGAATGCCGTTCTCTATCTCGCCGTGTTCCCGACGGCGTTTTTCTTCGCGGCAGCCTATAACGAGTCGCTTTTCCTGCTGTTCACTTTGCTCAGTTTTTATTACATGCGCCGCAGTTCGTGGTGGCTGGCAGGGCTGTTCGGCCTGCTGGCAAGCTTCACTCGTTCAGCCGGTATCTGCTTACTGCTGCCATTCTGTTATGAATACCTGCGCCAGCATAACTTCTCACTGCAAAAGTTGCGTTTAGACGCGCTTGCCTGCGCGGGCGCGCCCGCTGGAATTGGCATCTTTGCCTTGTATTGTTATTATCGCTTTCACGACCTGCTGGCCTTCTCTCACGCTCAGGTCGTTTGGAGCCGTTCCATGCACGGCCCCTGGCATGGCTTAATCGATGCCGCAGTCGTCATCCTGCACCGGGCGGTGCTTTCCTTCGATTCGATTCACAACGTCATTGATCTGAGCGCATGCCTCTTCATACTCGCGCTAGTAATGCTTGCATTCATCGGGCCGTGGAAGTTTCCCGGCGCATACCGCGTATATAGCCTTTACGCGGTTATTATCTACCTGTTCAGCCTCATTTTCCCCATCAGCGGCGGCGTTCCCCTGGGAGCCTTTTCACGCTACATGCTCGAAGTCTTCCCCGCCTTTATCGTGCTGGCGGCTATAGGCAAGAAACAGCAGGCGAATCTCTACTATCTTATGCTCTCTGTCCCGCTGCTTGCCTTCCTGTTGCTACAGTTTTTGACGGGACACTGGGTTATCTAACCCGTGATCTGTCACCTGTGGCGGATCAGGATTGGCGCGCGTCAATGGCGGAATGAAGCGGCGCTGGTAATCACCACGCAGCCGCTCCAGCAAATCAATGGACAACTCCAGGTGGTAACTGGCCCGTTCGCGACTCGGCTTTGCTCACGATCAATTGCACGGATAACGTTCGTGCTGGGAAGGAAAAGGCGAAGAAGTTCTCGTAAATATTCGGCCAGCGATTGGCTAAAAATTCTATCAGCATGAGGCGGAACAGGCGGCCAAAGCCAATACGACGCGAGCCGACTTTGAACCGCGTCGCGCTGAACCACGTATAGCGTTCTTTGTCCTCCGTTTCTGCAAAGTGCTCAAGGGTGCGATAGGTGAAGAAGCGGACATGCGTTGGATCGCCAAAGGCTCCTACACAGGTGTAGTAGGGTACCATAATATCAATCACGGCGCCGGGTTTGCAGACTCGATGCAACTCGCTAAGCACATCCGAAAGATTTCTGATATGTTCGAGCACGTGATGCGCGTAGATCGCCTCGAAACGATTATCGGGGAATGGCAGCTTTTCGCGGTCCAGGTCCAGAACAACGTCAACACCTGGCAATCCAGTGATATCTAATCCAATAGAACCCGGCATCTTATGCAGACCACAACCGATATGCAGAGTTTTGTTCTCATCCAGGGAGGCATCGCTATTATTTTCCATAGACGCTCCATCTGTATATTCGTTAGATAAGATTGTCATGATAAACGCCATTTCTCCTACTATATTCACAATCTTCAATATTATTATGAACTCACTGGCCATGCTTTCTCATCAGGATCGCCTGCGATAGCAAATAGGTACCATTTAAATTACGAACCGCCTGCGGCGGGAAGGAAATATGTATATTTCGGTAGCCATAAAATTATCTGAAAATATGAATTTTATAAATTTGTAAAAACTCGCGCAAAATCCCTTGACAAGGCCTTAACACTGTGGCATAATACCGATGTTGTCACGACGACAGGGAACAACTTCTAGTAGGCGAACCTCTTAAAGGTTTTCTCTCAAGAATCTAACGAACCCAGGGTTCTCATGCACCTGATAAAGGAAGGAGACTCTGGTGTTTTATCTCTGTCTGCAAAGCAACGACAGCGAGCATATACTTGCTCTACGGTGTACCTTGACAATTGAAAAGTGGAAGCAGAACAGCAACTGTTATGGAACGGTAAGACAAGAAACAGTTTCTGTCAATTTCTGAACAAGAAGAAATCTGCGAACAAGCTAAGTGTAACAACTTGGCCTGGATCGCTCAAGTGCAAGTCGGGCTCATGCTGCGAGGTGTGAGTACACATAAACTTGGATGGCGAGTTTGATCCTGGCTCAGGATAAACGCTGGCGGCGTGCGTAACACATGCAAGTCGAACGCGCTTTTCTCGCAAGAGGGGAGCGAGTGGCGGACGGGTGAGGAACACATGGGTACCTACCCTGAAGTGAGGGATACCGGCGAGAAATCGCCGACAATACCGCATAGGCTTCTTTCTCGAGAGAGGGAGAAGCAAAGTCTCGCGAGAGGCGCTTTGGGATGGGCCTGTGGCCGATTAGCTAGCTGGTGGGGTAATGGCTCACCAGGGCGACGATCGGTAGCTGGTCTGAGAGGACGATCAGCCACACTGGGATTGAGAACGGCCCAGACTCCTACGGGGGGCAGCAGTGAGGAATTTTCCGCAATGGGCGCAAGCCTGACGGAGCAACGCCGCGTGCAGGACGACGGCCTTCGGGTTGTAAACTGCTTTTCTGTGGGACGAGAACGGACGGTACCACAGGAATCAGCCCCGGCTAACTACGTGCCAGCAGCCGCGGTAATACGTAGGGGGCAAGCGTTGTCCGGAGTTACTGGGCGTAAAGCGCACGCAGGCGGTTCTGCGCGTTTCCGGTGCCAGCTCGTTGCTTAACGACGGGAGTGCCGGGAAGACGGTGGGACTCGAGGGCCTCAGAGGGACATAGAATTCCGGGTGGAGTGGTGAAATGCGTAGATATCCGGAGGAATACCAAAGGCGAAGGCAGTGTCCTGGGAGGTTTCTGACGCTCAGGTGCGAAAGCCAGGGGAGCGAACGGGATTAGATACCCCGGTAGTCCTGGCCGTAAACGATGACCATTAGGCGTGTGGGGTATCGACCCCCTGCGTGCCGAAGTTAACACATGAAATGGTCCGCCTGGGGAGTACGGTCGCAAGATTAAAACTCAAAGGAATTGACGGGGACCCGCACAAGCAGCGGAGCGTGTGGTTTAATTCGATGCGACGCGAAGAACCTTACCAGGGTTTGACATGCATGCGACATCTCCAGAGATGGAGTTTCCTTCGGGACGCATGCACAGGTGCTGCATGGCTGTCGTCAGCTCGTGCCGTGAGGTGTTGGGTTAAGTCCCGCAACGAGCGCAACCCCTGTGGTCGGTTGCATCTTTCCGACCAGACTGCCGCGATCAACGTGGAGGAAGGTGGGGATGACGTCAAGTCAGCACGGCCCTTACGTCCTGGGCGACACACACGCTACAATGGCTGGAACAATGGGGAGCCAACCCGCGAGGGGGAGCCAATCCTATCAAATCCAGTCTCAGTTCGGATTGGAGGCTGCAACTCGCCTCCATGAAGTTGGAGTTGCTAGTAACCGTGGGTCAGCACACCACGGTGAATCCGTTCCCGGGTCTTGTACACACCGCCCGTCACACCACGAAAGTCGGCAACACCTGAAGCCGCCGGGCTAACTCGCAAGAGAGGCAGGCGTCGAGGGTGGGGTTGGTGATTGGGGTGAAGTCGTAACAAGGTAGCCGTACCGGAAGGTGCGGCTGGATCACCTCCTTTCTAGGGAGTCCGGTTCCTCTCTACGGGGAACCTATCCCAGGTCGATCTCCTGTGTGTCTCCGCGAGGAGCGGGCAGGGGTCACTGGACAGAGTTGGGAGAGACTGCGGTCAAGCGGTTCCGTAGGCGTTGTCGGTTGTGTTTCCACTTTCCAGTTGTCAGGGCGACCTGACATGGCACCTAAAAAACCGAATAGAATAGTATTACTTCAATTTTGCCGAGGGCAGAAAAAGAGAACAAGACAGAGACAGAGGAGCTTGAACGTGTTTGCGAGCAGCAAATGCGGTGAAGACAAGCGAGAGAGAGTACGAGGTGGATGCCCAGGCGCTGAAGGCCGATGAAGGACGCGGAGACCGGCGAAACGTTCAGGGGGAGCTGCATGCGAGCGATGAGCCCTGAGATTCCGAATGGGGCAACCCCACCAGAGTCATGTCTGGTGACCCGATGTTGAATACATAGACATCGTGGAGGGCAGCGGGCGAACTGAAACATCTCAGTAGCCCGACGAGAAGAAATCAAACGAGATTCCCGGAGTAGTGGCGAGCGAAACGGGACGAGCCCAAACCTGCGGTTCTTCGCAAGAGGACCCGTGGGGGTTGTAGGGTCCGACATACACAGGAAGAGTCTGCCGACTCGAAGGCGTTGGAAAGCGCCACCGCAGCGGGTGAGAGTCCCGTAGAGCAAGGCGGACCGCTCCTGGTTGGATACCTGAGTACCACGAACCCCGGTGAGTTTGTGGGAAGCGGGGGGGACCACCCTCCAAGGCTCAACACCTTCAGCGACCGATAGTGAACAAGTACCGTGAGGGAAAGGTGAAAAGCGCCCCGCAAGGGGGATGAAAGAGACCCTGAAACCACGTACTCACCAGCAGTCAGAGGCCACTGTCCCACGAGGGACTTAGGGCTGATGGCGTGCCTTTTGTAGAATGATCCGGCGAGTGCATCGTCGTCGCGCCCCCCTCGCTCCCGCGCAAGCGTGAGAGAGAGGTTAACCGTCGCTAAAGACGGGGAGCCGCAGGGAAACCGAGTCTGAACAGGGCGAGAGTGGCGATGATGCGACCCGAAACCACGTGAGCTATCCATGGCCAGAGTGAAGCGGATGTGAAAGTCCGTCGAGGCTCGAACTCACCAGTGTTGCAAAACTGGGGGATGAGCTGTGGATAGGGGTGAAATGCCAACCGAACGTGGAGATAGCTGGTTCTCCCCGAAATGTATTGAGGTACAGCCACCGGCAGGTGGCTCTGATGGAGGTAGAGCGCTGAGTGGGCTGGGGCCAAACGCTGGTTACCAACCCCAACCAAACTGCGAATGCCATCAGAGAAGCCGGTGAGTGAGACGGCGGGGGCTAAGCTTCGTCGTCGAAAGGGAAACAGCCCAGACCACCAGCTAAGGTCTCCAAATCGATGCTCAGTGTGAAAGGAAGTCCATCCGCTATAACAGCCAGGATGTTGGCTTAGAAGCAGCCATCATTGAAAGAGTGCGTAATAGCTCACTGGTCGAGTGGATGGGCGCCGACAACGTACCGAGGCTCAAGCATCGTACCGAAGCTGTGGATATCCGGTCTTGTCGCAAGACGAGACACTAAAATGGGTATGGTAGGGGAGCGTTCTGCGGGCGGAGAAGCCTGACTGTAAGGACAGGTGGAGCGCGCAGAAGAGCGAATGCCGGAATGAGTAGCGTCATGGGTGTGAGAACCACCCACACCGAAAGCCTGAGGGTTCCTGGGCAACGTCAGTCGTCCCAGGGTGAGTCGGGGCCTAAGCCGAGGACGTCAAGTCGTAGGCGATGGAAAGCAGGTAGGAAAGTCCTGCACCAGGGCGCGTCGTTACGAGTGAAGCGGGGACGCGATAGGGAGCGTGAGCCGATCAAATGGACAGGATCGGTTGCCAGGCGGGAGCGCGAGACATAGGCAAATCCGTGTCTCATGCAGCGTGACCGCTGGGACGAGCCTCCGCAAGGGGGCGGAAGTCATGTGACCCCAGGTCGCCTAGAAAAGCCGCTAGCCAGACGCCGCCACTGCCCGTACCGCACACCGACACTGGTAGGCAGGGGGACTTCCCCCCAGGTGAACGAGCGAACCTCTGTCAAGGAACTCGGCAAATTGACCCCGTACCTTCGGAAGAAGGGGTGCCCTGGTAGCTTCCCGCTCGTAAGAGTGGGGGGTGAGAGGGCCGCAGTGAAAAGGCTCAAGCGACTGTTTACCAAAAACACAGGTCTCTGCCAACGCGCAAGCGGATGTATAGGGGCTGACTCCTGCCCAGTGCCGGAAGGTTAAGAGGAGTGGTGCGAGTAGCCACGAATCGAAGCCCCGGTGAACGGCGGCCGTAACTATAACGGTCCTAAGGTAGCGAAATTCCTTGTCGGGTAAGTTCCGACCCGCACGAAAGGAGTAACGACTTGAGCGCTGTCTCGACAGGGGGCTCGGCGAAATTGAAGTACCCGTGAAGATACGGGTTTCCCACGACAGGACAAAAAGACCCCGTGGAGCTTTACTACACCCTGGTCTGGAGACGAGGTGGTGCATGCGTAGCATAGGTGGGAGCCGGCGAGCCGCTTTCTGTGGAGAGCGGGGAGGCAACATTGAAATACCACTCTTGCGCGATTTTGTTTCTCATGTCCCTTCCATAAACTGGAGGACAGACAGGGCCAGGCGGGTAGTTTGACTGGGGCGGTCGCCTCCCAAAAGGTAACGGAGGCGCCCAAGGGTTCCCTCAGGGTGAATGGACACCACCCGCATAGAGTGCAAAGGCAAAAGGGAGCTTGACTGCGAGGCGGACGGGCCGAGCAGGGACGAAAGTCGGGCTTAGTGATCCCACATTTCCGCGTGGAAGGAGTGTGGCTCAACGGATAAAAGCTACCCCGGGGATAACAGGCTGATCTTGCCCAAGAGTTCACATCGACGGCAAGGTTTGGCACCTCGATGTCGGCTCGGCGCATCCTGGGGCTGGAGTAGGTCCCAAGGGTTGGGCTGTTCGCCCATGAAAGCGTCACGCGAGCTGGGTTCAGAACGTCGCGAGACAGTTCGGTCTCTATCCGTCGTGGGCGCGGGAACATTGAGGGGCGTCATCTTCAGTACGAGAGGACCGAGATGGCTGGACCGCTGGTGTGCCAGTTGGCCTGCCCAGGCCAGAGCTGGATAGCTACGTCCAGAAGGGATAAGCGCTGAAAGCATCTAAGCGCGAAGCCGCTCCCAGGATGAGTGTTCCCATCTCTTTTCCAAGAGATGAAGATCCCAGGCAGAACACCTGGTTGCTAGACCGCAGGTGGACGACGGGTAACCGTCGCAGCCAAGCGGCCCTAATGATCGAACGGCTTGTTTCAACGACACATATGTCTCTTCGCAACGCAGTTTCGAGCGAGCCTGTCTCTTTCTGGCTCTCTCTGGTCTCGGCAAAATTGAGGTAATACTATTCTTCGGTTGGAGGACGCACTTCTAGTGTGTCCTTTTTGCTATTAGCTTCGTGAGGCTACGGGACACCCACAAGGGGTGTCGCTATTGGTATCATCGGGAGAGGGTAAAGCCATGCGTATCGACATTCATACCCACCTCTTTCCACCTGCAATACAACGACATCGTTCAAAGTATTGCGCGCGCGATAGCTGGTTCAACCAGCTCTACCAGAACCCGCGCGCAGTTATGGCAAACGCGGAAGACCTGATAGCGGAAATGGATGCCGCAGGAGTAGATGCATCGGTGAGCTTTTCTTTTGGTTGGACAGACGCGGGGTTGATTGCGGAAACCAACAGCTACATCATAGAAGCCATGCAGCGGTATCCGGGGCGCATCTATGGAATGGCGGCGCTGCTGCCATCGGCTGGTGACGTGGCAGTATATGAACTGGAGCGGTGCGCGCAGGCAGGTATGGTCGGGCTTGGCGAGTTGATGCCACATGGACAGGGCTACCGGCTCAGCGATATTGACTTGCTCGCGCCCATCATGGAGGTCGCGCAACGCTATTCATTGCTCGTCTTGTCTCATTGCAGCGAACCGATAGGGCATCTTTACCCCGGCAAGGGCAATGTATCGCTGCCCGATATCATCACTTTTCTTACCGCCTTTCCCGATATCCGTTTTATTGCCGCGCACTGGGGCGGTGGCTTGCCCTTTTATACACTCATGCCAGAGATACAACGCATCACACGCAATGTATGGTATGATACCGCTGCTACCGTCTATCTCTATGACCAGCGTATCTTTCCGGCGGTAGCCAACCTGGTTGGAGCCGATCGCATCCTGTTTGCCAGCGATTATGGTCTCCTGCGCCAGAAACGTATCATTGAGCATATCCAACAATCTGGCCTGGATGAGCGCTCTATTCACATGATTCTGGGCGAAAACGCGCAACGCCTGTTGGGGCTATAAATATGCGAGTGACATCTTTAGGAAGTGGCAGTAGTGGTAATGCCCTGCTGATCGAAGCCGGGCCGCGAGGCCGCACAAAATTACTGGTTGACGCCGGATTTAGCGGTCGCAATTTGACGCAGCGCCTGCGCCAGGCCGGAGTTTCGCCTGCTCAGTTGACGGGTATCCTGGTTACGCACGAACATATCGATCACGTACTCGGCCTGCCGTATATGATGAAATATCACCGGCTACCCATCATTACGAACCCACTCACCATTAGCGCCATACAGTGCATATTCGCCGGAGAATCCGCTCGCACAGATTCGGGTGCGCTCGTCCCTCTGGAACTGGAAACAGGCACGTTGGACAACGCGCAGGCCGCAGAACTTTTTCACGCCCTGCCTCCAGAGTCCAGCACCTGCTTCGGCGATATCGAAGTAGCGCCATTTCCCGTCTCGCACGATGCTGCCTCGCCCTGTGGCTTTCTGTTGCAAGCGGGCGGCTGCCGGGTCTGTGTAGTGATCGACACCGGCGAGGTAACTACTGCTATGCTCGCGATGATGCAGCACGCGGATTTACTGATCCTCGAAGCGAATCATGATCGCGAACGGCTCTTGCGCGGTCCCTATCCTTACGTCCTCAAACAGCGTATACTCAGCGCCACCGGTCATCTCTCTAACGACCAGGCAGCGGAAGCGTTCCTGCGCACCTGGCGTGGCGATGCGGTGCGCTGGGTCTGGCTCTCCCACCTGAGCCGCACCAACAATACACCGCGTCTGGCCCTGAATAGCATGCGCGCCCGTATGAGCGAGGCCGGAGCCAATCCAGCGCAGGCGCATATTACCGCGCTGCCCCCACATATGGGCGGAGTATGGGACTCCACCCAGTTATGGCAGAATACCTCGCTCTGGGAGTTAGAGGGATAAATGAGCTATATTTTAAGAAGAGGCAAACGCATTCTAAAAAGATACATGAGCGGAGGAACATAAACATATGTCTCGCACTAGAAAAATTTTGCTTTATCTGATTGTGCCACCGGCGCTTTTCGCGGTAGCAATCGCGCTCGTAATATTTCTCTACCTGCAATTTCATAAAGCGCCCGAACTCGAACCTGACTTCCAGGGGGTTCTCATTAAACACGGTTGAGATAAACGAGGGAGAATCCATCCATTTTGTGAACCAGTCGAACGTGACGCAGGTGCTGTGCCTGGGGGTGGACAGGCTGTGTGATACTCACGCCGTCGCGCCAAAAGCCCTGACAATGCCGGGTATTCAGCTTAAACCCGGTGATGCAATCACCGTAGTCTTCGAGCAGTTTGGTACATACAATATAACCAGCACAAATGTCGCAGGCGTCGATTTGAAGATTACCGTCGATCCTGCCGCGTGAGTGTACCAGGGCGGGGGCTTCGTTCCCATCATAATGATGTTTGACAACCGAATCGGGTAATCACGAGAAACGTCCCCCTCCGTTCTGATGAATTTTGACAACCGAATGCGGCAATGACGGAAAACATCGGCTCCCGTCCTGTAGGGACAAGGGGAGGATGTGGGGAGGGGTGGGGGCCTTGTGCTTGTCCTGGTGGCAACACGATTCGCCAGGGGTTCCATGAGGCATGATGGTCGCACTCCGACGAGGACAAGCACAAGGCCCACTCATCCACCCTACCCCGCCCCTTGTCCCTACAGGACGGTGGAGACGCAAGCGTCCCGATGAGCGGATTCCCCTATTCGGTCGGCAAAATTTTACAGGACGAAGGACGGGTTTTCCAGGCCCAGCGCGAGACGGGCACGGGCGGCGTCGTGTACGGCTTTGAGCGACGCGAAGAAGCCGAGCGCCTGCTCAAAAAAGAAATGCGCGAGGCTAAGATCGGCGGCGCGTTCTGCCGCGGTATCGGGATGAACTGCATCAGCGCGGCGCGTATAGAACATGCCCAGGCAGTAGAGCGTTTGACCGCGTTCCCAGGGCAAATCCAGCAGCTCGAAGACATTTAGCGCCTGCTTCAGATCGCGTTCGGCTTCCTCCCATTGTTGCTGTTCCAGGTACATGCGCCCGCGCGCCCGCAGCGCAACGGCCAGATACTTGCGCGTTCCAGACTGCTCTGCCAGGGCCACGGCTCGTTCGCACAACGTCAGTTGCGTCGCCACGCTCTCGCCGGTAATCACCACCAGTTCCGCCAGTAGCGCCAGCACATTAGGCTTGGGGTACGGCTCAGAGTCAGCGTAATGCTTCCATGAAATCAGCGCTGGCGCGTTCCCATTCCTCGCGCGCAAGGTGGATGCTGCGTGTGAGTTCCGGCTTGATGTCGCGCTGCTCTGCCAGGCGTTTATATTGCCGCAGCAGCGAATCGCTTTCTTCTTTGTTGCCTGTGCGATAGGCAATATCGGCCAGCGTCTCCAGCGCATCGAGCAGCCAGCCGTCATCTAACTGGTACTGCTCGGTCATTTGCATGATTTGATAGGCGACCTCGCGCACCTCATCCCAGCGGTTCCACTCATACCAGACGTACATGCGACACAGCATACTGTAGATCAACATAGAAGGGCTTTCCATCATCTGCGCGATGCGCCAGGCGTGCCCTAGCCACTTGACCGCCTCCGGGTAATCAGAAATGTAGCGATGCGCTACTCCCAGCGTAATATACAGGTCGTGCAACTCTTCCCGCCCTTCGATGCGCGATGCCAGTTGCTGACGGCGGTGTTGCGCTTCGTGAACATCGTTATATTTATGTTGATGCTCATAGATAAATGCCAGGGCGTCAAGCGTGATCCAGAGCGCCGTCGTATCCTCCGCCTCCTCCGCGATGCGCAGCGCCTCATGGATGCTTTCCAGGGCATGTTCGGAAATCTCTGGCCGTTGTTGCGAGCTGGCCGATTTTAATTGTCGTATATACCATAAGGCCTGAAAGGTCAGAAAAGCAGCGTGATTGCCGCCCGGCGGCTGACCTTCCAGCAGTTTCAAACCTGCCTCGATGTACACGTGGACTACCTCTATCTCGGGCAAGCGTTTGAACCAGCCCAACCAGCGCGTTGCCAGTTCTGCCATACGCGCATACAGGCAGAGCAGGTTGTTGGCAGTATCGGGATTGCCCTTTGCTACTGTCTCGCTCGACAGCACTTTCAGCGATGCCGATTTGGTGCCTGTATGCTCGTGAGTAGTGTAATACGCGAGTAAATCCTGCTTGCTCATATCAGGCCCTGCCAGGATCAAATCCAGCGCGTGCGTATATTCATGCCAGGCTTCGTCAGCGTTGGTGCGCTGCGCGTAGGCATCGCCCAGCTTTTGATGCATCCGGGAGATTGTTGTTGGCTGCGCGTCGTTCTCGATCAGCAAATCAAGCGCCTCTATGTATGCCTGGATTGCGCGAATTGTGTAGTAGCTGTGATATGCTTGGTCCCCCGCTTTCGTCACGTATTTGATAGTGCGGAGAATCAACTCCGGTCGCGCGAGCAGAAGCGGGTAGATTGTAGCATCTTCGTTTTCGCCATCGTTGGTAGTACGCGCCTGCAAACTGGCAGACCACATCGCAAAAGCCTGTTTATAATGATAGGCCAACAGTTCCGCGAATTGCCCGGTATTCTCACCAGTTTTTTCCTCGACCCAGACGGCCAGTTGCGCGTGTTTCTGCGAACGCCGGGCGCGTGGAATATTGTTGTAGACCACATCGCGAATCAAAATATGCTTGAAGCTAAAGACGCGGTCATGCGGAATGGGGGAGCGCATCGATTTTTCCGCTTCGACAATAAAATCGTGTTGTATTAACGTTTCGATGGTTCTGAAGACCGTCTCGCTATCCAGTTCCCCCGCCAGTTCGAGCAATCCTTGCAGCCAGAAAGTGCGCCCGATAATGGCGGCATCCTGTAGCACCTGCTTCTCAACCCGGCTCAACAGATCAACGCGAGCCGCTAATACGCCCTGCACCGTATCGGGCAAGCGGGGTATAGGCAAGACGTAGTGCTGGTCAATCAACGTATCATCCGGGGGTGTGGCCGGGCTGGCTAGTTCGCCTAGAGCCGCCACGTTTTGCTTGCTCACCCGCCAGCAGCCATCTTGCTTGACCAGCACGCCCTGATCGATAAGCATACGCACAATCTCTTCTACAAAGAACGGGTTGCCCTCGGCGCGTCTCTGGATGCTGTGATAGAACACTTCGGGAATATCTTCGCTATCCAGCAAACCAGTGATCAGATCGCGTGTTTCATCGCTCGTCAGCACCTCAAGCACGATAGTGGTGAAATTGCGCCGTCCGCCGCCCCAATCGCGCCTGTGTTCAAAGAAATCGGGACGAGCCGGGCAGAGAAACAGGATAGGAGCATGCGTAATACGGTCGGTCAAATATTCCAGCAAGTCGAGCAAGGCTTCATCGGCCCATTGCAGATCGTCAATCACCAGAATGAGCGGTCCCTGCCCGGCGATAGCCTCGAGGAAGATACGCCAGGCACGCATCAATGCCACCTGCGGGCCGCCTTGCTCGGTGCTCTTGCTATGCGCGCTGCGCTGGATATCGGGCCGATCGCCGGGAATCTGCGGGGAGAGGTTGTTGCTCAGCCCGCCACCAGTGCTGCGAATCAAGGCGCTGGCGACCTGCGCGGGGTCTTCGCTGCTTTTGGCGGCGGCGAGGGTATCGTATACGACTTCTATCAGGCGTTTTTCAAGCGCGTCACGCCCCTCGCCTTCTTGCGCCCTCAAAAGTGAACGTAAGATTTCGATCAGAGGCCAGTAAGTAATGCCTTCACCATAAGGCGGGCAGCGCCCCTGCAGCACACGCGGCATGACTAATCGCTGGATATTTGAAGCGCTTTTCGCGGTTTCCTCTTCGCGTTGGATAAACTCACGCATCAGGCGCGACTTGCCAATACCCGGCACACCCAGCAGAGTAATCAGGTGAGGACGCTGTTCCGCCTGCACGCGCGCATAGGTAGCGTGCATCAAGGTAAGTTCCAGCGCGCGCCCCACCAGTGGCGACTCCAACCCCTCGATGCCGCGTGGATGCTGGGCATACGGGGCAGATGTTTCGCGCCTACCTTGCACCGCCCAGGCCGGCACCAGCTCTTGCTTGCCTCTCAGGTTCAGGGGCGCGATGGGACGAAAGTCGAACACATCGCGCGTAGTTAAATAGGTGCGTTCTCCCACCAGAATGATGTCAGGGCTGGCAGCCTGTTGCAGGCGCGCGGCCACATTGACGGCATCTCCGGTGATGAGAAAATCCTGGCGCGTGGACTGCTCGCTGGGGGCTGCAACTTCGCCCGTGTTAATGCCGATACGCATTTGCAGGCGGGCCACGCCCGGCTCGCGTTCCAGGCGACGCACATTAAACAGATTCAATGCCTCCTGCATGTCGAGCGCAGCGCGGATGGCGCGGTCAGGGTCGTCCTCGTGGGCGGCTGGCAGGCCAAACACGGCCATCACCGCGTCCCCAATATATTTCTCAACCGTGCCGCCATGCCGCCGTATCTGCTGTGTCATCAGGTTAAAGTAGCCAGTCAGAATGGCGCGCATGTCTTCCGGGTCCAGGCGATCCGCCAGAGGCGTAGAGCCGGTAATATCGGCAAACATGACAGTGACGACTCGCCGTTCCTGTGGCGTTTCGTCGGGGCCGGAAATACTCCGTCCGTTCACTGCGTGTCCGCTCCTGTTGCCCTCAAACACCGTTCCTGCACGTTTATTCTCATTACCAGCAGAAATAGAATGGTTCCCATCACCGTTCTCACCGGTGATGGGACGCGATTTATCGCGCCCGTTGCCATTTTCACTGTTATGTGATTTAGAGGTGTCACCTCCGAGCAAAGTACCGCATTCAATGCAGAATTTCGCGAAGGGCACGTTGACGGTCCCGCAGTTCGGACAGACAACCAGCCGATTGCCGCACTCCAGGCAGAATTTGGCATTGGGTGAATTGATGGTCTGACAGTTGGGACAACGCATAGTTTTGTGATCTTCCGCTTCGTCTATTCGCATTTTTCGCATTTGTAGTAATACGTTCCATTGTACAACAATTCTGTATGCGCGATTCAGGCGCAGAATGACGTAATGCATTATGGTGAAGAGCCAAATGGTGCTTATGCTTGACGATATCAACGAATTTGCGTACTATAGTGCGTGAGGAAGGGAGTTTCACTATGCAATCTGATTTTCAAGTGGAGAGTCGCAGCTATGACCACATGTATCGTGGATCGTGGCGTGGATATCGGTTAGATGCGGCAACACAACTGAGCGATGAAGAACTCGCGCAGGTCGCATCTGATTGTGTGCGTCTCTGGCTGCCTGCCGGTACGCCCATGCACTGGGCCACCAGAACGCGGCCATTGCGCTATAACTGTTTGCAACTCTACTGGCCCGAACGCTGGTATACGTTGAGCGCGTTTTATGATGATCGCTCGTTGATTCATACATACGCTTCTGTGATTCAGCCCGCGCTGTTTGAACAAGACCGGCTGGTATACGTCGATCTCGATCTGAGTCTCTTGATTAAGCCAGATTTGAGCTATGAAGTGCTGACCCAGGCCGAGTTTGACCAGTTCGCGGAAACGCTGGGCTACAGTGAAGAGACGCGCATCGGGGCGTTGCTGGCGCTGGAGACGTTGACACAGGCAGCGCGGCTGGCGTTGGGCTTGTTTGCCACTATACCGCATACCCTGCGCTCTACTGATTTTCGCCTGATCGATTGCTATAAATAGTTTTCACTTTAGATCAAGTATGGTATTATACGTATAGCTCATTTTGTATAATAGTAGCGTTTCAGAACCTCATGCCACCTGGAACGGTGTGTTAAGGCTGTGATGACTCCCCGTGGCTAAAGCCAGGGGTTTTACGCCGCGTTCTGAATAAAAAGGTAGGCGAAGGTGAGTGTGTGATGAGTAAGTTTGCGCAAATGCTGCGGGATCAACTTACGGGCAAAGTAGGTAGCGCGGTCAGCCTCCTGTTGCGAAGCGGAAAAGAGTCTGTCGGGCGTTGTCGATCAAGTTGAGGAAGATTTTGTTGTTCTCAAGCGAAAAGGCAGCTACGCTACAACCATTGTACTCGCTGAAATCGTGGCATTCGATTTTCCCGATGGAACGATACCGATAGAAGAGAGCGTCGTATTGGGAAGCGAGATCCACTCGCACCTTCGCCCCGCATTGAATGTCGCTCCAACGCTTCCAGCCGCTCAACTACTGCCCAAACTGGGAAAAGAAGTCCTCAAGCGGCTGGAGGTCGTAACCACACAATTTGAGCGTAAATTGCAGCAGGCGAAGGTAGATATCGTTGCGCCCGACGCGCGTACCCCTCCCGAAGAATTGAGGGCGTTGGGGGAAAGGGAATCCGTTCCCGTCTGGGTGAGCATTAAGAATAAATTTGACAATGCCGCTCGGGTGAACGAGCTCGATCCGCGCTATGGCAGGGTTCAGGGCATTATCGGCAACCTCAAAGATCTGATCGAGCAAGTACCTTCTGCCCCATCTTTGAAACGGCACCTGGCCTACTTTCACTACCTGACCAACAATATAGCCGCCGCTCTTGATAGCGCAGAGGAAGCGGCTGATCTCTCGCAAAGCGCCCGCGACTGGCTGATGGTGGCGGCATTCGCAGTGATAAACAAGGATGAGGCGCTGGCCTGTCACGCGCTTGAGCAGGTTTTCCAGCGTCACGCGCTCACCGAAAATGGGGATGTGTGGTATGTCTATGCCGGGTTGCTGCGCGTCTCCGGCAACTACGCTTTATTGCGCGAGATTTACGAGGCGCGGCTCAAGTCGGACCCGCCGACTTTCTCCGAATCGGAAGAGCAATTACTGCTCGATACGTGCCTCTATCTCCTGCATTACAGTAAAAGGGACGAGGTGGCGTTGGACATCTTGCGACAGGCGATGGATGGCGCGCCGGCCGAAAATCTCATACCGGATGCTATCAACTGGCTGGTGGGGCAGGTTGGCCCGGAATACCAGCAGACGGCCTTGAAAATGAAAGCAGCTCGAGAGGCGACCTTGCGGGAATTGCGGGCGGAGCATACAGCGCCTCCCGGTGCGTCATCGAACGGCGCCGGTAGAGAAAAAATGCCAGTTGTCCTATCCTCAAGCGCAACCTTGACCACGCCTGCCACTGCAACCCTGCCTGCTGCTCAACCCACGCCGCTTGCAACAGTTTCATCCCCCCAACCACACCCGCAGCAGCTTATTGGACACATTTATACATACAAGTTCGACCGCAGTTTCGGATTTCTGTTTGGCGCGAACGGCGCAAGCTACTTTTTCCACCGCAGCGCCATCATCGACGAAGAACTGCTCGACCAGCTTGAAGACTTGAGCGAACCCAATTTGAAACCAACGGAGCAGATTCCCGTCACGTTCGAGATTGCCCAGGGTCCAAAAGGGTCACTCGCGGTCAGCCTTTCCCTGTATCGTAAAGTGCATGACATCTTTGATATGGCCTGCGATTATGCCAACGCGGGTGAATACGCCAAGGCGGTAACACAGTTGAGGACGGTGCTGGCACGCGACCCCGATCATGCTGGCGCGCGCGGCTTCCTCGACAAATGGACGGAGTTCGCGCAAACCGCTCGCATCGTCGTGGCCCCCACAGGCTCCAACCCATTCGCGCAGGGTAAACGAGCGCTTATGATCGAAAAAGACACGGAGAAGGCGGTGCGGCTCCTGCGACAGGCCATCGATGAACATGACTCGGTGGAGAATGCTATTCGGGAACTGGCTCTGCTGCTGGGGCGCACGGAGCGCGGCGATGAAGCGATTGCATTACTTGAGCAAAACAGGAGGCGCATGAGCAACCAGCAATCGGTGGATAACCTGCTCATCGACGTGTACCAGCGAGCGGGTCAATATAACGAAGCGCTGCAACTGCTCGAAAAAGAGTCTTGCGCGTGCCACCACACGCGAGCGCAAAGCGCACATTTACTGGCAGATGGCGAACTGCTATCTCCAGCAGGAAGATTATGTGCAGGCGGAGCGCTATTTCCGTTTGGTGATGGAGCTGGGGTTGGATCGCAAGGCGGCCCGCAAAAACGTGGCGCTCTGCCTGGTGAAGCAGCAAAAGTATGACGAGGCCGAACAGCTCCTCAATGAGATTCTGGATGTCGCCTCGGATGCGCAGGCCGTGGAATTGCTAAAAGAGGTATCGAAGGTCAAGGCGACCGGGCAATCCGAGCGCCTGGACAAGATTATGACCGTGACGCGCCTGTCCAGCTTTTCCAGCGAGATCAGTGGCTTTACGCAGTTCTTCCTGGGGCGCTGCAAGTTTCAGGGGGTGCGCCCGGAGCGCGCGCAGCAGAAGAAGTTCGATCGCTCCGACGTGCGCAAACTGGAAGAACTGGCAACACAACTGGGAACGCGCAACCCACGCGAACGCTCGGAATACTATCTCTCAGCCGCCAGGATCATCAGCGAGGTCGAAGACTGGGATGATCCGCGCCAGATGTACAAGTACCTCTATCGCAGCTTTGCCTCGCGTGGCGACGCTACCGTGATTGAAAACAAGCCGTTGGATGCCGCGCGCGAGTGGTATTGCGAGGCATTAACCGTATACGACGGGGAGCGCAATCGCAACCGTGATGAGCGCGACCCCGGTTATCGCGGCGATGAGCAGGACGCCGTCAACGCGCTGGTGCGCTACCTGTCTTCGACGCTGGGGACGGTTCCCATCACCCCGCATATACCCGCCTTTGACGACATCCTTGAAGAGACGATCCGGCTGCTTGGCGAACAAGACCGGTTGTTTGACCAGATTACCTACCTGTTGATACGCAGCCGCTACGCCGCTCAACGCATCCTCAATCGCCTGTATAACAGGCCACCGCTGCGGGCGCGCGCGTTGCAATATCTGAAAAATAATGAAATTGGACTGCACAGCGCCGCGAGCCATCAAGATGAGTTCATGCAGCTCTGGAATGATTTGAGGCGCAAGCGTTTCGAGGAGACACGCGCCATTTCTACTGAGCTTGGACTGGTTTCCGAGTCGGATTTGACCGTCGCCTCGCTCGAAAGCTCCATACGCACGCTGGAGCGGGTGAAGAATATTGGAGAACGCCTGCTCTTTGACCTCGATCAGCAGCGTATCCGGCAGTTGCAAAAGATACTGGAAACGCTGGTTGACCTCGGCAAAGAAAACGTCTTCGAGGAGCAGGAGCGTTTTTGCACTCTGACCGGCTCGTACTGCGCCGATTTGCTGCGCGAAATTGAGGAGAGTCCCACGCGGCTTTCCGTTGAAGAGATGTACCCCATCGTTGAAATGCTCCAGAAGAAGACGGCTGACCGCCTGGAAGGAATTTATGCAAGCTCGGTTCCCCAGGTGATGCTGCGCCTGCCGGAGGATATGGAGGAGCGCTACACGCCTGAACTGGGCAAAATCGAAGTGCAAATCGTGATTGCAAACCGCATGGGATGCAGCCCGGCAGAGTCGTTGGAACTGGTGGTGCAGCAGGATGAGGTATCCTTCAGCGTGGGAGGCGAGGAGATCAAGCTGAATGGGTCGCTGCGTGGCGGCGATCAGAAAATCCTGCGCGTCCCGCTGCGTGTAACCGAGCAGGCGCGCCAGGCCCAGGCCTTCTCTTTGCCCGTCTATGCTCAATATCGCACGCGCTCAGGCGAGACGCAGCGCACACCAGTTGAGAATTTTTCCATCCGGCTCTACTCTGAAAAGCAGTTTGAGCGCATTGAAAATCCCTATGCCACCTATGCCAAAGGCGGCACTGTGGAAAACCGCGAGATGTTCTATGGCCGCGACGAGTTGATTACTAACATAGCCAACTCCATCCGCTCGGCGCGTTCCGAAAGCAAGGCGGTCATCATTTACGGGCAGAAGCGCGCCGGAAAATCATCAATTCTGTATCATTTACGGCAAGCGCTGGCAAGCGACCCCGATTTGCTAATCCTGGATGTCGATAATATCGGCTCATTGCTAGATGTGAGATCAGCGCCATTTTTACATCAAATCCTGTGGAGAATCCTGCGCAAATTGCAGTGGGCTATCGAAGACGAGGTGGATGAACGCGGGCGCAGCCCATTAGAGGTGCTCTTCCCTGACGATACAAAGTTTTACCAACATCCAAGTCCGCTGACGCTCTTTTATGATACGTTTGAGGTGTTCAAGCGCGCCGCAGCCAGGGCGGAAGACTGGCGCAGCGCGCGATTGGTGGTGGTGATTGATGAGTTTTCCTACATTTACAACCATATCATGAGCGGGCGCATCCCGGAAGAGTTTATGCAAATCTGGAAAGCCTTCTTGCAAAGGAACCTCTTTAACGCGGTAATGGTGGGACAGGATGTGATGCCCCGCTTCCGGCAGCGCTTCCCCAACGAGTTTGGCACGTCGCAGGATGTGCGCGTAACCTACCTCAAACAGCAAGATGCTGTCAAACTGATCGATGATCCCCTGCGTATCGGGGGCAGGCATGGAGAAAGCCGCTTCCGCGAAAAGGCTATCGAGCGCATCTATGATCTGAGCGCGGGCAGCCCGTTCTACATTCAGATCATCTGCGATCGCCTGGTTGACTATATGAACATGCATCATGCGCGACTGGTGACGGAGGCCGATGTGGAGCAGGTGAAAAACGAACTGGTGCGCGGCTCAAATCGCCTGGGCTGGGACGATTTTGATAACCTGTTGAGTTCAGGCGATACGTCGGACGAGGCTATCTCGGTGGAAGACGCGAAAAAGGTGTTGACGGCCATCGCTATCAATACGCGCCTGGGTGTATGCGACCGCGAAAGCGTGGTCAGCGCTGTTAGCGGCACAAAGGCATCAGTAGATGATATTCTGGACGACCTGGTTAAAAGGGATGTGATCGAGCTGCAACAACGGCGCAACTACCGTATTCAGGTCGAGCTATTCAAAGAGTGGCTGCTGGCGCAGATGTAGGATGGCAGCATGTCACTTTCAACAAACCCTTTCGGCGCATATGACGCGCCGCTCACCGGTTCGCCCTTCATAGGGCGTAAAGCAGCCTCGCGGGTCATCGAGCAGCGCGTGCTGGCGGTGCAGGAGCCGGGCAACCTCTCCATTGTGGGCCTGCCGCGCATCGGCAAGACTCGCCTTGTCTACCACGTCATGTTTGAACGAGAGTTCCTGCCAGCGACGCGCGCTATGCTGCCCATCTGGGTCAACCTTGCCGATTATGAGCAGCCGGAGGCTTTCTTCCGCGCGCTGGCTCACAAGTGTATCGAGCAAGTCACCAGCCTGGGTTGGTCCACCAATGCCGTGCAACGCGCCGCAGACGCGGCCCTGCAAGAGGGTATCTCGTGGAGCGAAAGCTATGCGCGAGTGCAACGCTACATGCAAAAGCTGCGCCAGTCCCGACCGGGTATACGCATCGTTTGCGTGCTGGACAACTTTGACGCGGCGGCTGAACTCTTCAAAACAGACCCCACGTATTTTAGCAGCCTGCGCGGCCTCTACGAGAATCCGGCCTGGCGCGTAACCTTTATCACCCTTTCCCAACATCCGCTGCGCGAGATCGAATTGCTGGCGCAAGGTGTGCCTACCCTGCACGTCCCTTTTCAGGCAGCCAGGGCGGGGGCAAGCCCCGCCCCTACCCTACACGTCCCCTTTCAGGAATACTATTTGACGCCCTTCGATATGGCTGATATGCAGGAATACTATGCTCTCCTGGCAGCCGGCGGCCTGACCACCAGCGACGCACTGGCCGAACGTATCGAATGGTACGCTGGCAAACATCCTTACCTGCTGGCGCGGCTGGGTTCCCGGTTGGTAGAGATGTGGCGTGAAAACCAGCCGGCGAACGTTGACGAGGCTTTTCAGCATGTGGAAGCTGATTTTCGCGCTTACTATGCAGTAGCGACATCCCTTGTGGGTGTCCCGTCCGCGCTTCTCCTGCATATATGCTCGGACAACGCGAAGGACGACGGGACACCCACAAGGGGTGTCGCTACTGCCCAACAAGCGGACATCGATATGTTGATGAGGTATGGTGTTATTCAGCAAACACTGGAAGGATACGAGGCTTTTTCGCAGCATTTTCAGGCGTATGTGCGCGAAACGATGCCAGTAGTCGAGGATCAGCAGGAGGATGAAGACAACGAGGAGTTTGACGAGGATTGGTCCGATGATGACTGGCGCATCGAGCTTGAGACAGATGAAAAGAAGCTACATGAACCGGTTGCGGCAGAGGATACGAGCGGAACGCATCTCTGGTCGAAGTGGCGCGAGACGGAATGCGCGATGCGCGTCGCGCTGGCGGCGCTTTTGCAAGAGAAGTATGGGAAAAAGTGGTTTGAGCGTCTCAAACAACTCCATCCAACCTTGAAGACAAAAGGCCAGACGACGTTTTTTGATCGCTGCCAGGTCTCGTTAGAACGCGAAGTAAAAAACTGGGGCGCGCGCTCATTCGGCAGCATGTTGGAATACACCAGCCCGCAAGACCTGTTCGCGCTATTGCTGGCAGAGTGGGAGACCTTTCAACCTGTCTTTGGCGAAGATCCGATGTACTGGAGGCGCTGCTCTCGCCAGTTGGTGGAGGTGCGCGTCCTGCTGGCGCACAACCGCGATAGGTCGCTGCATGATTTTGAGCGCAGGCGATCCATTAAGTATTACCAGAAAATACTGGCGCTGCTGCATCCCTGGCGGGTAGTGGAACATGAACAGGGGGAATTGGCAGGGCAGGTTGATCTCTGGTCGCTGTGGTTAGAGACCGAGACGATGTTGCGCGCGGTAGTTGCGCTCGCGCTCGAAAAGCAATACGGCGAACACTGGTTCGAGCGCATTGAAGCGGCGTATGCGCAGGACGCGGTAGATCAGCGTATTAAAGAGTATTGCCAGCGTTGGCGAGAGTTCCGCGAGCGAGAGATATCGCATTTCGGGATTCGGCGCTTTCAGAGCTACCTGGATTTTGCCTATCCCCAGGAAATGTTTGCTATAATCTTCTCAGTGGAGTGGAATACCTTTCGGCCTATTTTCCGGGCTGACGAGGCGTATTTATTTCAGCTCGGACAATTTTTCGCAAAAATGCGCAATCCACTGGCGCATCACCGCGAAGAAGCCATTCACGGAGAAGATCGCCAACGGGCCGAGGATTGCTGCCGGGAACTGTTGGCAATGCTGCGCAACGCGCTGGATATTGCGCAAGAAGGAGAAACCCATGCCTGACCGCATCGACCATGTCGCTATCATTGTGCGCGATATTCAGCAAGCGCTGCTCTTTTATCGCGATACGCTGGGCATCACCCCCGGCGAGATAAAAGAAGTGCCGACCGAGCAGGTGCGTATTGCCTTTTTGCCGATGGGCGGCCCCGGCGGCAGCGAAATCGAACTGATTCAGCCCCTCACAGCCGACTCCAGCCTCTCAAAATTTCTGGAAAAACGCGGCGAAGGTCTGCACCATATCTGCCTGGAAGTGCCGGATATCGATGCCGCCCTTGCCGAAATGCAGGCAAAGGGCGCGGCGGTGCTCGACAAGCAGCCGCGCATCGCCGCTGAAGGCCGCGCTATTTTTATTCATCCTAAAGCCGCTAATGGTGTCTTATTGGAACTGGTGGAAAAAGAAAAATAACATGCATCTCGCATCTTTTTCTCCTCCTGCAACGTATAACAAATAGGAGCTATTGCGATAGCAGAAGCTTCTTTCATCGTTGAACCTGCGTTGCCATAGAACACGCAATCTGATTCAGTTGCCAGGAGGAATACAATGGCGACATCAACCGACTACGATAGGCACAGGTCAATGGGTAAGCTAAATGTTCTCTACCCATGCTTCCTCGCCGGCATGAAGACAAATCATAGCTGAGTTCAAGCCCCTAAACACGTGCAGCGAATCACGGAAGCTGCTCAATATACCGCTTCGCGAGCCGCTCTTTCGTGCAAATTCTATGTGCGAGACCACTGACAGAATCCTTCAGCCGCGCATTTGTGCGGTCTGTATTTCTCCGCCGAATGATACCTGCCCTGGTACCAGATCGCTCCTCCAGAACCTTGTCACGACGAACGATCCATGCTGCCTCTTGCGCCCTGCGGCGTGTCTGCGCGGCGCGAGCCTCATTCGCAGCATCAGCCATAAGTCGAGCCAGTTGCAGACCTTTCAGATCGCATAACGAGGCATTTTGTGCACGCCGGTGAGACCGCTAAAATCTGCTTCCATGGCCGGGCAATGTTTCATCGAACATGGCGGACCTCGCAAGCGTGCTCCGCGCCAGTCGAGATATGCGAAGCACTTCTGCACTTCGTCTTCCAGCGAAAGGTCTCGCCGTTCAGTTTGCGGCACACCGTTTCCAGCGCGATTACCTGTTTCGACAGGTATATAGCGCGATGCGCCTTGAACCCCTGCGCCGGGAGCGCGTCGAGCAAGGCCATTGCAGCACGCACAAGGTTCGGCAAGGGCGTTTCTGCTTCATTCTCAACGGCGGCTTTCCACTCCAGTGGGCCGTAATAGTAGTCAACAAAGCGGCTTTCGGTGAACTTACGGGTCGCCTTGTCTATACGAAATTGCAACTGGACATAGTCTTTGAACCATTGCTCGCTCGTGCACTTCCGCTCTCTAATTTAATCGTGTGGTAGTCCGCAGAAGTCCAGCAACGGAGATATCTTCGTCTATCTCTTCCCAGTGAATGCCAACACCATGTCCAATCAGTCCCACTGCTGCCGCTGTGCATTTGTAGCACGTTGAAGCCGTGGAAACCATTCGAGAGGTGCGCTGATCTCGCGCCCGTCAGAAAGGCGGACGTGAATGCGTTTGTCGTCGAAGTAGACACTTGCTGCTGATGCGGTTCTATTGTGTAAAATGCTCATGCCATGCCTCCAGAATCAGTCCCAAATGCTCCTGAATGAGTCCCTGTATCTGACGTAGCTCCTTGCTCGTGTAGTCGATAAAATCGGCTAGTTGAATGGGCTGAAGCCAGAATTTTGCATAGAATTTTGCATACTTCCGCTTTTTGTATATGAATGTGGGGAGGTTCACTTCCCTCGTTGCTGTAAAAGAAAAATCGATAACCCCCAACTCTTAAAACTGTCGGCACAATGTTCTCTTTCCACCCATTTGTTTTCTGGCTCTCTTCTCTATCTTAGGTTAGAGAGCCGATAACTTTGTCGGGTTAAATCTCTAATACTCGCAATTATACACTACGGCGGTCCATTTGAGACGATAACTTTTCCCTGAACGCGAGGAAGTTTTATGGAGTGTAGAACTCCGTGAACGTTTGATAACTGTTGTTACTGCCTCTGCCCACATTTTTGCGTTTTCGGCACACGCGCTACCTCGAATCGAATGCTGCTCGATGAGCCATTCCGGTCGGCTACAATGGTAAATTCCCATGCTTTTTAGGTGGATTCGTATCACGTTTATTTTTCAGCATCTCCAACCCTGTAATCAATTTCGCGCGTGTGAAGCGGGGTTCGATCACTTCGTCAACGTAGCCGCGCGCGGCGGCGATGTAGGGGTTGGCGAATTTCTCGGTGTATTCGGCGATCAGTTCTTTGCAACGTTGTTCCGGGTCGGCCGCTTTGTCGATCTCGTCCTTGAAGAGAATGTTGACCGCGCCCTCCGCGCCCATCACGGCGATTTCGGCGGTGGGCCAGGCGTAGTTGAGGTCGCCGCGCACATGTTTGCTGTTCATCACGTCGTATGCGCCGCCGTAGGCTTTGCGCGTAATCACGGTGATCTTGGGTACCGTCGCCTCGCAATAAGCATAGAGCAGCTTCGCGCCGTGCCGGATGATGCCGTCGTGTTCCTGGCCCAGGCCCGGCAGAAATCCCGGCACGTCCTCAAAGGTGATGATGGGGATATTGAAGCAGTCGCAGAAGCGCACAAAACGCGCGGCCTTATCCGATGAGTTAATGTCCAGCACGCCTGCCAGCACGCCCGGCTGTTGCGCCACGATGCCTACCGAGCGACCATTCAGACGAGCAAAGCCAATCACGATATTGGCGGCGAAATATTCCTGCACTTCGAAGAACTCAGCGTCGTCTACGATATATTTGATAACCGTTTTTATGTCATAGGGTTTATTGGGATTATCGGGGATGATACTGTTCAAGCTCTCTTCCGCGCGTGTTGGCAGATCTTTGGGTGTGACGCGCGGCGCGTCTTCCAGATTGTTGGATGGGATGTAGCTCATCAACTGGCGAATCATGCGGATGCAATCAGGTTCGCCGGGACAGGAGAAATGCGCCACGCCGCTCTTGCTGTTGCGAACCATTGCGCCGCCCAGTTCTTCAAAGGTGACATCCTCGTGCGTCACGGTTTTGAGCACGTTTGGCCCGGTGACGAACATGTAGCTGGTCTGCTCCACCATAAAAGTAAAGTCGGTGATGGCCGGGGAGTAGACTGCGCCTCCGGCGCATGGTCCCATGATGGCGGAAATCTGCGGCACCACGCCCGATGCGAGCGTGTTGCGCAGGAAAATATCGGCATACGCGCCCAGACTCACCACGCCCTCCTGAATACGCGCACCGCCGGAATCGTTCAGGCCGATGACCGGCGCGCCGTTCTTCATAGCATGATCCATGATCTTGCAGATTTTTTCGGCGTGCGCCTCGGAGAGCGAGCCGCCAAAGACGGTGAAATCCTGCGAGAAGACGTACACCAGCCTGCCATCGATCTGACCATAGCCGGTGACGACACCATCGCCCGGAATGATCTGCTCACCCAGGCCGAAATCTGTAGAGCGGTGCGTCACAAACATATCCAACTCGTTGAAGGTGCCGGGGTCCAACAGCAGGTCGATGCGTTCGCGAGCCGTCAATTTGCCCTTTTTATGCTGCGCCTCAATACGCCTGACACCCCCGCCAAGCGTAGCGGCCTCTTTCAAACGGTGCAACTCTTCCAGCTTCTCTTGCGTGGTTTTGCTTCCAGGGGTATCTCGTGGAGTGCGTTCGCTTGTGGTCATAGTTCTCACTCTCCATACAATTATACATCTGCACGGATACCAGTAGCGACACCCCTTGTGGGTGTCCCGTCCCCGTGATACGAGCGCGGATGAACGGAAGGATAGACGGGACACCCACAAGGGGTGTCGCTACTGATTATTCATTCGTCGGGTTCGTAGGCAGTATAGCATGTAGCCGTTACAAATTGCCAGAACAACATAGACATTTGGAGAGAAGACATTCCCGTGAGCGGACTTGACCGTCGTCCTGCTGAGCGGAGCGAAGGGTCTGCCAGCGCTGACTCGACCAGAGTCCCAACGGAAGTAATGAGCATGCGTATCTCCAAATGCCTAAGAGCGACAGCCAGGTCTTGCAAGAAACGCGCATTCCTGCTATTCTAATATCAGGGACATGGTATAATCATTGCCCTGACAGGTTGTACGTCATTCTCGAATGAAAGCGAGAGGCTCATGAATACTCCTCTTCAAAGCGCAAGTCTTAGCGAGGACGAACTCGAACTGGCAGCGTCCGGCGGTCACAATTCGGAAGCAGAGCACGCCGGGGGTGAGGCTCACATTCACCTGCCCAATCCGAGTTACTGGCCGCTTCTGGTGGGCGTTGCAATTCTGATTATTATTGTCGGTGTGCTGATTAGTAATGCTACGCCTGCGCTGATCATTATCGGTTTTCCTATTTTGTTATTTACTATGATGGGCTGGGCGCTTGAAAACCCGAACGCTCCTAAAGGAGTGGCTGTCAAGGCGGGTGGATATGCCATGTCTTATGCTGAGGTTGCTACAACGGGTAAGCCTACCGTGCTGGGCCAGGTTGCCCTGCGCGATGCTGAAGACGTGGTTGAACAGACTGTTACCATTAGCAGCACCGCCTGGAGCGCGCATCCCGTCAAGGTATTTGTTGAGCGCGAAGGCGTTGTCCTCTCACTCTATGGCAAAGTCGAGATGGAAGCCCAGAAAGAGGAAGTCGAAGCCGCGCTGCGCAAAATGCCCGGCGTGATCGATGTCATGAACTTCCTGGTTGCGGAGGATGAACTGCTCAATGCCGTCAATCGCGTGATCGATGGTCTGAAGGCTGCTGGCAAACTGGAAGGGGCGAAAGACCTTTCGATGCTGGTCGAGAACTACATCGTGAGCCTGTATGGTGAAGTTCCCACGCCAGAGATGAAATACATGCTGGAACGTGAAATCACCGGAGTGCCGGGCGCGCGTGTAGTTATTAACCACATCGGCCTGGATAAGGATATCCCTGGCAATATGGGCAAAACCTCAAACAGGATTGCGCGTATCTAACCAGTTTTTACCGGTCTCTGATAAACCCAAAAAAGAAGGGCGACTGTACAGTCGCCCTTCTTTTTTGGGTTTATCACGTCCTCACCATCGCCCGTTCCGGGTGGCGTTACGCATATAAAAGACCCAGTAGCTCAGTATGTCAGCAGCTAAATCACAGATTTATAACAGGCTTAAAACTCCCTGTTTTTCCACTTGACAGCGACCTATCCCGTCAGTATACTTATTGTAATCAATACCGTAAACGTTTACGGTAACATTTACAGGGTGTTTTATTGGTAGGATAGGATGAATTGCTTCCGGGCAGGGGAAACGCCAGCAACCAGCAGAAGGCGATAAAGTACATTCCTAACCAGTTTCACTGAGCATGTATCTTATGGGGGAAGTTATGCCAGGGAAGTCTACTATTCGTGACATCGCTAAACTGGCCGGGGTATCAACGGCCACGATCTCGCGTGTTTTGAACAACAAGCCAGACGTGGACCCGGCGACACGCGAGCGGGTGTTGCGTATCGTGGAGGAGCAGCAGTTTGTTCCCAGCATTACCGCATCGGGCCTGCCCAATGGGCGCAGCCGCCTGATCGGTGTGCTGATCCCTGACCTGACCTGGCCACTCATCCCGGAGCTGATGCGAGGCATCGGCGAAGTCGTAGGTAGTACGTCGTATGAACTCATCCTGTACAGCATCTCAGACGCCAATCACGAGAAAGACCGCAGTGATGTCATCGACCGCATCGTGGGGACCCGGCTGGCAGCCGGCCTGCTAGCTGTCTTTCCGGGCCGCTCGTCGGAACACCTGGCAAATCTGCACTCGCGTGACTTTCCCGTAGTCTTGATCGACGACCAGGGAATACCACCTGAAGGAACGCCCTGGATCGGCGCCGATAACCGTCTGGGTGCCTATGAAGCCACCCGTCATCTGATTCGCCTGGGGCATCGCCGTATTGCTCACATTCAAGGTCCGCTCAAGTACCAGGTGTCGCACGACCGCTACCAGGGTTATTGTGATGCGCTGAACGAAGCGAATATTTCTCTCGACCCGGCCCTGGTGCTTGAAGGCGATTTCATGCCTCCCACCGGGCGCGCCTGTACCCATGCCTTCCTTGATCTGCCCGCCGGGAAGCGTCCCACGGCCATTTTCGCCGGGAGCGATTACATGGCCTACGGGGCCATTTCGGCAGTAGAGCAGCGTGGTCTGCGCGTACCGGATGACGTGGCAGTGGTTGGCTTCGACGATAACCCATCATCGGCTGACATGGAACCGGCGCTGACCACCGTGCGGCAACCGTTCTATGAGATGGGCCGCCGCTCCTGCGAAATTCTCCTGGCTCTCGTTGACACCCCCCGCCCGGTGAATGGTCTAAACCACCACAACGGCTGGATGTCTGGAGCGCCCGCGTCTCTTTTCGATGAACCAGTTCGCATCAAAATGCCGACAAGCTTTATCGTGCGTGCGTCCTGTGGCGCCTCCCACCGCGTCACCATTGAATAAGAAAGGGGTGAGCGCAGACTCTTGTTCTATTCTTTTCGTACCCTTGAAATTCCGGTTGTTTGGGGTGCCTGACAGCCGGGAACGACGAACAACGTAACACTCTCGCGGTCTGTTTCTCTCGATGCAACGGATTGTAATGATGCGTAAACCATGTTATACCGTTGTCAGGTTGACCTTTTGTCCTTTTAGGGCATGTTTTAGAAGCAAGAAGCTTCTCCAACGTGTATGGATCGTCGAATGATTCGTTTTTCCAACGTTAGGAGGTAAAACGTGACTCCCAATCTAGCATCTTCACCGCGTCGAAACCGCCTGGTTGTAGTGCCTCCCTGCTGCTCGTGCTGGCCATGTTGCTGGTCGCCTGCGGTGGCAGTGGCAACAACAACAGCACTACACCGACAGCAACAACCCATGCAACGGCACTTCGTATCCTCTCTTCGCCCGGGCAAACCAACCCTGACCTCTTTAACCCGTTCTTTAACACCAACCAGGGTGGCGACTATGGCGCGCAAGGTTTGCTCTACGAAGTGCTCTACTACACAAACCTGTATACGGGTCAGGCCTCGTCCTGGTTGGCCAACACCTGTACATTCTCTACCGATCTGACGCAGTTGACATGCAAGCTGCGCACAGATGTGAAATGGAATGACGGCCAGCCTTTTACGAGCGCGGATGTTGTGTTCACTTTTAACTTGATGAACAGAATCCCGCCCTCGACCAGGGTTCGCTGTGGGCCACCATTCTCAAGAGCGTAGATGCACCCGATAGCAGCACCGTTGTATTCACACTTACGCACGCCGATAGCACCGCGCTCTTCCGTGTTGCAGGCTCGGTTTTCATCGTGCCGCAGCATGTCTGGTCAAAAATCAACGGCGACCCTGCCAAGTTCGCCAATGACAGTAACCCTGTCGGCACCGGCCCCTATCTCCTCAAGACCTGGAATCCGCAGCTTATTACCTATACGGTCAATCCCAATTACTGGGGTACGAAGCCGCAGGTTCAAACGATCCAGATCCCCTCGATCAAAGACAACACGACCGCCATTACGGATATGATCAATGGCCAGCTTGACTGGTCAGGCATCGGTTGGGACCCTACGAGCGATGCTGCGTTTACCGCTAAGGAATCACAGCACAATCACACGTGGTTTGCTGCGAGTAACACCGTCATGCTCTACCTGAACCTGCGCAAGGCCCCATTCAATAACCTCCTGGTGCGTAAAGCGATCAGTGCTGCGATTGACCGCAGTCAGTTGCCACAGGGCGTGGCTCAATACGCGGTGGCCGCCAATCCAACCGGCGTCATCATACCCAACTTTAATAGCCTGATCGCGTCGCAGTATCAAAGTGGGACTTTCGACGGCCAGAGTAAGGTCGATAGCTACCTGACTCAGGCTGGCTTCAAGAAGGGCAGCGATGGCTTCTATAGCGATGCCAGTGGCAAACAACTCTCTTTGTCGATCGATGTTGTCAACGGTTGGAGCGACTGGGACCAGGATGTCAAATTTATCGTGGACGATCTGAACAAGGCTGGTATCAAAGCGTCAATGAATTCGGAGAGCGGTTACACACCGTACTACACCGCCATCTCGACCGGCGCTTATGATGCCGCTATCAGTTGGACCAACACTGGCCCCACGCCGTACTACGCCTACCTAGGGACTGCTCCTCAGCGCTAATGCGGCTCCACAAGTCGCCGTTGGCACCAACTTCGAGCGCTGGGACGCGACAACCAGCAATGGATATGCCTCGAAGACCGATCAACTGCTCGCGCAGTATCAGGCGACCACTGATCCCACTGCTCAGATGCAAGCTATCCAGGGCATCGAGGATATAGTAGTGAATCAGTTGCCGGTTATCCCATTGACCGTCAACGTCTACTGGGATGAATATACCACGACGCACTTTACGGGTTGGCCGACTGCGGCTAATCCCTATGACTCAGGCGCACCTTACACTTTCCCTGATGAAGAGAACGTCATTCTTCATCTGACGCCAGTCTCCTAATCTCAGGCGTCCTTCTAGTGCGTCCTTCCATCTCCCGGCATGCCGGGAGGTGAGAGGATGGAACTAAGCCATCCCTACGGCATCCTTAAAGGTCAGCACCGCCCAATTATACACCCGGCAGAATGCCTCGTTATACCTTACAGTAAAGGAGACAGATCATGCGCTTCCTCTTGAGACGCGCGGGCTTCTACCTGGTAGCGCTGTGGGCTTCGGTGACGTTCAATTTCATCCTCCCACGCCTGATGCCAGGGAATCCGGCCTTAGCGTATCTGGCAAAAATCCATTCGCAAAATGTAACTACTGCGCAATACAATGCGATGCTGCAAGAATTTGGTGTAAACCCCAATGTACCCATCTTCAAGCAATACTTTGATTATATAGGCGCCTTACTGCATGGACAACTGGGCATCTCGGTCTCACAATTCCCTTCGCAGGTCTCCAACTATCCTGGCACAAAGTTTACCCTGGACGCTGGGATTGGTGGGCACTGCCGTCATTCTGAGCTTTCTCATCGGCACCCTGGTTGGTATGTTTATTGCCTGGAGGCGTGGCTCCTGGTACGATACCTCTATACCTCCAATCCTGACGTTTTTCTCCGCCAGTCCCTTATTTCTGGATGGCCCTGGCGCTGATTTACATCTTTGCTGTGAGCCTGAACTGGTTCCCAACCGATAGTGGCTATGATGTGTTCAATACAACTCCTGGCTGGAACTCCGATTTCATCACGAGCGTCATTGGACATTCCATTCTTCCTGTTCTGACGCTTGTCATTGGTTCTCTGGCCGGCTGGGTGCTGACCATGCGCAATACGATGATCACCACGCTTTCGGAAGATTACGTCCTGATGGCGCAGGCCAAGGGACTGCCCGAAAGACGGGTGATGTTTAATTACGCGGCCCGCAACGCGATTTTGCCCAGTATTACCAGCTTCTCTATCTCATTGGGCCTGGTGGTCAGCGGCTCCTTGCTCACAGAAATCGTCTTCAACTATCCCGGAATCGGCTTCGCCTTATATAACGGCGTTCAGGGCGCCGATTACCCCCTGGTCGAGGGATGTTTCCTGGTTATTGCTATTGCCGTACTCAGCGCGAATTTCCTGTCTGAACTGGTCTACACGTTCCTTGATCCACGAGTGCGACAGGGGAGGAACTAAATAATGCAAGCGACAAATTTAACAGATCAGCATATCGATTCCTCCGCTATCCTGAGTAAAGCGAAAGGACGTGGGAGCAGTATCCTGCGGGTCATAACATCCAACCCAAAAATCTCCATCGGCCTGGGAACCATCGCCTTTTTTATACTGGTAGCGCTGGCGGCGCCACTTCTGACGCGCTATGATCCCAATGCAACTATAGTTCGAGGCGCACAAGCTCCATCGCTCGCGCACATCTTCGGCACAACGGGTCTGGGCCAGGATATGTTCGCCCAGATCATCTATGGGGCGCGCGTCTCTCTTGTGATTGGCTTCGTCGCGGCAACAGGCTCTACCGCGCTGCAGATTTTTTTCGGTCTGACCTCTGCCTACTTTGGCGGTATCATTGACGAGGTGCTCTCCGTAATCATTAACGTTTTCCTGGTCTTGCCGGGCCTGCCTCTTGCCATTGTACTGGCTGCCCTGGCCAGCAATGCCGACTCCGCTAATAAAAATGAGTTTGTGATCGCGCTGGTCTTGCTCTTTACATCCTGGAGCTATGGAGCGCGCGTCTTACGAGCGCAGACACTCTCATTGAAAGAGCGCGAGTTCGTAGCAGCCGCGCGCGCAACCGGTGAAACTCCCCTGCGCATCATCTTTGCTGAAATACTGCCCAATGAAGTAGCGCTGGTCGCCTCTACCTTTATCGGCACCTTTGTTTACGCCGTGGGTGCCGAGGTGGCCCTGGAGTTTCTTGGGCTTGGTGATACATCTCAGGCAAGCTGGGGAGTGATATTGTACTGGGCACAGGGTAACCACGCGCTCATAACAGGACAGTGGTGGGAATTCGTTCCGGCCGGGCTATGTGTAGCTTTTCTCTGCGCTAGCCTGGCGTTTATCAATTTCGGTATTGACGAACTGGCGAATCCCCGCCTGCGGGTCGAGCGCCCACAGCGCAAACGGTTGTTGATCAAGCAAGAAAAAGGCGGTAGCGGAATGATGACACCCATTGTTGCCGAACCATTCACAAGCGCCTCCACGCGGCAAAGTTCCGTGTTGCTGAGTGTCAAACACCTCAACGTGGACTATGAAACGAGCGGCCAATCTGTCCATGCCGTGCATGACGTGAGTTTTACGCTGCACCGGGGCCAGATACTCGGCTTGGCGGGAGAAAGCGGCAGCGGAAAATCGACACTGGCCTACGCCATCACCCGGCTGCTACGTCCGCCTGCCATGATTACAAACGGTGAAATACTCTATTATCCACGGGATAAACGGGGAGAGTCAGGCGACTTTAACATAAATGAGATCATCCCCTCTCGCACCTTTGAGGACGAGGGGGAAGGACCCTTGCGGTCGCCCTCGTCCTCAGCTATCGATATACTGCAATTGTCCAAAAAGCAGTTGAGGGCTTTTCGCTGGCAGGAACTGGCGATTGTTTTTCAGAGCGCTATGAATGCTTTGAATCCGGTAATGCGCCTGGAAACACAGATTGCAGATGTGTTGGAGGCGCATAATCCATCGATGGGAGCGGAGGCGCGTCGCCAGCGCGCTCTGGAATTGTTGCGGCTGGTGGGCATCACGGCTGATCGCCTGCGCAGCTACGCGCACGAACTGAGCGGGGGCATGAGGCAGCGCGCCATCATCGCTATTGCCCTGGCGCTCAATCCAGAGATCATCATCATGGACGAGCCAACCACCGCCCTTGACGTGGTTGTGCAGCGAGATATTCTGGTGGAGTTAATGGCCCTGCGCGAGCATTTGAACTTCGCGGTCATCTTTATTACGCATGATCTCTCCCTCCTGTTGGAAGTGGCCGACCAGGTCGCCATCATGTACGCCGGTCGGATTGTCGAGACGGCCTCGTGGCAGGAACTCTATCGCCATCCGCGCCACCCATATACATACGGACTGCTGAACTCGTTCCCTTCACTGCATGGACCAAAACGCAGAATGAGCGGCATAGCAGGCTCTCCGCCCGATTTGCGCAATGTCCCCCCAGGTTGCGCGTTTCGCCCGCGTTGCCCGCTTGCCATTGAAGAGTGCAGCGAGCGCATTCCTGCTCTGGCGGCTCCACAGGTAGAAGGGGTTCATATTGGCGCGCAGGGCCTGGAACCGGATGAGCAACTAACCGGAAATGCGCCCTCAACGCGGTCGCAGCAATACCAGGTGGCCTGCCATTTGTATGACAAGGAGGAGGCGAAGAACTATGAGTAGCAATGATGCCGCACGACCTATTATAGGGACGCGAGTTATAGCATCCGACCAGGAAACACGGCACGTTATACCCGCCAATGCATCCATGACCGGCGAGGTGACGCAAATTGCAGGCAAGCCAATCCTGGAAGCAGTCCATTTGAAGAAAGTTTTTCCACTACGCGCCGTCAAGTGGTTCGGGTCGGCACGGGCAGTACAAGCCGTGGAGGATACATCGCTGGCCCTGTATCCGGGGAAGGCAACTGCCCTGGTAGGCGAAAGCGGCAGTGGCAAGACGACTGTAGCTCGTTTGCTGGCGCGTCTTTACCGGCCAACAGGCGGCGAGATTCGCTTCCAGGGTGCGCCCATTGCGAGAAGTTCCCGGTCAGTACGGGCCTACAGGCGACACGTTCAATACATTTTCCAGGACCCCTTTTCGTCCCTGAACCCGGTGCATAGCGTTCGCTATCACCTGGGGCGCGCGCTGCGCTTGCACGGATACGTCCGCGATGCTCGAGATGAACGCAAGCAGATTCTTGCTCTTCTTGAGCGCGTGAACCTGACGCCTGCTGAGCAATTTATCGATAAATTTCCCCACCAGCTCAGCGGCGGGCAGCGCCAGCGTATCGCTATCGCGCGCACACTGGCGGTGCGTCCCTCGGTCATTCTGGCAGACGAGCCGGTCTCGATGTTGGACGTTTCCATTCGCCTGGACGTGCTGAACCTGCTGCTGCGTCTCAAGGAAGAGGATGAACTGGCGTTCCTCTTCATCACACACGACATCGCCAGCGCCCGCTATTTCGCGGAGGAGACACTGGTGATGTACGCCGGCCAGATGGTCGAGGGAGGCCCGACCGAAGAGGTGATCCAGCATCCGCGCCATCCATATACGCAATTGCTGCTCTCTGCCGCGCCCGACCCCGACACTATGGGACACCGGCAGGCCGCCGGGAATGCTGCGGCGACTCCTCATGTACGAGGAGAGCCGCCAAGCCTTATTAACCCGCCCGGTGGGTGCCGCTTTCATCCACGCTGCCCTTCCGCCATGCCAGTATGCAGCCAGCAGCATCCAGCGCGCACCGACCTGGGCGACGGCCACTGGACGCACTGTTTTCTATATAGCAACAAAGAGGCATGAGTGCCCAATCGAACCTACCGGCGATGAACACATAATGAACAGGAGAACCGATGAGCATTACCAACGAAACGCAGTCTGTAGGGACGCGATTTATCGCGTCCACTGCTACACCTTCCGCTAATATGCCGCCATCCGCTGCTACACCTTCCCCTGATACGCAACCAGCCCCGGCGACTGCCGCCTTCCCACCCGATTTCCTCTGGGGGGCCGCTACCTCGGCCTACCAGATAGAGGGCGCGGTGGACGAAGACGGGCGCGCCCCTTCTGTATGGGACCGGTTCGCTGCGCTGCCCGGCGCTACTTACCAGGGCCAGACGGGCGAGATCGCGGCAGATCATTATCACCGCATGGAAGAAGATGTTGCGCTCATGGCTGAACTCAACTTGAGCGCATATCGCTTCTCGCTCTCCTGGCCGCGCATTCTGCCGCAGGGTACCGGGACGGTCAATCAGCGCGGCCTGGATTTTTATGACCGCCTGGTCGATGCCCTGCTCGCCAAAGGCATCAGTCCTCTTGCTACGCTTTATCACTGGGACCTGCCCGTAGCCCTGCAAGATCGAGGCGGCTGGCTTGCGCGCGATACCGCCTACGCTTTCGCCGAGTATGCCGAAGTTGTGGCGCGCCGCCTGGGAGACCGCGTTCAATGGTGGCTCACGCATAACGAACCCTGGTGTTCAGCCTATCTCGGTTATGCCGAGGGCATCCACGCACCAGGCCTGCGCGACAAGCAGTTAGCCGTCAACGTTGGTCATCATATCCTGCTCTCGCACGGTCTCGCTGTGCCACGTATGCGCGCGCATCTCTCTTCTCAGGCGCAGGTGGGCATTGCGCTCGACTTCTATCCGACTTACGCCGCCGATGAGCGACCTGCATCACTGCTGGCCGTCAAACACGCCGATGCCTTCCGCAATCGCTGGTTCCTCGATCCTCTCTTTCTTGGCCGCTACCCGGACACCCTTTTTACCGATCTGGGCGTGGTTCCTCCGCCTATCCTTGAAGGTGATTTTGCTATCATCTCCACTCCCATTGACTTCCTGGGCGTCAACTACTACTCGCGCATGATTGTGCGGGGCCGCGCAGATAGCGTGAGTAGCGTGGATCACACTGCGTCCGCCGATAGTTTTGAAGCAGTGGAGCGTATCCCAGGCGCATCGTATACTGAAATGGGCTGGGAAATCTTTCCCGATGGCCTCACCAACATTCTGATGCGCATTTCCCGCGAGTATGCTCCGAAAGCAATGGTTGTTACCGAAAGTGGCGCGGCCTTCGACGACCACTGGAACGGCAACGGCGCTATTCACGACCAACAGCGTATCGATTACCTGCAACGGCACATTGCAACCGTCGCCGGAGTCATACGCCAGGGCGTACCCATCAAAGGCTATATTGTCTGGTCCTTCCTGGACAATTTTGAATGGTCCGAGGGCTATCGCAAACGCTTCGGCCTGGTCTACGTTGACTACCCGACGCAGCAGCGTATCGTGAAGGAGAGCGGGCGCTGGTACGCGAACTTCATCGCGCAGCACCGGCAGTAAGATAAATACAATACAATATAGCCAGAGCGGGGACAAGCCCCGCCCTGGCTATAGTATCCAATGCCAGTGTCATTGCGCCTCTCATTATTTCAGCTGGCAGGTGTCGGTGGCAAGCCAGGGTCATGGTTTTGGCGGTGAAACGGTACTGTGAAATGGAAACTCCAATGCCCGCTATGCGCTTCATAAGTGTTGGGTGGCAGCAGCTCCTTGAGTGTTATGCTCGTGAAATCCCAGGTAACGTTAAGGTTCTCTGCACTGGCGGAAACGTGCAGTGGCGCTAACTCCCAGATACAATACTCGCTATGATTTTTTCCAAAGTTCATGAGGCACTGCGCCTGTTGCAGGCCTGATAACATTTCTTTCCGACCGTTTACCACGAAGTCAAAAGATTGCGGAAGCGCGCCCCAATGGTCGTTCAATAAATCGGGAGAGAGCTGGATCATAAGGCCGATGATAGTACGATCGGTGCTGGCATAGACGCTTTCAAGTGTAATCTTTACGCCATTTGACTGTTGTTGCTGCCCAATCTCCTGGAACTGGCTGGCTGGAACTTGCGGCCGTAGCACAGAAAGGAGATCGTGCCATACAGTTCCCCATGAGGATGTTACCCCGGTAGCAATGCCAGCGCCCATCAATAGAACGGCAATAAGCGCCAGGGTAGCTACCATCGGCAGCCCTCTCATGCGTACTTTACGTGGCTGCTTGCCGGAGAGCCAGAACGGGAAACGAAACTGACTTGCTGGCTTTGCTTGCCGGTGTAATTCAGGCAAGCGTTGCGCTACCTGCACCCACACCGAATCTATTTCGATGGACAAGTTAGCGCGTTCATGCAAGGTGTCGCGCAGTAATCTTTCCTGCACAGTTTCTTCAACTGGTTGGGAAGATGGAAGAGAAGAATGTGTTCTCATAGTTATAAGCCTCCTTGTACTTGACCGGCTTCAATTCGTGGCGTCATTTTTGCTTGCGCTCTGCATGCTGTTTCCGGTTCTTGCGAGCGGGTGCGCAACTGCTGTAAGGCACGGTGTATTATGACACGGATGGTTCCTTCGCGTTTGCCCATCATGGCGGCTATTTCGCGGAATGAAAAGTCGCTGTAGTAGTGCAATACGAGCGGAACGCGATACTGTGATGGGAGCAGTTGCACTGCCTGCCAGAGGTGCGCCCGTTCCTCGGCTGAAATAGCCTCCTCGTCTGGCTGTCGGGATTGTACTGGCTGATAACGCTCCCGATCCTCGCTCAATTCGTCGGCGACATCTAATGATTCTTCTTTGTTACGCCGTTGGCCGCGCAATGCATCCAGGACGCGACGTGTGACGATGCGATGGAACCAGAGTGGGAAGGCCACCGGGTCACGCAATTGATGACGACGTTGGAAGGCGTACACAAACGCCTCTTGAGCACTATCCTGTGCAGCTTCGACTGATAAACCGCTCAGGACGGCAAAACGTACTGCTCGCGGATAAAAGGTATCGAAGACGATACGCACAGCCTGCTCGTCTCCTTGCTGCCACGCGGTTATAGTAGCAGGTTGGCACTCAAGCATAAATCTGATTCCTCGCTTTCAATATATGGTTCATAATGAAAGGACGGCGAGCAGCATAAAAGTGTTACAGCCCTGACGACCGGAAATGATTGATACCTCTATGATACCTCTATGCTATTTGTATTCTCCTCATTCTCTGGTATAGTTACTCTTGTAGACGAAATGCTGTCTGGCCTGCACTGGAATACAAGTTTCCAGAAAAAGAGGGCCGACTTGCTCAAAAAATGTACTGGATAATTAAATGGAGGTAACAATCACATGGCAATCGCGGTTATGCAGGATTTCCCCGGCGGGACGCAGGAGCAGTACGACAGGATCGTAGCACAGCTTGACCTCGGTGGTCACAGCCCGAAGGGCAATCTCTATCACGTTGCTGGTCCAATTGAGGGAGGCTGGCGCGTGGTTGATGTGTGGGAGTCGCAGGACGCTTTCAATGCTTTCGTGGCTGTGCTGGGGCCGGTAGCACAAAGCGTGGGTATTCCTCAGCCACAGGTGACGATCTGGCCCATTCACAATATACTTACCCCGAAGGGCTATGCGCTCGGAAGGTAGGTGGCGCAGTTCATTGTAGTTATGCAATAAGGAATGCGAGGCAGAACAGGCCTGTTCTGCCTCGCATTCCTTTTCAATAGTATTACCGCTTCCGCAAGAACGCCGGGATGTCGATCACATCGCCGGGAGGAGCGTTGCGCGTACCTCGCGGCAGGTCGAGCGCCTTGTGGTCCATGCGGCGGATGGGGCGCTGCTGGCGCGAGTCGGCGGCGGGACGCTGGGCGGGCTGGGCCTCCGGCTCCGGCACGGGCAGGCGCGCGGGCGGGACGGGCGGCATCAAGTCTTCCATGTCGTTCGCATCGTCGTCCAGGTCGTAGTCGTCATCGCTCATGTTGTCGCGAATAGCGGGCATTGGCTGCATAGCCTGCATTGGCTGGCGAGCAACTTCTTGCATGACCGGCACGGCAGGCGCTTGTTGCTGAACAGGGCGCGCTACGGCTGGCATCGGACCCGTTGGGCGGCGCGCGATGTTATTGACAGGCGGCGGCGTGACCGGGAGAGGGTTGTAGCCCTGCACCAGTGGCACGCTGTGGGATGCTGGCGGCTGGCGATACGTGCTGTTGCCGTTCCCACCGGTAGATGGAGTTGCCACATGATAAACGCTGCGCCCGTAATCGGCTCGGGACTGCTGCCCCACGACAGCGGGACGCGCATCGAAGCCGGTGGCGATCACGGTGATCTTGACCCTGCCATCGAAAGCCGGGTCTTGCACCGCGCCGAAGATAATGTTGGCCTCCGGGTGCGCCGCCTTGCTGATGATATCGGCCGCCTCGTTGACCTCGTACAGCGTCAGGTCGAGACCGCCGGTGATGTTGAACAATACCCCGCGCGCGCCGTTGATGTCGATGTCGAGCAACGGACTGGCAATGGCGATATGCGCCGCATCGATGGCGCGCGACTCGCCGCTGGCCTCGCCAATCGCCATCAGGGCCGAACCCGCGGCAGACATGATGGTCTTCACGTCCGCGAAGTCCAGATTGATCAGACCTGGCACGGTGATCAGGTCGCTGATGCCCTGGATGCCCTGGCGCAGCACATCATCGGCCAACCGGAACGCTTCTTTGAGGGGCATTTTCTTGTCGGCCACCTGCAAGAGGCGGTCGTTGGGAACCGTAATCAGCGTATCCACATGCTGCTTGAGGTTGGCAATGCCCTCCTCAGCCGCGAGGCGACGCCGGTTGCCCTCGAACATGAACGGCTTGGTCACGACGCCTACCGTCAGCGCGCCTAGTTCGCGCGCGATCTGCGCCACGACAGGGCTGGCGCCGGTGCCGGTGCCGCCGCCCATCCCTGCCGTGATGAAGACCATGTCCGAGCCTTTCAGCGCCTCGTACAGCTCTTCAGCGTTCTCTTCCGCCGCTTTTGCCCCGACGCCAGGGTTGCCACCAGCGCCGAGACCTCGCGTGAGTTTGTCGCCTATGCGAATGCGGTGCGGAGTATCGGTGAGCAGCAGAGCCTGCGCATCGGTGTTTACGGCGATAAACTCGATACCCATCATGTTGGCTTGAATCATGCGGTTGACCGCATTGCTGCCGCCGCCTCCTACGCCGATCACTCGAATCTGGGCGAAGCCCTCAACTTGATGATTTCCCATTGGTAGCATGGTGGCCTCCTTTGTAGGGGCGCGTCCTTACGCGCCCACATTGGCGGTTGATGGATGACCAGGGCGGGGGCAAGCCCAGCCCGTACCCTATACGACGCCCAACCCCGACCCCGTATAGGGTACGGGCTGGGCTTGCCCCCGCCCTGGTCTCCGTACAGACATTCTTTATGGTATAAACGCGCGGAACCAGCGACCCAGACGAGACATCATATCGCCTGTTCCTGATTGCTCATCTTCCTCATCCTCTGAAAATTGTGAGGTATGGCGCAAACCCCACAGCAAGAGGCCCACCGACGTAGCATAGGCCGGACGACTGATCGAGTCGGCCAGTCCGTGCAGGCCCAACGGCGAGCCGATACGCGCCGGTAGATCGAGAATTTGCCCGGCGACATCCAGAATGCCGGGCAGTTCGGCTGTGCCGCCCGTGACGACCAGCCCGGCGGGCAGCAGTCCATCATAGCCGGATTTCTTGATCTCCTCGTGTACCATCTCAAACAGCTCTTCGACACGCGCCTGGATAATTTCGGCGAGCAGTTTGCGCGGCACAAGGTCATTGCAATCGGGCATATAATGCGCCAGGTCGATCATATCATCCTCCGTGATGGTATCCGGGTTGCAGTGACCGTAGGTTACTTTGAGTTCCTCCGCCACCGGCATCGGCAGGCGCAGGCCAATAGCGATATCGCTGGTAATCAGTTGCCCGCCGATGGGTATGACAACGGTTTGCCAGATGGCCCCATCGGCAAAGATAGCGATATCGGTGGTGCCACCGCCAATATCCACCAGCGCGATGCCCAGGTCGGTTTCACCATCTTCCAGCACAGCTTCGCTGGAGGCCAGTGGTTCTAACACCAGGTCTTCAATCTCGACCCGCGCCTTATGCACGCATTTAATTAAGTTGTGAATCGACGACACAGCGCCCGTGATAATATGCGTCTCCACTTCGAGGCGAAAACCGGACATGCCTATAGGGTTCTTGATGCCCTCCTGTCCATCCACCACGTAGCCACGCGGGATGACATGAATCACCTCGCGATTGGCGGGAATGGCGATGGCGCGTGCCACTTCGATAGCGCGGCTAATGTCGTTCTGCACAATGTCGCGATGACTGGGCGAGATAGCGACAAAACCCTTGCTATTTTCAGAGTCGATGTGGCTGCCCGCGATGCCAACATAGGCGGTTGTAATGGTTTTTCCAGAAAGGCGTTCTGCCCGATCCAGCGCCGCTGCGATAGAAGTGACTGTTTCCTCAATGTTCACCACCACCCCACGGCGTAGCCCCTGTGAAGGGCAGGTGCCGACACCAACAATGCTCAGCTTCCCGTCACGCTCTAAGACGCCGACGAGTACGCAGATCTTTGTTGTGCCAACGTCGATGCTTGCTATCACCCGCTCTTGCACGATACACACTCCTCAGGGTTCTGGTAGGGACGCGATAAATCGCGTCCCTACCAGAGGCGATGTCCCAAAACGCACTACGAAATTGTATCTACACGAAAAATCGGTTCCTTACCACATTGTACAGGTTGCAATAAATCGAAACTCTACTACGCTTTAACAGTAAACACCGGGCGCAAACCATAACGCAGGTCAACGGTAGCCAGGTTGAGCTGCTGCTGCTGCGCTCTGCTCAAAATTTGCTGGAGTTCGACCAACCGGTTATCCAGCGGATTAGTATCGTCCGCGCTGCCCAGATACGCGATCCAGCCCTGCGGACTCACAACGATAAACGATCCGCTACCGGATGATTGGCTGTCCGTTGCCGCGTCATAGCGCAATGTAAAGGTTGATATACTCGTGACCTGCGGCAGTTGCGCAAACACCTGCTGCGCGAACGCGATATCCGCCGCGCTCAGTTGCGTACCAGGCTGCACGCGCTGTGTTACTCCTTTACTCCGCGCATCAACGACGGTCATCAAATGATCTGCCCCGGCGGTCTCACTTGCCAGGCCAATCACGATACCATGACTATCTACACTGTACGTGGCTTGCGGCGTCTGCCAGAGTAAAACGGGCTGACGCTCAACAATGCTCACTGTCAACGAGTTGGGCCACGCTTTCTGGATGCTGGCCGAAGCAACCAGCGGCAGCGCATCGACGCGGCTGGTAAAATCGGTGATGTCGATTAGAAAAATGTTCTGCCCCTGCATTCCCATGTGCTGGATTGTATGCACCAGAGCTGGATTGCTTGTTCCCTCGACTGTTACCTGCCCCACATGAAAATTCGGGCTGAACAGGGCAAAACCCACGGCCACTATAGCCAGCACGATAAACGCAAACAGCGTCAGAAAACGCCGCCAGAAAGTTTTCCGGCGCCTCTGCTCACCGCTGCGCACAGGGATGGGCGTATATGGACGCGGCAGCGGCCTGACGATACGCACGGGTCCTTCCGGCGCGGGTACACCTGTCCGGGCAAGCGTGCGCTTAACCTGTCTATGCGCCGCGCGCGGCGCAGATGGGCGCATATAACGAGCGTGTCGCTCCGCCCAGGTCGCCGGTTGCTCGATTAACTCCGGCGTGCTGACGTTGCGTTTGCGCTGCCTGTTTTTTGCCAGGGCGGGGGTAAGCCCCGCCCCTACCCTGTTCTCGCCAGCGCTGGCGCGACGAGGGATGGAAGACGACGTATGATCCCTATATACGAGAGTGATTTGCTCTGGTTTGCGTTTGTCATTCATGATGGTGTACCTGTTCCCCACTCGCCGCGCAGCTCAACCTCTAACTCCAAATCCACCCCAAACTGTGCATGAACACGCTTGCGAGCTTCTACTATCAAGGCGACTACGTCGGCTGCGCTGGCCCCGCCAAGATTGACGATAAAGTTGGCGTGACGCTGCGAAATCTGCGCCTTGCCATACTTCATTCCTTTCATGCCAGTCAGCTCAATCAGCCGTCCGGCGAAATCGCCCGGTGGGTTTTTGAAGACGGAACCGGCGCTTTGCTGCGGCGGCTGCGTCCTCTTGCGGTGTTGTTTGTGGTCTTCGATAATAGCTTTCAGTTTTTGCGGATCATCGCGATGCAGCCGCACCGCGAGCTGGACGATGATTTCGACAGGCTCGATCAGACCGCGCAGCGGCGCGATGGGATAGCCCTGCGCGTCGAACGCGATGTGGCGACCAGCGCGAAAACGGCTCTGGCGATAACCCAGGTCTATCTCCGTATGCATGTAGCGCCGCAGCACCGGCATGGAAACTCCGTCTCCGTTGTGGCTGAGCGAACTACCCCGCGCATCCATCACTTCCACCCATTCCAGCACGGCGCCAAGTTCGCTGTTGTGCGCGCCCGCGTTCGAGATGACGCCGCCGCCCAGCGTGCCGGGTATACCCGGTCCAAATTCCAGTCCGCCCCAGCCTTGTTCGGCCAGTTCATTCAACAGGCGCGGCCAGCTTGCGCCAGCTTCCGCGACCATAAGGGCGGTTCCATCGCCATGATCTTCAATACGATAACTATCAAGCGCGATACGCGCTACGATGCCTCGCGCGCCCGCGTCGGCGTACAAGATGTTGGTGCCATTGCCAACCAGCAGCAGGGGCCACAGCCGTTCCGCGCACAGGTGTACCAGGCGAATCAGTTCATCTGCTGTCTTGAGCGTGACCCAGAGATCCGCCGGGCCACCCACGCCAAACGTGCAGTGACGCGCCAGGGGTTCGCTGCGTCGCGCGCGCTCCTTGAAGTGCGGTTGTAGATCTACGTAAGCCATCTCAAGATCAAATGTCATCCGGCTTTCCTTTTACTGTCATTCTGAGCGAAGCGAAGAATCTCAGGGAAAAGGACTATGCCCCTGCTCCCCTTTTCGCGATTCTGACAAGCTCTTTCGTAATATCCTGGGTTGCCTCTGGCTTCGCAAATGTGCTGGCGGCCTGCGCCATTGCTGCGATTTGCGCTTTCGATGCGATGAGAGTTAAAACACGCTCTACAAGTACATCGGGTTTCAAATCGTCGTTCGAGATCACGATAGCCGCCTGTTTGCGCTCGAACATAGAGGCGTTTTGCTGCTGGGCCGGGCCGCCAACTGCTGGCGACAAGGGAACCAGCACGCTGGGTTTGCCCAGGATCGCCAGTTCAGTCAGGGTGGATGCGCCCGACCGGCACAACACCAGGTCTGCTGCCTGCAACGCCAGGGGCATCTCCGCATTCAGATATGCCACTAGACGGTAGCGTTGTCGCAACGCCTCGTCCTGGTCTGCCAGCAGGTTATCGGCCTGCGCGCGCGTCTCGTTATACAACTCTTTACCACTAATCTGGAGTACCTGGCAGTGCGCCAGCAGTCCCGGCAAAGCCTGGCAAACTGTCTGATTCAGGTGTCTCGCGCCCTGGCTGCCGCCCGTCACTAAAAGCAGAGGTATACTGGCATCAAGGCCCAACGCGACTCGCGCAGCTGATGGCGCAGTTTCCCGCGCATCCAGCATGGCCTGCCGTATAGGGTTGCCCAGCAGCAACGTTTTACGCGCCGGAAAGTAGGGCAACGAGTCGGCAAAAGCCACCGAAATGCGCGTTGCCAGTGGCGCGGCCAGCCTGTTCGACAGATTGGGCGGAACATCCTGCTGGTGCATCAACAATGGTACTCCGTTCACACGCGATGCCAGCGCCGCTGGAACCGCTACATAGCCGCCGCTCGTAAAAGCGACATCTGGCCGAAACTTCCTTACAATATTGATCGCCGAGAACATACCAAGCGGTACGCGCATCACCCCTGTGATAGTCTCTAACGAGACATAGCGGCGCAATTTGCCCGCTTTGACGGTGGCTAATGTAAAGCCCGCCGCCGGAACAAGCTCCTTTTCCAGTCCGTCGTCGCTGCCGAGAAACAATATCTCGGCCTGGTACTGTGTCCGCAGGCTGGTGGCAATCGCCAGAGCCGGGTAAATGTGGCCTCCGGTTCCTCCACCTGATACAAGAACTCGCATATCTATCCTTATCCAGTAGCGACTGGTTTTTTACGTAAGCCGATGGTTTGCCGCGATAAGGCGGGCGATGCTGGCTCCTGAATGTACCGTGAGATGTTCAACAGCACGCCAACCGCCGCCAACGAAACCACCAGCGACGAGCCGCCAAAGCTGATAAAGGGGAGCGGCACACCTGTATAGGGAATGCTGCCCGTGTTGGCTCCGATATTTATCATGGCCTGCAACACCAGCCAGGTGGTGATGCCCGTTGCCAGTAACGCGCCGTACAGGTCGCGTGAGCGGCGCGCCAGTCGGAACCCGCGAAAGGCCAGGAACAGGTACAGGACGACGATAATAGCGCACGTTATGAACCCCAGTTCCTCGCCAATAATCGGGAAGATCGAATCGCTGAATGGGAAGGGGAGATAGCCCGTTTTTTGACGGCTGGCTCCCAATCCCAGGCCAAACCATCCTCCTGACCCCAGGGCGAGCAGCGCCTGGTACAGTTGCAAATTGATGCCCGTCACATCCTTAAACGGGTTCAAAAATCCCAACAGGCGAAAGTACCTGTAGCCACGAAACGCTTCCAGCACGAAAATCGAACTGCCGCACAGCATCGCCAGCAAAAACTGCACGATATTGGCTCCCGCTGTGAAAAACATGACCACCGCTAAACCCGCGATGATGACGGCGGTCCCCAGGTCGTTTTCCAGCAACACCAGTCCTAGAATAAAGCCGACCAGGATTACGAACGGGGCCAGCCCATACAAAAACGTACCGACCTGGTTGCCTTTACGCGCCAACCAGTCCGCGATGTACAGGGCCAGCACCAGCTTGGTCAGTTCGCTCGGCTGGAATGAGAAAAACGAGCCGAGCGCGAGCCAGCGCGATGCACCATAGACTGTGGTGCCGAACTTCAGCACCACAATCAACAATGGCAACACGACAAGCATACCAATCAGTGAGTAGCGCCGCCAAACGCGATAATCGATACGCATCGTCACCAGCAGAGCCACCAGCCCCAACGCCAGCCAGATCAGTTCGCGCTGGAAGTAGTAACCCGCGTCACCTTCGTAGCGCGCTGCCTGAAATGAACTCGCGCTGTACACCATCACAATGCCGATACACGAGAGCAACAGCACAACGATCAATAGCCAGGAGTCGATCTTGCCGGCTACTCGTGGCAGGCGCATCTCCAATTCTGACAGCCTTTTCGCCTCTTCATCGCTCAGTCCTTGCGCCGGGGGAACAGCAACGGGCTGTTCCCGCTTCGCGGATGCGCCTTTACGCCAGCCAGCCGTCACTCCTGAACGCGCCCGCTCTTGCTCACCCTGCGCTGCCGACGACTTACTAATAGGACGCAGAGGAGGCAACTTTCTGATGCCAACCGAGTTGAAATCCATGCCGGATACCGACTCATCCGCCACGTAACGCGCGCTCCTGACAGGGTTGCGGCGCGTTACTTGTTTACGGCTCGCCGTTCTCCCGCGCTCGATTCCATCCAGCGCGGGAGAACGGCGCGGGTAGCGCGGCGGCTCTCTGTCCATATTCGGATTTCGGCGGTCGTCGCGTGTCATTTTGTTTTCCTGTCAATATCTCTTGACATAGAACGAATTTTCTATTATACTTACTGGTGAGCCAGGGCGGGGGCAAGTCCCGCCCGTACCCTGTTACGAAGTAGCGGGTGAAGCCGTCCAGGGTATGGGCGGCGGCTCTGCCCCCGCCCTGGCTCGCGCGCTACTGACCTTCAGGCTTGATTGCTGAAAAAAGTGAAAAAGAGACCGCTATCACTCCCTCAAGAGAAAGAATAGCGAGTAACTACACTTTTTTCATTTTTCTGGTTTATTTTCCTGTTCCTGCATAATATCCAGCGCGTGTTCTACATCGCTCTCTTCGCCAGAAGCTTGCGCCTTATGAACATGCGCTAGTTGTAAATCAACTACCTGAATGCCCTGTTCGTGAACCAGGGAATTCCAGGGATCATGGCTGAGTACCGGCACGCCTTCCTGATTGTCTATCCCGGCAATCTTCACCGCCTCTAACGACGATGGCAAAGGAGAGGCTTGCGCTTCCAGGCCGAGCAGTTGGCGCCATGCATCGCTCAACTCTAGTTGTTGCTCAACTTTTTTCTCAAGATCATCATGTTTGCATTTATCATTTTGATCCGGCGCTTGCATATATTAGTCCCTCAAAGTATTTTGACATCCCATTTACGCTCATATATTTATCCATTAAGTTGAAGCGGTAAATCTGGCGGTACATTGAAGTACCACATCAATTGCTGCGCGATGTGGCCCCATAATGGCGCTGCCGCCGTGCTGCCATAGATGGCATTTTGCGGTTGATCTAGTTTCACCAGGATAACGAACCGGGGGTTCGAGGCCGGAATAAAACCGGCTACCGAAGCCACCGTTTTGGTATCAGAGAGACCGGCGGTTGTGGCCGTACCAGTTTTCGCGGCAATGCTATAACCAGGAACCTGCGCCGGTTGGGCAAAGCCTTTGATGGCAGCCTGTTCCAACATTCCTGTCAATAGTTGCGCGGCGTTTGCGCTGATGACTTGCCGTTTGACGATGGGCCGCGCGTTCACGTTATGCCCGTTGCCCTGAATCGACGCTACCACGTAAGGCTGCATCTGCACGCCACCATTAGCAATAGTCTGGTAGACTAGCGCCACCTGCAAAGGCGTGGCGTAAATGGCCTCTCCGAAAGCCTGGCGGGTCAGGTCGCTCATGGTCCAGGTTGGGTCACCCGGCTGGCGATAGGAGCCAGGGTTTTCCTGCCCATCATCGATGCCGGTAGACTGGCTGAAGCCGAATTTTTGCAGGTACGGATAATAATGGGTCGTACCCAGAATATTGTGCGCCACATAGGCCGCTCCGACGTTGGCGGAATGGATCAACACGCCCGTCATCGTCTCGGTGCCATAGGCCAGGTCTCTCCAGTTGCAGACCCCTACAGCATCTGGAAAGCTCATGCAACCCTGATCGTTCAGCGTAGTATCCGGCGTAATCAAACCCTGGTTCAGCCCTGCCGACATCGTTACCGCCTTCATGGTTGAACCCGGCTCATAGACGCAGTAGATAGCGGGATTGAAGTACACGCCGGCCTGGTTGGCGCACCCCAACTGGTTCGCATACTGCCCGTACTGGTTCGGGTCGAAGGTGGGATAGCCCGCCATCGCCACCACTGCGCCAGTACGCGCGTTGAGAACTACTACCGTGCCGCTCATGGCCTGTAACTGCTTTACAGCACTCGCAAGCGCGGTTTCCACCATATATTGCATGTTGCTGTCGATGGTCAGCGTCAGATTCGCGCCGCTAATAGCTGGCTGCTCGTTGGCGGCTCCCAGTGTCAGGGGGTTGCCCTGCAGGTCGGTTTCTGCCGTCAGACTGCCCGGCGTGCCTTGTAGCAGGCTATTGTACTGTTTCTCAATGCCATACATACCCTGGTTGCCGGTGTCGTTCTGTGTCACAAAGCCCAGAATTTGCGCGGCCAGCGTGCCACCGGGATAAACACGCCAGGTGCGCGGCTGGAGAAACACGTCCGGTAATTGCAAATTGCGCAATGCTTCACTCTGCGCCGGGTCGATACGCACAGCCACACGCGCTGCCCACTGCCCCTGGGCAAAACCATCGCGAAAAGCATTTTGCAAAGCCCCGGTCGAAGCCTGGGGTAAAGCTCCATGCAGCGCGGTAATGAGTGTTTGCAGGTCGCCCTGCGGATCACCGTTCGGATGGTCAACCGAGAACTGTTCCGGCTCGACATACACGTCATCGCGAATGATGTTGGAAGCAAGGATACGGCCCGCGCTATCGAAGATCAGCCCGCGTGGAGCATCGAGTATTTGGTTTTGCAGGTGTTCATTGTTGGCTTGCTGCGCGAGATTGTAGCCGCTATGCGACTGGAGAACTTGCCAGTAGTACAGCCTTCCCAGCAGTACCAGCATTCCGAAAGTCACCAGCAAGAAAATGAACATTTGTCGCCGCCGCGCGCGTTGCATTTCTCCATTCATGCTCTTGCCTCCTTTCTGCCTGGTGCTTGCAGATACCTGCGGTAAACCGCTTTCTGCTGTTCAAGGTTGTAAGTGTTGATTGTCCGATGGTATTGGTTTAAGATGCGGGATGACCAGAACTATGACCGTTTTCGGGTCGGCGGGGACTAACCCCATCGCGCTGGCGCGGGTTGCGATGTAGGCTGGCGACTGCTCCTGCGCGATTTGTTGCGCCAGGTCTTGATCTTCGCGCACCAGTGTCGCCTGCTGCCGGTGCAAACTCTGGATTTCTTGATTAGCCGTCACCGCCTGCCCCAGTTGAGACAGGTACAGCACAGCCATCAGGCTGATAAGCAACACACTACAGATAGACAATCCGACGGGTCCCATGCGGAAGAAAAACGGATGCAGTTGTCGCCTTCGCCTGGCTGCCAGGATAGGCTTTATTGATGCCCGCATGTCTTTCTCCTTTTGTATTACCAGGGCGGGGCTTGCCCCCGCCCTGGCCTACCCTACCGATCTTGCTTACGATGTCACTATGATTTCAGCCGCTCGCAATTTTGCGCTGCGAGCGCGAGGGTTAGCCTGGACTTCGCGTTCACCCGGTGTCACCGGCCTGGGTGTGAGAATGCGCAGTCGCGCTTTGTGACCGCATATACACACCGGCGTCTCTGGCGGACAGATACAGTCGCGCGCCTCGCGCCGCATAAACACCTTGACCAGCCGGTCTTCCAACGAATGAAATGAGATGACCACCATTCTTCCACCTGTCATCTCCTCCTCAACCCCTGCGCCACCCGATATATTTTTATGCGCGCTGGCCGCGCTGAGTATCTCCAGCATTTGCGGCAGCGCAGCTTCTAACTGCTCAAGCTCGCCGTTGACGGCGATGCGCAGCGCCTGAAAGATGCGCGTAGCCGGATGAATCATGCCCGGTTTGAAAGGTACGCCAGCCGCAGCCAGCTTTGCTAACTGCGCGGTGCTGGTAATTGGCCCACGCGAACGCTCCCGTATGATACGCCAGGCAATCTGGCGCGAGCGTCGCTCTTCGCCATACTGCCAGAAAATGTTTGCCAGCTCTTCCTCGCTGGCGTTGTTCACCAGTTCCGCGGCGCTCAGCTCCTGCGATTGATCGAGGCGCATGTCCAGCGGCCCATCGGCGCTGAACGAGAAGCCGCGCTGCGGGTCATCCATCTGGTACGATGAAAACCCCAGGTCGAGCAAGATGCCATCCACAGAAGACACAAAATCGGCCTCGTCCTGTACGATACGGGCCAGTTCCGCGAATTTTCCTCGCACCAGCGCTAATCGTCCCTGTTGGACCATGCTCGAGAGTCGCTTGCCCACTCGCTCCAAAGCCAGCGCATCGGTATCGATGCCGAGGACCCTGCCACCGGGCGCGCATTGTTCAAGAATGGCCTCTGTGTGACCGCCTCCGCCTAAAGTGCCATCAATATACTGCCCGCCAGCTCGGGGCTGAAGATACTTCAGCGCTTCTTCTAGCAGTACAGGTATATGACTGAGTTGACCTGATTGCATTTCTATTCCACATCGATGCGAATTGGGACACCGGCCTCCTCCCTTAAAAGGGGATACTGTTTCCTTCCGCATCAAGTCTGTCCTGGTACTCCTGCCAGGCGACGCGGTCCCAGATTTCAAAGTGATCGCGCACACCTGCTACTGTTACTTCGCTCTCCAGTTTAGCATAGGCGCGTAACCTGGCGGGAATCACCAGTCGCCCTTGTCCATCCAACTTCTCTTCGCTCGCGCTCGGATAGATGCGCCGCTCAAAGTCGCGCAACTCTTCCGTCGTTTTACCTTCGGTCAAATCCTGCGATTTCTCTTCCCAGCGCGCTATGGTATAGACTGATAAGCAAGCGCCCATGCCCTTACTGATTACCGCACCCTCTTCTAGTTGCGACCGGAATTTCGCGGGAACCGCTACGCGCCCCTTGGCATCTATTGAATGTTCGTACTGGCCGAGAAACATTGCCTTCTATTCTTTCGCGAAAAACAAAAACCGCTCCCCACTTGATGGTCATGCCCACCACTTCTTCAAAAAATCTCCCCACAATTCCCCACTTCTCCCCACGACAGTATACCATTACAACTAACACTGCGAAAAGAGTGTTATCCACCAAAATCGTCTCAAAGCGGTGGATAACTTGTGGATAACTTGAATCAAGCAATGCATTGACATAACGAGAGATACGTTGATGCATGTACTCACTTTTATGCCTGTTCTGTTCGTTAGATCTATTGACGAACCGGTTCGTCTCATTCCCGGTTTTGATCGTGAGGATTCATTAAAACGATGCGTTCGGGGTGCGTATAGACGTTCATGGCGTGGTCGCGCAGGAAGCCGATGAGGGTGATGCCGCTGGTGTCGGCCAGTTCGACGGCCAGGCTAGAAGGGGCGGAGATGGCAGCGATACAGGGGATGCGAGCCAGCAAGGCTTTCTGGATGATCTCAAATGAGGTGCGTCCACTGACCAGCAGGATATGATGAGTATAAGGAAGAGTGTGATGCAAAAAGCCATGCCCGATCAGTTTATCGACGGCATTGTGACGGCCAACATCTTCGCGCAAGAGGAGAAGTTCTCCGGCGCTGGCGAAGAGGCCGGCGGCGTGCAATCCTCCCGTGTGTGAAAATACGTCTTGCTGCGCGCGTAAGCGGGCGGTGAGAGTGTAGAGAGTGGCAGGGGAAATATGTGTGCCGTCTCCTATTAAAGGAGGGATGTTGCATAGCAGATCGGCGATGCTATTTTTCCCGCATAGCCCGCAGCTCGCAGAGACCGCGAAATGCCGTTGAAAGGCGGGAGCATCGGAGGCGTCAGCCAGGCCGGTGGGAGATGAGCGTAACGCGATATCAACGACGTTCGCCAGGGGCAAACCGTCAGCGTCAACGGCATCTTCGATAGAGAGTATGTCGTCGTGGGATTGTATGATGCCTTCGCTAAAGAGGAAGCCGCAGGCCAGTTCGTGATCGTGGCCGGGGGTACGCATGATGACGGCCAGGCTGCGCCCGTTGAGGCGGATCTCCAAAGGCTCCTCAACGGTCAGGTGTTCCTCGCGCTGTTGTTGCTCGTTATCTTGCCAGTGCGCGACTGGCAGTTGCATCACACGCTCTGGATCGAGCGGCGAACGCCAGAAGCCCGGAGCTGTCATTTACCGTCTACCTCGTTGCTCATACGCCGGGAGTGATTGGGTACTGACAATCCGCGCGGTTGACGAAGGCTGCACATTCTGACGTTTGAAGTAATATTTACAGACTCCGGGCTTTACAGGGTCTGGCGGCTCGATAGCTACCAATCCCCACCCTTCCTGTTCTAACCAGCTCCACGCCTCGTACTCTTCGTCAAAATCGCGCACGACATCACCGGCGATGGTAAAGACCATTGTTCCCAGTAAGTAGCGATGTTCCCAGCGAACCATCGTGTCCTATCCTTTCAGGGGACATTCCCCTGTGTTCATATTGTAGCCCAACTTCGCATAATTTGCTGCCCGCGGCGACGCAAAAGAAAAAAGAAGAAAGTTTGGGACACCCTGGACCTCTGCAGGAGGCTGTGCCTTCTGCGCCCTTGTTAGTCTACAGTGAATCAACGATAGCGAGTGGAAATGTTGCGGACATTCAGACCTGTGGAAAGAAGACTTGCCGTGACAGAACTGGAGAGGCATTCTGCCTGTCATCCTGAGCACAGCGAAGGATCTGGCTCGCAGCAAGCAGAGATCCTTCACTGCGCTCAGGATGACAGCCTGGATCTCCCAATGCCTGGTGGACGTTGACGCCTCTTGCAAGCAATGTTAGGATAGGAGAGAGAGAGCAAGAACGTACTTTACCGACCGGGGGTTGTGGATGCATCATTATGTACATAGCAGTAACGAGTTGTTGCGCAAACGGGGATACCGCCTGACGCCGCAGCGTTTCATGATTTTAAGCGTCATTCAGGAGGCAGAGCAACATTTGAGTGTTGAGCAGATACAGGAACGAGTTCAGAAGCGCAACCCATATGTCAGCCTTTCCACGATTTACCGCACGCTCGAATTATTGCGAGAATTGGGGTTGGTGCGTGAAAATCATCTTCCCGGCGAGCAGCCACGTTATGAAGCCGCCGAAGGGCAAGCGCATCACCATCTTGTCTGCCGCCATTGCCACGCCATAATCCATTTGAATGAAAGTTTGCTGGGCAATCTCAACGAGCAGTTACAGGAACAATACAGCTATCATAGCCTGACGCTTGATCTCGTGGCGGCAGGCTATTGCGACGATTGCTGGAAGCTTTTACAACAAAAGTAGTGACGCCCCTTGTCGGCATCCCGTCTGTTTCCCATTTGCCGATACCCACATCAAATTAATATGGACGGGACACCCACAAGGGGCGTCGCTGCTAATGTCCAAGCAAGCCTGTATTGACACAGAAGTTGGGATCGGGCGCGGGCGGCTGCTGAACTTTTATAAGCCCTTGTGAAAAGATGGTGTTGTAGATGCTTTGCAGCATAGGGCCGTTGGCGTAGGCTCCTTCACCACCGTTTTCTTTCATAGCCACAATGGTGATTGCCGGCTGATCATTGGACTGGTAGGTGTAGGGCGCTGCCGTGATAAACCAGGACTCGGCTGGCGTTTTGCCGGTGGAATCCACCTGACCTGTACCTGTCTTGCCGATTACCGACCAGGGCGCGTATTGATAGCTGAGTTTCACCCTGTTGAGCGAGCCGGAGCCACAGGCAACGACGCTGTACATGGCATCGCGCAACTGGGTCGATGTTTGCTGGGATATGGGGTTGCCCAGTGACGTAGCTGAAAACGACCTGAGTACCGATTGCGAGGGGTCCACAATCTTCTCGATCAAGGTGGGGCGCATCAATTGCCCATCGTTGGCGGCGGCGTTATCAAAAAGGGACATCTGCATTGGGGTTATGAAGTCAACGCCCTGACCATAGGAGTTTTCCGCCAACTGCACGACGCTGAGTGGAGTTTCGGGCGGCGGCGTGGTGGCGCAAAGGTATTTCTGCGGCTCGGGCGTGACCGTGCTGACATTGACCGGCAGATCAAAGGGAATCTGTTTGCCCACATAAAAAGCGCGGTTGTAATTGAGCCAGTCAGTAGCGCCCGTATTGGCGCCAACCTGGGCAAAAATGATGTTATCCGAGTGAGAATAGCCGTAGAGCAGGGGAACCGGGTAGTTATGGGTATAACCGTCTATATTATTGCCAACAGGGCCAAAGAGTTCCGTGTTGTTACCTTCGCCTAGTCGTACCTGGAGCGCCTGCAGGTGGTTGGGATCACCGTCGTTGTAGAAGGGGGTATCGAGGGTAAATTTGCCGGTATCCAGGCCGGCCATCAAGGTCAGGGTTTTATAGGTTGAGCCAGGCACATAACAGTCGTTGAGGGCGCGGTTCAGCAGGGGCTGTTTGGGATCTTTCAGCAGGCTCGACAGGTAAGTGAGATCACCAGAAGCGATACGATTGTTATCATAGGTTGGATTGCTGTACATAGCCAGGATTTCGCCGGTATGCGGGTCGGAGACAATGACCGAACCGCGATCAGTCGTGAAGACATCGTTGAGGCCAATATCCGGCGCTTCCAGGTGAAAATCATTTGCAACGAGGTCTTGAATACGCACATCGATGGTGAGATAGATATCGTCACCAACGGGCGGGAGGTGCAGGGCCTTATTTACGGTATTGGTTAAGCCGGTAATGCCGACATTGCCGCTCAGATAGTCGTCAAATTGTTTTTCGACGCCTGCCTCACAATAGGGGGTTTCGGCGCAAAAAGTGGAACTGACATAATAGCCAATTATCGGCGCCATCGAAGGATGCGTGTAGACGCGCTGGTAGACGCACAGGTTGCCGACATTCGGGTTATTGGTATTGACGGGTATGGGTTCTGAATAGGCAAGCAAAACGCCGTTGCGGTCGAAGATGCGCCCGCGTTTAGGAGTAGCATCGGGCAAACACTTGCGCCCCAATGTCATAACAGGATTGCTGGCAACCTGCTGCGCGACGACTACCTGCCAGTAGACTAAGCCGACACTGGTGGCGATGAAGAGCGCCATAAACACCAGGCTCAGCCGGCGAATGCTCGATGCAATATTCATAGTATTACCTCAAATCCAGTCATATACCATAGCATTTCATAGCTTATCAGGCAAAAGTTTATCACTGTTCTCAGCGATTGGCAAAGCCATAAGGTCACAATCATAACCAGGGCGGGGGCAAGCCCGGCCCGTATCCTATACGGATATATGCCGCGTTTCGTACAGGGTACGGGCCGGGCTTGCCCCCGCCCTGGTCCACCTGTTGCGCTTCTCGCTGGCGCGCAAAGCGGCAATGGCGCAACAGGCCAGGAACGCGCCCAGCAGGTAGCCGCCCAGCATGTCGGTGAGCAGGTGAGCACCAATGTAGAACTGACCCAATCCTCCGGCGAACGCCAGGGCGAGAAAGATAACCATCAACAACCGGCGCGAGAAGCGTTTTCTGACGTGGCGCCAGGTCAGCCATAAGGCAACCAGTCCGATAAGCATCCAACGATAGGCGTGTCCACTGGGATAGCCGGTATAGGCATAATATTCTTCATTGCTATTCGCATCCAGTGAAAAGGGGGCGGCGGCGGCGGCCTGGGCTTCTGCCACGCGAAACTGCGGAGCGGCGGGCGCAACCCACCACGCGCCCAGCGACAAAGGAATCAGTTTCAGATGGGACACGCGCCAGATTTGGGGACAACCGAGAGAATTCATCCCTGTATCAAAAGTGACCGGCGTCGGTTGATAAATATATTGTTTCCCCAGGTACTCAACGCCGAGACCAGCGCCGAACAGCAACAGCAGCACAAAGGCCACTCGTAGAGGATATTTGAGCAACCAGCACACACCACAGACGACAAGCAGCAGCGCCAGGCTCACCGACGCCTCACCCAGATACCTCCATTGATACACCACACAATCAAAACGTGAAAGAGGGCGTTGCAAGAGCCATTGTTCCTGATGCACCGTGAGCGCGTCCAGGTTGCCATTGGTGACAAGCGCTGTATAGCACAACAACATCGCCAGAGGGATCAAAGAAAGGAGCAGCCATCGCTGGCTGGCTGATATGCGTTTCAAATACATACTCATTTGTTGATTATAACATGTCCCAGGAGCAGGGCAGTATTGACAAACTAAGAGTACTATGTTGAACTTACACAAGAATTATACAAGTATGTATTTAGTCTCAATGCTGAAAAGAGATTGACAAAAATCATTTGTTTATTTTACAATGTATAGGAAGCAGATTTTGTTATTTATTGATTTCCCTTTTTAGCACATCAGTGTAAGCAGGAGAATATTTGATATGCCATATGATCCACCACATCAGCAAATGGGACGGTCTGTTGGGGCAAAACTAAAAGAGGCGCGGCTGGCGAAGAAGTATACGCAGAGTCAACTGGCAGGAAACGATTTCTCAGTAAGTTATATTTCGGCGATTGAGCGAGGGCAGATACATCCTTCGTTACGGGCATTAGAAATTTTTGCCATGCGGCTTGGTCTTTCGTCAAAAGACCTTTTAACACCGCAATCTCCTGGCGCTGCAACTTCTACCAGGAAAGGGGTGAACAGCGCGGATGAAATTGATTGGCGTGTGCTGACCACGCAAGCGATGATAGAGCAGGATGACTATCAAAAGGCCATTCTACAGTTGCAGGAATTGTTATCGCATAAATTGACCACTACCCAGGAAATACATGTGCGTTACCTGCTCGCGCTGGCATTCAGCAAGAGCAACCAGTGGCAAGAATGTGAGAATGCGCTCTCCGAGGCGTTGCGCCTGGCAAAGGATGCGCATAGTTATATTCATGCGCGACTGCTCCTGTTACAGGGCGTGGCGCACTCTTCTTTACAAGATCACGGACAGGGGCTTGCGCTCCACCAGCACAGCCTGGAACTGCTGGAATCGTCGCAGAACCAGGATGTTTTTTACATGAGCGAAGTGTATTCGCAGTTGGGCCTGCATTACTTGCGCCTGGACAGAGCCGGTGAAGCGCAAGCCATGTTGTTAAAGGCCTTAGAAGCGACGGATAAACTGACCGCGCCAGAACGTATAGAGGTCTACTGGCAAAGCTGCCAGCAGTTTGTCGAGTCGGGCGACTATATGCAGGCAACGTTGCGTATGTATAAATGCCTGCACCTGCTTGGCGAGCGCAAGGATGAGCAGCGCAGAAGCGAACTTTTTCACGAGCTTGGACGAGCGATGCTTGCAAGTAATCGGAGCGAAACCCGCGCCTACCTCGAACAGGCGCTTGAGCAGCCTGAAGTTCTGCGAGATCCGCAGTCAAAAGCGAGCGCGCATGTCCACCTGGCAGTATGGTTGCTAGAGCATGATGAGGCAGCCGAAGCCAAAAAACACGCGCAAAAGGCGCTCACGCTGCTCTCTTCTGCGACGGATAGCGTTATAGCAGCCAACGCGCACATCGCTGCAGGCAAAATCGAATACGCGCAAAAACGCTATAAAGCAGGCGATGCCCATTTTGAAGCGGGCCTGGAGATGTTTGAGCGCCTGAACAATCGCGAAGACATGGCGGACAACGCCGCTCATTACGCCCAGTTGCTTGAGAAACACGGCGATGTCCACCGCGCCGTCGCCTACTGGAAGAAAGCCTTCGACAGCCGCCAGCGCATGTTCAAATCAGGTGGAGAGTAATACAAATTTGTAGCAGGCCAGGGCGGGGACAAACCCCATCAGCACAGCCGTCATCCTGAGCGCAGCGAAGGATCTGCGCTCTGCCCGGTAAGAGATCCTTCGCTGCGCTCAGGATGACGGCTGTGCTTCAGTGAACGCCCTTGGGGCTTGCCCCCGCCCTGGCTCGTGGTCCCTACATTTCGATTGGACGGATATCCAGCTTTTTAAACGTGGCTTCTAACAAGTTGCGGTCTTCCGCGATGGTCAGGCGTAGATCGGTTTTGCCGAGCTGCATGGTCAGGTTGCCCTGGTCGCTGACCGGAGATTGGCTGCGAATAGCGCGAGGGTTTCCACCAACCCAGCGCACCGGTTCGATGAGCGATCCCAGTGGCACAGCGATCTGAAGGTAATGGCCGCGCAAGGGCTTATCGAGATTGTGCAGGTGAAGTTCAAGGATATCCTCGCGCTGCTTGACCGATCCTTGCAGTGTGCCAGATTGCAGTTCAATGGTCGGCTCTCCGGCGGGACGTTCAAGCATTTCGGCCCGGCGTCTTGTTTTACCCGCGCGCGCGCTATTTCCAGCGCCGACAAGAGATGAGTAGGTGCGCGTAGTCGGATTTTGCTCATCCTGGCTATCTCCGCCGGCGAGTACAGCGACCTCTACCAGGTTTTGCAGGGCGCGTTGCCGCAAGCTGCTTTGCATAATATGCGAACTCATGGTTAAGCTCTGCTGCAAAAGCGCGCGCGCCCAGGCGTCGTTATTTCCATGTTCATGACGGGCGACTTGCAGCGCTGTCTGAGCCTGGTTTATCAGGAGCTGGCAGAGGTAGACGAGCATACGAGCGGGAGTGAGAGCAAGCGTATGATGCTCATTGTCTGCTACCTTTTGCTCGCTATCAACTGCCAGCGCTGCGCTCATAGCATCATATATTTCCAGGTAGGCGTTGTGGCAAACAGCGCAACCAATCAAGTGATAAATGAGAGGCGCGTAATACAAGGTGGCCTGGTCGTCGTTCTTCAGTAAGGCCAGCACGAAATCGGGAAGTTGTTGAAAGTAGGGTAGGTGGTAGGCGCTGGCAGCATGTGCAACGTCGTCGAGCGGCGAGGTAGTATTCGACCGCAATTGCACTGACGGCATAGCCAGTATAGTTTGCAACCACCGAGCTAATGGCAGGTACGCCACGCGTGGGTCAGGCCCAGATTTTTCGCGCTTATCCATGTGTATGTTCTCCTCGGATGCGATTCCTCGGACGCGACGAATTGCGTCCCTACAAGGGGTCTATTCGCCTTCTTCGTAGAAGCGCGCCAGGCGCTTGAACTGTGACGGGAGCAGGCGCAGCATTTCTTCGCCATGCCAGTTCAGTAGACCCTCGGTAGTCAGATGTTTGAGACCCGTCTGCACGTCCTTTATAGAAAGATTGTCGCGCGCCAGGGTTCTGATATCCACCAGTATCACGTCCGCGCCGGTGGAAACTGTTTCATACTCAGACAAACGCAAAGCAACGACAACTGCCAAATTGGTACTACTTTGTTGAAGGCAATGGCGTAATTTTTTGTGGGCGTGATCTCTGTGCTGGCTGGCATGGGCCAGCGGCGCGGCGCTATCGGGCAGGCCGCACCGCTGGCGAATCTCCCGCGCAATATCACCTGCATCTAACTCTTCCAGTTCTTGCAAGACTGCTTCCAATTGGCGCGGCGCGGAGTTCAAGGCCTCTATGCAGTGTTTGAGCAACTGGCGCAGCGTTTGTTGGGAAGCAGCCTCAAGCGCAGTTTCTTCGGGGGTGTCAAAGGGAACAGTTCCCCACAACGTTTCGACAACGCTCTCCATCGGCTGCGCTTCGTCGTCCTGCCCACCTGGTCTTTCAAGCTCGGCCAGGGTACTGGTAGGAGCGCGGTGTTTACGCAGGCGGTCGATAGATTTATTTTTAACGCACCGGTTAAGAAAGGCATAAAATTGCGCATTGGTAAGGCGGTCAAGCGCGGTTTCAGGCGCGTTACCGCCGCCGCCCAGGATATGCAGGTGGGTTAATTGCTCGATAACGTGACCCACGACCTGATCGACTTCTACGGCATCAAAGGCCAGCGATCCTAAATTACGTTGGGCGCGATGTTGCAGGTAGGCAATGAGAGATGCATAATGCTGTTCTAAATGATAGCGTAGATCGTGTGCCGAGAATGGCATACAAAAATCCTCCGAAGCGCTGGTAATTCTGCCAGCACAATACATGCCTGCGGCACGATAATACCAGTGAAAGACAAGTTCCATTGTAACATACAAACTGGTTTTTGAGGATAGTTTTGGAGATACTGGAAATTATTGCGGTTGCGTGGTTTTACATATAAAACACAACAAAAAAAGTGCGGAGGGAAACCTCCGCACCCCCAGTTTACACTATTTACTCCATATCGCCGCGATTGCCCTGCAACTGGTGTTGGTAGGCTTTCTTAAAGGCGGTCAGGCTGCGCTGGACTTCGCCGCGCTGCTCCAAAAGGCTCGCATATCTCGAGTAGGCCACCCCTGCCAGCTCGTGCGCGTTGGATTCATCCAGCAAATTGAGCGCTTCCGAGAAGAGTTCATCAGCGCCAGCGTAATCTTTGGCGTTGTGCCGCAGTTGAGCAAGAGCAATCAGCGCCTGACCCTGCGTTTGCGCGTCGCCGCTGCGCTTCGCGGACGCGAGAGCAGCCTGGGCCTCTTGCTCGGCGGCGTCGTTTTTCCCACGCTTGACGAGGAGTTCGGCAAGGCTGGTATGACAGAGGGAAGCCGCGACATCATCTTCGAGTTCCTCTTCGATGGTGATGGACTGCCGGTATTCATGCTCCGCGCCATCCAGGTCGTTCTGCTTTTCGAAGGCCTTGCCCAGACGCTGGTGCGTGATACCAACGACGCGCTGTTCGTCGCGCATCTCATAAATGGCAAGACTACGCATGAGATACTCACGCGCCATGAGGATCTTGCCCGCGCTCTTATACTGTTGGCCAATCTCCATATACTTTTGCGCGAAGCTCTTGCTATCGCGTTTCATGTCATCAAGAGTTGCAATGGCTTTATGGTAATAAGAAATGGCTCTGTCAAGATCGCCATGCCGGAAGAAATCGCTGGCGACGTTGCTATACACATCAAGCGCAAAGACGGGATCGTTGATCAGATTACTCTCTAAAGCGTTCGCGCAACGAATATGATTCTCTAAAGCAAGAGTGTAGTTGTACAGTGAGAAGTACGCTTTACCTAAGAGATTGCGAGCGCGCTCAGCATTTTCCACATCGCCCATATTCTCGCCCTGTGAGACGGCTGCGCGTAGATCGACAACGGCCTCCTGGTATTCGCCAAGACCCAGATGGACCTGGCCGCGCAACAGGAAGAGTTGATATGCCTGATCGGTAGTGATGCGCTCTGGCAGGATGGGAGCCAGCAGATCACTTGCCTTTTTATTCAGATGCTGTTGCAGCAAGACGGACGCCTGTAACAATTCGACATCGATGCGCTGATCGGGGCCTGAATCGGCTGGGGAGTACCCAACCGCTCGCGCTTCCGCAGCGCCGCCGGGCGATCCCTCGAGCAAGAAGGTCAGAGGAACATCAAGGCGTTTCGCCAGAATGGAGAGCGCTTTAAGCGAAGGGCGAATTTTGCCTCGCTCGATGGCCGAAATGTACGATATAGAGAACTCGGGAGAGGCCAATTGCGCCTGGGTCAACGATAATTTGGTGCGGACCTCTCGAATGTTGCTGCCGACACGAGCAGCAACTGCTTTGCCCACATTCGCGGTTTCAATTGAAGCCATTGGACCGGTTTTTCCTTTCTTGGTAACTAATGTCACGGGGGGATACGGACATGACGATTTTACGAAAATTTTCGTCATGTATGAAACTCGCGTTGTCTAAAAAACAACGCAAAGTTACACACCACTGCATTAATGATGCGTTAAAACACGATATTGATTCTTGCGCAATTTGAGTGTGTCCATCTTCTGCTGTAAAAGCTATATGAGTAGCGATCAAAACGTTCTCGATTCGCTTTACAGAACGATCCATTCATTGTCTTACCACTACAAGCAGTGTTAGGAAAATGCACTGGATATCCTCCTTGTAATAAGATAGCACAAATCAATTCAAAAGTCAACATTGAGTGTATCTTGCTGATATTTAATTTATTATTTAATTAAAGAAAGCTGTGCTATTGTTAGAAAGTAGTACAAGAACTAATTGTAAGTAATTAAAAACTTTTTTATAGCGTCTTATTGCTGTAAAATATTGGACGCTATTGGTAATATCACTCTTATTAGTCAGTCTACTCCTGAAGTGAAATGAATTCGCTCTATTTTCTCAATAATCGTCATGCAGGGTTTGACTCAGCAATATATCTTATATTATCGATTTCATAATCCGTTTCAACAAAGAAACACGTACAAATAGCCAAAAAGTACCAATATTGTACGGCTAACCGTAGCAACTGACCTGTGTGATAGGGGCTATGGTGGGGGCCTGGCAAAGGGGGAGTATCTCTCCTATAATAAGCGCACAGGGTTTTGAGCTTTCTCATAGAGTCTGGGGCAGTTTATCCATGCACCGGCGCATGATCGAAACAGGAGAGGGGTCAGATGAAAACCATCAACGCGTTATTTGCTTCAGCAGTAGAACGATTTCCGGGACGCACTGCGTTACTCGAGCCGACCGACGACGCCCGTATTGTGTCATACACGTATGCTGAACTTCAGCAAAAAGTGTATGCCTTCACAGGCTATTTACAAGAGCAGCATTTTATAAAGGGACAGCGTATTATGCTGTGGGCTCCCAGCAAAGTTGATTGGATGATTGCTTTCCTGGGCGTGTTGCTTGCCGGGGGAGTGGTCGTGCCTCTGGATAATAATTCTAAGGAGGATTTCATCGGGCGTATTGCGCAAACGACCGGGGCGACCCATCTTATAACGACGAGCAAGCAGTATGCAACCTTGAAAAATTCCTCTCCATCACTCATCGACCTGGATAACCTGCCACGGGGTACATTTGATGCCGGAGCATTACCGGAGGTGACAGGTGATGACCTGGCCGAGTTGGTCTTTACGTCGGGAACGACCGGACAGCCCAAAGGTGTGATGCTCAGCCATTGGAACATTACGAGCGATGCGATAGCGGCACTTGAAGTGGTTAAAATAACGCCGGAAGACCGCACGCTGTCTATACTGCCATTGAGTCACATGTTCGAGATGACCATCGAAATCGCCGAGTTTCATGGAGGCGCCAGCATTCTTTATGCGCGTTCGCTGGTTCCTGATACGCTGCTCAAACTGCTGGGTACGCAGGGTGTTACCTGTATGGTGCTGGTGCCGCAGGCGCTGCAACTCTTCATGAACGGTATTGAGCGACAGGTGCGCATACAGAAAAAAGAGAAGCAGTGGGAGTTGCTGCACCGTATAGCGCATTGGCTGCCCTTTAGAGCGAGGCGCATACCCTTCCGAGCGGTGCATAAGCGATTTGGAGGGCATTTCCGCTTCTTTGTGAGCGGAGGCGCATATTTATCGCCGAAGCTGACAGACCGTTGGGAAAATATGGGGTTCCGCGTGATGCAAGGCTACGGCGCGACCGAGTGTTCGCCCGTCGTATCGGTAACACGCCACGAGGATCATACATATGAGAGCATCGGTCAGCCCTTGCCGGGGATGGAAGTGAAGATTGCCGGGGATGGAGAACTGCTGGTACGTGGGCCTAACGTGGCGCAGGGATACTGGAAAACCCGGAAGCGACGGCTGCCGCTTTTCAAGACGGCTGGTATTATACGGGCGATCTGGGCAGCAAGGATGAGACGGGCAGAATTTATCTGAAGGGGCGCAAGAAAAATCTGATAGTGCTTGCCAATGGCTTAAACGTCTACCCCGAAGATATTGAGAACATACTGCTGACCCATCCTACCATCAAGGATGCCATTGTGATAGGTTTGATGGAAAAAGACGAAGGTCCAACTGTCTATGCCATTCTCTTGATGGAGGACCCAGCGCAGGCCAAAGCTGCCATTTCGCAGACGAATAAGCAACTCGCCTCACACCAGCAAATACGGGGTCATACAATCTGGCCGGATAAAGATTTTCCGCGCACGCACACGCTGAAGGTGAAAAGGCCAGAGGTGATGGAGCAGTTTCAATCGATTCGTAACCAGGTGAAAGCGTGAGATTGAACGATTCAGCATCTAAGGGCGCGTTTGAGGACGCGATTATCCACGCGAAAGAGGCGGACGCGATACATCGCGTCCCTACAAAGGAAAATTCTATGCTGTACCTGGTTGCGACGCCCATCGGGAACCTGGGCGATATTACGCTGCGCGCCCTGGAAATATTGCGCGAGGTGGATTACGTTGCCAGCGAGGATACGCGCAAGACGGGGATGTTGCTCAAACATTTCGAAATTGCAAAGCCTCAAATTGCCTTTCACGAGTTTAATGAAGAGCGAGCGGGGCAACGCATAGAAGATTTGCTGAAGCAGGGCAAGTCGGTGGCGCTGGTGACGGATGCCGGGACGCCGGGCATTTCCGATCCGGGCTATACGCTGGTGCGCCGCGCCATTGCCGCGAACCTGGATGTTACGATGATACCCGGCGCGGCGGCCTTTGTAATGGCGCTGGTGCTCTCCGGCCTGCCGGTGCATAGTTTCACTTTTAGAGGCTTCCCGCCGCGCAAATCCGGCCCGCGCCGCCGCTTTATAGAGATTGATAAGGACGCGCCGCACACGTTGATCTATTACGAAAGCCCCTATCGCCTGGCCGCCTTTCTCAAGGACGCGCAAGAGGCGCTGGGAGACAGGGAAGCTGCGCTCGCCAACGATCTGACCAAGATGTTCGAGCATGTCGAACGCGGAACGATTTCGTCGCTGCTGGCATGGGTAGAGCAACAGGCGAAATTAAAAGGAGAGTTCATTGTGGTGATTGCAGGTCAATGAAGTCAGAAGCAGACACTGCCCGCCGGGCAGTGTCTGCTTCTGACTTCATTGACCGTTAAATTCCCATTACCTCGACTAGCTCCTTAACAGCGTCGGCTGACTTTTTGAGGAGCGCGCGCTCGCTTTCGCTGAGTTCGACTTCGACGATTTGTTCGATGCCTTGCGCGCCGAGTTTGACGGGGACGCCTACGAAGAGGCCGTTGATGCCGTATTCGCCTTGCAGGTAGGCGGCGCAGGGCATTATCATCTTCTTGTCGAGCAGGATGGAATCGACCATTTGCAGCACAGAGGCGGAGGGCGCGAAATAGGCGCTGCCTGTGCCGAGCAGTTTGACGATTTCCGCGCCGCCGTCGCGGGTACGCTGCACGATCTGTTCGATGCGTTCTGCTGGCATCAATTGCGAGATAGGAACTCCGGCCACTGTACACATACGCGCTAGCGGCACCATGGTATCGCCATGCCCACCAAGCACATAGGCCTGCACATCGCGCACCGACGCGCCCAGTTCCTGCGCGATGAAGGTGCGGAAACGAGCAGTATCCAGAACGCCGGCCATGCCGACGACGCGGTTGCGCGGGAAGCCGCTGATGTGGTACGCCAGTTGCGCCATCGCATCAAGGGGATTCGTGACCATGATGATGATGCAGTTGGGCGAATTCTTCACAACCTCTTGCGTCACCTGTCCGATGATTTCTTGATTTTTCTTCACCAGGTCATCGCGGCTCATGCCGGGTTTGCGCGGAAAGCCGGATGTAATCACCACGATATCCGAGTTGGCGGTACCGGCATAGTCGTTGGTGCCAACCACCAGCGAGTCATAGCCAAGCACCGGCCCGGCCTGTAACATATCGAGGGCTTTACCCTGGGGCATATTTGGTATGATGTCGAACATTACCACGTCGGCATAGTCGCGCTCAACGAGCCGCTGTGTCAGCGTACTCCCGACAAAACCCGCCCCGACAACCGTTATTTTGCTACGCATAGCTCTATCCTTTCAACTGGAAAACAGGGAACATCTTTGTTCTACAGGTATTGTATTCCGCAGCAGGTAAGATTGGCAATGTATCTCGCAGGCAAAAGGCCAGTAGCGACGCCCCTTGTAGGTGTCCCGTCTGCGTAATTTATGTGTGAGTTAAGCAGAGGACGAACGGGACACCCACAAGGGGCGTCGCTACCGGGTTTCTCAATAGTATCTATAATTTTAGCTCACACTATAGTCATATTGCTTATTGGCAGAGTAATATGGTAGACTTTACTATGTAATCCTCTTGCAGCTTGCTTGCGCTTCGCCGTATCTCGGATGAAGAGGCGAGCGACTCAATCTGGCGTTTCTTATCAGTGGTCGTACCGGCCATAAGGAGGCGTTCTCGCATGGAAGAAATCAACACAACCCAGCAACAGAGGGACGAGGCGTTACTGCAAAAGCTGGGCTACAAACAGGAATTGCGGCGCACGCTGGGATTCCTCTCCAACTTCGCGGTGGCTTTCTCCTACATCTCCGTCTCAACCGGCACTTTTTCATTGTTTTATCTTGGTATCCTGGCGGGTGGCCCCGCCTTCTTCTGGACCTGGCCGATTGTGGCTATTGGTCAATTTATTATAGCGCTGAACTTTGCCGAACTTGCTTCGCACTTCCCGATTGCAGGTTCTATTTACCAGTGGAGCAAGCGTCTATCAGGACATTCACTGGGCTGGTTCACAGGCTGGATTTACTTCTTCGCAGGCGTTCTGACCATCACTGCTGTGGCGTTCACTGTTCCCATTCCTTTACTGGCTATCTTCCCGAACACCCCGGCAACTATTTTAGGAATGAATAACGCAGTCTTTATCGCGCTTGTTTCGATTGTTGTTGGTACGCTCATCAATGTGGTAGGTGTGCGCCTGGTGAGTATTATCAATAACGTCGGTGTGGTTGCCGAGATCATTGGCATGATTGGCTTCGCGCTTGTGCTGCTGATCTTCTTCAATCACCAGCCGCTCAGCTTCCTCTTCACCGGTTCGTCGGTTCCAGCTTCCGCTGTCGGTTCAGGGAACTGGACACCAGGATTTGGCGATACCTACATAGGCGCATTCTCAGCCGCGCTTTTCATGTCGTTGTTCGTGATCTACGGCTTCGACACGGCTGGAACCCTGGGTGAAGAGACGAAAGACCCGCAAAAAAATGCGCCGCGCGGTGTCCTATGGGCTATCGGACTTTCTGCCATCGCGGGTGTCCTCTTCCTGGGTGGCACTCTGCTTTCCATCAGGAGTCTCAACAGCATTGAGAAAATCGCCAATAGTGCAAACTTCACACAGGCGCTGCCCGCAGTCATCCAGGATGCACTTGGCAGCGCATGGGGCAATGTCTACCTGGGGGTAGTGTTCATCGCGGTATGTGTCTGCACGCTGGCTATCCAGTCAGCTACTATTCGCTTAATGTTCTCGATGGGTCGTGACGGTCGTCTGCCTTTCGGCAAAATCTGGGGAACGGTTAACCCAACCTTCCGCACACCTATGTGGGCAGGCATCGCCGTGGCAGTTCTCTCTGCCATTCCGTTCCTGTATAGCACGGCTATCGGGGTGCTGGTGACTGGCGCGACAGGCTTGATCTACCTGTCCTACTTCATGAACAACATCGCCTCGCTGGGCGCGCGCTTGAAGGGCTGGCCGCGTGTCAAGGCAGCATTCAACCTGGGAAGCTGGGGTATGCTGATCAACATAGTGGCGCTTCTCTACGGCGGTCTAATGCTAGTCAACTTCCTGTGGTTTGGCGGATTGCGCAACATCTATACCAACCCGGTAATGGGCACTGCCTTCCCTTCGTGGGCCAATATTCCTTTGCTTGGAGGCACTCCCATCTTCGAGTTTTCGCTGGTGGCGCTATTTGCAGTCGGCGCGATTTACTGGTTTGGCTTCAAACGTCGCCAGGTGATCGGCAGCGGCGAGAAACGCGCCGAGGCACTGGCAGACTAAGAAAGTCTTTCAGGATCGCGGGATGCCAGGGCGACCGCGAGGGTTGCCCCTACAATATACGGAGAAGTTGATAACGCCCGTATATTGTAGGGGCAACCCTCGCGGTCGCCCTGGCAATTGTCCCCTGGTTTTTGTTATGCGTCTGATATTGACAGACCGCAAACGGTAACATACACTTAATTACAATAAGGGTTTTCGGCCATTTCAATACAAACGCATCATTCGAAGAGGAATCGCCAGTGAACGTTCTGACCAGGCCCGGTAAAAGGCTCTTTTTAACAGGTGATGAAGCTGTAGCGCGCGCAGCATTGGAATGTGGAATCGATGTCGCCACAGGGTATCCCGGCAACCCCAGCACAAAAGCGATTACCTCTCTCATTCCAATCGCTAAACAATATGGCATAGCCATCGAGTGGAGCGTTAATGAGAAGGTGGCGCTGGAAGTTGCGACCGGCGCGGCATGGGCGGGCAAGCGCAGTTTCGTAGCGATGAAGATGTCAGGGGTAAATGTGATGGCGGATAGCCTGCTTTCTATCGCGCATAGCGGCGTGCGGGGCGCAATGGTTATCTACACTGTCGATGATGTGGGCGTGTACTATGGCATGGTTGAACAGGACACCCGCTATTACGCGCAACTGGCTTCGCTGCCCCTGCTCATGCCGGCCAGCCCCGAAGAAGCGTATAGTATGACGCGCCTGGCCTTCGCTTTATCGGAGCAGACGGGCGCGCCCATCTTTGTGCTGGGAACGACGGCAGTTGCCAATGCGATTACCGTGATGAAGGTAGGTCAGATCGAACGCGAGAAAGAGAAACGCCCGGCATCGTTTCCGCGCGACCTCGCTAAATTCACCAAAGCCGCTCCGCAGTGGTGCCGGGACCAGCACGCCGACGCCCTTAAACGGCTGGAATTGGCGGGAGAATTGTGCCGGAATACAGAACATACACGCCCGGTATTTACATTGCCCGCCCCCGAACAGGGAGAAGAGGGGAAGCGTACCGGTATCGTGGTGGCGGGGGTTAGTTTTAGCTATTTGCAAGAACTGCGCCAGCGCGCGCCGCAATGGTTTGTGGACGTGCCAGTGTTGAAGCTGGGCATGGTACATCCACTGCCCCGGCAGGAAATAGAGCATTTCCTGTCAGAGGTGGATCATGTGGTGGTATTGGAAGAGTTAGACCCCTTGATCGAGACGCAAGTACTGGCGATCATTGCCGAAAGCGAGCTGCATGTGCGCGTGCATGGCAAACGCAATGGACTCTTACCGCGTGTGGGAGATTATTCCCTTGAACTGATACAGAACGCGCTGGCCGCCGTTGATGCGCACATCGGACGCGCGCCCACCTGGACGCACCTGCGCCAGGTTAGCAGCGCGCCGGGTATGCAGGAGATGCCCACCCAATCTTCATTGAACGGCAAAAATGGACATACTTTGCCTGTGCTGAAGACACCCGCGCATCAAGCAGGCCCAACAAATCTGGCCCTTGCGCGTTCGCTTGAATTTTGTCCGGGTTGCCCACACCGTATGACGTACTACGCGCTCAATCGCGCTATTGAACAGCTTGGCTATACAAAGGACGAAGTGATTACGACGGGCGATGTGGGCTGCACGATCATTGGCATGAACGCGCCGCTCGATACCTGCTGGACAGAGGTTACCATGGGGGCCAGTATCGGCATCGCGCAGGGCATGAAGCAGGCAGGTATCGAACGGCCTGTGCTGGCCGCGATGGGCGACGGCGCCTTCTATCATAACGGCATCGCGGGTCTGCTCAACGCTGTCCAATCCGGCGTCAATCTCACATTGCTCATCCTGGACAACAGCCGCAGCGCCATGACGGGGATGCAGCCCGACCCTGGCACCGGCAGACGCACCGATGGCGCGCCCAGCGTACGCGCCAACATTGCCATGATCGCGCGCGGCTGCGGTGTCGAATATGTGAAGCGCCTCGATCCTTACCAATTGCCTGAGATGGTTGCTGCCTTGCAGGATGCCATACGCAGCCCCGGTGTATCGGTGGTAATCGCCGAGGCTCCCTGCACAACGCAGGGAGTCTATATTCACGAACCGGTGCAGGTAGACCAGCAGGCGTGCCTGGCGGGTCGTGGCTGCGAAGATACGCCCTGCTACCACAAGGTGGGTTGCCCCTCGGTGCTGCTCTCGCTGGATAACGTGAAACCGCTCGTGAGCATCGATACCGCTACCTGCGTAGCCTGCGGCCTGTGTGTAGACGCCTGTCCCTACGACGCCATCAAACCGATTGAACAGTTGAACGGACAAGAGTCGCAGGACAACCCCATTTTCGCGGGTGTGCAACTCCGGCATATGGTGCAGGAGTAGCCAGCATGAAGATAACCAACATCATTTTGCTCGGCATCGGCGGACAAGGAACGCTCACGATGATGGAAATGCTGGCGATGGCGGCTGAGGCGGCTGGCGAAGAGGTGCGCGTGCTCTCGCGTGTCAGCCTGGCGCGCCTGGGTGGTTCGGGTATGTGTCATGTGCGGCTGGGACCGGCAGCCAGCCCGGCCATTCCCACCGGAGAAGCGCGCATACTGATCGCGCTGGAGATGAGCGAAGTGTTACGCGCCTTACCGATGGCGAGTCAGGGCGCGCTGGCCTTCACCAGCCTGTACCGCCGTATGCCGGTGGCAGCCGGTGTAAACGGGCTGCATTATCCCACGCGAGAAGAGGTTGAACATGCTCTGCAAGCAGCCGGTGTGACCGGTATTTTTGTGCCGGAGGTATTGCCGCCATCAACTGGCGAGACAGAGCAAGCCGGGGATAGCCGCGTCAACATCCTCATGCTCGGCGTGTTTGCAGGCTATACGAACCTGCTGCCCCGCGCATTGCTCGAGCAGGCGGTTGAGCAACGCCTGCCACGCTTCGCCGCAGAAAATGCGCGTACCTTTGTGGCGGGATACAACTACGGCGCGTCATTACGTTGACCAGGGCAGGGGCAAGCCCAGCCCTGGTCGTCCCGTAGCTCTGCCCCTGCCCTGGTCAACGCGCCAAAAACCGCTTGACAAGTCGCAAGACTTGGGATAATATTAGGCACACAGCACTCTGGGGTGTCGTTCAATGGTAGGACTGCCGACTCTGGATCGGCCAATTGGGGTTCGAATCCCTGCACCCCAGCTTTGTAGAGAGGCGTATCGCCTCTCTTTTTTTATATGTCCAAACAGAGTGATGTGAAAGACCGGCATCGATTTTTTAGTTAGCTTCACCCCTTTTCTCCTCTAAAGTGACTGGTGCTAGCTCGCGCAGCAACTGAGCCGGTTGACATCCTTCGTAAAGGAGATGGCGACGAGCTTGAGCGCCTCGGCCATCGTCGGGTAGACGTGAATCAGATCGATGAAGTCACCGGTTATCGCCCCGAAGCGTAGCGCCATCGCCGCCTCGTGGATCACTTCCCCGGCGTTTACGCCAAGCATAGAGACCCCTATGACCCGTCGGCTCTCGCGTTCGAGCACCATTTTGATCACGCCGCGTGTATCGCGAATAGCCCCGGCTCGCGGCACTACACTCAGAGGGATGGTGTTACACTCGCAGACAATCCCCGCAGCACTGGCTTCCTCGTCGGTCATGCCCACGACCGCGACCTGGGGGTCGGTGAAGATGGCGCGCGGGATGACAAGATGGTCCACTTCGCGCAGCGGCTCTCCAGAGAGGGCATTATGGGCAGCAATCTTGCCGTCGCGCGCGCCCACGGGCGTCGCCATCTGGCTGCCGATTTCCCGTCCGATCACATCTCCAGCAGCCCAGATATGAGGAATGTTGGTGCGCAAAGCGCGATTTACACGCACAGCTCCCGCCTGATCTATCTCCACTCCTGCTCGCTCCAGGCCGATCTCCTGCGTATTGGGGTGTCGCCCGGTAGCCACCAGGAGCTTTTCAGCGGTGAACGTAAGCTGGCTACCGTGCCGCTTCACCGAGAGGGCAATTCCCTCATCCGAACGTTTCACGCCGCGCGCCTGCGCGCCAGTGATGATGCGCAACCCTTCCTCCTGGAGAATTTCGGTGAGGGCCTCGGCGATTTCCGGCTCGTAGCCGGAGAGTATGCTCTTGCCTCGTGTGATGAGTGTAACCTCAGTCCCAAAGCGAGCAAACATCTGACCCAGTTCGAGCGCGATGTAGCCACCGCCCAGGATGAGCAAGGAGCGGGGTTGCTCGCGTAGTTCTGTTCCCCAGGGGTCATCGGCAGAACTCAAGAAGTCACTGGTGAGGTACGGCACATCGGAAAGACCTGGTACATCAGGAATGCCCGGCATAGAACCGGTCGCGATGAGAATCTGCTCGCCCACCAGGCGACTCACAGCACCGGCGCTCCGCACCTCTACTTCATGGTCGGAAATCAGGCGCGCCTGGCCGGGGACTATCTGAATATGGTCGGGATCATCAAGCAAGCTCTCGTACTTGTGAGCGCGATACTCTTCGACAATCTCATCCTTCTGGGCGACGAGTTCCGCCCAGGTGATTGGCATCTGCGCCGGGGACAGGCCCGGATAGCGCGGATGGGCGGCATCGTAGACGAGTCGCGCCGCTTCAATCAAGTTCTTGGAGGGCAGGCAGCCCCGGTTGGCGCAGGTACCCCCGACTGTGCGAAATTCGGTCATGACGGCGCTTTTGCCGAGTTCGGCAGCGTGGAGCGCTGCGGCAAAGGCAGTAGAGCCGCTGCCCAGAATCACCAGACCATAACGCTCTTGTATTGACGCCATCGACATTGTTCACTCCTCTTTACCTTCAGCCTGATGAAGCGTTTCCTGCTGGTCGAGCGCATCAAGCATAGGACAGCGACTTCCTGGTCCTTGCCCTGTGCATAGTGAGGCCACCTGGATCAGGGCTTGCCGCATACGTTGTAACTCGATCAATTTTCGATCTACTTCAGCGATTTTCGCCTCCGCGCGCTGCCTGACCTCTTCACAGGCGGTCTGTGCATCAACGCGCAACATCAGCAGCTCGGTAATCTCTTTGAGCGAGAAGCCCAGCTTTTGCGCGCGTTTAATAAAGTGGAGACGCTTGACCACCTGCTCGGAGTACTGACGATAGCCAGAAGCCCGGCGCGGCGGTTCTTCCAGCAAGCCTTCACGCTCATAGTAGCGAACAGTTTCCACGCCGACCCCGGCTCTCCGCGCAACCTGTCCAATCGAGAGCATATCCATCTCTATCACTCCTTTGAGAAAAGTATACACTCCGTACCATACTACAGAGTCAAGAGACAGGTGGCTTTCACCGGTAGATTTTTAGGGAAGGGGATCAAATCAATTGCGCGATCCGTTGAGGAGAGACGAGCGACTTACCATCATGCTTGCTATCCGCCAATCCCAGGAGTTGTAAAACGGTCGGGGCGACATCCATTACGGTAGGTTCCGAGATGCCTTCCTGAATATCCATACAGGCTGGTATGTGTTCCATCAACAATACCCCTTGCGCGGTATGTCCCCCTGAAATGACGCGGTGCGCTCCATCGGGCGTCACGAGTGGCACAAAGAGATTGCTGGCTACGCCGAAGTCGCTGCGCAGCTCAAATACGATATCGGGATAGCGTGTCGTGAAAGCGCCGCCGTACAATTCCTCGCGCGTTTTGGCCCAGTTGACGACGGGGTATCCTTTCACCCGTAGTTGCAGCAACTTTTGGAGCAGCGCATCGCGCGCCTTCTGGTACGACTCGCCTCTGCGAGCCAGCGCATCGCGGTTCAGAGCGACACCACCAAAGGGACTGATACCCGCCAGTTCGACCAGGCGCGCTGCGCTGGCCTGCTTATCGATACTGGCGAGCGAGCGGCGCGCAGCACTTCCGCCGGGCAGATGGCGAGCCAGGCGAGGAAGCATATCTTGCAAACGTTCCTGCGCAACCAGTAATCCCTGGCTGCGCAGCCACTCATTGATATGCAGGCGATAGGCGCAGCGCCGCCCATGCCCGTGTCCGCTAACGACCAGCAATACACAATCGTCAGGGATAGAGCGGCGAAAACGCCCGATGATTTCATCGAAGAGGCGGTAAAACTCCAGGATGCGGCCGGCATATTGGTTGCGGCCTGGATAGGTCGGATCGCCGGGATCACTATAACGCCACAGAAAATGCTGCGCGGAATCGAGCGCATCAAACTGGAAGAAAGAAGACGTCCCACGACTCGTGATGAAACAGTTCCAGCGCCATCGCCGCCTGCTGCAACGCGCGCGATTGCAACTCGTTGCAAAATGTTTCCAACTGGCGCATTGATGGAAAACTCTTCGCATTGGCCTCCTTAACTTCCGTGCCGATCAACGGCTGTGTCTGTACGATGCCGTTGACCTTTTCGGCAGGAATGGTCAGCAGAGGATTCACAACGCAGACACGTTTCCCCGCTCAACTGGCCACGCTCCAGAACGTCTCAACGACCGATCGCAACGCTCTTTGTGGGTGTCCCGTATATTCGCGTCCAACTATTGCATGAGATTCGTTTGGGAAGACGGGACACCCGCAAGGGGCGTCGCTACAGGTCAGTATGCCGTGGTTGGCGGGATGCAATCCAGTGTAAATGCTGGCCCAGGCTGGAGCTGGATCGGGCGGAAAACACGAACGCATTTCTAGAAAAGGCGAGTGCAACAACAGGCGACGTACATCAGGCAAGGATGGTCCGTATACCCGTAACAAGTCTGCGTCGAGACCGCTTATACCCAGAATTACTACTCTCGTCATACATCCTCCTCCATCACACCAGGCCGGACGGCAATTTTTGCGCGCTCTGCCAGTAGCGTAACACATCATCAATCATGCTCACGTCGCAGCGCACCTGAAATATGCCGCACTGCGTCACCTCCCGCATATGCTCGACCACGCTCTCATCCAATCGCTGGCTGGTGGCGATAGTAAGCATGTCGCGTTCAGCTCCCACCGGAACGCACTGATAACGACAGGCTATTTCATACGGGAAAAGGTGTAAGAGGCGGCGCGACGGATAGCTTGCCAGGAAAGCAAGATAGGGCATGGCTTGCGCTGGCGCCTGTACACGCACATGGTCTTGTTTCGTGGTTGGGGAAACGAGAGTATGCCCGGTCTGTGATTCCTCCGGGTCCAAAACTAGCGCATGTTGGGAGAGCATCCGTTGCCAGAGGGTCAATGCGGAAATGCCATAGAAGGTCTGGATTTCACAATCGACTTCCACCAGCAGCGCCGCGCAACGCCGCGCAACGCTTTGCGCTCCTTGCAGCGGAGTAGCGGGCAGCCCTAAAGCGCAGACCTGCTCGAGGAAGAGAATCGTATCAGTGCGACGAATAGTGCGGCGTATGCGCCGCGCCGCCTGCAACAAAGCAGGCGCACACTTTGCCGAAGCGGTAATATGCACGAGCGAGGCGCATTCATCGATTGATTGCGATGAATTTGTACCAGGGCGACCGCAAGGGTCGCCCCTACCATACACGACGGCGTTTTCCACCCGACATCCTCCACTTCACACAAATCACGCGCAGGTATTTATGAATATGATACCAGTCAAGCATACAAGATTCGCCGGGAACAAGGTCAAGATCGGGTTAAGATCTGCATCTTTTGGTTAAGAAACAGTATTTATTCACGTAATTCGATACTTAACCGAATTGCGCGATACATTTACTCGCTTACAACCGGCCTGCTACCCCGAAATATGCCATGATATGTCATACTGTAGATTACAAATATGTCTTCTATAACCAAAATCGGGAATGATGCGTGGCCCCGTCCTGATGAACACATTAACGACCGAACTCGGTACGAACTCGGTAATATACGCGACCCCGTCCTGTAGGGACAAGGGGCGGATGTGGGGACGGGTGGGGGCCTTGTGCTTGTCCTCGTGGCAACGCGATTCGCCTGAGTCGCACTCCAACGAGGACAAGCACAAGGCCCCCTCATCCACCCTTCCCCGCCCCTTGTCCCTACAGAGCGGGGAGCAACTGGTTCGTGCCATTACCGATTTTGGTCAGTAAAGTTCATTTGGATAAGATAACAAAGACGAGGTGTGGTGTGGAAGAACCGGGCTGGAGAATTCATTGGAGTATGGCATTGCGACCTGACGCATCTATGCTTCCGGGCAGGAGTGTTTTTTTACAGGCATCAGGCGGGGTATCGTTGACGGCAACGGTCGGAGATATGCCGGGGTTGTTGCCGGGTATGTGGGAAGGGTTCTCGCTCATGGGTGGTGGAGAGGTGGAAGAAGGGTGTTATTACAACATGCAAATGCGGGCGCGGGAAGACACGCTATCATACTCGCGAGCTTCTGGCGGTTAAGCGCGGTAGGGGTTTCGGCGCTGTTCGGATTCTGCTCGCTGCTGCTGGTAGCGCGCTCGCTGGGGCCGGAGCTTTTCGGTCAGTATGCTTTTGCGCTCTGGCTGGCGGCAGTCGCCGCGCCTGTTGCCGGGGCAAGTATGTCGTCTCTGACCAGCCGCACTATCGCCAACATGCAGAGCCGTGAGAAGCCGCAGATTGTGGTCGGCATCTTCTATTTTGTGTTGCGCCAGCTCTGGCGCAGATGGTTGATGTACTGCTTACTCTATTTGTTGCTTATCGTTCCCTGTGTGAGGTTCCTTGATGGGAATATAACGCTCGCGCCGCTGCTGCTGGCCGGATTTGCCACGCTTGTATGCCTGCCGGGTGGGATCATCGCTATGCCATTGCGCGGTTTGCGCCGCTTCGATTTGTTAGCAGCAATTCACCTGCTGGGAGCAACAACCACGCTGTTGCTTGTACTCTTGAGCCTGCAAGCCGTAACTTCTGGCATCAACCAGGTGTGCCTGTTCCTGCTCGCCCCGGCAGCCGCCAGTATGCTGACAGTATGTACATCCGCGCTTTGCATTGGCAGAGTGCTGCCGCTTAAACAGGCACGCAAGCCGGGGGTGGAGCTAAAAGAGCAACTGACACGCGGATTGCGTAACTCGCTCTTGCCTGTCATATTGGATGTGGTCGTCTGGCAACACGCGGAATTGATCGCGTTGGGTCGCGCGCGCTCAACAGCCGAACTTGGATGTTACCTCCTGTGTGTGATGATAAGCGGGCGCGTTATGCAGGCGCTGCCGACCCTGTACACAACATGCATACTGCCACTTCGATTGCGCATGATGCCTGGTCGTCGCTCCACCAACGCGGCTGATGCTTATCGCAGGACAACGCTCGGCATGGTCTGGCTGGCGCTTCCGGTCTGCGCATTCGGCGTGGCGTTTTGTCTAGGCTTGATCAACTGGTGTTTTGGCGCGGCTTACCTGTCTGCTGCGATGCCACTGTGTATCTTACTGGTGGCGGCGGCGTTGGGCAGCATCTCCAGCGCCAGTGTCACGCGGCTGGCGAATGAGGAGCGCAATCGAGCGCAGGTCTGGCTCAGCGCTGTGGGAGCGATGCTCACACTCGCACTGGCATGGCCGTTGAGCGCATCTGCCGGTATGATGGGCGCGGCGATTGCCAGCGCCATTGCGCAGTGCGTTTGCGCCACCGGTACAATGATTATATGCATACGAAAAATGCGTTCTCGGAAGGCATCATGACTGCCCGGCAAAAATCCCGTCTGGATACGCGAAAAGGCAAAAGTGAAGTCGTCGAGCGCCAGCCGACGAGCGTTTCGCCGCGTTTCAGTATTATTCTCTGCACGTATAACCGGCGAAACCTGGCGCTGAGCATGCTGGCAAGCCTGCGGCGTCAAACTCTGCCCTACAATACGTTTGAGGTCATTGTCGTCGATAATGGTTCCAGCGATGGCACATTGGGGGCAGTACAGACATATGTGAGCGCGGGAAAATACCAGGGCAAAAAAACCGATGATGTCTGGAAGGTTATCTGCCTTTCCGAGCCGCAAAACGGCCTGGCCTACGCGCGGAATACGGGTCTGCTGGCAGCATCGGGCGAAATAGCGGTGTTTTTTGACGATGACGCCCTGGCGGATTTGCGTCTGCTCGAACGGCTGTGGCAGGCCTACCAGGAAACGGGCGCGGATGGCATCGGCGCGCGTGTCGATTTACGCTGGGAAGCTCCTCGCCCGCACTGGCTGACCGAAGATATGCTGGACATGCTGGGCTACTTCGCGCCAGCCTCTGAACGCGCGAAGCTGAGCGCGCCTACCAGTTTTAGCAGTAGCTGTTTTTCAGTGAAAATTGGAGCTTTGCGCGCAACGGGCTGCTTCTCGCCATTTCTGAGCAAGCGAGACAATTTGCCGGCCAGCGCCGGGGTGCAGGATATGTGCCAGCGCCTTTATGCTGCTGGTTACGCGCTTTGGTATGAACCAGCAGCTATCGCGACGCATCGCGTGCCAGCCGCTCGCCTGACACGCGCCTTTATACTGGGACGCGCTTATTGGAAAGGCCGCTCCGAGGTCATGGCTCGTTATTCCAACACGGGCCAGCAGCATACATTTGATACATTGGGCGCGGCCTTGCGCGAACTGCGCGAGATAGCTTTTCTGGCCTGTATTCATCGCCCCTTGCTGCGCCTGGCCGGTCGCTCCTCCAACGAACGATTGCATGCTGCTACCGAACAGACGCGCAGCCTGGGACGTTTCCAGCAACGCCTCTCGTTTCTGGAACATGCTCCACTCGAGCTGGCAGCCCCGGCGGTATTCTTCGCGCGCGCGCCGGATGGCGATGAGACGGCAAATTTACTGGTGAGAGCGCTACAGGCGCAGGAAATTCGCTGCGCTCCCGGCGATGCCGAAATCCCGCTCACCTGGCTCTGGCAGCATCGCGCCTATCGTGGGAGATCGATCGGCATTCTGCACTTCTATCGTCCAGGCATGTTCGATCTCCCGCACCGGCAGAGGCAGAAGCTGGCCTTTCGTCTGTGGCTGGCACGCCGCTGGGGCATCTGTATTATCACGAGCGACGCTGGCGGCTGGTGGCAAAGCACGCGCGGGCTGCGCTTCCTGGCGCGTAGAATGCTGGAACGCCAGTTGATGCGCCAGAGTTCCGCCATTATCAGCTTTACACGCCAGCCGGACCAGCTTTACCCGGACCGCAGGCTGCGCCGCAAACTGCGCTGTCTGCCCCATCCCGGCTATGCTGGCTTCCTGCCGCCGCTCATGTCCCGCGCTGAGGCGCGCAAGCAACTGGACTTTCCCGAACAAGCGGGATATACCTTTTTATGCCTGGCGTCGCAGCATAACGAGCGCGAACTGATTCAACTCATCGAGGCATTCCGCAAAGCAGCGCAGGCCGAGAAAAGCGCAAGGGAAGCAGATTTGCCCATACAATTGCTGCTGGTCGGCACGCCATGCGATAAAAAGGTCTCACCGCGCATTCTCAAACTGGCCGCGCTGACTCCCACTCTTCACCTGCATAGAGCTAATCCCGATAAAGACGGGCTATCGCTTTACCTGAGCGCGGCGGACGCGCTGGTCTTGCCCCATTTCGCCATTCGCACGGCGGGTATGCTGGAAACTGCCATGCTCGCGCTTTCCTACGGGCGCGTAGTGATTGCGCCCAACCTACCGCGCTTCTGTGGTATGCTCCCCCCACGCGCTAGCATCCTGTACGATCCCTCAAGCCGCGATTCGCTGACACGCGCCCTGCTTGATTCGCGCCAGCGCGAATATCACCTGCTGGAACGCGACAAGGTGGCGCTTGACGCCGAAAGCGGCTGGGTACATTACGCTGAACGGCTGGTCAAGGTGTATAAAGAGGTGCTGGGACGGAAGGTGTAGCAGGCACCGAACGCTCCGCATTGGTGGCATAGTGATACTCCTCCTGCGCGACCCTGTACCACAATGGCTTTAAAGCCCTCTGGATCAGTGATTATGACAGACGGATACAGTCTGTCACAAATGTGACCCCTCAACCCTTCTCTCTTTACGAGCATCAATCTGGTGAGGATTGCAACAACGGTTCTCTCACCATTGAAAAGCTACAAAGATGTTCATTACCCCCTCTGAAGAAGTGGGGATATACAGAAATTGGAGGTTCTGTTTCATGAAGATTTTCGTAATGCCCAAACCAATCGAAGGCGTCACGCGTGAGGAATTGCTACAACACGCGCCAGCCGAAATTCAAGCCGTGTGGGAACTCTACAAGCAAGGCATCGTCCGCGAATTCTACACCCGCGCTAATGAGGCGGGAAGAGTAGTGTTGATGTTAGAAAGCGCAAGCGTGGAAGCCGCCAGGATGCGCTCACCACATTGCCATTTGTGCAACTACACCTGATCGACTTTGATGTGATCCCACTGGCCCCCTTCTTCGGCCTGGAGCATTTGTCCCTTTCAAGGGGATAAGACAAGCAACTGTGCTATCAAACCGCGCGCAAACTGGAGTGTTTGCGCGCGGCATCCCACAAAGAAAGTGAAAACAATTTCTATGGTAACTTTTGTACCGAATTCGGAATTTACGCAACTGGCATCTGAGGAACAGCTTGCGAAGACGGTTCAGGCGCTGGAAGCTCATGGCATCCGGGCCGTCGTCTTTGAAACCGGCGAGGAAGCGAGAGTGCATGTGCTTGACCTGATCCCATCGGGAGCGAAGGTCTATAACTCGCCATCGCGCACCCTCGACTTGATTGGCCTTGCAGAGGACATCGAGCACTCCACGCGCTTTCAATCGGTGCGTACGCGCCTGCATTCCATTGATCGCGTAACACAACGGCACGAGATACGCAGGCTGGGAGCCAGCCCTGATGTGCTGGTAGGAAGCGTACATGCGATCACCGAGCAGGGAGAAGTGCTGATCGCATCAGCAGTTGGCAGCCAGTTGGGTCCGGCTGCCTCCGGCGCAGGTGCGGTGATCTGGGTGGTTGGTACACAAAAGCTCGTGAGCACGCTGGACGAGGGGTTTCGCCGTATCCGGGAACACAGCTTTCCATTAGAAAGCGAACGAACACAGCAGGTGTACGGTCAGGCCAGCGCCATCAATAAGATTCTGATTGTAAATGGAGAGGCATATTCCGGTCGCATCACGATTGTGCTGGTCAAGCAAAATCTGGGCTTCTAGGAGATTTCTTCACCTGATTATTGAACAGAAAGAATCGGAGGTTCTATCTAATGAAGGCTTTAGAGTCACCGAAGCCGCGCGCCGCCAGTATCATCAATCGCGCCGCGCACGCTTTGCTACGCGCCGGCACACGACGCCTCAATCCGCTCATGCTGTCACTCGCCGGGGACCCGCCGCTTGCCGATGCTTGCCGTAATCCATCACCGGGGACGGCGCTCCGGGCATTCCTATACAACGCCCCTGGCCCGCGCGGCCAACCGGCGGATGGCTTTCGTGATCCCGCTCACCTTTGGCGAGCAGGCCGATTGGTTCCGCAACGTGCAAGCGGCGGGCGAGTGTATGATACAGTGGAAAGGCGTGAACTATCAAGTGATTGAGCCAGTTGTCGTTGACTGGACAACCGTTCGGGCGTCATTCTATCCGGCAGAGCGAATCCTCGTACCACTGATCGGGATCGAGCATTTTGTGCGGCTGCGGCACGCCCCATCGAGTAGAAACGATCCCATATGACGTATACTACCCGGAATGCGAGTTAATACAAGGCCGATGAAGGAACATAGTATGATAGAGTCATTTGAAACGTACCGCTCGTACCTCTTTGCCATCGCCTACCGGATGCTTGGCAGCGCGATGGACGCCAAGGACATGGTGCAGGAACACCACCTGCGCTACCAGCGTACCCCGCCAGAAACGATTACCTCGCTTAAAGCGTTTCTGACGACCATTATCAGCCGCTTATGTGTAGATCAACTGCACCTGGCGCACAGGAAACGGGAACATACCTGGGTCCCTGGCTGCCAGAACCGATCATCACCGCCGAAACCCTCGAAGTAATCAGCACAGAGGAGCGCGTTGACAGGGAAGAGTCGATCTCGATGGCGTTCCTGCTGCTGCTGGAACAGCTTCAACCTGTCGAGCGAGCGGTTTTCCTGTTGCGTGAAGTCTTCGACTATGACTACGCCGAGATTGCCACCTTTCTCGGCAAAAGTGAAGTGGCCTGCCGCCAGTGGTTCAGCCGGGCCAAGAAACATCTGGCCGACCACCGGCCACGCTTCTCCACGCCGCCCGAAACGCAGCGGCAGATGCTGACAAGTTTTCAGCGAGCGCTTCAGGCGGGGGAGATCACCGCCTTAATGAATATGCTGGCCGAGGAGTCACCTTCTGGGCCGATGGAGAAGGCAAAGTCAAAGGAGTGGCAACTCGCCAGCTCTCTGGACGTGATACGGTGGCACGTTTCATTCTGGACAACACACCCATTTTCAGGAACACGTTACCAGCGGACTCGCGAGTGGAGTTGGCTGAAGTCAACGGTCAACCAGCGCTTATCACGCGCTCCGGTGATCGAGCCTTCGCCGTGCTAACCATTGACGTGAAAGCGCAACACATCCAGGCCATTCGTTTCGTGGCGAACCCGGATAAACTCGCGCACGTCTAAGCGAGATGTGCGCCGGAGAGGAAATAGAAATGACATCAACAAATGACTTCCCAACAACTGGTGTAGAGTTGAGATACCTCCTTGTGGCGAGTGACTATCATCGCTCGCTGGCCTTCTATCGCGATGTGCTGGGAGCGACGGTAGTTCGCCAGATTTCCGATGTCTCTGTCTCCTGAGCTTTGGGGGCAGCGAACTTTTGCTGACGGTTGGGGTGATCCACCAGAGATAGCCCACCGTGACCTTTGCGTCTCCCACCAGCCCGGACAGAGTCAGCAGCGAGTTGAACATTCGTGTACCAGATTGCTTTTCCGCTTACGAGGTATTGCGCTCGCGCGGAGCCGAGGTCCTCACACCGCCGGTAGATTGGGGCTACGAGGTGCGAGCCTTTTTCCGTGACCCCGATGGTCATCTGATAGAGCTTACCCAAAGCGGTCATCGATAGAGCCGGGCCGGATATAGAAGCATTTTGTTGCAGGAGTACAGGAGTAAAAGTATGCAAAACCCATACCTTTTTATGGTATGGGTTTTGCATACTTCTTTATGGTATGATATATATACAGTCAGCAATATTGCTCTGTTGTTCGTTCACCCGCGCCCAAAGGAGTGTGCAGATGATCGCAAGCGACATTATGACTCGCAAAGTCATTACCATTCACCCCGAAGCCAGCGCGCAAGAGGCCGCGCAGTTACTCGACCAGAAGCGTATCAGTGGACTTCCAGTGCTTGATACCAGCGGCAGCCTCATTGGTATCGTCTCTGAAGCAGACATCATCAGCAAGGTCAATCGCTATGGATTGCTCGACCAGGACGGGCTGTGAGCGTTGCCGACATCATGAGCCACGACATTTA
>CAVYMC010000004.1:0-357389 GCA_963769535.1 uncultured Chloroflexia bacterium | reverse complement strand
TGAAATTGGCAGAGGCTTGAAAAAATCGGAATCCATTGGCACGATGTGTGTATGCAAAACAACACACAAGAGCCAATGGAGCCGTCGAAACAATTTTGCCCGAATTCGACGTGTTCCGCAAGAGGCCAAATCGGAGCGGGCAACATTCTCATTCATGATCGAAAGCGGCAACGCTATCGCTGTAAGAGCTGTCGAAAGACGTTTAGCCAGCGCAGAGGAACAATGTTCGAAGGGCTACGCAAACCGACGGAGTTGATCGTGATCGTGGTGACCTTACTTTCCTACGGATGTCCCATTCAGGCCATTGTTCACGCCTTTGGCCTAGATGAGCGAACCGTGGCCAGTTGGCGCGATCGGGCAGGGGCCCACTGCGAGCAGATCCATCACGCACTCGTTGAGCAAGGGCAACTCGATCTCGTTCATGTGCAAGCCGACGAAATTCGGGTGAAAGGACGGCAGATGATCGCCTGGATGGGGTTAGCCATGATGGTCTCGACCCGACTCTGGTTGGCAGGGGTGGTCCAGCTCTCTCGTGATCGGCACTTAGCGGACTGCTTGATGAGTCAGGTGCGTCGTTCGGCTCAGACCCTGCGTCCCTTGCTCGTCTTGACCGATGGCTGGGCGGCCTATCCCAACAGCATTCGACGTGCCTTCCGAGAGAAGGTCAAAAAGTTGGCAGGAGTCGGGCGGGCCTCGTTAGAAGTGTGGCCGAACCTGCATATTGGAATAGTGATCAAGCGAACGGAGAAAAAACGGGTCGTGGAGATCACCCGCCAGATGGCTCACGGTCTGCTCGATCAGGCAGAGAAATTGCTCCAGCTCTCGGGCGGGGGGAACGTGTTGAACACCGCTTTTATTGAACGCTTGAATGGAACCATCCGTGAGCGACTGGCGAGCCTGACCCGCAAATGTCGGCATTCAGCTTCGCGCCTGCAAGCTTTGCACACGGGCATGTACCTGATTGGCAGCACGTACAATTTCTGTTTGGCGCATCACGAATTGAGTAAAGCCAAACATTGGGGAAGGGCTTGTACCCCTGCGATGGCCAGTGGCTTGACCGATCATATCTGGAGTGTTTGCGAGTTGTTACGGTACAAAGTGGCACCGTCGCCGTGGATCGAACCGAAACGACGTGGACGACCAAAGAAGCAGGTAGAGCAAACCGTCATACCGACCAAATGTCAGAAGCCTCGATCACACTTTCGGCCTTTGGTTCGTCTTCGGAAGGGGGTTTTATGCTCAACCACCAGTTAGTGAGGCTCTACCGGTGCTAAATTTAACAAATTTAATCAATAAGAATTTAGAAGTACTGATAGATCTTAGCACAGCTTTAACTAAAGTAAAGCAGTGGGATAGAGCTAAAGAGGTGGTATTCTTAATCGCGGATAGTACAGAGAAAGCAAAAGCCTGCATTAGGCTTGGGAAAGCATTAGCCGAAGCGCAACAATGGGAACAAGCCAAAGTAGTTTGGAATGAAACGCTCCCGCGAATCCCTAATAGCGAGGGTAAATTCATTAAAGCGGAAGCACTACGAGAACTAAGCAAAGTACTCGCAAAGATGCATCTATGGACAGAGGCTGAAACAGTTGCATCTACAATCGAAGAAAGTAAAGAGAAAGCAGAGGCTTTGCTTGGATTAGCTGTGGAACTGGCAAGGCTTAAGCGATGGGAACAAGCCGAAGCAGTATTGTTGCAGATACAAAAATTCGTAAGCACTATTAAATTGAGATCCGACCGAGATGCAGTAATAGTACAATTGATCTTAGAATTAGCCAAAGCACAACAATGGGAACAAGCAATAGCCCTTATACATAAGATTGATGATGATAAGCAGAAAGCAGAGGCTTTGCTCAGACTAAGTGAAGAGTTAGCTAAAGCCCAGCGTTGGGAGCAAGCTGAAGCCTTAATACGTACTCTACAGGAGAATCGTATTAGAGTAACAGGGCTGCTTAGACTAAGTAAAGAGTTAGCTAAGGCCCAGCGTTGGGAGCAGGCTGAAGCCATCAGGACTCAGGTTGAAGGATTAGTATTTACCGTTGAATGGCCCTGGGCTAGAGCCAAAGCTTTACAAGAACTGGCTGCGGAGTTAGCCAAAGTACAACAGTGGGAACGAGCCAAAGCTCTTTGGAAACAAGCAGAAGAGAGTACAAATGCTATTCAGGGACAGCGTGCAAGAGTTGCCGCTTTAGCAGAATTGGGCGCGGAGTTAGCCAAAGTACAACAGTGGGATCAAGCTAACAAAATATGGGCACGAGCAGAAGAGATAGCTCAAACTATAACAAAACAAAATGAGAAAGGAGAAGCTTTAATTAAACTAGGCACAGAGTTAGCCAGAGTAAAACAGTGGGAACGAGCTAAGCATGTATGGATACAAACAAAAGAGGTAGTAGATTGTGTTGAGGATGGTGTGGCCCGAGTAACATTATTGCTCATGCTAGGTGCGGAATTAACCAATATGCAGGAACCAGAACGGGCTAAATTATTATGGTTAGAAGCCGAAGCGATAGCATGTTCTTTAGAGAAGATGGAGAAGAAAGCGGAAATGCTTATAAAAGTCGCTGAAACTTTAGTTGCGGTAGGAGAATACGAACAGCTTCTATGTCTAGTGCAACATTCATGGCGACGAGCCGATACGCGAGAATTTGCAATAAGATTACTGCCTCTAGCTAATAACTTAATTTCTCAAAGACCTTCAATTGGTATTACATTTTGTAAAGCTTTCGATTGGGTGGATACCTTCATGGAGGTTTGAGTAGATACCCAGGCTCTTATTCCGCCGGTTCAGCCTCATACCAGTTTCTGCCCACTTTCATCTCGACTTTGATCGGGACGAGCAACTTCTCCACGTCCTCCATTTCGCGCCTCACCAGCTTGCGGGCCGTTTCCAATTCGTCGTCGGGTACCTCGAAGACCAGTTCGTCATGCACCTGGAGGATCATGCGCGTCTTCAAGCTTTGTTGCGCGATGGCGTGCTGGATGTGGATCATGGCGATCTTAATCAGGTCGGCGTTACTGCCCTGAATGGGCATGTTGATGGCTTCGCGTTCGAGCGCCTGTCGCTCGCTGTGAGGCAGACCAGCCATATCGGGGAAGAAGCGTTTGCGTCCATACATCGTGTTGACATAGCCCTGCTTGCGGGCCTGGTTGAGCGTGCGCTCAACATACTCCTTAATATGCGGGAACGTTTCGTGGTAGCGTTTGATAAACTCGCCCGCTTCGCTGTTGCTCATGTTGGTGATTTGCGCCAGGCCGAAGGCTGATTGTCCGTAAAGCACGGCGTAGACTACCGTTTTTGCCAGGCGACGTTGATCTTTCGTCACCTCGGCCAGCGCAATGTTGAACAGTGAGGCAGCCGTGATGGTGTGAATATCCTCGTTTGCATTAAAGGCTTCGACCAGGCGCGGCTCGTGCGTGATGTGCGCCAGGATGCGCAGCTCGATCTGCGAGTAGTCGGCTGTGAGCAATCGGTAGCCAGGGGCAGCGACGAAGGCGCGGCGCAACTGCCTGCCCACTTCTGTGCGGACGGGGATATTTTGAAGGTTGGGGTTGCTTGAAGAAAGCCGCCCGCTCGATGCCGTGGTCTGGCTGAATGTGGTATGCACGCGCCCCGTTTCGGGGTCCATCAAGTTCAGTAGACCGTCAACATAGGTGGATTTGAGCTTGGTGAACTGGCGATACTCCAGCAAGTGATCCACCATCGGGTGCTTGCCGCGCAGGTTTTCGATCACGTCCGCGCTCACCGAATAGCCTGTCTTATTCTTCTTGCCCGATGGCAGCTTGAGTTCGCCAAAGAGAATGTCGCCCAGTTGGCGGGTCGAGTTGATGTTGAATTGATGCCCGACCGAGTCGTAAATCTCCTTTTCGAGCGCGCGAATCTGTTCGGTAAAACGCGCGTCAAGCTCGCGCAAGAATGCGCCATCGAGGGCCACGCCGTAAATCTCCATTTGCATCAACACGGGCAGCAGCGGCATCTCGATGTTATAGAATAGGTCAAGCAACTGGTAACGGCGCAAATCTTCGGCAGTGGACGCCACCAGCCGCAGCGTCATATCGGCATCCGCGCCCGCGTAATCCGCCGCGAGCGGGATAGCTACCTGTGCCATGCTGATGGCCTTGCTGCCGCTGCCGATTAGCTCTGCGATGTTGGTCATCACATGCCCCAGGCGCTGGAATACCTGGTCTTTCAGCCCCAGGCCGCGCCTGCCGGGGTCGGTCAGGTATGCCCCCACCATGGTATCGAATGTCAGTCCTTTAACGGTGATGCCGTTGCGCAAAAACATGAGCAGGTCGTACTTGGCGTTGTGACAGTATTTGCGCGCGTTTGCATCTTCCAGCACAGGTTTCAATTGCGCCAGTACGTATGTCAGGGGCAATTGTTTGCCCGCTTCCGAGCCGTCAACGGTCTGGATGTGTCCAACGGGAATGTAGTAGGCTTCGCCGGGCATCATAGCCAATGACATGCCTACCAGGTTCCGCGTGCCAGGGGTCATCGGATGTCGTCTCGGTGTCCAGGGCGAACGCCCCTGCTCGCCGCATACGCTGTACCAGGTCTTGTAGCGCTTCCACGTCGTCGATGATGGTTGTCTTCGTTTGCATCGATTCTCTGGCGTCGATGAAAAGCGTGTTGATCTCCTCAGCTTTGCCGTTTTGAGGAACGACGGGGTGGCGCAACTGCTTTGCGGGCGCGGTCTCTATCGTTTCAAAGAGGCTCGGCTGCATCAACTCATCCTGTTCTGCCGTGGTGACGCTTGTCGCGACCTGCGGTTTTCCGGCCTGATGCGCGATCGTTTGCGCGCCGGGCAGGCTGATGGATGCCGTGGCGGGTGGCGCGGGTGGTTTGAGAATAGAGACCATGCCCTGCGGGGCAGCTTCCATAAGTTCTTCGTCCAGCGCCGGTACCGCTTCAGGCCGAGGCTTCTCCACAGCCCCTGACCCGCTTCCCGCGCCGCCGGGAATCTTATCTACCAGTGTGCGAAACTCCAGTTCGCGGAACAGCGCGACGGCCTGCTCGCGCCGCACTTGCCCGGCGCGACAGGCTTCCAGGTCGAGTTGCACGGGAGCGTCCAGCGCTATTGTTGCCAGGTGTTTCGATTGCAGCGCCTGCGCGCCCTGCTCGCGCAGCAAACGCTGCTCTTTTGGTGACAGGTCGTCGATATGCGCCAGCACGCCTTCCACATCTCCATACTCGCTTAGCAGCTTGGTAGCGGTTTTGGGGCCAATGCCGGGCACGCCGGGGATATTGTCGGAGGTGTCGCCCACCAGCCCTTTGAAGTCCGGTAACTTCTCTGGCGGCAGCCCGTAGCGTTCCATGACCTCTGCAATGCCATAGTCGGTGATGTCGCTGATGCCGCGTTTGGCAATCTTTACTCGCACGTGTTCATTGACCAGTTGGAGCGTGTCCATATCTCCGGTAAGGATGACGGTATCAACTCCCTGCCGCGTGGCCTGCACGGAAAGGGTGCCGATTACGTCGTCGGCTTCATAGCCGTCCCGTTCGTAAATGGGGATGCCAAAGGCCTCGACGATCTCGCGGATACGCGCGAACTGCGGGCGCATGATGTCAGGCAGGGCTGGCCGGTGCGCTTTGTAGGCGGCATATTCGACGTGCCGGAATGTAGGTGATGGTCGGTCAAAAGTGACGGCCACGTAATCCGGTTTAATGTCGGCCAGCTCCTTGATGAGTATCGAAGTAAAGCCGAACGTAGCGTTCACCACCTCGCCTTTGCTGGTGGTCAGGTCTTCCGGCACAGCGTGAAAGGCTCGATGGATCATGGCGTGTCCATCAACCACCATCAGTTTCTGGCGTTTTGTTGTTGTATTCTGTATTTCAGTCATCATTTTTTATATTCTTTCATTCAAGATAAAATCCGGTAGCGGCCTTGCTCTCCACCTTCCCATGCGCACAGGCTGGCGGTTGATGGCTGCCCATCTTCTCCGCGCACTAACGCAAATACCATCTGCGTAATGTCTTGCAGGAGGCTGGCCTCTTGCCAGGGTTCGCGCAGCCATTGCGCCAGTTCTGGTGTCACGTCGTCGGGCGTGGGCTTAGACTCCCGTCTCGTCCATGTGGCTGTGTTCAGGTAGGTCTGCGCGCCATCATTGAGCGTGTCGTGGCGCAGCATATGCGTGTGACCGGCTATGGCGTAGCGCAGTGTGGGGTCCTCACGCAAGATGCTGCGCATCCCCAGCGCTATACTCTCGCCCATCGCGTAGGGTCTGGGTTCCAGGAGAGCTTTGACCGCCTCGATGGGTGGCAGTAATAGAGCTTCGCGCAGCTCGTAAAACTCTGCTATCGCCTCGGCCTGTGGGTCTTTCTGTCCCGGTGAGTGCGCGTGCATCCAGGCTTCTACTGCCTGCCATTCAGGTTTGTGCGCGATCATGTCTTGTTGAAAGGCAGCGAAATCCAACATGGCAATCTCAAAGAGCCGGGCCGGTATGCTATCTTCTCCCGCGCCCAGGCCGTCCAGAGCGGTTCGTGGGTAGGAGAGCATAGTCATGGCGCGTTGCGCTGTTTCCATGACCATGTTGGGGTTGAACAGGCAGAGCAGAGCGATTTGCCGCGTACTGTCAAGCGAAGGGTCAAGGTGGTCAAAATACCCATACGCCATGCTTATTGAATAGGCGGCGCGTTGGAAATACCGCGTTCCGACGGGCAGCGTGAGCGTGGTGGGTTGGTGAGAGAGTGGTTGGCCGTGTTCGTCCCATACCCCGCCGGTGTTGTTCCAGAAATCGTAGTGATGTCCATGTTCGACATGCACATCGGGCAAGGGACGATAGAAGCGCGTTTCGCAGAGCAGGACGTTCCGCGCCGGTGTACCAGCGCAAATAGCCTGTTGGACGGCGTGTCGCACTTCCGCGAATGCCAGTTCCGCGTCATGGTTGCCTGCCATAAAGGTGATATGTCTGTCTGGAGTGCGCAGGAAGTCGCGCAACATCTCGAAAAAGGTGGAATGCGCAGCCCGAATTTTCCCCCACTTTTGCAGCGCGATGTCTGGCGTTGCTATGCCATCATCGAGATAGGGGCGAATGGCAAGAAAATCGAAACAGTCGCCATTTATGATTAATTCAACATCACTGGCGTTGCCGAGCGTGCCGCCCGGCAGCGTGGCGCGCAGCAGCCCGCGCAGCGCGGCCTGTTGTGACGCGCCGAAGCCATCCAGTCCGGCACGCCCGTTGGCAAGGTGCAGATCGCTGATGATTAGTTTCAGTTTGGACATATATCCCTCACGATGGTGAAGTCGCGGCGACTGAAGCCAGGAAAGGTAATGGCATGTTTTGCGGGTTCCAGGTATGCTTACCCAACCAATGCCCTCATTCTAATACATTTGGTACCGATATGTATAGTATAGGTAACTGGCAAGCAGTGAAACATTCTGGTAAAACTGCTGTGCGAAGTTCGTGTTCGTTGTCTATCGAATGTAAAGGTGTATCATGACACGCTATAACACCACTAGCAAAAAGCGTCCCAAAGAGACTTTGTCCTCTAATGGCGCAGGAGTTATACACATGGCTGAAGACCAGGAAGAGTTGCTGACCGTGCGTGAAGTTGCGCGAAGGTTGCGGGTGGACGATACGACGGTGAGGCGCTGGATCAAAAGCGGCTCGCTCGAGGCGATTACGCTTCCACATCGAGGCAAGCGCCAGGCTTACCGCGTGAAGAAGTCCACGATGGACAAATTGCTGCAAAGCCCGCATTTGCCTGAGTAGTGAGCAGTGATCCCTCAACCAAAGAGAGCGCATGGGCAATTCATAGCTGTCCATGCGCTCTCTTTGCTGCCGATTTTGAGCAGCGTATTCATGATTTATTGATACGATAGCTCTGATGCAGAGTACAATCCGGTCTTCACTCTGCGTTCTCCCTGTCAGGAGCCGGAGGCTCTGCCGGGGGAGTGACAGGCGGTACAACAATCATCCGCCAGGGCTGTGTCTGTTGTTTGCCGTACAGCAGCAGGTCAAGGGCAAAGTAGGCAAAAAAGCCAATAAGCAGGCCCGTTGCGTACCAGCCGAACAGCACATCGCTCTTAAACAGGGCCAGGACGGCAGCGCCGCCAAGTACTCCAATGATGCTCGCGATCTCCGCGACCCCGCTCACACCTGCATTCAGTCGCAGCGTCCGGTAGAAGACCCATCCGAGTAGGAGACCGAAGAAGAAAGCGCCGAGTCCAGAGATAAACATGTCATTGCTCCTTTTCAAGGCAGCCGATCAACGGAAACAGCGTCCGTTGATCGGCTTTTCACAACAGTTGAGAGCCTGCCTGCTCTTTCTTTGGTTAGTGATGGGGAGTCGGAGTACTGGTGGGCTTTCCATTGTCGTTGCCAGTCCCATGGTTGCTATGCTGGTCATTCGTATTTCCGGTGCCCTGGTTGTTTCCCGCGCCGGGTTTGAAACCGGGAATGTTGGTCTTGAGACAGGTCTCTAATGAAGTTGTGCCACAACTCTGGAGCGCTTGCGCCAGGTAGCTGCGAGCATTGCTGCTGGTCAGCTTCCCACCGGCGTTGGCTTTATCGTGGCTGGCCAGAAATTGCGCGTAGGTCAGCAGCATGTCGATTTCGCCGAAGCCGAAGACGCGGCTGGAAGTGACCGAAGCGTTGCTGGAGGTCGTGCCCTTAAATGTTCCCTGGTGCAGCGCGCAAATAGACTGAACGGCATCGCTTGTGCTGTCGGCGCTCAGTGCAAACTTAGTTGTCAGATCTTTCACTTCGGGGAGCCCGGGACAACTGGTGCCGTGGCTGCCGGTGTTTTTACTATGACCCTCGTTCTTGTGTCCTGCAATATCTGGCGTTGTTGCGGTGGGCTGCGGGTGAGTGATTGCGTGAACCATGCCCTGTCCGGCTGGCGACGCGGCAAAAACTGCTGTGGCGCCGCCGACGAGTGCGAGACTGGCAAGCACAACTACCAGGAGTTTGCCTTTGAACACGTACATGAATTTCATTTGTACCTCTTCCTTTGTGTTTCATATTTGAGAAGATGGGTGTAAGGGTTGTGGTGCTGTTAAAGTTAAAGGTCAGGGGATGAGATGAAAAATCTAACTCCCTTTGCACCCTTCTTCACAGAGATAGTTGCGCGAGCAAGGCAATTGGTTACGGCTACGCTAATGTTTTTCGTGATTCACGATGCACCCTGGACAAAAAGGCTACTATGATGGTGTTTTTCCCCACCCGTAACTAAAATAGGCGATGTTACAACTATCTCTATGGAGGTCATTTTTTGCAGGGAGACAATCGCTCAATGGAGCCTATCGGCCGTCAGCTTGACGCGGCACGAAGAGGCGAATCCGAGGCGTTAAGTATTTTGTACCGCCAATTTCTTCCTGGCGTGTTCGGCTACATTGCCACACGTGTACCTGATCGTGCCACAGCGGAGGATCTGACCTCCGAAGTATTCTTAAAAATGGTCGAAGGCATCGGTCGATTGAGAGCCAGCGACGAGGCGGGTTTTGCCGCCTGGCTGCTCCAGATAGCTCGTCTTACGGTGGCCGGCTATTATCGTAAACGCGAGGGTGCGCCGGGACTTGTCTCACTCGACATGCAAGATGAGGAAGAAGGGATGCCGGGAAACGGGTGGGCGCTGCCTGGCATCTATCTCGGCGTGGACCCGGCGGACCTGGTAGAGACACAGGATGAATGGCGCAGGGTGGTCGATGCGATCAATACGCTGACGGAAGAGCAACGCCAGGTGCTGGTTGGCCGATTGATCCTGGGGTACGACGTGGCGACTGTGGCGCGTTTGATCGGGAAAAAAGCCAACGCCGTGAAAGCCTTGCAATTTCGGGCATTGCACAGCCTGCATCGTCTCCTGGGAAGGCAAGGGAACTCTGAGCAAATACCCTATGTCCAAACGCGGCAAAGGGGAGGGAAATCATGAATTCAGATTATGAACGCCTCAACGAAAAGCTCGAGCGAGGGGAGGCGCGCCCTCGTATGGTGAAAATCGGCCAGATCAGCTCGTGTTGCCGGCCTATACATCTCCTGACGATCCGGAGATTGACGATCTGGTGATGGTAGCGAGGCGTCTGCAATCAAGTCCCCAGTCGCAGGTAGACCCTGCCTTTGCCGACCTGCTAGAGAGGCGTCTCTTGCTGCGCCAGGCGTCGCTGCGCCATGAGCGTCCTGTGCATAGCTGGTTTTTCCCGCGCCTGTGGAGAACGCGCCCCCTTTTCAGCGTGGCGCTGAGCCTCTGTTTACTTGTACTCGTGCTGGGAACCAGCGTGCTGGTGGCGGCAGCGCAGATTTCGAATCCTGAGAATCCGCTCTACATAGTGAAGCATTGGGAACAGCATGTGCAGGTCTCGCTGGCAAATTCATCCCAAAGCCGGGCCGAACTGGATGTCCAGTTTGCAAGGGAGCGTCTTAATTCGCTGGCGGGCCTTGCCGATCCAGCACAGGCGAATGCCTATAGCCAGGCGCTGATGGACTTTGACCAGCAGTTGAGCGCTGCCAGTAGCGCCGTTCAAGGACTCTCTTCTGCACTGGACCGCGAGCGTCTGAGTAGCGAACTGGCAACACTCAAGGTGGATGCGCGTCAGAAACTGTGGGGGTTCCTGCCTCAACTCGCCCTGGCGGAACGCCTGCTGACAACTGACGAATTGGGACGCCTGGGTGATACGGTGCCCCGCCTGCTGAGCGTTGAGATCGATCTGCTGGCACACCCTGTTGAGCGTACCGCAACTATCGGCATTAGTGGTAACGATATACAGCCGGGGGCGCAATTATTGGTGAATGGGCGAGTCCTGGACGCGCAGGGCTTTTTTCAAAATGACGTGTATATCTTTACGACCAACTGGAATGGAGACCAGCACCCTCAGAGCATCGGCATTCTGAATCCCGATGGCACAGTTGCCCAGACAACGGCGATTACAATGAAAAGTTCAAACGGGAACGGAAATAGCAACAATGGTAATAATGGAGGACATGGGAACGGAAATAACAATGGAAAGCCGGATAAGACTCCTACACCTCATCATTAAAAAGCTTCCCGTTGAGCCTGTATACGATCTGCCTGAGTAGTCATCCCACAATTTAAATAAGAGCGCATGGACAGGTATTTTTGTTCAGGCGCTCTTTATTAAAAGACGTATTTCACCGCTGCTCAATGACCTGCGTTGCCCCTCCTTAGAACGGTTTGGTGCCCCACGCGGTGGTCACGTCCCAGGATGACATAGAGTCCGGCTGTTGCAACTCGTCCTGCATTGCCTGGTAGAGCGTCTCGTAGTCGTCGGGCAGGCGACCCCACTTACGCGCGAAGGGCACGATCGTACGGCCCACTAGCCGCATGTCTTCGGCAAAGCTTTGGCCGGCAGGGGTGCCAGCGCGGTATTCCAGCAGCGAGTCTGCGTGTCTGGATGTTCTGGACGCCATATTGATGCAGCAGGCGCGCTAAATCGCTGGCTACTCCGATAGTGCCTTGCGAAGAGGTCTCTCCGGTCTTGCCTTCCGAAAAAAGATGTCCTGCTCTATAGAGGGCGTCTCCTGAGATATCCAGGAGACGCAACAGAGCCGGGCTGCTCGAATGGACGTGCTCGACCTCGACGAGCCGGATCACGCCGCCTGGTCGCGTGACACGCTGCATCTCGTTCAGCATTTTGGGCCAGTTCCAGGTGCGTATGAAACCAGTCGCAAAGCGCATATTCGTCAGGTCGAAGTAGCCTTTTGGAAATTCGAGGATGAGCAGGGCGTCCATGACCTGAAACTCGACCCGGCCTGGAACCTGCTCGGCCTGCGCCTGCGCCCGCGCATACTCAATCACGCGAGTGCTCACGTCTACGCCGACGAGCCTGGACATGGTGGGATAGGTTTTCGCTGCCTCGATGAGCCAGTCGCCCGTGCCACAGCCGACATCGAGCACGCGTGGAAAGATGGTAGGGTCGGGCTGCTCCGGTAGCGCCCCACCCATTGCTGCCGTGACCAACCGATCCTGGACGATCAGGCGGTTCATTTCTTCTTGATTGGAGCGATCCGCGAAATAGGTGCTGGGATATTGCCGACGCGGATCATCTGGATTGGTAGACATAGTATGCTAGTCCTTTCTGCCTGGCGTTATTGCGCAGGGTGCATGAGTAATAGTTGCGCCGTTATATGATCGGTGATAAGAATATTGGCTATCCTGGCCTTGAGCGCCGCTCGAATGGCGGGAACATAGCGGGCGCTTCCTCCCGCTATGAGAATCACCTTAGTATTGCCCCTCTGAATTTTGTCCTTCAGGCGAGGAATCTCCAGCCCTGAGAGATAATAGGGCGCTGGATCGAGCAAGTCATTGACGCACCTGCCCTCTGCATCAAAGGCCCAGTGGTTGATGTCAGCGACCGGGCTGTATGGATCGAATACTTCTAGCTGCTCTGACGAGACAACCCCGCTCTTGAGCAACTCTTCATCTTTATGAGTAGTAAAGAGGCTTGTCACAACAACAGTGGATTGATTCATCAAGTTATAGCTTTCCCTGATGGTCGGGAGTTGACGTATGTTCTGTAATTGCTTTCGATCTGGCAAAAAAGCCGGGCAGGGAAACCATACATGACTGGCGCCATAGGCTTCGGCCAGGTCAAACGCAATCAAATTCGCATCCCCGTAATTAGTGCGCGGCTGCACGAACCCGATGGTTGACACAACCTGTAGTTGAGGCAGAGGTCTGCTCGGCTTGATATGTCTGACGAGACCGCGCATAAAGCGTTTGCCGCCCGACACCGCCAGGATATCATCCTGGGTGAGTAGTTGATCGAGGTATTCGGCTGCGGCAGTGGTAATATCAACGGTTACATCATCCAGCGTGTCCTCGGAAGAAGGCGCGTTGACATTACGCCCCGCTACCAGCACCAGGTCTTCCAGGCCAAGCTCAACCCGCACGTCGCGAGAGAGGTTGCGCAGGTAGCCGGTGCGCATGTCAGGAACGACGGAAATACGGACGATGCCTCGCTCCCTGGCCTTCTGCAAAGCTTTGCCAACGGTCTGCCGGGAACAATTTTCCTTTTCGGCGACGGTTTCCTGGGAGTTGCCATCTTCATAGTAAAGATAGGCAATCCTGCGCAAAAAGCGTTCATCCGCCAGCAGTCTCGCTTCAGCATTGTTTCCTTGAAGGATCTCTGGCATGGAGCCTCCTTTTTCATAGCGTTCGATCGGCGCGCCCGGCGCGGGTTTTGGGAAAACGACTTGCGACATTCCCCCGGAAAACGCGCCATATATCAAGCGTCCTGGCAAAACAATTGTCTCGTTTAAGTATAAGCGATTTCTTCCATATTGTCCATATTCTTTTCTATTGGAGCAATCATGTGAAAAAACAGAAAAACATAACAATTATCGCAAACATGACAAATCCCTAACAAATGCTACAATTTACGAAAATATATCTAAATGTCTTGACTTTAACATATGTTTTGCTATACTTGTTTTAGTGACTCGAAGAATTGTCTGCTAGCAATGAAGCACATGTCGGTAATAGCACTGGTTTAGACGTAAAAAGCTATTTTGCGCTTCATTATCAAATTTTTGATGTATGGAGGACTTGTATGGACAGGCGAATCTTGTTCAAAGTGGAGAAGCAGCGTGTGCTTGTTCCCGTTGGAGAACCCTGCCCCTTTGGTTGCCGCTATTGTTATACGCGGGGTGGAGAAGTCGGCCTCGCGCGTGTCGATATGGAAGAAGTCCTCTCACGTTTCCGGGTATTTGCCCTGGAAGCTTCTTTCGAGACGATTCAATTCGGCTATGACGGTGATCCGTTTGCGCGTCCTGCGCGCGGCCTCGCCATGCTGCGCCAGTTAGCTCTGATGGGCAAGCATATGAATTTTAGCACGAAAGCCCTGATTGAGGGTTCAACCCTTGCCGCGCTTGAGGATATTCGTCGCTACATGCATGGGAGTAATGCTGTGCTTAGCGCGCTGGTGTCCCTCAGTTGCTGGGATTCTGCTGCTGTAGTAGAGCCGCATACGCCGACACCTGCTGAGCGCATACGCACGGTAGCCAACCTTACAAGCATTGGTATTCCTGTATTCATTACGTTACGTCCTATTTTGCCCCATATTCCCGACGCGGAATACGAGCGCGTGGTGGTAGAAGGAGTGCGAGCCGGGAGCGAGGGTTTCGTGGTCGGGCCGCTTTATGCCGACAGGCGCGGGCAATTCGTGCGTTTCATCCCACGGGGGACGCTCGAGACGGTTGCCAGCCGCACAAGCACAGTCTCCTGGTCCCCTCACGCGCCTACCTGGACGCGCTACGAAGATACGGATCGCCTCCAGCGGCTGGTCGAGATGATTGAACGGTGTGGGGGACGCGCCTTCGAGTCTTCCGCCGATGTCATGACGCTGGTGCAACAAAGGGTGGTGGTGGAATGATTGAAGTCGAATTGAAATTTGCGATTGCTCCTGCTTCCCGCGCCAGGCTAGAAAAGTACCTGGCAACGATAGGTTATGCGCGTCGCCTGCAAAACTCGGACACGTACTTTGACACTCCCGCGTTTGACCTGCTCAGCCAGGCGGTGTTCGTGCGCGTGCGAAATCAGCAGCGCCTGGAATTCAAGTTCAATCAGCAGGCCGCGCCCGAACACCTCTCTTGTACGGAGCGAGCGTTCTCTCTGTTGCCGGAGCCTCGGCAGGTAGAAGAGATGAATAACCTGTTCGCCGGATTTCTGCCCCGCTGGCGCGCGGCAGACACGGTCAGCAAAGCGCTTCACGAGAACGGCTTGATTGAACTGGCGCGCATCGAGAACCGGAGAGTCGAGTATACATATGAGAACCTGGTTGTGTGTGTGGATCACGTGGAAGGATTAGGGGATTTTCTCGAAATCGAAACGCAGTGCGAAGAGGAAAGCGAGACGAGCCAGGCAGTCGCGCAGGTACAGGCGTTTGCTGTCGGCGTTGAGGCGTGGCAGGTGCATGTCGGCTATGTAGAACTCTGGCTACAGAAGCACCATCCACACGCCTACCGCCAGGGAAAATACCAGGAAGAGCATTTTTCCTCTGCATGTCCTTAAAGCGAAAAATGGAAGCGATATGTAGGGACGCGATTGATCGCGTCCGGTGGCAAAAGCGATACGTAGGGACGCGCTCAATCGCGTCCGGTGGCAAAGGAGAGAAGCTCATATGGACGGAGGAGTGTCACTGTTCTTGCGGCTGCTGAGTCTCCCGACCGGGAAACGCCTGGCCCTGGTTCTCGCTATGCTTGCTATGAGCCTGGGTCTGTTGGGCCTACATGGGCTGGCATTTCCGGTCACCTATTTAGGCTGGACGCTGGCTCTTGTATGCGCGGCCTGGCTTTTCGGATGGCGAGGAGGATTGCTATGTCTCGCGGGCCTCACACTGGCGCGGGGAGTCGGCTATGCGCTGGTTTCAGGCAGCGCGTTCTGGCAACCTGCCCGCTTCACTCCATTCCTGACAGGAACGTTGTATGGGCTGGTCTTGTGCCTGGTGGTGGGAACCCTGCGCCGCGTGACCGGTGCATTACTCGATGAGCGGCAAAGCGTTGCGCGTCTTCAGCAAGCCTATCAGCAAGAACACGCGCTGAACGAGTGGAAAGACCAGGCCCTGCAAGACCTCAATCATGAATTGCGCATCCCGCTGACACAGACCGATGGCTACCTGGAACTGTTAGAAACGTATCATGACAATCTTGATGCCGCCACACAGTCCCAATTCATCGCATTGGCCCGCGGTGGATGTGATGAATTGCTTAATTTGACCAGGACAGCTATGGAGACGATACAGGCGTCTGGCATGAAGCAGCCCGTCCACGCGAGCGTTTTTTCGCTGGGCTACGCGGTCCACGAGGCGCTGGCCCACTGCGATTCTCGCCTGCTCAAAGATCATCATGTCGAATTGGAAATTGCTGACTCGATGCAGGTGCATGCCGATGCGCGTTTCGTGCGCCAGATTATGTGCAATCTGCTGACCAATGCCTGCAAATATACGCCAGCCGGGACCTCCATTGTGGTAAGCTCCTCCCTCGTGAGCGCAACAGATAACACACACGGACAGGCTGGTATGCTATGTGCGCGTGTCCGAGACAAGGGGCCTGGTATCCCGCCTGAACAACAGGCGAGCCTGTTTCAGCGCTTTGCGCGCCTCCCGAACGCGGCAACGAGCGCGCAACCTGGAAGCGGCCTGGGCCTCGCGATCTGCAAACAACTGGTGGAGGCGATGGGGGGAACGATCTGGGTAGAAAGCACGGGGCGAGACGGCGAGGGAAGTTGTTTCTCATTCACCCTGGCGAGTGGTTCAAGTTCACAATGCGATGCTCTTGACCAGTTGAAGTGTTATGGAGAAAGCGATGGCAAAGCACAGGCAAGATTACAGAACCGGCAGGAAAGTCTCGCAGTATCCGCGCTCCAATGAAGTCGTTGATATGGAAGTGGATTGTGTCCTCTGTAAAACACGACTATATGTACCAGACACCTCGATTGACGCGATCCTCACCTCGCTACAACGGGTCGGGGTTACCATCCTGATATGCCATATCTGCGGGCAGGCGCAGCTTGTCAGCCCGAAGATGTCGCTAAGCCCCCGTTTAAATGACTGAATAGAAGAAGACATGAACACCTCATTTGTGGTAGGGGAATACACTAAACATAGCAAGTAGACAGCATTAGGAGCGCATCTATTGCGCTCCTGGTATTTTTAATGAATGAGCGGAATTAACCAGCGCGATTGTTGCGGGAAATGGAAGCTCGCCTACAGATAGGATGATCCGCAGGTGTTTCGCCGTTTTATTTAGAGGTAGAGTTGTTCATGAAAATAGCAATTACGGGCGGCGCGGGCTTTGTTGGCTCTCACTTGACCAGAGCGTATCTCGATGCCGGTCATGATGTCCTGGTAATTGATAATCTTGCGCATGGCTCGCGACAGAATGTGGATGGACGCGCGCGCTTCTACCAGGTGGATGTTCGTGATAGAAAGGTGCAGGAAATCTTGCAGCTAGAACGGCCAGATGTTGTCAGCCACCATGCCGCGCAGTGCGCTACCACTTTCCCTGAAGCATCCTTGCTCGCCGATGCCGATGTGCAGTTTCGTGGCCTCTTGAACGTCCTGGATGGCTGCGTTAGCGCCTCTGTCACAAAATTTATTTACGCCTCTAACGGTTCGACACTATATCAACCCATATCCGTTTCAGCCACTTCTTCGTGGTGTGATCTTCATATAGTCAAAGAAGATATGTCTGTCTGTCCGCAGCATTCCAATGATATCAGTAAGCTGGCGGGTGAATGGTATGTGCGCCATTTTTCGCGGAATTATGGGTTGGAATATACCATTTTACGCTACGCTCAGATTTACGGCGAGCCTCATAAAGAGCAGGCGCGGCACCCGGTGACATATTTTGCGGATATGTTGTCACAGGGCCGTCGCCCGGTCATTCGTGGTTCAGCCCGTGATGTGCGCGATCATATATATATCTACGATGTAACTCGGGCCAACCTGCGCGCGCTTGAACGTGGCCGCAACTGCACCATGCATATCAGCACGGGCAAGGGCTATACCCTCGATCAACTCTTCGAGGCCGTCGCCGCGCAATTCTCAAGCGATCTGCTGCCCGTCTCTATTGGCAGCGCAGGAACTGAGCCGACCGCTCTTGTGCTGGATAATGCGCTGGCACGCCAGCAACTGGACTGGCAGCCCCAGGTTGATATTCCCGAAGGCATCAAACGAGCGGTTGAGACACTGTGCGGTCAAATGGTACCCGCGCCGGCGAGAAAAACGCCCGCTCGCGCACTGGTATTAGATGCGGCGCTGGTCCGCGCATAGGGCAAGTTTTGGCTTTGCATCTTTGCGGGTGAAGTGTAGGGACGCGATTGATCGCGTTCCTACACTTCACCCTCGTTTTTCAATTTGATTATGTCGGCAGCAAGCGCGCCAGTTGCATACGAAGACGCTCGGTATCCTGTAATGTCTCGTCGCGTTCCCGTGACGGTGAAACTTTGTTACGCACGAACGCGGCGAAGCCCAGCAGGGCGTTATTGAGAGCGCGCATCTCTGACACCACCAGGATCAGGCTGACTTCTGGCGCGTCCGGGCGCATCCCGGCCAGCCGCGTAGATACTCCTTCCAGCAGGTGACACTCTATTTCTCGCTGCTGCGAAGGAGCAACGGTGCGCCGCATATAGGGAATATACGCGCGAATGATGTGCTGAATGGCTTCTATGTCGCCAAAGCCCAGCACAATTACGGGTAGAGAGTGTTGTTGAATTGAACTGTTCTCATTCATCCACGTTGCTCTTTGCTATTTTCATTACCGTGTGTGAAGAACTTCGTTAAATACACGAAACGCTAGGTGATGTGATTCTCTTCCTCCCACCAGCCGCATCAATTGTCCTTCGCGGATAGCGAACGCCTCGACACGGCGGTTAATAGCCCTGCAAGCGGCGGCGGCAGGGTAATTCTGCGGCTCATCCATAATGCGCGCTATTGCCTCGCAATTGCGCCTGATACGCCGCAACAAGCGTTCAATCTCTTGCTCCTTCATTGCGATTCACTTTCCTGGGTGTGCATCCTTCCGAGTGGTGTGTAGGGACGCGATTTATCGCGTCCGCGAATCGCGTCCGCCAACGTCGGAATTTGCCCAACACGGACGCGATAAATCGCGTCCCTATACACCACCCTTGTTTTTCACCGGGAAGGATGGATAGCCTTTCGTATTTATAAGATATTTCCAGAAAATGCTTTTCAAAACATTATATAGCATTACTGTACTTAATTTGTCAAGATATTCTCAGGCAAATCAGATTAATATAGTGAATATAGGCTATATTAATAGGTACTTTTCACCTACGATGCTCCATGCTATAATAGCATTGGTAAGTGAGATTAGTTAGTCTTCAAGAGGGATATGCAAGAGAACGAAGTGTCGGAAACGATCCAGCCCAGGCGAGAAATATCAACACAAGAGGCTAGCCGAATATCAGGCCTGAGTTTGAACCATTTAGCATACCTGTTAAGGCAGGGCAAACTCGAAGGACGACGTTTTGGAGATCGAACCTGGATGGTGTATGAGGATTCTCTGAAGAGTTATTTAGCAACACCACATAAACCTGGCCGTCCTGCGAAGAAGCAGGTGAACAATGTTAAGAAACTTCGAGAAAAGCCTGAATACCAAATTTATCAAGTGACCCCGGCAGAGCGCATAAAATATCCTGTGTCAGAAACAAGGATTGTAGTAGGATATGGCGAACAGTTGCAAACCAACTTATCATCAACTGATCTCTATTCGCTGGCGTCACCTGATGCGCTCTGGCTTATGCAAGAAGCAGAAATCGAACGCTTTGCCGTAGACGATTGCATTCTCCTGACAAATAGCAGGGATTTCGCTGGTTGGGATGCGGATGAAATACAAATTACAGTCTTGAGTACTTCTGTGCCGGTGCCCGCCGATTTAGAAGAGGTCAGACAGGTAAAAATTCCCGTGATTCAAAAGCATTATTTTAATCCTTCACATTACCAGCTTGCTACATTCACTCCGTCGTTTGCCGATTTTGGTCGCCTTGATATAGCGCTGGCTCCTCTGCGTTTTTACGATTACTATGCTTTAATCCCATTCCTCGATGAACCTCTTTTGGTGAATCCAGATGGCTCGAAAATATCTATACGACAAAAATATGCTCATGCGGCGCTTACATATAGTTCTAATGATCGTGAAAGAGCTGTTATACCTGCTCCGGTCAGCCTGCAATGCGTAGTAATTACCGAAGATCAACAAGTCATTCTCGTAGAGCGATCTTCCTCGGTGGCATATTATCCCGGCCACTGGTCCGCCTCATTTGAAGAAAACATGGCCGCGCCCGGTGTTGATTGGAGAGGAAGGCCGGTCAAATCCGATGATGCAAATTTCGTTGCGGGAGCTATGCGCGGCCTTGAAACAGAGTTCGCTATTCCGCGGAGTGCCGTTGAGAGCGTAAAGATACTATCCTTAAATGTTGAGTACCTGACGCTTTCAGTCGATGTAATTATCCTCATTAAAGTCAAACTGAACGCCGAGGAGATCAAACAGCGTTGGATGGTAGAAGCCTGGGATAAAGATGAAGCATCAAGGCTTGCCTCCATCTCCACCGATTTGCATGAGGTTGTGAACAAGCTGTTCAGCAAGACGTTGTGGCACCCGACCTCGCGCATGCGTCTCATACAATTCCTATTCCACACCTACGGGGTGAAAGAGGTGGCGAAGGCAATTGAAAATAGGCAACGGATGTAGGGACGCGATTTATCGCGTCCCTACATCCGCGCCACGTCCGCCCATCGCGTCGCGTCCGTTGCATCCGCCCAGGGCGATGGTCCCACGGCTAACGGACGCGATAAATCGCGTCCCTACACCTCACCCTCGTTTTTTTACCCGGAAGGATTCATATCCATTTATTGAGGTGCTTGTTACTTGTTCCGCCCATGTAATCCAACAGGCAAACTATGTCGTAGAACAATATGGGTCGAATTTGTATTAAAACGACCGGTGGGGGAAGATTTGAAGCCATGATGCAGGTTCGGCCATTATTTATGCTCGCTTTCCTGTTATTCCCCTGGAGCTTCCTTCTGTCCATCATGCTCATTTTCAACTTTTCCCATGCCCTCACGTACATGTGATAAGTTAGTGACTACTCCCCCGGCTAAAGCGCGGGGGCTTCCAGGGACAAGCCCAGGCCGTGTAGTCCCACGGCACGAATATTCAAGGCAGCATTTAGATCACGGTCAATCGAAAGGAGGCAACAGGGGCAATGATAGGTTCTCTCACTCAACGGCATCTTTTGCCGATGGTGGCACCTGCTACAATCCTGACTGGTGTAGGCCGGGTTCACTTTGACGAACTGACGCCCAGCTTCTTCCGCTTTGGCTGCCAGATGCGCAAAGAACAACGACCACGCCGCGTCACTGATGCTTTTTGCCAGACAATGATTATGAACCATGCGATTGACATGCAAGTCTTCAACACAGATCACGCCGAAGGCATTGACTATGGTACGACTTTCCTGATGGGTGAAATTGTCACGCCTGAACGCGATACGCTCATGCACCCGCGCAATGACCTTGCGATGCTTCCGGCGTTCGGGAGTACCCTTCGCACGTTTGCTATGCGCGCGTTGGACTTTCGCCAACGCTTTTTCTTCTGTGCGAAAGAAGCGCGGATTCGCAATCTCGTTCCCGTCAGAGAGCGTGGCAAACGTCTTGAGTCCCACATCAATACCAACGTGTTCAGGAACAGAGGACAGGCGTTCCGGCTCGCACTCCACCGAGAAGGACACGTACCATTTGCCCGTTGAGGCGCGATGGAGAGTACACGTCTTGACTTTCCCGCGAAGAGGGCGGTGATAGATCATCTTGATACGGCCAATTTTGGAGAGGACTACCCGCTCATCGTGGGTGATGCTAAAGCCGCTCTGCGGGAAGGTGAAACTATCGTAGCGTCCGTAGCCCTTGAAACGCGGGAAGCCAGGTTCTTCTGCATGTTCTCGCACGCGCCGGAAAAAGGCTTTGAAGGCCAGATCAACACGCACCGCCACGTTTTGCAACACCTGGGAATGGACGCCTGTGAGCGAGGGACGCTGCGCTTTCACCAGTCCAAAGGTCTCTTGTTGCTCATAGAGCGATGGGCTTTTGCCGGTTTGCTCGTAGGCATCCTTGCGTTCTGCCAGCAGGTGGTTATACAACCAACGGCACTCTTCAAGCGTCTCGTTGATCGCGTGAACCTGCTTCTTTGTCGGATAGAGGCGATACGAAAACATTTTACGCATAGTCAGATTGTAGCACAAAGTAGAACAGATGTCAAGTACGTTCCGCCTGCGGGCGGCGGGCTCTTCATCCCCCGCATGAATGCCGGGGGCTTTCTAGCCCGTTTCTGTAATAGCCATGATTCTCATCACATTTTCATATGGAAGAGGAAAACCTATGGAGGATTTACGCGGCGCGTCCAGCACGGGCAGCGCGGGCAATAGAGCGACGGGCAAACTACCGGTAGAAAATGCCGCTACTAATAGCAATGCAACCAATGACGCCAACGCGAACCCGGATCGGGAATTGCAACTGGTCGTGATTGAGGGTTTTCAGGTGGGGCGAGGCGTGGCGCGTCTCGATCCCGTCGATATCACGCGCCTGGGGTGCCAGGCCGGCGATACTGTATTGATTACGGGGCAGCGCACCACCGCCGCGAAGGTGGTGCCGAGCAGCGTGGCTGAGCGCGGCCAGCAGTCCATCCAGATGGATAGCCAGGTGCGCCAGAATAGCGCGTCGGGGCTGGGCGAGCGCGTGACGGTGCGCAAAGCTCGCGTGCAGCAGGCTGAGAGGGTGACGTTGCTGCCCCTCACGGGCGGCGCGCCTGTGCAGGAGGCCGACCTGCAATACATCGCGCGTTACCTGATTGGCCTGCCCGTCACTGTTGGCGACCTGCTGCGCATTGGCACGCCCGGAACCGCCCCTCGCGAATTTCTCATTATCGGCACCACGCCCATTACTCCCAGCTATAGTGTGCATAAGCGTGTTACCGGCGACCTTGACGCGCTCATTCCCCCCCAGCCGCAGCCAGCTACCGATGTTGAAGCGGTCGTCGTGCAGACGGGTACCATCGTGCGGGCGCAGGCGCGTGGCGCGGCTCGCACCAGCGGCCTGGGGCGGGTGAGCTACGAAGATATCGGCGGGCTGGGCAAAGAACTACAGCGTATTCGCGAGATGATCGAGTTGCCGCTGAAATACCCGGCGGTATTTGATCGCCTGGGGGTGGAACCGCCCAAAGGCGTGTTGCTCTATGGCCCTCCAGGAACGGGCAAAACGCTGATCGCGCGCGTGGTAGCATCCGAAACCAACGCGGCGTTCTTCGTGATTAACGGCCCCGAAATCATGAACAAGTTTTATGGCGAAAGCGAGTCGCGCCTGCGTTCGGTCTTCCAGGAGGCCCAGAAACGCGCCCCCAGCATCATCTTTATCGACGAACTGGACGCGCTCGCCCCCAAACGCGCCGAGACGGGCGGCGAAGTCGAGCGGCGCATCGTGGGGCAACTGCTGGCCCTGATGGATGGCATGGCTTCGCGCGGCCAGATCGTGCTGATTGGCGCGACCAACCAGCCCAACGCGCTCGATCCCGCCATGCGCCGTCCGGGTCGCTTTGATCGCGAAATCTCCCTGCGCGTGCCGGATGTGCGCGGGCGCACAGAGATACTCCAGATACACAGCAAGGACGCGGCGCTGGCCGCTGATGTCGATTTCGCGCGCGTGGCCCAGCTTACGCCCGGCTTCGTCGGCGCTGACCTGGAGGCGTTGTGTCGCGAAGCGGCGATGGTGGCGCTGCGGCGCGTGCTGCCGCATATCGATTACGAAAAGGGCTATATTCCCTACGAGACGCTGGTCAATTTGAATATTACGATGGCCGATTTCCAGGTAGCCCTGCGCGAGGTCGAGCCATCCACCACCCGCGAGGTCTATGTCGAGGTCAGCGAGACGACCTGGGACGATGTTGGCGGCCTCGCAAAGGTCAAGGCCCTGCTGACCGAGGGGGTCGAGTGGCCCCTGCGCTACCCCGAAATTTACGCGCGCGCAAAGGTTGAGCCGCCTCGTGGTGTGTTGCTCTCAGGCCCTCCAGGATCGGGCAAGACGCTGATTGCGCGCGCGCTGGCGAATCAGTGCGAGGCCAGTTTCATTTCCATCAAAGGCCCTGAACTGCTCTCGAAGTGGGTGGGCGAATCCGAGAAAGGGGTACGCGAAGTCTTCCGGCGGGCTAAACAGGCCGCGCCGTGCATCGTCTTCTTCGACGAAATCGATGCCCTGGCCCCGCGACGCGGCGGCGAAAGCGATGGACATGTGGGCGACCGCGTCATCGCTCAACTACTTACCGAAATGGACGGAGTGGAGGGGCGCGAGGGCGTCATTGTGGTAGCGGCCACCAATCGGCCAGAACTGGTTGATACGGCTCTGCTGCGTCCGGGCCGCTTTGACTTGGTGGTAGAACTGGCCTATCCCAACGAGGAGGAGCGACGCGCCATCTTTGCTATCCATACCAAAGGGCGGCCACTGGCCCCCGACATCACGATGGAAGAATTAGCCAGGCTGACCGAAGGGCGCAGTGGCGCAGATATCGAGGCCATTTGTCGCCGCGCCGGGCTGCTGGCTTTACGTGAATGGATCGCGCCGCGCTTGAGCGCCAGCCGCGTGCAAGTGACCGAAGAATTTGAGAACGATGATAATAAGACAGCGCCAACTCCGTCTGTTCCATCATCAACTTCCTCGCACCCTGTCATACCATCAACCCCTTTTGCAATGCGCGCCGAACAATTTACCATTGCCATCGGGGAGCAGCGCGAGCGGTACGCCGTGCAAGAAGAGGCAGAAGATGCAATAATGCGCAAACAAGCCGGTAGACAGCGTTTACTTGATATGGCAGCGAATTTAGACCAGCAAGGCAAAAAGCCTCTGAGAGGATTCCGCCTCTGGCTGGCACGTTTGTTCGGCCTGGTCTAGCCGCAAGATAGTAGCCAAATAACATTGTTAATACAATGTTATTACATACCGTACATACCTCAGCAGTTTCTTATGCATGGCAATGTAGCAAAAATCCAACATTGTCGTAAATCTCGTTATTACTGATTGGCTAGCCACTTACAAAATAGAATAGGACTATGCTATAATATAAGTGGAGAGATTAGAGAAGCTGTGAAGGGAGAGGTTCAATGACAATGTTATCCGGTGGTGCTGACCATTCCTCTTCCGTGTATCGCGAGAAGGTGACACAGGCATACCTGCAAGCCATACACACCATTGATGATCGCGTAACGCCCTTTTTAGGCAAAGCCACTACCCGTGTTCTGGTACAAGGTGCCGCCAGACGGTTGTCTGAAACATATCCTTTTCTTCACTTTCTTGAGAAAATGCCCTACACCGATGTTTCGCCTTCTGTTGTGCATGAGCAACTTGGCGGCGTCGTGCCGGAACGACTTGCGGCGGGACTGGATGCCCTGTTGCAAGAGTGTTTCGCGGGGCTGAAAGAACTGACCGGGAACCTGATCGCGCCGCCCCTTCTGGAGGAAGTCCGGCGGCAACTCGAACAAACGCCGTAATAAAGGGATTTGGAGGGCAGCGTGCAACCACAGTCGAACGTAACAGCAAGCGCGTATCGCTCCCTCATCGAACAGAATGGGGATCGCTTGACGGCTCTCCGTCAGCAAATGGACTTTATCAATGCCATCGGGAAGCGTTTTGTAGCGGCTATTGACCGCTTTCAGGTGCATCGCGCTCTGCTTGCCACTCTGCAAGAACTCTATCATTTTTCCGCCTGCTCTATATTACTCGAAGATAACCCCATCGAACTGACCTTTCAGCTTTCTATTATTCCATCTCACCCCCTGAGCCAGGCTTTTATTTCGGCCATGATGGAACGTATCGCGCGCGCCGCCGAGGTGATCGATTTCCCCAGGGTGACGGCGGACGAACTGGCGTTGATGGCCTACCTCGATGCCCCGGACGACCTGGCTTCGTCCGATTCCACAACACCGAGCGCAATCACCGATATTGGCGATTGCCTCAACATCCCTTTGACAGTCGAGAACCGCATCATCGGTATGCTCAGTCTGTTTGACGAGCGTGAAGGCGCCTTCGATGCCGAGTTGCTGCAATTGACCACTATGATCGCCGATTACGCGGCGGTCGCGCTCGACAATGTGCGCTTGCGCGAGCGCGAAAGAGCCTTGTGGCGCGAAGCCGAGTTGGAACGCCAGCGCCTGGAACTGATAATCAACAGTATGGCAGAGGGGTTATTGATTACCAACGCGGAGGGGGCCATCACTTTGCTCAACAACTCTGCGCAACATTTGCTCTTTCAGGCGCGCCTGCCGTTGGAGGAAACGTCTACTCCCCTGCGCCGCCTGGCTTCCTTCAACGACGCGAAGTGGCTGACCGACCTGGCGGATATCATTGACCGGGCGTTGGTCGGCCAAATCATTATGGGCCACGAACTGCTGGCCGACACCAGCGACGAGGCCGTTCCGCTGACGCTCAGTATCAGCGCCGCGCCATTGTATGATAACAGACAGTCTTTTCAGACGCGCATTCTGGGTGTTGTGGCAGTCCTCAACGACATTACTTCACATAAACAGCTTGAAAAGTTAAAGGACGAGTTCGTGTCAATCGTTTCGCATGAACTGCGCACGCCTTTAACCACTATCAAGGGCTACACGCAGCACCTGATACGGCGCATCGAGCGGCGTTTGCGCGGCATCAGCGCAACACAGCCCGCCAATGCAGTCGCAGAATTGCCGGAGAGCTATGATCTGCGCAGCCTGAATATCGTGCAAAGTCAGACCGATCATCTCGAGCGACTGGTCAATGATTTGCTCGATCTCTCGCGTGTGCAATGGGGCGAGTTGCGCCTGCAATATTCCAGCTTTTATCCTGGCGGATGTGCTGGCCGAAAGCGTGCGTCTGGCGCAGGTCAGCGCGGAACAGCATACCATCTTTCTCGATATCGAGGCGCAGGATAGCAAACTCGTCGCGGATAAGCTGCGTATCAGCCAGGTGATTGGCAATATTCTGGATAACGCCGTCAAGTTTTCGCCACAGGGCAAACAGGTAACGGTGACGTTGAAAGAACAGGGCAACGAGTACCTGGTGAGTATCAGCGACCGGGGCATTGGCGTCAGTCCAGACTTTTTCGATCACATCTTCGAGCGGTTTTACCGCGTGCGCAATACCGCCAGCCGCCAGTATTCGGGCATCGGCATGGGTCTGTTTATCGCCAAAGCCATTGTAGAAGCGCACGGCGGGCGCATCTGGCTCTCCAGCAACCCCGGTACAGGCAGCACGTTCTACTTCACGCTGCCGCGTGTTCCTCGCACCAGTCCGCTGCCAACTGTGTGATTGCCAGGGCGGAGCTTGCCCCGCCCCTATCCTGATGAATTTTGCCGACCGAATGCAGCAATGATCGTTCCCGTCCCTACAGAACGTGGGCGAGACGGCCTTCATTATGCGCTACATAGTCGCCCGCCCTGCACCTCGGAAGCCTACAACGCCTGCAACAAATCCGTCGGGTTAGACCCGAACTGCTTGCGCAGGTAGGATATGCCGAAGCTGGTAAAGTGGATGGAGGCGAAGCTGGAGCGTAGGAATTGGATGTTGCGCAGGAAACGCGCCTCGCCCCACAGCGGATGTCGCAGGTCGCGCAGAGCATTCAGGATGTTGCCCGCGCTGGTAAAGAGGACACCGGCTGTTATAACCAGAATTTCAATGAGCGGGTGATGTGGCAGGTCTAGCGGGCTGGGCAACGCGCTGAACAGGCCGAAGAAGAGAATGCAGCCCGAAATGAGCGCCGGGAAAAGCGCGCTGAACAGGATGAAAAGCGTGGTAGGTTCGCACAGGACGAGCGGGGTTATGCCAAATGGCCCGACAGCCCACCCGATGAGCGGGTCATTTTTAAGCAGCGCGATAAGCACTTTAGCGCATTCAACAAGCGCAAGCCAGAGTACGACAAAACCAATCAATCCCAGGACGCTGGTAATATGTACGCTGCTGTGAATACCCGGCATTCGCTTCTCCTTGTTCAATTGCCGCAAAGGTTTATATTACTCTATTATACGTCATGCCAGCCCGCTTCGCCAAGCAATGGTACAAAGAGGCAACCGCCCAGCGAGCGTACTTCCGGCCCCCAGGGCGCGCGATGAACGATCAGCAGTTCCTGGCGGTCGGGCTTGCCCACCGGTATGACCATCATGCCCCACGAAACCAGTTGATCGAACAGGCGCGCAGGCACTTCCGGGGCAGCCGCCGTGACGATAATACGGTCATAGGGCGCTTGCTCCGGCCAACCGAGCGATCCATCGCCTACATATATTGTAACGTTTCCCATTCCCAATTTTGACACCCGTTTGAAGGCTGTGCAGGCCAGTTGCTGAATACGCTCGACACTATAGACGTATCCGGCTAAACGCGCCAGTATGGCCGTCTGGTAGCCGGAACCCGTGCCGATCTCCAGCACACGTTCCTCTCCTCGCAACTGTAACGCCTGGGTCATCGTGGCAACCATGAGTGGCTGTGAGATGGTCTGCCCCATGTCGATGGGTAAAGCGCGATCTTCATAGGCCAGCGTATATTGCGTTTCATCGACAAAAAATTCGCGTGGAATAGCGGCCATCGCGGCCAGCACTCTATTGTCGTGTATACCAGCATTGCGCAGCGATTCGAGCAACTGCTGGCGTTTCTTCTCAAAGTCATACTCCATACGTATACCATCCCTGCTCGATGAAACGTGAAGCAGACGGAATATGGGATGTCTCTCTCAATTAAGTGTAGTGGGAAATGTGTATATAGTCAAGACGAAGCGGGATTGTTATAAGTGGCCATCACGCGACCAGGGCGGGGGCAGCCCCGTACCCTGCTACGAAGCGGCATTCCATATCGACAGGTACGGGCGGGTGCCCCCGTCAATGCATGCTTGAGGCGCAAAAAAATGGGCGCTACTGGGATCGAACCAGTGACCTCTTCGGTGTGAACGAAGCGCTCTCCCACTGAGCTAAGCGCCCTTGCGGACAAGAGCAACTATAGCATCAGAGTAGTGTGTTGTCAAGCATTTTTTTACCCTCTCCCCGCGCTCGCATGAGAATTTCCTCGACCACTTCGGTCTTAGCATCAGCGTAGTTTTGCGTGTACTTCCAGTCCTTTCTCTGCCTAATAGCTATAGACGATGCGCGGCGGCAGCATCACACGCACAGTATCGCCATCGTTGATGTAGCCTTCGCGTTCCACCCATCCGACCACGCCGCGCTTATGCATGGCGGCTTTGGGGAAACCCTGCGTCAGCTTCGGTATGTCCGGGTAATGTTCCTGGATGGCCTGGCCGGGTCCGACGCAGGGCATGTTTTCGGCATCCACCACAATAACCGCGTCATCCGGGAAGAAGATGCGCGTCGAGGGGGGCAGCAGCGTGAGATTAGGAATGCCGCGCAGTTCAAGGTTTGCGCCCACCCACGCTGCTACTATCTGCGGTATCTCCATCGTCGCCGCGACCTCGACCAGTTCCTCCTGTGAGAGTATCGACACCTGGCGTGTGTTGCGGATAATCGTCCCGCGTGGGTAATGCGGCACCCGAACATCGGAGAGGCGCGTGAGACCCTTATGTATGTCTCCCTCCAATCCCTCGAACGTCGCGCGTGCCCTGGCGACACTGCTAGATTCGATGGCATCTCTGCTCTGTCCAATTAAAAGATGGGTCACGGTGCCTGTCAGGTATGTGGTCATGAAAAAATCTCCTTGAGTTTTGCCTTCTTAATTGATTGTATAACGTGAACGCACTTTATTATCAAATCATACATACCAGAAGAAAAACCTTTGTCCGTTTGCTATGTTAGCAGGGCGGAAGGGAGCCGACGGAGTGGCAAATGAGCCAGGATGGCAAATTCGGCGAGGTGGAAAATCCCATAGGCTTGCCCGATGAAGACAATGATTTTGTCGCGGTTTTCTTCGTGCAAGCGTTGTCGCCAGCGTGCTGTCCCTTCCCCACCAAGCAACATCGTGCTCAGGTTCGTCTGGACTGCGGTCTGCGCCGTTGGAACCAGCGAGCTCTTGGCTTGCCACAAGCGAAAGGCAGTACACAGCCCCATCACCAGCAGCGTAAAATGGCAATGCACGACCACCGCTGCCTCGGTGCGTTGGGGAAAGCGCAACAAATGCCAGGGATGCTTGCCCTCTTTGAAGATGCCATTCTCAATCACGCTGCGCCAGTCGTAGGTGTCAAAGATCGTAAAAGGGTCGCTGACAGGAGCATCGGTCAAGTAGACCGTGCCTCCCGTTTTCGGCACGCGATTGTCCCACCGGCGCACGACCACCGCATTGATCGGCTGGCCCTCATAGTCGCGTCGCTGCGCGTGCTGGGTCTGTTCGGCGGCTCCATAGCTATCGTAGCTGGTTAACGCCTCCACGCCCACCACTTCGGTGCGCAACCGCTCCTCCCTGGCTGTTTTGCCATGCCCATGACGCGCCACCCGCTCACGCACCACCGCACGCTCGCCTTTGGCTATCCCGTGGGCATCCTGCACCACCGCCATGTTCGCTTTGCCCACGATCACAAAGCGGACGCCCATCTGATGCACCTGCCACAAATCCTCCCCATCCAAATACCCACGATCGATCACAATGGTGCCAATGTGAGCAGCAGTTCCCAGATTGCGTTGCGCTTGTTCGAGCAAGGGCACGAGCCAGCGTCCTTCATACTCCTGGATCGGCACGAGTTTCATAGCCAAAGGCAAACGGGTTTCGACATCGATGAGGACCAGCACTTTCCACCCATACACGTAATACTCCTGGGTGACTGGCTCTTGCTGCCCTTTGACTTTCACCTTCCGCGTTTGCTTGAGCTTGCCACACCCCTCATAGCTCTGGGGAGTTGGCAATTTGCTGCCATCCAGGGCAACCAGGCGCTCGCCTGAGAGCAGTCCCCACCCCACCAGCCGTTGCACCATCTGATTGAAGAGAGCTTCCATCTCTGCCTGTTTCAGTTTGCTGATGTTCTCTGCCAGGCATTGGGGCGTGATCGGCCCCTGTTTCTTTTTGATCTTGCGCTGGGTATCTCCGCGTTTGGTCAGCCCCTCTTCGCACTGCCGGGCATTAAAACCCACCAACTCCATCAGCGCCAGGTCACTAAAGAGCACGCGCGGGAGCTCATTCATCGATTCACTGCCAACGAGCACCTTGAGCAAATACAGCAGGACAAATTGCACCGTCGGGACCAGCACCCGCTTCACTCCCGGCAAACTTACCTGCTCAAAGGCCTGCATCATCCCGATATCTTCTAGAAACACAAAAAACTCATCCAGCAAGCCGGCATCACTGAGCTCATGCATTTCTTCGATGGCTTCCCCCGCATACAAGCCCTGCGCAACCTTGGCATCATCTCTCCACGCCAGCTTCCAGTTGAGTCGTTCCTGCACGATGCTTGGTTCTTTGGATGCCTCGCTCATCTCTGACTTGCTCTCCATGCCCTCGTTCCTCTTCGGTTTTTCCTCAGCCTATCACTTTCTTCCTCTTCCTCACAACCCCCATTCATTATTGATGGGCTTATCCTTATATCAAAACGTCAGTATGTTAGAAAATGCTTGACGTTCTTTCTATACTCTTCTACAATGAACACACGTTTTATATCCTAGACAACTTACCGGTGTAACTTTTACTGGAGTGATATGAATAATCAGCTTTATTATGGCGATAATCTTGAAGTTTTGCGTAAGCACATTGCCAAGCAGATAGCATCGATCTGATCTATCTTGATTGGGCAGCTAAAAAAGGCTTATTTCACTCGGATGCCTGGGGTGATTTTCCCAAAATTCAAATACTAACTATTACTGAACTTTTGGCGGGAAGGAAAGTAGCTATGCCTCCGACAACTGTAGCGGAAACGTTCTCGACTCCAAGAAGAGAACGCAGCAGGTCAGAGGCAGAGCAGGACCCGTTGATTTGAAAAGGTAGAGGCGCATTTGCGCCTCTACTGTTCGCTCGCCATTTTGCGCATGGCCGGGAAGAGAATCACATCGCGGATGGACTCCTGGTCGGCCATGAGCATAACCAGGCGGTCGATGCCGATGCCCAGGCCCCCGGTTGGAGGCATACCGATTTCCAGCGCCTCCAGGAAGTCTTCGTCGAGCACCTGCGCCTCGTCGTCACCCTGGGCAAGCTGGCGCATCTGATCCTCGAAGCGCGCGCGTTGATCGAGCGGGTCGTTTAGCTCCGTGAAGGCATTACCCAGCTCCAGACCGCCGGCAAAAGGCTGGAAGCGATCGGTCAGGCCGGGTATCTCGGTGTGCCGTTTGGCGAGCGGCGAGATGTCGATGGGATAATCCGTCAGGAACAAAGCCTGGCGCAGCGCGGGTATGCCTTTACGCAGCATGACGCTCTTGAGGTCGTCGATCAAGCGGCCGCGTCCCAGCTTCGGATCGGCTTCGTAGCCGTTCGCGCGCATCTCAGCCGCGAGGCTCTCCCGCGTGGGGAAGCGATTCACGTCGATGCCGGTAAATTCCGCAATGGCGTCGAGCAGGCGGATGCGCGGCCAGGGCGGCGTCAGGTCGATCTCCGTACCCTGGAAGGTGATGCGCGACGAGCCTTTGACCTCGATGGCGATTCCATAAATCATCTCTTCGACCAGCTTCATAATATCATTATAATCAGCGTAAGCCTGGTAACATTCCATCATAGTAAATTCTGGATTATGCGTTCGATCTATACCTTCATTACGGAAATCACGTCCAATTTCATAAACCCGCTCAAACCCGCCCACAATCAGTCTTTTGAGGTAGAGTTCGACGGCGATACGCAGGTAGAAATCCCGGTCAAGCGTATTGTGATGAGTGGTAAATGGGCGAGCCGTCGCGCCCCCGTACAGCGGCTGCAAGATGGGTGTCTCGACTTCGATGAAGCCGTGTTCATCCAGGTAGCGGCGCATAGCGGTAATCGTGCGGCTGCGTATGACGAAGATAGTACGCGCCTCTTCGCCGTTGGCGATCAGATCCAGGTAACGCTTGCGCTGGCGTATCTCTACATCTTCCAACCCGTGATACTTCTCCGGCAGGGGACGCAGGCCCTTCGCCAGGATGTGGTATTCGAGGACGTGCAGGGTGCGTTCGCCCGTGCGCGTCGTGAAGAGATAGCCACGCGCTGAGATAAAGTCGCCGATATCGAGCAGCTTGAGGGTCTTGTATGTTTCTTCTCCCAGGTCGTTGATGCGGAAAAAGACTTGCATCCGTCCTGTGCCGTCTTCGATTTGCGCGAAGGCGGCCTTACCCATGTCGCGCATCAGGCGAAGACGTCCGGTCAGGATAAAATCTCCATTTTCGCCCTGCCATTCGTTAAAATGCGCCAGTACTTCCGCGATAGTATGCGTGCGCTCTACGTTGTTGGGGTAGGGGTTGATGCCCTTTTCCCGTATGGCGTGCAGCCGTTGTAGACGCGCTTCTCGTTCGTCTGCCATGATTATCCTTATTCTCCTCCAAATGTGTGAAACCCATTGTAGCATTGTTCTTATCATTTTGTCACCCATCCACAGCATAATGGGGGCTTGCCCCCGCCCTGGCACCAACATACAAAAAAAGACCTGTGGCTTCGGGTGGGCCACAGGTCCGGGTTGCTGTTATTGCCTGGAAGGGTTACTCAATGTTGCAGATGGTATATTCTTTCACTCCGCCAGGGGTCGAGACAATCACCATTTCGCCTACTCTGTGGCCCAGCAGCGCTTTACCGACTGGTGATTCGTTGGAGATCAGCCCTGCTGCCGGTTTAGCCTCGAATGCGCCCACGATGGTGTAGTGATACTCGCGCCCGTCGGGGGTGCGCAGGTGCGCGACGGAACCCAGCGATACTTCGTTGGTGAGTGGCTTGCTGATGGGCCGGGCGGTGGCAATTAACTGCTCAAGCTCCATAATGCGTCCCTCGAGGCGCGCCTGTTCGTTCTTCGCGTCTTCATACGCTGCGTTGTCTATCACATCGCCCGATTCCTTCGCTTCGTGCAGGTACTGGGCGACCTCGGCGCGTTTGACTGTGCGCAAAAACTCCAGTTGAGAGATAGCGCGTTGTCGTCCGTCGTCCGTCAGGAATTGTGTGTCCATCTTCTTTCCTTCTTCTCGGGCAGCTTTCCAGGTTCTGCCGGATCTCGGCTCCTACTTTACGAGATAGGAGCTTATCCTGTGGGATACTCTACACTCCCCCAGGTGATACGTATCAATTCGCCTGCATGGTTGCGGAGTAACAGCTCTCCGTTCCCATCCACATCTTCAGCGACCCCGCTGATGGTCAAGTTCCCCTGTCGCACAGTGATTGCGCGACCGAGTGTTGCTAGCCTATCTCGCCACTGCTCCCGAAACAACCGGGAAGGTAGCGTCTGGGCTGTCGTTGCGGACAAAACCCCCGTAGTTTCCTGTTGTAGCGATAGATAAGCTTCTTCGAGTGATCGCAGCACAGAGGCGATCAACAATTCGCGACGAACAGGATGCCCGCAGACGGTTTCCAGAGTCGTTGCTCGCGTCACAAAGGACGCTTGCTCGGCCAGGTAATACGTCACTTCCTCAATGTGTCCATTGACGTTCAAGCCAATGCCCATGACGGCTACCATCTGGCCCTGCGCATCGTGGCTGGTTTCAATCAAAATCCCGGCGACTTTGCGCTCTTCGATGAGTACATCGTTAGGCCATTTGATAACCGCCTGGGTCTCACAATCCTTACAGACCCTGGCAATTGCGTCAACAACCGCGAGTGAAGCAATCATAACAAGCAGGTGAGGTGGAAACGAGGGCCGGAGTACGATGGACATAAGTACATTGCATCCTGGCACATCTACCCAGCGGCGACCTAGCCTGCCTTTCCCGGCGGTTTGACTATCAGTAAGCACCACCAACCCTTCGTCTGGCCGTTCGCGGGCCAGTTGCATTGCCAGCGTATTCGTTGACTCTACAGTTGGTAGATACGATAACCGACCTCTACGACCAAAATACTGTGTCTCGAGCAAACGCGAAAGCGCATCGATATCGAGCGCGTCCCGTAACAACCTATCCATTCTTCTTCCAAATTCGAGAATCGGTAGCAAAGATGAGTTAATTTGTCCCTGGTTTGAAATGTAGCAGAAAGCTTTTTCGCCGGTGGCCTGAGATAGAGTATTCGCTATAATTATCTATGCGATAGAGTCAAAAGCAGATATGTGGATAAAAACCCCAGAGCAGCGGCAAGTCTTTTTCGCCATCGCTCTGGGGAGCGCCGCACAGGTAGGGCTTATAAAAACTCACCTACCAGTGATTTCCAACCGGCTAACGCCGGTCACCTCTCATCTGGAAGGTGTGGGAAATTACCTCGCTGCCTGTGCAGCGGTTACGTTGGTCCATTACACACCACCTCCTTTCGTTGGGATTATTTTACCTTGCATTTATCCGTCTGTCAAGCTTTTGATGAATATTCGTTCAGGATTGTTGAGCTTCATGTTGGGTAAATCCGCCTCTCAAGCCGTACTACGCGATTCTCAAAATTTGCCAGCTTGTGAAGATCGCGTGAACAGGCAAGGGAGCGGCTTGCGCCATACTATAGCGAAAATAACCATAACTCAGGCGGTAAAATTATGCGAAAGCGCCAGAAGCTTACCTTGCAAAACCTTGATTCTCCATGCTATACTTTATATAGTAGCAGGTGGATGTGATGCAAGGTGGCGGTGTGAAACGCTACCGTACATATCGTTTGAGACTCCCACTTCTTAGTTACCCGTGCCGGTCAGGGCATTTTGCTATTACAGCATATTCGGTCAGGTTGGACCGACCATATGACGCAGTTGTCGAACAAGTCACATTGTGTAGTGGTGTTGTTTTTTGTTATCCAGAGGAGGTAATTGCATGCAGCAGCAGTACATGGACCTGCTCGTAGATGCCCTCCTGGACGAGGGCTTTACGGTAGAAGAGGCTAGCAAGCTGATCGAACTGCGCGAGGACTTTGAAGAGCGAAAAGCGACCGAGGAGACCAATTACCATCGTTTCGCGCGATGGCTGGTCGAGCACGGACGCTTGAGCGATTGGTAACGGCTTGTGGTGCGATAGAGACTTGCGGCTCTTTTTTAGGATGTTGTACAATTGGGGCGGCGCGGCATTAGCTGCGCCGCCCTCTATTTATTTGAACTATTTGTTTTCTAAGGAGGCCTCCATGAAAGCGGTTGTTATGGCCGGCGGGGAAGGCTCGAGGCTGCGACCATTAACTATCCGACGACCCAAACCAATGGTACCGATTGCCGGCAAGCCGGTCATGGAACATATTCTGAATTTGCTGAAACGACATGGTATTACCGATGTGGTTGTAACAGTGCAATACCTTGCCAGCAGTATTGAAGACTATTTCGGCAACGGTTCGCAGTTTGGTATGCATATCACCTATTCACGCGAGGATGTGCCGCTTGGCACGGCTGGCAGCGTCAAAAATGCGGAAGAGCAGTTGAAGGAGCCATTTCTGGTAATTAGCGGTGACGCTCTGACGGATTATAATCTGACCGATATCATCAAATATCACCAGGAGAAGAAGGCGCTGGCAACCATAACCCTGGCACACGTTGCTAATCCGCTCGAATTTGGCGTCATCATCACCAACGAGGACGGGCATATCGCGCAATTCCTTGAGAAGCCAAGCTGGGGCGAGGTTTTCAGCGATACCATCAACACGGGTATTTATGTGATTGACCCCCAGATTTTCTCCTATTTTGAGAAAGATAAACCCTACGACTTTAGCCAGGAACTGTTCCCCTATATGCTGCGTAAGGGCGATCCCATCTACGGTTACGTCTCAAACGGGTACTGGTGTGACGTGGGCAGCCTCAGCGAGTATATGCGCGCCAACGCGGACGCCTTACAGGGCCACGTTGAAGTCGAGATTTCGGCCAAAAATATTGGCGGCAATATCTGGTGTGAAGAAGGTGTGCAGATCGACCCGGAAGCGCAGCTCTATGGCCCCATCTACCTGGCGCAAGATTGTAAGGTCAAGGCGGGCAGCATCATTCATGGCCCAAGCTCTATCGGCCAGTACACTGTGATCGATGAACGCGCGCAAGTTGATCGCAGCATCGTGTGGAACAATTCGTTTATCGGCGAGCGGGCGGAATTACGCGGAGCCATCGTCGGCTCCTCCACCAGCATCAAGAGCAAGGCCGTCATGTTTGAAGGTTCGGTGATCGGCGATAACTCTACTATCGAGGAAGGCGCGATCATCCAGCCGAATGTCAAAATCTGGCCCGATAAACAGATTGAGGCCGGCGCGGTCATCAACTCAAGTATCATCTGGGGATCGCAGGGCAAACGCGGCCTGTTCAGTCGCTTCGGCGTGACCGGGCTGGTGAATGTGGACCTGACGCCGGAGTTTGCCGCCAAACTGGGCGCGGCCTACGGCGCAATTCTGCCCAAAAATTCTCTGGTCTGCATCAATCGCGATTCCTCGCATCGTACCTCGCGCATGATTAAACGCGCCGTCATCGCGGGTCTCCCTTCGGCAGGCGTCAATGTGGAAGATATCAACCAGGTTCCCGTGCCGGTAGCTCGCTACTTTGTGCGCACGACCGAGGCCATTGGCGGGGTACATGTGCGCCTCTCCCCGCACGATCCGCGTGTAGTGGACATCAAGTTCTTCGACCAGTATGGCACCGACATCAATAAGACCACCGAGCGCAAGATCGAAAACCTCTTCTTCCGCGAGGACTTCCGCCGTGTGTATCTCGATGATCTCGGCTCGATCGAGGTCCTGTCGAATAGTGATGTGATTGGTCGCTACCATGATGGGCTGATGAAAGTGATTGACGTGCCGCTTATCCAACGGCGCAAGTTCCGTATCGTGATGGACTATGCCAATGGCAGCACCACACAACTCTTGCCGGGTATCTTTAACCGCCTGGGCTGCGAAGTCATCGTACTTAACACCAACTTTGACGAATCGCGTTCTGCGCGTCCTCTCGAAGAAATCGAGAAGGATATCCAGCGACTCGCTACCATCACCTCGACATTGAACGATGATATTGGCATCCGCATCGATCCCGGTGGCGAGCGCATTTCTGTGGTTGACGATCGGGGGCGCGTACTGGATGGCATGAAGATGCTGGCCGTGATGACCAGCCTGCTCTTGCGCAAAAACCGCAACGGCATTGTGGCCGCGCCCGTCTCGGCTCCCAGCGCCTTGCAGCATATCGCCAAACGCTACGATGGCACTATCATGCACACCCGCGTGCTGGCTCATGCCCTGATGACGGCAGCCGGGCGCGAGGGCGTAGTGCTGGTGGGCGATGGCGCGGGCGGCTTTGTCTTCCCTGTCATGCATCCCGCCTTCGATGGGATGCTGGCCATCGTCAAGTTGCTCGAACTGCTGGCAACATTCGAGATGCGCCTCTCCGAAGTGGTTGATGATCTGCCGGCCTACTACATGAGCCGCACCACCGTCAACTGCCCCTGGGAGAGCAAGGGCAAGGTCATGCGTATCCTGAGCGAGCAGTACCGCGAACGCCGCGCCAAGCCCATCGATGGCATCAAAATCGATCTTGGCAAAGAATGGGTGCTGGTGCTGCCCGATGCTGACCGCCCGCTTTTCCACGTCGTCGCCGAGTCTGTTTCCAACGAGCAGGCCCAGGCCCTCGCCGAGAAATACGCCCGCGTGGTGAGCGGATTACAGCAGTAAGCAAGCGGAGAGAAGCCACAACAGCGCTGTTATAGCTTCTCTCCGCTTGCTTATTGCCAACGCTGTCAAGGGTAAAGAAGCCTCCTACAGCGTAGATGTTGTTGGCAGAGATGGCTACCATGCCGGTCAGGTAGTCGTGTGTTCCGTTCACATTCGCGCTAGAAACGATGCTCCATTTTTCATTCTATTGTTTAGAAGTGAGGATTTTGTTTCTTTGCCAACAGCTTACCTGAAATAAGAAGGTCGATTTCAATACCCTCTTCATGTCTCAAAAATTTACGGGTTTTAGCGTATAGATAATTCTATACATCTATGTCTTTTCTTCCTGATAGACCTAAGCCCGGTTGATCCCGTTTCTTGACAGAGAATACTTCGTTTTGTATACTTTCACATGTAGTTATAGCTTTGCTTTACAAGCAGTAGAGCCATAACACACGTATGAAGAGATTGTGACCTGGAGGTATGGCATGTTTTGTCTCAATTGCGGAACCCAACTTCCCGATGACGCTATTTTCTGTTTGAATTGCGGGAGGCGTCAAAATAGGGTAGAGAGCAGCCCCGTCCTCCCGACTCTATCTTTTCCTGATGCACCAGCGAGTAGCGGACAGTTCCCGACTGGGAATATACCTTTGGCGCAAGGAACGCCACAGATGGGTAAAGTTCCAACAGTACAAGGGACACCATCTCCATTGAGCAACCCTGCCGGACATAATGCCATTTCCCATGCGTCGCCTCCTGGATCAGCGCCATCGTGGTCTCCCCCGGCAGAATCAAATGCGCCGCAGATGCCAAACACACACTCACATCCACTACCGCCGCACTCACCACATCTACCTTATCATGAACCACATCAGGCTCGTGAAAAATATTCTGGTCGGTTGAAGGTGGGACGCCATCTTTCAAGGCGAGCTGTGATAACGAGTTTAGTAGGAGGCGGAGCAGTATTGGTAGCAGGAGGGATAGGGATAGAAGCATTATTATCTCACAATCGACATGTACAGAATACTTCTCCTTCCACGCCTACACCTCAACCTCCTGCTCTTGGGACTATACTTTTGACCTATACAGGAGTTTCCGGCGGCGCGGGCGTTGTAGCGTGGGCGCCTCATAATAACAATATCGCCGCTGCGAGCAACATAGTATATATTTGGGATGCCAGTACTGGCGATACCCTCCTTACGTACCGTGGACATTCCAGTTATTTGAGATCTGTGGTATGGTCACATGGGGGTACCAGCATTGCATCCGGTGGTGGCGATATCAATAGCGCAAATTCCGATTTATCGGTTCAGGTCTGGAATGCAGCCACTGGAAATCCCATTACTACATTCAACAATCATAGAAATGCGGTACAAGGCATTGCCTGGTCTCCCAACGACCAGCAAATTGCTTCTTGCGCATTTGGGGATAATGTATATGTATGGGATGCCGCTACGGGAAACATCGATCTCACTTATAATGGCAATCCCGATGTTGTCCTTTGCATCGCATGGTCTCCCGATGGTACGCGCATCGCTACAGGAGATGGCCAAGGAACTATCAATATATGGAATCCTACTACTGGAAATATTATCCGCACCTATCTTGGACATAACAATCAGGTCAATGGAATTGACTGGTCTCCTGATGGCCGCTTCATTACCTCTATAAGTGGGGGAAATACTCCCAGCAGAAGTAGCGGGTTTTCTACCTCGCTACAGGTCTGGAGTCCCGATACAGGAAATTTACTTTTCCATGTTGAAGCAGGTGGAGAGTCAACCATATGGTCTCCTGATGGAAAACGCATCCTCGCAACAAGCTCAGGTCAGCAGATTTACGATGCCACTGACGGGCACCTGCTGTATACATTCAACTCTCAGAGTTTTGTGGCTGACTGGTCCCCAGATGACACGAAAGTTGTTTCTAGAAGCAATGATAACACCCTCGTGATATGGCAAGCAATATAATAAATTCCAGGTTGTAATTGTGTGCGCACGATGGGAGTGCATTCTCCCCGCGATGCTGCGATGCGACTCGTCCAGTTCTTGATGCATGATGTGTTCGATTAAGACTTGGACCGCACTTACAGCAAGGCGACACGGATGATGGCGAAATGTCTCCTGTCCAGGCGCAAGACTGATGACGACGACTCCAGTGTTGAAGCAGCAGGGAGAACATGAGCCAGCTCTTTTTCAACCACCACGGTGGCTTATCTCATGAGGTATGGTACTATCAGCATTGAAATTAATAATGCCGTCAGTTACAATTGTCGATATTACCAGAGTATGAGAGGCGGATTAAACGCATTTTTCCGTGGAGGCGTTTGAACTTCATGCATTTTTCGAAACGACGTTGTCTTTTTGCTGTATTTTTACTTGTAGCAGCTTTGGGCGGATGGTTCCCGCCAGGCGCGCAGTTTCCCCAGAGCGGTACTGGCAGGGGGAGTTCGGCAGTAACGAATGTGCCGATCAACGGGGACGCGATTCCGCTCTCATCAACGACAAACTTTTCCTCGTTCGCAGATAATTTATGGCCTTTCTATCATACATTGACCTCAACCGATTGGTATCGATTGACCGCCGGTCTTCATCCCGGTCGCGGCCAGGCAATTCCCGATGCGGCTGATGTGCCTGATTTACCCGTTGAGGATGTTTCCTTTTACAACTGGCGTGGTGAACTACTCTCAGGTTGGATTGCGCTCAATGCGCCCGGCGTTCCTGTCATCATCCTCAACCATGGAACACCCGGCAATCGTGTTTCGATGACTTCGCGCGCAGCCTTTTTGTTTCAGCATGGCTTTAACGTGCTGCTTTTTGACTTTCAGAGTTATGGAAAAAGCCAGGGCGAGTTGTCCACGCTTGGCATGGTGGAGTCAAAAGATATTCTGGCGGCCATCTCCTACCTGCATAGCCTGCCAGCAACCATGTTCAGCAAAATCGGCGTGCTGGGTCTCTCGATGGGCGCCACTGCGGCTGTGCTGGCGGCCTCACGCACAACAGATATTCTGGCGCTGGTAGCCGAAAGTTGTCCTGTTGATGCGACGCTTGTTAAAACTGATGTTCCCGACGAGGCCGCAAGACAGGCGGATAAGCTCTTAGTCGAGCAAGTCTACGGGGTTGATATCACGCAGGTGCGGCCTATCGATGTTGCGCATAAACTGGCAGGACTTACCGCCATCTTTTTCGTGAATGGCGATGTCGATACCATCACCCCCCTGGCAGGTATGCAGGCATTATACGACAGCGCGGGCGACCCCAAACAGTACTGGATAGTCCCAGGCGCGCAGCACGCCCAGTCCTTTGCCGTTGATCCTCAAGACTATATACAGCGTGTCGATGCTTTTTTTGATGAGTTTCTGGGGTAGCATCTATCTTTTAGCATTCCACAGTGTTGTTCGTGCATCCCTGCTCGACGAATGCCCAGCCTCGATCATCGTGCGCCGCAGGAAGTAGCCGCCCGTCAGCGCCAGCAGCGAGATGAGCAAACCTCTGGCATTGCGCTTTTTAGTCTTGCGTCGCCCGCCCAACAGCGAAAACGATTGGAGCAGCCAGGGCAGCGCCAGCCCGCCGCCGAAAACGAAGCTCCAGAATGTGCGCCCATGTTCGGCAGGGGCCGTTCCCACCAGTGGACGCGCGGCGCGCCCGGCTCCGCGCAAGAATGCCAGCAGACCGAGCATTTCAACCAGCATGGCGGTCCATTCCAGGCGTTCCAACTTATGCAACGTGTGGGCGGGCGCGCCGGCGATGCGCAGCGCGAGCGAGATCAGGGCCGTAGAGGTCGAAACCGCCGAAGATATAAATATCCCGCCGAGTATCTTGCTGCGCGACCACAACGGCACGCTGGTCGCCGTGAGTAAGACGCCGGTATAGCCGCCTAAGAAGAAACCCAGCGCCGTACCCGGCAATGCTATCAAACGCTGGGGCAGCCCGGCCAGCAGGCGCGCGCCCCACCAGCGTCCCAGGATGCCATCGCGCGCCGCCTGGATCACCGCCGTCAGACCGCTAAAGAGCGAGAAGCTGACCAGCGACCACGTACCCATCGACATGGGCGACTTTACCTTGAAGATACGCAGCATGTGCAAAAAACGCTCCGGCCTGCCCAGGTCTTTGATAAGCAGCGGCGGACACGGCAGGAGCGCCAGCAGCGAAAGATAATAACCCGCGCGCGCCACCGCCCGGTCTTCCTTTGAGCCAAACAGCGAGGCAATAGTTGCAACCACGTAGCAACCCGCCGCTAATCCGCCAAAAAAGAAGTACCAGATGATTTCCCATTTCCAAACTGGCGCTTTGAGTACCGGATAATCATAATAGCTCGGCTCCTCCGCAAGCTCTCGTTCGCAGATCGGGCGTGTATCCCGTCGTGATCGTTGCCAGCCGCTCAACGAGGATATCAGGCGACGATATGTCCCGCAGCGCAAGTGGTTGTCGATTTTGCTCCATAACGCGCTCCCTTAGTCTTCTCTAAAGAAAATAATGCCGAATAGCCCCAGGATCATGGCTGCCAGAATCGTCCAGAGCGACGCCGGAACCACGTTATTCGAGGGGCGTGTGGGATTGGACGGCAGGTTGTAGATCTCTGGCTCGTCCAGCAGCAGAAAGCTAGAGTTAAGGCCCCCTTCGAGTATATCGTCGTCCACCCCGTACAACTGCGCCTCTTTGACACCCCGCGCATGTAAAAACCCCAGTCGTTCGCGGGCGCGCGCCTTCAGCTTTTCCACTTCGCCAAATTGAATCGAATCGGTCGGGCAGGCTTTGGCGCAGGCCGGTTCGATGCCATCCTTCATGCGATCATAGCACAGCGTGCATTTGTGTGCCGTATGATCTCCCAATTCATCACGCGCGATTACCCCGAACGGGCAGGCCACCACGCAGTAGCCGCAGCCGTTGCAAATATCCTGCTGCGCGTAGACCGTATCGAACTCCGTGCGAATAATCGCGCCGGTGGGACACGCCTCCAGGCACGGCGCGTGAGCGCAATGTTTGCACACGTCGCTATGCATCAGCCAGCGATCCGTATTGAAAAATGGCAGCGCTGTGCCAGGCGGGTTGAAGGGAATAATCCCATTGCTCTTCGCCTGAGCAATTTGCCCATCAATATCGAAATGCAGCCCGTTTAACCCGTTTTCGCGCCTCCCGATATGCTCGATAAACTGCACATGTCGCCACGTCGTCGCGCTCAACTGCCCCGTATTATCATAGCTCGATCCCGTCCACTGCGCCTCACTCGCCGGAAGCTGGTTCCACTGCTTGCAGGCCACCTCACACGCCTTACAGCCAATACACAAACTGGTATCCGTGAAAAAACCCATAGCCGCCTGCTGTGGCACCGGCGGCGTCTTATTGCCCACCAGCGCCCCCATCACAGATTGCAACGGCCTCTGGGAGGGTTTAATTGCCATCGTGTCCTCCTTCGGTCGACCAGGGCGGGGGCAAGCCCCGCCCGTACCCTAATACGGGCTTTGCGTCCTGATTCGTAGCAGGGTACGGGCGGGGCTTGCCCCCGCCCTGGTAATGCGCGATCTCCGCCCTGGTAATGCGCGATCCCCGCCCTGGTAATGCGCGATCTCCGCCCTGGTAATGCGCGATCTCCGCCCTGGTAATTGTGCTATCTTAAGATACTCACGCCAACCTGCCGGGCCGGATGTTGCAGGTAAAAGCCTTCGCCTCTTCGATGCTCACGTTCGGTTCCAGCACCATGTGCGCCAGGTCGTTGGTGATGCTGCCCTTGCTTTTGCCCTGGAAACCCCAGTGGAAAGGCACGCCGATTTGATGCACCACGCGCCCGGAGACAAACAACGGGCGCATCCGGCGCGTCACCATCGCGCGCGCCTCGATCTCGCCGCGCGGCGTGTTGATAATCACCCATTCGCCGTGTCGAATGTGGCGTTCCGAGGCCAATTCGGGGCTGAGTTCGGCGAACAGCGACGGTTGCAGCGCGTTGAGCCAGGGCATCCAGCGCGTCATTGGCCCGCTGACGTGATGCTCGGTCAGGCGATACGTGGTTATCACAATGGGATAGTTTGCATCACCAATCGCCGCCAGGTGATTGTCGGGGCGGTCGCGGAAGTATTTGGCCGCCGGGTTGCTCTGCTGGCTATACATAGCGTTATGCACGGGCGATTCCGCAGGTTCGTAGTGGGCGGGCAGCGGGCCATCTTTCAAGCCTTTGGGCACAAACAGCCAGGCTTTGCCGTCGGGCTTCATAATAAAGGGGTCGCTGCCGGAATGGGCATCCATGCCCACTGCTCCCGGCGCTGGCCGAAAATCGGGCGGCTTATTCGCCGGAAAGTCCGGCACATCGTAACCTGTCCATTTCTTTTCGGCCTCGTCCCACCAGACGTACTTCTTGCGCTCCGACCAGGGGCGGCCCTGCGGGTCTGCCGAGGCGCGGTTATACAGGATGCGCCGGTTAGCAGGCCATGAGTAGCCCCAGCCCAGGAAGGTGCGCCCTTCGGGATTGCGCGCTGCTGCGCGATTGTTGCCTGGAGCAGGATACACGCCGCTATAAATCCACGAGCCGCAGGCCGTGCTGCCATCGTTCTTGAGAACCGCGTAGCCCGGCACATGCGGCGCGTCGCGCAGGGTATACGTTCTCCCCACGCCCTCCTTCGCGTCGGGCGGATGCACATAGTAGCCGTTGATCTCTTTCAGCGCCAGCAGCGCGTCCGGCTCGTCCGTGATGCGCGACCCCTCTTCGGGATGCTCCATGTCGTAATCCCAGGTCAGGTTGAGCAACCCCTGGTCGCGCCATTGCTTGCTGCCCCGGTACAGTTCTCGCAGGCGTTTGCCCAGGTGATAGACGAACCACAGATCAGAACGCGCATCACCCGGCGGGTCAACCGCCTTATCGCGCCACTGGAGCATACGCTGCGTGTTGGTGAAGCTGCCCTCTTTCTCCGTCGAGGCGGCGGCGGGCAAGAGAAAGATTTCGGTCTTGATCTTGCTCGAATCAACAGGGCTGCTTTCTGGCCCGTAACCAGGCTGCTTATACCAGAAGGCCGCCGACTCGACCTCGTACAGGTCGCGCACCACCATCCAGTCCAGTTGCTCCAACGCTTTGCGCTGCATACGTGAGTTGGTGCTGCCTGCCGCCGGGTTCTGGCCGAAGAGCAGGTAGCCCTTGACCTTGCCGTCCAGCATGGCATAGCTCGTCACCAGGTGCGAGTGATCGCCGACGATCTTGGGGATCAGGCGATAGCTACAATTGCCCTCTTCTTCGTAGGCGGCGTCTCCATACCAGGCTTGCAGCAGGCTGCGAATGTAAGCCGGGAAGTTTGACCACCAGCCGAGCTTCTGTCCAGACGTGGCTATATACTCTTCCAGTGTCTGTTGTGGCAGCAGCGCGCTGGGCTGGTTCATATAGCCTGACAGCAGATCATACAGCGTTGGCACATCGGTCGATCCCTGGATCGAGGCGTGGCCGCGCAGGGCCATGATGCCGCCGCCGGGCCGTCCAATATTGCCCAGCAGCAGTTGAATGATGGCGGCGGCGCGGATGATCTGCACGCCCTTCGATTGCTGCGTCCAGCCTACCGCGTAACAAATCGCAGAGGTGCGCTCGCGTCCTGAGTTCTCGATCAGCGTTTTCGCTACCAGTAACCACTGCTCGCGTGACACGCCGCATACCTCTTCCACCATCTCCGGCGTGTAGCGCGCGAAATGGTGGCGCATGATCTGAAACACGCAGCGCGGATGGTGCAGCGTCGGGTCGGTCAGCGGCCTGCCGTCTGTATCGCGTTCGTAATCCCAGCTACTCTGATCGCTATAGGTTTCCGAATCAGCATCATAGCCAGAGAACAGCCCATCCAGCTCCTCGGTATCCTGAAAATCTTCGCGCACCAGGGTGGCTGCGTTGGTATAATTGACCACGTAATCGTGGAAATAGCCGTTATGTTCCAGGATATGGCGAATGATCGCGCCCAGAAATACGATGTCGCCGCCCGCGCGCGTCGGCACATACAGGTTTGCCAGGGCAGATGTGCGCGAATAGTGTGGGTCAACATGGATGACCTTTGCCCCCATCTCCTTCGCCTTCACCACGTTGGCGAACGCGACGGGGTGTGCCTCTGCCATATTGCTGCCCATGATTAAAATGGCATCGCTATGAACAAGGTCCTGTGGAAAAGTGGTGGCTCCGCCACGCCCCAGTGAAGTACCCAGACCGGGTACAGTGGAGCTGTGTCAGATACGGGCCTGGTTCTCAATCGAGACGATACCCAGCCCGCCGGTGAGGAGCTTCTTCATCAGATAGTTCTCCTCAACGTCCAGCGTCGCCCCGCCCAGCGAGGCAATGCCCAGCGTATGATTGACCTCGCGCCCGTCCGGCAGCCGTTCCACAAAGGTTTCGTCGCGTGTCTTCTTGATGCGCTGCGCGATCTGCTCCATGACCCAATCCAGCGATTTCACCTCCCAGCGGTCGCTGTAGGGAGCGCGATACAGCGCCTGCGTCAGGCGGCTGGAGTTCACGGTGTACTGGAACGTGGCCGAACCTTTGGGGCAGAGCGTGCCGTGATTGACCGGGCTGTTGGGGTCGCCCTCGATATCGATCACCTTGCCCTCTTTGACGTACACGTTCAGGCCGCACCCTACCGCGCAGTAGGGGCAAACGCTATGCACGACCTTCGCGTCGCGGATGCGTGGAGCTTTTTCGCGGCTCTCGCTGCTGAACGGTTGCGCTTTCGAGCCGAACTCCATCACATCCGAGACGAGCGCGCGCGCCGGTTGGGGAAGCATTGGTAGAATTCTACGTTCTTGCATAGGACAGCATCCCTCTCTGCTAGACGATGATGACCAGACCAGATTACTCTACCGTATTGTAACACTTTTTGACATGTCACTCAGTTTCAGCAAGGGCTTCTATCGTGTAACGATATGTATTCAGGAATATGCAATATTACGCCGGCACATGCAAGGTATGATACGACTCATCCTCATCTAAAAAAATCAGCGTTTGCTCGAATATACTGCTGCCACTGGCGCGGAACTGCCGAATCTTGATAAATGGCGTTGGAAGGACAGGCGGGCTGGCAGGCCCCGCAATCGATACACTCGCCGGGATTGATATACAAGTGCTCAACTCTCGCGTACAATCGCTCTTCCGGCGTCGGATGGATACAATCCACCGGACACACATCTACACACGACGCATCTTTCGATCCGATGCACGGATGTGTAATCACAAAAGCCATAGTTTTATTTGTCTCCTTTTTTACATGCATGAACATACTATCTATACATTTGGCGAGGGCCGAGATAAGGGACGGAGGACACCCTTGCGGGCGCCTTTCGTCCCTCCTCGAACCTGTTCCCAAAGGGCGCCGGGTATCTCGCGCCTGCAATAATCGTAGCTCATGAATATCAAAAAAGAGGCAAAGAACTGTAAAATGTGAGTAAAGCCCTTTCACCAGCAGTTTTTTTGAGAAAATCCCTGGCGTTTCCGTAGGGGCGGGGGTTGGGTTGAGCGGGGAGGGGACGCTTGCGTCGCCCTCGTCCCTCGTCCCTCGTCCTGTTCGTGACCGGCATATCCCGCACCCCAAGGGCGACTCCCGCCCCTACAGCATTCAAAAAACCTGCTGGTGAAAGGGCGAGGGCATAGCCCCCGCCCCGCTTCGTGTTGCTGCTACATTACTGCCCGGCGGCAGCCTGCGTAGCCGCGCTCTGACGGCGGACAAGCGCGCGAGCTACCAGTGGCAAAATGGTACTGACCGCCATAATCACCGCGATGATGTAGAGCGCGGTTCTGAAATCAACGCTCGCGATCAGAATCGGCCCCACAATCGCTCCCGCGCTCCATGCCGTCAGCATCGCGCCATAGATTGTCCCGGCATTCTTTGGCCCGAAGAAGTCAGCCGCGAATGCTGGCATGGTGCCAAAGCCGCCGCCATAGCAGAATCCAATAATGGACGCGGGGATAAAGAGCAGGGCAAATTGCCCCTTTCCAATCAGCGCCATGAGTACGAAGGCCACAATCTGGATCACGAACAGGCTCAGGAACGTGAATGGGCGGCCAATGAAGTCCGACACCCAGCCCCAGAAGAGGCGGCCCACGCCGTTGAAGATGGAAATGGTCACGACCAGCGCCGAAGCGGTCGTCAGCGCGACGCCGGTAAAATTATTGGCCAGCGGGGCAGCTACCGAGATCAACGCCGCGCCGGCAGTGACGTTCAATGCCAGGATGAGCCACAGCACATACCATCGTGGAGTGCTCAAGGCTTCTCCCAGCTTATACTCGCGCACCGAACGAACCGTTTGCTGCTGCGTCGAAGGCGTCCAACCAGCAGGCGCGTAGCCATCCGGTGCTCTGCGGAAGAATTGCGCCGCCACTACCACCACGACGAAGTAGACAATACCCAGCCAGAAAAAGGTGCTATTGAGCTTCAACGATGGCAGCAGCAAGTTGGAGGCAATTGGCCCTGTGATGGCAGCTCCTAAACCAAATCCGGCAACGGCCAGGCCGGTAATGAAACCCCGGCGGTCGGGAAACCATTTAATCAGCATTGCTAGCGCCACGATGTAACCAAGCCCCAGGCCGATGCCCCCGATCACCCCATAGGTGAGATACAGGAGCGTAATGTTGGGTGAGACAAACGACGCCAGGAAGACTCCCAGGCCGTAAAGGGTACCCGCTACCATCGCAATGGTGCGAGGGCCAAAACGACTGTTGAAGTAACCCCCAAACCCGGCAGTGATACCGAGCGCAACCAGGGTGATACTGAACGTGGCGTTAGCGGACACCTTGGATACACTGTACAAAGTTATGACTTTTGGCAGGAAGACGCTCCAGGCGTACACTGCGCCAAGCGCAAGCTGCATCAGGAAAGCGGCGCTGGCGATGACCCAGCGATTTGGGGAGGAGGACTGGACGGATAAATCCTTCATGAAGAACACCTCTCTTTAGAAATGCCATAATCGGTTGACTTCCAACGGAGACGATGCTAATAATTACTGGCCAGAACGCGCTACAGGGACGACACTACAGTGAACAATACTCGCTTTGTCCAGGGTCCAGAAGAGTGGTAAAAACCTCCATAAAAATGAAATGACTTATATGAACTATATACTGAAAAGGGGATAAAATCAAGGAAAATATGGCTTTGCACGAGAATCCGCAAAAAACGTATCACTGTTGTTTGGAGTGAGATGTGGTGTTGCGCAACACCACATCTCACTCCAAACAACTAAACAATACTTGATTACCACTTATCTATGGGTTATACTACTCTCGTACCAATCAACTTGAAGCGCAACAATACAACTTGCTGCGTTTTGAGTATGACCTTTCGCCTGGGGGTGAATGGCCTATTCTTTGTATTTGTAGGGGGCTGCCTTGCCGGTTGCCCGCGTTTCTACAGTATCATTAGAAGGGTCGAACTGTATTTCATGCAAATGCCTCAACACGATAACCAGGAACCACAGGACCCCAATTCGACGCGCTCTACTCAGAAAGCATCGAAAAAGCGGAACCTTTGGATACGTGCAGGTATTCCTGTGCTTGTTTCGCTGTTGGGAGTCTCGCTGCTGGCAGTCATTGTAGTTCGTATCGTTAGCAGCAATATCAGCCGTGTCAACACGCTGGAAGAACCCATCAGCGTTGTTCTCAACCTTGCTGACCGCCATGCTTTAACCTCGGTGACGATTAACGGCGATGATGTCTACGCGGTTGATAAACAGGGAGTGCATTACCACGCCCTCAAAGAAGATAACCAGTCCCTCACCGACACGCTGCGGCATGATGGCGTAATGGTCTCAGTGAATAACGGAGCGCAGGACCAGTGGACGCAACTGCTGGTTGATTTGCTCTTCCTGGCGCTGCTCGTAGGGGTTGTGATATTTTTCTTACGGCGCAGCAGCATGAGCGGGCAGGCAGGCGTATTTGCCCGTTCCAAAGCGCGGCGTTTTGGGGAAACGCACCCAACGGTACTTTTCCAGGACGTGGCGGGCGTGGAAGAGGCCAAAACGGAGTTACAGGAGATCGTTGAGTTTCTGAAAACCCCGGCGCGCTTTACTGCCATGGGGGCGCGCATCCCCAAAGGCGTGCTGCTGGTCGGCGCGCCCGGCACCGGCAAAACGCTTATCTCGCGCGCGGTGGCCGGCGAGGCCAATGTAGCCTTCTACCACATCAGTGGCTCCGAATTTGTGGAGATGTTCGTGGGCGTCGGCGCGGCGCGCGTGCGCGACCTCTTCAAAGAAGCGAAGGAACACGCTCCATGCATCGTCTTTATCGATGAGATCGACGCCGTTGGTCGCCAGCGCAACAATTCAGGCATGGGTGGTAACGACGAGCGCGAACAGACCTTGAACCAGTTGCTGGTGGAGATGGACGGCTTCGATAAGCAGACCAACGTGATCGTTATCGCCGCCACCAACCGTCCCGATGTGCTCGATCCGGCCCTGCTGCGTCCGGGCCGTTTTGACCGCCAGGTGATGCTCGATCACCCCGATATTCGTGGCCGCCTGGCTATTCTCGAAGTCCACGCCAGAGGCAAACCGCTCGCAGACGATGTGAGTCTGACCGAGCTTGCGCGCCAGACGGTCGGATTTTCAGGCGCGGACCTTGCCAATCTCTTGAACGAAGCCGCCCTGCTGGCGGCGCGGCGCGAACAGCAAGTCATTCGCCAGCCGCAGCTTGAAGAGGCCATCCTGCGCGTGATGGCCGGGCCGGAGCGCAAGAGCCGCGTGATAACCGGTGCCGAAAAAGCCATCATTGCCTATCACGAAGTCGGACACGCTATTGTGATGCGTTCCATGCCGGGGGCCGACCCCGTGCGCAAAGTGACCGCCATCGCGCGCGGCATGGCGCTGGGTATCACCGTGCAATCACCCGCCGAAGATCGCTACCTGATGCGCAAATCCGAACTGCTGGCAAAGCTGGCCGGCGCGATGGGCGGACGAGCCGCCGAAGAGATCATCTTTGGCGACATTACGACCGGAGCCGCGCAGGACATCGAATACGTGACCTCCATAGCGCGGCGCATGGTCTGCGAATTTGGCATGAGCCCGCTGGGCCTGGTCTCCTTAAAAGGCGACGTGGAGGGCAAGAGTACCATCAGCGCCGAAACCGCCGCACGCATCGACCGGGAAATTTCCGCCCTGGTCGACTCGGCCTATAGCGCTGCCCTCGCCATCTTACGCGAGAAGCGCGACAAGCTCGTCCAGATCGCGGAACACCTGATCGAAGTGGAAACCATAGACGGGGCGGAGCTTGACGCCATGCTGTTTGCCGCGTGACACGCGCCTTTATCGCGCTCGAAATACCCGTATCCGCGCAGCGCGTCCTGAGCAGTACCATAGAGCGGTTTGCGCGGGCTTTGCCCGCCCCGCGTTGGGTTGACGCGGCGAGCATTCACCTCACCCTGGCCTTTCTGGGCGAACTCGACGACCACCGGCTGGCGTTGGCAATGGAGGCAGCGCGGGCCGCCGCCCATGACTTTCCATCCTTCGACTACCGCCTGACCGCACCCGGCATTTTTGGCTCCCCACAGCAACCGCGCATCATCTGGATGGGCATCGAAGACCAACCGCTTGCCCAACTACACGGCTCGCCCCTGCAACGCCTGCATCACATCCTCAACCGCGAACTGCAACGCCGCAACTTCGAGACCGAAAAACGTCCCTTCTCCCCGCATCTCACCCTGGCCTTCGTCAAGCAGCCACTTACCCCCACCGAACAACAATCCCTGCAACGCCTGCTCCACAGCAAACAAGACAACGCAAACTCAACCCTCTATCGCGTCACCGCCCTCAACGTCATGAAAAGCGAACTATCGAGCACAGGCGCGAAATATAGCGTGTTGCAAGCATACGCTCTCACGCACTAAAAAGCATAACGTGCGGGAAGCAGTTCGATATAGCCCTTTTCAAGCTTTCCACAACGAAGACGCCATCTAAATTTCCTCCAAAAGATTCCTTTCCACCGGTACTCTACGCTAACACATCTATTACCATTGTCTTTAACCAGGATACATGCTACACTCAGACTATTAGGGCGCGTCTCAGTGTCTTCTGTACCAAAGAGGAAATGGAGAGCGTGAACGGCTCTGCATCCCTGCCGGTTGACCGCATGTATCCTGCTAACCAGAGTGTGCCACAGGCGTACACATTAAGAAAGTACAGATTAGTACATCCGCACGTACAACACGCAGCAGGAGTTGTTGTACAGCGCAATGAGCAGGAGAGGAATAATGGAACAGGAGACGAGCTTTGGCGAACTACTCAGGCGTTATCGGAAATCCTATGGGTATCATTGTACGCAAGCTGAAATTGCGGAAAGGTTCGGCTATTCCAAAGAGACGATTAGCTCCTGGGAACAGGGAAGACGTTTCCCCGCTCACGAGGAAGTGCCGAGATTTGCTCAGTTAATAGGACTCGACCCGGAAGAGGTCAAACGGGCTATACAGGTTGGGCATATGCAGGCCCACCCTGGAAAAATAGCGTCGGAAAGTGACTTTCTCTCTTCTACGCGAGTTGACCTCTCATCTTTTCTGTTGACTTCTCTCTTTAACGATGATCGCCTGGCCTTTCTTGAGAATGAGTTACTCACCCGGTGGGAAGTGTATCGAACAGGAGGTTCATTGCTTGCATCTCGTGGATTAGCGGGTTGGGTAGATACCATCGAGGCCATTGTGCGAGAAACAAAAGAAGGCAAGGATCAGCCCCGCGCAATGCATATATTGAATGTAACATATCAGCTAGGAGGAAGTATTTGCAGTGATCTTATGCTCTACAGCCAGGCCCATGCCACCTATAGAAAAGCTTTCTGTATTGCAAGGGATCAACACGATCATGAGTTAATGGCTGCTGCTTTAGCGCGGAGAGGAGTCGCATACATTCAACAAGGGAGACCAGCAAGGGCTATTTCTTATCTCAATTACGCTGCCACACTCACCAATGATCTTCCAGTGATACACTTGAAATGTTATCTTTTCAAAGCCCTTGCAGAAGCTCATGCCATGATACACCAGTTCAATGAGAGTTCACGTACTATTGATATGGCAGAGCATATTCTGGAACAGGTTGGAGAAGTGCCAGAACGAAGTTATTGTCGGGTAAATGCCATTTCTGTACTGGCGCAAAAAGGCGTTAATGCAGTAGCATTAGAGCAGTATCATGACGCTATTGTCTTTATTGATCGAAGTTTGAAACACTACCATCCTGCCTACATTCGTGGACGCGCTCGTCTTATTGCCCAGAAAGCGGAGGCATTCTATGGATTGAAGCAGGTTGGAGAATGTATCGAGGTGGCAGAAGAAGCTTGCATACTGGCAAATGCAGTCGGCTCGCGTAAAACGATCGAGCGATTGCAAAGGCTCTATCTTGTGCTAGCTAAATCTCGTTGGAGAAAGGAAAATGGAGTAGAACGCCTGGGCGCGTTACTCGCGATGAAATAATGTTGAGTGAAGGAGTTCTCATCATATCAGGTAGTTTCATTCTTGCGGTGATTGCTCTGGGAGTTGTATGGGCGATTCTGGTAGCGAGAGGAAAACGCTTTGCCTTGCAAGATCGGCTGCATAAAGCAGATGCCATTGTCGTACTGGCTGGTACGCGCGGCAATCTCAAGTTTCTTCAGGGGAAAATTAGCACGGCAGTCCGTCTTTATCAAGAGGGGTGGGCGTCCTCGATCATTTGTAGTGGCAAGTTCAGCGTTAAAGTGACCGACACTCCGTCCCTTATTCCCGTCAGTGCGCTGCAAGAGGCGGCGGCGGCGGGACGCATCCAGGAAAAAGATATCCATCTAGCTTCAGCTACCTGGGATATGAATTTAGGAGCCGACTATATGCGTGAACAAGCAATCCAGATGGGGGTGCCACCGTCCGCTCTCCTGCTTGAGCAAGAATCTTTACATACGCGGGAAAACGCCGAATATGTACTGGCCTTACTCAAACTGCGTCATATGCGCCGGATCATCTTAGTGACCTCTCCGTTTCATCAACTGAGAACCTATTTGACGTTCGCGAAAGTGATGCGGCCCTACGGAATAGAGATCACCAACTATTATGCCAAGACGGGTGAATGGCATCCTCTTACCTGGTTTTTCTCAGTTGAGCATCGTAGATTGGTGAAAAGTGAAAGAGCGCGTATTAAGTTGTATCGAGAAAAAGGAGACCTTCTGTAGCAAAACGGATGTTCATAGTAAAGGGAGTACTGAGAATGACCGACTTCATCCAGGTAATGACCGCCATTGGCTCTAAAGAAGACGCGCAAAAGATAGCAAATGGGATTATAGGGCAAAGATTAGCTGCCTGTGTGCAAGTCATTGGCCCAATTACTAGCACTTATTGGTGGCAAGACGCAATAGAAACTGCCGAAGAATGGCTCTGTTTGATGAAAACCAGACAGGACCTCTATGAGCGGGTCGAGCAAGCTATTCGAGAAAATCATCCCTATGACGAGCCGGAAATTCTCGCCATGCCAGTACTTGCCGGAAGTGAGACCTATCTTGAATGGATTGTAAGCGAAACAACACATTCATAGCTAATGTAATGTGCGTAACCGAAAGAAAGTTCTATCGCCGATCACGTTTCCTGACGAAATGTGATAGCATACAGAACAGAAACGACCCGAAAGGAACAGCATAATATGAAGGCAATTCGTATTCATGAAACCGGCGGCCCCGAAGTCATGCATCTTGAAGAGGTGGAAATTCCCACCCCTGCGCAGGGTGAAGTGCTGATCAAAGTCGCGGCTGCCGGTGTCAACTACGCCGACCTTGCTCAGCGGCAGGGAGCGTATCTCACGCGCACGCGCACCCCTATGACCATGGGCTTCGAGGTGGTCGGCGTCATCGCGGCGCATGGCCCCGGCGTCAGCGCGCCGCCCGTGGGAACCCGCGTGATCGCTTTTGTGGAAGGCGGCTATGCCGAATATGCCGTCGCCAGTGCTTCCACCATCATTCCCATTCCCGAAAACCTCGATTTCACCCATGCCGCCGCCTTCGCTGTGCAGGGATTGACCGCCTATCAGACGCTGCGCGAGTCGGGCCGTCTCCAACCCGGCGAAAGCGTGCTGGTGCAGGCCGCTGCCGGAGGCGTGGGTACCCTCGCCGTCCAGCTTGCCCGCTTAATGGGCGCTGGTACCGTCATCGGCACCGCCAGCAACGAGCAGAAGCTTGACCTGGTGCTACGCCTGGGAGCCGATGCCGCCATCAACTATACGCAAAACGATTGGGTTGAGCAGGTAAAACAGGCCACCGGTGGTCGCGGCGTCGATGTTGTCCTCGAAGTAGTGGGAGGCGCCATTGCCGAACAATGCCTGCAATGTCTGGCCCCCTTCGGGCGCATGGTAGTCATTGGCGCGGCCAGCGGCCAGCGCGTCCAGTTCTCCGGCATCCAGTTGATGTACAAGAACCTCTCTATCGTTGGCTACTGGCTAACCGCCTGGCTGAGCCGCCCTGACCGCATCGCCGCAGCCACCATCGAACTGATGCAATACCTCGCCTCCGGTGTCCTGCAAATCATCGTCGGCCAGACCTACCCCCTGGCAGAAGCAGCAGAAGCCCACCGCGCCATCGCCGAACGCCGGACAACCGGAAAAGTCGTGCTGCTGGTTTGAATAGAAAGCGTTGACCGCTTTTCTGACTTTCAGAAAGAACAGATTGTCTGATGGTTTTTAACAACCGAATCTAGAATATCTTGACAAAAGGCATACAGGCCATCATGGAAAGGATGAAGACGTACAGCGAACCATTTATTGAGCAACGGATGAAAGTCGGTAAACACCAGACTGCTCTGCTTCTCCAGTGCCTCGTGAGCGTTCTGGTACACGACGGAGTCACCAGGAACGAGAAAGACCTCCCACACATTTCTACTCTCATACATGATGGTTAAAGAATTATACTGGCTATTAAATTGTATAGTCAAGTAGTATCGTTGTAAAGGGTGGGCGTCAAGTTTTTGCATCAAGCGAGCGTTGACACCAGGGCGGGGCTTCGCCGCTCTGCGGCCCCCGCCCTGGTCACTCGCGCAAAAAAATGACGCCCACCCAGAATCAACCCGGCCATTGACACCGCCAACCAATAATGCTAGTCTTGTCCCAACATTACAGTGAACATGAGGTAGGTTGGCGCGTGCTTAACGATGACTACGAACTCTCCCACCATGATATCCTGGAACTGTCGAGCAGGGACGCCCTGGCCGCCTTTTCGCCAAACTTGGCTTATGCCACCAATGACCGCCTCGTCCAGCGCGCCAGCGCCATGGGCTTCAGCAGCGACACCCTCAAAGCGGCCATCACCCATATCGAACGCATCGCCAGCGAGGACGGCGGCTTGCTCAAAGTCTACCTCGTCGAACTCAAATCCGTCACCGTCGCCACGACACGCGCCCTCGTCAACGCCTTCCGCAACCTCAGCGTGCTCTTTCCCCTGCTCATCCTGACCGACGACTACCAGCGTCTCGACTTCGTGCTGGTCGAACGCTATAGCTCGCCGCACAAGGCCCCCACCGAAAACGCGCCGCCCGGCCTGCCGCCAGCCGCGACACAGGTCGGTGTGCGACCGCGCACCCTGACCGTCAACCGCCAGAAACCCGGCGAAGTCGAACTGCGCGTGCTGCGCCGCTTCAGCTTTACCGGAAGCGACACCTTCGCCCAGAACGACAAACTGCTCAGCGCCTACGACGTGGCCGAGTGGAGCGAACCGTTCTTCAATAACCGCGCCCTCTTCTCCGACTACTATCTCACCACGCGCCTGCCCGCTAGCCCTCGGTGGCAAGACCCGGCAGAAACCGCCGCCATGACCCGCGCCTTCAAGCAACTGCGCCAGCTCTACGCCGCCGTGCGCGAAACATTCGCCAACCAACCCGCCGAGACCGTCCGCGCAAACCTGCTCGAACCCACCCTGACCGCGCTGGGCTTCACCCCCCAACCCGTCAAACCCCCCGCCGACAACACCATCTCGCCGCACTACAAACTCTACGCCGCCTCATCCCCCGCGTCCGTAGCAGGGTACGGGCCGGGCTTGCCCCCGCCCTGGTACGTCCTCTGTCTTGCCTACACCTGGGGCCGCAACCTCGACGGCAAGGACGAACAGCGCGACACCCTCACGCCCGACGCCAACCCCGGCGCGGTGGTAGTATCCCTGCTCGACAACCCTGATTGCGACTGGGCCATCGTCACCAACGGCAAAATCTGGCGTCTCTATTCCGCGAAGGCGCACAGCCGCGCCACCAACTACTACGAGATCGACCTGGAAGAGACGCTGGCCTTACCCGCCGCCAGCATCGAAGCGGCCTTTCCCTATTTCTGGCACTTTTTCCGCGCCGCCGCTTTCATTCCCGGCGAACGCGCCCGCGAAGGCGAAACGCGCCCGCTCTGCTTCCTTGACACCCTCGTCAGCGAGAGCGAGCGTTACGCCCGCGAACTGGGCGAGCGCCTCAAAAAGCGCGTCTTCGAGGATATTTTCCCCCACTTCGCTCGCGGCTTCATCATCTACGCCCGTCGCAACGGACAGCTTCCGCCCAACATGGATACCATGCCAGCAGATGAACGCGCCCGCCTGCTCGAACCGTTCTTCAGCGGCACGCTCACCTTCCTCTATCGGCTGCTTTTCCTGCTCTACGCCGAGAGCCGCGACCTGCTGCCCGCGCGCGAGGTGCGCGGCTACTCCGAAAAAAGCCTGGAAAAACTCAAACGCCAGGTAGCAGAGAAGGCCGGTACGCTCGAAGATCGCGCCCCTGACCAATTGAAAGACGCTTATAACGAACTCAGCGCCGCCTTCTATGATCGCCTGCAAGAACTCTTCGCGGCAGTCGATAAGGGCGAGCCGTCCATCAACGTCCCCGTCTATAACGGTGGTCTCTTCGTCACGCATCCCGATCCCGCTGATGCCTCGCCGGAGGCAGCCGTAGCGCGTTTCCTCTCCACCTGCAAAATACCAGACCGCCAGCTTGCCCTGGGCCTCGACCGCATGGCGCGCGACATTGACGAGAAACGCCACGACCTGGCCTTCATCGACTACAAGAGCCTGGGCGTGCGCCAGCTTGGCAGCATCTACGAGGGCCTGCTCGAATTCAAGCTGCGCATCGCCCCCGAAATCATGGCTATCGTCAAAGGCAAGAAGACCGAAGAGATCGTGCCATACGCCGAAGCGCAAACGCAGAAACTGCCCATCCTCAAAGAGGGGCGCGGCAAAGACACCCGCGATAAAACCCTCCCCAGGGGAGCCGTCTACCTGGAGAACGACCGCCGCGAGCGCAAGGCCACCGGCAGCTACTACACCCCCGACTACATCGTCAAGTACATCGTGCAGCACACCGTCGGCCCCATCCTCGCACGAAAAGCTGGAAGCCCTGCGCCCGCTCTTCCGCGATGCCGAAAAGACCCTGCGCGGCAAACGCGACAGGGAAGCCGCCCTGAAAAAGCAGCGCTTGCTGACGCGGGGCGACGATGCCGAACGCGAGACCTACAATCACTACAAAGATACGCTCAACAAAGCCTTCTTCGACATCAAAGTCCTGGACCCCGCCATGGGCAGCGGTCACTTCCTGGTCGAGGCGGTGGACTACATCACCGACCGCGATGGCCGACTTCCTGACGGCTTTCCGCTGGAATCCCGTCGTCTACGAACTGGCAGCAGACGCGCCGCGAAATCGCGCAAGAGATGGAAGCAGCAGAGCGTCACCATCGACATGAGCAAGCTGACCGACCTCAACCTGCTCAAGCGCCGCGTCCTCAAAAGCTGCATCTACGGCGTAGACCTCAACCCGATGGCCGTCGAACTCGCCAAAGTCAGCCTGTGGCTCGACTGCTTCACGCTGGGCGCGCCGCTCTCCTTCCTCGACCACCACATGAAATGCGGCAACTCCCTCATCGGCGGCAACGTCCAGGAGGTGCAGGACGCTCTTGGCAGCGACCTGTGGGGCAACCAGTTCACCTACCTGCTCGACGCCACCCAACTGATGCGCAAAGTCGGCGAACTCTCCGACGTAACCGCGCAGGAAGTCGCCGCCTCGCGTGCCGCCTACAAGGGGGCCTACGACGCCCTCGCCCCCTTCAAACGTCTGCTCGACGTGTACATCAGTGAATACTTCGGCAACAAAGGGCGCAAAGCACAAAACTCGCCTCTACGCCGGAGCAATTGTTGCTGGCAACTATAACCTCTCCAACCCCGAAGACAAAAAAGCCATCGAAACCGCCCTCATCCTTGCCGAAACGAAACGCTTCTTCCACTGGGAACTGGAGTTCCCCGAAGTCTTTTTCGACGAGTCGAAACGCAAGGATAATGGGGGATTTGATGCGGTAGTGGGCAATCCGCCGTATGTGCGTCAGGAAGGATTGGGCGACGACAAAGTAGCATTCCAGGCCACTTACAAGGTCTTCAATAGCATAGCCGACCTGTACACGTACTTTATAGAACGCGGCCATATGATGCTGCGGCCTAATGGGCGATTCGGCATGATTACGGCAAACAAGTTCATGCGAGCGAATTACGGGGCCACTTTACGTACATTTTTGACTACGAAAGTAAGACTCGAAACTTTAATAGACTTCGGTGAGCTACGTGTGTTTGGAGATGCAGCAACCGATCCTCTTATTACCATTTCAAGCAAAGCAGCTCCTGCCGATACTGTCGAATACGTTCAAATAAAGAGCCTCAACTTTGATCTTCTGGAAAATGTTGTAGGAGTCAATTCGATAAAGTTGCCTAAAACTGCCTTTAGCAGTTCTAATTGGTCATTAGTGGCTGGCTCAGAGCAAATAGCCTTGAATAAGCTTAAAAGCAATAGCGTTCCGCTAGGGCAATATCTAGGGGGTAAAATTCAGTATGGTATAAAAACTGGTTTCAATGAGGCTTTTTTCATTGATAAAACTACCCGCGATAGGCTAATCATAGAAGATAACAAAAGTGCGGAAATTATTAAATCACTTGTTGTAGGTGATGATGTACGTAAATATACCATTGATTTTCAAGAGAGATATCTGATCTGGACATACGTTGGTGTACCTATAAATAATTACCCAGCAATCTACAAGCATTTACATGGATATGAAGCACAACTTGAGAAACGTTATGATAAAGGCGATCATTGGTGGGAGCTTCGACATTGTAGTTACTATGCCGATTTTGAACGCCCCAAGATTATATATCCAGTAATTGCTATGAACAGCAGGTTCACACTTGATGAAGATGGGCATTATACTAATGACAAAACTTTTTTCATCCCTAGAAGCGATAGTTACTTATTAGCCTTGCTCAACTCACGATTAGTTTGGTCTTACTTAAAAAATATTTGTTCTGTTCTTGGTGATGCCAACGATGGAGGACGTTTAGAACTACGTACTATTCATGTAGAGACTGTACCAATCCGTCGCATCAACTTCACCCTCTCACCCGAACAACGCGCCTCCTACCTCGAAAAAGCCCGCAACCTCTACGCCTACTGCCTGGACAAGCGCGACCAGGACTGCGTGCTAGGCTTCGTCGATCACCACCTCGCCAGGCAGCCGGAGGAGTCGGACGTGGTGCATGACCTGCTGGCAATGCTGGCGGAAGAGATGATGCGCCTCAACAAGGAGAAACGCGCCGCCCAACGCACCTTCCTGGACTGGCTGGTCGCCACCCTCAAGCTATCGCCGGATAAAGAAGGCCGCCAGGGCATCGACGCCCTCACAGGCAAAAGCAAGCTGCTCGACTACCCCGGCGACTACCAGAAAGCCGAGCCGCCCCTCACCCCCGCATCCCTGCTAGAGATTTTGCAGAAGAACAAAGTCCGGTTGGGCGTCAGCCTGAGCGACACCGCCCTGGTTGACCGCCTGATACGCGAGTACGAGGCGAGCCTGGAGCGCGTGTTGCCCCTGAAAGAGCGGCTGGCGCAGACGGATAAGCTGATCGACGTGGTAGTGTATAGATTGTACGGTCTGACGGAGGAGGAGATCGCGGTGGTGGAGGGGAGAGGATAATGTTTAATGCGAGTTTCTGGAGGTTAAGAATCAAAGGACTAAATTCGGATTTGCTAAGCAAGCAAAGGATAATGTGATTAATATGCTATACCATTATATACCAGAAAGAACACCAGAAATACCCCTCAAGTCCTCCACGCCTGAAGTCTTTCATCATTCTCACACCTTTGGGGTTGTTATCCCCTACAGCTCAAATTTGAAGGAGCGGAATGAATCTACAAAAGGAGAGGAACGACTTTCATTTTATTCTGCTTTTGCACTCAACACAGCAATTGAGATGTATGAAGATAGGAAATTTCAAAAATTTGTATTATTAAGTGATGCTACCTTTGGAGAAGCGAGAAAATCAACCGGACACTTGATGAAAGATGCTTTATTGCGCCTTAATTTAACACGCCCAATTCAAGAAACAGATATTATACTTTTAGATGCAGTTCATTTGAACAATACACCCGCTCAGCTTAAAGAACTTGCAAAATATCAACGAAATAATAATTTACAAAACGAGCCATTTCTTCTCATAGATTGGGAATTTCATGATAAACGTATACATTTTTATATACAAGGATTTGGGCTGAAAGCAGACACAATAAATGTTGAAGAAGCTCATAAGTATTATAATCCAAAGTTTCATCTTGCTAAGCTACAACGAGTCTTACCTCAAGATTTTGAAGAACGAGAAGAGAAACTTCGTCTTCTTGCGCGCTTCGATAAGCACGGATTTATTCCACGTCTACTAAAAATGCTAACAGGCCCCGTTGTAACCGATATTAAAAAAATTCAAGATTCTGCATCTAATGGAGTTTCCTTAAATGGAGCAAATGTCCATCTTGTTTTTGAAAATATCTCTGGTAAAGAAAAATTACGCCTTTTGGAGAAAATAAAATAGAACTAATTAAACTCCGCAAATACGGGCAGGTGATCACTGGCATCAACTCCTTCAACATCCACAGCTTTTTCTATGACAGAGCATGAAATAAGGCGCGAATGCAAATCAGGACTGGCGAAAATAAAATCAAATCGAGCTGCAGGTGCAATTGCTGGAGCAGTAAATCCTTCCAACGATGGATTTTTATTACGGAAGCAGTCTATATATCCTTCCCGTTGAAGGAGGTGTAAATCTCCATGTGGAGCGCGAAGAAGGACAGTTGCGATATCGAAAAGAGCGCTGAGAAACTTACTTCTAGGGACAAGAGGCAAAAAGCGCTTGAAAATAAGAAATGGTTGAGGTACTACATAGTCTAGCGTTGGGTATTGTAGGAATGCCTCTTTATCTCTTTTATATTCTTGTTGTAAATTAACGACATACCGTAAAAGCATACTACCCTTCAATTGATCACCACGAGCAATAGCGCTAAAATCTCCCATGAGTAAATGCGGCAATCCCCGTTTAGATGCCAGAATACGAAGTAACTCTCTTACTTCTTGCTTTCTCACATTATCGCCTGCTGAAAGATCACTAAAGTTTGCGGTAAGATGCGCCACGAAGATGGTAATTTGATTTCCATTTGGTTCTTCTATAGTCACTTCTAGCAGTGGCTTAGTCAGGGAAGAAACTGAATTCTCAATTTGAGTTCCAATAAATTGTCCAGTAGAAGGAGACGAAGAATAAACTATAGGAGAACCAACGAATGGAAGACGGCTGAGTAATCCTACTTGCCAGTCCTCTTCATGTATTGGAATACCGCTAAGACAGTAATAATCCATATTTAGCTTTTCCGCTATATCCATAAATACCTTTGAATCCGTTGCCTCCACGATACCAATAATATCTGGGTGCTTCAATTGCATCATTTTCACTAATGCGTTAACGCGGTCAACCCCACCAACCCATATGTTATAAGATAGTACTCGTAACATCGACTAGATACCCCTTCATCTCTCTTATCATAATTTGTCATAAAATAATTGTAACAAGTGATCATCATAGAATCAAGTTATTTACACCTTATAGTGCTTACATATTAGCAAACATTCATAATTGTGTTCTTATCATTTGTTCCTGAGATGTTTGTTGTTCAATATTCTTTTTAAAATCAGCAAATAATGGAAGATGATCACTGGCTGTTTCACTAAGCGTTTCTTCACCTTCTACTATTACTTCGCAATTTGAAAGGTGCAAAGCTAATTCTGACGAGGCAAATATGAAATCGACACGACCAGAAGGAATAGGCGCAGGCCATGTAAACCCTTTTTCGTGAGGGTGGAGGAAACGGAAACAGTCTACGTATCCGGCTTTGCTTAACAGGTCAATGCCTCCACGTGGGGTATAAAAGAAACCTATACCGTCTAGTAAATTAGAAAGTATTTTACTTCGTGGAATGAACTCCAATAGCGGCTTTAAAACTCGCAAGGAAGGCGGCAACACAAAGTTAAGGTCAGGAGGTTGGATGGACCCGCTCGGATTCAACTGATAATAGAGATTTGGCTCTGAAGAGTACTTTACAAAAGAACTTCCTTTTAAGCATTCACCTGGAGCAAGCGAATTGAAGTCACCCATCAATATATGTTTAATCCCTCGTTTGGCTGCCATGATCTGAAGTATCTCTTGAACCTCACGACGACGTGCAAGATATGCTTTCTTACCTTTCCCAAAGTCTGCTGTCAAATGTGTCACAAACACGGTGAAACATTGACCATTTGGCTCTTGCATGCCAGCTTCTAAAAGAGGTTGTTTAGTAAGTATTTCATTTGTATATGTCTTCGAATACAAAATTGGAAGACGACTCAGGATTGCTGCTTGCCAGCCTTCTTCATCTTGTCCACGTCCACTTAATCTGTATTGCATACCAAGTTCCCTGGCAAGTTCCTTGACTACTTGCTCATCTACAGCTTCAATAAGACCAACAATATCAGGTTGGCTTGATCTGATAATTTTTGCTAAGCGGTCAACCCGATTGGTTCCACCAACGAGTATGTTATAGGAAAGTATGCGTGTCATCCGAGCCTCTCAGTACAGAATTTAGGACGCGGGTATTCGCTACATGTTATGACGATTGCGATATTCCAAAAGTCATAATTGGTCCATTACTCTCAAATTGTCAAAACATTCAGGGCCTCAAATAATATATCATCTAGTTTCCATAATTTAATGGAGTCTGCTGTTTGTATTGGACGATATGATGATATATCGAGCCTTAGTGCTTTGGCAATCTTCTCTGCTATCTGATTTCGTTCATCTTGGGAAATCGTATTTTTGCTATGCTGAGCTAACAAAGCGGCAGCAGCACAGATGATTGCATCATTGCGGTCCATAAACCATAACAATGTAGAAATAGCAGTGGCATCCAGTGTAAATGGTTGGCTAAGAATGTCCCATGTCGCAGTTTGTACGGTATCCAAATTTAAACTTAAGCCAGCATGCAATTCCAATTGTCTATCTACTGATAGCCTTCTTGTATCCATGCATGATCTCAGTATCTTTATAACGTTCTGTCCCGACAGCTTGTTCTGTTGCTTCAATTGATATATTTCGATTACGTTTTCCTCCGGTGTTACTTGGTTAAGAGGTGAAGTGGGTACTATTTGAGCTATCTCCACTGCTCCTATAAATTGTCCAATAGTTGCAATAAGGAGACGGTGATCTCTTGATAACAATTGTTTTTGCGTTGCTTGCTGCTCAAATCTTTGAATACTCATCCATATATGTTGCCATTGTGGTTCCGTAGCAGAAACTGTTGCAATAATGCTGTAAAGTGTAACAAGTATTGTGGACGACATTTCATCAACACCCTTTTCAAGCATGTGGCATAAAAATACCACAATCTTTTCATGGTTGAGCAAGTTACGAAGATCTAGCAATGCGAATAAAGAGCGTATATTACGCATTTCCCACATTTTCCGCACATTTTGCAGATCTAGTAATTTTTTTAAGGATAGAAGGTATCGTTGTTCTCGTAAATAGCGTAAGTTACGGCGTTCACGCAACTTTTGTAAATATAGTAGATAAAGTCTATGAATATCAAGTATTTCTCTCATATCTAACATGTCTATTAATTCTCGTAACCAGGGTTCATGAAATTCTTGTAGATATTGGGGAATTCGTATATCTCGCCAGAACATATTAGCAATAGCAAGCAAAGCTTGAATTTGTTGCTGATCAGGTAATGCTAACGCTTCAGTCAGTTCATCGGCAATCTTTTGACGCTGCTGTTTATCTTCTTGACATAATAAGAGCCTTAAATGTAAGGATGCTTGATACATTGCATTACGTCCATGCATCATCTCTTCCTTAAGAAAAGCATCCCAAACAATACGCCAGGGTGTGGTAGGGGATGCCAACTCCTTATCAAGTACTAGCTTAAAAATGTATGCATAAGGATAAGTCGCGGCACTATTGGTATGCAAAAGTTGCATCTGTAGATTGTAGGGATTTTTGTGTCCAAGTTCTTGCCACTCACGACTTATATCGATGCGTTGCCGCCAATGAGCATCTTCGTCCTTGCCATGAAATGCAGCAGGGGTAAGAAGGTAATCAAGCTCAAGTGAATGTTGTGTAAGGCGTTCTAGTAGATTTGGCTGTTCCTTATTCCAATGAAGCCATTCTATATGTAGCCAGCCTGCGGGCCCTTCAGAATCGAGGAGACGCAATATAACAAAGGCGTACTCTGCAACTCTACGTGATCTAGGCTTCACAAAACCTTTTGAAAACTGTGTGCGGATACTTTGTGGACAAGGCAATTCTTGTAGATCTGCCAGTTGAATTAGTGGTGGAATCAAAGCAAGTAAGACTAACTTAGGACAATTTGATAGATTAGTAGCGATTGATGCGAGTAAATGTATTGCGCCTTCCTGGCGTACTGGATGGCTAGATTCACAGAGTGCATTGTACCAGGCTTCAAGTAAAGGCGGTCTGGTATCGCTACTTCCTAGAGCCTGTCCCTGTAACCAGAGCAGTGCAACTTGTTCAATCCTCTTTTGCAACTGAGTATAACGTCCACTACTAAGTGGCGTGCCATAGAGATCAAAAAGGCGATAAGCAACCTTGTGTTGAAGCGTATGATCAATCGTCCAGGCATTACAATCAACTATGCAACGTGTAGCAAAAAGAAGACTTCGATGTAGTATTGTATCGTACAGGCTACCAGAATTTTCAATAATGCTGATTAATTCTGTAGTCTCCTGCCTCTCAGTGCCGCTGCCCAGTTTATTTTTATAGGCGATAAGGAGGAGTAGCGGCTCGTGCCAGACTGAGATATCCCAATGATCTTGAATGAACTGCTTAAGCTCATCATATGGTTTACTAAAAAGATGCATTGCAACATAGTATTCTTGAAACGTTCGATGCATGAAACTGAAGAAGCCTTGCCCACTCTCAACAAAGAGGCCGCTGCTACTACGAAGCGTCTTGATAAGAAGTTTGATCTTATGAGCAGAAGGAGGCTGTTGGTAGAAATCGGTCATAACTTGCCGCGCAATCTCTTTCACCGTTGTTTCCGTTAACAGAAAGTCACTGCTATGAAGCTTAAATGCAAGGCGGCCCAACATATCTTCTGCTAGAGGAATTTCATCTGTGAGAAAAACTTTGCGACCAGTATCTTGATTCCAATTATCGATTAATGTACGTGTGACAATTTGATAGAGATCTATACGATGATGGGGAAGTGTTTTTTCACTGCGCTGAAGAAGCACTAAGATAGTAAGCATTAGTGGATTAACAGCGAGTTGTCTGATCCCAATACTACTCTGGAAAGCTTCTAAGAGACGATCTCGCTGTGCTATACTGTCCTTTCGTATTTGTGCCTCTTGTTGTGAAGACAATCCCTTCTTTTTCGAAGGAGGCGTTATTTGATTACGTTCAATAGCGGGACACCATTGGGTAAGAAATTGCTTAATCTGCTCATCCCCTAAATCTTGGAGAGTATAGTGTGCATAGTTGGCAAAGAAACTTGACTCGTATCCAACAATACGTGAAGTGATAATAAAGCGATTGTAATATCTATCAACTATCCTCTCGGAAGAGTGAGCAGCAATAAACGTGAAGATATTTTCTGTGATCTGCCTACGAAGTTCATCGTTAGCAACTTCATCCAGACCATCTAACAATAATAAGCAATGCCCGTCTTGCAACTCTTGCAACAATCTATTTGGCAGCTTAGGAGAATTAGGGTATTCAGCCTCGAAATATTCCATGAAAAACTTCTCAAGAGGCAAAGAGTCATTTTCTGGCTTGCTCATAGCCTTCGCATAATCGCTAACTCGTATCAAGATAGGTATCTGCCTGGGAGTCAAACCCTTTGGAATCTTATAGCCCCAGGAAAGTTCAGCTCGTGTTACATACTTCAAAAAGTGCAGGCAAGTGTTGATCCAATTATGATACCAGGGAAGACGATAAGCATAAGCCATGTGATAAGCAAACCAATGCATCGTCGTACTTTTACCTGAGCCAGGTGTACCTAAGATAACTGCACCAGGCTGTTCTGCGGAAAGTTGCTGCAAGATCGTCTCTATTGCGACATTCGGTGGTTGGTATGGTTCCACTAACTCTCTTCCCAGTTGTGAATACCACACCACCCGTAAAGCTTGAATCTGCTCTTCACGTTGTTCGCGGGTCAAATCAGAACGCTGGCGTATTTCCTCAAGCAACTTGATCTGTTCTGAAGGTATATCATATCGAGGTTGCGCAGAAACTGCATATAATTGGATGAAAATGTCATCTAGCGGAACACTCACGGGAAGCATTGTTGACTGTTGAGCAAATCCTACAGGTTTGAGGTCTCGATATTTGTCTGCAATAGCGCGCAAATATTTCTTTAAGGACTTGCCTCCTTCTTTATTTTCTTCTATTACCACGATAATCCAGGCAATGATGGAAAAGGAGATAAACAGTCCAAATGTACCCAGCACTAAGCGTTGATACCACTGAAAACTCAATAGCCATAAAAAAATTCGTGCAAGAATAGTTTCGGAAATATCTGCCGCTTTTACAATTAAAAGATTTGCTATAGTGCAGGCCACAATAACAACGATGAACATTGACCATATCACTTTTGCAACTTTTAAGAATCCACGAGCTAGAATGTTAAGCATAAACCTGTAGCCTTCGAATATTCTCTAACCTTTGAAGGACTTCAATATATTTAGTGGGAAGCTGATCCCACAGATCAGCCTCGACTAAGCCCTGCATACCGAAGTGGCTCAGAGGTGGCTGGCTGCACGCACATCTCCAGTAGCTGTTGTGAATCTTTTTATGCCTTCGTTTCCCTGTTCAGATGGTCGTTTATTTCGGATATGAGCATCTGCTGTACCTGATCGATACTCTGGTTGCCGTCCACCTCTCTCAGCTTGTCCTGATTTCTATAGTAGTCGAGCAACTGGACGGTTTCATTGAAGTAGATGACCAGTCGCCTGCGCATCGCTTCCCCGGCATCATCGGGACGTTGGTAGAGCTTACTCCCATCCACGTCACATGTACCGGCCACTTGCGGTGGGCGAAATTTGGTGTGGTACACGTGTTGATTTGCCTGACAGAAGAGTCTTCCTGAGAACCTCTGAAGTAACTCCTCGCGCGAAACCTTCAGGTGAATTGCCAGGTCGATCTGTCGATTGAGGCGTTGGAGTTCTGCATCCAATGCCTGCGCTTGCGCAAGCGTGCGTGGGAAGCCGTCCAATACCACCCCTTGCACACTCTCAGGTTCTTCAATGTAACGAATCACCACCGGAATGGTGATATCATCAGGAACCAATTCACCCAGATCAACATAGCGCCGGGCTTTTAACCCAAGCTCAGTCTGCTCTTCAAAGGCTTTGTGGAACAGGTCTCCACTCGCGATATGCTGGAGTGCGTAGAGTTGAGAAAGCTTCTCTGCCTGTGTTCCTTTACCTGCTCCTGGTGCTCCGATTAGGAGGATATCCATTTCTTTCCTCTTTCTCTTCCAATACAGGTGAAAACCTGATGTGCCAGTTTTTATCGAGACCTCGAATTCGCCAACCTGAGCCAATTGTATCAGAGGTACAATTCCTCTTAGTCTTTATTATACAACACCCGAAAGCACTGTACGCCGCTTGACCTCTGTGAGTAATCCATGTGGCGAAGCCAGGGATACGTTAGCAGTACTCCACTCCCTCTCTGATCCCAAACTCAGCAGTTACCGTTTTCACCGCCTGGGCGTTATAGTTTCATAACCATTTTTTGGATGGTTCTTTCTATGGCCTGCCCTTCCTCAATGCGTCTTGAGCTTCAAGGGGTGGATTGCGAGGGGCTACTTCTACGAACACGGAGTTCTCACCTATGTCTCTTCTCCAGATCGTCACGATTCTCTTTGAGGCTCTGCTGGGCCTGCTCAGCGCCTATGCGGCGTACTCATTGTTCGCCTGGACTCCTCCTTCCATAGCTAAGGCGCGCGAAGCGTTGCGCTACCCGCGCTGGTACTGGGTTCTGGCAGGCTGCATGGCCACGATTGGGGCCTTTGGCCTGTTGGTGGGCCTGTTCTTCCCCGTCATTGGGGCGCTGGCGGCCGCGTGGATGGTCGCCTACTTCGTGGTGGCAACGTTCACGCATCTCCTGCGCAAGGATTTCGCGGGGTTTGCGATGCCCCTCATCTTCCTCCTACTTCCTATCGGGCTGCTCGTCCTGCGGTGGGCCGAGTTCGCCTCGATTCTAGCGACTCCTGGCAGGTAGGTGCTGCTTGAGGTAACTCTAGAGCGGTGTTCAAAGCTATTGAGCCTATCGAAAAATTGATCTGGCTCCGTTTCTTGTGGTCAATTCTGTCACATAGCTCAACACTTGCGTATACCGCTCTAGTTGCATGGAATAGTATTACTGCGGGACTTTGTTATCATAAGAAGAGACTTTACTTTCAGGCACTTTAGACAATGCGGATTCACATATCGAGAACATTTACCTATGCCGACTTTATCAATCACGAACGACAAGATATTCCATCTACGAGATGGGCGAGCGCTTAGTTATACCCAGTACGGTGATCCTGTGGGTAAGCCCGTCTTCTTTTTTCACGGGTTGCCCGGTTCGCGGCGACAACGCCACCCTGATGACTCAATCGCTACCGGGCTTGGCGTTCGCCTCATCACTATTGATCGACCCGGTTTTGGCCTGTCCGACTTTCTGCGCAATCGCACCTTGCTTGATTGGCCCGATGATGTGGCCCAGCTTGCTGATGCGCTGAAGATCGACCGATTCGCAGCTATAGGTCTCTCAGGAGGTGGACCCTATCTCCTGGCCTGCGCCCGCAAGTTGCCTGAGCGCCTGACCACAGCGACCGTAGTCAGCGGCATGGGGCCACTGGATGAAGCAGATGCCCTGGATGGGATGCTCCGGTCGATGCGCCTTGGGATTGGCCTGGCTCGACGAGCGCCGGCGTGGCTCGTGCGCCTTGCATTTGAGCCAACGGCGAGGTTAGTGCGACTCAATCCGTCAGCAGCCAAAAAGCTTGTGCCAATATCTGCGCCCAAAGCCGACCGCGAGATGTTTGCCCGCTCTGACATCCGAGAAGTAGATCGTCAAGACCTCATTGAAGCCTATCGCAGAGGCGGGCGCGCCATTTACGGGGAAGTCATGACGCTCATAAACCCCTGGGGTTTCCGCCTTCAGGACATTCACAAGAAAATCTACCTCTGGCACGGGCAGGAGGATACCACTGTCCCTTTCAACCTGGCACGATACGTGGCACACTCCCTTCCAAGTTGCGAACCCAGGTTCTACCCTGGCGAGGGTCACACCCTGCTGTATAATTACTGGCGGGAGATACTGACTGTAGCCATATCCTGAACGCGAATACGCGGCGTTCCGGCTTTGTCAGAAACATTTTCATACCTGTGACCCCGGTGTGATGTACAGCCATACCGGGGTGATACCATTGTGATTCCTATGCCGTATCTCTCTTAATAGGACGCATACTTTGCGTATACGAGCATCACTACACATACAAGAGAAAGATGTGTTCGTGATGTCTCAGGTATATCTTGAGGAGAGGCGCACCTTGAAATCTCTAACAGTTGAGGGTCTACACAAGAGGGAAAGACTCTACTACCTCGACTGGCTGCGAGTGCTGGCTATGCTCGGAGTCTTTTTTGCCCATGTTGCAGACATCTTCGATACGCTCTACTGGCATGTCAGGCAAGATGGAACAAATACTGCCTGGAATGCGCTGGGCGCTACCAACTCGCAGTGGGTAATGTCGCTTTTCTTTTTGCTTGCCGGAGCAAGCGCCTGGTTTGCGCTCTCATCCAGAACGAGGCATCAATTCGTTGAGGAACGCTTCAAACGACTGCTGATCCCTTTTATAGTTGCCTTCATTCTGCTCTCCCCAATTCAGACGTACTTGATGGCCTACGATGTGGCAGGCGCCTCGATACAATCTCATAAAAACCTCTTCCAGTTTTTCCCCTATTTCTTTGAAAACATCCGGGTCGGCTGGGATCTGAAGTGGCTGGCAACCTACGGATACCATCTCTGGTTTCTGGCTTTTCTCTATCTTATCTCTATGCTGGCTCTTCCTCTACTCCAGTATTTGAAACGAGAACGAGGTTTGCAATTCATTTCGAGGCTGGCCGCGATCTGTAATAAACCTGCCGGACTTTTTGTGTTTGTCCTGCCCATCGCACTCCTCCAGATTATTTTGTGGGTGCCTTTCCCTGGCTATCAAGGCTGGTCGGATTTCTTCACCTGGCTGTTGATCTTTGTATATGGATTCATTCTGGTTGCAGATAGCCGGTTCGAAGCTGCTCTTCGAAAACAGGGAAAGATTGCTTTGCTCGTCGCGATCTCGTGCGTTCTATCGTTGCTGGCTGCAAATGCTACAGGAACATTGCGTCACTGGGAGAGCGACAACAGCTATTCAGTTAGCTATGTGTTGTACCAGTTTCTGCTCAGCATAACTCGTTGGTCCCTGCTAGTCTCTGCTTTATATCTTGGATTGCGCTTCTTGAGCTTCAACACCAAAGTACTTCGTTATGCCAACGAAGCAACCATACCATTTTATATTCTACATCAACCCGTGATTGTTCTCATTGCATTCTTCGTCCTGTCGTGGAACCTCCCATCAATGGTTAAATATGTGATCGTCAGCGCGGCTGCCCTGATTGTCACGCTCGTGTTATATGAATTCCTGATCCGGCGCATTAAGCCATTGCGATGGTTCTTCGGAATGAAGACTTCCCTGCCTGTGCAGGCCGTACAGCCAGTACAGCCAGTACAGCCAGTACAGCCCATACAGCCGGTGTAAACACTTCAGAATTAAATGAGAATCAGGCGTAAAGCTGGTGCGCGCAACCTCAATGCTTGACGAATACTCCTCGACCATGTATAATGCAGAAGTTATCATTGTTTGCATGGCGTGGAACAGGCTGCTAGCCTATCCTGTTCTCGGTAAAGACGCTAAAGAGTTCTGAGCAATCCTCTATAGAATAATCTCTTCCTGCACACAAGTTCGCACTTTATATCAGCTTGCAGCATTGCTTCCGTATCCTTTACGGCCTGCTCCTGATACTCCCTGTTGGCATTGTGCCTCTGGGGAGCTTCACCGCGCCCCTAACATAACGTGAGAGGCGCATTGGCCGAAAGGATTTTTCATGCCATCTTTTAATGACTTCTCTTTGTTGCCCACGACCTACGCGGCGCTGGCAAATATGGAGATTATCGAGCCAACGCCTATTCAGGTCGAGGCCATCCCGGCGCTGCAGGCCGGAAATGATTTCATCGGGCAATCCGCCACCGGATCGGGCAAGACGCTCGCCTATGGCATCCCCCTGGTGGAAAGAGTATCAAGGGACAAACGTGTCGTACAGGCGCTGGTACTCGTGCCAACCCGCGAGCTTGCTATCCAGGTGAACGCGGTGCTGAGTCAGTTGGCTTCCAACCGGCGGCTCACCATAGCCCTGCTGGTAGGAGGACGCCCATATGGCAATCAGACCTCAGCCCTGCGCTATGGCTCGCAGATTGTCATCGGCACACCGGGCCGCGTGATGGACCATCTCGATCGCGGCGCATTAGCGCTGAACAACCTGCGCGTGTGCGTGCTGGACGAAGCTGACCAGATGCTGGATAGTGGTTTCGCGCCAGTCATCGAAGAGATACTGACAACCACACCGGATACGCGACAAACAGCCCTCTTTTCAGCCACCATACCGGATTGGGTTGCAAAGTTAGAGAAAAAATTCCTCAAAAACCCCGTTAAAGTTGACCTCTCGCCAGCCCTGGGTTCGCAAAGCGCCATTGAACAGATTGCCTACCAGGTCCCGCAGGAAAAGAAAATTGCGGCTCTCTGCACCCTGTTGAATTCTTCACAGGGAGAAAGCAGCCTCATCTTTGGCCGGACGAAATACGGCGTTGAGAAGTTAGGCAAACATCTCACCAATCTCGGCTTTACGGTGGGTACATTGCACGGCAACAAGAGCCAGCGCCAGCGCGAAGAAGTGCTGACCGCCTTCCGTCGCGGGCATGTGCAGACCCTGCTAGCCACCAACGTAGCCGCGCGCGGGCTGGACATCACAGACATATACCAGGTCATCAACTTCGAGCTACCAGAATCGAGCGATCTTTTTACGCACCGCATAGGCCGCACGGGCCGCATGGGGAAACAGGGCAAGGCCATTACCCTGCTGGCGCCATCCGATCTACCCAAATGGCGGCGTATGGCACACAATTTGGGCCAGGTAGTCTCATTGCAACGGCTCGTTATCGACGAGCAAGCCATATTGACACTACCGTCCGCCAGACCGGAGGCTTCGGCAATGCTGGAAGACGAGCAGGACAACGAGCAGCGACCTCTGTACAGCCGCCACTATGTCTCGCCAGGTCAGGAGCGCGACAGACTTGCGCGACCAGAGCGGGACGACCAACCGGCATCCGGCACGAAAAGGCGACCGCAAGACAGAGTTACCAGCGGAACAGCAGCGAAATCGCCCGCGTGGGATACAGAAAGCTCTCCCCGGCCAGAACGCCCCTATTCCGGCAGATCGAGGGACGACAGGCGAGCAGCAGAAATGCAGCCCGCATCCGGCCGAACCACGCCCAGGCACAAATCACACGCTTTTACAGCCCCAGAGCCGCGATACCGACCAGCCAGTCGCAGGCCCGGAGCCAGACCCGCAGATCGAACACGGGGGACAACATCTTCAAAGCGTTATGCCAGCCGCTAACCCTGTGAGAGGGAGAGCCTCAATCGAGGCCTGTCACCCGGCAACAGGGATGCACTTCCCTGAACAAAGCTAGGGCTGTAAGAGGGAGAGCCTCAATCGAGGCCTGTCACCCTGAGCGCAGCGAAGGGTCTGGCTCAGGATGAGAGGAAGAGCCTCGGTCGAGGCCTGTCACCCTGAGCGCAGCGAAGGGTCTGGCTCACTGGGCGCAGAGATGCTTCGCTGCGCTCAGCAGGACAGCGATCAAGTCCGCTCATCGGGACGCTTGCGTCCCCACCGTCCTGTAGGGACAAGGGGCGGGGTGGAGTGGATGAGGGGGCCTTGCGCTTGTCCTCGTCGGGGTGCGACTATTATGCCTCAAGGAACCCCGGCGAATCATGTTGCCAACAGGACAAGCACAAGGCCCAATACATCTCACTTTAGGCTCCTTTCTGTGCCAAACTGGGTGCGGCAAGAGGATCAAGCAGGTCGACAAAATCGAGAAAGCGATCATCCGGCTCAAAGGGCTTGGGAGGAGGCAGATCGCGCTTCTTGGGTTTGTACTTGTTGTAGACCTGCTTGACCTCACGACGATTGATGCGCAAGCGACGTGGAGGCAAGATGTTGCGTACCAATCGCTCGTACAACCGCGTGAGCAGTGCAGGAGCCGCCTCCGGCTCCAGGATGAGCGCCAGATCCATCATTTCCGTGAGATGAAAGAGTCCCTCGGTAAAACTCAGCCGATCCGGGTCCTGTTCCTCCTGCTGAGCCGCTTGAGCCATCAGCACACGTACCAAATAGTGCGCCAGAAAAATCCCGTAGAGTTCTTGTTTGATCCCCTCCGGAGTCTTGGAGCGCAGCACCTTGCGCTGAGCACGCTCATGCGTTTTGATCTCGTCAATCACCAATTCAACCTCCCAGCGTTCATGATAGAGTTCCACCAACGTGAGAGCCGGAGCCGTCACCGGATTGAGCACGGTCGTCACCAATCGATACACCTTGCCAGGTTCTCCTAATCGCTCATCGGTGAACCGATACGAGATGATGCGAACCCAGACCCCTCGTTTGACCGGATAGGAGGCACTCCCTGTGCTGCTCGGGGGAACCCAAACCAGCACTGAGCCATCACGCAATCGACGCTGTTTGGGCAGATGCTCCCAGGCTCCTGCTTCCAATGCCCCCAACCCCTGTGCTCCTTGCTCACGCAGCCGCTCCAGAAAGCCTCCGGAGGTGATGCCTGCATCCGTCATGACCAGCATATTCCGACCGACCTGAGCCAGCAAACGGTGAGCGCCATGCACTTCGGAGACATCATAGCGGCTCATTTCCAGCCCGAAGACGACATGGGTTCCACACTCCACCAGCAAGACACAGCGCACCTGGGGATAGGCTCCTTTGCCATACTGGTTGCTGCTTCGACCAAATGCCTGCTCATTAGCCTGAGTATCAGGCGTATTGAAAACCGTTCCGTCGATGGCGGTGAGCCGATAGCGGCCAAAGAAGGCGGGTGGCATCGTGGCTGGTTGCGCAATCACCACACAACGCTCTGCCATCAGCGCCTGCACCCCCTCACTTCCAAGTTCCTTGCGGCGTCCACTGATCCCAGAGTCGCTCAGTTTCCCCTGCCTTTCACCTGGATGCAGAGCACTGAGCTTGTTGACGAGCTTTTGCCAGACCAGAGCCTGGTTCAACCGGCTCCATAACCCCATCCCGATCAGCAACCACACCAGGCTCAACGCCGTTGTTTGGCGGATCCGTCGGTTTTTCTTGGTCCATGATGGACTCTGCTCGACACATCGCGTGATCACTTCTTTTGGATACACCTGTTCGACCAGGGTCAGATCCACCTGTTCACACACCTTGTCATCCACGTCCAAATGCCGTAATCTGTAGCTGTACATCAGAAAGCTCCTTCTTTTTTTGCTTTCTGGTATTTTGCCAGATTTGGAGCTTTCTTGTCTTCTTTTTCACCCTTTTGGGGGTAAGTGAGATGTATTGAGCACAAGGCCCCCACCCATCCACACATCCGCCCCTTGTCCCTACAGGACGGGAGCGAACGTTTCTCGTATTACCCTATTTGCTCGTCAAAATTCATCAGTCCCTCTCGAACCTCTCTACGCAAGCGTCTGAGGCGCAGCTTCCTGCGTCTCTGTCTCGAATGCGCCGCTGGCCGGGTCGCCCTCGGCGGGCGGCTGCGACGGCGAGAGCGCAACGCGGATCAGCGCGAAGGTCAGCAGCGCCGCCACGATGTTAAAGCCGGCATCGATAAGCAGCATGGGCGCGATACCGATGCGGTCTCCCAGGCCGCTCGCCGCACCCATGCCAATCAACATAGCGATGGCCTGGATAGCGCTGAAAGCGCCGAAGATACGGCCTTGATATTCATTCGCCACGGTGGTCTGGAGTAGCGTAATCATCGGAATAAAAAAGCCGCTAACACCGGCCCCCGCGATAGTAATCATCGGAAGAATGACGGGCACAACCGGGACAGTGGCAAGTACAACGATCACCATGCCGAACGCCAGTCCACAGATGCCCATCAGGCGACCGGGCGGGATGGTTTTGCTCAGACGCGGTATCAACAGGGAACCCAGAATGCCGCCAACCGCCTGCGCCGACATCAGCAAGCCGAGTATCTGCGGTGTGCCGTGCAGGACGCGCTCGAACGTAGGGTGCCATCAGGACTTCGATAATGCCCTCACCGACCATGGAAAAGCCAATAATGATGAAAATGGCGCTGACAAGCTGCTCCTTTTTCACCAGGAGCATTCCCGCGCGCCACTCCCGCCACACCTTGACCAGGCTATTCGAGACCATGCTGCCACTATTGCTCCCCGGTTGTTCCTCTAGCTTTGCCGTGTTCAAGCGCGCCGGGACAACAATCAGAGCCAGCAGCGTGGCGGAAACAAGAAAGGAAATGATATCCAGTGTAATGACGCTGCCGATGCCGAGCAGTCCGAAAAGCAGCCCTCCCAGCGATGGACCAACCAGGCGCGTCAACTCCTGGCTCATCGAGTTGAGCGTATTGGCGGGTAACAGATCTTTCTCCGCGACCAGCATAGGAATAATGGCCGTCTGTGCCGGGTTAAAGAACTGCGAGACCAGCGAGTCAGTGAAAGCGCACAGGTAGATGATCCAGATCAAATCGCGCGACCGTACCAGAAAGAGAGGCGCCAGAATAAGCGCCTGAATCAAGTTGACGACCACCATCGTATATTTGCGATTCCAGCGATCCACGAACACCCCCGCCACCGAACCAAAAAAGAGCCTCGGCAGCGTTTGCACGATAAACATAATGCCGGTAGCCAGCGTTGAGCCGGTGAGGGTGTAGATATAGAATGGCAGAGCCACGAAGAGTACCCAGTCCCCCACCATCGAAATATTCTGTCCAACCCACAACAGACCAAAGTTGCGTTGACGCAATACCGCAAGCATCGTTTTTACCAACAATTGAAACTACCGAAACAACCTGCACGTGGTTCGCTTAAATTTGGGTGCATTCAGATCCCAGGACAGAGGTGAGCCGGGCAGGTGGCGTTCCCGCCTGCCGGGATGGACGAAACGCCTCTGCTGCAAGCCGCTGCCACTGGCCGACCTCGCTCGTGGTTCAGGGGAGCGGGAGCGTCAGGAAGAAGGTGGAGCCTGCCCCCTCGGCAGACTCGAACCAGAGACGGCCGCCATGCCGCTCGACCAGTTCGCGGCTGAGGTAAAGCCCCAATCCCGTTCCTGTGATATCCGAGGCCCGCGCATTCTCCGCCCGCACGAAGCGCCCGAACATCCGCGCCTGCTGGCTGGCGGGAATGCCGATGCCCCGGTCGCGAATCGAAAGGAGTGCTTCGTGTGGCTCCCTCTCTTCGCGGATGCTCAGCTCGATAGGCCCTCCCTGTGGGCTGTACTTGATGGCATTGCTCAGCAGGTTGGAGAGCGCCTGCTCGATGCGCCCGCGGTCGATCTCCACCACCAGTGACGAGTGCGCGGTGTCAAGAGAAATGGTATGCCGCTGCGTTGTGAGTTGCCGTTGCGCCACCATGTGCCGGGTCAGGGCCACCAGGTCGGTGGATTTGTGGGACAAGATCAGCCGCCCTGCCTGCAGGCGGGTCGCATTCGAGCAGGTCCTCGGTGAGTTTATCCAGGCGCGCAGTGGCCTCATCGATCTCGCCCAGGGCTTCTCGCTGCCACTTGGCAAGGGGAACCCCTTTGCCTTTCGCTGTCTGGTACACCAGCATGCTGGCATAGCCCTTGAGCACCCCCAGGGGATTGCGCAGTTCATGGGCTGCCACCCCGATGAACTCGTCTTTGAGGTATTCGGCTTCCTTGAGGGCGCTCACGTCCTGATGCACGACCAGCGTCATCGACTCGCGTGTCTCCTGCTGCTGTGCCGTCTCCTGCAACGGCCCGCTCCATCGCCGCCGCGCAGGCAGCGCCACCACGTTGACCAGCGCTGGCAGGGCCGACCCATTCGGACGACGGATGGTCTCCTGGCGCTGCAGTATAGTCTCCCCCCGACCAACCGCGCGCAGCGTGGCGGACCGCTCGGGTGCAAGGGGATGTCCCTGTGCGTCCATGATTGTGATCCCGTTGGTCAGGAGAAATTCCAGCATCGGTTGATCGGGCTGCCACTCGGCGCCCCACAGGCTGCTGGCGGCGCGATTGGCTAATATCAGACGCGCGTCCGGGCCAGAAACGAGAAAGACGGAGTTGGGCAAGGCATTCGAGCACCTCCTGCAAGAAGGCCAGGTGGGCTGTCGTTTCCGAATACTCGGCTTGCGCTGCGTGCTCCAGGCGGCGGCGCGCGGTGATATCCCGGTTGATCTCCAACACCGCTGTGCGGTGTCCCTGCACATCGCACACCAACGCCTGGCGGCATTCGACCGTCACGACGCTCCCATCCCGGCAGGTATGTACCAGTTCCCCTTCCCAATACCCCTCCTGTGCGAGGTGCGTCTCGACGTCGGCGCGGCTCTTGGGGAAGCGCGTCCTGAGCAAGCTATGACTGATGCGGCCCAGCGCCTCTCGGGCCGTCCAGCCGTAGAGGCGCTCGGCCCCCTTGTTCCAGAAGAGCACCCGGCTCACGGGGTCGCGGACGAGGATGCCGTCGTGTGAGAGCGCAATCAACTCGGACTGCAGGCGCAGTTGCTCGGCTTGCTGTGTGTGTTCGCGTTCGGCTCGCCCCTGTTCGCTCATATCGCGAATGGCGCCGACGACCAGGAGCTCCTCACCCAGCAGCACGGGGCGCAGGCTGATATCCACCGGGAACTCGCTGCTGTCCTTACGCCGCCCCGCGAGGTGGAGTCCGGCCCCCATCGAGCGCGTGCGCGGCGCGGTGAAATAGTGCTGCCGGTGAGTGGCGTGGGCTGCGCGCAGGTGTGCGGGCAGCAGCGCGTCGAGTCGCCGCCCACGGAACTCCTCGCCGCTGTACCCGAAGAGCGCTGAGGCCTGCTCATTGGCCAGCACGATGGTTCCCGCCTGATCGACAGCGAGCAGCGCATCGGGGGACAGGGCCAACAATTCATTCAGGCCGGTCGAGGTGACGTGCAGAGGCTCAGACGAGGGAGCGGGAATGATAGTCTCTCGTCGTCCTGCTTTAGCCATTAGCGCGTCCTCCTTTCAAGCGGAGCCAGGGAACGCTGATACAATGAGTGACTCACGATTTGCTCATTTTCGAGGCAGTTCGTAAGAATTCCTCCACGGTGCGAGGGTATTCGAGAGACATCGGAACGATTGCTCTACAATGTGGTAGCAACATCTGAAACTACCGAAACAACCCTTTATATATCATCGGCAACAATAGCAACAACTGAAACTATTGACACGAAACCGGACCCACAATGCTTGACGTTATCCAGCAATTGCATTAAGCTAGATCCGCGCCAACATGAGCACAAGCAACCGACCAGCGCCAAAAAAAAATTACCGCGCAAAATGAGCGATATATGTACTGTATCGCTCGCGAAGGGTAAAGCATGACCATCCCGTTCGTCATCGACAACCAGCAGCACACCATGTCCGGTGTTCTCAATGAACTGTTGCGGCAGCATCAGGGGCATTCGCTCGATGTCGCCACCGCCTATTTCAACGCCGGTGGTTGGCAACTGCTGCGCGAAGATCTGGGCAAACTGGGCAATTTCCGCCTGCTGCTGGGCGACGAACCGGAAGCAGGCGCCGACCTCGGCCTGCGCGAGATCGGCGCGAAACCCGTCAAGGGCCTGATCCGCGAACTGGCCGGAGAGGACTTCAACGCGCAGACGCTGCGCCTCGTCGAAGACCTGGTAGCCTTCCTGCGCCAGCCCCATGTGCAGGTGCGCCTCTACACAAAAGGCTTCCTGCACGCCAAGTGCTACCTGTTTTATCGTGGGGGCGGTTTCGCGCGATTCGCGCCCGTCGCCGCCATCGTCGGCTCCTCCAACTTCACGCGCCCCGGCCTGCAATCCAACAAAGAACTCAACCTCGTTCACCGCGCCAACCTCTCGCCGCAGGAGATCGACCCTGAACAACTCAAAGGCGCGCTGGAAAATGCAGACCGCAAGCTATTAGGATCAATGGACGCCGCGCAGCGCGGCGTCGCCGCCAACGCGCCGGGCGTGCTGGCTATCGCCCAACTGGCGGACTGGTATGCTCTCCAGTGGGAGGCCGCGCGCGACTTCAAGGACGAGCTGATCGACCTGCTCGACTCCTCCAAGTTCGGGCGCAAAGCCTACACCCCTTACCAGGTCTACATGAAAGCCATCTTTGAATACTTCCGCGACGACCTGGAGAGCGAGCGCGACGACTCTACCTCAGCCCGTTCGGTCGTTGACCTGAGCGAATTTCAGGAAGACGCCGTCAAAAAAGCCCGTAAGATTCTGGCTCGCTACGACGGCGTGATGATCGCCGATAGCGTGGGACTCGGCAAGACCTGGATCGGCAAGAAGCTGCTCGAAGACTACGCCTATCACCAGCGCTACAAAGCCGTCGTCATCTGTCCCGCCGCACTGCAAAAGATGTGGCACGACGAGTTATTGAGCGCGGGCATCGCGGCGCGCATCCTCACCCAGGAGGTCATGGGGCGCGAAGAGTTCGACAGCAGCGATGCAGGGGACGCCGATATCGTGCTGGTGGACGAAAGCCACAACTTCCGCAACCGCAACGCCCACCGCTACGAAAGCCTCGAACGCCTGCTGGCCGCCCATAACCGGCGCGGCTCCGTCAGCGGCGAGCGCAAAAAACTGATCCTGCTGACCGCCACGCCCATCAATAATACCGTGCTTGACCTCTTCCACCAGGTTAACCTCTTCACCGGTGGAGACCGCAGCTATTTCGCGGGCGCTGGTATCGGCGACCTGCAAAAATACTTCCTATCGGCCCGCCGCGCTGTGCGCCAGCAAGAAAGCGGCATCGCCCTTTTCAACCTGCTCGAAGAAGTGGTCATTCGCCGCACGCGCCCCTTCATCAAAGAAGCCTATCCCAACGCCACCATTAAGGGCCAGCCCATCCACTGGCCCGAACGCAAGCTGAAAACCATCCGCTACAACCTTGAAGCCACCTACGGCGGCATTTACGAGAAGATCGTCAACCGCGTCGAGGGCCTGAAACTCGCCCCCTACCGCCTGGAAACCTATAAGAAGCAGGGCATCAGCCGCGACCAGTTTGAGGAAGGCCGCGAAGAAGCCCTGGTCGGCATCTTCAAGAGTCGCTACCTCAAACGCTTCGAGAGCAGCGTGGACGCCTTCCGCATCAGCGTGCGCCGCGCCCTGCAATTTCTGGAAACCTTTGAAAGCTACATTCTGGATGGCAAAGTGCTGGACAGCGCCAGTTTCCAGAAGGCCATGCGCTATCTCTCGCGCGAAGATGAAGAGGACGACGCTACCCCCGGCTCGCTCTCCGATCAACTGGATGCCCACTCCGAAGCGCGCGAATTCATCGCAGGTCTGCCCACGCTCAACGCCGCGCTCTACGACCTCAAACGCCTGCACAACGACCTGCGCAAAGACGTGGACGCCCTGCGCGAGGTCTGGCGCGAGATCGAAGCCATTACCCCGGCTCGGGACGCCAAACTCGCTCAACTGCAACACTTGCTGGCGGGCGAACTGCGCGGCCAGAAAGTGCTGCTCTTCACCTACTACAAAGATACCGCCCGTTACCTCTACCGCCAGTTGTGCGACCCCGCCGCCGTGCCCTGGATGGCCGAGGCAGGCGAGCCGCGTATCAAGCGCATGGACAGCGGAGCCGATGCCAGAGAACGCGCCCGGTTGGTGACGCACTTCGCGCCACGCGCCAATAACAGGCCGGAGATAGCGGGCAGCGAGCACGAAATAGACATCCTCATCTCGACCGATGTGCTTTCAGAAGGACAAAACCTGCAAGACTGCGGCGTACTCATCAACTATGACCTGCACTGGAATCCTACGCGCATGGTGCAGCGCGCCGGGCGCATCGACCGTATCGGCGCCAGCTTTGAGACGCTGCGCATCCTGAACATGTTCCCCGACGACGGCCTGGAAAAACTGCTCGGCCTCGTCGAAAGCCTCTCCCAGAAGATCGCCAGCATCGACTCGAGCGGCTTCCTCGATACCAGCATCCTCGGTGAAATCGTTCACCCGCAGAACTTCAACACCCTGCGCCGCATCGAAGCCGAGGACGGCCAGGTAGTCGAGGAACAGGAGCAGTTTACCGAACTGGTCAGCAGCGAATTTCTGCTGCAAAACCTCAAAAATCTCCTTGACGGCGGTATGCGCGGCATGTTAGAAGACCTGCCCAACGGCATCCATAGCGGCCTGACCCGCCAGAACGCTAGAGGCGTCTTCTTCTACTTCACAGTAGCGACACCCCTTGTGGGTGTCTCGTCCCCCAACGCGGGTGTCTCGTCCCCCAGGTCAGATGTCCCGTCTCCCAACGCTCCTCGACCCTCCCGCCAGCACTTCTGGCGCTACATCGACCTGTCAGAGGATAGCAGAGGCGGACGAATAGAAGACAACCGTTTCGTCATCACCAACCTGGTGCAATGCCAGCCGGATACGCCGCGCGTCATCCCATTCGATGGCGAGGTCAACATCTTCGCCTTGCAGGAAAAGGTCATCGCCTCCATTGTGCAATCCTCCATCGAACAGGTAGCGATTGAAGAGGCCCCCAGGCTGCTCGATCCCATCCAGCAGACAATAGCAACTATCCTGAGCGGCTACATCAACAGCCCGGCCATCAGCCGCAAAGCGATCATTGCCGCCATCCAGCAATTGAACGCGCCCCAACCCGGCGTCTACATCAAAACCCTGCGCAAAGCCTACGACGCCTACCTCGCCAACGCCCACCTCACCGAACTGCTCTCCGCGGTGCAGACCATCGCCCGCGACACTGAGCTACCCCGCAGCGTCGCCAACACAGAAAGTAAAAGCATCGTGCGCCGCGAAGATTTGAAGTTAGTTTGCTTTGATTATGTCTGGTAGCCCCGAAGCTCACCCATTTCAAATGATAGACAAACCTGTTACAATTGTAGGGATAGATGGAGAAGGAAGCAGTGGAAGAGTGGGGGACATCTCAAGAAAGGCAAGTTACACGCTTTGGCACTGGCAAAACCCGTTTCGGCAACCGTTCTGACCCCGGCAACATCGGCTAATCTTGGCCCTGGCTATGATAGCCTCGGGCTGGCCCTGCAATTGTATAACCGTTTTGACGTTCTCGTAACGCCTGGCGATCCGCAACAACCCGACATTATAATTGAAGGCGCTCTGGGAGAGGGGCTATCCACCGGCCCGGATAACCTGTTTTTCCGCGCCTTTGCCTCGCTTTACACCGACAGGCAGGTTGAAATGCCGCATGTACAGATTCGCATGGTCATTACTATTCCCCCCGGCTGCGGCCTGGGCAGCAGCGCGACAGCCGTTGTGGGCGGGCTGGTCGCAGCCAACGAATTATTGCGCCTGCAAGGGAAAGATGTACCCCAGGAAGAGTTGTTGGAGCTTGCCGTTGCAATCGAGGCGGGCAACCACCCTGATAATGTAGCTCCGGCCCTGCTGGGCGGGTTGGTAGCGACCACCGATATGAACGGCAAAATCCACGCCATCAAAACGCGCTTCCCCGATGCGCTCAAAGCAGTCATTTTCACGCCCTCGTTTCCCATGGATACCATTGCCGGGCGCAAGCTGCTGCCTGCCAGCTATTCCAAAGCGGATGTCACCTTTAATACAGGGCGCGTCGCGCTCCTGCTCTCCGCGTTGCAAACGGGTCACTATGAAGTGATTGGCGAGGCCATGCAGGACCGCCTGCACCAGCCCTATCGCCAGGCGCTGTTTCCCGCTATGCCCGAAATCATCCAGGCCGCTATCGACGCCGGAGCGCATGGCGCGAGCCTGTCTGGTGGCGGCTCATCCCTGATTGCCCTCGCCAGTTCCAACTTTTCGGCTATCTTGCGAGCAATGCAAGATACCGCGCGTTCATCAGGAGTAGAGGGAACCGGCATGATTTTACGCGCCGATCAATCCGGCGCGCGCGTCATTGCCTCAGCGCATAACCGCAAGCGGAAAGATAGCGGCTACCGCTATCCTTCTAATACGCTCCATTAACAGTCGCCGCTCCGAACATCGTTGAGTGTACGTATGCTGAAGTGAAAGGAAGCACCACCGTATATGGGGACAAACTTTGCGGGTTTGCAACCCGATCAATCGGATCAAGAAGCGTTGAGCCAGGCGTTTACCTCTCTCTCATTACGCTGCGTGGAGTGCGCGACCCTCTATCCCGCCGTGGAAGCGCAGCCGCGTTATCGCTGCGAATGTGGCGGCGTGCTTGATGTAGAGGCCATATTCCAACATCCCTGGCCGCAGGAAATGTCCCTGCAGGAGGGTTACGACGCGCTGGCATCCGCCGAAAATGATCTTATGCCAATGGCGGGTGCGGGATGGCGTCAACTGTTCGACGAACGCGCGGCGCGTCCTCCTATCTGGCCCGTGGGCGGCGGCTCCCTCTTGCTGGATTACAGCGGTGTGTGGCGTTACCGCGAACTCATCCTGCCGCTGCCTCCATCATTGATCGTCAGCAGGCCTGAAGGCAACACCGGCCTGTATCCGGTTGGCATTGAAAACTGTGGCGATGGCCGTGAGGGACACCAGCGCATCGGCAAGTTCGCGGGAGCGGAACGCCTTTTTCTCAAGCACGAGGGCGAAAACCCCAGCGGCAGCTTCAAGGATCGCGGCATGACGGTGGGCGTGTCGATGGCAAAAGCGAGCGGCGCGCGCGCGGTGGCCTGCGCTTCAACCGGCAATACCTCGGCTTCGCTGGCCTCCTACGCGGCTCAGGTGGGCCTGCCCTGCTTTGTCTTCCTGCCTGCAGGCAATGTGGCGGCGGGCAAGCTGGCGCAAACCCTTGCCTACGGCGCGACAACCATTTCGATTGACGGGGACTTCGACGATGCTATGCGCCTGGTTGAGCAAGCGTGCAACGAACTGGGCGTTTACCTGCTCAATTCGCTCAATCCCTACCGCATAGAAGGCCAAAAAGCCATCGGTTTTGAACTCTTGCAGCAACTCGACTGGCAGGCCCCCGACTGGCTGGTGCTGCCTGCCGGCAATCTGGGCAACACTTCGGCCATCGGCAAAGCCTTTTTACAGGCGTATCAGCTCGGTTTAATCGGACACCTGCCGCGTATCGCCTCCATCCAGGCGTCGGGAGCCAACCCGTTCTATCGCAGCTATATGCGCGCTTTCGCCAGCCGCGAACGTGTGCAGGCGCATACCGTCGCCACCGCTATTAAGATTGGCGATCCCGTCAGTTACACGCGCGCGCGCCGCGTCATCGAGCAAACGAACGGCATCGTCGAGGAAGTGAGCGATGACGAGATTTTAGCAGCTAAGTCGATTATTGACCGCGCGGGCATTGGCTGCGAGCCAGCCTCCGCCGCCACCCTGGCGGGTTTGCGCAAGCTGGTCGAGCGCGGCATCATCAAACGCGACGAGCGCGTCGTCGGCATCCTCACCGGCCACCTCTTGAAGGATAGCGTAACAGGTATTCCGCAGCAACCGCAGAACGCCGCGGTAGCTGCGAACATCAACGCCGTGCGAAAGTTATTGCAGGGGTTTTTGTAAATATGGATACCGTCCAATGAAATTTGACAACCGGATACGGCAATAGTACGAAACGTCCGTCTCCGTCCTGTAGGGACAAGGGGTGGATGTGGGGATGGGTGGGGACCTTGTGCTTGTCCAGGTGGCAACACGATTTGCCTGGGTTCCGTGAGGCATGATGGTCGCACTCTCACCAGGGCACAAGGCCCCCTCATCCACTCCACCCTACCCCCCTTGTCCCTACAGGACGCCGGGGCCTTCCGTTACCTCATTCGTTCGTCAAACATCATCAGGATTGACCCTTTCGGCTGACAAACATCATTATGGATGGAAAACCTGAATATATTATTGAGGTAAACTCTTGTCTACACTCGATACAACCATGAAAATACCGGAACCACCGCAGGAAAATTCTAATGCCCGTTTGCGCCGGGGCATTTTTATACGAACCATATGTATATGGCTTACCGCCTGGGAAATCTACCCGATTCTGCTGGTTGCCGCTTGTCTGCGCCTCTACCAGCTTAACATCACCGAGTTTGACGAAGACCAGGCAACCGTATTTCGCATGGCGCGTGATGCCGTTATGCATGGTCTGCTGCCTGCTACTAGCAATATCGCCTCCATCCGTATCAATAACCCGCCCGGCGTGATCTATTTGCTGATGATACCCACCGCATTTAGCTCGAATCCGCTGTGGGGAGCGACGCTTGTCGCGCTGCTCAATATTGTAGCAGTCCTGTTGACCTACATCTTCGCGCGCCGCTATTTCGGACGATTGGCCGCAGCGCTGGCCGCCGCATTTTACGCGACGGCTACCATGCCTCTGCACTTCAGTCGTTTCATCTGGCAACAGAATATGATCGCGCCCTTTGTGGTACTCTTCCTCTTTACCCTTTTCCGGGGCGTCGTTGACCGGCGTAAAGGATGGCTGTTTCCTGCCATTTTCCTGCTTGGGTTGGTCATGCAATTACACGAAACAACCGCGCTGTTAGCCGTTCCGCTCGTGCTGGCTATTCTACTGGCGCCGGAAACCGCGCGCTGGCGCGACGTACTCCTGGGTTTGCTCTCGCTCGTGTTGCTTTACTCAACCTATCTGCTCTGGGAAATCGCCACCCATTTCGCGGATGTGCCTGTGTTCCTGCGTTTCATAAAGCTGCCCTCACATATTGATAGTACGGCAATCACCTATTACCGCAACTTTTTCAGCCCGTTTAGCCAGGCTCCTACCAATCCGCAAACTCTGCTCTATCACCTGTATCCCGCGCTTTCCTGGCTGAACATCGTAATGCCCTTGCTGGTTGGCGGTGGCTTCGTTGTGGCATTGCTGCTCTTTTTATTGAGTTTCAACACCCATCCGGTTCCATCAGGCACGCCGGGCGAGAGGACTTCAGTTCACTCCGCTAAACCTGTGTTCTGGTCGCGCCTGTGGCGCTGGTGGACAGACTTTCGCTCCTCTCCCGAACGCTGCGCCATGCTCTTATTACTCGTCTGGCAAATCGTACCCTTGCTGGTACTCTCGCGCCATTCGGTACCCATATTCCCATATTATGTGCTCCTGCTCATGCCGGGACCCTTCATCCTGACTGGCCTTTTGATTGAACAGATCGGCAAGTGGCTGCGTCAGCGCGGGCGCGGCTGGCGTATCCCTCGTTATAGCCTGTATCTATTTATCAGCATCGCGCTTATCGCTCAGGTAGTCGGCACAACTGCCAGGCTGTTTGACGATACGAGCGGCAATAACCGGCATGGCTTTGGCTATAATGCGCTAAGCTCTCTGCAAAACGCTTTGAATGAAGCCGATCAACTGGCCCAGAAGCGTCACCTGCGCCATGTGTATATCAGTTCAGACATGTATTCGCAGGTCGCGCTGCGCTACCTGGCCGAGCAGATGCGCACCCCGACCACTGTTTTTGATGCCGCCAGTTGCCTGACGCTGCCGAACCCTGCCAACGGGCCAGCAGTTTACCTGGTGGAACCTGGCGATTCGCTCGCGCTTACATTGCTCAACCGGTTTGCCAGCGTGACGCTGGTCGATCAGCCGCCGCGCCTGGGCAGCGCTCCCTACCAGCTTCTGATCGTCCAACCCCCGTCGCCGGGCGTAGATAGCGCATCTACTCAACAGTTCGTGAATAATTTACAACTGCTCTATGCCCACGCGAGCATTATCCAGGCGGGCAGCTCTACCCTGCTCGTCACACGCTGGACCTTCTTGCGCTCGGCGCCGGTAGTCTATCGCGCGTTCTATACGTATAGAATCACGGCAACGCTACAGTCAAACAGCAGCGGCGTATCTTCCGCGTCAGTGTATAGCGATTGTGTTTTTAACTCAATGCAAACAGGTGATCAACTTATCGTGACGTTTCCTTTCAAAGCTTTGCTGCTCGCTCAAACACAGATCAGCTTCACGGGCCTTTATCACGTTACGCAGCCGCATAATATAGCTGTTGGGCCATTGCAGCTTGAAAATATTCGCGACCAGAGAACCGTTCCCATCTCATTGCAAAATTCCGGCGGAGGTAATGCGCTTATCCTGAATTTGCAGTAGGCAAAGGCAATAATCATGGTGGTCGCAAGGGCCGCCATGTCCCATGTCAGTTGCCTTTGCAGCACAAGACTGCTACAATATGTTCAGGTAGTCACCATTCCAACCTAAACAGGCCTGGAACGTATATAACATATCGAAGAAATAATATCAGGGGAACAGCGGCTCCCTTGAAGGCAAGGCCAATGAAGGCGAGGCCAATTTGAGAACGTTACGGCCAAAAAGAAAACCATACCTGTTACAGCTGCCGGTATGGAGCATGCCATCTGACCCGGTAAAAGCCGTGTTCTGGTTTCTACACTGGTCCTTACGTGTGCTTGTGCGTTTCTTCTACGTTCTCATCCTGGGGGGAGTAATTTTTGAGACCACTCTCAACGGAGTGGTCGGCTTCTTTGGAACGCTGCTGGTTGGCCTGGGCGTATGGGTCGGGCTGGCTACGCTGCTGTTGTTCGTCAATATGGCGGCGGGCGTTTCGCGTGTGGTTTCCGACGTTGGCCGCATGCAGAAAGGCTTTCCTCCACGCAACCAGTTTTTCAATCCTATCAGCCCCATAGAGCCGGAAGGCCCCATCGTTGAAGGCACCGTCACCAACCTCGAGGAAGAACGCCGCAAAAGAAGACAGGAATAAGCCTTACCCCTGCCCTGCTTGCCACTCTGCCCACGCCTCATCATCCGCTTCCGGCACATACGAAAACATGTATCTTCCCTCACCCTCGATGTAGTACTGGCCGAGCGTGGCAGGTAACACCATCGTTTGACCGCGCGTGAGAACTTCGCTAAGCTGCAAAGTCTCGCCGAAGCATACCTGCAGGTTCCCGCCCAGCGATGTAAGAATAATGCAGCTATTCTTCGTTTGTCCCTTCATATAGCAATCGGATATACCTTTGCCCTGTAAGACGACTTCGCGGCTTACAAAGTATGGGCAGGCAACCAGGCAACGATCTGTATAGCCGGGCCTGTCAGTCAGCGAGACGGGGCGCACTTTCACACGCGGCGAGCGGTCGTAATTGGAGACATCCAGCGATTGCTGCACATGCAGTTCGCGGGGCGTTCCGGCAGCCGTCAGCCGCCCATAGTCGTACATGCGGTAGGTAATATCTGAATATTCTTGTAGCTCGTAAAGGAGTACGCCGTTGCCGATGGCATGAACCGTGCCAGCCGGTACGAAGATCACATCGCCGGGCGCAACCTGCACTTCGGCGAGCAGGTTCTCCAGCGTGACAGACTCGATAGCGCGCTGCACTTCTGTCCGCGACGTGGGAGACTTGAAGCCGTGAACAATCGATGCGCCAGGCGCGGCATCCAGCACGTACCAGAACTCTGTTTTGCCCAACTTGCCCTGCTCGTGCTGCGCGGCATAGCGATCGTCGGGGTGAACCTGTACTGAAAGCCTGGCATTGGCATCGATGAACTTGGCAAGCAGTGGGAAACGGTGGCCGAAGATGGCTATAACTTGCGAGCCGAGCAGATCTTCCCCGTATTCCTGCACGAGCGCGCCCAGAGTCTTACCACTATAAGGAGCATTCTGCGCAATGGTATTGATCTCAGTTTCCCACGCCTCGCCAATCGCGACATCCCCTGGTGGAAGCTGTTTCCACCTGTCGCGCTCCAACCTGCGTCCCCCCCAGATAGTCTCATGTAAGGAAGCCTGTAACCGGATTGGATACATTGGATGCATGGACCCCGCTGCCCCTTCTACATTAATTTATCAAATTAGAAGTGCGCCAGCAGCGTGCCTTCAGTCTGCTTGCGTAGTTTCTGGCGCATCACAATGCCGTTGATGCGGTTGATCTCCTGCCCGTTTTTGAAGAAAATAACAGTCGGAATGCCCGTAATCTTCCATTCGTTGGTTAAGCTGGTTTCGGTATCGATGCTGAGGCGGGCGAATGTCACCCGTCCCTTGTATTCGTTGCCGACCGCCGAGAACTCTGCATCAAAAATCTGGCAGGCGTTACTTTTATCGGACGAAAAATCAACCAGCACCATTTGTTCGGCCTGAAGCACCTGTTCAGGAAAATCCTGACTCGATATGTCGATGAAGCCTGATTTATGCTCTACCATACTATCCTCTTTATTATGTCAATCGTATCTGAATGATCTTGTGTTAGAAGGGTATCACTCACAATGTGCGATGTCAAGCAATATTACACATGAAATGCGATTTTACGGGTCTATCTTATTGCTGGTCCGGCGTGGTAAAATCAGGGCTGAAAGCTATGCTTAAAAGAGAGGTAATCATGCTCAAACACCAGTATGCGGTCATCAATGGCATTCGCCTGCATTATGTGATGGCAGGAGAAGGACCACTGATGCTCTTCCTGCACGGTTTTCCAGAGTTCTGGTACGCGTGGAAAGACCAGTTGGAAGAGTTTCAACGCGATTTCACGGTAGTGGCGCCGGATTTGCGCGGCTACAATCTCTCCGACAAACCACAGGATGCAGAAAACTATCGCATGGCATACCTGATCGAAGACATACGCCAGTTGATCGAACACCTGGGGGCGCAGAAATGTACCCTGGTTGGGCATGACTGGGGAGGCGCGGTAGCCTGGGTCTTTGCCATTGCTTATCCCGAACTATTGGAACGGCTCATCATCATCAATTCGCCGCACCCGTTTGTCTTCCAGCGTGAGTTGCGCGAAAATGTGGCTCAACAGAAGGCCAGCCAGTATATGCTGATGTTCCAGAATCCAAAGGCGGAGCAGATGGTTGCCGCGAACAACTACGCGCACCTGACAGAAGGATGGGGACTGAATAAAGTGTTGAGCAATGCCGATATGGAATTATACTACCAGGCCTGGTCGCAGCCAGGCGCCTTGACTGGTGGCTTGAATTATTACCGCGCCTCTCGATTGACCCCTCCAACAGAGAACGCAGGCCAAAACGATATCGCGGCCAGGTTCTCACAGCCTCTCCCGGTTCCAACGCTAGTCATATGGGGCGAACAGGACGCCGCTTTGCTCCCCGGCAATCTCAACGGTTTGGAGAACTACATCACCGACCTGAGCATTCAGCGTATCCCCGATGGCTCGCACTGGGTCATCCACGAGCAGCCCGCACGCGTCAATGCGCTTATCAGGGAGTATATTGGCAGCAAGCGTGCGTGAAGCCAGGGCGACCGCAAGGGTCCCCACTCATCCGCATCTCCGTCCTGATGAATTTTACCGATCAAAAACGGGAATGCGCCTGTCTCCGTTCTGTAGGGACAAGGGGTGGATGTGGGGATGGGTGGGGGCCTTGTGCTTGTCCTCGTGGCAGTGCGATTCTGTTGGAGTTTGATGATGTCCCGCCGAATTGCGTGAATTGGACGAGGACAAGCACAAGGCCCCCGCGTCCACCCAACCCCGCCCCTTGTCCCTACAGGACGAGGACGACCCATTATCCTCCATTCCCGATTAAGGCTAAGGAAGCTGGCTAACAAACTGAGCCAGCTTCTCTTCATCCAGCTTGCCATTTGTGCGCACCCCGCTGCATACGTCCACCGCGTAGGGCTGTACTGTTGCGATGGCTTCGGCCACGTTGGCGGCGTTTAGACCGCCGGCCAGGAAAATTGGCACGTCAACTGCTTCGCGTATGCGCTTGCTGATGGCCCAGTTGTGCGTGCGCCCCGTGCCGCCCAACTCCTTGATTGCCAGCGATTGGTTGCCGGAGTCAAGCAGAATTCCATGCACGTATGGTGCGATGGAAATTGCCTCATCGATTGACTCATCGCCCCCAACGTGAATGACCTGCATGAGCGATACCCCTGGCAAAGCCTCTCGTAACTTCTTATAGCCGTCAATGGGGAAATGATCGACGACTTGTAGCGTGTTGACGCGACAGTGGCGTTGTTGCTCGATGATAGTATCCGCATCCTGCTGGCTGGTAAGCAAAACCGAGGCAATACCCGGTGGGATGGTGGCGGCGACGCGAGCAATCAGGCTTTCCTCGATTACGCCGGGGCCGCTTGGCATGGCGGAAACAAGGCCGATGGCAGACGCGCCATAACGAATGGCGAGTTGTGCCTCGTCGATGCTGCTGATACAGCAGATTTTGAAGCGTGGTTTTTTTGTTGGCTGCATAGGAATCCTCATGTGTGAATTGATAGTGTACCTCTGCTATGAAGTATAATATGCGCGTGAATATAAGAACAATAGATTGGTGAGTATCGAATGGTGTTGAAACAATTCCTTTATCGCGTCACCCTGGGACTGGTGCCGATTTGCTTTAATACGCTCAATCTTCTGCTGGCGGGCAATTTGCCGCCGCTGGGGAGCGCTTGCGTGGTTGTGGAAGATTCGGGACGTTTTTTGCTTCTCGAGCGGCCAGGAGGTATGATAGTTTTTCCTGGCGGGTTTATGCGCTGGCATGAATATCCGTCTGAAACAGCGCGGCGCGAGGTTCGCGAAGAGACGGGCCTCGAAGTGCGCCTGCTTGATACAATCGGCACCTATGCGAATAAGAGTACTCAACTCGTTCGTTTGAGTACCTTGACCATAGCTTTTGCAGGCGAAGTGGTTGACGGGTCGCTCAAGAGCAGTATTGAGGGCCACCCATGCTGGCTAGATGAGGCTCACTTGCGCGAACGGCTCGCGAGTCATTATAAGAGTATGCTTGAGGATTATTGTGCCTATCGGGAGCGCCGCGCCGGGGCTAGTTGGTGAACTGGCTGAAAAAGTTCCAGATCACAACATTGGCATCGATTGTCTGCGTAGTAAAGCCGAGCGAGGGTTCCGGGCTGGAGCCGGGCCAGGTATGGCCGCCGTCGCTGATACGATAATGCTCGACCACTGTGCCGGCAGCGCAATTGGGCCATTCAATACCGGTCACATCGGCTTTCTGGAAAATGACCTTGTTGGTACTCTGGCACCGGTCGATGCCTAACCAGAGATTTAATATTGTCTGGACGGAAGCCATACCTGCACCTGGATTGCCACCGTAGGGAGCCAGTTGATCGGCCTGCCCGTGAATCTCCAGGAATGGCACCGGGCGCGATGGGTTGCAGCCGCCTGGCACGTGATAGAATGCGCCTTCGACTGTAGCAAACGCGGCGATCTGCTGGCTCAACTCGCAGGCCAGGCGGTAGACCATACCGCCACCTTCAGAATAGCCGGTGAGGTAAATGCGGTGTGTATCAACGCAGTAATTATTTTCCAGATAGCTAATCAGGTCACGTGTGAACTGCACGTCATCGGCATCTCCGGTTGGCCCGAAGTGTCCTATGCCAGCATCCCAAGATGGCGGGCTATCGAGGGCCTGTGGAAAAACCAGGATGAAGCCAGCCTTGTCTGCCACCGCGCCCATGTTAGTATGTTGAGCGGTACGCTGCGCCGTGTTATCATAGCCGTGATAGTTAATCACAACGGGCTGGAACTGCGTGCCATACGAGGGAGGCAGGTGGACAAGAAAGGTGCGTGACAACTTGTCTGAATGGATGGAAAGCATTTTATCGCCTGGCTGGTGCGGTGGTGTATTACACGCGCTCGTTTGCTGGTTTGTGAAGACGGTGATTTTCGGCGCGGGTGATAGGCCGGGAACAGGTATGATACCTGCGTGTGAGCTATACACGACAACGCTCAGAATGAGAAGCAGGGCTATGATGATACCAGTAATGCCGATAATACGGCGCGTGTTTAGCGAATATTCGCCTTCGGGATTACGCATCTATTCCACTCTAGTGTATTTTGCTGCATGGTGTTCAGAACGTAACAAGTATAGCATTTTAACGCGATGGTGGGCAAGGCATGGCAGGTCGCTTTCTTCTGCCCACCTGATTACCCATAGTCTGACGCATCGTGTAGAAATCCTGCACATGCTACAACGCCTGGGGCTGCACAATCTCATTGAGGGTGATGTGCTGAGTTGGGAGGAACAAGATCGCCGGAAGAGGAAGATAGAGGGTTTCTAGCGTATGTCCTATGAAATAACGACTGAGGTTATACGAGTAGATGCTATACGGCCTGAAGCGTCGATTATCGAATACGCGGCTGGTTTATTGCGCGCTGGCAACGTAGTGGTGTTTCCCACCGAGACGGTCTACGGGCTGGGCGCGGATGTATTTCAACCGGCTGCGCTGGAACGCATTTTTATTGCCAAAGGGCGTCCTCACAGCGATCCCCTGATTGCGCATATCGCCGACGAAGCATCGTTGGAGCTATTGACGACTGCTTTATCTGATGAGGCAAAGCGGCTGGCGGGCGCGTTCTGGCCCGGCCCGCTCACGTTGATATTGCCGCGTGGCCCGCGCGTTCCGCATCTCGTGACGGCTGGATTAGAAACCGTTGCTGTGCGAATGCCGCGCCACCCTGTCGCGCTCGCGCTGATTCGCGCTCTGGGTTCGCCTATCGCCGCGCCGAGCGCCAATCGCTTCATGCACGTCAGTCCGACAACTGCGCAGCATGTGATGGCAGACCTGGCTGGTCGCGTCCCATTGATTCTGGACGGTGGCCCGTGCGAGGTGGGCGTAGAGTCAACGGTGCTTGACCTCTGCTCTGAGCAACCAACTATCCTGCGGCCAGGAGGCGTCAGTCTTGAGGCGTTACGCGCCGTCGTACCCAATGTGCAGCCTCCACGTTACCGGAGAGCAACCGATGCCGCTGAACTTGCTGAGAGTGATGCAGCGGGGCAGCATTCTCCCGGTCAAATGCTGACGCATTACGCGCCCGCCATCCCACTCTTGCTCTTCGATGGCAGCGTGGAATCTATGCGCGCCGCAATGTTGGCGGAAGCGCGGCGACGACAGGCGCGGGGTGAACGGGTCGGTGTGCTGGTCGCTGATGAAGATGTGGCGACCTTTCAGCAAAGCGGCGCGCTGGTATACTCGCTCGGCAATGCCGCCGATCCCGCGCAGATTGCTTCATCATTATTTCATGGTTTGCGTGCTTTAGAAGATGCGCAGGTACAGGTGATCCTGTGTCGCCAGTTTGATGATCGCGGCCTGGGGCTGGCGATTCGCGACCGTTTGCTGAAAGCGGCGGGCGGACGAGTGATTAAAGTAGATACATTTTAACCCTGCCCCGTCTCCGTGCCTGTTGCCTCGCGTGTCGGACGTCTGCGTCTCGTAGCAGCACGGCGCGCCTGGGCTGCAGCGCGCAGGCGTGGCACTACCAGGAAGACGTAGAGCGCGGAGATCAGAAATACGCCGGTAGAGATAATCAGGGGCAGGCCGGGCAGAATGTTGGAGCCGATGCCGAGCGAGGCCAGGATTGCCAGCGCGCCAAAGATGATGATGGTCAGGATTGGAATGGTCCAGCCGCCTTTGATGCGGAATGAACGTTCGGCGTTGGGGTGCTTGCGGCGCAGGCGCAGCACACACAGGCCCGCTACGGTATAAATCAGCGCTTCCAGCACAGCCCCGAAAAGGATGAGCGCGTTGAATTGGCCGGTCAGGAAAATAATTACGGCGACGGCGGTGGATGAAACAGTCAGGAAGATGACGGCAAAATACGGGACGGCGAAGGCTACGCTGATACGCGCGAAAATCTGGGGTAGAGTATCTTCGCGCGCCGCCGCGTAGAGAAAGCGCGAAGCTGTGGCGAAGCCGCCGTTGAAGGTCATGACGGCAGTGAACAGCGTGGCAAGCAGCATCAGCCAGATACCAGCCTGGCCTAACGCGGCTTTGCTCAAGAGCATCTGCGGAACGGAAGAAGTAATAATGGCCGGGCTATGCACGTCCAGCAGTGAGCTTGCAGCCAGCGTGAAGAGGGCGTAGGAGATACCGAGCAGCGCCAGCGCGATGAACATACCGTCGCGGGATGAGCCGGATATCGGCGATTTCTTCTGAAAGTGGTGTTACCCACTCGAAGGCTGAGAAGACAAAGACACCGACTGCGACCGCGTTCACCAGCGCATCGGGATGATAGAGGGCGTCGAAGGGATTGTGCAACTGAAAACCGTTTTTAGCCAGCGCGATGAGCGAAATAACAATGGCGAATGCCAGCAGGCTGTAGGTGGTGATGTCCTGTAAAAGCCCCGCAATCTTGATGCCGCGCAGGTTCGCGCCCATTGCCAGGCCGAGCAGGGCCAGTATCCAGATAAGCGAGGCCCAGTTTGGCAGGTTAAACGCATAGGTAATGGCGCTGCCCACGATATAGCTATCTGCGGCAACGACGGTGATGATGGTGAGCAAGTAGCCAAAGGTGACGATGAGCGAGAAGTTTTCGTTAAATGACTCTTTCATATACTGCCGAACTCCCGCCGCGCTTGGATAGAGGGAGTTCAATTCCGAAAAACACAGGGCCGCCAGCACTGCCAGCGCGCCAGCAATTACGATGGCGATCCAGCCCGAATCGCCTCCGACCAGCGAGGCCAGTTGTACGCAGCCAAGAAAACTGATGGCGGCGTAGGCTAATCCTGTGCTGGTAGAAACAACGGTGCGGAATTTCAAGATACGACGCAAAGTTACCGGGGCATTCATGAAACCCTCCTGAGCATTATTCCAGGTGAAGAATTACCAGAAGCGTACCGGAAAATTGTATGCTTGTCAATGTTCTAACAGAGGCGCGCACTTGTAGGGACGCGATCAATCGCGTCCTCCAACGTCGAAGCGGCCAGCGCGGACGCGATCAATCGCGTCCCTACAAATTGCGGGGCATATGGTATACTAATATCAACCTCACATCGCGCATAGCTCTTGTGTGACGTGTCCGTAATGTGTTTGCAAGTTATGAAAACACCAACGGCCACCGGCTGCGCTATCTGGCATTCGCTACCCCATAGCGCGGCCCCTGACCTTCAGAAGGAGCATGAATGATGAGTTTGTCTGATTCTTTAGCACGGAAACCTCGAACAACCGTATCTGACACTTTAGCGCCTGAGCAGACAATGGCTGACGTTGCGCCGCCCATAGGTGATACGCCGCCGCACATATTGGCGCGCGACGCGGCTGACGGGCGGCGCGGCGCGGCCTGGCGCTTGATGCTCTGGATTATGCAGAATGATCCCCGCGCAGTTGTAGCCGTGTCGTCGCTCGATGATGATCGCCTGGCAGAGAACCTGCTGGGTTTTATCGCGACAGGCACCTGGGCGGGTAAGCCCTTCGTGGTGCCGGTTCCCCTGCGCACCGCGCACGCCCGAACGCGCCTGCGCACACTTTTCTTGCCTGGTTCGGGCATTGAGTATGAACGCGCTGAACGGGTCTTGCTGGCTCACGCGCATGACAAACAACCTGCCATGCGCGAGACGGTTGCGCATACGCTGGGTATCATTGGCAGCCCGTCCGCGACTTCTATTCTGATCGATGCTCTCAGTGATGCAGCGCCATCTGTGCGCTTGCAGGCTGCCAAAGCGTTGGGAAGGGTCGGCGACGCGGAAGCCGTGCCGGTCTTGCTCAGAGCCTTGCGCGGAGCGGATGAGCAACTGAGCAGCCAGATTTTTGCATCGCTTGTCAAGCTGGGTTCGCTGGCTGTTCCCGCTTTAATCTCGAAGAGCAAGAGCAGCTCGGCGCACATACGCTGGAATTGCGCGCGCGCCCTGGGGGAAATACATGACCGGCGCGCTTTGCCGGTGTTAGTGGATGCGCTGCAAGATGATGATCATTCGGTTGCCTGGATGGCCGCCAAAGGGCTGGCGCAATTCGGCAAAGATGGCCTGAAGCCGGTACTGGAGTTGTTGATAGGCGCGTCGATGACACCCTGGCTGGCCGAAACTGCTTCCTATGTGCTCAATAGCTATGTCCGGCGCAACGCCGGGGCTAAAGAGATACTGGAACCTTTGACGAAGCGAATGCGCGAGTCCGGCTTTCGCGTAGGTACGGCGGTCGCAGCGCAAAAAACGCTGCAACAATTGCAAGCCGCCGGTATCATTACAGACAAGTAGTAGCGACACCCCTTGCGGGTGTCCCGTCTGCGTATCCTCCGTGTATGCGTAGGTAAAACGAATAGACGGGACACCCGCAAGGGGTGTCGCTACTTAGATGGTTTGTCCGGGCTTGATGGCAACTACTTCGACATCTTGCAGGCCGAGTGTGTGAAGAGCGTCACTGAGTGCGGCAGGTGTGCCGATCAGGGCCGGGAAGGTGCCGTAGTGCATGGGAATGACGTGCTTGACGCCCAGCATACGAACCGCTATAGCGGCTTCGCGCGGTCCCATAGTGTAGAAGTCGCCGATGGGCAACAGGGCTACATCGGGCCGGTAGAGTTCGCCGATAATCGCCATATCGCTGAAGGCGCAGGTGTCGCCCGCGTGATAGAGCTTGAAGCCGTTCTCAAATTCGATCACGAAACCGGCGGCCTCGCCTCCATACGTGCCATCCTCGGTGCTGCCTGAGTGGATGGCGTGCGTCATGCTGACCTTGATGCCATCGACGTTGATGGTGCCGCCCTTGTTGAAACCAATCGTATTTTCGACGCCCTTTGACTGGAGCCAGCCAGCCAGTTCCACCATGGCGGCTACCGTTGGTTTCGTCGCTTTGGCAATGCTCACCGCGTCGGCGACGTGGTCGAAGTGGCCGTGCGATACCAGCATCAGGTCAACCTTGTTGATGGTTTTCTGTTCGGCAGGGCAAACCGGATTGTTCACCCAGGGATCGATCAGGACGACTTTGCCACCCGGGCTGGTAATTTTGAAGGTGGCGTGTCCCAGCCAGGTAATGCTTGCTCCATTGGTTTGCATGTTTGGTTCCTTTCTTGAAAAATAGTGTGTTACTTTGCCGTCTCATACGGCCAGTGCAGGGTCCTATCGCCCTCGTAGTTCTCGCGCAATCCAGGTTTGCTGAGATCCCAGTCGGGGCGAATCTTGCGGGTGACTTCCCGCAGGTCTTGCCATAGCTCCGCTGTCGAAGGGCGGCCCCAGAACCAATACCCATTATAAACCTTGTAGACAATAAGCCCCGGTTCGAGTACCAGCGTGTGCGGAATCATGGGATTGTGATGCGGGTCAGTATACTCCTGTATTTCGAGGTCCTGCTGCACCTTGCGCCCCGAATCTGACAGGAAGGGCCAGTGCGCCCCGACGGAATCGCGGAACTCGTTGATTTCATAGATACTATCGGTGGAGATGGTGACGATTTTGGTATAGGCAACCGCGATCTTCGTCTGGAACGCTGCCATTTCAAGGTGCTGCTGGTGATCTTTCGGGCAAAAATGGCCGCGTGAGAGTATGAGAATCATGGGGTCATTCCCCTGTAATTCGCTGAGGCTGCGCCGTGTTCTGGCGTGGTCGGTCAGTTCATAGTCGGGGAATTTCGCGCCGGGAACGATATCCGAACGCATAAAAGCTCTCTCCTTTGATGTTAAAACGTCATAAGGTAACGAGGTAACGAATCGAGTTACAACACCGAGAACAAAAAGATGAAGGTCTGCATTCCTGACACTGACATTTGGAGATCATGCCTGTCACCCTGAGCGCAGCGAAGGGTCTGGCTCGACGGACGCAGAGATCCTGAGCGCAGCGAAGGATGACAGCCAGGACACCTCTCAAGTCCGCTTAGGGGAAGTCTTATCTACAAACATCTGTTCCTGACAGGTTTTCTCGATTCACCCCAGAACTCCCGATTCATAGCGGGGGCGTATTTCTTTCCCATTGGTGAAACGGTCGAAGGCGAAATGCTGCATATCCTCTGGCTTTGTGCCAGTCAGGATAAGCTGTGCCATCCACTGGCCGACGACGGGAGAGAGTTTGAAACCATGTCCGCTGAAGCCAGCCGCGCAGTACAATCCTTCGTAAGCCGCCAGACGGTCAAGGATGGGATGGAAATCGGGCGTATCGTCGTAGATGCCGGCCCAACTGCCGCGAGGAACGGCGCGGGTCAGCGCGGGAATGCTGCCCCCGGCCAGTGCGCGATAGTGGGCAATCTCTGCTTCGGTCAAGCCCTGGGAGTAGGTGTCCGGGTCGCTGGCGGTGAAGACGTTTTCTGCTGAACCGACCAGCGTGATACCGCCGAAATCGGGGCGCAGGTAAATCTGGCGCGTCAGGTCGAGTCCGACAGCGTGCATTCCCTGGCGTCCACCGAAGTCGTTGGGGCGACGCAGTGCGAGCATGGGGTGACGAGTCGCTGTAATGGGCAGCGCAATGTCGAGCGACTGCGCCAGCGCAACGCTCCATACATTGGCCGCCAGTACCACTATAGGTGCCTGAATGTCGCCCTGTGAAGTTTGTACGCCTGTGATACGCTCACCAGTTGTTAAAATGCGGTTGGCGGTAACACCCTCGCGGATAATCGCGCCGTAATCGCGCGCTCGTTGCGCGAAGCAATACGTCGTTGCCATCGGGTCTGCCACGCCCGTATCTGGTTCGTAGCAGGCCAGCGCCACGCCCGCGCCGCTGTAGCCTGGCGCAGCCTCGCTGATCTCGTCTGAGCTAATAATGCGCGTAATCACGCCCTGTTCCTGCTGCATCAGCACATTGGCGCGCAGGGCATCGGCTCCTGCTTCGTCGATCATCACCACCATACCGGTTGTGACAAAGCCGCAATCGCCGCCTACGCGATCATCGAACTGCCGAAAAACAGCCAGGCTCTCTTTCGCCATACGCGCCGTAAATTCGTTGGAGTAGTGCTGCCTGACGATTGCTCCTGAGCGCCCAGTAGTGCCGTTGCCTGACCCCTGTCTTTCAAGCAAGACGATCTTACTACTGCCCTGCCGGGCAAGGTGATAGGCGATGCTCGCGCCCATCACTCCGCCACCAATGATAACGATATCGGCCTGTTCAGTCATGAGTATGTGCTCCTATGCTCGTGAGTGGTCTGGAAGGGTATGAACCAGGGCGGCGGCTCTACCCCAGATGCGTTCATTTCATGGCAGTCCTGGTCGCCCTTTCCCATCGAGCCTGTCATCCTTCGCATCGTCCTGTCATCCTGAGCGCAGCGAAGGATCTGCGCCTGGCTCCGCGAGAGATCCTTCGCTGCGCTCAGGATGACAGGCTCAGTTGCCCTGGATGTGAAGGGAACGCTATGGGGCTTGCCCTGCCCTGGCTCTTATTTCTAATACACGCTATCAGCGTATCAGTCCGCCCACAAAATTGCAAGGTTGCGCGCTGGGGAATAAATACGCTATAACTGGCGTTATAAGAAATGTGCTAATAAAAGGTAAGCTCCAATGTCGTAGCTCCTGCAGGCATCACTATTTCCTTGACTTATGTTCAGATTTGAGACCTTGTGTAATGGTGTTTTCAAGTAACAAGCAATAGAGGTGAAAAACATGGGTGAAGCATCCCGCGAAATCATGCGGCAGGCTCGCAAACAGGTAGAAGAATGGACGCCTATCCACGTGCATGAGGCCCTGGCTGAGCAGCACGAAGCTGGCAGCAATGGGCAGGATATTGTCCTGGTAGATGTGCGAGAGAAAATAGAGTGGAACGAGGGGCATATCCCCGGCGCGATCCACGTGCCGCGCGGGTATCTCGAATTGCAAATTGAAGAAGCGGTTCCCGATAAGTCCAGGACGGTGGTGCTGTATTGCGCGGGTGGTGTGCGTTCGCTCATGGCTGGCAGCACCCTCAAGCAGATGGGCTACTCGAACGCAATCTCCATGTCGGGTGGTTTTGGTCAGTGGAAGGGCGGTGGGTTGCCATTTGTGCAGCCACGCACCCTGAGCGAGTCGCAGAATAAACGCTACAGCCGCCATTTGCTGGTACCCGAAGTGGGCGAGCAGGGCCAGTTCAAACTGCTCGACTCGAAGGTATTGTTGATTGGCGCGGGCGGGCTTGGCTCTCCGGCGGCGTACTACCTGGCAGCAGCAGGCGTCGGCACGATGGGCATCATCGACGCTGATGTGGTAGATGAAAGTAACTTGCAGCGGCAAATTCTCCATAACATCAAACGCATAGGCCAGTATAAGGCCGAGTCAGCGCGCGAAACTATCGAGGCGTTGAACCCCGACGTGAAGGTAGTGACCTATATTGATATATTGGACGAGACCAACGTGGCGCGTATCATCGCTGATTATGATGTGATTATTGATGGCACCGACAACTTCCCTACCCGTTACCTGTTGAACGATGCCGCTCTGCGCGCCAATATTCCGGTTGTGCATGGTAGTGTCTTCCGCTTCGAAGGCCAGTTGACCGTCTTCAAGCCATACGATGGGCCATGTTATCGCTGTCTCTATCCAGAGCCACCCCCGGCCGCGCTGGCTCCAAGCTGCGCCGAAGCGGGTGTGCTGGGCGTCTTGCCCGGTATCATCGGGCTGCTGCAGGCGACCGAGACCATCAAACTCTTGCTGGGCATCGGTGATCCGCTGGTTGGCCGCTTGATGACATATGACGCTCTGGCAGGAGAATTTAGCGAATTGCGGCTGTTCCGTGATCCCAATTGCCCGGCCTGCAGCGAACATGCCCACCTGGACAATCTGCCGACATACGCGGATGTGTGCGCCATGCCGGTGCGGGCGTAATATAAATCTGGATATTCTGTAGGGGCGGTGTGGATGTAGGGTGGGGACGCTTGCGTCGCCCGCTGTCGGGATCGCGAAACCCCACCCAGGGCGACGCGAGCGTCCCCTCACCACCCATCCGCCGCCCCCGCCCCTACGAATACAAAATAAAAGGAGAAAAGTAAGTGGCAAATGTTCGTCTCGCGCCCGTTTTGCGGGCTTCGGTAGGTGGCTCAAAACAGGTGACTGCTTCAGGCGGCAACCTGACTGAGGTGTTGGCCGATTTGTATGCGCGTTTCCCCGCGTTGAAAGAGCAGATTCAGCCGGAGGAAAGCCTCAGTCGCTTTATTAATGTCTATGTCAATGACCAGGATGTGCGGTACTTACAGGGGCTGGAGACCAGCGTTGGTCCTAATGATACAGTCATCTTGCTGCCTGCGATGGCGGGCGGGCGCTAAACTGGCCCATCGGAGGGAAATACATGCTCTACAATAGCATCCTTGATACCATCGGCAATACGCCACTGGTCGAGCTGAAAAGTTTCAGCCCGCGCCCCGGTGTGCGGATTTTCGCCAAGTTAGAGGGCGCCAATCCTTCTGGCAGTATCAAAGATCGCATCGCTAAAAAAATGATCGAAGAGGCCGAGGCTGACGGAAAGCTTACCCCCGGCGCGATTCTGCTGGAACCGACCAGCGGGAACACGGGTATCGCGCTGGCGATGATTGCCCGCGTCAAGGGCTATACGTTTGTAGCGGTTATGCCCGACAATGTGACGCAGGAGCGGCGGCAGATGCTCGAGTTGTACGGGGCAAAGATCGTCTATTCTGATGGCACGCTGGGCAGCAATGGCGCGGTAAGACTGGCAAAAGAACTGGCGAGTAGCGATGATCGCTATGTTATGCTTTACCAGTATGGCAACGATGCGAACCCACGCGCTCATTACGAAGGTACAGCCGTTGAAATCATCCGTGATCTGCCCGATGTAGATGTCTTCGTGGCAGGTCTGGGTACGGGCGGCACGCTCACCGGCAATGCCCGGCGTCTGAAGGAGCACAATCCGGCCATTAAGATCGTGGCCGCCGAGCCGTTGCAAGGCGAAGGCGTACAGGGGTTGCGCAGCCTGGAAGACGGCTTTGTGCCGCCAGTGCTGGACCAATCACTGCTCGATAGCAAAATTCTAGTGTCCGCCGGGGATGCCATTCGTCGCACGCGCCAGTTGAAAGACCAGGAAGGCATCTTTGCAGGCCCATCCTGTGGCGCGGCTCTACACGCGGCCCTGCGCATTGCTGCCAGCATGGAACGTGGTAAAATCGTGGTGATCCTCTCTGATGGCGGCTGGAAGTACCTTAGCGAAGACCTGTGGACGCGCGATATAGAGCAACTGGAAGACGATTTAGAGGGCATATTGTTATGGTAGATGGCGAACCTTTTGTAGTGCGTATCCCCCGGACATTGTATGACGAGACGGCGGCGCAAGTTATAGCAGGCTACCCCAATGAAGCCTGCGGCGCGTTGGGTTGCAAAGATGGTCAGGTGGTCAAGCACTACCCGACCGCCAACGCCGCCGAGCAGCCCGACGATTTCTCCATTATCGCTCCCAACGATCTGCTCGACATCTTCGATGATATCGAAGAGTACGATGGCGAAATGATTTACTATCACTCCCACCCTGTCAGCGAAGCCTACCCCTCGCGCCGCGACAAAGACTACGCGAAGCTCAACAAAATCCTGTACATCATTTTCTCCCACCGCTTTTATCCCGAACCACCCTATGCGCGAGTTTTCCTGGTTCACGATGACGATTCGGTGACAGAGGGCGAGATCGAGATGGTGTAGTTGCCAGGGCGACCGCGAGGACGCGCACTGGAAAAAGTCAACGCTCTCCAGGATGGATAGTAATCCAGCTTGCAGCCTCTTTTTGCCACTCTAAAGCCATCTCCTGCATTTTCGAGCGCAATTGCCGCTGCTTCTTGAATGTGCCTGCTCTCGATGGCGCGTTGAAATCGGGCGAAGCGTTGCAGCGTTTGTGTCTGCATTTCCAGCCATGCGGCCCAGGTGAACATAGTAAATGGCACATCATACCCCGTTTCCTCTTGCCTTCCAAATAGATTACCCTCTGTAATATTTGTCGTCATGCGCTGGTCTGCCTTTCTTCACTGATATAGTGTTTGACCTGTGTCGATAGGGATTATAGCATAATTTTATGAAAAAATCCAATAATATTGGGATATAACCCCTATTTCTTGGGTGGTATTACAAGCATCATGGTGTTAGCTTTGCAAGAAAACAAAGGTTGCTTCTCATGGCAGATCAAGAATTCAGGAAAAAATTTGGCGATAGATTGCGCATACTCCGTCTGATTCGTCGCCTTACTCAAGAGCAGCTTGCTGAATTGGCAGGTTTGTCTGTAAATTTTATAAGCCTTATAGAAACAGGCCAATCATCGCCATCTGCTGAAACAATTGCAAAATTAGCAAAGGGGCTTGGGGTCAATGAAGGGGAGTTGTTCAAGTTTGATGAGAGGTAATTATGCTTATTGTCTTGCTAATTTGAACAAAAGACCGCATAATAGGGTATGCATTTGCATGTAGCAGAGAGGAAGGATTTTAAGAAGATGAATGACGATAACGAAAGCACACGACCCCATTATACCTCACCATTCGACGCGATTCAGCATGTTGATGAACAATTGGGCGAATATTGGAGCGCCCGCGAACTCTACAAAATTCTCGGTTATACAGAGTGGAGAAACTTCAACAACATTGTCATTAAAAGGGCGATGAAAGCCTGTGAAGAGAACGGGCGGACCGTTGCAGACCATTTTGTACGATCATACAAAATGGTTGAACTGGGTAGCGGCAGTAAGCGCAAAGCTGAGGATTTATTTCTTTCTCGGTATGCCGCATATTTAGTCGTGATGAACGGCGATCCGAAAATGCCGATAGTGGCGATGGGGCAGGAATATTTCGCAGGGCAGACGCGCCGCCAGGAACTGGCAGCCGCGCAAGCAGAAGCAATTGAGTTGCTTCCTGAAGATCTGAAACGGCTCTACCGGCGCGCGGAAGTCTCTATCCAAAATGTCCAGCTATCTGTCGCAGCACAGCAAGCTGGCGTGATTACCTCGAATGATTTTTCGACCTTTCAAAATCATGGCTACAGGGGCCTTTATACTCTCACAGAAGATCAGATACACGCCCGAAAAGGACTTCAAGAGGGTGAGCATATCCTTGATTGGATGAATAGCGACGAACTGACTGCGAACGCTTTCCGTGCCAGTCTTGCCAGACAGAAGTTGGAACGCGAGCAGATTCAGGGCAAGGAGAACGCGAACCAGGCGCATTATCAGGTTGGTAAAATTGTGCGCCAGGCCATAGCGCAGGCAGGTGGAGCTATGCCAGAGGAGATGCCCACACCAGACAAGAGTATCAAGCAACTGCAAGGCGACGAACAAAAGCGGCTAGAACGAAGTCTGCAGCCATTGCTCTTTGACGAACCTGCCAACGGTGAAACATCACCGGCGAGAGATGAGTCGTAGATGACAGGAGAAATGAAACATATCTAACCAGTGGACAATTTGAGACTCAACTAGCCAGAAACCACACTCCAACCTCGTTTATTACCAGCAGGGAAGAATCACAGGTCTGCCAGGCCTGGAGAGAGCTTGTCTGGAAATACCCTGTTATTTATGAATTTGCTGGTATTTGAGGTGCTGGTTGCAAGATATTCATCAAACGACGCTTCCGCCGGGGAGTATTTTACGCGAACGGTACAGGATTGAAGGGCTGCTCGGCAAAGGTGGCTATGGGTCTGTTTATCTGGTGCGCGATTTACGTGTCAGGGGCAATTTGTTTGCTTTGAAAGAGACCAGTAACCCGAACAGGAAAGATCAGCAGCGTTTTCTCTTCGAGGGCGAATTACTCAAAAAGCTCGATCATCGCGCGCTGCCGCGTGTGTATCGCGTTTTTGATGATGACGCCCACCAGCGCACGTATATGCTGATGGACTATATAGAAGGGCCTAACCTGGAAGCGTTGCGCCGCCAACGCGCTGAAAAGCGTTTTACCCTTTCCCAGGTATTGACTGTGCTGGCTCCTGTTGTAGATGCCGTACAATTTCTGCATAGCCAGCAGCCGCCAATATTGCACCGCGATATCAAACCCTCCAACATCATTGTACCTCTGTCGGGCGACGATACTGTGCTGGTAGATTTTGGCATTGCGAAGGAATTTGTGCCAGATGGCGCCACGACAGCGTTTCGCACCGGCTCGCCCGGCTTTGCCGCGCCCGAACAATATAGCCGCGGCACCAGTACGCGCAGCGATGTGTACGGGCTGGGCGCGACTATGTATAATTTGCTAACCGGCGCTCTGCCTGCTGATGCGCTTGATCGTATGACGAAAACCAGCAGCGGTGAGCCTGATCCACTGATAGCGGCGCATACGCTCGCTCCCACTATTCCGCAGAGCGTTTCAAAGGCCATTGCAAGGGCGATGGCTTTGAACAGCAACGACCGTTTCGCCACTGCCGAACAATTCTGGCAGGCATTTGCCGCCCACGAGGGTTGGAAACCATTGCGCAGACCAGAAGCCCCGTTACCCGCGCCAACTGTGGAACCAGTTACCTCCGTAATCGCCAGCAATACCCCCATTCCAGGCAATGTGGTGACAATAGAGCGCACCCGCCTGCGCCGCTTTCGTCTCTCTGGTAGGCTGCTGTTGATCTTGCTGGCGTTATTGCTTGCCGCAGGCTCTTTCGCAGGCACATTCTTTTACCTGCGAGGTCATCCAGGCGCCAGCGCGGCCTTGCCTACAGTTTCGACAGGTGTACCAACGGTGCAGACTTCTCCCATAACTATTCCAATAAAGGTACCGACGGCTATTGCGACTTCACCAATGCCCGGAAATACCCCTTCGCCCACTAATCAGCCGGTAGTTGTACCCACTGTTCAACCCACCTCGCCCCCATCCCCAACGCCTCGTCCCACTACGACGCCGTCGCCCACGCCTGTTCCCTATCCTAAAATTGGAGGCACCTATAACGGCACGATCGACGATACGACGGCGAACATCATTACGGGCATGGCGCTATCTATCCAGCAGAAAGTCGGCCAGGACACCATCAGCGGCTACTTTACCGTCAACCCCCCCTTGCAGGGTAACGGGAATTTCAGCGGCACAGTCAATACGGTGAAGTATGTGCAGTTCACCGTTCAATCGTACAAGGGCGCCAGTCCGCTGTATTTTTGGGGTTGGGTGCAAGTTGATGGCAGCCTGTTGGGCAGCTATTGTAGTGTGAATACGCTTAATCAGTGCGACCCCAACGCGGGCGCGTCCGGCACATGGCATGTCGCGCCAACGTCGCAACCCGCTCTTGACGGGTTCCATTCATTTCGCTTATAATATAATTAGATTATCGAAATGATTATGGAGAGGGTATTTGATGGATGGTACGGCACGAGACTGAATTAACGACTGCGCTGCTTGATATCACCCCAAAACTGTTAAAACGCCTGCGGCCTGATATGCCCCCAAATGACGAATCGCCGGCTGATCCAACCTGGCACGAAGTTGTTGCGTTGCGCGCTACACCGGGGCAACTGACCTTGCTTTATACGCTGGTGGAGCGCGAGCGCTGCACTATGCAAGAACTCGCCGAAGAACTGGCCGTCGCGCCATCCACTGCTACCGCTATGGTCAAACGTCTCGTCGCGCAAGGATATATCGAACGCAGCCACGATGCTGCCGATTGGCGCACAGTATGGGTTCAGCCTACAGAGGCCGGGAAGCTGGCTGTAGATGTCTACCAACAGGCGCGCCTGCGCTCGCTGCAATGTCGTTTGAAATATCTCAGCGACGAGGAACGTGCCTTCATACAGGCTGCCTTACCCGCCCTCTATCACCTGATCGAAGGAAAGAAATTAGAAGAAGGATCACGATGAGTTCAACCCGTTCTACTCCCAACAGTTCCGCAGATGTGCCAGAAGAACCGCAGTCTCCCGAAGCTACGACAGGACAGAATAATGGGTATCAGTGGACGGCGCTTTCTGTTACAACGGTTGGCGCACTGCTGGCCTCAATTCAGGGTTCGGCGCTGCTGATCGCCTTGCCAAATATCCTGGCGGAACTGCACGCTACATTCCTGACGATTATGTGGGTGCTACTCGGTTATTTGCTGGTACTCACCGCGCTCACTCCCATTATTGGACGCCTGGCGGACATCTTCGGGCGTAAGCGGCTCTACAATGCCGGGTTTATCGCCTTTACCGCAGGCTCGCTCATTTCAGGTCTGGCGCAGCCGCAGTTTCACGGCGGCGATCTCATCGTGGGGCGTGTTATTCAGGGTATTGGGGCATCTTTGCTCGTTACCAATAGCACGGTAATCGTTACCGATGCGTTCCGCAAAGGCCAGGTCGGGCTGGGACTCGGTATTAACCAGATAGCGGGCGCAGCTGGTTTTCTCGTCGGACCCATAGTGGGCGGTCTGCTGACGGAGATATCCTGGCGCTGGGTCTTCCTCTTCAATGTTCCGCTAGGTATCTTTGGCGCGATCTGGGGTATCTGGCGGTTGCGCGAACCGGTGCGCCCGCGCGAGCGGCAGCCGCTGGACTGGTTCGGGGCCATTTTCCTGGCAGGCGGCCTGGCTGGGCTGCTGCTAGGATTAAGCTTGCAAGCTTTCCCTATTCTGCCTGCCGCGACCACGACTACCATTTTAATTGTCGGTATAGTATTCCTTATCCTCTTTATCGTGATTGAACCGCGTATCAAGGTGCCCCTGGTGCAACTGCGCCTCTTCCGCAGCCGTCTCTTCGCGCTGGCAAACCTGAGCGGTCTGCTCAATGGCATTGCTCGTGGCGCGGTACTGTTCCTATTGATCTTTTTCCTGCAAGGCCCTTATGGGCAAGACCCCTTGAAGGCCGGTTTGATGCTCATCCCTTTTGGAGCGGCCTTTATGCTGATTGGCCCGCTTAGTGGACGGCTCTCTGACCGCATCGGTTCGCGCATTCTGGCTCCAATTGGCCTGGCAATTTCGGCGGTTGCGCTCTTTGCGCTCACCACTATCGACCAGCATACCCCGTACTGGCTGCTGGCGGTCTTCATGGCGATTATGGGCGGCGGTTCGGGCTTCTTTATCTCGCCTAACACCAACGCTATCATGAGTTCGGTGGAACCTCATACTCGTGGGGCGGCGGCAGGCATCCTCAACATGCTCAACAATACCGGGCAGATGCTCAGTATCGCCATCGTTTTCCCGCTCGCGCTCAGCAAATTGCCCTTTGGCGCGGTGCAGCAAGTCTTCATCACTGGCGGCGGCATGGGAAGCTTTGCCTCGATTATCCCGGTCTTCCTCTCCGGCCTGCACGAGGCATTCTTGTTTTCGTTTATATTGAGCATCATCGCGGCGGTTGTGGCGGCGCTGCGCCCATCGCATGGAACGCGCTTGCTTGGAGGAGAAGAGGCTGCTTAGGCTCTATCCAATTGTAAATCGCTTGCACACGCTTACGCTTTTTTTAGATAGAATTGCTGTTGTAAGTCATTGTCAAGCGGCTTGAAAAGTAAGATAATGCCACCAGAGTTACTTGTTAATGCTGGTGGCATCTTCCATAGGGGAAAGTAGCGAAATCCTCAAAAAGATCGCGAAAAGGGGAGAGGAAAGAGAAAGAGCATGAAGCACCTTGAAGAATTTATTATCCATAGTTTTCGCGGAATGCGCGACCTACGGCTTGAAGAACTGGGTCAGGTTAATCTGCTGGTGGGTGGAAATAATAGTGGGAAAACCAGCGTTTTAGAAGCTCTTGCGCTCTTTTGTGATCCCTTCAATACTCGTACATGGCTCGATGCAGCATCATTGCGCGATATGAGAGAATCTATGATGGGTTTGTGGGTACGCGGGTTACTTGATCGATTGATCTGGCTCTTTCCACAGAATGAAGAAAGTAAGTCGCCTACCACACCTGAAATAGCATTAACCGGGTTTGGAAATATTCCCCACACACAAGACTTGACAGACTCCAATCTATCACAGAATCTTTTTGATTTGCTGAATGATATGCGCATCGATATTCAGCAAATCCGTGCTTTCGGGTTAATAGTGGACGCTGATAATAACTCGCCAGACGAAGTTGCGCAAGAGTATGCCGATAAATTTCGGAAGTTTTTCCCGGCAATTTCAGTTACACCAGGAAAAGTTGTAGCCAATGATTCTCGAACAGGAATATTTGTGTTGCCTGATAACTCGAGACCGGGTACTTTAGATACCTTTTTGATTGATTGCGCTTCAGTTGCTTATCCAGATCATAAGTCTGGGGCTATGCAGTTTTTAAGCGATTTAGATGAGACACACAAAAGCCATTGGAAACCATTTGATTTTGAAAAAGCTGTAGTAGCAACAATCGTGAGTGTCGTACAGCCAGGGATGGGAAATACCTCTAGCATTAGACGGGATCAGTGGATTTCCGAACAAACTCTGAGTAATTTAACTCAAGTTGCTCGGTTAAGCGCATTTCTTAGAAACCTACTAGAATTACCGCAAACCGAATCTATGCTTCAAAACGTTTGATGGCATTGTGATCTTATAGAAGAATATAGCAATCTCTCCCAATCTATGCTAAAATCCCCTCGAATCTAAAAGATTACTCGATCAAGGAGACCTTACATTTGACGACGCACGATAGACGCTACGTAATCATTGGCAACGGCATAGCTGGCACCACTGCCGCGGATGTATTGCGCAAGAACGACCCGAATTGCAGTATTCATATGCTGACCAATGAACCCTATCCACTGTATAACCGGGTGTCTCTGCCGCGCTTTTTGCAGGGTGTGATTGTAGAGCAGAAGGTGATGATTCGCGATTTTGCCTGGCACGAGCAGCGCAATATTTCGTTGATTATCAATACGATGGTGACACATGTTAATATAGAAGAACGGGTAGTGACGACCGGCGATGGGAAAAGCTATCCTTACGATGCGCTGCTGGTTGCCACCGGAGGCTGGGCCAATCCACTGAAGGTGCCGGGCGCGCCCGATACGAAACATATTTATAACTTTGTCACGCTCGATGATACTAAAACCATTATCGCGCGTATGCTGGAGTCGCGTACCGCGCTGGCCTATGGGGGCAGTTTTATCTCTTACGAACTCTGCGATGGTTTCGCGGTGCGCAAGCTGCATACAACGTGGATGATGCGCGGCCCGTTCTGGCTGCGCAGCTCGCTCGATCCAGAGGGCGGCGAGGTAGTGGATAACATCGCGCGCAAGTTCAACGTTGATGTTATTCACGGAGATGAAATCGAGTCGGTTGTGCCGCAAAATGGCGTTCCCAGTTACGTTAAAACAAAGCAGGGACGTGAGATTCAGACGGATATGATCGGCGTTGGCCTGGGCATCACCCTGAATACGCAAATACTGGCGAATACCCCGGTCGAGGTACGCAGCGGCGTAGTTGTCAACGAATATCTTGAAACCAACGTTCCGGGCGTGTTTGCGGCGGGCGATGTGGCCGAATTTTATGACCCTACCATTAGCAAACATCATACGATGGGAACCTGGGATAACGCGATGGCGCATGGACGCATCGTTGCTGCTAACATGGCAGGTGGCCACGAGGCGTATGTAGATGTGCCGACCTACACCAGCCCTTTGTTCGATGTCAATATCGCGGTAGTTGGCACGGCAGAATCGAACAATCCCCAACTGAGCAGTATTGCGCGGCGCGAGCCGGGCGAGAAGGGCAACGAAAACTATCGCAAACTCTTCTTCCGTGATAATAAACTGGTGGGAGTGTTAATGATTGGGAGTCCCAAAGGTCGCAAAAAGCTGGTCGAAATTGTCAAAAACCGGCAAGTTATTGAAGCGGCAAGCGAGCGGGAAGCTTTGCTCCAGTTGAAATAGCCTGACCCTTTTGCCAGTGCGACCGCGAGGGTCGCCCCTACAATACAACGAAACGCCTCGCGAAACCCGTGTATTGTAGGGGCGACCCTCGCGGTCGCACTGGCTCGTGACCCTTTTGGTGGCATAACTTGACGAACTCCCTGTAGTAGAGTAAGGTAAGGGCATGAAGGGGACGCCCCGGTGGGGGTCTCCGGGTTTTTATGTCTTTGTGTGTTCTGACCCTGGAGGAGTTTCGTGGCAAAACTCTGTAGTCAATGTGGATATCCCTTGCCGAGGGAAGACTCTCGATTTTGTAATCATTGTGGCGCAGTAGCCTCATCAAATGCCAGTTCGTCTCCTGCGCCCAGGCGTACTCAAGTGATTTCAGGCGAACAACCATCATCAGGGACAGGGGGCGCGGGTACGCGGCCATCCCTGCGCGAGCAAATAGCATTTGCTCCATCTTCACCAACTTTCTCATCATTGGCTCCTGATGATGTGCCTCCCTGGTTGGGCAAACTTGACAAAATGGGTAGTCGCTCGATTTCGAGACCATCAGTTCAGGATGTACCGCTCAATACGCCGCCGAAAGTTCAAAACCCGCCCTCGAACGGGGTGCGTCAGTTTTCACAGGGCGGTTCTCGTTTGCCACAACGTGAGTTGCGTATCAAGGTGTGGGAAAATGAGGATGTCGAAACCTCCGATCCTGGCGCGTCCGCGGAACAACACAACGGTCATGCTGGAATATCACAAAACGAGCAGATAGAAGAGCAATCGCAATTTCCGCAAGCTTTGTCACAGGATAGAGCAAAGGAAGATTCCGAAGTAGAAGATCTGCCAACGACCCCTATGCCTTCGACGGTTGCTCCTGAGCCGTTCTCACCAGCAGCGCAGAGCGATCATCCTGCGGGTATGAATGGTCAATCACACGTGGAAGATAGAGAGGACGCGGATCTTCCCACGCGGCCTCTGATTGTCAACACGCCGTTGCCAGACCCGGCACAGGCGAATCTCCCACCAGGAAGGCCTTTTCCGGCGCAGTCATACCGGCAGCCGCCTCAGCCCCCTTCCAGGCAGTCCATAGATCAACGACAACAGGGTTTTTCAGCACAGGTCAATCCCCCCAGCCCCGGCCAGGCGCCAATCGTGCAGCGGCCTGTGACGCCAGCTTTTCAGACCCCCTATCCCAGCTTTCAGCAGCCAGCGCCGGCCCCTGCCGCTACCAGGATGGTAGCCGGACCTGCCCCTTCTCGACCCGTCCGGCGCAAGAGCAAAATGCGGGTGGTTGTCGTGCTGGTCATGCTGCTGCTATTACTGGGCGGTGGCCTGGCCTACTGGATTATCGCCTACCAGCCGTTCAGCGTGCCAGCCGTTACCCAGACATCGCTTTCCTTTACCAATACAAGCCTGGGCATAGCTCTACAATACCCGCAGGGTTGGACGGCGCAACTCAATTCAGCTCATCAATCAGTTTCCTTTTTTGATGCCAATTCTATTGACCAGGTGAATATAGCCGAGACTGCCAGCAATGGTTCGAGCATTACTACCTATGTCAATAAAGAGGTCGCCCAGTCTGGATTGACCGCGCAGAAAAACCTGTCGCCTATCACATTCGCGGGAATCAGTTGGCAGCAGGTGCAGGGTACGGAGCTTGTGAGCGGAGCCACCGATACAGAAACGTTACTGGTGGCGATGCATGGGGATCATTTTTATGTAATCACGCAGGTGGCTCCGGCTGTCACATATGCGGATGCAGATCATCTCTTCTTTTCGATACTCCGCGCATCTTTCCAATTTCTATAATACGCTATCCCTTCAGGTTGGCAGATGGTGTATAATAGCGGCATCTTGCTTAAAGCCATTATTCCTGACTTTACAGGCGTTGATGAAGAAAGGAGAGCGCGGCGACAAGAGAAGGCTGCGCAATAACATCAACTATGGACGATATTCGATTTGAACGGCATTTCCGTACCCCCTATTCGGAAAGCTACTATATCATGCAAGGAACGAGCTTGCAGAGTAATAACCGCATTGGCATCGTAGACATCCACTTTACCACGACCGAAGTGCATGGCACGCTTATTTTAGAGCGGGAACTGGAAGAAACCGACATCACCAAATTGATCGAGCAAATCGACGAGGACCTGGTGCTTTCCGCCGATATGCCGCGTAATGATTTTCTGGTCAGCGTCTATCTCGGCAAAGATATTGGTTTCTACAGCGACGAATATTTCGCGGATGAAAACAGCGCCGATGAAGATTTCGGCGCCGACGACGAACTCTAAAGGCTTCAGTCCTCTAACAGGCCGCGTCGCATGGCATATTTGACCAGCTCGGCGCGGCTGTGTAGATTCAGCTTATCCATAATATGGGTGCGGTGTGTATCGACTGTCTTCGGGCTAATTACCAGTTGTTCCGCGATCTGATTGTTGGTATAGCCCTCCGCTACCAGTTTCAAAATTTCGCGTTCTCTTTCAGTCAAATTCGAGTAGCTATCCTTCTCTTCGCCGGAATTGACGCGCTGTAGATAGTCGCCCACCATGACCGATTGAGCTGTTGGCGAGAGGTAGAAATGCCCATCATGCACGACATGCAGCGCGGTAATCAGCTCGGTGTCGGCAGCCTCTTTTAACATATAGCCGGATGCGCCTGCGCGTAATGCCTGAAAGACGTATTCGTCGTTCTCGTGCATGGTCAAAACCAGCACTTTGACATCGGGCAGGATTTTTTTGATTTGCCGGGTGGCCTCGATGCCGCTCAAGTCGGGCATAGTAATATCCATCAGAACAATGTCCGGGTGGAGGCGCTGCGCTTCCTGTATGGCTTGACGCCCGCCTTGCGCCTCTCCTACCACTTCCATGTCGGGTTGCGCGTTCAGCATCATCTTCAATCCAGCGCGTAGTATGGTGTGATCGTCGGCCAGTAAGATATGTATTTTCATTGTTGTGTCCTGTTATTGTATCGTTAATTCTTCTTTTTCCGGCATTGCTGAGCGCCGGGCATAGGCCAGTGGGATGCTGACCTTCACCGTCGTCCCTTTCCCCGACGCCGTTAAGATGTCGAGCGTGCCGCCCAGCAGAACGGCGCGTTCATGCATACCCGCCAGGCCCAATCCGCGTTCCTGTCCCGGATTTTTGAGCAGCGTGTCATAATCGAAGCCATGACCATCGTCTGTAATGGTGGCGTTTACAGCGTCCCCGGTTTCTTTCAGCGCTATAGAAACTTTTTTGGCGTTTGCGTGACGGGCGGTGTTGGTCAGGCATTCCTGCACGATGCGATACAGCGCGGTTTCCATCTCGGCTGGCAGGCGCTCTTTTAACCCGCTGGAGCGAAAATCAACTTCAATAGCGCATTTTTTTTGGTATTCTTTGACGTACCAGCGCAGCGCGGGCAGCAGCCCCAGATCATCAAGCGCGCTGGGTCGTAGGTCTATACTGAGCGTGCGTATGGCTCGCAAAGTGGAATGCGCCAGCGCGCGTGTATCCTCGATGCGTTCGCGCGCTTCGGGTGACTCGATAGATTCTTCGAGCACGGCCAGACTAATGAGCAGCGAGGTGAGTACCTGGCTGGTTTCATCATGTAGTTCGCGCGCGATACGCTGGCGTTCCTGTTCCTGCGCATTGATGATCTGGCTGGCGCGCTGGCGCGAGGCGTCATCCAGAGCTTCAAGCACCATATTAAAGGCGCTGGCAAGCTGGTCGGCCTGTGAGTCGACACCCGTTAGAGGGGCGCGCAGGGAGCGTTCGCCCGCCTGCACGCGCTGCATTACTTTGCCCAGGTGCGTCAAGGGGCGGAAGGCGATCTGGAGTACCACGAAATTGAGCGCGATACTAATCAACCATCCGGCGGCGATGAAGCCTACCAGCGACATGGGTGTTGCATATGGGCTGTTGTTAAGATGCATTGCCAGCCATGTGCCACCTGTCGCGCCAACGAATATGATGAAACTGTTCGCAATCAATATTTTATAGAAAATAGGAATACTCAACAGCGGTTTGAGCGCGGAGTGTTGCTGCTGTTCAGTCTCTGCTTGCTGTTGTCTGGTTGTTACCATGTTTCGATCCTTTCCTGCTCTCTTTATATTGTAGGGGTCGGGCGCTTATCCTGTCAAATGTGATGCGTTGACCAGGGCTGGGCTTGCCCCTGCCCTGGTAGCTCGGATCATGTGGCGGAATCAGGTGTTGAGCGTGGAAATATCAGGTATCTACCTGATGCTAGCTCTTGCAGGGTATATTAAGCTACATAGTGATAACCCATATCGGCGTTACACACGTCATTTGTACGAGCAACTCTTCTCAATTGTGACAGGATGCGTTACAATTGCTATAATATGAAGTGTGGTCTCAAGTTCCGAAACTGAGGGATACACGAAGCGGGCAGTTGTATGATATAATTTGCCACGCATATTTATTACGGACTTTTCAAATACCTGACAATTGTCCTTTCGGGAGACAATGCAGAAACCGAAAATGTGTATGAACATTTAGGAAGGCAGGCAAGGTGGGTTCAGTACCAAAGAAAAGCGTGCTCGACTTAGTCACGCAGAAGATGGTCGAAAGTCAACTGTGGCGCTCAATATTTCGCCATGGCTATCCTGATACCCCGTTAAACCAGTCTCTGGTGATGATGGGCAATGTATTTCTGCACCTGCACCCGGTGAAAATCAGCCGCCAGGCAATGAAAGTCACCTATACCTGGTGTATGGGTGGTATTTCTTTTTTCTTATTTCTGCTGCTGACGATTACCGGCGTGTTCCTGATGTTCTTCTATGTGCCTGACACCGCGCAGGCCTATGTGAACATCGACCAGTTAAGCACCGCCGTTTCATTTGGACACCTGGTGCGCAATATGCATCGTTGGGCGGCTCACTTGATGGTGGTTTCCGTGACGCTGCATATGATTCGCGTCTTCTATCATGGCGCGTACAAGCCGCCCAGAGAGTTTAACTGGGTCATCGGCGTTTTCCTTTTCTTAGTAACGCTGTTCCTGAGTTTTACGGGTTATCTGTTGCCCTGGGATCAGATTGCTATCTGGGCTATCACCGTCGGCACCAACCTGGCCCCTTATGCCCCGGTGCTGGGTGACGCGGTCTACAAGGTGCTTACCGGCGGTTCTTCGGTCGGGCAGGCGACGCTGGTGCGCTTCTACGTCGGTCATGTGATCTTCTTGCCACTGATTGCGGCTTTACTGATGGCTGTTCACTTCTGGCGTATTCGTAAGGATGGCGGCGTCGCGGGTCCCCCGCCTCCGTCTCGTAGAGAAGTAGAAGCGCGCGCGGAGCGTCCAGTAGTCGGCTCTGCCCGGCCATAATCGGCGTTGACTGTTCCGTCAGAGGTACACCAGCGGATATATATAACCCCGATGGTAGCTCGCGACGGTTCCCATGAGAGGATACGAGATCATGTCGATTGAACAAAAAGAACCACGAGCTCAGACTCAGGGAGCGGCGACTCAACGCCGCTATCGCACCCTGGCTGTGGTGAAGCAAGAAGCGATCACGCGCGTTGAAAGACCGTTGGAAGACTCCGTCTTTGTCTGGCCCCATCTGCTGGTGCGCGAATTTTTCGCCGCCACCATGTTGATGGTCATGATAACCATCCTTTCCATCGCCATTGACGCGCCTCTGCGCGACCCTGCCAATCCGAACGTAACGCCTAACCCGGCTAAAGCGCCCTGGTACTTCCTGGGGTTGCAGGAGGTTTTGCACTATTTCCCACCCACCACTGCCGGTGTGCTGATTCCCGGATTGACGCTGCTCGGACTAATGGTGCTGCCTTACGTGGATCGCAATCCCAGCCGCGCTTATTCTGATCGCAAAGTAGCGATTGTGACTTTCACCATGTTTGCCATATTCTGGGCGGTGATTACGCTGGCGGGCAGCTTCTTCCGAGGCCCCGGTTGGATCTGGTCATGGCCCTGGCAGCACATGTACTTTGACCTGTAATTGGGCATAGACAGAGAGGATTTTTATGAGTATCAATACTCCTCACATCACCCCGCAACAATACGAAGTGCTACACGGCGGGGGCGCTGAGGCCGCGGAGATTGCCCAACAACGCCTGTCGCGTCGGCGTTTCCTTCGCAGGTCAATGCTGGGGGTATGGGGATTGTCTGCCACAGCCGCAGTAGGGGGTGCCTTATTCATGATGTATCCCAACCTGGCTGGTCAGTTCGGTTCAGACCTGACGGCAGGGAAGAAGACAGATTTCCCGGCGGCTACACCCGATAATTTTAAGATCGGCCAGGCGGGTGTCTTTTATGTACAGACAGCGAAAACCTATATCTCGCACATGGCGGCGAATACGCAATTTTCGTTGAGCGGCACGAATCTTGCCGATCAGTTGACCTCTGAGAGTTTCGTCAAGGATTTTGATGGTTCCTACTGGCTCGCACTCTACCAGAAATGCGTGCATCTGGGCTGCACTGTCCCGTTCCGCGACGACTGTGTAAGCTTCAAGTGTCCCTGTCATGGTTCTCATTATAACGTCGATGGTGAGTTCCTGGATGGGCCTGCGCCCAGAAGTCTGGATCGCTTTGCCTTATCCTTCAGTGGTAGCGACGTGATTGTAAGTACGGGAATATTGAACAATACGGTGCCGCATCCCGATGCTACGACTCGTATCATCCCCATACCATCAGTGCAATGCGCGGCAAGTTAAGCCATACTCACAGTTCAGGGTGTGATGTGAGCCCGCTCGTATGGCGCGAGCGCGCTGCGCTTTCGCCCTTTGTAAAAAGGTAGTGTGTTTATGATAGATCCTGTACAGGCTGCAGTCGGTATTGTGGTGGCGCTGCTTGCTGTGGGAGCCTTGCTCTATGTCTTCTACTCGCGCACCAACGCAGTCGAGAAAACTGGCTATGGCGCTCTCATCATGCTATCGATTGTCTCATTGATGATCCCTGTTTTCTGGATCATGGAGTCCAACGGGCAGGCGATAGCGAAAACGCAGCAGCATGATACCAATGTCCAGCGCGGCGTGGCGCTCTTCGCGCAGTATTGTTTCCAGTGTCACGGTATCAATGGTCAGGGCGCCAGAGGCCCCAAATTGAACGGAAACTCTGCCGTCAACACTTTGACCGATGCTGATATTTTGCGTATTATCAATGCTGGTATTTATGACCCGGCCAGTCCGGGGGCACACCCTTGATGCCCGCCTGGAGCGATCAATACGGCGGTCCGCTAACACAGGACCAGATTCAGTATTTATTCGATCTCGTTCGTTCGGCTGACCCCGCTTACCTGACGACCAATGGCTATCCCGCTGGCCCTGGTTCCAACGGCTTTTCCCAGGTTCCTGACGAATTGAAGGCTAGCAACCCGAGCGCCTACCAGACGGCGGTCGCACAGGCGACCGCCGGTACGGGCATCGGATCATATCCAGTGGTGGATATGACCGCACAGAAAGCCATCACCATTGATATTGTTGACTCACCGACAGGCGCGCCATGCCAGCCGGCGTGTTATGCGGTGCCGGATCCCAAGAATCCAGGACAGCAAGTAATCAGCCCCAATGTCAAAGTCAAGGTAGGGACTGTTATTACCTGGGTCAATAAGAGCAAAACTCCACACACAGTTACGTCAATCGTGGGTCAAAATGCAGTCTCCCCGGTTCCGGCCACAGTCTTTGACTCAGGCATAAGCAATCTACTTAGTACTGGTAAGAGCTTTACCTATACTGTCAAGGCTGATGCATACACCTTTAACTCAAATCATATCGTCCTTTACTTTTGTCAGATACACCCGATCATGGTGGCTGTCCTGACGATTGTGCAATAAAACCATTGTCCGGGGTCGCGCTTCTCGTTATGTGGGGCGTGGCTCCCTTATCGCCCGATCTCCGGTCATGTCGCACGTTGATCCCGCGATATGTTGAAAGGGATTGCGATCTATGCAACAAACGCAACAACGGGAGCAATCAGAACGAATATCCTGGGCGCGTGCCATGGTATTCGCCGTGGGCTTCTTTTTTATAGCGGCCCTGCTGATTGGACAAATTCCCGGTTTTATTTATTATCAGATCACCGCTGCGTCCTTCGTGGGTATAGAGCAGGGCTTTCTGGGGTTGGCTGCAACCTGCATCGCTGGCTTTATCGTCATCCAGATAGTGGTGATGCTCTTTGACCCTAAGCCTGTGGTTCCACCAGCCATATTCGGTATGATTGGCTTTCCCGTGGCTCTCGCCGGGCTGGCGCTGCTTCTGTGGGCGGCCTGGACTGGCAACCAGTATTTCCCTAACGCCAACACAAACGTCGCAGCAGTGCTGGGTGGCCAATTCTTATGGTTCCCGGTAAACGTAATCGATTTCGTAATGATCGGCTCGACCATCATGGGAATCGGCCTCGCTATGGTATTTTTCAGCGCGCTGGCTGTGCGCGAGCAGCGCAATCCCGACCGCGGAGACCCCGGAACAACTCCGGCCATTCGCCTGATGCTTACCGTCGGTTCCGTCTTGCTCATCATCTTCCTGCTTTTCTACACGTTTGTGAGCGACACGCAGCTTGCTCAATGGATTAACCCGGCGTGTCCCATTGCCATTGATCCCACACATGGGTGTAGCAGCCCGTTTACCGGCCTGTTCATTGTCGATACTGTTTTCAACGTCTTCCTGGCTATCACAATTCTTTGTATGCTGGGAGCTTTCGCGCTGCGCCTGCACTACCTGATGCGTCCTGTGCGCAAGCGCACCATGTCGGTTTTGTATATGATCGGTATTAACCTGGCGCAATTCGGAGTTATTTTCCTCATAGGCTGGTTTGTGTTGTTTCCCTTGATCGATTGGATACACTCCTGGACATTCCTCGGCCTGGGTAAGTACCTTACCGTGTGCGGCAAATTGTCCGACGTTCCGCAAAGCTGCTCTTTCTCGCAGCAGGGCGGCTACATTATCGACACGCTAATCACGGGCGCTTTCTTCACTCTGTTGATGGCGGCGATCTGGGCATGGAGGTCGAAACGTAACCTCGTTGTGGTGGGCGGCGTTACCATTGTAGCTGTGCTGGCTATCTCTACCCTGCTGGTGCATACTACTCCTTCCGAGGAGATTATCGCTGCTCTGCTGTGCGCCGGTGGTCTGGCTCTGGCAGCCATCTGGACGAGCGTGGCACGCCGCGAGTTCGCCGTTGTCGGCGAAAACAACCTGGGCTGTCTCGGTATGTGGCTGGTATTGGGAACCTGCCTGCTGATCTACATTGCAGCCTTCGCCTTCTTCTCGTTGCCAGTATTCCCCAACGAGACCGAGCCGAATATTCCCTTTACGCCCGGCGGCGGTTTAGTCCTCGGCTCCGGCGGCAACATCAGCGCCATCACGGTCGTCATTATTATCGGCATCCTGGCCGCTGTCCAATTCTACTTCCTAACACGCAACCGCTACAAAGTGTAGCGCGTGTCCTTTCCCGCCTTCAGGATATTGTTAAAAAGCCAGGAGCGACGCCCCACGTGGGGGTGTCGCTCCTGGCTTTTTCCTTGTGAAAAACGATGAAGTGTCCCACTCAAGATCGGCACTGTGCTGGCAGATCGCCTTCGCCCTGTCACCCTGAGCGCAGCGAAGGGTCTCCGCCGCCGTTCACAGTAACGACCATCCACAGCAGCACACGTCTCCCTATCATCCTGAGCGCAGCGAAGGGTCTCCGCCGCCAGACATTGGAGACTTGAGCGCATACCATTCGCTGCGCTCAGGATGATAGGGCGAGATAGGCGGTCTGAGTGCCGATATTGAGTGGGACACTGCATTAGGGATAAGAGGCGCTTCAAGTGGTTATCCTGATACTTGTCATAGGGCTTCAACACAGCTATAATACCTGCAATTGAAGCGCCGCCGTTTCTCAATCCATGAAGAGGATGCGTTACTAACTCTACCACTTTACGACATTTCCCCTCCCCGTCGTAGTCATTGTAAGGGCGGGAGTGGAGTGGATGTGGGGTGGAGACCCTTGCGGTCGCCCTGGGGTTTCATACATGCTATAATGAGAAAAAATACGTCGCGGTTGAAATTCACCTATTGGGGAGTTGTATGGACATGGAGTTTGAGCGGCCTCTCCGCATCCTGATAATGGCGGCTGAGATTGTGCCGTTTGCCAAAGTCGGGGGGCTGGCAGATGTCGTTGGCGCGTTGCCTAAAGCGCTGCAAGAACTGGGTCATGATGTGCGGCTGGTCATGCCGCGTTATGGGCAGATCAGTCCTGAACGCTTTCAATTGACCACCGTGCTCGATGCTATGACGGTCAAGATGTCGCAATACCAGGAACAGGTGCGCATTATGCAGGGTAGCATCGGCAACGACATTCCGGTATACATGGTTGACGCGCCGCGCTACTTTGATCGCGAAAATATCTATGGCTATATCGACGATGGCGAGCGCTTCATCCTGTTCTGCCGCGCCGCGCTTGAAGCGATGCGCCTGCTCGACTGGTCGCCCGATATTATTCATTGCAACGACTGGCAAACGGGCATCGTCCCCAACTGGATGCACACTGTCTATCACGAAGACCCCTTTTTCAGTGAGGCAGCGACAGTCTACACCATCCATAACCTGGCCTACCAGGGCATCTTCGGCTATCGCATCCTGGAAGTAGCTGGTGTCGCGGCGGGCGGATTCCTCTATCCGCAGATTGTCGAACTGGCGAACGTCGTCGATATTATGGCGCGCGGCATCCACTTTTCCGATGCCATCACCACCGTCAGCGAACGCTATGCCCAGGAGATATTGACCCCCACCTTTGGCGAAAAGCTCGATCCGCTTTTGCGTTCGCGGCGGGAACGCCTGTTTGGTATCCTGAACGGCATTGACTACCTGGAAATGAACCCCGCTACCGACCACTATATACGCTCGCAATATAATAGCGCCAGCCTGGAGAAGCGGGCCGAGAATAAGCAGACGCTGCAAGAACGAGCGCATCTGCCGGTGCGTCCCGATGTGCCATTGCTGGCGATGATCTCGCGCCTGGCCGATCAGAAAGGCTTTGATCTGATCTCGCAAATTTCGCAGCCTTTGCTGGCTCAGGGCGTGCAACTGGTGGTGCTGGGCATCGGCGACCAGCATTATCACGAGATGTTCCAGAACCTGGCGGTGCGCTATCCGCAGCAGGTCGCTATTTTTCTCACCTTCAATAGCGAACTGGCGCAAAGCATTTACGCGGGCAGCGACATGTTCCTGATGCCGTCGCGTTTCGAGCCGTGCGGCCTGGGACAGTTAATCGCCATGCGCTACGGCAGCGTTCCCATCGTGCGCAAGGTCGGAGGATTGGCCGATACCGTGCAGGAATATGACCCACGCAGCGGACTGGGTAATGGCTTTACCTTTGACAACTACGATCCCTGGGACCTCTTCGCGGCCATCGTGCGCGCCTTAGAACTCTTCCGCTTTAAGGACGTGTGGCGCACATTGCAACAGCGCGGCATGGAAGCCGATCATTCCTGGCACGCATCGGCAATGCGCTACGTGGATGTCTATCGCGACGCCATCGCTTTCCACAAGAGCGGCAAATAAATGTCACAGCTCATTGCCTATCTCGATTGTCACTCCGGCATCAGCGGAGATATGTTCCTGGGAGCCATGCTGGATGCCGGTTTCCCCCTCGAAACGCTTCGACAGGCGCTCGCGGGTCTTCCCATCAGTGGCTACGAGTTGAAACTGGAGCAATTTCAGGATAAGGGCATTCGCGGAGCGCGTTTCGATGTAATATTGGCCGAACAGGAGCAGCCCACGCGCCACTTCACGGATATCGTCTCGCTGTTGCAGGCCGCAACGCTGCTCCCGCGTGTCCGCGAACGAGCCATCTCCATGTTCCGTTGTATCGCGGAAGCGGAAGCCGTTGTGCATGGCGCTGCGCTTGAAGAAGTGCATTTTCACGAAGTTGGGGCCATCGACGCCATCGTTGATATTGTGGGAGCGGCCCTGGCGGTTGAAACGCTGGGCATTGAGAATCTGTATGCTTCTGCTTTGCCATTGAGCAGCGGTCATGTCAAGACGGCGCATGGCCTCTTGCCCGATTCCCGCGCCTGCCACGCTGGAAATAGTGCGGCGCGTGTCTGCGCCCTGGCGACCCTGCCCGGTAGAGGGCGAGATGGTGACTCCTACGGGAGCTGCCATCCTGGCAACGCTGGCCCGTTTTGAGACGCCAGCCATACGTATCGAGCGCGTGGGCTATGGCTTCGGGCGCAAGTCTTTCCCCTGGCCCAATTGCCTGCGGCTCTGCCTGGGCAGGCTGCCAGGTGCGAGCATGGAGGCGGACGCGCAGGCGGCGATGGATACCGACTGGGTGACGGTAATCGAAAGCAATATCGACACCATGACGGGCGAAGCGCTGGGTGGACTGATGGAGCGACTGCTGGCGGCTGGCGCGCTGGACGTCGCGTACACTCCGCTCCACATGAAAAAGAACCGTCCCGCCGTCATGCTTACCCTGATCTGTCGCGTTGAAGATGGCGACGCGCTGGCGCAATTGCTCTTGAGCGAGTCCAACACGCTTGGCGTGCGTATGCAGCACATGCAGCGGCGCAAGGCCCAACGTATTCAGCAATTCATTGAGACCCCCTTTGGCATGATGCAAGTCAAAGTGAAGCTGCTGGGAGGGCGTGTCATCAGCGCCGCGCCGGAATATGAAGAGTGCAGGCGCATCGCCTCGGAACAATCGCTTCCACTGGAAGAGGTCTACGAAGTTGCGCGACAGGCTATCCAGCACGCTATAATATTCATAGAAGATAATCACATAAGCTAGCATACGAACCGGGTGACTCTATGGATTTCAAAGATTGGCGCAACGCCGCCAAAAACCCCGATGAAGCAGAGCAGCCACGCCGCCCCGGCAAACTAAGCGGCAGGCAATACCAGCACTATATCGAAGAACAGATTCAAGAGGCGGTGGCGCGCGGCGAATTTGACAACCTGCCGGGCACGGGCAAGCCGCTCAACCTCGAAGATGACGCATCTGGCCGGAGACAAAACCTCCGCTTACCGCTTGCTTAAACAGAACGGCTACGCGCCCCCGGAAATCGAACTGCTCAAAGAAATTCGCCGCGAAAACGAGCGCGTAGAGCAACAACTGAATCGCCTGCGCTCCCAGGCCAGCGCTTTGCGGACGCGCCGGGTCTCACCATTTCCCAGCGAGAAACGCGCCTATAATGACTCCGTTGAGAAAGCCGCGACTGCCTACGAAGAGAAGTTGCGCGCCTTGAACCGCAAGATTCTCACCTTCAATTTGAGCGTTCCCGCCACCATGCATATGACTTTTCTTGACGTCGAGAAAAAGATGCAGCAGTTCCGTGATGCCTGTCCTCTGCTGCCTGAATAGCATATTCATTACGTCTCGAATGCCAGGGACTCAACCTTTTTCCCGTCATGCGAACAACCTCATAGGAATTGGGAAGGTATGGCATCACGGTCAATATTGTAGCCCCAGGACCCATTCAGACAGGATATATCACTGCTGAGTTAGAGCAAAAGGTGATCGCTGATATTCCGTTGGGGACATGACCATCGCTATGATATTGCTATCGATGATGACGGAAAGCTCGTTCGCATCCAGTGTAAAACAGCGCACTACAACGAGGAACAAGGATGTTTGGAGTTTAACACCGCTATAACCTATGCTAGAGTCGGCGGAAAGCCTCATATCAGAAAAGGATATAGAGGTGAGACTGATTATTTTGCCATTTACTCTCCAGATACGGGGAAAATATACCTCGTACCTGTGGATGATGTACTAATAGGTTCTAAAGCGCTGCTGCGTTTACATGCTACAAAGAATAATCAGCAAAAGGGTGTGATATGGTGTGTGCCAATTGCCACGCCAAGCGACATTGGAGAGAAACGCATGAAACAGATAGTTGGGAAGAGATACTACCACCTACAGAATAGAAAAGAGCCGGAGGTCGGATTTGAACCGACGACATTTCGCTTACGAAGCGAACGCTCTACCCCTGAGCTACACCGGCTTGCCATTGCTGACATGCCTGATTATACCGTTTGCCGCCGCTAGTGTCAATACGTTTGGCGCTAACTATCAGGGCTTCTCAATAGTGCGGGGTGAGCGAGTTCAATGCAACGGGCGTGATACCAGTAAAGGGAGATGTGAGCCGTTTGTGAAGATAGCGGCTAACTTTGGGATAGGGTTGAGATGTGACTGCGCTACACTTTTCAGGTACGGCTATTGTGTCGTGTCTGAATAATGGATGATAGGCTCTTGCTTGCCCAATTAAGTAAGGAGCGAAAACGATGCAGAAACAACATATTCTTCCTTTGTTTCTCCGGATCTGCTGCTTGCTCTGGCTTCTCTCTGCTTGCGCGACCATTCAGGGACCTTCTACTGCTACTCCTACCGCAATAGGAGGTACTCCATTCGAGGAAACCACGCCTCTGGTGATGCGTCCACCTTTGTTTAGTGTCAATAATCTCTTCTGGTCGCCTGATGGGAAACGTGTCGCCATAGCCAACGCAGATGGTGTCTTCCAGGTCTGGGAAGCCGCAACTGGCCGGCTCATCTCAACCCATTATGATAGCGGCCGCTCTACAAAAATCTCGCTGCTTGGATGGACTGCTGATGGGAAGCGCCTGATCGCAACTATTCTTGGTCCAGCGAATACCGTGCAGGTATGGGATTCTGATACCGGCAACACGTTGGTGACTTTTAGCCATTCGTATCCCGTCGCCGCCTCTCACGACGGGAAATATGTGGCGGTAGGAAGCGGCGGCAGCGTGCAAATCTGGGATACATTCGCCGGAACGCAGGTTTCCACCTTTGATACGGCGACCAGCCATGTGGACAGCATTGCATGGTCTCCCGATGACAGCCTGCTCGCCACTACCAACACCATACAATCCGCAGATGGCGCAACCTTCTCTACCGTCGGCGTCTGGCAGGCTGCGAACGGTCAGCGTACCTCGACATATCAGCCTCCGTCTCATAACGCTATCTACTCTTTGACGTGGTCCTCCGATAGCAAGCGCATCGTTTCCATAGAGGGTTTGGGGCCAGGGACGAACGCCGTCATCGGACGGGTCTGGGATGTGACTTCTGGAATACCCCTTTTTTCCATGCCCATTGCGACCGGGCAGGCTTCTGGCCTTGCCTGGTCCCCCGATGGAACACGCATCGCATCCTGGTATAATGCCAATTCAGGGCAGGTAGCGCAAGTCTGGGATGCTGCTACCGGCAGGCTGATTTACAACACGGCTGACCAGGGTATAATCTCTGTTGCATGGTCTCCTGATAGCAGGCAAATCGTCGTAGCTGACCAGCAGATGAACATACTGGTGCTCGATGCGGCCACCGGGCAAACACGCATCACCTATCAAGGAGCAGACAACCTGCGTCTCGTCACCTGGTCCCCTGATGGACAATACCTTGCCTCGGTTGACTCGTCGGGAACAACCATCTGGGATGCCAGCGCTGACCAGCGCATCGCGTTTATTGCAGGTCGCCATCAAACAGAGCGAGCAATCACATGGTCGCCTGATGGCAAACAGATCGTAGCCGAGGATGGGGCAAGACTGAATGTCGGCTTCTGGGACCCCGCCACCAGCGCTGATAGCCTGGGTGATCTCCAAATCTATCACGAGGATCAGTTTGGCCTGTTCAACTACAGAAATGCCACTGCCGTTGCCTGGTCCCCTGATGGCGCGCATGTAGCTGCTGCCTGGTCTCCCAACTTCACCTATGGCTTGCCCACACAACAGGTGTACGTCTGGGGCAACTCCCCCGCTATGTGCGGACTGGATAATGATTGTCCTGTTGCTGGCGGAAGACACAACGCGCTGATTACTGCCCTCGCCTGGTCGCCGGACAGCAAACGCATTGCCTCTGCCAGCATGGATAACACGGTGTTGATCTATGATGTTGCCAGCCAGAAAAATCTGGTAATCTATCGCGGTCATACGGCAGCGGTAACGGCGGTGGCCTGGTCTCCTGATGGCAAATACATCGCTTCCGCAGGCGCTGATAAGACTATCCAGATCTGGGATGCGGCGAACGGGAAGAGAATGCTTACTTTGAGCGGTCATACGGGAACAGTAATGGCGGTGGCGTGGTCGTCTGATAACAGGCGCGTGGTCTCCGGCAGTGAAGATGGGACGGTTCGCATCTGGGATGTCGTGCATAGCGAGGCTATCCTGACCTATCGCGGTCACACGGGAGCAGTAATGGCGGTGGCGTGGTCGCCCAAAGGTAGTTATATTGCCTCCGCGGGTGAAGATACGACAGTGCGAGTCTGGGATGCGAATACAGGCAAGACCGCCCTGGTGTATCGCGGTCATAGCGATGCCGCTTTAGCCGTGGCGTGGTCGCCTGATGGCAAGCGCGTTGCTTCGGCTGGCGCCGACGGAACAATACAGATCTGGTAATCAGTGGCGCATGTCACGTTTTGGGGAGGCGAAACGATATGCTTAGTAAGATCTCACAAGCCGAGGAGGGGAGAGCAGGTTGCAGCAACAGAGTACAACAGGCAGGGGCCAGGCAGTGGAAGAGCTGTTTGAACAACAGTCGGAGAAGCTTTTCGCGTATCTACGCCAGCATACACAATCGCGGGAAGATGCCGAGGATATTTTGGTGGAGACTTTCATGGCGGCGCTGGCCGAGACAAAATTCGCGCATCTGCCTGAATCGGCGCAGATCGCCTGGCTCTGGCGCGTGGCGCGCAACAAGGCGGTGGACGCTTTTCGCAAAGCGTCCTCGCGGCACAATGTGCCTTTGGAACTGGCGAGCGAAACAATCTGTGAAGACGAGGCGCGAGATCCTGAACAGGTAGCGGTGAAGCAGGATGAGGAACGAGAGATACACGATCTCGTGTACACTCTGCCAGAACTCCAACAGGAAATGTTACGCCTGCGTTTCGGGTTCGGTCTCCACTGTGGAGAGATTGCGGTAATCCTGGGCAAACGCGAGGACGCGGTGCGCGCCATGCTTTCGCGAACCATGAATTCCCTGCGTCAATTGTATGCGCAGCGCTTATCCATTGCTCAATACAGCAGGCCAGATAAACATGGCTGGAATGAAGGGGAGAGGGAGAAATGAATAAGGAGCAGTCTATGTCATCCAACAATGAATACTTCACCTCCGAAAGGGTCGATGAACAGATTGAGCAGCTTCATCAGCCTGGCACTCTGGATGAATCAACGGGCGAGGCAAACCTGGTACAGGTGCTACAACGCTATTACATCGTTCCCCTTATCGCTGAAGACCGTGCTGCGTTGGAACACGCCCGCCAACGCATTACAGGCAAACAGAGCGATGGGGATTCCCCTGCTGAAATTGCGCCAGTCGTCACGTTCAACTCGGCCAGTCCAATTACCCGCCCACGCGGCACACGCTTTATGCGTCTATTGAGCGGTCTGGCTGCCGTCATAGTGGTTGGCGTACTGGTAGGAAGCTGGTTAGTTGTTACCCATATGGTCGGCACTTCGCCAACGGTGACGCCTGGTGGACCGAGTGATCTTTATAGTATCCATAACGGAACTGCCTATCGCATCGATGGAGGCAGTGGAAAAGTGATCTGGCAACGTCGTTTGGCAACGAGCAAACAGCCCGATCCTGGTGTAGGCAGCAGCGCGTATTTGCAGGTCGTAAACCGCATAGTGTATGCCGTGCTCGACTTTGACATCTACGCGCTCAACGCCAGCACCGGAGAGCAGATCTGGCACGTAGCCAACCACACCAATAAATCCTACTTCTGGTTCGTCGTAGACAATGGGCGGCTGTATCTCTTTTCGCTCGACTTTACATTCAGCGCGCTCAATGCCGCCAACGGCTCTGTAATCTGGCACAATACCACCTTCACGACAGAAAACGGGTATGGGTTTAGTGTGAGCAATGGGAATCTGTATACTCAGAACAGCGGCGGTAATCAACTCAATACACTCGATGGTGCGACCGGTAAGGTACGCTGGAGCGTGCCTTTGCCACAAGGTTCTCTATTCAGCCCGCCCCTTGTAGAGAATGGGGCGGTGTACTTTCCATCGGGATATACGTACTACGCTGTGCATGAGCAGACCGGGCAGAGAATCTGGGAGCAGCCGATTCCAGGCGCGGGAACGCTGACGGGAGCGTATATCAATAGCGGCATACTTTATATCAATAGCTACTCAATAATTATGGAATCCAGCACCGATACCAGGAACATTTATGCGCTCGATGCCAGGACGGGGCGGCTCCTATGGTCTGCTGGTCCAGGGTACAACATACTCAGCCTACCCATCGCACAGGGCCTGCTGCTGGCTGCGCGCCAGCACAATGGGGTCTATAGCATCGCGGGGCTAGACCCGCGCACAGGCAAGGTGGCCTGGCAAGCGCCATTTCAATGTGCTGTCAATCACTTTGGTCCGAAGCTGCTGTATCCAGACTGCGGCGCATTGTGGGCGGAAGTCATCAGCGGGAAGCTGTATCTGTTAGAATCAAACGGCCCACCACAGAATAAGGCAGTATACACCCTGAAGGTTTTTGATCCGCATACAGGTCAGCTTCTATCTGAGCATCCACTAGCGGTCGAGCAAGACAATCCGGTCGCCATTGGAGCGAGCAACGGATTGCTCTACGTACGGATCAACGTGCCTCGTATAGCTAACACCATCTCGTATATGGATTACGTGTTTGTCGCCTATCGTCTCAGCGATGGCGCGACCGCGTGGCGTCACACGATGCCCCCATTCCCAGCGCCGACGAGCGCTAACACCGCGCCAGGCACATCCCAGCCAGTGCTGGCCCCACGATAGCAAGAAAAGAGGCCAGCGAATCGGCGAAGTGGCGTCTACAAGCTGCCATCACTGTTGACCGCATTACCAGTAAAACCTCGATCGATATCGAAGGTGACTGGGCGAAATTGGAAGAGGACCTGCGCCGTTGCTATCGTTCGATTCAGCAAGAACGTGTGAAGCGAGAACCTGATAGTACTAACTGACACTTCAAAATCGCTTATTCTTTCATTTTATACGTCCTTATTTATTGACGTTTAAACTAAAATACCCTCAGCAACCCTTGTAATGGGGTTGCTGAGAGGGAGTAATGTATCCAAAAGAAAACAAACTCAGGAGCATTACTCTCATGAACCTTAACACATTCAACGAGTTTCGTCACGGGATGTACGGCTGCTTTGGCAACGGCAAAGATGCGCTGTTCAATCTGGTGGATGCGCTCTCCAGTGAGGCGGGAGCGCGCAGCTTTCCCGAATTGTCGTTCTCGCCGTTTTTTGAGCGGACCTGGGCCAGCCTGTACGAAGCCCTGGAAGACGGCCAGATTGATGCCGAGCGACTGCGCAAGGTCTTTGTGGACTGCGCGCCGCTGCCTCAGCCAGGGGAACTCGTCTTTCTGGGCGTGGACACCAGCAATCTGTATCGCCCGGAGGCCGAGACCGCCGAGGATCGCACGTTGGTTCCGATCGCCAACTTGCCCAAGAACACGCACGCCGCCAGCCCTGGATGGGTGATGAGCCATGTGGTCCTCTTGCCCACCCAAGCCGGTCAAGGCACCTACGTGCTGGATACGGCGCGGGTGAAATTGAGCGAACTGGCCACAGAGGTCGCTGCTCGCCAATTGCGGGCAGTGGTGGCGCTGTTGGTCGCCCGTGGGTTGCATCCCATCATTCTCGGTGATCGGTGGTACGCCTGCGCGCCGTTCCTGGCCCGCATAGCCGACGTTGAGGCGTCTGAACTGTTGCGGGTCAAAAGCAATCGCGTCTTTTATCGCCCGGCACCTGCCCGTGCTGCTGGTCAGATCGGGGCTTCTCGCAAAGATGGGTACCGCTTTCAATGCCAAGATGAGAGCAGCCACGGGCAACCGGATACCAGTTGGGAAGGCACCGATGCCAAAGGCGCGAAGATCGAGGTGCGGTGTTGGAACCACTTGCACTTGCGCACCGCGCGCGGGGTTGAGGTGTCGGTGATCCAGATCATCCGTCATGGAGCCACAGGTCGTGCTCGTGATCCCAAGATCAGTTGGTTTGTCTGGAAAGGCGACGAACCTGCTCCTCTGGCTGAGGTCAGCCCAACGTATCGCTTGCGGTACTCGCACGAGCATGGCTATCGCTTCGACAAGCAAGAACTGCTTTGGGACATCCCACGGCTGAGTACTCCTGAGCGGACCGAACGCTGGACTCAGGTGGTCGCTTGTGCGCACAATCTGCTGGTCCTGGCTCGCCCTCTGGTGGCAAGCTGTTACCGACCGTGGGAGACGCGCCGCTCGGTACTCACGTTGGCGCAGGTGCGACGAGCCATGCCCACCCTTTTGCACGAGTTGGGAACACCGGCGCGCCCTCCGCAACTGCGTGGAAAGGCACCGGGACGGGCTAAAGGCTTTCATCCCAAGCCCGCAACCCGTCATGCAGTGATTCGGAAAACGAGTAAAAAGCCGAAAAAGAGCAAAAAGACACCTTCTGCTTGAGGTTGATCGGCTGATCTTTTTCATCTCCACTCGTCTTTCTTGGTCCTGAGCCATCTCTGCTATGGCTCAGTTAGATCCCTGTTAGTTTAAACGTCAATATTTAGAAGGAATTGAAAGAGGAGTGTGGTTATGTCAGAAGCGCCTGCCCCGATTGCGCAGGAAAAAACCATATTGATTGTAGATGATGATCGTTCTGTGGGGGAGATGCTCAAGCAGGCTATTGCAGAGCATACGGCGCATCGCGCTGTATGGATTGCCGAAAGCGACCTGGTATTGGAGACGGCGCGACACCTGCACCCATCGCTTATCCTGCTCGATTATATTATGCCCTTCATGGATGGCTTACAGTTGTACGATCACCTGCAGCGTATCGAAACGATGCGCAACGTGCCGGTTATTCTCATCAGCGGGAGTCCCACACTCCCGTTTGAGAAGTTGCGAGAGCGTGGCATCTACGTCCTGAGAAAGCCATTTAATCTGAGTGATTTGCTGGATATGGTGGCGCAATTGATGTCCGGCGAGCCGGCATAAGTCCGCCCGCGCAGAAAAGTTGCACCAGTAGCGGATCGAATTGTGTTCCTGCGCAGCGTTGCAGTTCCTCCAATGCCTCCTGCGGAGTGCGCTGCACCTGATAGCTGCGATGAGAGGTCATGGCATCAAATGCATCGGCGATAGCAATCATACGCGCGCCCAGTGGAATCGCTTCTCCTGTTAATCCGTCCGGATAACCAGTTCCATCCCAGCGCTCATGATGGTGATAGGCCAGCAATGCCACATCGGGTAGCAGGGTAAGGCTGTTGAGTATGTTAGCGCTATAAGCAGGATGACGTTTGATAATGGCATACTCACGGGGAGTGAGTTGCCCTGGTTTATTCAGCAGGCCCTCGTCGATAGCGAGTTTTCCTATATCATGAAAAAATGCCCCCATTGCAATCGTCATTTGCTCAGCTTCATCTAAATTCAACGGGCGTAACATGCGCAGCGAAAGAGCAAATGTTTTCTGCGCGTGATTATACAACTGCGGGAAGCGTACCCGCATTGGCGGCGGCAGTTTGATCAACAAGTTATGAAATTGCTCATTGAGCGCGTGGCGCAGTTTGCGTTCAAACCGGCCCTTCGACGGGCCTGGAAATGTTTGTCTATTGAATGCGCGTGGCAACTGACCGCGTAGTTCAGGCGTGTTACTACCTGTAGAGAGCAATGAAGCGGTTTCAAGCAGCGATGAACCCGCTCTATCTTCGTTGATAGTATTTTGTAGAAGCATAGGTCTAAACCTACTTTCAATCGGGCGTATCAGAGAGATAAAAAATTCTCTCTGTGTAATAGACGCCTTAGATGACTTTTTATAGTAAGATGGTTTATGATAAAGTAATGTGTTTCATTGTAATAACATATACGTTACATGGTGACAAAATGGTTCAATGAATGGCCCAAAATGGTAGGTGAGAAACCGCAGCAGAAAAACTCGACAAGAGAAGTGGAATATGGTAAGATGTCAATCATAGTATAATTGCAGGGATATTTTCCCCATTTAGAGAGAACCAATGCGTGCCTTGTTGCTGGCGACCACGAATCATCATAAATTGGATGAGTTTTATACTATTTTCTCTGATCTCCCGCTAACTTTGCAATCACTACGCGAGGTTAAAATTGATACGGATGTAGAGGAAACAGGCCAGACATTTGTTGAGAATGCAGCATTGAAAGCGCGGTTTTATGCTCAGGCCAGCGGCATGTTAAGCCTGGCGGACGATTCCGGCCTGGAAATTGATGCGCTCGGTGGAGCGCCGGGAGTGTACTCCGCCAGATTCGCGGGACGAGATACGAGCTATGAAGAGCGTTTCCGCCTGATTCTTGAGCAAATGCGGGGACTGACAGGCGAGCAACGCAAGGCGCGTTTCCGCTGCGCCATCGCGCTGGCCGAACCGGGTGGTCATTGTCGCATAGTAGAAGGTATGATTGAGGGCATCGTCGCTGACAGTCCGCGAGGCGCGCGTGGTTTTGGATATGATCCCATCTTCCTACTGCCTGAGCTGGGGAGGACGTTTGCTGAGCTAACCTCTGAACAGAAGAACCGTATCAGCCATCGTGGACGCGCGGCGCAGTTTGCTCGCGTGCTACTTGAATACTTTGAGTAATGCTAAGGAACAAAAACGTTTATGGCGAAACAGCCACCCATTCGCGTAGCTCTTGACCTGGAAACAACCGGACTCCATGCGGAACAAGACGCTATTCTGGAAGTCGCGGCAGTCAAGTTTCAGGGCGAGACGATTCTGGATAAGATGGAGACCCTGGTTGCCCCCGGACGTTCGATTCCTTTCCGAGTACAGCGACTCACCGGCATCACTCCTCAGAAAATTGCAGCGGCTCCCCCCTTTGATGCGATCTCCGCGCGTTTGCAGCAGTTTTTAGGCGATTATCCCATTGTTGGTCATAGTATCCCTTTCGATGTTGGTTTCTTGCGTCGTTGCGGCCTGGCGCGCAACAACCCGCTGATTGATACCTTTGAGCTGGCGACCGTTTTATTGCCCTCTTTGCCCGGATATGGTCTTGGACAGGTAGCCGTGGCGCTGGGGCTGACGGTTGCGCCGGGGCGACATCGAGCTATGGTTGATACGTTGTTGGCGATGGATGTTTTCATTGCTCTGCATCGTTTGCTCGCGGCGGTAGATACTCCTATTTTGAAAGACCTGGCGAACCTCGATGCGCCACACTCCTGGCCCCTACTGGGCTTTTTTCGCCAGCAATGGCGCGAGCGTATGGAGCAGGACGGTTTGCGCTCCGAGTCATTACGCGGCAGCCTGGGCGACCTCTTCGCCGCCCAACTTGGTATGGACCCGCGCATCCTCTCATTTGCTATTGCGCGGCATACCAGCAAGGGCGCTCAAACGCAAAGTGTGGTACTCGATAAGCAAGCGTCAGAGCCGCTTGCTCACACAGTAGGCGAAGAAGTGGCGCGGGCATCGCAAGACGATACTCCCATAGCAGATACCTTGCAGACGCTGGTTGAAGTCATTCCCGAATATCTCTCTCAAAGCGATACCTCAATATCTGACGCGCAACAGGTTGAAGCGCAGCAAGCGCCTGCTATGCACGCGGGGTATCAGACGGCCTACAATGCAATTCGCCAGGCGCTTAACGGGCAAAGCTGTTTACTCTTAGAGGTGACGGTAGGCGCGAATGATTATACGCCCGCCCTTTTGCCGGTACTTGAATGGGTGAACGAGCAGAAGGGCGAGTCAGAGCATGATCCGCATCGCCTGGTGATTGCCTGCGCGAATCAACAGGCAGCACGTCGTCTCATCCAGAACGTGCTGCCGCGTTTGCAGGGCGCGCTCAAAAGTACGCTGTCGGTGGCCTATCTTGCCGAGCGCGGCGGGTACCTGTGCGTGCATCGCTGGTTTGGCTCTGCCTTGCGGCGAACCAGTGGCGAACTTACGGCAGAGCAGGCGCGCGGCCTGGCAAAACTGGGCTTATGGGCGCAGCAAACCCTGACCGGCGAACGGAGCGAGTTAACCTTATTGCCACAGGAGTTCAGCGCGTGGGAGCGTATCTCCTCTGGCGTTGAACGTGTGCCGCTGGTCGATGGGCGTTCGGAAACTCCCTCTCAGCGTTGTCTCTATCGCAAAAAAGGCTACTGCTTTGTAGAACATGCTGAAGAACGTGTCAAGCAGGCGCGTATCGTCGTGACCACCCATGCAGGTTTGCTCGATGATCTCTCCTCGCCTCGTTCTCAGTTGAGTGGCATCACGCGGCGTCTCATTCTCGACGCGGACTTGTTAGAGGAGGAGTTGGCGCGTTGGAGCAGCGCGGACCTCGATCATATGCGTCTGCTGGAATTGCTCAATACGATAGGCACCGATTTACCCAACGGGCGTTATCAGGGATTGCTGGCCCTGGCGGCTCCCGCGCTGCGCGAAAATGGTCCGGGCGGGCTTTCGACCACGCCGACGATTGAAAAATCGGCGCTAGATACACGGATGCTGGCATGGTTTCAAAGCTTGCGCCAGGCACGCGCGGCGGTGGATAACCTGTTTAGCGCGTTGGGCCATCTATTGCAGGAGGGGGCAAATAGCGGAGGGGCGCGCGATAAGGGCAAACAGGAAAACTCGAGTCGCACTGCTAACGCGGGTCGCGGCGTTGAACGTATCGATCAACCCCTGCGATTATCGCCGCACATGCGCAATTTATCGAGTTGGATGGAAGTGGAACGCGCCTGGCAGCAGACCGCCGCGCGCCTCTCGGCGGTTATTCATCTTGTGCAGGAAGCGCAAAAGATCATGCTTACCACGCAGCGTAGCCGGCACCGCCTGGATGCCAGCAGCGGAGGGGGTGGTGAAGACGAGTCGCTGGTGTGGGAGTTGACTGAACTGGCGCGACGTTTGGATGAGCAGAGGCAGTTGGGCCAGCGAGCGCTCATAATGGGTAACAGCGAAAAAGAGAGCATGGTATACTGGCTGCGCGTGCCACCTACGCCCCCACTTCCACCTACCGCTCCGCAAACGCCTGTCGAGGCCATGCCAGTGCTCTATGCGCAGGACGCACAAACGGCTCCCTTCATCAAGCGCTATTTTCTCACGCCTGGAGTCAGTTCAATCTTCGCGGGCATTGCCCTTTCGGTTGACCAGAGCTTTTCATTCTATCGCGGACGCTTCGGGCTGGAATCCGATGGATGCCCGGCGCTTTCCGTCGTGACCGAGCATCATGAACAAACCATGCTGTATATGCCGAACGACGTGCCGGAACCAAACGCGCCCCAGTACCAGCGTCACCTGGATGAGGCCATTGTGCAACTGGCAACCTCGCTTGATGGTCAACTGGTGGTACTCTTTACATCGTATGCCGCGCTGCGTAGTTCCTACGCGGCGGTCAAGCCGCTTTTGGAACAGCGCGGCATACTGGTACTCGGACATGGCGTCGATGGCTCGCCGCGCCAGCTCTGGCAGATGTTCAACGACCAGGAGCGCATTGTGCTGCTTGGCACGGGCAGTTTCTGGGATGGCACCGATGAAGTCACCCGCGCTCCTGCCTGTGTGCTGGTGGCGCGGCTCCCTATGCCGGTGCTGAATGATCCGGTCATCGCGGCTCGCGCCGAACCCTATTCTGACCAACTCCACCAGGTGACAGTGCCGATGGCGTCCCTGCGCGTGCGCCGCGCCCTCAACCGGCTGGCGTGGAGCGATACGCGGCGCAACGCCGTCGTCCTTTTTGACCGCCGCGTGATTTCAAAAGAGTATGGCGCAACGGTGCTGCACAGCCTGCCGCGCTGCTCTCAACGCCAGGGCGCATTATCACACATGTCGGAGCTTGTGCTTGATTGGCTGACGGCTACCGGTTCCTGGGAATGACATGCCGTCTTGTCTCGCTTTGCCAGCAAGCGTTTCTGTTGTCTGTATTGCGCAAAACCGATCAGTAACACAGGTGTCAGGACGAATAATAGGAGCGGGCCAATCGTGGTAAAGAAAACCGTGAACGATGGCATCAGCAACGCTCCTCCCAGTACAGCAACGATGGCGATGAAGTATCCTGCGGCGGTGTGTTGTTCCGGGGTTTCATCCATTTCCTCCTCCTCCTCCCAACTCCTCGCCGAATGGCAAACCTCGAAAAGCGTACCTCGAGGAGCGTATAACCCATATTCACATTCTACCTGTTTTCCCAACAAGCGGCCATTAAGCCCTGTTGATGATTGCATTCCTTGATACATTTGACGCAGTGGCTGTGCTATGTTACCATAGCTCTGGGGCCACGTAGTCCACACAGGAGGAGAGCAAAATGAACCTTTACGAACAATTGCTGGTAGCGCGTGAGCGTCTTGAGGGTATTGGCGCGCATGACGACAGTATGGAGCTGGTAGAGAAGCTGTTAGACAAGGCCGCACCTGCCAGGAACGATAAGACGAATATCGCTCAGATGCAGGTGGTGCGCCATATGTTGCGTATGCCCGAAGTGATCGACAACTATAACATATACAACGATTTGCAGGAGCTTCTGAGCGAAAAAGAAGAGTTCGAAATCAGCGCGCGTGAAGATGCTGCGCCGGCTGCGTATGTCGATACGGAGCGACATCCCCGGCCAAAGTCATTCTACAAGGCGAAGAAGGCTCAAGAGAAGAAGAAAGGCCAGGGCTAATGCCTGGCCTTTTGCGCTCTTAGCTGGCGGAGTTGGATGCGCCAGGGGGGAGTTGTCGTTGCTGCTGGTCGGGGCTACCGAGTTGTAATTGCTGTTTCATGGCCTGCAATTGCGCATCGACATTTTGTTGAGAGGCCACCTTATTTAACTCGCGTTGCAGGGAATCGCCTGAACCTGCGCCCAGCAGTCCTTGTTCGCCCAACGCGCCCTCTTCAATGAGCGAGTCCATCGCGCTAGCGCGCGCCTGCATCGTCAGTACCTTATCTTGCGCGCGCTGCATTGCGAGGTTCATCTCGGACATTTCCTCAGAAATGCCGGTAACTGTTTCGTTTATTTTAACCTGCGCCTCTGCCGCTTTGTACTGAGCCTTAACCATCTCTTTCTGGGTGCGGAATGACTCAACACGCGCGCTCACCGTGCGCTCCATCTGGAGCAATTTTTCTTCCTGCCCCCGCAGCAGGGCAATTTGCCGTTCGTACTCGTTGATCTGTATTACCCATTCTTGCTGGCGTTGCAAGGCCCTGCGCGCCAGTTCTTCGTTGTTGACCAGCAGCGCTTGTCGGGCCTGGTCCTCGATTTTATTGGATTTATCCTTGAGTTCTGTTTGCAGCATGACGAGGCGTTTTTCCTCAGTGACGACATCAGCAATGGAACGGCGCAGTTGCTGCAACTGTTCCAACTGTTTGCTGTATGAATAGTCCATGACCTCGCCTGGCTTTTCGAGCTTATCCAGCGCGGCGTTGGCGCGGATGTGGAAAAGCGCGGTTAAGCGTGAGAATATGCCCATTTCATCCTCCATTGTGGTAAGAGGCAATTATGTAGTTCAAAGAATTCCTATCTTTGCTCAGTCACATCATACCATATAAGAGTAATACGAAAATAGTGGGAGTTTGTAAAATTCCCGCTTTTGAAATCCTCAAAAACCTTGACTTTTCTCAGCCTTTCGGCTATAATCGTCACTGTTAGTTGAACCACGCGGGTTTGGTGTAGTGGTAACATGCAACTTTCCCAAAGTTGAGACCACGGGTTCGAACCCCGTAACCCGCTCCCATTTAAGGCCTCTATCATTGCGATAGAGGCCTTTTTTTAGTTCCTCGAAGGTTCTCTGACTCGGACTTCACATGCTACCTTTTCGCCCATCCTCATGAGCAGGCCACAAGCAAGCATCAACTCACCAATCTACTTTTTGCCAGTATAAGAGCGCGCAGGTTTTTCGTTCAGAATGGGTTACATTTCAGTGTAAAAGCGTTCTCAGCGTGTTTGCCGTTCTGGAAATGCAGCTTCAGATCGGAAGATTAATTATTCGTTCCTCTTGTTTTTTTCTCAATTTAAGGAAGTTATGGCAGAAACGCACTATTAGAGCATTTATATATAAAAAATCCTCAACCTAAATAGTACTTTTGTAACCATTCCTCAACCAGATGTATAGCCCATTTCTCCTACTCAGTTAGCTAACATTGATGATAGCCAATGTATGGCTGCGGGTAAATCCCCTTCAGTGTTGCGAGAGAGAAGAAGAAATTATCATGTCGAACCAGGTATATACACCGGCCTTGCAGAGTTCATCGCTACAGGCAACCAGTGAAAAGAGTCAGTTTCAGGTTGAACAACTCAAGGTGATGAGTCACAAGCAGCGAATACAGTATTTTGTACTCGCAGGTCTATGGATCGCGGTAAACATCTACTTCTGGCAATGGTGGTTCGATACCAGTCACATCGGAAATCCTCTGCTGTACGGTCTGATGTCTGTGGCGTTGTTTTATAGCGCCACCGTTCTGCCGTCTTTTTATACTTTCTATCTCGGTCAGATGCGCAAGCCCAGAGCGATTGATGTTGCCCGCGTAGAGGATGCTGGCGTGGTCAAAAACGTAGCTGTTATCAGCTTGACCGTTCCCGGTTCGGAGGACCTGGAATTTGTGAAGCGCCAGATGGTTGCAATGAAGGAGATCCGTTATCCACATGATAGCTGGATTGTCGTTGATAAAGAGCACTCTCCCGAGATCCAGGCGTTAGCGGAATCTCTTGGGGTGTTCTACTTTTCCCGGCATGATAGCGCTCGTTGGGGCAACGAGCGTGTAGTTGCCTGGAATCAACCGACTCCGCCGTATAAGGCTAAGACAAAAGCAGGAAATGTGAATAGCTGGATCGATGCGTATGGAAATTCCTATAGTCATTTTACACAATTAGATATTGATCACATCCCCGTTCCCTCGTACCTGGATAAAGTACTGGGTTTCTTCCTCGATCCAAAGGTGAAGTGGGTGCAGGCTCCCAGTATTTACGGCAATCTGGATAACTGGACGGCGCGTGGTTCAGCCGAACAGGAGTTTGTCCTGCAAGGGCCATTACAGATGGGCTTCTTCGGCTTCTGTCGCACGCCGTTTATTATCGGTAGCCATTGTACCTATGAGATGCAAGCCATCATGGATATTGGTGGATTTCAGCCGACCCGCGCTGAAGATCATCTTGACACGGTCTTTCTGGCGGCGCAGGGCCATCAAGGAGTCTTTCTCCCCGAAGTAATCGCGGTTGGGGATGGCCCGGAAAATTTTGAAACCTACATCGGCCAACAATTCGCCTGGGCATTTTCAATGATTCAGGTGCTGTTTACCTACACCACCAGGAGTGTGAAGCGTTATACACCCCGGCAAGCGCTGCAATTCTTGTTCGTCCAGACGTGGTATACGTTCTGGTCGATCAGTATGCTCCTGCTGTTCCTGCTCCCCATCATTGCGCTTCTGACCAATACCTCCATCGCGCACGTGAATTACTGGCAGTTTCTCCTGCACTCCTCGATGCTGACTGACGTTGCTTTTATGATCTGGGCGTGGAGTCATGTCTGGCATCAGCCGCAGAAAGCCAATCTAAGCTGGCGCGGCGTTGTGCTGCATGTAGTGCGCTGGCCTATCGTGCTGAGCGCATTCATCCAGGTTATGCTCAAGGTGAAGAAACCATACATGATAACGGTGAAAGGACTACAGAAAGGCGAGAAGATGCCGTTCTCGCTATCCGCGCATACTCCCTACTTCCTCTTGATGGGTATTGCTCTGGTTGCCTGCTGGTTTTACCTGGGGGTTTTTGGTCATAGCGCGGCGCAGGGTAATCTCTTGTTTGCTCTGCAAGGCGCGCTGATTTTCTTGCTTGCGTACATCATTACGCTCCTGAAGGACTTCACTGCTATACTGAAAGAGGGAATACCGTTGACCCGGTATATGATGTTACGTGTAAAACCCTTGAGTATGCTCGTGTTGTATGTGACGCTCATTGCATTGACGGGATACATAAGCTTTAGCCACATTTATCAAGCGATCATGCTCCAGTAAAAAAATCTGTTTGCCGGCTTACGGGAGCGAATGTGAAATCAACGACGCGCCTGCTTGCGCTACTTAGTATCATTCTGATCGTGCTTATCCTATTAAACGTGCTGCCTTTCATCAAAAGAGAAGGGGCTGCTATTGTGAAGAACCAGAACTCTGCCAACTCGCTCGGCGCCGGTATTCCATCGCCGTTCTTGTTCTCACCGACCCCCACGATGGTTCCTCTGTCGGGTACTATCATGGTGAGCGGCAAAGCATGGGGTAAGAGTACCTGCTTTATTGGCGCGACGGAAGGGAGCAGTCGCTTTGCAATTGCCGATTTAAAGGATCTCGGCGTGAATACATATCATATGTATGGAGGGATGTCACGCTGGGAAGCTCAAGATGACAGCGGTGTGTATGGATATCCAACTATCCAGCAGATAAAGGCAAATCCCAATGTTATCAATTGGAAACAGTGGGATAGCGTTATGACCAACCCGCCGGGCGGTAGCGACTACTCGTGGGAACCTGCTCCCCACTGGCAGGGGAATGCCCGAACACTGCTGAGCGAATTACAGGCCGCGGATATTCGCGTCGTACTAACCCTGCGCAACCGTGATGATCAACATCACCCTTCGTGGTCGCCCGATCCTCCGCGAACTACTGCCGACTGGAATGAGTGGTGGGAACATGTCTTTGCAACTGTATACTGGCTTGATGTGCGGAATAATTACGACGTGACCGATTTTGAAATTCACAATGAACCGAATATTCCCGGCCAGGGATGGACACCCGAAGCAACTGAGACAGAATACGATACCTTTGCGATGTACACTAATAACGCTATCAGCTATGTCTTCCATACGTATTTACCAGGTCGCAGCTTCCATGTCTATGCGCCGGCGACATCGAATAGTAACTGGCCCAGAGACGTGCTGCACGCGATTCCTCAGTATTTTGATAGTATGGATATTCATGTCTATGGAGACTTTCGTGCCGCTGTGGAAGAAGTGCATGGCTGGATGAACCAGGCAGGCTATGGCAATGAACCGCTCTGGGTGACCGAATGGGGAAGTTACAAGCATCAATACAGTTCTGAGCCATTTGGCGTTTCGCTTATCAACAACATGATCTTTGCATCTTTTCCCGGCAATGACTACGTCTATGGGAGCGACATCTTTTCCTTGTATGATTTTGCCACCAATGCAAACGGGTTGATCGATTACAAAGGCAATCGCCGCGTGGATTACTATGCCGTGCGTATGGGCATTCGCGCGCTGCAGGGATGTCGTACAACCTATCAGAGCGTGATCGGAAATAAAAATCTCCTGGCTATCACGACAGCAGATGGGAATAAAAATATCTATCTGCTGGTAACAAATCAAAATGGTAGTGTTCCCTATACGATTAACGCCAATCTCTCTGCGCTTCTGAATCAGGCTTCGGGGGTCATGTGGCAATATGATAAGACCCGCCAGGATGTGATCGTTAGTAGACCCGCGTTAGAAAACGGGAATATCACGCTCACTATTCCTGCCAGTGGCGCGGTCCTGGTCAAGTTCTCAGTGCAGTAAGCGTAGTAATTCCCTGTACTAAGTAATCTGTTCTGCCGATATTGATATATAGCGGCGAATGGGCGGCAAAGATGCTGCCAGTAAGTTGCCGCTACTTCAAAGTAATCCTGATATCCTTTGGCAGGAGAAGGAAGACACCCTCTTAGCCGTCCTCGAGGGTATTTAGAGAGAGGAAATAAATACTTGGCAACAATATGCGTGATTGGTACAGGATATGTGGGCCTTGTGACAGGTACCTGTTTTGCCGACCTGGGCAACCGCGTCACCTGCGTAGATATTATTGCGGAGAAAATTGAACGCCTGAAAAAGGGGGAGTTACCAATCTATGAGCCGGAATTGGAAGAGATTGTCGGGAGGAACGTTAGCGCCGGTCGGCTGCATTTCACTACCAGCTATAAAGAGGGGTTGGATAATGCCGACTTCGTCTTTATCGCGGTGAACACCCCTTCCAGTGATACGCTGGGTGGCGCGGATATGAGCTATGTCGAGAGCGCGGCGCGCAGCATCGCGCAGGAACTTGACCATTACACGATCATTATCAATAAAAGCACGGTGCCGGTGGGCAGTGGCGATGTAGTGACGCGCATTATTCGCGCTAATCTGAGCCGCCCAGATGTGCGATTCGCCGTCGTTTCCAACCCGGAGTTTTTGCGCGAAGGCTCCGCCATTCGGGATTTCCGGTCGCCAGATCGTGTAGTGCTCGGCTCGTCGGACGAGGGGGCGGCGCGCAGGGTCGCCACGCTCTACCTGCCCCTGCGGGTACCCATCGTGATTACTGATCTGTACACGGCGGAAATGATTAAATACGCTTCAAACGCCTTCCTGGCTACCAAGATTTCTTTTATCAACGAGATCGCGCAGATTTGTGAACGCCTGGACGCGGATGTCAAAGAGGTTGCGGCAGGCATGGGCTATGATAAGCGTATCGGGCGCGCATTTTTGGATGCCGGACTTGGTTATGGAGGGAGTTGTTTCCCCAAAGATGTACGCGCGCTGGCCTACATGGCCGAGGAAGCAGGATTGCACCCGCAATTGCTACACGCGGTGATGGATATTAACGATGACCAGAGACGGCTGGTGTTTGACAGGCTCACCTCCATTCTCGGCTCACTGCGCGACTGCACTATTGGCGTGCTGGGGCTGGCTTTCAAACCCGATACCGATGATATGCGTGAGGCTCCCTCGATCGATATCATTCGACAGATGACCGACCAGGGCGCATATGCGCGCGTCTATGACCCCGTCGCTATGACAACAGGTCGTGAGGCGTTGAAGCGCGAAGGTGTGCGCATGGAGCAGGTGCAATTCTGCCTGGGGGCCAATGAGGTGGCGGAAGGCGCTGATGCTCTTGTACTCGTTACCGAGTGGTCTGAATTCAAATTGCTGAATATGCGGGAGATTCGCACCATCATGCGTCGCCCTGTCGTGATAGACGGGCGCAACGTCTTCAAAACAAGCGAAATGAACCGCCTGGGCTTCATCTATTGCAGCATAGGGCATGGCGCCAGTTCGCCTCACGCGGTGTTGCCCGATGAATATAATGCCTCTGCGCAATCGCTCGTGGGTGTGGGGAACATATAAGATAGTGGAGTGGGGCGCGCTTCGCGTTCGTATATGACCTCTATCGCAAGATAGAGGTCGTTTTTTGTTGGTTACTCTCAGGGCAGCTTTGTTTGCAGGTGTTTCTGCATATTGCGCATATCGCGAGCTACTGTTCGCAGACCCAGGAGACAGACCAGGCCGGCCAGAAATAGGAAAGTCGGCGCTGTCAGGGTGAGAGCCGTGCCGAGTGACAGGTTGTTGGCGATCGCGCCGATAACTGTTGGAGCAGCGGCATCTCCCAGCAGGTGAGCCAGCAGCAGCGAGAGACCAAGCGCGGTCGCCCGCATTTCGGGGGCGATCACGTCCTGGATGACGGCGTTGAGCGGGCCGGTGCAGAAATTGAGCGAGATGGCCGCGAAGATGAACACCGCGATAAAAAGCGGGAGCACGTGAATAAAGAGCGCGATGAGTACCAGTGGTGCGCCTATGAGAAAGCCAAGAGTAGCGACGAAAAGCCGTCCTTCCGGGCGTCTGCGCTGCGCGAGATCGGCCAACCAGCCGCCTACAACGGTGCCGATCAGCCCGCTGGATACAAGTACCGCGCCCGAAATAACGCCGGCCTGCCCTACCTTGAGGCCAAAGGCATTCACTAAGTACGAGGGCAGCCAGAACGACGTGCCGCCAATCGTAAAGAAGCTGAAGACCAGCGCGCCTACCAGTATCCAGTAGGTGGGAATGGAGCGCAACTTTTGTACCGTTCCCCAGAAATCTTTCCCGATGCCGCCATGCACAGTTTCTGCCGGTATTTCACCGGCGCTTTCCGCTTCGTTATCGAACACGCCGCGTCTGGGTTCCAACACACGCCAGGCCAGGAATGCGGAGATTAAACCTGGGACGCCTACGAAGAAAAATGCGTAGCGCCAGCCGAAGGCATCCGCTATCAAACCGCCGAAGGTAAAACCGATGGCCGCGCCAATCAGCGTACCTGACGACCAGTAGGAGAGGATGCGACCGCGCTTCGCCTTTGCGAAAAAATCGCCAAGCAGTGAGAGGGAAGCTGGAGCATAGCCTGCTTCGCCGATACCCAGCACGGCTCGCACGCTGAAAATCTGGATAAAGTTGCTCGTAAAACCCGCCATGATCGTTGCCACACTCCAGATACCAACGCAGAGGCTGACAATATTTTTGCGTATCCCCCTGTCGGCCCAGACGCCCAGAGGTAAGGTAGCAATGCCATACACCACTAAAAACGAAGAGCCAAGCAGACCCTGCTCGAAGCTCGTCAAGCCCAAACCCAGCTTAGGGTCGGCGATTTTGGGTAGGATAGCTGGCAAGACGTAGCGATCTGCATAGTTCAAAATGTTGACGAGGAACAGGACAGAAAATGCGAAACGCGCTTGACCGGCGGAAGGTAAACGGGAAACATTCTCTTTAGATGTTGTCTTTGCCATGTTATAATTGTTCTCTCAATCCCCATGATAACCTTTTGCTTATTTTTGTCTGCATTTGTAATATTTTCCTCAAGATGCAGATATTATAACCTGTTTTCTGCTGAAAGTCAGCAGGTAAAATGGATAGGTAGGAGCGTCCTTCTTTTGCAACCCTATGCTGTAACCATTCGTCTAATCATTGGAAATATATAAGAAAACTGATCTGTAATGTCGAAAAAGGCAGTATGAGCGTATAAAATTCTACCGGTGTGGGAAGGATCAAGGGTTTGAACCTGGTTTTTCATCTTATTCACTATACAAATCCGCTCTGGATCTATGCGATCGTGGGCGTGTTTCTCCTTTTAGAGAGCAGCGGGATTCCTATTATAAATAGCACGCTTTTGCTGCTGACGGGCGCGCTGGCCTCGCTGGGGCACCTGAATATTTTCGCGCTGGCCTTAGTCTCGTTGAGCGGAAGTATCGCGGGCGCGTGTCTTGCTTATGCACTCGGATGGCACGGCGGCGCGCGTTTGCTGCGCGGCGTAGCAAAGCGTCTGCGTATCAACACGCGGAAAATACTGTCGCTAGAGAAATGGGTTCACAGAACAGGCGCGCGTATGATTTTCCTCTCGCGCATCATACCCTATATTCGCCCTTTTTCCTGCTTTCCCGCTGGTATAGCGCGTATGCCTTTTCGTCGTTTCTTCGCTGCAGCGGCGAGCGGCTCGGTTGTCTGGTGCGTGGGGATACTAGCGATTGGCTGGAACCTGGGACATCGTTGGCGGCTGGCGTTTTACCTGATGCAAACCTATACAGCGCCGGTGGTATTGGTTATTGTCTTGCTAGTGGTGGGGTATTTCCTGGTGAAAATGGCGATCAAACGCCACCTGGATACTCGCTTACAGGAGTTGCCAGGCGACGCGATGGATGCCGAGAGCCAGAACAATCATGACTTACTCGAAGTCTAAGTAGCGACGCCCCTTGCGGGCGTCGCTACTTAGACTTTCACCAGGTTCAATCCGAAGATATCGCCGGATGCCCCAATTTCCTCCAATGCCCATTCGGGAATGGGATCATCCACTGAGATAATCATGAGGGCGGTTTCGGGCGTGTGTTGTATGTCTCGAACATGCGGCGAGCGCACGATTGGTCCCACATCCATATGGCGGATGTTGACCTTCGCTTTGCCCAGCACCGTGCCAACGCGCCCAATCATGCCCGGCTGGTCGAGGTTACGACAGAACAGGATATAGCCCTCCGGCGCAAATTCTGTCCAGTAGCGACCAACGCGCACGATACGCGCTTCATTATGCATGACGGTGCCGCCCAACACATCGATGTGCTCGTCGCCGGAGCCTGGTTTACCGGCTAGAGAAGAGACATGCCCGTTCTGCCCCGGCACGTGAATGGTGATCAGATTCGTAAACGCCGCTGAAGTGGTTGACTTTTGTTCGATGATCTCCAGTCCGCGCTGCTTTGCCAGCAACTGGGCGTTAATCATATTGACGTGCGCGTCTGAGACGGATTCGAGCAGTCCTTTGATGAGGGCCGCCTGCAAGGGGCGCAGGTCATAATTGGCAATATCGCCACTGTAGGCAATCTCGATCTTGTTGAGCGGGCCGGGCTGTAATTGCGTATACAACCGTCCCATTTGCTCGACCAGCCGCATATAGGGTTGCAGCATCTTGAGGGTTTCGGGCAAGATGAGCGGGGCGTTGACCGCCGCTCGCGGGAAGCCGCCGCGTAGCACTGTGACAATTTGCTCAACTACATCGAGGGCAACCCCCACCTGAGCCTCTTCGGTCGATGCGCCCAGGTGCGGCGTAGCGATCACGCGCTCGTGCGCCAGCAGTTGCCGCAAGATGTCATCGTCGCGCACCGGCTCCTGGCTAAAGACATCGAGGGCGACGCCCGACAGTCGATTTTCATTCAGCGCGTGCAGCAGCGCCTCTTCGTCGATCAAGCCGCCGCGCGCGCAGTTAATCAGCCGCGCTCCCGGCTTGATGAGGGTCAGTTCGCGCGCGCCGATCAGCCCGCGTGTTCCCTGGGGGCCGCTGGTCGAGCGAGGTGTGCAGGGTCACGAAATCAGCCTGTTGCAGTAGTTCATCCATGCTTAACATGGTGATGCCCAACTTGTCGGCGTGTTCCTGTGAGACGTAGGGGTCAAAGGCGATAACCTGCATTGCCAACCCCTGGGCGCGCTGCGCTACCTCTTTGCCCACTTTTCCCAGGCCGATGATGCCCAGCGTTTTATGGCGCACTTCGACGCCCAGGAAGCGGCTTTTTTCCCACTTGCCCGCCTTCATGCTGCTGTTAGCCGCGGGAACGTGTCGCGCCAGCGCCATCAGCATCGCGATGGTATGCTCGGCAGCCGCGATGATATTACCAGTCGGCGAGTTGACCACCATGATGCCCTGGCGCGTGGCCGCGTCGATATCGATATTGTCCACGCCCACGCCAGCACGTCCAACAATCTTGAGGCGCTGCGCTGCTGCCAGGATGTCTGCCGTTACCTGTGTCTCACTGCGCACGATCAGGGCCGTATATTCGCCAATGCGCGCTCGTAATTGCTCAGGCTTGAGGCCGGTCTGTATATCGATCTGCGCTTCTGGCAGTTCCTGGCGCAGGAGTTCGATACCCTCCTGCGCGATGCGGTCCGCTATGAGAATGCGAAAATTTGCTTCTTCCATCACTGCACTATACTTTCTGCTAAACTCCCCGCGATCTTCTACCCCTGGAAGCCGAACTCGCGCAGGCGGTTTTCAAATTTGTCCAGGGCCTCAACCAGGTCTGCTTCCTCGAAAAAGCCCAGGTGGCCGACGCGGAAAATCTTACCCTCAAGCTGCTCCTGGCCTCCGCCAAAGACCACACCATCCACCTCGCGCACCTTTTTGAGCAGCGCTTTGCCATCGATTCCTTCGGGTAGCAAGATCGCCGTCACGGTGTTGGATGCGTGGTCATGGTCGGCCAGCAACTTCAGTCCCATGTTTGTAGCGCGCCAGCGCACATAATCGCCGATACTCTGGTGCCGCTCGAAAATGGCTTCGCGTCCCTCGGCAATCATCAGTTCGAGCGCGACATCCAGCGCGTAAAAGACTGAAACCGGCGGTGTTGTCGGGTGCTGCCACACTTCCAGTTTCTTGCGCCACAGTTCCCAGTCAAAGTAGAAACGCGGCAGCGTTGCGCTTTTGCTGGCTTGCCAGGCACGCGAGCTGGCGGCAAGCATCATCAATCCCGGAGGTGAACCCCAGCCCTTTTGCGAGGCGGTGAATACCACGTCGATGTCCCAGGCGTCCATCTCCAACGGCACGCAGCCCAGCGAGCTAACGGCGTCCACCAGGATCAGCGCGTCGGGATTGTGGCCGCGTATCACGGCGGCCAGCGTTTCTACGTCGTTGGTGACGCCGGTCGAAGTCTCGTTGTGTGTCATAATTACGCCCTTGAAGGGTTTGCTCGCCTTCAAACGCTCTTCGACGACGTTGGGGTCAGCCGCCTGTCCCCAGGGGAAATCGATGTGCGTGATGTCCAGGCCATAGATACCGGCGATTTTGGCGAAGCGGTTGCCAAATGAGCCTATCGAAATGGCGATCACATGGTCGCCGGGCGAGAAAAGATTGGCGATGGCCGACTCCTGCCCGGCTGTACCGGAAGCTGGATAGGTCAGCACCGGGGAAGCCGTCTGAAAGAAATATTGCAAACGAGCCGTTACCCTGCGCACGATGGCGGCAAACTCTGGCCCGCGATGATTAATCATGGGGTTGGTCATGGCCTGCAAGACTTCTTGCGGCACCGGCACCGGCCCAGGAATACGCAAATTTTGCGTCGGAATAGGCTGGCGAGGCTCAACTTGCGGAACAGGTATGGCTTTGCGCTCTTGAATTGTCATCTTCCACTCCCTCTTCTATACCGGCAAAACAGGCCGGTGATGCGTTAATGAACAGACTACATCACAAAAAGATGCGGCGGATAACGGCTGTGTTATCCGCCGCGTTGCTGATAACTCTACAAACAAAATTATAGCACAAAGGGTAGTGATGTCAAACACATGCGAGTGTGTAACTTACTCGCGCTTTATGCCGCCACTAGATCGAGAAGCGAGCGTGCTGCATCTTCATCAGGAGCTATAGCAATTTGATCGAGCAGTAAATTGAGTTTATCGGGCTTGCTAATCCGTGCCACTCTTTGCTGCGCCAGCTCGACCAGATGGGGAAAGCGTAGCTTAACAGTGACGGCTACTGCTTTTCGCAAAGCTTTAACTTCACCCTCTGTTATCCCCTTAGCTCTCCCTTTAGCTTCGCTCTCTTTGCGAATCTTTCTCATTTTGGGGTCTTTTTCCATTAAGTCGTCCCACATGTTCAATCGCTCCTGAATCTCGCGTTTGTCTTCGCGTGGCATAGTTTTGACTCTCCGTATGACGATACCCATCCAGCGAAACTCTTGTGCTAACTTGGTATCGTTGCCTTGATAGTATTCTACCATCTCATCGATAGCTTTGTGAAGCAATGGCGCACTTGCTCCCTCCATCGTTGGCAACAAGGCGAACATAACTACCGCATGTTCGTTCACGTATTGTTCGGCTTGTAATTTCCACAGGGGAAATACCTTGAAGTGGAAAATTAGTACCTCGTCGTTGCCATCCAATTCTCGCAGGGGAGGCTCTGCCATTTTCGTCGGGAAAGGATAGACGATCATCGAGAGGACAAGCAATTTATACTTGCGATACAAGTACGTGTGATAGTCGAGTAAGCGAGCAGCCATGTCATTGTTTGGTCCAGACTCGAACTCCAAATGCACGATCTTTTTTCGTCCTTTGTGCCTGACAAGGTATACCCTATCGACTCGTAACGGAGTTCTGACTACTTCTACATTGAGCGTTTCTAAATACTCAACGCCTGGGACAAAGTAAGGAAGCATTTGTTTCTCCTGTCCTTCCAGGAGTGATTTGAGAAGATTGTCGTATGGCTGTAGTTGATCTTGCGAGGCTTCATCAGTCACCTTTTTTGCCATGCCATTGAACGCCCTTTCCACTTGTTTTCAGGATAATAGCATGGATGGGTTTTATTAGCAAGAGAATTCGTGTAGGGTAGGTGCGGGGCCTGCCCCCGTCCTGGAGACCCTCAATCCTGATTGTCTATACGATGCAATTTGACAAAGTTGGTGCGGGCCTGGCTTGCGATGGGTAAGCCGCCCATAAACACCACGTACTCTCCAGGGTGTGCCTGACCGTCTTCTAGCAGGCGCTTTTCGACCAGGGCGATGAGGTTCTCTGTTGTTCCCTGCATACTGATACGATGGGGCCACACGCCCCACCAGAGCGCGAGTTGGTGATAGACATGTTCGGAAGGAGTATAGGCCAGTATGGGTACGCGGGGGCGATCGTTTGAGATGAGGCGAGCCGAGTTGCCAGAGCGTGTGAAGACGACAATGTCTTGCACATGCGGATCTTCTGATAGCGCGCGGGCGGCATGGCTGACCGCTTGCGCGAGGGAGCGATGCTGGTGGATGGGGTGAGGAGCTGTGTGATAGTTGGTCTCGGTCTCGATAGCGATGCGCGCCATCATAGAAACTGCCTGGATAGGGAAGGCTCCTACCGATGTCTCGGCGCTGAGCATGACGGCGTCGGTTCCTTCGAGGATCGCGGTAGCTACGTCGCTTACCTCGGCCCGCGTTGGGCGAGGATTGGTTATCATCGACTCTAGCATCTGAGTAGCTGTGATGACGGGCAGGCCCAGCTCGTTACATTTGCTGATGATACGCTTCTGGATGAGGGGTACTTTCTCCGGCGGCATCTCGACGCCCAGGTCGCCGCGCGCCACCATCACTCCATCGGTCACGGCCAGGATTGCGTCGAGGTTCTCAACCGCTTCGGGCTTCTCTATTTTGACGATGAGGGGAATAGTCCGGCCATCTCCTTTGCCATATATCTCGGTTATATGCTGCCGGATAAGTTGTTGGGCTTCACGCGCATCTTCTGGTTTGCGCACAAAGCTCAGGGCGACGTAATCCACGCCTTGCGCGACGCCAAAGAGTAGATCATCGCGATCCTTCTCTGTTAGAGCGGGAGAACTGATGGCTACCCCTGGCAAATTGATGCCTTTGTGTTCTCCAAGCTCGCCGCCATACACCACTTCGCATTGCACATCGGTTTCGTTTGCGCCGAGGACGCGCAACTCGAGTAGACCATCGTCTAACAAGATACGATCACCTGCTTTTACATCTTGGGGCAGCGGTTTGTAGATGGTGGAGAGAATTTGCGCATTGCCCGCCACGTCACGTGTGGAGATAATGATGTGCGAGCCATCAACGAGCGTGACGGGTTTGCCGTCCTGAAGCTTGCCGGTGCGTATTTTCGGCCCCTGCAAGTCCTGTAAAATAGCGACCGCGCATCCCAGGCGAGCGGAAATAGTTCGCACACGTTCGATGACGAGTTTATGCTCCGAGTGCGTGCCGTGCGAAAAGTTCAGGCGCGCAACATTCATGCCAGCGCGCATGAGTTGTTCAAGACGCTCCTCACTGCTGCTCGCGGGGCCAATGGTACAAACGATTTTTGTATGGCGCATGGAACGATACCTCTACACGTAATTTGGACAGGGTTTTCTTCATGAATAGCTTTTCACGCACTATTTGAAGTTATTCTTTGGTGGCGATGATCTGCAACCACAGGCGAGGTACCTCTGTCATAGCAAGTTCCTGGCCTGCCTGATAAACCGTTGCGCCAAGCGCCATCGCCCCCAGCGTCAAATTGACTCCCGGCAATGCCCCCTCGATGAAAAGCCAGTAGTGACCGAGATCTCGTAATCCATCCAGTGACATCATCACATATTCCTGGATGGCCTTTACATGGCAAAATCCATGTTCTTGAAGCAAGCTGTTATACTCATCAGGCGTGAGCAAATGCATGGCTGTCGTTTTAACCTCGCGTGATGCGAGGGCTTCCGGGTACTCTTTGCGCAGCCAACCAGCGGCGCGACGTATCCATAAACGACCAAAACGTGTCGTCTCATCGGGGCTGGTGCCATTGTAGAAAGCGCTATTACAGGCAAAGACTCCTCCAGGAGCAAGAATAGCGGCTATGTGCTGAAAAGCTGTATGTTTGTCGGGGACGAGGTGGATGGCGTTGCAGAAGAAAACCGCATCGGCATCCTGGACAAGCGCGGGAAGATCAGTGGTTTCCCCCTGGAAAAAATCGGCTTGCGCTCCCATCTCTTCCATGCCCTTTTGCGCGTGGACAAGGGCCTCTTCCGAAGGATCAACGCCGATAATACGAGCATGGCATCCTAGCGCAGCTATTTCTTCAGCAATCAATCGGGTGATCGCGCCGGTTCCACAGGCCATATCTACAATTGTGAGTGTCGCGTTATTAGAACGTGTCGTAAGAGCGGCGAGGGCTTGCTGGACCAGCGAACGATTGACTGCTGTATAAAATGGATGCGCTGCAAATGCCTCAAAGGTAAATTGCCTGGTCTCTTGTGTTTCATACAGACCCATAGATGGTGTCTCCTTTACCTGTGCCAGCCATTCTTCTTTGCGGTTTGCACCCAGCCAGCATTCTATTGCATCGGAAAAATTATATCATATTTGGAAGCAGAGCAATTACAGGTAATGCCAGGGCAGGGCCATTTAAAAGTCGAGAAAATGAATGTGATGATGTTGTGATATTACTGTCTCTTAATCTCACTTGCCTCGACTTTTAAATGGCCCTGTGCCAGGGTTTCTATTCTGGACTGCATGAAAAGTAAGAATTAGAATGATGCAATGTTGGAATGAACCAATAAATGTTCCGTTATAAATGGGAACAAGTGTATGCATGGTATTGTTTTCTTAGGTGAAAGGATGATACCAGTAAATGGGAGTATCCTTGAGGCGTGAAAAAGAGTGATCTCTGTTCATTGTAAACTGTTTGAACTAATTCAATGTAAAGGAAACAAGATGAGTGATTTAAATAACATGCCTGAGAGCTATTGGAAAGAGAAGTTGACCCCGCAGCAATACCATGTCTTACGAGAGAAGGGAACCGAGCGAGCGTTTACAGGCGCGTTGTACAATAATCACGCGAAGGGGATGTACCAGTGCGTGGCCTGTGGGCAAGATTTGTTCTCGTCGGATGCCAAATTTGAGTCCGGTTCGGGATGGCCAAGCTTTGATGACCCGGTGAATCTGGAGCACGTCGAACTGCATGAAGACCGGTCATTCTTCATGAAACGAGTGGAAGTCACCTGCAAAAATTGCGGCTCGCATCTCGGCCATGTGTTTGAGGATGGCCCCAGAGAAACCACTGGTTTGCGCTATTGCATCAATTCCGCGTCGCTGGCTTTCCAGCCTCCCAACGCGAATGAAGAGAAGTGAGGTTACATATGGCTCAGTTTGAAACCGCAACGCTGGCAACGGGATGCTTCTGGTGTACAGAGGCGATTTTCAATAGACTCAAGGGTGTATCATCTGTTGTCTCAGGGTACGCGGCGTCGAAGGTCGCCAATCCTTCGTATGAAGCTGTCTGTTCGGGGAGAACAGGGGCGGCTGAGACGGTTCAGGTAACATTTGACCCTGCTATCATATCCTATGACAAGCTGCTGGAAATCTTCTGGCATGTACATGATCCTACCACGCTGAATCGCCAGGGAAATGATGTCGGCACGCAATATCGCTCAGGGATTTACTACCAGGACGACGAGCAAAAACGCATTGCCCAGGCATCGAAAGAAGCGATTGATAAGTCAGGCGACTATAAAAAGCCGGTCGTGACGGAAGTTCTTCCTTTCACCAACTTCTATCCCGCTGAGGACTATCACCAGGAGTATTACAACAGGAACCGCAACCAACCCTATTGCATGGCTGTGATCGACCCGAAGGTAAGAAAGTTGCTGAAAGAGCACCGCAATGAATTGAAAGAAGGAAGCTCTGCGCATTAGCCGCAAACTCAACTGATGGGCCGCTTGCTAAGGAGCCACAGCGAGCAGCCTTGCGCGAGCAGCGCGCCCAGCAGGGCGCATCCGAAGGCTGCGATGATGCCCCAGGGTTCGATCAAGGTAATAATGGCGAGGTAAAAGGCTACAAAAGCGAAGGAGCCAGCCAGGATACCGCGCAACACGAGGCGCGCGGCGGCGGCTCCTTCAAATTTATGGGCAAAGATGGCGACGATGGATGAGAAGATGGGCAGGGGCGATAATAGCCCGCTCAGGCGCGGACCCAGCACCGCGGCGGAGCCGGTGAGTGTAAGCACAAACAGGGTAGCGATGAGCATACGCAGGACCATATCCCATGTCGCTGAAATGGTTGCAGGCGCGGCCTTGCTGGTCTGTTTGTTGTCACGGGGTAGTATATAGAGCGAGATGCAGAGTACGAACATCGCGAGAATCAGGTCCAGCGGCAAAGGGAAGATGACCCGCGTAAATAAGAACGTTCCCGCGAGGTAAGCGACCCAACTACCGAGCCAGCAAAGCTGCCAGCCGAACCATAGAGAAAGCCAGCAATATACTACGCAAAACGCAGATAAGGAGATGACTCCCATTAGCGTACCCTGCGCAGCGTGCTCGGCAAACTTTGTGCCTTGCTCCAGGGCCAGGAAGAATGATACGGGGCCGGAAGTCAGCGGCAGTCCAACGAGCCAGCCGCTCACGGTCGGGCCGAACTTGCGTCCCGCCAGCGTCACGCCGCCAAGCAGTAGCGGTGTCAGGATCAGTTTGAGTAAGAGCATGATCAGTTTGTACTTTCCAGAGAGTCGGTGTCAGTATTTATTATATGTTTTTTGCGATGGAGAGTGGTAGAGCTATTTTCTGGTATTGAACGTCGCTACCTTCCACTGAGCCAGCCACTGCCGGGTGTGATGATCGCGGGCGCGAATGATAATATGTTGCAGGTAGACATAAAAAGCGAAGGATGGCAGAATGTCGGGATCATCGGGCTGGTAAATGAATTTCTCAGGTCCGTCGATGCGGCGTGGCCCGTGATGTCTGCCTGTGTACCAGGGAGACATAAGATTAACATGCGTGACCGGATGTTTTCCCAGTATTTCGGTGCAGACCAGGCCGGGCGACCCCCAGCCAGAGTGAGTATGCCCGCTGGTGTAGAGCGTGACCTGAGGATGCCGGGCCAGGATTTCCCGCACGGCTGCCGAGTTTTCAATGAAGAAAAACGGGTCAAGCGAGTCGGCGTCAAGATCATGAGCGGGGTCGCGGTCAAGTACTGTGTTGCGCAGCGGGCAATGAGCGAAAACGATGGCTGGTTGGTCGGGATGTTCCTGCAAAGTGGTGTCCAGAAAGGCGAGTGATGCCTGGGAGACTATGACTTGTGGTTCTTCTTGATGGTTGTCATGTGTGTAGGGATTGGGATGATCGAGCATGATGCAGGTAATGCCGTTGGTTTCCCAGGCATAGTGAACGGGTTTGGCCCAGGTCATGCTAAATTGCTGCGCGTCGTGCAGGGTGTCTCCGGCGCGTTCGCGATGATATTCGTGGTTGCCGATGCCCGGATAGAATGGCACATCTTCAAGATTTTGCTCTAATTCTCTTTGCGCCAGGCGATAGTTTTCCGGAGCGCCCGTTTGCACGATATCACCCGGCGAGACGACGAAGGCGGGCGTGCCTGCTTCCCGCCAGAGCGAGCGTAGATCATGAAACATGGGAGCCAGGCGGCGCGAGTGTATTGCCTGCCATTTTTCCCGCGCACGGTAGTGCAAATCGCCGATGGCCCAGAAATGCAGTAAACACGGTTCTTCTGTTTCTCCCTCTTTACGCACTGACTGTATCTCCAACAAGCCTATCCTTTCTGAGTTTCAGCTGGAATCTGTGCGGTTGCTGGCGCAAGAATGAACCGGTAGCCTACCCCGTGTACTGTCTGGATGTGGGTTGGGTGCGCCGGGTTTTCTTCAACCTTCTGACGAAGGCGGCTGATGGTTGGTTTGAGGAGTTCGTTCGCATCACTATACGCATAACCCCACGCCGCCGTGAGAAGCTGGCTATGGGTCAGTACCATACCCGCGTGTTTAAGCAGGTGTTCAAGCAGGCGAAACTCTGTAGGTGTAAGCGCGACCGCTTTCCCATCCTTCTTCACCTGGTGCGCCGGGATATCAACGACCAGCGTTCCCACGTGAAAGACCTGTTTCTGTTGTAGGCGTTGATTGACGGAAGGCATAGTAGCGCGCCGCAGGGCAGCGCGCGCGCGTGCCTGTAGTTCCACGAAGCCAAAGGGTTTTGTCAGGTAATCATCGGCTCCCAGGTCAAGCCCCCTGGCCTTGTCGATTTCGTCGTCGCGCCCGGTCAGCATAATGATTGGCACGTCCGATATCTCACGAATGAGACGGCAGGTTTCCCATCCGTCCAGTTTGGGCATGTTGACATCCAGCAGTACCAGGGAGGGATGTTCGTTCTCTAACATTTGCAATCCGGCGATGCCATGCTGGGCCGAAACGAAGCGGTATCCGGCCTTGGTCAGGTTGAGTTCCGTCAGGCGCAGCAGAGCAACATCATCATCAATCATAAGAATGGTATTCATTATCGTTTCTTCCTAATCGCAGGTTCTGCCAGATCTCGCGCATCAACTGCATTGGTATCAATTGTCGCGCTATCTGAGTTCTTGAGTTCATTATGAGGAATGACAGGCGGTGTGTCATCCGTGACTGTCCAGAGAGTAATCACAAAGCACGCCCCGCCACGCGGGAGATTCTGGACCTGAATCGTGCCATTGTGCGCTTGCAATAATTCTCGCACAATGTATAATCCCAGACCGTAGCCGCGCGTCCAGTGATAAGAGGATTGCGAGCCACGTGAGAATCGCTTAAAAATGTGGTCGATCTGGTTTGTTGCAATACCGGGGCCGTGATCGGATACCCGGATTTGTACCTGGTTAGTTGCCGCGTCCAGTATGGTTTCTACTTCGATAGGGGTGCCTTGTGGCGCATACTTGCGCGCGTTGTCAAAAAGGTTGCGAAAGACGATCTCCAGTAAGCCGCTATCCGCCCATACCTTGATATCTGTCGCAGGTTCGCGCACAACGATATAATGATCGTCGCCAGTCCATTCTGCGCGCACCCGTTCCGCGACATCCCGGATCAAATGTGTGATTAACAGCGGCTGTAAATGCACCTCTAAACGTCCGGCATCGAAGCGTGTCAGTTGCAGCACTTCTTCTACTACCTCGCGCAAACGCCGCGTCTGCTGATCCAGAATGTTTAAGACTTCGTGGTAAAGTTCGTTATCCGCGCCGGGATCAAGCTGGCCGAGCATTTCTACCGAGCCTGTGACAGTTGTCAGGGGAGCGCGTAGTTCATGAGAAACCATCGTCACAAAGTCAGATTTCAGTTGCTCTACCGCTTTAAGCTGCGAGATATCATGCAGGCCGATCACCATTTGTTGCCCTTCAACCTGCTCACCAGTTGGCATGGGAGCGCAGCTAATAGCCAGCCAGCGCTGCTGACCCGCGCGCGAGGTGATAGCCATTTCTATCTCAGACTGTTCCGAGTGCGTTAGCAATGCAGCCAGTAGTGGAGATGTTTGTTCTGTACTCTCCTGATCTATCGTGGCGGGGTTTTTGCAGCCCAATACTTCCCAGCAATAGCGGCCAATGGCTTCATCAACCGACCAGCCGCACAGGTGTTCAGCCCCCGGATTAAATTTCAGAATACGGAATTCCCCATCTACCAGGATCACGCCGTCGGCAGTGGCATCGATCACGGCCTGCGTATGCTGGCGTTCTAACGTCAGGGAAGCAATGGTCGAGCGCAAACTCAGGCGCATTTTGTCGTAAGCCGAGGCGAGCCGTCCAATCTCGTCGCCGCGCGCTACCTGTGGGTCAACGGTCAGGTCGCCAGCAGCGATGGCATCGGTTGCGCGCAAGAGCGATTTGAGCGGTTTCGTCAGCGAGCGTGTGATGACGAGGGCTAGCAGGATTGAGAGTAGCAGACAGAGCGTGGTGAGGAAGAAGACCAGCAGAGTAGACCTGCCGCTTTCCTGCTGCGCCTGGTCTGCGGCGGTTCTTGCTTCGTTTTGCTCCAACGTGCCAAGCTGCGTTGTGGCATCGAGGGTTGAAGTCAAAGCTGGCGCTTGCTGGCTATACTCAACAGTTTGCGCGCGCGCGAGTTGCCCGCCAGCTACGAGAGTCAGGATTTGTTGCGATGTTGCGCTCGTGGATAGCACGCCGGCGACAGCGCGGTTGACCAGTGGTATGTCATGGTTGCGCAAGTTCTGTGTATCGGGCTTTTCATAGTCCTGTAGTTGCTGGCGATATTTTGCGATATCTTTGAGAACGGATTGCAGGCTCGAGATAGTCAACTGGGTCTGCTTATTTTGCGCCTCGGTCGAACCAGTGGTCGGAGTGGAAGTTGGGCCGGATACGCCTTGCGCATCTGGCGTGTTCGAAATCCGGATTTGTGGCGTTGACCAGGCTAAGCTCAAAATCACGCTGCCTGAAAAGCGATGAGCGCAGATGTACCAGCGTTATCACTTCGGGCAAGTCGCGTGAGTTAAGCTCCGTCGTCGTGCTGGTGAGCGCGGAAAATTGCTGGATTGCCAGGAAGCCAATCAACCCGGTAAGCAGAATAATCGTCATGAACGCCAGCGCCAGGCGCATACCGATCGATAAGCTAAAACGTTTATGATTTTTTTGCCGTAGGGCCATGTTTGGTTCCTGCCTTTTGCTATCCGAACTGATTGCGCATTCTTCTCACGTTGCCATTTATAGCAATTATACTCATAAGTGGGTGAAGAGACGATTAAATCTCGTCATAGTTACTCCCGATTACGCGCTGCGGGCGGCATAGATGCCGAGCAATTCGGCCAGCCATTCCGTCTCCAGGCGTAAACCGTCTGCCAGGGTAAAGGCGGGAGAGAAGCCCAGTTCGGCGCGCGCTGCTGTAGTATCGGCGGAAGTGTGCGCCGCGTCACCCAACTGGCGCGATTGATAGATGACCTGGGCGCGTTTTCCGGTGATCTGTTCCAGCATACCGATCACTTCGTTTACCGTGACGCGCCCTCCGCCGCCCAGGTTGTAGCAAGCGCCAGAGCGTCCGTTATGCATGGCGGCCAGACACGCCGCGATGATATCATCGATATACGTGAAGTCGCGTGATTGCTCGCCATCGCCGTAAATGGTAATTGGCTCGTTACGCAGGATAGCGCGTATGAATTTGTGAAACGCCATGTCGGGGCGCTGGCGCGGACCGTAGACGGTGAAGAAACGCAGCGAAATGGTGGGGAGACCGTATTCGGTTGTATAAAGCCTGCACAGGTATTCCGCCGCCAGTTTTGTTACTCCGTAGGGTGAGATGGGCATGACCGGACCATCTTCGCGCGCGGGCTGCACGGGCGAATTGCCGTACACTGAGGACGACGATGCGTAGATGACTCGCCGCACGCTGCCCTGTTTGGCGGCTTCGAGCAGGCGCTGGGTTGCCAGGACGTTATGCTCGACGTATGGAACAAAGCTTTCGCCCCAGCTATTGCGCACGCCAGCCTGAGCCGCCAGGTGGAAGATGTAATCAACGCCATGCAGTAAGTCAGTCATGTCTACTGCGCGCAGGTCGGCCTCGCGAAACTGGAAATGTGAGGAATGTCGCAGTCGCGCCAGGTTTGCCTCTTTCATGGCTCGAGGGTAGTAATCCACAAAGGTATCGATGCCGATTACACGGTAACCTCGTTTCACTAACGCCTCGGCCATGTGCGAGCCGATAAAGCCGGCTGCACCCGTTACCAGACATGTTTCACGCTCAAAAAAGCTCTTCATAGTAGTGTATCTCCTTTTTTAACTTAAAAACTCACAAGGCGGTGTGAAGTTGTGATGGGCTGTTGGTGACGGAACTGAAGCGAGTACAGGCGGTAGTAGTGACCGCGCCGCGCCAGGAGTTCCGCAGGTGTACCCATTTCGACGATGCGCCCCTCGTCGATGACCATGATAAGATCGGCGCGTTGGATGGTGGAGAGCCGGTGCGCGCTCACGATGGTAGTGCAGCCGGACATCAAACGTTCTAACGCCTCCACCACACTGTCTTCTGATTCGGCATCGAGTCCCACTGTTGGCTCGTCGAGCAGCAGGATGGACGCTTTACGGATCATGGCGCGCGCGATGGCGAGTCGCTGGCGCTGTCCACCGGAAAGCCCCATACCGCGTTCCTCGAGCAGCGTATCGTATCCTTCCGGCTGCTTGCTAATAAACTCATCCGCGTTAGCAGCCAGAGCCGCAGCCACTATCTCCTCGTCTGTTGCCTGTGGTCGTCCATAGGCGATGTTTTCGCGTATGCTGGCGCGGAATAACACGGGGTCTTGCGGCACCAACGCGGTCTGCTGGCGCAGGCTGGACAGCGTATAGGAGCGGATGTTCTGTCCGTCGATACGTATCTTGCCCTGCTGTGGGTCATAGAAACGCTGCAGCAGGTGCAGGATGGTGCTTTTCCCAGCCCCTGTATGGCCGACCAGCGCAACCGTCATGCCTGGGAAAATATTGAACGTGAGGTTATGCGCGATTGGACGCAGTGGTTCATACCCGAAGCTGACATTGTCGAAGGTGATTAAACCGCGCAGTGGCGGAGCGGGCCTTGCTTCCGGCGTGTCAACAATATCCGATGTGGTCTCGAACAGCTCCTGTACTCGTTCCGCGCTGGCAAGAGCGCGCGTAAAGATATTGCCCAGCTTACTGATCTGGCGCAGAGGAGAATACATGGTTCGCAGGTAGGCATTAAACACCAGCAGGTCGCCGATGGTGATCCATCTCAGTAACACGAACACCCCCCCGACACCCAGCACGATCAACGTTCCCACATCGGTTGTCAGGTCAACGATGGAGGGGAGACCCGATTGCAGGTGCGCGGAGATGGTTCCCAGTTTTAACGCGCGCGTGGCGCTTTCCTCGTAACGCTGCTTGATCTGTGCCTCCATGCTGAAAGCCTGCACGACGCGAATGCCCAGCAAGTTTTCCTGCGCGATGGAGTTGGAATTGCCCTCCTGGGTGCGCGTTTGCCGCGCTACCTGCTTGATGGCGCGTAGATATTTGCGCAAAATCAGGAAGAGGCTGAGCGCGATGGTTACCCCTATGAGGCCGAAGATGGGGTTAATCACAAAGAGAATGCCGATGATCCCGGTTACAATCAACAGGCTGAGCAGCAGCACCGGCAGCGCCGTAACCAGCAATTCCTGGATCGCATCCACGTCAGAGGTCATGCGCGTCAGCAGATCACCCATCCGCTGATGATCGTAAAACGAGGGACTGAGTTGCTGGAGATGGGCGAAAAGGTCGCATCTCAGTTGAAAGATAATTTTTTGTCCCATTTCGGCCAACATACGCATCCCGAGGTAGCTGGCGCCTGCGCCCGTCAGCGCGAGTGCAAGCAGCGCGGCGCAGAGCGTGACGAACAGCATGGAACGATTAAGCGCGGTGGCCTGTGGAATAATGAATGTCCAGGGGCTGCGCAGTGGCCCGCCAAGCAGCACGTTGTCAAAAATCAGCTTGATACCCCAGGGCGAGGCCAGGTTAGTCAGGGTGTCCAGCACTAGAATGAGTAAGGCTAACCCAATCTTCCAGCGCAATGAACGCACGTAAGGCCAGTAATATCGTAAAATCGCTGGTCGTTGTTTCTGTATCTTCATGTTCTTTATCTCGTTCTTCCTTCGCGTATCCTGATTACCGCGCGCTCGCGACGGCTTGAAGGGTGCTGCATTCTTCGTCGCGCAAATCGCTCAAACCTTTGAGTATGGCTTTCAATGCGTTTGCCTGTCCCCGAAAGGTGATGCCTGCTGCTGCGAATTGGCTGCGCTGTGGGCGTGGCTGTTCAATCGCTTGCAGGGCTGTATCGATTAATGCGCGGGGAGTCAACTGGTCCGGGTGCAACATGTGCGTCAGTCCATGCCTGGCGAGTAGTGTTGCGCGGATGAGCTGTTCCTGGCGCGGCGTGGTGCGCGGGATAATCAAGCTGCGCTGTGCCATCTCCAGTAATTCGCAACTGGTGTTATACCCCGCCATCGCGATCACCAGGTCAGCCGATTTCATCAGGGGCAGCGGGTCGGCCAGGAATGGCTCGATGCGTACTTTGTCCTGGGGCAGGCTGCTTGCCAGTTTCTTTAATTCTTCCAGTTCACTGTTGGGCATGAGCGGACCGGTGAGCAACACGCTCGAGAACGGAAGAGGCCAGTATAGCTGTAGTCCTTGTAGATAGGCTTCCATCAGGGGAAAGCCATCGCCGCCGCCGCCGGTGGTGACTACGACCTTCCGGTCGTGGCTTGAAATAGCATCTCTGTTGGTCATAGGGGCCAGATTTACCGCGTTTGCAGGGAATGACAGCCTATCCTCAATACAGGGGGCATTGACACGATGCAGGTAGCCGCAGTAGTGTACCCGTTCAATTACATCGCGCGGCAGCGCGTATTCCTTGCCGAGATCATACATTTGCTGCGAGCCATAGACAAGCACCAGGTCGAAGCCTTTTTCGATCGTGTGATAAATTCCTTCCTGCACCCAGTTTTTGCGCACAATATGACTTGAGTCCAGAATGTCGCGCAGGCCGATTACGCGCAGGCAACCTGGTTGTGACGCTTGCAACATGGAGAGCGTTGGCAATACTTCACCTTTCCATCCCTGCGGCGCGTGATCAACTATAAAAATATCGGGATGATAAACCTGGGCAGCCTCACACAGGATGGTGGCGCGCAGGTCACGGATTTCTGAATACTCCATGCTCAGGTCGCGCGCCCGGTATGAACCGTCTTTGTCTTTGGTCACAGAGGGTAACTTGATGTAATCAACGCGAGGAGGTAACGTGAAGGCATGCGCCACGGGTGATCCGGTGACGATCAATACCTCTGCATCTGGCAGCATACTCGTGAAGTGCTCCGCCAGCGAGATGGTGCGCCGCAGGTGTCCCAGTCCAAATGTATCATGACAGTAGAGAAGGAAGCGCAGATTGTGTGGAAAGTCGTGGTTATCTTCAACGCGCTCGTAGGGATTATCTTCTACTTTTGAAAGTGTAGGCGACTTCAGCATATGTTGTTACTACCTTTCTCCTGGTACGTATGATTTTGTGTTCATGTAACAAGCATAGCGGGTGGAGTTTGTGAAAAGGGTGCTGAAAGGTTGAGATTTTGTTGGGATTGCGCTTGCGAGGCGCGTACAGGGTAGGGGCGACCCTTGCGGTCGCCCTGGCAACTGCCTGCTTAAATCAACCACTTCCGGCAAGCGAGAACCGGCGATCACTAATCTTGCGGTCGCCCTGGCAACTGCCTATCTTAAATCAGTTTCTCGATAAGCCGCGCGTTTTCTCTGGCCCCGTCAATCATCATTTTGCCCTGTGTCTCATCAGGATATGGCTCGGCCAGGCAGGTCTCCAACAGTGGTGATACGTCCTGTTTTAGAACAGCTTCGAGAGGCGCGATCCGCAGGAAGTTCATTTCAGCTAATCGCGAGGTGTGCATCATTTGTTCCTGTTCGTTAAGCTGGCGGGGGATAATCAGCGCGTTGGCTCCGGTTGTGATGACCTCGGCCAGTGTGTTATACCCGCCTGCTCCGATGAACAGGTCGCAGGCTTTTAACCAGGTGGGCAGGGGATTGAGCAGGCGTGTCCAGACCCAGTTTGGTCTACTTGCTGTCTTCCGTTGCAGACGTTCATACGCCTCGGCTTCAAGATATGGCCCGGCGGCGAAATACACACAGTCGAAACGCGACTGGATTCTGGCAAGCCCTGCCAGGACAGATTCCCAGAGTAACTCCGCGCCCTGGCCGCCGCCGAAGCTCACGATGATTACGCGCGCCTTCGCTTCTATATTGAGGGCTGCGCGTGCCTCTTCTTTGCTGGCAACGGTCGGGCGCACAACATAGCCGGTATACTTAATCAGCCGCGTAATCTCCGGTGGTGTCTTATAATACTCCTCCAGGCAGAAGACACGCGGGTCGGTAAAGACGTGAATGGCAGCATACTGTTCTTGAATGAAGGATGTCATACGCGGGTTGAAAAATTCCGCGTTGGTTTCCGCGAATGATTTGAGGATGCCGCGCAGCCCCAGCACTTTGGCGGTGTTGGGCGAGTTGATGATGGCAGGCGTGAGTTCGCCGCGCTTGCCCTGTGGGTCGAAATCAACCATAAAGGCGTGGGGACGAAAATCTCGGATGAACGTTGCGACCAGGTTTTCGCGAATCTGCTGGAACTCTTTTCTGGTAACGGCTAAAATGGACTCGTTCCTGACCGCTCCCTCCTCGTCATAGCCGATAAACGAGGGAATCTTCAACACGTCCATACCGGGCGGCAGCAGTTCGTAATAGCGCGATGCGCCGGTAATGCCGATTACGGCGCTGTCAGGAAGGTGTGCGAGCAGTCCCTGCCCCAGCGCCAGCGAGCGCACGGTATGTCCCAGGCTGCGCCCATTATGCCAGTATAGTGCGATGCGTTTTGTCATATATCACCTCTTATCCCTGTTGCCACATGTTAAAATGTCTATCAAGTTGTTTCGCAAAGTCCTCGATTCCCCATTTTGGGAAGACGGTCATCCTGTTGATAGCATAGCGTTGGCTTCTAGCATTCCAGCTTCCGTCCTCAACTGCGAAGGCAATCTCGTAATGCTGGCGTATCACATTCATGACCGCCTGGTTGAAGCCGCCATAGGGGTACGCGAAAGCGCGTAACGTGATACCGAGCTTTTTTTCCAGCAGGTGTTTGTTGATTTCCACCGTCTCCTGCAGTTCGTCGGGTTGCAAGCGAGTCATACAGTAGTGGTAGTGGCTATGCCCTCCCACGTCGCAGCCGCACTCTTGCCAGAGGCGCAGTTCATCCCAGGACATATGCCTGACATCGTAGCAGGCTTTAGGGTTCCAGCGATTGGTCTGTCCGACATACGCCGAGATGACGAAAAGCGTAGCGCGCATGGTATGCGCTTGCAATAATGGCAGTGCAACGCGCGCGTTATCAATATAGCCGTCATCAAAGGTCAGTAAAACCGAGCGCGGCGGAGCTTCTTGCTCGCCATCGCTATCAGCAATCGCCTGCTCTAGCGAAAGTGTGGTATAGCCACCCTCCTGCAGGTAATGAAGTTGCGTCTCGAATGCTTCTTCGGATATGGCGATTTTGTCCCGTATGGCGCGGTTGATGATGTGATAGCCGAGTGTTACAAACATTATGCGGCTCCTCTTTCTTGTTGTCCCGGCTCATCCTCTGCGACGCGCGGGCGGGTCAAGCGCCAGACATGCGCAGCCTCCGGCAGATCACCGGTGGCATTGCGCGTATCGATAACTAGTCGCGCTTCCTGTACTACCTGCGCGTAGTCCACGTCAGAGTGGTTCGTCAGAATCACGACACAGTCAGCGGCTTGCAATTCTTCGCTGGTCAGTGTTTTTGAGCGCAAGTTACTGTCATGCAAAGAAAGAGTGGGAACGTACTGATCTACATATTCAACGCGCGCGTGGCGTTTCAGCAGCAGCTTCATTACGTCCAACGCGGGCGACTCGCGCATATCGCTGATATCGCGTTTATAGGCCACGCCCAGTGCCAGGATGCGCGCCCCGTTCAGGCATTTACCGTGTTCATTCAACGCGCGCGCCACCATATCTACTACAAATTCAGGCATCTCTTCGTTGATCTCGCTGGCTAGCTCAATGAAACGCGCCCGGTAGCGCAGCGAGCGCAATTTCCAGGAGAGATAGAGCGGGTCAATGGGAATACAGTGGCCGCCCAGTCCAGGGCCGGGATAGAAAGGCATAAATCCGTATGGCTTGGTAGATGCTGCCTGGATGACTTCCCAGATATTTATGTCCAGGATATCGGCCATCTGTGCAAACTCATTAGCAAGCCCGATATTGACCGAGCGAAAGGTGTTTTCCAGAAGCTTGACCAGCTCCGCGGCTTTGGGCGAACTGACCTGCACCACTTCAGACACTACCGGACGGTACAGGGCTGTGGCAAGCAGGGCGCATTGTTCGGTCATACCGCCCACTACTTTAGGTGTGTCGCGCAGAGAGTAGCGCTTGTTGCCGGGATCGATCCGTTCGGGTGAGAAGGCCAGCCCGTAATCAACGCCTGCATGCAGACCCCGGCGCTCGAAAAGAGGCAGTAGCAATTCTTCGGTGGTGCCGGGAAAGGTCGTGCTTTCCAGCACAACAAGCTGGCCCCTGCGCAGGTGGCGCGCTATCTGCTCAGCCGCGCTCATGATGTAGGAGACATCCGGCTCCTTGTTTTTGCCGAGGGGCGTTGGCACGCAGATTGTTACCGCGTCGACTTCTGCCAGCAGGCCAAAGTCGTCAGTTGCCTGGAAATTCGTCGCCAGCGCCTGTTGAAATACAGCCTTATCCACGTCGGCTATGTGGCAGACCCCCTGGTTAAGCGAGGCTATGCGCGCTGCATCGACATCAAAACCTACGACGCGAAAGCCGGCTCGCGCAAATTCGACGGCCAGGGGCAGGCCGACGTAACCCAGGCCGATGACGCCGATAACGGCGGTGCGCTGCTCAATACGCTGCAAGAGTTCGGTTGTGGCTGCTTCACTATGGATCATCTCTATCATGGTTCCTCTCGTTTCTCTATACTGTTGACTAACTTACACCAGGATGACTGGTGGTACACGAGCCAGGGCGGGGACAAGCCCAACTTAACGAGTCACAGTAGGGACGCCCCCTACTGTGACAGTGTTCCTCGCTTCTAAAGTTGGTGCATAAGGGGACAAGCGCCGCCCTGGCTCGTGTATTTCGCTTTGCTCCTCGCGACTGGCAGGCTCAGGTTCAAGCTGCGCAAGTAAGAGTTGTTTGAGTCGTGTGACATTACGCGCCATGTCGAAGCTCTCCAGAACCGTCTGCTGGCCGGCGGCGGCCAGGCGTTGCCGCAACTGTGGGTCATGAAGCAGGCGGGCCATTGCGCCTGCCAACGCCTGGCTATCGCGCGCTGGAACCAGCACGCCGTTTTCTTCCGGCGCAATAAGCTCCGGGACGCCAGAAATCGGCGTGGAAATGACCGGCACGCCCATATAGAGCGCTTCAACCAGTACATTGGGGATGCCGTCGCGGTCGCCATTCTCGCTGACCACACAGGGCAGCGCCTTGAGTGTAGCCTGCCTGTACATCTCGATAACCCGTTCGTGCGTCTCCGCGCCATACAACTCGACGCACTCGACGAGGTCGAGTTCGCGTATTTGCTCTTCGAGCGTGGAGCGCAATGGCCCTTCGCCCACGATACGGCACCGGAAGTTGTATCCCTGGTCTTTTAAGATGCGGCACGCCTGTAACAAATAGGTCAGCCCTTTCTTTTCGACCAGCCGCGCTACTGTCAGGATCAGGGGGGTTGGATCCTGACGCGCGGCTGGAACAGGAAGGGCGGGGAAGACGCGCAGGTTCAGCCCGTGGTATATACCGTAGACTGGTGTTTTCACCGCCTGGTCGATTTGTTCTGTCAGGTAACGCTGGTTATAGGCAGTGCAGGTGGCTACAAAGCTGGCCTGTTGCATTTTATGCGCGATGGATGCTTTGCGCGAAAGGTAGATATCCTTGGCGTGCGCAGTGAAGCTGTACGAAATGCCCGTGAAGTGGTGCGCCAGGTTCGCGACTGTAGCGGGTGTATTGACATAGTGCGCGTGAATATGTGTAATGCCCTCGCGTTCAAGCTCATTGGCGAGATAGGCGGCATACAGCAGGTGCCTGGGCGTTGCCGGGTGATGATACTTCACAATAGCGATCAACACCGTGCGTAAAAATCGCCAGGGTGATTTGAGCAGGCGTTTCCTGGTTGCCCCCAGTAACCGCAACGTTCCGAATGGGAAACCTCTGGGGATATAACTGGTGCGAGCCTGCACTTCTTGCGTTGCCTGGTTCACTTTTCCCTCTGGTTGCATGAGAGAGAAAATGCGCAACGAGACTCCCTGGCGTTCGAGTTCTAAAACCTCGTGTAGGATAAATGTTTCGGAAAGCCTGGGAAAGCATTTTATCAAGTAAGCGATTTTTGGTGGGTTCAGGCGCGGTAGCTGGGCCATAGCTCTCTCCTTTTTGTGAGTGATAGCGCATCTCTTGTCTGAGATGAGAATGACTTTCGACGCGCTCTATAAGGTCATTAGATCATCAGGTGATATGTTTTTAGTGTAGTAGAATAATGTTGGAAGGAAGATGGAAAAAGGTTGTGATTTGGTTCAGGTTTGGGCTGCATAACCACATTTTCTGGTTGACAATTTGGGTGGGGCGTGCTATTCTAGGCGTGCCGTAGTTCAGGAACGCTCTTCGCGCTGCGCTGGGACGCGGCGCTTGCAATATTACAGACCCCCGCACAGGGACAAAAAGCAAAGTCCAGGGGGAAAAGGTGAGAGAATAAACGCATGACTGTTAAAATTCGTTTGAAACGTGTGGGGAAGAAGAAATCTCCCAGCTATCGCGTCGTAGTGGCCGATTCCCGCTCGCCACGCGATGGCCGCATTATCGAAAATCTCGGCTGGTATAATCCTCTGGTTGAGCCATCCGCCATCCAGATCGACGCAGAAAAGGCCCTGAGTTGGCTAAATGAGGGCGCGCAGCCCACGGATTCCGTTACATCGCTGCTTAAACGCGCGGGTATCATGGACCGTTTCGAGCAGAGCAAGGCTGCCGCGAAGACGAAGACAGAAGAATAACTGAGGGATAGAACATGCGCAAACTCGTTGAGTATATCGCTAAGTCACTGGTTGACGACCCTACGGCGGTGCAGGTGCGCGAAGTGCGCAATGATCGCAATGCCCTGGTGTTGGAACTGCATGTTGCTCCCGACGATTACGGGAAGGTGATTGGCCGCCAGGGACGAGTTGCTCGGGCCATGCGCGCTCTACTGCGCGCGGGTGGCACACGCGAGGGTCGGCATACATCTCTTGAAATTCTCTAGACGTGGCGCATGTGCGTGAGTATTTCGCGCCAGTCCTGTTTTTACTACCTTAGACGGTGAAGAAGTGCCGAAACAAAGTATTGCTGAATGGGCTACTATTGGGGAAGTGGTAGCCCTTTTTGGCTTAGGGGGCGAACTCAAGGTTCGTACCCTCACCAATATCCCCAACCGTTTCGCTGAACTTGATGCCGTTTACGTCGGCGATTCACATGTTCGCCACATCATCGAAGGAGTGCGTCCTTACAAGGGTGAAATGATCCTCTTGAAATTAAAAGGCTTCGATGATGCAACCAGCGCTGAAAAGCTGCGCAACGCCGATCTGTGTATCCCCCTGAGCAAGCTGGCAAAACTACCGCTCGATTCCTACTACCAGCACGATATCATAGGATTGAGCGTTTTCACCCTCGATGATAAGCTCCTGGGAACCATCGTTGATATCATCGTGACAGGCAGCAATGATGTCTACGTCATTAAGATGGAAAATGGCACACAGCAACTTATTCCAGCTATCAAAGATGTGATTAAACAAATTGACCTGATTCGGCACACCATGCATATTGACCCCATCCCCGGTTTGTTAGATAATAGTGATGAACAAGACAGAGAGGAGGAAGACGTATCCAGGCAAGAGAGCGAATGAAATATTTGGCTGAGTTTCGGTGTTATCTCTTGTAGAGGCTAACCTGATGGAACTTAGAGAGGCCAACATTCGTATAGATGGCAAACACGAATCGTACAGTTTTACGCCAACGTACCGATACCGATGAGTGTACCAGTATTTTGTAGGGAGGTGACTCGTGTCCTACCATACTCCAACCTTTGCTGATCTCTGTAGCGCAATAGCCGAAGGCACTATCGGGGCTACTCTCGATGGAGGGATGTACCAGTTGAGCGTTTACGAGCTGCGCCGCTATTTCAATAAATCTCGTTCGCTGCCAACTCTCCTCTCATCTGGTTCGCCTGCCTCTTTAGCAGCCAACGATCCCGGTAGCTGTTTAACGTCCATACGCATCTCCGTCGCATAAGGCCATTCAGGGCCGATTTTTTTGCTCTGGTTATAGCCAGTAGCGACACCTCTTGTGGGTGTCCTGGCATGTGCGAACAAGCGGATAGCGGGAACGGGACACCCACAAGAGGTGTCGCTTCTGTTTACGAAAATTTGCGGTTGCGTTCAATGCGCTGAGCGGCTATAATAGTCTAAGAAAGCGACAGAGGCGCGAAGCTATTGTCGTGGAGACAAATGACTCCCTGGCCCTAGCCGGGAGGAGTTAAGAATAGAGAGCAAGGGCGTGATAGCATCATTGCGCCTGTGATGTAGAAAGGTTTTGTATGGAGCCACTTGATACCGATCTGGAGTATGTAATAAACGAGCCTCGTCCATCTACGCCAGGTTCTCGCATGAACGCTCTGTTAATTTTTCCTCTCCTGGGAGCCTTGCTGATACTGGTATTTATTTTCGCTGCTATTTTCCAGTGGAGCCTGTCAGACTTAATCGATAGCCTGGTTGGTTTGCTATTACTTCTGTTTATCGCGTTTATCGCGATGCTCTTCTGGGCCTTAGCTCCTCGCACTCATCAAGCCTGAGTGCAGGTGAGCGCGCGTTAATACAGACAACACTAAACGCCCGGAGAACAGGTTGCAAGTTCTAAGATCGTACCCTACCAACATCTTTTGTGCATTGGTAGGGTACAATTCGCTTCATCAAATTAATTCTACGACCTACAGCCCCGCCAACCCTGCCTGCGCCACTTCCATATCATGCGTATAATGGCCGCCGCTTACGCCGATGCCGCCGATCATCTGGCCGTCGGCCATGATGGGGTAGCCGCCGCCGAAGACGATCAGGCGATCGGTTTTGATGATGCCTTCGCGCAGCGGCGGATCATCTTTCACGAATTCGTACCACTCGTGGGTTGCCATGCCGAAGCTGATGGCGGTGTAGGCTTTGTCCTGGGAGATTTGCACGCTCAGGAGGGGCGCGCCGTCCATGCGGCTGTAGGCCTTGAGCGTACCGTCGCCGTCCACGATGGCGATACACATGGGGCGGCCCATTTCGCGCGCTTTGACTTCGGCTGCGGCGATCATGCGCTGGGCAGCTTCGATGGTGATGCTGGCTTTGGCGAAGGTGTTTTCTGCCATAGAAATACTCCTTTTCTAGCGGTCAACCATTGGCTGGTTGACTCCATAACGACGTTCCAATTCCTGAATCTCAGGGAGACCGATATGTTGCGTGAACTGCGAGAATGTCACCATGTGCGAACTAAAGGGCGCTGGCGTTTCGCCCTGCTTGAGGACTTCCAGCAATGCTAGCATGGCATGTGTGGCGGCAAACAGCAAGCTCACAGGAAAGATGACGAGTTTGAAGCCCAGCGTGTGTATCTCGTTCAGGGTCAATAGCGGTGTCTTGCCGCTTTCGGCCCAGTTGAAGAGCAGCGGCGTATCGGGGAACGCCTGCGCGATGGCTTGCAGTTCTTCGATTGAACGCGGGGCTTCAATAAAAATAACATCCGCGCCAGCTTCGCGGTAGGCTCGGCCCCGGCGCAGCGCGTCCTCCAGGCCGTATACAGCGTTGGCGTCGGTGCGCGCGATAATCACGAAATCGGGGTCCTGACGGGCATCGACGGCGGCGCGCACTTTCTGCGCCATTTCGTCCATCGGGATGACCTGTTTGCCCTCCATGTGGCCGCACTTCTTGGGCCATACCTGGTCTTCGATGTGCAGGCCCGCGACCCCCGCTCGTTCGTACTCGCGGATGGTGCGCCGCACGTTGATGGGGTTGCCATAACCGGTATCAGCATCGGCGATCAAGGGCAAATCGCCTACAACTGAGGAAAGCGCGGAGGCCCGAGCGACCATCTCACTCATCGTCAACAGTCCCACGTCGGGTTGACCAAGCACGCTGGCTGCTGTGCCAAACCCTGTCATATAGACCGCAGGAAATCCTGACTGTGCGATCAAACGCGCGCTCAATGCGTCATACGCGCCGGGGGCGACAAGTAGATTCGGGCCAGCCAGCAATTGGCGCAAGCGGGTGGTGGTGCGCATAGCGATATTCCTCTGAATTGGTGATCTCTTTTGATCTAATTGTACGCTACTTCAGCGGGTGATGGCAAGGCCCAAATACCTCTCGAACTCCCTCTTCCAAAACATAATAATAGAGGTGTAGGGACGCGATTTATCGCGTCCGCTCGGTCTGGAAAGCCAATACAAGCGCAAGGACGCGATTTATCGCGTCCCTACACCTCTTCCAAACACCATTGGTTGGCTGATTGCACCTCGTTTTGGCTGTTGTCCTTGCTATGTGTAATTTGTACACTATAGTCGAAGCAAGGTTTGTTTCGCCGTATCATGCAAGGAATTATCTGTCATGCAAGCAACTGCAACGGTTTCTGGTAAAACGCTGGCGTATATGCGCCGGCTTATCATCTTGATCTGGGGCCTGTTTCTCTGTTCGGTAGGGATTGTCTTTACGTATCGTTCGGATATGGGGTTGGGGCCGTGGGATGTGTTGCACAAAGGGGTGAGTTTGCATTCGCCGCTCTCTTTTGGGCAGGCCAGTATCGTGGTGGGTGGGTTGATTATCCTGGTCGGGTTATGCCTGCGCGTGCGTCCGGGCGTTGGTACTATTCTGAATATGCTGCTGATCGGTTTCTTTGTTGATATACATTTGCGTATCAACTGGCTGCCCGACCTGGGAACAACGCCGCTGGTGGTGCGACTGGCAGCCGATGTGGTGGGTGTTTTATTGATGGGCCTGGGAACGGCTTTCTATATATCACCGCGCCTGGGAGCTGGTCCGCGTGACGGGTTGATGCTGCGTTTGAATGTGCTGACCGGGTTGCGCATTGCCATTGTGCGCGGCGCGATTGAGTTCAGCGCGCTGGCCATTGGCTTCTTTCTGGGTGGAACGGTGGGCGTTGGAACGCTCATTTTTGCGCTTGGCGTTGGTCCGGCGGTTGAGATTGGCTTCTGGGTTATCCAGCGCTTTTTTCCCGCGCTGGCCCCATCACTCGCAGCCGCTCGTTCGCAACATGGACGTACATCGGCGTCTGTCCCCGCACTTCACCATCCAGCGTCACGTCGCGTGGATCAGCGTTTGTCGAAATAAGCACGCCCTTTGCTTGCAGGTGGTGGAGGCCGGGAATATTTGTCAGGTTTGCGGGATGATGCTCCAATGTGGAAACATGATCGCTCGCTTCAACGGTATTGGACGCATCGTCCTGTGGACGCGCGCCAAAGAGACGCATCAGGGCCGAGTTTATTCTCCCGAACTCGATTTCCTCGATCACTACGATATCAAGCAGGCGGTCATTCATGCTGACGTTGGGTAGCGCGAGTTCCCATTGGCCGCCAAAGATGGGCGCGTTGATGACCGTCACCTGTAATGCGCGACAGCGCAGTGTGTATGCATCGATGGTGCCATTGCTTAGATTGGGCGTTATTGTATTGTCATGCGGCATGGAAAGCCCTTCAAATTGCAACGTCACTTCGAGCCCATCGTGATATTTCAGCGTCTCGATGGCTGCCACGGGGTATGTCAGGCGTCCATAACGCTTGCGGGTGGCGACGTTGGTAGCTATGCGCGCGAATTGCACGTTCAGGCCGACGGTAACGGTATGGGCAAAGTACCCATGTTTTTCCAGACTCACTCTCGTAAGCGCCGGACGCTGCTGGTCTTTTCTGGCAAGATGAGGAGCCTGTTCTGAAGGCCTGGCTACTCCAACATCGATTTCGATCACCGTGCCATTGGCGATAAGCCGGGCTGCTTGCTGAATATCCTGGGGGATATTCAGCGAACGAGCGATATCGTTGGCGGTTCCAAGTGGCAAGATGCCCAGGATTAGTCCGCTTTCGACAATATGCGTAATCACGCCGCCGATCAATCCATCGCCGCCAGCCGCGATAGCGATTTCGATGCCTGCCTGCTTCCATTGCGCTCCCTGCGCGGGCAGGTGGTCCAGGTCGGCAATGGCAATCGTTGCGACAACTTCAATTCCGCTTTCACGCAAATGCGCCAGGGCCGTATGAAGTTGCCTTGATTTTCCAGAATGTGGGCTGTGTATGACCATAGCTTTGCGAGGTATATGCACGTTTATTTCCATTCGTCGGACTTGTATTTTGCACACAGTATAGCCCACGTCAGCGCCGGGTTGCAATTACCTGTTCGTTACAATTGACGTTTAAACTAAAATACCCTCAGCAACCCTTGTAATGGGGTTGCTGAGAGGGAGTAATGTATCCAAAAGAAAACAAACTCAGGAGCATTACTCTCATGAACCTTAACACATTCAACGAGTTTCGTCACGGGATGTACGGCTGCTTTGGCAACGGCAAAGATGCGCTGTTCAATCTGGTGGATGCGCTCTCCAGTGAGGCGGGAGCGCGCAGCTTTCCCGAATTGTCGTTCTCGCCGTTTTTTGAGCGGACCTGGGCCAGCCTGTACGAAGCCCTGGAAGACGGCCAGATTGATGCCGAGCGACTGCGCAAGGTCTTTGTGGACTGCGCGCCGCTGCCTCAGCCAGGGGAACTCGTCTTTCTGGGCGTGGACACCAGCAATCTGTATCGCCCGGAGGCCGAGACCGCCGAGGATCGCACGTTGGTTCCGATCGCCAACTTGCCCAAGAACACGCACGCCGCCAGCCCTGGATGGGTGATGAGCCATGTGATCTCTTGCCCACCCAAGCCGGTCAAGGCACCTACGTGCTGGATACGGCGCGGGTGAAATCGAGCGAACTGGCCACAGAGGTCGCTGCTCGCCAATTGCGGGCAGTGGTGGCGCTGTTGGTCGCCCGTGGGTTGCATCCCATCATTCTCGGTGATCGGTGGTACGCCTGCGCGCCGTTCCTGGCCCGCATAGCCGACGTTGAGGCGTCTGAACTGTTGCGGGTCAAAAGCAATCGCGTCTTTTATCGCCCGGCACCTGCCCGTGCTGCTGGTCAGATCGGGGCTTCTCGCAAAGATGGGGACCGCTTTCAATGCCAAGATGAGAGCAGCCACGGGCAACCGGATACCAGTTGGGAAGGCACCGATGCCAAAGGCGCGAAGATCGAGGTGCGGTGTTGGAACCACTTGCACTTGCGCACCGCGCGCGGGGTCGAGGTGTCGGTGATCCAGATCATCCGTCATGGAGCCACAGGTCGTGCTCGTGATCCCAAGATCAGTTGGTTTGTCTGGAAAGGCGACGAACCTGCTCCTCTGGCTGAGGTCAGCCCAACGTATCGCTTGCGGTACTCGCACGAGCATGGCTATCGCTTCGACAAGCAAGAACTGCTTTGGGACATCCCACGGCTGAGTACTCCTGAGCGGACCGAACGCTGGACTCAGGTGGTCGCTTGTGCGCACAATCTGCTGGTCCTGGCTCGCCCTCTGGTGGCAAGCTGTTACCGACCGTGGGAGACGCGCCGCTCGGTACTCACGTTGGCGCAGGTGCGACGAGCCATGCCCACCCTTTTGCACGAGTTGGGAACACCGGCGCGCCCTCCGCAACTGCGTGGAAAGGCACCGGGACGGGCTAAAGGCTTTCATCCCAAGCCCGCAACCCGTCATGCAGTGATTTGGAAAACGAGTAAAAAGCCGAAAAAGAGCAAAAAGACACCTTCTGCTTGAGGTTGATCGGCTGATCTTTTTCATCTCCACTCGTCTTTCTTGGTCCTGAGCCATCTCTGCTATGGCTCAGTTAGATCCCTGTTAGTTTAAACGTCAATTACAACTTTAAAGGCGATGAAGCTTGATAGGGCGGTCTACGGCATAGCCGCCGATTGTAAATACTTCTGTTATAATCAGAGTTACAAACCTGTTCGGCTCAACGTGTTTATAGTGTGAATTTTCATGCCAGGTCATCTGGTGTTATCATTTCTACGAACCAGAATAAGTGACATGTTCAAGAAATTCCTGTTACTATATCAGTTTAGAAACGGCACATAAGTATGCAGGGAATACCAGAGGGAGTTGCATGAAGGCGGATCAACAAAACGAAAACATCCCCGTTTTACCCCCCTTTTCACAGGAGCGTATCGCAAGAGGGTCGTTTCGGCGTGTGCTGAAGAATCGCTCGTTTTTACTGCTCTGGCTGGCGCAGTTGCTTTCACAGGTGGTCTTTAATGCTGCTAATTATGGCATTATCGCCTTTGTGACCTCAGTCACCCATTCGACAACACTGGTTGGCCTGGCGATTGTCTCGTTTACGCTACCGGCTGTACCTTTTAGCTTGCTGGCGGGTGTTTATGTCGATTACCTGGACAAGCGGCTGGTGCTGTGGGTGAGCAACATTCTACGCGCTGTAGCTATGGGCCTTATGGTGTTCGTGCTTCTTGTGGACCCGTATACAGTCGTCTGGCTCTTTTTTCTGGCATTCGCCATTTCACTGATTAGCCAGTTCTTTACACCTGCTGAAGCATCGGCCATTCCCTTGCTCGTGGATAAGGAAGACCTGGTATCCGCGCTCTCGCTGTTTAACATTACGCTCACTATCGCGCAGGCATTAGGTTTTCTGGTTCTCGGTGGGCTTGTCACCTCGCTCTTCCCACCATTTGACATTACGCTGGGCATCATTCATGTGCATGTTCTCTCTTTTGACATACTCTTCGCCATTGTAGCTGTTATTTACGTCATTTGTACGTTATTGATCCTGGCGATTCCCGCACGCGATTTACAGCAGCAGAAGCAGAAAGCGCAGCCGCAACTGTCCGAGTTACTGGGGAAGCAAGCATGGAAAATCGTAAAAGAAGGCGTGAAAGAAACATGGACCTATGTTGGCAAGGATAAACAGTTGCTGCTTGCGTTATTGCAAGTCTCAGGTGTCAGCATTGTGCTGCTGGTGATTGGCGAGCTGGCAGGCCCATTTGTCGTCAATGTGTTGCGACTCTCGGTGCAATTCCTGCCTCTCATTTTCGCGCCTGCTGGTATTGGCCTGGTGCTTGGTGGATTGTTAATGCCCAATCTTACGCGCTGGTTAGGCATAAACCGTACTATTGCTATAGGCAGCCTCGGCACGGTGGCTGGTTTGATACTTATACCGGTAGGTCGCTTCATCCTGGAGCGGCTAGCTCTTCCTGCTGTGGGAATCCTTATATTTGTAGGCGTGGTAACATTTTTCACCGGTGTAGCGCTTGACATGGTGAACATTCCAGCGCAGACGAAGATGCTAGAGCAAGCACGGGAGGAAGAGCGAGGACGTATATATTCCTTCCAGTCGATGCTGTTTAATGCTGGCTCTATTCCTGTACTGCTCTTTCTCGGCGTGATTGCTGATATATTGGGAATCGAGACCGTCCTGTTTTTACTCGCGGCAGGTGTTCTGCTATTCAGGGTATGGGTGTTCTTCTGGTATAGCCGCCATATAATTCTTGAAAAGTGAATCAGGTTCGGGGAGAATAGATGGCATATCCGTTCAGGATAAGCAATCTATAACTGCTCAGGGAATCCGGCGCTTTTTGCGAAAGCGTCTTTGCTTGCGGAGAATTAAGGGGGAAGACCCACGCCGCGTGGGGATCGGCTGCGACGACAGGGGCATAGAAGAATGAGCGATTCAGACCTGACTGTAGTTGTTCGTCAACCACGCTGCAAATGATGCGTTCAGCGCTCTCGAAGGCGATACGGTCGCATGTCCAGTAGTCAGTATAGATGTGGATGGCGCCGACCTTGAGCAGGCTTGAGATCAGTGCAGTGTCTTGCTGCTGTTTGCGCTGCGCGTCCGGGATGAGATTCAGCGTTTGTACCCATCCGAGTATAAAAGTGAGCGCGATTACGAGCAGCAAACTGGAACTGAGTACCCTGATGCCTTTGGCGAAGAGCGAACTTCTAATGCTCTGTCCCGTTTGCCATAGCGGCCAGAGGATGGCTGGAAGAGCAATGGGCAGACTTACGAGGTAGCGGGTCGATATCCAGGGGTCCAGCCCAGGCGCTGAGCTATTGACGTAGAGCAAGATAGTGAGAATTGCTCCGGATATGAGCATCAAGCGGGCAAAGTGGCGTATCGCCGCCTGTCTTTGCTCGAAAGTCCAGGGTTGTGTACGCGCTGAGCGTCTGAGCGCGCGGTAGGCTGTGAAGGTCAGAATGGCGCTGGTTGCCAGCAATAGCAGAAACCCGGCTCCCCAGATGCCGCCGACAATGAAGCAGTTAGTGGAAAGAGGATGTGGTGGGAGAAGCGGAGGGCCTCCATCATTCGGGATGTAACAGGGAATATTCAAACCAGTAGCACGCGGAAGTGCAATCAAGACTGTTCCGGCGATTCTTGCCCCCAACGGCGGAATAGTAAAGGTATTTCCCTGAATCCGAAATATGAAGCGCAGGGTTGCAGTGATACTTTGGTCTAATGGATATTTATTGTAAGCCACATACGTTATGGTAACGAGCAGAGCGCAGGCGATAACGAATAGCGCGATGGGCCGCCAGGGCAATTCGCGATAGCAAAAGCGTACCAGAAGCCATCCTGACACCAGAATAAATGGAGCCATGAGCGGGTCGCTCCAGCCTGCAAGCCCTGCCATCGCAATCCAGCCTGTATAGGCCAGCACGCGCCAGCGCCTTTTTCCCGTCAGGGGCGTTTCATGTGCGCTAGAGGCCAGTCTGAAGGCAAAGAGCAGGAGGAGTGGCGCGAAGAGAAAGCTTTCCGGGTAGCCACCCGTAGCCGTCAACTGGCGAGCGAACATCTCACTCGAGCCAAAAGCAAGTAACACCAGGGTAAAGAGCGCGATCCGTTTCGTATAAAGCGTACTCGTCAGGAGGTATATGATTACGAGAGAGAAAGCGTAAATGAAGAGCAGACCAAAATGGAGCGCGAAAGCTGATGGACCAAAAAGATAAAACATGGGGGCCGCGACATAGGCTTCCAGTGACCCCATGTAGTTCTGCCCGTAAAAGAAGACAGGCGTCGCTCCATGAAAAGCAACATGCAGCGCCATAATGCCCATCGTACCCTCGTCGCTGTCGAGAACAGGCCAGCTATTGGAGATGAGGAAGATACGCAGGATGATGGCGAGCGCGAGAATACCCACAACACTAAGCCCGTATCGGCCGGCGTGGAGGTATTTTGGATACTTTTTCATCAATAGACTGCCTGTTTGTGTAACGCTCCAAACTCAACCCCATCGATGGCAGGCAAGGTGAGCAACGGTGACATGTTGGAGTCCCCTTTCATGTAGCTGTGCGTTCTCTGTGTAGCATTGTGTAGCATTGTATCTCACTCGTTCGTTTTTTTGCTATCAATGGCCTATGGGAGGCTTCCATTACCCTATTCGATTGTCAAAAATCATTAAGGACAACACGATACCGGGAATACAAGCGTTTCTACAAATTGACGTGATATAGTTCCAAAGAATAGAGCGTTCTAGTGAGCGCTTGCTTTCTTTGGCTTTGTACGGGGAATGACAACCCGTACCGGATGGACTACCAGGGATGTGAGCATCCCTTTACCATCCTCTACACCCTCCGCTCCTTGAAAAGCATCAGATGCTACTTTGCGAATGACGTTGTACGCACCGTTGATGTCGGCGTTGATGTAGCGTCCATCTGACGTGCGGTAGAGACCCCGCTTTACACGTTTGCCGCTAAATGTATACCTGGCGTCGTCGTTTGGCTTGCGAATAGGCAACGGGTCACGATTAAGGAAACTGGCCTTGCTGGTATAGGACTCTTCTGTGAGTAGCACAGTGATGCCGACCAGTTCCGCTTTGTAGGTGAGCATCGCAATGAAACGGGCATGAGGGATTTGCACAAAGTTCTGGTTATTGCGCTTGCCCATCTCGATGTCCTGCTTCCATCCATCATTCTTGCCAATGACCAGTGTACCGATACCCTCATGTACCAGCAGGTCAATGATGGAGCGGCTCGTCGTGTGCATATAGTGGTCAATGCGACGATTGCGCTTGTTCGTCATGCGTTCCATGCGTGCGGTGGTGCCTGTGTGTCCAGGTTTGTGCTGTAACTCTGCCTTACGCTTGTTGTAGAACTGATTGGTGGACTTCACTGGACGCCCGTTAATGACTACTGGATGGAATCCAGGTTTATTTGAGGCTAGCGCAACCAGATTGTTCACCCCCAGATCGATACCGGCGTAGTAGGCAGGATTGACGGGAGCTTGTTTCACGGCTTGCTCATAGATTACTTCAACGATGTAGAACCCTTTACGAGGGATCGGATTGTTGCGCACCGGATTCCTTTTCGGTGGGCGCGAGGTCTTTCCCGACGAGCAGGAGCAATACGAGAGTTACGTAACACTCTTTCGCGCCTTTGGTGAGCGTGCCACGTTGGGCAAAACCATCATTGCGCGCACCCTTGATGCCGGAGCCGACAAGCCTTTTCCCGCGTTAGAACCTCTTATTGGCTCGATGCAGGAAGCGAATCCCGCGCTGGGATTGCGCGGGGCGCGTATTCACCTGACGCACGAAGCATTACTGCGCCAGCAATTGCGCGCTTTGTTGCGGGCAGGAGTGACTGCCGGTATTGAACTGGCGATCATGTTTCCCATGATTGCCACCGTCGAAGAGGTGCGCCGCCTGCGCGCCGTCTATGACGATGTGTACGGCGAACTTGAGCGAGAAGAGGTGGCCGTTTCTGCGCATACACAGGTTGGTATCATGGTGGAAACGCCTGCCGCCGCGCTGATGGCCGATGTGCTGGCGCGCTACGTCGATTTCTTCAGCATCGGCGCCAACGATCTCTTCCAATATACGATGGCGGCTGATCGCACCAATAGCCGCGTCACCAGCATGTTTGGCGCGCTGGAACCGGCGGTGTGGCGCAGCATCGACATGATCGTCCAGGCAGGCGAGGCGCGTGGCAAACTTGTAGCGGTGCGCGGCGAACTGGCGGCGGACACTCGCATCGGCCCACTGCTGGCCGGTCTGGGCGTCAAAGAACTAAGCATGAGTCCCCCCGCCATGCTCAGGGTCAAAGCGGCGTTGCGCGCTCACCCAATGGATTACTGGCAGCAACGCGCGCAGAAATTGCTCAAGGCGGAGATGGCTGCTGATATGCAGGCGGAGTTGGAAGCCATTGATAGCTAAACATCGTCCGCCGGGAACGCCACATTTTCGTAGATTAAGCTGAACTTTCCCTCCTACAACGACTCCCCATTTGATGTATAATAAAGTTGCGCTGGCGTCCTATGCGGACGCCTATAAAATATTGTAGCGGCCAATGCATCTCGCGAAATAGCAGAAACGTGTTAATAATGAAGAATAAAACATGTATTGACACAAACAGGCTTCTACAAGAATGAGGAGAAGATATGACAACAACTGAAACCAGTTCCCAGGTGCAACAGTGGACGGAACTTGCCGGGCAGTTGCGTGTAGATAGTATTCGTTCCACGACTACCGCAGGCTCAGGGCATCCCACTTCATCGATGTCGGCGGCTGACCTGATGGCCGTGCTGATGAGCGGCTATCTGCGCTATGACTTTGACAACCCGCAGCTTCCCAATAACGATCACCTGATTTTCTCTAAAGGACATGCCTCGCCCTTGCTCTACTCCATGTACAAGGCAGCGGGCGCCATCAGCGACGAGGAACTGCTCACGCTGCGCAAATTCGGCAGCCGCATAGAGGGACACCCCACGCCGATTTTACCCTGGGTGGATGTCGCAACCGGCTCGCTGGGCCAGGGTCTGCCTATCGGCGTGGGCGTAGCGCTGGCCGGGAAATACCTGGACAAATTGCCTTATCATATCTGGGTGCTGCTGGGTGACAGCGAAATGGCGGAAGGCTCGGTCTGGGAAGCCTTCGATCATGCCACGCATTATAAACTGGATAATATGATTGCCATCCTCGACTGCAACCGCCTGGGGCAGCGCGGCGAAACCGAACTGGGCTGGAACACCGCCGCCTATAAAGCGCGCGCCACAGGCTTCGGCTGGAACGCCATCGTCATTGACGGGCACAACTATGATGAGATCAACTCGGCCTACGCGCAGGCCATACAGCCCAACGGCCTGCCGACCCTGATTATCGCCAAAACGATGAAAGGCAAAGGCGTCTCCTTCCTGGAGAATAAAGAAGGATGGCACGGCAAAGCTCTCAACCAGCAGCAGGAAGAGCAGGCATTGAGCGAACTGCATTTTGTGCGCAGTAAAACCTTCCCGGTGCAGAAGCCGGAAAATTTGCAGCCCGCCCCGGAAGCCGCGAAGAAGCCGCTGGAATTGCCGAAATATGATGGCAAAGAGGCAGTTGCCACGCGCAAAGCCTATGGTGACGCTCTAAAGGCACTGGGCGCGTCCAACCCCGATGTGGTGGGACTGGATGGCGAGGTCAGCAACTCCACCTATGCCGAAGAGTTCGCCAAAGCCTATCCTGAAAGGTTCTTCGAACAGTATATCGCGGAGCAGCAGCTTGTAGCGGCGGCTGTTGGCATGAGCGTGCGCCATAAGATACCGTTCGCCTCGACCTTCGCGGCGTTTTTCACGCGCGCCTATGACTTCATTCGTATGGCGGCCATTTCGCGCGCCAATATCCGCCTATCCGGTTCGCACGCGGGTGTCTCGATTGGCGAGGATGGCCCGTCGCAGATGGCGCTGGAAGACCTGGCTATGATGCGCGCCGTATACGGCAGCACAGTACTCTACCCCAGTGATCCCAACCAGACCGCGCAGCTTGTGGCGCAAATGGCCGATACCTCTGGCATCGTCTACATGCGTACTACACGTGAGAAGTTGCCGGTATTGTACAGCCCCGATGAGCAATTTAGCATTGGCGGCAGCAGGGTGGTGCGTTCGTCGGACAAAGACGAGGTGACGATTGTGGCGGCGGGTATCACGCTGCATAACGCCCTGGATGCCTACGAGCAACTCAAGAGCCAGGGCATCAAAGCGCGTGTCATCGACGCCTACACCGTCAAGCCCATCGACGAAGAAACTCTCTTCGCGGCTGCACTAGAAGCGGGCAACCTCATTGTGACCGTAGAAGACCACTGGCCGGAGGGCGGACTTGGTGAAGCCGTGCTTGAAGCGTTCACACAGCGCAATGTAGCTTTGCCGAGGATCGTGAAACTGGCCGTGCAATCCATGCCCGGCTCCGGCACACCCGCCGAATTGATGGAGGAGGCAGGCATCAGCGCGCACCATATTGTGCAGGCTGTGAGAGCGCTGGTTAGAAACGACTAAGCGTCTATCCTTTTAGTCGCTTTCAATCGTCTCAGAGAGTGTTTGAAAGGCGTGCTATAGCCGATAAAGAAGAGAAAGGAAAGTCATCGAGAAGCAGCACGAGTGAAGAACAGGAGCGATACCAGTATGAGAAGCACGATGGGAAGGCGAGCGTATTCCTCCGACGTGACGGACAAGCAATGGGAGGTGTTGGGACCGATGATCCCTCTTCCGTCCCTGGAGGGCAGGCCGCCCACTATAGAGCGGCGCGAGATCGTCAATGCCATCCTCTACGTCTTGCGTAGCGGTTGCCCCTGGCGACTGTTGCCTCATGAGTTTCCCGCCTGGGAAACGGTCTATTACTACTTCCGGCGGTGGCAACGTGAAGGTGTCTGGGAGCAGAGTTTGAAGAACCTGCGTATGGAGCTGCGTCAGAAGCAAGGCCGAAACGCTGAGCCCAGTGCGGCGGTCATTGACAGCCAATCGATCAAAACGAGTGCGGTTCGTGGTCCTGAAAAGGGCTACGACGCGGGGAAAAAAAATCTGGGGGCGCAAACGGCACCTGCTCGTTGATACCCAGGGCCATCTGTTGGCGATCAAAGTGTTGGGAGCCGATGGCTCCGATCAGGCTGGTGCGCGGGTGATGTGTGAGCCGTTGAAGGCGACCTTTCCCACTATCAAGCTGGTATGGGGCGATAGTCACTACGCGGGCCACATGATCGACTGGATGCGTGAGCAGCTCGCATGGACCATGCAACCCATTCGCGCTCTCACCACGCCCAAGCGCGGCGTGCGCGTGGCCGAGGGAGAGGAGGTCGCGTGGGAGAAGCTCTTTCCTTCCGGCTTTCGTCCGCTGCCCAGGAGATGGGTGGTCGAGCGCAGCCTGGCCTGGATCACCCGCTGGCGTCGGCTCTGTCGCGATCACGAGGGACTCCCTCAAAGCAGTGAGGCCTTCATCATGCTCTCCGCCAGCGTTCGCATGCTGACCACGCTCGTTCCTGCCTTCCCGTAATGGACGGCAATCAAACACTCTCTCAGAGATGTAGATTATAAACGTTCAAGGACGGCAACCTTTAAGAGAGGTGGCGCGGGGAAAATCCCCGCGTCAGTTTATGCTACATTATTCTGTTAATGAACTTTGCAAATCGAATCGGGGAATGACCGGAAACGTCAGCCTTCGTCCTGATGATTTTTGACAACCGAATGGGGTAATTGTACCATCGGGACGCTTGCGTCCCCGACGTCCTGATGAACTTTGACAACCGAATGGGGTAATGGGGAGGAAGGCGTTCCCTTCTGTAGGGACAAGGGGTGGGGTAGGGTGGATGAGGGGGCCTTGTGCTTGTCCTGGTTGGAGTGCGACCATCATGCCTCACGGAACCCAGGCAAATCGTGTTGCCTACAGGACGGTGGCGGGCGTTACTAGTAATTCCACTATTCGGTTGGCAAAATTCATCAGAACACGATTGCTGCAATCGATCGTCAACGTTCATTCATGAGCGTTGTTATGAAGGAAAAATTGCTTTGAAAGAAACTCAACAATCAGAAGTTATCGAACATTCTGTAGAAGACCTGCCAGCGCCGCAGGGTATCGGCATGGCGGTCGCCTTTGACTGGGGGCTGGCCGTGCAGGTCTTATTGACTCCTATCGTTTTTACGTTTTTTAATCCATCCGGCAGCTTTAAAATTCCTGGCGTCAATCCGACCTTGGGAAATATCTTGTTGTTTGTGGTTGCGTGGCCTGTTGCCGTTGGTCTGGCGCTTTTTGGCGAGATGGTGCGGCGCGGTCGCAATTGGACGCGTAAGATACAGGTTGTCGCTAATGCCCTCTTATCATTGGTTGGTATCGCCCAGCTCGTTAGTTTGTATCAAGGCATCAAGGGAGGAAATTTCTGGCCAGTAGTGACAGAAGTAATCCTGGTCATCTTTTCTCCTCTGATCTTCTGGCGTATGACTCGCCCTTCGACCGCCCGTTGGTTTAAGAAAGTAACGGTTGCGGAAGCGCGCAAACGGCATGGCGGTGCGTGGGGATGGTTTATCGCGCTGTGGGCGATTGTCGGCGGTGTGTTGCAGACTATTGCTGCTATGAAGTAAAGCTCGTCGCACCTTTGGATGTAAGGTTCTTCCAAGTTCCTGCTCTATTTCTTTGACAAGCTGTTCCGTTTCATATACTTGAACCATCTTACCTACCAGTGGTCGAGATGATCTCGCAGGTCTATAATGCGCTGCTCGCCAGGCCATACTACTTCCATGAGTTCGTAGGCCGTCAATGCCTTGTTGAAAGCCCATTCGCTTTGTAATACTCTGGCTCCTTCTGCCAGAGCCGTCCAGAAATGCACCGTCTTTTCCATATCCCGATTTTTAGCCTTGAGGGATGAAAACGTCATCAACTCCATGACGCTCACATATCCACGCCCGCTTTGCGGGATTTTTGCAATAAGTGTTGTAGGATCGATGATCGTTTCCAACGCTTCCATCGCCTTTGTCTGGTTGCCTTGATGGTAGTAGGTCAAACCCACTTCTATTCGGAAGGTCTGACCGTGTGAATTCCATGAATGCGTGACACTCATTGCCAGGATCAACCTCTGTAGCTTTCCCTAATGCAGCATCTGGCTGTTTCCCATTATTCGCTTGCATGAGGGCCAGCGTACTATATGTGCCTCCTTGGATACCAGAAGGTAACGATGTTGCGCTTTGTTCCAGAAGAAATTGCGCTTCCTGGGCCGTTGCCAGGGCAGCTCCGTATTTCTTGACGTAAAGATATGCCCATGCCAGTTTGCTATAACTGCTCAGTTGTAATAATATATCTCCGGTCGCTTTGCAGAGTGCGACGGCATCCTTTGCATACTGTAGTGTTTCTGTAAGACCTGCGCAATGCCAACCCAGTATTGTCTTGAGTAGAGCGTATTGCGCTGCCAGGTCAAGCGCTTCTTGACGATACTGTGACGCATTTCTTGCGATTGATTCAAGTATGGGCAAATACTTCGAAACACACTTGAATGCCAGCGTAAGGCCGCTGGCATCACTGCCATTAGTCAACTGCCAACAAGCTTCAAGGCTTGCTGTGCATTGCGCCAGGATAGTTCCATACTGGGCGGGTTGTACCGCCTTCCCTGGTGTGGTGAGGCCGAATGTAATCAAAGGCAGGGTCCCCAATGAGCACAACGCTTCTCGCCGGGTGATCTGATAGTTTTTGTCGCTGGTGTTCATGGTGTCAAATTCCTTGATGGCTTGCCTGATAGCGTCTCGTTTATCGTCGCGGGTAGGGTGCTCCTTGAAGGCAAGATACCAGAGATGGGTAGTCATGTTTGCTTTGATGAATGCCCATGCTTCGTCGATCTCCTCTGCTGAGGGATCTCCCTTCACTGAGGTTGTGGGAGAACTATTTGAAACGGCCCTGGGAGAAGGTACGTCACGCGAGCGTACCGCGTCAGGAATATCAAGCAGCGCGCCAAAAACCTCGAAAGAGTTGCCGCATATGCTGCGGCTGCGGTTTGGACTTGCCCGATTCCCAGCGCTGGTATGTCCCGAGTCCAACATTGACGCGCTCTGCCGCTTCGAATTGCGATAAATGCCTGCACTCGCGTGCCGCAATCAAATGTCCCCATTTTGCCATGCGCCTGTCCTCGCATTCTTACCTGCTGGCATACACTCTTATAGCACACTTCCCTACCCAAATACAGCATAGCATGGCGTGTTGGGTATGTCGAGGGAAACAGGGAAGGTGATGTAAAATCGACATAGGAACGATGTCAATGTGATGTGAAGGAAAACGACGTAGGAATGATGTCAACATGATGTGAGAGCGACCAGGGCGGGGGCAAGCCCTGGGAACAGGGCTATTTAAAAGTCATAGTGAGCCACATGGCGACCGCAAGGGTCGCCACTACCATACACGTAAAACATGCAACAAGCGTTGTATAGTAGTGGCGACCCTTGCGGTCGCCATGCTCTATCAGCCTGGCTCAACTTTTAAATAGCCCTGGTCAACTGGTTAAGAGACTACCTGAAGACGTAGAACTATGTTACACTGCATAGTCAGGAAGCTGTCGACCTCTATTTGATATGTGCTGAAAGGGTGCAAGCGGTGAGCGAGATACAAGAGCCATTAGAGTGGCAATCTATTCTAAATTCTTTACGTGGAATACCTGTTGATACGGCTCGTGCCACATTGGGCGAGCGTGGTGTGATCGCCTATACCGATGGGGCGTGCATCAAGAATCCCGGTGGCCCGGCAGGGTGGAGCGTGATCCTGGCATCAATTGATTATGTGAATGGCGAACATATCGACGAGGATGCGCCGCGCATCGAATGCTACGGGCATATCCCCAAATCGCCAGGAACCACCAACAATCGCGCGGAAATCGCGGCGGTGCTGGCCGCGCTGTGCCTCGCGCCGCGCAATCAACCGCTTACCGTTCACAGCGATAGCGAGTATACAATTAAGGTCGCGTCGGGCATCTTTCAGATGAAAGCCAATCCCGATCTGTGGGAACTCTATCGCGTGCTACTCAAGAAGCGTGCCACGCCGCCTACCTTTGAGTGGGTACGCGGCCACGCCGGACAGGTTCACAACGAACGCGCCGACGAACTGGCCGGGCTGGGCGCGTGGAATGGCGATGTCGAGGCATACCGTCACTGGCAAGAGTCAATGGCCCCCGAAGCGCGCAGCGGCCTGTCATCGCCCGAACTTGCCGCGTTACGCCAGCAGGTGCAGCGACTCCAAACCTACTTTGGTACCATCGCGCTCGACAGCCCGCGTGTGGGAGCCAACGAACGCGCCTTTATCGGCGATATGGCAAAACGCCTGCAAAAGCATAATTTCGCTCCCAGCGAGAAGCAAAACAACTGGGTAAAAGCGCTTATCAGGAAATATTCTGAACATATTTCGTGAAAGAAGGATTGTCTGCATGTCCACATCCAACGCCCGCCAGGTCAGGTACGTATCGAGTTTGACCAGCGTGTTCCTCTGCGCGATGGCATCACCCTCTCGGCTGATGTGTATAAGCCTCTTGGCAGGCCGGGAGAGCCGTGTAGATTTCCGGTTATCCTGACGCGCACGCCTTATCAGAAATTGAGCGAAGGGATACTGATGGTTGCCAATTATTTCGCGGAACGCGGCTATGTTTTTGTGGCGATGGATGTGCGCGGGCGCGGTGATTCCGAGGGCGCGTTTGTTCCCTATATTAATGAAGGTCAGGATGGCTTTGATGCTATCGAGTGGTGCGCGGAGCAGCCCTGGTCGGATGGCAATGTCGGCACAATCGGCAGTTCGTATCCGGGCGTGATCCAGTGGCTGGCGGCTCTGCAACAGCCGCCGCATTTGAAGGTAATGGTGGTGCGCGTAGCTCCCTCTGACCCCTTCGTAGAAACGCCTACGGGTGTGCCTTCGCTTATCGAGCCGGGCAAAATGTATCACTATACCATCGATTGCTGGAATACAAGCCAAATCTTCAAAGCGGGTCATCGCATCGGCTTAGAGATCAGTTCCAGCGCTTTCCCCAAATTTGATCGCAACTTGAATACGGGCGCGCCCCTCGGTATGACAACCGAAATGGCGGTCGCAGAGCAGCGCATCTATCACGATGCGGAGCATCCGTCGGCGGTGATGTTGCCGGTGATTCCAAAAAGATGAGTGTTGGTCTGAGGATACTATTGAATTTGCAAAAGCGCGAGATAATTCCGCATTTCGTCGTTTTTGTATACTACCTATAGAGCTATGGCAAACAAAACTTCCAATAGATAGCATCTCCCTGTAGCTGACCGAGCAAGCTCAGGGATAGAAGCAATACGTGAACAGATGCATTTTTGCTTATTGATCCTTGCTTTTTACCTCAGAAAGGTGTAATTCTATCATGCATGATTATATATCTCGAAATTTTATTCGAATCGTAGCAAGTCTATTGCTTCTTTCAGCTATACTCTTTGTTTCTTCTATTCCGAAAGCTTTTGCGAATACTGCCTCTTCTATTGCGGTAAATACGAGTACCGCTCCTTCTATTTCAGTAAATCTTGGAAGTTCATCATCTAATACAGCGCTCTCAGGAGCAAAAGTTACAGTAGTAGGGAGCCAATTCGGGCCAAATGAAATGATTGTTGCATTGTTAAATGGAACCCCTGTAACGCTAACTCCGAATCCAACCATTAGTGACAGTAACGGTTCATTTTCAGCAACCTTTCGCGTTCCCAACCTGACACCTCGTGTGTATGTTCTTTTAGCGACCGGGCAAACAAGCGGTATTTCTGCAACAACTATGCTTTGGATGAAAGCGAAAAAAGAATCTCTCTACAGCCCTGTTGCAAGTAGTGACAGTTTTACTGTTACGGATAGTAGTCCGCTTGAGCCGCAAGGCCAATATGTCCGCATTACTAATACTGGCGATGCAACTATCGTTGGTCCCCAGTTATTTCCCGATAGCTTGCCAGGTAGCCAGGACCCATACCTCGATACCTCGACCTTACAAAACCTTGTAAATGGTATTCTTGCAGCAAATCCCCAGGCGACCACCCCGCCACAAATAGCACAGGCAATATGGACATGGATGACCCATTATACATATCATTTCTATGATCCTGAAAAACCAGATCCTAAAACCCATGAAGATTTTATCGATTTGCTTGATGTGTATGGTTTTACACGTTGCTGGCAACATGCCCGACTGATGACAGATTTGCTGACTGCTGCCGGACTACAAGGAAGGGCGCTCAACTTAGGCGGCCACGCGATCTCTGAAGTATTCTATACTAACTCGTGGCATGTTTATGATATTGACCAGCACCAGATTTATGTCGGATCTGACGGGACCACCGTATTAGGTACACCAGATCTTATCTCAAACCCTGATCCGATGTTTCTCCATACCGACGGAACCAGCAGTTCTTATGCCTATGAACAAGGATTAGCCGATATCTATACAACAACAGCAAATAACCAACCGCTAAACTACGCGTATCCACCGATCAGCCGCTCCCTGTATGTAACACTTCGTAAAAACGAAACACTTATCCAAAACTGGAATAATGTTGGTAAATACCATGATATTTACTTACATTTGGGGTCTCCATCCAGCTACACCGACGGTGATCTTATCTATACGCCTGATTTGACACAAGCAAGTTACCAAAACGGCATGTATAGTAGTAGCAATGTGAGTGCCTATAGCGATGATGGGTTATCTCCAAACCTGCACGCAACTACGCCAGGCACAACAAGCTCTATTGTGTACCAGGTAAATGAACCCTATACTCTAGTTGGGAGCTTACTTCAAGCGCAAACCTACCTGGCAACTGCTAACGATTCAATGCAGATTGCCTTCTCACTGGACGGGACAAATTGGACAACGGTCTATACCCAGAGTAAGCTCGGATACGATAATCCACAGCTTGACTTATCCAATTACGTGAATAATAATACAACGTTACCTGAGCAGTTTCAGTACTTCATCAAATTCCAATGGACAGCAAATTCTGCGGCAAACGCGGCAGGCCTCAACAGTTTTACGCTTGATTCTCAGTTTCAGCAAGCGTGGGAAGCCATTCCGCCTCTCCATTCCGGGACAACAACGATTAAGTATACCGATCAAAGTAATAACGCGAGTTATGCTCCAAATACGGTTGATATAGCATATGGTTGGAACCCGCAAGGCATGCCGCCTGACTTCGGCAACGCGATTTTGACTGCGAGCCAGACAACCATCCCTGCGAACGGAAACTCGTTTGCAACCATTACTGCGAGCTTAAATACCTCAGTCGGCAAGCATATTGCCAACATGGTCGTGAGACTTGTTTCAACAGGCACTCCGGTAAATATCTATCGGCAATATAAGTATCAGGGACTGAGAGAACAGACAGATACGAGCGGCGTTGCCAGATTCTGGGTGAGTTCGACACAACCAGGAACTGCAACAGTAACCCTTGTAGACAAGAATGGAAACCCCGTTCCCAATCTCTCACCTATCCAGTTAACCTTTACACAGCCGGTTTTTCCGAGTCTTACTTCTTCAGAAGGGAATGCTTTTGTCAACGGTAATTTCAGTACTGGCGACTTCACGGGATGGACAACAACGGGAGGAAATTTGCCAGTTATTACCACAACAGGCAATAATTCAACAAATAGCACGCAGCTTGGTTCATCAACCCCTTCGGGCAGTGCTGTTGATTCGGGAATGTATGAAACGCTAACTATCCCGACCAATCTTAAAAACGTAGCTTTTGACTATCAATTTAGTAACCCAAATAATGATGTCAATAATTATCTGGAAATTTGGGTGCGCGATACAGCAGGAGATCCTATTTATCAAATTGCAAAAATTACTGGATCTTCCACCACCTGGCAAACTGCCATACAACCTACATTAAGCCAGTTCGATGGAAATACCGTGCAAATATACTTCAATGTACATCAGGATGGTTCAAACAATGCGGCTCTCGCACTTATTACGAACGTTACCACAAATTAGCGTGTTACTCCTCAAAGCGTGTCGAGGATGATTATTTCTGGAAATTCCCTGCACCTGAGTGAAGACCTACTTCCTCATAAGAAGATAAATGCCTCCCGCAATCACGCCTATCGTCGCCAGTGGAATGAGTATGGTTGCAATAGCCTTACCTCTGCTGAAACGATGCACGGCCATAATTGCGAAAACCTGTAGGGCGATCCCGTAAAGACTTAAAACAGAGTTGAGGATTCTGCCTATTCCGGGGATCAACGCCAGAAGTTTACTACCGATACCGAGCGGGGCCTGAATGTAAAGCGAGGCATTGCATTGCTCCAGGAAGGTTCCCTGCCCACCAATGTATCTTGAAAGTAGATAGACGACGCCCATGAGGAGAAAGAAAAGCGCAGGCACAACAACAACCAGTCCATACGTTGTAGCCAGCGCAAAGAATCGAAGGAACGATGTGCCTGTTGATGGACGAGAGATAAGATTTACCAGTACTCCAAGCGCGGCATCCAGGACAGCCCATATCAGTAGCTGTACCCATACGAGGCTCCAACTCGCCTGCCCTTTATCCCGGGCAAATACGCTGACAGATGGCCTGAACACCGCCTTGAAGTAATGTTGGGGAAGCCTGAGAAGTTCTGCGCTCAATGAAGAAGTTGATGAATCCTGTTTTGCCACGCCGGTTTGCTCTAATGCTGCCTTTTCCTGATCCTGACTTAAAGCCATGATGGTTTCCCTTTCTCGCCATATGTTCCACAATGCGTCCATACGCTATCTTATCGGCAACCACGGCGCATGGTAACACGGCCTTACCTGTTAAGCAATGAAAATAGGAAGAATGTATGGAAGCCAGGAGCAGCATTGCCGTGGTAAGGCACAATGCGCTGTCACCATCTGATATAATTGTTTCGGCTTGATGCCAATAAAATCAGAAGGAAGTTCTGCTACGTGGAAAGGGCAAATTCTAAGCTGTTACGGCGTTATATCACGCTGTTCTGCATACTCCTGTTATTTGTCGCCGCCTGTTCATCTACGAGCACGCAAAGTCCTGTTGCAAAACCGACCTCAACCGTACAGCCTGCGCAAGCCACTCCGCAAATACCGGCTCCCACGCTGCGTTCGTTGGCGCAATCGCGTCATTTTTATATTGGCACGACGGTAGATGTGGAGGCGTTACGCTACGAAGCAGCGTACAGCGCGACGCTCGCGCGCGAGTTCAATATGGTGACACCTGAGGTCTCCATGAAATTTAGCGAGACGGAGCCGCAGCGCGATGTTTATACATTCGCGAAAGCTGATTACATCGTAGCCTTTGCGCAGGCGCATCAAATGCAGGTGCGCGGGCATAACCTGGTCTGGTATACCGATTTGCCGGCGTGGCTCACAAATGGCGCCTTCACTCGTCATGAACTGATTGCTATTCTGCGCGACCATATCATAACGGAAGTGACAAGGTATCGCGAGCAGGTCAATATCTGGGATGTCGTGAACGAGGCCGTGGGCGACGATGGCGCCTTGCGCGATTCGATCTGGCTGCGCGGCATCGGGCCGGAGTTCATCGACATGGCGTTCCAATGGGCGCACGAGGCCAACCCACAGTCTCGTCTCTTTTACAACGACTACGGCGGCGAAGGTTTGGGACGCAAATCCGACGCCATTTATGCGCTGGTGAAGGGAATGCTCTCGCGCGGCGTGCCGCTTGATGGCGTTGGTTTGCAGATGCATATCAGCCTGGACAGCTATCCCAATGCGCAAGATGTGCTGGCAAATATGCGGCGATTTGCCGCGCTGGGCCTTGAAGTGCAGATTACCGAAATGGACGTGAAGACGCAGGATGATGCTCGCCCAATGCCGGAAAAACTGGCTGCGGAAGCGCAACTCTACGGCGAGATGTTACACGCCTGCCTGTCTGTAACAAGCTGTACCGCCTTCGTAATGTGGGGCTTCACCGACGCGCATTCGTGGATTCCCGCGTATACCGGACATCCCGATTATCCGCTGATTTTTGATGCTGAGTATCGTCCCAAACCGGCGTATTTCGCGCTGGAAAATGTGTTATCGAGTCCGTAAAAGCGACCCCGACCTCATGTCCATCCAATCAACCATCAACTTCGCTCTACAACCGAAACACTTGCAACAACTGATACAACTGATACATCTGATACAACCAACACAGGGGTGTCCGGCATGAAAAGACTCATTCTTCACTCGACTTTTACATCAGCCTTGGTACCACCATAATCCTTGACAATCCCCTCATCAATAAGTCAAGATACACATATGACCATCATCTTGAGTGCAATGCTGCATTGCTTCCAGGTATTCCCAAAGGATCAAGACCTATGACCACTACCAGAAAACGAACCGAATCAGAAGAAATAACCTCGCGTCCAACCATCATGCCGCAGGCGCATCTCGCGCGCAATCCGGGGATGCCGCTTGATATGGACTGGGTGAGGCAGGCGCGGGTCAATCGCAGCGCGGTTGAGCGGCGGGCGGCCACTATCCCAACGCGGCGCACCGTCAAGAAAGAGTGGCAGGCGGCGTGGCTGCTGCGGGCTATTTCCTGCCTTGATCTCACGACGTTGATGGGGGATGATACGCCGGGTAACGTGCTGAGGTTGTGCGCGAAGGCGCGTCGCCCGGTGCGGCAGGAACTGCTGGATGCAATGGGTGTCAGGGAGATGAATTTACGGGTGGGAGCGGTCTGCGTCTACCATAACCTGGTGCCGGTGGCGGTTGAGGCGCTGCGCGGGTCAGGCATACCGGTTGCTGCCGTATCGACGGGTTTTCCGGCGGGGCAGAATCCTTTTGAACAAAAGCTGCAAGAGATTGAGGCGTCGGTCAAAGCGGGCGCGGCGGAGATAGATATCGTTATTTCGCGCGCGTATGTGTTGACGGGCAACTGGCAAGCGTTGTACGACCAGGTGCGAGCGTTTCGCGCTGCCTGTGGGGACGCTCATATGAAGACCATCCTGGCGACCCACGAACTGGCGACGCTGCGCAACGTGAATATGGCGAGCCTGGTCTGCATGATGGCCGGGGCCGATTTCATCAAAACCTCAACAGGCAAAGAACCCGTCAATGCTACGCTGCCGGTTGGCGTGGTGATGACACGGGCTATACGCGAATATTTTGAATGCACCGGCTATAAAGTGGGCTTCAAGCCTGCCGGGGGTATTCGCACGGCTAAACAATCGCTGGACTGGCTGATTTTGATGAAAGAGGAACTGGGCAACGACTGGCTCAACAACACTCTTTTCCGCATCGGGGCCAGCAGTATGCTTTCAGATATCGAGCGGCAACTTTCGTACTTTGTGACCGGCCATTACGCGGCGGCATATCATAACCCGATGGTCTAAGCTGGGAGGCTTGCAATGAGTATTCTGGAAATCTTCGATACAATGGAATATGGCCCGGCTCCAGAGGCCGCGAATGCTGGGTTGACCTGGATTGCAGAGCGCCAGCCGTTCGGCCTGTTCATCAATAATAAGTGGGTCAAGCCTGCCAGTAAACAGTATATCGAGAGCATCAATCCCGCGACAGGCAAACCGCTTGCCCGTGTCGCCGCTGCCAATAGCGAGGATGTGGACAAAGCGGTCAAGGCGGCGCGCAAAGCATTTGAAACGTGGGGCAGGACGCCCGGACATGTACGCGCGCGTTATATGTATGCAATTGCGCGACACATACAGAAGCATTCGCGCCTGCTGGCCGTGCTGGAATCGCTGGATAACGGCAAGACCATCCGCGAGACGCGCGATATCGATATACCGTTGGTAGCTCGCCACTTCTATTATTACGCGGGCTGGGCGCAGTTGATGGAGCAGCAAATGCCCGGCTTCGCGCCCGTTGGCGTGGTAGGCCAGATTATTCCCTGGAACTTTCCCCTGCTTATGCTGGCCTGGAAGATCGCTCCCGCGCTGGCAATGGGCAACACGGTCGTCTTGAAACCCGCGCGTTACACATCGCTCACCGCGCTCAAGTTCGCCGAGATTATGCAGGAAGTTGGATTGCCGCCCGGAGTCGTCAATATCCTGACGGGCGAGGCTTCGCAGGTGGGCGAGGCCCTGGTGCGCCATCCCGATGTCAACAAGATCGCTTTTACCGGCTCGACTGATGTTGGGCGCAGCATCCGGCGCGCCACGGCTGGTTCTGGCAAAAAGCTCTCGCTCGAACTGGGCGGCAAATCGCCTTTCATCGTCTTCGATGACGCCGACCTGGACAGCGTGGTAGAAGGCGTGGTTGATGCTATCTGGTTTAACCAGGGGCAGGTATGCTGCGCCGGTTCGCGTCTGCTCATGCAGGAGAATATAGCGGATCGCCTGATCGCCAAACTACGGGCGCGCATGGAACACCTGCGTATCGGCGATTCGCTCGATAAAGCGGTGGATATCGGAGCCATCGTCTCGCCAGGGCAACTGAAAGAAATACAGCGACTGGTAAACCAGGGCATCGAGGAAGGCGCGGAGATCTGGCAGCCCTCGTGGGCCTGTCCGACCGGTGGCTACTTCTTCCCGCCCACGCTCTTTACCAATGTTTCCCCGGCCACCACTATCGCGCAGGTCGAAATCTTCGGCCCCGTGCTGGTGGCGATGACCTTTAGAACACCCGAAGAGGCCGTCGCGCTGGCCAATAACACGCGCTATGGACTGGCAGCCAGCGTGTGGAGCGACAATATCAACCTGGCGCTGGACATCGCCCCCAAAATCAAAGCAGGCAGCGTATGGATAAACAGCACCAACCTGTTCGATGCATCGAGCGGTTTTGGCGGTTATCGTGAAAGTGGCTTTGGTCGCGAGGGCGGTAAAGAGGGTCTGTACGAGTACGCGCGTCCTGCCTGGGAAGCGAAAGCGATTCAGGTTTTTCGTATAGCCAAAGACTCTGTAAATGGTGCGGCTTCTTCAAATAGTTTGGTAGATAATGCGGTAGTGGCTGGGCAACAAGAAGATGCTGGAGTGGGGCATGAAGGCGATACAACTGATAATGGAGGGATGAATGCTTATCATCCCGGGTTGCCAGCGATTGACCGCACGCCCAAGTTGTTTATTGGCGGCAGGCAGGTTCGGTCTGATTCGGGCTATAGCCGCGACGTGTTTGACAGGCAGGGGCACGGAATCGGGCAGGTGGGCGAGGGCAATCGCAAGGATATACGTAACGCGGTTGAGGCGGCTCACGCGGCCAGTGGCTGGGCGAACGGCGCGGCGCATACCCGCGCGCAAATCCTCTACTACATCGCCGAGAACCTGTCGGCACGCGAGGACGAATTTGCCCGGCGCATTGTTCAGCAGACGGGTGTGAGCCATGCTGACGCGGCTAATGAGGTGCAGACCGCCATATCGCGCCTGTTCAGTTATGCGGCCTGGGCCGACAAATACGAGGGGGTTGTGCATCGACCGCCTATGCGCGGCGCGGTGTTGGCTTTGCCCGAAGCCATTGGCGTGATTGGTATGGCCTGCCCGGATGAGTACCCATTGCTCGGTTTCATCTCGCTGGTTGCTCCTGCTATAGCTATGGGTAATACGGTGGTGGTCATTCCGTCGCCGCAGGCCCCCTTGAGTGCGACCGATTGCTATCAAGTGCTGGAGACTTCTGATTTACCCGCCGGAGTGGTGAATATTGTGACAGGCGACCGGGACACGCTCGGCCAGGTGCTTGCCGATCATGACGACGTGGACTCAATGTGGTACTTTGGCCCGTTCGAAGGCTGCCAGCGCGTTGAACTGGCCTCGGCGGGCAATATGAAGCGTACCTGGGTCAGCTACGATCACACGCGCGACTGGCTGGATACTGTACAGGGCGAGGGCCAGGAGTTTTTGCGCGAGTCTACGCAGGTCAAGAACATCTGGATTCCGTATGGGGAGTAGCTCAACATTGACACTAACCAACCCTGCGACGTACCATAAAGACATACTAACGAGTGTTGGAGGACACAGTGTCATTAATCTATCAGTTGACGCGCGCCGGATACGGTCTGGCGAAATGGACGCCGCAGGGCGCGCGGCACGGGCTTGGTAAGGCTGTTGGCTCGGCCATCTACCTGGGTTGGAAATCGAAGCGTCTTAATACGCAACAAAATATGGCTCATATCACCGGTCGTTCAGTACGCGACCATTATACAAAGCGCCTGGCGTCTGCCTCCTGGAAGAACTACGGGCGCATCATCGCCGATTTTATATATTTCCCGCACTTTAACTTTGATCGTCTTGAAAATGAGATACACGATCTCACCGAAGGGGCGAGTAGCTGGCGGGAGTACGTTGAGCAGTCTCTAGCGCCTGGACGGGGCGCCATCGCCGCTTCCGCTCACTTTGGCAACTATGACATGGCGGCGGCCTACTTTGCTCGCCACTACCCTTTTTCCATTGTCACGGAAAACCTCAACGATCCTCAGATGACCGATCTTGTGTTGGGACAGCGCAAGGAAAGAGGTATCGGACTGATTCCCATGGAAGGTTCGGCGCGGCGCATTTTACGCGCGCTGCAACAGAATCAAATGGTGGCTATCGCGGTTGACCGTCCCGTTTCGCGAGAAGAGGGTGTTGAAATCTGTTTCTTCGGGCATAAAACGTATGTGCCGGGTGGCCCCGCGGCCCTGGCCTTGAAAAGCGGCGCGGCCATCATGCCCGGTTTTATGTGGTATGGTCCTCACAAGGAGTGTTTCATACGCGCCTTCCCACCGATTTTTCCGCGGGCTGGCGCGGATAAAACCGCTGAAATTGCGCGTCTGACGCAGTGTATGTTTGATGCTATGGAGGAGGTTGTACGAGCCTGGCCGACGCAGTGGTACATGTTCCGCCAATTCTGGCCTTCGGAGTAATGGAAACGTATGTATAGACTCTATCGTTTTGCGTCGATTGTGGTTCCGCGCCTGCCCCGGAGCGTCGTGCGCGTCTTGGGCCTGCTTATCGGTTTTGCCGCCTGGCTCTTCGCGCGTGGGGCTAGAAAACAGGCCACCATTAACATAACGCATGTGTTTGGGCCTCAGGTACAGTCAACGCGCGATGGACGCAAAAAGCTCCGTCGCACTGTGCGCAAAATGTTTCTCTACAGCTCGCGTAACTACCTCGAAGCGCTGCGTCTTCCCTATCTAAAACCAGAAGAAGTACTGGATAGAATAAAGCATAAGGAGGGCCTTGAGCATCTCGATGCTGCGCTGGCGCAGGGCAAAGGCGCGATAATCTTCACTGCTCACTTCGGGCCTTTCGAATATGTAGCGCAGTGGTTTGCATTCAACAACTATGCCCTCACTATTCCGGTGGAACACCTGAAAGATGAGCGTATGCTCGAATTGATGGTAAAGTTGCGCAGCGGGCAGGGGGTGCAATTTGTGCCACTGGGAGGCAGCGCTGCGGTGCGAGCGATGATCTCGACTTTGCGTAAAAACCAGTTCGTGGTGATACCTGTTGACCGCACTGTTCAGGGTGAAAGTGTCGAAAAAGACTTTTTTGGCGCGCCTGCTCGTTTGTCGCTTGGCCCGGTTTCTCTGGCTATACGCACCGGTGCCGTGCTGTTAGGGGCGTTTGGATGGTATATGCCCCATAACGACATTGGTGGTTGTGTAGTGCCGATATCGCTTGCTTTGAGCGAAGACGAGCGCAAAGACCCCGACAAACTTGTGGAAAAAGTCGTAGAAACGCTTGAGGCCAACATTCGCGCGCGTCCTGAACAATGGGTTATGTTTTCGCCGATATGGACGAAAGATATACCAGCGCAATAAAGACGTGGCAACCCTTGCTGTTGCCGTGTCTTTATTGCGCTGGTATATCTACGATTTCTCTCGCATCCTGCGCATGACGCGGCGCGGCGGGTCAACGAACCAGCTCCACGCGCACTGAGCTACGTAGACGCCGGGCGCAAGATGCACTGTTGGTAGTTCCTGGCCGCCGGAGCGCACGCTGCGTTCGAGGATGGCGCGGCGCAATGCTTCGGGGTCGTTGCCTGGAAAAAGCGTGTAGGCCGAGCCGATATGCTGCCAGAAATGCGCGTCGCTTGAACCGGTTTCAGCCAGTTTCCACTCGTTGTTGGCGGCGCGTACCGCCGCGCGCATAGATGAGTTGGCCGGTGTGGGGTTGAATACCTCGATGCCATCGATTGCGTAGCCCTTTGTCAGCAGCGTTTCGATTTTCGCCCGGCTCAGGCTGGGAACCAGGCGTCCAAAGGGATGAGGCACAATGACCAGCCCGCCCTGTTCTTTGATGGCGTCGATGCTCTCTTCAACAGAGCGCATATGTTTGGGGGCTTTCTTCACGAATAAGCCAAGCAAATGTCCCTGGCGCGTTGAGACCTCAACTCCGGTAATCATGCGCAGCGGGTAATTGCCCTTTGCCAGCAGATCAGCTACGCGCTGCGCGCCCTCAACATGGTCATGATCGGTCACGGCGATCAGGTCGAGTCCGCGCGCTATGGCTACTTCAATGACCTTCGTGGGGCTGGCCCAACCGTCGCCCAGGTTGGTATGCATATGAAGGTCAGCGCGGCCATACCCGGTTGGTGGGGTAAGCGTTTGCGCAATCGATGACTGTTGTTCGGTCTCAAGCGATGTATATTCCATACGTGTTTCATTTCTTCTCTAGCTATGCCCGTTAGAGGGCGCGTGGATAGGAGTGCGATGCACTGGCACGCGCCTCCAGCAGTTCGCAATAATAGTCCATGACGCTGCGCGCCACATGCGGCCAGGCATAATCACGTACCTTGACGAGGCCAGCCTGAATAAATTGTTGGCGCGACGCTTCATTCGTGAGCAGGTAGCTGATGGCTCCGGCCAGTTCGTCGGGCTGGCGCGGCGTGGTCAATAAGCCATCGGCTCCGTGGGTAACGACGGTTGCATAGCCTTTGATATCGGATGCCACGATAGGCACGCCCGAGGCCATTGCTTCTAATAGCACGATACCCAGGCTTTCTCCGCCAATAGCGGGCGCGCAGAATACATGCGCGCTGGCGAAGTAGCGCGGCTTTTCCTCATCGGAGACGTAGCCGGTAAAGATTACGTCTTGCCAGCCTTTCTGCTCGACGTAGCGCTGGAATCCCGGCCTCAGGCGACCTTCGCCTACAAAAATGAAGCGGGTGTGAGGGTGGCGTTCGCGAATAGCAGGTATGGCGCGTAACAGGTATTTCGCGCCTTTGCGCTTCTCAAAACGCCCCACGAATAGAATATTCTGTTTCCCGTCCATCAAGTATGGCAGAGGAAGTATACCTGACCCAAAGCGTTCAAGGCTGATACCGTTGGGGATAATGCGATAATCGGCGGGGAAGTAACGCGAGATGAAATCGCGCGCCGCCGTTGAAACCGCGATATGCCCGGACAGCTTGTAAAATAACGGGCGCAGCAGGGGATAGGCTGATGCATAGGCGAGCTGCCAGGTAGAATAAATATTTGAATACGAAGCGGTATGGAACGTGCCAATCGTCAGTGTGCGAGAAGCACGCAAGACCTGCTGAGAAAGACCCGGAACGAGGGGTTCATGCACGTGAATGACATCAAACCGCTCGCGCTGCAATACCGCGCGTACCCGTTGCGAGAGCGATGGATCGAGATTAATACGGGCGATAGAGCCATTTACGGGGATAGGAGTGGTTCCCCCCATTTTGAGTATGTATTTTTCAGGCTTCTTGCCCTGGATGCCCGATGCGGGCGCAAGGATGCGTATATCATGCCCCATCGATATAAATTGTTCAGCGAGATGCCATACATGATCCCGAACTCCCCCAGGATAGCTCCAATCATACGGTGATACAAGGCCAATTTTCATCCGCAACTCCCTGCGCTTATAGCGATCAACTTGTTATTCATGTGGTTATTCTATCACGTTTCCTGGGCTTGTGTTACATACTATATACGTATTTCCCCTGGCGGGGGTTGTGACATCTATATATCAGCATACCATACTATTGTTAATGCCAGGTTATGGTGTGCGAGATATGTCAGGGCAGGGGCAGAGCTACAGCCCGTACCCTGCCCTGGCTGTAATTTCATCAATGCGATCGGGCAAACTCGATAAAGTATTGCATTACCCGGGGGTTGCTCATGGAGTCTATGCTGATGACTTTCTCCAGAGGGACGCCCATGAACAGTTTTTTCACGGGGACTTCCAGTTTTTTGCCACTGAGGGTGCGCGGCACTTCGGGGATGGCTATGATCTCGTCGGGTACGTGGTGCGGCGAAAGGCTGGCGCGAATGCGAGCGCGTATGGTGGCTTTGAGCGCATCATCCAGGGCGACGCCGGGCTTGAGCACTACAAAGAGAGGCATATAGTAGGCTCCTCCTGGACGTTCGACACCTATAATCAGGCTGTCCAGCACCTCTGGTACATCTTCTACGACGCGGTAAATTTCGCTGCTGCCCATGCGTATACCCTTGCGGTTGATGGTTGAGTCGGAGCGGCCATAGATGATGGCGCTGCCTCGCGAGGTGATTTTGACCCAGTCGCCGTGCCGCCAGATGCCCGGATACATCTCAAAATAGCTCTCGCGGTAGCGTTTGCCCTGCGGGTCATTCCAGAAGAAAAGAGGCATGGAGGGCATGGGTTCGGTGATGACGAGTTCGCCCACCGCATCAGTAAGCGCATTGCCGTTATCGTCGAAGGCTTCAACTTTCGCGCCCAGCGAGCGGCACTGGAGTTCTCCGGCATACACAGGCAGTAGGACGCAGCCGCCCAGGAAGCCTGAGCATACGTCTGTGCCGCCGCTATAGGAAGCCAACCACAGGTCGGGCTTGATCTGCTCGTAAATCCACTGGAACCCTTCGGGCGGCAAGGGCGAGCCGGTCGAACCAAGTCCGCGCAGCTTGCTCAGATTGAACGTGTTGCCCGGTGTGATTTCGGCTTTCATGCACGAGAGAATGTAGCCCGCGCTGGTGCCAAAGAAGGTCATGCCGGATTGTTCGGCGAACTGCCACAGCGCGTTCATATCGGGATAGCCGGGGCTGCCATCGTACAACAGGATTGGAATGCCGAGTAGCAACCCGCCGATCAGCAAGTTCCACATCATCCAGCCGGTGGTGGTGAACCAGAAAAAGCGATCATCCTGTTTGAGGTCCATGCCAATATGCAGGCTCTTCATATGTTCAAGCAGGATACCACCCTGGCTCTGTACAATGGCTTTGGGCAGGCCGGTTGTACCCGAAGAATACAGTACCCAGAGAGGATGATCGAAGGGAACCTGTTCGTAGGTCAGCTCTGCTGTACTGGCTGGTATATCTCGCCATGACATGGCATCGCGGTATCCTGTTACATCGATCTCGCTGAAAGCATAGGGAACCACGATGGTTTTTTGCAGGGTGGGCAATGCTTCCTGAAGTTCGTTGATGGCGGCGCGCCGGTCGATGATTTTGCCGCCGTACCGGTAGCCATCGACGGCAAACAGGATGGTGGGTTCGATCTGCTGGAAACGGTCGATGACGCTGCGCGTGCCGAAATCGGGCGAGCAGCTTGACCAGGTTGCGCCAATGCTGGCGGTTGCCAGGAATGCGATGAGCGACTGCGGAATATTGGGCATGTAGCAGACCACACGGTCGCCGCGCTGCACGCCCATGTCGCGCAGGGCAGCCGCGACGTTGCGCACCTGACGGTATAGTTCATCCCACGAGATTTCCGTCAGAGGCTGCGCTTCGGACTTGAAAAGCGCGGCGGGTCGGCTGCTCGTGGCATTGCGGAAAACGTGTTCGGCGTAGTTGAGTTCCGCGCCTGGAAACCACTGCGCCCCCGGCATTTTCCTTTCAACAAGCACCGTCTCGTATGGTTTAGAGGCCTTGATGGAAAAATAGTCCCACAGCGAAGCCCAGAAATCCTCGATTTTGTCCACCGACCATGCCCACACCTCATCGGGGGACGTAAAATGCAGCCCTTTTTCGCGTTCAAGCCACTGCATATAATGCCTGATATTAGCCTGTTCTTTCGTCTGCTCCGATGGTTCCCACAGGAGCATACCCTCGGTGACTGGAGTTGCCATATGCGCGCTACCTTCCTGAATGTTCACATACTGATCCGGTGTTAGACGGAAGTTTTAGTTTAGTATCGCACATCTCAGAGAAATTTCAAGCTGGCCCATGTATATTGTTGATCCATTGTGTGATCCAGCGATAGAGGAAGATGCACATGAGCAGCCAGATGGCACCGGAGAGGTAGCCGGCCAGCACATCGGTCAGCCAGTGTTCGCCTTCGAGGACGCGCGAGTAGCCGATAGTGAGGATGTCAAACACGCAGTAAATCTGAAAGGGAATAAGGAGCCAGCGAAACTTCCATGTGCGTACTGGCGGCGTAAAGCTGAGGAAAAGCAGGAAGCCATAATAGGCTACGTCATGCTCGGTGTGGCCGGATGGGAAGCTTTTTTCTGGACGGTGGAGAAGAATATGGATGTGTTCGTGAAAGCTTCCGGGACGCGGGCGATTCACCAGGATGTTGTAGAGGTAGTTGAGGCCGCTGGCTATGCCTACGGTTGCGATAATGCCGAGGGCGGACTCAATCCATTTTACGGGAGATTTGCCTGTTAGACGAGCGATCAGGCCGATGATGATAAGGCCAACCAGCCACGCGCCGAGCGCGATTAGCGAAGGAGTCGGGTCGTTGACGGCGCTGACAAAGTCGATAGCGCTCACGGCAATTGGGGGCAGCGTCATTGACTGGGCCGCGCCGGTAGTTTGCAGGTCAATCGGGTAAGGTTGGGGATGAGCATGGACCATGAACGCGGAGAATGTCAGGACGAATACGCCGATCACAAATAGAGCGACCGGGAAAGGACGAAGTCTCACACCAACGCGCTGCGTATTGGTTGCCGTAGTATTGACAGGGAATTGTGTTCCCTGGGGATTGGAAGTTCTATCCATTGGCGTCTCCTGAAAGTAATGATGAGAATTAGTACATGGCTCGGATTTTACCATAAAAAACGGCTGGAATAGTTATATTTATCACGCGAGAAGGCGATTAAAGTTTCATCTCCCTCCGCTCAGTAGCGACGCCCCTTGTGGGCGTCTTTCACTGGTAGGTATTTTGGGAAAGGAACCGGCGAAGGTGTCATCCTGAGCGAAGCGAAGGATCTCTCGCCAGGCAGAAGGCAGATCCTTCGCTTCGCTCAGGATGACACCCTCTGGCGACCAGCGCGTTTCAAAAAACCTACCAGTGAAAGACACCCACAAGAACTTATCCGGAAACCGGCCTGAAGCCGCCTCAATCCAGGGCCAAAACCCGGTTTCCGGATAGGCTCCAAGGGGTGTCGCTACTGGGAGTGGGTGAGGCGGTCGATGACTTCGCAGAGTAGTTGGGGGAGGATGCCGAAGGAGTAGGACATGAGGGCGCGCTCGCCTGTCTGGTGCGCTCCTTTGCCGTATGGCCCCAGGTTGATGACGGAGAGGTTTAGTTGCTGGATGTCGTTCAGGGGCAGGTGATAGCCTCCCGTGTGGGTTGCGGTTGGCTGCTCCTGCCAGGTGGGTATGTTGGCGGTCAGTGTTGTTGAATCGAAATCGGGGTCAAGGCGCAGGTAGCTCATATCTGAGATGAACGGGAAGTATTCATGCATCTCTAGTTGCAGTTCGGGATGAATTTCAGCAATGGTGTGGGCTACGGAATGTAACAGGCTGGGAGTCTCGGCGATGTGCGGGATAAAGGGGGGAGAATAGTAGAGCAGGATGGCAGGTCCCTTTTTCCCGCTGAGTGTCCAGAGGTGGTGCGCGATATGCAGGCAGCGCCCACGCGAGTCCAGGTTGCCCGGCATGGTGCGCCACGCCGCGTCGATTTCAGCCTGTATGCGCTCGAAGCCAAATTGCTGTGTTACCTCTGCATAGAGTTCCTGGTAGGTCAGCACGATACCGGAGCGAGGCGGTTGCGCCCGGCGTTGGTTGCCTGTCCACCGTGCTTCGGTCTCGTCGATACGCTGTAATACTCTCGACAGGGATGCCTGGGCATAGGCGCGCAGGCGTTCGAGCAGTTGCGCGGGCGAGGTTGAGAAAGTGAGTACGTTCAGGTAGAAATAGGCAGCAAAGGGCAGTTGGACATCGTAGCTTGTTTTGAGGTCGCTGGCTTTAAGCGTGACGGGGGGCGGCGTTTGCTGGCCGCGCGCGACATCGCACAGGGCGTCGTTCATGCTCAGGTCGCGAATGAGTTCGGCGGCGAGCAGGTTGGCGTCTATGCCGTCAAAGGGTTCGCCGACGTGGGTTGCGTGGCCGATTATCAGAAAGGTGGGCAGGAGTTTGCCACCTGTATTTCTCCCTGGCCGGGGCTGACGCTGCGGATGTTGATGAGGCGCGTGGTATAGGCTTTTACCTGGGCGTACCAGTCATTGTAATCGGGCGTTTGCATGGTATTACTCCTCTATTTGTATTATAAGGCATTCAGGGCATCCAGGGCGACCGCGAGGGTCGCCCGTACAATATACGTTTTATACGTACTTGCCGGGGTTATTTCTACAGTGTATAGTAGGGGGGCTGCATAGCAGAGGGACGCTTGCGGTCGTCCTGGGCTTTGGTGATATTCCACGATTCAATGGAGAGGAGAGGAAGCAGACACGAGTATGAATATTCATTTGATTGGTGTTCCTTTAGACCTGGGCGCGAGTAAGCATGGCGCTGATCTTGGCCCGGTTGCCATTCGCTATGCCGGTGTGAATCTCTCCCCGCAGATGGATGAGCAACTTCGCAAACTTGGTCATCCGCTGATCGACGAGGGAGATATTAAAGTTCCGGCTTTCAAGATCAGGCCGGAGCATGTGAGTGTTGGGCAATTGCGTCACCTGGAGCCGGTTGTCGATGTGTGCGAACACCTGGCGGCGATGGTGGAACGTCACTGCGGGCCGGAGGACTTTCCCCTGGTGATTGGGGGAGATCATAGCATTGCGCTGGGATCGATCGCGGGGGTGGTCAGGGCGCGCGGGCCGGTCGGCGTGATCTGGATCGATGCCCATGCTGATTTCAATACGCCTGAATCGACGCCCAGCGGTAATATTCACGGGATGCCCCTGGCGGCTCTGGTGGGCATTGGCGAAAAGCGACTGGTGGAACTGGGCGGGATTGGCCGCAAGGTTGATCCGACGCGCGTGGTTATCATCGGTTCGCGTGATCTCGATCCTGGCGAAAAGGCCTTCCTGCGAGAGGTTGGCGTGAACGTTTTTACGATGAAAGAGATTGATCGGCTGGGGCTGGCAGCCGTGATGGAGCAGGCTATCGAGCTTGCTACGCGAGATACTAACGGCCTGCACATCAGCTTCGATATGGACGCGGTCGATCCTGATTTCGCGCCGGGCGTTGGCACCCGTGTGGCGGGCGGTCTGACCTATCGCGAGGCGCATCTTTCACTCGAACTGATCGCGGATTCGGGGAAGATGACCTCGCTCGAAATTGTGGAGGTCAACCCGACGTTCGATCAGGAGAATCGCACGGCGATCATGGCGGCGGAATTGATTCTCAGCGCGTTTGGCAAGCGTATATTTTGACGCAACCAGGGCGGGGGCCTCAAGATCTGCGAAGCCCCACCCGTACGCTGATGAACTTTGAGGACCGAATCGGGTAATACGCGTACCCCGTCCTGATGATGTTTGACAACCGAATGGGGTAATAGCTGAAAACGCCGTTCCCTCGTCCTGTAGGGACAAGGGGTGGATGAGGGGAAGGGTGGGGGCCTTGTGCTTGTCCTGCTGGCATCACGATTCGTCCGGGTTTCATGAGGCCAGATGATCGCATGGCGAGGAGGACAAGCACAAGGCCCCCTTGTCCCTACAGGACGAGGCCACGCGCATTACCGTATTCGGTTGTCAAACATCAACAGGACGAGAGCGGGGTTCTCGTATTACCCGATTCAATTGTCAAAATGCATCAGGACGAAGGCGAGTGGTTGCTGTCATTACCCGATTCGGTCGTCAAAGATCATTAGGAGGAAATGGAATCAGGGCAGGGCATGTTCACTTCCCGTCTCTGGCGGCTTGCCGTATCGTGTCATCCCGAGCGCAGCGAAGGATCTGACTCGCAGGGCACCGAGATCCTGAGCGCAGCGAAGGATGACAGCAGGGCGAAGGATGACATGCTTCCTCGCCCTGGCTAATGCGCGGTCAAATGCGTTCCAACGGCACAAAGCCCAGGAGGCGGAGGGCGTTGGCCATGGTTTGCACGGCGGCGCGCACCAGCTGGGCGCGGAAGGCTTTGATGGTTTCGTTTGACTCTTTGAGGATGGGCGGAGTGTGTTCGTAGAAGTCGCTGAAGTGCGCGGCCAGGTCGTAGACGTAGGCGGCGAGGGCGTTGGGGGCGAGCTGGCGCGCGGTATCGGCCAGGGTGCGCGGGTAGGCGTCGATGTGGCGCAGCAGCTCCCATTCGCTTTGTTCGAGCTGGTCGGGCAGGGTTTCTAACTGGTCGGGTATGAAGTAGCCGGACTCGTCGAGTTTGCGCAGGATGCTGTTGGCGCGGGCGTAGGCGTATTGCAGGTAGACTCCTGTGTCGCCGTTGGCTCGCAGGGCTTCGTCCATGTCAAGGGTGATGATCTGCTGCTGGTTGAAGCGGATCATGAAGTAGCGGATGGCAGAGGCTGCCAGCAGGGCCGCTGTTTCGTTGGAGAGGTCGGGTTTGGCTTCCTGCATTTTGGCGATGGCTGTGTTGATGAGGTCGTCGGCTTTGACCTCGATGCCCTTGCGCCCGGACATGGCGTAGGACTCGTGGCCGTCGGAGGTATCGACGCCCAGGCTGGCGGCGGTGGCGGCGGAAAGCGTGACCACTTCGTAGGCAAAGTGGGTAGAGTTGTCGGCCTGCTCGACGTAGCCCAGGCGGCGCAGGCTTTCATACACTACTTGTTGCAGGTATGACTGGCGCACGTCGATGACGGTGATGACGCGCTTGCCGTGACCGAAACGTTTGGGGTCGGCTTCGGTCGCGCCTTCTTCGGGCTGTGAGGCGAGCATGGTCCAGAGCAGGCGTCCGTCGTGCTGGCGTCCCCAGGGGACGAAGTGAAAATCGACGCCGAGGCTATCCGCCAGGCCAAACTTCCAGAGCTGGTAGGCGATGTCTTTACCGGTATAGGTGGCGGTGCCGTCGCTTTTGACGAGTATCTTGTCGCTCATGCGTTCGCCCTCGTCGGTCTGAGTGTCGCCCTCGCCGAATGGCACGATCCAGCAGCCGGCAGCCGGGCCTTCCTCTGGATGTTCCAGCACGCCGCGATCGCGCAGCATCTCGAAGGCGCTCTTCCACAGGCCCGCGCCGATAATGGCGGATTCCCAGGTGAGCAGGTCATAGGAGATATTCAGGCGCGCCATAGTCGCCAGGTGCGCCCGCACGATCTTGTGCGAGAGGTCTGCCGCAAGCCCGGCGTATGGCTCCTGGCCGTGTTCGATGGCGCGCATCATGGTTTTGCGCCGTTCCAACAAATCTGGTTCCTGTAGCGCGGCGAATTGTTCTTCACCCATCTGCTTGCGCAATTCTTGCTGCCGTTCGTAGGCTCTGCCAACGGCTACGTAGAGTCGCGAGCAGTAGTAGTCGAAGGATTCGCCCGGCAATTGATCATTGCCTTCGGGGAGTTCCAGCAGTCCTTCCTGCAAGAGGATGAGGGCGACTACTACGTCGGCGACCTGCACGCCCGTGTCGTCGATATAGTTGTTGGCTTCGACGTTGTAGCCTTGCGAACGCAACATGCGCACGACGGTATCTCCCAGGCAGGAGTTACGCAGGTGTCCAACGTGCGCGGCTTTGTTGCTGTTGATGGCGGTGTGTTCAACGACGACTTTGGTACCCGCGCCAACGTCGTTCTGGCCGAAATCGGCTCCCGCGTCCATGACGCGCTCGATTACATCGCGTCCCACGGCCGGGCGGTTCAGGCTGAAATTGAGGTAGCCCGGTTTGGTGACGCTGATTTCGGCGATGCCGGGGGCCTGCATGTCGTGCAGGATGGCCGCGATACTTTGCGCGGTGGTCATGGGGGGACGGCCCAGTTTATTTTTACCAGCCCAGGACATGAGCGGAATGGAATAATCGCCGAAGCTGGCATTAGCTGAGAAATTCAGATGTATGGGCAATTGCTCGAGTTCGATGGCGATGCCTTCTTGAGCAAGGTAGGTTGCGGTTGCCTGTCGGGTGAGCGAGACAAGATAGTCGTAAAGATCACCGGGTATCACGTTGGCAGTTTCCTCCGCCTGGCTGGTAATTGACATTGTTCCTCCACATCAACTGTTGAAAAAGTTTCGTTGTGAGTTCGCACCAACTATAACGCATGTTGCGCGGTCGGTCAAGTTTTGCTTTTCTTGACTTGTCCTGTTGGCATAGCAGATTCCACTGGGATTTCGTGATACCTCCCGGATTACGTACACTCGACGAGGACAAGCACAAGGCCCCCTCATCCAAGACCCCGACATCCACTCCCTCCCTCCCCTTGTCCCTACAGAACTGGGGCCGGTATTCCCTTTTATTGCTGTATTCGGTCGTCAAAATTCATCAGATGAGATTACGGAAGATGAGATTACGGAACCAGCGTTCGCGTCCCTACGATCGTGTAGAAACGCGGGTAATGGCTAAGATTGCTTCGTGGTTGGTTCTGGCTTTATATGTGCGACTTGCCCGGTTGAAGCTATTGTTAGAGTGGTTTTTGCAGCTCCACTCTCACGCACTACGGAGAAAACGATGGCGGCCAGGCAGATCACGATGGAGACGATGAAGGCATGACTCATGCCATTTGTAAATGCATTCGCGTAAGTGGATGGCAGGTGGCCTTTGATGGTGCCGAGGAAGACGGCATTTACCAACTGAGGCGGCATCGAGGCAGCCGCGACGCTCAGCGCGACCGCGAAACTGCACACCATGCCAAAGTTACGCATAGTGTTTAATGTGGCGGATGCGACGCCTAAGCGGTTGCGCGGCGCGGTTCCCATGGTGCTGCTGGTGTTGGGCGACCAGAAGAAGGCCCCGCCCAGTCCCATCAGGCTGAGGGCTATGGCCAGCCAGATGTAGGGCGTGTCTGGCGTCAGGAAGGTCAGCACGACCAGGGCGGCAACTTGCACGATCAGCCCAACCGTGGCCGGAGTTGTGCCTTTGAGACGGTCATGGTCTGCCCAGCGTCCTCCCAGCGGGCCGATAATCGATGTGAGGATAGGCAATGGCAGGATCAGGAAGGCTGCGGTGAGCGGGCTGAAGCCGCGCACGCCTTGTAACCAGAAGACGATCAGGAAGTTCACCGCGAAGAGCGCCAGCGATTGAAAGGTGGCCGCCAGCACGGAGAAAGTATAGCGGCGATTGCTAAAGAGGCGCAGGTCGAGCATAGGATAGGCTGCGCGTCGCTCCCAGATGGAGAACGAGACGAACGAGACCAGCGCGATACCCGCGTAGATCAGCACGGACGGAGAAAGCCATCCCGCGCCGATGCTGCCCATTATTCCGAGCAACAGAGTCACCAGGCCGGCGCAGAAGAGCAGCGCGCCGGGGATATCGAAACGTTCGCCGCGCGGATTGGGCGCGATATCATGCAGGAGTAGGAAAGCAGCCAGTGTCCCGATGATGCCAACGGGCAGGTTAATCAGGAATATCCAGCGCCAACTGGTGAAGGCCAGGATCACTCCGCCCAGCACCGGGCCAAGCACGCTGCCGAGACCCCACGTGATGGCATTGATGCCCATGGCCTGGCCTCGCTGCTCGGCTGGAAAAGCCTCGGTGATAATAGCCATCGAATTGGCGGTGAGCATCGCGCCGCCCACGCCCTGAAGGATGCGAGCGCCAATCAGGAACGTGTCGGTAGGCGATAAGCCGCATAGCACCGAGCCGATGGTGAAGACCACAAACCCCAGGTTATACAAGCGTACGCGGCCAAACATATCGGCCATGCGACCAAAGCTAAGCTGTAGGACGGTGCTGACAAGGAGATAGCTCAGGATAATCCAGGTCATGCGCACAAGATCAGAATGCAGGTCTTGCAGCATGTTCGGCAGCGCCAGGATGACCACTGTAGAGTCGAGCGCAGCCATGAAGGAGCCAATGGTAGTTACTGAGAGCGCGATCCACTTGTACGCCGGTTTTTTCATCACGAACACTCCTCATATGAGAAAGGGAACTTATTCTATATAAATAATAGCATTCCTGATGGCATAGAGAAAACTGTTCAAAGGTACAGGGACATTGACTCCAACAAAAGATGTTCGATACCGTGCTCAATACCTGGCTTATATGCTACACTATGTACAAATGGAGTCAGGGAGAAATAAAGATGGCCGTTCCTCAAAAAATTTAATCTCTTACCCTGTCGTGATCGTGCCGTCGGCGTTGACGCGAATGGAGACTTGAGGCAAGTGGTTAAGGCCTGATGGGCCTGATCCTGGAATTTGGTTGAAGCCGTTGGCGGGGTCGAAGACAGCGTTGTGCGCGGGGCAGACGAGTTGACCGTTGTTGAAATTGACGGCTACGCCGGCGTGGGTGCAGGCGCGCTCGCAGGCGACGAAGTTGCCGTTGGCGAGGCGGATGAGCAGGCTGCCCTGACCATCGGCGGGGTTGGTGAAGTTGACCGAGCTGTTGTTGGACATGTTGGTGTGGCCGATGACGGTGCCGGTGTGCGATGGAGGCGTGGGTGTCGGAGGCGGCTGCGTCGGTTTGGGCGTCGGTTGTTGGGTCGGTTGCTGCGTTGGCTGAGCGGTTGGCGAAGGCTGCGCGCCTTTGGTCGGCGAGGGGTTAGCGGTCGGCGACTGTGAGGGTGTGGCGGTCTTCTGCGGGCCTGTGCCATGCGTGGGCGCGGACGTGGGCGTGTTGCCCGGCGCGGTCGCAGTGGTGCCATTGGAATGGGTTGTCGTTGGCGCGGTGGTGGTCAGCGATTGTGAATTCTTGAGGCTTTGCGCGAAGTGGGCAAAGCTGATGCCGCCTATTCCGATAACTCCGGCAACCACGCCGCCGGTAGCGATCAACTTGACTGCTTGCCTGCGGCTTTGCTGCGTGGGTGAGCGGCGCGAGGACAACTTTGCAAGGCGCACCGGCGGGCGCTGCGCGAATGTACCGGGGGTGGGGGGCTGTGTCTGGGCAGACCTGCCGGTCCACCAGGCGAAAGGATCGATACCTGCTAACGAGTCTGCGCGGCGACCTGCCTGCTTCATAGCTGGTATTTGGGCGGTGGTTGTGCCGGTGGACTGGTTTTGTAACGCGCCTGTTTGATCTGGCCTGTTGTTCGTGGCGTCACGCGCCGTTTGATTGGTTGGTGATACCGCCGGTAAATGGCCGGTAACGATGGGTGGCATCAACTGCCACTTGCCTGTATTAAGATGATCCTCGTCGAACCAGTTGACGGTTGGAGGCATCGTAATCTGGGGGTCATGCGCTGTTTGTTGCCTGGAGGTAGCGCCCGTTGGACTGACGGAGTCCAGGATTTTGGTAACTCGTTCAAAGGAAGCGGTGATCTCCCCGGCATGTTGGTAGCGGCGCGCAGGGTCGCGTTCCAGGGCTTTGTTAATGAGCAGATCGAAGGCTTGCGGGATGTCAGGCGCGATGTCATGCAGGGATGGGACGGGCTGCTGGACGCGCATGAGGGCGGTTTCGAGCGGCGTTGACCCCTGGAACGGCAGCTTGCCGCTCAACATTTCAAATAGCATGATGCCGAGGGCGTAGGTGTCGGAGCGCGCATCGATGGACATACCCATGACGCGCTCCGGCGAGATGTAGGCAGGATTGCCCAGAAATGCGCCACTGGCGCTGAAAAGATGCGCCTGGGGCTGATCGCTCTGCGTATTGGCTTGCATTTCCAGAATGCTCTTGAGGCCAAAACCAGCGATCTGGACGACAAGGTCGTTGCTCATCAGCACGTTGGAGAGGCTTAAAATGCCGTGTGTGACTCCTTTGCTGTGGGCTTCGTCCAGGCCAGACGCTAATTGCTTGAACACGTTGAGGGTTTGTTTGATGGTGAAACGCTCCTGCTGTTTGAGCGTTTGGGTCAGCGACGCGCCTTTGACGTAGGCTGTGACCAGGTAGGGATGCCCATCCTGCTCGCCATAGTCATAGGTCGGGAGGATATGCGCGTGCTGAAGTCTGACCAGCGCCGCGCCTTCCCTGGCGAAGAGGGTGGAATACTGCTTGCGCAATGCCCCATCAGCGGGATAGTTGAAAACCGTGACCATTACTGGCTGTCCCTGCGATTTGTGATGGGCCAGGTATACCGCGCTCAACTGCCCATGTCCGAGCGGTCGCTCTATTTGATAGTCCCCCAGTGTTTTTCCGGTAAGCTGATCTTCGCGTAACATCTGCATTATGCAAATCCCCTCTGGTGTTCGTGCTGCTCTGTCAATGTTGATTTGATGAGGTAGGGGCCTGATACCCACAAGGGGCGTCACTACATGTCAAGATTCCCCGCCACCCGTTATCTGATATAAACGCAGAGCGGTAAGTCAATCCCTTATCAATGGGGAGTTTACATAGATGAGTTGAATTACGTCAATACGTTGTGCTTGCGATAGTACAAGTGGGGTATGGTGATTTATGGCGTCTTAACCGCAACCATGATGCAATATCACATATTTTCATGGTTCATGTTGCTTACGGGTGGTTCATCTAGTGGTTTATCTAGTACATGAGTACCGATAAGTGGATTGAAAAGTGGGAATACTGTACCTTACTTGTAGGGACAAGGGGTGGGGTGGAGTGGATGAGGGATGATATTCATGCTGGTGTTATGGACGACGCTGACTTGTAGGGACAAGGGGTGGGGTGGAGTGGATGAGGGGGCCTTGTGCTTGTCCTCGTTGAGGTATGACCATGCTGTTTTACGGAACCCGGACGAATCGCGCTGCGACGAGGACAAGCACAAGGCCCCCACCCTTCCCCTCATCCACTCCTTGTCCCTACAGGACGGAGAAACGCGCATTACCGAGTTTGATTGTCAAAATGCATAAGCACTCCAGGGCGCAAGCGTCCCGATATAATTTGAGCAGGAGCAACGTGTGAACACACAACCATCGTATGTAATTGTCGGGAATGGTATTGCGGGGATTACCGCCGCTGAAATGCTGCGTGGCGAGGATGCTGCCTGCTCGATTACGGTAGTTGCGGACGACCCCTACCCGGCGTATTACAGGCCCGCGCTGAAGGATTATCTGGGCGGGCGTTTGCTGGAAGAGAAGCTGTGGGCGCGGCCATCGACGTATTACCGGGAGCAGCGCATTCGTTTTGTGCCGGGACGCATCGTGGGGATTGATACGAGGCAGCATTTCGCGCATTTGCACAATGGTAAGCGTATGGCTTATGATCGGATGCTGCTGGCAAACGGGGCGCGTCCTCGCACGCTCTCCTGTAGCGGTCTTGACCTGGCGGGCGTCTCGACGTTACGCACGATTGCCGATTACCAGGAAATCTTGCGCCGCTTGCAGCATGTCAATCGGGTGGTGGTAGTTGGTAGTGGCACGCTGGCGCTGGAAAGCGCGGAGACGCTGCGGCATCGCGGTTACGAGGTAACGCACCTGATACGCGGAAATACGCTGTGGTCGGAGGTACTCGATGCTGTTGCTTCTGATATGGTGTTGCAGGAGGAAAGGCGCGATGGTATCGATGCGCGCACGGGAGAAGAAATTCGGGAGATTGTGGGGAAGAACGGGCAGGTAAGCGCGGTGATTACGACCAGTGGCGAGCGCATCGCTTGCGAACTGGTGCTGATCGCGGTTGGAATAGAGCCGCTGGTTGATTTTATTCGCGCCAGTGGCATTGCCTGCGGGCGCGGGGTCAAAGTGGATAGTGGTATGCGTACCAGCGACCCGCACATCTACGCGGCAGGTGACGTGATCGAAACCAGCGATGAGTTTACGGGGCGCACGCGAGTTTTGGGTCAGTGGCTGCCGGCCATCCAGCAGGCGCAAGTGGCGGCCTATAATATGCTGGGGCTGCTCAGCCCGCAGCATCCGTTTTATCCTGGCTCGCAGCACGCGGCCCGCTCGGCCTACATGAACTACTACAATGCCACTTTGCTCTATGGGTTGGATTTTGTCTCGGTTGGTATGACGACGCGCCCGAAAGAGCCGGGCTATAAAGAACTGGTCGCGGAGGCCCAGGCGCGTAACTACCGGAAGGTAATCCTGAAACAGGGTGTGATAGTAGGCGCGTTGCTGCTGGGCCAGCGGCAACGCGCGCTGGCGTTCAAACGCGCCATTGACCATCGCGTCAATCTTGCAACCGTCGCAGATCGCCTGTTTAATGAAGACTTCGATCTTGATACGTGGCTAGATCAACAACATATTCCCGCGCCCGTCTTAAATATCAGTAAGAGTATAAGCAGCGAAAACTATGCACGGGCTATGATTGACACTTCCTCACTGAGTGGTGAGGAGTACGCGAGTTCTGCTCTTATGCGTGATTTTGACGCTTTTCTCGTGCCGGAGCTGCATCCCAAAGTGGCCCTGTCAGTCAACGAGAGGCGGTTGAACGGTGATGGACAGGGCGCTGTCGTGAGCATAGGCAGGCAACAGGGGGTGGCGCTCTTGCTGGAGCATATCTCGGTTTCGCGGTTTCACGCTGAGATTACCTGTGATGCCGGGGTATATACGCTGCGTGATAAGGGGAGTTCCAACGGCACATTTTTGAATAATGTTGCGCTGGAAGCCGGGAAGGCGCACGTATTGCGCCACCATGACCGGGTGCGTTTTGGCGATGCACAGTTTCGCTTTGATCTGCGGCATCGTCGGACAGCGTCCTCGCGAGAGACGCCAGAGCCGGACGAGCGTTTCATGCCTCTGGAGGGAACAGAGCTACACGGCAGCGTTTCGCGTATTATCCCCGAAGACATCCTGCGAGCATTGCCACCTTCGCCCGCTGCGGTGTTGGTAGGACAGGATATGCCTCCAAGAGTGGTTGCGCTGGAAGCAGGACGACGTTACACCTTTGGACGGGACGCGACCAATACGGTTGTGCTGAATGACGCCTCTGTGTCGCGTCAACATGCCGAAGTGTTCTCCGCTCCCGACGGTTTCTATGCGCGTGATGTAAACAGTCGCTACGGGGTGTTCGTCAATAAGGCGAAGATCAATAATGCATATCATCTCGATCATGGCGACCGTATCACGCTGGGTGATACGCTGGTATATTTTTCGTGGCCCGCGGAGGTGAATTTGCAAGGTCGATCGTCCTCGGAGAGAGGTACGGTGGGCGACGCAAGCGTCCAGGGTTCCCGCACCCATCCCAACCCAACCCCCGCCCCTACGGTTGCGTTTGGTAGGTCCGGGGATGTGAGACATGGAGGCAAGAGCGAGCCGGTGGTGGTGGGGCTTGAGCACCGGCGGACGGTGCAGCGCATGGACGGGGAGCGGGTGAAGTTTGAGATTGATATGTGTATCGGGTGTGATCGCTGTATGGATGCCTGCCCGGTGCCGGTGTCGTCGCTGGTGACGATTGCGCAATTGAACCGGGCGACGATTTCAGAGGAGGTGGCGTCGGACGTGGCGCGTTTTACGCACGAGTGTATTATGTGCGGCTCGTGCGTGCCCGTTTGCCCGGTAGATAACCATCGCGATTTGCTGATGCTGTCGCTGAAAGAGCGACTGGGCGTTTCGTGGCAACAGCCCCCTGAAATGAAGCTTGTGGCAAAGGCGTTGCTGGCAGGGTGGACGATTCCCATGCTTATAGGTCGCCTGCGCGAACAGGCTGCGCTGCACGATGCCGGCCAGATACCGGATACTTACCTGCTGCATATAGCGGCATCTTCTCAGTCGCGCCTGTTAGCGCCAGGCGAGGCGCTTTTGAGCGAGGGCGAATATGGGCGCGACCTGTACTTCATTCTCGAGGGCAAGTTGGAGATGACGGCCCGCGACTCTGAGAATGTGGAGCTGCCGGTAGCCATTCTCAGGCGCGGCGAATTCGCGGGCGACGATGGATTGCTGACGGGGCGGCCCTATACGGCAACGGTGCGCGCGCAGACGCCCGCGCTGGCGCTGCAAACGCCGGAACAGGTGATACAGCGCCTGATGGAACTGGTTCCCGGCACGCGCAGTTACTTTGAGCGCGCAAATTCCGCGCGTTCGCTCAAGTCCATTTTGAAGCGCATGGCCCTATTTCAGGGGATCGCCGATGCTGATTTGAAGGAGCTGATGCGCTCGGCATCTATTCAGCAGTATGATCGCAACGAACGACTTTTCGCGCAGGACGAAAAAGATGGGCGTCCAGCGCGCGAAACCCTGCATATCTTGATCGAAGGGTTCGTTAAAGTGGCGCGGCATGGTTTGCCGGAGGCAGGTCAGGGTAGGGGCGATGAGCGCATTGTGGCGTATCGCCAGGGCGGGGATTACTTCGCGGGTGGGCTTGATCTGCTGGGCGATGGCCGCGCGGTCTCTGTGACGACCATTAATCGCTGCAGGGTGGCGGAGGTGCCGCGCCAGGCGATGCAGGCTCTTTTCTCGCGCTATCCAGAGGTGAATGCGCGTTTCGCGGCGCGGCTGCAAGAATACCTTGAGACATCGGTGTCTACGCAGGGTTACAGGTTAACGAGCGGGCCTATGCGACACGTGGCGTCAGTGAGCCGTGCCGCTGATGCCGTCGTACAGGATGGGCTGCACTCGCTGTTGAGCGATGGTGTGGTAGAGGGTACCGAGGTGCTGGTGATCGACCTCGATAAGTGCATTCATTGTGACGAGTGCGAAGATGCGTGCGAGCGGCGGCATGGGCATTCGCGCATGAATCGCAAGGGGATGGTGGTGGGTAACATCAGCATTGCTACGGCGTGTCGCCAGTGCCAGGACCCGGTGTGTATGTTGTGCAGCCGGGCGGGCATTGCGCGCCATCCCAATGGCGAGGTGTATATCACCGAAAGCTGCATCGGCTGCGGCATTTGCGCGGAACGCTGTCCCTATGGCGCGATCTCGATAGTGCATATCGAGGATGAAGCTGTGCCGGGCAACTCCTGGCAGCGTTTCAGCCAGTTCTTCATGAAAGGTGCGGGCAAAGAACGCGCGCGGCGCAGCCTGCCCGTGTTGAGCGTCGATGCTGCCGGAGGGAACTATGCCGCGCCCGGCCCTCTGGATAGTTTCCAGCCGCGCAGCCCTATTGAGGAAATGCGCAAAAAGGTGGCGATCAAGTGCGATTTATGCGCGGGATATAAAGATCAGGCCTGTGTGGAGGCGTGTCCGACAGGCGCGGCGATACGCATTCAACCTACGAAGTTTTTTGGCTCAACGGAAGAGATTTTGCAGCGACGCACGCGGTGAGTAGCGACACCCGCAAGCTTTCACTAGTAGGTTTTTTTGGATGCGGTAGGGGCGGGAGTGGAGTGGATGAAGGGAGGGGACGCTTGCGTCGCCCTGGGGGTGGGATGTGATGGTCACTAGCGTCGCCCTGGGGGTGGGATGTGATGGTCACGACCAGGACGAGGGCGACGCTCCCGCCCCTACGGACACGCCGGGCCTTTCTCAAAAAACCTACCAGTGTAAGACACCCACAAGGGGTGTCGCTACTGGGAAAGGGATAGGGATACATGGCATTGGTTAATAAATCGCCGGTACAGGAACGCGCGGTGAGGCGCATCTGGAAGACGCCTGGTTCAAAAATGAACTGGGTGTTTCTGGCGCTCTCGGCAATTACGCTCGGCTGGGTGTATTTGATGTACCGGAACGCGATTTCGACGCAACTCTATCCGGGGCCGTATAATGCTCCGTTCCGGCAGTTTGGCGTGGTGTCTTTTGCGCTGGTGCTGCTGGTGGCGGCTTATACGCTGCGTCGTCGTTTTGTGCGCAGCTTGCCGGGGAAGGTGCAGAGCTGGTTATGGCTGCATGTCTGGTTTGGTATTATCAGCGTAGCGATTGCATGTTTGCACGAGAACTTTCTGAATATTAACCATGACGTCGAGTGGACAAAAACGCGCTTCACTGAATACTATTTTGGCACCTCTGCTCTCTTTGCGTTGATCCTGCTGGTGGTGACGGGCGTGGTTGGACGTTTGCTCGATATGTGGCAGGCGCGGGTGATTGCTGCCGAGGCGGATACGAATGGGGTGGGCATTAATCGTTCGGTGCAGGATCGCCTGTTTGAACTGTCTTTGAAGGTTGAGCGGTTGAGCGCGGGCAAATCGGCCTCGTTCCAGCAGTTTTGCTCTCAGGCGTTGGAGTTGCAGGTGGAGTTACCGGCATCTTTGCCTGTGCTGAATCCGCGCGAGGTCAGCGATTTTGAGCGGGTCTACGAGGTGCTGGGAGAACGCGCGCGGCTGGGACGCTCGTTACAACGCCAGCAGCGCGCGCGGCTGATTATTCGTGTGTGGCGTTACGTTCATATCCCCCTGGCCTGCCTCGCTATGCTGGCGATTAGTTTTCACAGCGTGATTGAGTTGTGGAAGTGGATTGTGTTGCATTATTGAGAGGCTTCTGCTGGCGACGTTCTGTAGGAGGAACATGGCGAGGGCAAGCGCGACATGGCGGGGGCAGAGCCGCCGCCACTACTATAACATTCGCGCCAACCCCTCTCTCATTCGTTCGACATCCTGCAAAGTCTCGTCGCGCTCGCGTGACGGTGGAACCTTGTTACGCACGAAGGCGCAAAATCCGGCGATGGCGCAATCCAGCGCGGCGACTTCCGCCACACTGAGCAGAAGCGCGATATCTGGCATAGTGACAGGGATGTTTGTCAGCCGCAGGTAGAGGCTTTCGAGTACATGCATTTGCTCATCGCGTTCGCGTGTCGGCTGGCTCACGCGGCGCGTGTAGGTAATGTAGGCGCGAATGATGCTGCGTACCGATGCCAGGTCGTTGAAGCTCAGCGCCAGCGTGGGTACCTGCTTCAGATGAAACTTAGGCATATCTCTTCTTCTTTCGTCCTTTGCCTTTTGCTACTGCTACGCCCCAGTTGTCGGTATTCATCAGAGCCTGGGCCTCCTCGTGCCTGCCCTCGGCGATGAGTTGCAAGATATGCTCGCCGCCGCGCTGCATGCGCGCATTGATGAAATCATGCCGCGCTGTGATGGCGAAGCCGGAGAAGGCCATGCGCAGTGACTCTTCTTCTAATGCCTGCTGTTCTCTGAAACGCGCGATTTCGCTTTTGTTGGGTTCGGACATGGTGACGCTCCTTGTCTGCATTTGAAGTCTTGTGAGTAATACGGCTACATGCTATACTACCTGCAAGAGGAACTGGCATTTCATTAGCTGTTACATCCATAGTCTACTTTACAATTCAGAGACATTCGACAAATTTTCGAGAAGAGATGGGAATATTTGTGGGCATTCTGGGAAAAAGTGGGAAATGTGATCCATGAAGCAATTTGGTGAGTTTCTTTCTAACTTACGGAGTAGCGCCGGGCTTTCCCTGGAAGAACTGGGAAAGCTTGTAGGTACGAGCCGAAGCACAGTATCGCGCCTGGAAAATGATGATATCCCCCGCCCTTTCAAATCAACTATGCGCCAGTTAGTTATCACGCTTGCCGAATTCCTCTGTACCTCTCAAAAAGAAACTGAACGTTATTTAGAGTTGGCAGATATTGGACGCTCATACCTGACGGATACGGAAGAAATCGCGCTTGGTTTTATTTCTCCTATCCTTACTGATTCCCCGGAAGAAGCTGCAAACCTCGAGCATCTGCGCAATATGTGCGAGCAACGGTATCATCAACTCGATATGTGGGAGCAGCAACTGCAACCGCGCCAGATACCTCGTGTAGAGAGCAATGCCTACAAACAGGTGCGACGAAAAAAGCAAGAATGCGCGCTCTTGCTAAAAGGAATCCAGCAACGGCTGGATGTTCTCAACCAATCGCCCACAAGCATTACTCTGGTGACAGACATAAACCAGGCAATAAACGAGAGACTTGACCAGGCTGAAAGCATTATTAACCTCGCCTGGGAAGCCTGGTTTGGCTCAAGACCAAAGCAGATTGCAAGAGAAATAACAAAACTGCTGCCCACGCTAGAGAGAATGATCTACATGCCCTTAGCCACTGTACATGTACTTCACATAAAAGAGCTTGTTATCCGGTGTCATGGCCTGCTCGGCACAATTTACCTTGATGCGCTACAAAACGACTCCGCCCTTTACCACTACATTCAGGCGCACAAGTTTGCAGAAGAAATCCATGACACAAATTTAACCGCTACTTATCTTGCTCTCATGGGCGATGTGTTACGACAACAAAACGACAAACCAACCGCTCTTAGCTACATAGAAAATGCCAGAGATCGGGCTGCTAACGCTGATCGAGCAACATTAGGGCATATTCTCCAACTGCTTGCCTACACTTACGGCGACATCGGCAACGAAACTGCCTTCGAGCAAACCATTTCAGAAGCGACAGACCTTCTTGCCTTTGCGGGCGAAGGGAGAGACACGGTGAGAAAAGAGTTTATCCCTTTTGAGGTGTACGAAATTCGAGGAAAGGCAAATCGTGATCTTGGCAAGCCATTGAACGCGCTTCCTTACCTGGAACTTGCAGAAAAATCACTTGACAGGGCTGAGTCCGTGACTCCACGCTGGCAGGCACTCCTAGAAATTAGTAGAGGGCAAGCATTCTGTGACGTCAGTGACATCACGACAGGGTTAGATTTGATAAGTAAGGGTTTTATCCTGGCGTACCAATGCCATTCACCACATCAAATGAATCGAGTACGCAAGCTGTTAAGGAAATTGGGGGACGGCCCTTCCGGAAACCACCCAAAGGTGCAAAACCTGAAAGACCTTCTGTATGAAACATATATGCGCATGGATAATGACACACTATAGGCCAAGGAGATTATTATGTCAGATACAGCGGCAGGCGTCTTTGTCACCGTAGATATCGTTATTCCCCGTCTTTCCCCCTCTGGTTCTGGATGGGAAGTGGCGTTGATCCAACGAAAAAAACAGCCCTATCAAGGTGCATGGGCACTTCCTGGTGGTCATCTCACTACAGATGACACTTCACTAGAAGCGGCTGCTCAGCGTGAAGCACAGGAAGAAACAGGTCTTGACATCCCTCTGCACCTGTTTCAGCAAGTCCAAACCTATGAGGATTTTGAAGATCCACGTGGAAAGTACGTGTGTTTGCTCTACATCCTAAGAGAGCCACTGGGTTCAGAAGCCAGAACTGAGGCAGGCGACGACGCTTCTCGTGTGCAATGGCACTCGGTAGAGAACCTGCAGAACCTTCCTGATCTGGCGTTTAACCACATCCGGCTTCTGCGTATGGCCCTGCGCCAGATGTTCACTTCGTATTGTCATAACGCCCTGGGGATGCAAGAAGTAGACGCTTGCCAGTGTGAGATAGAAAGATCTCCTGGTTTGCGTTGCTCAAATACAGCCTATTGGCGCTACAATGGGATCGCTATTTGTCCAAGAGATATTGAGGCGGTAGTAAAAAGAAGTGAGGAGAAGCGTTTAGATGCATCTTCATTGTCCAATGTTCGATCCAGGCCCTAAAACCTGAGCAGAATCGTCCGAGTGGGGAAAGACTACAGGGATGATTTTTCATATCCAAAAGCCTGCAATAGAGCGCTCTCGTCCCTTCTTCAATGTTTCAGGAAGGGGCGAGAGTTTATTATTAATGCAGTGCGCCGACGCGCCCGGCGGGTTGGGTGTGATCCTCCACGAAGTCGCTGGCGGTTTGGGCGCGGCCAATGGGGGAGACGCGCCAGAAGAGGCGGTGCATACGGCTCCATTCGGCCAGGAGTTGAGCGGCGCGCCAGCTATGGGTTTTCTTGCGATGCCACTGGATGATGGTACGCAGGCTCTCCAGTTCCCCGTCATCGTTTATGCGCTGCAAATCAACCAGCTCGGTATTGGCTCTGGTGGGGAAGATGCCCTCCATATCCAGCACGTAAGCTACGCCGGCAGACATGCCCGCGCCGAAGTTCTGACCGGTTTCGCCGAGCACTACCACGATACCGCCCGTCATGTATTCGCAGGCGTGCGCGCCCACGCCCTCTACTACGGCCAGCGCGCCGCTATTGCGCACTGCGAAACGCTCGCCCGCGCGTCCTGCCGCGAAGAATTGACCGCCGGTTGCGCCATAAAGAGCGGTATTGCCCAGGATGGTATTCTGGTGGGCGGCGAAACTGGCATCGGGTGGCGGCGCGATGATGATCTGGCCGCCGGTCATACTTTTGCCGACGTAGTCGTTGGCTTCGCCACTGAGGATCAGGCGCATACCGGAGACGCAAAAGGCTCCGAAGCTCTGGCCTGCCGAACCTGAATACGAGCAGGTGATGCTGACACCGGGTAAACCAGCGTTGCCGTAGCGACGCGCGATCTCGCCGGCCAGGCTCGCGCCAACCGCGCGGTCGCTGTTCTGGATGGGGCGCTGGGTGAGGACGCTGCGCTCGCCGTTCAGGGCTTGTTCTGCTTCAACCAGCAATTGCCTGGCCAGGGGCGAGGTATGTACATCGGTACTCAGCGCGGCTTCTGACGATTTGCCGGGGGTTGCAGCCAGCAGCCCGGAGAGGTCTAGCGAGGATGTTTCGGGCGCTTGCAGTAGGTCGGCATGTCCGATCAGATCGTCCAGGCGTTCGATGCCCAGGCGCGCCAGCCACTGGCGTACCTCACCGGCAACCAGCGTGAGGTAGTTGATGAGATGCTGCGATTGACCGCTGAATTTAGCGCGCAGGTCTTCGCGCTGGGTGGCGATGCCGGTGGGACAGGTGTTGAGATGGCACTGGCGCGCCATATCGCAGCCCAGCGAGACGAGAGCCGCCGTGCCAAAACCAAACTCTTCCGCGCCGAGCATGGCCGCGATGATTACATCTCGTCCCGTTTTGAAGCCGCCATCGACACGCATTTTGACGCGCCCGCGCAGCCCGTTGCGCATGAGTACCTGCTGCGCCTCGGCAAGGCCCGTTTCCCACGACATACCGGCGTGCTTGATGGATTGCAGGGGTGATGCGCCGGTGCCGCCATCGTAGCCGCTGATAAGCACGTAGTCGGCGTGAGCTTTTGCCACGCCAGCCGCGATGGTGCCTACGCCGATAGTAGAGACCAGCTTGACGCCCACGCGCGCTCGCGGGTTGACCTGGTGCAGGTCGTAGATCAACTGGGCGAGGTCCTCGATGCTGTAGATGTCATGGTGCGGGGGGGGCGAGATCAGCGAGACGTTGGGCGCGGTGTGGCGCAGCTTCGCGATGAAGGGCGTGACTTTGGATGGTGGAAGCTGCCCGCCCTCGCCGGGCTTGGACCCCTGGGCCATCTTGATTTCCAGTTCTTCGGCGCGCACGAGATACTCTGTTGTGACGCCAAAACGCGCCGAGGCGACCTGCTTGATCTTGCTGCTGACGGGGATGCCGTTTACGGTTTCGGAATACCAGTCGGGGTCTTCGCCGCCCTCGCCGGTGTTGTTGCGCCCGCCGATGCTGTTCATGGCAACGGCAATGGCCCTGTGCGTCTCAGGACTCAAGGCTCCAAGCGACATGGCGGAGACGACGAAACGCGCGCGAATGGCCTCCATTGGCTCGACCTGTTCGACGGGGATGGGCATACGCGGTGCGAAGGTCAGCATGTCGCGCAGCGCTGTGGTTGGACGCTGGTAGACCAGGCGGGTGAATTGTTCGTAATCCTCCTCTTTGCCACTCTGCGCCGCATTTTGCAGAGCGCGAATGATGAGCGGGTTGTAGGCATGATATTCGGCATCGCGGCGGAAACGAATACGCCCGATGTCCGCCAGTTTGCGACGCCGCCCGGCCACTTCGCCTTCGACGCGATGGACTTCTGTAAGCTCTGGCTGGTGTGAGACGCGCTCGATGATTTGTGCGGCGATCATGTGCAGCGTGAGATTGCCGAATTGCGCGGGGGAACCGGCGAAACAGCGTTTCACCAGGTCGGGCGCGAGGCCTACGACCTCGAATTGTCCCGCGCCTATGATGTTACGAAGAGTGGAGATGCCCATACGCGCCATGATTTTGCGCAATCCATCTTCTATGATATGGATGTATATTTCGACGGCCTCGGCGCGTGTGAGGTGTTCAAGCCGCCGCTCACCGGCTAAGGCGCGCACACTGGCGAAGGCCATGAACGGCACGACTGCTTCCGCGCCATAGCCGGACAGGAGGGCAAGCTGGTGGACATCCCAGGCGGAGCCGGTCTCGCAGATCAAGGATGTGTGGGTGCGCAGCCCGCTGCGCATGAGGGCGCGATGCACCGATGCGACCGCCAGTAGCATAGGGATGGGAAGCGCGCTCGCGCTGGCTTCCCGGTCGCTTAAAATGAGAATGGATATACCTTCGGTGACGGCCTCGATTGCTTGCGCGTCGAGTGCGTCCAACGCCTGTTCAAGGGCAGCAGGGCCAGCCGCTCTATCAAAGGTGGCGCGAAGTGTGCGCGAGAGAAAACCATTTTGCTTGAGATTACAAATGGTTTCAAGCTGAGTTTCGGTGAGAATGGGGGTTTCGAGGTGTAACAGGCGGGCGTGTAAGGGGGTTTCGGTCAGTAAACTCTGGCGGTGGCCAAGATAGCAATCGAGCGACATGACGATCTGCTCGCGCAGGGGGTCGATGGGCGGATTTGTCACCTGGGCGAAACGCTGGCGAAAGTAATCAGAAAAGGCGCGTGACTGGCGCGAAAAGGCGGCTGGCGGTGTATCATCGCCCATGCTCCAGATAGGCTCCTTATTTTCTGTGAGCATGGGACGCAGGATGAGTTCAATATCTTCATGGGTGTAGCCGTAAAGTTGCTGGCGTTGAAAGAGCGTTTCGGCATCTAAAGGTGTGTCAACGATGGGAGAAGATGGCAGATCTTGCAGGCGCTCGAGGTGGGTTGTCAGCCAGTGTGTATAGGGGTGACGCCGCGCAAGGGCGGATTTGATTTCGGAGTTGCGCAGCATGACGCCGTATTTCAAATCGACGGCGATCATCTCACCTGGCCCAAGCCGGCCTTTTTCAACCACTTCATGCGCATCGCAGGGTACGACGCCTGCTTCGGATGCCAGGATGAGCAGGCCGTGCGAGGTCAGCGTGTAGCGAGCGGGGCGCAGGCCGTTGCGGTCAAGAGCCGCGCCGACGACCGAGCCGTCGCTGAAGATGAGGGCGGCTGGACCGTCCCACGGCTCGATCAGTCCGGCATGATACTCGCACCAGGCGCGCTGTTCGGCCTCCAGCGCGGCGTTTTGCTCCCAGGCCGGGGGAATGAGCATTTGCATACTGTGCAGCAGGTCGCGCCCAGACAGGGCGAGCAGTTCCAGCACATTGTCAAGCTGGCCGGAGTCGCTGCTGCCCTCCTGGATGACGGGCAGGAGGTCGCGCAGCTTGTTGCCCCAGAGCGGGGAGAACATTGAACCTTCGCGTGCCTGCATCCAGTTGCGATTGCCCAGAAGGGTATTGATCTCGCCGTTGTGCGCGAGCAAGCGCATTGGCTGCGCCAGGGGCCAGGATGGGAGGGTATTGGTGCTGTAACGCTGGTGGAAGATGGCGAAGGCGCTGGTGTAGCGTGGGTCTGCCAGGTCGAGGTAGAAACGTGATAGTTCGTTGGGGGCCAGCAGCCCTTTGTAGACGATGGTCGAGCGCGAGAATGAGACGATATAGCAGTCGTCGATGTGGGAGTCGCGCAGGCGTTGCTCGATGAGGCGGCGCGTATGGTACAGCGTTCGTTCGTATTGTTTGATGGTGAGATGCAGCGGGCGCGCGAGCAAGATTTGCATGATAGATGGGGCTGTGGCGCGCGCGCGCGCTCCAGGGACGCTGTGGTCGATGGGTGGTTTTCTCCAGCCCAGCAGGATCAGCCCGGACTCAACGCATGTTTGCTCGATGATGCGCCAGCTTTGCTCGTAGCCTGGCGTATCAGGGGACGAGGGCAAGAAGATCATGCCAACTGCCAGATCATCGGGTTCAGGTGGGCTGACGTTTTGCGCCTGAAGTTCATCACAGAGAAGCGCGGCGGGAATCTGGGTCAGCAGGCCCGCGCCATCGCTGGTTTCGGCGTCTGCGTCTTGTGCGCCGCGATGTGTCAGGTTGATGAGGGCCTGCAATGCTACTTGAATCAGGTTGTGGCTGGCCTCGCCTGAGACCTGCGCGACGAAGCCGGTGCCGCAGGCGTCGTGTTCCCAACGTGGGTCGTACAGTGGGTAAAGCGGGTCATGGGTAGAGTTAGCTTGCATAAAATGAGTCCTCCCGATAAAAACAAGCCGGGTTTCAAGTCAGGAGGCGCCTACTCTGGGGCCAGTTGGTACCCAACGATCAAACGCTGTTCGCCGGATGTCATTTTTTTATTTGCAGTGACCTCGCATAATTATTGCGAATTATGGTCAGCTATTGGGAGCGCGAATCGAGGTCGCACTGGTATATGGGGAGCAACATAACTCTTAACGAAACAAACAGCGTTCCGTTGAATGGAAGTGTAGCACAAATTTTTGTTATAGACAAGGGTAAAAAAACTGCCGTTGACATTTCCTTTCCAGGCTGGTATGCTTACTAAAGTGAATTTCATACACGACTGACCCGCGTTGAGCGAAAATAGTATGAGATGGGCGACCGACAGCGATCCGAAGCAGAGTGGAAGTTCGGAATGGATAAGCCCACTTCAGAACGCATTCGTGAGCGGCTGGCCGAAGAAAGCCTTTATGCGGCACGAGTAATTGCAGCGCATAGGGGCAAGTAGGAACAGGTGGGTGGTTCCCACGCAGGAAATAACCGCGAAAAGTGGTCTTTCCTTTCGAGAGATGGAGGGGAAGACAAACAGGGTGGCACCACGGGAGTATTTGAATAATTGCTCTCGTCCCTTCTTCAATGTTTTCGGGAAGGGGCGAGGGTTTTTTGTTGCCCGGCTCCTTCCTCAGCTAGATCAGATTGAAGGAGTTTCACACTATGGCAATTAGCAGCCAGTCCAACCCGGCATTCGCCACTACCGACGTTAGCAGCAGCGCGCTTGAACTTGCATTGCACAAAGTCGCGTCTGTTGATGTGCCACAGGGCAAGCATATTGCCCTGGCCTATTCGGGCGGCCTCGACTCGACGCTGTGCGTCAAGCTCTCGGCTGAGAAGTACCACGCGCGGCAGTTGACCGCCATTACGGTTGACGTTGGGCAGGGCAAGCAGGAAATCGCAGGAGAGCATCGAACGAGCCGCTAAACTGGGCATTTCGCCGCTCGTGATTGACGCAAAGCAGGAATTTACCGAACAGTGGCTCAGCAAGGCAATACAGGCCAACTCGGATTATAACGGCTATCCCGTCTCTACCTCGATGACGCGCCAGTTGATCGCTTCCAAAATCGCTAAGAAGGCGCTTGAGCTGGGGTGCGATGCCCTGATGGAAGGCTCAACGGGCAAGGGCAACGACCAGTACCGTATGCACAATGTCTTCAGCCTCTTCGCGCCTGGAACGGATATATTCGTGCCGGTGCGTGACTTTGACCTGACACGCGGCGAGGAACAGTTGCTCATGGAGCATTTCGGCGTTCCTGTCGAGGAACTGATTGCGGGGGGCGACGACAAAACTATGTGGTGCCGTTCCATTGCCAGTGGCGGCATCGATCTCAGCACGGAACTGCCTGATTCGATCTGGATGTGGCTGGTGCCGCCGCCTAAAGCGCCCGATAAGCCTACTACAATTACCCTGCAACTGGCAAAATGGGCTGCCGGTGGCGTTGAACGGCGAAAAGCTGCCGCTTGACTCGATCATCGAGCAATTAAATGGAATTGGTGGGGCCAACGGCATCGGCAAGATTGATCTCTTCGAGGATGGCATCATGGGCTTGAAGTCGCGTGAGATTTATGAAGCCCCCGCCGCTACTATCCTGCTCAAGGTGCATCGCGACCTGGAGCAGTTTTGCCTGACGAAGGATGAAATCCAGTTGAAGCGGCAGATGGACGCGCACTGGGCCAGAATGGTCTATCATGGCGAGTGGTTCCACCCCTTGAAGAATGCCATCGATGCATTCATTGCTGCCACACAGGGCGTTGTCAATGGCGAGTATACAATAGATTTGTACAAGGGCAACATCGATATCGTCTCGCGTTCGTCGCATAGCGGCCTTTTCTTCCCTGATGTGCGTTCGATCAAGAGCGCGAGTTTCAACCAGAAGGAGAGCGCGCCCTCGGCTCACCTGCGCGGCATTCCCTATGAATTGATCGCGCGGCGTGATAGCATAGCAGCGAGCGTGAATAAGGAATAAGGCGGTGACCTCGTCCTGATAAATTCTAGCAACCCCAGTCGGTAATGATGCATGACCCCCGCCCCTTGTCCCTACAGTTACGGGGCGAGCGATTCGTGATATGATCGGTTTTGGTCGTTAACATTCATCAGGATAACCCTGTCTGGTTGTCAAAGATTATCAAGGAATAAAATGGTATGACAAAACTCTGGCAAAAAGGGTATCGTTTGCACGAACTGGTGGAGAGCTACGAGGCGGCGCAAAATAGCGGGCTTGACCAACGGTTGATACGGCATGACGTGTGGGGATCGCTGGCCCATGCAGCCATGCTGACGAAGATTGGCGCGCTGACGGAGACGGAGCACGGGGTGTTGAAAGATGCCCTGTGCGACGTTCTGACGATGGAGGCCATGCAGCAGTTTACGATTACTCAGGCTGACGAAGATGTGCATACGCGCGTTGAAAACTACCTGGCGGAGGCGGCGGGGCCGATTGGAAAGAAGATTCACCTGGCGCGCTCGCGCAACGACCAGGTGCTGGTAGACCTGCGGTTGTATGGTAAAGAACAATTGCATGAAGTGGCGCAAAAGTTGTGCAGGCTGTGCGAGGCATTACTGGAGTTTGCAGGGAAGCACGAGTACATGCCCATGCCCGGCTATACGCACATGCAGCGCGCCATGCTGTCTTCGGTGGGCATGTGGGCGGCCAGCTTTGCGGAAGCGCTGCTGGATGATGAACAGTTGCTGTCAACGGCCTACTTTCTGAATGATCACTCGCCACTGGGGTCGGCGGCTGGTTATGGTGTGCCGATTGCGATTGACCGCGAATATTGCGCCCAACTGCTCGGCTTTCGCTCGGCGCAGCATAACGTAGTGTACGCGCAGAACAGCCGGGGCAAGATCGAAGCGGCGATTGTGCAGGCGCTGGCGCAGATCATGCTTGATCTGAGCAAGATGGCGCAGGATATCTTGCTTTTCACCACCGTTGAATACGGGTTTTTCGTAGTGCCACAGGAACTGAGCACCGGCAGCAGCATTATGCCGCAGAAGCGCAACCTGGGTGTGATGGAACTGGTACGCGCTCGCGCGCAGACTATGCTGGCGCTGCAACAGCAAATTCTGGGTATCGTGAGCGGTTTGCCGACGGGCTACAATATGGATTACCAGGAGACGAAACGGCCCTTTATGGAGGCGTTGGACCTGGCGCAGGAGAGCCTTGAGGTGTGCGCGCTGGTGGTGAGCAACCTGGATGTCAATAAGGAACGCCTGCTGGCTGCCTGCACGTATGAACTGTTTGCTGCCGACCGCGCTTATGAACTGACTGTAAGCGCGGGGCTGCCGTTCCGCGACGCGTACCGTATCGTGGCTGCTGAAGTGACGGCGCAGTTGGAGCGCAAGCAGGCCTTTCCGGTGGAGAGCGAGGAGCAGCTTGTCAAGCGTCTGGAGGCGCGTAGTCATGTGGGTGGCGCGGGCAATCTGGGCCTTGACGGGTTACAGGCCGGTCTGCATGAAATTTCAGAGGCATGGAATGTTAAAAAAGAACGGTTCGAGTCAGCGATACAGGCGCTGGTGGAGAGACCTGATTTCGTATAGGGTAGGGGCGGGGCTTGCCCCCGCCCTGGTAATAGTATTTGTGGCAATTGAGGCGCTGGTGGGCAAGGCTGCACCCGCGCAGGAAGGAACGATGTAATGGCAAGCGTTGTACTGGCATATTCTGGCGGGTTGGATACCTCGGTGGCTATTCGCTGGATCAAAGAACACTATAATCTGGATGTGATTACGCTGACGATCGATGTGGGCAATGATCGCGACTTGCCCGCTATCGCAGCGCGCGCGGAGCAGATTGGCGCGATTAAGGCGCTGGTGGTGGATGCGCGGGCTGATTTTGTGCGCTACTTCGTGTGGCCTGCTTTACAGGCGGGCGCCATCTACGAAAACCAGTATCCCCTGGCGACGGCTCTGGCTCGTCCGTTGATTGCGCGTTTGCTGGTCGAGGTGGCGCGAGCCGAAGGGGCTGTCGCTGTGGCGCATGGTTGCACGGGCAAGGGCAATGACCAGGTGCGTTTCGATGTCTCGATCAATACGCTGGCTCCTGATCTCAAGATTATCGCGCCCGTGCGTGAGTGGAGCATGACGCGCGACAATGAAATTGCTTACGCGGCGGAACACAATATTCCGATTACCGTGACCACTGCCAATCCGTACTCGGTCGATCAAAACCTGTGGGGCAGAAGCGTTGAGACGGGCATTCTGGAAGATCCGTGGGAAGAGCCGCCGGCAGATGTGTATGAATGGACGAGCGGGCCGGAGAACGCGCCAAATGAGGCTGCTTATGTGGAAATCACTTTCCAGCACGGCATTCCCGTTGCGCTGAACGGTGAGGAGATCGAGAGCGTGACGCTGATCGAGACGCTGAACACGCTGGCCGGGAGCTATGGTGTCGGGCGCATTGACGCTATCGAGAACCGCCTGGTGGGAATCAAGTCGCGTGAGGTGTACGAGGCTCCCGCTTCGACGGTGCTGCACTCCGCGCATCGCGCCCTGGAAAGCCTGACGTTGAGCCGCGACCAGACGCGCTTCAAAGAAATCGTGGCTGGCGAGTATGCGCGGCTGGTGTATAACGGGCAGTGGTATAGCGCGATGCACCAGGACCTGGCGACGTATGTGCAAAGCACGCAGCGTTTCGTGAGTGGGGTTGTGCGCGTGAAACTGACCAACGGGCAATGCATGGTGGTGGGGCGCAAGTCAGAGCATTCGCTGTATAGCCACAGCCTGGCTACGTATGATACGGGCGATCAATTCGATCACAACGCCGCGCTGGGCTTCATCAAGCTGTGGGGGCTGCCGCTAACTACGCAGGCGCAGGCGCAGTTGTTGCCGTCGCTTGGAATCGAGGGGAATTTGTTGCAACAGGCTGGATCGAATACGGCTACTAAACAATAGGGATAGTTGAGCAAAAGGACAACAGAGGGTACGAGGGCGGCGCAAGCGCCCGCACCCATCATCCACACAACCCCCGCCCCTACGGCATCTAATCAGATAGGGGCGCTTGCGCTACCCTCCAGCCTTTACCGCACCACATTATGCAACACTTGCGCCAAAATGCCGATTGCAACAATAACCACGAGAATCGCGCCGGTGATGAGCAGGCCGAGGATGATCTGGCGTTTGGTGCTGTCCATTTGCGGCGCGTCGGGTTTGTAGGGGACGGGCGTGACGCTGTCAAGGTGGGTGAGGTCGTCGAGCATGGCGCGCATGGACTTGTAGCGTTTGTCGCTGTCGCGGCGGATGGCGCGCATGACGACGGTTTCGAGGGTAGGAGGGACGTGTGGGTTGAACTGGCGAATGGAGGGCGGGTCCTGCGTGACGTGCTGGTTGAGGACGGCGAAGACGTTTTCACCCTCGAAAGGGACGCGCCCGCAGAGCATTTCGTAGAGCATGACGCCGACGGCGTAGATGTCGGAACCGGCGTAGCCGCGCCCGCCCTGCAACTGTTCGGGGGCCATGTAATCGGGCGTGCCGACGGTGCCGGAAAGGCCGCGCCAGGTGACGCGCCGCGCCCCTTCGAGCAAGGCAACGCCAAAATCGATGATTTTGACGTTGCCATCTTCCAGCAACATGATGTTTTCGGGTTTGATGTCGCGATGAAATACGCCGTGTTCGTGGCAGTAGGCCAGGGCGTCGCATATCTGCGTGGTGATGCGGATAACCTCGTCAAATGGCAGCAAATTGGGGGAGGCTGCTTCTAATACCTCGCGCAGCGTGCGGCCCTGGATGAATTCCATCACCAGGTAATGCTCGCAGCGCTCCTCGTCGTTGTTGAGCAGGCGCTGGACATGGGGGTGGTCGAGACGGCTGCCAATCTCCGCTTCACGTTTGTAGCGTTCAAAGACGCCGACGTTGCTGATTAAATCATCGTTGGGGAACTTGAGCACCACTTTTTGCTCGTTCAGCGTGTCCTGGGCCAGGTAGACGTTGTTCATACCGCCATGTCCAAGCTGGCGAATAATCTCGTAGTGATCGATGCGCGTGCCGTTTGAATAGGTTGTCGTCATATCTCCTGCATGGCGTTTCTTCAATGAATTTCCTGCTTCGAACCTTAGTATAGCATAAATTAGCGGAAAAGCGGATTATGCTAGTTGCTGTTGAGAGTCCTGATTGCTTTGCTCCTATGCAGTCCTACTTCATACAGAGTGCCTTGACGCTCAATCAACCCCCAGGTACATTGTCTCTTGGTAGGTAGCGGAGGGGAAAGGAAGAGCGTTTTGATCTGCTCGCGGCATCACACTGTGATGCGAGAAGGGCAGAAACAGTTGAAAACTGAAAGGAGTTCTTGTAGTGCATTCGTCACAAGAAGACCAATCGTTCCAAACCGCCCGCGACCGCTCTGAGAGCGGCCCAATGCAGCATCCGGGGGCAGCGGTATCTCCCAACGCTCCCACAGAGGTGTTTCCGTGGGAAGCAGCCAGCCTTGCTTCAGGGAATGGGTACCCCGATGAGATCGAGGGTGTAGACCCATTCGCCCGATTGGCTGTGGAGCGGCGCCGGGCGCGCCCGGCCAGCGCCCTCCCGCGCGCCCGGCGAAAGGCAAGTCAGGCTCCCATGGCGAGCCAGGAGCGGCCCGGCTCGGTCGCAGAAAGCTCGTCACGCTGCTGGTCGCGGGTACAGCGGGTGTTATTACGGTAGTCACGGTGGGAGGCATCAGCTTCGCGCGATCTCCTCAACATACGAGCGGTTCTGCCACGCATGGCGGCGATGATGGCGCCATCTCGACCATTCCGCAGAAAGAGCGGGACACGGATAAGGATGGAGACGGAAGCGGGGACAGGGATGACGACGGCGACGGCCAACACAAAGGGCCGCACAAGAAGCCGACGCCGACCGGATCGCCCACGTCTACACAAACCCCATCTCCTACGAAGACGCCCGGGCCGCAGCCATCGCCGACCAAGCCGCCAACGACGACACCGACGCCGCCGCCAGCGGGTAAAGTGATTGGTTCTTCCACCCAGACCGCGAACACCGCCGTCGCCTTCACCAATCCCGCCGATGGTCAGGCGAGCTGGCTGGTCCGTATGAGCAATGGCACCTTCGTTGCCGTTGAAGGAGCCTGCACGCACGCGGGCGTCGCAGTCAAGTACAATGCGTCCTTAGGGCAGTTCACCTGCCCGGCTCATGGCGCGATTTTTAATGCGGATGGCACCAATCCCCAGGCGCCGGCGACCCTGCCTCTGCCGCCCGTCCATATTACGGTCAATGCCAACGGGACGATTACCACTCCGTAGTATCTACACTTGTGTTAGAGGCGCTTGCGCGCGGTAGAGGCCAGGAACCTCCACTGTGCGAGAGCGCCTTGCCATCAGTAGAAAGCGAGGAAAATAGTGTGAACGAAAGGAGCATCCGCGTACCTGTCGATAACCGGGACTGTTTGGTCCCAGGCTCAGTCGATGGGCGCGAGCGAAGGTGTGGCGTGAAGGTCGATCTGCTGTTAGGCGGTTTTCACATCCCCGGGTTTATTGAGTACCATGCCAGAGACAGCCAGGTAACGTTTATTCGAGATTATGTACGCCGCATCGACTGTGAAAATGGACAAGAAAGGTACACCCTCTGTTATGATACAACAGGATAGACCTGAAATGGGAGAGGAAGAACAGGCAGCACAGGTGGAGGAAAACGTGCAACAGCAGGAAGCAAGCACATGTCAGGCCGAAAAGTCTTTTCGCCCATTAACGCGCCTCGAGCGGCGTAATTTGTGGATCAAAGCATACGGAGAGCAGGATGTCGCGCTGCACATGTGGACGCGCCTGGTCGAACAACAGGACCTGGAAATTGAGATGCTGCTGCAAATGCACGGTCTGCTAGTATTCGGCGTGATGGTCAGCACGCTGCGATATACGCAGTATTACATCGGCCTGAATGAAGACCTGCATCGCGAACACGAACCGGAAACGGCGGATGCGCTGCGTGGCTACTACCTCGCGCTCGTGCCACCCAGGGATCAACCAGCGATCGGCCCAGAGGGGTTGCCGATCATCTCGCGCTATATCCATATGCGCGACGTGACGATCATGAACGCGGGACACAAGATCCAGGTGTCATGCTGGCGCGGCAAAATGAGCGAGGTGGATGCGTTCGTGACGGGCGCGACGGTTTCGGAGTGAGGAAGCAGTGCGTCGGCATGCGTGTCATCTGAAATTGATCCGGAGAAATGGGTGAATTGCAGGAACGCGATTGGTCGCGTCCCTGCAATTGTGGATTCAAATTGCACATGTAGGAGGTTTGTGCCTCTTGCATGAATCTATGACAGGTCCCGGGTGTCTCTATGCCCGCGACTCCACTTCTACCAGGACGGGACGGACAATGCCGTTCTTTTCCTTGTGGTCTTCGGGGTGCAGGATAGGGATGCCGGTGACTAGCTGGCGGACCCACAGGAACGCAAAGCCAATTACCAGCCAGGCGATACTGAAGCCGCCTGCAATGATGGTGTCGGTTTGTGTGGCTCCGCCGCCTGCAATGGCGAAGTAGATTACTCCGACGAGCATCAGTACGTTTAAGATGCCGCCTAATCCGGGGGCTAAAACGGTGGAGAAGATGCCGCGTTTTTTGATACCGGCGAAGGCGATAATGCAGACGAGGCAGGTCATGCCGTAGAGCAGGAAGGTGCCGATGTTGGAGACCAGCGTTACCTGTGTCAGGTGATCGACGCTTAACACGCCATACGAGCCGATGAGGGCGGAGATAACGCTCAGGACAATCACACCTACATGAGGAGTGCGGTAGCGGCCATGCAAAAAGCCAAAAATTGCGGGTAATTCGGTATCTTTGCCCATCGCGTGGGTTACGCGCACACCGGTATTCAGGCAGGAGAGCGCGGTACCTACCAGCGCGATGAGTACTGTAACGGCCAGGATGGTCGCGAATGCCACGCCGTTGCCACCCAGCATCTGGTTGCCGATGATCTGGGCCATATCACCGATGGGCGCGCCAGAACTAAAGGCGGCAGCAAAACCAGCGCCAGCGCTGTTGTGATAGCCTGTGTTGATAAAGAAGTTGGCGGCGAAGTATTCGATGAAGTAGAAGACGACTGCTTGAATGACAAGCGACAACACGACGCCGCGTGGAATATCACGTCCGGGATTTTTGGCCTCGGCTGCCAGCGCGGTGGCAGACTCAAAACCTACCACCAGCAGGATAGCGATAGTAGACTGGAAGATGAGTCCGCTCAGGTCATGAGGCGTAATGACGCTCAGAGGGCTGGGATGCAGGTAATGCACGGCAGGATGGGTCAGGCGATACGCAATCGCCAGGATGGAGAAGGTGACGAGGGCAACGATCTGGATCGCGTTGATAACGATGTTGGCGATGGTAGAACCGGTGACGCCAACATAAGCGATCATACCAACAATGCCTGCAAACGCTACGCATACGATCACTTCCTGCCAGGCCGCTCCGAAGGTGGGGTCAAAGGTCTGGATAATATAGGTGATAAGCAAACCCATGAAGGCGACCATCACGCCTGGATAGACCCAGTAGTAGAGATGCGATGCCCAACCAACGATGAATTTGGCTATGCGGGCGAACCGGAAGTGGCGATGTTCCTCTTTGTGCAGGATGGCTGCTTCCGCATAATAATAAGAACTACCTGTGCCACCTTCGGGATAGCGTTTGGAGAGCGCCGCGTAAGCGGTGGCGGTTAATAATGCGATAGCTGTGGCGATAAAGACGGAAGCCCACATGTTCATGGCTGAGCCTGGGGCTGCCTGCAACTGGTAGGTGGTCCAGAGGAATGCGCCGGGCGCGATGAGCGCCATGGCGTTGATGGTGACTCCGGTCAGTCCCAACGAGGGCTTCATGCCGGTGTCTGTCGTAGCTTGAGAAGCCATGTTCCTGTTTTCCCTTCTTGACTGTATAAGCTGCCCAATACCACTGGCCTCATTACCAATCTATTCAGCTTCACCGCTACACACAGAGTTCGAGAGGCAGTCGTCGCCATTCTCGTAGCTTCTCTCAATCAGAGTATAAATGGCTTGCGTATCTAATGATACTGACAAAATAGAAGAAGTCGCACCCCTTTATTTGGGCAATATGCACAATATTCAGGTGAAAGATGTCAGGAGGATATTATCAATCAACAAATATGGTGATTTTCCTGATGATATTATGGAGATAGCATAATGAGGAGGGTTGAAATTTGTGTATTTTACACAATCAAGATGTTAAATGGTTGCTCTCGTCCCTGATGAATTTTGCCGACCGAATAGGGTAATCCGCTCATCGGGACGCTTGCGCCCCCACCGTCCTGATGATTTTTGCTAACCGAATGGGGGAATGGAAGCGCCCCACTGTCCCTACAAAAAATTATCGCGCAAAATGAGCGGTATATGTCCTGTATTGAGCAGGAATGATGAATTCTGACGACCCGATGGTGTCGTCTTCTGTAGGGACAAGGGGCGGGGTGGAGTGGATGAGGGGGCCTTGTGCTTGTCCACGTCGGAATGCGACCATGCTGCTTCACGGAACCCCTGGCGAATCGCGCTGCCACCAGGACAAGCACAAGGCCCCCACCCCTCCCCCCATCCTCCCCTTGTCCCTACAGGACGGGGCAGGACGTATTGCTGCATTCGGTTGGCAAACATCATCAGAACAGAACACTCTCGCTTCGCTCGTTTGCCTATAACTTTCCTGTTATGCCGGTTGTGGCGCTTCTTCTTTTTGGGTATTTATTTTCATGGCGCTCTTTATGGATATGCCCAGGCCGCTCAGGCTGATGATGCACATGGTGGTCATAATCAGGGCGGCCAGGGGATGCGATAAAAGGTACATGGCGAGAACCTGGGCTTTTGGGAAGCCTAGCAGGCCGCCGAACACTAAGACGCCTACGAGTTCGTTGCTGCCTACCTGTCCCGGCGGAGTGGGCAGGATACTGAACATGTTGTAGGTGGTGTAGCCGAAGATGGCTGTGCCGAAGCTTATGGTGTTGACTCCAACTGTCCGGAAGGCAAACCAGGCGAACAGGCCGTCGCAGGTGATTGCCAGGCAGGTGAGCAGGATGGCGGGAATGAAGGTTTTTGGCTTGCTCGCGCCTTCCAGCAGGGAATCGACAAAGCCCAGGGCAAAGCCTTCGATCTTTGCGCCGATGCCTCTGGGGAGGATTTGGAGCATCAGGCGGATAAATTTCGTGGCGGCGGCGCGATTCCAGGCCATCAAGGCGACGGTGAAGATGATGCCGAGCAGAATGCCGCCGACCAGTCCCAGGATAGCCCACAGGGTGACGCTCATGTGAATGCCGGGAATGAACGGGACAGCGGCCATGATGATAAGCGCGGGCATCAGATCGAGCGATTTGTCCATCGCGACGGTGGGCAGCGACTGGCTGATTGGGATGCGCTTGATGCGTTTGAGGATCAGGCATTTGCCCAATTCGCCTCCCTGTACAGGCAGCAAGAAGTTGAGAAAAACGGCCACCCAGAATATCTGGATGGATTTGAAGACGCTGATGTCGCAGATACGGCTCAGGAACAGCCGCCAGCGCGCTCCGCGGATGCTGAACGCGGCGATGAAAGAAGCGGCGGCCAGGAGCGCAAACGTTGCTCCTCGCGTGGTTGTCAGGTGCTGTCTGAGCGTGAAGACTGTAGACGAAATATTGACAAATCTGGAAATCAGGAAGAGCATTCCCAATCCCATCAGCAGGCCCAGCGCAGTCCTCACCAGTGGCGTGTGCAGGATTGTTTTCTTGCTTTGCTGCTCTTGACCCTGTACTGTGCCGGGCGTTACCGGCATCGATGGGGGCGTCCACACCGTCCCCTGGTAGCTGTTGCTTGGGCTGAGCGGGCCAGCCTGTAGTGGGCGATGGGGAATAGTGGGCTGCATGGAGATGGCGGCTACTGCGCTGCCCCCACCTGTTTGCGTGGGAGGGCGCACGGCGCGCATCATGCCACTGATCGCCATCAGGCGCATGGTATTCATTGAACCGATGTCGAACATCTCAGGGGGGATGCTGGCGTCTGGATCGCTTTGTGACGTAGATTCCCACATGGACGGTCGAGGGGTAACTGGTAATGTGAGAGTAGGCTGGGCCTCTATATCTTCCTCTGCCAGTTTTCTCAATCGCCGCAATTTATCGGTATGTATGAATGGGTGAGGGTGTTTAATCAGCCGTGTCGGTCGGATAACCTCACGCTCAGAAAGTTTCTCGCCTGATGGTCGCATGAATACCTCATTAAAGCATTTATATCTGTCATGAACGTATTGACCTGCCAGACTATAACATTTTGTTAGCAGACTCCCAATTGGTACTGTATTCAGGTCGGACCAACTGACTTCAGTAGCTACGCGCTATTAAGCAATGTGGCGCTTTCATTTTGCGTGTGACTAAATGCACCCTCATTCCGGCGTAGAGTCCACAGATACTCTGGCCTGTCATGGCTGAAAAGTAGTCGCCATTGACGCTGTACTCGATGAAGCCAGGGATGCGCAAACCGCCCAGCAGGATTTCAACTGTCTCGCCACGCTTTAGCTCGCGACCATCAGGCGAGCCAAGAGCGTAGCGATTGCGGTTATTTATAGATGGGTAGATGGTCCATTCATTCATCTATCTTTCTCACTTTCTGCTGAGAGCCGTTGCGCTTTGGGAAAGACCCTTCAGCGCGACGATACAGGCTACCCGGTGGTAATTGTTCCATCGGCATTGACGCGAATCGTGACCCCCGGCAAGGGTTTAAGGCCAGATGGGCCTGACCCCGGCACCTGGCTAAAACCATTGGCTGGATCGAAAATCGCGCCGTGCGCTGGGCAGACGAACCGACCACTTCCAGAATCGTAATTGACCGGTACTCCCGCATGGGTACAGGCTTGTTCACAGGCTGCGAAATTGCCGTTGCCAAGATGGATGAGCAGACCTGCTTGCCCATCGGCAGGGTTGGTGAAGTTGACCGAGCTATTATTAGCCATGTTGGTATGGCCGATTACCGTACCTGTATGTGACGGGGTCGGGGTCGGCGGTGGTGGCGGCTGCGTCGGCTTCGGGGTTGGTTGCGTAGTGGGCTGTGTAGTCGGTGATGGCTGCGCTCCCTTCGTTGCTGAAGGCGATGGTTTGGCCGTGGGCGACCCGGATGGGGTCGGCGTTTTTTGCGTTCCCGTCGTCGATGCTACATTCGGTGTGTTTCCCTGCGTGGTCGTGGATGCGGTCGACCCGTTTGTTGGGACGTTGGCTGTTTGCGATTGCGACTGCTTGATGCTTTGGACCAGGTGAGCAAAGCTGATCCCACCCACCGTGAGTACACCGGCTGTGCCTGCAACCATTAGCGTGACGAGCTTTCGACGATCTTGTTGCGCGGGATAGCGACGAGAACGCGAATTGGGACGCGGAGCGCGGCGGGTAAAAGTTCCAGGCGCAGGTAGAAGCGCAGCGGGCCTGTCAGGAGCAGCAGACCACAAGGCAAAGGGATCGACGCCTGCCATCGAATCGGGATGACCATTTGCTTTGGTGGAGAGTATTTCTGTCGAGGCGTCGGGTTGTGCTGCTGTGGCGGGTAAGATCAGTTGTTTGCTCTCAGTCCCATCGCGATCCGCCTTTGGGAAGGAAGGGGAGGACGTGACCGCGGGCATATGCCCTGTTACAATGGGTGGCGATAACTGCCAGCGGTTGTTTGGACTGTCTCCCTCATTGAACCAGTTGACGGTAGGCGGGAGAGTAAGTTGCGGGCTGTGCGCTAATTGCTGGATGCTGGAGTCGTTGCCCTTGTGTGTCGCGTGCAGTATGGTTAAGACGCGCTCAAAGTCATCTGCGATATCGCCAGCGCGTTGATAGCGCCGGGCAGGGTCGCGTTCCAGAGCTTTGCTTATCACCAGGTCAAACGCTTCCGGCACATCAGAGCAGAGCGAGTGAACCGAGGGAACAGGCTGTTGTATGCGCTGCAAGGCAGTTTCGAGGGGAGTTGTTCCGTTAAAAGGCCGCGTCCCACTCAGGAGCTTAAAGATCATTACGCCAAGCGAATAGATATCAGAGCGAGCGTCGACAGTTTCGCCCAGTATACATTCCGGAGAGGTATATTCGGGGCTTCCCAACAAGACGCCATGCGCGTTAAAAAGGTGAGTGGGGGAGCGCTTGTTCTGGGTATACTCCTGTACCTCGATCAGTGTTCTCAATCCAAAACCCGCTATTTGTACAGTAAGCTCATTGCTTATAAGCACATTTGAAAGACTCAATATGCCATGTACAACGCCCTGGTTATGCGCGTAGTCGAGGCCGATTCCTAACGATTTAAGCACCTTTACTACCTGGTCAGGGGTGAAGCGTGATTGTTGTTTGAGCGCCTGGCTCAACGAGGCACCCTTGCTGAAAGCTGTCACCAGGTAAAGATACCCGGATTGCTCACCGAAATCGTAAATTGGGAGGATATTCGGGTGGGTGAGCCTGGCGAGCGCCGCTCTTTCCCCGGAAATGCGGGCGGTTAGCTGGTTGCGTTCGCTGGTTGATAATCCCTCCGGGAAGTTGAACGTTGAAATCATGACTGTGCGGCTCTGCGAGAGTTGTCGAGCCAGGTATGCGGCCCCCAGTTGAGCATGGCCGAGCAGTCGCTCGAACGCGGTATTCTCCCAGTGTCCTACCAACAAGCTGATCTTGATGTAACGTTTGCATTGTTTGATCTCCTTTCAGAGTTCGTCTTTCTCTGCTCGAGGTATACCGGGATGTTATATGCGAGCAGATCTAAATTTCTCCTACGTTGACAAATGGGAGTGTACCCAGAGGTTTGCCGTGCGTCAACGCTGTCTGTATGAAGTAGGACTGATAGGAGAAGGGGTATGTGTTGCGTCTCAACCATAATTAGGATGTTTCGCAGCTATGCATTAGTCGTCGGAAGATCTACCAGAATTTCTGTCAGGTTCGGGCGTGCCATACATGAGATGGTTGTCGCCCGGCTGATCGTTGTCGGTATCTTTCCCATAAGTCATCTGGGCGGCGGTTCCATCAGGATTAAGTACACCGATTTCGTGTTCGCCAAACAATCCGGTTACGTTGCTGATGACCGCGGTCAACCGTCCCTGGGTGTTCCCGGTGACTATTCCCGCTTGTTGCTCATCGAGGACCAGGCAGGCGCCAGGCGCAAAGTTCGTGCCTGTAAGGGTAATCAGAAGCGTCCTGTTACTCTGGACGAGGGTGGTAATGTGTGACACCGTTGGAACCGGGTCGCCCAATGCTCCCAATTGTCCGGTGAAAGCCAGACGAGCCGGCCAATCCACTTGATTGAGCAGGTGGCGCAATGTCTGATCTTCTTCGCCGAGGATGTTGTTAAGATTTCTTTGCGCTGTATCGCGACTGGCGCCTGGGGGCAGGGCTGCAACTGCGGTTCGAATGTTGTTTGTTTTATTTGTGATGGTATTGAGCGCCTGTCTGATAGCATCGTCACCTCGTCCGGCGTTGACTACTGTGTACAGATCGGTAAGCGTGCTCTGTAACTGGTTGATCTGAGCATTGACGCGGTCTTGCGGGCTGTTGGTGAAGTCGAGTGTAAACTGCTCCTCGGCCTGTTTCAAGCCATAAAGCGCATCTCCGGGCAGGCTGCGCGCGGAAGCCGTCAGGATGCCAACGCACGTCAGCATCAGCGCGGCAGCGATTCCCAGCGCGGTAATCCAGGCGCGGCCCACCAGGGGCCTCTGCGAGCGCGGGGAGCGCGGTATACTCAACGAGCGTGTTGTTGAAAGGGAGCTGTTGTTTTGGCGGGCGAGGTCGCGGGAGCGGGAACGGATGGATAGCTCTAGCTTGCGGGCAAAGTTGGGTGGAATGTCAATCTCATTTAATCGGGTAAGCGCGTGCGCGGCAGCCAGGCTGGCCGTGACCTCGTCATTGATGACAGGAAGCGGCTCCATTCCGTTTTCGTGTTTCTCGATCAAGCGATCCAGGTACTCTTCGGGTTTCATGCCTGCCCTCCTTTTCCCTTGCGCTGCGGTTCATATGCCAGCCTCAGACGCCCGGCCAGCGTCTTTAATGCGCGAAATTGTGAGACGCGCACCGCTCCAGGCTGTTTACCCAGCGCCTGGGCGATATCCTCGATCTTCTGCCCGGCTAAAAAGCGGCCAATCACGATGACCTGCTGTTCAACGCTCAAACTTTCCAATGCCAGTCCCAATTCTTCGAGTGTCTCGCGCCATTCGTGCAATGCAACCGGGTTGCTCAACAGGTCGGTTGCCATCAGTTCTACGGCAGGGTAAGGATCTGTCGCGTAGGTGAGTAGTGAGACAGACCTTCTCTCGCCGTGTGTCACCTGGCGGAGAGTTCTGGAGATCTTACCCTGGGCAATCTGAAGGAGCCAGGCATAAAAGCCGGCTTCCTGCTCGGTGCGCAGCTCGTCGATAGATTCCACCATGACCAGGAAAACTTCGGAAACGACATCTTCTACCAGATCAGGACGACCCAGCCGCGCCATTACAAAGCGATAGATAACGGGAAGGGCGCGCTGGTAAAGTGCCACCAGCGCTTCCTCGTCATGGCGGCGTGCCTGTCTAATCACTTGCGCAAAAGTAGTTGTAGAGGTTGATCCTCGATTATTCGTGGCATTCCTCCCGGTGAGACGCGCTGAATGTTTTAACGGTTCAATTCATTGCGGTATTAAGAAGTGTATCGATAGATGTTGATAATTGTCAATCTATCAAGCTCACAGTAGGATTTGTGGAGGAAAATCTGCCTGCCATCTTAACCGTAACTCGACCCTTGTTGCAAGCGCTGAGTAGTGGACTGTCAAGGTTCAATTGCCGGGGGGTGGCCGGACGCCGCCCACAAGGGGCGTCCCTACATGTTAGGTTTACCCCACCCCTTCACATGAAGATTGACAATCCACCAGTCAAGTGAAGAGAAGTCCTGGAAATTATAAATGGATGTAACAAGTTGCACCTTTTTGGCACTACTTATCTGAAACCTGTTATTGGGAGATGAGCATGAAATACTATTATACGGCCAGGGAGGCGCAGCAGCGTTTGGGCATGGGTGTAGGCGCTTTTTACTACCTCGTTGATACTGGGAGGATTAAGAAGCTAGCGCCACCTGGGAAAACACGAGGTTTTTACTCGAAGCATCAGATCGAGAAACTGGCAAAAGAGAGAACGACGAGTATCCGGGGCGAGGAGGTATCGGGAATAACGTTTCTGAAAGCGACGCAGGATGATATTCATGAAGAGTATGAATTAGCGACCCTCTTGCTTAACGGGAGCATGGGGTATGGCCTTCCTGCGTATGAGGCATGGTTACGTTTCAATCCTGATAGCAATTTTATTGTGAGAGATCAAGGTCGGCTGGTAGCCTTCATGCAGATGCTGCCTCTGAAACGAGAAACCATAAAACGATGGTTGAATGGTGATATAAGAGAGTGGGAAATCGGGGCCGAGGATGTGCTGCCATACGAGGTAGGGAGTTCGGTGGAATGCTTGATTTCGAGTATAGCGACGACGGCAGATGTGGACAAATGGAAAAGGCGTGTGTACGGAATGCGCCTTATGCGTGGCTTTCTGCGTTTTCGGGATGATCTGACAAATCAGGGTGTAACGATTACCAGATTCTACGCCGCCAGCGCCGCGCCAGATGGGCTTGCTCTTTTAAGAAAGGCAAAATTTGAGGAAAGAGGGTCCATTGGGAAGCGCGCGGTGTTTGAACTCGACCCTGTTGTTGCTGAAAGCCGTATCGCCAAGGCATCCAGAAGTATATCGAGATGTTATCAAATCACCAGAAACTCTACCCTTAATGTTATGTGAGTGTGCAGCCGCCCTTCTTGACTCCTGGCCCCTCGGCGCCTACGGCGCTTCGCAACTGTTTTTGGAGTGAGGCGTAATGTATGATGTGTCGCCGCACTCGAGGGTGAGAGTTCCGCAGTTCAGGTGATTGCAAGGTATGCGTGGGTGGCTGCAAGGAGGGTATCAGGCGGCTTTGAGAAAATAGGACGAGCGCATTATTTATACATGAAGGATAAGACACGCATATGAACTGGCGTCTGGCTTCCCGTCTTTCAGTTGTCACGCTGGCATTGCTGGTTGTATTAACGGTGGCTGTGCTGGGTTTACGCAATGCTACAGGAGTGCCTGTGACTGGCCTTAACTCCACGCCTGCAACATCGTCCGGTTTGCAGGGAACCGATCTGGGGAGCGTTCCAGCGCCGGCATTTTCGCTGCATGACCAGTTTGGCAAAGTGGTAACGCTTGCGCAGTTCGCGGGTAAGCCGGTGGTGCTGACCTTTATGTATACCCACTGCCCCGATGTATGTCCCATCATGGCTGAGAGGTTGCATAACGTTATGGTTGGCCTGGGAGCGGATACTCAGCGTGTGGCGGTGGTGGCGATCAGTGTAGACCCGCGTGGAGATACTGTAGCTGCCGCGCTCAATTTTTCGCAGGTTCACCACATGGTCGATTACTGGCATTTCCTGGTGGGGACGCAAGATGAACTCGCCCCCGTCTGGACGCAATATGCCATTGATGCGCAGTCAGCGGCCGCCACCGTCAGTATGCATACCGCTATCCTCTATGTGATAGATAAGCAGGGCCGCGAACGTGTGCTACTGGACCAGGATTTCACGACCGCACAGTTGAGCGGGGATTTGAAGACGCTTTTGGGGGAGTAACGACGTTATTCCAACTGCCTCACTATGATTGGGCCGAATCAAGATATTTGAGGACTGTATTCAGCGTAGAGAGCCTGACGCGGTAAATCTCGCGTTTGCCACGATGAGGAAGGGTGACAGCTTCCAGTGCGCTGTCCTTGATCCAACGGCGCACAGTAGTCTCGTTGACACGCAGGCGCACTGCGACCTCCCGTACGGTCAATAACTCATTTTGCTCTGCCATCTAAATGCCTCCTGAGAGATATGAATAATAAAAGTAGGGATGAAGCCTTACAATGGAAAACTAGTTCAGGGTAGTGAACATCTCATAGCGCTGTTTCCCTGTGATCGTCTCCAATATCTGTAATAATTGTTGCAGCTTAAAAGGCTTCTGGATGAAAGGAATATCAGGGAAGATGCTCTGCAATTGTTCGAGTTGGCTCTGTTCCGAGCCAGATATGATGATGATTGGGAGCGTCTCCGGGGAAACTTTTTTTCTAATGTGGAGGATAACGTCCCAGCCTGATAGATTTCCTGGTAGATGGAGATCTATGATTACCAGATCATACGGATACGCATTATCAACGGCTTTCTCCTCAAAGAGCGCACCGAGCAAAGTACTGCCATATGTATGAATGATAATGTGATGACCGTTTAATTCAAGAGCAGTTTGTAAATACTCGTGGATAGTTGGATTATCCTCTAAAAGCCCAATTTGCATATGATGTTCTTTCTGTGTGTCTAAGATTAAGCTGACCTGGGTGACACTATACTCTCCATTCATGGCTGGGTGACGTATCTTCCAGGAACTTCATATATCCTATGGGTACGGAAGTACTGGACTGTTGAGTTTTGTCGACGTGACAGGTACACTTCTAGCTGGTTTGTCTCCTGAGTGGCTGCTCACACGCACAAAAATAAGGACATTGCATGGCAGTGCCTTAAAGAGGATAAGCTCTGCCTGACGCATTGAACACGGCATTTACCCGGCAAGTTAAAGTGGAATATGCCTGAATTGCTTATTTTGAACAAGAAAAAGGATGAAGCTGGTGAAAAAAGCTGAAAATTCTCTCCCCAATGAGCTTTTGAGTTATGAGCGGGAACAACGACACTGGACACAGGAAGAGGTAGCGGAGCAGATTGCCGCCCCTGATTCGAATATGGTGGGGCGCTGGGAACGCGGCATTACCTCTCCTACGACACATTACCGCCAGAAGCTGGTCACGCTCTTTGGTAGGAGCGCTCGCGAACTTGGTTTTGTGCGTAATGGGGAGGTATCTTTCTGGAGCGTCCCTTTCAGACAAAATATGTTTTTCACGGGGCGCGAAGAACTTCTCCAGCAGCTTCATGCTCGCCTCTCTTCTCAAAAACGAGCTGTGTCGATCCCGCCTCAAGCTCTTAGTGGTCTTGGAGGCGTAGGCAAGACTCAGACAGCCCTCGAGTATGCCTATCAGTACAGGCATGAATATCACACTGTAGCGTGGATTCGGGCTGATTCACCAGAAGTACTGATGTCGGACTTTGCGGCGCTGGCAGACTTGTTGAACCTGCCAGAACATGACCAACCAGATCAGCAACGCAGCGTTCAGGCTGTAAAGCGCTGGTTGTCAGCTATGACACGCTGGCTGCTCATCTTTGATAACGCGGACGAACTGGATTACCTCCATGACTTCTTGCCTGCATCATCTCGCGGTCACGTGATATTTACGACTCGCACACAAATGACAGGAACCCTGGCAGAGACGCTTGCCATTGAGACGTGGGACGCACAGGCGGGAGCATACTTCTTATTGCGGCGCGCGAAAATCATTGCTCTGGATACTTCCGTTGGCGATATTGTTGAAGCTGGTCGCCAACTTGCTGTACACATCTCTGAGACACTTGGAGGACTACCCCTGGCGCTTGACCAGGCAGGAGCTTATATCGAGGAAACTGGATGCGGCCTGTCGAATTATCTGGGTGTGTACCAGGCGCACCAGCAGGAACTTCTGCACTGGCGCGGAGAACTGGCTGTCTACCATCCTCAATCTGTCGTGACAACCTGGTCGCTCACCTTTGAAAAGCTCAGCCAGAACAATCCGGCTGCTGTTGAATTGCTCTCCCTTTTTGCTTTGCTTGACCCTGGTGCTATTCCCCAAGAACTTTTTTTGCAAGAGGCATCAGAGCCTGGGTCACAGTTTACGTCTCTCGCCGTGAATCCTCTTCCAGCTAGATCGAGCCATCAAGGAACTGCGGAAATTCTCGCTTGTGCGTCGCCAGCTAGAGACAAACATGCTCACTATTCACCGGCTTGTGCAGGCGGTGCTGCTGGATAGGATGGATGATGAGAAGCAGCTCTTATGCTCGGAGAGAATTGTACGGGCGGTTAGTAAAATGTTTCCTGAGGCAAGCTTTGATACGCGAGAAGAGTGTGAGCGCTTCCTTCCTCAAGCCCAGAGATGTGTCGGGCTGATTGAACGCTGGCATATGCGTTTTCCTGAAGTCGCGCAGTTACTACATCGATTGGGAAACTACCTGGTCTTGCGGTCACAGACTACACCGGCTGAGCCTATACTCAAACTTGCGCTAACTATCCGAGAAGAGATGCTGGCACCATCCCATCAACTGATTGCAGAAAGTCTGACCGATCTGGGATTGCTGTATTTCTTTCGAGCGAAATATGAGCAAGCTGAACCTCTTATGCAACGCGCTCTAACGATCCGCGAGAAGGCGCTGGGATTAGAAGACCCACAGGTAGCAGAGAGCCTTGATAATCTGGCATTGATCTACTCGGTGCAGAAAAAGTATGCTGAAGCGGAGCCGCTTTACCTGCAAGCATTGCAATTTCGCGAGCAAATACTAGGCATAGAACACGCGGTGGTATCGGAAACATTGAGCAACCTGGGGATGCTCTATTTCAAACAGGAGAAGTTTGTCAAGGCAGAATCCCTGTTTCAGCGTGCCCTGACGATACGTGAAAAAAATCTGGGACCCGATCATCCTTTTGTTGGAGTTGTCCTGCTTAATCTCGCGGGAGCTAAGCGCGAACTGAAGAAGTACGATCAGGCAGAATTCCTCTTTCTAAAGGTATTGTCCATGTGGGAATTGGCGATGGGGCCGGACGAAAGTGATGTGGCCTATGTGCTGACCAACCTCGCCAGGCTCTATTTCGCGCAAAGCGATTACACACGAGCCGAACCTCTGTTTCAACGGGCGCGAACTATTTTTGAAAAGACATTCGGTCCGCAAGACCCGCGAGCCATTGAAAGGCTAAAGGACCTGGCAAGAATCTATAGAGCAAAGGGTGAGTATGAGCAGGCGGAGCAATATTACCGGCAAGTAATAACAATCTTTGTAGAAATGCACGGCGCTGAAAGCCTCAAGGTGGCGGAAGTGGTCAGCGAGCTGGCACAGTTGCGTGCGACCCAGGGCAACATCGTGTAGAGTGGGTTGCTTTCATGGAGAACAGATGGACATGCGGTAGTAAGTAGTATGATGGGACGCGATTGACCGCATCCCACCGTACCAACTATCACCACTCGCGAATATCCACAAAATGACCGGCGATGGCGGCGGCGGCGGCCATGGCGGGGCTGACGAGATGGGTGCGTCCGCCGCGTCCCTGGCGGCCCTCGAAGTTGCGGTTGCTGGTGGAGGCGCAGCGTTCGCCTTCGGAGAGCTGGTCGCCGTTCATGGCGATGCACATGCTACATCCTGCCTCGCGCCACTCGAAGCCGGCGTCGCGGAAGATGTCGGCCAGTCCTTCTTCCTCAGCTACGCGGCGCACATGGGCAGAGCCGGGTACTACCAGCGCTCGCACGGATGACGCGACGTGTCTGCCTTTGACGTAACGCGCGGCGAGGCGCAGGTCTTCGAGGCGAGAATTGGTACAAGAGCCAATAAAGACGGTGTCTATAGCTATATCGGCGATCTTCTGTTGCGGCGCGAGATCCATGTATTGCAGGGCGCGTTCGATGGTTCTGCGCGTCTCTGGATCGCTTTGCTGCTGCGGGTCGGGAATCGATCCGGAAATGTCGGCCACCATGCCGGGATTGGTTCCCCATGTTACCTGGGGTCCCAGAGACTCGACGTTGACTTCATGAACGGTGTCGAATTGGGCGTCGGGGTCGCTGGCGAGTTGTCGCCACGCTGCTACGGCCTGCTCGAATATTGCGCCTGATGGGGCGTAGGGACGGCCTTTGATATAGGCGAAGGTGGTTTCGTCTGGCGCGACCATACCTGCTTTAGCGCCTGCCTCAATTGCCATGTTGCAGAGTGTCATGCGCCCTTCCATCGAGAGCCTTCGTATAGTCGAGCCGCTAAATTCGATGACATGGCCCGTGCCGGCGGCTGTTCCCAGCTTGCCAATGATGCCTAATGCCAGGTCTTTAGCGGTCACGCCGGGGGCAAGCTGGCCTTCGACGCGGATATTCATGGTTTTGGGTCGCTGCTGCAACAGGCATTGGGTTGCCAGGACGTGTTCGATCTCGCTGGTGCCGATGCCGAAGGCCAGCGCGCCCATCGCGCCGTGCGTCGAGGTGTGCGAGTCGCCGCATACGAGAGTCATGCCGGGCAGGGTGATGCCAAGCTCAGGCCCGATGACATGCACGATGCCCTGTTTGGCATTCGCCATATCGAAAAAGGTGATGCCATACTCGCGCACGTTGCGTTCCAGCGTGGTGATGCTCTCGTGCAGCGCGGGATCGACCACGTTGAGCATACGCCGCCCCGGTATGGTTGGTATATTGTGATCGAGTACGGCAATGGTCGCCTCCGGTTTGCGCACCGCGCGCCCGGACGCTTTGAGGCTGGCGAAGGCCTGCGGTGACGTTACCTCATGCACCAGGTGACGATCAATGTATAGCACTGCGGATTCGCCGGGTACATCGCGCACCACATGGGCATCCCATATTTTCTCAAACATGGTTTTTGGCATTGTTTGGATCTCCATTCACGAAGCGGCGTCCTTCGTCTTGCTGAATTGTAACGACCAAGATCGGTACTGTCACCCTGAGCGTAGCGAAGGGTCTGCCTCGCCGGGCACCGAGATCCTTCGCTTCGCTCAGGATGACAGGATCGGCTTTGGTCGTTACAATTCAGCAAGATGGAGGCGGATGTTTCATATCAATAATTGTTACACATCCGCCAGCACTGCTCCGGTGTTGGCTGATGTTACCAGGGAGGCGTAGCGGCGCAGCCAGCGACTGTTGATGCGGCCGATTGGCGGCGTGACGTGTTCCAGGCGTTGGGCGATCTGTTCTGGGCTGAGATTCACGTCGAGGCGGCGTTCGAACAGGTCGATGGAGATTATGTCGCCATCGACGAGGGCAGCGATGGGGCCGTTGGCGGCTGCTTCGGGCGAGACGTGTCCGATGCAGGCTCCGCGCGTGCCGCCGGAGAAACGCCCGTCTGTTATCAGCGCGACCTTTTCGCCCAGGCCCATGCCCATGATGTTGGCGGTGGGGGCCAGCATTTCCTGCATTCCGGGGCCGCCGCGCGGGCCTTCGTAGCGAATTACGACTACGTCGCCTTCGCGTACCTGGCCGTTCAGAATACCGGCGCAGGCGGCTTCTTGCGAGTCGTAGATACGCGCCGGGCCGTGATGCTGCATCATGGAGGGGGCTACCGCGCCCACTTTGATGACCGCGCCGTCGGGAGCCAGGTTGCCGAAGAGGATAGCCAGGCCCCCGCGTTCGCTGTGCGGCTTGTCTACGGAAAGGATGACTTCCGGGTCTTTGATTTCGGCTTCGGCGATGTTCTCGCCCAGCGTTTTGAGCGTTACGGTAGGACGGTCGAGGGTGAGCGCGCCGGGCTTTTTGGAGAGTTCGTGCAGGATGGCGCTGATGCCTCCGGCGCGGTCCACGTCTTCCATGTGCCACTTGCCGGAGGGGCTGACTTTGCACAGGTGCGGGGTGCGCGAGGCTACCGCGTTGATGCGTTCCAGCGAGTAGTCGATACCGGCCTCGCGCGCCAGGGCCAGGGCGTGCAGGACGGTGTTGGTTGAGCCGCCCATAGCCATGTCGAGCGCGAAGGCGTTGTCGATGCTGTCGGCATTGACGATCTGGCGCGGTGTGAGGTTGGTCTCGATCAAGCTTCATGATGGTCTGACCGGCCAGGCGCACCAGTTCTTTGCGCTCCTCGCTGGTTGCCAGGCGCGAACCGTTGCCCGGCAGCGCGAGACCCAGGGCTTCCATCAGGCAGTTCATGGAGTTGGCGGTGAACATGCCCGAACACGAGCCGCAGGTGGGGCAGGCTTGCTGCTCCAATTCGAGCAGTTGGCTGTCGTTGATCTTGCCAGCCTGGTACGCGCCCACGCCCTCAAAGACGCTGATGAGGTCTATCGAACGCCCGTCGGCAAGTTTGCCTGCCGCCATGGGGCCGCCGCTGACGAAGATGGTGGGGATGTCGATGCGCATGGCGGCCATGAGCATACCAGGCACGATTTTATCGCAGTTGGGGATGCATACCATGCCATCGAAGCGGTGCGCCTCGACCATCGTTTCGACACAATCGGCGATCAGTTCGCGACTGGGCAGCGAGTACTTCATGCCGATATGTCCCATGGCGATACCGTCATCGACGCCGATGGTGTTAAATTCAAAAGGAACGCCGCCTGCCGCGCGAATGGCCTCTTTGACCAGCTTGCCAAAGGCTTGCAGGTGAACATGCCCCGGCACGACGTCTACGTAGGAGTTGCAGACGGCGATGAAGGGCTTGTTAAAATCATTTTCGCCGACAACTCCGGTTGCGCGCAGCAGTCCCCTGTGCGGAGCGCGCTCGAAGCCGAGCTTGATTTGATCAGAACGCATGATGACTCCTTAGTGCATTTCCCCTTGACCTCTTCGGGTTTGAGAAGTATACTTTCCTCGCTAGTGGCGGCGGGAGCAACCTTTCTCGACCCGTTTGAGGGTACTGCAAGTTTGAGGGTACTACAATTATTCATAGACGGGCGTTACCCAGTCCCTGTACGTATTGTTCTCGCCGCGACAGGCTGAGAGATATGCTTGCTGCAATTGCATGGTGAACGCTCCTGGTTTGCCCGTGCGGATGGGGCGACGGTCAACGCTGGTGACGGGCGATACCTGCACGCCAGTGCCGCACAAGAAGATCTCGTCGGCGGCGTAGAGTTCGGTGCGATCGATGCGCCGCTCTTCGACGGTGATGCCAAATTCGCGCTTCACAAGGCCGATCAGGATGTTGCGCGTGATGCCCTCGAGAATATCATCGGAGAGCGCGGGGGTTGCCAGCCTGCCATTGCGCAGCACGAAGAGGTTGCACGAACTGCCCTCGGAGACGATGCCTTCGTGCGTCAACATAATGGCTTCGTCAAAGCCGGACGCGGTGGCGTCATCAACTGCCAGGCAGCTATTGATGTAGGCTCCCGTCACTTTGGCGCGCACGGGCATGGCGTTGCTGTTGGCGCGTCTCCAGGACGAGGTGCAGACGCTGAGGCCAGCGTTGATATCGACATAGTTGCCCATGGCGAAGGCGTAGATGGCGACGGCATCATCCAGCGAACTGAGCGTCAATTTGATGGTGCGCGAGGATTTGTAGGTGATGGGGCGCACGTAGACATCCGAGCGATAGCCATGCATCCGCACCAGCTCTACCGTTGTGCGGCATAGCTCGTCGATGGATTCTTTAGGGCGCATGCGCAGCACGTTCCAGGAATTTTCCATACGTTCGTAATGCTCGCGCAATTTGAGCAGGTATAATTGCTGCTGCGACTCGTTCCAGTAGGCGCGAATGCCTTCAAAACAGGCGGTACCGTAGTGCAAGGCATGTGTGGCGATGCTGATTTTGGCGTCGCTCATGGGGACGATGTGGCCTTCGAAGTAGGCATAGCCTTCTTCGAGGCTGAGTACGGGTATTTTGGGAGCTTCGGCCTTCACTGCAAGGTCGTTTTGCTGATTTGTGTCTAGTTCGGTCTGTGTCACCAGGTACTCCTTATATGGCGGCGGGTGTTTCTTTGCCGCTTTCGACGATGTAGACCAGGTCGGCGTCTGTGACGTGCTTTTTCTGGTCGGCCAGGGTGATAAAGCGTTTGTAGGCGGATTTGAGCTGCTCGGCGTTCGAGGCGGTGGCCCAGTTGCCGCAGGCGAGCATCGAGTCCATGACGGCCAGAATGCTTGCCAAGTACCAGTTTGGTGTCGCTCCAGCCGACCGACTGGGGTGTCATAATCTCGTAGGTCAGGCGGTTTTTCAACATGCCGTCCTGGTGGATGCCGGCTTCGTGAGCGAAGGCGTTGGCTCCTACGACGGCCTTGTTGGGCTGGACGGGTATGCCAGTCAGGCGGCTGACGAGCTGGCTGGCGGCCAGGAATTCCTGGTTGTTGATGCGCGTGGTGACGTTGCCATAAAAGTCGGGGCGCGTGCGCAGGGCCATGACGACTTCCTCCATGGCGGTATTGCCGGCGCGCTCGCCGAGTCCGTTGATGGTGACTTCGACCTGGCGCGCTCCTGCTTTGATGGCGGCCATGGTGTTGGCGGTTGCCATGCCGAGGTCGTTGTGACAGTGCGCGCTCATTACCACGTCTTCGATGCCGGGGACGCGCTCGCGCAGGTAGCGGAACAGGGCCTCGTACTCGTGGGGCATGGTGTAGCCGACGGTATCGGGGATGTTCACGGTGGTCGCGCCGCATTTGATGGCGGTCTCGAAGACGCGGCACAGGTAGTCCCAGTCGCTGCGCGTGGCGTCCTCGGCTGAAAACTCCACTGTGGGGCAGAGGTTTCGCGCGTAGGACACCGTTGAGGCGATGCGCTGCAGCGCCTCTTCGGGGGAGAGGTTTAGTTTATGTTTAAGATGAATGTCAGAAGTAGCTAGAAACACATGGATTACCGGGTTCTCCGCTTCGCTGACCGCTTCCCAGCAAGCGTCTATGTCACTGATGGCGGCGCGGGCAAGTCCTGCTACCGCGACGCCTTTTGTCTGGCGAGCAATCTCTTTGACGGCGGCAAGATCGCCGGGGGATGCAGCGGGAAAGCCAGCTTCAATGATGTCCACATTAAGACGAACAAGCTTTTCAGCCACCTGGAGCTTCTCTTCGGTGGTCATAGTTGCGCCGGGAGACTGTTCACCATCACGCAGGGTGGTGTCAAAAATTCGAATAACCGCAGGGTCTGCCATGATTTCTTTTCCTCCTTGTAGGGACGCGATTTATCGCGCCCATTGGGATACCGCGTGGTATCTTTACTTCTTGGTTTCAGCAATTTCGGGTCGTTTGTCTACGGGTTTGAGCCAGGGCATCATGGCGCGCAGGTCGGCTCCGACATGCTCGATTTGATGCGCGGCGTTGGATTTGCGCATGGCGTTGAAGCTGGGGCGACCGGCCTGGTTTTCCAGAATCCAGCGCGTGGCGAAGGTGCCATCCTGGATTTCGTGCAGGATGCGGCGCATCTCGTCGCGCGCGCGCTCGTCAATGATACGCGGGCCGGAGACGTAGTCGCCAAATTCGGCGGTGTCGCTGATGGAGTAGCGCATGTAGCTCATGCCGCCCTGGTACATGAGGTCTACGATCAGCTTCATCTCGTGCATACATTCAAAGTAGGCGACTTCGGGCTGGTAGCCAGCATCAACGAGCGTCTCGAAGCCGGCGCGGATCAGCGAGGTGATGCCGCCGCACAGGACGGCCTGCTCGCCGAACAGGTCGGTTTCGGTCTCTTCGGCAATGGTGGTGCGCAGGACACCGGCGCGGGTGCTGCCGATGGCGCGGGCATAGGCCAGCGTCAGGGCTTCGGCGTGGCCGGTAGCGTCCTGGTGAACTGCCCAGAGGGAGGGTACGCCGACACCCTCGGTATAGAGGCGGCGCAGCATGTGGCCGGGGCTTTTGGGCGCGACCATAGCCACGTCGATATCTTCCGGTGGCACGATCTGCGAATAGTGCAGGCTGAAGCCGTGCGCGGTCATCAGCATTTTGCCGGGAGCCAGCCCTGGGCGGATGTCGCGCTCGAAGACTTCTTTATGATTCTGGTCGGGTATGAGGATCATGATGACATCGGCCTGCTCTGCGGCCTCGGCGGGTGTGACTACGCGCACACCATCGGCCTCGGCTTTAGCGCGGCTCTTGCTGCTCTTCGGAAGTCCGACCACGACATCGCAGCCGGAGTCCTGCATGTTGAGGGCGTGGGCGTGCCCCTGGCTGCCGTAGCCGATCACGGCTATGCGTTTCTGCTGGATAAGTTCGATGTTTGCATCGGCATCGTAATAAATGGTCGCCATGTGTGTAAGTTCTCCTTCTATTTAGTCGCGTGTCATTGCGACGGAACCGGTGCGGGCGATTTCGCGCACACCGAAGCGTTGCAAGAGAGCAACGAGTTTTTCGATTTTTTCTTCGCTGCCGGTCACTTCCAGCGTGACGGTTTCTGGCGCGAGGTCGATAATGTGCGCTCCGAAGAGGCTGCCCATTTCGATGATCTCGGCGCGCTTTTCCGCGGTAGCGTTTACCTTGACGAGCGCCAGTTCGCGCGCGACGGCTTGCTCTGATGATAGATTGACAATGTGTCGGACATCGACAATTTTGCGCAGTTGCTCAATCAACTGTTCGACCCCCACTTCGGAGTCATTCACCTGGATGGTGATGCGTGAGACGTTCGGCATTTCGCTCTGGCCGATGGAGATGGTTTGCGGCTGGGCGCGGCGGCGGCGCAGCACCCCGACAACACGATCAACCATGCCAGGCTCGTTGTTTGCTATAAGTAGCAGGGTATGCGAACGCTCAGTACCCTTTGGAGCTTCTGCCTGGCCTGCTCTCTCGCTGGTGGAGGGAGTGGCCTTGCGATTGTCCGCGTGTTCGCTCATGATTGCTTTAGTCCTCACTTTCCCCGGCAGTTTCTTCGATCATGGTGGTGATGGCGGAACCTGGCGCAACCATTGGATAGACATTGGCCTCGGACTCGATGATGAAATCGATAATGACGGTACCCTCGGTTTCCATCGCTTTGCGCACGGCTGCCTGCACATCTGCGCGCCGGGTGATCTGCATACCGGTCAGGCCGTAGGCATCGGCCAGTTTGATGTAATCGGGTCCAGTAATCGGCGTCTCCGAGTAGTTGTGGTTGTGGAAGAAATGCTGCCACTGGCGCACCATGCCGAGATAGCCGTTATTCATGATGGCTACTTTGACGGTGATGCCCTGCTGTTTGAAGGTAGCCAGTTCCTGGATATTCATCTGGATGCCGCCATCGCCCGCCACGACCCAGACGGTGGCATCGGGGATGCCCATTTTGACGCCCATCGCGGCTGGCAGCGCGAAGCCCATGGTGCCGAGTCCGCCTGATGTGATGTGGCTGTTAGGCCGCGTCCAGGTATAGTGGCGCGCCGTCCACATTTGATTCTGTCCCACGTCGGTGACGATGATGGCATCGCCGCCGGTTTCGGCGCGAATGGCTTCCAGAATGCAGATAGGATCGGGATATTCCTGGTCGCGCTCTATATTTGCTACGCGTTCGTTAGCGCGAGCTTCCCATGAACGGATTTCGCCCAGCCATTTGTCATGATTGCTTGCGGCTACTGCATCGACCAGCGCGGTCAGGGCAGCTTTGGCGTCGGCCACGATAGGCACGGCGGCGCGTTTGACCTTGTGCATTTCGGAGGCGTCGATGTCGATGTGGATGAAACGCGCGTGGGGCGCAAATTCGCTCACCTTGCCAGTGACGCGATCATCGAAGCGCAGGCCGACGCCAATGATGATGTCAGCCTCACCGATGGCGCGGTTGACATGCGCGGGACCATGCATACCGGGCATTCCGATGGCGAGTGGGTGGGTTTCAGGGAACGCGCTCAGTCCCAGCAAGGTCGTAATTACTGGAATATGAGTTTTCTCGGCAAACGCTTGCAGTTCCGCATAGGCGTTTGAGAGAATGACGCCATGACCGCACATAATCAACGGCTGTTTGGCTTCGCCGATCAAATGAGCAGCCTTTTCGATGGCTGTTGGAGAAGGATGCGGCACGCGCGTGACGCGGTAATGCTCGATGGAACTGACTGGCGCGGGCGCGGGATAGAATGTTTTGGCGAACTGCACGTCTTTGGGAACGTCGATCAGCACGGGGCCGGGCCGCCCGCCGCGCGCCAGCCGGAATGCTTCATGCACGATCTCGGCCAGGTCTTCGACGCGCTTCACCAGGAAATTGTGCTTGGTGATGGGCTGGGTAACGCCCAGGATGTCGGTTTCCTGAAAGGCGTCGCGTCCGATGAAGGGCCGCGCCACCTGGCCGGTGATGGCGATAATGGGCGTGGAGTCCATGAACGCGGTTGCCAGTCCTGTGACCAGGTTGGTTGCGCCTGGGCCGCTGGTGGCGACGCACACGCCGACTTTGCCTGTGGCGCGGGCGTAGCCATCGGCGGCATGGGCGGCGGCCTGTTCGTGCCTGACCAGCACATGACACAGCGTGGGATACGAGGTGAGCGCGTCGTAAAACGGCATAATCGCGCCGCCAGGGTAGCCATACATGAGATTGACGCCTTCGCGAATCAAGGCTTCGCAGAGAATCTGGCTTCCGGTGAGTTCGCGCGCGTCTCTGGCCTCATGCGTGTGATGCGCGGTAGCTCTACGCGCTTCCTCTGCCATTTGCGTGATGGTTGCGGTACTTTGCATAATGCCTCCTTGAGATGAAAGGTAAAAACAGGAATAAAGACAATAAAAAAACGAGAACCGTCCGACTGGGAGGTCCTCGTTGTAAGGTTTCCTGCTCTGGTTAGGTCGCGTCGTTGCTTCCGTTAGTCTCCCTTCGTCGTGCCTGGGGCTAGCCCCTCTGTAAGCCCTACCAGACCAACAAGCCCGGTAAGGCCGCTAAGGACGAGGCTAATAAGAACCACAAGGCTCGCAAGAAGGACGAGGCTAAGGAAAAGCACGAACACAAACAAAGAAACCGACGTTACGACGCCGGTTCCAATGAGTAGAATGCTTGCGATGGCAGCAGTTGCGGCACTTTCAATCTCAGATGAGGGCATACGCCGGGTACGGTCTTTACCAGCGAACATTGCTGGCTGTGATATCGTACTCCAGGTTGCTGACATGCTGCTGCTCCCTCAAACTCTGAGAAAATAAAAAACGCGCACAGAGATCAAGAACAGCAACCTCGCTGTAATCTCAGTAACGCATCTTTGCTTATAAAAAGGATACACCAGTGTTTTGTCTTTGTCAACCCCAATTTTCGTGAGATTCGCATGTTTTGGGGTGAAAGGGGGGGGAATTCGTAGAGATGGGAGGGACGAGGGCGACCGTACAGGCGCTGTTGAAGATACAGGACATATACCGCTCAAAATGAGCGATAATTATTTTTTTGGAACTGTAGAGCTTTATTTCCTGGTCATGTGATCATAGAATATCTGGACGAGTCATATACAGTGTGCCAACAATCTAAAAGAGCAGCCAGCCTCTAACCTCTACGAACGAGAGAAAGTAGAAGCTGCTGTAGCAGTAGAAAAAAGTATCCCCTAAGTACAATCACAGAACTTTTACGGCCTGGCCTACGTTCTGTGAGCAACCATTATCTCGCAATCATTGTGTGATTGTATTTAGCACGTCCGCTAGCAGGCCCTGCGCTGTTTCTATACGCCCGGCTCCAGGCCCGATGATTGTGACCTGGGAGAGGGTATCGGATTGGATTGAAAGGGCGTTCATTGCGCCATCGACGCGCGCTAATGGGTCACTTAAAGGCAAAGCGAGCGGTTTGACGCTGGCTATGAGTTCGCCTGATTCGGGGGACTGGCGCAGAGAGGCGATGAGTTTGATGCGCTTCCCGGCGTCGATGGCAGCCTGCATCTGTTCTCGCGTAATGGTCGTGATACCTTGCCGTTCCACCTGTTCGACGCGTATGGGGTGATTGAAGACGAGCGCGGCCAGGATCATGGTTTTGGCGACGGCGTCGTAGCCTTCAACGTCGGCGGTGGGGTCGGTTTCCGCGTAACCCTGGGCCTGGGCGTCGGCCAGCACTTCGGCATAATCGCGCCCGGAGGCCATAGCGCTCAGGATGTAGTTGGTGGTGCCGTTGAGGATGCCGCGCAGCGAGGTGATTTTGGCTCCCATCATGCCTTCGCGGATGGCGCTGATGACAGGTGTGCCGGCCATTACCGCTGATTCCATGCGTAACTGCACGCCGTGTTCTCGCGCCAACTCGAACAGTTCGTGGGCGGCCAGTGCGCCTGGTCCTTTGTTGGCGGTGACAACGTGCATTTTATTTGAGATCGCGGTGCGGATATGGCTCAATGCTGGTTCGGCATCACGCAGATTGGTGGGCGATGCCTCGATCAGTATATCGGCAACGGTGGAATGTAATCCATCTAACGTACTTTGCCAGTGTTGCACAACGGGATGTTCTGTCAGTGGACGACCCTCTCGCGCAAGTTGTTGCAACAAGGGAAGATCTAACCCGTCGGCGCGGTAAATGAAGCCGTGTCGGGCATTGGCGACGCCAACCAGTGTAAGCCATGTTCCGTATTGTTGTTTGAGATATTGTTGTTTGTTGGCGAGCAGTTCGACGAAGCCCTGGCCCACGACGCCAAAGCCGATGAGTGTGAGCCGAATGTGTTGCATATTAGTTGTCACTTTCTATTGTTTACTTCGGGTCGCCGTTTTTCGCTTTTTCCTGCGCTTCTTGCCATGCATTTCGAGCCTTCTGCGCCTGAGCGAAGACTTCGCCGAGGTTGGGGTCGCGCGTGGCGATGCGTTCGCGCAGGGCGCTGAGGACGGCGATATAGTCGGCGAGCCAGCGCGTGATGGTTTCGCTGTTGGTCAGGCAGATGTCGCGGTACATTTCAGGGCTGCCGGCGGCGAGGCGCGTCATGTCGCGGAAACCGCTGCCAGCCAGTATGGAGGCGTCGTCCCAGGCCGGGTTTAAGGCGGTGGTCTGCATGAGGGCGATGGAGGCTATGAAGGGCAGGTGGCTGACACCGGCCACCATGCCATCGTGTTCGGGTGGCTCCAGAAAACGCATTCGCGCGCCGAGCGCGTCGATGAGCGCGGCGACTCTTTCAATCGCCGCGGGTGATGTGCGCTTCGTGGGGGTCAGGCAGTAGACGCACTGTTTGAAGAGGGTGGCATCTGCGGCTTCGATGCCGCTCGTTTCTTTTCCGGCGATGGGGTGGCCGCCGACGAAGGAAATGGTGGCGGGCAGGTACTCTTCGGCCCAGCTAATGACCTGCGCTTTGGTGCTGGCGACATCGGTGACTACCGCGCCGGGCGATGCCGACGCTGCCAGTTGTTGCAACAGGGAGCGCATAGCTCCAACGGGCGTTGCCAGGATAATCAATTCAGAACCACGCACAGCTTCAGCGAGCGAGGCGCAGGATTGGTCGATGGCTCCCAGTTTGCGGGCGCGGTCGCCGACCCCTTTATAAAGATCAAACCCAGCGACCTGCCGTGCTGCTTTGGCCTGGCGCAGGGCCAGACCCAATGAGCCACCAATTAAACCCAGGCCGATGATAGCTACTCGATTGAACATGGGCAGCCTCCTATAGCCAGTAGCGACACCCCTTGTGGGTGTTCTGTCTGCGTAGTTGAACAGGACGGGACACCCACAAGGGGTGTCGCTACTTTAGAAATATGGGAGTTCTTCCAGCCAGGCTTCGCCGCCGTTTCCGAGCGTGATGCCTAACAGGTTAGTTACATCGTCGCTTAGCCATATGACGCCTTCCTTGCGGTAGAGTTCTATGAAGCGCGGCAGGACGGCGGCATCGTAACGTTCCAGCAGGTCACCGGCAAAGCGTTCGAGCAGCAGGGTGTATTCCAGGTAATCCTGGGGAGTGGTGTCCTCGTACCAGTCGAAGCCGCGCACCGTGACGGGCGTTTTGCCGTCTGCTTCCGGCTCAAATATTTCCCTGTATTGCATGTGCAGGTCGAACATGACCACTCCTGTAGTGTGATATATCTGCTGGTAGAGCCAGAGGGCGGCGAATTGCACCTGCCACTCGTCGGCCCAGAGTGGGCTTTCGAGCGGCCAGGGACGCGGGTCGCAGGCAAGGAAGGCGTGGGCTACTTCGTGGAAGAGCAGGAAGGCCAGCTTCTCTTGTGAATAGCTTCCCATGATGGGGTCAAGCTGTGTTGGCACGACCATTGTGGATGGTTCTGTCACTTCTGCCCAGTACGGGAGCATGATGTTTGTTTCTTCGGTTTCTTCTCTGGGCGCGTTTTGCCAGTCGTCTGGAGAGACGAGTAGTATCTCCATCTCTGGCGCGAGCGTGTTGAGCAGTTGCGCCAGCAGTTTACTGGCCTTGTCAATCGACTGATAGACCTGGCGGGCGAGCGCGTCCTGCCCGGCGGGATAGTAGACAGTGATTGGCTCCGCGAGCGTTTCGTAATGTTCATACGGGAAAGGCATGTCTGCATCCCTGGGAGCTGCTGGTGTGAGCGTGGCTCCTACCTTTCTTGTTCAGTGGTGGTGTCGAGAGTTGAGCGTGGCATGTCGATTTCCAGGGGAGCGTCAACTCCTTTCAGGGCGTAACGCTTCCAATCTTCGGCGCTTCTTTGATTGCGGAAACGCTGGTAGAAGGTGGAATATAAATTGCGCAGGCGGCTGGGGCTGATGCGTTTGCCGCCGTCGTAATATTCGAGAGCAACCTGTCCGATAGAATAGGTGGCTGCGCCGGCGATGGCGCCTGCCACGAAGTCTCCGCCGAATGGTACGGCTTTGGCGGCCTGCTCGGCCAGGAAGCGCATACCTGCGCCGCCCGCGATGGTGATGAGCAGTTCGCGCGCGTGCTTCATGGCGTCGGTGGAGTCCATCTCTTCGCCGTACAGGGCGGCCAGACGCAGCACCAGGCGAATCTGAGTTCCCAGCAGGATGGGGATATCGATCAATGGGATGGGTTCCAGGCCAACGACCAGGCTAGCCAGCGTGGAGTTGCGAATGATACGCTGCGCGGCTGCGCGGCGATAGGCGGGCAACTCGCGCCCGATGATGAGCGCCGCCTCCGGGCTGGCCTCAATCATGGCGGGTAGCAGTTCTGAGTCGATGTTTGCGCCGGTGCGCGCTGAGATGGGGATGATGCCGGGCGTCTCAAGCTGCACGGCGATCTCGTTGGCTAGCGCATCACCCGCGTTCGAGTCCTTTCAGGGTATCCACCTTGTTTACGGCGATGATGGTGGGCTTGTTCAATTTTTTGATGGCGGCGTACAACTCTTTGTCTTTATCCTGTAAACCTCTGGTGGCATCGATCAGGAACACGATTACCGTTGCTTCCTCCATGCCCTCTTCCATCTTTTCTGGTAGATGGCCGGGGGTGTCTATGAGGGTGAAGGGGCCGAAATTCGCGCGCACCAGGGCGCTAGTGGTGCCGGCCTCTGGAGAAACTGGCGAGAGTTGTTCGCCCTTGAACATGTTGAAGAGCGAGCTTTTGCCGGTATTGGCCTGTCCGACAATCACGACGGTGTGTTTCAGCCCTTCCAGCACTTCACCCTGGGCATGTTTCAGGTTCATGGCGTTCATGAAACTACGCATCGATGAAATGCTCGTAGGCAGCGATTTGAGCGTCGCCAGACCTAGCTCGCGCATGTTTTTAGGCCGGGTGTTACGCAACACACTTTCATATATCTTGATAATAAGATTGCGCTTCTCCTGCGCGGACTCTGATGATGCGTTTATATTATTACTAGCCACGCTGCGTTTCCTTCCGTGTTGTGAACTTCTGCGGCAAGCGCTGATCTGTTCTTGATTGTACTACCTATCAGAGTTACGCACAAGATGGTTAGAAGTTTGACTCAGGGTTAGTTGTTACCAGAGCTTGCCCCCGCCCTCGCCCTGGTAAGTAAGTTTCACTCGATGCGGATGCGGGGGTCGGCAAAGGCGTAGGCGACATCCGACAGGGCGTTGAAGATTACGACGGTGGCGCTGGTGAGAACGACCGAAGCCTGTAAGACGGGATAGTCGCGTTGAGAGATGGCGTTCAAGGCGATCTGGCTGACGCCGGGAATATTGAAAAGCTGCTCGGTAATGAAGACGCCCGTTACCAGAAAGCCCAGCGATGGACCGATCACGGTGATGAGTGGCAGGCAGGCGTTGCGCAGGGTATGGCGATAAACGACGATGGCTTCGCGCAGTCCTTTGGAGCGCGCGGTGCGCACGTAGTCCTGGCCGAGGACTTCCAGCATGGAGGTTCGCGTGAGGCGGGCGAAGTAGCCGTAGCCTGTGGTGGCGGTAATTAAGACGGGACCGATGCGTGATTGCCATGTATCCCAACCCGCTACAGGCAGAAAGGGTAGGCCGTGCTGGAAGAGAAACACCATAAAGGCTTGAAAGCCGATGATAAGCGCGATATCGGGCATGGAGTAGAGAAAGATCGCTATAGAGGAGAATGCTCTGGCGATCATTGATTGCTGTGTGACTTAATTGTGACAGGGTTGAAAAGTATCGTGATCTTCCTGTGAGGACAGGGATACATGCTTATTGCTGTGAAGATACTTACGAGGCGGTATGTCAAGCATGAATAAGCACCTCTCTGAGGCCCGAGACCTGGAAAAGCGCTCGGCCTACCGTTATCCCCCCGACGTGGTGGTCACTGCGCAGGGAAGCGACGCCCGGCAGGGGCTGACCACCCGCGAGGCACAGTCCCGCCTGCAGATCTCTGGTCGGAACGTGCTGCCGAGCGTCCCTCCCATCCCGACCTGGAAGCGATTCCTGGCCCAGTTCTGGAGTCCACTTACCCTGCTGCTGCTCGCCGCCGCCGCTATATCGCTGGCAGTCTGGTGGATCGAGCGAGACAGTGCCTTCCCCTACGAGTCGCTGACGATCTTCGCCATCGTGCTACTCAACGGCATTTTGGGATATGTTCAGGAGCACCGGGCAGAGCAGGCGGTCGCGGCGCTGCAAGCGATGACAGCAGCAACCACGCGCGTGCTGCGCGACGGTTCCGCGCAGACTATCGCGGCAGGTGATGTGGTACACGGTGATATCCTGGTCATCGAGGAGGGAGATACCATTGCGGCAGATGCACGCGTGTTGGAGGCGATTGGGCTGCGTCTGGCGGAGGCGGCACTGACTGGCGAGAGCACACCGGTCGCCAAGAGAAGCGCTGCGATTGATCAGGAGATTGGCCTGGGAGATCAGCGCAACATGGTCTTCAGCAGCACGGCGGTAGCGGCTGGACGCGGGCGGGCCATCGTTACGGAAACGGGGGTCGAGACCGAGATCGGGCGGATCGCAGGCTCGCTTCAGCATACTCCTGAGAAAAGGACGCCGCTGCAGCGAGAACTCGACCGGGTCGGCAAATGGTTGGGGATGGTGGTCATAGTGATCGCGCTGGCGATGAGCGTCACGGTCCTGCTCGTTGATCGCGTAGGGACGCTCAGTGAACTCGTCGATATTCTGCTGCTCGCCGTCTCGCTGGCGGTAGCTGCCGTGCCGGAAGGTCTGACTGCCATCACTACCATCGTTCTCTCGCTCGGCTTGCAGCGTATGGCGAAGCGCAACGTCATCGTGCGCAAGCTGCCAGCAGTGGAGACGCTCGGTTCCACCACCGTGATCTGCACCGACAAGACGGGGACGCTGACAAAGAACGAGATGACCGTGCGGGCAGTGGTGACGGCCAGCGGGCGCGTCGATTTCACGGGTGTCGGTTATGATCCTCGCGGAAGCGCCTTGCAGGCGGGGCAGCCGCTGGCTGATCCGATCTTGCTTGAGGAGGTGAAGACGGCCCTTCGCGCGGCCTACCTGGTGAACAACGCGACGCTGCTCTCCCGGGACGGCTCCTGGACCATTCAGGGGGATCCGACGGAGGGCGCGCTGCTGGTCGCTGCGCACAAGGTGGGACTGGAAGAGGAGGATCTGGAAGGACGCTTCCCCCGCATGGCCGAGGTGCCGTTCTCTTCGGAGCGTAAGTTGATGAGCACGTCACACCAGGACGCCGCGCGGGGCGAGCACATGCTGATCTTCTCCAAAGGCGCTCCCGATGTGCTGCTGGCCCGCTGCGCGTATGAACAGGTTGGCCCCGGAGGACAGGTACGGCCACTCACAGAGACGCGCCGCGCTGCCATTCTCGCGGAAGTGGCACACCTCGCGTCAGAAGCATTGCGTACGATTGGTGTGGCCTTGCGAACGGTGCCGCGCGAGGAGCTAGACGAAGAAGGAGAACTCACCGAGAGCATGGAGCAGGAGTTTGTCTGGCTTGGCGTAGTCGCGATGATTGATCCGCCGCGCCCGGAAGCGGCAGCGTCGGTGCGCCTGGCGCAATGGGCGGGGATCAGGGTGATCATGATTACCGGAGATCACCCCATCACGGCGGTGGCGATTGCGCGCGAGCTCGGTATTAGCCAGGATGATGGGCGCGTGGTGAGCGGGCCTGAACTGGAGCGATCGAGCGATGAAGAGCTGCGGGAGATCGTACGCGACGTTTCGGTGTACGCGCGCGTGGCTCCGGAGCATAAGCTGCGCATCGTGCAGGCGCTCAAAGCCAACGGCGAGATTGTCGCGATGACCGGCGACGGCGTGAACGACGCGCCCGCGCTTAAACTGGCCGACATCGGCATCGCCATGGGTGTGGTGGGGACAGATGTCGCCAAAGAGGCCGCCGACATGATCCTGACCGATGACAATTTTGCCTCGATTGTGGCGGCGATCGAGGAGGGCGCTCGATCTTTGCCAACATCCAGAAGTTCTTGCGCTACCTGCTTTCCTCAAATATCGGCGAAGTGCTGACAATGTTTTTTGGCGTTCTGCTGGCGGGTGCAATCGGGCTGATAGGAGAGGCTGGCACCGCAATCGTGGTACCGCTGCTCTCGACGCAGATTCTCTGGATCAACCTGCTGACCGACGCCGGGCCTGCGCTGGCCGTAGGCGTTGACCCGCGCGACCCACACCAGATGCGCCGACCACCTCGTACTCAAAAGAGCCGTGTCATCTCGCGCGCGATGTGGATGAGTATCGCCATCGTCGGTGTGATCATGTCCGCGAGTACGCTGTTCATAATGGACTGGAGCCTGCCCGGTGGTCCATTCCGGGCCACGGCACCCTGCGTTACGCGCAGACGATGGCTTTCACCACCCTCGTACTCGCGCAGTTGTTCAATGTTTTCAACGCCCGTTCTGATGAGGTCAGCGCGTTCCGTTCCCTCTTGACCAACAAATGGGTCTGGCTAGCGATCCTCCTGTCGCTGCTGCTGCAGGGGGCAGTCGTGTACCTCCCGCCGCTTGAGACTGCCTTTAGCACGACCCCATTAGGCATCACAGACTGGCTGCTCTGCCTCGCTGCAGCCAGCGCGGTGTTCTGGGGGCGAGAACTGACAAAGCTGATAGAACGCTCCATGAACCGAAGGCGCGTGAAGTTCGCGGACTGACCAGGCGAGCACAGCCGCATTACCGCGCGCCAGTGCTCCTGGCTCCTGGCTCTGAGGGGACACGCTTGTGACTCTGAGAAGACGCCCGCGTTGGGGCGAGATTTGTGCCAGGTGTGGGAACTGCTGGCATCGTTGTACGTGTGATGACAATGTGAGGCGAGGCCATGCAGGGGTGATGTTGTTGTGAGAGACATGTGGCATGCTCTATGTGGGAATGAATGATTCCTGTGTATGTGTGCTAGATGGAGGGTCATATGAGCAAAGCAAACAGCCGCATCTTGTACCTGGTCGGTTTGGGCGTTTGCCTTCTGGCGACGGTCCCACTCATCTTCGGCCTTGTAGGAAGTACCTTTACTACCACGTACCTGGCGAATGGTGGGATCGAGCATCAGCTAATATCGTTCGGCAATGCCGCGCTGTTCTGGCTGGCGATCGGGATGTATGTCGTTGGTGGCATCATCGCTTTCGTCGGCTATGTCGGGGCGCTCATCAAGATGGCGCAACTGGAGCAGTGGCTCTGGCTCATCTTGCTGCTGGTGTTCTCTGGCATCACGATGCTGGTCTACATCTTTGCGGGGCCAGAGACACGCGCCGGGTCCCTGCCTCCGACCTATGCCCACAGCGGTTAAGGGGCAGCCGAAAGGATGGCTCCTTATTGAGGCAAGCCATTGTAGGGTGAGACAACTATCTACCAGCCTTGTTGGTGGATAGTTGTCTTTTCCGTGAAAGGAGGTAGTTGCTCCGATAGGTTTTGTTTTTGGAAAAACTCTGCTTTATACTATATTTGAGAGATTGGTTATGGAACGGGCTTTAGACCTTTGAGTACATCGGAAAGAGCAAACAATTGAAGACAACACAGACTGAGAACGTTGCGGAGAAACAGCAACAAGAAGAGACGATAACTTACGCGGGATATCATAGTATTATCACGGGGGTTGAGCGCTCCTGGGTGTATGGCGGCTTTCCTCTGCCCGATGGCAGTTTCTGGCGCTATCGCGAGCCGAACGCGGCGGTAGTGGTGGAGGGCGAGCGTATGCGGGTGAGCGCGAAGTTGACGCGCGCCAACAACGATGTGCAGATACTCGATAATGCTAAAAATATGTTCTTTTCTACGCGGCGTTTTGAGGCGCCTGAAAAGGGCGAGGTCTCTTTCGAGTGGGATATGCAGGCGCGCTGCGCGAATACGGCTCCCGGTGATCTGTATGACGGCTTTATCTCGGTTAATCTGCTCGATTTTAGCACGGGCGTTGCGTTGGACTTCTTCGCTTGCAATGATGTGATTGCCAGCGTTTATGCGCTGCTACCTTTTCCGGGCGTGCCGGAACCCGCCGATGTGGAAGATGCGCAGAAGCCCAAATACTTTTGCGATTTCAACGAACTTGCATTGCCTACGACTCCTGGCCAGAAGCATCGCTATGGTATTAGCTATCACCGGGGCAAGGATGAAGTACGCTTCTTTGTGGATGGGCAGAATGTGGGTACCTATAGCGAGGCGCCGGTCAAGATGAATGGCTTTATCATTGCGCTGGGCCTGATGACTGAAAAAACTATCGATCAGGGGAAAAGCATCTCGGTTCATGGCCAGGTACTTACCGGCGTGTGGGGCAAGTTCACGATTACGGTGCGCAACGAGTAATTTCAAGAGAGTGAGCAATACAGAAGAGCGTCGGGTGTGCCCGACGCTCTTCTGTATTGCTCACTCTCTTAATCCAATTGTTCCAGGCATGTGAGCAGGCGGTCGATTTCGGTGGTGGTGTTGTAGTGGGCCATGCCCAGACGCAGCGCGCCGCCCCATTCTTCGAGTCCCAGGCGTTCCATAATGCCCAGGGCGTAGTAGTTGCCGTCCCAGGCAAAGATGGCATGTGATGCCAGGAGTTCGGCCAGCTCGCGCGGCGTGTGACCTGCAATGGCGCAAATCACGGTTGGGACGCGCTGCGCAAGTTGCCGGGGGTCGGTGATGCCGTAGATATGGAGGTCGCGAATTTCGCGCAGACCTGTCAGCAGGTAGGCCGATAGCCCGCGCTCGTAGTCCATCATGGCCTGCATCGCTACTTTGAGGTCGCGTTGCCGACCGGTGTAGAGCGATTCCCCGGAGGCATTGCGGAAAGCGTGGCTATAAAGGGCGGACTGTTCGCGCCCGACCATCGCCAGGTAGTCTATGACGCCAACCAGCCCGGCCAGCCCTTCGTGGTTCTGGGTGCCTGTTTCCCATCGATCAGGCGCGAGGTTGCTGGCGGGACGCACTTTGTAGGCGGGAAACTTTTCCAGATGTTCGGCTTTGCCGTATAAGATGCCCAGGTGCGGGCCAAAAAATTTATAAGAGGAGCAGACAAGAAAATCGGCGTCGAGTTGTTGCACGTCGATTGGCCCGTGCGGGGCGAACTGTACAGCGTCGATCCAGGCTAGCGCGCCGACTTCGTGTGCCCAACCAATGATGGTTGCCACGTCGTTGATGGTGCCTGCCGCGTTTGATGCGTAGCCAACCGCTACAAGTTTCGTGCGCTCGTTAATTTTGCTGCGCATGTCTTCCAGGTCGAGCGTGACGTTCTCTGGATGCACGTCCACTGTGCGAATAACTACGCCGCGTTCTTGCAGCGCCAGCCAGGGGGCGACATTGGCATCGTGGTCAAGCACTGTCACGACAATTTCATCACCCTCGCGTAAGGTTTTGCCGATGGCGCGGCTAAAAGCAAAGGTGAGCGTGGTCATATTGGGGCCGAAGACGATTTCATGGGGACTGCCTGCATGTAAAAAATCAGCCATGGCGCGTCGGGCGTTGGCGATTACCTCGTCGGTGCGGCGGCTGGTGAGAAAGGCCCCGCCCGTGTTGGCGTTGGCCGCGCGAAAGTAGGCGACCATGGCATCAATGACCTGTAACGCTACTTGTGTGCCGCCGGGATTGTCAAAATAGACGACCGCTTTGCCGTCGATCTGCTGGGTCAGTGAAGGGAAATACGCGCGATAGGGACTTAAATCGAGTGGTGGCATGTGTTGGGAACCTTTCTTTCCTCAAGAAGCTTCTCTGCTTGATGTACCTATTATTGCACACGATACGCTGTGTGCGCTGGTAGTGGGGTTGAATGCTGTCGAGAGGTGAAGAAAGGTTTACCTTGATAGTTCGAATCTCTTCATCACGCTTACAGGTTTGAAATTGTTTCCCTCTAGTTGAGAGAGGCTATTTCGACTTCGTCATGTTGAAACCAGATTGGTTCCTTCAAATGTGTTCCTTCGAGATCAATGTGGTAGAAACAAAACGGTTCGTCAATGTCAGGATGGGGAATGGCATCGACGGTTCGGATTGTTCCTTTTAGCCCACGGAAGGGGCTATAGCTGACGATACGCACACGACTGCCTGCTGGAAATACATAGTTGCTCATCAAGAGAAGGGATGCTCCTGTGCCTAGCCCGTTGAGGGAGGTTAGCGACTACTTTTCTTCAATTATACAAGAAGCATACCTTGTGAACTCGAAAAAAGCAACAAAGGAGCGGTTATTCCAGGAGCAAGGGGATGCGGGTAGACCTGCCTGCGGCCGGGCTACTCGCATCCCCTCACTCCTGGAATAATTACCCAAAGTTGCTTGACAGGCAGCGTGTCTGATGGTAGTATCAGAATGGAAGTGGCGCTTATTGATTGGATGCATCCGTTTGCAGGACCTCTAATGACCTGTAAATGGTGACTTGATTGTTGATCCAGCTTGCATCTCCAACGTTCCTCGCCTCCCTCGATTTCCGTGATTTGGGTTGCCAGGCATTGCTGTTTTCGTTGTTGCCTGTTCCGCTACCGTTTGTATGTTTCAACGCAATTCAATTCAAAGGATACATTTTTATGTTGCAAGTTAATAGTATTCATCTGTCTTATGGCCCGCGTCTCATTCTGGATAACGTGTCGTTTACGGTGGCTCCGGGAGAAAAAGCCGGTTTGATTGGTGTGAATGGCGCGGGTAAAAGCTCGCTTTTGAAGATTATTGCCGGATTGCAGGAAGCCGATGGCGGCAAGGTTTTGCGACCACGCTCATACGGCTACCTCTCGCAGGATGTGGCGCATGAGACCTTTGTGGCCGAGGGAAGCACGGTGCGAGACTACATGTTCAGTAGCATTGGTCTGGACACGGCTATTCAAAGCTTTGAGGAACTTTCTCACCGGCTTGGAGAGGCGACCAATGATGATATGGCGCTGCTCCTGGAACGTTTTGAAGAGGCGCAAGCGACGCTTGAACGTCTGGGGTACTACGAGGCTGATGCGCGGGCGGAACAGTTGATCGCCGGTCTGAACCTGGGCGGAGTGACGCTGGAGCGTTTTGTCAGTACGCTTAGTGGCGGTCAAAAGACGAAGCTGGCGCTGGCGCGGCTGCTTTTCCAGGGGCCAGAGTTGTTGTTGCTCGACGAGCCAACCAACTTTCTGGATGTGGAGGCAACAGGCTGGTTGATGGACTTTCTGGAAGACTATCGCGGCGCGCTGTTAATCATTTCGCATGACCTGGATTTGCTTGACCACAGCATCAACAAGGTGCTGCGTCTGAATGAGTTTACGCATAAGCTTGAAGAGTATCGCGGAACTTACTCCAACTACCTGACAATGACGGGTGACGCGCTGGCCTTGATGGAGCGCACGAAGGCGCAGCAGGAACGTGAGATAGCACGCTTGCGCAAAACATCGGAGAAGTTGCGTGGCTATGGGGCATCGCGCGTCAGCCAGCGCATCAATGTAGATAAGCGCGTTGCCGTGCTGGAGCAGAGCAAGCCGAATATTCCGCAGACCAGCCGCCGCATTAAGATTGATTTTCCGGTGCGGCATGTGAGCGCTCAGAGCGTGTTACGCGCCGACAAGTTGAGTAAAAGCTATGGGGCGCGGGGAATTTTTCACAATATTAACTTTCAGGTCGAGCGCGGTCAACGTCTGGTTGTGATTGGCTTGAACGGCGCGGGTAAAACCACGCTGCTGCGCGCGTTGCTCGATATGACACCGCTCAATGCCGGGAAGGTGACGATGGGAGACCGGGTACGTCTGGGCTATTACGCGCAAGAAAATGAGGGGCTGGATTACGATAACACGGTGCTGAACGAGGCGCAGGTGGTCTTGCCAACCGATAGTAAGCGTGTGCGCGGTATACTAGGTCGCTTTCTTTTCAATGGAGATCGGGTTTTCCAGCAGGTGGGAACGCTTAGCGGCGGCGAGAAGACACGCCTGGCGCTGGCAAAGATGGTGCTTGACGGGCCAAACCTTCTAATCCTGGACGAGCCGACGACCCACCTGGATGTCATGTCGCGCAATATCATTGGCGAGGCGCTGGGCAACTACAATGGTACTATTATCGCTGTAACTCACGATGTCGAGTTCGTGCGCAATCTGCGGCCAGATACGCTGTTGTTGATGCCCGAAGGGAAAATGATGCCGTATGATGTGAAGCATGATGAACTTTTGAAACGGGCGTGATCTTTAGAATAGCCAAATTTCCTATGTTTTGCGCAAAAATTCGCTTGACAAGTTTTGTGGTATGTGGCATAATCTTGGAGTCACGAAAAGTCAATCACCTGATCTCTATTGATTGGGTGCGCCTGTCTGTCGTGTAGCCCGGTGCTAATCGGCCACGTTAAAGTGGCTCCTCTCAAGGATTCCATTTCCTGGAGCATTACAACAAGCAATGGTTTGTTGCGCCCATTTGCATGAATGCAGTGCGCGATATCAGACCTTGTGGTTGATTGTGCGCTTTCTACTCTTGTAAATGAGAGAGGGCAGGGAATGAAAACAAGTTTTTTGACCGGCGAAAAACTGATCAATAAACCTCTTGACAAGATGCTTTAGATGTGGCATACTACTTGAGCTACCGCAAATGAACGAACTACCTGTTTTAAGACATTTGCGATGCGAACGCCAGATGGCGAAGTCAGTACCTTGACAATTGAAAAGTGGAAGCAGAACAGCAACTGTTATGGAACGGTAAGACAAGAAACAGTTTCTGTCAATTTCTGAACAAGAAGAAATCTGCGAACAAGCTAAGTGTAACAACTTGGCCTGGATCGCTCAAGTGCAAGTCGGGCTCATGCTGCGAGGTGTGAGTACACATAAACTTGGATGGCGAGTTTGATCCTGGCTCAGGATAAACGCTGGCGGCGTGCGTAACACATGCAAGTCGAACGCGCTTTTCTCGCAAGAGGGGAGCGAGTGGCGGACGGGTGAGGAACACATGGGTACCTACCCTGAAGTGAGGGATACCGGCGAGAAATCGCCGACAATACCGCATAGGCTTCTTTCTTGAGAGAGGGAGAAGCAAAGTCTCGCGAGAGGCGCTTTGGGATGGGCCTGTGGCCGATTAGCTAGCTGGTGGGGTAATGGCTCACCAGGGCGACGATCGGTAGCTGGTCTGAGAGGACGATCAGCCACACTGGGATTGAGAACGGCCCAGACTCCTACGGGGGGCAGCAGTGAGGAATTTTCCGCAATGGGCGCAAGCCTGACGGAGCAACGCCGCGTGCAGGACGACGGCCTTCGGGTTGTAAACTGCTTTTCTGTGGGACGAGAACGGACGGTACCACAGGAATCAGCCCCGGCTAACTACGTGCCAGCAGCCGCGGTAATACGTAGGGGGCAAGCGTTGTCCGGAGTTACTGGGCGTAAAGCGCACGCAGGCGGTTCTGCGCGTTTCCGGTGCCAGCTCGTTGCTTAACGACGGGAGTGCCGGGAAGACGGTGGGACTCGAGGGCCTCAGAGGGACATAGAATTCCGGGTGGAGTGGTGAAATGCGTAGATATCCGGAGGAATACCAAAGGCGAAGGCAGTGTCCTGGGAGGTTTCTGACGCTCAGGTGCGAAAGCCAGGGGAGCGAACGGGATTAGATACCCCGGTAGTCCTGGCCGTAAACGATGACCATTAGGCGTGTGGGGTATCGACCCCCTGCGTGCCGAAGTTAACACATGAAATGGTCCGCCTGGGGAGTACGGTCGCAAGATTAAAACTCAAAGGAATTGACGGGGACCCGCACAAGCAGCGGAGCGTGTGGTTTAATTCGATGCGACGCGAAGAACCTTACCAGGGTTTGACATGCATGCGACATCTCCAGAGATGGAGTTTCCTTCGGGACGCATGCACAGGTGCTGCATGGCTGTCGTCAGCTCGTGCCGTGAGGTGTTGGGTTAAGTCCCGCAACGAGCGCAACCCCTGTGGTCGGTTGCATCTTTCCGACCAGACTGCCGCGATCAACGTGGAGGAAGGTGGGGATGACGTCAAGTCAGCACGGCCCTTACGTCCTGGGCGACACACACGCTACAATGGCTGGAACAATGGGGAGCCAACCCGCGAGGGGGAGCCAATCCTATCAAATCCAGTCTCAGTTCGGATTGGAGGCTGCAACTCGCCTCCATGAAGTTGGAGTTGCTAGTAACCGTGGGTCAGCACACCACGGTGAATCCGTTCCCGGGTCTTGTACACACCGCCCGTCACACCACGAAAGTCGGCAACACCTGAAGCCGCCGGGCTAACTCGCAAGAGAGGCAGGCGTTGAGGGTGGGGTTGGTGATTGGGGTGAAGTCGTAACAAGGTAGCCGTACCGGAAGGTGCGGCTGGATCACCTCCTTTCTAGGGAGTCCGGTTCCTCTCTACGGGGAACCTATCCCAGGTCGATCTCCTGTGTGTCTCCGCGAGGAGCGGGCAGGGGTCACTGGACAGAGTTGGGAGAGACTGCGGTCAAGCGGTTCCGTAGGCGTTGTCGGTTGTGTTTCCACTTTCCAGTTGTCAGGGCGACCTGACTGACATGGTACATTTACAACTGCATTGCAGAAATAAAAAGAATAATTACTTCAATTTTGCCGAGGGCAGAAAAAGAGAACAAGACAGACAGAGGAGCTTGGAGCGGTTGTTTGCAAGCGAGGCGACGCGAAGCGCGGTAAAAGCGTGTGTGGAGCAGTGAGCGAACAAACGTAGGAAGACAAGCGAGAGAGAGTACGAGGTGGATGCCCAGGCGCTGAAGGCCGATGAAGGACGCGGAGACCGGCGAAACGTTCAGGGGGAGCTGCATGCGAGCGATGAGCCCTGAGATTCCGAATGGGGCAACCCCACCAGAGTCATGTCTGGTGACCCGATGTTGAATACATAGACATCGTGGAGGGCAGCGGGCGAACTGAAACATCTCAGTAGCCCGACGAGAAGAAATCAAACGAGATTCCCGGAGTAGTGGCGAGCGAAACGGGACGAGCCCAAACCTGCGGTTCTTCGCAAGAGGACCCGTGGGGGTTGTAGGGTCCGACATACACAGGAAGAGTCTGCCGACTCGAAGGCGTTGGAAAGCGCCACCGCAGCGGGTGAGAGTCCCGTAGAGCAAGGCGGACCGCTCCTGGTTGGATACCTGAGTACCACGAACCCCGGTGAGTTTGTGGGAAGCGGGGGGACCACCCTCCAAGGCTCAACACCTTCAGCGACCGATAGTGAACAAGTACCGTGAGGGAAAGGTGAAAAGCGCCCCGCAAGGGGGATGAAAGAGACCCTGAAACCACGTACTCACCAGCAGTCAGAGGCCACTGTCCCACGAGGGACTTAGGGCTGATGGCGTGCCTTTTGTAGAATGATCCGGCGAGTGCATCGTCGTCGCGCCCCCCTCGCTCCCGCGCAAGCGTGAGAGAGAGGTTAACCGTCGCTAAAGACGGGGAGCCGCAGGGAAACCGAGTCTGAACAGGGCGAGAGTGGCGATGATGCGACCCGAAACCACGTGAGCTATCCATGGCCAGAGTGAAGCGGATGTGAAAGTCCGTTGAGGCTCGAAACTCACCAGTGTTGCAAAACTGGGGGATGAGCTGTGGATAGGGGTGAAATGCCAACCGAACGTGGAGATAGCTGGTTCTCCCCGAAATGTATTGAGGTACAGCCACCGGCAGGTGGCTCTGATGGAGGTAGAGCGCTGAGTGGGCTCGGGGCCAAACGCTGGTTACCAACCCCAACCAAACTGCGAATGCCATCAGAGAAGCCGGTGAGTGAGACGGCGGGGGCTAAGCTTCGTCGTCGAAAGGGAAACAGCCCAGACCACCAGCTAAGGTCTCCAAATCGATGCTCAGTGTGAAAGGAAGTCCATCCGCTATAACAGCCAGGATGTTGGCTTAGAAGCAGCCATCATTGAAAGAGTGCGTAATAGCTCACTGGTCGAGTGGATGGGCGCCGACAACGTACCGAGGCTCAAGCATCGTACCGAAGCTGTGGATATCCGGTCTTGTCGCAAGACGAGACACTAAAATGGGTATGGTAGGGGAGCGTTCTGCGGGCGGAGAAGCCTGACTGTAAGGACAGGTGGAGCGCGCAGAAGAGCGAATGCCGGAATGAGTAGCGTCATGGGTGTGAGAACCACCCACACCGAAAGCCTGAGGGTTCCTGGGCAACGTCAGTCGTCCCAGGGTGAGTCGGGGCCTAAGCCGAGGACGTCAAGTCGTAGGCGATGGAAAGCAGGTAGGAAAGTCCTGCACCAGGGCGCGTCGTTACGAGTGAAGCGGGGACGCGATAGGGAGCGTGAGCCGATCAAATGGACAGGATCGGTTGCCAGGCGGGAGCGCGAGACATAGGCAAATCCGTGTCTCATGCAGCGTGACCGCTGGGACGAGCCTCCGCAAGGGGGCGGAAGTCATGTGACCCCAGGTCGCCTAGAAAAGCCGCTAGCCAGACGCCGCCACTGCCCGTACCGCACACCGACACTGGTAGGCAGGGGGACTTCCCCCCAGGTGAACGAGCGAACCTCTGTCAAGGAACTCGGCAAATTGACCCCGTACCTTCGGAAGAAGGGGTGCCCTGGTAGCTTCCCGCTCGTAAGAGTGGGGGGTGAGAGGGCCGCAGTGAAAAGGCTCAAGCGACTGTTTACCAAAAACACAGGTCTCTGCCAACGCGCAAGCGGATGTATAGGGGCTGACTCCTGCCCAGTGCCGGAAGGTTAAGAGGAGTGGTGCGAGTAGCCACGAATCGAAGCCCCGGTGAACGGCGGCCGTAACTATAACGGTCCTAAGGTAGCGAAATTCCTTGTCGGGTAAGTTCCGACCCGCACGAAAGGAGTAACGACTTGAGCGCTGTCTCGAACAGGGGGCTCGGCGAAATTGAAGTACCCGTGAAGATACGGGTTTCCCACGACAGGACAAAAAGACCCCGTGGAGCTTTACTACACCCTGGTCTGGAGACGAGGTGGTGCATGCGTAGCATAGGTGGGAGCCGGCGAGCCGCTTTCTGTGGAGAGCGGGGAGGCAACATTGAAATACCACTCTTGCGCGATTTTGTTTCTCATGTCCCTTCCATAAACTGGAGGACAGACAGGGCCAGGCGGGTAGTTTGACTGGGGCGGTCGCCTCCCAAAAGGTAACGAGAGGCGTCCAAGGGTTCCCTCAGGGTGAATGGACACCACCCGCATAGAGTGCAAAGGCAAAAGGGAGCTTGACTGCGAGGCGGACGGGCCGAGCAGGGACGAAAGTCGGGCTTAGTGATCCCACATTTCCGCGTGGAAGGAGTGTGGCTCAACGGATAAAAGCTACCCCGGGGATAACAGGCTGATCTTGCCCAAGAGTTCACATCGACGGCAAGGTTTGGCACCTCAATGTCGGCTCGGCGCATCCTGGGGCTGGAGTAGGTCCCAAGGGTTGGGCTGTTCGCCCATGAAAGCGTCACGCGAGCTGGGTTCAGAACGTCGCGAGACAGTTCGGTCTCTATCCGTCGTGGGCGCGGGAACATTGAGGGGCGTCATCTTCAGTACGAGAGGACCGAGATGGCTGGACCGCTGGTGTGCCAGTTGGCCTGCCCAGGCCAGAGCTGGATAGCTACGTCCAGAAGGGATAAGCGCTGAAAGCATCTAAGCGCGAAGCCGCTCCCAGGATGAGTGTTCCCATCTCTTTTCCAAGAGATGAAGATCCCAGGCAGAACACCTGGTTGCTAGACCGCAGGTGGACGACGGGTAACCGTCGCAGCCAAGCGGCCCTAATGATCGAACGGCTTGTTTCAACGACACAAGCACATCTACCCATACACGTAAACGTATCTTCGCGCAGCCAACGTGGCGTAACCGTTTCGAGCGAGCCTGTCTCGTCTTGCTCCACTTCCTGGTCCCGGCAAAATTGAGGTAATTATTCTTACTGCATGTAGTAAAACCACAATGAAATTGAAAACCAACTGGACTCCGGTTGGTTTTTTGATTCGAGGTTAAGCTCAGATAGAAACGAAAGCGCTTGTAAGTATGTCTTTCTTGCTTCATAATACAGAGAGGCCTTTTTCTTATGACACGGGTCAAAGGGCTAAGGGTTAAACAGGCTGATGGTTATAGATAAAAGCAACGAGGGATGATAAAGATAGAAGGAGCTGGCTATGAACGACACTGAACTGCAACGGGAGAAAATCGCCCAGGCGATTCGTATATTGAACGAGCTTCAGCTCAACTGCTGGCTCACATTTGTGCGCGAAACCGATGAACAGCCTGATCCTGCTCTCAAGCTCATATTTAATGCAGATGTGACCTGGCACGCGGCGTTTCTGCTTACGAAAACAGGCAAACGGCTGGCGGTGGCTGCCCGCTATGATGATGATCTTGTTCGGCAATCCGGCCTTTACAATCCTGTTTTTAGCTATACGCAGGACTTTGGCCCAGCGCTGCTCGAACGCGCTGAAAGCTGTCAATCCAACTTCGATTGCTATTAACTTTGCATTTGATGACGTGGCTGCGGACGGTTTGACGCATGGCATGTATTTACAGTTGAGGGCCGCGTTAAAGCAAACGCGCTATGCGCAGCGATTTATTTCAGCCGGGCCGTTGATCTCGCGCCTGCGCAGCCGCAAAACGTCCATCGAACTTAAACGTATGCGCCAGGCTATCGGAGAAACGGAAGAGCTATTTACGCTGGCGAACGGATTTATGCGACCCGGCGTGACTGAACGCGCCACATCTGAGATGTTGCATGAGGAGATGGCGCAACGGGGATTGGGCGCGGCCTGGTCGTATGCCAGTTGTCCCGGTGTGAAGTTTGGCCCAAATACGCTTTTTGGGCATGGCATACCATCTGAAATCGCGCTTGAGCCGGGTTTCGTTGCCAGCCTCGATTTAGGCGTGCGCTCTCAGGCGTATTGCTCTGATTTGCAGCGTATCTGGTATGCTCTCCAGCCGGGAGAGACGGAGCCGCCAGAAGTGGTGCAGCGGGCATTTGCCACTGTGAAAGGCGCGATTGAGTCCGGGAAAGCTATGCTCAGGCCGGGTATCGCCGGTTGGCAGGTAGATGAGGCTGCTCGCGCATACCTGGTCAAGGCTGGCTATGAGGAATATCAGCACGCGCTCGGCCATAGTGTTGGCAAGCACGCGCACGATGGCGGCCCGGTGCTTGGTCCACGCTGGCCGCGTTATGGAGAAATGCCGTACAACAAAATTGAAGAAGGCACAGTCTATACGCTCGAACTGGGCGTGATGACGGAACGCGGCTACGTGAGCCAGGAAGATGAAGTGTTGGTGACACCCGAAGGCTGCGAGTGGTTTTCGTGTCCGCAGGAGGCTATTTATCTTATTGGATATGCCTGACGCCCACAAGTGGAGTAGTTGCCACCTTTGTATCTAAGCGGGAAGCCTGACGCCCACAAGGGGCGTCACTACATTTGTGTTTTCCCCTTTCCCCCATCCCTTACAAGTCAGTTTCAAAGGATTGCTTGCAATCGATGGGCAAGAGGGGGTAAGATTAAGCACAACAAATTACAGATAGAAGGATTATTACCGTATGGCTACACCATCTTTGCTCTTAGCGGGTATTGCTCAGCACACCGTCAAAACAGATCGTTTGGAGATTGCGTATCTCGAGGCGGGTCATGGAAGTACAGCTATTGTGCTGGTTCACGGGAACACTTCTTCCTCCATCTTCTACCAGGATTTCATGCTGGAACTGGCTGCTACTGGTCACTATACGGTTTATGCGCCGGATATGCGCGGCTTTGGTGATACTCAAGCGTTGCCGATTGATGCTACGCGGGGTTTGCGTGATTTCTCGGACGATTTGTTTTCCCTGGCGCAGGCGTTGGGTTTGGACAAATTTCACCTGTTCGGCTGGTCGATGGGTGGCAACGCTGCCATACAGTTCGCGATTGACCATGCTGACGCGCTCCTTTCTTTGACCCTGGAGGCGCCAGGCTCACCGTTCGGTTTTGGCGGCACGAAGGGTGCGGAGGGTACACCGATCTGGCCTGATTTCGCTGGCAGTGGTGGTGGCACCGCCAACCCCGATTTTGTGCAGCGCATTGGCCGGGGGGATCGTGGCAGCGAGCAGTTTTCGCCGCGCACCGTAATGAACGCCTTCTATTTTAAGCCTCCTTTCCAGGCCGCTCCTGACCGCGAGGAGATTTATGTTACCTCTATCCTCTCGTGCAAAGTGACGGAGGGCATCTATCCGGGTGATATGACTGCATCGGATAACTGGCCCACTGCTGCTCCAGGAACACAGGGACCCAACAATGCCCTTTCACCCAAATACATGAACCAGGGCGAATTAGCCGACATCAATCCGAAGCCGCCTATCTTATGGATACGTGGTGCAGACGACCAGATTGTCTCTGATACTTCATTGTTCGATATTGGCTTCCTCGGACAACTGGGCGCTGTCCCCGGCTGGCCGGGAGCAGATGTGTACCCGGCGCAGCCGATGATCGCGCAAATCCGCACCGTCTTCAACAACTACCGGGCCAACGGCGGCGAATATCGCGAAGTCGTCCTTTCTGACTGCGGGCATTCACCGCACATCGAAAAGCTGGAAGAGGTATTTACGCTCTTCACCGAATTTATGGAGAGTCATACGTAATACTCACGGTTGCGACGGGCATTTGGCAGTTTTCTTAAACTGTATGGAGAGGTACAGATAACCAGTTGGTTATTTGTATCAATAACGCTCTCTATGCAAGGAATGAGAAAACGTATGTCACACTATGACCCGTCGCAGCAATCGCAATGGCAGCGCTCGAATGCACCGATACAAACGGAGTGGCAACAAACTCCATCGCAACCTCTGCCGCAGCAATCCATATTTCAGCAATCATTTCAACCTCCTCAGCCTCCAAAGAAGAAAGCGCGATATAATCTCTGGATTACTATCGGAGCGATTGCATCGATGCTTGCCCTGCTTGGTATTGCAATTGGTGCGCAGAACCGCTCACAGCCTGCGGTATCTATACTATCCAGTTCTCCTGTACACCAGCAACAGATAACTCAGGTTGTACGTCAGCCAAGTCCTCAACCAACTCTGGTCATACGCGCGATTGGCAAACCGATTGTGGTAGATAGTATCTGGACGATTACGGTGAACGGAGTTAAGACGAATGCAGGCGATCCGTTCTCATTGCCGGGGGCTGGCAATACCTTTCTGGTGGTTGATGTGACGGTGAAAAACACTTCAATGCACTATCAGGATATGGCGAGCGGCATTCAGTTGGTTCTAAAAGATAGCGCGGGTCAACAGTACGGTGAAACAATCACTGATTTTGCTACGCCGCCGGATGGCTCAATCAAGTTTGGTGAATTTCTGCGCGGGCAACTGGCCTACGAAATACCCGCAACTGCGCATACATTTTTCTACTATTTTCAGGCGGATTCTGGCGGGACCGATCTAACAGAATGGGCATTGAACGTCTGATCTGAGCAGGGACAGAATAAAGGGGGTCTATTAATTTTTTGATAGACCCCCTTTGCATTTTCCGTTACACCAATCCCCCTTAACTTTTGCGGCGGCGGCGCGCCAGCCATAGCCCGACGGCAACGCCGATGCCGAGGCCAATCAATAGATTGCGCTGTCGCCGCTTTGTTGCCTCAATGTTGGGCAGTGGGAGATCGTAGAGGCCGCCTGCGCGGTAGGCCTGGTCGAGTAGTTCTACGGGGTGAACTATGTCGATGTCCATACCGCGTTGGCGCGCGCCCAGGGCGATCTGCATCATGCAGCCGGGGTTGCCGGTGGCGATGATCTGCGCGCCGGTGGCGGCGATGTTGTTTATCTTGCGCTCTAAGAGTTGGGTAGCCATCTCCTGGTTGGTGATATTGTAGATACCCGCGCTCCCGCAGCACCATTCGGCCTCTTTGAGTGGCACGATTTTGAGGCCGGGAATGGCTTTGAGAAGTTCGCGTGGCTGTTGCTTCACCTTCTGGCCGTGAAAGAGGTGGCAGGCGTCGTGGTAGGCGACGGTGTACTGAACCTTGCCCATGTCGCGGTTCAATTCGATGCTGGTCAGGAATTCGCTGACATCTTTGACCTTCGCGCTGAAGGCCTGGGCGCGAGCGGCGTAGGCAGGGTCGTCGCGCAGCAGGTGGCCGTATTCCTTGAGGTTGGAGCCGCAGCCGGCGGAGTTGATGATAATTACATCGCAGTCGAATGGCTCGAATACGTCGATGTTCTGGCGCGCAAGTTGCCTGCCGCGTTCCGCTTCGCCCGCGTGTACATGCAGCGCGCCGCAGCATTGCTGTTGCGTGGGGGTAACTACTTCGCAGCCGTTGGCGGTCAGCACGCGGATGGTGGCTTCATTGATGGCGCGAAATACCTGATCCATGATGCAGCCGCTTATGAAGCCGACGCGATAGCGTTTCTTGCCGAGCGCAGGCGTGATTTCTGGCAATGGTTGGGGTAGCAGGTCGCCTTTTACAGCGTACATGAGTTCTTCAGGAGTTTTGAGTTGTCCCTGCAACGGAGTAGGCAGCGCGTTTGCCAGGTCGAGTAAACCGGTGCGATGCGCCAGGGTTTGCAGCCCGCTGCGCTGGTATACTTTCAATCCGGCAAAGAGCAGTGAGGTTGCCAGCCTGGATGGCAGAATCATGTCAAAGAAGAGATACCGTAATAAGCGTTCGGTTGGCGACTCGAGATGAGGTGAGCGGCCTTCGTCTTTTCGCAGAGGGTGCAGTGGGGTGCCTTCTGGTTCGGGGAGCTGCTGCTGCGCTCCAATGAGCAGGGGCGTGCGCGCTACCTCCATCTGGATTTGCTCGCGCGCGGATTCGATCAGTTTGCCGAATTGCACGCCGGAGGGACAGGCGGTTTCGCAGGCGCGGCATCCCAGGCAGCAATACATATGCTCCACAAATTCGGGAGAGATTGCCATGCGCCCCTCGGCCACCGCCTGCATCTGGTAAATACGCCCGCGCGGAGAGTCCATTTCGACGCCCAGCACGGCGTAGGTCGGACAGGTGGGCAGACAAAAGCCACAGTGGATGCACTGGCGCATCAAATCGTAGGTGTGCGTGTTCCGACGCAATGGCCCTTCAGCCGGTGGACGAATCGTTGGCGCTTGAGCAGGCGTTTGTGGTTGGCTTTCGAGTGACATGTCTTCCTCCGATTAGAGCTGTGTCAAGATTTTTATTGAGGGATGGAGTTTGCCGCGCGGCCCCGGACGCCCACAAGGGTCGTCCCCACATATCGGCATACCCTCCCCCTATTTAATGGATGCTTGACTATGGTTGCGGTTTCGCGGCGATAACAGTGACTTCCTGGCGATTATGAAACAACTGTTTAGCCTTCACGACAGCAAAATGCTTTTCGAGCAGGCGTATCGCTTCTTTCAGGTTGCGCGATGGATCGATATCAATGGCGGCGTGTGGCAGCTTGAGCGTGCTGATAATAAAGCCGTCAGGGCGCAGGCATGGCCGAGCCTGTACCAGCAAACGCGCCGCTTCACGCGCATCCATACGCATATCGTTGGTAATCACATCGAACTTTTTGTGCCGCGCCAGGGCCTCTTCAAGATAATCTTCGGCGTAGCCGCGATAGTGTTCCACGCGCCCTCCCAGACGATCATCGAGCCGGGCCGGGTCAACGGCGACAACGCGCATACCGGCATCCCGTAACAGGCGCGTCCAGCCACCGGGAGCAGCGCCCAGGTCGAGCGCATCCCCTTTGTCTGGCAGAGAGACACCGAATGTCTCAAGCGCCTCGAGCAACTTAAATTCGGCGCGGCTGATTTGTTCAGGGAGTTGCGCGTAATGGCGCATCCCCCCGGGCCAATCGCTGAGGTTATCCCTGCTGAGAGAGATACCGGCGTAGGCTTTCAATTCCGCGCAGAGCAGCGAAACGATTACCTGTGGCTTTTTAATCGACTCTATCGCGCCCGTCTCTTCCGCGAAAGCTAAGGCCAATTGCTGGTTGAGTTGGCCGCTGCTATAGACTCGTTTGACGCTGACGCTTTGATCGTTGCTCTGGGCGAAGCGCGTTTGTACGGCGAAACGCTGGCCGCGTTCCAACATGGCGAAAGTTGGCAGTGCGGCGATTGCCACTGCCAGCGCGCCCACGTCCTGTTCGCTATTGCTCAGGGGTATGATTGTTTGCACGGGAGCGAGATGGCGGGCAAAGACGGGGCGTTCCCCGGCGGCCTTACTCATCAAACGCGCAGCGTCGGTTGATGTACAGAGAGCAATATCGGGCGCTAACAGGGTTTCGCATTTTAAATTATTGTCAAAGCGTCGAAGTTCATGCAGCGCCACTTCCATGAACTCTGACTGCGCCGTGACGAGTACAGTATTTTCCAGCTTCACAGCCCTCCCACGAAACGCCCTTTTACAAACGTTCCCCTCGCGTCAAACTGTTGTTTGAGACGCTGCATTAAATAAAAATCTGAACCCGGCTCGCCCCATACGTTGATGCTGCGTTTGAGATCTACCGGGCAGCGTTCGACTACCAGGCTGCCACGAGCATCTTGCGCGTGTCGCCGCAGCTCCGCGATGGCCTCTACCAGGCGGGGAGTTGCATCGCCGGGGCGTAATTCTACGTATAAAATGCCGTTGCCCGCGTGTCCGACTACGGCAGATTCCAGTCGATGAGCGCGGCAGACGCGGCTGATAGTTTCCAGGTAGGCGGCGATCTGCGTGACCAGGATAGCCACTTTGCAGGTGACGGTGCCGCGTGTATGCTCGCGCACGGCCTGCCAGAGCTGCGCCTGCTCTTTCCCGGCCAGGTCATCGCCCATCAACGCGCCAGCTTTACGCGCAATCAGGCGTGTTTCGTCAAGCGAGCGATCAATGGTCGAGGAACTGCCCTCAAAATTGACGGCCAGGGAATAGCCATCGGTTGGCAGGTTCAGCCCGAAGAAATCGCTCATGTCGCTGGCTGCTCCGGCGTCGATCAGTTCGATGGCGCTGGGTGTCAGCAGCGAACCCAGCAGCGCAATCACTGTTTGGGTGGCTTCTTGCGCGCTGGCGAATGTAAGTAGCAGCGTGCGCTCGTCGGGCGGCAAAGGTTGCAGCTTCAGATTGGCTTCGACGATGATGCCGAGCGTTCCCAGCGAGCCGATATAGAGTTTGTTCAGGTCGTAGCCTGCCACGTTTTTGACGACGCGACCGCCGCTGCGCGCAATCTCGCCGCTGGCCTGGACGACGTGCAGTCCGATGACGTTATCGCGAGCCGTGCCGTAGCGCAGGCGTTTGGGACCGCTGGCGTTGGAGGCCAGGATGCCGCCCAGCGTAGCCTGCTCGGAGTCAGGGGGATCGAGCGCGACCCATTGCCCCTTGGTCGCCAACTGCGCCTGTAACGCGGCGAAGGTGATACCGGCTTCCACATGACAGGTTAAATCGGGGGCCTCGTGTTCGAGCAGGCGCGTCATATGCTGTGTTTCGAGGACGACATCAACCTGTTCGGGAATGCCGCCCAGGTTCATACGCGAACCGCCTCCACGCGCGAGCAGGGTGAGACCATGCTGGCTGACCAGCGCGGTGACTTGCGCGACCTGTTCTTTGTTGTCGGGTGTGACAACCAGGCGCGGCAAAACGCCATCGATGGTGTAATCGCGCAGAGCCTCGGGTTCGTGGGTGATCTGCAACGAGGGCATATGTTTTTGAACGCCGGCTAGAAATGTTTCGATCTCTGCCATTACGATATACCAGCCTCCTGGACACCCACAAGGGGTGTTCCTACACGTCAAGTTTCCCCCCCATCAATTTGCGGTTGATAGAACAACAGGGGCCAACAGACAGTTACAGTTGTTTCATGTCGGCGCAGCGGCCTGGCATGGGAAAGAGTTTGCCTGGATTGAACAACTGGTCAGGGTTCCAGGCCCCGCGCACTTGCTGCATGATACGCAGGTCAACTTCGTTGAAGATGAGCGCCATTTCTTCTTGCTTTTCGATGCCGACGCCGTGTTCTCCGGTGATGCTGCCTCCCACTTCGGCGCAGACCTCGAGTATTTCGTGGCCGGCTTTGCGCACGCGCTCAACTTCGCCGGGGATTTGCGAGTCGAAGAGGATGAGCGGGTGCAGGTTGCCGTCGCCGGCGTGGAAGACGTTGCCAACTCTCAAGCCGTAGCTATCGCAGATTTCGCCGACGCGCCGCAGCACGTAGGGAAGTTGAGTGCGCGGCACTACGCCGTCCTGCACGTAAAATTCGGGGCTGATGCGTCCGACCGCGCCGAAGGCGTTCTTGCGGCCTGACCAGAAAAGCTGGCGTTCGGTCTCGTTGGCGGCTACACGCACGGCGCGCGCGTGGTGCTTATCGCAAATGGCTACGATGGTCGCAGTTTGTTCTTCGACGCTCTGGCGCAGTCCTTCGGTCTCTATGAGTAGCACGGCGGCGGCATCCAACGGGTAGCCGGCGTGTGTATCGGCCTCGACCGCCTGCAAGATCATCTGATCCATCATTTCGATGGCGGCGGGTATGACGCCGGAGGCGATGATCTCCGAAACGGTGTTGGAGGCATCATCCATCGTGTTGAATACTGCTACCATCGTTTTCACATCTTCGGCCAGATGGACGATGCGCGTGATGATTTTGGTGACGATGCACAATGTTCCCTCGGAGCCGATGAGCAGTCCCGTCAGGTCATAGCCGGGCGAGTCGGGCGTCCAGCCACCGATTTGTACGATGGTGCCTTCCGGTGTGACGATTTCCACGCCCAGCACATGATTGGTGGTGACGCCGTAGATGAGGGTGTGCGGCCCGCCGGCGTTCTCGCCCACGTTGCCGCCGATGGTGCAGGAACGCTGGCTGCTGGGGTCTGGCACGTAGTAGTAGCCACGCGGGTTGAGGGCGTTGCTCAGGTGCAAGTTGACCAGTCCAGGCTGCACGACGGCGCGCAGATTGTCATAGTCAACTTCCAGAATGCGATTCATACGGGCGAAGGCGATGACGATGCCGCCATAAACGGGGATGGCGCCGCCGCTCAAGCCTGTACCCGCGCCTCTTGGGACGACAGGCACATGATGGCGAGCGGCGATTTTCACAATTGCTGACACTTCTTCGGCGCTGGCTGGTAAGACCACTATGTCCGGTGTGCTGCGGTCAATTGAGGCGTCATACTCGTACATCATCAGGTCATAGGGGGTATACAGGACGTAACGCGCTCCAATTACATCGCTCAGTTCGCGCACAACTCCGGCCTTTTTCTCCGCGTTCATGCGTTCGTACAGGGGAGTGGTCGTTGATGGTGGTGGAAGTTCTGTGATGCTCATATGTTCGATCCTCTAGCCTGGTCGCCAGACCGACACTCTGGCGCGATGTCTACCTGCTCAATCGCTGTCTATACAGATAATACCATCTATTGGAGGCGATGGAAAGTAATTTGGTTGTAGTCGCTATGCTTCCTGAAATTATGATCTGTGTTATTTAGCGTGATGCAAACAGTTTCCAGCACCAGAATAGCGACAGGGCAAGGGCGACGACCAGTACAGTCAGTAATATACGGCGCGGCATATCCCAGGCGCTGCTGGTTGTTGAAGTAGTAGGTAGTGCAACCAATAGGGAATTGGTGGTGGACGTTGTCGAAGAGTTCGTGGCAGGTAGCTGGAGTTTTGTCCAGTCGGGCTGTTTTCCAGTTACGAGAGTGGGGGTTGTGTTGCCACTGCCATTGCCATTATAGCCGTTACCGCTGTGGCCTGAGCTTTTAGTGGAAACAGGGGTAGTTGTGACTTGAGTTGCTGATGTGTTGCTGGCATCGATGGTCGGGTTGGTGGTGATTTGCCAGTTCGCGGAGCCGTCAGGGATGCGCGCGTAGGAGGTGTCGGGAGCTAACGCGGGTACGCTCACCTGGTCAATCTCGGTGCCGCCGATGGTGAGTTGCAGGTTGTTGCCTGCATTTAACATGCCAGCGTAAGTATCGGGGAAGACGACAAAGTAGCTGCGCGCAGCGATTGCAGCGCCAAAGGGGAAATGAAATGTGGGTGTATTGGGGCCGGCATCCAGGCTGGTATGGGCTGTGTAGAGGTTGAATGGCTGGTTCTGGGGGTTATACAGTTCTACCCACGAGTCTGTCGAGAGCGAGGATGTTCCGGCTGGCTCTGAACAATTCCAGGTGGAAGCGGGATTGTTCAATATCTCGTTGATAACGACAATGCCGGGAGTCGCAGGTGAAGTAACCGGTGAGCCGGATACAGGCGGGGGAGCTAGTGGGGCGCACCCATGGGGTGTTGTGGAGGCGTAACCGGGCGCAGTACTGACTAGAAAAAGCAGAAGAATGGCAATACTGATTGCAAAAACGCGCACGAACCGCACACTATCCTCCTGAGAGCGCCTACGCGCTTTTCAGATGTTGATTTTAGCTTTTAGGCAAGGAATTCATATGGTACTTTGCCGCGACCGGGGACTGGGATGCGTTTGCTGATGGCCTTGCGAACGGCTCCAATGCTGTTTTCGCCGAGGGCGAAGGCAATGATTGAACCAATAATGACGCCGCAGATGCCACCGATCGCTATGCCCTCAAGGAACATACGGTTACGAAAAAATGTCATCGTCGATCACCTTTTCTCAAAAATTTATTGCAGGTAGACTACCGTTTTGGCTTCGCTCCAGAGGCGTTCCAGGCGGTAGTATTCTCGTTCTTTTGGTCCGAAGATGTGTACGATTATATCCCCATAGTCCAGTATCAACCAGCCGGTTTCCGCGACACCTTCGCGATAAAGCAATCTGGCTCCCTGTTTTTTCATTTCGTCTTCGATAGCATCGGCAATGGCTGCAATCTGGCGAACGTTGTTGCCGTTGCAGATGACGAAGTAATCCGCAATGGATGTTAGATCTTGTATGTCCAGTAAAAGCACATCCGATGCTTTTTTGTCGTAAGCGACATCCGCCGCCGCTCTTGCCAGTTGACCAGGATCGAGTAGAACGCCTTCCACAAATGCTCCCTGTAATGATTACATACTCCAGGACGGTAACTATAGAGATGCGCCTGGATCGAACAGTAATATCATTGTAACCGCATTATAACACGACAGGGCAAGACTGTTAATGGGAGAGAAGTCCCAGCCACTCTTCTTTAGTAGTATGACGTTCGAGGCTTTCATTTTGGAGAATTTCCGCGCGCAGCTCGCCCAGCGTTCCCCAGCCCTCGGCTTCTACGTCGTACTTGTGGATAGTCTCCTCGTTGCGCTGGCGCACCCATACGAAGCTATCATCAGAGAGGTCGGGATATTTCTCTACCACGGCGCGTAACATCTCGCGCGCCACATCTTCGACGAAGCGCGGGTTGGCGTGCGCCTTATTGACGATGTATAGCTCATCGGGCCGCTTGAGCAGTCCGTAGTTTTCAGAACTCATGGCGCTTTCGGCCAGGTCGATCAGATCGCGCGCGTCCAGGCTGCGATCTGCGCCGATCATAAGCGTGGCGCGCCCGCGCTGGTTATGCGTGGCGAGGGGGGTGACAGCCAGCATTTTGTCGATGATGGCGTCTGGAAATCCCTCTTCCTGTAGCCGCACTTTGGCGTAGGAATGCACCATGTCCTGGGCGCAGGGGCAGGCCACCATGCCCTGCACCTCGACGCCGATCATGCTGCGAGCGTGTTGCTTTGTTGCGACGGCGTGAGCCAGTAGTCCGTAGATTTCCTGTGTGGGCCGCCCTGAAACAGGCGTCCATTTTTGCACCGGCAGGTCTGTGCGGATATGCACTTCGGCGCGATATGCCTTTTGTTTCTCGATAATGGCGCGAGCGACGTGTTCGGCCAGGTTCTCAATTCTTGCCCACGAATGGCTGCTTACCTCTTCCATCACTTCTTCCAGCGCGTCGCTGAAGCGCGACATGTGGACGCCGGCTTGCGATGCGTCGAGGTCGCTATAAAGATCAAAGGTGGCGTTGAACCAGCGCTCGTGGCCTTCGTCGCCTAACAGGATGGCTTTGGTGATGCTGACTACTCCTGCGCGCCCCAGTCGCACATGCACGGAAGGTTTGCCACTTTGAATGTCGCGATCGAGGTTAATGCGCAGGTTTTTCGATACATGCTGCACGCCTTCCAGTGGCACATCCGCCAGCAGTTGCCGGGCGGACTTGCCGCTCACAGGGTCGATACGGTCAGGGGCGATTTCCGCCAGTGGCACTAGCACAAAGGCGCGTTCGGCCATGCGCGGGTGCGGAATAGTCAGGTCGTCTTGCGTTATGTGCTGATCGTCATAAAAGATGATGTCGATGTCGATGGGGCGCGGCCCATTGCGGAATGTGGCCTGCCTGCCTAGCGCTTTCTCGATTTGTTTGACGGCTTGCAGCAACTCTTGTGGCGGAAGCGTGGTCTGGCCGCACAGCACGATGTTTAAGAAACGGGGTTGCTCTGTATAACCGACGGGTTCGGTCTCGTAAACCGAGGAGATTTTGGTGATCTCCATGATTTCGCGCAAGCGTTGCAGCGCGGCGGCCAGGTTGCCCCGGCGGTCTCCCAGATTGGAACCGAGCGCAAGATAAATGGTATGGGTAGCTACGGGCGTTTTTCCGTTTCCGTTATGCGAAATGTGTTGTGTCAATGATGTATCAATACTCATGAAAATGTACGTTCTCCAGTCGTGCGGTGTATTCCCATAATATGAGAACAGCAATCGGCGTGCATTTGTTCCCTTCTGTGTTGGTTCTATTATGAGATATACCATGTGAAGTCAAGTAAGTCAATGATTTTATTGACTTACTTGTGTGATCTGATGTATTGTTTTGACTATTGTAGTCATATAGACCACTAAGTAAGATATACGCGCGGGGGAGTTCTGGTGTGTACGTAGTTTATTTCTGAGTTTCATTTTTGGAACACCCAGACGTTGCTGAATACGGCTTCGGTGCCACCCTGGGTATCGCCGCCTACGAGGAAGCCGATGAGGCCGGTGGGGTAGGTTGTGTCGGTGTAGGTGGTGATGATGAGTTGGCGGTTGATGTAGAAGCGGAACTGGGGGCCGCTGGCTATGACGAGGAAGGTGTTGGTGGCGTTGTAGCCGCTGTGGATGGCGCTGGAGGAGGTCCAGTCGATGAGGGTGAGCCAGTTGAGGGGGTTGTCGCCGGTGGCGCGCACGAAGCGGTATTGGCCCCGGTTGTTGATTTCGAGGACGTAGAACTGGCGAGCGATGGGGCTGAGACGGAAGATGAGGCCGTAGATGTCGCCGTGGAGCAGGCGCGCCTGGGCGGTGATGACGACGTTGGTGTACTGCTGCTGGCTGGAATAGCACCAGGCGACCTCGCGCGGGATGGAGGTGCGGACGTGGTAGCCTTCTGGCGAGAAGTAGCATTGGGAGCCGTCGTCGATCCAGCCGCCGCCGGGGGTGGTCAGGTCATCGGAGTAGAGCACCTGGCCCGCGCCTATGGATGTGGTTATGCCGGCAGTAGCCTGGACGCGGGCCTGAGCTGCCAGCGCTGCTTGCTGGGTGCCCAGAGCCTGCGCGGTGGCGGTTAGCCAGGGTTGGGTCGAGTTGATAACTGTCTGGGCACTCTGGATGGGTTGTATATGATGGGGGCGCTGGTTCAGCCTCGTGAGCAGGCCGAGCGGGAGGGCCAGCAGGATGACGACCATGCATACTATAGCGATTATTGCTTTGCGCGAGCGCAGTTGCAGGCGGCGGGTTCGTTGCATGGATTGCCGTTTAGGAAGTTGCGCGGGTGGTAGTGAAGTGGATGCCAATTCGTTTGAAACGGCGTCATTTTTCTCTGTGAGTGGAACGTGCAGTGGCATGATGGGCGGGCGCTGGCGCGTTTCTTCCAGCACACGGGTTACGGCGGGCGCTTTGAGTTGCGCTGCTAGCTCTAGCGCTGGCGGTGTCGCATCCGATGTATCCTGGGATGGAATTTCATTGGTGTCTAACGTGATGGCTTCGCTTTTCAAGCGGGCGCGTTCTTGCTGTAAGGCTTTCCAGTAGGCGATGGAAAGCTCCTGGGCCTGTTGATAGCGTTGAGCGGGTTCTTTTGCCATAGCTTTGAGAATGACTTCTTCGATCAAGGGGGGAATCTCGCTATTGAGCTTACTGGGTGAGATTGGCGCGGTCTGGATATGTTTGAGGGAGATGGCGACGGGCGATTCGGCCATGAATGGGACGCGCCCGGTCAGCATCTGGTAGAGGATGACGCCCAGTGAGTAGATATCGCTGCGGTAATCGCTTTCGCCGTTGGATTGTTCGGGGGCCATGTATTCGGGGGTGCCGACCATAGCGCCCTCGCTGGTGAGCGCTTCGGCTCCCATGAGGGCTTTCGCCAGCCCGAAATCGACGAGATAGGCGTAGCCGTCCTGGCGCAGCAGGATATTGGAGGGTTTTACATCGCGGTGAACGACCTTGCTGTCGTGGGCGTATTGGAGGGCGGCTGCGATCTGGTCAACGAAGCTGGCGGCTTCTTCCAGCGTGAGTTGCTTGCGTTTGAGCAGGTAGTCGCGCAAGGTGCCGCCCTCGATATAGGGCATGACCAGGTAGTACCAGGGGCTTTGTTCGCCGAAATCGTAGAGTGGCAGGATGTGGTTATGGGAGAGCGCGCCGACTGCCAGCGCTTCGCGCTCGAAGCGTCTCACGAAGGAGACATCGCGGCCATACAGCACCTTGATGGCCACCTGGCGTTTGACCCGGCGGTCGTATGCCAGGTAGACTTCTGACATGCCGCCCTGGGCGAGGCGACGCCGTAGTTCATAGCGTCCGAGCGTAAACCCTTCAATCCCCTTCATCTATCCCCTACCCTTTGCTCGTTTTTATTTTTCACGCAGCTTATGCGCTTATGACAATGAGATACATCTTTTATGGTTTGGTATTGGTGTCGCGTCTTTCTTCTATAATACCATACCTTGTAAAACTGGTACTATGCAGGTAGGAAGTGGTTGCCAGCACAGCCGGATGGCTGTGCTGGCAACTACTTCCTACCTGCATATTTTGCCTTAGCTCAGAGTCCAGTACCGTTCAAGGTGAACGGTATGTACTGGACGAATGCTGTAGGTGTATGTCTTCATAGCGTTGAACATAGCTTCTTTGCTGGCGAAGTTGGCATCTGTTTGCGAGGCATACATGGCGGCGGCTTCCTGGCGCAGGGGCAGCATTTCCGACATCTCTACCAGCGCCGGTTCGAGGGTACCTCCAAAGTCCTTGACGCGCTTTTCGCGAGCGCCATTGTCGAGGACGTAGGGGAAGTCTTCGTAGAGTTTGACGTTGGCCCCAAGCTCGATCAGGCGGTCGGCGGCGGAACAGACGATCTGGTGATCGATATGGGGGCCAATTGCCAGCGGCGCGTACCAGACGGCATCGGGAAGGCGCTCGTGTAGCGCGACGAGGTTTTGGGCCAGCTCGCGGTCGATCCACAAATCACCAGGGTGTACATCAACCCCAACTACTTGATTGGGATAGTATGGCGGTGTGCCGCGATACATGGCATCGGGATAATCGAGCCACAGGTAGTCCGCGCGCAGGTAGTCGAGGGCGGCGGCGTCTTCACGGCGGCGCGTGGCGATTGCGGCCTGCGCGTCCTGGCGAAAACCCATCTTGCGATGCGTTTCTATGGCAAAAGGGCTAAACTCAATGGGAGTGGTAGGCGCACCACCAAAAACGGTGATGACCAGTGGACGCAAACCCGCGCTTACCTGTACTCCAAGAGTGCCTCCACATGAGTAAACAACATCATCGAAATGGGGTGAAAGAAAAATATGGCGGTGAACCCGCTGGATATCGTCAAAACTTTTGAGTTGCAACGTTGCGCTCCTCCAATACACTCTGAAATATTAGCCTTAGTATACCTGATGTCGTCAAGGAAACTAGCCAGGGCGACGACGCGATACCGGGGCGGGGGCAAGCCCCGCGCGCCTATCGCGTTGTGCCTAGGCGGGGGCTTGCCCCGCCCGGACCCGGCACACGGCCATCGATGTTCGTTACTGTATTGGGCGGGGCTTGCCCCTGCCCTGACCACAGGTACCCTACTATAGTAAATGTAGCACGCGCAGGGAAGATTTACCAATCATGGCAGTCGTATGCCGTCGGCTTGAAAATTGAGCAGGCCATCTTTTGCCAGAGCTTGTACCAGCTTGAGCAGCCAGGCGGAATCTGCTTCGCTATAGTCGGCTTTGAGAATTGGTCCCAGGTCTGCCAGCGTGATGCGCTGGTTGGCGGTCAGCGAGCGCAGGTGATCGATGATGCGCCCGCGAAAATAGCGACTGGTGCTGGTAAAGGGTTTTGCCTCGTAGGGCGTTTTTGGCTCCGCGACTTTGCGCAACTGGCGCAAGACCGTGCCGCCGGGAAAGAGGCTGTACTGGCTCATGTCCCTGTACGCCTGGCACTGCTCTTGCAGGGGACAATGCGCGCACTGCGGGTTGGCGCTGGTACAGATGGTCGCGCCGAGGTCCATCAACGCCTGGTTCCAGTTGTATGCATCGCCAGGGGGTAAAACTTGCTCCGCGTAGGTGAACATCTGCTCGGTGGTTATGCGAGGTTCTGGATGTTCCAGGCCGAGAAAGATGCGGTGCAGCACGCGATAGATGTTGGTGTCAACGGTGGCGACCTGCTGGTGATAGGCGAAGCAGGCAATAGCGCCGGCGGTATAGCGGCCAATGCCTTTCAGTCGCAATAACTCATCAATTGAGGTGGGGATTTGCCCGCCAAAATCGGCTATAACCTGGCGCGCGATAGATTGCAGGCGCACGGCCCGCGAGTTATAGCCCAGGGACGCCCACACGGTGATTACATCGGCAGTCGGCGCGGCTGCAAGATCGACCAGGGTGGGAAACGCGGCTAGAAACTGGTGATATTTGGGCAAGACGCGCTCAACCTGCGTCTGCTGAAGCATGATTTCTGAAACAAGAATAGCATAGGCGTCGGTGGTAGACCGCCAGGGCAGGTCACGTTGATGCGCGCGATACCACTGCAACAGGGCGGCATGAACCTGCGCTGTGAGTTCCGGCGTGGGTTGCGACAAAATAGGCGCGGGAAGAGATCGCTTACCCATGTATCCTCAGGACGATGCGCTTTGTGTTGCGAGGCCCTGCTGGGATGCTTGCGCGTCGCTATTGGCCTGAGCTGCTGACTCGTTGCGTTTCTTATACATCAACGAAAAAATAGTGTCTCCGCCCTCTTGCCAGCACTTTGAATCGGGCGATGGCAGGTTCTCGCACAGAATCCAGTCCTCAGCATCTTTCAACACGTGACCTTTGATGCACTTGGCATACATGATATGCTCATTTAAAGCAAGATCATCTGGCTTAATGCCCGGCGAGGCAATCTTTGGGACAAAAAACTTACACCACGGCACGATTGTGTACCTTCCTTATGTTCCAAATTGTGTTCCCTGGGTGAACGCGAACTGTGCGGTCTGCGCTCTTGCCCCGGTTCCGATTGTAATATAGCACATAACCCGGTTTATAACTAGTACAGCGATGCGGAAATAACGCGGAAAGGGTGATAGAATAAGGGAAAAAGCAAAGGAGCGACGTTCTGCTTTGAGAAGTTGGCGCTATAACGTGCTCTGCTGATCGCATCAGTACTTCACTACCGCGATAGCAAAACCATCGGTGTAGTCTTCATCCATTGCCAGGAGCAGCGATGCCAGGCGGGGATCGCTGGCGATACGCCGGTTTAGCTCTGCCACGCCCGCTATCACCTCATCCTGCGGGGGTAGAAAGGCTTTGCCGCCGCGAATGCAGTTGTCGGCGACGATGATGCTGCCAGGGCGAGTGAGCCGCATGGCCCATTCGAGATATTGAGGATAGGGTGGTTTGTCGGCGTCAATAAAAACCAGGTCGAAAGGGGCTTCGCTTTCCAGGGGTGGCAGCAGGTCGAGCGCCCTGCCTACGCGCACCTCTGTGCGGTCACTGACACCCGCCTTTTCAAAGGAGTTGCGCACGACGGCGGCGTGTTCCGGGCTGATCTCCAGCGTAATCATGCGCCCACCCGCGGGCAGCGAGCGCGCCAGCCAGATGCCGCTGTAGCCGCCCAGCGCGCCAATTTCCAGTATTTTATGCGCGTTGCAGGCGGCGGCAAGCACTTGCAGCAGCTTGCCCTGAATGGGCGAGATTTGAATTTCGGGTAAACCAGCCGCTCTTGCTGAGGTCAAAGCATTGCGCAGCCCGTCGTCCTCTGGCGCGAAGGCGCGGGTGATACCCTCTTCGATCTGCTGTCGCGTCCGCTGTTGTTGCTGTAAATACGTTAATTCCGCGTTGTCGTTTGCCATGAAATAGCTAGCCTTTCTGTAGAACTACCAGGGCAGGGCTTGCCCCACCCGTACCCTACCGTATATATATGAGCATTTTCATCGTCGTGTCCTTTCTTGGAGACCCCTGCATTCATGCACGGGGAGGAAAGAAAGGCTGGCCGCAGCCATCGGTCTGGTCGTCGTCAATCCCCTTGCGGGGGAACGAGAGAAACGTGGCCTCTCGTCCAGGTGGCTTCAACAAAAATGAAGCCCGGTTCCACGCAACCGTCAGGTGATCTTCGTCAAGGTTCGTGAGCGGTTGTCTAAAATCGTCCACACCGTCCCTACCCCGCGGGACTTTTAATGAACGCTCGTAGAGCAGTGGATTAGAGCAAGCGTCCACTGGTACCTATATTTTCGCTCCGAACGTAGCCCGATGGCCTGCCTGATTGTATCCAGACAGTCTGCCCTGGCTGAGACTAGTCAGACCTTGAAGTGGCTTACGATAGACGGGCGTATCGCCGCCCCAACCGCAAGCCCCCGGCTTCAGCCGTGGGGTGTCTGACAGTCGTAATGAGCTAGAATGCGCTCGATCCATTCAACGTCGAAAGCTGCTTTGCATTGCGCGAAGATGGCGCGTGCCTCTTGCAGGTAGGCCAGTCCGCGCTGGAAAGCTGGCTCTTCTGCTGAACCTCGTGGCAGCAAAGTTACCCCGTAGCCGTGCAGCGCGCGGGCATAGTCCAGGCGCATCTCGTGCCGGGAAAAGATATCGATGGCCTGCTCAAAATAAGTATCAGCCTCGACGGTGTGCCCCTGAGCGGCTAATATCCTGCCGAGTAAGCGCTGTGAGCGCGCCAGGGCGCGGGTAAGTTCGTGTTCCTGCGCGTCTCTCATGCTCTGCAATGCCATCTGTCGCGCGCGTTCGACTTCACCCAGCAGGAAAAAGACGGTTGCCAGGTTGAGGCGGCCTTCAATGTTCACTTCCGCGTCCAGCCTTTCGAGTGTCAGCGCGCTCTCTAACGCTTTGCGCGCGCGCGCCAGTATGTCTAACCCGCCATGTTTTTGTAAGGCGACGTGCGCACGGGCATCGATGAAATTGATATTGCACACCTCGATGGCCCTGGAGATGCGCCAGTCACCCAGGGTAACGAGGGCAAAACCGGTGAAGCGCGCGCTTTTGATGGCGCGTGCCAGGGCGAGACCGCGTCGAATAGATGCCAGCGCGCCTTGCATATTGCCCTGATCTTGCAGGATACTCGCCAGGACAACATTATTCCAGCTTAACTGTTCCCTTTCGCTGATGCGTTCAGTAACAGCGATACTGCGCCTCATCCATTCTTCTGCTTCGAGCAGATCGCCGCAGCGTGCCGCGACATCGCCCAGATTCCCCGTCACAAACGCCACATTGGGTTGGTCGCTGTTGCGTTCGGCCATGCCCAGCGCCTGTTTGAAGTAGGTGCGCGCGATTTCGTTTTCTGCTCGCATGGCATGTACGGCACCCAGATTGCCGTACACCATAGTTAAGGCGGAGACCTCGTCATGTTGCTCGAAAGATGGACTGCTCGCGCTTCAAATGCGTAAGCGCCTCGCTATATTGACCAAGCGTAGCGGCAAGAATGCCGAGTAATTCATAGCAGCGTCCAAGCTCAATCGCGCTGCCAACCATGGCGAGCGCGGTGCGGGTTGGCAATTCGGAAGCGGTGATAGGCAGGTCGGGCTTGCCCGGCTGCTGATTTTGTATAGTCTCTTCAAGCATGTTGAGAGCTTCTTGCGCGTAGCGCTGCGCTCCGTCATAGTTGCCCCGATGCCAGTTGATGTTACCCTGTTGTAAATGCAGACATGCCCAGGCACAGCCGGATGTTACCCCCGCGTCCAGCATGACCTGTTTGGCCTGTTCATAACACTGCCAGGCATGGTCAAAATCGGAGGTTTCTGCCCAGGCGCGTCCGATTTCTCGCAAAATGAGCGCGCGCCGTTGCGCTTCCGTCTTACATTTTTGATGCGTTTCTTCCGGGTGATACTGAGCGCGTAGTTCAAGCACACGTTCGTAAAGATGCCGCATTTCCTCATAGTTGCCGTGTATATTGTTGCATTCGGCGACGCGCTCCAACAGGCTCGCCAGGAGCAGTGGGTCTTCAATTTTGTGCGTTTTCTCGTGTTTACCACGAGAGAGGGCTTCGATGGCTATGCGGTAGTAATGCTCTGCTTCGGAATAGGCGGACAGCGCGTAGGCGCGATTAGCGGCGAGTTCGGCATATTTTGCGATGGAGGCAGGATCGCTGCCTCCCTTACTGAGGTGATGAGTAATGGCGGCAGCCACTTCTTCTTCGCTGCCGGGCTGCGCCAGCATGAGCGCGTTAGCAGCGCGGCGGTGTAACTGCGCGCGCCGCGCCGCGGAGAGGCGATTATACAAGTGGCTGACAATCAATGGGTGCCAGAAATTGTAGGTGATATGCGTGCCGGTTCCCTCTTCTGTTAAAAGTCCGGCTCGCAGGGCTTCTTCAAGCATATCGAGAATGGCATCCTCGTGGATGTTCTGATCTCCAACCATGTAGGCAAGCTGGTTGAACTCAAACGAACCACCGAGAACTGCAACCCTCCCCAATAGTATCTGGCAATCGTTACTCAGCCTGCTCAGGCGGCGGTCGAGTACGGCGGTGATGGTTTCCGGCATCATGGAGGAGTGGTGAGTGCCACCGGGCGTTTCTTTTTCGCTCTCACCTGTCTGCATGGAGAGTGCGAGCGCGTTCCTCTCGTTTGGAGCGAAGAGGGGTAGACCGATTTCGCTGACACGCGCCAGTTCTTCCGCGAAAAAAGGATTGCCGCCCGCCTGCGACTGGATACTCTTGATAATCGTCTGAGGCAGGTGCGCAACCAGTGACCCGATTTGCCCATCGTCCAGCGGCTGCACGGGCAAGGTAATCAGGGCCTGTTCGCGCCGCAGGTCGTTAAGCAGGGGGCGCAGGTTTGAGGTAGGCACGAGTTCGATATCCCGGCAGGTTGCCACAATGGCTATGCGCTCATTTTGCATATGACGAACAACATAAGCCAGCAGTTCAAGGCTGCTGTCGTCTGTCCAGTGCAGGTCATCCAGTACAAGTAAGAGCGGTGTGGAACGGCTCATGACACTTAGCAGCGCGGTCGTGGCCTCCCACAGATGCAGGCGTTCTTGTTCGGGGGTAAGCGGCAAAGTGGTTTTGGAGGGCGAATCGTCGAAGGCCAGGTGCGCAGCCAGTTCGGGCGCGAGCGTGCGAAGTCTGCTGAGCCTGGTGTATGCCTGTGAGGATGCATTGGCGCTTCTGGATGAGGCATCATCAATTTCCGGTTTTTCGACTGACTCCAGGCTTTCCAGTAAAAATTCCGCCGGCATATCTTTTAGAAGCGTGCGCAGGATTTCGGTCCAGGGTCGATAGGGAATGGTTCCCTCCTGTTCGTAGGCGTGCGCCCAGACGACCGACCAGTTTCGCAAGTTGGCCTCGTAGCTTATTTCCTCGGCCAGGCGTGTTTTCCCGATGCCCGATTCTCCCATCAGAACCAGGAAATGCGTGAGTTTCTGCGCGCGTCTGTGCCTGCTGGAGTGAGTCGCAGTCTCTTTCACGCCATCAATGCGCGGTTTGCCGGTGGCTGTTGCCTGGCTTTCTTCTGGTTCAACGTTTTCCAGGGCCAGCAGGAGTTGTTGCATGGAGGCCAGTTCGCGTTCGCGCCCGACCAGTTTACTCTGATTATGACGCCCCAACTGTAGGGCGGGACGTTGAAAGGCTGTATAGACAGGTTTGGGTATGGCTTCCGCGGGTTGCAGGTGAGCGTCCGTGGGTTGCGCGGGTGTCGAAGCAGTAGGTTTTGTCTCCACAGGGTTGACAGGCGTTTCCGGGGAGCGTGGCATCTGGAACGTGCCTCTGCGCAGCGCTTCGTACAGCTCTCTTGTCTCTGGCAGAGGGTCGCTTTCGTATTCGCGCGCCAGCGTTTCTTCCAGGCGATGGTAGACACGCAACGCTTCGCCCCGCCGGTCCAGTTGTGTAAGAATCACCATGAGACGGCGCACCGCCGTCTCATGCGTCAGGTCAGCGCCCAGCAGCCTGTCAAGCGGCTCGATGGCGCTGGTGAGCGCGCCGCGCGCTACACGCAATTCCGCCAGTTTGAGCAACAAGCCCATCCAGCCACGCCGCAGCGATTCGCGGCGCGGCGTGGCCCATTCGGAATAGAGTTCCTCGAGCAAATAATCCCCGGCATAGAGTGTAGATGCTTCTTCCAGGAGTTGTTCCACCTGTTCAGCATCTGTAGTAGCATTGGCTTTGTTCAGCAGGCTTTCAAACTCGTCCGCGTCTACCCATATAGAGTTGGCATCAGCCAGCGCTAAAATATCGCGTTCCAGGCGTAACATGCGTGACGCGGCAGGGCGCGTGATCTGTGGATCCAACACCTGGCGAACCTCGTGTACTGCCCCGTTTAAGCGGTTGGCGGCGGTCTCTATATCAAGATCGGGCCAGAGCGCTTCCATAATCTGTTCTCTGCCTGACCTCCTGCCACTTGAGCTTAACAGGCATCCCAGCAGGGCGCGCGCGCGGCGGCGATGCCAGGTGCGACTGGTGACGGTTTCCCATTCGTTGCCATTCTTCCGCTCAATTCGTAACTGCCCAAGCAGGTAAATGCGCAAAACGGGGTTGTATTGGTTTCCCTCTGTTCGAGGGAACAACATCTCTGTCGCTGTTTGAGTGGGTGTTGTATGTATCGCCTCAAGCGTAGTTTCGCTGTTTCCGCTCATTGTATGCTTTGTCGCTGGTAGCGATGGCTGCGTCAAGTTCCACAGTTGATGGGTGCGCGTGGTCAGGAATAGTTTCAATAGGTGTAAGCTCGATACCTGCAGGGGGGTGTATGCCAATATACTTACTGACGGTGCGACCATTCTCACTCCAGTAGGCATACCAGTATGGCCCATGCCCCGCCCCCTCTTTACATTTACGACAACGTTGCTTGCCACAACGAGTAAATTGTTGACGATAGGTAACTTTATTATTCATGAGTTTATATCCTATCCCCCTACGGAATGTTGCGCAAGTGTGCTGGAAGCAGGCGAATGTCCTGTTGCCTGTTTGTAAAGAATCTACCCCTTTTTGCTCTCACGTCTTACAGAAGACAAGTTCATTATAGCCTATGGCGCAGATAGTTCACAATAATATCTCATGGTTTTTATTAGAAATTGTGAAATATTACCAGTTATAATCTGGCAGACGAGGATAAATCCAATCAGCTATTGACAGGATCAGAGTTAAAGAATATACTCAATATATGAGTACTTAACCGTTAAGTGCTGGCATTGGTACAAAGCAGAATTGCGCTTCATCGTCATACCAATGCTTGCGCATGGACGTACCTGATGCAGCGGGTATGGGGAAGTACTCAATTTTTTTATGCCATTGAAAGGGTCAGGCGCGTTGTTCTTTTTCGGCGGCGCGGTGCGCGCTGGTTTGTACGAGGAGATCGGCATCGGATTGGAGATCTTGCAGGGCGGCTTGAGCATCCTGGTGGTTCATGCGAGCAAGAATAGTGGTGATGCGCTGGCGGTGTTCGCTGTCGCTATGCCTGGCCCATTGCAGCGCGATGGGCAACAAATGCGGGGCGATTTCATTTTCATCCAGCGTGGGCAATTCACTGAATATGGCTATCAGCATACTTTGCGTATAGTCATCAGCATTAATAAGCATGGGAGCCAGTGCGTAAAACACGCTGTTGGCAGGGAATGCTTCCCACGTAAAAGCGGGATAGGGATAGCGGAACGGCCAGAAGCAATCAACGATCATTTTGAGATAGGCTGCGCGTTCATGGGTGTCGATTTGATCTGTCCGGGTTGATGCTGTAACCAGAGTTATAAATGTTTGTTCTGGCTGAGGGAGGTAAGCGGCCTGTGTAATCATGCGCAACCAGCCAGCCGCTTCAAGGCGCAGTGCGCGTTGCCGAGATTGAAGGATGCGAACAGTCAGAATATCAGCAAGGAGTTCCCGGAATAGCGTTTGCTCCTCCTGAGGTCGATTCCAGATTTTGCTTTGAAGATTGTTGATGCGCTTATTTAACTGTCGTGGGGTAGTGATTGTCTCGATTTGCTGCAACAGTTCAGCGATTGATGTGGCGCTTGCATGTCGAGATGGCCGTAACAGGCTCTTTAGTTTGCTTAACGTTGAGTGATCGAGCTGCCCACTATAGCCTGCTGTGGGAAAACTTGCTGATTGAGACTGATTCATTGTATGTTTATCCTTCATAAATAAGGTATTCCATCACAACCCACTAACTACACAAATTTAAACGTAACAATCGTTACCATCAGTCTAAATGAAACGTTACGTATCGTCAAGTAAATTTCTATACGTCGATGAAACTGTTATAGCAATGTGACTAGCTTTAGACCCGCTCTTACCATTATAAACGTCCTTCAAAACTGGCTGAATCGGCTAACAAAACACCGGTCAGTAGCGATACCCCTTGTGGGTGTCCCGTCATCGTTTTTCGCCAGACATGATGTGACGGGACACCCACAAGGGGTATCGCTACTGGCTTTCGTAGAAAGATGGCGCGATCAGCTTTTGCGGCCTTTCAGCAATATGAAGTCGTTGGTGAAGCTTTCCAACTGCCCATCAGCCGCGTGTTTGACCTCGAAGTAACGTTGGATGCGTTGATCACTCTCCCGAATAAACCGTTGGAGTTGCGCTTTTTCGGTGTCTGGCATTTGCGCGCGGGCTGTCCAATCGGCATAGTCGTGTGATTTGCGAAAAAATTCTTGATGCTCAATAGTTAGGCCTGCCTGATGGAAAAAGACCTGCCACTCTTCGGGCGTGCATGAGCGACCATGCGAGGGGTCGCGCCACTTTTCAACACGGTTATCGAACACGTCGAGTTGGACATCGCTGGGAGCCATACAATCGATGAGCAGGAAGAGGCCTCCCTTTTTCAAAACTCGCGCTACTTCGCGCACGAATTGCGCAACGTTGGGGAAGTGATGAGCTGCGATACGACAGGTCGCGCGCTCGAATGTGGCATCCGCGAAAGGTAATTGTTCGGCGTCGGCCACGTGGAATACGGCATTAGTGATGCCCTGTTGCAAGATATATTCACGCGCCTTCTCAAGCATACGCGGGGTCAGGTCTGTCACCGTCACCTGCCCGACATGCGATGCGACGGCCAGCGCCGTATGCCCACCGCCGGTGGCGATATCCAACGCCCGTTGGCTCGCGTCCCATTCGCCCAGTTCGATCAGCCGTAGCAGGTCGTCGCCAGCGCGATGCGAAAAACTGGCAACATAGCCTTCGGCTGTACGCGAAAAATAATCCTGCACCTGAGCTTTTTTATGGTTGTCAGGGGATTGCGGTGAAGTTGTCATGGTTCGTTGTAATTCCTTTACTGTTTCCAGGGCTTGCCCCCGCCCTGGCCTCGTGTTAAGATACAGCATGATATTTCATGCTCTCTCTATCATATGACGGAATAGTTCAGAATGCCAAAGCTTGAAGGTTCGGTTGAAAGTATTGTCTTTCGGAACGAAGAGAATCATTATACAGTGGCGCGTTTTCGTACCAATGATAGCGGTCGCTTGTTTCGTGATGATCTGACTACCATCGTTGGCACGCTGCCTGGCGTGCAGGTGGGCGAGTTGTTGTCGGTGGAGGGGGAATGGGAGAAAGACCCCAAGTATGGGCGGCAGTTGCATGTTACTACCTTTGTGCAGCGTTTGCCCGCTTCGCCCGAAGGTATCACGCGCTATCTCGGTTCCGGGCTGATTAAAGGCATCGGGCCAAAGAAGGCTGAGCGCATCGTGGCCCATTTTGGCGAGCAAACGCTGGCGATTATCGAGCAGCAGCCTGAACGCTTGAGCGAGGTCAAGGGCATCAGCGCGAAAGACCGCGAGCAGATCATTGCATCGTGGGCCGAGCAAAACGAGGTCAAAGAACTGCACCTGTTCTTGCAATCGCACGATGTTTCCATGAATCTGGCGACGCGCATCTATAAGCAGTACGGGCAGGAGTCCATCAAGGTCATTCGCGAAAATCCCTATAAGCTCGCGCAGGATGTCAACGGCATCGGCTTCCGCACGGCTGATGAGATAGCCGTCAAGCTGGGTTTGCCGCGCGATAGTATCCCCCGCCTGGCAACGGGTCTCAAATACGTGCTGGCGCAGGCGGCCAATGATGATGGACATTGTTTTTTACCGGAAAACGAACTGCTGCGCCGCTCCTCGGAGATTCTGGAAACCTCCATCGAATTGCTGGCAGAGGCGATGGAGCAACTGAAAAGCGAACGCGACGTGTTCGTCGAAGCGCCCTTGCCTGTGCTGCCAGCATCATCAACACCATCCCGGCATTCTCAGCCTTCGAGTGAAGATGAGCCGCCGCTCGATTGGTCGGAAATCGAAGAGCCTGGACCGCAGCAGCGCATCTATTTTGGCCCCTTCTGGCACGCTGAAAACGGTTCGGCGCGTATCCTGCGTACACTACTGCGCAGCGAGAGCAAACTGCCTCCTGTGAGCCAGCAATACTGGCAGGCGGTCTTTGATTACCTGGCGCAGAACCGCAATATGACGCTGACCGAGAAGCAGCGCGAAGCCGTGCAGATGGCCTACAGTAAGAAAGTCAGCATCCTGACGGGAGGGCCGGGAACGGGCAAATCGACTTCTTTACGAGCGTTGCTGATGGTGTTGCGCAAGCGCAATATCGACGTGGCGCTGGCCGCGCCGACGGGCCGCGCTGCCAAGCGTCTCACCGAGGCGACCGGGGGAGCGGTCGGCTTCCAGGCCAAAACTCTGCATCGTTTGCTGGAATACGCCCCGCACGATAACAGCTTTCAGCGCAACGAAGCCAATCCCCTGCCCTTCCAGTTTGTGATTGTCGATGAAATGTCGATGGTCGATATCCTGCTCTTTTATCACCTGCTCAAGGCGCTGCCGCCCGACGCGCACCTCTTGCTGGTGGGAGACGCCGATCAATTGCCGCCCGTTGGCCCCGGCAACGTATTGCGCGACCTGTTGCGCAGCGAGACGGTCCCCACCGCGCGCTTAACCGAACTCTTTCGCCAGGCGCAGCAGAGCCAGATTGTGGTCAACGCGCACCGCATCAACGCCGGGCAAATGCCGTCGCTGCAGCGCGAGCAGAAGACCGATTTCTACTTCATCGCCGAGGATAACCCGGTGCGCGCCCAACGCCTGGTGCTCGACTTCGTGCAGAACCGCATTCCAAAGCACTATGGGCTTAACCCCATGACCGACATCCAGGTGCTGACGCCCATGTATCGCGGCCCGCTAGGTGTGAACAGCCTCAATGAAGAGTTGCAGGCGCACCTCAACCCGAATGCTCCGGCAAGCATAGAATGGGGCGGGCGCGTCTTCCGCGTTGGCGATAAGGTGATGCAGCAGCGCAACGACTACGATAAAGACGTTTTCAACGGAGACGTAGGCTGGATTCGCGCCATCAATCGCGAAAATTCCACCGTCAAAGTCGAATTTCTGGAAGAAGCGGGGCCGCTCATCGTCAGCTACGAATTTCACGAACTTGATGAATTGACGCTGGCCTACGCCGTGACGGTGCATAAAAGCCAGGGCAGCGAATATCCCGCCATCATCCTGCCGCTCACCCGCGAACACTATATGCTGCTCCAGCGCAACCTGCTTTATACCGCCATCACGCGCGCCAAACGCCTGTGCATCCTCATCGGCCAACCCCGCGCCCTGGAAGTCGCCGTGAGAAATAATCGCGTTACACAGCGCAATACAGGGCTGGCGGAGCGGCTGGCGATGTTTACGAAAGTGGGTTTGTGGGACTGACGGGGTATTTTAGCCGTCTTTCTCCTGGGTATCAATTACAATATAGCGAGGCTTCTCTGGCTTTTTTGGTCTTTTTCTGCTGTCATACCATAAGCCAATGGCAAAGAACAGCATGGCGAATATCACGAAAACTGAAACCTCCATGAGCCTGCTCCTTTACTGAAATAGAAAAACGATCCATGCAATAAGTATAACTAATGAATGCAGAAAACACAATGGTGAAATCTATTTTGAATGTAATGCTGTTTTTGCCCGTCTAGTACATAAAACTCCTATAAGTTTCAGTTATCGAAGGAGTTTTGCTTGACTTTACATTCTGAACTTTTTTCTCATTGCTCTGCATACACCAGCTATCTCCTCTGGCAGATCATTCTTCTTGCTTCGTCTCGTTCCCGGCCTGCTCAAGCGCTTGCGCCAGGGCCACAACCGCCTGTTCTTCTCCCACCAGCGTTTTCAATTTCTCGTGATACCGCCCAATGTTTTCCATGCGAGCAGTAATAAACTCATGTTTTGCCGCTCCATAGGCAAAGCCGTACATGCCGCGCTGCGCCGCCTCGTACTCGAGCTCGATTTGCCGCTTGATGCGCGCGACTTCGCTTTTGTTCTCCTGTTCACTCATGAATCTTTCCCATCCTTACTTACTTACTTACTGACCATTTTGTGTGTTACCGCCCTTTGAGACACATCTGAGCGTTCCTTTCAAAGTGTAGCCTTTCATCGCTTCAAAGAACACTGAATAGCTTGTCGCTTCATAGTCGTATTTTAGTCGTTCCAACGTTCTCCGCGTGTCTGGCCGTTTAGTTTCGTCAACTCAACAGACGCACGTGGATAGGCTATACTCACGCGGCTTTGGCGGCTTTTGAGCGCGTTTTCTGCTGTCAAACCAGATGCCAATGGCGAAGAGCAGCATTGCGACTATCACAAAAACAGACATAGTAGTTCGCTCCTTCACTGCAATAGAAAAACGATCTATGTAATGAGTATATCTAATGAATGTAAGAAATGCAATATTCAATTCCGCTCATTTGTGTTATACTGCTTTTGAATTAAATTTACGATATAAATATTAGTAACGCTTGTGCAGTATGCAGAATGGTGGTAGTTTTCAGATATAAGCTCCTCTGCTATTGCGCGATGTCGAGCGTGTGTGTAGCTACTTCGCCCGTTACGGCGTGGTGGCCGACGCCCGCACGCTGGCAAGGGAAATGTGGCAGCAACAGGTGGGAACGCTAATTTAGCGTTCCTACCTATTTTATTAGGAAAATAACTTGCTTAATTCCGACCTGCGGAGTAGAATATAAATCGGATACTATGTGTTTTTGTAAACGAGGCGGCTTAATGCGCGCCGCTCGTGTTCTCGTACTCCTGCCCGTCAAAGTCAGACGGGCGTGTGAATACTATCAAACCTATTTGTAGGGAGGAACTTGAGTATGTCTGGGACAGAAACCGCGACTTCGGGAGCTAATGCTGCGTCCGGGTACGCGCATCCTGATGCGCTGATTGAGACAAGTTGGGTTGCGGAGCATTTGAACGACCCCAATGTAAGATTGATCGAAGCATCAGAAGATGTGCTTTTATACGAAGTCGGTCATTTGCATGGCGCGTTGAAACTCGACTGGCATGTCGATGTGCAGGACCCCATCACGCGCGACTTCATCGATCAACAGGGTTTTGAAAAACTGATGAGCCGCTGGGGCATCAGCAACGACACCTTGATTGTGCTGTATGGTGATAAGAACAACTGGTATGCTTGTTATACCTACTGGCTATTCAGTATGTACGGCCATGCCAACATGAAGATCATGAACGGCGGGCGTCTCAAGTGGGAAGCGGAGGGCAGACCTCTGACCAAAGAAATGCCGCATTTCTCGGCCACCACCTATCATGCTCCGGCTCGCAATGAGTCCAACCGCGCCTATCGCGACGACGTGTTGACCGGGCTGAGGGACGCCAATCGCCGCTTGATCGACGTGCGTTCCCCACAGGAATACACCGGCGAGTTGCTGCATATGGTCAACTATCCGCAGGAGGGAGCGCAGCGCGGCGGGCATATCCCCACTGCCAGGAGCATTCCCTGGGCAACAGCAGCCAATCCCGACGGTACCTTCAAATCCGCGGACGAATTGCGCCAGATTTACGGCGGCAAAAATATCAATCCCACTAATGATGTGGTTACGTATTGCCGCATCGGTGAGCGTTCCGCGCACACCTGGTTCGTGCTGACACGCCTGCTGGGCTATCCCCAGGTGCGCAACTACGACGGCTCGTGGACCGAATGGGGCAACCTGGTACGCGCGCCTATTGAGAAGCCGTAATTGGTAATGATACGTGGCCCCGTCCTGATGAATTTTGACGACCAAAGAGGGTAATTGCCCGGGGTTCCGTCCGCCTCCGTCCTGTAGGGACAAGGGGTGGATGTGGGGATGGGTGGGGGCCTTGTGCTTGTCCTGCTGGCAACACGATTCGCCTGGGTTCCGTGAGGCAAGAGGGTCGCACTCCGACGAGGACAAGCACAAGGCCCCCTCATCCACTTCGCCCCGCCCCTTGTCCCTACAGGACTACAGGACGGGGCCACGCCAATACCCCATTCAGTTGTCAAATTCATCAGGACGCGGGCGCTTCCATTATCCCATTCGGGCATCAAAAATTATCATTTATCCTGTACTTATCGGAGAAAAGCAATCAATGGATCGTCAAGAAGCTATCGAATTTTTAATGGATCATTATGATAACCCGCGCAATAAGGGGCCGTTGGAACACGCGGATATCAGCCTGACGGGCGGCAATCCTGGCTGCGCCGATATGATTTCTATGCAGGCGCGCTTTGGCAAAGATGGCAAAATCGAAGAGATTCACTGGGATGGCGAGGGCTGTACGATCAGCAGCGCCGCCGCGTCGTATGTGACGGAAATCACGCAGGGCATGACGGCGGAAGAAATCGAGCATTTGAGCTTCGAGGACCTCATCGAGCAGTTGGGGCGTGAACTGGTCATGACGCGCCCGACCTGCGCGACTCTGGCCCTGGGTACGCTCAAAAAGGGCGTGCATGAGTACGCTATGCGCAAGAGAGCGCAAGAGACTGAGTAAACATGAACGCGCTCCTAACTTTCCTCCTATACGTCCAGGTCTTCGCGCCACTGTGACAGGATAGCCAGCGCTTGTTGAAGCAATTGTTGGTGCGCGGGATCGAGTAGCCACCGGCTTATCCCCGATGGATGTGGTAGTGGAAGCAACAATATGCCATTCCGCGTGTGAAATGTGCCGATGCACTCTTCCAGTTTTCGCTTGCCCAGAAATGCTTCGATAGCCATCGCGCCCACCAGCAACACGATATTTGGCTGCACTATGGCTAATTCGGCTTCCAGGTAAGGACGACAGAGGGTGACTTCGGGTGGCGAGGGTCGTCGATCTCCGTCGCCGCGCGGATTGCGTCCCGGATCGCAGCGCGTCAACGAACTGAGGTAGACATGGGCGTGTAAATAGCCAGGTGGGAAACCCGCCTGCTCCAACCACTTTTGTAGGATGCTGCCACCAGGCCCGCTGAACGAGCGTCCCTTCGCCACCGAGCGATGCCCCGGAGCTTGACCAATCACCATGATACGATCACTGGCGCGCCCGTTCACAAGCGGACGCGCAGCCCTAATGTAGCCCTGTTCTTCGCACAAACGGCACGCGAGTATGCGGCGGTGCAATAGTTCCAGGTTGGTTTGCCGGTCTTGCTCTACGGTATGCGAATCATTCGAAGTCTTCATCATAATATGTGGCGAGGCTGGGGCGTTTGTAGTCACGCGCCAGGTGTCGATATTGTCCCTGGTAGTAAGCGAGCGGCCATTTGTCAGGCTGCGGTTCTTGCGAACTACCCTGCTCGCCATCGCTCCACTCGATCAGCGTGCTGCGCTCTTTCCCATCTGCATTTAGGAATTGGGCCTTGCCATCGCTACCCATCGCTTCAACCTGTCCGATGAAGATGGCGTGATCGCCGCCGGGATATTCGGCAACAATGCGGGCATCTACGAAGGCCAGCGCCCCATCCAGGACGGGCGAGCCGGTCGCGGCAATATGGTATGGCGCGTGACAGAAACGATCGTAACGTTCGGCTGAAGCAGTGGCGAAACAACGCGAAAGGGCCTCTTGCGCGTTCGTCAGGAAGCTGACCGCGAAGTTACCGCTTGCGCGAAGAAACGGGAGGGTATGGCTGGTTAAATCGATACAAACCAGCACGAGTGGCGGGTCGAGCGAAACAGAGGTAAATGAGTTGACGGTCAACCCTGACAATCCGGCGCCGGTCGCGGTGGCAACGATTGTTACACCAGTGGCGAACTGGCCCATCACCTGCCGGAAAAACTCTTTCTCTATAGTCATCTACCAGAAAATCCTTTATTGATTTCATCAGAATAGCGCGATACAGGCTTTGCTGCATTGAACTGTATTGTGTGTAGTATCATCCTCTCCACGTTGCTTGTCAACTGTACAGAAGGCCAGTTCAGAATGGCGATCGTGTTTCACCCATGCGGTCACCATGTTTCATGTGAGCGGCTTGCTTACCGGAAACGGGCCAGAAAGCCCCCGTCTTTAAAGCAGGGGCTTTCTGGCCGTTCCTTGTTTGTGGCATGGAAAGAAGGGAAAGTTGTTGACGCTATTGGATGATGCGCGGATAGAGCCGGGCGCAAATTACCGCCAGTACCAGTGTGATAACGAGCAGGACGCTGATATCAGTTCCCAGGCCCGACATATCTGTATTCCCTGCCAGCATCATCGAACGCACTCCATCGACGACGTATGTTAGCGGGTTGATATGAGCGATCACTTGCAGCCAGCCGGGCATGATGGCGATGGGGTAGATGGCATTGCTGGCGAAGAACAATGGCATGGTTAAAACCTGACCAATGCCCATGACGCGGTCGCGCGTTTTCAATATACAGGCGATAATCATCGAAAAGGTGGAGAAACAGGCTGCTCCAAGTACCACAATGATGATTACGCTTAACAGCGCAAGTGGATTGAAGTTCAATTTGACGCCCAGGATGGCGGACAGGATATAAATGATGAGCGCCTGGGGGAGCGCGCGCGCGCCCGCGGAAAGCGATTTTCCCAGTACCAGCGCTAAGCGGGGAGTCGGGCTGACGAGGAATTTGTTGATGACGCCCAGGTCGCGCTCCCAGATGATAGCGATGCCATAGAAAATCGCGATGAACAGCACGCTCTGCGACAGGATACCCGGCGCTAGAAAATCGAGGTAAGGCGTCTTTCCGGTGGGAATGGCGCGGATGCGCGAAAACACCTCGCCAAATATCAATAGCCACAACGCGGGCTGTACCGTGCGTGTGAATACGTCGGTCGGATCATGACGAAGCTTACGCACCTCCCACTCGGCGATAATCAGGGTCTTTTTGAAAAAGTTTCCCAAAATAGCTAATGGCGAGGCTGATTGTGGATGCGCTAAGGTTAGTGTATTACCCAAGTCTCCGAGCGGTGCGTCGGGCTTTTGCAGTTTCACGGTAACTTCCTCCAGTTTCCAGGGCATCGCCTGCGTAGTGGACAAACACGTCATTGAGCGTTGTATGCTCTCCACCTAAAATCGCCTTGAGATTATCCGGCGTATCGAGCGCAACGATGTCGCCCCTGTGCATGATGCCTACGCGGCTACACAGGCTATCGGCTTCTTCCATCGAATGGGTGGTCAAGAAAATGGTCATTTCGGTTTCGTCACGCAGCCGCGTAAGGTGATCCCAGATGGCCTGCCGCGCTACAGGGTCTAATCCCACTGTTGGCTCGTCAAGAAACAACACTCGCGGCTCGTGCAACAATGATTGCGCCACTTCCAGCCGCCGGATCATACCGCCGGAATAGCGCTGTACCAGCTTGTTGCCTGCTTCGCTGAGTCCAACGAAGGCAAGCGCATAGCGCACACGCGCCGCCTGTAGTTTACGAGGAATGTCATACAGTTTGGCAAAAAGTAGCAGATTCTCGTAACCCGTCAGATTGCCATCCGCGGAAAGCGCCTGCGGGACATAGCCGATGCTACGACGCACATCTGCTTTCTGCCGTAAAATATCAAATCCATTCACGCGAGCCTCGCCAGAGGTAGGAGGCAGCAAGGTCGTCAACATCTTGATGGTCGTGCTTTTGCCCGCGCCGTTTGGCCCAAGCAGGCCAAACACTTCTCCTCGCTCAACGTCAAAGCTGACGCGGTTGACGGCTGTTTGCGCGCCAAAACGCCGGGTGAGATTGCGTACTTCAATGGTTGCTGTCATTGTCTCTTATGTCCTCAAATGCCTGTGTGTCTGCGCTTTCCAATACACGCTCGATCATGTTTTGCAACGCCTGTTGTTCCTGCGGGTCAAGCACATCCAACATACGGGTAAGCGCTTCGCGTTTGCGCTGCCGCCATGCATCGATCCGGGCAAGCCCTGTCGCGGTCAGCGTTACGCGCACGACACGTTCATCATCCAACTGGCGTTCGCGCGTGAGCAGTCCGGCCTTCTCCAGACGCTTACACGATATGGTGGCTGAACTTATGGCGATGCCAAGCTCGTTAGCCAGTTCGCTTATGCTCAGCGACCCGGCCCGGTGGAGCAGGCGCAATAGCCAGTACTGCTCAGGCGTCATTTCAGCGCGCCTCACCGGGTGCGAGAGATTGCGCAAAAGCCGCCAGAGTGCGAGCAAGTCTTCTGCTAATTGTTCGGTAGCCACAATACACTTCCTTCGATCATTAAGTATTTAGATGATCTAACTAAATGATACCAGATGTGAGATGCTTTGTGCAAGCTCTTTCTTGATGACCTTTCCCGATGATTCTCTTGTGATTGATACCAGTAAGGCCTTCTCTGTACAAGAAGCCCATCATGAATATGGTATTCAATGGTGTGCGCTGGATATCTCTCTACATATGCCCTTACCTTCTGTTGATAGTATTAAACTGAATATTGGAGAAGTAGCCTAAATTATTGTTTCTCCCCTCTTGCAAACCACTTCAAGTATTTTACTACTCCCGGTTTAAATTCTCCGATTCTTGACATATCTTCCGCGTTTAGCGGCTTGATGAGCGTGAGCAGCGCGATTGATAGTCCAAGAAAGATGATGCCAGATGCGACTAGCATAATGCGTCCAGCCGGGTGCCAGACGAGGGCGGGGAGGGCGGCGATGGTCAGCGCCAGCAATATACGCAGTGTGAAGGCCAGGGGGTATTTTTCTGGCAGGTCGCGCCAGATGAAAATGAGCATGAGGCCGCCTGTGATGATTTTCGAGATACCGTCGGCGATAAGCGCGCCTGCCGGGCCGTAATGGGGGATGAGCAGGATGCCGAGCATAATGAGGGAAGCTAAACCGAGCAGCCAGGATAGCACGACCAGTTGCGGCTTTTGTAACACGTAAAGGGTAGCTTGATGGATGGAAGAGCCGAGTACGCGTACAATAATATTGAAGAAGAGGAAGATGCCCAGCAGTTGCCCGACGATGCTATACTCTGCCGGGTAGAGGGCGAGAGCGATAGCCTGCGAGTTGAAGAGAGAAAAGATCAGCACCGGCGCGGCCAGCAACGTCTCAAATTTTATCAGCGTTTGCCAGGAACGCGCCAGCCGCCGGTGATTTCTGCCCACGAAGGCGGCGGCCAGCGCCGAGATGCCTACGCCGCCGAAGCCCGATACCAGCAACTGGTTGGCGGCGTCGGCAAGTTGGAAGGAGAGGGTGAAGAAGGCAATCTGTGCTATCGAGACCGAGAAAAGGATCAGCAGGTTGATCGAGACCTGTTTGAGCAAGGCACCCATTACCAGGTTGGGAACCCAGGCGGAAATGCCGAGCCGCAGCACCGGGCGCAGAGGCTGCTTGTAGATGGCGCCGCGTGTGAATAGAAGCGGCCATTGCCAGAAGGCGAAGGCGGCGGCGCTGAGCAGCGTGGCGATGGCTTGTAGCCATAAGACGCTATCGATGCCCCAACCGAGGCGCAGTGTGAAAAAGCTGAGAACCAGTAGAAAGAGCTGCGCCAGGCTGCCCATAATGAAGACGATGCGCATACGCATAATCGAGGCATACACGGCGATAAGCAGGCTGGCGATGCCGTTGCCCAACACCCAGAAGGCGATAGGGGCGATGTGGTCGAGCAGGGTGGGCGAGCGCAGTTGTTGCGCGATGCTCACGAAGGTGGGCAGAGGAATGGCGGCGAAGATGCCTGCTACTAAGGGCAGAGCGAAGAGCATGATGCCCAGGGCGATGGCTAAAATAGCGATGCGCAGCGCGAATATGCGCCGGATCAGGTGCGCCGCGCTGGCCAGCCCGTGTTCGGCCAGCACGCGCGGCACGTAAGTATTGGTGGCATCCTCAAATCCAAATGCTACGATGTAGGCAATGGTATTATAGGTTGTTGCGGCAATGGCATACACGCCAAACTCGATCACCGATACTTTGCGTGTCATAATCAGCGAGAGGATGAAAAGCGAGGCGAAGACCCACAATCCGTAAAGCTGATTGAGCAGGTAGCTGATAGGCGTGCGCTTCAGCAGTTGTTGCGCGTCCGCTTCTCCGAGCGGAACCGTTATTGAAGGTGTTCGAGTTGATAACGGCAGCATGTTGTCCGAAATGGTATCGCTCGTGTCGTCGACACTATTAACTACAATTTGATCTTCCATCACTATACCACCCTCATCCTTTTGCCATTCCGAAGCGTCAAGCTGCTCGAACGCTAAAACGTACCAGCCGCGTCGGACGCGGTCGGGATTTTCCAGTTCCTGTTTTCATTATATTGCCATCGTGAAATTGCTTGCAAATGGTTTAAAATTTCAGTTTGAAGAGGTGGCGCGCCAGCCAGCCGATGCCGCCCAGGGCCGCGAAAAGTTCCAGCACGCTGGCATTGGACGTTACCTGCGCGGTCGAAACCAGGTAAAACGCGCCCACTTTGGTGGCGGCGGCTATCACAAAAAGCCCCAGTCCGATACAGGCGGGTAAGGTGGCGAAGAGCAGCGCGCGCTGCCAACTGCGGCACAGGAAACCGATCAGGGCGGGTAGCAGGTAGAGCAGGGTCGCGATGAAGGGCGCGAGCGTCGCTGGAAATGGCCCATCCAGGGATGCGCTGGTAGAGCCGGGTAAGAGGCGTGTCCAGAGCTGGGGGGGAACCAGCGCCAGCGTGACCAGGATCGTCTCAAGGGCCGTCAAGCCAATCACAGTGTAGAATATTCGCCTGTCCAGTTGCGCGCTCGCAACGCCTGATTGAAGCATCTTATTATCCTTTGCCTGGGACGGAATTATCGTTCATTGCGTCCTTGCTTATATAACGACTAATTTGTGGGAATTTTTAATAACCCCAGTTCATATTTCATGGTCAAGATGCGGCGCACTGACTCGTCGATGCGCTGCATTGAGATGGCACCTGCATTGTAGGCCTGCTTGATACCCTGGATCATGCTGGCGACATCCTGAGGGGTAGAGGCCCCCATCAGGAGATCACAACCAGCCTCAACCGCCAGGGTTGCAGCCTGGGATTCGGTATAGAAGGCGGTTAGACCTTCCATGGTCAGGCTGTCGGTCATTACCACGCCCTGGAAACCCAGTTCGTCGCGCAGGATACCCGTTACTACCTTGTTCGAAAGGGTAGATGGTGCGGAACCGTCGATAGCGTGCAAGACATCGTGTGTCACCATGATGGCATGTACGTTGCCCTGCTGGATGAGGGCGCGATAGGGCGCCCAGTCGATGGCTTCCAACTGGCTTTTTGAGCGGTAAACATCGGCTACACCAAGATGGGGGTCGGTGGCTACGTCGCCTAACCCGGGAAAGTGTTTCAGCGTGCCAAAGACCTTGCCGCTCTGTTGCAACCCTTGCAGGTAGGCTTCCGCCATGCGTGTAACGATGTCGGGATTGGCGCCGAAGGTGCGTCCGTACAATTGTGGGTTGTACACGGTATTCACATCGACGACGGGCGCGAGATTGAGGTTAAAGCCGTAGGATGCTAGATCGCTGGCGTCACGGATGCCCTCGGCCATTGCTTTACTCGGGTCGTTGGTCGCGCCAATCGAGGAGGCGGAAGGGCGCGGCCCGTCCAGGGCAACCAGGCGGTCAACATAGCCGCCCTCCTGATCGATAGCTACCGCCAGGGGAATGCCGTTTTGTGTACTATCATGCTGCATCTGTTGGATAAGACCTGTAAGCTGTGTCCGGTTAATAATGTTGTTGTTGGCGGTGAAGAGCAGAACCGCTCCTACATTATACTGGTTAATCATGGCGCTGATGTCGGGTAGGTACGTTGAGCCGACAAATTGCACAATCATCATTTGTCCCAGCTTCTGGTCGAGCGTCATGTTCTGGATAATATCGTTGATGTATTGTGCAGGTGTGAGCGCGGGCGTAGCAGAGGCAGATACGCCAGGCGTTGGGGATTGAAGCAGTTTATTCTTAACTGTGGTGATGGGATTAGTGTTGTTTGAGCTACCCGGGCCATTCAGCACGATAGCCCAACCCTGTGTACCAATAAACCCGGCATTACCTGCACTGGTGGCATTGAAGACCACAATCGCCAGAAATAGGATACCAATCAAGGCTTTTCCGCGCGAAATAGCAGTCCTCGGCTCTGTAACCGGGCGCGGGAGCGGGGCCGCTACAAGAGGCCGTGTAGGAAGTTCAATTTCCGGTTGTACTACGGCGGCTACCAGGGCGGTATCCTGATCCTCGATTTCCGGTTGTGCTACGGCGGCTACCCTCGCGGTATCTTGATCTTCGATAGCCTCGAACCCTTCATTTTCCCATACAGGAGTAATTTTATTATCTATGATGCCTGTGGATGAGGGTGAGCGCGCGGCAGCCAGCGGCAGTGTAGCCTCATTGTCAAGGGCTTTGTTGGCCTGCTCTTTAGAACGCTCAGGGTTGTTTGATTTCATTCCATACCTCAATTAATAAGAGTGATGAGATCCATAAAATTGTCAGATAAAATAGGCATAATAAAGGAAAGCATAAAGCCCCTACTATTGTAACGCAGAAAGAGCCAAAAAAAAGCGATTTTGTTCACAAAATCAGGACTGTTGGCTTTATTATACACCGCGTGGATGTCAGGGCGGGGACAGGCACTGGAAACTCTCAGTATACAGGTGCGGTTCATTTTTTTGCGCAGAGCGATCCCACCAGGGCGCGGGCAAGCCGACGCCCCTACCATACGACGGATCAGCACCGGCGGCTCGTTCGTGTATGGTAGGGGCGTCGGCTTGCCCGCGCCCTGGTCTCCCACCGCGACACACGTCGTCTTCTGCTCTGCGCAAAAAAAGACTCTGTTGGCGAATGGTATTACGGGCAGAAGAAGAGCATGTACTATCTGTTTTCTTCTGCTTTACATCTTCTGACCGATGATTTTCCGGTCATTTGGAACGAAAAACGACCCTGAAATGCCCGTAATACCATTCGCCAACAGAGTCAAAAATGAACCACACCCCTCAGTATACAGGTGCTTGTGAGAGATGAGCATGTGCGATATACTGTGGCTACCCAGAAATGCATTATTGAAGAAATGGTAATAGTACATGGCAAAGGATGCGCGTCCATTACAATCACAACAGTTGAAGCAAGATGTGAGTTATCGACCACCGTATCAGCACGTCGCGTCAACGGGCGCGTTACGCGCTGTGTTGATTGGCGCGGGCATAGCTCTTGTGCTGACCGGCATCGAGAGCCTGGTCTGGATTATTGTTGCTCGCAGGTTGCCCGCGGTCTGGTGGTTATTGCTTGTTGTAGAGGTGGTTATAGGCGCGCTGCTGGCGCTGGCGCTGAACAGGCCCCTGGCGCTCTCCCGTTATGCGCGAGAGGTAGCGCGGGCAACAGAACGCTACCGCGCAGTCTATACGCCATTGTCTGACTGGCTGACGCTCTATACGTCTACTACAACCTGCTATCAGCATTCGCCTGATCCCACCATACCAGAGCGCGCGCAGGAGTTGTCGCTGCTCGATCTTGTGCGGCCTGGCAACCAGTTCCTGGTAGACCCGCAGGAACACCTGGCGCTGTTGGGGGCAATGGGCGCGGGTAAGACTACGATCCTGTATTTCTTCCAGTTTATGGCGCTGTTGCACCGCCGTTCGGTGATCTTCGGGCGTCAGAAAATTCCTATTTATATACCTTTGAGCAATTATACCCTCTTTCTGAGAACACATGCGGGCTGGTATGCGCGGGAAGCCGCGCTTCAGCCGGGCATAGCGCGCCTGCTGGATTTCCTGGGGGCCAGTGATATGCCGGGCATCCATCATGTGCGTCCCTATTTGCGCAAACTGGCGGATCAGGGGCGGCTCTTGCTGTTGTATGACGGGTTGCATGAAATTGAAGAGGCGTATTTACCAGATGTGATCGCGGAAGTGGTCGAGTTGATGAGCCAGTCGCGCAGTCGCGTGATCGTGGCGTGCCGGCAAGAGGACTACCTGCGCCAGCCACAACTGGCGCAGGCCGTGGAAGCCAACCTCGTAGCGCGCGCGGTGATCGAGCCACTGGCAGAAGAACAGGCGCGCAGCCTGGTGGAGCGTTACATCGAAAGCGAAAATTCCGGCAAGAAGTGGCGTCATACTGCCGGTCAGATAATGGATATGATCGCTAATACGCGCCTGCGTGTTACCTGTTCCACCCCCTTGCTAATGCTGGCGTTGTTGAGTGTGATCGATAGCATCGGCATCGAGCGAGGCAAACGCCTCGATACACGCGGTCGCCTGATGCGCGCCTATACCGCTCATCTCATCGCGCAGGCGCAAAAACGTCCGGCGTGGCATAAACGCGCACCTTTGGAGAAAGATGTGCTGCTCTTCCTGGGCGAAATCGCCACCGCCGCGCGCTGGTCAAATACGCCGCTGGCGATCCAGTTGCACGAGCATGAACACTTGCTGCGTATCGGGCTGCCCTCGCTTGAAGAACACGCGGGCGCTTTACAGGGCTGGCTCGGTGAGCATATCGACGATATGTTTCTCTCTGATAACCTGCATAACGCCTACAGCCGCGCCGAGATAAGCAGACTGCTGGCATTCGCGCTGGATGCCGCGCTGCTCGAAATAAGCCCGCGCGGTATCTTGAGCTTTCGCCACGAGATGCTGGCCGCCTACGTGGTGGCGGAATATTTTGTGACATTGCAGGCTAGCTACGATACGCCATTGCAGCCTACCTTGTTTGCCGGGCTGCTGGCGCAGGCGATGAAGCGCGCGGACACGACCGATGCCTACGCTCGCTGGAGCCTACCACTGGCATTGTGGGTGGGACTGCTGGATGATCCACTGGTTCAGGCGCAGCGCTTCGTCGAATATGGACAGAAACACCCCGCCGCGACATTAGATACGCTGGCCCTGGGTCTGCTTTGTATGGGAGTTGCCAGCGCGCCGCCCTATGTTGCTCATGATCTGGTGGTAACTATGCCGCCCGGCTTTGAAGAGATATTGCGCGAGGCCTTGCAGGATGGTTCGCAGCGCGTGGCCCTGGCGCGCGCGATCACGCGACATGCCGAGGAGGATGCGCAGGAGATTTATCAAACCCTGTTTTTGTTGCTGATGTTGCCCGACATCGATGAGCTTATCATCCTGCTCGATATGGAGGTGGCGCCATTCCTGCTTTTTAATCGGTTGCGCGAAATTGTCGATGATAGCGCGTATGATGCGCAGGTCAAACGCCTCGCGCGCGTTATCGGATACCTGGGATCAGTGGCTGTGCCTCAAGCCGCCGTGTTGAGCAGGGCCGACGTGGGTGGAAGTCCGCGCCTGCGTTCCGCCGCCATTAACATTCTCGGTGGCACTGGAGAGCAGAGCGCGGTCGAGGCCTTAAATGCCTGCCTGTATGACCAGGACCCTATGATTGTGGGGAGGGCAATCAATGCCATGATCCGGCTTGGCCCGGAGATGACGCTGCCATCCCTGGTGGAGGAACTGGAAAATCGCACCTCAACCTCTGCCACGTCGCAAATCCATACTGCCGCGCTGCGTATTCTCGATCATTTTCTGCAAGAGACGAATCTCGACCGTGAGTTGACGGATGAACAACGACAACAGGTGATGAGCGTCCTGTCCTCTATTTTGCAGGGCGGCTATGCGCCTGAAGTGCAGCAGAAGGCGAGCGAGATGCTGGTGCAGCAGGGACGCGCCGCCGAAGAGAGCGCGGGGGGCGAAATGGCCGTTGATGTGTTCATTGCGAACCTTGCTGCAAATGATGAGCAGATAGCGAGCGGCGCGGCGCGCGCTTTACGCGAGATCGGTACGGCTGCCACCCCGGCTCTCTTAAAAGAACTGCGCGAGTCGCCGCCGCCAGGTATAACTGCGCGTATCGTCCAGACGCTGGGCAGGGTGCGCGATCAGCGCGCGCTACCAGCCCTGCTGCGGTTGCTGGCCGACCCCTCGCCGGCGGTACAGCATCAGGTGAGCAAAGCTCTACAGCTTTTCGCGCCCGAAAGTATCTCTGGCCTGATCTACCAGGTCTTGCAGGGAGAAGATGATCAGGTTGCTACCAGCGCGGAGCAGATACTTGTCGAAATTGGCAAAGCTGCTGTAGAGCCGGTGATCGAGGCGCTGATTCCCGTGACGCCGGGACGCACTTCTATGCTGGTGCATATGCTGGCGCGCGTGCATGATATGGAGGCTGTGCCAACCCTGATCGCCTTGCTGGAAACAGAAGCGCCGGAACAGGTAGACCAGCGACTGGCGCTGGCCTTGATTGACGCGCTTGGGCAATTCGAGGACGAGCAGGTGGTTGCCCCGTTGATAGATATGCTTGCAAGCGCCAATCCCCTGTTCTACGAGGGGGCGGTGAATGCTCTGAGCAACCTGGGAGACGTGGCGAGTGGTTCGCTTCTCGACGCGCTGGATGTTGAGTATGAGAGCGCGATCACCGCGCGCATTGAACGCGCCCTGCTGGGTATGACGCCATTTCCCGGCGAGCGGTTGCTAGCAGTTTATGAGTGGGGCAGCGATGCGCAGGCGCAGCACATTACTAACGTTTTTATCGCATCAGGTCAAGAGGCGGCGCAATTGCTGGTGAGTCGCCTGGTTGATCCGAATCGGCGCTTACAGGGTTATGTGCGCGAAGCTGTCGGGCGTATGCCGGGCCAGTTGATTGTACCCGCCTTGTTGGAGGTCATCGATCATCCAGACCCTCAGTGGCAAGGTGTGGTAAAGGAGTATCTGCTGCAAAATTCACAGGAGGCCATTCCACCGCTTGTGAGCCTCTTAGATGATCCCGCGCGCGGCGGGGCGGCGCAATCGCTTCTGCTCGCGTTTGGATTGGCGATCCTGCCCGCGCTGATTAGCGGCCTGGATTTTCTCAGTAGCATGGCGCACGAACGCTCGCGCTCGCTTGTGGTGGAGCTGGCGCGTCAATCGCCGCAGGGGTTGGCAAGAGTTGCGCAGCTCCTGGCGCATACGCCGCCGCCACCGCAGCGGGCCCGCGAGACGCTGATCGCTTTGCTGGCGCGCGAACTGGCCGACATCAGTGTACCGGTCTTGCTGGATGGATTGGAGGACGCGCACCTGGTTGGCGATGTTTCTGAGACGCTGATAGACATTGTGAAGCAGGATAATGCCCGGAGCGAGCTGGCGCTGGACGCGCTGCTGGATGCGTTGCGCGTTCCCACGCGGCGACATGGCGCGGAGATCACGCTGGTAGAGATTGGGGCGCGGGCTGTACACGGCGTCGGAATGCTGGTGACTGATGATGATCCCTCTGTTGCGCAATCCGCGCAGAACATCCTGTGCGAAATGGGTACTCCGGCCTTTTCCTTTATCTGGGCCGCGCACAGCGATGTCAATCATCCCGCGCGCCGCGAGGCAGCGCGCGCCATATTCCGCCGTATGCCAACTGTGGTCATCAAGGATGAACTGGCGCTACTGCTGTCCAGTGATTACCTTGATGATATCGCGATGGCTCTGACGTTGTTGTTGGAGCGCATTCACGATGAGGATGTTCAGGATGAGCGCGAGCCTGAGATGATCCCCGTACTGCTCGAATATGCCCAACTGCACAGCGACCAGCGCGCCAGCCTGCGTATTCTGGCCCTGTTGCTCTTGCTGGGCGGGCATACCGCGACGGATTCTCTAGAGCATGTGCTGTACGATTTTCCCAACCATAGCAGGATTTTCCTGTACGCCTTCTTACTACTTGGTGAGTTTGCTGAAGAGACGCTGCTCGAGATGTTGCACGACCCGGATGCGCCGCCGCTGCTGCGCGCCGAAACCTCGGGTATTCTCGGCATGATCGCCCCGCGTATGGATATTCGCGAATACGCGAAGATGCTCGTGGAGTACGGTTTGTGGGCCGGCCAGTCACAGGGCTATACAGGCGTGTTGCAGGTCGATCAACTCAATATTGCCCTGCGCGCGCTCGGCGGTCTCTTAGCGGGGGGACACTGGAACGCTGTCGAACTGCAACAATTGCGTATGCAGAGCAAAGAGAGCAGTCCCGAACGCGAACTCTACGATATCTTGCTCGGCTGGCGCTATAGCCCGCATATCGACTCGCTCGAAAGGGAAATCGAACGCGAACGCCAGGAACATAAGAAGCATGTAAGTATCTTTAGCGCGGAAATCCTGGCCTTGCGCACTGCCAACCACGATCTGGAAGAGGAATTGCAGGGTCTGCACCATGAACACGGCAAACGCGGTAAAGAACTGGAAGAAGCGACGCAAGAAGCCGGAAAATTGAGCGATTCGCTCGAAACGCGCCGCGCAGGATAGACAGGCCCTGCGCATTGAAATAGAGAAGTTGATAGAAGCGCGAGATTATCTAGCTGCGCGTAATGCCTACCTGGAACAGGTGATTAGCGGATTGCAGGAGTAATAGCCAATTATCAGGGCGGGGCTTGCCCCCGCCCTGGTACGTATGCGATGAGGTTGTGAGTTCCCAGGATTTGCTGTATGATGCTCTCGGTGATTTATCGATTGAAACAATGTCTGGAGGGCGAAAGATATGCAGATGCAGACTCGTTCGGGTAATCCTGCGCTACAAAACGGACTGCTTTTTGGCGTGATCCTCGGAGCTATTGAAGTGGTACTTCCCCTGACACTGGGGAGCCTGGGCTACCTTATCAGCTTGATTTTCTATCTGGGTATGGTTGGGTTCGCGGGCTATCGCGCTTCTGCTCGCTCCGGTAAAGTAAGTACGGGTCTGGTGGCGGGACTGCTGGCTGGATTGTTCAGTTCATTCATTGGGTCACTAGGTGTGTTTATCTACATTCTGCCGAATATTGATGCGTTTCGCCAGGCGTTGCAGCAGAACTCCACTACCTTCAATCAGGGTTACAATATCAACTACACCAACAATGTCGTGATCGGGTTATTGGTGCTGGTGCTGGTCGTTGTGATCATAGGGAGCAGTTTGCTGGCGTTGGGCATAGGCGCGATTGGCGGCGCGATTGGTAAAGGGAAAGCGCCGGTACCCCCGACTCCTGCTCCTCCTTATCCCTATCCCTATCCCTACCCTGGACAGTATCCAGATCCGAGGTACAAGCCCCCTTCCCCTCCGGCGTATCCTCCGCAGGAATATATCCCGCCGCAGGCGTATCCACCTTCGCCGCAGAACTATCCGCCGTTGCCACAGGATTATATGTCTCCTCCTCCTGAGAAATAATAGGGTGGGGTGTAGGGACGCGATTTATCGCATCCACGTTCATCAGGCATCCAGGGAAGCGGACGCGATAAATCGCGTCCCTACACGTCACCGAAGTGAGTAGAGAACCGATAACATAAAGGGTTGTTTCGAGCTAAAAATAGGAGTATGATGCAGCGTAGCGCGTATATGTGTGACAGGCGAGCATGGCAATAATTTAGGAGAAGCATAATGAATCTTCGGAATCTTCGTCTGGGAAGTAGACCATTGACGATTGGACTTATTTTTGGCGTAATTTTTGCGTTTGCGTTGATACTAGACGGCTTTATCCTGGCTCAGGTTCTAGGTCAGTTTAACAGTTATATTGAACTAGCTCTTCCTATCATCTTTGGGCTACTGGCGGGTCGGCGCGCGTCTATGCTAAAAGGTAAGATACTTTCAGGTGTTATAGCAGGTTTTCTGACTGGTCTGATTGGCTCATTAATTACCTCTGCTATCGGTTTAATATCGCTTTTTACAAACCTTGCGGCTATTCGCCAGCAATACCAACAATTCGAGAATACCCAGAAGCCCAAAATTCTCGTTACTGATTCTATGGTCATTCAGAATGAGCTTTATTTACTGTTTATTTCATTATTATTGACATGTTTGCTCGCTGTCGCTGGCGGCTCTCTGGGCGGTTTTCTGGGCAAAGGCCGGGCGCGTCTGGCCCCGGCAGGAGAAACGCCGGAAGAGGTTATTACTACGACTGCGACGCCGACACAAGAAGATGACGAGATGCCAACACCTACATCTTCGCACAGTAGCAATGGCGCGCGGCGCGGCGCTGCTTCGCGGCGTCGGCGCAACAGGAGTACGAATTAAACAACCCTGTCGTCCCGCGTGTTGAGCAGAGCAACATAACGTCCCTGAAATGACATGACCAGGACATCATGCTCGTGAATAGTGACCTGTAGCTCCAGTCGCGCGCGGCATTTTTCGCGCAGCATGTGAGCAAACTGGCGTACCTGTTCAGCGCCGGGCCGGTGACAGATGGCGGTAAAATCTCGCGTGACCGGCCTTCTGTAGTGACTCGCGCTGTCCTGAATCACAATCGTACCCGCGATATCCAGTTCTTTCAGTAGCAGCCAGATCATGCCCCATCCCGCCAGCGTGACCACCGAGTTGAGGCTGCCCGCGAAGGCGGTAGCTTTGTGATTGATGTTGCGCTCGATGGGCGCGGTCAGCGCGAGCTGCTTGCCATCGTAATGCGCAACCCTGATGCCGATTTCTCGCGTGATGGGTATTTCATGGTCGAAGGTTGCCTGCAACGCCTGCATATAAGAGATGTAATCGTTCATTCATGGTTTGCCTGCTTCCTGATGTGATATCGTTCCTTACCAGTGTAGCACTCTCGTATTTGCCACGTCCACCTCTTCTTGAACTTTGAATCCTCAGCGCCTGCGGCGCTTCGCTTTCGATTGGAGTGAGATGTGATGCAGACAGGGCGCAGCCTGCGGCTGCGCCCTGTCTGCATCACATCTCACTCGAGGGTGTGCTACCGCAGGGGCGAAGGAAGTGGCAGGGGATATTGTGGGAACTCTGCTAGCTTATACTTTGCACAGATGCGTTGCTTTGTTAGTACCGGTCGCGTTTGTCTCATTGCACCCCGAACAGGTGTGGGCGGTTAGCAATGCATCTTAGCGTGACGGGCTATATTGATCCCCTCCCCTGCCCGTCACGCCTGTATTCAAAAAAACTGGAATGTAGGGAAAATTAATGCGTCAGGTAGGATGAACTGAACTGGCCGCGAGCGGCTGAACGGGAACCAGAGACGAGGCAGAACTATGAACAAGGTAGTCATCATTGACGATTCGATGGTGGTGCGCAAGATTGTGGAAACCACGTTCCGGCGCGCCGGCATTGATTGCACCAGTTACTCGGATGGTGTAGAGGCTCTTCAAGCTTTGAAAGACTGGCAAGATGAATTGCCGGACCTGATCTTCCTCGACATTTGTCTGCCCAAACTGGACGGCTACGATGTATTGCGCCTGCTGAAGGCCAGCCCGCATTTCGACCGGACATCTGTCATCATGCTCTCTGCCCGCGATGGCATCCTTGATCGTATGAAGAGCCGCCTGGCGGGGGCGCGCGGTCATATCACCAAGCCATTCAAAATACAAGAATTACTGTCGCTGGCATATTGAAGCGCAATGGAAGCGCAATCATAAGACAAATAGAAAGACAGGTATAAGACATTTGAAAAGCTTATACATGAATTGAGTACAGGGGGTAAACATTATGCATAAGAGTGAAGTAGCTCGCGTGCGCGAAGAGATCGAACTGCAACTGGAGGCTATGCAGCGGGGCATGTATGGCTTCGCGAGCGGAACGGCGCGCCATGCCTTTGTTCGCGCGCGTATGGACCGCATCAGCGAATATCAACAGAAGCTCACAGATTGTATTGGCGAGCAGGATGCCGACCAACTGGTATGCAGCCTGTATAGCGAAATCGTGGGATGAAGAAGAAAAGAAAAAATAGGATAAGGAAAACGTATGCGAACATATCACCCTCGCCTGATACGTTCCAGGCGACTATCGCCGCGCGCCGTCAGGATTGGCCTGGTTGCGCTTGGCCTGATCCTGCTGCTTGATATACTTACTGCGCGTTTTTCAGCGCAGGTGCAGTCTGCGCTGACCCTGCCACAGGCTGTGTTCAGCAATGGCAGTTTGCAGGTGCCTGCCATGAAGCCGGTGGCTACTACGGGCGCGTCTTCAACCGGCAAAACCGCCGCGGCGACGCCGGTGGTAACGACGACCGCTACGACTACAACCTCTCTCCCGCCAGCTAATGTGCTGGCGCGGGATACCTTCCAGCGTCCTGACCAGCGGTTCTGGGGCGTGGCCTCGGATGGACAGAGTCTGGGTTGGCGATGCTGTGAAAGCGCCTGCATTCGCCATTGCCAATCATACCGGACAGGTAACAGGCTCTGGCAGCGCCATCTATGATAGCGTGCTTGGAAAACCCGTGGCGGATAGCGAGGCGCTGTTTAGCGGCTCGGTCAGTCATTTTGCCTCCGCGAATATGGGCGCGCTGTTGCGCTGGACGGATGGCAATAACCTGTACAAGGTGTTCATCGATGGCACGAACTTGATCGCGCTCAAAAAAGTCAATGGTGTGGTCAGTAGCCTGCAATCGGTGCCTTTTGCAGCGAAGGACGGCATATCGTATAGCATACGGGCGCGCGTAGTGGGGACAAGCATCATGGCGCGCGTGTGGCAGGCGGGACAGGCCGAGCCGCCCAATTGGATGCTGATTGCTAGCGATAACTCGCTGACATCTGGCTATGACGGCTTGCGTCTGATCGCGCAAACGGGCATCACCATCGCCATTACTTCATTCACGGAATCGAAAGTCTGACATGTTACAGCAAATCAAAATAGCCTGCGCACTGCACCCGTGGGTGAGGTCGCTTGCCTGGCTGGGCCTGGTCAGCATGGCTATCCTGTTGCTGGCGGTATCGGGCGGCTTTCCCCCGCAGGCGTGGATTTTGCTGGCGCGGTCGCTGCCGCTCATGGGGCGTTTGCTGGTTGCGCGTGGTTTGCCTGCGCTAGCATCTTTCACCGGTGTCTCTCTCTTATCGCTGACGTGGAGTATGGCGTGGGCCATACTGTTATGGGCAGGTATCGGGCTGCTGCGCAGTGGCAAACAGGCGAAGCGCGCTCCAAAGAAGACGAACTGGCAGCGCAACTCCACCGATAATTTGCTGGCGCGGGGGTTTGATGAGCCGCAGGTGTCGCTAGCCTACGCCGCGCTCGCCAGAACTGCCACGCCGCCGCCGAAGCCGCGCCTGCGAGCTAGCCAGCCGTCAAAAACGCAGCAGTTTGCGTCCGCGTCTCCGAAAACGCCGACCAGGCCAATTGCGCCAACCATGATTACCGGAGAATATGAGCGCGTGGAAGCTTCCGGCCAGCGCGTTAGCGAGCTGGCCTACGAGGGTGTAGGCATTGGCTGGGACCCCGGCATCACGCGCAAGCATAAGCCGAATGAGGATGCAGTGTTGGCGGTGCGCGGCGTCTGCGATGCGCGCGGACGCCTCTGCCCAATAGCGCTCTATGTGGTGGCTGATGGTATGGGCGGCCATGCCAGCGGGCGCGTCGCCAGCCATCTCGCTACGCGCAGTATGACGCAAAGCGTCATTCCCGCCGTCCAGCAAGGCGAAGAACTGAACGATACCTTCCTGATGGATACGCTGGCAGATTGCGTCCACCTGGCGAACTCGGTGATTTACGACTATAAGGAAGAGCACGGCGTCGATCTGGGAACCACCCTCACTGCCGCGCTGCTGGTAGAGTCCACCGCCTATATCGTCAACGTGGGTGACAGCCGCACCTATATCTATCACCAGGACGGCGGCCTGGCGCAAATCACACGCGATCATTCGCTGGTGGCGCGCCTGGTCTCGGCGGGAGCCATCGCCGCCGAGGATGTCTATACCCACCCAGACCGCAACAAAATCTATCGCGGTCTGGGCGAGAAAGACAGCGTGCAGGTAGACTGGTTCATTGAGCCGGTGCGGGCGGGTGACTATGTGCTGCTCTGTTCCGATGGTCTGTGGGAGATGGTGCGCGATCACGAAATCGAAAAAATCCTCAAACGCTGCCTGCCCGACGTTTCGCAGACCAGCGATGCTCTCGTCAAAGCCGCACTCCATCGCGGCGGCTCCGACAACGTAAGCGTGATCGTAGCGCCGGTGTAAGGGGACTTTTTTCTTCAATAATTCGTAGAGACGCTTGCGCCCCTACAGAATGATACCGCTTCACAGGTTATTTTCCAAAAAACTTGCTAGTGAAAAGGGGACAGAGCCACCGGCCCATACCCTATACGACTTCGGAATCCGTTTTGTATAGGGTATGGACCGGTGGCTCTGTCCCCTCCCTGGTATTCCTCATCGGCGAGGAGTACCTGTGTCATTCATCATCGTCAAAATGGCTCATGCTAAAAATTCTTCCAACTTTCTGTTGCGGCTCAACGGGTCAAGTTTGCGCAGGGCGCGGCACTCTACCTGGCGCACAGCCTCGTGGCTTAACCCCAGCTTGCGGCCCACTTCGTGCAGCGTGTGTTCGCGGTCGCCATCCAATCCATAGCGATAGTGGATTACCTGGCGTTCGCGAGGGGTCAGACTCTGCAACAGGTCACGAATTTGCGCCTCCAACGTTTGTGTGATGACGATTTGTTCTGGTGAGTTGGTCTGGTCATCCTCCAACAGGTCGCTCAGAGGTAGGTCATCATCGCCAACCCTGCGTCGAATATCCAGGCTGAGCGGTTCCTGCGATTTGGTGATGACCAACAGGTCAATGATCTGTTGTACGCTCAAATCCATCTGTTCCGCCAGCTCTTCCATCGTTGGTTCCTCTTCCAAACCCTGCCACATGCGCTGCTGGATGCGCGCCAATTGCTTCATCTTCTCCATTTTGTGCAGTGGCACGCGGATCATGCGCGTCTGTTCGGTCAGGGCGCGTGTGATGGCCTGGCGAATCCACCAGATGGCGTAGGTGCTAAATCTATAACCTTTCGTATAGTCGTACTTTTCAACGGCGTGCATGAGGCCCAGATTGCCTTCCTGGATCAAGTCCATCATGTCCAGGTCAAGCCCTTTGTACTTACGCGCCACGTAAATAACCAGGCGTAAGTTGGCCTCGGTCAGTTTGCGTTTGGCCTTTTCGCCCTCCTCGATCAACTCTTGATGCCCTGGCTGCCGGGGGCGTTCGGCTGCAACGCGACCGCGCGCGATGCGCTGCGCCAGGCAAATAACTTCCTCGTTGTTCAGCAAATCGACGCGACCGATTTCGTCGCGATACATACGGCTGGCATCGTTCAGCGAGGTTCTATCCGGCGCGTCAGCTAAACTCACCAGCGCATAGAGCTTTTCAAACTGATCTGCGTGCTTTACGGGTCGCTTTTCGATAATGCGTGCCTCAATCATCTTGCCCTCTTTCTCCATAGTGTTCTGCATGAGAATTTCCCTTCAGCAAATTTCGTCTTATGGAGCAAGTGTACGCTGAGGCGCTTCTAGTGATGTCCCATGTGTCTTCCAATGAGTTTATTCCTACCAACAAGACATACAGACCAATACTTTTTTGCGCTAGCGACCAGGGCGGGGGCAAGCCTCGCTCGTACCCTGTTACGAAGCGGGTCGCATGGGGCGTTTAGGGTAGGGGCGGGGCTTGCCCCCGCCCTGGTCAACTGTATGTCTTGTTGGTATAGGCTGTCTTATACCGAATTTTTACAATGCCTTATAATGTTTCATTTTGCTTCAAAGGCATTATTCTCATTTGCTCCTGCAATTCCTATAGTTTGTGTAACAGGGCCGTTCTATTGCTTGTGGGGGTATGGATGCCCTTTTTCACCTTAAATGGGGATATACCTGAAGAATATTGAAAAATGCAGTACATTGACGCATTCTGATATAATGAGGCAGTCTCAAGACTGGATGCTCGCTTTGCGCGCGTTCGATGCGGAGGTTTCTCTCCCACCAATACTCGTCAACGGCAGACAAAGGAGACAATGACGAGATGGATAGCAAAATCACCTACCACCAGCAGGTTAGCTATTGTGGCAAGCCGCGCTGTCGCCGGTGTCGCGAGGGTACTGGACACGGTCCCTACTGGTACTCGTACCAGACCGTCAACGGGCGCACCGTGCGTACCTACGTGGGCAAGGAACTTCCAGCGCAGGCGCGGGTGCAGGCGACAGGCGTTGCTGAAGAGAGCAGCGAAGCTCGCGCGTCTGAAGCCGCGGGCGCGGTGGTGCGCCTCTACGTGCTTGGACAGTTCACGCTCGAACGCCACAACGGGCAGCGCTGGCAGGCGGTGGCTGATGCCTCCATGCAGCATCAACGGGTGCGTTCGCTGTTGACCTGCCTCATCAGCAGTCCTGGACGCAAACTGGGCCGCGAACAGGTGATTGAACTGCTGTGGCCCGACCTCGACTTTGATACGGCCTCGCATCGTCTGGATAAGGCGGTGCATAGCCTGCGCCAGCTTTTTGAACCGGCGCGCAGCCGACCCGCCACGACCAGCCTGCTGCTCACCGAACACGCTACCATAATGCTTGCCGATCAGTCGCAGGTATGGGTGGATGCCGATGACTTTGAAGCGTTGTTGGCGCGAGCGCGGGCCATCAACGACCCCGGCCAGGCTGAACAACTGCTCGAGGAGGCCATGTTGCAGTATGCCGGTGATTATTTGCCGGAGGAGAGGCATGTCGAGTGGACGCAAACGCGGCGCGAATCGTTGCAGCGCGGCTGGATCGGGCTGCTGCTCGAACTGGCCGATTTGCGCATCGCGCGCGAAGCCATCTCCAGCGCTCTCGATACGCTGGATCGCTTGCTTGCCATCGATCCCACCAACGAAGCTGCCGTGCAACGCCTCATTCTTTTGCTGGCGCAGGGGGCAGGCGCGGCGAGGCGCTGCGCATCTACCAGCGTTTTGCCGCTACCTTGAAACAAGAATATAAAATGGCTCCCTTGCAGGAGACACGCGCCCTCTATGAGGCGGCCCAACGCGGCGCCGCCTTAAAGCTGGCGGCTGGCCAGACGCTACCGGCGATCTCCGCCGCGCACGAGGGGCAACAATTAGAGCCGGAGGCGCGTCCCGCGATGCTGGTGGGCCGCAACAACCAGAGCCGCCTGGTTGGGCGCGACGAAGAACTGGCGACTCTGCGGCAAGTATTGCTCGATACCGAACAATCGCGGCGTATGAAACTGGCTGGTCAGAAGAAAAGCGCCACCTCGCCCGCGCTCGAAAGCGGGCATCGCGTGCAGTGCGTCCTGCTGATGGGTGATGTTGGCATCGGCAAAACGCGCCTCGCCGAAGAGATAGGACGCGAAGCCTCGCGGCGCGGCTGGACCGTCACCTGGACGCGCGCCTACATCCAGGAGACCAGTATCCCCTATCGTATGTGGACGGAGACGCTGCGCAAGGCCATGACGCGCGGGCTGTGGCAGCGCCAGGAAATCGCGCGCCGCCCGCTCATCTATCAAGCCTTACGCACCCTGTTGCCCGAACTGGAAAACCTGTTGCCGCCGTCTGACCCATCCGCCGTTTCGCCAGAACAGGAACAATTGCGCCTGTGGGAGGCCATGCGCGCTCTGCTCGCCACCATCAGCGAAAGCGCGCCGCTTTTGGTTGTGCTGGACGACCTGCAATGGGCCGATAGCAGTAGTTGCGAATTGCTGGCCTACCTGGTGCGCCAGTTGCGCCATCAACCCGTTTTGATTGTTGGCACATGTCGCGATATTCGAGCTTCCGCCCGCACACCCGTTGCGTTCGGTATTGAACGATTTGCAGCGCGAGCAGTCCATTGAAACGCTCACGGTGCAGCCGCTAACGGATGAGCAGATTCGCGCCCTGATCTCTCCTCTGCCCGAGCCGGTCGCGCAGCGCATCCAGGCGCGCGCCGCGGGCAACCCGTTCTTCGCGGAAGAGCTGGCCCGCAACGTGTCCGACACACCTGCGCTCGCGTCCAATCCATCCGCCGCGCTCGATCTGCCTACCACCCTGCCCGATACCATCGCCGCCGTGCTTGACCTGCGCCTGGGACGTATCAGCAGCGATTGCCAGCGTTTGTTAGTGCGGGCCGCCGTGCTGGGAGGCTCCTTTGAATTTAGCGCGTTACGCGCCCTGGAAAGCGGCCCCAACGCCAGCGATGAAGACACCCTGCTCGACCTGCTGGAAGAGGCGCTGCAGGCCGGGATGCTCAGCGAAGAAGGCAGTGGCACGCGCATCACCTATCACTTCTGGCACCCCCTGCTGGTGAGTCACCTCTACGACGGCCTCTCGGCAGGTCGTCGCGCCAGCCTGCACCGCCGCGCTGCCGATGCCCTCATCCGCCTCTACAGCGACCGCGCCGAGGAGCAAGCCGCTGCCATCGCCTACCACCTCGTCAACGGCGGTTCCGAACCGGCTACTATTGCTCATTACGCCGAACTGGCCGGAGACCGCGCATATGCTCTGTCGGCGTATCCTGAAGCCGTGCGACATTATAAGTTGGCACTGGAAAATATTGGCACGCTTGCGAGTAGCGCTAGCGCGGATGAGCATTTGCGGTTGGCGAATTTGCTGGAGAGGTTGGGGGAGTGCGCGAGGGTTTTAGGTAAAAATGAAGAGGCACGGGGGTATTTTGAGTACACGTTGGAAATACGTAAGCAGTATCAACAAACTGCTTCACAGCTTGATGCACAACATGAGGCACAAATTGATGCTTTGTTGTGGATTGAGGTGGGTAAAACATGGTTTGATTTGGGGAACTTCGAACAAGCAGAACAAAATTTTGATCTAGCTGAACAGGTGCTGTGTGATGCTATCGTTGGGACGGGTCCTGTTTGGGCAAGTCTAGGTTTGGAACGCAGCTATATTCTTTGGCGGAAAGGCAATAATGGAGAGGCCCGTGAGACCGCACATCATACATTAAATATCTTCGATGCTATATTGCGACCGAATAACACGTTCACGAATACGCATCAATCGACGGCAACCCGACGAACGCTTGCAGGCGATCCTGTTGACATTGGACGTACTCATTTATTGTTAGGTAATATTGCAGTCGTAGAAGGAGACAGCACAAACGCACTACATCATTTAAATTCAGCACTAACAATTTTTGAGCAATATGATCGTCAGAGAGAGATTGCTAATGTTTGTTGTAATCTTGGTGATGTTTATTTAAGGAAAGCTGAGCATACAATTGCGCAGTCTGTTTTACGCCGTTCTCTCGGTATTGCAGAACGCATTGGTCATCTTTCAATCATGTCTGTAGCTTTTGGTAATTTAGGTGTGCTATCGACTCGTCTTGGAGAGCTGAGAGAGGCACAGGCTTTCTATGAGCGAGCTTTGCATTTAGCCGAGCAGATACATGATCCAGTATATATCAGCCTATGGAGCGGATATTTGGCGGTTCCTCTACAAGCTCAAAGGAAACTTGATGAGGCAAAGTCGTTTATCTATAAGTCACTAGCAATTGGACGAAATAAGCGCATTCCTTTTTGTATTGGCTTTGCTCTTATTACATTAGGGCATCTACGTATCAACCAGGCAACGAATGAATATGAGAGAAATCCATATTCATCAGAAACAACAAAACGGCATTATTTATCTCCCGCACGATTGCTACAACAAGCTAGAGTCTCACTAATTCGTGGGCTTGCCATAGAAGGGCTGGAAGCTGAGACGCGCACCGAGGGATTGCTGGGACTTGCCCAGGCTTCATTTTTGCTTGGTGAGATCGATATCGCGCTGCCGCAGGCGCACCAGGCACTGGAAGAAGCAAATCGCTACGAACAGACGTGGCTATTGGCCTGTATTCAGCGTCTTCTAGGTACAATTATGGCGGTTCAGGGTCAGCATAAAGAAGCGAAAGCGTATTTCACACAATCATTGGCGACTCTGAAGGAACGGGGTATGCGTCTGGAATATGCGCGTACTCTGCGTGACTATGGTGAGGCAATTTTGAGGAATGCTCATTCGGATGATGAAGATTGTGAACGAGCAATAGCTTACTTGCAAGAAGCGCGTCAGATTTTCCAGGAATGCGGCGCGGTGCTTGACTTCGAATTGGTAGATCGCTCATTGGCCGTGTATGCCACACCTGTTGAGGCGGCGACGCGCAAGCGTGATAGATAACAAAAGCGAAAGTAGCGTATGGCGGATGAGGGGACCCTTGTGGATGTCCGGGGCTGTGTGGAGTTGTGCCGAATACGTGAACTTCAAATATTTGGTCGCTGTGATGGGGGACGAAGGGCGGCGCAAGTGCCGCCCCACCCATCATCCACCCAACCCCCGCCCCTACATCATGAGGCACACATGTGAGGATTGTAGGGGCGGGGTGGGATGAGATTACCCGGTGGCACATCATCAAATCCCAGGTGAATCTTATTGCCACGAGGACAAGCACAAGGCCCCACCCTTCTTCACATCCACCCCTTGTCCCTACAGGTCGGAGGCGGGCGTTCCTGGGTCAATTATACATTGGCGTTAATAGTTGCTTTGCTTGAAGGACAAACATCCAGAAATATTGGTATGTGCGTCCTATTTTGTGCCACGTCTCTCTTCGCGCTATGCTCTTCCACACCCCTAACTTCGAGTGCTTAAACACTGCAAAATTGATGCCAGGAAGCCGCATTTTACATTGAAATACGCTAATATTTACACAAGAAGAAGAACGGGAGGCCGGATGGATACGGTCTCTCGCTTCGACAAAAAAAAGGAGCGCACCGCATGAACCTGGTTTCTCGCCTCTCTCGAACTCAACTCTTACTCATCGTCCTGCTAATTGTGTCTCTGCTCGTCGCCACAATTTTCGTAATCCACTCCGCCATGCCCGGCGTATGGCACATCATTACTTATCGCCTGGTTGATAGTCCCAATGTTCTAAGTGGCTGGCATTAACCTTGTTCGTGCGCTTCTATTGCTCCTGCTTGCGGGTGCAACGGACGCGCTTGCCTGGAAAGGACGCTGAATTGTACTGTTTTGATGGTGGGTGCCATCGTGAAATGCTGGTTTTGCCGGTATCGTAGCGTTGTTCGCGGTAGTTGGATGAAAGGAACGCGCCTCATGTCACATTATGATTAGGTTTGAGCATATGCAGAGACGCTCGTCTGATGGGATGAGCGTCTTTTGTTTGTAGAAAAGGAGTTATGCGCGCATGTAGGTTCTAAAAGGACTGTTCAGGCGCAACTGAACCGTTGACGAATGAAGGGTGTCTCTGCTATGATATTGTCGGTAAAGTATGGTAAAGTTATGTAGATCGTTATGCCTATTTTTCGATAAATAGGATGTATGGAGAGTAGTCATACAGAGGTGGGGAACTATGTCTGAAGTATCTTCGTGGCGCGACCTTTTACGAATCATAATCAACTCTCCTAGAGAGCGAGAACGGCTCGCCAACGAGGTTGGCGTCAGTTCTGTTACTATTTCGCGTTGGGGAATCGGTAACTTCGAGCCGCGCCCGCAAAGCCTGCAACGCCTGATACACGTCGTACCCAGTGAGTATCGCGAAGAGTTTCACGCTTTGGTTGCGCGCGAGTATCCCCATCTGGCTAATCCCGCCTCTTTCTTCGAGCCGTCCGAACTGCCCTCGGAGTTTTTCCGGCGGATACTTGAGACGTGCGCTACAACCTCAGACCGGCAGCTTTACTGGACGGTTACGCAACAGATTCTGGAGCATGGCGTGCGCCAGCTTGATCCTGAGCACGTTGGTATCTCCATCACGGTAGTGCTTTGTATGCCCCCTTGCTCCGATGGCAAGGTGCATAGTTTGCGCGAAAACGTGGGTATTGGCACGCCGCCCTGGGAGGGTGATTTAACCGCCAAAGCGCTGTTCCTGGGGGCAGAGTCACTGGCGGGTCATGTAGTGAGTTCGTTTCACTATGAGAATGTCGATGATCTGCGTAACAGGACGTTTGTGCCTGCCTATCAGACGGAACATGAAATAAGCTCTATAGCATGGCCGATTCTCAGGGCAGGTTGCACGGCAGGTTGCTTGCTGCTTTCAAGCAAGCTGCCGAATTATTACAGGTCTGACGCGCGCCGCTTACTGGTTGCGGATTATGCGCGTTTGCTGGCGTTTGCATTTCGGCCTGATCAGTTTTACCCTTACGAGATGATTGAACTGCGCCAGATGCCTCCTCAGGATGTGCAGCGCAAGTTACTTGGACATTTTCAAAATCGTGTGACCGCGCAGATGACCGAAAGGTTGCATGCCGGGCAGCGTATTGATCGTGAGGAAGCAGAACTGACAATCTGGCAACAGATTGAAGCTGACTTGATCGAATATATGTACAATTCAAAGAAACATTAGCAAATATAGAAGAGAGAATTATTCCGTGCCTTCTGAACCTCCACGCGATAATACGTATGTGCTCGATACCGAAAGCGCAACCGAACAGGTACGCATCCTGCACCAGGACCGCATGGTCTCGAAGTGTATGGGCGGGCCGCTGCGCGAATTGGAACCGTCTGCTATCGAGCAGATGCATAGCATACTCGATATAGCCTGCGGCCCTGGCGCCTGGGTACTCGATATGGCCTACGAGTATCCACGAGTAGAGGTGACGGGTATTGATATAAGCCGCAGGATGATTGAGTACGCGCAGGCGCTGGCGCGCGAACAGAATTTACATAATACCGCCTTACATGTGATGAACGTGCTGGAGCCGCTTCAGTTTTCAGACAATTCCTTTGACCTGGTGAATGCGCGCGCCATGTTCGGCTTTATGTCGCGCGCTGATTGGCCTAAACTGATCAAGGAGTGTCTGCGCATTCTCAAGCCCGGCGGTATCCTACGTCTGACGGAAATCGAGTTTGGTATCTCGAATAGTCCCGCGACGGAGAAACTGACCGGCCTGTTCCTCAAGGCGCTTTCGATGACGGGCAGGAGTTTTTCCCCGGATGGACGCCATCTTGGTATCACTCCTATGCTCAGGTCTTTCATGCGTGAGGCGGGTTTCGAGTATATGCGCAGTGTCCCGCACCTGCTCGATGCTTCGTTCGGCTCGGAAAATCATGGGGCGCAGGTTCAAAATAATGCTCTGGCTAATCGGGGTCTGCAACCGTTTCTGGTCAACCTGCACATGATTAACAATGAGGACTTTGAGGAAACCTACCAGCAATCACTGAACGAGATGCAATCAGAAGATTTCTGCTCGGTCTGGTATTTCCTGACAGTCATGGGACGGAAACCTGCTTAGATGGGACTTTTATTGCATAAAGGCGGTGGCCGGTGGCTGTGGCAGGATTTGTCCTGTCACAGCCACCGTTTTTATGCAATAGTATAAAACCCTCTCTAAAACATGAAAAATGTTGGTTATTGCGGTATAATGACATGCATGATATGCTCCCTATTGTCCGGTCGATAGACACAACTCCTGTATGGCACTTTGGGAGAGATATGCATACAGGGAGACGGTGAGCAGATGGACGAAATTGTCACCTACCGCCAACAGGCAAACTTCTGTGGTAAGCCGCGCTGTCGCAAGTGCCGCGATGGTATCGGTCATGGTCCCTATTGGTACGCTTTCCATGTTACGGCTGATGGGCGCAAAGAGCGTGTGTATATTGGGAAGAATCTTCCTCCTGGTGTGATGAATTCAGAAGGCCCGGATAACCAGGGCGGGGGGGCCGCGAGAGCGGCGAAGCCCGACCCGTACCCTACAACGAAACCGCCCCCCGACGATAACCAGGGCGGGGGCAAGCCCCGCCCGTACCCTACAACGAAACCGCCCCCCGACCACGTACAGGGTACGGGCGACTCTCGCAGTCGCCCTGGAGATGTGGAGTATGGGGAGATCGATGCGCTGGATCGTTTGTTGGCTGCTGATCCGGGCAACGAGGGTGTTTTGCAACGGTTGGCGCTGGCGTTGGCACTGGCGAAACGGCGCGGCGAGGCTTTGCGCGCCTGCCAGCGTTTTTTCAATACAATGCGCGCGCGGCGGCTTGTTCCTTCTCAGGAGACACGGGCGTTGTACGAGGCTGTGCAACGCGGGGGCGATCTCTCCCCGTTCATCCATCCTGAAGATGGTAGTTCTACAACACGCTCCCCGTCTGGCGCGACGGATAGCGCGCGCGATCGCCCGCGCCTCCTGACGCGGAGCAGGCGCTTTTCGGACGCAGCAACCAGAGTCCGCTGGTGGGGCGCGACAGGGAATGGGAGACGCTGCGGCAGTTGTTGCGCGTGACTGAGTCTGCTCTGCGGCGGGGCAGAAATGGCGGTGCGGAGCAAAAGCAGAGCATGGTAAGCGCGGCTATTGCGCTTGAAAGGCCGCGCCTGCAGTTCATTGCGTTGATGGGAGAATCGGGCATTGGCAAGACGCGCCTGGCCGAGGAAACGGCGCGCGCCGCCTTGCGCGACGGTTGGACGGTTGTCTGGAGCCATGCCTATGCGCAGGAGAGCGGTATCCCGTATCGTATGTGGAGCGAGACGTTGCGCGGCCTGCTAGAACAGGGGATATGGCGACCAGACGAGATGATGGCGGAACAGCAAACGCTCGAACACATCTATCCTCCACTCAAGACGCTGCTGCCGGAACTGCAAGAATGGTGGCCGCAGGACGAAGGGCGCGATAGTCCCGCGCCTTATAACCATAATCCTCTTTCGCCTGAACAGGAACAGGCACGGTTGCGCGAGGCGGTGTACGAGCTATTGACGAATCTCAGCGCAATCTCGCCCATGTTGATTGTGTTGGACGACGTGCAATGGGCGGATGGCAGTAGCTGTGAAATGCTGGGGTATCTGGCGCGTCGCTTGCAGGGATACCCCATCGCTTTGCTCGCCACCTGCCGCGAGACCGAACTGGCCGCTAACACCGTGCTGCATTCCTTGCTGGCGCACATGCAGCGCGAACATGCCGTTGAGTATGCGCGCGTCGAGCCGCTTACCGACGCGCAGATTGCCACGCTGGTAGAGCACCTGCCCGGCAACCTGGTGCAGCATATTCAGGCGCAGGCGGCAGGCAACCCGTTCTTCGCGGAAGAGTTGGCCTTTTCGCTGCGCTCCGGGCAGGGCGAACGCAGCACGCCAGGTGAGGAAACGCCTGAATTGCCAAAGACTATCGCCGCTGCGCTCAACCAGCGCGTGCAGCGTTTGAGTTCGTCTTGCCAGCAGTTGTTGGGGCGGGCAGCCGTGTTGGGTGGTTCCTTTAGCTTACCCCTGATAAGCGCGATGGAGAGCGGCGCGAGCGCTATCGACGAAGATAGTATGCTTGATCTGCTGGACGAGGCCCTGCGCCTGGGCGTATTGACGGAAGAGGGGACAGGGACGCGCATAACCTACCGTTTCTGGCATCCCCTGCTAGCCAGCCACCTTTATACTGCGCAGTCTGCCGCCCGCCGCGCGCGCCTGCATCGCCGCGCAGCCGAAGCGCTGCAACAAATCTATGCCGGGCGCGAGGATGAACAGGCGGCAGCTATCACCGGGCATCTGCTCAAAGGTGGCGGAGAGGCGGCGCAGATCGGGCATTTCGCGCAACTGGCGGCCAATTACGCCTACGCGCTTTCAGCCTATCCCGAAGCCGAACATTACTATCGCCTGACTGTGCAGTACATGGAGGCTGCTGATCCGCAGCACGGGCACTCGCAGCCGGGACGGTCCGCTGCCGCTGGAGACACGCGCGCGAATGGCCTTTGTACTCGAACGCATGGCGGAATGTATACGGATCCAGGGCAAATTTCAGGAGGCGCGCCAGTTGTTTGAACGTGTGCTGGAGGTGCGCAACCAGCAAGGGAACGTCTCATCCAGCGCTCTCGATAAGCAGGAGGCCCAGGTGCAGGCTTTGCTGTGGGGCGAAATAGGCTGGACGTGGCGCTACACGGGCGATAGCTTGCGCGCCTGGCAGTGCTGCGAGCGCGGCGAGCAGGTGTTGCGCGAGGCCGGGATCACATCGGGTCCCGCGCCTGCCCGTCTGCGTTTCCAGCAGGGCAGCTTGCGCTGGCAAGAGGGTAAATACGTGGAGGCGTATCGTATCGTGGGCGAAGCCCTGCAACTCTTTGATGACGTGCAACCGCAATCGGCCAGCGACGTCGCGAGCCTGACGCGCATTCGCAGTACGTTGCTGGGCGACCCTGTGGATGTTGGCCGAGCGCGTGCCCTGCTCGGAGCGCTTGCCTATAACCTGGGGCAGCACGACGAGGCTTTTCGCCACTTGAATACGGCGCTGGTCATCTATGAGAAGTATGATCGACAGCGTGAAATTGCCCACGTGTGCTGCAACATTGGCTATACGCATATGAAATTGGAGCATTACAGCCAGGCCAACACGTTTTTGCAGCGTTCGTTCGCGCTTGCCGAGCGTATCGGTGATGTGCCTCTGACATCTGTGGTGCTGCATACCTTCGGTCTGTTGGCAGAGTCATCGGGCGAAGGCGGCAACGAGGAAGCCGAACGCTATTACAGGCGCGCCCTGGCGCTGGCCGAGCAGATCAACGACCGCGAATATCTCAGCACCTGGCGCGCCGATCTCGGTGGCGCGTTGATGAAACAAGGCAAACTAGAAGACGCGGCAGCCGCTATTCAACAGGCCCTGCGCATCGCGCGTGCTATACACAATATCCCATGCATCGCTCATGCCCTCGTAGCCCTGGGCAATCTCAGAATTGCGCAAGCTCGAATCAGTGGCGAAGCTCGCCACCTCAAACGCGCCAGAGTAACCCTGCGCCGCGCCCTCGCTCTGCCCGGCCTTGATAGTGAGAACCGCATCAGCGGCCAGGCCGCCTTCGCCGAAGTTGAGCAACTTGTTTCAACGAACATATCAGAATTTTAGGACGCCCAATTCATAAATCTATTGCAAGGCATACAAAGAACCGTAATAAAAACATCCTGCCTCACTGCCCCCACTCCGGTATACTTCTCCTAAAGCCAGTTGCTGCATGTATCTTGTGCAACCGTCACATCGGTAGCGACACCCCTTGTGGGTGTCCCATCGCTCGTTCCTCGATATTTGCAGCAAGGCGGGACACCCACAAGGGGTGTCGCTACTGGCCGGTCGTAACTGAGCAATGCAAGGAGGGCAACCTATGCGACATGTGATGTTGGACCTTTATGGGTGCGATCCCCGGCTACTGGCGGACGAGGCGCACCTGCGGCGGGTGCTTGACGAGTACCCGGAGCGTATCGGCATGGAGAAGGTCAGTCCCGTCGAATTACGCTATATCAAAACCAGCAATCCACTGGACGACGGTCATTCTGGTTTTGTGATTATCGCCACCAGCCATGTCAGCCTCCATGCCTGGCCGCCCTACGGCATGATAAACATTGATATCTTCTCGTGCAACGAATTTGAAGAGGACGAAGTGGTGAGCTTTGCCCGCGCCATGTTCAATCCTGCCGATGTCGAAGTACACTCTGTGCTACGCGCCATACGCTCGCCGCGTCCATCCACGTTCAGTCATGCCTCATCAACCATAAGCGAGGCCAGGGCTGGGGCAAGCCCTGCCCGTACCCTGTACGATCACTTCTTCGCAAACCTGCAGGGTAGGGGCGGGGCTGCCCAGCCCTGGCCTGGGGCTTGCCCCGCCTGGTTTCGTTGGCTTGTTTGCGATCTATGTTAGCTTCAGGAGTAGCGTGTATGACAAAGATGAAAATGGTCGCGATACTGGCATTTTTTCTCAATGTGCTCTGTTTTGCCACGTATTACGCGGTGGCGAAGGAGGCATTGAATCGCATTGACCCTATCATCTTTACGTATTTTGAAATGATGACGCTCGTTCCAGCCGCCATTATCATTATCATTTGTTCGTGGAGACACATCACCCGCGCTATTGTCAAGCGCGGCATGTTGCTTGGTAGCTCGCTATGCCTGGCCTTATTCACCATTGCTATTGCTTTGAAATACACCACTGCTACCAGTGTCGCGTTCTATCCCGCGCTGAATGGCTTGCTGGCGGCGGTCTTTGCCTGGCTGTTCTTGCGCCAGCCCATCCGAAAAAGCGCCTGGTTCGCGGGTCTGCTCTCTGTTGCGGGAGTGGCTTTGCTGGTTTTCAATTCGAGCGAGGGCGGCTGGCGTGGCTCCCTGATCGCCTTTCTTGGCGGGTTGTTCTTTACCGTGTACGTATTCCTGAGCGATTCGGAGGTACAGAGCGAGGGCAAACACGCGCACTGGCCGTTGTTTGGCATTGAGCTGCTGACGATGGCGCTGTGGGGCAACCTGGTCGTGCTGCTCTTTGGCGACTGGCACGCGGTGCATCCATCGTTGCCGAAAGACATCTGGGTTGTGCTGTACGTGGCGGGAGCCTGCACATTTGTGCCGACGCTGATAGCAGCCGCGATGCAGCGTTATATCACGCCTGTCACCGTCTCATTTATCTACATTCTCGAGCCTGTATTGGGCGCGTTTGTTGCGGCCTACTACCTGCATGAAATGCTGCCCCTGGCCGGTTATATAGGAGGGTTGCTCGTCGTCGTGGGCGCGGTCACGCACACCTGCGGAACGGCTCTGGCGGCGCGTCCTGATGTAGACGAGGAAATATATATAGAGGAAGACGAAGATGATGTAGCGATGGTATGGTATGCGCGTTCACATCACCAGGTGAGAAACGCGCCGTATGTCCCGTATGTCCCCCGGTATGCCCTGTCGCGGCGGGGCGAAAAGCTGCTGTTGCAGCGGCGGCGCAGGCAGCGCGTGCTGCGCCTGGGTTTGCTAGACTAAGCAGGAGGTTTTATGAAGCGCAGCGATTCCGGTGATTTTTGCGTGCTCTACATTGAACCAGAGGACGATAAATCCGCCGTCTTTGCGCTGCTGGGCGAGCAGGGCAAACCGGTGGTGATCCTGTTATCATCATCCTGGGCGCAAACGCGAGCGAGGGTTTTTCAACGCCCGGAGGATTTTAGCGACCTCAAACATCTGAAGCGGCAAAGCGACCTCACCATCTTTTTCGTGATTACGGGCAACGAATACCTGCGCCAACTGGCGACGCGCAACGGCTTCCCGACCTATAGTTCAATCGACGCGCTTGGCGAAGCGTTGGAGGAGGGCCGTTCGTCACTGACACAGCAGCGCGTCATGGCAAAAAATGCGCCAGATCTTGCGCCAGGCTACTCGATGCCTCCATCTCCCCGGCTCTCCCCGGCGTTGGCGACGAAACCGGCGCAGAATATCAGCGCGAGGAAGACCGTGCCACTCGTGCCTGCGTCCACGTCCTCACCTATCCACGCGCCCACCATCGCGCATATGCCTACACCCGTGCCTGTGCCCGCGTCCCGGCATACCACCGATCCGGGTACTTTCGCGGCTCCGACACTTCCCTTGCAGCCGCCGCCTGTTGCGCGCCGGAGAAAGCAGCGCGGCTCGCGAGGCGCGTTGGTCGCTTTCGCGTTTATATCGCTCATCGTGCTGGGAGGCGGCGCCCTGGGCTATTTCGTTTTCTATGTACATGGAACAACCCCTACCCACGCGGTGGTTGCTACGCCGAAAATCCTGGGGCGGCTCAACTTCTTGAGCAGCGAGCAGGTCAGCGAAACCAGCAACGCGGGGCTGAATGACGAAGTAGAACTGGACATGCACGGCATCCAGCCACCCGCACCCGGCAATAGTTTCTATGCCTGGCTGCTCGGCGACCAGAATTCGGGTGACTCGATCGTGAGCTTGCTGGGCAAATTGACGATCGTTGGAGGCAATGCCCACTTGCTCTATATGGGTGATGCTAAGCATACCAACCTGCTTGATATTACCAGCCGTTTTCTTGTGACAGAGGAGAGCGCGACTATTACGCCAGTGTCGCCCTCGCCAGACTATAATACCTGGCGCTACTACGGAGAAATTCCGCAGACGTCCGACCCGCAAGACGCGAATCACTTTAGCTATCTTGACCACCTGCGCCATTTGCTCTCGTCTGATCCTCTCTTAAACTCGTTGGAGTTACCCGGCGGGCTGTGCAACTGGTTTTATCGTAACACGGATAAGCTGCTTGAATGGACGGTCAGCGCGCGCGATCGCTGGGACGAGGTGCGGGACACCGGCTTTGCGGTTCGCCAGGCACTACGCGCGCTTGCCTATCTTGATGGTCTGTCATTCGTAGCGCAGGATTTACCGCCCGGTCTGTCATTGCCCGATACGCCGCATATCGCCAGCGTCGGGTTAATCAACACGCAGGGCGGCAACCAGACACCGCCCGGCTATATTGCGCACATCTTACGTCATCTCAACGGGCTGATTAACGCACCCGGCTCGACTCTGGCAACGCGCCAGGCGGTCGCGCAGATTATAGATGCCATGAGCAACGCGCAACAATGGCTACAAAAGCTGCGCGCCGATGCCCGGCAGTTTGTCTTTTTGACGAATGCGCAATTGATGCAGCCTGCCGCCCTCGCCCTGCTCAACGATATGGTGCAGCAGGCCAACAATGCCTATTCGGGTCAAATCGATCCGGTCAGCGGCGCGATGCATCAAGGCGTGATCTGGATACACGCGCAGGCGCAATCGCTGGCCGCGCTGGACATATACCAGTATGTCCAGAGTCCGCAGACGCCGGAAGTTGTGCCCGGTACGTCGCCATTTACCATGTTGCCAGTACGGGCGCAGGGTTTATGAACGTGGGGATTGCCCCCGCCCTGGTAAATAGCTGTCATGTAGCTGCGTTACGATAGTTTCAAATATAAAAAGAGGTGAAAAATGCGTATACGATCTATCATGTTTGCCGTTGTTAGCCTGTGTATGGTTGGTGGATTGGTGGCGGGTTTTTTCACTCGTACTATTGAAGCTGCTTTGACTGTGCAGAGCGTTACTGTTGCGCGACACACGAACGGGGACGCGACCGGGCAACCGGTGAAGAGCGCCACACCTGGAGCGTCTGTCACTCCTGCGGCGTCTCCAACCACGATAGCGAACGGCGCAACTGTGCTGGCAGAAGATACGTTTCAGCGCGCGGCGCAGACATTCTGGGGAACTGCCTCGGACGGGCGCTTATGGGCAGGTGACGCGAATAGTATCGAGGTCTTTTCTATTGTGAATGGCGTGGGCCAGATCGATCATGCTCAGGGAACGTTCAACGCTGTACTTGGCGCGCTAAACACAAATGTCGAGGTACTCGTCAGCGCGAGCGTCAATCAATTTGCTGCTGGTGGCAAGGTGAACGTAGGGGCTGTGCTACGCTGGACTGACGCCAATAACTGGTATAAGGCCCTCATTGATGGGACAAAGCTGCAAATCCTCAGCCGGGTCAACGGCGTTACCACTTCGTTGGCCTCTGTGCCGTTTCAGGCCAAAGGTGGGGTGGCTTATAACCTGCGCTTCCGCGCCATGGGTGCGAACCTGTTTGCGCGTGCCTGGCAAGGCGGACAACCCGAACCGGCTACGTGGATGTTGACTGTCGCAAATACCGCGCTCACCCAGGGTATGGGCGGCGTGCGCGTGCTGGTTCAGAACACAACGGTAATCCGCGTGACATCGTTTATTGAAACGAGTATCGCGCCAGTAGCATAGTGGCGAGCGAGCCAGGGGCGGGGGCCAAGCCCTATAAGCGCGAACTTGAGCGGTGGGACGCGGCCAGGGCGGGGGCAGAGCCGCCGCCCGTACCCTGTACGGCTTCGCCAGTCGCTTCGGAGTAGGGTAGGGGCGAGGCTTGCCCCCGCCCTGGTATACCAAAGGAGACATAGTATGCTGAATCGATTCAAAGCATCGTACATGGCTCATCGCTGGGTCAGGCGCGTTTCTGGCGTGGCAACTGGTGTCTCCGCCATTTTGCTGCTTGTGTTGACGGGTGGTTTTCCTCCCTGGGCATGGCGTCTCTTCTTCCACGCGGTGTCGCAACTTTCGCAACTGTGGAGGCTGCGCGGCCCCGGCATCGTTGCGCCGTTCGTCGCGGTAGGGTTGCTCTCGCTGACCATTTTCGTATTGTGGGGAATGCTGCTGGTGGTCGCCGCATGGATGGCGGTGCAGTGGTGGCGCGTTCGTGGCGCGGAAGTTTCTTTGCAGGAGGATGTAATCGCCCCGGCTCGCTATGCGTTGCCGGAAGAACCGGAAGATGATGATGTAAATGAATTTGATCTCCCCGTATCTCGTCCGCGTGGTGTCGCAGCGGTATCGTCAGGGGTCCCAACCGCTCCCTATCGCGCGCCCGGCGCGGCGCAGAATTGTCGCCAGCAGGGGCCTGTTCTGCCCAGAACATCGCGTAATGTGCGATTCGATGTCCCGCTGGATAGCGCATACGCGGGAGTGCCGACTGCCCCGGCGGCTCCGGCAGCGCGGGTTGTGCTGGTGGATACGCGACAGCCACGCGCTGGCAGTAGTTCGGTCTATCTGGATATAAGCACCGCGCTGGATACCGGCATCAAACGCCGGGGAAAACCCAACGAAGATAGCCTGCTGGCCTTGCCTGCTATCTCCAATGCCTGCGGCGGTGTGCAGCCTGTCGGGTTATTCGTGATTGCTGATGGTATGGGCGGGCATGGCAATGGGCAGGAGGCCAGCCACCTGGCAATCAATGCCCTGCGCGACGCGCTCAAACTGGCCCTGGTCGGCAGCCCGGAGGATGATAACTACGAACAGGTGCTGGCCGAGGGGGCGCATACCGCTAACCTGGCCGTCTACAGGCGCAATCGCCAGCAGCAGACGGATATGGGAACCACGCTCGCCGTGACCCTGGTGATCGGCAATACGGCCTATATTGCCAATGTGGGGGATAGCCGCGTCTATCTGTACCGCGAGGACGAGGGGTTGGAGCAGATCACGCGAGATCACTCGTCGGTGGCGCGACTGGTTGAGGCTGGAGCCATCACGCCCGACGAGGTGTATTCACACCCCAAACGAAATGAGATTTATCGCAGTCTGGGCCACCAATCAACCGTCAAGGTAGATACGTTCAGCGTGCCGCTCCAGGTGGGCGACGTGCTTTTACTTTGTTCCGATGGCCTGTGGGAGATGGTGCGCGACTCCGCGATAGAGAATATCATCGAGTCAACGCTGCCCGATGTCTCCCAGGCGTGTGGCGAGCTGCGGCAAGCTGCGCTCGATGGGGGCGGCAAGGACAATATCAGCGTGATTGCCGTGTGTGTGCGACAGGGTTGAACCTATCGTATGGAAAGGAACGAGGACAGCGTATGCGCCGCCCTTGTTCCTTATATTTCCCCCCAGATCATCCCTGGTCGTTTGTAATAGCACTTCTCAATGAGTGCAACGGCGGCGGCAATGGGTCGGTGTTTTGCAGCGCGGGAGTGTGTTGTAGCGGACCGGATGTAGGCGTTGGATGCAAGGAGCCGGAGGCCGGGAACGGGCGCGAACTGGTAGATCCCATGACCGTCCTGAGCGCTGGAGCGGGGGTAGAGCGTTGGAGTGGGGGTAGTGGCTGCGTGCCAGCGCCAGGACGCTCAGCAGCCGGTATCGGGTTGTATACCGGCATCACATTCATGTTATTGATGCGCAGAGCTACCAGCAGGCGATTGATCTCCAGAAATTCATTGCAGGATGCTGGCACTACTAATGGCGCGCCGGCGGCGGCCCGTTCCAGGGCTGCGCTCAACTCGGCTAGCGAACGTATCAGACGCTGGGTGTAGATGCTGCTCTGTCCCAGGCGCATCAGGCGTTCCGCCATCAGGTTCAGGCTGCCTGCGAGCGGAAGCAAGGCTCCGCCGGTCAATTCGGCTCGTGCTTTGAGGTTGCCGTTAGCTAATTGCGCCTGTACTGCTTTGAGGTGGACGATGCCTCGTTCTAGCTCGGCGTTATGGCTGGACATGGCATTTGCCTGTTCCTCAATGCGATGATTGGCGCGCGCCAGGTCTTCCAGCGACTCCGCCTGGCGGGCTGCCAGATGCGCGTTTTCCCACAGCGTGAGCAGTTGCCGCGCTACCACCAGCGCGACCACGCCCATTGTCGCGAAGAGCAGTACCGGGCGAATGGCTACCTGACCGCTATCTTTAGAAAGTACGTTGAAGGTCAGCGCTATGAAGAGCAGCGAAAGCAGGATGTAGGGAACAAAGCGCGTGAAGCTGAAGACGGTGCGCTCTTCGGCGCGTTCCATGCGCTCTTCGATTACTTCGAGCGGCGTGATGGGCAGGAAACGGCGCAGATAGGCGCCAATTCCTATAGTCATAAGTCCCAGCGGCCACCCCAGGTCGAGCCAGGTGGCTTCAACATACGTTCCGGCGTTGTTCTGCACATTGAAGATGAAATCGGAGAAGACGAAGAAGCACAATCCCAGCCCGATTACCAGCAGGCTGGCGCGCCGGGCCGTTGCTACATACGTGCGTCCCTGGCCGCGCAGCAACAGGAAAAGCACACAGCTCAACAGGGCGGTATCGGCGACAGGATAGTACAGTCCCAGGAATTTGGCGAGATTGGCCTCGCCGGGAGCCTGGGCCAGCGAACCCAGAAGCAAATACCACGCCAGCGCCAGCATCGATCCCATCGAGATAAGACTATCCATGAGCAATAACAGGCGCCGGCTGCCCGAACCGGGCGATGGTTGTAACAAGAGTCCCGCGAAGACGAGCAGGGGAAAGGAGGAATAACCGATATCGGCGGTGGATGGAAAGGGAGTCTGACCCATAGAGATGTAGTAGCGCCAGAAGCTTTCGCCAAATCCCCACATCACCACTCCCAGACCGATGAGCAGCCAGGCGACCTGCTCAAACTTGATCCAGGGTTCGACCTTTTCGCGTTTGCCTCTCGGATACAGCACGCTGCCGAGCGTTAGCGAGCCGCCGATAAACGCGCCGGTCAGCGGCGCAAATTGCCCGACGCGCAACGCGATGTTTCCCCCCAGGTGAAAAACCACAATGATGATCATCGCTGCCGCAACCCACATCACCACCTTGATGATCGTTGGCACACTTGTACGAAATTGCATGTGAACCTCCCAAATGTCTTAGCATCTTGCCTGCATCTGTCGGGAGTATACCGCTCTGCTCTTTGTATAATGTCCTATATACCTTCGCGATGTCTTATACCAGTCTTTAACTGATAAATTAGGATTAAATGGATGAGGTTTGCGCAGGCTGGAAGCCTGCGCAAACCTCATCCATTTAATCCTAATTTCGGCTTTCGAAAAGCCCTGGATTCGCGCTCAATTTCATAGACTTTAGTGTATAAATATGTTACAGTTGTATTTGGCCCTGTAAATTCATTTCATGTATGAGACGCACCTGAGTGGGCGTGTATAATGCGTAAAGAGTACATGCGTACCAATTACACACTGAGAGAGCAATTGGTACCAGCACGGGGGGCAAGAGCATATGCAAACATCTGCGCAGGGGATTATTCTCGACCAATTGCAGGAAATCTCTTCGGCAACTTCTGGCGCATCAACCCATATTTCTGAGAATGATTCCACGCTGAACTCGCTGGCGCTCCTCGATACTACTTTGCGAGAGCTTTTACCTACTTCTCCACTGGAACATATTGCGCGAACGCTGGTCGAAGCGACGCGCCAGGCACTTGAAATGGATTTGTGCGTCTTACTGTTGCCCGATGGCGACGATGGTCATTTGACCATGCAGGCGGCTTCTCCCGATCTCAATGGACAATTGCTGGCGACTGCCGCCGCTTTGTATCGAAGCTGCTCTGTGGGAGAAGTTACGCGCCACGCCGGGTTGCTTACCCGATTTGAGCGTGAATGAACGAGATCAACTGAATCCTTTGAAAAATGTGCAGTACGAGAGTCTGCACATTGCGCTGCTTGCAGTTGGCGCAGAGTGTGTTGGTCTGCTGTATTGCTATTCGAGCAAGGCGCGCGACCTGGAACAGGACGAGCAGCTTATTTTACAGACCATTAGCAGTTTCGCGGCTATGTCAATCATGAATCGCCGCCTGATTGATGCTGCCACATCTACCATTTCCGTTAAGAGTTTTTTTGACGATCTGCTCCATGGCGATAGAGAACTTGAGAACTCACTGCGCGGGCGCGCTGCCGCGCTCGGCTGCGATTGCGCCCGCCCGCATGTCATGCTGGTGCTTGAAATCGCGCGCGTAGTTGGTGAGAGCGAAACATCTGAAGCCAGGGAGAAGCGGCAGGCGATATGCCGCCACGCTCTTAAACTGGTAGAGCAGCGTATGCAGGAATGCTATCCCCGCTCACTCTTCGACGCGCGAGAACATCGTTTGTATGCGCTAGTTGCGCTCGCGGAGGATGGCAGCGTCGACGGACCTCAAAAAGCGGCTGAATGCGCTTTTGCAACAGGTAGAAAGCGAATTGCAGGTGAGCCTTTTCGCCGGTATCAGCAATGCCTGTGGCGAGTTGCGCGACTATGCCGGTGGATTTAGCGAGGCTCAGGAGGCGCTGACCATCGCGGGATGCCTGAACGAGCGAGCCGCCAGTATGCAATTCAGCAAGCTGGGAGCATATCGCTATATCTATCCCTTCGCGCGCAATCATGCCCGGCGCGACCTCTACCTGGAACAGGTCGCCACTATCGCGCGCTATGACTCGGCGCATAAGCGCGCCGGAATGCTCCCCACCCTGGAGGTATACCTGGAGCATTGGGGTAATATCAAAGAGGTATCTGAGTGCCTGGGCGTGCATCGCAACACCATCACCCAGCGTATTGAGCGCATCCAGTCGCTCTGTGCCATCGACCTCGAACACTATAGCAACCGGCTTCCCCTGCAAATGGCTATTCTAGTACACCGGTTACGCTCCTAGTCGCTTGCGGGCCGGTAGATTTATAAGGACATAGCCCGTTTCCAGGATTGAGGCGATTTCGACGCCGAAATTGCGCATTTTCATGCGCGTGCGTGAGAGTACATTGCGCACGGGGCGCATCTCCTGGTCCCATACTCCTTCTTCCTGCGCTTCTTGCAGGCGTTTGCGGCAGCGTTCGATGGTCGCTTCCGTAATCATGCGGTGGTTGAAGCTGGCGAGCAGCACCTCATAGGGACAATAGTGGGGGTGCGAATTGAGCAGGGGTAGCAACAGGCTTAGTTCGCTCATTGTGAATTGCTGCTCGGCAACCATGCGTGGATAAGGGAGGTTAGAGTTGTTGGCGATGAGTGAGAGCGTGCCTAAGAGGATGTTCATTGCCAACGTGTGACCGGCAGGCAACAATTCTTCCATGGAGTAGTGCAGGATTTCTTCATCGCTCTGTGGCATTTCATACATCGCAGAAGCGATCTTCTGGTACGAGATTCCTTGCATAGCGCGACTCCTTCACTTCGATTGCGCGTTAAAAGATGAGTGCATCAGTTGTCGTTTAATCCGAAATGTTGGTCAAACTCCGTTTATCTTGCTACAGGCGCTACACTTTGCCAGCCGCTTTAAATGTTGTCCATGCATATATTTCTCGTCAGAAATATATCTACCAGTAACAGTACACAAGATCGTGTGAAAAAACAAGTGTTTTTGGGGTGTCTTTTCTAAGCTGGTATAAGACAGAGAAAATTGATAAAAAACGCAAAATTCGCATTTTGCGTCAGGGAGGCGTGTTGCATAATGTTAGCAGAAGTGCCAGCAGCATACGGCAAACTGACCCGCCGGGTTTGCTTGCTGTATGCTGCTGGCACTTCTGATGAGAAAAGTTTACTGGGATTTCCAACGTAACTGTGGAATAGAACGAGCATGAACTTCCCCAAAACGCCCAATTCGACCGTAGAAAAATCCTTCGTAAGTGTAGAAAAAGTCCCAAATTTCATCGTAAGCGCGGAAAACGTCTCTTCGTGGCTTTCCGGGCGAAAACGGACTTTTTTGGTGAATTACCCTGGGTAACTGTGGAAAATTCCTCTGTAACTGTGGAAAAAATCCGCTTGCATGGGCTTTGCCTAAAAAGTAGGCTAGAAGTGTACCCACAGTGACGCGCTGGTTATACGAGATCAGCTTCTCTCATAGGGAGCACTCACGTTGATTTTCTAGTCAGCGTCACAAGAGCGGTCTCAGACGGAACACTCACTGCTATTCCTTCTTCCTGAAGTGCTGGCGTGATCTCTTTTAACACTTCAACCAATCTGACAGGCGACCGGGGCAACTTCTCTGAGGCCCTCAGGAAACGGGTCGAGAGGAGTTCTTTGAACTGTTTTGGTGTCCCACTCCACTCCTGCATCTCTTGCATCAACAGGCAAACAGGCTGAAAGAGTAGGGAGGACTTCAATGACGCGACCTTTTGCTCTTGGTACATCCGATGGATTTCTGCTTCTACCGCCTCATCGCTGATCTCTTTGCCTGTCGCTTGTAGCCTCGCTTTTGCTTCTGCCACCTTTTTGAGATCGACCTTTGCTATGATGCAGCACGCAGCAAGCAGGAGATCAGACTTTCCAGCCTGTGCGCTTACCTGTGCGCTGAGATAATCGGCATTCGCCTCCTCATAGCGCAGGAGTTTTTTGAGTACCCCAGCCCTGGCGAAAAGAAGGTGGCCATTTTTCGGGTGAAGCTGAAGTGCCTTATTGTAGGCAGCAGAGCGCCTGCTCATAGTGGCCCATCTTCTCGAAAGCGTGAGCCTTCGATCTGTAGACGCGGGTAAAATCGGGACGGAGTCGAAGAGCCGATCATACGCCTTGACGGCATCGGCAAACTCGATCTCGTTCGCAAAGAGTATCACCGACTGTTCATAGGCAAAAGCATCATTGGGATCAAGCTGAACCACCTTTCTGATAAGCCGAGAGCGCTTCTTCATAGCGCTTCTGCCTGCTGAGGATGTCTGCTTTCTCTTTGTAAACAGAGGCTTTCGCCGGAGTTCGTTGAATAACCTGTTCGCAGACAGTCAGCGCCTCGTCAAAACGCTTGAGACTGCTCAAAACCCCTGCTTTTCCAACGTAGAGATCTTCATCAGTGGCATCCAGTCGCAGCGCCTCTTCATAAGCGAGCAGCGCTTCTTCATAGCGATCCAGATACCACAACGTACGGCCCTTCCATTCATGCGCCTGAGCCATCTCAGGGTTACGGGCCAGGCACTGTTCACAGGTCGCCAGTGCCTCTGCATACCGCTTTCGGTCAATATGAAGAAAAAACAGTTTCTCTTTGTATCCTTTGAAGAGGTGGGGAGTATGCTCGATAAACTGATCGTAGGTGGCCAGCGCATCTTCATCACGGTGAAGGCTGGCAAGAAACTCTGCCTTCTCCCCATACGCATGGAAATGGTCAGGGTCAACCTGAATCGCCTGATCATAGGCTGCTAATGCCTCATCGTATTGTCTCAAGCTCGCAAGGATCTCTGCTTTCACCAGGTAGGCAGCCTCGGAATCAGGGTTGAGCTCAAGTGCTCGCTCTATTGTTGCGAGTGCTTCTCTCTCCCGGTTCAACCTATGCAACTGCTTACTTTTCTCTCTATAAGCTCTGGTAGAGGTGCTGTCGCTCTCAATGGCTCGATTGCAAGCTTCTAAAGCCTCTTGATGGCGCTCGAGTTGGCCGAGGACTTCTGCATGATAGACGTGGAGCTTGGCACAGGTAGGAAAAGCCTGTACGGCTTGATTGAGGATTGTGGCTACTTTCTGCCTGTTCCCCTTTTTAAAACGCATGGTGGAGATATCTGTGTACACATTGAGATGGAGAGGATCAAGGCGAAGGCTCTCCTCATAGGCACGAATTGCCTCCTCATCACGACCTAAAGCGCAGAGAACATCCCCTCGCCTTGAATAGTCTTCGGCAGTATGGCATGGCTGTGTAAGCTCCTGCTGGTAAACACTGTTTTCCATCTTCGGCGTAAGAAATCGTTCTGCCTCTTCATCCCGATGTAAGTGGGTGAAGAGAAGCCATTTGCCAGTGGAAGCCTCCCTGGAAGAAGGGTTGACGCTGAAGAGCCGCATCAAAGGCTGCTAAAGCCTCTTTGTAGCGTCTCAATCCCATGAGTACCCCTCCTTTTCCGCGATAGGCTTTCGCGCTTCCAGGTTCGAGGCGCAATAGCTCTTCGTAAACAGCAAGAGCTTCTTTGTCGCGATCAAGAGTGCTGAGCAGACTTGCTCGGCTATAAAGCGCCTTGAGGCAGTGAGGCTCTCGCTGGAGTGCTTCCGCGTAAGAGTGCAATGCCTCCTTGTAGCGCCAGGTTTTACAGAGCATCTCTGCTTCTTCGAGCAATTGCTCAATCGTCATCTTTTCCCGATCAATCGTGCGTGGCTGAGGGAGAGGAATGGGCTGAGAGAAGGCGGAACAGAGGATGGCACAGGGGAGTGGACAACTGGTTTGATGACTGTCGACGGAGTCATCGTACCCACTCTCTGCGTTTTTTCAAGCTCCTCATGCAGAATGAGGCTACACTCGTGACAAAAACGAACCTCCGGGTGGTGGTAATAGTCGTCCTGAGTGATGTAGAACATGCGCGCAGACACTACAGGTGAGTCGCTAAATCGGAACCGTTATAGCCATCAGGGATTAGAGGGGTGATGTCCATAGCATCTTTGTCCTTTTCATTGAACTACTCATCCATATGAACTGAAAATCGAACCGACTTTGGGCATAATTCTCACTTGCCCAAAAAGTCACCGGTTAAGGCTACTTTTTAGGCAAAGCCGCTTGTATGTCAGTGCCGCTTACTTCTGGCTGCGGGGGCTATCCCAATGTGGGGCGGTACCCACTCAGCCTTCGTGAGTTTCTCGTGAACCTTCGTGAATGTCTGTTGAGACCTGTCTGTTATCCTTGCTAGTGAGGCCTCACCACTACCATGTGTTGTTCTTTGCTGAACGCGGTGATCTTCAGATAGAGCCAACCAGTTGGCTAAGTGTCATAGCTGGTGTGCAAGACTATGTGAAAAGGGTAGTGCAAAATGCACGCCCCTTGAGAAGAGCCAGAGCAGAAGACGAGGACTGAACGACACACGGAGCGAATGGCGCTGACATTTTCGGGGAGCAGGTGAATGCCTAGCAGAAGTCCTGAATAAGTGAGCCCGATGAACAGGATGATGCGGGGACACAGAAGCGAGAAGCGCCCGTGCCATCCCAGCCTCTCCCGGAGGGAGAGGCTTCCTGAGAAGAGGAGAGGCTTCCTGAATAAGTCAACTCGATTGTCGAAGCGAACGAAACCGTTTGATTCTGATTATACAATTCAATAGGAGGGTAAAATGAAAGCGATGAATCGAATCCTGGCACTGACGACGGGGCTTCTGATGATTGTTCAGCTCGCGGGTTGCGGCGGGAAGCCCGTCCCTGCCGTCCAAAAATCCCCATTCGGGAAGACCGCGGACGGAACCGTCGTCGATCTGTACACGCTGACGAACAAAAACGGCGTCGAGGCTAAAATCACCAATTACGGCGGCATCGTGGTTTCCC
>CAVYMC010000003.1:0-209629 GCA_963769535.1 uncultured Chloroflexia bacterium | reverse complement strand
CAGATCGCGCTTCTTGGGTTTGTACTTGTTGTAGACCTGCTTGACCTCACGACGATTGATGCGCAAGCGACGTGGAGGCAAGATGTTGCGTACCAATCGCTCGTACAACCGCGTGAGCAGTGCAGGAGCCGCCTCCGGCTCCAGGATGAGCGCCAGATCCATCATTTCCGTGAGATGAAAGAGTCCCTCGGTAAAACTCAGCCGATCCGGGTCCTGTTCCTCCTGCTGAGCCGCTTGAGCCATCAGCACACGTACCAAATAGTGCGCCAGAAAAATCCCGTAGAGTTCTTGTTTGATCCCCTCCGGAGTCTTGGAGCGCAGCACCTTGCGCTGAGCACGCTCATGCGTTTTGATCTCGTCAATCACCAATTCAACCTCCCAGCGTTCATGATAGAGTTCCACCAACGTGAGAGCCGGAGCCGTCACCGGATTGAGCACGGTCGTCACCAATCGATACACCTTGCCAGGTTCTCCTAATCGCTCATCGGTGAACCGATACGAGATGATGCGAACCCAGACCCCTCGTTTGACCGGATAGGAGGCACTCCCTGTGCTGCTCGGGGGAACCCAAACCAGCACTGAGCCATCACGCAATCGACGCTGTTTGGGCAGATGCTCCCAGGCTCCTGCTTCCAATGCCCCCAACCCCTGTGCTCCTTGCTCACGCAGCCGCTCCAGAAAGCCTCCGGAGGTGATGCCTGCATCCGTCATGACCAGCATATTCCGACCGACCTGAGCCAGCAAACGGTGAGCGCCATGCACTTCGGAGACATCATAGCGGCTCATTTCCAGCCCGAAGACGACATGGGTTCCACACTCCACCAGCAAGACACAGCGCACCTGGGGATAGGCTCCTTTGCCATACTGGTTGCTGCTTCGACCAAATGCCTGCTCATTAGCCTGAGTATCAGGCGTATTGAAAACCGTTCCGTCGATGGCGGTGAGCCGATAGCGGCCAAAGAAGGCGGGTGGCATCGTGGCTGGTTGCGCAATCACCACACAACGCTCTGCCATCAGCGCCTGCACCCCCTCACTTCCAAGTTCCTTGCGGCGTCCACTGATCCCAGAGTCGCTCAGTTTCCCCTGCCTTTCACCTGGATGCAGAGCACTGAGCTTGTTGACGAGCTTTTGCCAGACCAGAGCCTGGTTCAACCGGCTCCATAACCCCATCCCGATCAGCAACCACACCAGGCTCAACGCCGTTGTTTGGCGGATCCGTCGGTTTTTCTTGGTCCATGATGGACTCTGCTCGACACATCGCGTGATCACTTCTTTTGGATACACCTGTTCGACCAGGGTCAGATCCACCTGTTCACACACCTTGTCATCCACGTCCAAATGCCGTAATCTGTAGCTGTACATCAGAAAGCTCCTTCTTTTTTTGCTTTCTGGTATTTTGCCAGATTTGGAGCTTTCTTGTCTTCTTTTTCACCCTTTTGGGGGTAAGTGAGATGTATTGGGCCTTGTGCTTGCCCTTTTGGGGTGATAACCATGCTGCCTGACGGAACCCGGACGAATCGTGCTGCCACGATGCTGAATTGGAAATCATCCCTCTCAACGAGATTCCGCTGTTCAATGAGGGCTTAGTTGCCGAGCCACCGGAGTCAGTTCGTAACTTCAAGGAGAAGATTCAAGCGGCTGACGCTCTGTTGATCGCTGTCGCCGAATACAACTACCCGGTATCCGGTGTACTCAAAAATGCCATCGACTGGGCGGCATGGCCGATTGCCACAACCCCGCTCAAAGGCAAACTGGCCGCTATCATGGGAACGGGTGGGCGTTAAGGCAACCTTACCGACTCGCACGCGCGCCAATCAATCGAAGCCCTGGCAACCGCGCTCGTGCTGGCTGTAAGAACGGAAAAAGAAAAGGCGGTCAGCTTCACGCTGCAACGAGGCACACTCACCGTGATTACCGGGCGCGTGGCAACCGGCAAAACCACCTTGCTGCGCGTGCTGCTGGGATTATTACTCAAAGACGAAGGCGACATTCGCTGGAAAGGCGAGCAGGTATCCGACCCGGCCAGCTTCTTTGTACCGCCGCGCAGCGCCTACACCCCCCAGGTGCCACACCTCTTCAGCGACACCCTGGCAGAAAACATCCTGCTTGGTCTGCCCCCGGATGATGCCGCGCTGCAAACCGCCATCAAGACCGCCATCCTGGAACGTGACGTAGCAAGTTTTGAGGAAGGCTTGCAGACCATCATCGGTACTCGAGGGCTAAAACTCTCCGGCGGCCAGGCCCAGCGCGCCGCCGCCGCGCGCATGCTTGTTCGCCCCGCAGAACTGCTCGTCTTCGACGACCTCTCCAGCGCCCTCGATGTCGAAACCGAACAACAACTCTGGCAACGCCTCTTCTCCGAAGGCAAACGCACCTGCCTCGTCGTATCCCACCGCCGTACCGTCCTACAAAGAGCCGATCACATTATCGTCTTAAAAGACGGGTACATTGAAGCGCAGGGAAGACTGGATGATCTATTGGAGACAAGCGAAGAGATGCAAAAACTCTGGCAAGACAAAGATTCGTAGTCATTGTAAGGGCGGGGGTTGAGTGGATGTGGGGTGGAGACCCTTGCGGTCGCCCTCGTCCCATTCCCTTTGGTTGAGGTATACCTGATAGTTGGTTGTGGTATGAGGATGGGCTGTGGTCTCAAAGTACAGCCCATCCTCTTATTTGTTAGTTTGAATGAGAACTGAGATTCCTATCCCCGCGCTCCCGGCTTCTCTTCTGATGGCGTCCCGGCAATCGCTGGAGCCTGTGGCGTCTCTTGCTTGTGCTGTTCAGGCGTCAGCAGCATCATCGCTGCCTGCTGAGGACTCATGGGTATACGCGCAATGTTTTCACGTACCGAATTGAGTTCTTCCATCGGCAGTTCCGCTAAAAGTTTATCCTTCGCTTCTTTCGCCTGTCCAACCGTCTTGCCCGCGTTACGCGCGACCGACTGTATAGCCTTTGGTCCGAAAATCAGCAGGCCAATTGCGAGGATAACTAGCCAGTCTAATGGATGAAAGCCCATACGCCCTCTCCTTCTTTTTATATGTGTTGCTATCTATACACTCAATTTTACCCATATATCATACCATACGTTGGAAAGAAACATGCGGACTCCATCCAAATTCGCAAAGAAACATCCCAAAAATACCAGTGGGAGCGTTTCTCTTAACAGAGAGTATACAGGAAAGCGTGCGGAGGCAGGATGGCTCAATGTCTCGTGACATTCGTTGTCATCAGCTCCATTGAGCCATCCTTGCCGATCACGGTGGATGGTATCATGGACCCAGGACTTCCCCCCCCACACCCCTTATCTGGGTACACCGGTCGTGTTTCCCCCAGGACAGCGACCGGTCTCTTTTTGTTTTGGATGGTTTTGTAAAATATAAATCCTCTATTGGAAATCTGTACAAACAACGCAGCTTGACATATAATAACTGAAGAGTTTCCATCCTTGTATCAATCGTTGTTATGTATGAAACGAGAGCATCAGGAGGATGACCCATGCAGCAGCAAACCAACCCCGGCGACAACCCCGGATCGTCCATTGCGCAGAAGTATGGACTTCAACGCAGCCCATTATGGCCGCGAGTGGAAAAGGCAATTCTCGCTAAATTTTCAAAATGTGTGACATGTTCCGGCGCTCAAACCCTGCAAGTTCATCATATCGTGCCGTTCCATCTCTGTCACCTTGCCTACAGAGGAGACCTGGAACTTGATGATCGGAACTTGACGGTGCTGTGCGAAGAAAGTGTGAACGATCATCACTTGTTAATCGGTCATCTTGGGAATTTCGAATCCTACAACCCCGGAGGCAGGGTTGCCATAGAAGGAGCATACATCGGACTCTCCGCTCAGCAGATTAAGAGCGACTCGACATGGCAGGAGATGATGAAAAGCCGCCCTGCTCCCTGGGACAAAATGCCCCATGAGGAGAGGCTCGCGCTCAGGCAGTACCTGGATACCAACTTGCCGTTTATACCTACTGTCAAAGCCTCTGCCCCCTTCCTATTCCTGGATGACGGAACGGATAACGAAGAAGCAAGGGCTACAACCTATCACTAAATAGATTAGTAGAGGTGTTCATCAGGGCATGGCAAGCCATGCCCTGATGAACACCTCTACTAATCTATTTTTATGCCTGTGATACAGGCATATTGGCTACATCTGCCAGCGCTTTGTCGAGCAGTTCGGTGGCTTCGTCAATGTCGGCTTTCGTCATGTTGAGCGGCGGCACGATGCGCAGCGTGCCGCCGCCGAGCGCGTTCATCAGCAGTCCATGCTCCAGCGCCTGCTGCACAATCGCGGGCGCGAGACCATGTTTGACGTTCACCGCCTGCATCAGGCCGATGCCGCGCGGGCTATCAATGAAGGGATACTTCGAGCAGAACGCCTCGAACTTGCTATGGCAATACTCGCCAATGCTGGCGGCATTCTCGAGCAGGTTTTCATCAAGGATCGTCTTGATGGTAGCGATACCGGCGGCGCAAGCAATCGGATTGCCGCCAAAGGTCGTGCCGTGATCGCCTGGCTCGAACAGATCGGTGCGCGGCCCGGTCAGCATCGCGCCAATCGGCACGCCGCCGGCCAGCCCTTTCGCCATTGTCACGACGTCCGGCACGACGCCGAAGTGTTCCCAGCTAAAGAATTTGCCGGTACGCCCCATGCCCGCCTGCACTTCGTCGCAGATCATGACGAGGTTGCGTTCATCGCACAATTTGCGCACACCCTGGATGTATTCGGGGTTGCCCGACCAGATACCGCCCTCGCCCTGTATCGCTTCGAGCAGTACCGCTACCGTATTATCGCTGATGGCCGTCTTCAAAGCATCAAGATCATTGAATGGCACCTGTTTGAAGCCCTCGGGAAGGGGTACCCAGGTGGCCTGGTAGAATGCCTGGCCAGTGGCCGCTGTAGTTGCCAGCGTGCGCCCGTGGAAGCTGCGCTCCATGCTGATAACTTCAAACGCCCCGTTTTTATGCACGCGCCCGAACTTGCGCGCCAGCTTGATCGCGCCTTCGTTGGCTTCCGCGCCGCTATTGGAGAAAAATGAGCGCATACCGCCGCTCAGCTCTCCAAGCTGCTCGGCCAGTTCGATCTGGCGCGTGTTGTAGTACAGGTTGGAGACATGTACCAGTTGCGTAGCCTGCTCCTGTATAGCCTTCACAATAGCGGGATGGCAATGCCCCAGCACGTTTACCGCGATACCCGCCACCAGGTCCAGGTAGACCTTGCCATCGCTATCCCACACGCGCGTACCCTGGCCGCGCACAAACGTCACAGGCTGCCGTTTGAATGTGCCTTGATAATATTTATGCTCAAGCGCGACCCAGTCGCGTTTCGATATACCTGTTGTTGTCATGGAAATCATTCTCCTTTGAATGTAAATTAGCGTGTATACAACGTGTTTTCGTCGATGTAGCCGTGCGTCAGGTCGCAGCCCCACGCGGTAGCCTGCCCCTCGCCAAGATGCAGATCAACCGCAATTGTGACCTCGCTGCCTGCCATCTCTGTCTTCGCATCTGCTTGCGCGTAACTGGCCGCCATGCCCTTTTGCATCACCTGCACATCGCCGATGAAAATATCGTAGCTGCTCTGATCGAGTTCGCAGCCGCTTGCGCCCAGCGCCGCCACAATGCGTCCCCAGTTGGGATCGCCGCCCGCCAGGGCGCATTGCCAGAGCGGGGAAACGGTAATGGCGCGTGCTGCCTTCACCGCGTCCGCCTTATCGCGCGCTCCCCGCACATGTACCGTCATCACCTTTGTGGCTCCCTCCCCGTCACGCGCCATCTCGCGCGCCAGGTACTGCGTCACGCGGCGCAGCGCTTCGCGGAACGTGCCAGCCTGGGGATGCTGTGCGTTGATGGGAGCGTTGCCCGCCAGTCCGTTAGCAAAGAGGATGCAGGTATCGTTGGTGGACATGTCGCCATCCATCGCCATCATGTTGAATGAATCGGCAACGGCGGCGCGCACTTCCGCTTGCATCCACTCCAGTTCGATGGCGGCATCGGTGGTCAGGTAGCAGAGCATGGTTGCCATATTGGGATAAATCATGCCCGCGCCCTTCGTCACACCGCCCAGCCGCACTACGCGCCCGTCAAGTTCAAATTCCAGCGCAATTCGCTTGGGCCGCGTATCGGTCGTCATAATCGCTTCCGAAAAAGCATTACCCCCGTCTGCGCTCAGTTCTATAGCCGGCACGCCGGCCTGAATCTTCTCAATAGGAAGCTGGCGACCAATGATGCCCGTGGAAGAACATAGCACCAGCTCATTTTCCAGCCCCAGCTTCCTGGCCGCGAATTCGCTCATACGGTAAGCATTCAGCAAGCCCAGATCGCCTGTAGCGCAGTTGGCGTTGCCACTATTCACAATCACCGCCTGGGCTTTCCCGCTGCGCAACCGCTCCTGGCATACCATAACAGGCGCGGCGCGCGTGCTACTGGTAGTAAATGTGCCAGCCGCCACGCACGGCACATCCGACGCCAGGATTGCCAGGTCCTTAATAGCTGCATCAGACTTGATGCCGCTGGCCGTGACCCCGGCGCGAAAACCCTGTGGCGCCGTCACACAATGCTCAATCTCTCGAAATAAGTCGGACAAGAAAATAACCCTCCTGTTGCTAGAAAATACCCGCCTCTATCTGCGAAGGAGCAGTCGCCCCATTTAATCCTGCCTTGCTTGCCTCATTGTACAATGAGATTGAAACGAATCACAACCCCCGTCGGATACCAGTAGGGTAGGGACGCCCCTGATGATGTTTGACAACCGAAGAGGGTAAACGCTAGAAACGTCTGCCACCGTCCTGATGAATTTTGCCACCCGAATGCAGAAATGGGGAGGAAGGCGTTCCCTTCTGTAGGGACAAGGGGAGGGGTTGGGTGGATGAGGGGGCCTTGTGCTTGTCCTGGTGGGAGTGCGACCCTCATGCCTCACGGAACCCGGGCGGAGCCACGCGCATTGCTGCATTCGGGTGGCAAACATCATCAGGTACCAGAGCTATCGGAATGATAGCAGATTTGATACAATAGACGTAACGACGTTCTGTCGCTATTGACCTACATTAGGAAATAAGGAGGAAATCGTGGCGAACAAAGAACAGAAGAAGGTGCAAAAAGCCGCACCCAAATCGAATAAACAGAAAAAGGAGATGCTGAAAGAGAAAAAAGCCTCTAAACAAGGCGGCTCTGGCATCATCTTGAAGAAAGAGTAGTCCACGTAAACATCGCACCGGTGGATATTTGCTGCATCCGTTCTCCCGCAAATACCCATCGGAGCCATTAACTCCCCTTGATTCTCCTGATATTCCATCAACATTTTCTTCCGCCCATACGTTATAATCTATACGAGACGAAAATGTAATACCCGTTACATGTCTCTCTATTGGGCAAAGACTTGACACTATTGCTACAATGCGCATAGGATGCCATCCGTAAACGCATTTTATCTGCTCATCATTTCGGTGGGTAGCCAGAGGCCTGGCGAGAAGAACAGGGGGTAATATGCAGCCAAAGTTTCAGCACGATGCCAACAAACGTTCCCCCCAGGATGTACCCGGGATGGCGCATTATTCATCAAATTTTGAACAGGAACAGGCGGACCAATGGGCCGTACTGCGACACGAGGTGGAGGATGAGACGGTGAAGCGGAACGATGAGCGCGCGGGAGCAGCACGGTCGGATTGGGATCAGCGTGATACGGAAGATGATAGCCCCACTGCCCAGAATCCCTACGATTATGAAATGATCGAACAAACTCCCAACCATGTCAATATTGTAGTCGCGGGCGTGGGCGGCGGCGGCATGAACGCGGTCAACCGCATGATTGCCGCGCGCGTGCGTGGCGTGCGTTTTGTGGCGATGAATACAGATGCCCAGGTGTTGGACGTTTCGGACGCCCCTGCGCGTATCTGCCTGGGACGCTATTACACAAAAGGCCTGGGCGCGGGTGGTAACGCCTCAGTAGGCGCGCGCGCAGCAGCCGAGAGCGCGGAAGAAATTCAAGCAGCGCTGGGGAATGCCGACCTGGTCTTCATCGCGGCTGGCATGGGAGGCGGCACCGGCACCGGCGGCGCGCCCGTTGTCGCATCGCTTGCAAGAAAATTGGGCGCGTTGACCATCGGCATCGTTACCCTGCCCTTTTCTTTCGAGGGTTCTCGCCGCAAACGCATCGCCGAAGAAGGTCTGACCGCCTTGAGCGAGGCAGTGGACGCCTTGATTACCGTACCCAATGACCGTTTGCTGGCCGTCACAGGGCGAGACCGCAGCCTGGCCGACGCTTTCAAACTGGCCGATGACGTGCTGCGCCAGGGCGTGCAGGGCATTGCCGAAGTTATCAACGTTCCTGGCCTGGTCAACGTCGATTTTGCAGACGTGCGCAGCGTGCTGCGCGAAGCTGGTTCAGCCGTGATGAGCATCGGTCAGGGGCAGGGGCGCAACCGCGCTCAACGCGCCGCCGAAGAAGCCATCGCTGGCGGCTTTCTCAACGTAGCCATTCGCGGCGCGCAGCGCGTGCTTTTCAACATCAGTGGCGGCGAAGATATGACCCTGTTCGAGGTCAACGAGGTGGCCGAATTTATCGGCAATGCCATCGACAATACGGCGGATATCACCTTTGGCGCAGTCATCGATCCTACCCTCGATGATGTCATCCGCGTGACTCTCATCGCTGCCGGTATGCAGGAGTCTCGTACAGCGCGTATTCCGTCCATCCAACTTGAGCAACCGCAACCGCGCGCGCAATCAGGCTATACCGCGCCAGAGTCGGCAAGAAACGCCTATATGCCCACGCCCTCGCGGCCATCCCTGGCGCGACCCGTGGACAATAGTGCGCCGCCCCCTCCTGCGCCACAACCACATATAGCCGCGCCGCCCATTCAGCAGGCGCAGGCGGTTGAATCGCCGATTTCTGCGCCGCGCCCTACCATGCGCCCGCAAGGGCCACAGGCGCGCCCGCAGCGCAGCCTGGATGACCTGCGTGGCCTGCGCAGCATGGGACGACGCCAGGGCCAGGACACGCCGCTCTCACAACGACATACCGGCGAAGAAGCCGACGTTGACGACGCCAGCATCGATGTCCCACCCTTCATGAAGAAATACCAGTAGCAAGCGACCAGGGCGGGGGCAAGCCCCGCCCTGGAAATCATTCCTGTTCGGATGCGGCAGCTTTGCCCCGTTCCCCGCCCTTTTTGCCGATCCTGGAATAGAACTCCGAGCCTTGTTGTCGTTTGGTCGATTTGCCGCCTTTCTTGCCAATCTCAGCATAGAATTGCGGCCCCCGTTTCTCTTTTACGGTCTCGCCACCCTTCTTGCCAATCCTGGAGTAAAATTCAGGTCCGTACTTTTCTCGTACTGCCTGACCGCCGCGTTTCGCCTTTTGTGATCCAGGTTCTGGTCCTCGTTTGTTGTTCGCCATAGAAAGTCCCGCCCTTCTTTAACTCGTACTACCACTTTTGCCCAACATACCATGCGGTGAGACATTCTCTCCCTGCTGGAACATCTCGCTGCTTCCCTACTGCGACTGGCGTTCGCTCGCTTGCGCCCGCGCTTCTGCCACACGGTTCGCTATCATAGCCGCCGTGATGCCCGCGCCCACGCCATTGTCGATATTGACAACAGCGAGACCTGGCGCGCACGATTGCAACATCGCCAGCAACGCGGCAATACCCTTGCCGCCCAATCCGTAGCCGATTGATGTCGGTAGTCCTATCACAGGCACCGCCACCAACCCTGCTACAACCGATGGCAACGCGCCATCCATGCCTGCCGCCACAATGATTGCATCCGTGCCTCGCGTGATAAGTTCTCTCAGAGGAGCGACCAGCCGGTGCAACCCCGCCACACCCACATCATAGATACACGTCACCTCGCAGCCCATCTCTTCCGCCATGAGCGCAGCCTCTTCCGCCACCGGAATGTCGGACGTGCCGGCGCTAATCACGCCAACTTGCCCTCCTGTGCTACGATGTACGTAATCTGGCCTGTAGATCGACACCATGCGAGACTTCCCTCTCTCTCGCACATAATACGCCGGGAACGACTCGCGCAGTACCCCTACAGTTTCCGACCGAACCCGACTGATGATGGCCCGCCCCGTCTTTGCCAGGACCGCGCCAGCCATCTCGACGATCTGACTCGTTTCCTTCGTCTCGCCGAAAATGACTTCGGGCGTTCCCTTGCGCTGCTCGCGCTCAAAATCCGGGCGGATATCACCGACCGGTGAAGAAGTGTCAGGGTTTAACCAGTGCAGAAACAATTCCAGGTGATCTTCAGCATGATGACTCACAAAAAATATATCCTTACTAGAGCCGTGCCCCTAAATCTCATCTGGGAGTTTCCAACGAGTTTAAGTGTAACACAGTTCAACCAGATGAGCAAGCCAACAACGTATCGGGTGCCAGGGCGACCGCGAGGGTCGCCCGTACAATATACGGATGCTGCGTACCGATTCGTAGTATTGTACGGGCGACCCTCGCGGTCGCCCTGGAAAGCGTCGCCCTGGTAATCACCGCCCTGATAAACACACACGTCTATGATATAATGTACCTGTTGCTCCAAATTATGTTCGTTTGCTCTTAGAGGTTTGAGTGTACATAGATTCAGGTCTGATGAAGAAGAAACACGCTTTACTGCTTACCTTATCACTACCGTTCATATTACTGCTCATATCCTGCGGCGGTCCCACTGTCGAACAGGCTACTCCGCAGCAGACCGTCACCGTCAGCCCGAAATTTCAGTCGCAGCTTTCGCCTATTCCGACCCCGCAAACCTATCGTTGCGGCGCCTGGGCATCTAATAACACCCCCGGTCCCAACGACACCATCATTATCTACGCTCGCCTGACCCAGAATATCGCGGCTGTAAGCGGCGCGACGGCCACCGCCGTCGTCCATTTCCAGGGCAACGACCTGACGCTGGATCAGCATCCCACCAGTGATAACGGCGGCTATGTATCGTTCACTCTTTCACTGCAAGGGCAGCAGCCAGTCAACATCCCGGCCACCGTCGATGTGATTTTCACCAACTTCCCAGGCGGCACGCTGCACTGCTCCCAGGCTTTTTTCACGCCCCGGTAAGCTTCTGGCAGGTTGGGCAATAATGCGTACCGCGCTGCCCGACCACCATACGCTCAATAAGCGTACCGCAGCGCGCGCACGGCTTTCCATCCTGCTGGTAGACGCGCACGTGATTATAATTGTCGCCCGCCTCGCCCCACAAATCGCGATACTCGCTGAACGATGTCCCACCATGCTCTATGCCCAGCGTCAGCACCGCAACAACTCCCTCGCGCAACAGGCGAACCTCATCTGCTGAAAGCGATTGAGCCGGGCGCAGCGGGTGGATAAACGCATAATATAACGCCTCGTCCGCGTAGATATTGCCTAGCCCCGCGATAACCGTCTGATCCAGCAACACCTGTTTAATCGCGCCCTTGCGTCCAGCCAGGCTGCGCTCCAACCCCTCAACCGTAAACTCGTCTCCAAGCGGCTCCACGCCCAGACCAGCCAGCGCCTCCTCCTCACGCTCGCGCGGCCACAACTCGATGCGCCCAAACTTGCGCGGGTCCGTGTACAACAACCTCCGCCCGTCAACCATAGTGAAGCACACCCGGCAATAACGCAAATGAACCGGGTCAATTTCATCTCCCGGCGGCAGAAGCAACAGGTTCCCCGTCATACGGCGATGAATAGTCACTATCAGATCACCGCTCAGATCGAGTATAAGGTATTTCCCGCGCCTCCGCACTACCAGAATACTACGTTCCGCTATCTCAGCCAGGAAGTTGGGTAGTTCAGGATAACCAACCGTGCGCTCCCAGAACACTTGCGCGTCTCGTATTATCGCACCCATTATAGCCGCCCGCAGTTGGCGAGTCGTGTATTCCACTTCAGGTAATTCAGGCATCCTTTTTCACATGCTCCATTGAAATGTACTGGTTATCGTATCATAACATACATCAATAGGGCTGACTATGCACCCCGGCGAGAAGTTCTAACGAAAGTGATCTGAATGAGACGGTACATATGTTGCATTTCTTGTGTTTTTTAGGTACTCTGTTTATAGTAAGAAATATACGCCAGTGCAAAAGCGAGGAAAAACATGAAAACATTTGAAGACCGCAGCGACGGTGGCATAACTATCACTGACAACGAGATACAGATTCGCCTCGCTTCCGATGAAGCCTACGCTTTATGGCAATGGCTTTCTGATCGTAAGGACGCATTTCAGGCACACGCTCATAAAGAGAAACTCGAGTTAGAAATACGTCTTTACCAGGAAGATCTGGACCATTTAGAAGATTTAAAAGCCGCCATCCCTGATCTCCACGAACGTGGTCCCATCGTCAAGGTACTTGACGTACCCAGGGAAGCCGTTTCTGAGCGAGCATTGCAGTTGCTCAAAAACTACCAGATCGAATATCACATCCATCCCATGCTCGAAGGCGATGATGTCTATGCACAAGGTTAGGTAGTGACCTCCCACACCCTATACCCCGACTCTGTATCCTCCACCAGTGTCGTGGCGGGTCGGCGCAGCATTCTCACGATTGACCAGACATCGCCAGCCGCGCCGGAGACATTGCCCACCGTCACAGCCAGTGTATAGGCCGCTGTCACAGGCGCGACAAACGTCATCACAATACCGGCCAGCGTAATCACCACCAGCGGAGCCAGCCCGACCACGACGTACTGGTTGCGGCGAAAAAGCTGATCCTTCGCCCCACAATACAGCGCGTAAGGGAGCTTTGCGCCAAAGTAGGGCTTGCCGCCCCACAACAAAAACGCCGCGCCGTGCAGCGCCTCGTGCAGTGGCAGCATCAGGCAATAGCCCACCACGCTGATAACCAGCCACAGCAGCAAACCGCCGCCCGTAATGCCCGGATTGAAGGTATGGTATCGCAGTACAAACGCGCTATAGTTCAGAAGGCCAAAAAGGCCGCGCCGACCAGCAGCAATTGCAGGCTCAGACGGGCCAGTGGCAAGAGTTGTTCCTGTTCCAGCAGAGCCAACTCTTCCAGCTTGCGTATATGCCCGGCATCGATGGCCGCCTGTTGCTCCGCTCGCAGGCGCGGCTTAAAGCGATCTACCAGAATTAATGCCATGACTATGCTTCTCAGTGATCGCTCGTGCTAGACGCCCATCGAGCGGCCAATGATCTCCTTCATGATTTCATTCGTGCCGGCATAGATGCTCTGCACGCGCGCGTCCAGGTACATACGCGCAATAGGATACTCCAGCATATAGCCATAGCCGCCGTGCAATTGCACGCATGAATCGACCACCCGTTTTTGCAGTTCCGAAGTCCACCATTTCGCCATTGCCGCGCTTTCCGGCGACAGTTCTCCAGCGTTTAGCTCCTCGATGCAGCGATCAACATAAACGCGCGCAATCTCCGTCTCCGTCTTCATCTCGGCCAGCTTGAAGCGCGAGTTCTGGAAACTGCCAATTGGCTGACCAAACGCCGTGCGCTCTTTGCAATACTCAAGCGTGATCTCCAACGCCCTTTCGCAGGCCGCAACTGCCACGATTGCCACGCTCAAACGCTCCTGCGCGAGCTGGCGCATCAGGTAGTAGAAGCCGCGTCCCTCCTCGCCAAGCAAATTGGCGATCGGCACTTTCACATCCTCAAAGTACAACTCCGCCGTATCCTGCGCCTTCAAGCCCATCTTTTCGAGCTTGCGACCGCGTTTGAACCCCTCCATGCCTCGTTCCACTACCAGCAAACTGATGCCTTTATGGCGCATCTCAAGATTCGTCTTCGCCACCACGATAACCACATCGCTCAAAATGCCATTGGTGATAAACGTCTTCTGCCCGTTGAGCAGGTAATGGTCGCCCTGGCGCGTAGCCGTTGAGCGCACAGCCGCCAGGTCGCTCCCCGTGTTCGGTTCCGTCATGGCTATGGCCGTAATCAACTCACCCGCGCACATGCCCGGCAGCCAGCGCCGCTTCTGTTCTTCGTTCGCATACGCCAGAAAGTACGGCAGCACAATGTCATTATGCAGACCCATCCCCTGTCCCGCGCTGGACACCCCTGCCCGCCCGGTTTCTTCCGCGATAATCGCGCTATACCGGAAATCGTCTACACCCGCCCCACCATACTCTTCCGGCACGCTCATGCCCAGAAAGCCCTGCTGCCCCGCCTTCAACCACAACTCGCGTGAAACCTCGCCGTCCTTCTCCCACTGTTCGTTGTGTGGCACCATCTCCTTTTCAACAAAGTGTCGAAACGCATCACGAAACAACAGGTGTTCTTCAGTAAAAATGGTTCTTTTCATGCGCATCTCCCTGGTCTGCATTCGCGCCCATTTCAGGCGGATAGTCTTCATCAACAAGCATCACCGCTATACGTCATAGAATACCATATACGCCAGTAGCGACGCCCCTTATGAATTTTGCCGACCGCATGGGGTAATCTGCTCATCGTGATGCTTGCGACCCCACCGTCTGATGAATTTTGCCGACCGCATGGGGTAATGGAGATGCCCCGGCGTCCTGATGAATATTCACGACCAAAACCGGTAATGAGGAAAAGGGGTCGTCTTCTGTAGGGACAAGGGGTGGGGTGGAGTGGATGAGGGGGCCTTGTGCTTGTCCTCGTCGCAACGCGATTCGTTGGGGTTCCGTGAGGCAGGATGGTCGCACCCCGACGAGGACAAGCACAAGGCCCCCACCCGTCCCCACATCCACCCCTTGTCCCTACAGGACGGAGGCGGACGGAACCCCAGGCAATTACCCTATTCGGTTGGCAAAATTCATCAGGACGGGGCCAAACGCATTACCCTATTCGGTTGGCAAAATTCATCAGGACGGGGCCAAACGCATTACCCTATTCGGTCGGCAAAATTCATGAGAGCCTCCCGTCTGGGTTCGCCAGTAGCGACACCCACAAGGGGCATCGCTACTACCTTATGGTATGATATCCCCATACAAACGACTATCACAATGGAGTATATCAAATGCGGCGCCGACAAATCTGGAAATATCTTATAGCCATCTTCGCCGCATTCTGGATAATCTTTGCCGTATTTCTGTTCCTGGGGGATATCCCAATCTATATCATCAGTATCGCTCTGAGTACTGTACTTGTTCTCTCAGCTCTTATTGTGGCTCTGGCCTGGGCATATCAGAATAACCTGTAAGTGAGGAATCGATTGTCGTGATTGATATCTGTATGTTGGGGACTTGCGGTATGATGCCCATGCCGGGACGCTGGTTATCATGCGCCCTGGTGCGCAGCGGCTCATCGATGACGCTGTTGGATTGCGGCGAGGGAACGCAGGTTCCCTGGAAAGCATTGGGCTGGGGTTTTCGCCAATTGGGAGCCATTTGCTTCACTCACATGCACGCCGATCATGTGCTAGGCTTGCCCGGTGTGCTCTTCATGGTCGCGCACGCTGGACGTACCGAACCGCTGCATATCTACGGCCCGCAGGGCATGAACTATACCATCGAAGGGCTGCGGCGTGTTGCGCTTGATCTCCCATTCCCCGTCCACATGCATGAACTGCGCAGCAGCGAGCAATTCGCTCTACCAGGCAATTTGCGCGCTTCCTGCGCGTCAGCCGCGCATGGCGTCCCCTGCCTGGCCTATCGCTTCGAACTGCCACGCAACCGCGAGTTTCAGCTTGAGCAAGCAAAAGCGTCAGGCCTACCGGTGCAACTCTGGTCGCGCCTGCAACACGGGCAGAGCGTCGAATACAACGGGCAAATCTTCCAGCCCGACAGCGTGCTTGGCCCGCCCCGGCGCGGCATCTCCTTCGCCTTTATCACCGACACGCGCCCCACGCGCCAACTCGCTGAACTTGCCCACGATGTTGACCTGCTCATTTGCGAAAGCATGTACGACGACCCTGCCGACCTGCCCCTGGCAAAAGCCCACGCGCACATGCTGGCGGAAGAATCCGCCGCTATCGCTGCTGCTGCTGGCGCGCATAGCCTCATCCTCACCCACTTCAGCCCCAAAATCTACGACCCATCTCAGGCAGAAAAAGCGGCGCAAGCTGTCTTCCCAAACACCCGCGCCGCCCATGATGGCCTGGTAATAACGCTGGACTATCCTGCCGATTAAGCATCACTTGCAAGTAAGTATCGTAGTCATTGTAAGGGCGGGGGAAGAGTGGACGAGGGAGGGACCCCTTGCAGTCGCCCTCGTCCCTCTTCTCGCCTTCCTAAGCAGTCATTGTAAGGGCGGGGACCCTTGCGGTCGCCCTCGTCCACCCTATGTACTAACGGCAAACTCTCTACACCGTCACGATGCCGCTTGCCAGCCATCTTGCCCCGTCGTCTCCGACTCCGACTGCTTTATCTCCTGTCCGTTCTCGTCTGCCGGGGCTGCATCCATCAGACGCAACTGCGGCATATTTTTTAGATGCAGGTCGAAGAAATTGACGATTTTGTTCACATACTCCACGCGATCCTCAAAGTACGATCCACAGTGATCAGCATTGGGCAACAGCCATATTTCCTTTGGTTCCTGCGCCGCTGCATACAGCAAAGGCCCGTCACGCGGGTCAACGATAGAATCTTTCCCACCCTGAATGATCAGAATAGGACGAGGCGCGATTTTAGCAATATCGCCCAGCGGTTCCACTTGGTGGAAACGATAGCCTGCGCGCCACCATAAGAGATTATCCGCCATCCACGCGACAAAGGTCGACGGCAGGTGGAATACGCGGCGGAAATGAAAATCAACCACGCCTGTATGCGTCGCGAAGGCGCTGTCCGCTATCAGCGCCTCGACTTCTTTGCTGCGGACCGTTCCCATAATGGCAACCGCCGCGCCCATCGAATACGCCAGCACACCCAGGCGCGTCTCAGGCGAGCGTTCCTTTGCATAGGCAACCGCCCCCAGAAAATCGTTGATCTCGCTGTAGCCAAGCGTGATTGACGTACCTACATCCATTCCATGCCCGTGATACTCGAAGACCAGCACATTATGCCCGGCTCTCCATACAAACGCTGCCATACCCAACACATCTGCTTTAAGGGTGCGATAGCCAGGGGAGACAACTACAGTCGTCGTCGCGCTGGACCTGGGAATATACCAGCCGCTCACTTTATGATTGCCTTCAGTCGGGGAAAACAAAACCTCTTCGGCTGGCAAATCTAACTCATAAGGGCTAAACTTGTAGGCATCAAGAAAAGTGCGCTTCTGGGGTCGTATAATCGATTCAACAATATACAATGACACCGCGAAAATGGCTCCTGCCAGCCCTACTCCTCCACCCAACCCACCAAACAGGAGTCGCTTCAATGAAAAATGAGGGATTTTCGGGTAATGCCTCTGCAGCATTAAAGCCGCCATCCTTTCTAGTGTTTGAATGGCACAACAGTATGCATATATCCTACTTACATTAACGCGACAGACCTCAAATTTATGCCTGCCCGATATACGTTCGAGTTTATAGTTAGGTTTTATTATTCTAGCAGCCTGTGCCCTTTCCCATCAACTACTTTTTAGGTCCGAGGGCGACCGCAAGATATTTGTTAGCAGTCATCTACCTCATTAAAACATTCCTTAAAGTTATATAAAACATGAAAACAATTCATTGGACTTATAACAAAAAAACGTTTACAATAGAAATAGAAGTTTAATATTGTTCAAAGCTTATCAAGCTGTTTCACGCACATCAAGGAAGACCATGCCAACGCACATTTCACCTACCGACGGCACCGCATCGCCATTAGCGAAACCGGACCTGCATCAATCCCCCGATGCATTACAACCGCAACAGAAAAAACCATCTGGGCAGGAGAATATTACCACTGCCATCATCGGCTGGATTCTGCTCATTGGAGTTCTTATCAGTGCCGCCGTCATAGTATTTGGCCTGGCGTTGCTAGCCTTCCATCCTGCGGAGATTTCTACGCGTAACTTGCAGGACTTTCCGCAGACTCTGGGCGCGGTCTGGTCGGGTACGCTCGCGTTGCAACCGCAGGCCATCATCGTGCTGGGACTGCTGCTTTTGATTGCCACACCTGTACTGCGTGTCGCGGTTTCGGTTATCGCATTCGCGATTGAGCGTGATCGTCGTTACGTAGTAATCACGCTCATCGTGCTGGCTATTCTGCTGTTCAGCATCTTCTTTGTGGGAAATTTCGTCACGAATGGACACACAACCGCTATTGACAAGGTGCATTTATCCGTCGCTATGCTGTTGCTCATTTTTGTCGCGTCTATCGCGGCGGGTCTGTTAGGCTCGTTAGTTGGTCTGGGCGGTGGAGTGTTGATTGTGCCGCTTCTCTCGCTGGCATTTGGCTTTCCCATCTCATTCGCTATCGGAGCCAGCATCATCTCCGTCATCGCCACTTCCAGCGGCGCGGCGGCAGCGTATGTGCGCGATCATCTGACCAACCTGCGCGTAGGCATGTTTCTGGAGCTAGCTACAACGACGGGCGCGATCACAGGCGCATTCCTGGCTGGTTTGCTTGCTCCCCAACTGCTCTTTATCATCTTTGGCGTCATCCTGCTCATCTCCGCCGCTCCCCTGATTTTCAAAATTGGCGAGGAACTACCACTGGGCGTCAAAAATGATCGCCTGGCGAAATGGCTGCGGCTCTCAAGCTCTTACCCGGATCAGCACATAGGCCACGATGTCTCCTACCAGGTCACGCGCACGCCTCTGGGCGCGGCCATGATGTACGTAGCGGGACTGATTTCGGGACTCCTGGGTATTGGTAGCGGCACATTCAAGGTTATCGCTATGGATACCGTCATGCGCCTGCCCATGAAAGTTTCTACTACCACCAGCAATTTCATGATCGGTGTCACAGCGGCTGCCAGCGCGGGCATCTACTTCTCGCGTGGCGATATTCAACCCTTCATTGCCGCGCCCGTTGCCCTGGGCATCCTGCTGGGCGCGCTGGTTGGCGCTCGCCTGCTCGTCCATCTGAGTAACAAAACGCTGCGCATCATCTTTATCCCCATCATTATCATCGCCGCCCTTGAAATGGTGCTGCACGGCTTCGGTTTTTAACCTGCGCCCGTGAAAGGTAAAAGATGAGAGAGACGAAAAGGGCGACCGCGCGGTCGCCCTTTTCGTCTCTCTCATCTTTTATTTACGCACCCGCCTGCTCACGGACCCCAACCGCAACAGTCGCAAACCCTTTCTCATTCCACGCATCCATACCCCCCACCACATTGAACAACTGCGCGAAACCATGCCTTTGCAAAATCGAACAGGCAATCGAACTGCGCTGCCCGCTGCCGCAGATCACCGCCAGGGGTTGATCGATGTAGTGTTGCAGCCCATCATGCTGCTCTTGCAGGCGCTGCTCGATAAAGTAGTACGGCACATGTCGCGCCCCTTTGATGTGTCCCTCGTCCCATTCACCCTGGTCGCGCACATCCAGGACGTGCAAATCATGCCGCAAGGTCTGAAGCTGTTCAACAGACATCGAATTCAAGGTTTGTATCGCCAGTTCAGCTTCCTGCCACGCTGCCATACCCTCCTCAAGATAGCCAATAACCTGGTCGTAACCGACAACCGCTAGCTGCGTGACGGCCTCGCGCAAATCGCGCTCGTCCCTCACAACCACCAGCAGGCGGCTGTCGGGCGCTGCCACGAAACCTACTCGCGTGGGAAAAGCCGAGCCATGCAGGTAAACCTGCAGCGCGCCGGGAATATGTCCCTCGCCAAATGCATGAGGAGAGCGCGTATCAATCACCAGCGCCCCGCTTTGCATCTCGCGCTGGAAAGCCAGCGCGTCGAGCGGCCTGGGCATCAAAGGCGCTCCAATATGATCGTAATCTCCGCGATTGCGTTCCACGATGTTGTACATATTGGGCGGGCGCTGCGGCAAATTCTCATTCATTTCACGCACGAACCCTGCGCGGGAGCGCGTCGCAACAGCAGCATTGTATTTGCGCTCGAAGCCTATGGTCGAGCTGGTCTTAGCGTTCATACCGCGCCCGCACAACGAGCCTGCTACATGCGCCGGATAGACCTCTACGCCATCTTCAAGCTTCAATAGCCGCTCAAAGATGCTATCATACAGCACGCTGGCCCCTTCTTCTCCTGGTACGGCCAGGTCGGGACGCGCCACGTCGCCGATAAAGAGCGAATCGCCCGTTAATACCAGCCAGGGTTCTTCACTGCGGCTCGTATCGGCTACCGCCAGTGCGATATGCTCCGGACGATGTCCGGGAGTATGCATCACACGCACCTTCACCACCCCGAAGCGCAATTCGTCGCCATCTTTGAGGGTCTTATGCGGGTATGCAACCTCCGCCTTTTCATGCACGTAAATGTCCGCTCCCGTGCGCCGCGCAATATCGCCATGACCGGAAACATGATCGGCATGATTATGCGTCTCGATCACCGCCGCGATCTTCATCCCCTTCGCCTCGGCCAGCGTCAGAATATCCTCTACCATATCCAGGCGTGGGTCCACCACCGCGCACACCTCCGCATTGGTGCAGCCCACAATATAACTCGCGCACCCCAGGTCCTCTCTGACAATCTGCTTGAAGTACATCGTTGTGTCTCCCCTTGTGCTCATCTTGCATTAGACATCGTATATCTTAATATCAGTGTATGTGAGAAGCAAACAATTGTCCAGTAGGAGCATGACACCGCAAGGCCGCCTCTCCGTATATTGTAGGGGCGACCCTTGCGGTCGCCCTGTATCGCCCTGCAGTAGGAGCCACATTATGATAACCCACGTCGTCCTTTTACAACCCAAAGCCGCAACAACCCCCGCAGAACTCGCAACATTCCTCGACCATGTGCGAGATTTGCAAAAACTCATTCCAGGCATCATCGCCATCTCAGCAGGCAAAAACCACAGCCCCTACCCCACCACCTACACACACGGCATCATCATGCGTTTTGTAGACGAAGCCCACCTGCAAGCCCATCACCCTCACCCGGCCCACCTCGCCGTAGTCGAAGAGCTTGATCGCCTCTGCGAAAGCTCCATCGACTTCGATCTGCCCGAAACCCTCCCATAGACCTGAATATATACAGAGGCACGCCAGGCCTGGCGTGCCTCTGTATATATTCTTTTCCATCATGGCAAAATCAAATGCAAATCGCCGAACTCGTGCCACAGGTAACGCTGGCGCAGCGCCTCTTGATACGTAACGTTCAGATGCTCCATACCGCACAAAGCTTCTAGCATGGCGATATGCGTAGCGCGTGGTTCGTGCAGTCCTGTGAGCATAGCATTGACGGCTCGCATACCGCGTTGTGGCGTCATCATCAGCTCCGTCCAGCCCTCACCAGGATGAGTCACTCTCGCTCTGTCGGTCACGCTTTCCAGCGCGCGCACTACCGTTGTGCCGACCGCTATCGCCCGTTTCCCCGTCTCACGTGCCATATTGACCAGCCGAGCGGTTTCAAGCGGCACGCGATAGAACTCCTCGTAGGGCGGCTCGTGCTCTTCCAGGCTGGCAACCCCCGTGTGCAAAAGCAGGGGCGCGATCACTATGCCCCGCGCCACCAGCCGCGTAATCAATTCGGGCGTAAAGGCGCGGCCAGCCGAGGGCATTTCCGCGCTGCCCGTTTCGGTCGCGTAAACCGTCTGGTAATAGCTAATCGGCCAGCTTTCCCGCACGTACTGGTAGCGAATCGGGAACCCGTACCGCGCCAGGTAATCTTGCCAGTCGCAGGGCAAACGCAGCGTCGCCAGCCACAGCCGGTAATGCCCCTTTTCCTGCTTTCTACTAAAAGGCATCGCCTTAGAAACTGTTCTATGTGCGTCCATCTTACGAATATACGGTGCGTTCAACGTCGCGCTTGCCCCACCCGGTAATTGTAGCGTTTCCCCTGCATGAGCATCATACGAAGGCGTAGTGCCTTTTTCGCCGGGCAGGCGTATCTCGACCGTCCAGCTATCCTCAAATCGGTGGGTCGAAAGATGCAATTCGCAGGTAGAGCCATCAGCGCGTAGAGCATGTAATGCCGCGTTCATAGTTCCGCTCGTATTAATTACCAGCACATCCCCCGCTTCCAGGTACTCCGGCAGATTCTGAAACCGTGTATGTATGACCCGATCATCTGCCCGGTACGAAACCATCAGACGCACTTCGTCACGCGCCAGCCCGCGCGCCTCCGGCGGCTCGCCCGCCTCCAGTTCTGCCGGCAAAACAAAAGGCAGCGTAGCCATTTGTATATCATCGGGTAGAGGTCTGTCCATCTTCATAGAGGGGGGTGGGGTTAGCCCACATGTAGGGAGGCCTCTTGTGGGCGTCCGGCCCCACTCAAGCATTGAACTATGACAGTTCAGTGACAGCAGTGTTTTCATAGTAGTTCAGGGTCCTTCGTTATGGCAGCGTGCGTGCCATGTAGCGTCCGCTCGGTCGGTCTCCCGTCAGCAGTTCGATCAGTCCAGGCACGCTCATCTCCGGCAGTGGGCGATCACTGATATCTTCTCCAGGAAAAGCTTCCTGGTGCATCTGCGTGCGCATATCGCCGGGGTCAACCCAGTACACGCGCCACGCCGCATTTTCAGCCGCCAGGATATGCGAAAGTTGTTCCAGCGCCGCCTTGCTTGAACCATATCCTCCCCAGCCCTCGTATCCCTCAACCCCCGCGTCACTGGTAACATTGATAATACATGCCCCTGACTTCAAACTACGCCGCACCGCCTGAATGAGCGCCAGTGGCGCAATCACATTGACGCGATACACCTCTTCCAACACCTCCAGCGGATACTCCAGCAACAACGGCTGAGGACTCGGCCCCAGCATACTGGCATTATTAACCAGCGCATCCAACCCACCCAGCGCCTGCGACGCCCTTGCCAGTTCCTGCCTGTGTCCCGCCTCGCTCACATCCCCCGCCATAGCCACAACCCTGGTATGCCGTTCAAGTTCCACGCGAGCCGCCTCAAGCGCATCCACCCCCCGTCCATCAATAATAAGCTGCCACCCATCCGCCGCCAGCCGTCGAGCCAGCGCCAGCCCCAACCCCCGCGAAGCCCCTGTAATCAAAGCAGTACGATTCGTTTGCGATGTCATATCCTGTTCCCTTTTTATATCCACAAAGCATACTATGTATTTTGTTGTCACTATAACATATAAAAGCTTGTGGGTACTTCAGTCAAAAGGCCAGTTCCATGCTGCACAAAGGTACAGTCTGTAACCTTTGCCCGTATTACTGTTTTGGTGCGAAAAATTTAGAAGTTGAGGTCATAGCAAGCATATGATCGGCTCAGGACAACGGCGTATTGGAAAGTATGAACTTTACAAACACATAGCTACCAACAAGATGAGCGAATTATGGATAGGCCGAGATCCACAGTCTAGAAGTTACGCCATCGTCAAAGTCTTCTACACCAGGCTCCAGGCGGACTCAGTGGCGATGCTACAGTTTCGCCAGCAGGCAGAACAGGTGGCAGCCCTGCGCCATCCCAACATCGCGCGTATGTATGACCTGTCTATCATCCCGTCCAAAAATCCCGAAAGCCAGTTCGCTTCGATGGTCTGCCTTATCACCGAGTATATAGAAGGGCAAAGCCTGGCTGAATATATGCAGCACACGCCGGGCAGGGGCAAGGTGCGTCCCGGTGCCGAGGCCGTCCAGATTTTTGCCCCGCTAAGCCAGGCTATCGACTATGCCCACCAGCAAGGTGTCATTCATGGCAATCTCAAACCCACCAATATACTGCTCAGGAAAAACGCCGACGCGGGTCAGCCCGGCGAGCCAGTATTGACCGATTTTGGCTTTCTCAAATTATTGGAACCCAGAGGTGGAACCGCCAGCCCGTTCTATCTTTCCCCGGAACAGGTGCGCGGGCAACCCGCTACCCAACGAAGCGACACCTACTCGCTCAGCGTCATACTCTATGAATTTTGTACCGGGGTGCTGCCGTTTCGCGGTAACAGGCCCATCGCCATCATGATGCAGCATATAAACACTCCGCCTACTCCACCCGCGCTCATGAATACTGCGCTTCCTTCTACCCTCCCCAACGTCATTCTACGCGGCCTGGCAAAAGAACCAGAAAAGCGTTTCGTCAATGCATCTTCTATGGCGATTGCGCTGGCGCAGTCGCTCAATATCCCCATCCCTGAGAGTTTGAGCAAGTCAACCAATATCCAGTCGATCATGCGCGAACTGGAGGACAGCCACGCGCTTGAGTCTCATACAGAGTCCACTCTGCTGTCATTTTCAGTATCTCAAAAAAATGGAGCGAGCCTCCAACAACGTTCCGGCAAGATCGCCCCCGGCGTGGAATTCCCCCATGCTGCCAGGCCGCTCACTCGCCGGAGAAGCCCGTACAATCCCTGGTTACTCGCCAGCATACTCGTACTCTTTCTCGCCGGTTTTGGCACAGTTGGCACGTTGGTGCTGATCCCCCAGAACAATAAAAGCGCGTCGCAAAACCAGCTCGTAGGACATGCCTACTTTGTGAATAGCGGTCAGTTCAACGTGAACAGCCCCCAGGGTATCAACGACGAGTTGCAGCTTAACCTTTCAGGTATCCCCGACCCGCCCACCGGGAAAAGCTACTACGCCTGGCTGCTTGCCGATAGGAGTGTCAGCGAATCGCTACCGATCCCCCTCGGCTCCCTGCGCGTTGATCACGGCTCTGTCCAGTTGCTCTATCATGGAGATGCGCAGCACACCAACCTGCTACAGGTAGCGAGTCGTTTTCTCATCACCCTCGAAGATGTGCAGCACCCGACCAGCAACCCCTTGATCGATACCAGCGCCTGGCGCTATTACGCCGAAATCCCGGAGCTACCCAGCCCCACCGACAAATTACATTTCAGTATGCTCGATCATCTGCGTCACCTGCTCGTCGAATCGCCAGAATTGAGCATACGCGGCCTGCACGGCGGACTAACCTTCTGGTTCGTCAAAAACACCTTTGCCGTCGTAGAGTCAGCCAACAGCGCCAGGGAAGCATGGCATAGCAGAGATACCTCCACCATCCGCGACCAGCTTATTCAATTGCTGGACTACCTTGACGGCTCCACGTTCGTTGCTGCCGATGTGCCTCACGGAACGCCCTTGCTCGCCAGCGCCCAGGCTTCCCAGATCCCCCTGCTTGATCCGGCCCCGGGCGCTCCCGATCCTCCCGGCTACGTCTATAAAGGCGAAGTTCCTCCCGGTTATGTCTACCTCATCAGCGAACACATGGGCGGCGCCATCGAATCGCCCCAGACAACGCCCGACCAGAAAGCCCTCGCCATCAAAATCAACAGCGCCATCGACGTAGAAATTAGCATATTAAGCCGGGCGCGCCAGGACGCCAGGCAACTACTCGCCATGACCAACGCCCAACTATTACAACCCGCCACCCTCGTCATCCTGAACGACCTGGCAGCCCAGACCCAGAACGCCTATACCGGCCAGATCAACCCCACCACCGGCCAATCCGAAGGCGGCGCACTCTGGACCTACAACAACATCCAACGCATCGTCGCCTTCGACATTCGCCCCTACCCTCCATCCTGACGAACTTGAACAACTGAACGCAACGGAAACTACACCATCCAGCGATGGAGTACGAAGAGCGCTGCCATGATCGCCTGTAGAAATGGGAAAGAGATTACGATTGCCTGATGCAGGCGTTGATGCTTAATGCCAAGAGCGGCCAATGTAATAAAGCCGGGGAACATCTCCAGCACATAACGCTGGTCTGCGAAAAGCGGATCTGCAGTTGCTATCGCGGAACCACTAAGCATAAACAAAAGAAGTATCACGATCCACATGGTATATCTGGTCGATATATATCGCCAGCCCAGAATGGCCAGGGCAATGAATCCCAGAACAGCGCTGAGATCAATCAATGTATGTACTTCCATAAACGAGCCAAAGGGTTGTATAAAAAATATCTGCCGGAAACCGTCAATCATGCCCGTCCATGGAAGCGTAAAAGGTCTGCCCCAGCTTTTTTCTACCGCGGCAAAAGAGAGCGGGTTGCCAAAGTATCTCCAGCAGAAATAACAATAGAGCAAGGTGCCCGACGGAATCAGGAAAATTGGGAGCGCTTTAGGGATGAGTCCGACAACTTGTTTCAGAAGACCTGGCTGTGATAGGTCGCGCGCCATCCAGAGTTCGTAAAGAAAGGGAAAAACCAGCAGCACGCCAGCCGATCGAGTCAACGCGGTTAGAGCGCCCAGCCCGCCTGCCAGTACCCACTTCTGGTGGCGTAGTGCGAAGAGAGTACTACTGGAGAGAAGCAGAAAAAGCGATTCGTTGTATCCAGTGAAAAAGAAGAAGGCGGTGGGAAAGAGGCAGAGGTAGAGCATCGTGCGTCGTCCCACATGTTCACCTGGAGCGTCCGCGGCGATCTGGTAGAGTACATAAAGAGCGCCAAAGAGCGCCAGGTTACTAACGAGCATCGCTGCCAGGGTGTAAGCGTGATTCTCGAACAGCAGGGCCACGCATTTGACCAGAATGGAAAAGAGCGGAAAGAACGCCGTCTCAGTGATATTCTGATAGCCGGATTTTGCGATTTGGATATAATCAATGGCATCCCAATGCTTCCAGGAAAAGAGCAGACCCATTATATCCACCGGTGTTTGAGGATATACATGTGGCGGGACAGGAAATAAGATAAAGCTGAGATATGTTCCAACCACAAGCAATAGTCGTGTCCCTAGAAAGAGCCAGAGCATATCGCGAATAGGCGCTGGTTTCAAGGGAGGAAGAAGTGTTGACTGCATTGCTGATACCTCATGACACCGGCTCTTATGATAGTGAACTTCTTTGTGCTGTTACGCCAGGCCTATCAGGAAGATCGTTCTACCTGTGACCCCCAATGATTCCCTTGTTATTAGTATCCATGTGCATTTTTATCGATCATTTGCAGCGCTTGCGTCACATTGAGTGGTGGGGCGCCTCGCTTGAGCAAAAGATACCCATCATCCATATCGACAACTCCATATGTGTCGCCCTCTATAATCGATTTTGCCTTAGATGCGAAGTCGTTGTAGTTCGCGTACGGGTAGTAGAAGCCGGTCGTATCCAGAAAGATGTAGTCGGCATGATCGACCGCGTACGGGAAAAGATAGATCTCCTGGCGTTCGCTCAGGTGTGGTCCCAGTTCGGTTTGGGTTATAACCGAAGCAGTCGCCGGAATTTCGTTGAGGAAATGCGAAGCCAGTCGGTTATGAGCAGTTACTTTTGGCCAGAGAAAGCCGCGCGAGTAGGGTACTGGATTATACCCATTATAGGCAGAGGTCGTGACATAAAGCCGTGCAAGGAGAAGACAAAGCACCAGTCCGAGAACTCCCATCTTCACGAATAACGCCGGCAAGGCTTCACGACTCCATCTAGCGGAAGAGGAAGCTGCTGGTATTTCCTCCTGTACATCGACTGCGCGCCCTTCACTCACCATCAGCAGAAACCAGCGTGTCACCCATACAATTAGAACCGCTGACTCGATAGCCGCGAAGACAAGAATTGGAACTATCTCTGCATTGTACTGAAAACGACCGCTGTACATACCCGGATTTGAACTGAATAAGTTTAAAGCAAGCGTGGGAGCGGCCAGCGCCAGTATCCAGGGGGCCAGCGCAGGAAGGTAGCCTGCCGGGGCCAGCAGGTCGCGCAGATATTGACTATGGCTTGCATCCAGAACATGAGCTTTAATCATACTTATCGGGTGTGTCAGAACATTCACTACAACCTGCCCCACGTTATTTCCAAGGTACGAGAAACGAGAAGCAAGCAATGAGTGCCCAACCGGACTGGAATAATGAACCACAATCAGTCCAACACCAGTCCAGCAAAAGGCCAGAGCGAGCAGCCCCAGACCGACTCGCTTGCGCCCCTGGAGCAGCAGCGCCCATAGGCCGAGCATGGCAACCACACCTGCGATTTCTTCTTTACAGGCCAGCGAAAGAATAATAAAAATAAAGCACCAGATTGTCTTTCGTATATAAAGAAAATAAATGGCGAATAGCAGGAGCGCAGCCGTCAGCGTCTCGGCATGGAAATCGAACGTCTGGGCATATAGTTGCGCCGGATACAGGAGATAAAGCAGGGCGAAAGGCACTGCCGCCCATGCGGCCCGCAAACGCAGGCGTGCCAGCCAGAAGGCGGGAAACGCGCCACTTGCCACAACAAGCGTTTGAAAAATAAGTAACGTTTTGGGGTCGGCCCAGAATACGTAGAGTAGAGAGATGGGGAAAAGAATAGGCTCAAAGTGGATAGCGAAACGAGAAATGCCACTTAATCCATAACAATTTGTATCCGTGAGCACATTACAAACTGTTTGGTGAAAGAGCGTCCCATGCAGCAAACTCCAGACGGCCTGGTCCATAATAGCTAAATCTTCAGCATTCGTTTGAAAGGCATTTTGCCTTGCTGTCTGGTAAATACTGAAATAGATGCAATACCCAATCACTGCTAGAATAACTAGACTCAGGCAGATCCAGTAGGAGCGCGTGCGGGATAGTGGCTTTGGCATAGGATACAAGCCCTTGCGCCATACAAGTGATATCTGTTTTATCAATGTATCCTCCTGATAACTATAGAAAAACTCTCCTCTATGGAAAGGAGAGTGAAGAAGTCTATTCTCTGAGCTGGTACCACAAACTTCTTTCATCATAGCATGTACGCTTTTGTAAGCAAAGATCTCTAGTACTTTGTTCAGGACAATCGCATCTTCACCCTGAACCATCCACATCTCACCATATTCGACACAATCACCATTAAAACAACGACAACATCTGCAACATTTGACACAGCGACAACATCTGGCACAAATACATCAAACGCAGCCTCAACTATAGAGATAGGCGTGCATACTGATATCGCCCTTATCCCCAAATATGCCAGAAGGAGCCGTACAGGGTACGGGCGGGGCACCCAGCCCTTGGCCCCCGCCCTGGTAATTCCCCACCAAAGTTCGCGCCCCTGGGGCTTGCCCCCGCCCTGGTTTCACCGATTGCAACTCGTGCTTGATTGGAACCCATCAACAGTCTGCACCGTGTATGGTACAATGTCCGATATGCAAAGACTACATAGCCTTTGAGTTAAGGGGGGATGCAATTTATGTACAGACGAAGCGCATATGGCTTCCTGCTTGTCCTGTTATTACTATTGGCTGCATGTGGGGGAAGTAATAGTAGTAGTTCGGGTCCGACAACGCCTGACGCGCGCCAGCTTATCACAAAAGCGCAGGCGGCCATCCAGAAAGTGACGGCGTATCATTTCAACCTCAAGGCTGTGAACATTGGCACGAACGCCGCGTTACCTATAAGCAGCGCGGATGGCGATATCCTCGTTCCAGACAGGCTCAAGGCAACCGCCAACGCGCTTTTCGCGGGCAACACCGTGCAGGTGCAGCTTATCGCCATTGGCAACCAGCAATACATCAGCGTCTTTGGTGTCTGGCAAACCACGACGGGCCTGCTTGACCCGCGCACCCTCTCAGACCCGCAAACAGGGGTCTCGTCCATCCTGGGCCACATTCAGAATCCGGGTATCCCCACCGAAACTAACGTCGGCGGACGTAGTTGTTGGAATATCAACGGCAAACTTGATCCTACCTACCTGGCCGGCATCACCGGCGGAGGCGCGCCGGCGGGCCAGCTTGACGATGTGAGCGCGTGCATTGGCAAAACCGACAACCTGCCCTACCAGATCATCATTAATGGAATAGCAACACAGGGCGATTCAGCCAAAACCGTGCGCACCTTCACGCTTTCCAAATTCGGCGAACAGATCGATATCGAAGCGCCCATCGGTCCTTCGTCAACGCCCACCTCAACACCCGCTTTAACGCCAACGCCGTAAAGAGGATAAACAAATGCAGCGCGTTCGACCAGTTCAACTACGCAACAATACCGCTTTTCTGGCGATGCTGGCGGCTTGCAGCGTCGTCTTTCTCACCGCGCTCGATCAGACCGTCGTCGTCACAGCCCTGCCCAAAATCATCATCGATCTCTCCATCACCGTCCAGCAGCTTGACCGCGCCGCCTGGATTGTCAGTGGCTACCTGCTCGGCTTCATTATCGCCATGCCCTTGATGGGGCGCATCTCCGACATGTACGGCAGGCGTGCCGTCTTCCTCATCTGCCTGGGCATCTTCGCCCTGGGATCGCTCTTTTGCGGCCTGGCCCCTATCCTGGGCAACGCCGTAGACATCAGCTTCCTGCAACACATCGGCATCAACGTCTCCGCGCCCGGCGATTTCAGCGACCCCAACGCCCTTTCGCCCGGCCTGGTCTGGCTGGTGGCCGCCCGTTTCGTGCAGGCCATCGGTGGCGGCGCTATGATCCCCGTCGCTATGGCCGTCGCGGGTGATTTCTACGGCGAGAAGCAGCGCGGCCTGGCACTAGGACTGATCGGCATGGTGACGGAAACCGGCGGCGTGCTGGGGCCTTTGTGGGGAGCCGTAATTACCCAGACCCTCGGCTGGCAGGCCATCTTCTACATCAACGTGCCGCTTGTCGCCCTGCTTGCCCTGCTCATCTGGCGGCTCATCCCATCGCCCAAAGCCCAACTTACCCCATCAAATGTAGGGACGCGATTTAGCTCCCGCCTCCGCGCAAGGTGCGTATCGATTTCACCGGTACGCTGCTGCTGGGCGCGTCGCTGCTCTGCCTGAGCCTGGGCCTCTCACAGGAAGCCATCACCGCCGCGCCCGGCGCAACCGCCAACACCTCCCAGGCTCCCATACAGAACAACCCCTGGCTGATTGGCGCGTCGCTGCTCTTGCTGGCAGGCTTTATCGTCCTCGAACTCTTCCTCGAACGTCGTCGCCCAACCTCACCTGCATATAAAACAGACGAGATGGAGAGCCGCCCACAGCGCCGCGTTTTGCCCGTAATCGAGCTTTCAGTCTTTCGACGCGCCGCCTTTTCCGCCACCTCGCTGGTTAGCCTGCTCGTGGGTGGCGCGTTGATCATTGCCATGGTCGATATCCCGTTCTTCATCGACACGGTGCTGAATGGCACGGCCCTTGATAGCGGCCTCGCCCTGCTGCGCTTGACCGCCATGATCCCCGTCGGAGCCATTCTCGGCGGCCTGCTCTGCCCGCGCATCACCTGCCGCGTCACGGCTGTGATTGGCCTGCTGCTCACCGCGCTTGGCTTCCTGTTGATGCACCTCTGGCCGCTTGATGTCAACTGGCTACAGATTACCGCCAGCACTATCACCGGCGGCCTGGGCTTCGGCCTGGTTATCGCCCCCATCGGCACAACCGCTATCAACGCCGCCAGCAGCCAGCAACTGGGCATGGCCTCCTCGGTAATCACCGTGCTGCGCATGGTTGGCATGATCATTGGCCTGGCCGCGCTCACATCCTGGGGGCTTGGTCGCTTCCACGAAATCATCATCGCCTTCAAGCCACCTGCTGGCGTCACCCCTTTCAGCGCGCCCTACCAGGCCGCCCTGGGCAAATACGCCACATTCGCGGGCCACGAAGTCTACACCTCCATCTTCCTGGCGGCAGGCATCATCTGCCTCGTCGCCATCGTGCCTGCCCTCCTGCTCGAAGGCAAAAAATCGTCCCCGTATGTCATCCCTGGCACCGTTTAGGTAAATGTCGTACCATGTACTGGTGTGATGGAAAAATTTGTAGGATCATGTACGCTGCGGAGCCAGGGCGGGGGTACAAGGACCAGGTGTCCGCCCTGGTTGTGCCAGCTAAACCGTACAGGGTACGGGCGGGGCTTGCCCCGCGCCCTGGCTCCGCAGATAAGGATATGCATGAGTCGAGACAAGCATACGCCACAGGACGATGAGAACCGGCAAGAGCCAGACGACATCATACGCTTTCAAACGCCTCCCCGCTCCCAGTCGCAGCGCCGGCGGGAAGCGCGTGATGAAAAACTGAGACGAATCCGGCAGCCCTCCTCGCCGCGCCCCCGCCAGACTCGTAACTTTCGCGAAGAAGAGGAGCGCGAGAGATCGTATCGCCAAGCGCAGCTCCCGTCAGAACCACGTCAGAACAACGCCCGCCGCGTGAGCGTGACTACCAGGATGAACGCTTTACAACTGCCCCCCGCGGGCGTGAAATCGATACCGAAGCAGACCGCTACGCCGGTTATGAAGCGTCTCGTCGCCCTGTTCGTCGCTCAGGAACGCGCTCTTCTCCGCCACCTGCGCCCGCAGCGCGGCCACCAAAACGGCGCGCCCGTCGCAGCGTATGGTCAACTCTCTTGATTGGAGTGATCGGCGGCATCGTCACGATTGCGCTGGTGGTCGGCACCGGCTGGTTCCTCCTGATACATACGCTTCAAGTGAGTTTTCCAGGGCTGGGCATTGGCACATCAAAATTTACCGATGTGCAACATACGGTTCCATTAAATATCACTTCCAGTATCACACAATTGCAGGTGACAAACAATGTCGGCAGTATCAGTATCAGCGACGATAGCACAACAACCACAGGTGGCACCCTTACCTACGTGAAGAAAACGCAGGCTAGCAGTAGTAGCAACGCTGCCAGCGATTTTTCGCATATTCAGGTACAGGTTCAGCCGGGCAATAGCGCCGCCTGCCCTTCAACAAGTTGCTTAACGGTCAGCGCAATCTTGCCCGCCAACATCTCAGGCTCTGTTGATTTGACCTTTGTGCTACCTGCGCAAAATCCCACACCCCAGTTTGTGCTGAACGCCCAGACACAGCAGGGCAAGATTTTAGTTCAAGGCTTTAGTGGACTGCTTACCTTGACCAATAATATCGGTGATATCAATGTGACAGGCGGCTTGCTGGATACCGGGTCATGCTTGCAGACAGTCAAAGGCAACATCACCTTTGCGGGAACGCTGGAAACGGCCACCCCGCCGGCCATTAACCCGTGTCAGGGAAACCCTGTAACGACAACTGGCTCCTTGCAGCCCTGGTACAGCATCAAAGACGGCACTGGCAACATTGACGTTTCGCTCAATACCGTCTCGGCCAACATCATACTCGACGCCACTATTTTTAATCAGGGCAAGATCAGCAGTGAATATCCTATCACCATCCCGTCCGCAAGCCCTCCCAGCTACACTGGACCGCTCCTCCCAGGCACACAACCAACCGCCCAGTTGTTGCTTACAGTCGATACAGGCAACATCACCCTGCACAAAGTGTAGCCTATTTTTGCTTATTGCCAACAATAGAACACTACAGTATAATCTGCTCAATATCGATGGCTATGCAGTGAGGAGACGAACTTTTATGGACATAGTAAACAGGTCTCAAGGTTTGAGTTCAGTTGAGTTTCTTAGCGGTCCGCTGATGGAACGGAGCTTTCCCCTTAACAAGCAAATAATATCTATTGGACGAGCGCCAACCAACGACATAGTCGTTGAAGACCGATCAGTTTCAGGACAACATGCTCAACTGTTCAATAACGGTGGTCAGTGGTACATAAAAAAAATGACGCCAACCAACACCGTGACCATCAACTTTCGGCAGCAGGTGGAAAATACTCCCGTGGCAATGAATGATGACGATACTATCTTCCTGGGAGGTATGATAAACTTTCGCTTCCATGCAACCTCTTCGGCCAGCGTCTCCCCATCCCCATCCTCATCATCGAACCTGCCACATCTAACGCCGCCGCCCCAGCAATCATTTGCGCAACCATCGTATTTGCCGCAGCAACAACCACCTCAGCAATCATTCGCGCCGCCTTCGTATCCATCACAACCGCCGCAGCAATCTTTCGCTTTGCCATATGCCGAGCCACCGCAGCCACAACCATCGCCATATTCCGCGTCTCCATCCTATCCGCCGCCAGGAGCGCAGATGCCGGGCGCAAATAGGCAACCTACACTCAATGCGCCGTATTATACAGAGCCAATGGCCCCCGGCTCTATGCCTGGTAGCGCCGCAGCTTCAATCGAAATCATCTCAAATATCCATCCCAATAAGCTTTCGATGCCCCTGTCCAAAGATGTCATCAACATTGGACGCGACCCGTCCAATGACGTGGTTATCGCCGAACAGGTAGTTTCCGGCTTTCACGCGCAGATCGTGCGCGAAGGCAACCAGTACGTCTTTATCCACCCTCATCCGCAGGCGCGACAGGGACGTACCTTGAACGGCATCATCTTTCAAGGTCGGCATATCAAAGGCGAAGAGTCCTTTAGAAGGCCGTTGGCGCGCGGAGATTTCTTCCGTATCGGCGACGAACATGGCACCCTGATCACCATCTCCTACAACGACGGCAGCGGCGCGGCACAGGATATCGTGCCGGAGATTCGCCCGATACCACTGGGCGCGCCTGTCATTACCATTGGCCGCTTGCCCGCGCCCGATAACATGGTCGTGCTTAATCATCCGCAGGTGTCCGGTCGCCATGCCCGTCTCGAACAGGTGCAGGGCGGCTATCGCATCATTGATACGGGCAGTACCAATCATGTCTACGTCAATGGGCAGCGTATTCATAACCAGATATTGAAGCCGGGCGATGAAATTCGCATCGGCCCGTTCAATCTGACCTACACCGGCACACAACTGACCCAGCGCGACGAGAGCGGCGGTATTCGCATTGACGCGCTGCAACTGCGCAAAGAGGGCAACAAGGGAGTCATTCTCCTCAACGATATTTCACTTACCATCCCACCGCGCAAGTTTGTCGCCCTCGTCGGTGGCTCCGGCGCGGGTAAATCTACTCTGATGGATGCCCTCAACGGCCTGCGACCGGCCCAGAAGGGCGCAGTTTACTATAATGATAAGGACTACTACCACCACCTGGCCGCTTTCAGCACCCAGCTTGGCTACGTGCCGCAGGATGACATCATTCATCGCGACCTTACCGTTGAACGCGCCCTCTACTACACCGCCCGTATGCGCCTGCCCGAAGACTTCACCGAAGACCAGGTGCGGCAGCGTATCGATGAAGTGCTGGACGATGTCGAGATGAAGCACCGCCGCAAATTGCTGGTCAGCAAGCTCTCCGGCGGACAGCGCAAGCGCGTCTCGATCGCCCTCGAACTGCTGGCAAATCCCAGCGTCTTCTTCCTGGACGAACCAACCTCCGGCCTCGATCCCGGCCTGGACCGCAAGATGATGTTCCTGCTGCGCAAACTGGCCGACAAGGGACATACCATCGTCCTGGTGACACATGCCACCAATAATATCAATGCCTGCGATTACATCTGTTTCCTGGCGCAGGGAGGCCACCTGGTCTTCTTCGGTCCGCCCAACGAGGCTAAAACGTATTTCGGCAAGACCGACTTCGCCGAAATCTACAGCGCGCTGGAGCCAACCGACGAGAATCCCAATATTCCAGCCGAGGCCGAGGCGCGTTTCAAAGCCTCTCCACTGTTCCAGCAATTCGTTGTCGCGCCTTTGCAGAGCAGTCCGGCAACTCAGGCCAACCGCCAGTTGCAAACCGCCGAGGTCATTCAACCCAAGCGCGGCAACCCCTGGCGGCAGTTCTCGCTGCTCTCCCGGCGCTATATCGAGCTGCTCAGAAATGACGTGGGCAACCTGCTAATCCTGCTCTTGCAAGCCCCGATCATTGCGTTGATCCTGTACTTTATGCTTTCCAGTGGAGGTGGGGGTACCTTTAACTCGTATAATGTGGCAGGGTGTATCCTGAACCCGCCTGGTGCGGGCGTGAACATCCCACTGGCTCCAGGCAACACCAACCCCCACGATTGCGCTAACGTGGCGTTCTTCCTGAACAATGATCCACGAGGCCAGGCCTTCGCCGCGCAAAATGGTGGCGAAGCACAGGCGCTGCAAAAGTTTCATCAAGCCGCTCTCTGGTAATGATGCGCAGAAGTACCTGTTCATCATGGCTTTTGCTGCCACCATGTTTGGCAGCGTCAATGGCGCGCGCGAAATCGTCAAAGAGGCTCCCATTTACCGCCGCGAACGCACCGTCAACCTGGGCATCATCCCCTACATGTTCTCGAAGATCGTGGTACTCGGCGTGCTCTGCTTGATCCAGAGCGCTGTTCTGGTACTGGTTGTCAACGCCATCGCCTCCATCCAGCAAGGTATTATCTTACCGGCTCCTCTGGAGGTGTATATCAGCATGGCGCTCACATCGCTGGTCGGCTTGATGGTTGGTCTGACGCTTTCAGCCCTCGCGCCTAATAACGACCGGGCTGTGAGTTTTATCCCCATTATTCTGGTTCCGCAAGTAATCTTCTCCGGTATCCTTTTCCAGATCAACGGCCCGTTCCTACAGGTTTTTAGTTCATTGTTCGGATTGCGCTGGGGCATGGCTGCCGCGGGTTCCTCGGTCGGTATTCATGGCGACGCGCTGGGCGGCGACTCCTGGAGCTACCAGGGTACCCTCTTCTCAACGAACAGCCAGACAGCAGCTACTTTGCACCTGCTGCTCTGCTGGTCCGTGCTGGCAATCATGATCGTCATCCTGGGTGTCCTGATCGCCTACATTCTCAAACGCAAAGATGTGCGAGCATAAGAGCAGGGCGTGGTAACCAGGGCGCGGGGCAAGACCCGGCGCCCTGGTCAGTGGTACTTCCAGGTGATTGCTTGTTAAATTGTGTCATTCTATGCTATTGTTGCAATAACCTTGTACCGCAAGGTGTGATTGAAGAGGGCGAGCAAGCAAACAGTGTTACTCAACAGACGTGTACTCGTCGGTATATGTGGCGGCATCGCATCCTATAAAGCAGTGGAACTGGTCAGCCGCCTGCAACAAGCAGGTGCGCTGGTTGATGTAATAATGTCGGAACGGGCTGAAGAATTTGTTCGTCCCCTGACATTCTCAACGATGAGCCATCGCCCGGTTTACACCGACCTGTGGGAACCGTCTGGACGCGCTGCAGAAACGCACATTGCCCTGGGCGAGGAAGCGGAAGTGTTTGTCGTCCTACCGGCAACTGCCAATACGCTCGCGAAACTGGCTCATGGTATCGCTGACAACATGTTGACTGCTGTAGCCCTGGCGACGAAGGCGCCGCTTGTGCTGGCCCCGGCGATGCATCATACAATGTATACGCATCCCGCGACCCAGGCAAACCTGGCAACGCTGCGAGAACGCGGAGCTTTCATTATTGAGCCGGAAGTTGGACGGCTGGCATCCGGGGAAGTAGGCATTGGTAGACTTCCTGATAGTAGCGTACTTCTCGGAGCCATTCAAGTAGTGTTGGGACGGAATGGGGACCTGGCGGGTCGCCGCGTCGTTGTGACTGCTGGTGGCACACAGGAACCAATCGACCCGGTACGCTTCGTGGGTAATCGTTCATCTGGCAAGATGGGCTATGCCCTGGCAACGGAAGCGCGCGATCGTGGCGCGGATGTCATCTTGATCTCCGGCCCCGTCGCGTTGGATGCGCCCTATGGAGTGGATGTGCGGAGAGTCGAAACCGCGCTGCAAATGCGCGACGCGGTATTTGACGCAGTGAAAGAGGCCGATGTGCTTGTGATGAGCGCGGCTGTGGCGGATTATCGCCCGGCTGAAGTCGCGCCCCAAAAGCTGAAAAAGGAGGGGAAGGAAGCGCAGGAAGTGGATACTGAGGGTGGGTTTACGTTGCGCCTCGCGCGCAACCCGGATATCCTGGGAGAACTCGCGGCTGCGTCTCGACAGTCTGAGGCTGCGGAAAGTATTCCAGGTGACAACAGGCCCCGGCGGCGATTAGTGCGTATAGGGTTCGCCGCTGAAACAAGCGATGTGCTAACCTATGCGCGTGGCAAGCTAGCTGCCAAACGCCTGGATTTACTCATTGCAAACGATGTGAGCCGCTCGGATAGCGGTTTTGGATCAGAGACCAATAAGGTATATATCTTTCATGCCGATGAGACGATGGAAGATTTGCCAGTAATGCCCAAAACAGGCGTTGCGGCGGCCATTTGGGATCGCGTCGTACATCTCTTGAGTTGAGTACGTGAGCAATTGGGAGGGCGTGGCGCTGTGTTGGGAAATTTTGTTTTAGAATTAATGGGTACACCATATTCGCAGGAGGAATCCATGATGGATCGTGCTGCAAGCGCAGGTTTTGAAGGCATCGCACAGATGCTGCTTGAGCAAAAAAAATTGATGGACGCTTTAGAGGCCGAGAACCGCGAACTTCGTCGCCAGATCGCCGATTTGCGGCGCGGTGTCGGTATGGCAATCGTGATCGACGGCAAGACAATTCAGCTTGCATCCGATTCCGCTGGAGGCATGTCGGCCAGTGTACAATCGCAGGCCACACTGCAAAGCTTGCAGAACCTGCAAAACACGCAGAATGGCGGCAGCTATGTCTCCCGCCAGACGGGTGGACAGCAGGCCGTAGGCGGGATGAGCGAAAAACAGAACGGCGCGAATCGCAGCCCTCTGGCCGATAGCTTTGTCCTCTAAGCGGTCTCGAACTCAATATATCTAATCCGATCTGTATGTTCTCTTGCCGCCTGCGGCGGCCCGAATGAGAAAGGGTCTGTGGGCTGGTAGCCTGTGGCCGCCAGCCCACAGACCCTTTCTCATTCGCCTTACGAACCGCGAAGCGGTGGGGATTCAGAAATATGCCTATCGTATTGGTTAAACTATATAAGGTACAAGGATGTGTTTTTGGGGCATCCGGTACCTTGTTTTGATTCTGGGAAATCCACAAGAACCCGAAGATGTGACTTTTTTCACTTGCCAATGGGAAAAGATGTGGTATTATCATTTTGAACGGCTACTGTTATGTTTATCACGATCTAGTTCGATACGATATACTCAACAGACCCGAAGATAGTTATGTGCCAGACAAAGGAGGTCAATAAATGATCTGTCCCCGCTGTCAAAGTCAAGTTGCTGATGGTATCAAGTTCTGTGGTGTATGCGGCTCACCCATGAATGTAGGCGCGCAGCCCACACCGCCCCCGCCCCCTTCTCAGCCCAGCCAATATGGTGCGCCCGGTCAATATGGCGCGCCCATGCCGGATGGCGGCTACGTTCCGCCCAACCAGTATGAAGAATATTCCAATAACAGCGTCTTCGGCGCGCAGGTTCCTAAAGCGGAACTGCACAACCCTAAAAGCCCGCTGAAAGTGGCCGATATGGTCATTTCCATTGACGGCCAACTGGTGCCGGTGGTCGATGTCATGCTTGGCAATCAACTCACCATTTACTTTGAGCATCACATCCTGCTCTGGAAACATCCAGGAGTGCAGATCGGCTTCAAATCGATCAAGGGCATGGCCCGACGCTTCTTCGCCGGTCTGCAAATTTTCATCACCGAGGCCCAGGGACCTGGCAACATCGCCTTCTCGCGCGACTCCGTAGGCCAGATCGTGGCTTTGCGTTTGCAGCCCGGCCAGATGGTAGAGGTACGCGAGCACCAGTTCCTGGTAGCCACCAGCAACGTTGACTATGGCTTCACCTTCATGCAAGGCGCGGCCAACATCCTTTTTAGCCGCACCGGTCTTTTTATCGACCAGTTCACATGTCGCGGAGGCGAAGGCATGGTTCTCCTGCACGGCTATGGCAACGTCTTTGAGAAGACGCTGGCTCCCGGCGAGACGCTGGATGTAGAGCCGGGCGCGTGGCTGTGGAAAGACCCCTCGGTGCAGATGTCCGTTACTACCGTTGCTGGTTCGCAGCGCGGAGGCGGCCTCCTCGGCGCGATTGGTGGCATGATGGCCGGCGCGTCGATTGTGCTCAACCGCTTCACCGGCCCCGGTCGTCTCGGCCTGCAATCCATGACCTATCATCCACCTCAGCCCGAAGGCGCCCAACAAGCAGGCGGCACCAGTAACATGGGTGGAACGCTGGGTCAGTTGTTCAACAATTAAAAAAACCTGTATAACGCCAGGGCTGACATATACCAGGGCGGGGGCAAGCCCCGCCCCTACCCTGTTGTGAAGCGGCTGGTGTCGCCCTGTATATGGTAGGGGCGGGGCTTGCCCCCGCCCTGGCTCCTCTCGGTTACACTGGATAGCTTCTCAACTGTTCTTTTCTTTATCGCGGTTCATGCGCAATATCTTCAGCATGTATTGTTCGGAGTTCAGGTAGTAAGGGTTGCGCTTGATGTACTTTCCGACAACGGCGATTGGGTGCAGTTTAAGCATTTCGACAACCAGGTTGGGAAGCAGTTTGCTATGATCGTAATGCATCAATGCAATAATTGGGGCATTCTGGAAGGTAAAAACGGCGTCGGAGGCTGCTTCATATTTCAGAAGCTGTTCAGGCGTGGCAATATCTTTGGCGAGCCAGGTCATGTCGATGGAAATACGCACGGCTTGCCAACCCTCGCGTAGAGCTTGCGCGATGAAGGTCTGGTGGGACGAGAGCAGAAAATAGGGGTCAAAACGTTTGCCGCTCGCTAAAAACGGCTCCCGCTCCTCGTATAACACCAGTTGTCCGCCTGCAATAAGCTCATCCACGTCAATCTGTAGCCTGGTGAGTTCGTCGCGCAGTTCTTTAATCTGGGCCGGAGCTGCAGCGAACATGCATTTTTCAGACAGGGAAAGCCCCACGCGCATTAAACGAGCGGTTACCCCTGGAATTTCAGTCACCTTACTATACAGTTGACATATATGCGAGCCAGGTGGAATACGCTCCGACTTGCCTTCAACGCTCAAATCCATCAGGGTACCTCCACGGGTTATTGTTGACCTTGCCGGGTCTTCCACGCTCGTCGAATACGAGCCGATCGGTTGTTGACCAGGATAATTAACAAACCTAGTATACCAAAAATACACATACCGGAGAAAAATGCGAAAGCGAATAGCGTCAGGATTCTCTGCCACGACGAAGCCGCCAGCAGCGCTACGACAGCGATGAGCAGCGACATTATGAGAGGCAGCAGAATGGCCCAGGCCAGCATTACGCGCGCGCCCTGCCTGGGCGAGAGCGGGTCTTCTCCGTTATACGGAAAAAGGAAACGCTGCATGAGCGGAAAGCGCCGGGTAGTCTGCATACGGTTATGTTTACCCTTCCCTCTGCTGGCGCTGTAACCAACGCTGCACGATTTCCTCGGCCTGAGAAAGAATGTTTGCCTCGTTGGCATAGCTGATACGGCGAAATGCTTCTGGCAATGGGAACCACGCCACGCGATCATATTCGGAATCGTGCAGGGCGATATCTCCCCCGGTTGCCTCAAACAAGAAGTGACGTACCTGTTTGTAATACCGTACCTGGTCGCGCACAAATGAAAAGGAGATTGCGCCAATATAGGAGATTAAATGCACCTCTAAGCCTGTTTCCTCCTGCACTTCGCGTACCGCGACCTGCTCGATAGTTTCCCCGGAACAGGGAGTGCCCTTGGGCAACGTCCATAATCCCTGCTGGCTCCGTCCTACCAGCGCAATTTCGACCGAGGCTTGCTCAGAAGTTTCTCCACTCGACTGGAAATCCCCATGCGCTTGCAAGGGTGCGAGCCGAAAAACAACGCCCCCCGCGGAATATGCTCGAATTGTCTGATATCGCTCCATCACTTACGAAGTGCCTTCCCATTATCCTGTATGCATGTCGGGTCGGGATGCCAGTATGTAGAAAGAATGTAGCGCGACGAAAGTTTCGCCGCGCACTGTCGCAGTTTTTATCACTGTGCTTGGAAGTATAGCCAATGTGTACTGGTGTGTCAAGAGAGCGCGCGGCGAATGGCTTCCAGGTTCTTAGCGGGCGTCTCCGGCGGTATCGAGCAACCGGGAGCCAGTAAGAAATGCCTGCCACCCGTCAGCTCCAGCGCCTTTCCCACCTCTTCTTGTACCTGGTCAGGTGAGCCGTTCTTGAGCGTGGTTTTCTCGCTGATGCCACCCATCACGGCTTTGCCGGAACGCTTCTTGCCTTCACCGAGGTCAGGGTTGCCCTCCAGTGTCGCTGCCCAGCTTATGGCGTGAACCGGGTAGGACGCCAGCAGATCAAAGTAGATGCGCGATCCGCACATGTGCAGGATGTTAAACTTGCTCCTGCTTTTAATGGCATCGAGAAATTCCAGGTCGTATTGCTCACCAAATTCGCGATACTGGTCAGCAGTCAAGAGGCTTTCGGAAGCCCAGCCGTTGGTGGCGTAGAAGATGCCGCTCGCGCCCTGTTCCAGGCAGGCAATGGCGTAGCTGGTGAAGGTTTCGGTAATCACGCGCAGCGCGGCGTGCATGGCGTTGCGGTCTTCGCGGATGGTGTGCAGGACGGCCTCTTTATTATTGCCTGCCAGGTAGTGCGCGACCCCCAGCGGGCAGAAGATCGTCTGTGTGAAATAGGCATCGTAGCCTACTGAATGGTTTATCATCTGCAAAGCGCGTAACTGCTCGCCCAGCGCGCCCTGGTCTGCTTCAAGGGGGCGAATACGCTTCCAGTCCGACGCGCTCCTAATGGGCGTACCCTCGAAGACAGGCGCTTTGTATTTTTCGCCCGAGGGACGCACTTTGACGCCCCATCCCTCAACGTGGTAGCAGGCGCGTGGGTTGACCTTCATATAGTCCCAGTCGTAGCGCGTGAAGTTTTCCACCATCGCTTCGGCCAGCGTATTTGGATTCCATTCGCGTTCAAAATCGTGTCCCCACATACTTGCGGGTACGCGATCCACCGCGTCGCCGCGCAGAGCGGCATCAACTCGTTCCTTTTTATTCATGCGTATCCTTCTTTCTGGTTCTAATCATTTCATTTCGTAGGTCGGTATCCGATTCATCAGGAATTGATGGGACGCTTGCGTCCCAGTCACTGTAGGGACAAGGGGTGAGGTAGGGTGGATGTGGGGGCCTTGTGCTTGTCCTTGTTGGATTCACTTGTATTATCAAACCCCATAAGAATCTTCATGCGACGAGGACAAGCACAAGGCCCCCACCCGTCCCCACATCCGCCCCTTGTCCCTACAGGACGAGGACGCTCCACTCCCATTACCCTATTCGGTTGTCAAAATTCATCAGAGAATTGTGAATGCGATAAATCGCGTCCCTACACAATATTCGCGCTCAATTGATAGTGTGCCAGCAGGGTTGTTTCGGGGGCATAGGCCGAGACTACCAGCACAACGCGCGTTGTTTGTTTGCCGAAATTTGGAATTTTCAATGTACCCTGGCCGCTTGCGAGATCAACGACCATTGATTGTAAAGTAAAGGTTGTACCTGAATAGATCAGGGCTTGCACTGTAAAATGTTCGGGTAAGATGTTGTTTGAGCGAATGAAGCCGTTGCTTACCCACCCGTTGTCCGAGGTGACGGAGTCCGAAAAATGGAGTTCGGGTATGCTGATCGAATCGAGAGCGAGTCCCTGGAGATTGACGGCATCGTCGGTGACTTCTTCGAAACGAATCTGCACCTTTTTACCGGCGTAGGGCGTTAAATCGATGTACTCCTGCACCCAGGCCGGGTTGCTGCCATCACCGCTGATTCCCGTGTAGCCGCTGCCCCAGTTCGCTCCGTTGGGGTTCGTGGTGGTGGTATCGTTGCTCTTGAGCGTTGTCCAGTTCGTGCCATCGGTCGAGGCTTCGACGAAGACGTAATCGTAGTCCTTTTCCAGGGCATACCAGGTTGAGAACTGCAACGTTGCATGGTGTCCTTTCAGGCTCGTCAGGTCAAAAGAACGTGTCAGCGTGCTGTCCATGTTATCGTAGCGGTTGCTCCACCACTCATAGCTTGAGCCGGGCGGGTCGTTGCCGATAATACGCACGGTTGGCGCGCCTTGCAACGAAATTGACAGGGTGCCGCGATGCCCCTGCGGCTCGATATCATAGTATTCGGCGGCGTACTGGTGGACGGTATCGACCTCGGAGGTCGGATAGTTTGTGATGCTGTGCTGGGGCATGAGTCCCGCTATCTGGATGCTGGGGTAGCCGTATTGCCCCTGGTCGATGGTGGGGTCTTGCACGTAATTTGCCAGGTACCACTTGTTCAGGACATCGATAAAGCGATCCGCGTAGCCATGCTTTGCCAGCACATCGTCGAAGTTTACCGGCGGCGATGCCGGGTCGCGCAGCAGTTCTTTCAGGACGCCATAGCCGCCATAGTGTTCCGCGAAATAATCCATAAATAGGTAGCCCGCGCCATAGTGGGCTATGTCGAGGTTGATGTCACTCGCCCAGTCATTTAATTGTGTGTCGGGCGTCTGCATAAAGGCCAGGTCTACGCCACCGGTGGAGAAGCCGTTGATGTGCTGCGCCAGCATAGACATACCCTCGTTCGTCCAGCTTAGATCAACCGGGTGCTGGTACCAGTGAATCATGTGTTGGAACTCGTGCGCGAGCGTGCTGTTGTACTGGGACGTGCCGGGAACTTCGCCATCGATGTTGACATAGAACATTTCGCGTTCGTTGCTGTAGAGGTTGATGCTGGTGGGGTATTCATCCTCGGATGAGAAATACCCACCTATGCCATTGCCAAGTCCAACGGCGTTGAGAATGGTGAGATGCGCATCGTCATCGATGCCGGGTGTCCATTCGTTGCCATAGACGCTGCGGTCGGTCGGGTAGGTCTTATTTTCAAAGAGATCGGCGGACGCTTGCAGCGCCTGCAAGTTGGGCTGTTGCCCATCTTCCACATACAGATAGACGTGTGGCGTAATATAGACCAGTTTCGCGCGGATGCGTGAGTACGCGCGTGTATCCGAGTTATTGATCCAGAAGCTATCTTCCTGTCCCAGCGTTTCGTTTAGCGGTGTGGTGCGTCCCACGTGTGGGATGGGTGTGGCTGCGTGCAATTTGAGCCGCTGTGCCAGGCTGTAGAGGTCGCGCAGTGGATGCGGCGTCATCAGCAAGAGCTGTTCGGTCTGTAAAAGCGCCTGCGTGCTCTCCGCAACGGGTGAGGGCAGGTTGTTACCGGGACCTGGCTGCTCGGTGGCAGTTGGAGTTATCGTTATCGCTGGCGCTGTTGGTGTGTTGCCCCCGAATGTACAGGAGGAGAGGAGCAGCAGACATACAAGAGCGATCAGGGCGGGGGCCATAAGTGAGAAGGGACGAGGGCGGCGCAAGCGCCCCCACCGCCCTTCCCAGCCTCTCCCGCCCCTACAGGATACTATGTGGAAAGGCGCTGTAGGGGCGGGAGTTGTAGGGATGATGGGTGGGGGCGCTTGCGCCGCCCTCGTCCCCCTGATTAGCCACACATTTCGCTCATTGCGCATCCCGTTATGACTCCAGTTCTTTGAAACGGTAGCCGATGCCGCGTTCCGTTAGAATGTAGTGTGGGTGCGCGGGGTCTTTTTCGATTTTTTGGCGCAGGTAGGTGATGTAGAGGCGCAGGTAGTGCGCTTCTTCGCGGTATTCGCTGCCCCATACTTTGGAGAGCAGCGTTTCGTGGGTAAGCAGGCGGCCAGCGTTGCTGACGAGGTGATAGAGCAGGCGGTATTCTGTGGGGCGCAGGACGACTTTTTGCCCGCGCACGATTACTTCGCGCTTCGAGAAATCTATCTTGAGATCATCATCGACTACGATTTCTGTTTTGCGGGCGGGCGCGGCCATGTACGAGCGACGCAGCAGGGCGCGGATACGCGAATGCAGCTCACGCGGGCTGGCGGTCTTGGCGATGTAGTCATCCGCGCCCAGGTCGAGGCCGTGGATCTTGTCCTGTTCTGTCTGGCGCACGGTGAGCATGATGACGGGAACCGTTGAAACTTCGCGAATGTGGCGCAAGGTCTCAAACCCGTCCATTTCGGGCATCATCACATCGAGTACGACCAGGTCTGGTAGATGTTCGCGTAGTTGCTCTATGGCCTCTATGCCATTGCACGCTTCCAGCACGCGATACCGTTCTAGTTCCAGGTTCATCCGCACATAGTCGCGGATACGTGGCTCGTCATCTACGACGAGAATGGTCATATCACGCTGATCAAAGGAATCCTTCTCCATTAAAACACCACCATTGGTACATGCGCTTTCTCTTCACGAGGCAAGCTAAATAAAAACGTTGAGCCTTGATGCAGGACACTCTCAACCCAGATGTGTCCTCCCGTCCCCTGCATCCCCCCTATCCCCCCCCAGTGCGCCTCAACAATGGCCCGGCAGATGTATAAGCCCAGTCCGGCCCCCTGGGTTGAGCGCGTCGAGCTGTTGTCAACGCGGTGAAAACGATCAAAAATCTGTTCCTGGTCGCGCAGGGAGATTCCCATGCCTATATCGCTTATGCTCACGATAACCTCACCGCTTGTTGCGTGAGAGGAAACCGTTACTATTCGCCTTTTCGGTGAATATTTTATGGCATTATCCAGCAGGTTTTGCAGCACTTCTTCGATGCGATCGCGGTCTGCTATGACGGTTGGCAGGTGCGCGGGTAGCTCAAGTTTCACCGTGACACCGGGACTTTTCACACGCAGGCGCAGCGCGACTTTCTGCACTAAACTGGATAAATCGAGTGGCGCGATATCCATTTGCAGGCCCCCGGCCTGGATGCGCGAGGCGTAGAGCAGGTTGCTCACCAGCTTATTCAGGCTATCGGCCTCTTCCTCAATAGCTAGCAGGCGGGAGCGCAGGGTTTCCTGTTCAAGCACGGCATCGGGACGCGCCAGCGTTGAGGCATAACCTTTGATGATGGCAATGGGCGTTTGCAACTCGTGCGAGATGACCGAGATAAAGGTTGAACGCTGCTCCTCTTGCTCGCGCTCGCGAGAAAGGTCACGCACTGTAAGAATACCACCAATTGGCTCACCTCTGCTGGAACGAATGGAGGAGGCCGTGACGAAGACATCGAACCGCTGCCCATCACGCGCCGTCAATACCATTTCGCGCTGCACATTGCCGTGCGCGGTAAAGGCCTGCGCGAAGAGCGGGTCATTCTCACCACGCGCATTTCCCTGGCGCTCCTGCGGGCGCAAAACCTCATAGTAGTATTTGCCCAGCACTTCGCTTTCCCTCCAGCCCGTTAGTCGCTCCATGGCCGGGTTAAAATCGACGATGCGCAGGTGGATATCAACTGTCAGGATGCCTTCGGCGCTCTGCTGGAAGATGTCAGCAAGGCGGCTTTGCTCTTTCAGCAATACCAGTGTCTTCAACGCGGTGCGGATACCGGCTGCAAGGTGCGTGATGAACAGGGGCAGCGTGCCTCCTTCGCCAATGGTTTGTTCAAAGCAGGAATGCGCGCCCGTTTGACGCACGTAATGCAGCAGGCCCAATATCCCCGCGTGATCGTATACCAGTATCGCGCAGCGTTGCAGCGTTCCTGTCGGCTGTTCTTCAACATGCATATCGAGTAGCCCCAGTTGTTCGATATGCTCCTCCGATATCTCATCCACGACATGGGGATGCGCTCTATCCGGTTGGACGCGCTCCCGCGCCAATGCCAGCAAGAAGGCGCAACCGGCATCGCTCAGACGATAGGCGGTATATTCGGCGCTGCTCAGGGGGTCAAAGGCTTCGTTGGAAACGACAAAGACTCCCGCTTCACCATTGAGTAAGCGAATCGCGCTGCCCACCAGAATGACGATTTGATCGTGCAAATCCTCGGGCTGTTGTACCTGGGATAAGGACATCGGAGACTCCAACAGGGTTCGCAAGGGATGTTACATGCGCTGCTGTGACGCATGGAGTACGCAACCCCCAACACATTATAACCACTTGCCAGTATTTTGCAACCATGCTATTGTAACACACATAGGCCAGACTTGTAGCACCCAAAAAGGCGGCTTACTTATGCATTTCGACATTTTCACGCTTTTTCCTGATATGTTCCAGGGGCCATTTTCGGAGAGTATCCTTAAACGCGCCCAGGAACGGGGGTTGTTGAGCATTGCGCTGCACAATATTCGCGATGCGACGACGGATAAACATCATGTTGTGGATGACTATCCTTATGGCGGAGGCGCGGGGATGGTCATGAAGCCCGATCCTATTTTCGCCTCTGTCGAGGCTATTTATCAAAGCGGGCCAATTATTTTGTTGACGCCGCAGGGTCGCCTGTTTACCCAGCAGGTGGCGCGTGAATTAGCGCAGCTAGAACGCATTACGTTGATCTGCGGCCATTACGAAGGCATCGATGAGCGCGTGCGCCAACATCTGGTGACTGACGAACTCTCCATCGGCGATTTCGTGCTGACGGGGGGCGAACTGGCCGCGATGATGGTGGTGGATGCTACCAGTCGTCTGATACCCGGCGTGTTGAACAGTGAAGAGTCAACGCTGGAAGAGTCGCACAGCGGCGGGCTGCTGGAATACCCCCATTATACACGTCCCCCCGATTTTCGTGGATGGCGCGTTCCTGACGTGCTGCTGTCGGGCAATCACGCCGAGATTGCGAAGTGGCGCAGGAAAGAGTCGATTCGGAGAACGAGAGAGAGACGACCTGATCTGTTCGCGAAGTTGGATTTGAATAGCAAACAGGATGTGAAGTTGTTGCGGGAATTGGAGCAGGAGAGCGAAGGCTGAGAGTAGAAAGGGACGAGGGCGACCGCAAGGGTCTACGGGTGAGGAGAACGAGCCTGGGGGCGAGGACTGCCCTTGCAGTGGCGGACGCGAAATTGGCGCACGCGCATCAAATTGGCACAGGTGTCTTCGCACCAGCGGCGGTTGTGGCTGGGGCTTTCATCGTAGTAGACCCAGCGGCAGTCGGGATTTTCACACTGTTTGATGCGCGCGGGATCGTGTTGGGTCAAGAGGATGGCGAACGATAGCGCTACCTCGCGCAATACCCAGGACCAATCGTTGCTTAGCGGAATCTGTTGCAGGTGGTAACGCTCGTCTTCTCTCGTCAGGAGCATGTGGGAGGGCGCGGCGTTCAGGTAGGTATTGAGTTCGGCCATGTCTTGTTCTGAGAGCAGCCCATTTTGTGAGGTTGTTTGTAGCATACGCTGTATAAAGGAGCGCAAAGACTGAAAGGCAGCTATTGTATCTGTGCCAGGCGGTATGGCGACGGATAAGCCCCATTGCGCGACAAGTTGTTCTAGCCATGCCGGATTCAAGAGGCGATCCTCGCGCTTTCCCGAATGCCGGTAATCGTGCCAATCGCTGTTTACTATGTCTAAACAGAGCGCATCCATCTTTTGTAATTCCCTTTTGGTGTTTTGCCCATTGCAAAATGCTCTTGATTTCAGTATACTATACGTAATGGGTAAAAGTAAAATTGCCCGTTACAAACATAAAGGAGTTCATGCATGTCTACTACGACAAACCTGTTTGAGTCCCTGAGTCAGGAACGTACTATTTTCCTTGATGCGATTGGTGAGCTGTCTGATGCTCGTTTAGAGCAAAAGGGGGTTGTTGGCGAGTGGTCCATCAAAAATGTGCTGGCGCATCTTGTCGACTGGGAACGCGCGGTGACGGACTTTCTGCCTGAACGTATTGCTAGTGGGGCCACGCCTGCCATTTTTGCGGTTATTGGCGATGACGAGGATGGTTGGAACGCCCAACAAGTTGCTTTACGAGAGGGACTTACTCCACGAGAGCAATTAGACGAATTCGAGCAATCCCGGCAGGCGCTGTTGCAGGTGATACGCGCTATTGGTGAGGAGACGCTGAACCGCAAGCATCCCTGGAAAGGGTGGGATGGAACGGTCGCGGCGTATGTCCTTGATAGTATTGGAGGACACGAGAGCGAGCATCGCGAAGCCGTGCTTGCTGCTATCAAACAACTTCAAGACGCATCATAGCGTCCCTACACATCCTCTTCTCGAGACCGGCCATTTCCTGTATTACTAGATGATGGCCGGTTTCCACTGCTGTTGATGCCCTGTTTCTTCAAGAAGTCCTCGCGAGCTTTTTCTTCGGCGATGATGTCGGCGGCTTCGTCTGCCATGGTGCGGCCATCGCCGCTGTGTTTGTCGCGTTTGTCGAAGACTTCGCGGGCGCGGCCACCGGATTCGATGCGCCCGATGACGCCGCGCTCTTCCAGCAGGTCGATGAGACGGGCGGCGCGTGAGTAGCCGATGCGCAGGCGGCGTTGCAGGAGCGAGATGGAGGCGCGTTCGTACTCCTGCACGATCTGTTCGGCCTGGTCGAAGAGTTCGTCGTCGAGTTCGTATTCGTCGGAGACGTGGTCGCTGACTTCCCAGCCGGGTTCAACCGCCGGTACGATCACGGTGCCGGGCGTGGCCTTGCCGCCCTGGCTTTGAGCGGCGGCAGTGGCCGCCGCGTGTTCCGCGGCCTGTTGTTTCCAGTAGGTCACGAGGCGTTCGGCTTCATCGTCGGCTACGAATGCGCCCTGGATGCGTTCGGGCTTGCCGGCGTCCGCCGGGAGGTAGAGCATGTCGCCGCGACCGAGCAGGCGTTCCGCGCCGCCCATGTCGATGATGGTGCGCGAGTCTACCGCCGAACTGACCATAAAGGAGATGCGCGTGGGGATGTTGGCCTTGATGAGGCCTGTGATGACATCCACCGAGGGACGCTGCGTGGCGATAATGAGGTGGATGCCGGTGGCGCGCGCTAACTGCGCGAGGCGGCAGATCAGTCCTTCCACCTCTTCCGGGGCGGCCATCATCAGGTCGGCCAGTTCGTCGATGATAATGACGATGGCGGGCAGATTCTTGAGGGTCATGTCGCCGCGCGCGATGCGTTCGAGGCGCAGTTTGCGATAGCCGTCCAGGTTGCGCACGTTCAACTGGGAGAAGAGGCGGTAGCGTTTCTCCATTTCGGCAATGGCGATCTTGAGCAGACCCACCACTTTATCGACTTCGGTGACGACGGGCGAGAGCAGGTGGGGGATGCCGTTATACATGTTGAGTTCGACCATCTTGGGGTCAACCATCAACATGCGCACATCATCAGGGCGTGGTCTGGGTGAGAAAGCTGCCGATGATGGCGTTGAGGCACACGGACTTTCCAGAGCCTGTAGCGCCAGCTATTAACATGTGGGGCATACGCGCAAGGTCGCCTATGCGTACCGCGCCGGCCACGTCTTTGCCCAGGGCCATGGCGAGTTTCGATTTGGCTTTGGCGGCGGCGTACTCTTTGCTTTCCAGTATCTCGCGCAGGGTGACAAGGCGGCTATTCTTGTTGGGGATTTCTACGCCGACGTAGGGACGGCCCGGCACGGGGGCTTCCATGCGGATGGATTTGGCCTCGAGCACCAGGGCGAGATCATTTTGCAGGGCCATGATGCGGCTGACGCGGGTACGCTGCTCGTAGACAATGTTGCCCGCGCCATCCCTGAGCGGTACGAGCCTGCCTTTTTCGTCCTGTTTCATAGTGGGTTTGCCGGTGGGACGAATGCCAAAGCGGATGACGGTGGGGCCAATGCTGATATCTTCCGGCTTGACCTCGGCATCGACGCGGAAGCTGCGCAGGGTCTCCTGGATGACCTTTGCCAGCGACGCGGTGTCGTCGCCCAGGGCGTGTATTTTCACTTCTTCGGGATTATTCAGCAGTGTGATATCCGTCAGCTTCCAGGGGGATTCGACATCGGGGCCTTTCGCGGCGCGGGTCACGATCTTCAGTTTCGATAAGAGTGGATTGGGGGCGAGTGGCTCCATCTCGTGTTCGATTGCGCTATTAGCATTGGCGGGTTGATGCGCTTCGTCAAATGGCAGGGGTTGCTGGCGCGCGCCTTTGACGGCGGCCTGGTGTTCGTCGCGATCCAGCGGCGGGGTGGCGCGATTGCCACGCGGCGCGTTGCCGACCTGCTTTTTGGTGAGGTTGATGTCGTTGAGCGGGTCGTCGTCTCCGTCAAAATCGGCGTCAAAGTCAATGGCTATGTCGTTATTATCCTCATCCTCGTCGTCTTCCGGTTTGCCGGGACGGACAGGGGCCTGCTGCGCGTTATTTTTGGCGAACTGGCTGTACTGCGGGCGCTGACCAAGATAAGGAGAGGGAGCCTGGCCCGGTACGGATGATTTTCTGGGGTCTGCGAGCGTTTTTTTGATAAAACCTGCTGCAGATACGACGTGTCCGTGTCGAATGCGAAAGGCGTAGATGGCCGCGAGGATTACCAGCCCGATGACCAGGATATGCGGTGTTGGAGCGGGCCAGCCAAGCAGCGGACGCGCAAGTATATCGCCGATCAGGCCGGCTGTGCCGGTTTTCTGGGTGAACAGGCGGCTCTCGGCCATGAGTAGCAGGAGCATGATTAACAGGCCGATGACCAGAGCCCAGCGCACAAAGCGTACCCGGCGCAGCCCTTCAACGAGGTGCGCGAAGGCAAATACGATCAGCCCCAGGGCCAGGGGATACGCGCCCCAGCCGAAGAAGAGCGTGACAAAAGCGCCAGTTTTTCCCAGAGGTTGAATTTTACTCCAGAAGGTCAAACCGCCCAGGAGGAGTATGGCGAGTCCCAGCAGCAGGATGCTGAAGAGACGCTGCTTGTGGTGCTGTTCGAGTGATTGCCATTTACCACGCAGTCTGGCGATGGCGCGTGAATCGGCAGGTTGAGGTGCAGGTGCGACGGGCGCAGGTCGATTTGCAGAGGGGCCTTTTTTAGCTGGCTGCGACTGTTGTTTGCCATTGCCGCCGGATTTTGCGCGACTGGAAGGGTTCTGACTCTTGTTGGCGCGTTGTTTTGTAGCGGCAGGGCCGGTGCCGGTGCGCTGTTCGACGCGCATAGATTCTGAGCCGATGCTGCCAGCGGCTCTGCTGACGCGAGAAGCTTTTCCCCCGTCAACGCTGGGTCCTACCCGTTTTTTGCGCTCTTTCTGCTGTCCATTATCCGGCATCCTGGTTCCCTCCATCCTACTAGCAAGAGACACGAAGACTCTTGTATGATAGCGCATTTGTTCCAGAGAAGCAAGTGGGCAATTGTGTCATTTTGTATCGTTGTTGCTAATGTGTCAGTTGTATCAGATGTGTCAGTTGTTGCTGATGTTTTTACATCTACACGCAGGAGATTTGTGAAGCGAGGCGCTATGTGTGAGGTGGCAATGCCAGGACAAAGCATGAGCAAGCAGATTCTGATTAGATTGTACCTGAGAACGAGGGGAAATGCAAGGTTTTAGTACAGTTCCTCGGTTGTGATCGAGGCATTGAGGCTTGCTTGCAAGTTGAAGGATGAGGTATCAACAGTGTTGAGGCGAGCGGTGATGACCACTCCTTCGCGTAGGAATGCCTGTAAACGATTGTCAAAGACCTGGTACTGGTTGCCAAAAGTGAATGTATATTGTTGGATCTGACCGGTCTGACGATTCAGGGCCAACACATCGTCCAAAGTCCCACAATGGTACGCGGCCCGGCATGTGGAACGATCCAGGAAGGCACCGATGAGTACTTGCCAGTTTTGATTCCAGCTTTGCACGGCAACTTGTTGTACGACGTGCAGAGACGAATCGAAGGCGATGAAGGTACTTTGTCCTGCTGCCGGGTCGTAGAGCATGACGCTGAGAGCGGACAAGCCAAAATGTCCCACGTAGAGGACCTGGCTGGTGTTCAGCCCGGTGTTGTCCACCCGGTTCAGCAAGGATAAATCGGGGGCGAAGGCCAGAAATTGCAGGTCGCCCGTGTCGGGGTCGTAGAGCAGCGCCTGGGCGCGACCAGAAGCAGCGAAATCGCCGGTATGGATATCCCAGTTGCCGACCAGGTTGTGGAGCTGCTGGTAATGATTCACGAGCAAGGAGCTGGTAAAATCCAAGATACGCGCTTCCTCAGCCGCGCGGTCATACAGAAAGAGACCATCCTGGTGAGCGCTCACAAAGCGTCCAACGTAGACTTCCCAGGAATCGTGCATGAGTGTATAGGCCTGCTGCTGCTTGATATGCAGATCGCTGGTGAAACTGAGCAGCAAAATATTAGGAGGAGGTTGGGGATGGACCGTTATATTCCCGCTCAGGTCGCCTCCTGGTTCCGGTTTTTGAGGCGTATCTGACCCGGTAAAAGAAAGAGTTTGACTACCAACCGGTACCCGGGTAGCAGATGGGCTGGGGGTCGGTGGCACGGTAGGTGAAGGGAGAGTAGTCGGACTCGGTGAGAGACTGGGCGTTGGACTGGGATTTGGTGAGGGCGTTGTCGTTGGCGTTAATGTGGGACTTGGCGTTGGGCTGGGTATGATGGTTGGCGTTATCGTGGGACTCGGTGTGACCGTTGGTGTCGTGGTAGGTGACGGAGTAGGTGACGGGCTAGGCGTTATCGTGGGACTCGGTGTGACCGTTAGTGTTGTGGTAGGTGACGGGCTGGGCGTTATCGTGGGAGTTGGCGTGATCGTTGGTGTCGTGGTAGGTGACGGAGTAGGTGATGGACTGGGCGTTATCGTGGGAGTTGGCGCATTGGTAGGAGTGGGTGAGGGAGTCAGCGTTGGACTGGGCGATGGGACAGGCGTCACGGTTAAGGTCGGCGTATGCGTTGGATTGGGTGATGGCGACGGCGAGAGAGTCGGCGTTGGACTCAGGAACGCCGGGTCTGGTACCAGCAGGCGATTATACATGAAGAGGTCACTCTTCACCCCGTCGAATTGACCCACGTAGAACTCCCAACCGGGTCCCCATCCCGGAAGTACCACATGCTGTTTGATGGTCAGTTGGGGGGTCAGGCTGAGAAACTGGATACTGCCGGTGACGCGATCATAGAGGAGGATGTCGGCATGTCCGCTTCCACTAAAGTCGCTGATGGCAATATCGAGAGATGATCCCCAACCATTGGCAGGTGTGAGGGCGTCTGCCAGGCTTACACGCGAGGGAGCGTTGGGAGTGTATACCGGGTCGGGGGAGCGGGCAAAGTGTGGCGACACCTGGTTGAAGCGATGTGAAAAGGTGAGTACGTCCAGGCTGCCCTGCTGCCGGTTGTAGAGCAGCAGATCGGTCAGGCCGGTCCCGGTGAAGTCGGCGTTGAATTCCTGGTCATAGGCGCCGGGCGGCAGGCCAGGCGCGACGCGACTGGCCGTGCCTGATGTGACATCGCTGTTCATCTGCCTGTTGGCCTGCGCCACTTGCGCTACAGCGTTGCCATCGATGCCTGGCAGGCGCGAGAAGCGGCTAGCGTCAATGGCGCCAGGGAAGTAGATGAAACGCATCTGTCCATTCTGGAAACGCGGCTGGTTAATATAGGAGACGTTGTAGTCTGTGCCAATGAACATAGGGGTGGGATCGCCGTAGTTCTGATAGGTGACATTGAAGGTAGACTGATCCTGGCTCACCCATGTCACAAAGGCGACGTGACCCGCCGTGCCAAAGGCCCACACGCCGTCGGCGACCGGGAAGACGGCGATGGAGCCGGGGCGCGGTTTCGTCCCCAGCGGTAAGCCGAAGCGTTCGGCATCGACGATCCAATCGGCGGCGTTGCCCCAATTGAGCGGCAGATCATAGCCGAGCAGGCGCCACTGCTCCCAGGCCCACCAGACACAATTGCCGCCGCCCGGGTAGGGGCCGGGACAGAGCGGAAAGGGATTGCCATCCTGGGAAAAGGCGAGTTGCTGGCAGTTCGCGTCAACCGAAGGATTGGTGTGGTCAAAAGAACGCGCGTGCGTTGTCGTGCTGAACTCGATGCAGACGACAGCGCATAACAGGCAGATGGCGACAAGGTGGAGCAGGTTTTGCTCTAAATTGTGGCGGAGCATATGGTTTGATTCATTTCTTCGGCCTTTTGGAGGGATTGCGCTAAGGGAGGGACATTCCATTGGGCGCGCTGCGCGTCGGTGGTTGTCGGGTCAACTTCGTAAAGAACCCAGCGTCCGTGCTGGATGATGTATTGGGTGCCATACTTTTGCGCGTGTCCCTGGGACATCAGTACGCGGTCATAGGCGGCAGCCATCAGACAGAAACAGGCGGGATACCCCTGTTTGGCTCCTTTGTATGCGAGAGTGTGAGCCTGTAAGAAGTGTTCCGGTGTTTCCCCGCGCAGAAAGATCATGGCAGCATGGAAGTAATCTTCAGCGTCCAAAAATGGCTCGCTCGCCAGGAACGCTTCGACCCGTTGACGCCGCGTTCTGTCTCGCTGGAGCATTCGCTGGCGTTGATCTTGATCGAGGTGGGCCAACCCTTCCCGGTCTGCCTTGTCCTGTTCAAACAGTGTCTGGAGTTCCTTGTTCATGTAGCTCCTTTCCACGAGTGAAGCGTTGCGCCAATCAGCATTTTTAGCATACCTGAATTGCAGCGATTTTTGAATCAGGCCCCAACCGTATTTTATATTTTTGTAGGAGTCGGGCCTGGTCTATGTTCCTTGTTTCGCGGGGACACGTTGACGGTTGCCGAGAGGTGTTCGATTGGGAAGGATAAGCCCAGCCTGAAGGCGGCGGCGATAGCTGCGCGTTCGGTGCGAACTCCCAATTGTGGATACATATTTTCGCATATTTTCGCTACGGTAGCAGGCGTAATGTGGAGCATAATGGCAATTTTCTTGCGCTGATGTCCACGACATATCAATTCCAGCACTTCTTGCTCGCGTGGAGTCAAAGCTACTGGCTGGCTTACAGGCACCGGATATTCTCTCTGAAAATAGGCAGCCGTTTCCAGGCTGTAAAGGATGAATGCGCAACTCATTGCGACTATCTGGGCCTTTTGATAGGGTAAAACGGGTCGATCAGGTCGAGTGGGATCGGGCGCTATCTCCAGCTTGCCATTAGGAGCGCCCGGCATGTTCAACCGGTAGAGAAAGCCAGGCGTGCTCAGTGAAAGAGGTCGTTTGAGCGGGCTGGCGTTGGTAGCGCTGCAATATAATTTGCACCTGCCCTTGACTCGCGTCCATAATCTCCTGGCAAAGACGCTCCACAATGCCTTTGGTTTGCCCATGTAATAGCTGGTGTAACGCGCTCAGGCGTAGCAGCAAATCATCACCGTCAATACTGGTGGGCGGGACATCTTCGCCAGCAGAGGTTTCCTGTGAAGAAATCGCAGTGGAAGCTGACGGTGCAGAGGGCTGCTTACGATTGTTGATTGACATGTGTACGGTTCCCTTCTCCGTGCGTGGTGAGGAATCCCCCTGGCTCGAAAAATATGGTTGACCAGTTATGGTGGCGATTACCTCCGTTGCTCCTGTTTTACTAAAAGCGGCAGGTCAAGCATATAAGCAAAGGGTTGTACACAAGAGTATAGATAACATGGGAAATATATGTCAAGGTGAATAAGCAGAGAAATAGTACAAAAGGGTAGATTAACGGTAATACATCTACGGACATTCTGTACTTCATATACGTATTTTTGGTATATGCTTTACGGAAAGTATGTAGTATGTATACGGTTATTATCTGATTCAAAAATCGTGACAATTCATGTATGATAGAAAACAAGGGGGATTTGTTGATGTATTGCATTCATTCTTGCTATGTGCCGCTTTTTCAGAGAACAGGATGTGTATATGTACCGTAACCACGACCTACTATCAACTGCCTCATCTTTGCAGGGACAGACGCCTTCCGCAGATGCCATCGACTATGAACAACTCGTGTTACGACTGTGTGACCTCAACGAGGAGTTGTTCGGACAAAACAGTAGCGTAATCGAGCGTATTAGCCAGGAGATCGCGCATCTCAGCCGGGGATGTCTTTCCGTCCAGTGGCACCAGCCTGGAGCATCTCCTCCCAGGTCTGGCCCATTGCTGCCTGTCCCATCTGTTCCATTGCAGTATGGAGGGCGCTATTATGGGGAACTGGTGAGCGCTCTTGACCCGGAACAGCCGGGAATGCCGCTTGTTTCGCTTGCTAAGGCACAGGGAGTGGCGAATATGTGTGGCTGGCTTATCTATAGCCTGGAAGTGGCAGCATTTCTGGCAAATCAACACATTTCATCTCAGGAGTTCAAACCGTTAAGGCCGCGCGAACGAGAAATTTTGTTGCTTATGTCCCGGCAATATGACGAGCAGGCCATTGCCGATGCGCTGCATATTTCGCAGAAGACCGTCCAGAAACACCAGGAGAACATCTACAAGCGACTAGGTGTCCACGCGGCGCACCACGCGATTCTGAGCGGGTTCTTGAATGCCCAGTTTTCTCCACTTGCCTCTCTCTCACCACGCGCAGGCAATCCCTACGAGGAGGAATAGGCCTGGCGGGGAGGTTCTTTTGAAGAGAGATGATGTGACTCTATTTGGAGCAAATGCGTTGAGTGGCGAAAAAAATACGGTTGGGGCCGAATAGACAGGCTCGCAAAGTTCGGGTAAGCTTGAAAAGAAACCTGAAGGATGATGATACCAGGGGAAGGTGTCTTGTTCTGCTTTTGTGCGTCACCATAGCGCGTCCGTGTAGAGTTTCCCTGTTTCGCCTGGTAATTGTTGCTGCTCGCTGCTTGCAGAGATTGGGGTGTCCCTATGTTCCGACATCATGTAGACATGCATACTGTGACTGATCGGCCTCGAGGCGCTGCTTCACGAACGCGACGGTCTTTGAGCCGGTACTCGCTTTTGCTCATGTTTGTGTTGAGCCTGTTGTTGCTCTCGCAGGTATTGAGCAACTGGAGCCTGTTGATCCAGCCGGCTGCCTACGCTGCTGATATCCAGATGGCGCACAGCACCCCGGGAAGTTTCAGCTTCCAGCAGTATCTCAAATCTGGGCCGCAGTATTCCCCGGTCAAGAGCGGGCCGCCCTCGCCCTATCCGCAGCCGCCAAAGCAGACACCGAATCCAGGAGCCAAGCCTGCTCCCCCGCCGCCTTCGGCTGAACCACCTACCATGAAGGCCATCAACCAGTCGTTCTCCAGCGCTTTCCTGGCTGGCGGTACGGGTGTGAGCGCGTTAGACCTCAAGGGCAGTGATGGGCGATTGGAGGTGCAGGCGCAACCTGGTGCCCTCGATCTCTCGAAAGCCACGATTGCCGGGGGGAAGGCTCCCAGCGGCAATCTGACCCTGCAAGTCACGCAGATCAGCGGACACTTCGAGGCCGTGCTGAACCAGTTGGGCGACTACCAGGTGCAGGTGGTTGATAGCCAGGGACAGGTCGTGAATGGCATCGCACTGCGTACCCCGTTGTCTATCATCTATCATTACCAGATGTCGGAGATGCTGGGATTGAACCTGGACCCGGCGCGCATCTTGCTCACCTGGCCGACCCTGCTCCTGGCGGCGCAGAAGGCCAAACAACCCACCACGAATTTCGTGATCGCTATGCATAATGACCCGGTTGCGCGCACGCTTACCGCGCAAAGCCGCGTGTTCGGCCCCGGCCCGTTTATTCTGCACAACGACGGGCAGAACCAGCTGGCCCCATCCCCGCACCTGGCCGAGGTGCAGGGTAACAATGGGCAGCTTTCCTACAGTTACCCGCTACAGGTAGCTCCTGGCAGTGGCGGCGTGGCTCCGCAGCTCGGACTGGACTATTCCACTATGAACCCAAATGACCGGCACAGCATCACCTCGCCTGCCAGCGACGAGGGTGATGGCTTTTCGCTCTCCATGGGGTCGATTACGTCGCAGGTCTATGCGAACAGCGGGGTCACCTGGTATTTCATCAACGGCATCGATAATGTGAGCGACCGCCTGATTGAGTACGATACGACTAACAAACTTTTCTATACCGAGCACCTGTCCTACCTGCGCATCCAGCAGGTGACAGTCGGTGGCCAGCCCTGTTTCAACGTGTGGGACAAGTCGGGTACCTTCTACGAGGTGGGTTGTACCGGCAACTCGCTGGAATACTCCATGCCCAGTGGCACACGGGAGAACTACCAGTGGAACGTGGATCGCATCATCGCCCCCAGCGAGGGACCGCAGGGTACCGGCAGCGCGGGCTGGCGCATCATGCTGGTGTCCTACCTGCAGGACTGCGGCTCGACGTACTCGCCGGCGCAGACCTGCGTGGCAAATAACGCAGCCATCCGCGATTCCGTCATCAAGCAGATCACCTACGGCTACAATTCCAGCTTTGGCAGCCTCACCAGTCTCGACGGAGTCGCCGGCACGGTCGATTTCACCTACCTGGCGCCGTTCAACGATACATCCGCGGGCGTGAACTGGGCCACTGCCTATACGTATAGCACTTCAAACGGGAATGATCCCTGCCAGTCGCCTCCTATCACCCCTACCCTGCGTTGTGATGATCCCATACAGGAGACAGGCAGTGGTTCCTACTTTACCGCGCCCGACGTGCTGGGAACGTTCACCCTGGCGAGCGCGACCAGCTACCTGAATACCGATAGCTCCGTCAACAACACCGCCTACGGCTACAACTTTACGTACAACGATACCCCTTTCCGCGCGTGTACCGACCCCATCTCAGGATTGGGTGGCTACTGCGCGGGCGAACATGTCCTGACGAAGATCACACCCATTGTCTACCAGAGCGGCACTTCTCATACGCTGCGAGCCACCACCTTTAGCTACAGCCCGGCACCCGGAGCGACGGGCGCGCTCAACGATACCTACTATGACAGCATCGCGGGAGGCACCGCATTCAGTGCCACAACGACCTGGCGGTATCTGACCAGCTACCAGGACCTGAATACCGGCATCGGGGAATCGATGACCTACTCGCTTGCCTACAGCAATACTGATGGGACGCCGACGATCGAGAGTGGCAGCACCGTCACCGATGATCGCTTCGACGCGCTCTATTGTAGCAGCAATGCCAATAACCCGAATACCTCGCTGCGCTGTTTTCAAGGCAACTTCCTCCATCCTGATGATCATGCCTGGAGCGTGCAGGTGGTAACCTCGGTAACCTCGTCGGGCAAGGATAGTTCCGCGCTGAGCGCGGCCACGACCACGTACAACTACTACCGTCTGACGCAGACCGGGACCTATAGCGGCAGTGGCGCCTGGTGCCACCCGGATCAGCTCACACCCGTCGTGGAGCAGCAGTGCGTGGGGGATAACTGGTTCGCCAGTGGGGATAGCGACTGGGGTGATTACTACCACGCCGAGTTTCGCGGCTTTGCCGAGGTGTTCCAGACCTCTCCGGCGGGTGATCTGACCGTCAGCTTTTACTTCAGCACTGAAGGGTGGAACAAACCTGCCACCGACCCACAGGACTACAATGGCGGGCAGTTGCAGGTACAGGAGATCTACCAGGGTGGCAGCCAGACCTCGACCAAACTGCAAAGCAAGACACGCACTATCTATCCCGGTCCTTATCCCCAGAATGGAGACGATCCAGGTACAAACGTCGTCAATGGCACACCATGCTATACGCCGAGCGGCTCTTCGCCCTATGCGGCCTGCGATATCATGGCGCTTATCAGCACCACAATAGAGTACGATGAGACCACTAGCAGCAATGCCCCCTGGGTACAGCACCAATACACCTATGACGACTACGATTCAACACCCAACGCGGGTGGACTCAAAAGTGGCTATCATAATCTGACGCAGGAGGTCATCAGCGGCTCTAACCTGCCCAATGCCTCGCCTAATCTCATCTACCCGGTGACCGAAAAGTGGAGCTACGCGACCAATGTTTCACTTCCAGGCGCAACCGGCTGGATCTACTACAATGTCGATCATGCCAGCCATAGCGAGATGGATGACGCCAGCGGCCACGCCTGGCAGTGCCAGTACACCAGCTATGACGAGGGCACTAGCAATCCCAAACCCGCGGCGGGCCTGCCCACCACCGTCAACACCTACAGCAGCAGCAATTGCGCCACACAGACCAGCCCTACCCTCACCACGACCTATCAGATGTATGACGCCTATGGCAACGCGGTGGCGACGGTAGATGCGAACGGGGCTGCGACACCCACGCTCTACAGCAGCGCGGGCTGCACCACGACCAGCACGATCGAGATTGCCAACAGCGCCTGGAACAAAGGGAAGTACACGAGCTGCGCCACCTATGACACCGCGCACTACGAGGCCTTGCCCACCAGCGCCATCAACGCCTTGAGCCAGTCCACCAGCTACACCTACGATGCCACCCAGGGCAACGCGCTGACCCAGTCGCAAGACCCCAACAGCCAGGTCACCAAGAATGCTTATAGTTACGACAGCGGCGGCAACAGCACGGTGCAGATAACTGTTCCGCCCGACAGCTTCGAGCTTCACGAACCAGACCAGCAGCTATTCCACCTGCCCCGGCAGCAATGGGCTGCCCTGCTACGAGGTGGATGCGCTCTCCTCCCAGTACAACTCGAACGCGGCGCTTTCCAGTACCTTCTATGACAGTCTGGGGCGGGCTGTCGAGACCAGCGCGCCTTTTCCCGCGCCGGCGGGCGCGCCGGCCAACACCAACTACTACACCATCGTCTTCACCGTCTATAACGATAGCAACCACAGCACGTACCAGAGCGAACCCTTTGTAGTAGCGGTCTCCAGTTCGACGCATGGCAGCGGCTACATCGACCCGAATAACGCCAAAGATTATCTCAATACTACCGTGTACGGCACGGCAACCTACTCCGACGCGCTGGGCCGCGCGCTGGCGGTCCGCGACCCGCTGTATAACGCCGGGGGAGCCACCGGCCTTGCCTGTTCCGCGATCCTTTCCGGCACCTATACCGCCTGCACCAACTACACGGTCGGGCAAGTGAGCGGGGATAGCAACTACTATATCTCGGCGACCGGCATCGACCCCAACAACCATGTCAGCGTGAGCGAGCTTGACGCGCTGGGCCGCATCGTCTACACGCAGCAGGACAGCAACCTGTACGGTGGGGTACCGGCACCAACGCCCAACGAGCAGACCGCGATCGTCTACAATGCCCTGGACAAGCCCACTTCGGTCAAGGTCACGGACCTCATCACGCAGACGGGTCAGACCATCACGACAGCCACCACCACCATGCAATACGACGACCTGGGACGCCTGACGCAACTGGCCGACCCGGACAGGGGCACCCACACCTACACCTACGACGCCAATGGCAACGTCATCCAGGATGTCTCCGGCACACGCGCACCACCGGCTCAGCCTACGACCTGCTGAACCGGCTGGGCTGCGCGCAGGATGAACCGTCGCAGTCCAGCACGAGCGGAGCATGTGGCACCAGCGCCAACGGGGGCATCTACAACGCCTCTATCCAGAACACCTACGACACCAACAAACTGACCCTGACCGGCACCACCGACTATCCCGTCGGGCGACTGACCCAGAGTGTCTCCACTACCTACTTCTCGGGCAGCGCGGCCAGCGTGACCGAATTATACGAGCACGACGCGCGTGGGCGCAGCATCGGCCAGCAGGCGCAGTTCAGCCTGCCCTCCGCCTGGAACGTCACCACCGCCCTGCCTGCCAATCAGATGCAATCCAGCTACAACGACGCCAATCAACTGACCACGACCGTCACCAGCACCGTGCCAAGCGGGCAGGGCTTTACCACCACCCAGGTCTATGACCCGACCACTGGCGTCAAGAGCGGGCTCTCGAACAACGGCACAGCGACCTCCAACCTGGCCACGCTCAGCTACAGTTCGCAAGCGCAACTGTCCAGCCTCAACTTGCTGACCAGCACGGGCGGCGCGCTGGCCATCGACTCGCTGGGCTACGACGGCAACCTGCGCCTCTCCAGCATCGCCGCCTCCTGGCAGGGTGGCAGTGTCAACAGTGGCGCCATCTTCAGCCAGAACCTGAGCTACGACGCGGCCAGCAACCTGGTCAGCCTGACGACGACACAGAACGCCGCCGGGAGCAAGGCAGGCGGTACCGAGACCTCCAACTTCTGCTACGACGAGCAGAACCGCCTGGTGTGGGCGGGCAACTCCGGCACGCAGCCAGTCGCGGGCAAGGGCACCTGCGGCAGCAGCACGCTGGGCAATACCATCTCGGGCGCCAACTACAATGACAGCTACGTCTACACCCACCTGGGGCAACTGTGGCAGGGGCCGCTCAATGGCGGCAGCACGCAGGAGCAGTACCTCTACTGCACCAGCCAGCCGCACCAGTTGTCGGGGCTGTACGCCATTGGTTCCACCTGCTCGAGCAAGAGCGGGCAGGGCTACGCCAGCAGTTACGACCAGTGGGGCAACGTGACCAGCCGCACCTTCAGCGGCACCACTGGCACGCTGACCTATGACCTGCTGGATCACCTGACGCAGTGGTACGCCAGCTGCTACCAACCAGGAGCAATACCTCTACGACTCCTCGGGCCAGCGCGTGTTGCGCCGTTTCACCAACGGCAGTGGCACCACCATCCTGACCTACCCCTTCGGCATTGAGGAACACCAGTATAGCGGCGCGGGAGCCAACCAGTGGAACGTGTACTACTACTACCTGGCGGGACACTTGCTCGGCTCGCTGGACAGCAACGGCACGCAGTTCTACCTGAGCGACGCGCAGGGCAGCCTGGTGTCCTCCTTCAACAACTCGCAGGGTGGGGCGTCGATGAAGAGTAACCAACTCTTCGGGCCGTATGGCAACACTCGTTACAACGCGGGCAGTCTCAACACGGCTAAGGGCTTCATCGGGCAGTACAACGATGGCACGGGACTGGACTACTTCAACGCGCGCTACTATGATCCGGTGGTGGGGGTGTTCCTGGCGGCGGATACGGCGCAGGGCAATGCGCAGGGGATGAACCCGTATGCGTATGTGAATGGCAACCCGGAGACGCATAGCGATCCGACGGGACGCATGTACGTCTCAATGGCCGGGGCGGGCGGTGGTGGTAGCACTTTTAGTCAGCCAGTTGATCCTTGCACGGTGCGGGCTTGCACGGTGACTTTGAACGTCGGGAATCAACACAGAACCTATACTATCAGCGATCTCAGTAATGTATCCAAACGGAGAGATTTTTTAAATCAGTTCTACCAGGAGTTTGCTCCAGGCTATGGCACCGCTGAGTTGGCCTTTTTTGACTATCTCAATATTAGTCAACGTCTAAATAAACATGGGGGGTATTGGGACTACGCGGATGATCAGTTGGCGATAGACGAACTGTTAGCAGCGTATGATTTCCTCAATCAGCATGGCGCGCAAGATACAGTGGTCAGCCAGTGGGTGGCCTTTATGACCCATCCCTCGAATGATAGCTGGTGGGTGGCTCACAACGGAAGCATCAATGCAGGCGATCAACAGGCGCGCGCCAGCGGATTGTATGCCAAAGAGAGTGCCGTTGAGCAGCACTTTATCAATGAAACAGTGAATGTGATCAACACGATCCAGTCCGTCTCTCAAGGCAGCTCCAATCCGCTTAATGATGTGTTTAGTCCGAAGAGTTCGTCGACAGGGACGCTTGCCAGTCTCTTCTATCCGCAAGAATATACGGATGCATCAGACATAGGTGCCTTTGCGAAACAGGCAGGAATTGTTGGAGTAGCGGGGAGTGCGATGGGTCTTATAGGGGTCGTTGTGGCACTTTACACATGGAATGCTTTTCTCCAGTCCAATTAAGAAGGTACCTACTCAGGTCTACTAGAGACTTGCCAAAGCTGGCAACTGCATGTAGAGTAAGGGTATGACAGAAGAAAGAAGAGGAAAAGCAGGATGAAAAAACGCTGGTCCTACAGAGGAATGGTCTGTCTATGGCTCTTCCTGGTCATCTGTACAGGGTGTAACGTAGTTAACGGGACATCTGGATATCTGAGTACCTTCGCGTCTGGAACACCCCGCTTTGATGGCTCAACCTGGTCTCCTGACGGTACCTGGTTAGCGGTAGAAGGTTCTGATACTGGGCATTTCACGCTACTCTCGAAAAACGGGCAACTTGTGAATACACTGAATCTGGGATGTGACCTGGGCATGGGTGATAAAGACCTTGCCTGGCTTCCAGATGGGCGTCTGAGTTGCTTCATTGGCAACGAACCACCTCTGTTGGGTCTCTTTACCCTCGATCATAACGGACAGGTCAAAGGCCGAACGACGATTACTGTTCCCATTGAGCCAGGTATGATCGTATTTGCTATCCAATGGAATCCGCATCACGATTGGCTGGCGACTCTTGTTGAACACGAACATGGTGCTGCTAACATCAATAGGCTCTACCTGACCGACCTCCAAGGGCATCAACTGATGAAGCCAATACTTGTCGATTCCGTTCAATTGTCCTGGTCTCCTGATGGAACCACGCTGGCTATTGTTCAATCGAATGGAGAGATTGTCCTGTGGAAGGTCCAGCAGCAAGCATCTGGGACACTTTCTCTCATCAGGCTTCGCCAACTGGCAGCAGGCACGACTGCCAATGAACATGTGGAATGGTCTCCTTCTGGTCGCTGGCTGGTCTGCCGTCATGGCACGTACGAGAGTGAAGACTATCTCTTTCTACTCGCCGCCGATGGGTCGGGCAAGCAGGTAAAACTGACCTCGTCCTCGACAGATGGACAGTTAGCGTTTCCCGCCTGGTCACCTGATGGCACCCAATTAATCGTGACTAGAGCATCTGATGGAGCGCTTCTCTCATTGGATGTTGTGACACTGCTCAAGGAAAAAGGGGTAGCACCCTAAAAGAGGAGTTTCTCCTGACCTCTGCAGAAGAGGAATACCAGTACAGCGGGGCGGGAGTCAACCAGCAGAACGTGTACTACTACTTCCTGGCTGGACACCTACTGGGCTCGCTGGACAGCAACGGCACGCAGTTCTACCTGAGCGACGCGCAGGGCAGCCTGGTCTCCTCCTTCAACAACGCCTCGGGTGGGGCCGTGATGAAGAGTAACCAACTCTTCGGGCCGTATGGCAACACTCGTTACAATGCCGGGAGTCTCAACACGGCCAAAGGCTTCATCGGGCAGTACAATGATGGCACGGGATTGGACTACTTCAATGCGCGTTACTACGACCCGGTGGTCGGCGTGTTCCTCTCGGCGGACACCGTGCAGGGCAATGCGCAGGGGATGAACCCCTATGGGTATGTGGGTGGGAATCCGGAGACGCATAGGGACCCATCTGGGCGATATACAGTGGGGCTAAATGGCTCGCGTGCCTATACGACCCCGGATGGCAATGGTGGGGTGACTGTCACCACCTGGATTCCGTTGTATTTTAGCCCCGGAACATGGTGGGAAACCGTTTACCACTACAATGCGCAGCATCTGCTTGACTCTCTACCTAGAACACCTGGCAATCCCAATACTGGAACTAGTCTTACTCCGGGAGGCTTCTTTCAACAAATTTGGAATCGGGTAGGTGCTTTCTTGTCGAATTTCTGGTCGAATCTCACTACCCCCAGCGGCGATTATACTCTCTGTGGCCTCTTGAGTTTCACTCCTACGACGAAGGTTGCAACGTCTCAGGGAGAAAAAGCTATCGGCTCATTACATCCAGGTGAGCGCGTCTGGGCCTATAATACAAAGACCCACAAAATGGAACTCCAACCCATTATCCATGTCTGGATCAACCACGATAACGATCTGGTAGATGTGACCATTGCGTCTACGATTCCTGCTCAACATGGCAAGGCCGCCCAGAAGACCAGCGAGGTGGTGCATACCAACAAGAAGCATCCGTTCCTTACCGTAGAAAAGGGCTTTGTTCCTGTCTCTCAACTTCGTGTAGGGATGCATGTGATCAATGCGAGTGACGGGATTGGTACCATCACGATGTTGAAGGCTGTTCCTGGCGCAATGACGATGTATAACCTCGAAGTTGCACAGGATCATACATACACGGTCGGCAAGGGAGAATGGATCATCCATAATTGCGGTGTTGGACCGGTAGGTAGCAACGAAGACCCAACAGCCAACATAACAATGCAAGACATTTTGAACAATCCACAACTATTGAAGAACTTGTCCCCTCAACAGGTAGAACAGATTGTAGCCAGGGATGGTGGTTGGTCTGTTAAAAATACTTTGAATAAAACCACAATTAGCGGAATGCGGTTCAATCAGTGGAATCCTAGAGGCACTAATTTCACTGACAAGTATATTCAATTCCACGAAGGGGGAGGGCGCCATGAACCTAACCCCTATTGGAAAGTAAGTACCAATACGGGGGGAACAGTACGTGTGGACTATGAAGGACCATACATACCCGGAGGAGACATACCGCCGGAGTTTATCGATCCCTAGCGATAAGTGCTAGAAATGATATCGCAGAAGACCGAAGATAGGCTGTACATGGGAAAAGGAGGTTGAAATATGTTACACTAACAAGTAGTATCCAGAGACTTGCCGAACCAGAACCTTCATTGCTATACAAATGTCACTGTCTATTCGGTGAAAGAAGGGGCGGTTGGAACTATACCTTGTAGAGGGGATATGCTAGCCGCCTTCCTTCCCCACACGAAAAGTGGTAGGAAGAAGTCGGGGGTTGTGTGAGGGCAGGCAGGACTGCTGCGCTCAAGCTGAAAAAGAAACAACAGGGTTCATGATCGAGCAAAAGCGTGAGCGTAGGCTCGTCACGCGGACCTGAACCTGATATCGTGTGAGAACGCTCTTTTGAAGCAAGTGGTTGAGGAAGGTGTCGACCACGTCGCCTCTGAGCTTTTCTTGTGTCAAGTAGTCGAGCAATCGGTATTGCGAGGAGAAGTGTCCATGAACATCGACGCTCCAATCGTCCCGGGAGAAAGCGCTGCCGGAATCCAGTTAGGATCCTCCATTGAAGAGCTCCTCAATGCGCATAAAAATTCCTTTAGCTCTGGAGAGATTTTGAAATATTCACATACCATCACACGGTACCGCTCAGCGATGGTTGATGTATGGGTGAGAAAGGGAAAACATGCACCAATTAAGGAGATATACGTCGTTAGCCTCTCGCTTGTTTTTGTCAGGGGAAAAGGGGCGAGAGGATATGCTAGCCGCCTCCCCTTCCCACACGAAAAGTGGTAGTACGACCTGCTGGATCACCTGACCCAGTGGTACGCCAGTGCCACCAACCAGGAGCAGTACCTCTACGACTCCTCGGGCCAGCGCGTGTTGCGCCGTTTCACCAATGGGAGCGGCACCACCATCCTGACCTATCCCTTCGGCATTGAGGAACACCAGTACAGCGGGGCGGGAGTCAACCAGCAGAACGTGTACTACTACTTCCTGGCAGGGCGCCTGCTTGGCTCGCTGGACGGCAACGGCACGCAGTTCTACCTGAGCGACGCGCAGGGCAGCCTGGTCTCCTCCTTCAATAACTCCCAGGGTGGAGCCACGATGAAGAGTAACCAACTCTTCGGGCCATACGGCAACACTCGCTACAACGCGGGCAGTCTCAACACGGCGAAGGGCTTCATCGGGCAGTACAATGATGGCACCGGCCTTGATTACTTCAACGCGCGCTACTACGACCCGGTGATGGGCGTGTTCCTCGTCATACCTCTCCATCGTCAGGGAATCAGGCAGATACTATTACTATTCTATAGCCTATAGTCCTGAGAAAAAGCAGGTTTGCGACATTTCCACCTGGGTTCTGTAGGGCAGAAGAGGTTCTCTCCCAACCAGGACAAGCACAAGGCCCCCGCATCCACCCAACCCCGCCCCTTGTCCCTACAGGACGGGGGTACGCGCATTGCAGCATTCGGTCGTCAAAATTCATCAGGATGCCGGGGTATCTTCATTACCCCATTCGGTTATCAAAATTCGTCAGGACGGGGTATGCCTATTACCGGGTTTAATTGTTAAAAATTACCGGCAACGTAAAGATGCTGTTTATGATTGCTAAATGCGATGGTTGGACGCCCCGGAGGGCGTCCAACTTGCTTATACTTCCATCACCACCGGTAAAATCATGGGGCGGCGGTGGGTCTTTTCGTAGAGGAATTCGCTGAGGGTGTGGCGAATTTTGTCTTTGACGAAGGACCAGTCGGAGGCGTGTCCGTTGAGGCCGACGAAGGATTCGAGGATGCGCTGGCGCGCGCTTTCCAGGAGTTCTTCGGAGTCGCGCATGTAGACGAAGCCGCGCGAGACGATGTCGGGGCCAGCCAGCGGTTGGCCTGTTTCTTTATCGACGGTGAGTACGGCCATCAGGATGCCGTCCTGGGCCAGCACCTGGCGGTCACGCAGCACGATCTGGCCGATGTCGCCGACACCCAGCCCATCCACGAAGACGTTGCCACAGGGGACGTGATCGGTTACTTGAATGGATTCGGGTGATACGGTGATGATGTCGCCGTCCTCGCCGATGACGATGTGGTCTTCGGGGATGCCGAGCGAATAGGCCAGTTTGCCGTGCAGGATGAGCTGGCGGTATTCGCCGTGAATGGGCATGACGTAGGTGGGGCGCAGCAGGTTGATCATCAGTTTTAGCTCTTCCTGCGCGGCGTGACCGGAGACATGCACGTTGGCGATGGCCTGGTACAGCACCTCCGCGCCCTGGCGGAAGAGGTTGTTGATGGTGCGGTTGACCATCTTTTCGTTGCCCGGAACGGGGGTAGCGGAAAGAATGACGGTATCGCCGTGCTGGATGCGTACCTGGCGATGATCCTGGTTGGCGATGCGGGTGAGAGCCGAGGTGGGTTCTCCCTGGCTGCCTGTGCAAAGGATGACGACGCGCTCGGCGGGAAATTTGTTGATGTCCTCGGCGCGAATGAGCATCGCTTTGGGGATGTTGAGGTAGCCCAGTTCAATCGCCATCTGCACGTTATTGATCATGCTGCGGCCCACCAGGGCTACGACCCGTTCGTAACGCTCGGCGGTATGCACTACCTGCTGCACGCGCGAGAGCAGCGAGGCGAAGGTGGCGATAATGACACGTCCGGGAGCGTTGGCAAAAATTTTGTCGAACGAGTCGATGATGACGCGCTCCGAGGGTGTGTAGCCGGGTGTTTCGACGCGCGTGCTGTCGCCCATCATGACCAGCACGCCATCGTTGCCCAGGCGGGCCAGGGTGCCGAAGTCGGCGGGTTGTCCATCGGTGGGAGTGTGATCGAACTTGTAGTCTCCCGTGTGTACAACGGTGCCGATGGGTGTGTGGATGGCAAGCGCGATGGCGTCGGGAACGCTGTGGTTGACGCGCACGATTTCGACGGCGCATTTGCCAATGGCTATCTTGTCGCCGGAAGTCACCACATTTATGACCACTTTATCGAGCAGTTTATGCTCTTTGAGCTTGACTTGAATTAAGCCTCGCGTCAGGCGCGTGGCGTAAATGGGCGGGAAATCGAGGGCAGGCAGGATGTAGGGTAGGCTGCCGATATGGTCTTCATGGCCGTGGGTGATAAAGATGCCGCGAATGCGTTGTTTTTTGTCGTGCAGGTAGCTCGTATCAGGGATAACCAGGTCCACGCCAAACATTTCGTCGTCGGGGAACATCGAACCCGAATCAATAACCATGATGTCGTCGCCATATTCGACGACCATCATATTCTTTCCGACTTCTCCCAGCCCTCCGAGCGGGATAAGTCGAACATTTTCTGTTGTCAAAGTATAAAAAACCTCCTCACTACATTAATTTATGTAGCGTTACTAAAAATCTGTTCAATTGTAGTTTGTGATGTATCTTCACTTCTGCCTTCGCCTACAGAAGTTAAAGCCAAGGGTATGTTGAAAATTATGTCCTATTATGCCATTAAAAGTGTATCATAATGGCGGGGAAATAGCAAGCGGCGCGCGGAGCCAGGGCGGGGGCAAGTTTTTGCGCAGAGCGATTTCATCAGGGCGGGGGCGGGGCTTGCTTTTCACTGGTAGGTTTTTGGGAAAAGGAACCGGCAAGGGTGTCATCCTGAGCGCAGCGAAGGATCTGCATGCTGGACAGGAGATCCTTCGCTGCGCTCAGAATGACACGACGGGCGGCGGCTCTGCCCCTGCCCTGGTCAACGCTTGCTTGCTGCAAAAAGATGACGCCCACCCTGGCTCCACGGCTTTGTCTCATCCATGCAAAAGTTGTGCTATACTAAACCATATTTCGGGTCTTCTTTCTATGTTTCTTATAGGGAGGGAATAACCTATGGCAGAACATGGCGCATCTCCGGTGGCTTCGACGCTTTACGGAGATATTGTTGTGCTTGATTTGAGCAGCGCTATTCGCGGTATGCATTGCGCGAAGATGTTTGGCGATTATGGGGCTGAAGTGATACTGGTTGAGCCGGTAGGCGGCAGCGTGGCGCGGCGCGTTGGGCCTTTTGCGGTTGGCCGAGAGGATCGCGAGACGAGCCTGCACTTTATTCACCATAACCGCAACAAGAAAAGTGTGACGCTGAACCTGGATACGGCGCGGGGGCGGGAACTGCTGCGCGAGCTGGCGCGGGGCGCGGATTTGCTGATCGAGGATTGGCCGGTGGGGGCGTTGGAGGCGTTGGGGCTGGGTTTCGCGGAACTGCACGCGCTCAATCCGCGGCTGGTGGTTTGTTCGATTACGGGCTTCGGGCAGACGGGACCCTACGCGGGGTATAAAACCAGCAATGTCGTGGAAGATGCGATGGGCGGATTGATGGGCATTACCGGCCCGGCTAATAAGCCACCAACGATGACGGGGGCGCAGCAGGCTGAACACATCACGGCTATGCACGCCGCCTATGCCTGTGCCGCTGCCTTGCTCTACCGCGACCTGCATGGCGAGGGGCAGCATATCGATGTATCGGCCCAGGAGAGTACGGCCTCGGTGCTGGAAAATGCTATCGAGCAGTATACGTATACTGGTGTTTCGCGCAAACGCTCCGGCAGTCGGCATGGTGCGGCGTGGCCCTGCACCGTCTTCCCTTGCAAAGATGGCTATATTGGTATGTGCTGCACGCAGGCCAAGGAGTCGCGCGCGGCGGCGCTGCTGGCCGAAGATTTTGAACTGGCGGAAGACCCTGTGCTGGAAAACTCATTCGAGCGACGGGCGCGCGCCGACGAATTCGAGCCGCGCCTGGTGGCCGGTTATATGAAGTATGGCAAAGCCGAGCTCTTCCACAAGGGGCAGGCGCTGGGCTGCCCGGTGGGCATGACGAGCGACGCGCGCGATCTTGCCACCGACGCGCATTTGAATGAAGTCGGTTTCTTCGCGGAGTTCGCGCACCCTGTCATAGGCTCTTATAAGGATATCGCTGCTCCCATCTTCATGACAGAGACACCGGGGGTGATGCGCAGCGCGGCCCCCCTGCTGGGCCAGCATACGAACGAGGCGCTGTCGCGGCTGGGACTGAGCGCGGCGGACCTGTCAAGGTTAAGCGCGGATGGCATTATTTAAGAGAGGAGAGCGAGCATGTTAAAGGATGCACTGGCAGGATTTCGCTGCATTGATTTCTCGTGGGTGTTCGCGGGTCCCTATTGCGGTCAATTGCTGGGCGACCTGGGGATGGAGATGATCAAGATCGAGAGCCGCAAGCGTATGGACGTGGTGCGCATGTACCCGCCGTTCGCCTTCGAGGACCGGCGGCTCAACTCGAGCGGCTACTGGAATACGCACAATCGCAGCAAGTACAGCGTCAACCTGGATATGAAGAGCGAGAAGGCGCGCGAGATCATTACCCGTCTAATAGCCATGAGTGACGTGGCGCTGGAAAATTTCAGCGCGCGGGGCATGAAGGCCATCGGCTTTGACTATGAGCGCCTGCGCGAGATCAACCCACGCATCGTGTATTGCTCGATGGCGGGTTTTGGGCATCGCGGTCCCTATAAAAACTATGTCGCCTATGGTCCGATGCAGGAAGCCCAGGCGGGCATCGTCAATCTGACGGGCTGGCCCGATGGCGAGCCTTCGCGCGTTGGCACGAGCTATCCTGATGCGGCGGCAGGGGTGAGCGCGGCCTTTGCCATCACCTCCGCGCTGCGCCATGTGAAGCGCACGGGTCAGGGGCAGTGGATCGACCTGGGGCAGACGCTGACGGCTGCGGCGCTGACGGATACCGCCGTGATTGAATATACCGTCAACGGCGCTATTCAGCAGCGCAATGGGGACGCGCATCGTTTCTTCGCGCCCCACAACGTCTATCCGTGCAGTGGCGAAGATCAGTGGTGCGCCATATCGGTTGAGAATGACGCGGAGTTTGCGGCGCTGGCAGCGACCATGGGACAACCCGCGCTGGCGCACGATGCGCGTTATGCTAGCAATGCGGCGCGTATCCAGAATCGCGAATCCCTTGATGCGCTTATTAGCGCGTGGACGGCTCAGATTGACCATTACGATGTCATGCATCGCCTGCAAGCGGCGAGTGTGGCGGCAGGCGCGGTACTCAGCACGGGCGAGTTTGTGACGGACGAGCATATCCTGGCACGCGGCTTCATGGAACAATACGACCATCCAGTGGTGGGTGAGAAGCTGTATCCCGGCGTGCCGTTCAAGATGTCGGAGACGCCAGGTTATATTCACCGTCCTGCCCCTCTGCTGGGCGCGGACACCGAATATATCTTCAAAACCTTGCTGAATATGAGCGATAAAGAGATTCAGCAACTGGACGACGAGGGGATTCTGGTATAGCACAAATATTATCAATGAGGATACAATGGGCGGCGCCCATTGTATCCTCATTGATAATATTTGTGCTATAATATATCTGAGTTAGCAGGTCGGATTTATTTTTATCCTGAACCGGGACTACCAGAACTAGAAAAGAATGGGCGCAGAGAATGCGACTCTAATGAGGATAGCTGATATGGCGGATACACTTACAATTACGGGCGATATGATTATTCACGATGTGGTGACAAAGCATCCTGAGACGGTCAAGGTTTTTCACGGGCATGGTTTGCCATGCACAGCCTGCGCGGTTGGGGCGCGTGAAAGCATCGCGGGTGGGGCGCGCACGCACCGCTTTACGCCGGAGAAGCAGGCGCTGCTGGTGAAAGATTTGAATGCAGTCGTCAATGGCGAGCCGACCTCGGTTGCGCCTAAAAAGGCTCCGGTCGGGCGCGGCGTGCCGTTGTCGATGGCTCCCGCCGGTAAAGATGGGAATATCAAGCAGGTGATCGCTATAATGAGCGGCAAGGGCGGCGTTGGCAAGTCGCTTGTGACCGGTTTGCTGGCGGTCTCGCTGCGGCGTCAGGGGATGCGCGTGGGAATTCTGGATGGCGATATTACCGGCCCCAGCATTGCGCGTATGTTCGGCACGAAGGGCCAGCCGATGAAGTCGGCGAGCGGCGGCATCGACCCTCTGACCAGCCTGGGCGGTATCAAGGTGATGTCGATGAATATGTTCCTGGAAGAAGAGAGCCAGCCGGTGGTGTGGCGCGGGCCGATGATCTCAAGCGCAATCAAGCAATTTTATAGCGACGTGGACTGGGGCCGGCTGGATTACCTGCTGGTCGATCTGCCGCCCGGAACTTCGGATGCGCCGATGACGGTCTTGCAGTCGCTGCCGGTGGATGGTATCGTGATTGTTTCGTCGCCGCAGTTGCTGGCGACGATGGTGGTGAAGAAGTGCATCAACATGGTGCAGCAGCTCAAGGGCATTATCGTGGGCGTGGTGGAGAATATGTCGTACTTTGAGACGCCCAACGGGGAACGCTACGAGATATTCGGTTCTAGCAATGGCCCCGAACTGGTCGATATGACCAACGCCCCCCTGCTGGCGCAGTTGCCCATCGATCCCGGCCTGACCACACTGTGCGACGCCGGGCGCATCGAGGAGTATAACGGCGTGGCCTACGAAATGCTGGCCGAGAACTTCATTAAAACGTTGAAGATCAAACGGTAAGTAATAAAAACAAAAGATGAGATGGCAAAGGGCGACGCCCTTTGCCATCTCATCTTTTGTTTTTATGTGTTTTTGGCGAATGATCCCAGCACTTTGCAAAACGTGGTGTAGCTGGCGAGATCGGCTAAAGCGGTGCGGACGGGTTGGTCGTCGCGGTGTCCTTCAAAGTCGAGGTAGAAGACGTATTCCCAGATGCGCTGGCGCGAGGGGCGCGATTCGAGCTTGAGCAGGTTGATGTTGTGAGCGGCCAGCACGCCGAGGCATTTGTGCAGCGAGCCGGGCTGGTGGGCAGTTGCCATGACCAGCATGGTTTTCGCCTCGCCATTGGCGCGCGGAGCAGGTTCGCGGCTCAAGACGATGAAACGGGTATAGTTGTCTTTGATGGTCTGAATGCCTTTCGCCAGGATTTCCAGCTCGTAGAGTTCAGCCGCGCCCGCGCCTGCCACAGCGGCCACGCCTTGCAGGTTTTCTTCGCGAATCATTTTCGCGCTGCCTGCCGTATCGTAGGTGGCGACGATTTCCACGCCAAGTTCGCGCAGGTAGACATCGCTCTGCGCCAGCGCCTGCGGGTGAGAGATGACTCGTTTGATGTCGCCGAGTTGCTGTCCCGGCAGGCAGAGCAGGCAGTGATTGACGGGATGACCGATTTCGCCTGCTACGAACAGGTCGTGCTGGCGCAGGAGATCATAGACATCATTGATGCTGCCGGCCTGAGAATTTTCAACGGGTACCAGGCCAAATTCGACCTCAGCGGCGGCAACAGCGCGGAACACGTCGGCGAATGCGCGATATGGCACTGGCTGCGGTCTCGTTCCAGTCTCCTGTGCATACGCCAGGTTGCCAAAGTAGACACCGACGGCTTCGTCGCCGAACGCGCCGCGCTCGCCCTGAAAGGCGACGCGCAAAGTTGATTTACTGAACGTTGTAATGCGATTTGTGATAGAAAACCATGCCTTTGCCAACAACCTTTACGGGCTGGAGTTCTTTGAGCATGATGGCTTCACCGCATTTGGCGCACATGCGGCTGGTGAGATGGTTGATCTCTTCGCGATTCGCCAGCGATGCGCGCGCTGTTTTTGAAAGTTCACCCTTTTTTGGCATTGATGTTAGACCCCTTTCGCCTGTCTACTGTCTGTCTATGTCTACTCTTGTGGTTGCTGTGACCATGCGCAGCAGACCTGCCCGCATCGTGTCGCTGGCTAGTATACCATAAGAGGGAATATGCTGTCCATTATTGAAAACATGGTACTGCCACAAAATATTCCTGCATTTTCATTGCTTCGTGTGACTTTGTGCTATACTTTAACACGGCAATCGAGGCAACATATGCAAGCTGGTTGTTTTTATCTTGCGCTTTTATGCTGAATTATGCAAAGGAGTATTTGATACGATGGCGGACGAAACAAAGCCAACCATTATGGCGGAGAAAGACGGCCCGTACTACATTCAGAATGCGAATGGGCTGATTTTGCTGGATAGCGATGGCAACCCCTTTGAGGTGACGGACGACGAAATTGCGCTGTGCCGCTGCGGGCAGTCGCGCACCAAGCCTTTTTGCGACGATGCACTCTCATCAAAACTTCCACCTTCTGATTCATCTTTGCAAGTTTCTGGACATGACCACATTACCGCTATCATTCTACCCTCTTTCAGAGAACCCAAATCACTTTCAGTAAGCCCGTACTTTTGCATGACTTGCCAGTCCTCCCAACAATACTCATAAGGCAAAACAGGGTGAGTTTTATACATCCCTGCAACAGGAAAACCACGTTTCTTCGCCATATCTGCCATTGCCCGACAGCTTCTTTTGGGTAGAATTTGCATGATTTCCTCCCGTGCAGTAGTGGGGAAATGTTGCCTGAGTAATGTTAATTCGTGATCTGTCCATCTACTCGATGGGTTCCCCGCTCTATAGCAGAGTAGTTCATCAATCCCCCACTCAGGGTCGCACCAATGAACATACAGCTTGTAAAAGTGGGTTGTGCGAGGCTCAAAGACAACCTTCTCTACAAAGGTGTCAATGAATTGCGGCATTTCTTCAGGAGGTACAAGCTCATCCATTGTTTCTTCGTTAAGCGCGTCTCCTACCTCGTACATCATTTGCTTGTATGTGCGTCTCCTCCTTGCCTTCGAGCCTGTCTTGATAAACTTTTCCAGGTTATCCTCTAACCGTTGAAGTTCTGTCTCAAGCAGGTTATACCTGGCGTTGGCCTTCTTTGCCAGCTTAGGATTTGTCAATTCCCCTGCGTCAACTTGCGCCTCAATCTTAGCCATTCGACCTTTGGTTGCATTGATTTGTAGGATGATATCCTGTTCTAGTTGTACCTGCTCCTCTTGCACTGCATCCTCTACTTTCAGAAAATTCGCAAATTCATCAGCTTTTTGCAGCCGGTTGATGAAATGTTGTAAGAAAATGCGATCAACATCAGCGCTGAGAAGCATGTACTTCGCAGTTTTGTGATCATTGTTCCGTTTGAAAAAGCCATAGTAACGAGCAGCAAGGTCTGTTTTTACCCCTTCAACTTGAACTGGATTGGTACAGACATTCACTCTCATTGAGGGGTCGTGGGCTTCTGTGAAGCCTTGCAAAATAGCTTCATAGTCCGTGTAATGCCTTTTCATGTATCTATTTTTACGCTCTATCACCTCCTCGTTTTCGGTTCCATCCAGGCGTATCAACGATAACTTGTTGTAGACGTAGGTAAATTTATCTATGTCGATGATCGCTAGGTGATTATCAATGCTGAGAAGTTCTCCTTTATAGACCCAATAACCTATCAGCCTGACGTTCAAGAAATAATTTCTCAGTCCGGCAACCGACTTGATTTTGTAGCCGATGATCTTCCCGTTCTCGTCTAATACCTTGTGTTGATGAACCTGAGCGACAATTTCCCGATCTACCCGATCTACGAAAGCCGGAAAAGTGTACTGCATCCTTTCTACTTCTCTTGAGAGTTCCATAAGATTGCATCCCAGGGCTATGAACCTGTCAAAATGCCAGTTCGCCGCTTTTATATGTGGTTCGTAGGGAGTGTATAACAGATAATCGGGGTTAGGAAGTCCGGCTATCTTTGCCCTACGATCTGGTATAAAGCCGAGTGTTAGCCCGAAACCTGTCCAACGTCCCATGCGAGATAATTCATCTTTTGATGGGAGTACCCTTCCATAGATGTGGTTTTCGAGGTAGTTCCACGACTCTATACACTTTTGCCTGAACTGCTGAACGTGCGAAGACTTTGAGAAATCATACACAAACTCGATATCAGTACGCCAGGCATTAGGAATTATTATCTTGACGCCGTAGTGTTCGCAAATTTGCATGAATTTCTCTGCTTCATCCATCCACTTACGACGAAAGAATCTGTCAACATTCGCAACAATAATAGCCTTTACCTTACCGCTTGCTATGTTTCTCAGCATCTTTGTAAAGGCTGGGCGTTCCTCCATTCTCAACTGACCTGATAGTCCTAAATCGTCAGCCTCTACAATCAGCATATCAATCTGCCAGCCACAAAGGAGAGCGAAGTTGCTATCTTGCTGCATCAGCGCGGAAACGTTATGCCTCTGCTCTGGTGTACTTACACGAGGATATATTTGTGCAAAAGCATCTATTGGTAACTCCCACTTCAGGGCTAACGCCTGTAACTTCTTTTCCTGTGTTTCCTTGATCGGCATCGTGAATTTCGCCATTTTTTCTATCCCTCTCTTCTAGTCGATGGAGTATCCTGCAAAAGAGTCTTAAAGCCTGTTCGTGCTTTATTGGTGGCAACATTGCTTGTTACCTCCCCTCGTGAGAAAAAGGGATAGGAGGCAACAAGGCATAGAGAGAAGAGAGGTACACGTAAGAGGTAATTTCCGGCATTGTCTAACTCCAATGCTACTACGTCGTGAGTTAGACATGAGGATAAATTGAGCCTGTATTGTGGTATAATACGGCTAATCGCTCTGCAAGCTAACTCTTGACAGACGGGAGGGTGTGTTGTCTGCTGCAAACAGCAACACATCCGCTTTTTAATTTGTACCTCTAAGTATACCCAACATTCGCTGAATTTTCCAGATTATTTCGCTGTCAATATACGAGGTCGCGCTACAGAAACGATATCCAGAAGAACAAGCTTTCCGACAACTGACGCATGAAGCACTTTCACGCCTGGAAGATCGGGAAGGTCGTACCTGACAAACTGGCATGTCCAACTGATGTGTAAGCGTGTTGTGCCTGTGACACTCTCAACACACGGATGCAAGAGCAACCTTGCAATGGTCTGTTGCGCCAGGGTAGCTCGTGCCTGGGAAAGTGCGATCTGTCTGTCCTGGAACGTAATAAACGCCACGGTATACGCCTCTTGCCCTCCGGTAAATGATCTGAGGTTGCGGATATACAGAGAGGTGCCATACACCTGATCGATGGCAAACGCTCGTAGATTGCCCTGTAAACCGCTCACAAGGGCATGTGCGGAAACGGTTGCGACCCCCAATGCTGAGGCATTGCCAGCCGGAACAAACACCGCTGCATCCGTGACCACTTCAACTCCATCTTTACTGCTCAAGATCATGCCTTTGGGCAGGACTTCGGTCAGGATAGAACCGTTGGTCAGAGTGAGTATTCCACGCGCTGTCGTGGCCGGATAGGTCTTGCTGCCAGTTGCGCTCACGGCGACTGACGTGCTGAATGCTTTCAGGGGCAAGAGGACAGCCGGAACACGAATGGCGGTTCGTATCTCCGGCTGCTGGTAGGGGGTAAGGATGCCAATGGCGACGAGGAATAAGAGAGCAAGAAACGAAATGAGAACAGGAAGGATGGAAGGGCGGTGCTGCCCTTCCCTGAAAACATACAAATGGATGGTTTCAATCGGTTCGTCTTCCACTTGGTACATACCTTCCTCCTATCCTTGTGGTTTGAACTGCGTCCCGTCATTGACGTAGAGAATGGTCTGATCTTGAATGTGAACTAGCATTTCTATAGTTCCGTTCACTACCTTGAACTCTCCGGTGACAGGGACTTGATCGGCGTTCTCTGAAAAGAGAGTCGGGCCTTTGTACATCCTGGCTTTTGCTGAGTCGCCGTGTGGCAATTCAATAATCAGCACCGTGCCATTGAGGTTCAGAAACAAGTAGTGAGAGGGATGGCTAATGGTGTCTCCTGGGTACACAACGGCGTCGGCCTGGGACACCCTGGGAAACTCATAGGTCGTGTTCGAGTTGATGGTGTGTCCACCACGCAGTAGCCACACTCAACAGCCACCACAACAGCAACAGCACCATCATGCTACTTCCAGAAATCACCAGCCAGTGCGGTCTTCTTCTGTGTTTGGGTGGCGGTTCGTCATGAATGACAAACCGTTGGTTTCCTCGCCGGATAACCTGGTTGCCTCGCGTATCGACATAGCGTACCGCGCTGGTTGGCAGTCGGGTTTTCTCTCCTGGGTAGTCCAGATCGTCTGGGACAGACGGCTTGTTCGTGGTAGTCGGTGCGTTCGTTCGTAATTTAATGGGGCTGCCTGGACTGCCGTTCCATTGTCTTGACATGGCTACTTCCTCTCTCCGTTGATATCGTCTATGAAGTCTGCCGCTTGTCTGAGGGTCATGTCACCCTCAACAATGTTTCCGAGCAGTCGCCGGATTTGCTGTTGCTGCCAATGGCACTTGCAGGTCTGATCTCTACAAAACGGGTGTTCGAGCGAATGAATAAAGTAGATGGGTATGGGGGTATGCGGGTTTGCCGTGTCTGTTGCCTGCGGCTTCAGGCATGGCATGTCAGTAAGTTGGTAGAGGTGAAACGGTGTGCTGCCTTGCATATGTCCTCTCATTGAATTGACAGGCAAGGCTAGACACTTTATACTGTACCTAGACCTTAGCCCGTCCTGGCAGTCTAAACGGCACACCAAGCCGTGCTGCTGCCACTGCGTCACAACAGTAAATGGGATATGTGCTTTTCTGTATGGACTGCATGGGTTTGGCGACTCTAGCGCAGTACACACAGTGCTGAAAAGGGTCTATGTAGGGAACGCTTGGGCTTTTTGCTTGGGCGTTCCTGGCATCACCTCCTTAAAGGGTACTTGGTTAGTCCTTCACATGAACACCGTCGAGATCATGATACGAAATCCGTTGTCCAATTCCCTGACTGATCGCAGATGCAATTCCTCCCGCAGTGTGTTTGAAGATTGTTTCGCCTGCTATCGCCCGTTTTAACGTGTTCACATCGATGTTTGCACGTCGGGCAAGTTCGGCAAGTGACCAACCAAGCTGAATGCGGTAATCTTCAATCGTCATGAATACAACACCTCAGCTTGAAATATGTTCTTTTTAAGAGTGCCATAAATTTGCAGTAAAGTCAATGAATTTACGGAGATATTCGGTGATTTTTTGTGGTTTCTTATAGGTTGAAGAAAATTCTAATCTTTCTCTTGTTGGTATTTTCATGCTACAATTATTCTCACTACTGTACCCTCTAGCAGCGCGTAAAGGAGTGCTATGTGACCCGCTCAAAACTTGGAACTGATATACAGACAGGTCAAATTGTTGAGCTTCCGCAAGCCTCCCGTCGCCAGGGCTTATATATCATCGGCGCAACTGGCGCAGGCAAATCAGGACTGATTGAAAATCTCATCCTGCAAGATATTGACCAGGGTTTAGGTGTGGGACTCCTTGACCCTCATGGTGATCTCACCAACGCTATTCTTGCGAAAATGACCAAGCGGCTAGATGACGTTATTCTTCTGGATATTACCGATGAAGATTATCCTTTCGGCTTAAACATTTTTGAATGTCCGAACCCTCAAAGTCCGAAAGAAGTACAAAAAGTTGTAGACCTCGTGATGCATATTTTTGAAAAGCTCTATGATGTGAGTCGATCTACTCCCCGCATTGCCCAATATCTCCGCAACTGTACCTATACGTTGGTGGCTAATCCTGGGTACACAATGGCAGATATTCCCTTGCTCCTCACCGATGAAGACTGTCGCCGTCTTCTAGTAAGAAACGTGACAGACCCGAAAGTACGCCTCTTTTGGAAAACCTATGATGCCATGCGGCCAACAGAGCAACGCGAACATGCAGAGTCCACCCTAAACAAACTGGATGAATTTTTATCCTCGCTGGTTATCAATATTGTTGGACAAGCGAAAACAACGGTGAAGATGCAGCAGGTGATGGATGACCGAAAAATATTACTGGTCAAACTCAGTGCCCAACTCGATCAAGTCGCTTCACTGATCGGCTCGGTGATGATCGCCCTGATACTCAACGCTGCCTATTCCCGCGCTACCATTCCCATCAACAGGCGCAAGCAATTTAATGTCTATGCTGACGAGTTTCAGAATTTCGCTACTGAGGATTTCGCAAAGATTTTGACAGAAGCACGGAAGTTCGGGATTGCAACAACCATTGCGCATCAGACACGCTATCAACCTGGGATGACGGATGGTATTCGAGCGGTCAGCCTTCAAGCTGCTAATTTTGTGGCGTTTCGGGTAACAAGTCCTGATGCTAACGACTTAGCAGGTAGTTTCGATACCTTGCCTCCGCCACCGAAAATGGAAGAAATTGGAAGAGAACTAATAAGAACGCCTGTAACAGATGTTATACAACATCTATTGCATAGAGGCACATATCCCGATGCGACCGTTATCCACTTTGTTCAGCTATGTAAAGCTATGCTCCAAGAAATTTCTTTAGACTATCAAAAAGTATTTCCCTATAGAAATATTAACGTCTATGGTAACTGCCTAGGTTTGCTCGAGTGAGGGAAGGACAGGATGACCAACAAGCGTGGCTTGCAAAGAGGACAACAAGGGCAGACTCTGTTTGCGGAGCGTGGACAAGTAGCCACGAATGCGCGCAAAGGCGTGAGCACCCGCGACGCTGCGAAAGCAGCCGGAGACTTTTTGCTGCACCTTGACCATGCGCAGATCTCTCTCGGCCAGGTTATTGTCAAAATCCACGCGCAGATCTTCCAGAAAGCAGAAGACGGCTTTCTGGTGTGTGCGCAAGCGATTGAGCAGATTGCGCGCGTCACTTTGTTTGCAGCGACCGCGTTTGCCAGGGGGCGCGGTGGCCCGCGGGTGAAGCAGATCCCCTTCATCGAGCAGTCGCAGAAACTGCGCTTCCCAATCCACGACTTCCCAGAAATCCAGACGGGTTTTCCCCAGGGCGCGCGCCTGGTCGGTGGCCGCTTTCATCTCCAGCAAGAGCGCTTTGAGGTCTGCGGCCCAGGAGAATCCTTGCTCTTCGAGGAACACGAGGTCGCGCAGCAGATGCACGATGCACAGGGCGTGCTCACAGTCGTACAAAAAGTACGAGGCCCAGCCATCGTGAATCGAGACGCCGGTGAACTGCGCCACAATCCCGATGGCGTCCAAGGGCGGCCTGCCCCCGGCTCGCATCGACGTGATAGTGCGTGAGGGTCGGCGTACAGGTCACATGCATCCAGTGGCGTTTGCCTGCTACATACAGCCCGGTTTCATCGTGATGGAGCACCTCGGCGTGTGTCAAGGCTTCGCTGATCTGCTGCTCCACCGGAGCCAACTGTCCCGCACACCGCTTGATCAGCTCACCCACGGTGCCCTCACTCATCTGCACGCCCAGCAGGTCTCCGAGCACTTCGCAGGTGCGGGCCAGAGGCACCAAGTGCTGCTCGACCAGGTACACGGCGGTCGCGCCCACCTGGGGTCCATATTGCAGGGGAGCCTGCACGCCAGCGGGAAAAGTTGCACGCGTGATCTGCTGGCAGGAAGGACAGCGTTTCTGCTCGGCCCGATATTCCTGCACCACCACCCGAGGTGGCGGCACATCCACCACTTGGCGTCGCTCTGTGCCACAGGCCGCCACCTTGTGCAGGTCCTGCTGGCAGGTCTCACACACCTCGACGGGCAACTCGATGATCTCATCGGGCGTGGAAGAGAACGACAAGCTCGATCCCCGGTGTCCTGGTTGCCCGCCTGTTTTCTTCCCGCTCTTTTGGCGCAAGCTTTTTGGCTGCCGCACAAAGCGATCCGAGGAGGGTGGCAAGCTGCTATTATGGCTATCTTTGGCCAGCCGATCTTGCAAGTCTTTCACGTGTTGGGTCAAACCAGCCATCTGTTCTTGCATCTGCTGTATCAGCAGGTCCTGCTGGCAGAGCAGGGTTTCCTGTTGCTGGATTCGTTCATCACGCTGTGCCACTTGTTCACGCAGGCGCTGATTTTCTTCTTCAATGGTCATACCGTTACTTTACTGGGTTTCACGACCTTTGGCAAGTCCCGAGCGGACCTGGGCAGTTACCGTCTATGGCACTAATGATGATCCGGTGAAACAAGCAGAAGAGAAATTAGCCTTACTTAACAACGCTTTTTTTGAAGCAAATGTGAATAAAAACTCGATAGTGCCTCTTTCTTTCGATACGATTAAAAGCCTTGCTTCCTATTTTGATTTTCACTCTTGTTTTGCTTTTTTTTATGATATCTATCAAAGGACTATCGTTGACCTTAGAGGACATCAAGCAATTCTTACATTACTTTCTGCGCCTGAGCCAAACCATTTTTCGCTCGCAAACGAATGGAAGTATCTATTTGCCGGCACAACAAAATACCTAATGCAGCAATCTATGGAGGTACTTACGTTCCTCATTAAAAAGCTTGAGCTAAGGTACACCGTTAATACATCCAATGGCTATAGAGCCACTGGTACCCCTTCTGAATGGTTCTATATAAATGACCCAATGGCGCATGTACGATATGCTACAAATATTTGTAATGATTGGGAACAAGAACTTCGTAGAATTATTCAGGCAAATCGGAATGCTGATAAAAAGGACAAATTTGATTGGTGGTCTCTCATAGATAAACACCCATTTCCTCAACTTCAATGGATCATAAGCGGTAGAAAGAACAACGACTATGGGTGGAATTATACTTTTTTCTGGAAACCTATGGACGGGCAAGAAGACCTGTTTTGTACTAAAGCAGAAATCCTTAATATAAGTTCACAATTGGCTACCAGTGAAATACAGAATTTAAAAAACTTTCTTAGTGATATTCGTCATATTATGCAGATATTAGCAAACAATCCCATTGAGGAGCCAAGTGGGTTAGATCGGCCTATTATGCGTCCTGGCATTGTGCGACCATATGCAGATGTAAAAAATGACATTGCAAACCAGCTTTCAGGACTACCGCCTTTTACTGCGCGGGTTAAGATGAGTGAAACTTTCTTACAAAATCCAGGAAAAAAATGCCTCAGTTGCGGACGCTTAAATAATCCAGGTGCTAAATTTTGTAGTGGTTGTGGTACACAACTTCCTGCTCCGAATGAATTTACCATCACAACACTAGCACCAGGACAAGGCATAGGAAAAACAGCATTTGACCAACGAATAGCGGCTATTCAAGCACGTAACAGAGACCCACAATACGGCGGCTATTGTCGGGCAAGACAAGACGTTGAAGCAGAGATTATCCAACGACAAACAAGCTGTAGCGGCTCGCCTCCTGCACAATCTCAAGCACCACAACAACAACCACGCCGCGTTGCTCGGCAAGTACCAGTACAAGGGAATTGTCAAAACTGCGGGGCGTCAAATCTATCAGGGGCAAAGTTTTGTAACCAATGCGGGAATACGCTCTAATCTACGTTAGGGAGATGGGTTAAGAAGTCTTCGCATCACGACTGAGAGCTTAGAAGTATCCGGTGGTTTATTTTCAACCTCAGCAAGTGTGAACGTTCTTTGCTCAGGATTTTCCTGTTCGCCTGCGTCATATTCGATGCTGACTGTGTTTGCTAACCGTTGGAGTATTTGCCCTTCTTCTAGCGTAAGTTCTAGTCTATCGCTTCCGTTCTCATTTAGCTCTCCCCGTAATGTCCAGAGAAACACTGCTTTTTTTGCCTCTGGCAAGTGGTCATAGACGAGAAAGCCAAACCCTCTGGTGACATGTCGTATTGTCTCATAAAGTGGCTCTGGTATTTCCTGATACGCTTCTATGCGTAAATCTGTCAGCAGAGTATATAAACCTACTGCATCGGGTACATGTAGCTGTACTTCATTGTGTGCTGGCTGCCGAACAAGTGAGGTAAGAAATGTTACCGTTCTTTCAGGCTCCCACGCTCTACCGCTCCCCTCTGCAAATTGTCCTATTTCCGGTCGTTGTTCTGCTCCTACCATATCCTATAATGTCGGCGCATTATAGGCTGTTTCTCGCTCTCCCTGCTTGACATTTTCCTGACAAACCGCGCTCCTGGCTTGTCCTTTGTCGGGTTTCATGGTACTCTTGAACTAGAACACATATTCGATTTTGGCGTATCAATCGTTCCAGACCCGTCTGGTGAAAAGGTGTTCAGGTGAAAAGTCCAACACTGGCACAACCAAAGAAGCAACCACTTAAAAAGCCGTATGTCCTCACACCCGTTGACAGCGATATTCTGCAAGCGGTTTGGTTTCACCACTTCATGACTACTGAACAAATCTTGCGCCACAGAGACCGCAGTATCAACGGGCTTGCCAAGCTGCAAGAAAGACTCAAGGTATTGTACGAGCAAAAATACCTTGACCGCTTCTATCAGCCTCGCTACGAACCGCACGGCTCCCTTCCCTTTGTCTATCTGCTGGCAACAAAAGGCATCAAGTATCTCTGTGACACATTAGGCATTGCTGCCCATGTCTACTACCGACCATCGGATAACTACAAACGCTCACCGCTTGATGTTCCTTATGACCTAGCACTTAATGAGGTGTTGATTGCCGCTCGTCACCTGGAAAAACACGAGCCTCGTGTAAGCCTCAATGAAGCACGGCATGAATGGATGCTCCGGCAAGAAACCTATCGCGTGACGCTCTACCGTGAAACGCAATCACAGCGTTTTCGTGAAGAGGTGCGCTTTACGCCGGATGGTTGGCTAGACTTCCGTATCGCAACAGGCAACCAGACCCAACAAGCCTGTATCTTGCTAGAAATGGATATGGATACGCACCAGAAACCGCGCTTTCAGAAAAAAATCGCCTCCTATTGTTGCGTTTATCAATGCCGGACTCTATGAACAACAGTTTCATACCACCAGCGTTGTGATCGCCTTTGTGACGCCAACTGGTGACAAACGAGCCATGCAGATGAAAGCATGGTGTGAGGAGCAGTTAGCAACAACGCCGATGTATCGTTCTTCCCAAAACCCAACAAACGCTATGAATGACGCTGGTCTGTTTCTGTTCGGTGCTATTCCACCTGGCGCATTGAGTCCAACAGATGTGTTTCTCTCGCCGCTCTGGTACGCGCCGTTTGATAATCAGCCACAAGCGTTACTGGTGATATAAGCAGAAAATTGTAATGCTTTGAAAAATTCGAGCCTGCACCTGGCACAATTATTTGAGCGTAATATTGCAGATCGTCACAAACTGATTTCAAAAGAACCGGCAATACTTACCATGTCGTTGAAAAACTAAAGAGCAAATTTGACGATCTAAGCGATTTTAAGGGTCATTTTTCAGTCCGGTGCATAATTTCTCTTCTAAGCAAAAAAGTCTCGTGAAAAGTACCGTGAAAACGGCAAGAGAGGTATCCGGTTAGTGGCGCGAACGAAAGGAAATACGATCTGAGCGCATGAAGCGAGCATGAGGAAGAAAAGAAGTGGCGAATGCAGCAAAGCGGAATGAGCCGTTGCTTTTTTTCTGACGAATGCGAACGGCATAAGCGAAGATGGAGATTTCCTGTAGTGAGCGCGTGGTGAGGCTCTCATCTGTAGCTTGCCTATTCCTGTCCAGGTTGCTAGACTGGACAGAGTAGATCAACCACTAATAATCATCTGGATAGAGCATTGTGAACGCTTGACCGTCCTCAATGAGCCAGATTTTTTCACTGTTCATGCTGGTCACAAACATCTGCTCTTCCTCTGGAAGAGTGGGTTTAATTTGTGTATTCCAGTGAACAAACTCATTCCAAATCTCTTGCAAGGCTGCAAGACTGACCTCGTTGAACAGGTGTGCTGTTGCAACAATCGGCTTGCCTCCGCTCAACTGCTGCCAACGGTTCTTGAATACCTCAACAAGTACACCGTCCGCAATTGCTTGTTCTAAGGTGTATGCATACATAACAGTATCACTCACTTCCATCACCTCCTTTCCGCCAGTTCGAGTGTGTCCTCTCTGGCTCTTTTCCTCCTGCTTCAAGAATTTGCGCGTCAAGATCAAACTCCGCAAAGTTTGCCTTTGAAAAGTCTCCCTTTTCAAAGGCTGTCTTGACGCATAGCAAATTTTGAAGCTCCACAATACGAAAGCCAGAGAGGACACACGGCGGGGTGTAGTAAGAGGCTGAATTGTTATAGTTTCCTATTTCTCGGCGTTAGCATACCAATAACGGCCTTCGGAATGGCCGTACCATTTTCTTTGCAAGGAACGAGTGGCGCCCTGAAAAGTTGGGTAGGCAACAAAGTCACCAGAGACTAGATGAAAAGACAATGCTAAAAGATCACCACGCGCCACGAGGTCAGCCGCAAAAAATGAGTATGGAGGCTCATTTTTTAGAGGAGCGGCGGCTGACCTCGTGGCGCGTCTCGTTCCTTGCAAACTGCTCCCAAAGGAGCAGAAAATCCCCTTCTTCTCCCCTGTTTCCTGGCTGATAGTCATGGAAGGATGTATAGTCCGAAACTATAACCGAAACTATATATATTTTTGGGTGTTTGCTATTGACATCTCTGAAACTTCTTGGTAATTTAGAACCGATGATAAACTCTGCCTCATCGCTCCCTCTTCAAACACCAGAGAAAAAGAAGTCTGCTGAGGTCATTCTGACCAAACGACATGAGGAGATGTTACAGCGAATTCATCAGTTGCGATATGTCACTGCCTGGGATATGACGCGCTTATTTTATACGCCAACATCTATTAACCATGTGCGCGAAATGTTGAGCTTGCTTTCCGGCAAGAACGATTATGTTGAGCGGCAATACCTCTTTCGCTTCCCCCTGCCCAACACCAGAATTGGCGGGACAGAGAAAATCTATACGCTTGGTAGTCGTGGCCGTGCCTACTTACAAAGTCAAGGCATGAGCATTGAGTGGCATTTCAGGCCATACAAAGTAGCTGGGATGACCTATCAGAACTGCCTCCACGCCTTAACCTTAACCCGCTTTCTGGTGGCGGCGCAGGTGTTTTGCAAGAAATCTGACGCATGGGAATTATCGAAACTGCGAACTGAGTACGAGTTGAAAAAAGAGATCGCTAGCGAGAAGGCAAAACAACAAGCAGTCAGAATTGCAGTCAAGAACGCAGTGGGAAACGAAGAAGAGGTCACGGTTATTCCTGATAGCTGGCTCTTGTTCCATCATCTCAGGAGCAAAAAAGAACGCTGGCAACCTGTGTTTTTAGAAATTGATCGCGCCAGTGAACAGCAGACCTTTTTCAAACGGCAAGTGAGAGCCAGGGCGTTGTTTCTCTCCGGCGGTGGATATAACAAGCTATTTGGGACACAAAAAGGCGTGATCGCCTATGCGACAACTGGCAATGACACCAGAATGAAAAGCATGATGACCTGGACGAAGGAAGTTTTAACCGAACTCAACTTGAGAAAGCTCGCTCTCCGATTTTACTTTTGCAGCCTTACTCCGTTTTGGGAACAGGATGAGACATCACTTTTCCTGGCTCCCTTGTGGCATAGGGCGTTGGAGAAACATCCAGTACCACTCCTGGCCTAAGATATCGGGAGGTGGCCTACCTAACTCTTTTGAATGGCTTGAAGGAGGTATCAGGCAGGCGATGGCGTTTATCGGGTCTTCTCACAGGTACGAAGCTAGCACTGTGTGGAGGCTGCTTTTCTGACTGGATGGATGGGTTGGGAGTAAGAAGCGGGGCTTTCCTGCTTGTTACGCGGGTAGTTCCCTGAAACTCGCTCTCCTCGTGTTTGAGTATTTTATCTACACTATTCACTACTTTTTTGGTAATACTCCCCTGCTTCTTTGAAAAAATAACGGCAATAATGGGAGATCGTCGCTGTGGTGGGACGCTTTTTTCAGTCTGCTGAAAAGTATGTTCGTTGACAAAGAGTATTCGGTGGGGAAATGCCAGTATGGGCGCAGGGTTTCCCATGCTGGCATGGGGTGGCACCTGTTGCCAGAAAAGGAAAAATGGAGCACGCGGGTGTGAGGGGCAAAACGAAGCGTGAAAAAACATGCCAGTGGCATGTTTTAGCGAGAGTTTAGCGAAGCGGTGCGCCTCACACCCGCGTGCGATACCTACGAATATTTTTGCTGGTAGGGGTATCTGATCTACTCTATTTGAAACTATAGTATCATCGAGGATAATTTATCTGTAGTGATGGTTGTAGGAAGAGGGATACTACGTTTGCCACTAGACTCACACCCACTTGGTGAAGCGGTTTTGTGTACGGATAGGCTTTGTATCCGGTTATGAGTGGGTAGATTTCTCTGTCTGCATAGTTCGTATTTGTCGCTGACTGGTCATGTTTTCAGTTCTAACATCATCATTTGGTAGAAGCAGAGAGTTGGGATAATTTCTGTTCAAATAAAATATTACCTCAGTAAATTTCTTCATATTGCCTGCCTGCTGTGCTGTTTCACCCATTCGGTAAATACTGCTCCTGGGTTTCTGGCTCCTCCATCTGCCATGATCTCTGCGGCTTTCTGCATAAGTAGCTGCGGGTTCAATCGCTGGCAAGCGATTTTGTAATACGTCAAGGATTTGTGATCGCCTAACTTGTCTGCTAAGAGCTTCGCATAATACTCTGTTTCTTCTGTATCCTTTTTGTTCTGTTTAGTAACGTTATTATATCTTTCTGTAGTGTTTTTCTCTGATCGCTGTAAAGATTTTTTACCCCTGCTGTTAAAGTTCTTTACCCCGATGTAAACATTCTTTACCTCTGTGTGGACGGCTTCTGGCTCAGTTTCTTCAAGAGGCGTTTTCATGCGGAGCTTGTAGCATTTCTTAATGCGAGCCTTGTCACTCTCGTCAATTTCTACCTCAAGTAAGCCATGCTTCACGGCGTTATTGAGTCCTTCAATCACTGAGGGTTTACTTAATCCGGTGCCGTTATCGATGCGGGTTCCGTCCTTTTTCTTCCGGCCATACATGAACTCATCCGTCGTGATCTTCTTTACCAGATCAAACTCGCTATATCCCCAGGTGTGTTTGAGTACGTATTCAACCAGCTTGACTTCTGCCAGGCTCGTGATGCTGGCGGTCATATCTGTCCACTCATTCGGAAGCCTGAAGAAATTGGCCTCTGGCTTGTTGAACCCTAAAAAACGTAGTGTGGACAGTGTGTTCATGGTTGGTGTGTATACGTTCCTCAATTGTAACTCTCCCGTTTAGCTTGCTGTCAAGGGCTAAATTACATCGCGGTTGCTTGGTTGATACCATGACACCGTGGTATCACGGTTGTTTGGTATCGTGGTGTCAGGAATTGAGGCGTTTCAACACTTTCGCAAGCACACTATTTTCTCCGTTTTTGCGATACTCTTCCACAAAATAATTGATCGCAATACGAGTGATTTCATTTTCACTGGTTCGTATCCCCTGACGCCTGTAACTATATTCGATATCTGCCAGCATATTTTTTTCTTCTAAGGTGAAGCGGTGGGTTGCTGCCTCTTTCCCAACTTGTTTGACTGCTTTGCGCACTTTTTCTTCTATGCTCGCTTCCTGGTCATAGGGAGTGGTATCGTGACTGCGTGGTTGCATGGTAGCATGGTGTCGTGGTATCACGGTATCACGGTTGCTTTCTTGAACCTCAGCAAGATGAGATGGTGGGAATGGTTGTTCTTCTTTGATAGGCTCCTGCGGCTCTCCTGCTTGATCGGGTGCTGGGTCATTATTCTTTGTCGGAAAGAAGACAGATTCACCTCGCAGGCTGCTCGCAAAAGCATTCACATTGAGTTTCTTTTTCATACGTTCGATTTCTGAGATAAAAATAGCTCATCTATTAACTTCTCATAGGCAATGGCTGCGTAAGCCTTTGGGTTAAAAGAAAAAATATCTTGATGGTTATAATGGGCGTCTCGTATATCGGTATTGCGTGGAATATGGCGTGGCAGCAGAATAGTCGGGTACATTTGCTTTAAGATAGACAGTGAGGTCGAGGTATTGATCGTCTGGTCGGTCATGGTGAACAGTAAGCCGATCAGTTCTAACTTCGGGTTATAATCGGTCTTCGTTTCTCGTATGGTATCCGCGATCTGATCGATCGCTTCAACCTCAAAGTATCCAGGGGATACCACCACAATCACTTTATCTGAGGCGGTTAATGCATTGAGGGTCAACCAGCCGAGAGCCGGAGGGCAATCGATAAAAATAAAATCATAGCTGCCCTTGATGGTATCTACTTCACGCTTTAAGCGAGCCTCGCGGTGATCTTTTGCCACCGTTAATTCAACGTCGGTACTTGAGAGAAGGATATGGGCGGCGACGATATCGAGATGGTGAACGTGTGTCGGGTGAATGGTGAGAGGAAGCCGCTTAATAATGGTGCTGTAGACGGTTTGATCTTTTTTAATGTCCTTGTAGTGGGGGAGCAGGACCTTTGACGAATTGGCCTGGCTGTCCAGGTCAATTAAGAGCACTTTTTTCCCTTTTCGGGCTAACCCTGCTGCAAGAGCAATAGAAGTCGTGGTTTTTCCGGTGCCGCCTTTTTGTGAAGCTATTGAGACTATCATAGATCATTCAATCAAGTGAAATCCCCTGGGTTCTTTCAATTGATTTTGAAACTGGTCTTAGTATTGCAGAGTTTTGAAATTATTGTCAAGGGGCATTTTTACCAGGGGAGAGGGGGATTATCCGCTTCTCACGAAAACACGGCTCAAACCGCCTCTCATGACGTGAGAGAGGCATATGAAAAGGTGTTCTGGTTGTGAGAGGGAAGTGGAGAAAAAAGAACGGCCTGGAAGTCTGCGAAAGTGGGGATACCACAATGCCTCCTTCCAGGCCAATAGTTTTGTTACAGTGTGCGTATCTACAAGACGATGACACTACTCCGGCGGCACTACCTCATTCAGTATCTCATCCTCTGCTTTGCGCTTCTCAAGAAGCTGCACGGTAGTAGCAATGATCTCAACCGATAGCCGCTCAACGTTGTGCTGCTTATCCTTATACCGACGAAGCTGAAGTTTGCCCTGCACGAACACGAGCGTTCCCTTATGGGCATATTTCTCAACGGTTTCCGCGAGCTTGTCCCAAGTCGTGATATTGAGCCACATTGTCTGGTCTTTGCCCTGGTCAACGGCGAGTGAGAACTTCGTCACTGACTTGTCAGTGGCAGTCACCTGGCGTTCAGGGTCTTTGCCCAGGCGACCAATAAAGGAACACTGATTAAGGGTTGCCATCGGGGTCTCCTTCCTCTGTCAGATCGTCAATGATAATAATGGTCAGCGTTGGCGGTCTACTCGGCGGCGTTTCTGCATGAAGCTGTTTCACCTCTGACAAGCGCATCGGTGTAAAGAGCAGATCACGCTCAATGTCCAGTCCCATGACGTTGACGGACTCAAGCTCGCTCAAGCTGAAGTAGCCAAGCTCTGGGAAGTCACCATAGACCCAGCCAAAGAAGAGGAAATCATCGCCTTCGGATGAGCCTTCATAGGCATACCATGTCCAGAACGAGAGGGGATGAAAGAACTTACATATCACCAACGGGTCTGGCTCATGTTCCTGGGAGTAAAGTGGAGGAAGCTCCTTTTTCAGTTCCTCTGTCAAGAGTTTCATGTGGTTGCTGCTCCTTCTTTCCTGTGGTCTTCTTCGCTGGCGATCTGTGCCACCATGTACCGCAGCCAGTAGCTCTCCATCGAAAAGAAGGTGTGACCCTCCACATGGTAGCCGTGTCCGTCATGCGTCGCCTCAATCCGCTTTTTCGCGGCCAGGAATAACCGGCGACCTTCCCCGCGCTTGCGGTCAATCTGGACGGTTCTGCCGTCGCGGTAACTGAGAAAATCAAACGAACGATCTGCGCCGTAGTCGATGGTGTTGTGAATGACTAACACTTGATCGCGCTTCGGGTTGCCGAAAATCGACCAATGATAGTTGTTGACCGGCTTTTCTTCATCACCGTCCACCCAGGTCGTGGGAACGGGAAATTCCCAATACAGAAGCGTGTAGTATGTGCTCTGCTGCGCTTCTCTGGATGTAGAGTGGGTGTAGTGGATGAGGCTGAACGGGTCAAGAAACCAGTGAATGTCCTCACCGCGCTCGTTGACTTGATACAACTTGATGTAGGTATATCCCTGGTTGGCGTTGTTCATCAGAAAACACGGTAAACAACGGTTTAAGGCCACATTGGGGCGCTCTGGTGCATAGGGTTGGCCGCATCCTTCACAGACCCTGTTTGCCTGAACAATGGCACTGATCTGCTCAAAGGCCTCATCGGAAATGGTGATCTCCGAACCAAAGTCAAGCTTTACTCGCTTCATGCTGTCCTCCTCGTCGTATCCAAACTAATCAGGTAGAGTCCAACGTTAATCCTGACTCGTTCCTCAAAATCGGGATACGTTTTCGCAAGAGATGCCGCAATACGAGCCAAATCTTCATCGGTCAGTCGATTAAGCTGGTGTTGGGTAAATCCAAGTGAGGTAAGCGTTTCTCTGCTGAAGCCCAACACTTCGTACTGCTTACCTGGTTCTGGCTGTTCCATCCTGTCCTCCTGATGTCGGTACAAGTGGGTTTACAATTTTGTGCGTCCCGTCCGTGACGGTGGCAACATAGGCATCGCCATATTCACCATTGGGGGTAATGGGCGATTTGGTCAGACAGTACCAACGAGCAAAAGGGTTGGTGGCTTCTTTCTCCGGTGACTGGTACTTCTTCAAGACAAAGTACGTCCAGCTTCCGTCAAGAGACTGCCAGACCTCATACGCCTGGTCAGGTTTCACCGTCTTGCCGCAAGGGTTTTTTGCTGCCATTGCTGGTTCCTTTCTCGGCAAGATAGAGTCGCGCGACAAATTCGGCGATCTTCTCAACGGGTTCTTGCACCACCATGTCAGCGATCTGCTCGGCAATTGCGTACATGTCGTCGTCCGTGAGGGATTGAACAAGCTCTACGGGGATGCCTGACGAATGGAGGGAAAGCCGTGAAATGGAGAAGATGTTAAACGATCTGCTCCAATCCAATGAGTCCATGTATGGGGTTTCCTTTCTTCGGGTTAGATGAACTCCTCGATTACGTCAAAGCCAAACATGTCAACCAGACTCAGGTACACTGCACGTTCCAGCGCATACTGTACCTTGATATGCTCTTCGGGCAAGTTCCGCATGGACGAATTTGCGTCGAGGTATCGCTCATAGGTGGTGTATTTGTCAATGATATTGGGGGCCACTTTCTCATCAGAATCGGGGCCAGCGATTTCTTTGAATATGTCACTGCTACTCAGATTTGGGGGCCATGTGACAACGAAAAAGTGAACCACCTGGCTTTTGCTAACGAAAAAGGGAGCCACCTGTGGCATATCTCCACTCCTCCTTGCTCCAACGGAGTCGCCCAAACGGTTCCCGAATCGTTCCTTCCCCGACAGTGCAGAAGTTCTCCCCGGTTCTGCTGCCTGTCCAACGTCTGCCGCCGCCCGCTACCGCGTTCCCGACTCCCGGTGCGGGTTGCTACCTCAACGCCACGCCAAGTCAAGGCCGCGCAGGAGGAAGTGGGGTGGGGTGAGGGCGCGCTCGTCTTGGCCTTGACTGGTGTGGCATACTTGAGCAGCCGCACGGGAGGCTCCTACCCGCTACTGGGGGCGGGCGCAGCTTGCATCAGCGCAGGATCAGAGTCCTCAGCCCGGTGTCCCTGCTGTTCGGCCTGCTGCAGTCGCTGACGAAAGCGAAACGACTCGCCAAGAAATTCGAGAATGTGCGCCCGGTGAGTCAGCCTGTTCGAGGAAGGCGGCCGTGAGATGTTCCTCCCCCATCACGCTCTTCCAGTCGCTAAATTTCAGGTTGGACGTGATGATCACGGCAACTTGCTCGTAGAGGGCCGAGCAGAGCTGGAAGAGGAGATGGGCTCCCTCCCGGCTGAACGGAATGAAGCCGAACTCATCGAGCACCAGCAATTCCTGCTTGCCGAGGGTGGACAGCAAGCGCGAGAGTTTCAACTCATGCTGCGCGACGATCAAATCATTGACCAGGGTGGCCACATTGTAGAAACGCACCCGTCTCCCCTGACGGCAAGCGGCCAGGGCCAATCCGGCGGCCACGTGGCTTTTCCCCAGGCCCGGGTTCCCGATCATGAGAATGGGCTCGGCGTGCGTGAGGTAGCCGCCTTGCGCCAACTCGAACACACGCGTTTTGGAGACGCCCTGCACGCAGCTCCAATCGAACTGGGACAGCTCTTTGAGCACCGGCAGTTTGGCCTGGGCAATGCAGCGTTCCACTCGATTGGCATCGCGCTGGGCGAGTTCTGCTTCACAGAGGGCCAGCAAGTAGCGCTCGCACGACAAGCCCGTGCGGGCGGCATCCGAAGCGATGGCGGCGTAGGTGTGGGCAAACGCCGGCAGCTTGAGCTGGTGCAGATAGCTTTCGAGCAAGGTGTTCTGTTGCATGAGACACTCCTTAGCTAGAGGAACTCAACAGTCGTTCGTACTGCTGCAGGTCAATGGGTTGGCTGCCAATGGCTGGCAAGGGGACCGGGTCAGCCAGGGGCGGGCGAAGTCCAGCAGGCGCTTCCTCGGTGAGCTGGTGCAAGCAATGCAGCACCCCATCCAGATGCGGGCAGCCGTAGGCGAGCGCTTGCTCAATGGCCTGCTGCACCTGGTGAGCGGGATACTGTTCATGTAAGCGCAGCACCCGCACGAACTCCTGGACACCTCGCCCGCCTTCCGGCCACTGCTCCCGCAACACCCGCAGCATCTGATGGTAGCTCTCGGGCCAGTCTTTGCGCCACTGCCGCATGGGCCTGGCATAGTCGAAGGCACCAGGCCGCTGCTCCAACAATGGCAAGTAGTGCAGCGGCTCGAAGAGGTCCTGTTCGCGCCCGTAACTGCGGGGATGGCGCGCCAACAGGCTGGTCCCATCCAGGATGTCGAGGTGAAAGGGATACGCTTTGACGATCACCTCGCGCCTGGCGCGGTTCACCGGCGCCGAATAGCGGTTCGTCTCGTAGACAATCAGGCTGTAGCCGTTGAGACGGGCGCTGGTCGTCACACAACACTCGTAGGCATACGGGGGGAGGCTGCGCAACACGGGTCGCTCCCGCTCCCACATCTGCCCGATCGTCTCCACTTGCCGGCTGACGCGGCGCTGGTCATCTTTGAGACAGGCGTGCAATAGGCTCAGGTTCAGCTCCTCAAACGAGGCCACGGTGGGGATAGGCACGAGAAAATTGCGGCGGCTAAACCCCACCGATGCCTCCACCCCCCCTTTCTCCCATCCAGCGGCCGGTTGGCAGAAATGGCTCTCGAACAAATAGTACGAGCGGAAAGCCACGAACTGCCGCTGCTCGCGGCGCACCCGACCTTCCACCATCAGGCGGACGGCGGTCGCCAGGTTATCGTAGCTGATGCGGGCAGGCACGCCCCCAAAGTGCTCGAAAGCGCAGACATGTCCGTAAAAGAAGCTCTCTTGTTTCTGGCTGGGAAAGGCCATCACAAAGCGTCGTCGGCTGTAGGACAGCCACATCACAAAGATCTGCACGGTTTGCCTGACCCCACCGATGACGGCGATGGCCTCTCCCCAATCCACTTGCGCATCCTGGCCGGGGTCAAACTCCAACGGCAGAAACAGCGCCGGGGCGTGGTGGCTCTTGTTCCATTGCGTCAGGTGCAGGCGTACCCGCGCCTCACTGCCCTGATAGCCCTCGGCCTGCAGCAGTTCGTAGATTTTGTGACCCGTGTACTGCTGCTTGGGCGGCAGATGCACATTGTCGGCCAGCAGTTCGTCGGCGCGGGCCCGAAAGGCCCCGAACACCGGGGACGGCTTCGCGCGGCTGAGCCGGTAGGGCTGCGGCGGCTGATTGTCGACCGCTTTATCCACGGTTTTGCGAGAATGGTTGTGTTCGCGGGCGATCTGTCTCTTACTCTTGCCTTCCAGGTAGTAGGCCCGGCGAATGGTTTCGCGTTCTTCCACGGGAATCATCTCCAGTTCTCCTATCGCTAAAGTGGGTGGACTGCTCACTGTAACGATAGCAGAAATCAACAGCACGTGGCTCCTTTTTTGATTAGCATCTGTACTAGTGGCCCCCAAATTTAATTCGCATCATTTGGAGACTGGCCCCCAAATCTTGTTAGCAAAATGGGAGATACTGGCTCCCTTTTATATTACACAAAACACTTCATCTTCGATTGACAAGGGAACGCAGACTCTTCTATACTTCTTCCTTGCTGGTCTGCTGCTATGGGAAGAATTGAATTTCCAACGACGCCAATTGGTGCTGTGGTCAAAAATGATCTTGCGACAACTGACCAGAACAGTGAGAGTGCAAGCTTCATCCAGCCGACACTCGAAGGGTTAGAACCTGAGCACACGCCAGAAATGGAGCTTGGCAATTGTGTGGTGACGAGTTCAGTCACGTTCAGAAAGCGGGTCAAAGGCAACGAGTGGCATTGTCAAATACACGCTGAACCTGATCTGCTCCATCCTGAGCAAGAAGGGGATTTTGAGGCTCACGCCACCAACGCCTATGCAGATATGGCACACCGTTCTCATCTTCGCCCTGGTGATCGCGCTTTGCTGCGGGGAACACTTCATCCACAAACCATTGCGTTAGCTAACGGGGAGACTGCCACTGTCAACCATTTCTTTGTGACCTTTCTTGAAGTCCTCGCCCGTTCCAAACGTACCAGCATCACGGTCTACGAAAAAGCGCAATCCAGATAAAAAAGAGGGGAACGTTTCCGCTCCCCTGTTCGCTCTGCGCTGGTGTGTTCGCCCTATGCCTTGACCCGACTCATCCATTTGTTCGCGGTGCTCACACTAATAGACAACGCTTCAGCAACGTCCCGCACTTTGGCCTCTGGGCGAAGCAAAAGATAGGCTTTTACTCGTTCGCTGTTGTTCGCTCCTGGTTCGTCTTCATCGGCCATAGTGGATGATTGTTTGGCTCTCACACGCTGCAAGATACGCTGAAGTACTAATATCATAGGGGTGGGGTCAAAAAAGAGGGAATTGTTGAGAGAGGGTAGATGTGAATAAGAACTTTTCCCTTTCCTCTCCTCCATATAGAAGGTGGAAGTTTCAGAACGCGCTAATAGCCATGTGCGGACAGGCTTTAAGTCTGAGGTGAAGGCGCCTGAAAAACCGGAGTAGCCTTTTTTTCAGTAGCGACACCCCTTGTGGATGTCCCGTCCTGGTTTCTCTTTCATACACAGGGAAAACGAAGGAGACGAGACGAGACACCCACAAGGGGTGTCGCTACTGGCTTTTATGCCGTAAAAAAGGGCGTCAATTGCTTGACGCCCTCGCATTAATGTAGTCCAAATATTACGAAACTTCTCTACGATTTGCCGCGCTACAAGATTACACTACTTGCTGCACTACCAGAGAATTTTTCCGAGGAGCGCATTCTGCGTCTCCTATTTACAATAACGATGAATGCGCAGGTTCTGTAACATCGTCATGCGCTTTTTCTCCTATGTTTCTTGTATACAACAGATGCATGTGTTATTCTCAAATAAGCAGTTTCAATTTAAAGAGGAAAAATAATCATGTCGGAACGAAAGCAGCAGAACTGGTATGTGCCTTTGCGCGTGCGTTTTCGCTCGCCTGCCGAGCGAGCGCAGTGGGAACGCGAACAGGCGGCGGGTTTGCCAACCATACCGATGACACCCGATGATCAGGCTCTACAGATGCCGGCTATAACCTTTCCTCATGATATAGACACTCCGTTACGGGCGCGACAAATCAAGGAGCTGATTCGGCTGGGTAACGTGTTTCGCGCGGAATTGGGGCTTGACGACATTCTCCAGCGCATCGTGGCCGTCATCAGCGCCTGTACGGGTTTTCGTATCGCGGTCATCAATCTGTTTGAGGAGCAGAATGACTATCTCACCCCTGCCGCTTTCGCGGGAGCTACTGAAGAGAGCAGACGGATCGTGCGCGAGCATCCGGTGACGGTCGAGCAGATGATGCGTATGATGCGCCCGGAATTTCAGATCAGCCAGAGCTATTTTATTTCGCATGAATACGCGGCGGCCTTCGCGGATGTCGTGGGAGGGATGGATAAAACGCTGGATGATTATGAGCCTGGGGGCTGGCATCCTGAAGATTTGCTGCTGATTCCGCTCTTTAGCCCGCGCATGAGGAAGATTTTGGGTTTCCTGTCGCTGGATGATCCGGTAGATGGGAAGGTACCGACCGAGGAAAACATCGAGATGGTCGAACTCTTCGCGAACCAGGCCGCCATTGCTATCGATAATGCGCGTTTCTTCCAGGAGCGTGAAGCGGAACGGCTGGCGCTGGAAGAGTCTATTGTGGCGCTGCGCCGCGATCTGGAACAGGTGCAGCATGGTGATTTGCGCGTGCGCGTGCGCCCTATGCATGAGAAGTTGCAGCCTGTTGTTGAAGCGGTGAATGTGATGCTTGATGAGATCAGCGATATTTTGGGCAATGTGCAAAAGGTGACACAGGCGGTAGATGAACATGTCCAGGATGTGCGCCGCAGTTCAGATGTGCTGGCGCGTGATGCCAGCCAGCAGGAACGCCAGGTTGAGCATATTTCGCGTGTCACCGATGATATGGCAGGCACCATCAAGCGTGTTTCGGAACGGGCGGAGAAATTATCTGAGGCGCTCAGTGAGGCGATGGAGGTGACGCAGGGCGGCCAACAACAAATCGCGCGCGCTAACGATGGGATGCGTTTAGTACGCGATACTACCATGCAATCGGCGCGTGTGATTAAACGCCTGGGTGAGAGCGGGCAGGAGATCAATGATACCGTGGTGGAGTTGACCAGCCTGACAACGCGCATGAACCTGCTGGCCCTCAACGCGGCGATTGAGGCGGTACGGGCCGGAGAGCAGGGCCAGGGGTTCGTAGTGATTGCGCAGGAGATTTGCTCGCTGGCCGTGAGCAGCGCGGATGCAGCGCGCAAGGTGGCGTCACGCATCCGCGCCATTCAAAACGAGATCACTACCGTTTCACAGAGCGTTGACCAGAACATCCAGCATGTTGTGTCGCAGTCCGAACTGGTGATGCAGACGGGCATTGCACTGGAGGCTATCGGCTCCGTTATGGAAGATATGGTAGAGATGATGCAGGGTCTTGAGCCAGCAGCCGAAAGCCAGGCTACCGGGTCGCAACTGGTGGCGCATTCCGTAGAAGAAATCGCCCGTATGGCGAGCGAGATCGCCGGACAATGCGGCCACATGAAGCAATCCCTGGCCCACCTGGTGGAGTTGACCAACTCGCTGCGCAGCCGCTTCGCGGTGATTCGCGTGACGGAACGATAAAAAGCTCCTCGCAATCGAATGCTTTATTTAATTGCTAAACCTGAATAAGTGCTTTTGGCTTTTCAAATTTTGGAATGTCATCAGGTAGAGCCACACGCATATAGTAGTAGGCGAAAGCCTGGGCTAACTTTTCTTTGTAAGGAGAAAGTAAACGTAACCTTTTACCGCTGGTTTTTGCTATCTCTTTCAATGAAGCGTAGGGAATGCTAAAGACGGTACCCAGATCTACAATTTGTATTACAGATGGTAGGTCAACGAGTTTACATTCGTTCAACATACAATACCGATGATTTTTTCCCTGTCTGATTTGCTCTAGCCTATCCAATTTTTTGAATTCGCTGTTTATCTTCGCATATTCATCGCATGACCATCTAGGACATAAAAGAACATACTCGATTTTCCCGTTTTCGAGATCGCATGATTGGCTGACGATAACCAGGTCATAAATGTCAGCAGAAGCTGTCACCTGGTACGTTGATTGACTGGCGGGTAACGTTTCATCTGAGGAGCTATTAGAAGTATAATGCGGGACAATCACTTCGCACTCGTCTATGAAATCTCCTTGTTCAAGATCTTCACCTTCTACGAGGCTATACCAGGGATATTCCAATGCCGACATAACACTCCTACCAAATAAAGTAATGAAAGTAAATCATAAACTGATCAGTCTAATGAGACTGTGGGCTTGGCTTTGCCGCTTCTTGCTACATTGACGGTGATTTCTCTGGACGATTTAGGTGGCATATGCGCAAAAAGTTCTTGTTGGGTTTTGAGATATGGTTCAAGGATAGAGGTTATTGGATATACAGCGTCTCTATTATACTTGCTTAGTTCCTCCAATATATTGACCAGGGTTGTAGCCAGAATTTCGCCGAGGTTGACCAGCAGTTTCTCTGCAAAAACGGGCTGTTCTATAGTAGATACGATGTTGGTTTGTACTACACTGATAATGGAGGTTCGTCGGTATTCCTGAACGGAAAAAGGGTAGCTGCCCGTCGTAATGACTGTAGGTGAGAATTCTACCAGCGATTGGTGACCCTGTCTTCTTTTATTAAAGGTTGTCTGCATTTCCTGTTCCTTTCATCTGAGCTACTAACAACTCATTCAATCTATTTAAGCTTTGAACCAGGTTATTCGTAGCTTCAGCCGCATTTTCCGCACTCATTACAACTTTTGAGATGCATCTTGCTTCAGTGTATGGCATTTCTTCAAATGCAGCCAACTGTTCCTCTGGCGTACCCATGAAAAGGGGCTGTTGGACTTCAAAAAAGAGCAAGGTAAATTCTGATCCTTGTTGCTGTACCACGAGATGGGTCGCATGATCAGTTCTGACAGTGTCAGGTATCACCCATTTAATTGGTTTGGGTCTCTGTATAATTTGACTACTTACTTCATGTTGATCCATGAATTGCTCCAAATCATAGAGTAATTAAGACTTCTTAATAGTAACATGGTTGTAGCATGAGTGCAATGAAAAGTTTGTCTGTCCATGCATATATACCATTACGAATAATAGCCTGGATCCGGTTGCAACAATAAGAAGTCATTGAACCCAGGCAATTGTTTGTATGGGACCCATGTTTCGATACAGGAAATGCCTTCCATGTCACAGAAAATAACGACATGCATACTATGCCCTACCTCTCGCCTGTAATCTATGTGTTCTGCTCTCACCAATTATAACGCGCAGAGAGTATTTCTGGTACCTCTCCTATGCGTTCTAACCAGGAGCGACACCCCTTGTGGGTGTCGCTCCTGGTTTCGCCTTGTTTGTCATTGTCACAACATGTCCAACTCTTGCCCTAATAGGCGGACGAGGGGATAATTGGCGTTCCAACTATAGAGATTTTGGTAGAGGCGGCGAATGCGCTGCTTTTTACCGTCGAGTCGAAGAGTGTTGATTAGCTTGAGTGTATTAAGCGCTACAGTAGCACTATCACCATGATCTCCCTGGGCGTAGTATGCTTCAGCTTCTTCGAGCATGATGTTGATTTGCCAGCGTGTGAGTTGTGGGCTGAGGTTGTCACGCGCGATGGCTAAAGCATCATGCGCGTCATCGAATTGCCTGAACTGGCGTAATGCTTCGGCTCGCTCGATGTAAAGACTGGTCAAGTCGAGTCTGGCAAAACTGCCATCTGCCTCTAAATTTCCTTTGCGCACGATACGCCCAACCTGGTCGAAGTAGCCGAGGCTCTTTTTCTGTAGTTCCTGGCTGCTTTCTGCAATGCGACCATAAGCCTCGCCTGTGATTTGATAGACTTTCCCTTTGAGGGGATCACGAGAACGATTCGCGTAGGGGAGCGCGGCTTCCGCGTCTTGAATAGCAAGCTGGTAATCGCCTTTTTGCAGGTAAATGCGGGTACGTCGTAGGAATGAGGAAGCAATCAATTCAGCGTTGCCAAGTTCAAACGCAATGTCTATTGCTTGCTTTTCGTCGGCGAGCGCCCTGCTCAGATCATAGCGGTCGCGCGCTGCCAACGATGAAAGCTGATAGAAGCGACAAAGCAGGGAAAGCAGTTGATCGCGTTTCACTCCGTTGACCTTTTTTGCTTCGCGTTGGAGGTAATTAAGCCAGAGGTCAATATTCTTTGTAGCGCTATGAACACTGCTGGTATAGTACAGTTCCCAACAGGAAGCCAGCATGTCCTCATAAAAGGTCATGGTTTGGGAGTCAAAAGCTGTTTGCACTCCTGCGGAATTGGTATGGACACGGACGATATCCTCTTCCTGTCCGACGATGGCTACGCCGAGGAGGATAGGGGGTATCTTTAATATTTTTGCCAGTGCCGCTCTGCGCGGGTTAGATTTTGGCATATTCGTGTTCTGATCGCTTTCAAGCATTTCGATGTAACGCTCTGTACACTTTAAGGCACTTGCAGCTTGCGCTTTTGACCAACCTGACAGTTTACGATAATGGGCGAATACCTGCCCGAAATGGGGAAGATTGTCTTTCCCAGGTTCAAAGTTTCCATAGGCATACCACCAATACTGATTGTTTGCCATCGCTTTCACCTTCTCATCTTAATAGTATTGTAACCCATCGTAGTATACATTTCAATGCATTGGCGAAGGTGGACACATCTCTTATAAGCGAAATACTCTTTCGTTTACTAGAAACGTTTCGTTTGCCTGGTGCTGTTATTCTTGTATCTTTCCTATGGTGCTTTTATCTTAATGGAGTATTTTCAGGAGGAAAAAATGAGTAGCGAAGTCGCACGATTTAGAGAGCAACAGGCATTGGAGGAACAAGCGGCACGCCTGGGATTCTCAGGGTTTGCCATCACCGCGCGTCACGATTTCATTGAAGCACGCGCGCAGCGCGGCGCGGAACGCATCTTACAACTCCTTGCCGAGGGGAAAGAAGCCGAGGCACTGACGCTGATGAATGAAGCGCATTGGGGGCTAGCGGTAGAGGAGCAGCGTCAAGCAAAGAAAAAAAGCGGCAAGCGGAAAAGAAGGCACTCATAAGGCTTTTTTTGGCGGTTGAAGCGATGAACCAGAAGAACAGAAAGGGGCGGGTGAATGTATTTTCAACAGAGTGCTTCTGAGCAAGAGACCTTACCCATCAGCGCTGTCGAGTTTCGCCGCTATCTTGCAATGTATCAGATTGAGCCGCTGGACGTGGCTCTCAAGTCGGACGTGCGCTATATGACGGTCTGGAGGATTGGGCAGGGGCAACCTATCAACAGCCAGGATGAACTCCTGATACGACAGGGGCTTTTGCGTATGACAGGCATTCCCTACACTGCGCCGTTGCTCGTTCATCGTGAACAAGAAGGCACAGAGAGTTAACAAGGACGAAAAACAACGCCGCTGAGGAATATGTAAATCCTTCCGCACACGTTGTACGAGTGGTTCAAGATTGTGTTACCTGATGGAACAGAGCTACAAGAGGCGCGCCCGTTCCTGATTTCTGGCGAAAATTGTCTGTTCCTGCAAAGAGATGCTTTGATAGAGAGGGGGCAGTGAAAGGCACAATCATGAGCCGATTTCATCAGTGCCTGCGCGCGGATTTGAAAGATCCAGAGTTCGCGGGCGTTTTTTATCTACACGTGTTTGCGTTGCGAGCGCGCGGCGTAGCGTTGTTCCAGGCGCGCCATTTTTTGTTGTTGGGCGGGGGATGGCTCGTATTCACGGAATATCCTGCGCCCGATCTTCCAGCCGATATAGCCCAGCAGGATAAAGCCGGCGACGGCGAGGACTATCACCAGGATTTGTGTGGTCAGGGCGAGCCAGCCTCTATCAGAGAAGAAATGGCTGATGACGGGAATGCTGAGGCTGGCGATGCCGGCGCTGAGCAGCAGACCTATGCTGACGCCAAAGCAGCAGCCGAGCGGGCCTCCGTTGATATCTCCGCGTGCCTCTGGCGGCAGTTGGGCCTGGGGTGCGCTCGCTGCTGATGGTGACTCTTCACCGGCTGGCTGATCTTCTTCCTGGTTATATTCTTGCTCGGACTGGTCATCTTCGCGTTCAGGCCGGGGCATGAATGGCATCATGATGGCTTATCCCCTTCCTGCGTTGATGTGGTGAGTAGTGTATTAAAAGGTTCCAAACTGGCGGTCTCCGGCGTCACCCAGTCCTGGCAGGATATAGCCCACATCGTTGAGGCTTTCGTCCAGCGCGGCAACGTAAATATCGATGTCGGGATGCGTCTGCGAGAGTTTGAGCAGGCCGTAGGGTGCGGCGATGATGCATACGTAGCTGAGGCGGAGGATGCCGCGCTTTTTCAGCACGTTGATGGCGTCGATGGCCGAGCCGCCCGTCGCCAGCATCGGATCGACTGCGTAACATACTTGCAATTCGACCTTGTGCGGCAGTTGATTGTAGTACTCCATCGCCTCCAGGGTATGTTCGTCGCGGCGTAGCCCCAGGTGCCAGACCTGCACATCGGGGATGACCTCGCGAAACCCTTCGGCCAGCCCTAAACCAGCGCGTAAAATTGGCGTGACTCCTATGCCACCGGCCAGTCGTTCTCCTACCATTGGACCCATGGGCGTTTCGATGGAGGCTTTTTCCAGGGCCAGCGTGGCGGTTGCTTCATAGGCAATCAGCGCGCCAATCTCCTTGACCAGCCGGTAAAACTCCGGCGGCTGGGTATTTTTGTCGCGCAGGGCCGTCATTTTATGCCGCATTACCGGGTGCGTTGAAATATGGACGCGGGGAAGATGCATGACTTCTTCTTTGCTCGGCTGTGGCACGCCTTGCATGGGCAGTTTGGGACGTTCGTCGCTCTGTATATTCGCTTCTACCATGAGACATCACTCCTTTTCACATATTGCTTCGCCTGATATTGTACCAGACATAGCCATACGGCGTCGAATCTGCTATAGTAGCATACAGTTCAACTTTTTGCGTTAGTGTACACGGACTGACCAGGGCGGAGGCAAGCCTGGCTTGCGACCAGGGCGGGGGCAAGCCCCGCCCGTACCCTGTACGCTGCGAAGCGCGAAACTACCGTATAGGGTACGGGCGGGGCTTGCCCCCGCCCTGGTCGCGTAAATTGGAAAATATGACTGATGCGCCTGCATCCACCTTTGTACTCGGTGTGCGCGTGGATCGAGTGACACGGGAGCAGGCGCTTGACCGTATTGAACGCATGATTGCGTTCCGCCGCGCAAATGTAACGATGCAGCGCTGCCAGCAAGTGGTGACGGTGAATACCGAATTTGTGATGGCAGCCCAACACAATAGCGATTTTCGCCAGACGATCAACAGGGCCGCGCTGGTGTTGGCCGATGGCATTGGCATCGTGTGGGCGAGCTATCCTGGCAAAACGCATGTGCCGGAGCGTATTACAGGCGTCGATACCATCGAGGCCCTGGCGAAACGCTGCGCTGCCTCTGGCTACCGGATGTATCTGTTGGGGGCCGCGCCGGGCGTAGCTGAGCAGGCGGCAGCGCGTTTGCTGGCTATCGCGCCCGGATTGGCAATTGCTGGCACATACGCAGGATCGCCCGCGTTAGAGGAAGAAGATGCCATCCTTGATCGCATACGAGTCGCTGATGCTGATGTGCTGTGCGTAGCCTATGGCGCGCCTGCCCAGGATTTGTGGATTTACCGCAACCTCGCGCGCCTGCCCGTCGCGGTGGCTATGGGAGTGGGCGGCGCGTTTGATTTCCTTTCGGGGCGACAACGCCGCGCGCCACGCATTATGCAGCGCGTGGGTCTCGAATGGCTTTACCGGCTGTACCGCGAACCCTGGCGTTGGAAACGCATGTTGGCGATTCCCAGGTTTATGCTGTATGTGCTGATAAAAGGACGGAGACCTTTTCATGGAGAATGATTTTCATATAGCCTTGAATAGATTGCGCGCGCTGATCGAGGGTTTTGCGGGGAAGCGCGTGCTGGTGATTGGCGATATGGTGGCGGACGAATACCTGGTTGGTCGGCCAACACGTATTGCGCGTGACGCGCCTGTGCTGATTCTGGAAATGTACGAAGAGCGCATTGTGCCGGGTGGGGCGACCAGAGTAGCGGTCAATGCGCGTACCCTGGGGGCAGAAGTCTTCCTGGCAGGCGTGGTTGGCGATGATGTGCCGGGGCAGCGTTTGCGAGAGGCTATTTCTGAGCTTGGGATGCATCAAGAGGGGATGGTGAGCGAGGCGGGGCGTCCAACGTCTACCAAAACGCGCATTGTGGCGGGCAGCTCGCAGATGGTGCAACACCAGATCGTGCGTATCGATCGCGTTGACAATTCTGATCTGGAGGACGATAGCAAAAGTCGCATCATCGATTATATTCAGCGCGTGTTGCCTTCGATGGACGCGGTGGTGCTTTCGGATTATGAGAATGGCGTCATCAGCCCGCAGATTCTCGAAATCTGCCTGCCGATGGCGCGGGAGTTGGGCAAGGTGATTGTGGCTGATTCGCATGGCTCGCTTTTCCGCTTTCAAGGTGTGACGGCGATTACTCCTAATCAGCCAGAGGCGGAATTGACCCTGGGGACGAGCATTCATACGCTGGCGGAATTGCAAGAGGCGGGGCAACGCCTGCTGGATGGCAGCCACGCGCGGGGTATTCTGATTACGCGCGGAGCGGAGGGTATGAGTTTGTTTGAGCGGGATAAAGTGCCGGTGCATTTACCTGTGCATCGCCTGGATCGTGCCAGCGAGATAGTTGATACCAACGGGGCGGGCGATACCGTAGCCGCCACCTTTACGCTGGCGTTGACGGCGGGCGCGAGCTTCGGTGAGGCGGCCTATCTTGCGAACGCGGCGGCGGCCCTGGTAGTACGCCGCCCGGGCTGCGTCAGTAATACGCCGGAGGAATTGATGGGGGCGTTTCATGCATAATATGCTCGTAGATACCCTTCGAAAAATACGCGGGCGCGATGATTTAGCCCGCGAAGCGCTGCGCCGCCAGCAGGCGGGAGAACGCGGCGTTTTTACCAATGGCTGCTTTGATCTGCTGCACCTGGGGCATGTGCGATACTTGCAGGAGGCGCGCGCGCTGGGCGATTTTCTTATACTGGGCCTGAATAACGACGAGAGCGTGCGCCTGCTGAAAGGGCCGGGACGCCCGTTGATGCCGGAGAACGAACGCGCCGAAATTCTGGCCGCGCTCACCTGCATCGATTATGTTACCATCTTTGCTGAACCTACCGCGAGTCCCCTGGTCGAATATGTACGCCCGGCTATCTACGTCAAGGGGGGAGATTATGCTCTCTCAGGTGATGCGTTAGAAGCGCCGGATACCAGTCGTTTGCCCGAAGCCCGGGTTGTGCAGGCTTATGGCGGCACCGTGCGCCTGATTTCCTACGTGCCGCACCATTCTACATCTGAATTGATCGCGGCTATTAAGAAGTTGCCCGAATGAAACGTTAAGAAATCCTCTATCGGGAGTTATTATCGCGAATGCCAAAAGAATCTATAGATAATCAGCCTGAGTCGATTGAAAAAGCGCATGAACATGAAGTGGAGTCGATTCCGCGAGTCTCTGGCGGTTTGCTGGAACAGAACGAATTGGCGCTTCCTGTTGAGGAGGAGGTAGTTAGCGGTGGCGTCTCCAGCGAACGGCGGCAGATTGCCCGGTCGGCCTCGCTGGTGATGCTGGGCAATCTGGGCAGCAGTCTGCTGGGCATGGTGCGCCAGATCGTGGTCGCGGCCCTCGGCTCGGATGTGGGAGGCCCGTTTAACGCGGCGATTTTGCCTGCGCGCACATTTAATGATCTACTGGTCAATGGCTCGGTGAGTGGCGCGTTGATTCCGACTTTCAATGACTATGCTGCGCCCGAAAAACGCGATGAACTGCGCCGTATCGTTTTCACGTTGGTCAACCTTCTTTTGCTGATTACGTTTGCTTTTGCTATGCTTTACCTGTTCATCGCGCCCAATTTCATTAACCTGCTTGTGCCGGGCTTCTCAGCATCTGATAAACAATTGACGCTTATTTATTCGCAGATCATTTTCTTCTCGTTGATGGCGCTGGGTCCATTTGCTGTTATGCTGGCGGCTCTTTTTGCGCTGAGAGAGTTTGGCTGGCCTGCTTTTGCTACGGGCGCGTACCATGTTGGTATCATTGGTGGCGCGGGTGTGGGAGCTTTGCTGGGGGCGCAGCATTTTGGACATCTCGGGCTGGCAGTAGGGGTACTCTTTGGCGCAGTCGGTGAGATTGCGCTGCTGCTGCCGGGCATTCGCAAACGGCGCCTGTATTACATGTTTGTGCTGGATCTCAGACATCCAGCGCTGCAGCGCATCATCAAGCTGTATGGGCCGGTGGCGTTCAGCTTTCTGGTGACGATGGGGTTAGTCTTTCTCGATCAACACCTGGCCTCACTCACGCACGATAATCATTCTAGCGGCGCAGGCAATACGCTGGCGCTGAATACTGCTACTACCCTGATCCAGTTTCCGGTGGGATTGGTGGCTGCCGCGCTGTCCTTTGCCGTGCTGCCTACGCTGACTGAACACGCGCGTAACGGTGATATCGAGCGTTTCAAGCAAACGCTGCTGCTCGGTTTTCGCGTTGGTCTGCTCTTGATGATTCCGGCGGCGGTTGGCCTGATCGTGCTGCGCCAGCCCATTGTTGATCTGCTCTTCCGCCATCATCACTACGTGCAATTCGATGCTGATCGTACAGCCCTGGCGCTGCAAAACTATGCCTATCAACTGCCATTCGTGGCGATTGACCAGCTCTTGATCGCGGCGTTTTATGCGCGTAAGAATACGTTCATCCCGGTCGCTGTTGGGGTTGTGTGTATAGCGGGCTATTTGCTGGTCGCATTGCCCTTTTATACAACCATTGGTATGCCCGCGCTGGCCTTTGCCAATACGGTGCAGAACTCGTTGCACGCCATCATCCTGTTAATCCTCTTGCGCAAGGCTATCGGCAGTATTCGCGTGCGCGAGACTATCCCGACCATCCTCAAGATTGCGCTGGCCGCCACTGTGATGTATGTTGTGGCCTGGGGTCTGCAATTGTTGCTCGGCCACGTTGGTCTTTTCGCATTGAGCCGTCTGACCGGCGACTTATTGACGGTCATAGTTGCGGGTGGTGTTGCTAGCATGGTCTATGTTGGCGGCGTGCTGCTGCTGCGCGTCGAAGAGGTGGGGCTGGTGAGGGATGCGGTAATGGCGAAACTGGGGAGGCGGTAGGACATGAAGAAACTTAAGACGTTGCGGAGCTATTTATTTAATAGCCCCAGTTGTTAGATGTCGTTGAATAGATGGCCCTTTATGATGCAACCTGGTAAATAACCGGTTTGTATCTTGGCAATGGTACTGGCTTTCCTTCGGCCCGCGCGGCTTCTAACCAGACTGATTTAGCAACCAGAACTTCTTGAAGAGCCTCTACAGGTGTATCACCGAAGGCAGAACAATATTTTAAATCAGGAATATCAGCGATATATCCTTCGTCTTCTTCGCTGTAGAAAATGTTGATATGATAATCTTTCATGGTCAGTCTCCTGGTTCAAGGTCATACTTTTCAACTAACTCCAAATAATTTTAAACTATTCACTACTGCTCTCATCTCTTTCGCGATCTCGGTAAAAGCAAGGTCTTTGTTACCCCATAAGCTGATGGGTTTGAGGTTTCTGGGAATTGCCAGGAGTTTACCGAAAGGCGTGCTACTCAAATCATCGGTAGGAGATAAAAGAACAGGAATGACGATAGCTTTTCCGGCTTTAGAGCGTTCCATTGCTCGCTTCACTTCCACCGTGTATTGATAATCTGCAAACAAGTAATCTGAACTGATAAGTAGCAGTATGATTTTTGCTGAATCCAGGTGTTCTCTGATCTGTTCAGAAGGTTCCTGGCCGGGTACGACCTTTCCTGCGTACCAATCTGTAATTAGCTCTTGCCGTTTCAATAATACCAGATGCCTACGAAGTTTCTCTGCTAGTTGCTCATCTTCCTGAACATATGAATAGAACACCTCAATGGCATCTGAAGTACCTGTTAGGGATAACATATCTTTAATTGCAGATTCTGTGCGCTGTCCCGCTGTCATAGCGTCATACCAGCGTTTATCCTGGCTATGAAATTGCTTCTGTCTCTCTTCCAGTTCTGGGAACTCACGCAAAATCACTTTTGTCATGATGGCTTCGCCACCCAGCGCGATTGCGCGGTCGCGTGTCGATTGCACAACGCCGCAAACGCAGCCTGTTACGGAGTTGAGGACGGGCGAACCGCTCATGCCGGGCCGCACCTGACCATCTTTGAGCCTGAGCAACTCCTGTTGTGTTCCAATCCATCCTTCGCTATCAAAAGTGGTCGATGCGCCCTGTGGCTTAATATCTGCGTAGCCATAGCTGTACAATTTGCTGAATGGTTCCGCGCCGCCATGCAGCAATACACAGGGGTGATTGGAAATATTGGCCTGTAACAGTGCGAGATCGAGGTTATTTGTGTTGGGTAAGGCATAAAGCGTTGCTGGAAATGCTTTCCCTTGCCATGTGATTTCAATTGGTGAGGAAGGGTTGAGCGCGTTTTCGATTACATGCTTACAGGTAAGGACCAGGCCAGAAGCTACAAAAAAGCCTGTCCCTTGCCCACTTTTAGATGTGATGCGCACAGTGCAAGCAGTGAGCAAATCGTAAAGCGATTGAGCCATGATTACTACATCTCCTTACTACTCAACCTCATCAGTGGTAATCTCACCGGCGCTATTGCTGATCTCGCCCCATTCAAGGGTGATCTTTAAGTTGGCGTTACCTGTCCCTTTGACCAGCAAAGCGGTTAGTTTGCCCGATTCGACGCCAATTTGCAGGCCAAATTCGACGGTTGCTGTGCGTGGCTTGACCTTTTTCAGCGTGCCTATCATCGCTCTCGCAAGGCTTTCGACGGTGTCAGTGACCTCTTTGAATGCGCGCGGACCGGGAAGCGCACCAACGAGTTCTTGCCCACCAAGCGGCGTTGCTTGAATGCTGATGCTGATGCCCTCTTCAAGTTCCGCGCTGATGATTTCCGATCTGCTTTCATCGCCTTCCATGCGTGTACTCCTACTATTTTATTGTTCTTTGCTGTTGCAGGCAAGAATACTTTGATTTGCTCACACCCGCGAGAAGAGGTCGTTTTCTCCTTCAATGTCGGGGCCGACGCGGGTGGCGGCCAGTTGGAAGTATTCGTACATACGCCACTTGCGCTGCATCTCCTGGGGAAGCTGTGCCATGGCGTTGTTGGGGTCCATCTGCGTGCGGTGCATGGCCCACGAACGGTTCTTGGTTTCCAGCCAGGGTTCTACGTTGAGGCGGACATCGATAAGTTCGTCGGACAGTCCCATTTTTTCGGGGTCGAGGCGGCTGAACGAACCCTGGTAGTTCTGCTCGCGCATATATTCACCAATTTGGCGGATGAAGCTGCGCGGGAATGACGTGTAGTAGAGCTTCGAGACCAAATGGGCCGGGCCGTGTTCGGGATATTGCACGGCGTCGGCTGCCGCGTAAAAGGCGCTGGTGGTGTGACGATAGACGGCTATGTGGTCGGGGTGGCCGTAGCCACCGGTTTCATCGAATGTAACCATCACCAGGGGACGGAACTGGCGGATGATCGCCACCAGTTTGCCTACTACATCGGCTGCGCTCGCCTGCGCCAGGCAGCGGGGGTCGGAGTTTTCGGGCGTGCCAGCCATGCCTGAATCGCGAAAATCCAGGAACCACAGGTTATGGACGCCGATTACTTCAGCCGCCGCGCGCATCTCACCCTCGCGCACCTGGCCCAGATTTTCCGGTGTGGCTAAGGCGGGATCGGCGATTTCACCGACTTCGCCGCGTGTGGCGCACACCAGGCCCGTCTCAACATCTAACGTGCTATAATGGAGCAGCGCGCCGCTCGTTGTTCCCTCGTCATCGGGGTGGGCAAAGACGCCCAGAAGTCGTTTCGTTGACATGAAAATTCCTGTTCTTTTTTCTCTGGACTTGAACGTCAAGTTACGATGTACTTTAACATCACAGCCATAGGGCTGTCAAATAGCTCTATCTATAACACCAATCCTTTAGGAATAGAACGAGTATTTACAATATGACTCTATCTTTTCTACGAAAAATGTGTTACATTGTGTTCAGGATAGCCGACCGAAAGGAGCAATGAAATGCCAAGAACGATCTTAGATAAAGAACTACAAGACCTGACTGATCAGATTATCAGACTTGGCGCGCTGGTGGATGACGCACTGGGTACCGCCCTTGAAGCATTGGAAACGGGCGACCTGGCTAAATCCGGTATGGTAATTGAAGCTGACGCTATTATTGATAGCCTGCGAGCCGCCATTGAGGAACATACGATTCGCCTCTTAACACTGCAACAACCACTCGGGGGGCGAGACCTGCGTTTTCTCACGTCTGCTCTCTCAATCGCGGGTGATCTGGAGCGCACGGGTGATGGGGCGGCGGGCATTGCGCAGATTATCCTGCGTATGACCCCTCTGCGCAGTTCTGGTTCCAATGGCGTGTCAAACGCCGCGAAAGTGAATGCGCAAGAGGCCGCGTCTGACTCCGGCGAAATCACAGAGGCGTCTGTGATGCACGGTATGCTTGAACTGGGTAAAGAGGCGCGGCGCGTGTTGCAGGGAACAATGGACGCTTTCGCGCGGCACGATGCAGCGGCGGCTCGCTATATCTGGGAAGAAGACGACGTGGTAGACGTGCGCTATCATCTTGTGCGGCATGATCTGATGACCATGCTGGAAGGGGGGCGCGCCATTCCTGCTCTGCAAAGCGATTCCCGCATCTTGCAACGCGCGACCTACCTGCTCTGGATTGCCCATAAGTTAGAGCGTGTAGGCGACCACTGCTCAAACGTGTGCGAGCGTATCGTATTCATTGTGGAAGGCGAAATGAGCATCAAACCTGCGCAAGAAGCATAGCGGATGTGTCGTTTGCCAGGGCGAATTACCAGGGCGACCCTCGCGGTCGCCCTGGTAATTCGCCCTGGTTTTTTTATCGCTTCATTCTCTGTTGTACCAGTTCCAATGTTGGAATGCCGGCGATGCCTTCTTGTTCGATGGAGAGGGAAGCGACGCAGTTGGCAAAATCTACTGCCTGGCGTGGGTCTTTATGGCGGTAGAGATGAACCAGGAAAGCGGTGGCAAAGACATCGCCCGCGCCTGTAGGATCGACTTCTATGGTCGGGTAGGCGGGAAATGTTTCCTTTTGACCGCGCTGGAAGAGGGTGGCGCCGTGCCTGCCGTCGGTAGCTACTAAGAGTGGGACTTGCATACTCCATTGTGTCAATATGGCGTCGGCGTCGGTGCGGTTGCCGTTGGCGAAGGGTAACAGATCGTCGTGGCTGAGGATAAGCGCATCCAGCAAGGGTAAGACCTCATTGGCGGCTGTCCAGGGCGCGGGCCAGACGCGGCCAGTGTTGTCCCAGCGGCGCAGCCAGCCCTGGGGAGTTGCGGCCAGGATAGAGCCTGGGCGACGTGGAAAGTCGTGTATCAACGAGGGTGTGAACTCCTGGTCAAGGGGGCCGAATAAGACGATGGAGGCATCTAGCCAGGACGCAGGAACATCCGCGCTGGTCAGTTCGCTGGCTCTGGCCTGTAGGAACTGGGTGCGAAAGCCTTCGTGATAGGTGTTGGCGAACGTGGTTGTTTCCGGCGATGTATGTCCTGCCAGGCCGATCTCCGGCAGGCGGGTTGGTATGAATTCTAGCCATGCGGGACTGGCGCATGTCACGATGGCGGCGACTAATCCTAAACGATAGGCGGTGAGGGCGGCAAACGTCACGGTGCCGCCGAGCGCGAAGTCACCATTGGGGCGAACATCGCGGGCAATGTGGCCGATGGCGAGGAAATCGGGCGGGTTTCCGGTATGAGGAAGATGAAAAATGGAAGACATGGCATCCTCCTCACACGGAACTTTACTACGGATGTTTAGCGACCGGGACGTTTTAGAGAAATAACTACGCGGCGTTCGTCGCCTTCGCCGATGCTCTCGGTGCTGATGTCTTTGCTTTCGGCGAGCGCGATATGGACGATACGACGTTCGTGCGGCGGCATGGCTTCGAGCGCGATAGAGCGGCGGTAGTTACGTACCTGCTGCGCGACGCGCAAGGCGAGCGAGCGCAGGTTTTCTTCGCGGCGCTCTCGGTAGTTTTCCGCGTCGATGGTGATGCGCATGCGGTGCTTGGTGCGATGTCCCACGATCAGGCTGACGAGAAGTTGCAACGCCGAAAGGGTCTCGCCGCGTCGTCCAATGAGCAATCCCAGGTTCTCGTTGATGCCCTGGATATTGAGGGTCAGTGGGTTGGTGGAGCGCACCTGGACGACGGCGCGAATGTTCATGTACTGTAAAATATGCTGCAGGACATCGGCGGTGATTTGCACATCCTCGTTGCTGGGGTTTTCGACCTCTTGCATTTCACCTTCGGCCACGCTGATGTCATCCATGTTGGAGAGCATACCGGCGATGGCGGAGGTTGGCAACTGGGAGGAGAGAGGGGAAGAAAACTGTGACGGAGCTAATTCGCCCTCTTCAAATTCTTCGCCTTCTTCATCCTCGTACTCTTCGTCGTCGTATTCTTCTTCGCCTTCTTCGCCCTCATCATCTTCAAACTCGGCCTCGTCGTCATCCTCGAACACTTCATCTTCGAGTTCGTTTTCGTCGGGGCCGAGCAGTGCGTCAGCCATTTCGGGAGTGATTACGGCGCTTACGTGGGCCGGGCGCACACTGACGCGGACGCGCGCTTCTTTGTTGCCGACGCCGAAAGCGCCGCGCGCAGGCTCTTGCAAGACGATGACTTCAACTTCATCGCGGCGTTTTTTCAAACGCGCCAATCCTTGTAAGATTGCATCCTCAACACTTTTGCCACTGGCCTCTATACTTTCCACTGCTTATTGCCTCCCTTTATTTTTCTAGTGGGCATGGACGACGCTTGAGCGTCGATTAACTGCGTGATGGGTTGCGCCTGGGAACATTGTTGCGGCGGCGGGCGGATGCGCTACCGGGCCGCGGGCGACGGCGGGCAGACGATACGCTACTCGCGCCGTTGCCGTTAGAACCGTTCGTATAAGTGGGTAGCTTATTCTCCACAGGCCCATCAGTGGAGATTTTGCCGTTCTCTGACGATTTGCCTGCTTCAACGATACGTGTCTCTTTGCGCTGGTTGCCCGTATAACTCCTACTCTTACTCTTGCCGTCGCCGTCGCTGTTATTGCCGCCAGCCGACAGAAAATCTGGTTTGGTGAACAGGGAACCCCAACCGGTAACGAAGTATTGCTGTACCATGCTGAAGACCGAGGTGGTAGTCCAGTACAACGCCAGACCAGCGGGAAAACTCCAGGCAAAGATGAGGGTGATAAACGGCATGATAAACTGCATGATTTGCATCTGCTGCGTCATGGCGTTCTTCGTCGCTGTTGTTGTGCGCGGTTGCGACATGCGCAACTGGATGAATGTGGCTAAACCGGCCAGTATCGGTAGGATGTGCGTCGGGTCGGGCTGGCCCAGGTTAATAAACCAACTGTGATTTATGAAGGTAAACCAGTTCAGGTTTGCATCTGGCAGTTTGGTGAAATGGGGCAAAAATGAATATATGGAGCTGTTAATGGTTGCCACCGTCGGGCGGTTTCTCAGCACCGTATTGAGCGAGTTGAACAATCCGTAGAGTACCGGCAATTGGATGAACAAAGGCAGGCAGCCAGCAGCCGGATTGATGCCATATTCTTTATAAATAGCCTGCGTTGCTTCAAGTTGCGCGCGCTGGTCCTTGGGGTACTGTTTCTTGACATCCGCGATCAACGGTTGGATAGCCTGCATGGCCTTGGTAGACTTGAGCTGCCTGAGTGTGAGCGGAAACAAAACCAGACGAACCAGGATAGTCAGCAGAATAATGGATAGGCCAAAATCGCCTAACACATGATCCAACAACATCAACACATTGAAGATGGGTTGGGTAATGAGGGTAAAAAAGAGGGTTCCTAGAAAGCTACCTATCTGACCCACGAGTTATCTCCTGTCTTCCTCGATCTAGTCAGCCAGGCGTTCTGGGACTGGATCATAGAGATTGCCATGGTAGAATGGATGACAACGACCAATACGTTTAGCGGTCATCCACCCGCCACGAAAAAAGCCAAAACGCTGAATGGCCTCATATCCATAGTGTGAACATGAGGGGGTAAAGCGACACGATGAGGGTAGAACCACCGACAGGGTGTTTTGATAGAGACGAATAAGTAAAAGTGCGACGTATTTCACTGCCGATGTCCTTGCTACGAAAGAAAGTGTATCTCATCCTACGTTATTTGATTGGTTGTGCCGGGCGCGGTTGTAAACAAATTCGCCCGTTGTAATAATATACGTATATCACCCGCAAGAGTTTGAAGGGTAGCGGCGCTGGCCGCATTTCTGGCGCTGAACACGATGTCCATGTCAGGGGATAAGCCAGGTAAGTACGCGCGCACCGCTTCGCCGAGCAGGCGTTTTAAGTGATTACGCTCAACCGCGCGTTTTGAGATGCGTTTACTCACAACAAAACCAATGCGCAACCGTTCGACTTTGTTTGGACTCCACGCCAGAATCAGCAGCCGGGAAGACATACTGCGTCCCTGCTGCCGGACCCGCTGAAAGTCGCCACTTTTGCGGAGACGGGCCGCACGTTTGAGCGCCACTCTTCATTTTCCAGGGCGACCGCGAGAGTCGCCTCTTCCTAAAATTAGACAGTCAATTTCCAGCGCCCTTTGGCGCGGCGGGCTTTAAGCACGCGACGCCCGTTGCGGGTGGACATGCGCTTCATAAACCCGTGTTCACGTTTGCGCGGAATGCGCTTGGGTTGCCAGGTTCGTTTCATAGAAACCCTGTTTCTCCTCCACTTTTAATTTCTTGTAGATTATAGCGTTTACCCAACACGCTGTCAATCGTGGAGCAATTTGTACCCCTCTAGGCTTCTTTGAAGCGCAAGAGGACGCGGCCCAGCTTGATTTCGTCGTCTTCGTGCAGGGCGGCGGGGGATTTGCCCGCGAGTTTCTGGCGATTGAGAAAGGTGAAGTTGGTGCTGTTCTCGTCTTCGAGCATGTACTGGCCGTTCTCCACAAAGATGCGCGCGTGCAGGCGGGAAACGCCGCCTTCTTCACCGCCGTGCGGCGTCAGGTCTACATCGGGGAAGATGTTGCTGACGGCGTCTTCGCGACCGATGACGATGGTGTCTTTGCCGCTCAGGTCAAATTCCTGGTTATCGGCTTCTACAATCAGGCGCGCGGTGAGGGCGGGCGCGGCTGTCGCTACTGGCGCGGCTGCCGGGGCCGGTGTGAAGTCGGGCGCGGGCGTGGTTGCTACCGGGGCCGGGGCCGCGCTGCCGAGAGGGCTGCCGCAGTTGGAGCAGAACAATTCTCCTGCCGGGCTGGTGGCGCCGCAGGATGCGCAGACCTGGCTGCCAGCGTCCTGCGCTGCGGCGGGCGCGGAAACGGGCGCGCCGCTCGCTAGAGGCTCGCCGCACTCGTCACAGAAAAGAGATCCATCGGGATTTTCGTGGCCTAAAGAACATCGTACTGTCATGATACTCTATCCTCCTAAAAACAATGTAGAGTGTTTACATCTGTGCCAGGGCGGGGCAGCAGCCCCGTTTACCAGAGCGGGGACAAGCTCCGCCCCTATTCTATTACGAATTTGCCTGTTCAGGGCAAAATGTCGTCTAATCGTTGCGTCAGTTTGCGCGTTTTGTTGCCAATTGATTTTACTTGATCTTGCGATATTTGCTGACCCTGGTTGATCTGCTCCAGCGCGGCCTGGGTTTCTTCGTCCAGTACGCGCGTGACATTGGGGGTCAGGCGGATGGTGGATTTGCCGGTGCGCTTGTATTCGTCCAGCACGCGCGTGACCAGGCGGTGCGCGTTGGCCTTTTCTGCGAAGTTCATCACTATGGGATTGACGGCTGCTGCCTTCGCCGCGTCCGGGGTGAAGTTGACTTTGATGTCTTCGCGTACGCTTTCGCCGACCAGCCCGGCAATTGGCACGTCGTAAGTCAGCTCTGCCTCTGCGATACGGAAGAGACCTTCCGGGCGTGAGTCGAGCATCAATTCGATCAACACGGACTGGGGCTTGTCTTTCTCCAGATCTCCCAGTGGGATAAGGATATGGCGGTCTGAAAGCACGCCCTGGCCCAGGTCTTTGATGAAGGGCAGGACTAAGACGGCTTTTTTGGGAGTGACGCCAACGGGCAAGCGCAAGATCAGGTTGGTATTGCGCAGCGCGACGTTGACGGCGCTTTGTACCTGCTGCTGGAAGACGTTCAGGGCGTCCGAAGGGTCGCGAATAAATTCGGCGGGCTGCCGGCTGGCGCTGGTCTGTCCGACGACGTCCAGCAGGTCTTCGTCCCAGTCGGAGCCGATGCCCAGGGTATAGATGCCGATGCCGACGGCGGCGGCGTCGCTGGCAAGCTGGCGGCAGCGCTGCGCGTCGCCATAGGTGACGCCATCCGTTAAGAGAATCATGCGATTGATGGCGTTCGGGATGTTCCAACGGCGCAGTTCATTGAGGCCCTGGATCATACCAAGCGACATAGTAGTGCCGCCGGCATCGCGGATCTGGTCTATGGCCGCTTTCATGCCGGGCTTGTCGTTGGCTGGCATGGAGGGGATAATCACCTGAGCGGTATCGTCGAAGATCACCACCGAGACGTAGTCGGTAGGTTCCAGGCGGTCGATGAGCATTTTGACCGCTTCTTTGACGTTCCGCAGTTTTGCGCCTTTCATGGAGCCTGAGTGGTCGAGCACGAGGGCAAAGTTGAGCGGCATTCTCACCTGCGCCATCATTTCTGTTGGTTTGGCTTCCAAAAGGACATATGCGAGCTGGCTGCCACCAGTAACGGGCATGAAATCTTTGCCCACCTGGTGCGCCAGCGTTACTTCACCGGGCATAATAGAAAGCTCCTTTCATAGCATATAGGCTTGACGTAGTATACCATATTGCATATAGCTTATTGCACATAGACGATGACCGCGGTGATGTTGTCTTCGCCGCCATTGTCGTTAGCAAGATCGATCAATTGTTGACACGCGATTTGCGGGTCGGGCGCGGTGTTTAAGATACTTTCGATCTGCGGATTGCGCACCATTTCCCATAAACCGTCGCAACAGCTCAGAAGTTTGTCACCCGGGTGCAATTGCTGTTTGAATATGTCAATTGGCGTGTTGGGCTTATCGCCCAGGCTGCGATAGATCTGGCTGCGCTGCGGGTGGGTATAGACATCGTCTGGCTCAATGAGTCCGCTTGCAACCAGTTGCCCTACCAGGGAGTGATCGGTAGTGAGTTGATAAATCTGTCCACCGCGTACCATGTAGGTGCGACTATCGCCTACATTAACTATAAACGCGCGTTGGCCCACAATCATAAAACCGGTAAGCGTGGAACCCATATCGGTTTTATTGCGAGCATTGACTTCGCAGAGGGCGGTGTTAGCCTCTTCGATGGCGTCATGCAGCAGCTTCTCGAGGCTCTCCTCGTCAAACGCTGTGGCGGGGACGCCATCTTTTTCGCCGGCCAGTGGAGCAAGCAACAATTCTCGCGTCATGCGTTGCGCGATGGTGTTGATGGTCATGCGGCTGGCAAGTTGGCCGTTATCGTGGCCGCCCATGCCGTCGGCGACGATGTAGATACCCACCGGCGACGAGAGAGATTCGTGGATGCGCTGGAGTTGCAGAACCAACGCGCTATCTTCGTTGGGATCGCTACGTCGCACGTTGCCTGCATCTGAATTTGACGCGGCCATGAGGTACACGCCGTTGGGGAAGGCGTCGTGTTCCGCCTCGCGCTGTTCAATGACGTAGGTGCGGTCCTGGTCGACGAAGGTGTTGACGATGTTGCCTTGCAGAACGGGGGTGTCTTCCTTGCTCTGTTCAGCGGAATATTCGTGCATGATGTAGGGGATGTCGCGCAGGCTGGCGCCGCAGTCGCTGCAAAAATCGTCGGTGCCGGTGTTGTTTTCGGATTTGCAATTCCAGCAGCGCTGGTAGCCTTGATGGTCGATGACCTGGTAGACATGTTCCTGCCCATTGTCTGCTATGAGGGCGGTGACTTCGTAGCGGTCTTGCAGTGTTGTGCCTGCCTCTATGACGGAGAATGAGGTGGGTGATGCGGACGCGGGTGTAGCGGACGCCGTGGGTGATGCGGACGCGGGTGTAGCGGACGCGATAAATCGCGTCCCTACAGGGGGGTTCTCGTCCGTTGTTCCCTCGTTGGCTGGCTGGCTCTGGTCTGTCGGGTCGATCTGTTGCGGGTGTTTGCTGTATTGCTGTTCAAAAGAATCTGGCATGGTGTTACTCCTTTCCATTTCAGGATACCCGGCATTTTCAAGGTAGCCGTTGTGCTGCATTTCTTCGCCCGGTACGGCTTCCGTTTCGCTTTGGCCTGGAGTGAGGCTGTCCGGCGGTGGGGGCGGTGGGATGGGAATAGGGCCGAGTTCGTCCTGCCCGGATGGTGAAGCTGGCGGTTCACCTGTTGCCTGCTGTTCGGTTGCAGTGGCGCTGGTGGGGATGCTCGCGTCGCTCGCGTCCTCCTGCGCAGATGCTTGCCTCGCCTGGGGTTCGACGCCATCACGCCAGAGCCGTTGGTGATAGGCGATCATTTTTTCGGGCGAGATGATGAGCGTTGGTTCCTGCGAGATGTCCTCCTCGCGCGCTTCAACGGGAGCCGGAAGGATGGGTTGTATGGCGTCGGTGGCTGGTTCGGTGGCCGATGCTGGCGCGGCTCCGGCGGGAGCGTACCCGGTTGAGGCCGCGACGGTTGCTGTTGCCAGGCTGCGCCCGCAGACCTTGCAGAACTTTGCGTCATCTCGATTCGCTGTATTACATGTTGGACAGATCATACCTGCCCTCCTTTACAATATTTGTAGGGACGCGATATTGCGCGTCCTGGTATTTATACCTGTTTCTGCAATCGGTTAGCTTCGGCATTATTTGGGTCGCGTTGCAACGCTTCGTGTAACATACGGCGGGCTTCGATTTTGTTGTTGGTGCGCAAGTAGCAGGTGGACATGGCGCTGTAGACGGTGGATTCGTCGGGATTCCACTGGCGAGCCTGCTCGAGGGCGCTGAGGGCTACTTTCCACTGGCGGGCTTTCATATGGGCGCGTCCCAGTTCGAGCCAGCCTTCCCAGGCTGCCGGATCGCGCTGGGTGGCCTGGCGTAAGACGCTGATAGCAGATGGAATCTGGTTAGTCCTCATATACAGGCGACCTAACGAGAGTAAGATAAGGGCGTGGTCAGGGTTGATTTTTAACCCTTCGAGGTAATAGCCTTCGGCCTCCCGGTTGAAGCCGCGCCTGGCGGAGGCGTAGCCAAGTTGATAGTAGATAGCAGAGTCTCTGGGTGAATAGTTGAGCGCGGCGGAAAAGACGCTGATAGCTTTTTCATAGAGTTCGAGGTCATTATAGGTCATGCCCAACTGGAATGAGACATCCGAGGCGTCCGGTTTGAGGGCGATGGCTTTCTCAAAGCATTCGGCAGCGAGTTTTAGTTGTTCGATGAACTGGTTATTGTCTTTGTTTTTGAGTGTTTGCCCGTACTGGCGATAGGCGCGGCCCAGGTTGTATTGCACGTCATAGGCGGGTAGGCCGGGAACCTGGGCGAGTTTGAACTGGCCGATGGCCTCGGCGTACTGTTTGTTATTGAGAAATTGTAGACCCAGACGATAGGCGTTCTGCTGGTCGTTGCTGGCGATGGCGCTGGCGAAGGTTGCTGCCGGAACATGGGCCTGTGGCTGCGCCTGGCGCGCGAGAATGGGCGCGCGAGGGGGAGGGGGCGGGTAAGCGGCGGCTGGCATGGCTGGTCGAGCGGTGGCTCTGACCTGGGGCGGGACGGTGATGGCGCCCTGCGTAAGGGGTTGGCCGTCGCGCTTACAAAATTTGGCGCCGGGCCGGTTGTAGTAGCCGCACTTGGGGCAGACGACTTCGGTGGCCTGGGCTACCGGGGCGGCTGGCACAACGATGGTGGCGTTAGGAGAGGTAGCGTTCGAGATGGCCGGTATCTGAATGGTGGTGGGGGCGGCCTGGGCTACATTCGAGAGACAATGCTGTAAGGCGACGCGCATGGCTTCGGCGGTCTGGAAGCGCTGCGCGGGGTCAAACTGCATGGCCTTGATGATGATTTGTTCGGTCGGGCTGACGAATTTGCCGTTGATAAGGACTGTATGCAGGCGCGGGTTTTTGGCGAGAATGCTGCCCGGCGCGGGCGTCTGGATGGGTTCCGGCTCCTGGTTAGTCAAGAGGTGGTACATAGTGGCGCCCAGGGAATAGATGTCTGAGCGAGCATCTGTCTGAGCCGGCTTGCCGGGATTCTGAGCAGTACGCCGCTGTCCGGGGCCGGTGATAGACCCCAGGTGTTCGGGAGAAGCGTATGAGATGGTTCCCAGGTTCTCGGTGTTGGTTTTCTTGTTCGGGTTCCAGCGGCGGGCGATGCCGAAGTCGATGAGGAACACGTCGTTTTCGTCTGTCACCATGATGTTGCCGGGTTTGAGGTCGCGCAGGATGATGGGTGGAGTGCGAGTGTGAATATAGGTGAGCGCTTCGCAGACCATCATCATCCAGCGAATGACGGTGTCTTCGTCAAGGGGGGCGTGGCTGTCTTTCGAGTATTTTTTCGAGGCTGCGGCCTGGGACGAATTCCATGACGAAGTAGTAGCGGCCTCCCTCCTGGAAGTCGAGGACGAGGGAGGGGATACGCGGGTGTTTGAGGTTATAGAGCAGTTCGATTTCTTTGTTGAAGCGCTCGATGGCGGATTTGCGTTCTTCCTCGGTGGTGTTGGCGTCGAGCAGGAGTTCTTTGACGGCGCGAAGGTAGCCGGGCCGATCGACCTGTTCTACTTTGTAGACGGTACCCATACCGCCGATGCCAAGCACGGCGACTATTTTAAATTTTCTATCCAGAACTGTTCCGATTGGAAGTGGCTCGAGAGGCATACGATCTGTCCTTATTCCTTTGCGGACGCGCGATAGAGGGCGTCCCTACGGCGTTGGCATGGTGAGGGGCATTAGCTGACCCGGACCTGCACGACGACGGCGGTGATGTTATCCTCGCCCCCATGATCATTTGCCATATCGATCAAGCGTTCGCAGAGATGCTGGGGGTCGTCTTCTTGTTGCAAAATGCTGATGAGGTCCTGGCGTCGCACCATTTCCCAGAGGCCGTCGGAGCAGAGCAGGAGGATGTCTCCATGCTGTAAGGGCTGGTGAAAAACGTCGGGTTCGACGTTTTTGTGACCGGCTCCGAGCGATCTGTAGATGAGGTTGCGCTGCGGATGAGTATACACTTCCTCAGGAGTAATCTGCTTTTCTTCGACCAGGCGCTGGACGAGGGAATGGTCTCTGGTGAGGACGGTGAGTTCTCCATTGCGCAGGAGGTAGGTGCGGCTATCTCCGACGTTGACGATGAAGGCCTGGTCGTCCTGGATGAGGGCGGAGGTGACGGTACAGCCGAGGCCGCGCGCGCCTGATTGCTCTTCGCCGTAGCTGATGATGGCGCGGTTGGCCTGGCGGACGGCGGCTTTGAGCGAGTCTTCGATAGTTTTAATGGCGGGCGTCTCAGCCAGTTTGCTTGTTTTTTTGGGTTTTGTGGCCTGCCCGTCGCTTTTGGTGGTGTTGAGTTTAATGGTTGACTGGTCGGCAAGGTCGGCGTCAGAAAGCGGCGAGAGTTTGATGGTTGGTTGGTCAGAAATGGGTATCAAAAAACTTTTAAGGGCCTCGCTGATTTTTTGGACGGCGAGCTTGCTGGCGACTTCGCCGGCGCGGTAGCCGCCCATGCCGTCGGCGACAATAAAGAGGCCGCGCTCTTGTTCTTCGGATATATAGAGATAGGGACTATCTTCGTTTTGTTCGCGTTGGCGGCCAACGTCAGTTTTGGCGGCGGCCAGTAATTTCAGTGACATAGATTCATTCCTCATACCCGTCTGGGCGACATTCATTTTCATGCTCACTATATCATAAATAGGCGTAGATGTGGGCCATTTCATATGTTTTTTTCACGTATGCGATCTTTTCAAGATATATTACGTAACAGGACGTGAAAGGTTGCTACTGTCGTTGCAGACGTTCAATGATGTCTTTAAGACGGCGTGTTTCGAGCAGGTGTTGTTCTTGCATATGCTGGAGTTCGCGTTGCAGGTCCTGCTGCATTTGCTCCATGCGGTCTTTCATGTGCAGGATGGCTTCGACGCCGGCAAGGTTGACGCCGAGATCGCGCATGAGGCGGCGGATGTGGGTGACGCGATCAATGTCACGGTCGGAATAGAGACGCGGGCTGTGGGGGCTGTTGCCTTTGCGCGCAGGGGAGATTAAGCCGAGGCGTTCATAATGGCGCAGTGTTTGTTCATGAACGTCGGCTTTGATCGCTGCGACGCTGATGACATACCAGGCGCCGTCTTTCTCATCCATAGCTGATCTCCTTTCTTTTGAAATTAAACCAATGATGCGCCGCGTATGCGGGCGAGTTGTTCAAACAGGTTGCGTTCCTCTTCGGTCAGTGACATGGGCAGGACGACTTTGACGCGGGCGAAGATGTTGCCGCTGCCATCACCACGCAGGCGAGGCATACCTTTGCCAGCGAGGCGGAAGACGCGCCCGTTCTGGGTTTCCTGCGGGATGGTGAGCACAAGTTTGCGTCCGTCGGGCAAGAATACCTGGGCTTCTCCTCCGAGTATGGCGGTGACGAGATCGACTTCGAAGTCAAGAGAGAGGTCGTCGCCCTTGCGTTCATAGAGCGGGTCGGGCTTGACGGTGATGACCAGATACAGGTCGCCGCGCGGGCCACCGCCTGTGCCGGGTTGACCCTCGCCGGCAACGCGGATGCGCGAGCCGCTCTCGACGCCCGGCGGTATCTTGACCTGGATGCGTTTGCTGCGGGCCAGTTGCCCCTGGCCGTTACAATTGGCGCAGGTTTTGTCGGCGACTTCGCCGGTGCCGCGACAGAAAGCGCAAGTTTCGGTAGCCTGGATGTTGTAGGTGCGCGCGCCCCCGGTGTAGGCTTCTTGGAGGGTGACTTCGACGGGTTGTTCGATGTTGTCGCCTGCGCGGCGTCTGGGGTCTTCGCGCGCGCGCATACCGCCTGTGCCTGAGCGCCCAAAAAGCGTTTCGAAAAATTCCGAGAAGTTGGAATCGAAGGCGGGAGCGGAGCCGGGGAAACCGGAAGTGCGCCTGCTTGCCGCTGAACGATATCCAAATTGCTCTTGCCAGTTGGGGCCGAGGGTGTCATATTTGCGGCGCTTCTCGGCGTCGGAGAGGACTTCATAGGCTTCGTTGATTTCCTTGAATTTCTCTTCGGCTTTTTTGTCGCCAGGGTTGACATCCGGGTGATACTTGCGCGCCAGCTTGCGAAAGGCTTTCTTGATGTCATCGACGCTGGCAATTTTAGTGACGCCGAGTACTTTATAATAATCTTTATAATCCATATGCTGCCCTCTCTGCGCGATATAACGTCTGGTTACTTCAGCGGCGCTTGATTGCCCGCGCTGACCTTAACGCGGGCCGCGCGCAGTGTTTCATTGCCTATTTTATAGCCTTTAAGGACCTCTTCTACGATGGTGTCTTCCGGCTGGTCGCTGTTTTCAACGAGTTCAATAGCTTCGTGTTCGTAAGGGTTGAGCTTTTCGCCAACGGTGGCGATGGGTGTGAGTCCTTCGCCTTTCATGACCTCGTTCATCTGCCACATGAGCATACGGAGTGTTTGCTGCAAGGCCTGGCGGTCCATGGTCTCCTGGTAGGTGAGGGCGCGCTCGACGTTGTCCATGACGCCTAATATTTGGAGGATGAGAGCTTTTTTCTCGCGTTGGACGCGCTCCTGGGCATTGCGCTCCTGTCGTTTGCGGAAATTGTCCATGTCGGCGCGCTCGCGCAGAAATTTATCTTTGAATTCAGCCGCCTCTTGCTTTGCACTGGCAAGCTGCTTTTCAAGTTTCTCCAGGGGTTTACTCTCAGATACAGCCGGGGTTTCTTCCGTTTCCTGCTCTTGCTGCTCTTGCTGGTTTTCCTGGTTTTCCTGAGACTCTTCCATAGGGTTGTCTCGCTCCTTCTCTATTATCAATCTATATGCACTGGTATGATGCGAATTTTATTGTGCCTTTAGTATAAACATTGAGTCAAAGACTGTCAAGTTCTGGGAGGTTTCAGATATGGAGGCGACACAAGCGTGCCTATCGCTTTGGTTTTAGTATTCATCCTCGACAGGTATCTGCTCGTTATCCTCCCAGCGTTCGCCGCGTTCGAGGGTGATAGGGCTGAAGAGGGTGGTTTGCGTGACGGTGATGCGCGCGTGCTTCCATAGCTCGAGGACGGCCAGGAAGGTGACGATGATGACGAGGCGGGACGTTTCGTTTTCGAGGAGTTCCACGAGCGATAGGTGAGGGCGTGCGCGCAGGATGCCGACGATTTCCGCGATGCGTTCGCTGACGCGCACGCGGGCCAGCGGAAGGAAAGCAAGGCTGGCGGCTTCGTCTCGCGCTCGTAGTTCGAGGATGCGCTGGAACGCCTGGGCCAGCATATCAACCTCTAAGCCGATCAGGGTGGGTGGCGACCAGGTAAGCTGCGTTTCGATGCCAGCCAGCAGGCCGGAACGCGCGTGGGTTTGCAAACCTGCCTCTTCGCGCTGGCGCAGGTATTGAGCGATCTCTTTGCCAGTTTGTATTCGAGCAGGTGGGCGCGCAGTTCCTCGGCCATGACTGCCGCGCTTTCCATCTCGCCCGCCAGTTCTTCTTTGGAGGTGTGCGGCAGCAGGCTTTGCGATTTGATGTAGAGCAGGCGGGAGGCGATGGAGATGAAGGCGGCCATGTTTGCCAGTGGCATCTGTTCATCCTGCCAGCTTCGCAAGTAGTTCAGGTACTGGTCGGTGACGGCCAGCAGCGAGATGGTGGTAATTTCCATCTGCCGTTTTTCGATCAGGTGCAGCAGCAGGTCGAGCGGCCCTTCGAAGACGGGGAGACGGACAACATAGTTGGCCTGTTGTCCCTCGTTAGCGCCGATGGGGTCGCCGGCGCGCATATCCTGTTCGAGTTGATCTAACATACTTACGAAACCTCGTCTACAAGATGGAGTTCCGACGCCGGGCCGCTCGCCTGATGATGAGTACGTATATAAAGCGCGGCAAGCTGCGACAGACCGGCCTCTGCCGCCATTTCCGCGCCGAATTCGGCGTGCCACCAGGCATAGCCGAGCGATTGCCGCCACCTGGGTTGTCCGGCGTGTGGATACACTGCCAGGCGCGCGAGCAGGCGCGGGGCGCAGCGTTTGCTCAGCACGATGACCGGGCGCGTCCAGAAAGGTACACGTCCACCTGCTTTGCCCACGTCGTGCAGGAGCGCGGCTGCCAGCATGTCCTCGTCGGTGCATCCACGCGCCTGTAGCCCCCGGCACACTCGCAGCGCGTGTTGTTGATCGGCGCGTGACATGCTTTGGAAGAGCAGAAGCGCGGCTGCTGGCAGCCAGCGGGCTACTTCAAGACGTTCTTTAGCTGTTAAAGGTGGCGCAAAGCCGAGTTGTTGGCGCACCTGCCAGAGACGATAAACCAGTGTGTTCATATTGCTTTTAGAAGGCATACAGGAACTGCAAGGAAATTACATCGATACTGCTAATCAACGAGACCAGCTTCAACGAGCCGAGCAGGATATAGTACGAGATGTGAAACAAAGGAAAGCTGCCCAGCCCGGAGATTTGCCCCAGGAATGGCAACAAGAAAATGAGCAAGAGAATAATAAAAGGCCCGTAAGTAGCTGACCGTGAGAAACCGACGGCCTGGCGGTTGGGTAGCAGAGTGTAGAGAATCTGGTAGCCATCGAGCGGGTAAAGCGGAATCAGATTGAGAATTGCCAGGCTGAAATTGACGCTGGCGAAGGTCAGGACAAATTGCGGGACGCGAATAATGAAAGCATTCCCCCCGAGAGAGGCTGGCAATAAGCGTAACACAATGGCGGCAAGCACACCCACTACTATATTCATAAAAATACCGCCCAGGGCGACCATCAACGTACCGGCGTTTGGCCCGCCGCGCAACTTCCAGGGGTCGGGTTTGACCGGTTTGCCCCAACCCAGACCTACCGGCCCGGCTGGAACCGCGAAGAAAGCCAGAATCACACACAGCAGGGTGCCAAGCGGATCAATATGCGAGCGCAAACTGAGGCTCAAGCGTCCCCCGGCACGGGTGGTCGGGTCGCCCAGCCACGTTGCGACCAGGGAATGCCCGAATTCATGCAGTATCACCGATATCAGGAACGAAATGATAATCATGAAGGCCAGTATTACATTTATCATTATTTACCTCTCGTTGTACCATCCATTAACAGATCGATTTCCATACCCTCGTAAGCAGAGGTGGTGCGCGGGAATTGCGAGCGCGCGTCGGCCTGCATTGCGTCTAGCTTATCATCATCGTAGGTTGGCTCGTGGTGGAACAAGATAAGCTGCCCTATCTGCGCTGCGCGAGCGACACCGGTTGCCATCTCGATAGTGCTGTGTCCAAAGCCCTGCCGGGTCTGCTCATAATCGCTGGTGGTGTACTGCGCGTCGTGGATCAATACGTCAGCCTTATGAACAAAAGCCAGAAATGCTGGTTCGCACTGCTCCTTCCACTCCACGTCCGTTGCGTAGACCAGGCTGTGACCGGCGTACTCGATGCGGTAGATGGCCGCGCCGTTCAACGGGTGGCTATTTGTCAGCGTAACCATGACATGGACATCGCCTTCCTGCGGCTGAAAGCTCGCGCGCGCAATGATAGGTTCGCTCTCGCCCTTGCGCCACTGGATATGCTCATGCCCATCTAAGGTGTGAAACGAGCGCCGCGAAGGCAATTTTCGCATATCCACTGGGAAATACGGTTGAGACATAAGCGGGGTTACAAGTTGCTCGATCGAGCGGTCGTCCAGGCGCGGCCCAAAGAAGTCGATATGTGTTTGTGCTTCATACAGTGGATTAAAAAAAGGCAGGCCGATCAGATGGTCGCCATGTCCGTGTGTAATAAAAAGCGAGATATCCAGCGGCCCACCCGCGCTGCGGCGCAGAAGATCATGCCCCAGCCGGATGATGCCGCTGCCCGCGTCCAGGATGATGGTCTGCGAGCCGACCTCGACTTCCACACAGCTTGTGTTGCCCCCATAGCGTACCGTGCGCGGCCCAGGTGTAGGGTAGCTGCCGCGCACTCCCCAGAAACGCGCCCTGAAACGTGGTGTATCATCTGTCATGCCGTTTTGCTCCTGCCACAGCCCGGTGAAATGTTATGTGATTGCTACACATTATATCGTGTGATGTCAAAGTTGGGTAGGTTGACCAGGGCGGGGGCAAGCCCCGCCCCTACCCTGCTACGCCGTGGAGCGAGAAGCCGTACAGGGTAGGGGCGGGGCTTGCCCCCGCCCTGGAAAAATTGGGAGGATAATGCTTGCGTTTTGGTAATAAATGTGTTTTATTATATCAGCATATACCATTGCGCAGAGAGACACCGGCAGGTGAAAGGGCATATTGGAAAAATGGAGCCTTGCCACGTCTATACAGATAGGGAAGCACAGGTTTATTGATGACACCGGGACAAGACATCAGACGGCATGGATACTTGAGGAGGGAGCATGGAGACCAAACGCTGTCAACGCTGCCATAAGTTGTTGCGCGTGGATGCGCAAACATGCAGCAGGTGTGGCGGGTATGATTTCTTGCCAGTATCGCAGACAAAACCCCGGTATCCTGATGCCCTGTCTTCTGGTGAAACGACCTCCGCGTCTTCATATGCTACACACACTTCCTCGCCGGTCGGGTCGCCCCTGTCACCCCTGCCGCTGACTCAACTTTCGCCGCACCGCGCAGGCCATTACTCTGGGCTGCATCCTGAAGATGAGCCGTACCAGTCGAGCTTTTTGCCGGTGCAGCGTCCGCCGCTCTCAGCGCAACCCGCGCTCGAAGTAGAGGAAGTGGAAGACCTGGCGTACTCAACGGTGCCAGAAATGCCGGGCGCACCCGCGCCAAAACGACAGGTGGCGTCGTTGACGCCTTTACCTCCGCCCCGCCAGCAGCGCGGCGCGCAGACCTTTCGCGCGCCTTCACCGGAGCAAAGTGAGACAGAGCGCGATCTGGAAGCTGTCCGTACTTCAGTGCCTACTGCTACAATCGCTGACCCGCGACCGCTCGCGCTGGCACCACGCCCTCCCAAAAGTAAGCAGCGGAGCATGGTTGTGCGTCTGCTCTTAATTATCTCGTGTTTCTTGTTTGTGGTGGCAACCGGTATTCTCACTTTTCTCCTGCTCGACAGCAGGCCAGTGCCTGAATTGCAGCCGGTATTGACGGCAGAATTGGTAGTACCGCTGCGCGTGAATGGCACCTTGTTGCTCTCTGGCAGCCGGTTTGAGGCCAATGCTTTGGTGACGATTACCCGCGATACGAATATCGCTGTGCTGGATGCTCATGGGAACGCTTTACAGGCGCGTTCCTTTAGTACGGGCAACTTTTTTGTGTCGATTACCATAACGGAAAGCTGGGCCGTAGGCAAGCATGTCGTCTATGCGACAGATGAGCAGAACCATAAAGCGTCCATTGTTATTAATGTGCAGGAGACGCCGGCGACTGCGCCGCTTTTACAACTGGCGCTCAACCATGTTGACCTGGGCGAGGACAGCGCGGGTGTGATTTCGCATAAAGGCATTACGCTTACGAATAGTGGAGGCGGCCAGGTGAACTGGCAGGGCAGCAGCGATTCGCCAACCTGGTTGAAGCTTACTCCCACCAATGGAAGTTTCGCTGGTGGTCAGGAAGTGGTAATTACGGTGGATCGCAGTAACCTTGCGCCGCAATCATACACGGGGCATATCAGCTTTACGCAGCAGGGTAGCAATAAGTCTGCGCTGGCGCTGACGGTGACTATGGGGGTGAATCCTGCTTCGGCTAACCTGGTCATCTCGAATGCCGCTTTCACTTTTGCTGGCGACCCGGTGACAAATCCCGTCACACAGGCCATTACCATCCAGAATGCGGGCGGGCAGGGTCTCAACTGGACGGCTTCTGTATCGACCACGGGCGGGGGCAACTGGCTGACGCTCTCTTCCAACGGTGGATACCTGGCAGCCGGAGCCGTGAGCAACATGACGGTAAGCGCTGTATCCGCCGGGTTGAGCGTTGGCGTCTATCAGGGGACGATTGCGTTTAGCTACGCGGGAGCATCTGCCACGCCGGTGACGGTGACATTAACCGTCAACCCGCCGCCTGTCGCAAAGATAGCAATCTCGCCAGGGGTTTTGAGTTTTCATGCCATTATGGGTCAGAACCCATCCGTTCAAAGTTTCACCATCACCAATGCTGGCAACGCGCCTTTGAACTGGGGTATTCTTGAGGATACCAACGGCAAAACGTATGCTCCTGTATCGCGAGCGAGTGGGACGCTGGCCCCGGCAAAGAGCGTCGCTATTACCGTTGTCCCTTCTATCGCGCAGGCAGGCGCAGGCATACTGAACGCGCTGATTACGGTAATTGACACCGACGCGGGGACGCCTGTAAAGAGCCAGCAGGTCAAGATGACGTTTACCATCGTCAACCAGGCGGTCATCAGCCTCGATCAGAACCAGCTTATTTACAATCACACGAGCGCCATTCCGAACTCGACGCAGTTAATCACGCTGACGAACACGGGTTCCGCGCCGCTGAACTGGTCTCTCACGATCGCTAACTCATCTCCCATTCAATGGCTCTCGGTCGATGTCTCCAGCGGAACCGGGCTTAATCCTGGCGGTGTGGTATTCATCAATGTGACTTGTGATAGCACACACCTGTCTCCAGGCACCTTTACCGCTACGCTGACGCTGAGCGATACCGACGCGGGAACGCCGGTTGCGCCACAGGTGGTGACGGTGACGGTGGTTGTAAGCTAGTAGCGACAAGGTTGGTCGTCATCTTTTTGCGCAAAGGGCAGGGGCAAGCCCTGCCCTGGTCAACGCTCGCTACTGTAGAACTTCGGGATTGAGAATGTTTGGTGGGCGCTGGCCGTGAAAATGCGCTACGATGTTATCGCTTGCCATGGTCGCCATCAGGGTGCGCGTTTTGAGCGAGGCGCTGGCGATGTGCGGTAGCAATACCACGTTTTCCATGCTGAGCAGTTCCGGTTCGATGGCTGGCTCATTCTCGAAAGACATCCAATCCCGCCCCCGCGATCTTGCCTGCTTGCAATGCCTTTACCAACGCTTTTTCATCGACGATGGGGCCGCGCGCCGTGTTGATGAGGATTGCCGTGGGCTTCATCAAATGGAACTCGCGCTCGCTAATCAGGTGATGCGTGGATGGCATGTAGGGCGTATGGACGCTGATGAAATCGGCCTGCTGCAATACTTCGTCCATGGGCAGGTAGGTCATGTTGTACTGCGCTTCGTCTTCGGGCGACATGCGGTACACGTCAAAGTAGAGTGTTTTCATCTCGAAGCCACTGGCGCGTTTTGACATGATTTTGCCGATACGTCCCGCGCCAATCAGTCCAAGCGTGGAATGATGTACCTCTGCGCCGCAGAAGAGCAGCGGACCCCAACCGGTATACTTGCCAGCGCGTAAGAAGCGTTCCGCTTCGGGAATACGGCGCGCCGTCGCCATTAACAGGGCAAAGGCGAGATCGGCGGTGGTGTCGGAAAGGACGCCGGGGGTGTTGCTCACGGCGATGCCCAGGCGCGTTGCGGCATCGACATCGATGTTATTGAAGCCGACAGCCATGTTCGCGACCATTTTCAGCGCGGGTGTGCTGGCGGCGCAGGCTTCCAGGAAGTGCGCGTCGATGTTATCGGTGAGCAGGCTGTAAATATAATCGTGACCGGGGCCGCGTCGCAGGAGTTCTTCGTAGGGCCAGATTACCCCTTCTTCCATGTTGGCTTCTACATCGCCAATGGCTTCCAGCAGTGGATACGCGGGGTCTGGCACTTTCTGTGTGACCAGAATCTTCGGACGTGCTGACATAGTGACCTCCTAAAAATAGTTTATGTGGCTATTGTATCATTTTTTGGGAGAGCAGGGCGACCAGGGCGGGGGGGCAAGCAGGGCGGGGGGGCAAGTCCGGCCTGTCGTGTCATTCTGAGCGCAGCGAAGAATCTCATGTCCAGCGAGCCAGATTCTTCGCTGCGCTCAGAATGACACATACTCTGCTACGTACGGCTTCGCGCCCCTACCCTGCTACGATGCGCGAGACATGCCAGGGAGTTATTGTAGGCGCTCGAAAATCTGGGTAAGGAGACTTGTGTGTTCGTCGAACTTTGTTTCGATCCGGTTAAGGCGTGTGTCTAGTTGATTAAGTTGCCGCCCGAGAGTACTCAGATTTTCATCTATAATTTCCAACTGCTGGAAAATTCTTTTGATGTCTTGCCCCTGATGCCGCATAACTCCTAACATGATGGTGGTATTTTCGTCTATCTCCTGGATATGCGCAGCGGTTTTTTGCTCTAGCGACGTTAATCTTTCTTCTTGTGTCGGCATTAAGAAGTCTCCCTTTCCTTCTCTAAGATAATTGATGATAGTAAATCATCTTTTAGGGGTTCCAGGACTTGTCCCGCCCTGCACTATTATTTCTTGATGCTGGTGGTTTGCGATTCTCGCACCTCTACCTGGGCAGGGGCGGTAAAACGAAAGCGTTTGATGAAGCGGCGGCGCAGCAGCATGGTGAGCGCGGGCCAGCCGTCCTTGAAAGGGGAAAGCTTTTTGGCTTTGCGCGGGGAATAGCTGATAGGCACTTCCAGAATTTTATAGCCGGCCTGCACGATGCACGCGGTGATCTCCGGTTCGATTTCGAAGCGGCGGCCCTCCATGGGCAGAGCGCGCGCCAGTGCGCCGGGCATCATTTTGTAACAGGTTTCCATGTCGTGGATATGACATCCGTAGAGCAGATTGGTGATGGTGGTGAGGAATTTATTGCCCCAGCGCGTGGTGAACTTTTGCGGCGACAGGTCGCGCCTGCCATAGACGGCAACTTTGGTGTCTCCTGCCTCCTGCCATTTATGCACGAGCGCGAGCAGGTCCTGGGGGTCGTATTCCATATCGGCATCCTGTACCGTGACCATATCGCCACTGACGAGGCCAAAACCGGTGCGCAGACCCGCGCCTTTGCCCTGATTATGGTCATGGCGCACAAAGCGGTAGGTGGCAAATGCTTCCTGCGTGCGTAATTCCTGCAAAATTTCCCAGGTGCGGTCGGTCGAAGCATCATCGACGACGACTACTTCCAGGTCAAGCGGCACTTTTGATAGTGACTCAAGGACCTGTGCTACCGTCTCTTCTTCGTTATAAACCGGGACAACAACCGAAATACGCATGCGCTCATACCTCACTTCTCTGGGAGTGCGTTAAAACTAAGATAATTCCAACGAGAATCACAAATCTAGCCTACATACAGGAACGAACGGTAAGCTAAATAGCAACAAATCTATGTTTCCCATACCTGAATTGTACCATCGGTGAGCGCGACCAGTAGTTGCCCTTGCGCGAAACGCAGCGCGCTAATTTGCCAGGGATGGTAGAATTTTTGCGCGATCTGACCGTTTTCTGCTGACCATAGATCAATCACGCCTTCGTTGATTTCACTATCCTCGCGCGCTACAGCTACCCATTGCGCGTCAGGAGAGACCGCCAGCCGGGAACTGGCTCCCATTGTTCCGCATGATAATTCGCTGAAAGTGTACGCGAGCGTATCGTACAAACGAATAGTCGTTCCTGCATAAACAAACGCGAGCGCGCGGGTATCTGGAGTAATCGCGTAGGGAGGAGTGCAGTCGGCACACAGACCTGCCATCAAGGAGCCTGTGATGCGCGGCTGAGCGCGTTCGCGGAAACGCGATTTGGCGCGGGCTTGTATATCCCAACGCCGGATAATCACCATTTCTTTTTGCTCGTCCGGCATATGAGCACAGGACAGCGTGAGCAGGGTGCGCGCATCTGGCGCGAGCGCCCGCAGGCGGATGGCCCAGAATTGCCGTTTCTCAATCTCGTCTTCCGCGCACACTACCGGTTCGCTCAACTCAGGCGCGTTCGTATTCGTGCCTATGGTATGTTTGAGTACGTCGGTTCCGCGCACGCTTTGCGCGCGTGGGGCGCGTGGGTCTTCGCGTAGCAGTGGTAGAGCCAGCCAGACTGCCTGTTCGCCGCCGGGCGTTTCCGGCATTACCAGGTCGAAGGAAAAATGCGCGGAGACGGCGCGTTGCCCCAGACCATAGCTCCACAGTAATGCGCCGCTATGCGCGTCCCATACGTGCAGACCAAGTCGACCCCAGCCCGCTACCGTGTTCCCTCGTTCGGACAGGCGCATTTCGCGCAGTGACTCAACGGGAAACGCGGAATCGGCGGCGAAACTGACGGGTGTGTTCGCGCTTCTTGCCTGCCAGATCAGGCCCTTGCCGTCCAGTGAGCCGGCTGCGATCAGCAATCCCTGCTCTGTTTGCACGCTGTTCAGCGCAGAAATAACACCGAGTTGCGTGCGCAGTTTTGGCCCGGCGTGAAATGGCCCCCTGGCGCTGAAGATGCTGAGGCCGGAAAATTCGAGGTCGTCGCTCGCGTCCATTTTGCGCTGTACCGGGCGCGGTCGCGCGATACCGCCCCTGCGCAGGTCAATCACCCCGCCAATCACGGTATCATAGTTCAGGCGTTTCTCAGGGTCGCTCAAGACATCGTAAGCGCGATTGATGCGCTTCATTTGTAGCGCGCCCTCTTCTCCTGCCAGGTCAGGGTGGTAGCGCCGCGCCAGTTGGCGATACGCTCGCTTGATGGTGTCGCTATCGGCCTCTATGGGTACGCCCAGGGTGGCGTAATAGTTGTCGGGTGTGTCCATACAGTTCGTTACAAAATAACCTGAGTGAGAACTAAATATGAGATGACCGATTCTATTTAACTAATAGCGCTGTGTGCAAGCTGCATCAACTGAGTATAAACAAAATCGATAAGACAGCCATCTTTGTTCCAGAGATCGAGTTTCCTTGTGGTAAAAAGATATTTACCCAGTTCGGCACCAATGGGATGTTCTTTCGCAACTGTCTCGTATAAGAGAGACATATTTTGGTCATCTCTTCGCAATATCACATCGACCAACATAGCTACCAGAATGATTTCCAGGTCAGGACGTTCTGGTCCTGTCGCCTCAATTTTTCCCCGCTGCATAAATTTATTAGCGTCAAACAGGTCTGCGCTGCCGGCCCCTCGTCTCTGGACGCATAATGCACCGTGCGAATACGAGTCAAGCGAATGGCTCCAACACATAAGGGACACGGTTCGGTGGTAGTATAGAGAGTACATTTGTAAGGATTCACATTTACCCAGTTGACATTGATGAGAGCATTCATCTCAGCATGAGCTAGACGATGACCGCGCAATATCTGGTCTTCTCTATCATCTTCATAAATGTCATTTTCATAGATACGATTTCGTCCTCGCGCAAGGAGATTGCCCTGCTCATCGGTGACAACGGCACCAATGGGAAGTGAACCTTTGCAGTAAGAGGCCCAAGCCTCTTCCATACACCACTGCCATTGGAGTGACAGATTATGCCAGTCGCTATTATTTTCAGTATTCAGGTTTTGTGTGCTTTGAGTTATCTGCATCGAAATTATCTACCCCTTTCCATACAAGACAATGTACGTCATTTATGAGTAAAGCGTTGAGCTTGAAGAATCTCAGCCTGATAGTTCTTTAACGAGAGGATCGCAGGCAATTAGATGACTGATTTGCCTGATCATGTAGCTGGATGGAGCGGCAATGACTGACCTCATGTGCGCAATATCAGAAGTAACATCGCCATTGAGGCCGCTTATGAGACCACTGGCTTCACGGAAGAGGAATGCTCCAGCAAGCATGCCTGGATCAATCCACAACTGCGCATCTGAGAGATACACCAGAGCGTCTATTTTACCTGTAGCAAGCATGCACCAATCCAACGATGGTGCCCAGGTATCGAGAAGTCTTCGAGCGCTTTTATACAATTTGTTGATGAGGGAATGGGTCAATGGATTGTCATGCATTGAGTAGGTCAATATGCTACATATCGTGCTTTTAGCCAATGATATTTCTCGCGGTTGTAAACAGGCCGGTTTGCTGTTCACGCGAGCGCCTTCTCCTAATTTAGCGGTATAAGTGATATCTACGATAGGTTGGTGAATGACTGTCATAAGTATATCATTGTGTTTTTTTAGTGTTATACATACAGCAACTTGAGGAATATCAAGTACGAAGTTACTGGTTCCATCCAGGGGATCAATAATCCAGGTGTATGGAGAGCGTCCGCGTTTTATGCCTGATTCTTCGCCGATGATGCCGTGATCAAAAAAACGGTTTTGGATGAGCGAGATAATCTCTCTCTCTGCTGCAACATCAGTCGGCGTCTGCACCTCAATACCTCGTTTCAAACGCATACCCGATGTTTCACCAAACCGCTCTCGGATAATTTTCCCTCCAGTGCGAGCGGCTTCTTCGGCGATGCTAAGAGCATCGTCGATGTCGAATCCATCTGATATGGAACTATTATTCTTTTGGGACCAGTAATTTATTGTATCCATCTTATTATCCTAAACGAACAAATCTGGTTGAGTATACAACGTCAGCACTACTATTACCACTAGTACTAATATGGTGTATCAATAGAAAACTTCTCATGCTTAAATGCAGTTCCATCAAAGGCATCCTTGTTGGCCGCGTGTTCATTTTTCGTCGTTAGTTACACCTGATGCTGGCGGTTTCTCCATTCTGCAATTTTAGCGGGAAGAGTAGCTTTATCTCCTGCGCCGATTTTGAGTAAGAACTCTTCAAGTGCATCTTGCGTCATATCAACGCGCATCGTGAATCGTTCTTTTGCTACATTCCAGCTTTGTTGAAAATCCCTGCGGAAAGCGCTGTAATAGAATCCACCGTTCGCTTTTGTATAGAAGTAAGTAGGAGGGTAAAGCATCTTACGTTCTCCTACGTAGAAAGACACAAAAACCCCTTCGTCTACAATCTCAGAGCGATAGAAGAGATTGTCATGGCACATGCTCAGTTCAATTCGAAAATGCTGGCGTAAATCGAAAAGATCGACTATTGCTATGTAAATCTCCTGGCGTATTTCTTCTTCGAACTCTTCCAGCGTTTTTCCTTTATCACGTTTCACATAGCGATTTAGTGCATAGATCTGAATCGCCGTATCCGCGCGTGGATCAATGATCAAAATGCTACAACTCAGATCAGGCTGCGCATATTTACGCAGGAGCGCAGGAACAAATCGACCAGTAGCCCCGCGAAAAATATAGTGTTGAGTCATGGCCACTGCTGCTCCGAGCTTTTCCATAAAATGTGGATCAGACTCAGAAGAGGGGGGGAAGTAATCTTTAGGTAATAACTCCGGCCAGGTGCCGACCAGCCTGGTAGCCTCCTCTTCAAGCATTTTGTTGATACGTTCTTCTATCTCAGTAAATAAAGCATTGGTGGCTTCCGTTACAATACTGGATGTGATCTGTCTCATACTGTCAATTTCAAGAGCGCGCGTGCGGCTTTCGGACTTGCGGCGCGCATTCTCTACGACCGTGGTATACAAGGTCGTGAATACAAGCGATGCCAACAGTGATGCAGCTATCGAAGTCAAGAGGGTTTGTAGACTTTTATCAGCAAAAAGTACGGCTGATACGACAAAAAAGAGGATCACAATAATTAACACCGTTGCAGTGATAAAAAAACTCGTTGCAAGTTTTTCAGCCCCCCTATGCGCTTTGAGAGCCTCATCCTGTTGATTATTGATATTTTGCTGCGCGCCAGTCTGTTGTTGGCGTTCAAGGGATCGACTATTGTGTACCATGTCAGTTCATCATTCCTTTTCTACACAAAACTACTTTTTACCCGCCTTGAGAAAGGTAAAACGATATCGAACAACTCATCTTCAATCTTTGTTCGGCACGAGAGAGATTGAAGATGGCAGAGGAGATCCTGCGCAATGGTGGTCAGCTCTTTGTACCACTTACGCGGATTGAGAAAAACATCCTTATCCTCTTTGTAAACCTCTGCTAACAAAGCTTCGAGGAGGTCGAGTTGGAGATACCTGTAACGATGCACCGTATGGACAAAGCGGCCCGTGCCAAGTTCGCTGCGATTTACATTGCGTAATGCCATGTACAGGCGCTGATGGATTTTGTTCCATTCTTTACAATATTGCGCTATATGCGCAACTCTACTATCCTGATAAGTGGCCGCGTATTCTGCCGTGTTGACGTGAAGTTCTCCCAACAATCCTCGCTGTTTGAGGTGTTTCACATAGGGGGTGTCGATCTGCGGGCGCAAGAAACTGAAGACCTGTCCGGCATAACGCCAGAAACCAGTCTTCTTCAAAGCCTGCACATTAGTGCGTAACTCGTCAAGCGTGACTAACGGATCAAAGAGGATGAGACCAAGTTCGAGTTCGATGTTCAAGCGTTCTAACAAATGGATGGCTTCAATATTGTTTTCTGGCGATGTGCCTTTGCCATAGCGTCGTAATTGTGTCGGAGCAAAAGACTCAATCCCGACAAAGACAAGTGTTAAGCCAGCGTCCCTTAGCGTCTGAAAGATTTGCCAGCGTAAATGATTTTCTTGCGCAGAACCATTGGGAAGGAGTATGTTATCTGCGCGCACGGATAGAGCAAAGTCTAAATTGGGGAACCGGCATAGTTTACGAGCCAGGTCGAGAGCGCTGTTGGCATCGTCGCCAACAAAATCCTCGTCCGTAAAAGTAAATGTCGTCACTCCTAGCTGCACCAGACGTTCAATCTCAGCCAGCACATTGGTACTATCAATGCGCATCCAGGGACGCTGATCAGGTCTAAGTGGTGGTCTGCTACAGAAAGTGCAGACGTTGTAGTGACATCCACGGCTGGCTTCGACCCGCGCGAAATAGCGTTTAGGATCGACGCGGTGAGTAGGGGGCAATATTTCTGTCCATACCAGAGGATTATCACATCTACGCCCATCGCTATCAATGTATGTCAGACCCGGCACAAGTTCAGGTTGTACGCAATGGTCCTGTATCTGTCGGCAAAGGGCGACGATAGCAGACTCGCCCCAGCCACGCACAATAAATGTATCGGGATAAGGTAGCAAAAAGAGTTCTGGCAGGCTGGTAGGCAGCGCATGTCCTAATACAATATATGGGGCCGAAAAAGAGTGAATAGCAGAAAGAGCCTCTAAGGCGATTTCATATGTTCCTTGTGGACATGAGAACCCGATGAGGTTAAATCCTTCATTTACAATATTGGTCATTACGCTTGCTCTTTCATCCAGAGTTTGAAAGGTTCCAAGCGTATACAAATGCGTAGAGACATCTGTAAGAGAACTTTGGATGGCTCCCGCAAGCTTTTCGATTGAGAGAGGTTCAGCGTTGGCCGGTTGCAAATCACTATAAAGCTGAATGAAACAGCAGCGAACTATATTTTTCGATTCTGGTAGAGTCATGGATATCCTCCGTTGCTGCTCAAGGTTTCCTACAGATCGAAAAGCCTACCAGGGTCGCACTTTATTTTAAAACTCGGTAGAGATCAATGAGCCTCATGGCGTCTTCTGAATTCAAAACCTTCTTTATCACATGTCCTCCTTTCTTAAATATGTTTTCACCATCTAAGCGTAGATTTTCAGGGAGATCAATATACTCAACATACCTTCCGCACTGCGTGTCATCAGGATAAACAGCAATGACTTTGTGATCTCCATCTCGTACAATTAAGGCACCTATAACTTGTATGTGTATATCCTGTCCAATCCTGGTTTGAAAGTCACCGAATATTGCGACATCTAAGGGGTCTCCGTCTACAGGAACGTAGGTATCTTTTATAAAGCCGTAGTGAAAGGGCCAGGGAATAGAAAATTCATGCATTACTTTATATTGCTGTGTTGTTTCATTGAGTTCGACATGCGTTGTTGAACCTTTTGGGTCTTCAATCGATGCCAGTACTATTTTTTGCGTCATGGGCCAATCATATTCCTCGTAACAAAGTTACAATTACCGAAAATAAATGCGTAAATCTTATTTGATCGATATTTTGATTTGTTACTGCCTGTTTAACAGTGCATAACTCTTTCATGATAAATACTCTATTAAGAAGAGTATACTGAAAAGACGGTTTTTTCAAGGGTTAAGGAGATAATTGTAACTGCTCAGGTAAGCTAGACTACTCGAAAGCAGGCAGGACGGGATGCCCCTGCAAGGTGGCCTCCAAGGCACCCAGCAGATGCCAGCCTTGCTTGCGCAAGGTCGACAAGTAGCTGCGAATGCGGCAAAAGGCGACCGCGCCGGCCTGGCTGCGAAAGGAGCCGGAGATTTTTTGCTGCACTTTGACCATGCGCACATCGCGCTCGGCTTGATTGTTGTCAAAAGGGACCGCGAGGCGGTGCAGGAAGGCCAGCACGGCCTGCTGGTCAGCGAGCAAGCGATCCAGCAGGTTGCGCGCCGCACTCTGTTTGACGCGCCCTTTGTGTCCAGGGGGAGCCTGCGCGTAGGGAGTGGTGGCATCGGCCTGAGCCACGATGGTCACGAACTGGGCTTGCCAATCGGCGACCTCCAGCGCATGCAACGAGGGCAGTCCTTGGGCGCGGGCCTGCTCCGTAGCCGCTTTCATGTCCAACAGCAGATCGATGAGTTCGGCGGCCCAAGCCAGTCCGTGCTCTTCGGCCAGGTAGGTCAACTCGCGCAGCAGATGCACCAGGCAGAGCGCATGCTGACAGGCGTAGTGGAAGTAGGCGCGCCACCCATCATGCACACTGGCGCCGCCAAACCGAGGCAGGATGTCGATCGCGTCCAGAGCCTCTTGGCCGCGCTTGGCATGCACCGCGTAGTGGGTCAACTGCTCGGTACAGGCTACATGCAGCCACTGCCGGTGGCCGCTGACGTAGAGGCCCGTCTCATCCTGATGCAAGACCTCCACCTTGGTCAGGGCCTGCTTGATCTGCTCTTCCACTGGCTGCAAGGTCGCGGCGCAGCGCTCAATCAGGCAAGCCAGCGTCCCTTCCGAGAGGGTCGCCCCCAGCAGATCGGAGAGCACTTCACAGGCGCGCGCCCAGGGCAAGAGTTGCTGCTGCACCAGGTACACCGCCATGGCTCCCAGACGCGGGCCGTATTGCACGGGAGCTGCGACCTCGGGCGGGAACGAGGCCACCGTGATGTGCTGACAGGCCGGACACTGTTTCTGCTCGGCCTGATGCTCCGCCACCCACAGCCGCGGGGTCGGCACATCGACCACCTGGCGCCGTTCCACCTGCAAGCGCGGCACCGCGCACAAATCCTGCTGACAGGTGGCACACCTCGTGACGGCATGCACCACGACTTCATCGGGACAGCTGTGCCACTGCAACGTCGTCCCCTCGTGACCTGGCTGCCCACCGCCTTGCTTCCCGCTTTTCTTCCGCAGGCTCTTAGGCTGTCGCACGAAGCGGTCAGAGGAGGGAGGCAAGTGACTGTTATGGCTGTCTTTGGCCTCGCGCTCTTGCAAGGCTTGCACCTGCTGCTGCAACTGCGCGATCAGTAGAGCTTGTTGGGTCACTACCTCGCGCAACGGCAGCAGTTCGGCTACCAGCGCGTTAAGGGTGCGATTCTCTTCCTGCATCTCGGCGATTTCTTCTGGTGTCATAGCTGTACTGTAAACGGTTTCCTTTCCTTTTGCAAGTTTCTAGGACACCTGAGTAGTTACAGATAATTTCAAAAATACATCTTTAAAAGATTATAGATGAAGAAAAATTTAGCTGCTTAATTATATTGACGTAATGACTTGCTGAATATAAAATATGGAGGATATTGGATAGAAAGCACGACTTCACTTTCACTAGTGAAGTCGTATTTCAATAGATGCATACTAGTTTTTTACAAAGACACAATGCGTGTCCGTTCCCTCTTAGCAATATTCATCGCGAGCCTGCGCACTCCCCACATATACCATGTTGCGAAAGTCCGGTACGGCTTCCATAGCTCACCGCGTTCGCGCAGTTCTTTTGGTGTCGGGCGCGTCTCCAGAGCGTAGGCTTCGCGCACACCTTCGAGGAAGCCCAGGTCGTCGACGGGCAGCACGTCGGGTCGGCCAAGTGAGAAGATGAGCATCATTTCAGCAGTCCAGCGACCGATGCCCTTCACTTTGACCAGTTCGGTAATCACCGCCTCGTCTTCTAAGTCGCTTAATAGCGCGAGATCAAGCTGGCTGCTGCTGACGCGCTCCGTCAGGTCGCGGATGTAGCGAATCTTCTGCGGCGATAGGCCGACTGCCCGCAGCGCGTCCGGCTCGAATGGCAGCAACGCTTCTGGCGTAATCAATCCTCCACTTTCTCCAAGAGCTGCTTTGCGCAAGCGCCCCATGATGGCGTCGGCGGCTTTAACGGAGATTTGTTGTGAAATAATGGCGTCCACCAGGGTCTCGAAAAGGTTGGGATTGGGTGTCAACGTACACTCACCAACTCGTTCGATGGATAGGGCCATGATGGGGTCAATGTCGCGCAGGTAAGTGGTAGCAGTGTTTATGGTGTCATTCCATGAAATGAGCGTTGTCATGCTGTGTTCTTTCTCGAGTATAGGACGGAAGTATGTTCTAATTCTACCATATGCTGGCAAGAATAGATAAGTTTACGTTGTGGGCAAATCGCGCCGGTTGAAGATCACCAGTCCGGCGATGCCACAGATCAGGCCACCTATTACCGGTACGAGGGGATACCAGCCGGTGATAGAGTGTTCCGCGAGCGCCTGGATGCCCTGGACGTAGTAGAGCGGTTGGATTTTTAACATCCAGGTCAGTTTATCGGAAAGGCTGCCGAGCGTGTTCATCAGGTAGAAAAGGGCGATGATACCAAGCGCTGCGCCGCCGGCCGCGCGGCTACCATTCATGAACGATCCAAAGAGCATACCGATGCCACTGGCCAGGAACATGAGCGCCAGTTCGACCAATTCCGCGATGGCGAGCCAGCCCCAATCGATACCGGGGTTTTTCACAACAAGCGAAGCGAGCCAGACTGATAGAGTTGCTGCCAGGCTCAAAAAGATGGCGCCCAGGACCGCGCTGAGCCAGAGTTCCAGGAAGTAGCGCGTGCGGCTGATAGGGCGGCTTAGAGCAAGATCAATGGTCCCGTTCTCGATAGTGGCGGGCAGTGCCGCACCCGCCATAAAGGCGATGATTCCCCCCCAGATCAGAGCGTATAGAGAGCTATATAACTCCACCGCTAAGAGAGAGGAAAAATTGAAATTCGTGAGCTTTGTGCCTATCAGGCCCGCTATAGCATTGGAGGTCAGGTACGCACTGAAATTTAATTGAGACATCGCGGGATACAGGAAGCCGATTACCAGCGCGATAAAAAGGATGTAGAAAGCTCCAGCCCCTAACAGTGTTTTGGCGTTGACAAACGAGACTCTTGTGATTATCAGGCCTCGCCCGCGTTTCTTCGGCGCGGCGATGCTTTTTGAGATGGATGTAGCAGCCATGTGCGGCTCTCCTTTCGCCTGGAAATGCTTTAGAGCGTGGCAGGCGTAGATGTTGATGTCTGCGCCTGTGGATCTTCGTAAAACTTCAGGAACACTTCTTCTAATGGGGCTTCTTCGGCTTGCAGGCGCAGCACTTCGTGGCGGCTGAGGGCTTTGATGAGGGCGTCCATGCTGCCGCTTACGTTAAAGTGGTAGGCGGAGTTGGAGTTGTTGCGCGTGACATTGCTTACCCCTGGCATCCGCGCCAGGTCATCCGCGCTGACAGCATCGCTAAACTCAACGGTGACGCGCTGGCCTGCCTTCTGGCGCAGCTTCTCTACCTCTTCGATAGTTACGATTTCGCCCTGGCGAATGACCGCTACGCGCTGGCATACCTTCTCGACATCGCTCATAATGTGAGAACTCATGAAGATGGTTTTGCCGCGTGCCTGCTCTTGTAGCAAGAACTCGTTGAAGGCGCGTTGCAGCAGTGGGTCGAGGCCAGAACTTGGCTCATCCAGGATCAGGACATCGGGGTCGCACATAAAGCCCAGCACGATACCAATCTTCTGGCGCATCCCTTTGGAATAGCCTTTCAATGGCCGCTTCAGTTCAACGTCGAAGCGCGCCACCAGGTCATCCAGCAGCACGGGTTCGCGGCCCTGCAAGCGCGAGAAGTAGTCGATGACCTGTTTGCCGGTCATCTGCCCCGGCAGGCGCACGTCGCCGGGAATATAGCCAATACGCTGGTGCAATTCCATCATGTCGCGCTGCGCATCCAGCCCCAGCACGCGCAGCGTACCGGACGTGGGACGAATGACATCGAGCATACAGCGAATGGTAGTGGTTTTGCCCGCGCCATTTGGACCCAGGAAGCCGAAGATTTCGCCCTGTTCCACGCGCATCGAGATGCCCTTGACGGCCTGCACTTTACCATATGATTTGTAGAGATTATCAATTACAATCACCGGGTCTTGTGTTGTCATGATGTGGCCTCCTCTTGATTTCTTCTTAAAGTTATGACGTCATCGATATACGAAATTAAAGTATTCGACATCTCTTGTTTAGTCTTCTCGTCCGGCTGCGAATCTGAGAACAGAGATGGAGCGAATGTTCTCTCGACCACCTCAGCCGCCATCTCCGCCATCTCCTCATCGGAATATTTGAAATCGCCGGGCATATACGGTTCCATCACTAAAAAACCCAGCGTGATGGCGTTGAGCATATACACCTGCTTGCGAACATCTATATCGTCGCGCACCACTCCACGAGCGCGGAAGATTTCAAAGAGTGCGAGAGATTGAGCGACTTGTTCGGAGAAGCTCGCGCTGGCATATTCTTTGCGCATCCATTCGCCGAGCAAATCGGTATCACGCAAAAGTACCGCTTTCATAAGCGGATTCTTCATGGTAGCCAGCATCGAGTGTTTCGTAATGCCATGTAAAGTTCCCCCTTCGGGGTCGCTGGCGATGCGTTGCTGGAGGTCCTCCGACAGGCGAATATACTCTCGCTTCATGAGCGCCGTGAACAGGTCTTCGCGCGTCTTCCAGTGCAGGTAAATGGTGCCTTTAGCCACACTTGCCTGGCGGGCGATGTCGTCGATGGTCGTTTTGTTGTATCCCCAGCGCAACATCAACTCACCCGCCGCGTCCAGAATTCTGTCGGCGCGTACCTCTCGTTTCGAGCGTTCCCTGGTTTGACCACGCTCACTTTTGCGTTGGCTCGCCAATCTTACAACCTCCGTCTTATTATGACTGAATGACTGAATAAGTGTTATGACTAAATATGATTATCTGGTCATAATTGTAGTCTCGCTTATAGCAAATGTCAAGAGGTTGTAGGCTTGAATCAACTCCTATACTTATTTTTGTGCCAAAACAAAATATTTTAGAACACTAAAAACATAATAACATGGGAATCAAACATTTTCAAGAGGAGAACTACGCAATTTTCGCTGTCTATGCTAATATTTTCTATTCCACACGCCATGTTGTACAATGGCCTACATGCAATGCGCGATTTGATCTGGTTCTGCCACCTCTGGGTTGCGAAGGAACCCAATCCGTGTCTGGGAGGCCCTTCACTCCACTCCCGCCCTATCACCCTGAGCGCGGCGAAGGGTCTGGGCGTGCCTTGCCTCGATCTGCCCGGCGAGCCAGACCCTTCGCCGCGCTCAGGGTGACAAGCGAATGGGACGGGCGACTCCTGGCGGTCGCCCTGGCACCCCAGAGGTGGTGGAACCATTTGATCTGATGATATTGATACAGGAGAAAATCATGTCCGGTACGACTTCGCACTATAAACATACAAATCGGCTTATTCATGAGACCAGCCCGTATTTATTGCAGCACGCGCATAATCCGGTGGATTGGTATGCCTGGGGCGAGGAGGCTTTACGGAAAGCAAAGGAACTCGATAGGCCTATTTTGTTGAGTGTGGGCTATTCGGCCTGTCACTGGTGTCATGTGATGGAGCGCGAATCCTTCGAGAATGAAGAGATCGCTCAGCTCATGAACGAAAATTTTGTCTCCATCAAGGTTGATCGCGAGGAGCGGCCCGATATCGACGCCATTTATATGCTGGCGGTGCAGGCGTTGGCCGGGCAGGGTGGCTGGCCTATGACGATGTTTCTGTTGCCCGATGGACGGCCCTTCTATGGTGGCACCTATTTTCCGCCGCGCGACCGGCAGTACGGGCGCGAAGCCATGCCGGGTTTCCCGCGTGTGCTTTTGACGATGGCCGAAGCTTACGCGAATCACCGCGAGCAGATCGAGGAGCAGGCGGCGCAGGTTGCTGGATACCTGCAAAAGCGCAGCAGTTCGCCCCTGGCCGGGAGAAATGGCGCGGCGTCCATTGGAGCATTGCCGCTGGAGATGTTGGGTACGGCCAGTCGCGAACTAGCGGCGGAATTTGACTCGATGCATGGTGGTTTTGGCAACGCTCCCAAGTTTCCCAATACGATGTCGCTGGAGTTTCTGCTGCGTATGCACCTGCATCGCGTGCGCGGCGAGATTGGCAGCAAGGCCACTCATCCTGAAAAGGAGATAGTAGAGACGACGCTGCGCAAGATGGCGCGTGGTGGCATCTACGACCAGTTGGGCGGGGGCTTTCATCGTTACTCGGTCGATGCCGGGTGGCTGACGCCGCACTTCGAGAAGATGCTGTATGATAATGCCCTGCTCAGTCGTGTCTACCTGCACGCCTATCTTTTGACAGGCGACCCGTTTTATCGCCGCATTGTCGAAGAGACGCTGGACTATGTCGCGCGCGAGATGGTTTCGCCGGAGGGTGGTTTCTACTCCACGCAGGATGCTGACAGCGAGGGAGAAGAGGGCAAATTCTTCACCTGGACGCCCGAAGAGATCAAGGCCATTCTGTCGGAAAAGATTGCCGCGCTTTTCATGCTCTATTATGATGTCACTGAGCAAGGGAACTTCGAGGGGAAAAACATTTTGCATGTTGAGCAGGACGCGCAAACGGTGGCCGACTCGGCGCGTGTAACCCTGGAACGCCTGCAACACGCGCTACAGCGGGGGCGGGCTGCGCTTTTTGCGGCGCGCGAGCTGCGGGTCAAGCCGGGGCGCGATGAGAAGATTTTGACCTCGTGGAATGGGCTGATGCTGCGCAGTTTTGCCGAGGCTGCGCGTTACCTCGAACGCGCCGATTATCTGCAAATTGCGTTGAAGAACGCGGAGTTTTTGTTTGAGCGATTGAACCGCGAAGGACGTTTGCTGCGCACGTATAAGGATGGACGCGCTAAACTGCATGGCTACCTGGAAGATTACACCTTCCTGGCGGATGGCTTACTGGCCCTTTACGAGGCCGATTTTCAGCCGCGCTGGTTTGTGGAAGCGCGTCGTTTAATGGACGAGGCTATCCGGCTCTTTGCCGACGCGCAAAATGGCGGTTTCTTCGATACCGGCAGCGATTCCGAGGAACTGGTCAGCCGCCCGAAGGACATCATGGATAATGCTATTCCGGCGGGCAACAGCATGGCTATCGATGTGTTGTTGCGACTGGCAGCCTACACAGGCGAGGACGCCTATCGCCAGCGTGCCGACGATTACCTGCGTTCGCTTGCAGACATTACGGCGCAGCATCCTCAGTCGTTCGGTCACGCGCTCTGCGCGCTCGACTTTGCCATGTCGCCCGTCAAAGAGTTTGCGGTTATTGGAGATGCGCAGGCGACAGGCACCCAGGCTTTGTTGCGCGTGATAAACAATCGTTTTCTCCCCAACAGTGTGCTGGCCTGTGGCGCTTCTGGAGATGCCGCATCATCTGCCAGCGCCGTGCCTCTTCTGGAAGACCGGCCAATGCGTGATGACAAAGCCACCGCTTATGTATGTCAGCATTTCGCCTGCCTCGCGCCTGTTACAACGCCGGAGGAATTGGAAAAATTAGTGTAAAGGCCAGATGTATCGCGCCCGCTCTGCGAGCAGGCGCGATACATCTGGCCTTTACACTAATTTAATCATTCACATAGCGCATTTCGCCTTTGACATCGTGGCGACAGAGCAGGCCGCCGCGCGCCAGTTGCTCAAGGGCGAGGATGGCGGCGGCTTGTTCTTTGCGCCCTGGCTCTTTTTTGTGCGAAGGTGCGAAGGTCAGCGCGACCTCCTGGGGGGTGAAGACGGTCAGATCGCCGGTGTGTTCTTGCAGGTAGCGCGTAATCGACTCTTCGTACCATTTAACAAGGTCGTTGGGCATTTTCGTATGCGGAGGAGCGGGCGGCACGACTACCATGACGGGGCAAGAGGCAAGATCGAGAATGCGCCGCGAAATGCTTCCCGCGAAGAAGCGCCGCACCCGCTGTCGCCTGCCATTCCCGCGGCTGCCGACGACAATTAGATCGGCCTGCAACTCTTTTGCCACTTTGATCGTCTCTTCTACGGGTGTTCCTATGCGCAGCAGCGTCTCTATGTGCTCTGGCTGGAGTCCACGATTCTCTAATTCGGTGCGCGCGCGTCGCAGGGCAAGCTCGCCCAGGGAACGTTGATCGGAGGTGTAGGGAGTCGATTGCATGTGGCCGGCATACATACCGAGCGTGGGTGAAGAGATGTTGGGAACAGGAATCACATGCAGGAGAAAGAGGTGAATCTCAGGTATAGTCTGGTCGATGAACTCGCAGACCGCGCGTAGCGCATGTTGTGTTGCAGGTGTAACTGGCGCATCAATCCCAAGCAAGATTTGCTTTTGCATGGCCGTTCCCGCTTTTTAAGTTATTCGCGTCACATACGGTCGTTCTATCAAATTTGCGGGCAATTACGACAATCTCAGAAAACAGGTTCATTCCTCGACATAATTATACTCCTTTTTAGGGTTTCCTACAAGTAGAGATGCTTGTATTGCGTAAATGGGTCAATTGTCCTATAAAATTTGCGCGCGCATCAGTTATTATTATACACATGGGGATTTGATAAATGCGTTCACTTTAACCTGATTGTTTTTTGTATGGAGAGCGTTAAGCTAGTATAGGGAATTATCTGAGCATTACGCAAACATATCGGTGTCATCGGTTTCTTCTTATGTTAGCAATTCGTGTGGGAGAGAACGAGAACGCAGCAATTTGAGTTTTACATGCTCATTACGTCTATCACTGTGTCGTAACACTGTTTTGTAGCGTTGGCGGCTCGCAGAAAGCAGGTCGAGAGCGATGGGTATAGAGATGGATGACCCTCCCGATCAAATGAGCCTGGCAACCCTCGAAAAACGTTGCCAGCAAGAGATGATCAATTATCGTAAGAGTCAGGAATACGATGATCGGTATTGTCTGGAAATTTTCTATCGCGCTCTAAAAAAGCAGGATGACCAGGCAAGTGAACTTCTGGTGCGTAGTTTGCGGGGTATGGCGATTGGCTGGCTGCGGAGCCACCCGCGTTATGACAGTGCCATGCGCTACGAGAGCGAAGACAATTATGTCATCGAGGCGTTTGCCCGTTTATGGAATGCCCGGCATGACAAGTTGACCAACTTTGAGACGCTGGGGGCCGCGCTTTTTTACTTGAAGCGAAGCCTCCTGACCGCCGTTCAGGATACGCTGCGCTTTTATGAGAAGCAAATAGCGCAGTTGGCAGAGCCGGGGACCGGCTCTCCTGACGAGCCGGTGGCGCAAGAGGAAGACGATGGGCGCGAACTGTGGGAAGTTTTGCAGAGCTTTCTGTCCACTGATCGCGAGAAGGAGCTGGCATATCTTCTGTATCATTGCAACCTCAAGCCACGCGAGATCATGCAGCATCGTCCCGGCATGTTTAGCAATGTTGGTGAGATCTATCGCCTGCGTCGTAATATCATTGATCGTTTCGAGCGCAATATGGACTCGATCCGCTGGCGGCTGAGCGACGAGGAAAAAAAGTGATCCGCAAAAAGTACACAGGTAACTCGTTAATACAGCATCAAACCTTGCGGGCAACGGGGCAATGGCCGGGTTGGGACTACGTTGCTACGACCCGGCGCGCGTCCTGGTTTGCTGCTTTGCCAGCTTGCCTTTGACTATATGCCACGATAGAAAATGAGGAAGATGCATGATGGACTGTTTTATTGAGAATGCTCCCAATGATGAAGAGCTTATTGCCTATGCCCTCGATGATGAGGTTTTGTCGCCGGGAGCGCAGCAGCATCTCGATCAGTGCGAAGTCTGTCAGCAGAAAGTTGCCCGCTATCGACAAACCAATGCCAGTCTGGTTGCGCGTCTCTATCGTACTCAATGTCCAACAAGCGCCGAACTGAGCTTCTATAGCGTAGGTGGGGGAGGCGAGGAAGCCTTATCGCCGGAGAAGCGGCAGCAGATCGCCAGCCATGTGCTGGATTGCCCTCTCTGTATGGCCGAAGTTGAAGAAACCCGCCGTTTTATGGCGCAGCCTATCGAGTTTCCTGTTCCCGCCTTTTCTCCGCGCGCCGTGGTGCGTCGCATTTTTGCCACGCCCGTCAGACGCCAGCAGTTGCTCGTTATGCGCGGCGACGCGCAGGATAGCGGGTGGCCGCGCCTGTACAAAGCCGAGGCTGTTGATCTCTCCCTGCACCTTTCTCGCGCCAGCAGTGGTGAACATATGCTTTTGGGCATCTTGACCAGTTCTGATCCTGCCGAAGACGTGGATGCTCTGGAAGGTGTGCTTGTAGAATTACATAAAATGCCCTTACCAGTAGCGTCAAACAGAACTATTCCAAAGACGCCGCCCTTTCTGCAAACCCGCGTCGATGATATGGGCAACATCGTCTTCAAACCCATACCAGCCGGTAACTATACGATGGTGATTAATTTGCCCGGCCGTGAAATGATTATCGATGGTCTCACTATAGAAGAGACATGAACCTGTCCTGCTTTATCGCTTTAGCTATTCTTCTCCTGATTGCCTTCAAGCTCACGCCTTCGCAGCAACTTCTTGCCAAAGAACGCGATTAAGAGGGTGGGAGCGAGCAAGAGACAGAACGCCCCAAAAATAAAGGATGTGGAAAGGCTGACGTTTGACTGCAACCATCCACCAATCGAGGGGCCGATGCTAAAACCGATGCTCCACGTGACCGAATAGAAACCGGATAAAGTTGAGCGATGTCGATCAGAAACCTGTTCCATTGCAAAGGCGGCGTAAACCGGTTCAATTAAAGTACGCATAAATGAGCGGGTGTACTCTCCCACAACCGCTACTGGCAGTGTCGGTGAGAAACCGATCAGTAGCATTAAGGGTGCGCTGAGATACTGCACAGAGGTAATGAGGCGCAGCTTACTCCACCGCTTGACAAAGAGTGGCGCGGTCAGCGAGAAGATGCCACCGGCCAGGCCAGAACCGGTAAAGATAATGCCCAGGGTTCCAGGCAAGAGGCCGAAGCGCAGGATAAAGAATAGTTGCATAAGCGCGACAACGGCTCCCTCGCCCATCGTGAACAGGAGATCAGGTAAGAGTAATTTCACGAACAAAGCAACAGGCAGCCGTTCTCGCTTTTCATGGAGCACTGCTTCAGCCAGAGGCCCGCTATTTCTCACACTTTCCTCCAAAACTGCTTTTGTAGCTTCACCTGTTGCTTTGCTTGCCGTTGTTCGCTTCGGTTCGTGCAGGAACCAGAGAGGAAAGCCAAAGACAAAGGTAAATAGAGCAGCAGAAATGACACCCCAACGCAGCGGTTCTGCACTAGCAGCGGAAACGTGCTGGATGCCAGCTATAAACTCAGGAATGGCACCGCCTAAGAGATTGCCAAGCGCACCGACTCCGAGCAAGAGGAAGCTGTTGAGCGCGAAGACACCGACACGCTGTCTCTCTGTTGTACTTTCGGTCAGTAGAGGCAGGTTCGTTACCCAGTAGGCAGTGGAGACAACCCCTTGCATAAAAGCACAGAACAGTAACCAGAAAGAAATTGTGACAAGTCCGCACAGCGCGAGAAAGAGGGGAGTGAGGATGGCGGTTAATAGCAGTACTGGCTTACGCCCTATCCGATCAGCGAGCATACCAACGGGGACGGCGCTGACGAGCGCACCGATGGCAGGCATCGCGCTGAAAACGCCGATAAAGTCAGGATGGTAGCCCAGGCTATGCACATAGTAATTCAGAGTCAAAGTGCTGATACTAAGTTGAAAACCTTTCCCTGTTGTGAAAAGGAGCAGGAGATAGACATTTCTCGGTAAATGTAAGAAGGATGCTATGAAAGAGCGTTTTTGCGACGAAACTTCTCCTTGACTAGCTGATTTAGAGGGATCGGGCAACAAAGCCATTGACTATTTTCTCCAGAATAGAAAGATACGTGCTCATAACGTACCATACGCTTTGATCGCAAGGCAACGGACAAATGGACAGGAAGATGGTTCTTCACGATTTGTTTCGTCTGAGCAGAATACGAAGAGAGGCTATGAGGACGGTCACTGTTGTTGTTTTTCTTCAGGCATCAAGCAAAAACTAGCCTTTTTGGATACATCTATGACAATTTGATATACTTTGACGTATCATTGTATACAAGTATGTTGCGGACCCGTCAGGGTAGGGGCGACCCTTGCTGTCGCCCTGGAAAATGTGAACTAGATCATAGACTTCTCAGCGGTAATATGGTGTAAAATAAAGAAATGCATTATTAACATATGTCTGCTTTAAAATTAATTGCGTTTATTAGCATCCTACCAACAGGAGTGTGTAGATGAGGTCAAGTTTGATGCAGCCCCGTCCTTCGGGGGAACTGGAACGGGCGCGAGACAATACGATACCTCAACCTTCATTCTCATTCCGATCGCCGCAGTCCCCGCCACAATCCCGACGCTCACAGGTAAGACCCGCGATCGTTGCTGCGCAACCGCGCTTGAACCTGGTACCCGCCGAAGGGTGGCTGGCAATGGTCTTGCTGGCAGTAGCGGTGTATACAGTGGTAATCTCGATCATCGCGTCTGGCTGGGTAAGCGCGAATACGAACCTGGTGGTTAGCGCGGCGGCTGGCCTGTTGGTAGGGTTTCTGGTGGCTAAAACGAAGCGTTTTCCCCAGGTCATCTTGCACCTGGGCGCTTGCCTGATGGGACACTGGCTCTCGGTCTTTTTAACCAGCAATGTGGCTTATCATGTTTCGTGGCTGCTCCTGCTGCAAAATTTACGCTCCGTCATTAGCGGCGGCCTGGTGTCACCTCTGGCGAATGGCAGCGATATGGTCTTTCTCTTTTACCTGACTTTTCTGTGCTTCTTTCTTGGCTACTTTGGCGCGTGGCTGATTTATCGCGCGCGCCTGCCCTGGCTGGTCGCGCTGATCTATTGTTCGATTATGCTCGTCAATCTCCAGTATGCTAAATCTGACCTTTCGCTGCTGGTTGTGGTATTAGTGGGCGCGTTGCTACTGCTGATCGCGCGTATTCAGTTAAGCAACCAGTTGGCGCGCTGGTCACAAGACGGATTGCATACAGATCGTTCCTGGCTGCGCAGTATAACGACGCGCTTTATGCAGGTGGCTGCGCTGATGACTGTCCTGACCCTCCCACTCAGCATGATATTGCCGATGGTAAATCAGCCGGTGGCGGGTGCCTCTTTGTGGAATGCTATCGATAACTTCTGGGTGAATGTAACGCATGGTCAGTTGTTGCTGAACGCTCCTGGCTCAGTGTTCCAGCCCTATCAGACGACCACGAATTTTTTTGGCAGCTCGCTCTCTATCACCGGCAATGTCAATCTACCAACGGGTCCGGTGCTGTATTATACCAGCACGGGTAGTACGCCGTCGCATTACCTGGAGGGGTTTACCTACGACTATTTTGATGGTCATACCTGGACATCGCGCGCCGGAGACAAGAATTCATCGTTTCCCGCCAATTCGACGCTGCCAATCGAGGTCGTGGGGAGCAATTTTGCGCAGGCGACGACTTTCGTCACCATGGTCAACCCGCCGGGTGGCGATTACCCCTATATTTTCGCGCCTGACTCCCCGAACAGTTTCAATGTACCCACAACTCTCTATGGTGATGGCGTGACTACTGCCTGGACCCAGAAGGCCTCCTTGAGCATGGGAGAACGTTATCAGGTTATCTCATACGTCCCGACTGTCACACCGGACGTACTATCGACTATCCCTCTGCCGCATAATGTCCCATCTACCTGGGTGAACGATACTTTCTACTCCCTTTTCAGCCATTATTACCTGCAAACGCCGGGCGATCTTTCGCCTCTGGTAATGAATACATTGAACTCGTGGACGCGGGGAGCCGCTAATACCTATGATGCCATGCAGATGCTGGTCTCGCATTTTACTGACCGGACAAAGTTTGTCTACTCCGTTTCTAATCCGCCAGTACCCGCAAATATAGATGCGGTAAGCTGGCTGTTACAAACACATCGCGGGTATTGCACGTATTATGCGACTGCAATGACAATCATGGCGCGTTTACTGGGCGTGCCTGCCCGCGTGGTCAATGGTTTCAACCAGGGACATTTTGATGCGCAGCACAATAGGTGGGAGGTGGATGGCAACAATGCGCATAGCTGGGTGCAGGTTTATTTTCCGGGTCAGGGCTGGATCAGCTTCGATCCCACGCCAGGCTTTTCGCTGGGCAATACAAACAATCCGCAGCCGAATCCGACCACCGGCACATCGCCAACTCCCGTTAAGCCGGTACCGACCGCGACGGGTACACATCCCACGCCGGGCAACCATCCCACGCCTCCCGCGAGTTCTGCCAATACTGGCGGGAATGCGCCAGGAGCGAACGGTGGGACGAGTGGTATGCTGTTCCTGGACTTTTCCCTGGTGATTCTGCTGGTGGCCTTGCTGATGCTGGCTGTGGCTAGCTATCGCTACAGGTTGAGCAAATTGTATGCCAGTATTCCTATCATTTCTAGTGTTTACTGGCGTGTCTCTCGCCTGGCGAGTTTATCAGGCACAGCGCCGCGCGCGTCGCAAACTCCGTATGAATATACGCGCATGTTGTGCCAGCGTTATCCACGCGCCCAGGCGGCTCTGTGGCGTATCACCCACCTCTTTGTGCGCGAACGATGGGGCGCGCGCCAGCATCTTCCACGCGAGGCCGAGGTGAAGGACATGGAACATCTCTGGCCGACTGTGCGCAGCGCCATTATTCGTTCCTGGCCTTCGCGTTTGCGCGCTGGCAGGCGCATCCGCTAGACCGTTATTCCATTATACCTATATATGGATGTATCAATGATCGTTACATCCTATCCCGCTTCTCGTTTGAATATTATGGAACCGTGTTGTTGCCAGGGCAATGGAATTACCAGGGCGGGGACAAGCCCTGGTGGGGGGAGGATGATGTTATGGAAGGTGTAGGGATGCGATTTGGTGCATCCACCAGGCCCTCTGCGGCGCTGGTGGTATGCGCCTTTGGTTGGGGAAAAGAGTTCCGGCTGTATGCTGATTACCTCGTTGTGGATGGGAAGCACTATCGTTTGCAAGAACTTCTCTATGCTCATAGTACCTGCCGTACTGTGCTGGGCGTGCCTTCGGCCAGTTTGGAACTGCGTTTCAGGTCAAAAAAACTGACTTTGCGCGGTATTGCTGCTATTGATGATGTTCGCTGTGTTCTGGAGTATTTGATCCCCTGGTGTAAACCGCTCGATACGATCTTTCACGAGCGCGATACGTTCCCGGTTGAGACGCCGCTGCCTGAGCCGGATCGGGAGCGGCAGACGCGCAAAGAGAAGATCTGGCGTTTGCCGGAAACAGGTAAGCAATACGCGCAAGTGGACACTATGCCTAATGTCGCGGTTCCCGTGCGCCTGGCGCGCGGCGAAGGAGCGTATTATAGCACGCCAGCAACGCTGTGCGGCGAGCATATTCAAGAAACATCGCGCTATACCTACCCGGCGCAGGATCACGGTCTGCTGATTCTAACCGCCCGGCGCATCATTTATATCGGGCGTAAAAGCCAGCTTGTGCTGGATTATTCGCGCCTGTTACATGTGTCGCGCCTGCGCGGAGCCATCGCCTTTGAAGCAGAACACTGGCAAAAGCGTGTCATCTTTGAAGTGCCTCGCCCGGACGAGTGCGCTACCTGCGTTGAAACGATAATGCGCACTATGAAGCAAGAGGAGACCATCCTGTAGGGACAATATGAGTTGGGGGGAAGGATAGGAGTGAGATGATTGAGACATTGATGGCCCTGTGGAATCGGGGGGTGAGCGGCCGCTTGATAGTGATGGCCGTTACTTTTTTTTGTACATGTATCAGTATATCCCTACTTTTTGTTACGGTGGGCAGTGCCTGGGGGTCGCTGTTCGCGCATGGACGACCAGGCGGTGGAGAGACGCGCATAGTCGACTCGGCTTTGATAACGGTGACGGCTCCCACCTCTGTAGCTACTTCTCCGGTTGATGCAACAACGCCGGCCATTACGCCCAATCCCTGCCTGGCAAGTCCTACAGGATCGCATGGATATACTCCGCAGGTCGATGTGACAAGAAGTAGCGGGCGAAGCAGCGATCCTGCCGCCAGGGCTACTGTTACGCCCGCGCACCGGCAGAAAACGCCAACACCGGGCGTTACCGTTACGCCTGAGCCATCACCCACTCCATCACCCACGCTCCCGGCTGTCACACCAACAGTAACGGTGACACCGACAGCGACGACTCTACCTACAGTGACCCCGACTTCGATAAGCACGCCGACGGTAACAGTGACGAATACACCAACGGTGGGGATCACTCCTACTGATACGTCTACGCCTGGCGCGACTCCCCCCGTGACCCCCGCCGTGACCCCAGTCGTAACCCCTACCAGTGTGCCGACAACCGGAATTGTGCCAACAGATACAGCCACGCCCAATATGACGCCGACAGTCACAGTAAGTGCGACTGTGACCGCGCCTGCCAGCAGCCCTACGGTCATGACAAGCGCTACTCCTGGTATTGGCAGCAGGAATGGTCATGGTGGTGGCCCTCTGACGCCCGGCACCCCATCCAGCGGGAATAACAACCAGCCAGGTCAGGGGAATTGCTTGAGCGATAACCTCGCGACTGGCGGAGAAGGAGCTGTGCTATCCCTGTTGCAAAACTTCCTCTGGATAATACTGGTGAGTTCGCTGCTGGGTACTGCCCTGTTTTGCGCTCAGATGTGTCGAGTTACCAGGAGGAGAGCGGGTAGATGATGAAATGACCAGGGCGGCGATTGCGCCGCCCTGGTCAGGTGACAGCTAAATGGTGTAAAGGGTTTGCGCAGGGTGTTGTAACGCGCCCGTCACGATGACGGGGCCGACAGGTGCGCTGATGCTTGCGAAAGGCCCTGGCTCGAGGCTGACGGCAGCAGCATCGAATCCGCTCACGTTGCCTGAAAACGTCAGACTGGCGACGCCGTTCTGTATTGTCAACGTCCCGATGCTGGTAGGTTTGCCGTTGCGGATGAGCCAACCCTGGTAGAGATGGCTGTCCTGAAGTTTTGGCAGTCCATGCAAGTAGAGCAGCGTGATGTCTTTTTGTGGGATATAGACCAATGAGCCGGTGGTCGCTTGAGCCTGTCCCTTACCCTGCATGGCATAGACCTGCGCAACTTCGTGTTGCAGGGTGTTCTTTGTGTTTTGAAGCGCGGCCACCTGGCTTCCCAGTTGTGTATTCTGTTGTTGCAGAGAAGCGGCGTGCTGTTGCAGGGAAACATTCCAGGCCGTCATTGAGCCAGTCAACAGCAGCAATACAATGGCGGCTGTTGCCAGCAGGCGCGTGCCCCAGCCCAAATTTCTTCTACGCGCTCTTATCTCCGTCCCGCGTTGAATCGGCACGACACGGCCTTCCTGCTGCACAGCGGCCAATACGCGGTCTCGTAAGGCGGCAGGCGGCGTGACCTGGGTGATGGAGAGCGGTAACAAGTCTACTATCGAGCGCAGTTGCCCGGCCAGGCGCGTGCATTTCGCGCACGTTGCAAGGTGCGCGCGAGCGGCCTGCTGCTCTTCTGGCGTCACCGCGCCAAGCGCATAGGCGGCTGAGAGTTCTTCAAATTCTTGACAGGTCATCAAGGATACTCCTATTCGTTTACCTGACCTGTATTACGCTCTCCGAGACTGAACGGATTACTGTTTCCAGACAAAGCATAGCGACCTGGTATAAAAAGAGATGGTTTATCAATCATTCGACCAGCTATTTATAAGGGATGCCTATTATATCACGTTCGTATCTGGTTCAGTTTTGCAAGTTCGAGCTTGCCGCGTTCTTCCAGTTCGGCTTGCCATTCGTCTTTGTATTTGCGCATGGTGTCTACTATCACGCGCGATACGGCCAGATTTCTGTACCATTTGTGGTTGGCTGGCACGATATTCCAGGGGGCTTCGTCGGTGCTACACTTGCTAAGGGCATCTTCATAGGCTTGCTGGTAGTCGTCCCAGTGTTTGCGCGTCTCCCAGTCGCTGGCGGAAAGCTTCCAGGCTTTGTCCTTGTCCTGTTCGCGGGCCTGTAAACGCCGGGTTTGCTCGTCATAGCTGATATGCAAAAAGAACTTGAGGATAAGGGTGCTGCTGTTGGCGAGCAGTTGCTCGAAATCGTTGATTTCCCTGTAGCGGGCGCGCCAGATGCTTTCAGGCACGAGTCGCTGCACGCGAGCGATCAGCACATCTTCATACTGGGAGCGATTGAAAATGCCCAGGCTGCCTTTCCCCGGTGTATTTTTATGGACGCGCCACAAGAAATCGTGTGCCAGTTCTTCCCCGGTCGGCTCTTTGAAGGAATGCACATAACAGCCCTGGGGGTTGACACGACTGAAAACGTGGCGAATTGTGCCATCCTTGCCGCTGGTGTCCATTCCTTGCAAGATGATAAGCATACTGTGGTGTTGAGCTGCGGCCAGCAACTCCTGCAATTTGCTGATTTCTTCTCCCAATTTCTGTAGTTCCAGATCCGCTTCCTGGCGGGTTGTCTCACCGTGCGTATAGCCGGGGTCGTAGTCCTTCAGCTTGACTTTGCTGCCCTTTTCGACTTTCCAGACATAGTCTGTTGCCATGACGTATTATCCTTTCTGAAAAAAGGTGGGTATTTATTTATACCATAAAGTAACAGCAGAAAGAGCAAAATCTTCAATTGTCTGGATTTCCGGGAAATGCCTTGACAGAGATAGATACCGTGCTTACAATGATAACATCAATGATTACTCATAGAATGACTACTCTTTAATAGAGTATAGCATGTTGAGTGTCGTCATTGGTGTACGTTGTACTTATTTTGCATAAGGAGAAATCTATGCGCGTCAAACAGCAGGCGCTTCGAGGCCGCGTTTTCTTCAGTTTCTCAGCCACAGGTTGTCTCGTCTTGTTGATGGGTATCCTGTTGGCAGCCTGTGGCAGCAGCAGCAGCGGCAGCGCCCCAACGCCTACCCCAAAAAGTAAAGTCTCTGTTGCCTATGCAGGCTCACTCGTCAATTTGATGGAGAAGAAGGTGGGACCTGCCTTCACCCATGCCACAGGCTATCCTTACATGGGTGAAGGAAAAGGCTCGAGCGCACTGGCGAATGAAATCAAGGGCAAACTCCTCTTCCCCGACGTTTTCATCAGCGCAGCTCCTGCCGTCAATACAACGCTTATGGGAGCGGCTAACGGCAACTACGTCTCGTGGTACGCGCCTTTTATACGCAGCTCGTTGGTCATCGGCTATAATCCCAATGGCAAGTTTGCCGCCGATTTCCAGGCCGTTGCCAGTGGTTCTAAAAGCTGGTACCAGGCGCTGGAAGAACCGGGCATACGCATCGGGCGTACCGATCCAGCGCTGGACCCCAAGGGGGTGCGTACCATCATTATGGCGGAATTGGCCGAGAAGTATTACAACCAACCCGGTTTATCGAGCAAAATTCTGGGAGCTGCGAATAATAGCAGCCAGATTTTCCCCGAAGAAGAGCTGGTGGCGCGTCTGACTTCTGAACAGCTTGATGCCGGTTTTTTCTACCTCAACGAGGTGATGGATGCAAGTATCCCTTACGTGACGCTGCCAACGCAGATCAACATGGGTGATCCATCCCTAAATAGTACCTACGCTACAGCTACGTATACCAATCCGAAGACTGGCGCGGTTACGAAGGGGTCGGCTATTGTGTATACGATCACCATTCTCAACACGAGCAAGAACAAAGCAGGGGCCATTGCTCTCGTGCAATACATCTTTTCATTGCAGGGAGAGGCGTTCTTCACCAATGATGGATTGTCAACGGTAATGCCCAGGGTCTCAGGTGACGCGACGGCGGTGCCGTCACAGCTCCAGTCATTGTTTACGTCGTAAAGAGAACCTCGATATACTCAGGGAAAACAATGCAGGGCTTCCGGGGCGATTTTCAGAAGGAAGGTATCCCCGGTTGCTCCTGCGATCTCTCGCCACTGCTGCGCATTCATGTACACTTCGATAATGGCTGAGGTAGGCCCACAGTGAGGATGAAAATGGAGCCGGAGCGAGGCGCCAAGCCGCTGCACATGCAGCAATGTTGCCAGCCACAGAACGGCCCCTTCCGGTGTCCACTGTGGAGGGCGGCCCTGATCGGACCAGCGAGCTACGGTAATCTCATCGGCGTGTATGCACCCGCTGATCTGGTGAGACCCTGGTTCTCTCTGGTTTGAGGGCAGAGGTAGCCAGGCGCATTCTCCCTCACGCGCCGGGACGAGTACATCCAATCCCGCCTTTGCATACTGCAACCATGCCATGCGGATCGCGGTGGGAGGCGCGCCTTCCTGCGTTGAAGGGGGAGTTGCAAGCTCTCCTCCGAACAGATTATCTTGCCCTACGAGCCGGGCGACATCCGGTGTGCGCGGCGCCAGGAAGACTTCCTGTACGCTGCCTACCTGCGCAACGCTTCCCTGGTGCAGCACTACCACTGTATCGGCCAATTGCTCTACCTCCGCCCGGTCATGAGTTACTACAATGATAGGCAGAGCAAACTGTTGGTGCAGGTGCCGCAGCGCCTCGTAAAGCCGCTCGCGCACCGGCACGTCGAGGGCGCTGAAAGGTTCGTCGAGTACGAGGAGTTGGGGATCGGCTGCCAGTGCGCGGGCTAACGCAACTCGCCGTTGTTGGCCGCCGGAGAGAGCGTCGGGGTAACGCCGCTCCAGACCTTCCAGTTCGAGAACGGTGACTAACTCCGCAACACGAGCTGCCTGGCTCTTCCGGCTTCCACGAGTTGGCAGGGCGAAGCGGATTTGTTCTACGACCGTCTGATGCGGAAACAGGGCCGAGTGTTGGGGTACATAGCCGATGCGCCGCGCCTGGGGTGGCAGAAAGATATGTTGCTGGCTGTCGAAAAGAACACGGCCATCCAGAGCGATTCGACCCTCGTCGGGATGCAGCAAACCCGCGAGACTGCGTAAGGTGAGGCTCTTGCCTGCCCCTGAAACGCCCAGCAACGCTGTAAAGCTCAGCGGGATATGAACCTGAACATTGAGTTGAAACCCCTCAAAGCGGCGATGCACGTTGAGCGAGAGCTTCCCACGGCTCTCTGTATTGCGCGCAAAAGAGAGTGGTGTGGTTTTAGTGTATCGCATGTCGCCTCCGACGCGCCGCGCGCTCTTCAAACCACAGAACCAGTCCTCCTCCCACAATACTCACGGGCAGGATAAATATGAGCAGGCCCAGCGCGGGCTGGACTCCCAGCCCGCTTAACTGGACGTAGACATAGACGGGCAATGTATACGGATGGTAGGCCATTACTGCGGTTGCTCCGAACTCGCCGAGCGCGCGCAGCCAACCCAGCAGTAGACCGGCCACAATTCCCAGGCGCGCGGCAGGCAGATTGATGCGCCAGAAGATCTGCCAGGCGCTTTTGCCCAGCGTGGCCGCTACCTCTTCCAGAGCCGGGTCCACCGCTTCAAATGCCGAACGAGCGGCGATGGTGATAAAGGGAGACGCTACAAAGATCTGTGCCAGCACGATGCCGGCAAAGGTGGTGTCCAGTTCCAGTCCCGCCGAGGCAAATGGACCGCCTATCAGCCCGTAGGGTCCATAAAGCACCAGGAGCAGTATACCGCTTACTACCGGGGGGAAGATGAGGGGTATATAAACCAGCAGGGTGAGCGCCTGCCGGCCAGGGAACGTCCGGCGCGCCAGCACATAGCCGAGCGGAATACCTAGCAGCGCGGCGATCACCGTCGCGACAGTGGCCGAAAGAAGCGAAGTGACGAATGCGCCCTGCGCAACCGGGTCTGAGAGTACTGTCCCCGTCTGCGGCCAGGAATAGAAGAAGAGGAAATAGATCACCGGACTAACCAGGTAGATTAGCAAAATGCTTGCCAGCACAACCACTACGGAGTATCCCCCTGTTGCGCGACTGGCTGTTTTCATGCGCTGGCTATCTCCTATCTCGTCCAGGCTGTCACGAACCATACCTGTCGTTACCCGGTGATTTCGACAGTCGGATCGGCTCCCCACTTTGAGGGCGATACGCGCGCATCGAGGGGATGTTGCTCAACAACAAAGTACTCAATGAGCGGCTATATTGTATTGTACGAGGGCGTGTTTCACAGTGTCAAGCAGATCCTACCCGTTCAGACATTTGGAGATAGTAGCTGTCACCCTGAGCGCAGCGAAGGGTCTGGCTCGCTGGATGGTGAGATCCTTCGCTGCGCTCAGGATGACAGCATAGGCACCTCTTTAGCCAGGGAGAGGAAAAGGTGGATAGAAAGGCAAGAACGGAGGAGGTGGGATTTGAACCCACGAAGGCTATTCACCTTACACGATTTCCAGTCGTGCTCACTAGACCACTATGAGACTCCTCCATGCATGGGCATGATGGTAGTTCACGCCCGGCGGAGAGAGTGGGATTCGAACCCACGAGGGCTTTCACCCTACCGCTTTTCGAGAGCGGCACATTCGACCACTCTGACATCTCTCCATTGCGCAGTATAGCATATCCGCCGGGCCATGACAATATGTTAGCCTTCGTTAAATTCGCCCTGCTCATAGAGCCAGCGCGCGAATTGCATGTGGGTATCATCGGCTATGCGCTGTCGCATTTCAGCATTGCTGTAGAGGTGTTCGCGCATATGCACCAGCTTGATGGCTTCCTCCCAGGCGAACCCATTTTCAATCAAATAATCCAGCAATAATAGTTCTTCAGATGCGCTGGCGGCCTGATTTAAAACTTCAGCGTGTTGTATGCGTCGCTCATTATACTCCGATGGTTGCGGGTTATTCTTCATACTTTTTAGCTCCTCAAAACCATTCGCACTGCCTGGCAAACATGCCAGGTAGTTCTCTAGTGCTTTCTATCGGATTTGTCTTTGCTGTTCCACAGGGGCCGAGAGGAGGTAAAAGAGATAAGGGATTCGGGACTTCTGGCAGAGCAAACAAGCGACTAATGCCAGTTATAGAAGAGCCGTTTGCTTGCTACACTTGATGTATGGGAAAGGGGCGTTCAGTAGCGATGTAGAGATTGGGAGCTTTGTTGGTTGTCTATCCATCAGGCAGTAAGCAATCGCCTGTGTACGCGCTGGAGAGTGCGCTGAAAGGAGCAACTCAGGAAGGAACCTTGCAGGAAGGTATCCTATTTATGAGTGTATCAGCGACCATTGATAGGGTCTGGTCAGAATTTGTTGCCACGCGCCGCCCAGAGTTACGCGATGAACTGATTGTGGAGTACGCGCCTCTGGTACGTTTTGTGGTGGGACGATTGGGCATTCCCCCGACCAGCATATTAGATGCGGAAGACCTGATTAGCTATGGCGTGATCGGACTCATCAATGCTATTGATCGTTTTGATCCATCGCGTGGTATACGATTTGAGGCATTCGCTACGCCGCGTATTCGCGGGGCCGTTATCGACCAGTTGCGCGTGTTGAACTGGTTGCCACGCTCAGCGGTGACGCGGGTGCGCCAGGTGGAAAGAGCGCTGGCTGAACTGGAGCAGCGGCTGGGGCGTGCCGCGAAGGAGGAAGAGGTCGCGGCGGAGCTGCAGGTGTCAATTGAGCGCTATCGCCAGATGTTGCAGGAGGCCAGCACGATGATTCTTTCGCTGGATGCGCCTCTAAGCGCCCTGCCGTCGGATGATAGTGTGGCTACGCTGGCTGATCTGCTTGAGGACCTGGGCGCGCCGGGTCCTGCCGAGCATTTTGAGCAGCACGAGACAATCCAGACACTCAGCATTGCTATCAAGCAGATTCCGCCCCGCGAGCAAATGTTGCTCTCCCTTTATTATGAGGAAGAATTGACGATGAAGGAAATCAGTAAGCTTTTGCATGTTTCAGAGTCGCGTGTCTGTCAATTGCATATGCAGGCGATTTTGCGCCTGCGCTCGATGTTGAACGTGCGCCAGACTGCGCAGCAGGTTGGACGAGGAAAACGTCAGGGTAGTCTTTGATCTTAGTCGTAGTTACTGAATGATTGCGAGGGACCGAAGTGACTGTAGAAAGTGTTACAACCATCGAAACACTGCCGGGCGCACAAAGTGAAGTCCAGGAGTTTCAAATAAAGCAACAACCTGATGCGCAGGTGAAAATGGAACTGGCTATAGCTCTGGGGGTGGAGGCTGTGAAAAAACAGGCGAGGGTGCGCGCTACGCGTATGAAAGAAGTACGCGCGCGTTTCGACGCTGGAACCTATCGACAAGACAACATGGCTATCGCGCAAAAAATGATGGAGATAGAATAGAAGAAAGGAATTGACACATGCTTGTATTGCGGCGCAAAGTTGGTGAAAGTATTATACTCGATGGGGTCATCAGTGTTTCGGTGCTGGCTGTTGAGGGCGAGCGTGTGAAAATCGGGATTACCGCGCCCCAGGAAGTTACGATTGTACGCGAGGAATTGCTCAAAAACGCGCCCGATCTGCCGAAAAACAACGCGGCAACCGTAACCCAATAACCACGAACCAGGGCTGGGGCAAGCCCGGCCCGTACCCTGCTACGAAACACACGAACCAGGGCTGGGGCAAGCCCGGCCCGTACCCTGCTACGAAACACACGAACCAGGGCTTACCCCAGCCCTGGCAACAGTCCGTGACGTTCACGCTTATGGGGCTTGCCCCCGTCCTGGCAATCTTCCTGGTTAGTCGATTACCATTTCCGCTTTGTGGCCGTTGGTTGGCTCTACAACTTCTGGCTGGTCCGGCCTTCTGACCGTCTCATCGGCGATGAAGGCTTCGGTCATTTCGCGGGCGACATCGTCGTGATGCTGCACAGGCGGTGACTTCATCAGGTAGGCGCTGGGTCCTTCGAGGGTGCCGCTGATGCCGCGATCTAAGGCCAGTTTCACCATGCGCACGGCATCGATTACCACACCCGCCGAGTTGGGGGAGTCCCATACTTCCAGCTTGAGTTCGACGTTCAGAGGGACATCGCCAAAGGTGCGCCCTTCCAGGCGAATGTAGGCCCACTTGCGGTCGCTCAACCACTCCACGTAGTCGGAAGGCCCGATATGTACGTTGCCCTCGCCCAGGTCGTAGTCCAACTGGCTGGTGACGGCGTTGGTCTTGCTGATCTTCTTCGACTCGAGGCGCTCGCGCTCCAGCATGTTGTAGAAATCGGTGTTGCCGCCGACGTTCAACTGCATGGTGCGTTCCAGGCGCACGCCGCGCTCGCGGAAGAGGCGCGCCAGCATACGATGCACAATGGTTGCTCCTACCTGGCTCTTGATGTCGTCGCCGATCATGGGAAGATTGGCCTCTTTGAAACGCTCTTGCCAGTAATTTTCGCGCCCGATGAAGACGGGAATGCAGTTCACCAAACCCACCTTCGCCTGGAGAATCTGCTCGACGTACCATTTGGTGGCTGTCTCTGAGCCGACCGGCAGGTAGTTAATCACCACGTCGGTGCCGGTATCGTTGAGGATATGCACGATGTCGTCGGTCGCGGCCTTCGACTTCGTGATTATCCGCGAGAGGTATTTGCCCAGGCCGTCGTGCGTCATGCCACGATAGACCTTCGCGTTCTGGAATGGCACATCGGCAAACTTATAGGTGTTGTTGGGGGCGGCGAAAATGGCCTCGCTGAGGTCTTTCCCGACCTTGTTTTGATCAATATCGATAGCGGCTGAAAACTCAATGTCGCTTATATGGTAGCCACCGAGGTTGACATGCATCAAGCCGGGGACAAAATCATCGGGTTGCGCATTGCGGTAGTACTGCACGCCCTGTACCAGTGAACTGGCGCAGTTTCCCGCGCCTATGACGGCTACCCGGACTTTCTTCTTACTCGACATACTGTGTTCCTTTCTTAACAATATCGTTCATCCAGTGAACGCTTATCCCTGAACATAGGTTGTTCTTGCGTTACTTAACTATACCCCCAACCGATGCCTGATTGCTATGGTTGCGTTAACATAATCTGTGTTAGCTTACTCACAGGTCAAACTTTTCTTGTTGCTGTCGATTGATTCTGATGGCCTATGATACGCGATGGCGCAACTTGATAACCGAAGACAGTAATTATACCGAATTTGGGTTACTTGCGTCTCAGGTCTCCTTACCGCATTCGGGTGTTAAAAATCATCAGACGAAAGTGATGGTATCATATTTGTGACTTTTGTTGCAAAAGGCTTCTGGAATAGCCCATTTTTCTGTATACTTGGCCTATAAAATGCAACGTCCGTTACAATTTATAGGTGTCGTAGTAAAGTATGTAGTGTAGAGGTTGTTGGGAAGGCGGGGTAAAATCGGTGCTATGAATTACTGTCTGGTTGAGTAAACTTAACTAGGTAGTCGGTATTATTACCGCATCTTCACTGCTTAACAATGCCTTTCGACCATTGATGGTGATATGCTCACTGAAGTTATGGACGATCTGGTGCAGGCAAAATGGGGTTTGATGTGGATGGAGAGAGAAGGTGCCTTTTTGCTCAAAGAATGCGCAATAGCCGAAGTAAGCAGATCAATAAACATAAGCTGGTTCAACATCAATGGGCTTTCGACCAACGCAATACGAGCCAGCAAAAGAGACTTGTCCAAATGGAAAGGTAAATGCTTATGAATCGACGAAAAAGGGTTCTGGTGATCGGGCTGGACTGCGCCCCACCGGAGCTTGTTTTTGATCAATGGCGTGATGAGTTGCCCAATTTCAAGCGAGTGATGGACCATGGCGCGTGGGGCAAGCTGGAAAGTTGTATTCCTGCTATCACCGTTCCGGCGTGGAGTTCGATGATGTCCAGTAAAGACCCTGGCACGCTTGGCTTTTATGGCTTCCGCAATCGCGGCGATTATTCTTATGAAAAAAATACGCTGGCAAACTCCAATTCGGTGAAGACCGATCGCGTGTGGGATGTGCTTTCGCGCGCGGGCAAAAAAGTGATTACGGTTGGTGTGCCGCAGACCTATCCTCCCAAACCTGTCAATGGTATTCAAGTTGGATGCTTCCTATCGCCTTCTACGAAGAACCCGGAACGTCCCTACACCTATCCCGCGTCTGTGATGCAGGAGATCGAGGCGACGGTTGGCGAGTACCTGGTGGATGTGCCCAACTTCCGCACCGATGACAAAGATTATCTGCTGCGCCAGATTTATACCATGACTGAAAAGCGTTTTAAGCTGGTCAAAAAGTGGATCGCGGAAAAAGACTGGGATTTCTTCATGTTTGTGGAGATGGGTACCGACCGCATTCATCATGGCATGTGGAAGTACCATGACCCCACGCATCATAAGTACGAGGTTCATCCCACGTATAACGAGAGCATTCACAATTATTATCGTTATATCGATAGCGAAATCGGCCAGATTCTCGACCTGGTAGACCTGGACAATACGACGGTCTTCATCGTCTCAGATCACGGCGCGAAGAAAATGGATGGTGGTATCTGCGTCAACGAGTGGCTGATTCAAGAAGGCTACCTGACGCTTAAATCAATGCCTGCCAGTTTGACTTCCATCGATAAATGTGAGATCGACTGGAGCAAGACGAAGGTGTGGGGCGATGGCGGCTACTATGCGCGTATCTTCATGAACGTTGAGGGGCGCGAGCCGCAGGGTATTGTGAAAGCGAGCGAGGTTGAGTCGCTGCGCAATGAACTGAAGGCCAAATTTGAGGCGCTGGTAGACCCGGATGGCGTCAATATTGGTACCACCGTCTACAAGCCGGAGGAAGTGTATCACGAGGTCAATGGCGTTCCGCCCGACCTGATCGTGTACTTCGGCGATCTGTTCTGGCGTTCGGTTGGCACGGTCGGTCATGGTTCCATCTACACCTTTGATAACGACACTGGCCCGGACGATTGCAACCACGCGCAGTTCGGCATTGTTATCAAGCATGACCCCGCCGTTGACGAAGGCGCTGGTGGGCGCGAGTTGAGCGGTCTGCAATTGATGGATATGGCTCCCACCATTCTCAGGCAGTTGGATGTGCCTGTGCCTGCCGATATGCAGGGCAAGGCATTCTAAGAAAATAGAAGCAAGGACTGCTCGTTCGCATTAGAAAAGATGAAGGGCGCAGTGTCCTGCTTGCGATTGAGTACAGTGAAAAATTTGGAGGAAGAAACTTACATGGCAAATATCGGGTTCACCATCTGGTTTACAGGGCTTTCCGGATCGGGTAAAAGTACGCTCTCCGAGGTCATCGAGTATCGTCTCAAAGTGCGCGGGCGCAATGTCGAAATACTCGACGGTGATATTGTGCGCACCCACCTCAGCAAAGGGCTGGGTTTTAGCAAAGAAGATCGCGATACCAACATCAAGCGTATCGCATTTGTTTGTGGCTTGTTGACCCGCAACGACGTAGCCTGCATCTCCGCCGCCATCTCGCCTTATCTTGAGACACGAGCATGGGCGCGTAACCATATCGGGAACTTCGTCGAAGTCTACGTGAAGTGTCCCATTGATGTCTGCCGCCAGCGCGATGTCAAGGGGCTGTATAAACTGGCCGACGAGGGCAAGATCAAGGGATTTACGGGCGTCGATGATCCCTACGAAGAGCCAGTTCATCCTGAGTTGATTGTCGAGACTGACAAAGAGACTGTTGAAGAGAGTGTTGATCGCATCTTCGCCAAACTTGAAGAACTGGGCTACCTCGAGGCGGAAGAAATACCTGAAGCAGAAGAGAAGGTTGTTACCGATCGCCTGGCCGCGTTGGGCTATCTGTAATATATGACATATAGAGGTTGAATTATGGTGCCCGCCGGATGTCGTAGCGCAATGAAACGCGCAATGCGGCGGGCATTTCAAGTGATTCCTATAATAAATAGAGAAAGCGTAACACATTATGCTACACGGATTGATTGCTCCTCATGGCGGGGAGCTGGTGTTGAATATGGCAAGCGAGCAGGAGCAAGGTGAACTGCAAGAACGCTCGCGGAGTTTGCCACAGGTGGAAGTCGGGTCTCGCCAACTGGCCGACCTTGAGATGCTGGCAATCGGCGCATATAGCCCCCTGAGCGGCTTCATGAACCGCGGCGACTACCTGGGCAGTGTCGATGCGATGCATCTGAGCAATGGCTTGCCCTGGTCTGTGCCGATAACGCTATCCGTAGGCTCGAAGCAGGCGGAGAGCTTGAAAGAGGGTATGTCAGATCGCGCTTGTGAATGCGCATGGCGCATTGCAAGCCGTGATGACTATTGAAGAGAAATTCGGCTACGACAAAGAGCGCGAGGCCAGCAAAGTCTATCGCACGACGGATGAGGCGCACCCCGGCGTTAAGGTGCTCTACCAGCAGGGTGATATTCTCTTAGGCGGCCCGGTGCGCGTCGTGGCGCTGCAAAACCAGGCCTTCGCGAAGTACCGCTTCACCCCCACGCAGTCTCGCCAGCAGTTTGCGGAACGCGGCTGGAAGCGCGTAGTAGGTTTCCAGACGCGCAATCCGGTGCATCGCGCCCACGAGTATATTCAGAAATGCGCCCTGGAGACCGTTGATGGGTTGTACCTGCATCCACTGGTTGGCGACACCAAGGGCGACGATATTCCCGCCGATGTGCGTATGCGCTGCTACGAGGTTTTGCTGGAAAATTACTACCCGGAGAGCCGCGTGATCCTGGGCGTGTTGCCCGCCGCCATGCGCTATGCAGGCCCGCGCGAGGCCATCTTCCACGCGCTGATGCGCAAGAACTATGGCTGTTCGCATTTCATCGTCGGGCGCGATCATGCCGGTGTGGGCAACTACTATGGCACCTATGATGCGCACCACATCTTTGCCGAGTTTGATGCCGCCAAACTTGGCATCATGCCCATGTTCTTCGATCATACCTTCTTCTGCCGCTCCTGCGACTCGATGGCATCCTCGAAGACCTGCCCGCATAGCAGCGAGCATCATGTGACGCTGAGTGGCACCAAAGTGCGCCAGTTGTTGCAGGCCGGCGAGATTCCGCCCCGTGAGTTCTCGCGCCCAGAGGTCGCGAAGGTACTGATTGAAGCCATGCGTCAACCTGTAGCGTAAAGTCTCTATCGGGGCGCGGGAATCCCGCGTCCCGATGGTACAATTACCCCATTCGGCTGGCAAAAATCATCTGAAATGAATTGTTCGGGGGGAGAGAAAAACAATGTTGATCGCGAGAGCGCCAATGCGAATTAGTTTTGGTGGTGGTGGAACCGACCTGGAGGCATATTATGCTAAATATGGCGGGATGGTTATTAGCGCAGCTATTAATAAATATTTTTATACAGTGATTACGAGCGATGAGTCAGATGATTTACAGGTAATCTCGGCTGATTACCGCTCTTTATTTCGTCATACTCCGTATAACGATCTGTTCTGGAACGGCGACCTGGCGCTCCCTAAAGCCATCCTGCATCATTTCGGCATTCGCCGGGGTATTCACTTGTTTGTGGCGAGCGAGGTGCCACCTGGCACGGGCCTGGGATCATCCAGCGCGGCGGCCGTGACATTGATACGCGCCCTTTCCACACTGACCGAACAGCCCATGACGAAACAGCAGGTGGCAGAGCTGGCTTCCTATATTGAGATCACTAAAATGGGTATGCCTATTGGCAAACAAGATCAATACGCGGCGGCCTTTGGCGGCCTGAATAAGATCACGTTTGCCAGCGAGGGAGTTACTGTTGAGCCGTTGCATATCGATCGCGAGGTGCAACAGACACTCGGAAGCCGCCTGATGCTCTTTTTTACCGGCAGTTCGCGCGAGTCAACTTCTATTCTCAAGCACCAGCGCAAATCGACCGAAGAGCGTGATGATTCCGTGCTGCAAGCGTTGCATAACATCAAACAGGTGGCATTGGATGTGGAGTCTTGCCTGAAAAAAGGCGACCTGGACGAATTTGCGCGGCTGCTCGCGTATTCCTGGCAGGAGAAGCGCCGCCTGGCTCCTAACCTTTCGACGGGACTCATTGACGAGTACTACAGTCTCGCGCTCCAACACGGGGCGACAGCAGGCAAGATTACCGGAGCAGGCGGCGGCGGTTTTTTGATGCTCTATTGTCCTGAAGAGAAGCAGAATGCCGTTACCGATGCGCTTGAAGAGCGTGGATTGAAACGGATGAATTTCTACTTCGATTATTCGGGGGCGACGGTGTTGTTGAACGTTGCCAGTTTTAACAATCTGTGGGTTGCTCCCTATGCTGAACACGCGCTGGAGGTCTAAACGCCAGCAGCGACACCTCTTGTGGGTGTCCCGTCCTCATATCCCGTAAGAGATGCGTAGACGAATAGATCAGGATGGGACACCCACAAGGGGTGTCGCTACTTCAATATATACTGGGGGGAGAGAACAGTGGAATCAATAATCAACTACTTCGCCGAGCTCGAACAGATGATGCGAGCCATCTCGCTTCCCCACCTTAAAAAGGTGCTAGGTATCCTTGAAGAAGGCTACCATAATGGGCATCGCATCTTTGTGATGGGCAACGGCGGCAGCGCAGCTACGGCCTCGCATTTCGCGCTTGACCTATCCAAGAACACCATCATGCCGGGCGCGCCTCGCGTCAAGGCGATTTCGCTGACCGATCACGTTCCCCTCATCACGGCCTGGAGCAACGATACGCATTATGAACACATCTTCGCGGAGCAACTTGCAAATATGATTGAACCGGGTGATATGGTAGTTGGCATCAGCGCGAGCGGCAATTCCGCCAATGTTATCAACGCTGTGAAGCTGGCTCGCCAGAATCGCGCCGCCACCATTGGTCTTCTGGGCGCAAAGGGTGGCAAGCTGAAAGATATAGTCGATGCCTATGTGCTGGCTCCCGGCCAGAATATCGAGCAAGAAGAAGACGCGCATCTGATTCTGACGCATGTCATCACGCGCTACATGCGCGAAGTCGTCAGTACCTACGCTCAGACGCTAGCTCTCGCGGGCACGAATTCATAAAATTCCGGCAAAAAACCGGCACCCGTTCGGGTGCCGGTTTTTTGCCGGAATTTTATTGCCGGAAATAAGCTACTGTGTTCTTAATGCCTTCTTCCAGCGTCTCCTGGGGTTTCCAGCCAAGCACGCGCGCGGCTTTGCTAGAGTCAAAATAGGCCAGATAGATATCGCCGGGGCGTTTGGGGGCGCGCACGATTTCCGGCGAGTAACCAGTGATCTTTTCCAGAACGCGGTAGAGTTCGTTGACCGACGCGCCGCGCCCGGTGCCGATGCAGAATATATCGTTGTCGCCATGATCGAAGGCCAGCAGGTTGGCGCGGGCGACATCCTCTACGTAGACGTAGTCTTTTTGCTGTTCGCCGTCCCAGTCGATACGAACGGAGTCGTGATTGAGGAAGCGTTTAGCGAAGATGGCGATTACGCCCGCTTCTCCGTTGGGGTCCTGGCGCGGGCCAAAAACGTTGCCGTAGCGCAGGGCGGTGTAGGTCAGACCGTTGGCTTCCTGCCAGTAGCGCAGGTAGTGTTCCGTGACCATCTTGGTGATGCCGTAGGGCGACTCCGGGCGCTGCGGCGTTTCCTCGTTGATGGGCAGATACGCGGGAGTGCCGTAGGTGGCGCCCGACGAGGCAAAAACAATTTTGCGCGTACCGGTGCGCGTGCAGTTGGTCAGCACATTGATCAGGCCAAGTATGTTGACGCTCGCATCAAGCCGGGGATTTTTGGTTGAAATAGCTACGCTATGTTGCGCGGCCTGGTGACTGACAATTTCAGGGCGTACCTCGTCGAATATACGCGCAAGGGCCGCTTCGTCCGTCACATCTGCGCGATAGAATGTGGCCTTCGCGTTGAGGTTCTGTATTTTCCCGCCACCCTCTTCCCACAAGTTATCTACTATGGCGACCTCGTGACCGGCCGCGACGCATTGATCAACGATATGCGACCCGATAAAACCCGCTCCACCGGTTACTAAGACTCTCATGAAAAATAGTTGCCTTTCTTGATCTCGTTAAATGCCAGTAGCGACACCCCTTGTGGGTACCCCGTCCGCGTTCCTCGAATACCTGCATTAACGGATGGGACGGGACACCCACAAGGGGTGTCGCTACTAATTATTGTACCCCTTTCAGACTAATTGTTCAAGCGCGAGTTGCAGGGCCTGTGGGTGCGCCAGCACCGGGAAGATGAGCAGACCGGTCTCTTCATGCAGGCGGTCCAGGGCCGCGTTATCCTGTGGATTCTGCATGGCGACGGTGAGAGTGTTGCGCTCGCGGCCAATGGGAAAACAGCGCAATTCTTGTGCCAGCGAGGGATTGACGAGACGCTGCACACCGGTGGGCAGTTTATGCGGTAACAGGGTCAGGTAGGGTATGCCCAGCTTGCGAGCCAGCGCATGAAGTTCGGTGTCGTCCTCTGTTGTCTGCGGTGGTGTCGGAAGATGGCGTAGCGGTTTGCGGGATGGTTTTTCCGCCTGCCAGTTATAGCGCAAACTGACGAAATTGGCGGCTTCGATGCTCCCCTCAATACTCGCGTTTGACTCTTGATAGCCACTATGCCCGATGGTCACGCTGGCAGGGCGCAGAAAATCTCTCCCGGTCATATTGTGAACGCGCCACAGCAATGCCTCCCACAGGCGCGTTTCCACAATCGAACCGCCCTGCTGGTTTGAGCCACGTAGCACAAAGTGCAGCGCGTTTCCTAGCAAGAAGACGCAGTCGGTTTTGCGCACCATGGGACGCAGGGTGCTCAAAAGATAGGCGCTGCTCTGCGTCGTATGCGCTGAACGCGCCTCCTGTTCATAATACAGTTTGATGATGACCAGAGCTACCTGGTCAACCCCTGATGCCAGTGTCTCTTCAATGGCTGTCTGTATCGGCTGCATTGTGTCGATAATTTCATAGGTATAGCGTGTACTGGTAGCTTCCTTCGTTGGAAGAACGATTGCTTCATAACCCATTATCTGCTCCTTAGTGAGGAGGTATTTACGAGATAGGTAAGAGTTCGTAATACCATCCATCTTACAAGCAGTGCGTTGGGATTATTGCGTCATTGTGGTTATAGTTTCGTTAAGACCGGCAGATTGCGGTTAAGATACTATTAGCTTAATTCAGGGCCGAGGGAGTAGTATTTGATAAGCGCGTTCATAGGTTCGAGGGTGGTCTCGAACTTGACCAGCAACTGGTCTGACTGCTGCATCAGGTCATAGAGCAGCGCGGCCACCATTGATTCATCTGACGAGAGGATGGCGCGAAAGCCGGGCAGGATGTCCCCGAAGATGGCGCCCGCGTTATCAAGGATAGTTGCGAAGGCGGCGTCCAGTTCAGGCAGCGTCGGGGTGGTGGGAAGCAAGCCCGCGAACTGTGAGGTGAAAGAGGGCAATGTAGCGTGGTGTTGCTGCCAGGAGAGCAGGTGTTGTGTCACAGCGCTGAATGCCTGTTCCCAACGCTCCGGGTCAATGGTTTGCAGCCAATCCTTTTCGCTATTCGCTTCTTCTTGCTCCTGCGCTTGTTCATTCTCCGGCAGCGGGATCATCTCGCTGGTAAGATCAAAGCTTTCAAGAATACACTCGGCAGAGTCGCTCAGGAGATGGCAGAGTGGTTCCATGCGATCAAGCGTGCGGTTGATGGCTTGCAATTGCGTCCATATATACTGGCGCTGGCGCATATCTGGCTGCATGGGCCGCTCCTGTGTCGTTTCCGTCCAGCTTGCCAGCGTGGGCAATGCATTATTGTAGAGGTAGTCTACCCGGCAAAACAGGTGGTGCAAACTAAAACTGAGTACGTCTAGATCGTCGATATGCGCGCGGTTGGTAAAATAGGCGACAAGCTGCCCCAGAATGATAGCCAGCCCACCCGTTGCGAATATGCGACCGGCATCGTGTTCTAGCTGTTCATGTAACGCGAGTTGACCGGTAGGAGGCATCTGCGGCGCAGGCACAAAGGCATTTGGCGCAACCGTCTCTTGTTCGTCCAGCGAGGTAGCTGTTTTGCGTCCACTGATAGCAACCTCTTCGCTTTTCTGACTCTTCACACATACCCCCTTCTAACACCAACGCGACAAAAAATGCTCTTATTACCTATTGTACTGAATGCGCAAAGTCTTCTTAAAGCTTAAAACTTAATCCTCTCGCTCTATCAATTCATCTATTGTCACGTTCAATGCAAGGGCAAGCCGGTAAATCGTAGAAATAGCAACGTCTCTATATGGGTCACGGAAAAGCCGCTTGACTGTCTTAAAGTCAACGTCGGCTTTTCTTGATAATGTGGACTGGTTATATCCTTGCTCTTTTGCTATTTCTAGTACCTTGAGACGTAGCCGCATTTTTGCTCTCTTGCTCTTAATAGGCCGATTATACCTATGCTCTCATCTTGCGTCACTTGCCCACTTGTGTTACCCTATATGGGTAGTCTATAAAGGTCAATCGGCAAAATGGAGGGAATTATGGAGATGTCTTCCATGAGACTCAGTGATAAGCAGCGCGTGGAGCTTTATACTTCTGAAGAGGGTGAAGGCTACATTATTCTAATCGACTCAGTGGTTGAGGAATTCGTGATGCAACCAGCGACTGCACTGGCGTTGCTGAAGTGGTTAGCTGGCATGAAGAAGAGTTAGAGCGGTTGACAAAAGCGCGAATGGTAAATACCACTTTATGATCCCCCCACAGGTTCATCTTGAAGAGTCAGGCGAATACAGCACAGCGCGCCGTGCTGTATTCGCCTGACAACATTCATCGGAACTATCTATCGTTCGTAGCGCCTGTAGTAGCGGCGACGGCCTCGATAGACGGGATAAGTAAGCAGGTGCCAGAGGGCGACCATGATGGCTGCGCCGATTAGCGCGCGCACGAGCGGGACGCTCGGAGTGGTGGGAATGTAGATGTCGCCAATGCCGCTGATAGTAATGAGATTGGTCATCAACCAGATGCCAATCAGCGCGGCAATGATTGCGCCAATGAAGCCAAATGGGAGCCGCCATCCTACCAGGGTTTCCGCGAGAAGGCCAACGATGGCCGCCACAACCAGGTAAACGATGACGTTCGTGCCGAAGGTAAAGCTGGTGCCGCCAATAGTGACGGTAATGGCACGCGTGAGAAGGGACGCCAGTAAATGCATATAATTACTCCTTTATTTTTTGAGATAGAGGTTGCTGCATCAAAACTATCTCATATCTCTATACGTGTAAACGAGTGACAACCGTAATTTGCTACATACAGCAGGGCGTTGGTTAAATGTTGGCTTCAGTAGCGACGCGCCCACAAGGGGCGTCGCTACTGGTATCGTGGGGCGATGTGCGCTATAATCAAGTGACATAGACAAAAATTTTTGTAGGGGAGGCATCCTATGCAACGCGCGAAAAGATATATCATTATCATAGGGATCAGTGTGCTGGTGATACTGGTTGCAGGATTGGCGCTTGCCAGTATCTTTAATAAACTGGCCGATGTTCTCTCTATTTTCCTGATTATCCTGGCAACGCTTTCTATCATCTCCACAGCCGCGCTTATCTACCTGCTCTCAACCCTTATTCGGACCATAATGGTAGTGCGCGATGAGATGAAGCCGCTCGTGGGGACGGTACAGGAGACGGTGAACACTGTCAAGGGAGCGATGGAAGAGACGCTCGACGACGTGAAAGCGACCGCGAAGAGCGCGGGAGATACGGCCTCGACTATCAAGAGTACGGCTAACCTGGCATCGTTTGGCGTTGCGCCTGCTGTGCGAGCGGCCTCGGTTGTGGTGGCGAGCGGTCAGGTGGCGCGGGTCTTTATGGGCAAAGGACGTTCGCGTCACCGCTATGAAGAGCGGCGCAAAGAGCAGATGGAATTGATGAAAGCAGCCGCTGAAGGAGAATAGCAATGATGTTTGTCATGGGCGATATCCTGATCCAATTGGGGCAGGTAGCCGCTATTATCCTGTTGATCTATCTGTTCGTCAATATATTGATCAGCCTGGTCATCGCGGTGGTCTTCATGTTTGCCGCTGCCTGGGTAGGAGACAAAGCAGAGTCTGATTAAGAAGCTGCGCCCCACTGTTGAGAGCGTGAACGCTGCTATCAAAAATCCAGAGAGCGCGGTGGGAGAACCTGCGAATGGGCTGGTGAAGGCCGTCCATTCTATCCAGTCGGTTGCCATTCCCCAAAAAATTGAAGGTGTTGAGCGCAGCGTCCAGTCGATAGAGCAGAAGGTGGGCCAGGGCGCGGATCGCGTCGCCGGTACGCTCATTGAGTTTCGCGCTCGCACTGTTCAGGCGCAGGGTATACTCAAAGCCTTATTCTTGCCAGGATTGACAAGGAAAAGCCCCTACCAGCAAGTACTCTCGGAAGGTACGCCTGAACTGCCGACCGCGCCGGCGCCGCTTTCGCTTGCCATGCCGGAAGATATGACCGATGGGAATAAGAGGGAGCGGGTGGCCGCAAAAAGGGGCGGGTCAACTGGCAATGCGTCCCGCGCTTGAGTATGCGCGGCGTCTGGGGCGTTTCCAGCGCAACGCGCGTCTCTACCTGGTCAACAATGCCCTGAGCGGGGTGACAGCCGGTATACTGCTGGTTCTCTATAATCTTTACCTCTACTCGCTTGGGTACGCGGCGAATTTTGTGGGCTTTGTGTTGTTCGCCGTGACGATTGGCGCGGGTATCGCTATTTTCCCCGCCGGTATCTGTGTTGATCGTTTTAGCGGGAAGGCTATCCTTATCGGGTCAAATCTGCTGATCGGGTTGGCGGGTATCGGGCAAATCCTCTTCCGCCAGCCGGTTCCCCTGCTCGCCAGTGGTTTTGTGGAGGGGGTAGCGTTTGCTTTTGCCCTGGTCATCAATGCTCCGTTCTTAACGCGCAATAGCAGCCCGCGAGAGCGTCCAGACCTCTTTAGCATGAATATCTCGTTGGGGCTGATAACGCTGGTGGCAGGCGAGGTGCTTGGCGGCTTGTTGCCGATCTGGTTTCGTTCACTGCGCTGGTTGATGGCTCCTCTGCCAGCGTGGGCTGCGCCTGTTCTGGCGAGCCAGCCCGATCCGCGCTCCTATCAACTGGCCTTGCTTTTCGCGGGTCTCATTGCCGCGCCGAGTCTGATTCCCCTTTTCATGCTGCGAGATCAGGAAGCGTCAGATGATAATGAATCGCGTGGCGAGGCGAGGGCGGCGCAAGCGCCCCCACCCGTCGTCCCCGCATCCCCCGCCCCTACGAAAAGGGGGTGGGATTTTGTGGAAGGCGAGGATGAGGGTACGAGGGCGGCGCAAGCGCCCCCACCCGTCGTCCCCGCATCCCCCGCCCCTACGGGACCGGGGAAGCAGGAAGGCGAGGGAGAAGGTACGAGGGCGACCGCAAGGGTCCCCGCCCTTACAATGACTACGATCGATAGGGTGAAGGCGTTGGTGCGCAGTCCGTTCTTTTTTTTGATGCTGGTCTACATCCTTACAGGGTTGGGGGCGGGTCTTTTTATTCCTTATTTTAATATTTTCTTTGTGCATCATTTGAGGGCGTCGTCGGCTCTGTTTGGGGTGATTGATGGGGGAGCCAATGGGCTGACGGCGTTGACGACGCTGGCCGCGCCCTGGTTGGCGGCGCGTATTGGCCGGGTGAATACAATTGCGCTGACGCGGCTGTTCAGTATTCCTTTGCTGCTGCTTGTGGGGCTGATGGGCATATTGCCGCTAGCCGCGCTGCTCTATCCATTGCGCCAGGGGATGATGGATATGTCCAACGGGGTGTTGCAGGTCTACTCGATGGAGGTGGTGTCGGAAGAATATCGAGGACTGGCGAATAGTAGTTACCAGGCGGCATACCAGGTACCCTGGGCTATCAGCGCGTCACTGGGCGGCACCATCATTGTGCAATTCGGCTATCCGCCTATTTTCTTGCTGGGGGCGGCGTGTTACATCCTGGCGATTGTAGTTTTGTGGGGGAGATTTAGTTATACCAAAGGCAACATATCTGGCTAGGTATGCTGTAACAGCTTTATCAGGCATGTTGCGCTTGCTCTTAGTAAGGGTAATATGTGCCGTGGAGGGCAGCTATAGTGGCGGCAGTGATACAGCCTCCGATTACTACCCCGATGATGGAGAGAACCAGACCGGCTACCGCAAATCCTTTACCGTCTACACGTTTCATGCCGACGGCTGCCAGGACCAGACCTACAATCGAAACAGGCAAGCCAACGAATGGAACCCAGAATATAACCACTCCGATGATGCCCAGGACGAGGCTGGCGATACCAGGACCGTTGGCCTGCGCTGGTCTATAGCCACCGTATGCCGAATAATCTGGCTGGGGTGGGTACATAACATTAGGAGCTGGTGGGTAATAGGATTGCCCGGAGTAGGCTGTATTAGGTTGCGGCGGCGGATACGGTTCGCTGCCAGAAGTGGGATAGGCTGGATCAGCATAGGGAGACGCGCCATTATTCGGCCACGAGTTGTTTGAAGTCCCATAAGGACCCTGTCCATTATCTGGCTGGTAGGAATACGGTGTTGGATCGCTCATAATTTACCTTACTCCCCTTTAAGTGCCTGATCTTTCAACAAACATCAATGTATCTAATGCCATTGTAACATCTTTGGTCAACAGTTACCGCGACCAGGGCGGGGCTTGCCCCCGCCCTGGTCGCGTCCCACCGCTCAAGTTCGCGCTCATGGGGGCATGCCCCCGCCCTGGTCAACTAATGTTTGGTGAAGCGGATGAATATGATTGTCAGCTCAAACAGGATGGACATCGCGACGCCCAGGATGATCGGGCTGTAGATGTCCGCGCCGGGAGTGAGGAATGTAGCGGCGATCCACATGCCGACATGCGCTGTTGGCCGCTTCTTTCTTAGCGTTTGAGAGGTGATTAGCCCAAGCTGTGCCATGAAGGTCAGCACGAGCGGTATCTCAAAGACGACGCCGAAGGCCAGCAGGAAGAAAGCTACAAAGGTAAAGTAGCTGTCAGCCGTGATGAGTTCGGTGAAATTGCTGGAACCGAAGTTAATCAGCCACTGCACCGGGTATTGCAGCACAACGAAGCCGAGCGCGATGCCCGCCAGGAAGAGGATTACACCCAGGAAAACGAAGGGCAGGGCGGTCTTCTTCTCTTTCGGATAGAGTCCCGGCGAGACAAAAGCCCAGATCTGATAAAGGATTACTGGTATTGCGGCAAGAATACCTACGGCAATGGAGAGCTTGAGGAAGACGGTGAAGTTATCCCCCAGATTGTTAACAACTAACCTGTTGCCTTTTCCAAGCATGTCCGCGGCTTCTTTGGGCAGAGGCAGCGTCAGAAAGCCCATGATCTGGATACGGAAGATGAAGGCTACGACAGCACCCAGTACAACTGCTATCAGCGATTTGAAAATGCGCTGGCGCAGTTCTTCCAGGTGGTCTACGAGGGACATGGTAGTCCCATCTTCTGGGTCTTCGTTGTCGAACAGGCCATTAAACGTTGCCATAGGGTCCTGCTGATCTATGTCACTTGTTGCCATATCTACTCCTGTAGAGCGGGCGATATGTTCGCTGGCAAACGCCCGCCTTCTGCTGGCAACTACTACTCAACAGAAGTTTCTTTTTGCAAGACTTCATTATTAACCGTAGAAGTTGGTACGCTCATCTCGCCCTCGTAGGCGACACTGCCCAGGCCAGGTTTGGCAGGAATCGTATCTTTAGCGGATGGCAGCTTAAAGTCTTCTTCGGGCTTTGGCTGGGTCAGTTCGTTCATGCCCTTGCGGAACTCTTTGATGCTTTTGCCGATGGCGGAACCCATCTCAGGCAGCTTTTTGGGGCCAAAGATAAGTAATGCGATAAGAAGAATGACGATCAAGTCGAATCCGTGGAATCCTGGAATCATGGTGATGCCCTTTCTAAAACTCTATAGAAACATGTCACTGCATCAATCTACGTTGTGATGCGTCAATCAGATGCTTGCGTCTCAGACTAGCGGGATCAGGTGTAGGCTGGTTTACTGGTGTCATGACCAATCAAGCTGGCCTCAACCTGGCGCAGTCCTTCTAATCCAACGCTGAGTACGCCGAGGCTGGCGCTACCAAAAGCGACCAGGCGCAAGACACGGCGGCGGCTCACGCGACGTTCGCTCCAGGCGCTGGCTGCTCTTTCGCGCGCGATTGTTTCGGCTGCTTGCTGTTGTACCGATGCCAGTAAACGCGCTTCTAGGTCAACCGGAGCGGGCGCGGCGCTGCCATAGTGCCGCAGCAACAGCGTCTCGATTGAATCGTTGCGCATGATCCCTCCATACGTTCAGGGTTGAGTATGAGCGTTGAACGCTCGACTCTCAACACGTTCTACAGGACTATGATGATCGGGGAGTCTATTTTGTGACATGTCCGGGGAAGTAATGGAAGATTGCGCGTTGATGAGTTCTTCGCCACCCACCTGCGCGTAGGTCTGTTGAAATTGTTTGCGCGCCCGCGCCAGGCGCTGGCGAACGGTCGCTTCTTCAATATCGAGCATACGGGCGATTTCAGCCGTTGAAAATTGTCCAACGATAGAAAGCAGCAGGCATTCGCGCAATGGAGCGCTGATTTTCTGTACGGCGCGCTCTACCGCGTCTCGCTCCGCCGTCATGCTTTCCAGGTCGGCCTGCACGTTTGCGCCAAAGCCGGCAGGTTGAATGGGGGCCGCTTCCGAATCGATGATGTCGGTCGATGCGCTCGAACTGGTTTGCCCGCCCTCATTGCGTGGCTTTTCCATGCGCGAGAAGGGGATGAAACGAAACAGGCTAGCGCGGCGGCGTTGCATACGCACGGTATTGAGCGCGATTTGCATCAACCAGGCTTTGGCATGAAAATAGTGGCCGCTTTTGGCGCGCGCGGCATCGATCGATTTTAGGGCATGGAGAAAAGTATCCTGAGTGAGGTCCTGGCTTTCTTCACGGTCGCCCGTCAGTCCGTAAATCGTGTGAAAAACGAGTTTCCCGTATTCTTGAATGAGTTTTTCCACTGCCTGAGCAGCAGACAAGTTATCCACTCAATCCTTCTCGTATCCAGGTATAAGCCTTTGTGATACATTTGATAACCGAATACTGAAAGCGTTCGGTTATCAAATGTATCACAATTACATAAAAGATTCCCAACCCATCGAAAATTATCCCAGATGTTCTATTATATAATCATCGGCCTCCTGTACCGTTGTGATCTTCTCCGCGTCCTCATCGGAAATCTGGAGTTTAAACTCCTCTTCCAGGGACATGATAAGCTCAACCAGATCGAGTGAATCGGCGTTGAGGTCTTCAACGAAAGATGCGCTGGGGACGACCTCGCTTTCATCCACACCCAGTTGGTCAACGATAATTTTTTTGAGTCGTTCGGAAACAGTAGACACTATTTCACCTCGCTTTCAACTATTGGATTGGGCGGCAGTTGCGCCCGGTTAAATATCGTACCGAGGACGCCATTGATAAAACGGCTGGAGGTATTGCTGCCAAATAATTTGGCAAGTTCCACCGCTTCGTTAATAGCTGCCTTCGCTGGTACCGTATTATTAAACAGAATTTCGTAGATTGCAAGCCTGAGAATATTCTTGTCGATGCGAGCCATCTGGTTCAGGGGCCATTCGCTCGCCGCGCTTTGAATATGGGCATCGATCTCAGCCAGATGAGCGCAAACACCCATAACGAGTTCATTCGCGTATTCGAATACTTTCGGCTGGAGATGACGCTCCTCAACGTGCCGCTGCAATACTTCAGCGGGCGGATGTTGAGCCGTATCGTATTCATAGAGTGTCTGCAAGGCAGTCATCCTTGCCTGTCGTCGTATCCCAGTTGGCATGCCATCCTCGTTTGTTTGCTAGTCCCCATGTGTAGGGACGCGATTGACCGCGTCCGTAAATCGCACATCGCGTCGATTAGACGATCAGGCGACATCCTGAATATAAACGTTCACTTCGCGTACCTGCATTCCCACCATCTCTTCGATAGCTGACGCTACCTCCGCTTGAATGACAGATCCTACTTCAACAATATTAACGCCAGACGCAACTACAATGTACAGATCGGCGGAGACGGTGTTGTCTTTGATGGTCAACGCGACCCCTTGCCGGGGTATTTCTCGTCCCAGGAGACGCGACCACTGATCGCTGCCCTGGGCCATGCGCATTACGCCCGGTGTTTCCAAAGCCACATTTACAATGATGGTGAGTAACACCTGGCGAGCTACCCGTATGACACCTGCCGATTCTGTTATCATCTCATTTCCATTCTTTCGTCCGCGTTGCTGTCTTCATGCTGAACCGTTATTGTCCTACAGCAAAGATAGGCTTTTTTCAAAGTACTTGTCAAGTATACTATCACAATCGGTCAGATAATCCTAATAGGGTAGCGTTTGATTTAAGATTATACCTCATGTCCTATATCCATTTCACGTAAGGTACTTACTGCTTTTTCAAGGTCGGCGACGTTGCTGACGTTGATGGTAGTCACGCCTTTTGCAATACGTTTTACCATGCCGGTCAGGGCCTGTCCCGGGCCGATTTCGATAAAGGTGGTGACGCCCGCGCCTGCAAGGTAGGCGATGGTGCGCATCCATTGCACGGGCGAGGCTATTTGCTGCGCCATTTCTTCGCGAATATCATCAGCGCGTGTGAGCGGTGCGGCTGTGATGTTGCCGATTACAGGAATGGCGGCATCATGCACCGTTGTTGTTGCGATGGCTCCGGCCAATCCTCTGGCGGCGGGCATCATCACCGGCGAATGAAAGGCTCCGCTGACTGCCAACGGTATGACCCGTTTGGCTCCCCGCGCCTTTGCCAGTTCCATTGCTGAATTCAGGGCTGATTGCTCGCCGGAGATGACAATCTGTCCCGGCGCGTTGTAGTTGGCAACGGCCACCTGCCCCAGTCCAACATGCGTATTAGCGTCAGGATGCGCGCTTGACTTTGCAGTCACTTCACGGCACACTTCCTGCAATTGTTCCTCGTCCATGCCGATCACGGCTGCCATGCCGCCGGGACACACGGTTCCCTCGTGATGCATCAAACGCCCGCGTTCGCGTACCAGCTTGATAGCGTCCTGCATGTCCAGCGCGCCCGAAGCGACCAGCGCGGCATATTCGCCGACGCTGTGACCGGCGGTGAAACTGGGTGTGAGGGGCGAAGACCAGGACGAAGATTGCATTGAAGAATATACTTCTTGCAGGGCTGCCAGGAGCGCGAGACTGACGGTAACAATAGCAGGCTGGGCATTAATCGTTTCGCGCAGGGCATCTTCGGGGCCAGAGAAGCACAGGTTACTCAGCGGGAAATCCAGCGCCTCGTCAGCCGCTTCAAAAACCCTGCGCGCTGCGCTCGATGCCTCGAAAACATCGGCGCCCATTCCGACCGCCTGGCTACCCTGTCCAGGGAAAAGAAAGGCGATATGTGCCGTCATAGGTGTTTACTCTGTTGAAAAGGAGGCAGGTAAAGCATACCCGCCTCCATCTAAATTAGCTCTTCTTTGCTTTTGGAAAGAAGACCTGACGTCCGCGATAGGTGCCACAGTTGGGGCAGGCGTGGTGCGCGAGCCGGGGCTGTTTGCACTGCGGGCACAGGCGCAACTGTGGTAATGTCAGGTGAAGATGTGACCGTCTTTCACCCTGGCGGGCGTGGGAAGTACGTTGCTTTGGTAGCGCTCCCATAATGTATTAACTCCTCCTGTATGGGCGTGATAAATCGACCCTTACGACTGTATTAAGACTGTGAACCGTTCTGCAACAATTTTTTGAGCACGCTCAAACGCGCATCGACTTCTGGTTTACACTCGCAAGGGCCAAGATTGAGATCATGTCCACACTGCGAACAAAGCCCCTTGCAATCCTCCCGGCAAAGCGTCACCATGGGCAACGCGGTCAGCGCGTTCTGGCGAATCGCCTCGGTCAGATCCAGTTCGTGATGCGCGTCGATGGGGAAAATCTCTTCCGCATCGAAGGGGGCCAGAGGCAAACCGGTCACCACATCAACGGTTGGATAAAATTGCTCTTCAAATGTAATATGCATCGGCTGCTCGAAGACTTTCAGGCAGCGGTTGCATTCAAGCTGTAACGTCAGGTCTACCCAGCCATCAACCAGCAATCCCTGGTTGGTCCTGCGCATTCGCACATGCCCGTTGAGTGGGCCGACCACGTTAATATCGTCATCAGCCTGGAAATCTTCTTCATGGAAATCGTTGACTTGTGCGGTTCCAACTGGAGCCTTCATCAACTGCGCCACGTTATAAATCATGCCAGCTATTCCAACCCTTCATCTAGTGTGTGAGTAAAACGTCCATGCAAATAAGATAGCGCAGGTTGTGGCGCAACGCTAGAAGATATGCTTTCCTGTGACGCTTGCTCATTATAGAAGACCTGCGTATGCGTGTCAAGTGGCGATGACCTTATGGGTGAGCGTTACCAGGGCGGGGGCAAGCCCCGCCCGTACCCTAAACGTGGCAGTATCGCGCATTCTATCGTACAGGGTACGGGCGGGGGCTTGCCCCCGCCCTGGTAATCCTACTGGCCTCTCCGAGGAGGCGCATCTTGCATGTACATAGGGCCGCCCATCGTGTCGGCTGCCAGGGATGAGCGGCGCGGTCTGGGCTGAGTTGCGGGCGGCGCTTCTTGTATCTCCTGTATCTCTTCTATTTCGTCCTCGGGGTAGGATGCATCGGGTTCTTCTTCTATCTCGTCTGCTTCGTCGGGTTCCAGGCCCATGCTCGCCAGTCCTTTTTCGATGCTGAGAATGGAGCGACCGACCTCCATTTCGATGCTGGAAAGATGTTCGCGCAGGGCGCGTAAAGTTTCCGCGACGTAGGCGTCTGCTTCGATTTTTATTTGCTCTGACTTCTCTTCTGCCTGGCGCATCATATCTTTGGAGCGGTCTTCCGCCGCTCGCAATAAGCCCTCGCGATTCATGGCGCGTTCCGATTCTTCGCGCGCGCGCGCAAGCAATGCGCTGGCGTCCGCCTGCGCCTGCGCCAGGATGCGCTCTTTGTCCTGGATGATGCGCCGGGACTGCTTGATTTCGTCGGGAATAGCGGTGCGCATTTGCTCGATAATATTCAGGATGTCCGATTCCTTGAGCATGATCTGGTTAAATAACGGCATTCTGCGACTTCCGGCGATCAGATTTTCCAGGCGATCCACGAGATACAAAATATCCACGCCTCTACTCCGTTCTCAACGAGTCGTTGATAACTCATATGGCCTTTATACGCGCTACGAGCCGAATTTGTTTTGCAACGCTTTCATGACCGGCGAGGGCAGCATGTCTGCGACATCCCCTCCCAGGCGGTGAACCTCTTTGAGCAGGGAAGAACTGACAAATAATTGTTCCAGATTGGTGAACAAACAGACGGTTTCGATCTCAGGCGCGAGTTTGCGATTCATCAAGCCCTGCTCGAACTCGGCCTCGAAATCTTTGGACGAGCGCAGCCCTTTGATAAGCGTTCGCCCTCCCACCGAACGCGCGTAGTCAACTGTCAATCCCTTAAACGAATCCACGCGCACATTTTGTAACTGCTCGTCGGCGATCACTTCCTGCCAGAGTTGCAGGCGTTCCTCTACCGAAAAGAGCAGGTTTTTGGCGGGAAAGGCGTAGACGGCGACGATCAGTGTATCAAAGAGCCGGGCGGCCCGCCGCGCTATATCGAGGTGTCCGTTGGTGAGCGGATCAAAACTGCCGGGATAGACCGCGATGTGGGCGGTGCGGTCTCGCCTTTCCTGGTCATTCACGCTTGCTTGTCCCCTTCATGGTAGTGTGCTACAACAATGTAGCATCGGGTACACAATGAGATGGTACCATTAAACCATAGAAGCTGGCATTCGGCAATAGCTTAGACAGCCGCCGATTTCGCCGTCAATCGGCGATAGCGTCCCGCCACCATCTCTCCTAATCCAATAGCCGCCAGTCCCAGCACAAGGTGAATCACCTGGATGATCCAGTGGTTCGCGCTGGTGGCTTCGGGTAGCCAGTTTTTCTGGAAGAGGCCGATGAGGACTAGCAAGAATCCGACGGCAAAGGTTGCCAGCGCCAGACCGAAGCTACCGCCGCGCAAGCCCTGCATTATACCCAGCGTCCAGAGCGAGATTACAGCCAGAATACCCACGAGGATATGTACAATTTGCAAGGGGTCTGCCTTGCCCGTCCAGAATATGATGCCTGTGATGAGATTGAACAGTACCGTGATTCGCAGTACCATTATCGCAATACGTGCCATGAATGAAAACCTCCTGGAAATTTGAATGGTGTGACGTTTACCAGGGCGACCGCAAGGGTCGCCCCCCACCCAGGGCGGGGACAAGCCCACGCCCCTACCCTGTACGAGCGAGGTTGCCAGGGCGACCGCAAGGGTCGCCCCTACAATATACGGATTACGCGGTGGCCCTGGCAAACGTCAAGTTTAAACTACACTACAATCATACTATTATTAACGTTTTGCTGCCATAGCTGAGCGAATTTCTTGCGTTTTCTCTGTTGTTGGAATGCTTTCATTGCCTGTGGATACGTCTGAAATGTTCTTTCTTTCAGGAAGCGATGGGAGCAGGAGCGCGGCTGCCAGGGCTGCGAGTATGCCGCCGACCAGGAATGGCGCGCCCGCGCCGCCAAGCTGGAACAGGACACCGGCCAGCAATGGTCCGACTACACGGCCCAGTCCGGCAATGCCCTGCGCCAGTCCCAGAGTTTCGCCCTGCGCTTCGGTGGGGCCGGCAAAAGAGAGCAAGGTTGATAAGGTGGGAGTGACAGCGCCATCGCCCGCGCTCAATATGCCCAGCGCGATCAGCAGCAGGGCGAGATTGACGCTCCTGGTGAGCAGGATCAGGCCAGCGGCCAGCATCACCATACCGCCGATCGCCAGGCCGCGCTCACCAAAACGCTTCACCAGTTGACCGACAAGGCCGCCCTGCATAATGACGATGATGAAGCCAACATAGGTGAAGATGTAGCCGTTTTGCATGGCTGTCCAGCCAAAGGTGTGCTGCGTGAAGAGAGGAAACACGGCCTCCATCGCGGTAAATGCTATGGTGAAAAGCAGGTTGATGGCGATTAAACGCGCCAACGCGCCGCTCTTGACAACGTATCTCCACCCGGCAAAAAGCAGGTTTCCGCTTTGATGCGTGGTGTTCTCACCTTCAATGGCTTCCCGACGTTTGCGCGTTTCTGGCAGGAAGCGCAGCACTAGCAACGCGTTGACCAGCGCGACGCCCATAGCGGCCCAGAATGGAACTGCCGCGCCGAGCGGAGCAAGCATACCGCCGATGGCAGGCCCGACTACGAAACCCAGGCCGATGGCCGCGCCAATCATGCCCATGCCGCGTGCCCGTCCCTCCGGCTGCGTGATATCGGACACGACCGCCTGGGCGGAGCCGATGTTGGAAGCCCCAAGACCTCCGATGAAACGCGCTGCCAGCAGCATCGGTAGTGCATTTGCCAGCGCGGAGAGGGCAAATGAGAGGGCTTCGATCAAGAGAGAAACGACGATGACCGGTTTGCGTCCGTAACGATCGGATAACCTGCCCAGGATGGGTGTAAAGACGAATTGCGCCAGCGCGTACATGGTCAGGATCAGCCCAACGCCGGTCGCATTCGCGCCCAGGTGCTGCGCCCAGAACGGCAGCAGGGGCAGGATCAGGCCGAAACCCGCGAAGTCAATAAAAATGGTGAAAGCCATTAAGAATAATGGCGAACGTAATAGTTTATTCATGTATTTGCTCCATTAAACACAGGTTAAGTCAAACCTGACCTGCAGGTAAATAAAAAAACCTACCCTGGCTTATGATGTAGTAGCGACACCCCTTGTGGGTGTCCCGTCCTATTCCGTCCTGCCCTGTCCATTCACAAACCTGCATAGAGATTTCAGACGGACACCCACAAGGGGTGTCGCTACTGTTTCAGGTGAACGATTGTGCGCGCCAACCAGTTGAGTTCGGCGTCGAGCAGCGCCAGGCGATGGTCAGTGACCAGGCTGTGCGCCGCGTCATGGATATGCGAATCCTGAATTTGCTGGAGAACGGCGGCACGCTCGCCCGCCACCCGTTCGTAGCGTGTTTTGAGTAAACTCGCCGATTCCTGCGGTGAAAGGTAGTGCAAGAAGAACAGACTTGCATCCATGTCATTCAGGCCGGGCTTATACGTTCCAAGCATCTCGCGCAAAAGGCTGGAGAAATGCTTGCGCCCGGCGTCTGTGATGTAATAGACATCGCGCTCTCGCATAGCCAGTTCATCGTGAGCTGCGCCCGTGCCGGGCGCTTCGACGTTCTCGCGGTGTACTTCCAGGTAGCCATCCTGCGCCAGCCGTTCAAGCTGGTAGTAGATAGTAGGCTTCTTGATGTAGTCCGCGAAGATATGATGATGGTTTTCAATCACTTCTCGGATTTGTTGCCCGTACATGGGTTTTTCCAGCAATAATCCGAGCAACATCACTTGTTTGTACATTCGTTTTCTCGTTGCGCTTATGTCAGATTTGACTTAATTATAACGCTCGGAACATTACATGTCAAGGTCAAATGTTAGTGCGCCATCATGTCCTGCCAGAAAAGGTGCATCTTCTCGCGCAAGGCTTTGTGTTCCGGTTTTTTCAGATACGGGTCGCTGTCCCAGAGGCGGGTGGCTAGCGAGCGGGAGAGTTCGATCAAGGGGGTATCGCTCAAATCGGCGATTTGTAGCGCGGGAACACCGCTCTGGCGCACGCCGAAGAAGTCGCCGGGGCCGCGCAATTTCAAATCGGCCTCGGCCAGTCTGAAGCCGTCGTCGGTGGCCTGGAAGATGTCGAGGCGTTCCTGGGCCTGGATGCCAGCGTCCGCGCTAAGTACGTAACAATAGGATTGATGTTTGCCGCGCCCGACGCGCCCGCGAAACTGGTGCAGTTGCGAGAGGCCGAAGCGGTCGGCGTCTTCGATGACCATCACCGTCGCGTTGGGGATGTCGATGCCTACTTCGATGACGGAGGTAGCAACCAGGATATCCAGTTCGCCATCGCGGAAACGCCGCATACACGCATCTTTATCAGCCGCCTTCATGCCGCCGTGTAGCAGGCCCAGCCGCAAATTGGGAAAAACGTCGCGGCTTAAGCGCTCATATTCCACCGTCGCCGCCTTCACCGACAGCGTTTCGGACTCCTCGATCAACGGGCAGATGATAAAAGCCTGCCTGCTTGCCTCTACCTCCTGCTCGATCAACCCGTAGGCTTCGTCCCGGCGCGCGCCGATGCGCCAGCGCGTGATGATCTTCTGACGGCCCGGCGGCAACTGGTCGATCACGGAAACGTCCAGGTCGCCGTAGACGGTGAGCGAGAGCGTGCGCGGGATGGGCGTAGCGGTCATGACCAGCATATGCGGGTGATAGCCTTTTTGTCGCAGGGCATCGCGTTGCTCCACGCCGAAACGGTGTTGTTCATCCACGATTACCAGTCCCAATGACCGGAAGTTCACATCTTCCTGGATCAGCGCGTGGGTGCCTATGGCAACCATGGCCTGTCCTGTCTCGATGGCGGTGCGCCCCATCGAGCGTTCGCGCGCTCGCAGGCTGCCGGTCAGAAGCACGGTGCGAATGCCGAATGGCTCCAGCATGTCGCCGATGCTGCGCGCGTGCTGCTCGGCCAGTAGTTCGGTGGGGGCCATGATGGCGCCCTGATAGCCGTTGAGAGCTGCTAACAGGAGCGCGGCGGCGGCGACCGCCGTTTTGCCCGCGCCGACATCGCCCTGCAACAGGCGCGACATGGGCTGGGTGCGCGCCAGGTCGCCGAATATTTCGATAATCACGCGCCGCTGCGCTTCTGTGAAGCGGAATGGAAGGGTAGCCTCGAATGGTTCGTCTGTGGCGACGCTCGACCAGAGGGTGGCTCCAGGCTGGCGAAAATCGCTGATTTGCTCGTTGTCCTGGACAGCGTTATCAGGAATATTTCCTGTATCAATGAATATTTTCTTATAGTCTTGGTGAAAGGCGTTGCCCTTTGGAGCTTCGCGCTGCCAGCGCGTGCGCCGCTCTTGCATACCGAGGTGGATGAGAAAGAGTTCGTCAAAGCCCAGGCGGCGGCGCGCGGCTTTGAGCATGTCTTCATTTTCGGGATAATGGATGTGTGAGACGGCATCGGGCAGCGTCAGCAACTTGCCTGACAGGCGGATCAATGGCGGAAGATAATCGGGGATCATGGTGGCGTAGTGGTCAATCGTCCACTTGGTGTAACGGCGCAATTGTTTGGCGTGCAGGCCCTCGGTGAGTGGGTAGGTAGGCACCAGTCGTCCCGTGTTCAGCAAATCGCCCTTTTCTGGCAGTTCGTGGCTGCGCACGTTAAATTCGACCTTGTTGCCGAAACGCTGCTTGACGCCTGTTACCACCAGGTATTCGCCCTTAGATGCTGATAATTGCTTTTGTAAATAAGGCTGGTTGAACCACGAGACGCGCATCTTTCCGGTATCATCCGAGATCGTGGCGATGGTGCGCATACGCCCGCCGCCGGTGCGCGTGGTTTCTACTTCCCAGATGAGTCCCAGCGTGGTCGTGACCTCGCCAAAGGGGATGCTGGCAATTTTGGTGAGCTTGCTATAATCGCGATGCTGGCGCGGGAAATAAAAGAGCAGGTCGCGCACGCTGCGCACGCCCAGGCTGCGCAATCTAGCCGCCACCGATGGCCCAACGCCTGGCACGGCTGTCACCTCAGCGCTGAGCAAGGACAGGGATGCGTGGTTGCTGGTCATGCCTGCATCCAGGTGAATCGGATGATCTGTCTCGCGCTGTACGGGACGCGCTGCTATTTGGGTCTCAACTTTCACTGGTGGCGTGGCAGGTGTTTGTTTTGCCAATGCAGGCTGCTCCGCCTGTGGCGCGGCCTTGCTTGCAACTTGCGTAACATGAGGTAGCGGCGTTTGTCCGTCGCTGGCAAGCTCGTTCAAAATAGAGAGCGCGGCGCGCAGGCTGGCTGCGCGCTGCATGGGGTCTTGCTGGCGATAGCCTTCCAGGTGTTCAGTGAAGCGGTAGATCGGCTTGAGGTCAAGCCCGGCGTCTTTGCAGACCACGCTGGCTTCTTCGGCCCAGTTGACGACGAAGAGTTCTAAGCCGCCTGTGACAACCTTATCCTGGTGGTTGCCGCGCTGCTCGTAGTGCAGCACCTTGCGCGCTCGTTCGACCAGGGCTGTCAGTTGTGATGCTATTTGATTTGACATAACTCTACACGATACTTTGTTCTATAATTTTATTGATGTTTCCATACTATAGAGGGTACCTGTGGTAGTGTCAAGTTCAAAGCGGAGATAAAGCGACTAAGATAACGCTCCATGCCATTACTATGCACAATAGTATACGTTGATGATGGCGTTTTCATCTCGTTTGTGGGGCAACCAGGGCGGGGGCAAGCCCCACATCCGCCCCTTGTCCCTACAGAAGACGACCCCCTTCCCCCCATTACCGGCTTTGGTCGTTACTATTCATTTGGGGGCGGGTGAGGCTTGTTCCCGTTCTGGTCATGCGGATTTTTCGGTTTCTTCTGCGGGAGCGGTAAAGTGGATTTCAAGCGCCTTATTGACGAAACGCGCCAGTTTGGCTTCCTGGTTGGCTAGCGCCGCTGGCAGGGTGATGTCGCGTTTGAAGTTGCCGATTTCGACGATCATCTCGTCGCCTTTTTTGGTCATCAGCACCTTGTCCATTTCGACATGTGGCAGGGGCAGGCGCAAGATGTAGGTGTCGCCCTGGTGGATGATCTCCTGGATGGGTCCGCGATGGAATACCTGCGTGGGGTCGAGGTCGCCAAAGATGGTATGAGCTAAATCGTTAAGCTGTGGGATGCCGGTGATTTCATGCGACAGGTAGGGCGCTTCCCAGATGGGCAGCGGCGCGAAGGTGGAGTGGATTTGCAGGCGCAGTTTCTCCTGATTGCGATATAAGTCTTGCATGAAGGTATCCTGATAATTGCCGGGCTGGATGACGCGATTGCATATGACGCCATCAATGGGATAGCCGAATAGCGCGAGGTAGGTTTCGGCGCGCAGAGCTTCTTTAATGACCATGCGTTCGGGATTGACCACCGGGCGATACGAGCTGATGTCGGGATTGGTCAGGACTTCGCGTAATGTTTTGACGCGCTCACTCAACAACTGCACGGCTTCCAGCACTTCGCCGGATGGTAGGAAGGCTTTGATGAAGGGACGAGCAAGGGTGAGCGTGGCGCTTTTGAAGTTGATACCGGAGATGCGGTTGGCATACCACTGGAAGGTATCGGGCATACTGAGCAGGCGCACAGTTTCGCCGGTGGGCGCGGCATCGATGATTACGACCTCGAAGCCGCCGTCGCGCGCGTTGCGATAGATGTTAAGCAGGCTGACGATCTCGTCCATACCGGGGATCAGCGCCAGTTCTTCTGCCATGACCGAGTCCAGACCGCGTTTGCGCAGCAGCTCGCTCATCTTTTCCTGCAATTTGCCCCAGCCCTGGCGCATCTCGTCCAGCACATTAACCTCTTGCGCCCAGAGGTTGCGCGCCAGTTCCTGCGGCTCCGATGTAAGCGGTCGATTAAGACAGTCGGCCAGGCTGTGCGCCAGGTCGGTGCTGACAACCAGCGTTCGTTTGCCAAGCGCGGCAGAACGCGCGGCAGTGGCGGCGGAGATGGTGGTTTTACCGACGCCGCCTTTTCCGAGGTAGAGAATAATTCGCATAAGCCCCTTGCTTCCTGAATATTTTATTGCCAGGGCGATCCTCGCGGGTCGTCCAGAAGGCTCTGTATCGCATCTTATTAGTATGTACGTAACGGCCCCGCTTCCGGTTATTTTTTTGGCGTTTCATACTACAACGTCTTCACCAAACGCGCCCGCGTCTCCCTGAAAACCAAACTGGCGGCGGCCTCGCAATACTGGTTTCTGTCATTCTTCGATGTGCGCGCTGAAAGCGCGGATGGGGTGTGAATTTGAAGTTGCGAGGAGAGTACTCAGGCTATGCATTTAATGGTATAATTGAGAACAACCAGTGTTCTTGCCAGGAGGTGCATGGTTATGAGTCTTGTAATACCCGATGACATTCTACGCGCTGCCAATATATCCGCCTCAGACCTGCGGCGAGAAATTGCGGTACTCCTTTTTCAACAGGATAAGCTCACTCTAGGGCAGGCCAGCGAATTTGCAGGAGTGAGCCAGTTGGAGTTTCAACGCTTGCTGGCAAAACGTCACATCGCAGTCCATTACGATACGCAGGAGTTCACCGATGATCTGGATACCCTGCGCCGAATGGGACAGCTATAATTATCGTTAGCAATACCTCGCCTATCATCAACCTTGCAGCTACCAGGCAACTTGAACTGCTCCAGAATCTCTATGAGAAGATTATTATTCCCCAGGCAGTTTATCATGAAATCGCAGTAAGGGGATATGCTCAAGCAGGAGCTAACGAGATCCAAACCTACCAGTGGTTTGAACGACACCAGATAAGAGATGTGGAACTGGTTAGACGCCTCGAACAACAATTAGATGCAGGCGAGGCAGAAGCAATTGCCCTGGCTATAGAGTTGCGGGCCGATTTGCTTCTCATGGATGAACGTCGTGGTCGAAGCATAGCCAGGCAGTTTGGTTTAACAGTAACAGGTATAATGGGTATACTTCTGATAGCGAAACGAAGGGGATATCTTGTTGCTGTCAAACCTCTGCTGCACGATCTGATGATGATAGCAGGATTCTGGATTGACCAGGAACTTTATGCGCGGGTACTCGAGAGCGCTGGAGAACTTTAGAATTGCTGCAAAGCTAATAAGTAGCTACTGTAATACCTTGCTTGACGCTCACTTCCCACATGCTCTACAATGACGCTAGCCAATGTAATCAGTAAAGAGGTAGGGGAGATGCGTCTATGGCTGACCGCGTGGGAGAACAGTTTGGAGAGTATCGCCTGAAGCGCAAGCTGGGTGGTGGCACCTTTGGCGATGTCTATCTGGGTGAGCATACCGGCAACAAAACGCTCGCAGCCGTCAAAATATTGCAGGCGCGCCTGACCAATAGCGAAGATCTGAAAGATTATATCAACTTCTGGGCAAACCCCGCCTCGCCAGCGACCAGTACGCCCTCGGCATCATCGCCTATGAGTGGATATGCGGCTCACGCCCATTCAATGGCACAGCCATTGAGATTGCGATGCAACACTCCCAGGCGCAGCCGCCGCCATTGCGCGAACAAGTGCCAACGCTCGCGCCAACCATTGAACAGGTGGTGCTAAGAGCTTTAGCCAAAGACCCCAAAGACCGTTTTGCCAGCGTACGCGAGTTCGCGGAAGCGTTGGCACTGGCTGTGGAACAGATTAAACCTGTCGTAAGTAAAACCAAAGAACAATGGCGCGATGAAGGATTTGTTCACAGGAAAGCTGGAAGAAGTAGGGAAGCAATCGAGGCATATACTCACGCTATCCAGCTTGATTCTAGATATGCAAAAGCCTACAACAATCGAGGGAATGCTTACCGCGATTTGGAGGAGTATGAAAAGGCCATTGAGGACTATACCCGCGCTATCGAGTTAGACTCAGGGGATGCTGATTTCTACAACAATCGAGGGTGTGCATACTGTGACCTGGAGGAGTACGCAAACGCAATTGAGGACTATATTCTCGCCATCGCACTGAACCCCCGGTTTGCACAAGCCTATTACAGTCGAGGATGTGCGTACTCCAATCTAAAGAAGTATGAGAAGGCTATAGAAGACTTTAGCCGCGCCATTGAACTTGATTCTAGGGATGCTGATGCCTACAACAATCGAGGGAACACATACTCCAATCTAAAGAAGTATGAGAGAGCCATAGAAGACTTTAGCCGCGCCATTGAACTTGACCCCGGGTATGCAAAAGCCTATGACTGTCGAGGATGTGCATACTTAGAACTGAAGAAGTATGAGAGAGCCATAGAAGACTTTAGCCGCGCCATTGAACTTGATCCCAAGGATGCTTATGTCTATAGCACGCGTGGTTTTGCTTACCATCATCTCAAAGACTATAAAAGCGCCATTCAAGATTTTGATTACGCGCTTCAATTAGATCCCTACCTTACCTGGTTTAATTCCGAAAGAAGAGGCGCTTATCGAAAACTTGGCAGGAAAATATTGGCAAAAGGGATTTTTTTGCGTTAGACTATGAATGGGAGTGAAAATTCTGATCTCAGGAGGAGTATTAGTGCGCTTGCGTCCCGGCCTATGCGTAATCTTCGCGCTGCTGTTTGCGCTGGCGGGTTGTGGCAATGCGTCGACAACACAGCAGCATCCGAATGTGCAGTCTCCTGCTACGGTGACACAAGATGCGGCAACTCCGACGGTCTTGCTTTCCCCGACGCCTTCGCCAACGGCTAATCCGCCAGCGTTTCAAGTGAAGCATATTTTCTACATTATGATGGAGAATCATGATGCCAGCCAGATTTTTGGCAATACGGCTGACGCGCCTTATCTGAACCAGTTGGCGAGTAGCTATGGGATTGCGACGCGCTATTTTGGGGTGACGCATCCAAGTTTGCCCAACTATCTGGCGGCCATCTCAGGGGATTTCCAGGGTGTCTTTGATGATTGTAATGCCGGAGCGGATGTAGTTTGTAGCGGGGTGGCGCACCTGTTTAGCGGTTCGACGCTGGTAGATCAGCTTGAGGCGCATCAGATGAACTGGAAAGCGTATATGCAATCGCTGCCCGCGCCTGGCTTTACTGGCGGGTACGCGGGATTGTACGGGCAAAAGCACGATCCGTTCATGTACTTCGCGACTATTCGCAACAATGCGGCGCGTATGCAGCGCGTAGTGCCGTTTACACAACTGAACGCGGATATGGCTTCGGGGACGCTGCCCAATTTTGTGTGGATCAGTCCCGATGTATGCCATGATATGCACGGCGCGTCTGGCTCTGGTATAGCGGGGTGTGATACGTATGACGGGCAGATCGCGCTTGGCGATGCTTTCATTCATACGCTGGTGCCGCAAATCATGCAATCTTCCGCCTGGAACGAGGGAGCGGCCATCGTTATTGCGTGGGACGAGGGTAATAGTTCAGGTGGCTGCTGTAAAAGCCCTTCTGGAAATGGCGGCGGCAATGTCCCTCTGTTTGTGATTACTTCTCAGGGGCCGCGCCATATCGTGTTGGGCAGCGTGGCCTACAATCACTATTCGTTGCTGGGAACCATCGAACAATTGTGGGGGCTGGGCTGCCTGGCGAATACATGTGGGATTAGCAAGGCGGGGTTGCTGCTGCCGTTGTTCCAGTAGGAAAGTTAGGGTTGCTCTTCACAAAGTTGCGCCTATCTCCTATAATATGTACAGAGCTATTGTACATTGTCGACCCAAATAGAGCATTTTCGCTGCTAGGGGAGCCATTCGGCTGAGAGGCAGGCGCGATGGGCGCGCTGCTGACCCTATGAACCTGATCTGGATAAGGTTCCTGTAATATTCGGGATCAGCTTGATGGATTGCATCAATTCGGGGGGTGCTACGCGGATAACCCAGCGTCCGTTTTTGGAGCCTTCTTTGTAGATGTAAACGGTGATACCGAGGAAGCGCAGGGCATCGCGCTTGCGCTTATAGGGAGCATTTTCATAGCTGGTGAATTCCTGGCACCATGCCACAAACTCACGATATTCAGCGACCACCTTTTCGTAACTGATGCGCCCGGCGCGTATGGCCATAAGCTCTGTTTCCAGTTCTTCCAGCAAATCCGTCTGCTTGCCTAAATCTTCCAGAATCACGGCGCGCGAGCCTCTGCTTAAGCCAGGAGTTTTCAAATCCTCCCGGTACTGTTCAATCAGGGCTTTGCATTCGTCTATGGTTTTAAGCGCGGATTTTTCCGGGGAAGCAAAAGCATCTTTTTCCAGCATGGCGCTCACGGCATTGTGGACAATCTGTAAGTCGTGCAATATTTCGCACACGTAATCCCATGCGATTTTATCTATCCTAGGCGCAGAGATTTCCATATGTTCGCAGGCGCGCACGGCGCGCGAGGTTCCACTGCAACGATAAACGAGGTAGGCTTTTCCCTGTTGAGGCTTGTTATGCCGCCGCATGGACATCAGATTGCCACATAGCCCGCAACGGATATAACCAGAGCGCAGGAGCGTGTCCTCGACATTGGGATTGTTACGTGTAAGATTCCTGGGTGTTAATGCCCGCTGCCGCCAATGCCTTGAATGCCGTTTCATCATCAATAAGGCGGGGAACCGTGCCATCGGGGAGCTGAAGCCGCTCTTCCATTGGCCTTACTCTTTTTACGGTAACGCGCTTGCCATTGTGGTATTCATGGCTGTATTCGTATTTATAGGCCGTTGCAATGCCGCGATAGAGGTCGGCGGCACGCTCGATAATCATTCGGACGGTGCGTTCGTTCCATCTACCGCCGCCGGGGCTGGGAATGTTATTATCGGCAAGATATTTCGTGATGGCATAAACGGTTTGCCGCTGCGCCCGCATATTGAGGATGTCTTTTACTACTTTGACTTCATCCTCATTCTCGATGAGTTTTCCCTTCACCTTTTTCATCATCGAACTTCAGGCCATATGGCGGCTTCTTGCCAGCCAGATATAGTTTTTTATTCGTTACGCGCGCTTTCTTGCCGTCTATTGTGCGTTGGCGTGTCGTTTCGCGCTCCTGCTCGTTAAAGCCCATCTGGATAGCCTGAAGCATGTGTCCGAGAGGGGTGTCGTCATATTGCTCTTTGACGCATAGCAGCTTAATGTTATGCTCGCGCATTTCATGGGTAAGGACGTAGTAATCTACAATCATGCGGGTAAAGCGGCTATAGGTGCGGCAGAGAACGGCATCCGCCTCGCCTGCCAGATACCGTGCGCGCATTTTCATAAAATCTTCGCGGTCACGCCATACGGAGCCGGTATACACATCCCGGAACACGCCCATCACCTTATGGCCGTATTCATCACAATAAACACGGCAGTCAATTTCTTGCTGCTCTAAACTGGTGTTATCTTCCTGGTCATCGCTCGAAAACCCGAATGTAAATGAAAACTCTCACGCTTTCACCATCCTTTGCTTGGTAGGCAACGTTAACTTGTTAAATTATATCATAATTTCCCTTTTTCCAGATGTGAATTATTCCCGAACTCCTTTTTCTTGTCGCCGTACAAGCCGGGATACTTAGAGGGACGCGACCTGTCCCCGTCCACTATCGCGCTTTTTGCTGACCATATACGCAGCACAGGCGGCACGTACAACAATGCTTGCTTTCTCCATGAAGATGAAAATGGCATCACTGGCTTTGAAATGAAGAATAGTGGCTTTACCGGCTTTGCCGGAGGCGGAACTAAAGCCCTTTTTATGTGCAGGGTAGGGGAGCAGGAGGGTGATCCGCTTATGATAGCGATTGCCGAGAGCGCGATAGACATCATGAGCTACTACCAGCTACATCCTGCTGACGGGCTGTATGTTTCCATTGGCGGAGCCATGTCGCCGGAGCAGCAGGAGCAATTGACCGTGCTGCTCACCCGCTTTCCCTCGGCAGTGGTTATCATAGCGGCTGACAAGGACAAGGTCGGCGAGAAGTATGCGGATTTTATCCGCGCCGTCCGACCGGATGCAGACCGGGCGGAGCCGCCCACAGGCAAGGACTGGAACGATGTGCTGAACCAGAGGCAATCCGAGCTTACGAGGTAGCGGAATGGTAACAATATGAAAAACTCCGCCTTCACCCTCATAGAGCTTTCGATAGTACTGGTTATCATCGGACTGCTTGTCGGTGGCATCTTGACAGGACGGGATATGATAAGCGTCGCTATAATCTGCGCTCAATATTTATTTGGGCATCTCGCAAATTTTCTGCGGCGCGGTTAGTTATCATAAAAGCCGGAACAAAAACTTTCTGATCTTCAACAACAATACCGTAGGTCTCAGCACCCAGTTTTTTTTCACTATTTCCTAATATCTGTTCAAGCGCAGCCTTCATAGCGTTAGGATCATCCATTGTACCACTCCAGTAGCCGGGGTACGAACTCTCACCGTAACTTGTATTCAACGTGTTCAATCCAGGAGAATAGTTATGCCTGCTTTCATTCCATGTCACACCGGTCGCTTTTCTTAGAACCTCTTTAGCAACGGTAGCTCCTGCTTGTTCTTTTGCAACTAATTCTTCTGCTGTTTTAGCGCGGAAGATCACCTCACCCCTCGCTTGTGCTATTGCTATACTTAGATGTTTTGACTCTGCTGCTTGGCCGAGCCAGTCCTCATGAATACGTATCGACTCATTTCTATTGGAATAAGTAATTATTCCATCAGGACGAGCGTCCGGGAACAAACTTCTAAGCTGGGTAGCAAGCGTATGGGTATCGTGTAATGGCTCTATATTTTCGTAATAGTCTTCCTGCTTTTTTCCATAACACGCCGCTAATTTCCCATAATCTTAAATTAGCTGGCTCTTCCTCAAGCCAATCCCTCCCTGACAGTTTTTTGCGCTCACGGTTATAGCTTTCGCGGGCAATTGCTGATTGCTCAGCTATTACCCCTTTTACTTCTTGTAGTAATTGGTACGCCTCTTGCATTCGCGGTGTTAGGCCTTGTTGCGAATCGAGCAGACCCCTTAGATGCGCTATAACCTTTTCATGCGTATCTGGATCATCCTGGATTTCTTCTCCATGTGTACCAAACCTTTCTCTCAAAGCCTCCTCTATACCCTTATTCGTTACTGCAGAAAGAAAGGAAGAGGCAATGCTACTAGTCCCATCCGCCCCTATATCGGTTGAAGCTGCCCCTATATCGGTTGGAATAGCCAATGCAATACGAAGCCAGCGCGCGCCACCCTCAAGAAAAGGAGCAGTTATGCGTATCTTATAACCACCTTCAAGTTTTTCTGTGTTTACTAAAAGTTCTTCATCCATAATTTCTCCCTCGATATTTTAGTATTTCTGACATTCCGGCATAACCGGCAAAAGACGTGGGCAAACAGCAGACACGGCGGAGGCGCTGAAAATTATTTGAGAAATTTCTTCTTCAGTTCTTCAGGCGGCTCTTTCCCCCATCCCCTCTCTAAAATCTTGCCGGTAAGATTTCAAATCACATCCATCAGCCTTAATCATATGGTTAAATATCGGCTGTTTGATCTTATTTACACTGACAAAGTACCAAGCATCACTGCCGTTTTCTTTACCAAAAACAAGAAAAACATCTTCGCTGGAACGGTTAAAGCTATCCGGATTGTAACTGCCCAGGTCCGCTCGGGACTTGCCAAAGGTCGTGAAACCCAGTAAAGTAACGGTATGACCATTGAAGAAGAAAATCAGCGCCTGCGTGAACAAGTGGCACAGCGTGATGAACGAATCCAGCAACAGGAAACCCTGCTCTGCCAGCAGGACCTGCTGATACAGCAGATGCAAGAACAGATGGCTGGTTTGACCCAACACGTGAAAGACTTGCAAGATCGGCTGGCCAAAGATAGCCATAATAGCAGCTTGCCACCCTCCTCGGATCGCTTTGTGCGGCAGCCAAAAAGCTTGCGCCAAAAGAGCGGGAAGAAAACAGGCGGGCAACCAGGACACCGGGGATCGAGCTTGTCGTTCTCTTCCACGCCCGATGAGATCATTGAGTCGCCCGTCGAGGTGTGTGAGACCTGCCAGCAGGACCTGCACAAGGTGGCGGCCTGTGGCACAGAGCGACGCCAAGTGGTGGATGTGCCGCCACCTCGGGTGGTGGTGCAGGAATATCGGGCCGAGCAGAAACGCTGTCCTTCCTGCCAGCAGATCACGCGTGCAACTTTTCCCGCTGGCGTGCAGGCTCCCCTGCAATATGGACCCCAGGTGGGCGCGACCGCCGTGTACCTGGTCGAGCAGCACTTGGTGCCTCTGGCCCGCACCTGCGAAGTGCTCGGAGACCTGCTGGGCGTGCAGATGAGTGAGGGCACCGTGGGTGAGCTGATCAAGCGGTGTGCGGGACAGTTGGCTCCGGTGGAGCAGCAGATCAGCGAAGCCTTGACACACGCCGAGGTGCTCCATCACGATGAAACCGGGCTGTATGTAGCAGGCAAACGCCACTGGATGCATGTGACCTGTACGCCGACCCTCACGCACTATCACGTCGATGCGAGCCGGGGGCAGGCCGCCTTGGACGCCATCGGGATTGTGGCGCAGTTCACCGGCGTCTCGATTCACGATGGCTGGGCCTCGTACTTTTTGTACGACTGTGAGCACGCCCTGTGCATCGTGCATCTGCTGCGCGACCTCGTGTTCCTCGAAGAGCAAGGACTCTCCTGGGCCGCAGACCTCAAAGCGCTCTTGCTGGAGATGAAAGCGGCCACCGACCAGGCGCGCGCCCTGGGGAAAACCCGTCTGGATTTCTGGGAAGTCGTGGATTGGGAAGCGCAGTTTCTGCGACTGCTCGATGAAGGGGATCTGCTTCACCCGCGGGCCACCGCGCCCCCTGGCAAACGCGGTCGCTGCAAACAAAGTGACGCGCGCAATCTGCTCGATCGCTTGCGCACACACCAGAAAGCCGTCTTCTGCTTTCTGGAAGATCTGCGCGTGGATTTTGACAATAACCTGGCCGAGAGAGATCTGCGCATGGTCAAGGTGCAGCAAAAAGTCTCCGGCTGCTTTCGCAGCGTCGCGGGTGCTCACGCCTTTGCGCGCATTCGTGGCTACTTGTCCACGCTCCGCAAACAGAGTCTGCCCTTGTTGTCCTCTTTGCAAGCCACGCTTGTTGGTCATCCTGTCCTTCCCTCACTCGAGCAAACCTAGGCAGTTACTGTGAAAGTTTATATATCTCCAGTCAGTCCGGCAGCTTCAAAGAAGCTTTTCGATGATTTAATGATTACAAACTTAGAGGCACATTCCAAACTAAAGCAAGTTCCATTTTATACATCAACGCTGCTTGACCGCCTCTCTGTAATTCAGAAAGAATATCTGGATGAGTTTATTTCTAATAAACCTCCAGAAAGTCACACAGAAGCTAACTTTATCCATTTTCTTGCTACGGAGAAGCCAATCAGCAAGGCCGATGCAATGGATATGCTTCGTAGCGCCATTAAAAAATCTGCTTTAGGATCATCGAAGTTGGCACAATATGTTGCTGAAGCTTCGAAAGATGCAAGCTACCCTATAACACTTGACCTGTTAAACAGAACGATTTTTCCAACCATACTTTATCTTGAACCGTCATCCGCAAAATTCAATTCGACAGAGGATTATAGAAATTCTGAGGTTGATAATTTTACGGAGGTGGCAAACATTTTAGTGGAAGAGACACATATCGATAATTGGGTTACTAATGTTAAAGGAAAAACATTGACCAATGAACAACTGAAAGCCAGGCGCATCTGGCACAAAGGGGCAGTTTTAACATGGTCTCCCTATTTAAAAAGTATTTTATATTTTGCACTTCAGTTCATTACCAATGATGAGCGCGAAAAAATGTTATATCGCACACCAATTGATGATCGCCAGAAAGGCATTATCAGGATGTGCCTCGGTCGCCTATTTAACCATCCCCTGTGGGATGAGCCGGAGGGAGAAATTGATAGTCTTCTGGTCTCTGCAAAAAAACAAGATGATCTATTCTCTCGAAAAGGATTGACTGAGAAATTCGTAGTGCATGGTCAATCATAAAGATGAGGGTCTCCCCTTCCCTTCAAATCATCGAGCAGCGCGATTAAGTCGTGCAGCGGCAGCGCACCTATTTCTCTAGCCAGCTTTTGATATTAATTTATGAGGCAAGCAAGCGGTTGATTTTATATGCCAGATTTCTTGTGTCAAATTTCTTGATTGATGAGAAAACGCCAACGTGTAACTGAGAAGCCAGTTTGCCAGAGGTCATGTTGCAGAATGCGGACAAAAAAATACCCCGGCGTCTGAGCACCGCCTTGCGGCGTGGGAAGAACATCCGGGGCTTCCATCTCCGAATATAGGGCAAACCGTCCTGAAAATCAATGACTATTGTTACTGGCCTGGTTATATTCTGGTAATCATGCCCCCGGAATTGCAGAAATTTTTATCTATCCACCGCTTGACCCCGTATCGTTTGCCCGGTGAAACGTCGGATACGGCTTTCTCCCGTTATCAGTGGAACATCAAGCTTGCAGAGGCGCTTCTACCATCCATCAACTATCTCGAAATCGGGCTGCGTAACGGACTGGATAGTGCTATTTCGTCGATTTACGGTCAGAACTGGATTCTGAGTCCTCCCTATCAGCTACGCATGAGCGAAGAGGACAAAGAGCAAATCCAAAACCTTCAGCACAGTATCCAAAGGGTCAAAGGCTACCCCGCTAAGCATGACGATGTGTTGGCAGCTTTGGGTTTTGGCTTTTGGATTGCGTTTTTTCACAAACGCTATGTTCCTGGCTTATGGAGCCGGGGCAAAAATCCGTTGGCGGTTATTTTTCCATATATGCCCATTGCCTTGCGAACACGTGAGCAGATTTTTACTCGTCTGCGTACTATTAAAACATTACGCAACCGCATTGCACATCATGAGCCAATCTGGAAAATGACTCCAACGGCGGACGAAACGCATCGAACATGCCTTGAAATCGTGCGGGGTATGTCAGTTACCGCTGCCGAAGAGTTGGCAAAGATTGATCGTTTTTCCTCTGTTTATGTAAACGGTCTGGAAGAAAAATGATGGGAAGTAGAGGTTACCCTAACAGTGCCCTTGATTTCTAAACCTCCCCCGTCCTATTTGCGGCTAAAGTCTAACAGCTAGGTATATTTTATCAAAAAGATAACAGTTACCTAATAGTTAGCTAATATATGACTGTTGTCTAACAGCTATCTTTCTGTTAGATAACAGTTACGAAATATATAACAGTTACCTAAAGGCTAGCCATGTCAATCAATTCGACCATAGTAGCGTTAGTTTCCCAAAAAGGCGGCGTCGGGAAGTCCACCTTGTCGCGCGGTTTTGCTCGTGAGGCGGCCAAAAATGGCCTTTCCGTTAAAATTGCCGACCTTGATACGCAACAGGGTACATGCGTTGACTGGAACCGGACGCGATTAGAGAAGGGGGTAGAACCTGTTATAGCCGTGGAAGCGTTCGCAACGGCAGCGCAGGCGTTGAAAATTGCCGGTCAATATGATCTGTTAATTATCGATGGCCCCGCGCGAGCGAGCGCGGGGACGCTGGAAATCGCCAAAGTTGCCAATCTGGTTGTGCAACCTAGTGGAGCCTCCAACGACGATTTGCGCCCCGCCGTGAAGGAATTTCACGCGCTCGTTAAAGCGGGCATCCCCAAGGAAAAGCTTGTCTTTGCTCTTAGTCGTATTGGTACGCTGGCCGAAGAAGCAGCGGCGCGGGCTTATATCGAAGAAGCGGGTTATGCTGTGCTTGACGGGTGTTTATTTGAGCGCCCGGCGTATCGGCAAGCGCACAATAGCGGTCGTTCCGTAACGGAAACCTATTACAAAAATTTAAATGAGCAGGCAGACGCGCTGATACAGGCACTTATTGACAAAATCGGAGACGAAAATGGCGAACGTAACGAAGCTAAAACGGCGTAACCCTTTGGGTGTGCCTCCGCCGCTAGAGGAAGCAAGCCAGAATTTAACAGCCCCGGAGATTGTAACGGTTCCCGAAGCTTTAGCAAATAAACCAGCTAACGAGCTCACCAGAAACGGGCAGGGGCGCATTGATGGGCGGAGTCTTAGAAAGACTGGTCGTACAGTGCAGTTTGCTACCAAGGTTAGCCCGGAATATGATGAAAAGTTTCGGCTCATAGCGCAGCGGGACAGCCTGAATATCTGCGTTTTACTGGAAAAAAGCCTCGATGCTTATGAAGAAGCTAGAAAGTAGATAACTGTTATATTCTAGCTATCTTTATCCGGCGCGGACAGGGCAGGGGAGGCGCTTTTCGGTTGATATTCTATAGTAGGAGGTTCATTAAGCGGCAATTCGGATTGGGCAGACGTCATTGAGCCTTTCCGCCTGTAACTGTGAACAAGAGCCATCCTGTCACCGTTGAACATGAAACGTACATTCACGAAATACATATCAGCCGCTAGTGACCGATATAAAAACCCTTTCTCCAAGAGTTCATTCATGCCACGCTCGTAAGTGCGGCGCGAAAGGTCTGCTTTCCAGCGTTGCGCTAACAGAAAATTTAGGCTCACAGTATCCTTATCCTTAGAGTTCCTACCGCTGATTTCCTTATATACAAACTCGAACAGCAGGGCACCGGCCTTGCTCAATTCTCCGTATTGCCGTACTCCGGCAAGATAGATTTTGACAAATTCTTCGCTATCAACTTCCTTTTCCTCGACAAAGGCAAAAGCGCCCCGGCCAACCACTTCACCCGTACCGGGCGCGACCATATATGCATCACCCATTTTAGACGGCTTGGATTGCCTTATACGCACAGGAAATGCTTGATTAAGAGACGGATTCACCTCATAAATTGGATGACCGTATCTAGTCAGTGTTGTAGAAGGTTTAGTAACGTCTTGGCGGGATTGCGACATTTTATTACCCATAAGTTGGCGGAGATACTGCCACGAGTCTGCGCTAGTTCCGCCAATCATGCAAGTAAAAATTGGCGGAAGATTATGCCAAAATTCAAAAGATTTTTGGCGGAGTTTGCGCCCACAAATTGCGTATCTTCCGCCATATTTTAGGGTATTTTTTGGCGGAACTTTCCACCATAGTTGGCGGAAGATTCCACAGAAGTTGGCGGAGTTGGTATATATACATCAATGAGTTATCCTATCTTTCTTTCTTATATATAAAAAAGGATTTATCAGTAGGACTTATCCACGCCCGCCTAGCGCGTTTCAATCGCGCAAGCGACGGCGGGGGTGGGTAAGTCTACTGTAAAGAAATCTATCGGTCTGTGGATAACTTGCTGTATTTCAAAAAGTAATACTCGCTACGCTCGCTAAACGGAGTGCCGCCTAAGAAGGCGGCACATAGCCTATTTTTAGTAGGGGGAAATGAATTGCTCATCTCCCCTTGTAACCCCCTCTGGCATTTAGAATAAACGGAGCGCGGCTCACGCCGCCGCGCATAGCAATTATATGTACGTAGCGCCGCTCACGCGGCGCAAGCGGCATACAAAATTAAGGGGGCGTTGAGACGACACAGAAAAATAGCCCATTAGAAGCCCGTAGAGAGTCAAAAAGTTTCTAGTATAGCAAGCTACCAAAAACCGCCTTACCCTATTCAGAGCGCAAGTTTAGCGGCATAAAAAACGTTTTTTTGAAGCCTTATTTTTTCGTGGCACTGAGGGAAGCAGGAAGCCACATTCAACCTGAAAAAGGGGATTTTTATAGGCACATGCCAAAAACGAAATTTGACCCCCGGCATTGA
>CAVYMC010000002.1:0-602871 GCA_963769535.1 uncultured Chloroflexia bacterium | reverse complement strand
CAGGCGGATCGTCAATCCCGACATGCGGCAGCGTCGGTCGTCGATATAGCAGAATAAAAATCTGGTAACCGGGGCATTTTCGGTGCAACTTGGCTAAGTGATCAGGATGTCGCGGCCGGCCAGGCCATCCTCTGCCCTCAACCGCCGTGGCACGGCCACGTACGTTTTCTGCCGCGAATGTGGCTATGTGGCAAAGTGCCCGCAGTGCAATTACCACTGACACATTCTGCACGTCGATACGTCTGAACCGGCCAACGTGCAGCCTGCCGAGCATGCTGACCTGTCACCGCTGCGGCTACCGCCCGTCGTGTTCCTGAAAAGTGCCCCACTTGCGGCGGGACGCAGATCCGCGCCTATGGCCTTGGCAGCGAAAAAGTGGAGGCCGAAGTGGGCGCCCTCTTCCCGTCCGGCCGGCCTCCTGCGCTGGGACTGGGAGACCACCCACGAGAAGAACTCGCATGAGATCATCATGAGCCACTTCGCTGCCCATCGCGCCGATGTGCTGGTTGGCACCCAGATGCTCGCCAAGGGCCTCGATCTGCCGCTGGTTACGTTGGTCGGCATTGTCCTGGCAGACGTGGGCCTCAATCTGCCCGACCCCTTTGCCCCCGAGCGTGCATTCAGCCTGCTCACCCAGGTCGCGGGCCGCGCCGGGCGTTCCAGTCGCGGCGGGCGCGTGGTTCTGCAAACCTTCCAGCCCGACCATTATGTCATCCAGTCTGCCGCCCGCCACGATGTGGACGGCTTCTATACCCGCGAGCTGGACGAGCGCCGCAAGTTGGGCTATCCGCCCTTTGGCCGCCTGGTGCGCCTGGAATTTCGCCATTTCGACCCGCTCAAGGCCGAGACCACCGCCCGCGAGTTGGCCGGCAAAGATCTCGCAGTTGCTGGTCTCCGGCGAGAGGCGCCAGACCACCTGCATCGGCCCGACGCCGTGCTTCTTCTCCGGCTGGCCGGCCTCTACCGCTGGCAGCTCATCTCTGCGCGGCCCCGAACCGGAGACTCTGTTCTACGACCTCAAACTCGACGGCTGGCGTGTGGAAGTCGACCCGCCAAGTTTGCTATAATGTTTGAACAGGTGCGCGATGCAGGAAACTATTCCAAAGATAACTTTACCTTGTGGTTTTGTATTCGCAGCCAACCACTCAGGAACGATTACACCTGCACAGGTTGAGCGGATCAAACTCAACAAGCTTGATGTAACGAATTACCATTTGGGTTGGAAAGGTATGTTCTTATTGGGATATAGTATCGCCTATCAACAGCATTCACTCACTTGTTTGAAGATAGGTGGCATGGTCGGGGAAACATTGTCTTTCCTGTTTTGATTGGTATGTCGCTGATTATATTTCTTATCGACTACAAAAGAGCTTACGGAAATTTGGGAGGGAATCAAATGTAAGTTATGGGCATTCCAGGATATTCGCTCTCGCGCCATTAAGACTGCTGAAGGTTCGTTGGCAATCTCTCTCAGAAATACGCCGATGATTCAAATTGGTGGAAGAGTATTGCAGTTATTACCTTATCCGCCTGGAATTTTTTCATCTCTCCTTTGGAAGCCAACCTGGAGATCGTGCCTGGAAAAAAGTATCGTGTTCATTACCTGGAAAAAAGCAGGCCTCTGTCCGCTGAAGAAATAGGATTGGAAGAAACCAGAGAGTATTGAAACATATCAACTTGCTTTCGCCGGTAAATATCCATTTTCAGAGTTGGCAAAAAACCGACTTGGAATATTCACAGGTTCTCAAAAAATATGGTTAATGTCTGGAATAACAGGTTCTCCTTGCCATGCTGCTTATCCTTATCATGGCTATTCTGATGGCTCCCGTGCTTTCAGTTGCTGTAGGATATGCAATTCCGAATACCTTATCTTATCTTATCTACTGGTTTTTCTTGCAAGTATTTCCACTTGGAGTAGTGGTTTTTTTTCTGCCACTGTAAAAAAACTCTGCTTGTTGTTGCAGATATTCTTATTAATAAGATCAGAATTCACTCTGGTCTCCTTATTAAACCCTTCGATGTTTCAGAAAAAGAGTTGTCCCAGCCTTCGTTCAAACCCAGGATCTGAGATTGCTGGGAAAATGATGAGGACTTCTGCCGTCGTTTACAGTGTTTTGCAGGCAGGCGCGGCCCGGGGCACATGTTCATCACCGACATGCCGAACTCCACCCTCGCCGCGTTCTAGCCGGTGGGCATCTACGCCGAGCCCCGCTTCCTGCCCTGCGGGGACCTCGCGCTGTCGGTCGAGCTGGGCGACGACATCAACCGCGAGGTCAACGCCCGGGTCTTGGCGCTCGAGTACCTGATCCGGCAGAAGGCGCTCGGCGGCGTCACCGAGACGGTTCCCAGCTACCGGTCGCTGCTCGTCTACTACGACCCCTTCACTGTCGGCTGGGACGGCCTGACCGAGATCCTGCGCGCGCTGTGCCGTGAGGCGCGCCCCGAGGTCCTGCCGCCGGCGCACAGTCGAGTGCGTGCTGCTACGCCAGTTCACTCTCGATCAGTTCTTCGGTTCGTTCTTCTGTGGTCATCTGCTTCACCCCTTTGAAGCATTACTGCCCACCTTTTGGCTTATAAGTGTCACTGTAGTACTAGTGCTGCGTTCGTTAAATCCGATAACAAAAGACTCGGCGATGATAACGGGGTATCTTAGGTGGGCGTCCCCAGACCCAGGGGTTGGCCCGCCGATTGAGTTGCGCAGTAGCGACGCGGGTGGCTTGCTCAATCTCTTTGGGATTGGCAAAGCTCTGCCCAGCGAGTGCGTCACGACGGAAGAACCGCCACCAGCCCTCCTGCAAATTGAGCCAACACGCTCCGGTGGGAATAAAGACGTGATGGATGCGCGGATGATCGGCCAGCCAGGTGCGTGTCTCGAGGCTGGAATGACTGCTGAGATTGTCAGTGATCACAAAGATGTCTCCCGTTGGGTTGTCAGCTTCGATGTCGGCCAGCAGGGCAATGTAGCCTTTGGAATTGCGCGAAGCGGCACAGCGAGTCAGTTCTTTGCCATCGCGCACTCGTAAGGCCCCATAGACCCAGGTCTTCTCGGGACCACGCCCGTAGTCCATGGGCGCTTTGATACGGTGTCCGTTGGGCGACCAGCCAGGGGCAGGCGCAAAGGTGCGGGGAATTACCGGGCCGAGTTCGTCGGTGCAGACGGTCGTCGACCCCACTGGTGGCTCGGTGTAGTGGGTGACGACCGCCGTTCTTTTGGGAGGAAATCCTTGTCACGAGGAGTCCCCCAGCTGTGGGTCTGGCGCCATCGCACCCCTTCACGCAAGAGGATCGTGCGGATCTGGCTGCGTTTGACCTGCATACCGGTCTCTTTGGCAGCCTGGGCCAGCGCAGTGAGGCTCCACTGGGCCGAGCCTTTTTCGTCACGCGCCACCATCGTCCCATCTTCCTGCGTCACTAATCGCCCGGGGGGAGCCTGACGCACCAATGCGATGAGCTTGCTCTCATCGGCTGCCGTCAACCGACGGGGTCGGCCGGGTTTGGGCCGGTCGCCCAGTCCCTCGATCCCCACTGCATCGAAGCGGTGCAGCCGCCGTCGCACCGTCAGTGCACTACACCCTACCTCCCTGGCTATCGCTTCCACCCGCTCTCCGTCCCAACTGCGGGCCACCATGCGAGCATGCAGGATCCAATCTGCTGGTCCGTGCCGACTCGCCGCCAATTTGCGCACTTGCTTCTCTTCTTTGTCATCTTGTGATGCCCGCACACGCAAAATCTTCGGCATTTCCTTGCTCCTTTCCCTGTATTTACCTCCTTTCTTATTCTATCACCTTTTCACGAACGCAGCACTAGCATCTTGTGGACACGGATTTTCGCGCCCAGGCGGTCGGTATGATTCAATTCTGTCAGAGCCTGTCTGAAAGCGATGATTGCTTCTGGATCGTTATTCGCTGCCAGGATTTGCCCTTTGGTCATATAGGCATCGGCGCGTCTGAGAATATAACTGTCTTTTCCTGCTTTCAACGCTGTATCAATGTATTCCAGCGCGGTATCATATTGTTTGGCATCTAATTCGACGCTCGCTAGGTAGCACGCGGCAGCAGAGACGATATTTGCTCGCTCTTTCAGACTATAGCGTTTCACCTTTTCTGCGGTGTCGGGCGACCTATTCTGTTGCGTTTGATCCAGGGTGGGAAACCATTCATCCAGCACCTTTTTGAGCCGTACACGGGTTGCATTGAGGTTTTCCATCGCCTGCTCTATCAGCGCTATCTGACAGTTCATGAGCGCGCTGCGGGACAGTTCGTTGATCGTGTTATAGAGGGTGTCGGCCTTCTCAGCATAGGTAAGAGATTGTCGCATCCACGACAGAAATGCTTCTTTCGCTTCTTGATCTTGTCGGCTATCGTTTTCGGCATCATTCGAGACCTTGTATGCTCGTTCATAAAGGACAAGTGAGGTACCCCAATTTATCTCTGCAATATAGCGAAGTGGTGTCGCCGTATTCATCATAGCAACTGTGCTTTGAAACTGATCGTATGCTGTTTTGTATTGACCAAGTTCGCGAGAAGCTGATGCCAAATGAAGACGCAATATCAAAACATCCAATTTATGGTATTCAGGGATAGTTGGAGGTAGCATTGCATTAGCAAAAAGAAGATCTCTTTGGGCTGAGAGAAACTGCCCCATTTGAAAATAACAATGACCACGAAGAGCAAAAAATTGCCAACGTAAAAGTATGGGAAGTTCTTCAAAACTTATTGTTGACAAAATATTCAATGCCTTATTCGGATGATTACTGTTTAGCAGTTCTGTAGCTTTTGTTCTTTGCTCTTCATAAGTATTAAATTTACTTTCATCGATCTCATCTAAGCCGACATGACCTATTGGGGAAGGAATTTGATCAACAGTCGGTGGAAGGATTTCAGAGGTTATGGTCAATTCTTCAACTACTTTTTGAATACCATTAACGATATCTAAAAATGCTGCATCTCAATTTGACCACTCTGTCACAGATTTACCATTGGAAGGTAAAACTTGGAGTTCGCTAAATGGAGCATTGTGCCAACTCACTGGACGAAGCAAGATAGGAATTACTCGAAGTTTCTCCGATTCAATGTTTTTCGAGTGCCCGTTTCATCTCAAAACTATAGCAATATTCGGATGACAAAAAATCCGCACTTACAAGAAGCAATACAATCCGGGCCGTATTAAGATATGCATTAACTTTGTCTTTCCATTGTGTACCGGCGGTAATCTTACTGTTACGGTAATCAGTAATTTTGCCTTGCCGCTTCAAAATGGCTAAATGCTTTTCAAGGGAGATTCGTAGTCTTTCATCTTCAGGAGCATAGGAATAGAAAACTTCAATGGCTTGTACAGGTTCATCGACCATTGCAGCACCTTCTTATCCTCATGCTTATTTTCTTATCTCAACTTTAATCAATAAACCAAAAAATGTCAAATCCAATGAAAAACTAAAGGCGACAATGAATTGAATGCTTTTTATTATGTTACCGCTGTCTCCCTTTGCTTCCTCTTCTCCTCAATCTTCCGCCGCGCCCTCTCATCCCTTCTCCTTTTCACCTCCAGCAGACGCATATATGCACCGTATACCAGTGGCGAATACACCAGGTCATGCGTCTCCAGAAACTTCATGGGGTAGCCTCCGAAGCCCCGCTTAAACACATAGACGCCCCAGAGTTCCTGGCCTTCTTCCAACACATCGGGGATGCCGCGGAAGTTGTAGTACCAGCAGCCGTGCGATTTGGCCCATTGCATACCGTTCCATTGCAGGAGGTGGTTGGGCATGAGGTTGCGCTGCTCGTTGGAGGATGCGCCGTACATGTACCAGCTCCAGCGGCCGTAGCGCAGCACGATGATACCGGCGACGGCCTGACCTTCGTATTCGGACAGGAAGAGGGCGGCGCGGTCGTCTTCACCGTAGAGGCGCATCACATCTTCGTAGTGGCGCTTATCGTGGATGAAGAACTGGTCGCGCTCGCTGGTAGTCTCATAGATACGGTAAAAAGCGTCGAGATCAGCCTGTCCCTGGCCGCGTCGCACGGTGATGCCCTTGCGCGCGGCCAGGCGCACGTTGTAGCGCCATTTCTCCTTCATGCCCGCCAGGATGTCTTTTTCGTCGGGGCGCAGGTCGAGTATCCATTCGTGACGCACGTGCGTGGCGTAGGGATTGGGGCGAAAGCCGCGTTTTTCGAGCGCGGTCAGCCACGCCGGGTCTTTGTCCACTACGCTCGGCTCGACTTTGAGCATGAACGCGCCGCGTTTGCGTGCCTCGGCTTTGACGAAGTTGAGCAAGACGGTCAGGGCGGGTGAAGCGGGATCATCGATGATGGGGCCGCGCGGCGCGTAGAAGTAGTTGCGTCGCAGCACGGGGGCGCGTGTAATCAGCACGCAGCATGGCGGCGAGTAGTTTTCCATCGTCATCGACGACGCCGGCGCGCAGGGCTTCTGCTCCCAGGTGCGGCGCGAGGTCTCCCCATTCGTAGGACTGCGTGATGTTGCAACAGGCCGAGGCCGCCACAAAGTCATTCCATTGCTGGCGGTCGGTGATGATACGCGCTTCCATAGTACATTACTCCTGTATATAGTTACCAGGGCGGGGGCAAGCCCCGCCCGTACCCTACACGGCTTCGTCTGCCACTACGTAGCAGGGTACGGGCGGGGCTTGCCCCCGCCCTGGCTCGTACACTGCTCTTTGGTGAATTGGCCTCGTGCGGCTCGTTCCAGTTCGACGTGTTTGCGTTCTGCGTGGCGGTGGGCGCGGCGGGCTTCGACGAGTTTGCGCCAGGTGTTGTAGATGAGCGGGCGATAGACGTAATCCTGGGTGGGCATGTTCAGGCGGGAGAAGCCGCCGAAGCCTTTCTTGTATTCGTAGACGCCCCACATCTCTTCGCCTGGCTCCAGAATTTCGGGGATGGTGCGAAAATCGAAGTAGGAGCAGCCTTGCGCTTTGCGCCCACTCGATACAGCGGAACTGTAACAGGTAGGTTGGCTTCAGGTTGCGTTTATTGTTGGACGAGGCGCCGAACATGTCCCAGCACCAGTCGCCGAAGCGGATCAGCATCTTGGCGGCGATGGCCTCGCCCTCGTGTTCGGCGAGATAGAGCACGGCGTCACCTTTACTTGCAAAGTGGCGCAAAATCTCGCGGTGGTAGTCCTTCTGGTGAATGAAGAAGGCGTCGCGGTCGCTGGTGAGCTTGAGCAAGTCGTAGTAGGCGTCGAAATCGGCATCGCTGGTGGCCTCGCGGATCATAACGCCCTTGCGCTCGGCGACGCGCACGTTTTGCCGCCAGGTCATCTTGAAATCGGCCAGCAGCTTCTCGGCGTCGGGGCGAATATCGAGTACCCAGCTTCGTCGCCCATGCACGGCGTTGGGATTGCTGCGAAATCCCAGCTTCTGGTACGCATCGATCCAGGCTTGCTCGCCGGGGTCATCGTCGGCGATATTTGGCTCCAGGCGCAGCACAACGGCGCGTTCCGCCTTTGCAATTTTCTGCACGCTCTCGATCAGTGCAGGCAGGGCGGGCGACGTCGGGTGTTTCAACAGTGGGGCCGCGCGAGCTATAGAGCCAGTTCCAGCGCAGTCCAGGCACCGGGATGGGTGAGGATATGGGAACAGGCGAGACGGTCAGTGACAGTGCGCCCACCATGCGCCCGTCTTGCAACGCGCCCAGGCGATACACGCGCGCGCCCAGGTATGTATTCAATTCGCCCCATTCAAAGGATTGCAGCAGGTGTCCGCGCGGCTGGCTGGTCAGGAATGCGTTCCACTGCTCCTGGTCGGCGATTTCTGAAATTGTGATGGGCATATTATTGTTCGAGACTCTCCACGTATTCGCTTCTGAGGATGCTATAGACCCGCACATCGTGATATTTGCCAAAACGCAGGATAACCTGGCGCAGCATGCCTTCAAACTTCATGCCTGCCTTTTCATCGGCGCGCCAGCCGCCCTTGTTTTCTTCCATGTCCTGCGTCTGAATGCGGTTGAGGTTGAGTTCCATAAAGCCATAGCGAAACATCAACCTGGTGGCCTCGGTTCCATAGCCTTTGAACCAGGCCGAGCGATCGCCGATAATCACATAAAATTCCGCGCTCTGGTTGATGTAGTTGATGTCTTTCAGCCCGACGAGGCCGATCAGCCGGTTATCGCTGTTGAGGGCCACGCCGAAAATAATGTGTTTGCCGTCTCGATACAACTGCTCCAGACGCTCTTTGCCGCGCGCATCGCTGGTGGGGTAAATCGAGAAATAGCGGCGGATATCCTCGTCATTCATCCAGGTGGAATACAGGTGGTTATCTTGTGCTGGCTCTAATGGGCGCAGGTAAAGACGCTCCCCTACCAGAAACGGGTTTTGCATCGACGATGTATCTTGTTCTGCCATATGTTGTGTACTACTCCTCCGGTTTGTTCGCCTGCGCCGATGGATAGGAATCGCTGCTCATATTACGGTCGGCAGGCGGAATGAGGAAAGGTTCGGTTTCATTCTGCACGTCAGCAGGAGTGAGAGAAGAGGCCATTTTTCTTTTATGGTTCGATGGCACGCGCTCATCCAGGTGCAGCGGGCGCGGTTCCGGCTCTTCAGGCTGCAAATTCTGCTTTCGCGACACAGGGGAGGCTGGCGCGGGGAGCAAAGCCGCTTCTATGACGCGATCCATACTGTCCACACTGGTAAAATGCATACTTTGTCGTATTTTGGCAGGAATTTCGGCCAGGTCGCTACTATTTTCCAGTGGTATCAGCAGGTGATAAATATTGGCGTGATGGGCTGCCAGCGCCTTCTCTTTAAGGCCACCTATGCCCAGTACGCGCCCGCGCAGCGTAATTTCACCCGTCATAGCCATATCGGCGCGCACCGGACGACCGGTAAGCGCGGAAATCAGCGCGGTGGCAATGGTGATGCCTGCCGAAGGGCCATCTTTGGGCTGCGCGTTTTCCGGCATGTGAATATGCAAGTCGATGCTATCCTGGAAGTTCGGGTCAAGCCCCAGTTCTTCGGCGCGCGAGCGAATATAGGAAAGCGCGGCATACGCCGATTCACGCATCACATCGCCTTGCTGTCCTGTAATGAGCAACTCGCCCTTGCCCGGCATAGTTGCCACCTCAACGGGTAGCAGCATCCCACCCATTTCAGTCACGGCCAGTCCCATCGCCACACCAACTTGTACTTTGCGGCTGATGGGCGTTTCGTTATAGCGGGGTTGACCAAGATATTGTTCCAGGTTGTGATTGGTAAGGCGGATATGGGTATCGGGCTTCTCGAGGATGCGCCGCGCCGATTTGCGACAGATGGTTGCGAGCTGGCGCTCCAGGTTGCGCACACCGGCTTCGCGTGTATAGCCCGTCGCGATATGCTGCATAACGGTTTGCGGGATCTTCAACTGTTCCTGCGCGAGGCCGTGCTCGGCCAGCACTTTGGGCAACAGGTGACGCAGCCCGATATTAACCTTCTCTTCGAGCATGTAACCGGGGAGGTCAATGATGTCCATGCGATCTGCCAGGGCGCGTGGAATCTGGTATTTCACGTTGCCTGTGCAGATGAAAAATACCTCCGACAGATCAAAAGGAGCTTCCAGATAGTGATCGACGAATGCGCTGTTTTGTTCGGGATCAAGCACTTCCAGCAGCGCCGCTGATGGGTCGCCGCGATACTCAGTTGAAAGTTTGTCGATCTCGTCGAGCAAGAAGACCGGGTTGCGCACGCCCACCGTTTTCATAGACTGGATGATACGTCCGGGGAGCGCGCCTACGTAGGTGCGGCGATGGCCGCGAATTTCGGCTTCATCGCTCACGCCGCCCAGCGAGATTCGGGCGAACTTGCGGCCCAGCGCGCGGGCGATAGAGCGACCCAGCGACGTTTTGCCCACGCCGGGCGGGCCGATAAAGCATAAAATCTGTCCCTGGCTCTCGCTGCTGGCAGAGCCGCTTTGACTGGCGCGCTGCTGGCGCAACTGGCGCACAGCCAGAAATTCTATGATGCGCTCCTTGATGCCCTCAAGTCCGTAGTGATCTTCTTCAAGAATGCGGTGTGTTGTTTCAATATCGAAGTGATCTTCGCTGCGCTCGCTCCACGGCAGCGCCAGAATCCAGTCGATGTAGGAGCGCAACACCGGAATTTCAGCCGCCTGCGGGGGAGTGCGTTCCAGGCGGTCGATCTCTTTGCGCGTCTTCGCCGCTACTTCCGGCGGCATGGTCTTCGCATTGAGCTTTTCGCGGAGTTCGTTAGCTTCGCTGGAGCTTTCGATTCCCAGTTCTTCTTGAATAGCGCGTAGTTGTTCGCGCAGATAAAATTCCTTCTGCGTCTGGTCTACCTGCGAGCGCACGCGGCTGCGGATGGTCGATTCGAGTTCAAGAATTTCGATCTCGTTCCCCATAATGACGCAGATTTTTTCCAGGCGAGCCAGTGGATCAAGCGTTTCCAACAGGTCTTGCTGCTGTTTTGGGTCGGTCACGAGGTGCGCGGCTAGCATATCCGAGAGGCGTGTGGAGGACTTGATACCAACGATTGAGTTAATGTCTTCGACCGAGAAACGGCGATTGAGCTGAGCATAGCGTTCAAATAAGTTGGTGGCGTGACGTACCAGCGCGTCGGTCTGCGGCCCCTGCGACTGCTCTTCTATAATTTGGTTGACGACGACGCGCATAAATGGTTCCTGCTCGACAAACTCCTGGATCTGCACGCGGCGCAGGCCATTAAAGAGTACCTGAAAGCTGCCGTCCTGCTGGCGGTGCATGGTGGTGATTTCCACCAGCGTACCAAAGGGGTAGATGTCTTTAGGCTCCGGGTCCTCAATTTCGGGATCAAGCTGCGAAGCCGTGATAAGCATACGCCCGGAATGCATCATCGCTTCTTCGACAGCGCGAACCGACTTTTCGCGCAACATAGACAGAGTAATGCGTGTGCGGGGAAATACGACCATGCTTTTTAACGCCACGAGGGGGTATGGCGCAGGGATAGGCATATCGGTATTGGTTTCCTGGCGTTCTTGTTCGCTCACGAGTCCCGCCTTCATAGGACGCGATCAATCGCGTCTTCTCACATTAACTAGCCCTCAAACGGACGCGATTCATCGCGTTCCTACAATAACACATCGATAAAGATGGATGAGTCTGCTTATGCAGACTCATCTTCAGAATACGGCGTTGCGCGCTCACTGCGTGTAATCAGCAGTGGTTTCAGGTGCGACGTAATCACTTCGCCGTTGATTATGACCTTTTTCACATCCGCGCGCGAAGGGATTTCGTACATTACGTTCGAGCAGCACGTCTTCAATGATGCTGCGCAAGCCGCGCGCGCCGGTGCGCTGCTTTAGCGCGCCTTCGGCGGCGGCGTCGAGCGCGTCATTGGTGAAGACCAGTTCTACACGGTCAAGCTGCAAGAACTTCTGATATTGCTTGACGATGGCATTTTTCGGCTCGGTCAAAATGCGTATCAGGGCATCTTTATCAAGGCTGTCCAACGATACCGCTACAGGCAGACGCCCCACAAACTCCGGGATCAGTCCAAATTTGAGCAGGTCATCGGGGATAAGATGCGACAAAACGGAACCCTCCGTTTTCTTATCTTCGATCTGTACGCCTTTGAAGCCCATCGTTTTGTTGCTGCCCAGGCGTTGCTCGACGATCTTGTCGAGTCCTTCGAAGGCTCCGCCACAAATGAACAGGATGTTGGCGGTATTGATCTGGATAAAATCCTGATGTGGATGTTTGCGCCCGCCCTGCGGTGGTACGTTGGCAATCGTGCCTTCGATGATCTTGAGCAATGCTTGCTGCACGCCTTCGCCGGAGACATCCCGTGTAATCGAGGGATTATCGGACTTGCGCGCGATTTTGTCGATCTCGTCGATGTAGACGATACCGCGTTCTGCCCGCGCGATATCAAAATCGGCGGTCTGGATCAGGCGCAGCAGGATGTTTTCAACATCCTCGCCGACGTACCCTGCCTCCGTGAGGGCGGTGGCATCGGCGATACAGAATGGCACATCGAGCACCCTGGCAAGCGTTTGCGCCAGCAGCGTCTTGCCGCAGCCGGTAGGGCCAATCAACAAGATGTTGCTCTTGCCCAGCTCAACATCATCGATCTGCATACCCACGCCAATACGCTTGTAGTGGTTGTAGACCGCTACAGCCAGCGACTTCTTGGCGCGTTCTTGCCCGATCACGTACTGGCTAAGCTGCTCAAAGATCTTGCGGGGGGCTGGTATTTTGCCCGTTTGCAGGCGCGGCTTCGAGATGGTGGCCTGCTCTTCCTCGATGATCTCTCGACACAGGTCGATGCATTCATCGCAGATATAGACGCCACCAGGACCCGCGATAAGCCTCTGCACCTGGTCCTGACTCTTACCGCAGAATGAGCAGCGATAGGTTGTACGCATATTTTTCGAATTTGCCACGTCTGTCACCTTTCCCGGTCGGGAGCAATCGCGCCCGACTAGCGTGCCTCTTGCGCTGCCTGCGCCTCTACATTTGAATCTACGGTTGAGCTATCTTTACCAGACACTGCTATTGGTTCGTCTGCCTCTTCGCTGGCAAGTTCGACCACATCCTCATCACCAGCGAGCGCGGCAGCCTCTGCATTTTCTAGAGCGATTTCTTCTTCGTTTTCCGCTTCGGGATCGGGACCTGCCGTCAGTTCTACCAGGTGCGTAATCGTCTTTTCGCGCAGCAGGCTGGTTGTCAGCGCGCGTAGCTGCTCCTGGCTGCGCGGGAGCGCTTGTCCCGCCTGCGCATAGGCGCGCGCCAGCTTTTCCAGGTCATCTTGCGCGACTGTCACTTCCTCCTGCTTCGCGACCGCGTTCAGCGCCAGTTGCCGTTTCACGCGCTTCTCCGCTTCGGGTTCGATTTCCTTCTTATACTCATCGCGGGTCTTGCGCATTAGCATGAGGTACTGGTCCATCGACATGTGCTGTTCCTCCAACACATGCGAAAGCTGGTGCATCATATCTTCCGCTTCCTCCTTAATCAGGACGGAATGGATGGAGAAGGTAGACTGTTCAATCACAGCATCGACAACCTTATCGCGCAGGGCGTCGGTATTGCGGCGCTTTTTATTGGCAAGCAGTTCATCGCTGATGGCCTTGCGCAGGTCCTCTACATTGGTGATATCGCCCTCGCTGACTTCCATCGCCAGCGCGTCGTCAACCTCTGGCACGTATTTCGCTTCAACTTTGTGCAGCGTGATGTCGTAATGTGCCTCTTTGCCAGCCAGCTTTTCGTTAGCGTAATCGGCGGGAATAGTGGTTGTAAAGGCCTTGCTTTCGCTCGCTTTCAACCCCAACAAGTGTTCGTCCATGCCGCTGAACAGTCCAACGCGCTCGGTGGTCAGTTCAAAGGGATTGTCTTTCAGATCAGAGACCGCCTGGTCTTCTGCCATCAGCTTCAAATTGACGGTGACGCGATCAGCCGTCTCGACGGGGCGGTCAACCTCGTCCCAGTGCGCTTTGCGGTTGCGTATCAACTCGATTTGCTGCTCAACTTCTTCAGAGGTAATGGTAGCTTCTTCGCGCTCAAAGTGCAGCGAGTGATAATCGCCGAGTTCAACAGGGGTAAGCACGGGTACCGTCAGACTGAAATGATAGGGCTGACCTATCTCCAAAACCGGGGCGTCTATCTCTGGCGGGGCGAGAGGCGTGATGTCGTTCTCTTTAATGGTGGTGCGATAGGTCTCGTTCATCAGCTCGTTCGAGACCTTCCTGGTAGATGTATTCTTTGCCGACTTGTCGCTCTACTAAGGAGCGCGGGGCCTTTCCCCTGCGAAATCCCCGAATGTCAATCTTCTGAACCAGTTTGCGAAAGGCTTTATCCGAAGCTTTTTCCAGCTCTTCCCAGGAAAAATCGATATCCACACGCGCTTCACTGCCTGGTAACTTTTCTACTGAGACCTTCACTTTTCCTCCAACACAGGTGTTATAAAGTAGGAACGCAAGCACTGCGCCCTGGCAACACGATAGACACTGCTAACTACAATAGTTATGAATAGGGCAACTTGAAATCATCTCTAATTTTCTGTAAGCAGAACACCCCGAATACCTGAAATAGCGGGTGAACCTGCCAACGGTGGGCGGTGAGAGACTCGAACTCTCATGACTTGCGCCAACGGATCCTAAGTCCGTCCTGTCTACCAATTTCAGCAACCGCCCATGAAACCTGAATTTAAGCAGAAAAACCTCACTTCAGGATGATACATCAGGGCAATAGCCACTGTCAAGATAAATTGAGTTCAACGCTCCGTTTGGGCTACAACAAAGGCACCGCTCATCTCAACCAACCCGTAACTGAATCTTAACCGCTTCTCATTAACAAAATAATGGGCAAGATGGAGTAAATTCTCAACCATATCTCAACCATATCTTAACCGGCCTGACCTTCTCAATAATCAACAGGACTATCATAATTATCTTGAGAGTTTATATATGCCAATCTAAGATGGATAACTCTCGGTGCCAGATCCCCCGTTGTTACTATTGGTATTTAATGTTAGTGAAAGCGAGGCCATTTTATGCGCTTCTCTCTACGCTCAAAGTTGAGCATTGCATTCAGCTTTGTCGCCCTTCTCACCCTGGTGAGCGGATTTATGGTGACAGGGTTTTTGCACGGATCTTCTACCGGCGCACACGCGGCCGGGACAAGTTTCCACACCACCTTTGCGCACTTGACGGTGCGCGGCACGACAACTTTCAAGGCAGCTAAAAAGGGTACTGTGACTAATAACACAGTAGCGGAACTGGGTCCTCAGTTACCTGAAGGCTCGTCAAAAGCGTCCGTTGGCTCAACTTCGGGCTTGCCAACAAATCCGCCTAATCCTGTCCCACAGTCGATTACCTCGACGAATCCCGCCTTCAATGGCTTCCCTGGCCTGAGTCACGTTGATCAGCGTCTGGCTAATGGTGGCAACCAGTTCAGCCTGGAACCGCCTGACCAGGGGTTGTGCGCTGGCAACGGCGATATAGTTGAGCCAGTCAATGATGTCGTGGCTGTCTACAGCCAGGTTGGGCATTTTATCCTGAAGCCTACAACCGCTCTCAACTCGTTTTTCAACCTGCCGCCGCAAATCATTCGCAGCACTCCGCCGGTTTTTGGACCTTTCCTCTCTGACCCGCGCTGCTACTTTGATCGTCAGACGCAGCATTGGTTCCTGACTGAGTTAGAGATCAACACCGATCCTGTTACTGGCGCGTTCGGTACTCACTCCAGCGAGTTGATTGCTGTGAGCCAGACCACCGATCCCACCGGCCTATGGACGATCTATTCGATTGACACGACCGATGATGGCTCCAACAATACGCCCAGCAATACTGGCTGTCCTTGCTTTGGCGATCAGCCCCTCATCGGCGCCGATAACAACGGCTTCTACATCACCACCAACGAGTTCCCGATTAGTGTCGCAGGCTTCAATGGCGCGCAGGTCTATGCCGTCTCGAAGCATGGTATCATCGCTTCAGCTATGAGCGGTGGCACGCTTTCACTGCCGACGGTCGTCCACATTGACGCCTCGCAGGGACTGCTATCATTTGGCGGTCTCTCCTATTCGATTCAGCCGGCTGAATCACCTGCTGTTAGCGCTGAGCCGAACAAGGGCACAGAGTACTTCCTGAGCGCGCTCGATTTCCTGTCTCAGCTCGACAACCGCGTTGCCACCTGGGCTTTAACGAATACGCTCTCGCTTAACAATGCGACACCCAATGTAACTCTATCTTTCGCAGTCATAAGCAGCGAAACCTACGGCCAGCCGCCCAATGCCAGGCAGAAAAATGGACCCAGGCCGCTTGGACAATTGCTTGGCGATCCGATTGAACAGCTTGCCAGCAACGATGACCGCATGAACCAGGTCGTGTACGCTGGTGGCCTACTCTATGCAGGCGTAAACACCATTGTGCAGAATGGCAGCAATCCCGCGCGCGTGGGCATCGCCTTCTTCGTCGTCAAACCCTGGGTCAGCTCTGGCGTTTTGAATGCCAGCATGGCCGGTCAGGGCTATGTGTCAGCCGCTGGTCAGAACGTCCTGTTCCCATCTATCGGTGTCACAACGACCGGTAAGGCCGTGATGACCTTCACGCTAGTCGGGCCAAACCACTTCCCAAGCGCCGCCTATTCGTGGATTGATGTTTCGCATGGCGCAGGCCCCATCCATATCGCGGGCGCGGGTCAGTTACCCGATGACGGCTTCTCCGGCTATGCTCAATACGGCGGAGCTGGCGTCGGTCGCTGGGGCGATTATACCGCTGCTGTTGCCGACGGCAACAACATCTGGTTCGCTGCGGAATACATTCCCAACGCTCCTCGCACCCTACTCGCCAACTGGGGTACCTTCATTAGCGAAGTTCACGCCTAGTCTACAAACGGGTGAAGCTCATACAAAGTGAGCTTCACCCGTTTTTTTTATTTGCTCGACATCACCTTCTTAATCTAGAAAATTACATACTATCAATAGATTAGAGATACTACTAATTATAAGAGCAACGCATAACATATGATAAAAAATCAAAATTGGTTGCAAAATTATTGACAAAGATCATGGCTCTTGATTATACTTACTCTGGTGCTGCTAAATCTTCTTGTTTGGTATCATGTGTCTGGGGGATATACGATATCAAATGAAACCCGTTCCTAACCCTTGCGTGACATTCTTTTGCGCGGATTGAATCTGTTCGCAGATTGGGTCTTGTCGCAATGCTTGAATGTGTCTTTTTGCATACTTCCGCAACATACAATCTGGTGTTGGAAGGAGGTGTCTTATGCGCGCATACACCGGTAGGTTGCTTCATCATGGATAGACTTACACCGGCTCATCGAGCCACCCCACTTATGTTTGTTATACCTGATTGTACAGGAGACATCGATGAAGAGAAAGAATCTCAAAATCGCTATTTGTGGACTTCTCGCGCTGGCAGCATTGTTAAGCATTTTTGCTTCCGGGGCTGTCTTTGCGAAAAATTCCAATCATTCGATCAAAGCGTCTAGCAGCGTTACTGTTACGTCAACGAAAGCAAACGCTCCGGCAGCCGTAGAACATACCGTGAATGTAAAAACCCTTCCGGTAGAAAAAAGCGCGCCAGCGGTCAACCACCGGCAATCACCTCTGATGGTAAGCTCGAAGTATGCAGCCGCCAAAAAGGCTGCCGCGACGAACAAGAACGCCCCGGTTGGTAAGGGAGCGATGGTTGATCCAGGCAACAAGAAGTCCGGGATTTCCGGCTTCCCTGGCATGGCCGACTCCGCCACCATTTGCCCTTACTTCGGCGGCTGCCAGCCTCCGGATATGGCCCTCGCCACCTCTCCGACGTTCGTCTTACAGGGTGTCAACACTTCGTATGCTATCTACGATACGACCGGCCATATCCTGGTTGGTCCTATCAACGACACTACCTGGTACGGCGTTCCTGCGCTTCCGGGCAACTGCGACCCATTTGGTCCGTTTCTGAGCGACCCGCGCGCCTTCTATGATCCCAATACAGGGCTGTTCTGGACGGCTACATTGCAGGTAGAGGCTGCTGCCTTTGGCGTCGGTAGCGGCTGCCCGAATCAGTCCACGTATTGGGTCGCCAACCTTAATATGAACACGGGCGCCATGCATGTCTACGCCTTCGACATGACCCTGGGCGGCACGGTTCAAGCTGGCGCTGACTATACCGAGTTCGGCTTTAGTGCCTCGACCATCTCCTTCAGCGGCAACATGTTCGACTTCAACACCGGCGGCTTCGACTTCGCCGAAGTACAGTTTGCTAATAAGCACAGGATGGAGCAGGGCCTTCCTGTCACTTCGGTTGCCTTTACTCAGCTCAGTGCTGGCAGCGTATTGGTAGATACCGTGCAGCCAGTCGAGACAGAGACGACGTTGGCGAATGACCCGGGCGTGCAGTACCTGGTCAACTCGTTCAACGGCAATGGCGACCCTAACGGCAACGACTGCTACTTCACCGCCTGCTCAGGATTCATCGTGTGGGCGTTTGATCCGAGCAACTCGACCCTGGGTGGCGCGTTCACCGGGTCGTTCGGCATCGGTAACAACCCATCCTACATCTCACCGCCCAACGCGGATGAGCCTGGGTGTCTCTTCTGCGTTGAGACGATTGACACGCGCATCACCGGCACTCCCGTCTACAGCGTCGGCGGAGGTCAGCCGATGATCTCCTTCTCGCTTGATACGGGCGTAAGCAATGGCGGTGCTGGCTTCACGAATGTGGTACCGGGCGTCCTGTGGGGACAGATCCAGGTGTCGCATTTCTCAAGCTTCGTCGTCGCTGCAAACCTCGTTCAGAGCGGCTACCTGTACTTCTCCGGTGACCGCGCCACTTCCTTCGGCGCGATGATGCAGGATAAGAACGGCAAACTGTTCATGGTCTTCGATACAATGAGCGCAAACCTCAATCCGAGCATCATGATCGCGTCGCGCAACGCCTCCGATCCGCTGGGAAGCATCGGCAACGTCAAGTTCATCATCAAGGGACCATCGGCGACCTTTGACCAACGCTGGGGCGACTTTGAAGCCGCTTCGTATACTGGCTTCTCTTCCAACCATGTGTGGGTGGCTTCGCAGTACTCTGTAAGTGGCGACTGGAATACCTTTATCGCTCGCGTCTCGTAAACTGATCCCATCGAGCGAGATTGTGAAGTCTCGTTCCTGATGCTTACGGCGAGGGATGCCAAACCTATAAAGTCTGGCATCCCTCGTTTCGTTTGCGAGGCGACCGCAAGGGTGGTACCCCATACACGTCAGGGCGACCGCAAGGGTCGCCCCTACAATACAACGAAACCTCACACCGACCCCGTATATTGTAGGGGCGACCCTTGCGGTCGCCCTTGCAATACCTTTGTCGTACATTCATATTTTCCTCAAATCTTTACCACTTCGTAACCACATCATAACCACTTTCCTCTTCCCTGGTCGCTTGCCTGTTCTGTATACTCACACCAGAATTGTGCTCAGTGCCATGACCTTGTGTAAAGCTCTCTACTTGATCTACAACTTATTTTTTGAAAGTGAGGCGAATTCATGCGTTTTCCCTCCCGCGTCAAAGTAGGCGTTTCCCTGCTGGCCCTTTTCGCGCTGGCCGGCTCGTTTATGCTCTATGGCCTGTTCTCTCGTGGCAATCCGACACACGCGGCTGGTGTACAGTCTTTTGGCGCAACAACAGGCAGGCTCACCCCTTTTGCGGTCGTTGATCCCAAAAGCCTGACCATGACCAGCGCATCAACGGCTCCCGGCTCAACACATCCCAAAGGGGCGCGCCATTACCGGCCCACAACCAACGCGTCCGCACATGCCGCGCAGACAGGTACCTCTTCCCAGTTGTCCTCCACAGGAACACTGCTTCAGGGGTTTAACGGCGTGAGCAGCCATGATAGTGGGATAACCAACTTTGGCGCGGAATTTGAGCCGCCCGACCAGGGCCTATGCGTTGGCAATAACTTCGTGGTTCGAGCCGGTCAATTCGGCCTTCACCATTTATCGCGATAATGGGACGGTAGTGGCTGGCCCCTTCAACGTCAACAAGCTTTTTGCTGAAGGCTTCAAACAGTTCACCAGCGACCCGCGTTGCTATTATGACAAAGCGACCAATACCTGGTTCGCGACCATCCTCTTCATCAATAGCGCCAATACGGGCGCGCGCACCGATATCGCGGTAAACAATAGCGGTGATCCTACTACGCCCTGGACTGTCTATCACCTGGATGCGACCGATAACGGTCATAACGGCACGCCAAATCATCCTGGCTGCCCCTGCCTCGGCGATCAGCCGACCCTGGGCATCGACGCGGTCAACCTGTATATCACCACCAACGAATTTTCCCTGGCAGGCTCGGCCTTCAATGGCGCGCAGATCTATGCCATCTCGAAGCCAGACCTCGTTTCTCTGTCCAGCTCGATTCACTTCGCGCATTTTGATAATCTCAGCATCGGCGGCTCGGTTGCGACCAGCATTCAGCCCGCGCTCACCAATGGCGCGTCGCGAGCCGAGTTCTTCTTGAACTCGCTGGACCCGAACGGAACCGGTGATAATCGCATCGGCGTCTGGGCCATGACCAATCGCGTAGCGGTATGGAAGGGTGGTATCCCCACGCTGTCCAATATCGTTCTCACCTCCGAGGTATACAGCATCCCGCCGGGCGCGCAGCAAAAAGGCGCAACCAGCCTGCTCGACGCCGGCGATGATCGAATGCAGCAGACTCAGTACATTGGTGGCAGCCTCTGGGGCGCGCTCGATACCTCGGTGTCGATTACTGGCGATACGGCAGTGCGCGCGGGCGCGGCCTGGTTCAAGGTAAGCCCGAACCTCGATAACGCTGGTATGCTTACAGGCAGCGCCAGCATCGTCAAACAGGGCTACGTCGCCTCCAGGGGCAACTACCTGCTCTACCCGGCTATTCAAGCCAGCAGCACGGGATCGGCTGGCATGGTGCTGACGCTCTCCGGCGCAAATCACTTCCCCAGCGCAGTTTATACCGTGATGCGCGCAAACCAGAACGCATTCGGCAATATTAACATCGCTGGATTTGGCACCACGTTCTATGATCCCAATGCTACTCGTTGGGGCGATTATTCGTGGGCGGTGCTTGCGCCCGACGGCAAGAGTTTCTGGTTCGCTACCGAGTACATGCCGCCGCGTTCCAGTCAGACGGCAGACCAGGCGGCTGACTGGGGTACCTTCGTAATGCAGGTCAGCGCGTAGCAAGCGACCAGGGCGGGATCAACGCCTGGCGCATCGGCTCATACTCTTCTTTAATGCAGGTCAGCGCGTAGCAAGCGACCAGGGCGGGGGCAAGCCCCGCCCGTACCCTGTACGGTTAGGTGTTTCGTTCGTACAGAGGGTACGGGCGGGGCTTGCCCCCGCCCTGGCACCCCTCCAGTTCTTCATTTGCGTTGTTTTCGGCCTTAATGGTACAATTTTCTAAAGGCGCGATGCATAATCGGGCCGTTTGTATCAGGCGCGAGGATAAACGAAAACATGTACCATAGCTCGGCTACTTCATCCCACATACCTGAACTGGATCAGCCCGATCTGTATATTAATCGCGAGTTGAGCTGGATTGAGTTCAATCGCCGCGTTTTTGAGCAGGCGCAGGATAGCCGCCACCCGTTATTGGAACGTGTCAAGTTTCTCTCCATTTTTGACACCAACCTGGATGAATTTATCATGGTGCGCGTGGCTGGCTTGAAAGACCAGTTGGTGGCGCATGTGCCGTCGCTCAGTCCCGACGGCCTGACAGCAGAGCAGCAAATGGTTGCCGTGCGCCAGACACTGGCTCCGCTGGTGCAGGAAGTCTGCCATTACTGGCGCAACGAACTGATTCCCATGCTGGCCGCTCACCACATCTATATTCTGGATTACGAACAACTGGACGCGCCACAACGTGACACTGTGCGCAGTTATTTCGAGCGCGAAGTATTTCCAGTGCTGACACCCCTGGCGGTTGACCAGGGCCACCCGTTCCCCCATATCTCCAATCGCAGCCTTAACCTGGCGGTGGCTATTTCCGGCGATCACTTCGCGCGTGTCAAGGTGCCACCCAGTCTGCCGCGTCTCGTGCCCGTTCCCCTGGACAAAGGCGCATCTGGAGCAGTGGCTTTCGTCTGGTTGGAACAGGTCATCGCGGCTCAACTCGGTATGCTCTTTCCCGGCTTCGATGTGCTGGAAAGCTATGCGTTTCATGTCCTGCGTGACGCTGATATCGAAATCCTTGAAGACGAATCTTCCGATTTACTGGAAAGCATCGAGCAGAGCCTGCGTGAGCGCCGTTTTGGAGCCGTCGTAAATCTGGCAGTCAATCCATCTATGCCGCAGCGTATACGCGATCTCCTGTTGGAGAAGCTGGAAATCATGGCTGACGACCTGAGTATCATTGACGGGCCACTGGGCCTGGGCGATGTGATGGAATTGTATCGCCTCGAACGCCCCGAATTGAAAGACCCGCCATTTACGCCTCGCTCGCCTGCGCGGTTGCATAAAGGCTACGATCTCTTTGCCGCCATACGGCAGCATGACCTGTTGATGCACCATCCCTACGATAGCTTCGATTCGGTAGTTGAGTTCATACGCGCGGCTGCCCATGATCCCGATGTCCGGGCGATCAAGCAGACCCTGTATCGTGTCGGCACAAACTCGTCCGTCGTGTCGTTGCTCCAGGAGGCGGTCGAAAATGGCAAACAGGTAGCAGTGCTGGTTGAACTCAAGGCGCGTTTTGATGAAGAGAACAATATCGAATGGGCCAGAGCCTTAGAACAGGCCGGCGTTCACGTTGTGTATGGCCTGGTCGGACTGAAAACGCACGCGAAGGTCGCGCTGGTGGTGCGCAGGGAGGCGGATGGCTTGCGCCGGTATGTGCATCTTGGCACAGGGAATTATAACGCGACAACGGCGCGTATTTATGAAGACCTATGCCTGCTCACCTGTCGCCCGGAGATCGGCGCGGATGCCTCGCTGCTGTTCAATTCATTGACCGGCTACGCCCGCCACAGCGCCTACACAAAGCTGATCGTAGCCCCGCTCCACCTGCGCAAAGCGATTGTTGAGCGCATTGAGCGCGAGATTCGCATGCACTCGGAACATGGCAACGGCTATCTCCTTTTCAAAATGAACGCGCTCGTTGATCCTGAGATTGTGCATAGCCTGTATCGCGCATCACAGGCCGGGGTGCGTATCGACCTGATGGTGCGCGGCATCTGCTGCCTGCGACCGGGTATTCCAGGAGTAAGTGAAACTATCCGCGTGCGCAGCATCGTGGGCAGATTCCTGGAACACAGCCGCATCTACTACTTTGGCAATGGCGGACAGGAAGAGATCTACCTGGGTAGCGCGGATATGATGCGGCGCAACCTGGATGGCCGCGTGGAAACATTATTCCCCGTTGAGGACCCGTTGCTACGCGAGGCAGTTTACGAACGCATCTTGAAGCCACTCCTGGCCGATACGGTCAATGCGCGCGAGTTACAGTCCAATGGCTGTTATATACCCGTGCAGCCCGAACCCGGCGAAACTCCCTTTGATTGCCAGAACTGGTTCATCACGCACCCGCTCTCAGACCCCAATGCCGACGAGGGACTGCGACCGTAAGCCGGAGACCTGTCATCCTGAGCGCAGCGAAGGATCTGCGCCCTCAAGCATTGGGGGGGTGTGAACCAGATCCTTCGCTGCGCTCAGGATGACAGGGGGAGCTCAGGATGACAGGAGGGAGCGCATACCCCCAGGATTTGGTCAAACTTCGTGATCGCGCGTCCCTACATGGGAATGGTCAGGACGTGGTGGCCTTCGCTGCCGCGCTTGACGTGATGGGAGACGAAGATTTCCAGCACGAAGGGCTTCTCATAAAGCGGGCGGTGCTGCTCATTCAGGAAAAAGATGTGCAGCCGATCGCGTCGTCCCGTTGGGGTGCTGGAAAGTGGCTGCATGGGGATAGATACTTCGGCGACGTATCCTTCCGCCGGGATGGTGACGGTTGCCATTTGCACAACATAGGCATAGCTTTCTCGCAGCGCCGAACGCACTTCGACCAACGCGATATCGCCGTGCGTGAGCGCGCTTAATCCCCCCGAACTCTGTTGCTTTCGTGTTAACGACTCAACCTGGTTTCGGCCCATAATATGCATGCGTATGGTATAAAGCTGATCGGGTAACACGCGCAGGGGCGTTTCGATGATAGCCGCCGCCGCAATCACATGCTGTTGCTGTCCCAGGACGGCCTGTTTAATCTGTTCAATCCATAAATTTACATCTGGCGATCTTTTAAGCCCAGGCGTTGCAGGAGGTGCGGACGTGGCGCGTGGGGTGGACGTGAGCCGGGAGGCGGACGCGATAAATCGCGTCCCTACAAGGTTGCGCAGGTTGATGGCGGGCAACATGCCTGTAATTCGCTGCCTCCACGAGCGCGGCGCAATAGCAGGTGGATCAAGCGGTTTTGATGCTCTTTGTGGCGCGGGAGTTTGAGGAGCCTGCCATGTCCCGCTTTCTGCTGGCGGCTCGTTTTCGGGGTTTTCTTCTATCTGTCCGGTAGCATAATACCCATTGCTGGCGCTATCCGGCGTTACAGGCACATCGTTCGCGATTACAGAAACAGCTATGGGCGCGGGTGCCTGTTTTTTCGCTCGCCCGGACCGCCAATGCGCCAGATCTTTGTATGACAGTGGCAAGATGCGCACCGTTTCGATTTCGGGTGATAGTTCACCCTGTGTTTCACTCTGTGACGCCGGACGCCTGTAACGCGGATTGCGCAGCGCCTCGCTAAAAGCTGCGATTGTCGAAAAACGCTCGTTTGGCTCAATCGCTAAAGCCTGCATCACACTTTCGCTGATGTGCAGGCTCATGCGCGGATTTATCTCGTGGGGCGTGCGCAAACGGTAGCGGTGACGCTGGCTTGATTCCTCCGGCGGCATACCAGTGAGGAGCAGGTAAAAAAAGGCGCCCAGGCTATAGATATCCGAACGCGTATCCCCCTCGTCTTGCAAGGCTTCGGGCGCGATAAAATAAGATAGCAGCGATGTGGAGGCTTTTGGTGACAGCGCAGCCCGCGCGCCCGGTGGTAGCCATGAAATCATCAGGCCCGGTTGATCGTCCACCGTTGCCCCATTCAGAATCACAGTAGAAGGGTTGAGATCGCCAATAATTATCTGACGACTATGCAGCCTGTCCACTGCCGCGCAGAGTTGACTCATAATTTGCAGGGCGCGTTTTTCGGAGGGCAACCCCTGACCGCTCTGGAGAAAATCCTGAAGCGTCGTGAGGCGCGGCCAATTTTCCCTTGCCTCCTCTTCCCCACGCTCCCCTGTTGGATCTCCATCTTTGCGGGTGGCTTCAGTAGCGACACCCCTTGTGGGTGTCCCGTTTCTATTCCCGTCATCAGTAGCGACACCCCTTGTGGGTGTCCCGTTTCTATTCCCGTCAGATGAAGCGTCTCCCCACGGGACACCCACAAGGGGTGTCGCTACTGGCTTTCCGGTTGGACTCTGGGGCGCGAAGCCTGCTACAGTGTAAAGATGCCCATGCGCGTAGCGCAGATCAATGGCGCGCATTATATTGGGCGGTTGCCAGCGCCGCAGCAAGTCGTACTCCTGCTGTGCCTGTTCGATCACGCTCAGGCGCGCCTGCTCATTGAGAGAAGATACATCAATATCGCGCATAGCCACCGTGCGTCCATGCGCGGACGGCAGGATGTTGAGCGCGAGGTAGAGATTGATGGAGGGACGACGGCGTATCAGAGAAATAATGCGATAGCGCGCGCTGATATCCTGTTCATCCTGTAAGAGGCTCGTCAAGCCTTTTTCGCGATCCAGGCGTTCGCCGCAGGAGGCGCAGAAAACCGCGCCGGAGGGCAGTGCAGCGCCACATCCAGGGCAGGTATCATAGTCAGAAAGAATGTCGTCAGTCATTGTTTGTATGATACTCATCGAAGTTATTTTTGCCTTATCTTGTGTCAGTATGAGCGATTTAATTATAACACGCGAGACACTATGCGGCGCGTTTCTATCAATATAGACGCATATGCATAAAAATGAAAGGAAAGGTAGGCCGATTGTCTCATTGTTGCCCTTGTCAGGGTTAGCGCGTTCTGTTAGAATCCCTGTAGCGACACTTCTAGTGGGTGTCTTGCGTGTCCTTTGATGATATGAAATTCTCACCGCTTCGCGGTTCGCAAAAAGAGGGGGGTGTCTGCGGGCAATTCGCCGCAGGCGAATTGCCCGCAGACACCCCCTCCTCTTAACCCGCTGCAGGTGGCAAGAAAAGATGTGCGCTATCAGCGCATGGCATGATACAATACAGATAGCATATATAACAAAGAAGACAAACGCACGGGAACACGTTCGAGGAGGCTTATTTTTTTATGGGTTTACAAGTCGTTCTATTTTGGATCATTGCTATCATCCTGGTGGGTTCCGCGTTGCTGGTGGTGGGGTTGCGCAATATTGTGCATAGCGCGTTGGCCTTGATCGTGCTGTTTGCGATGGCTGCCGGTATTTACCTCTTGCTCAATGCTGAATTTATCGCCATTGTACAGATACTGATCTACGCGGGAGCAGTCACCATTCTGGTACTCTTCGCGCTGATGCTGACGCGCACCAACAGCCTGGGCGAGAACAGCAATCCCAACAACAAGCAGTGGTGGTTAGCAGCGATCATCAGCACACTGATCGGAGCGGCGATTATTTTTGCAGCCACGCTCAGCCAGCATTCCACCGCGCATGGCGGCAGCGGCACGGCCTACGGCTACTAGCCAGCGCCTGCGCGCTGCCACCAAACAACGTAGTCTATATCGGCCAACTTTTGTACAGCCCCACCTGCTATAGCTACGTCCTTCCTTTTGAAATTGCTTCTCTGGTGCTGCTCGTAGCCATCGTGGGCGCGATAGTGATTGGTAGGGAGGACTAGACATACGATGGAACTCACGCTTAAACCATTTCCTGGTGCTGGGCGCAGTACTCTTCTGCATCGGTCTCTATGGCGCGCTTGCGAAACGCAACGCCATCGCGGTCCTGATGGGCATCGAGATCATGCTCAATGCCGTCAATGTGACGATGGTCGGCTTTTCCGTTCTTTAACAAGGTCAAACCCTTCTCGACCTACCTGACCGGGCAAATCTTCGCCATCTTTATCATCACCGTTGCCGCCGCGGAAGCGGCTGTGGCGCTGGCAATGATTATTTCGATCTACCGCAAACGCAGCACGGTCGATGTTGGCGAGATCAATATGATGAAGTGGTGAATAAATTATGGCATTTTATCAAGCTTCGTGGCTGATTTTACTATCGCCACTGTTCTCCTTCGCGGTAATTATTTTCGGAACGCGCATGTGGGACCTCGCCACGCCGCCCGCGCGTAGCTGCTGCTACGACGCACGCGGCATGAACATGCCGTTGAAGCGCATGGTTCAGGGGGTGCGGATCACGGCGAGCACGATGACGCGACAGACGATGAAGATCCCAAAGTGCCGACGCCTGACAACGGGAGCAGGGTGAGCGCCTATCGTCGGTATCCTGATCATCGCGCTGGCCTGCATTTACTCCTGGTTCTGCTGCTCGAACTCGGTCTTCAATCCAAGCTCTATCTGGGTCGGATTGCCAGCTGAATCTGCATTTCGGAACTGGGCTACGACTGGTTTTCGCGGGAACAGCCAATTACGTGATTCGTCTTCCACGTGGACCACCTGGCAATCGCGATGATGGTGGTGGTGACGACCATCTCGCTGCTGGTGCAGTTCTACTCGCAGGGCTACATGGAGAACTCGGCGGGCTACGCGCGTTTCTTCTCCTATCTCTCGCTCTTCACCTTTTCCATGCTGGTGATCGTCTTTGCGCCAGAACTTCCTGGTGATCTTCATCGGTTGGGAACTGGTCGGTTTAAGTTCGTATCTGCTGATCGGCTTCTGGATCAACAAACGAGCCAAACCCGACGAAGATCGGCCCCAACCGGCCACCGCGGCTATTCAGGCGTTTATCGCCAACCGCGTCGGTGATGTCGGCTTTATCATCGGCATCATGATCCTGTTCTGCCACCACTGGCACGTTCGATTTCGCTGACGCTCTCCTGCAGCACCGACCCGCATGGAGTGATACACGCCTTCGCTGGCAACACCACGCTGCTGACGATTGCCATGATTCTGATCTTCTGCGGCGCGATTGGCAAATCGGCGCAGATCCCGTTGACAGGTCTGGCTGCCGACCGCTATGGAAGGTCCGACGCCCGTCAGCGCGCTGATCCACGCGGCCACCATGGTCGCGGCTGGCGTCTACATGGTTGCGCGCACCTTCCCGCTTTTCTCGGCCGCCGGCGCCGGCTGCCTTTGGAGGTTGTCGCCTGGGTTGGTGGGATCACCGCCCTGTACGCGGCCCTGATCGCGCTGACACAGACCGACTTCAAACGCGTGCTGGCTTTCTCAACGATCAGCCAGCTTGGTCTACATGTTTGTTGGTCTGGGCGTTGGCATGTGGATACTAATATATGGCGCTGGCCCTGGTATGTTTCACCTCTTCACGCACGCCTTCTTCAAAGCATTGCTCTTCCTGGGCGCTGGTAGCGTGATCCACTCGTCTGCATCACGCAACTCACGAAGAGGTACAGGACATGCGCAAGATGGGCGGGCTGGCAAAGTTTATGCCGATTACCGCGATCACCTGGCTGATTGCCACGCTAACCATCTCAGGCTTCCCCTTTTTCTCGGGTTTCTTTAGTAAAGATACGATTATCGGTCTGGCCTTCGAATCAGGGTAATTCCCGGCTTGTATGTGATCTACGCTTGCTGCACCGCTGGCCTGACCGCGTTCTATATGTTCCGCGCCTACATCCTGGCCTTTGGTGGCAAGGGTGGACGCTTTGGTGGCTTCTGTGGGGCGGCACCATATCGCGGCGTGGGCACATCCGCGCGAAGCGCCGCTGACGATCACCATTCCGCTGATCCTGCTGGCGATTGCATCTATCGTCGCGGGTTACTGGTTCGGATTCTTCAGCTATCGTCCACTCCGGGCGCGCCTGAACCTCAACCTCGGTGAGGTATTGAGCGATCCACTTACCTGGATCGGCGTGGGCGTATGCGTTTGTCGGCTTGGTCTGGGCCTATGTACCTCTACGCGCGCGTGGAGTATGGAGCCATCCATGACTTTGTGGAGAATAACGCCGTTTTGCGCGTCTTGCACGGCTTACGCTGCGTAAGTTCTACATCGACGACCTCTATGACTGCTCATTCAGCTACGTGGTACTTGGCATCTCGCATATCGAAGCGGCCTTCGATACCTACGTGATCGATGGCATCGTCAACGGCGTGGCCCAGGCAGTTACTGGTGTGGGACGCGGGGCTGCGCCGTTTGGAGACCGGCAAAGTGCAAACCTATATGTAGGGTTCTTCGGTGGCGTCGCGGTCCTGGCGATCCTGGTCTTCGTGCTGGTCACTGGTTGTGAAATAACAGCCGATTGGGACGCGAACCAGTGCGGGATAGCCGTCCGCTCGTACGCGCTGTACGATACGAGGCGCGATAAATCGCGTCCCTACAGCGATGAGGATGAGTTATGATATTTACGAATGATCTGACCTGGATATTGTTCCTGCCGACGGTTGGCGCTGGCAGTGATGGCTACTCCCGCGAGGGTGGCGCGCTGGGTGGCGCTGGCTTTTGCCGCTGTCGTTTTCGTGCTCTCGATGGCGCTATTTTTTCGCGTGGCGGCCAATGGCTATAATTTCGGCGATTTGCAACCACCCGGCAGACTTCATGTCACACGGCCCTGGATTCAGTTTCAAGTCTGGCGACTGTACAATTCAACATCGATTATTTCCTGGGTGTCGATGGTCTGAGCCTGCCGATGGTCATTCTTAATGCGCTGCTTATCCATGCTGGCTGTGATCGGTGGCTGGGAAAAGATGCGCGTGAAAGAATACCTGGCCCTGCTGCTGCTGCTGGAAGCGGGCGTGATGGGCGTTTTCATGTCGCTCGACCTGCTGCTCTTCTTCCTCTTCTGGGAAGTCGAGCTGGCCCCCATGTTCCTGCTGATCGGCATCTGGGGTAACGATACCTTGAAGCATGGAATGCCTGGACGCATCTACTCGGCCTGGAAATTCCTGCTTTATACCTTCTTCGGCAGTATCTTCATGCTGGCGGGTATCCTGCTGTTGTACTTCAAGATGGGCGGCAACACGGCCAGTATGCCAGTATCTTTACCACGCAGCATTTCTGAGCGGCATCAGTCCCGTCTTCGGCATCACGGTAGGCTGGCAACTGCTGACCTTCCTGCTGATCTTCCTGGCTTTCGCCGTCAAGATACCCGATGTTCCCGTTCCATACCTGGCTGCCCGATGCGCACACCGACGCGCCGACTGAGGTCAGCGTGATCCTGGCGGGCGTGCTGCTCAAGATGGGCGCGTATGGCCTGATCCGCATCTGTCTCACGCTGCTGCCGGCGGGTATTCACGCAGTTCGCGCCCTGGCTGGCGGTGATTGCGGTCATTAACATTCTCTACGGCGCGGGTATCTGCCTGGTGCAGAAGGACATGAAGAAGCTGATCGCGTACTCCAGCGTCAGCCACATGGGCATTGATCCTGCTGGGCGTAGCGGCAGCGGCGGCAGGCTTCGGTGGCATGGCCTTCCGCTAGGCCGCTCTACCGGCGCGACGGTGCAGATGTTCAGTCACGGTATGATCACCGGTCATGCTCTTCTTCTGCGTCGGCGTGATCTACGACCACGCGCATACACGCGAAATCGCGGTCTTCGGTGGCGTTGCCAAAACGCATGCCGCTGCTGGCGACACTCTTCACCTTTGCGGGTCTGGCCTCGCTGGGCTTGCCCGGACTGGCTGGCTTTCGTCGCGGAATACATGACCTTTACCAGCAGCTTTCCAGTCCTGGGCGGTGGTAACGATCATCTCGGTCTTTACCATGATCCTGACGGCCAGCTTACCTGCTGTGGATGCTCAAGCGCGTGTTCTATGGACCGTTTAACGCGAAGTGGAACTGGCTGCCGGATGCCAGTGTGCGCGAGGCTATTCCGCTGTCTGCGCTGGCTGTGCTGATTGTCATTGTGGGTATCTATCCCGCGTTTCCTGATTGATGTGATTACCCCGCCCGTCTGCCACGCATCATGCACGGCTTCGGTGTGCATTAAGTGAAGGGGCGACCGTACCGGTCGCCCGGCGACGCAAGGAGTCGTAGTATGTTTCAGATCTCTAATCTCTATTTGCTCGCGCCGGAGATAAGCCTGACCTTCTGGCCCTGGTGGTCATGGTGGTTGACCTGTTCGTCAAACGTCGCATCGTCACGATAACGGTGGCGCTGCTCGGACTGATTGTGCCGCTGGGCTTTGTGATCGCGCAGCAGTTCGATGCCGCAGTTTAACACGCCGGTTACGGTCTTCTTCGGCATGTTGTTGTCGATCCGTACGCGCTCTTCTTTGAACTGATTTTCCTGATTATCGCGGCCGTGATAATCCTGTCCTCGTACAGCTATATCCAGAAGTATGTCAGGGCCGATGGCGAATTTTACACGCTCCTGCTTTTCTCCGCTGACGGGCATGATGTTTATGGCGAGTACGAACGAACTGATTACCATCTATATCTCGCTCGAACTGACCAGCATTCCCCTGTACGTCATGGCGGGCCTGATCCGCACCAGCGAGCGCTCGGCGGAAGCGGCAGTCAAGTACGTCCTGCTGGGCGCGATGTCCTCGGCCATTCTGCTCTACGGTTTCGCGCTGCTCTATGGATTGACCGGCACGACCGATCTGACGCAGGATTGCCGCGTCAATCGGCAACGGGCGTACACGAATGGCAACATTATGGTGCTGCTCGCGGACGTGCTGATCCTGGCTGGCTTTGGCTTCAAGATTTCGGCGGTGCCGTTCCACATGTGGGCTCCCGATATCTACGAAGGTGCGCCCACGCCTGCAACCGCCTTCTTCTCGGTTGGCTTCAAAGGCGGCGGGCTTTGCCGCGCTGATCCGCGTCTTCATGAACGGTGGCTCTGGCAGGTCAACCTGACCTCACTCACCATTATCATCGCTATCATCGCAATTTCAACCATGACGCTGGGCAACCTGGTGGCCGCTGTTCAGACCAATGTCAAGCGCATGATGGCCTATTCCAGCATCGCGCAGGCGGGCTATATCCTGGTCGGTTTCCTTGCCAGCATTGCAGGAAAGCATCCCGACGGCAACTCGGCGGTGCTGTTCTTCATCCTGGTCTACGTCATCACCAACCTGGGAGCATTCTCCGGCATCATCGCGCTGGCGAACGCCACAGGCGGCGAAAAGCATCGAGGACTTCAAGGGGTCTGGCGAAACGCGCCCCCCTCTTGAGCGCGGGTACGGCGCTCTGTCTGCTCTCCCTGGCCGGTATCCCGCCCATGGCAGGTTTTGTCAGCAAGGTCTTCATCTTCACCGCCGCCTGGGGCGAAGGACTGTCCTGGCTGGTGATTATCGCCCTGCTCAACACTGCCGTCTCGCTGGTCTACTACGGGCGCATCGTCAAAGCCATGTACTTTGACGCTCCGCTCAAAGAAGATCACCTGACCACCCACATCGGCCTCAGTTCATCCATCGCCCTGACAACCGCCGCCCTGGTAGTGATAACGTTCGCCGCCTCGCTGGTGTTGGAGTTGACTGGGCCTGCAGCGAATCTGCTGGCGTTTCTGGTGAAGTGATTATCAAATAAAAAAGAGGGGCGCATTCACAGCGTTCCTCTTTTTATACTCCGCAAACTTGCGGATGACAGACAAATTATAAAATCTGGCCAGGGTCAATTCCCAGTGAGCGCAATTTTTCGGCTAACGCTTCGGCCTGCTGAACGGCAGCATCCGCGCGCCTGGCCTCGGCCCCGGCTTGTTGAACGGCAGCCTCTGCGCGTTGGGCCTCCGCCTGCGCGCGCCTGGCCTCAATTTCAGCTTGCTGAACGGCAGCGTCCGCGCGCCTGGCCTCGGCCTGTTTTTGTTGAGCCTCGGACTCGCCACAGGTCAATCTCATCTGACCGTTGTGGTCATAAAGGCGCAAAGTAGCTCCATCAGGCACCAACCAGCTTTGCAGGTAATGACTCCACAGCGAACCACTGGGACCTGGTGACATTTCTCTCATGGTCTGACTGTCCAGGTCCAGTTGCCAGCCAAACAAACGCCGGTTTCTACTGGCTGGCAGAGGGAATTCATGGGGATCATACGCGAAATATTCTTGTACCCCCATGCGGGCATAGCGCGGTGGTTTCTCTGCCAGGTCCTTTTTCCAGGTTTCCTGTGAGGCAATCTCGAAGACCACCTGGGGAGCAGGCCCGCTCTTACCAACTCGCCAACTTCGGATGGAGCGTTGGGCGATTCCCTTGATGACTGCAATATCTGGTGCGATAGGATATTCGTTCAGATTAGTGGTCTGGTAGATATTGAGGTTTTCGTAAATAGCACATACCTGCCCGTGAAACAACCACCTCAGCGCCTCGACAAGATAATGCACGAGGTCAGCATGGAAGGACGTTTCCCCCATCAGGTCCTCCTCGGTGGAGTGGGAATCGTAGTAGTACATTACCTCGTCTTCAATGTGCCGGGCCATGTGCCTCGTCCTTTCGCTTTACCTGATGCAGTCCAGCTCGCCGATTCAAGGTCTGTCCAACCCCACATTTTTCTTCTAATGCAAGTGTACAGGCCGACGCAAGATATGTCAATCTTTTGAGAACATTTTTACCATATTTCACTTGATCCAGATGGGCATCTCATCGTGGTCGATGCCGAAATGATGCGCCACTTCGTGCAGGACGGTATGTTGTACTTGTTCGCGAATACGGTCGGGGTCGCCATGACAATAGCGTTCAATGGTGTGTTGGAAAATGGTGATGGTCTCCGGGTGCGTGCTATGCTGGCGACCATAGGCGGTAAGTGGCACACCTTCGTAGAGACCCAGCAGGGTATAGCCCTCTTTTGTGCCAACTCTTTGCAATAGCTCTTCACCTGGTTCGTATTCGACTTGCACAAACACGTTGTTCATGCGTTCATGGAACTCTTCGGGAATAGACGCAAGCGCCTCCTGGACGAGCAATTCAAAAGGAGTCAAAGAGGGCCGCGCTCTGTCTTCTTTCTCGATGCCATCTTCTCTATCTTCAGGATACTCTTCATACTGTTCTATCGAAGTGAGCCGCTTTTTATGTGTAGCTGTCCCGCCTCGCATAAGCAGGAAGATACCGATGGCTGCGAAAAAAACGATGCCCAGTTGTAGGATGGTACTGTTCAGCGATGTCAGGTGATTAAGATACATGCTCAAACAAAGCAGGGCAAAAAGAAAGCTCATGGCGGCAAAGAAAAAGCGGGAACGCTGCTCATTCGACCGGAGGGTCTCTTCATCGAACTCCGGCTTGCTGGTGTCATAATAGTCTTTGTCTGAAGAGTCAGCTTCTTCTCGCGGCTTATCGTAGTCTTGCCCGGCCATCGCTTACCTCGTAATCTATACGTATAGATGCATATGCGTAGTATAGCATAGACTGAGAAGATGACTCGCGGATCTGCATTTAAGATTTGTCTCACGAGAATTTCAGAACGTCCAAACCTTTGTGATATGATAAACGATGGAACAAATCGGTCAGGAGAAAAGTAATTCATGTCTGCTATTATCTTCGATAGTAAGCCGCTGGTAGCGCGTATGACGGCGGAGCTGCAAAGCGAGGCGCGACAGTTTCGCCAGCAGCAGCATCGTTCGGCGCGTTTGGCGCAGATCATCGTGGGACACGACGGGGCAGCCGAGGTCTACAGCAGGCAACTTGTGCGCGCCTGCCGCGCTATTGGTCTGGGCTGCGCAACCCTGGCCTATCCATTTGAGATCGAAGAGGAAGAATTACGCGCCGAAGTCGCCACGTTGAGCGACGATCCGCATACCGACGGCGTGACGCTGCTCCTGCCGCTTCCCTCGCATATCCAGCAACAGGTGGTGACGGAAGTTCTTCGTCCTGAGAAGGATGTCGATGGATTGGGGCCACGCAATGCCGGCAACCTGCTGCTCGGTTTTCCCAGCTTCATCCCCTCGACCGCCGATGTCATCCTGACCGTGTTACAGGACGCGGGCATTGAGGTTGCCGGACGTCACGCCGTGGTGGTCGGGCGCAGCAACATCGGCGGCAAGCCGACCGCGCTCGTCTTGATGGGCCAGGATGCTACCGTAACTATTTGCCACTCGCATACACAGGACCTTGCCAGCATCACGCGCAGCGCCGATATCCTGGTGGTCAGCATTGGACGACCCGCCAGTATCACCGCTGATATGGTCAAGCCAGGAGCCGTCGTGCTCGACGCTGGTATCAATCCCGTCAACGGGAAAATCGTGGGCGACATCGATTTCGCCAGCGTCAAAGAGGTTGCCTCATTCCTGACCCCCGTCCCCGGCGGACTTGGTCCCCTGACACATCTCATGCTGATTCGCCATACCCTGGTGGGGCCGATGTAGGCTATGAATCCAACCCGTTGCAGAACATTAACGGTGGCTGCTTGATTCTCAACCATATCCTTACCCGATCTTCACTGAATTGTCCCTGCTGGCTGGTAAAATCTCTGATAGAGAGAGAAATGAATATGTAATGTAAGGATGCAAACGCAATATATGGTGCCAGAGTAAGATCGGCAGGAGAATTAATCACATGACCACCGGTTCAAGTCAGGAGATCGTCCAGAAAAATGCTATTGCCAGTCCGCGTCCTTCTTTTTCTTCGTTTCCGGCAGACACTACGTTGGAAACAGTGGAACAGCAGCGGCGCTTTGAGCTATTGCGCCTGGCCTTTTTTGTGCTGAAATTGCGCAAGATCGAACAACGCCTTCACACGGCTCGCGAGGAGAGCGATGAGGTTGAAGCGCGCGACCAGGAACTGGATTTTCGCAGTAACCTGCTGCGTCACGTAATCTTTCAGCAGATATTGACCCTCATCAAGCTTGACGCCCGCGAGCAGGCCATGCAGATCATCGCTACCTGCCAGAAGGGCTAGTTACCAGCGCGAGGTCGTCCCGTATTTGTCGCGTAGAATAATATCGCCCAGAATATGCACCACGATGCCCTCTTTTTCAAAGGCGCGGCGCAGATCTTGCAGGCTGGTGTCGTTGCTCGCGGCCAGTACGCAGGGGGCAATTCTACGCAGGCCAAAAGATGTCAGCTTCCCCGAAGCAACAATTTCGTTTGCCAGGTTCTCGCTGGGTATTTCGATGAGATACACCTGCGAGAATGTCACCTCTTTGTAGGCGCGCACCCAGTCCGCGAGATTATAGGATATATTCTGCGGCACTTCTTTCTGACTATGTTCCTGAAGAATTCTCTGTAACTGCTCGATATTCTTGCCCTGCGATAATGCGCGTAAGAAAGATGTGCGTGTAAGTGTCAGGCGGCTCACCATGCCCGCCTGGTTGAGCTGCGCGAATGGTAACAGGCCAAACAACGTCGGCCAATCAGGTTGCAGCAGCAATAATTCACTATTGGGTTGCACAATAAGAGTGCGATTCTGTTCTCCGTTACTTTCTTCCACCTTTGTTTCATTTGATGATGCGGAAAGCACCGCTGCGCCGAGGTCAGTCACCATGAAAGCGACGGGGTTGACCGGCTTCTTCTCCTGGACAGGATCGGTCGAATTGTAGCCCAGCGCAACGATGCCCATTTCATAAAGCGAAGATGCTATCAGTCCAGTTAAAATTTCGCCATCAACCGCGTACCACTTGGCAAGGATGGTTTTGGCGTTGCGAATGCCTGCAACACCCGTGTATGCATACTTTTGACGCAGCGCGTATGGGTCGTTCTCTTTGATGGTGCGCAGCAGCGATTTGAGCGTGTACCAGCGTCCGGGTGCGCAGGCCTGTAGATGGGAAACCAGGGCCTTACGTCCAGAGTGATAGTCGAGATAATAGGCATCATTGGCGTAGGGACTATAGTCCGCGCCCGCGATGTCGATCCAGCGCGTGCTTTGCTGCCAGTTCTCCAACAGGCGGCGTACCATGCCCTCTGTCTTCTTTTGGGGCCATTCTTTCAACTCAGGGCCTTCGCTATAGCGCGATTTTGCGGTGCCGGAGGATTTTGATAGTTTCACCAGCCCCATTTCGCTGGCGATGTTATAGAGCATATCGAGCGTCAGGTTCTCAACGCCATAATAATCAGATCTGATACGCGGCTTGATCTGGAGCAGGGGAACCATCTTGTTGGCAATGCGTTTTGGCACATAACCGCTCTGCGTCGGTTCAATGTTCTGCTGGTACATGGCCCCGATAATGGTTGCCAGGTCGTACAGAGCGGTTGGACCTTGCTGTTGCGTCAGAGCGGGTGGAGTATCAATTTCGACCAGGCCGACAGGCCCGGTTTCTTCTACAATTTCCGTTAGCTCGACTGCTTTTTTCAGGTTCTTCAGCAGTTCGCCCGGCACAAAGAGCTTACGTTTGGGTCCAACGAAAGTATCAAAGGCGATGGCATAGTTTTCGAGCTGTTGAATGCATCGCGCCAGCGTGGGATTATCATAGCCGGTATACTCGCGCACAGCCAGCATACTGGCCTCGCCGCCCTGCGAGGACAGCCATTTAATCAGTTTGCGTGTGGCCGTGTCGAACTGTTCCCAGGCAAATACAGGAACTTCTGGCTGCACTAACTGTCCCACCAGTCGCGTGCGCGTGTCTACAATCGAAAAATAGTCATACAGATTGAAGCCGTACCTCTGGCCGATCATTCTAACCGCGTCGGCGTTCAAGCTCGCCAGCAGTTGATCCAGTTTCAGCGCGGAGCGGTCCTGTTTAGGTGTGTAAATTTCTTTTTCAACCAGCATCAACACATCGGTCATATCTTTAGGCACGCTAAGTTTCGTGATGACTTCGGCTGGCGACTTGACTTTGGTCAGCGTTGCGGTAGTAGCTGGACGCCCTGTTTTGGCTATAATCTGCTCGTCCACCAGCAATACACACTCTTGCAGTGTCGCAATGGCTCGTTCAAATCCTTCACTCGACACATGCGATGTGAGTTTGAAGAGTACATCGCGTAATACACCATCGGCTGTAGAGAGCGTCAGTGTGGTATGTAATACCTGTTGCGCATCGGCATCAAGCTGTTCCCAGGCAAAACGAGCTGCTACAGGATTTTGCATACCCTTCGCCAACGCGGCAAAGTTTTGTTGCCAGCCATCCGCGGGCTTGTCGCTGACGCCCCACCACTGCGCTAATTTTCCTAGTTCTTCTTCTGAATAGTTGCCTAAAACCTGCCTTAATGTTTTCATGCTCTATGTGCCTCTTATTCCTCTGGCTGAAATTGTTCGATGAAGCGAATGACCTCGCGTGTAAGCTGGCTGGGTGTAGAAGCTCCCGCGGTAACTGCGATACGGCGCTTGCCTTTCAGCCATTCGGTTTTCAATTGCGAGAGATCTTCGATGCGTACCGCCGGGACGCCTGCCAGTTCCTCTGATACCTGTACCAGGCGGTTGGTATTGTTGCTGCGTGGATCGCCCACTACCACCGTCAAGTCTGCTCCTTTAGCCTGTTCGACAACCGCTTCCTGGCGCGTCTGTGTGGCTTTGCAGATGTCGATATGCACTTCAGCCTGTGGATAACGCTGCTTAATGTATTCTATCACGCGCCGCGTGTCCCACTGAGAAAGCGTGGTCTGCGTGGAGATGGCGATTTTCTGCTCCTGTTCAGGTGTCAATTGTAGCGCGTCGACATCTGCTTCAGCTTCCACCAGGCTGATATGCCCTGGCGCTTCGCCAAGCACTCCCTCCGGTTCGGGATGTCCCTTCTTGCCGACGTACAGGATGTAGTAGCCCTGCGCTACCAGCCTCTGCACAAGGTCATGCGTGACCGTCACATCGGGGCAAGTCGCGTCGATACAGTTGAGGCCGCGCTCGCGCGCCCGCTGTTTAACGAGGGGAGAAACACCATGAGCGGTAAAAATGACAGTGCCGGTAGTAGCTTGTTCCAGGATACTTGCCCTGTCCGGGCCATCTAACGTGATGACGCCGAGGTTTGTTAATTCTTCAATAGCATGGCGATTATGCACAATTTGTCCGATGATATAGATTGGGCGGGGGAGCGCCGGGTCTTTTGCCGTCTGCCGCACGATTTGCAATGCATCCACAACCCCATAGCAATAGCCACGTGGCGATATTTTAATGACTTCCATGAATAGCCTCAATATATGATGAACAAATTCGCTGTATTATACCACAAAGTTACGCGATTTGCATTTGATAACGGGCGAGGATAGCCCGCAGGTCATCGGGGGTGTACAGGCAGACAGCAGGCAGTAAGCCGGCCAGTTCTTCAATGGATGTGGTCTCGGCCAGATCAAAAATGACCAGGGGCGCGCGGCGCCCGGCGCATCCCCGCGCAATGGCGGCTGCTGTGATCGGCGGAGTCGAGATAGCATCGCCTGCTGGCGAGGGATCAGGGATATGCATCAGCAACTGCACAAATGGCAGGAGCGCGGCAAGACGCTGTGGGGTCTCTTCCAGGTAGATAGTCTTAATGCCCATCTGTTGCAGCAATGCCATATAGGGCTGGCACTGCCTCTCCGGGCCGATGAGCAGAGCCGAACGCTCGTGCAGACCTCCCAGGCACGCTTCCGCCATCGATGTAACCTCCGGCGCAAAATGCAGCATCAAGATGCTATCCCTCCTCATTATAATATTTTTTGATATACTAATAACCAATCATAGCGCAAAACCGGCTGAGGTGCCATCGGGTAATTGCCGTATTTTTTGTACAGACCGCTCCGTAGGAACAAGAGCCATGTTTCTAAGAAATATCCAAAAATGCGTTATAATTCGTGTCTCTAGTGCGACATATTCCCAGATACGACTATCACCTGGGAAGGAAAAAACATGGAGCAGCAAACTCTAGAAGTGACTGGAAACTTTGTGTCGCCAGAAGAACGAATGCGATTGATGCGGCTCTGCCTGGGCATCACGGGGAATATTGACGCTGTCGAAGACCTGGTGCAGGAAACACTCCTGGAGGCATGGCTGCACAAACACGCGCTGCGCGATGCGACAAAGCATTCGCAATGGCTTTCCGGCGTTGCGCGCAATGTCTGCCTGCGCTGGCTTCGCAAGCGCGGAAGAGACGCAGCCCATCTCGTTGAGTTGCGTCTCTTAAGTGATGATTCAGAAACTCTACCTGCTAACCTGGAAGACTCGCTGGCTGATGATTTTGATATAGAAGTTGAGCTTGAACGCAAAGAGCTTGTCGAACTGTTAGATCGCGCAATGGCGCTCTTACCTGTCGAGACACGCGCTGTACTCGTCAAACGGTACGTTGAGGAATCGCCCTTAGCCGAGCTTGCAGATCAACTTGGCGCTAACGCGAGCGCGGTCGCCATGCGCCTTCAACGCGGCAAGCTGGCTTTACGCCGCGTGCTAACGACGGATTTACGCCAGGAAATCGCCCCCTACACCCTTACATCTACTACTGATGTCTGGGAGGAGACATCCATCTGGTGTCACCTCTGTGGCGCGCATCGTTTGCAAGGGAAGCGCGATGCTGATGAAGGAAAACTTCTCTTGAGATGTCCAGGTTGCGCTTCGGGCGCGAACGAACTGCTTAGTTATAATGATCTACCCGCGCTAAAGGGCATCAAGGGCTATAAACCTCTCCTCTCCCGGTTGAAGAATTGGTGCGAGCGTAATTATTGGGCAGGATTGCGTAATGGCTCGATAGTATGCGAGGGTTGTGGTCACATCCTGCCGGTATATATAAGTAGTTTTGAAGATATGCCAGATTGGGTGCGAAGACAGGATGCAACTTATGGATGGACATGGCCTGATAGTGAAAACCGCTTTGTCGTAATTCTGTGTGAATTCTGCCGTTCTTCATGCAAAACTAGTCTCGACAGCCTCCTGTTATGCTTACCTGAGGGCAAACAGTTCTTACATGCGCATCCCAGAATTCGTACTCTACCCTCGCAAGAAGTTGAGACCGAAGGACGCAGGGCTATTCTTTCGCGTTTCGAAAGCGTAAGTGATAACGCCCGGCTGACGGTTGTTTCTGACTATGAGACGTACCAGGTACTCCGCATTGATGGTGGCAACCAATGAAAGCCATCGATAACGCCAACGAAGCTCAAAAGCTGCCGATTTATGCATTTTTTATAGGAAGCGCCGTCTCTTATACCGGTGATATGCTAACGCTCCTCGCCATCCCCTGGTTTGTGCTCCTGACAACCGGGAGTGTAACTCGCACTGGCATTACGGCATTCTTCTCAACACTCCCAGCCGTATTCTCTGCTTTCTTTGGCAGCGCTATCATAGACCGTCTGGGCTATAAACGCACCAGCGTCATCGGAGATATCGCGAGCGGATTGACGGTGATGCTTATTCCCTTGCTCTATAACACCGTTGGGCTGGCCTTCTGGCAACTGTTAGCGCTGGTCTTTCTCGGCGGTTTGCTGAAATCTCCCGGCGTGACGGCGCGATCATCCCTTGTACCCGACCTGGCCGTGGCAGCTTCGATGCGCCTGGAGCGGGCAAATGCGCTCACGGATGGCGTGAACCGGATATCACGTTTGATAGGCGCGCCGCTAGCGGGCTTTCTAATCGCCATTATCGGAACGAGTAATCTGCTCTGGTTAGATGCTATTTCCTTTGCTATCTCGGCCATTCTCATTGGGCTGGCAGTTCCTGCAACTCCACCAGTTGTCAACAAAAAGGAAGACAGCCCGAGAAGATACCTGGCAACGTTATGGGATGGAGTGCGCTTTATTCGCTATGAATCCCTCATTCTATCGCTTGTGGTGGTTGTGATGATAACAAACTTGCTGGATGCTGCGTTATTTTCCGTGCTGGAACCAGCGTATATCAAGCAAGTGTTCCATAGCGCTGTCCCACTTGGCCTTATCGTCGCCGCGCTGGGTGGCGCAGCTTTTGTGGGCACGATTATCTTTGGAGCCATAGGTCATCGTTTCCCACGCCGTTGGACCTTCGGTATAGGCTATACCATCGGTGGGCCTTTCCGATTCTGGATACTCCTGTTGCCGGTATTACCTGTCATCATCGTCTGGAACATCATCGCGGGGCTTTGCATCGCTCCCATCAATCCGCTTGCTGATACCATCATGCAGGAACGGGTTCCTGCCGCAATGCGGGCCAGGGTATTTAGCACAATGAACGCTGGCGTGCTCGCTGGCATTCCGCTTGGCACCTTCGCAGGCGGCTATATAGCCGCCTGGATAGGGTTAAGGGCCACTTTGATAATCATGGGTGGAATATACTTGTTGACAACCCTCTCGCTGCTGGTTAATCCAGCAATGAAGAAAATGGAAAAAGGGAATGCTTCGAACATGCAAACATAGCCTTATCCAACAGAGTCAGTTACATGGGAGAATGTCAAGTCTTTCGATAAATCCACCCTTTTCATCCTGAAGGGTGCGCCTTTGGCACATGACGATTTAGATGCGATTGCCTTGATTACCCCCAGACCTATTGAGATGCGAGGATCGGCTCTGACGCTGCATCTTCATCCGGCGCGCCTGACGTGCGGCTGTTCCTGTAACGGAACAGAAAGGCACAGGCATAGAATACGATCACCGGGATAAGTAGCAGGCGATACCCAATCAACATGCTGAAGTACTCCAATCCGCCTCCAACCATGATGCCGAGCAGGTTTGAAGCGAAGGCAATATCGGCCGTCTCACTATCTCGAAACGAATTCGTGAAGATAATGTTGGCCAGAAACACCGGCGTGAAAGCCAGAACGCTAGCCAGTATATACCTGAGGATAGGGTTGCCCAGCAGCAGCGCATCAGACGGCAAGAGTATATTCAAAAGGAGTACCCCGAAGAGCAAGAGATAAAATACGCTGATGCGCTTGAACTTAAAGCGCCTGTTTACCAGGATCGCCAGCAGCACACTGCTCAGGATCGCGAAAAAGACCAGCGAGTTCACCAGCCAGGTGCTGCCGAACAGGAGGGAGAAAGTGGTCAGGCTTTTGACTTCAAGCAGCATAAAAGCCATGCCCAGGAAGAACATATGCCAATCAAAGCGACGCAGCGTCTTTCGAGGAGCGAATGTCACCGTGCCGATCAGCGCATAGAGAGCCACCATACCAAGGCCGAGGACATAAATGATCGGGAAACTTCGATCTTGCAGGTAGAGGAACGGCCAGTCATCGGTTGCCGGTGTAGCTGAGGTCAGGGGATAGAAGCCCTGGCCGATGATAGTAAGCTGGGTAGAACCCGCAGGTACAGCCTGCTCATGATACGTGCCAAACTGACCTGCCGGCAGCGTTGCCAGGCGCGGCCCTGCCATAATCGCCGCAGCGCGTCCCCAACCGCCATAGGTCGTCACAAGTGGCTGCTGGTGGAAGGCGTTGCCCACCATATCGGCCAGTTTCTGAACCAGCCAATCCTGCCGGTAGTAATTGTACAGCACAAGCACGCCGTTACTGGTCAGGTGCGTCCGCGCCGCCGCAATTGAATTCTGCGTGAGCAGAAAACTTTCAAGACGCAAACTGGTGTTGCTCGATGTGAGCGTCAGTGAGTCGGGCAGCGCGAAAATGATCAGATCATAGTGATCGGTGGTATTCTGCAAGAAACTGCGGCCATCATTGATGACCACGTGAACGCGCGGGTTGCTGTAGGGTTGATCGGGGTTGAGCCGAGCGCCGAGCTGTTGGATGGTGGGATCAATCTCGACCGCCGTGATCGAATCGACCCCATATGCCAGGGCGATCGCGGTGTCAGATCCGGTCCCGGCTCCAAGAATCAGCGCGTGGTGGAATGACCCGCTGCCAAATATGCGGTATACCTCCTTGTAGAACGGCTCCTTATTCTGCCAGGAAGTCATCACCTGATGCCCGATATCATTCACAGCGACAGCGTAGCCATTGGGAACGGCAGGGCTGATAACGATTTTATAGTATGGCGACCAGTACGCGCCAACCTGGAGCCGACCCACCTCGATGAGCGTGGCCGTCAGGACGATTGCTACAACGAGCACCGTTCGTTTCGCGCTGAGCAGCAGCAGAAGAGCACTCAGGATGGAGAACCAGGCCAGCGGTGGCAGAGAGAAGTAGGATATGGCGGAGAAGGCGGCGATTCCCGCCAGGCTGCCGATGATATCATAGGTATAGGCAGTTAGTGGATGTAACTCGGAGAACAACTTGCCAAAGGCACGAGATAAGGGAATGAAGCAGAGCGTCACCATGCCGAAGATGATTGGCAACACCAGAAAGTTTTCAGCCTGGGCGCTCTGCTGGTCGGCGAGTCCGAAGTAGAGAACCTGTGTAGAGTTGATGAGAAGCGTGAACTTTGTCTTCGCGATGATCAGGACCAGCAGCGCCAGCAGGAGCGGGAACGGGGGGAACCAGAAACGCGCGCGGCGCGCTGAGAGCATCCCGAGACCAATGCCCAGGAAAGATGCCAGCAGGAGAAAGTTGTTAAAATAACTCAGGTAGCGGACGTAAGACGGAATCCAGCGAATACAGAGCAATTCGAAGAAGAGCATGGTGAACGAAACGAGCAAAGTACGCGCTCGCTTATCGGCGATGAAAGGATGCGTGGGGGTAAACCAATCCAGGAAATGCAACAGGGCTACGGTTAATTGTTTCAGTCGTTCAACCAACGGCGCGTTGTCCGTTGGTAAGGAGATATTTTTCATGAGATGACCTTTCTGTTAGATATTTGTCAATACGTTTTAAGTCATTATAAGGGCGGCAGAGGAACGGAAGTAGAGTAGCGAACCTCGCGGTCGTCCTCGTACTCGGAAAGTGTCGTGGAGCGAACCTCATTGCGTCTCAAGTTTCTGGTGGAGCGTGCTTGCCACCAGTTAAAGAGATACGCGAGTGTGAGGAAAGTAAGAAGTGCATTACGCGCCGTCACGCTCTCGATAAATCCTGGCTTGTATGGTACCGGCAACCTGTTCGCGTTTGTATAGATATACGGGAAGATATAGGTTGTAAGCAGCGAGATGGGGACCCAGACAATGAGCCAGAAGCGGTTATAAGCCCCACTATAGGCTAGCAGGGGAATCAACCACATGAGATATTGCGGGCTGAATACTTTGCCCGTCACGATGAAGACCAGCAAGATCGCGATAAACGCCTGTGTAACATCCAGCTCGCCGCGCCACTGCACAAAGAGTGCGTAGAGACAGCCAGGCACAAACAGCACGTCTAAAAAGAGCTCTATACGACTCTCCAAACTGCTGACGACATTGGTCGAGCCAAAGGAGGAGACGATCTGGACCGGGTAACCGAAATGGGCTGCCAGAAAGAGGATTGGACTGCCCGTGGACTCGATTTGCACAGGGCGGTTGGTGAAGTAGCTCAACTGGCTCAACACTGCGCCCTGGAAATTCAACAGAGCGAAGAAGCCGGTGACACCGAGCGAGATGGCGAAAAATATGCTAGTGTTTTTCCAGTGCCAGCGACGGATGTCACGCAGCGTTTGCCAGATTTCTCCTGGTAAAGATGCCAGAACGAGTGGTTGCCGCGGCGTGTAGAAGCGCTGCGCATCCTGTTGTTCCGCGATGAAAAGGGCAGGCAGGAAGAGTATTGGGTAGATTTTTAGCAGGAAAGCAAAGGCCAGCGCGATATAGGCATAAGTCCAGCGCTTGCGTTCGGCAGCGATGACACAGATCAGTGTGAGCACGGCTGGCGCCAGGTCGAAGCGACCCACCGCTATTCCCCATGCACCGATAATCATGTATATGGCAAAGGCCAGTTCTGCGCCTCGTGGAGCGTAGCGCTGCAGCATCAAGTAAATAGAAACAATTATCAGTGCCATCAGGGTCGCGAACACAATCGTATAGTAGTGCAGGGGCGCGAAGAGGGCAAGCGAAAAAATGGCAAGCGAAAGCGGTGGATATTCCAGCGGCAGCGCGTGAAATGGCGGCAGTGTAAGCGTCGCGCCGGGCAAAAAATCGCAGTGTGCTAAGGGAGGGTATAAATGAACCCCGCTGCCACCGCGCCAGAAGGTGAGCGCATAGCAGGCGTAATGCCCCACGGCGGCATGTACCAGAAAATATTCCCAGGACGCCCCCAGAAATAACAAGATGACTGCCATAATGATGGGGAGATAGGCCCCGATGCCCTGACGTGCCAGCAAGCTATCCCAGAGTAATATCCATACTTTCTTCGTTTCTCCTTTCTTCACTTCTCCTAACGATTGTTTCTCTGTTATTTCTTTCCGCGACATACCGTACATTATCGCGCTATACGCGCGTGCGTATGCGCTCTCCTTCACTTCTTTTATTGGACATGCTCTTCCAGAGGGTACAAGAATGCCATCCCATCGTCTGGGTAGGTATATCTACTGATATATAATACGCGCCTTTGCTAGAAAGTCTCACTGTTGGCCCTTATTGAGGTAGTTGAAGGAAGAAGCGCTTTATGGCGGTTAATACCAAGCAGCAGTGAGTTAGCGTAAGGAATAACCAGGGCGACTGCGCAGGCGAATATGCTCCGGAATCGTGTCTCGCGCCAGTTTATGAAATTCTTTGCGCATAGGTAGTATCTTCCTCGCCGAGATCTTCAAAGTTGCGTGTATAGAGGCGCGCGTAGAGGCCGTTGAGGGCTAGCAGTTCTTGATGGGTGCCGCGTTCTACAATGCGTCCGTCGTCGAGTACCAGGATCAGGTCGGCTCGTTCGACGGTGGTGAGCCGGTGGGCTACGACGAGCGTGGTGCGTTCCTGCATCAGGCGTTTGAGCGCATCCTGCACCAGGGCCTCAGATTCGTTATCAAGCGAAGCCGTTGCCTCGTCCAGTAACAGGATGCGGGGATTGTGCAGCAGAGCGCGAGCAATGGCGATGCGCTGGCGTTGTCCGGCAGAAAGTTTGACGCCGCGTTCGCCAACCAGCGACTGTATGCCACCGGGCAATTGTTCGATGAAGCTCAAGGCGTTGGCTGCTTCGGCTGCTGCCCTTATCTCTGCGTCTGTGGCGTCCAGCCGTCCATAGCGGATATTTTCCGCGATCGAGTCACCGAAAAGCATCGGTTCCTGGGGAACAATAGCGACCTGCGCGCGCAGCGATTGCGGCGTAACGTGGCGAATGTCATAGCCGTCAACGCGAATGCTGCCCTCCTCAATCTCGTAGAGACGCATCAACAGGTTCAGCGTCGTCGTTTTGCCCGCCCCGCTTGGCCCGACCAGCGCAACCACCTGTCCCGGCAGCGCCTCAAACGTCAGGTCGCGCAATACGGGGCGCGCTATCTTTCTCTCGCCAGGCGCTTCATCTGTAGAAGCTGCAGGGGTAGCATAGGCGAATGACACGGCATCGAAGTTGACATGCCCTGTGATAGCTGGTAATTCCTGGGCATTATCGGCCTGATTAGCTACGTCAACCGGTTCATCCAGTAATTCAAAGACGCGCTCCGCAGCAGCCAGCGCGGCTTGAACTTGCGCGTACAGGTTGCTGAGCGCGATTAATGGCCCAACCAGCATGAACATATAGAACAGGAAGGCGATCAGATCTCCTATGGTTAAACGACCCGCCAGCACTTCGTGTCCGCCAAACCAGATGATGATGATAACGGCGGCAAAGCCAATAAATTGATTGATCGGTCCTAACAGCGATTGCGAAAGGGCGCGGCGCAGCGCCTGCTGGAGCGACCCGTTCATGCGCGTGGTGAAACGTCCATATTCGTAATCCTCGCGCGCGAATGCTTTGACGACGCGCTGCGCCGAAAGCGACTCTTCCAGGATGATACCTGCTTCGCCCAATCCCTCCTGCACGCCGCGCGTGCGTTTGCGGATCACTCTTCCCAGGCGCGAGGAGACGATAGCGGCTATGGGCGCGACTACCACAATGACCAGCGTAATGCGCCAGTTAATCAAGACGGCGATCAACACGCTGCCGACCAGCGTAACGACCTGGGATACTATCGGCAGGATGTTATTGGTGAGCGATCCCTGTAGCAGCGTTACGTCGTTGGTGACGCGGCTCATCAGTTCACCTGTGCGGCGCGAGTCAAAAAAACTCAACGACAGGCGCTGCAAATGGCGAAAGAGCATGGTGCGCAGATCAAACGAGAGCCGCTCGCCAAACGAGGTAACGAGATAGCTTTGCAGCGCACCGAACGCTGCCTGTAAAATAAAGACGACCAGCAGGAAAACCACCACAAGGTTGAGCAAACCGGCATTGTGGTGACTCAGAATAGTATTGAGCAGCGAGCGTATGACCAGAGGATACAACAAACCCAGGCCATCCGTTATCACCAGCAAAATCGCTGCCGCGATAAGCTGCCAGCGATAAGGGCGCAAAAGCGCCAGAACTCGTGGAATTGAGATTTTTGCGTTTGCGCGACGTTTTCCGCTACCACCCTTCGCCTCTTCAGAAGTAACAGGTGGCGTATCATGTGCCTCTGACATGTCTGAGCCTTTCGATGAAGCGAGAAATTCAGTGTTGTTTGCCCACAGGCGCGTTCTATGGCATATACGAGTATGGTTGAGAAAAGTTTATCTGCCTGCTGTCCCTAAATTGTACATGCGTATCGTACTGTGGTATACCTGTCAATAAGCGCTGCTCGTAGTTCGTTACATATTCGGTAGAAGTGGATATATGCTACATATGAGGACAAAAGTAGCCGAAGACGGCAGAATAGTCATACCTGTTGAATATCTGCAGGCGTTAGGTGCGCAGGTCGGAGACGTAGTCATCCTTGAGCTGGATGGAAAAGAACTACGTATCTTTACCTTAGAAGAGGCCATCAGTCGAATGCAGGAATTGATTAGCCGTTACGTCTCACCTGAGCGATCACTGGCCGATGAACTTATAGCCGAACGTCGGATGGAGGACTAAAATGGAGGACTAAATAGGAAATATCCTCACTTGAATATGTCTCTGTGTTATAATACTCTCCCAAATTGAAAAACCCGATCACAAATCCCCTCAAGCCTCCCCACACCTGGCATCAGCAGTATCATACGTAGTAATCCATCCTCCATTGACAGCAAAGTTGACAGCGCTTCGAATTCATTTTTCGTACCAGAACTACATCACTATAAGCTCGGATATAGTAGATATGTTATCCTCCATCCATCCATCCACATTCCCTACTACTACTACAAATTTTGTTATTGTTACATGCGTTTCGGCGTTGGTAGCAATAGATAGAAAAAATGGAGTTGTAGACCCGTAAATCTACAACTCCGCTTAGTTGATAGAGAGCCAGTAGCCTGCAAAGTAATTAGCTCCCCATCAGCCCTTTGGAAAGGACTTCAACTATGGAAAACGTAGACAAGTCCACAAATGTAACACGGCCAGAAACACAGTTACCACCAACTCATGAAGATCGAGTGCGCTTATTTTTAGCAAAAGCAACAGTTGGCCTCATGTATACCACGCTGCTTGCATACATTATCACAAGAGATGTGTTCATACTCGGAACAACCACTATTGTTGCAGTAGCGGTAATATCCGTTTTTAGATATTTTTTTCACAGACGATAGCACCGCTACTTAATGTATAAGCTGCATCAATAGCTACTAAAGAATGATAGAAAGCGTTGACTACTCTTGAAAGTTGCTATATCATAGCTCGCTCTACACCGACCATTGTTTGCGTTGCCCCTGTTTCCAATAACGCCCCCTACAGCCTCACAGCTTACCCGTCGCAACATAGCCTTACCACATAGATTTGTGACAGCTTTGTGATGGTGAGGCTATAAATTGGGATGGCGATGTGATGTTCTTCCGATATAATCTATTAGAAATAAACTAAGCTGCAACGTTGAATAGCTTTCTTTCAGGAGAGTTTCATCGCAGGTGTAGAGCGAGCTACAACAGTTTAGAAAGAAGGGTGTCTTATGGCGATTCGAAGGGAATTCCCGTTGACGCGGCGAATTACGGCGTCCATTCAAAGTATCGTATATCCATCTCCAGAGGGAGGAAGAGGTGTCACTGTTAAAGGAACCATGCAGCTTACACTGGTCTTTGAGCCAACTGAACAGCATGACATCGTTCGGGTACGCATCGAAGATATCCAGATGAAGTTTCCGCCCATACGCATCCCCTTTGACATCGACAATGATGGTCAGTTGGAGTGCCTCGACTTTAATGATTTAGTCCTTGGTGCTAAAGCTTTTGACCTGGAGATGAGTGGTGGAGAGTATAACTTGCAGGATGGCCGCATCGCTTTCAGTATTATTATCCTGGTTCCCCCACAAGCGTTGGCTCAGGAAGGCAAGGAGTTTGGTACTACACCTATACGCTTTGAGTTGAAGGAGCGTGGATTGTTGGATCTGGAAACTGGGTACTTTAAGACCTACTCTGGCATTTGGAGCGTCCCTGACGGACGATTTGCTGGCTTAACCATCTCAAATACTGCTACGGGATATGTTACGGTTACGCCCGAATGTAACGTGCGTTTTGGCGTCTACTTAGCGAATTCGTTTTCTTTGCCGGATGTAAAAAGCGTAGCTGCCAATAGTGAGGAGAAAATGCCAGATACTGTATGGATGTGCCAGGGACCGATATCATATTGGCATGGTCTTCGACTAATGCAGATCAAGTCATAATTAACCCACCTGGTGAACCGAAATCAACGAAACCGCCCGACAATGCTGAGACCATCTCGGGAATTGATCGGGACACGGTATTTACAGCCACAGCAAGTGGAGCAAAGTGTTCCGGTAAAACCACAAGCGAAGTCTATATTAATATCTATACAGATCAAATTGATAATACTATTTCGCAATCAGCGACATACCGCTCTGGAACTCCCTACTGGTCAGCTTCCTTACCAGATTATACCTATGATCAATCAGGTCAAGTGGAGGCAGTCATTATTGATTCCAGGACTGGATATATTGACTATCCTACATGGCACCTAGATCACATTCCAGGTGCAGGTCATCAGGGTCAACCTACAGGGATGGAAATTAGAGCCATGAATAACTGGACTACTACTCCTGCTTCGTTCCCCGTTCCTGGGGAATATCGATTCACGCTCGAGGGTGGTGAGGCAACGTTAGAAGACCTACAGCGTCTCGATCTGAGCTTTCGTCTACGGATCAGATGCTCCGGATCCTGAGGAGATAAAGAAGACGCAGGAGCCAGCAGGAAAACATAGGGAAACCCTCCTCTATCAGCTCTACAAAGTATTTTAATTCCTTAGATATGGTTCACATGACTTTCGAATCATTAAGTCAATTACGCGCTCATATTGTGCGAACATTGTCACATCAATTTGAACCATGTCTCACAATTTATTCCTGCACAGTCACTATCAGGAATCTATATTTACTTATCAGTGGTTTTGCCTTCTTAAAAAAGCAACAAGACAGATTTCGTTGGCGAATCCTATGCGATGCTTCATCTAGGGAGCGCTACAGGCTAATGAATGCAACACTCTATATTGGAGTGTAAAGGAATGGTCTTAAATAGCCATCACACTGGTGAGCTTTACTAGAACAGATCTCTCTCAATATACATGTGGTATCGACAGTGGTATCCTATCGAAAAAGCTAAGCAGACTGACCGCTAAGTACAATCAGGTAAAGATTGAAGGTTGGGAAGTCATTCAAATCCTCTTGGTAATCGGCTCCCATGCTCAAGAAGTTATCTGATTGTACTTAGTTTTTCGGCTAACAATTTTATGTGGGTTGGTTAGCGTGGCAAGATTTCTGGTTAGCAAGTGGTCATTATTCAGGGTCTCCCTCAAATTTGGGGATTGCTGAGCTTATAGTTCCGACTGGTTCCTTTTTTTCATGCTCAAACACATGTCTTATTCCACTTTAAAGAAGAGCTTTCCCCAAAAGTGAGGGTGATCCTGACATTCTGGGTCACTATAAAGTCTGGAAACCATAAAAGATATAACCTATGAAACGCAGTTACCCGCGCATTCATATTGTCACCATCGCCAGAGCCGAAACAAGGTGAATAGATACCTATGCTATCTATAGTGGACGCTTAAAAACTTCATCCATCTTACCCGCCGCCTCTTGTTGCATTGAAGGCAATACATGCGAATACACTTCTAACGTTATCGATATCTTACTATGGCCTAAAAGCTCCTGTATCACTTTGGGATTCACACCTGCTACAAACAAGATAGTAGCCGCGCTATGGCGCAGATCATGAAAACGCATGGAAGGCAAGCTAGCGTCTTTTAGAAGTTTGCGAAACGTATCAAGAACTGTATCAGGCCTTAAAAAGCCGCCGTATTTATTTGCGAAGACTATCCCCCGCTCGTTCCACTTTTCACTCACCTCAAAACGAGCTTTTTCGACAGCAGAACCGATGGAAAAACGCGAACAACAGTAGACGCTAGTGGACAAATGGCGGAAAACGAGCTTCACCGATCCGCTCGAAGCAAGCCCTACACGGCACCAAAAGCGTGTGTTATAATACACTCCGAACACTCGTTCTTATACATGTAGGCAATCTCTAGCTGTTCGGAGTAGTGATTATCATGCCCATACGCCAACTCGCGCCCGACGTGGCCGCCAAGATCGCGGCAGGGGAAGTCGTCGAGCGGCCCGCCTCCGTCGTCAAAGAATTGATTGAGAATAGTATCGACGCGGGGGCAACGCAGATTCGCGTTGACCTGGCGCATGGCGGACTCCAGTTGATTCGCATTACCGATAATGGCAGCGGCATCCCGGTTGATGAGTTGCCCCTGGCCCTGTCGCGTCACGCCACCAGCAAAGTTGCCAGTATCGATGACCTGGAACGTATTCGCTCGCTGGGTTTTCGCGGCGAGGCGCTTGCCAGCATCGCCGCCGTTGCCGGGGTGACGCTGCTCAGCCACCATCGCGAAGCCGAACAGGGGGCGCAGATACAGGCGCAGAATGGGCAAATCTCCGAAGTGACAGCCGCGGCTTCTCCAGTAGGCACAACCGTGACTGTGCGCAACCTGTTTAGCGCGGTTCCGGCGCGCCTCAAATTCCTGAAGAGTCGCAATGTGGAAGTCAGCCATTGTCATCACCTGCTGGAACAGTACGCCCTGGCCTACCCCGAAATCCGTTTCAGCGTGACAAGCGATGGGCGGCAGATTTTCGCCACGCCCGGCGATGGGCAACTTTCCAGCGTATTGATCGATATTTACGGCCTGCAAGTCGCCGAGCAGATGACGCCCATCAGCAGCCTGGACGGTCTGCGGGATGATGATCCCGAACGGCCCGTTGTGACCGGCTATACCAGCCTGCCAGCCTCTTATAAAAGCACGCGCCAGCATATGTCGTTCTTTGTCAATCGCCGTTGGGTCATGAGTCGTATGCTCAGCTATGCCGTCGAGGAAGCCTATCACTCGCTCTTGCTGGCTGGCCGCCATCCCATCGCAGTAATTAATATCGCCATCGATCCCGCCCAGACCGATGTCAACGTTCACCCGGCCAAAACCGAAATCCGCTTTTTACGGGAACGGCGCGTCTACACGGCTATCCAGCGCGCCGTGCGCCAGGCCGTCCTGCAAGACGCGGACATCCCCCAATGGAACAACAACCCTGTAGGGACGCGATTTATCGCGTCCTCATTTGCGTCCACCACTCCTTCCATTTCTCCTGACCATACTTTGCCGACAACATCTCGCATCGATTACGAGGATGATCTCGACGTGCCTGACGAGGAAGCGGTTGAAGGAGCAGATACGGACGCGATAAATCGCGTCCCTACAGATGAAAATGGCGTCGTGTTGCCGCAGGATAACCCCTGGCTGACTGTTACCGAAGAGGAGACCGGTACTCGACCGCCCATGCTTTCGCGACTGTGGCAAAGCCATGTGCGCAAGCATGACGAAGCCGGGAAAGATGCATCAGAAATTGTCAGTTCATCTAAAATATCCCGTTTGCCAGTACTGCGCGTCATTGGTCAGTTATCGCAGAGCTATATCGTGACCGAGGGGCCAGAGGGCATGTACCTTGTCGATCAACACGCTGCCCATGAACGTATCTTGTTGGAGCGCATGGTAGCGGCGTTGCAGGCGCGGGCGGCCATGTCGCAACTCTTGCTGACGCCCATTCGGCTTGAACTGGCTCCTTCTGAAGTGGAAGCCATCGAAGAACATCTTGAGCAATTACGGCATATTGGTTTCGCGCTGCAAATGCTTGATAACGGTCTGCTCGAAGTAAGCGCGGTGCCGGACGTGCTGCTAAAACAATTGAATGCGCGTTCCCTGCGCGAACTGCTGGCCGAGTTGACCGCGCCTGAGAACCTGGGCCATAACGAAACGTGGGAGGAACACGCGCTGGCAAACGTGGCGTGCAAAGCGGCCATCAAGGCCAACTACTTCCTGACGGTGAGCGAGATGCGCGAGATGATCGAGCAACTGGGCCGTACCAACGCGCCCTATAGCTGCTGTCATGGTCGTCCAACAATGGTGCAGTTTAGCCTGTCCGCTCTTGAGCGCGAATTTGGGAGACGCTAGTGTTTGCCGAAGTACTGACCTCCGCAGCCAGTTGGAACACCGAAGAACCTCTGCTGACCTATAGCGTGCCGCCCGCGCTTGAGCGTGAGCTGCGCGCCGGGCAACTTGTCGCCATTCCTTATGGCGAACGTCTTGTCGAGGGTATAGTCTGGCGCATTAGCGATGTCATTGAAGAGATAGATATTGAGCATGACGCCGAACAACCGTTGACTGGACACCCACAAGGGGTGCCGCTACTGAAGATACGGCCTATCTCCACTATTCTTGATGCCGAACTGGCTTTGTTACCGCATCAACGCCAACTGGCAGAGTGGATGGCGATGTATTATGTGACCCCGCTTGCATCTGTCGCGCAGATTATGCTTCCGCCTGGCTTGATGCAGCGTTCAAAAGTAGCCCTGCGCCTGATTACAGATGACCAGCCGGCCATTGACGCGCAGGAGCAGCCGCCGGCATTGACCAGCACGCGGGCGCTGATCGGCCTGTTGCTGGCGGATGGCGAACTGGATGTGGAGCGTTTGAAGGAGATGCTGGGGCCGAAACGCTCGAAAGAGGTGCTGAAAGAGGCGTTAGAGAGCGGGCTGATCGCGCGCGAGGCCCAGTTGCACGCGCCGCGCGCGCGCGCTCGCCGCAAACGCATCGCTCGCCTGCTTATGCATGGTGACGCGCTCACGGAGTGGAAGCAGCGCGCAGAGGCGCGTGTCCAGGCAAGCCTGCCCGAACCGACCGCCGTGCCTATGGCGCCGGATAATGTGCGGCGACGCCCGGCAAAGCCCGATCCGTGGGCTATCCTAGGCTCTTCTTCTGCCTTTACCCTCACGCGCGAAAACAAAGAAGGGTTACTGGCGCAACGACAACTGGCCGCCATCGACCTGCTTGAACATGACCGGCCCGATGCCAGCGCCGACGCGCACTGGACATCCCAGATGCTCTGCAAAGCCAGCGGATTGAGCGCGGCACAATTGCAAACACTTGTGCGCGACGGCATTATCGCCATTGAAGAAATTGAGGCGCGGCGTGACCCCTTCATAGGGCGCAACATCCCGGCCAGTCACCCCCTACCATTAACATCCGGCCAACAGGCCGCCCTCGAACAAATCGTAGGGACGCGATCAATCGCGTCCTCCCCCGCGTCCGCGTCCGCCGGAACGGGCGAAGAAACGGACGCGATAAATCGCGTCCCTACAAAAACGCCTATTTTGTTGCATGGCGTGACGGGCAGTGGCAAGACCGAGGTGTATCTTCAGGCGTTGGCGGCCATTATCGCGCAGGGCAAGCGCGGCATTATGCTGGTGCCGGAGATTGCTTTGACGGCGCAGGCTGTGTACCGTTTCGTGGGGCGTTTTCCGGGCCGCGTGGCGATTATTCACAGCGCGTTGACCGACGGGGAACGCTACGACGAGTGGAGGCGCATTCGCGCTGGCAAAGTGGACGTGGTGATCGGTTCGCGCTCCGCCCTTTTCGCGCCCCTGTCGAATTTGGGAATGCTGATCCTGGACGAGGAACACGAACCGGCCTATAAACAGAGCGAGCGCCGGCCAACCTATCACGCGCGCGAAGCCGCCATCGCCCTGGGGCGTATGCTCGATATTCCTGTCGTGCTGGGCAGCGCGACCCCTGCGGTCGAGTCGTTTTATCGCGCCGAACAGCAGGCATACCACCTGGTCAAGTTACCGGATCGTATTGGCGCGACGCTGCCGCCTGTCGAAGTAATTGACCTGCGCGATGAACTGCACGCGGGCAACACTAGCATTATCAGCCGCCGTTTATACAGCGAGATTGAGCAGGTGTTGAGCCGGGGACAGCAGGCTATTCTATATCTCAACCGGCGCGGCGCGGCCAGTTGCGTTCTGTGTCGTGAGTGCGGCTTCGTGGCGATGTGCGATAAGTGCGACGTGCCGCTCACCTATCACGCCACCGAGCGCATTTTGCTCTGCCACTACTGCAACAGTCAGAGCAAGGTGTTGCGCGTCTGTCCGCAATGCGGCAGCGAGAGTATGCGCTATTTTGGTCTGGGGACTGAGAAAGTGGTTGATACCATCGAGCGCAGTTTTCCCTCCGCGCGTCTCCTGCGCTGGGATCGCGATACAGCCAAAAATCGCCGCGCCCATGAACAACTATTGGACCGCTTCGCCAATCGCGAGGCCGATATCCTGGTCGGTACGCAGATGATTGCCAAGGGGCTTGACCTACCCGGCGTGACGCTGGTCGGCGTCATTTCCGCCGATATCGCCTTGATGCTGCCCGATTTTTCAGCCTCGGAACGCGCTTTCACCCTGCTCACGCAGGTAGCGGGACGCGCCGGACGCGGCGAGGAGGCCGGACAGGTGATTATCCAGACCTTCAACCCGCAGCATTTCAGTATCGACGCTGCCTCGCGCCACGATTATCACGAATTTTACGCCGCCGAGATCGAGGCGCGCCGCCGCTACGGTTATCCCCCCTTTCGCCAGTTCGTCAAATTCACCTATAGCCACGAGAACCGCCGCCGCGCGCAAAACGAGGCCCTGCTGCTGCGCGAAAAGCTTGACACCTGGATCGCTCGTCTCGGCCTGGCGCAAACCGACATCGTCGGTCCCGCCCCCGCGCTGATGGAGCGCGTCAACAGCAAGTACCGCTGGCAAATGATCGCGCGCGGCCCCGACCTGCACCCGCTCCTGCGCGTCATCGATACACCCGGCTGGGAAGTCGATATCGACCCCGTAAGCTCGATGTAGGAGGTGTACTCATCGTTTTTCCTGCATAGTCCTGTTCCTAATTCTATAGAATAAGTCCCAATTTTGCAGGAAAAGGATACCAGTTTTGGGGTGAAAGTGTTAGAGGGTTGAGCCTATTCAAGAGTTTTTGGTTCCCCAACACCTTATATTACAATAGTGGCAGAGATTCTATTCCTTTGATTGCTTTGTCTCCATTTGCTTAGCCAACTCGTTACAGAGATAGAGAGTATGCTGCAAACGATATAACAATTCTAGACAGGAACTAACTTTATGAAAAAAACAGTGTATAGAAACCGAATAGATAACATATCCCGGCGTCATTCAGGCAGTCTGACGGTGAGCGTACTTTTGCTCTTGCTCTTATTACTGAGCGCGTGTAGCGGGTCAACGACCTCAAATGCTACAGGCCCAGGCTCCACGCCAGATACAATATCGACGCCAACAGTGTCTCCCACCCTGCAAAAGCAGGGAGATGCACAGTTGCAGACCTACCAGCTATGGATTGCGTTGGTGCAGCAGTACCAGGGCGACGTGACTACCTATCAGCAGCAGTACAACAGCGACCAGCAGGCCCTTCATTCGGCTAGCAATGATGCAGCGTATAAAACAGCGCTGCATACGTTGGATACGCATGTCGCGGCAATACAGATTCCCGCTTTGAAAACAGAAAGCAATTCCCTGTTCCAGCAATTGCAACAGGGTGCCGCGAGCTTTGGGAGTCAGCATACCTATCAGGATTCGTACAATAACACTACTTACCCGCTTGGCTATGAATACGGGCCGATTGGAGCTACCGGTCCATTGTGGTTGAAGGGAGAACTTGCGTCGGCGCAAACTCTCGCGGACTACCAGCAAGTTATTGAAGACGTAAATATGGATTTAACCAACTTCCAGGCAATGATGGTGGACTTCAGTGACAAAACACCGTACAACCAGGTGCATCAAACCGATATCCAACTCATGCAGCATTATCAGTATATGAACTCGAAAGTGGTCGTTGTTTCGCTTGCCGAAGAGGTTGCGCGTATCTACGATCATGGAAAACTTGTCAACGCTTTCCAGGTGACGACGGGGCAACCAGACCTGCCCACGCCGCCGGGAACCTGGTGGGTCGAGGGGAAAAAATCCCCCACCGAGTTTAAATCGACTGCTCCCCAATCTTCACCCGACTGGTATCCGCCGACGCCGATTAACTTTGCCATGCAATTCCATAGCAACGGGTACTTTTTGCACGATAGCTGGTGGCGTAGCGAGTATGGCCCAGGTACGAACTTTCCTCACCTCGATCCAGGTGGCACCCAATACTCCATTCATGGCTCGCATGGCTGCATCAATATGTCGAAGGATAATGCCGGGTGGTTGTACAATTTCGTGCAGGTTTACACGCATATCATCATTTATTAAGCAGATGTGATATGCTGTAATGAACATCTTTGGATACCATCTTGTAATAGTAAGCGAAGCACATGGCAGATCAAACATCGCTCTTCGGGTCAGATAATCCTTCACCGGCCCGTAAAAATACCTCCCCCGGCGGCGCTGTTGAGGAACCTCTGGCGGCCCGTATGCGCCCGCGCGCGCTCGATGAAATCGTGGGACAGGAACACCTGCTGGGGCCTGGCAGATTATTGCGCCGCAGCATCGAGGGCGATGCTATCTCGTCAATGATCCTGTGGGGGCCACCGGGCAGTGGCAAAACTACCCTGGCCGACGTTATTGCGCGTGTCACACGCGCGCATTTCGTGCGCCTCAGCGCGGTTTCGGCTGGTGTAGCCGATCTGCGCAAAGTAGTAGAGGATGCCAGAAAACTCAAACAGTTTAGCGGGCAGCGCACGATTATGTTTATCGATGAGATTCATCGTTTTAACAAGGCGCAGCAAGATGCCATCCTTCCCCATGTCGAGCATGGCGTGGTCACGCTGATCGGCGCGACGACCGAGAATCCCAGCTTTGAGGTGAACGGCGCGCTCTTATCGCGCTCGCGTGTCTTCGTGCTAAAAGTGTTGAGCGAGGCGCAGATTCTCGATTTGTTGCAACGCGCGCTTCACGACAAAGAGCGCGGCCTGGGCCAGCTTTCTATCAGCGTCGATGAGGATGCCATGCAGCAAATTGCCATTTTTGCCAACGGCGACGCGCGCGCGGCTCTCAATGTGCTGGAACTGGCTGCTCAAAACAACCAGTATAGGGGAGATCGTATCACTCTGGCGGTGGTCGAGGATGCCATGCAGCACCGCGCTCTGCTTTATGACAAGGGCGGCGACCAGCATTATGATACGATCTCCGCGCTGCATAAATCCCTGCGCGGCTCTGACCCCGACGCCTCGTTGTACTGGCTGGGCCGCATGATCGAAGCAGGTGAAGACCCGCTCTACATTGTGCGTCGCTTGATTCGCTTTGCCTCGGAAGATGTAGGCATGGCTGACCCACAGGCGCTGCTGGTGTGTGTAGCAGCACAGCAAGCCGTCCATTTTGTAGGCTTGCCGGAGGCCAATCTTGCATTAGCGCAAGCAGTCGTACACCTGGCAACCGCGCCCAAAAGCAACGCGCTCTATGAAGCGTATAGCCGCGTGCAGGAAGACGTGCAGCAAACGCGCAACGACCCCGTTCCCTTACAGATTCGCAATTCGCCCACGCAGTTGATGAAAGACCTGGACTACGGCAAGGATTACAAGTACGCCCACGATTACTACAAAGAGATGCAGATTGACGATCCTGAAAGACCCCCTGCCAGGCAGCTTCAAGAGTATTTACCGGAGAGTTTGAAAGGTCGCCACTACTACGAGCCTGGACACCAGGGCAAAGAAGCGAGTATCAAAAAGTGGCTTGAAAAGCGGCGAGTTGACAATAAATAGTACAGAAGTCAATATACACGTCAAAATGATACATTTTGACATACTTATGCTACAATAACATCATTGCGCTCGCAAATACGCAGGGAATGTGTACAAGTGCTGAGATAGAGCTAAGATAGAAAGGATGCGCCAATGGCGACGAACAGCAGGCAGCCCCGGCGGAAGCAGGGTGGTGATACAAAACGCACCGATCTCAATCCGTTGAAGTTACCGCCCGATACGCGCAAACGGCAGGAGGGATGGACGGATATCGATGAACCCGTAGAGGGTGAGGACCTGCCCTCGGATACGCCGCGCCTGCCGACCAGCGCCATTCGCTACAAGCAGCCATCGGGGAGTCTTCGTGGAATGCGCGAGCAAAATGATGATCCAGATACAACGCGCCAGCAGATACCAGGCGGCCCATCGCGCCGCACAAGCCAGGCGTATAGTGGAGTTCCCGGCCAGATGCGAGTGCGCGCCGGACGCAATACAACGATCGATATCCTACAGCCCCGGAAAGCGCCAACGAGCCGTTCTGTCCACTGGTTATTGTATGTAGGCGTGGGCATGATAGCCGCGCTGGCCCTGTGGTTTACGTTTTCCTCGTTCCTGGCATGGGGAATCGGAAAATACAACGATATCGTGTACGGCTATCCACGATATTACCAGACAGATGCGGTAGTTGGACATAACGATAGCCCGGCGCACCCCAGTCATTTTGTCGCATTGAATCTGCATGGGCAGGTCATTGTGATTGAGCTACCCGGCGGCAATCCCACCAGATCCTTCGATTACGTTGGCCCCAGCATGATTGCTACGGGGGATGACCTCATACCGATCACGCTTACTTTTAGTGACGTGCATCATAACGGCGAGCCTGATATGGTTATCCACATCCAGGATCGCGAGTTCATCTTCTGCAATGATGGAACCAAGTTTGTGACGTGCAACGCTCCGTAGTGTCCCAGGGGCAAGACCCAGAAGCCCTGCTGTCATCCTGAGCGCAGCGAAGGATCTCTCGCATGGCAGACGCAGATCCTTCGCTGCGCTCAGGATGACAGCGCATGATCGATGGGGGTTGGGAAGATACATAAGGGACGCTTGCGCCCTGTTGCTGTGACCCGAACGCCCTACTCCAACGGGCGACGCAAGCGTCCCCACCCACACAGCCCAACCTCCGCCCCTACGGACTGATGCCAATTCCCGTTCATTCTCCCTATTTATGGATCAAAGTGGGTATAAGAAGTTGCGCGGCATAGATGAGATGCCAGAGTGTCAGCCCCAGGGTAACGAGAACGAGCAAGACGTGTAGCTTACGCCAGTAGCGAATAACATAACGATAGAAGCTTTCGCGCTGCATCGCCTTTTCAACTTCCTGTAACTCGGCCATATGCTCTCTGGCTCCAGGCATGAGAGCGCCCGGACGGGTAAGTTCGCTCTTTTTATCGGGGACGAAGCGGTATTGCCCGGCTTCGCGGCTCAACTCCTGCGGGGTTGCTTCAAGCGAGATATAGGCTAAATCCCAGGGAGTATGCAGGGGTTGATTACGATATTCAAAGGGGAAATGATTCGAGAGCGGCCCACCGGAGAGCGAGAGCGGCGAAGATGCGATGGTCTTGCTCTCTTCAGGAGCAGCGAAGCCCTGCACCTTTTCGCTATTGTGTACCACTATCGCCTGTAACTTCTGCGAAATCGACTCCACGCGGTCATCACCGCGCGCCGTCAACGCCTTATGCGCCTCCCCGGCGATGAAACGCGGCGCCAGGCGATCCAGCAGGCGGCCTATCACTCCGCTGATTGCCAGCGCGATCATGCCGTAGAGCGCGTATGTGCCGGTGCGGGGATTGAAGTTGCCAAAAGAGTGCAGGAAGAGAAAGACCAGCGCCAGTAGCGCGAAGCACATATGCCATTCCAGCGAGGCATGAAGCTTACCAACGACGCGCTTCTTGTGCGAGCGGCGACGCCGACTAAAGAGTATGCCTGCGAGTATGGCGAATAGCGTGCCGATGATGGCGAAAGCATAGCCCACGATACTATCAGGAGAGGCGTCGAGGCTATGGCGCGTATACCACACATAAAAAGCAATACCCCCTCCCATCAACGCGAGCGTAATAAATACGCGCAGCGCTTGCTCCGCGCCTGGCGAAAAGTGCAGCCAGGAGTAGCCTGTTTCTTCGTCTGTTTCATCGAACCGGTAATTGTTTCTCACGTCTTCTCCCATCCAGAGCGCAGCAAGCGAACCTTGAGCCACATCATCATGGCTTCGCGGCTTAAACCTACCGGGCAGGGCGCGACACACGCGCCACACTGGAAGCACGAACGCGCAAAATGCGCTACCGGCATTGAGATTGGCCCGGATAAAGTTTCCCGGTTGAGTACATCGATAGTAATAGCTTCGTCCAACGCAGGACAGGCCAGCAGGCATTCATTGCAGCCGATACAGGCCACCAATTCCTGCGCCACCTGGGGACCAGTTTTATGTAAGGATACCGTCTTTTTTCCGTGTTTTGATAACCCTGCTTGCAACATTTAGTGACCCTTCATACGCTTTTTCTCGCTATACGACCACAGGCTGCTCGATGGATAGGCATCGGGCTGGCGTTGTTCGCCGTTCTCCTGCGAGGAGGGCGGAGCCTTAAACTGGCTTTTACGCCCATGCTGGCCGGTATCTGAAACACCATTGCCAGCAGTTGTACCCGGCGTTTCCGCAGAATTGACCTTGACCGCTGGTAAAGGACTGCTGTATGACCACAGGCTGCCCGATGGGCTGCGGCCAGTTCGCGCTGGCTCGGACGCTTTGACCAGCGTTGACTCTATAATATGCGAAGTTTTTACCTGGCGCATACCTTCCGTAGTGAATCCTCTCTCTGCTAGCTTATTGGCGTTCGCTCCCAAATTGGCCCTTATACCCACATCTGCTCTTGCATTGTCATGCTGGCCGCGAGAGCGATCCAGTTCGACAGGCGCGGTCACAAACGGATCAGCAAAGAGTTGCAGATCTTCATCTGTATTGCGTTCGAAGATTTCTGCTTTTAATAGTGAGTCTGTTCCCGGCAAGGCACGCGCCACTGGCATATGCTCTTCTTGCCTGCCTGCCTGGCGCGCTCGCTTTCTTATAGCCAGCATCCTCTTCTCAAGCTCATCGGCGACAGGCAACTTGCCGGTTGTCACCATGCGCTGGGCGCTGTGTGTGCTTCTGCGCGAGAAATAGCTGCGCGCGTCGAATGTGCCTTTGAGCAAGGATTTCTTGATATCGCGAATGGAGAGACCTTCCTCTATGATGCGTTTGATCGCCAGGCTATCGGGTTGGGAAGGGCCGAGCGACAGGTAGCCTACCAGCCGGTCGTCTATCACAGCCATGCGCCGGTAACTGCTCCTGCTGCTATCGGTCAGGGTGGTGGTGGTATCCTGCCATTGCAGGACATTGCCGACGGAGAGCATGGAAAGGCTGCCCAGGCGTGTAGCGTGCCAGGGGATGCCGAGTTCTTCAGCAGGCGTCGAGCCGGTCATAAAAGATGCCGCCATGCGTCCCTGCGACACGGCCGCGTACCATAGCGCTCTTGGGGCGTACAACCCCGTCTGCGGGTCTTTGATGGCTGCTACATCACCGGCGGCGTAGATATGCGGTACGCTGGTGCGAAGTTGTTCATCAACCAGAATGCCCTGCTTGTGCTTCATCTTCAGGTCGCAATGCACGGCAAGGGATGTTATCGCAGTCGTACCCGTGCAGACCAGCACAAGCTGACAAGGGAGCAACTGCTGCTGATTAGTGACGACTCCGGCAACCATGCCCACCCTGCCGACGATGCCCAACACCTCGGTTTCAGTGTAAACGCGCGCGCCCGCGCGCTGGATTGAATCGAGTACCATCGCGGAAGCCGGGCGATCAAGCATACGCGGGAGACAGGTATCGCCGCGAATCAGCCAATGTACGCGAATGCCCCAGTAAAGCAGGCTCATCACCGTTTCAATGGCGTGCGCGCCACCGCCAATCACCACCGCCTCCTCTACTTCTCCCAGCCGCCTTCGCAGGTCGAGATAGTCATACAGGCGATGCAGTGTAAGTATGCCGTCAAAATCCCTGCCGGGCAGGGCAGGGGGTAGTCCGGTAGGCGTACTGCCAGTCGCAATGAGCAGTTCGCTATAGCCGAAGCCGCGCCCGCCCTTGAGCGTAATGTATCTGTCTTGTGCGTGAATCTCTTCAGCTCGCGCATTAATCACATGAATAAACTGCGCCTGTTCTGTGCCTGCAGGATAGGCCAGCAACTGCTCGCGGTCGAGTTTACCAATAGCAAACTGTTTCAGCGCGGGTGTATTGATAGTAGGGTGGCTCTGCTCGGTAATAATGACAACGCGCCTGTCAGGTGCCAGGCGCCGCGCTTCTACCGCGGCAGTCAACCCGGCAATGCCGTTGCCGATAATTACAAGGTCTGCGCTATCAACGTTCTTTGCTACGAGTTCTGTCATTACACCATTATTTCTAGTCGGCGCGTTCTATCGCGCCCGGCTCGCATTCAATCGACATCCAGTACCATCAGGGCATTCCCTGACCCCTGGATATAATACACGTCGGTATGGGCGTGTTCCCGTAAGTGTCGCTGCAAATGCCCCAGAGAGGCGCGACATTGCGCCGCGCACTGGAACGACATACTCTTTCCAGCAGCCGTTTTCAAGGTAAAGTCTTCTCCCGGTCCAATTGCGACGATTTGACCTGCTGCATGTTCGGTGTTATTCCCGTGCGCCAGCACAGGGCCAAACAGCGCAACCGCGCCAATGCCTGCTATCGCTATGCTGCCAATCAACAGTGCCACACAGACGACGGCAGCGATGCGCGGCATAAGCGACGATAGTAAACCTGTGTCTTCCACATTACTCCCTGATTTTTGACGACTGAAATATATAGAAACATCGTGATACTCCGATATTGTATCTCTATATATTACCCTTTACGCATACTTTGCCTGTAAATTAGCCATATTGTCTTAGCATGAGGTAAAGAAGTGGTAGAGAGGATTGCCAGCCAGGGCGACCGCGAGGGTCGCCCGTACAATACAACGGATGAGCCTGTCGTGTATTGTACGGGCGACCCTCGCGGTCGCCCTTGTTCGCTCGGCGATAACCGTGAAATCGTTATGAGTGAAGCGTAATCAGACCCTTTTGGGCTGCCAGCGAGACTGCTTCGGTGCGGTTGGTCGCGCCCAGTTTGCCCATGATCGAGCTGACGTGGAACTTGGCGGTGCGCTCGCTAATGATCAGGCGGGCCGCAATTTCTTTATTGGGCATACCCTGCGCCAGTAATGCCAGTACTTCCAGTTCGCGTTCGGTGAGAGGCTCCAACAAGGCGGGTTGGCTGTTAGAGGGACGCCTGCCATACTGTTGACCCACGTGGCGCAGGAGTTTGGAAGCAATTACCGGCTGGAGTAGCGAACCGCCCTGCATGGTGACGCGAATGGCGTTGAAGATCTCTTCGCGCGGCGCGCCCTTGAGCAGGTAGCCATTCGCTCCGGCTTCCAGGGCCGCGATGATGCGTTCGTCGTTATCAAAAGCGGTGAACACGATAATGCGGGGGCTGATTTGCCTGTCTCGCGATGCGCCCGGCTGGGGCTGCTGGCGCAAGTGGCGAATCGTTTCGACTCCATCCATGACGGGCATTTCCAGATCGAGCAAGAGGATATCCGGCTTCAATTGCAGAGCCAGGCGCAGCGCTTCATTTCCGTCAGCAGCCTGCTGGGGCGTGCCGATTACCTCAAAATCAGGCTGTGTTTCTAGCACGGCTCGCAGCCCTTCGCGCACGATGGGGTGATCGTCGGCCAGTAAGATGCGGATCATGCGTTCGCCCCCCTTTCATCCAGAGGCACACACACGGAGAGGAGGGTTCCCGCGCCCGCTTCGCTTAGAATACACAATTCGCCGCCCAGCAACTTGACGCGCTCGCTGATGCCTATCAGGCCGAAATGGCCTGAGCCAAACGCTCCCGCCGCCTCCTTTGTTACCTCGTCAGGTTGGAACCCGATGCCGTCGTCCTGCACTGCGAGACAGAGTTCATTATCTTCAATTTCGAGGGTGAGCGCGACATGATCGGGGTTAGCGTGTTTGCAGGCGTTCGCCAGGGCCTCCTGCGCGATACGGTAGATGGCTGTTTCTACTCGCTGTTGCAGCGTGGGAAAATTTGCGGTGGGCGCGTAATGAAACTCGATCTCAATCGTTTCCTGGGCCATATCATGCGCTAACGTAGCCAGGGCTTCGGGCAGCGTGCGATTGTGCAGGTAGGCCGCGCGCAAGTCTGCCATCGAGCGACGCGCTTCTTCAAGGTTGGAGCGCGCGAGACCGAGGGCGCGGCGCACGGCATCCTGGGCGCGCTCCGGGCGTGTCATGACCAGGGCATCTGCCGTTTCCAGTTGCAACGTAATGGCCGCTAATCCCTGCGACAGCGTATCATGAATCTCGCGCGCCAACCGGTTGCGTTCTTCAATAGTAGCCAGCCGCGCCGCCGCTCGTGTATGTTCGGCTGAGAGCCGGGCGCGTTGAATGGCAAGGCCGATCTGATCGCCGATGATGCGCAGCAGTTGCAGTTCCTCTTCGGCAAGTTCGCGCCAATCTTCGCTGGCGACGTTCAGCACCCCGATAGAGGTTTCACCTGCATAGATAGGCACGCTGGCATGGAAGCGCAGGCCGAACGAGGTGGGGTCTTTGTCGCGTTCAGCATTCTTCAACCGGCTGCAGCGCAGCACATTGATGTTGGCCGCGCCTGCCAGGTCGCCCTGTAAGAAAGTATCAAGGCACAGGCAGCTACCCGTCATGCGTTCAGGATAATCCGCCAGGTAGGGCGGTAAAGACTGGGCAGCGGCTAGATAAGGCTTTTCGTGTTCATCCAGCAGCCAGACCCAGCCCGTCTGCAATTCCAGCAGCCGGGTAACGTGGACAAGCACCTCCTGCAACGCTTCATGCACATCGATTTTACGGTTCAGGTGGCCCGCGATGATAGACAGAATCGCCACATCGCGGTTCAAACGCGAGAGTGAAGCCGTTTCCGGTTGATCGCGCAGGATCGTTGTTTCGTCAATAGCAGGCGTTTCGGGTCGAATTTCCATAGTGATATTGTATAACAGCGTGAATAGTTTTATCTTGCAATATATGATGCCAGCTCGCGTTGCATAACAACATCTTCTTGCACAGAATCGATACTGCACGCCTGCACAAATCCAGCGAAGAGACGGGCGCTGGCGGCTTCCTTCGTATAGATTTCTTCGGGATGGAATTGCGCGGCTACGACGAAGCGGCGACCACGCACTTCGAGCATTTCGGGGATGCCGTCATCAGCCGTCCCGCTAATCACCACGTCCCGGCCAGGCGTACGCACGGCCTGGTGGTGGAGGCTGTTCGCCATAAAGGAGCCTGAGCCGAGCAATTGCTCTACGCGACTGCCGGGCAGGACATTGACAAGGTGCGCCAGGTGGTCACGCGACTGATCGCGTTGCGAATGACGCAGGCTGTCAGGGCAAAGGTCGTTGATATCCTGGTAGAGCGTGCCGCCCAGGGCTACGTTCAAGACCTGCATCCCGCGGCATACTCCCAGCGTGGGTACGTCCTCTTGTAAGGCCCAGGATGCCAGCTTCAATTCGATTTCATCAAGCTCCTTGTCGGGCTGATCGGAGAGCGGATGCGGCGCTTCTCCATAGACAGCAGGATCAATATCGACACCACCGGAAAACAGTAGACCATCCAGGCGAGGAAGCAATGTATCAAACACACTAAAATCGTGAAGAATTGGAATAAGGATAGGAACGCCGCCGGCGTGCTCTATAGCATGAACATAGGCCCGGTTATTGCAATAAACGGGACGCCTTGACCCATCAAGGTAATCTGCGTGGCAAGGTATGCCGATAAGTGGACGCATTCCAGGTTCTCCTTTAACAAAATGATTTCAAGTGATGTGATTTCAAGTGATGTATATAATTTGGACGTTTGAACCGGTAATTGTTTAAATCCAAATAAAAAACGGAACGCACTCGATGCGTTCCACCCAGAAAAAAATTGCTTTAGTAAACGAAACGCATCTACTCGCTCCCAAACATCGTAAGCTCCAGCCAATACTGGAGCCGGATGATCACGAGAGGTTGCATAACATGTTGCGCGTATTCGTTCACTTTGTATTCCCTGATGTTAGCCAAATGTCACAAAATCATCACATATTTATCATACGCCTTGTTGTCAAGTATTGCACAGTTCAGCTCAGGGCAATCGCATCTAAATAACCCCATCAAGAACGCGTAAGAGATAGGAGGTGTCCCAGCCAGCTTTGAGCCGCTTGGCATGGATGCCCACGCGAGACGAACGTTCCTGGCGCAAGAGATTGAGAGTGATGTGGCGGAGCACCGCCAGATTTTCATCGGCATGCCCAAGTCGTACGCGTGACTCATCTTCGCGAAACGCGACATCGAGGACCCAATGCAGGCTGTTTTCAATGCCCCAATGGCTTCGGACGGCGGTGGCAAACGTGGTGACGGAAGCGAAGCTGAGCAGGAAATAGCGGGTTTCCCGGCTCACCTCATCTTTGATCCGCCGTTCGGCTCGCACCATGCCAATCCCAGCGAAGCCTTTCCATTTCTGCTCTGGGTCCAGATACGCCAAGATCTCTGGCTGGGTGATGGTCCAGTACTCGCGTATTTCCAGCCGCCCATGGCCCTTTTCGACCAAGCGAACTGACTCCTCTTGCCCCCCGACAAAACCGTCTTTCTCGGCCAGAGCAAAGGTGGCTTTCACCTCATCAAACAGATCTCCCTGGTTGTCTTTGAGTGCCAGAGCGTAGTCACCCTCCTGCTCGATAATCTGAGCGGCAATCTTGGTTTGGGTTCCCATGGCATCAATCGTGACAATGCAGCCCGCCAACGCCAATTGCCGTAGAAGAAGGGGGATCGCGGTAATCTCATTGGACTTCTCTTCGGTGGCAAGCTGAGCTAACACCAAACGATTTTCCACCGCCCATGCGCTCACCACATGCAGTGCTTTCTTCTCCTGACTCCTGATCATGCGAACGGCGGAGCGTCTTGCCGTCTATCGCGATCACCCCTTTGACCGTTTGGCTGATGCCCTGTACCCATTGCACAAAACTCGCTTCAAACTGCTTCGGGTCGATCAAGGCAAAGACCCGTCCAAAGGTATCGTGGGACGGAATCCCATTGGGCAAGGTGAGCAGCTCCGTAAAAAAGGCTTCTTTGGCTTTCCCGAATTCTTCGATCTCCACCCATCCATCGGCTCCGCACAGCACTCCACAAATCGCCAGAATGATGATATCGCGCAAGCGATGCAGCCTGGTCCGTTCCATTCGAGGGTCTTCCACTTGGGCAAAAATGCTTTCCATATCTCGTAGGTCGTTCGCTTCCATCTCGTGGTCTCCTGCTTTTTCGCCCTAGTTTATCACTTCCTTGTTCCTCTCTTCCTGTGGATGGGGTTAGTTAGATGCGATTGCCCTGCAGTTCAGCTCCCAAAGAAGATATTCCACCATGATTGCCAAAAACTTTGTGGTGGCGTGGTCTTTTTAGTGGGCGATGTCACCTGCGATGGGGTCTGCTTGCTTCCGACGATGACAACGGGGTGTTCGCCGGGTCGCACGTAGCCCAGTTGCTCGCGCGCCTCTTTTGTGATGACCGCCGGGTCCCGGTAGTGGTTGGCCTGTTGCGCTAGATAATCGTGATAGCTCTGGGCTTGCTGTGTTTGCGACTGGGTCGCATGGAGTTGCTGCATTAACTGGCTATTCGTCCAGGCTTGCGCCAGCGATCCCAGCAGAAAAGCCAGGCAGACCAGGCCTGTCACCCAGATGACGGTGCGTGTGAAGAGTGAACTACGCCTGGCGCGCGCGCGTCCTTGTGTCTCTTCTATGCCGATTGCCGATGTGATATACGGGCTGCTTCCCCCCGGGCGCGAAGGGAAAGACGGTCGCGTTTGATATTCCGGCATACGTCCACCTCTTTTTCTGCTACTCTCTAAATTTCCTGATTCAGCTATTGACAGATATTCTTTTCTGTAGTATTATACATCCTGTCAAGAAGAACCGCCTGTATGCGCAGGTGAACCGGTGACAATAGCGAAGAGGGTACACCCGTTCCCATCCCGAACACGGAAGTTAAGCTCTTCAGCTCCGATGATACTTTGGGGGTAGCCCCACGGGAAAATAGGAAGTCGCCGTTTCACCCGCTCACATAGGCGGTTTGCTTTTCATCACATTGACAGCCAAAAGTCCTTTTCAACCAGCCCGCGCCGCCATCATACGTTTGAACACAGTAGATATTTTAACAAGAAGAGGTAGAACTGTGCGAACCTGGCGTCCACTCGTTTTTTTATTTTTCTGCGGTATTGTCGTTATGTCCCTGCTACTTTTCTCGCTTCAGGCGATCAATGCGTCAGCGCATACGCAAACGTCTGCGCTCGTTTCGGCTGCGCAAACAGGCAAATTGCATCTGGATAGCCATTTACCTGTACAATCCATCAATAGCATCAATAGCGCGAATAATGTCAATGCAAAATTTGGCTCGCGCTTCGATTTCGTGATTTCCCCAACGTTGCGCCAGGTCTCTAGTGGCACTGATGGCGTCTATCACGATAATACCGCCAGTTACATTGTTGGCGTTGTTCCAACCGGCAGTCATACCAGCTCTATTTTTCACATGGGTACGGCAGACCCGGCGCAGGGAGATACCTACGTTCATAACGAGCAATTGATTCAGGGACTGGACACGTCGCGCTGGCAAGGCGATGCCAGTGACGGGTCTGCTCTACATATCACAGTAGACATCATCGACACCTTTTTGGCGAGCCGGGCTGTGTTGCTCTTTCCGATTGCGCTGACGAGGTGCGCGCAGATACAGTGCCAGTATTCCTGGTCGGCGTCACGCTGCAAAATGGCGGGAGCAAAGAGCTTACGGGCAAATTTCTCTTTGGCAGCAATCGCGTTCTACCTCCCGGCAATGCCTGTGTTCAACATACGACGGCGGCTGGCACAGCCGTCAACGTACTCTCTTACAGTACGGAGGCTGATGCCACCGGTGGCACGCTTTTCATGGCAGGGGCGCAGACACAATGGCGCTGTAATACATCAGTCAGTGACCGCGCAGGACTGGCATGGGCCTACCATATTGGGGCCGCGCAAAGCCAGACCAGCTATATGCTGATCGGTGGCTGGAATCCCAGCCGCAATCTTTTCATCAATACTCAATTGCCGGCTGGCTGCCAGCATGAATTGCTCTACCCGGCGCGCGAGTGGTCATCCGAGAATGACGTAGTGGACTACGGCATCGACAATCTAGCAACCGGCGATAACCTGCTTGGCCGCGCGCAGGCGATGGAAGATATTCTCATTCGCAATACTACGCTTTCTCCACAACAACGCTGGATTATCGCCGATTTACTGCGCAGCTACAAGGCGGCGAGCTGGCTGGTCGGGCGGCAGGACTGCGCCGGAGGCGGCTACGACGCGGCAGTCTATGAGGGCGCGTTTGGCTTCCTGACAACGGTTGATGTCTTGCACGAATATGGCTATTTTCGAGATCAACCGCGTTCCCTGGTTTTTCAAATCCGAGTTGCAAATCGTCTTCAAAAACGCCCTGCGCAATTCATTTGGCGTCTATTTCCCGCACGACCAGGGGGGAGATACCACCAGCAATGGACTCTGCACCCATCCGGGTAAGGGCATACCAACTATTCGCGCTACCTGCTACGCGCCTCCGCTCTTCTCCATCGGCGTGCCTATGCCCACCGAGGAAGATTTTAACGTCGCGTTGCTGACAGCATACTATGTGTATATTACCGGCGACACCTCGCTGCTGACCGATAATAATAACGCCAACCTTAATTTGATCGACGCCGGTATGCTCCATAACCAGGCGGTGGGCGACCCTGCTACCGGCATTGCCTACAAATTCCAGGATACCAATACCACCTATGACGATCAAAAAGATTGCCTGCACAACCAAACGGCCAACGCTGGCAACCTCTATTATCAGGGGCTGAAAGAGGCTACTGCCTATCGCGCCGCCGCCTACATCGATGGCCTGATTCCCGGAGACAACGATAATAGCAACTGGATTTACGATGCCGGCAAGATAGAAGCTGCTATGGTGCGAGAGTATAACAGCAACGGCTTTATCCCGCTTGCTCAGAACAATAATGCCTACAGTAATTGCAATGGGCGCACTGTGACGACAGGCGAAGGGCTTTTCTACCTGCGCCTGATCGGCCTCGACACTACCATGAATCCGAACCTGTTACAGGACCTGGCCCACCAGTTCCCATCAGACCTGGCCGCTAACACCATCGGCTCGCCGCAAATGATTTCATTAGAATCTACTTCTGCTATCGGCTCCCAGTGCCCCCATAACAATGTCTGTTTCCGCTACGAATGGTTCAGCAAAGTCATGCTCTCCGGCATCATCGCCGACCTGGTATTCACTCAACATGGCTGCAACCAGTGTCGCCATATGGATGTGACAATGGCAGTTTACAACCATAACATAACCCTTTTACAGAACTTCGGCGACGGCATACGCGACAATGGCAGCGATTGGCCCGGCCACTACTACCCACGCGGCATGATTAGCTGGGCATTTCTTGACGCGAATTACTAAATTCACCGCTCGTCTCATAACCCGCGCTCGACAGCTCATTTCCGTAATGTTACACTTCATAAAGATGAGAAAGTAGTAGTGGTTCTGGCATGGATAAAGATAAGGATAAGCGCGATGATAAGCCCTGGGATGATAGTCTGAGGAAGTTGGTGCGGGCTAACCCGCAGGCGTTTGTTTCCTGGATTCTGGGCGATGCAGAGTTTATCAGAGAGCTTCCTGAAAAACTAAAAAGCTGGAAGTTGGAAGTAGATGCCTTATTGCGTACATCTGTTAAAGGCCATCAGATGTTGTTGCATATCGAGTTCCAGACGTACAACGACCTGGAAATGGCTGAACGTTTGTTGCGGTATAATGTGTTATTGAGAAGCGAGTACAAACTTCCGGTAGTATCGTGCGTAATTTATTTGCTCAGGGATGGGACCGTTCCGCCATCTCAATTGATCTGGGATGCTCCGACAGGGCGAGATGTCATTCATTTTTTCTTTGAGAGCATTGAGTTGGGAGAACTTACTCCGGACGATTTGCTCGGCATGGAGCAGCCAGGATTATTTCCTTTATTGCCATTGACAAAGGGCGGGATAAGGAAAGAAGTAACGGAGCACATGTTCGCCAGTCTGAAGGACAGCGAACAGACAGACCTGTTAGCAATTGGAGGCACACTGGCGTCATTAGTCTTTAGTAGAGAACATTCACCTGATCTTGAATGGTTGCACAGGAGGTTACGCGAGATGCATGATATACTACGAGAAAGCCCATACTACCAGGAGATTTTGCAAGAGGGCCGTCAAGAAGGGCTTCAAGAAGGGCGTGAGGAAGGCAAGCTAGAAGGTCAGCGCGAAACCTTATTGGCGATTGTGCAAGCGCGTTTTCCAAAGATGGTTCGCCTGACTAAAAAGCTGGTTACTGTTATCGACGATCCGGAAAGCCTGCAAGATGTTACGGTCAAAATAAGCATGGCTCAGACTGACGGGGAAGTACAGCAATACCTGCTTGAAGGGATTGAAAAGAGCAGCAACTAATGCTGTTCTTTTCTCGCATATCATAATAAATCAGACTGCATTGCCTTACTCTGGATAAGGTATGCAGGTCAACCATTCCTCGTTTGCCATTTCAACCCGCTCGTTATACTGGACTCACAAGCATAAAAATTGCCTTGAGGAGTCCATGAATGCTCTCGACAACCGAGTTTGATAGAACGCCGTCACATCCATTAGCTTTATCCCGGCAACAGCTAACGTACTATCTTGACGCTATCTGGCAAGGTTATTTTTTAGATGTTCCGCGCCTTAATGCGGTGGAGATCGCTTATTGTCAGCCGTGGAAGAGGCGGCTGGGGCTGATCCGGCTGTCGCTTGATAGCGCAAAATCGTTTATCGGCATTAATGCGCTGCTGCAATTGCAAGAGGTGCCGGATTATGTATTGTATACCACCATTGCTCACGAGTTGACGCATTACGCGCACGGCTTTGGTTCGCCATTGCCGCGCATCTTTGAACATCCGCACGCCAACAATATCGTGCAGCGCGAACTGGTCAGGCGAGGATTAGGCGAATTAGCCAATAGATGTGATGATTGGATTGACAAACAGTGGTTCTCGTTTTATGATATGCAGCGTGAGGCTGGTTGGGTCAGCATTGCCCATACGTCCCGCTTCGCTCACTATCACAGGTAGGGATGCAGCGTATCGTGTTCCGTAGAGGCAAGGCATCCATCCGCAGAGAACAGGACAAACGCCTTATTCCCTGATCGAAAATCTTGACACAGTTTGATACGTGTGGTATAGTGTTGCTAGCTCCTAAGGTAAATACCACGCCATGCTTGAGTCCCGCAGGTTTCTGTGTGTATGTTGCTATGTTGTTGCGTCGTAAACTGTCTTAGGTATATTGGTTAATGCCTCATTCATCCATCAAACAACCATTGTCGCCACCTGTTTTTCAGGTTTTTCCGAAAAACGCGCGTATAGTATTTTTCCACTCAACTCCATGTTTAACACAGAAAGGAGATAGGGCGTGTTACTTCGCAGGGAGTTGTTCCGCCCTAGAACAACGTGAACATCGCTGAATTAGAAATCAAAACTATAACGGAGCTACGCGACATCGCTCGCGACCTCGAACTCTCCGGTTATTCTACCCTCAAAAAACAGGACCTCGTTTTCCGACTTCTTCAGAACCATACCGAACAGCAAGGCAACATTTTTAGCGCGGGGGTGCTGGAAATCGTTGAAGATGGCTTCGGCTTCCTCAGACAGGAGCGTTTCCTGCCTGGCAATATGGATGTCTATGTCTCGCAATCGCAGATTCGCCGCTTCGGCCTGCGCACAGGCGACATGGTTTCCGGCCAGGTGCGTCCGCCCAAAGATAACGAAAAGTACTATGGTCTGTTGCGCGTAGAAGCCATCAACGGCATGGACCCGGAAGTCGCTAAACGCCGCCCGCATTTCGATCTGTTGACACCCATTTTCCCGCGTGAGATGTTCGACCTGGAAACAATCCCCTCGAACATTTCGGGGCGTATCATTAACCTGGTGGCCCCCATCGGCCGCGGACAGCGCGGCCTGATCGTCTCTCCGCCTAAAGCTGGCAAAACCATGCTCCTCAAGTCCATCGCCAACTCCATCACTGAAAACTACACCGATACCCATCTAATGATCGCCCTGATTGGTGAGCGACCAGAAGAAGTGACCGATATGAAACGCTCCGTCAAAGCCGAGGTCATCAGCTCGACCTTTGACGAGCCAACCGAGGCGCATACGCGCGTGGCCGAAATGGTGCTTGAACGCGCCAAGCGACTGGTTGAAGGTGGTCGCGACGTGGTTGTCCTGCTCGATAGTATCACGCGCCTGAGCCGCGCCTATAACCTGGCCGTGCAACCCAGCGGTCGCACGCTCTCCGGCGGTCTTGACCCCAGCGCGCTTTTCCCGCCCAAACGCTTCTTTGGCGCAGCCCGTAAAATTGAAGAGGGTGGCAGCCTGACCATCATCGCCACCGCCCTGGTCGATACCGGCAGCCGCATGGATGACGTGATCTACGAAGAATTTAAGGGCACCGGCAACATGGAACTGCTGCTCAACCGCAAGCTTGCCGAACGCCGCGTCTTCCCCGCCATCGACATCGGGCTGTCGAGTACCCGCCGCGAAGAACTACTGCTCGACGACAAGACACTTCGTGCCGTCGTCGTCATGCGCCGCATGTTCTCGACCCTCGCCGATCAGCGCGGCATGGAAGCAATGGAGGCGCTCCTCCAGCACATGTCGAAGACCAGCAACAACATCGAGTTCCTGGCAACGCTTAACAAGAGCATTCTCTAAACCAGTAGCGATGCCCACAAGGGGCGTCGCTGCTGGCTGACAATCTCGCACATCTCGATGCATCAGGTCGCTTCGACTTCATGAAACAGGGTGATATAGATGTCCCATTCGAGGATATCGCCTTGATTAAAGGGGTTGACCGTTTCAACTTTGTGATGGTAGGCAATCGGAAACAAGTGGATGGTTTTGATTATGTCGAGGTAGAGAGACACGATGTTATGTAGGGACGCGAATTATCGCGTCCCTACAGATTTACACCTCAATCGACATCGCCACCGCGCCGCCGCCGCCGAGACAGAGCGTTGCCAGCCCGCGACCGCCACCGCGACGGCGCAGTTCGTAGATCAGGGTGGTCAGTACGCGAGAGCCGCTTGAGCCAATGGGGTGTCCCAGGGCAATGGCTCCGCCGTTGACGTTGACACGCGACCAGTCCCAGTCGAGTTCTTTGCCGTTGGCGAGCGTTTGCGCGGCAAAGGCTTCGTTGACCTCGATCAAATCGAAATCACTTATTTTCAGGCCGGTGATGTCGAGCAGGCGGCGCACCGCTCGCGTGGGCGCGGCGAAAATGTAGCGCGGCGTGATCGCGGCAGAGGCGTAGCCTGTGATGCGCGCCAGGATGGGCAGGTGATGGGCCTGCGCGAAATCCCGGTCGGTGACGACTGTTGCCGAGGCTCCATCGCTCAGGCCGGGCGCGTTGCCAGCCGTGACGGTGCCGCCCTGCTGGAATACGGGTATGAGTTTTGCGAGGGCTTCTATCGTGCTATCGCCGCGAATGGGTTCGTCGGCTTCCACCACCAGCGCGCCTTTTTTCTGCTTCACCTCAACAGGCATGATCTCGTCTTTGAAACGTCCGGCAGCCGTGGCGGCAGCGGCGCGTTGATGGCTTTGCAGCGAGAAATGATCTTGCTCTGCGCGGGTCACGCCAAACTTTTCGGCGATGATCTCGGCTTCGTTACCCATGTGGATGTTTTCGAAGGCGCACCACAGGCCATCATGCACAACGGCATCGATCATTTCGGCGTTGCCCATGCGATAGCCAGTGCGCGCTTTCGTCAGCAGGTAGGGTGAGTTGCTCATACTCTCCATTCCGCCTGCTACGAATGCCTGCGCATCGCCAGCGCGAATGGCCTGAGCTGCCAGCATCACGGCTTTCAGGCCGGAGCCGCAGACTTTATTCACGGTAAAAGCGGGAATATCATCGGGCAAACCGGCGTAAATGGCAGCCTGGCGCGCTGGAGCCTGTCCGACACCAGCAGAGACGACATTGCCCATAATCACTTCATCTAAAGCGTTCGGGCGCAATACCGGCGCGGCGCACAGCTTCTTTAATCACGATTGCGCCCAGTTGGGGCGCGGAAAAACTGGAAAGGCCGCCTAAAAATTTTCCGCTCGGCGTGCGAACCGCCGCGACGATGACGGGTATACGTTCAGACATGTGCTGGTGTTCCTCCGGAGCCGTTCGATAGGGTCCCTATTCCACTTCATTGTGGACGTGTGCGAAAGACAAACGACTGACTTTGCTGTTATTGTATCCCGGCGGGAGGAGCAGGGTCAAATGAGCAATTATGAAAGTTTCTCGCTTCACCATGTGAAAAGCGCAACGTTGGGTCGATTTCATGCGTCACATAGATATGATAATTGGTAAGTGGATACAAGAAGCGTTAGAAGATTCTAAAAAGAAAAATGCTATTGCCACCCTTGATGGGGTGCGCGCAATCGCCTGTCTGCTGGTTATATGGTTTCATATTGACCTGATTACGCACGATACTCATGTGTGGAACGCCCAGCCATTTGGATCATTTGGGCAACGGATACTCAATTCGTTTCTGTTTTTTGGATCATATGGTGTGACTCTTTTCTTTGTCCTTTCAGGGTTCCTGCTCTTTATGCCATTCGCGAAGGCATTGCTTTTTGAGAAAACGTGGCCGTCAGAGCGGCAATTCTACTTGCGGCGCGTCTTTCGCATTGTGCCAGCGTATTATCTGTCGTTGATACTTATCGTTCTGTTTTACCAGCAAAAATACCTGCAACCACAACACTGGCAAGAACTGGGGTTATTTTTCACCTTTCTTATGGACTCTACTAAGGCCACGTTTATACAGCTCAATGGGCCATTCTGGACGCTGGCGGTCGAGTGGCAATACTATATGCTCCTGCCAGTACTGGCGCTGTGTATGAGATCGCTTGTGTGGCACGTTAAGCCGGCGCACCGTTTGACCGCAACTATCGCCTGTATCCTGGCATTGATCGGCTGGGGCCTTTTTTCGAGATATTGGGGCGAATACTTTATACATCAGCATCCTTCAGAGACATTTCTGGTAAGTCGTCCGGTACTTGACGCTATCCTCTTCTTTACCTTTGGTCAGGGTGGAAAATATCTCGAAGATTTTGGCGTGGGAATGCTGCTGTCTCTCAGTTACATGTATGTATATCATCGCTCGGTTTCGCCAAAAATGCGGCAGACTCTGCGAAAGTTGAGTCCCTTGATCCTGGAGGTTGGCCTGCTTTTCCTGTTTACTATGATACTGTGGAGTTTTAACCAGAGATACTTTAATGCATGGCCCGTCTTCAACAACCCGATTTTCTTCAATAATTACGTCTGGTTAGGGCAATTGGGCTTCGCGCTGTCATTCGGCATGTGTATTTTTGCGCTGCTTTTTGGATACGACGGGTTGAAGAGACCGTTTGAGTGGTCGCCACTACGTCGGGTTGGTACGATCTCCTTTAGTCTCTATATGTGGCATCTCCCTTTACTCTTCCTGTTTATGGTAAAGATAGCGCCCTTGTTAAGCGCCTGGCCATCGCCGCTGATTTATAGCATGTACTGGTTGTGGACTTTGGTCGTAATTATTCCGTTCTCCTTTTTGTTCTACATCTATATAGAGAAGCCTGGCATGAAGTTCGGTGAGCGGTTTCAGCGTAAAAAAAGCAATCCTGCTCCGTCCAATTCCGAGCCTGCAACACCTGTAACTGAAAGCGAGGCCGGAAAAGTAGAAGAAAAACGTACCGCTGTATTACTTGACTAACTGTATGCTATCCCGTCTTTGTAAGTCAAAGTGGGAACGCGGATAGTAGGTGTCATTGTACCATTGCTTACGGTTGCGCAGGCAGTGTTCCCATGTGATAACCGGGGGGAATACTCATATCCCACATGGATGGCGATACCTGAGAAGGGGGCAGCAATTGTAAGCTGGTATAGAGTGGTTCACCTGTGCCGGAGCCAACCGCGCCGCGCAGCACATTGACCGGGCGATACTGCATATCAAGCAGCATGACGAGGCCATCCTTGCAGCGTATGCGATACACGGTTTGACCTTTAAAGGTATCGGTGCCGATAAAAGTTGCGTCTTTTGTTTGAAAATCGTGGCGCAATTGCTGGAGATCAAACAACGAATCGTCAACCATCCACTTATCAGCGCCCATCTCCGCAACGTGATGGAGCATGTCCATACCGATCGTTTCCTGGTTGTTACCGACCGCGATTACGTCGAGCTGGTTGTCCATCTTCGTTTCAACACGCATATCACCTGTACTCAGGTCGTCGTAACTGTCTACCTGGTAGAGTTGCCCGTCTGCTCCAATTCTGGTCTCGCTATGATAGAGTACGTACTGATTCCAGGAGAGATTCGCCGGCAATGCAAATGCGTTTTGTTTACCAGCGTTGTCGAAGATGCTGGAAAAGTGCAGCGAAGCAAAGAGTGCCAGCATCACTATAGCGGCAGTTACCAGCCCGCCGGTAAGACTTACAAAGCGACGGCGCCGCGCGGGACGCCGGGCTATGAATGCCGGAGCGGGTACGAAAACAGGACGCGGCGCGATGAATGCCGGAGTGGGTACGAAAACAGGACGCGGCGCGGTAATAGGTTGTTGCTTTTGCCTGCGTCCCTCGATCATGGCGCGAATAGCGGCGTCTACGCGCGGCGATGGCGCGGTCGCAACAGCGCTTCCAACCAGCCAGGTGGCGCGTTCCAGGATGCGAAATTCTTCCCCGCAGGCCGCGCAAGTGGCAACGTGGGCATTGAGCAGTGCCACCTGTTCTTTAGTGAGGTCATCGATGACGGCGAGATACAGACGCGCGACGGCGCAGACTTCTGGACCGCTTTGATTCGCTGCCGGTAATGGCGGCAGATGCGTATTATCCATACTTATCGCTCCTGTTTGCCTGCGCCCTCGTTGTTAAAACGCTGGTAGACTTCTATGAACAAGCGCTTGGCGCGCGAAATACGGGTGGCGGCAGCATTGGGTGAAATACCCAGGATTTCTCCTATTTCCTGGTATGGAACGCCTTGAGCAGCGCTTAATACGAGCGCAACGGCATAGTCACGCGGCATGTTGGTAAGGGCGCGCTGGATATGTTCGCGCTCGCCAACCTCTGGAATACCTCCATCGTTGGGTGGCAGGTATGACACATCCTCTTCACGCGCTTCGCCCGCGCCACTATCGCGGCGGTCGCGTGTCAGCGGCCACCATGAGATGCGCTTGCGCCTGCGCAATTGATCCACGCACAGATTTGTGGCGATGCGATAGAGCCAGGGAGAGAGATTGTCGCGATCGTAGAGATCATTCCAGGAGACATAAGCCCGTGTAAACACCTCCTGGGTAACGTCGTCCGCGTCTTCCTGGCTGCCCAGCAAACGATAAATGTAGGAGTGAATGGGCCGGCTGAATTTATCGTAGAGCGCGCCAAAATCCAAAACGCCCACGTGTGCGTGTGTAGGGACGCAATCAATCGCGTCCGATGGAATATCTCGCATAGGAACTTGATTGATCGCGCCCGTTGTCTTTTTCGTTTTCATGCTGGCATGTGCTCTTTCCACTTCCCTCGTCGTCATCACCGGGACGATGGGGGTATGGGTGGTATGGATATGGAGCGCTGTTGCTCTGGTCCCTTGCGGGTGTTCTCCCACCCCGCTCATCTTTTCCACACTGGTTTCCCCAACAGGATATGCTGTAAGTATACCAGCAATGACAACGGTATTGCACATGCCGACCTCTCAGATATAGGGCTTTTCGATAGTTGCTTACGCCACGCCTTAGACGCGCCCCTCAAAAAAATTACTGCCACCATATACACGTTGCACAGTTTGTCATTTTACAAGGCGTGAATCCAGGGCGAGGGCTTGCCCCCGCCCTGGTCATCTCCACCCAGGAAGGTACTCAAGTCCTACTTGTTTGATTGCTATGTTATGGAGTACTCAACTATACGTCCCAAAAATTGGAAGAAAGCGTATAGGCGATCAAAGTGAGGTAGAACAGCATAAGCGCGATGAAACGACCAGGGCTTGCCCTGGCAAGAACTTTATCTATTCGCGCTAACGAGGGCAAATCCAGTAATAGATATGTATGAATACCGCAGGAGAGAATTTTATGGCGAATGCGCGTTTTAATGCCTGGGGGAAAAGTCCGCGCAATCCACGTCGGGTGCAATTGGCGCTCTTTATTCCTCTAATTTGTTTCCTTCTCATAGGAACGTTCTTTGTTTATCATCTCTCGCCCTTTGGTCAGACCAGGGGCGCGCAGGCCAGCGCGCTGGTAACGCTTCCCGGACACGTGCCTGGGCTGGAGAAAAGTAGCACGCTGCAAGGGTCAGCCGACCTCAATACACCCATCCAGGTGCTGGTCGGTTTCAGGCTAAGAAATGAGCAGATGCTGAAAAGCTATGTCGATTCGATGTCACGCCCGCATTCAGTCACGGCCCATCGCTATCTCACCCCGGCGCAAATCGCGCGCGCCTTTGCTCCATCGCAGGCCAGCCAGTCTGCCGTGATTGCCTACATGCAGCAGGCGGGCTTCGTTGTCACGCAGACGTACAAGAACCAACTGGCGATTGGTTTCAAAGGTACGATTGGACAGGCTGAAAGCGCTTTTAATATTCAGATCAATAATTACCTCACTCACAGTGGGCGAGTCTTTTACGCGCCAGGCAGCGATCCCAGCGTGCCAGCCACTATCGCGCAATTCATCCAGAGCATCATCGGGTTAGACAATGCGCGCCAGTTCACACACCCGCCCGTGATATCCAAAAATACCGCCGCTGCTGTTGCTAGTCCCCATAGTGGGAGTTGCCTGGCAGCCCAACCGGGACCGACCTATAGCTACTACCTTCCCAGCCAGGTCGCCACAGCATATAATCTGGCTTCGCTTTACAGCGCTGGATATCATGGCGAAGGGCAAACGGTCGCGCTGCTCGAATTGGATGACTACAATGCCAGCGACATTAGCGCTTACACAAGTTGCTATGGCGGCGCATCTGTTCCCATTACGCGCATCCTGGTCAACGGCGGAACAGGCCAGCCTGCGGCTTCCGCTGCCACTGAAGTAGAGCTGGATATGGAAGTCGTATTGAGTGCGGCTCCAAAACTGGCAAGCCTGCGTGTCTACGAATCAGCCAACACCGCTGTCGGCTACCTGGCAAATTTGAGCCAGATCGTCAGCGATGTGACGCCAATCGTCAGCACCAGTTGGGGCAGTTGCGAGTCGAACGGCTTTGCGCAGGCGGTCTACACGCAGGAGAACACGCTCTTTACGGCAGCCGCCGCTCAGGGTCAGACCATTTTTGCAGCCTCCGGCGACAGTGGCAGCAATGATTGTAGAAATACGACGCCTACCACGCCAGGCGTGGATGACCCTGCTTCACAGCCTTATGTTACTGGCGTAGGCGGTACCTCGCTCACTATCGCCGCCAATGGAACCTATACCTCTGAGAAGGTATGGAACAGTAGTGGTTTTGCTTCAGGTGGCGGCCAGAGTACCCTCTGGGGGATGCCCACCTGGCAACAGAATACGACCACCAACATCGCAGGGTTTAGTTCCAACGTGCCATGTGGGGCAGCCGTCAGCAGCTTCTGTCGTGAAGTGCCTGACGTTTCATTTAATGCCGATCCTGCTGTAGGCTACCCCATCTACTGCACAGTGACGGCTAGCGGCTGTAGCGCAGCTTCACCCTGGATACCCGTAGGAGGCACCTCGGCGGCGGCTCCCATGTGGGCGGCCATGCTGGCGCTCATTAATGAGAAATCGCTGGCTAATGGTGGTTTCAACCTGGGTTTTCTGAACCCGCTGCTCTACGCTATCGATAAGAATAGCGGGACAACGCTTTATGCCAACGATTTCCATGACGTGACCACCGGTAACAATTACCTGACGGGCGACGGTAACAACGAATACCCGGCTGGCACAAACTACGATATGGCGACCGGCCTGGGCAGCCCGAACGCCCTTGCGCTGGCAAACGATCTGATCTCGCTCTCGCAGACCCAACTCGGCTCGCGCAACTCGCCTGCTAATACCACCTGGTACTTCGCAGAAGGCAGCGTAGGCGGCAGCTTCAATGAATACATCACACTGCTCAACCCTGACCCGGTTCACACGGCTACGGTCAATATCACGTACCTGTTCCAGAATCAGCCAGCCGTTGTCAGGCAACACCTGGTTACTCCCAGCACGCGCGCGACCGTCAGCGCGAACGCGGACCTGGGGATATCCAGCACAGCGCCCCAGGTGGCTATCTCGGCTATCGTGCAGTCGGTTGCTACGATAAGCAGCCCGACCGCTGTGCCTATCATCGCGGAACGCCCGATGTACTTCAACTTCCACGGCATCAAGAGCGGTACCGATGTGATGGGCGCTACCAATGCTACTAATACCCTCTTCTACTTCGCCGAGGGTGATACCCGCCAGTCGAATCCGGCTACCAATAGCACCTTTATCACTATCCTGAACCCCAGCCAGACCACCAGCGCTCAGGTGACTGTCACCTACTACAGCAATGGCGCTGTGGCGGAATCGGATTTGCTGAACGTCGGGCCGTTGCAGCGCGGAACCGCTATTCCCCGGCTACACCAGCAATTCGCGGTGAAGGTCATATCCACCATCGGTATCGTAGTGGAACGCCCCATGTACTCCTACGACAATGTCGGCACTGCTGGCGGGTGGACAAGCGGAGCAGCTTCCGCAGTTGGCGCAACCTCGCTTGGCACCGTTTCTGGCAGCGACTGGCTGTTCGCGGAAGGCTATACCGGTACGCACAACGACTTCCAGGAGTATCTGGTGCTGGCGAATTTCACCAATACCAACGTCATCGCGGATGTCAAACTGGAGTATACCAACGGCACCGTGCAGACTGTTCCTGTAACGGTCAATGCGCTCAGCCAGTACTACTTCGATGTGAACAACGCTTTCAGCCATCCCATCGCCGGTTGTTCCTGCACGCCGACTCCATCGGTCTCAGCGGAGGTCTACACTACTACGCCTTCGATTGTGGCGGAACGCCTGATGTACTTCCACTACGGGCCGCAGTTCATCTCCGGCACCACCGATGTGGTGGGCGAGGCCGGACCATCCAGCCACGCCGTCTACTCCTTCGCGGAAGGCTACACGCTGGGCAGTTTCAACGAGTATCTGACCCTTCAGAACCCGAACAACACGACCGAAACAGTGGCGATCACCCTGTTCGCAGACTCGACCATCGAGCAACAGATGCTGCAATTGTTGCCGCATAGCCGCACGACGGTCAACATCAACAGCTTTATCGTCCCACTGGCGACGGCCTATCCGACCAATCCCATCTACAATGCCTACGAAGTCTCGATGGACATCCAGGTATTGAACTTCAGTGGAGGCCCGGTCGGCACCGTCGTAGCCGAACGCCCCATGTACTTCAACTACTTCGGTGATCCGGGTGGTACCGACGTGCTTGGCTACACGGGCGGCTAGGATCGCGAATCGGCGAAGTTTACCAGGGCGACCCTCGCGGTCGCCCTGGTAAACAGGTCGCCCTGGCTCCTAATTGCTGAAAAGCGCCTCTGACTATCTTCCTATGTTGATGCCTCAAAATATTACGATTACATTAAGTTGTAGACTGTAATAGAGAGGTATTAAAGAAGAAAGATGGTCGCTATGAGGAACACACGAACTATTTTTGTCCTTATTTCCAGAATATCCTGTTTTGTGGTGATGCTGTTTGTGTTGCTCTCAGGAATAAGTTCCTATACAGCACAGGCCAGCGGGCCGCGACACACACCTGTTGCTTTGAATCCGGTAATGTTACCACCCTCGGCAACTATCAATCCCAATCGTCCGGTGCTGGCTTTCTACTACCCCTGGTACACGACCCAGTCGTGGTGTTCTTGCACCATGTCGGACTTGCCCACCATTCGATACAATTCCAGCGACGACGCTACCATCGATCGGCAGGTGAACTGGGCGGCGCAAGCGGGTGTGACAGGCTTTATCAGCTCGTGGTGGGGACAGGGCGATATCACAGATAGGAATTTCGCGAAAGTGCTGGCCCATGCCGCTACCTTGCAACAGAACACAGGCTATCCTTTTGCCTCTACCATCTACTTTGAAAGCGACGCGCCAGCCCTGCAAGGCTTTAATAACATCGTCACTCAGTTGCGCTACGTGCTGAATACCTATAGCAGCAGCAGCCAGTTTTTCCACTGGCACGGCAAGCCCGTGATTTTCTTCTGGAACCCGCTGGGCGGTGGCCGCTCGCTCTCCATGTGGCAGGCTGTGCGCAACGCGGTTGATCCCCATAACACTACCATCTGGTCGGCGGAGGGTGTGAATATGAACCTGCTCTCTGTGTTTGATGGCATCCACCTGTTCAGCGCCGCCTACTGGGGCATCCTGCATAATAACATTACAGCAGTTGACCAGGGATTCCGCGCGCAAATCAACACCTACAACGCGGTCCACCATACGCAAAAGATCTGGGCGGCGGGTGTCCTCCCTGGCTATAACGATACAAAAGTACCCGGACGTAAAGGCACCTATATCGTGCCGCGCAACAATGGCGCGACCTACCAGGCGAGCTGGAATGGCGCGCTGGCGAGCAGCCCTGATTGGGTGACAATCACCACGTTCAATGAATGGTTCGAAGGCGCAATGATCGAACCGAGTATCACCTATAACATGCAATACCTTGATCTGACACGGCAATTTGCCACCGGGTGGCATGGGTAGAGCTGCGGATGCCAGGGCGGGGGCAAGCCCCATAAGCGCGCACTTGAGCAGTGGGAGGCGACCAGGGCGGGGGCAGAGCCGCCGCCCGTACCCTGTACGATTTATGCAATCCGCTTCGTAGTAGGGTACGGGCGGCGGCTCTGCCCCCGCCCTGGCTCGTGTTACTTCACTCTTACAAGCTGTACCTGTACAGCGCGTAATGCGTTCCTTGCAAACCAACATACCAGAGAATAGTGCCGCCGTGCGTATCGGCAGGCGTGACTTGTAACAGGCGTCCGTCAGCCGGGGGCGTCGTCACCTGGCTCCAGCTATGGCTGGCGAGATCATAACGCTGTATGCCGGGATGGGAGACGGGCAATGTCGTTTGAATGTCGGGCAACCCGCCAGTTGACGTTGTGACGGGAAGCGGCGTACCGTACACTGGCGTGGCTGGAACGGCGGTTCCCACAATAGCGGTTCCAGCAATGGCGGTAGGTCCGCTACCGGGTACGCTAAATGAGATGGTTGGCGAGGTAAAGACGTTTCCATCCGCGCTCACAAACCAGCCTTGTATGACCTGCTCGTTGGGCGCAGTCGCCACCTGTTGCCAGCTTGCTCCGCCATTCGCGCTGACCTGCAAGTTGAATAGGCTGGTAATGGATGTAGTACCCTTCCCCTGCCCTGGCTGATTCTGGAGGGCCAGTGGTAGTGGTCCGCGTATACCGCCAACATACACAATTTGTGAATTCGCGCTGGCGAGCTGAACCTGCGAGCCGTAGAGCAAGCCGGTCAAAAGAGATTGCCAGTTTGCGCCATTGTCGGTACTCTTAAACAACTGCTGGTCAATGCCGAATTTGGGCAGGGTGCCATTAGTGGGGACGGGCGCTGTTTCGATTGGAAACCAGGGGCGTCCCGCGATTTCATAGATGGTGCCGGGATGCGTGGCATCAAGTGTGTAGGCTTGCGCTCCAAGTCCGTTAGCGGTGAATTGACCGTCGATGATGCTCCAGGTGTGTCCGCCATCGGAGCTTGTCACCAGGCGCGGAAGGCGGTTGGCTATGTTCGGCGGACTCAGTATGGCCGGAGACCCACTCGTGACCCATTGCACACCGTACAGGCTATGACCGTCGTAGCGCAATTGCTGTACAAACCAGGGAAGCATTGTGTTGGTACCCTGAACATGCAAAGGCGGGCTGAAAGTAGGTGTGATGGTTGTCCATGTCTGGCCGCCGTCCGTGCTGTGCTTGAGTATGGCATTTGATTGAGACGCGGTGTTTGTGCTGACGACATAGATGTCGTTCTCATTGGTGGGGTTTACAGCCAATTCGCAGGAACTGCCCAACCCTGCATTGACCCCGATATTCTGCCAGTGATCGCCAAAATCCGCGCTGCGCAGAATGGTATCACTCGACCCCTGTATATTGGATACAGCCGCCGAAGTCGTAGCGCAGGCGTAGAGTACCGCCGGGTTGGAGGGAACCGCCTGCATTGATAGAAAAAGGTAGCCTGATTGAACTTGTTTCCATTGTCCTGTCGGAGGACGCTGGCTGCCCTGGCGTTGTCCCGCCGCCCTAAAAACAAAGATGCTCACGCCAATAACCAGTAAAACAACCATAAATGCGCCCAGACCTGCCAGCCATTTGCGCGGCTTGCGTGCTCCAACCAGTGAACGATTTTGCTGGCTATCTATGCTATTTTTATCCTGTGTTTGCATTTAGTGACCTCTTCCTTATTCCAAATCCTTACCATCAACGGTCTATAGCAGTAACGAATACGATACCATAGAAGTTCCCTACTTGTAGGGACGCGATTTATCGCGTCCGCTAACCGCCTTCGTCCTATGTCCCATGACCCAATAAATCGCGTCTCCCTACATGACCCATTTCTTACCAGCATTGACACAACGCCTGAACGGGAATAATATAAGTACGGTAGAACCGTAAGGGATGCGATTGATGGCGTCCATGTTGGGAGACATAGAGCATGTCCCGGATGCATACAGGCGACCACGCCGAACGTGATGACGACCAGGATGAACTGGAACGATTGATTCGAGAAGGCGTAAATTTAGATCAGAGCCTGCTTCAGAACCCGAACACTGGAGTAACAAAGCCAGGGTACCCGCATACTCTATATACAACGACGTATGAGAATGAGAATGAGGATGAGGAGGTTCCCATCACGCATGATCTTCAGGGCGCGTTAGGACTCTTCGCGGAGGCGGCAGCGGATATGGCAACGGCAGGCGTGGAACTCGGGCTGGGCCGGCATTTCGCGTGCGCGGATTTCTGCAACCAGGCAGTCGAGAAGGCGGCCCAGGCGGTGAGCTTGCTGCGTTTCGGTCATCGTTCGATGTATGACCACGACTTGCGCGAACTGGGCGCGGTTGTGGGCGCGCCGCCGGATATTCAAGAGGAAATGGCAATACTGACGCCGTTTCACCCCGAAGCTTTCTATGTCGATACACCACCAGAAGAAGCCGACGAGGTCATTAGCGCGGAACTGGCCGAAAGCTACCGCCAGCACGCTCGCCATATCTTAAACTGGGCCAGAAACATCGTATTACATGCGTAGTTAAAGTGGCCCCTTGCGGGCGTCCTCGTCCCCCTTATATGTCAGGGAGAGAATCATCTCTCTCAAAAAGAAGATACAAATTATTTGTTAGATGGAGGCTATTTGTGACACAGCAAATTACACGGTCGGAATTAGATGAGGCCGTCAAACAATCTCCCAGAAAATGGGTGTACCTCTTTAGTGAAGGCAACGCGCAAATGCGCGAACTGCTGGGTGGTAAGGGCGCGGGTGTGTCGGAAATGACCAATGCAGGGCTGCCGGTCCCTCCCGGATTTACCATCACTACCGAGGCTTGCAACGCCTATTACAACTCGAACACGCATTTCCCGCAGGGCATGTGGGAGCAGGCCCTGGCCGCGCTGAAGATCGTGGAACAGCAGACTGGCAAGGGCTTTGGCAAGCAAGACAATCCCCTGCTCGTCTCTGTGCGTTCGGGCGCGAAGTTTTCCATGCCGGGCATGATGGATACCGTGCTAAACCTGGGCATCAACGACGAAACCGTGCTGGGGCTGGTCAAGCTGACGGGTGACGAACGCTTCGCCTATGACGCCTATCGCCGCTTCATCCAGATGTTTAGCAAGATCGTGTTGAATACCGATCCTAAAGACTTTGAGCATGTGCTGGACAAATATAAAGAGCAAGCAGGCGTTGCCAGCGACGCGGAAATACCCGCCTATGCCCTCAAGCAATTAGTGGTTGAGTTCAAACAAATCGCCGAGCGACAGTCGGGCGAGCCGTTCCCTACCGACGTGTACCAGCAATTGGGCAAAGCTATCGAGGCTGTCTTCTCATCCTGGAACAATAAACGCGCCGTCGATTATCGCAACTACAACAAGATCGCGCATGACCTGGGAACCGCCGTCAATGTGCAGAGCATGGTGTTTGGCAATATGGGCAACGACAGTGGCACGGGTGTAGCCTTTACGCGCAGCCCCAACACGGGCGAGAAGCAGTTGTACGGTGAATACCTGCTGAACGCCCAGGGCGAAGATGTGGTAGCCGGCATTCGCACCCCCTCCAAAATCGACCGCCTGGAACAGGATTTGCCGCATGTCTACCAGCAATTCCTGGACATAGCCCATCGCCTCGAGCAGCATTATCACGATATGCAAGACCTGGAGTTCACTGTCGAAAAGGGCCACCTCTATATGCTCCAGACGCGCTCCGGCAAGCGCAACGCGCAGGCTGCTGTTAAGATCGCTGTCGATATGGTCGCAGAGGGGTTGATTAGCGAGCAGGAAGCCATCAAACGTGTCGATCCGACCTTTGTCAGTATTCTGCTCCTGCCGCACTTCGACGAAGAGGATAAGAAGAAAGCCACAAAAGAAGGTCGCTTGCTGGCGAATGGGTTAAACGCTTCCCCCGGCGCGGCCAGTGGCAAAGCCATATTCACCGCTGACGAAGCAGAGAAACTTGGCAAAGCTGGTACCCCGGTCGTGCTGGTTCGCCCCGAAACCAGCCCCGATGATGTACATGGAATGCTGGTGTCGAAGGGCGTACTGACGGCCCGCGGTGGCGCGACCAGCCACGCGGCGGTAGTGGCGCGCGGCCTGGGCCTGCCCTGTGTGGCGGGTACCGAAGGCATCCGTGTCAGCGAGGAAGACCATCTCTTCCGTGTCGTGGGTAAAGATATCGTGCTGCGCGAAGGCGACGATATCTCAATTGATGGAGCAACCGGCGAGGTCTTCGCAGGTATTATCAAGACGGTTGACCCTGATTATGAGAAAGAGGTCGATCTGAAACAATTGCTCTCCTGGGCCGACAAGTATCGCCGGCTCGGCGTGTGGGCTAATGCAGACTACCCGCGCGACGCGAAACGCGCCATCGAATTTGGCGCGCAGGGCATCGGCCTGTGCCGCACCGAACATATGTTTATGGAGCAGGAACGCCTGCCCATCGTGCAGGAGATGATCCTGGCCGAGACGAAAGAGGAGCGGCAGGCTGCCCTCGATAAATTATTGCCGTTCCAGCGCAGCGACTTCAAGGGCATCTTCTCGTCCATGGTCAATCCTGAGACAGGCGAAGGCTACCCGGTTGTCATTCGCCTGATCGACCCGCCACTGCACGAGTTCCTGCCCTCTTACGAAGACCTGCTGGTCGAAGTGACGCGCCTTGAGACAGAGGGCAAACATAAAAAGAAACTCGCAAAGAAACGCATGATGCTCGAAAAGGTAGGGGCCATGCGCGAGATGAACCCCATGCTGGGCCTGCGCGGTTGCCGTCTCGGGCTGCTCTTCCCCGAAATCAACATCATGCAGACACGCGCCATCCTGGAAGCCGCGCTCGAACTGGCGCGCGAGGGCAAAAAGCTCCAGCCCAAGATCATGATCCCGCTGGTCGGCCATGTGAACGAACTCAAGGAAGTGCGCCGCCAGCTTGAGGCAGTGGCGCAAGAGATAACCGCCGAAGCCGGTGTAGCCATCGAGTACAAGTTCGGCACCATGATCGAACTGCCACGCGCCGCGCTGACCGCCGACCAGATCGCGCCCGTTGCCGACTTCTTCAGCTTCGGCACTAACGACCTGACACAGACCACCTTTGGCATTAGCCGCGACGACGCCGAAGGCAAATTCCTGCTACGCTACGTCGATGGCCTGGATGAGCCAGGAGCCAAAGAGAAGGTGAAAATCCTCGCTACCAACCCGTTCCAGACGCTCGACCGCGAGGGTGTAGGCCAACTGGTGCGTATGGCGGCGGAGAAAGGCCGCAAAGCCAATCCTCACCTGGAACTTGGCATCTGCGGCGAACACGGCGGCGACCCCAACAGCATCGAGTTCTGCCACATAATCGGCCTCGACTACGTAAGTTGTTCGCCTTACCGCGTGCCCGTAGCGCGCCTTGCCGCAGCCCAGGCCGCGCTATCCGGCGAGGAGAAGGATAAGTAGGATTGTAAAAAGAGAAGAGAGCAACCGGCGCGCCGGTTGCTCTCTTCTCTTTTTACAATCTTACATTATTCCTCACCGCTATCCATTGCGCCTATGAATGGGGCAAGTGGATCATGAGCAGGATCATAGTGTATTTTGCGGATTGCAGCCATCTTATCTGTATGTTTTAGCTGTTCAACCCCCTCTTTTACCAGTTCGGTGAGGAGCGCATCGGGCGTTTGCCCATGCTGCGCGGCATAGTTGGCAATCTCAGAATAGATATCATCGGGTAGCTGGAAAGTATGACCCATACAATCTACTCCTTTTCATATATATTTAGCGCGATAAACTTGTTGATGGTACCTATCATAGAATACTCTGTACTCCCTGTCAATCAAAGAAAAACCTCTTACAATACGCTAAAAATTCGTTATTGCGAAAAACTTGCAATAACCCGCCTTTTACAGTATACTCTGTACAGTGAGTATTCTGTCAGTTGTCCTCTGTAGTGTCGAACCTCGTAGATTACGCCAGCTTCGCTGTTTAGCGCATCTTTCCTGCCAGAAATGGGTGTTATGCCGCTCGCATGGAGGTTTTATGAGCAGTCAATTCAGTATTTCAGCGTTACGCAACGTTTTTAACGATAGCTCGCACGATATCCGGCGCAAAGTTATCGGTATTTATATTTTGTTGATTGCCTTCAATTTGATCGCCTGGGCATTGGCCTTTCTCGGCTTTTCGGCGCGGTATCCGGCGCTGTTGGGCGTGGCTCTGCTGGCCTACACCTTTGGCCTGCGCCACTCGGTTGACGCCGACCATATCTCGGCCATCGATAATGTGACGCGCAAGCTCATGCAGGAGAATAAACGGCCGGTCGCCGTAGGCTTCTTCTTTTCGCTAGGTCACTCTACTATCGTCGTGGCTTTAACCGTTGCAATTGCTATTGCAGCGACCTTCGTGTCAACCGCCATTCCTGCCCTGAAAAATGCGGGTGGACTCATCGGCACCTCTGTTTCAGCCGCCTTTCTATACTTGATCGCGATCATTAACTTCCTGGTGCTGTGGGAAATCTTCCTGGCTTTCCGCAAGGTCAGGCACGGCGAAGAGTATGACGACAAGACGCTGGACGAGTTTTTGAACCAGCGCGGGCTAATGGGTCGCTTCTTCCGTCCTTTACTCAGGATTGTGGATACAAGTTGGAAGATGTACCCGGTTGGTGTTCTCTTTGGCCTGGGCTTTGACACGGCTACCGAGGTGGGCATACTGGGCATCGCGGCGTCGCAGGCGGCAAAAGGGCTGCCTATCATCGATATTCTGATTTTCCCCGCGCTTTTCACCGCGGGCATGTGCTTGATGGATACGACCGACGGCATTCTGATGCTGGGCGCTTATGGTTGGGCTTTCGTCAAGCCAATCCGCAAGCTTTACTACAACCTGAACATTACGCTGATCTCCGTGCTGGTGGCGTTTGTCGTGGGAACGGTCGAGGTCATGATGATTATCGCCATGGAATTCAAGCTGAGCGGCGGCCTCTGGAACTACTTTGGCAATCTGGACTTCGGCATACTCGGCGGTATTATCATCGGCATCTTCATTGTTAGCTGGATTGCATCAACCGTCATCTATAAAGTAAAGAAGTACGATGATATCGAAGTGACGATAGCAGCGCCTGAGGCTAACAAAGAACTCATTCGCAGTGGCGGCCAGTAATATACCCTCCAGATATTAGCGTAATGCGCTGATGTATCGATTTGAGCCTGATAGCCGGCGCTTTTGGGTAGAACTCTTTCATTATTTGTCCAGAAATAGACACCTCTTAGTGCATGTTTCGCACCAGCCGACCAATGTGCCCTCTTCTTCATGCACATTCGTCAGGCGTCTCGCGCAGTGGCAGACGTAGCCGTGTGGGTGAGCAGGGTTGCCGAAAACGAGCGCATGGGGTGGCACGTCGCGTGTCACGACCGAACCGGCGCCGATGAGCGCGAACGTACCAATTGTGACGCCGCATACAATAATCGCGCCCGCGCCAATCGATGCTCCGTATTTGACCAGCGTGGGGGTGATCTCCCAGTCGTCGGCGCTTTTTAGCTTGCCATCAGGGGTAATGGCGCGTGGAAACATGTCGTTGGTGAAGCAGACGTGGGGGCCGATGAACACACCATCCTCCAGCGTGACGCCCTCGAAGATGGAGGCGTGGTTTTGAATCTTGACGTTTGAGCCGATGTGTACGTGCGCATCAACGTAGACGCCTTTGCCGATGTTACAGTTTTCACCAACATACGCATGTTCGCGCACATGCGCCTGTCGCCAGATGCGCGTACCTGCGCCGACATGCGCGTCTGGTGATACTTCTGCGCTGGGATGAACAAAGTACGATGCTTGCTCGTTTGTTGCGTCAGTATTGCTCAATAGTATTCGCCTTTCTTAATAGCCTGAGAAATTCTGGAATGACTCATATTTAAAGAAACGGACGAACACTCCCTTTTGCTACTGTATATAAAAAGTGGCTAGGAATATATACTTGTATGTCATAATCGCAACAGCTTCTCAATACAGAAAACAACCGCTTTATCAGGGTGGAGTATTTACCCTTATAGTGGAGATATGTATGTGTTGTACTGGAGCTTGAATAATGAATCTGATCTCATTTTCGATTAGGACAAAGGGCGCTCATAACTTTAGCAGGCGCCTCAGGACAGTGTTCACTCGTTTTGGGTTTTCAGAGGCGCAGACCCGCTATGGATTGCATTCAATTGTGGATTCTCTCAAGCAATTCGATGGAGCTCCCACTTTTTTTATACCGGCGGTGGTGTTGGGACGGCATCCGGCTCTAATTTCTGAGATTGCTCGCAACGGCGCTGAAATTGGCGTGCATGGATATGTGCATAACGATTACCGCACCCTGAGCAGGGATCAACAATACAGCCAGACACAAAAAGCCATATCAGTCTTCCAACAGATTCGCATTCCTTACTATGGATTTCGCAATCCGTATCTCGGCTGGACAAAGGAATCGCTTGAGGTTTATGCGGACCTGGGTTTTCGCTATGAAAGCAATATCGCGGTTCTCCACGATGTCGTGAATCTCACCGCTTTTTCACCGCTTCTCCAGAGTGGTTTTGTGAAATCGTTGAAGCTGTTTCAGGCTATTCCGTGCAGCATCTATCGCCTGCGTCCTCAATTTGAGGGGGACATTCTGCGTATTCCGACCAGCATTCCCGATGATGAGATGTTGTTTGATCGACTGCGCATTACGAATCCATTTCGAAGTCGGGCAAATCTGGAGCCAGGTTATGCAGCGCGTCTACGATCGGGGCGGATTATATACCTTGAATCTACACCCGGAGCGCGGTGTGTTGTGCAGGCGGGCGCTTGATACCTTGCTGGCATATGCCCGTAGCCGGGAGCTATCCGTCTGGGTGGCCCGAATCGGAGAAATCGCCCAGTGGTGGAAGGAACGCAGCCAGTTCCGCTTCACATTTACGCCAATAGATGAAGGACGTTGGCGGGTAGAGGCTACCAGCAGCGCGAAGGCGACGATTCTGGCTCGTCATCTGGACGTAGAAGGTCAATCGATTACCGTCTGGTACGGCGCTGATGAGTGGGTGCGGTCGCAAGATTTTACAGTGAATACGCCAACTTGCCCTTCTATCGCCCTCTCAGAGCGAACACCCGACGAAGTGATGAACTTCCTGCACGAGCAAGGCTATCCCGTAATGCGATGCGCTCAGGATGAAGCGGCTCGCTATGCCCTGTTTCTTGATAGGCCAGCAGGTTTAGGTTCAACGCCAGAAGAACAGTTAGCATCCAAAATAGCTCTGGTTGAGCAGATCGAAGCTTTGGAACAGCCTCTGCTCCACTTCGGTTGCTGGCCCGACGGCAATCGCGCCGCGCTCTGTATTTCGGGTGATATCGATTCGATTACCGTGCAGGACTTCTTTTTGCGCATTGTAGAGGTGTTTCGACACCGGTAGTGTTCATTGGATGCGACGATTTCCGCCATACAAATCCAACGGGAGATAGAAATGAAGCTTGAAGAACTCTATATATCCGGCGAGTACCTGGAGAAAAATCCGACCTGGCATGTTGAGGAATCCCCCTGGAAAGCAACGCAGATTATGCGAATGCTGGCCCAAAATCGCCTCGCGCCCGCAACTATCTGCGAAGTGGGATGCGGCGCGGGCGAGGTTTTGAAGCAGTTGCAGGGAAAAATGGATAGCACCTGCTCGTTTCTGGGATATGACATTTCTCCACAGGCAATTGAGCTGACGAAGAGTAGAGCGAACGAAAGGCTGCATTTCAAACTGGCTGATCTCAGGCAAGAGCAGGATGCGTATTTCGATCTCATGCTCATTATGGATGTAGTCGAGCATCTGGAAGACTATTTTAGCTTTTTGCGAGACCTCAAAGCGAAAAGCCAGTATAAAATCATCCACCTCCCATTAGACCTCTCAGTACAATCACTGTTGCGCCCCAACGGCCTGCTCAGTAATCGTAGAGCCTATGGGCATATCCACTACTTCACTAAAGATATCGCCCTTGAAATGCTCAAAGATGCCGGCTACGAAGTGGTGGACTACTTTTATGCTCCCCGCTCAATTGGCCTGGCGAATAATCTTGTGAAAAAACTGCTTATTCTCCCACGGGTTCTGTTTTTTTCTTTGCGCAAGGACCTGGCCGTGCGAGTGCTGGGTGGATATAGTTTGCTGGTACTGGCGAAATAATAGTAGCGATACCCCTTGTGGGGGTCGTTATCAGGTTCATCTGCAAGGATGGAGAGCGTTATGATTTTACTTGTTGTAAGTATTGTGTGTAGAAGAGATTTCCCCAACTATTCAGCTTGCCATCTGGCACATCAGTCATCGAATTTGGATCTGACCAGCTCCAGACGAATGCATCAACACCGGCGCCTCCACTTTGATTCACCCAATTGGTAGCAAAATTGATGAAACCCTGCAACCATTGGAAAGAATTTTGCACATCAGGGTTGTTCCAGGCTCCTACTTCATCGATGACGATGGCCCTGGTCGAGGATAGGTTTGCCCAGAGCTCGTTACAGGACGCCTGCTCGTTCGCATCAAATGTTGCGTTGTTATTGGCATAGCGATGCGCGCCGTAGATGATATTGCCATCATCTAAGGGATACTGGTTTATCTTTGAGAGATCCCATGACCAGTCTATGCTATTAATGACGATAGGTGACATCATACCGGCATCTCGAATAGTATGTATATAGATATTTTCCTCGGTTTGCCAGTATTGCCAGTTGTAACATTCGCTCTGATTGCCATTTGTGCCACAATTGGGTTCGTTCATTGGCTCGATCCATATATAAGGATCATTTTTGTACGTGCTGGCGAGATAACTCAGCCAGGGAAGAGAGGCTTCCCGTGTGCTGCTCGCATTGGCAATCTCTACCACGAATCCCCGCTGGCGCGCCCAGCTAATCACCTGCATAAGAGTTGCTTTGTGTTGGGCGTCATTGTCAGACGCCTGTACAAAAATACGAACAGTGTTGATGCCCATGCTCTTTTGCACATCGAAATCATGTTGGGCATTTACATAGTTGTAATACCCATATCCTTGTTCATCGCCGCCACCAAAGGTGCCATAGACGGTGACAACACCTTTGACGATGAAGTCTTTCCCGTCTGAAGTGAGAATCTTATTCCCTACCACATGAAATTGACCTTTATAATCTGGAGTTACATGCGGTTGGTTAAGCTTACTGGAAGAGGCTACGGCCAGCGCTGAAGCCAACGCCAGCATAGCAAGTATAAGAACGAGAACGGTTTGTGATAAAATGTTTCCCCTAAAAAGGCGAAATGGTAAGAGTGAGAGACCCTGTGTGGCTCTCTTCTGGCTCGCCGTTTGGACGGTACTGAAGTGCTGCTGTCGATAGCCTTCTTTAAAATGCCTGTTATTTGGGGTGTGATGCGCGTCCTGGTCGATTGTGTTAGAAGCGTCCTGATAGAACTCGTTCTCCGAGCAAAGGTAGTCGTAGGCTTTCCGTATCGCCGGATCAATCAATATCTTGTAGGCATTGGTAATCTCAGCAAACAACTTTTCTTCACCAGGATTTCTATTGATATCCGGGTGATGCTGTTTGGCAAGACGGCGATAAGCCTGTTTAATCTCTTCACTGGTTGCAAGGGATGAAGTGCCTAATACTTTGTAATAATCAGGAAAAAGTTTAAGAGACATCAAGGCTACCCTTCCAGGACAGCAACAAACTTCTCAAAATTCGGTTGCCTTTTGGCAAAAAACTCTGACCGCATGGCGGTAATTTCTGCTGTTAGCTCTTCTCGCTCATTCAGCATATATTGGATACCATCCGCGATTGCTTTCGGTGTGTTAGCTACGTAAACGAATCCGCGTGTGAAAAACTTCTGCATCTCTGGTCCTTTGGACGCAATGACGGGCCTGCCTACTGTAACAGCCTCGTATGCTCCACAGCTTAGACTATTTGGCTCCGTGGTCAGAATAACTAAGCCTTGCACGTTTTCGAGGAGCGCGGTATAGTTGCCACCCTGTAGATAACCTGTCAGTACGACGTTTTCTGGCTTATGCGCGAGCAAACTTTTTGCCGCTTTTTTTGTGTCACCTGTGATATAGAAGGTGACATCCGGTAAGAGTCGTGCCGCGCTATAAACCTCTTCAATTGGTTCAACATCACTAAAAGTTGAGATGAGGGCGACACGATTCTTCCCTTGCGAGCCGATAAGACATGTGGCAGGGCTGAGCGTGGGTAGAGCGTCTGGCAGGAAAAGGCCCTGAGCCTTCCAACTCTGTAGCAGAGAAAGAGCCGCATCATCAGTCACAAGTGTAATCGCAGCTCGGCGCGCTAAAAAACGCAGCAGGGGTAGTGACCAGCGCCAGGAGCGATGATGGAAGGCGCCGGTATGGGCGTCTATCACATAGGGAATGGGCCGTTTGGACGCCATTGTTCCCTTGCCTCTAAGTTTGCACCAGAGGGCAACCGTCAATGGCGCAAAGATGGGCGGAGCCTGGATGATGACAGCCCCCGGTTGCTCTTGCTCAAGCAGATGCCAGGTGTTCCATGCCTGTATCATATAACGCAGGGGAAGCAACCAGCGCGATGTTAATCCGCTAGCATATTGAAGGCTGGCTTTTCCTTGAAGTTCGGTAGCCATGGTCTGTATTCGTTCGCAATCGTAAGCCCAGGCAATAATAAGTGGTTTTACTTTCATTGGAAGACTGCTCCTTGTGTTGTATTATCCGACCTGACTTCCCCTGGTTTCTTGCGTTGAGAAAGCCAGATATTGACGAGCATATCCGCGCAACCGGATGCGGCGCCAATTGTGAAAGCCAGGCTGGCTCCCAACGTACCCAGCATAGGAGTGAGAAAGAATCCGGTTATACCAGTACTTACCATCGCAATGATGAGCGCTTGAACAGGTAAATGTGGTTTTCCATTTCCGACGACGAATCCCTCGAGTATAGTATAAACGGAGAGGATGCTCATAGCCACGCTCAACACTACTAAAGGAACGTAGCCATCGACATAACGATGTCCAAAGGTCAGCGCGATGATTACATGACCAAATAGATAGACGAGGAGCCATCCCATGAGAGAGAGAAGAAGAGTAACGAGCACCGCGCCTGTGATATAGCGTTTGCTCGAAGTTGCTTTTCGGGCAGCAACTCGCGGCATCAACGTCATAGAGATCGCGGTTGGAATGAAAATGAATGCCTGAGACAAGGTTTTAGCGGCAGCATAACTTCCGACCGCCTTTGGTTCGAAGTATTGCACCAGGAGAACATCCAGCCCTGCCCAGATGGTATATGCGCCACTGCTGATTACTAAAGGAAGCGCAAAACGAGATAGCTCTCGTAAGACAGCTTTAGAAATTAATCCGGGTTGGAATCTGACGGCCATAGGTCTGACTAATTCTAAGATGAGGATGGGTATCAGGTTTGTCGCTCCATAAATTACCAGCGCGGCTGTAACATTCTGTATTTTGAAGATGCCAAATACCAGCAGGAGCACCAAAATGAGGGCGAGATTGCTCACAGCATAGGTCAGCCCCATTTTCCAGGCGCTATTCAGCCCGCGAATCAATGCGAAATATATATAGAAACCGCTAATGCTTATAATACAGACAATAGTTCCGATGGTAAGTATATGTAATGTGTACAATATGGGAATCGAAATGATTAATGAGGCGATCAGTACAATGATAATTCCGATCATACCATTCGTAAAATAGCTATTGCGAGCCTGATGATCTGCCGAATGAGCTGCCAGGAAGCGCGAAATACTGACCGGACTGGAGCTGGGGACAATAATGAGAATGCCAACTACTGTTAACGCATAGCGAAAGATGCCAAAATCATCAGGCGTCAAGAAGCGAGCCAGTACGATCATAAATACTAGCGCCAGCACTCGCGCTAATGTAGAGCCAATGCTGATGATGAGCGAATCCTTCACGAAGCTCCAATCCAGTAGATGGCTCCACGCGTAGTCGGGGGGTGAGTTGTATCCGCTATAGTTTGGAATCAGGCTGTATGGGTAAGCATAAATTCGTCGTATCACGGATGAACGGGTAGAGATGGCCTGGCTTGAAGACGAAGCGCTAGTAGATAGCTCGCCAGGTAGCCAGTATCTGCCCGCCGTCGTTGTGGAAGTTTTCAATTTTTGAATTTGCCCGCTTGCAATGACGATTGCCAGGAGCATCCAGATAGTTTGCGGACCCCCGACATAGGTAAAATATTCGCCCGATATATTCATGACATTGAGGGTTATCAATATAGATAAAGTGGCAATAGCCAGGGGTCGAAGAACACCCTCGCTCTTTTGTTTGATTTGCTGCCAGCAAGCGAAGGTGGCGGCTCCCATCAGCAGGAAATAGCTGATTAAATAGAGTATTCCTCCCTCTAGCAACAGATGGATATACTGCGAATCTTCCGCGGGGACGCTGGCATTCGGTAAAGGATTGGGGCCAAGCCCAAAAAAAAGATGCTGACCGATGGCGGGTAACGTTATCTGCTCCCAAATCTGAATTCTCAGGGCCAATGATTGGGGTATCAGTCCCTGCGCGGCCCCTGCGCCAAGCTCGTTATTGAGTCGAATCGAAAGAAAAGGAAAGAAAATGACGATGGCAACAAGAATGCCGATGATGATAAAAATCAAAATTTTCGGGAAGCGACGCGACATGATAAGTACCAGGATTCCTCCGACCACCAGCCCGATCCAGGCGGAAAATGTGCCGGTTAAAACCAGAGCGATACTATCAAATAATAACGTCGCTGCTAGTAGCAGCGAAGAAATTTTCATCTGCTTCTGAAAGGCATAGCAGACTAAAACCAGAATGATGGTAAAGGTCAGATAAGCCCCCAGGCCACTGTAATGCTGTAAGGTAGAGGTAATGCGCTGGTCGACGGCAGCAATATCGTAGCCAATAGATGGAGCCGGATAATATGTCTGGATAATGGTTCTCATATGGGCGATGTTCAGCTTTTGCATGATCCCGATCACCGAGACAAGGATGCTGGATGCAAAGATTAGCTTGAGAAATACTCTGATTTGCCTGTCAGATGAGACGATCGCGACTACTATGCGATAAAGTATGTAGTATTGAAGCGGTCCCAGTAAGGTCTGAATGGGCGAGGATGTGTAATTAATACTGGTGGCGCTCAAGCTTACAGGCTCACCATTATAGTAAAGAGCTAACAAAGGGAAAACGGCACCTGCTAGCAAGTAAAGCATGAATGCCATGTCGATAATGCTGAGGCGGCTTTTACCCTGGGGGCTGGCAGTGCTTAGCACAAACAAGATAAACCCAAACACGACCAGCGCCTGCGAGACTCTGAGCAGAGGAATTAGCGCGCCTCGTTCCAGTCCGCCGGTAAGCGGAAGCAGGAAAGCTAAGCCGTAGACAATTAAGATTGGTCGTGGGCTAATAATCGCAATGAGTAGTATGAGTATGCCGAGGGCTAATCCTATGAGGAAATTGATGCTGCTCAGGCCGACGAGAATCAGCGCTAATCCTCCTATAGTTAGCGGCTTCATTCCTCTAGTATTGATACGCCTGGTTGTTGTTATATTTCCCTGTTGAATTTTTTGTACGGCTTCCATTATCAGACCTTGTTCTTGAACATATCGTTTACCTCTTTTTGCCAGCCTCGTTAAGCACAACTCCCAGAATGTTTTCGTTGACTCGCGTCAGGACTTCTTGCGATTGATTGAGTTTGTTAGCTGTGGTATGACGAGCATTGGTTACGAGCAATATGCTGTCACTCTTACGCGCCATGAGTATCGTTTCGCTGGAAGTCAGGACAGAAGGACTGTCGATCACAATAAAAGCATTCTGGTTCAGTTCATTCAACACCATGAGCATAGCCGGTAAAGAAAGTATTTCAGATGGAGAGGTAACGGTAGGCCCGCTTGTTAGCACTGATAGCCTGGGTTCAGCCGTTGCTTGTAAAGCTGAGCGAGCGCGTGTTGCCAGTCGGCTGTCATCAACTACTGGAGAGTTGTTCTGTAGAAGCGAACTCAGTCCGATAGTGTTGGATAAACCGAAAATGGTATGAATGCGGGGTTTACGCAGGTTGGCATCGATGAGAATGACCTCGGTGCCGATGCGAGCAAGGCCGAGAGCAACCTGCGAGGCAACCAGAGTTTTACCATCCCCGTCCTCCGGGCTGGTAATCAGCAGCGATCTGCGTTTGTTTGAGTTAGCGTCGAAGCTATTGTATTCAGCATAGAGCAGAGCTCCCAGGGTCAGAAATTCCTCTGCTATCAGAGTGCATCCAGGTCGCTTGTTCTTGAGGCTGGAAAAAGGGACAATAGATTGGTTCACGACTGCCGGCATACGTGTCAATTTAATGGTAGTGCTTGTGCCATCATCTACATCACTTGTCTGATTTGCTAATAGAGCAACAGGGTCTTCTGTCTTACACGCCGCGCTGTTTTCAATTAACGGGGAGGCAACCTTGTATCTCGATACTGATGCCAGGTGTTCCACTACGATTAAGGTCGATAGTCCTGTTGTTTCCATGATTTTCTTCGATGTGCGTAGTCCATCATCCAGTTGTTCGATGATTAATATCAGCCCGATCATGAATATTAGCCCCCCTAACGCTCCTATAGCTATCGCTGTTGTGGGTTTGGGGGAAATCGGTTTTTGAGAGATTTCTGCCTGTTGCACCTGCGTAATTTGAAAACCGGTCAGGTTCGCGTAGGAATTGAGTAGTTCATTGTAGGACGTTCGCAGATTGGCGAGTTGAGTATTGAGATCATTGATCCGTGTTGCCTGTGCGGTAGGATCGGGTTTTGGGGTTGAAGAGCTTTGAGCCGCGGAAAGTTTCTGTTCCGTATTCTTGATCTGCGTCTCGATATGATTGATCTCGTTGCTCAGAAACGATTCGGACACATTCGTATCGACGGTTCCTTTTCTAAACTGGATGATGGATTGTTGGGCGAGGTCGTTGGCTATCAGCGCGGCTCGCGTAGGATTGCCATCTTTCACATCAATAGTGACGATCTGCGTATTGACGTTATTAGTGACAGAGATCATCGAGGCTAATTGTGTGGGCGTCAAGCTCTTGTCGCCAATCACTTGAATAGTGGCTTGCAATACTGGAGTAGATGTAGGGAACACAGTAAAAGCTGCAGCGGCCTGCTGATCCCCGACTATAGCGTTGTTGTCATTGCGATTAGGAGAGCTAATAAGAAGCGAAGTGCTACCATCATATATCTTTGGCTGGATCAAGCTTACCAGGAATCCAATCGCTCCTCCAAGAATACAAGCGAGGACAAGCATCCAGAACCATTTTCGCGCCAACTCTAAAATGTGTCGTACCTCCACGACAATCCTCTACTTTCTTAAAAGTGGTAAGCTTTTTGTTGCTTGATATACTTTCTCTAACTTGCTAGGTCTGAGAGAGACTAATAATTGTTGGTAGCGTTTGGTTTCCGTCTCCCAGCTATACGGCATATAATCCTCGGCAGCATTCGCAATGAGGGTGGTTTGCTTCTCCGGATATTTATAGAGATCAATGATCGCTTCCGCGAAACTCTCTGGTTTTGAAGGGTCACAATACGCTACGGATTCGGGCCGGAAAATGGAGCGCATTCCCCTCGTATCGGAGGCGATCATAGGTTTGTGCATCCAGGCGAACTCAAAAGCTTTCACCGGCAACACCAGTTCCATGTAGCCCCCCTTTTGATAAGGGATAATTCCCACATCTCCATGCGCGACAAAATCTACCACTTCCCCAATAGGACACATATCGCTAAATACGACATGTTCGCTTACGCCCAGATCTATCGCTAACTGTTTAATGGCCGGTAACTGGTGCCCAAATCCTTTAATATCTAAACGCAATCGTGGTATGGCATGACGAGCCAGGGCTAAAGCCCGGATAGCGATATCCAACCCCTGCCATTCTTCAACCGTTCCATGGTACATGAGAATGAAAGGCGCATCCTGCTCATCAGATCGAGTTGAGGGAGGAACGCGCTTTGAGAGAGGAAAGAGCTTGGGGTCTGTACTATTGTGAATACTGGTTAATTTTACTCTCGGAACTCCCCGGCTCATTAATACTTGCTCACCCGTACAACCAACCGTTACGACGTGATCGGCAAAATTCGTCGAAATGCGCTCCTGCCATGTAGCTAGAAGTTTTACAAAGTTACGCAAACGCCCTCGAGTTTTCTGTGCCATAAGCTCTGGACTGGCGTCCTGTACATCTATGATGACCTTTGCGCCTAGAAGCCTGGGAAGCAATGCCGAGAAAACAAGGAAGTCCGGCATGGTATGCACATGAATCACGTCAAAACGATGCTTTAAATGAAGTCGGGTCAAAATTATTCCAGCCATCAAAGTGAATAAGCACCACCCGAAAATGGTAACGGGGATCGAGCTACTCCAACCACGCTGGAGTGGCACTCGATAGATGTTGACCCCTTCATATACTTCATGGCGCTTTTCCCGCGGTTGGCGAAGACTGATAATATCTACCTGATGACCGGCATCCACTGCAGCTTCCGCCAGGCCGCGCACGCGCCCATGAATCAGACAATATTCATAAGCGACTGTAGCAATGTGTAATTGTGCCATAATGATTTTTTCCTACCAAATGCCAAAATTTCAACCGTATCCAGAGCGTTCACTAAGTTAGCTTACATCAGCATGGTGTTGAATTGATATATACCGGTGTTGAGGATTTGTTTAGAGAAAAGTACCGGAGTATTCAAATCGCCACTTATCCTTCTTACTAGAAGGTTGTTTCTCTCTACTTTTTTTGCCAAAAATGCTTGATTCTTCACCTGTTTCAAAATCAATTAGCTACATAGGAGTGTTATTTTTATATCTAGCGGGGCAATACATGATGCGTGGTACGTGGTATTTCAGCCTTCTCGAGGGTTTGAATAAAGGAGTGTTACGAACGTGAAACAAGGTACTACTGTCGTTATCGGCTCTGGCCCTTATGGCCTCTCGGTGGCGTCTCACCTCAAAGGACGTGGCGTTGAGACGCTTGTGTTTGGGAAAACAATGGAATTGTGGAAGAAGATGCCATCGACTTTGTGTTTGAAGTCGATTTGGACTGCTTCATCCATCTCCGATCCAAAGGGCAATTTTAGCATCGATCGTTATATTGCTTTACACAAAATCCCGCGCCAGGAACCTATCCCCTTGTCAATGTTCCTGGGTTACGCTCTCTGGTTTCAGCAGCAGGCTGTGCCGGATGTTGACCAGACCTATGTGCAGTCATTGTCCGCTGATGGGAAGGGCTTCCACCTGGATTTGGCCGACGGGCGCAGCGTGAAAGCCAACAAGATCGTGCTGGCGAGCGGTATCAATGCCTTCGCCTACGTGCCAGAATACGCGCGCAACCTATCGGCAACGTTGGCCGGACATACCTCTGCTAATTCAGACCTCTCCGTTTTCAAGGGCCGTAAAGTGATCGTAATTGGCAACGGACAAAGTGCCCTGGAATACGCGGCGATGTTGAATGAAAGTGGTGCCAGTGTGGAATTGATTGCCAGAGGGGAAGTAAGATGGCATTCTAAAGTGCTGTATGAGCGCACTGGCCTGGCTAAGCATATCTTCTATCCACCTGGAGACGTTGGCCCTCCGGGAATCAACTGGTTGGTGGCTTTTCCTGGCTTCTATCGTCATTTCCCTGATCGTATCAAATCTCCTGTGCATAGGCGAGCTGTGTTGCCAGGAGGAGCGAAATGGCTGCGACCCCGTATAGAAGGTTGTGTACAAATCACGGAGAAGACGCAGGTGATGAAGGCGACTCCTCAAGGAGAAAGATTATGCCTTACACTGAATGACGGCACAACACGAGAGGTTGATTACTTGCTACTTGGGACAGGCTATCAACCGGGCATTCAGAAACTTCCTTATATCGATGCTGCCCTTCACGAGAAAATTCGGGAGCGTGATGGCTACCCCATTCTCAATGCGTCGTTTGAGGCGTCTGTCCCCGGGATGTATTTTGCGGGCATCCTGGCCGGCCGCACCTTTGGTCCGACTTGTCGTTTTGTATCGGGAACAAAAGCCCTGGCCCGGCAAATCTCCTATAGTATTGCGCATAGTGCGTAAGATGGAAATAACATTTTCCATGCCTGGAAGAAAGAGCATATCAATGTTTTCACGTAGAGGAGCGATTCAGGATCGCAACCAGAAACAGGATGCATTGATGACTACAGCCCCTGGGACTCAACGGACAGGGGCTGTAGTTGTTGGAGGGTGTTTCCAGGGACTGGGTATCGTGCGTAGCCTGGGGAGGCGTGGTATCCCCGTCTGCGTCATTGACGATGAGCCTTCAATCTCGCATTTTTCACGCTATACCACTCACTATGAGCGAGTAGCAACCCTGCGTGACGAGCAGAAAGTCGTAGAAACTGTCCTCGATGTTGGGAAACGACATGGTCTCAAAGACTGGGTACTCTATCCGACACTGGATGAAACGGTAGCGGCTTTTTCTCGGTATCGATCAGAACTTACCGGCTTTTTTCGCGTCCCCACTCCTGATTGGGAGTCGGTGCAATGGGCGTGGGATAAACGCAACACGTATCGCCTGGCGGAAGAACTGGGCATTCCCGCTCCTCGCACATGGTACCCAAAGAGCCTGGAAGAGCTAGAGCCGCTTGAGAAGGAACTGCCGCTGGCGATCAAACCAGCCATCAAAGAACACTTCATTTATGCCACAAAGGCCAAAGCCTGGCGCGCAGATACCCCCGCGGAATTAAGAGAGCGATTCTTGCAGGCTACTACGCTGGTTGGCACCGATGAGGCCATGGTGCAGGAATTGATACCCGGTGACGGCCAACAGCAATATGCATACGGCGCTTTTTACAAAGATGGGCGCGTCATCGCCAGCATGGTAGCCCGGCGTCTGCGCCAGCACCCCCCCGAATTTGGGCGGGCCAGTACCTATGTCGAAACCGTCGAACAGCCTCTCCTTGAGGAGTATTCAGAGCGTTTCTTGCAAGCCATGAATTATTATGGCCTGGTCGAAGTAGAGTATAAGCTCGACCCACGCGATGGCCGCTACAAAATTCTGGATGTGAACGCGCGCACCTGGGGATACCATACTCTGGGTCAGCGGGCGGGGGTAGATTTCCCCTACCTGTTGTTTGCTGACCAGATGGGAGAGCATGTAGATAGTTATCGAGCCAAAGTTGGCGTCAAATGGGTGCGCCTCGTCACCGATCTTGCTACGAGCATGGTAGAGATTCGACGCGGCCATCTCAATTGGAAGACCTATGTACGTAGTCTCAAAGAAGTAAATATCGAGTCGGTCTTTAGTCGTGACGATCTCCTCCCAGGTTTGGTAGAACTATCGCTCATCCCATATCTGATTGTAAAGCGTGGATTTTAACATGTATATGTTACAACTACCATTGTCAGAACACTGCTCGACGACTTTACTTCAAAAACAGATGCTAGAGTCTCTTTACCATTGTCACGAGTGGCATAATTTGCTTACGGAACTGTATGGTTATGAGCTAATTCCACTTGTTACCGCAGATAAAAAGGGGCTAATCTCAGGTTATCTTCCTTTATGTTTCATACACAGCCCTTTGACCGGACGGCGCCTGGTTTCTTTGCCTTTTTCCGATTTTTGTCCATTGCTTGCTGCTGATGAAGTCAGTGTTAACAATTTGATCGATCAGGCTATTAATGAGGCCAAAAAGCGTAAAGTGAAATACCTGGAATTGCGTACTGGACTTAATGAGACGCTTGCCAGACGTGAAGACCTGGTGGAAGAAAATCAGTTATATGTGCAATGGTTGGTGCCCCTTTCTGCTGATCCAGATAAGGTCTGGTCACGTTTGCGTAAGTCCGTACAACAAAAAGTGAATAAATCGATGAAACTGTGCGTGCAGGTGCGAGTAGCGCAGAACCGTCAGGATATAGAACACTATTACCGTTTGCACCTCCAAACACGCAGCAAAAAACATGGTATGCCAGCCCAGCCACGAGAGTTCTTTTATGGTTTATGGGACGCTTTTGCCGCCAGCGGCTCAATGCGGCTTTTGCTCGCTGAGCATCAAGGGACGATCATTGCTGGCGCTATTCTGCTGGCATCCGGTTCAACTTTACGATACGCTTATAGCGCATCTGATGAACGATATCTGAATCTCGCTCCCAACAACTTACTCATATGGACGGCCCTCAAGTCAGGTTGTGAAAACGGATACCAAACACTTGATCTGGGGCGAACTTCTCGCAATAATGAGGGATTGATGGGGTTTAAGCGTCGTTGGGGAGCCATAGAAGAACCTCTTCTTTATTACTATTACCCACGAACGGCTGGACTTGCTTCTACCTCTGAGGATAGTTGGAAATTTCGCGTGCTTACTTCTTTTTGGAAGCGACTTCCATTAGCTCTAACGGGTGCCTTAGGTGGACATCTTTATAAACATCTGGGCTAAGGACCCAGGCGACAAAGCGCTGACAGCGAAAGGAAGTGCCCGTGCTTTGTCACTTGAATACATACCTGAGATTAGCCGCTTACCTGCATAATTTGTTCTGGTTGTTTCTCCAGAGCTTCTTGCGCGGCAGCCAGTATTTTTACCACCTCTAAACCAACGCCTCCGTGGGCGCGTGCCTGTGAGCCTGTGCGAATGGCATTGGCAAAATCCTCACATTCCAGGCGCAACGGCTCGGTCTCATCGAAATGCGGAATGGTAATCGCGCCATGACGATAGGAGACGACGGGGTCGGCGTGTATATCTGCCCCTTTGTTATAGATTTTGAGCATCTCTGCCTTGTTCACATCGTCATACACGGCCATTCGGGCGTCTCCAATCACGGTGATGCGGCGAATTTTGCAGGGATGTAGCCAGCTTACGTGGATGTGCGCATTCATGCCATCGTCGAATTCAAGATCAATATGAGCAACGTCCTGAATATGGCGTTGTAAATGGGCGTGAGCCTGCACCTTGATGCGCTCCGGTGTTTTACCCAGGAGATAGAGCAAGATGGAGATGTCATGTGGAGCGAGGTCCCAGATGACATTGATGTCGCTGCGGAACAGACCCAGGTTGAGACGTTCCGCCTCGATGGAGTAGATTTTTCCCAGGTCCCCACTCTGGATAAGATTGCGTAGTTCGTTGACGGCCAGGTTATATTCAAAGGTGTGACCAACCATCAACGTGCGCTGCCGCTCCTGTGCCAGGGCCACCAGCTCTTCCGCCTCCACTACATTGCTAGTGAGGGGTTTCTCAACGAGCACGTGTTTTCCGTAGAGTAGAGCCTGCCGGGCCAGTTTATAATGGGTTCGCACAGGCGTTACGATGACAACCGCATCAACATCCGAAGTAAATATATCATCCACCCGGGTTGTGGTTTTGATCCAGGGTTGGTTCACCGTTAATGAGGAGAGACGGTTAATATCAGCATCAGCTACTATGGCGACGCTCGCATTGGGCAATGTATCCAGATTGCGCGCGATTTTTGGACCCCAGTATCCCCAACCAATGACTCCAAAACGTAAATTTTTCACTTGCATGGAAATCCCTTTCTATGGAATATCTCAATTTTCCGCCCAATGATATACAAAACCTTTCCCATTACTCAAAGTAAATGATTGAGGTACTGGAATGATTGCTATTGCGGTTGAGAACAGGTTGACCTTCGAGGTTGGAGTACAGAATAGCTTACCCGGGTTGCAATACTTAAAGAATAGTTCAATATTCAATTCACTACCCTCTCTACGCTATCTCTCCCGTTTTTACATGCGTTTACATACCGTGTCTATACCCCCATCGACTATGCTCTAGTACGGGATGTATGGAATGTGTATGGAATGTGTATGGAATGTGTTTTGACTTCAACAACCATGTTAGCGAGGTACTGCTTACAGAGAGGTGATTGGATGGCTACTCTTTCACAGTTTGTACGAGAAGAGATACAATTAAAGCAGAGGTATTTGTGCGCAAAACGAGTCCTGGATGTACTATTTATCCTGCTCTTACTCCCGTTTCTCTGCTTGATAATGCTGATCGTGGCCCTCTTCATTCGCCTCGATTCCGAAGGGCCGATTTTCTACCGGCAGAAACGAGTAGGGCAGGATGGTGTTGACTTTGATATGCTCAAGTTCCGTTCGATGTATGTCAACAACGATGATAAGATTCATCGCGAAGCTGTGAAGCGGTATATGAACGGTGATATGCTTAACGGCCATAGCGGCGCTGGAAGTACGCTTTACAAGCTTGTTGGTGATCCCCGTGTGACCAGGGTTGGACGTATTATTCGTAAACTCAGCATCGATGAATTGCCACAATTTTTCAATGTTTTGCGTGGTGAGATGAGCGTGGTTGGGCCACGTCCACCCCTACCCTATGAAGTGGAAGCATATAGCTTGCGTCATAGCTTGCGGTTACTCGGAAAACCAGGCATCACGGGTTACTGGCAGGTGTATGGACGCAGCCGCGTGACTTTTGATGAAATGGTGGAGATGGACATCAATTACCTTCAGAAACAGTCAATTCTACAGGACATCAAGTTGATTATCCTCACTATTCCCGTCGTGGTTTCTGGACGTGGTGGCGGCTAGCAGCCAAATTCTCTCCCCATAGTTAAGGTTTCTCGGCTATGAGATACCAGACGATGCTTTGCAATTGGATGCGGTGGAGATAGTAGGGGCGTCCCAGCAACCTACGATACTTTATTCGTTCGCAGCGTTCAACACGATCAATGAGCAGACGCATCCTGGCAGGGTCGATGAATACAGTGAAAATAGAACGCCCTGTCAGCTTTTTGAGAGATTCAATAATGGGCCTTTGCTCTTGGTCGGTGATCGCCACCGTTAATGTGCCACGCGAGGCTCCCACGACTATAAACTGGTAATTTTTCATCAATTCCAGGGGTAAAATGCGATGATAGCGACCTGGCACCCGCCGAATTGTGTCAAGTCGAGGTATAGGACCATAAAAGGAACTGTCTGCCATCTTTTCCATCGTCTCCATAAAAAAAGGCCCTTTAAATTGGAAATGGGTGTATATGCAAGAAAGTGTATCAGTTGGGTATGTATATATGATGTCGAAGCAGACGAAAAAACGGTGTCAATCTCTCATATTGCGTGAAAATACCGTAACACAAAAAGAAACAGGCGAAGTGTTGTAGTTCATCGCCTGTTTCTTTTTGTGTGAGTACGTTGTTACTGCTAGCCTGAAACGGCTTGCAGGGTGCGCACAAGCTCTTTGGTATCTTGCCCATCGGCTGAGTAACGGATCATGGTGTAGCCGACTCCTGGGACGGTCAAGATATAGCGAGGATTGCCCGGGTCGGGTTCGACCTTCTGGCGGAGATGACGAATGTGCGCTTTGATAAGGCAACTATCCCCATCGTTGCCAAATCCCCAGATGTGCGAAACGATCTGGTTGGCTGTGCAAACGTTGTTGGCATTCACTGCCAGCAGATGCAGCAATTTACTTTCAGTTGGTGTCAGGCGTGACGCTTTTCCATTGACACGCACCTCATTGTGCAGCGAATCAACCTGGAGTGGCCCCACCCTGACGATGGATGACGGACGCTGGCTAAGGGTTGAACGTCCTCTTCGACTTACAGCCCGGATACGCGCCAGGATTTGTGAGGGAAAGAAAGGCTTACGTAAATAATCATCAGCGCCTGACTCCAGGCATTTTACCTCGTCCTGCACATCTTTCCCGTCAGTAATAACTAAGACGAGCGCGTCATGAATATGACGCATATCGCGACACATGGTAAGCGCATCGACATCTTTCAATGCTGAATCCAAAATAACGAGGTCTGGTTTTTGTTCTTCCCATTCAACCTTTGCGCGTTCGCCACTATAAGCGCGATGAACCTCGTACCCCAATGTTTTCAGCCAACTGGTGAGCATCTCTACCAGATCGCGATCATTATCGACTATCAACAACTTCATACTTCCCCCCTCATTGTCTGGGCTGTCGTCTCAATCTGTATCAGAACTTGTAACCACATTAAATTAAAACATATAACATAACAATATACAATCGCTCAAATGCAGTAGAAAAAACATTCAATTCATGAATTCCAATATATCGATCAATTTTTAATCCCTCAAATGAGGTATATGAGCGGCCTGGGTGCGGTTGGTAACTCCCAGCTTTCTCAGAATATTTTGGATGTGTTTACCTACGGTGAAATGAGATATAGAGAGCTGTGACGCGATTTGCTTGTTACTGAGTCCCAGGCGCACGAGTTGGAAGATCTTATCCTCTTGCGGAGTAAGATGCGACAACAGAGATGTTTCTCTCTCTTGTAAAGGATCGGCTGGAGGGGCGTCTTGCGATTGTCGATCTGGTGAAGTTGCTATGCTTGTCTCACTTTTTGCTGCACTCTGGCTCAATTCGAGTAAAAGATATTTCTGCACAAGCAGGTTAATCAGCCTGGAGGCAACCGGTGGTGTCAATACCATTTCTCCTTGACGGAAGCCTTGCAGGAGTCGGGCTATTTCGGCAGCAGGGACATCTTTGGTGAGGTAGCCGGAAGCTCCAGCCAGCATAGTTTCCAGGAGTAAGTCGTCGTTTAGGGTTGCTGATAGGACAATGATGTCAGGGGGCGCATCACGGTTCCGAAGTATATGAATAAGCTCCATCCCATTACCATCGGGCAGTGAAAGGTCCATGAAAACCAGGTCAATTGCTGTGCGCTGAATCTGCGCGAGTGCATCCTGACAAGTACTTGCTTCAGCGACAACGGCAAACCCTTTGACGATGTTGATAACATCGCGCAGCCCATGACGCACAATCTCGTGGTCGTCTACGATCATCAAGCGTAAAGGGTGTTTTACAGCAAAACGCCCTGTGTGTTGCATTGAAAAATTAGATGTACTCATGATCTTGTTTTTCTAGCGCTAGACCGAAGTTTGTAAGTCCTGCATCACCTTACGCGCTTCCCTTATGGTACGTTCTACGTTGCCTTTTAGTTTTTTCACTTCATCCGCGCTCAGATGCAACATGTCATCTTGCTTGTTACGTAAGAGTAGCAAGCTAAATTGCAATTGCAGGGCGCTGAGTTCTTGTAGAAGTCCATCATGCAATTCATGTTTCAGAACCGAGCGTTCGTTTTCAATTGCGCCTGAGAGTTCCTGGGAGTGTTGCAACATGAGCAGGTCGCGTTCGTATTGGGCCTGCATCAATTCCAGCGCATTGTGAGTAGATCTTTTGGCGTAGCGACTGATGCGTTCAACAAGTAATGGTGTGGTACACGAACTGAGCGCGGTGATAAATAAGAGGAGGAGCATATTTTGTAAGATACTTGCATACATGACTGCCAGTAAGATGCAGATATCGATGGCAACCAGGATGGATATACCGATAGAACGAGATATGCGAAACCTGCTGGCCAGGCCCAGGCCAAGTAATAAGACGAGAATACTGGCAATAACTGCAAGAGCTAAACCTGGTAAGCGTATGAACACGGAATTATCTGCGGTAGGGGATAGCTGTGAGTGCCAGTGGAGACCGATGATTCCCATGAGCAGGAGCAATCCAAATTTAAGAGCGGAGTAGAGAGAGAGAAAACGAAAGCGTGCCAACCAGACAAAATCTGTCGCATCTGCGCGCCTTTTCCATTCATGTAATATAGTTTGGATTACTGATTGTATGGGTTGAAAAACTGTTTGCATACGATTGTTCTCCGCAATTGACAGCGAAGTCAGGCTGTCGATAGACTCACGCACACCATACAATTGCTCGAGTTCTCCCGGCTCGCGGTGGGCCTGGCGCATCGTTGGCATCAGAAAAACGCTCATAACTATCCCAGCCCCAACTATAAACGATTTTTCCATATATTGCAATGAAGTACTTCACAAAGGGAATATGAATTCGTTGGGTCCTGGTCATATAAGTAATCCCGGAGCAGCTAGATCCGCACCAGCGCCTTCAATACGCCCGGCTGCGCGGCGTATTCAAAGGCAGCCAGCGCATCATCCAACGTGTAGTGCGCGCTCATCAACGGGCGCACATCGATGGTGCGCTGGCTCAACGCCCTGAGAGCGGGAGCGAATGGGCCGCAGCGTGAGCCTTGCACGCGAATCTCGTCTATCACGATGGATGCGAGATGTAACGTACTCTTATCGGCGACGGTGCTTTTGAGCATGACGGTTCCACGCGGGCGCACCAACTGTAGCGCCAGTTCCAATCCCTGGGCCGCGCCGCTGCATTCCACCACCATATCGACGCGCCGCCCGGCTTTCTGCAAAAGATGCGTAACGTCGTCAAACAAGCAGGTGGCAATTCCTCTCTGTTCGACTATGGCTAACTTCTCAGGATGTTTGCCAATCATCAATACTTCGCAGCTTGCCAGCGCTAACACCTGCGCCGCCAGTTGTCCCATTTTTCCATCGCCCAGCACTATGACGCTGTCGGTAGGCTTAATGCGTACTTGCTCGAAAATCTCAAAGTTGGCGGCTAACGGCTCAACAAAAACCGCCTCTTCATCGCTGACAGTATCGGGAACCAGGTGCAAATTTTCAGTTGGCAGCGTCAAATACTCGGCGAACGCGCCATCGCGATTGACGATTCCCAGCGTCGTGCGCCGCGGGCAATGGGTGGGCATATCGCGCTGGCAATAAAAGCAATCGGCGCGACGGCAGGCCGCGTTGATCTCCCCCACCACCCGCTTCCCTATCAGATAGGTAGGAGCAGTTGCGCCGGAGCCTTCATGCACGCTTTCAACAATACCCACAAACTCATGCCCCAACACACCCTCAAAGGCCATGTAGCCGCGTGTAATTTCCAGGTCGGTATTGCATATGCCCACCTGTAGTACGCGAATCAGGGCTTCGCCTGGTTGCAGTTCAGGTTGCCGGTAGTTCTTCTCAAGCGTAAGCGTGTTGTTTTGATAGACAAGGGCGCGCATGGAGGCCGTTTCCTTTTGTTTAGTATTGACGACTATCAGACAGTTGTTTCACTGTCAAATCAACTGTCAATAGTGTATCATAACAGGTCGATAATAGAAGATGCTGCTATGGAGAGTCACTCTAGTTGACAACACCTCACAGAAAGTGGCTCAATAGAGGAAGCGAAAAGATTAGTTAAGATCAGATATCTCGAAACTCTGGTGCGACGCATTCTTCTCACTTTTATCACAGAATGGTTGATCAGGAAGAGGGCAGGCTCAACAACTGCTTCATTCAAGGAGTTACCATCATGACCTTCTCACATCGAAATATTGCTGATGAGCAACAAGAAGCTTGTCAGAAAGCCAGGCAGATCATAGCAATATGCGGACAATTTAATATCACACTTGATCCTATTGACTGGCAACAGTTCGGAATGCTGGCGCCTGTGAAAGTGAACAATATCGATATAGCTTCTCTTCTCACTCTCGGGCAATGCAATAGTGATGATATTCTCCGTCAAGTTCAGATCACCCTCTTTGCGCACGCTGCTCTCGAAAACCTTTCAATCCAGGGCAGGCCTCAAAGTCTTCATGTGGAGCCCTGTCGATGTGGTGCAGCCACAAGCGTTTTTGAACCTCTGGATCATCATACTTGAGACGGATGAGCGTATCCCTATCATTGAATCCATCAGAAATGGACAGCGTGTCTATGAGCACTATCGGTTTGATGGAGACGATGAGCAGCAGCTCGCCGGACTCTTCGGGCCAGTGAATGAAGGGGAGTATCATCTTGGTGATATGGTAACAATAAAGGAGCGTGAGCGTCAATATACCGGAGAGATTGTTTACATCATCCCACCTGGCAAGATGTCCTCAACCCGCAAACCTGCATCGCGGGGGTATCATACCGTTTCGGGGGCAGCCTATACAAACGATGTAGCAGCAAGATATATTGTCGATTGCAACGATGGTTTCCCCCATATTGTGCATCAGTCTCAAGTTATCCAGTAGAGCTACTCTTTCCAGGTCATGATATAATGGGCACATAAATCTCAGAGACGAGTGAGCAAACTGATACATGGTAATGCAACCGGCGCGGCAGCATATGTCATTTGAACAATACTTACTGCTGGTTAATAACTCTGACCGGCGTCTTTCTGTCCCCGCAGCGGTTGAACAGGTCGAAGAAGCAAACGAAAGAGAAACTGACTGATCGATGCTCAATGATTACGACCGCATTGCCCCGTTTTATGACATAGAACACGCCCGTTTCGATGAAGATATTGACCTGTATGTGAACTTCGCGGAGTTGCGCGGTGGGCCATTGCTCGAACTGGCCTGCGGGAGTGGGCGCTTACTTTTACCCCTGGCGCACGCAGGCTATGAAATCACGGGCGTTGACACTTCCGCCGCTATGCTTGACCTGGCGCGTGTTGCGCTTGAAACAGAAGGTGTTGCTGCGCGTTGTACGCTCGAGCAGCAAGATATGTGCGCGCTGCACCTGGTAAAGAAGTTTCACATGGCGTTTATCGCGCTTGGCTCATTCGGGCATATCATCACGCGCAAGGCGCAGCAGCAGGCGTTGGCCGCTATACGCGCGCACCTGACTGCCAGTGGCGCCTTCATTCTGGATATCAGCAACGAGGATGCGCGTTATATGGAGAGCATGGGCGGGCAAATGTTGCACCAGGGGACGTGGCAGACGGAAGATGGCAACATGATTACGCACTTTGTCAGCCCGGCATCATCTCACACAATGCACCTGCTCGACCTGACGCATTTTTATGATATTCACAAACAGGGTGAGGCCGTGCAGCGTACCATTACGCAGACACAGTTGTACCTGTTCGAGCGCAACGAGGCGGAACTGCTGCTCGAACAGGCCGGCTTCACCATCAAGGATGTGTACGGCAATTATGATCTGAGCCTGTACGAGCATGATAGCCCGCGCATGATATTTGTGGCAGAGGCACGCTAGAAACGATGAAACAAGAATCGTTACACATGTGGAACCTCACTCCCGCGCAAGCCATTGCCCTGCAAAAGGAACTGGCGCAGCGTATCATACGCGAAGATCGCTTTGGAGAGGTGCATACCATCGCGGGTGTAGATATGGCGATCAACGAGCAGAATGGCATGGCGCGCGCCGCCGTCGTACTGCTCTCCTTTCCAGAATTGGAGATACTGGAGCGGCACGTGTATGAAGAACCGATACGTATGGAGTATATTCCTGGCCTGCTTTCGTTCCGTGAAATACCCTGCATTATCGGCGCATTCGCGCAACTGAAGCAGCAGCCCGACCTGCTAATGGTGGATGGGCAGGGCATCGCGCACCCCCGCCGCCTGGGCATTGCCGCGCACCTGGGCCTGTGGCTCGATCTGCCCACCATCGGCTGCGCTAAATCTATCCTGAAAGGCAACTACGAAGAAACGCAATTGAGCGAAGAGGCCGGGGCATGGTTGCCTTTGAAGGATCGCGGCGAAACCATCGGGGCCGCGGTGCGCACCCGCGAACGGGTGAAGCCCATGATTATCTCATTGGGGCATCGCATCAGTCTGGAGAGCAGCATCCACTATGTGCTGCAATGTGCCAGAGGCTACCGCTTGCCAGAGCCGACGCGCCAGGCCGATAAACTCTCAAAGCAGAACGATTGGCGCGAACCCGCCGAAAATCAGCAGCCAACTCTATTCCCTTAAAAGAGACTTACCAGGGCGGGGCTTGCCCCCGCCCTGGTAAGTCTCTTCATTTTTTCTCGTTATACAATGGAGCGGTGAAATAGAAGGTGGTTCCCTGATTGACGGTGGAATCGAAATCAATTATGCCGCCGTGCTGCTCTACGATCAGGCGGGCGATCGGCAGGCCCAGGCCGTAGCCGCCCATGCGAGATTGCAGGGCGTGGTTTGACTGGTAGAAGCGTTCAAAAACGTGGTTGCGGTCTTCCTGTGGAATACCATAGCCGGTATCGATGACCGAGATCATCACAAATTCTTCATTGTAGGGTCGGGCGCGCAACGTGACCGTACCGCCGGGCGGCGTAAATTTAATGGCATTGACGACCAGGTTGTTGAGTACCTGCTTTATGCGTTGAGGGTCAACATAGAGCAGAGGCGACGGAGTGAAAATATCCTTATTGAGAATAACAGATGCTTTCAACGCCTGTGGTTGCAGGTTGCGTAGCACCTGATTTGCCAGGTTGAGGAAATTCACTTCCTCCGGCTTGATCTCGAACTGACCGGAATCTGAGCGGGTCATCAACAGGATATCTTCCACGATGGAAACGAGCTGCTGTACGCCTTCTTGCGCGTAGCCGAGGTAGGTTTTCTGCTCCTGCGTCAGCTCGCCCATGTGTCCCTGCATCAGCAAATCGATAAAGCCATGCACCGAGTTCAGGGGAGTGCGCAGTTCGTGCGAAACCATCGAAACAAAATTTGAGCGCACGCTGTTGGCGACTTTGAGCGAGGAAACATCGCGCGCGCTGTACACGACGATGCGCCGGCCTTCGGACTTGATGGGAGTTACGCCGACCGCGTATTCGTCGATATGACCCGGTAACGTTCCACAGATCAACTCTTCGTTGGGGATTGGCGCATTTTTTAGTAAGACGCGCGTCAGAGGACAGCTCGAAGTGCCGCACAACATCATTCGATTGAGATTCATGCAGCCCAACACTTTACTGCAATGCTGACCAATGAACGCCGCGCGTGTCCAGCCAAACTTATCACAACCGATGGCATTAGAATCGATGACGTGGAACTGCTCATCGATCACCACTATAGCATTCGCGGAGTGCTCGAACAATGGCTCCAACTGTTTCCGTGAGTAGCTAACCGTGCCTGTTTCTGGCGGCGCCTGCGCCGGGATCGCCACAGCCTCTTCTCCCTCCGTTTGTGATTGGACTGGTTTGCGCATCGCTCGCCTCTATTTCCCTAGAAATTTGTATCCTACACCACGCACTGAGGTGATATGCTGCGGCCTATCGGCATCCTCTTCGAGCTTCATGCGGAGACGACGGACGTACACATCTACGATATTGCTATTGTTCTCGTTGTCGTTCCACACCTCTGCAAGCAGTTTGTCGCGGTTGACAACCTGCCCTGGAGAAGCCATCAGCACGCGTAACACATGCATCTCCGTGGGCGTCAGTGTGATATCAGCATGACCGGCTATCACCACTTTTAAATCGCCTGGAATCAACTCGATCTGGCCGCAGCGAATACTCTGGTTGCCGGCTTTGCTATATTTCTTGATGCGGCGCATGACGGCCTGCACGCGCGCCACCAACTCCTGGTGAATGAATGGCTTGCAAATATAATCATCCGCGCCGATCTGGAAACCCTGCAACTTGGATTCAAGAGCATCCTGCGCCGTCATAAAAATAAAAGGAATGTCATATCCCGCTTCGCGCAGTTTCGCGGCAAACTCAAAACCACTCAAATATGGCATCATGACATCCACGATGAGAAGATCTGGCTCGCGTTTCTGAATCATCTGCATTGCGCCGCGCGGGTTATCAGTGGTCTCAACCTCGAAGCCTTCTTTGCTGAGCACAAAGTGGATGAGCGTATTTGCGAATAAGTCGTCGTCAACAACTAAAATATACACTGAACTCCCCCTTTGATGAGTAGCCATACTCGCCCTTGTATAGGATAACACACCGCTTGCCTTTTATTGGCGCGCAAGTTACCACTACAAAGTCTGCCCTGAAAACCTGGCCATTCGCGCGGGGGTTACGTTCATGACCATGCTTTGGCATTCAACTGGAAACACTATTTTGCAGTTCTACTGCATATGTATGTTACACGCTTGCTAATGCCACTGTCAAGAGCGTTTACCACGTATAGCCAGGACGTGATGCGTATGTGATTTATCGCATCCCGGACACGGCGCGCAGCTTTTCCATATATATCAGCAGAATGGCGATATCTGCCGGTGTCACTCCTTCCACCCTGGAAGCCTGCCCTATTGTGCGCGGGCGCGTGCGCTGTAACTTCTGGCGCGCCTGCGTTCGCAAATGTTGCACGGCATCATATTCAAGATTTTCCGGGATCAGATGCTCTTCCAGGCGCTTTGCCCGGTGTACAATCTGCTCCTGCTTGCGCACATAACTCTCATATTTCACCTGCAATTCGACCTCTTCCGCCGTTCCATCGTCCAGGTCGGGCAGGTCTGCTTCTTCAGGCTTTGTTGATGCAGTAGCAATTCTTTGCGCCAGTTGCGCTACCTTGTGATAGGTTACATCGGGCCGCCGCAAGAGTTCGCGCGCCGTAAACATCTGGCCCAGCGGCGCCATGTCCAGTTCCTGCGCGTGTAGTTCCATCATGCGCGATGAGGTGAAGACGACGGTATCAAGCTGCTGCAGCGCGCGGACGATATATTCGCGTTTGCGTACCACCTGCTCGTAGCGAGCATCGTCAATCAGCCCATAGCGATAGGCATGGTCGCTCAAACGCAAATCCGCGCTATCGGGCCGCAGCAGCAGGCGATATTCGGCGCGCGAGGTATGCAGGCGATATGGTTCGGTGAGTGGGCGCGTCACGAGATCATCGACGAGTACGCCTATGTAAGCTTCGTGGCGTCCCAGCACAAAAGGCTCCTCGCCCCGTGTATAAAGCGCGGCGTTCATGCCTGCCATGATGCCCTGCGCCGCCGCCTCTTCATAGCCGGATGTGCCATTGATCTGGCCGGCCAGAAAGAGTCCCGCCGCCGCTTTGGTTTGCAGCGTGGACAGCAGTTGTTCCGGTGGCACAAAATCATATTCAACAGCATAGCCAACACGCATCATCTCGGCATGTTCCAGCGCGGGAATGCTGCGCAGCATCGCCATCTGCACATCTTCCGGCAAGCTGGTATTCATGCCCTGCACATAGACCTCGCCGGTGCGCCAGCCCTCCGGCTCAAGAAAGATTTGATGGCGCTCCTTATCGGCGAAACGCACGATCTTGTCCTCGATAGATGGACAATAGCGCGGGCCAATACCCTCGATGATGCCGGTATAAAGCGGCGAGCGGTGCAGGTTGTCGCGAATAACCCGGTGCGTGCGCTCGTTTGTATGCACCAGATAGCAGGGCAACTGTGGCCGCCAGCCGTGTAAATCTTCGTCGGTGACGGGATAGATGGGATTAGGGCGCGTTCCCGGAAGCTGTATATCTTCGCGCGCCGCGACATCCTGGGAGAAGTAGAGCGGCACGCGGCTCCCCGGCTGCGGAATGGTCTTGCTGAAATCGATACTACGCGCATCGATACGCGGCGGAGTGCCGGTCTTGAAACGGCGCACTTCAAGGCCGAGCGCGCGCAGCGAGTCCGAGATGCCCAGCGCGGGCGCTTCCCCGGCGCGTCCGCCAGGTGATGTTTTTTCGCCGACGACCAGCCTTCCATTGATAAAGGTTCCGGTAGTCAGAATCACCGATCTTGCCTCGTATTGCCAGCCGTTGGTTGTCACTACGCCGCGCATAGCTGGTCGTCCATCGGGACCCTGCTCGCTCAACAGGTGTAGAATGGTGGCCTGTTTCAATTCCAGGTTAGGTTCGCTTTCCAGCACAAACTTCATTGCCAGCCGGTAGGCCTGTTTATCACACTGGGCGCGCAACGCCTGCACCGCCGGGCCTTTGCTGGTATTGAGGAGGCGCATCTGGATGAACGTGCGGTCGGTATTGCGCCCGATCTCGCCGCCCAGCGCGTCGATCTCTTTGATTAAATGCCCTTTGGCGGGTCCACCCATAGAAGGATTGCAGGGCATCAGGGCCACGCTGTCCAGGTTCATGGTAATCAGCAGCGTTTTGCGTCCCATTCTCGCGCACGCTAAAGCCGCCTCGCAGCCCGCGTGACCGGCCCCAACGACGATAACCTCATAGACGCCCCGCAGAATCTGCTCCTGGGGAATACCGCCTGGTGTGTTATGTTCCTCGCCCGTAGTTTCATTGCTCATTGCCATACCTGATAATAGCTCAAAAACTTCCAGTTTGTTTGTATGGATGATTGTCTCAATCGTACTTGCGTATTATGAACCAGTTGAGGCCGCGCGTCAATAGAAATGAGAGGAAGAGTCTATTTTCCTGATTGACGAACCTCCAACAACATGTTAATATCATGGCACAGCAACAAGACCCACGGGGCGGTGGCGAAATGGTAGACGCAGGAGACTTAAAATCTCCGGGATGGAGAGTCCGTGAGGGTTCGATTCCCTCCCGCCCTATTCACTCTAGAAGCCGATTTACATTGATGGGCTTCTTATTCATTTCGGGCGAGTCTCAGGAAGCTAAAGCTTGTGTCCTCGTGTCTAAAGAACAGTTTACCATACTGAGGCATAAATAACCACTTGACAAGTAGCAAATGGAGATCCCGACTCTTTTCAGATCTCCTGCGTCTACCATTTCGCCACCGCCCCGTGGGTCTTGTAGCTATGCCATGATATTACCATGAGCGCGGCTTGTATCAATATTCCTGGCGGGACTCCTATTAGTTGTAGTGGAATTATAGCAAGGATATGTGTGCTGGAATCCCGCCATACTGACTGAGCTACGCCGCCGCAGAGAATAATCAGCATGTCAGAAAATTTCTAAACCTAACTATGGGTAATTTGTACTAACAACATGCTTGTCCCTATAGTAACTTGACACACGATGAACTAAAATGAATCAAATTTCTGGGAACGTTCCAGAGATCGTTTCTATCCCGAAAGGACATTACATTTGGCCATTCAGTTTTTGCGCATAGGGAAGCGCTTCGTCAATCTCACCAATATAGGCTATATCCAGAAGCTGGGCGATGAAACCAACCTCATTGTGCAAATCTTCAATATGGGAAATCCCGACACGCCATACCTCACCTTTACAGGCGAAGAAGGTAAGGCACTCCTAACCTGGTTGGAAAATTCTGCAACACCAGTTTTCCCAGAAGCAAAAATCCTCAGCGATTAACATCACTAAAACTCGTAAGAAGAGAGTTGCGCGCGCAACTCTCTTCTTTTATTTTATTTGCAAAGCAGGGGATGAGCCTGGTCGCTCTCACCTGCGGAAAGTGCGGAGCATGAAAAACTACCGCGGAGAGTTTTTTTATACTGTTTCACACAGCAGGGGTAGGGAGGAGAGAAAAATGTGCAGATGTGCAGGTTGTGCAGCAACACATTTTGCTTTTTCAAAAGTGAGAGAAGAAAGAAAAGATGTGTAAGTAATCATGCAAAGAATATATATATATACACATCTGCACAGATGCACAACTTACACATTTTGGGGTTGCTTTACATAACACCACCCCCTGCCCTGCACAAAGTTACACAAAAATTGTATAAGCTGCACATTTTTTCAGAGAGAAGCCAAGTCGGTCATACCCCCTGCTTTGTACATGAATTCTTTATACAAGCCACGGCGGCGACTTCTTATTGAAAAACTGCCCTCTACCCCCTGCTCTGTAAACTGAAAATATCAAATCAAGGGCTTTTCTGCTCTACCTCTGCTTTGGAAATTATTAAGAATAACACGTGGTATCTGCAAATGGCTATGCCAAGTGTTTCCTTAGTGGTGTTGCTCGAAAAGAATACCATTATGGAGTTGTTTCTTGTGGTATTATTTGAATCAATATTGAGATGAAATGCTGAGGCTGAAAATGAAACAGCAGGACTTTGAAATCTTTCTGGCTGATCCAACAAAACAGATAAATGGGTTTATTGTCTGGGAAGAAGATGAAGATCATTCTCCGACTGTAGAGTTCCGCGTTGATGTGATTTCCGAAGCAAAGTATCCTGTACTTGTGAGAGGTAGTTATAACCCTATTGCTCAAACACTCACTTACGCTTTGATTCATCAGGCATTTGGAAGAATATATGCGCTAGATTTAGGTAAAGATCACCATAATCCTTCATGTTCTAACGTTGGTAGAAAACATAAGCATCGCTGGGGTGAATTTCGCGATAAAGTGGCTTATGTACCTGATGATATTACTGCTCTGATAAGTGATCCTGTAGGCGTTTGGGCACAATTTTGTAACGAGGCATTTCTCATACACAATGGAGTGATGCGTCCGCCACCTCCGTTTCAGTTGGAGCTGATATGATGGCTAATCCTTGCCAACTGATTGCCGAACAGATGGGCTTGCTCTTTACTTGCTCGCCTATGAATCAGTACACGAGAATTCAGACGCCATTTCTTTATCCAGATGGTGATATTATCGATCTCTTTTACAGTGAAGAAGAGGGGATTGCTACCTTAACGGATCTCGGTGAAACAATGCGTTGGCTAAGGATGCAAACTTTCGCCCAGCGAAAATCTCGCAAGCAACGCCAGCTTATTGCTGATATATGTCTTACTCATAATATAGAGATCTACCGCGGTATGCTTATGGTGCGAGTAAGGCGATCTGAAGACCTGGCTGGTGCTGTAACAAGACTGTCTCAATGTATGTTAAGAGTATCCGACTTGTGGTTCACCTTCCGAAATAAATTAGGTGAATCAATCGTTGACGAGGTTGAGGATTTATTGCAAGAAAACAATATTGCATTTGACCGCAACCCACAGGTTCCAGGTCGATCAACAGCAATTTGGCGACCTGATTTTCAAACTAGACGTACGGAACGTAGTGCTCTTGTGCGCGTACTTAGTACTGGCAGTCATGCAGCAGCGCGCGATCAAGTGATCCGTGCTACAGCTATGTGGCACGACCTAAGTTACCTTAAGGTGGGGCAGGAGGCATTAAGATTCATTTCTTTGTTTGATGATACAGTGGATATATGGAATCCGGAGGATTTCAGTTTGGTAGAAGATTTATCTGATATCGCTTACTGGTCTCGAACAGATGAATTTCTTAAGAAGATAGCATAGTAGTATCCCTTGATCTCCTGCCATGTGCTATACTTTTTGCAGTAGCCTGGGGCATACGATGAGCGCGCCTGAGAAACCGAGCATCGTATGCCGGGGCTATGCCACAGCTTCTTCTTTTGCTTTTACTGCTTTCCGCTCGATTTGTTCGTTTGTTTGCACATTGATACCGGTTACGTTGCGCAGCGTCAGATGGCGATCATACACGTGAGATAGAGCATTGAGGAGCTTATTTGCTGTATCGCGCCTGGCCGCTTTCCCATCGCGAATCCGAGCGAGCGTTACTTCATTAATCTCGCTTTTGCGGGCCAGTTCTGCAATTGAGATAGGTAGGTCCTCAAACAACCCCTGTAGGGTGTATGTGTCTCTGGTTTCCATCGGTGCATCCCCTTTTTCGATTTATCTGAAAAAACTCAAGTTGAGTATTTTTTTGTTCTCTGTTAAGCCAATTGTACACAGATTAGTATGAGTTTGTCAATAATCTGGTATATCTCATAAAATAGTACATTAAAGTATTGACACACGGCTTAATATCAGGTAAACTTAGATCAATGAAGTGAAGTTGCTTCAGAACGGAAAAAGGGAGCCGACAACCGCCAGGCTCCCAGGGCGAGAAACTTTGTGAAGAGCATCGCCCATTGTGTTAGTATACCCCTGGCCGATTGTGGCCGGTGGGTAGACGTTTGAAAGATGGAAGGATCAACACTCATGGCATCGACAACCGCAACCGTCAAAGAACTGAACACTGGCATTGAGAATGCTATCACGTTCGTTCGCGAGAATGGCGAAACCGTGAATTTCTCCCTGCAACATTTCGCCGATCATTATGAACTCGACCTGGCTGTGTTTGACACAGAAGAGAATCCGCGCGAGCTGGTAACGCTCGCGCTGGCCGAGGCGAAAATGCTGCGCGATTTCCTGAACCGCGACGAGATCGCGCGTCAGTTGGATCAACAGTAGCGTCTGGGAGGTCTGGGGATATGGTGACAAACCAGCCCCAGACCTTTTTTTTATATGCCAAACACAAAGCTGTTCGCCGTGATATAGTTGAGTGGCAAAGGTAATTCATCCTTGATCGGAAAGGGGTTATGACGACATGAGCGATGCGCAAGGAAATGGACATACTCCTAAAATACAATTTATCTCGGATGAGGCGCTGAACACATTGGCAGAGCGAATGCAAGGAATACTCGCGCAGGCTCTACTCGAGGCCCTTCAGAATCGCAAAGATGATTTGATAGGCAAAGGGAAAACTGTCACTGAGCTTGTCTCCACTATCAATGATGCAGTATTCCGGGAGAATCTCAAAGATTTTATGCTACGGCTCAAGATCGAGGTTCTGCTTGCTGGCCTCCAAAATAAACCCCTGGAGATTATTACTGAGGCTGAATATCAGGAGATAAAGGACTACCTTGCACGACTCAGCAAATTTACGGATACTCCCCCCACGTGAGATATTTTGGTATGGCTATGCCGCTGGTTTCAATCGCTTCAGCTCGTCCTGGATCTCTTTTTTGCGCTCAATCAAACTGTGCAGGGAAGTTGGTTCGCTCGGATATTCCCCATCTGCCTCGGCTTCTTTCAGGTAGGCTTGCTCAAAATCATCTTGAGAGAGGCCGGCAATATCTTTCTGAATCTGCTCACTCATGCGGGTTGTGCGTATCAGGTCCAGCGCATACGATTGGCCGTGTTCTTTGATCAGATGTGCCAGGTAGGTCAGTCGATCATCAGCGCTTTTAAGCGAGCGCAGCGTATACATATGCGTCCTGAGCATCACGCGATTGAACGAGATGAGATGCTCAGTCAGTTCAAGATTGCGCTCGGCTACCGACTTTTGCATGATGTACTGCCACTGGGGGGTGATTTTCTGATAGTGTTCTTTCAGCTTTGAGTAGTCCCACTGCGCCCAGGTGTAGCCATAATTCGCGAGGAGAAGCCGCTCATACGTCTTGTGGCGTTCGATGTAGCTTTGCTGCTGGGATGCATAATGCAGGCCCAGGCAGTCACGACATGCAGGAGGTGCTGCCGTAAAAACGGTGGTTGCAGGCAGATAGAGCACACGAACGCGCTTGCCACAGCAGGGTGAGAGAAACCAATAGCGCGTTCCTCCATAGTTGCACTGGCTTGTCAGCAGCGGGAGGTCAAACGGCTTTCTGCGCACATGTTCAGGCATGGCTCTATCGTAACTATAGCCAACAGAGACATGCCCACTTGCGCCCCACCTGGTGAACTCACCGCTCGCGTCTGGTGGATAGCGTTCGACCAGGAAATACAACGAGTGCGTTTCTTCTGTGACTTCTTCTTTGCGGCTTTTCCATCGAAGCGTATAGAAGAGCTTGCCGTTTGTGCGTGTGTCGTTTCCACTCAGCAGGCCATATTTACGCAAGTGCGCTGTATCAATCGGAAGGTAATCACTCGTGGTTTCGTGCTGCTTTGTTCTGCCTGAACCGATGCCGCCCACTGTCTAACCTCATCTATTCTCACGCACGCGCGCGCGCGAGGTCTGATAATTCTAAATCACTAGCTTTTCCTGTCATTGTACGCTCAAACGAGATGCAACGCAACCCGCTATTCTGTCCATTTCATGCACGTTTTTGCAGCAGAAACCCCCACTTTTGCATGATTTTTGTCGAAAAGTGGGGGTTGCCTGTCAGCTTTTTATGCTTATTCTGCCTGTAGCACATCAGCAGGAAACACAACGTCAATGAATCGGCCCTCGGCATCCGGGGCGACGACATATCTGAGTGGAAGCTGTACACCCCCCTGCTCTGATGGAGCTGCTACCCACAAGATTTCACCGGTAGAGCGAAGCCCATCAAGCTGATAGGTAATGACCTGGCCTCGGCTATGTTCTGAGTGAGTAGCAGCCGGGCCATAGGTTTCGAGCAAGTCCCGCTCTTCTGGTGAAAGTTCAGTCATTTGGGTGTATTCCTTTGTTGCCAAGCCAGGTGAAGGCTTGCACTAATCCAATAGAACGCCTTCATTCGCGATCGCGCTTTCTTTGATATAGCGCAGCGGCGTTTGAATGTTGCTCCATCCACCAGCCTGCTTTAATCGCTCGAGCGGCGTTCCATGTCTGGCTGCCCTGGTCGCCCAACTATGCCTGCAATCATGCGGTGAAAGTCCCTTGATACCGGCGAGCTCGCCCAACGTCTTCACCCGTTCCTGGATGCTGATAATCGCCAGGTCGAAGAGCGATTCTTGTTTCGCGGGAAGCGTTGACAGATACAGCCGCGCAGCCGCCAGTGTATCGTCAGTCAACCGGTCTATTTGTGGCTCATCCACTTTGGGCCGATAGAATGTCAAGAGCCGGGAGCGCAGCGCAATTTGATTGCGTTTCAAGATTGCTATTTCACCCACTCGCAGCCCATGATCTAAGAATAGGCACATCAGCAACGCGTCACGCTTTGCCAGAAAGCCAGTATCAGGGTGTTTGAGCTTTTGTAGCAGCTCCACCGGAATATCAACGGCGCTGGCTTTCTTTGCGCCCACGCGCGACACCTCACGCCGCGCATCGATGTTACGCGCCTGCTTGCGAGCAATGCCCTTGACGCCTTGAATGTGGGTATGCGCGTCAAGTTCGATGATCCCCACTTCATAGGCCAGATGGCAGTAGGCTTTTACTGTGGCCAACCTCACATTGATGGTGCCGATAGAATAGCCCTGGAGCTTTTGCCAGGCAATGAACGCTTCCAGCAGGCCCGCGCCGATGCCTGCCCAGGCGTTGAGGTTGGTATAGAAGTCACCTGGTGCTACTCCAATGCCGGCCAGGAAGCGCGCGAATGTCAGCAGGTCGGTTCGTTGCCTCCGGATCGTCTCATCTCTCAATCCCTCTTGATAGCGCGTCAACCTGGTCGCCCGGCTATATTCATCGGCCAGGGCTGAAACACCAGCGAGGCCTCCACCTGGCACTAGTATAATTGCAGTCTCATCGTTCATTAAAATCACTCCTTTTGGGGGGACGAGAAACAGGTAAGAAAAAAGATACTTGTCTAGCGTATCTGCTTGCGAATTCCTCTGCATCAATCTCCCAGGGCTGGTCTCTTTCATTAAGCGCGTCATGATCAACAGGAGTATCAATAGATTTACAGCACGACAATTTTAGACAGTATTGTATATGATGCCTTGTCTCATGCAATAAATCCACATTCAGATGAATTGGATCCATTAGATGAACAGGCGCCTTATACATTTCAGGCCGAAGGAAAATTGCAGCATAGGCGCGAGATAGATAATATGGTCGGTAGAGCCCGCGAGCCTCCTTATTCCTTTTCTCTACATATTCCCTGTCATGTTGGAAATAAGTTCCATCAGGAGAAAAAGTGGGACTCCCCGTAAAATGCGCGAGGGTGAAATCAGTAATGAATAGGATGTTGAGGTGTGTAATATCATGCTCGCTCAATCCCTGCTCTCTCAGAAACTGCTGGTATCGTGTCTTATCAAAATGAATATCATGAACAAACTTCGTATAGTAGCAGCGCATTGTTAGCTGAGTCCCTTCATTTTGACTGATTTGTTAGCTGGCATCGATACCAACCATACTATATAATGGATTATCTTACCTAATCCATTATAGCCTATGCTTGTTTGTAAGCGCAACTATTCGCAAGGTGAATATGCCGGTACGTGTGAAAGTTTCCGACTCGGAGCGCATACCCACATGCAAAGAAGAGCGGCGTTTGGGCTATCAGCTTGTGTATACGATTCAACACAGTGGGCGACGTGGCAAAGTAAGCCAGCCAGCCGAAAACGACAACCAGGGTGAGTGAAGAGAGGACTGTATGCGTCATAATCGTTGCTCCGATCTATCGAAGGGTGGGAGGGCTTTTTGTTTGCCCTCCCGGATGGACTACTTCTTCAGCAAGGAAAAGGTTGGGTCAAAGTCAAGACGCTTGCCCTTGCCAGAACCAGGGCGAGGTTTTGCGTAGGTGATGCGCTCAGCAGTTTCGCGATCTACGCCTTGCCCGATCAGACGCGCTATTTGGGACTGCTCAGCGACCTCAGCAGCCGGGCGGCTGGCCTCTTGCTCTTTGCACTCTGCCATGAAAGCCGCGCGCGCTTTGGCCTCTACACGATTGATTGCGATAGCGGCCAACGCCGCGCGCTTGTGCCAGCACCCTTTACCGCTCGCGCTTGCGCCGCATACTTGACCGCCATTGTAGGGGAGGCATTGCAGGACTTTGTGTTCTTTGTTGTAGACCACTTTGTACTCAACGCCCTCAACCGTCGCAGATTTCACGATTGCGCAATCCTTTTGCAGAGAGACTTTCGCAACCTGCTCTTCAGAAACGTGGTACGCGGCCAGTGCATCAGCCTTGCAGGTGATTGTTGCCATTCGAGTAACCCTTTCGTTTCAAGGGGTTTGAAATTTTTGTACCCCTTGCTCTTCACAGTTCTATAATACACCACTGTAGTGTATATGTCAAGGGGTTTTAAGCCATTTTATGACCAATTTTTGATGCTCGTAAAAGCTGGATAATTGACCATTGACATACACCACAAAAGTGTATATACTCTCTAACAGATACACTACTGAAGATCATTGATAGGAGAAAACGACATGCCAAAGCAGAAGCAAGTAGCAGAGAGATGGATAACCGCTCGTGAGGCAACGGCGATACTCAGAAAGAACAGCGGACGCCAGGATATACCCGATTCCTACATTCGCTCATTAGCTCGATCTGGCAAGGTAGAAACCAGACACGCTGATGCTAACCAGGGACTAGACGGTCGAACTAACCTGTATAGGGCCAGCGACGTTGAAAGCTATGAGGTAAAACAGCGTAGCAAATCAAAGCAGGTGGCAACCCTGGACAGAGTAGAAAAGGTGAACAATGAGTGAGGGGTTTTGTTACGTCTATACCCCCTGCTTTGTTTATTGAAGAGTGTAGCGCGCCCGCGCGACAGTTTGAAATCAGAGCAAATCAACCAAAGCAGGGGATGATACTTCGGCCGAAGAAGTAATACACCTGGATAATTGCATCAAAGCGTGTATCTTGACCGATGTATCAATTCAAATACTGAAACATCACCAATTGTCGTGTATCTTCACTGGTTCATTACCAATTCGACATACGTTTGCGATTCTGCTTCTGCTATAGTCTGTTGAGTTATGCACAATGTATCAACATCATGTAGCAAGGGAATGAATTATGCGAAAAATACCATTTTTAAAGAAGAAAACTGCTGGTGGATGTTGTGGGATTATCGCAGCACTCTTTTTCATCGCGCTGGTGGCCAGTATCTTTAGCGGACACGATAGCGCGTCCACATCGACGCCAAACGCGCAACTGACCAATGAACAACAGGCAGCAGCTACACTAACGGCTATGGCTCAGGCCAATCTGCAAGCAACTAACGTGTACGTAAAACCAGCGCCTGGTGCCACGTATATGCCGCAGCCAACTGATACCCCGACACCAACTCCCAAACCACAGCCAACGCATCAAGCGACCCCCAAACCAACTCCTAAACCAACTCAACCTCCAGCGTGCCAGGCAGTCAACAATAACCCCTGGTGTTACAATTTTAGCCCAGGCAATCTCATCATCAATCCGCCTGGGAACTTTTGTAGTTACTTCAACTGCATCGCGAGTTTCTGGAATGGCTCCGGCTTCGTGAACGAATGTCAGGATGGAAGCTACTCGCTCTCCGGCGGTCATTCGGGCGATTGCTCACATCATGGTGGCGAACTGAGGCCGCTCTATAGCCATTAAAAGGGAGGATGTTTAATCATGGCAGAATTGTTTCGTACTCGTTGTTCTCAAGGTTTTCTTGTCATCACTGAGGATTTTATTCGTGTCGAGCTGGCCCAGTTGAGGCAGCAGACGTTGTATCGGCAATCACTGACAGGTGTTGATCTCAAGGTAACAGTACAACCTATCAAGCTGCTGGGCATGAAAGGCGCGGCCACCCTGGTCTTTCATGGAGGCATGGAAGTCTTTCGCGTCGATATGGTCTCGCTGCCCATAGCGCGTGAAATCGTTGGCCTGTTGCAGCGTCCCCAGCAAAAATAATGAGACAACCAATTTCACGTCAACGCCGGGCAGCCTGGGTACTGTGTGGTGTCGCTGTGTTGCTGATTCTCATTGGAGGAATCACCATCGGTTCAGCGATCGCTGGAAGCTCGAACAATTCAACCACAAACACTATTCCAGCGCAACGTGTTCCGGACTCAACAGCATCAATTAGCCCGGGTGTATCGCTCACACAGACAAAGCAGGGGAGTGTAAGCACAACGCCAACCCATGCAATTGCGCGTGGATCGACGCCAGTTCCAACCCCTACCACACACATAGCGCCATCGCATTGTAATGGAGTATGCCCGAATCCGTGGGGCTATACGCTTGGAGGGGCTTCGCAAGCTACTCAGGTGACAAACCCGCCTTCAACATTTTGTGAGTATTTTCCCTGTATTCCGAATTTCTGGAATGGGCAGGGGTCGGTGTTGGAATGTGGGGATGGGATGTATAGCCATTCTGGGAATATTTCGGGAGCCTGTTCAGGGCATAATGGGTATATAGCGTATCTGTACAATCCGCTTGGGCCAAATCCACAACCCTCACCAACTCTTACCCCCGACCCAACGCCACAAATGACTCCAACGCCCTATCCAACATTTACACCGTATCCATCAGTCACACCAACTGCATAGAAATTGCCCCTCCCCTGCTTTGATTGGAGAGGGGCATTCTTCAACTGGCCGCATCATACACAAGAATAGACCGGCTGCGCGGCGCAGGCCTTCTTACGTGCTGCCTAGCGTAACCGTATAGCTGTTTATGAGCGGATTCGCGCTTGTTTTTGTGTAGCTATAGAAGCTGTGTGTAAAGAGCGTCCCACTGCCCGGCGTGCTGGTTGCGCCGTTCCCAAATAAGCCGCAATCCTCATACGGTGGCCCATTCCCCTGACTTGCGCTGAAAAATGTATCGATTTCGATGCTGTCTCCAGTAATAACTGAGGTTGAAGGAATCGCGCGGAACATTTCACTCAGAAGATGGCTATCAGCCGCGTTGATAGAACCAACCGGACCATGCCCAACCGCAAAATACTGCGCGAAGCCGACGCCGTTGCCTATCGCTGATCCCAGATAATTTAATATCTCGACCCGCCCCAGCATCATTAAAGTGTTGGTCCCTTCGACCACCGTATAGCGGTCTTTTTCGCGCGGCGTCATTCTGGCCTCTCGAATGATTTTTATCTGACCGTTGATTACCTGGACTTCAGGCAGCCACCAGTGGATAAAATCGGCCTCAGACTCGAATGGCGGGACCCGTCCCCGAATATGACCCTCGAAATGCAAACCACCATACATCACCTGGTCGAATTTCTCTTTCAACAAAAGGCGCGCTAACCGTTGTGCTACTGTCTCCCGTATGCTCATCTTCATGCTTCCTCACCTCCTACTTTTTAGCTTGCGCGGCCCCCGCTTCAGACAACATGCATTTCTTTCACGTCTGCTATTCCAATAGGCCGGCCGTGGTGCTTAGAAAGTACTTCCAGGACGCGCAACATCTTATTACGCGCCATTGGAAGATTAGAATGCTCTGCTTCTTTGATAAAACCAATTGGCACATTCGCCTCTTCTGCCAGCTGGTATACTTCGAGACCCGCGCTTCTACGTAATTCTTCAAGGTTCATTTTCTCTGCCATTAGTATTCACCCCTCTTTTTGCTATCTCTATACGCCTCAAGCACCGCCGTAGACTGGCTGCGACGCTCTTCAAGCACATCCACATCAACACCGCGCAAGCCGTTGAGAACAGAGCGTTCATTCAGGCTCAACAACATGTCCAGGCTCAGGAATTGCTGATGCAAGACGCGCCCGACAAAGAACGAATCAAGCGTCACATCCGAGCCTTTGTCTATCAGCAGGTCCAGAAATGACACGAACGCTTCTAGCAGGTCAGTGGTCGAATCTTGATGGATCACCAACGCCTGTACTTTGCTGGCCTGCTCTGGCCACTGAGAAAGCCGGGTAATCCCCTGCTCTATTCTTTCTTCAAGCTCTGATTGCGCTTGCTCAACTTGCGCCTGTTTCGCTGCAACGTGGTTTTTCAAGACTTCCACCAGAGCGAGAACTTCAGAGTATTCTTCCTGGCCCAGGTCATTCATGGCGCGATCGCGCGCGTCACTCAGCGAAGAACGCTTTTCAGCAATGCGAGAAAGGGCTATCGTTTCGCGCTGGATAGTAGCGTCCAACACCTCGCGCTGATGGCTATCAGCCTGCTCTTCTTTTACGTCCGATGCCTGCACATCCTGAAGATGCTGCACAGCTTTTGCAAGCTTCTTTTCTAGCGTCCATAGAGCCTCTACAAGAGTGCTATGCGCTGATGTACCAACAGAGATAGCGATACTGGCATTCTGTTTCTGAACGGCTGCCTGATGGCCCTCGAAGTCAGTACGCGCGTTCAGAAGCTGATCTGCTCTTGCGCGGGCGCGCGCCAAAAGTGATTCCCTTTCCTGTTGGGCCTGGGCAAGAGTACGTTGTGACTCTTTCTCTGCAAGAAAAAGCAAGTCCAGGTCACTTTCGGCCTTCGCTATCATGGCCTGGTACATCGCTTTGCCGGTCAAGGCCGGGGCTGTTTGTGTTTTCACTGGATTCCTCCCTCACTACTTCACTGGTTCGACCAGCAAAGGCCAATCGCCGATAATTTCTTGAAATCGGATAGCCTGCAATCGATACAGGCATACCGCCATGATAAGCTCATATTCAGCAACCGCTTCCAGGTTGCCAGCTTTTTCAAACTGCGCTCCCAGATTCAAGGCTGCGTAATAGGACCGCAAAGCGCGCTGCTTTTTCTCTTTGAGGTCAGTTTTTGCGCTCATCTCAACCGCCCTCATGCTTTGTTCAATGAATGGAATGCGCACAATGTATACTTGCTTATAAAGCGTTCTCGCTGCTCAGCAGAAAGGCCTATCACCTGGTACAACTCTACCAACTCTTCAGGCTCAAGCCATTCGCCAGCGAGTAGAAGGTGTTTGCCCATGAGCGGATCGCCGCCCTCCATCGCAGCCGGTACTGATTCTATCTTTTCCAGCCGAGTCAAGATCAAATCTCGAAACGTGCCAAACATGGTACTGACCATCTCTCCACCTCCACGCATCCACTACACAGTTATCAATTCCTGCTTTCTCTCTTCACGCCTGGCTTGCCGTTCCTGCTCTTTCATATCCAAGTATGAGCGGTAGTCAGCCAGGCTCCACAGAAAGTACCCGCGCGCTTTAAGCCGGACGGTAAATTCACCGTTCCCTATTTGATACGCCTCAGCAGGCCCGGTTTGCGCGTCTCGCTCAATAAGAGCCAGTAGTTCCTCGGCTTCACGCTTATCCACAACTCACCCCCTGCTCTGCCTCTTCAATCGATGAATAGAGCGGAACCGTTGCTCCATAGATTTTCAGCGTATCGAGCGCATACCAACGCGAAAGCAATTCCGCATAATTCAAACCAGCCAATGCTTTTTCAACGGAGTTCTTCGGACTCTTTGTTGTCAGAACACACTCATCGATGAAGGTCACAAACTGCTCTATAGAACACGTTGCCACCTGGCATATCAGGCCTGGACCAGCAACAAAGTATGAATACACTGCTTGAGAGTAGGTCAATTTCGGCGAGGCTGACTTGCTTATCAACGTATCTTCTTCTCACAGAGCAGGGGGTAGTGTGGATGCCTTCATAGTTACCATTCTCCCTGCTTTGCTTGTGGTTTTAGCGGTCCGAACAATGCGCCTTTGCCTCCACCCTCTTTTGCGATAACCTTTGCAGCAGCTAATTCGTCACACGCATCTCGTACTTTCTGAACGCCTACAGAGCGCAGAAATGTACTTTGTTGCGAGATTGTACGAGCATTCGCCATTTTGCCAATCTTTGCAATGGCCTCAAGCACCTTATCTTCAATTTCCCCCAGTCCACCAGTGCCTTCACAAGAAAGCTGAGCCAGCAATTCATGTAAGTTGGCTCTCCATCGTTCGGTAATTTGTTGGCCGCGCGCCCAGTGGCGAATATCAATGCATCCGTTGTTTTCCAGGCTGGCCAGCAGCATAGCTATCTTTAACGCCATATCTGGAAATCGAATATAGTTTGAGTCCAGGCGCGCATCAAGTTTGTTGTCAACGCTCATTTTTACAAGCGCCTGGAAATAGGCTTCATGCGCCTGGTGGATGTCATTGCTCCAGTAGATTTTATTTTGTGGTAATGGATCGCGATCTATCCTATAGAGTTCACCATCATGCTTTTTCTTCTTTTTGTCGTCTTTACCAAGAGCCTGTTCAAGCAGTTCTTCGCGCTCCTGTAGGTCAACAATCTCACACCCTGGAATTCCAAGCCGTGTGTGCCACTCGATAAGCGCCTGGATGATACTGTCAGGGACGGTAGCTTCTCCCATAGGGGCCGATGTTAATTTGAAGCTGTCAGAAGGCGGCACAATGAAAGCTATACGCGCAAATGCGCCATCTGTCCATACTTTACTCTCTTTTTTGGCAATGCCAGCAAGTGACTCAGGCGCAGTGGTCCCGATGATATTAAGCGATGGAAATTTGATATTTTCATCTCCCCTGTTGACCGTATCGTAGGTCAGTTCAGGTTTGTTGTCATACATCTGTTTGAGCAGCCTGTAAAAGAGGTTGTTATAGCCACGACTGGTGATAACATCCTGTAGGAAGTCTCCAAATTCGTCGTACTGCAAACCTTTTTGCGCTGAGAAGGCCAGTTTGAGGCACAATTCTTCTTTTTCCTGCTCAGTCATGCATGAGTAGTTGCGAGGTACCTTTTTGCCACTCATCCGGCTCAGTAGCTGTTGAGGCGTCGTTTCATCGGGGGCAAGAAGGAATCCTAAACCGCAATCTCGAATCACTTTGGCTCCGTAGGAACCGGCCTTTGTTTTGGCGTGCCTGCCAGATTTGGAAACAAGCATGATATAAAAAGTAGTCCACATACCATCTTGCCAGGGAAGTACTACCCGCCTGGCTGCGATCGTCGCCAGTACCCATATGGCGACTGCTTCGTGGTAGCCTTCATAACTTCTGGTAGCCCAGTAGTAAAAATAGTCAATCATGGCGTCAAGTATTGGACTGGCTTCACTGGCTCGCGCCTCATTTGCTTTCACATTCTGTGGCAATGGTGGAACTGCATACTCGCACTCTTCAGCATGAGAGGGTTGATTGGTTGATGATTCTTGCAGAGCAGGGGGCTGTTCTGAAATCTCAATGCTGTCTAGCATGTCTACGAAAGCGCGCATTGGATGACCAGGCTTGAATGAACGAAAGCTGTGGAGCGTTGCTTCAACCGCTGGTTTTCGATGACCGTTTGTATTGGATTCATAGACCTGTTCAAGTGTCTCGACCCCAAGTTCGTAGGGTCTAACATCAGGTCGGATGAGATCCCTTTCCCCTGCTATGAGGAACCGGATATAACGCTGTTGTGCGAGTGTGAGGGCGTCTTGCTCGACACTATTCAGTGGACGAGGTAGCGTGTGTGTACTCATGATGTTCCTTCTTGTTTTGAGTACACCTTGCGCGGAGGATGGGGATATGCTATAGTATCCCCGAACGGAGACCCCGCAAGGTGTCTATATGGGCCGCATGACTTTCAGCAAATTAGATCATGCGGCCTAACCTTTTGTAGCCCGATAGCTACAAAAAAGGCAATCTTTGATTTCTCCCTCTTTCATCCCCATTTCTTCCCACTCTCAATCAAAAATTGCCCGTAATTTCTTCGTTTGCCTTGGCGACAGTATATCAAAAAATGGGAATAAATGGAACTAACGAGATAGTACTATGTGGTTATCTCTTTGGACGGTACCATAGTACTTTCTTCTACTTATGGAGATTAATTCTGTATAATTCCTCTCCACAGGCTGATGTACCTAAATAGTTCCTTTCAGGAAGTATTTTCAGATGGTTGATATTGCAACTCTTTCCCAAGAGGGATTTTCTTGCAATAGCGCTCAATTAATTTTCAGATCGTTCGAGCACAGAGCCTACTTTTTTCCGTACCTGCATAGCCTGCACAGTTCTCAAGTAGTGTTCAGTGATGCGAATGTCCTCATGGCCCATAAGCAAACTGAGTTTGAATATACTGCCCTCACCCTCACTCAAAATAAACCTGACTGCGTACGTGTGCCTGAACGTATGTGGGCTACAACGCACACCGGTAATTTCAGCCCATTTCCCCAGACGCCTGGTTATTTTCTCCAGACCATTCACCAGCAATGGTTCTTCTTTGTATCGCCCGATGAAGACGGTCGCTCCTGGTTTGGCACTGGCGCGATACGTTGTTATATACGTGTGTAATGCCTCCCTGGAAAGGCGACCGAGACCGATTTCACGCTGCTTAGAACCTTTGCCCCACACCCGAATATAGGGATCATCTGGATCGGTGTGCGTATCTTCCAGGGTAAGCGTACAGAGGCTCGTTCGCGCGAATGCCACAATCCACCAATACAGCGAGAATGGTTCGGTCTCGCATGTGCAAATGCTCATCCATCTCTTTTTTTGTGGCTGTGAATAGCGTTCGGAGCTGCGCTTCAGTGAAAATCTTGATCAGTGGTTTGTCTCGTCTTGGAAGCTTGATGCGCTGAATAACAGCGTATTTGACGAACGGCTGATACTCTTCTTCGTCAAGACAGAAGCCCAAAAATGTTTTAATGCACCGAACGTAGCCAGTCGCAGTGTGTGTGGAGAGATCGGGTTTAGCGTGAGAATGGGATCGTCGATTGGTGTATAAATGCTGCACAAAATCGTCTATGATGATGTTGCGAATCTGCTCAAGCTGAACCCCCTGCTGCTCACACCAGTCAGTGAAAACCAGAAGACGCTCCCTGTACCCTCTTTGGGTTTGGAACTCCAGTCGCTTGATAGATTTGAGATACTGTTCGACTGCTTGCTTTACTTGCATTTTACGTACTCCTGCTCAAATAAGCTCTCTTCTCACATGCAAGGAAACTGTTTCCTACGCGCCTACATCACCTGGACTGGCAGCACGATATCTATGATGCTGGTATCGGCCTCTTGCGCAACCACATAGCGAAATGGAAGCCGCTTTCCGGCAACGTCACCGGCCGCGCACACCCAGAGAATTTTTCCTCGGTAGGTGAATCCATCCACCTGATACGTTATGGATTGGCCGCGCGCGTCTTCGCTGAATGGCGTAGCGGGGCCATAGGTGTCTACCAGGTTCTGGTACTCTTCTGGTGAAAGTTCTTCTCCCATGATCGTCTCGCTTTCTTGTGTTATGCCGATTGTTCTTCTGCAAACGCTGTACGAATATGACTGTTTTCTCCTTTCCTCAAAAGCAGAGCAGGGGGGTAGAGGGGTTCCTGCTCTGCGGAAAAGTGACAAGCAAGCTTACGCTTGTTCGTCCTGTTCGATGCGCTTGCGATATTTGTTCGCAGTGCTCGGGGCAATGCGAACAATCTCAGCTAATCGCCGGTCAGTAATAAGCGGATTGCTGGCTAAAGCGATACGGATAAGTTGTTCCGTGTTCGTACCCTGTTCGCTCTGTTCGCCCTCTACGGTCGCGGCGTTCGCTTCTGTTCGCTCTGGCAATTCAAGCGGCTGAATGTGCGTTTGAGAGACGGTCTGGGTGGCTGTTGCCGTGATCTGGGTAACAGTTACCGTGAGTTGCTCGACGCGCTCTAGCAGCGTCTGTACGGCATCTGCTTGCGGGTTGCTCGTGGGCTGTTCGGGCTGGTGATCGGGGTGTTCGCTCAGGTCACGAAACCAGCCTGATAAGAAAATTAGCACAAGCACCAGGGCAGAGCGTTCCCAGATGAGGGCAATCGGATTGATGCCCATTTGAGCCGTTGCGACATCGATTGACAACATGGGTGTGGCGCTGTTCGCACGGGCGATCACTGATTGCATTTGGATGCTCACATAGGAAATTGCCGCGGCAATCAGGACAGCCAAAAGAATTTCACAGGTCTTTTGTTTCCAGGTTTTGTTCGACAGGTAAACACGGTGTGTTCGCGCTCCTAATGCCAAAACCTGAAAGTCCAGCGTCAAGAGCAGGCAGATTGCCCACACAAGAGCCAGCCAACTAACCGAACGGAGAATGTTTCCGCCTGTCACCAGGTCAACGCCGGCAATAATGCCACTGATGGCAAGAGCGGGACCTGAGATAGTGATAATGCTATCTTCAAGTTTATTGACCGAGGTCATTAACGACATGTGTTTCATGATTTTATGCTTCCTTCCTGAGATTGAACGCGCGCACGATCTCGCTGGCATGGGCCTTGTAGCGGCTGCCTCGCCCAATGGCCGATAAGGCTTTTTCAATGCTGCCACTAGCCTTGTAGGCTGCGATAAATGCGGGGATTTCTGTTTCTGTCAACCGGTATTCCTTTCCTGATGCCTGGCCCTTTTCGGGTCCGAAGTCCGACCCCTCTACAGGCGGAACGAGGTGTATTTGAGTGGAGGCCGGGGCTGCGCCTGGCCGCTCTCGTAATGGCTCCATTTCTGGCATATCAGCATCGACTATCCGGGCGTCCGGGCCGTCGCCATATCTGCCCTGCTCGCGCGCTGCTGGCTGCTGGTCTTCGTCCCGAGAAAAGGCCGGTGATTGATAGCCTATCCGCTCTTGAGATGGTGTCTCAAACAGGTCATAAAGCGCTTCATTGGATGCCCAACCGACCCGGGCCTGCGTGTACGAATGCAGTGCCGTTTTCACATAGACCAACCCTTGCTGGCCGAGGCCCTCTTCATTCACCTTTACACCATTGGGCAGGTCCAGCAGCGCTTTTGCAGTCGTTGGATCGCCGCCGGTGTAGAAGCCAGTCCTGAAGCATTCGCGCGGCCCGGTCGTCATGTGCAGGGTACTGGTAAGTAGATCATTGGAATCGCCCACAAAGAACACAAAGTATTGCCGGCCTTGTCGTAGGATCTTTGCAAGCGGCTGGGCTATTTTATCGCCAGCCTCATCAAGCACACTTGGCAGTTCTGCGATGCTAAAGAAGATGGGCTTTCCTATGGGCTGCCCATTGCGGCCTCGGTCGATGCGCGCCTGCAGTTCTGTGAACGCTACCCAATTCATCCAGGTGATGATCGCGCCCAGGTCATAGATCGGTGGTCGGTCGAGTCGGTTGACGATTGGTCGCCAGTCAATAGGCAAACCGTCTTCATCCTCTTTAATAGGCGCATAATGGATATCCATCAAAGTGACCTGGCAGCCGATAGCAACGAGCTGCATCAATTCCATACGCACAATATTCGTTTTCCCGCCTCCCGTTGGGCCAGTGGCAACACTATGTAAAAGCTTGTTCCCAGGCACAATGATATCGCCCGTTGCGCTCTTGCCCAGGAAGATTTGAGACATTGACGGCCTGAATGATTGCCAGATGTCGCGCATATCAAAGCGCGCTGGTATGATCGCCTCCTGCACTGGTGGCATATCGGTTGGGACAGCTTTCAACTGTGCAGGTTTGTACATGGGGGCCAGGTGCATCAAGCGGTTTTCATCCTGGTTGACTAAGTAGGTTCCATATTGCTCAACATGGACTCGAGTCAGCGCGATATGCTGCGTGAGCTGCCACTGCGCGCTTTTCATCTCTAAGTCATGCACATGGGCTTCATTTGCGCGTCGTACTGCTTCACGTCGTTCATATTCCTCAACGTTCGCGATCTGCTTTGCGCGTTTCTCTTCTTTCAGTGCCAGCCCGCTATGCTGCCATGCGCGAAGAGCCACGCCGATCAGAATAAGCAGGGCCAGAGCGGATACCCCGATAGTGATGTAGAGCAGGATCGCCGTAAAGAAGATAAAACACAACACCATGAAGCCGAGTATGGCAAAGCTGCCTATCAAGGTGAATGAAAGTCGATTTTCGCTCATAGTGTCTTTTCCTGTTCACTATGCGCTCCGTGGCCGTTTCAAGAGTAGCCAGGCGGATAGCGCGGGTCGCTGTGTGTCTGGTTAGCAGCCAGTGTGAGCCTTCAACCTCATGCTGGTTGCGAGAAACTACAAAATTTGATTATTCCCCGGTCGCCTCCCCACCTGCAATTCTATCCAGCCAAATACCCAAAATATCGCACTGAAGCCCCCTACGACACACTCAAGCAAAAGAAATGACCAGAATGACAGGGAGGCACTGAACGCCAGGGCGATATTCAGGGAAGTGAACACGACCAGCAGGCTGAAAGCCTCCCACAGCGCGATACGCCCAACGCGCCGGTGAGCAGCCCGTTCTTTTTCAAGAATGCGGCGATGAAAGGCCGATTCAGGATTACTGTGTCGTTCATTCATCGGTGATCACCGTCCTTTGAAGGTGTCAAGCACTGAAATACCTGCTTGCCTGGCATCACGCTGTTTCAGGGCTTTCAGATACAATTCCGTGATCCCCACGTGCTCATGGCCCATCAGACGACTAAGCTTATACACGTCCCCACCATTCTTGAGGTACTGCATGGCATAGGTGTGTCTCCAGATATGCGCTGAAACTCGGGTGCCCTCAAGATGTGCAAACTCCGCTAAACGATAGAGCAGCTGCTTGAGACCATCAACCAGAAGCGGATTCTTAAACCGGCCGATGAAGACGTGCTGCTCTTCTTTGGATGCATGTCTGTGGCGAGTGATATAGCGATGGAGCGCGGTACGCGACTGCACGCCAAGTCCAACCTCCCGCCACTTGCTCCCCTTCCCAAAAACTTTGATATAGGCATCCTCCTGGCGAAGAAACACGCACTCGAGCGTTAATCCACATAATTCAGATGCGCGAATACCGGTATCCAGGAGCAATGAAAGAATGGCCCGATCCCTGACAACCAGGTGCGGAAGAAATTCTTTTTCACAGGCTGCAAACATTGCATGAATGTGCTCATCGCTCAGCGTTTCGATCAGCTTCTTTTCCATCCTGGGCATGGGAACATTTTTGACGGTAGGCGAAGAGAGAACGTGCTGGAGGTCGTCATCTTTCGCGCAAAAGTTGAGGAATGCGCGTATAGCGCGCGCGTGCCCATGAATCGTTGCAGAACTTCTGAGCTTGCCAGTATGGACGCTTGGCGTTGTTTTTAGCTGGTCGAGGTAGGTTGCAATCCCTTTGCGCTTCAAGTGTTCTAACTCCATCCCCTGCTCTGCACACCACTGAGAGAACACCTCCAGGCGCTTCATATACCATCGTTGAGTACCAGGTGACAGCTTGAGAAGGGCAAACCGAAATTCTTCGACGGCGTCAGATACCTGCATAGCAGCCTCGTTTCCAAACAGAATGATACACTGTGAAACAAGGATACAAGCAGGGTGCCCGTTGCCTGTGACTTAAAATCTCCGGGATGGAGAGTCCGTGAGGGTTCGATTCCCTCCCGCCCTATTCCTTACAGAATCGCATAATTTATAGGGACCTGGTAATTCGAGTAGTTGGGCCAGGCGTCTGGGACGAATTTATCCACAAATCACTTAATAAGCGCACGTCTAAAACCGAACTATGACTCAAAGGTCTCTCAATTAGAAAATTCGTTGGGATCTTCGTTTTCTGCTCCGTGGACGAAATAATACCAACTGTAAAAGCGATAGCAGTAAGATAATGATAATAAGCCAATAAAGCGGCAAAGCGAGATGGTAGTATCCAATGGCACCTGCAGATCCGATAAAAGTCCATATAACGAAAAACGCAACGGTTACAGAATAAGCAGCCACACCATTTTTTTAGTTATGCCCATCAAGAAAAGAATTCCTAAGAAGAAAAGAGATAATACCCATATTAAAGAGTTTGCCTACCAATAAATCAGGTAAGGAACGGCTATAATATTGAGTACGGTAAATAAAAACAATAGCATGAGAGGAGATTTTGCCACCGTTTGTATCTTGCCATTTTTTGATTGTACAATACTCAGGTATGCTCTCAATGTATGTTTCCCCGGCATTGAGAACCGTTACTGCTGTAGAGAAACAAACATTGTCAGCCCTAAAAAATGCTTGACACAAGCATTTCAGACTGCTATACTGAACGTGCAGAGAGAACATAATGATCCCGTAGCTCAGTGGATAGAGCGACAGTTTGCGGAACTGTAGGCCGGAGGTTCGAGCCCCTCTCGGGATCGCCAATGCTGAATTGACTTCGCCAGTCAATTCAGCATTTTTCGTTTCTGGCTGATTCCTTTGTTTCTGGCTGCAACAGTGCGTCGTAGCGGCAATTTTCTTTATTCCAGCGCACGCAATAGCCGTCCGCAGTTAAACGGTCAAAAATAGCAATGTAAGCTTCTCCTACAACATCGCGCTGATCGCGCACCGTTCCCCATTCCGGCCAGGTAAGCGATCTCATTTTTGCGTCAAGTTCATCATAGGCGTCATCGAATCGCTTCATATCTTGTAGCAATTGTTCCAATTCTTGTTCAGTCATAGTGGCTCATGCTTTCTTGCTTTCTGTTTCGATTAGTTCGGATGCATCAACATTGAGCGCGCAAGCAAGCTTGTCAAGCGTGACGGTGCTAAGTGGGCGGTAAGGGTCTCGGTACAAAGTTCTAAGCGTGTTATAGGCAATCCCCGCGTTTTTTGCCAATTTGCGCATGCTCATTCCTTGTTTATCCGCGACTTCTTTGACTTTAAGGTGTATCATCGCGCTTCCGCTCTCATTTGATTGTTGCCCACGATTGTAACAAGGATTGGAGCATTGATATAGCTATCAACTTGCTGCTATTATCAAGATGTAAGTAGTATCAAATCATTGACACTGCTTAACCAATTGAAAGCGAAAACGACCCCATCAATAACCATGAAGGATAAAATGGACCTGGCACATCTATGGCAAGCGTGGCCGATTGGGGGGCCGTGGCATCTCACGCCTCTCTCCGGCGGGACTAACAACCTGGTATGGCGCGCAGAAACCGCGGATGGAGAGCGCTACGTCCTGCGCCTGTTTCCCGACCTCACCCAGCTTCCGCGCCTGCGTTACGAGGCGGCTCTACTACTGGCCCTGTCAAATGTAGACCTGCCGTTTCGCTTACCTGTACCCATCATGACGCACAATGCAGAGAGCGTAGCCTTCCTTGAGCAAGAGACGCGGACTTTCGCGATCTTGTCGCCCTTTCTGCCGGGAGAGCGCCCGAATCGCAATGATCTCTTGTTAGCGCCGCCAGCTGGAACAGCTATGGCAGTGCTTGACAACGCGCTCGCGGCCCTGCCAGAGGTAGCAGCGCCGGTAGGGTTTGAGCCAACATTCTCGTTTAGAAGTTTTGTGCATGGGTATGCACCTGTGCTTGATCTCCTCGCGGCAGTAGAGCGCCTGCCAGTAGAGCATGACAAAGTTCAGCAACTACAAAGCATACTCAACTCGGTGCTAGAGGAGGTACCGGACTTATACGCGCGCCTGCCTCAACAACTGTTGCACCTGGATTATGACCCGGCCAATGTCTTTATGCAAGACCGGCGCGTAACGGCAGTCTTTGACTTCGAGTTCGCCGGTATTGACCTGCGGGTGATGGAGCTATGTGTGGTGCTGAGCTGGTGGCCGGTCCATCTGATGGGAACGGGCAAAGAGTGGGAGATGATGGATGCATTCGCGGCAGCTTATACAGCTAACTTCCCTTTGAGCGAAGAAGAATTACGCGCTATCCCCGCAGTGTTACGCTTGCGGGATGCCGGTTCGCTGGTACATCGCATGGGACGCTACTTTGCCGGGCGAGAGACAGATGCGACGATGCAGCAGCGAGTAGAACATTCGCTGTGGAGAGAAGCGTGGCTGATTGCCCATCGTGAGACACTGCTGCATCATGCTATGGGCTGGAGTTGACAGTCGCCTGGATATTTCACTATAACCTGTTGTTTTTTAACAATCAAACGAGATAATCATATCATTCTCCTGTTTGGTCGGTCAGTAGCGAGCGCTGGTCGCTTTGCTTATCCGCGTTCAGTCGCCGCTTTTTCGCTGCTCTGCGCCGCTCCTCAACAAGCTTTCTGATCGATGGAGCGGATGGCAGCGTTTCAGGCATTGGAGCATGAATCGCCTCAATTGCCTTGCGAACCTGATCCCCGACAAAATGATGAGTATCGATTGCTGCGTCCTCGTCTGTGATCTGGTCTCGTCTCAATTTCGCGTCTGTCTGGATATTCTTGAAATCGATAGCGGAGAGTTCCTCGCGCCCAATATTATCAAGATAGTCTTCTTTTGGTGGGATGCCTTTCATGACTTTTAGCTCTTCGACTGCATGGTGATGAAGCCCCAGATAGCCAGCATCGACGAAGATACCGAAATTTTCTGAAAGCACACCGGCGCCTTGCGCAGATGCAGCGAGCAGTTTGAAGCTTTCGGAGACTTTGATGCGTGTATCCAGGCGTTCCTCTTGTTCTTTGAGAAGTTGATGAATCTCGTGCGCGCGCGTACTTACCGCGAAATAGACCTGTGCAGCCGCGATCTCAGGTTTGCGCGAATCACCGTTCTGTGCGGCGAGGTAACAGGCGAATCGAGAGAGATTATAATCCTTTACTTCTCGTTCAGACCCAGAACCTAGCTTAACCATTTTGCCAGCACCGGCAAAATGGTTAGCAACAATGTTACCGCTTTGTTCACACGCGACTATCGCCCGTTGAATGGTTTCTTCGAATCGTCTCCATTGGCTATATCCCAACAATGTCGCCAGGTCTCGTGCGCTCCAGTACTCCTCGCCGTAAGGATTGACCTGTTTTATCGATTCGAAATCTGGTGTTTGACTCATCCATGCACCTCTTTCCCATATGTCGTCGTTTAGTTGACAATAATTCAATAAATTATTGCCCGACTGGCTATGCTTGCATCTATTATATCGCTAATGAGAACAAAATATCAATACTTTTTTCGATTCCGCTTATGGCGAGTCACCAGGTTTCGACAGAAACCTGCTTTTGTGATACACTCTCTTTGCCCTGAGAAAATATTGGGGCTTTTTCGTGTCATATGCACATTGCGGGAGAAAACAGCCATCATGCAGCAGAAAGCCGTCGTACTTTTATCGGGCGGGCTGGATTCCAGCACCGTCCTGGCTATTGCCCACCAGCAGGGCTTTGAACTCCATACCCTCGCTTTTGATTATGGGCAGCGTCACCAGCGCGAGGTCAAAGCCGCCGCCGCCATTGCGCGTCATTATAACGTCCTTGAACAGAAAACCGTTCGCATCGATCTACGCGCCTTCGGTGGCAGCGCGCTGACATCCGACATTGCCGTCCCACATAGCCGCAGCCTGGAAGAGATGGCGCACGACATCCCTATCACCTATGTTCCGGCTCGAAATACCATCTTCCTCTCGTTCGCCCTGGCGTATGCCGAAGTGAGCGGCGCGAACGACATCTTTCTCGGCATCAACGCCATCGATTATAGCGGCTATCCCGATTGCCTGCCGAGTACCTGGAAGCGTATGAACATATGGCGAACCTGGCGACCAAAGCCAGCGCTCAAGATGGTCGGCGTATGCGCATCCACGCGCCCTTGCTGCATATGGGTAAAGCGGACATCATTCGCAAAGGGGTCGAACTGGTTGTTCCCTATGAGCATACATGGAGTTGTTACGAGGGCGCTGAACTGGCATGCGGTGCCTGCGATAGCTGTCTCTTGCGCCTGGCCGGTTTCGCTGAAGCCGGTCTAACAGACCCCATAGCCTACGTTCAGCCCATAGCACATAAGATCATGTAGGGGCGGGAGAGGTTGGGAAGGGCGGTGGGGGCGCTTGCGCCGCCCTTGTCCCTTGCTCTCGTTCCACCAGATAGATATTAGCGTGATAACTCCCCCGCTTAAAAGACGGGAAGCTCTCTACGGATTTTCGCCGATGGTATGTTATCCCATACCAGTAGTTGGTTTCTCAGTTGAGCGGGCGTTACTCACAAACTCAACCGGGTGTATTCTAGCCCGAAGGAGAACACATGTCAAGCATGTTCCGCCTGCGGGGTGGGCGTCAAGTTTTTGCAGCAAGCGAGCGTTGACACCAGGGCGGGGGGCCGCAGAGCGGCGAAGCCCTATCCATCGTGTCATTCTGAGCGCAGCGAAGAATCTGGCTCGCTGGACAGGAGATTCTTCGCTGCGCTCAGAATGACACATATCCTACCCTGTACAGCTTCACGCCCCACTGCGTCGTACAGGGTACGGGCGGGGCTTGCCCCCGCCCTGGTCACTCGCGCAAAAACTTGACGCCCACCCCCGCCTGCGGGCGGCAGGCTTTTCATCCCCCGCTTGAAAGCCCCCGGCTTTCAAGCCCGTTTCTGTAAAAGTTTAAAAGAAAGGATCGCAACTTGAAGGTCTCATTCTGGTTCGTAGTCATTGCCTCGGTATTTGTCACCTGCCTGATTACCGCCAACATTATCGCCGTTAAAATCATGCTCTTGTTTGGTTTTCCCGTGCCTGCCGGAATTATCATCTTTCCGCTTAGTTATCTCTTTGGGGACATACTCACCGAGGTGTATGGATATGGAGCGGCGCGGCGCGTCATCTGGCTGGGTTTTGCCTGTAACCTGCTGACGATTATCGCCATTTATGTTGGCGGCTTCGCCACGTCGGCTCCATTCTGGCAGAATCAGGCCGCTTATAATACCATTCTGGGCTTCACGCCGCGCTTGCTGCTGGCCTCGTTCGCCGCGTATCTGGTGGGAGAGTTTGCCAACTCGTTCATTCTCGCCAAACTCAAGATTGCGACAAAGGGACGCTGGTTGTGGACGCGCACCATCGGTTCAACGCTGATCGGCGAAGGCTTCGATACCGTCATCTTTATTACTATCGCTTTCTGGGGTATCATCCCGTCTTCCATGCTGCTTACCGCCGTCCTCACACAGTGGATATTCAAAGTCGCCTATGAAGTCATTGCGACCCCTTTTACCTACCTGATTGTTGGCTTTCTCAAGCGCAAAGAGGGTATGGATACTTACGACTATCGCACCAACTTCAACCCCTTTTTGTTCCGCAAAGCCGTTTCTGAAAACTCGTAAATAGCAAAGATGCCAGAATGCAAAACGGCGTCGCCGTTTTGCATTCTGGCATCTTTGCTATAAATAGCCTTTAGACCCAGCGAATCAGGCCCATTTCGTGTTTGTTTGCCAGGGCAGGATGGTTGGGCAAGGCTCGCACGCCGTAGGCGATGCTGCCGCTTTCGGGCGGTTGCAGGCGCAGTTCGTAGCGGAACGAGCCATCTAGCTCGCGTTTGACGTATTCCATCGGCAGCGTATGTTGTATGCTGGCCTGGTCGTCTCTTGCTTCACCATAGACAACTTCGATGGTGAAGTCTTCGGGGCGCAGGTTGTCGGCTCGCGCCCAGGCGCGCATGTCGATGCCCTCGCCCAGGCTCAGTTGACCATCGCGCCTGCCTTCGGCGTAGAGTTCCAGCCCGGGCCAGGCTTTGCGCACCTTGTCTTTCCAGGTTGCCAGCACGCGCGCCTGCTCGTAGCGATTCTGCTCGAACACGCATTCCCTGTCGAATTTCAGGCACGTAGAAGCGCGTAGTATACTCCTTCACCATGCGCCTCATACTGAAGGCGGGGGCGCAGGTGCGTATGGCCTCTTTCATGATGGCGATCCAGCGATGTGGAACGCCGTCCGCGCCTTGCTCGTAGAAAGTGGGGATAATTTGCTCCTCGAGCGTCTCATAGAGCGAGAGGCTATCGGCCTCGTCCTGCGCGTTCGCGTCGTGGTATTCGCGTTCTTCGCCGATGGCCCAGCCGTTCTTGCTATTGAAGCCCTCGGCCCACCAGCCGTCCAGCACGCTGAAATTCGGCTGCCCGTTGAGCGCCGCCTTCTGCCCGCTTGTCCCACTGGCCTCGTGCGGGCGAATGGGGTTGTTGAGCCACACGTCGGTGCCGGAGACCAGGTACCGTGCCATATTGATGTCGTAGTTTTCCAGGAAGATCACTTTGCCCCGGAAAGCGTCGCTGCGCGAGAAGCGATAGACCTGTTCGATCAGCGATTTGCCCGGCCCGTCGGCGGGGTGCGCTTTGCCCGCGAAGATGATCTGCACCGGGCGTTCCGGGTTATTGACGATGCGTTTGAGCCGTTCCACGTCGCGGAAAATAAGCGTGGCGCGTTTATACGTCGCGAACCGCCGCGCGAAGCCGATAATCAGCGCGTTGGGGTTCAACATGCCCTCGAACTCCGCCATCTGGAGCGCGCCTTCGCCGAGGCGCAGGTGATGCTCGCTCAAATGGCGGCGCGTATACTCGATGAGGGCGTTTTTGCGTTCTACGTGTGCATGCCACAATGCTTCGTCGGGAATCTCCGTGATCGCTTGCCAGAGCGCGGGTTCATCGACATGGTTCTTCCAATCCGCGCCCAGGTAGCGCTTAAATAGTGCGTCTATCTCTGGCGCGATCCACGAAGGCGTGTGTACCCCGTTGGTGATCGAGTCTACCGGTACCTCGTCGGCATCGACGCCCGGCCACAGGAACTGCCACATGTGGCGCGAGACTTCGCCGTGTAACGCGCTCACGCCGTTATGCTAGCCGGTCAGGTTCAGAGCCAGCACGGTCATACCGTAGGTTGGTCCCCAGCCGTGATCTTCGCGCGCTACTTCCATAAACTGCTCGCGTGAAATGCCCAGTTGCCCCCAGTAGGAGCCAAAGTATTTGTCTACCAGGTCGTATGAAAAGGTATCATTCCCTGCCGGAACGGGTGTATGCGTGGTGAACAGCGAATTAGCAGCCATCACTTCCCGCGCTTCATTGAAGCTCAGGCCGCCAGTCACCAGTTCGCGGCAGCGTTCCAGGTTCAAGAAGGCAGCGTGTCCCTCGTTGATATGCCACGCGGCAGGAGTGATCCCCAGGGCGCGTAACGCTCGCACGCCGCCAATACCCAGCACGATCTCCTGTGCGATGCGCATTTCGCGGTCTCCACCATACAGGCGCGCGGATAGTTCGCGGTCATTTGGCGCGTTAGGAGCAACGTCCGTGTCCATCAGATAGAGGATGATGCGTCCCACCTGTAATTTCCATATCTTCGCCTGGATGCGGCGTCCCGGCAGCTCAACCTGGATCATGACCTCGTTGCCATCCGGTCCGATAGCAGGCTGAGCAGGCGCTTCTGAGAAGTGCAGCTTATCGTAATACGCTTCTTGCACGCCATCGCGGGTCACGGTCTGGCGAAAATAGCCCTGCGGATAGAGGAAGCCGATGCCCACAAAAGGCAAACCCAGGTCGCTGGCCTCCTTACAATGATCGCCCGACAGGATGCCCAGCCCACCGGAATAGATGGGCAGAGCTTCATGCAGCCCGAACTCTGCCGAGAAATACGCGATAACCTTGTTAGTCAGTTCGGGATAGGTACGCGCGAACCAGGTCTCATCGATACCAAGATGCATGTAGTGATCGAAGTCGCGCAGCACACTATCATAGTGCGCGAGATAGACGGCGTCATTGGCCGCTTGCTCCAGCAACGATGGTTGTACCTCGCTCAGGAAGCGCACGGGATTATGACCCGCCTCCTCCCATAAGCCGGGCTCAAGTTTTTCGTAAAGCGCCCGCGCCTCAGGATGCCAGCTCCACCACAGATTATAGGCCAGTTCGTAGAGGCGGCTGATCCTCGCGGGCATAATGGGGAAAATCGTCACTCGGCCAAAGACTTTCACTAGATTCAGGTTCCTTTCTGTAAGAACATCTCACGTTCAGTATATCTTGCAATGAAAGTGAGGTCAAATGCCAGAGAGCGGCTGGTTCTATGTACAGCCCATCAATCCCGTACAGCCTCTAATCAAGCTCTTTGCAATATCTGGTTAAATAGAGTATTATATAACTGATAATCGAAAGCTCCATATTGTTCTTAACGTAGTGAAATCTTCTTACTAAGGAGTAGTGAAATGACATTAGGGACAGCATCACGAGTAATTAATATATATTGTTGCTTCAACTACGCAGATGAAAGAGGTTGGCAAGAACTTAAATCACACCTTAGAATTTTAGAGCGTTCTGGAACTGTCAAAATCGGTGATTTTAACACAATTAGATCGGGATTCGATATGAAGCACGAGCAGATTACTCAATTGAGTGCTGCTGATATTATATTATTATTTCTAAGCCACCATTTTATTGACGACAATCCTTGTTGGGAAATAATGCTACAAGCCATGCAAAGACATAGGACCGGCGAAGCGCGCGTGGTTCCCATTCTTTTTAGTCCTGTATTACACGATAATGCAATATATACTATATTAGAAATGTTACCTAAAAAAGGGAAACCATTACCTATAACTAGATGGAAAGATAGAAATGAAGCACACGAAAACGTCGCTAGAGGAATATATAAAATAATAGAAGAAATAATGGCAAAATAGAATAACAGAAACGATTTTCTGTGCAAATGAAACGGTTAGAAATAAAGTTTTGTAACTACTCAGGTGTCCTAGAAACTTGCAAAAGGAAAGGAAACCGTTTACAGTACAGCTATGACACCAGAAGAAATCGCCGAGATGCAGGAAGAGAATCGCACCCTTAACGCGCTGGTAGCCGAACTGCTGCCGTTGCGCGAGGTAGTGACCCAACAAGCTCTACTGATCGCGCAGTTGCAGCAGCAGGTGCAAGCCTTGCAAGAGCGCGAGGCCAAAGACAGCCATAACAGTCACTTGCCTCCCTCCTCTGACCGCTTCGTGCGACAGCCTAAGAGCCTGCGGAAGAAAAGCGGGAAGCAAGGCGGTGGGCAGCCAGGTCACGAGGGGACGACGTTGCAGTGGCACAGCTCGAGCTGTCCCGATGAAGTCGTGGTGCATGCCGTCACGAGGTGTGCCACCTGTCAGCAGGATTTGTGCGCGGTGCCGCGCTTGCAGGTGGAACGGCGCCAGGTGGTCGATGTGCCGACCCCGCGGCTGTGGGTGGCGGAGCATCAGGCCGAGCAGAAACAGTGTCCGGCCTGTCAGCACATCACGGTGGCCTCGTTCCCGCCCGAGGTCGCAGCTCCCGTGCAATACGGCCCGCGTCTGGGAGCCATGGCGGTGTACCTGGTGCAGCAGCAACTCTTGCCCTGGGCGCGCGCCTGTGAAGTGCTCTCCGATCTGCTGGGGGCGACCCTCTCGGAAGGGACGCTGGCTTGCCTGATTGAGCGCTGCGCCGCGACCTTGCAGCCAGTGGAAGAGCAGATCAAGCAGGCCCTGACCAAGGTGGAGGTCTTGCATCAGGATGAGACGGGCCTCTACGTCAGCGGCCACCGGCAGTGGCTGCATGTAGCCTGTACCGAGCAGTTGACCCACTACGCGGTGCATGCCAAGCGCGGCCAAGAGGCTCTGGACGCGATCGACATCCTGCCTCGGTTTGGCGGCGCCAGTGTGCATGATGGGTGGCGCGCCTACTTCCACTACGCCTGTCAGCATGCGCTCTGCCTGGTGCATCTGCTGCGCGAGTTGACCTACCTGGCCGAAGAGCACGGACTGGCTTGGGCCGCCGAACTCATCGATCTGCTGTTGGACATGAAAGCGGCTACGGAGCAGGCCCGCGCCCAAGGACTGCCCTCGTTGCATGCGCTGGAGGTCGCCGATTGGCAAGCCCAGTTCGTGACCATCGTGGCTCAGGCCGATGCCACCACTCCCTACGCGCAGGCTCCCCCTGGACACAAAGGGCGCGTCAAACAGAGTGCGGCGCGCAACCTGCTGGATCGCTTGCTCGCTGACCAGCAGGCCGTGCTGGCCTTCCTGCACCGCCTCGCGGTCCCTTTTGACAACAATCAAGCCGAGCGCGATGTGCGCATGGTCAAAGTGCAGCAAAAAATCTCCGGCTCCTTTCGCAGCCAGGCCGGCGCGGTCGCCTTTTGCCGCATTCGCAGCTACTTGTCGACCTTGCGCAAGCAAGGCTGGCATCTGCTGGGTGCCTTGGAGGCCACCTTGCAGGGGCATCCCGTCCTGCCTGCTTTCGAGTAGTCTAGCTTACCTGAGCAGTTACAAAGTTTTTCGAAACAACCGGCTTTATCCAGGAGGACTCGATAAATGATGACAGAAAATGTAAATGGCATTCGTATTCTTTGTTGTTATGTTCAGAATGATGAAACGTTACGAGATACACTCTTTAAGCATTTGGGCGTACTACGACGACAAGGTTTAATCTCGGCCTGGGACAATTACCGGATCAAATCCTCAACCGAAACAGACGAAGTTGTTTTGAGGCAGATCAACATGGCCGATATCATTCTGCTGCTCATCAGTAAAGACTTTATTGTCTCAGATTTCTACCGAGGTTCTCACATGAGCCGTGTATTAGCAAGGTGTAAAACTAATGATGTCCGTGTTGTTCCCATCCTCCTCTACCCTGTTGCGTGGAAGAATGCGCCCTTTGATAAACTCCCGGTACTAGCTCCCGGGGGAAATGCTATCACGACCTGGGAAGATGCAAATGAAGCTTTTTACACGGTTGCAAAGAGTCTCTATGTCGTCATGAATGAACGTCTCAGTAAGCACTGGCGAGATCGAGGAGACCAACTATGTACTTTTGAGCAATTTGAAAAGGCGCTGTTATGCTATGCTCAGGCTCTTAAATTGGATTCCACAAATGTAGCTGCCTTTACTGGGAAAGGCCATGCCCTTTATGCCCTCAAACGCTTCTCTGAAGCTCTGACCGCCTATGATCAGGCGATCAAGCTTTCTCCTTCTCCTATCAATGCATATGCTCATAGGGACAGAGGTAATGCGCTCTTCGCTCTTCAAAGATATTGGGAGGCTCTAGCAGTATATAAGCAGGCGATTAAGCTTGCTCCTGGCGATGCGAGTCTCTACAGGGATAAAGGCAATGTACTCGTCGCCCAGAAAAAGCGTAATGAGGCTCTTAAAGCCTATGATCGGGTGATTCAACTTGCTCCTACCTTTCCTGATATATATACTCTTAAAGGCAATGTGCTCTTCGCTCTTGAAAGTTATCAGGAGGCTGAGGATGCCTATAAGCAGGCGGAGAGATTTGCTCATGATGAAGCAGATATCTATATTGCTATAGGTGTTGCTGGCCAGGCTCTTAAAAAATATGACGAGGCCCAGGCGGCCAATGAACAGGTAGCCCGACTTGCTCCCGCCAAAGTACATCTCCCCAGTGCGAGTTTCTACTGGGAGAAAGGCAATGCGCTTTACACTTCTGGAAAGTACGAAGACGCTCTAATGGCCTATGAACGAGGGATTGAGCTTGCTCCCAGCGATGCAGGTCTCTACAGGAGCAAAGGCAATGTGCTTTATGTTCTTGGAAAATACAAAGAGGCTCTAACGGCCTATAGGTTGGCGGCCAGCTTTGCTCCTAATCATGCAAAGGCAAGCGCCTATAGTAGCATAGGCGCTGTTCTCCATGTTCAGAGAAGATACGAGGAAGCCCTGGCGGCCTACACCCAGGCGCTTGAATATAATCCTGGCTACAAACCTGCGTCCGATAACAAAGACCGCATTGAAACTTTGCTCGCTCGCATGAATAGAGGACGACCAGGTAGGGGTGCTAGAAATCTTCTCAGCTCTCGTGCATTTTAATCCAGCCGTGACGCAGCGCGTGAACCACAGCCGCCGTGCGGTCGTTGACCGAGAGCTTTTTGAGAATGGAGGTGATGTGGTTTTTAACGGTCTGGTCGCTGATCTTCAGCGATTTGGCGATCTCTTTATTGCTATTGCCGCGCGCGATGTAGTCGAGTATCTCCACTTCGCGGCCAGAAAGCGGCGAGTAGAGGTTTTTGGTGCCGGGGTCTTCTTCTTCGACCGTCAATTCGCGGAAAGATTTGAGGACGCGGCTCGCCAGTTGTGGTTTTGAGAGTACATCATCGTTGATGAGGTATTCGCCATGACTGACACGCCGCACAGCGTCAGCCAGCTCACCAGGTTCGATATCGCGGGTGTAATAGGCTGCCGCTCCTACCTTGATCGACTGAAACAGGCGCTCCTCGTCTTCTGAGGGTGTCAGGATCATAATGGCGACCTGTGGCGCGATGTGGCGCATCTGCCGGGCTATCTCCAATGGGTCTGCTGCGGTGAGTCCGGCATCAATCAACGCCACGTCAGGGTTGCCTGTGCGCGCTAATTCCAGTATCTCTGTCGCATCGGTGGATTGACCGATGATCTCACAGTTGCCCATCTGTTCAAGTGTGCAGCAAATGCCCCGGCGAAACAAGGGCTGCTCGTCAACTACGATGACTCTAATTGTATCCATTCAATTCCTCAGAGCAGCGCGGTCAGGAGACGCCGGACTGCTAACACTTCTATCGATATACCTGTATGTATGAGTATCGAAACGGTATCCCGCGCTGATCGGGAAAACCTGATAAAACGCGCATATTCTGGAACACGTCCATTATACACAGAAATTACTAATTGAACAATCGTTAGAGAGGATTTCCTGGCAGCTTCTCCTATTTTTCATCGACACTGCAGCGGATTTCTTGAGTAGAAATATTCTTCCGGTGGATGGCGCTGGCCTGCAGGCCAGCGCCATCCACCGGAAAGCTTAAATGCGTTCCAGGCGGCGCAGCGTGGAATTGATGCCAACCTTCAAACAGTCGATCACACCCTGGCCGGTCACCGCCACCGATTCAAAGCTTGGAAAGCGGTACGGGTTGAGGTAGTGCTCAAGGGCCGAAACGGGCAGCGCTTCCTGCAAGTCGCGCTTATTCCATTGCATCACCAGGGGAAAATCTCTGACATCCTTCTTCATACGCCCCAGTTGTTCTTGCAGTTCGGCCCAACTTGCCCTGTTCTCTTCAAGCTTGCTGGCCTGCGAGTCCGCTACGAAGACCACGCAATCAGCCCCTTTGAGTACGGAGACGCGCGTCTGCTGGTAGAGCACCTGGCCGGGAACCGTGTAGAGTTGAAAGCGGATTTGAAAGCCATGCACCTTACCCAGGTCCAACGGAAGCAGGTCGAAATACAGGGTACGCTCCGTCTCCGTATCAATTGACACCAGATCCCCAACATCCTGTGGGTTTACCGTCTGGTGTATATAATGCAGGTTGGTTGTTTTACCGCACAAGCCAATACCGTAGTACACTATCTTGCAATTGATTTCTCGTTTTGCCATGTTAATGAGAGACATATGTGTTAGTTCTCCTACCCGCTCAAACGCGCCTCTTCCTGAACGCTCCGCTTCATCCTGAAGGGCAGACTGTAGAAGGCGACCATCGCGGTCGCCCTGTCATCAGTTACTTCTGATTGAGGTATAGTATACAGCATTTTACGTAAATTGCCAACGTCCCACCGCTTGACCCTTCTCATCCCATCCAATTATACTGAACGCAGGATTTGACTATTCAGGAGTATATCATGGTGTGTAATTGGGGCGTCCTCGGCGCGGGCTTCATCGCCAATCGCGCCATGATTCCAGCCATTCAACACAGTTCCCAGGCGCGCGTGCTGGCTGTCGCCAGCCGCGACACGCAGCGCGGTCGAGATGCCTCTCAACGCTACTCCATCGAGCGTGTTTACAACGATTATGAAGCTCTGCTGGACGATCCCGATGTGCAGGTTGTCTATATCGCGTTGCCTAACCACCTGCACAGCGAATGGGCTATTCGCGCTGCCCATGCTGGTAAACACGTTTTATGCGAAAAACCACTGGCTCTAAACTCCGCCGAATGTGATGCGATTATCTCAACCTGCCATAGCCTGAAAGTACTAATCATGGAAGCGGTGATGTACCGGTTCCACCCGCGAATGCAGACACTCAAGCATATGATAGCGGCGGGCGAGGTCGGAGATCTGCGTTTCATTCACACCGCCTTTTCATTTCCCTTCGACGCTCCCGGCAACTATCGCGCCTTCCCGCAGTTCGGTGGCGGCGCATTACTGGATGTTGGTAGCTATTGTGTCAACGCCGCTCGCTGGCTAAGCGGCTCCGAACCAACATCTATGCACCCTGCTTCTTCGTATAGTCATAACGGTATCGACCTCAGCGCCAGCGCGATACTGGAATTTGGGTCGCGTTTGTCGGCGCATGTGCAATGCAGCTTCACTGCCGCCGAACACCAGGTCATTGAGATTGTCGGCAGCGAGGCCGCCATCACCGCACCCCTTGCCTTTACCGCCTGGCGCGACGATACCACCGCGTTGCTCATCCAGCGTGGCGCGGTGTTTGAGCAACGCGAATTTACCCCTGCCGATCCATACCAGTTGATGGTCGAGCATTTTACGGATTGCGTATTGGGAAAGGCGAGCTTGATGTATCCCCCGGAGGATGGGCGAGCGACATTACAGGTTTTGGATGTACTGAGAGCGCAAATGCCGTGAGGAGGCAGGTCGGTTGAAAAGTCTGCGTATGTACCTGAGTGGTTCTGACACGCACAAAGGAAGAGGAGGCCGGAGCAAAGAAAGACGAGAACGATAGGACACCCGCAAGGGGCGTCGCTATTACTTCTCTTGTCACCCTGAAGGGTATAGACCTCCATTTTTTGTATTTGACCAGTGTTAAAGAATTGCGGTAGACTAGTGTAATAAAGAGGCGCAATTTCTCTCCATTATAAGGCGTTATACGAAAGTCAGGTAAATGCTTAAACACATACACGGAAAATTACCGTTCTTTTCCTACGAAATCTTCCAGCCATTCAACAAAGTATCCAGCGTGTTTTCAACGAGGTTGGGCGGAGTAAGCAAACCGCCCTATGATTTGCTCAATCTTGGCATGTCGGTCAGTGACAATCAAAACAATGTTATTCAAAACCGCACCCTGTTCTGCGAAACGATACATGTGGATATCCATGCTGTAACAGTAGGACATCTCATTCAGGGAACACATATTGAAATTGTCTCACTTGCTGAACGTGGGCGAGGAGGTATAGACCCAACGAGCGGACTACCAGGAACAGACGGGATGATAACGAATACACCCGATGTTGCCTTACTTTTATTGGTAGCTGATTGCGCGGCCATCTCCTTTTTTGATCCCAGGCGCAAGGTCATCGGTTTAGGTCACGGCGGATGGAGGGGTACCGTCGGCGGTATCGCGAGGAAAGTCGTGCAGAAGATGAACGAAACGTTCGATTGCAACCCCGCTGATATTCTGGTAGGCGTCAGTCCATCGATTGGCCCCTGCTGTTACGAAGTGCGTGAAGATGTCGTGCAAGCCTTCCAGCAAGCCTTTCCAGACCAGGCGCATACGTTTTTCGTCCATCTGCCAGATGGCTCTATCCACCTGGATGTATGGACAGCCCTCAAATGGCAATTGCTCGCCAGCGGCATTCAACCTGATCATATGGAGTTCGCGGGTATCTGCACTGCCTGCCATACCGATTTATTCTATTCACATCGCACTGAAAAAGGGAAGACAGGACGGTTTGGTGGTTTGATTGTATTACGCGCGTAATTGAGAATGCTGGTGAGCTTTCACACGTTCTTCGAGTGCTGCTGCTTCTTTCTCTCTCTGCATCTTTCGCAGGAGCGAAACGTAGCTTGCTACGGTTGCAATCGTTTTGGAGTTTTCTTGCCCAAGTATCTTTTCACGGATTGCTAAGGCTCGTAGATAGAGTTGTTCAGCTTCTGCATATCGGCCTTGCGCTTCGTAAAGCAAGGCCAGATTGTGCAACGATTTGGCTGTTTGTGGATGTTCTGAACCTAGAATCTTTTCGCGAATTGCCAGTGATTGCTGAAAAAGCTCTTCGGCTTCTCGATACTTACTTTGATCTCCTTGAATTAAGTAGAGAGAAGCTAGATTCTGGAGGCTTTGGGCTGTATCCAGATGGTCTGGCTGCAACACTTTCTTACGAATTGCCAGGACACGTAAGTGTAAATGTTCGGCTTCCTCGTACTTTCCTTGAGATGTGTAGAGTAGGCCTAAATTATTCAGGCAATGCGCTGTATCAGGATGTTCTGGCCCAACTATTTGCTTTCTGATAGAAATTGCCCGTTGAAAGAGTGGTTCTGCCTCTTCGTATCTGTCTTGCATCCAGTACAGCAAGGCTAGACTATTAAGGCTTTGCGCGAGATCAGGATGCTCAGATCCCACGATTTGCTCACGAATACTTAACGTTTGTAAATACAGTTGTTCGGCTTCATCAAATCTTCCTTGTTCAAAGTAGAGTCTCGCTAAATTGTAGATACTTTGAGCAGTCTCAGGATTATCAGCACCAAAAACCTTTTCACGGATAGAAAGTGCCTGCTTGTAAAGTCGTTCCGCATCTTTGTAACGAGCTTGCTCTTTCAGATAATAACCTACCTGGTTTAGTAGCTTTGCCGCCTCAGAGAAAGCGAAATTCCATTGTTCGATATATGAGGCGCAAGCAAGGACGTGAGGAAGATAGCGCTGGCAATCACGCCAATTGGCTACGTTGATAGCATAAGGAAATGTCTGATAAAGAGTGTGGATAACTTTCTTTTCCCAATAGCGATGTGTCTCCTTGTCCATCGTATCCTGAATAACGGCCTGCACAAGTCGATGAACGGTAAGCGTTTCCGTCTCAGCGTTGCGCTGGATAAGCGAAAAACGCAACAAGACCTCAATAGCCGCGTTGATGCGCAGTTCATCGGGGGAAGTGGCAACTTCCGGCGCGTGGAATTCATGTGTCGCTACCAGGAGCAGCTCTTCAGGGATGGCATCAGGATCGAGAAAGGCGCACAGGCGCAGCAGTTCCGCCGCCAGTGGATCGGCCTGTTCCACCCGCTCAAACGACAACGCCCAGGTGGTTGCAACAGGCTGAGGGTGATCGGTTGCTAATCCTCCACGCCGTTTGAGCAGCGCGGCTCGCTGTCGCTGGTAGAGCTTGAGATAGCCTTTCAGATGGTAAGCAGACTCCTCCATATACGCTCCCACCTGATCGAGCGCGAGCGGGAGTCCACCCAATTCTTCCACAATCTGCAACGCGAGAGCGCGGTCTTGAGCCGGGGCTGTCTCAAGTGTCGCGTCGGGCGCAAGGATGGAGGCGCGGCGCAACAAGAACAACGCGCCGACTTCTGGCGTCATGCACTCCACCTCAATGCGTTGGGCCAACCCGCCCATCGACTGAGCGCGCGTGGTGAGCAGCATATGGCCGTCCAACGCTGGCGACAGAAACGGGCGTATCATCGTCAGGTCATCGGCATTGTCAAAGATAAGCAACCACCTGGGATGCGACTGCAACCAGTCCATCACGGCCAATACCGGCTTCGTCTGCTCTTCGGCATGGTGTTCTGGCAAGCTCAACACACGCGCTATCGCCTGAAAATCGGCGAGCACACTCTCGCGGGTATCGGCTTTCAACCAGAACACCGCTGCATACTCCTCGTGGTAGCGATAGGCATATTCCAGCGCGAGTTGTGTCTTGCCAATGCCACCCAGACCGCTCATCGCCTGGGGATGGCCGAGCGCGGCAGCGTTGCCGCTATTGAGGGTGTGATGCAGGCGCTGTAACAGGGCCTCGCGCCCGGTAAAATAGGGATTGCGCTGATGGGGAACAGACCAGAGTACAGGCGTTATGACAGCATGGGATGGCAGAGGGACGAGATGCTCAACTGGATAGCCAAGCAGTTTCGCCAGCGCCTCTAACCGTTCTCGCGGAATCGCGACTTTCCCGGCGCAATACTCGGTCAGGCTGCGCAGGGGAATAGCCGTTTCCTCTGCCACATTCTGAATTTTATAGCCGTTCGCCTTGATGCATTCACGGAGTCGATTGGGATACTTGACCGTCTCGGTCGTCATCGCTTTGCACCCCTTTACACCCACTTGCTCAAATGCTGCGTGTTTTCTGCCAGTGACTTGCGTAAAAATGCTCTCGCTCTCTGCTGGACTCAGGTACACTGGAAGCGGAACAACCCTATTATAACATGCATCAGACCACAGGAAAGGAGTCACGAGCATGGATGCTCTTGAATCGAAAAGCGAAGTCGCCCGCCTCAAACGTCAGATCGAGCTAGAGTACGAAGCGGCGCAGCGCGGTATGCACGGCTTTGCCGCGGGCGCTGGCAAACACGAGTTTATCACCGCCCGCATGGAGAATATGGGTCGCCACCACGAAAAATTGATCGCGCTGGTGGGCGAACGAGAAGCGACCAGAGCCTTAGCCGGGGCGTTAGAGCAGGCCGGAAACGAGCCGACGCCAGAGAAAGAGGCGGCGCTATGAGTTATGACCCAGGGGCTGAATCAAGCGCCGCCTTTCGCGCTTATGCGCAGTACTTTGAGCTGTCTCCGCTGGATGTGGCGTTGGCGGCCAAAGTGCGCCTGCTGGCCGTCTGGAAAATCGAGCAAGGGCTGCCCATCCGCGAGGCAGACGCGCTGGCGGTGCGTGCTGGTCTGCATCGTCTCACCGGTGTGCCCTATACCGGGCTGATTCCCATCATCCCCGCCGACATCCTTCTGATGACGCAAGCATCACAAGCCGGGAAAAAGCCATAAATCCGGCGAAGGATACCGACCAGCAGACCGCGCAGGACAGCTTGAATACGAAGCCGACCATGCAAGACCTGTGGCTGAGGCATCCTGAAATTCAGAATGCCGCCATGATTGAGGCTCCTGGTATTCCCTATCTACGGGTCATCTACGCCTTCTGTGGGTACCGGGTGACGCAGCAGGAATTTGACGCGGTACTCAATGCCCTCAACCGGCTCACCTGTTGCCACTATACCCAGGATGGCATCGCGGGTGTAGAAATTGCGCCCAATGTACAGGGTGAATTGTAGGGACGCGATTTATCGCGTCCGTCCCCGTCCATCCTGCCCGCTTTTGTGTGCGGCGGATATTGAGGCCATTTCGCGGATGGGTGTCATTATTTTGCGAAAGTTACCAGGGCGTGGGCAGAGCCGCCGCCCTGGTAACTTTCGCTTGCTTGTATTGTACTGAGTATCCCGCTCACCACAGCAGCTAAAACAGCCGCACATCTCATTATCATAATGCAATAACTGAAACTTTCGACACAACTGATACAACTGATACAACTGATACATTAGCTACAGGCCGTCTAATTAGAAGTCCTCGTCGAAAATGCTTCCCAAATCCTGTAAATGCTGTGATTATGACCATTGACGAATGAGCGCGAAACCGCTATTCTTAACGAGTAACCGCATTGGTTTGGGGTTATCTTACCCCTGATCGGTTGGTGTCGTACTTCATATAGGGTAGGGGCGACCCCTGCGGTCGCCCTGGTGTAACTTTCGGGATGATATAATTATAGACAAGGATAGAGATAGACGAGGTTAGGTACATATGACTGTAACAGAAACTGACGTTGCCACCGACTTTGAAATCGTCATCGGGCTTGAGGTACACTCGCAATTATTGACGAAAAGCAAAATGTTTTGTTCATGCAGCACCGATTATGCCTATGCTGCCCCCAATACCCATGTGTGTCCCGTGTGTATGGGGATGCCAGGAGTGCTGCCCGTTATCAACCAGCAGGCAGTTGCCTACACCATCATGACGGCCCTTGCCCTCAATTGCTCCATTCCCGCCTATTCCAAGTTTGATCGCAAGAACTATCCCTATCCAGACTTGATGAAGGGCTATCAAATTTCGCAATATGACATCCCCTTGAGCAATGACGGCTATCTCATCATCGACCATGACGGCCAACAAAAGCGCGTCGGCATCACGCGCGTGCATCTGGAAGAAGATACGGCGCGTCTGCTGCATCATAGCGGCTACAGCCTCATAGATATCAACCGCGCCGGTACCCCGCTCATGGAAATCGTCAGCGAGCCGGATATGCGCAGCCCGCTCGAGGCGCGGCTCTACATGCAACATCTGCGTGAAATCCTGGTCTATCTTGGCGTCTCCTCTGGTCGTATGGAGGAGGGCAGCCTGCGGTGTGATGCCAACATCTCCGTGCGCCCGCGCGGGCAACAGGAGCTGGGCGTCAAGACCGAAATCAAGAACATGAACAGCTTCCGTTCGGTGGAACGCGCCCTGGCTTACGAGGCGCAGCGACAAATCGAGTTGCTGCGCTCAGGGCAAACCATTTCGCAAGAGACGCGCGGCTGGGTTGAGACAAAGGGTATTACCGTGTCACAACGCAGTAAAGAGCAGGCGCACGACTATCGCTACTTCCCGGAACCAGACCTGCCTCCCCTGGTGATTAGCCCGGCCTGGGTGGAGGAACTGCGCGCCAGCCTGCCAGAATTGCCCGATGCGCGACGCGCTCGCTACATGCGCGAGTACGGGCTATCCGCGCAGGATGCCAACACACTCACCGAGGATAAAGTGCTGGGTGACTACTTTGAACAGGTGGTAGCCGTTTCTACAACGCAAAACCGCGCAGCCAGGGCCAAAGCAGCCGCGAACCTGACACTCAACGACGTTGCGCGGCTATTAAAGGCGCATTTCGTCAGCATCTCGGAAAACTTGCTCACTCCCGCTGCCTCTGCCAACTTGCTGGACTTGCTCGATGCCAACCGCATCACGGGCAAGCAAGCGAAGGACATCGTAGAGGAAGCTTTTTTAAGCGGCAAAATGCCGGAAGCCATCGTCGAAGAAAAGGGTATTCAACCTCCCATCAGCGACGAAGGCGAGCTAATACGCATCATTGAGGAGGTGATTGCCAGCAATTCTAAAGCAGCCAGTGACTATCGCGCTGGCAAAGTGAATGCATTGCAAGCGCTGATAGGTCAGGTTATGAAACAAACGCGCGGCCAGGCAAAGGCCGATAGCGTCCGTACCCTGCTCATCAAAAAATTGGAAGAAACGGACCAGTAGCGACATCCCTTGTGGGTGTCCTGTTCGTTTATGCCAATCGATAAAAAAAACCACAACAACCACAACGATGTGAAGAAAGGTGGGAATGTTCCCTATGTACGACGAAGTTAAACCCTTGAATCCCTATCACATGGCGGTCCAGCAATTCGAGTCTGCCGCCGAACAGCTAAAGCTTTCCGAAGATATGCGCGAGATCCTGCGACAACCCAGGCGCGAGCTGATAGTGAATTTTCCGGTACGCCTGGACAATGGCCGCATCAAGACCTTCACTGGCTACCGTGTACAACATAACGTCAATCGTGGCCCTGCCAAAGGTGGCATTCGTTATAGCCCGGAAGTCACGCTGGACGAGGTGAAGGCCCTGGCAATGTGGATGACCTGGAAGTGCGCGGTCGTCGGCATTCCGTATGGTGGCGCGAAAGGCGGCGTCATCTGCGACCCCAAGAGCATGAGTTCGGCTGAACTGGAGCGACTCACGCGCCGCTATGCCACCGAGATTTCGATCATCATTGGCCCGCATAGCGATATTCCCGCGCCCGATGTCAATACCAACTCACAGGTGATGGCCTGGATCATGGATACTTACTCCATGCACGCGGGCTATTCCGTCTCAGCCGTCGTCACGGGCAAGCCGCTTTCCATTGGTGGCAGCGAAGGCCGCAACGACGCCACTGCCACGGGCGTCCTGTTTGTGACACGCCAGGCCGCGAAACACATCGGTATGCGGCTCCAGGGTGCGCGCGTGAGCATACAGGGATATGGTAATGCCGGCTCGATCGCCGCCCGCCTCTTCCATGAAGAAGGGTGCAAGGTTGTCGCGGTCAGCGATACCCGCGGCGGCATTTACAACGAGTCCGGGCTTGACCCTGCCGCTGTGCTGCGCTTCAAGCAGGAACGTGGCAGTGTCGTAGGTTTCCCCGGCGCGCAGACCGTCAGTGTGCAGGATGTGTTGGAAGTTCCATGTGACATTCTCATCCCTGCCGCCACCGAAGGCGTGATTACCCGCGCCAATGCTGATCGCGTGCAGGCGCGTATCGTTGCCGAGGCCGCCAACGGCCCCACCACGCCAGAGGCCGATGCCATCCTCTTCAAAAAAGGTACGCTGGTCATCCCGGACATCCTGGCGAATGCCGGCGGCGTCACCGTCAGCTACTTTGAATGGGTGCAGGACCTGCAAAGCTTCTTCTGGGGCGTAGATGAAATCACCCAGAAGCTGGAAGTGATTATGAACCGCGCCTACGCTGCTGTGGCGGAAAAGTCCGCTCAATTCTCCTGCGATTTGCGCCTGGCCGCAAACATGCTGGCAATCTCGCGCGTCGCCGAAGCTACGCAGATTCGCGGCATTTACCCATAATTTACAGAAACGGGCTTGAGAGCCGCCCGGCTTTCAAGCGGGGGATGAAAAGCCTGCCGCCGCAGGCGGAACATGCTTGACATGTGTTCTCCTTTGGGCTAGAATACACCCGGTTGAGTTTGTGAGTAACGCCCGCTCAACTGAGAAACCAACTACTGGTATGGGATAACATACCATCGGCGAAAATCCGTAGAGAGCTTCCCGTCTTTTAAGCGGGGGAGTTATCACTTGATTGCATTGAAAAAATATATTGAGCAACCGCGCGGTTGCTCAATATATTTTTTCAATACTCTTAAAATCCCCGCCCGCGTCTGGGCGGCTTCTTGACGGGCGGCTTGGGGGCTTTCACCGGTCGTCCAGGTTTAGGCTTCTTGCGACCGCGCGCGGACCACTCTTCCTCGTCTTCTTCTTCCTCCTCCTCTACGTCTTCGAAGAACTCCTCCTCCTCATTTGGCCCTTCCTCATCGCCGGGAAGTTCCGGCTCGATGGCAGGGGCGAGAACTTCAACTTCTGGAGTATCGTCTACGATAGTAGGGATATCCTCGTCGTCTACCTCGGTCATCAGGTCAGGCTCTTCGTCTTCAGGAATGGTAAACTCTTCGTCTTCGTCATAAGTTTCATCGGCCACAGCAGCAGGGGCGCGCATTTCTCTGTAGCCGTCTGCTGGTAATATATTCGGGTTGACCCGTTCGCCTCTACGCGCCAGGGGCGTGGGTTCTGGTAAATCGGCGTCCGCCAGGTCCCCGCCGTCTTCCGGTTTGGGCGCGCCAATCACCCTGCGGCCAGCAGCCACATCCAGCCAGAACTGCGAATAGTAATGTGGCCGGTCCGCGTCTTTCTCGTCTTTCTTTATCATTCTCCACCTTTTTCGTAGGGCTATTCTCTCGAAGAAGTGACTCTCCTGCAACTATGATTACCCCTACAGAATCTCAAAATGTATCACACTACAGATAGTGATATCAGTGCGTCCATCATATGAATAAATTGCATACCTGTCAAGATGCCATTAAAGGGCCTTAGAGCCGCCTGGAAAGTCGCTTCAAGTGTTGTCAAGACCCCTTGTGCATGAATTTTCTTCCCGCAGGATTTGCAGCTTTGTCTGGCAAACCCTATAATAGTAGATGAATCATACTATAGGCCCACTAAGCAGGATTGTCACGTCTTATTCGGAGAAAGGTTTTATGAATTTGTTGCGGGCTGTTAGCAGAGCGAGAGCGTCCTGATGAACTTCGACAACCGAACAGGGTAATCATGAGAAATGCCCGCCTCCGTCCTGTAGGGACAAGGGGCGGATGTGTGGAAGGGTGGGGGCCTTGTGCTTGTCCTGGTGGCAACGCGATTCGTTGGAGCCCTCCAACGAGGACAGGCACAAGGCCCCCTCATCCACCCAACCCTGCCCCTTGTCCCTACAGACGGAAGCAGTCAGTTCGCCTGATTATCGCATAATTCATCAGGATGCCAGTTGATTGCCTGCAACAAATTCATACATCTTCAAAGCAATAGATACATTGGAGGACAAATTGACCAGAATTCTCGATAGTATTGATGGCCCGGAGCAATTGCGTCAGATCAAACCAGCGCAAATGCGGCAGTTGGCCGAGGAAATTCGCCGTGAGATCATCGAAAAGGTCTCGGTCAAGGGCGGCCACCTGGCTCCTAACCTGGGCGTCGTTGAATTGACAATGGCTTTGCACTATGTTTTCGATACGCCAGATGATTTGTTGGTCTGGGATATTGGACACCAGGCCTATGTGCATAAATTATTGACCGGGAGGCGCGAGCGTTTTCACACCATTCGCCAGTTTGGCGGGCTTTCTGGCTACCTGCGGCGCGAGGAGAGCGAATATGATGTCTTTGGCGCCAGTCATGCCAGCACCTCGATTTCAGCCGCGCTCGGCCTGGCAGTGGCGCGCGATTTACAGGGGAAGGACTTCAAAGTTGTAGCCATTATTGGCGATGGCGCGTTGACCGGTGGTATGGCGCTTGAGGCCATCAATAACGCGGGCAGCATGAAGAAAAACCTCATCATTGTGCTGAATGATAACGATAAATCCATTTCCGATAACGTGGGCGCTATCCACCACTCACTGAGCAAAGCGCGTCACCTGGAAACTTCGCCCAGCTATCGCCGCCTGCGCGACATGGCAAAGGGTTCGATCAACCGGCTCCCCGTTGTTGGTGAGATGGCGCTCGAGGCGGCTGGCCGCGCCGAAATGAGCTTCAAGAACTTTGTTATGCATAGCAAAAGCGGCATGATCTTTGAAGAACTGGGTTTCAAGTTTTTCGGTCCCTTCGATGGACACGATCTACCCCTCATGTTGGATGTCTTCGAGAACATCAAACGCATTGAAGGCCCGGTCATTGTGCAGGTAATCACCAGGAAGGGCAAAGGCTGGGAGTTCGCCGAGAACGATTCGACCAAGTGGCATGGCCCCGGCGCGTTTGACTACGAAACAGGCGTTATCAAGAAAAACGCTGGCGACCCTCCGACCTACACAGAAGTCTTCGCTAACGCCCTGGTTGATATTGCTGAAAAAGACGCGAGCATCGTAGGCGTTACGGCAGCAATGGCCGAAGGAACCGGCCTGAAGAAGATGCACCAGCGTTTGCCCGATCGCTACTTCGACGTAGGTATAGCTGAGCAGCACGGCGTGACCTTCGCCGCCGGCATGGCCGCCGGGGGCTTGCGTCCGGTGGTTGCCATCTACTCCACCTTTATGCAACGCGCCTTCGACCAGATAGTGCATGACGTGTGTACGCAGAATTTGCATGTTGTCTTTGCTATGGACCGCGCAGGCGTGGTGGGCGAGGATGGCCCGACGCAGCACGGCGTCTTCGATATTGGCTTTATGCGTATGCTGCCTAATATGAAAATCATGGCTCCCAAAGACGAGAACGAACTGCGCCACATGCTCTATACCGCTATCTACATGGACGGTCCCGTCAGCCTGCGCTACCCACGCGGCAAGGCCGTGGGTGTGACACTGGACGCGGAACTGCACAACATTGAGATCGGGAAGGCTGAACTGCTCAGCCCCACCACTATTGAAGAAGTGGAGCAGCAAGATTGCGCCATCCTGGCCTACGGCTCTACCGTAGCGGCGGCGGAGCAGGCCGCGCGTGAACTGGCGGAAAATGGCATTCGCGCCGCCGTCATCAATGCGCGTTGGGCCAAGCCACTCGACGAAGAGTTGATTGTCCGCCTGGCGCAAAAAGTTCGTCGCATCGTCACCGTCGAAGATAACATGGTAGCGGGCGGTTTCGGCAGCGCCGTCCTCGAATTTTTAGAGGCGCGCAACCTGCTGAGCGAAGTCGATATTCGCCTCATCGGCTATCCTGATCGCTTCATCGAGCATGGCGCGCCATCCATCCTCAAAGAACTCTACGGCCTCACCTCGTCCCACATCAAGGACGTAGTGCGCGGGCTGGTAGGTTCGGAAGAACTGGCGCATTAAGATAAGAAAAAGCGGTTGAAAATTCACCGCGGCGAATTTTCAACCGCTTTTTCTTATCTTTGGAACACCTGCCGGTAATGCTCGTCTAACAATTCGGCGGGGAAGAAGCGCAGCAAAGTGACGATAGCCAGCGCGAACGCTATCCAGTCAAAGCCCGCGTCCAGGGGAATGCCGAGTACTGTTCCTGCTAGCGGCATAACCGTACTCATAACGAACTCACCGAGCACATCAGGAAACAGTAGGATGAGCAGCAGTCCACCAACAGAGGCAAAAAAGAGCGCTTTTCTCCACAAAGGGATACGTGGGTCGGTTAGCAGCGAGCCGATAAGCCGAAATGTTTTTCCTATATGAAAGAAGATGTCCAGGCGCTTTGGACGCGCGCGCTTGCCACTGAAAGCTTGTGTTGATGCGTGGCTATTTTTATCCGCATACGTGTATTGTTGTTGTTGTGATGCATTTGATGATCTCAAAATTGCCTCCTATAGATTATCTCATATAATTCATCTTTCTGTAGATAGTACGTTTCAGATGTTCAATGGGTTCTAAAAGAGAAGAAAAAAATCGGGCATCCCCTGATGAATTTTGCTGACCGGATGGGGTGATGCGTTTGGCCCCGTCCTGATGAATTTTGACAACCGAATACAGTAATCGTACTCGTTGGGACGCTTGCGTCCCCCGCGTCCTGTAGGGACAAGGGGCGGGGTGGAGTGGATGAGGGGGCCTTGTGCTTGTCCTCGTGGGAGTGCGACCATGTTGCCATACGGTACCCAGGCGAATCGTGTTGCCAACGAGGACAAGCACAAGGCCCCCACCCATCCCCACATCCGCCCCTTGTCCCTACAGGACGAAGACGACCCCATTCCCCTCATTCCTCGATTCGATTATCACAATTCATCAGGACGGGGCAGGACACCTTGCTGCATTCGGTTGGCAAAATTCATCAGATCACCATCTCAAATTGATTGCGCGTTTACTTCTTTGTTGCTCACGATGCTGCCGTCGCGCATACGGATGATACGGTCAGCGCGCTGTCCCACTTCCAGCGCGTGAGTCACCAGAACCAACGTTTGCCCGAACTCGCGATTGAAGCGGCACAGCAGTTCCATGATATCGTCGGCTGCCTCGCTATCGAGGTTGCCGGTCGGCTCGTCGGCCCACACGATGGCGGGGTCATTGGTCAATGCGCGCGCGATAGCTACGCGCTGGCGTTGCCCGCCCGAAAGCTCCGCCGGGCGATGTCTGGCGCGATCCATTAGCCCCACGCGCTCCAACAACTCCAACGCCCGTTTGCGCGCCTTCCGACCCGTAACTTTAGAGACCAGCATCGGCAGTTCCACGTTCTCAACCGCCGAAAGCATGGGCAAAAGGTTGAAGTCCTGGAAGATGAAGCCCATGTGACGCGCGCGGTACGACGTGCGCTGGTTATCGGTCAGGTCGCGCAGGTTATCCCCCTGAATGAAAATATCCCCCTCGTCGATGGTATCAAGTCCCGCGAGACAGTTCAGCAGCGTGGTCTTGCCGCACCCGCTCGGCCCCATAATCGCCACCATCTCGCCCATCGCCACCTCCATATCAATGCAGCGCAGCGCCTCCACGCGCAACTGCCCGCTGCGATATATCTTCTTGACGCCCTGTGCCTGAATGATCGGTGCCTGTCCATCTAGCATAAAGTATGTGTCCTTTGTAGGAAATGCAATTCAACGCATCATAGCCCATCAGCCTACATTACTATAACATAATACGCCCCCCCGTTACGAAGGGGGGCGGGTGGATACTAGATGTTTGGAGAGAAGACTTCCCGTGAGCGGACTTGAGAGGTGTCCTGGCTGTCATCCTGAGCGCAGCGAAGGATCTCTCCGTCCGTCGAGCCAGACCCTTCGCTGCGCTCAGGGTGACAGGCATGGTCTCCAAATGTCCGGGTGGATACCATGTTTAGCCTGCTGCTGACAGCTCTGTTGTTTTACCTGTTTGTCTTCAGGCGTGACTGACATGCCTGGCTGAAAAATGGTGACTCCGATACTCCCTCATCCATAAAGCTGAGGCCAACCCAACGATCGCCAGGCCAAGTACTATGTAGAAAGCCTGTAGCGACGCGGCAAGCAGTAGTGAGCTTCCGGCGATACGGTCAACGATCGCTATCTCCACGATCTCGAAGATTATCATGGCGAGACCGGCAAACACCGATGCCAGCGCGCCAATTTCGCGCCCGGTGAGAATGGTTGCTGCGGCGAAGAGCATACTACCACCTACGATAATCGCCAGGGCCAGGCCTGGGACTGTATAATCAACGAAAGGCGAGCCCTGCAACCACTCGGGCGGAGTTTGAATCAATCCTGTCATGAGACCTATGCCGCCCGCGATGGTCGTGAGAGCGCCGAATACAGCCAGGACAAAAATCGTTATACGCGTAACTTTATGTTTCATGATCGTTCTTCTCTTTCTGGTGGAATGAGGAACTCACTCCAACCGTCATCAACCCGTTGAATAGAGTAATGTCCGCTCTACTCCACCATAAAGTTAGTACATGAAGCTCACCAGGGTATCACAATGCCCGGCTCGCCCGACACAGAACTATCACATTTCGGATTGCTGAGTAATCAAATCGCCAAATAAATGTTTCCCTCTTGACTCTCATCTTACATGAGGGTATATGCTCTCACTGAAGGAAGAAATAAGCAATGAAAGAACGCACCACGCTCAAGATTGGAGAATTCGCCCGGGTTGCACGGGTGTCCGTTGCCACACTTCGCCATTATGATCAGTGTGGCTTGCTCAAACCGAATGAACTGGACCCGGATACCAGCTATCGCTACTACTCGCTCGATCAACTTGCGCGCCTGAATCGCATCTTAGCCCTCAAGGAACTGGGCTTTCCCCTGGAACAGATTGCTCACCTGCTGGAAGAGAATCTTTCACTGGAGCAACTACGCGGGATGTTCACCCTCAAACAAGCACAAACGCAGCAGTTAATCGACGCAGAACAGGCGCGCCTGACGCGCATCGCCGCCCGCCTTAGCTATGTCGAACAGGAGGGGAAAATGCCAGCCTACGAAGTACTCTTGAAACAGGTTGATCCCTTGCTCGTCGCCTCCATACGCGACAGAATCCCGGATATCAACGAGTGCGGGTATCTCTATGAAACACTCTCTGCCTACCTGGATCGGCAGGGTGTGCAGCATTCGCAACCAGACATGCTGCTGCTGCATTCCAGGCACGAGTGGCACGACGAAGAGATGTCGATAGATATAGAAGTAGCCATACCCTTGCTAACTACTCTGCTAGTACTACTTTGTTAGTTTCTTCTGGGACGGAAGGTTTCGATCTGCTGGGTGTGAAAGAGCCAGAGAACGAGATCCTGGAAGAGCCAGAGGAGCACCTGTCGATGCACGTAAGGCAGCGAACTTCGCGTCACCGAGGGGGGGAAAAGCCTCTCCAGGAGGCAGAGGCAGCGTGAGGCGTTGCACCATGAGGAAACTGTAGGCAAGCATGACCAGGGCCAGGTGTCGATGGAGTCCATCCCAACTGCGTCCCTGATAGTGATCGAAGCCGCATTCCTGTTTGGCATCTTCGTAAAACTGCTCGATGACCCAGCGAGCGTGAGCCAGCAGAACCAGACGCTGCAATGAGGCGTCTGCGGGCAGCACGCTGAACCAGTATTTGATCGGCTCTTCTTCCTTCCCCTGCGGCTCAACTGGAGTGGGTTGCTGGTCATCAGCCAGGGCTTCTGACACGGGGCGTTCGGCCAGCCAGCCAGCCTTCGGGTTCCGTGTAGACGCGAGAGTGGCTGGTGCTGTGCAAAGAGGAGCCAGTGGCCCAGTGGACGCGCAGAGCCACCGCCTGGACCTGCATGCGTCCCTTGGTTCCCTCTCGCCACCTGATGGTTTGCCAAGCGGAGGTGGGTAAGGCTCCGATCAGCTCTTTGACGGTGTACAAAGGAGCAGGGCGAGGCTTGCGCGGCTGACCACGCCCGCCGTAGACGGGAGTCTGGGCGGCGGTCGCCTCAACCTCGTCGGGCAAACGGCAGCCGAAGGTGCTCTCTACCGCACACAGGTACGGGATCTGGCGCTCATCGAGTCCTCGCAGAAAGTTGGGATTGTCTCCATAGCCCGCATCAACTACCACCGCCTGGATGGGCACGCCCCATTCCTGTGCTCGATCCAGCAACCCCAAGGCAATCTCTGGCTTCGTTTGCTGGATGATCTGCTCTGGCACCTGCACCTGCTTGCGCCGCTCGGCGTCTTCAAGCCCAGGACTCGGGCAAAAACAGTTGAGCGCTCACCGGGAAGTGAAACGGCGTCGAACTGGCTGGATCGTCGGCGAGATATTCGGCACTCACGACCACCTGGCAATTGCCAATTTTGCCCAGTGTGCCAGAGTACTGCGGCGCGACTCCGACTGAGGCGCTCCCTTTCTTCGGCAGTCCAGTGTCGTCGAACACCAGGATGCCATCGGTCACCGGATGGAGAGCGAGCAGGCGCTTCACGCGCGCTTCGTCCAACGCCAGTGGGTCCCAGGCCGCGTCGGTCAGCAGGTGTTGCAACCGCTCGACGGAGGTTCCTGCGATCACGTCGGCGATGGTATCACATGTTTTATGGGGCAGGTCGGTGAGCAGCCCCGTGAGGTAGCGCTCCATACTGTCGCGGCTGGTGTGCCGCCGGAACAGCGGGGCAAACGGCTCCAGAAAGGCTGCCAGTTCGGGTAAGGGTTCGGGTGAGGCTTTTGGCACTCGGTTCTTGTTCATGCCTCTATTGTATCACAGAAACTAACAAAGTAGTACTAGGCAACGAACAAATCCATATCCGCATCCTGCCCGGCGGACTCGTAGCCTGCACGGTTCACACCGGCCCCGATCTCTTCCTCGGTCGCGCCTACCTTACCCTCTACCGCTGGATGAAAGACAATGGCTACCACTTCACCGGCCCACCGCGCCACATTCATCTCCAGCGTTCGGAGGACATGAACCCGAACCACAATGTCACCGAGGTGCAATTTCCGGTCGGGAAGTCAGCAGGATGAGAGCCTGTCATGGACAGATCAAGGGAGAACAATCAACGACCTGCCTTCTGGCAACTGTACTAACTGCGATGGTGGTATTACCGCGCTTTTTCTTGCCGCTTGTAAGTTTGTCCACCATGTTCCTATGCTTGCGATTAAATTATTGATACCTCTTATAGTCATGGTGAGCGTCTCTTTCCCATTTTTCTTGATATGTTCCAGCCTTAATTGTCCATTTTCCAGCATAATAAGCCCTTCATAAAACCATGTCTTTGTTGATTTCTTTGATGATACCGAAATGTCTGGTTCAGATAGTTGGATTAAGGATGCGATTACATTTTCTTTTGTCAGGGGTAGTTTATCGTGTTTTGATAGAGCTATGTCGTCTATCTCTTTGTCTAAAGAAGGGGGTACGATCTTCAATACCAAAATCAAGCGCCGATACAATATTTGGATGCTCCAGGGCGGCAATAATGCGTGCCTCATTACGAAATTTTTCTATATCTCCTTTGATCAACTGGGTATGTAGTACCTTAATCGCTGCCTGCCTGCTCAGGTGGGCATGTTCTCCCAGGTATACTTCGGCAAAGCCGCCCTCTCCGAGCCGGTGGACAAGACGATAATTCCCCAGTTGTTGACCCATGCGGTCTTCACTGTCAAACATGCTCATTCCCCCAATTTGAGCAAAATATCTCTCCTCACGATTCGGAAAATAGGCATAGAAGAGGGTAATTATTATATAGCTCGATTATATCAGCAGTCGAGCATTTCCGCCAGATGGGTGTGCATGTAGATTCACATGCACAAGGTGAATCTTCCTGGGCATATGTGTTCGCGGGCGCGACCTGACTTTCAGGGCGAGAGGAGTGGGGCCGGGGCTGGCGGGTGGCAGACTCCAGCGCGGCGCGGCGAAGAGATCATAGGCCAGCAATTGTATCTTGCGATAGCGCGTTTTTCGCTGCATCTACATCTTGCCTCCACCCCACTACGTCGCGATTCATTCTGACTGACCTGTTACAGCAGTATATACTATTTTCTGCAATTTGGGTATTGAGACAACCATGTAATTGTAGGGACGCGATTTATCGCGTCCGCTCCACCTGACCCATCTTGCGAGCAGGGACGCGATAAATCGCGTCCCTACAATTACATCCGCAGCGCCTCGCCCGGCGTCACTCTGCCCGCCTGCCACGCGGGCAGCAGGGCGGCCAGCAGCGAGGCGAGCAGGGCGATGCCCACGATCAGGCCCAGTTCGCTCCAGGGGATGGTGAAGGTCAGGCCAGTATGAAACTGCTCGAAAAAGTTTACGGCGAAGATGTTTTTCGAGAGAATCAGGCCAAGAATGACGCCCAGTACGCTGCCTACGCAGCCTATGAAGAAGGATTCGCTGAGGAAGGCTGTCTGGATCAGAAGGCGGCGACAGCCCAGCGCTCGCAACATCCCTATCTGCTGGCGGCGTTCTATCACCGCCCTCGTGCCTGTGATGGCGAGCGCGGCTATTCCCAGCAAGAGCGTGAGGCCCACCACACCCAATAGCACATTACTGAGCAGGATGCGCGGGCCGCGCACCGTCCAGATGGCATCTTCCAGCACCGTCGTTTCCACTCCATTGTCGAGGAAGGCCGAGCCGATTGCCAGCGACAGAGCGCGTTTATCCTGGCCGGGCGCGACCTTGAAGTAGTAGGCCTGCTCCTGTGGCTGGGTGGGATCGGCCTGCAGTTGAAAGGCGCTCTGCGAAATGTAGAGGCCAAAGTGCTGGCTATCGCTGTTGTCCACCACGCCGATGATGGTCAGTTTCGTAGCAGGATGGCTTGTTTGGAGACCGATTATAGGATTCGTCTGGATACCTATTACCCATACTGGCGTAGGCGCGAATGTTGTATCGCCCTGATAGATGCCGCTTGCTGTAAAGACGTAGCGTTGGTCAAAGCCGGGTGGAGTATTTGGCACACCCGCGTTACTGGCTGAAGGCGCGTTCGGATCATACACGGGCTGGCTATTGGGAGGATAGGGCAGCGCGGTCTGGTCGATCAGCGCGTAGTTGGGATGCGATTGCAACGCCTGCCATACCGCGCTGTCGCTGGTGTAACCCTGCGCGCGCGCCGTCAGGTGCAGCCCATAGCCCTGCAAAAAGCCGCCATTGACCACCTCTGCCGGATAGATATGCCATGCCGGAGCCTGCGCGCCGGGCTGGATCACGCCAACCGCCGTTGTCGTCTGCGTGCCGATGGCGGAAAAATCATTGGGGTTGATGCCGTGACTTTGCAGCGCGGCGCGCATATCGGGAATGGCTTTGAAATAGGCTACCGCCCGGATATCGTAGCCGCCCGTCTGGAAGTTGATGTCGGTATAGTTGTTCAGCATGGCGTTAGTAATCACTGCCATCACCGTCATGGCGAAAATGACCAGACTGAACATCACGATGCTCAATCCGGTGCGGAAACGATGATGCAGGGGATAGGCCGAAGCCAGCCGCGTCATGAACTGCGTGCCGGGCATCCGCGAGAACAGCGCGATGATTGGATTGAGCAGCAGTTCCGCGTTGGCTACCAGCGCCCACACCGCCCCAAAAACCATCATGGCAGCCGCTATGAAGAAGACTTCAATGCCTCCTTGAAAGCGCGGCAATCCCAATCGCGCCAGCGTGTCGAAAGGCAGCCCCCAGTAGGCCACAATGCTCAGGCCCACCACCGCCGCGAAAATACGCCGCGTCGCCCGTTTCCAGCGCGTTTTCCCTGCTTTGAGCAACAACCAATCTATCGCAGCTTTCAAGAGCAAACCCGCGCCGGTGATGATCAAGGTGAGGCCCAGCGAGAAAGGCACAATCAGCGTTTTCGTCAGTCCGATGCGCAGCAAGATGAAACCGGCCAGCAGGGGCAGGATGCCGGGCCGCGAAAGTGTCGCAACCAGGCCGATGAGCGTTTCGGGTAGTTGCTCGAAAAGGGCGCGCCGCACTTTACGCGCATTGACGGTGTGGCGCAAAATGGCGAACCCCTCCTTGAAAATTTCCAGTAATGTCAGCCTGGGGCGGTCGGTCTCAGGCAGGTTGCGCAGGGCATCTACTACCGTCATGCGGCTGACCAGCCAGGCCGAGACGCCGACCGAGAAGAAGGTAAAGATGACCCCCAGGCAGAAAGCGATTACCAGGCTGCGCGGCTGCAAAACGACTTTGAGCGGGAAATTGAAACGCGCCAGGATGGGCGCCAGGAACAGCGACAGCAAAACCCCCGCGCCTATACCAATCAATAGCCCGATAAACGAGGAGACCAGGTCATATACTGTCCCCTCGAAAAGATACATCAGCACCAGATGGCGTCTTTGCACGCCAATAGCGCGCGCCATGCCCATTTCAGCGCGTCGTTCCGCCGCCAGTAGGACGAAAATCAGGAAGATCAACAGCAGCCCGACGGCCAGCGAGAAAAGCGCGAACAGGTCAAAGATGCGCGAAAAGATGTCGTTTTCAAGCGTTGACAATTTCACGCCCTGCTCTTTGACCTCATTGACGCTCAAGCCAGAGGTGAATCCGAAGCGGTCCCCGACATGAAGCGCATTGCGCAGTTCATTTTGCGCCTGCTCGGAAATGTCTACCCCGTTCGGGTCATTGTCATTGTGGAAGGAGATGTATACTTCTGAAATAGCGTCAGTTTTTCCCTCGATCTGGAGAAAAGTTTTTTGCTGGCTTAGAATATAGGGCGATCCGCCCGCCAATCCGCCGTCAGCGACGACTGCGCGCACAAAGAGTTGGAAACGCTGCCCCGGCCAACGACTCGAATAGATGTAGAGCATATCGCCCGCCCGCGCGTTGAGCAAGGTGGCGGCTGTTTGATTGAGAAAGACTTGATTCAGCGCAAGTTCGGCGATGGTATCGGTCTTTCTGGTAATGGTGTCCTGCATCCCCCCGAAGCCCTTTTCGCTGTTGGGGATCAGCGCCAACGCCGTCACATTTGAACGCACCTGGCGCGAGGTCTCATCCGCCAGCAGCAGGCCATTTTCCACGAGCGCGGCCCCCACAGCGGAAATAGCTGGATCGCGCTTCATAACGGTCTGCGCTCGTTTATACACGTAATCGTCAAACATCCGATTATTTTGGGCGGTAATGGTTTCATCTACACTGCCCAGGTTGTAGATGGCGACGCTCTGTCCGGCGGCCGTAATCACATCGCCAGTTGCCAGCACTCCGGTGAGCAGCGTAGTAGACAGCATCAGCGCGAAGACAATCAACAACATTTGAGCGCGTCGGCGCGGGATGTTGCGCGCGCCTATCTTGAAGAAAATAGCATTGGTCAGCGCGAGCAACAGCGTTCCACCAATAATGATGGAGGTAGCCACTACTAGAATGGTTGTCATTATGTCAATCGGAACGCCGAAGAGCTGTGTCATACGTACCCTGCTGTTCTAGCCTGTCAATGAGCCAGGGCGGGGACAGAGCCGCCCTTCACTGGTAGCTTTTTTGAAACGCGCTGGTCGCCAGAGGGTGTCATCCTGAGCGAAGCGAAGGATCTGCCTTCTGCCCTGCGAGAGATCCTTCGCTTCGCTCAGGATGACACCCTCGCCGGTTCCTTTCCCAAATAACCTACCAGTGAAGGGCAAGCCCCGCCCTGGCCCCGTTAAATTATGTCTTTAATGCTTGATAAAATATCTTTGCCAGTTGCTGATACCCAATATCGGTTGGGTGCAGCCCGTCGCCGCTGATATATTCGGGGTGGGCCTGCAAATTGTAGTTTTGTTGCGTGAGATCTACCGGGATGGCTTGATACTGTCGCGTAGCGCTGGCGATAACCGTGTTATATACCTGTATTTGCCGGGTTAATACCTGCGGATCAACATTGGCGAAGAAAGGCAGTAATGTCAGGTCGGGAATGTTGGCGATCGCTATACGCGCATGTGGCGAATTGGCGCGTAGACGGTTCAACAGCGTATCGAGGTCGCTGGCATAGCTCTTTGCAGGTACCATTGCCACAATATCATTCACGCCCAGCCAGATGGTGATAAGGTCAGCATGTGAGTCGAGCGCGACGGGCAACTCCAGGCTAAGCGCGTCGTGGGTGGTGATACCCGGGATGCCCAGGTTAATCAGGTGGATATGTGACGGGCCAAGTAGCGCAGCGAGGTCTGTCGGCCAGTTATCGTCGTAAGGGTCGTAAGTGCCAATACCAAAAGTATCCGAAGCCCCGATAGCCACGTAGGTAATTTGTTTAACGCTTTGTTGATGAGACGTTGTTGCGCTGGATTGCCCTGCCAGCGCTGTCGAAGCCTGGGCGCAACCAGCGCTGACGAGTATCAATAGACACAACGAGATCGCGAAAAAACATCCACGCGCCCGCCCATAGCGCGCCCGGCCCTTTCGCTGATAGCTGCGCAACGAAGGCGTGGCGCGTGTGAGTCGGTCAAAGGTCATATGTTACCAGCCTGACTGGGTAGCGGATGAATACAACGGCATAAAATGATACAATTCCGGTTACGATTATAACATATCGATTTGCCATGGGCAGCAAGTGAACACTGCCCCTGTACATACATACGTGAGAGGTTTACAGTAGCGACGCCACTGCTATTAACCGCCAACCGTTCCTGTCCAGGTGCCGTTTCCGCCTGTGTAGAAGAAGTACGAGTTCGGATTTGTGCAGTGAAAATCGGATTGCGGGGTATGTCCATAGACCAATGTGCCGGTGAAGGTGTTCTGACTGGTATAGCTGCCTGTCACTTGCTGGTTCATCTGCGGCGCAATCAGCGTGCAATTTACACCTGAATTTGTATAAGTAATCACGTTGGTGACGAGCATTTCTGTATATGTGACTTTACCGCCCTTGTAGCTTCCCTGGCACGAAAATGAGTAGGTTTCGGTGAATGCAATGTGCGTATCAATAGTCGTGTCTGAGGCGCTGAATATCTGACTATTGTCGCCATTCTGGCAGACGGTTCCACCTGCCGGATCGGGGCGTCCGGTGATATGTAGTATCTCATCGCGTGTGAATGGCTGTCCCGAGCTGTAGGTGCCTTTAGCTGAGATGCTGATGGTAAATGTGGCGTCATCGGGTGGCGCGCCGTTTGGCCCAGGCGTATGAGCTACCCCCGGTTGCACAATGGTAACGCTCACACTGTTCTTTGTGCTATAGTTGCTGCCGTCTCTGGCCGTCAGAATATGCGTACCGGGGTTCCATGCATCGGTAATCTTCACATCTGCGCTAAAGTTGCCGCTTGAGTCGCTATGCGCGCTCGAATTGCCCGGCGCTGGATTGCCGTCCAGCAGGAAGGTGATGACCGAGTTGCTGGAAAATTTCTGCCCGTTGATGTGCAACACAGTGCCGTTTGCGCCCACCAGCGTGCTGCCTTCCTTGAAATTGCTGGTAATGCTGATAAGCGGCTGTGGACGGTTGAGGAAATAGGCCGCTGCTCCAATGCCGCCCGCCGCTACTACCACGACGGTCACCACGACAATAATAATCGTTTTGACGCCCCCCGCCGAAGCGCCTGCCACTTTGGTCGCCCCTGCCGCCGCGTGATGCACATGCTGGGCGTGTTGGGCGTGATGCTCAGGGTGTGGATGCTGTTCCGGCGTTCCCTGCTGTTGCGGCGGATAATACGTTGGTTGCTGTCCCGCCTGAGGATAGTGGGTAATGGGGCTTTGGTAGCCTGGTCCCTGCGCAAGATGGCCGGCGGGCGCGTTTGAGTAGGGCGTGGGAGACCCCGCCACGTTCGGCACGCTGCCGACTTGCGGCGTTCCCTGCACGGATGGCGCGCCGTAACCGTATGGCTGTCCCCCGCTCATCAGCGCGTCAGCCCCCAGTCCTGCGCCGTATTGCGGAGACCAGGGCGGTATACCCCTGCGCTCATCTTCATTTTCGGTTGGCGGAGGCGGAGGTGGAGGTGGTGGCGTTATGGGCGAACCGCTATTGAGAGACCAGGATGGCTGGCTACCAGGTGTAAGGTATGCATCCGGTGTAGGATATGCATAAGGAGGTTGGGATGCTGGCAATGTGCCGCCCTCTGGCGTCCAGTATGGTTGCGGAGTGTTACTTCTGGACGTGGCCGCGTCAGTAGCAGTAGTGTCCTGTACGCTTCCGCATTTCCCACAGAAGCGCGAGTTCTCAGGGAGTTCGGCTCCACAATAACTACATTTCTGTATCATTGATTATCCTCAGCAAGCGAAAATCTTCTTATAGCCTTATACCATTGAACACAGCAAGTTGTTCAATATCAGCGCCATCCGCCAGCATATTATACCATGCTTTTCTCTATCCAAGTGTTGTGTAAACCACTAAACGCAGCGTTGTCTGGTGCTGGTCGGGAATCCAGTCTCCAGCGCAGGTAATGAGATTGAGATAGTTGCCCGATCGATTGCCGAAGATGTCCTGGAGTGGTGCGTCTTGCGGGGTATAGTAGGCGATATGTGTCACATGAAAGCGAAGTTGTTTGCCTTCTTTTTCTGTCACAAAGACCGCGTCGCCCACGTGGATAGTGCGCAGGTACCAGAACACCGCGGGAAATCCTCCCGGGCGGTCAAGATGCCCATCGATAACGGCGCTGCCACGCTCGCCGGGATGCGGACCAGCGCTATACCAGCCGGAATTTACCCACGGATTCTGGGTAGGGGTTGCCATATCGCCGTTGGGGAGCGTTCCTAACGGCTCAATAAAGGAATTTATGCCTATGCTGGGAACGCTCAAAAGAACTGGTTGTAACTCATCAACTGGCGCTTGCGTGGCTGTTACGGCTGGCGCGCTTGCGAGGCTTGAATTCACTCGCTCAGGAGGCTCTGTGATCGATGCCTTCTGAGCAGCGCTGATGAAGCCGCACCCGGCCAGAAAAAGCACTACTGCGCTGATAAGAACAGCGCAGATATACCGCGAGTGACGCATACCGGAAGTATCCATATTAGCCCGAAATCGCCGCTTTGCGACGGAAGATAATGCCAGCGCCGATGAGGGCCGAGGCGAGAATTGACAGAAGCCAGGGTGTAAGCCCCTCTGATTGTGCGGTATCGATGCCAGGAAGCGGGCGCGGGTCGCTGCCGGTGGAGGGAACGCCTGGAACTCCGCTGACCTGTGAAGGCACCAGTTCTATCTTAGGGGAGCCGTTCGCCATGCCTATGGCAAAGATGCTGGTGACGGTGTTCTTTGCCAGCGTCATAGCAAGGGGCAGATTGATATTCGAGCCAGGCGCGGAGAGGGCGAAATTATATGACCCGGCGACTAGCGTGATGTAATTACTTGCCTGTTGGTAGTTGACCTGGTTGAGAAGGGCATTGCCATTGGCGGAAACGTTGAACGCGCCTGCATCAGGCGAAAGATTGTATATGCGCGTTTTGGCCTGACCTGCAACCAGGAAGTTATTATCAATGAATACTTCGATGGAGAGGCCGGTGGCCTGCGAGCCGATGGCTGCCGCGGTGTAGACCACGCCGGGTTGGACAGCCAGCGCTTGTGTGATAACAGACGCCCCGATGCCTTTGCCGATCAGCGCGATTTGCACCTTGTGCGGGCCTGCTGGCAGGGGAACGTAATCCGTCACCGATCCAAAAGCAAAACTACTAAGTAACATATTCCCGTCAACGAATACATCTGCTGTTCCAACGGCTGGTGAGGCGTGAATGACACGGATATAGGCCGGTGTGGCAGCCGAAGTTCGCGTTGCCTGTGTGCCCAGGAGAACAAGAAGCGCCAACCCTCCAAGCACGAGCGAAATGCAGCTTAATCGCGTGAGAGCATGTTTTGATCGCATAATAATCGTCTCCCCTTTTATGCTACGTGGCTAATTGATATATAGATAAATTTCGAGGTTCCTGTTATGTAACGTTACTACAATCATTGAGTAACATAGGTTACAGTATTAAAGTGAATCAGTTATGAAGCGTTCGCGATGGAACGTCTCAAATGCGCTTATCAGGAGGGAGTTGGGTCTGCGGTCCAGGGGCCATACTCACCCAGGCTGTTTCCCTGCGGATCGACAACTTGAAAAGCGCCTTGCAACTCTCCTCCCACTTTGATGGAACCCTTAACAATTAAAAACCCTACAGTGATCTTCATAGTGAAATTCAGGTCTCCGTTTTTGGATATAGTTCCAGTGAAAGGCCCTGTCAGGTAAAGTCCATCAAAATGACCGCTAATGTTGCCATGCTGGTCTTGCTTTATCTGGGTCAGGTATAGATTCGTGGACGTTCTGGCTACGCCACTATCGCCGATTGTCCCGGCATAATTCTGAGCAAGTTGTGGGTAGTTAGAAATGGGCGATGGAGTAGTTGGAGGAGAAGGAGATGTCGTCGCTTTCGGCGTGTGTGTCTGAGTCGATTGAAGAACAGAAGTTGTGGGAGTATGATGCGTGGCAGAGAGAAAAATCCCCAGCGAACCCAACCCTGAGACCAGAAGCATTAAGATGACAAGAGAAAAGGCGCGCGCTTTTTTATTTTTGAGAAACGATACACGTTGTGGCCCGGTAAGCAAAAGCGGGGTTCCGGCGCTTGCTCCTTTATCGAAAATGGCAGGAAGCGGAGTTTCTGGCAGGGAAGATGGCCGCGCCGGGTCAGGCAGTTCAAATGAATCGCGATGCAGAGCCTCCCAGAATGCTGCTACGCTGGAGAAGCGATTATAATTGTAAATCGAAAGGGCGCATTGAATGGCATTGTTGACTGATCTGGGAATATCCGGCACAATTTCGATAGCTGGTTTGAGAGGGTCCGCGCCATTTTCTGCCGTGAGACGCGCGATAGCATCAACTGGAGTTATCCCTGTCAATAATGTGTAGAGTGTCGCGCCAAGCCCATACACATCTGTGCGCAGGTTCGTTCTGCTGCCGGGGCTGTATTGCTCAATCGGCGCGTAGCCAGGGGAGCCGTGACGAAAAACGGTGGTGGTGCCGTCCGAAATGAACTCTTTAGCCGTGCCAAAATCGACCAGCACAGCTTTAGCGCCATCCAGCGGCACAATAATGTTGTCGGGTTTAATGTCTCTATGCACAATAGGCGGTTCTTGACGATGCAAATAGCTGAGGGCATCCACGATGGGCGCCATGATTGCCAGGGCTACTTTAAGAGGAAAACGCTTGTCCGGCTGCTCTTCGCGTAAATCTTCAAGATTCTTGCCCTTGATATATTCCATGAGCAGGTATACACGCTTGAGTTTTTCATATTCAAAGACGTGATAGACACGGGGCAGCGACGGGTGATCGAGCCGTTTGAGAATCTCGCACTCGAAGATTAGACGCTCATAGTCGTGCCCGCTCGGCTCAATTAGTTCTTTCAGCGCAAAATCGTGCTCCTGGATGTTCCGCTCATTGACCAGGTAGACAGCGCCGAACCCCCCCTTGCCGAGAAGCGCCTTGATGCGGTAGCGGTCTCCATACGTGTCCTGCACGGTCGCCCCAATGGGAAGCGTCATTTGCTCTTGTAGCATAGCGTACCTTCTAATTCCTCCATCTTATGTCAATTATGCCGAATAAACATGCATTTGTCTATATATATTGGAGAATATTTACAAAAGTACTATGGCAGAAATCCGTAAAAAACGATTAAAACGATTAAAACGATTAATAAGAAATATCTCGAAAGAAATGTGTAATACAATACGACATTTTGTGTATATTGAGGAAATTGTCTTTCCCTGAATCAGTAGCGACACCTCTTGTGGGTGTCCCATGTCCTTTTCGTCCGTCCTCTGTGCGCGTATGACGGGATACAGGACACTCACAAGGGGTGTCGCTACTGAGCATGAGGTTTTGCATATGATATACTAACGCAGTTTGCTTTTCAGGCCAGTTTGGCTAGAAACAGGAGTAGGTATCTTGACGAATGACAATGGTTCAGTGAAGCGCCACAGTACTTCCAGTAAATCTTCCCAATACCAGTCGCTCGATCCAGCCGTGTTAAAATCGATCGAGTGGCGTTGTATCGGGCCTTTTCGCGGCGGGCGCGTCGTGGCCGTCGCGGGTGATCCGCTCCATGCGCAGGTCTTTTATTTTGGCTCGACCGGCGGCGGCATCTGGAAAACGACCGATGGCGGCATTCTCTGGGAGAACGTGTCCGACAGCTATTTTAAACGCGCCTCGGTTGGCGCGCTGGCCGTCTCAGAATCCGACCCCAACGTGATCTATGTTGGCATGGGTGAAACGACCATCCGCGGCAACGTCTCGCATGGCGACGGCGTCTATCGCTCAACCGATGGCGGCAAAAGCTGGGCGCACCTCGGCCTGGCCGATACGCGCAACATCGCCAAAGTGCGCATTCACCCGCGCAATCCCGACCTGGTCTATGTGGCCGCTCTGGGACACGCGCACGGGCCGAACGCGGAACGCGGCGTTTTTCGCACCTCGAATGGTGGCAAAAGTTGGGAGCGCATACTATTTCGTAGCGAGAAAACCGGAGCCATCGACCTCTCAATGGACCCCAACAACCCTCGCATTCTCTACGCGGCCTTCTGGGAGGCGCACCGCAAGCCCTACACACTGGTGAGCGGCGGCGAGGAATGCGGCCTGTTCAAATCGACGGATGGCGGTGATACCTGGAAAGAGATCACGCGCAACGAAGGCTTGCCCAAAGGGATGCTGGGCAAAATCGGTGTGGCCGTCTCGCCCGCTCAACCCGGGCGCGTGTGGGCTATCGTCGATGCTGAGGACGGAGCCATCTTCCGCTCCGACGATGGCGGCGAACACTGGGAACGCCTGTGTGAAGATCGCAACATTCGCGCCAGGCCCTGGTACTATATGCACATTATCGCCGATCCCCACGATGCTGACACGCTCTGGGCCTTAAATGTGTCGGCCTGGAAATCTATCGATGGCGGGCGCGCGTTTAGCGAGGTGCAGATACCGCATGGCGATAATCACGAGTTGTGGATCGATCCGGTCAATCCGCAGCGCATGATCGAGGGCAACGACGGTGGCGCGTGCGTCTCATTCAACGGCGGCGCAAGCTGGTCAAGCATCTATAACCAGCCTACCGCCGAATTCTACCATGTGACCACCGATAACCAGTTTCCTTATAAAGTCTATGGGGCGCAGCAGGACAATTCTACCATCTGCGTACCGGGTCGTTCGCACGTCGCCGGTATCTCCAACGCGGAAACCTTCGAGGTCGGCGGGGGCGAAAGCGGCTATATCGCCGTGCGTCCCGATGATCCCAATATCGTCTACGCGGGTAACTACGGCGGCTATTTGAGCCGCTATGACCATCGCACACACCACGAACGCAATATTACCGTCTGGCCTGAAGCATCTACTGGTTGGGGCGCAAAAGACACGAAATATCGCTTCCAGTGGACATCGCCCACCCTACTTTCGCCGCATGATCCCAACGTACTCTATACCACCGGCAACCACGTTTTCCGCTCGACCGACGAGGGCAGCAGTTGGGAGATGATTAGCCCCGACCTGACGCGCAACGATGTCACAAAGCAGGAAGCGTCCGGCGGCCCACCCACAAAAGACAACACGGGCACGGAGTATTACTGCACCATCTTCGCTTTTGCCGAATCGCCCATCACGCGCGGCCTCTTCTGGGCTGGCTCTGATGATGGCCTGGTGCATATCTCGCGCGATGGCGGGCAATCCTGGCAAAACGTCACGCCTGCCGACTTGCCTGAGTGGGCCTTAATCAGCATTATCGAGCCTTCGCCGCACGATCCCGCCGTTGCCTATCTGGCAGCTACGCGCTACAAGTGGGACGACTTCCAGCCTTACCTCTATAAGACAAGCGATTACGGCGCAACCTGGACGAAGATCACCGGTGGCATCGCCGAAAACGATTTCACGCGCGTCATCCGCGAAGACCCCGTTCGGCGCGGCCTGCTTTACGCGGGAACCGAGACGGGTATGCATGTCTCGTTCGATGATGGCGCGAACTGGCAATCGCTCCAGTTGAACCTGCCCGTTGTGCCAATTCACGACCTGGTTGTGAAGGATAGCGATCTCGTAGTGGCGACGCATGGCCGTTCGTTCTGGATTCTGGACGACATTACCCCGCTGCGAGCAGCCAGCCAGGAGATACAACAACTGCCGTTCTTTCTATTCAAGCCGCGCCCAACCGTGCGCTTCATTGTCAGTTACGGCTATTCGCGCGCCGCGAAGTCCGGCAATTTCTTTCGCGATACCGACAATTCACAGTTAGTTTCGCGGCGCGAGCAGCGTCTCGGCAATATGGCGGTGGAACGTCCCCTGAATGCCGGACAAAATCCGCCGGGTGGTGTGATCGTCTACTACACGCTCGCCAGCAAACCGGAGGGCGAAGTCAAGCTGACATTCCTTGATATGCAGGGCAACGAAATCAAGAGCTATACCAGCGAGACCGAACGCAAACCCTCGGCTGACCCCACCGATGAGGAAGAAGAGGAGGAGAAGGGCGAGCCAAACGCGCCCAAAGAGGCCGGGCTGAATCGCTTCGTCTGGAATATGCGCCATCCAGACCCCGCGAAGGTCGATGGCTACGTGTCGTCCGATGGCGCGATGTCCGGCCCCGTCGTCGCTCCCGGCACCTACCAGGTGCGTCTGACCGTCGGCGACCAATCGCTGGTTGAAAGCTTTGAGGTGCATAAAGACCCGCGAGTGAGCGCGACCCAGGAAGACCTGGAGGCCCAGCTTGCCCTCCACCTCAAGGTGCGCGACAAGCTTTCGGAGACGCACGACGCCATCAACACGCTCAGGAACGTGCGCCAGCAAATAGAAGACTGGCAGAAACGCACCTCGGACCAGTCCGTCAATGAGGCATTGACGCGCATCGGCAAGTCCGCCAAAGAGAAGTTGAAAGCCATCGAGGACGAGCTTATCCAGTCGAAGGCCAAAACGCGCCAGGATACCCTCAACTATCCGGCGAAGCTCAATGGCAAACTGGCCTACATCGCCGGGATTATCGCCAGCGCGCCGGCTGCTCCCACAACGCAGGCCTATGCCGTCTACGACGACGTTTCCCAGCGCATCGACATCCAGTTGCGCCAACTACAGGAAGCGCTGGATACCGACGTGGCATCGTTCAATTCGCTGCTACGCGAATACAGCGTGCCAGGGGTCATTGCGAGTGCGAAGATGAATAGCAACAAAAACGGCAAGTGATGTGGATGTAGAACGTGAGTATGCATGATATTCGGTTGGTTTTTGCCACCCGAATGCAGCAATGGGCGTTGCTCCGTCCTGATGAACTTTGCCACCCGAATGCAGCAATGGGCGTTGCTCCGTCCTGTAGGGACAAGGGGTGGATGTGGGGGTGGGTGGGGGCCTTGTGCTTGTCCTGTCGGCAACACGATTCGCTCGGGTCGCGTGAGGTAGGATGGTCGCCCTTCGACGAGGACAAGCACAAGGCCCTGAGCCGTATTGGTTCCAACGCCTGCATGAGAGGAGAGACGGTAACGGGTTAACTACGGGTTACTAAAGACGTTGGAGTAAGCCACCTTGATAAGCTCATCCACAAAATCGTCGGCATAGCCCAAAGTATTTAGACGTTCCCTCAAGGTGTTCATATGCATCACTCTGTCAATGAAGGAGGCCTTACAGGAACTATCCCAACGTTCAAAAAGTTTCTTAACATCTTCAAGGGTACTAAAAATATCGTCAACCAATGGTTTTAGCTCACTTACGCTGGACATGTTGAATATCTCCTTTATGACGATTAATAACATATATGAGATCACATAAAAGTTATAACACCTCTGTTACTACATGTAAAGGGGTAAATTTTGATACAATAGCCTCCAATCGAACCACAGAACAGGAATTAGAATGATACGGCTTAAATTAAAAGAGCTCCTTAAAGAAAAACACATCTCGATGGGAAAGCTATCAAGAATGTCTGACGTATCACAAATGACCATTAACCGGATATGTAACAACCCCACTACTTACAGCCCTACTCTTGATACTCTTCAACGCATAGCGAAAGCGTTAGCTGTGCCTGTATCCGCTCTCTATGAAGAAATACCGGACGAATAGTATTACCTGACGTAATACTTTCCTCCCCATTTATGCCAATCTGTAATTACCCCAAAAGGCCCATGAAATGGCTTGTATCCTATCGTAAAGCATGTTTTCATTGATAATGGAACTCGATATTACTTTCTATGTAGGCAATGACATGGAGTGGCTTGCGGAACCTATTCCGGCCCGGTTTATTTCGCGGGACTAATGGGACATACTCCAAATTTTTCTTGAATATCACCTCCGACTGTGATATAATTCAAAGCTAGCAATGCTAGCGGAGAACTTTATCCGCGCATGGAACAAACATTAAATACACACGCTCTTTGATCGGCGAAAACCTTGGTGTACCTCAAACTGTTTGAAGCTACTGTGGTTGGGGTTACGTGAAGAACGCGGCGCAACTCGATGCTACACTTCACCCATAGTTAAGGGAACCCATTTGTCGATGTGAAAAGGGCGGAGGATCAAAAGGGAGGATCCAGTTTTTGGCAAACGTTATCTCAATGAAACAGCTTCTCGAAGCCGGTGTTCACTTCGGGCATCAGACCCGTCGCTGGAACCCCAAAATGCAGCCGTTCATCTTTATGGACCGCAACGGCATCCACATCATTGATCTGCAACAGACGGTCTCTCGCCTGAACGACGCCTTCAAGTTCGTCGAACAACTCGCGGCTCGCGGTGAAACTATCCTGTTCGTCGGCACCAAGAAACAGGCCCAGGAAGCCGTTGCTGAAGAGGCCAAACGCTGCGGCATGTACTATGTCAACCAGCGCTGGCTTGGCGGTATGCTAACCAACTTCCAGACCATACAGTTGCGTATTCGCTACCTGCGCGAGCTGGAAGCGCGTCGCGATCGCGGCGATTTTGAGCGCCTGCCCAAAAAAGAAGTGCAGCGCTTGCAGGATGATATGGCGCGCCTGGAGCGCATCCTCGGCGGCATCAAAGACATGCGCCGCCTGCCGTCGGCCATCTTCATCGTTGACACCCGCAAAGAGCGCACCGCCGTCTTAGAGGCGCGCCGCCTGGACATTCCTATCGTTGCGCTGGCCGATACCAACTGCGACCCCGACGAGATGGACTTTCCCATTCCTGCCAACGATGACGCTATTCGCGCCGTGCGCCTGCTGTGCGCCAAGATTGCGGATGCGGTCGTCGAAGGACGCCGCGAACTGGATGCCCGGCAGAAGGATAACGAGCCGACCGATGTAGAAGTTGCTGCCGGACCAGAGTCTGATGCAACTTCAGAGCAGCCGGTAGAGATAGCTTACTCGACCGATGCGGATATCGCGGCGAGTACCCTTGTTGAAGCGCCGGTACCAGTAGAGGCTGCCGAGCCTGAGCTGGTAGCTGAAGAAGCATTGTAGGGTTGGCGTATTGCCCCCCTCCCGATTTGTTGGGGCAAGAAACAACTGAGAAGGCGGGAGAGAGGGAAGATATTCCCATCTCCCGCTTCAATTTGTACACAAAAACAGGCAAAAGCAATTTGTCAAGCACTCAGGTGTATAAAAAGATGGTCAAAGGCGTTTGTGCTTTTCATCCCAACCTGAGTATCATCATATATGAGATTGAGGAGTAAGCAGATCATGGATTATTCTGCCGCAGATGTCAAGAAGTTGCGCGAAGAGACGGGCGCGGGCTTTGCCGATTGCAAAACCGCTTTGACCGAGGCCAAAAGCTGGGGTGACGCGGTCAAGTATCTCGAAGCTCGCAGCGGCCACAAAGCCGCGAAAATGATGGCAGCGGATCGCGAAACCAAAGAAGGTGGCGTCTTTTCCTATGTGCATCATAATCACAGGGTGGGTGTGTTGTTGGAACTCAACTGTACCACCGACTTTGTGGCGCGCAGCGATGCCTTTCGTCATCTTGCCAACGACCTGGCATTGCAAATCGCGGGTGTAGCCCCCAAATACGTGAACTTCGAGGATGTGCCTGCTGAAGTTGTCGAAGCGGCTCGCAAAGCCATTCTGGAAGATCCGTCGATGGCGAAGGTTCCAGCAGAGCGGCGTGATGAAGTCATCAACGGCAAACTCAAAAAGGAACTCGGCGGGCAGGTGCTGATGATGCAGCCCTGGGTCAAGGATGAAGCAGTGATTGTCGGCGACCTCGTGAAAAAGGTCATTGCCGATACTGGTGAGAATATTGTGCTGCGACGCTTCAGCCGTTTCGAGCTGGGCGAGTAATGCACAGGGAGACAGCTATTGTGGTTGTCTCCACCTTTTCGCATGGGAGAATCACTATACATGTCGCAAGAGACTTCATCCACGTCAAACCTGGTGTATCAGCGCATCCTGTTAAAGTTGAGTGGCGAGGCGTTGTGTGCGCGCAAAGGCTTCGGCATCGATGCCGAAATGGTGCGCAACATCGCCAGTGAGATCAAACGGGTCCATGATCTGGGCGTCGAAATCGCCATTGTCATCGGTGGCGGCAATATCTGGCGCGGCGCTGATGCCGCTGCTACGGGTATTGACCGCGCTACTGCTGACTATATGGGTATGCTGGCAACCGTCATGAATGCCCTGGCGATGCAGGATGCTATGGAGAAGCTGGGCATGGTGACACGGGTGCAGACCGCTATCGAGATGCCCCCCGTCGCCGAGCCGTTTATTCGCCGCCGCGCGGTGCGTCACCTGGAGAAGGGCCGCGTCGTCATTCTCGCGGCAGGCAGCGGCAACCCATTTTTCACCACCGACACAGCAGCCGCTCTACGCGCTGTTGAACTCAACGCTCAAGTGTTACTGAAAGCAACCAAAGTGGATGGTGTCTACGACGATGATCCCATGCGTAATGCCAACGCCCGGAAGTTCGAGGAATTGAGCTACATGCGCGCGCTCACGATGGAACTGAAAGTCATGGATAGCACCGCGCTTTCCCTGTGCAAGGATAATCATGCTGCCTATCGTGGTCTTCAACCTCAATGAAAAAGGCGGGTTGGAGGCTATTATACGCGGCCAGAAGCGCGGTACGCTGGTGCATGATATGGAGGAACCGGAATGGAGCGTCAGCCGTTAAAACCTTAGAGAGTTGTTTATATGGTACACTCTCCAATGGAAAGACAGGGGCGCGCTGCGTTGCGCTAACGCTAAAACGAAGGGAGCATTGCTATGGTAGACGATTTATTCGGAGATGCAGAGCGACGTATGCAGAAGGCGGTCGAGGCTCTTAAACAGGATGTCTCCTCGATTCGCACTGGTCGAGCCAGTTCAGCATTGATCGAGCGCATAACGGTTGATTATTATGGCACACCGACGCCCATTAACCAGGTGGCCTCCATTTCTATCCCGGAGGCGCGTCTGCTGGTCATTCAACCGTGGGACCGCAAGATGCTGATTGACATTGAAAAGGCGATTCAGAAATCCGACCTGGGCATCAATCCTAATAACGATGGTCAGGTGATCCGCCTTGCAATCCCTCCGCTCAACGAAGAACGTCGTCGTGATATGGTCAAGACCCTCCACAAAAAACTGGACGAACACAAAGTTGCTGTCCGCAACGTTCGCCGGGATGCTCAGGATAAGTTACGAGATCGTGAGAAAAAGAAAGAAGTTTCCGAAGATGAGCTGAAACGTAGCACTGAACGGCTACAAAAGCTCACCGACCGCTACATCGACGAGATGGACAAGGTCGGTAAAACGAAGGAACTGGAGATTCTGGAGGTCTAACATTGACCAGGCTTCAAAACTATTTCACTTCAGCGAAGGGAAATAGCGCGTCGCAGTCGCAATCCATTACCGCCGAACAACCTGCATCCGAGCAGACACCGAGAGTGCGCCATCTCGCCATCATTATGGATGGCAACGGGCGCTGGGCCACCAAACGCCACCTGCCGCGCCTCGCCGGGCATAAGGCAGGCGTCAATGCGCTTCGACGTGTCCTCGAATGCGCGATTGATGAACATATTGAAATGCTCAGTGTGTACGCCTTTTCAACCGAGAACTGGGGGCGGCCACGTATCGAGGTTGAGGGCTTGATGCGTCTCTTCTGGGAGACGATCCGCTCTGATATTGAGAAGTTGCATCGCGAAGGAGTGCGGCTGCGCCACCTGGGTCGCCTGAAAGACCTCTCTCCTGATATTCAAAAGGCCGTGCAGGACTCGGTTGACCTGACGCACAATAATACCCGTATCGGCCTCAACGTCTGCTTCAATTATGGCGGGCGCGCCGAACTGGTGGACGCGGTGCGCCAGATCATCGCCGATGGGCGCGACCCCGAAACCATCGACGAGGACATGATTAGCTCCTACCTCTATACCCGCGACTTGCCCGACCCCGATATGGTAATTCGCACTGCCGGGGAGATGCGCGTCAGTAACTTCTTGCTCTGGCAGTCGGCCTATAGCGAGTACTATGCCACACCTACCCTGTGGCCCGATTTCGGCAGGGAAGATTTGCGCGCCGCGCTGGATAGTTTTCATCGCCGGCAGCGGCGTTTTGGACGACTCAACCCGTCATAGCTGAACCACCTCCCCAGGGCGCGGGCTTGTCCCCGCCCTGGGGAGGTGGGTGTGGTTCATTTTATTGCGCAGAGCAGAAGACGACGTGTGTCGCGGTGGGAGACCAGGGCGCGGGCAAGCCGACGCCCCTACCATACGACGGATCAGCGCCGGCGGCTCGTTCGTGTATGGTAGGGGCGTCGGCTTGCCCGCGCCCTGGTGGGATCGCTCTGCGCAAAAAAATAAACCCCGCCCTGGGGAGGTATGGGGCTGGCGAATTCGCGGCTGCATAGTATATAATGATTGGGGCCTCTGCGACCATGCGCTACTGCTTGCATACAAGTGTTTGCGTTTTGGGAAAGAACTTTCTATACTCAATACGAAGCGAACGCAGACCCGTCTCGATGCATCAATCAATGCATGTCCTTATGTTTTGAAAGGCAATTGTGTGCAACCGGTAAGCCAGCAAGAAGCGCAATCAGTCGCGGCTGAAAAAGCCGAAAAGCAATGGTACCGCTCGTTGGGTCAGCGCAGCCTGACCGCCCTGGTCGGCATACCAGTTGTGCTGGCCTGTGTCTGGCTAGGAGGCTGGTGGGCCTTTGCCGCCTGCGCGTTCTTAGCGGCTCTGGGCGCCTATGAACTCCAACGGATGATGCTTCATGAAGGCTATCGCCCGTTGATAATCATTAGCCTGGTCCTGAGTTTGCTCTTTCTGGTTGCTGCCATGCTCCCCCAGCAGCGCCCCATACTGCTCGAAGCCGGTCTATCCCTGACGTTGCTGGTCACGTTTCCCCTCTTCTTTTTCCGCAAGCAGTTGGATGGAGCAATGGTGGACTGGTCGCTCACACTGGCTATTGCCATCTACCTGGGCTGGCCCTTGAGCCTGATGCCCCTGTTGCGCGGCTACCAGCCTGGTTTTAGCAGCAACGGTTTCTGGTGGCTAATCACGTTGCTACTGGGTGTATGGGGATTTCGACTCGGGCGCGTTTTTTGCGGGTCATTTCTTCGGGCGACACAAACTCGCCCCCAACATTAGCCCCGGCAAAACCTGGGAGGGTGTAGCTGGCGGCCTCATCTTCTCGGTCGCGGCAGCTTTGCTCTTTACCGTGCGTCCTCTAGGCGTCCCCTGGTTCCTGGCGATCCTGCTCGGTCTATTGATCGGCGTTGCTGCCACGCTGGGCGACCTGGCCGAATCGCTCATCAAACGCCAGACCCACGTCAAGGATAGCGGTATAATTATGCCTGGACATGGCGGCATCCTTGATCGCATCGATAGCCTGCTCTTCGCCGTCATCGTGGTCTATTTCTTCGCACAATTTGTGGGCAAATTGTAAACAATTGACAAAAAAGCACAACAGCAGTATTCTGCTTTAATATGTAATGGGGGCATTACAAATATTAATTTAGGATGTGGTTGAATGGAGGAAGATTACCAGGCTGCATTTATAAAGCGTGCAGAGGATGTCTCAGTTCTGGAAATAAATGAGAGAAAAATAGCAGCTATGCATTTGGGTGGCGTTACTATCGAATGCCTTCTCAAGTACATGATATTTGCGGCTTTACCAAAGGGTGCAATATGGGAATGGAAAACGGATTCAAACGATCCGGGGCACACTATTACAAATCCAGGGCATAGCTATCAAAATGCTTTACGACGCCAACAGAGATTACAAAATCGCATTCAGCGATTTCCAGAAGTAAGACAATGGCTTGATGATGTTGAAAACCCAGGCCGTCCCTTCATTAACTTGCGATATTCAGGTAATGAACCTGATGAGAGTGATTATCAACAATGGCAAAAGTCTTATAAACGTCTTAAGAAATGGTTGCAGAATCAAGCGACCTGATTAAAGGAAAAATAATTATGGGGTATACCTGGAGGACAGCTTTTGCTAATTATATTAAGGATCACTATAACCAAAAGCCCAATGAATGGTTCGATATAAATATATCCACGTCAGGTATGGTTAACGTAACAATAGTAAGTGATAATTTTAAGGGTATATCCCTGCCACAGCGACGAGAGGAGATTCAGCAGCTTCTTCGTGAGAATGAAGTTCCTATGCCTTCAGGTTTTCTCTCTTTATATACAGTTCAAGAAGCCGAGTCTATTGGACTGACGAAAATGGAAACTTCGGAGGAAGACCCTCTATACAGTTGGTATGACTTAGCCTCTCGTGCAGCTAATTTTCAAGGGCAGCCAAAGAGGTCTAAGCGAGAACCACGTGTTCCCCGCACAATTGCTTTCTACTCATTCAAGGGCGGTGTGGGGCGCACAACTGCGCTCACTCATGTAGCCTGGATTCTAGCTAAGAGAGGCAGAAAAGTTGTTGCCGTCGATCTGGATATGGAGGCGCCAGGCCTTGGTTCAGCAATGCGGATATCACCTATACCACCATATGGCATAGTTGATTACTTCTATGAGCGATCTTACCTACCAGAAGGAGTAAACCCCGCTATCTCGATTACTGAGATTTTTAGCGAAGTTCGCATCCCTGATGCTATTGGGCGTCTCTTTGTGGTACCAGCTGGAACACTTAGCCTCGACTACATAGCCAAAGTCGACGATCTACGCTCTACCGCCATCACAGAGCGTGGGGAAGACCTGTGGTCAACCTTTTACCGCGAGATTACCGAACAACTACAACCGGATATCATTCTTATTGATTCTCGTACAGGTATAAATGAGTGGGGAGCTTTCTCATTACTTCGCGCGGCTGATAAAGCGATTGTGTTTTTATACCCTAATGAACAAAATCGGCATGGTATTGAATTACTTCTTGAAGCTCTTGCTAATAATATACCTCTCCAATTAGTTTTTTCTCCAGTTCCTTTGAGTGAAGCTGGAACAGAAAAGGTTGCAGAATATTGGCAAATTTTGCAAGGTAAGCTAGATGGTGCGAATAACCAGGATAAATTTGATTTAGATGAAGAGGTTAAGCAAGAAGATGAGCCTCAATCAGAATTTGCAGAACCAATAACGATACAATACCTTACAGAACTTGCTCTTGCGCCAGGATATCCAGTTGAGCCACTTCTTTCACATTATATGAGCATTGCGAATGTTGTTGATGAAGATACCACGACGTTTAGCCTCGAAAGAGTTCTGGCTGATTCAAATCATCGTCGGAAGGTCCTTAAAAGTCTTGAATTTCCAGAAGTAGATGCTACTACTAATCAAAATCTTAATGACCTGTTTCAACGTACAGCCGATTTCGAACGATTTCTTGATGATACTGCATGTCTTATTCGAGGGAGAAAAGGCACTGGCAAGTCAACATTATACTGGCTTCTCCTTAAATATCCCGCTTCTGCTCGCGAGCTATCGCATAGAAGATTAGAATCGGTAACATTCTTATCGGGACACGGTAGATATCGTGTACGACCAACCAGAGATGAATTTAAGCTCATCGGCCAAACTATTGAGCAAGATGGCAGCTCCTGGGAAGCATTCTGGCGATCATATTTGCTCCTCCGTATGCATATGGAAAATATGCTTCAGCCATTTTTTAAGGGAAATAGCATGTTCACCCGGTTGCGGACCATGCTGAATCAGGTTCCCAAAGATGCTAACCTGTGGCGATCAGAACACACCAATATATTGCTAGAGATGGCAACAAATGCTCAGTTGAATTTGCTGGCAAAAGATATGCTGAACGTGATTAATACACAATTGAGCAAAAACAATCGCGTCTTCTGGTTTCTTTACGACGATTTGGATGAAGATCTTCTTGACAAAGGCGAGATACGTGAACGGGTACTTACAGGTTTGCTCCAATTTGTGCAAGCTTGTGATGCCCGCCGATTGAAATCTGTGTGTTTCAAGATCTTTCTTCGCGAGGATATTTGGAATCGACTTATCTTTGATAACAAAAGTCACTTCAATGGTCGTGATATTATGTTGCAATGGACACGCAAAGATTTTTTGCGACTGGCGCTACGGCAGGCTTTACAGTCGAAAGATTTCGAGGACCTGGTGGGCCGTTTCTCCCCTGTTGGTGACATTGATCAGGCCGACGAAGCAGCAATTGATAGAGCGCTCCAATTGTTATGGGGAAGTCGACGAGAGCAAAATCTAAAATCAAAAAATGTATCCAGATGGGTATATGATCGGCTAACGGATTCCAGCAACACAACTTTCCCACGTAGTTTGAACATTTTACTAAAAGTGGCCAGGGATTTTGAATTAGAGATAGACAGAGGGCAATCACCGATCACAGATCGGTTGCTTCGTCCAAAATCCTTAAATGAGGGACTCGTTCAAGCGTCTGTGCAGCGTTGCAACGAGTTGCGTGAAGAATATCGTGAACTCACTCCATTTTTCAACTCGTTAGTAAACTCTGCTATTGTGATATCTGCTGATGAACTGCGCGAAATCTGGCAGGGAACTTTGCAAGCGATGCCACCGGAGTTTAGAGAATTCAGAAAATTTGTTGATTTTTTAGTAAGCATTGGTCTTATTGGACTAGCTGAACGTGAGAAAAAACCAGCTTATCGTTTTGCTGAGATTTATACACATGGTTTCGGAATTTCTCGTAGTACAAGAAAATACTAAAATAAACAGCACGCGGTGACACAATAAAAGGTCATCGCGTGTTTCCTTTTAAGCCAGCCGCGTGGTAGAATATATCAGGAAGTGAATGTAAACACGTCCACAGATTTGAGAAAGTTACTGGTAGCCAGAACAAAAAATGCAGGGGCGAACGATTTCGTTCGCCCATCAATTTTGATGGTTTCCCTGACAGGTTGAGATAGAATCAAATGAGTAATTTTCCCAGGCGCATAGCGCTGCTCGGCAGCACCGGCTCCATCGGGCAGCAGACGCTGGACATTGTGCGTTGTTTCCCCGAACACTTTCAGGTGGTCGCGCTGGCGGCGCGTAGCAACGTCGAATTGCTGGCGCAGCAGGCAAAGGAATTTCATCCCGCCTTTATCGCGTGCTTCGCAGATACTCCTGAAATTGAGAAAGCCGCGCGCGCAGCTCTGCCCGGCGTGTTGATTGGCGAACAGGGTCTACTGGCCGTAGCTACGCATCCCGATGTCGATATCGTCGTCGCCGCCACGTCTGGTCTGATGGGCTTGCGGCCTACGCTGGCAGCTATCTACGCCGGGAAAACCATCGCGCTGGCGAATAAAGAAACGTTGGTGATGGCCGGGCACCTGGTGATGCAGGCCGCGCGCGCGCAGGGAGTCTCAATTTTGCCGGTGGATAGCGAACACAGCGCCATCTGGCAGTGTTTGCGCGGTGAGAACGCTGGCGAGGTTCGACGCTTGATCTTGACGGCCTCCGGCGGACCGTTTCGCCTCTCCACACCCGAAGAGGTGCGCGGAGTGACGGTCGAACAGGCGCTGGCGCATCCGACGTGGCATATGGGGCCAAAAATTACGATTGACTCCGCGACCCTCATGAACAAGGGATTAGAGGTGATCGAGGCGCACTGGCTTTTCGACGTGTCTTATGAGCAAATCGAAGTCGTGGTTCACCCGGAGAGTATCATTCACTCGATGGTCGAATTTGTCGATGGTTCTCTAAAGATGCAGGCCAGCTTGCCCAGTATGCACCTGCCCATCCAGGATGCTCTCAGCTACCCCACGCGCCTCAATACAGCAGGCATGGGCCTGGTACGCGAACTGCGCTGGCCGGAAGTTGCGCGGCTCAACTTTGAGAACCTGGACGTAGAGCGTTTTCCCTGCTTCAAACTGGCGCGGCAAGCGGCGCAATTCGGCGGCACCTATCCCAGCGTGCTGGTAGGAGCCGACGAAGAAGCTGTGGCCTTATTCCTGGCAGGTAAGCTTTCATTCCCCGGCATCGCCGAATTGATCGAAGTTGTGCTGGAACGTCACCAGCCCATCGCTCAGCCGGACATCCCGGCCATACTCGAAACAACCGCCTGGGCGCGTAAAACCGCCCGCGAACTTTATTCTACTCTGGCGAGTGTTTGACCTCTTCTCTTCCTGAGAGAAAACGCTATAATAGAGAAGAGGCTGAAATCAAAACAAAGAAGATATACAAAGGCTATAAAAGAAGGATATAGAGGAAGCAGGCATGAATAACTGGTTCTTACTCGCCGCCATCCCCGTCTTTGGCATATGCGTATTAGTGCATGAATTTGGACACTTTATCACAGCCAAATGGGCGGGTATCCGCGTCGAAGAATTTGGCCTGGGCTTTCCGCCGAGAATAGTGGGATTTCGCAAACGCGATTCCGGCGGCTGGGAAGTGATCTGGCTTGGCGGCAAGCGTAATGTCGAAGATAGTTATGATGCTGAAAAGCAAACGCCCTTTAGCGGCGCCAGTGGCGGTTACAGTACCACCGCTTCTGGAAATGAAAAGCATCATACCATCTATTCACTCAACTTCTTGCCCATTGGCGGCTTTGTGCGTATGCCGGGCGAGAATGGCGATATCAACGACGAGAGCGGCAACTATGACCCGCAGAGCTTCGCCGCGAAAACGGCAGGCAAGCGTATCATCGTGCTGGTAGCCGGCGTCACCATGAACGTCATCCTGGCAATGATCCTCTTCACTATTGCTTATAGCCTGGGTGAGCCGACCTACCCGGCTGCCATCGGCAAAGTCGTGCAAGGCTCTCCCGCCGCCGTCGCGGGATTGCAGCCCGGAGACACGATTGTCTCCGTCAACGGCCAACCGGTATCACAGTTTTCCGACGTGCAGGATGTCGTTACCAGAGCGATTAAGGCGGATAACAACAAGCATACTACCCTGCCTTTGACAATGGTCATCCGGCACCAGGGGAGCAGCCAGACCAGCACCGTCACGGTCAGCGTGCGCGAGAAACCGCCTACTGGTCAGGGGCCGATGGGCGTCGAGGAAAAGATCGTTTTCGTCAGTTCACCCGTCTGGCAGGCTCCATTTAAGGGCATCGCGCATACATTTACCGTCACGGGCGACTTTATCAATCAGATTGCCATGATGATCGGGGGCGCAATTAAACCACAACTTGCCGGGCCGGTGGGCATCGTCAAGATCACAGGTGAGGTGGCAGCCAGTGTGCCTGATCTGGGTTGGTGGCCTATCCTCAGCCTCACGGCTATTCTGAGCCTCAACCTGGCTATTGTGAATATTCTACCCATCCCCGCTCTTGATGGCGGGCGCGTCTTATTGATATTGATCGAAATCCTGCGAGGGGGCAAACGTCTCAAGCCCGAACGAGAAGGACTGATCAATTTTATTGGTATGGCGCTTCTGCTGACCCTGATGGTGGTAATCACCGTAAATGATGTCATCCACCTGGGCGGTTAAGTCAATTTCGCATCAGTAGCGACGCCCCTTGTGGGCGTCCAGTGTGACTTGATGTTCGTATACAAGGACGGGACACCCACCAGCGGTGTCGCTACTGGTTTAATACAACGGAGCAAACAAAACTATGCGACGGAAAACCCGGCAGATTCATGTTGGTAATGTGGCTATTGGCGGCGATGCGCCTATCGCTGTGCAATCAATGACCACGACGTATACACGCGATGTAGACAGCACGGTCGCGCAAATCCTGCGCCTGGAAGAGGTGGGTTGTGAGATAGCCCGCGTGGCTGTGCCAGAAATGGAAGACGCGCTGGCTATTGGCGAGATTCAGAAACGCATTCATATCCCGCTGGTTGCCGATATTCACTATAAACATAGCCTGGCTCTGGAAGCTATTCGCCAGGGGGTGAACTGCGTGCGTATCAACCCTGGCAACCTCATTAACGGGCGTCAATCATTGGATGAGATCGTCAAAGCCTGCAAAGAACGTGGCATTGCCATGCGTATCGGCGTCAACTCCGGCTCCATCGATGCGCTTGACCAGCGCGGGCAGATGCAGCGCATCCAGGTGCGACTGCGCGACGATGGCGTGTTGGAGCGCAGCGACCCGGCGGAAGCCCGTCGTAAAGAGCGCGAACGCCTGGCGGAGCGCATGGTGACAAAGGCGCTGGAATACATCAGTTGGTGCGAAGAGTTGGACTTCCATGAAATCAAAGTCTCGCTGAAATCGTCTACGCCCCTGACCGCCGTTGAAGCCTATCGCCGCTTCTCCGAACGCTCGGATTATCCCCTGCACCTCGGCATCACCGAAGCCGGCACGCTGGTGTCGGGCGCGGTCAAGTCCTCGGTGGGCCTCGGTCTGCTGCTCGCCAGTGGCATTGGCGACACCATCCGCGTCAGCCTGAGCGCGGAACCGGAGGAAGAGATTCCTGTGGCCTATGAAATCCTGCGCTCGCTCGAACTGCGCAATCGCGGCGTGACCTTCGTTTCCTGCCCATCCTGCGGGCGCGTCGAGATCGACGTAATCAGCGTTGCCAACGAGGTCGAGAAACGCCTCTCCAAAGTGCAAACTCCCATCCATGTAGCCGTGATGGGCTGCGTCGTCAACGGCCCCGGCGAATCGCGTGACGCCGATGTAGGGCTGGCAGGCGGCAAGGGACGCGGCGTGATCTTCCGCAAGGGCGAAGTCATCAAAACGGTGCCCGAAGATCAATTCCTGGATGCCGTGCTGAAAGAGGTAGCCAGCCTGTTGCCCGAACGCGAAGCCCGTCTCATCTACCCCGAAGGCGGCATTCAAGATACCGCCGGCGTGCATCGCACCCGCGACGAAGGTATCGGCGAGCGCGTTGCCAAAGCATAACAAACATAAAAAGAAGCGGCTTCATGACGAAGCCGCTTTTTTGTAGGGTGGGCGATACAGAACTCGAATCTGTGACCTCTACGATGTCAACGTAGCGCTCTAACCAACTGAGCTAATCGCCCGGAACTGGACAGGCATAATATTAGCATTGCTGGCCGTGCTTGTCAAGTGAAAAATTTGGAAATTTCCTTGCGTACTTCGATGGTGATATACTACATCAAAGATGATACGAAAAGAAACACCGTTGCTCGCGTCTAATTCATGGGTGTTGCAGGCACTTTACTGATGCCAGCGCTCATGTACCTTTTCCTGTGGGAAGGGTTGCACTAACAAATCAGCTACTCGAACCGATCTAGATTGTTACCAACCACGTATCTGTACATAGATGTGTGCTTGTCTGTTAGCTACAGTCTGGGGAGAAGTTTCGTATGCGTCATGCGCCATTGCGTTTCATAGTTCGTCGCGGGAAGTCGCCAGCCATCCCGGCCAGACGATATATTTTACATATAGTTGCGCTTTGTTTTCTGGTGGCGGTGATCTGGGCGGAGTTCGGCCACGCGCAGGTACATGCTATTTCTTTTGACCATACGAATCCGACGGTTAATGTGAATTGCCAGAAGTTCGCTTTCTCGTCAGATGGCAATCCCTTTCCGCTCTGTCCCGGCCCCAATCCGGGGGGCGGCAACTGTGTCTGGTGGGCCTGGGAGCAGTGGCACCTGCTTGACTATAACCTGCCGCTTAACTGGGGCAACGCTGCCGACTGGGTCGTGGATGCCGAACGCTTCGGCTTACCGCTGGGGACGAAACCGCGTCTAGGTTCAATAGCGGTCTTTCCCGTCGCTGATGGCGTGTGGGCTTTTGGCACGGCGGGTCATGTCGCCTTTGTCACGGGAGTGAGTTCGGACCAGTCCGCCTTCAATGTCACCTATCAGAACTATGGCGATCCAACGCCTATGTTCGTTGGCAAAAGCTACTCAGTCTCGCTTATCAATCAGTCCCGTTACCAGAACGGGCAACTGCGCTTCATCTATTTCCCAGGCACAATCGATCCCACACGCTTCTTGCGCCTGCGGGGAGTGGATGGTAATGGGGTATCGGCAGCGCAGGTAGCCCTGGCGAATTCGCAGATAAATGCCGATATCAATTCGGGAACAACCAGCCGTGTCTCGCTTGGTTTGCCGCCCGGCTCGTATGACCAGCAGTTTGACGCCGACTTTACCGGCACGGGCCTGACCGATTTGTTGCTGTATAATCGCCAGAAAGGCAGTCTGGACGTTCTCACATTTTCAACGCGCCTCAATCGCAATCAAATAACGCCGCACTCGGTCCCGTATGGTAGTCAGACCCAGCCTGTCTACACCGCTACGATTCCTCAGCGTGTGAGCCTGGGCGACTCTATCACACCGGTCAATGGCTGGGGTTCGTCGCTCGATATCCAGATTGGCGATTTCACAGGCAGCGGGCGTTCCGAAATTTTGCTGTATGACCGCGTTTCGGGCAAAGTGCAGTTGCTTAGCCTGACGCCACAATTGAAAATCGCAAAACATGTGACACTCCGGGGTTGGGGAGCTGGTTGGGAAGTGTACGTGGGCCAGTTCGATGGACAGCATAGCGACCTTTTCCTGTATAACCGTGTGGTTGTGCCTGATCCTACTTTTCAACCCGTTCCAACTACAACGCCGACCACCGTGCCGACTACCAACCCATCACCGACAAAAACGCCGAAACCTACGCCTTCGCCCACAAAAACGCCGGATCCAACGCCTTCGTCGAGTCCAACAGTAAGTCCATCACCCGACCCGTCGCCTACAAAAACGCCGGGTCCCACACCATCGCCCTCGCCCTCGCCCTCGCCCAGCCCGACGAGTAGCCCATCACCAACAGCGACACCATCACCATCGCCAACCCCGAAGCCGGGTCCAACCGGCACGCCATCTACGGGAGCGAAGGCCTTGTTTAGCGCTAATGCTCCGTTGGATACGCCGCAAAAACCAGGGCCGGGCGGCGATCTGAGCGGGGGCGCGAGCGTCGATACACAAGGCCTGGGGTTGTTTCCCAATGTTGTGCTGGTCAGTTTCAAAAGCGACTTTAGCATCAATCAGCAGCAAGAGTATACACTTATGCACGATTCCTGGGAGGTCTACATTGGCCGTTTTGACAGCTCTAACCAGGATGGCCTCTTCCTCTATGACCGCACGGCTGGCGAGGCGCGTATTCTGGATTTTACCGGCAAGCTGCTGGTAAACCATTACCAGACACTGCTCGACCTCACCGGGAACTGGGATATTCACACGGGCGACTTTAACGGCTCCGGTCGCGCCCAGGTGTTGCTCTACGATCCCGGCACGGGCGACGCGCGATTTCTGGCCTTCGCCCTCGATCTTTCGCTGGCAATGCAGGTGGACGATCCCGGTCTGCTACCTGGACAGGTGCTGTATGTCGGGCATTTTGGCCTGCCTTCACTGAGCGTCATGCTCTTCGACCCGGTGGCCGAGCAAAGCGTCTTCTACGCCTTTAGTAAGTCTTTGCTGATTGCCAGACAATATACCGGGCCGAGCTGGACTCAACACTGGCAGGTGCTCATCGGCTCATTCCTCGACCGCTCAGCCTGCATTGCTAACCATACCTGCGCCGCCGGTGACGATGTGCTGGCCCTGAATCGCCAGACGGGCCAGGTGCAGCAATTTATCTTCACCTTTGGCAATCAGTACCACATTTTCGACAATCGCTCGCAGGCTTTCCTGCGCGATGGAGGTGCATCTGCCCCCGCCATGGATACCGTCAATTCCTCGTCTTTCGTGCCACAAACGATCTTGAATACAGGTATTCTGAACGACGAACTGTACTAACTCTGTCCATATTCCCCAAAGTATGGTATTATGGGGCGTACAAATTCGTTCATTCGCGCTTGAAAGCTTCAGAAAACCATGCTTAACATTCTATTGATTAATGGGCCCAATCTCAACACGCTCGGAACACGCGAACCTGCTATTTATGGCACCGTCACGCTGGCGCAGATCTTCACCATGCTGCAAAAGCGCGGCGAAGAACTGGATGCCAGCGTTGAAAGCTTCCAGTCGAACCACGAGGGCGCCATTATCGACTGTATCCAGCAGAAGGCGGAGCAGGCGGATGGTATTATCATCAATCCGGGCGCGTTTTCGCATTATTCGATTGCGCTGCGCGATGCGCTGGCCGCCGTGAAAGCGCCCATCATTGAAGTACATCTCAGCAATATTTACGCGCGCGAAGAGTTTCGCCATCAATCGTTGATGGCCCCGGTTTGCAAGGGCCATATCGTCGGCATGGGCTGGCGCGGCTACCTGCTGGCATTTGAAGGGCTGGTCGAAATCGCGCGCGAGCAACAACACTCTCGAGAAGGAAACGTATGAGCCAACCATCACTTGAACAGTTACGCGCCTGGCTTACCGCGCAGGGCCTCGACGCATTCCTGGTGACGCAGCCGCAAAATCGCTCGTATTTAAGCGGCTGGCGCAATGATGATACCGAACACGCGGGTATGTTGCTGATCGGGCAACAGCAGCAGATGCTTTTCACCAACGCGCTTTATAAAGAAGTTGCCGGGAAAGAGGCGGTTGGCTGGCAGGTAATAATTCCCGAAGCGCGTCAGTACGCCCCTGCTATCGTAGAAGCCGCTAAAGCCAACGGCTGGAAAATCGTCGGTTTTGAAGCGAGCGCCATGACCGTCGCGGATTTTGAGAAGCTCTATATCGAGGCGGGAGAGAGCCTGACCTTCCAGGCCTTTGAAGATAGTTATGTTGCCCAACTGCGCCAGGTCAAACGAGACGACGAACTGACTCTGCTCAAACGCGCCATCGCCATCACCGACCAGACCTTCGCGCATATATGTCGCTGGCTAGAGCCTGGCATGACCGAGAAAGAAGTGCAGTTTGAGATTACGCGCTACATGATCGAACTGGGCGCGGATGGCACCGCCTTTGACACAATAATAGCATCGGGGCCCAACGGCTCGATGCCGCACGCGCACGCCGGGCAGCGACACATTCAGCCCGGCGAACTCATCACCTTCGATATGGGCGCGCGCTACCAGGGCTATTGCGCCGACATGACTCGCACCATCTGCCTCGGTGAGCCAGCCGAAGAGCGCATGTCTGAGATACACGACAGCGTACTGAAGGCCATGAAAACCTGCGAAGCGGGCATTCACGCGGGCATGACCGGCAAAGAAGCCGATGCGCTGGCCCGTGACGTGCTGGAAGCGGCGGGACTCGGAGAATATTACGTGCATGGCACCGGTCACGGCGTCGGCTTGCAGATACATGAAGGCCCATCGCTTTCGCAGCATAACGTAGAAGAGCAAGCGCTGCAGGCTGGTATGGTCGTCACCATTGAACCCGGTGTGTACATTCCGGGCTGGTCGGGGGCGCGTATCGAGGACTGCGTGCTGGTGACTGAGCATGGCTGTGAAGTGCTGACCCAATCACCTACCAAACTGGTGATTGAGCGATAAAGGAGTTTTCCCATGATTTCAACCGGAGATTTGAAAAAAGGCATTACCTTTGAGTTTGAAGGGCAGCCGTGCAGCGTGCTGGAATGGCAGCACGTCAAGATGGGGCGCGGCGGCGCGATTGTGCGTTTGAAGCTGCGCAACCTGCGCACGGGCGCGACCTTTGATCGCACATGCGACGCGGGCGACAAGTTCAAGCGCGTCGATTTGGACCGCAGCACCGTCACCTACCAGTACCAGGACGGCGACCAGTACCATTTTATGGATACGAGTACCTACGAGGACATCGTGATGAGCGGCGATGACCTCGGTGATACTAAAAATTATCTCATCGACAATCTTGAACTGGACCTTATTTCGCTGAATGGTGAGACAATTTCTGTAGAGCCGCCCGAAAAAATCGTGCTGCGTGTCGAATATACCGAGCCGGGCTTCAAAGGCGATACCGCTACCGGAGGCACCAAACCCGCCACTACCGAGACCGGACTAGTAGTGCAGGTGCCGTTATTCGTCTCGACAGGAGACTTGATTCGCGTCAGTACCACAACCGGCGCGTATGTTGAACGCGCATAGGGAGGCGAGATGGCCGGAAATGACTATGAGTTCCCCTACGAACTAGACACGCAGCACGATGCCGCCTCATCTCACAGCGTCATAAGTATTGAGCAGTTGCGGCGACTGGTGCGCGCGCTTGATAGCAGCGATGTCTCTGAGCTGGAGTTGCAGCGCGAGTCAGATGGTGTCTATCTTGCGCTTCGCAAGGTCAAAGCGAGCGAAATGAACGTTTCCCCGGAAGGCGGGCTGGTAGTGGCAGCCACCAATGGCGTCGCAATGTCTTTTGCCGCCGAAACACCCGCGCCAAAAGAAAAAGAAACGCAACATAAAATAGTTGCGCCCCTGGTCGGCACCTTCCACGTCTGGGCAAAACCACGCGGTGGCGCGCTGGTCGCGGTGGGCGATCGTGTCAAAGCGGGCCAGCTTGTGGGAACCATTCAATCGCTCAACGTACTTAACGAGGTGGAAACCACCGTCGCGGGTCGGGTCATCGAAATGCATGTGCAGGATGGTCAGCCGGTTGAATACGGGCAGATGTTGATGACCATCGAGAGCGCTGAGGGGGCGAAAAAAGCATAATGTTATTTCTTGACGCGCAATCCGTAATCAGCGTGACACAGCTATCTCTTTATATGAACGAGGTACTGAAAACAGACGAAATCTTGCGGGACATATGGGTGCGCGGCGAGATTTCCGGCTGCAAGACCTACCCTTCCGGGCATTGTTATTTCACTCTCAAAGATGCTGAAGCGCAGCTTTATTGCGTTTTCTTCAAATATGCTCGCCTGCGCGCCTCTGCTCCCGATTTGCGCGATGGCATGGCGATCGCCGTCAATGGTCATATTGCGTTTTACGAGCGCGACGGCAAACTCCAGTTATATGTTGAGCGCGTCGAACCCCTGGGCGATGGCGCGTTGTTCCTGCGCTTCGAGCAACTGAAAAAACGTCTTGAGGCCGAGGGACTGTTTGACGCGGAACGCAAACGCCCATTGCCAGCGCAGCCCACTGTTATCGGTATCGTCACCTCGCCGCAGGCTGCCGCGCTGCGTGATATGCTGCGCGTGTTGCGCAATCGCTACCCCCTGGCTCGTGTCATTCTCTCGCCCGCGTTGGTGCAGGGCGCGGAAGCTCCGCTTGCTATCGCCAACGCCCTTGACCTGTTGAATGAGCATGGCGAGTCCGAGGTTATCATCGTCGGACGCGGCGGTGGCTCCATCGAAGAATTGTGGGCCTTCAACGAAGAAGTGGTCGCTCGCGCCATCGCGCGTTCGCGCATCCCCGTTATCAGCGCCGTAGGACACGAAACCGACTACACTATCGCCGATTTTGTGGCGGATCAGCGCGCCTCGACCCCGACCGCCGCTGCGACCGCCGTTGTTCCCGACATCGCCGACTGGCAGGCCAGCATTCAGGCGTATCAAGCAGACCTGTCAGCCCTCGTGGAAGACTATTTTAGCGAAAAGCGCGAAGAACTGTCCCTGGCAGCGCGTGACCTGCAACGCCTGAATCCACAATTCCAACTTGACCGCCTGCGCCAGCGACTCGACGATGCCACCGGGTTGATGCAAACCCGTATGGAACACATCCTGACCCTGCGCGGAGAACGTCTGCGCGGAGTCGCTATGCAGTTGCACGCGCTCAGCCCGTTGCTCACCGTCGCTCGTGGCTACGCCGTTGCGCGCCGCGACGCCGACCAGCATATCGTTACCAGCATCCAACAAGTCCAACCCGGCGACGACCTGACGATACAAGTGACAGACGGCCATATACACGCAAAAGTAAAGAGCCAGTAGCGGCACCCCTTGTGGGTGTCCCGTCTTTCATGTGAGATCAATATAAAGGAGAAAACACGGGACACCCACAAGGGGTGTCGCTACTGAGAGGAGAAAAGCAAAATGGAAACAGTATCTTTTGAAGAAGCATTCGCGCAACTCGAAGCGGCGGTTGCCGCATTACAGGACGGACATATGCCCCTTGAGCGCGCTTTGCAATACTACGAAGAAGGTATGAGGCTAGCGCAGCATTGCAGCGAACTGCTACAGAAAGCAGAACTGCGCGTGCAGCAACTGCATATCAACGAATCGGGCCAACTTGAAACTACGCCATTTGAATAAGCGTTGATATATGTATTGGTGTGTATCTGCATATGAATTGCTCTACGGAACAATAGAGGGATACAAATAAATTTTCATGAAGACGATCCTGGATAACCGCGTGTTGCTTGCCGCCTTCATCGCCTGGCTAGCTGCGCAGGTCTCGAAAACCATCTATGAATTGATTCGCTATCGCAAGCTGCGTTTCAACCGCCTTGTCTCATCCGGCGGCATGCCCAGCTCGCATTCCGCGTTGGTCTCCAGCCTGGCAGCCGCCACAGGTCGAATAGCAGGCATCGATTCAGTCTCCTTTGCCATCACCATCGTGCTTGCTGCTATCGTCATGTACGACGCGGCGGGCGTGCGCCGCGCCGTCAGCATCCAGGCGCGCATCCTCAACCAGATGATCGACGAAGCATTTCAAGGCAAGCCTTTTGCCGAAAAAAAGCTGCGCGAGTTGATCGGACACACCCCCATACAGGTCATTGTCGGCGGATTGCTGGGCATCGGCATCGGCCTGATTATGGCTGGATGAAGATTTTCTCCACATTTTTCCAAAAGTTATGTTCATAAGCTTGAAATAGTTGAGATATATGTTATACTATCGCACAAGATAGAGTTCCTAACTCATCCGTTACTTCTGTTGTTTCACCTACTGGCTCAACTAGCTAAGCTAAAGGAGGTGCCCTACACTCTACCGCAATTAGTTGATATTCGCCCATGAATTTGATTATAATCGTTGTCTTTATTTTCCATCCCACTTCAATATGTTGCTTGACATGTTGAAACAGTTACGTCATATCGCCATATGACGTGAAGGAGGCTCTCCCGCATGGATACTAGTATCCGCGAAGTCACAACCCAGGCGACTCTTGAGGAGAAGAAGAAGCTCAAAAAAGAGTTCAAGCTCTTCGACATGATCTTTGTCACTATTGCCGCAATTATTGGTATCGATACTCTCGGTGCCGTTTCCTCCAATGGCGCTCAGGCGCTCACCTGGCTGCTTATCTCGGCTGTCACGTTCCTTATCCCCTACGGCCTGCTCACAGCGGAACTCGGCAGCACCTTTACCCAGGAAGGCGGCGTGTACGAGTGGGTCAAACTGGCCTTTGGCCGCATCCCCGCGTCGCTGGCATCCATGCTCTACTGGATTTCCAATCCCCTGTGGGTCGGCGGCACGCTTTCGGTCACAGCCATCGCCGCCATCAAGGTTTTCTGGTTTCAAAATGGCAACTATCTATTTTTCGGCAGCCAGACCGGTAACGCGGTGACGGAAATCATCATTGCCCTGATCTTCATCTGGGGTGTTACCTGGTCCGCCATCCTGTCCCTGCGCGTTGGCAAATGGCTCTCCGTCTTCGGCTCCTACGCGAAATTTTCCCTCTTCGCCTTCTTCGTCGTGCTGGCCCTGGTCTACTTCAGCGGCGGCCATTCAACTGGCGCGCATATCACCATTGGCGACATTGTGCCCACCGGCAATCTGGGCTTCATATTCAGCGCCATCCTGCCCGTGTTGATTTTCAACTGGGCCGGCTTTGAACTGCAAAATGGCGCGGGCGAGGAAATGGTGAATCCCCAGCGCGACGTGCCGCGCTCGCTCATTCGCGCGGGTATTGTTGTAGTGATTGGCTATGCTATTCCCATCACCGTGATCCTCTTCACCCTTTCCAAGAACGATCTATCCAGCGCCAGTGGCTTCCTCAACTCGTACAAAATTGTCGAAAGTGTCTTGCCCACTCAGCTTGCAACCATACTCGGCTGGATTGTTGCCCTGGCTTTCATTCTGTCCCTGGCTTCTAGCGGCGGCACCTGGATCATCGGCGCAGACCGCACCTACGCTATCGCCTCGCTTGATCGCACCGCCCCCATGCTGTTGGGTCGCTTTAGCGGACGCTATGGTTCACCGATTGCCGTGAACACAATGTCCGGCATTACGGCTTCTGTCGCTATGATAGCCGCTGTCATCATCAACACGTACTTCGGCAGCGGTTCCATCGCGGGGCTGTTCGGGCTGGTTCTCGGTTTCGTCATTTCGACCACCACCCTGTCGTACCTCTTCATCTTCCCGGCATATCTGGCGCTGCGTATCAAATATCCCCATGTGCATCGTCCTTTCGTGGTACCCGGTGGCATGGCTGGCGCGGTGATTGTAACTGTCCTAACATTCCTCTATGCCGCTGTCGCCAGCATTTTCCTGCTGTGGCCGACCGATTCGGCCATTGCCAACAGTGGCTTTAGCCGCACAACTTACGAACTGGCGAATTTCATCCCGCTGGCTATAGTTGCCCTGTTGACCATCGTCTTCTACGTTTGGGGACACGCGGAGAAGCGTAACGCGGATGTCGTCGTTGATTTTAACCTTGAGACACAGGTTGAAAGCGTAGGCGGCGAATAACCGTCTTCCCTCGCTTTCGCTTTTCAGGCTACAATGAGCGCGCCCGAAGCGGAGGATTTCCTCCGCTTCGGGCGCGCTCATTCCTCAGTACATTTGGCTCAAAGCATATCACGGCGTTTCAAGGGGTACTTTTGGTCAGGTTCTCTATGCGTATGCCGCGAAACGTGCGATAATACTGAAAATCCGTCGAATTGTTAAACTTGTATGCTGCAATAGCGCGTGATATACTTTCTAAGCGTCGAGAATTGCTTAGTTTTTGGGAAGCGGGTAGCTTATGTCGATGGAGCCGCGTAATATCTCTCACTTACCCGGAACTCATTACAGTGTGGGAGGTCAGACTGAAAGCGTGTCACCAATAAAATCGCTCTCGATCAACGACCTTGCTCGTTGTTGTTCTGAGGAAACCAGTAAATTCCTCAAGCAAAACGCATCCAACGACCGCTATTGCCTGGAGTTATTTCGTCGCGCCATCACCAGGCGCAGCGAGGATGCCTGGGCCTGTATCTACCAACAATATGCGCCGCTCGTCCTCACATGGGTCAACCAGCACCAGAGCGCGACTTCGCTGCTGGGTCAGGATGGCAGCGCGCCGCTGGTCAATGCCGCCTTTGCCAAGTTTTCCCAGGCCATGACACCCGTGAAAATGGACAACTTCGATTCGCTGGCGGCTGTATTGAAATATCTGAAGATGTGCGTGCATAGCGTCATTGCCGACGAAGTGCGCTCGCGACAGGCGCGCCAGTACGAGGAAACGCTGGAACTGATCGACCACGAACCCGCCTCGGACGACCCCGCTGACGATGTGGTGTCGAACATCTCCGCGCAGGGATTGTGGCAGGTCATTCAGGAAGAACTCAACGGCGAGGATGAGCGCATTTTGATTTACCTGGCGTACGTGCAGGGCATGAAGCCCGGCGAGATCAGCAGCCAGCATAACAGACTTTTCCCAACGGTGGAAGATGTCTATCGTATTAAACGCAATGTATTGGAAAGGCTGCGACGCAATCGCCGCCTGCAACTTTTGTTCAAGCACCAGTATCTGTCGTAAGCAGAAAGTCCTACTTGCAACCCTATCCAGCAGAGAACAGATACAAAAAAAGCGTGGATGTTCGTTTATTCAGGTGAAAAGAACAAATTCTATTCAAATCCATTGCTTAAAGGAAAAGCTCATGGAGTGTAGTACACCCGGCGTTATTCGCGATGAAGAACTGCTCGCTTTTGCGGCAGGAGAGAAGGTACGACCAGCCGTTGAAGCGCATCTTGCGAGTTGTCAACGCTGTTCAACGTGGGTAGCAGAATTTCGCGGATTAGAATGCTCGCTTATTCAAAAACTCTACCGGTGGGATTGCCCGCCTAATCAAATACTCGGCGAATACCAGATGGGACTGCTCGGCAGCGATGTTGAGAAGGCGGTACAGGCGCACCTGAAAAAGTGCGTATTGTGCGCGGCTGAGGTGGCGACCTTCATCGAATTTATGGCGAACGACCCCATGCTTGTCGAGCGTGTTGTTGTTCAGCCCTCCTCTCAAAATAACCATGTTGGTATCAAGCAACAGGCAAAACGCACTCTGGAAGAGCTACGCGAACGTTCCGCGACACAGGCGCGGCGCATCGTGGCGACTTTTGTGCCGCCGCAGCCGCGTCTGGCGTTCCAGCGTAATAAGGTCGTTGATGCTGCTCTCTGGCCGCGCCGTTACACCGTCGAAGATTTCAGCATCTCGATGCAACTCGAACGGGGTACAGAGCGCAACGACGCACTGCAATTGATCGGCCTCGTGACTCGCAAAGGCGCGTCCCTTGAGACCTTACAGGGCATTCCTGTCTCGCTCACGTCGCAAAACAGCCCTGTCTATACGCAGGTTGTTGATGATCTGGGTAACTTTATCTTCTCATCGATCTCGCCAGCCACCTATTCGCTGGAATTGCAACTGCCAGACACCACCATAGTAATCGAGCAACTGCCCGTTGACTTGCAGGATTGAAGCCCGTCAAAATACTTCCATCCTGTATAACGCGCAACGTGTGTCATAGTAACTCAAGATGTACTGCATTGGGATGAAGGTCGCTGGTAAAACAAAGAGCTCATGCTTCATAAAAGGCATGGGCTTTTTACTGCCAGGCATTCTACGAATGCCTCATATTTCTTTGCTGGTGACTATCCTGAATACCTGTCCTCCCGGCGCCTCGATATAGAAGAACAAAGTATTGGGGTGAACCACTCTAGTGAGTCCAAAAGCAAGCGCCTTCTGTCTGGCATTGCTCGGTCGCCCCAAGACTCTCTCCCGTGCAACTCCTCTTTGTGTGTGGCTCGCAGAGCCATCGGAGCTTTAAGAATACATTCACCAATACTTTTCCAAACCGCCGTAGGCAGGGAGTACTCAAGAAGCAAAAATAGAAGAAACCTTAACCAGGTTGCAGTATTTGCAATCATATCTTAACTGCTTCGTTACCGACTATGTAGAGATGGTCTGGTACGATATGAGTCCAGATGAGTTGTTCGACTGCTTGTGTAGGCAGCAAACTCCACGCCTGGTCCTGTTCGCGTGAGCTGCCGGGTAGATCGACCGGTCGATCCACCCGGTTTTTTTGATTAATGTATAGTGGCAATCAGATGAACGTTCCGTGAGAGCGTCATCCAATAACGATACGATAGGAGATATGATATTTTATGAAAAATACTCTAAATCAACAGAAGGCGGTAGTATTCTGGGTTAGCGGGCTGGCGTATTCCGATATCAGCGCCATTGCGGAAGTAGAAACGCTGCTCGCGCGGGGCGTGAAGATCGATTTCTTGCCCTCCTTGATAACCGGAACTCAATCACAGTATTACCAGGTCATGAGTGGCAAATTGCCTGCGAGTTTTGGCTTTTTTGACACGTTGATGCCGGCATATCAGTTGTCTCGTCCATTAAATGGTCAGAATGGGTATGCTATCGTTGAAGAATTCGCTGGCCGCGATGCCGCTCCCAGATTTTTCCCCGATATCCTGCGCGCTGCCGGCTGGTCGGTTGAATTAGTAGAAGCGCCATTTGGCGAACTGGTGGAGAAAACGCGCGCATCGCTTGCTGATACTTCTCTTCCGGCCTGTAAAATTATCAAGAATCAACTGGACCGGCACGCGCTAACAGGAACTGAGGCAGCATCCATTGCAGAGACGTTGCGCCTGGCTCGGGCGTGGGTAGGAGAAACGGGGCTACTTGCGCTGCTTTGTGATGCGCAACCTGCTGCGATCAAAGGGTACGTCAATATCAACAATTTCCTGAGTGAAATGGGGCTTATTGAGCGAGACAAGCAAAATGGGTCAATAGACTGGTCAAACTCGCTCGCCTACTTTGCGGGTCATGGACAGTTATGGGTCAACCTGCTTGGGCGCGATCCGCATGGAGCGGTTCATCCCCAGGATGAGTACGCGGAGGTACGCGATTCGCTAATTAAAGCACTTCCGACTAGATTGCGCGATAGTGTCAGTGGTGAGCCGGTGGTCGAGCGCGTCTACCGCAAGGAAGAAATCTATTGCGGCGATTACCTGTTCTGCGCGCCTGATCTTGTCGTGCAGTTTATGCCGGGTTACGCGCCATCGCAGCGCAGTTCGCGCCTGGAGTTCGATGAGCAGATCTTTACAGAACCATCTCCAGGAGCAACAGTGGTTGCCGGTATGCATCCAGGACAGATCGCAGGTTACTTGCTTGCTGCCGCGCCGTGGTTGAAGGAGAACATAACTCTCTCTGAGCCTGTAGCGCTGACCACTTTCGCTCCGACGCTGCTGCACGCGCTGGGCGTAGCAAACGCTGATATGGATAGCGCTGCTGTTGAAGCCGTATTCTCTCCGGCATACCTGGAAACTCATCCAATCAGCTCGAGTCAACAGCGCCAGGAACTTTCTGAAGAAGATGAGGAACTGGTTATCGGTCGCTTACGTGATCTCGGGTACATTTAGATAGAGCCTGTTAGGGACTCAATATCATTGAGTGCTATCGATGTTACGCATCCTCTATAGTGCCGTTTCTAAGTATAGAGAGGGGAAGGTAGATCTGTTTTTTCTTCTCAACTGGCCGATATGTACCTTATGAGGTCGTCTTTATTCTTCTTAATGTCAAATAAGTTAGGAAAGTATGCTGTGAACGAGCAAGAGGATTTTCAGATTTAACGATGAGCAGAGAGACAAACGATGAGGATGAGAGTACGACCTATGTTAGAATGTAGGCTATCTGTGGGTAAAATGGGGCAATCAAGAAGCCTCCCTTTAAGGTCGCTGACTGCCATAAATATAATACTAATTTGTGGTCTTCTGATCTTCCTGTCTGGTTGTAAAACTGGTAAAGTTGGTATTAGTAATCCCTTTTCTGTGCCATCAAAAAGCGGGGGAACACAAATAGCGTTACCGACGCCCTCTCCCTCTCCGACGTTGAATGTGACTCCGTTAAATACACCTGCGCTTCAAAATATAACACTGAGTGTGGTAAATTGTCCTTCTACTCTCTCGATTAACTGGGATGGTTCGGTAGGAACAAAGGCACATATAAATAAAGTACAAACCGTGACTTGTGGGAGTCTGGAGGGGTATGGCAGTTTAGATGCCCTGGTCAATGTGCGCTACTACACACCAGATGCGAAGCTAGATGTTTATGTCTACAATAACCTGTATGGGACTCCCTTTCAACGATTCAATATACCGGGTCTGCTGGATGGCGATGCACAGATCAGCCCGACTGGCACATTGACGACGGCTGAGATCGGGCCATTCGATGCATTCAAGGGCGCACCGGACGTTTTCAAGGAATATCAGTGGAATGGTAGTACCTTTGCTCAGATTTATTTCCCTGGCATGTATCCTGATATGACTCATTATCAGGCCGAGCAGTCACAGGCGATTGTTACGGCAGAGCTTGCTCAGGGCAGGCAAACTGATACCTGGAGAGATGCCTACTTCGCTGTCGCGCAAAATCTGGCGGTACAAATCTTTCACTGGACCAACTTATCTGTTTCAAAGGTAGACTATCGGCCAGGTGCAGGCATCTATATTGCTGAGGTCTCTAATTTGGGACCCGGTGGAGGTGGCTTCATTGCTACCTTCATGCGCCTGGATGGTGTCTCGACCAATATCTACGAAGTCACCAAAATCGCCTCACTAGATGGGTATACCGCGATCACCAACCCTGCTCCTGCTGCGCAACTCAGCAGCCCAATCAATCTTAGTGGCACTGCGCAAGCTAACGGTAGTATTTTGGGACGAGTGGTCGTGTATAGTGATACTTTTGTCACTGTTGGTGATACTGGAGCTATTCAAAGCCCTGTTTCCAGTGGGGTGGTCAGTTTTACTGCCCTGGTCAATTACAAGCTTAATGCCTCATCCGGAATGCAGGAGGGTGCGGTGGCATTTTTCTCGACTAACCAGAATAACACTTCTTTGACCAATCAAGTGACGATGGTCAAGATACTGCTCGCTACCTGACAGAAGACGTACAAGCGAGATGTTTATAAAGAGACGTAAGCAGACGAGGAGGAAAGCTCTTTGAAACGATTAAGATTTAGGCAATACCTGTGGATTTTGCCTGTTTGTCTCATATTAACCTCTATGATAGGTTACTTTTTGGCGAAGGCACAGCCGCCGGTATATCAAGTGAGCGCTGTGCTTTTTGTGGATGGGCAGGGAAGTCCAAGTAATCCATTCGCGCAGCCGTTATCATCCGGCGACGCGATTGGTGTCGCGAACAACGATGCCGCTGAAGTGACATCCCGTAATGTTATGCTGTACGTGACTAATACCTATGACAAAAGTGGCGTGCTCAAAAAAGCAGGATATTCTTCGGACGACCTGTTAGCTGATATCTCTGCGGTTGCGTCATCAACGGCGCCGACGATTAGTATCACTGCTTCGGCATTGAGCCCAAATGATACAGTCACTCTATCCAATCTGGTAGCAAATGGTTATGTTGCGTATTCACAGAACCAAATACAGCAGCAGGTGGATCAACTTCGTACCGTTTTGCAGAATCAGTTGAACACCTATAATCAGGACAAGCAGAACTGGGAACAACAGATTGTCAAAGTCAACAACCCTTCTGATCCCGTTATCGGTATTTACCAGACTAACCTGCAAGATGATGTACATAATATTGACTTGATTGAGCAGCAGTTACTGCAACTACCGACGGTTGTCACGCCGAACATTAGAGTGATTCAACAGGCTTCACCTGCTGATGTTACACCGGTATCCAAAACATCCGTTATTGTAGGGGCCAGCGCGCTGGTAGGATTGCTAGTTGGCATGGCAATCATGTTGACCCTGATCTTCCTGGATAACAGGTTGCACTCTGAAGAGGATGTGAAAGAAAAACTCGGCCTGGCCTATCTTGGTGGGCTTTCCCCAAATTCCCAAATAAAAACGCCGGCGCACCTCACTGGCATCTCTAGTCAGCAAATCGCGGATATATTCACAAATCTGCATCTAACCGGTGTATTGTCGGGGGAGAGACGAACGCCACATGGTGCAGTATTGTTGGTAACGAGCGCGCAAACAGCAGAAGGTAAATCGTCTGTCTCGGTTGCGCTGGCGGCATCGGCAGCTCGTAGTGGAAGTACAGTAGTAGTGGTTGATGGAAATTTGCGTCAACCTGCTACCCATCTGGTTTTTGGTATGGGTGTTGCCAGCATCGGGTTGAGCGGCTTGCTCAAAATGAATGGCAGTGTCGACGATGCCGTGCAACGAAGTAAGGTGCAGAATGTCTGGCTACTGGCAGGTGGAACGCCAGTTGAAGATCCGGGTCCATTAATTGAACAGAATCTGTCCGGGGTACTGGCTGCGCTGCGGAAAAAGACCGACCTGGTGATTATCGATGGACCAGCGTTGTTGAGTGGAGCAGACGCCAGCGTCATAGCTACGATGGCTGATGGCGTTGTGCTGGTTGTGGATACACGACACGCGAAAATACCGATGTTGTTACGTGTGAAAGAACTATTGGTATCTCTGACGCATAAGCCGACAGGCGTCGTCATGAATCGTTTTGCTCTACGGAAGCGTAATCAATACTTCGCGACACCATATGATGGTGCAACAGTCATGAGATCGCTAGCTGTTGAGATGAACGGCAATGGCGATAACCACGGGAATGTGAACGGGCAGAAGTTAGAGGTAATGGTGAAAAATGAGCAACAGCCGGAACCTGTAGCGACGATGGCTGCTTCTGTGGGTGCTATGCCTCCATTACCAGCGTCATTTGCCGTACCTCCCACTCCTGTTCATTCCGCATCTGGTACAGGCGCGCTGGATATATCGCCCGCCCCGCCCCCATCACCGAGAGACTTTCCAAGGTCCTCAGCAGTTTCATCGACGCCTCCCCCGTTAACGGGGGGAAATGGAGGCAGCGTTCCCCAAAATGGTAGGCGCATACCGCCGACGCCCCCATATCCAGTTTCACGACGACCGGACCGGGGTGGCAGTAGTGACAAGTTGTGATCGAATAAGTAGAGAGCTTTATGCAGATATCAAATTCTTTTTCTAAAAGTGTACTTCCTCCTTTGCAAGAAGGAGGAAGTACACCTGCGCTTGATTTGGCCCGCCAGTTGCGTAAGCAGCAGAGGCAGCATCGTCGTATCCTGCTGCTGCGCACAGTCAATTTCTGGTGGTATCGTGTTTTGCTGGTTGCTCTGGGCATAGTAATCGCGTCCAGGATCAGTCAGAATGCCTTGACCTCGTGGAAGCTCGTCTTCGGTGGTATCATCGGGTTGGCGCTTCTCTTTATAGCCTACAAGCGATTAGAATTTGGTTTCTTGCTGGCGGCCATTGTTTCTACACCTTTCTTCCCGACCATCTATTCAATCAATTTGCTGGAAATCTGTCCGGTTGTACCACTATTACCAGTATTGCTTGTGATGATTTTAATCCAGGCCGCTTTCCGCGTACGAAAATTTGTCTGGCCATCGTTCTGGGTGATCTGGCCATTAATCGGGCTGATCATTGTTTCTGTCGTTTCTCAGCTTATGGCGCAGGTGACCTGGATGTACCAGGTACCACACGAGGTTCTTGGCAATCCGATCATTGAAGATGAGATTACCGGGAATATCATGTTCCTCTTCCCGTTGCTCACAGTCATGGTGGCAACGACCTGCCTGACGAATAGAGGCAAGTGGATTAGCTACATTCAGAACGGGCTAATGGCGCTTTCCGTAGTCGGTGCCGTGATTGTGATCTTTGAATTCAGGCGCTCTGGTGGTAACGTCCTGCTTTTTCGTTATGCCGACCCGACTATTGGCTTTATGCCCTTACACACGCTGGCGCAACTTCTTGGCCTTGGTTGTATTATTAACTACGCTCGCCTCCTTCTTGCGGCTCCTGTTACTCGACGAAACGGTAAAGTCGTTCCTCGTTGGGCGATGTTGATATTCTATGGTGTGACCTTGCTCATCAATTTGCTGGCTCTCTATTACTCCCTGCAAAATTCCTGGTGGCTGGAAGTTGCTGCTGCGCTAGTAGTGATGACAATTCTGTTCTCGCGCAAACTCCTATTGTATTACTGCCTGGCAGCTATTCCATTTGCTCCTTTGTTCCTTGACTTTTTTAACAAATTATCGGCGGTCAAATCTGTGGACGCTTTGCGCTTGATTATTTATCAAGATGCGATTAATATCTGGCGCATGCGCCCTTTATTGGGGGTCGGCCCTGGCAATTACTGGGCGTATCACCAGGTTTACTCGGCATTGCCAATAGGCGTGCGTAACTGTAACCTGAGTGGCCTCTGTGTAGCACATAGTGGGTTTCTCCAGACGCTAGTGGAACTGGGACCTCTGGGAGAAATTTGTTTGCTGGTATTTCTTGTCGTCATGGCTATCGCGAGCATACGTCTGTATAAACGCTCTACTGCGGTAGGCAAGCAAGAAGACCGTATATTAGGTCTGCTAGGATTGGGCATGGTCTGCGGGGCTGCCGCAGGCGATAGTGTCTCGAGTTACTTTTTGCTACCTCCTCGTCAAATGGTTCACTTTGTCAATTTGCCGGGATCGTTGACGACATGGGTCATTTTCGGTTGTGTCCTTTATAAGGATCAGCTCTGGCGTTTAGCCCAGAAGCGCCTAAAGTTCAACACTAAGAGTAGCGATGAAGGATGGATTGCGCTCGATAAGATTTCAAATACTGATGTGAAGGAGGCCCTGCTATTAGGCCCGAAGCAGATATGAATAATCCGTCCGATCCTCCACCATTCCCTTATGTTAAGAGAAATCCACACCGCCCAAAATTCTTCGCAGTTGTCGATCGTCTTGAAAGACAGGCAACAGCGCATACACCAGCATTACATGTAAATAGTGTAGATAGAGAAGAAAGATCGGGGAAGAATTTACACGACATAGAACGACAAACGGATAGCCAGAGTGGTGAGAAGCTTGATTCACAGATTGAACTTGTACCTACCCAATATGAGCTAGCGCGAGTACGTCCATCGCAAAACGGGTATGCACAACCGGCTACTCGAAAAAGCAAGTGGATACCTGGAACTTTTGGATTCGATAGTCAGATAGGTGATTCTGTCGTAGGAAGAACCGACACGATTCCCATGATGGTGCTCAAGGAAATATCGAATCAGCGGGGCCAGGACACACCTGTCATGCAATCGGAAATTTCTGGAGCTGCCAGTGGCGCAGCTATCTTTGGCGTTGGCAATTTGGCCGGCAATGTCCTGAAGTTGGTTTGCAACTTTGTAATCCAGCGCGGCTTTGGGCCTGCTATTTATGGCCTGTATATCATTGGCACAGATGCAGTGACGCTGATTGCCTCTATCTTCAATCTCGGTCTGGATGATGCAATGATTCGCTATACCTCGATCTACCGGAGCAAGCAGCAAACGAGTTCACTTCGCACTCTGACGATTTTTTGTACTGCGTTGGCAGGAATCGTGGGCATAATCGGTGCATTGATCCTCCTGATTTTGGCGCCTTATCTGGCCAGTTTCCGGCATGAGCCTATGGTAGCTAAGCTGTTGCTCTTCATGGCACCACTCGTGCCTTTATTAACGATGCAATCAATCTGGTTGGGTGGATTGCAGGGTTTCAAGGCGTTCAAGTGGCGCGTCTTGTCAGATCGTATTGGCCCTCCTGTAGCATTGCTTGTTCTGCTGTGCCTCGCATTAATTTTTTATCGTAAGCTCTCTGGAATGGCAATGGCCATCCTGATCAGCACGCTCATAGGTACAATGCTTAGCTTATACTTTCTCTTTCGCACCGTGTCCCATGTCTCTAGCAAATCGGAGAGCAAACAATATGAGGTACGGGAATGGCTTGGCTTTGCTATCCCGAACTTCTTGACTTCTATTACTGATGTTGTATTACTATCAGTGGATACGCTGTTATTAGTGATCTTTTCTATATCTGATGCAGCCATAGGACAATATGGAGCTGCGAATAAAATGGCTATGTTTATTGTAATGCCGCTTGTTTCCCTTAATTCCATGTTTGCGCCGACTATTGCGGAGTTGCATAGCAAAGGGGAACATCAGAAACTGGCGGCCATGTTCAAAATCGTTACTAAGTGGATCATCACATTCAGTTTACCGATTTTCCTGATCGTGACTATTTTCTCTCGATCTCTGCTTGCTTTATCAGGGCAATTTTTTGTCTCGGCGTGGCCTCTGCTCGTCGCATTTGCTTTCGGAAATATGGTCAACGCCGGCACGGGAAGCGTGGGTAATATGCTACTCATGACAGGGCATCAGAAGCTGATGTTCGCGAACTCCCTCATAGCTGTATTTATCAATGTTCTGGTGGGTATTCTTCTGACTCCGCGCTATGGCGCGATGGGGACGGCTGTGAGCACAGGCCTTGCTGTGATTGTCGTCAACCTCCTTGGTCTGTTACAGGTCGTCTGGTTGCTGAAGATGCACCCTTATCGGTGGGATATGCTCAAGCCGGTAGGTGCGGCCATCCTCAGCGCACTTCTGACGGGCGGGCTGCTCTACCTGGCCAATCTTATTCATATCAGTCTACTACTGCAACTTGGCCTGATACCGGTGTTTTGCGCCGTATACTTCGGCGGTCTTATGCTATTCAAAATCGGGCCTGAGGATCAGGTTGTGGTAAATGTTTTGCGCAGGAAGCTCCTGCGCGGCAAGAAATAAAATTGGAGCGTATCATTGCGTACAGTAATCTTAGGTGTAGATGGTTTGACGTTTCGGGTTCTCCATCCCATGATACAGCGTGGAGAACTTCCCAACTTTCGCAAATTGAGTGAGGGAGGCTGTGAGGCGATACTCTCTTCTCAGTATCCCCCGCTTACTCCGCCTGCCTGGGTCTCGCTCTCGACGGGGATGAAACCTGCGGTGCATGGCGTCTACGACTTCTGGGAATACCAGGAACAGGAGGAGAATGCTACAGGTGGTCGTAAAGCGCGCGTGATGACACACCGCAAGGGCGGTAAAGCGATCTGGAACATTCTGAGTGAGTATGGCAAGCGGGTCCTGGTTATCAATGTGCCCATGACATACCCTCCAGAGCCGATCAACGGTATCATGGTGAGTGGATATATGACTCCCAGCAGCGAAGTGGATTTTACCTATCCCCAGAGTTTCAGGGAAGAGCTGTTCCGCGTCGTGCCGGACTACCAGATCGACCTGGATCATGACGAGATGGATAACATGAATATCACCGGACAATCAGAGCAACTTATCGATGCAACCCTACGTATGACCGTGCGACGCATCGATTTGACCATACATCTGCTCAAAGAGAAGCCCTGGGATTTGTGTTATGTCGCTTTTGTTGGCCCGGATCGCCTGCAACATCCACTCTGGCAAGAAATAAGCGCAATGGATACGCGAGCTACCGAATATTACCGCTTACTGGATAAAGGCCTTGGGTTGGTTCTGGAGCAGCTGGAGCCGGAAGATCAGCTATTCGTTGTTTCTGACCACGGTTTTCAAGGGATTAACCAGACCTTTGCCATTAACGAGTACCTGCTTAGGAAGGGCCTGCTCAAGCTTGCATCCAACTCCAAACACATTCGAGCAGGCCGTAAGCAACTTAAGCGCTGGTTGAAGCTCCTGGGCTTGTTGACACTGGCGCGCAAGGCGAAGGCGATGTTCAGAGACATGGGCCTCGTAAAGGAGACGATGGGGGATGTCACCAAACCGTTGCTGACTGATCTCGATTGGCAACGTACCGAAGCCTACGTACCATCCTTATCGGGATATCCAGGCAGCTATGTCGATATCTTCTTCAGAGAAGATGTTAGCCCTGGGCGTGTGGCGGAAGTCGCAGAAGACCTCAAACGCCAGGTCAACCCGCGTAACGGTCAAAAACTGGTTGATGCAATCTATACGAAAGAGGCATACGGCAAGGGCCCCTTTGCGCCACGTGAACCACACCTGTTAGTATTGCCGACAGAAGGAATAACCTTCCGCATGGATTTTAGCAATAAAGACCTGTGGGAAGAATCCAGCCGTGTTCGCGGTACGCATCAGAAGGATGGGGTGCTCTATGCGTATGGCGGAGGCATCAAACGAGGCTATAAAGACTCCAGAGCAGAGGTATTTGACCTTGTGCCGACAGTGCTGCACGGGATGGGGTTGCCGTTCCCACATTCGTTCGATGGTCACGTGTTAGAAGATCTGTTTTTAGAGCGGGAACGGGTTGAACGGCCTTTAGCGGCAGCCAGTGACGAGAATGAGAGCGGACTGGCTCGCAGAAAACTCAAAAAATTATTGGATCTACCATCAAATACGAGCTCTTAGCCGCTTTTGCTGTAGAAGCACTCGAAAACGTCTGATTTTTTAGGGGGGTAAAGATCGATGGCCACTAGAACATTTTTTAGAAGCAATTTGGGTTGGAAGCGAGCATGTCTGTTACTCTCATGCGTTTGCTTCCTTGTTGCTGGCATTTTATTCACGTTTCCGCACATTAGGCCTGCCCGTGCTGCTGGCGCTACACTTGTTGTAAGCCCGACATCGGGGTCGTATTCAGGCAGGTATGTCACTGTGACAGGGGCTTCCTATGCTCCAAACGAAACCGTTAAAGTGTATTGGAATTATAGCGGCCCTGGCACCGGTACCCTCAAGGTGACTGTAAGCGCAGGTAACACCGGGGCGTTTTCTACCAATTTTGCGATTCCGCTGGCGGCAAGTGGAGTCTATACCATTGCCGGGGTCGGGCAAACCTCAAATCTCGTGGCTACAGGTACCTTCCAACTTTTGCCCAGCTTGCAGGTAAACCCGCTGGTAGGTATTGTTGGCACACCGTTTACTGTCACTGGAGAAGCATATGGAGCCGGCGAGCTCGTCAATATCTACTGGAACTACCATGGTGCCGGTACAGGAGCATTACTCACGACCGCCACTGGGGACAGTACGGGTTCTTTCAGTGTCAATGTGGCTGTTCCCCCTGGAGCAAAGCCCGTCATAATACCCCTCGTAGGAATCGGGCAAACAACTAATACCTCTGCATCGGCTATCTTTACGATCTATCCTCCGACGCTTGCTCTTGCTCCACTACAAGGCTCACTGGCACATCACTCACACTCAGCGCTTACGGTTTTCAACCATCAGAGACCGTCAGCGTCTATTGGAATAATGGTGCGACAGCAATCTTAACAAGCCCAACCAGTGCCTATGGCTACCTCGCTCCGACAGTCTTCACCGTGCCGGCAGGAACTGCGCCCGGTAACTACCAGGTAAAAATAGTCGGGCAAACATCAAACATTACCGCGACCAACACCTTTACTGTGGTGGCGTCGGCTTCCAGTTTGAGCCTGTCGATTGGACCTGTAGGGGCGCAGGTCAATATTTCTGGACAAGGATACCAGCCAGGCGAAACGGTTAATGTATTCTGGAATTATACAGGTTCCAGGTACCGGTACCTCTGTTGCGAGTGCGACCGCTGGTTACGCCGGAACGGTAACTACTTCCTTCGCCGTCCCCACTGCCGTAAATGGCGTATACACCGTGGCAGTGGTAGGGCAGACCAGTAATATCGTCACTCAGCCTGGCTTTACTGTTCAGAATAGCATCGCCATCTTTCCATCAATAGCTCCTCCAGGTTCGAGCGTTACGTTAGCTGGCACTGGCTTTCAGGCTGGGGAGCTAGTGGCCATTAAATGGAGCACTTCGGCTGGCCCTCTTCTTGCCACTGCTACTGCCGATGCGAATGGAAATATCAAGACCACTGTAACCACGCTCGCCAGTGCGTGGTATGGGAGCCATAACATTGTGGCGGTGGGAAAAAGCAGTGGACAAACGTTTACTACCACCGTTATAGTGAATACCAACTGGGGTGACTTCGGCTTTGATTATCTCCATCACCGTCAGAATATCGACGAAAATCTGGTAAATACCAGCAATGCCTCGGCTCTCAAACTCAAATGGAAAACTTCCACTGCGCTAAATTTGTACTCTTCGCCTCTCTACGCTAATGGCATTGTCTATCTGTCCACTGCCTCCGGGCAATTAAATGCCTATAATGCCACTACCGGCAGCCCGATCTGGGTTTTCAAATCTACAGGCTTTTCAAGTCAATCTTCTCCCCTGGTTGACCCCACGAACAATATCGTTTTCTTTGGAGAGGTTGGCCAGGAAGATCCCGGTATTCCTTCACCCACCTACGCTCTGGATGCCCAGACGGGAGCGCTCAAGTGGAGTCTCATCATCCCCTCGGATGAGTATGGCTTTCCTACTCTGGCTTTCAATACAATCTATGTTGGTAGCTCACATGAGAACGGACCTGGAGCATTGCTTGCTATTGATGAAATGAGCGGATATGTGGATTGGCAACACGCCACAAACGGAGGCGTCTGGGGGGCTGCAGCGACTGATGTTAGCCGCTCAAACCGTCATTACCGGTGTAGGAAATCCAGCTAACCAGGTCCTGGCCCTCAATGCGATAACCGGTGCATTCGTGTGGCAATATAACGTTCCTAATTCGACGGGAAATCATGATGTGGGGGCGGGTATCGATATCTCCAATGGTTTGGTCTACGCGGATAGCAAAAACGGTACTATCTACGCTCTTCATGAGAGCGATGGTACGCTCGCCTGGTCTACACCAATTAGTCCTCCCAATTCAGGTAATGTTTCTGCTCCAGCCGTAGCCAATGGCATTCTCTATGTCGGCTCGCTCGATAAGAATCTTTATGCCCTGAATGCAAACACAGGAGTAATTCTCTGGAAGGTATTGACGGGCAATGGCATTAATGCTTCGCCATCCGTAGCTAATGGCGTAGTTTACATTGCCTCATTGGACCACAACATCTATGCTGTGAACGCGGCAACCGGTGCAGTTCTCTGGAAATATACAATGAATAGCAGGTCAACTTCTTCGCCAATCATCGCCAATGGTTGGCTCTACTGCGGGTCTGTTTCGGGGAATCTCTATGCCTTTCATACGTGATATGAACTTTGCGCCAGTATAGGAGCAGGCTGGTGGCTCGCGGCACCGAGGTCAAGGAATAACTGTGGGGCTTCTTCTCCGTCGTTGCTGCGGCCATCTTCTCGCCCCATGACGATTTCGTGCTGGCCGACTACACCCGGCCTTTAAATGGCGGGTAGATGTTTCAACGAAGCGCGGGCATGGCTGGCTCAGAGGTAGTTTCATCTACGCCTAGCGCTTCCAGGTAAATCTGGCGGGTAGCAATAGCAGTAGCTTCGGCGTTGATAAATAGTTGAGCCTGAATGCGGCCAGCACTGATGAGTTGGTGGCGCAGATTATCATCCGTTAGTACCCGGTCTATAGCCTCACTCAAGACATGCTCATTGGAACAATCAGTACGGAGGGCTGCTTCGCCCGCCACCTCCTTACTGGCTGCCTCGTAGCTAGCGACGACAGGCGTACCGCAAGCCATCGCTTCTATGATTGGCAGGCCGAATCCTTCGTGTTTAGAGGGGAAGACGAAAGCAGTTGCAGCAGAATATAATACTGCCAGTTCTTCTTCTGGTACCCAGCCAGCAAGATGAATACGCTCTCGGTAGGGTGAATCCTCAATCTGGCGTATCACTTCAGCGCTGCCAAAACCCGCGCCACCTGTCAGTACCAGGTGCAAATCCTCGAAGCGTGGTGCCAGCAGGCCAAAAGCCTGTACCAGCTTCTCGACATTTTTGCGCGGCATGATTCGGCCTGTGTGTAGCAGGTAGCGTTTGCCGTAGCGTCGTTGCATCTCCTGAATCGCTTCATCCGAAACATCGTTGTAGCGAAACGACGGACGTATGGTATTGTGGATAAGGCGGGTGCGTTCTGCTTTCACCGACCAGAACTCTTTCAGTTCATCGCGGGTCTGTTCAGACACCACAATGATACGCCGCGCTCGTTTCACGTTCTCGTGCAGCAGAAAACGCCAGTAGAGATGGCCTTGAAGTGACGACTGCTGTGGTACCTTCAAAAAAGCCAGGTCGTGGACAGTCAACACTAATGGCCCACGCCAGCCAAGCGGTGCGGCGTAGGCGGGTGTATGCAGTAGATCGGGTCGTATTTTTCGTAGAATACCAGGCATGATCAGTTGATGGCGAAGGAGCATAGCACGCCTGTTGCGCAGCATTACTGGATAGATTTGCATATTTGGATTACCGGCTGTATCCGGGTATGCTTCCGGTTCCTTTGTAATGATTATATACTCGTTCTCGTGGTCAATTCGTGCCAGCCCGCTGAGGCATCCACGGGTTGCCAGTAGCATTCCCCCGGGTTTTTGCTCTGCCAATAACATATCAATTGCTACACGCATTTCATCAATTCCTTTCTCTTTTTTATTGTAGTGGACTCTGTCTGGTTACTTGACCTGTATAACCGAATAAGGCGGCAGAGTAAGTTGACCCTGCATTGACCCGGCCTGCGGAGTCAGGGAGTTGGAACCCGTGACAGGCATGAGCGGATCGGCCGCAAGTTGCTGGAACTGCGTGGCCCCAGGTACCACACCTTCAGGCAAAACAAAAGTATTCTGCGAACTATTGACAACAATGGCTTGATGACGACTGCCATCGGAGAATATCCATCCGGTCAAAGCAGGAAAGGGTACACCCCCATCAGTTACCAGAAGATTGGGGGAGAACACCATTTTTTGCGCTGAAGTCATTCCCTTGACGGTATCACCCAGCAGGCGCAGGACCAATCCACTTGCTGAAAATGTGTAGGGAGTTGTTGCCGGCATATTGGCTAGTTGACTGAAGCCATGATCATTCAAGAAGAAAGCTTCCTTGCCATTCACTCCTGTCAATTCGTAGAAACAAGCCAGCGTAGAATTTACATTCTCTAGAAAAGTTAACACCATAGTTGCGATAAACACGCCACTTAACCAGCCGACATGAATGTGACCTATGGAATCCTCAAGATTGTATTCGGTATGCCATACCTCCATCTCCTGGGGAAGTGATTGGATTATTTTCCTGATTTGCTGCCAACGCGCAAAGAATGTACTTATTACCTTTGATTTCCCCCCGGGGGCCGATAGTATATTTATCTCTAACTGTTCTGCTATTGCACGGGCTTTGTGTTGATTCTGCTCGACAAATTTGAAGGTGACGTATGGATGCAGCGTGAGTGCATTCGCTCCCTTCACCATTTGCAATACGTTCTGATTCCAACTTAATCTCCTGCTATCAGCCGGGAGATTGGGATCAGGTGATTCTCCCACAATGCCGATTTTGGCATCGGGAAACTCGGATTGAATGGCGGGAATCCACGTATTGCATAGCTTTGCATAATCCTGGCCTGTAGGAAATTTTGCGACGTTATCCTTTTGAGGGAGATAGAACTCATTACCAAGTTCGATAAGCTGCACTGGCAGGCCTATGGCTTTTGCTGAGCGCAACATCTCAAGCTGGTAATCGAGGGTAGAGGTAAGCATGTTGAGAACGTAAATCGGATTGGCTCCCGTAACCTGCGCTACCGTCTGCAGATCCTGCAAACGATAGGGCAGGGGGGAAAGTTTCAGAAATCCGGGTTGCGCATCGGGTAAAAACCATCCTGTATTCCAATCCCAGTAATTAGCAATAGTTCCTCCCGGATACCTCAACAATTCAACAGAGAGTTCCTGCGCGGCTTTGACAAGATTGGCATTACTCCATGTCGCCCCCTGGATGGGTACAGCATTATATCCTAAAAAATAGGAGGGGAGCTTGCGCCTCTCTCCGGTTTGTACACTCAGCATTGTTGTAGTTGTCGCCGTCGGAGTTCCTGTAGGTGATGGAGATTGGCCTCCACACGCTGCAAGTATACTAAGCCCTGCTATGCCTGCTGTACTCGTACTCAGAAGCCGAAGCAAGTAACGCCGGTCCATCCGGGCATTGGCCAGATTATTCGCCCCTTCCCAGGCTTGTAAATCTAAATCGTCTGTCATCCATTTTCCTCCTACGTATGATGTTTGTTTTTCTATTGGTAAAGACGAAGATGAAAATGAGTCTCTACACCACTTAATCTTTTCGATAAAATGCCGAAAGTGAGCAGTAAATGCGCAAGGAATCCTTCCCGCTTGCTAGTGTAGCGGGATGGTGGCAAATATACAAGTGAGGAATGGTTAAGAAAGTAGTAGGATTAGCGATTTTCTTTTACCCAATCTTAACCGAACCCTTACCATTTCAAGGACGCCCGGCTGCTACACTTATCAGGACTAAGGGGCAAGATGTAAGTATTGCTTTTATCTATATTGACACCATTCGATATTTTCGAATTTTCCTTGATTGAACTTGGAGGAACAAGCAAAGCATATGGGAACAAAAGTACTGGTAATTGGGCTGGATGGAGCCACTCCTGAATTAATAGATCGCTGGGTTGCAGAAGATAAATTACCTCGTTTGAAACAAATCATGCAGAAAGGCGTATATGGAAAATTGCGCTCTGTCTATCCACCCATTTCGCCTGCTGCCTGGATAACCTTCGCCACGGGCTACAATCCTGGCAAACATGGTACCTATGATTTTCGCGATTACGATCCCACGCGTTATAGCTGTTTTGCAAATACCATTGTTGACTCCAACGCCTTTGCCGGAAAATCGATCTGGGACCTGGTAGGTGCGGCGGGGCAAAAGGTCGGTGTAGTTACCGTCCCTGTGACCTACCCGGCCTGGAAGGTCAATGGCTTTATGATCTCCGGGTATCCAACCCCCGATACTGGTAAGTCATTTACCTATCCGCCTGAGATGGCTAAGACGATTCCACCGGTAGTCGGAGATATGGCCTTCTTCAAATCCGCTAAACATCACGAGTTGCTCAAAGAGATGAACCGCTTGATGTACCTGTGTACTGATGTCTCGATTGCAGAAATGCAGAAAGATGACTTTGGCCTGTTTATAATGGTTGTGGGCGCAACCGACAAGGCACATCATGATTGGTGGAAATACATCGATCCCGATCATCCGGCCTATGATCAGAAAGAGGCAGAACGTTATGGAGATCTTATACTCGAAGTCTACAAAGTCGCAGATGCATGTGTTGGCAAGTTTCTAGATGCTATAGACGATGATACCACTGTTATTGTCATGTCAGATCATGGCGGTGGCGCTCATCCTAAGTATTATTTTCATACGAACTACTTCTTGCGCACGCTCGACCTGCTCGTACCAAGCAACAAGGGGAGCAAAAAAGGCGGTCTTAGAGGGACTTTCAAGCGCTTCTATCGTACCCGGATCCGCCGTTTCCCTTACCTGGAAAAGATTTATCGCTGTCTCCCTCAAAGTCTCAAGAAGGTCGCAACTAACCTGGATTCGCAGACAATGATGGATCTCGATGCTATCAATTGGAAACAGACCAAAGCCTATCGTTTCCCAATGTATCCGCCGGTTGAAGGCATTATGATCAATGTTATTGGTCGCCAACCCGAAGGATGCGTGCAACCAGGCGAAGAGTATGAGGCGCTACGCACCCGTATTCTGGAAAATATACGCAATGTGCGTGATCCCAGGACCGGCGAGCCAGTCGTATTGGAAGCCTATCGTCGCGAAGAACTCTACCATGGCGAACGCTTAGAAACAGCCCCCGATATTATCCTGGTCACTCAGGATTGCTTCAAGGGAGGTACGAAAGTTGACGAACTGGTAACCGAGGTACCATTGGAAATTCTTTCTAAGCTGAGCGGTGTGCATCGCATGGATGGCATCATACTTGCACAAGGGCCTCACATACGCTCAAATGTCCGTGTTGAAGGCTCTCATATCATCGATGTTGCCCCAACCATCCTTTATACGCTTGGTATGCCTGTTCCATCTGATATGGATGGGAAACCCCTTACCAACTTCTTTGAAGAGGCCTACACCAGGCAAACTGAGGTTAATTATACTGATGAGCATAAGTATGAAAATGTAGCGAGTGATGAATATGGCTATTCTGAGGAGGAGGAGGAGAGCGTGCGTTTGAAGCTAGAAGCATTAGGCTATCTGTGAGATAGGGTTCTTCAATTGTGAGAGGCATCTCAAAGCTCAAGGTGTATGTTATGTGGATAGTCAATGGCGTCTGAACGCGCTCACAGCAGGTAAATCAGCATACTGTGGGGCAGTCGCTGAAAGGCGTTGGTAATGGCTGGCTACGAAGGGATAGGCCCGGTGATGGATAGTTATGATGCTTCTGTTCAACTACACCCGAAGCATGAAGAAGAAAAACAACCTGTAGCAGAGGGGCTTGCTGCTACAAAGTTTGTACTGGGAGATAAGCAGGCGTTAGCCAATCTACTGAAATTATGGGTGGCAGACACACAGTCCAGGAGGCAAAAGGTCAATCTGGATTCAAATGAAGAAATAGTACGTCTGATACCTATTCTCTGTGGTTACTTCTCACGCGAGGAACTGGTAGAACTGCTTGGCGAGAATATGCTGGTCAGATTTCTGGAAATGCATCGTGCCGAGATGCTGCAAAGTCTCCTCCTGGAACATGAGCTTCAGCACATACTACACGCATTCAACCAGGCACACATTCCGATCATTCTGTTCAAGGGGCCGGTGCTGGCGCATACCGTCTATTCAGAAGTGCATCTGCGCACTTACCATGACTTCGATATCTTAATTAAGCCTCAAGACTTGACGCGAGCGCATGATCTTCTCGTATCAATGGGCTATGCCAATTACGAAGAGTTCCTGGCGGATGCCATTGATAGTAAGCGAGCAAGCTATAACTATGTCTTGAAACATCCTGGTTCCTGGCTAGAAGTCCTTATTGAGCTACATACAGCGCCTCATCCTGGTCAAGGTGGGGTGATGTTTGAGCCAGAAGCCATCTGGGCAGGGGCGCAGCATATTACAATCCTTGATGAGCCGGTGCTGACTATGGGCGTAATCGATCACTTGCTCTATCTTTGCTGGCATTACCGCTTTCATGGTTTTACTCGCTTAAACTGGCTCTTTGATATTGTTCAGTTACTGCGAGCGTCCGAAGCCGAAATAGATTGGAATGCGCTCGTTCAAACGGCTCGTCACCTGCGCCTGGCTACAAATCTCTATTATTGCCTGCTCTGGTGTCGAAATATCTTTGGGGTACCCATTCCTGAGCAAGTCATCGAGCGTCTTTTTCCGCCTTTGCTCTGTCGCGTGTTGATTGAACGAGTGGCGATGCCCGATGCAGCTAAGGCGCTTGCCTCTGCGCAATGGCGTTCTCGGAAAATGTTTGCCCGCCGCGCGATGGTAGATAATCCATTCGATCTGATTGCTTCTGGAATACACACTCTCTTTCCTCGACCAGCTGTCCTCGGCAGACGTTACATGAATAAATCACGCCTGCCGTTGCAGTTGATCTTCCTTTTCTATCTGATTCACCCACCAGCTATGCTGCTAAAGGGCTGTCACGATCTGTGGATGCGCAGTCGTCGGCATTCCGATGTCTAAAGGGCATGTTACTAAGTGAAGGGAGCCGTTACTCTGTTATGCGCATACTCATGTTGACGCAAGTCCTTGTTTACCCTGCTGATGCTGGTCCTAAGGTGAAGACATTGCAGGTGCTTCGGCATCTTGCGGCTCACCATGAAGTCACGTACTGTACGTATGTACGCAATGATCAGGAAGCCCGGGAAGCTCAGAAACTGCGTGAAATATGTCATCGTGTCTCAACTGTTCTTCTTGACCGTTCACGCGCAGGTGATGTTCGTTATCTTCTTGAGAGTCTTCTTACAGGCGATTCCTTTCTTCTACATCGTGACGACCGGCTAGATATGCAGGCTATGGTACGTCGGCTCTTGCAGGAAGAGCGCATCGACGTGTTGCACGTCGACCAGCTCAACATGATGCGTTTCGTACCGCCAGACTGGTCTGGAACCGTAATCCTCGATGAACATAATGCGGTCTGGCAGGTGTTTGAGCGTCTAAAGCAGGGTACACGCAATCTTATCAAACGCTGGTTTTTGGGGCGTGAAACACGCATCATTCGCAAACTGGAAGCCGCAGCCTGCCATCGTGCTCAGATTGTACTGACTGTAAGTGAACAGGATAAGCAGGCGCTTCAGTTAATAGCAGGTGATTCTAAGCCAATAGAAGTGGTGCCTATTACCGTTGATGCTGAACAGTTCAGGCCCATCTGGGAAGCTCGCAACCCTCAACCGGGTCAACTGCTTACTATTGGAACGATGTTCTGGCTACCTAATAGTGAGGGAGTGGCATGGTGGTTACGCGAGGGATATGGCCAACTACAGGCTCGTTGTCCAGACATAACCTACGATATTGTGGGTGCGAGACCGCCTCGTACACTGCAAGTCTTAGCCAGCCGGTATAAAGGAGTACATGTGCATGGCTATGTTGCCGATGCCGTATCTTTCTGGACGAATGCAAGTGTACTGGTGGTCCCATTGCTTTCTGGTGGCGGAGTGCGTGTAAAAATTCTAGAGGCGATGGCTATGGGTGTACCCGTTGTCTCAACCAGTATTGGCTGCGAAGGATTAGCTGTGCGTGACCAGGAACACCTTTTAATAGCGGACACTCCAGAAGCCTTCGCGCGCGCATGTGCGAGTATTCTTAGCGATAAAGCGTTGGCGTCTCGTCTTGCACAAAATGCTCGTCAGTTGATACTTGAACGTTATGACGCAAAAGTGGCGCTACATACCCTCGATAGCGTTTACGAAACAGCCCTACAACAGAAAAGATAACCCTCAACCTTACTTGGGATGTTCACCCATAGAGAGAGGTATAAGGCTCGTTACCTCGTGGATCCTTTCGTTGAGACGATTGGTTTCCACGACTGGTTTGTTGGATCTTTACTATAATCAAGCCTTCCCTTCCTTTTCGCAAACTCCCATATAGCAAGATCGGCAAGATAATAGGCAAATTTTATTGGATTTACTTGAATCCGCTCTTTAAAAGTCCTAAATTTGCTTAGCGGCTCTTGTAACACATAAATATCGCTTTCAATAGTGTGTTGAAGTGTTGGGTGCATTCTTAAAATTTGATATACGCCGCGTATCTTCCGCGCCCGTTGTTCGATAAGATCTGCTAGTGTATTCGGGTTATAACCCCATATTATTGCTTCTTTTACCCGCTCCGCTTTCTTCCCTTCTTTCCGGGCATACACACCGAGTGCATAATCTTCAACCGCGACTTGTGGCATACCTCCAATTGCTCCTAACCAGAGTGTATCCCATCCCATACACCATCCATTCACGAATATCTCGTCATCACGAATGCTATTATGTACATTTCGACCGCGATCAAACAATACTCGCAATCTTGTCTGCTTTGTTACGTGTTTGTCGACACCACTAATAACTACGGTATTATTTGTTGGATCTTCAAAGGCATGGCATGCCTTTGCAAACATATGACAAAATGCATCTGGCTCAATAAAATTATTTGCATCAATGGATATAGCAATCCGGTGCTTTCGCTCTAGCGCTATATTATTTCCGATATTCAGAGCATTCGCTTTACCTGGGGTAGGAGTATCAATATGCGAAAAGGTGATGTTTCCTATATGAGTAATGAGAGTAGTTTCTTGAACAGAAGAATCAGAACTATTCTTCTGTTCAAATGCTACTTCTCCCTCCCCTATCGTTTTTAGGAACCCATCAATAATTTCCTTACTTTTGTCACTGCAGGCATTTGTGAGAAAGATAAAATGAGCATCTACGCTGCTGGGAAGATCAGCAATCAGCAATGAACCAAGAAATGATGGAAGAAACTTTTCCTCATTATGAATTGGTACAATGAGAGTAAAATGAGAGTCTTCTGGTTTTATCCCTGTTTGCTTCTCCCATCGCTCCTCTTGCTGCCTCTTAAGCGCAGTCAAGTAATCAATCTCACAATCTTTCACTGCTTTCAGAAATTCTTGTTGCTTAAGCAAACTGGCGTGTGACCATGCTCGAGGAGCTTTTGTTATGACATACGCGAATTTATGTGATGAAGTGGTTTCTGCTGGCATGGGAGATTTTACAGGCAAAGATAACATGCAATTGTTCCTCATTACTGTTTAGTGTGGTTGCCAACTGTCCTTCTCCCACTTCCATCCTGGCAATAAGTGTAACCGAGTGAACAGTGTTTATCAGTGATGAACGGGTTAAGAAACGATGGTAAATGCATGGATTTAGTTAAGTTTTCTTTTGATTTGAAGAAGCCATGGGCTGAACACTTTCTCATTCAGCAAAGCTGGTGTGCAGCACATGCATCCATTTGTGCAGCACACCAGCTTTGTATTAAAGGCTGAAGGCGTATAGTTTGCCATCCGTAGCATTACAATAGAGCCAACCGTTGACCACAATGGGCGAGGAGAAGGATTTAGCGCCCGGCTTAAAGCTCCACAGTATCGCACCGGTGGAAGCGTTCAAGGCGTAGAAAGACGCACTGTTTAATCCTGTAGATAAGTACACAACGCCATTGACAACCGCGGGAGAACTCCAGACAGCTCCGCCGACATTGGTACTCCAGTTGATTGCTCCAGTAGATGCATCTAGAGAATACAGGCGTCCGCCCAGCGTACCGACGTACACAGTACCATGTGTACCACCAACCGGGCTGTATGCTGGTGAGGACACGTCGTCGATACCGGTATTGATCTGTGCTGACCAGGCCAAAGTCCCATCGCTCTCATGTACGGCGTAAACGGATCCATTCTTACTACTGGCATAGACGAGCCCATTGGCGATATCGATGCCGGAACCAACATCAAGGTCTCCGGGCGAATTTGGCACCGAATAGGTCCAAAGCGTTGCTCCAGTGATAGGGTTGTATGCTCTAACCGCGTCGTATGGATTGCCTAAACCGGTGACAAGTATGTTTGCGGTGGTATCAACGGCCACGGCTCCCCATACACCACCGGTCGTGGAATCCTGCCAGTCGACATGACCGCTAACTACATCAATAGCTATCAGAGAGCCAGCCTGTGCTTCGCTTGAAGTCCCGAGGTAGATGGTCTGCAGCGCGAGGGTCGGGAAGCCGAAGTCGTCCCAGGGAAGGATCACGCTCCACTTTAATGTCCCGGTCTTCGCATCCAGTGCGTAGGATGGTGAGGGGATACCAGGATAATCGTGACCAATGGTGCCGAAGAAGACGGTATTGGTAGTTGGATCGACGAGAGGAGCCGAGAAGTTTTCGAAACCGGTATTCGAATTGAAATTCCACTGCAAGGCCCCGGTAGTGGCATTATAGGCATTGAGCTGACCATCTGAAGTCGTGATATAGACGAGCCCATTGGCATAGACAGGAGAGGATTCAAGATTCGTAGCAGTAGGCGCCGATGTCCATTTCAACTTAAGATTAGCCACATTTGTCGCGCCGAGCTTGAACTCATAAAAGTTCTGCCGGTGGTGAACGGAATATAAACCAAAGTCACCCCAACTGGTATCTAGAGTGATAGAAGTGGTGAATGACACTGAACTCGTTTGTCCAACGCTAATCACCTGGTGTGTGCCCGGTATGGCAGTAGTGGGAATAGTGATGGACTGGCTGATATTCCCGCTGGCATCTGCTGTAGCAGTACCCAGTGTTACTCCTGTAATACTATCCCAGTAAAGCTTAACCAACTCCCCAGAAGTGAAGCCGGTACCTTTAGCGGTCACTTTTACACTGGGGAAGCGCTTGTTGCGCTCAACTCCAGGCCGTTACCCACTGTAAACGTGTTCTGGATGACTCTATTGCTTGTAACGCCAACGGCAGCCACAGTATATGCGCTGTTAGCAGCGGCAGGCATGGTGAAGGTACTATTGAAGGTACCAGAGTACCCGGTTTTTACACTTCCTACCAGCGTACCTGTATTTGGACCTGAGTAGTTCCAAAGGATATTCACTGTCTCTTTCGGAGCGTAACCTTGTCCAGAAACAGCCACAACACTCCCTGCGGGACCGGAAACGGGGCTTAAGCTTGAGCCAGGTGCAACTACTGTAAACGTATTGCTAATACTCAAATGCGTCACGGAACCAACTGCCGCCACTGTATAATTACCGGGAACTGTATTCGCTGGCACGGTAATTGTAGTCGGTGCCATGTAGCCAAATTGATTCGTTGCGCGGAGGCTTCCTGCAGGTACCGTACCACCGTTCCAGTAGATATTGACATTTTCGTTTGATTGAAATCCGTAGGCGCTCAGTGTGAGCTTTATGCCGGCAGACCCACTTAATGGAGCAAGCGCAAGAGTAGGTGTATAAAGAACGAAGGGATAACTGGCTGTAGCGTTGCTAGTTTGCCCAACACCGGCGAGAGTAATATGTCCGGGAGTTGCTCCAGAAGGGACGGGTGCAATCACTTTAAATGAGCCTGTACTATCGGCCGTAGCTGCTGTCATAAGAGAACCGGTGCCGGGGCCGGTGTAGTTCCAATAGATGTTGACGGTCTCGTTAGCTCCATAAGCAAAGCCATAGAGATTCAAGGGGGAGGCAACACCAGCGCCTCTAGGCGCTATATAAAAGAAAGGTGAGAGATGGAAGGTCGTCGTGGCAATATCGTTGGTCTGGCCAACACCAGCAACTGTATACGTGCCTGTTGGCGCCAGGGGCATAGGGAAACTTGTCTTGAAAGCTCCTGTAGCATCGGAAGTGGTTGTGCCCTCAAGCGTACCAGTGCCAGGGCCGGAGTAATTCCAATAGATGTTGACGGTCTCGCTGGCTGCAAAGTGAGATCCCTGTGCCGTAATAGATCCCCCAGTCGAATAGCTAGCAGATGATGGGCTGAGGGTGATCGTCGCAGTCCCACTGGCAAGGGCTGCACGAATCTGTGGGAAAGCGATGACGCCGCTCATCGCAACGAAAGCCAACGTCAGTACCAGAAAAATAAGCCCCCACGTTTTGCTAAAGAAGCGCAGGGAGGGGGAGTCAGGTGATCTATTTGACCTTTCATTCATCAGTGGTATATCTTCCTTTCCGCCATTAGATTGATGGTCATAAACATATAGCAATAGGATACCCTGTCAAAAGGAAGAGGTAGTGTACGAATGGTAACAGGTTGGTTGTTATCACCCTCTTATGGTTATGAAATAGCAACATCCTCGCGCGTACTACTGCTTTCATGAAAAATGTATGGCGACGAAAGCTTTCTTGTGCAAGCCCACTAAGCCGCGTCGGAGGTTCTTCGGCTGTCTCCATTTCGGAGCAGGTTGCAATATTTTAACTGCAATTATGGTTTTGCGCTCGTTTCTTAACCGAAATACCATCTGGTCTCCATAGGTTTGTGTGACAATATCTCTATACTCAACCGCATGAAGTGGTGGAAACCCGGTGAACCGAGCCTGGCTTTCACTTACGACCACCATTTAATGTAGCTCTACTTATCTCTGTTCATGTATTGTTTAGGCTGTTTTGTACCCTCTCTTTTTTCGCGTAAGTGACGAATAAGGATGAGTATAAAAAGTTAATAATTGGCACTCAGGAAGATGCAGGAGGCAATATGATCGAAGAGGCAAATATTCGTTCAGGCGAAGAGCAGACCATCCCCGAACTGGTCGATGATGTGCGCGCTGGCAATATGACCCGGCGCCAGCTGATTAAGCGGCTGACGATTATGGGAATTTCCGCCGCCGGCGCTGGAGCTGTTGCAGCGGTAGCCGTGCGCCAGTTGACTTCGCATGGCGCTCAATCCATACATGGAGACAATAACGCGCAGCAGCATATCCAGCAGCACCAGCAGCATATGGCGCATCAAGCGACCGGCAATATTCAACAGTTACAGCACGATTATCATGAGAATGCGATCGTCGAGGATAGTATGCATCCGCATCCATTCGTCGGACGCGAGGCTATCCTGGCACGCAAGAGCGCGGGCTTTTCCGCTATGCCGGACATGACCATCACCCCTACCAACCGCATAGTGCATGGCGATCAGTTGACGGTAGAGTGGGTTGCCACCGGCACCCATATGCATGATTATCCAGGTTTGCCTGCCACCGGCCGATCGTTCTCCATCCCTGGTGTCACGGTAGTGGTGCGGCGCAACGGTAAGATTGTGCGGGAGTCGCTCTATTACGACATGGCCGAGGTGCAGCGCCAGCTTGGCGCGAAGTAGCGTGGAATGGTTTACGCGCGGCTTCCGACCCTACCCTGCCAACGACGCTGTTGGTATGGCCGGGTCAGGGGACGCCAGTGCCCTGTATCCAGTATACTCAATGTCCCAAGTAAGCGCAAGCATCAGGTTCACCCGCCGAACGTTGCAACCAGGGGCAATGTCTGCTTAATCATCTCCGCAGCCCGCTCGATGGGAAATAGCTTTGTATTTATAAGCAGGTGATAGAGGTCGGAGTGATCCTGGCTGGAGCCGAAGTACCTGTTGAGATAGGCCTCTTGTTCGTAATCCCGTCTTTCGACCATGCGGGTTGCGCGTTCGCGGCTCACCTGCTGGTGGAACATCACGTTTTCGATACGCTGACTGCGCGGCGCGAAAATGAAGACATGCAGGGTACGCGGCTTGTTACGCAGCAAAAATTGCGAGCCGCGTCCGATAATCAGCGCGTTGCCAGCAGCCGCCAGTTCCATAATGACCTTGCGTGTTAATTGCCAGTACACCAGTTCCTGAGCATAGGTGGGAGGGAGTGTAGGGTTGAGCAACGTAGTAATGTTGATGGAAAAAGGGCTGTTGGTGTGCAGGGACTCAAGCATATGACGCGCCATACCCAGCGTGCGCTCATCCTGGCTTGCCGCTTGCTCAACATTCACACCAGATCGCCTGGCAACCTCAGCAATAATCTCATGGTCGAGATAAACTAGCCCGCACTCGCGCGCCACAATGCGTCCGACCTCAGACCCACCGCTGCCAAACTGGCTGGCAATAGTCACGGTAATCTTCCCCTCTGCTGGCACACCATCTGGCAAAACCTCATCCTCTAAGACAGTTTCTGGAAGAACCTGAGTCGTCTGCTGCTGAGAGTGTTTGCGGAAAAAGTTGAGCATTCAAATCCTCGAGAGAGCTATCACCGCGCTGCTAGCATCATCCTACAATGCAGGGCGGTAATTGCGCAAGCCCGGAGAGCCAGGGCGACCGCTCACCCTCGGAATATCGCTTTCAAACTCTCCCACGCGCTGCTGCTCGTTTGAAAGGTGATCGCATTCCCGTCCTGGCTGACTTGTAGAGCGCTGATACGCCTGGCTTCGATTTGCCAGCGCGCCGTGCCTGTGCTCTCGTCGATGCCATACAGAACCTGGCGGCTACAGGTACCGGGGCCGCTCGCAAAACAGCTAGCCAGGTAAATCATGCCACCTGCATTGTAGATAATGCGCGATCCCGCGTAGACTAGCTGCGCCTGCGCCCCCGGCTGGAAAGTCCAGTGTATCAGGTTCGAGTTCGCGTCAAATGCCACCAGCGCCTGCACGTTTGTGCCGCCATCGATGTTGTTGAAAACAACAGCATACACCAGCGAACCATCGGGGGAGAGCGACACGTTGGAAACCGCGACGAGATTGATATGTTTCCAGAGCACGCTTTGAGTCGAGGCATCAAAGGCTTCGATAGAGCCGCCGCCATATAAAATGAACGTGCTGCCGTCCGCGATGATGCCCCCCGGTGTCCGCGCGTCGTCAACGCCAGGTCCGCTCAGCGTCCAGCGTTCGGCTCCGGTCACAAGGTCAAGCGCGTGGTACATATCGCTGCGCCGCACCAGCAGGACACCCTGACCCGTCGCCATCTGCCCATCCTCCAGCGTGGAAACCTTCGCGTCCACTTCCGGGATAACATCGCGCCACTCAACTTGTCCGGTCTGCGTGTTAAGCGCGTATACAGTATTGTCTACCTGCCAGTAGATGAGACCCCCCTGCATGTGTACGGCTCCCAGGTCAGGCGCGGCGCTTGCCTGTTCGCGCGGCCCGTAGAAGCGCCACGCGGTATCGCCGCCTGTCTTATCCACCGCAATGAGCTGCGCAACCTGGTTTTGCGAGAGCGATCGACTGGCAATATAAATGAATTGTGAGTCCGCGCCCAGCACGGTTGAATCTTGTAACGCGCCAGCTTTGACAAGATCATTGTGCCAGAGAACCCGCCCCGTGTGGCTATCCAGCAGGTAGAGCGCGGAATAATGAGCCAGCGGATTCGGGTAGGCCGGATCATCTGGCGCGTAGCGATAGGGCAGCGTGGCAGGACCGTTCAACACTGCCAGCGCCGTTCCTGCCTGTGTTGCAACCGGCGAAATCGAGAAGGTTCCCTCGCCAGAGGGGACAGTCCAGCGGGGCGAGCCGTTACTATCCAGCGCGGTAAGCTCAAATGTATGATCTCCAGCGCCTGTCACGAGCAGCGCGCCTGCATTATCGACTCCGGCCAGCGTCGTAGAAGATGATGCCGCATGTTGCCACATAGCGCTGCCGTTGCCGGCTCCTACCTGCTTGACGTATGGATGTAGCTGATTCAACTGTGCATACGTCAGGATACCGGCGCTGATAGAAGCCGCTACAAGGGTTAAGGCGAACAGGAGACGCGAGAATCGCCAGAGACGCCGCAATTCCCGGAGCGGCGCAATTACATAGTGGGGCAACTTGCGCATCCGGCGGCTGGTATTGTTCAACCAGTTCTTCAATGGAAATATCCATAACAGCAGAAGTGAAAGTAAGCTGGCAATGGCGAGCATGAGCAGCAGCGAGCGCAGCCCGGAGCCAGCGCGCAGGGATAGGCCAGCATCGGTCTGCGCGCTGAAAATACCCAGGCTATCGCTGGTCAACTGGATGATAGCGGGCGTGGATGCAGAGACCGCCGCGAGTCGCACATTCCAACGCTGGAAACCATCCCCGGTATCGAACGCGCTCAATGTATGGCTGCCGTCGCTTTGCGCCTGCTCGATCACGATCAGTTTGTGGGGCGCGTCGATGAATGGCGCGAAGAAGCGGCCTCCATCGGCATTGGTGAAGCCTGTTCCGATCTGTACCGACCATAGCTGCTTTCCGCTGCCCGCGTCAACGGCAAAGAGCCATAACTGCTGTTGCATCTGCCGCGTATCCCAGACAAGGCCCGTTGCATACACCGTATTGCTGCCGGTCAAAGGGCTTGCCTGGTAGAACTGCGCGGCTGTCAGCGCGTTCCCATCTCCATTCGCGCTACTCGTATCCGCCTGCCCGTTGAAGGACCACAGGAGAGTGCCGCTTTGCGGGTCGAAAGCCGCCAGCCCCGATGCCCCAACCGCGATGATAGCTGGCGCATTCGCCTGGCTATACAGCAGGGTACGGGCTGGCATGGCGACCTTCCAGTGCGTGCCGCCGGTGGTAGTGTTCAGCGCGTAAAGCGTATGATCGCCTGCCACGTACAGCGTGTCTCCCATCAGCAGCACGGGTGGGGCATAGTTCAATGTATCATCAAGTTGGACTGTCCAACGCGCGGAGCCGTTACGCGCGTCATAGGCGGCCACCATGCCCTTGCTCGCGGACTGAATCGTGTATATTGTGGAGCTATCGAACGCCGGTGTGAAGGGGTGCGCGCCCAGCATCGGTGCATCCCCCGCGACTTGCCACAGCGCGCGACCATCGCTGGTCATGACCTGCAAGCCGCTTCCATTCTCAACGGCCAGCACATGCTCTGGCCCTACGCTCAAGGTAGAGCGTCCGGGCAATGCCGAAAACTGCTGCGTTATATGCCAGGAGGAAGTATCGCTGCCCGCGAGAGAGAGTACCTGTTGCCGCGCTGAAGGCGCGGACGATACACCCAGCAGCACCGATGATTGATCCTGCGCGGCATTGCTCAACGCGCTGATGCTCGAGTAGCCCCCCAGGTCTTGTTGCGCCAGCGTCTGCCCGTTGCCGGGATCAATATGATACAGGTACAGGTGTGTCTCGTTCACGTTTTGCCACAACAACAATGAACTGGTGACGAACACGAAGAGAGCGAGCAGCATGGCCGCTCGTTTGAGCGGGCGTCGCCTTAAACGCTGGCGGAGAGCTTTCTCTGGCCGCGCAATTGCAGGCGGCGCTGGCCGTTCCGGCTCAACGACTGGCGTGGTCTCTACTGCGCTGGTAAAGGATACTTCAACTTCTTCCTCTACTACCACCGTATCCCACACTACCTCATCTTCTGCCGGGATGGATACTGCCGCCAGCGCGTCCTCCTCATCGACAGGGGGCAGCGGAGTCTCAGGGATATCTGCTAGCTCGCTAGCAGGAAGCAAAGGCGTTTCAGGGATATCTGCTAGCTCGCTAGCAGGAAGCAAAGGCGTTTCGGGGATATCTGCTAGCTCAGTGGCGGGAAGCAAAGGCGTTTCAGGGATAGCTGTAAGTGTATCCACAGAAGATAAGGGCAGTATATCGGGTTGTTCGATCTCTGGTTCCAGGCGAATCTCAACGGGTGAAATATCCGCTTCAGCATCAATTTCGCGCTCAAGGGACGCTGGCGCTGCTTCCAGGCGAATCTCAACGGGTGAAATATCCGCTTCAGCATCAATTTCGCGCTCAAGGGGCGCTGCTTCCGCCGCCAGGGTGTCCACCGGAGGTGTCACGCGCAGGGCCGGACGCGCCATCGTGTCTTCAAATTCGGAAAGCGACTCTTCCAGTGTCAGTTCAGAGAGCAGCGCGTCCAGTTCAGCCTCGAAGGAGGCCAGCGAGCGATTGGGCATCTCTCTGGCTTTCACCGGCGTGGGGTCAAGATCAGGCTCGAAAGTCGCAACGTCCGCTTCGGCGCCACTTGTATCTGCTTGTATCGATATAACGGGCGAAGGCGCGGGCGCTTCAGCCGCTGCCCCGCTCTCCAGTGGGATTTCTTCCTCTTTTTTTACCGATTTCGCCGCTTTACGTCTTGTTGGCGCAGTAGATTTTTTGGATGGCGCGCTCTTATGCGGGAGCGCACCAGGAGCCGTCACATCAGCATTGGAGGATACAGCAGCATCTACTGGAGCAACTGCTGGCTGCTTCTTCGTCCGTGTTTTTTGGGGAGTCGCGCCGTTCGCCCCATTCGCGCCATTGGTATCCTGTCCATCGCTGGTCGTCGTTTTACGGGTTGAGGAACGCTTTGAGTTGCCGTTCTCCGCGTTTGGCTGCTTGCGGCGAGCGGGTTTTGGCGCGGGTTCCTGTTGTTCGGGCATTGCGCGGGTTTCTTCTATCGTTGTGTCCTGTAGTAGCGCGTTTTGAGTTTGCTGTTCGGCCATCTGCTAATCTTTCCCTGCTGTAATTCTCAGTTTTCTAACTATACCAAACCATGCGCAAATCTCAAAGCAGTTGACAGAAATAACCTGAAAGGTACTAGTGGAGAGCGCTCTCATGCGTCCACCCCCAACCCGATGAACTTTGACGACCGAATGCAGCAATCCGTACCGCCCCCGCCCTGGTTGTTTCCCATGCAATAACCTGCTACAATACCCGCAAATCGCAAGGGATAGAATGGGAGTACCCATCATGCAAGGCACACCATCGCCATCATCATCAACCACGCTCAACGCCGCCGCGCTCAGAAAAGCCATTGGGCGCTACTATAAAGAACTGGACGAGTATAAAAGCAAGGCCAATTATGAACTGGCCCTGCGCGCGGCTTTCCATAACCTGCTGGCGGACGGGGCGCGACAGGTCGGCTGGACGCTGGTAGACGAACAGACCATCGAAGGCGGCATCCGGCCCGACGGCGTCATGCGCGACGCCAACAACCTGCGGCGCGGCTACTGGGAGGCCAAAGGGCCGGAAAGCGACCTCGACAGAGAGATCGCCGACAAGATCAAGAAGAACTACCCGCTCACCAACACCATCTTCGAGAACACGCGCCGCGCCGTGCTCTACCAGGGCAAACGCAAAGTCTTTGACCTGGACTTGACCCGCGTCAACGACGTGCAAGACGCATTGCAGCAGTTTCTCACCTATACCGAGCCGCACATCGAGCGCTTCCAGACGGCAGTGCTGGAGTTCAAAGCGCGTATCCCCGAACTCGCGCGCGACCTGCTCGACATCATCGAAAAAGAACACCGCGAGAATAAGCGTTTCATCACCGCTTTCAATAGCCTCGCCAGCATTTGCCGCCAGTCGCTCAACCCCAACCTGGACGACAAAGCCATCGACGAAATGCTCGTGCAGCACCTGCTCACCGAACGCATCTTCCGCACAGTCTTCAACAACTCCGATTTCGTCAACCGCAACGTCATCGCCGCCGAAATCGAAAAGGTCATCGCCGCCCTCACCAGCCGCTCATTCAATCGCCAGGAATTCCTCAAGCACCTCGACCGCTACTACGTTGCCATCGAAGGGACAGCGCGCGGCATCGAAAGCTGGAGCGAGCGCCAGGAATTTCTCAACACCGTCTACGAAGGCTTCTTCCAGGGCTTCTCCGTCAAGCAGGCCGACACACACGGCATCGTCTACACCCCGCAGGAGATCGTAGACTTCATGTGCAACAGTGTCGAAGAAGTGCTCAAGCGCGAATTTGGCACCTCCATCGCCGAATCGGGCGTGCAAATCCTCGACCCCTGCGTGGGAACCGGCAGCTTCATCGTCAACCTCGTGCGCCACCACATCCCGCGCAGCAAACTGAAATACAAGTACCAGCACGACCTCTTCTGCAACGAAATCATGCTGCTGCCCTACTACATCGCCTCCCTCAACATCGAACACGAATACTACGAACGCATGAACGAATACCTTCCCTTCGAAGGCATCTGCTTCGCCGACACCCTCGAACTGGCGCAAGGCCAACAACTCTCCATGTTCGTCGAACAAAACACCGAACGAGTGCAGCGCGAAAAAGACGCGCAAATCATGGTGGTGATTGGGAACCCACCGTATAACGTGGGGCAGAAAAGTGAGAATGATAATAACAAGAATCGCAAGTATAAAGTCGTTGATGATCGTATCAAAGAATCCTATGTTAAAGATTCGAGAGCAACTAATAGAAACGCGCTTTCAGATGCTTATGTAAAGTTCTTTCGTTGGGCAACAGATCGCTTGCAAGGACGCGATGGAATTGTGTGTTTTGTTTCAAATGGCTCTTTTGTTGACCAAATAGCTTTTGATGGTATGCGCAAAGATCTCCTGCAAGACTTCACACAGATTTATTACCTTGATTTACATGGAAATGTACGCAAAAATCCCAAGCTCTCAGGTACCACACATAATGTTTTTGGTATTCAGGTGGGTGTTGGTATCACGATAGCAATACGATCTTCACAACATGTCGAACGAAAGTTGCTTTACTATCGTGTACCGGAGTTCTGGCGTAAAACGGAAAAGTTAGCATTTCTCGCCGACAAAGGAAGCAATATAAAAATTGATTGGCTCGAACTACAACCTGATGAAAAGTACAACTGGATTACTGAGGGCATACAACCTGAGTTCGCCACGTTCTTGCCAATAGGGAAAAAAGAACCGAAAACAAAAACTATTATGGATGCAGAAAGTCTTTTCGGACTCTACTCGATAGGTGTGCTGACTAGCCGTGATGGCTGGGTTTATGACTTCAATCGTTACTCTTTAGCACATAGAATTAGTAGCTTTGTGGATATGTATAATGGCGAAATTGATAGATGGAGAAGGGCAGGAGAACCTAATGATATTGATAGCTTTGTAGTATATGACGACACGAAAATAAAATGGAGTCGTGATCTTAAAAGTGATTTGAGGAGAAAACGGTATGCACACTTTGACCAGAGTAAGGTAAGGCGTTCATTATATCGCCCCTTTACTTGCAAATCCTATTTTTTTGATCCCATCTTAAATCAAGATATTGTCCTACAGCCGAAATTTTTTCCTACATCTGAAACTGAAGCAGAAAATGCGGTAATTTGTGTCAACGGATTGGGTTCAGATCACCAAACATTTCTAGCAGCTAACGCCATAGTTGATTACAAGTGTGGCGTAAGTGGAAATTCAGGTATGCAATGCTTCCCCTACTACACATACGCCGAGGATGGCAGCAACCGGCGCGAGAACATCACCGATTGGGCGCTGGCGCAATTCCAGGCAAAGTATGGCCCTGATGTCACGAAGTGGGACATCTTCCACTACGTCTATGCCCTGCTGCACCACCCGCAGTACCGCGCACGCTACGCCGAAAACCTCAAGCGCGACCTGCCGCATATCCCCCTCTTGCACCGCGCCGCAGCCTTCCAGACCTGCGCGCGTATCGGCAAACAATTGATGGAACTGCACCTGCGCTACGAACAGGCCAGCGAGTACCCCTTGCAGGAAATCGAAAACCCCGCCGTGCCTTTCTCCTATCGCGTAGAGAAGATGCGCCTCACGCCCGACCGCGCCGCGCTGGTGGTCAACTCGTCCCTCACGCTGTCCGCCATCCCGCCGCAGTGTTTCACCTATCGCCTCGGCAACCGCTCGGCCCTCGAATGGGTGATTGACCAGTACCAGGTCAGCGAAGATAAACGCAGCGGCATCATCAGCGACCCCAACAACCTCGACGACGAGCAATATATCGCGCGGCTGGTGCGCCAGGTTGTGACGGTAAGTGTTGAGACGGTGCAAGCGGTAGACGAGTTGGCGCGTGAAGTGACAATGGCTGATTGGATGGAGGAACAAAATTGTAATGTGTAATATTGTAATGTATAATTAAGAGTAGCTTTCGAACGTAAATACTAAACGAGGAGGAACTATGCAAAGCAAATTGAACCCATACCTTAGCTTTAAAGACAACACTCGCGAAGCCATGGAATTTTATAAAACTGTCTTTGGTGGCAAACTTACTATCAGTACCTTCAAAGAATTCCACGCGTCTCAAGATCCGAGCGAAGACAACAAAGTTATGCATGCTGTGCTGGAAGCCGACAACGGTATTACATTTATGGCTTCCGACACGCCGGACCGTATGGAGTATAAAGCCGGGACGAACTATAGCATGTCACTGAGTGGTGACAACGAAGCAGAATTAAAAGGCTATTTCGAGAAGCTTTTGGCCGGGGGCAACGTAACAATGCCACTCGAGAAAGCCCCATGGGGTGATACGTTTGGCATGCTCACTGACAAATTTGGCGTGGCGTGGCTCGTGAACATTGCGGGTCGAAAAGCGTAACATCTCTACAAACACAGGCAGAGGCGCGAACTTGCTCCGCGCCTCTGTCTACAATCCCTCTGCGCGAGAACCAATCTACATCGTCGTCCAGCCGGCAAGGCTGACCGAACTGCTGCCAGGATTGGTTGTAGCAATTGGAGTGGGCTTGCCGCCGTTCAGCGAAGCGATCAAGATGCTCTGCGTTTGGGTACTGGAGTCGACCTCCTGAAGGGCGTAGGTGCTGCCGTCACGCGAGACATTCGACCAGGGGTATTGCGAGGTCTGATTCAAATCATAGCTCTGATTACTCACCCCTGGCAGCGAGGAGGTGAGCGGGGTCAGTACCTGCATACTACCTCCCGGCAGGTTCATCACCCACATCTGAGTTGATGACGTGGTGGCATTGTAGACCAGGACTTTCAGCAGCAGAATATGTGGGTTGACCGCGCGCAGCGCCTGCACGCAGTCAGCAGGCTGCTCCTGAAAGATCGTGTGGCGCGCGCCGCCCATGGCTGGTCCAACCTGGATATTCGTGTTGAACGGGCTGGCTGCCTGCAAACAGTAGGAGCTATAAAGCTGCGTTCCATCGAAACTGCTATCCACCGAGTAGTTGCTAAAACGGGTCTCTGTGGTCAGGATATTGACCAGGCCAGGATGAGCTACTGTGGCCGTGGCCGTATTCAGTAGAAAGACCGTCGCTGGTGGCGTTGGGCCGCTGATGCCCTGTTTGATGATATAGGCGTGTGTGTTATCGAGCCAGGTCACCAGGCTGTAGGTATACATGTTATCTCCCTGGTCCAGGAAAATTGGCTTCGATGTCCCTGTTGAGACGTTCAGCACCGTAATCGTACTGCTAGCCATATCGGCCGGGTAATTCACCACATCATAGGAGAGCAGGATCGACTTTTCATCGACGGACCATTGAAATGAGATGGCTGGCTTGCTCAGCGGTCCAACGCCAGAGTCGCTATAAGGCAAGCACATGAGGGTTTGCAAACCCTGACCATCCATCCGCACCAGTTGGAGCATCACGACATGTAACCCGCCCCGCGGATCAGGCATGCTCAGGAAGAGCACCCACTGACCATCGCTGGACACCTGCGCCTGCAGAATTTGAATGCCACTGGTAGTGATATCGGTTTTCTGGCCGTTAGTCGCGTCGTAACGACGCAGGTGTCCATAAGCGGTCGAAGTATTTTTAGGTACTTCATTGTAGATGTAGACGAGATTCGGATGGCTCCCAAGCGCCAGCGGGCGCATCACTGCGGCGCGAGCGGTATTCGAAGCCGGGCAATCGGTCTGGGTCTGCGGCATAGACACGGTTTGACCGGGGGTGTTCTGGCCAGTGGAAGGCGTACTGGTCTTGTTCTGGCCTGGGGAAGGCGTACTGGTCTTGGAACCACCTGCGCTGGGCGTAGGTGTATTATTGCCTCCTGAACCGCCAGGGAGAGAAGTACAGGCGGACAGAAGCATGAGCAGAAAACACAGCAGAGCGCCTGAAAAGATTGGCGCGAGACGATAGCGTTTTAGCATAATACCGGGCTCCTCATATCCTATTGTCTCGTCAAAGACGAGGTTTCAAGACAGGCATGCATAACGTACCAGCACCTGCCTCTATCAGTATTCTAAGCGATTGCCCGGGTAAGCAGCATGAAACAACTCACAACTCTACAGTGAATTAGCTAACACAACCTTTCGTCAACATAGCCAGCCGCCATGTCGCAATGAAAAGCTCTTTTTAGAAGAGGCAATGCGGGGACATTACAGAAAATGATCGGCAAAGGCACGCACATCACGTGCGGTTGTGGGGCCGGTCATGGGAATTCCGTGGCCGGTTGCCAGCACACGCGGCTCGACCCGTGCGACAGAGGCAACTGACTCCTTGGCCGCTCGCCAACTCCAGGTCGTGTACCATGGCGGTCCGGAGAGTATCTGCTTGTTTCGCCCAACACCCCACAGCAGAAAACCCCACAAGGAATTGAGCTTCACGGTCACAAGGGCATCGCCCGTGATCAAAACGCGGTCATTGGGCCGGAAGAATGAAACATGGCCCGGTGTGTGGCCCGGCGTTGGAATGCACTCCCAATCCGCAAGGCCCGGGATACCAGTTCCTGGATCAAACGCTCGCGCGACGTCCTTGAAACTCGACTCCGCAAGCATCGACTCACGCCGCCGCCGCGGCAGAGCGTGCACCATCGGCAGGATGACCCACCGGTCTAAGGGTGGGGGGGTCCAGCGGCCCGATGACGTTGCATAATCCTTATAGGTGGAGAAGAAATTGGAGATGTCTGCGGTGGCGAACGGCAGCTCGTCGGGGTGGACATACGCCAGGCAGCCCCACCTACGGGCCAGCTCCAGTGTGGAGCCAGAGTGATCGGGGTGGACGTGCGTCAGCAGAATCGCAGTTGGAGGCGTGTGCGCACCGAACAAGGACTCAGCCGCCTCCTGGATCATCGTGCCGCAATTCGCGGATGCGGCATCGATCAAGACCCACGAAGAGCCGGAGCGCACGAAGTATACGTTGGAGCGCGTGATCCCTTTTCCCGCCTCGATGTAGAACACACCGGGGGCGATTTCTTGTGGCTGGGAGGCCATAAGCACCCTCCTTCACATAGTACCCATCCATCAGGCATACAAGCAGTGGCGTGATAGGTTCGATGCCTCCACGAGCCGCCAGGATGGGATAGAACGCACTAGCATGAGCTTTGGCGCGATGGAACAAGACGTTCAGTCTACGATCTTCACTTCGTTGTGCCCACCATCATCTGTGACAGACCTGTCAAAATACAGTCTCCTTCATGCACATCACAAGGACATCACAAAAGTGGAACTCATGCTCACGGAGCAATCACAGGTCATGAACCCCACGCCTGAAGGTAAAGGCTTTACGCCGCGATCTGGTAAGCACGTTAAGCAGCTTCAAAGCGCGAGGGCGCACAGTACTTTCCAGGCAGCCTCTGCCAGGGGTTCTCGTGCCTCCTGCATTTCCGCGGGCAGGCGCGTCCTCAGCTAGCGGCGCACAAACTCCCGGCTGGGTCCGATGATGAGCGGGACGTAGAGGTTTTGCGGAAAACGCGCGATGCTATCTCCATCTATGAAAGGGACAAGCCAGTCAAAGAACTGCTGCGGGAAGTTTTCCTTCGGCATGGCCGACAAGGTTTTTTTACGTAACACTTTCACGCACGCGCCCAGATATTCCGTACGGCCTCAAAGAATCCCATGTCTACTCTCAAGAAAAGGGGCAAGCACTGGCAGGAGGAGATCAGCTCGGAAAACAATGTTGTAATGGGTGGCGCCAGGCAAGATGGCGAGTTGTGATGGGATGAGGTGTTCACCATTCCAGCCAGCATCCTTCAGGCCCCCGCCCAGAAGGGTGAAAAACTCTACCGCGTGTGAAGGAGGAAGACCATCAGCATCGCCAGCGATAATCAGGGTAGGGGTTCTCAAAGCGGAAACATGCTCTGTCCAATCATAGTCTTGACCCAGTGCTTCCGTCAATTTGGTTACCAATTGAGAAAAATCTTCTGGCTTTGGGGCAACACTCGTATAGGCATCATGTAGGGGAGTGCCAAGAATGAACTCAGGGGTGAGGGATGCCATGCCTGTTTGCATTTCGGGATGCCAGCCAGTACGTTTGAAGGGTGTGGAGATCAACACGAGTTTGTTGACACGTTCTGAATGGCGAATGGCAGTCTGCAGAGCCACAGCGCCACCAAGTGAGAAGCCAAGCAGGTCGGCTTTTTCGAGTCCGAGATGCCGGATAAGGCCAGCGATATCGTCAGCCATGTCCTCAAAACGAATGGGGCGATCAGTGAGAGCTGTGCGTCCGTGTCCATACAAATCGACACCAATGACCTGGTGGTCGAGAGCCAGCGCGGGAGAAAGAGCAGCGAACATATCAAAGGTTCCAAAACCCCCGTGAAGCAGTATCAAAGGCTTGCCAGTTCCATGAATCTCATAGTACAGGTTGATCCCGTTTACAGCAGCGTATTTTCCTGCCGGATTGTTCGTATTGGTCGTCATAAACAACTACTCCTTTGATTTCAGTTGTGAGAACACCTCACCCATTACCTGTTTCATTCTATTTTAACAGAGAAAAATCGGAAGAAGAAATATGCAACACCTGCAACATCCGAGACCGCGTCGCCAGTCCCGTCGTCGCCTTGAGCCATCCTATTCCCAATGTGATACTATAATATAATGTTTGGCTTATAGTTCGCCGGAGAGTTTGTATGCTCGCACACACCTTGAATCTGCACCAGCTTTACACCTTTCAAATCGTCGCCAAGCATTGTAGCTATGTTCGCGCCGCGGAGGAGTTGCACTTTAGCCAGCCAGCCGTGTCGGCGCAGATTTGCCATCTCGAAAGCTCGCTGGGCGTCAAATTGTTTGAGCAAATTGGTCGCCAGACACACCTCACGCAGGCGGGCAGAGAACTCTATATTTATAGCCAGAAGGTATTCTCCATTATTGATGAGACGATGGATGTTATGGAGGCGCTGCGCAGCCCCCATTATGGACGCCTGAGCATCGGGGCCGATACGACGGTTGGTTCGTATGTTATCCCCGGCTTGCTGGGCAAGTTCCGCCAGAGCTTTCCCGCCGTTGAGATTTCGTTAGAAGTCCTCAACCGCGTCGCGCTGATTGATGCGCTGCAGAGCAATCGCGTCGATATAGTGATAATGGGTGCGGTTCCTGACGACGCGCCGGTTGAAATCGAACCATTCGCGTATAACCCCCTGGTGCTGATTGCCGCGCCCAACCATCGTCTCGCCGGTCGCGCGGATATATCGATTAAAGAGCTGGGACGCGAACATTTTCTCCTGCGCGAATCTGGTTCAGGCACGCGCTCCGCGTTGGAAACCACCCTGAGAGAGGCTGGTGTGCCGCTGCATATCAGTATGCAGGTGGGCAATAACAGCGCCATCAAGCAGGGTGTCGCGGCTGGCCTGGGCATCGCGCTCATCTCGCGTGTCGCCCTCGACATGGAGTTGGAGACGCACCGCCTGACCATTCTGGATGTTGAGGGATTCCCCATTATGCGCCAGTGGCGGCTCATCCACTTGAAAGATAAGTACCTCTCGCCTACCTCGCTCGCCTTCAAAGCGTTTGTGCTGGAAAACGCTGATCGACGATTGCGTAGAATACAGCCGGATCAGGCCGCATTATAAGGAGCAACAAACACATGGATTCCCCATTAGATGCTGATAGGCAGGCCGTTATCGATGAAGTGCAGCGTTTTGTAGAGCGAGAAGTTATCCCCGTCGCGCATGATATGGAACGCGATGATATATACCCATTTGAATTGATTGAAAAAATGAAAACGCTGGGCATCTTCAGCGCCACCATCCCTGAAGCCTATGGCGGCCTCGGTTTTGACTTCTACACCTACTCGCAGATCATCGAGCAGCTTTCGCGTGGTTGGATGAGCCTGGCCGGCATCGTCAATACGCATGTGCTGGTGGCCTACATGATCGCCACCTACGGCACAGAGCAGCAGCGTCGCGCCTTCCTCCCCGTCATGGCGCAGGGCGAGAAGCGCGGGGCCATCTGTCTCTCGGAGGCCAACGCCGGCAGCGATGTGCAGGCCATCACCATGACCGCGACCCGCGATGGCAGCGACTACCTGCTCAACGGCTCCAAACTGTGGGTCACGAACGGCCAGCGCGGCAGCATCTTCGCGGCGCTAACGCGCACCGATACCAACGCCCGCCCGCCCTTTCGCGGCATGAGCCTCTTTCTAGTTGAGAAAGGTACGGCGGGTTTAAGCGCCAGTCGCACCTTTGAAAAACTTGGCTACAAGGGCGTCGAAACGGCTGAACTGGTCTTCGACAACGTGCGCGTTCCGGCAGCCAACTTGCTGGGAGGCGTCGAAGGCGAGGGTTTCAAGCACGCCATGAGCGGCCTGGAGGTTGGGCGCATCAACGTGGCCGCGCGCGCCGTCGGAGTGGCCCAGGCCGCCTTCAACGACGCCATCCGTTATGCCCAGCAGCGTTCAACCTTCGGCAAACCCATCGCGCAGCACCAGGCCATCCAGCTCAAACTGGCCGACATGGCGACAAAAATCGCGGCGGCGCGTCTCCTGCTGCAACAGGCCGCGCAGAAAAAAGATCGTGGCGAGCGCTGCGACCTGGAAGCAGGCATGGCGAAACTCTTCGCCACCGAGATGTGCCAGGAAGTCACCCTCGACGCCATGCGCGTCTTCGGCGGCTACGGCTACACCAAAGAGTTCAACGTCGAACGCTACTACCGCGACGCCCCCTTCATGCTCGTCGCCGAAGGCACCAGCGAAATCCAACGCCTGGTCATCGCCCGCCAGCTCTTAGAAAGATATAAACTGAAACCTGATGAATTTTGATAATTAAATAGAGTAATGACGTAGTTCCGTTCTGATGATGTTTGACAACCGAATAGGGGAATGATCGGAAACGTTCGCCCCCGTCCTGATGAAACTTTTCCAACCGAATGCAGCAATGCGTACTGCCCCGTCCTGTAGGGACAAGGGGCGGATGCGGGGAAGGGTGGGGGCTTTGTGCTTGTCCTCGTCGCAGCAAGATTCGCCTGGGTTCCGTCAGGCAGCATGGTCGCACTCCGACGAGGACAAGCACAAGGCCCCTACATCCGCTCCACCCTGCCCCTTGTCCCTACAGGACGGAGCATTCAGTTGTTAAAATCCATCAAGACGAATAGGTAAAGGAGAAACACATGCAATTTGGTCGCTGTTTTGAAGACTTTGAAATCGGCGCGATCTACAAACACTGGCCTGGTCGCACCATCACCGAATACGACGACACCCTTTTCAGTATGCTCACCATGAATCACAACCCGCTTCACATAGACGCATTCTATAGTGAGACGACGCAGCACAAGCAGCGTCTTGTAGTTGGCCCTCTTATTTTCAGCATCGCGCTTGGCATGAGCGTTGAGGATGTCAGCGGCAAAGCCATCGCCAATCTCGAATTTGAGAATGTGCGCCATCTTGGCCCTACCTTTCACGGCGATACCATCTACGCCGAAACTACCGTGCTGGATAAGCGGCAATCCAGCAGCAAGCCTGATCGCGGCATCGTCACAGTCGAAACCATCGCCTACAATCAGCGCGGTGAAACTGTCCTCTCGTTCAAGCGGCGTGTCATGGTGCCAACGCGAGCCGCCGACGAAGCGTGGCAGCGCGAATGGGACGAGAAGATGACCAGGCTGCGCCAGGGCCATAGCGAAGAAAAGTAACAGAAGGAGAAGAGAATGCGCCTGAGACGATGTGAGCTGTCAACGCCCGCCAGCAACGAACGCATGATTGAAAAAGCCGCCGGAAGCCTCGCCGACCTGGTGTTTCTCGACCTGGAAGACTCGGTCGCGCCCAACGAGAAGGTGGCCTCACGGGCAAAGGTCATCCACGCGCTGAAAACCCTCGATTGGGGCAAGAAAACCCGCGCTGTGCGTATCAACGACCTTGAGACCGAATTTGCCTACCAGGACATCATCTCCATCGTCGAGGAAGCCGGCGATTACCTCGATATCATCATCATCCCCAAAGTGAAAAGCGCGAAGGACGTGTGGTGGGTTGACGTGCTGCTCTCACAGATCGAGAAACGTTTGCAGCGCGCGCGGCGCACCGGCCTCGAAGTCTTGATAGAAGAAGTCGAGGCCATGCTCAATGTAGAGGAGATCGCTCGCGCCAGCACGCGCCTGGAAGCTCTCATCTTCGGCCACATCGACTACAGCGCATCGCAGGGCATCGATCCCACGCTTGCGGGAAACGATCTCGATACCTACCCCGGCGACCTCTGGCACTATGCCCGCAACAAAGTGACGATTGCCGCCCGCGCCGCTGGTATTGATGCTATAGACGGCCCCTATCTCGACTTTAAGAATGCAGCGGGATATCGTCGGGAGTGTACTCGCTCAAAAGCATCAGGTATGGTCGGCAAATGGGCCATTCACCCCAACCAGATTGATATTGCCAACGCTGTCTTCTCACCATCCCAACCAGAAGTTGACCGCGCCCGTAAGCTGGATGCGCTCTATACTGAGGCGCAAGCCCAGGGTTTGGGCGCGGTCGCCTTTGAAGGGAAGATGATTGATGTCGCAGTTGTGAGAAGCGCGCGCAATATTATCCAGAAAGCGGTTCTGATCGGGATGTAGACGTAGATGTAGCCTCTACCTTCCCTGGCAAATGTGAATGATGCACCGTAAATCCACCGGGGAACGCGCGTAATCCAATAAAAGTTAATGGGCGTTTAGATGCTCGGATATGCTTTTCGGCTAGTTCATGAGCCTCTTCCTCCGAGAGAGCGTAGATTGGAACCAGTTCACGACTGTAGCCAGTTTCACAATCGAGCATCCAAAGTGTTCTTTGTGCTGGTATTTCTTCCGGCATAGATTTTCCTCCTTACTTCGTCGCCTCATTATAAAGTTCGACAATAATGTCCGTTGCTTCCTCTTCGTCAACATGTTTGGTCAGTTCGCTATGAAACTGCTCAACTCGTGACATGCGCGCGACAATGAAAGTGTGTCTTGCTGTCCCTTGCGCGAATCCATGCATGCCTCGCATCATCGCTTCATACTCGAGTTCGATTTGCTCCCGTATTCTGGCAACCTCGCTTTGTCCCATTGATTTCTCCTATCGCTTTATGTAATAGATGCTAGATCAGTTATAACCGCGTTAGCGTATCAATTCATAGCCCTTATTCATAGAGGAATATCACGTTTAAGGAGAAATCTTTCTCCTTTTCTCTTGTTCTTTCTCTTCATTTTGTTCTCATTTGTGTACAGTTGTGTCACGTTTTATCACGTTTCTCTGTTATTGCTTGACAGAGTCTATTGCTGCTTTTACAATCGAAATGACATAGAAAGCGTTCTCAATAGCACGACAGTGGAGGACCATATGGCGACACCAAATATAAAGCTCGAAGCAGCCAGGCTAAGAAAATGTTGGAGTGTGGCGGAGGCCAGCGAACGCGCTCGAGTGAGCGTCAATACCTTTAATCGCTGGGAACGTGGTTTACAAGTTCCACATATGGCAACCCTGGCCCAGGTATGTGAAGCCTTCGGTATGACTGCTCAAGAATTGGGCTTTGAGGATGTAGTGACGCCTAAAAGAGGAATACAGAGATTCAATATGTCTCAGGAAATAGATACAAGATTGATAGCATCTGATACATCTACTCAAGCACAATTATCAGCCTCGATTGAACTACAATCGCTTATCTCGTCTCCTACAAAGGGCAAGAGCGAAAAGAACGAGGGTATTTCCAGGAGACAGGCAGTGGTGCTGTTATTAAGTGCACCAACAATGATTTTTTCTACGGTTCAAGAGTTTAACAGGCATCCTCTATACCCGGATGAAGTATTAGCTATATGCAGATCAAGTATTCCCTTGTGCTGGAAACTTTATTTTGAAGGGGGACTCAGTGAAGTAAAGCAGATTCTTCCGGTTTATCTTTCAGAATTATCAACACTTGCAACTGAACCGTCACAAGTACAGCAAGAGGCAGCAAGTTTAGCTTCTCAATCTTTGCAATTAGCATCTCTTCTGGCGTTACAGAATCAGGATTATGGCACTGCTTTGAGTTGTACTAAGAAAGCTTTCCGCTACGGCGATCTAGCGGGAGATGCATGTTTGAAGGCGGCTGCATTGATGCGTCAGGCTTATGTCTATTTTCATCTTAAGTACCCTGTTCAAGCGTTGCAGGCATATCAGGAGGCATCTCGGTACGGTGAAGAGGTTTCCCTATTACTGCAAGGGCAATGCTATCTTGGGCTAGCTCAGTCAAATGGCAGATTGAAAAATAAGCAAGAAGCTTATTCTTTTCTCAGTCTGGCGCGAGATACCTTCCCTGAGAATCCGGAAGCTGATCCAAACTTCTCCTATACGCATTTTAACAGGTTTACATTTGCTCGTTTTGAGGGATTAACCTTTTTACACCTTAATGAACCTAAACAAGCCTGGGATGTCTTTACTTGCATTGATAAGGTTGTACCAACAGTACCTTCACCTAAACGTGTGGATTTATCCATGAGACAGGTAATGACCTCCATCGCTATGAATGAACTAGAACATAGTTGTGCTCTCCTCGAAACATCTGTCATCTCAGCATCAGCTTTAGGTAGCCAACTTCGCATAAATGAAGCCTATGAAATTTATGAATTGATGTTGGACAAATGGGGCAACGAAGCGCGCGTCAAGGCATTAAGAGAACTTTTCCACTAATAAAGCCGATTTGATTCAGTGCCTCTTTATCAAATTTGCACTGTGGACAGGTTTGCAATACTCGCCTGCCTTTCACGTCTATGAAAACAGAAGGTGCCAGACATCCCTCGTTGTAAAGGAGCCGAAGATATGCTCAAACGCTGGTTATTGATGATTGCTCTGCTTGCGCTTCTGCTCTCAGCGTGCAGCCAGGGTACCAACCCCCCGCTTTCCAGCCCTACACCTGCGTCTTCGCCAACCAATGGCTATAGCCTGGCGGGAGGCGGAACTTGCGTCCAACTGGGGCAGCATCCTCAAGCGCCGTTTGCCAACGTGCGCGTCAGTCACGATAGCTACCTGGCGCACAGCGAACCGATGCTGGTTGAGAATCCGCGCAATCCGCTTAACCTGGTGGGTGGCAGCAAATTCTTTACCGACCCGAAACGCTATCAATTCCAGATCGGCTATTTTAGCTCGTTTGATGGCGGTTGCACCTGGACAGATGGCGGCATCCTGCCGGGTTTCCAGCAGCAATTCACACTCACCTCGGATATTTCCTTTGCCTTTGGCGCGCATAACAATGTCTACGCGGCGGTATTATATGAAGCGCGCCCAGGTATGAGCGGCGTCGCTGTTTCCGCTTCCACCGATGGTGGCAAAACTTTCGGCAATCCTGTGAGCGTGTTTGAAAGCAAGGAAAATCAAATTTTCAACGACAAACCCTGGATCGCCGTTGACCAGACCAGCGGGCCGCGCAGCGGTAATATCTATCTCACCTGGTCTTACGATTATGGCAACGATTGCGGAGCAGGCAATCCCTGTGTTGAGGAAGTCGCCTTTTCACGTTCAAGCGATGGCGGCAAAACCTTCACACCGCCGCATTTTATCGAGGGGAACGCCCCCTTCTGCGCAAACTCGCTGCCTGATCGCCCACCTCATTCAACAAGGTGCGATGGAGCTATTGGCGCAACGCCCGTTGTGATGCCGGATGGCGCGCTGGCAGTGGCTTTCTTGAACTCCTATTCAGCCATTGTACGGGCTGGAAATAGCATTCCCGATAGACAGCTTGTGGTGACATCGCCCGATGGCGGGACGACCTGGACGCAGCCTGTATCCGTTGCCACCATTTCGAATATCGACGGCTATTTCCTCCCCGAACGCTACCGCAATCTTTCCCTGCCCGCCTTCGCCTGCGACCCGCGTACAGGCCAGCTTTACATCACCTGGTCCGATAAAGCGACGGGCGATGCCGACATTTTACTCAGCGCGTTCGAGCGATCGCGGGCAAAGCTGGTCCGCGCCCCTGCGTGTGAACGACGATCCCCTGCGCAACGGCGAGGAGCAGTTCCAGCCACAAATAGCCGTCGCGCCCGGTGGCGTCATCAGCATCTCCTTCTTTGATACGCGCCTGGACCCGAAACATAAAATGATCGATGTCTACCTTGCCCAGTCCCGCGATCATGGCGCGACATTCCTAAAAAACGCGCGCATCACGACGCAAAGCTGGGACCCCACCATAGACGCGCCCACCGATAGCTATGGCTCGCAATTCATTGGCGACTACCAGGGCCTGGCAGTAGATAACTTCTTCGTTCACCCCTTCTGGAACGATACCCGCACCGGCGCGCAAGAAATCTTCACATCTGCCGTTCCCAGCACAGTCGCTCAATAGGGCAAGCAGGCGGATTCTGTAGGGGTGGAAGGAACGCGGGCTTCGCCGCGCTGCTAGCCTTGATTTTGCTGTATACTATCGTCATCTAACGTTGATTGAAAGAACGAAAGAGAGAACATGGAAGCAAACCTTCGCCCCTGGCTGGCGGCTCTCGAAGCGGCGCGTGTTGACGAGTTGCTGGCATCGTTTCAGAACATTGCGCCCGAACAAGTATATGAACAGGTAGCGCTGCTGGTGCAACGCAGCGAAGCGCTCTTTGATTACCAGTCGCTCAACCTCTACGCCGGTACGAACATCATGGACCCGCGGGCGCAGCGAGTGCTGAATAGTTCGCTGGGCAGCCGCCCCAGTCTCGGCTATCCCGGCGGCAAGTACGAAATGGGCCTTCAGGATGCCGAGGCCATCGAAACCCTCTGCCTCTCGCTTGCGCGCCGCCTCTTTGATTGCGCCTACGTCGAGTTTCGCGTGCATAGCGGTTCGCTCGCCAACCTCTATTCATACATGGCGCTGGCCCGGCCGGGCGATACAATCTTTGCCATGCCGAACTCCGCCGCCGCGCACGCCACGCATCGCGAACATGGCGCGGCTGGCTGGTTTGGCCTGCGCATATCCGATATTCCCTGGGATGATGAACACCTGACCGTAAATCTTGCGGGATTGGCGCAAGCGGCGCGGCGCGAGCGGCCCCGCGTCATCCTGATCGGCGGCAGCCTGGCTCTTTTTCCGTATCCAGTGCGCGAGGTACGCGCTATCGCCGACGAAGTTGGAGCTAACGTCATCTACGACGCGGCGCACCTGTCGGGCCTGGTAGCTGCAGGCGCGTTTCAGCGTCCCTTGCAAGAGGGAGCGCATATCGTCACCATGTCTACCTACAAATCGCTCGGCGGCCCTCCGGGAGGCTTAATTCTCACCAACGACGCTGCTATTGCCCATCGCCTGGAACAGATCGCCTATCCTGGTCTGACCGCCAACTTCGATCTCGCTCGCATCGCCGCGCTCACCGTCACGCTGGCCGGCTTCCTGCGCTACGGCGTCGAATATGCCGCCATGATGCGCGCCAACGCGCAGACGCTGGCGGCTGCTCTTCATGCCGAAGGGCTACATGTGGTGGGCGGCGCGCGCGGCTTTACCGAAAGTCATCATGTCGCGCTGGCCGCTCAAGCCTATGGCGGCGGCGATGAAGCGTCTCACCTGCTGGAAAAATGCCTGATCTTTGCCAGTGGTATCGGCATTCCCGGCCCGGCAGCCACCGGAACCTACAACGGCCTGCGTTTCGGCACCCAGGAGATCACACGCTGGGGTATGCAGCCAGCCGACATGCCCTTTATCGCCCGCGCCGTCGCCGATTGCCTTCAGCAGCGCAAATCAACCGGAGCCATCTTGCAGGACGTACGCGCTTTCAGAAGCAGATTTCAAACGCTTCATTTTGTGCTTGACTAAGGAAGTAACTGCCTTTATGGAAGTTCCTGTCATATGAAACTTTCAGCAATTGCATTGTCTTATCTGTTTGCTTTGAAAGGAACGCAATCAATGCCTATCTCACTCAGCACAGGCTTGCTTATTCTGCGGCTTGTAGCCGGATTGACGCTTGCCGCGCATGGAGCGCAAATGTTTTTCGGGTGGTTCGGAGGCCGTGGTATTAGCGGAACGTTGCAAATGCAAGGACGACTGGGGTTAAAACCCGCGCCACTCTGGGCAGGAATGGCTATTCTGGGGGAGTTTGGTGGCGGCCTCTCCGTGGCATTCGGGTTTTTGACGCCTCTGGGGGCAGCAGGCATGTTCGCCGCTATGTTCATGGCGATTGCCAAAGGTCACTGGAAAAACGGCTTCTGGAACAGTAAGCGCGGCATAGAGTTTCCTTTAATACTGCTTGCTGTTGGCGTTGCCATCGGCATCATGGGGACCTGGAAACTTTTCTCTGGATGTTCTCTTTGGCATAGCCCTGCCGCAAACGCTGCTTTTCGGCATACCGGCAGTGGTCGGTCTGCTCGTCGATATCATTGGACTTCTCATCAGCCGTCCACCATCAGCCTCGCCTGCCGAGGTCAAGCCCACCGCCTCATAATGGTTATTAACAACCAGACCGGGAATATGCATGGCCCCGTCCTGATGAATGTTGACGACCGAATAGGGTAATCCTGCTCATTGTGACGCAAGCGTCCCCCCCGTCCTGTAGGGACAAGGGGCGGGGCTACGCCATTACCCCATTCGGTTGGCAAACATCATCAGGACGGAACCAGGCAATTACCTTAGGGGCGTCGTTACTGGCTCATTAGGACACAATATACAACCGGCTCAATGGCACACGTTGCAGCGGCTCCATTCCTACCCGCTCGCCGTTGATCGTCACCTCGTGCGTGACCGGGTGTACATGCACCGGTGGCATGGCATTGTTGAAGCGCATGTCTTTCTTGCCCACTATGCGTGTCGAGCGCACGGGTTGCAACTGCCGCCTGCCCCCGAGTCGTTTGCTCAGTCCGGCGTCCAGCGAGGCTTGCGAGACAAAGGTGATCGAGAGCGCGCCCGCCGCTGAACCTCTGCCGCCGAAAAGGGGGCCGTAGACCTGCGGTTCTGCCGCTTCGACGGTGGCGTTGCCGTCTCCCAATGCTCCCCAGGCGGGCATACCGCCCTTGATTACCAGGTTGGGCTTGACGCCGAAGAACTCTGGACGCCACAAGACGATATCCGCCAGCTTGCCCGGCTCAAGAGTTCCGACGTGTTGTGAGAGGCCATGCGCGATAGCAGGATTGATGGTGTACTTGGCGAGGTAGCGCAGCGCGCGCTCGTTCGCGTCTGTTACTTCGGACGCTGGTTGCGCCTGTTCCTGCATCGCGTGGGCCATTTGCCAGGTGCGCGCGATAGTCTCGCCTATGCGTCCCATACCGAGCGAGTCGGAAGCGGTGATGCTAATGGCTCCCAGGTCGTGCAGGGGCGTCTCGGCTGCCATGGTTGTCGGGCGAACGCGGTGCCGCGCCGCCAGCATATCCTCTGGAAAGGCCGGGTTCAGGCCATGCACCGTCATCAACATATCGTGATGCTCGGCGTGAGTATGAATTGTATAAGGAATGGTCGGGTTGGTAGACGAAGGGATGACGTTGGGCTGCGCCACAATCTCCAGCAGATTGCAGGGGCCACCGCCCGCGCCTTCCGCGTGATAGGCATGAATGGCGCGTCCATTGATAGCGGCGAGCGTATCGCTTAACTCCATCGCTTCGTTCAGCCCGTCGGTATGCATCGCTACCGCTACATCCATCTGTTCCGCCACCGCGAGACAGCAATCAATTACATCTGGAAATGCTCCCAGGTCTTCATGAATTTTCAAGCCGCCTGCTCCGGCTTCGATGCTCTGCATCAATCCCTGCGGGCGACTGCTGCACCCTCGCGCCAGGAAGCACACGTTGATCGGCACATCCTCAAACGTCTCGAACATGCGCTGTATGAAGAAATCGGGATTGACGCCCACGTTCCACATCGGCCCGGCATCCATCGCGACGAAGGTGGTGATGCCCGATGAAAGCGCGGTGGCGAACAGGCGCGGGCTGAGCAGGTGAACGTGGCTATCGATGCCGCCCGGCGTGGCGATCAGCCCATCGCAGGGCAGTACCGCCGTGCTTGTCCCGATCAGCAGGTCGATGTTTTCGCTGATATCGGGATTGCCTGCCCGCCCGATGCCCGCGATACGCCCCTCTTTAACGCCGATATTGCCCTTGATAACACCCAGCGCCGGATCAACAATGATAGCGTTGGTTAGCACAAGGTCAAGTTCGCTCTCGCGTCCCAGCCGCGAATTTGCCATCAGCCCATCGCGCACCGTCTTGCCGAATCCCGCCAGTATCTCATCACCATACGCGCTATAGTCGCGCTCGATGCGAACATACAGGCTGGTATCGCCCAGCCGCAGCATATCGCCCGTTGTCAGGCCGTAGCGCGTGTGATACTCCGCTCGGCTCATTTCAAACGGCATAGTCGCACCTCTTTTGTCTCCCCTGGTTCCCAGCGCACCGCGCCGCCTGCCGGGATGTCCAGGCGATACCCCCTGGCCTGCTCGCGGTCGAACTGCATTCGCGAGTTGATCTCCCAGAACGGCATATGCGAAGTGACTTGCGCAGGGTGAGCGGATGTGTTGGTCACGCTTATTGTGATGGTGGGCCTATCCGCGTTGATAATGATAGTCTCTGGCGTGGTGGCAGGCACGACACGCGCCAGTTCATGCGCCGGGGTGATAGCGCGGCGTATTGGATTGCGCAGCACGATCAGTTTCGTGCCATCATCGAAGAGTGGTTCGATGTACAGCGTCTCCGCCAGTTCCGCCACGCCCGGCAGTACATCATCTTCATTGAGTAGCTGCATCCCATGCGCTGCCACCTCGTCATAGCCGCGTCCCGCCCGTGCCTCTTCCATTACCTCGTCGCTGATGAGCGCCACCGCTTCGGGATAATTTAGCTTGATGCCCCTGGCGCGACGTTTGCGCGCCAGTTCCGCCAGGGTGAAAATAGTGAGACGGTCCTGCTCTTTAGGGGTCAGTTTCATGGGCAACTCCTGCTGCAAAGCATAATAGGAGCGACTTGTTATGTGCTTACTTGAGTAGTTTCAGCCGGTTCATCCAGTTGAGAGGGCAGTTCTATACTAAACGTCGTGCCTTTCTCTTGAGAGGACTCCACCCAGATACGCCCTCCATGTCGCTCAACAATCTGCTTGCTTATAGCCAGACCAAGCCCCCATCCTTTCTTTGACGAGGATTGAGCAGTAGGGGTGCGGTAAAATGGCTCGAACAGGTTTGCCTGGAGTTCTTGTGGAATGGGTATTCCCTCATTGTGTACCCGGACGATAGTTTTATCTCGAGATTGGCTGATGCATACCTGTATGACACTGTTCTCTGCTGAATATTTAATGGCATTAGAGACTAAATTCGTAATACTCTGGCTGAGTCGTTCGCAATCAGCTTGCAAAAGGATAGGTGATGAAGCAGGCTCCAGCTTAATCGCGCGACCTGAAAGGGATTTTTGATCGGTAATAACCTCGCGGCACAGTTCTCCCAGATCACACCGTGTGGAGCGTAACTTGATTTTGCCGGCACTCAGGATACTCAAATCTAAGAGATCATCGACTAAACTGTTCAAACGATGCGTTTGCTGGTCGATGCGCTCTAAAGAAGTGCGTACCGGCTCGAGTTCGGGTGGTAGTTCAGCTTGCTTTTTGAGGCGAAGCATACTAAGTTGGGCTTGACCGCGAATGCTGGTAATCGGGGTTTTGAGTTCGTGCGATGCCATCGAAAGAAATTGGTCTTTTAACTTATTGGCCTTTTCAAGCTCTTGATTGGATTGTTTGAGTTCCTGGTTGACTCGCTCTAATTCATTAGCGTAGCCTTCCATTTCTTGTTGCGCAAACAGCATATAGCGGCGGCTACGCTCGCGTTGGGCAGCGAGGACAACCATGATAATTTGAGCGAGCACGTAAGGAATGAGCGGAAGCGATTTATTCCAAACATGAATAAGCTTGGGCGTCGGAGAAAGGAAATAGATATCAAAGGCCATGGTACCAAGCAGAATAGAAAGCACTGCCGGCTCTGTTCCCCAGATCAGCGCAATGATGAGTGTGACCAGCACAAGGGGCGTGTCCAGGAAAGCCTCGTATATCCCCAGGTGCCGGAAAACAAACGGGATCAAAAGGGCCAGTCCAACAAGAGGGAATGTGGCTATGTAGCCGATGGGAGTCAGCAGCCACCAGGGGATGCGCATATATTTGTATTTATCCGTCTGAGCTTGTTGCCTGCTTTGCGCCAGTGCAGTTGAACGATCTTGAGGCCCCTGGCCTGTCTCTGTGTTGTTCACTTGCATCTCCAAATCTATACAGCCGTTTTGTGTCTCCATTACCCGTTGAGCTATCTTCACTATAACAGACAAGTTGAGGTACCGCAAGAAGAACTTTCAGGAAATAAGGAAGGTTGACCTGAATGCTTGACACGCTTTCTCCAATCCCCTATACTAAGTGTGCAATTGACACTAATCAAGAGGTAATGGAAAAGCATCTGACACTCCTCTTACAGCCAGTGCCTCTTGCGCGCCATGAGCGCGCGTGTTATTGGATCGTTATCAATGAGTTCTAATTGTAGAAGACTGTATTCAGGAAAGAGATCTATCAGGCACTATGGAAGAAATGGAAACGCGCAATGGTTCGGCAAGCGATGGGCGTGACGCGGAGCAGGTGAATGAGGCACAGGCGCATCATTATGATGCCAGCAAGTATGAGCGGCCATCGGTGACGGTGGACGTGGTGATGATGAGCCTGCGCCAGCGCGATCTCCAGGTCTTGCTGGTCAAGCGGCGTTCGTGGCCCTTTGAGGGCATGTGGGCCATTCCGGGTGGCTTTGTGAATATAGACGAGTCGCTAGAGACGGCGGCCAAGCGCGAATTGCAGGAAGAAACGAATGTGCAGGATGTGTACCTGGAGCAGCTTTACACCTTTGGCGATCCGGGCAGAGACCCGCGCACGCGCGTCATTACGGTCGTCTATTTTGCCCTGCTGGACTCGGAGCGTTTGCAGGTGAAGGCCGGAGACGATGCTGCCAACGTTGGCTGGTTTTCGGTCTACCATTTGCCCGACCTGGCCTTCGATCACGCCAAAATCCTCCAGTATACGCTTGATCGCCTGCGCGGGAAGCTGCAATATACCCAGATCGCCTTCAATCTGTTGCCGGAGCAGTTTACGCTGCGCGAGTTGCAGCGCGTCTACGAGATTATCCTGCATCGTCGGCTGGACAAACGTAATTTCCGCAAAAAAATTCTCTCAACCGGCATTCTCGAAGATACGGGCGCGAAAAAGATGGAGGGAACACACCGACCGGCGCGTCTCTATCGCTTCAATCCCGCGGCTGAAACAAAACTGTAATGCCAGGGCAGGGGCAAGCCCAGCCCGTACCCTATACGAGGCACGGCATCAAGTCGTAGCAGGGTACGGGCTGGGCTTGTCCCCGCCCTGGTCTTATCAATCTACTTCCAACATGTCGATGATCTCGGTGAGCGAATGAATCAGGATGCAATCGACATTGTTCGCTTGCAGTTGGCGGCGGCGATCAAGCAAAATCGGTGTAATGCCTACGGAGCGCGCGCCCAGCACGTCAAGAATGTAGGAATCGCCGATATGCAGGGTATAATCGCCGATACTGTTGGCTCGCTGTAGCGCCAGGTCGTAAAGTGAGGGTGAGGGCTTGGCATGGCGAGCCAGGGCCGAAACCACCAGGCTGTCAAAGTACTTGTTGAGGTGGAGTTTATGCAAGATGCGTCCCAGCCCGATGCCCCAGTCTGAAATGACGCCCAGCGTGTAGTTCTTAGCTTTCAGCGCGTCGAGGGTGGGCAGCACGTCCGGGTAGATTTGCCAGCTTGTATGCTGGTCAAATTCCTGCGTTATCATGCGCGCAAGCTGGTAGAGACGCGGCTCGTCGTGTTCTTCCACAAACGGGCGCAAGAAGTTCATATAATACTCGATCCAGAAGGCGTTGATGGCGTCTTCACTGGCCCACATGTGGCGCTGCTTGCGCGTCTGACGATAGAAGAAATCGTCGGCCTCGGCGATACGCCCTTGCAACTTGTCCAGGTCAATATGCAGATCGAGCTGCCTGCATATAAGCTGGCATATTTCGGCTGTCGAGGGATTGGGGTGTAGCAGGGTGAAACCGGCATCGAAAAAAATGGTGCGAATCGATTGTGGCTGTTCAAGCAGCATTATGACATATTTCCTTCAAAGTTAATCTGAGATGCGGCGCTGGAGGCGAAGCCTCCAGCGCCGCATCTCAGATTAACCTTTAGCCTTGTACGCGGCGTCGGCGGCTGTGAGAGCGGCGCCGGCGTTCGGCTGCAGGCCGCTGCGCGGTAACACATGCTCCAGGGCCGAGAGCACTGTATCGACGTTTTTGCGACAAGAATTGTAGCCCATCAGACCGATGCGGATCAGGCGGCCCTTTAACGCGCCGAAGCCGCCGCCGACCTCAATCTGGTATTCGTGCAGCAGTCCGTTGCGAATTGCTAGTTCGTCCACGCCCTCCGGCAGGGTGATAGCGGTTAGCACGGGTAGTTCGTATCCCGGCTGCGTCAGGATGCTCAAGCCCAATGCTTTAACACCCGCTCTCAGCGCTTCGCCGTGCAACTGGTGTCGTTGCCAGCGCGCCTCCAACCCTTCCTCAAGTCCGATGCGCAGGGCTTCGCGCATGGTGTAGACCAGGTTGCTGCACGCCGTATGATGATAGGCGTGATCGCCATTCCAGTAACGGTGAAGCTTGTGCAAGTTGAGATAGTAGCTCTGCACGGGCTTTTTGCGGCTCTCGATGACCTTGACTGCCCGTTCGTTGAGCGTAATGGGGGCCAGCCCTGGCAGCGCGCCCAGACTTTTCTGGCTGCCTGCATAGCAAGCATCGATCTTCATAGTATCGACATGCACCGGTATGCCGCCAAGCCCGCAGACAGCGTCCACCACAAAGAGCGCGCCGTGCGCGTGCGTGACGCGCTCAAGCCCTTCGAGCGGCTGCCAGAGTCCGGTGGATGTCTCCGCGATGGCGGTGGCGAAGATCTTGGCCTCTGGATGCTCTCTGAAGGCCTGTTCGAGTGTTTCAGGTAAGAGCGGCTTTCCCAACTCGGTAGCAAGGTTGACCACCTTTGCGCCCGCGCGTTCGGAGATTTCCACGATCTGGCCGCTAAAGAAGCCCAGGCTGCCCGCGATGAGCGTATCACCCTCTTCGAGCAGGTTGCAGAGAACTGCTTCCGCGCCTGAGAACCCGGAACCGGAGACGCACAGCGTCATTTCGTTCTTCGTCTGGAAGACCTGGCGCAACAGATCAGCGGTCTCTTCCAGTATGGCAAAAAATTCTGGATCGATGTGGCCGAGCTGCGGCGCTGAGGCGACACGCAAAATACGCGGGTCAACGTTGCATGGACCAGGGCCAAGCAGCAATCTATACGAGGGATTGATTTCAGGAAGCGCGTTCTGATAAACTTCGCTCTTCCCCATTACCAGTTGTGTCATGTGTTTCCCCTTCTTGCAATTGCTATTCGTTTGAACAATAAACCCCCTGGTCACAGTTGCGGACTTATCTAACGGTTGCCTCAGCCTCGAACAGGTGCTGCAACTTGTCTGCCTGATCGACCGTGATCAGGTTATCGATGAACTCATCTAACTCACCATTGAGCACGCCGGGTAGATTGTGGCGCGTATAACCGATGCGATGATCAGTGACGCGGTCCTGTGGGTAGTTATAGGTGCGAATCTTCTCGCTGCGGTCGCCGGTCTGCACCTGCGAGCGCCGCGATTTGCTCAGTTCTTCCTGTCTGTGAGCCTCTTCTAAATCCCACAGGCGAGACTTGAGTACGGAAAGAGCCTTTGTTTTATTCTTCAGTTGCGATTTTTCGTCCTGGCAGGTGACGACCAGCCCGGTGGGCAGGTGTGTGATGCGTACCGCCGAGTCGGTCGTGTTGACGCTCTGGCCGCCGTGTCCGGTAGAACGATAGACATCAACGCGAATATCGGTATCCTTGATCTCGATGTTGATATCGTCGTCGGCCTCCGGCAAGACGATGACCTTGGCGGTCGAGGTGTGGATACGCCCGTTGGCCTCGGTGACGGGAACGCGCTGCACGCGATGGGTGCCGCCCTCGTATTTCATGCGGCTGTACGCGCCCCGGCCCTTCACGACGAAGGTGATGTCTTTGATGCCGCCCTGCGCCGTCTCGTTGCTATCCAGGATTTCGATTTTCCAGCGTTTATTGTCGGCGTAGCGGCTATACATGCGGAAGAGTTCGCCCGCGAAAAGCGCCGCCTCGTCGCCCCCTGCGCCGCCCTGGACGGTGACAAGGGCGTTTTTATCGTCCAGGATGTCTTTCGGCAACAGCGAAATTTTAACATGTTCGAGAAGCTGCTCTTTGCGCTGCTTGAGGCGATCTATCTCTTCATAGGCCATGTCGCGCATTTCCGGCTCGTCGCTGGTGTCGAACATCTCCTGCGCGTCGGCAATCTGCCGGTCATTGTCGATCAGCTCGTGGTATATCTGCACGACCTCTTCCAGTTCGGCATGTTCGCGGCCATAGCGTTGCAACAGCGAAATGTCATCAAGCACTTCCTGCCGGCCCATCATTGTATTCAATTCTTCATAGCGTTGCGCAAGGCTGGCAAGCTTTTCTATCAAATCCATTGCTGTGGGTTCTCCCTCAATCTCCTCATCCGCCGTGGAAGCCTGGACGCAGGTGGCAGGCTGTTAGCTATGTAGCTCTTTCTCTTATCGTACCATATTTTGGAATATGACGGAGCGGATGAAATCATGCAAATTAGTTTGCGTCTATGGGTTCTTTCTCTACATCTCAGGCGTAGAGTAGCACGGGACGTGGAGGTGCGTCGCTACCCGGCAGCAAGCAGGTAGCGTTCAGTGGTGATGCGGTATGCGATTATGGCGCGCATTAGGGATTTCATACACTTCATTATATCACGTTTCGGCGTTGAATTGTGAAGCATAACCTATTCTGAAAGCGAAAATAGGAGTATACTATTTTTCAAAGAAACCATTACACAATTTGGAGGAGGATTCACACCATGCGCTTCTGCTTTATCCTCGAAGAGAAATATGCGCACAAGCCGATGCCAATGGTGGTGGCGGACCAGTTACAACAATGGGGCCATCAGATCGACGTACTACAGCCGTATGCAGCAGTTACCAGCCTGACTGATCTCTCGCTCACCAATTATGACGCCTACGTGCTGAAAACGGTTTCAGAGGGACCGGGTTTGACTATTCTGGAAGCGGCGGAGGCGGTTGGCATTCCAACCATTAACAACTCGCGCGCCATCCGCCTGGTGCGCGATAAAGCGGTCGCAGTCGCTTTTGCCCAGGCGTGCGGCTTGCCCGTCCCAACGACCTACTTTGTGGGGCATTACCGCGCTCTGGTGAATGTGCCGCGAGACCTGTACCCGGTAGTGGTGAAGCCTAGCAACGGCACTTCCATGCAAGATATTCACCTTGTGCGCACGTATGAAGAGATGGCAAATTTAACGCTGGACGAGAGCAGCTATTACCTGGCGATGCGCTACGTTGAGAACACCGGCTACGACATCAAATTGTACGTCACCGGACAGGAGGTTCATGCTATCGTCAAAAGCTCGCCCCTGCATGGCACAGTACAGGAGACGGAGATTCCGGTGAGCCGCGAAATGCTCAAACTGGCGCAGCGCGTGGGGCAGGTGTTCGGACTTGATCTCTACGGTGTGGACGTGCTGGAAACGCCGCGGGGCCTTATGCTGGTAGACATCAACGACTTCCCCAGCTTTTATGGTGTACCGCGCAAAGTGGCTTGCGTGGCGGAATATATCCTGCACGCCGCTTATCGCACCAGACTCAACGGGAAAAAGCGCGTTGCCCGCCCGGTCATCGCCGCGCGTAAGTCTCTGGGTCGCCAGGTTTCGCGCATTGTTCCAGCCGAACTGGTCAGTCACAGCGTGAGCGCCAAGCGCGTGCAGACGCACTAATACCAGTAGCGACGCCCCTTGTGGGTGTCTTTCTCTGGTAGGTTTTTTGAATGCTGTAGAGGCGGGAGTGGAGTGGATGAAGGGAGGGGACGCTTGCGTCGCCCGCCGGCTACTATTCTTGGTGGATGAAGGGAGGGGACGCTTGCGTCGCCCGCCGGGGCGAGATGTGACTATTACGAACAGGACGAGGGCGACGCAAGCTCAACCCAACCCCCGCCTCTACGGACACGCCCGAGCTTTTCTCAAAAAACCTACTAGCGAAAGCTTGTGGGTGTCGCTACCGTGAAACCTCATGAGAACCTGTAACGTACTGTCTGTAGTATGATATGAGTAAACGACGAACAGGAAGTGAGGTTTTACTGTGAAGAAAACTTTTGATACCAATCAGCTAAATGGCAGCAGTTTGACAGAGAACGCGAAACAAGTCATTCGTTCGACGGCCTCTGCCGTGCAAGATAAGGTGCAATCCGGGATAGCAAAGACCCAGGATGTTTTATTTACCGGACTGGACGCCACCCAGGATACGCTGAAAAGCGCGCAGAAAGCAGCGAATAAGAACCTGAAGAAAGCTCGTAAGAATATGCGGGGCTTGCAGGGCAATTTGCAGGATAAGGCGCAGGCTGGCCTGTCTGTTACTTCAGATGCCCTTCAGTCTGGCTTGAGTGCCGCCCAGGACGTGTTGGGAAAAGGGGCTAAAAACGCGAGCAAGAGCTTGCAGCAGGCGCAGAAGAATATTCAGAGCGTGGGCGATTCGCTGCAATCCAACATGCAACGTGCCGCTCGCAGACGCCAGCGCCGCAAATTCTTTTTTCGCCTGGGATTGCTGACCGGGCTGGCGCTGGCGCTGCTTTATACTCCCTGGCCTGGTTCAGAGTTGCGCCAACGACTCGCGAATTTCTGGCAGGAACAGGTCGTCAACCGGTTCCAGCAATAGCGCATGGGTGATGAAGCATCATAGGCAATATACGAGTGTCTTTTGATATATCTCCACGTCAGCATGATTAGCCTCCTATATTTAGTAGAACAACTTGTCGGATGTTGGTAGTTGACTTTCAGTAAAGTACTGATTAAAATGTCTCTGTACCAGTATTTATCCGTATATTTTGTAATGAGTTTTTCCAGGTAGAATAGGAGGCATGTATGTCGATACTTTGCTCCCAGTGCGCGCACGAAAACCCTGACCAATCTACCTTCTGTATCCGTTGTGGCAATCGGCTGCAATCAACTGGGCAATTCTCCAATACGGGGCCGAGCAGCAGCCAATCGCTTCCTCCCTACGCGGCTACGGTGGCCTCTGTCCCGCCATCGCTAGCCTACGCGCCGCCGCCGCCGATCCCCCCCTATAGCAGTCCGTCGTCTGCTTCGTCGTATTTATCACATGCGCCTGCCTCGCAGGGCGCGGCTCCTATTAGCTCTTATCCAATACAGATGGGAACAGGGCAAGGGCAAGCTTCTCTCAGGCGGGCCTTTGCCGGTTGCGGTACGCTCATTTTCCATCACTCGTGGCTGATAAGCGGCGGATCCGAGCAGACAGTCAATGCTCGCGCCACTATTCTCGACATCCTGCGCCAACGCAATATCCCTGGTTTCAACGTCAATCCGCAGAAGTTGATGGAACGTGGATTACTCATGGAGGAGCGAGATTACATAGTCGCTCGTCGCGGTGTCTCCACCGTATTCACCTACTCTGCTCCCGCTGGAAACGATCTCTATATCTCGCGCGCTACCACGGTTTTGCCAGCAATCAGCACCGTTCGCATTGTCTTAGTTAGCCTGGCATTGATCGCCATGATCATCGGCTTCAATATCCATTCCGCTTCCTCTTCTTCCTCTTCCTCCCTCTTTCCAACAGTAGATATCGTCGGAGGCTTTTTCTCATTTGTAAGTAGTCTTATCCTCCTGTTCTTCATATACGCCTTAATCCGATCGTTTATCTACTGGCTTATCGAGAAGGATTTCTGGGTGATGCTGCGGCCAAACCATCTGAACGACTTCCAGCTTGACGATATCATGTTGCTGGAACACGTCACGGATGACACGGTAAAAACGGCAGTGAAGCAAATCGGCCTCGATGCCAGCCAGGTCACACCCCCGCCGATGGGATACCAGCCCAAGCGGCGTATTCGTACCATCTAATTGAAACTGAGCGGGAGTATCGATGGTGGAAACTCGCGGCCCATTTGTGCGCTTTCTGGCTCTCCCTGGTGGGCAAGAGCCAGAGGCCATATTTGGTTTCTCGCTCCCATTTTTACCGGAGATGAGCACATCCCCCTGGCTCTCCGGCACAACGCCGCGAGAGCGGCCTGCAAGAGTCGCTACAATTGCAGGTGCGGCTGGTAGACGCTTTCTGGAACAGCGGCATCACTGCTCTGGATTTGCGCTTCGCTGGTACCGAAACGCTCCCGGGCGTAGCTATAGGTCTCCTCTGTCGATTGCGCCGTCCAGTTCACATTCAGCCAGAGTATTTCCGCAATCACTGCCTGGCGGTAGCGCAACATGCGCAGCGGCTTTTTGCAGACACAGGCTTTGAGCTTGTATCCCTTGAAGATGAAGCCTCGCTTATACGCTATCTCTCTCCCTTTCCCTTGCACACGGTCGGCGAAATACGCAAAAAAGAGGAGATTCTCGTCATTCAAGATGCCTATGTTGAGAACGAGGTCTATGCGACCTATCCCTGGCAGTGGACCATCCAGAATTGCTTGCGCCTCCTCGAAGTTCTATTGCGCCGCCGAAGCAATTGCCTCGTCAGTGTCTACCTCGAACCAACGCGCCTCGCTCCACAGGAACAAAGCCATCTGAGCCATGCCACATCTTTGCGCGTGAAAAAATTGCTCTGGTCGGCAGGATCGCAGGGCGAAGCTATTTATAACCTCTACGCGGCATATGCGCAAAACCTGCGCCAACCCTACCTGATACGCATTACCCTTGCCGCAGCACACCCACAGACAGTAGAGCAGATTGGTCGTGTCTTTATCGATGAACTCAGCGCGGTTCAGAATCCTGGCATACAGCCTGTCCTCCTGTTCCCACAGAACCAGCAAGAATGGCAGGTCGCCTGTCAAAGCATCTTGCATGTGACCCGGTTTCCCTGGGGCCCCAATCGCGGCCTGGATTTACCAGGCACGGCTCGCCTGCGTTACCTGGTTGACGCCGGGACGGCCAGTATGGCCTTTCGCATCCCTGTAGCAACGGGCGCTGATGTCTCCGGCGTACCGGTGCGAACACTCTCCCCCACTTTGGGCAACTCGTTAACCATGCCAGTCAGCGCCTTTGCCGGTGCCTCAGCTTCTCGTGCTCCAACTGATATAGTCCCACCAGAGACAACGACCTTAGACATTTCGAAGATGAGAAGGTTGGAAGACCTCGTTGGGCATGTACTCGGCAACTGCCAGATCGAAGCATTGCTTGGCAAAGGTGGCTTTGGAGCCGTCTATCGTGCCCGTCAATCCAGCCTGGGTCGCGTAGTAGCAGTCAAAATCATCCTACCGGCACTCACGCCTGCGAACATGGAGGTGGGGCAGCATGAATGGCGCAAAATGCTTCTACGTTTTGATCGCGAAGCCCAGGCGCTTGCTCGCCTGGATCATCCTCATATTCTACCCCTCTATGAATACCAGCAGAGTCCGTTGCCATATCTTGTTATGCCGTACATGGCTGGTGGGTCGCTGGCTGATGAATTGCAAGCGAACGGGCATCGTCCAATGCCGGTACATGGAGTAGCGGCTATTCTTTCCCAGGTGGCATCAGCCCTCGACCACGCGCACCAGCAGCGTCTAGTGCATCGCGACCTCAAACCGCACAATCTGCTCCGTCATGCTGATGGGCGCGTCTTACTCTCAGATTTTGGCATTGCCCAGTTCGAGGATGCGGAATTAACGGCGCTTACTGCCGAAAAGCGCAGCCCCTACACACAGTCTTACGCCTCTCCCGAACAACATCAATATCTGCCAGTCGATTACCGCACCGATATCTATAGTCTGGGAGTCACCATCTACGAGTTACTCTGCGGACAGCGGCCTTTTAAGACGCCCTATGAACATGTCTTCACGCCCCCACCCGCTTTTCATACCTTCGGTGTAGAAATACCGACTACGCTCGAAGCAGTTGTTCATAAAGCGCTCGCCAAACGAGCGGAAGACCGCTATCAATCGGCAGGCGCATTCGCGACCGCGTTCCAGGCGGCCCTTCCACCAAAATAAAAGAGCGAGCGACAGATGCTTGCATCGCTAGATCACAAATGTAGTCTGAACGGGTGCGCTTTGTTGACTGGTACCATCGGTAACGGTGAGCGTGACTGTGTATGTGCCAGAAGACGAGTACGTATGGGAATCCCCTGAATAGCCGGTTTGGTCGGTGGTTCCATCGCCAAAATCCCAATTATAGGAGGCAATCGAAGTGCTCGCATCTGCCGTAGAGTTGGAGGCATCAAAAGAGACATAATAATAATAGCCTGCTGAAAAGGTGAAAGATGCCTGCGGCGGTGGAGGAAGAACCGTTACCTGTGTTGAAGCTGTGCTTTTCTGACCCAGGGAGTCTGTCACTGTCACCGACACAGTATAGTTCCCATTCGACTGAAATGCATGATTGACAGTCGATCCTGATGAGCTACTCTGGTCGCCAAAATCCCATTGGTAGGTCAGGTCGCGACCTTGAGAAGCCGCCGAAAATTGATAGCTCTGGTTCAATAAAAGCGTCCCAGATGGCGGTGTGGTCAGTTGGACACCCGGTCGAGGATAACCCAGGGTCAATCCTCGTTGCGCTGCCCATTGGAGCCAGCTCATTCCTGTAACTGACAAGAGCGATCACCAGGAGGATAACAAGCGTGAGTATCCAGGTGCCGCGCTGATCATTCACTCGAGGTTGCTGCAATGGCTGTAGCGGAAACGGCACACCAGCGTTCATCACCGGTTCTTGCATGGTTGAACTCCTCTCATTCAAATCATCGGGTTGCCGGAGCATACTAACGCGCTTCAGGGTCTGCGGAGAGCGCCGATACGCACGCGCTGAGCGCTAGCAGACCAGGAAGAATTATGAGTAATGTGGAAACAACGTCTCTGGCGCGCAGGTTGTCCTGGAAGGAGACAGTCTGGTTCATTGCTATCAAGCTTCCCCCAACTATAAGGGCAACGATTACCAGCAACAGCGCGACCACAAAAGCGCCGTAAGTCAGGCTGCGCGCTCGCGTTCTTGACGAGGGAGGTTGCTTACTCAATGTATCAAACAGCAAGTATACCGGACTGGCTGGTAAGCTCAATGCCCTACCGATCGTCGAGAAGAGCTTACTCACACTGGTTTTGAGATGACTCGCCTCGTAGATACCGCCCAGCAAACCAAGTATCGCGCCGCTGAGTAGCGCCCACAGGATGATATCAACTGCTCCCGCACCGGCTGAGGAGAGTGTATTTGAAGCTGTGCTAGAAACTGTGCTATTAGTGGAGGTATAGGTATTCGTATACGTGATGGCGCTGATGAAGGAAAGCAGTACCATGAGAACTGTGAAGGGTACCGCGATCAGCGCTCCCTGCATGGCTGCCGGGCCAATGCCTCGTACCCTGGAAACAGCGACACTGGCTCTTCCTCCCAGGAAAAGGCTGATGACAGGTAAAAGCAAAACAGCATACACCCAGGGAGGGAAATGCAGGCTACTATCTCGTAAAGTTAATACGGTGTGCGGAGTGTTGGTATAAAAACATGTATTCCCTTGCAGTCCAGAATTTATGATGGTGATAGGTGAACCAAAGGAGAATAAGTAGAGATTGGCGGCATGTAGCGGGCCTTGCGATACTCCCCAGGTCAGCAAATACTGCCAATTTCCTGGATAGCACAACCTGCTAAACAATACCGATGACGAGTAAGAGGAATAAGCCAGGAAGCCAGAGACAAAGAGGAGCGCGAGACCGAGTCCTACTCCAGCAGCAGCCAGCGCCCCAACAATCATACCTGCCACTTGCGGATGCCTGGTATAGAGAAAGTACTGGCGTATCATATGCCTCCACCGGCCGCAAGCGAGCTTCAAGGACGCGCCCAACATACCAAAGAGTACCCCCCAGAGCAAACCGAAGACTACAAGTAAGGCGACATCCATGCTCAGTGTATTCGTATCCGTCGAAGAAACGCCCGTTCCTTGAGGTATGGGGCCATTCACTTGTGTCACCACGAGAAGCAATAAGACGGTATACGGGATAGCGATTGCAGCGCCTCGGAGGAGGCTGCTCTGCGCGCGATTCTGTAAATCGGTGCAGGCGGCGACGTACCCGCCCAGCGTCAGCAGCAAAGCAGGAATAACCAGCAGCCCTGAAAGTGGTGCTACCGTACTATAGGTGTACGAGTAGTTTTGCGCTGCACTCTGATAAGACGAGTGTTGGGCTACCCCGTGCATCACCAAAAATAATTGCAAACTATCTCGCCAGTTAGAATGCAGCGGGAATATGCCGAGGGCTATCCCAATACTATCTTCACTGCTATTCGTATAATACAATACCCCGTGTGGGGCTATGGCGTGAGCAACAATCAGCAAAAGCCAGCTCAATAATGCGCCACCAACCACAGCCAGGATACCGCCCAGCAGCGCGCCGAACAACGCATTGCTTGCCATCGCGGGCTGAAATGTACGCACCAGGAATCGCTGCATAGCGTTTAACGGTGGCAGGTTTATTGGTGGCGTTGCCGGCCACTGGACAGGCTGGTAGGGCGAGCCTGTGGGAGATGTAGAAAGTGGGGGTGACCAGAGCGGTGTCGTTGGCTGCGCAGGAGCCAGAGGAGTCGTGAATGGGCCGGGGCGCGCTGGCATAGTCGGCGAGTAATACTCTGTGGGCGGCGGAACAGGCGCACTATTTAGCGAATTAGCTATCGTTCCTCCAGGTGTACTCTCCGGCATTTCTACAGAAGAGGTTGGCATTCTACTCCCACACGCATTGCAAAAGATCGCGTCGTTTGGAAGTCTGTTACCGCAGATACGACAAAACATGATCACTCCTCCCATCTTTTATCAAAACCGTAAGTGTAAACGGGGATCAGTGGGAAAATCTGTTTTCTGCGGTTGAGTATATCAGAAGAATTTTTGTTTTACAAGTGGTAGATCATAGCTCAACCGCGCATCATTTGCGTTCTTCGAATATGCCCGATGTCATTCAGAATATAGAGCACGCGCTGCTTGCCTGCGACCCGTATGACTGTGATAGAAGTGTTGGCTGCCGGGAAGAAGAAGTCGCGTTCAAGACCCAGCGTTTCGGCGGCGTAGGCGTTGATTACGCCGCCGTGCGCGAAGGCTACCACACGCTGGCCGATGTGCAGGTTTGCGATTTCGTCGAAGGCTGCGACGACACGCTGGCGGAATGCTTTCGAGGGTTCGCTGTCGGGAATCGTGTCCCAATGGCCGGTTTCTCCCGCCAGTAGCACAATGTCGCGCTGGCGTTCCTGGAGCGCCTGGTAGAGAGCTGCCAGGTCGTTTTTATCGTCGGGCAATGGGCGGATATTACCCAGCTTGATCTCTTTTATTCCCTCTACGATGATGGGCGTTACATTCAGGCGTTCGGCCAGGGGCGCGGCGGTTTGCTGGCAGCGCAGCAGCGGGCTGCTATAGATGGCGTCGAAATGGATGGAGCTGAGGCGTTCAGCCAGGTCCTGGGCCTGCTGGCGTCCAATTTTGCTGAGTGGAAGGTCGTCATAGATGCCGCTGGGAATGATTTCATCGGCTTCTGGTATGGCGTCGCCGTGACGCACGATAAAGAGTTCAGCCGCGTTTTCGCGCTGAAACAGAAATGGGTCTTGCATGTGGTTGTTCTATGTCCTTATTTCTGGGAAGAGTTACAGATTTCCAGCGCGCGACGCGCAAGTCCTGGTACTCCTGTCTCTAATTGTTCAAAGAACGGGTCGTCGGTTGTGCCGGAACGGTGGCGCTGGTAGCTGCCTTCGAGCAGGATCGCCAGTTTCCAGATGGCAAGCGCCTCGTAAAAGGCCATGTCGCGAATCGAGCGTCCGGTGAGTTCGGCGTAGTAGTCGGCGATTTCGGCGCGTGTGAAGAAGCCGGGGGTTTCGGTGATGCGCCGGGTTGCCAGCGTGAACTCCGGGAGCGGGTCGCCTGCTTCGCGCCAGTTGGAGAGCAGGTAGCCGAGGTCGGCCAGGGGGTCGCCGATGGTTGCCATTTCCCAGTCAAAGATGGCGATCAGTTCTGGCCGGTCGCTGGCAAACATGCTATTGTCCAGGCGGTAGTCGCCATGCACGATGGTGGTCGGTCCTGAAACGGGCATGTGTTTGACCAGCCACGCGGTCACGGTGTCCAGGTCGGGCAGGGGTCGCTGGCGCGATTTCTCCAGTTGTCCCGTCCAGCGGCGAATCTGTCGTTCGATGTAGCCTTCGGGTTTGCCAAAATCGCCCAGGCCGACCGCCTGCCAATCTACAGAATGCAAGGCTGCCAGCGCGTCGATCAAGGCTTTGCTGATGGCCCTGCATCCGGCTGCATCGCTGGCATAGGCGGGCAGCTCGTCGCGGATTATAATGCCGTATTTACGTTCCATCAGGTAGAATGGCGCGCCGGTGATGCTGACATCGTCGCAGGCCAGTAGAACACGCGGCGTGGGAACACCGGTGCTGTTCAAGGCTTTGAGCACGCGATACTCGCGCAAGACATCGTGCGCGGTGGGCAGTAATGGCCCGCGTGGCGGGCGGCGCAGCACCCATTCTTGATCGTCGCGCCCGATATAAAACGTTTCGTTGGAATGGCCGCCGAACACACGCTCGATCCGCAAAGGGGCATCATCGCCTGGAATGCGCTTAGCGAGATAGCGGCGTAATCGCTGCTCGTCGATCAATGGTGGAAGCGTAGTCATGCGCAGGTCCTTTCTTTATTAATAGTCCTGCTTATGACTGCGCTAACTCGCGCATAACCGTCTTTGCCACGGCGCGTTTATGCACCTCGTCGGGGCCGTCGGCGAGATGCAGCGTGCGAGCGTGCGCCCACATGGAGGCCAGGGGGAAATCATCGCTCACGCCCGCGCCTCCGAAGACCTGCATGGCGCGATTCACTACGTTGGTAAACACGTCGGGGGCCGCAATCTTAATCAGGGCGATCTCTTTTTGCGCGGCTTTCTTCCCCAGTGTATCGATCATCCAGGCCGTTTTAAGCGTCAGCAGGCGCGCCTGTTCGATCTCCAGTTCAGATTGGGCGATCCAATCCTGAATAACGCCCTGCTCCGCCAGCGGTTTGCCAAAGGCCACACGCGAGGCGGCGCGCTTGCACATCAGTTCGAGGGCGTATTGCGCTCCTCCGATGGCGCGCATACAGTGATGGATGCGTCCGGGACCCAGGCGCGCCTGGGCAATGGCGAAGCCGCCGCCCTCTTCACCGAGCAGGTTGCTGACGGGAACGCGCGCGTTCTCGAAGAGAATTTCGCCGTGGCTTTCGTTATCGACGTATCCCATTACGCGCAGGTTGCGCACGATGGTTACGCCAGGGGTATTTTTCGGCGCCAGTACCATACTCTGCTGGCGGTGTCTATCGGGCGAATCTGGCGCGGTCTTGCCCATTACGATGAATATCTTGCAGCGTTCGCGCATCGCGCCCGAAATCCACCACTTGCGCCCGTTCAGCACATACTCGTCGCCATCGCGCCGGATGGTAAGCTGGATGTTGGTGGCGTCGGAACTGGCGACATCGGGTTCGGTCATGGCGAAGGCCGAGCGAATCTCGCCGTTGAGCAGGGGTTGCAGCCATTGTCGCTTCTGCTCCGGCGTGCCGAACTGCGCCAGTATCTCCATGTTGCCGGTATCGGGCGCGGCGCAGTTGAAGACCTCTGACGCCCAGCCTACGCGCCCCATGATCTCGGCCAGGGGCGCGTATTCCAGGTTGGTGAGACCCGCGCCGTACTCCTCGTCGGGCAAAAACAGGTTCCACAGCCCCTCGGCTCTGGCAAGGGGCTTCAATTCATCAACAATCTCGGCATGATGGTGCGGATCGCCCGACACGGCGATCTGGTCGTGGTAGAGTTGCTGGTTGGGGTAAATATGGCGTTGCATAAAATCGCTGACGCGCTCGCGCAGCCGGTTGACTTTCTCAGTGTAGGCAAAATCCATGATGTGCGCTCCTCTATGATATGCTAGAGCCGGACAGTTTCTCATTGACTATACCATATCATGAGGGAAGATTGCGCAGTGTCCCGGTGATCTTTGACAATCGAATAGGGTAATCATTAGAAGCGTCCGTCTCCGTCCTAATGGTATTTGCCAACCGAATGCAGCAATGACGGAAAACATCCGCTCCCGTCCTGTAGGGACAAGGGGTGGATGTGGGGATGGGAGGGGGCCTTGTGCTTGTCCTGGTGGCAACGCGATCCGCCCGGGTTCCGTGAAGCAGCATGGTCGCATTCCGACGAGGACAAGCACAAGGACCCCTCATCCACTCCACTCCTCCCCTTGTCCCTACAGGACGCTGGGGACGCAAACGTCCTGTAGGGACAAGGGGCGGATGTGGGGAAGGGAGGGGGCCTTGTGCTTGTCCTGGTGGCAACGCGATCCGCCCGGGGTTCCGTGAGGCCTGATGGTCATACTCCAACCAGGACAAGCACAAGGCCCCCTCATCCACCCTACCCCACTCCTTGTCCCTACAGAAGGGAACGCTTTCCTCCCCATTACTGCATTCGGTTGGCAAACATCATTAGGATACGAAGCAGGCCAGCAGGGACACCCCTTGTGGGTGTCCCTACTGGCTTCCTCTAGCCTTCTGCGCGGATGTTATGGCTGTGGTGGGTATTGCCCGGATTGGGGAAATTGAGGCTGCCCATACTGTCCCGGCTGCTGGTATTGTGGGGCCTGGGGAGGATACTGTGGTGGGAAGCCGCCCGGCCTGCCGCCTGACATCTGGCGCAACTGGTTGAGTTCGCGCTGGATCGGCCACTCGCTGAAGGCGAACATGATGACGATAATCAGGTTGACGATAGGGATAAACAACAAAAGACTCCGGGCGCCACTGTAGCCAGCTTTTGCGAAAATCCTCCAATAGATGATGATAGCAAAAATGAGGCCGATCAGTCCCGCGACCAGGGAAACAAGAAATACTCCCGTGCTCGCTGCGGTAAGGGTTGTTGTGTCGTAAGGGTTCATGAATTGCACCTCCTCTTTCGTATGATGCCGGTATGCGATGATATGCTTTTCTGCCAGTATACACGTGAGAAAAAATGCAGGAAAGCATTTCGCTAATTCTATAACGTTGAGGCCCTGTATAATTAACAGGTGTTTATATCTCTATCTGTACTCTCGGACATTGCGCCTGTGTTACCTGGCTGTTAGACTACAGGCATATCTCCCTTTTTCAAATATGTTGGCGGGCGACCTCCTCAAGTTGCCCATCCATAACGCCCAGATAGGTCTGTTTGATGGAATATCTTCCATCTCTGGTGCCGCCAGGGTGAGGCTCGAAGGTGACGAGAGCTACTGTATTCTGCATAAGTATATCGTGGGCGATGCGCGCTTTTGCGTTTGTGCTGGTGAGGCGGCGCAGGCGGGTTTGTAATGCTCCGTAGATGGCTCGTTTCAGGCGGGCCTGGGTGAGTACAAGACGCGCGTCCCGGCTGTCCAGCGCGTTAGAGAATGGGCTGGCTACAAGCTGGTAGAGTGTTGCGCGCCTCTGCGAGCGGAAAATACCGCGCTGCGCTTCTGCTGCATATGAAAAGTGAACATCGCCCGATAGAACGACGATATCGTGCCTGCGATGGGAGAGAAGCTTCACCAGTTCGCGCCAGGTAGCCGCGAAAACCGGCCAGTGATCGAAGCTCATGCGCCGCGTGGCTCTCTGCTGGATGCGCGCGAGCTGGTGCCCCAGCCATCGCAAGGGCGTATTGTGGAAAGGACGAACGCCCATTACATATTCCGCGAGGCCGATCAAAGGTGGTAGTAGCACAGGGACAGACGAAACGAGCAGCACGGTCGATGTGTCATGGTTCTTGATCCATGCCTGGAGTTCGCTCATTTGCTGGAGGGACATGATGCGCGCGGGCGCGTCGGCGTCACCTTTGCTATGCAGAATGGCGGGCCTGTCGGCGCGCACGTCCATCACGAAGATAGGCGGTACGGTTGGGATGTCAAAATGCCAGCGTGGAGCGATCTCTTCATAAACCGCTTTTCGCATGTAGGCTCTCAACTGTTCGAGCGCATCTTCTCCGCTCTGTGCCGCCTCTTGCATCAATGCCGCTAATGCGTTGCTGGCCTCGCTTTGCGCGCCGGGGTTGCCCCAACCCTGGTAGACCCAGTACGCTACCAGGCCATCGACGAGCATCTGTTCGAGTCCGTGCTTGAGCGCGCGCGCCCTCCAGTCCGGCGTTGTGTTCCAGCCATTGGTGATTTCGTGGTCATCGAAGATCATAAAGGTCGGGATGACTGCTAAGACCTGGCGGATGCCGTCATCGCTCGTCCAGGCTTGCCGGTACAACATGGCAAATTCGGCGAATGTTTGCGCCCCGCGTTGAGACGGTTCTGGCCGCGCATTTTGCATGAGCGAGGTTGTCCCTTTACGCCGGCCTCGCCTGCCTGTGAAATCGTCGGCGTAAATCTGATCTCCAATTAAAAGCAAAAGGTGGGGCCACGCGGTTTCTCGCTCGTCAAAGCGTTCTATGAGCCACGCGCCAAAGGCGTTCAGGGCGTCTGGCTCAACAGTGGAAGGTTTGCGACATGATCCATAGGCAAGCCGCAGCGCGTTACCAGCTTCGGGAGGGTCAAGCGCGCGAAAACATTGTTTCAATGCGCTGGCTGCCGGGGCCGTTGCCTGTTCTCCTTCGTCTGTCTTGCAGGCGATGTGATAGTCGTACCAGGTTGATGGTTGCAGATCCCCCAACCGCAAAAGGGCGTAGTGGTGATTGCCTATGGTCAGTGTGTGGGAGCAGACTGTTAGCGGATTGGCGGTTTGCTCGCTAGTTTGGTTGGCAGGAGTGACGTGCAGTGTCGTCTCACAGGGATGCGTCCACTCCGTCCATATGGTGACGCTGTCGGGGGTAACTGCCCGTACAAGTGGGCCAACACTCAGTTGCGACATACGCTCTTGTCCTTTCAGATGTTAGTACGTGTATTGATTCATTTTGTGGGGCCTTTGTCAATGTGGGCGATTGTATCCGATGTATCACTTGTATCCGATGTATCACTTGTATCCGATGTATCACTTGTATCCGATGTATCACTTGTATCCGATGTGTCGGATGTTGCAGGTATTTTGGGTGTAACTTGAGTGCGCGTTGATGTTTGACTTGATGAGTTGGTCATTTGTGGGGATGCCTTTCTGGGCTGGGATGACGCTGGAGGAGGTGGGTAGTAGGACGATAGAGCAAGCAGGCTCTATTTAGAGTGTAGCTGGTGGTGGGGGAGAATACAAGGGTTTATAATTTTATGAACATCTATCTTTTTAGCGGCGTCTGCGTGATGCTTCGCGAATCTCCTGTAAGTTAAGCAGTTCCATGACCTCATAGATAGTGACGGGGCCAGATTTTGGGCGCAGGCGAATTAAGGATGGGAAATGGCCGATACGTCCGTGTAATTCTGCCAGGAGGACAAAGGCGGCGGGCGCGTAACCAGGGGGATTGATGAGTAATGGTTCGGTTTGCCATGCATCGGAAGCGAGGCCGACGGCATCGACGATGGCGACAATTTGTGCCTCGAGCGACGCGGCCTGGTCGATCTGCACGGGGATGGTGCGTACTTCCTCGATGGATGTCCCGGCCAGCGCTTCGATTTGCGCCTGCTGCGCCTGTGTGAGCGGATGAGAGAAGTTGAGAATAAACATGATCGCTCTCCTGACATATCAATTGTGGTTAATGTACCATTATATCTTTTGACCATCATCGAAAAGACTTATGAAAAACATCAGAAAAGATTCTGATGTGCTAACTATAGAATGAAGGTATACTCTACACATCGTAGCTGAAGAACCTGGCGAAGTGCTCGCGCAGAAAATGATAATCCAGGCGCTGTTTCAGAGGTAAGTTCCAGGCAGTGCGGCACTCATCAAAGATTTTTGAGAGGTGCGAACTGACCGTACTGGGGCTAATGATGAGTGTGCTTGCAACCTCGTCTGGTGTTTTGCCTTCGGCGAAAACTTGCAGTACTTTTAGCTGGCTTTTTGTGATGGCTTGCGCAACTTGCTTACAGCGTTTGTGTTCCTCTGCCTGGGCTACTTGCGCGTTTAGCGTGGCTATTGCGCTTGCGTGGTCAAGCTCAACCGGGGAGGAGAAATAGGTTTTCCAGGGAACAAACGGCAACTCGATCAAATTCACGTGATCTTGCGGGGAAGAGTGCATTACTTTGCCATCTCTGGCACGTTGTTTCACTTCTTCCGGCGTATAGATATGCCAGATATGGTCAATATTATGCTTGAAGTTTAGTTGCGCAGCCGATATGGCGGTGAGGGCCATTAAGCGCCTGCCGCCTGTTACGGATAGGTGAATGCAGCGTGGTTGTCGTTTCAAGTCGCGAATAAGCCCGTGCATGGTATCTAACGCGCCATTTGCGCTGATGTCATCGGTAATGTCGTCAAGCAGCGCATCATCGAGTTGTAAGGCGTGAGAGCGCAGGTGTATAGTACGGCTTGCGAAGCGATAATAGTCTCCAACAAATTCAGCGTTGAGGCAAGCTAAAGATTGTTGTAAATGCTCTTGAGCGGCGTGTGGATGAATGACAATGACCTCGCCGATAGGGAAACCACGCTTGATCAACAAATCGAGCGTAAACGTTACGACCTGGGGCTGCCCTCCCAGAGTAGCAAGCAGCGTATGTATATATTCTGGCATCGTCAATCCTACAAATGTATGAGTTTACAATCAAGAGGAGTACGAACACGGATGATAAATCTTTTACCCGCCGTGCTGATAGGTGGCCCGCCTCACGCGGGCAAATCGGTCTTAACGTACAGTTTAACACAAGCCTTGCGCAAACGACGCATCGATCATTTTGTAATTCGCGCGTGTCCCGATGGCGAGGGTGATTGGTCGCAAGAAATCGACCAGACGATGGTGCGCCGCGTGCGTATTCCGGGTAAATGGACGCCAGAGTTTGTGCAACATATGTGCAAGACGCTGGAGCGCCGCCATTTCCCTCTGCTCGTCGATATCGGTGGCCGCCCCCAGGAATGGCAAACCATACTGCTAAATCGTTGCACGCATTCGCTGTTACTGCTGCATCAGCACGACGAGGCAACCGCCGCTTTCTGGCGTAACCTGGTCAGCACGCATGGTTTGTTGCCCGTAGCTGAACTCTACTCGTCGTTAGAAGGCCCCTCAAAGATAGATGCGGAGACACCTGTCATCAAGGGGACGATCAGTGGATTGCAGCGCAACACGATTGCGCAAGGTCCACTCTTTGACCTGCTTGTTGACCGCATTAGCACCCTTTTCACCTCCTTTTCCGTAGAAGAACTGCGCAAAGGCCACCTTGACGCTGCTCCGGCGCAAGTTGTTGACCTGGATGCATACTTGCAGGCTCAGCAGGTCGAAACACAGCGTTGGGAACCCGATATGCTGGCGCAATTTCTGGCAACGTTACCGCAAAATACCGCCCTGGCGATCTATGGACGGGCAACAAACTGGCTGTATGGCGCGCTGGCATTGCATACGGGGAAACACCCATTCTATCAATTTGACTCGCGCCTGGGATGGGTAATCCCACCTCCACTCAAAAGTGGAAGGTTGATTTCTCATGAAGTGGAGAGCACAGTTGAAGCGTATGAGAATTTCACGCTTCTGAGCGTCCATCCTCGTAACGATCACCTGGAATATGAGAATGCCAGCGCCCTGCAATTCCCTCCTGTGCCGGTTGATGGCGGAGTTATCCTCAGCGGTAAGTTGCCTTTGTGGTTAGTCACAGCCATAGTACGCCTTTATCATACGATGGGTGTTCCCTGGATTGCCTGCTACTACCCACAGAAGAAAGGCGCTATTGTTGTTACGTCACAGGGCTCAACCCATGCGCAGGGGCAATGCATACCGCTTGAAATAAACTGAATAATAGCGTGATGTACTAGCCATTCTATCATAGATGATGGAATAAATCAGGAATATAGGATAGAATGGTCAAAAATGCTTCTATTGCATGAAAGGATGTGCTTTTCCAATGGATATGCCATTGACCTCCGAGGCACCAGCCAGGCTGTATGCCTTCCTCTTGAAGCTGCGGCCAATTTCAGAGGGGACGCTGATGCCATTTTCAGGTGAATTGGTACATGCAGCGTGGCTTGACTGGCTGGGTTCAGCCGCGCCGGATGTAGCGACATCGCTGCACGAGGGCAATAAGCGCCGCCTGTTCACCTGTTCCAGCCTGCAATTCCCTCTGCCCCAGGAGAAAATGCTCGAGGTAGAACGCCGCAATGTACACTGGCCACTCTCGCCCGAAAAAACCTATACGATTCGCGTCACCCTGCTGCTGGGCGAGCTTTTTCCACTCTTTTATAAGGCACTGACCGATTTCAAGCTGGTCAATAGTGGAAAAAGCAAACCTCCATTCATGCGTCTTGGCAAGCAATCCCTGTTGCTCGAAGAAGTTGTGCTCGAGAATGATGATACGAGTGGATGGACGGGTTTCACCTCATTTGCGGCAATGATCGAGCATGTGCGGGCCAGAAAGTTCGGGCGCGTTGAGCCTCTAAAATTTGAATTTGCTTCGCTCACGACATTTAACAGAGGCAATGCCAACAATAAAGAATATGGCAATTTCAACGCTCTGCTGCCTCTGCCCAACTATATTTTTCCCTATCTGGCGAAACGCTGGCAAGAGCTAGCGCCGTCCGAACTGGCGCACCTGGTGCAGAGGGAATCCATCGAGCAATATATCCATGATGAAGGGGTCATCATTGTCGACTACGACCTCCAGCCCCATAGCGTGAAGTTTACCACACACCGGCAGCAGGGCTTTATCGGCACCTGCAAGTACCACCTGCGCGGCCCAGACGACGCGCCGACCGGAGAGTCTCCATTGACGGTGCGGCAGCAGATTATGCTGTTGGGGCAGTTGGCGTTTTATAGCGGCGTGGGGTATAAGACGGCGATGGGGATGGGGAGAGTGAGGATGGTGTAAGAAAGGACGATTGAGTCCCGAAAATGAATTGACTTCGCTTCAGTATATCGTTCGCAACTTCCCGGTTCGAATGTGAACTGGAAATGGTAACTTTAGCATATAAAATTTCCTTTCACTTCAAAATATGTAGCTATTTTACTAAAATTTCTATTTGAAATCATTGAATTATTCTTTACTAATATGGTATACTCCATTGCGGTTTCTACGGAACAGGTAAAGCAACGAGATCACCAGGGGGAACACTACTTGCTCTCGATAAGGCTATCATAAAAAGCTATGAAATTTTTCATAAGCTTTGAGGATGTGTTTGAGGAAACATGATGGTATGCTCCTCTTGACGAAAGCATGTAACAGAGAAATGGAAGGGATGCATCTATGCCATATCTGTTTTTAGTCAGTATCGGGCCAGTTCAAGGCTTCATAGCGAGTGCCCGCCGAACGCGAGATCTCGCGTTCGGCTCATGGCTCTTGAGTGAGTTTGCAAAGGCTGCGGCTCAAAAAATTGCGGAAATGAATGGAATAGAAAGCCTCATTTTTCCTGCGCCTCAAAACAAGGAGGAGCTTGAACCTGGCACTCAATTAAATGTCGCTAACAAAATTATCGCTACGATTCGCATTGATCAATCTCCTCAATTGATGGGTAAGAATGTATGCGAGGCGATTGATATGCGGCGTCGCCACCTTCAATCCGATGCCTTCAAAAATATAATCGATAACAAAATCGAATTTGATAGTGCAGCCGCATATGCACAGCTTGATGATCTGGTCGAGTATAGCTGGGTTGCAGTGCCGTATGATGGCAATAACTATGAGGAGAAACGCAAAATACTGGAAGCACTCCTGGATGCTCGCAAGAATACACGCGACTTTCGGCAAGTTGAGTGGGGCAACAATATCCCTAAATCTTCAATTGATGGACAACTTGAAAGTGTCATACCAGAGAATAAATATCCAGGCAAGAATGCTCCTGATGAAGATAAAGCAAAAAAGATAAAATATCTCTACGATAAGTATGGTGCAGGTCCAGCAGAGCGATTATCAGGAGTAGATATACTCAAGCGTAAAGGCTCATTTCAATCAGCGGCATCAGGGTTTCCCAGCACCTCTCACATGGCGGCAATCTCTTTTTTACAACGACTAAAAGCTATGAATGCTTCTCAAAAGGCAGCAATCCAAAAAAAGTGGAACGAGTACATTAATGCAATAAACAACATCCCAGGTTCGCATATTGAGGAAGTTCCAACAAAGTATGCAGCAGGGGCAGATGCTATTATTGGGGATTGCGATGGTTCACTACTTTTTGGAGAGCGGTTGGTTGACATGGTGGATACAGGTTATAACAAGGAAAGCATGGCCGCCAAACTTAAGCCAGCACAATTGGCACTGCAAAACTTCTTTGATGAGGTCAAAGTACATCCCAATCCCTACTACGCTATTCTGCGTGCTGATGGTGATCGTATGGGTAGAGTAATTGACAATCAGGCAAAACACGGAGAGAAACAACACCAGGCTTTATCAAAAGCTCTCAATACATTTGCTGGTAGCGTTCGTAGGATCGTGGAAGAAAAGTATCAGGGGGCGTTAGTCTATGCTGGAGGTGATGATGTGCTGGCTCTCATGCCACTACATACTGTGCTTCAATGTGCAAAAGAGTTGGCAGACAATTTTCGCAAAGAACTGAAGGAATTCAAAGATGTCAGCGGGAATCCACCCACACTCTCAGCAGGTATTGTGATCGTTCATCACCTATACTCCCTACAGGATGCGCTCAGACTTGCACGGGATGCTGAGGACAGAGCAAAAAAAGTTCCCGGTAAAGATGCTCTGGCAATCACAATCAGTAAGAGAAGTGGTGACGACTACACGATTGCAGACAAATGGGACAGCCTGTATAGCCATCTGGAAACTTTGATTGATTATTGTTATAGCGGCGCAATTCCAGAAGGAACGGCCTATGAGTTACGAGACATGGCATTGCGGCTTACAGTGCCAGATGTTCATCCTGATTACACAACTGTTCGAGAAGTAATACTTGCAGATGCAAAACGCATCCTGGAACGCAAGATGCGCTTTGCAGAACGAAATCAGAAAAAGGATAGCGAACAAACGAAAAAAATATTAGCCTTGCTGCAAGATAGACTTGGCATTGCTCAGGAGCATGATGAGGATGAGTCCACTGAGACGATCACAGTAGACGTTGCTATTGATCAATTTATCAACGAACTCATTATCGCCCAGACACTTGCTGATGTGAAAAAATTGATAGAGCCAAAGAAGGAGCTGCGTAATGGAAATCTGGCTCATTGAACCACATGATCCGCTGATTGTGCGCGATGGAAAACCATTTGGCCCCAATCCCGGCGCACGGGCATCAACACTTCCTTTCCCATTCCCTTCAACAACAACTGGAGGAATTCGTTCAAGGGCAGGCATGAACAATGATGGCATCTTTGATACTAATCAGATTTCGCGAGTTAAGACTATCAAAGTGCGTGGCCCACTTCTCGTTCAACTGTCAGAAGATGGAAATGGCATTACAGTGAATGAGTGGTTAGTTCCTGCTCCTGCCGATGCGTTATTGTTTGAAACAAAGCCACTATCAGATAAGAAATCCAGTAATGACAAAGAAGGTCTGTTCAGGCAACTTATTCCAAGAAAAATACAACAATTTGCTAACGACGCAGAAACTGACCTTGACGCAAAAAACAAAGAGGCATTGATGCTAGTAGGGCTACCTGAGCATGAAGACGACCTAGGCAAGCCGCATAAAAACCCTCCGCTCTACTGGTACTGGAATATCTTTGAGAACTGGTTACTCGATCCATCTCGCTACGACGGAGGAGAAGTAGTATTATCCAGATTAGGACATAGGGGGCCAGAACGCGAACACCGACTGCATGTAAGTATTGATGCCGGTAGACGTGCAGCTAAAGAAGGTGCGCTCTTTGAAACATCAGGCTTAGAGTTTACCTATGCAGGTAAAGGGCAGCAACGTCTCAGTGAGGCGCAGAGGTTAGCATTGGCTATTATAGTAGGTGAAGATAACGATACACAGAATACGATACGTGGAGGCCCCACAGGTTTTGCCGGAGAACGCCGCATTGTAAGCTGGCGAAAAAGTAACAGTCAACTACCAGAATGTGATCCAGACCTGAAAAATGCGATTAAAACGCAAAAAGCATGTCGTCTGTTTCTTCTCACACCAGCCTTCTTTAAGAAAGGCTATCATCCAACATGGTTGCTTGAGCCAAAATACGGAGTACAACCAAAATTAGAAGCTATTGCCATGCAGCGTCCACAAGTAGTATCAGGTTGGGATTTTGAGAAGAGAAAACCGAAACCAACGCGCCGCCTTGCTCCCGCTGGAACAGTTCTTTTCCTCACTCTCGAGGGAACACGCAAAGCTATTGAAACCTGGTTTGATAACATCTGGATGCACTGTATAAGCGATGACGAAGATAATAAAGAAAATAGTGATAATCCTGAGCAATATCGTAATGATGGTTTTGGTCTGGCAGTGTTAGGAACATGGACTACTGAATCAGAAGAGATACAGGAAGAACAAGAATTATGAGAAAGCCACCGGAGATTTCTCCACAAAATGTCACCCCACAGACGCAAGATGACATTATAACGCAAGTGCGAGAGTATAAACTAATTACACCTTTATATGGGGGAGGCGTTATTGCTGGCGAGGGCGATCCTGTAACCCTCATTCGCGGCACTGAAATTCGTGGTCTATTGCGTTTTTGGTGGCGAGCTTGTCGCGGGGGGAATTATAAAACAGTAGAGGAAATGAAGAAAGCAGAAGATAAGTTCTGGGGAGCCGCTAATAAGAAACCAGACGAAAACAAGGGCGCTAATGAGAAGAATGAGGAAACATTCTTACAGGAGAAGTCAAAAGGAACAGTACAGCTCGTTGTTAAGCAACAACAAGACGATGTACCTTCTACACCTTACTCTCCAGGTATTGCTCCACTTTATGCCGCTTTTCCTCTTCAGGAAAATAGAAGGGAAAATAGACCCCTTAAAAATGTATACAAGGATGTTTCGTTCACGCTCACCATCTCATTTCCTAAAGATTTCAAGCAAGAGGTTGAGGCAGCTCTCTGGGCCTGGGAAACATTTGGTGGCATCGGCGCACGTACACGCAGAGGTTTTGGAGCGTTGCGATGCATAAGTATTAAGGAAAATGAGGAATCAGTGCCTGTTAATCTGCCTGAAGCTAGCGAAAAAGATGTAAAAGAATGGTTAGATACAAATCTTGAGACTCATGTAAGCGAAGGTTCATGGCCGCGAAATATACCTCACTTAAGTAAAAAAATCGAAGAGGGTAAAAATTGCAAACTGATTTTCCGTCAAGAGAAGTACAATGAGAAAGCCGATGATCTCTGGTACGATCTCATCGAAGCACTTAAACGATTTCGCCAAGCTCGTTATGCTTCTACCAGGTTCCAATGCTAAAAATCCAGGACGCAGTATGTGGTCTGAACCAAGCACAATCAGGGACAGCGACTACACCCATCAGAGTTATCTATATCATAGAAAGTCAATACCAGATCCGCCTATTAAAAAATTTCCACGAGCGGCCTTTGGCCTACCAATCATTTTTCAATTCAAGGACAGTAATAAAGAAAAACCGCCCAGGCCAAATGATCCTGAAAGCGATCCACGAAAAACAGTGCTAGAACTGAAAGAATATGAACGCTTCGCCAGTCCATTAATTCTAAAACCGCTCGCCTGCCAGGATAATGATACAGTAGGTCTGGCAATTATTCTGGCAGGAACAAGCTTAGATAGCCAGCAGTTAGTTTTGAAGACGCAGGAAGGTAAACAAGACCAGTGGAATGTTGAGGCTTTCCTCGTTTCTGACGAAACACTGGAACTCAGAGACGAAAAAGGCAAAAAAATTAAGCTTGATAGTAAAACCGATGTCCTGCAAGCTTTTATCAAATACCTGTAAGGAGTAAAACCAATGAATGCACGACTCACATTTGTTCATGCCCTCTCCCCATTACATGCTGGCACAGGTCAGGGTGTTGGTATTATTGATCTTCCTACTGCACGTGAAAAAGCTACTGGCCTACCATTCTTACCAGGCTCATCGCTCAAAGGTGCGTTACGTGCCCGTTGTACTGACAAAGATGAGTGTAATAAACTGTTTGGCCCGGAGCCTTCCACTATTGACTCTAATGAAAATCAGGCGAGTGCAGTGCAATTCTCCGATCAACGGCTTCTCCTTTTACCAATACGCAGCCTCGCGGGAACATTTGCCTGGGTGACATCTCCTTACATATTGCGCCGCCTTGTGCGTGATATGGAGGATATAGAGACGAAACCGCCAGCTACCATTCCATCCATTCAAGAGGGTAATTGCCTCGTTGTCAGGAAGCGTAACGACAAGGAAGTTGACAGCAAGATTACGGTAAATGTAAACAAGACTCAGACAATCTATCTCGAAGACCTCGATCTCGTTCCCCAGACCAATGACGAGGCAACAGAGTGGGCCAAATGGATCGCCTCAAAGGTCTTTCCTGGTAATGATAATGCAGATTGGCAAAAGATGCTCATTGAACGCTTTTGTATTGTTCACGATGACATTTATAACTTCCTGATCAATACCGCAACAGAGATTACTGCTCGTATCAGAATGGAGGAAAACACAAAAACTGTACAAGAGGGCGCACTTTGGTATGAAGAGGCACTACCAACCGAGACCATTCTATCCGGTCTGGTCGTTGCTACCCCTGTCCAGAAATCAAGTTTGACAGTAGAGAAGGTCTTCGAGACAATTCAAGGCTTTACAGGAAAAACTCTACAACTAGGAGGCAACGCAACTGTAGGCCGTGGGATGTGCCGCGTACAGATGGAAAAGAAGGAGCAGAACAATGCAAACAAGTAGCCAACCAATGAAGGATAAAGCTATACAGACACGCGATCAAAAATATGCTGTTGATGCCTATAATCGAGTAAAAGCCATTCTTAATGATGGCAAACTAAGTAACGACAAGTATGGCTCAATGGCTCATAAGCTTCCTATTCTCATTCGCATGGCTGGACTGGCTCAAGCCTTTGCATATGTCCAGGCACGAGGTAAACCGGAACACAAGCGTCTCTTAAGTGATCTGGCCCTTACTCTCAATAAGCAAAGTAGAGAGGTATTGGCAGAGGCAGCAATGAATGCGCAGCTAAGTGAATACATTTACCTGACACAGCAGGCTCTGGCAGCACTACTCTGGTACAAGCGTTTTGCTCAGTCAGTATTGGATGTACAACCAGGAACAGAGGAGAGTGAGTGATGAAGACACGCCGTAAGCAGCTTTTAGAAGCTGAAAAAACTGCTACCACTCACCCTGGACTCTGGCTCGATAAATATATTGAGGAACAGGAAAAGAAAGATTTTGAAACGCCTTCTAATAAGGCCCAAGGTAAAGGGAATAGTCGCTCTGACCTCATAAAAGAGGTCGCCAGTCTCCGAGAGCCTGACGCATATGAAGAATTCTTTAAACGATGGACCAAGATGCTAACCGATTATGATGCACAGACGCGCGAAGCCAGGGTGAAAGGCCGCATGATCGTTGGCCTGGGAAGCGAAAGTGTTCTAGAAACTTCCATTACATTGCATCACACCTATGGCGTTCCCTACATTCCGGGAAGTGCCCTCAAAGGGCTGGCAGCAAGCTTTGCCGATAAACGACTTGGCGAACCATGGAAAAAGGGCCATCCGGTATATAAGGCTGTCTTTGGTGATACCAATAATGCGGGCTATATCACCTTCTTCGATGCTTTATTTATACCTGGTTCTGGTCATAAAGGGCGAGTTCTTTACCCTGATGTGATTACAGTTCATCATCCAAAGTATTACCAAGAGGAAAAAAATGTTCCGCCCTCTGATTGGGATAGCCCTAATCCTGTTCCCTTTCTAAGTGCCACTGGTAAATATCTGATTGCACTGGCTGCACCTGATCTCGGAAAGGACAGTCAATGGATTAACAAGACCTTTGAGATTCTAAGATTTGCTCTTCAGGAGATGGGAATCGGCGCAAAAACATCTAGTGGATATGGAAGAATGGAACTTGAAGAGAAAATTGATTTGGACTCACCAGATATACAGGAGGCTATGCGAGTGAAAGAAGAGATAGACAAGATGCCTGATGCAGAGGTAACTCGAAGAATGCAATCATCGTATTTTTCTAGGTGGAGAAAGATGCCTTCTCAAGAAGCAAAAAGAATAGTTGCCAGGGCCATTATTGAGAAAGTACAAAAAGCTGGAGTTGAGAAAACAATAGGCTTACAACCATGGTATAAAGTCGTACTCCAGTCAGCAGACTGATACAACTATGTGAAAGCTCACGTCTTAGAAAGGATTTTTGTAACTGCCCAGGTCCGCTCGGGACTTGCCAAAGGTCGTGAAACCCAGTAAAGTAACGGTATGACCATTGAAGAAGAAAATCAGCGCCTGCGTGAACAAGTGGCACAGCGTGATGAACGAATCCAGCAACAGGAAACCCTGCTCTGCCAGCAGGACCTGCTGATACAGCAGATGCAAGAACAGATGGCTGGTTTGACCCAACACGTGAAAGACTTGCAAGATCGGCTGGCCAAAGATAGCCATAATAGCAGCTTGCCACCCTCCTCGGATCGCTTTGTGCGGCAGCCAAAAAGCTTGCGCCAAAAGAGCGGGAAGAAAACAGGCGGGCAACCAGGACACCGGGGATCGAGCTTGTCGTTCTCTTCCACGCCCGATGAGATCATTGAGTCGCCCGTCGAGGTGTGTGAGACCTGCCAGCAGGACCTGCACAAGGTGGCGGCCTGTGGCACAGAGCGACGCCAAGTGGTGGATGTGCCGCCACCTCGGGTGGTGGTGCAGGAATATCGGGCCGAGCAGAAACGCTGTCCTTCCTGCCAGCAGATCACGCGTGTGCAACTTTTCCCGCTGGCGTGCAGGCTCCCCTGCAATATGGACCCCAGGTGGGCGCGACCGCCGTGTACCTGGTTGAGCAGCACTTGGTGCCTCTGGCCCGCACCTGCGAAGTGCTCGGAGACCTGCTGGGCGTGCAGATGAGTGAGGGCACCGTGGGTGAGCTGATCAAGCGGTGTGCGGGACAGTTGGCTCCGGTGGAGCAGCAGATCAGCGAAGCCTTGACACACGCCGAGGTGCTCCATCACGATGAAACCGGGCTGTATGTAGCAGGCAAACGCCACTGGATGCATGTGACCTGTACGCCGACCCTCACGCACTATCACGTCGATGCGAGCCGGGGGCAGGCCGCCTTGGACGCCATCGGGATTGTGGCGCAGTTCACCGGCGTCTCGATTCACGATGGCTGGGCCTCGTACTTTTTGTACGACTGTGAGCACGCCCTGTGCATCGTGCATCTGCTGCGCGACCTCGTGTTCCTCGAAGAGCAAGGACTCTCCTGGGCCGCAGACCTCAAAGCGCTCTTGCTGGAGATGAAAGCGGCCACCGACCAGGCGCGCGCCCTGGGGAAAACCCGTCTGGATTTCTGGGAAGTCGTGGATTGGGAAGCGCAGTTTCTGCGACTGCTCGATGAAGGGGATCTGCTTCACCCGCGGGCCACCGCGCCCCCTGGCAAACGCGGTCGCTGCAAACAAAGTGACGCGCGCAATCTGCTCAATCGCTTGCGCACACACCAGAAAGCCGTCTTCTGCTTTCTGGAAGATCTGCGCGTGGATTTTGACAATAACCTGGCCGAGAGAGATCTGCGCATGGTCAAGGTGCAGCAAAAAGTCTCCGGCTGCTTTCGCAGCGTCGCGGGTGCTCACGCCTTTGCGCGCATTCGTGGCTACTTGTCCACGCTCCGCAAACAGAGTCTGCCCTTGTTGTCCTCTTTGCAAGCCACGCTTGTTGGTCATCCTGTCCTTCCCTCACTCGAGCAAACCTAGGGCAGTTACGGATTTTTATCATGGCACTTATGATTGCACTTATCGGTGAACAACCTTTACCTAATTTTTTACTGGCACGACATGAACATCCTGATGCACTCTTACTGGTATATACTACTCCAAAAACAGAACCTGTTTATAAAAATCTAAAAGCAGCCCTTAAAGCAGAAACAGCAATCTACGAGCTTTCAACTGATCCCTTTGATGTTATTACCATTATCAAAGCCCTTAAAGATAAGCTGGCAGAGCCAGAACTTGCATCACATCAATCTCTTGTCTTTAATCTTACAGGTGGAACAAAGGCGATGTCACTCGCAGCCTATCATGTAGCACAGCAATATAATGCATCAATTGTATATATGGAGAGCGAAGAAAAACATAATCAGGTCTTTCGATATGAATGGAAGCAACAAGAGTTACAATTTAAAGATAGTAAAATGTTACGTGAATGTGTTCAGCTCAAGGATTTTTTCAACGTGCAGCTCGGATCGATGAAATGGAAAGTAGATGGTCCCAGTCCAACAGAAGGTGGACTATTAGAAAAGGCTGTAGGGGATACATTACGTTCTCATGGATATGAGGTTATGATGGGTGTTAAAACAATGAAAGAGCAAATTGATATAGATGTAGCAGTTCGCTCTGTAAATCAGTTTGGCATTATCGAGACAAAGGTAGGAGACGAGGGGCGAGGTCTGAAAGGTATTAAGCAGTTAAGTACAGCCAAACATCATCTCGGTACATTTACACAGCAGTTTTATGTTATTAATGTTACGCCAACACCATCTCAGAAAGAAATTGTTGATGCTGCCAATATCAAAGTAATTTCTCTCTTGGATTACAGGCGTGGCGCAACTTCGCTTTCTCCGGGGGACACAAAAGAACTAATAAAGCAAGTAGATGAGGCATTGAAAGAATAGTTCGCATTGAGCAATGGATAGGGTCATCCACAAACACCCAAAGATGCTGAACAACTAAAAGAGCTATTGGAGAACGCATCATGCTCATCCTAAACTTCACCCACCCACCCACTCACCTCCGACCAGCGAGCGCAAATCGAAGCGCTTGCTAATACCACTATAAACGAAATACGCACCATCCCTGTCTAGATCAATCAGAGCGATCCGCTTGAACCCCAAATCACAGCCATCGTAGACGCCGTTGGTCTCTCCTCAGCTGAATGGCAAACCTGCTCGCTACTCATCAATCCACCTGGCTATGCACCGGCAGCATTATGATGGCCCAGCCATGGGAGGCAGCCTCCCCGAATACGTCTTCACGAAAACCCTGGGTATCCCCACCTTTGGCGTTCCCTACGCTAATGCTGATGAAGCAAACCACGCTCCTAACGAGAACCTTGAAGTCGAACGGTTCTTCATGGGCATCAAGATGGGAGCAGCATTGCTTGCATACATCGGTGCCAGGGAGAACAGCCAGGATTCCAACGATAATCAGCGAAGCTCTATACCCGGCTAATGCATGGCTTCTTGCAGTTCCGTTAGTTCGCGTGTAAAGGTACTTGCCATGGCGGCTTGCCGGGGATCACCTCTATCGGTTCTATCATTAAAAACGTCTCGCCAGATGCGCCAGGTCTTAATCGCCTGGGACAGGTTTCCTTGATCGGTCGTGAACTGAGAAGCCATATTTGCCAGTTCGCCACATGTTACGCGACGGTATGATGTAGCCGGTTCTTCCTCCTGCTTTGAAGCATGAGAAAGAGTTCGCCATCCCACTACCAGGTCAGCAAGCGTTACCTCATTTGGTATATAAACACTCAACTGTAGAAGCGTATTTGCTGTCGCCAGTGCGCGAGGCGGCGGTTGCATTTGCGATTTGACGGTTTCAATAAGTTGATCGAGATTTGCTATCAATGCCTTTCTCTCCGCTACAGGATCGGGTAAGCCACGGGCGTTCCATTGCCCTATTACCTTAATAATACCATCAGCTACGTTTTCAAATCCTTCATCTCGATCAGGCCATTTTGAGATAGGCTTATCACGATCTGGTAAAGCTCGAAGCTTATCAATCGGTGGTTCTTTCCAATGAACAGGGCGCAGGATTACAGGAATAACACATGCTTCTTTGCTTTCGTGCCGTTCGATGGCTCGCTGCATTTCCACTGTATAACCATAGTTAGAAGCTAAAAACGAGCGACTAATTAGAAGTAGGATAATCTGAGCTTCGTCGAGATGTTTATTAATCTCTTGCTCCCACTCAGCGCCAGGAGTGATATTCCCATAATCCCATAGCGCAATGAGGCCATTGCGTTCTAACACACTTAAATGATCTTTAAGTTGACTTACCATGCGCTCGTCTTGATGGGCATAACATAGGAGAATTGTTACTGGCACAAAACTACCTTTTTCACTGCTTATTTTTCTTCTTCTGGAACATCTTCGATGATCTCTGTTACAGGTACGCCTAATGCTTTTGCTAATCTATTGAGTGTATCGGTATTGATGCTTTTGAAGGGATCGCGGAAAATATCACGGATAATATGATAAGAGACCTCGGATCGTTGAGAGAGCTTATTCATAGAAAATCCCTTCTGTTTGGCAACTTCCTTTACCCGCAGACGAAGCATATAGTTTCCCTTTGTTTTTCTTCACTATACACAAAGCTACCAACTCTGAGAACTGGACGATTTCATTTGTATGAAATAGTCTGTATAAATTAGTTCATATTTCTATTGCCTAATTACGGGTTATTGTGGTAATCTTTCCTGTGGATTGCTGATGATGAGGAGGTTTTATAGCGTATGAGTCATTACGACAACTATCCGAGGTAGAAAAGAGGACGATTAATGAAACAGTCCCGACGGCGCATCGGAGCGACGAAACTTCCCTGTCTGATGTTCACTCTGGATGAGTTGTTGCTTTTGAAGAAGTCTCTCGTGCTGCTGAAGCAACTGCTGGTAACGAACCGGGAAACACTTCCCAATAGGGAGTTTGCCCATGAGACAATCATAAATCTGCAAAGAAAACTGTATCAGATAAGACTCTGCTGGCGAATGAGACTAGAATATACTTTCAGTGAAAAATGGGTGATTCAACGAAGATCATCTCTTCAACTTTGAGCTTGCGTCGTCAGGCATTTTGGAGGCCAAAATGCCTGTTTCGCTTCTCAGTGTCATTCTAGTTTCATTCGCCAGCAGAGTCAGATAATGGGAAGTTTTGAATATGGGGAAGGGGTGCCTCTCGACGCGAATGAAATCATCATTCTGCATTCGTCGGTACGATTATTTGCTCTGGCGTTGCAGGCTTCACAGGAAAAAGAAAAGATGCAATGTATGGAATTGTGCAGGAAACTGGCTCTGGTAGCGACTCTCGCAAGTTGGTAGGGATGTTTCTGGTGGGAGATGGTTCGGCTCATGCTTGTCTGGGATTACGCGGAGATGAGCAGGATTGCGCCCAGGGCGAGGGCGATGCCGATGGCCTGGATGCGCGATACTCGTTCTCGCAGGATGATGGCGGCCAGTAGGACGGTGACGGCGGGGTAGAGGGAAGAGAGGATGGAGGCGACATCCAGGCGTCCGGCATGTACGGCTAGGATGAAGAAGACGTTGCCCGCGACATCTAATGATCCGGCGAGTAGTATGAGGGGAAATACGGACTTTTTGGGCAGCATTTGCTCGCCCCTGATGCGCACAAAGATGATCATGAAGAGCAGCGAGACGAGTCGCGCAAATGTGAGGGGCCAGAAAACGGCGTGGGCGCTGACCTGGCTGATGAGGATAAAGAAGCTGCCGAAGCCTAGTCCGGCCAGCAGGGCCAATCCCAGTCCTTCGGGGCGGCCTGACGCTCGTTCGGGGCGTGAGACCAGCGCGACGGATAGCAGGGCCAGCGCGAAACCGGCCAGTTTCAGGGAGCCGGGAAGCCCTTGCGTAAATGCGCTGAAGATGACTGGCAGGGATGCCGCCAGGACTGCGGTGATGGGCGCGGTGATGCCCATGCGACCGATGGCCAGGGCGCGGTAGAAGGCGGTTAGTCCCAGCGTTCCGGCCAGTCCGGCGCTCGCGCCCCACAGCGCGTCATGCCACGATGGGAGCGGTTCAGACCATGCCAGGGCCAGAATGGGCAAGAGTACCATCCCGACGGCATAGGCGGCGAGTACGACGCTGAAGACATGCGCGCGGCGGCTGGCTAATCCGCCGCTAAAATCTCCTGTACCCCATGAGATTGAGGCTGCGAGGCCAAACAGAACCGTGCCAAAAAGCCATGCATGAGCCATTCTATTTCCTTTTGATGAGCAGACCGTTGCTGCTAATCTTCGCAGAAAGGGGGTGATGGTTCAAGAGCCAATCGGTTATTGTGGCAGAGTCATTGTTGCGAGAATAACCAGGGCGACCGCAAGGGTCGCCCCTACCATACTACGATGCGCTGGCTAACCCGTATATGGTAGGGGCGACCCTTGCGGTCGCCCTGGGAACTATACTGCAAGGCTATTCCCTGTCAAGCAGTTCACTCAACCAGTTGTTGACATCGTTGAGGCTCTGGGGGCTTATTCCGTGGCCCATGGGGTATTCGTGGTAGGTGAGGGCTACGGGGAGGGACGAGAGCAGGTCGCGGCTGGCGCGGCCATTATTGATGGGCAGGATGGTATCTTCTGTGCCATGCGCGACGAAGATGGGCAAGCCGTTAAGTTGTTCGGGTGTGGCGATCATGGGGTGAATTTCTGGCGGGATGCGCCCGCTCATGAGGGCCGCGCCCGCTGCAAGGTCGGGGCGGGTCAGAGCGATACTGGCGCTCATGATGGCTCCCTGGCTGAAGCCCATCAGGTAGACCTGCTCCGGGTTGGCTTCGTAGGCGGTGACGGCTTCGCTGATGAAGGCAATCAATGTCTTGAGGCTGGCTTCGGCCTGCGCGTTATTGATGACTGGGCCCTGTGGCGTGAAGTTGACCGCGAACCAGGCGTAGCTGCCGGGAGCCAGCGTGTTGGGCGCACGCAGGCTGAGAATGAGAAAACGTTTGTTCGAGCGATGGTGCGAGGCCAAACAGGTCCTGTTCGTTGCTGCCGACGCCGTGCAGTTGCAATAAAAGTGGAGGGTTACGCGATTCCACTAGAGGTTGGCGGGTCAGGTGTACGAGTGAAAGGGATTGCATATAGTCATGTTCTCCTTGAATTAACACAATGGCATGGCATTATCATAATACGAATGTGGGCCGTGTCTCGATCTCCCTGCTTGCGGGAAACCGGTATGGGACACCCACAAGGGGTGCCGCATTCGCACCAACTTAAGAAGCAAGCGAGCGAAGTCCGTAGGGGCGGGGGTGATGTGGAGAGGGGGGTGGACGCTTGCGTCGCCCTCGTACCTGTTGATGATACGATTCGTTGGCGCGTATGAGGGACGAGGGCGACGCAAGCGTCCCCACCACCCCTCATCGTCCGCCCCCGCCCCTACGGATAAACCCGGCTCTTCGCTTAAGTTGGTGCGAATGGGACACCCACAAGGGGTGTCGCTACTGACGGAAAGTGAAAAACATCTAAGGAACATGTTCAAAGCTTTTCCAGATGAAGGCGGCAAGGGCGAGGGCTGTGCGCTCCTTTGGGGAAGCCGAGTCTATGCCAAGAATTTCCTCCACTTTGTGGAGGCGGTAACGGATGGTGTTGACGTGTACGGCGAGCTGGTCGGCTACGGCCTGCGCTGAACCGAGCGTTTGCGCCAGCACGAAGGTCGTGGTGAAGTGCGTTCCCCTGGCGGTGTCGTATTCGGTGAGCGGGGCGAGCAGCCTGGTGGCGAAGGCGCGCAGGTCTTCGGCTAGCCTGGGATTCTCCAACAGGCTGTCCAGGCCCGGTGTGTGGATGTCGAGCAGGTACTCGCTATACTTTTCACGCCTGGCTTTCTGCGCGAGCGAGATGGCGTGGGTGAGCGTTATTTTCAGTTCGTGTAGCGAGTGATAGCGCGCTCCGTATACGATCCAGAGCGGCTGGGGGGCGCAGTGTTTGAGCAATGCATCGCGTATGCGAGATGGCTGCTGCGCCGTGTGTTCGTCGAGTAAGACAACGCTGGTGTCATCGTCAAAAAAGAGCAGTGGGCTTTTCAGGTTGTCCAGCGTAATACTTTCGGCGATCATTCTTTTACGCGCAGATTTCGTCGCGTGCATCGTTTGCGCAGGCCAGGCTATTACCCATATTTGACCATGCTCGACGGGGAGGCCCAGGCGGTAGCCGTCTGTATCGCTATGCTGCGCAGATTTTCCCTGCAGCAGCGCGCGTAACCATTGCTCCCTCTGGCGCGCCAGGGAATCGTAAGCCCCTTCCTGGCGGGCGATTACCAGGTTACAGGCGATCACGAGATCAGCAAAGAAGTCGGGCCAGGAAGGTGGAGGCAACGGGGCGGAGGGCCACATGTATACCTTGCCAGGGAGACTCACTCCGGGAGACGCCAGGGTGATTACTTGCGCCTCGTCCGGTTCGCGAGATGCTTTTATTTGTTCTAACTGCCCGGTGTGGGCAAAGACATACGGATGGCTGTCGCTGTCTGTGACGATAACTTCCCCTTTTATGAGTTGACTGACCCACGCTTTGAGAGTTTCTACGCGACTGGCATGAAGGATAATGTCGTACCATGCAGCTTTATGGTTGGGGAAGCGCTGCACGTCGGGCGAGACGAAAGACGGAGGACGACTGACAAAGGGCAGCGGCTCGAGCAAGGCCGCCAGTCGCTGCACGAGCAAGCGTTCGGATAGAGAGAAAGGAGTGATAGCGCGGCGTGTGACATACAGGACTGCCGCTACGCGCGGGTTGGTGGTATCTCCGGCATGATAACGCACGGGTAAGGCAAGGCCTGACCGGATATTCTCACCGTCAATCATATCGCAGACACTGGGATCGCGATACGGAGAGTTGCGATAATCTCCTACGATTGGCGTTCCGTAGGCAGCGATACGACCACCGACGCCGTGTCCAAGCGGGAGGGCGAAGCCAAAGCCGTTATGTTTCGCGCCCAGGTGGCTGGTGATTTCGATGATGTCCTGATAGGCCCTTGCCCAGAAGGTGAAGTCTGCTTTCCCAACCACCCGCGTCAGGCTGAGGAAAGCAGACAGAGCATGAGTGTCGCCACGCGCCAGGTCTGCGATTAGCTCCCGATCGTACAGGGGAGAACTACTGGAAAAATATTGTTCTTCCGTACCTTCGACCTCCAGCAGCGCTTCTAATGTCCGGCGAACACGTTCGAGGCACTCGCTCATGGAATGTGGTAGATGGAGGGCAGAGGGCTGAACTGCCCAGACAATCCACAGTCCAGGAGCGGACACGGCTGATGGTTGCAGGCGTATGATGAGCGGTTGCGGCATATCTGAAAAACTGCTGCTTAGATCGTGCTGTAATACTGCGCTGGTCACATCAAGGGAAGGGTCAAGACGGGCGGTGAGCCAGTGCCGCATGGTGTCCCGTCGTATCCCCGCGTAGTAGACTTTCCACGGCACCTTTTTGTCCTTGCAAGGCCAGATCAGCGCGGTAGCTATGGCAGGAATATGGGTGAGGAGTTCTTGCAAGGCATACGACATCATCTCGCCGCGCTGTTGAGGAAGCAACGCGGCAGTTTTCAGACTGTTTTCTACAGAGGGCCAGGCGGTACGATGTATCTCAGTCATGCAGGCAGCCTTGCTATTGTTCTAGAGAACAAATACTCCCCTCTAATTTGTTGCTGAAAACATTGTATACTATGCAATAGCTCACTTACAATACCCCTATTCATGGAAATGAACAAACGAACCCACAGGTGATGCTACTCTATCTGTTGTTTAAGGCGGTGGTGGTTGCTTATCATTGAGGGAGGTTGAAGCATGTTGCTTCTTCAGGACATCGCAGTCACGTACAACGGCATCATTCCGGCTGTGCAGGGGGTGTCAATCGAGGTGCCGGATAAGACGGTGGTGGCGTTGCTCGGCGCTAATGGGGCGGGGAAAACGACTATCCTGCGCGCTATTTCGGGCCTGTTGCGTATCCATCATGCCAGTATCACACGCGGCTCTATCCTCTTTGACGGAGAGCGCATCGATCGTTTGAACACGACCCAGATTGTGCAACGCGGTATTTCCCAGGTTTTAGAGGGGCGACGGCTCTTCGCCGGCCTCACGGTAGGCGAAAACCTGCGCACCGGAGCTATTTCTACGCGCGGCCCGAAGGCGGTGAGCCGCGCCTATGACCATGTGATGGATTTGTTTCCGGCCTTGCGCGACCGTCGCAAGAGTCACGCGGGCTATCTCTCCGGCGGGGAACAGCAGATGCTGGCGATTGGCCGGGGCTTAATGACCAGTCCAAAGTTGTTATTACTGGACGAACCCTCGCTGGGACTCGCGCCTTTTATGGTGCAGCAAATTCGTTCCATCATCGCTGAGATAAATGCCGGTGGTACCGCCGTATTACTGGTAGAACAAAATGCTCAGATGGCGCTTTCGCTTGCTCATCACGGCTATGTGCTGGAAACCGGCAAGGTCGTGCTGGCGCAGCCTGCCGCCGAACTTTTGCAGGACGAGAGCGTGCGCAAATTTTATCTTGGGCTGCACGAAGGTGAAGAACGCAGCAGTATGAGCACGGTTCGCCAGCGTCGTCCCGAAAGGAAATGGGACTTATGAGTGAGAGCATCGTCTCCAATGTGTTGATAGGGCCGGAACCGGCTCGCGCGCCGCTGCTCTCCGTCGCGGATGTCTCGGTACGCTTTGAGGGGGTTAAGGCGCTGTCGGATGTCTCGTTCCAGGCGCTGCCGGGAGAATTATTTGCGGTAATCGGTCCCAACGGCGCGGGCAAAACCTCGCTTTTCAACGTCATTTCGCGGGTTTACCAGCCCGCGACGGGGAGCGTCACCTACGATGGGCGCGATTTGTTGCGCCTCAAGACGTACCAGGTGGCGCGCGCCGGCATTGCCCGCACGTTCCAGAATCTCGGCCAATTTCCAAGTATGATCGTTATGGATTACCTGCTGTTGGGGCGGCATACGCGGATGCGCAGCGGTATCCTGCTCGGTGGACTTTATTTCTTTCAAACGCGGGCGGAAGAGAAACGCAACCGCGCCTACTGTTTGCATCTACTCGATTTGATTGGACTCAAGAACGTCAGCAACTATCCCCTGGGGAGCCTGCCCTATGGTTTGCAGAAACGCGCCGACATCGCGCGCGCGCTGGCTCTGGAGCCGAAGTTGCTGCTGCTGGATGAGCCGGTGGCGGGCATGGGGCTGGAAGAGACGGAAGATATAGCAGCCGTCATCCTGGATATTAAAGAGCAGCTTGGGGTGACGCAAATACTGGTTGAGCATGACATGGCGCTGGTGATGGGTATCGCTGATCGCGTGCTGGTGCTTGATTTCGGGCGCGTTATTGCGCAGGGTACGCCGGCAGAGGTGCAGGCCAACCCGGATGTAATTAAAGCGTATCTCGGCGAAGAATTCGGCGGTAGCGCTGCCGCGTTGCCTGCGCCGGCAGAGGAGCATCGCTCATAGAATGACAGGCAGGAGAGAGATGTGGCATATTTTATTCAAATAGCCTTTGCGGGCGTCGCGCTTGGCTGTATCTACGCCCTGATTGGTATGGGCTTCTCGATCATATTTAAGGCCAGCGAAGTTATTAACTTTGCTCAGGGCGAGATACTGCTGGTGGGGGCCTACGTGGTTTCGTCGCTGGTGTTCGACTGGCATCTGAACTTTATTTTCGCGGTGGCGTTGGGCGTCGTAGTGACGGTGTTAATCGGTCTGCTTTTTGAACGCCTGGTGCTGCGACGCATGATAGGTCGCCCGGTCTTTTCCATTTTGATGATTACGATTGGTCTGGATACGATACTGCGCACCGCCGTTATTGTGAAAGCGGGATCGAATCCTCTCTCAGCGCCCGCGCCCTATACTATTACCGATGGTTTCAATATTGCTGGTGTTCACTTTGGCGCAAACGACCTGCTGACGATTCTCGTGACGGTCATCATGTGCGCTCTGCTCTATTACTTCTTCCAGTACACGCGCTACGGGCTGGCGATGCGCGCCACCGCCCTCGATCAGGAGGCGGCGCTGGCGGTGGGCATCAACATCCGCATGGTGTACGCGCTGGCCTGGGGTATTGCCGCGGCCATCGCAACCATTGGCGGCGTTTTTCTTGCAATGGGCACCTTTTCTATAGACATCACGTTGGGAAGCGCGGCGCTGCTGGCATTTCCCGCCATTATCCTGGGCGGCGTTGACTCGGTCGCCGGGGCAGTCGTGGGCGGCATTATTATTGGCCTGGTGCAGGACCTGACTGCCGGGTACGAAAGCCACGTCGCTAACGTGCTGGGCGCTGGCATTCACCAGATTACGCCGTACCTGGTGATGATTCTGGTGCTGCTCATTCGCCCCTACGGATTGTTCGGGACGAGAAAGGTAGAGCGGATATGAGCGCGTCACCAAAAGCAAGCGCGAAATCTACCACTCCCCTTGCCTCCACTGCTGCGCCGCCGTCACGCCTGTTGCGCGGCAGGGCATCGCGCTGGATTGCGACTATTCTGATTGTCGCCGTTATTCTGATCTTTTTCTCGGTGGGTAACGACGATTGGTTTACCATTGTCAATTACACCTTGATCGCAGCGATTGCGGCGCTTGCGCTCAACGTGCTTTCAGGGTACACGGGCCAGGTTTCGCTGGGTATCGCCTTCTTTATGGCAATTGGCGCGTACACCTCGGCCTATCTCGGCGGGAACGCGCCGTTGTCCCCGCTCGATCCACTGGGCCTGAACCTGCCGTTCATTATCTGGCTTCCGGCGGCGGGTATTGTGGCGGGGCTGGTCGGTGCCTTGATTGGTCCGTCGGCTCTGCGTCTGAAAGGCTTTTACCTGGGCATTGTTTCGCTTTCTCTGATCTTCATCGGGCAGTATCTCTTTTTGAATATGCGCGGTATCACAGGCGGTCCGCAGGGGCGCACATTTCCTGTGCCAGCTCTGGGCGGCGCGACGTTCGATCAGCAGAACTCATACCTTGGTCTTGCGCTTACGTCGGGTCAGCAATATTTCTTACTGAATCTGGTTGTTTTGGCGTTGGCGGCTTTCTTTGTGTATAACGTTATGCGTTCGCGGGCTGGACGCGCATTCCAGGCGGTGCGCGATAACGAGACGGGCGCGACCATCATAGGGGTCAACCTGTTCGAGGCGAAGATGGGCGCGTTTGTCCTGTCATCGTTCCTGGCGGGCATCGCGGGCGCGTTGTATGCGTCGTATAGTCGTTATATTGCCCCCGATTACTGGGGCCTGACGCTCTCTATCCAGTTCGTGGCCGCCATCATCATTGGAGGCGCTGCCAGCGTATGGGGGTCAATTCTTGGGGCTGCATTCGTGTTCGGGTTGCCGCTGGTTATCGATCATTTTAACCTGCTGCCGGTAGGCGGTTCGGGAATAATCAGCAGTAGTGACCTGAACGCTCTTCTTTATGGCCTGCTCATTGTTGTCTTCCTGCTGTTCGAGCCGGGAGGCGTGATTGGGCTTGCGCGCCGGGGCCAGGCGTTGACCCGCAAGTTCAATGCGCGTAAAGACGAAGGAGGTGAAACAGCCGAAATCACTGATCTGCCATCAGATCAGTAGCGACACCCCTTGTGGGTGTCCCGTCTGAATACATTGTAAAAGGCTAACAGGCGGACAAAATGAACGGGACGCCCACAAGGGGCGTCGCTGCTGGTTCTTCTTATGACGGGTCAGGCCTGGTAGGATGTTGGAGATGTAGCGCGTATGACATGTTCAACCGTTGTTATCGCGATTATTCCACGAAGAGGTGCAACCCATGCTTAGCAGGAAGACGCTTTATGCGTGCGTAGGCTTCATTGTTGTCTGTGTGATGGCGCTTTCAGGATGCGCCAGCAGCACTCCAGGCAACAACGGCAATGGTACTGGACTCAAAGTTGGTCCTGGTGTCGATGTAGCGAATAAGACCATTACACTGGGCATTATCTCGCCCTACTCTGGCCCGGTCGCTGCCCCGGTTGGAGACCCGCTGGCGCTTGGTGTGAAGGTATTCTTCGACCATGTCAACGATAATGGCGGAATCGGCGGTTACAAGGTGAAGTTCCTGGAGGAAGATTTGCAGTACAATCCCCAGATCCAGGTGCAGTTGTACAATCAGATCCATACCAAGGTTCTGATGATCGCCGATAGCCTGGGAACGCCCACCACCTTTGCCATCAAGGACCTTGCTGCGGCAGACCATATGCTGGTTTCGGCAGCAACCCTGTCTTCGGCCCTGGCTCGCCAGCAGTATCTCGTTATGGTTGGCACGCCCTACCGGCTGCAGGTCGAGAACGCCTTCGATTACGTTGTGAACTCTCTAGGCGACAAAAATCCTGCCACGGGCATCATTTATCAGAATGATGAGTACGGCCAGGATGGGCTGACTGGCTATAAAGAGGCCGTTGCGGCTTATGGGTTGAAAGATGTGGGCCAGGCCAGTTACGCGGTGACGGATACCGACTTTACGGCGCAGGTAGCGCAGATGAAGGCAGCGAAGGCGAAGTACGTTTTCCTCAGTACGCTGCCAGCAGTTACCGCCACCATCGTCGGTACCGCGTTTAAACTGGGCTACAATCCGCAGTTTATTCTCCAGAGTCCGGCGTGGTCGAATCTGCTGCTCGGTATCCCCACTTTGAAGCCACTGCTCACCAACCTGTGGGTGGTCGGCCAGGGAGCAACCTGGGGCGATACCAGCAAGCCCGGTATGGCGCAGCTCTTGCAGGATGTTGCTAAGTACGCGCCTGCGCAGCAGCCTGATGGCTACTTCGAGTTCGGTTACACCGAGTCCGAAATTACCTATGCCATCCTGAAGAAGGCGTTTGCAAATAACGACCTCACGCGCGATGGCCTGTACAACGCCTTCCTTTCGTTGAAAAACGTTGATCTAGGAGGACTATACCCACCCGTCACCTATGGATCGTCGCCCGACCAGCGTGTGCCAACGCGCGATTCTGTGGTGTTCAAGATCGACCCGACGCAGCCAAACGATGTCAAGCCCCTGACCGGTGACTTCACCGGCACAGCCGCCATGCAGTCGCATTTCTAAGCGTTTCTAACAATTGTCTCTGATGATTTTTGCCAATCAAATGCAGAAATCAGGTCTAGCGGGACGCTTGCGTCCCGCGTCCTGTAGGGACAATGGGCGGAGTTGGGCGGATGAGGGGGCCTTGTGCTTGTCCTCGTGGGGGTAAGGTGATCCGGCGAGGTATGATGAAATCTCATAGGGATCACACCCTGACGAGGACAAGCACAAGGCCCCCACCCATCTCCGCATCCGCCCCTTGTCCCTACAGGGCGAGAGCGACGATTCCCGATGTAGATAGGAGCAAATAATGAGCGGTCTGGTCTTTGCCTGTATTGCGCCGCATGGGAGCATGATAGTACCGGCGCTAAAGGAAGAGGGGGCAGAGAAGTCCCTGGCAACACGGGCGGCAATGGAAGAGTTGGGACGGCGCGTGGCTGCCGCTCGACCCGAAACGATTGTGCTGGTGACACCGCATGGACACCGGATTGATAATGCGTTTTCGCTGCTCAACAATGAACGGGTGGTGGGTGAGCTTGGCTTTGAAGCAGGCGGGTCAGGCAACGGTTTCTCCATCACGTTTAAGGTGGATAAAGAACTCAACGCGGCTATCGTTTCCACTGCCCACTCGTTAGAGGTGCCTGTACGGCGCATTGGCTATGCCGTAGCGGATGATCCCGAATATTCCCAGCCGCTCGATTGGGGAGCGAGTATCCCGCTCTGGTTCCTGGGCAATATAACACCACAGCCTCGCGTGGTGATCGCCTGCCCTGATCGCGGCTATATGCCCTGGGAAATCTATCCTCATTTTGGCAAAGCTATCCGGCTGGCCGCCGAATCTCTCAACCGACGTATTGCCTTCGTCGCCAGCGCCGACATGGGCCACGCGCATGATAAAAACGGCCCCTACGGCTTTGACCCGGCCTCCGCCGAATTTGACGCCGCTACCATCCAGGCCATTCGCGAGCAGGACCCTGGTCGCCTCCTCGCCTTTAATCAATCCTGGCTCAAACGCGCCGCCACCGATGCCTATGGGCAGATTCTCAACCTGCATGGCGCCATTGAAGGTACGAGTTTCCGAGGCGAGTTGCTTTCGTATGAGGCGCCGACGTATTTTGGCATGATGTGCGTGGCGTATGAAGCTGTTGCGTCTGCTTCTCGATCTGTCGTATAGTGACAGGATGGAGAAACGGCTATCCTCGAAAGGATCGAAGGCAATGGTTAAGACGATGACATACGAGCTGGTCGAAGTCAGCTACGATGGTGATTTTGCTACTATCACCATGAACTACCCGCAGAGGCGCAATGCTCTTTCGCTCAAACACATGCTTGAGTTGACTGCGGCGTTTCGTGAAGTGGGAGAGAGCGCGGCGCGCGGCGTCACGTTGGCCGCGAATGGGCCGGCGTTTTCTGCCGGGCATGATTTTGGCGATATGGTCGGGCGAGACCTGATGGCGATGCGCGAGCTGTTGCAAACCTGCACGACCTTGATGGAGACGATTTAATCGATTCCACAGCCGGTGTTGGCGCGCGTTCATGCCATTGCTACCGCCGCCGGATGCCAGCTTGTGGCAACCTGCGACCTGGCGGTGGCCTCCACGGAGGCGACCTTTGCCACGCCGGGCGGGAAGGGGGGCTGGTTCTGCACGACGCCGATGGTGGCGGTCGCCCGGAACGTTCGGGCGCAAACGCGCCTTTGAAATGGCGCTGACGGGAGATACCATCGACGCGCAGACAGCAGCAGACTGGGGACTTATCAACCGTGTAGTTGCTCCCGAAAAGCTGGTGGAAGAGTCGCAACGCCTGCTCGAAGCGGCGACACGCGGCAGTTTCCTCTCAAAGGCGCTCGGCAAGCAGGCATTGTACGCCCAGCTTGACCTGCCTCAATCGCAGGCATATACCTATGCTATAGAGGTGATGGCCGCCGCGTCGCAGACACCCGACGCTCAGGAGGGAATGCGCGCCTTCCTGGAGAAACGCAAAGCGCAGTTCGAGCCGCCAAAGCGCCGGTAGAAAAGTTCCGGTGTGTCTGATGAATTTTGACGACCGAATGGGGTAATGAGCGTTGCCCCCGTCCTGATGAATTTTGACGACCGAATGGGGTAATTGTACCATCGGGACGCTTGCGTCCCCCCCGTCCTGTAGGGACAAGGGGCGGGGTAGGGTGGATGAGGGGGCCTTGTGCTTGTCCTCGTTGGAGGTGAACCATGTCTGCCTTACGGAACCTCAGCGAATTGCGCAGCCCCCGTCCTGTAGGGACAAGGGGCGGGGTTGGATGGATGAGGGGGCCTTGTGCTTGTCCTCGTTGGAGGTGAACCATGTTTGCCTTACGGAACCCAACGGAATTGCGTTGCCACGAGGACAAGCACAAGGCCCCCACCCATCCCCGCATCCGCCCCTTGTCCCTACAGGACGGAGCCATGGATCATTTCCCTATTCGATTGTTAAAAATCATCAGGACGGAGCCACGCACATTACCTTTATTGATCATTAGAATGTATCAGCAAGGATAGCAATCCCAATCAAGGCGTTGCTTGCCGGAATTTGCGATACTTGTTTATCAATGTGTTGGTTGAGCTGTCGTGCTTGAGTTCGCTGTCGCTGGAAAGTTCGGGGACGATGCGGTTTGCCAGCGCTTTGCCCAGTTCGACGCCCCATTGATCGAAGGAGTTGATGTGCCAGATGGTTCCCTGCACGAATACTTTGTGTTCGTAAAGGGCAATCAGCTTGCCCAGGGTTTCCGGCGTCAGGCGCTGCGCCAGGATGGTGTTGCTGGGACGGTTGCCCTCGAAGGTGCGGTGCGGCGCCTGGAAGGCGGGAACGCCGTCGGCGGCCACTTCTCCGGCGGTTTTGCCCATGGCGAGGGCTTCGGTCTGCGCGAAGAGATTTGCCATTAACAGGTCGTGATGCGGCCCCAGGGGATTTAGCGATTCGTAGAATCCGATGAAATCACAGGGGATGAGTTTGGTTCCCTGGTGGATCAGTTGGTAGAAGGCGTGCTGGCCGTTGGTGCCCGGCTGACCCCAGATGATTGGCCCGGTCTGGTAATCGACCTGCCTGCCGTCGAGGTCTACGTGCTTGCCGTCGCTCTCCATGTCGAGCTGTTGCAGGTAGGAGGTGAGACGGCCGAGGTAATAGTCATAGGGCAGGATGGCTACCGTTTCAGCGCCGAAGAAGTTGTTGTACCAGATGCCCAGCAGACCCAGCAGCACGGGCAGGTTGCGCTCGAACGGCGCAGTGCGGAAATGCTCGTCCATCGCGTGAAAACCGGCCAGCATCTCGCGGAATTGCGGCGGGCCGATGGCGATCATCAGCGAGAGTCCAATGGCCGAGTCGTAGGAGTAGCGACCGCCGACCCAGTCCCAGAACTCGAACATGTTGGCGGTATCGATGCCGAATTTTGCGACCTCTGCGGTGTTGGTAGACACCGCTACAAAATGCTTTGCGACGGCCTGTTCGCTGCCCAGCGCCGACACGCACCACTGGCGGGCCGAACGCGCGTTGGTCAGCGTCTCCAGCGTGGTGAAGGTTTTGGAGGAGACGATGAATAGCGTCTCCGCCGGGTCAAGGCCGCGCGTCACTTCCACAAATTCGTTGCTATCGACGTTGGAAACAAAGCCTGCTGTTATGTCGCGGTCGCTGTAGTATTTCAGGGCGTCGTATGCCATGAAGGGGCCGAGGTCTGAACCGCCAATGCCGATGTTGACGATATGGCGGATGCGTTTGCCGGTGTAGCCCGTCCAGGCCCCGCTGCGCACGCGCTCGGAGAAATTCGCCATCTTGTCGAGTACGGCGTGGACCTGCGGCACGACATTTTCGCCGTCCACGATAATTGAGGCGTCCCTGGGGGCGCGCAGGGCGACGTGCAAAACGGCGCGTTGCTCGGTGATATTGATTTTGTCGCCGCGGAACATGGCGTCGATGCGCTCGCGCAGACCTGAAGATTGCGCCAGGTCGAACAGCAGGCGCAGCGTCTCGCCGGTGACGCGGTTCTTAGAGTAGTCCAGGTAAATGCCAGGCGCCTCGGCTGCGAAACGCTCGCCACGTTGGGGGTCTCCGGCGAAGAGCGCGCGCAGGTGGAGGTTGCGCGCGCTCTGGTAATGCTCCTCTAACGCTCGCCACGCGGGACGTTGTGTGAGCGATGTTCACATTGTAGTCATGGCTCAAGACTTACCTTCCGTCTTTTCCAGGTGGCCGCCAAACTCGAAACGCATGGCAGACATCAACTTGCTGGCGAAATCGGCCTCGCCACGCGAGGCGAAGCGTTCGTAAAGCGCGGCGGTCAGCACGTGCGCGGGTACGCCTTCGTCGATGGCGGCATTGATGGTCCAGCGTCCTTCGCCGGAGTCTGAGACGCGGCCCCCGAATTTGGACATAGTGGGGTCCTTGATGATTGCGCTGGCCGTCAGGTCGAGCAGCCACGAGCCGATGACGCTGCCACGTCGCCAGAGTTCCGCTACATCGGCCAGGTTCAGATCATACTTGTAGTAGTCCGGGTTGCTCAATGGAGCTGTTTCGGCGTCGATGTCTTGCTGGTGGTTGCCAATGTTGGCGTGATGCAGGATATTCAGCCCCTCGGCATAAGCGGCCATGATGCCGTACTCGATGCCGTTATGCACCATTTTGACGAAGTGGCCCGCGCCGCTTGGCCCGCAGTGCAAATAGCCTTTCTCGGCGGTTCCGCCGATTTGATCGCGTCCGGGCGTGCGCGATACCGCGCCGACGCCAGGGGCCAGCGTCTCGAAAATGGGTGAAAGATGCTGCACAACTTCGGTTTCGCCGCCAATCATCAAACAGTAGCCGCGATCGAGTCCCCACACTCCGCCACTGGTGCCGATGTCCAGGTAGTGGATGCCTTCAGGCTTCAATTCGTTGGCGCGGCGAATGTCGTCATGATAATAGGAGTTGCCGCCGTCGATCACTATGTCACCCTGGGAAAGCAGGGGAACAAGCGTATCCAGCGTGGCATCCACCGAGGCGGCTGGCACCATCAACCAGATGGCTCTGGGGGTATCGAGTTGTTTTACGAGATCGGCCAGCGAGGTAGTGCCAGCCGAGATGGCCTTGTCGTTTAAGGCTGCCTGTACAGTGCTGTCATGACGCGCCATGCCAATAACAGTATGCCCGTTGCGCAGCAGCCGCTTCGCCATATATGCGCCCATGCGCCCAAGTCCAACTAATCCAAGTTGCATAAGATATTCCTTTCAGTTACGATTATCGCATCGCAGATATTGTTTTTTTATCACACTGCTATCATTATGCACGTAGGCGGCGGCGTGTCAATGGCTTTGCAAAAGGATAGGGGGATGGCCAGGGCGCGGGCAAGCCGACGCCCCTACCATACGACGGACCAGCATCGGCGGCTCGTTCGTGTAGGGTAGGGGCGTCGGCTTGCCCGCGCCCTGGCCTCCCACCGCGACACACATCCTCTTCTGCTCTGTGCAAAAACTTGACGCCCACCCAATATTATAATTAGCACTGGCATACATGCTCTTGAATGTGGTATGGTATCAGTAACATTGGATTCCGGCTTGAAATGCCTGAGACAGAATAGCCCCATTGGACGAGCGACATTGTTTCACAGCAAGGATGAGCGGGAAAACGATGTCGGCATTGTTCCAATACAGAGAGGACGGTTCTGACCAATGATGAAAAAAGCCGAAAAGCAACGGGTAACGTTCAAGGCTAATCTGGGCGATCTTAACCGACCTTTGCGCGTTCGACCTGTAAATGTGGAGGGGCGGAACTGGTGGGCGGTGGATGCCGAAGACACCTGGCCCGGCATGGTCATGGACCTGCGACGTCTGGGCTTTGAGTCGATGGCGTATGGTGAGGAAGTGCTGGTGCGTGAAGATTCGCCAGCATACGAACCGCAGATGGAAGGTCCCGCTGCGCAAGGAGGGTTGAGATCTTTCCCGGCTATCAGCCCGAGAATCCAAATTCGGAGGGAACTGTCATCCACCGACGATTTTGCGGATTTATTTCCCCGTGATGACAACGAAGAGAATTTGGGAGAGGACGAATACGAAATTGACGAAGACCTGCAATACGAGTAAGTTGCGCCGGTCTCTCTCATAAATAAAGCGCATCAGATGCTCGCTGCAAGGGGTATCGCCACTATGGAACAATCCGTAGGAGTGATGCTCCTTGTGCGTTTTGGTGGTATACTGCATCAAATAAAGCAGAGGAGTTGTCCCAAACATGCCGATTCAATCTGTCGATGGTTTTGTTATCGCTAACGGCTTGCGCCTGTATTACCGGCGCTGGTTGCCACTTGAAGAACACCCGGAACTGCCCCCGATTTTGTTGTTGCACGGGCTGGCTTCGGCGACCCATATCTGGAACCTGGTTGCTCCCCTGCTGGCTGATCGTGGCTATAGCGTGACCGCGCTCGATCAGCGCGGGCATGGCGAAAGCGATAAACCCACGAACGGCTATGATTATGAGACGATTATCGCCGATGATACGGATGCAATCAGGGCGTTACAGATTGAAAAGCCGGTACTGGTCGGGCATTCGTGGGGCGCAACCGTCGCGCTGCAATACGCCGCAACGTATCCAGAGCGTTTGACCGCGCTGACGCTGGTGGATGGCGCGACCAACCAGCTTTCGCAGCGCCCCGGCTGGACGCGCGAGCAGGCCCTCATAGATCTCGCGCCGCCGCGTTTCGCCGGTACGCCGCGTGAAACCTTCCTCTCCTACTTCAAAAGCGGCCCGCTGGGGCAGCAGTGGTCGCCCGAACTGGAAGATAGCGTGCTGCATATTGTGCAGTTGCGCGATGACGATACGGTCGCGCCGCGCCTGGACTTTGAAAACCACCTGCAAATTATCGGAGCCATGTGGGATCAGCCCACCATTGAACTGTATTCCCGCGTGCGTTGTCCGCTAAAACTGATTGTCGCGGAGCAACAGCCCGCCAGCGAAGAGCAGCAAACCTTCTTTGCGCGTCGTAACTCTGGTATCGCGCGCATTCAATCTATTGTGCCGTCGATTTCGGTTGTGCGTATGCCGGACACCATCCACGATATCCCATTTCAGCGCCCGCGTGAACTCGCAGAGGAGATCATGAGCAATGCCACATCTCAAGCTTGATACATCCCTTGTTGATGAGGCGCGCTCGCTGGCAGATCACATCGTCGCGCCCGTCATAGACTATATCGGGGCGCATACCACCGTTGCCATCGAGCGTGCCACGCTGCGTTTGCTGGGCGTTGATGGCGTCGATGAAGCGGGTGTGCCTCTGCCCAACCGCGTTGTTGATAGCGCGAAGCCGCTCTTATCCGGCGGTATCCTGCGGCCATTTGTGGCTGCCATGCTGCGCAGTCAACTCGACGCGCAGGCAGCCGCTGAAGCTATGGGGCGCGGCGAACTTACTTTTCGCGAGGTCACTGGCGACAATGATGCGCGAGAAAAAATTGATGTGGAGATACGACGGCAGGTGCAACGAGGGGTGGAACGCATTCGCGCTCGCAGGGCTGAACGCGCCGCGCTGGTGGACGAACTGGGCGACCCGCCCGCGCCCTGGCTGTATGTGATTGTGGCGACCGGCAATATTTACGAAGATATTGTGCAGGCGCAGGCCGCTGCTCGGCAGGGGGCCGATGTAATCGCGGTGATCCGCTCAACCGCGCAGAGCCTGCTTGACTACGTTCCCTTTGGCCCGACTACCGAGGGGTTCGGCGGCACCTATGCGACACAGGCCAATTTTCAATTGATGCGCGCCGCGCTTGATGAAACCAGCCGCGAAGTTGGGCGCTATGTGCGGCTGACCAACTATTGTTCCGGCCTGTGTATGCCCGAAATCGCTGCTATGGGCGCGTTGGAACGCCTGGATATGATGCTCAACGATGCTTTGTACGGCATTATCTTCCGCGACATCAACATGCGCCGCACGCTGATCGACCAGCTTTTCTCGCGCCGCATCAATGCCGCCGCCGGTATCATCATCAATACCGGTGAAGATAACTATCTGACCACCGACGACGCGCTCGAAGCCGAACATACCGTCGTGGCCTCGCAATTCATTAACGAGCGTTTCGCGCAAATCGCCGGTATTCCGCCGCAACAGATGGGCCTCGGCCACGCCTTTGAAATCGATCCATCCACGCCCAATCACCTGCTGCACGAGATCGCCTCGGCCCAGCTTATTCGCGACCTCTTCCCCGGCTATCCCATCAAGTATATGCCGCCGACTAAACACATGACGGGCAATATCTTTCGGGGCCATGAACTCGACAGCTTCTTTAACCTGGTGGGAGTATTGACGGGGCAGGGCATTCAACTGCTTGGCATGTCTACCGAGGCCATTCACACGCCGCTTTTACAAGACCGTTTTCTATCCATTAAGAGCGCGCTCTACGTCTTTAACGCGGCCCGCGATCTTGGCGCACAGTTCGACTGGCGCGAGGACAGCCTGGTGGCGCGTTGGGCAGGCCAGATTCTCAAAGAGACTGTAGAATTGCTGCGCGAAATAGACAGGCTCGGCCTCTTAGGAGGATTAGAGGCAGGTTTGTTTGCCAACATCAAACGCTCCCCCGAAGGCGGACGCGGCCTGGATGGTGTGATCGAGCGCGATGCAACGTATTGCAACCCATTTTATGAGGCGTTACTCTTTTAACTTTAAGGCATGATTCGATATTTCTGTAAAATACAGGACATATACCGCTCATTTTGATCGCTATTGAAATTTTTTTTGTAGGGACAGTGGGATGCTCCCATTACCCTTTTCGGTTGTCAAAGTTTATCAGGACAAGCTTCTCCGAAACCTCTGACAATAGCGCATTTACTTTGTCAACCGTTTCATGCGACAGTTTAGCTACGGGCCAAGTTCAACGTGCAGTTGGAATTGCAGGTTCAAGCCAACGGTTACCTTCACCAGGTCGCCAAGCTGATCGTTCAAGTTCTGAATCTCATGCGTCTGCAGCACGGCAGCAGCTACCAGCATCTCAAGACCGGGATCATGCACTTGAGGCCGCGTACTATAGTCGGTGTAGTCGGGAGGCCGTGGTTCTGAATCTGGCTCTGGCTTCTTGCTTGTTACGCATACCTTGATGGCCCTGGCCCCGGCAAAATCCGAGGGCCATATGCCCGAATCAACAGTACGCTCCAGCAGGCGCGAGCGGAAGGCTCCGTCGATGGCATCGCGCACAGTGAGCCAGGGCAGCGGCTTGCCTGCTTTCGTCGAAAGGGCGTTGGCGATAGCGAGGGCGGTGGTGATCTCTCCGCTCCACGCTTCTGGCAGACTCTCCGGCAGCGCCTCCCCGGCTGGAATCGGACGGGGTGGAGGCATCAATTGGGCATCCTCAGCCAGCACACCCAGGGGCAGTTCCTCGGCGAAGTAACTGGCCCGGCTGGTAACGAACCACAGGCGTTTCTCTCGTACCGCCGCCTGCACTGCTGCATCGATCACGCTGCGCGAGGCGGTGGGGATGGTCAGCGTTTCCCCGTACTGCAGCGAGAGGACGCGACCGGTGAAATAGCCGCGCAGATCGCGTAAGGCCAGTTCATCCCCCTGCCACAGATCGGGCAAGACGCCAGGCGCGAGCAGCGCGGCGGGCAGCGCCGCCAGGTCTGCCCCCTCCGGTAGCAAGACTTCGAGCGACGGTTCTTTCAGGGTGATGTCGTCGGGCAAGTCGCGCCAGAAGGTCCTGGGTGAGTGGTCTGGCCGCTCGGAGCGGAAGACGAACAGGCCCGTGCGGCAGCCTTCGAGCAGCGTATCGGCAATGGCTTTACGGTTGAGCATCTTGGGCAGTTGGGTGCGCTGCGCAAAGGCTTCGACAAGGTCCTTCATGCGGTGGGCGGTTTCGCCCGCGCGCCACAGGTCATAGGGGCCGCCGGGCAGCAGCGCTCCGGCGGTGACGGGCGTCTCCTGGATGCGCGAGCGCGGGTCCCGCTTGATGATGTTGAACAGCGGCTCATCACCCACCACCACTTTGAAGGTCTGCGCCTCGTTTTTCTCCGAGACCGTCACCACCAGACAATAGGCCTGCCGCACCATGTCGGTAATCAGCGCCGCCGCCTTTTTCTTCTCAGCGTCCAGCATAACCTTGCGGTTGCCGTCGATCTCCTGGCCCTCCAGGTGCTTTTCCACGTCGAACCAGCCCTCGTGATCGCGGATGGCGTTGCGCGCCGCCTCCAGGCCATCGACGGAGGGAGCGACCAGCGCCAGGGCGTTGCGGTAGACGCGCGGGCTGTCCGGGCCGCTTTTCTCGTCGAGGTAGCGGCGCGCTTCGGGATGGGGCCGGGTGGCGCTTGAGGCCGCCTTCGGCCCCAGGATCACAAAGTGAAACTCGCCCTCGTCCTCAATATCGCGCGGTCGATCGGGCAGCATATGCACATGCGCGCCCGTGGCGCCCGCGCTGGAGGTTAAACTCTTGCACGCGCGTATCTCGCGCTCCAGGCGCTCCTCGATGCGTTCGGCCAGGATGCGCAACGCGGCATCATGGTGCATCTGGCGCAGGTTGGGTCGGAAACCGAGCCGCCACGATTTGGGCAGCAGCTTCGAGCCAGCCGCGTTCGTCTCGATGTTCTGCATGGTGCTTTCATCGAGGAACCAGGAGACCTCGGTCCAGCGCTGCAAGGCTTTTTCCAGCTCGATCTTGTCCGGGTGGGTGGTCCCAGCAGCAGCAGCAGGTCGCGCGTTTTGGCGTCTTTGCCGATGGGCTGGGAGTGCAGGAAGGTGGCGAAGACGGCCTGCTCGACTTCGCGGAAGCGCAGCGCGGGGATCTCGGCCTGGATGTCGCGCGCTTTGGCTAGCTCGCCTTCCAGAATGCCCGTCCATTCCTGCCTTTTGCCCTCGTACTCGTCCGTCTCGGCCACGTTGGTCAGTTCGCGCGCCGACTCGGAGAGGGCGGAGTTGCCGGGCCTGCCGGTGAAGACGTTAGTGGCAACCAGCGGGCCGTCGTCCCAGTGCGCCGCGTCGCGCAGGGCCAGGGCGAAGGTGCGCAGGATGCCGCGCGTGCGCTGGAAGCTCTCCATGTTGGTCCACTTGGAGTAGAACAGCTCGGTCAGATCGGGGTGGAAGGGGTAGCTCTGCGCGAAGCGTTCCTCGGCGGCCTGCATATCCTTGCCCGTCTGCTCGTCGAGGGTGGCGATGCCCTTCAAGGCGGCCACGGCCTGCGAGCGGAAGGCGCTCGCGATCGCGGATCGAGTCGGGGGTGAAGAAGCGGCGGCGCAGCACCTCGGCCACATCCTCCTTGAGCACGGGCTGCACGCCCTGCTCGCGCTCGCGGCGGAAGATGGCGTAGAGTTCCTGCGTCAGTTCGCGGCCCAGCGTGTCGCTCTTGTGCGGGTCGGTCGCCAGCAGCGAGGCCACGATAGCGCAGGTCGGCACTTTGGTGGCGGCCTGGGTCAGGTACTGGAAGAAGTTGAGCAGGCGACCGCGCCAGGAAGGGTCAAGTCCCACCTTCTCGCGCGCGTACATCAGCACTTCGTCGATCAGCACCAGCGTGGCCAGCCCCTGCCGCGCGGGCAGCGAGAGCAATTCCACCAGCAGGTTCTCCGCGGGTGCGCTGGCGCGTTCGGCGTCCTGTCCCTCGGCGTGTAGCAGGCGCAGACCGTCGCTGCCCGCCAATTGAAAGGCCAGCACGCTCCACGGGTGGCGCAGCCAGCGCCTCTCGCCATCCGGGCTGACGATCTCCATGCCGCGTTCGGCGTCCAGCTTGTCGAAGGCCAGCACAGCGATGCGCGCCTGGGGCGTGTTCATGCCGGTGGTGTTGCGAAACTCCTGCACGGCAGGCAGGTCGGGCAATTGCCCCGGCTGGTGGGCGAGGTGAAAGAGGGTGATGAGGGTATGCGTCTTGCCGCCGCCGTAGGTCAGTTCCAGTTGGCGCACGGCCTTGTCGTTCTTGCCCGCCAGGCGCAGCGCCACGTCCTTCGCCAGTTCGCGCAGGTTGAAGGTGGGATAGGTGAACGAGAAGAAGTCATATGGGTGCTGGTAGATGGGACGCGCCTGACCCATCACCACGTCGTAGAGGTCTGCCGCGAAGATCGAAAGCGACAACTCGCCCGTCTTCAATTCGCTGCGAAGCTGTACCACTTCATGCCAGGGTTTCCACGCCAGTCTACTCATTGTTGTATTCCTCTTCTATTTTCCACTCAAGATGCCGTTTGAGATCATTGCAATGATCAAATGGCAGGCGTTTTTCATGCTGAAGCCTTCCTAAACCACAATTCCTGGAGCAATCCCTACTTTTTGAGCAAATTCCTGAATGCCTGCTTTTGCGCGGTACACATTGCTCGCCACAAATCGATGCCATTCGGTAGGATTAATCAATAAATTCGTGGCGTAAGACTGGCATCGAGTGCGAGTTATTTAACCCCGGCTTATAGTTGTTCCCATTCCTGCCAGGAAACATCTGCTTCTTCAAGAATTCGTTTGAGCAATCCGACGCTAATATCACCCTGATGAGGATTAGGGATACGTACTTTGAGTTGACCGCGCTGCATATACTGATGTTTACCACCGACATAAGGACCAGTAAAATCAAGTTGGCGTAAGAAGCTAATCAAATCCTTGCGTTTGATCGGTCGAAGTTTGGCCATTAGACTAATTTCCCTACTTCCAACGTCATCCCATCTACTATGGGTAAGGGGGTGTGATCAGCAATGTTGAGGAGTATCCAGCCTTCCAGAACCTCATGCAATTCCTCGCGGCATTCCTGTTCAGTCGGTTTGTTTGCCCAGACACCCTTGAAGCCAGGAATCCGGCCAAAATAGGTTCCATCTTCAATTTGCTGATAGTAAGCGTGTTGCATCGCTTTGTCGATATACTCATTGAACATGATCTTGACCATTCTTTCTCGATAAGAGAACCTTCGTGAGAGCTATCATGCCAAGTATAGCATATGCCCTGGTTGTGCTGCAAAAAAGCGTATTTCGTCCAGACATTTGGAGGTTCTTAGCGATTCTTAAATCATCATTCCATCAATCCTAACGGGTACATGGGCAGGCTGCCACGCGATGCTACGTGATTACTGATGCTCTCGATCAGGGCGCGTTCATCGTTGCCTGCCGGGGCCAGTTCGATCAATGCCTGTAATAGTTGGTGGAAGAGCTGGTTGTGGCCCAGGCCGCGTACATCCAGGTACTCATCGACTCTGCTGACATCGCCCGCCTTCCACAGGTGCATCAGGCGGTGAAGCTGGTCGATGAGCGGCGGCGGTGGTGTGCCGGGGGCGTTGTAGCCCAGGTTGGCGCTTTTGCGCTGCTCCCACTGCTTCAAGCGCACCGTACTGCTCGTTCCTTCTTCTGGCTCTGCCGCGCTCTCATCGCTGGTTTCCTCCTCATCTTCCGCGATAGCGACCTGCCCGCCGGTGCGCGCCAGCAGGTCGTAGCGGCTGAGAAGATCGGCGTCTTTGAGATTGCAGGAGACGGCGTAGAGGATGCACGGCCCGATGGGCGCGCTCTCCATGCCGAAATCGTAGCGGTGCAGCAGGTAGTAGGTGGTCACGTCGTCCAGGCCGCTGACGGCATCCGCGTCGCCGTTGTGGGAGAGCACGCGCCCGACCACGAAGTCGGCCACCATGCGCCGCACATGGCGCAGGAACTCGGCCACGCTCAGCGTCTGCCCCGGCTCATTCAGCTTCTTGACGACCGGGTGCTTGCTATAGGCTTCCATGGCCGGTCCCGTCGCGGCCCACACGAAGTCCGGTCCGCGAATACCAGCATCCCAGAAGTCGCGCAGTTTCACAATGATCTTCTCCTGCATTTCTTCCAGCACGCGGCTATCCCAGCCTGGATGCGCCGTTTCCGGGCGTTTCTTGCACACCAGCCAGACGGACGACGAGAGCGCCGCCGACGAAAGCGCGCGCGTGCGGTTGCCCATCTCCGTTTGAATGGGCCAACTCCCATCCACCACAAAACCGGCGCGAATGATAGCCGTTACCAACGTCTCCCATGCGTCGGGATGCTTATGCGCAAAGACGATCACCAACCGCCCATCGGGCTGTAAGGCTTTGTAACATGTCTGAAATGCGCGGGCCATGCCATCTTCATAGTTGGCTTTGGATTTATGGTTGTCACCATCAAAACGACTGGCCTCATCGATCAGTTCACCATCGTTGTGTTCGTGATCCCATTTGGGGGAGGATGGTTGCTGGAATATGGCATCAATGTCAGGCGAAAGGCCGTGCAAGCTTCGTCGAAGCCAGACATAGAAGAAGTCCATCAGATCAGAGTATGAAATTGCATCATAATAGGGTGGATCAGTCACGATTGCATCGTATTTATCCGAGTCATTTCCAGAAATTGCCGATTGCCGCACAACATGTGGCTCTACTGACTTTTCAGTTGCATGAGTATTTTGTTCTGCCACCCGTGATACCCAATCCAAACAAGCCCAGTAGTTACCGGAAGAATCGGAAAGTGGATTTAATTCTGCGAAATCCCAATTAACAGGTAAAGCGAACCTCACAAATACATGGCTCATTTTTTCACCTGTAATATGCCATGTACAGAGGGCAGCTATGTAATCAGCAAGTTTATCAATTCCAATAGTAAGGTAAGCGCTCACTGCCTCAACCCACTCTGTCGAATATCCCTGTTCTCGCATTGCTTCGCGTACAGTACGAGTATACTTGACGAAGGTACCAAGAGCTAGAAGTTGTCGCGGAGTAAAGAGGTCACGCCACCGTGTCAGACCATAAAGCGAGACGGTAAAAGATGAACCACCACCAGCACGACTTGCACCTTGTGGAATGAGTTCTTCCGGTACTCCATAAGGAATCTCGGCAAAGGTGTTCGCGAGTTCATTTTCTGCTTCGCTTGCAAGCCTGGTCTCATCTGCTAGGGGAAGGCGGTATTCTTTTCCTTGTTGCCCTTCAACCACTACAGCAGTCACGATAGTACCGAGATTGCCTTTTAAACCCGCCTGTTGCAAATCTTCTCTGGTCATAATGGTGCCGCAGCAGGGACAGGTGACGCCGGAACCGGACATGGTACCAGCGCCGATGCGCTTTTCAGCTTCGCCACGCTGGGAAGTTGAGCCTTTGGAGTGTGGCACATCTTCCTGTATGCCAAAGACGACGCCCGTTTTTTCGGCGTTCGGCTGCATGGTGAGGATAACTCGTTTTTTATCTTTCTTGCACAGCCAGCGCGTTTTGAGCAGCGGCACGGTGGCGCGGCAGTTCTTGCAGATGACGGTGCGCGCCCAGAGGTAGGCGACGGTGGGTTTGCCATCCACTGTGGGGTAGAAGCGTTCGAGGTCAGCCTTTGCCTGTTGCAGGACCCACCAGCCCCAGGCGCGCACATGCCAGGCCAGGTCGGCCTCGACCGAGGCGACATCAACTTTGATACCAGTTAAGGTGGGCTGTGATGATACGTTTCTGTCCTGGAAGCCGAGTGAGGCAAGTTGCACGCGCAGGGCTGCGCCTTTGAAGCCTTTCGCTTTGAAATACTGCTCCATGAACTCTGCTGACTGGCAGGCAAACTCTGGCAAAGGTCGCACCTGGTTGGCGAGTCGCTGCGGGTATTCTAGGGTGCATTTGAGGATGAACCAGGCGACGGGGTTGATGTCAACGGCGGTCACGTCGCAGCCCAGGCGCATGGCTTCCAGGGGGATGGCGCCGCCGCCCGCGAAGGGATCGAGTACCCTGGGTGCGCGACCGCCGTAGGCTGTGCGGATTTTCTCGCGGAACCAGTCGAGGTCGGCGCTGCTCTCGCGTCCCCAGTGCAGGATGCCGCCCTCCGTCTCTTCGCTGGTCTGTTCCTCGATCCGGCCATCAGGCAGCTTCTTCGCTTTGACGCGGGTGACGAGCCGCCCGCCGAGCCGCTCCAGCATCTGCTTGCGCTCCTCGTCGTTGCCGGGATCGGGCAGCAAGGTAGCGATGAGGGCGGCGCGGCTGGCGGCCAGCGGACGGCGCGCCGGCCAGATGTGCAGCGTGGAGATATGCCCGTGACGCACGTTTTTCTCGTGAACGGAGTCCAGCGAGGTTTGCTTCAAGGGAAAGGCCACTTCTATAAGACGCTGTTCTTCTGTCATATTGGAAACCGCTTTTCTTGATGCTCTATTATTCATGCTCCGCCGCCGCGAATATCTGCCCTTCGCCAATAATGACACTGCCTTTGGCGCGCGCGATGAGTTTCCCAAAGGGGTCCTGGATGCGCAACAGGCGCGGGGCTGATTTGGCGCACTCGTAGACGACGTAGAGCCAGTAGCGATCGCGCAGGTTACAGGCTTTAATGTATTCGTTCTCGGTCAGTTCCACGTTTCCGCTAGCGGCTCGGCCCTTGACTTCGATGGCGAGTTCTTCGCCCGATGCGCGGTGCGAATGGAGATCAAAGCCGGGCCAGGCTTTCGAGTCCTGCTGAGAGTGCGCGTTCGGCTGTGGAAACATCGCGCACCATCGCTCCCAGCGTCTCTTCGTAGGCGCGCACCCACTGCATGGCGATGGCTTCCACGTTGGCATCGTAGCGCTGCTTATCTTCGGGGTCGCTGGATGGGACAACCAGCGCGTGGGCCAGGAAGGTGATCTCGCCGGGCACGATCAGTTCCGGTTCGCGGCGCAGCACGGCCAGCGCTTCATCTTTACGCGCCTGCAAGCTCTTCTGACGCGCTTTGATGCGAGTCAATTCACCCCTTGCGCGCGCGTCACCCGTTCTGGCTTTCTCGGTCTGGCGCGCTCGTGCCTGGGCGAGTTCCGCTGTCTGGTAGGTGAAGCCGTTTTCGAGGAAGGCCTCGCGTTCCGGCAGACTCTGACGCAATTGAGAGCGGCGCTCTTCCGCCATGCCTTCTGCTACCTGTGATAGGGCGTAGGCGTGCGCCAGCTCGCTCGCCGCCACTATTGTGGCGGCGAAGGAGCGGGCAGCAAGCGGCAGATGGGCAACTTGGGGGCTGCCTCGCAGCAAGAGCAGCGATTCCACCGGGCATTCTTTTACCTCGCCGCCTTCTGTCTGTCGCAATCCGACCAGGCGGTACTCGATGACCACCGGACGCTGCAGGGCGCGTAACAGGGGGTCGGCTTGCCTGCATATGATAACCTGGCACAGGTGATAGAGGTAGGGTCGCTCTGCCGTCGGGTCCACGAAGACCGCGCCGCGTTGGGCCTGGGGCGCGAAACGCTCGCACACGAAGGCGCGGAAACGATCAAAGGCCGCTTCGCCGGGGTGTAGGAAAATGGCCTGCTCACCGTTGCGCGGGGCGTGGACGGTATAGCGGTCGCGCAGCGCGGGCGGGTAGCTTTCCAGGATGGGCAAGAGCCAATCCATAGCACCTGGCTTGAGCGGGTGCAGTGTGAAGACGCTGTCAAGGTCGTCTTCGATGCCGATGTTGACGAGCGGAGCGGCCTGTTCGATGAAGTGGCGCACGTAGCCGGGCAGCAGTTTGCGATATGTTTCCAGTTCCATGCTGGCTTTCAATCGCGGTAATTCGCTGCGCACGGCTCCGCCGCCACCCTCGTCGCCATACAGGGCGCGCTCGCGTTCTTGCAAGGCGCGCACCTGCTCTTTGGTCAGCTTGCCCGCAATGTGGTGCAGCGCCTCACGATTATCGGCAGTAGCAGCCACCTGCTCCATATACTCGCGCAAAGAGATGCCTTCAAAGAGTTGGCCGATCACATCAAAGACTTTGTCAAAGCCGAGCTCTCTGCGAATGCTCTCCATTTTCTTCAGTACGGTCTCCATGACGCGCCCCTCGCGTGTCTTGCCTGCCACGAGGTTGAGGATCATGACGGGATCGTGTTGCTGCCTGTAGCGGTGGATGCGCCCCATGCGCTGTTCAAGGCGGGCGGGATTCCAGGGGATATCGTAGTTGACCATCAACCAGCACACCTGCAGATTGATGCCCTCACCCGCCGCGTCGGTCGCCACCAGGTACTTCGCGCCGCCCTCTGATACCGGTGCGCGGAAAGCCGCGACCTGCACTTCACGCTGCTGGTAGTCCATGCCGCCGTGAATCTGCGCGATCTGGTCGGTGAAGCCCATGCCTTCCAGGCGCCGCACCAGGAAGTCCAGCGTGTCGCGGTGTTCGGTGAAGATGATGAGCTTCTCGCGCTGGTAATCGGCATGGCGCAGGATGTCGCGCAGCTTCTCGAACTTGGATTCTTCACCAGCCTCGTAGACGCGGCGTGCCATGTTGAGCAGCATTTCTACCTGCAGAAGCTCGTCCTGTAGCTCGGCCAGAGAGGTCGCCAGCACGCTCTCCAACAGGTGGTCTTCGCTGCGTTCGTTCTCTTCCTGGTCATCGACCATCTCTTCTTCATCGGCGGTCTTCTCGTCAAGGGCATCCTTCAGTTTGTCCAGTTTCTGCTGGGCAGTGGCAAGCTGCGCCTGGCTGAGCCGGCCAGCGCGCATCTCCGCGATCATGTGTGACAGCTTTGCGGCGCGCCGTTCAAACGAACGCAGCAGGGCGTAAGTGGAACTGGCCAGGCGGCGCTGGAAGACGCTCATGGCCAGGCGAGCCGCCGAGCGGTTGAGCAGTCGCGCGCGGTTATACGAGGTCTGGATGTAGTGCGTGGTGGCATCGTAGAGGGCCTGCTCACCCACCTCACCCGGCGTGAGATCATAGCTGAGCGTATCGGTGATGCGCGTGGGGTAGATAGGCCGCCCATCCAGGTAGACCAGTTCCTCTTTGGTGCGCCGGATGAAGTGACGGCGGCGCGCATCCTGGGGATAGGCATTGAAGGCGTCGATGGTGGTCAGCACATCGGGTTCGAGCAGTTTCCACAGGCAGTAGTAGGGGTAATCCTTGCCCATGTGCGGCGTGGCTGTGAGCAGCAGCAGGTGGTGACAACTCCAGGAAAGCTGCCACTCTTCGTCTTCGTCCGCGATGCCGGCCAGCGCCTCGGCCAGCCGGTACCGCCCGGTGCGGCGCATACTCAAGTCGGCTTCGCGATTGGCTGCCAGCTTGTGCGCTTCATCGAACACCACCAGGTCGTAAGGCATCACCCCGGCTTCCTGCAGGCGCGAGAACATGCGCTCGCCCGCCAGGGTATCGACGCTGACAATGAGCAGGTCACTGCGCGAGCCGGTGAAGGGATTGCCAGCGCGGGCGTCGTTGCCGCTGATGATGCGGAAAGGCAGGTTGAAGAGGCTGCGCAGTTCGTGCTCCCAGTTGCCCACCAGTCCGGCGGGTGGCACGATCAGTACGCGCGAGATGAGCCTGCGCGTCAGCATTTCGCGCATGTAGAGACCCGTCATGATGGTCTTGCCCGCGCCCGCGTCATCGGCCAGCAGGAAGCGCAGGCGCGTTTGCTTGAGCATGTGGTCGTAGACCGCGAGGCGCTGATGCGGCAACGGGTCGATGCGCGAGATTTCTGCGGCAAAAGCCGGGTTGTAGAGGTGTCCATAGGTGAGCCGCTCCCCCTCTACGACGGTTCGCACGACCTGTGGGTCGGCGGAAAAATCGATGGGGAACACGTTCTCCGGCTCAAGTACGTGGGACTCTGCAATCACGTCCAACTCGCTCTCCTACTAACAGCTCGATGGGAACCTCGCGGAATTGATTATAGCGAGTTGTAGAGTTCTGGTCAATGAGTGTGAGTTTTGTACCGTGTCGCTCTCTATCCACATCATACGCATGTGTGGTCCCCGAATCATTACGTTTCACATTCCATTGCTCTTCACTGGTGTTTCCTTTGAATTGACGTTTAGACTAATTTGGTGGTATTTGCTGAGCCTTGCAAAGCTCGTGAGACGGCACTGTTGGCTTTCCTGAGCCTAAAGTCGAGCAAGAGAGATTCGTATCGATGATTTATTACCATGTTGGGGCATAGCGATGATGCGACCAACATGGCAATAAATCCCTTATTAGAACCTGTATGCACAATTTCAAGCTCATTTGAGCGTCTCTAGTCGGCAAGCGAGCAGTGAAATTAGTCTAAACGTCAATTTGAAGAAAGGATTGGGAAGAGACCAACAGCAGGGGAAAGGATGCGCGGGCTTGCGCTTATGACTTGCTGGTACACCTTCGTGTAGTTCTGGGCCATGACGCGCGCGGAGAAATGCTCTTCGACATGCTGGCGCGTTGCGTTGCGGTCGATGGTGTCAATAGAGGCAATAGCGCGTACCATCGCATCGACATCCTGTACCAGGAACCCGGTCTTCCCTTCTACAATTAGCTCAGACGCGGCTCCCCGGTTAAAAGAAATGACCGGGCAACCCACCGCCATCGCTTCGATCATCACCATGCCAAATGGCTCTTCCCACTGAATAGGATTGAGGAAGGCGCGCGCGCCACTCAGAAGGCTGGCCTTCTCCTTCATATTCACCGGACCGATATACCGAATTTGCTCATTGTCAATATGCGGTTTGATCTGCTCCGAGAAGTACCGCAGCGATTCTGGTACATGGCGATCCACCATTCCCGCCAGAATAAGCTTTATTCCTGCCTCTTTGGCGGCCTGTATAGCCAGGTGCGCCCCTTTCTCAGGAACACATCGACCTAACCAGGCGAAGTAGTCCACGACGCTTCGTTCGCGCTGGACGAATTTCGTCTTCGGGTAGACCATGATAGACAACCCCGACAAAATTGAGAGGATAGGGTACCTCTTTCTGAGCATGTTCACTGATAGCGACCATGGGCATTGACGAAGCCCATTCCATGTAGAGCGGGTCCGCATCACCTGTCCAGCCGTTCGGTAGATGATCGAAGGGGAAGCGGCTGTGCAGGGTCATGACGTGAGGTACCCGCATATCAGCCATAAGCGGGAACAGATACATGTCCGAACCCGAGGAAAGGTGCGCGTGAACGATGTCGAAATCACCCTGTTTGGCTGCATTGACTGCTTTTTGTACATGGTAATAGGCCTTGAGGTGTGCCTGCCACGGGACGCCTGAAGCAATCAGCGAGCAGGGAATAAAAGAAACGAGCTTCGCCGAAGTCCTGGCGTCCCCAGGCGCAAAGAGTGTTACATCATGCCCCTGCGCAACCTGTTCTTCGATCAGGTGACACAGGACGATCTCTGTGCCTCCATAGTTTTTAGGAGGTATAGAGAACCAGGGCGGCGCTATGTGTGCGATTTTCATGTTTGTATCTCCTTCATCATAATACAACATAGAGCCTGAACATGATAACACATATTGTGCATCTGCTTATTACACGTATCAGAAGCAATATAGAATTCAAACTGTGCAGTTCTCTCTCTTCGAATTCTCAACGCCACAAAAAGTAAAAGAGAAGAAGCCGGTCAACACGCGGTTCGCTGTCGGCGAACCGCGTGTTGACCGGCTTCTTCTCGCTGCAATTGCCGCCGCAGGCGGCATCAGACAGGAATGGCGTTATCGCGTTGATTATCGATGGATGGAGAGCTTGCTTTTCTCTGACGGTCGATGAGCCAGCGCAGCGTTCCTTCCTGGGAACTGGTAAACCACCACAGCGTACCAGATGCCAGTAAGATGAGCATGGGTTCAATAGGAGCGTGGAAACGCGCGCTGCCGTAGAAGAACAACGCCTGCGCGATGGTAAGGGCGATCATGGTGTAGATAAAGAGCAGTTCGCGCCACTTCCAGAGCGTGACTGCCAGGCCCACGAAGGCCAGGATGAAGACGGGTATGGGGAATGTCTGCATCATGCCCAGCACAATTTGCGATGAACGCTGGGCCGGGGAAGCGGTCAATCGGCAAATTCTGCCCCGTTGGTCGCTGGTTGCCAGAGGTTGATAAAGTGTAAGGCCAGCAGATGCGGCAGAATGCTTATATGACTCTTCACCCATTGCACTGCCGCGTCTTTATAGGCGTTCTCGCGTGCCACTTCACAGGGGGGCGTGCAGGTAAATAATGGGTAGGGTCTGGCAACATCGGGCCGCGATTTCAAAGGGTCAATCCAGGTGCCATTATAATACGGATTGGTCAAAATCTGATCATTATACGCTCCCAGCAGTACCGTGCCATCGCCCGTTGCGATAGGGATAAAGCTGTGCGAAACGAGGTAGTTGCGCACCGTCCACGGCGCGATCAGAACACAGGCCAGCAGCGTCGCCGCGATAAGGCCGGTGATAGCCGGGCGGCGTTTCAGTACCTTGAGCCAGATCATCACGATAGCCCAGACAATCATGATGCCAATCACGATAATCCCGTTTGGACGGGTGAGCGAGAGCAGGCCCAGCAACGCGCCGCACCAGAGCCACGGGCCGATCTTTGCCCGTCCGAGAGCGTTGAATACTATAGAGTGTGTAACAAACGGCCAGCAGCAAAAAGATATACAGGGACTCGGCGTAGAGCCAGCCGTCGTAGATATACAGTTCGGGATAAATGGCCGCCGCGATTCCTGCGATGACGCCAATGCGCGCATTGAACAGGTCGCGCGCGAACAGGTAGACCAGTACGCACGTGCCTGAGCCGATCAAACACAGGAAGAGACGCGCGAAATAATCACCGGGGCCAAAGATAAGCGAGAGACCCGCCATGATAAATGGCCACAGCGGCGCGCGATAGACGGTCGAGATGTAAGGATGCAGGCAGAAGCAATGCTCTTTAATCAGGTTGAGGCCGATGGTCTGGTAAAAAAGCGAGTCGTGCAGCGGGTAATAATGCTGCGCAACCGTATTATTATAGAGCACGCGCACGAATAGCGCGAGACAGAAAATAGCAATGGCGGGCAGCCAGGAGCGTAAGCGTTTCATCTTCAAATTCCTGATACATTCATTCCATTTGTGGAGGTCTACACATCAGAGACGAATCATGAGATATCAGGTAACAATTTGAACATTCATCCCAGAAATATGCTATAATGAAAAAAAAGTAAACATTGATGATGGAGAGGTTCATACCGATGGATAATTCGCATTCACCGCAACCGGAGCCAATTCTTACCGATGAAAGCACCGTCTCGCAGCCAGACCTGTTTACAGGCGCTTCGACGGTGATCGCGGAACCCCCCGATCCGCAGGCAGTGCCGTATCCGCCGCTCGTGCGCACTCATCCCCTGACCGACCAATCAAGCGTATCGGCCTGCTTCATTCCGTACCAGCAGGATTTGCAGTTGCGCGGCAAGTCTGAATATACCATCACCTGTTTCCTTTCAGACCTGCGTATGCTCAGTGAATTTGTGGGGCGTGATACACCAATAGGTCGTGTCACCAGGGAGCAATTGACCGATTGGCTGGTCAAGTTGAAGTTCGGCAAGGGCATGGATAAGTTGCCCGCGCCTAAAACGATGGCCCGGCGTGTTACATTTCTGAAGAACTTCTTCTCCTGGTTATCGCGCGATGGGGTTATCCGCGAAGACCCATCCGCCAGCCTGGTCTTGGAACGCCCGCTGCCCCCGCTGCCCCAGTTGTTGTTTGATGACGAGGTGCAACGCCTGCTGACCAGCGCGGCAGATGACCCGCGCGCGCACTGCCTGATCTTCCTGGTACTCCATGCTGGTCTGAAAAAAGAAGAGGTGATGGGGTTGAAAGTAGAGCAAATCGACCTGTCCAATGCGCAGGAACCCACTATCACGGTGCATTTTGATGCCTGACGGGCAAACAACACCGCGAGCGACGCCTGGCCCTGCCGGCGGAATTTGCCACCATCCTGAAGAAGTACCAGGCAAAGTACCATCCCGTCAGCGACTTGTTCGATTGCACCGACCGCAACCTTAATTATGTGCTGGCGCGCTCGGTAAAAGCGGCTGGCATCAATAAGCGGGTCACGCTGCAACTGCTGCGCGATACCTTCGCCGTGCAACAGCTCAAAAATGGCGTACCGCCCGAAACCGTGCGCGAAAAGCTGGGCCTGTCCGACAAGGCATGGCTGGAGTCACGCGAGAAATATCGGCGGTTGGCCTTTCCCAAATAATTACCTGAATGAATCATGTGTCGGTTCGCATCGTCCATCCGCGCTCATTGCTGTTAATTTCGATGGCGCCTGTTTGCGCCGTTTGGACTATTTGCCATGCTCCGCTGATCGATTGGAGCGATGCAAGCACGGTGGTTGCGCCCGCTTTGCGCCGTTTCGCGCTTAACGCGGCTGGCGAAATGATCACCAGCGAGGGGTGTATGACCTGCAAAACCGCTGGCAGCTCTGCTGGAAATGCCTTGCCTGCATCGCCGATGAACTGCACAATGTCTGCCGCGAGGTGGTCGGGGTCTATGGTAGCTAGCAGTCCTGCCAGGGCATACTTGCTCAGCGCCATCGCGCCCAGCAGCAGCATTCGCAGGCCGGGCGCGAGCAAGCGCACGATTAACCCGTTATCCTGATTTTCCTCGCTGCCTTTATGCAATGGAGATTGCGGCCAGAACACCTGCATGGCAAGCTGTGTTCCCAGTGTGATGGTCGCGCCCTGGCGCAGTTGTATATAGGGTATATTACGCTCGCTTATAGTACGCCGGTAGAGAGCATAGGCGGCGTTGGGGTGTAACATGCCCGCGTCAATGGCTTCTCCCACCTGGTAGCGCGAGACAACGTCTATTAGCCCCGTCAGTTCATCTTGCCGGGGCGCAGTCATCATCACCATATCCAGCGTGTGTTGCCAGAACGGCAGGCGCGTATCCAACTCCGCTGCCAGAGCGGTTGCGTCCAACCCGCCGTCAATCAAGGCGGTCTTATTATCCGGGGTTTGTATGAGAATGGCCTCACCTTGCGCAGACTGAGTGGGCAGGAACGGCATTACCTTGCGCAGGCTGAGTCGGCAGGAACCACATTCAAAAAGGTAATAGTAAGCTGGTTGCTTGTGCGAGCCTGCAACGGCAGTCCCGCCGCTTGCCAGCACAACAATCAGCGCCGCGCTGAATTGCAACCCCCGCCACGCGCGTTTCGACAAGAGAGGAGGTCCTGTTTTGCAAATGGCCGGTTTTCTGCTGCGGCACCGGCCAGCGGAGCAGCAGCGGACTGGCAACCAGCAGCAGCAGTGTGTAATAGCCCCAGGAGATGCCAGGTGCCAGATTGGCGATAGGGAGAGGGAGATAGGCACCGGGCCGTGTGGCGCACCAGGAAACCGCCTGGATGACATACCAGAGCAAGGGCTGGATTATCCAGCCCAATAGTATACCCGCGGGTAGCCAGATTGCCCCTGCTATGCAGACGAGCAGCCCGAGAACAATTAACGCCGTCAGCAGTGGAACTGTCAGGATGTTGGTAACAGGCGAGATGAAAGAAATCTGGTGAAAAGTGAACGCGAATATGGGCATGGTGCCGGTCTCGGCTCCGAGCGTGACCATCATAATCTCGATCAGGAAGTGGATCAAAGGGATATGTTCAATCCGTTGGGATGGGCGCATCAGAAGCGGCGTAATCTTGATAATGCCCAGCGTGCCGAACAGCGAAAGTTGAAAACCGGCGTCCCACAGTACGAATGGGTCAAACGCGCTCATCAATAAAGCGGTGAGAGCCAGCGCGTTGTCTACATTGTAGACACGTCCAAAACGCGGCGCGAGCGCCAGCGCTATGCCCATGATGCCAGCGCGTATGGCGGCGGGACTGCCGCCGCTTAGAAAAGTGTATCCCAGGATGCATACTACTACCAGTCCGGTCGGTAAGAGTTGCCATACGTTTCTGCGCTGCTTCTCGGCTGGCAGCAAGCGTTGGAACTGTTTCTTGCGCGGGTTGAATAGCTGATATGTCTTGTCTCCCACCAATCCCGCCAGAATGGTTACTTTAAATCCAGACGGCGCGATCAGGTGCGCGGTACCCGTTACGTTAAATTGGGGGATCAACGGTTGGAGCGCGGGTGTGCGCAGGCTCAGCACGATTGCGATGAGCAGCGCGGCCATTGGCTGGGGCAGCAGGCGCGTGATGATGGTAGCCAGGTAGATGCGCAGGCGATAGAGCGCGGCAATCAAGTGGTTGCCGCCCGACTGCATAATGGCGAGGCGGGGAAAACTCATGCTGGCGAAGATGTTCGGGCCGCTCGTCGGCGAAGGCGGTTGGAGGTTGCCCTGTAGTTCTACGCTGTCTCCATACTGCGCGCCGTAGGGGTCATCGAGCGCGTTGCCGGGCATTTGCACATCCACCAGTCCGCGCGCGTTTTGCCAGGTGACGCCGTTATTCAGGCTGATGGTATTGACTGAAACAATTAACTGGCGGCTGTGCGTTTGCAGCTTCGGCTCGTCGGTGACGCTGCCCGTCAACTCTAATTTCCTGGTGCCGATGAAGGCGCTGACGGCGCTGTGATCTCCAACAGGGGAGACCAGCGCGTAACGCCACGCTCCAAGTAGAAGCAGGCAGGCCACGAGTGAAATCAGCCTGATCTGGCTCCTGCGCCAGAAAATGATAGCGCTGAGCAGGCACAGCGCCGCCCCGGTCAGCAGCGCGAGGGGAGATAAGAGCGTCCAGGAATCCAGCAGTATACCAGCCAACCATGCCAGCGCGACCAGGACAAGCACAAAGCCGCGCAGTTCAATGCGGCTCTTTCTGCTATTTATCATGCGACTTCCCTACACGGTCACGCTGTTTTTGATTTTGTCGTAAATCGAGCGGCTCACCACCTGGAGCAGTTGATCGACGGAGGTGTAAGGGCCATGCTGCGCGCGGTAATCGATGATCTTCTGCGCGGTTGTGCTGCTGACATGCAGGACCTGGCGCATCTGATCCACGGTGGCAGTATTGATATTGACAGCCTGTCCGGTTTGTCCGGTTGTGACAGTGCCATTTGTGCCTGGACCTGGCACGCCGCCCTCATAGGTTGGCGGGGATTCGCCGATTGACAGCACGTAGACCTCCTGGCCGTCGGTCAGGGGCGCTGCAAGATTCAGTGAGACAAGATCGGCCTGGGGCAGCGCGCCGCCTGCTTCTTGCAACAGTTGGTAGACACGCGCACCTGATGGCAGGGTGTAGACGCCGGGATGTCTAACCGAACCGGTGACGTACACATGCAGCGCGCCACCTGTGGGAGTAGAGGCGCCGGAGTTCTGGCTGGAAGAGCCGAATGATTGCTGTGTGATGTTTGCCGGCAAGGAGGACGGAGAAGCTGTTGGCGCAGCAAACCAGATGACAAAAATAGCCCCCGCCAGCAGCAGCGTAAGCGCGCCTGCAACTATGCGCGTAAACCACTGTTTCGACAGTCGGCTTAACCGGATGAGAGGTAAAGGCTTTGCTTCGGTTAAGGGCATGGGCATGGATACGAAATCAGGGGGAACAATGGGTTGTGGTTGCGTTTCCTGTTGGAAGACGGGCAAGGAGAGGGGCGATGAAATATTATTGCGAAACTGGCCCCCTAGCTGCTGCATTGCCCGTGTCCCTCCGACGTGTTCTCACCGGCGCAAGCATAGCAGATTATAGAGATAGTTGTCAATACTAAAATCGACGATTCTATCTTCGCTCTGGTGTCATTCTGAGCGAAGCGAAGAATCTCATGTTCAGCCGGCCAGATTCTTCGCTTCGCTCAGAATGACACATACCCAACCCTGTACAGCTTTACGCCCCCCTTCGTAGTAGGGTACGGGCGGGGCTTGCCCCCGCCCTGGTCGCGTCGCGCTTATGGTAAGAATTGACTATCTTGATTCATTGATTTCCGGTGCGGCGAGCTTTCTCTAAATCTTTTAGTTCGCGGCGCAGGATTTTGCCGGAGGCAACTTTCGGGATGGCAGAGATGAACTCGATCACATGAACTTTCTTATAGCCTGCAAGTTTACCATTAGCAAAGGCCAGGATTTCGTCGGCTGTCACATCTTCAAAGCCTTTGCGAAGCACTACAAAGCCTTTGGGCAGTTCACCGGCTTCGTCGTCGGGGATGCCGATTACGGCGGAGTCCAGTACGGCGGGATGCTCCATCAACAGCGACTCTAACTCTGCCGGGGCGATGCCGAAGCCCTTATACTTAATCATCTCTTTCTTGCGGTCTACGATGTAGGTGTAGCCGTCGGCGTCTACGTGGCCGATGTCGCCGGTGTAGAGCCAGCCGTCGCGCAGGGCGTTGGCGGTTTCCTCCGGCGCTTTCCAGTAGCCCTGCATGATCTGCGGGCCGCGAATGATGATCTCGCCGTCTTCGCCCGGCGGCAATTCGCGCGTGCCGGTCTCGATATCTACTATTTTCTGCTCGGTATTATGCACCGGCATACCCACGCTATCTATACGTATCAGCGCGGGGTCGCCGGGTTGCGCGTGCGTCAATGGGGACGCCTCGGTCATGCCATAACCCTGCACAACAACAGCGCTGGACTTCTCCTGTAGCTTGCGCGCGGGGTCCATGGGCAGGGGCGCAGCGCCTGAGAAGACGTATTTCACGCTTTTCATCTTGCCCAGGTCTACCGGCGCGTTAGCCAGGGCAAGCACGATAGGCGGGACGGCGAAGTAGTAGGTGACGCCGTGCTTCTCGCACAATTCCAGCGATTGCAGCAGATCAAAACGTTCCATGATGATCTGGGTCGCGCCGCAGGCCAGAAAGCTGCCAGTCAGCATGACGCCGTAAATGTGATAGAACGGCAGGAAGAGCAGCGCAACATCGGTCAAATTGACTCTGAGCGCGGTTGTGAATTGCAGGTTATTGCTGGTCAGGTTGCGATGCGTCAGCATGGTGCCTTTGGGAAAGCCGGTTGTGCCGGAGGAATAGGGCAGGGCCACCAGGTCTTCTGTGTTGATGTCCACACGCGGGGGATGTTTGGGCGATGATTCGCGTATCAGCCGGTTAAATGAAATGGCGTTGGGTATCCCTTCCGGCTCTGTATCGCCCGTTACGATGATATGTTTCAGATTCGGCAGTGATTTTTGCGCAAGCACGGCCTGAAGCAGTGGCAAGAGTTCGCGCTGGATCAGGATGGCGTTCGCCTCGGAGTTTTCCAACTGGTAGCCAACCTCGCGCTCCTTGTACGCGGGATTCATGGGGCAGGCGACGATGCCCATAGTCGCAGCGCCGATGAAGGTGATGGTATACTCCGGGCGATTGAGCGTGAGCAGGCAGATACGATCACCTTTGCGCAGGCCCAGCCTGTGCAGCCCATTGGCGACGCAATTGACCATAGAGACTACTTCGCGATAGGTCAGGTTGACATCGTGATAGATCATGGCCGTGCGATCGGGATTGCGCTCAGCCGCCATACGCAGCAGGTGGTCGTAGGGAACATCAGGAAAATCTACCGGTGGGCGAAATAACTCAGGCGCGATCATTTTCTGAGACATGCATATAGTCCTTTCTGGCACAACATTGAGACCAAAGTGTTCATTGGCTTGTGCGTTGTAGCATAACGCACGAATGCCACAAGGTCAAGTATGAGATACTACGACTTTAACCGGGAAATGTTACAATGGCATAGCAGGAGTTAAAGTGAAAATATCTTACCAGCGGCCTCGTCCAGGATGCTACCGGCTCGCGCGCGGCGTTCATATTCATGGAGAAACGGTGGTCTGTGATTATCCCCTGCGCGTCGTGCGGCCCGGCCCTACAATGCTTAGACTGGTGGCATCTTGTAGCGAAGAACGAACGCGCGCGGACTTAGCAACGCTGCTCAATTTGCCGGTCAAGCGGGTCGAGAAACTCTGCGAGCAACTGTACTGGAAAGGGCTGCTTGATGCTGGCCCCACTATCTCGCCTGAGACGTGGCCGGGTGTCTCCATCATTATCCCCACGTATAATAGAGCGCGACAGCTTGAACGATGTCTTGCCGCTTTGCTGAACCTTGACTACCCACCTGATTGCATGGAAATCATGGTGCTTGATGATGCATCCAGCGATAATACGGGCGCGGTGTTGGAACGTTTTGTCCGGGAATGCAATGCGAAAGAGATAGCGTTGCGCGTTGTGAGGCACACGCGACAGATGGGCGTGGCGATTGCTCGCAATAGTGGGGCAGAACAGGCGCGCGTGGAAGTGTTAGCTTTCATCGATAGTGATTGTGTTGCTACGTCTGACTGGTTAAAAGAACTGGTGCCAGTTTTTGAAGATGCGGTTGTAGGCGCAGTTGGCGGCATGATCCGCGCCTATGAGCGACGCAGCACGCTGGGAAAATACGAGGATGTGTGTTCTTCGCTATTCATGGGCGCGCGGCCACAGCAGGTCAAGCTGGAAGGGCCGCTCACATACCTGCCGACAGCAAATTTCCTGGCGCGGCGCAGTGTCTGGCAAAAAATTGGCGGCTTTGCCCCTCTCACCTTCGGCGAAGATGTCGATTTCTGTCGCCGCCTGCTTCTCAGCGGCTCCGCCATTCGTTACGAGCCACGCGGTATAGTGTTGCACGATTATCGCACAACGCTGCCAGGGTTTTTGAAAACCCGCGTCTCCTATGCTTCAGCCGAGGCCGCGTTGCTCAAACGCCATCCAACCGAACGCCGCGTACTGGCGCTGCCGCCGGAACAAGCCGCATTCGCGGGATTGGTGATGGGGGGATTGTTGGGGAATGACACCACGAGCCAGGGCGGGGGCAAGCCCCGCCCGTACCCTGTACGGCTTCGCTCTCCGTTTCGTAGCAGGGTACGGGCGGGGCTTGCCCCCGCCCTGGCTCGTGTGCCGCTCCACTCAATATTGCCTCGCCCAAAATCAAGCATTGTATCAATTCTGTTCTTCATACTGGCGGCTGTTCTCACACTCTTTGGAGCGCGCAAACGCTTCGTTGCATTGCGTCGGGGGCGTGTCTCGCTCAATCCGTTCGTGGTCTTGCGGGCTACGTTGCGTGGGAACCTGGCTTATTTCTATCACCTGTGCCGTCATCTGACGCGCTATTATTCGTTGCCGATGCTCATTATGGGGGTGATATTCCCGCCGCTTTTATTGTTTGCGTTCATTCTGTGTTCGATTGTGATTGGTGTAGATTATATGCGCTTGCGTCCGCGTATGACATTGGGCAGCTTCGCGCTTTGTTCGCTGCTGGATGATTGCGCATACGAGGTTGGTGTGTTGCTGGGTTGCATTAAGCAGAGAACGTGGAAGCCGTTGGTACCTGTGGTAAAGACATCGGTTGTCAAGAAATAGGGACGCTTGCGTCCATGGTGTTCTGATGATTTTTGACAACCAAATAGGGCAATGGCTGAAAACGTTCGCCTCCGTCCTGTAGGGACAAGGGGCGGATGTGGGGTAGGGTGGGGGCCTTGTGCTTGTCCTCGTCCAGAAGAGACCATGCTGATTTACGAAACCCCAACGGAATCGCACTCCCACGAGGACAAGCACAAGGCCCCCGCATCCACTCCACCCCGCCCCATGTCCCTACAGGACGGTGAGGACGCAAGCGTCCCAATGAGCACGAATTACTCCATTCGGTCGTCAAAGTTTATCAGGACGAGGGCGAAGTTTCCATTTATTACCCTATTCGGTTGTCAAAAATCATTGGGATTGTGTGGTCATATTACCGGTTTTGGTCGGTAAAATTCATAATTACGTCCTTACAGTAAGACGCATTCGGGGTCTTTGATTTGCAGGCTTTGGTGGACGAACCATTTGGTGGCGGGGCAACCGCCGTGACAGACGCCGTATTGCCCGCAAGCGCTGCAGGAGCCGCCGCCCATGTTGCGATAGAATGCGAAGAGGGCGGAACTGCGCCAGATGTCTTGAAATTGGTGATCGTGGAGATTGCCGGCCTCAAATTCTGGGGCCTGGAAGAAGGCGCAGGGGTAGACCTCGCCTTCGGGACAGATGCAGCAGGTGGCGGTGGCCGCGCCGCACATATCGAGTCCGGCCAGCTTGTTGCCAAAGGCGTTGAGGTGGAAGAACGAGTCGGCGGTCAGCACGTCGGGGTGTTCGCCGAGCCAGTCGGCAAAAGCTTTGTACTGTTCGCGCGTCGGGTGCAGATCGTCCCAGACCTGCTGGCCGCGACCAGAGGGGCGCAGGCGCGTGACGCGCAATTTCGCATCGAAACTGGCGGCAATATCGTAGAGGCGATCCAGTTCGGCAAAGCTATAGCGCGTCAAGACGCTGTTGACGGTCAGGCTGAGCTTTTCGGCGGCCAGCAATTCGAGGCCGCGCATGGCGCGTGTGAAGACGCCCTGGCCGCGAATGCGATCGTTGGTTTGAGGCGTGCCGCCGTCCAGGCTGACCTGGAAATAGATGGGGTCGAGTTGCGCCAGGCGGTGCGCGCGTTCCGGCGTAATCAACGTGCCGTTGGTGCTGATGCACATGACGAGTTCGCGCTCGCGGCAGCGTTCGAGTACCTGCCAGATGCCGGGATAGAGAAAGGGTTCGCCGCCGCCAAAGTGGATTTGAAAAACCTGCATCTCGGCCAGTTCATCCACCAGCGCCAGCGATTGCTGCGGTGGTCAATTCGCGCGGGCGTCTTTTGCCCGATGCCGAAAGGCAATGCACGCAGGCGATGTTGCAGGCGGCAGTAATCTCCCATGTCACGGTGATGGGCGCGGATAGGCCTCCCTGCAAGAAGCGCTGCGAGCCACGGTTGGAGCTTTGCGCGGGTGCCTGACCTGTTTGTTGCATGGCGACCAGGGCAGCAGGGTGCAATGGCCCAACCTGTCCTGGCGTTTGCGTTCGTGTCTGTCGCCCTAAAAAGCGTACTGGTTCCGGCATCGGGAAACGCTCCTTTCAAAATATTGATACACCGTGTGTAGAGACTCGACGCGCGGACGCGATACATCGCGTCCCTACATGTCAACCAGCACGTAGCCGCGCCGGGCGAGATCATCAAGGGCAGCGTACAATTTTTGTTTGCTGTTCGCGGAAAACTTGGAATGTTCGACAGTCGCGCCGAGATCGCCGCCGTATGTTTGTTGTGCTGTCAGCAACAGGTCGATGAGTTGGCGCGAATTGATGAAGGAGAGCGCGCCCCGGTCGGCGCATCCGTATTTGTACAAGATGCCGCCAAAGGCTTCGCGGCGAATCTTGACCTCGTCGATCAGTCGATAGCCTGGGGGAGATTGAGACATGGACATGCTCCTACACTGGCATATGCAATGCACTTTCTCAGTATAAGCAAGCATACCCTGTAAAAAGCAGTGAGTCAATACCAGGCATCTATTGCTGCATCATCTTCTGCAATTGGAGAACGGTATTCCAATTTCTGCCTGTGCCAACGGTTTTTAGCTTTTTTTCAATCAAGGGAAGGGTCAGTTTTGAGCGTCCAATGCCATCGGGATAATAGACAAACAATTCCTGGCCGATGAGGTAGATTTCTTCAGGGCCGCTATATGTCTTCTGGAGGTCTTCCAACGTTGTACTCACCGGGCGAGTTGCCAGAAATAGAACGGCCACCCACTTTGGCTCTTTCTCTGGTTGATTCTGAAAGGGATTGTTGGCAATAATCTCTTCTAACTCGGCTGAAGTGCGAACCATGACTTGCGAATGAAAACCGAATTTTTGGGCAAAGCTCTCTTCAATTTGCCTCGCGAGTTGAGCCGGGTCTGCTGCATCGCTAGAAAATACTACGTTTCCGCTCTGGATATAGGTGACGACATCCTGTAATCCCAGGGCTTGATGCAGGCTTTTTAGCTCACTCATTGGTACTATGCGGTTCCCACCAACATTTATGCCGCGAAACAATGACATACATGTGGTCATTTTCATACCTCCTACGATTTGTGGCTTACTCTTTTTGATCGCCGACACCCATTATACCAATCCTATGATGCAAAGAATATATGGTATACTTGTGATACCTGAACACAATATCAACTTTGCTCTGCACTAGAAGCGAGGTACACCAGATGGCCGAAATTAATCCGCTTATCAATCAGAATGCTTCACTCGATGTAAACATGCCAACCGAACCCGAGGTATCAGACGTAACAGCCGAAGCTGACCTGGAAGAAGAGTTGGAAGAGTTGGTGATTGAAGATTTCACCATCGATGGTATCTGTGGCGTTTATTAGTGTTTACCAGGCAGCGTTTCCAAAACAAGGTTGTATTTATCACTGGCGCGGCGCATGGCATGGGGCGCGCGCACGCCCTGGCTTTTGCGCGCGAGGGCGCGAAGCTGGTCATTTGCGACGCCTGCCGCCAGTATGAAACCGTTCCCTACCCGCTTGCTACTCCCACAGAACTGGCAGCCCTGGCCGGCGAGATTGAAAACATGGGTAATGCGGTTATAGCCGCGCAAACCGATGTGACCGACCTTGCCGCGATGCAGGCACTGGCAGAACGCGCGCTGCGCGAACTTGGTCCCATCGATATCGTGGTTGCCAACGCTGGCATCTACTCCTTCGCGCCGGGTTGGGAGATGAGCGAGCAGCAGTGGGACGAAACCGTCAATGTTGATCTGAAGGGCGTTTGGATTACCTGTAAAGTGAGCATTCCGCATATGCTGCCCCGCAAATCAGGGAAAATCATCTGCATCTCCTCGACGGCAGGCATCAAAGGGATGCATAACCTGTCGCATTATGTGGCCGCCAAACATGGTGTGCTTGGCCTCGTCAAGACGCTGGCTATCGAGCTGGCTCCCTATAACATCAACGTGAATGCCATTTGCCCGACCAGCGTGGATACCAACATGTGCAAGAACCAGGCCATTTATGACGCCTTCGCCGGTGGCCCTGGCCCGCTGGCGACCTACGAACACATGCTGGAACTGACCAACTCGATTAACTTGTTTCCCGACCGTGATTTATTGTCGCCGCAGGCTGTAAGCGAGGTCTTGCTGTGGCTGGCCTCTGATGAGGCGCGTCACCTGACCGGCTCGGCTATTCCGGTAGACGCGGGTTATTTGACCCGGTGATGGAAGCAAGGGGTAATTTTGACAAGAACTTATCGTGTATAATAACATACATGCTACGGTACCCTTTTAATTGTTCGCGTAACATCCATACAGCCCGGTTTCCCGACTGAATGCCCGGTCTTCCCAATGAAGGGTAGTAATTATGACCGTGTTTCCGTTAAGCGCAATGGTTGGACAGTCAAAGATGCGGCTCGCCCTGCTGCTGAATGCCATCGATCCGTTGATTGGTGGAGTACTGATCTGCGGGCGGCGCGGTACGGGTAAATCGACGATGGCGCGCGCCTTCTCCGCTTTGCTGCCAACGATTCCGGGAGTCGCCGACTGCCCTTATTTCTGCGATCCTGTTGCCCCGCAAGCCATGTGTACCGATTGCTATGAACGCTATGCGCGTGGCGAAAATCTGCCTGGCGCTGAACGTCCAACACCGTTTGTCACGTTGCCACTCAATGCCAGCGAAGATCGGGTGGCGGGAAGCGTCGATGTTGCCGCGACACTTCAAAGCGGCTCCTATCACTTCGCGCCGGGTTTGTTAGCTGCGGCCAATCGCGGCTTATTGTACGTAGACGAAATCAACCTGCTGAATGACCATATCGCCGATATCTTGCTGGACGCGGCAGCCCTGGGCGTGCATCGCGTCGAATGTGACGGCATTTCCGTCGCCCACCCGGCGCGTTTTGTGCTGGTGGGAACCATGAACCCGGAAGAGGGCCAACTGCGGCCGCAATTGCTGGATCGCATCGGGCTATACGTCGAGGCCGAAGATTTGCGCGAGCAATCCGCCCGTATTGCTCTGGTAGAGAGACGTTTAGCCTTCGATAGCGACTCTGCGGCTTTCGCCGCGCTCTGGGCGGATCAAGAAAAGGCGTTGCAGGCGCGTATTCAGGCTGCGCGGCGTGTGTTGCCAACGGTACGCATTTCGCGCTATTTCAGACAGGTAATAGCCTACCTGGTTGGGCGCGAGCTACATGCGCAGGGACATCGCGGCGACCTTGTCGTATCGCGCACCGCCCGCTCCCTGGCGGCATGGGAAAATCGCCAGGAGGTAGCGCAGGCTGATATCGAGCAGGCGATTATGCTGGCGATGCCGCATCGTTCGCGCCCAGGCGTTTCCCTCGTGCAACAGCTTGCGCGAACGCAGGAACAGCTTCCACCCGGTGGGACAGATTCTGAGCAACCGGAGGACCTGGGAACGATTGATGAAGACCTGGAAGAGCGCACTAACGAACGCGAAGGACCCGCCGGTCTGAGTCGCCCGTTGCGCGGAGCGCTGGACGCTGCGCAGGTTAAGAGTCTCATTTCTATACCGCGTGACCGCCAGACACGTCATGAAAGCGGGCGGCGTTTCGTCTCCCTGACGACCCGGCGCAGTGGTCGCTTCATACGCGATCGGCAAGCGCACCCGGTGACGGATATCGCCTTTAGCGCGACGATACGCGCAGCCGCACCCCATCAGCAGGAGCGCGGGCGCGTCAATGGCGAGAAATTGGAATTGCGCCCCGGCGACCTGCGCCAGAAAGTGCGCGAACGCAAAACACGCGCTTTGCTGATCTTCGTAGTAGACGGCAGCGACTCGGTGATGGCGCGCCAGTACATGCCCCAGACCAAACGGCTGTTGCTGGCTCTGCTCCAAAACGCCTATGAGAAACGCGACCGCGTTGCTATGCTTGTGTTTCGTTTTGCGCAGGGGCGCGTCGTCTTGCCGCCAACGCGCAATTTCGCGCGCGCGCGCCGCAGTATCGAAGAACTCTATATCGGCGGCTGCACGCCCCTGGCGACGGGCTTGCTGGAAGGGCTGCGCCTGGCGGAGACCGAACGCCTGCGCGATCCGACGAGCGCGCCAGTCCTGATTGTGCTGACCGATGGACTGGCGAATATTGACCTTTCCGGCAATATGCGCAGCATCACTCCCAGGCGAGACGCGCTCTCCGTTGCCCGCGAGATCGCCGCGCGCCGTATTCCCACGCTCATGATCGATACAACTATTAAACCGGCCAGAAATCCTTTTACCGGTGAAGTACCATCCGCTCCGTTGTCTCAACAGGATAAAGAGATCAGTCCCGGCAAGGAACTGGCCCTGGCCTTAGCTGCTGACTATTATCAACTCTGTCCACCGGATAGCCGGGGTGGTTTAACTGCAACTTTATTGAAAAGGGGGTGAATGCGCAGCAAATGATATAACTGGCAAACGAGACCTGACAGGCATGTTGTTGAATATTTCCCGCGAGAATGAACTTTCGGGAGCCATACTATTCAGGAGGTACATTCATGAGAACACGAAGCGCAGTTCTGTACGCGCCAGGCGAGCGCATCCGCGTTGAAGAGGTTGAGCTTGACCCGCCAAAGGAGCACGAGGTGCAGGTGCGTATGGTGGCTGCCGGTATCTGCCACTCCGACTATCACATCGTTGTGGGTGAACTGCCGAGTTATCTGCCAATGGCGCTGGGACATGAAGGAGCGGGTATCGTTGAAGAGGTTGGCCCTAATGTAACGAATTGCAAACCTGGAGATCACGTTGTCCTTAGCTTCATTCCCTCGTGCGGCCATTGCCGCTATTGTACTGCCGGTCACGCCAATCTGTGCAATATGGGCGCTTCTATTTTGATGGGTCCCCAGCTTGATGGCACCTTCCGTATGCATGGGGAAAAGGGCGATATTGGGCAGATGTGTGTGATCTCGACCTTCAGCGAGCGCAGCGTTGTGCCTGATGCATCAGTCGTCGTAATCGGTGATTACTACCCGCTTAATCGTGCTGTGCTGGTGGGCTGCGGCGTTCCGACGGGCGTGGGCGCGGTTATCCATCGCGCCAAAGTTGAAGCAGGCAGCACGGTTATGGTGATTGGTTGCGGCGGTATTGGCATGAATGCCGTGCAGGGAGCGGCCATTGCCGGGGCGCGCATGATTATTGCGGTAGATGTCAACGACTTCAAGCTGGAGAAGGCCAAAGAATTTGGCGCGACCCATACCGTTAACTCCACGCGCGAAGACCCGGTACAGATAGCTAAAGACCTGACCTGGGGATTGGGCGTCGATTATGCCTTTGAAGCCATTGCCACCCCTGCCACCATCGGCCAGGCCTATGCCGCGCTCGGTAAGGGCGGGACGGTTGTAGTTATTGGACTAACCCCTTATACGGCAGAGTCGATCCCCGTATCCCCGCTCGACCTCGTGCTTTACCAGAAAACGATTATGGGAACGCTCTACGGAGATTCGCAGCCGCGTTATGATATCCCGAATATGCTGGCGATGTATCACGCGGGCAAGTTGAAGCTGGACGAACTGGTGACGCGCACCTACACCCTCGACCAGGTCAACGAGGCCTACGCCGATATGGTGGGCGGCAAGAACCTTCGCGGCGTGATCGAGTTCTAGTAGCGACGCCCTTGCGGGTGTCCCGTCCTCGTTTTTCTTGACCGGATGTGCCTGTGGACGGACGGGACACCTAATGAATTTTGACGACCGAATGGGGTAATTGTACCATCGGGACGCTTGCGTCTCCTGCGTCCTGTAGGGACAAGGGGTGGGGTAGGGTGGATGAGGGGGCCTTGTGCTTGTCCTCGTCGGAGTGCGACCATCCTGCCTCACGGAACCCGGGCGGATCGCGTTGCCAACCAGGACAAGCACAAGGCCCCCACCCCTCCCCACATCCGCCCCTTGTCCCTACAGGACGGGGCCACGCGCATTACTGCATTCGGTTGAAAAAGTTCATCAGGGGGTGTCGCTACTGTAGTTGGGAGTACGCATGTATACTTACCCGTTCAGCGCGCTCGTCGGCCAGGACAGGATGACGCTGGCTCTCATCTTGAATGCCATCCAGCCAGCCATCGGCGGCGTGCTCATTCGGGGCGAAAAAGGGACGGCCAAGTCTACTGCCGTGCGCGCCCTGGCGGCGGTGCTGCCAGAACTGACGGTGGTGGAAGACTGTCCGTTCTCCTGTCCGCCGGATCAGCCGGAAAGCATGTGCGACTCCTGCCGGGCCAGACTTGAAACGGGGCAGACGCTGCCTGTGACGCGCAGGCAGATGCGCGTCGTCGATCTCCCCATTAACGCATCCGAAGACCGGGTAGTTGGGACGCTGGATATCGAGCACGCTCTGCGCGAAGGGCGCAGGCGTTTCGAGCCGGGCGTACTGGCCGAGGCTAATCGAGGTATTCTCTACGTTGACGAAGTGAACCTGCTCGACGATTACGTTGTTGATCTTTCTACTGGACGCGGCAGCGATGGGCGTCAATATCGTTGAGCGTGAAGGCATCTCATTCAGCCATCCCGCGCGCTTCATCCTGGTAGGTACCATGAATCCCGAAGAGGGCGAGTTACGCCCGCAACTGACCGACCGTTTCGGGCTATGCGTTGATATTACTTCCATCAGTGATATTCGCCAGCGCATCGAAATTGTTGAGCGACGCGAACAGTATGAGTCCAATCCCCAGGCTTTTCTGGCCGAGTATGCGGAGGCGGAGCAGGCATTGCGCGAACGCATCACCTCGGCAGCGCGCCGCGCCCCATATGTCACCATTCCGCGCAGCGTCGCGGAACTGATCGCGCTCATCAACATCGAGCTTGATGTTGATGGGCACCGGGGCGACATAGTGATGCGTCGCGCCGCGCAAACTTATGCTGCTTATCTTGGAGACGAGCAGATCAACGCGGAACATGTCTATACTATTGCTCCGATGGCGCTGGCGCATCGTCTCAAACGCCTGCCCTTGCAACAGGTGCCGCATAGTGTAGATGAACTATTAACGGGTATCAGGAAAAAATACATTCACTAAGCTTACCAATCAACAGTACATATGATACTATGGTGTCAAGGGTATCTCGCTTGAATCACGTTCCTGGAGCTATAGAATGCCAAAAAGGAGTGCGCCATGCATATCGCTGAGGGACTCAAACATGCCAGAAAGGTAGCTGGCAACCGTGAAGCGGTAGTCTGTGGTGAGACGCGCTACACCTGGGAAGTGTTTGACCAGCGCACTGATGCACTGGCGCGCGGCCTGGCTTCGCTGGGGGTGCAGCGCGGAGATCGCGTAGCCGTGCTGATGCTGAACTGTCATCGCTACCTTGAGTTGTATTATGCCTGCGCGAGAATGGGAGCGGCCATCGTGCCGCTCAACATTCGCCTGGCGCGCCCGGAAATCGTTTTCATCCTCAACGACAGCGAAGCAAAGATTTTGGTGGTGGATAAAACCTTCGCCTCCTACATTGCCGGGCGCGATACTGTCCCATATGTTGAAAGCGTGATTTACAATGGCGACGTGACGCCCGCGGACATGATTAACTTTGAGGATGTGGTGATCGGGGGATCGCACATGCAGGAGACCGTCGATCAAGAGATGGAAGATGATGACCTGGCGGGACTCTACTACACCGGCGGCACGACGGGACGCGCCAAAGGCGTGATGTTGTCGCATAAAAACATCGTATCGAATGCTGTCAATGCCCTGCTGGCAACCGGCTATAACCAGCGCGATACGTGGCTACATGCCGCGCCCATGTTCCACCTGGCCGATGTGGGATCAGTCTTCGCCATCACGATGGTCGGGGCGCGTCATGTCTTTATTCCTATGTTCAACCCTGTTCATGTGTTGGAAGTTATCCAGAATGAAAAAGTGACCTGCACGATTCTGGTGCCTACGATGGTCAATGCGGTACTGAATCATCCAGATGCCGGTACATACGATCTTTCCAGCTTGAAGCGCCTGGTCTATGGCGCATCGCCGATGCCACTCGAAGTACTCAAAAAAGGGCTGCAAAAGTGGGGGCAAATCTTTGCGCAAGGCTACGGCATGACCGAAACCGCGCCCCTGCTGACTGGTCTGGATACATGGGAGCATGTAGTAGATGGCACGCCAGAACAGGTGCGGCGTCTCAACTCGGTGGGCAAAGAAGCGCTGGGCGTTGAGGTGCGCGTGGTGAATGCCGAGGGTGACGACGTGCAGCCGGGCGAAATTGGCGAAATCATTGCGCGCGGGCCAAATATTATGCCAGGCTATTGGAGGATGCCTGAAGCGACGGCTGCGGCCATCGTTAATGGTTGGATGCATACCGGCGACCTGGCAACGGTTGACGAGGAAAATTACATTTACATCGTTGACCGCTCCAAAGATATGATTATCAGCGGCGGCGAGAACGTGTACTCCGTCGAAGTGGAAAACGCCCTGTACACCCATGCTGCGGTGCTGGAATGCGCGGTCATCGGCATTCCGCATAACATGTGGGGTGAAGCGGTACACGCGGTGGTTGTGTGCAAACCTGGTATGAGTGTCAGCGAGGAGGAACTGCTGGCTCACGCGCGCGCGCAAATCGCCGGTTACAAAGTCCCTCGTAGTATTGAATTTCAATTGGAGGCCCTGCCGAAAAGTGGCGCGGGAAAGATTCTCAAACGTAACCTGCGCGAAAAATACTGGGCAGGTAAAAGCAAATATGTAAACTAAGAAGAGAGGTTTTGATTGACTACGTCACCCTCCCCCTTTGGTCTTGACCCATTTCCCTGGTTTAAGCTCATGCGCGAGTCCGCGCCTGTCTTTCTTGATCCACGCCAGCATAACTGGAGCGTTTTCAAATACAACGACGTACAGCGCGTGCTCTCGGAACACAGCGTCTTTTCATCGCAGTTCATTGGCTCCGATCAACCGCTGGATGCAAGCATGATAAGTATGGACCCGCCGCGCCACCGGCAACTACGCTCGCTGGTCACACTGGCATTCACGCCGCGCACGATTGCCAGACTGGAGCCGCGCATCACTGAGATTGTTAATGAACTGCTCGACAAAGTTGCGCCGCAGGGGAAGATGGATGTCATCAACGACCTTTCAACTCCGCTTCCCGTGACCGTTATAGCGGAACTGCTCGGCATCCCACTCGCGGACCGCGCAAACTTCAAACTCTGGTCAGATCAACTTGTCGGCGCGGCTCCTTCTTACGGCAAAAACCCGCAGGAGGAAATGAGCTACTACTTCAAATGGATAATCGAACAGCGCCGCAAAGAACCACAGGACGACTTGATTAGCGCGTTGCTGACCGCGCAAATCGATGGCAAACACTTGACTGAGCAGGAGTTGTTGGGCTTTTGCGTGCTCTTGCTTGCCGCTGGAAACGAAACGACTACGCACTTGATCGGCAACGCTCTCTGGTGTTTCGATGACCATCCGGAAGCGTGGGCGGAACTGCGAGCCAATCCTGCCCTGTTGCCTGATGCCATCGAGGAGGTATTGCGCTACCGCTCGCCCGTTAAGATGATGTTCCGCGTCACTACACAGGATACGCGCATCGGCGACAAAGACATTCCAGCCGGATCGGGTGTTACAGCCTGGATCGGGTCTGCCGATCGTGACGAGGCGCATTTTCCCAACGCCGAAACGTTCGATATTCATCGCTCGCCGAACCGGCACCTGGCCTTTGGCTATGGTATCCACTTCTGCCTGGGCGCGCCCCTCGCTCGCCTTGAGTCGAAGATTGCGCTGGGCATCATGCTCGAACGCTTTTCACACATAGAGAGAGATCGTGACATAGAATTGGAGCCTGTGGCGGCCTTTATCCTGCATGGCTTGAAAAGCCTGCCAGTTGTGTTTACGCCATCGTAAGCAACGAGATGAAGTTACCTGTGTTCAGAAGCGCTTGCTTATCTCGTTTCTAGCGTGTTGGGAAGCGTATCAGTAGACCGCCTCTTCTTTACCTTCTCTGTCTTTTCTGCTGCTTCGCCCCAATTTTCGGTATTCATTAGCTTCAGAGCCTCTTCGTGCTTGCCTTCTTCGAGCAGCCGGAGAATGCGCCGTCCGCCAGGCTCCATGCGTGCGGTGATGCGCTCGTGCCTGGCAACCTCCGCGAACCCGTAGAGCGCTAATCGCGCGGCCTCTTCCTCTAATGCCTGCTGCTGGCGAAAACGTGCCACTTCGCTCTTCCCTGCTGCTTCGTCCATCACTGATTCCTTTCCGTTCAAGACTCAACCTACTATCAACTCATGCGTGAAACTTGCCAGCGCATTTTCCCTGCTGTACAATGAACCAGTAGCAGAAGCGCTCGCAACACATCTACTAGAATTATGCCTGAGAATGTTGAGAACGCAAGGTATATCTTGTGAAAAAGTGGGATAACCAGCAAGACGGGCATCAAGAAATTCATACAGAATTGAGAATGTTGAGAATGAGACAGTTTGGAGCGTTTCTAGCCAACCTGCGGAGCAGTACCAACCTGTCACTTGATGAACTTGCAAGGCTGGTTGGAACAAGCCGCAGCACGATATCACGCATCGAAAATAATGATGTGCCTCTCCCTTTTAAGGGTTCAATACGTAAACTACTCATATGTATTGCTGAACTACTCTGTACCTCAAAAACAGAAACCGAGAGATATCTTAACCTCGCAGGTATCGACCGCTCTCTACTTACTGAGTTTGAACAAATCCAGTTAGGTTTTACATCTCATATCATCAAAGGTTCACCTGAAGAAATAGCAAACCTCGAAGGATTAGAAAAAATCTATGGGCAGTTGCTAAAAGCGGTTGAAACACGCGAGCTAGAATTAGACGTAAGTAACGCGCCACCCAACCTGAAATTAAAGACGCAGGAGTATAGCAACGCCCTACAGGAAATCCGAAAAAGGTTAGACAAGCTTCAAAACAGAACAGATTCAATGGGAATGTCTTCAATGCCAGGTATTGAAGCGAACTATGTTGAGAGAATAGGGGAAAGAATAGTGGTAGGCAACCAGTATTATACAAAGCTTGAAGACACACTCAAATCAAGCGATCTCTACACTTTGGCCTCAGCTAACGCTCGCTGGCTTATGCAATTTGCCAATATAGAAAGATTCGCTGTTGATGACTGCATTATGCTAACCAATAGCGAAGACTTTACGGGGTGGAAGCAACACGAAATCAGAACGACCATTCTTACCAGGCCGCTCCCTGTTCCCGATGACCTGGCGCGCATTCAAAAAGAGAAAATACCGGATATTGAGAAACATTACTTCAATGGAGTTCACTACAAGCTTGTCTCTGTGACACCGGCCTTTAGCGAACTTGACCATCTTAAAATCGTGCTCGCGCCTCTGCATTTCTTCGACTATTTCAGCCTCAATCCATTTTTTGACGAACCAATTTTGACAACCTTAGACGGCTCGAAAATCTCTATTCGAGAGAAATACGGAAACACCGCCTTAACCTATAGCTCAACCGATAAAGGTACATCGCTTATTCCCGCGCCCATCAGTATTCAATGTGTCATAGTCACAGCAGACCAGCAAATCATACTTATACAACGTTCTCTCTCCGTGGCGTTTTATCCCAATCACTGGTCAGTATCTTTTGAGGAAACCATAAATGCTCCATCTACAAACCTGGAAGGCCAGCCAGTACAGAAGGGAGATACCGATTTTTTCGCCGGTGCCGTTCGAGGACTTGACAAGGAATTTGCAATAGCTAAGAGCGCGATCGTGGATATAAAGGTACTATCGCTCAACATTGAGTATCTAACACTTTCAGTAGACGCGATCACCCTCATCAGGCTCAATCTCACAGCAGAAGAGATCAAACAAGGCTGGCTTATCAAAGCGCCATATTGGTGGGCGGCAAAGTTCGCTACTATACCTGATGATTTGGCAAGCGTTCTAGATAAACTATTCAGCAGAACCTTATGGCATCCTACCTCTAGAATGCGCCTCATCCAATTTCTGTTTCATACCTATGGAATTGATGCTGTGATAGACGCATTCAAGGAGAGGACCGCGACAACGAAGTGAGAGCAAAATGGCTAGACGGATTTGTGGGGGTGACTGATTACTGCCATGCCAACCATTGTTGAAGAACAGCATCCAAATCACCTGTAGAGCTTTCGATAGTTTTGAGTGAAAAGTTACTTATGATATGATGCCCATTTTCGGAAACTATTTTGTCTCGTCCTACCTCTTCAGTTAGTTTGTCTGAGTTTTCCCATAAAAGTGGTTTCTGTAATGATCTCTCCTGGGTTTCCTGCTTATTCACAAAATCTCCCATAGGCTCTAACCCCTTAGCAAATCGGCGAAGTATCGTTGAAATCGCTTCTACGCTGTTATCAATTCCTATCCATCTTCGATTGAGTTGAGAAGCAACGGCTACCGTTGTTCCTGAACCGGCAAAGCAGTCAAGCACTAAATCCCCCGGGTTAGAAGATGCTTCAATGATGCGAGCAAGTAAGGAGGGATTTTTCTCTGTAGGATATCCTGTTATCTCTATGTTTTGATTATGGGCGTCACGAAACTCTAGCCAGATGTCTTGAACTGGAATGCCACTACTCGCATCCAGATATATTTTCCGGCGAGGATTACCGTTTGGAGACCAATATATTTCTCCTCGCGCATCCATTTCATCGAGGACTCTGGGTGGGAACTGCCAATGCTTTCCCGGTGGAGGTAACTTTTCCCGCCACGGCATCCCCGTTTCTCCATTGCGCGTACCGGGAGCATGAACTGGCACCTTTTTATAGCGGCGTCCGGTCTCTTTCTCAACATAGTCATATTCTTTTGCTGCATGTTCTTCTGTCCACCCCTCTACGGGACGGCTCCAAACATAATTTTCTGATTTTGTATAAAAGAGGATGAAGTCAGAAATATTGCCAAACGTTTTACGAGTGTAGTTTTTAGGGTTACACTTCTTTCGAGTTATCCAGTTACGAAAGTTTTTTGCTCCAAAAATCTCATCCATAATGACTTTGATATGAAAAGCCATATTTTCGTCAAGATGGATATAAATTGATCCATCCTCTGCTAGAAGCTCGCGCATCAACACTAGTCTTTCTCTTAGAAACTCAATATAATGAGCGCCAACTAATACATCATGATATGCATCGCCTTGCGCGCGAGATTGGAAGACGCTATTTGTCGCGAAAGGTGGGTCAATATAGATAAGTTGCACTTTCCCGCGTATGGACGGCTCTTGCAGCAGAGAAGCTAAAATAGGGAAATTATCTCCATAATAGAGACGATTTGGCGCTTGAACATCTTCTTTTCCCGTACCTCCTTGCCAGAGGGTTTTGATTAGCGCCGGTTTAGTTTGCACTATCTCTTGTTCCGGGCGTTTGCCTGTATAGTTTAGGCTCATAGCAGGCATACTCATAAAACTACTTGAGCTTGAAGTGTGCAACTTTTCGCCATTCCATTGAGCCTTTGGTGTACCTGTAGCCAATTTGTTAATCCCTTCGCACTTTTTAAGAGTAGAGCCAATCAAGTGTTAAACGTGCAGGAACCATACGAAGCGTTAGAACTAGAATTTTACCAGGCCAACTCTCTTCTAGCTTTGCATAGTCATTCCACATAGTACCAAGCAAAAGTCCTGCGATTAACTTACCATGTCTTCGGTGAACCAGGGCCAGCCGTTGGAATCGACGTAGACGCCGATGCCGATGCGGTGCAGGGTCGTGCTGAAAAGGTGGATGCGGTGCCAGCCTCCGAGGGGTTCGCGAGCCATGCTTTCCTGAACGGAGTAGACATTTGTCCAGGGTGGATTGGATGGCCCGGCGCGGCCAATATTTTCGCCGCAGTCACTCAAGCCGGCGAAGCCTTCATTGGCGATGCGCTGGTAAGGCGAACTGCCATCGGGGCAGTAGTGGCTGAAGCCGCAGTGCGCCATGTTCCAGCTATGCAGGAGCGCGCCAGAGGCCAGGGTGTTGTTCCAGGCGAACGGAGGTAGCCCGCAGGCAGCCCGGTCGTGATTGATCAATTGGAAGAGTTGCTGGGCGAGCTGTTGCGCTTCGCTTGATAGTGGCGCTGGCCCGTAGGGAGCTGCCAGACCTCCGTTCTTTGCCGGAACCAGGGTTGTCTCATTACTGTACGTAACACAGTTTGAAACTGGCGTTGAGGTACTGGTGGTGGAAGTGTGAGGAACCGTCGTTGGCGTCGGCGTCGCTTTCTGGGCGGGGATGGACAGTGGTGGTATCGAGGTAGAAGCGGAAATAGGAGATTGCTGCGGGCCGTTTTGACTTACGATGCTATACGACGACAGGGGTGAAGTAGTGATCGTTTCAGATCCACATGCCGCTAGCAATACAATCATTAAGACGCACAACAGACTCCAGTAGACTTTTTTCACAAACGATAACCCTTCCAGATAGACGCTCCTTCGTTGCTCAATGACATTTAGTGTAGCATTTTAAGAAACGTATGGATATGCGCGCAGTCGTCAATCTGGTACTTTCGGTCTAACTATGCCACACCTTCGCAACCTGTATCCGCTTTAATAACTTGTTACGTGAGTGAATACTACCCATTGAACTTCTGCCGCCTGTCGTGTACAGTTGACGGTAGAGGTTTTCAACCAGGGGATACGCGGAAAGCCGCTTTTTAGAGACACTTTTTTAGAGGACATTGTCCGGGAGAGAACAGGTATGACACATATATTTACATCGCCAGCAAGCGCTGCATCCCACTTGCAAGCGGAGCTTTTCCGCCCGTCGCTTCAGTATCCCTCTTATCCCTATGCCGCTATGCTGACGCAAACCGCGGCGCGCTGCCCGGAGCATGTGGCGGTGGTCTTCAATGATATCAATCTGACGTACCGGGAATTGGAAGCGCTGGTGAACACCTTTGCTCATGCCTTAGTGAAGTTGGGCATAAAGCAAGGTCAAACCGTGTGCCTGCTCATGACGAACCGGGCTGAATATGTCATTAGCTGGTTCGCCATTGCGCGTATCGGCGCTGTTGCCAGTCCCATGAACCCCTCGTACAAAGAGCGTGAAATCGCTTACCAGCTCAGTAATAGCGATGCAGTAGCCATAGTGGCGCAGCAAGAGTTGCTGCCATTAGTGGAGGCGGTGCGTACTCAAGCTCCCGCCCTGACACATATCATCACGGTTGGCCCGACTGCTGCCTCCGATCAATCCGCACTTCCAATTCACCAGCATTCTTTCAGTCACCTGTTGCGCAGCCATCCGACCACGCCGCTTGCAGGTAGTGAACCCGGCGGGGAAGACCTGTTGGCGCTTCCCTACAGCAGTGGCACGACCGGTCTGCCCAAGGGTGTCATGCTCAGTCATAAGAACCTGGTGTGTAATGCCTGCCAGTCCATTGCCACGGCCCGTATCACTTTTGAAGATCGAATGCTGGTCTTCGTTCCGCTCTACCACATCTACGGCATCATGCTGATGGGGTGCGCGGCCATGTCGGGCGCGCGTCTCGTGCTGATGGAGCGTTTTGATGCGAGCAGATGTTTGCAACTGATACAGGAACAGCGCATCACCCTCCTGTATACCGTCCCGCAGGTGTTGGCCGTGTTGCACGATTGGCCGCAGGTGGGCCAGTATGATTTGAGCAGCGTGCGTTTTACGCAGTGCGGTGCGGCTCCGGTGCCTCCCGCCCTGGCGTATCGCTTCCAGGAGAAAACGGGTATCACCGTTATGACCTCCTACGGTCTCACCGAAGCTTCTCCTGGCACGCACTCCAACCCGGTCTACGACCGGCGGCTCATCAAGGTTGAGACGATTGGCCTGCCCATTCACGATACGCAGCAGAAAATTGTAGATATCGAGACCGGTCAGCGAGAACTGGGGGTAGGAGAAGAGGGCGAGCTAATTGTCTCAGGGCCGCAGGTTATGCAGGGCTACTGGAAGGCTCCCGAAGCGACGGCAGAGGCGTTGCGCGATGGTTGGCTCTATACAGGCGACATCGGCTGGCGCGACGAAGAAGGCTACGTGACGATCACCGACCGCAAAAAGGAACTGATCAAATATAAGGGCTTTAGCGTGGCCCCTGCCCAACTGGAAGCTTTGCTGCTGGAGCATCCCGCCGTAGCCGACGCGGCCGTCATCGCCAAAGCAGATGAAGAAGCGGGCGAGATACCCAAAGCCTTTATTGTTCTTCGCGCAGGTTACGAACATTTGAGCGCGGACGAGTTGATAGCCTGGGCCAATGGCAAACTGGCCGCTTACAAGAATGTGCGTGAGGTAGAATATATCGATGCTATTCCACGCAACCCTTCCGGGAAAATCTTGCGCCGCATCCTTAAAGAGCAGGAACGACAGAAGATGGGCAAGTAGCGACATCCATAGGGGGTGTTGTACTGGCGCCATAATGAATTTTGACAACCGAATGCAGAAATGACAGGAACTATTCGCCTCCGTTCTGATGAACTTTGACAACTGAAGAGGATAATCACGAGAAACGTCCGTCTCCGTCCTGATGATGTTTGCCAACCGAATGCAGTAATGCGCGTGGCCCCGTCCTGTAGGGACAAGGGGCGGATGTGGGGAAGGGTGGGGGCCTTGTGCTTGTCCTTGTGGCAATGCGATTCGCCCGGGTTCCGTGAGGCATGTTGGTCGCACTCCGACGAGGACAGTGGGGCCGCAAGCGTCCCCATCATTCCCTTCTTCGGTTGTCAAAATTCATCTGGACGTTGGGCCGCAAGCGTCCCATTCCTGTTTTCGGCTAGCAACATTCATAAAGTTAAGCACGAATAGGAGCAATATCCAGAATGGACATAAAGAACCTTGTGGCGATCGATATGCATACTCATGCAGAGGTGTCCAGCCGCGTTTCCGATGATCCTATGTGGCAGGCCATGCAGGAGGCATCGTCGGAATATTTTAAGAACGATGAACCCCGGCCTACTATTACCGGGGTAGCAGCCTATTACCGCGAGCGCAAGATGGCCTGTGTCATTTTTCCTGTGGATATGGAATCGGCAACGGGGCTGATGCGCGTTCCCAATGAGGAGGTAGCCGAAGTCGCGGCCCAGAACGCAGATGTGTTGATTCCCTTCGCCAGTATCGATCCGGCAAAGGGCAGGATGGGAGCGCGCGAGGCGCGTCGCCTGATTGAGCATTTTGGGGTCAAGGGATTCAAGTTTCATCCCTCCATGCAGGAATTCTATCCCAATGACCGTATGGCCTATACTCTCTACGAGGTGATCGCGGAGGCGGGTCTGCCCGCCGTGTTTCATACAGGGCATTCTGGTATCGGTACCGGTATGCGCGGTGGTGGCGGTGTGCGCCTTAAATACTCGAATCCCATGTATCTGGATGATGTGGCCGTCGATTTCCCAGATATGCCGATTATCATGGCGCATCCCTCCTTCCCCTGGCAGGACGAGGCGCTTTCGGTATGTCTGCATAAGCCACAGGTGTATATCGACCTCTCCGGCTGGTCGCCAAAATACTTTCCTGCTTCATTAGTGCAGTACGCCAATACCCTGCTCAAACACAAAGTGCTCTTTGGCTCCGATTATCCACTCATTACTCCCGATCGGTGGTTAGCAGATTTTGAACAGATCGCCATTAAGCCAGAGGTGCGACCGCTGATCCTGAAAGAGAATGCTGTCAAGCTGCTCGGCCTCAATAACTCAGATGCATAGCTACCGGCGTCCATCCTAGATTTTCAGCAGGATGCCGACCAGGCATATCAGCACAATGATGGTCCGCCTCCGCCCCTTGTCCCTGATGAACTTTGACAACCGAATGGGGTAATGGAAGCGCCCACTGTTCCTACAAAAAAAATACCGCGCAAAATGAGCGGTATATGTCCTGTATTGAGCAGGAATTCTGCTCTTTCTCAAAATGACCGGCGAATGAGCGCAATTGCCTGTGTCAAAGGACTACAGGCGTTCGCATTAGCGCCGCTGTCATCCTGAGCGCAGCGAAGGATCTCTGCTCAGCCCGGCGAGAGATCCTTCGCTGCGCTCAGGATGACCGATGGCGGGCGGGGCAAGCCCCAGAGGCGTTATTGCATTCGGTCGTCAAAATTTATCAGGACGGGGCTACGCTTTGGTCGGTAATGTTTATCAGGGCACTGGTGGGCAGTTCAATATGAGTAATGGGTCTCAGTTGCGCTTCGATGGCCGCGCGTTGGGGTTCCAGGAAAGGCGGCAGCGAGAGCCGTTCGCCGGGCGTGGCGGCATCTTCGTCAATGGCGAAACCAGGCCCATCGGTAGCCAGTCGAATAAGACGCCGCCCGGCTCGCGGAAGTAGAAGCGGTCGATCACCGGGGTGATGGTCGGATTGACCCTGGCGATGTGTACCCTCCATTGACGGTGTTCCTCATCGTTGGGGGTGCGGAACGCCACGTGGTGAACGCCGCCTATGCCAACGAAGCGATGGAATGGTAATTCAGGATCGTTCTCCTTTGTGTCTCTAAAATTAATGTAACTGTTTAGCCCGCAGAGCAGCAACGAGCGCGGCATGGTCGCGCGCGGTCTGGTCAGCGTATATTTCGGCGAAGGTAGCAATGGCACGGTCAAATGTATTACTGTTGCCCAGGTAGCCACTGATTTGCGCGGAGTCGCCTGAACGCGCGTGGGCGCGAGCGAGCGCCCAGCCGCAGAACCGGCAATACTCGATGAAGCCATCCGGGATCAGGGTTTCGATATCCACCGTTAGCTTCATATCTCGCAACTGGCGTAGATAGTAGTCGGTGGAACCTGATCGTGTCCAGCCGAGAAAGAGGTCGCTGGCCGCCTGCATGAGACGCTGCCCGCATACCACGCGCTGCCCGTGATTGGTATAGACGCTGGGGCCGAGGTGGCGTTCGAGCACCGAGGCCTGTGCCTCCTTGATCTGCAAAAGCAGCGGGTCGTTGCTGTCGTTGCCCAACAATAAGAGTACGTAACAGCGTGTGCCGATGCTGCCCACGCCAACCACTTTCTGCGCCACGTCCACACAGGTGTATTTGCTGATAAGTACTTGACGGTCCTCCTGCACCGTTGGCCGGTATGTTTCTACCAGTCCGCGCAACTGGTGCGCGAGTTCTTCATCATGCAGGTGCGCGATCAGGGGCGGATCGTCCTTGAAGCGATGCTTTCCATCGATTAGCATAGTCAGTTTGGGGAACACTTGCAGGCTTGAGCGCTCGCGTGACTTATCGCGCTGTTTATCGATGTACCAGCGAAAGGTAGGATGCACGAATTGCAGCGAATTTTCGTAGTCGATGCGCGAGTACCACACATCGATGTGGCGCATTTCGCTGTACTTCCACATGTGCTCGCGATAGGCTTGCACGCAACTCAAGACGGCCTGTTTATTTATAGCGACGGGGAAGCTGTTCGCCCGCCCGCCCAAAACGATGCTGGCGGCCAGTCGCTTGATATCCCACTCCCAGGGACCCGGCAGCGTCTCGTCAAAATCGTTTACATCGAAAACCTGGTTGCGTTCCGGGGTGGCATAGATGCCGAAGTTGTTGAGGTGCGCGTCGCCGCAAATCTGCGCGTGGATACCCGTAACAGGTGTTGCGTCCAGGTCTTGCGCCATCACGATGGCCGCTCCACGCAGAAAAGTAAAAGGCGAGACGGCCATGCGTGTATAGCGCAGTGGTACAAGATGCGCCAGTCGCGTGCGGTTCTGCTCTTGCAGCAGGCTCAGTGGGTTCGGGGCGGTCTGCTGCCGGAGTCCAGACGGCGTGGCTGGAACGGGGTACCTTGTTACGCAGCGCTTGCCCAACTGCGCGGCGCTCTGCCACTGTTTGAAGATTGTGCTCTGCCTGTAAAGGAACATTTATTTCGTGCATGATCGGCCTCCTCTCAAAGAGTATACAATAAACTGAAATGAGAAGGCTTATTATTTGTAAGCGCAAGTTCACGTTTATAAGAAAATTTTCCCACAGTTCGCTCATTTTCTGATATACTTTAACAGAAGCGGATTAGGTAACGCTTATTTAAGACACATATGATTGGAGGTTCATCAACATGACCTATCGCGCCGAGGTAGTGGGCAGTTTGCTCAGACCCACTTATTTAGCGGAAGCTCGCGAGCAGTTGGCCGCAGGGCAGCTTAACGCGGCAGAGTTCAAAGCTATAGAAGATCGGGCGGTCAACGAGGCCATCGCTCTTCAGGAGAATGTCGGCATCGATGTTATCACCGATGGTGAAATGAGACGCTATGCCTTCTACGGCCACCTTATCGATGCGTTGGATGGCTTCGATAAATATGGAGGTTGGGCCATCCCCTTCAGGGATGAGTCGGGAGAGCAACTTATCCTTAAACGTCCGGTGGTCGTGGAGAAACTGCAATGGCGCAGGAGCATGTGCGCGGAAGAGTGGATCTACCTGCGGGCGCGTGCCTCGCATCCCGCCAAAGTGACCATGATTAGCGCGCAGCAGGCAGCCGCATACTACGACCCTGAGAAGTCGAAATCGGCCTATTCAACTCGAGATGCCTATCTCGCGGACATCGTGGATTTCTCGCGGCGTGAAGTGGATGAACTCGCGCGCCTGGGCTGTACCTACATCCAGATCGATGCTCCCCAGTACGCCGCGCTGCTCGATCCGCAGATGCGCGAAGGGTATCGCCAGCGTGGCAACGACCCCGACAAAATCATCGATACCTGCATTGAGATGGACAATGCCATCATTCGCGACCATCCCGGCATCACATTCGGCATCCATATCTGCCGGGGCAACAATCAGAGCAAATTCTACGCCAGTGGTGACTACGAACCCATCTCGCGCATATTTACTCAGACCCACTTTCAGCGCTTCCTGCTCGAATACGATGATGAACGCTCCGGTGGCTTTTCCCCGTTGCGACATGTGCCTGAAGATCGCACCGTTGTCCTGGGCCTGCTGACTACCAAGAAGCCGCAATTGGAATCTTTCGACGAACTGCGCAGTCGCATCGAAGAAGCCAGTCAATATGTGCCACTGGATCGGCTTGCTCTCAGCCCGCAGTGCGGATTTGCCTCTACTATGGAGGGAAACCGTCTCTCGTATGAGGATCAGCGCCGCAAGCTGGAGCTGGTGGCAAATGTAGCCAAAGCGGTCTGGGGTTCGCGCTAATCAGGAGCAGAGTTCATGACGGAATCACGCTATGACACCGGCATCAAGACGCGCAAAGAGGTGCTGGGTAGCGAGTATGTTGAGCAGGCGTTGGCGCGCGCAACCGAATTTGATGCCGATTTCCAGCGCATTATCACTGAGATGGCCTGGGGTTCGGTCTGGTCGCGGCCAGACCTTGACAGGAGAACCAGAAGTCTTGTTACCGTCGCTATTCTGGCGGCGCTGGGTCGCGACGAACTGAGCTTGCACATACGCGCCGCCATTGAGAATGTCGGAGTCGATCCACATGAAATCGCGGAGGTACTGCTGCATGTAGCCGTGTACGCGGGCGTTCCAGCAGCGAATACCGCGTTTTCGGTAGCAAAGAAAATCGTTAATCAGCTAGCCCCGGCATCTTCAGAATTGGCGAGGGCGAGCCAGGAGGAGAGCGTATGAACAACAACACCACGATTGGCGCAATTGTGCGTGGAGACCGCGAGGTCTTTCCGCCTTACCTGTACGAAGCGTATCAGTCTACGCGCCGCCGCGCGCCGACGCTGCCGCTCATCGATGTACCGCTCACCCTGTCAGAACTAACGGGACCGGGTCCGGCCATCAGCGCGATTACACCGGAGGATGCCGACCTCACGCGCAATGCCGGGACGGGCGGCGAGGCTATCGGTCAGCGTATCATTGTGACTGGCCGCGTACTCGACGATCATGGGGAGCCTGTGCCGAACACCCTGCTGGAGATCTGGCAGGCCAACGCCGCTGGTCGCTACCTGCATAAGCGAGATCAATGGCCGGGGCCGCTCGATCCCAATTTCCTCGGTATTGGCCGCTGTTTGACGAACGAAGAGGGGGTCTACCGCTTCCTGACGATCCGACCGGGGGCGTATCCCTGGAAGAACCATCCCAATGCATGGCGACCGGCGCATATCCATTACTCGGTGTTTGGCCCGTCCGCTTTGTCACGTCTGGTGACGCAGATGTACTTTCCTGATGATCCTCTGCACAGCATCGACCCCATCATGCAGTCTGTGCCAACGGAGGCAGCGCGCCAACGCCTGATCGCCGCGTATGACCATACCGTGACCGAACAAGAGTGGGCGCTTGGCTATCGCTGGGACATCGTAGTGCGCGGGCCATATGCCACACCATTGGAGCCTGTGAAATTGGTTGAGTCGGGAGAGGCAAGATCATGAGTACATTTCTCTTGACCAGTTCTCAAACGGTTGGCCCATTTTTCGCGCCCTGCCTGCTGCGCGAAGGGGCGTGCCGCAACGTGCTGACCGGGCCAGAAACTGTTGGCGAGCGCATACGTATCGAGGGGCGTGTCATCGATGGCGATGGAGCGCCCGTGCCGGATGCTATGGTTGAGATCTGGCAGGCGGACGAGCGTGGTCGCTACAATCACCCGGATGATGCAGGGACTGCGCCGTTGGACTCTGACTTCACCGGGTTTGGTCGCTCAGGCACAGGGGAGGACGGCAGCTACTGGTTTGAGACCATCAAGCCTGGCCTCGTTCCATTCAACGCGCAGCAGTGGCAAGCGCCGCACATCGTCGTCACTATCTTCGCGCGCGGTCTGCTGAACCACCTTGTGACGCGCCTGTACTTCGCGGACGAGCCAGCCAATGCCAGTGATCCTGTTTTACAGTTTGTGCCTGACGAGCGCAAAGCAACATTGCTGGCCGGACGCGCAACTGAAGGTGAGACAATCATTTATCGCTTTGATATCATCCTTCAGGGTACGGGCGAGACCGCGTTTTTTAACGTGTGACGGAGCAACGCTCTATGGCCGAGTCGATTGACGCATTGTTCAGCACGCCGTCCATGTCTGCCGCTTTTTCACCTGGAGCGCATGTGCGTGGTATGCTGGCATTCGAGGCCGCGCTCGCAAGAGCGGAAGCTCAAGCAGGCATTATCCCGCAAGAGGCCGCGAATGTCATCGCGGCCTCTTGCAATGTAGAGCTTTTTGATGTGGCGACTCTCTACCGCGAGGCTGCCGTAGCTGGCACTCCCGCTATTCCTCTGGTGCGTATGCTGACAGCGCGAGTCGAGGGTGAGGCGCGGAAGTTCGTCCACTGGGGAGCTACCAGCCAGGACGCTATCGACACGGCCCTCATGCTCCAGATGCGCGAGGGACTCGATCTTCTTATAGCAGGATTGCTGGATATATGCGCGGCCTGCGCGACTCTCGCCGAAAAGCACCGGCACACCCTCATGGCCGGGCGCACGCTTCTACAGCAAGCGTTGCCGATCACTTTCGGTCTCAAGGCTGCGCGCTGGCTGGCTCTCGTGACGCGCCAGGCACGCGCGCTGCGCGAGCGGCGAGAGCGGACGCTGGCCGTTCAATTGGGCGGCGCCGCCGGAACGCTGGCCTCTTTAGGGGAGAATGGTTTGCAGGTGGTAGAACTTCTCGCTGGAGAACTCAACCTGCCGGTACCTGATCTGCCCTGGCATACCGAGCGAGATCGTGTGGCGGAGATTGCCTCGGCGCTCGGCGTTGTGGCTGGCGCGATGGCAAAGATTGCCAGCGACGTGGCTCTGCTCGCGCAAACCGAAGTCGGCGAAGTGTCGGAGGGAGCTGCGCCAGGCAAAGGCGGGTCGTCCGCTATGCCACAGAAGCACAATCCGGTCGATGCGATCAACGCTATTGCCTCGGCGCGGCTGGCGATTGGCGTGGCGCCGGTCATGCTCTCCGCGATGCAGCAGGAGCATGAACGCGCCGTAGGGGGCTGGCAAGCTGAATGGGCCGCTATCCCTAATCTGTTCTGCTATACAGCCAGCGCGGTCGAAGGGGTGCGCGGCGCGGTCACTGGCCTGGAGATTGACCCGGCGCGCATGAAAGCAAACCTCGATCTGACCGGTGGCCTGATTATGGCCGAAGCGTTGACAATGGCGCTCGCTCCGAAGATGGGAAGACCGGAGGCGTATCGCATTACGCAGTTTGTCTGCAACCAGGTCGCCGGGTCAGGCAAAACCCTGCGCCAGGTTGTTCTTGAGGATGGAGGAGTACTTGCCATCCTTTCCCCGGAAGAGATTGATAATGCGCTTGACCCCGCCCGCTATCTTGGGAGTACGGAGGCATTTATTGACCGCGCTCTCGCGGCTTATCACCAGGAGAAACCTGTCAGAACATGGAGGAAAAGCATGATCGAGGAAACGAGCCTGGAACTGGATAATTTCTTTGCTACCATTCAGGACCCTTATCCGGCATATGCCTATCTTAGAGAACACGATCCTGTACACTGGAACCCCATGTTCAATTGCTTCACCCTTACAAGATACGACGATGTGAACATGGTTTTTTCCGATCACAGGCATTTCTCCTCTGATGTCTGGTCGCGTGTGCCAGAATTTCTCGGCTTAGGGGACGATGACCAGTCAAGCCAGTACCTCAAACAGATTATCCCCTTTCTGGCCTATAACTTGCAGGGCATGGACCCTCCCGGTCATACACGCCAGCGCACCTTGATGATGAAAACCTTTACCCCGCGCATGATAAAATCGTTCCGGCCAACCGTGCAAAAGCTGGTTGATGAACTGATTGACCAGCGATTGGCGGAAGGCAGCATGGATCTCGTGGCCGACCTGGCCTACCCTTTACCCTCGAATGTGATCCTGGATTTGTTGAGCATTCCCCGAAGCGGGCGACCGTATATCAAGGCAAGCTCTGAAGCCATCAATGAATTTGTCGCGACGATCCTGTTCACCGGGCCGCAGGTCTGGCCACGGCTGGCCGGAGTTTTCGCCGAAGTCACCGCGTACTTGAAAAGCTTGATCGCGGAGAGACGCAAGCATCCCGGCAAAGACCTCCTGACAAAGATGGCACTGGCCGAAGAAAACGGGGATATGTTGAGTGAGGATGAAATCGTCATCGCCACCAATTTCTTGCTCTTTGCGGGCCACGAGACAACCGCTAACCTGATCGGTGTCGGCTCGTATAACCTGCTGCAAAACCCGGAACAGTTGGCGCAATTGCGCGACGACCCCGCCAAAATTCCGGCGGCGGTCGAAGAACTGCTGCGCTATGTCAGCCCGGTGCATATACTGGCGCGTCGCAGCTTGCAAGAGGTGACAATGCGAGGCGTGACCATCCCACCGGATAGCGCAATCTATTTGCTCGTTGGAGCGGCCAACCGCGACCCCGAAAAGTTTCCCGACCCTGAAAAGTTGGACATTAACCGTCCTGCCGTGCATTCTCTAGGCTTCGGTTACGGCATTCACTTTTGTATCGGAGCTGCCCTTGCGCGCCTGGAAAGCCAGGTTGCCTTCGAGACTATCATCCGGCGGTTGCCAGACCTCAGGCTCGTGGGTGACACGCCTGTATTTCGCCCGAACTATTCCCTGCGTGGGTTGGTATCTTTGCCGGTAGCATTTAATCCACCCCAATAAGATGAGCAGGAAACGAGGATGGCGCTTGCGCCGTCCTCGTTTCCTGCTCATCTTATTCAACCGCGAACAGCATATTCAGGAGGGTTGCTATGACGATGAACAATCAGCAAAATGGGCAGCAAAAGCTGTCTGAATAGCGGAAGAACGGGTTCCTGCCGGGCTTACCCTTTCTTAAATTCGTCAGGGATGGGCACTTCTTCCCAGGCTCCGCCTGCTTGTTTCCAACCGTCAAAACCCATTTCCAGGTGGGCCACGTTCTGATAGCCCATTTTCTGCAACACATCTGCCGCGAGAGAGGAACGCAGGCCGCCGGCGCAATACAAAATAGTGCGTTTCTGCGGATTCATATAGCGTTTGTGATACTCGCTCTGCGGATCGGCCCAGAATTCGAGCATTCCGCGCGGCACGTGCTTCGCGCCGGGGATAGCGCCTTCGCGCCAGCGTTCGCGCACATCCCGGATATCAACGATAACGGCCTCGCCCGACTCAAATTCGCGCTGCGCCTCCTCCATCGTTAACCCCTGAATGCGCGTGCGCGCATCCGCGACCAGGTCGTTGACTGACATTGGCTCCATAATGCCTCCTTATCTTTGATTCATCGCTTTTCTGCTCCATTATCATAATCATACAACTAAATACCGGCTCTATCAAAAACCAGGCTAGTCGAAACAACTGCAAAAGAAACTTACAATACCCGGGCAACTCGATCAGGAGATCAGCCATGCCCAGCATCAGATTCTACAAGGTGATTTTGCGGGTGCCATTAGTACCTGTGAGCCTTTGTTGAGCAATCTACCCAGGCGATCATCAACGACTATCATTTTATTACGGTGTGGCTGGTGAAAAGCGCCATTGAGGAAGTTTCCACCATCATCGGTGATGCGACTGACCTGGTGCGCTGGTGGCCTTCGGTTTACCTGGATGTGAAGGTGTTGGAACCGGGCGACGAGCGCGGGCTGGGAAAAGTCGTCAGCCTGTATACGAAAGGCTGGCTGCCATACACGCTGCGCTGGGATTTTCGCGTCACCGAGGTACGCAACGGTGGGTTCACCTTAGTGGCGACAGGCGATTTTGAGGGACGTGGCATCTGGACGTTTGAACAAGATGGCCCCTGGGTCAATATCACCTATGACTGGAAGATCAAGGCGGAGAAGCCGCTGCTGCGCTACTTCTCGTTCGTCATGAAACCGATCTTTTCGGCCAACCATCGCTGGGCCATGGCGAAGGGTGAAGAGAGCTTGAAGCTGGAGATCGCCCGACGTCATGCTGCCAGCGCGGATGAACTGGCTCATATTCCAGCGTCGCCCCGGCCTACGTTCAGTAGATAGGACTCACATGCCGGCTGCGTAGAGGATGCCTCCCCATAGATGCGCCAGGAAGAGCGGTTCCTGGTAACTTTCGGATGTGTGGCCCATGGCGGTGTACCAGGCACGCCCGCCATCGAATGCATGGTACCAGGCAATGGGGTGGTCGGCTCCCATGACGCCGCCCTGGTAGGTTTTCTCGTCAACCGTGAGCAGCACATGCACCGAGTTGCTGGGATTGGTTGCGAAGTTATACCATTCGTCGGTTCGTATCCAGACTGTTGGTAACATGCTGGTCGAAGGGTGCGTGTGGTCAACGACGTGGACGGTGGCTTGTACGATATGCGAATGTCCATGCACGCGGTCGAAGTACGCTCCGACCAGTTGCCCGTACCAGGGCCAGTTGTATTCGGTGTCGCTGGCGGAATGCACGCCGGCATATCCTCCGCCGTGCTGGATGTATTGTTCAAAGGCGGCCTGCTGGCTGGCATCCAATATGTGGCCGGTGGTCAGCAGAAAAACGACAGCGTTATAACGCGAGAGGTTGGCAGCGGTAAAAACTGTCGCGTCTTCTGTGAAATCGATAGTGACTCCCTGACTCAAGGCCAGCTTGCGCAGGACCGCGATGGCATCGGGGATTGAGGCATGGCGGAAGGCCGCCGTTTTTGAAAAGACCAGCAGCCGGATATGACATGCGGGTTTCTGCGCCGGAGTGCAAGCGGGATAGATTATAGTTGTTGAAGGACTCGCGAGCGGAGAAGATGCTGGATGCGCGTTGCTACAGCCGAACAGGAAAACGCCGAGCAATCCAATCAATCCCCAGTATATGACCCGGCGAATCATTGGTAGCTTGTGCATCTTCTCCTCCATATACGAGTATACAGCATGAAAACTAAGATTTCATGCTGTATGTAGATTTTTATATAAGAGCGTCCTCAAGTATACGCCCCGTGTAGTCTGCGTAATCAGGGAGATGGCGTTTGTAGGCGCTGGACATGAGCGGCGATGAGATCATGAAATCAGCGGAGGCGCGATTGCAGGCGATCGGGATATTCCAGACGACGGCTATGCGGAGCAGAGCTTTCACATCTGAATCGTGCGGCTGCTGCGTGAGCGGGTCCCAGAAGAAGATGAGCAAATCGAGTTCATGCTCTGAAATCTTCGCGCCAATTTGCTGATCGCCTCCCAGGGGACCGCTCTGGAGTTTGTGAATCTCGACGCCAAGTTCCTGTTCCAACAGTTTGCCTGTGGTTCCGGTTGCATACAGCTCGTGCTGGATCAGTAGATGCTTGTTAAACTCGGCCCATTCCAGGAGATCGTGTTTTTTATTATCATGCGCCACGAGGGCGATTCTTTGTTTGTTTTCCACGATTAAATCGTTTACCTTTCGTATTCTGTACCCTTGCAAAGGCACAGGGTATCTATCACAACGTGTTTGCTAAACGCGCGCTAGAGAAAAGTATCTCCGTGGGCGTGCGTTTAATCTGCGTAGACATGGAAGAGGTGCTACTTCGCACAGGTATGAGATCAGTCAGGGGTGTGTCCACAACTCTGTGGCATAGAAGAGAGGTTTGTGACTGGCAAAAGTCCGCGCCAGTCTTCTCATTTAAGACCTTCCTGATGGAGGAATACTCCTGGAGAGCATTTCCATCTCATACGTAGTATACCATATTTTTTAAGGGAACGCCGTCACTATTGCGACCGGTCACTGACCAACCAGGTCGGCTCAGCCGTGTTGATGGTGGCATCTACTATGTCGTATGCCTTTGATAGAAGGGCGGTGAGATTTCGATCATCGTTGGTGAAGGGGGCGTCGCCTAATCTTTTAAGAACGGCTTTGTCTATACGGGGCGCAGTGGGGTTGACGGTAAAGATGTCTAAACCCTCGCCTGCTTGCCAGAAGGTGTCCAGGTTGTCTTCGAGCAGGAGACTGGCGTCTGCTTCGGTTATATCGGTGGAGGACGAGGCACTTTCGGGTGGGAGCGTTTCGATGCGCTTCGCTCGCAGGGTCGAGATGATCTGCTCTTTGGTGTGGCCGCGCAGTTTGAAGATCAGAAAGGGGTCTTCATCGAAACGCTCGGCCAGCAGGTAGTATACGGCGGCGATGTGCTTGCAGGGATTGGCCCAATCGGGGCAGGAACAGTCGGTTTCAAGGTCGCTGAGAGCGGTCGGGAAAAGCGAAAGCTGGACGGCATGGAAGGCTTCTTCGATGTTGGTGGGCATTTCGCCGGCCAGCAGTTTGGCGGCGAAAAGAGCCTGCGAAGCCATGGCATCCGTGATTTTTTCCCAGTTAGCATTGGAAAGCGGCTTCAAGCGAATCTTGACATTGTAGGGTTTGGGCATCGATCCCTGGACTTTAGCCTTGACGATGCCGGGTTCAATGTCAATCGAAATGACCTGGCCCTGACGAGCATAAGAACGCCCGCGTGTGAGGCGCGTGCCCATGCTGAAGGATTCCAGCGTTTTGATCCAGCGTTTAGACCACCAGGTTGAGCCGATTTCTCCGCGCTCGCTTTTGGCTTTGATGCCGTCTTTTACCCGAATGGGCCGGTCTGCGTGGTAGTAATTCCATTCGTAATCATCGTAATCGTCTCTCCAGCGTCCCATAGTTTCTGCTCCTATTCGGCGACTGCTTCGCGGCTTAAAGCGAACAAGTCCTTTAACTGCGCGGTTGACAACTCGGTGAGCCAGTTCTCGCCCGCGCCGACGATGCTTTCGGCAAGTACTTTCTTCTGTTCGATCATCTGGTCGATACGCTCTTCCATGGTGCCGACACTGATGAACTTGTGAACCTGGACGTTCTTTGTTTGCCCGATGCGAAAGGCTCTGTCGGTGGCCTGGTTCTCTACAGCCGGATTCCACCAGCGGTCAAAGTGGAAGACGTGGTTGGCTGCCGTCAGGTTGAGACCCACGCCGCCCGCTTTCAATGAGAGGATGAAGATTGGCGCGCCGCGCTGTTCGTTTTGGAAGCGCTGCACCATCAAATCGCGCTGTTTTTTGGACGTGCCGCCGTGCAAGAAGAGCACTTCGCAGCCCAGCGTTTCCTGGAGGTACTGGCGCAACATGCCACCCATCTCGGCGAACTGGCTGAAGATCAAAGCTTTGTCGCCGGCAGCCAGCACCTCTTCGAGCATCTCTTCCAGGCGGGCCAGTTTGCCTGAGCGTCCGTGAAGGCTGCTGCCGTCGGCGACGAAGTGGGCCGGGTGGTTGCAAACCTGCTTGAGCTTCATGATGGTGGAAAGTACCAGTCCTTTGCGCTCGATGCCGTCGGCTGCTTCGATCTTCTCCATCATCTCTTTGACGACTGCTTCGTAGAGCGATGCCTGTTCCTGGGTGAGATTGCAATAGACCTTCATCTCCATCTTGTCGGGCAGGTCGGAGATGATGGACTTGTCCGTTTTCAAACGGCGCAGGACGAAGGGTTGGATGACTTTTTTGAGCGTTTCGGCGCGGTCGGCATCGTGGTATTTCTCGATGGGAACGGCGAACTTTCCGCTGAAATCCTTTGCGGAACCCAGGTAGCCGGGATTGAGAAATTCCATGATGGACCAGAGTTCGGAGAGGCGGTTCTCTACGGGCGTGCCTGTCAGGGCGATCTTATGGGTGCCGTTGATGCTTTTGATGGCCTGCGTCTGTTTGGCGCTCTCATTTTTGATGTTCTGGGCCTCGTCCACAACGACGTATTCCCAGTCGATGAGGGAGAGATGCTCCTTATCGCGCAGGGCCAGGGCATAGGTGGTGATGACGATGTCGTGCTGTTTCGCCTCTTGCGCGAATGCCTCACCGGAGAGTCTTTCATGCCCATGATGGATCATGACTTTGAGCGAGGGCGCGAACCGTTGCACTTCTCGATGCCAGTTGCCGACGATGGACATGGGGCATATGAGCAGTGTGGGGCTGTGTATTTCTTGTCGAGGGTTGACTTCGCGATCATGCAGCAGGAGCGTGATTAGCTGGATGGTATTATGACAAAGAATGTTGTTAGCTACAAAATTGTGATGCTCTGCAACTTCAAAATCATAGACCCAACCATCGTACTGTACTGCCTCAATTTCCTTGATTCTACAGTAATATACTTCCTGGTCAATCAGGCGCTGTAATTGTGTGCGCGTTGCAGCAAGCTGCATCATGTCAAGTTGAGCGTAAGCAGCAAGTGTCTGAACAGTCCACTTTGAGGGTGGTTTCTCACGATACGAGCGTTCAGATTCACCGTTGAGAATGCCATTGAATGCAGACACTACTTGCTTCAGGCTGGCAGGTGAAAATTGTTGCGAACCAGTGACATAGACGGTACCCATTCCAAAATGACGAATAGGAAGCCCTGTGCTGATAACGGTCTGGGTCATTATTTCAGAAGCTGGAATCCCCTCCACATTAGTGTTATTTATCTGTTTACATATTTTCTCCAACCGTTGTTGCTTTCTTTCACTTACAAAACCTATCTCCTGACAAAATATCCTTGCGGCATTCCCACCGAGGACGCCAATCTGGTAAGGGCGAAAAATGCCAGTACCATTAGTTGCTCGCTTTTGTTTGGTTGAAATTCTCATCCAGATGCCAAAGCGCCGGAGTAGATAAGAAAGTTGCTGAATAAGTATCTGTGATGCGGAACTGATTTCGATACTTCTCATACTCTCGACAGCCGAGGCTTCAGCTTCAAAGAAATTCCGCAGGAAAACACGGACGCTGTCAAGATCAGCTCGCATGATAAAATCCGGAATGTTCTTCTCGTTTGAAAGTTTGCCCCACCTGTAGCCTTTAGCTTCAAGGAAGCGTCGATATGCAACACTAGAAAGCTGTAAGTTAGAAGATCGGTCTTTATAAGTATGGATAGAAGGACAATTAATCTTGATAGCATTCCTTTCACCTAAGCGAAGAATGCATTGTCTCAACTCTTCAAGCACGGAAGTATCTTTTTGTGTGATGTGAACAGCATTTTGACCCTTCACTTCGTATCCTTCGGAAATTTGCCATGCCAGGAATTTAACAAGATCGGGGTCTTCTGGCTTACCATCCCAAATGAGCTTTGCAGGCACACAGACGTAATCGCCTACGTGCAAGTCATTTGTCCAGCCCTTATCTGTTAGCAATTTATGGGGATAGGTAATGGTTACACTGCTGCCATCTTCTAAACGAACAGTGCGAAGTTGTTCCGAGACATGCTGACGGTATAGCCGCTTGATTGGAGCCTGCACAATGCGTCCAGTTGTTTCATCGATCGAATTGACAAGCAACTCTTCAGAAGGATCAGCCCAATAGCCTTCGCCGTCAAATGTGGTTTCTCCGGCGTGGCGGCTCCAAATATCTTCGGCCTTATGCAACGTTCCATTCGCAACGATGAGAGAATCTCCACTCGAGCACTTACCAAGGCCCATATCGTCTGCCAGACAGCTTCCGAAACCAAATTGTGTGAGGAATGCCAGCCATGAAACACCCTTGACCTGGTATGGGCGGAGCTTGCCGTGAAAGGTGGAGGGCGTTTTGATGGTTGAGATCTTCGCGTTGCCGGAAAGCTGGCCCAGCAGGTCGGTGATCCAGTCTTCGCCTTCGATTTCGGTGACGGGGAGGCCGACTTCGGATGTTTCCTGGCCGAGGCCGGTGCGCATGGCTTCGCCCAGGGTCATGTTGTCGTTGCGGCGTTTTTTCTGGAAGAAGGCGATGGCTTTTTCGATTTCTTCCGGGCGCAGTTCGACCCATTGGCCGCGCACTTTGATGAGCGGGAGTTTCAGGTTGACAAGGTTTTCAAATTCTGTGGCCGAGAGGGTGGTACCGCCGACGGAGATGGTCCAGTCGTAGTTGACGAGGCTTTGCAGGCCCAGCAAGCCCGACGATGTTTTTGCGCCCTTGATTGTCAGCTTGACGCCCAGACGGGCCGCCGGTTTTTGCCACCAGGGCGGGACGAGTACGCCGAAACCGCTCTGTTCGAGTAGCGGGGCGGATTCGCGCAGGAAGGTGTATGCCTGCGGCGTGGTCAATTTGAGGGCTTCGGGGCGCGCGGTTTTCAGACCTTCCTCGATCGGCAGGGAAGAGGCGCGAGGCTTTGCCGAGGTCGGTCAGCAGGCGCTCCTGGGGGTTCTCGAACTGGCGTTTGAGAAAGGTGAGCGTGCTGGAGCGTTCTTTCCAGACGTTTTCAGCCGGAACCAGCAGGCTGCGGTCGTCGTTGGCCTGGAGCAGGAAGCTGACGCGCCAGTCCAAATTGCCTGCGTCATCCTCCGAGGGAGCTTCGAGGCGGAAGCAGGTGCGGAAAGGTGAGTGCGATGCGCCCGGTAGAAGCTGGCCGAGCCAATCGCGCATGGTATCGGCGAACTGCTTGAGTTCTTGAGTGGGCGCTGTCAGCGTGGGGTCGTCGGAAGCGAGCGCGTAGAGCCACTGCCGGGGGAGAGATAACGCTTTGCTGCTGCGGTTTTTAGACGCGGGCAGAAGCGCGGTTGGGGAAATGCGAGTTCGCACAAAGGCATCGATGGTGTGGTTGAGAAAGTGCAGCAGCATTTCGGCGGGCAGGGAAGTTTTCTTGTGGCCGGGCGGTAGATAGGCGTGGCAAATGGGCGGCATCATGCCTGCAAGCATATGCATGCGTTCGGTGTCTTCAGGTGAGAGCGCTACATCCCAGATAGCGCGATAGATGGTCTCTCGCTTGCGCTTGATTACTCTGCAGGCCGGGCATGTAGCACTGGCGGGCGGCCAGTTCAAAGGAGAAACTGGCGGCGGTGGCCCAGAAACGCAGCGAAGCGCCAAAGGCCATACCATGCGGCGCATTGTTCGGGCAGCGCCAGGAGAAAGTCCCTGGCAAAATTGGCGTCGAGCGTCAGTGTGGGGATATACCAGGCATTGAACGCTTTGGCCTGCAACTCTTCCTCCTTTTTCGAGGATGAGTTCGGGCGAAGGCATGGGTCCCTTTGTAGTCGAAGGCATGGAGAGCGTGAGAGTGGAGGGTTCGGCGTTTCGGGCAAGCAAACTCCCGGCCAGCTCGCCCAGCGTTTCCCGCAGCGCGTCTTGCGCGAGCGCGTAAGGGTGTTTCTGCGGTTTCTGGTCCGCGGTTGAGCGTCCTGCTCGCTTGTTAGTTGTGATGGGTAAACGGGATGACTCTGCCCAGATGTGAAGCTGAGCAGAGTCAGCGTAATCCCAGATTGCATGTAGTACGATCATGCTTTTATCTCTTTACCGGTCTTGCCGGTGAATCCAATAGCGACACCCCTTGTGGGTGTCCCGTCCGGCCACGCCATATCTCACACGCCATATCTCATGAGAAACATGGACGGGACACCCACAAGGGGTGTCGCTACTTATCGATTAGCCTGAAATGGCTTCTTTGTAGCGACGGATGGCGTGGATGTGTTCGTCCGGGGACTTGAAGCCCGCCCCCATTGTGTTAATGGAGATGTGCGTTGCCCCCAGTTTTTGCCATGCCTCTGTCTGGCGAACCCATTCGTCGAGGCCAGTATCGCGTATGGTGAGACGGGCTTCGATGCCCAGCGCAGCGGGGTCGCGGCCCGCCTCTCTGGTGTAGCTGCGCAGGCGTTCGAGAGTCTCGCTCATCTGGTCGTCGGGATAGCCCTGCGGAAACCAGCCGTCACCAAGACGCGCGACGCGGCGCAGCAGGTTGTCGGCTGCGCCGCCCAACCATATGGGGATGGACCGGCGCGTGGGGAGTGGATTTAGCCCCGCTTCGGTGATGGTATGGTAACGACCTTTGTAGCTGATAATCTCTTGGCTCCAGAGGAGGCGCATTACTTCGATTTGTTCTTCAACGACACGTCCTCGCGTGTGGAAGTCCATGCCCAGCGCCTCGTACTCGACCGGGTTCCAGCCTACTCCCACGCCGAGACGTAGTTTGCCACCGGTGAGGATGTCCACCTCTGCTGCCTGCTTGGCGACGAGCGCGGTCTGCCTCTGAGGAAGGATGATGACTGCCGGTACCAGTTCCAGGTGCGTCAATGCTGCAAGGTAGCCGAAGAGGACGAACGGTTCGTGAAACATGTCGCGCTGCGTGTAGCCCCGCCAGCCCGGGCGGTTCGTGGGGTCAGCCCCCAGGACGTGATCGAACGCGACAAGGTGGCCGTAACCCAGCCCCTCTGCCGCCTGCGCGTAGTCGCGAATGACGAGCGGGTCCCCGCCAATTTCGGTCTGCGGAAATGTAACTCCGATTTGCATGTATGATTACCTCATGGTTTAGCCGTTATATTGCGATAATGGCACATGTGATGATAGCACATGTGATGATAGCACGCATGAATGAAAGATGTCCAGAAAAAAAGAGAAACAGCCTCAGAAAACTGGGGCTGTTTCTGGTGAGGTTCTGACAGGTTTACATCACCGGGAAGGTTTCGTAGACGGAGAGGTTGCCGCCGCCCAGGAAGACCGGGCAGCCTTTTGCCAGCGCGACTGCGGCGTCCAGCGAGTCGGCCTTGATGATGGAGTAACCGGTGGCAAGGGCGCCGACGGGGCCGTCGGTAACTTTTCCATTTTTGTCAATGGTTTTTGCGACCGGAGTAAAGGGGTTGCCGCCGTCAACGAGGGCGCTGCCGATTTTGCCGAACCATGCTTCCCAGGCTTGCATGACTTGTGCCTGTTCGGTCTGGGTCTCTGGCATACTGCCGCCGCTATAGAGTAGAACAAAGTTCGCCATTGTAGTTCCTCCTTACAGAAACTCTAACTGATACATACTAAACACTATACGCCTGTAGCCAATCAGGCGCATTGCCTGTTGAGGCGCGTGACAGGCGGTTGATAATGTCTCACAGAAATTTGCCTGTTTCAACTGCCTCTCAGCAGAAATTGCGAAAGGCGTTCAAATTCGCCTTTCTGATAATACGACGAATGGTTTTTGGGGGAATCGACAGGGAGAAGTCGGCTTTATCAACGATCTTGAAGATTTGCTTTCACCATTTTAATCTCATCCTCAGTTAATTCGTACAGTGCATATACCAGCTTGTTAATCTGCTGGTCTGTAATATTAATCTGCTGCTGAAGGATACTCTTATCGTGAGGCACTTTTGCGTCTGCCAGGCGTGTATTCAGAGATAACATATTTCCAACGAGTTCCACCATGCGGTCATGGTAGGCTTTCTCGGTAGGATTGGAGAAGTTGATGGTACGGATTGGAAGTTGCTCGATAAAGCGTTTACCGTATGACCAATATCCTCCTCGAAACGGGCTACTAACGCTGTGAAGATAAGCATCAAGGAGCTTTGAGGTAAGCAGTGCTTGTAAATAATGTAGGGAGTGAGGATTTTTTGTGTCTAACCAACGAACTCCATAATAGGGGCCATTCCCTCCACCTGTGAAATAAATCCCTTCTTGATCGTAGGCATATTTGCCGGTTTTTGATATAACCTGAATAATTAGCTTGGGTTCATTCATTTGTGTTAAGTTTTGATTTCGACCAAATGAATACCATTGCGCATGGTTCCATTTACCGCCTTCACGATCACGAAGTAGTTTTTCTTTGCTCTGAAGGTAGTACCATACTTTTGGATAATCTGAAGACAATTTTCCGATTGGGATCAATTCAGCTTTTTTATCACCTGTTGAGTAATAAGGAAAGAGGAGCCAATGATGGTAGATCGGCTTTTCAAAAGTAGAAACTGTAATCTTATTGATGAAAGGTTTGAAAATTTCACGCTCAAGAATCCACTCCAGGCCACTTTGATCTCTCACTTTTATATACCCATTATCAAGCTGATTAACTTCTTCAAGAACAAAAACTTTGTCTGCACCGGTTACAAGTCCCTGAAAGATTTTAGATATATCGCCAAGCTTCAGAGGCAATTTACTAAGTTTTTCAAACAATTCTGAACCACTCCCTAATGAAAAGTTCCATTCATCCTGAGTAATTTGCGCGGCGGGAATTGATCCTTCGGGTGCTTCGCCTCTATTGCGCCAGGCCAAAAGATCATCCACCTTCACTACACGGCATTGGTCGCTTCCTGACTTATTCAGAAACAGGAGACAGGTATAGGTTGTTGCCTGCTCGAATATCTGTTCGTCGCCGAAGTGGACAATTTCAGAGAGAGATTTGTTCTCGGCAAGCAATGCGCGTAGTGGCTCTCCGTATTGAGCATTGAAGAATTTGTGGGGCAAAATAAATCCAAGTTGGCCGTGTTTATTCAGCAGTGATAAACCACGTTCAACGAATACGACATAGATATCGTAATTGCCTTTCCCGGCGGCTTTATAGGCTTTTTTGTAGTACTCGACTTCTACGGGTGCCCACTCTTTTAACGCCTGGATGCGAATGTACGGGGGGTTGCCGATTACTGCGTCGAAGCCGGGATCATCATTTGAGAACGCCTGCGGAAAAGCGCTTTCCCAGTCAAAAGCGTTGATGCGATAATGCTCTTCTTCGTCGAATAAGTTCAATTGATGAACACTGTAAAAGCTTGAGTCGATGAGGGTGTTGCCGCATTTGATGTTGCGGTCAAGATCGGGAAGCGCTCGTTCATGGAAGAGGCGCAACTGGGAAATGAGCGCTTGGTTTGTTACGCCTTCGAGCACTTTGAGTAAAAGCGAAAGTTTCGTCACTTCGACCGCCTGCGGGTCAATATCCACGCCATAAATGCTGTTGAGAAGAATGCGTTTCTTCTCCTGGGTAGTTAAGAGCCATAAATCACCTGGACCCTGGTATAGTTCTTTGCTATGCTTTTCTGGCCCTTCTTCAATGTAGCGGTCTCGATGCCAGTCGAGCAGATACTGGTAGGCAACAATGAGAAATGAGCCTGAACCGCAGGCAGGGTCAACGATTTTGATTTTGCTGGCGCTGCCACGCGGACCCGCCTTTTTGCCTTCAAGCAACTGGCTCAAGGTATGCTGGACGATATGGTCAACGATAAAGGTTGGAGTGTAGTAGATGCCGCCAGCCTTTCTAACCTCGGGTTTCTCTTCAATCGTCACCTGATGAGATGGGGCAAGATGAATGACCTTGCCAAGAAACTGCTCATATACCTGGCCTAAGACATTTGCCGGGAGCGCAGAAAACTCATACGGACTGTCGGGGTAGTACAGTCGTTTGATAATATCTTTCAGCGGTTTATCATCGATGGCAAGATGAGGGGTTAATGTGTCGGGCGGTTCTGGAAATTCCTTTTCTTTTTGAAAGTGGAAGAGTCCAGAGTTATAACGCTCATCTGCCTCAAGGAAGAGTTTGCAGAGACGCTCATAAACGTTTAAGCCCTTTAACAGCGCTTTTAATCGTTCATATTCTTCAATACCACGATCCTCGCAGATACGCAGGAAAATAATGCGGTCAATGGTCATCTGGACGGCGAAATTCAGTTCTCGCTGCGTGAGTTTCTTGTTGCGCAGGGCTAAATGGCGCGCAAGTAGGTCACGCCAGGACTCAATCTCTTGAAGGAAAGCTGCATCAACCTCGGCAGTACCCCGCTTGCCTTTGGTTGCCTCCGCATATTTATCGAAGGAGCCTTTCAGAATGGCCTCACGCGAGAAGATGGAGGCTATTTCCTCCCAACGCTGCGCAAAGTCGGTATAGGGCAGGTACATAATGCGGGCCGTTGCTGCCTTATCGTCTCGATCTGGCTTGACCCGGCAGTCGTAAATGGCAAATTCTTCAAAATCGGTGAGAATGCTCAGAGGTAGTTTAGCAGACCAGGCGTAGCGCCGGAGTTGAAATGCCGGCTCGCTGGCATCTTTCAGGTTGATTACTGGTTTTTTCGCTTCAACAAAAAATTTACGTGTGCCACCAATGCGGAAGCAATAATCGGGAGCTTTGGTTGCCGCGCCGATTTTGATGGCATCCTCGTAAATAACGTCTTTATATGCCTCGGCGTATCCGTGTTTATTGTTGACATCCCAACCCAGAGCCTCAAAAAAGGGATTGAGAAATTCGATACGAAGCCTGGCTTCGTTGTACTGGTCTGATCGATAGGCATTGCGGTTCTGGTCGAATCGCTCAATAAGCTCAAGAACTGATTGCGGCGCTGCCATCTGTTTCACACTTCCTCTATCTGGTTGTATTTCAGCTTCGCTTATTATAACGGATGGCTCGATAGCGATGCGGAACCTCTTAATTACGCTATGTATTATCTTCTTGAGGGAAGGTCAGATTCTCGTAGACCTCTGCGATTGGGAAACGGATGTTGAGGCTTTTCAGTTCTACCTTATCGTCGGGTCCAAATGGGTGAAATGTCCAGAGTTTTTCTGTCTGGCGTCGATAAAGATCGACAGCCTGCTCTTGCGTGCTTACCAGTACATATTCCTGCACGCTTGGACAAGCACGGTAGTAGGAAAACTTTTTGCTCCGGTCATAGTTTTCAGTAGTCGGTGAAAGCACTTCGATTACAAGACAGGGATGGTGGATAATGTCGTTGTCGCCTTGCTGCTGATCGCGTGGATCGCAACTTACCGAGATGTCGGGATAGACATAGCGCGTTGCGGAAATGCTCACACGCATGTCGGAATTGTAGACCATGCAGGATTTCCCATGCAGCGCGCGATCAAGGAGAATAAGCAAATTGATGCTCATGCGTGAATGGTTGGCGGTGCCGCCAGCTAGCATGGTAACAACGCCGTCAATGAACTCATGGCGCGTATCCAGGCTATTGCGGTCAAGTTCCAGGTATTCTTCAACACTCACGAGTGGTCGGCGTGGGTGTGCGACCATTTTTTACTACTCCTGCCGGTAGGTTATTGGTTTCGACTGCTGTTTATTACGCTTATTTTCGCACAAATTGGGTAGGAATGCTACTGTATGGGTATCCAGATGTCGATTGAGACACAGAGAGGATGCCCGAAGGTCATCGTTTCTCGCTGTCGTCCTTGATGATGCCGCTCAATTACTGCTCATTTCGCGCGGTAATATTTTTGGAACAGCAGAGTTTTTTCAGAACGAGTGAATCAGAATAAATACAGATTAGTGTTACGAGATTCATTTGATTCCGTATATATATTATACATATGAATAAATGGATTTGAGAAAAATGTTATGTTAATGACGTGAATATCGGGGATAAAAACGATGATAAATAGACGCACGAATAAGATGGAGGTAAGTGCGTGAGGATTTTCAATGGCATATCTGGATGTGATGGATATGAGACTATAAAGGCGGCAGCATCTGCGATTGAAAGGAAAGCGCAAGAACTGCAACTCACATCTTCCGTCTGGTCGTTAGCTGAGATTCAGCCAGATAAAGATGATTTCACCTGGTTGTGTGAATGGATGAATCAACTTCAATCAGGTGTAACGTCCCGTTGCCTGATAGGGCAACCCTGGCGCAAGTTTGATGGGGTAGATTTTTCTTATGCAGCGGGTATAGGTGTACTATTATTGATGTCAGCAGAAGAAATTGCCCGTCGTGAAGCGAGCGAGGGTTCTCTGTGGTCAACCATACAACAAGGTTATTTTTCTGATACGACGAAGCATGTTCTGTTTGCGCAAGGACATCCTACACGAGCCTGCAAAGATGCAATTGAGCTGGCGACCAGCCGGTTCAAACTGCGTCACGTTTTTGGCATGGAAGCTATGCAGCACTGGTTTGATACTGTTTACCTTCAGTTTGGCTTTACAAGACGTGGATTCATGAGCCGATTGCCAGAATGGTTAGCAGGTCAAGCCCAAACACAGGCTGTTCAGCAATTATTACAAGGTAAAATGAGCAGCCCTTCATTTCGAGAACTCTGGCTGTCGCTTCTGGAATACCGGCGTAAAAGTATCACACAACAACAATTACAGAAGCGGCTAAGTAATAATCCCTGGATTTTACCAGAGTGGATTGAAGATTTGGTGCGTCAGGCCAGCGCAAAACCGCATCTGGGTTCAGGCGAAAGTGGAATTTCTCCTAACACGAGAGCAGAAGAGGTGATCGAGCGATTTCTAGACAATCCAGTTCTTCGTTGGGACCCTCCTTCACCTCCACAATTTATTTGCCATGTCTCAAATCTAGCGAATCTTGATCTTACGGAAAGTACATATAAACTGGTGATAGGGGGTTATCACCGTTGGCAATTGTTTAAAAGGATGGATGGTTCGTATAAAGTTGAGCCATCAGACGAAATTGTATTGCCTACAGTTGCGCCTTCTGTTGTCGCGAATCTTGTTGCAGCAGACGGACGAGTTGTTTACAGTATGATGTTACAGTTGTGGGACGAAAATGAGGATGTAATTGCTTTTCGACCTTCAACAGGCAACCATTTCGATCCGTGGAAAAATGCTCCGAGTTCAGATACTGCTTTTATTTTGCTTATAGCTCCCGATCTCACGGTCGAACCGCAACCCGCGCAATTGTATAACTTGCGAATAGCGAAGCTCTATTTCTTGCCACGGGGATGGTCTCAGCAAACATCTGTATTATTGCAGGGCGAACTTCTCTGGCGATCAGATTTAGCATCGCGATCGATTGTCTCCAGACGAGCGATAAAAGATGCTATTCAGATATCTATTCATGAACCCCCCTGGAGACTGCAATTTGGCGGGAAAATTCGTCTGAGTATTGCCTTCTCCGGCAATGTTGAACTTGTATCTATTCTCTCAGGAGACCAGTTGATTGGTTTTTCTCGACAGAATGCTACACTGGCTATTACCGAAACTATAACAATACTACCCGATTTATTTGCTTACGACGGGAACAATACATTAGAATTACGTCTCAGGGTGAGAAGCCGCGGTAACATCGTTTCTATTCGTTCTACCGTTGATCTGCATATCAAGGGCGTTGCCATGTGGACGAGAGATAGTTGGGTCGTATTAAATGGATCAGCAGCGATTACGGTAGGGCAGGGAAAAATGCAACCCGTGAAATTTTTTCTTGTGGATACACGGAAGTGGGTGTTGCTCGAGAGTGATACCCGGGTGGAATCGGCACAGATTGGGAAGATAGCTCGTCCAATTGGCTCCGGCCTGACAGGATTTGGAGCCTCGCTTACTATTCAAGAAGGCGGCGAATATAATGTTCAGCTTCACGAGCCGTTGCTACTTGCAAAAGAGGTTGTAGATTATGGAATAATTGCGGAAGTTGTTATTGACCCGATTGGTGTGGCAGCACGGACTTTGAGCATACGACTCTCGCACTCGATAGAATTGGATGAGCATTACACTATTGTATGGTGGGATGAATCGGGTTCATTTCATACATTTAATCTGGAATGTGATGAACTGCAAGAAAATGATATGTGGTGGTTATCCACTATTCCGCAGGAACTTACAGAACCACTTGCGCTTGCTATTGCGTATGATGGGGTAAGGCAGGGAGCATGGTGGGATGCAAATTGGAGTCGTATTTTACGAGATCTGCCAGCAAACGAACCGCTCATGATAGCCGCTATGTTGCGCTGGTTCCATTTACCGCTCCTTAGCAATAGCTTTCGCAGTGATGTTCAGCAATTTGCTTATGGCTATCCTGCTGAAGTGTTAGCGGCGTGGATTGATGAAGTCGGCATTCTATCAGACCTCAGGCATAGTGACAGTAGCGACGGTTGGTTCTCGGTTATACGTACCACCTTTGGACAATGGCAGCCAGACGGAGTAACAGCACAATCTATCATCACCTGGCTAGGAGGCGATCCAGCGGAGATGGCCTGGCCCGAAGAAGTATTAACTAACACGATTGAGAAGCTATTACGGGTGAACCCGCTTCTTATGGGAAGAGTGATTCAACAATGGATTGAAGAAATTTGCGTCCCACAGTGGGGTATGCGTGATACTGGCGCTTTATTAAACCTTTTGTTATTGAGGGTGGCAGACGTTACTACCGATGAAGCGTTGCAAAGAAAAATAGAGACAATGGAAGCTGAAGTTGCAAAAAACAAGGATGTGGATTCAGCTTTTGTTGAGAAGGCACTCATCCAGCGAGCTATTTCCATTTTGCAAGGGCGAGTTGTTTCTGTTACAGACGAACATAACATAGCGGCAGTTCTCAACGAAGGAGCTTTTCGGCGTCTGCTCAGCGTGAAAATACTTGAAAAGATCGCTCAAAACATTGCTGTCAGGAGGTAAAATACATGTCACAATTGGATGCTATCGCGCTTTCAAAAGCGGTGAAACAACGCCTGGTTGATTTTGCCCTTGATGATCATTTTGTGAAAGATGCGCAATTAACGGAGGCGTGTCGAAGGTTGTGGTCTGGTACACCTGAGACAGGTGGGTTACTCAGCGATTTGTGGATTGAAGGGGCTTTTCCGGCGGAAGCTGCTGAAGAGTCATTAGAAGACCTGGTTAAACAGAAGATATTCAATGCCGGGCTTTGCCGCTATCTTGATAAACCTGAGGCTGTACCCTGGCAACGTCCTCTTTATCTACACCAGCGTGATGCTATTATTCAAGCGCAAGCGGATTATCCGAATCAAGCCAGACCTGCGCTAGTTGTAACTGCGGGTACGGGCGCTGGAAAAACGGAAAGTTTTCTCTTGCCGCTTCTCAATGATCTATTTAGCAATCCTGACAATAAAGAGGAAGGCGTTAAGTGTATTATTATTTATCCTATGAACGCCCTGGTCAACGATCAGGTTGATCGATTATATGGATGGCTCAAGGGTCAGCATCGTGTGACCATTTTTCATTTTACTGGTGAGACTCCAGAGAATAAACGGCGAGCCGATAAGGAAGGCGTTCTTAAATGGGAAGCCTGTAGAATGCGAACACGCTGTGAGGCTCGCGGTCTGGAGACGCATGAGGGAGAGCGTATAAATCTGGGGCTTTCTCCGCGCGGGCCGGTTCCCGATATAATAATTACTAATTACTCTATGCTGGAATACATGTTATGCCGCCCACAGGATGCCGTATTTTTTGGTAAAGCTTTACGAACCATCGTGTTAGATGAAGCACACCTGTATACCGGCACTCTGGCTGCTGAGATAACTTTGTTGCTGCGTCGTCTTATGCTACGTTGCGGACGGACACCCGATCAAGTATTACACATTGCCACATCGGCCACTATTGGTACAAACAAACCAGGTGAGTTAGAAACATTCGCAGCGCAATTGTTTACGAAAGACCCATCTCTTGTGCGAGTCATTTGCGGGCAACCTTCGCGTGTTCTCGATGGCTCTGACGTAGTTCATCCTAAAATTGCCCCAACTGCCTCTGCTATTACTCAACATCAATGGTTGGATAGCCCGACTATCGAACTCAATGCTCAGGGTGAGGCAAGCCTGGTAACTAATACTGAAATGTGTTGAGAGTTAGCCGAGAGCTTATGTATGCTGGTTGATGAAGCTGTTGTCAGAGTTGCGCGCCAGCGATGTCAGGATAAGCCTGCTGTTTTGCTATACGAGACATTAAGCCTCGCGCCTATTTTGCGCCAGCTAGAAGCTATTCTTTGGAAGGATAATCGCTTATCTTTGCGCGACCTTACACAACAATTATGGGAAGATGCTGGTGATATAGCGACGCAAGCTACAATGTTGCTGCTGCAAATGGGTGCGTCAGCGCGAAAGAACATTGCCGATTATCCTCTTCTGCCTAACCGTGTTCATGTGCTTGCGCGACCAACGGGTGGATTAGTAGTGTGCTTGAATAGCGAATGTAGTGGGCCAGATGAACTCAAGCTAGCCAGGTTAGGCTGCATTGCTGAAGGGTTGTACGATCATTGCAGGCACTGCCAGAGCGCAACGTTGTCGCTTTACCGTTGTAGCAATTGTGGTTTATGGGCGCTTGCCGGGGTCTTTGACCATACCGATCAAACAAATATGTATCTCAAGCCTGTGCCAACCATTTATCCGCCCAAAGAGGTGTGCTATATGGTTGCTGAAGCGCAGGTTGATTCTACGCAAATTGTTGTGGATAGCGCAACGGGAATGTGCGCTGGTAAAGGCAGCGACATATGCACTTTTAACACTTTCAATTTTAGCAGAAAGTGTTCTGTCAGAATTACCACCCTACTCGTCGCCTCATAATCACTGGCTTCCGGCTCAAGGAAGACGTATGCTTGTATTCAGCGATAGCCGTCAAGGGGCGGCGCGGCTAGGTCCCAGACTAACAAGACAGCACGAGATACAATTGGTGCGCGCAGCAATGGTACAAGGTTTGAGAGAATTTCCTGTTGCGGATGAAATAGTGATTCAGGTAACGATGGAAGAGATAGCTACTCTAGCATCGCAACTGGAACAAGAGAGCCTTTCGCAGTCTCTTCGCCAGCACAAAATACGACAACTGGTAAAAGCGCGTCAGGAATTAAAGGAATACCAGGTCGGTGGCTCTCTCAGTTATTGGATAGGTAACATGACCAGCATTCCTGTTGTAGAGCAGCTAATGGATATGGAAACTTCCGCGCAACATGACGCTCTCCTCTGGTCTCAGAAGCCTGAAGAGTCGTGGGACAATAATGCCAGACAAGTCTACCAACGACTGAAGTATTTACTGGCGAGTGAATTTGCTCGATCTACTCCACGTCAGACATCTTTAGAAACTCTAGGGTTGGCTGAGGTAACGTATCCGAGACTTGACGAACTGGTCATGCCACCAGATTTGGTAGGAAAGCTGCCAACTAAAACCGCGCGAAGCTTGTTGCCCAGATATTGGACACTATTTTTGGCTGCGCTATGTGATACGCTCCGCACTGATGGCGTTATTACCCTGGGGTCAGAAGAAGAGGACCTGGACTATCCGTTTAGTAACCTACTTGGACACTGGTGCGCTGAAGAGAAAGATTTGATAGCCCGCTCAGCTCGTTTTGTTGGAGCCAGGGCAGATCAGCGGCGGAGACGTTTTGCGATTGATGTGCTGAAACATTGTGACGTACAGGAACGTGATCTCGAACAGTTCAGCAGAGAATTATTACAAGTGGCATTTCGCCAGTTACAGAGCCATGCTGATAAAGAACTAACATGGTTGGAAACAAAACCGAGACAAGCAGATGGTGGTCCAGTGCAGGCCATTCGCATCAAATTTCTCGAATTGGGCTTACGGCATCCACCTGCGCTTTATCGTTGTCCTACAACAGGCCATATCTGGCCTCGAGAAGTCCTGGGATGCGCTCCTGAAAGTAATGGCACAAATTTAGAAAAAGTAGAAGAGAGCACCCTTGATAGTGATCCTCGCATTATGCGCCAACGGCGCGAATTTGCATCTTCTAAGGTATTCACTATCAGGGCAATCGCATCTAAATAACCCCATCAAGAACGCGTAAGAGATAGGAGGTGTCCCAGCCAGCTTTGAGCCGCTTGGCATGGATGCCCACGCGAGACGAACGTTCCTGGCGCAAGAGATTGAGAGTGATGTGGCGGAGCACCGCCAGATTTTCATCGGCATGCCCAAGTCGTACGTGTGACTCATCTTCGCGAAACGCGACATTGAGGACCCAATGCAGGCTGTTTTCAATGCCCCAATGGCTTCGGACGGCGGTGGCAAACGTGGTGACGGAAGCGAAGCTGAGCAGGAAATAGCGGGTTTCCCGGCTCACCTCATCTTTGATCCGCCGTTCGGCTCGCACCATGCCAATCCCAGCGAAGCCTTTCCATTTCTGCTCTGGTTCCAGATACGCCAAGATCTCTGGCTGGGTGATGGTCCAGTACTCGCGTATTTCCAGCCGCCCATGGCCCTTTTCGACCAAGCGAACTGACTCCTCTTGCCCCCCGACAAAACCGTCTTTCTCGGCCAGAGCAAAGGTGGCTTTCACCTCATCAAACAGATCTCCCTGGTTGTCTTTGAGTGCCAGAGCGTAGTCACCCTCCTGCTCGATAATCTGAGCGGCAATCTTGGTTTGGGTTCCCATGGCATCAATCGTGACAATGCAGCCCGCCAACGCCAATTGCCGTAGAAGAAGGGGGATCGCGGTAATCTCATTGGACTTCTCTTCGGTGGCAAGCTGAGCTAACACCAAACGATTTTCCACCGCCCATGCGCTCACCACATGCAGTGCTTTCTTCTCTGACTCCTGATCATGCGAACGGCGGAGCGTCTTGCCGTCTATCGCGATCACCCCTTTGACCGTTTGGCTGATGCCCTGTACCCATTGCACAAAACTCGCTTCAAACTGCTTCGGGTCGATCAAGGCAAAGACCCGTCCAAAGGTATCGTGGGACGGAATCCCATTGGGCAAGGTGAGCAGCTCCGTAAAAAAGGCTTCTTTGGCTTTCCCGAATTCTTCGATCTCCACCCATCCATCGGCTCCGCACAGCACTCCACAAATCGCCAGAATGATGATATCGCGCAAGCGATGCAGCCTGTCCGTTCCATTCGAGGGTCTTCCACTTGGGCAAAAATGCTTTCCATATCTCGTAGGTCGTTCGCTTCCATCTCGTGGTCTCCTGCTTTTTCGCCCTAGTTTATCACTTCCTTGTTCCTCTCTTCCTGTGGATGGGGTTAGTTAGATGCGATTGCCCTGTATTCACTATGGGGCTATGGGCAGAAGAGCATAGCGCGCAACTCTCGCCGAAAGAAAATCGTCGCTTACAAGATTTGTTCAAAGCGGGGATTCGCAATATCCTGAGTTCAACTACAACAATGGAGCTTGGTATCGATATTGGCGGTTTGAATGGGGTATTGATGGGCAACGTGCCACCCGGCAAGGCAAACTACCTGCAACGAGCAGGAAGAGCGGGACGCCGAGCCGATGGCTCTTCTATTGCCGTGACGTTCTGCCACCCACGACCTTTCGATAGGGAAGTATTTCTCCATTTTGGCGAGTATCTTGGACGCTCTTTACGCAGCCCAAAAGTCTTTCTTAATCGTTCTCGTATCATTATCAGACACGGTCAGGCTTTTTTGTTGGGTAATTTCTTCAAGGAAATATATGCTCCTGATACCAACGTTGGCGCTATGGATGCCTTTGGGAATATGGGGCAGTTTTGCGGAGTTGCTCTGCCGCCACGCTGGGAGAGAGGAGTTACTAAACCGCCTATGCAGTCTGGCTTGTCGCATTGGGAAAAGCCCGCTCATGCAGTGTGGTGGGATTCCTCTAGTAACAACCCTGGGCTGGAGATGCGTTTCCTTGAATATCTATGCTGGGTACGCGATGGCGGCGAGTTTGATGTATGTCCAGGAATAGAACGTCTTTTCTATAAGACCGATGCGATGAAGTTACTCAACGATTGGGTAGTATTTATAAATTCTATCATTGATAACTTTACTGCCGCAGTGCGAAACTGGCATGAAGAATACAATGCTATGCTTCGGGTATGGGAAAAAATAGATGCCAGTAACACACTCAATCCCCACTTGCAAGCAAATGCGCTGCGTTATCAAATGTCGGCCCTTTACGAGGTTACGGTAATAGAAGCGCTGGCGGATCAGCAATTTCTCCCTCAATATGGTTTCCCTATTGGATTACAACGATTGAGAGTTATTATCCCAGATGAAAAGTATCCGGGCAGGTATCGCGAAGAAGATCAGTACCGTCTTGAACGAAGCGGTCTTATAGCTATTGGCGAATATGTTCCTGGCTCGCAGTTGTTAGTGGGTGGAAAACTTATTACTTCGCACGGTTTACTCAAACATTGGACGGGGGCCGAAATTGATAATTATTTAGGATTGAGCGGGCAATATACTCACTGCATGAATAAACATTTTTACTATAAGATCGCAGCGGGGGCTTTGGGATTATGTCCTATTTGTGGCGCTGAGCCGCGTGGTACGCCGAACAAATTCTTATTGCCTACACACGGCTTTAGCAGCGCTGCATGGGATTCTCCCAGAAGAAGCACTGCTGTCGAGCGAGTCGGTCACACAGAGAAAGCGACCATCACTTTTGTTCGTCGCGAAGGCTCCGATCTTGAAGAACAAAACGATTTTGGAGAGATCATTGGGCTACGCTCTCTTTATCGTGAAGATGGGGAGTTGCTTGTCTATAATGAGGGTGATGATAAGCATGGTTTTGCTATTTGTCTTAAATGCGGATATACGGAAAGTGAAAAGAAAATAGGCGATGGGCGTATAAATTTACCCACCTCTTTTGAACATCATGCTCCACTTGCCTCGCCAAATAAGAACAAATTCTGCTGGGGAAAAAGTGAGGCTCCGGTACTACGCAATCAGACGCTGGCCGCAAAACAAACGACAGATGCGTTGATGTTAGATTTCTCAGTTTGTTTGCAACATCTCGCTTCTAATAAAGAACTCGTCTGGACGTTTACCCAGGCATTACAAATTAGTGGCGCAAAATTGCTGGAACTGGACGGTCGCGAACTAGGAATACATGTCGTTCCCACCGGCTATGAGGGAAGTGGCTGGGGCGCAGTTTTGTATGATAATGTGCCTGGAGGCGCTGGTCATGTCAACGAGCTTCGATTTCTGGGAAGAGAGTGGTTGCTGACAGCGCGAGAAACAATGTTTGTTAACGAGCAACACAACGAACTGTGTGAGACTGCTTGTCTGGATTGCTTGCTTACATTTGACGCACAGGAACCTGTGCGGCAGGGATTGTTGAAACGGCGTATGGCTATCAATGTTCTGGATGCTTTGCTCAATGGAAGTGAACTACCTGTATTAGAGTCTACTACGGACACAAAACATATACCACAGAACTCCCTATCTGTTTCTGTTGGCGGTGAGACAGATACATATTCCCCCAAAAAAACGCGAGAAGAGAGGATGCAACGTTCAATGCAACGTATGAGAAAACAATAGAAGCTGGGTATAATTGGTTGTCTGATATGTACTTGCAACACTAGCAAAACGCAAAACCGAGTTTATGAGTATGAGGACACCCATGCAACAGAAAAATATATACGCGAAAGAATTAGACATTGATCTCGCGTCGGGGCGAGAAACGGAGTATTTCAAGTGGTTTCTGGCTTGCCTTTTATTTGGGAAACCTGTGCAGCAGGAAGTGGCGAAGAGAGCTTATCTGGAACTTGTGAAGGAGGATATTGTTTCTCCAGAAGCCATCTTAAAGGCTGGATGGGATAAGCTGGTGGAGGTGTTGGACAGGGGACATTATGTGCGGTATGATTTTTCGACGGCGACAAAATTGCTGGATGTTGCAAAAGCGCTCAAGGAAAAATATGGGACATTCGCTGCTCTTTTGCAACAGTCCGAAACGATAGAGGCGTTGTCCTCGCGGTTACAGGAATTCAAGGGTGTGGGACCGAAGACAGTAGAAATCTTTCTGCGCGATATGGTACCTGTTCTCAAGAAGTGAACTATTGAAGAAAGGTTTGGAATGCCGGTGTTGATTGACTTCCACAGCCATTACTATGAAGCTGGCTGGTTTTCCGCGCTGCCGCAGGGGCAGAACGTCTTTACGCGTGCGTGGCCTTTGCTATCCGATATCGAGGCGCAGTTGGCGGCTATGGACGCGGTGGGGATCGATGCGAAGGTGTTGAGCGCGCCTGCTGCTCCACTGCTTGCGCCGGGCGAGCCGGTACCAATTGCTTTAATGCAGCGTATCAACGACCGCATGGCGGAACTGGTCGCCACGTATCCAGAACGCCTGCTCGCGCTTGCTACTATCGATGCTTTTGGTGGCGATAGAGCCGCACGCGAAGTGCAACGCGCTGTACGCGAATTGGGAATGAGAGGTATCGTGGTGGACTGCGCGCAGGGAGATCGTTACCTGGATGCGCCGGAGGCACGCCCGGTGTTGGAAGCAGCCGCCGCGCTGGGAGTGGTGATGTTTGTGCATCCTGTCTATCCGCCGGGCTTGATCGAGCGGCTGGCACGGCTGGGGCATACGGGTATTTTGCTGGCGCGAGGAACGGAAACCGCCGCGAGCCTGCTGGCGCTGCTGCGCAGTGGGATGTTGGATGAACTTCCCGGCCTGAATGTTGTACTGCCTATGATTGGCGCGGCATTTTTTCTGTTTGCCGGTATGGCCGACCTGGAACATGAAGAGGGTTGGCGAGGGACAACAAGACCGAGCATAGCACGACAGCGCCTGTATGTAGACACGATGGGGTTTGACCCTGCGACGATACGTTTCGCCGTGGAATTACTTGGAGCGGAACATGTGCTGCTGGGAAGCGATTGGCCCATCATGCCGATCATGCCGCGTCAGAGAGTGGAGGAGACGCTGGCTCCCCTGGGACTAAGCGATGAACAGAGAGACGCAATACTGAGTGGCAATACGCTGCGATTGTTGACGGTTACATTCCATTGAAGATGGCGATGGAACATTTAGAATTCTGTCCCGTATACTATTTTATAGAAGAGAAAAGGCCGGAACAGTTTTCATTTTAGAGAAAGCACAGTATGAACTATGGCTAGAGCGGTCTTGCAGGAGCAGCAGCGAAGGCTTTTACAGCAGGAAAGGCACATTGCAAGCGAATTACAAACATGCCTGGTCGGTTTTGAAGGCGCGGATGCCTATGCTGCAACGCTGCGCCAGGTGACTGATGCGCTGGATGACCTTTTCCTTCTGGTGATCGTAGGGGAGTTCAACGCGGGCAAATCTGCCTGCATCAATGCTCTTTTACATGAGAATGTGCTGGAGGAAGGCGTTATCCCCACCACTCATGAGATCACGATTGTGCGCTATGGAAGTAAGAATGAACACCATCAACGCGACAACGCGCTTTTAGAGGTGCTTTACCCTGCTGACTTCTTACAGGATATTAGCATTGTCGATACTCCCGGCGTGAATGCCATTGTGCGCGAGCATGAACGTCTCACCGAGGAATTTATACCGCGTAGCGATTTGATCCTGTTTATTACTTCGGTAGATCGCCCATTTACGCAGAGTGAACGTATGTTTATGGAACGCATACGTAACTGGGGAAAAAAAGTGGTGATCGTGCTCAATAAAATCGATATTCTCCAATCGCAGAGCGCGCTGGCTGAAGTCGTGGGTTTTGTGCGCGAAAATTGTAAAAATCTGTTGGGTTTTCAACCGGAGATATTTCCTGTATCGGCGCTGCAAGCGCAACAAGCTCGCACGGCAATTGGACACGAAGCTGTCACATGTTGGGAGAGTAGTCGTTTTGGCGCGCTGGAAGAATATCTCTTGCGTACACTTGATGAAAGGGAACGGGTGCGTTTGAAGCTGCTCAGCCCGCTTGGCGTCATGAAACGCCTGCTGGCTGAGACACGCAGGTCGGTGGAACTGCGGGCACACCTGCTGGCGGAAGATGCGCGCACGGTTTCGACTATCGAGGAGCAATTGGGGCTGTACGCGGAAGATATGAGGCGGGATTTCCAGCACCGGCTGAACGAGATTGAGAATATTGTGCTGGAGATGCGCGAGCGGGGAGATCGCTTTTTTGATACTACGATTCGCCTGGGTCGCATATTTGATCTATTGCAAACGCAGCGCATACGCAGTGAGTTTGAGCAAGAGGTGATTGGAGATAGTTCAACGCGCATTGACGGAGCAGTACAGACGCTGATCGATTGGATGGTAGAGCATGAGCACCGGTTGTGGCAGGATGCGATGGAGTACCTTGATCGCCGCAGCAAGACGAGCGCGCGTGGTGAGGGAGAGATGGTTGGTTCGGTAGGCAGGCAGTTCGATTACAACAGGCGCACGCTGCTCCAATCGGTTGCGCGCACAGCAAACAAGGTGGTTGAAACGTATGACCGGCAGGCTGAAGCCTTAAAGCTTTCGCAGGACTTACGCACGGCGGTCGCGCAAACCGCGCTTGCCAGCGCGGGCGGCGTTGGCCTGGGAGCAGCGATTGTGGCTATAGCTGGCGCGGCAGCCGCCGCCGATGTGACCGGCATCGTGGCAGGTATTACGCTGATCAGCCTGGGGCTGTATATTATTCCATCGCGGCGTAACCGGGCCAGGCGCAGCTTTAGCGATCAGATGCAAGAATTACGCACGCGACTGCATAACGCGATGAACGAACAATTTCACAATGAGCTTACCAATTCGATCAATCGATTGCAGGACGCTATCGCGCCATATACACGTTTTGTGCGGGCAGAGCAAAAGAAAACGACGGCGATGCAGGAACAACTAGCGCACCTGGGCAGCGAGATGACACGGCTGGATGACACCATTGAGCAAGAATATAAGAATGCATAAACGTAAAACCTGCCTTGATTACAGCTTTTTGTTTCAGTTGTAAGAATGCTATGGTGGAAGAAGGAATCCCTAGCTCAACATCAAGCGCGAGCGGCGGAAGCTCATCAGCGAGACTCCCAACAAGACCGCATCCAGGACGGCAAGCACTGCCATGGCAATGAGCAGTATCTGGGGATAGCTCAATGATGAGAACACCTGCGCTGGCACAGCTTTGAGCGCTAGGACGCCTCCTCCTACCAGTACCAACGTGCTCAGGGCCAAAATTTGTTGCGCCTGCCTCACCGTGGCTGTCCGCAGCGAGATCAGCACTCCTCCACTCGTGGCCAGCAGACTGGTGAGCAAGCTCAAAGCGAGCGCTTCCAGGAACAAGTCGACATGCGTATAGAACTCCCAGTCTCCCCTGCCCTTTCGACAGATTGGCCACGACCAGGCCGAGCAGCAGGCCAACAAGAGCCATGCCCCAGGCATAGCCGACCATCACGATCACTTTCCCCAGCAGAATCGCTCGATCAGGCATGCGGCTGGCCAGCAGCGTTTCCAGCGTATGTCGCTCCCGCTCTCCGGCGATGGCGTCGCCAACGAAACTGATAATGATGATGAAAGGGATATAGAGTACTACCACTATCACGGTGGGCGTGAGGGCCAGCCATTGCAGCCCGAGGCGCAACGGGAGCAATATCCCCAGCACGCCGATCACGAGCAGGGGGCGGATCAATGCCGTCCTCCCTCCCTGCAAGACGGAGTCCTTCGTTTCTTTCCAGATCATGGTCCAGATGTCGTTCATGCGTGTTCTTCCTCCATCAATTTCAAAAACACCTCTTCCAGGCTGGCCTTGCCCCTGCGGACTTCCTCGACCTCTGCGCCTGCATGCACCAGCAAACTCACGAGCGGGCCCATCTCGCTCTCGCCGCGCAGTTCCAGGAGGACATGGCTGTTGTGCAGATCGGCATGGGCTACTTCCGGCCGCTCTCGGAGCGTGGCCAGCATCTGATCGGTGAAGCCACGCCCCACGATCTCTGCCTGCGGGCCGCCGGTCCTGGCACGCAGTTCATCGGGGGCGCCAACCGTCACGAGTTTGCCCTGGCGAATCACGCCGACCTGAGCACATAGCTTTTCGGCCTCCGTCAGGTTGTGGGTGTTGAGAAAGACCGTGACCCCTTCCCGCGCGACCAGGCTGGCCAGGTCGTTGCGCAAGGCCGCGGCCGCCACCGGATCAAAGCCGGCAGTTGGCTCATCCAAGAAGACCAGCGATGGATGGTGAAAGAGCGCTCGGGCGACCGCAAGTTTCTGTTTCATGCCCCGGCTCCAGGTACCCACGAGATCGCGGCGGCGGTCCCAGAGATCCAGGTGGGTGAGCAGTTCCTGGATACGGGCCTGGCGGGCGGGTGCAGGCATCTGGGCGATGCGCCCGTAGAAGTCAAGATTGTCCAGGGCGCTCATGCGTTCGTAGAGTCCCGCAAATTCAAGCAGCGCACCACTGCGGGCACGAATGGCATCGGCCTGGGTGCGGGTATCGAAGCCGAGGCCCCTGGCCTGACCCGTCGTTGGTTCCAGCAGGCCAAGCAGCACATGGATGGTTGTGGTTTTGCCCGCCCCATTTGGTCCGAGAAACCCAAAGACGATGCCCGCAGGTATCTCCAGGGAGAGATCATCGAGCGCTTTGACCGTGCCAAAGAAGCGGGAAAGGTGTTCGATGTGAATAATTGGTTCTGGCATTCCCATACAACTCCTTGCTCTCCGAAGTGCTGTGTTGCGCCCGTGCCTTTCTCGAGTACCAGAGCTTGATGTCGGTCTGTTGCCACATGTCACTACGAAGTTGAGTATAGCTATCTGTTATACCATAGTAGAACACATCGTAATTGCTCTGTCAAGAGCAATAAAGGGGGATTTCTGATCAGAAGGAAGGGCAATCTATGGCGAGAGTGGTTCATTTTGAAATCCACGCGGAGAATCCTGAACGGGCGGCGGCATTCTATCGAAAGGTCTTTGACTGGCAGATTATCAAATGGAATGGTCCCGCGGATTACTGGCTAATTACTACCGGCCTTGACAGTGAGCCGGGCATCAACGGGGCCATTGTACAGCGCCAGGGGCCGATCAATGGCGATGCAGTAATCGCTTATGTCTGTACTATCGATGTAGCGGACATTGACGCGGCTATCACAAATGTCAGGGCACAGGGTGGCACTGAGGCTTTGCCAAAATGGCTGTGCCGGGCATTGGCTGGCTTGCCTACTTCAAAGATACTGAGGGTAATATCTTCGGCATGTTGCAGGCTGACCACGCGGCGGCGTAAGTTTTTGCGCGAAGCGTGCTAACGACCAGGGCGCGGGCTTGTCCCCGCCCTGGCTCTCTCACCCAGATTGTCCAAAACACTTGACAATCCAATCGCTCTCGTGTTATATATTGTCTAGCACTGAACAACTGAATATGGCAAAAGCTATGATAGGTCGAGTAACAGAAGGTGTTACGTTCAGAGAGTGGGCGGCTGGTGAAAAGCCCATACGTTAAGACGCTGTGAATAAAAGCCTGAAGCTGCGAGAAGAAATCGCATAACGCGAAAGTAGAACTCTGCCGGTTGCCCCCGTGACAGGGCTGGAGTATGTTAGTACTCGACAAGGTTGATGCTGTGAGGCATTAACAAACATAGGTGGTACCACGAGAGCTATTTTTACCGCTCTTCGTCCTTTGATAGAGGATGAAGAGCGTTTTTGTTTGCCCGAAACGATGCGGCAAGCGCATGTCAATTTTGAAGGAGAAATGCAAATGATGTCGAACTGTCCCGAATGTGAAGCTGAAGTTACCGTGCAGGGTCTGATGGTTGGCGAGATCATCTATTGCCCAGATTGTAACGCCGAACTGGAAGTGTTGCGGCTGGAACCGCCCGAAGTGGCGCTGGCGCCGCAAGTTGAAGAAGACTGGGGAGAATAATATTATGCGCCTGGCTCTATTGACCTCACGCATTCGCGTGGAGGAGAAGCTACTGATCGAGGCGTTTAATCGTCGTGGCATCGCCTTCGACATTATCGACGACGGCGAGCTGCTTTTCGACCTGGCACAGCCAGACGAACGCTGGCGCGGGTATGATGCGGTATTGTGCCGCAGTGTCAGCCAGTCACGCGGGCTGGCAGCCCTGCATGTGCTGGAGAACTGGGGGATGCGCACCTATAACACGGCTGAGGTGACGGCGTTATGCAACGACAAGCTGCTCACGACGCTGGCGCTGCTGCGCGCAGGTGTCCCGACGCCGCGCACGCTGCTGGCCTTCGACGCCTCGACGACTGTGCGTGCCATCGAGACGCTCGGCTATCCGGCGGTGCTCAAGCCGACGAATGGCTCGTGGGGTCGCCTGCTGGCGCGTGTCAATGATCGCGACGCGGCGGAGGCCGTGCTTGAACATCAGGAGACGCTCGGCTCCTACCAGCATCACATCCATTATGTGCAGGAGTACATCGCCAAGCCGCAGCGCGATATCCGTGCTTTCGTGGTTGGCGATCGCACCATCTGCGCCATTTATCGCACCAGCCAGCACTGGGTGACGAACACGGCGCGCGGCGCGGTGGCCAGCAATTGCCCGGTCACGCCCGAACTGGAGAGCCTGTGCGTGAGCGCGGCGCGAGCAGTTGGCGGCGGTATCCTGGCTATCGACGTGCTGGAAGCTCCCCAGGGAGGTCTGCTGGTGAACGAGATCAACGCTACGATGGAGTTCCGAAACAGCATCGCGCCAACGGGTGTCGATATCCCCAATGCCATGATTGATTACATGCTGGGCGAGGCCCTTCGCTGCGCTCAGGGTGACAATAGCGGTCAGGCGTTGCAAGATGGTGGAAGAGAGGGTGGTAATTGCCTTGATAACCGCTCTCAGGGTGACAATAGCGGTCAGGAGTTGCAAGAGGCGGTGGTCGGATGAGCGGGTTGCGTGTCTCCATCGTTGGCGGCTCCGGCTATACCGGAGGAGAACTGACGCGCCTGCTGCTCTTTCACCCGCAGGTTGAACTGGCGCAGGTGGTTTCGGCCAGCCACGCGGGGCAGTACGCGCAGAGCGCGCATCCAAATCTGCGGCGCGTGACAAGTTTGCGCTTTGCTCATCCCGATGACCTGACATCATGTGATGTGTTACTGCTATGCCTGCCGCATGGGGTTTCAGCCGGGGAAATTGAGCGTTACCGGGGCATCGCGCCGCGTGTGATCGACCTGTCTGCCGATTTTCGCCTGCGCTCGCCCGGGCTGTACGAACGCTGGTATGGCGCGGCTCATGGCGCGCCGAACCTGCTGGGCGAGGCGGTGTATGGTCTGCCAGAACTGCACCGCGAGGAATTGCCGGGCGCATCGCTGGTGAGCGGCACGGGCTGCATGGCGACGGCGGCCATTCTGGGACTGGCCCCGCTCTATCGTGCCGGGCTGGTCAACGAGGCGATCCCGCTGGTGGTGGAAGCCAAGGTCGGCTCGTCGGCGGCGGGCGCTGCGCCGGGCATGAGCAGCCATCATCCCGATCGCAGCGGTGCGGTGCGTTCGTTTCAGCCGACCGGCCATCGCCATAGCGCCGAGTTGATCCAGGAATTGGGGCGTGCGAGCGGCGCGGGCGAGTTGCGCCAGCACGGTGGCATTCTCCGCGACCGCCGTTGAGCTGGTGCGAGGCGTGCTGATTACGGCGCATGTCTTCGTGAACGAGGCTATCGACGAGCGAAGACTGTGGCGTATCTACCGCGAAGCCTACCAGCGCGAACCCTTCATTCGCCTGGTCAAGGAGCGCGGCGGCGTGTATCGCTATCCCGAGCCGAAGATACTGGCGGGCAGCAACTTCTGCGATATCGGCTTTGAGTACGACCCCGAACAGCGGCGCGTCGTGGTGATGGCGGCCCTGGATAACCTGATGAAGGGCGCGGCGGGCAACGCGGTGCAGGCGCTCAACTGCATGTATGGCTGGGATGAATCGCTCGGCCTGACATTCCCCGGCCTGCACCCGGTCTAAGCAAGAAGAAGGAAGGAACGTGACAATGACGCTGGTGATAAAGATTGGCGGGGGCGCGGGTGTCTTCGCTGCCAGACATGCTGAGCGAGATAGCTCAACTGGTCAGAGATGGAGAGCGAGTGGTGGTGTTGCATGGCGGATCTGATGCCGCGAACACGCTTGGTGAGCGGATGGGACATCCAGCGCGCATGGTAACGTCGCCGGACGGCATGGTCAGTCGCTATACCGACGCCGGAGACGCTGCATATCTACGCGATGGCGGTGGCTGGTGACATCAACACGACGCTGGTGGCGAGCTTGCAGCAGCATGGCGTACAACGCGCTGGGACTGGCAGGGGTTGATGGGCGGCTGCTGTTGGCGAGACGCAAACCGTTCGTGCGTTCGGTGAGCGCCGATGGCCGCGCGCAGATACTGCGCGACGATTATACCGGGCAGATCGAACAGGTCAACAGCACATTGCTCATGATGCTGCTCGACGCCGGGTATGTCCCCGTGATTGCGCCCCTGGCCTTGAGCCACGAGGGCGAGCGTCTGAACGTCGATGGAGATCGAGCGGCGGCGGCGGTTGCGGCGTCACTGCACGCGGATACGCTGGTGGTCATGACGAACGTTCCCGGCTTGCTGGCTGATCCTGCTGATAATACGACGCTCATTCGCGCCATTCCCGCCGGGTCGCTGGATGAATACATGGTCTATGCGCAGGGGCGCATGCGCAAGAAGCTGCTCGGCGCGCAGGAAGCCCTGCGAGGCGGCGTGGGGCGCGTCTGCATCGGCAGCGCATCCGTGCTGGATGTTCTGAATGGCGCGGGTACAACGATTGCGCGTTGACCAGGGCGGGGGCCGAGCTACAGCCCGTACCCAATCATATGAAAGGAATTGATAATGAGGAACATAATTGACCTCGAAAATGCCTACACCAGCGGCGTGTATGGCAAGCGGCCCGTTGCGATTGTGCGCGGACAGGGAGCGCGGGTCTGGGATGATGAAGGGCGAGAATATATTGACTGCACGGCTGGTTACGGCGTGGCGAATATCGGACATGCGCGGCCAGAGATCGCGGAGGCAATCGCGGCGCAGGCGCAGCGACTGATTACCTGCCCCGAACTGTTCTACAATGACACGCGCGCGCGGCTGCTTGAGCGGCTGGCGCACCTCACGCCCGGAGGCTTGAACCGTATTTTCCTGTGCAATAGCGGAACAGAGGCGGTTGAGGGCGCGCTGAAGTTCGCCCGGCTGGCGACGGGACAGCGCGGCATCGTTGCGACGCTGCGCGGCTTTCATGGCCGCACGATGGGGGCGCTTTCCGCCACCTGGGAGCCGCATTATCGCGAACCCTTCGCGCCGCTTGTGCCCGGCGTCACGCATGTGCGCTACAACGACCTCGCGGCGATGGACGCAGCCATTACCAGTGAGACAGCGGCGGTCATCATTGAACTGGTGCAGGGCGAAGGCGGCGTGCATGTCGCGACTGCTGAATATGTGCAGGGACTTGCGCGATTCTGCCAGGAGCGCGGCGCGCTGCTGATTGTGGACGAGGTGCAGACGGGTTTTGGGCGCACGGGACGCCTCTTTGCCTGCGATCACTATGACCTGCAGCCGGACATTCTGTGCCTGGCGAAGTCGCTGGGGGGCGGCGTGCCTATTGGCGCGATTTGCCTGGGAGCGCGCGTGATGGAGTCCGGGCGCATCACTAGGGGCGCGCATGGCAGCAGCTTCGGCGGCAATCCACTTGCCTGCGCCGCCGCCCTGGCCGCGCTCGACATCATCGAGCAAGAAGACCTGTCGACACAAGCAGCAGTCCGAGGAGCGCGCGCTCTGGAGCGGCTGCGCGCCATGCGTTCGCCCCTCAAGCGCGAGGTGCGCGGGCAGGGGCTGCTGCTCGGCATTGAACTGACGCGGCGCGCCCAGCCATATCTCGACGCGCTCGCTGAACGCGGCGTGCTGGCGCTACAAGCTGGCCCGAACGTCATTCGCCTGCTGCCCCCGCTGGTCATCACTGGCGAGCAACTTGACTCCGTCCTCGATGCTGTGGAGGATGTGCTGGCCGGTGAGGGGAATGGAGTGGCGTCGCTCGCGGGCGCCATCGTCCCTGGCCGAAATTCCGAGGTCAGTTCAACAGCCGGGCAAAGCCGCCAACAGGCCGAGCTAGCCCTGCTTTACCAGATGCTTACCATACCGAGCTATTCGCGGCAGGAGCGGGCGCTGGCTCAATTCCTGGTAGGGCAGGCGCGGCAGTTGGGACTCGATGCCTATGTAGACGAGGCTGGAAACTTCGTCGCCAGCACTTCTGCTCGTGATGTAACCGAACACGCGCAGCCGATTGTGCTGCTTGGACACATGGATACTGTGCGCGGCGTTGTGCCGGTGCGGTTGGAAGAGGGATTGCTGTATGGCCGGGGCGCGGTTGACGCGAAGGGGCCGCTGGCGGCGTTTCTTTGCGCGGCTGCTCGCCTTGCTTCTTCTGGAGATAGCCTGAAGCATCCGCTGGTGGTGATCGGCGCGGTTGAAGAAGAGGCGGCCACTTCGCGGGGCGCGCGCGCCGTCGTTGAGCGTTACCGGCCTGCGGCCTGCATCATCGGCGAGCCGAGCGGGAGCCAGGCTGTTACGATTGGCTACAAGGGGCGGCTGCTGGTGGAGTATCGATTGGCGCGCGCGATCAGCCACAGCGCGGGCCAGCAGCAGAACAGCAGCGAGGCGGCCATCGGCTTCTGGAACCGCGTCACGCGCCATGCCGGGGAATGGAATACGCGCAACGCGGCCCAGGCTGCTCATACCGCCTTCGCGTCGCTGATGCCCTCGTTGCGCGGCATCAGCAGCAGCCAGGATGGATTGGAGGAGCAGACGCGGCTGACCATCGGCTATCGCCTGCCGCCGGACTTCGATACGGCAGCATTGCGGAACAACTGGAACGATGGGCGAATGAAGACTCGGCCACGCTCGCTTTTTCGGGCGAGGAGGCGACTTTCCAGTCCACGCGGGCGACACCACTGGCGCGAGCCTTCGTCGCCGCCATCCGCGAGAGCGGCGGGCAGCCTTCTTTCAAATTGAAAACAGGCACGTCGGATATGAACGTGGTTGGACCTGCCTGGGGGCAGAACATCGTCGCTTATGGCCCAGGCGACTCGCGGCTCGATCATACGCCGCAGGAGCATGTGGCCGTCGCGGAATATGGCCGGGCCATTGATGTGCTTGAAGATGTGCTAAGGACGCTGGCAATTGAGGAAGTGGGCAGACCACTGGAAGGAGTACACAGGTCATGAGAACAATCGCTATTCTCGACTCGACGCTGCGCGAGGGGGAACAATTCTCTGGAGCCTACTTTACCTTTGAACAACGTATGACGATAGCGCGGATGCTGGATGCCGTTGGTGTGAGCTTTATCGAGATGCCTTCGCCTGTTGCTTCGGCGGAGACGCGGCGGCTGGCGCACGCGCTCTGCGAGCTGGACATGCGCGCGCGCATCGTGGCGCATGTGCGCTGCGTTGAGGCTGATGTGCTGGCCGCGCTTGATACGCCGGTCTACGGGCTGAACCTTTTCTATGGCACGTCGGCAGAACTGCGCGCGTACAGTCATGGGCGGCGCATCGAGCAGGTGATAGCGGATGCAGCGCCGCTGATCCGGCGTATTCGCGCCGCTGGTCGCTACGTTCGCTTCTCCGCCGAAGATGCTTTCCGCAGCGACCTGGTTGATCTGCTGCGTGTCTTCGATGCCGTTGTCGAGGCGGGTGTGGAGCGAATCGGGCTGCCGGATACCGTCGGCATTGCCACGCCGCGCCAGATTGAGCAGCTCGTGCGGCTCTGCCATGAACGCTACCCGCGCGTTGGTATCGAATTTCATGGACACAACGATACTGGCTGCGCTATCGCTAATACGGTTGCGGCACTGGAAGCGGGGGCGGATTGCCTGGATGTGACGGTGCTGGGCATCGGCGAGCGCAATGGCATTACCTCGCTGAGTGGGCTGATCGCGCAGCTCTACGCGCATTACAGCGAACAGCTAGACTCGTATGATCTGACGCAACTGGCCCCGCTCGATCAATTTGTGGCGGGCTGCCTGCGACTGCCCATACCGTTTAATACACCGATCACCGCGCCGGGCGCGTTCACGCACCGCGCAGGCGTGCATACGAAGGCCGTCCTGCACAACCCGCGCTCCTACGAGATACTGGACCCGGCTGATTTTGGTTTGCTGCGCCTGGTCGATATCGGATCGCGCATTACGGGTCGTCATGCCGTAGGGCATCGCGCGGCGGAATTAGGGCTGAGTCTGAGCAGCCAGGAGATCGTCGAACTGACTGGCGCGCTGCGAGAACGAGCCGAGCAGGGCAGTTTGAACCAGCAGGAAGTTGATACTTTTATTCACACGTACTACTTATCCGATCAACTAAGCGAAGCCAGGACGCAGTTCGTTGGCGGTTCGGAATAAGATCACTTGCAAAATGCCAACTAGTAGAGTGACAACAAGAAGTAGGGCTGGATGCATTGCAGTGTCATTCTGAGCGCAGCGAAGAATCTGGCTCGCTGGACAGTGAGATTCTTCGCTGCGCTCAGAATGACAACTAGCGGAATGACAATCAGACAACTATTGGAATGACAACTAGAGGAAAGGACACATCTGTTATGGGAACGCTAACCGAGGAAATCTTCAGTCACAAGCTTGGCCACGCCGTTGAGCAGGGCGAGACGGTTGTGGTGGACGTTGACCGTGTTATGAGCCACGATACGACGACGCCACTGGCGATCCAGGCGTTTCGCAAGATCGCCGACCTGAGCGGCGGGCGCGCTTTCGATTCTCGCAGGTCGCATATCGTCTTCGATCACATCATCCCGGCGGCGACTATCGCGGCTGCCACGCTGCATCGCGAGGTGCGCGCCTTCGCCCAGGAGCAGGATATCACCATTCTCCAGGAAGGCATCTGCCACCAGGTGATGCCGGAGCGCGGCTACGTCGTGCCCGGTAGCATCATCGTGGGGGCTGACAGCCATAGCTGCACGTATGGCGCGCTGGGGTCCTTCGCGACAGGTATGGGTTCGACCGATATCGGTGTGGCATACGCCACCGGGCGCGCCTGGTTCCGCATCCCGCAGACGATCAATGTGCGGCTGGAAGGCACGCTGCCGCCGGGCGTCTATACGAAGGATGTGTCGCTGGAGATTGTGCGGCACCTGGGCGTAGATGGAGCGAACTACCGGGCGATCGAATATAGCGGCTCGTTCGTCGACTCGATCAGCATCAGTGAGCGTTTTACGCTCTGCAATATGGCGATTGAGATGGGCGGCAAGGTGGGACTGATCGCGCCCGACGAGACGACGCGCGCATGGCTGCGCGGGCGAACCGAACAGGAATACCCCATGCTCGCGGCGCGCCAACCCCGTTATGAGCGGGTGGTCGAGATCGATGTGACGAATTTAGAGCCGCTGATCGCCTGCCCGCCCGATGTAAACAACCTTGTCCCAGTGAGCGAAGTGGAACATGTGGAGATCGACCAGGTCTTTCTCGGCACCTGCACAAATGGACGGCTCGATGACCTTGCCATCGCCGCCGGAATCCTGGATGGCAAAACAATCCATCCCCGCACGCGCATGGTGGTCATTCCGGCCTCACGCGAGGTGTATCTTGAGGCGATGCGCCTGGGCTATCTTGAAATCTTCGCGCGGGCGGGCGCGTCGGTTGGCACGCCCGGCTGTGGTCCCTGCATTGGGCGGCATTTCGGCGTCCTGGCTCCCGGCGAGCGCGCGCTGACAACCATGAATCGCAACTTCACCGGGCGCATGGGTGATCCCACCGCTGAAATCTACCTGGGCAGCCCCGCCACCGTCGCGGCCAGTGCCCTGACCGGCCATATTACCGACCCCAGAAGTGTTATGTAGGGCTATTGTGTAGCATGACGGTCTTTGCGGTCGCCATGCTACGAAACGACGATTATGCAACGAAATGAAAGGAACCAACTAGTATGGCTCGTATATGGATGCTCGGCGATAACGTCAACACTGATGTCATCATTCCAGGACGCTACAATGTTACTACCGACCGGGCGCAACTGGCGCGGTATTGCCTGTGCGATGTCATGCCGGAGTTCGCGCAGCAGGTGCAGACGGGGGATGTGCTGATGGCCGGCCACAACTTCGGCTGTGGCTCGTCGCGGGAACACGCTCCTGCCGCGATCCAGGCGTGCGGCGTGCGTGTGGTCATCGCGCGCAGCTTCGCGCGTATATTCTATCGTAATGCCGTCAATATCGGCTTGCCTGTGCTGGTGTGCGAGGAGGCGGCGCTGGCAAGCGAAGGCGGGCAGGAGATCGAGGTAGATCTGGCAAGCGGGATAATTCATAACCTGGCGACGGGTCAAAGCTTCCAGGCTGAGCCGCTTGATCCCTTTGTGGCGCGTATTGTGGAGGCTGGCGGCATCATCAATTATATCCGGCGGGAAGGGACGCTGCGATGAGCCTTTACTCCCTTGCATCGCGGCAGTCGAGGCCAGGGCCGCCGGTGATCTGCGTGATCGCGGGTGATGATGCCGCGCCTGAGGTGATGCGCCCAACGGTCGAGATATTGCGCGCGCTTGTCCCCGACATTCGCTTTGTGGAAGCGTTAAGCGGGCGCGAGGCGGTCGAGCAATACGGTGAGACGTTCCCCGATGTGACGCGCCGGGCTATCGACGAGGCGGATTGCACGCTCTTCGGCGCGAGCGGCGGGCCGAGCAGGCCGGTCTTGTGGTATTTGCGCTGGGGCAAGGAGACTTTCGTCAACATTCGCCCTGTGCGCTGGTGGCCTGGCTTTCGCAGCCCTATGTTGCATCCAGAGCGCATCGACTATGTGATTGTGCGCGATAACCTGGAAGGCCTGTACCCGCCACGCGAGGGGGATATCGCTGAACTGGGTACGCTGACCAGCAGCGGCTCATGGTGGCAGGCGCCTCCGGTAGAAAAGGCGGGCGCTTATGCCGTGCGTGTAAGTACGGATGAGCAGGCGCGGCGCGTGGCGCAGGCGGCGCGCGAATTGGCGCTGCAACGGCAGGCTGATGGGTACGCGGGACGAGTCGCATTGGGGGCGAAGTATTCGATATTGCCGCGCACGGATGGGCGTTTTCGCGCCATCGTCAAGGAGGCAGTGGGCGCGTATCCCGGTCTGAGCTACTCGGAATATCTGATCGATGACCTGGCGCGCCGCATCGTGGCTGAACCGGAGACGCTGGATGTGGTGGTTTTGGGCAACGAGCATGGCGATATCCTGGCCGACGCTGCCAGCGGTTGCATCGGCGGTCTCGGCCTCTCGCCCAGCGCTTGCTACGGAGCGGCATATGCCTACTTCGAGCCAGTGCATGGCTCTGCCCCCGACCTGGCCGGCAAGGGCGTCATCAATCCTACCGCGATGCTGCTCTCCGGCGCGATGCTGCTCAGATATCTCGGCTATGCTGAGCAGTCCCGGCGGCTGGAGCGCGCAATTCAACAGGTATACCTGGAAGGGACAACGCTTCCTATTGACCAGGGAGGAAGCGCAAAGACGATGGAGTTTGTTGACTCTCTCCAGCATGAGCTATCTCTGGTAACTCATGACGCAGCTGGATAGAGAATGGATGTGAGGAGTGAGAGCGCGGGATGTCACTTTTGGTACATGCCGCGCATCACCCTGCCCATCAAGGTGATGGCTGTTTTGTGGGGGATCAAACGCTGCATCACAACATTAGCGACGCGGTTGGTCCAGCCCGGGATGATAACGGGTTGTTTGCCCAGGGCGGCGAGGGTTTCGGTAGCGACGGCGCGTGGTGTCATGGCGGAGACTGACAGGCGGCTTGAGCGACGGGGCGCGCTGGTTTGATAGCCAGGGGTGCTGATGGCGCTGGCGCTGCATGTCAGTACGTCGATACCTTGCGCGCGCAGTTCGTCCCACAGACCTTCGGCTAGCAAGCGGTTATAGGCTTTGGTAGCAGAGTAGTTGGTGATGAGTGGTGAGCCTTGCGAACTGCTCAGCGAGGACATTAGTACGATGCCACCGCGCCGCCGCTTGAGCATATGTTGACCGAGCAGGTAGGACAGGGTAAGCGGGGCGCAGCAATTGATGGCGATTTCTTTCAGGTGATCTTCAAGCGCAATTTCAAAATAGGGGCCAATCATGGATAGGGCGGCATTGTAGACGAGAAGGCCAATCTCGATATCGCCGGTGGCGGCTTCAACTACGTTGCCGATGTCCTCGCGAGCCAGGTCAAGTGGCAGCGTTCGTACCTCTATGGCGTGATCGCGCGTGAGTTGCGCGCCAAGCTGGTCGAGCAGCTTTTCGCGCCTGGCTATCAGGACAAGATTGAGTCCTCTGGCGGCGAGTTGGGTAGCGAACTCGGCCCCAAGTCCTTCTGATGCGCCGGCTACCAGGGCCCACGTTCCGTAGCGGGCGCGGAAATCTGTGTTCTTCATGCGCCTTCCAGTCCACTTTCTAAGCTGCTTTGTTCCATTATATATTGGGCCGCTGTGATTTGTGCTGAGCGGGTGAATGGAGCCGGGCTGCGTCACATACGGTAGATGATGTAGATGGGTTCGAGATCGACGATGTTGGTGATGAACAGGATGTTGACCAGGAAGAATCTGATAATAGCGATGTCCTCGCGCCTTTGAGAAAGTGGGATGGTTTGGTCGTTCACGATTGTTCTCCAAGAATCTCAACATATGGCCTTTTTAATACACTATGTGGTAGGCATAGCGCAGAAGGCTTTTTTGTATGCTTGATTATACGTGACGGCAAGTTACATTGTCGAACAATATTATGAGGAGGATGCAGACGCGATCAATCGCGTCTCTGATGAATTTCGACAACCGAATAGGGTAATCACTCGAAACGCCCGCCTCCGTCCTGATGAATTGTGCCAACCGAATGCAGTAATGCGTACTGCCCCGTCCTGTAGGGACAAGGGGCGGACGTGGGGATGGGTGGGGGCCTTGTGCTTGTCCTGTTGGCAACACGATTCGCCCGGGTTCCGTGAGGCATGATGGTCGCACGCCGACGAGGACAAGCTCAAGGCCCCCACATCCGCTCTACCCCGCCCCTTGTCCCTACAGGACGCTGGGGTACCTCCATTACCCCATTCGGTCGTCAAAATTCATCAGATCATTTGGAATGGTACAATCTCGGTAAATGCTATGATAGGAAGGAACTTCGGTATTTCAGCAAGATTGGAGGCGCAAAATGGGCGAATATGACGGGTTGCTCAAGGAGTTGGGGCAGCAAGAGGAGGATATCCAGTTCGCGAGTTTTGGGAATGATACGGCGCTGGCGGTGGGTATGGCGCTGGTACAGGCGGCGAGGGAGAGGGGGAAGGCGGTGACGATTGATGTTACACGCGGCGGCCAGCAGTTGTTTCACTTCGCGATGGCGGGTACTTCTATCGATAATGGCGAGTGGGTGAAGCGCAAAAACAGGGTGGTTCAGCGCTTTGGGCATAGTTCGTTTTATATGGGTATTTCCTTGAAGAACGCGGGCCAGACGATTGAAGAGAAGTATTTGTTGCCGGAGAGCGAGTATGCTGCGCACGGTGGGGCGTTCCCACTCACTATAAGAGGAGTGGGTGTGGTTGGCACGATTACGGTTTCGGGCCTGCCACAGCAGGAGGATCACGAGTTGGTCGTGAGCACGCTCAAACAATTTTTAGGTGGCAGCGCAAATTAGAAGAATAAGGAAAGAGGGGAACTTTAGTGATACAGACAGATAACCCGAAGGAATTCATCGCGCTTTTGCGCGGGCTGCGCGCGGTGCGTCAGTTTCGACCGGGCGCGCTCCCACAGGAAGCGGTGAATGCGATTCTCGATGTGGCGCGCTGGTCGGGCAGCGCCAGCAACCGGCAGCATTGGGAGTTTGTGGTGATACGTGAAAGGGAGACGTTGCAGGCACTGGCAAAGTGCGAGGGGTACGCCGGGCATATGGCGGGTGCGGCGCTGGGTATAGTGGTGGTGATGGCCGGTAATGCAGACTTGGTTGACCAGGAAACCTACGACGAGGGACGTTTGAGCGAGCGCATCATGCTGGCTGCCGAGGCGTATGGCGTTGGTTCGTGCATCGGCTGGCTCAAGGGAAATGGGCGGAAGGATGCGAAGGCGCTGCTTGGCATTCCGCAGGAGCGGCTGATACGCACGGTGATTTCGCTTGGTTATCCCGATGAAGAGGCGCGGAGAGCGCGTCCTAAAGTGGCAGATGCGCGCAAGCCGTTGTCCGAGCTTGTACATTGGGAACGGTATTAGGAGTAGGCCTTTCACCAAACGCGGCGAGATGCCCCTGGCTTCAGCCATGGGGAGGGAAGCCGCGCTGCCCGCAGGCAGAATCGGGTGTAGGAAAGACTCTGCTGGGAAATTTTGTCCGGACAAGTGGACAAGGGAAGGAGAGGAGGGTAGAGTAGAGGGGAAAAGGTCATGAGGAAGTGCCTCATGAAGAGGTAAAGGAGGATCAAGATGTCGCTGCACACTCAACCGCTCGAACCCATTCCCGACCTGACCAGGCGGATTGCCCAGGCCAGCTTTCCAAAGGGAACCCTGTCCATGCATCTGCGAGATGCGCTGGGGTCCATTTATGAGGATGCCGATTTTGCCGATCTGTTTCCCAAACGGGGACGGGCCGCAGAAGCGCCGTGGAGGCTGGCATTGGTCACGGTGTTTCAGGCGCTGGAAAACCTCTCAGACCGTCAAGCTGCCGAGATGGTGCGCGGGCGGCTGGATTGGAAATATGCGCTCTCCTTGCCAGTGGATGATGCGGGCTTTGACGCCAGCATTCTGGTCGATTTTCGTCAGCGCTTGCTGGACCATATGGCGCAGGATCGTTTGCTGGAACCGATCGTGCAGGTCTGTCGGAAGCAGGGCTGGCTCAAGGCCGGGGGCAAACAGCGCACCGATTCGAGCCTTCAGTGATCGCCAAGGTACGAGGCTTGAGCAGTCTGGAAAGCGTAGGAGAGAGCCTGCGAGCGGCCCTCAACGAGCTTGCAGAAGTGGAGCCGGACTGGTTGCTCGCCGTGATTAGCCCCGACTGGTTTGATCGCTATGTGCATCGCTTTGAGTTGCAGCGCTTGCCCAAGGGCGAGCAGGCACAAGAGACCTTGCGCAGGCAAGTAGGAGAAGATAGTTGGCATCTGCTGCAAGCTGCGATGGACGAGCACGCTCCCCAAAGCGTCCGCACCTGTCCCAGTCTGGACCTCTTGCAGCAGGTCTGGAACCAACATTTCGAGCGAGTCGACGGGCTGATCCGCTGGCGGGATGGTCCCGCAGTTGAGAGTGCCGAGCGGGTCATCTCGCCGTATGAGACGGATGCACGGGCCAGCCGCAAACGGGACACCGAATGGGTGGGGTACAAAGTGCATCTGACCGAGACGTGTGGGGAAGAAGAAGCGGCGCATTTGATCGTGCAAGCGGAGATCACGGCGGCGACTGAGCAAGATGTCGAAGAGACGATGTCGTTACTGCGCGATTTGCAAGCCCGTGACCTGGTACCAGAGGTGCGGCTGGTCGATAGTGGCTATGTCAGTGGCGAAGTCCTCGCCAAGCACGCGGAACTGGGGATCGAGCTGGTCGGTCCGCTTAAACAGGAGGGGGGATGGCAACACGAGACGGGCTATGGCTTGAGCGCGTTCCAGGTGGATTGGCAGCAGCAGCAGGTGCGTTGTCCCCAGGGACACCTCTCGCAGAACTGGTGCCCCGGACGACACAACCGAGGCGAGGAAGTGATCCGGGTGAGCTTTTCCGCCGTCACCTGTCAGGCCTGTCCGGTCAAAGAACTCTGTACCAAGCGGGAGAAGAACAAGGGGAGGGTCTTAACCCTTTCGCCGCAGCCCGTCTCTGAGGCGCGCTCGCGTCGCCGAACGGAACAAGACACCCCTGCCTTTCAGCAGCGCTATGCTCTACGGGCAGGCATCGAAGGAAGCCTTTCCGAAGGAATTCGCAGCCATGGGTTGCGCCGTGCGCGCTATCGCGGCCGGCCAAAGACGCAGCTGCAAGCTAAAGCTATCGCGGCAGCCATCAACCTGGTTCGCATCCGTCAGATGCTACAACGGACATCGCTTGGACTCTCGCCCCGGCCCAAACGTCCTCTGTCTCCTTTTGCACGTTTGCGACCACTCTTGGCGACATGATGTCCGGACAAAATTTCCCAGCAGAGTCTTTCATACACCCCCCAATTTGCCAGAGCTTGACAGCTAGTGCAATAGCGTCTATCCTGGCGCGTGTGCTATACTTATACAGTGCCAGCAGGGGCCTTGCCTGCATTACTACAGAAGGAGTTTTACGTATATGACCGTTGCGGAAACCTTCGAGACAATGGTAACTCTTTTTAATCCCGCGGCAGCTTCAAACATGAACAAAACATTCCAGTGGAATATCACTGGCGAAGAGGCCGGTGCGTATGCCCTGAAAATTGCCGATGGCGCCTGCCAGTTGATTAAAGGCGGCGTTGAGAAGGCCGATGTGATCTTCAATCTCTCCGATCAGAACTGGTTGAAAATGGCGGAAGGCAAACTTGATCCACAGAGCGCCTTCTTTAGTGGCGCGCTTAAAGTCACCGGCGATATCGGTCTGGCCTTGAAAGTCCCCCAGATTTTCCCGACCCCGCGCTAATGCATTTCAATAGCGACGCCCCTTGCGGGCGTCCCGTCCAACTTTCTACGCAGGTGTCAATGAAATATGGACGGGACGCCCGCAAGGGGCGTCGCTATTGAAATATTGTTCTAAAAATTTAGGCTTGCCAATCTTCTCTATTGTATGGTATACTCACCATGACTACGTGTGTCTTTTGCGCAGTACGGCATCCCGTAGAAAGGCGTTTGAAATGGCTCTCAGGAGCGATGAACTACACTATAATTTACAACACCTGAATGGTATGCTGACCACCCATGAAGCGGCCAAACAACTTGACCTGAGTTACTGGCATTTTATGCACCTCGTGGAAGCCGGACGCATACCGGGCGTGCGCGTTGTAGATCGGTGGCTCTTCTCTCCCGATGACCTTGACGAATATAGACGCAGTAAGTATGGCGAACTCGAAGATCTGGCAAGAATTGCGCTTGAGCACCCCGCTATTGATCTCACGGAGAAGCAAGAAACCATTTGCCGTTTCCTCGCCAGTAGTGAAAGACCATCCGAAATAGCGCGTAAACTGAAGCAATCTCGCCAGGCAGTCCACTCACAAATATCCCTGATTAAAGAAAAAGTCTCGCGCATTCAGCCCAAAAAGCCCCTCTCATCCTCTCCACCGGAAGTTCCCACGCGGCCATCACGCATCAGAAAAAGCCCTATTCCGCTGCGCCCTCCTAAAAAGTAAACACCGTCTGATGATTACTGTATTCGGTTGTCAAAACTCAGTAGAAGGTGGCCTGCGTGTTCTCTCTATTTCTGGCGCAACAAAACGATAGCCAACCCCTGGCTCGGTGAGTAAGTAGCGTGGGCTGGCGGGATCAGGTTCCAGTTTCTGGCGCAGGCGGTTAATATACACGCGCAGGTACTCGGCCTCACCGCCGTATTCAGGCCCCCAGATACTTTGCAGGAGCATACGATGGGTGAGTACTTTGCCTGCGTTGGTGACAAGTTGTTTCAGAACAGAGAACTCGGTTGGCGACAACCGCACTTCGGCCCCCCGCAAACGCACGATATGCCCTGCCAGGTCGATCTCAAGGTCGCCAAATTGCTTTATGCCACTGGTAGGCGGCAACCCCTCCCACTGGGTACGGCGCAACACTGCCCGCACGCGGGCCAGGAGTTCTTCTACTCCAAATGGTTTGGTCAGGTAGTCGTCCGCGCCCAGATCGAGCGCTGTTACCTTGTCGCTTTCGGCATCCAGCGCGGTCAATACGATGATGGGGACAGCAGAGTGTTCGCGCACGCGCCGGCACACTTCGAGTCCATCCATGCGCGGCATCATGATATCCAGGATCAAGAGGTGAGGGGCTTCCCGCTCCCACAGGGCCATGGCTTCTAAGCCATTGCTCGCTTCGTGTACCTCGAAGCCGCGCGCGCGCAAGTTCCGACTCACGAAGTCGCGTAGCGCCAGTTCATCTTCAGCGAGCAGAATGCGCTTAGCCTTCATCGTCATGAATATCTCCCTTCTACAGCCGAAAACTCCGTAATTGCTGCATTAACAAGTGGCGCAGTAATGGCGGGCGAGACGAGTGGGAGTGAGAATGCGATAGTCGTACCCTTCGCGTTGCTCTCTGCCCAGATTGTGCTTGCATGGGCCTCGATGAAGGCCTTGCAGATTGCCAGTCCCAGGCCGGTGCCGCCGGAGTGCTGCTGGCGGGCATGTCGCGTCCGATAGAAACGCTCGAACACATGTGGCAGTTCGTCGGGGGTCATGCCAGGTCCATTATCCGAAACGGATATGACAATAACATCCCCACGTCTTTCGGCGGCGATACGCACTTCTCCCTCACCATATATGAGCGCGTTGACAACCAGGTTGTGGAGTACGATCTCTATACGTGCGCCGTCCACGTTGACCGGAGGGAGGTCGTCGGGAATTTGTAAAGATATGGTTGTGTTGGGTGAACTCAATCGCTCGATAGTCTTCGTCACAATATCCTGCATTCGAATAGGTTCGCGGTTGAGGAGGAGCAGTCCAGCTTCCTGGCGCGAGAGGTCAAGCAGGTTGCTTACGAGCTGCGCAAGCCTGTCAGCCTCATCGCTAATCGTTTGTAAGAAATGGCGCTGATCCGCGAGTGGCCAGGTTACGTCTTCCTGGAGTAGAGTTGAAGCGTGACCCTTAATCGCTGCTAATGGTGTGCGCAATTCGTGGCCGACGGCTGCCAGCAACGTGGTCTTAAACTCGTCAAGCTCGCGCTCGCGCGTCACATCGCGCAGCAGAAGGCCGCGCCCAATGGCCTGCCCCGACTCATCTTCTACATCGAACAGGCGGAAATGGATGGCGCGGCGCTGGTTAGATCGCTTGATTTCAACAACCGCTTCGGTAGCTTCTGCCGACTCAACCTGCGCTAAAGCCTGTTCGCAGCTCGCCGGGTCTACTGCGGCAGCGCGCAGCGCATCATAAAGTGTACTGATGGGGTGGCGCTCCAGCGCGGCATTGGGGAGGCCGACGATAGAGGTTGCTCCCAGGTTGGCATATAGCACGGTTCCATCGATACCGGTTAGAACGAGGCCATCGCTCATACTGCCCATGATGGCTTCCAGCCTCTGCTTCTCCTCGCGCAGCCGCACGTCACTGCGCTCGTAGAGTATAGCGTGTTCCCAGGCGAGTGTAGCGTAGTTGGCAAAGGTCAGCAGTAAGTCGATCTCGTTCTGGTTGAAGGGACGAGGCTCGGTGCGATGCACCAGAAGCACAACGGCCCCTGCGTGCCGGCTGATAATGGGGATCGCCAGGACGGTGCGGAACCCTTCGTCGTAGGAGAATGATTGCTGTTTGGGACCGAGTAGTTTCTGCACCGGTTTACCGTCGCGTAATGCCAGGACGGGGGCCGAACTCACTTTCTCAGGGGACAGGGAAAGCGTGTGATCGTAGCGTTCGCTATGACCGTCACTGACCAGAACGCGCAGCACGCCCTGCTCATCTGGCAGTAACAGTGCCGCGGCCTGCACATCCACTAGTCGCTGCACCTCGCGAATGATCTTGATTACTACGGCGCGCGGTTCAAGCGAGCCAACGACAGCGTTCGAGGTTTCGAGCAGGGTGCGCAACTCGCCGAGTTTCTCCAGCCCGTCGCGTTCAAGGCGTATAAGCGAGCGAGCCAGGTCGCCGACCTCGTCTTCACGCCCGGCAAGCACAGTCGCATCCACCGGGATTGATTGTTCGGAGGTGGGCAGCGCCTGGTGTTCGATTGCGAGCGTATGAAGGGGCCGGATGACGCGGATCAGCAGCATGAGCCAGAAAAGCAGGCCGCCGATGGCAAAGAGCAGCGCGGCAGATAGCAGCCAGAGATGGAACTGCGTGACGACGGCCAGGGCCTCGCTCGCTGGTCTCTGCACGACAACGGCCCAACCTGCATCTGGAACGGGAACAGCACTGAAAAGCCAATCCTGACCATCGCTTCCTTTACCCAGGCTCAAAGCTATGTGACCCTGCAAGGCTTGATCGGCTCCAGGCAAGTCGTTCAGCACATTCCATAAATACTGCTGGCTGATATACGGTGAGGCGATGAGTTCTCCCCGGTTATCAATGACACTGATTACTAGTTGCCGATCCAGGCGCTGCTGTGCATCGACTACTTTCTCCAGGGGAACGCTAAGCTGGGCGAGCGAGAGGTTGACTGCAACGATGCCGACCGGTTTACCGTCATTAGTGTACACAGCTTCAGCGATGATAACCCCAGGGTTTATATGGGCGTTTGTTCCAGCCGCGATATCTCCGGTTGCAATACCCACATCAAAAACAGGACCATGGGTAGGAGTGGTGAGTGCCCTTTGGACGATATCTTGAGGCGAGAATTCCGCTACTATTCCCAACTGGCATGGTGGGTTCGGGGGGTACGGTGAACATGAGACAATAAAGCTGCCTAACGGATCAAGCCAGTAAACGTGATCAACATCGTTGCGAGCCGCCTGGAATGTCTGGAAAATTTTCGCGATTTCATCGGGAGTATTGGTCTGTAGCGCGAGCTTGCCCAGCGCTTCAACAGATTGCTCGGCATTGGTCAGTTGGAGGCTTGTCTGGAGCGCAATTTCCTGCGCTAATGCCTGATTCGAAGCCTGGGCATCGTTGCTCAGTTGCTGCTCGACTACTGCATTGACTACCACGCCTGCGATAAGCACGACCATTACAAAGAGCAGGTACACGCTCAGCAATTGTACCAGGAGAGATCGACGCATGAAATGCAGCATAGCCAGTACTCCTCAGCGAGTTCTGCATGAGATAATCTTCTTACGAGATAATCTTCCATTGAATCGGTATCAAGTTCATCGAGGAAATCCTTGCTTCCCCTCTTGTAGTTTAGCCAGGCGCGCGTTGTCCTGCTCTAGCTTGCTTGCAGCTCTGACCAGCAAGTTGTCAATGTGTTCCTGCGGCCAGATCACCACGCCATCCTCGTCAGCGATAACCAGGTCCCCATTGTGAATGATGGTACCACCGAGAGAAACGGTACCACCCACCACAGCAGGGCCATTTTTACGGGATGCGATGGGGGTAACGCCCCGGCACCATACGCCAAACTGCGCCTGGCGAATCTCTTTCGCGTCGCGCACCAGGCCATCCGTGACGAGGGCGACGATCCCTGCCGACTGCAATTCAAGCGCCAATAATCCGCCAATGGTGGCGGTTCGCGAGGCGCTGCCACCTGCAATCACAAGTACGGAGCCAGCCGGGGGCGAAGCATTGATGGCTTTGCGCACACACAGGTTGTCATCCAGACTCATAAGAGCGACGAAAGCCGGTCCGACCGCTCGCACATCAGGAAGGAGGGCGTGAATCCAGGAAGGCAATACGCCTTGCCCTTCGGTTGCATCCGATGCAAGAGTGGCGCTGAGCCACTCAGGGAACTCTTTCATGACGATGCGATCTCCTCTTGTTGATTTGTCCGCTCCGCGTATCTGGCAAATATTCTATCAGGTTGTACGCGAACTCCGATTGTTTCAGTATAACTTATTTTCACGAAAACAGCCTGAATACCAATCTCAAACTGGTATCCAGGCGTTCGTAATGGGGAAGTTAGCCGGTCGCTTTGCTTGTAAATTCGTTGGTGAACGTGGTACTCAGATCGATCTGCTTGCCCTGGACAGCCGAGTTGGTCTGTTGCTCAATGCTGAGCACGGAGCCGGGACCATCGGAAGGCATATTCCCATCCGGGCTGAAGATGCTTAACTGGTTTTGCAGCGCCGTCACATACAGGTCTTTGTTATTGGCGTAGTAGTCAGGTGGCATCATGGCCGCGATCTGATCGGCGGTATGCGTGTGAATCCACTGCAGCGTCTTGACGTAGGCGTTCACCAGCTTCTGGACAACGTCCTTGTGGCTGTTGACGTAATCGTTTTTCATGAAGACGCAGATGAAGGGGTAAGACCCGCCGAGAGCCGCCTGAGTTGACTGCGGGGTGCGCAGGTCTACCAGGACTTTGCCGACGCCGCTCGATAAGAGACGCGAGATGGTCGGTTCGGTGGTCATGCCTGCATCGATTTTACCCTGCTGCATGGCTGCGATGAAGGTATCACCCGCGCCTACCGGCACGAAATGCGCCTGGTCTGGTCTAAGTCCAGCTTTGTGAAGCAGCGCGATAGAGAGGGTGTGGGTTCCTGAACCAAGCTCGGTGACTCCCAGGTTCTTGCCTTTGAGGTCGGCAAACGAGTGAATCTGGCCCGCCTCTTTGGCGGAAACCATTTCAGCTTCACCCGGCGCGATATCCAGTTGCACCACGCATTCTATTTGCTTGCCTGCTGCTTGCAGTTCGATGGTGTGATTGTACGACCCCGAACCGGCATCCACCTGACCCGCCAGCAGTTCGGTCTCCGCTGATTGCCCGGATGCCTCGTCAATTAGCGTTACGTTGAGGCCTTGCTGAGAAAAGTACCCCAGCTTCGCGGCAAGCTCGTTCGGTAAATAGATTTGCTTGCTTAGCCCCCCCACCATAATTTGAAGATGGGTAACAGTTGCGGTCGGGGTACTGCCACCGGTATTGGTACCGGTACTGCCGCACGCACTAAGAATAAGAGCCAGGATGATGCCTGCCACCAGGCCAGTTCTTCGTTTCCACGAGTTCATGAGTCTGCTCCTTCCAGTCATCGAGAGTCACACGTGTGACTAATGATTGTCGTTGACCGATTTGCTTGATCGGTGGGACACCGGCTACGGATACACGTACCGTAACTATTCTACTTGAGTGATTGCTTAAATCCCCCTTTCCCAAACATAATCTAGATCGTTGCTTCCACAACTGTACTGGGTCGCCAGCGAAGCAGGCGGCGCTCTAGTGCAGTGATGAGAGCTTCCGATAGCAACGCTATCACGGCCAGGATTACCATTGCCGCGATGACGCCATTGTTGTTGAAGGTGGCTCCCGCGGTCTGGATCAACAGGCCGATGCCCTGGATCGCGCCCACATACTCACCTACCACTGCGCCAACCAGCGCAAAGCTGAAGCTAGTGTGCAGGCTGGCGAATATCCACGTCAGGGCTGAAGGGAGGATCACCGCTGTAGTGATGCGTTGCGGGCTTGCTCCCAGGATACGCGCGTTGGCGAGCAGGTTGCGATCGACTTCGCGCACTCCCTGAAAGGCGTTGAAAAAGACGATGAAGAAAACCAACACAACCGAGAGCGCCACTTTGGATTGTATCCCCAGGCCCAGCCCGACGGCGAAAAGAGGGGCGAGCGCGACACGAGGAATAGAATTTAACCCCTTAACGTAGGGTCCCAGTACATCGGACAGGAAGCGATTGCGTCCAAGCACCACACCGAAAATGATACCGAGTACTACGCCGATAATGAAACCTAAGATAGCCTCCTCCAGGGTGACAGCGATTTGCTCCCACAGAGAACCCTGAGCCGTTCCCTGTGTTACCCATGTGACAAGCTGGTTCCAGATACCGGAGGGTTGACCCCAGAAGAATGGGTCGATGAGCGGTGTTTGGGAGCCGGAGGGGAACCAGCGGGCACCGAGTTCCCACCCTCCGATGATGACCACAAATAACAGCATACGCAAGATATTGACCTGGATGCGCCGGCGGCGATGGTCCCTCTTATACGATTTGACCTCTTTGCTCTCAGGAGCTGTGGCGGTCTGTTCATTAACCTTGTTGTTTAGTACGTTCATAGCTAATCATCACCTCATTGCGCAGATCTTCCCAGATTTGCCGATACAGTTGGACGAAACGCGGCTCGAAACGGATTTCCGCTACATGGCGCGGGCGCGGCAGATCGATGGTATAGATACCCTTGACGGTACCAGGCCCTGCCGTGATGACACATACCCGGTCCGCCAGAGAAATGGCCTCCTCGAGATCGTGAGTGACGAAGACAACAGAAGCTTTGAGGGAAGACCACAACTGAAGCAGTTCGTCTTCCATCAAGGTGCGCGTTTGCACATCGAGGGCGCTGAATGGCTCGTCCATTAGCAGGATTTGCGGTTCGTTGATAAAAGTCTGGGCCAGCGCCACGCGCTTGCGCATACCGCCCGATAGCTGGTGCGGGTAGTGGTTCTCAAACCCGGACAGTCCGACACGCGCGATCCAATCGCGCGCTCGTTCAATAGCCTGGGTTTTTGGCTGCCCGCGAAACATTGGGCCGGTTGCCACGTTGTTCAGCACGCTCTTCCAGGGAAAGACTGCGTCAGTCTGGAAAACGTAGCCGATACGCTTATCGATGCCCTGGACAGGCTCTCCCATCACCTGTACTTCTCCAGCGCTTGGCCGTTCCAGGCCGGAGATAAGACTCAGCGTGGTGGATTTGCCGCAGCCAGTCGGACCGACTATCGCGCAGAACTCGCCGGGCGCGACACTGAGGGTGAGGTCCCGTATAGCAGTGTAGGCCTGGCCGGTAGGTGTGCGGAACCTTTTGGTGACGTTGCATAATTCGATAGCAGACGCGACCTGGTTCGAGACATTTTGTGAAATGGTTGATGGGTCTATCATAGGTAGAGCTGTGTTCACAGCGCTCCTTTCTCAGTTACTCTTGTGGCACAACTGCACGCGTGCCCTTCCAAATACGCTGTCCCATATGCCTGTGATGACAGTGTAACCAAAAAGGCATAAACGATGCATAAACGTGGCCTACCCTGATATAAACAGCGCGTAAATATTCGCACTGGCTTATTGGGCTTACCGCAATCTACAATAGTAATGGAGGAATTTTAGCAACCAGCATCGGCCATGTGTTGTCATCCTGAGCGCAGCGAAGGGTCTGGCTCGCCGCACACTGAGATCCTTCGCTACTCTCAGGATGACAGGAGGGAGTGAAGGGATGACAGGAGGGAGTGAAGGGATGACAGGAGGGAGTGAAGGGATGACAGGAGGGAGTGAAGGGATGACAGCACCGAGTTTGGTTGATAATGTTCATAAGGGAGAATAGGATATGCCTCTCATTCGATTAGAAATGTACATTGATGCTCCGATAGAACGTTGTTTCGATCTCTCGCTGAGCGTTGACCTGCATCGAAATTCGGTAGCGCATACGGGTGAGCGTCCGGTTGCCGGGGTTACTTCAGGGGTGATGAAACTGGGTGATACTGTGACGTGGGAGGCCGTGCATTTTGGCATCAAGCAGCATCTGACATCAAAAATTACGGCCTATGAACGCCCGTATCGTTTTACCGATGAAATGGTGCAAGGGATTTTTCAGGAAATTACCCATCGTCATGAGTTTGTTCCCCGACCACCTGGGACGCTCATGATTGACCTGTTTGCGTTCCGTGCACCGTTGGGCATTCTTGGAAAGATAGCTGAGGTGCTGTTCCTCACACGCTACATGAAAGGACTATTACTCGTCAGGAACCGGTACTTGAAACAGGTGGCAGAAGCGGGGATTGATGCTGCGCTTCTCCAGGAGGAGGCACATGATAGATCCTGAACTATCAGCTTTACTTCAGGTTTCTTTGTCGGGCCTGCCAGTCCGTATCTATTATACATCTGGTTATTGCGCCACTACATCAGCCTCATCCAGTGCGGAGTGACGAAAGCCCATAGAGTAGAGAGAAGCATAGGCCCCTTTTGCTTGCAGCAATTGCGCGTGCGTCCCCTGTTCGATAATGCGGCCCCCTTGCAGCACGACGATGTTATCTGCCCCTTTGATGGTTGAGAGTCGGTGGGCGATTACCAGGGCGGTGCGTCCGTCTAATAACCGCTTTAAGCCCTGCTGCACGATAAGTTCGGTGAAGGTGTCGATATTGGCGGTGGCCTCGTCGAGTATGAGGATACGCGGGTCGGCCAGCAGCGCGCGCGCGAATGAGATGAGCTGGCGCTGGCCTACGCTGAGGTTACGCCCGCGTTCGCGAATGGGCGTATTGTAGCCACCGGGCAGGCGCGTTATCAGGTCGTGCGCGCCCACGGCGCGGGCCGCTTCCTCGATCTCTTTGTCGGTTGCTTCGAGGCGGCCATAGCGGATATTGTCGCGAATAGTGCCGGTGAATAAGAAGGGTTCTTGCAGCACGACGCCGATCTGGCTGCGCAGCGAATGCTGGGTCACATCTCGCACATCATGCCCATCGATCAGCACAGCCCCCTCCTGTATATCGTAGAAACGCGCCAGCAGCCCGGCAATCGTGCTTTTACCCGCGCCCGTCGGTCCTACAATAGCGACGGTTTGACCGGCCTGGATGTGTAGATTGAAGTCGCGCAGCACGATTATATCCCGACTATAGCCGAAGGTCACATCGCGAAACTCCACATCGCCCTCGATCTGTGGCAGACTCTTGCGCATCTGGCTTATCAACAATATCAACGTGCATTTCCAGAATCTGGAAGATGCGTTCTGCCGCCACGCCTGCGCGCTGAAGTTGCGAGTATTGCTGGCTGATTTCGCGAATTGGATCGAAGAAGCGATTGATGTAGAGGGTGAATGCCACCAGCACACCAACGGTAAGCGTTCCACGCGAAACCTGTATGCCGCCGTACAGGATAGCGATAGCGATAGCCATGGCGGCCACTACCTCGACAAGGGGCAGGATCAGCGCGGCGATGCGGCTGGCCTCGTTATTGGTGTCGCGGTTATAGGCGTTCAATTCGTCGAACTCGTCGCGGTTGCGTTCCTCGCGTACCAGGCTTTGAATGACACGCATCCCGGAAATGTTCTCTTGCAGCGTGGCATTGACCACCGAGATAGCCGCGCGCGTGCGCCGGAAAGAGCGCGTGGCGTACTTTTGCCAGAAAGCGGTGATGATAAACATGATGGGCAAGACGGTGAGCGAGAGCAGGGCAAGCGGCACGTTCATCACCAGCATGGCTATCACGATTCCTACCAGCGATAAGAGCGAGCCAAGCATGGAGAGCAGGCCTGAACTCAGCATCCCCTCGAACACATCGATATCGGTTTGCAACCTCGACATGACGCGGCCAATTTGCGTGCGGTCATAGAAACCGAGCGAGAGTTGTTGCAGATGCGTAAACATATCAGTGCTCAAATGATAGAGTATTTGCTGTCCCGCCCACGACATCGTCCATACCTGCCAGTATTGCGCCTGCCACATGAGTATGTTCACTACGATCAGCGCCACGCTGATGAGAGCAAGTCCTTTCACGTCGCCATGACCGATGAACTGGTCGATAGCCACGCCAATCAGGAAAGGGTTTGCCAGGCTCAACAGGATGTAGAGCAGCATTAGCCCGATGCTGGCAAACGCCCAACCTTTATAGCGGACGAGGTAGGGTCCGAATTTTCGAATGAGTTGCCAGTCAAACTTCTTTACAATATTCTCATCCGAAGTTTCCAGGCTGTTTTCGCGCCAGAGTTTGCGCTTTTTCTCGTCTTTTTTATCTGCCTGTACGTTGCGCAGTTCTTCTTGTATCTTCACGATGCCTGCCTCTCTTCCGCGCTGGAAGTAGAGGCCATTACGCGCTCTTCAAACTCTTCCTGCTCGCGTAGTTGCAAATCGTACAGGCGGGTATAAGCGCCGCCTTGCGCCAGCAGCGTCTCGTGCGTGCCGCGCTCAATGATACTGCCCTCTTCGATTACCAAAATCTGGTCGGCGCTCTTAATGGTGCGCAGGCGCGAGGCGACTACAAAGGTTGTACGCCCCTGCATAACCACATCCAGGGCCTGCTGGATGAGATACTCCGTCTCCATATCGACGCTTGAGGTCGAATCGTCGAGAATGAGGATGCGTGGATTTAGCAGTAAAGTACGCGCGATAGCCACGCGCTGTTTTTGTCCGCCGGAGAGCGTCACTCCGCGTTCGCCTACCCAGGTATCGTAGCCATCGGGCAGGGTCAGGGCGAATTCGTGGATACGAGCGGCCTTTGCAGCCGCGATAATCTGCTCCTCGGTTGCGCTCGCCACGCCATAGGCGATATTATCCTTCAGGGTAGCATTGAAGAGGAAGACATCCTGCAAGACCAGTCCCACACTGCGCCGCAACGATGCAAGCGTCACCTCGCGCACGTCCCTGCCGTCGATGCATACGCGCCCCTCAGTTATATCATAGAAGCGCGGTAAAAGGTGCAATATGGTGCTTTTGCCGCTGCCCGTCGCACCCAGTATAGCGATAATCTGACCGGGCTGCGCGTCGATATTGATATCGCGCAGCACCTCGCGCCCATTGCCGTAATCAAAGGAAACATGTTCAAACTGCACAAGTCCCTCGACGCGCTTTAACTTCACCGCGCCGGGCGCGTCAGCGATGGCGGGTGGCGTATCCAGCACGCTGAAAATGCGGATGCCGCCGGAGAGTCCGCGCAAAAACCATGTGACCATGAAGCCGAAGCTGCGCACGGGAGTCGCCAGCAGCAGCATATATTGACTGACGGCCACCAGCACGCCGAGGGTGAGCTGGTGTCCAATTACCGCGATGCCGCCCACCCATATGACCAGCACGGTGATGATATTGAGGACGAGTGCCATCAATGGCTGATTCCACGCGGAAAGCCGCATGGCGCTCATGTTGAGTTCGCGCACCTGCAAGTTTTTCGCATCGTACTGGGAAATGGCGAACGCTTCGCGCGCGAAGGCTTTCACCACGCGCATCCCGCTCAGGTTCTCTTGCATAATGGTGCCGAGCGCGCCCGTTTCATTTTGCACGTTGAGCCACAGCGGGCGCAAACGGCGGCTTACCTGCGTAGAGAGAATGATCAGGATGGGCACGCACAGCATTGTCACCAGCGCCAGCCGCCAGTCGAGGTGAAAGAGGATCACGCTGATTGCGCTGAATGTCACCAGCGCAACCACTCCGCGCAACAGTCCTAAGGGGATGAAGTTGCGCACCGCCTCAATGTCAACGGTCATACGCGACATCAACTGGCCTGTCTCCGATTCGTCGTGAAACGAGAAGCTGAGGTTTTGCAGGTGGTCATACAGCATGTTGCGCAGGTCATACGCGACATAGTTGGAAACAGCCTGCGATAGATACCCCTGCCCGTAGGCGAAAAGCCCCCGCAGTGAACTGGTTACAAGAATAGCCCCGGTCGCCAGGAGCAGTGTGCCGATTTGACCGTGCTGAAGTCCCGTATCGATGACCCTCGCCAGCAGCCAGGGAACGAGCAACGCGAAGCCCGTAGAAAACCCCAGGCAGACGATTGCGCCAAGCGATGGTTTCCAGTGAGGACGAAGCAGTTTGAAGATGCGAACATAAATACTTAGATTGTCTTTCCACGAATCGAGATAAAGAACGTTGACCGACTGATCCTTTTTAGGGGGAATCACACAATCTTCCTTTCTCTATGATTTCACCAAAGCGCACAAAGCTATCGCAGAGAATGAATCATCTGCTCAAATGCAATAGTGGGAGTATCCGCTCATGTTGAAGAGTGGCTTTATTTTACTGGTGTTTTGATTATACCACAAGTTTACGCCGTCCTGACGAATTTTGACGACTGAATAGGGTAATGTGCGTGCCTGCGTGCTAATGAATTTTGACGACCGGTTTGGGTAATGGAAGCTCCCAGCGTCCTGATGAATTTTGCGGACCGAATAGGGTAATGGAAGCGCCCACTGTCCCTACAAAAAAAAATTACCGCGCAAAATGAGCGGTATATGTCCTGTATTGAGCAGGAATGATGAATTCTGACGACCGGATGGTGTCGTCTTCTGTAGGGACAAGGGGCGGGGTGGAGTGGATGAGGGGGCCTTGTGCTTGTCCTCGTCGGAATGCGACCATGCTGCTTGACGGAACCCCTGGCGAATCGTGTTGCCACCAGGACAAGCACAAGGCCCCCACCCCTCCCCCCATCCGCCCCTTGTCCCTACAGGACGGGAGCGGATGTTTTCCGTCATTGCCGCATTCGGTTGTCAAAATTCATCAGGACGGGGCCACGCGCATTACTGCATTTGATCATCAAAATTCACCAGGATAGAGACAGGCTCATTGCCGACTTTGGTCGATAAAATCCGTTTGCAACGCGGCTTCAATCCCAGCCGCCATTGCCGGGTAGCGATCCGCGAAGGCGCGTAACAGTCCGAAGCAACCCGCCAGCATCATATCGCCGTGCGGTGTGGCCTCGTATGGCTTGAGGGCGGAGCCGCGCAGCATTTCGCGGCGCGGGCCTGTCACGGCCAGAAAGGGGAATGGCGCGCCGTTGGGCCTGCCATTGCTGAGAATTAAGGCTCCATGTCCGCTGGTATCGAAAACTTCGGCGTTGGTCAGCGTGCCATTGGCTAGCTTGAGCAGCATCTGCTCCAGCCGGAAGCGGTCAATTTCTCCGGTGTGATGCTCGAAGATGCCCACAATTTGCCCCTGTACCAGGTGGAATGCCAGCGTGTGGAAGTTGCCGGTGTTGCAGAGGATACTTTCTGTTTGCGCTCTCACTATGGGGTCTTCCAATGCGCCCAGCGCGGCTGCCGAGCCGGTATCCATCAGCAATAATGGCGAGTCAGGAGATGAACCGCTCAATTGCAGGTAGCGCGCGCTGCTTCGGGCAATTGAGCGCAGGCGAGTCAGTGCGGCGGGGGTATCTTGCGCGGAGTAGGCGAATGCGCTGGGAACGGGCTGCCTGCGCACCGTTTGCTCGATGAAGTCGAAGCGAAAGCGGCGGTCGCTGATGCCCGGAGGCGCGGCTCCGTGATCGAAGGCTGCGATAGCCAACCCATCGACCGACGGGTCGAGATCAAAGGCGCGCAGCGCGGTAATGATGGCTTGCGCGTCAAAATCCTGCAACTCGATGTGCTGCCAGCCGGGAAGTTCCGCTCGTCGCCTTGCCTCCGCATCCTCGATAATTTCAAAGCCCATGCGCTCGACCTGGGTCAGGTCATCATCAAAAGTGCGTCCGGCTTCCTGCGTCACAGCCACCGCGTAGCCTGCCAGCGCGTGATCGCGCGCCGCCCAGTGCGAGGGGCCACCGCCCATGGTGACGCCCGTCAAGAGGATAGACTGCCCTCTTTCTGTTGCGCGTTTAATGCGTTCCGCCACGATTACGGTTGGCGAGGGCATGACCAGCTTGAAATTGTTCTCTATCGTTTTGCCGCTCTCAAAGAGCAGGATGTCCTGTGTGCCTGTGCCGACATCGGCGGCTAAGATGCGCATGAGTATACTCCTGAGTAATGTAAGTATTTCGGTTTGTGAATTATGCTTTCATTGTAACAGATTGATGGTCTGAACGTGAGCTAAATGTCATAAAACTTGACGTAATCGCAAAGAGGGGATACAATGTAGTTTGAGATCATCGGTAAATAGTCATTTAATTCGCCGGGCGACTCTAGCCGTCCGGTTTTCTTATGCCCTTGAGGAGTTATTCACAAAAAGTATGCAGGTAATAGATACAATGACCCGGACAGACAAGTTAGTGAAGCGGGAGGATATCCGCAATGTTGCCATTATAGCCCACGTCGATCATGGGAAGACCACCCTGGTGGATGGTTTGCTCAAGCAAAGCCACATCTTCCGTGAAAATCAGCAGATGGGCGAATTGATTATGGACTCGAACGACCAGGAGCGCGAGCGCGGCATCACCATCCTGGCGAAGAATACCGCCATCATTTATCGCGGTGTCAAAATTAACATCATCGATACGCCCGGACATGCCGATTTTGGCGGCGAGGTTGAGCGCGTGCTCAATATGGCCGACGGCTGTATTCTGTTGATTGATGCCGTCGAAGGGCCTATGCCGCAGACGCGCTTTGTCCTGCAAAAGGCATTAGAACTGAACCTCAAACCGATTGTGATTATCAATAAAATTGACCGCCGCGATGCGCGTATCGAGCAAGTCTACGAGTGGACACAGGACCTGTTTCTTGAACTGGCTACCACCGATGCGCACCTCGATTTTAGCGTGCTGTACGCTATCGGGCGCGACGGTGTGGCGATGTATCATCCTGATGACGAGCGCGTCAACCTTGAGCCGCTTTTTGAAACGATTGTCAATACCATCCCGGCTCCCGTGGTTGACGCTGACGCGCCGCTGCAAATGCTGGTAGCAGCCCTCGACTATGACGATTACAAAGGCAAATATGCTATCGGGCGTATTGTGCGCGGGCGCGTTAGCAGCAACAGTTTTGTGGCGCACATCAACCGCGAGGGCGTGATTACTCGCCAGAAGATCAATCTTGTCCTTACCTACAAAGGTCTGCAGCGTATTGAGGTACCGGAAGCGCTGGCCGGTGACATTGTGGCCCTGACAGGCATCGCCAACGCTAACATCGGCGAAACCATCGCCGACGTGGACACTCCCGAAGCCCTGCCCACCATAACTATCACAGAACCTACGCTGAAGATGACTTTTGGCGTGAATACTAGCCCGTTCGCGGGTAGAGAGGGCAAGTATCCCACGTCGCGCCAACTGCGCTCGCGCTTGTACCGCGAACTGGAAACCAACGTGAGCCTGCGCGTGGAGGATGGCAATACGCCCGATGAATTTATCGTCTCCGGGCGCGGCGAACTGCATCTTTCGGTGCTGATCGAGACCATGCGCCGCGAGGGATATGAATTCCAGGTTTCGCGCCCCGAAGTAATTACACGCGAGGAAGCTGGTCATATTGTCGAGCCGATTGAACAACTGGTGATCGACACGAAAGATACCTATATCGGCGTGCTGACAGAGACGCTGGCCTCGCGCAAAGCGCAGTTGTCCAATATGACCAACGATGGTTCGGGCAATGTGCGCCTGGAATACCATATTCCGACGCGCGGCCTGATCGGATTTCGTAACGCCTTCCTCACGCTGACGCAGGGCAATGGCGCTATGAGCAGCCTGTTGATCGGCTATCAACCCTGGATGGGCAAGATCGGCACGACGCGCATGGGCGCGTTGATCGCCTCCGAGTTGGGCGTGGCGGTGACATATGGTCTCAACAATGCGCAGCAGCGCGGAGATACCTTCATCGAGCCGGGAACGCCCGTTTACGGAGGTATGATCGTCGGGATGAATGTGCGACCGATGGACATGATGGTTAACATCTGTAAAGAGAAGCAGAAAACCAACATCCGCTCCTCCACATCGGACATCATGGTGCGCCTGACGCCGCCCATCATCATGAGCCTTGAGCAATCGCTCGACTTCATCAATAACGATGAACTGGTTGAGGTGACGCCGCAAAATATTCGCCTGCGTAAGAGATATCTCACGCAGAACGAACGGGCGCGCGCCAGGGATATAGATTAGCAATCAAAAAGGCCAGGGTTGGACATGTCCAACCCTGGCCTTTTTGATTGCTATAGATCATTTTCTTCCATCATTGAGGCTTGTTCCAGCGCCAGGTATTGCTCGCGACAGGCGGCGCAGTGACCCAGGTGGAGGGCGACTTCGGCCATTTCGATTTCTGACATGATCTCAAGAGGATATTCTGGATGGGTTGCTTCGTAGTAGTTGGGAGACCGCTCGCGGCATTGCTCGCAGCTCAGGTTGTCAATGGCGATTAACGCTTTGGAAAGCTGGACGAGGCCGCGCGCGCAGGTTGGGCAGGCATGAATATGAGTAGAGATAAGGCTATAGGCTATATCTCTATCTTCTTCCCGCCAGAAGATTGTGAGTAGGCGATAAAGCTCTTCACATCGCATGATTGTTTCCCCATCCAATCCATGACGGCCATGCGCGTATAGTTACCGCAGCCAGAGCCGTAGAGCTTCCACCACTTTTCGATTGCTGCGGAGAGCTTTTAATGCTCTGTACCGCCAGAGATAGACATCCTGAACCTGTACACCTAAGAGTGTGGCTAGTTCACGCTCGTCCATCCCGGCAAGGTAGGTGCCAAAGAGGACCTGCCGGTAGCGTTCATTGCTTAGTGATAGAATAGCATGTCTTAGCGTTTGTTGCAATTCCTGCGAGTCAAATTGCGCCTCCGGGTCATAATTCTGTTGAGCTTCCAGCTTTTCTGTATATACTTCGTACTGAGCATCCAGCGAGACCGTAGGTTCCATCGCTGTTTTTGTGACAAAGACGTAGGCCTGACGAAACAGAATGGTCATCGTCCATTTCAAGAAGGCCGCCGGGTCATCTGGCCCGGCGGGTGGATAGGACGCGCAGGCATTTTGCACAATCTCCAATGCCTGTTGTAGTACATCTCCGGCTGCGCCTTCGTACTGGACGAGCGATGGGGCAAACTTTGAATGCTGCAATGAGCGCGTGAGGTAGCGATAGAGGTTTTCGAAGGCGCAATTGCGCGTTTCTGCATCCGGGGAACAGCACGCCTGGTATAATGTACGGCTGCAATGACGTAATGCGATGCGGTTCAGGAGTTTTGAGGAAGGTTGATCTTCCTGGTACGGTAGCGTCTCCCACTCTTCCCTGGTACGCGCTGAAAGCGTTTCTACTGTGAGCAACCCTTGAGCGCAGCGCCGGATTGCCAGTTCCGCGGCTCCGCGTATGCATTGTTCGAGGTCACCGCACGGCCCGGTCATAACTTTTCCCTTGAGCTTTCCAGTGCCTGTCTGCCATCGATGGACTACGAGAACGATTTCTCCATTCATCTTCCCCTGTGTTTTACAACTGGAGAAGTAACTCTTCTACAGTAATTGACGTAACCGTGCTGTAAAACACAAACCAAATCCATACAAAAAAATCACAATTCAGAAAAAAACTATGGAAGTTGCTAGTTTTTTTATTCTTTCTCACACCTCTTTAGTGGAAGGGCAAGATGTGTCCTTCCATGCAAGGGAAACTAGCGCAAGGAGCGCGAAAGAAGAGAAGGAGTAATTCATGGCAGTTTCGATTAAAAAGTCTCTGGTGATGGTCTTGCTCGTGCTGGTGCTGCTGGTCGGGCTGTTCGGCTGGTCTATAATAGCTGCGATGCATAGCGCAGGGGTGCCGTACAACACCGGTCTGCATAGTAGTCATCTGCTGGTCAGCACTGATGGCGACAATGATTATGATGACGGTGGTAGTGGCACTAATGCCGAGGATAACTGGTATTGTCCGCCGCCGCCGCGTATTTGCTAAGGCACCAGCAGGGGCGCGCATGTCGCGCCCCTGTTTTTTTGTGGAGAATCAGGAGATGAAGAACAACAGCAGGGCAGCTACTCCCAGGTAAATTACCGGCGCGCCTATGGCGAGCGCGAAGCGGGGCGCGCGTTGGATGGGTGACTTGCCAAAGAAGAAGTAGGCCAGCGGCCCCAGCACGGGGATCAGGTAGGCGATTGCCAGCCAGCCCAACCGCGCTCCTGTTTTCATCTCGCGTCGCACGACATCCCAGGTAATCACGCTGAGCCATGCTCCATAGAGCGCGAGCGGCAGAAAGTACATATAGAAACCCAGGATTACTTCGAGAAATGGGGTGGAGAGACCGAGGCCGCCCAGCGTCAGGCCGGGTGTGATGGCAGATGCTTCAGGTGTCATGTTGATTGGCGTCCCTTCTGTAAGTGTGCGGATACCCTGGAGAGCAATGTTCGGGTCTGGCATACCGGGTTGTATCACATCGGCGGGTACCGGCGCTGTTTTCCAGTTCTGCGTGGAGAAGCGCCCCAGATTGGCCTTCATGAAGTGATCGAACACCACGACAGCCGGGGCCAGGTCGCCCGCGCCCGCCCTGGCAAACGGCGAACCACAGGCATGAGTGAACTGGAGCAGCGGCGGCGAGGTGCGCGTCACCGTGTTATTGGAGAAGCAATTGTTGCCTGCCGATAGCGCGGCTAACGCCAGGTCTGCCACGCCTGAGTTGGTGACAATGTTGTTTATGATGGTGTTGTTGCCTGGCTCCCAGAAGTTAGTATCAAGATTGGAGATCACCAGGATACCGTAGTATTGCTGGCCGTTGACGCGGTTGCCCTTCACCACATTGTTGATGCCCCCGGCCAGCATAATGCCGTTACCGAGCGATGGATATTCGAGCGGGTCAGCGGGGGCGTTATAGTTGTTGTTGTCCTCCACCAGGTTGTTGATGATGGTGTCTCCATTTTGTGGCGGGTTGGGTTCCGAGTCGAGCGTGTTTGGTACGATGCCTCCCATATTGTTGCGCCAGAGCGAGTCGCTGATCACCAGGTCGCCGCCGGCGTTGGTGCCGGAGAAGCCAAGCGCGTTATCCTCTGAAATGACGTTGGTAATCAAGGCGTGGCAGGGATGGCAGCCGCCGATATAGAATCCGGAGTCGGGCTGCCCTGCCGCGAACGAGTGGTCGAATTGCCCATTCACGGCTTTATAAGAATAGATGCCGTAGTCACCGTTGCTGTATGCGGTGAGATAGCTACCGCGATAGCCTGTAACGCCGATCCAGTAGAAGCCATTGTCCGTATAATGCCGGGCCGTCATATTTTCGATGACGACATTGTTTGCTACTACCTCAAAACCGTCGTCGAGCTTATACTGTCCATCCAGGATAACCGTATTGCGGTCGCGCCCGCGTATGGTGATATCCGGCGTTTTCACGGTGACGGATTCGTGGTATGTGCCATCGGTGTTGGGACTCGGCCCGATGGAGACCAGGTCTCCCGCTTTAGCCGCGTTGACAGCGGTCTGGATGGTCGGGTAGTCTTCCGGCACGCGCAACGTTGCTAACGGCGCGTGGGGTTGGCTGGCTACAAATGTTACCGAAGGCCCTGCGGCTGTTGGAGGAGATGAGCCGCAGGCAGCCAGCAATGGCATGAGCAGGAAAATAAGTGTGATGATGCCGAATCGGGAGAAACGAGGTCGCCAATGATCCATCGCGATCGCTCCTTTTATGTAACAATCTGACGTAACAACTCTAGGGGGAAATGCTTCTCTTGTAGTATAGTTTCAGGCAGTAATGAATGCAAGTGCTTTTGCATCAAGCGTGCGTTGACCAGGGCAGGGGCAAGCCCCGCCCCTTGTCCCTACAGAACGGTGGGGACGCTTTCGTCCCGATGGTATAATTACCCCATTCGGTTGTCAAAGTTCATTAGGGGTAGATATGATATGATTGTAGCAGCAACGCATTGTGCCTGAGTGGAGTAATTGCTGTGACAAGACCTGCAGAACCAAAGCCAACGCTGGTGACATTTTATACAAAAGCTGGTTGCCATCTGTGCGAGGAAGCGCGAGATATGCTCGAAGATATCGCCGCCCTCACCCAATTTGAGCTGACTGAGATCGATATTCGCAACAATCCCGCCATTTTTGAAAAATATCGCTATCGAATACCGGTCATTATTATTGATAGCGAAGAGAACATATTGGAAGGACGCATTGAGTTCCGCGATTTAGCAAAGGCGTTTCATCTGCGCTAATCTCGCTTCACTAGAAAAAGGGTGTTCATGGCTCTACGCTATATGCAACAGGATCAGCGCGTCAATGGAAAAATGCGCCAGGTGAAGGCGGCCTGGCAGCGCGTCGGCTTATTTCTCTATAACCACTGGGCCACGCTCATCATGTGTATCCTGGGCCTGGTAGTTTTCTCGGCATTTAGCATACCTGTGCTGGCCTATTTTGGGTTTGATCACCTGTCAAAGCAAATGTACAATGCCATGCATTATATTTGCGGGCAAATTCCGTCGCATTCGCCCTATATCTGCGGTCACCAGTGTGGTCTGTGCTTCCGCTGCACCGCCATCTATAGTACGTTGTTCCTTACGAGCGCCGTCTTTGTGTTTGCGAAAAAACGCATACAGGGTATATCCTGGTGGATGCTGGGCTTGCTGACGCTGCCTATGGCCTGGGATGGCATAACGCAATTGTTCGGCCTGCGCGAAAGCACATCGGCGCTGCGCCTGATTACCGGCGCGCTCTTTGGCCTGGGCTGCGCCCTGTTCACTTTTCCCCTTGTGCAGAAAACCCTGCTCGAATCCCGGACGCCGATGGTGCGCCCCGCGTATGCTCAGGCCCGATCGCTGATAGATAGAGATGCGACCAGACCGGATGGGATGGTGTGATATTCAGAAGCGATAAAAAGCTCTTTATGAACTGTTGCCAGAATGCGTTATAATCATGCTGTTAAATCATTAGTATGTGTATCCAGGTTACTCTCAAATCAAAGCAGAATAAAACAACATGAGCGATCAATCGACATCAACACCCACTTTCGCGGTTGCCACGCTGGGCTGCAAGGTTAACCAGGCCGATAGCGAAGCCATTGGCGAGCAGATGAGCGCGGCAGGCTTTGCGCAGCGCGATTTTAACGACACCGCTGATATCTACATTGTGAATACCTGTACCGTCACACACCTGGGAGACCGCAGTTCGCGCAATATGATCTCACAGGCGCGTCGCCGCCATCCTGACGCGCTGCTCGTTGTGACCGGCTGTTACGCGGAACTCAATCCGCAGGCTGTCGCGGCTCTCCCCGGCGTTAGTCTGGTGGTAGGTAATAGCGGGAAGGGATCGTTGGTCGAGGCGATTGAGACAAAGTGGAGCGAGGAGGGCGCGACAAAACTTCAATCCGCGCATGAGAATCTTCCACCTGTAGCTATCAAGTCAGCCAGAATGCTGCCCGTCTTGCCTATCGACGCGCAGCATATCGGGAGCGATATTGATCTCGCAAGTATCGGCACAGATGAAGAACCTCTGCCTGATAATGTATCCCCTTCCGTACTTGCTATTGAAGCGATAAATGCGACGACCAGCGCCCAGACGCCATTGTATTCGCGGACTCGCGTGCAGATGAAAGTGCAGGATGGCTGCGATAATCGCTGCACCTACTGTATCGTGCCTTATGTGCGCGGCGGCTCGCGCAGTCGCAGCATTGCCTCTGTCGTCGAGCATGTGCAGCGCAAGACGCGCGCGGGTTTTAAGGAAGTGGTGTTGACCGGCATTCACCTGGGCGACTACCATCCCGATGACGACGAGCAGCGAGACCTGGGTGATCTGATCGCGGCCCTGTTGCGCGAAACCGAGATGCCGCGTATCCGCGTCTCATCGCTCGAACCGGAGGATTTTCGCCTGGAGTGGCTGGAGCTGTGGCAGAATCCGCGCATGTGTCGTCACCTGCACCTGCCCATGCAGAGCGGCTCGGACGCTATTTTGCGCCGCATGGCTCGCCGCTATAATAGCGCGCGCTATCAACGCATCGTGACGACCGCGAAACAACTGGTGCCGGGTATGGCGATCAGCGCCGATATCATCACCGGTTTTCCTGGCGAGAGCGACGACGATTTTGAGCAGACCTACCGACTCGCGGCTGAATTGCAGTTTGCCAAAGCGCATGTCTTCCGTTTCTCGCCCCGGCAGGGAACTCCGGCAGCGCGCATGAAAGGGCAGATTCGAGACGAGGTCAAGAAGGCGCGCAGCGAGCGATTGCTGGCTCTCAACGAGCAGGAAATGCGGCGTTTTCGCGAAAAGTTCGTGGGTGAAACGCTCGATGTGCTCATCGAAGGCGTCAAGCATGGACATTGGGAAGGGCTGACAGATAACTACCTGCGCGTTGAGTTGGAAGGATTGCCCGGTCTCGACGGGCGCGACTGGCAAAATACGCTCGTCAAAGCGCGTCTGATGCAAGCGGTAGATGATGGTGTGGCGGGGGTATTTGTGTATTAACGGGGCGTACCAGGGCTTGCCCCGCCCTGGCAGGTCAATTCGACGGGAAAAGAAGATATGAAACGGTTGTATGGACTTCTCTTGCTCACCTTGCTTGTGCTTCTGACAGCATGTGGTGATGCCTTCACTCCTACAACACCGGTTGGCCCGATTGACTCGCCCACGACAACCTCTCAACCCACGACTACGCCTTCCATGCAGGCAACCGGGAAATTCCAGGAGTACGCGCTGCCACAGGATAACAGCGGTATGATGCGCCCGGCGGTTGACCACGAGGGGCGTATCTGGTTTGGCGAAATGAATCGCAATTTCCTCGCCATGTTTGACCCTCGCACAGGCACATTTATGCAGATAAAGCCATTGCACGGCGCGTTCGGCATTATGGGGATAGAAGTTGGGCCAGATGATTCAATCTGGTATGCTGAACAATACGCCAACTATATCGGGCGATATTTTCCGGCAACGCGCCAATTCCATCTCTACCCGCTTCCCACGGTAACATCACCTGATCCCGGCAACGCGAACAAGACGCTCACGCTGCCATCTGCGCCCAACGACCTGGCTATCGATAGTCATGGCGATATCTGGTTCACGGAACTCAACGCCAATGCTCTTGGCAGGCTGGATCCGGCCAATGGCCTGGTACGACAATACCGGTTGCCCACCTCAAAGGATGCTCAGGCGCTAGTCCCCTACGGTATCACAATTGATCCATCGGGAAATGTGTGGTTCACCGAAGCCTCCGTTAACCACCTGGGCCGCCTTGACCCGGCAACAGGAGCTGTCCGCTACTATGCTGTTACAGGCATCAATACCGCGCTTATGGAAGTTGCCAGCGATGCGCATGGCATAATCTGGGCGACAGCCTTCACCTCCGGTCTGCTGGTGAGCCTCAATCCCGCTACAAGCGCCGTTACGAATTATTACGCCCCGTCTTCTACTGGCAATACCGGTGGACTGTACGGCATCGCTGTCTCACCGGCGGGCGAGGTCTGGGTGACAGTCTCAGCCATCGGCGTAATTGCGCGCCTGGATGTTTCCGCGAACCAGTTTGTGTATTATAAAATACCAACCGCCGGCAGCTTACCTCTGGGCGTTGTAGTGGATACACATCATACCCTGTGGTTTACCGAGGCGGGAAGCAATAAGATCGGCATGTTGCAGCCATAAAAAATACAAAATATGAATGTAAGATGAAGAAGGTGCAAGGGCGACGCCCTTGCACCTTCTTCATCTTACATTCATTACATATGCTTTTCAAACCAGCCCAGGATATGTTTCAGGCGTTCCACGCGCAGTTTGGGATGGCCGCCGCGTGACATGCCGTGACTCTGGCCCTCGAAGCGCACGAAGAGTACCTCGCGCCCCATATATTTCAATGCCGCGAAGAGTTGTTCGGCCTGCTCGATGTTGCAGCGCAGGTCTTGCTCGCTGTGGATGATGAGCAGCGGAGTGTGAATGTTCTTCACGTAGGTGATGGGCGACATGCGCATATATTTTTCGAGGTCTTCCCAGGGCGTGGTATCCAGTTCGTCATCGGCGAATGACCAGCCAAAGTCGCCTGAACCGAAGTCGGAGGCCAGGTTGACGACGCTGCGGTCGGTAACGGCCACTTTGAAACGGTCGTTGTGGCTGATGAGCCAGTTGGTCATGAAGCCGCCGTAGCTGCCGCCCATGACGCCCATGCGCTGCTCGTCGATGTAGCCTTGCTGTAGAAGCGCGTCCACGCCCGCCATAATGTCCAGCGAGTCTTTTTCGCCCCATGCTCCGCGCACGGCCAGTGAGAAATCGCGCCCGTAGCCGATGCTCCCACGCGGGTTTGTGTAAAGCACAACGTAGCCAGCCGTTGTCAGGAGCTGCATCTCGTGGAAGAAACCGTAACCGTACTGTGTGGCCGGGCCGCCATGTATCTCAACGATCAACGGGTATTTCTTAGTTGGGTCGAAGTCACGCGGCTTCATCACCCAGCCGTCCATCGGCCAGCCTTCGATGCCGGTGTATGAGAAATGTTCGGGTGTTGATAGGGATATTTCGCTGAGCAGTGCTTCGTTGAAGTCTGGTGAGGCGGCGCAATTCACCGGAAGCGGCTGTTGGACGCGCGAAGATTTCCTGCACTCGCGTCGGGCTGCCAATCAGCAGGGCCATTTGCTGTGTGGAGCGGTCGATGCTGAAATCGCGCACCTGAATCGCGCCTGGCGTGAGTGTTTGTGGCTGCTTTCCCGCCCCGCTGATTGGGAAGGTGAAGATGCGCGACGCGCCCCGGTGGCTCGCAAGTCCGTAAAGTGTCTTGCCATCGGATGACCAGGCTGGCGGGGGCGCGAGATGTTCATCGCCAATATCGCTGTTCGTCCAGTCCTGAAAGCTGCCCTCGAAGTCCCACGTCAGGCAGGTTGCCGCTTTGTGGTCAGCGCTGGCGGCGATGGTGTAGATATCGGTATGGCCGCCGGAACGCAATTTGAGCGAGGCCAGAAACGCGATTGTTGAGCCGTCGGGCGACCATGATGGCGCGCTACAGGAGAGAGAGCCATCCGTCAGGCAGCGCAGTTCTCCTGCTTTGCCATCGTCGATTGCCAGCGAGTATACGTCGGGGCTGGGCAAGCGCCAGCGATCTTCTGCGCGGCTGGAAGTAAAGGCGATGTGAGCGCCATCAGGCGACCACGCTGCATCTCCATCATCCCAGTCGCCCTCTGTCAGTTGCAGAGCTTCGCCGCCATGCGCGTCGATCAGGAAGAGATGGCTGCGGCGTTCGTAGATGTACCCGACGCCATCGAGCCGGTACCAGAGCCGGTCGATCACGCGCACTTTGGGCAGTGGCTTGCCGTCACCAGTTTCTTCGTCTGCCGGGCCAACCTGCGAGCTAAAGAGAATGCGCTTGCCGTCTGGCGACCAGGTTGGGCTGGATGCGCCGTGCTGCGTGAAGGTCACTTGTTGCGCTTCGCCGCCGTTGGTCGGGATGATCCATACCTGCGGTTTGCCTTTGCCCAGCTTTTTGTGATCTTTCTCGTCCTTACCGGCCAGGTCGCCTTCGCGCTCTGAGACAAACGCCAGCCAGTTGCCATCGGGCGACCACGCGGGACTATGCGCGTTGGCCGGGCCAGCCGTGAACTGCTGTGCCTCGCCGCCTTCGACCGGAACTATCCAAATAGAAGAGCGATACTTATAAAGGCGTTCGTCGGTGGTGGTCACGACGAAGGCGATGCGCTTGCCGTCTGGTGAAATGCGTGGATGGCTGATGGGTTTGTACTTATACAGGTCTTCGATCGTAATGCTGCGTAAGCTTGATGACATGCGATTTTCCTTTTCATGGCACTACTGGTTAATTGTTGTGACAACATGGTAAATCAACTTCTATTGTCACGTCAAGGCATAAAACCCTTGCGGGGTAGTGTTTCTGCTTGTAAAATACAAGAGCTACCCTGATAATATTGTCAAGTTTCAGAATGAAACATTCATGCTCATCACAGGAGGTATTTATGGAAGGCTTGATGATGGACTATCCCTTGACGCTGCAGCACGCCTATAATCGCGCTGTGCGTCTATTTGGTAAAAAGGAGATCGTGACCCAGACGGATGAAGGACTGCATCGCTATACTTTTCGCGAGTGGGGGAAACGCACGGCGCAACTTGCCAATGCGTTGCGCGCGGCAGGCGTACATGAGGGAGATCGCGTCGCCACCTTCGCGTGGAATACCTATCGCCACCTGGAGTTGTATTTCGGCATCCCCTGTCTCGGCGCGGTACTGCATACGCTGAATATTCGCCTGTTTGCCGATCAACTGGTGTACATTGTCAACAATGCTGAAGACTCGATCATTTTTGTGGATGGCGATCTTGTGCCGCTCCTGGAGGGTGTCGCCGATCAACTGACCACCGTCAAACTGTACGTCATCATGGGTGATGCGCCGAAAGCGACGGGCAAATTGCAGCCTTCGGTTGAGTATGAAGCGTTTATCGGCAACCAGCCCGAAACTATCGATTGGCCGGACTTCGATGAGAATGCCGCCGCCGCCATGTGCTACACCTCTGGCACGACTGGCAATCCCAAAGGCGTTGTCTACAGCCACCGCTCCACCTTCCTGCATTCGATGGGCGTGGGCATGGCCGACGGCATTGGGATGTCGGAGCAAGATACCATCTTGCCCATCGTGCCGATGTTCCATGCCAACGCCTGGGGCTTCCTGCACGCGGGCATCATGATGGGCAGCAAAATAATCCTGCCCGGACGCTTTATGGACCCGGCGCGTCTTTCGCGCGTGATGGAGTCGGAGCGCGTGACCGTCGCTGGCGGTGTGCCAACCATCTGGATTGGTTTGTTGGCCCTGCTCGAAAAAGAACCGCTTGATCTTTCCTCTGTGCGTATGCTGATCTGCGGCGGCTCTGCTGTGCCGAAATCACTGATAGAAGGGCTGCAGCGTCATAATCTGAACATTGTGCAGGCCTGGGGCATGACCGAAACATCTCCCCTGGCCTCGGTAAGCAAGCTGCGCAGCTACCAGCGAGACCTCCCGGCGGAGGAGCAATTCCGCCTGCGCGCCAGGCAGGGAACAATTGTCCCCGGCGTCGAATTTCGCGTGGTGGACATTGAAAGCGGCGAGGAAGTTCCCTGGGACGACAAAACGTTCGGCGAGTTGCAGGTGCGCGGCCCCTGGATTGCGCGCGCGTACTACAAGGACGCGGCCACCGGCGAGAAGTTTGTCGATGGCTGGCTGCGCACCGGCGATGTGGCCGTCGTCGATGCAGATGGCATCATCCAACTGGTTGATCGCACCAAAGACCTGGTGAAGTCCGGTGGCGAATGGATCTCCTCGGTTGACCTGGAAAATTTGATTATGGGCCATCCCAAAGTGCTGGAAGCCTGCGTAGTTGGCCTGCCGCATCCCAAATGGGATGAACGCCCGTGGGCCTTCGTAGTCACAAAACCAGATTACAGCGGGCAGGTGACGCCCGATGAAATTCTCGACTACCTGCGCCCGCACGTCGCCAAATGGTGGCTGCCCGACGGCATTGAGTTTGTGGAGGCCATCCCCAAGACCAGCGTGGGCAAGTTCGATAAGAAGGTGCTGCGCAGCAAGTATGCTATGCATATCGGGGCGTAAGCTGTACGGATGCAGGTCAAAAGAGGTTTCGGGAATCAGGTCTAATTATTAAACCTGATTCCCGAAACCTCTTATAGCGCCAGGGGTAATGTCATTTGAGTAACGACCGCGCTGGATGATATTAAAGCTGTCTCGATTTGAGACGATGCCAGATTGTGTTGAACGGTCGTATGCGAAGAATTAAGGGGTAAGAAGTCTGCGATAGCATTCTCTATGGTCAGTTGTTCTGAATTTGTTTGCGCCGATGAGAATACCTTCGCATTTGTCTTAGAGCCTTCTATCATCCCGATTGGTTTGTTAAAGAGAAGGAATTGAGGAATTGCAGGTGCCTCCACAACTTGTAGTAGTTGTTTGTTTGTGCACGAAAGAGGGTATTTCCAGTCGCTCGCAGAGCAGTATGAGACGAGCTTTCCCCACCGTCTCAGAGACGCGCATGGTATGCAGGCATGCACCATCGCGTGTCTGTCACCAATGCGAGATGCGAAGCTGTAGATGGCCCTTCACCTTTGCGCGTCAGGTGAGCAGGAACGTCTCCAAAAAGAGCAAACAGGCAGTCTGTTACGCAGCAGCCACGAGTGCCAAGCCAAAGACGTTCGCAAAGGTGGCAGGAAGGCCATGAAGAGTGATGGCAAGCGGCGGGGCAGTGGATGGACGAGCGTTACGGGCGAGACGCTCATGCCACGCGAGACGCCAATGCGCACGTTGAGATCGGGTTTGTCTCTCTGGCGGTTGGCTCTCGTGTTTCTTCTCCCGTGGAAGCGGAGCAGAAGGAAGCATGACGGTTTGTGAACGAAGCAACTGGACCCACCGACGCCGGATGGAACAGCGTGGCCAATCACCCCACAGGACTGGGAAAGGAGCGGGTTCGGGAGGAAGGTGAGGTGGAAGAGGCTCAAGCAACGTCGGAGACGCTGTCGAAACAGATGCGTCGGAAGAGAGAGGCCAAACCACCGCACTGACTTGCCGTGGCTTGCTGGTCGTGGCGGTTTCCTGGCACTGCGCTCGCAGAGGACAAGGACGGCAATGGCACGCGCGAGCACCGTAGACAATGCGCACAGAGCCATTGCGCTCAGGTCTGCGCTCTTGCACCGTTAAGGGATGATCTGCCGGACAGCGTAACGTGCCATCGGGTTGCAGCACAAAATCGGATCCGGCAAATCCTTTGGTAAAGGATCGACGGGCCCATTGAGGGGGCCTATACGATATGGGTCTCAACCGCTTGAACAGGCTCAACCGCTTGAACAGGCTCAACCACTTGGTACGCTACGGCTCAACCACTGGAGCAGGCTCAACCACTGGAGCAGGCTCAACCACTGGAGCAGGCTCATCCACTGGAGCAGGCTCAACCACTGGAGCAGGCTCAACCACTGGAGCAGGCTCAACCACTGGAGCAGGCTCAACCACTGAGCAGGTGAAAATTCCATCACACGCATGGCGGTAGGAGAGAGGTGTTGCCCGAGTTCTAAACGGAGATTCCACATCCACTGCGAGAGGATCTGCCAGCAGTCCTGACCGCAAGGCGAGCGAGAGACCCAACGGTCCGGGTCTTGCTCCTGATCTTCGTCAGACAGCACGGTCTCAAACGACCCGCGATGCAGATACACCTGCAGCACATCTGAGGCGGTAAATGCGTGAGGTGGCAACGTCGTGTAGAACAGTTCGTACACGGTCTCTTTGCGGACCACTCCAACGGCAGGCTTGTGCATCCCCTGCGGGATGGGTGGCGACAAGCAGGCGCACGACAGGCCCTGTCGGGGTGAGCGGCACCGCAAGACAATCGTAGAGATCGCGCACGGTTCCGCTTTCAGGATGGGTCACCTGGACATCAGGAGGTGATTGGAGTCGGCGTCTGGACTTCTGGGAGATCAAGCCAGGTATATTCCTTGCTCCGCCCAATCACCCCACACTGGCTCGAGAGGATCTCCTTGACAGGAGCCGTGTTTCCATACAAGCCATCGACGCGCACGATGACGTGGGAGAGGGGAAGCGCACACGCCGTCGCGTACGCCGTGATAGCTTGCAGGGCGTGTCGCATTTCTGCGCGGTAATCGCCATTTCCCGGACCAGAAAAGGTGCCCATCCATTGATGGGTGAACGGTTGTAACACCGTCGTCCGTGTTCGTCCCACTTGTCCTCGTTTGCGCCCGAAATAGCCTTTGGCGCACACCCGCTCAAAACGGCGGTGAGGGGCAGGAAGCTCTTGTGTCTGCGGAAGTGCCCGTTGTCGTGCGGCCTGTTTGGTCCCATCGATATCGACCAGCAGCCAGTGCTGTCCCAGGCGATCCCACAGCCCGCCTGCAGGAGAGCCGAATGGGGTTCTGGCCACCAGATCCTCGGCAAACACGCACCGTAACGCCTCCACACTCGGCTGATCAAGCGCGCCCAGAAAACGGGAGAGGGTGCTGCGATGGGGCAGACGGCTTCGCTCGAAGAGCGCCATGAACAGCTCGGAAAAGGGAGCCAGACGCTCATAAAAGGCCTGGAGGCTGGGTTCACCGCTGAGCGCATACCCGATGAGCACTGCCACAAAATCAATCAGCTCGTAGTGATCAAAGCGAGCGCGAGCAAATCGCACCTTTGTCTCGATGAGCTTCACCAGACCATACGTTTTGAGGATCTGAGCCATAATGGCGACTTCTGCGAACCAACAAGGCGTGGTCGGAGGCAATGTCATTTGAGTAACGACCGTGCTGGATGATATTAAAGCCGTCTCGATTTGTGAGTGATGCCAAATTATGTTGAACTGTCGTATGCGAAGGATTAACAGGTAATAAGTCTGCGATAGCATTCCCTATGGTTAGTTGTTCTGAATGTGTTTGCACGGATGAGAATACCTTTGCGCTGGGCTTAGAGCCTTCTATCACCCCAATTGGTTTGTTGAAGAGAAGGAATTGAGAAATTGCGGGTGGCTCAACAATTTGTAGTAGATTTTTGTCTGTATTTTTAAGGCGCTCTCTTACTTCTACAAGCAAACGCCCAAGCATATTAGTTCCAACAAGAGTTTCTGAATTGGTTGGCTTTGCTCCCCAAAATTGATCGCGATATGATTCCTCTACGATTGGCTGATCGTCTGTTGATAGGAGTAATTCCCCGAATTTATCCAGATGTTGCGCTAACTTAACACGTAGACACCAGCGCATGATATCAATACGCAACTCATCCCAATCAGGCCGTGAGTCCTTGCGAAAGGGCTTACTTTTCATCTTTGCAGTCATGGGGCTAGCCTGACCAATAATTAGTTTCTGAACTTCAGGTAAATTGGGGAAGCGGCACGCCTGGTAAAGCGCTTCGGAAGTTAGTATTCTAATCCTGTTAACTAATAGGGAGTATCCACCTGCCATATTTGATAGACCACCAAAATGTTCAGCAGTTCTCAGGAAAACAGCGCACTCTTTTCGTTGGTAGGTGCTATAGTCTTGTGCTTCCATTGTTTTCCCCCTTTCAAAATAGAAAGATAACAGTTCTACTGGTAGCGCACACTATTTGTACTTCTAGGGAATAATGGGTACCATTTCCCCAGAGGATGCGTTGCTGGTAAATTAGGATCGCCCCACCAGAGAACCAGTGGACAATTGTTTGCGATATTTCGGTATGTGACGAAAAACGTACCGAATCCTAAAGAACTTATCTTTTCGAAACCAAGCGGCCTTATCGATTCAGCCCTTTGACGACCCGCCGTAGCGAGTTGAATACCTTTCTTCAAGAAAGCTCTTTCTACAACTTTTCTGGCTTGAGGTGACGAAAATAACGTTTCTTCTCCTGGTATGGTAGCCGGACGGAAGAGATCATTGGCTGACCAGCCTTTTTCAGTAAAAAATGCAGCTAATTCAGTTGTATAAGAGTGAACTGCCTGGTCATCAACAATTCGCTCCGGCCAGAGAAATGCGAGATCAGTATTTGCAGTGCGTCTGTTATCTATTAGCATAAAGTATTTTCTGTCGATAGAGATTCCTTTTCCCCTGGCTGCGCTGAGTATCAACGGATCGAACATAGTTCATTCCGAACAAATGTACTCCTATATTATACACTATCAAAGTACAATTTGGAGGAGCCTCTTTGGGAATCCATGCGGGAGCATCATTTCCTTGAGTAAGATCATACCGGATGCGACTTCCAGTATAGAGACAGTCGTCAATATAGACATAAGTCTGTGCATGGTCAATACCACATGAGGATAGGCGAATTCCATAATCATTTGTAAGAATCTCATCCATAATTACTAACAACGCTTGCTGGCTATTTCCTTGTCTTTGTACCTGGAGAAAACGAGTGTGCAGTAGTACTTTTGTTGGATTTTCAAAACCTATCACATCATTTCCGAGAAAACTACGAAGACACTCTTTTACCCGAAGCCTGGAGAAGTAAAATCGCTTCATTAAGGCGTCCATCTCAGTCAAAATAACTGGCTGATCGACGGCACTCAAATTGGTTCAGCCATTTCTCTACATGTCGGGCCGTCATGGGTGGAATCTCAGAGTATCGATAATCAGCTATTGTCTGAGCTAACGATTGAAGCAAAATACCACGATTAACCAGACTCATTTTTCACCTTCTATCTTCCAATTTATTGTTGTGCTGATTATGCTAACGGTAGTAATGGGAATGGAATAATAGACAGGTAAAGATTTGGTTGAGAATCGTCAATCGCAGTGGACTTCTAAATCATACGGTTTTCTACTTGTCCCGCCTCCAGGGAGTATCCGAGCGGCGCATCCAGCGGTCATTATAGAAGAGATAGGTATCCTCCCGATTAAAGAAATCGTCGGTCAGATCGCATTCCACCCATAGAGCCTGTTCCGTGATGATGTGCTTTGTCAGGTAGGTTGCGATGGCCGGGCCATCGTCCAGGTCTACACCTGGAAATTGTTCGGCTTCGATATCGCCTTCGTGTTCGACGGCTTTATCTGCCAGCGTACCGCGCAAAATATAATAGATGTACATCGTCGTTGCCCTCACTGTCCTGTTTTTAACGTGACCACCTGTGGTTAAATTCTATCATAACCTAAACGACAAGAGATGTCACCCATCTAAGGAGCGTTGAAGAATGACGAAAGTCCTAAAAACATCATGAAATACGTTGAATTGCATGATAGCTTATGGTATACTCCTGTATAGAGAAGATGTAGAAAAGTTGTCCTATAACACTCGTCACGTCTCTTGCGCTTATCGGTTGCCGTATTCTGATAGCCTATCAGGAGCTGGTGTAGATGGCCTTCATGCTCATTATTTTGTTCGCATTCGCGCTACTCGTCACGTGTGCGGGCTTTTTTCTTTCCTTCAAACTACCTGCCAATACTCAAAGAACGACAATAGCGCAGCCCCGCGCTCGATCAGGGCAGCGTGTCATGGATAATAGACGTAGGGTGGAGGGTATTTCTCGCGTCGCGCGTAGCGGGCGCGTAGTCGGCAATCGCTCAAACCCCGCGCTCTCTATCTCTTCGCTGGGAGGGCGTGTGGGACGGCGACAGACTGGAGAGCCTGTTCCCTGGACAGTAGTGATAATCGGCGTCGTATCGGTATTTGTGCTTGGCTTGTTCGCGTTCAATTTTGTCATGCCACATAACCCGGTGTTTAACCTGACCTGGCTTTCCAATAGTTCTTCGCAGCCTCAATCAACCCCGGCAGCCAGTCAGCCGAAACTTTATGGCGCATCGCAGAATCTGGCGCGTGTCGGGCAGCTTGATCCAGCGCAATATAACTCGGCATCGGATTATAACCTGTGGGCTTATTCAGCCTGCTCAACGGCGGCTATGGCCGAGGTTATCAACGCTTACGGGCATCATTACCGCGTCGCCGATATTTTGAAAGTGGAAGCATCGCTCAATGAGATCACCCCTACACTGGGGTTGGTTGAAGATGTGGGCGTTGCGCGCACCATGGCGAAGTTTGGCTTCAAGACAGACTGGGGATACAGCTTATCTTACGACCAGGTAGTTGCTACAGCCAACCAGGGCGAACCAGTTATCGTGGCATGGCCGCCCTCTCGCTACGCGGGCGGACATCTGGTGGTCGTGCATCGGCGGTAATAGCCAGACGATCATTGTCGCGGATTCCTCTATCTTTGACCGCCATTTATAAGTCGCGCCCAGTTCATGAAGTGGTGGGCTGGCTTTTCAGCCGTTGCTACCCCACAAGTAAAATCGTTATTCCTGTTATTTCTTTTTCTTCTTTCGGCACGTAGAGTTTGATTTTGCGGAATGCTTCCACGTATTGCATCTCCAGACCCTTTTTTTCTTTTGCTTCTTTGGCGGTTTCCTCACCCCAGCGTTTAATCATGTTCAGCATGTTGGTCTCCGGCCCGAACTGGGTAACGTGGCATTGCAGCCCTCTGGCCTTGAGTTCAATCACTTCGCTGATATCGATATAGGTGTTGTCCTTGTCAGAAAGAAAGAGGTAGAGTTCATGTACCTGGTAGGGCGGCAGACCTTCCGCCAGCAGTTCGCGGTAGGAGCGTGGGTTGCCAACGGCGGGAAAAATGGCGTCCAGCACGATATTGCCGGTGGCGCGATGGTCGGGATGGTTAAGGTAGGCGGTATCATCGGGCTTTTCGTCGGGATCGGGCGCGAAGAAATGCTGCGTCGGATCATGCGTGACGACTATACGCGGGCGATATTTGCGGATCAGGCGCACGACAGCCTTGCGCGCGGCCTCGCTATTGGTGAGATGCCCATCGGGGAAACGCAAAAACTCTACCGCCTGCACTCCCAGCGTTTCGCAGGCCATACGCTGTTCCTGGCTCGCGTGCCAGCATCAAGTCTGTATCGATCAGGCTGGGGACTTCGCTTGCCTTCCGCGCCATCGGTCATGACCACCCATACAACTTTTTTGCCCTGCTTTGCCCATAACGCGCTGGTGCCAGCCGCGCCAAAATCATCATCATCGGGATGCGCGCCAATCACCATCGCTTCATAATCCGGCGTCTTTTCAACCTGAAGCGCGCCAGGAGCTTTTCTATCTGCCATGTTTAAGAACCTCTCTAGTAGATCAAGTTACAGTGCGTTCAGTATAGACAGGATGGGAATCGGATGTCAAGCTGCCAGCAAGGAGCAAAAAATGTCGGGGAGCGGACAAAATTGCTTCGTCCTCTTCCCGACAAAAAATTCAGGCTACTTCGCAACCACTACTGCGCCTTAAACACTGCCTGATTGCTGCCGCCCGTTGGTGCGTCGATCACCTGCACATAGTACTTCTGCCCGGGTACAAGCCCGAAGGGAGCAGTAACCGTGGTGGCGAAGGTTCCGCGCGAAGAAACATTCGCTGAGCCAATGAACTGGGTGTTGCCGCCAGAGCCGCCTGAGCCGGCCGCCGTAGGGAGAAAACCCACAGAATTTCCACAAAACCATTGGGCGTAAAGTGGCTGCCGTGAGCAATCAGCGTGCCGCCGGGGCCGGTGTTGGGCTGAATGTAGACGTTCGGCTCGACATTGAAGAAGGTGTTGGCTGCCACGCCGCTAATTTTGCCAGAGGCGATGATGCCATTATTCTGGAAGCCGATTTTTGCGTTGACAGGTACAGCGAAGTTGCTCGTGAAGAATCCTTTAGTATTGGTGTGTGCGTTAGCAACGACTATGTTCTGGAAGAGGATTTTCACGTTCTCATTGCTGCCGAAGCCGCCGCCAGTGAGGCTGACTGGCGCGCCAATTACGCCCTGGGTCGGGTTGGCGTAGATAGCCGGCGATTTAATCACCAGGAAGCTGGCGCTCAGGCCGCTAATGCGACCATGCGCGGTGAGATGGGCGAGCACGCCGAATGGAAGGCTGGGCATAGTAAAGTTGCTGAAGAAGAAACCGCTAGAGTTGGTTGCGGCGATGCCTGCCTTGAAGGTACCCAGCGTGCCGAGATCCCAGGTCAGATCAACCGTCTCGTTGGCTGCAAAGCCACTGCCATTGACCGCCGCCGGAGCGCCAAAGACCGGTTTCTGTTGGTATCCTACCTCAGAGTAGACCGTGATGCTGGGCTTTGTGAAGGTGAACAGCACCTGTTCGATTAAGGTTGCGCTATTCACATGCACATAGTAGTGAACCCCAGGCGTGTAGGATTCTGGAGCGGTAATGAAGGGTGAGAGAAGAAGCCGTACTGGTCGGTCACAGCCGTGACGGTACCATTTGCCTTCGTCTGGAAGAAAACGGTAACAGTAACATTGGAGGGATAGTTGAAACCATTGACATTGATAACCGTGCCGGGACCGCCCTGCGTGGGAAAGATGTTCGCGCTTGGGCTGCCGCCACCACCACCGCCACTAGCATGTGCCGCGCGTCCTGGATGCGCCAGGATAACGGCAGGCACAATCGCTAAAATAAGTAGAGCGGAGAAAAGCCAGATGAGACGTTTAGCAGATAGAAACTTTTTTAGCATGCTCAATTTCTCCTTAACATGAGCATATTCGATCAATAAAACCGGGAAAGCGAAGTTTAATATCACACACCGTAGGCATCATAACTGAGTTTGACGGGTAGAACAAGTGAAATACCTCACAGATCCGGTGTGAAGTAGGCGCATCTGGTTGAACTTCCTTAACCACCCGTAAAACTTGTCAGTCCCTTGTTCTTGAGTTAAGCTATAAGTGTGGTAAAAATGTGATATGCCTTACCTTCGTGCTGGTGGGCGCGGAACCGACGGGCGTTGAAATGTCTGGCGCGATCGCGGGAGAACTGGCGCATAAAGCCTTGACCTCCGATTTCCGGCATATCGATACGAAGTCCATCGCGCATTATACTTGTTGAGGCCGCGCCGAGAATTCTGGCTACGTTTCCAGAATCGCTGGCCCGCAAATCAAAACACAAACTTGAGCGATGGGCGTAGAGGTGCGCGAAGGCAGTCCCGTCGAACAGGTCGATGAGCATGGAGTTGTGGTCAGTGGAGAGTATATCGAAGCGCGCAGACTCATCCTGGAGCGCGGCGTGCTTGCCTCGCCTGCCGGAAAATGGCTGGGCGCGGAAGTAGACCGCGCCGGTCGTGTCAAAGTAGAAAGCGACCTGTCGGTTCCCGGTCATCCCAACGTGTTTGTCATCGGCGATACGGCCAGCGTCACGCAGAATGGCAAGCAGCTCCCCGGCGTCGCCCTCGTCGCAATGCAGGCCGGACACTATGTAGCCTCGCTCATCATGCAACGTATTGCAGGAAAAGAGCAGCACAAGCCATTTCACTACTTGAATAAAGGGAACCTCGCTACCGTAGGGCGTTCCTATGCCCTGGTTGACCTGGGCATAGTGAAAATGACTGGCTTTCTGGCCTGGGCGACATGGCTGGTGTACATCTTCTACCTGATCGGCTTCCGCAACCGCGTCGTGGCGCTTTTCCAGTGGGCGTGGACGTACCTGACGTATGCGCGTGGCGCGCGGCTGATTACGCTGGAGCGTGATTTCAAATAAATAAAGAGGGTAAGTATCCACGAGGGCACTTGCCCTCTTTTGGCTTTGTGTGCTTATATTCCCTATTATCCTCTCTTATCTTTCTTTATCGCAACTATGTTTTTGCTTGCCAATTCAAAAAACACTCAGGTACAATTGAAGTGGTCAGCGGACCGGGCAGGAAAATGCTCATCATCACATGCAAAAGGGCAGCCGATGAAGTCGAAGGAACAGAGAAAACCGAATACGATGTTACGCGAACAACGCCTGTTGCGCGGCTGGTCCCAGCAACGAGTCGTTGAGGAATTATGCACGCTGTCGTCGGTCTTCTCCGACCAACGGTTGCCGGGCGTCAACACGGTCATGGTGTGCGACTGGGAAACGGGAACCAAGAAGCCCAGCCCCTTTTATCGCGAACGCCTGTGCAAACTCTATAACATGACCGCCGACCAGTTGGGGTTTATGGATGCCCCCGCATTGCCACATCCCAACCAGTCGGCCAGAGCCGCGCACGTGTCTGCTGCGAGCAACGGGTATTGTCATGCGCTGCCAATCCAACCAGCACTACCAATGGCAACGCCTTCGATTCATGTTAAACCGCAGGAGCAGATAAAGGCTATCGATCTATTGAGCGACGCCACAGAACATACGCCAGACGAACAGTTGAGCGCGTGGTTGACATTGGGCGCGAATCACTTGTCCCTGCTCCTTGATGCCGGGTGGTCGTCCGAACAGGTGCTGGATTCGGTGCAGGTAGTCTTGCAGAGTGTACAAGGGCTGCCGGGTGTTAGCAGGCGCAAACTACTTGAGCTGGGAGCATCTGCTCTGGTCAATGGGATTCCCATATTGCAGCGCGGTTGGGTTACGGAGAGTGAATGTATACGAGCCACTGAAGCTTTAGGTAAGAGTATTGGTGATGGGTGGAAAATGTTCCATACAGCAGGCAACACGCAGATACTGATGGTAGGAAATATTCAGATGTATTTAATGAAGCAGATTCATGCTATACTTCCCCCCGGCACTCAATCGTTATTTTACTCGGGTATCTATAGATTGATGGGCGCTGCTTTATTCTTTCAAGAACGATTTGAAGAAGCGCATCACGCGCAACTTTGCGCTTATACCGCTGCCTTAGAAAGCGCTGATATCTGGAACATGGCTCAAAGTCGAACCTGGCAAGTCTATGGCGATCAAGCGCTTGGTCAGCATGATAGTGCCATTAAAACCATTCAATCGGCGTTAAATTTGATCGCAGCTCAGGAAGACGAAGCCTCTCGTCGTCTGCGCAGCCATCTGCTGGCATGTTGGGCTGAAAGCGCTACTGCTCAGCAAGATTATCGAACTGCTCAGGAAAAACTCGAAGCCTCAGAAAACTTAGTCGTAACTATTCATCCAAATGAGGAATTTGACTACAGCCACTGGTTACAAATTGCTGGTAATTGCGCGCAAGTCAGAGGTGATTATGTCAGAGCTATTTCGTATTACGAACAATCTCTTACTAAACTACAGCCTCATTGGCTAATGCGCCATTCAATAACATCAATGCCTCTTGCGGTTTCATACGCGAGAGCCGGGGAATATGAAGCCAGCCTTGATATAGCGACAAAAGCAACTGCTTTAATCAGCAGACTCAATGCGCCGATAATGGTAAGACAACTGATAGCCTATCTACAGCATGATCTGCTAGACCTGTATCCAGATGATGCTTCTGTTCGTTCTTTCGTCGATACTGTGCAACGGCAATTTCCGCAGATGACTTTAATAGGGGATAAGTCATGATGGAGGGGCAATTAGGCACAAATAAATCTGAACTCAGGAGAGTTACTATCCAGGAACGAACTGTCCCGGTGGGGAATCATTATGTAGTGAATGGCTACCGTGTGGACCGAGATATGCTCAAAAAAAGATTCCTGGAAGGTGGCTATTCCATACACGAAACCTCTCATTTTTTGCTTTTTACGCGGGTAGAAGCGCCTTCCACTATTGTTGTACACTGGTTCGCTCCCGATGAACTCAATGCAGATGTGATGCATTACTTAACCCAGGAGCTAAAACCATTTGGAATACTCACTCGATCTCAAAACTTTGGCGAGATTTTAAGCGGAATCGTTGGTTCACTTTTCCCCGATGATACCCGCCGCGCATGGCGTTATTTTGGCGCAAACACATTGCAACGCTATTTGATGTTTTTATCAACGGCATTTACTCCTCCACTTCCTGATTACGCCACTATTGGGATGTTTGCTACCTTATATCAACGTGTTTTAGAATTGCGTGTTGGTAAGTCTTTTCTAGATGCTGGGTGCGCCTCCGGCTTTCTGCCACTTCTAATCGCCGAGCGTATCCCATTCCTGGAACGTATAGTTGGCATTGACATTGATGGGGATGCATTCACAACAGCTAAAGAACTTGTTGAAGAGAGGTCTTACCAGAATGTACAGTATTTTGTATCTGATCTCCTTGTTGGTGATTTAGCTGACCTGGGTCAATTTGATACAGTGGTAGCTCTACATGTGTTGGAGCATCTTGCGGAGCCTGATATGTACCGCGCTCTTTCCAATTTACTGCAAATAACCTCGCAGAGATTGATCCTGGCAGTTCCATATGAGGTAGGACAACCCGAAATCTCTTATGGGCATATGCAAACTTTTTCTCGCGCTAAACTTGAGATGTTAGGAAAGTGGTGTATTCAGCATCTGAATGAATCTGGCAAAATATGGATCGAGGATTGTGTGGGTGGTCTGCTCGTGGTGGAACGTCAGTGATGGTTTACCTATTCCTCTGCTCTATCAAACAAACGCCATGTATATGCTCTTTGAAGAACGTTGGTTCTCGATACCGCTTTTATTATTATAGAAGGATTAGCTGGCTGTCAACTCACCCATGGCAAATATCAGGGGATGTATCCGATGTGTCTAATGTGTCTGATGTATCGTGATGTATCAGTTGTTGCGATGCGTTGGATGTGTCTGCAATGATTGGGCTTGCGTCGCCCTGGGGTGAGGGGTATGTCGGCCAGGAACAGGACGAGGGCGACGCAAGCGTCCCCTCCCCGCTCAACCCAACCCCCGCCCCTACAGGAACAGAGGACGAGGGCGACAAGCGCCCCCTCCCTGCTCAATCCGACCCCCGCCCCTACAGTATTCAAAAAACCTACCAGTGAAAGGCCCTGTCACCCTGAGCGCAGTGAAGGGTGACAATAGAATGGGACGAGCGACTCCCCGCGGTCGCCCTGCACCCGATAGATGGTGGAACCTCAACATGCACGGAGCTAGCGCAATTTCCCACGATATGATATACTCCAAGTCACCGCGAAAAAGCTGAAATTCATAACAAATAAAGAGTGTGCCAGGGATAGACTATGTTTTACGATCATACTAAAATATTCGTCAAGGCGGGTGATGGAGGTAATGGCTCCATTCACTTTCGCCGGGAAAAGTTTGCCCCGTTTGGTGGGCCGGATGGCGGCGATGGAGGGAAGGGTGGCAGCGTCTATATCGAGGCTACCACCGACCTGAATACGCTGGTGGATTATCGCTACCGCCAGCATTTCAAAGCGACGCCGGGCGAGGCGGGCGCGCGCCAGAAGATGCACGGAGCCGCAGGTGAGGACATCACACTCAATGTTCCCTGTGGCACCATTGTGCGCGATGGCGAGAGCGGGGAGCTTATCGCCGATTTAGTGGAAGCTGGTCAGAATGTGATGGTGGCGCGCGGCGGACGTGGCGGGCTGGGCAACGTGCATTTCGCCACATCGACCCATCAGGCGCCGCGTGAGGCGCAGAACGGCGAGCCGGGCGAGGAACGCTGGCTCATGCTGGAGCTGCGCCTGATAGCCGACGTGGGATTGGTGGGCTATCCCAACGCGGGTAAATCCACCCTGCTTTCCGTTGTCACGGCTGCGCGCCCCAAAATTGCCGATTACCCGTTTACCACGCTTACGCCAAATCTGGGTGTGGTAGCTGTTGGTCAGCCGGGCAGCGGCGATGAATTTGGCTTCGTGCTGGCCGATATTCCGGGACTCATCGAGGGCGCGGCCCAGGGCGTTGGGTTGGGTCTCGAGTTTTTGCGCCATGTGCAGCGCACCCGGCTGTTGTTGCATATACTCGACGGAGCATCGCTCGATCGCGACCCCTGGCAAGATTTCCTCGCCATCAACAAAGAACTGTATCAATATGATGAACACCTGGCAACGCGCCCCCAGGTCGTCGTTTTCAATAAGATGGACCTGGCCGAGGCTCAGGAACGCTGGCCCGCGTTCAAAGCGAAGGCCGAAGAGCAGGGATACCCTGTGTTCGCCATCTCTGCTGCCGCGCACCAGGGAACCGATGAACTCATGGCTTTTGCCGCAAAACGGCTGCTTGAGATCAAACGCGACGAAGAGGAACGCGCCGCCTCCCAGGTTATCCCGGATATGGATGGCACCGTCCTTCGCCCGCAGCCTGTCGATGCATTTACCGTCACTATAGTTGATGGGGTCTATATCGTGCGCGGCAAACGGGTAGAACGCACGGTCAACATGACCAACCAGGATAGCGATGAGAGCATGGATCGCCTGCAAGTAACCCTCTCAAAAATGGGCGTCACTAGAGCATTGGAGGAGGCAGGCGTCAAAGTCGGCGACCGCGTGCGTTTCGGTAAAGTCGAATTGTACTGGGGCGAATGACAATTCGCCTGATGAACATTAACGACCAAAATCGGTAATATGCGTGGCTCCGTCCTGATGAATTTTGACAACCGAATGGGGTAATTGTGCTCATCGGGACGCTTGAGTCCCCGACGTCCTGATGAATTTTGACGACCGAATGCAGTAATGCGCGTGGCCCCGTCCTGATGAATTTTGCCAACCGAATGCGGCAATGACGGAAAACATCCGCTCCCGTCCTGTAGGGACAAGGGGCGGATGGGGGGAAGGGTGGGGGCCTTGTGCTTGTCCTGGTGGCAGCGCGATTCGCCAGGGGTTCCGTGAAGCAGCATGGTCGCATTCCGACGAGGACAAGCACAAGGCCCCCTCATCCACTCCACCCCGCCCCTTGTCCCTACAGAAGACGACACCATCCGGTCGTCAGAATTCATCATTCCTGCTCAATACAGGACATATACCGCTCATTTTGCGCGATAATTTTTTTTTGTAGGGACAGTGGGGCGCTTCCATTCCCCTATTCGGTTGTCAAAATTTATTAGGGACAAGGTGCGGGGTAGGGTGGATGTGGGGGCCTTGTCCCTACAGTGACGAAGAGGCCGTTTTGTTGTACACAAGATTTATGATATACTTGAGTAAGACACAAATGCGTGTAGTGTCGAGAGAGCCTTACCCGTTACCTTATTGCGAGACAAGCGACAGAATGCGAGAGAGCCGCCTATATGGGAGAGACACTGAACCTGCAATTTGGGTGTCGCGAAGATGGCAGCTTTGAATTGCAGGTCAAAGAAAGTTGGTCGGGGCATAATGTCAAAGGTGACTTTATCGCACCGTACAATTCCCGGCAACTGGCTGGCCTGCTAAAAAAGCTGAATACATTGGAGAGCGACGACCATGAGTTGCGTGAGATTGGTCAGAGGCTGTTTCAGGCGTTGTGCGGTACGCCTGCGAATGGCGCCAGCCCGCGCGCTTCCGTAGAACACTCGGTGCAGGCGATGTTGCGCAGCGTGATTCAGCGCACACTGCGGCGGCGTGGCACAGTTGCTCTCACTCTCAGCTTTGCGGCAGGCTGCGACGAATTTGTCGCGTATCCCTGGGAATTGCTGCATAACGGCGAGCATTTCTTGCTGGCATCGGGTGTCTTTACGCTCACGCGCGCGCTGTTGCGGCCCGATCTGCCCTCGCAGTGCGAATTGCCCATCTATCCACCTCTGCGCGTCCTCTATATCGGTTCGTCGCCCTCTGATTGTCTTCCGCTTGAAACGGAGCAGAGCTTTGAAAGTCTTCGGCGCGGCCTCTCTTCTTTGATCGAAGAGGGGCAATTAGAGTTGAACAGGCTGGAACCGCCCACCTTCGATGAACTGGTGCGCTACCTCAACTCTGCCGGGGGCGCGAGCGCGTTTGAAGACCAGGAAACAGCCATTCCCTGTTACGTCATGCACTACGACGGGCATGGCGCGTTCGGGCGTCTCTGCCCGTCGGAGGATTGCGATGAGCTGAATGATGCCGATGCGCGTAGATGCAGCGCGTGTAAAACACCGCTGGGCAAGGTCAAGCCGCAGACCTATTTATGCTTTTGTAACGACGAGGGGCGCAACAGGTACATTGGCACGGCATCGCTGCGCGAACTGTTTGTCAGCACCGATGTGCGCCTGGCCGTCTTCTCGGCCTGTGAAACCGCCCGTCTTGAGGATAATGGGAATCATAAACACCGGCGCGCAGCCGTTGACGCGACCCTGGCTACCGCGCTAGTCATGGCGCAGGTGCCTGCGGTGGTTGCCATGCCTTTTTCTCTCCAGGATGACCTCAGCCCCATCTTTACCTATCACTTTTACGATGCCATCGCGCACGGGCGCACGCTAGAAGAGGCGCTGGCACGCGCGCGCCAGGCTATGCTGCCTATCAAACAAAATAGCTGGTTTGTGCCGGTGCTCTATCGCCATGTAGTAGAGGGAGAGGAAAGTCCCGTTCCTCTGCTGGCGGGGCGCGATGAAGCCCAGGAACACGATCATCCTTTATCGCATCTGAGCGTAAGCAGCACGTTTGTCGGGCGTGAACGAGAGATTTCGGAACTGTCTGACTGGCTAGAGGAGACGGTAAGCGGCACGAGTAAAAGGATGAAACCAAGAATTCACCACCTGGCGCTAACCGGCCCGGCGGGCATCGGCAAGAGCGAACTGGCCTTCGAGACGGCGCGTCGCAACGAGGAGAAGTTTCCCGGCGGCATCATCGGGCTTTCGTTGCAGGGCGGCAAAGCGCTTGGCGAAGCCTTGCTTGAGATAGCGCATTCCCTGCATATACACCACAAAGCTATGAATACAACCGATACCGGCAATTGCGAACGCACGGTGCTGAACGCCTTTCGCGGGCTGGCTAATCGTGACCTGGCCTGCCTGCTGTTGCTGGATGGTTTTGAGGAGGTGCAGCAAAGCGCGGAGATCGGCCACTGGTATCGCTTCCTGTGCGCCTTACCTGAACAGGTGATTGTGATGCTCACCTCGCGCTCCAATCCATCGACTATCGCAGCCTTAGAAGGAGCGTCCTGTCGCTGGTACGAATATCCTGTCGGGAAAATGGCGAGTAGCGACATTCTTAAACTCTTCGCAGAACTGGCCGCTGGAAGCGGGCTTGATGCACGCATCCACCTCTCAGAACCGAATCAGCAGGCTATTTTGCAGGAGATCTGCACTCTGCTGGACGGCTACCCACTGGGGGCGCAACTCATCTTCGGCACGGCTCGCCCCATTCATGGCAGGGTGTACGCGCCCGAAGCTGCTACGCGCTCGCTTGAAGAGGTGCGCGACGAATTGCGCGAAGCTCTGCCGGAAGGCATGTGGGCCTTATTGGATATCGCCTACCGGCGTCTGTCGTCGTCCGCGCAACTGCTGCTGCCTTACCTGGCGGCCTTCAAATTGCCGTTCAGTCACCAGCAAATTGTGATGCTGGTGGCTCCCGAATCGCCCGCGTCGGCGCGCGCTCTGGGGCGTATGGAACACGAACATTACCTGCAAGGAAACCACCAGGAAGCAACTGACGCCGGGCAGGTCGTTGCGTTCGATATCCCATCGGAGTTGGCGAGAAGCTGGCGGGGGGCGCGTGACGAACTGGTGCAAGCGTCGTTTCTCCAGTTTGATGGCCGCGTCTATACTATTCACGCGCAGGTGCGCCACTTCGCCCTGTCGCATCTTTCGCAAGAGGAGCGGAGGCGTGTCCATCGCGTGGTTGCCACCTACTATAGCAGCCTGCCGCAGCCTAGCCCGGATGAGTGGTTCGCTGCCTTTGAACATCTCGAAGACGCGGGTGAAGCACAGGATTTGCATAAAGCGATCCACTTGATTGTGCGAGCAGCGAGTGCGTTGCACACGCGAGGGTACGCCTCGTCGCTGCGTGTCATATTGCGCCGGGCGGAAACATATGCGCTCAGTCTCGGCGACCTTTCCGGTGAAGGACTGGTGCAATATTGCCTCGGCGCGATCCTGCGCCAACTGGGCAAGTATGCCGAGGCGCTGGGCTGCCTCACGCGCAGTTTGACGCTGCATCGCCAGCAGGGCGAGCGCGATGAAGAAGCCTGGTCGCTCTTTGAACTGGCGATGCTGTTCCGCGAGCAGGGCCAGTACGCGCAGGCTGAGCAGCACGCCCGGGAGGCTATTCGTCTATTTCGCGAAGCCAACGATACCAGAGGGGTGGCCTGGATGCAGACGGTGCTTGGCGAGGTCAGTCGCGGCCATGGGTATTATTACGACGCACTTGGGCATTTCGAGCTGGCGCTGGCGACATTTCGCGGCCTGCCCAATGAGGAGGGCTATCCCTGGACGCTGCGCGATCGCGGCACGGTATACGAGGCTCTTGGCAATTATGCAGAGGCAACGGCGGATTTTGAAGAAAGCCTGCGCCTGTTCAACTCGCATGGTTCGCGTTTCGGTCAGGCCTGGGTGCTTACCGACCAGAGCGCTATTGCGCTCGATCACGCCGAGTTTCAACGCGCCATCGCCGCCTGTAATGAGGCGCTTACAATTTTCCGCGAACAGGGAGCAAAGCGCGGCGAAGCCTGGACGCTGCATCGCCTGGCTGATATCGCGCGCAAACAACGTCATTATGACGATGCGCGAGCCTACTGTAATCAGTCGCTGGCGCTGTTCAATGATCTGGGTGATCGTGTGGATGCAGCGCGCATCATCAATGCGTTGGGAGCCATCTCCTTAGCGGATGCAGAATATGCCGAAGCGAAGGAATATTTCGAACATGCGCGCGCAATTGCTCACGAACAAGAATCGCGCCAGATCGAGGGGCGAGCCTTGCGCGGATTGGGGGATGTCGCGCTCGTCATGCGTCAGTATGGCGAAGCGGAGCGCTATTATGAGGAGTCGGATACGATTGCGCGGCGTCTCGATACCCCAACCGATCGCTGCGCTGTGCTGCACCGGCAGGGCCAGTTGCACGAAATGCAGGGACATGACAAAGAAGCTCTTACCGCCTGGGTCGAGGCCCTATTTCAGGATCGCCGCCTGGACCATCCTGAGCGTCTGGCGCACGAAAGCAGAGTGGCGCATTTCGTCGAAGAGCGCCACCTGGAAGAAATGTATGCCGAACTTCGTCAGCAATATGGACTAGACTAAACCAATTACCCCTGTTTACCGAAACGGGCCAGAAAGCCCCCGTCTTTTAAGCGGGGGATGAATGGCCCGCCGCCCGCAGGCGGAACATACTTGACCTGTGTTCTACTTTTGGCTACAATACACTCATGCGTAAAATGTTTCAGTATCGTCTCTTTCCGAATAAGCAACAAACGCGCAAGCTCACTGAGACGCTTGAAGAGTGTCGTTGGCTGTATAATCACTTGCTGGCAGCACGCAAGGACACCTACGAGCAAACCGGGAAGGGGCTGTCGCTCTATGAGCAACAAGCAACCTTTGGGATACTGAAAGCAGCACGCCCACCACTGAAAGGTGTTCACTCTCAAGTCTTGCAAAACGTGGCGGTTCGTGTTGATCTGGCCTTCAAAGCCTTCTTCCGGCGGGTGAAAGAACAGGCCAGGGAACCCGGCTTCCCGCGCTTCAAGGGATCTGACCGCTATGATAGTTTCACCTTCCCCCAATCGGGTTTCTCCATCACCCACGATGAGCGCGTGTGCCTCTCCAAAGTAGGCAGTATCAAAATGGTGTATCATCGTCCCATCAAGGGCAAGATCAAAACGTGTACCATGCATCGCGCATCTACCGGCAAATGGTATGTCTCGTTCTCGGTTGAATGTGAGCCTGAACGCTTGCCCGCTCCTCCTGAACAGGTCGGCATCGACGTGGGACTCAAGACGTTTGCCACGCTCTCGACTACGGAAGAAATCGAGAACCCGCGCTTCTTCCGCAAAGAAGAGAAGGCGCTGGCAAAAGCGCAGCGCCGTCTGGCTACAGCGGCAAAGGGGACTGCTGCACGAGCGGAACGGCGTAAGCTCGTTGCGCGAGTGCATGAGCGTATTGGGTTCCGGCGCGACAATTTCACCCATCAGCAGAGCAGGCAGATCGTCAACCGCTTCGGCGTCATCTGCGTGGAAGACCTGCACGTCAATCGTCTGGTTCACAACCATTGTCTGGCAAAAAGCATCAGTGACGCGGCATGGTCGGCATTCTTTGCCCATCTGGCAGCCAAAGCGGAAGAAGCTGGGCGTCAGTTCGTCAAAGTCAACCCGGCCTATACGTCGCAGGAGTGCAGCAGGTGTCACCACCGGCAGAAAATGCCTTTGAGTGAAAGAATCTATCATTGCCCCTGTTGCCTCCTTTCGATAGATCGTGATCTCAATGCCGCCTTGAATATTCGTGCCGTGGGACTACACGGCCTGGGCTTGTCCCTGGAAGCCCCCGTGCTTTAGCCGGGGGAGTAGTCACCTCACCTATGCACTTGGATATGGGCAATATTTTTGCTATAATAGGCTGCATCGTCTACCATAAACGCTTGCCCGGTAAAAGCTCACATCGATGTTATGGTCTGTGTCATAGCGCAAATGTTTTCATTGCCTGATACTTAGGAGAGACTTATGACTTCATTGCACAGAAGAGAAAAGTTCCCTGGAGGAATGAATTATGGCTTTACAAACACAACCGGCATCGCAAGCGAAAGGTTCCGGTAAAAAATCTGGCATAAGCAGGGTATTTACCCTGCTGGTCGGGATAGTCTGTTTTGGCGTACTGGGCTATTTGCTTTTCCAGATTTCCCATCAGTTTCTTGTCCCCCCTCCCGCCCACCGGCTCATACTGGTGCAGGATATTCCGCTGCCGAGCGGGCTGCCCTCTCCTGCCGAGGAAAAATTACTGGCTTCAGGCACTGACCCGAATGCGTTGACTCCTGGCGTGGCGCAAGATTTTGACGGATTTGACTTCCAGACATATGATCCAGACCTGCACCTCCTGTTCGTTGACCATACCGGGCCAAATCCCGACTTATTGCTCCAGGAACACGCCGATTTTGATCCGGCACGCGATGGGCCGTTTGATGGGCATATTATTGTTTTTAACACGCTGTCGAACAAGGTCGTCGGGCGTGTCAATGTTCCCCAGGTCGCAGGCATGGTATACGTCCCTGGGCTGGATAAGGTTTTTGCTGCTGATGCTCAGGACAATTACATCGCTGACATCAATCCGCACACGCTCAAAGTGACCGCTACAATCCAGCTTCAGGACAACGAAAGTCCCGATGCTATGGTTTATGACCCGGTTGATAAACGGCTTTTTGTTTCCGATCCTGGCACTCCGGCAGATCCGCTCAAAGACATGAACGCGGACAGGAACAATGAGAATATCGCGGTGATTGATGCTGTCAATGACAAGCTGATCAAATATATCAATTTAGGCAACGTAGATCTCATCGCCGGGGAGAATGTTCGTCCTTCGGATGGGATACCATTGATAGCAGACCCGAAAAATCCTGGAAAATTCATCCCCAAGTTTGGGCACGACGTAGGGCACGACCAGTACTTCAACGGGTTCATCTATGTGACTTCTCAAGTCCTGCCGGATGGGAATAGCCCAAACCTGCTTCTCCTGCCGCCTCCTGGCACGGGAGAATTGTTGCAGATCAATGCAGTGAATCTGACGATTGTCGGCGAAATAGATATGCCGGTCTCGTGCAGTACCCCTCATGGTTTCGCCATCGATGCTACGCAACAAACCGGGTACGTTGCCTGTACCGATTTCGCGTCCTCGGATTCTGGTCGCAAGCTCTTCGAGAACCTGGCGAGGGTGGATCTATCCAATCCTACAAGCATGAAGGTGATTCCTACCGATCCCAACACCGCGCGCTTGCAGGGCGGCCCCGATATCGTCAGGATAGATCACAATAGCGCCTTGCATGTAGATGTCCTGTTTGTGGCCTGTAAATCGGGCATATCCATCTTTGATATAACGCCCGGTAAGTTTCACAAACTTGGTGATGAAATCATTGGCAAGGGGACACATACTCTCGCAGTCGTTGATTTGCCGCAAGGTATATATGTGTACCTGCCGATCATTATTGGAGGCAGACCTGTCCTGAGAATTGCCAAGTATAATCCCAGCGGGCAATCAAGCTTCTAAATCCGCCCGGATCGCGACGCATTTCAATCATTTGAGAATGTGGGGTGATGCGCTGATGATCATCAGCGCACCACCCCACATTCTCAAAGCGAGGCATCTTTACGGCGTTACAAATTGCAACAATGCAGTGGGGGCCAGGTAAATGCGGTCCCCATTGCTTAGTACGATCCGGTCAACGCGCTGGCTGCGGTAGACCAGCCCGTTCAGGCTTTCCGCATCCTCGATAACCCATGTGCCGTTCTCCTCGTGTATTTTGGCATGCAGGCGTGAAACACGCTGAGAGGGTATCTGTACATCATTGCCGGAAAGTCGTCCAACGGTGAGCGATGGCTTGTTCAAAGCGCGTTCGCCGACTATCTTGCCATCAACTTCGATCAGCACACGCGCCTTCTGGGGTGCAACAGGGGCTGCTACCCTCTGCTGTTGTTGCTGTCCATTGCCTCCCCAGTTTCCCTGTGGATTTGCAGGAGCCTGCGCCCCGGAAGGAGAAGGCCACACCTGCGGCAAGGGCCAATTCTGGCCGCCTGGGGGTACTGCCTGGGTCGGGACAAAGGGCGGACGTTGCGGTTGGGCTTGGCGTTGGTCGTAGACATCCGGGTAAGCTACAAAGGCCGAACGAAGGATAGACTTATCGCCCGCCTTCTCCAGGTTATAGCGGTTCTGTTCCGTGAGCAGCCCGGCGAAAACTCCGCCTCTCCGTTTCAAATCCTGAAACGACCCCTGCTCGGCGATTTGCCCATTCTTGAGGACGATGATCTCTTCCACGTTGCCGAGTGTGCTGAGGCGGTGAGAGATCATGATAACGGTGCGTCCAACAATCAGCTTTTCCAGCGCGTGCATCACCTCGGCTTCGGATTCAACGTCCAGGGCGGCGGTAGGCTCATCCAGGATCAGGATGGGGGCGTCACGCAGGATGGCGCGAGCAATCGCCATACGCTGGCGCTGGCCGCCCGACAAGTTTTTGCCCTGTTCGCGTATACTGCCATCATATCCGCCGAGATCGTTGATGATGGTCTCGTGGATGTTGGCCTTTTTTGCCGCTTCGATCACTTCGTACAGTTGCGCGCCCGGCTTGCCGATGGAGATGTTTTCGGCTACTGTTCCCTCGAACAGCACCGAGTCCTGTAAGACCATGCTGATATTCTGGCGCAAGAGTGTCAGCGGGTATGCGCGGTTATCAGTCCCATCGATCTTCACCGAGCCCTGTTGAATTTCATAGAAGCGCGGAATGAGCTTAACCAGCGTTGTTTTCCCTCCACCGGAAAGGCCAACGAGCGCGACCTTCTTCCCGGCAGGAATATGCAGGCTTAAGCCCTTTAGTACAGTTTGCCCTGATGCGTATCCAAAAACGACATTCTCAAAGAGAATATCACCGCGCAACCTGGTAGGGCCATTGTAGGGTACTGTACTCTCCAACACTTCAGGAGCCTGGTCCAGCACCTCCTGAATGCGTTCCGCCCCAGATCCTGCGGTGCTGGCCAGAGTCGCCAGCTTTGAAAGATCGCGCATAGGCTGGTAGAGCAGCTTGAGAAAGGTGAGGAACAAGATCAGTGTTCCGATGTCTACGGTCTGGGGTTGAATAGTGAAAAAGCCCAGGTGGAAGGCGTTATTGGCCGCGACGTAGCCACCTACTCCCAGCACCGCCGCCGTACCCAATATCACCAGCAGGGAGACCAGGGGGGCAAATTGCGCCTGCAAGCCGCCCGCGCGCAGTCCTGCCCGGCGGTTCTTATCGACGTAATCGCCAAAGCGCAGAGCTTCCTTCTCCTCGCGTGTGAATACCTTGATGACGGTGAGCGCGTTGATATCTTCTGTTGCGACATCCGAAACCTGGCCCGTCGCCTTCGCCGCCTTCTTCGCGGCAGCCTTGATGCTCTTCGTATAGCCAAGTGTAATCATGAAGAGCGCGGGCACAATAGTCAGCGCGATGACGGTATACGCCGAGCTAAGGAATAGCATGACCGCTATAATACCTATCAGAGTCAAAGCGGCTGCCAGCAGATCTACCAGCCCATCGGTGACGAGTTTCTCGATGTCAGCGATATTACCGGTGATGCGCTGGACAAGATCGCCTTTCTTCTGCTTGCCATGCCAGTCGAGCGACAATCGTTGCAGATGCTCAAACAACTGGTTGCGCAGCCTGGCTGTCAGGTTTTGAGCGATATTAGCCGCAATGTACAGGTCCAGGTAGGCCAGCAGTGCGCTTAATGAGCCGAAGAGTATCAGTATCAATATCGAAAACACAATGACACCGTTGGTACTATGATGGGTGAGAACCAACGGGGCATTCGCGTCAGCGGGTGAAATGGGGCATGGAGTCACTCCGGGTACCTGGTTCGGCTGGCCTGGAGCCACCGGGGCGAGCGCCGGGTCGAACAGAGGCGTGTCAAATTTGTCGAGGATAGGATTGAGAAACGGAAAGGTACAGGCCGGGTCGTTCCCGGCGTTGCTTACCTTGCTCGGAATAAATTTGAGGGGGAACGCAGCAGCGATATCGCAGCCCACTTGCAAGATGGTTATTAGGATAGCTATCACGACGAGCAGGCGGTATCCCTTGAGGTTACGGTACAAGAATTTGAATAACATTACACGCTCCTGATCTGTCTGGATAGGCAGACAGATTGTATATTAACTATGCATGGCTATTTCCTCCTTGATCGTGGACAACTCGATCGTGGACAATTGCACGAATCCGGGTCTTCTCTTTTTAAGCTAAGCCAGGGCAGAAACTCTGCCCTGGCGACGAGTATACTACGTTGTCATGTATTGCACAACTGCTGTCGGGGCTACATGGATACGATCTCCGTTTTTTAAGGCAAGACGCTCAACGAGATTGCCCTGGTAGACCAGACCGTTGAGGCTTTCCGCGTCTTCAACCAACCAGGCTCCGTTCTCCCAGCGGATCTTGGCGTGCAGGCGCGAGACTCGTTGTGATGGCACCTGAATGTCATTGCCGGAGAGACGGCCAATCGTGAGTACCGCTTTATCGAGGCGGCGCTCGCCTACCACTTTGCCATCGATTTCAACTAACACACGCGCTTTCTGCATTGCTCCAGCCTGCTGCGGATGTGGTTGGTACTGCTGGCCGCCATTATTTCCATTGCCGGGTGTTACGGGTACTCCCATTGGTGTCGGTTGCGGGGCTTGCTGCCAGGGAGTGGCCGGCGGGACAGGCGGGAACTGGGGTTGAGGGGGGTGAACTGGCGGCGCGTTCCACGGATGAGGAGCAGGTTGTGGTTGGGCCTGGAAGACAGGCGCAGGCGCAGCGAGCGGTACGAAAGCCGGGCGCAGAATGGACTCGTTGCCCGCTCGATCAGTGTTATAGCGATTCTGCTCTTCGAGCAGCCCGGCGAATATGCCACTTTTTTTCTTCAACTCTTTGAACGTCCCTTGCTCGACGATGCGACCATCCTTCAACACAATAATCTCATCAACGTTGCCCAGGGTGCTGAGGCGGTGTGAGATCATCAATACCGTGCGGCCTTTCACCAGTGTGTCGAGGGCATGCATGACTTCCGCCTCTGCTTCCACGTCAAGCGCGGCAGTTGGTTCGTCCAGGATCAGGATGGGACCGTCGCGCAGCACGGCGCGCGCGATTGCCAGGCGTTGACGCTGGCCGCCGGAGAAGTTTTTGCCCTGTTCGCGCACTTCCGTATCGTAAGCTTCGGGGAAACTCATGATGGTGTCGTGTACATAGGCTTTCTTAGCTGCATCGATAATCTCTTCGAGTGTCGCGCCGGGCTTGCCGATGGCAATGTTGTCCTTGATGTTTCCCTCGAAGAGTACGTTATCCTGCAAGACCATGCTGACATTCTGGCGCAAGATGGACAGGGGATACATGCGGTTATCTACGCCATCGATGCGCACAGACCCCTGTTGTATCTCGTAGAAGCGAGAAATCAGCTTCACCAGCGTCGTTTTGCCGCCGCCTGAGAGACCAACGAGGGCCACTCTTTTCCCGGAGGGAATGTGCAGGTTGATGCCTTTCAGCACGGGCCGGTTTGGGGCATAGCTGAAGATCACATTATCAAACTGAATATCGCCTTTGAGCTGGGTCGGGCCGTAGTATTTGGCTTCTGTTTCTACCACCTCCGGGGCGGCGTCCAGCACTTCTTGAATGCGTTCCGCGCCCGCGCCGGCGGCGGTAGCAATATTGGTCAACTTAGAAAGGTCGCGCAAAGGCTGATAGAGCTGACCGAGGTAGGAGAGGAAAATGGTGAGCGTGCCGAAGGTTACTACTCCTCCGGCGATGTGCAGGAACCAGAAGTTAAAATCTTGTCCACTGGCGACGGAGGAGCCGACGCCGACGATGATGGAAGTGCCGATTGCTACCAGGATAGCAACAATTGGCGTGAATTGCGCCTGCAAACCACCGGCGCGCAGTCCCGCCTCGCGGTTCCTGGTCACATATTTCTGAAACCGCTCGGCCTCGCGGCTCTCCAGCGTAAATGCCTTGAGGACAGTGATATTACCAATATCTTCCGTTGCCACGCTTGCAACCTGCCCTGCGGCTTTCGATGCTTTCTTCGCTGCCTTTTTGATGCTGGTCGTATAGCCAAACACCACCAGGATAAGCGCGGGGAGAATCACGAGAGAAAGTATCGTAAATTCCGCGTTGACAATTACCATCACTACGATCACGCCTGCAATGGTCAGAAAGCCTGTCAACAGATCGACCAATCCATCGGTGACAAGTTTTTCAATATCCGAGATGTTTCCGGTGATACGCTGGACGAGGTCGCCTTTCTTTTGCTTGCCGTGCCAGTCGAGCGAGAGGCGTTCCAGGTGTCCAAAGAGCTGTTTGCGCAGTCGCGCAGTCAGGTTTTGCGCGATATAGGATGCCAGAAAGAGTTCGGTGTACTGGAGAATAGCGATAAGAATACCCAGCACGACAATGGCGGTGGCTGAAAAGAGGATGACTCCGGCAGTGGAATGTGAACTTCCACTGGTAGCATGGCCGGCCAGGTTGTCAAAAAAACTAATCAGTGGATTTAAGAAGGAAATGCCTGGGTCCTTTTTGTTCACCACTTTATCCAGGATAAATTTAAGTGGGAAGGCGTTAAAAAGGGCGGCGAGTACCTGCGCGAATGCCATCGTAAGGGCAATCACCACGAGAAATCGATGGCCCTTTAAGTTGCGAAACAGGAAACGTACCATAGCTACTTACTCCTTGCCGGGTTCAAGCGAGACAAACTGCTATTTAGAGACAGGCTGTTATTTCATCTAACATAGCCGATAATTCTTTGGGCCGCGGACTGTTTAAGCGATTGACGCGCCGTGTAGCGATTTTGAATATGAGCGCGGCTTCGTACAGCCGGGAACGCTCAAGGATGCCGTCAATGGCGGCGGACAATACGCCGGATTCCGACATGGCCTGGCGGTAGGTAGTGGTGAATACTTGCGCCGCTGCTTCAAACCACTCGCGCATTCCGGGGCTGTGGTACCACAGCCCGCTCGGACGCAGGTAGGCCAGGAAGTAGCCCACGTCCAGCGCGGCATCCGCCATGCAGAAGCCATCAAAATCGACTACGAACACCTGGTGACTGTGAAAAAGCAACTGGCTCGACTTGAACCCGCCATGCGCTGGTCGGTAGCTGTCAGGCTCTACGGCTTCCAGGCGCGCTGCCAGGTCCTGCGCGAGCCGCTGTGTTTCTTCTGCCTGCGCCGCGTTATGGCTGGCGATCAGCGCGGCGCGTTCGCGGGCGCGTTTCGCCTCTTTCGCGCCCGTTCGCGGCGCGCCTCCGTCGGGGCGAACCGCGCTGGTGTGCAGGCGCGCCAGCGCAACCGCCGTCAGGCGTAAATCCTCTTCAGGAATAGAGATCGAGCTTATTTCGCCGCCCCGGCCTCGTTCCAGGCGGGGTTGCAGCGCGCGCGTCCCGGTCAGCATGTGTTCGTCCGCGCTCGCCGGTTGCACTGCTTCGTTCAGCGTCAGACCGATCTCATCGACTGTCCCCAGCGGACGCGGCAGGAGCGGCGTGCTGGATGTCAGTCCGACGAGCAGACTGCCCAGCCTTGCTATCTGTTCGTCATAGAGCCGCTGTTGCAGCGCCTGCACCGAGCGCGCCTGCTGCGGGTCGGCGTACACTTTGCCGAAAATAGTCAGGTGTTTCTGTTCTTCACTCTGGCGATGGATGAGGGTGAGACGATAGCGAATGACGCAGCGATTGCCCGGTTTGTAACGCACGGGTTCGGCTACGACCTGAGCGAGCGTCCAGTTCTCATCGCGCAGGTGCGTTTGCGCCGCCTGCTCGATAGCCGAAAATACCGAACTGAGGCTGATATCGCAGCTTGCGGCGAGCGCGGGCAAGCCGTTATCGGCGGGGAAGGCCTGCACCGACAGGCCGATAGCCTCGGCTCGCAAGACACCAGTTGGTTGTACTTCTAAGACTGTCTCGCGCGCCTGCGTTTCGCTGAATTGAATGGCTGCCCCATCAAGCGCCTGCTCATCGAGTGTCAGGCTGACGGAACGGTGCGGGTCGCGCGCGTGCTCGCTTTTACGCTGCCCCACTTCATCGACTGCATAGATCACGGCCAGCCCGCGCGCCGGTTTGCGTCTCAGGTAGCGCACGAACAAACCTGGCGTTGAAACTGCTCCTGGTAGTAAAGGACGACCTGCTCGTTCAAACAGCAGCGTCAGGATGTCGGGCAGGTCTAAGATCGAGACCCCGGTGTCGGCAGATGGTGAACTCATATCAGCAGTTTCCCTTCCCTCCCCAGCGTTTCCACCAGTTGAACCAGGGCGGTATCCGCGCCCGGCACACCGCGAAAGCCTGGGAATGAGTTGACATCTACGATCATTGGCCCGTTTTTGGTAACTAACAAGTCAACTCCATAGAGCCGGAGGTTAAAGACGCGCCCGATTTCTAGCGCGATGGCCCCCCACTCTTGGGGCAAATCTTGCGGCGCGATGAGGATGTCTTCTTTGGGGGCGTTCGGTTCCAGCGGTGTGCGGCGGCGCGCAGCGAATATTTGCTGGTCGATTACCCACATCTTAATATCCCAGCCGTCGCTCTCCGCGTATTCTTGCAACACGATGGGTTCCTGGATCCAGTTGCTTGCCAGAGTCTCAAGCGTGGCGCGGCTGCGCACAAAATCTACCAGATCGCCGCGATGACTGTAATAGCTTTTGATGATGACCGGGAAGGCCAGCGTCGCGAGAAAGGTCTCGTCAGCTAACAAACTTGCAAGCGTTGCGTAATGCCATGTGCGCGGCCAGGGGAGATGCGCTTCGCGCATACGCTGCGCCATCAAGACACGGTCCTGGCAGGCGACCGAAGAAGCCCAGCTATTGACGACTAGCGCGCCTTTTTGTTCCAGCGCGTGAGCAACTTCCAGCGCCTGGGGAGCGTGCGATTTGAGCAGGTAGAGATCGGCCTGGGGGTGATGTTCCTCCTCTTGCAAGGCTTGCGTCCCGGTAAGCGCGCGCACATCCAACAGGCGCACGTCGTGTGTTGCGCTCAAGTGTTGCAAAGCCACCGCGATAACCGGGTGATGGGGTGTTTCCGGGTTATCCATAATAAGGCAAATGCGCATGACAGTATTCCTTGTCTACTCGCATACAGAAGCTGCGAGGTTCTCCTGATTTGTGGTATCGAGAGTTGTAGCTAAAGAAGCTACCGGTTTCAATGCATTCTGTGCCGGTGTTGATTCTGCCAACCGCGTTTTTTTGCGTAATTGGGCCTCGCGGCGCTGTCGCGCCCGCGCTGCGCGCAGGTCGCGCTGCATCTCTGCGCGTTTGGCCGCGTGTAACACGTATTCGGAGATACGCACCACTGCGCGCGGGATGCGTCCAAAACTGGGAAAATCATTGATATCCAGGATAGCTGGCCCCTGGGGTGTATCTACGATATCCAGCCCGTAGATGTCCAGACCAAAAAGCTTGCCAACCTGTAAGGCGAGTTTGCGCACCTGCGGGGTCAATGGCACGAAATGCTCGCTCACTTCTCCGTGCAGTACCGATTGCCGGGCAATAGCCGCGTACACTTCGTTGCCGGTGACGTAGACCTTGATATCAAAGCCCGGATTCTCTGCATAACGCTGCGCCAGGAAAAAGCTTTCGCCTGCTTCCGCGATCTCCAGCGCCTCCAGTTCATCGGGGCTGTTCAAACGATAGATGCCCTTGCAAGAACTGCCGTTGCTTGGTTTGACTACAATAGGGTAGTCTTCGGCGGGAATCTGGTGCAACAGGCGAGGATGGGAGACGAAATAGGTTTCAGGAATGGGCAATCCATGCGCGCGGGCATAGGCTACCGCAACCGCTTTATCGCGCACCAGGCTAATGGCGCGCGAGTTGTTGATGGTAGGGATACCAACCGCCTCTGCCGCCTCTAAAATACTGAGGCCAGGGCCTTCTGCCAGCGATTTCAAGACAAATGCGTCGTATCCCTGCTGTTGCAGGTCGGTCAGACATGTAACGGCTCTCTGTGGCTCTAACTCGTCAACATCATGTCCCCATAGGCGCAACTGGTCGGCAATCACCATTGGCATGGCATCGTTTCGATATTGCTCTTCAACGATAAAACAAAAGCGCATGTGTACCCCTTCATGGCAGACCGGATGTAGGGATCCGATGTATTGCGTTTCACTCAAATTGGTTGCTCTAAGTATAGCAACTTGCAAGCGCCATAGCTGTTCAATGGCTCACTGAAAACGTGTGAATCCGGCTACATTAACGGAAGGTTAAAAGCACTATAGCACATTTGGGTGAAAGAGTGAAGAGCTTTACTCCCAATACTAGACACTAGACGACGCCTGGTTTATTTTTTAGCAACCGTATCCCTGCTACTGTTGCCATCAGAGGAATTATGCCGCAGACGAGCAAGCCAACCGTTGCGTATCACCGGTCGCATGATCTGTTCTTTTTCATTGCCGATCCCGTTCGCATCATTGTGAGAACCTGATAATTGAGATGGGAGCGGCGCAGAATGTAGCGCGGAATGGGATGATGGCGGAATGGATGAAAATCCATTGCCGACGCGCTCATCGAGCGGCGTCTCCGCGGTTATCGGCTCGTGCGGGTTTGGCAGGTCAGCGGGCGACAGGTTGCCGGTAAGGATGGGCTGCTGTGGTGCAATCGAATCGCGTCGCAAGGGTTGTGTTTCTTGCGTTTCCAGCGCGAGCCGCGCTTCAAGCTCTTCCAACAGATGCTGGATATTGGGACGGAGTTTGCGGTTCTTTTCGGGAATATGCGTCCATTGCAGCAAGGCAGCCGGGTAGTAGCCTGCGCGGTAGCAGTAGAGGCCGAGCATAGCGCGCGCGTCGTAGATATTCATGCGTTGCCAGAGCGCGAGTTCTTCTGCCGGGGTTTCAATCACGTCCGTGCTGGCCTCGATGGTTTCGACACGATGGTACAGCTTGATGCCCATCAAACTCATGGGATAGCCGTAATACAGGGCCAGCCGGCGTCGGCGTGTGCGTTCAGAAGAGTACTGGCCTACGAAGTAGCGTCGAGTGTAGGAGCCGCTTGACCAGATGAACCATCCCAGCATGAGTATCAGAATACGGCCAAGATAGCGTTGCCAGGTTTCCGGGGCAAAGGCCTGTAGCACGCCCAATGCGCCGAAGCACGCTCCCAGCGCCCAGGCTCCATACACCAGGCGTTTTCTGTCCCAGCCCAGCAAATCGAAATGGTGATGCAGCGGCGTCGCCAGAAACGGCAAGGGAAACTCCGTGTGTGGCACAAATTCATCTTGATTGGCGAAGCGCAGCAATTGCAGTCGTTTGCGAAAGAAAGGAGTGAGCACTTTAGCCGACATGAGCGCGGAAAGCCCCTCCAGCACAAACGCGGCCCCGATCATCAAGAGGGGTATTTCGTTGCGCGATAAGATAGCTACCATAGCGAGGATGCCGCCGAGGCCTAACGCGCCGCTATCGCCCATGTATATTCTGGCGCGCCTTTTGGCTTTGCTGCGCCGCGCCGCCCAGGAAGAGGGCCAGTTCAACGGCAAGAAGCCCAGGACGCCGCCCGCGCAGAGCAGAGCCAGTATCTCCAGAACGATGCCTTCAGGATGTTTCGGATCGTCGAGAAGGCCAGTAATAATAATACCAAAGGCCAGGGCAGAGCTGAATACCAGCCCTCCGGCCAGTCCGTCCAGGCCATCGCTAAAATCGACTGAGATAGAGGTGACGCTGCCTATCAGCCCCGTTAGCAGCATGAGAAAGATCAGCCAGGCGATGGGAAAATCATTAAAGAGCGGACCGAGGATATCTGAATAAGGGGAATAGGGTTTGGGTCCCTGCGTGGTAAACCAGTAATAGCAGAACGCAGCAGCCATAGAGACGAGCAACACGCCGACAAATTTAGTGCGTTCCGAAATGCCTTCATTGCGATGCACTTTGTGCCAGTCGTCAATCAGGCCAACCAGCATATAGCCGAAGGTAGCGCAGAGGCCAATCAGCAGAATCGTCCATTGCCCTGCATCCAGTTTGAAAACGAAGCCCGCGCCAATGCCGGTGGCGATAATCGCCAGGATAAATGCCGGGCCACCTACCAGGGGAAGTTCGATGGTCTTGATTTCGGGACCTTTAGCGTTAGGCTGGAGATCGGGACGATACGGGCCGGGTTTAAATTCGCCACTGCGGAATCTTGGGAATAAAAATTTTGCGATCCAGCATAAAATCAGGCTCAGTAACGCGCATGTAGTGAAGGTTAATAATAACCAGATTGGTGCCATTTCAACTCCATTGAAAAAGTTATTCCCAGCATTGTACGCATTTTATCATCTATAAAGCGCGCAGTTGTTCGCGAGCTACGCGCCGGTCGTCCCAGGGAAATTTTTCTCTGCCTGTAATGATACTTTGTTCGTGACCTTTACCCGCCAGCAAAATTGTATCACCTGCCCTCGCTCGCGCTAATGCCGTCGCGATAGCCTGTGTCCTATCCGCTATACAGAGAAAGTCGCGTCCCTCGCGCTTGCCTGCTTCTTCGCTCCCACTGGCTATTTCTCGCAATATCTTTTCGCGGTCTTCTTCGCGAGGGTCCTCATCAGTAATAACGAAAAAGTCGGCCATCTGAGCGGCAATTTGTCCCATAATAGGACGTTTGAGCACGTCGCGCTCTCCGGCAGAGCCGAAGACTACCAGCAATTTGCCCGTTGTCAGTGGCCGCAAGGTCGCCAGCACCTTCGCCAGGCTATCGGGGGTATGGGCATAATCGACGATTACACTAAAAGGCTGCCCCTCGTCGATGCGCTCCATGCGTCCCGCTACACCCGCGACGGTTGCCAGCGCGCGCGCGATGACGGCGGGCGTGATGCCCTGACTAGAAGCGGTCGCGATGGCCGCCAGGCAATTGCTGACATTGAACTGTCCCACAAGTTGAGTTTCGATTTCAACCTCGGTGTCCGGCAGGATGGCGCGAAAGCGTGTGCGATTGGCATCGAGCCGCACATCAACTGCGCGGACGGCGGCGGACGGGTCGATGCCATAGTCTAAGATGGGAACACGGCAATATGGCCGCAATATCTCATAAGACGAATCATCACGGTTTAAAATAGCGGTCGGGCGAGCATTTTGACCTTTATCGCGTGCGGGGTCGAGCATTTCAAACAGCCGCGCCTTGGCTCGCCGGTAATTCTCCAATGTTTTATGGAACTCAAGGTGTTCGTGCGTAATATTGGTGACGACTCCCACGTCGAAGGCGCAGCCGCGCACGCGCTGTAGCTCTAATCCATGCGATGTGGCCTCTATCACAACGTGCGTGATGCCCTCGTCAACCATGCGCCGCAGCAATTGTTGTACTTCTAATGCTTCCAGTGTGCTCTGGCGGGTCGTGTTTTCCCACTCCTGTCCATCGAGCTTGAAATTCGCGGTGGTCATGAGACCGGCGCGTTTACCTGCTTCGCGCAGGATGGTATGAATGAGATTGCTGGTGGTTGTTTTGCCGTCGGTGCCTGTCACACCGATGGTGCAGAGACGCAGCGCGGGATAGGCATAAAACGCGCAGGCGAGATCAGCCAGCGCGCCCAATACGTCAGGCACGACTATATAAGGTAGAGGAGTGGCCAGGTCGGGCGGAAGAATGCCATCAAGTGTTGGACCGAGCGCAACAAGCGCGCCTCGTAGCGCGGCATCCGCCAGGTACGCGCGGCCATCGGTATGCGATCCGGGCACAGCGATAAAGAGCGCGCCCGGCGTCACCTTGCGCAAATCATAGGCCAGGCTAGTAATCTCTTGCGCCTGGTTACATGCGCCGGACGTGGGCCATTGTTGAATCGGCTGTTCTTCTAAGGCCGCTAGAAGGCTCTGTAACTGCATATATGTTCCTAATAGTAAATTGTGCGTACCCGGTGATATGGACGCATATTCTTGGTATCCTGGCTCAACAGCCAGAGTTGTAAATCGATATCGGCAGCCATTACCGGTTCATAGCTGGCAGCGTTGATCGATTGTCGTAATAATTCACAGGCCCAGATGGTCGCTGCGCGTATCTGGACTTCCTCTTCGCTGCCAGGCTCCAACAGTTCCTGCCTGTCGATACGTTCGGCCAGCGTGGGGTGATATTCCAGCACGCCGAAATGACGCAAGAGTTGCGGTAATTTATAATCTGCGAAAACGGTGAGCTGATCTACGTCTGTAAATGCGCCCCATCGTTGGCCTCCGAATGCTCCGCGCAAATCGGCCACACAAATCTGGGCGCGTTTCAAAAAGCGCACTTCTTGCCCGCGAAAACTGGCAACATCGCGAAATGAGGGGAAGTATTCGGCCAGCAGCAAAGCCAGCCTGACCGCGCTCCCGGCGGCTTCCTCGATGACATGCGTAAACTGCCCATCGAAACGTTCCAGGAGAACGCGGCCCACTTCGCGCGCGTTGGCTAATCGCTGCTCAAACAGGGGAATTTCGACTGGCGTAGCAGCCAGCTTGACCGCGCTCGTTCCTGGAGAAGGAGCGCCGCGAAAAATAGTAGCCAGGTCAGCGCTGCTTATTTCGCTCAAATAGCGCGCGTCCCACAGCGCGTATCCCTCTTCAACAGCCCGTGTGAGCGCGGCGGCCTCGGCCCAGTAGCCGCTCAGCGTCTCACCCTTATATTCAATAGACCAGCGCGGTTGATTATTCTTCCCCCAGAAACAAAAATTGAGCGCGTCCAGCAGCAGCACCCAGTTGACGGTGCGCTCTGTGCCATCAAAAAAATGATAGCGGGTATCCCACGTTGCTCCAGGTGTAGGGACGCGATTTATCGCGTCCGCCTGTCGCTGCGTGGCAACATATGCATTGGCGTCATCATGCCCATCCGCACTCTTTTGCCCTACTTCATGTGGTTCGCTCATTTGCGGCGGGTACGCGCGTCTTGCGAAGGCCATCAACTTCTCTTGCAGGGTTTTCACACTCTCTATGTTGATCCAGACCAGTTCTCCCAACTCCACTACGGCGCGGGTCGAGGAGAGCACGCCGAGATGATCGGGGAACGCGGGGATCAGGGGATTACGATAAATGGCATCTGCCACTGTCTCGAACCCGTCATCGACATCAAACTGTCGAGCATTCATTCTGCTTTACTACCTTCATACTTTTGGGAATAGCTTCATCAGCCACGATTGTACAGAGAATGCGCCGGTTCGTCAATGCCCTGCTACTGGCGAGAGTTGTAAAAACACATAAAAGCCAGATATGAAAAAACTGACTGGCAACCCAACATTATGGATATAACACACATTACCCAGGATAAAAGTATGGTGTACCATACGACACTGTGGTATACTAGTTGCCGGGTTTATCTTTACCGGGCAGACTTGTGATTGCCAGATAGATAGAAAGGAGTAGATGCCAGATAGAAAAAGACGAATGTATATTTGTTTTCGTCCTTTCAGATCGTTCATTTTATGGCTCCTGTCCCAAACATCACCGAAATTATTAGGAGGTATCTTATGGCTGTATCGAAAAAACAGACCAAAGAAGAACTGATCGCGCATGATATGAAGCGCCTGCATGGTCTGGGTTACGCGCAGGAACTCTTTCGCGCGATGGGCGGCTTCTCCAACTTCGCTATTTCATTCACCATTATCTCCGTTCTGAGCGGGTGTGTTACCCTCTTCTCGCTGACCGCCTCCGATGGAGGCTTTACCGCTGCATCCATCGGTTGGCCGCTCGTCACCGTTTTTGTGGTGATTGTGGCGCTGGGTATGGCTGAACTGGCCTCGGCCTATCCAACGGCAGGTGGGCTGTACTACTGGTCGTCCAAACTGGGAGGCCCCGGTTGGGGCTGGTACACCGGCTGGTTCAACTTGATCGGCCAGATTGCGGTCACGGCTGGTATCGACTACGGCGCGGCTATCACATTGGACGTGCTGCTCAATGCATGGTTCCCCGGCATACCGGCCACACTTGGCACGGTCTTTGCGCTTGACCCACACACACAGTTGTTTACGCTCCTCCTGTATGCCATCATCCTGGCTCTGCACGCTATCTTGAACATCTTTGGCGTGCGCATTGTCGCCTTCTTGAACGACATAAGCGTGTGGTGGCATATCGCGGGCGTCATACTGATTAGTGGCGGCGTCGTGATTGCGGCCATTGCAGGCTCGCAGTTCGGCGGCGTGGCTGGCACCGATTTCACCAAACCGGCGCAATTTGTGACGCACGGGCTGAACTCTGCTGGTACGCTCTTTACCGTCAATTCTACGTACAATGCGACTGGTTTCCCCATCTGGTACGCCTTCTTGCTGGGGTTACTGCTGGCCCAATATACCTACACGGGCTATGATGCCTCAGCGCATATGACCGAAGAGACAATCGGCGCGGCAACCCGCGCGCCCTGGGGTGTAGTGATGTCGGTAGTCGTCTCAGCCTTCGCCGGTTATGCGCTGCTGATGGGCCTGGTTGCTGCTGTACCAAACCTGGCTACCGCCGCCGTGTCCATCAATCCGGTCATTTATATCATGGAGACGCGCCTGGGCTTTGTTCTAGGAACAATCCTGTTCGCAGTGATCTTTGGCGCGCAGTTCTTTTGCGGTATGTCGTCGATCACGTCGAACTCACGCATGATCTATGCCTTCTCGCGAGACGGCGCGGTGCCGTTGCACAATCTTTGGCACCACCTGGACAGGGGGCGCACACCACGCAATGCCATCATCCTGTCGGCGGTTTGCGCTTTCATTCTGGCAGTGCCATCTCTTTTCAACTTCGCAACCTATATAGCGGTGACTTCCATCGCAACCATCGGGCTGTATATCGCCTACGTATTGCCCATTTTGTTGCGCCTGACCTCAAAAGATTTCGTGCCTGGTCCCTGGCACCTGGGCGCGTGGAGCAGACCGATAGGCGTCATTTCCGTCATCTGGGTGGCGTTCATCGCCATTCTCTTTATGTTGCCTACGGCCAATCCCATCACCGCAGTCAACTTTAACTACACGCCGGTCGTCTTGCTCGGTCTGCTCATCATCGTCACCATCTGGTGGTTGGTGAGCGCGCGCAACTGGTTTAAAGGCCCAGTCATTCAGGGTTCGGAGGCAGAACTGGAAGCCATCGAACGCGAAGTAGGCGAAACGATTCTCCCCGAAGGTGAAGGCGTCGCCGGTGCCGGTGATTAACTTCTGAACAATTCCAAGCTAGACGCAAAGGGCGAAGGAAGGGTTGTATAAATGATCCTTTCTTCGCCCTTCTGTTTGTTTTATTGTTCTGCTCCGTTTTCGATAGGAAATGCATTTAATTTAGCTCTTGCATTTTTAGCGCAAGCCGTGTATACTTATGTTAAGTGGATATGCGGCTCTACAAGTGTGGAGATTCAAAACACGTATTACAGGCCTGGTGAGATTCTCTGGTAGTTTGTTGTGTAGGTGGTAGTTCACGTAGATATTTTTTCTTGTATAACGGCTTTAAGAAAACGTTTATCTGGAAACCAGAAGAGAAAGAGAAAGGTATTCCCCCATGGAAGAACGGATAATTCAAGATTTTGTGCATCGTGTCTCGACTGATGAGAATTTGCGCAAAGATCTGGAAACCAACCCGGATGGTGTAATTATGCGCGAGGGTTTTTCGCCTCGAGTTGCCCGCGTCGTAGCTCGCATGGCGCCGCATTTGTTGGCAGGGCAGTCAATCGGGTCTGAAAATAAACCCTGGTGGGGTGCTTAGTCGCTGTAGGCTATTGCTAAAGTTGTAAACCAGATAATTTACATGTTTGATGGTTTGAGGCTGTGGTGAGCAAAGAAGCTCAACTCCCGGTAAATCCATTCGCCGCTCAACAGCAATTGCTGCGCGAGCGGCTTCATCTTCTTCTATCAACGCTGCATCCTGCGCTGCAGGTGGATGTTAGACGCGCCTTTGAAGAGCGCGGCAAGCTTTTATCTCAATCCTCTTATGATGCAGGCGCTGCTAACCCCGATCTGCCTTCAGGCTCCTGGCCTTTGCTGACCCTTTTGGTATCCCAGTGCATTTCTCCCCATATTGATCCCTCGCTTGCTAGCAGTGTGGCTATTGCAACCGAATGTTTCGTCTGCGCGCTGGACCTGCTAGATGACGTGGAGGATGAAGATCAAACACCCATCATTCTTGAACTGGGAGTGGCACGCGCGCTGAACACCTCGACTGTCCTCTTAGCTCTGGCGCAACAGGCGTTACTCTCATGTTTGCAACAGGGTGTTGACCAGGCATTGGCGCTGCGCCTGCTTGGTCTTATGCTGGAGGCAACGCTAGTAGCGGCCTCCGGGCAGCATCGTGACCTCCTGGCAGAGCAGCGTGAAGCTCGTGATTTCACACGCGAGGAATGCATCGAAATAGCTGCTGCCAAAGCCGGGGCTATTATGCGCCTTGCCTGTCAGTTAGGGGCTATGTGCGCCGGTGCGACGGACGCTGAGTGCGCTGAGTTTGCGGAAATGGCGGAACTGCTGGGGATAGGCCATCAGCTTGACAATGATGCGCACGACCTGTATTATCTACTGGAATTGGCTGATGCTTCGTCCGGCATTCGTGTTGAAAGGAGCGTGAAGACAGACCTGGCTCGAGGAAAGAAAACCTTGCCTGTTGTGCTTGCCGCCAGCATAGGTGGAACGCTTCAGGAAAATCGCGAACCATCCGATGGAGAGAAGCAGGAGTATATGCAGGCTCTGCGCGAGGGGATTATGACTACCTGGGGTGTCAGCCTGCTCTACCGCGAACGCGCTGAAGACCGTTTCCTGGCGATTTCATCGCGGCGGTCTCTTGCCCCGGAACTACGGTTGTTACTGGGCTTCAAGTAGTGGATCCGTTTGTGGCGTGACGTATGGGAGGCACAGAATGAAGTATCTGAACTGGGTTCGTATTCGCACCGGGCGCTTTCTGGTCATACTTTTTGCAATCATTGTCTATTTCTTCTTGCTGTACATGGGTGGGTTGCGTTTTTTCCCTCAGGGCGGCGCGAGCGCCTCTGACCTTGCTACGTTCTGGTTTCGCTTCGGCTTTTCATCCCTCATCGCCCTGATCTTTCTGGCGGTCGGCAGCCTGGTCTGGCTTTTTGCGCGTGACCGGCCTGTCGCCCTGCTTCTTTTTTGTTTTTCATTTACCATGATGACTACCTTTGTTGTGGAGACAGGTGCAGTCTTAAATAAGGAAGCATCTCTACCTGGCGTCATCACCGGTATGAGTAGCCCACTGACGCTCGCGTTCTTTGCTATCTTCTTGACGCTATTTCCAAGAAATTACCTTTCATTGATACTTTCAAAGGAAAACCGCCATAATAAACCTGCGAGCTATTATCTGCTGCTGGGATATTTGACAATAATGAGCTTGCTATGTGTTCTGGTGATTATAGGAGTTATACCGTATTACCTGCGATTGCCGTTTTCTGGTTTCTGGTATTATTTCGCCCTTAATTCCTACGTATTTTTCGTTCTGATAGGCATCATAGTCACCATTATTGTTTCTTATAGAGGATTGCCTACGCTGCGCGAACGGCAGCAAGTTCGCTTGTTTATGGGTGGAGTCGTATTGACATTCGCTCCTTTTTTGCTATTGACGATATTTCCTCAGCTTTTGCATTTGCCACCAAATATTGTGGTTGACTCCCAATTCAGTACGCTCCCGGCTATTCTATTGCCTCTCACGCTTGGTTACTCTATCCTGCGTTATCAAATTCTCGTCTTTGATATGTATATTCGCCGTATTGTTGCCTGGGTTGTCGGCGTTGTGAGTCTCATCATATTGAGTTCCCTGGTAGTGATGTTTACCAGCCTTACTTCCTGGGGTAACTACATAGCACATATTTTGGTAGTTGGGGTATCCCTGGCGATGCTGGCTCCGCTCGTCTGGTGGTTGGCGCATTTGGCGACAGAACGCCTCTTTTTCAACGAAATTCGCCATTACCGCCACATAATTGAGAAACCTGCGCAGCTTGCGCGTGAGACTTTAGATATTAATGAGGCGGCAGGATTGCTAACTCTGGCTATGGTTCATGCCTTCGAGATAGAGGAGGTATGCTTGTATGTGCTTGACCAGGAAAGCGGGCAGTACCAGCTTGCTCCTGAACTTGATAGCAGTAATCAGCAGGATGTTATCCGCCATCGCCTGGCTCAATTGCTGCTGACTGCCAGCAGATCAGTAGATAATGCCACACCAGTGCATGGTGATACTGTTTCTTTTAACGATGTGGACAAGCTATCAGAGCAGCTTCCTTTGATGAGCAATGTTAATAACTTTGGGCGACCGCTTTTATTGAGTGAAGCTGCCAGAGCGGCGGGGGATTTGCCAACGGGCCTGGCGCGTTATCTGTCAACCTCGGAATCGGTTGAAAACGATTCCCTGTTGGTTCCCGTACGCGCGCAGGGCAAGATGATTGGACTGCTGGTGTTGGGGGCGCGGAGTGATGGTCAGCAGTATGCTGGACCTGATTTTGAGGTCATAGACCTTATCCTGGGGCGGTTCGCGCCCCTGTTGGAAACGGCCAGACTCTACCAGCAGGCTCATCGAGATGCTCTGGCCTTGCGCGATGCCTATGAACGGCTCAAGGAACTCGATAAGTTGAAAGACCAGTTTATTATGACGGCATCGCACGAATTGCGCACACCGCTGACTGCTGTGCAGGGCTATATTGAGCTATTGCACAATTATAATGAGCGTTTGAATACGGAAGAGCGCGCCGCCTTCATCGCCAAAGCGCAGCGCGGGTGCGATGAATTGACATTGCTGGTCAGTAATATCATGGATTCTAGCCGTGTGGAAGTCGATATACGCGAAGTCAGTTTGACGGCTGTGCCACTGGCCGCTTCGGTAGCGCATGTGCTGGAAATCATGGAGGGTGTTACCCGGCGCGAAAAGCGCTGCATTGAACTGGATGTTTCAGAAGACATCGTTGTTGAAGCTGACGAGTTGCGCCTGAGACAGATCATTCTCAATCTGGTGAGCAACGCGCTCAAGTATTCGGAGGCCGGTTCTCCGCTTGAAATCTCGGCTGACAGCAGTGATGCGATGACGACCTTACGCATTCGAGACTACGGGCGAGGCGTTCCACCAGAAGATCAAGGGAGGCTTTTTGATCGATTCGTGCGGCTGGAGCGTGATATGAACAGTCCTGTGCGCGGCGCGGGATTGGGGTTGGCTATCAGTAAACAACTGGTCGAAGCGATGGGAGGTCGTATCTGGGTGGAGAGCTGTGGGGAAGAAGGGAAAGGGAGCGTCTTTGCTTTTTCCCTCAGGCGCGATCCTTCTGTCCAGGCGCTGGCGTCGTAACGTAGCCTCGCTCTTGCGCGTAGTTCCACAACGATTGCTGCAACTGCCTGCGAGCGCGTGAGATGCGGCTCATCACTGTTCCTATGGGGATTTGCAGCGCCTCGGCGATCTCTTTATACGATAAGCCCTCGATGTCAGCCAGGATGACCGGCATGCGGAAATTGATGGGCAAATCGTACAGCGCCTTATAGACATCCTCATCAAGATATTTGCTCAATACCTCATCCTCTGCCGCCTTTGTCAATTCCTGCCCGCTCAGGTCGCGAATGCGGTTGTAGAGATAAAATTCTTCTCCATCGGGAAGCGTGGCAGGCGTCGGATGCGTTGCCTGCTTGCGATAGCGATTGATGGCCGATGTATTTAAGATGCGGAAGAGCCACGCTCGTAAATTTGTGCCTGGCTGGTATGATTTTGAAAAGCGGAAGGCCTTCAACATCGTTTCTTGAACCAGGTCTTCTGCCTCCTGCTGGTTGCGTGTCAGCCGCAAAGCTGTACGATACAGACTATCTAACTGGGCGATTACGCCCGCTTCAAAATCCTCTGAAACCTGCTTATCACCTGACTTGCTCTGAGACTGTGACGACATCGACTCCTCGAACATGTAAACTCCTCTAACCCCGTATGGTTTTTGTTGCCATCTAACATAATGAAGTATAGCATAGACAAGATAATAAGAGGAATATCAATTATTAGCTAGCATAGCTACTTACAACCTAACAGGTTTGATTTTATCCTTGCATTTGGATGGCAGTTTGAGAATCTGAATACCGGAATCAAACAAAATCATGCAGCAACAATCACCTGAATGCGTTGGGAATGAAAGCCCCTGTGTTTTATGTTAAAATGTACAGAACATTGTAAGCCTGATGTCGTGAGTGACATGCAAGGCAATGTAATGGCGAGACGGCAAACGTTACAAGTCTCAGTAAAGAACCAGAGAACGTGGAAGGCTTATGGAAGAATGTATGGACTGTTATGAAACCGTTGCTCGTCTCCATCTATATATCGACAGGGAGCTCAGCGTTAGTGAAGTCACGGTGGTGCAGCAACATTTGACCGACTGCCCGCATTGCGAATGTCGCTTTCATTTTGATGTGAGTGTGAAGCGACTGATTCACGAACGCTGTACTATCGAGCGCGCGCCTGTGCACCTGCGAGAAGCGGTGCTGCGCCTGGCTCGTATGCCGGTTGGCGAGGTCGTGACACTCGACCCAGAGTTGGAGATGGAGATCAGAGCTGATCTAGAATGAAGATTGTTCATGCTGGGACGCGATCCTTCGCGTCCTCACACATTGATGCCCCAGTTAAAGAAGCGGTTGAGGGTGAGCAGCAGATTGAAGTAGATCATGACGCCTAGCATGATCATGATGATGCCTGTGCCTATCTCGATTTTCCAGGTGTGCGGCTTCAACCACTTGAGCAGCTTGTTCAGGCGGTCCAACCCCAGCCCCAGCAGCAGGAATGGGATACCCAGACCGAGGGAGTAGACCAGCAGGAGCATGACCCCTTCGCGCAAGGTGCCTGCATTGGAGGCGAGCACGAGTATAGGTCCCAGAATCAACCCGACACAGGGTGTCCACCCGATGGCGAAGATCAGGCCGATCAAAAAAGAGGCGGGATACCCCGGTCGATTGGGACGATACTGGAAGCGTTTCGTCCGGTAGAGAAAAGGTAGTTTGAATATGCCTGTTAAATGCAGCCCGATAATCACCAGCAACACGCCACCTACCTGGCGAAGCAAGAATTGGTGAATCTTCAGAAATGCCCCCAACGTGCTGGCAGTGGCGCCCAGTGAAACAAATGCCACTGTAAAGCCTGCTACGAATACCAGCGCGTGCAGGAAGGTGTTCAGACGCGCCGGGCGTTCTATTTCGTTGCCCTGGGCATCGCTTGATTGATAAACGCTCTGGCCGACAAGCTGCGCGAGGTAAATAGGAACCAGTGGTAAGACGCAGGGTGAAAGAAAAGATGCTAGCCCCGCGATAAATGCCACGCTAATCGAAACTTGTGAAGAAATCATATTATTCCTACTTACTCTACTTTGAAAATCCGCTGGAGTTGCTTCCACAGGGTGCGGCGCGTTTCTGGCGTTGACGTGGCTTGCTCGATCGTTGGAACAATTCCATCGGGATTGAGAGGGCGCGTTGGAACATCTTCCAGTTGTTCTGTGGCGTGGTTTGATGCACTCTCAGGATTGGTTTCATGATTTGCCTGTCCCGGTTGTTGGTCATTGGGTTCGCTGGCGGGTGACTGTGTGGCCTCGTACTCCCGATCAGGGTAATGCGGACGTTTGGCCTGTGGACGTTTGGGCGGGCGAACGACAATGCCTTCGCGCTGCCCGGGCTGGCGTGCCGGGCCGTTAGCTCCTGGCTGAGTTGCCAGGAAGCCGGGCGCCTGAAGCCGTAGAGCGCGCAGGTCTTGCGCCATTAAAGTGGCATGTTCATAACGGTCATCGCGCTGACGTGCCATAGCGGTCAGGATGATTTGCTCCAACTCGAGAGAAAGCTCAGCATTGAGCGCGGTGGGGTGGCGCAGGGGGCCGGAAACGATGGTCGAAGTCAACTCCGGTAATGTGCGACCGGTGAAAGGCCTCTGTCCCGTTACCATCTCGTAAAGCACCACACCAAGCGCGTAGATGTCGCTGCGATTATCCAGCGTTTGCCCCCAGACCTGTTCGGGAGAGGCATAGTAAATGCTGCCGACCAGCGTTTTGGCGACGGTGATTTGCTGGTGGCCGGGTGCGCGAGCCAGGCCAAAATCCATCACCTTAATCTTGCCCCAGCGATCAAGCATCAAGTTTTCGGGTTTGATATCGCGGTGAATGACGTTGCGCTCTTTGTATGCGAAGTCGAGCGCGTCAGCGATCTGGGCGGCGTATTCGGCGGCCAGGTGTTGAGGCATGATGGTATCGATTTGTAGCAGGCCGCCGATAGTTGGCCCCTGCACAAATTCCATGACGAAATAGAGAAATCCGCCCTGTTGGCCGGCGTCGTAGATTTGCACGATATTCGGATGATTCAAGCCAGCGATGATCTGAGCTTCGCGGATGAAGCGCGCCACGTAGGAAGCATCCCTGGCCAGGGCACGCGGCAATACCTTGATTGCCACCTCCCGTCCAAGCGCGATTTGTTTGCCGCGATACACCATCCCCATGGAGCCGCGTCCAATCTCTTCTTCCAACAGATAGCCGCCCAGGCTCTGGCCCGCCAGTTCATTCATGCGTTGTGCAGCGCAGGGACCCCAAACCGTTGTCCTTATTCACTCAATTCATGCGTCTCGCCGTTCGACCGGATGCAAGGACTGGCAAAGTTTTGGGGAGGGAGCGCTGAACCTCCTTCCCTACATGAGTTTCAAGGGATGTGATGAGCCACATCCCGGTGCGTCTACGCCATCAATCAAGGTAATCCTTGAGGATACGGCTGGCCTGCGGATGACGTAACTTGCGAATGGCGCGCTCCTCGATCTGGCGCACTCGTTCGCGTGTGACCTTGAGTTTCTTGCCCACCTCTTCCAGCGTGTGATCGTGGTCATCTACCAGGCCAAACCGGAGTTCGATCACCTGGCGTTCGCGGGTGGTAAGCTGGTTGAGTGCCTTGCGAATTTCCTCGCGCAGCAAGTGTTGATCGGTGAGTTCGACTGGCCCGCGCTCGCGAGTATCTTCAATGATGTCGCCGAGCGTGTTTTCTTCTTCTTCGGAGAGCGGCGCGTCGAGCGAGAAGACTTTTTCGGCCCAGACCAACAGCTCATTCACGCGATCTGATGTTATATTCAGGCGTTCGCTGATGTTTTCTGGGGTCGGTTCGCGCCCGAGTTCCTGGTAAAGCTGGCGGGTCATGCGCTTGACGCGCATCACCTCTTCCATGATATAGACCGGCAAGCGCACCGTGCGCGTTCCTTCCAGGATGGCGCGCGTGATGGCTTGTTTGATCCACCATGTGGCATACGTGGAAAAGCGGAAGCCCTTCCTATAGTCGAACTTGGTCACGGCGCGAATCAACCCGATGTTGCCCTCGCCGATCAAATCTTCCAGGGAAAGCCCCTGGCCGACATACTTCTTGGCGATACTTACCACCAGTCTCAGATTAGCCTCGATGAGTTGATTTCGCGCTGTCTTATCTCCGGATTCTGCCCGTTCGGCGAGGGAGGATTCTCGAGTTGCGGAGAGTAGCGGGATGCGTGAAATTTCGCGGAGATAGAGGCGCAAACTATCACTTTGCGCCAGGCTACCCAAGTCTGATTCCTGGACGGCTTCGCGTTCTGGCTCGGCTGGTTTCTCGGTTTCAAACATAACTTCCTGTTCCAATTACTCGCTCTCTTCTACCTGCGCTCTCCCGCTCAAGGAATAAGGAATTGGGAAGAGAACCTCGCGCTTCCTCGCTCCTTAAAGCAGAATGCATAAAAGATCAGCTACTTACGATGTCATTTTATCACACCTCTGTGTTATTGCAAGCGTTGATGTGTATTGAGACAATTTGACTACCTCTAGCTTACTTATTCTCATTCGACAAAGTTGCTTGTAACCTTGATGGATTTATGCGTATATATATTGTGAAGTGGTTTAGTTGTGTATATGATATAAAATGAAATAATTTGATCTGTTCATGTCTGGGAAAAATTTTATGGCTGATAAGCTATCGTTAATGCCAGGAACTTTGATCCAGGGCCATTATATCGTGGGGGCTTTGCTCAACGAGGGCGGCTTTGGCTCGGTCTATCGCGCGATTGATACTAGCGAAGGCAATCGACCCTGCGCCATCAAAGAGACCTATGATGTTACTTCTGCTGCGCGCCGCCAGGCATTGACCGAAGTGGCCGTTTTATCCACTATCCATACTCCACACCTGCCCCAGGTCTACGAGGCCTTTGAACACCTGGGGCGTTTCTACCTGGTAATGCAGTTGATCGAGGGCCAGAATCTGCTCGAATTGAGCAAGATGCGGGGCAGACCATTCAGCGAGCAGGAAATATTACGCTGGTTGTTGCCGGTTATTGACGTGTTACAAGAACTCCATAGTCGCAATCCCGCCGTCATTCACCGCGATATTAAGCCGGGCAATATCATCTTGACGCCTGACGAGCGAGCCGTACTGGTCGATTTTGGCCTTACCCGGCTCTACGATCCATCCAGCAATAGTCAGACAATCGTGCGCGTGGTCTCGGAGGGGTTCAGTCCGGTCGAACAATATATCGGCAAGACCACCCCGCAATCCGATATATATGCGATGGCGGCTACGATGTATTTCTTGCTGACACAGACCGTGCCACCGGTCGCTATGGAACGCAGCATCCACGATGCATTGATTCCTCTCCATTTGCTCAACGCGCAGATTTCGCCCAATACTGAAGTTGCTTTACTGAAAGCGTTGGCGGTCAATGCTGCCCAACGTTTTGCCAGTATGCACGAGTTTGCAGGTGCATTACGACGAGCTCTTCCCTGTCTATTATCCACCTGCATTCACTGCTAACCTGGCGCGGGCCGCAGGCGCGCAGACAGAACGCATGGTCTTACCGGCTCCTCCACCATCGCTGGTTATTCCTGCGCCACCTCCGCCGCCTCCGCCGCCCTTTAGCTTCCAGCCGCAGTCCCAGTCTGGTCGCCCGTTAAGCGCGCTTCAATCGCCTGCTGTTCGTCAGGCCATGCGCTCTCCTAACGGGCGAGGTCAAGCTGCCAGCGCGCCGTCGTATCCCGTATTGCCGCCGCGTCGCAATTCCACGCCTCCGCCACCTCCGCCGGGAGCGAAAAAACCAATGTACAAGGCCTTGCCGGGTCCCTACAGCCAGGGGTGCCTGTGGGGGTTGTTGCAGGGAATGTGCGCAGCTTTGCTGGTATTATCAATGAAAAATTCAGTAAACTCGACCGTGCTACTAGCAGTAGTTGAAGGGTTTGGCTTTTACTTTCTGGCCGGTCTATTCACCACGCGCAAGGGAGGAAGCTCCTTGCGCGGTATATTGGCCGGGTTCTGGTCGGGCATTTTCGGTACTATTGTATTCTGGGCAGTGTTTCTGGTGGGCTTGCTTATCCAGGTAGTGCAGATTTACCGGCAAGATGCTACTGCTCCGAATCAAACGGGCCAGTCTTTTGATGTGGCAGCCTATGTCGGACTTCGATTTCACCAGATTGTGGATACGCTGGCAAACCAGCAAAACGCGCAGCAATCCGGAGGCGGAGGCGCCAGAGGTGTGATCACCTATCTGGGTGTTGGCCTCGTTGTAGCGATGTTGCTCGGCTGGTGCGGCGGCTTGCTTGGTAGCATGTGGGCCAGGCGGCGTGGCCTGCTTTAGCAAACTTCACAGGAGAATTTGATGCCATGCGAGCAGTAATCTCCGAAAAATTACGGGCGCACCTGCGACAGGTGGGTAGCAACGTGCTGACCGTCACATTAGAACCCCGGCGCTGCTGAAGCGGCACCTTCTTCGAGGTATCGGTCGATACTCGCGCACCAGAAGAAACCAGCCGCTACGAATCCTTTGAACAGGACGGGACGCGCATCTACTACACCGCCAAACTCGGACGCAAATCCGATGTACTGGAACTCGACTTCGTGCGCCTGCTCTTCCACAGCAGGCCGATCATGTCGGGGCCGGAGGATTTGCTGGCAAAGGTGATTATGGGGCGGATGTAGCGACGCCCCTTGTAGGTGTCCCGTACCCGTATCTATTATCCGCTCGTGAAGGGACGGGACATCCACAAGGGGCGTCGCTACTGATTTTGTGCTATTACACGCTTGACCAACTGTGGTACTATCTTCTTTGTCACATCCATGAAGGAACAACTTGGGAAGGTAGGCAATATCGTTGACGAATCAAGACACTACGCTCGCTACAACCACCGATGAAGAGACACTATCGCTCACTGAACTGGCCCGCGCCCTTCATATAGAACTGAAGCTGGACAGCGCGCAGATTGCGCGTACTGTCACGCTACTGGACGAGGGCAACACCATTCCATTTATCGCCCGCTACCGCAAAGAAGTTACCGGCAGCCTGGACGAAGTGCAGATACAGGCCATTGCTGACCGCGCAGGCGCGTTGCGCGCGCTGTACGAGCGCAAAGCCGACGCGCGCCGGCTCATCGACGGGCAGGGCAAGCTCACGCCCGAACTGGTTGCCGCCATCACAGCCGCGACCACCTTGCAGGAAGTCGAAGACCTCTATTTGCCCTATCGTCCCAAACGCAAGACCCGCGCCAGCGTCGCGCGCGAAAAGGGACTCGCGCCCCTGGCCGATTTTATTCTGCAACAACCTGTCCTTGCTGGGAACCCCGAAAAACTGCTCGAAGATCATGCGCGGCCATTTCTGAATGCCGAGAAGGGCGTGGATACTAGCCTGGAAGCCTATGCCGGGGCGCGTGATATCGTGGCCGAAGTCATCGCCGAAGATGCCAATGTGCGCGGCGCTATGCGCGTCGTCTTCTTCAAGCAATCCTCCATCAGCGCGAAAGTGGCCGATGCTGACAAAATCGCCGAAAAAGACCCCAACGGCGTCTACCAACTCTACTACGAGTTCAACGAAAGCGTTGTCAAACTGGTGCCGCATCGCGTGCTGGCCCTCAATCGCGCCGAACGCGAGGACGTGCTGCGCGTCAGCGTGGCCTTGCCGTATGAACAGGCGCAATCGCACATTACGCGGCATTATCCGGTCAAGATTGCCTCGCCCTTTGCGCAACACCTCACCGAAGCGATGGAGGACGGCTACAAACGCTTGCTCGCCCCGGCTATGGAACGCGAGGCGCGCGTAGAACTGACGCGCCAGGCCGAAGAGCACGCCATCAACATCTTCGCCGCCAATCTGCGCAACCTGCTTTTGCAGCCGCCGTTGCGCGGGCGCAAAGTGCTGGGCATCGATCCCGGCTTTCGCACCGGCTGCAAACTGACGGTCGTTGACGAGAACGGCACATATATCGAGTCGGACACCATGTACCTGTATCAATCGGACAGGGCGCGGCAGCAGTTGCGCGCATTGCTGGCGCGGCACAACATTGATGTGATCGCCATGGGCAACGGCACCGCTTCGCGAGAAACCGAGCAGATGGTGGCCGAGTTGATTGGCGAACTGGAAAACGAAACGGGCGCGAAGGGCAAGATCGGCTACGTGATCGTCAACGAAGCAGGGGCGTCGGTCTATTCGGCCTCGGAAGCGGCGCGCCAGGAGTTTCCCACGCTCGACGCCACGCAGCGCGGCACTATCTCGATTGCGCGTCGCCTGCAAGACCCGCTGGCGGAACTGGTCAAGATCGATCCCAAGGCCGTCGGCGTGGGCCTCTACCAGCACGATGTAGATCAGAAAGAGCTGGCGAATATGCTCGATCGCGTGGTGGTCTCCTGCGTCAACTTCGCGGGTGTCGAGCTAAATTCTGCCTCCGCAGCGCTGCTCAAGCACGTCTCCGGCATCAATGCGAGAGTGGCTAACGCTATCGTCAAGTATCGCGAGGAACACGGCTCTTTCAAGTCACGCGACCAACTGCAAAAAGTATCAGGACTTGGCCCCGCTACCTTCGTGCAGGCGGCAGGCTTCCTCAAAATCGCCAACGGCAGCGAACCATTGGACAACACCTTCATTCACCCCGAAAGCTACGCCGCCGCGCGCACCCTGCTCGAAATGCTGCCAGCTGCCTCTGAGAGCAAAGGCAAAACGCCCAGAACCGCCGAGCGTGTGGCGCAGTTCCGCCAGTTCATCAAGCTGCAAAGCAGCCTGGGGCGCGGCAATCGCAACCGCGCCAGCGATGCTGACGGCGAGCAGACATCATGGGCCGATATCGCTAAAAAGATCGGCGTCGGCCTGCCCACCCTCAACGACATCCTGGAGAACCTGGAAAAGCCCGGCCTCGATCCACGCGATGCCTTGCCCGCGCCCATCCTGCGCCACGACGTGCTCAAAATGGAGGACCTGCAAACCGGCATGATCTTACAGGGCACCGTGCGCAACGTAGTGGACTTCGGCGCGTTCGTCGATATCGGCGTCAAGCAAGACGGCCTGGTGCATATCTCGGAGCTGGCTGACCGCTACGTGAAAGACCCCTTGAGCGTGGTTGCAGTCGGGCAGGTGGTGCAGGTGCGGGTGTTGGGTGTGGACAGGCAACGAGGGAGGGTGCAGTTGAGCATGAAGGGGATGGGGAAATAGGTGGTATAATAATAATATGATCTAATATGACTTTTTTTACTATACAAATACTGTTTTTTGAACGATTATGCAGAAAAGCACCGGAATGCATGTACTGGCAGGTATTGCAAAGATCGTTTCAAAAACAGTTAAGAACATCTTCGCTACTCCAATCCAGAGGTTTCGAAGCACAATAGTTGTTGTTCTGTCATTTGGCTTCGTTAACTCCCGGATTGGAGTGGTCTACTCCTTACAGGCAACTACTGTCGTATACCTGATACAAGTAGATTTCCCGTCCTGGCGTCAAATACTTCTTCGCCTTCGTTGAATGTGTGAGAAGCATTATAGCTTGTTGGCAAAAGTAGATTAGTCATTAAGAAAGGCCCCTTTACCGCTACATAGTATACTGGCGCATTGTCTGCAAGACCTATATTCCCCTCTCATTTCTACACTGGCTTCCTGGCTTGTCATAAGTTGGAGAATCGCGATCTGCAGGTGTGAACCTGGAACAACAACCCCATCGGGAAACCGATGCGTGTTCACGTACTGCCGCACATCAGCTACTGTCAGTAGTGTTCCGTTATTATGTGGGGAAATAGCAGGCACACCGTCAGTGTCGTGTATTGTGGGATGATTGTGGACTGGCGGTTGGATGGAAGAAGGAGACGAGGCTTTTGTCCCAGGCGCATTAGAAAGCAAAATGCCTGTTAATAGCAGAGCTAGTAGTACAATTGCAGCAACGATTGGAAGTCGCTTGATAAACATGGGTCATCAATCCTTTCTTTCTGAAGGCGATATTCTCTCTTGTTTTGAGCGATGTTCCCTTCTGCTTTGGGGTAAATGTTTTCTTTCTCACTAACAGTGATGCGTGAGCCTACCTGGCTGTGACATGAATGCACAGTTCTTGCGTAGTCTAATCATATGGAAGCAGTCCATTTAGCTCTATACTCTCCTCATGCAGTCACAATACATCTCGAGAGCCGGTAACTGGCGGAGATTCTGTTAATTAGTGAAGGTGTAAAGCACTCCTCCATACTGGTAGTGAGCCGGATCATGACCTTGATCCCATCCGGCCCAGGGAGGATTATTAGGATTGCCATAGCTATCGATCGTTCCATCGACATTTTGATAAGCCCACGCACCTCCTGGGCTCTCCCATTCGTTATCTTGAAATGTCGCTTTTGGAGCATTTGCTCCGGTATAGCCACCCAGTTCTTGACCCATTTGTATCAGATTTATAGTTATAGGATTATTGGTAGAGGTCCCAGTAAGAACTGTCTGGCCCCCACTAATATTGATGGCCCACTGTCCAGAAACACCATTTTGCGTGAGGTGGTAAATTCACTAAATGGCTGACGGTTTTTGCACTGAAGGATGGAAATTTGATTTGAAGGGTGGAAATCGACCACTCAGAATCTGGAAAAATCGCTCCAGAGGTGGATCGTCGCACACCGTTCTTGTAAATTCGGAAGAACTCATTGCATATCTCTCCACACCTTGAGTACCTCTAAAAAAGTGGGGTACCCTAATGTTGTCGAAAACAGGAGGGTTACCCCATGGAACATGCTACGTACTTTCTCACGAGTTCGCAATATGAATGGTTGGCGGACAAGCTGCCGGAACCAACCAGCAAAACAAAGCACGCCATACCAAACAGTGAGTTACTGAGCGGTATTGTCTTCGTACTGCGTACTGGCTGCCGGTGGTCAGACATACCGGCTTCCATTTGTACTCACCACTACAGTAGCTGTTGGCGACGGCTCAACTTCTGGCGGAAACGGGCCGGTATTAAGGCCTCATGGCGGGCAGTTTTGCGGATACTTGACCACGAAGGCCAGATTGACCTTTCGCTCGGTAACCTGGATGGTACGCTTGTCCAAGCGCCTAACTTCAAGGACTGCACCGGCTATTCCGGTAAGCACCATCGGACCGGAACGAATGTCAGCGTCCTGACCGAGAGAGATGGGCTACCACTTGCCGACAGCATGGCCAAAGGTAATCGCAACGACATTACCTCCGCAGAGCGTACGGTAAGCAAAATGCGGATTGGCATTAAGCGACGACTCAAAGGACTTAACGCCGACAAGGGTTACGACAGCGGGCTTTTCGACGTAAACTTCTCAAGCACGGAACAGTTAGTAATATCCCGGAACGGCAGCGTAAGAGCCGTCGCAGGCAACATGGGCCACACGCCCATATGGATAAAGACCAGTTTAAGTTCCGGGCATTTGTTGAGCGCACCATTGCCTGGCTCAAGAGCTACCACCGATTGCGGTATCGGTATGAACGGAAGAAGTGTATGTTTCAAGCCATGGTTGACTTCGCCTGTTTGCTTATTTGCCTGCGGCGGGTGGAGGAGATGTAAGTAGCTCTTGGGCATGCTCTAACAGGATTGGAAGCCGGAGCCTCTCTCGCATTATTTGAAGTGATTCGAGGCTGAACCAACCGTAAGCCATGAGCTCGTCATCTTTCAGGGTTACAGAACCGTGCAATGTCCCCGTAAACGTATTAAGCTCAAGTTCTCCACTCGCTCTTTGAACTCGGGTAACCTTGAACGGCTTGACCTGAACGAGCTCTGTACCGAGTTCCTCCTGGATTTCTCGTACCACCGCCTCTTGAGGAGTCTCCCCTGGCTCAAGGTGGCCACCGGGAAAACCCCACAAGCCGTAGGCACTCTGCGTTCTCTGTTGTACTAGCAGTACTTTGTCATTTTTTATAATTAGCACATCTGCGACTGACTCTACCGCGCTACTCATGATGCTTTATTATAACAGCAATCCTACGGTTAGTGGTCGGCCTTGATGGAGATATGCAATGAGTTCGAAGGACAAGCTGGGAGTGCATCTTGCACAAAGCCATCAACCACATGGGCGAGATCGGTTCAACAAAGGCTCCTGGCCTGCCAGTTTGGTTGTTCTTCTTGCCTCTTTGAAGCTCAAAGAAGTGAGCATGAGATGGATCATGTTCCTGCGAATTTACAACTATCCTGCGACCGTGAACCGCTTCCAGAGCCACATTCTGAGACTCGGACCAGTTGATTTCCACCCTTTAAATCAAATTTCCACCCTTCGATGCAAAAACCGTCAGCCATTTAGTGAATTTACCATGAGGGTCACATCAGCGACATTCCCATAGTCCCCACTCGCCAAAGGACCAGAGCGGTGAATGTGGTAATATCCTCCATTAGGGCGGATATCTACCTAGAAAAACTGCTCGTAACCAATAGTAGAATCCCACACATATCCTCCTTCGACATCACAAGGAGCCGTAGTATTATCGTTAGGGTCCAACTGACATTGTAGGTCTTTGTCAGCTATCCATAATTCATTATCAATGACCCCATCGGTACCTGGTGTAAGGTGTACAACGTCAACGGCTGTAAATGCTCCTCCAACGTGCCCTGGCCAATCGTTTACCCCATAACAGTGTTGAACAAGACATGAGTAGTTGTTAGGCACGCTCGAAGTTCTCGATGCTGCACTTACCTTTTGTGGATGAAGTATGATTGTTGCAATGAGTAATCCCAGAACTAACATTAGTGCAATTGCTAACCGTTCCTCTCCTTTTAAATCTGCATCAGGGTCTTTTTTGCGCTTATCCACATGTTTCTCCTTCTGCGCTGGATGCCTACTTTACTAAATTGTAGCTTCCTTCTGCTGGCAAGAAATATATCTATGTTACTTCGCAAAGTCCCCCGTCTTCTTTAGTTTTTGTGGGAGGGCTTTTCCCATGATATATTAACAGCGGACAGTAATTTATACTCCAAGACTCGGAGTTGCTTACGTCATAGAGGGTACCCGCTTTTCAGTCATCCGTCTTCATCTAAAAAGATGAATTATTTGCCCCAATTTCTTATCTAAAAAGATGAAAACACTTGTTCTACTCGTTGGGCAAGGTGTAATTACAATTCCTACTGTGCTTGAGAGTTTTCGTGTCTTTCGGGTATATCCAACCAATCTACCAACCTCAACTCAAAAGCCCGAAATATTGCTTGCTGCGAGCTATCAACATTCAGTGTAGTATAGAGTCGCCGAAGATGTGTATGGACTGTAGTTACCGCTATTTCGAGTCTTAGAGCCATCTCCTTCTCACTTTCACCTTGCATCAGCCCTAACAAAACATCTTTTTCGCGATTTGTCAGTAACGGGTTAGCTCTGTTGACAACGGGCGGAGAGAATTGTGCAAGGTGGTATGCTATAAATTTCTCATGCTCGGCGGTGTAAAGTAGCAATGCGCATAGATCAGCGAAGTGCTGAGGTATGCCTGGCATCAACGTAGACTCCAGGTAGCCATTGGTCAGTTCGAGAAGGCCATAACGGATCTGTTGGTAGCACATCTCTATGAGACGAGACCCAGTGGCATTGCTTCTTATGGGATACGCTTCCCACCAGATGCGCGCTCGTGTTTCAGTGATTTGCGCGATATACTTATATTGTGGAGATTCACACCCTTGACGACGCATATGTTACAATAGAACTGGATTATAAAGGGAGGAGTAAGCATTATGGAAGAGCCATTGATTATATCAGACCCCAGAATCATGGTGGGGAAACCTGTCATCAAGGGGACACGTATTACGGTCGAACTCATCTTGAACAAACTTGCCGCTGGTCAGACGGTTGAGCAGATTCTTGAGGATTACCCCCATCTAACCAGAGAAGGTATTAGAGCGGCCCTGGAATTTGCTGCTAAGTCAGCACGTCATGTACGTGTATATCCTATTGATAAGGATAGGGCCTCAGCATGAAAATTGTGGCCGATGAGGGGATTGAGAGGTCCGTTGTATTGAAACTTCGTGCTGAGGAGCATCAGGTCATACATATAGCTGAAATAGCGCCTGGATCAATTGATACAAGGGTGTTAGAGTTAGCCAGTCAGGAAGAGGCTTTACTAATAACTTATGACAAAGATTTCGGAGACTTGATCTTCTACCGACGTTATCACAATCATGGGGTAATGCTCTTGAGACTTCCGGATTCCCTTTCCTCATCAGAGAAAGTTGGTGTGGTAGTCGATGTTATTAGAGAAAAAGGGGAAGGATTATTTCAGTCATTCACTGTTGTTACTCTTAGTAAGAGACGTACAATCAGGCTTCTGTCTAAATTACGTTCTCCTGAGTTAGACTAAAAGGATAGGAGAAGAAAGAGCATGTTCAATGAACAAGAGGAAGAAGACTTTTTGATTGTCTCAGATGATCGGTTTATGGATGGCAATCCTATTGTCAGGGGGACCAGAATCACTGTTGAGCAAATTCTTCAAGAGCTAGCGCAAGGCTTGAGTGTTGAGCAAATTCTTCAGGAATATCCACAGCTTACAATCGAAGGGATTAGGGCCGCACTGAAGTTCGCTGCCGAGTCAATACGACTAGATCAATCCCACACAAATGAAATTTCATAGAATCCTTCTCGGGAATAACATATGCCAACTGAAAAATACAGCTTTGAACGCTATCTGAATGCGCGTATAGCCTTTGGTGCCAGCTTCTCGCTGTTGACCGCCAGGCCGGAATCTATTTACCAGTTTGGCGACTGGTCGCCTGATAGCTTATACTGCTGTTGCGCGATTCCTGGATAAATTCATGGGGAATGCAGAGCATTGACAGGCCAATCGAAATCGTCGTGACGGTGATCCCGCAGATACGCCGCGAGCGCGCCGTTTAGCCCGTGCGCTTCTCCAATCGCGCGACCAGCAGGGGCAGCAAGACATGCGCGTCGCCGACGATACCCACATCGGAATGGCGGAATATGGCGGCGCGTTTATTCTTATTGATAGACACGACATAGCCAGCTTTGCGAATGCCCGCGATATGCTCCGCTGCTCCGCGAATGCCCAGCGCGAAATACAGGCGCGGGGCTACGGCGCGTCCCGTCAGCCCGATCTGCTTTTGTTTGGGCAGCCAGCCCTGGTCGGTTACGTTGCGCGTCGCGCCGATGGCGGCGTTCAGCAATTCCGCAAGTCTGTACGCCAGGGCGTATTCAGATGGTTCTCCCATGCCCATGCCAATACCCACGATATTGCTGGCCGACTCTAGCTCCGAGACGCCTGTATCGCGGTCTTCGCGATCTAATATTCGGACGCGAATCTGCTCAGCTATGCCATCTGTAGGAAGATATTCAATTACAGGGACGCGGCTGTAATCAGGCCGTGCTTCGCGCAACATGCCGGGGCGCAGGGTCGTCATAGCGGGCAGCGTGTTGGAGAGAATGGCGGAAATGACCTGGTTGCCAAAAGCGGGTTTATACTGCACCAGTCGCTGCTGCTCGTCGATGCCCAGGTCGATGCAATCGCCCGTCAGACCCAGGTTGAGCCGCGCCGTCACTCTGGGGGCCAGGTCGCGCCCGTTGGCCGTTGAGCCGCACAGAACCATCGCCGGTTTAAGTCTTCCTATAGCCGAAGAGACTATTGCGCTGTAACCGTCGGTGGTGTAATCTTCCAACGCCGGGTGCGAGGCGATATACACTCGTTCCGCGCCGTAGGCTGCCAGCGTGACCGCGTGTTGCTCAACGTCAGAACCACCGATCAGGATAGCAGCCAGTTCGCCCTGTATTGCGGCAGCCAGTTCGCCGCCTTTGCCGAGCAATTCGAGCGTTACTTTGCGTATACCCTGCGGCGAGCGTTCTGCGATGACCCAGACCGCCTTGCCGGGCAGCGCCTCACCCTGTCGTCGGGGGGATGTGTTCTGTTCGGACGGATAATGCGGGGCAGTTTCGCGCTGGTCGAGTAGCCCGCGAGCTTCCAGGTCTTCTATGAGCAGGTTAACCACTTGCGCCGGGTCGTCGCCCGCAATGATACGTCCCTCGCGTGTATAGTTGTCAGGTTCGACGGTTGTGACCCAGGTTGGAGAGCCTTTTTGCCCGAACAGGCTGCTATCGGCGCTCAGGTCGGCTGCTGTCACTAGCTGGTAGCGTTCGGTCAACGCGCTGGCTTCACGTATGGCCTGCTCGTCGGGCCAGATGCCTGCATTGATGCGTTCGGCGGTTGTGACTAAGGCGGGAAGCGGGAGGGCCAGTGTTTCGCTGCCTTCGTCGGTCTCGCGTGTGACAATCAACTCGCGCTGGCCGTCGCGAATGCTCAGTTCGATTTTTTGCGCCGCGCTGACCTGTGGCAGTCCCAACATCTCCGCGATTTCGGGGCCAACCTGCGACGTTTCCGTGTCGATACTATGGCGGCCACACAGGATCAGATCGGGCGATTCGCGCTCGATGGCTAGAGCGAGGGCGCGCGCGGTCGCGGCTGTATCCGCGCCGCCAAAGGCGCGATCGTTGAGATGGATAGCCCTGTCCGCGCCAATTGCCAGCGCGTTTGCCAGCGCCTCGCGCGCCTGGGGCGGTCCCATTGTGTTAGCGATTACTTCCCCGCCATGCAGGTCGCGCAAACGCACCGCCTCCGCCAGCGCGTACACGTCGAGTTCATTGAGTTCGAGCGGCACACCCTCGCGCACCAGGCGTCGCGTCTGCGGGTCAAAGCGCAATGCCGAGAGGAGTGGCACCTGCTTGATGCATACTACTATTTTTAATGACCCGATGTTTTCATCTAGCGCGTCTTCCATTATGGACTCCAAATACATCATCCAATTTGTATCTTCGCTTCGTATTTACCATAGTAGTACCTGTGCGCTTTGATTGCAAGTAGCGACGCCCCTTGTGGGTATCCTGTCCGTCTCTATACGTATTGAGGAATACGGGACACCCACAAGGGGCGTCGCTACTGCTGAATTTGGCAGGGGTTTACGAAACGAAAACAAAAAGATATACGTTGTAATGATAATAGGCACATAGAAACACATTGATATAGTGTGTTTATAAGAAGAAAGTACTGAAATCTCTTCCTTTTTTCGATAGATCGATGTACAATCTGAACGTTGTACAGTTGCGTCCATGTGAGTAACGCCTTTTTTCTAATTTTATTGATTGTATTCTGCCCTCTTTCCTGTGGATTTTCACAGGCCCGAAGAAGGATTTTCCTGCGAAAACAGATGTGATTCGCTACGCCAATGGCGGCACTGGAGAATATAACCTGTACTGTTAAATGGTAGTAGCTTTGCTATTCCATAAGCGAGATCAGGGGAGTGACCAGCGTAGGTACTCGCCAGTTGATTCGCACTGCGCATTGTAATGAGGTAAATACATGGACGGTAAGGGTGGTCGCCGTGGTTCATCTGGGGATGGACAGCGGCGACATAAGACAGGTGTGAAGAATGTACGAACTATCGCGCACTACTTGAAAACGCACATACAAGCTCTTCTGGCAGGTGGCCTGGTGATTGCCTTGATCGTGTTGTTATTCGGGGTATTCAGCAATTTTCAAAGTCCGGCGCTCAACACTCCACCGGCCGGCGAGAAGGTTATCACCTATAGTTCCTTTTTGGCGCAGGTCAAGGCGGATAATATGTTGGCCGTGACCATACGTGGAAATGCTCTCAATGGGTTGTTGGTAAACCCGCTTTCGCAGCAGGTTGCAGGGCAACCAACTATCACGGCCAACCAACGAGCGCAGGACTTTACAGCCTTTAGTCGCTACGTCGGCGGGAATTCGGTCTGGGCGAATTTGCCGCAGACCTCAACCATCGATACTTCTCGGTTGGTTTATACTAGCCTGCCAGCGACCGGAGATGCTTCGTTCGTGCCGTTATTGGTGAGTAACCATGTTCAGATAATCACGCTCCCGCCGCCTCAGACACCTATCTGGCTGTCGATATTGTGGCGAATCGTGCCTCTGCTCTTTATAGTACTCATCATCGGCTTCATGCTTGCCCCACGCTCACAGGGACGTAGCACGCGCGGCTTAGATGAGCGCTTTAGTCAGATGGGGAAAAGCAAGGCCCGTCTCTTTGAAAGGGGCAATGTGTCTCAGGAACAGAAAAATGGCGCCGACAGCAAGACCCGCAAGTCAGGCACCACAAATAAGACGAGTGTCACTTCTCCTACTGCATTCAGCGCGAGAAAAACTGGCGCGACTACCACTGTGCGAAGTCACCTGGAAACGCCGGTTACTTTTGCGGATGTAGCTGGCATTGATGAAGTGCGCGAGGAGCTTGAGGAAATCGTGCAGTTCTTGCGCTCTTCCGAACGTTACGAAAAACTCGGCGCGAAGATTCCTCGCGGCGCGTTGCTGGTTGGTCCGCCTGGAACGGGTAAAACCCTGCTGGCGAAGGCTGTCGCGGGCGAGGCCGGTGTGCCTTTCTATAGTATGAGCGCGTCTGAGTTTGTGGAGATGTTTGTGGGCGTCGGCGCGAGTCGCGTGCGCGACCTCTTCGCCAAGGCGCGGCAGTCGGCGCCCTGCGTCATATTCATTGACGAGATCGACGCGGTCGGTCGCAGACGCTCGGTGAAGGCCATGGGCAATGACGAGCGCGACCAGACGCTTAACCAGTTGCTGGTCGAGCTTGACGGTTTCGATACGCGACAACAGGCCATTGTGGTGTTAGCGGCTACCAACCGCGTCGATATTCTGGACAAGGCGTTGCTGCGTCCGGGACGTTTTGATCGTCATATCACTGTCTCGTTGCCTGATCGCGTGGGTCGCGAAGCCATCCTGCGCGTGCATACTCGCAAGACGCCCCTGCATGAAGAGGTCAGTCTGGAACGTCTGGCGCGCCTGACGACGGGCATGAGTGGCGCGGACCTGGCGAACCTGGTCAACGAGGCCGCCCTGTTTGCAGCCAGGCGCAATCTGGAACAACTCGATCACGAGTGCTTTGAGGATGCGCTGGCGCGGGTGCAGCTTGGCGCGCTGCGTCCCATCGTGATGAATGAGCGCGAGCGGCGCATTATCGCATATCACGAAGGCGGTCATGCCCTGGTTGCCTATCACCAGTTGGAGGCGGATACCGTCAACCGCGTCACGATTTTACCGCGCGGACAAAGCCTGGGTGTCACGCAGTTTACCGCAGAGGAAGACCGCTATAACTACAGCCGTCAGACCCTCATGGCGCGTATCGCCGTCGGGCTTGGCGGGCGCGTGGCCGAAGAATTGACCTTCGGCGCGGAACGTGTCACTACTGGCGCGGAGAATGATCTGCAAGTCATCACCGATATCGCGCGCAACATGGTCACGCGCTGGGGTATGAGCGAGCAGGTGGGCGTGGTTTTCGCGGATTATCGCGCGGATGCTGGGGGCGCCGGTCTGAACATGCGCCGTATCGACAGTGATGCGGTCCCATCCTACAGCCACGCGCTGGTCGCCGATGCTAACGGTCGCCTCACGCTTAGCAGGCAAGAGCTGCCACCGCGGTACTATGCCTCCTCTGCGTCTGCGTCCGGCGCGCCTAAGGCCAGCAGCCTCACGATGGCAAATACCATCGATGCCGAAGTGCAGCGCATCCTTAACGAAGGCTATGCGCTAGCTCGTGCTATCCTGCAAGAGCATTACGACCAGTTGACGAAACTGGCTGATGCTCTCCTTGAGCACGAACAGCTTGACCGCAAGCAGTTCGAGGCGTTGATGGCTGAGTAGACATTCTTGCCAGATGAACACGAGAGCGACCGCACGCGGTCGCTCTCGTGTTCATCTGGCAAGAATGTTTTAAGAGAGCGTGATTTTTCTCTCCTCGCCCCATTTCCCCGTCCACTCCCATTGTTGTGTCTCACTGGCCAAACGAAACGTATAGCCCTGCGCGTCTTTCACCATACATTCCACACTCAGAATGTGCTTACCCCAAGGCAGCGGGCCAAGTTTGTAGGACGCGCCGGGTCGCCGCAAGCTCTGGGGCAGCATGGGCGCGACGGTCAGCGCCCCGGCTTCCTCCTCTTGAAATCCCATGATATAGCGAATGACCAGGAAGATACTGAGCGCGCCCCAGCCATATCCTTCAATGCCGGAGTTGACGTAGTCGGTCTCACCCCATTTGCCTGCCACAATGGCCCGGCGGTTTTCGCGCGTCACGCCCGGTATATTGTCGTGTTCATCGCGTGCGCGGCTGTCGATGCTGCGGTAGGAGGCATCGGTGAAGCGATAGGCCAGGTCTGCCGCTTCGGGTAACATGCCAACGGAGCGAGCGGCTTCGGCTACCGTCATCAAGATAGGAGGCCAACTGAGCGGTCGCCAGTAGGGATTATTGCTGGGAGGTTGCGCCAGAGCCGGGCGCAGTTGTTCGATCTGCCCAGCACTCGCCACGCCGCAGAAAACGGGGGAGAGGTGCATGGCGTCTTGTTCGGCTGACCATTCTTTCGCCACCGAGTCGTAGTCGCGGAACCAGCCATTGTGCCACATCAGCCGCGTTTTGGCGGTAAAGTCATCAGCCACGTTTTGCCAACGCCCCGCTTCGGCCTTGTATGCGTCATGTTCTGAATGATCCTCTTCAGCGAGCAAGGTCGCCCAGCGTACTAAAATCGTTGCTCCCTGCGCCATGCTTGCCTGCAAATCGACCGGGCGCACGTGCTGGATAATGCTGCCGCCGGTTTGCTGGGCGCCAAAGCGCGTCGAGACATCCTGCCCGCTTTCCCACGAGCAGGCGTAGCCAAGCCATCCTTCTGAATCGCTGCGATATTGCAGCCACCAGCGCAGGTAGGCCGCCGCGCCTGGATAAAGGTGGCGCAGCCACGCTCGATCACCAGTACGGCGAAATATCTGGTTGCAACACCATAAAGGGAAACCCCATTCCGGCGCGGTGCCGCAAATCTGCCCGTCGTCAGCAACCATATTAAAGCTGCCGTCCTCGCGCATACATGGCAGATTCTGGCGTGGCGACGACTCGAAATGCCCCAGAATCGCCCCGGCTGCCAGTTCAGGATCGGCATAACTGAGGAAAAGCGTATCCATGGCGGCTTCCGCCAGCACAGTACGCGGGGCCTGAATTTGCATAGCGTCCCAAACGTGAGGAATGATACCGGACGGAGGGCGCATCATCATGCGCAGCGATTCAAAGTCGTAGACGAAACCGCGCCGCCAGTGCGCGGGCCAATCGCCGGAGAGTTGCGGGGCATTTTGCCAGAACGCTTCATCGGCAACGCGGTGTTCATCTTCAGCTTGCAGTATGCCATCGATTCCCACCGACTCTTTCCAGCGTTCCAGCGATTGATCCTGCGAGACGCCGCGCGCCAGAACCGCATGTATGACGCGAGTAGATGGAAACGCGCCGCCCAATTCCAGCGAAAAGGGCAGGGCCAGCGCGCGTAATTGCCAGCTGCTCCCCGGCTCTCGCTGCGTGATGGCCGGAGGATGGAGCCGAGCGCCCTGCGCCCAGGCCGCGATGTCGTCGAGCGTCACGCCAAAGCCCGCATCTTCACAGGCAAGCGCGCCGCCGTCAGCCGCGCTGGCTCCGTGCGTGAAAACGTCGCCCTCGCTGGCAATTCCCAGCATGGCATAGCCCCCGGTGCGGTCTTGCAGCGCGTATAACCCGTGTTCCCACAGGCGGCTACTATGCGGATTGTGCGTATGCTGGTGGATCACGTAACAGGTCACGGGCAGCGGCGCGGTCGAAGTCGTCGAGAGAGATACAATGCAGCCGAGCGCATCTTCATCCACCAGGAAATAACAGGCGCTCAGGGTCAATCCGTATTTCGGCACGACGCAGTTGTATTCAAAGCGATTTTTGGTATGCAGCGTGCTGTGAATCGCGCATTTCTGGCGGCGGAAATCATCAGGCGTGATAAGCGCCATCTTGCCTATTTTCAGGCCGATGTTGAGATGAGCGGTGTATTGAAACTGGTTATTCGCGTAGCTGCCAAGGTTGGGTACATGCCAGCCCATGCCGAGCGGCTCCAGCGAGCGCAGCACCCCGCTCGGGTTGAGTTTCCACGCATGGTAGGGATTATCCAGGTAGCCAAAAGGCGTGAAATCGTCGCGAGGAATCATCGTGTAATGCTCCATCCTGATTAAGCTGACATCTACCAGCAAGCATTGCGGCTTGCATTTAACCATTCTTATTATATGCTAGCTGACCAGGTCTTCGGTGAACCATACCCAGCCGTTTGGGTCAACATAAATGCCCACCCCGGCGCGATGCAGCGTGGTACTGGTCAGGTGGATGCGATGCCAGCCGCCGGGCGGCTCGTTAATCATGCTTTCCTGCACTTCGTAGACGTGTGTCCAGGGCGGCGTAGAAGGCCCGACCAGCCCAATGCATTCGCCGCAATCGCTGTAGCCCGCGAAGCCTTCGTTGGCGATGCGCGCGCATTGGTCAAGGCCATCGGGGCAGGTATGGCTGAAGCCGCAGTGATACATGTTCCAGCTATGCAATCGCGCCCCGCCAGCCAGCGTTGCGTTCCAGACAAAAGGATAGAGTCCGCGCGCTGCCCGGTCGCTGTTCATTAGATTAAATAGTTGCCGGGTCAGTTGGGCCTCTTCCGCGGTCATGAGCGGCGGCGCGCCCCAGGGCGCGGAGCCTGTGCCTCTGTTGGTAGGTGTCGGACCGGGATGGTAAGTCGATGTTGAGGTGTTTGGCTTTGGCGCTGGCGTGTTAAGCTGTTGAGGGATAACAATAGTTGGTGAAGGAACCTGCTGTTGCGCGATATTCAAACTGTCCCCTGTCAGTGGTTGCTCTGGCACTCTGTTGCTGCTTTGTCCCGCTGCGCAGGCGGCGAGTAACGTGACCAGGCAAAGACATAGAAGTAGACAGAACTTCCTTTTTACGCGCAATGAGACCTCCCGACCAGCTTTGATGTGCGATGTAAAAACACCTTTTGCGATCATGATTCTGTAGCGAGTGTAGCACACACGTTAAATCAACGCGCAAAATGGGGAGATTAGTTGGTACTTTTGGAGCATGGTCGCGTACATGTGTTGCACGTTTTTAGAAACGCCGGGTAATCACGATTGCGCTCATATCATCCGGTTTGGCGCGCACGGTAACATGGCGTTCTTCGCGCGAACGGTGCAGGGAGTGCGTAACGAGGTTGCGCGCGGCAGCGTCGCGGGGCGAATTGCGCAGAATCGTCTCGATTTCGTTATCGGTGAGGTTATCGTGAATGCCATCGGTGCAGAGTAGGATACGGTCGCCAATCGCGATAGGAATCTGGCTGATGTGGATGGTGGGTGGTACGGGACCGCCCAGTGCCTGGGTGATGCCCCCGCGCATACGAAAGTAACTGAATTCCACTTCGGAAAGTTCCTCGGAGCGCATGGCCTGGTCGATGCGCCGGGCGTCCTCTTCTTCGACCATCTGGCTTTCTACCAGCCTGCCCAACAATCCATCATCGAGGGTGAGGCGTTTGAGCGGTTCGTTTTCATGGAGGAGGTAGAGGCGGCTGTCGCCCACGTGCGCGTAAAACAGCGTGTAATCGTTGCTTTCAGGGTGCTGGCAGAGCATTGCCATCGCAACAGTCGTAGCGAGATCATCGGTGCCAGCCTCGCGCGCGCCCTCGGTGCGCACCGCTTCATCGGAAGTTTCAACCAGACGTTGCAACACGGCGCAGTAATCAGCCGCGTCGCAATTAATGATGCCTTTCTTTAGCGGCGCTCCCTGTTGGATTTTGTGCAGCTCCTGGAACCACCGGCTACGCGCGGCGCGCCTGGCTGTTTGTGACGCGATCTCCCCGGCAGCGCTTCCCCCGACGCCATCGAATACTGCGGCCAGCCCTCCCTCATGCTCAATAAAGAAGCTATCTTCGTTGCGCGATGGGTGCCGTTCGCAGGGAATACTATATCCAACAATTTTGAAAGGGAGATGGCTGGCAGAGTTGCGTTGCCTGTGACGTATTTTAGTATGTTGCGACATCGATGTCGGTTGCTGCCTTTCGCAAAAAGTTAAAGCATCGGGTATTGTTGTTACCGGTGGCCTATATACTTAAAATCATTTTTCTATCGCCGCGCTGCAAGCTGCGAGCGCACATTGTACTGGAATCCATAAAAATATATGTTGTGTGCAAGTATAGCAGAAACAGGCATCAAAAGAAAGGAGTTATGCACCTCAAAATGGCACAAAACTTCAATGTGTGAAGTTTTTCTCTGCAATATTGCTGATTTCTCTGGACGCTGACCCGTCAGGTGAGATAGACTAGGAGAGAAAAGAAACTATCTGCAACACAGAAAGGGGTTCTGCCAGTGATTTACCATGTGCTTGTTCCAACCGATGGTTCGGAAAATGCTGAACGCGCTGTACGGTTCAGCGCCCAGGTCGCGGACCGCCGCCAGCAGGCAGAAGTCACCGTTGTCTATGTCCACCTGCGAGTGCCAACGCATATGCCTCTCGCCATGTCGGTGCTGACGCCGGAAGCCTCGATCGAGCAGGCCCAGATGCTGGCGGAAGAGTCGAGACCAGACGAACTGGCGCAAGCCCAGGCTGTCGTAGATCGCGCCGTCGCTGAAATACGCAGCCTGGTGACTTCGCCCGATGTAATCGTCTCCGGGCGCGTCATGGAACACAGCCGCGTGGATGAAGGTATTTTACAGGCAGCACAAGAAACCCACGCTGATATTATCGTAGTTGGCACGCGCGGCCTCAGCCCGTTGCGCAGTGCCATCATGGGCAGTGTCAGCCACTCCTTGATAGAAAAAGCGAGCTGCCCGGTATTGATAGTCAAGTAAAAATGAGTAGTGACTATTAAGAACAAGTGTTACCTGGTTGGGGGGGCGACCCACACCTGCACGGTGCGATCCCAACTGCCCGATGCGATGTAGTGACCGTCAGGAGACCAGGCCAGCGCATCTACAGCATTGGTGTGTCCTGTATAAGTATACAGCGTAACTCCTGTAAAGGCATTCCAGATCTGCACGGTGTGATCCCAACTGCCCGATGCGATGTAGTGATCGTCAGGAGACCAGGCCAGTGCGCTCACATCATTCGTGTGTCCTTTGTAGGTGAAGACAAGGGTGTTTGTAAAAGCTTCCCAGACCCGCACTGTTTTATCCCGGCTCCCGAAAGCGATGTAGCGATCATTGTGAGACCAGGCCAACGCCTCTATGATGCCTCCTGTATATTGAGTATACCTGTGCAAGGTAGCTCCTGTAAATGCGTTCCACAGGAGAACGGAGTTGTTTCTATCTCCAGAGGCGATGTATTGACCGTTGGGGGACCAGGCAACAGCGTCCACAAATTCGCTATGCCCTTTGTAAACGAGAAGCGTCGCCTTTGTGCGCGCATCCCATACCTGTATGGTATGATCCCAGCTACCAGAGGCGATATAGCGACCATTGGGAGACCACGCCAGCGCGCTCACGGCGTCGGTATGTCCCCGGTAGAGCGTAAGTAGGGTTCCAGTGAATGCATTCCAGATTTGCACCGTGCCGTCCCAACTGCCGGATGCTATGTCTTGACCGTTGGGAGACCATGCCAGGGTACTCACGATATCACTATGCCCTTTGTAGGTGGTGACGATGGCTCCAGTATGCGCATCCCACACCTGCACCGTGCCGTCCCAACTACCAGAAGCGATGAACTGGCCGTTGGGAGACCACGCTACCGCATCTACGTAATCGTTGTGTCCTGTATAAGTAAGGAGAGTTGTTCCTACCGCGTGGGAGCCTGTCCTACTGGCAGATTGTATGCTAAAAACGAGCAGCAGCGCGAGAATCAGGGAAGCGACCAGGGCAACGGGAAACGCGCGCTGGAGCTGGTGGGCCAATGAGCGAGAAGTCGTTTTGCCCCTCACGGGCGGAAGGCGGTGAGAATCGTTGGTAGCGGCGCCTGCCTCGCTTGTGCTGGCAGTGGCCGCTTTCTCTTTCTTCTCTGTTAGAGAGTGAAGAGAAAGGCGCGGCAATGGCTTGAGTGTTGAAGGCGGCAGCGCGCGCAGGCGCGTATCAAAGAAAAGATAATCATCTCGTGCTGTTTCACATTCCGGGCAGCTTTGTATATGCGCGTCGAGGGCGTCGCGGTCAGAAGATGAAAGGTCCTCTCGTCTAAGCGCGAGCTTCTCCGCCCAGGCGATGCAGGGTGGTTGGTTCTTCATTGGCCCCGCTTTCCTCCTCGTTTGACAGTGTCTGGTTCGTTCGAGAGCCGCCAGTATATTTGACGCAGCTCCTCTCGTCCTCGACTGACGTACTTCCCAATGCAGGATTCTTTTATCTGTAGCAGTTCGGCTATTTGCCGTTGTGAGAGTTCTTCTATTACATATAAGATGAGACAAGGGCGGTAGGTCTGAGAGACACGCGCGAGCGCCAGTTTCAGCAGTTCTGCTTCTTCTACTTGTTCCTCTGGCCCTCTTCTACTTGATGCCTCCTCGCCTGCTGCATATTCTTCCCAGGGAATGGTGCGCAGCAGTTTGGTATGTTGTTGGTGGTTATAGGCCCGGTTCGTGGCAATACGATAGAGCCAGCTTGTAAAGCGCGCTGGATCGCGGAGGCTCAATAAAGCTTCCCAGGCTTTCAAAAAGACTTCCTGGGTGAGTTCGCATCCGACGCCATCATCGCCGGTCATGCGGGTTAAGTAGCGGCAAATGCGGTCGTTATATCGTTCGTAGAGTGTTTCAAATGCCAACTGGTCACCGTCTCTTGCGCGAAGCACGAGGTTACGCTCGTCAGGAGGACTGCCTGACTCGGATGAGGGAGTATCTGGTATTCCGTACTCCATACCTGAGCATATCCTCTCTTCTCAAGGGCGGTCAGTGAAAAGCGTCTCTCCCCTGAGTTGCTTCACGAAGGTCTTCTATAATAATACAATACTCTTGCAGGACTGACTAGAGGTTGTTAATACTTGATGTCGGTCGCGGGCATATCGAGCAGGCTGCTCCATCTACAGAGGAGGTCTGACACATTTGGCAGTAGTCCGAGACCGGCCCAGATAATACCATCGCTGACTTGCCGCTGCATGTGTTTATCATGCATGAGTTCGCGAGCAAGAGGCGCGTTGTTGGCCCTGGCAGCAGGTAAGGAGTTTTTATGCTCTGCCGGAAATAGTCCCAAATCCTGAGCTAACATGCCATAGAGGGTACAGAGCCTCTGCAAGAAATACGAACTGGGAAAGGCGGCTCCGCGTTCCCAACGCCCGATCGTCTTGGGATCGGCTACGCCAATCTGCTCGGCCACGTACTGGCGAGACCAACCGCGTCGTTGCCGCTCCAGTCTCAATTGCTCATTAGGGAGCATGTTGATCATTTTTTACCCCCTGGATTACTCCACAGATGTTGCATTGGTTGCAAGGAAATAAAGGGAAATGTCTTCTACTACTAGAGACAGGCGAAACAGGAAAAAAGTGACAGGCAATTTACAAGTTGGGAAAGTGACTGGTAGCCCCCTCGAAGCCCCCGAAAAGCCGTTCAACGAAAAAAGGTTTCCTGTTACGATTTGAAGGCGCACAGGCTTTTCCCCAGATGGAATGGACACATTTACTGGCATTGCCGGGTTCCCATGCTCGTCAGAGTTGCGAGCGCAATCATCGTAGGATAGACTACAAGCAAGGAAGGAAGGATAGTGTACCATGCCTATTTTTGATCGTCACCAGCGGAACTCATTGGATCAAATTGTAGAAGACTTCACCCAACACCACACCATCACCCGCAGGGAGTTCATCCAGCGTTCGATGGCAGTCGGGCTATCCGCGAGCGCGGCGGCTTCGTTGCTGGCGGCCTGCGGCGGAGGCAGCACAACGCCCAGTACTACCCCCACGACGGCCACTACTATCGACGTTCTCAATGTATGGAGCGGCGAAGAGCAAGCCTCGTTCAATGCTGTTGTTACGCCTTTCGAGATTCAGAATAACATAGTCGTGAACATCGAGACGACACGCGATGTCAATGCTGTGCTGACAACGCGCATCCAGGGCAACAATCCCCCCGATATCGCCATTCTTCCCAACCCTGCTAAAATGCAGCAACTTGCCAGCCAGGGCCACCTGGTTCCCCTGGATAGCTTCCTGGACATGAACGCGATCCATAGCAACTATTCAAGCGCCTGGACCGACCTGGGTTCATATAACAGCAAGCTCTACGCACTGTTCTACAAAGCTGCCAATAAGGGGACGATCTGGTATAACCCCAAGCAGTTCACAGCCATTGGCGCCCAGACGCCTGCTGCCTGGCAAGACATGATTACACTCTCCAACACCATCGCCAACAGCGGTAAGTATCCCTGGTCGATGGGCGTGAGCAGTGGCGCGGCTAGCGGCTGGCCCGCCGCCGACTGGCTGGCCCAGATTTATCTGAGCCAATCTGGCCCGGACATGTATGATAAGTGGTATAAGCATCAGATTCCCTGGACCGATCCAACCATCAAGAGCGCGTTCCAGATGTTCGGTCAGATTGTGGCGGGTAAACACTACATCAATGGAGCGCCGCAGTCTATCCTTGCCACCGGCTTCCAGGAAGCCAGCTACCTGCCGTACAAGACACCTCCTGGCTCGTACATGTACTACCTGGGCGACTTCACAGAGGGCTTCATCACCACGCAGTTTCCCAACGCTGCAGCGGGAACAGACTTCAACTTTTTCCCGTTCCCCACGATCAATACCCAGTACCAGGGAGCGGTCACGGGCGGCGCAGACGTGGTCGTGGCTTTGAAGAATACCACCGCCGTGCAAAAACTCATCAACTACCTGGCTACGGCTGATGCGCAGACGATCTGGGTCAAGCGAGGCGGATTTACGGCGACCAATAAAGCGGTGCCGGCCAGCGCCTATCCCAACTCCGTCTCGGCGGCCTCGGCCCAACAGCTTGCCAGCGCTACATCGTTCCGCTTTGGCGCTGATGACCTGATGCCCCCGGCAATGGAGAACGCCTTCTGGGCAGGCATGTTGACCTATATCGGGGACACGAGTAAGCTGGATACCGTCTTGAGTACGCTCGAGTCAACCGCTGCATCGGCGTATACATCGTAATCTTGATCGGAAACCCGTCTGATGTTTCAGTAGGGACGCTCCTTGTGGGTGTCCATCCGTGTGTGCATTACTAAGCACGAGGACACTCACAAGGAGCGTCCCTACTAGCTTACGGACGGTTGCGAGATACGATCACCTCTACGATGAAAGGAGTACCTTACGTGATTACTGCCATGCAAGACGCAAAAGCGTCTTCCGGGGGAACAGGAAAGCGATCCCACTGGCTTGCGAGGATAAGTCCGTGGTTTTGGGTTGCGCCAGCCCTGGCGTTTGTGCTCATTTTCCTGATTTATCCTGTACTCAATACGCTCTATAACAGTTTCTTGAACAGTGATTCAACCACCTTTGTTGGATTGAAGAACTACGGGACTATTTTCACCGATCCCACTATGCTCGAAGTACTGAGGAATAACCTTCTGTGGCTAGTGCTGGGTACGGTAGTTACCGTTGTGCTGGGATTGCTGATTGCTGTACTTGTAGACCGGGTGCGCATCGAGAGTACTATCAAAGCGACCATTTTCGTCCCCATGGCTCTTTCATTTGTCGCCGCGGGCGTCATCTTCAAATTTGTCTACGAGTACGCTCCTCAGGGTTCAACACAAATAGGCCTGCTCAATGCCATAATTACCGCGTTCGGCGGGCAGCCACAGGCATGGCTCATCAACCCTGCCATCAATAACTTCGCTCTGATCGCCGTCTATGTATGGATGTGGACTGGCTTCTGCATGGTGATCCTCTCAGCCGCGCTTAAAGGGGTTCCCATCGAGATCATGGAAGCTGCGCGTATGGATGGAGCCGGCGAGCTTGCTATTTTCTTCCGCATTATTGTGCCGTTGATCTCCCCTACCATCGCGGTGGTAGCGACAACCATGGTTATTAACCTGCTGAAGATTTTCGATATCGTCTACGTCATGACTGGCGGTTTCGAGGGAACAAATGTGATCGGCGTGGCATACTACCAGCAGTACTTTGATTTCACTAATTTCGGCTTAGCCAGCGCGCTGGCCGTGTTGCTTCTGGTAGTCATTATTCCGGTTATGATCGTCAATCTCAGGCGTTTCCGCGTACAGGAGGCCCAACGATGAGCGCAACAAATCCAGAGCAGCTAGCTGGCCTTGCAGCAACTTTTGAGCACGCCCCCAGCGTCGCCGAAAAACTTGGCCCCAGGCTGCGCCCCGAAACGCCGGCACAACGCTTAGTGCGTTGGATCAGCAGCAGCTTCATTACCATTCTCGTCGTGTTGATTGCTCTGCTGTGGTCAGTTCCCACTGTCGGGCTTTTCGTAACTTCTTTTCGCAACATTACCGACATTCAGAGCACTGGCTGGTGGACGGCGTTGCTTCCCCCCTGGCACTTCACGCTCGACAACTACCAGCAGGTGATTTCGCAGCAAGGTTTAGGGACAGCATTTATCAACAGCCTGATCATTTCCATTCCCGGCACCATCCTTCCGGTCTTCGTGGCGTCCTTTGCGGCGTTTGCCTTCGCGTGGTTGAAATTTCCGGGGCGAGACTGGATATTTCTTGCTATCGTGGCCTTGCTCGTGGTTCCGGCGCAACTGGCCCTGATTCCTGTCCTACAGTTGTTTACTGATACAGGGATCAGCGGAACGTATTTCGGTATCTGGCTTTTCCATACAGCTTATGGCCTGCCATTTGCCATCTACCTGCTGCGCAGCTTTTTTGGCGCGCTCCCTTCCGACTTATTCGAGTCGGCGCACATCGATGGCGCCTCGAATATGCGGGTCTTTTTCAGCATAGTGTTGCCGCTCTCAGTGCCATCGCTGGCCTCGCTGATCATCTTCCAGTTCATGTGGGTCTGGAACGATCTGCTCGACGCTTTGATTCTAATGGTTGGCCGGAATCTACCCATGACAGTGACAATTGCCAACCTTGTCAATTCATACGGTTCGGGCTACCAGCTCCTCACGGCAGCAGCGTTCCTCTCAATCGCCCTGCCGCTGGTAATCTTCTTCTCTTTACAGCGCTACTTTGTGCGTGGCATCCTGGCCGGGTCGGTCAAAGGATGAGGACACTATCATGATAAGCATGCAGACTTCTCGCCACCATCGGTGGCGAGAAGTCTGCATGCTTATCATGATAGTGTAAGATTATCAATCAATCCAGCGATGCGCAGAAAGTTCTCAAACATCATGCGCGTGTGTTCGCGGTAGAGTGGGTAGAGCTTTGCGCGGTCGCTAATGAACTTATCAGCCGCTTCTTCTCCCAGCGCCCGCACGATCTCCTGGCGGTACTCCGGGTAATAGAGCCAGACATTGAGCATGGCGGGCGTCAGTTCGATGTGAAACTGGGTGCCGTAGGCGTTACGTCCGTAGCGGAACGTCTGGTTCTGCGTATGCGGGTTCGTCGCCAATAGAACGGCTCCATCTGGAATATCAAACGTATCCTCGTGCCAGTGAATGACCTGTTGATAACCGGGCAGTCCCTGAAATAGGGGGTCTTTTTTACCTGTTTCAGTGAATTGTATTTCGTAAAAGCCAATGGAAGGGTTGGAGTGCTTTTTCACCTGCGCCCCCATGGCGTTTGCCAGGAGCTGCCCGCCCAGGCATAGCCCAAGATAGGGAATCTCGCGCGCTACGGCGCGACGAATTGCATCCGTTGCGCCGACAAGATAGGGGTAGGTATCGTTATGACCGACGTGCTGTGGCCCGCCCATCGCGATGATCGCGTCATATTCTGCCGGGTCGGGGATAGTTTCTTCTTCGACTTTAACGACATCGCAGGTAATACGATGTTCTTCCATGATCTCGCCCAGATAGCCCGGCGGATCATCCCAGGTAAACTGCAAGGCCAGTATTCGCTTCATGCCTGATATCCTTTGTCTTAAGCGAGAGAAATACCATAGTTGCTTTAATAGTACCTGAGAAACACTTGCTCTACAATGGAGCAACTTGCTATAGTTTTCCGCTCGCGTAGTCTAAAATGGATGAGAGAGCCAGAAGCGATGCCCCTGGTAATGGCCTTTTAGAGTGTCCAGACCTGGGCGTTGCTAAATTCAACGTTGGTGGGCAGGGTAAAATCGAGGGCGACTACGCCGATTTGACCGGAGGTGAAGGTTGAGTCGGTCGCGGTAGCAATATAGGTTGAGTTGGCAAACAGGTAAAGCGTGCTTTTGTCGGCGATCACCGTCAGTGTATTCGATTGACCAACTCCGGTAGCAATGGCTATGCTAAAGCCGCTGCTCAAGGTAGTCAACTGGCTATTATTGTAACGTTCCAGGGTATAGGAGCCGTCTGTGCCTGCGCGGAAGAGATAGTATTGTGATTTTGCGCTATTGGCGCGGAAGATCATACCGCCCTGGTCTCCCTGGTCAATGGTCATCGTTACCTGGTAGACACAGTTGCTAAAATTGCTCGCCCCGGCGAAGCAGGGCTGAAGAAAACCGCGGAGCGATTCCAGTACGTGATAGGCGCTATTATTAAATTGACAGCCGGTATTGCCCTCCGGGTTGATAATCGTGTCCCACGCATTGTTGCTCGAATTGTCACTCAGCGCGTCATTGAATGCCGGGGTACCGCTGGTGTCCTGGCTGAGCAGGTTTTGCAATGTATTGGCTGTTGCTGTGGCTGTCTCGCTGTTGGCCTGCGCCGTTACCGTGCTGCCGGCCAGCGCGGAGGCTGTTGCATAGATAAAAGCCTGCTGTGTTGCTAGAGCCTGGTTAGTGGCCTGCTGTGTCAGTGCCAGATTCGTCGCGTTGGCGCGGGCGGTGGAACGGGCCTGCGCGGTTGCCTGCGTGTTAAGGGATCTGGTATATTGCGTTGAGGCGGTGAAGATGATGAATCCCAGCCCGCTGACGACCAGCGCCAATGCCACAATCACGAGGAAGACACCCGCGCTGCCAGATTTCATAGCTTCCACACCTCCGCTTTTGTGAAAGCCGCGTCGCTCGCTACGGTGTCGTCAGAGGCAAAAACGCCGATCTGGCCCGCCGCGTAAGTGCCATCGGTAACACTGGTGACGAATTGTTTGTTGACATACATGAAGATGTTATTGCCCCTGGCAACGATGGTGAGCAGGTTTGCCGCGTTCGGCCTGGTGTTGATGGCGGCGCTCTGGCCGGAAGTTAAGGCAGCGCCCGCCTGGTTCTTCTTGATAATGAAGATGCCATAGACACCTGCGAGCGTGACATTAAAGAGATACCCGTCCTGCTGATTGGCATTGATACGGAAGGCGATGCCGCCAGAGTTACCGTGTATGAATATCATGCTGACCTGATAGGCGAAGTTGCTGAAATTGGTGGCGTGGGCTATGCATGGCAAGAAAAAGCCTTTTGTGCGCACGGAGGCATGGAAGGCTCCGCCTGAAAAGAAACAGCCCCCGCCGTCGTTGGTATTGCCGATATCCCAGTTGTAGTTGTCGCCGGCGAGCGAGTCATTGATGACGGGAGCGCCGCCAGTGGCCTGCGTATAAATATTCTGTAACGCGGTAGCAGTGGCGACGGCCTGCGCGGTAGCAAGCGCTTGAGCCGTTGCAGTCGCGTTCGTAATAGCGATGGCTGTTGCTGTGGCCTGGGCGTTAGCCAGAGCCGTTTGGCTGGCTTCCAGGTTCATCTGCGCAATGGCGGTCGCGGTCGCCTGCTGGTGAAGCTGGGCCGGGTGAATGACGGCAGAGTACAGGATCAACGTCAGTCCGCTGAACAGCGCGAGCAGCGCTAGCGCAGCGTATGTGATAGTGGCGCCGCGCGAAAGGGGCGAGCGGTGCTGTTGCGGTGGCGGCATCATAGGAGCGGATTGTTGCGCATAGTGAGCAGAGGCGGGTTGCTGCGTCTGGATATTCGCGAATGGCTCTTGCGGCGAGTATGCTGAAAAATAGAAATCCTCTGCTGGAGGTTGTCCGGCTAAGTAGAGTGGTTGCTGAGATGTCTGCTTGTCGGGAAAAGGTTGTTGTGGCTGCGCGGGCGTGCCTGGCCCCTGAAAAATTTGTCCAGGTGTGCTGTTTTCTGAGATAGGAACGGCTGTACCGCAGGATGGACAGGCACCCATGCCGGGCCGCAGGAAAGAACCGCACCATTTGCATTGATACATAGATATTATCCAATCATGGCTTGCTTAATAAGAGAAAGAATGCGCTTTTACAACTGCCAGACTTGCGCGTTCGTGAATGCCACGTCTGTCGGGTTGGTGGCGTCTTCCCCGAACACCCCGATTTTGCCGGTGGTAAAGGTGCCGTCGCTCGCGCTATTGATGAACTGACCATTAACGTAAAAGTACAGGTTGTTACCCTGTGCAACAAGAGCGAGCGTGTTGGGCTGGTTGAGGCCGGTTTTGAAACCCTGAGCGGTGCCGGTGAGCAAAAAGGTTGCGGAACTGGCCTGACTGCTGGTGTAGACTAAGAGGTTATACGCTCCATTCGTATTGATGCGGAACAGGTAGTATTTGGAGTTGTTGGGATCGGAGCGGAACAGGATGCCGCCCTCGTCTCCCTGGGTAATGGTCATTTGAACCTGGAAGGCAAAGTTGTTAAAGGTGGGGTTATTAGCATAGCAGGGTTGGAAGTATTTTGTGGTCGGCATATTCGAATGATACGCGCCGTTGGTAAACTGGCAACTACCTCCAGGAGAAGAATTGGCGGGCGGGAAGCTATCCCATGTGCTGCTGCTTTGCGCGTTCAGCGAGTCATTTAATACCGGTGTGCCGCTTGTAGCCGTTGTCAGGATATTCTGGAGCGCGGTAACTGTCGCGGATGACTGTGCATTCGCTGTCGCCTGCGCGTTAGCTGTCGCGCTGGCTATCGCGTTAGTGGTGGCATTAGCCTGGGCTGTCGCGCTGCTTTGAGCATTGGCGGTTCCCGTCAATTGGGCCTGGGCAGTGGCGGTGGCCTGGTCGTGCAGCGCTTTGGGTTGGTACACTCCCACGTAGTAGATGAGTCCGCTGCCCGCGAGCAGGAGCAATACCAGCACAATGATAAGCGTAAGGATAGCAGGTGATAATCTGCGCTTGCGCGGCGCAGGTGGCTGAGGAGGAGCGGGAGGTGAATAGAATTGCCCTTCCATTTGCCCGGGTTGTGTGTTACCAGCGTAGCCTGGATAAGAAGGCTGCTGGTAGGCCATCTGATTCTGAGGCAGATATAACGGCTCCTGTGGCTGTTGTGGTGGAGTATACCCAGGCTGAGTTGCCCCTATGGGAGGAGCGTTGTATTCAGGCGGGTAGGCCGTATAGGGAGATATGCTGCCTGCTGTCGCGGGTGGATAGCCGGGAGGTGGCGGAGCGGTCTGTGGAAACGATTGCGCTGAGAAAGCTTCTGTTGGCGCAAACTCGTTAATCCCTGGATTGGATTGCGCCGCCCCCGGCTCAGACGCAATTGAGATGGTCAAAATGAGATCACCGGCGGGACCACCCTGCCAGGTTGGTTCGCCCTGACCCGCCACACGCAGTTCTTGCCCGTTATAGACCCCTGCCGGAATAGATATAGTGATACGCCGCCCGCCGGGAAGATTCAGCGTGCGGCTACTACCTGTTTGCGACTCTGCCTGGCTGAGCGCCAGGGTCGCGCGCATTTCTCCCGCATCTGGTGGTTGTGAAAATGCCATACAGATCACCGCCTACAATTATTTTTTTGATCGAGCGCCTTGATTAGATCATACCAAGTTCCCATTTGGCATCCTCGGTCATGCGATCAGCAGACCAGGGAGGATCAAAGGTCAGGGTTGCCTTGCAAGAAGTGACGTTCTCAATCTCTGACACGCGCATCTCGACCTCGGCGATGACTTCGCCCGCCATTGGGCATCCCAGCGCCGTAAGAGTCATGGTAATATCTACATGCCCGGTCTCGTTATTTATATCAACGTTATAGATTAGCCCCAGGTCAACAATATTGACGGGAATTTCTGGATCGTAACACTCGTGCAGCGCATCCATGACTTCTGCTTCGTTAACGGCCATGGTCTTTGTGCTCCTTTGTTCGTAAACCATAGTAAAATGATAGGAATTACCTGACCTTACTATATCCCATAGCGCGTGTCTTGTCAAAACATGAGCCAGGGCGGGGGCAAGCCCTGGCTCATGCGCCACTCCATGTAAGCGGTATTTACGAGAACGCCATTCGTATCCGCTCCATATACATAGCAACGAAACGCTCGACATCCACTCCAACCGATGCCTGCACGTTAGAGCGGCGTGGGTGGGATAGGGTGGGGTCGATGTCTTCCATTTTTTCAAAGTAGGCGACGGTCGCCCCCAGCGTGAGCGTGCCGTTCAGTTCAACGTCTACATAGGCGGGTTTCCAGTCGATGAGGTCGGGTTGGATGGCAGCCGCCAGGCAGAGCGGGTCGTGCATATGGAAAGCAGTGATACCGCGCGCTTTGCCAAATTCGTCAAGGTGATAGTCGACCATCGCTTTCATGCATTGCGTGACGGGATGACCGCTCGCGGCTAGCGCGGCGAATTGCTCTCGCTGCATGTCAGCATGGTTGGTCGCGTCCAGCGAGATCAGGCGGATGGGCCAGCCAGCGTGCATCACGATATGCGCGGCATGGGGGTCTGCGAAAATATTAAACTCGCTTATTGGCGTTACGTTGCCGGGGACGCGCAGCGCGCCGCCCATAATAATCACTTCGCGCACCGATTGCGCAATACGCGGCTCGCGTCGCACTGCCAGCGCCAGGTTCGTCAGCGGGCCGATAGCTGCCAGCGTAATCTCGCCCGGAGCCTCCAGAATCTTCTGTATCATCACATTAACCGCGTGGTTGCTTACTGGCCGTTGTTGTGAGTCGGGCAGCATCACTCCGCCCAATCCGTTCTGCCCATGCACATAGTCGGCAATTATCGGCTGGCGCACAAGCGGACGGTCGCTGCCGCGCGCCACCGGAATACCAGATCGTTCCGCCAGTTCCAGTAAGGCCAGCGCATTGCGCGTGGTGAAATCTACATGCACATTACCGCTCACCGTCGTCACAGCCTCAAGCTGCACGTCAGGCGAAGCCAGGGCCAGAAACAACGCCAGCGCATCATCAATGCCAGGGTCGGTGTCGAGCAATAATCGAAGCACAGAAGTTTCCTCTTTCCGCGATAGCTACCAGGTGCTTTTGAGCAAGCATTCATTGTTCAGATTGTATCACATGCGTTTTTTATCACAGGCTGCCTGCAAGTGGATAGAATGGGTATGGTTCCATCAAATCGCATAGGGGTAGTTTCGTTCGCCGCCTGGCTCTCAGCGGTGCCGACCAGCCGTGGGTAGATTTCTCAGGTTTGCGCCCCGCTTTCAGGCGCTTTTGGGAGGACCCTGTACTCCTCGTCGAACTCCCACTCGTCCAGTGTGTCTATTTCAACGTATACGTGCGGATCCTGGGGGCGAATGCGCTTCGAGAGGTGAATCTCAACGACGCGATTGTCATTGGCACCCAGCCCCCTGCAAATCGCGTCCAGCATTATTTTCAGGCCGCCGTCGAGGTCCCGCTGGAGAGGAGTGGGGAAGTAGCACTCAAAGTACAGCGCGAGGTAGCAGGTACCCATGCGTTTTAAGAGGAAAGCGTTTAGTACTCCCTGTTGTTTCAGGTTGAGCAGGATTCTTTGCATATCAGCTTTATAGCGCAGCGCCACAGGAGTGAGCCTGCAATTCCCCCTGGTATCGGTATAATACTGCTCGTTAATGCTCGGAGGAAGCGGAAGTGTGAGGCATAACCGCTCGTCCGTACTCGTTGTAGGTCGTCGTTGTTTCATCTGCCTGCCTCCGCGCGGTCGGCTCGCGCATCATTGTAGCCCACCCTGCATGTACGGTTTCAGATGCCTTTTCCCGTCCACTGTAACACATTCGTTCTAATGACACAAGCCGGGAGCCTTTCGTAGTGAATAGGTGATATCGACCTGAATCTTGCCCCGTTGAAGGAACCGGAGCGGAGAGCATTCGCTGTGTCAAGTGTGGAACAACCGTCAACCCGTTCGGATTTGAGGAAGGGTACACCATTGTGTTCGACCACGATAACTTTGTTGGGTTGACAATGGATGCCGCCACTGCGCACCGCCGACATCACGGCTGAAGCGCGTGTGCGTGTTCTTGTATTTTCCTAAACTGCAAGCTATACTTATCATAGCAGTGGTACCCGTTTATCTCCACTCAACTGTAAGGACAGCGCATTTCTCAAGCTCAGATTGCTGAGTAAAGGAGTTACAGCGATGACACAATCTGCGGAACTTTCGAAACGCACACCGGAAGAGATCTTTGCGCATCATGCCCAGGCATTGGGAGCCGAAGACCTCGACGCGACCGAGTTGGACTATGCTGACTCTGCCTCTCTTATCACCTCGTCGGGCGTACTACAGGGAAAACCTGCCATACGCGCCTTCTTCGCCGGCGTGTTTCAGGCGCTTCCTCAAGCGAAATGGAATGTCAAGACGACCTATGTTGACAATATCCTGTTCCTCGAATGGACTGCCGACTCCAGGCTTGCTAGCATATCTGATGGTGTGGATACCTTTCTCTTTGCGAATGGGCTGATCCAGATTCAGACGGTACGCTACACTCTCGTCTCGAAAGTGTAGCCCGGCGGCCTGGCCAGTCTTCCTTTTGTAGACACGAACAGTATTAGGAGCGTATTTCTAAGAACCGGGAACTGGCTTCTCGGTTGTTCACTCAGGAGGTGTCTCGATGAGACATGATGTTACGTTTCTCAGTCAGGAGTTGCGCTGTGCCGGTTGGCTCTATCTTCCAGATGACTTGAAGAGTGGCGAGCGGCGACCTGCTATCGTCATGGCACACGGTTTTAGCGCTGTCAAAGAGATGTACCTTGATGCATTCGCTGAACGGTTTGTCGCTGCGGGCTTTGTCACCCTGGTCTTCGACTATCGCTACCAGGGAGCTTCCGAAGGGGAACCTCAAGGACGGATCATTCCCGCCGAACAACATGAGGACTATCGCAACGCCATCACCTGGGTCTCCCTCCGACCAGAAGTCGACCCCTCGCGCATTGGCGTCTGGGGTTCTTCCTATAGCGGAGCGCATGTGCTGCATCTGGCCGCGTTTGACAGGCGCATCAAGGCCGCGGTAGCACAGGTTCCGTTAATCAATGGGTGGCAGAATGCGCAACGGCTCATGCGTGCAGATGTCTTTGCCGGGTTTGTGGAGGTCCTGGCTCAGGATCGTGTGCAACGTTATACCGAGGGAGCGGTCAACTATGTGCCTGTCGTCGCTCCAGAGGGCCAGCCCTCAGCGCTGCCAACCCCCGATTCGTATGAATGGTTCACCCAGACTGGTGCGACCAGGGCTCCCAGTTGGCGCAACCAGGTTTCCCTGGAGTCCATGGAGAAGTTCCTGGAGTATAACCCTGCTGCCAACATTCACCTGATTGCACCCACGCCTCTGCTGATGGTGGTAGCCCGCAACGATACTTTAACGCCGGTCGATCTTGCTCTTGCGGCTTACGAACGGGCGCTCGAACCGAAATCCCTTGTCATTGCGAAAGGGCCGCACTTTTCGGCCTATACGGAGCCTGGTTTCTCGCAGACTGCTCCTCCGGCCGTGGAGTGGTTCACACGACATTTGATGTAGCGGTAGAGGATCGGCCGAGAAAATTTGGCGGCTGCATGTGATGCCCAATTCACTATTGCGCCCGCAAGGGAGAGTTCGCATCTGGTCGAGTGTCATGGGCAAGTCTTACCCCTCCCCAACGGGCGCAATAAATCTGGCTGTAGGAATGACCATAACCTCGCCACTTTTGACGTATAACCTGGCTCATCTCACGGGATGCGCAACAAGATGTAACTCACGGGCAAAGTGGTCTGGTAGGCCAGATGGCCTGTCAGTGTGATAGGTCACTATCACACTGACAGGCCATTTACACCTTGCCCTGGAGAATGTTTCTGAAAGAAGCCACGCTTGACCGCATAATCTAGCACGGCCATGGGATCGAGGAGGAGGGACCGCTCCAGTGGACGCGCATGGTGATGGGCGCACTGTCAGTGGGCAGGTGGAGGGTACGTTCGCCATCGAGGACGAGCGTGCAGGGGTGGCAGTTGATGGGAATGGTCTCACCGATCGGCAGCACGCGCCAGGCGCGAACCCGCGCCGGGCGGATGAGTCCGGGCGCGATGGGCGCCAGCACCGTCACTACGTCATTGGCCGTACCGTCCGGATCCAGGTCGAGCGCCAGCGCTTCATCCGCCGCGGGCGACAGGGGGTGCAGGTGCGCCCCGATCGCCGCCAGCCCCAGGCAGCCAGGGACCGCCTGCGTCAGCCAGAGCTGGCGCAAGCTCGTGAGATCGGTGATAGCCCGCGCCCCCAGGAACACCTCGGTGGAGATGGCGATATCCACCAGCGCGCTCTCAAGTATCTCGTTCGCGCGGACGATCTCCAGACGCTTGCTGCGCCGGATGGGCGCCGGATCGGGCGCCAGGCCACGGGCAAAGATGCCGGCCGCCAGCCCCGCGATGGTGCCCTCGATGGCGCTGGGAATGACATTGTTGGTACCCGTGGAAATCGGCAGGAGCGGTGTCTTGCCACTGCCCTTGGCCACCGCGCGATTCGTGCCGTCGCCTCCTAGCGTCACGATGCAGGCGCACCCCGCCGCCACCATGTGCTCGGCCGCGCGCGTCGAGTCTGTCTCGTTGTTGGCGCATGGCAGAGGCAGCTCATGCATCGAGAGATGCAGCTCGCTTATATCGGCGGCATGCTGGCCCAGCCGGTAGTGATCGGGCATCACCAGCGCCTCGTCAATGCCAACGGCTTGCAACCCAAGCAGAATGCGCCGGATGATGCGGATCTTCTCCTGATTATCTACGCCCGACCCATACCCGCTGATCCGGCGCACATCGTGCGCCGCGGCAGGGTTGGCGATGATTCCAACCGGCGCCACTCTCAGCACGCTCCTTCAAAGGTGGCCGGCGACTCAACCAGCCGCTTGATGGTCTGGAGAAAGGCCGCGGCCGGAGCGCCATCCACGGCGCGATGGTCGAAGGTGAGGCTCAAGACCATCAGATGGCCCAGCGCTGGCTGGCCATTGCGGGGCACGATAGCCTCGCGTATGCGACCCACACCCAGGATACCGACCTCGGGCGGATTCAGAATAGGGGTGAATGCGTCGATATCATAGGCGCCGAGATTCGTCAATGAAAAGGTGCTGCCACTCAGTTCGCCCGGCGCGGCGGCGCCACTGCGGGCCCGCTCAATAAGCGCGCGCGACTGCGCGGCGATCTGCGCGAGTGTCAGTTGATCGGCATCGCGGAGCGCCGGCACCAGCAGACCATCCTCCACGGCAACGGCAAGCCCCAGATGAATCGCTTCATGACGGCGCAGGCGATCACCCTCCAGCGTCGCGTTGAGGGCGGGATGCTGCATGAGCGCGCGCGCGATGATCCAGGCGAGCAGATCAGTGTAGCTGACTTCCATGCCGGCCTGACATCGTGTACGCGCCGCCACGAGGGCAGCGGCATCTACCTCGCTAGTGAGCGTGAGCTGAGCCGACTGCTGTATGCTCCGCAGCATACGCTCGGCAATTATTTTGCGGCGCCCGGTGAGTGGCTCGCCGGGGGCGATGGTCGCAACGACGGAGGGAGCAGGCGCGCCAGCGGCGAGGGAGCGGCGCACATCCTCCTCAGTGATGCGTCGTCCATCCGCAGGGGTTACCTGCGCCAGGTCTCCCCCCTGCTCGCGCGCGAGACGGCGGGCGGCAGGCGAGGCGGGCGTGAATTCGGCGCGGGCGACGGGTGGCGCTGCTGCCATCTCGCCGACCAGCGCGATCTCGGCGACCACGGCTCCCGGCTTTACCACGTCGCCACGCTTAATGAAGACCTTCTGAACCACGCCATCCTGTGGCGCGGTAATCTCACTGTTTGCCTTCTCGACCATCAACTCGCCCAGCGCTTGCCCCGCGCGAACCGCGTCACCGCTGCGCGCGAACCAGTTGGCGATGTAGCCTTCTTCAACGTTCGTCTCGGTCCATGGTTGGATAACGACCTGGATGGTCATGGATTTTGCTCCGGTTCGATCTTAACCGCTCAACCCCCTCTCCCTTTGGAGGAGGAGGTTTGGAGGTGAGGGCTGCCCCAATTATGCTCCCTGGATCAGGTCGCGCGCGGCCGCCGCGATCTTCGCGGCGTTCGGGAGGACGAACTGCTCCAGCGGGCGGCTGTAAGGGATGGGTACGTCAGGCACGGCGACGCGGCGCGCGGGGGCATCAAGGTAGTCGAGCGCCAATTCGGCGACGGTCGCGATGATCTCGCCGCTCATGCCGAAGCTGCGATAGTCCTCATCTACCACCAGCAAGCGATGGGTCTTGCGCACCGACTGCGTGATGGCATCGCGGTCCAGCGGCACCAGCGTGCGCAGGTCCAGCACCTCGGCGGAGATGCCCTCGCCAGCCAGCGCTTGCGCGGCTTCCAGCGCGCGGTGTACCATCATGCCAATGGACACAATAGTGATATCCGTGCCCGCGCGCTTTACATCCGCCACCCCAAAGGGGATGGCGTAGGACTCCTCGGGGACTGGCCCGGCTGCGGCTGCGAGCATCGTCATCCAGCCAAGGCCCATCAAACCCTTGTGCATGAAGTAGATGACGGGATTGTCGTCGCGGATGGCCTGGATCATCAGGCCCTTGGCATCGTAGGGTGTGGAGGGAACGACCACTTTCATGCCCGGCAGGTGCGCGAACACGCCGTACAGTGACTGCGAGTGCTGGGCTGCATCATTGTAGCCGGCGCCAAAGGCGGTAATGAGCGTGACCGGCAGGCGCAGGTTGCCGCCCGACATGTAGGTGTTCTTGGCCAGATGGTTATAGATCTGGTCCATACAGACCCCGAAAAAATCAACGAACATCAACTCTACGATTGGACGCATGCCTTCGAGCGCCGCGCCGATCGCGGCGCCAATGAAGGCCGTCTCGGAAATGGGGGTGTCACGAACGCGGTCTTCGCCAAATTGGTCGAGCAGCCCCTGTGTGGCGCCGAAGATGCCGCCATACCTGGCGATATCTTCCCCCATCACAAAAACACGTGGGTCGCGCGCCATCTCCTGGGCGATCGCCTCTGAAATAGCGCGAGCCGTGGTAATTTCACGTATATGCACAGCCATGAGCATTTCCTCCTGATCAGCTTTGGTCAACCAACGGGAACAAATACGTCTTCAAGGGCTTCCTCCGGCGCGGGGAATGGGCTTTGGCGGGCAAACTCGATGGCCTCGTCCACCGTTGCTTTTGCCGCCCGCTGTGTCTCCGCGTCCTGTTCGGGCGTGAGCCATCCCTGCTCCAGCAGTTGCTGGCGTAACCGCGCAATGGGATCGTGTTGCTTGAGGTGTGGCACCTCCTGGGGGTCGCGATAGAGTTCTGGATCGCCCTGGAAATGCCCAAAGTAACGGTCAGTATGCACTTCCAGGAGCGATGGGCCGTCCCCGCGACGCGCGCGACTCACCGCCTCGCCCGCGGCCTCGTAAACGGCGATGACGTCATTCTCGTTCACGGAGATGCCTGGGATGCCGTAGCTTTGGGCGCGATCGGCATTGCGCGCGATGGCGGTAGACCGCCCCTTGGTCACCGAGATGGCGTAGCTATTGTCCTCGCAGACGAAGAGAACGGGAAGCTTCCAGAGGGCGGCGAGATTGAGCGACTCATGGAAAGCGCCCTGATTGGCCGCGCCTTCTCCGAAGAAGGACACGGCGATGTCATCGCGATGCTGCATCTTGGAGGCGAGGGCGGCGCCGACGGCGGCCGGCATGCCTGCGGCGATGATGCCGGAACAGCCAAATTTTACCGCTGGATCGAAGAGATGCATGTGGCCGCCCTTGCCTTTGCCCAGGCCTGTCTTTTTGCCAAAGATCTCCGCCGCCATCTTCTTCAGGTCAACACCTTTGGCAATGGCGACGTGATGGGCGCGATGCGGGCCGGTTACGGCGTCGGAAGAGCGCAAGTGGGCGCATACGCCAACGGCCACCGGCTCCTGGCCGGCGGCCAGGTGCATCTCCCCGGGCACCGTGCCCCCGCCAATGTCGAATACGGGCGTTTTGCCTTCCATATACACCTGCGCCATGGTCTCTTCAAAGGTACGAATCACCAGCATCTGCTGGTATAGCGAGAGAGCCGTCTTTTGATCTACCGGCATAGCTGATCTCCTCCTTAAGGGTCACTCAATTAGTTGGGGCTACACAGACGCTAAGAGCTAAAGCCACTTGCAGAGCGCATTCAGCATAACGATAAAGAAGGTGAAAGATCCTCTCACCTTCCGATATTTGCCGCTTTCACCCCTTTTGCTGGTAAAATATCCACAGAAATATGTCTTCCGCACCTAAATTTTGCATATTTCTGGGCCTCAGTCCCCTTAGCGTATTTGTAGCCCCTATAGTGACTCCATTACATATATTAAGAAGTATATCCGCAAGGTCAACCATTGTCAATTGTACAATTGTAACTACTCTGGCTCAGAGACATTTAAAAGTCGATGGAACAAGTGTGATGGAATTGTGATCTTATCTAACTTTTGACCTCACTTGCCTCGACTTTTATGAACTTTAAAAAATTAATAGGATAACGAATGGGCACCCTGGATGCCTTGACAGGCCGGGTCGTGAGCAAAACCTGGAGCAAGGTTGGCACGAAGCAGATGGCGGCCTTCTATTTCCCTTAGCCGAAAATCCTCCAACCGAAATGCGGGGCAAAGGTCGAATAGAGCAGCCAGGCATTGAGACCGAGAATGAGCGCGCTGCAGGCGATGGCCGCCCACGTCGTGATGCGCTTATTGACCAGCGTACCCATAATATCGCGCCGCCGCGTAAACATCACCAGGGCGATCACCGGCAGTGGCAGAACGAAGCTGAGTACCACCTGGCTGACCACCAGCGTTGTTGTTGGATTTAAGCCGATGGCGGCCACAACTACAGCCGGGATCATCGTCACCAGGCGTCGTATCCAGATGGGAATAGTGAAGCCCACAAATCCCTGCATGATGACCTGCCCGGCCATCGTGCCAACGGTGGAGCTGGAAAGGCCGGATGCCAGGAGTGAAACGGCAAAGACGAGCGAAGCCGCCCCGCCAAGTAACGGCGTGAGCGTCTGGAAGGCGGTGCTGATATCGGCCACATTATTCTCTCCGTGAGCGTGGAAGGTGGCCGCTGCCATGTAGAGCATCGCCATGTTGATCAGTCCGGCCAGGCCCATTGCAATCACCACGTCTGGTATGCTCCAGCGGAAGATGCGCCGCGCCTCTTTTTCATTGCGTGGGATAATGCGGCTTTGGGTCAGCGAGGAGTGCAGGTAGATGACGTGCGGCATCACCGTTGCTCCAATGATACCTACCGAGAAAAGGACGCTCTGCGTACCTCCCACCCAGGGTACGAAGGTATGCAGGCCTATCTGTCCCCAATCAGGGCGTGATAAGAACGTTTCGATCAGGTAACTGACCGCGATAACTCCAACGAGGGCAATGATGACTGCCTCTAAAGGACGGAACCCGCGCCGCTCTAGCAGCAAGATCAGGTAGGTGACGACCCCGGTAATCAGCGTGGCATAGAGCAAGGGAATGCCGAATAATAAGTTGATAGCGATACTGGCCCCCAGAAACTCAGCCAGGTCGGTTGCCATAGCCGCGATCTCTGATATGATCCACATCGCGTACACCGCCGGTTTGCGGAAATGGATACGGGCCATCTCCGCCAGATTATGCCCCGTTGCCAGGCCAAGTTTTGCCGACATCGTTTGCAGCAGCATCGCCATCATGTTGGCCAGCGCGATCACCCACAGCAAGTTGTAGCCAAAGGCGCTGCCGCCCTGGATGTTGGTGGCATAATTACCGGGGTCAATATAGGCCACGCTGGCAATAAAGGCCGGTCCCAGGAAAGGCAGTATGGCAAACAATCCCTTTGAACGCCCTTCGAGGGTTGCGCGAGCAGCCTTGCGCGTCCTGCTTTCGGGGGCGTGAGGCTCCTGCGCCGCTGGTTCGCCTGGCGCTGAAATCGGTGGATAAAGTCTCATCAGCGTCCTCCCGCCGCTTCAGAAGAGGATAGCGGTTGCCCCACCGCCGGACGGACGAGCACGGATTGTGTTATGGCGTCACCAATGGCATGAGCTTGCGTACCGATACGCACTGTATACACCCCTCCATAGGGCGCAACCGCTTCCACGTACACCATAGCGCCGGGAATGAGTCCCAGCGTGGTGAGGTACCGCAGCAGGTCGGGATCGGCATCGCTCACGCGCTGCACGATAACCTGTTGCCCCGGTAGCACCGTCGAGAGAGGCTGGCTGCTTGGCACAACGACTCCACCCACCCTGTCGGGAATAGGGTCGCCATGCGGATCTGCGACCGGGTGATCCAGCAGCGCATCCATGCGTTCTACAAACTCGTCCGAAATGGCATGTTCCACCTGTTCCGCCTCAGCGTCAACCTCATCCAGCGGAAACCCCATAATGTTCACGAGAAACAATTCAAGCAGGCGGTGGCGGCGCACCAATTCGGTCGCCATGGCATTGCCCGCCTCGGTCAGCTCTACGCCATGATAAGGGATATAGCGCACATAGCCGCGCTCGGCCAGCCACTTGAACAACTGCGTAACGGTCGCATCGCTCAATTGCCCCCTCGGCTCCAGCGACTGCAACCGCTCCCTCATGCTGGATGTAGTGATCGACTCGCCCCGCTCGCGCAGCTTATAACAAAGCTTCAGGCAGTCAATAGTGCGAATCGGCAATGTACGTAATTCTGTTGACGGTGACATGGCAACCCCCATAGTATTTTCAACGATAAAATCATAAATTTTAGTCTTCTAAAAATAAAATACCACAAGAGGCAATATTTTGTCAAGTCTTCTGGAAAAATAAATTTGGCGAAGGTAGGTAAATTTTATGGAATCTTTTAAATAGCCCTGACTAAATCCACCGGTTAATAGCAGAAAACTCCTATTCCCTCTTACATTTCATTCCATAACGGATATACTAAACGCTGACCAGACCATCTCGTACCACGTTGATTTCGCGCATCAGTCTTGAGGTGTGGCTATGTCCTACTCGCTATATCCTGGCCCTCGCCGTCGCATTTACTCGCCCGGTCAATTGCTTTTATTGACCAGTGTTGTGCTTGTAATCATCGTAAGTAGCGGTGTGCTGTTCTATTCAGCCGTCAGCTATCAAATTTCGGCCAGTGATGCCAGTTCGCGGGCCATTGCAACCGCTATCGCGCGGGCGACCAGCTTCGCGCAAGCAACAGCGCAGGCCAACGCTATCCCCAATCCTTACCCACCCAATACCGGAAATCTTGTTCTCAACGACCCCTTACGCGACAATAGCCAGGGCCATAACTGGCAAGTGGCTGCGACGCAGGGAAATAACACCTGTCAATTCGCCAACAGGGCCTATCAAAGCGCTAATGACAATACCTCAACGAACCTCTATAACGGCACCGTCTGTTTCGCGGAGCATACCGATTTCGGCGACTTCACGTTTCAAGTGCAAACCATACTGGTGCAGGGGCTTTGCGGTGGCATCGTCTTTCGGGGAGATAGCAAAGCGAACAACTTTGATCGGTTCGAAATTTGTTCAAATGCGTGGTACGACTTTCGCCAGTGTTCCAGCGGCTATTGTGACGTAGTGTTCGCCAACGGTCTATCTCCAGCCATTAATACTGCATTGGGGACGACAAATACTCTGGCGGTAGTTGCGAATGGCCCTGCCATCACCATATTTGTGAATGGAAAGCAAGTCATATCAGCCACCGATAGCGGCTTCAGCCAGGGGGAGATCGGTTTAGTCACCTCTGGCTACAACAGCACGATGACCATAGCTACATTTCGCAACGCCAGGGTCTGGGCATAGCAAGACATAGTAAAAAAGAAGAGACTGCGGGCGGTTCGCAAAAGCCGAACCGCCCGCAGTCTCTTCTTTTTTTGTGAAACGCGAAGCGTTGATAATGCAGGATGAAATAGAAGCCTTCCTTTGCTACTCGTCTTTCCTATTGCTCTTGAATGGCAGGCCTAACTATGATATAGTTCGTCCGAATGAAATAGATATATTTTTTGTGTAAAATTTTAAGTGGTCACGCATGATGAATTTTATTTCATTCAATTGCTGAGACTATCGGATATTCCATTAGTGAAATAAAATGATCGAATTTAATGCAGTTTGATACATATCCTCCAGACCCACTTGTCATTGGCTACAAAGGAGAATTGCATGGCTGAAATAGTGAGTGCCGGGTCATTTGCTACAGAAGGTGAGCGCAGAGCCGCTAAAGCTTTACAACAATTACCCGCAGATTGGGTTGTAATCTGTAACAAGGTCTTGCCCAGGGGCGATCGCTCGTATGAAATTGACTTTATTGTCATCGGTAATCATTGGGTTTTTTTGCTGGATGAAAAGTCATGGAGGGGGAGAATTCTGGGAAATGACCAGTTGTGGGTAAGGGCAGACGGCTTTTCTATGCGCAGCCCTCTGGCAAAAGCCGACTATCTATCAAAAGTGCTGGCCGGTCATATTGGTTGGAAGGTCACGCCTCTAAAGGAGGGTGAACATTTTGTTCGTGGAGGCGTCCTTCTCTCTGAAACAGAACAACTTCCACAAATTCATGATTCCCGCGCTGGCAATGGTATTTTGTTATTAAAAAATGTATGCGAACGGCTACAGGTGATTGATCAACACGGCGGTAATCCTCTCGTGGGCCAACTGCGTTCTCACATAAGCCATACTCTTGTTGACCTCTCGAATCGACCACAAGTACCCACAAAAATTGATTCGTTAAATATTGTTGATGCTATCGCTCTTCGTCCAGGGGTTCGCATTTTCAATGCCACAATGGATGGGAACCCGGACAAGCTATTACAATTGATGGTATATGATCTCACCAAAGACCCGATCGATTCAACGGCGCTCTATGACTTTTACATGCACGAGTGTCTCGCTCTGCAAAAATTATATGCCACGGGTCATGTCCCTCTAGTCAATATTCCCTTTAGATGGTCCGAGGATTTTCTCGTCCTGCCCATTATGCCTCCACCAGGTAAACCATTAAGTATCTATCCGTTGCCAGAGATCCGTGAGGAGTTTCAACAAGAACTATTACTCACAGCCGCTTGTTTTAAGGCGATGGACCAGATTCACGGGCAAAATGTGTTACACCGGGCTATTGGACCGGACTCGATTTATGTTCAGAGCATACAACCGCCCAAAGTTGTCTTTACCAATTTTTACGCGGCTCGTGTTGGCACAAACTCTATTGCTCCCTCGCTCGATGCTCTTTCTATCGAAGACCCGTATGCTGCTTTAGAGCTTGCTATTGGTTTTGGTTTTGCTACCCCCGAAACGGATACTTTTAGCCTGGCATTAGTCTTTCTGGAACGTCTATCAGGTGTCTCTCTCTCCAATATTCGTGCCAATGTGGAAAGCGATATAGTTTTTCCCCAACAACCACGGTGGTCTGCATTTCTGTCTGCTGAACTGGCGAATGACCTCGCCGCGCTTTTCAAACAAATTATCACTCCAGAGAAGAAAGCCACGCCTCCTTCAGCAAAAGATATTTCCACCCGTCTCAATAATCTCGCGCGTCGCCTGCATCAAGAAATACAGGGCGACACAGTCGAAGGAAAGTTACTGGATAAACGCTACAAAGTACATCGTTTGCTTGGGCGTGGAACAATGGCAAATACCTTTCTTGCGAGTGATAATGAGTTTGAATTGCTGGGCTTATTTGCTTTGAAACAATATATCAGTCCTTCTGAGGTATTACAGTAAGCCGCCGCTGAGTTTAGCGCGATGAGAAACATCAATAGCAGATATTTGCCGCGAATTTTTGACATCTATCCGCCACAAAACGATGTCCATGTCAAAATGGAGTTTATTCCTGGCCCCACATTACAACAAGTTGAGATGGAGTTTCCCTGGCCATTAGAACGCTGGTGGTCATTTGCCCAGGGTTTACTGAATGCGGTGGAGGCGCTTGAGGAAAAACAACTGCTTCACAGGGATATCAAACCAGCAAATATTATTCTCCACGATGCTGATAATCGCCCTGTATTGATTGATTTTGGTTTTGCTATCCGGCAAGGCGCGCCAGGTAAGGCTGCCGGGACGCCGCTCTATCTTCCTTCCGAAACATTTTCGGCTTCTTCATCATCCGCTTTTCCTTTATCGTGCGACCGTTACGCTGCTGGCGTAGTTTTATTTAAAGCGCTGTTTGGGTATATGCCTTTTAATATCGCGGAAGGCATTCATCGACACTTGATCTCACTGGAGCAGTTTGTCGACGCGAAGATGCGAAGATTAGCAGCAATATTGTTAAGGGCGGTCTCAAATGATCCGGCTGAGCGTCCAGCTACGGTTGCTCAAATGCGGCAAGAACTACAAACAGCCCTTCTGGCCGTAGAAGAAGAACCAGTAGAGACAGAAACGTTACAAGAGCATGTCAACCCCTGGGTACACGAGGTTCGAAGTCTCTATCGCAATAGCGATATAGGCAATAAGAACAACCGGGGATTAGATACGGCATTCGTGCGGGAAACCTATGTGCCTACCGCGCTAGATGAGTACTTATTGCCTGCCATCTTTGAACTAAAGCCCAGGGTAGTATTCCTCTGTGGCAATCCAGGCGATGGGAAAACAGCCTTTCTGGAAAAAGTGCAACAGCGCTTGCAGGAACAGCAGGCAAAGATTCTTCAAAAAGATGACAGTGGCTGGGAATTGGAATGGGATGGACACCTCTACCGCAGTTGTTACGATGCATCAGAATCACATCAAGGTCTGAGCGCGGACCAGCAACTGACCGAGAGGCTGCAAGGTCTGGAAGGAAGCAATAAACCTGAATCAAATCTGACCGTGCTGATTGCTATCAACGATGGGCGTCTTGCCGACTATTTCATTCGCCAGCAAGAACATTTTCATTGGCTGTCGAAGCAGATAGATAGTGCAAGAAATGCCAGTGACGTCGAGGAGCTAGATGTATGGGTCATAGATTTGAAAAAGCGAGCCTTTGTGAATTTACCTGATTCTGAGGGGGATTCTGTCTTCCGGCAAGTATTGCAACGCCTGGTCGCAGCCGACAAATGGAAGATTTGTGAGAATTGCGCGGCCCAGGCGACCTGCCCGTTGAGAAACAACGCTCTTGCTCTGCGAAAGTCAAGAGTCATACAACGCCTTGAGTTTCTCTTCTTGCTCTCGCATTTGCGACGCCAGCGACATACTACCATGCGCGACCTGCGCTCGGCTCTGGCCTACCTGATTACTGGGAATAAAAGCTGCGAGCAAGTGCATGATGCGCGGCATAGCGCGGAAGGAGGCGCATCGCTCATCAATTTTACCTACTGGCAATCAGCATTTGCGCCGGTCGAGCAACATGATGAATTGTTGGCTGATCTCATGGCATTCGATCCCGCGCGTTTCCCGCATCCACACCTTGATCGTTTTCTACATTTTCATCAAACTGCGAAAGATGCCGGACAGCGTAGCCTCCTTTTTGCTGATAAAAAAGATCTCCCGCTTCAACGCTTTGAGAACGAAGCTACATGGATGTCAGCTTTCAAACGGCGTTTGTATTTCGACGCGGGTAAACCTGTAACGGCAGCACAAGATGGGTCTGGCTCCGTCGTGCCAAGGGTACGCTGGTTGACACTGTTGCCATACCAGCACTCTAAACTCTTCATGATGTTGCTCGATGGACGCCTTGACGATGACGAGATGCTGGAACTCCGCAAAAGATTGGCCCTCGGCATTCTACGTTCGGATGGCGTCATGGAAGAGGGGAAAGTGCTAGAAGGAAAACTTAGTATAAAAGTGAGCGCATCGATTGAGCAGCAGTTGGTTGTCCTCAAACAACTTCCCTTAGAGGAATTTGAGTTTGTGGTGGAGCAGCCACAGGGTATCGGCATGGTCGAGAGGTTGCCTGAAAACGTCGTGTTAAGACATTATTCCAAATTACCCCGCCTGGAAATCACCCTCGACCTATTCGAACTGCTTATGCGCATGGCCGACGGATTGCAGCCCACAGCTCCAGAGTTCAGGCCACTCCTTGAAGATCTGAAACTCTTCAAAGATGTCCTGCTGCTGCGCGAAACCCGTGATCTGATTCTTATTGAAAATCAACACCGCGTGCATTATGTGACCCAGCGCAATAATAAAATTGTGCGTGAGAGAGTGCGATAGAAGGAAGGAAGGCAATCCTATGAAGATCAAAATACCCAAAGATATCGTCGGCGTAAAATTCCCGCGCATCTGTACCATAGATATGAATGCCTTTGATATCGATTTGTTTTTGCCTTCTCTCTTCTTCACCATTCTTGCTCAAGGGCGAGGAAAGGCGAGAAAAGCGAATGACGCTGAAGATATTGACAGGTTTATCAATGTGTTAGCCAATCATTCAGACCTTGAAGGATTTAATAATGTTGAAGGGCGAAAAGTGCTCGAACGACTTGTGCGGACAACGCTGATTACGACAGGTAGTGTAGGTCGTTCTCACGTTAATGAGCAAATCACATCCATCGTACCCTATACCATTCTTGCTCACAAACCTGGTTTTCCCGTTGCAGGGAGTCGCCAAAGGAGCGCGGATACATTTATTTATCAGATATTGCGCGAGTATTTGGGAGCAGATGATGCGTTACGAACTTTTGTGAAAACGGTTTTTGGCCGTGGGGTGATAATTGGTAGTATTGCTGATTTAGGCGGTTCCTATGATGGGAAAACTAAATTGGATACGCTGACACGTCTTTCTATTGCTTTCTTAGATGGCTTTGAAAATACCAGGCCAGGGAGCAGAAGTCGAGAAAATAGTATCTCTGGTCCCTGTCCCGCGCTTGCTAAAGAGTTTGCAACTGACCTTCTACGCTTTCTTTTTGAATATCACACGACAATGCCAACACAAGCATTTACCCATCATTTGCTGGTTCTGATTAATTTTGAATTGTTCAGTTACACGCTTAAACTGGTCAACGCTGTGAATGAATTGGTACAGCATCCCGATAGTTTGCCCGCAGCAATGCAGGAGAGCGCAAAAATTTCTCCCCCGCAACTCTACCTGGATTTTACCGAATCCTCAGTTGGATATAGCCAGGAGATGGCAAAAGCCTGTGTACGTCGTGACATAGAAATCTATCAGCAATTTTTGTCGTCTAATTTACTTCTTCGTCAACTAAATAGCTATGTTGAGAAACTACGTAATCCACGCTACGGTCCAATCATTGAAGATGTGTTGCGACCGAGGATTTCAGGGGCGGAATACTTGCAGGGGTTACTCTTGTTAAAAAATCATCCTGCGGTTAGCCTCGGTATTGATGCTGCTGCTAGTTTTGACGAAGACAGGATTCGAAAAGAAAATACGAGCGAAGGATGAGGAAGGTGGCTCAGAAGCGCTACATTGGTTTGATGCGATTATAGATAAGACAGAAGGCAATCTTGAACGTGTGGTAAGCCTGCTTGTAGAGGGTCAACGAGGAATATCGATCGATCACTTTGTTCGATGGTATTCGGGTGTCGGAGGAATCGAAGAAGTCACAAGGGGTGCTACGAGGTACAACGCTCAGTCATAAGTCCTGGCGTTATGCGCCGACGAATGATCTACTTGCTGTGTTAGTGCAGTTGGCGGCAGTACGACTTTCTCCGCCCTCTAATCAAGACCGGGGAGATCAGGAATTGCAACCTATTCGCTTACAGGATTTTTTGCAATTCCTGGAAGAGCGTTTTGGCATTCTAGTTGACCGGCCCCCATCGCCCTTTGAAGGCGCAGAATATATTGCTGCGGCGCGTGAAAATTTACGTGCTATGTTGCGCCGTCTGCGCCAGATGGGAATTTTCCGCGATCTTTCCGATGATTTTACAGTCCAACGTCTGCATCCTTCCTATGCAGGCAAAGAGTTGATGAAGGCGGAGATATAGGCCATGATAGATACACCTCAAACAGGTACGCTACAAGTAGAATTGCTGGCGCGTGCAGTCGTCGCCTGCTTGGAAGATACGGAACCTGGACACTGCGCCAGAGTTGATTTTCTTGAGCGTGCTGAGGCGCAGCGTATTTGTGACTATATTATGCAACGACAACTAGCCCAAGGCGTAAGGTTTCACATTCTCGTTTCAAATGAAGCCGAAATGAAAACCGATCCTATGTTTATTACAACAGATAAGGCCATTGAGCTAAGAAATCGTAAGCAAAAGCCTCTTTGTCTATTTATTCCCTCCGATCTAGTGGATGCCGCCTATAGTTCAATTGCCAATTCTTTTGCCCTTATTGATGGGCGAGCATTGCATACGCTGGTATTAAAGCGTGTTCGAGCTCAACTTTCCCCTGAACTCCAGTCTATTACGACTTCTGTTTTTGCTCGATTGCGTGGCCTCTTTGGTGTAAGTGATGAGCAACGTCTTGATTTCGCGCTCACATTGCTCAAACGCATGGAGTCAGGTGAAACAACACAACCTGGTCTGGAACTCTGGCGCGTAGGACTCATTGCCGATGCCAGCGACACATTTGTATCAAGGCTCGATAATAACCGCGACTGTGTATTGAGCTTATCGCGTCCAAATAAACTTGGAGCGACAACACGCGAACGTATTCAAAGCCTGAAAGTAGACTCACTAACCACAACTGCTCTGACACAATTTTTTCGTGGGCGTGCTATGAATGATGTACGCATCTGGTCTCGTGAGTTAGCAAAAGAGCAGACACTGACATTTGATCGATGGGTATTCCCTAAAACCGATCCTAGTGATATGCGCTCTGTTAGTATCACACGTTTTCGTAAAGCTAACGACGAAGTAGAACCCTATTGCCATCTGAAGCAGCCGGATGGGGCAAAAGGCAGTTTGCTTGGACGTTACGGCGCGAAAGAAACTATCACTGTTCGTTGGAAAACAGAACCAGCGTTACCAAAGGAATTGAGTCGCTGGCGTGTAGGTATTATTAAGTCCGATAGTGAAGATGGATTTGAAAAATGTATCGATGAGCGTAGTATTGTCGGGAGCCGACGAACGGTCACAATCAAACTGGATATGGATTTTGACGAGCCTCCAGACTATGGGGTTTGTATCAGGGTTGCCCCACTTAATGCGGATGGCAGTGAGATTATTAATCAGGAAACGGGTGAAGCTTTTTACGCCGATAGCAATGAATTTTTCTTAGTAGCAGGAGGAGGTAATCCCCCACCTGAACCACCGAGGCAGAGTTTACGAACTGTCCCAACCCTTGCGTTCGGGCGGCTCGAAGTTGCGGTCGATATGCGCGAAACCGTCCTTGCCGAAACAGAGCCGGAATGGATCAATAAAGATCTTAAGTATTTCAGGCTGCGATTAAACGATCGCCGTATACTCAATATTGGTCTTAGTTATTCTCTCCAGGCATTGCAAATGCAAATTCTTGCTGAAGCACGTTCAGGTGGCTGTTTTACACTGGATGTTGACGAGGTACGGCCTGTAGACAAACAAAGCTTTACGCCTTATCCTCTGCTTTCAGGTAATTCCGAGTCGTGGTTGCCTTTCTGGCGCGCTCGGGAGGTTTTCTTTAAGCGGTTAAAGCAATCGGATGTACGCGATGTCGTCGAGGCTGTTGATTGGACTCCTGATCTTGCTGCTTCTGCTCTGCGGTACGCTCAGGCATATCGGGAACTTATAGATGATCTCGTATCTCGTCGCGTTGACGTGATGGAACTACGCGAAGCTCTCTCGATTGATTCGTTGCTTATCAGGAATATGAGTAGCGGAGAACAGGCGGAAGAGGCAATTGTCATTTTGCCAACACATCCTCTACGCGCGGCATGGTTTGCTAGCTATACTCAACTGCTACGTGAGTGGGAGAAGCAACTGCTCGACTACCCGCTTCGCGAACGTAAAAAGAGCATCGACTTGCAGGCATTGCGTTTATTAGTGCCGACAAATGTGCCTGCCTTTGCATACCATGCGGCGGCTTTAACAACAGCCTTTGCCTTTTTCCAGAATTTACGTTTTTTTCATGGGGTTGCTCTCCCGGCAGGTGTTCCTGATCCCCATCGGCGTTACGGTGATATTGCCGTAATTCTGGATACCGGTATTGACCAGGTGGGTGTTGGTGATATTCAACCCGATCAACTGGCGGAACACCTTGCGAAATTTCATCAGTCGCATCCGTATGCCGGTACGCTCGTCACTACGCTAATCAATCCTGATCGGGGCGATTTCTTCGCGGAAGCTATCAAGAAAATGCTGTCCGCGCAAACTTCTGCTGATGAGTCTGAGCAGATACACTCCCTGCCCGCTTTTCAGATTATTTCCTATGCCGAGGATGGACATAAAAGCACTTTTCAAGCATTAGAGCAGGTGCGCCAGCAGCAAATCGATCAACGGTTAGGAAGAAACTCTGATCACTTCCTTCCTGGATTGACGACAACCTCACGCGCCATGAGCCAGTTAGAGAAAGAGAAGTCCGTAATTCCAGAAGCGCATATTGCCGTAGTGACAGATTTCACGCGGCCTGCTATTGTACCTTCCTCTCCATCGTTGGATACTACCGGGAGCGATACCAGCAGCTTCTCGCTCTATGGGTTGGTCAATCGTTTTATCTCGCAATTCACTGCGGATAACGAGGGACTACTCTGGCGACATCGTATTGTTACAGAGGGGGTAAGGAAACCGGAACCACATCCTGCTGGTCCCAGATATAGCGAGACATTGATGGAATTGCATACTTCCTTGCTAAATGCTGGTGGCTATCTGCTAGGTGGCCCTGTTGATACTCGACCGGTGCTAGAAGTTCGTCTTGAAGCAAAACGGCGCGACTTGCTTGAACGCTTGCATGTAAATACCAATTGGGTTATTACCCTGGATCGATTTTTTACACTTGACTATTATGATTCTCCCCATCAACCGGGCCTTGATGAAGTTGCGCGTAAGTATGTCCTTGATTACTCACCGGAATTTACGGAGGGGTTGGGACATCGTATGATGGTGACGACCGCGTGGCATGAAGAGATTAGTTCTTTGCTCAGTCAGGCAATGGATGATCTCGGTTTCTCCAACATTGATCAGAGTGTCAGTCACTTGCTCCATTACTTGAAAACCATCTCAGGGCGTCTTGCTTTAGATGCGCTTAAATCATCAACCAGCGCGGCGGCGGCAGTGGGATTGGGCGTCGTCACTGCATGGTTACAAAAGAATAAAAAGCTGCGGCAGGCTGTCCTCGTGCCGGTAGACATTTATCCCCGTCTCTTCTCGCAGGAGGGTTCTGGCAAGCCATTACGCGGTGAGAGACGCTGTGATCTCATGCTCGTTTCGCTGAAACGAAACATCGTGGATGCGACTTTTATAGAGGTAAAATGGCGTAGGGGACGTGTGCCGCTTGAGGAGTTAGCGCAGGGTATGGTACTGCAAATGGAGGGGTCGGCGCAAGCGATGAAGAATCGCTTCTTTAACGAAAAGCGTGTCGATGGCGCGTTACAACGCTCCTACCTGGCAAATGCGCTGCGCTTTTACTTTGAGCGTTCTCGCCGCTACAACTTATTTGATCCCGAAGCCGAAAGTTCCTTTCTGGAGCATCTTACAAGATTAGAAAAAACAGGACTGGACTTCAGACCGAATTATGAAGGATATATTGTCAGCCTGGATAGTGAACCGCGCAAACCATTATTGATTGGCGATGCAAAAGTTGTCGTGCTTACAGCCACAAATTTTGAAAATGATACGGAACTCGTTCCTGCTATATCTCGCTCTGTGAGCGCACAAAGCTGGACAAATGTGACTGCTTTTGGAAAACAACACTATCCGGACACAGCGCAATCGGCCCTGTCTGAGGCTGAAGCTTTAGAAAACAAATCAAATACCCTGCCTCTTCAATATGATGACACTATTGTGATTCCCAGTATTAAATCGGAAGATGTTCAAAATCAGATCGATGCTGCTGAGGTAGTTATTCCCCTGGGAGAAGCTTCCGGAGAAAGAGTGGATTGGAATCCAGGTGTCAAAGGGAGTCCGCATCTTTTCATTCTTGGTATTCCTGGTCAGGGAAAATCATGGACAATCACTCGAATATTGTCTGAACTTGGGCGGCAAAATGTCCCCGCCCTTGTCCTGGATTTTCATGGACAGTTTGCCGAGCCTCAAGATACTACCATAAAAGCCATTTCTCCTGGCGTGCTTGACGCAGCGCGAGGGCTGCCGTTTTCGCCATTTGAATGCGCAAGAGATAATGGGCAGGGCGGATGGATGGCGAATGCATTGGCGGTGGCAGAGATTTTTGCATATGTAGCCGGGCTGGGCGAAATGCAGAAAGACATTGTCTACACCTCCGTTCGGGATGCATATAAAGCGCGAGGATTCGACGATAACAGCGATAGTGATTTTACCGGGGCGTTGGAATTTCCTACACTCAAAGATGTTTTAAAGCGCATTGAGCAGCACGAGCAAACACGCCATGTTACAAATGTTGCTGCTCGTTGCCGTCCGCTCCTTGAAATGGATCTCTTCCGCCCAGGTGAACAACCAGCAGACCTGCTCTCTCTTGTGAGAAGCGGGTTAGTTATTGATCTGCACAATCTATTTGCGGAAACGCTACAGATGGCTACTGGAGCTTTTGTGTTACGCAAACTCTACAAAGATATGTTCCATTGGGGATACGCGAAACATCTACGCTTAGCAATTGTGCTGGATGAAGCCCATCGTCTCGCAAAGGATATCACCCTGCCTAAATTGATGAAAGAGGGCCGCAAATTTGGTATTTCAGTGATTGTTGCCAGCCAGGGCATAGGAGATTTTCATCCCGATGTGCTTGGCAATGCCGGAACAAAAATCATCTTCCGCATGAACTATCCTGAATCACGTAAAGTTTCAGGCTTCATTCGTGGTAGGCCAGGGCAAGACCTTTCCGAGCGCATAGAACAACTTGCTGTGGGTTCTGCTTACATTCAGACGCCCGAAATGACCTATGGTTCTGTTGTGAAAATGTATCCCCCTGAAGTATGAACGGGGCTATGTGGATTGCCTTCGCGGTCGGACTGCGCGTGATGCTTGATATGTGTGGCGGCTCACTCAATCGCATGCCTATATCAATCTCCTCCTGGCAACATGGGTTAGTTACCAGGAGAAGCCCATACTACACTACCATCCTCAATCATCCCTGGTACAGATTGATTGAACCTGTGTTGGTTCTCAAGGTGATCGTTGCCTGCGGAGCGTTTCCGACATCACTCTGGGCATCCGCTCCTACGAACTGGTGATGCTGGACCGTCACTGTGGGGAAGTTGGTGTTGATCGAACCTGTATCGGTCGAGGCATCCAGGTGGAAGACGCTCGCGCCTGGGAGCGTTACATTGACCGAGCCGGTGTTCGTCTGAAACTGGTAGGTTCCAGTCTGGCTAATTGAGCCAGTGAAGGTGACCGAACCGGTATTGGTGATCAACTGGCTATGGCCGCTAAGCGTTCCACCACTTGCCTGCACAGACCCGGTGTTGCTTGTCAGCATCATCTGTCCGCTTACCCCGCTGACATCAATGCTGCCGGTGTTGGTCTTGAGTTGCAGGGCGGCAGAGCCGGGAACGGTAATATCAAAATCTACGCTTGCCGACGTGAAAAAACTGGCATTATTGAGCCGAACTACGTTGACAGAAACGGTATTGCTTGCCGTGTCCTGTGTGTAGGTCACGTTCACGTCGTTCGAATTTGTCCCCCAGCCATTGTGCTTTGTCGCCTGGATGGTCACGTCGCTGCCGGAACCGCCCGCGCGCACATGTATCGTACCCGTATCGTTATTCAACACGATCGTTGGATTGGCGCTCACTGTGTAGTGTTGCGTCGTGACGGAACTGCCCGCGAAATTAAATCCCAGGCTGCTCACCACGAAAAGCGCTCCGCCGGCCACGAATACGAACAGCAGGACGAGTATCAATATGATCCAGGGCCAGTTACTCCGCTTGCGCACGTAGGGTGATGCATATTGTCCGCCGCTCCTCCGCCCGGTTCCAGGAATGTACGCTGGCCAGGTAGAAGGAGACTGCGTGTATGGGACGTAAGGCGGTGGCGTCGTCGGCCAGACATGCTCATCTTGTTGCGGAGTGGTTGCTTTCTGCGGCTGCTCTTCTGGTTTGCGTTCCTCCGCACTGCTTCCGTGCTCTTCAGGCAATGCTTGTTCTTGATCTTTGACAGGTATTTCTTGATCGCTCATGGTCTTGCTCCTCGGACAAACCATCTCGCATACTCGTGACGCGAGAAGGCCTGTCCTCTCCTGCTTTTACTCATTGCTACACGCCTAATTTTTGACGTTAAACAGCAAGTAGTTGAACAGGACATTGAGCAGCATTATTATTAACCCGATCACGCTGATTCCAATCAGCGCCGCCGTGATTCCCCCTCCCAGGGTGGACACGATGCCAAGCACTATCGCAGTCAGGGGGATCAGCATGGCGATCGAGACAATCGCCAGCGCAAGGCTCATGCCAAAGGCCTTGTTGCGCGCTCTCGCCGGGTCTACCGTTCGCAGGTTATACAGGATTTCTGGCATCAAGCGAGGCATAAGCCGCTGCGCCAGCATTTCGATGAACTGCTCATTGTACTCAGGAACTGCCTGCTGCCGCGCCATTGGCTGTGGTGGCATCGAGGGCTTTTCCTCGGTTGGTGGTAAAGCGTAAGGTGTCTGCTGTGATAACATGGTTGTTTTCTCCTTTTGTTCTGCTCACAAGCTTGCAGCGTATATTCTCCAATCCACACCTATAGCATCTACTATGCGTATCTCGAAGTTTTCACGAAAGAGAGTAATATCAGCACAACGCCGTCACACTTTATAGAGGTACTCGTCAAAAAGATACCTGGGACTTGAACATTATACTGGCCCTAAGAATTTAGACACGGAAAGGGGCTGAAATAAGATATACTCAAGCATGATGAGAAAACAGTATACCGCCGCATTCAAAGCACGAGTGTTTCAGGAACTCCTGAAAGAAGAGAAGACGCTGACGCAAATTGCCGCCGAGTATGAAGTGCATCCCACCCAACTCAAGAATTGGCGAGCACTGGCGCTGGAAGGACTGCCAGGCCTCTTTGAGAAACAGGACAGCACGGTGGAATTGAAAGCTGCCCATGAGCAGCAGCTCAGCGAGCTGTACGCCGAAATTGGCAAGCTGAGTACCCAGGTCACCTGGCTGAAAAAAAAGTTACAACTCTGACCAGGGAGGAACGAGTCGACCTGATTGAGCGAAGCGAGAGTGAGCTTGCGTTGAGTCTGCAAGCCGATCTGTTGGGTCTGAGCCGCTCGAGCCTGTACTACCAGCCTCGCCCTCCTAGTGTCGAAGAAGTGCGACTCAAGCATCGCATTGATGAAGTGTACACGCAGTGTCCCTTTTACGGCTCCCGCAAGATTGCGGCGCAGTTACAGCGAGAAGGGATGGGCATCAATCGGAAAACAGTCGGCCGGTATATGAACGAGATGGGCATCGCGGCTATTTATCCAGGACCCAACCTGAGTAAGCGGAACCACAAGGAGGGGGTGTATCCGTACTTACTGCGCCACATCACCAGCGCGTACCCCAATCATATTTGGGGCGCTGATATCACCTACATTCGCTTGCGCGGCGGCTGGATGTACCTGGTGGCGATCCTGGACTGGTACTCCCGTTATGTGGTCAGTTGGGAGCTCGATCAGACATTGGAGTTGCCCTTTGTGCTCAGCACAGTGCAACGGGCTTTGGGACAAGCGGTGCCGGTGATTTGCAATAGCGATCAAGGCAGCCATTTTACCAGCCCACAGTACTGCCAACTCTTGCAGGCGGCCAACGTGCAAATCAGCATGGATGGCAAAGGGCGAGCTTTGGACAATATCTTTACGGAAAGGTTATGGCGCACCGTCAAGTATGAAGAAGTGTACATTCACGACTATGCTTCACCACGTGAAGCACGCCAGGCATTGACCCGTTATTTCGAGTTTTATAATCATGAGCGACCTCACCAGGCGCTCGATTACCAGACCCCTGCTGAAGTGTACTTTCACGACGCATCAGTCGGGCGAAGGCGGAACACATAGTATCGAAAAAGGAGGAAAGTAGCTCTTAGTTTAGCTGATTTTTCTGTCTTGACAAAGTGGGCCACCATAGTACTTACCGATCATTATCTTATCCATGCCCTGAAATCGCTTTCCATTCATAAGTCCAATTCAACCAGGAAACTCTTATGCAGGAAACCTTTATGAGATTTCATGTGAGGCTGCTCTTTTCTCTTGGCATAGCGCTTGTATTTGCTTCCATCTTTTCACCCGCGCGCGTATCTGCCTGGGCAGGGTATGCGAATGATATGGCTGTCGCTCAACCAACGCTGCAACTGGTTGTCGCCACTGGTGATAGCACCAGGCTTGATTACTGGGCTCCAGCATTGATTACCATCAGCACCAGCGGGCCTGATTTCAGCGGGGTTCTTTCAGTTACCACCTTCACCAGTCCAAATCCATCCGGGCCATTCGCCACCGGCGTCCTGGGGTGGAGCTACAGGCAATCTGTCGCATTGAGGCACGGGGCGCAGAAACAGGTAACGATCAACGTGCCGTTCTATGAGAGTCCTGCTATTCCACGCGGCATCATCGCGACTCTCCTGAACGATCAGGGGAAAGTTGTTGCCGTCAAAACAGATGAGCCATCGGTGGTAGACCCCGGCTCTGTCATGATTGGTATATTGGCCGACCAGTCCACGCAAAATGGAGGGTTTGCTCCTCTCAGCGCTGCCACGCTGCCTGATCCAGCCCGGCTGCTTACCATCATCCCGCTGGATGCAAATTCGCTGCCCGACACGGCTGAAACCCTGGCTACCTTTGATATCCTCATCCTTGACAACTTTCCGACACGCGCTCTCAGCTCTGCCCAGATCACGGCTTTGCAAACATGGGTCAATCGCGGAGGAGCCTTGATCGAGATTGGCGGCCAACAGGGGCAGCAGACGCTTGGAACGTTACCGCCGCAATTGTTGCCGGTGGTACTCAATGGCGCGACAACTCTCCCTGCCAGCGCAAATGTACTGCCGGTCGGTAGCCCTGGCATAGCGGATATCGGGCAGAAGCCCGCGCAACTTACGCAGCCCATCACTATCAGCAGCGCGTCTCTGCTTGCGGCAAATGATGCCCGGCTCCAGGCGTTTTCCAATCTCTCGACCGTGCTTGCTTCTGGCAATTTTCCTTTAATCGTGCAGGCAAATGTTGGGCAGGGCATTATCTGTTTCCTGGCCTATGATCCGGCAAGCGCGCCCATGCTTTCCTGGCCGGGTACCGTCGCGTTGTGGAAGGGTTTGCTTATGCGCGGCCTGAGAGACCAGTCGCTTTTTCCCGCCACCGCGCCCCGTTTTAGCAGTGGGCCGGGAGAATTGTACTTGCGCGGAGGTTTATTCAATGTGCTGCAACCCGGCACACTGGTTCCAGTGTGGGCGCTGATCTTTTTGCTGCTCGGCTATATCGTCTTAATCGGGCCGTTGCGCCTATTCATTTTGAAGCGGCTGAAACGTCCCGCATGGAGCTGGCGCATCGTACTCTCCGGAGCGGTCGTCTTTTCGTTTCTCAGTTATGGGCTGGCCTTCTATCAAAGAAGCGCATCCATCAATACCATCTCGCTTATCCAGTTCAATCAGGGCGGGCAATCAGCGCACGTCACCACGTTTTTCAGCGTGTTCGCCCCCGGCCAGGGGGCCGTGCAGGTGCATGTCCCCGGCGCGGTGCTGGCGCAGCCTATCATCAACGAACCTTTCCAGGTTGATGACAGGGTTTCAAACAACACCTATCACATGGCCGTTACTACAGCTCAGGATGGGACAACCATCAACTTACCGGATGCCGGTACCTGGACACTGCACCCGCTCGTCTCCGAGGGAGATCAACAGATTCAGGGGAGTTTACTCTCCCACCTGGCGCTTCAGGGCGGCTCAGTCACGGGGACGGTGACAAATATGCTTGGGAGTTCCCTTAGCGATGTTTATATTCTGATGTCTCACGGCTATGCCTATATCGGGCAGTCTCCAGGCGGGTCAAACACTGCAAGTCAATGTTCCACTGCATACCTCGTCGCTGAACGCCAGTACCACGCTTGCCGACCAGATCGCCCGCGACAATCATTTGCCGGTGCCATATTTCCCTTATGACCACAATGCCGGGCCGCAAAATGCTTTTCAGCGTCACCTGGCGATGTTATCGGCTCTCAGTGGAGAAGGCTATGTGTATGCGCCTTGCAACGGCCCGTGCAGCACGCACGCCATTGTGAGTTCGCATATTATCACAACTCCTCCCTTTGGCGGCTCGCCTGTCAATCCGCTTGATAGCAATGATGCGCTGCTCATCACAGGCGCGCCGGCAACGTTGATTGGCTGGGCCGACCAGCCCTTCGGCGCAACCGATGCTGCCACCATTAACGGCCTCAGCGCCGGTGGAACTCATGATAGCCTGGTGCAGGCGCCGCTCAACGTCGATTACCCTGATCTGGCGAACCTGCCTCCCGGTCTCATCTCCGGGCAGGTAGTGAATGCGACGGGCAATAACACGCAAATTCTTTCGCCCAATGTCTATAACCTGGCCTCCGGCAGCATCACCTTTGCTTTCAATCTGCCGGATGTAAACATGACGCAGATTCACAGCGTGTCGATTACCGAACCATTCTTCAATGGAACTGGCAACCTCGCGCAAGTCCAATTGTATAACTGGACTACCGCTTCCTGGAATACTATTACCCTCACCAATGTCTCCTTTAGTACAGGAAACACACAGGCGTATATCAGTGCAGATGGGCATGTTTTATTGCGGGTAGGGACGAGCTTGCCCTCGTCTACTACCAACGTGTCCAAACAACATGCCTCAACCGGCACAATCCTATTTGAAAAACCTTCATTGTCTCTCAATTCATAAGGACGCGATTATGCAACGTGACAATTTCAAAGAGGTACCGGAAGATCTGGGCGGTGGACCAGGGCGGGGGCAAGCCCCGCCCTGGTCCACCACGTCCCTCGTAGTCATTGTAAGGGCGGGGGTGGAGTGGATGTGGTGTGGGGACCCTTGCGGTCGCCCTCGCTCCCATGCTCGCGTCAGGCATTATCTCTATCTTCTTGCTATAGTCGTGCTTGTCCTCGTGTTCTTTGCCACGCCTGCGCGGGCGCGCGCGGCTGGCGGGAGGCCGTCTTTGCAGGTAAATGCTGGTTTTGGGACGCGCTACCGCGATGAAAACTGGATTCCGGCGCAGGTGACACTCAACAATGATGGCGCGGATTTCAGCGGTACGCTGTCGCTATCGGCTTCTCTGCCCCTATTTTTGACGCAGGGCAATACGGTGCCAACCTCCAGTTACCAGCTTCCTATCGCGCTGCCCAACGGCACGCAGAAGCAGGTGACGCTGTATTTACCGCTATATTATGACGTGCAAAGCATTATTGCCAGATTGCTCGACGGAAGCGGCAATGTTGTTGTCTCTCAGACCGCGAAACTCAATCCATTGTTGCCAACCGAGGTTTTTGTCGGTATCCTTTCCGATTCGACCGCGGGTTTTGGCCCGCTCAACACGGCTCCTTTGCCAGTTCAGGGTGGCGCGGTGGCGCTGGATTTCTTGAATGCCAGTACCATGCCTGCCATACCGGCCTTGCTCAAGAACTTCGATATGCTTGTGCTGGATAGCTTTACGACGGGCAGTTTGAGCGCGGCGCAACTGGCGGCGCTGCAAACCTGGGTTCAGCAGGGCGGAACGCTGCTGCTGGTTGGTGGCCCGGAAGCGCATCGCACCCTGGATGCATTGCCCGCCAGGCTCCTGCCTGGAACGTTGAACGGCGTAACCACCATCCCGGCGAGAACCACCTTGCTCCCGCCTGGCTGGCCCTCTGCGCTGCCTGGACAAACCGCCGTTCCCACTATCGTGCAACTCCCGTTCGTCGCGTCGCAACTTGCCCCATCGGGCGGTGCGCAAGTGGTGTTGGCGTCCGGCAAAACGCTCCTTATCGCGCAGGCTCAACAGGGACAGGGTACCGTGTTGTACCTGGCCTACGACCCCACGCTTGAACCTATGCTCAGTTGGCAGGGAGCCAGCGCGCTGTGGGAAGGCATCTTGCTGCGCAGCCTGGGCGATCGCCTGCTCGCTCATGCCTCCAGTTCGAGCAGCAGCAGCGGGCCGCAGCAGCCAGTTTTAGCCGCGCGCATGAGTGCCCTGTTACAATCGCTGTTACCGAACACCGTGCCTGCGCCGGGCTGGGGTCTGGGCATACTGCTCATCGGCTACATTTTGCTGCTTGGCCCTCTGCGTTTTATACTTATCACGCTCCTGAAACGGCGCGATTGGAGCTGGCGCATTGTGCTGAGTAGCATCGTCGTTTTCTCTTTGCTCAGTTACACGCTGGCCTTTAAGCAGAAAGGTTCTACCGTCGTCAGTAATAGCATCTCCATTGCCGTGCTGGGTCAGAAGGGCTTGCCTGCCTCTATTACCACCTATCTGGGAGTATTCGTGCCGAACGAGGGAAATTATCAGGTACATATCCCCGGCAATGGGTTGGTTCAATCATCGCCCGATGCTCTTTATACCGCGACGAACGGAAGCGCCGACGCGAACGCAGCGTCGCCTTCTGCGATTGTGGCGGCGCAAGATGGAAACGATCTAAACCTGCAAGATGTCAATATCTGGACGATGAACTCTATCCTGTCGCAACAAGACCGCCAGTTGCGCCAGAGCTTGACTTCCCAACTGACCATTCAAAATGGCGCGCTCGTAGGTACCGTGACCAACACCCTGGGCTACACATTAAACGATGCCTTTTTGTTGCTTCCCAACGACGCGCTTTCGCTGGGGCGCATAGCGGCGGGGGCCACGAAACATATCAAGTTGGCCCTGAACAGCAGCCCGTTCCCGTCTGATGCGACGATGGCGGACTTGATTGCTCTGCGCACTAAATCGCCGGGCTACGACCAGTTGCCCGCGCAACCTGAAACGACGTGGCAGCGCCACCTATCCATGTTGTACGCGCTCGATAGCGAGGGTCTTTACAACGCACCAGCTTTCGTGGCTGCGGGACAGTGCAATCTACCTGTGCCTATCCTGCCTTCGCCGTTGTGTGTTAAATCCGCTACAGGCAACGGGAGCGCAAGTAACAACCTGCAAGGCGTTGGAGTTACTCCCGGCTGGGAGTATACAACAACCAGAGATACCGATCCTCTGCTGGTGTCCGGCGCGCCCGTTACCCTTTTGGGCTGGGCTGACAGCGCATTAGACTCGGCCAATAGCGCAACCATCAACAACAATGCGCCTGCAGGTTTCCATGAGACGCTGATACAGGCGCCCCTGGCTGTTGACCTGGCGGGTTCGTTAAACCTCCCGCCGGACTACATCGCGGCGCATATGGTTGATGTTGCAGCCAGCAATGTGCAAGTTCTGCTTCCCGGTGTCTACACCTTCTCGACAGGCAGCATGACCTTTGAATTTGCCGTACCTGCCGCCCATCTCACTGGCCTGACCATCACCGGACCCGATGTTACTATTTACGCGCAAGGGAACACACCGATGAGCTTTGATGCCCTGCCGTTTCACCTGTACAACTGGCATACCCACGCCTGGGATACTATCTCTTTCAACCAGGGTACTTTTACCACTAACGATGTGAGATCATATGTGAGCGCGAGCGGGCGTGTCCTTTTGCAGCTTGCAAACCAGGATAAGTCGCTCGGTACATTCGTATTTGGCAAACCCTTGCTTAGCTTGCAAGGCGATGTATAACTGGAGGGGTTTCGTATAATATGGCGGACAGTAATGCAATAATCAAAGTGCAGCACGTGTACAAACGCTATGGAGCCGTACATGCGCTGGAGGACTTGAGCCTGGAGGTACAGCGGGGGGCCGTCTATGGACTGATCGGCCCAAACGGCGCGGGTAAAACTACCCTGCTACGTATCCTGTCGGCCTTGATCTCGCCTACTACGGGACAGGTCTGGCTTGAAGATAACGAGGTTACGCAATCGCCCACAGCCCCGGCAGCCATACGGCGCAAAGTTGGCTATATGCCGGACTTCTTCGGTGTCTACCCCGACCTGACCTCGGCGGAATACCTGGAATTTTACGCGGGTATTTCCGGTGTTGCGCGTCGCAACCATGCCAGCGCCATTAAGGACCTGCTCGAACTGGTGAATCTCACCGATAAACGCGACGCGCCCGTTGAGACCCTGTCGCGTGGTATGAAGCAGTGCCTGTGCCTGGCGCGCGCGCTGGTACACGATCCCCAGATACTCCTGCTCGATGAACCAGCTTCGGGCCTCGATCCAGGGGCCAGGGTGGAGTTTCGCGAGCTGCTGCGCACTTTGCGAGGCATGGGTAAGACCATTGTGGTCAGCTCGCATATCTTGCTCGACCTGGCCGAGATGTGTAGCAACATCGCCATCATTCGCGCCGGGCGTTTGGTAATCGAGGGAGATGTGGAGCATGTCATACGCACTCTAGGTGGCGCGCAGCGTGTCGAGGTGCGCGTGCTGGAGCGCGTGGACGAGGCCGTGCAGTTGCTCAAAGAGATGCCGGAGATTTCCAGTGTCTCGCTTGAACATGAAAATGGGAACGGTCAGGTGATCCACGCCGATTTTACCGGCAATGATCTGGCCCTGCATCGCATTCTAGCCGCGTTGATAGCCAACAACATGCTCGTTGTTTCCTTTGCGCCCCTCAAAGCGGTGGAACGATTGGAGGAAGTGTACATGAGCGTTATGGAAGGAGTGACCTCCTTATGACATTTTCAGCGCTGCTCACCAAAGAACTGCGCTCGCGCCTGCGCCGGGAACGTTCAATCTGGCTCATCATCGCTTATCTCAGCGTATTGGGTTTGTTGGGCTTTGTTTTCCTGGCGCGCGCCAACGCTTTCAGCGGCGGTTCCCGCGTCTACCTGCTCAGTCAGACAGGAGCGCGACTCTATGCCCTTCTCTCATTCGTGCAACTTGCCTGGATTGTGTTTATTGCTCCTGCCTTCACATCAACCTCCATCAATGGGGAGAAGGAGCGGCAAACCTTTGACCTGTTGCTGTGCTCAAAACTCTCGGCTTTCTCGCTGCTGACCGGGAAGCTTATCGCGGGGCTGGCGAATGTGCTGTTATTGATCGCCGCGTCTATTCCGCTTTTCAGCCTGGTCTTCTTCTTCGGCGGCGTTGCCCCGTCGCAAGTATTCGCAATGCTGCTCATTTGCGTAATGACCGCCATCGTAGCAGGTACTTTTGGCCTCTTCTGTTCAACGGTGTTCCAGCGTCCCAATGTCTCGACCGCCATAGCCTATGGTTTTTGCGTGCTCTGGATGTTTGCCTACTGGGTAGTGTACTATCTAATTAACAGTGGTACGCCCCCTGGCAACCCGCGCGCCATTGGCTGGGTGCAGGTATTGAATGCCTGGAATCCCATTGCCGCGCTCAATAGTATTCTCAGCGGCGGACAGGGCGGCGGTGGTGGGGTTTCGACGTTTACGTTTTTCCGGCTGCATCTCGCGCCCTGGCTGGCCTTTACGTTGATGAGCCTGGCCGTTGCCGTGATCTTATTTCTTCTGAGTAGCGCGTTCGTCAAGCCAGATACGCCTGGCCGATTTCTCGCATGGGTACGCCTGCGCGGTAAAAGATTGAAGCCATCAACGGCATGAAAGGCCACTAATTTATGGCAACGCTTGCTCCACTACGCCCGGAGGCGCATAATTCTCTCGCCGGTGAGCAAAAACTAACCCTGGCTCTGCTCCCCTGGCGCAGCCGCCTATCGCTACAACAGTCGCTGCGCTGGACAGTAAACGGAACCATCGCCGGTATGCTGCTGGCCTGCCTGCTGTTACTCATATCGCGTTTTGTTCCGTTCCCTGCCGTTTTGTTCTGGGCCATTGTAGCTATTGCGGCCACCCTTGTATGCGCTGTAGGATTAGCGCTGTATTACCGTCTTACTTTTGCTTACAGCGCGCGTAGGGTGGATGCGCTCCTGGGATTGCACGATCGTTTAGGCACTGCCTGGGAATATCGCGAGGATAGTTCGCCCCTGCCCGCGCTGCAAAGGCGCGACGCGCTGGAGCGGCTGGGAGCGTTTACGCCCGCCAGGGCGATACCTTTGCGCCCTGGCCGCGCGCGCTTGCTGACGCTGGGTGTCGTCACGCTCGCACTCGTCTTGCTGCTCGTGCTACCTAACCCGGTGAATACCGCGTTCCAGCAGCAGCAAGCTTTTCAGAACAGCCTTTCCCGCCAAATAACTCAACTCAACCATATCCGCCAACTGATCGATAGTCAGGGGACAATACCGCAGCAGCTACGCGACCAGCTCGATAAAATCTTGCAACAGGCCATGTCCCAGCTTCAGCAGGCCAAAGACGCGACACAGGCGCAGCAGATTCTTGCCCAGACCCAGCAAAAACTCAATCAACTGCGCGACCCCCAGGCCGACAGCAAAGCAACCGCGAATGCTGCTGCCGCTTCAACCCTGCAAAGCAGTTCCAACAGCAATGTGAAAGCAGCGGGCAAGGCGCTGGCAACGGGAGACAGCAAAGGCTTGAGTAACGCGCTTCAGAAACTGGCCTCCCAGGTCAATGGCATGACGGCTGATCAGCGCGCCCAACTCTCGCAGCAGGTCACCCAGGCAGCTAATGCGGCCAGTGTCAATCCTCAGCTCGCCTCTGCTCTGCAACAGCTTGCCAAGTCAATTGCTGACGGAAATGCAAACGATATTGCCGATGCTACCAAAACCGTCGAGAACGCTGCTGCCTCGGCCAATGCCAGCCAGTCCATTGCGAACAGCATTAACCAGGCAGCACAGGCTCTGCAAAATATAGCCAATGCCATCGCGTCATCTACCAACACTGGCCCAAACGCTACCTCTAACCAGGTACCTAATTCTCTCTCCCCCGGTCAGGGGCGCAGTCCCAGGCTCGAGCCAGTCTCCCGGCCAGGGAGATCAGGGAACAGGCGGCCAGGGGAATATGGGCAACAAAACGGGGAAGAGCGAGCAGGTGTTCGTGCCGGGGCAGGTCGGCGCTGGCAATAGCACTATCACCAGCAATGGAGATTCTGGCACCGTTCAGCCCGGTTCCTCCGTATCATACGCGCAGGTTCTCGCGCAATACACGCAGATGGCCCACGATGCTATTGACAATAGCAACATTCCACCCGATCTGAAAGATATTATCGGTGGCTACTTCAATTCGCTTAACGGGCAGAAATAACGGCAATCATAGAAGGGCAGCAAAAGCAGCATGGCAAGAAAAAATAAAGAGGCGCAGGTTGAAAAAATTGAACAATTCACCGCGCAAAACGGCAACGATCCAGCGCTTGCCACTACCGAAGCAGGGGTAGTAACGCCCGGCGAGGCGGATATCGCGTCGTTCATAGAATTGGCTTCGCGGTTAGAACACGAACTGCGCTCCATCGTCATAGGGCAGGAGCAGGTTATTCGCGAACTGCTGCTGGCCCTGTTTGCCGGTGGGCATGTCTTGCTGGAAGGCGTGCCGGGACTGGGCAAAACGCTGCTTGTGCGCACCCTGGCGGATGCGCTGTCGCTCAAGTTCGCGCGTATCCAGTTCACGCCCGATTTGATGCCAGCCGATATCGTTGGCACAACTATGGTCAGCGAGCAATCGGAGGCCAACGCTACTGGCAGCCGGCGCATCTTCGCCTTTCAACCAGGCCCCATCTTCGCCAATATCGTGCTGGCCGACGAGGTGAACCGCGCCACACCCAAAACGCAATCGGCACTGCTCGAGGGGATGCAGGAACGCACCGTCAGCGTGGGCGACATCACGCACCCCCTGCCCCGGCCTTTCTTTGTACTGGCAACGCAGAACCCGCTGGAGATGGAGGGCACTTATCCCCTGCCCGAAGCCCAGCTTGATCGCTTCCTTTTCAAAATCCTTGTGCGTTTTCCCAACGCCGAGGACTTGATGCGCATTATCGATACCACCGTTGGCACGCAAACGTTGCATGCCAGCCAGGTTGCCTCTGGCGAACAATTGCTACAACTGACGGAGACGGCGCGCGCCGTGCCGGTAGCCACGCACGTCAAAGAATACGCGGTGCGCCTGCTGCTGGGTACCCACCCCGACCAGGAAGACGCGCCGGAACAGGTGCGCAAATATGTGCGCTACGGAGCCAGCCCACGCGGTTTGCAGGCCCTGATCCTGACCTCCAAAATCCGTGCCCTGCTCGAAGGCCGCTTCAACGTCTCCCAGGAAGACCTGCAAGCCGTCGCCTACCCCGCCCTGCGCCACCGCATCATCCTCAACTTCGACGGCCTCGCCGATGGCATCACAACCGAAGACCTGATTGAGGCTGTAATCGAGGAGACCGAACAAGATGCATAAGCGTCAATTTAGCGAAACAATGGCGGTAATCATGCCCATTGGGACGCCTGCGTCCCCATCGTCCTGTAGGGACAAGGGGCGGGGTCGGGTGTATGAGGGGGCCTTGTGCTTGTCCTGGTGGGAGGGCGACCATCAGGCCTCACGGAACTCAGGCGAATCGTGTTGCCACCAGGACAAGCACAAGGCCCCCACCCATCCCCGCATCCGCCCCTTGTCCCTACAGGACGATGGCGTGCATTTCGTGTCATTCCCCAATTTGGTTGGCAAAAATCATCAGGGCGGGGGACGACCGATTCCAGGCAGGAGGCTAACTCTGTGAACACCGAAGGCCCTCGCGGTCGCACTGGCAATTTCCCACTGGACGCCCGCACCCTGCAACAACTGGATAACCTGGCGCTCATCACGCGCCGGTCGATGGCGAGCGGGCGACCGGGGCGGCGGCGCTCGCCGCTTGCAGGCTCATCGATGGAGTTCGCGGACTATCGCCGCTACGCGCCAGGAGATGACTTCCGTCGCATCGACTGGCGCGCCTATGCGCGGTTGGAACGGCTTTTCCTGCGTTTATTTGAGGCCGAGGAAAATCTGACGGTCACAATACTGATTGATTGTTCAGATTCTATGCAGTATGGCGAGCCGTCGAAGTCTTCTCTGGCGCTTACGCTGGCGGCTGCCCTGGCGTATATCGCGCTCAAATGCGAGGAGAGCGTCATCATGGGCGCGCTCTCTAACCGCCTGGTTGCGCATCGCCGGGCGGGCAGCGGCACGCACGCTATCTGGACGGTTGGCGAGTTTCTTAGCCGCCTGCCCCAGACCGGGCCAACCGATTTGAACCGCGCTTTGTATGATCTTGGCAGAGTTATTACAGGCCCTGGTCTTACCATCGTCATCTCTGATTTCCTCGCGACAGGAGGGTATCAGACCGGACTGCGCTCGGTACGCCAGTTACGCCAGGAAGTAGCGCTTTTGCAAATCCTTGCGCCGCAGGAGATCGAGCCGGATATGCAGGGCGACTGGCGCCTGCGCGATAGCGAGGGCAATGACGGCGTCGATATCAGCATCACCCCCGCCGTACTGGAAGTGTATCAACAGCGCTTGCTGGCCTATATGCAAGAACTGGCCTCCTTCGCGCACTCCCACGCCATGACGCATACCATGATACCCAGCGATACAGCCCTGATCGACGTTGTGCAGAGGGTGCTTAGACAAGGTCAGGTGGTAGGATGAGTTTACTAATACCTGCGGCGCTCGCCTTTGCTCTAATAATACCTGTCATTCTGCTGTTCTATTTCATGCGTCCTAAACGGCAAGAACGGGTGGTGGGCAGCACACTGCTCTGGCAGCAGTCGCTACAGGATTTGCAGGCCAGCCGTCCCTGGCAGCGACTGCGTATCACGCCCCTGTTACTCTTGCAGATACTGGCAGCCATTGTGATTGTCCTGGCGCTCACGCGACCAGCCACCTTTTTTAGCAGCCCCATTGGGGGCGACACTATCATCATTTTGCAGACATCGGCCAGTATGCAGGCTACCGATGTTGCGCCCAGCCGCTTTGAAGCGGCGCGCAACCGCATCGCGGATTTGATCGATGGTATCGGGCCGGGCGATCAAATCTCTCTCATCGCGATGGCCGGCTCGCCACAGGTCATGATTGCTTCATCCTCCGATAAAGATCAACTCAACGCCGCGCTTGCGCGTGTCAAAGTCACCAATCAGGACGCTGACTTGCAACAGGCGCTCTCGCTGGCGTCTTCGCTGGCGGCAGGTCACTCGGATGCGCGTATCTTGATCGTGGGTGATGGGCATGTCCTGACACCCGACCAGGTGATAGCTGTGCCGTTTCCCGTCTCCTACCTGGAGATTGGCGCGGATACCTCCAATGCGGCCCTGCTGGTGCTGGCTTCGCATACCGTTCAGGGCAACCTTGTAGCCCTGGCACAGATTGCCAACTACAGCCGTCAGGCGCGTTCGCTCCCTGTTGAACTCTACGCTGATGGTAAGCTGATAAGCGTGCAGACCATCAGCCTGGCAGCCGGAGCGAGCGGCGTGCTTCAATGGGAGGCCCTGCCGCCAACGACTCGTTTCCTGTACGCGCATATCATCGCGCAAGATGCTATGAAGGCAGATCACGATGCATGGGCCATCGTTGGTGGCTCGATGCATGGCCGTGCGCTGCTCGTTACCAATGGCAACAGCTTCCTCGAATCAGCCCTGCGTATCCAACCCAACATCGACCTCTTTCGAGACGACCCCGGCTAAATATATACAGGATAACACCTTTGACTTAACGATCTTCGACGGGTATGTCCCTCCCGTCTTACCGCCCGGCGATCTCTTCTTCGTCAATCCGCCCGCCGGTTCCTACATCTTCGGTACATCTGGCCCGGAGATAGCCGTCACTCGTATCAGCGCGGGGAGCGGCAACGCGAACTTACTGAACGAGGTCGATCTCAGTAGCATACACACGCTGCATGTCAGCCATCAGCTAACACCCGCGTCGTCTATGCAGCCGGTGATTGTGACCCCAGAAACGCCCCTGTTAATAGCGGGGGAGCAGGATAACAGGCGCGTAGCCGCGCTGAGCTTCGATTTACACGATTCCGATTTGCCTTTGCAGCCGAGCTTTCCTGTTCTCATATTTAACCTTGTCAACTGGTTTCTGCCCCCTCCCGTTGCTGGCAGCGGGCAGGTTGCGCCCGATACGCCCGTCAGTATCGCCGCGTGGCCGGGTGTGAATCGCATCACCATCACCGGGCCAGGTCAGCAGCCCGTAACCGTAGCTCCGCCGTTCCCGGTCACAGCCTTCAATCAAACCGATACCCCCGGCATATACGATGTCACGCAATACAGCGCGGGAACAGGGGGACAGGTACGTCACGGAGCCTTCGTCGTCAACCTGTTTGACCCCCTGCAATCTCGCCTTGCCCCGATAGACCTGCTACCAATCGCGCATAGCGTCGCCTTTACTACGAATGGCCCCGGCATCCCGCGTGTGCTGCGCGAAGTCTGGCCCTGGATCGCCGCCTTGCTCCTGCTGGTGCTTTGCGCCGAATGGTGGCTCTTCAGCCGCAGCTACACTCTGTCACGAAAAAATGCTCTGGCATCCCGTAGGGGCGGGGGTGGTGCGGACGAGGGGTGGGGACGCTTGCGTCGCCCTCGTCCTGCGCGTGGTCAATCCCTCCCGAATGGGACGAGGGCAACGCACAGTACGCGGGCGACGCAAGCGTCCCCACCCTTCCCAACCCTGCCCCCGCCCCTACAAGCTGCCTTCAAACGCATCACAAAGGCCAGAAAACGTCAGGGTAGAGGCGTGCAACCTGGGCATAAGCGATCGAAAGGAAAGAGAAATGCTGACGTTTGAGCAGCCGCTCTTGCTATTGCTCATCATTCCTGTAGGCGCGCTGGTGTTTCTCACCTGGCGGCGGATGTTGCTGCCCTTTCCCCAGTCTCAACGCATTCTGATTCTTATTTGTCGCCTCGCGCTCTTCGCATTGATCGTCTCGGCGCTGGCGGGTCCTGCCCTGGCGCAACCGGTGACGCGCCAGGCCGTCGTATTTGTGGGGGATATTTCCGCCAGCACCACACCACAGCAGACTTTTATCGAGCAATGGATCAGCAACGCTATCCGCCAGAAGCGTCCTGATGACAAGGTGGGTATCGTCGCGGTCGGTAGGAATGCGCTGGTTGAGCAATCCGTCAGCACAACGCCAGATTTTTCCCAGTTCCAGACTACTCCCGACACCAACTATACCGACCTGGCGGCGGGTCTGCGGCTCGCGGCTGCTATTCTGCCCAACGATAGCGAGCGGCGCATCGTACTGTTGAGCGATGGTCAACAAAATCTGGATGATGCCTTGCAGGAGGCGCAGTTGTTGCGCCAGCAGGGCATTCGCGTGGACGTTGTGCCGCTGCCCGCCTATATTGGGGCGGAGGCGCGTGTGGGTGGCCTCGATGCTCCCAACTCTTTGCGCGTGAACGAGCGTTTCGTGCTTCATGCGCGGCTCTACACTACCACGGCTCAAAGCGTCTCGCTGCGTCTCTACCTCGATAGCACGCTTCTCTTGCAACAAAAGGAGCAACTGGCGATTGGCGAGCAGGATGTCACCTTCAACTTGTCGGCTCCGCCGCCAGGGTTCCACTCCTATCGCCTTACTATGGATGCCGCTCTGGATACCATTAGCCAGAATAACGAAGCATCCGCCTTCGTCGATGTGCAGGGGCCACCACAAGTACTGGTGATCGAGGGAAAGCCGGGCGTGGGTCATAACATCGTGGCCGCGCTGCAAGCCACGCATCTCAATGTGACAACCGGCAGCCCCGCCGATGTACCGCTTACCCTGGATGGGCTGGCGAACTACAACGCGCTTGTGCTGGCGGATGTACCCGCTCTCGATCTGGGTACTGCCCGTATGCTGGTGATCCAGTCGTTTGTGCGCGATCTTGGGCGCGGCCTGGTTGTCAGTGGAGGCGAAAACAGTTATGGCGTTGGCGATTACGCCAATACTCCGTTAGAAGAAACGCTGCCAGTCAAGATGGACATCCCGCAGCACAAGGATAATCCCGCCATCGCTGTTGTCCTCATCATAGAGAGTTTGGAGTCACAGGGAGAAGTCAATATCTCGAAAGAAGCTGCCAAGGGGGTTATCAGCCTCTTGACTCCTCATGATCTGATCGCTGTTTCAGCCGCGTTCGGCAATCTGGACATCCCCATGCAGCCCGTTACCAATAAGGGCGCTATCGACGCGGCCATCAATGCGCTGAATCCCAACGATCCGCAAAGCTATATGCCAGACCTGGTGACTGCTGAAAAAGCCTTGCTGAATACCAACGCCAAAATCAAGCATGTGATCCTGCTGGGCGATGGCGATGCTACCGACAGTTACTCGGCCCAGGTACTCAAAATGGCGAGCGAACATATCTCAATATCGGTAGTAGGCACGAACATCGGCGCGTTTCAGGATTTGAACATGATGCAGCAGATCGCTACCCTGGGCAAGGGTCGTTTCTACCTGGCGAATGACCCCAATGCTATCCCGCAGATATTGCTCGATGAGACTAAACAGGCCGCCAAACGCGCCATCGTGCAGGAATCCTTTACGCCTGCTATCGTCGGTTCGCATCCCATCTTAACCGGGCTGAGCGCGCTTCCGAAACTCGATGGCTACGTGGCGACCACGCCCAAACCAACGGCGCAACTGGTGTTGATAAGTGATCTGGACGATCCCGTGCTGGCCGTCTGGCAATACGGCCTGGGCCGTGTCGCAGCCTGGACGAGCGACGCGCTTGGCCTCTGGACGGCCAACTGGCTGTCATGGGGCGATGCTGCGCGCTGGTGGACCAATCTCGTCACCTGGACACTTCCCACGCCCGATAGCCAGCTCCTTGTGAACGGGCAGATATCCGGCGGAAACGGCCATATCATTGTGAATCTTCCCGCCGGAACCCTGTCTGCCAGCCAGTCGATTAGCCAGCAACAGGCGCAGGTCAACATTATCACCCCCGACCTATCACAGCAAATGCTGATACTACAACCCACCGCGCCCGGTCGTTTTGAAGGCGACTTCTCCACAACACAGGTAGGCGTCTACCTGCTACATGTCACCTGGCAGGCCCGCTCCGGTACGAACTCCAGCCAGTTGAGCGCGACTGCTGGCCTTGTCGTACCCTACTCGCCCGAATACAGCGCTTCTGGCACAGACCTGAACTTCTTGAGCCAGCTTGCCCATGCAGGCGGTGGCAGCATCCTCGATGCCAACAACTACGCGGCAGCCTTTACGCCAAACTTGCCGCCGATCTACGCTGCTTTCTCGATCACCTTCTGGTTGTTCGCCATTGCTGCCCTCCTGCTCCCCATAGACATCGCCCTGCGCCGCCTATCAAGCGTGGAATTTCTAGTGGCTGGTTATCAATGGCTCACCTCCATCGTCAGGCCGCGCAAGGCCAGTCAAAGTGAGGCTAACCTGGTACTCGGCAACATACGCGCCCACCGCGAGCAGCGCAAGACCCGCGCGTCCAGTCTCAAGACGCAGGAAGTTCCGCCTCAGAAGACGCCTGTGGCCGCGAGGGTAGCAAGAGGAGATGAGCAACCTGCTGGAATGAATAAAGGGCAGGAGCAGTCTACGACGAGTCGGCTTTTAGAGGAGAAACGAAAGCGTGAGCAGGTGAAAGCAAACAAGGAGTAAGGTGGGGAAGAAGTCATTTACCCGAACGTTTGTTGTTTCCCTCTTTTTCGAAGACTATATCCTCATAAACATCTATGGCGGGGAAATGCGCGTCCAGGCTTGCTAGCTCGACTTCATCTCCTGCTTCGAAGGCGTCATACATCCACTTTTTTTGCTCTTTTCGGTATATTTCTATCCTCATGGAGCGTGAGTCTACCAGCAGGTACTCCTCAATTGTGGGGCAGGCAAGGTAACATTGAAGCTTTCTTCCCCGGTCGTATGCCTCTGTACTGGGGGAGAGTACTTCAACAACGAGGCGCGGCGATTGAATGAAATCAGCAGTGCCCCGATCTCGCGCATCGCAGCTAACAGTAACATCGGGATGGAAGTAGCGTTTCTCGGAAACACGTACCTTCATATCAGAATTATAAGCGCGACATGGCCCGCTACGAAGTAAACTTTTCAGGATAGCGTATATGTTTCCACTAATCGTAGCATGATTGGCGCTACCACCCGACATCATGTACGCATACCCATCAAGGAACTCATAACGTGTATCAGGGTTATTCTCTTCGAGTTGAAAGTACTCTTCAACACTCATTGCTGTTGTATGCTCAAATGTCATTGGATTTATCCCTGAAAAGGTTTAGCACACATTCGTACCATTACTCGTCCCGTTCTGTGGGCATTGCCTGACCTCGAAGGTTGGAGACGAGAGGGATGTGTGGGTGATAGTCGCGTAATAGAGATGCCGGGTGGGATCAGGATTGGGAATGATGGGCGGACTGTTTGCATCCTCTACGGTGATCAGAAAGAGAGTGCTTTTTGCGAGCAGGTCGCTATGTTGCGCGGAACCGGGGTAGACGTTATGTACGGAGCCGTTTGAGATGGGTAGTTGCCAGTGCGGGTACACTGATATGTCGCTGCCGGTAGTTTCTAACCATGCGTAGAAGGTTGTACCGGCAGGCGCGGAAGAGATATGGTTAATATCAACCTTCAATTGATCAAAAGTAGCGGCGGCGGCGATTGGGCTATGGAGAAAGACGATGCTTCCAACAACATCACCTACTGTACCAGGAGTAGGTGTAGCATGGGTGTTATTCTGCGAGAAAAGCTGCGGGAACGCAAAAAATGTGCTTATACCGAGCAGTAGGAGTATGGCGCAGGCTACTATAGCGATATACAGGTTTCTGCGCCGGGGACGCTTAAGTGACGGCGCTATGGGCGTGTGGATTTGGTTCTTGCCGGAATTATTCATTATGGGAGAGTGAGCAGGAGAGATAAGTTGAGCCTCTGGATAGCCAGCCTGGACGGGCGCATATGGCGCTGGTGGCGAGGTTGTAACAATGTGCGGACGCGCGTCCAGGCCTGGCTGCGGGGTTGATGGTTGCAGTGGATTGTAGTCGGGATTCTGGCTGATACTCCTGGTCGGACTCAAGCTCGCGGGAATGGGCAGATTGAAGGCATTGATGAGCACCAGGGCCATAGCGGTAGCGCTGGGGTAACGGGCTGCCGGGTCTTTGGCGATGCTTCGTAGCACAACTGCTGAGAGCGCGGGAGTGACGTTTGAGTTGATAAGGGAGGGCGGGGGCGGCTGTTCATGCACGTGCTGCATCATGATGGCGAATGGATTATCGCCGCGAAATGGCGTGATACCGGTAAGTATCTCGTACAGGACAATGCCGAGCGAATAGAGGTCTGAACGTTTGTCGATGGAGCGGCTCTCCGCCTGCTCTGGTGAGAGATAGCGGGGCGTGCCGAGCCAGGCGCGGGTCAAGGTGGAATCGCTTGTTCCCTGGAGCCTGGCGATACCGAAGTCGGTGAGGATGGGCACTCCGGGCGCTTTGCCGGTGCCGGTGGATCTATCGAGCAGGATATTTTCTGGTTTGATGTCGCGGTGGATCATCCCTTTCTGGTGAGCATAATCGAGCGCGAGTCCAATCGCGGTAAAGAGCGAAACAATGTCGGTAGCCGGAGGAAAGAGGCCTTTGCGAACGGTCTTCGCGATGTAGTCGGCCAGGGTTCCGCCCTCGATGTAGTCCATTACCATGAACGCTTTTACACTTGTCCCCTGCGTATCAGCGAGCTGGAAGTCGTGGATTTGTATAATGTTGGGATGCTGTAGAGACGCTACAAGCTGGGCCTCACGCATGAAATGTGTGACAAAATCAGGGTTGGCCTGTAAATCGGCGTGAAGAAGCTTGATTGCCACATAGCGCCGCAACCCGGTATCATAAGCTCTCCATACTTCGCCCATGCCACCGCGCCCCAGTCGTTCTAGTAGTTCATATTTGCCAAGCCGCTCAATCTCCATAGAATAGTGATGCCTCTCAGGATGACAACCCCTGGCGACCAGCGCCTTTCAAAAAACCTACCAGTGAAAGGTGGCGGCTCTGCGCTCTGCCCCCGCCCTGGTTCCTATGCTTTTTCATATGGTTTGTGGCAGCGTCGATGTGAATGTCAGGGTTGCAAGCTGTTGAACGTCGTAGTGAACCTGTAGCACGCCTGGCACGACCTGGTCGGTCTTTGGATCGAGTTGACCGATATAGGCGTAGGTTGCATCCGTCAGCATGTTATCGAGCATGGTAAGCGTCGAGGGCTGCGCTAATTGAACCGCGTCCATCTTGACAAGCTGCTGCGCGTATCCTCTCACCTGTTGTAACCAGGTTTTGGCGTTATTCAAGGACTCGATGATCTGGGTGGCAAGCCTGCGCATCTGCGGTGTCGCATCGGGAGCCTGTATCACGCCGTTGAGGTGCAGGGCGACGTGATCCAGGTAGCCGGGCGGATTATGGGTCACATCCGACAGTTGCGTTTGCGCCGGAACCACCGAGAGTAATGCGACCTGCGAGATGGTGGGGTCGGCGGCAACGATACCGCCTGGCACATCGAGAGCGACATTTGGCGAGCCGTCCAGGTAGTCAAGAATAAAGATAAACAGGCTGTGGATGGTTGCCGGATCTGAGACATACGGATGGTAATCATCCCGCGCGCCGATAGACCATTCCAGCACTTTTTCCGTATTTCTGAAGAGCCAGACATCTAATCCGCCGGCTAATCCCAGCACGGGCAGCACAGTTTCTTTATAGAAAAGGTGACGAATGTGATCGAGCGCGCTCAAAGCCGGGTTCCCATACGGCGTTTGCGGTATCTCCGCGTAGTAGCGCCACGCGCTGCGGTCCGCGGCTGGCCCACGCGGTGTTCCATTGGTGTTCTCTTCAGTTATTAGCATTCGGCTAGCCACTGAGATCAAGTTGCCGTGATCGGGGGCGGTGTACGAGAAATTGATGGTACCCTGACTGACTGGTAATTTCCCTAGCAGAAGCGGCAGCGTGAATTGTAGCGGAGGTTGCAACGTCTGCTGTTCTACATGTGGATGTTTATCAGCGAGCAACCAGGCATAATAACTTTTGCCGGGTTGTGGGTCGGGAATATTGCGCAGGTTAATTTGTAGCTGGTCGGCGATACCCTGGGCGGTGCCAGAGTTGAATTGCCCGCTGCTGAGGAAAACAGTCTGCCCGCCCGGAACCTGCAAGACGACAGGCGGGGTATTTTTGTGAAAGAACGAGAAGTATGCGCTCAGTACCGAACCGAGCAATGCAAGAATGACAAGCGCCACCACAACCGTGTAAAGTTTCTTCCAGCGTTTCCCTGTCCGCGACGTGGGTGGAGATGGAGGGGCAAGCGGCGGAGCCGATTCAGGTGGTAGCCGTATTACGTTTGTTGGTGAGGTCCCCGCCGCGCCTCCACCGGATGCGGACACCAGGAAGGGTTGCCAGGGAGTTGACGCGGCAGTGGAGGGTAAGGGTGTGGGTTGCTGCGGCGTCAAGCGCGCTGGCAATACGGTTCCGCCAGGGGCTGCCGTCTCGGATGGTGTACTGCCGGAGTAAGGCGGCAGGGAGGGGGAGGGAGAAGAAGGAGTAAATGCCGGTGTGGAAGACGGAGACGCGCCTACCCCAAATTGATGAGAAGGTGAACTGATGTAAGTAGGCATATTGCGCACATCCGGCGGATAAGCGGGCTGTCCCTTGCCATCGGGGAGTGGGACATGCAGCGCCTCGGCTATAGCTGCCGTCATTGTGGTGGCACGGGCGAAACGCGCGTTCGGGTCTTTGGCAAGGGCCGTCATAATGACCATTGTCAGCGCCGGTGGAATATTTGGGTTGAGCAGCACCGGAGAAGTTGGCGTGATATTGAGATGCTGCGACAGCACTGCCATGGGACTATCGCCCTGGAAGGGCCGCACACCTGTCACCATTTCATAAAGAATGACGCCGAGTGAATAGATGTCGCTGCGCTCGTTGCCGGGATAGCCGCGAGCCTGTTCCGGCGAGGTATACAAAGGCGTGCCAAGCTGGGTAGCTGAAAGGGTACTGGCGGATACTCCCAGTAACCTGGCGAGACCAAAGTCGGTGAGAATGGGTTCGCCCATCGGATTACGCTCTGTATTGTGCCTGTCGAGTAAGATATTCGCGGGTTTGATGTCGCGGTGGATCATCCCTTTCTGGTGGGCGTAGTCTACGGCCTGGCTGATCGATGTAAAGATGTTGACGATCTCAACGGGCGAGGGAAATTTTCCCTGGGAGGAGGTGCTGGCGATATAGTTTGCTAATGTCGGTCCTTCAATGTACGTCATCACCATATAGGGTGTAGGAGTGGGTGACTCAGGCGGAAGGGATACCTGGAAATCATGAATCTGGACAATATTGGGGTGGCGCAGAGATGCAATAGCTTGCGCTTCGCGCTGGAAACGAGCCACAAAGTCGGGGTCTGCCTGTAGATTGGCGTGGAGCAGCTTGATTGCGACAAAGCGTTGCAACTGGGTATCGCGCGCTTTCCAGACCTCGGCCATGCCACCATGCCCCAATCGTTCTTGCAACTCGTATTTTCCGAGCCGCCGGAGTGGTTCTGTGCTCATTGCTGTCTCCTCTTAGTGATGTTTCATATCAGCGACGGGCAGGGATTGCTCGCGAGGCAGGCTTTAACGTCAAAGGTTGCCAGGCGTTGAATAGCATAGTGAATCTGTACCACACCATTGATTACCTGGCCTTGCGAGTTGATCTGACCGACAAATGCATTGTTCGCCAGTGTTGCCACCTCGTCCAGCAGCGGGCGACCCTGGCTGCCCAACAACTGCGCATCAGACATTGCATAGAGTTGCAGTATATCGGTGCGCACGGTCTGGTACCAGCCGTTTACCGCGTTAATGGCCTGGTTGATCTGAATAGCAAGCGCTTTCTGCTGCGCGTCTGCCTGGGGAAGCGCGGCTATATCGCGCAGGTGCGTGCCAATATGATACAGGTAGCCGGGGTTATTCACCTGAAGCGCGGTATCGAACGTCAGCAAGCCAAGTTTGGCAACGGTTGGGTTCACGAGCAGGTTTACACCCGGTAGGTCGTGCTGGTTATAATAGGTTCCGTCGAGGTAATCGATAATACGCGCAAGTTGGCGGCGTATGAGACTCACATTCCCGGATTTCTGGAGGTCCCTGGCGCTGCCCGCCCATTCCAGAATGCTTTGCGCATTGCGGTAGAGCCAGATGTCTAATCCCCCCGTTAGCCCTGCCTCTTTGACTTTGGGATCGTCGGAGAGCAGGTGACGCACATGATCGTAGAGGCTAAAGTGCTTCGGGTTCGTGGGATCGGGTATCTGGGAGAACTCCGCATAGTAAAGCAGCGTGCCGGGGTTCAGAGAAGGATTGAGGGGAGGCGAGCCTGCGTCTTCTTCGGTGATAATGAAACGATTATTGGTCGCCAGCAAATTAGAGTGCTGCTGGTCCCCCGGATAGTTGACATCTATCACGCCATTGTTTACCGTGAGTTGACCGAGGGGAATCGGCTGCCAGGCCAGGGTTTTATTGTTCAAGAGCCAGGCGTAATAGCTCTTACCTGATGGTGGAGGTGAAATGTTACTCAGTTTGATTTGTAACTGGTCGGTAATACCTTGATTGCTGTTTACATCTGCGCTCAACAACCCACTGCTGAAAAAGTAGGCGTGTCCTACGATGGAGGATGTTGAGACTGGCGGGGGAGTGGTTGCGCTCTTTGCGAAAAAGGCGAAATAGACGCCCAGGCCGGAGCCAACCAGCGCCAGGATTAGCAGCGCGGCCAGGGCTATCCACAGCCTTCGCCTCGCGGGTTTCCGTGATGGAGAGGGAGAGATTATGGGTGGCTGCGCGTATGATGTAGCGGGGAAGCTTTGGGCAGTCGCTCCAGGCTGAGCCGCTGGATACGGTTGTGATGACCTGGTTGCATAGGGAGAAGATGTGGCGGCGTAGTTTCCACCTCCGGGTGTCTCCGCCGACGGGGGGATGGAGGAGAAAGAGACGCCGCTAATTCCAGGCGATGAAGGCTGCCCTGATCTGGTAAGAATGGTTGGCAGATCCATCGATTTGTTTGAGTAATCAGGCAGGCTCGCGGTCGGCGGCAGGGATACCGTGGCATCCTCTTTTTCTACTGAGCCTACTACCTGCATAAGGGCTTCTACCATGGGCAGAGGCCGAGGGGAAGCGCGCCCACGGGTCTTTAGCGATGCTGCGCATGATAATGGTGGTGAGCGCGGCAGGAAGCGCCGGATTGATCAACGCGGGTAAGGTCGGGATAGTATTGATGTGCTGCATCATCACGTTAGCCGGGTTGTTTCCCGAAAAGGGTGGCGTCCCCGCGCAGATTTCGTAAAGCATGATGCCGAGAGAGTAAATGTCGCTGCGTTCGTCACCGGGAGAACCGGTTATTTGTTCTGGGGCAGTATACAGCGGTACGCCGCTGCGCCAGCCTCCTGTGCTACCAGTGGTGCCGACAGAACCGCCGAGCAGTTTCAGTACGCCGAAGTCAGTGACAACTGGTTCACCTGTAGAGTTACGCGACATATTGCGTTTATCGAGCAAGATGTTGGTTGGCTTGAGTTGGCCGTGGATTATACCCTGCTTGTGGGCATAGTCTAAAGCCATGCCTATCGTTGTAAAGAGGCGCACAATATCGGCAACTGGAAGAAATTTCCCCTGGCGAGAAGTATTCTGGGTATAGTCGGCCAGGGTTCCGCCGTCTACGTAGTTCATTACTATGTAGGCTGTGATAATTCCCGGCCCGGACGATTGCGAGATGGAGTAATCGTTGTACTGCACAATATTGGGGTGGTGTAAAGCCGCGATAACTGGCATTTCGCGTTGGAAACGTGCCATAAAGTCGGGGTCTGCCTGCAGATTGGCGCGCAGGAATTTAATAGCGACGTAACGCCGCGCCTGGGTATCGAAGGCTTTCCAGATCTCGGCTACGTCGTCCCGCTTCAGCAATTCCTGTAATTCATATTTGTCGATACGAATTGGATTAGTGCTCATGGTACAATGCGCCTTTCTGTGATGAATATCGGGACGCAACGAGCGCCTTTGCCACTATATCACTTCATCTATACACTACTTATGAACGAATGACGATGGAACAACCATTTTTCGTTGAATGCTTCGTAAAAAAGTATGCGAACAAAGCCATTCCAATTATTCAGGATAAGCCCTTATTTGTCAATAGATGATTTTACCGATGTCCATGCTTATTCCTCCATACAAACCAGAAGCCAGAGGATAAGGCTGCTATTACTAAAACGACGATGATGACCAGGAGGGTGAGGTTTGGTGGGGGAATGGCTGTGTTCTGTGGGATCGGCACGTCAGGGGGCGGGTAGGGACCAGTAATGATGAGATGGGGGTTTCCACCAACGGAGATCGTTGTGATGAGGCTGCGACCAGGGATATTGAGCATGGCTACCCGACCCCCGCCAAGGGCTACAAAGCCGAGTTGTCCATCGTTGGTGATAGCAATCGACTGAGGTGAGCCGTTTACATGGATGACTCGCTCTGGTTCGCGGGCTGTCAGCCCGGAACCGGCCAGGACGGAAGAGAGTACGTCTACCTGGTTGCGCTGTTGATCTGGCACGTAGATGTCTCCGGTGATAGCGTTATAGTCCATCGGCCCGAACCTTCCTCCCGCGAGCAGGGTAGCAAAGATCTGGTGGTTCAGCATATCGATTGCTATAATACTGCCCTGGCGCGTTGCGACGTAGGCGGTCAAGGAGCCGGGGAGAGCGAGGAATTGTGGCCCACCCGCGACCGGAATGGTGGCAAGCGCTTGCCCCTGCTCATCCAGCACACTTACTGCTGACATCTCTGCAACCCATAGTTGCGTATGAAGGGTATCACCCGTAGTGATTCCCGTGGCAGCAAGCCAGGATACTGGCTCTGAGGTGCGGAAGGTATGCTGGAGCGCGCATGTCTGCGCATCGATGGCGATGATGGTGGTTTCATTTGTGCCTGCGGTATACAGAACTGTCCCATCAACACTTAACGCCAGCAGCGAGGGATGGCCGGGGAAAGGAGCGTTGCAGATGGTCTGCCCGGTTTTAGCGGCCAGCACAGCGATACGACCAGACGCGGGTTGTGTGACGTAGAGCAGCCGCCCATCGGGGCTAAGAAGAATACTATAAGGATCGCCAGCGATGGTAAATTTTGTGGCTAACTTCCGTTGAGCGACATCGATAATACCGACGCCCTGTGCTGCTCCGGCCACGTAAGCGAGGTTAGGCGCGCCTCCGTCAGCGTACACCTGCAAAGGCAAGAGCATGTTTATGAGAAGCGCAGAAGCTAAAAGGAATAAGCGGTGTTTTCTAGTTTTGCTCATGGGAACGCTCTTTGCCTACGTTCTTTATAAAGTGGAGCTATGCTACCACCCGTGTAACTGGCTGTCAAGTTGAATTTCCGTTAATTGCTCCTGGTCGGCGCGGCTTTGAGTGGGTTAAAGGGATTACTCGTCAGAAGCAGAACAGTATGCGATAATAGCAGAGGCGAGCCGCTGAAAGCGCTTCCAAATGGGCACTGTATGTATCTCTCAATTTGATTTGTGTGGAGTTACGAACTTGGATATCGAACAAAAGCCTGTCACTGGCGTTGCGATCCGTTTTCTCACGGGTCCTCTGGAAGCAAAAACCATTTCTATTAAGCAATACGTGACTGTGATTGGGCGCGATGCGACCTGCGATATTGTGATACTCGATCAAAAGGTTTCCCGGCGTCACGCGTGTATACGCTGGCTTGGCGATTCGTGGACGATTGAAAATCTTTCGCAAACCAGTTTTATCGCTCTGGACCAGCAGCGCGTGCAGCAAGCAACGCTTGGACATAACAGCGTCGTGCATATTGGTGAAGGTGTCAGCTTTGCCTTTCTGATGCAGCAATCAGTAGTACAGTCATCGCAGCCACTGTCGGTAGCCCTGGTGACGGAACCCGTGTCGCCTGTGCTTCAGGTATCCCCTGATGCTGCTTCGTTTAATAATACCGTAATTGCTCCCACGTCAAGAGGCGGCATACCTTCGTTGACGGTAAGCAGTAACATCCATAGCGAACGCAAGACACATCTGCTGAATAAACCGGTCTTGAATATCGGACGAGATGCCGCCAATGATATCGTGATTGCGGAGCCTGTCGTTTCCTCGCGACACGCGCAGATTGTGCATGATGGGAAAGACTATTATGTGGTGCATCCACATCCAGCGCGCGAGAAAACGGTCAACGGGTTGTGGTATCAGGGACAGCTCGTAGCTGGCAATCAGCAGTTTCGCAGGCGGTTGGTGAACGGTGATATTTTCCGTATTGGTGACGAACATGGCACGCTGGTTACGCTTGTCTACGATGATGGGACAGGCATATCCTCTGAGACGCTACTTGAAATGCCGCCCATTGCGTTAAATGGAAGCAGGCTCACCATCGGTCGCGTCCCTGGTAATACCGTTGTGCTGAACCATCCGCAGGTATCCGGGCATCATGCCGCGCTGGAAAAGGTTGAGGGCGGCTATCGCGTTATCGATACGAACAGCACCAACCATGTCTATGTCAATGGGCAGCGCGTTGTCAATCAATTGCTGCGCACCGGTGATGAGATTCGCATTGGCCCGTACCGGCTCACCTACACAGGCACGGAGCTGAAGCAATACGACGAGAGCAGCAATATCCGTATTGATGCTCAGCACCTTAAAAAGGTGGGTAATAACTCGGTCATCTTGCTTGATGATATCTCGCTGGTCATTCCACCGCGTAAGTTTGTTGCGCTGGTAGGTGGGTCGGGGGCCGGAAAATCGACGCTGATGGACGCTTTGAACGGGTTGCGCCCGGCCCAGGAGGGAAGCGTGCTGTACAACGGCGTGGATTACTATCGCAATCTGGCCGCTTTCAATACGCAATTAGGCTACGTGCCACAGGAAGATATCGTTCACCGCGATCTGACTGTTGAGCGCGCGCTTTACTACGCGGCCCGCCTGCGCCTGCCCGGTGACTTTACGCGGGAGCAGATTCAATGGCGCATCGATGAAGTGCTCGAAGACGTGGAGATGACTGAGCGGCGCAATCTGCTGGTAAGCAAGCTGTCGGGCGGTCAGCGCAAACGAGTCTCGATCGCGCTGGAACTGCTGGCGAATCCGAGCGTCTTCTTCCTGGACGAGCCTACCTCCGGTCTTGATCCTGGCCTGGATCGCAAGATGATGTCGCTGTTGCGGCGACTGGCCGATAGAGGGCGCACTATCATCCTGGTGACGCACGCTACCAATAATATCAACGCCTGCGACTACGTTTGTTTCCTGGCGCAAGGTGGCCGCCTGGCCTACTTCGGGCCGCCCAACGAGGCCAAGGCCTATTTCGACAAGATCGATTTTGCCGAGATTTATAGTACGCTCGAACCAACGAGGGAGCATCCAGATATCCCGGAACAGGCGGAGGCGCGTTTCCGCGCTTCACCGGATTACTCGCGCTATGTCGCCAATGCGCTCAGGGAAGGGCAGGTCCAACAGGCGCGGCGGCAGACGGGGAGCGTAAAGCAAGCTGCGACGGAGAAACCACAGCAACGGGTCAAGCGTGGCAATGCCTGGTCGCAGTTCCTGCTGCTTTCTACCCGTTACCTGGAATTGCTCAAGAACGACCGGGGCAACCTGCTCATATTGCTCTTGCAGGCACCAGTTATTGCGATCATGCTGATGCTGATGGTGCGTTTCGAGGTGGGGCCGGGCGTTTTTGATGCTGGCAACCTGGTGCAGTGTCGCACGCAGATTCTCACCTCGAACTGGTCCTCTGGCGCTGCCGCAGGCGCAACAGACGGAACAGATCAATTGCCAGACGGTGCTTACCTTCCTGCAAACTAACCCCGGCGGGCAAGCCTTCGCGCAACAAAAGGGTGGGCCGTCGCAGGCGTTGCAGGATTTTATCCTGCCGGGGCCGGGAGCAGATGCCCAGAAGGTGCTTTTCATCATGGCCTTCGCGACGGTGCTGTTCGGTTGTATTAATGGGGCGCGCGAGATTGTCAAGGAAGCTCCCATTTACAAGCGCGAGCGAACGGTCAATCTCGGCATTTTGCCGTATATGTTCTCCAAGATTGTGGTGCTGGGTGTGCTCTGCCTCTTCCAGAGCGCGGTACTGGTTGTCGTGGTGCAGGTGGGCGAGCCGCTGCAACAGGGGATTTTCTTGCCGCCTCTGCTGGAGACGTATATCACGCTGGCTCTGACATCGCTGGCGGGTTTGATGGTCGGCCTGACCATTTCGGCGGTTGCTCCTAACACTGACCGCGCCATCAGCTTTGTGCCGATCATTTTGATCCCACAGGTCATCTTTTCGGGGGCCATTATCGCGCTCAAGGATTGGGTGACACAGGTAATGGCGGCTATCTTCCCGACGCGCTGGGCGATGGCGGCGCTGGGGTCGTCGATCGGGTTGCACGCTGACACGATCGGCGGGGATAAGCTGTTCGGAGGCGATTATACGTATCACAGCACGCTCTTCTCCATCTACAGCCAGGACGATGCTATGCATCGCCTGCTGCTTAGCTGGGCTGCGCTGGGGGCGATCAGCCTCGCCCTGATAGTTTTGACCGGCGTGTTTCTGAAGCGCAAGGATGTGCGGACGTGATACAATTTGTGCAAAACTGGCTATGCCAGCCGAGGAGTTTTCTATGGATGCTGCACAGTTCTCCGGTCAACCCCTGGTAATCCTGAATCCGGCTGCAAATCGGGGCGATATGCACAGGTATCGCGCTGTTGCGCGGCAGCGCGCCGAGCAGGAGCAGGCCGAATATGTAGAGACGCGACTGCAGGGCGAGGCGAAGGAGCGCGCGATGCAGGCCGCTCGCGAGGATCGCCCGGTAATCATCGTGGGTGGTGATGGGTCGGTACACGAAGTGGTGAACGGCATTCTGGCATCGGGCAGGCGCGTGCCTCTGGGGATTGTGGCGGCGGGTTCCGGGAACGATTTCGCCTGGAGTACGCTGAAACTCCCGAACGATCCTGCTCTGGCGCTGGAGCGGGCCTTTTATGGGCAGATGGTTGAGGTGGACGCGGGTATAGTCAATGGACGCTACTTTGCCAATTCGTGCAGTATTGGCATCGATGCGGATATTGCGGTGGCGGCAAGCACGATGAAGAGGTATCCGCTGATGAGCGGCTTGCGGCTCTACTATACTACTACCCTCAAACAGTTATTGTTCGGCTATGGTCGCTGTCCCTGGCTTCGATTTGAGCTTGATGGTGGGGCGCAGGCTGGCAAAGCGGAGGAGAGCCGTTATGTGCTGATAGCTATCACGAATGGCCCGACGTATGGCGCGGGTTTTCGCATCAATCCGAACGCCGATCATTGTGATGGCCTGCTTGATGTTTGCACTATTGATTACCGGCCGCTTTTGCGGGCTTTGAAGATGCTGCCCATTGTAAAAAAGGGGGAGCACGAGGGCTTGCCGGAGGTGACGTTTTATCGCGCGAAGTCGCTCTCGATTGAAAGTCGTAACCCGGTCAATATGCAGATGGACGGCGAAACCACCTGCGCGAGCAGCTTTGAAATTGAAGTTTTGCCTGGCGCTTTGCTGGTGCGAGTGTAGGTTCCTATGAGGCTTTATACTATTTTACGCGCTGTCTTTGGTATAATCACTCGCCTGGTCTGCCGCTATCGTGTGTATGGTCTGGAGCATGTGCCTGAAAGCGGCCCGTTATTGATTGTGGCGAATCATTTGAGCTGGTTTGATCCGATTCTGTTGGGCGTTGTGCTGCGCAGGCGCGTGTGGTTTTTCACCAAGTCCGAGATTTTTCGCTGGCCCATTATTGGCAAGACCTGCGAAGCAACGGGACAGATTCGCGTGCGCCGCGGGGAGAGCGACCGCGCCGCTCTTGAAAAAGGACTGGCCTATCTGCAAGAAGGGAAGGCGCTTTGTATCTTTCCTGAAGGGACGGTTGAGCGAGAGGAAGTGATGATCCCTGCGCTTGCGGGGGTGGCGATGCTGGCGATACGTTCGGGGGCGATGGTGCTGCCGGTAGCGCATACGGGAACGCGCAAGGTGCTGCGCTCGCCGCGCTACTGGTTCCCGCGTGTGACGATTATAATTGGCGAACCTTACGTGCCGGTCTTGCCTGCTGGTGTGCCGCGTAAGGTGGGTTTGCAGCGTGTGACGGACGAGATGATGCTTCGTATAGCCAGTATGTTGCCGTCTGAGCGTCGCGGTGTGTATGCCGACCTGGAACGTTTGGAACGCGAGGTGGCACTGATGAATATTACCGATCAAAACCGGGAATGAGACGAACCTGTCTCCCGTTCTGTAGGGACAATGGGTGGAGTGGAGTGGGTGAGGGGGCCTTGTGCTTGTCCTCGTCGGAATGCGACCATGCTGCTTCACGGAACCCCTGGCGAATCGTGTTGCCACCAGGACAAGCACAAGGCCCCCACCCATCCCCACATCCACCCCTTGTCCCTACAGGACGGGGCCGCGTGCATTACTGCATTCGGTTAGAAAAGTTCATCAGGACGGAGGACGGGGCCACGCGCATTACTGTATTCGGTTGTCAAAGTTCATCAGGACGAAGGCGGACGATTCTAGTTATTACCCTTTTCGGTTGTTAAGGTTCAGGAGGACGAGTGGGTCAGGATAGGTTAAAGGCGGAGGGGCAGAGGGTTGCGAGGGTGCAGGCGGCGCAGGCTGGTTTGCGGGCGGCGCAGATGGCGCGACCGTGGTAGATGAGCATGTGTGAGAGGTCGAGCCAGTCCTGTTGGGGGATGATGCGCATGAGGTCCTGTTCGACTTTTACGGGGTCTTCGCTGGTTGTCCAGCCGAAACGACGGGAGAGGCGACCGATATGGGTATCCACGACGAAGCCTACGATGATGCCGAAGGCGTTGCCCAATACGACGTTGGCGGTTTTGCGCGCTACGCCGGGGAGGGTGAGTATCTCTTCCATTGTGCGCGGTACCTGGCCGTCGTAGCTGGTTATCATGCGTTGGGCGGCGCCGCGAATGTTTTTGGCTTTGTTGCGGTAAAATCCGGTTGATTTGATGTCTTTTTCCAGTTCTTCCTGGCTGACGAGCGCGTAATCTTCTACGCTGCGGTACTTCTTAAAGAGGTCTACCGTGACGAGGTTGACGCGCTCGTCGGTACATTGGGCTGAAAGTTGCGTGGCGACCAGTAGTTCGAGCTGGTTGGTGAAGTTGAGCGAGCATCTGGCGTCGGGGTAGAGGCGGCGCAGTTCGGCGATGATGACGCTGACCTGTTCGGGTGAGGCGGGCTGCGGTCCCGAGTAGGTTGGTGGTGTGAGCTGGTTCATGCAATACTCTTCTCTTTTTGCGGTCATTATAACATATTTCATTGTGAGAGGATGCTTCTGGACTTGCGCGTGTCCTTTTGCGTAGGTGATAACGGTTGCGCTGATATCAACGTGTAGCACACTTTGCATACAGTTCGGCTAATGTCCGAGGTTATACGCAGTAGGCTCTGGTTTTACGATAGTATTGTTGAGGGTGAGGCAGTGCCGATTGTATCAGATGTATCAGATGTTGCACATGTATCAGATGTTGCACATGTAATTTGTCAGAAGTTGCGAATGTTTCAAGTGTTGCATATGTAAGTTGTCAGATGGTAGAGGAGATAAGAAGAAGTGGGGTGGGGTAGGAGACGATCAGGTAGAAGGACGGTGGGGCAAGCAGGTTCTGATTAGAGTATACCTGGCGATGGGGAAATGCAAGGTGTGAGGATTGAAAAGTCAATATATCCAGTACCAGGCTTTACAGAACAGGACATTATTCAGAAATAACGTTTCAATTACTCAAGCGCGCGCGACCTCTGATAATGCAGTACATATACCGCTCATTTTGCGCGGTAATATTTTTTTCATAGTTTCACTCGCTCAAGCGCGACCCCTGTTAATGCAACTGACCATCGGCCAGATTTACGGCGGACCGTATCCCAGGTTTCACTCGCTCAAGCGCGACCCCTGTTAATGCAACTTCGCTCCTCTGAAAGCCATCGTTCACTCATACGTGTTTCAATCGCTCAAGCGCGACCCCTGTTAATGCAACACGAATGCTTTCACGTCGGTAAAGGGGTCGCTCTTGATAGTTTCAATCGCTCAAGCGCGACCCCTGTTAATGCAACCTTGCTGCAAAAAATGTACTAATGCTAGACATAGAAAGAGTTTCAATCGCTCAAGCGCGACCCCTGTTAATGCAACGGACGAGCCACAGCCAGCCCAGGCGTGAGAAGCCATTGTTTCAATCGCTCAAGCGCGACCCCTGTTAATGCAACGCTGATGCTCATCGTCAGGAAAGCAGCTGGGAATATGGTTTCAATCGCTCAAGCGCGACCCCTGTTAATGCAACCCCACCGATACCGTCGATGGCCGCGACATCACCGTCATCGTTTCAATCGCTCAAGCGCGACCCCTGTTAATGCAACGGCGTCATAAGTTGAATAGTGTGGGGTATGGCAACAGTTTCAATCGCTCAAGCGCGACCCCTGTTAATGCAACTAAGCAGGGTAGGGCGCAAACCAGTGCAGCAAGAGAAGTGGTTTCAATCGCTCAAGCGAGGGTCGCAAGTAATTCATACCTAGAAATCCGGTCTTCGCCCATAGTTTTACTCGTTCTTGACTCGTAGCAAAACTGTCGCAAGTAATTTATTTCTCCACAGGTTTTCCAGTTTCACGCGAAAGTCCTCTTTCCTTGACACACATGAGACTCCTTTTGCAGAGTATTCATATCCACAATCCCACTCACAAAAGGAGTCTCGTGCTATGATACCCACATCTTCCCTCTTTGACCAGTCCACCATGACCGCTCTGCTTGAGCATGACCCGCTGGTTCAGGATTACCGCGCTTTCTTTGCGCTGCTCGATTGGTCTCTGGTTGAACACTGGCAAGCGCAGCGCTCGTCTCGTGGGCGACCGGCCCATCCCGAAAGCGCTTATCTCAAAGCCTTTCTCATTCGCATTCGCGAAGGCTTGCTTTTCACCAGTCAGCTGCGCCGTTTTTTGCTCAACCATCCCCTGCTCGTCATTGAGCTCGGCTTCCATCTGGAACTGGCTCCCGACGAACCCTATGGCTTCGATGCCCAGCGCACGGTGCCGTGTGAGCAATGGCTGCGCGAGAAATTGCATCGGTTCGACCAGAGCCTCTTGCAGGAGCTTGCTTCACGCCACCGTTGCGGCCTTACAAGCCGAGATCCCCGGACTAGGCGAGGTCGTGGCCTTCGATGTCAAGCACATCTATGCCTGGGTGCGCGAGAACAATCCGCGCGAGTCCATCACCGACCGCTTCTGCAAAGAGCGCCAGCCCGCAGGCGACCCCGACTGCCGCGTCGGGGTCAAACGCTCTACCAATCAAGAGCAGCCCGATGGCTCCAAGAAAGAACGCAAAGAATATCTGTGGGGCTACGGCTCCGGTGTGGCCGCCGCCACCACCGCCGACTATGGCGATGTGGTGCTAGCGGAGTTCACCCAGCCCTTCAACCAGAACGATGTGACCTATTTCCGCCCCTTGTACCAGCGCACGCTGCTCGCCCTCGGGCAGTTCCCTACCCATGTCACGGCGGATGCGGCCTTTGATGCCTGGTATGTGTACCAGTGCGCCGCCCGTCACGGCGGCATCGGCGCGGTTCCCCTCAACCAGCACAGCCATGCTCCCTTGGCGCGCGAGGCCGATGGCACTCCGCGCTGCGAGCAGGGCTTGCTCATGCAGCCGACGTACCAGTTCGACCACACCAACGGCTATCGCGCCCAACGGTTCCGTTGCCCCTTGCTCTTTCCCGACCAGACCGGCGCAACCTGTGAGCACGCACAGTTCGCCAAAGGCAAGGGCTGTGTCAAAGATGTCAATTGGGAACTCGGCGGTATCCAGCGCGTGACGCTGGATCGCGACGGGCCGCTCTACCACGTCATTTATACGCAGCGCACCTCGTGCGAACGCATCAACAGCCGGGCCCAGGCTTTGGGCATCGAGCGACCCAAAGTGCGCAATGGTCACTCGGTCAACAACCTCAATACCTTGATCTATCTCATTATTAATGGACGCGCTCTAGCAAAAGCGAAATCAATAAATAAGGGACTTCTACAAATGAATTAGTCGCGACCCTCTCAAGCGCGACCCCTGTTAATGCAACGACAACAAGGAGTAATACCATGCCAGTTACTAACAAGAGTTTCAATCGCTCAAGCGCGACCCCTGTTAATGCAACATGAACGATAGCGAAGGGGAGGGCGCAGGAGATGCTAAGTTTCAATCGCTCAAGCGCGACCCCTGTTAATGCAACGCAAGCGCGGGGGACACGATTGCGCCTGACGGAGAAAGTTTCAATCGCTCAAGCGCGACCCCTGTTAATGCAACGAAGAGCGCGACGCCCGCCAGCGCGCCCATCGTTTCGGTTTCAATCGCTCAAGCGCGACCCCTGTTAATGCAACGAAACATCAGATGCGATGAGGGCAAAGCGATGGTCGGTTTCAATCGCTCAAGCGCGACCCCTGTTAATGCAACGCAAAGTAGCACATCTGACCAGCTTTCATGGTGATCTGGTTTCAATCGCTCAAGCGCGACCCCTGTTAATGCAACACGCCGCCGCGCATCCGACCAAACGTTCACTTGGTGGTTTCAATCGCTCAAGCGCGACCCCTGTTAATGCAACTGAGCAATGGACATGCAATGCGCGCGCCGCAGGAGTTTCAATCGCTCAAGCGCGACCCCTGTTAATGCAACCAACCGACCAGGACTTTCATTGGCGCGTAGTCCCATGAGGTTTCAATCGCTCAAGCGCGACCCCTGTTAATGCAACCTGGATTGTCTGCAGCCGACATCCAACCATAGCTGCTCTGTTTCAATCGCTCAAGCGCGACCCCTGTTAATGCAACGCAGGAGAGCGCACGATGAGCATAGCCGACTTTTGGGTTTCAATCGCTCAAGCGCGACCCCTGTTAATGCAACTTCCTGAGCGGGTACCAGAGATTCCACAGGTCGCTGTTTCAATCGCTCAAGCGCGACCCCTGTTAATGCAACGCAGCCTCTTCATGTAGAGTCCCGTGTCCTTCAAGACAGTTTCAATCGCTCAAGCGCGACCCCTGTTAATGCAACTTCATCGCGGGTGAGCGTGGCGGCGAGCTGGGCGTGTGTTTCAATCGCTCAAGCGCGACCCCTGTTAATGCAACTGAATAATGGGGCGCACAACCTCGAGTTCGGCATCAGTAGTTTCAATCGCTCAAGCGCGACCCCTGTTAATGCAACAGCAATCACACGTGTCGTCGGCGGCAGTGGGACATAGTTTCAATCGCTCAAGCGCGACCCCTGTTAATGCAACTCAGTAAAAGCATCTCACCTCCTTATCCGTATGTGAGTTTCAATCGCTCAAGCGCGACCCCTGTTAATGCAACACCTCGCTGCGCTCTCATCCGCTTCCTTTTGCGTCTGGGTTTCAATCGCTCAAGCGCGACCCCTGTTAATGCAACTCAACGATCTGGTAGCCCTGGTTGATGTCGCCAAAGATGTTTCAATCGCTCAAGCGCGACCCCTGTTAATGCAACTACGCCGTGAGCGGCAGCGTGCGCCTTGTGGCAGTAGTTTCAATCGCTCAAGCGCGACCCCTGTTAATGCAACTTCAGCTTACAAACGCCTTAACGCTGGCTAGCAAGGTTTCAATCGCTCAAGCGCGACCCCTGTTAATGCAACCCAGGCCGAACAAGGGTACAGACCCCTCGAGAATGGTTTCAATCGCTCAAGCGCGACCCCTGTTAATGCAACCGCACAGCCACCGGCTATAGGCATCATTCGTCCAGGTTTCAATCGCTCAAGCGCGACCCCTGTTAATGCAACAATCGTGAGCAATGCAGCGGCATCCTCATCGCTGGTAAGTTTCAATCGCTCAAGCGCGACCCCTGTTAATGCAACCTCGACAGGGTAGCGCACCCAGGAGCTGGTGAACTGTTTCAATCGCTCAAGCGCGACCCCTGTTAATGCAACGCCAGATGTGCGGTTGCCAGACTATCTTTCCCGATAGTGTTTCAATCGCTCAAGCGCGACCCCTGTTAATGCAACACGAGCGGGGCATTTGCATTTTATCCTGATTTTGCCAGTTTCAATCGCTCAAGCGCGACCCCTGTTAATGCAACTTTCATGGTCAGAATCGGGTCTCGTTCATGTGCATGATAGTTTCAATCGCTCAAGCGCGACCCCTGTTAATGCAACCGCGCCCATGCTAGTGCAGCCACTGCACGCTGTACTGGTTTCAATCGCTCAAGCGCGACCCCTGTTAATGCAACTCAGCTTCATTGCTTCCGGTATCGTCATGGTTGCATGTTTCAATCGCTCAAGCGCGACCCCTGTTAATGCAACCATCATGCGCACTGCGCCGATCCATCTTGTCTAACAGGTTTCAATCGCTCAAGCGCGACCCCTGTTAATGCAACCGCATGGATAGCTCAATGCTGACTGGCATATTTGATGTTTCAATCGCTCAAGCGCGACCCCTGTTAATGCAACGCGCCGACCGGTCACGCCGTAAGCCACGTGCTTGCTGGTTTCAATCGCTCAAGCGCGACCCCTGTTAATGCAACCCTTCAATCGCTGCGATGCTTCGAGCCAGGCCTGCTGTACATGTTTCAATCGCTCAAGCGCGACCCCTGTTAATGCAACGTCGCATACGCGCATCACGCTATCGCACGGTTGACAGAGTTTCAATCGCTCAAGCGCGACCCCTGTTAATGCAACCCCCGGTCGTGTGAACCCAGACGCAAGGCTTGATTAGCGGGGCTGTTGCGAGAGGGTTGTGACGAATGCTATTATAGCACATCTTCTTTATCCTTATCAATAGTTAAAATGGGTATTTGAGCGTGTTTTGGGCTGCGAGAGGCTATGCTCAAGGGTGTGACAGCCGGGCCTCTCGCGTGACGGGTAGCGCTCTGTACGAACGAGTTAGATGAGATAACTGGTGTCCTCGATGGGTTTGGGAATGCCTACGGTTTCGATTTTGGGGAGACAATTCTCACATATCAGGTAAATGCGCACGCGGTCTTCTCCTGCGTGTAGGTGCTCGTTTAGCTTTGCTCGCATCTGGAGAAGTTCTTTTCTGGTGAGAAAGCATTCAAACAGGGAGAATTCTGTCCATTGTCCAAAGCCTTTGAGCGTTTTATGTACCTGGGTGCGCCTTTTATCGTCTGAAATGTCATAGGCGACAACATATAAGCTGCTTTGCCTGCTGCCTCGCGTGGTAACACCGGCTTGCTTCATGCAGTCCTCTCTTTAGCGCACAGTAAAGGGGGTGTATTCTGATACTTCGCCGGTCAGGTATTTGCCCAGCAGACGCGCCTGGAGTTCGATGCACCGCCGATATGCGACTTTGTATTCAAAGACTGGATGGGTAATCACTTCTTGCATACGCTCCTCAAATTTTTCCAGGAAGAGGCGTTTGGTTGCCTCGGTCATGCGGTAGCTGTTCAGTTCCAGGATAAAATCATTCTGTGAAAGTTGGCGATTATTGAGTAAACTGAGTACTACCGAGTCCACGATGATCGGCCTGAACTCTTCCATCAGGTCGAGCGCCAGGGCGGGTTTGCCGTAGCGTGATGCGTGGAGATAGCCAATGTATGGGTCAAAACCTACACCGGCTAATATACTGGCAACCTGCGAGGTTAAAATCACGTAGCCGTAGCTCAACAGGGCGTTGACGGGATCGGTCGGCGGACGCCTGACGCGCTTACTGAAGCCGTGCGGCCAGTTGCACTTGATGAGTTTGTTGAATACGTTAAAATAGGCGGCGCTTCCCGCTCCTTCGCATCCCAGTAGCGATCCCAGGCCGTGCATCCTGTTATCCGCGATCACGGCGTTTTGTGGGGCATTTTCTGGTTCAGCATCAATTTCGTGTTCTTCGATGGCGGCATGGGCATTGTTCCATTGTGTTTGTTCGGCGGCCTGGATGCAGCGTTTGATGCTTTCGGTCTGCTCGTTCATCTGTGGGTCTGGATACTGCCGGGCATAGCGCATCAAGATGGTGCGCATGTTACGCAGTTTGCCAACGACGAAACGCTGTGCGATACAATGGCGGCGCGCGCCATCAGCGTAGGCGCTGTGCTGAGCGAGACGCAGGATGCTGTTTTTGGTGAGAATGGGGTTGAGACCGCCCAGGTAACGTCCGTACTTGCTCAGGTAGGTTACCGGGACGCGCGCCTCTAGCAGTCGAGTTAAGGCGGGGGTAGTAATGGTAATTTCGCCCAGTACCATGACTTCTTCGACTTTGAAAAGCGGAATGGTCATTTTACGTTCTTGCTTTGCTATTGGTTTGCCCTGTGGGTCGCGTTCGGGAATATGCACGATCAGGCATTCCCCTTCGCGCCCTACCCATGCTTGCTGTTCAGTCAAGTAGAGAATTGCCATGTTGTTCTCCTTTGGTATGAGTTTGTAATGTAATTGTTTCGCGTGGTAAACAGAGTGGTTCTAAGGAGCAATCGCGACATTTGCGCCAGTTGGTGATGGGCGGGGGCGGTATGTTCATGACTGCAACGCGGCGCGCCTCCGCCAGCGCGTTGAGCGTTGCGGCGCGTAACGTCTCATCGATGGCTACTTCGTCCCGTCTCGCGGAACTGATGTAGAAGACGTAGCCGTGCCGGATGCTTCCCGCTTCAAGTTGGAGTACTTCCTCCAGCGCCAGCACCTGGGCGCACAGTTGGGTATGGTCGGAGACCCATTTCCCTATTTTGCCCTTCTTGTATTCGACGGGATAGACTTTTCCGTCCCGTGCTGCCGCAAGCAAGTCGTCTCCGATGGCGGCGTTTTCTATCTCCAGCAGGTCGCAGTAGCCAACCAGCCCTAAGTGGGGTGCGCAGACGTATAAGCGGCGCAATTGCAGCTTTTCGTCACGCGCTCGGCTGCCTGTGGTGTCAACTCGTTCATGCAGTTGCTGCCCCTCCAACACATGCTCGTTGACGATCATTTCGCCGAGCGCGAATTCGTAATAAAAGCGGCGCGGGCAATAGGCATAGGCGTTGAGATGAGATATGGGTATATATTCGAATGATGTGTCTGTGCCTTGCATTATCTCTTTTCCTCGATAGCGGGGGCCAGTGGTGCCAGGGCGACCGCGAGGGTCGCCCGTACAATATACGAAGATGCTACCAGGGCGACCGCGAGGGTTGCCCGTACAATATACGAAGACATTGACCCCCGATTGGTAGTGGAAGTTATTGCGCTCGTTTGCTTGACAAATAAGTACAACGGGATTAGGATGGGCGCGCGAGATTGGTTGATAGAGAGGAATATGCAGCGTGATGTATGCGCAGTGATAGTTCCACTGAACGAGCTACCAGGCGTCGGTTGGCGCTGCTGGCCTTGCTGCATCGTCGTCCTTACGGTTATGATGAGCTGATCGCTGCGCTTGACAGGGATGATCTCTTTTCGGATGACCATGCCAGCGATGCGGCTGTCATTGAACGATTGCAACGTTACCAGTTTCGCAATGATATGCAGGCGCTTCGGAAACTTTCCTGCGATATTCGTTGTGATCGTCGCAGCGGCTGCTATATCTGGCATAATTCCCCCTTTGGGCTTGCGCTGACCCAGGAACAATTAACGACGTTTGCTTTGCTGCTGAATACATTCAATGAGACGATGATGATACATGCTGATGAGATTAAGGCACTGCTCGGCTTCTTCGTAAATCAACTGTCTCAGGAGCAGCAAAAGCAATTAGCCAGGCATCGCTATCCTTTCAGTATCGATTTGCATGAGACGACCGATTACCATAATGCTGACGCGCATAACATCCACCGTATAGAGCTGGCTATCGAACGTTCGCAACAATTGAAGTTTGCCTACCGCTCTTTACGCGAGGGCAAAGAACACATCCATATCATTGAGCCGCAGCCGCTTGTTTTTGAACGCGGCCATGTGTATCTCAATGGTTGGAGTCCCGAATATGGAAAATCCCTGCGCTTTCGCCTGGACTATATTCTGCCCGGCAGCGCGGAGATGTTGCCTACACGTATCGCTAAAAGTAGACCTTCTCCTATCTCTTATGTTTTACGCTATGAACTCAGCCCGATCATTGCGCGCAACGGTGTAAGCCGGCACTTTGACGATCAGGTTGTGGAGTCACACCCGGATGGTTCGGCGACGGTGACGGCGCGTATAACTGATCTGTTTGATGCGCGGCGCATCCTGCTCAGTTACGGCGAGAATTGCACGGCGCTGGAGCCACCAGAACTGGTGAAACAGATGCGCGCGGTGGCGGCTGACTTTTCTAAGAAGTATCTTACACCTGGTGAGTGAGTGCAATTGCACTTACTCGTAATCCTTATTGAATAAAATCTGGCTCCAAGCTGATGGAATTTCTAGGATGTTTATGGTATAGTAGCTTGAGACAAGTGAGTTTTCGCGACTTAGCGATTGAAATTATGATCGTTGGCTAGGCAGAATATTCTGCGAATTGATTTATTAAGAATATCGCGCTTGAGCGATTGATGATCAGTATCCCCCATTCTAACTACTCGTAAGGAGAACACTTGCGTTTTAAGAAATTCGTCCCTATAATTAGGTTTATGAGCGTTGCCTAGATAACATGAGTACAAGGTAGTAATTTGATGACACAATCTCCGCTTGATCATACTAAGGTCTTCATCAGTTATAGTCATAAAGATAGTCGGTATTTATTAGAGGAACTTCAAGCTCAATTAGGATACCTTGAGCGGCTTGGGAGATTAGAGTTTTGGGATGATACGAAAATCACACCAGGCTTAATTTGGCAACAAGAGATCAAGAGAGCCATTCAGTCAGCAAGAGTGGCAATACTTCTTATCAGTGCAAATTTCTTGAATTCAGAGTTTATCGTCAACAATGAATTACCTCCATTACTTAAAGCGGCTAAGTATGAGGGTGTAACGATTTTGCCTGTAATTGTTGGAGCATGTAACTTTGAGTATACAGACCTCAAGCAGTTCCAAGTTGTGAACGATCCTTCTAAACCATTAAACAAGATGAGAAAACCTGAGCGGGAACAGGCGTGGGCGAATATAGCTAAGGTCGTGTTGGAAGCATTAAGTACTCAGAAATCTGAAAGTGCTGAGGATTTAGTTATCTATGGAAAAAAACTGAATGTTCAAGGCAACTATCGAGAGGCGGCAACCGTATTACACCAAGCTTGGTTAATGAAGCCTGACAGTTTTGATACTTGGCTTGAATATGGTTATGCGCTTGACAAACTGGGGCACCACAATGAGGCATTCAAGGCTTTTGAACATGCTATACTTCTAGATCCCTACCGCTTTATCGCATCAAGTAATTCATCAAAGGGGCGGAGTATTCTGAGTAATAGTAAGCATGTGAGTATCTTTAGTGGTTCAGGCTCAGGCACCTACAATCATGGATTAGGTACAGTGCCGAGTGAGATTATCTTAATGGGCACTAATGGATCTAAGGGAATTAGCTATGATAATGTTGGTTCGAATTCAGTGCATATAATAAATAGCACAGCACAAGTCTTTCTGGGGCTTGCCATTGAACGAAGTCTATCCCATTAAGTTATTATTATTTAATGCTGTTCTGTTCAGCGTTGTATGCTCTTCTCTCTTTCAGAGTGAGTGCAATTGCACTCATATGGTATAGGTATAATCCCTGGTGTGGCAAAAAATTTTGATGGGAAGTGCTACAGATGCAAATCAACCTATTACCGGTCTATTCTAAGCTGGCTAAGCCGGATGGCATTCCGGGCGAGCTTTCATCGGCTCTACCACAGGGCACGCAACTCTCACAGCACCAGGTCGATACATATCAGAAACTCATAAATCGAGACGTTGATGTGGTAATCAATACGGCTATGACTGGAGATGGTAAAAGTCTGGCTGCTTATCTTCCTACACTGACGCAGCCTCGCCATCATGCGTTTGCGATGTATCCGACAATTGAACTTTCTCGCGATCAACAGAGGCAATTTGAGAATTATACATCAAACTTTGGGAAAACAATATGCAGTGAAGCGTTATGGGGGGCGCGTTTAGGAGAGCTGGCTAGCGAAAGGTCGGCTAAGCGTAGAGGAGAGATTCTCAAGGAGCGTTTTGACAACTGCCAGGTTATTCTGACCAACCCGGATATTTTTAACCTGGTAATGAACTATCGCTATGGCTCGAATATCTACTCCGACCAGGAACTTCCCTATTCTCTAGCTAATAACTTTGATGACATGATTTTTGATGAGTTCCATATTTTCTCTATGCCTCAAATTGTGGCAGCTATAACAGCCATGTTGTTTTTTCTCGAATATATGCAGGGTGATGCGCCGCGTTTCCTCTTTTCTTCTGCAACCCCAGATCCGACTTTTTTGCAAATGATGAATAGGGCCGGTATAAAGTTTCACGAAGTGCGTGGTACGTATAGCTCGACCAGTGGTGATGATTTACGCCATATACTCCATCCATCCAGCCTGACACTGCATAAGTTGCAAGAAGACGAAATTACCGAAATATGGCTACAAAAAAATCTCGATATTATTATCAAGCACTGGCAGCAGGCGAACCGCAAACCGAAGGGTGCGATTATTCTGAATAGCGTCGTCGCAGCTCGCAGGATTGCGCGTATGCTTGCTGATCGACTGCAGCCATATGGAATCAAAATTGGTGAGGTTACGGGACTGGTGGATAGCCAGCAAAGACACAAGGCTATGCGGGGGGCGGATCTCATTATTGGCACATCGACTATTGATGTTGGGATAGATTTTAATATTAGTCTGTTGATCTTTGAGACGCTTGACGCGGGTAGTTTTCTTCAGCGATTGGGTCGCCTGGGGCGTGTGCGAAACAGAGAGGAGCCTTTCGACCGTTACGAGGCGCACGCGCTATTCTCAAACCGTACTCCCTGGATATATGATCGTTTCGTGCAACGTCTGCATGAAAAAGGCATCGGTGAAGGAGACGCTATCGATCGTCCTGAAACATTACGAAATGTCGTTATTGAACAGGACGTGTTTTTACAGGCGACTGCTTTTCAGGCATATGCCAAACGCTGGGGAATTCTGCAAGCGGCTCATGTGATTGCAACACTGGAAGGAAGGAAGCGAGAACAGGGATTCGAGACGACCGCAAAGGCGCTTCGCGAACGCTACAAGGCAATGTTTGACCTGCGCGACTTCGGTAAGGCAATGGGACGTTATTATGCGCTGGCCAACAAGAAGCAAGAGTCGGCTATATTGGACGAGGTGCTTTCGTTTCGGGGGAGTTCACCATTTCAAGCTGCCGTATGGGACGATACGGTGACGCCAGCAGCTTTTATTGGATACGATACACTGGCGCTGGTACAGAATATTGATTTTCGAGTCGTCGATGAAGTTGCATACAAGGCGGCACTGGAAGGGCAGTCAGAGACAACAAAGAAAGAAGCCTTAGAAGAGTTACGCTGGGCAATCAGAGATAAAGAAGAACATCCTCTTATTCTCAAAATTCTCCAGTTCTTTTCGGAACGTGAGCAACTGGTACTCGGGTGGGAGGGTATCCGATTGCGGGATTACTCGCGCCAGGTTGTCGTACTCAAGGGATGGATCATTAACGAGCCTCGCATATCCTGCGACCTGGATAGGCTCAATCAATTTTTACGCCGTCAATCTCTCGTTTGTTATTGTACGGCAAAAGATGCCAGCGAATTACGACGTTCACTGAAGCTGCCGCCACATTTTCCACTATATCGCGTCCAACAACCTGGAAAGCTCTACACTGTGGCTTTTGGCAAAGCCGCGCTGTTGTTGGAGGCAGAGATGCTGCGCTGGCGTGGAAAAGATGAAGAGGATGAGGCTATCTTTTGTTAGGAGAGTTCCTTTATGTTGATACAAGAACTGTTTAGACGCGCTGTTATTGATCGTTGCGAGGTAATGCAAGATATTGCCGAAATGTTAGTTCCTGCAATTATGCGCGAGTTTGCGGCGATACCTGCGCTGGGAGGATCAGAAAAACATCTAATTATTCACGAACCAGAGTTGCAAGAACTGCTGGATAAGATTCCTGCCTATACCGCTGAAGATCGCTTGAGATTCAGTGCTAAAGGGTTTGATCAGAGTCTATCAACTCATCTCATCAATGGATTGTTCGCAGGGATGCACCTGGCAGAACGACTGCCGGAACATAAAGAGCTTGATACGACCGGACAACGAATCTGGGCGCTTGGCTTTACGGTGCATGATTATACGAAGGCATATGGCCGGAATGTAAAGGCAGGACAACTCGCAGATATCCGCCAGCTTGTTACCAGATTAGGAGAAAAACTTGGGTTTAGTCGCTTTATGAGCGATTGGTTGATTTATCTTGATGATATTGTTTTCATAGCTCAGAATACTCAGACGGTGGCGGGAGCCAATCTCAATTTACGCGACTACCAGTTACGGCACGACAAGCACCAGCGTGAAACGATTCGTATGCTCAGTTCAGTAACTGATCTGCTGGTTCATATTACGTCTCCCTCGGATGTTTTCTTTCGTGATATTCGTGGGAGAGATATCGCCTATAATCTGCGCCAGAAGTTAGATGCGTTGTTCGGTGCTGAACTGGCCCCCCGATTGGCATATCACAAATTACTGGAAGTGCGTGGACTCCTCAGCAACCTTATCAATAACGCACTGATTGATGTACTGAAAAGACAGGGGTATGAGCCGTTTCTCTTTTTTCCAGAAGGTGTGATTTACCTGACACCTCAAAATATACAGGCTCAGGTTGATCTGGCCGCTCTGACAAAAGCAGCGTGGTACCGCATTGCAAAACTGCTAGCCGGTGGACGGCAGATGAACGATGAAAAGGATGAGGAGGACGATGGTGAGGAAGAAGGGCTGAAGATGAAGCGTACAAAGGATTATATGAAGGTTCCGCAGGTACTCTATGAATTACTCAACCTGGAAGCTCTGGTGGAGGCGGGCCGTCACGTTGCAATGGCTATTCACAATAGTAAGGCTGCCGCTCGTTTCGGCGCTGAGCAGGCGGACGAGCGTGGATTAGATATCAAGAGGCTTAGCCAGAAAGAAAAGGAGGAGCTTTTCACTGCGATTGGTCTTGAATGGGCAAGAGAACAACAGCTTCCTACAGATATTCGCACTGACCAACTGGCTGAATATTTGGCATTTCTATACCGGCGTATCTTTGCGGAACTCATACCTAAGCCGCTAGAAGCGACAGAGATGTTGTTAGATGTACTTGATCTGTCCGGCGAAATATCACCTGAACGGGCAGAACGTCAACGTGGAGGCACCCCGACCGGTTGGTTTTATGTCGCGGCTCGCTATCTACAAGTACATCAGAGTATGACTCCAGATGAACTGGAAGAGGTAATGAAAAGTCTTGCCGCCCGGTCGCTTCAGTTCATCGAGACGAAAGGATTGACACTTCCAGGCGAGGGTAAGACTGAGCGAATATTTCAGACGTATGCCAGGCGTATGATTGAGGTCGATGGTCTATTAGTGGGTAATGGCAAAGAGACAATACAGGAACAATTCGCCAGCGAACTACAAGGCTATATACAAAGTAAAGATATGAATAAAGTCGCTTGTTCGCTATGTGCCAGTCCCTACGAAGCGCAGGAACAGGATGCCAGTACAGTACTTTTCAAGCCACAGCAGTATAGTAATAAATCACCATTGAATCGTTCGAGGCTGCTGCGCGGTATCTGCCCTATCTGCGGGCTGGAAATGATGCTCCGGTTGGTGCAACAGCATTTACCTGCAAAGAGTACACAGGAAAAGCAAGCCATTAATCTGTATCTTTACCCTACGTACTTCTTCACTGCGGAGACAGCAGAAGTGGTCAAGCAATTTTCCAATCGGCTGCAAAACCTCAATCTTTATCGCTTGATTTTCTCGCATCTGGAGAAGCAAGGCTTTAGTTATCAGAATCTTCTTACCTACGAGGATTTTATGATTGACGAGGATGACTCAAACGCGGCTCAGGCGCGTTCTATCTGGAAGCAACCCTATAGCAATGAAGAGCAGGCTGCGCTCTTCTTCATGACCTTGCACCCGCTGGGTCGCAAATTGACTGAAACTGATACATGGATTCTGCCAACGTTTTATGCGCTGGCATTACCCTTGCTGCTAGGAGTCAAATGTGTAGCGACTCCATCGTTCGCTTCTCTATACACGAGCGCGAGTGACTTCCGCGAAACGGTACGCATAGACGGGGTACACGAGTTCGCCAAACATATACTCAGTAAAGAGAGTTTCCGTATTGACGAGACGGCTGAAAACGTTGAACGATTGCTACGTATCTACAGCCTGCTTCTTGATGTTTACGGGGATGAAAGCGGACCTCATTGGGGCCAGTTGACCAATGTTGCCAAAGATCTCGAAACTGACCCGCTTTATGTGTTCCAGTACTATGATCGTTGCCAGCGTTGAGGCGAAGATGACAAGAAAAAAAGTAAGGGCAAAGAAGCCCGACCAGCGGCAGATATGCCGAGGAATAATGGCATATCACTATTAGATCAACAACGTTATATGGGTATTTATCAAGCCATAGGAGGAAATGGAGATATGGATTTCATCGGCAGGCTCGTAGAAGCCTATGCCCAATTCTATCGGGCCGCTTTTGCGAAGCAAGATTCGGCTTATGCTGTGTTGCGACCGCTAAGCACAGCTATCAAAGTTGTCGTTGAAAGTGATCCGCGCATCGGTGTAGAAGATTTACTGCTGCTGGTATCAGGGGCTGTCAACGACGATCAAGAGCGTGTTCGCGCCGACCAGGCAGAAGGCTTTGATCCAATTGTAACAAATAAAGAGCTTGGCGATTATGGAACGCGGTTGGTTCTTTCACGGCAAAAGATTGAGGATTTTGCTCGATCCGTTATCAACGATTGCTTTCTGACCTATTGCGATGGTGATCGCGCAGTACTACGTGAGCGAACGAATCGCATTCGTTCAGCAGCCCGTTTTTATTATCTTACTCATTATGGTCGTGATTTAAAGTCCAAAGTTTAGAGCTGTTTTCTACAATTCGGATAACAAGGAGGTTTTATGTCTTTACTCGATACGTTGCGCCAGCAAGATTCCCTGTTTTTGTCGGCTATTCCGCAGAAACCACAGGGCCGTTATGTCCATTTTGTTTTGTTACGGGAAACGGAATCGTTTCCTCTTTTCCAGACTGACGGCAGTTTGAATGTCATACGCGTGCGCGCTGGACACCAGGCGGAGCACAGGGAGACAATCTCGCGGCTGGTCATATTCAAACGCAAGCAAACATCACCTGAGCGGTTGACGGGACGCGAACTATTACGGTCTAATGGCATCATTACAGATGCTGAAAAGCAGCCCAATACTTGTGTTTATAACAGCGCGGAGTTTTGTAAGCAGTGTCCTGATTGCATTCTCTATGGTTATGCTATCGGCAGTTCGGGGGCTGAGAAATCGAAGGTGCATGTAGATTCGTCTTTCTCGATCACCAGGTATGAAGCTTCGCATAAGGCATTTTCATTCAACGCGCTCCACGAACATGGCACCATGACCGACAAAGGTGAGACACGTTCTAGTTTTGGCGAACAGGACCATGTTACGCCGCAGGTGTTTTTCCCCAGCATCGTGACGTTACGGGACCCTACCTATGCAGGATTCCTGTACGTGTTAGGAAATCTTTTACGCACCGACCATTATGGCGCTCAGGAAACGCGCACAGGCAAGGTATATAACCATCTGCTGGCTATTACCTGGAGCAACGGCGAGATTTTCAGTAATTTGCGTTACACCCAGGTGATATACGATACGTTGGTTGAAAGACAACAGTATCGTGAGCAAGAGCCACTCGATCCGCAGGATGTGCAGTTGGCAGCTCTCAGCGCTTATCGCCTGCTCATTGATGAGGAACCCGTAGTCCGTGCTGCCGAATTTCTTATGCCAGAGCTTGACGAGCTGCGGAGAGAAGTAATAACTATCTACAGCGATGCAGAGCAAACACGAGCGGTACTCAACGAATTGAATACTACGGCGCAGGAGTATGCGAAAAAGTACGGCGCAAAGAAGTGAGGAATCACCATGCACCTCTTCCATTGTGAGTTGACGCTTCATGATACGCTCTTTTTCGCAACGCGAGAAATGGGAACGCTTTTCGAGACCGAGCGATTTATCCATAATTATGCCCTTGCGTATGCTCTATTCGGGGATACATTGGTGAACAGACCTTACTTTTGTGATTCGTATAGACCAGAGTACGCAGAGGATTTGGGACATCTCAATGATGTGGCTGTGTATGTTACCCCGGCACAGCCATTAAGCTGGGATTATCTATTGATAACCTGGAAGATGGGACAAGTTTCGTACTATCGAAAGTCTGAACAGTTTGGAAGTGAAAGTAAACGGAATTACCCGGCGAATATAGGTCGAGCTAAGGAGCTTGCCCCTGAAAGTGTTTTCGAATTCTATGTTCTTTCTGAAGAACCGATCACATTACCGCGCTGGATCAGATTAGGAAAGTGGATGAGTAAGGCGCAGGTGAATGTTAAGGAGATAAAGGATATAGAAAATAAAAAGAGAAAAGGAGCTTTTGTTGCAGCCTGTACGTTCAACCCGCTCGATGTTCCTGCCGGTGCGCTAGAGGTGTTCGATATTGTATCAATGCCACCATCGAGCCTGGTAACAAATGCGAGGCTGGATGGGGATTACTATGAAGTTGGTGGACGCGGTAAAGGCTTGCCCATTAATATGCGCTTTACCTTTCCAGATTTACAACAAAAAGTGACGCAGCGCGGTAAAAAATAACACAAAAGAGCATTTGATGACAGTGGCTCTATCTTCGAGTGGGAAAAAGTATAGTGAAAAGTCTGCTCCATTCCATTATTCTTGAACTCTGCGCAGTTAACACGGTTGCTATAGCGGCGTACAGGGGAGATCATACGCACGCGCTCTTTCTTGATCTGGTGAGGCAGGTTGATGCTGAACTTTCCGGGCGGTTGCATGACAAACCGGAGTACCGGCCTTTTACGGTGTCTGTGTTGCATGGGGCGCGTGTGAATGATGGGATGCAGTTGCTACAGGCGGGACAGATTTATCGGTTGCGACTGACATTGCTGGATGGTGGTGGTCTCTGGCAGTGCCTGAGCGCGCACTTTCTGGAAGCCAGCGCGTTGACTTTGCGGTTGGATAAGGCGCAATTGCAACTTACGCGCGTGATTTCCACGCCTGCGGCAGATACTACGGGGTGGGCGGGATATAGCGATTGGCAGACGTTGGTGGCTGCGTCGCCTCGCAGCGAAATCACGATGCGTTTTGCCAGCCCTTGCGCGTTTAGTATGGGCGATAGGCGTTTCGCGCTGTTTCCTGAACCTATTTTACTGTGGGATAGTCTGGTGAGAAGTTGGAATCGTTACGCGCCGGCGGTTTTGCAGATAGATAAAGTGGCTTTACGCGATTTTGTTACGCAACAGGTAACGGTGAGTGACTATGAGCTTCATACTGGAAAGGCTGTCTTTGCTACACACGCGCAGAAAGGGTTCATGGGCAGTTGTACTTACCAGGTCAAGACTAATGAGGGTTGTGCGCCACAACTTGCGGCACTTGCTGAGTTTGCTCGCTATGCTGGAGTTGGCTCTAAAACGACGAGCGGTATGGGACAGGCTCGTGTAGAGAAAACAGAGGAGTTGCCTTAGCTTCCTTCGTGCTGGCGTTTGAGGATGGCGCGCAGGGCGTCGGCCTGGCCGCGATTGTAGGCCGCGGAACGGGTGCCTACGCCGACGAGGGGGAGGGAGCTTTTTTCGTGAATGTGGGCGGCTCGTTCGCGCTGGGTGATTTCATGCACCAGTTGGCGGTCGCTTAATCGCCAGCCGCGTGAGTTGGCGTAGGTGGCGAAGGCCATGACGCGGCTATATCCTTCGTCGTATTCTCGTGCGGTCTCGTTGTTCTGGTCTGGTATATGTTGCATGATGCTTTTCTCGTTCTGAACGCCACCGCGGGCGTTCGTGGTAGCGGATTGCTGCTATTGAGATTATGACAAAAAAGGATGATGGTGTCAATACGTGTTTTCGTCGGACATGGTGAGAAAACGTTCGATCTGGTCTGGTTCGAGGTGCGCGATGCGAGCGGGGTTCAGGCCGTCTAGTTCTGTGGTCGGTTGACCATTGATGAGGTCGGCTACGGCGCGGCCAACGGCGGGCGCGAGGGCGAAGCCGTGACCGGAGAAATCCCAGCGCGAGGGTGAGACCGTCCAGCGCGGGCGCGTGGCCGATGAAGGGGATGTCGTCGATGCTTTGCGCTTCGAGGCCGCACCAGGAACGGGCGATGCGCTGGTGCGCGACGGCTGGCAGTAGTTCGCTGGCGGTTGACCAGTTGCCCGTGATGCTGGCGGGGCGCGTGGTATAGGAGCGCCTGTCGGGAGATACGGTGCCGGGCCAGCCGCCGCCGATGAAGAATGAGCCGTCGTCGAGTTGTTTAAGAGAGAGTTTGCGGCTGACTGCGCCGATGACAGGTTGCAGGATGCCTGGCTGCGCGGGTGTGGAGAGTAGCATTTGCAGGGCGACGGTGCGTATGGGCAGGCGCAGTCCGGCGGTGAGCGCGAGTTCGTCGCTCCACGCTCCGGCGGCGAGTATGATGTGTTGGGCTGCGATGTCGCCCTGCGTGGTGCGTACTCCTGTGACGCGGCTGGCGTGAGTGAGGAGCGAGAGCGCGGCGGTGTTGGTGAAGTAGGTTGCGCCGAGACGTTGGGCGGCTTGCGCGAAGGCGCGTGTGGTGTGCGGCGGGCTGGCCTGACCATCGGCGGGGCTGTAGCTGCCGGCGATGACTTGAGGATTGAGGCCGGGTACGAGCTGATGGACCTCGGAGCGGTTCAGGAGTCGCACGCCGGTGAAACCCATGTTTTGCTGTTGCTGTACGAATGCGGCAATCTGGGCGGCTTCGCTGTCGCTTTCGGCGAGCAGGAGTTGACCGCTCTGGCGATAGCGCAGGTCGGCTGCGAGTTCTTCGGCGAGCGTGGGCCAGCGTTGGATGGCTTCGCTTGCAAGTTGCGCCTCGGCGGGGTGGCGTCCCTGGCGTCGCACGCCGCCCGCGCTGGCCCAGGATGCTGTCGGTTCGCTGGCGATATCTGCGCGCTCGATGACGAGGACGCGCTGGCCCTGACGGGCGAGGTGATAGGCGATGGAGTTGCCGATGACGCCGCCGCCGATGATGGCGATGTTGGTTTGGGTTGATGGCATTGGTTGCTCCTATTTGGGTGATTTTTTCTTTGGTTGTTGCTGGTAGGTCATGAAGGGGCCGCTGTGGTTGTGGGGCATGGAGCCGCGCAGGTGGGTGCCCAGGGCTTCGTAGCTTTCGTCTTCGATGATACCGTACTGGTGGAACTGGGCTACGAGGTCGCCCCGGTCGTAGGGTATGATGACGTTGAGGGGGACGAACTGGGAGCGCAGGTTGTCGCTGATGCAGCGCAGGAGGTCGTCAACGCCGGCGCCGGTGAGGGCGGAGACGCAGACGACGGGCAGCGCGGATGATTTTCCTTCCAGTTTGACGGGCAACTCGATGGCTTTGCTTTCGAGCTGTAAGGTTGCGTCGTTGGGTATCTTGTCGATCTTGTTGAGGGCGATGACTATGGGGCGGTCGCCCGCGCCAATCTCCTCTAATACCTGCTCGACGGCTTCTACCTGGCGCAGCACGGTGGGGCTGGAGGCATCGACTACGTGTACGAGCAGGTCGGCCTCGGCCACTTCTTCGAGCGTGGCGCGGAAGGCGGCTACCAGGGTGGTGGGCAGGCGCTGCACGAAGCCGACGGTGTCGGTGAGCAGGAGTTCCTGGCCGCCGGTGAGCCGGGCGCGGCGCGTGGTGGGATCGAGCGTGGCGAAGAGTTTGTCCTCGGCCAGGGTTTTCGCGCCCGCGAGCTGGTTGAGCAGGGTGGATTTGCCGGCGTTGGTATAGCCAACCAGGGCGATGACGGGCGCGCCGGCGTATTTGCGGTGATCGCGGTGCAACTGGCGGTGCGTGCGGACGTGCTCAAGTTCTTCCTCGATGGCGCTTTTCTGGCCGCGCAAGAGGCGGCGGTCAACTTCGATCTGCTTTTCACCCTGGCCGCGCTGCTGCACGCTGCCCTTCTGGCGCGAGAGGTGCGACCACTGGCGAGCCAGGCGCGGCAGATCGTAGTCGATCTGGGCCAGTTCGACCTGTAAGCGTCCCTCGCGGGTGCGCGCTCGCTGGCCGAAGATGATGAGGATCAGGGCGGTGCGGTCGAGTACCTGGGTTTCGAGGGCGCGTTCGAGGTTGCGGTGCTGGCCGGGCGATAGTTCCAGGTCAAAGATTACGGCGTCGCAGTTGTGGTAACGCGCCAGTTCGGCGATTTCTTGAATTTTGCCGGAGCCGAGCAGCGTGCCGGGGTGCGCTTTGGGCAGGCGTTGGATGACGCGATCAACGCTGGTGACGCCAGCGGTGCGCGCGAGCTGCGCCAGTTCGTCGAGCAATTCTTCGACGGGCCAATCGTTGCCGGGTATGTCCACGCCGACGATGATGGCGCGTTCGGGCGCGGTTGATAGCAATGCCTCTGATAGCTGCTCTTCTGCTATGTGATTAGTATTTTGTTCGAGCATAAATGTCTCCTGTTTTTATGATTTTTTGATGTGTGTGAAGCGGGCCGGGCCGGTCTGTGAGTGGTATCAAGAGGGGCAAGGCAGGCTTAGCGCGTGTGCGTGGCATTGTTGTGAGAAAGATGGATGTGTTGTGGTGATCGTGTGGTTGGTTATATGGGCAACAACAATGCGAAATCCTTCCAGCTAGCCCTCTCCTGATGCGGTAGACACGGTGACAATGCGCAGGGACGCCACGTAAAAAATGGCGCAACGATGCGATGTCGTGTGTTACGCACACTGGACAGGTGTTAGATGAAAGTTATCACTGTTGTTTGCTCCTGTTCGTTGTTTGGGCTGATTACAGGGTACAATGCTGTGCGGTGAATGTCAAGTAGGAGGATAGGTGGATAGGTGGAAAGTTTTTGCAGCGAGAGCCAGGGCGGGGACAAGCCCGCGCCCCTACCCTGTACGGATGATGTCATGCTTCGTAGCAGGGTAGGGGCGCGGGCTTGTCCCCGCCCTGGTCAACGCACGCTCATGTAAAAAATTGACACCCCTAAAAAAGCTTGACATTTCTCGATGGTGTTCGGTATACTTACTATATAGTTGTTAGCACATAGACAAAAGAATACGCGGCATTAACTGATCTCATCAAGAGAGGTGGAGGGATACGGCCCTGTGAAGCCCGACAACCCGCCCTGCGAAGTTGCAGGGGAGGGTGCCAATTCCGGCGGAAGATTTCCGCGAGATGAGGGGAGAAAGCGACGAAGCTATAGCCCCTGAGATGCAGGGGTTTTTTTATTGCCCGCGTATCGAGAGAGAATAACATTGACGAGGACGAGTAAACGTCACGGACGGCTACAGAGAGTTGGCGAGGATGAGATGCCAGCGCCGCACCAGCGTTGAATATGACCTCCAAGTTGCAGGTTGAAATCTGTTGCAGGGAAGTAGACTGAGCCGGGTAGCCCCGTTAAAGGCTAGAGTGTGAGCGGCGAAATATGGCGCTGTTTCACACTTATTAAGGTTGGTGTCGTGAGGCATCGACAAAACAGGGTGGTACCGCGAAGATGGCTTACCCCTCGCCCCTGCCAGGGTGAGGGTTTTTTTGTACTTAATTTCGGGCCGAAGGAGCCGGGAAGCAGAGAAAGGAACGAAGGGAGTGACAATGGTGACATCTATTGAACACGATGTTGTGAAAGTGCAGCCTATAACTGCGCATCAGGTGAAAACCTTCACATTCGATGCTTTGCCGTTGCAACTGGGCGGCCAATTCGGCCCGGTGACGCTGGCATACGAGACGTGGGGAACGCTCAACGCGGCGGGTGATAATGTGGTGCTGATTACGCACGCGCTCACGGGTAATACGCACGCGCATGACGCTGAGCGACCGCACGATACCAAAGTGGCATGGTGGAACCCGTTGATCGGGCCGGGGCGGTTCTTTGATACTTCGCGCTACTTTGTGATCTGCTCGAATATTCTGAGCGGCTGTTATGGCAGCACGGGGCCGTCCTCGCTGGACCCGCAGACCGGGCAACCGTATGGGATGCGTTTTCCGGTCGTGACTATTCGCGACATGGTGCGGGCGCAGCGTAGGCTAATTGAGCATCTGGGCGTGCGGCGCATCGCGATGGTGGCGGGTGGTTCGATTGGCGGGCAGCAGGCGTTGGAATGGGCGGTGAGCTACCCGGAACTGGTGGAAAAGGTGATCGTGGTGGCGGCGACGGCGGCGCTAAGCGCGCAGGCCGTGGCTTTCAGCGAGGTGCAGCGGCAGGCGATTCTGAGCGATCCGCGCTGGCAGCAGGGCGATTACGCGCCTGGCGAGGGGCCGGAGGCTGGCCTGGCGATTGCGCGAATGCTGGCGATGATTACGTACCAGAGCGAGGAGTCGATGGAGATGCGTTTTGCGAGGCGCGAGGCGCGGCGGGTCGATATTGCCCCGCCCGGAGGCTATGCCGATCTGGGCAAGCGTTTCGATGTGGAGGGCTACCTGTATTACCAGGGTAATGCGACTGGTGCAGCGCTTCGATGCGAATAGTTACCTCTACATCAGCCGGGCTATGGATTTGTATGATGTGAGCGAGGGGTATCCTTCGCTGGAGGCCGCGCTGCGCCGCGTGCGCAGCAAGGCGTTGTTTATCGGTATTCGTTCGGATTTTCTCTTTCCGGCGGCGCGGGTGCGCTGGCTTGCCGAGCAGGTGAAGGCGGTGGGAGGAGATGCGACCTATGTGGAACTCGATTCCCCGCACGGTCATGATGCCTTCCTGAAAGAGTGGGAGCAGATGAACGATGCGTTGAATGTAATTAAGGAGTAACAAGCACGATGGCACTCAACAGCAATCGCAACGTATGGTTTTGAAACACTTATCATTACACGCGGGCCAGGAGACGGCGGACAGCGCGACCAACGCGCGCGCCGTGCCTATCTACCAGACAACATCGTATGTCTTCGATAGCCCGGAACACGCGGCAAACCTCTTCGGCCTGCAGCCAATTCGGCAATATCTATACGCGCATCATGAACCCGACGCAGGATGCCTTTGAGCGCCGTATCGCCGCGCTGGAGGGCGGCGTGGGCGCGCTGGCAACCTCGTCGGGGCAGGCGGCCGAGACGCTGGCGATCCTCAACATCGCCGGAGCGGGAGATGAAATCGTCTCTTCGGCCAGTCTGTATGGCGGCACGTATAACCTGTTCCACTATACGCTGCCCAAGATCGGCATCACGACGCGCTTCTTTGATAGCCGCAACCCGGAGAACCTCCGCGCCGCCATTAACGAGCGCACCAAAGCCGTCTACGCGGAGACGGTCGGCAATCCGCGCCTGGATACGCTGGACATTCGCGCGGTCGCCGATATCGCGCATGAATATGGCATGCCGCTCATCATTGACAACACGTTGCCGACGCCCTACCTCGTGCAGCCGTTCAAGCATGGCGCGGATATCGTGGTGCATTCCGCTACTAAGTTTATCGGTGGGCATGGCACATCCATCGGCGGTGTGATCGTGGACAGCGGTAAATTCGACTGGACGAATGGGAAATTTCCCGGGCTTGGTCGAGCCTGATCCGTCGTATCACGGCCTGCGCTATGTCGAGGCGCTTGGCCCGCTGGCCTATATTATCAAAGCGCGCGTGCAATTGATGCGCGATATCGGCGCGGCTATCTCGCCGTTCAACGCCTTGCTCTTCCTGCAAGGGCTGGAGACGCTGCCCCTGCGCATGGAGCGGCATAGCCAGAACGCCCAGCGTATCGCGGAGTTTCTGGAAGGCCATCCCTCCGTTGATTGGGTGAGCTATCCTGGCCTCAAGAGCCATCCGCAGCACGAGATAGCGGCGAAGTACCACACGCACGGCTTCGGCGCTATTCTCGGCTTCGGCATCAAGGGCGGCCTGGAAGCGGGCAAGCAGATGATCCGCCACGTCGAACTCTTCTCGCACCTGGCGAACGTGGGCGATGCCAAGTCGCTCATTATTCACCCGGCCAGCACAACGCACTCGCAGTTGACGCCCGAAGAGCAGGAAGAGACGGGAGTCACGCCCGATTTCATCCGCCTCTCCATCGGACTGGAGACGGTGGACGACCTGATCGATGATCTGGACCAGGCGCTGAAAGCCGCGACGCTCAAGGTCAGCGAACCGGCAACGGCGTAATATTATTGGGAGATGCAGAGGGCAAAGCCCTCTGCTATCTCCCAATAAGGGAGCATTCTGTATGGAACGCAGCGTACAGGTCTTGAAATTTGGGGGCACATCGGTCGGCAATGGGGAACGTATCCGGCGCGTGGCTACGATTATCGGGCATCAGCTGCACGATGGCGAGGGGATGTTTCCGGTCGTGGTGGTCTCGGCCATGTCTGGCGTCACCGACCAGTTGTTGCGCATTGCGCGTTTCGCCTGCACCGGTGAAGACGAGTTGTGCCAGCAGGAGTTGGACGCGCTGAGGCAGAAGCACCTGGAAGCGGCGGACAAAGCGGTGCATAAGCGGGAGGGGCGACAGGCGTTGCAACACGATTTGCAGGTCGCATTCACTCTGCTTGAACAGGATGTCAGCGCGGTAGAGGCGGGGCGCAGCAGTGGCAACAAAAGAGCAAGCAGGCGATAGCCATGCGACGCCCTGGGCGCTATATGCTGCTCCGACCATTAGCGCGTGGGGCGAGCGTCTCTCAGTGCTGCTGGTAGCAGCTGCGACGCGTGATCCTGGGTTTCAGTCATGCGCCGGTGCGCGAAGAAATCATTATTACCTCCGATCTCCAAGTCTGATACGCTGCCAGCATTCGGGACGGTGGTGGGCGCTGAACCATTGCCAGCAGGAAACGCGGGTCAATGCCGGACGGCTGATTCATCCATTGATCGAGCGGGCATTTGTGCCGGTTGCTCCGGGCTTCATCGGTCGCACAGTCAGGGGCTTTGTGACGACGCTGGGGCGCAATGGCTCCGATTATTCCGCGACTGTCATCGGCGAAGCATTGGACTGCGCGGAAGTCACCATTTATACCGACGTGGATGGCGTGTTGAGCGCTGACCCGCGCGTTGTAGCGAATACGCGCTTGCTGCCGCGCCTGACCTACGCGGAGGCGGCGCGGCTCTCGTGGTTTGGGGCGAAAGTGCTGCACCCGCGCACGCTGATTCCCGTCGCGCATCGCAATATTCCGGTGCGCGTGCGCAACACATTTCGACCACACACGCGTGGAACCGTCGTCGGGCCTGAACTGGCGAGCGCGCAGCGCGGCTGCCGCCATCACGGTGCGCAGGCAACTGGCTCTGATCACCGTTGAAAATACCGATCTGTTTGGCGCGCCGGAGAACGCGGGGCAGGTATTCGACTGGCGGCGCGGGCTGGCGCTGCGCCTGTGGCTATCTGTTCATCATCAGGGCATCATCTTACGTTCGTAGTCGAGGAGCAGGCGGTCGATTCGGTGGTTGCCCTGTTGCAGCATGACATGGGAAGCTGGCGTGTCAGTCACAGGCGAGGCCTGGCGGCCTGCGCCTGCATCGGTTCAGGCTTTACGGCTGACCCGATGAGTCCGGCACGCGCTATCACCGCGCTGGCACGCGAGCGCATTCCGGTTGTCACGCAGGGAGCCTCGGATACGGGCATCATTCTGATTGTGGAAGAGTCGGATAGCGAACGCGCCCTGCGCTGTCTGCACCGCGACCTGATCGCTCCCGTCATCCCGCTAGTGCGTCATGAAGGACGCGAAGCCATACGCGCGGAAGAAGCGTTTATGGCGGCGCAAGATGAAATCGATAGTTGGCGAATACGATGCCAGGGCGGGGACAAGCCCGCGCGCGCTGACAAACTGTCGAACTCCCCCTCTACAAGCGGGACAAGCCGTGCCAGGGCGGGGACAAGCCCGCGCGCGCTGACAAACTGTCGAACTCCCCCTCTACAAGCGGGACAAGCCGCTGCCAGGGCGGGGACAAGCCCGCGCGCGCTGACAAACTGTCGAACTCCCCCTCTACAAGCGGGACAAGCCGCTGCCAGGGCGGGGACAAGCCCGCGCGCGCTGACAAACTGTCGAACTCCCCCTCTACAAGCGGGACAAGCCGCTGCCAGGGCGGGGACAAGCCCGCGCGCGCTGACAAACTGTCGAACTCCCCCTCTACAAGCGGGACAAGCCGCTGCCAGGGCGGGGACAAGCCCGCGCCCCTACCCTGCTACGAAACGGGCGAAGCCGCGTACAGGGTAGGGGCGCGCTGTCCCCGCCCTGGCTACAACCAGGAGATAGCAATTATGACGGACTTACAACAGCCTATTCCGGTGGCCGTGTTGGGGGCAACGGGTATGGTCGGGCAGCGCTTCATCGAATTGTTGCAGGGGCATCCCTGGTTTGAACTGGTGGCGTTGGCCGCGTCCGAACAGCGCGCAGGTCGCCCGTATGCCGAGGTTGCGCAGTGGCGTTTGCCGGGAGGCGACATGCCAGCCAGCGTAGCTAGCTTGCCTGTGACGGCCTGCAAGCCAGACGCGCTGCCAGGGAATGTGAAGATCGTCTTTTCCGCGTTGCCGGCAGGTGGCCGGTGAGGTAGAGGCTGATTTTGCTCGCGCTGGTATGGCGGTGTTCAGCAACGCGAAAAATTATCGCATGGAGCCTGATGTGCCACTGCTTATCCCGGAGGTCAACGCTGAACATGCCGCCGCGATCATCGAGCAGCGCAAACGGCGCGGCTGGTCGGGCAGCATTATTACCAATGCCAACTGCTCGGCGACGCCGCTCGTGATGGCGCTCAAGCCGTTGCAGAAGGCTTTCGGAGTGCGCAAGGTGATGGTGACGACGCTGCAGGCTATTTCGGGGGCGGGTTATCCTGGCCTGCCGTCCTACGATATCCTCGATAACGCTATACCCTATATTGGTGGAGAAGAAGAGAAGTTGGAGAGCGAGACGCGCAAAATGCTGGGTAGCTGGGCGGAGGGAAGCGGCTTCAGCGATGCGCCTCTACTTGTCAGCGCGCAGTGTAATCGCGTGGCGACGCGCGAAGGGCATCTGGAATGCGCCAGCATCGAACTGGAAGAGGAAGTGGACGTGGCGGAGATCATCGCAGCCTGGGAAAACTATACTCCGCTCTCGCAGCAGTTGGAACTGCCATCTGCCCCGCAACACGCGCTGGCTTATCGCTATGAAAACAATCGCCCTCAGACACTGCTTGATCGTGACGCCGGGCGTGGCATGACGGTCACGCTGGGCAGATTGCGGCGCTGCCCCATCCTGAGCTATAAATTCGCGCTGCTTGGTCATAATACCATTCGCGGTGCCGCGGGCGGCTCGATTCTGAACGCGGAGCTATGCGTGCGGCAGGAATTGATCTAATCCGGGAGGAAATTGGCCTGAATCTTTAGCAATGACCGGTCGATATGAAATGCACCCAGGTTGACGAGTGCCGGGCCAACATCGCCTAATGACTGAATCATCAGTTTGTGTGCTTCCACCTCGCCTATAATGGGCGCGCAAAAATACTGGCAAATGGAGATAAGGGCGGCAAAGCCTTCGAGCAATTCTCCGCGTGGTATGCGATCAAAATTTGAGGTGTCGGTGACTTGCAGATAACCCGTGGGAGCGATTTGTAACGACGTAAAAGCGGGGAAAGCGGCGGAGCAGTCATCGAGGATGTCACGCAGCACGTTCAGGGCCTCTATGGGGCCGATCAGGTGCGCGACGGCCATGGAGGCCCTGCGCGTGCCTTCTACCAGCACGCGCCATTCTTGCGGGGTAATAAGTTGCTCCGCGCTGCGCGTGGCAACCACTCCACCTTCAACTACGCGCGGCGCTCTGGGTGTGGCGACTTTGCCCTGCCTTTGTAACGCCTGGATCACAGCGTCAAAGTCCTGTTCCTGTTGCTCTGTGATGGCGTCACCACTGGATGGCATGCCGCGCTCAAAACGAGCGCTGGCTCTGGTCCACGCGAGGAGGTCATTCAAGGTAGCATTCACATCTCCACGATTGCTGATGATGCGAACCAGTTTCCCGCGTGGAAGTAGAGGTGTATCACACCGAGCCTCTTCTTCGTTGCGCAGAGTGAGGCGTCCGAACGCTTTTGAGCGCCGGATGGTTGTGACAATATTTGCCAGGTCATGCAACGTACCCTGCCAGGCAGGGCGATGTGGGTGGGCCTGAGTCACGGTACTACACCGACCCTCTCTAAAAGCTACGAGGAAGAACACAGGTTGAACTTTTGATGCCATGCCCATGATACTAAGAAGATGAGTTGC
>CAVYMC010000001.1:0-1158736 GCA_963769535.1 uncultured Chloroflexia bacterium | reverse complement strand
GAAGAGTACTTTTTCTGCCTCATGGTGTTGCTTCTTCCAGGAGTTCCGCGCTCGTTCTGGTATCAATGCCATGGCTCACCAGATACGCTTTCAGATAGGCGTCAAAAGTAGCCTCATCCATCAACACTTCTACCTTCTCATTGCGGAAACTCCAGAAACCCTCGTAATAGATACCCTCGCTTAGCGAATCACTGTTCATGCTTCTCTCCTCATTCACTCTGTGTTTCGGAAGGAACGATACTTCCCAAGTTCGTTGATAGCTAAAGTGTAGTAGAGAATTGGGCTTACAATACATCAGTAATCCGTCACTCATCCTTGAGTTATCCGTCAGTTCTGAGGGGTTCCATATTAGGTATCTGAGATGCCTAATTGTCAAGGGAAGGTACGGCTCATCGTGTTATAATTAAGTCACTGGAAAACCCAAATTGAGCGGAGCCTTAACATAAAGAAAAAGCTGGCTGATTAAAGTATGGAGGCGTGGAAGAATGCGCAACACTCTACTTCGAACTGAGAGACTACGCCACGGATGGACACAGCAACAGCTAGCGGATTTTGCTAGAATATCACTTTCGACAGTGGAGCGGGCCGAAAAAGGGGAGTCTATTCGGGTAGATTGCATTCAGAGACTTTGTGAATGCCTCTCGAAAACATCGGAAGAGTTAGGTTTGCTCAAGATAGACGAAAGAGCATTAAAAAGTAATAACAACATGAAACAACGATCCGCATTTCTAAAAAGTGAAGAGAGAGATGAATGTTTTTCCTTTGGAAAATTGAAAACCACATGGAAAACTCTTGATGGAGATGGTAGAAGTATATATCTACCACAGCATATTCGTCCTCATTACATTTCTTTCGCCGAAGAGCTTCCTGAAGAGTTACAAGTCAGAAGAAATCAAATTCAGCAAGAGCAAGAGCAAAAAAGAGAACAAGGTGTATCATTTTTTTGGAATGGTATGATATACGCACTTGACCGTTTCGTGATTGGACGTGAACCAACCAACGAAGACATGACACTTGATTTATGGTTTCGCCCATCAGATTATTACACGTTTCTTGCTACGAACATGAGTCTAAGAGATACCAGAATTACGGGAAAAGTATCTTTCTGATGTTGATTGGTCTGAGACTGTTCCATACTTCTCCAATTCCTTTGGTGTTTCTCTCGCAGTAGTTACCTCTGATGGATACACGCTTTTTACCCAGAGAGGAAAAAGCGTAGGAACCCGCCCCAAAGTGTATGATACCAGCATCATTGAAGGGTTAAGCAGACCAATTGATCGCGGCACTAATGGAGAAGCGCCAGATGTCTATCGCTGTGCTTGTTGTGGACTCGCTGAAGAGTTGGGACTCCATGAATCTATTGATTTTTCTGTTTCTGATATTACCTTTTTGGGCTTTGGCGTAGATACACGATATGCTCTTCGTGGATTAACTGGCATGGTTAAAATTAAGAGAAGCATAGAAAAACTATTGCTTCTTTGGGATAATGGGGTAAGAGATAAATTTGAAAATCAGAAGCTTTTTCCTGTTCCATTCACACCAAAAGACGTTGTTTCCTTTGCTTATTCTCATCAGCCTTTCGCTCCTGGGCCAACGCTCTATAATGCCTTAGTTCATGAATTTGGGCGTTCGATGGTAGAAGACGCATTTGATAGTATTTCTACTTAAACACTCGCACATGTAGCAACGGTAGAGCCCCACTATCCGGTGAAATTGGCAGAGGCTTGAAAAAATCGGAATCCGATTGGCACGATGTGTGTATGCAAAACAACACACAAGAGCCAATGGAGCCGTCGAAACAATTTTGCCCGAATTCGACGTGTTCCGCAAGAGGCCAAATCGGAGCGGGCAACATTCTCATTCATGATCGAAAGCGGCAACGCTATCGCTGTAAGAGTCTGTCGAAAGACGTTTAGCCAGCGCAGAGGAACAATGTTCGAAGGGCTACGCAAACCGACGGAGTTGATCGTGATCGTGGTGACCTTACTTTCCTACGGATGTCCCATTCAGGCCATTGTTCACGCCTTTGGCCTAGATGAGCGAACCGTGGCCAGTTGGCGCGATCGGGCAGGGGCCGACTGCGAGCAGATCCATCACGCACTCGTTGAGCAAGGGCAACTCGATCTCGTTCATGTGCAAGCCGACGAAATTCGGGTGAAAGGACGGCAGATGATCGCCTGGATGGGGTTAGCCATGATGGTCTCGAACCCGACTCTGGTTGGCAGGGGTGGTCCAGCTCTCTTCGTGATCGGCACTTAGCGGACTGCTTGATGAGTCAGGTGCGTCGTTCGGCTCAGACCCTGCGTCCCTTGCTCGTCTTGACCGATGGCTGGGCGGCCTATCCGAACAGCATTCGACGTGCCTTCCGAGAGAAGGTCAAAAAGTCTGGCAGGAGTCGGGCGGGCCTCGTTAGAAGTGTGGCCGAACCTGCATATTGGAATAGTGATCAAGCGAACGGAGAAAAAACGGGTCGTGGAGATCACCCGCCAGATGGCTCACGGTCTGCTCGATCAGGCAGAGAAATTGCTCCAGCTCTCGGGCGGGGGGAACGTGTTGAACACCGCTTTTATTGAACGCTTGAATGGAACCATCCGTGAGCGACTGGCGAGCCTGACCCGCAAATGTCGGCATTCAGCTTCGCGCCTGCAAGCTTTGCACACGGGCATGTACCTGATTGGCAGCACGTACAATTTCTGTTTGGCGCATCACGAATTGAGTAAAGCCAAACATTGGGGAAGGGCTTGTACCCCTGCGATGGCCAGTGGCTTGACCGATCATATCTGGAGTGTTTGCGAGTTGTTACGGTACAAAGTGGCACCGTCGCCGTGGATCGAACCGAAACGACGTGGACGACCAAAGAAGCAGGTAGAGCAAACCGTCATACCGACCAAATGTCAGAAGCCTCGATCACACTTTCGGCCTTTGGTTCGTCTTCGGAAGGGGGTTTTATGCTCAACCACCAGTTAGTGAGGCTCTACCTGTAGCAACACAAGAGGATAAAACGAGGCTATACAACCATCAAAGAACATACCTATATTGTGTCATTTAGCCACTCCTCTTGCTTCACACCCTTTTCCAACTCCTCCACCAGCTTCACCGTCTCTACACTTACCGTAACCACTTTCCCAACCAGTCGCACAATATACTGCTCCTCATCGAGCCGATTGGGGTCGCTGGTGATCCCGCTGCGCTTATCGGTGCTGACCTGGTATTGATCGATGACCCACTCAAGGGCCGAGCGGTTGCCCAGGCGATACTGAAAACACTCCTGTGGTATGCCTGAGAGGGTCAACCACTCGTTATATGTATTTGTCAATGATATTGGGGGCCACTTTCTCATCAGAATCGGGGCCAGCGATTTCTTTGAATATGTCACTGCTACTCAGATTTGGGGGCCATGTGACAACGAAAAAGTGAACCACCTGGCTTTTGCTAACGAAAAAGGGAGCCACCTGTGGCATATCTCCACTCCTCCTTGCTCCAACGGAGTCGCCCAAACGGTTCCCGAATCGTTCCTTCCCCGACAGTGCAGAAGTTCTCCCCGGTTCTGCTGCCTGTCCAACGTCTGCCGCCGCCCGCTACCGCGTTCCCGACTCCCGGTGCGGGTTGCTACCTCAACGCCACGCCAAGTCAAGGCCGCGCAGGAGGAAGTGGGGTGGGGTGAGGGCGCGCTCGTCTTGGCCTTGACTGGTGTGGCATACTTGAGCAGCCGCACGGGAGGCTCCTACCCGCTACTGGGGGCGGGCGCAGCTTGCATCAGCGCAGGATCAGAGTCCTCAGCCCGGTGTCCCTGCTGTTCGGCCTGCTGCAGTCGCTGACGAAAGCGAAACGACTCGCCAAGAAATTCGAGAATGTGCGCCCGGTGAGTCAGCCTGTCCAGGAAGGCGGCCGTGAGATGTTCCTCCCCCATCACGCTCTTCCAGTCGCTAAATTTCAGGTTGGACGTGATGATCACGGCAACTTGCTCGTAGAGGGCCGAGCAGAGCTGGAAGAGGAGATGGGCTCCCTCCCGGCTGAACGGAATGAAGCCGAACTCATCGAGCACCAGCAATTCCTGCTTGCCGAGGGTGGACAGCAAGCGCGAGAGTTTCAACTCATGCTGCGCGACGATCAAATCATTGACCAGGGTGGCCACATTGTAGAAACGCACCCGTCTCCCCTGACGGCAAGCGGCCAGGGCCAATCCGGCGGCCACGTGGCTTTTCCCCAGGCCCGGGTTCCCGATCATGAGAATGGGCTCGGCGTGCGTGAGGTAGCCGCCTTGCGCCAACTCGAACACACGCGTTTTGGAGACGCCCTGCACGCAGCTCCAATCGAACTGGGACAGTCTCTTTGAGCACCGGCAGTTTGGCCTGGGCAATGCAGCGTTCCACTCGATTGGCATCGCGCTGGGCGAGTTCTGCTTCACAGAGGGCCAGCAAGTAGCGCTCGCACGACAAGCCCGTGCGGGCGGCATCCGAAGCGATGGCGGCGTAGGTGTGGGCAAACGCCGGCAGCTTGAGCTGGTGCAGATAGCTTTCCAGCAAGGTGTTCTGTTGCATGAGACACTCCTTAGCTAGAGGAACTCAACAGTCGTTCGTACTGCTGCAGGTCAATGGGTTGGCTGCCAATGGCTGGCAAGGGGACCGGGTCAGCCAGGGGCGGGCGAAGTCCAGCAGGCGCTTCCTCGGTGAGCTGGTGCAAGCAATGCAGCACCCCATCCAGATGCGGGCAGCCGTAGGCGAGCGCTTGCTCAATGGCCTGCTGCACCTGGTGAGCGGGATACTGTTCATGTAAGCGCAGCACCCGCACGAACTCCTGGACACCTCGCCCGCCTTCCGGCCACTGCTCCCGCAACACCCGCAGCATCTGATGGTAGCTCTCGGGCCAGTCTTTGCGCCACTGCCGCATGGGCCTGGCATAGTCGAAGGCACCAGGCCGCTGCTCCAACAATGGCAAGTAGTGCAGCGGCTCGAAGAGGTCCTGTTCGCGCCCGTAACTGCGGGGATGGCGCGCCAACAGGCTGGTCCCATCCAGGATGTCGAGGTGAAAGGGATACGCTTTGACGATCACCTCGCGCCTGGCGCGGTTCACCGGCGCCGAATAGCGGTTCGTCTCGTAGACAATCAGGCTGTAGCCGTTGAGACGGGCGCTGGTCGTCACACAACACTCGTAGGCATACGGGGGGAGGCTGCGCAACACGGGTCGCTCCCGCTCCCACATCTGCCCGATCGTCTCCACTTGCCGGCTGACGCGGCGCTGGTCATCTTTGAGACAGGCGTGCAATAGGCTCAGGTTCAGCTCCTCAAACGAGGCCACGGTGGGGATAGGCACGAGAAAATTGCGGCGGCTAAACCCCACCGATGCCTCCACCCCCCCTTTCTCCCATCCAGCGGCCGGTTGGCAGAAATGGCTCTCGAACAAATAGTACGAGCGGAAAGCCACGAACTGCCGCTGCTCGCGGCGCACCCGACCTTCCACCATCAGGCGGACGGCGGTCGCCAGGTTATCGTAGCTGATGCGGGCAGGCACGCCCCCAAAGTGCTCGAAAGCGCAGACATGTCCGTAAAAGAAGCTCTCTTGTTTCTGGCTGGGAAAGGCCATCACAAAGCGTCGTCGGCTGTAGGACAGCCACATCACAAAGATCTGCACGGTTTGCCTGACCCCACCGATGACGGCGATGGCCTCTCCCCAATCCACTTGCGCATCCTGGCCGGGGTCAAACTCCAACGGCAGAAACAGCGCCGGGGCGTGGTGGCTCTTGTTCCATTGCGTCAGGTGCAGGCGTACCCGCGCCTCACTGCCCTGATAGCCCTCGGCCTGCAGCAGTTCGTAGATTTTGTGACCCGTGTACTGCTGCTTGGGCGGCAGATGCACATTGTCGGCCAGCAGTTCGTCGGCGCGGGCCCGAAAGGCCCCGAACACCGGGGACGGCTTCGCGCGGCTGAGCCGGTAGGGCTGCGGCGGCTGATTGTCGACCGCTTTATCCACGGTTTTGCGAGAATGGTTGTGTTCGCGGGCGATCTGTCTCTTACTCTTGCCTTCCAGGTAGTAGGCCCGGCGAATGGTTTCGCGTTCTTCCACGGGAATCATCTCCAGTTCTCCTATCGCTAAAGTGGGTGGACTGCTCACTGTAACGATAGCAGAAATCAACAGCACGTGGCTCCTTTTTTGATTAGCATCTGTACTAGTGGCCCCCAAATTTAATTCGCATCATTTGGAGACTGGCCCCCAAATCTTGTTAGCAAAATGGGAGATACTGGCTCCCTTTTATATTACACAAAACAGTTATACACTAATGCGCTCTTGTCTGGCGTCAACTTCATCTTCTTCACATACCAGTTGACAGGAACATCGTTGTTCTCAAGCCAGGTAAGCGGGTATTCCTGCGCTTGCTCGTAATGCAGATGAAGCTCCATCAATTGCCTTCCAATTCGCACGCATATGTCGAAAGCTTCCCGCCCCTTGAGCAATGGAATATGTGGCAACTCACGCTTGAGGTTTTCAGCGTAACGCTCGCGATACTGTGGGTGATGCAACATGCCATAGACGTAGTGGAAGATGTCCAGCTTTGTCACCTGCGAACCATAGACTGCCTGGAATTGCTCTAATGCCCAATCGGTAATATTCTCGCGGCGGTTGCAGCCATCCTCAGTATAGGTATAGTAGGGAAAGCATTGAGCCTTTTCAAAGGCTAAGTCAAGGCTAGATATAGTATTTGTAATGAGGCATCCAAATCCCTTTCGATCGCCGATACCTGCAAGATAAATTGCCTTATTTTCTGCTTCGCTAGTGATATTGGGGAAGAACAAATATTGCTGATAGCGACGTTGGTTCAAAAGGTGGTCAAAATAGAGAAACTGTTTGCAAAAGGGACGATATAGGGTATATCTAACTTTAATTGCCTCAAATTTAAGCATTTGACCTTTTGCTAATGCTTCTTTTAGCCTGTCTGTCCACTTCAAAAAATGAGGATTGTTATTGACGAAATTATCAATAAAATATGTAAGCTTATCTTTATGTTCTGGTGAAGTTGTTGTTGCTTGTGATAAGCGGAAGACCTCTGAATTGTAATTCTGGATGAATTGCTGCATTTTCTCTTCTAAAGTAGCATGGTTAAAGTCATATACCCATTCATCACGGCTGGTAACAACTCCCAAAGAGTACATCTTGAAAATCGCTGCTACATTGGCTTCGTGAGCTTCTTTTGTCTCTCTCGCTCCAAGTGGTAGAAATTCGTCAAACTCGGCCCGCATTCCTTCAGTGATCCAGGTATTTTTCGTGTCAGGTATCATCGTTTGCCATTCGATATGTGCAATACTCTTCTTTTCAGCTAAGAAGTCGAGCTTGTTCCTCTTATGCCAGAATTCAGGCACGCGATGATAATATAGAGCATGTGCTACGGGATCAGTGGAGGCGAGTCGAATGGCAATCGTGATGCCTACTCCGATCTGGATGCCAAAAATATTGTGGGTTGTGCCTGAGAGCTTTGGGTTTTTGCGGACATTGCCGTGTAGATCAAGATGGTAGATATGCGTAAAGTCCTGTAACAGGTGCTTTCGCATCCCGTCAAAGGCGATTTGATCGATAAAAGAGTTGTTAGAGACATAGCAAACAATGCCGTCGCGTCCATCCAGGCGATCTACTGCCCAGCGAAAGAATTTGACATAAGCATCATAGAGCTTGTTATTCAGTGTTGCCTTCGAATCTTTTGAATATGTCTCGCGAATGCGTTTATCGATCACCGGGTAGCGGCGATTCTTATTGTTGTCATTCTCATTCACCTGACCCATATTGTAAGGTGGGTTGCCGATGACCACCATAATCTGAGCAGCTTTCTCACGCTCGACGCGCTCCGTGTTCTGTTCGACAAATAGCGAGGGTTGCTGGCCTTCTGCCAGTTCGAGCGTGTCGGCAAAACAGATGCCTTCAAACGATTTGTATTCGCCCGCGCGCTCGTAGTAGGCGTGTTCGATGTTGAGCGAGGCGATGTAGTAGGGCAGCAGCATGATTTCGTTGCAAAAGAGGTCGTTGGCGTATTTGTAGGCAAGGTTACTGCCCGAAATGCGGCGCAGGATGTTGACGATGAAATTACCTGTGCCGGTACACGGGTCAAGTACTTTGACGCCTGGCGCTGAAAGCGATGTCTGAAATTCGCGTTGTAATACCTCTTCTACGCTCGCGCACATGAAGTCCACAATTTCCTGGGGCGTGTACACGATACCATGTGTGTCCGCCTGTTTGATAGAGAAGCCCTGAAAGAAACGCTCGTAGACGGTATCAAGGAAGCGCTGTTTCTCTGTCCAGTTATCCAGCGTCTTTGCCGCTCCTTCGATGGCGACGTAGAAACGATCTAAGGACTTTTCAAAGTCGTTGCGGTTGAAGGCGCGGCTGGTCAAGGCTTGAATGACTTTTTCGATTTCGGCAGCAATCACGTTGCGGCTTGTAAAATCAGGGTTGTTGAAAATGGTGCGAAAGAGCCGCTCGGTCAAGAGGTGTTGCACCAGCATTTCATCGACTGCTTCGCGACTGATCTGCGGGTTGAGCGTTGTCCGGCACAACTCCAGAAAAGTGGCAAAGGCGCTGACGAACTTCGCGTTTTTGGTGTGTTCCTCTTTGATGCGCTCCAAAAGGCCCTTTGCCAGGTCGGGGATGCGCTGCTTGAACTCATCGACCGCCGCTTCAAAGGTGGCGATATCCGGCTCTGTATAGCTGAAGAATTGTCGTAGGAGGTCTATCAGTTGATCGCGTTTGGTCAGGTCTATGTCAAGCGCGATCTTGTTGTTCTGGTACAGGAAGGCCCGGCGGGTATCTTCAAAGATGGTATTGGTTGTGGGATAGCCGATGCCGATCTTTTTCCGAACCTCCGTCAGCAGATCATCCCTGGTATCTTTTGCTTCCCAATACCCACGTGGGAGCCTGAAGGTGTCGCGCATGGTTCCATCAGGCCGCTTGCCGTTGGCTAGTGGCTCCTCTGGAATAAGCATCCAATTGGCAGACGGGGCGTAAACGGCTAGCAGGCTCTGGAAAGCCGACCTGACGGCTGTTTCATGCGTCACGTCTTGCTCACTGTAAGCCGCAAGCTCATGGTAATACTGGTCAACGGCCTTCTTGTGAGTAGCAGTAATCTGCATAATGCGCTAATACCTCTCCCTGGCTACGTTAGGCTGTGCTGTACAGGATGAGCCTAGAGTAGCGTATTCGAGGATAGATTGCAAGCGAATTGGACACGGTATTATGCCGTTAATAGCAAACCGCACATTCTCGCAAACAAAAATGTCTCAAACCTGGACTGGCCTGAGACGTTATGGAGTGCCGAAAGGGGGATACGGCCAGTTAGTTTTGTCTGTACGATCGATCGTCAGTCTCGTCTTCCGGTTATTTCTCCATGGTTAAAACGCAAGCTAAGAAAGTGTGATTGCATTGTGATGTGAACCCCTCCTGCTGTGAAGGGTCTGTGATATTAGTGTGCTATATTCCTTACCATTCCAGAGTGTCATCTGCTTGATACGCGAATTGCCCCTGGGTGCCGTGAAATGCGGCTTCTTATGGTAGCGTTCTCTGTAGTTCGTCTTCTGTATCTTTTCGACCCCGTCTATACTGGCCTTGAAGGATGATTGCTCATCGATTCCCTGGAGTAAGGTCGAGCAACTGGTATCCCGAAGGAGGCACCGCAGGGTCTGTTCCAAACGAACAAGGAAGGAGATGTTATGGATCTCACCAAAGAGCAACTTGTGGAGATGTATCGTCGACTGCTGCGCATCCGGCGCTTCGACGAGAAAGCAGTAGAGTTAGTTGCGACGGGAGAAATTCCAGGCGCTGTTCACACTACTATTGGCCAGGAAGGTGAAGTGGTGGGAGCCTGCATGGCGCTGCGCCAGGACGACTACATGGTGGGTAATCACCGCTCACATGGACATCCGATTGGGAAAGGCGCCGATTTAAAGAGACTTATGGCAGAGTTGATGGGCAAGAGTACAGGTGTCAACAGAGGCAAAGGAGGATCGATGCATCTGGCCGACTTCAGTGTCGGCAGCGTGGGCGAAACAAGTATTCTCGGCTCCGGCATCCCGATAGCCGCGGGCGCCGCGCTAGGGGCCAAGATGATGGGAACTGACCGGGTCTGCCTGTGCTTCTTCGGGGACGGCGCCTCGAACGAGGGGGCCTTCCACGAAGGGTTGAACCTCGCTGCCATCTGGAAGTTGCCGGTGATCTACCTCTGCGAAAACAACGGGTATGCGGTGACAACGCCGGCCAGCTACTCCGTCGCGGTACATGACATCGCCGCACGGGCGCAGTCGTATGACATTCCAGGCGTCGTGGTGGACGGCCAGGACCCCATCGCTGTCTATGAAGTGGTGAGCGAGGCGGTTAAACGCGCCCGCGCCGGACAGGGGCCGAGCCTGGTGGAAGCCAAGACCTATCGCTACCGCCATCATGCCGAAGGGGCGCTGTTCGACACCCTCAAGTATCGGAGTGAGGAAGAAGTCGAGCAGTGGAAACGGCGTGACCCGGTGGTGATGTTTCGCGCTTTCCTGCTCCGCGATGGCATTCTCACTCAAGCCAGCGCAGATCAGATTGACAAAGAGGTGCAGGCAGAGGTAGAGGCTGCGGTTAGCTTTGCTCGAAGAGAGTGCCTATCCGAACCTGGAAGAAGCGTTCGAAGGTCTGTATGCCCGTCCAATCCCAATAACGCGCTAAGCGATGAAGGAGGAAAACTATGCGCGAGATTACCTATCTCGAAGCCATTAGTGAAGCCCAGCGAGAAGAAATGCGCCGCGACCCACACGTGTTCATTATGGGCGAAGATGCGCAGGCGAATGTGTTTGGCACTATGGGGGGATTTCTGGAAGAATTCGGGCCGGAGCGATTTCGCAACACGCCACTCTCAGAAGCAGGGTTCGTCGGAGCAGCTATCGGGGCGGCTATGGTTGGCATGCGACCAATTGTGGACTTATCTATTGCTAGCTTTATGTATGTTGCAATGGATCAGTTCGTCAGTATGGCGGCTAAAGCCACCTACATGTATGGTGGCCAGACACATGTTCCGGTTGTCTTCCGCGCAGGCCTGTTCTTCGGTGGCAGCAACGCTGCCCAGCACTCGGATCGACCATATCCGATGTTCATGGGCGTGCCCGGCCTGAAGATCATTCTGCCGAGTACCCCCTACGACGTCAAAGGGCTTTTGAAATCGGCGGTTCGTGAAGGAGATCCGGTGATCTGTTTCGAAGATGGAATGCTGTGGGGGTTGAAGGGGCCGGTACCAGAGGAGGAATACCTCATCCCGCTAGGTGTCGCCGATATCAAACGTGAGGGAACCGATGTGACTGTCGTTGCCCTGGCCTCGCGGGTGCAGGAGGCGCTGGCTGCGGCAGAGACGGTGGCCAAAGACGGCATCAGCATCGAAGTGGTCGACCCACGAACCCTGGTTCCCCTTGATAAGGAAGCTATTCTTAAGTCGGTAAAGAAGACGGGTCGGCTGATCGTAGTGGAAGAGGCTCACCGCACCTGTGGGGCTGCAGCAGAGATCGCCGCAATTGTTGCAGAGGAAGGCTTTTGGGACTTGAAAGCGCCTATCAAGCGCCTCGCCGTGCCAGATGTACAGATACCTTTCTCGCCGCCTTTGGAGCAGATACTCTATCCGGATGCCCGAAAGATCGTTTCTGCCATCAAGGAAGTGATGCAATAACCTCTCCTAAGCGTTTGCTTACCTCATTCTTGCCTGGAAGGAACGAAATAGTATGGCAACAGAAATTCGCTTGCCCCAGTGGGGTATGGGAATGCGCGAGGGCACCATTGTGCAATGGCACAAGAAAGAAGGCGAGCCCGTCAATGAGGGTGAGCCCCTCGTCGAAGTGGAAGCGGAGAAGGTCACTTCCGAGGTGATCGCCACGGGCAGCGGGGTGCTCTTACGCATCCAGGTGGCAGAGGGAAGCACGGTATCTGTGCGCACAGTACTGGGGCTGATCGGCGCTCCTGGCGAGATCATCCCCGAGGCCGAGCCTGCCCGGACGCCGATGCCGGCCGAGGCCGGGTCGGAGCCGAAAACAGGCTCCGAACCAGCAGCAGTACAGGTGCAGGTCACGCCGGTGGCCCGGCGCATGGCGAAAGGGCATGGCATTGACCTGAGCAGGGTTCGTGGAAGCGGGCCAGGTGGGCGCATTACTGATGAGGACGTTCAGCGGGCCATCGACGCCCCATCGGGAGAGGAACCGCTTGAAGCGCAAGTCATCCCGCTGACGGGCATGCGCGGGGCGATTGCCCGGCGCATGCACCAGAGCCTGCAAAGCATGGCCCAGGTGACGCTCACTACCGAGGCCGATGTGACCGATTTGCAGCAACTGCGGGAGACGTTAAAGCAAGACTTCGACCTGACGTACACGGACATGATGGTCAAGGCGGTTGCCCTGTCGCTGAAAGAGTACCCGCGCCTGAACGCTCATGTCGAGGGAGAGACTATCCGACTTGCGCCACATATCCATATCGGGGTCGCCGTAGCCCTGGAGGATGGTTTAATCGTGCCGGTGGTGCGACACGCTGACCGCAAGCCGCTGCGGGAGATCGCGCGGGAGACGAGCCGCCTGGCCCGGCAGGCACGGGAAGGCGGTTTGACCCCGGAGGAGGTGACCGGCAGCACCTTCACGGTGACCAACCTGGGGATGTACGGTGTGGATGTGTTCACCCCCATCATCAATCCACCGGAGGTAGCCATTCTCGGAGTCGGGCGCCTGGTCGAGAAAGCGGCCCGTGGGCCGCAAGGCGTGGAGTGGCGGCAGATGCTGACGCTCAGCCTGACCTTCGATCACCGGGCAGTGGATGGCGCTCCCGCAGCGGCATTCCTGCAAGCCGTGCGCAAACATTTGGAGGAACCAGCAGCGCTGGTTCCTCTCAGTACGAGGGAACCAGGGTGATTGCAGTTCCGATCTTGGCTGGGCTGCACCTTGACTACCAATGGGTAGCCTAAAGAGATACAAACAGAGTCAACAGTACAGTCGGTGGTCGAGGTGTCACGATGACACTGCTCTGTGCGAAGATACCTGTGGAAGCTCTCTCGCCCATCCTGGGCATGTCTTTCCTAAGCGCTTTCTCCAAGCAAGCGCCTGTTTTTCTCGTATGCTTGAGGCTTTGTCTCGGAAAGAACGAGAAGAACATCCTTGCTTTTCCCTTTATCGAGTTTCATATGCCAGGCAAATAGATAGGAGGAGAAAGCGAAGTTGGAAATTTTGTGAACGGATGTACCAAATAGCCAGTACAAGTGCAGGAGCTTTTGGGGCATAATCAAATCAGCATGACAATGGACATCTACAGCCATGTCCTGCCAACCATGCAAGAGGAAGCAATGGATAAGATGAATGATGCTTTGCAAGGATAAAGAATAGGAGTTGGATTGTTTCTTAGAAAAGCTTGTTTACACCTTGAACTAGAAGGTGCTTGCTAGCTTGATTGCAGACAAGAGCCATTTTTAGGAAAGAATGGCTCTTTCTGTGTTTATGGTTAAAGCGGAGGATATGTGCAAGCATCTTCCACAAACTGTCGAATCTGCTTATAGGGAAGCTCTCCACGTAGTAAAGTAAGAATTTTCCGTATCGAGAAGAGAGTGTGCGCGCGATAGAACCCTGTAAGAGGTAAGCCATCGTGGATAAGGCAAACTCTTGGTGATGAAGACGGCCCACCAGATGAGAATGTTACTCTTACACTATTGTCGGCATTGCGATTTTCTAGATTGCGATAGAGTGTATAGTCCACATTAGTCAACTTCTCAATTAGTGTAGCGGAGCCATAATTCTTACCCGTTTGTTCATAAATTTGTCTGACTAATGCGTCCAAGTCCAAATTATCCATCAATGTCCATTGGAGGAACCAATAATGTTGCTCTCCTGCTTCTATCATACGATGCAATAATGTCGGGTGCTGGCTTGTTAGGATAATATCAGCTGACCTGAAAAAGCGTCCAAATATATCCATACCCTTAAAGTCCCACTGCATCGAGATGCGGCAACTCTGTTGATGATCAATGAGTATCCATTCTGTATTGTCCTCACAATGAATATTTACCTGTAATGTTCCTCCAATCTTGCCACAGACCGTTTCAAGCCACTGTTCTGCTTTATGCTTAGCCATTTCTTGCGCAAGGGTATCTCCAAAATTACCTAAATATACTGATGGCCGCAATCCGAAAACATACTCCTGCACACGAAACTTATCCTCTTGCTGAACTTCGTGGACTACTCTTAGAAGCTCTTCTACTATGTTGGCAAAGGCGTTTCTACGGTTTGCCCAGGCAGTCACAGGTTTTGCATCTTTTGGTAACGCAAGAAGAGCACCAAGCGGCGTTGTTTCCCATGCGGGTGTTGGTTCTAAAAGAATAGGAACAACACGAGCTTCTCCTCTTTTGTGTCTTGTGATTGCCCACTGCATTTCTCTACTCCAACAGTACTCGGAGACCATGAAATTAGGGCTAATGAGCAAGAGAATGATATCTGCGGTATTTAGTTGTTGCTCAATTTCAGTATCCCACTCTGCACCAGGTAGAATTTCACCATCATGCCAAATGGTGATCGTTTCTTGACGGACTGGAACCTCAAATGCTTTCTTGAGTTGATTAAAAAGTGTCTCATCTTCATGTGCATATCCGCAAAAGAGGCGTACAGGCGTTGTCTGCGCTACCATGATCTTTATCCCTGATGAATTATGTTTGTTTTGCTATCACTTTTGCTATCAATACTCAACAAAAAGCGTCTCAGTCCCCTTCTAGTGTGACTATTCCCATATCTTTGCAGTGTGCTAGACCCATAAAATTGCAGTAAAGCGTCCCTCACACGCTCAGAATTTGCAAGCGCAAAGAAGAGCTTTTCGACGCTTTAGATGCATATCACTTCAGAAAGTCAAAATTGGACGCATAAGTCTTCAGAAAGTAGCCAGTGCAGTCATCGATTATGCAGCTTTATAGCGGCGTACATCCACCTGAACGCCTTCGCTCAACGCTTGTTCTGCAATCTGAGAAAGCCGCTTCCCCGTTGCTGCATCCACATATTCCTCGCCGCAGATCGTACAGATTTGGGCTGGAACCTCACGAATCACAATGGTCGCCTCACCCCTGGTAAGTGTGACCGTGGTGGTTCCTGGTTCAGTTTCTCCATATTGGCAGATCACGCACTTCATGGCTGCATCCTCCTGGTCTTCATATCGGATTCCCACTTCTTCAGAGTTGGCTCATATGTTGTGATGATAATCACTTGCTGTTTGCTGCTATTTTCTGCTGCAACGACATGGATCGGTCGCCCATTGCATCGACCCAGCAGCAACTTCGCCGGAAACGGAAACGCCTGGGGATAGTCTTCTATCACTTCACCGCTTTGTAAGATGTCCTCGACACACTCATCGGAAATAGAGCGTGTAAACATGGCCTGGCGAGCGTGAATTCGATAGATCAGGTCCTGATACTGCACCTGCGCTCTCCCTCAGTTCATTTTCCTGTACTATACCATAGAATACAGAAATATCACAGAGATGAACTCTGTGACTCCAGGGCTTGTGAATTATTGCTGGCCTCCTTTGGGAAAGCCAAGCAAGGCGAGAGCTTGCTGAGGACAGGAGGCGAAATGGCGTCGAGTGGCTCTGATGTGAGAGGAGCCAAAGCGATGGATCAGGGTAATGGCGAGATTGCGCAAGGCGGCCAGAATCTGTGGAGCATTGCCAGTGCGCAAGCGGGAACGGTCTTCCCCGAAGGTGACATCGCGCACATAATGAGTGCGGTTCTCGATACTCCAATGCCCACGATTGAGGTCCAGTAAGCACTCAGGACTGGCTTTAGAGGCAGTGAGCGTGGTGATGAGATAGACGACCTCGATGGTCGTCTTGCCCGCCTTGGTCACGGTGCGGGTCAGTTGAGCGACTTGGGCGACAAAGGGCCAGGACGGGGCCAGATAGGCATTCATCTCGGTACTGACCTTGATGGTGCGGACTTCGGTGCGTCCCCGTCGGCGGTCAACGGTCTCGGCTTGCAGATAGCGGGCCTGCGGATCGGCAAAATAGGTGGCCAGGTCATCGTAGAGCGTGGGTTGGTTGCCTTTGACGGTCAAGACGGTCTCGGCTCCCAACGCATGCATGAGGCGCAGGAACTCGGCGTGGGTATGCAAGGCATCGGCTGTACAGACCCGCTGCTGGATGGGCAAGGTCGGCAGCACCTGCTTGGCGACGGGGATCTCATTGGTTTTCTCGTCCACGCGCACTTGCCAGAACGTTTCCTGGCTGTGATGGGTCACGAAGGCCAGCAGATGGGGAGCCGTCTGCTCCCCCGATCTGGCTCCTCGCACCGTCTTGCCATCGAGGGCCAGTGGCTCGTCGGCAGGAGCCACCGTGGTCGCTTGCACCCACTTGCCCAGCACGCGCTCAATGGCAGAGGCATCTAGCTGTGGTAACAGCCAACGATACAACGAGCCACTGGGCGTCAGAAACAGTTGGGGACCAAACACATCCCCGAGCAAGTCTACGTGATCGCGGCACCACTGCGCGACCGCTTCGGTTCCGTCACAGTTGCACAAGAGCGCGGCGAGCAAACAAACGAGCAAGAAAGGCAGATCATAGCGCATGCCATGCGCCCCGCGTGGATCAGGCACCGCTTCCAACAGCTCAGCCAGACTCTGCAAGGCGGCTTCAGCGAGCAAGTGATCACATTGCTCTGACGTGAGAGAGGGAAGGACACAACGACGTGCGATACAATACATGGGAGGCGTCTCCTTTAGATAAGAGTGAAATTGATATCGCTATCTTATCTCTTGTGGGAAGCCTCTCTCAGCAATAATTCACAAGCCCTGTCTGTGACTCTGTGGCAATTGGTCGGGACGTAGCGCGATCGTCGCGGTGTCGGCTCCTGCCCATTCAATAAACATCATCATTGGGGTGATCGCCATCCCAGCTTCCAAGTGTTCGGCGACCCTGGTACTGCTACACCTGGGGGCGCGCCGGTAATCTTTGCGATTTCCTGTGCCTATACTACAACCTCTCAGTGCAAGAGGTGCGGCTGGCGGCGGCACCTCTCTCGCCTCCCGTTGCGCATGGACACATTCACCTGTTCGAGCGCGTTGTGGTGGGGGTGAGGGGTGGTGTGCGCCTGGGTGCGGGGCGGTTAGGACGCACGGTGGGGTAGAGGGCCCGCTGATGCGGCCTAACCGCCTGCGGGTGCGAACCAAGTATATCGCGCCCAGTAAAATACAAGAGGATAGGAAGCGATATATCTGAAGAAATACAGACTATTAGCCACTGAGATTCCGACGAAGCTATCCTCTTCATGTGGCTAGAGCAACGATTGTCCCGTAATCCCTATGCTTTGTAAGTAATTCTTTCGGGCTGAACAGCTCTCCGCAAAAAAGGAGATCAGTTGCGGGTAGAGGTCTTGAAGTTCTTCTATCACCTGTGCGCCTTCCTTATCCGTGAAAGGAATGGCGCGCAGCGTCCGCATAGCGAAAGTAGTTGTGTTCCAGTATTCCTTTTGTACCTGATCTAATTGTGTTGAGCAAGAGTACCGTATCAGATAGAGACCGAACGCCGATGGGACGATGGCAACCGCCATGGCGCACACTGGCATAAGCCGCTCAGTAGTCCCTATCTTCAGCAACACCGCCGACTCGTAGGATCCTTGTTTCTCACTAATCCCATCCATTATCTCTCGGGTCTCGTAATTCCCAACGCTTACTGACCAAAGCTTATTAGACACTACCCTTTCAGTTCTATATGTCAGTCTCAGGTCTACCGCTTGTTTGATCTTCGATGACTGAATATATTCTGCCAATTGCAGGTTGAGAGGGCACGCACGGATAGACTGACGCTTCATGTTGATCGTTACGATATTTTGTAGTTGCTCGCGGTACTGACCTTCCTGCTCCGCGCACCACTGGTAAACTTTCTGCGTTAACCTATCGCCCATGGCGACCTTCTCCTGCTGGGACGGAGCCACGTAGTCCAGCCGCAAGGGATTATCTTCAAGGATGGAGCGGATATCGGCAATGAATTGGGGAATCTTTTCTGGCGTAGGCCTGAGCTGCTCGGCAGTCGTCTCCTCTACTTTTACGAGTGCTGGCGGAACCTGCGCTGGCGGGATAGAGCGCATAGTCGCGAGCACAAGAACGCCTGAATAGTGCTCGTCAGTGACGGGTGTTTGCTGTAGTCCACGCTCTTTCGTAATCTCGATTGTCTTGGCGATTGTGTATGTGGTTAATGAATGAAACGTAACTTCCTGCTCTGCTGTCGCAGCGTCACCACTCAGACCTTTGACCAGGCAATAGGAGAATATGCCGTGCGCTAAGTTTAGGTCTTCGTGGGCGAGCTCGTCTTCCCTACATGCCGAAAGCGTTGCCCATCCGTCTGCCTCAACGAGAAAATGCTTCTGGATATCTGGGCCTATGGGCGTTCCTCGTGAGCCGATGCGTCCTGCATGGCAGGCATCGAAAAACCGCATTACGAAGCGTGCCCGTGACTGGCGTAAATGTTCGTTAATCGTACCCATAGGGATACTGGTCTCGGCAACAACCTCTTTCCTGAATTCCTGTGTGAGTAGGTAGCTGTCCTTGGCGTCTCGCGTACCGTGACCCGCGAAAAAGAAAAGGATCGAATCTTCCTCAGTCGCGTCAGCGGACATGGTAGCAATAGCGGCTAATATATCTGAACGAGAGGGTTTTTGTGCCCTTTCATGAGTGCCGTCTGAGAATAAGAAGACATTCGCCGGGTCATACTCACAATATGTTAACAGAGCGTCGTAAAAGGCCTCCGCATCAGCCACACAGAACGATAAATTCTCAGCGTCAGATTCGGTATAGTTGTTAACGCCGACGACAACAGCATATCGCTTCGCACTCACCGCAGAATTTCCGTTTGCGTGGGCCAAGCGCGCCTCAACCACCATGATGCCTCCTGATTTCTATAAAAGAGGGGTATGAACGTATTCTTTTGAAATACGATTGTATGTCATTATATACACCTAAAGCTCACTACGGCTCTTTTCTGGCTAAAAGTACTACCTATTAAGCTGCTGCCTTGAGGTCACGCAATAGGCGGCTAAATGCCTGCTGATAATCGTCATGGCTTTTCCAGTTTGAGAAGTCGCCTATATGTCGTTCTCTCCTGATTTTGCAGACCCAGTGCGATGTGGCTTCTTTGATTGCTTCATCAAACTTGATGGGAAAGAGGACGGTTTTACTCAGTTGTTGTTCTTCTCTGAACCGATTTTCCTTTTCTAGTACTGCCCTTCGAAAAAAGTAGACGGGGCATAATGCTAACCTCAGTGACAGTCGAGTCAATTAAACAGCATCGAACAAGCCAACTGACAGAAAAATCGCAGGCTGGTGAGCATTGGGAAGATCAAAATCTGGTATTCTGTAATTCTTTGGGGACTCCGCTTAACTCGAATAAAGTATTGGAACGGTTTATATGGTACTGAAAAAGGCTGGCTTGCCTGATATCCGTTTTCCTGACTTGCGCCATAGCGCAGCTACAATGCTCTTTGCCATGAAAGTGCATCCCAAAGGTCGTGCAGGAGCTTTTGGGGCATAATCAAATCAGCATGACGATGGACATCTATAGCCATGTGCTGCCGACGATGCAAAAGGAAGCGATGGACAAGATGGATGAAGCTCTACAAGAGTAATGTGCTGTATTGGCGAGGCTTGGCAAGCAATCATAAAGAATAACAGACTTTATCACAGCTTACTCATTGCCACAAAACCTTACCACAGAGATTTGTGACAGGATTGTGTTGGTGAGGCGACATTTTGTGACGACACGATGAGATGTCTGTTTTATCCTCTAATATGGGAGATTGTTTGAGAGAGATGAAGTTCCCGCAAATAGTTGTGCAGGAACTGAGTGAGGAAGTCTGCTTCCCCCAAACTCCTCAAGAAGGAGGAACACCATGAAAAGCGTGGCTCGCAACCCCATAAATTGGCGGCTTCTTACTGCCTTTGGAGGACTACTCCTTGTGCTAGCTCTCGTTCTCGTAGCATGTGGGAGTACTCAGACCGGTTCTTCTACTCCTACTCCTGCACCTCGTACACCCGGAACGATGGTCTATACCTACAAAGGACATTCAGCGCGCGTATCTGAAATTAAATGGTCGCCTGACGGTAAATACATTGCTTCAGGAGCCGATCAAACGATCCAGGTGTGGGAAGCCATGACGGGTAAACGTATCCGATCAATCAACTTGTTACTCAACTTAGGGCCTGGTTATGGCGGACTGTCATTTGCCTGGTCACCCGATAGCAAGTATCTCGTGGCAGGATTTGCTGACAATACCGCAAAAGTAGTGGATGTCATGACAGGAGAGTTCAAGTTGACCTACACAGGACATTCGGGTTCTGTCAACCAGGTTGCTTGGTCGCCTAACGGCAAATACATCGCATCAGCAAGCGATGACAAGACCATCCAGGTGTGGGATGCGGTGACGGGAAAGCTTCTGTTGACCTACAGAGGGCACCCAAACCCGATCGCTGAATCTTCTCTGGTCACCTGATAGCAAATACATTGCTTCGGGAGGCGATAGCAAGACCATCCAGATATGGGATGCCATGACGGGGAAGCTTCGACTGACCTACAGTGGGCACTCAAATATAGGAGCTACTCCACTCGCCTGGTCGCCTGACGGCAAATATATTGTTTCAGGTAGCTGGGATTTGACAAATCAGGTGTGGGATGCCATGACGGGGAAAACCATCTATACCTTTCAAGGACTATCGCCTGCAGTCGCCTGGTCGCCTGACGGGAAATATATTGCCCTGGGTAGCATTTTCAAGCAAGGTGAACTACCAAACGATAGCGACAGTAATGCCCAAGTAGTGGATGCTACGACGTGGAGTACCCTGTTGACCTACACAGGTCATGCGAAAAATTATGTAAAAGGTGGCGTCTTGTATCCACAAGCTGTTTCGTCAATCGCCTGGTCGCCTGACGGGAAATATATTGCTTCAGGAAGTGATGACAAAACCGTACAGGTGTGGATTGCACCGTAATACCAGGGGCAATCCACACCAGCAGAACCGGTTCCTGACGGTAGAATTCCGTTACGTTTGAAGTATGCTTTAAGCGCGGTTTTCTGACCTCTTATGTTGCTGTACAGTTGATGTACTAGGTCCAACAAGAAACGCCTGAAGCAGCTTATATCTGTGATTATTCTCATTACTTTGCAGTGCGCTGGACTCATAAAATTGCAGTAAGAGATCCTCTTCACGCACAAATTTCTCAAGGAAAAGGTAGAGCCTTCCGTCAGATTGGACTCATATAAGTGCAGTAAATTGAAATTGGGCGCATAAGCTTGCAGTAAGTTATAGACGAGTCCAATTTAACAATATCGTTCTCTTCTCTTTTTAAGAACGGGTGTACGAAGTAGCCAGTACACGGTTGTCAGGTAAATAGCGTTGACATTTCTCTTTTCCAAGAGGAGGTAAAATCTATGCTCACAGGTCGGTTGGCATCTCTTCATTATGATGTTGCACGTCGGCTCGATGATGCAGTTTTGGTAGGACTGCCTTCTTTGTCTTGAAATCTAAAATTGTAACTAGAGGTCGGTCGATAAATATTTCCTCTCCTAAAGATATCTGCATTTGGTTAAAAAATAGGTAAACGTTCCTTTGCATCTCTTTCCAGCTTCGAAGAAGCTTTTTCGAGTTTTTGCTGGATTTCCTCGCGCAGTAAAATACTCTGGTCTGACAATGTCCAGCCGTTACTCCGGAAGGCAGAAATCAGTAATATTAGTTCATTGAGCAAACTATCAATGTGATGTAATGCTTTGACGAGTGGATAACGTCGTGAGCAGACGACTAGTGGGAGAGTCTCGCCAGTATCAAGGAATTCGTAGAATCCTTGAATTGCTAAGCTTACCTCGCGTAGAGATTTTACCTGTTTATCACATTGATCAGGCCAGATGGTTTTTGTAAGTAACTTGCGGGCACGCAAAATCGATTTGCGCATTTCTACAATATCTGACCAAAAGTTCTGGGTTATCTTATAAACCTCATCAAGCGAGAGTGTCCTAGATTCAGGCCAGGGTCCTCTTACGATTGCCCCTACCCGTTTTGTCATTTGCTCATTCCTTCCTGTTAGAACAAACGTCTGTTCTAGTATACCCTATTTTGATTTGCCTCTCAAGCGCTTTACCTGAGAAAATTGGGCAAGCGCCTTTTGTAATGCATCTCTGCACTCGTCTAGATTTATGTGTAGCACATGCACGCAGCTTGCTCTTTTCTGGGGATCTGTTTCCGCTCTATAGGTAAGAATTGTTGATATAATAGTCGATAGTTTTTCTATTGCTCTGTTTGAATTCATTGACACTGCGTCTTCCGAAATTTGAAATTTAGCTCTCGTAGCTCGATATCTACTGTTTTTTATACCTTGTTCTATCGTACGAAGATTAGCTCGTGACACCTTAAAATCCTTGATTTTGTCATCTCCAATTTCTTCCGGATCTGCTTCTGGAATATCTTTTAGTGCTTGATTGAGCATATACTTATATTCCAGGAGGTCATCTCCTCCTGATAAGGCTTCGGGGTCTGGCCGTTCAATCCTAGAATCTCCCGCATCATTTTTAGGTTTATGATTAGGTTGTGACACAGTATACTGCTCTTGAAATGCTTTGCAAAGTTGCCTTCGCTCTTAAAAGACCGTAAATAGGCCAAGAGTTTATTATGACGTAAATTTGTTTTTTGCTCTCGGCTCATGGTTAACATTAAGGATTGGGCATCATTTCGGAGCACTGAACGTCCTCTTGTGCCTTAACTAGAGCATCCTCTGCATGCTGATACTCATTATTGTGTTGCTAAAAGTCAGAGGCCATTATACTGTTATCTCATCCCTTGCTGTATCTTACAGAGGCCTCGCTCGCTGGCTGAATTCTTGGATATACTATACTTTTTAAAGACCATTGTCTCGCATAAAATCTTTTATTTGTCGTGTTTTAGTAGAGGTCGCACCTTCAAAGTAGCTCGCTATCTCAACAAGCATCTGGAGGCTCCCAAGGTTGTCCAGGCATTTCGAGACGATATTCATCACATGAGTTTTATCGTCATTACCATATGCAATGCCGTGAGTGAGTCCTCGAAACTCGTCATTCAGCATCTCTAGCACAGTTTGACGTGAGATATTATTACCAATGCAGGAGCAATCAAGCAATTTATCCGCTAGTTCAGCCTTTTTTGAAAAGGACAGGTTGACTGACTGAAGGGCAGCAGCAGGTGTAGGCCGAATACCACTGGGTGTACTATTACTATTGTCAGTCTCAGGTTTCTTATTTGTAATACCCCAGATAAGCTGCTTCATAGGGTCCGGCTGCGGCACGCGAAAATCGACCCAGGTCATGATGCCTAAGAAGACTGGAAGTTGTGGCTTTCCTGGAGGAGCATCGGATAATATTACAGGAATCACCGAACAATCACGATCTACGAATTGATGTATAAATGCTTCCAGTTCCATGTGTTGCCAGGGACCCATGCCATCTTTGCCTATGAATATGGCAGCAGCATTGCTTTTCTTTATTTCCGCCTCCAGGCCTTGCTGCGCCGATCGTCCTGGGGCAGTTCCCATTCATCAAGCCAGGGAGCAATCCCTTGCGCTTTCAATCCTTCCGCGATCTTCTTCACCTCAGCCATGTCTTTATTGTTGTAGCTGAGAAAAACGTCGTATGGTTTGTCCTCCAAGCTTTGGAACGTAGTCGACTCCCTGCTTGGGTTAGGAGCTAATGAAGCTAGGGATGGATGATCTAGGAGTTCTCCAGTTGGATGTGCAGTGTTTACAGCCTCAGCAGATTGATCTTCATTCTCAGGCAAACCTACCTCTTTGTTAAAAGATCTCATCAAGGAATTTACCTCGTTCAGACTGCTGACTATTTCTTTCAGATTCTGCTGGATATTTTGACGTCCTTTAATGGGCGCATTCAGCCCATCAGGACAACAAATCTTCTTGAGAGATATCAGATCATTGAGTAGTACTTCAACGCGGTTGAGCTTTTTTATTAATTGAGAGCATAATTGATGGACGTTTGTAGGCACATGAGCCTTCTTTAAAAGAGCATTGAAATCTTGTATGGGCCTGTTCAGTTTAATTACAGGATTGATCGTACGTTGACACTGATCAGAGAAGATATCCGATTGAGTTGTACTAAAGTATCTATATGCCTCTCTCACTGTTTTCTGCATTTCCTTGATACCCATGTAGTGCCTTTTTATTGATCGGCAAGTGTTGAGCTGTTGTCTGGTTAATACCCATGGGGTGCTAGTAATGGATCTTTCACTAGTAGAGACTTTTTCTTGCTCTGAGATCAAAGCTTTCGGAGGGGATGTTTCATCGTTGACCATGTAAGTACCTCAGGACTTTCCCTTATCTTCCACTAAGTATAATTCTATGATATCGTAGAAAAGCTATTGCATCGCTCCGTATCAATGGATTGAACTGCACACAGTAGGTGGCTATGCACATACCTGTGCCTGACCCATCTCGACCAAAACGACACGTGGACGACCTCCAATAGGCTATTACCTAACTCTCATTATCCAATGGCCCTATGGTCCTCCTGGAAAGGTAGTTTAATACTCAACTACTGTCTCAGACCATAGCCCTTTCACAATTATGCCTCTCTGTTTTGTCTTTCTCTCACGCTTTCATGCCTGAAATAGAGAGGTGTTCTAGTATAGTCCTTTACGTCTCAGCCGCCGTACCTGAGAAAATTCATTAAGGGCTTTTCGCAATGCATCTATACACTCATCTAGGCTCTTAAGTATCATTTCTACAGACTCTGCTTTTTTCTGAGGACTGGTACCATATGATTCATACGTGAGAACCATAGATATGATAACGGACAATTTTGCTCTCGCCTGATATGCATTTTTTGATACTGCATCTGCTGCAATATGAAATTTTGCTATCGTAGATTGATATCTACGGCTTTGGATCCCCTGCTCCATCTCGCGAAGATAAGTTTGGAAAACCTTGATGTTCCTTGATATTGTGATCTTTAATATTTTCCGGGATCACTTCTTTAGAAAGATATTTTAGCGCTTCTTGAAGCATGAGCTTATACTCCAGGAGTTTATTACCTCCTGTTAAAGCTTCGGGATCTACCCGTGCGTTATATTCAGGTAGACGATCGGGTTGCGACACTTTATTGGCTGAATTGCGAGTGCTTGTTTTCTCCTTGGTTGATATCTCTGGGTTACCGATATCAGAAATTTCACTCGTAAAGGTTTCCTCAGTAAGCGTAGATTGAGCAGGTTGATTTTCATGGAAGAAAGGTTTAGTCGAACCTAAGTCGTTGAACAGGGAAGGGGGCAATTTATTCTCTAAGTTGACTGTATTACTGTGTTGCCTGGGTCCCCTATTGGAATGTTGCTTATCAACGGGAGCTGCCCGTGTATTTCCTTCTTGGTTCGGGTGTTCTTGTACTTTTTCTCGTGTTCCCAAAGCTGCAGTTTGCTCTGAAATGGCGGAAGTATCTCCGCTATCCCTGATAAGTGCCTCCTGCGGGGATTTCAGGGCTGATTCGGGTCTAGAAAACAAGAAATCAGGTGTAGATTCAATAGACGACAGCTTAAGAAGCTCACCGGTCTTCGGTCTGCGTATGAGTGGTTGGTGGGTCAGGCGCCGATAGAGTTTATTATAATCGTCGTTAGTCCTAAGAGAGTAGCGTGTAGCGCTCTTAATTGGAGTCGGTATATCTGAGGGACTGGCTCCCTCGAATAACACCGGAATAAATTTGGTATTCGAAGTACCGGCATCATAAAGGGTCTGATACATAATGTCACTTTCCCACCGAACGCCATTTTCTACATCTGGTTTCTCGTCCCCTTTCACGCGGCGAAGATACCTTGCTGAGCAAATTATGAGTACAAAGTCAGCTTCTAGAATTTGGCGTTCCATCCAACGTTGCCATCCTTCAGGAGGTGAGTCTTCATACTGATCAATGCTACAATGAATCCCATCTTTGACAAGAAGGTTAGCAAGCGCAAGCACGCGAGTGTTATGTTCAGGCGAGTCTTGGCTGTAACTAATGAATACTTTGGGAACCTTTATTTCATCGCCAGCCATGTGAGCACCTCGGGACTACCCCTGTATCTTCCGCTGAGTATAATTCTATGATAACATAGAAAAGCTTTAGTAACTATATAATAACTGATCTTTTGCGGGAAAACTAGAGACAAATTTGATATGGCCCTTTCCAACAGATTCCAGGAGAATGAAATGCAACTTGTTTTTATGGGGGAACCTTATCCGCAAAATGTAGAAAAGATGCTTTTCCTCGCTGACTCAGCATTACATGGGGATAAACTAAGCAGTTCTTGGCGGATTGCTGCTATACAATTGCTTGAACAGATAGGGTATGATGGCATCGTTTACATTCCAGAAGAGAGAGAAGGATGCCCAACTATTGCGGCTCTCGAATATGAAGCCAGGGTAAAATGGACGCGTAGAGCGCTGATGCAGTCCGATGTTATCGTTTTTTGGCTTCCAGAAGATCTGAAGAGCATGCCAAATATTGTAATGAGTGTTGAGTTGGGATGGCTTTCGAAGGGTGGGCGCGTCATCCTTGGTACACCATTAGGAACTGCAGAAGCTCGTGACTTACATCTTTATGCACAGCAGTTCAATGTCCCCTGTTATACTCAGTTATCTAAGGCCTTACATGAAGCGGTGAGAAGGATTGGCGTTGGTGCTCAGCGTCACAATGGAGAAGCTGCTGTACCATTAGATGTATGGCGAACCGAAAGCTTCCAAGAATGGCTTTCAGCGCAGAAAAAGGCAGGGAATCGTTTAGATGATGCGCGGGTTGAGTGGATAGGGCGAGTTGGTCCCAGCGGAAGTGTTGTTTTCTTTTGGATTATGTACGTAAAAGTGTGGATTCAGGATGAGGATCGATACAAGGAAAATGAATGGATCATAGGAAGACCAAATATCTCCTCAATACTGCTTTACCTGCCACATCTTACCGATCCGATGGAGACAAAAATAGTTGTTGTAAGGGAATATAGAAGTCCGGCCTCAAACTCTCAGGCAAAAATATATGAATTACCCGGCGGCTCTACCTTCAAGCCTGGGACGGACCCGTACATTCTTGCAGTACAAGAGCTTCAGGAGGAAACGGGTTTTAAACTCAATGAAGGCCGCGAGTTGAAGAACCATGTGCCTCGACAACTTAATGGAACCCTATCGACTCACAAATGCCATTTGTTTTCGTTAGAACTGACGCCAAAGGAGATGTCTTATATAGAGGAGGTTGTAGGGGAAACGTTCGGCAATAGTGAAGATACTGAGCGAACAACGTTAATCGTCATGTCTCTTAGAGAGCTGCTTCGTGCAGATTATGCAGATTATGCTACGATTGGTATGATCTTGCAGGCTCTTGCCGATAACGCAGTAATTCGGTAGCTCTCTTTCACTCTGGGTGTGTTGGTCTGTAATAGCTATATGAGTCGGCTTACTATGAGTACTGCTAGCAATATTGCTACAACAATTGCTCCGTAGAACAGAATGAGTGTTTGTGAGATCGTGGCTTGTAACCAGGATGCTACTTCTGCTGTAAATGGGGCAATGTTCATATTGACGTTTAAACTAAAATACCCTCAGCAACCCTTGTAATGGGGTTGCTGAGAGGGAGTAATGTATCCAAAAGAAAACAAACTCAGGAGCATTACTCTCATGAACCTTAACACATTCAACGAGTTTCGTCACGGGATGTACGGCTGCTTTGGCAACGGCAAAGATGCGCTGTTCAATCTGGTGGATGCGCTCTCCAGTGAGGCGGGAGCGCGCAGCTTTCCCGAATTGTCGTTCTCGCCGTTTTTTGAGCGGACCTGGGCCAGCCTGTACGAAGCCCTGGAAGACGGCCAGATTGATGCCGAGCGACTGCGCAAGGTCTTTGTGGACTGCGCGCCGCTGCCTCAGCCAGGGGAACTCGTCTTTCTGGGCGTGGACACCAGCAATCTGTATCGCCCGGAGGCCGAGACCGCCGAGGATCGCACGTTGGTTCCGATCGCCAACTTGCCCAAGAACACGCACGCCGCCAGCCCTGGATGGGTGATGAGCCATGTGGTCCTCTTGCCCACCCAAGCCGGTCAAGGCACCTACGTGCTGGATACGGCGCGGGTGAAATCGAGCGAACTGGCCACAGAGGTCGCTGCTCGCCAATTGCGGGCAGTGGTGGCGCTGTTGGTCGCCCGTGGGTTGCATCCCATCATTCTCGGTGATCGGTGGTACGCCTGCGCGCCGTTCCTGGCCCGCATAGCCGACGTTGAGGCGTCTGAACTGTTGCGGGTCAAAAGCAATCGCGTCTTTTATCGCCCGGCACCTGCCCGTGCTGCTGGTCAGATCGGGGCTTCTCGCAAAGATGGGGACCGCTTTCAATGCCAAGATGAGAGCAGCCACGGGCAACCGGATACCAGTTGGGAAGGCACCGATGCCAAAGGCGCGAAGATCGAGGTGCGCGTTGGAACCACTTGCACTTGCGCACCGCGCGCGGGGTCGAGGTGTCGGTGATCCAGATCATCCGTCATGGAGCCACAGGTCGTGCTCGTGATCCCAAGATCAGTTGGTTTGTCTGGAAAGGCGACGAACCTGCTCCTCTGGCTGAGGTCAGCCCAACGTATCGCTTGCGGTACTCGCACGAGCATGGCTATCGCTTCGACAAGCAAGAACTGCTTTGGGACATCCCACGGCTGAGTACTCCTGAGCGGACCGAACGCTGGACTCAGGTGGTCGCTTGTGCGCACAATCTGCTGGCCTGGCTTGCCCTCTGGTGGCAAGCTGTTACCGACCGTGGGAGACGCGCCGCTCGGTACTCACGTTGGCGCAGGTGCGACGAGCCATGCCCACCCTTTTGCACGAGTTGGGAACACCGGCGCGCCCTCCGCAACTGCGTGGAAAGGCACCGGGACGGGCTAAAGGCTTTCATCCCAAGCCCGCAACCCGTCATGCAGTGATTCGGAAAACGAGTAAAAAGCCGAAAAAGAGCAAAAAGACACCTTCTGCTTGAGGTTGATCGGCTGATCTTTTTCATCTCCACTCGTCTTTCTTGGTCCTGAGCCATCTCTGCTATGGCTCAGTTAGATCCCTGTTAGTTTAAACGTCAATTCATAGAAAAGTCTATAGCATCTTCATCAGTTACACGAACCTTGTCGTACAACTTCCGAAAAAGACGTTCCTGCCGCAAAAAGTACGCATTGAGTATCCAAAATATAAGTACGGGAAAAAAGGCGACAGCGATAAATGTTGTGTTGGCGTCTTTTGCTGCTAATACGAACACAGCAGAAACCAAGGTGACACACCATCCCTTAATAAGAAAGGAGTTACTGGCCATCCTGTTGATAATATTTTGGATCAACTCCAAATGCTTAAGTTTCTTTTCCATTTTAGTACTCCCATACGCTTCGTTCCCCTTATTCATCTAAAGCTTGAACATGTGATCTTAAGGAGCGTCTGCCCTATGTCGATCTGGGCTATATAGAAGGGGACACTTGACATGCTGTAGCATGGCTCTTCCTCGATGGAACGTCTGAGTTCTGCAATATTCTAGCACACTGATAAAGAACTTTACGAGCCAACGAGCAAGCTATTTCCTGCTATCTTGCTAAAACATCAAGCTTAGCTTGCGCTGCTTCCGGGTGTTGCCTCATTTCAGCAATAAGCTCGCGAACTGCCTCAAGGCCTTTTTCCTGATAGAGATCTTCAATATACTCAGCCCCTCGATAGGGCCAGTCAGGATAGGCACCTGCCTGTATGTAGGATAGAACTAAATCTCTAAGTTTAGGATTCTCTCGCGCAAAGTGTAGCTCCATCCAAACTGCTAAAGATTCATTCAACGGCAATGCTGCTTGCCAGGAGGCTGATTGTGCTCCGGCTGCCAAAGCCCTATCACTATCAAGACCTATCGCTAGAGTCGCATGGAAATGTTCATGAATAAGGATGCAGCATTGGAATAGCCTTGCAAGTTCTGTTTGATCATTGAGGTGTTCGTGTGCGAGCTGTTCTTCAAAGCGTTGACGTGCATCGAGACAAAGCAGAACTCGTGGGCTTTGTGACAACGTGAATCGGGTAGGAACTCCTCGTTTCAAAGCCCATTGTTGCAATGACTGGTCTGTTGCCAGGGAGTTAGGTGGAGCATAGATACCATAAGTGGGCACTGTGATAAGAAACAATCGTTGCGTCGGTGATGCCAGACGAGCAATTCGGCTCAACATCTCGGTTAACTCAGTTGATATTTTATCGAACACTTGAACGTCCGCTGAGAATCTTCCAGCAATATATAACTCATTCGTACCTCGCCAATCCGTTCTCGTTTTTCCTATACGCAGTTGCAGGGTTGGAAGCTCTTTCTGTAAAAGCTGCCATGACTCTTGCTTGATAGCGTAGTTACTTTGGAATTCGAAGTTTCCTAGGTTTCGTAATCCCTCCTGTAACAACATGCGGACTGTACTTAAAAATGTGGAGATGAAGTTGACGAAGGTAAGATTTGGACTAAATGCCCCTAAATTAAGAGCGAGGAGTCGATTGCGGGCCTGCTCCCAGCTTTGATCAGTTTTACCCTCTAAAAAATTCTCTATCCAATAACCGACAACCTCACAACGGTCACGAATTTTATTGAATTGGGTCTTCGAAAGCTGGCTCCCACTTCCAAAGTGTTCAGAGAAGCTATCATAACTTACATTTTGCGGGCGCAAATACCTGCCATGAAAGTCGAGGCATATAGAATTGATAATATTAGCCAAGGCAAGAGCATGGTCCCTTTGGGCACCATTTTCGGGTGGGAGATCCACTGTATTGAGTACGCGAACAGATTTGACGGCATAATCGTCAACAAGCAGGGTAGGTGCTGGGTAGTACCGCAGTCCTGTGACCTCTTCTAGAAAGAGGACTGCCTGGGTTAGGTCCTCTCGGACTGCAGCAATGATTTCTTGTAAGGTGCCCGGTAACACAGGAAGCACCGTAGCATAGAGAAGAAGCGATGTCGAAGTATGATCCATCGAGTCTTTAGGTGTAGCCATTGGCGTTTCGTCCGGTTGATTATGGTTGATGGAATGGCGCGTAAGGCGTGCAAGTGCATCAATATCCAACCATCTAGCTTGTATATGGGATAGTTCTGGCGGGAGGAGTGGAAGGGGTTCTTCCCAATATACAGGCCGAATAAAGTATTCACTCTTTTGGCTTACAATGGAGAGAGCATACCGCCATTCGTCTTCAACGTTTGATGATTCACGTGAGGCCGTAGACCAGTAGAGCTGGAAAAGGTCAGAGTCCTGGATCAAGTGGTGTAGTGCGGGGTTCCAATTTACCCCTCCATCCAAGGAGTACTTGGCAAGGTAAACGGAAATTGCGAGTGCTTCGTATGCTGCTTTACAGGCCTCGACGATATCGTTGTTCTTGTAAGAATACGAGCAGAAAATCTTTCTGTAGCTCTGAGCCATTGAGGTGGCTGTTTCTGCTACTTCCTCAGGTTCGCCAGGAGCACGCACCCTGATACTGAGCGGTATATGTGCAATCGAAATCGGACCGACCTCAACCTCAATAAAACCAAGAACGGGATGTCCTGCTAGGCGAGACTCTGCTTGTAAGCGGAAACTGACATGCTGTATATCTTCATACCATACTACTTCTTTCGGTGTAGGAGGGTTGAGGACAAATCCCTCAATACGTGGTGTGAGTTTGAGGACTGTTCCCCGCTGAATTTGCGAAAATGGCTCCATCCTCGACTCTGCTGGTCTGAGACCGAGTTGACTTGCTCTTTGACGCAGCATATCCTCCACTTGAGTCTGGAGTTCGAGCTGTATGGAGGTAGATAAGAAGCGAATACCAAATTTCGGGAGATACGACACCTGGGTAGCCAGCTGTGAAGGCGAGTCTATCTTCAGGTTGAACCTTGCCAGTAACAGCGGCTACCTCCTTCTCATATGCTCCCACGATTGCGGCAGCTTGCTCAGCTTGTGCGCGTTCTTGCTCACCCGCAGTTTTGACCTGCTCTGATAGTTCTTCTTGGGAGGTCACGGCCCAGAAGGATCCATTCCAAGCTGTGATAGCTCGAGCTACAGCCTCGCCTTCTTCTGTCGGATCAATCAGGATCAAATCTATAATTACTCTCCTTGCGGCAAGTTTACGAGCTGCTGTCTCAGCCCGTTCACGGTCAGATAAACCATCCGAAATGACCAGTACACGAACTGTCAGAATGTTTTGTATGGTACGCTCATACTCAGCCGCTAGATCTAATGCAGCAGAAATATCTGTGCCATCCTCTGCTTGTAAGGAATCGAGGACGTGCTGGATGCCTTTGAGGTCATCAGATGATCCGTCAAAGACGGCTGATGCACTAGATGTAAACTCAATGAGGGCGATATCACTTGGGGAGCCAAGTCCCCGAAGATGCTCTAGCAGAGCCTGCTTTGCAGCATCTAGTTTGATCGCAGCTTTGCTTGTTTTTGAGCGACCGGTGAATTCTTTTTTCCCGGTAAAAGGATCGCCCATTGACCCAGAGTGATCGAATAAAATAATCCACATAATTCCCCCCTCTTTTGGTAAATCCGGCTATTTTGTATAGGGATCGGTCCAATCATGCTAACATGCAAATTGGTTGATCCTTCTATATCTGTTCGTTTTTCGTTTATTGAGCTATGGAGTGTTTCATATAATGCGTTTTACAGTAATAAGCCCAAGTACATTATAGCTTCCTCAACTCCAGAAAGGTAGAGATTTGTAGTGCTCCTCTCTTATTGGACGATCTTACCTACTCACTTCGCTTATTGGCCAGTCACATGGGCGCGCTACCGTCTAGGCGCTACATCGTTTCTGATCATATTTAGAGTTATTGTTGTCAAACAGTCCAGATATCTGCTGGGGTGAGGTACAGCTTGGTGTTCGCTGCTTCGTCTGCTCCAGCGTCAACTGTTCTCGGCATATGTTTGCCCAACGGCTTGGGGTGCAGATCAAAGCGTATATGCAACGCACGACTCGCTGTCAGGCATATTTATAAATCATCGCCCGGAATAGCCAATAATTGTCCTACCTTCTTCCCGTTTCCCCGTTATCCCCCATATCAGCTGTCTCATAGGATCAGGCTCCTTCTGCCGGAAATCGACCCATCCCATGCTCCGCAAGAAAACAGGAAGCTTTGGCTGCTGCGGTGCGGTCTCCAACAATACGGGGATAACTGGACAATCACGTTGCATGAACTCATGCAGGAAGGCTTCTAATTCAAATTCTTGCCAAGGGCCTATCCCACTACTACCAACAAAGACTGCCGCTGTCTTGATCAGCTCTATCTGCTCTTCTAAGATATGTTGCCAACGGAGACCTGGGCGCAATTCCCACTCGTCGAGCCAAGGGCAGGAGGCCGTGCTCTTTGAGTGATTCGCCAATCTGTTTCACTCTTGGTTTGTCTCCAGTGCTATGACATAGGAACACATCGAAGTCTTTTGTTTCCTTTTTACCCTCCACCGCCGATTTCGCTGCTTCACGGTCGCGCTGGCTATCGGCGGCGCGGTTCCATTTCTAGCACACGTGGTGGTGGCTCTGCTGTAAGTCGCTCTTCACGATCGCGCAATGATATCTGATTATCGCAGACAGGACAGTTTAATGAGTTAAAGCCTCGTTCTCTGCGCCTCTGCACCATTTGTTCGGTCACAGGCGTACCGCACGTGCCACATATAAAGATACGGCGTCGTTTCAAGCTCTCTGGCAATGCCCGGCGCTGCAGGTGGGTCTGAATGTAATCTTCAAAAACGAGTCGTAGCGGCTCACTGGCAGTCTTGTCAAAGAAGAGGGTTAATTCGCCGCGCCCATCGCCAATATTGCGCAGATACATCCCGTACACGCCGCTTTCATTCGCTGTGTACGTAATCGCGTTCTCCCATAGCTCTTTGTTTTTAAACACTTCACTATTAGATAGTCGTACTGCAAGGGTAGCGTAGATATTCGACACAGGCCCCTCGAAGTTAAAGACGACCGTTTTGCCCTCTGGATCAGGCAGATCAGGTATCTCGCGAGTAGATTGCGAAGGGAAGATCAGGAATTGCTCGTCGCGGAGGACCAGATCGCGTCGTATCAGATCCTCGGTGATCGCAATTAGGAGTAGCTTCTCATCGTCTTTGTCCTGGATACGCGCATCGCTAGGTATGTAGAAGTTGCCGGCCTGTACTCGCTCTTGTGTCATACTGCCCAGGCCGTCAGGCTCGTTCTTTACCGCGTTAACAAGAGCGGATGCATAGGCATCGAGCAATTCGGGTTGTAGGAGTACCCGTTTGCCGAAACTGAGCTGCTTAATCAGCCCTGCTGACTCTACGAGTACGATGCAGGTCTCGAACTGTGCCCGCAGGTTCTCTGGTTGATCAGCAATATCGTTGGTCCTGAGAAAAGTGTTAAAGAGGTCATCAATCTTAGGAAGGAGTTGTCCACGTTCCTTCTCTGCTACCAGAAACGCCTTGATGCGCTGGAAGAGTTCCGTAGAACTGACCTTGGGCAACGACTTCCAGGCTATCGCCTTGTGGATGGCTTCTCGCAACTCGGCAATCTGCCGTCCTTCCTTTGCACTTGTTTCAAAGTAACCGTCAAAGCCCAGTCGCTTAACAAGGGAGTCGATACGTTTGCGGCCGACACCTACTCCTCCTCTATCGGTACGTGCCGCTACCAGGAATTTCTTCAAAGGCAAGGCAGTACTCCCCTGCATATGCTGCGCCTGTATTAAAGCACGAGTCCAATACTCCACGCCCGCAAAGGGATTGGTTGCGTCCTGCGCATCAAAGACGAGCAGTGAAACTGTAACCTCATTGAGATACAACTGATGAATCAGGCGATAGCCGGGCTGGCCTGCCAGGTCCCAGAGCAATACTTCACGGGTTTCCTTGCGCCGCTCGTCAAGTTCAACCTCTTCGTTGGCGAAGGTCCATATATGGCGACCATGCGTGGAATCGGTATTTTCATATTGCTGTCCGCTCAATACAAGGCCGAGGCCGGATTTACCGGCACCACTATCCCCGACAAGAACAACCTTAGCATTGCTATAACTGATGGTAGGAGGTACGGAAGGAGTGCCGAGGATATCGTCGTAGTTAAGTTCCCATATACGGATAATGGTATCTCCTCCGTCAAGCGTCGCCAGGATAGGCAAGCTGGGATGAAAGGCGATATATGTAATCCACTTAGCCTCAAACGACTCGTTGAGGATAGATACCCCTTCACGGGTATCGGTACGCCAGAGTCGCACGGTCCCATCGTGAGCCTTGGAAGCAAGCAGACGGCCATCAGCGGAAAATGAGACGGCAGATACAAGGCGTGTGTGCCCCTCAAGAGTTCCTATCAACTGCATGGTCCTAGTATTCCAGAGCTTGATGGTCCTATCCGCAGAGCCAGAGGCGAGGATAGTGCCCTTGGGATGCCATGCCAGACTGTTGACATTATTGGTATGTCCTCCGAGTGCGTAGAGCAGTTTTCCTGCCTGTGCATCCCACAATCGAATAATCCCGTCATTAGCGCTGGAAGCAATCATGTCTCCTTTGGGCGACCATACTAGGCTAAAAATCGGCCCTTGCTGTAAAGGAAGGACCTGAAGAACCTTGCCACTCTGAGCGTCCCAGAGCCGAATAGTCCGATCAACTGCGCCAGATACGAACATTTTGCTATCAGGCGACCAAGAAACGCAATAGACACCATTAGAATGCTCTGAAAGGGTGCGAAACTGAGGTTCAGCCTGGGGATTCCAGAGCCGAATGGTGGAATCTTCAGCACCAGAAGCGAGTGTTTGCCCATCAGGCGACCACGCGACACAATAGACGCCAGCGGAGTGTCTCGAGAGAGTATGAATATGTTGCCCGGTATGTGTATCCCATAGTCGGATCGTTGTGTCTTCTGAACCGGAGGCAAGCGTATTTCCATCGGGCGACCAGGCCAAGTCATAGATAAATTTGGTATGCCCTTTCAGGGTGTGGCGTAACGTGAAGCCAGGAGGAACCGCATGCGGGTAGGACGAATCAATAGGATCAGGGAATGGTGCGTTAGAAATTGGAGTTACCATATTGTTCCCCTCTGTTATGTAACCAATGTTGATAGTTGAAACAAAGAAGATTGAGTAGTCCTTGAGCCGATATCCAAAACATGACAAAAAGTAATACGATCCAATGCGAACTGAAGAAATTATCATTCAACTCTTTTGTATGGTAAACGACAAACTGGCAAAAGTCAACAATTGCACTATCATCTTCTTCTAATCATTAAGAGCGGGAAAACAGCATTTCCCGCTCTTGTGTGCTATACTGGACAGGAGCACTACGCTCAAACAATGTAACGATGAGTCGACGTAAGCGTCAAAAAGAACAGCGGGAAATATTTTTTTGCGAGTAGGAGAGACTAATGCAACCAAGAATTACCCCTCTGAACACTGAACGGAGGGAATGGGTCCCACAGGAATTGGTGAACCAATGGCAACAAGGTCTGCAAGAGCACGATCGCTCGGTTGGTACGGTCAAAAAATATATCCAGGCGGTGGCTCGCTTTCTTGCCTGGTACGAGCAAGAGGAGCAGGCCCCACTCCAACTCTCAACCCTGACTCCGATCGCCCTAATCGGCTATCGGAACCACCTGCAGCATGAACAGCACAAATCCATCAGTACGATCAACCTGCAAGTGAGCGCCTTGCGAACTTGGTGTGGCTGGCTAACCGAGCAAGGGTACCTGGCTGCTGATCCGGCGGCCCATGTCAAACTGGTTGGCGGAGAAGCCTCGTCATCCCGCAAAGGGCTGAAAAGCGCGCAGGTCAATGCGCTCCTCCGACAGGTCCAGAACTCTCGCGACAGAGAACGCAACTACGCCATTGTGCAGGTCTTGCTGCAGACCGGGCTTCGCTTAAGCGAATGCGCGGCCCTCACCTTCGAGGATATCACCTTTGGGGAGCGCAGTGGCCTGCTGCAAGTGCGAGCAGGCAAGGGGAATAAGGTCCGCTCCGTTCCTGTCAATGCGTCAGCGCGAGAAGCGATTGCAGCCTACGTGGCTCCACGCTTGGGCATCGAGAAACCGTCAATGAAAGCGGTGGCTGCCAAGTGGCCAAAGGCAAAATCATTAGAGGCGCACGAGCCCATCTTCCTTTCGCAAAAAGGGGGAGCGCTAACAACTTCAGCCATGGGGCAGATGATCGCAGACCTGGTGAGGGCCGCTGGTGCGTTAGTACCCGAAGAGACGAGTGCGCATACCTTGCGGCATACCTTTGCCCGCAGTTACCTGGCGCAGTATCCTGGCGACGTGGTAGGGTTAGCGACCTTACTTGGGCATAGCTCGCTAGATACCACTCGGCTCTATAGCGAGCCATCTGTCGAACAGCTCTCAACTCGAGTCGAACAACTCAATATTAACGCCTATTCGTAAGTCCTGAATGAGATGATGAAATGGAGCCAGAGTTTGATAACGATCTCTGAACAAACACGAAGAAATATTATCGATTACCTCATCACCCGAGAACAGCCTCTTTCTGGTCAATTGGACTTGGTCGACTTCCTGGGGCGAACATGGGATTTATCAACGATGTCCTCGACAGATGGGCGATTTAAAACGGCAGCTGGCGATATCTGGAAACATATGGTCATGAACCACGATTGGAATCTCCACTATCTCTTGTATACCTACCTCGGGCTTTTAGAGTGCAGCAATGAACAGTTTTGCAAATTTCTTGTGAACTGTATTCATCCGACGGTACAAACTGAAAAGGAGCAGGTTCGAGGAGTTGGTTTCATCCTTTAATCAGGCTCTTACACATGATGGCTATATTCTGCAAGTCTCGACTGAACTCTCTGGAAAACCTGTCTACGAAGCGGTCCAACATAAAAAGGATGGTGTAAGAGGAACGGTCAAAAACCTGATCTTTGCTGCGGATAAGTTCAAACCGGAAATCATCCTTCGAGATGCTGTCAATAATGATATTGAGATTGTGCGTAACAAAGAATATTGTCTTGTCTATGATCAACCTCTTCCTGAGAGAGGGCTGCTCTGGAAAGACCTCGTCGCATGGTGGCGACAACTCCCTGGAAATGAAAAGCTTGACGAATGGGCACTAGAGAACAGCTTGTATAAGCGATTAGAAGCTTCACTTGTCAAGTCGCTTCCTGAACAGTTGCTCTTCCGTACGTATATGCACCACTTCCGTCGGGAGTTAGGAAATGCTCAACCAGCGCTAATCCCACAGGTCTATCTGCACTATGACCCGTATACAATCAAACAACTTGCAAGCGGGAGACCGCAGCTCCCGAGACAGCGAATGGATTTCTTGCTGCTCTTTTCCAACCGGGTGCGGATCGTCGTAGAGGTAGATGGTCAACAGCACTATGCTGCTGAGAATGGTGACGCAAGTCCGCGCCTGTACGCCAAGATGGTAGCAGAGGACAGGCAACTGAGGCTCGCAGGCTATGAGATATACCGTTTTGGCGGGTATGAACTGCAACCTCCCCACGGGCCAAACGCTGTGATCGAGTTTTTCCAGGCCCTGTTTCAGCGTCATGCCATATACGCATCGAGAAGCCTGGAGAGCAATCAACAGAGCAAAACGCTGTCGGATCTCTTCTAGCGAAGGAGTACATGCTGTATGGATCGTCGAAAACGTCTGCTGGTGAACTCATATGAAGCTGCTGCAGATGCTGCGCTGAGGGAAGTAGCGGAAAAGCACGGCATTCGGGTGGTCATCAAGCCGAGAATTGCAGATACGCTCGATATTGACGGAAGTGGAATTAGCCATGAAGCTTATTCATATGCCCTGAAAGCGCACTTCGACTTTGTGGTCGTTCGGGAAGATGCACTACCGTTTTGCGCTGTTGAAGTCGATGGCCCGCAGCATGCATTCGATTCTCAGGTCAAGTACCGCGACGAGTTGAAGAACGCGCTTTGCCAGAAATTAGGAATGCCACTTATCCGCATGGACGCTGAATTTTTAAGGCAGGTTGGTCCGTTTACTGTCATTGGCTGGATTATCGAGATGTGGCTGCTTTATGAAGACTGGCAAGGGGCCCAACCGAGAGGAGAAGTACCCGAGGATGAGCCTTTTATGTTCTACCTGTTCCCTGAGTATGATCCATTTATTACAGCTCGTGCTTTTCTCAGCCAGCAACATAAGAAAGGGGCGTGTCTGGCTTCGATTCCTGAAGAACTTTCCGTCCTTGAACCGGACAAGGGAGTGCTCATGCTTGCCTTAGTCCCTGTGACAGACGAACTCACTATTATTGGAAGAGCACGATGCCGGTCCTTTCAGTTCCCCACCATTCCATCGGTGAGTCCACGCATTCTATCTAAAGAACTCGCTGTTGTCGATGCCGCTGAGAAGCTGAAAAAGTATCTCAATGGCTTTCACCAACCAGCAACCCATGCGGAAGTGCAAGCTTGGCGAGAGCGACAAGCGTCATAGAGAGAAACCATGCAGTTTTTTACCGCAGAGTAGAGACGGAAGCAGAGCGTTTCTGCTTTTGCCATCTGTGCATCTCTGAAACAAACGAGGTCGCCTCGCTTCACAACAGCAATGAGGCGACCGGAGCAAGGCTCTGCCTTTTCATAAACATCCAGTACCCGGCGCAAAAAGTAACCGTATATCTTATCAATCCCTATCGTTAATAATCTCTCTAATTACTTTTTGTATCTCGTCTGATGATTCTATCTGTTGGCGTACCTCTCCCGAAGACGAGCTACTTAAGTTAAGAAGTATCTCTTCGAGATATTTCCCCATTTGGTGAAGAGCATCGTTGTCAGGAATCCTGACTCCATGTACTATTTCATTCCGCAAACGGCGGATCCGTTCGATTTCATGGATAGCGTCAGCATTTTCTACGAGCAGTCCTAAATTCATAAAGGTGGTTGTGTTAGGGACTATAGCGCGCTGTTGGCTTTTGTGTGGAAGCGCGTGCGCTATAAGACTAACAACTGTTTCCAACGCGATCCACCGAGACATGAAGTATCCCAGAGCTTCTTTAGAAGAGCTACTTAAGCGGCGGGCGTCTATCTCATACTTCGCCTGGCTATACATGTCATAGAATTCTGGCCTGGTGGCAAGCAAGCGATCTACCAATTGACCGGCGATCGTTCGTTGCTCATCAGAGGGATCGAGATCCAATAGGTATTCTGCAAGTTTTCCTGGATGATTCAAATCGGCAAGTTGTAAGAAACGGAAAAGCACATCCGCACGTCCCATCACCATATCGGAGATTTGTACTTTCGGCTGCAGATGATCATAGAGGTAGGCAGCTAGTTCGTACTGATTGTTAAACTGGCTATCTTCTTTATTGACACGCGTTTTTACGGCTTTTTGGAGTCTTTCAAGGGCAATCTCACCGGCTAAGACGAGCCCGTTAATTTCATCCAAGATGGCATGTTCATCCTCGGAAAGCTCTCCACTAAAAGGCTTATATGCTAAATCGTGTTCAACCTCCGCCCATGCATGCATGAGTACAGAAGCAACCTGGATTTCTACGCAAGCTTTAGCGTAACGTTGCTGCTGATCAGCAAGATAATCGTCTCGAAGACGAATATGATAATGGGTAGCCCTGTATCCCGAGAAGCGTTTGATGTAACGAATGTGCGGCTCGGGGAGAAAGTCGTTTTTAACCTTTTCTACAACAAATTCCGCTTTGATAAACTTATCCACTTCATCATGGTCTCCCGGAAAGTACAAGGCAATGCGTACGCCGGCCAAGTCAACAATGTCCACATATATATCATCAAGACACCGGTAATTCTTTTTGATATGGCGCTGTTGAATTTTCTGACGCAGGCGTTCGTAGTTTTTCACCCGATAAGTTACTATTGCTCTGACGCCTGCTTGCATGAGTCCGCTCTCACAGCGCTGCGCACACAGGCGAGCCGCCTCATGGTAATAGTCGTACTCTCGCTCGTAGCGAAACATAAAGTCGTCAATAATCATTTCCTATCCCTAACTCGGCAGAGATACCCAAGAAAGATTTTCGATAGTAAGCAGAATAGAACCAATCATTACCTATTACCGCTTTCCTCTTCTGCTCCTTTATTGACCCATCGAGGACCTGATCTTCATAAATTGCCAGGATCAGCGGCTGAGAAGCGGGCGCGGGACTATTTTTCAACGCGCCAAGCTGTTATTCGCACTTCATTGGCAAGGTCTGATTCTACTATGAAAAGAAGTAAAAAAGGGCCTCGTTCCTCGTATCTCTCTATGGGCGAGAGGAGCGACGGCGCGAAAGGTCTGCAGGAATTTCATATAAGTAACGCAGCAGGTCTCGGATAAAATTTACCAACTCGCGAGCGTCATCCATAGATACTTGATTGATTGGGTCAAAGTGAGCGCCGGCATTTCCCACAAGACGTACCTCATGAGCCCAGTCCGCGAGAGCGGGCTGTAGCACGCCCCTAGTCACGAGCTTCCTAATGCGATCAAAAAGAGTCCCCTGAGTTTCCCCTTGATCCGCTGTGATGGCCTCTAAAGTTCTGCGTGCCATAACGGCAGAGGCCCGCGGACAGTCGGCAAACAAGGCTGACGTTGCCTCTATAAACGTTCCAGCAATCTCGGACGGGATATCTTTCGACATCTGCATCCCTGGAAGCGGCCACCAATGGATCCCTCGAAAATGTATTGTTCCGCCCCCGACCTTGTCGCGCGCAGGATGATCACCAACCCATTTCTCTTCCACTACAACTACGCCCTGATTACAATGACGGCACAGCAGCGAAGTGACCTGATCGAGAGTCACATGTTCGCGAGAACCATCACGATTAGCAACAAAAACTGTGCCATCGTATGTCACAGGGAGAGATCCTAGCGCTACAAAACTGGATTGTTTTCCGCAACGTGGACACAAACCATTTTGGTGGGATGAATCTGGAAGCCCATCATGAGGCTCAGGCAGAGCTTCACCTCGATTTCCGGTATGACGTGATTTTGCTGGTTGAAACATCTCTTACTCCTTACAAACGCTACTTGCATTTTTCCATGACTACCTCTAGTTGATTTAGTCATTCAAAAGCGTATCATATTCTAATGAGTGCCTGGACGGCACTTCGCACATATAGCCCTGGTAACTCCTTGTTGGACCTCCTCGCCTCAGAAAACATTTGTTGAGTGACCAGCAATAGGGGGTTATACAGTATCAGAATGCGGTTGATTCGAGAGATACGTAAGGATAACTAATCGCAACGTCAGCCACCACAGGTATATAGTGTGAAATGGAAACGTGTCCATGAAAACTGCATCATCCAATAACCCATGCATCAGCCGATTACGAAAATTCGTTCCGGCGTGTTCGGCTAACAGGCCTCGTAGGTCATACGTTACATCCCGCCCGATAAGTTGCTCCAACAGCTCTTGATGATCTTCGAACAGCTTATTGAGGCCATTCTCGTTTTGGATGCCCTTATTATCGAGACCCGTCACAATTTCGCCATTTTCTTGAAGGATGTACCGCAAAGAATTCTCTAGCTGCGGCACGAGGAGATGGGCTGCAACGAGGACATCCCCTATAAACCCGGCATATAGTCCTCGTGCATAGATGCGTGCGCGGGACGGTGGAACAAAGGGGCTATGCAGGAGAAACGGCAAGAAATCCTCTGCACGGATGAAGTGTTCGTGGAGCATTTGTATTCGTGCTGGATCTATAAAGCACAGCACATTCGTCAATTGGAACTGCTGCGCCGCCCTAAACATATGATCTAAGACAGCCTTAGGTGACGCATCTTTGCCGAGCGGCGCAATATGAGCTGTCCATCGTCCTTCTCCTGTTGTAATGCTTGCTGGCAGAAGATACGTCATCGGAAACTGTACTGCCGAGTCATTAACAAACTGGCGCACGCTATCCCATTTGGGGGAAGCGGTAATGCGGACAAGATTCCAGAGTGCCTCTTCGAAGGGCTTTCCGCGTATCTCGTTTCGCGCTCGCTCTGCAAAGTCTGAAGTGTCTACCTCAATCCCCATGCGTTTCATCTCACCGACAGATTTCCTCTGCCATTTGTGGAGCTGCGCCTTCAGTCTGTTTTCGTCTCTCGCCCGTATCTGGAAGCTGCTCCAGCGCAGCAATCGCCTGATAGAGCAGTGAGGAAGCCCGTATATAACTCGGATTGAGCGCTTGAGTGGAATCAATTGCGTCCTGGACAAATGTTTCTGCTTCGCATTCCAGCGCAAGACGGGCGGCGTCGCCATCTCCCCCAAGTTGGTGCCACTGAGCTTTTGTTCGCCAATAAAAAGCAGCCATATACCAATCATGCCGGTCTTCCGCGCTTCTCGCGATCTTCCCCGCTAAAGAGGCATACTTTGCTGGGTCCCCTTGCTTCCGTTCCAGTAGTAGTTTCATAAGATCGTAGAAAAAGAATTTTTGCTCTTCATCACTATATTTGGTTAACAGCGTCTCGATGTAGGTAATGGACTGGTTGAACTGAGCCTGATCACCTCCGCTGCTGGTAATTACTTGCAGAGCACGCTCAATACGATGAACACAGTCCGTAAATCGCAGAGGGTCTTCCAGCACTCGCGCGGAATCCAGATAGGCTGTAGTCGCAATACGGGCCCATTGACCTGGGTTGTTTACATACCTGCACTTCCGAAGCCAAAGCATATCTGCGACTCGCGCCCGAAGTTCATGATCGACGATAGTCGAAAATATTCCTGCCAAAACCTTTAGGTGTTCATCTGTAAGATCTTCAACTGATGCGCTCCTCGTACCATCAGAAAGCACAATGGCTGGCCTAAATGGTTGCTTTGGATCATCTAGATCCATATACGGCGAGCATACTGTTCCTAAGAGCGCATAGACGGCCTCTTGAGTCCTGTTGCCAGCTGCTGATATTTCGTTCGCCTTGTCGAAAAAGAGTTGCGCGTATGTTGCAGTTACGCGAGGGGTACACGTGGCGATAACAACCTGCCAATTTGCTTGAACGAAATCCTCTTCAGTAAGAGGAAGATCACGCAGTTGCACAGCCCTATCCGGAGCCATTGTCTCCTGCTCGTTTGGCGGAATCACATAAGCGCTAAGCCTTGGGCTTTGTCGCATGTACCGAGCCGCTTCCTTGACTATCCCCATAATACTTTCTGATGGAGTGCAGCCTAATGAAGCAGCAAAATTCACGTAGAAACGGATTTCTTTCACGACGACATCATCGTCATCTTTACCAGCAGCTTTAGTTACTTTTGCAGGATGCATTTCCGCTAAAAACCGGGCGTATAACATCTCATAACTTGCTTCAGCGAGAAATTCATTATTATGGAATGGGTATTTCCGGTATAAGTCTTGGATAAGCATATCTCTTTGTTGATCGAATGGAGCTTGCACCAAGTGCCGGAATGAGTCAAGCATTTCATTCTTTCGAGAAAAATAGCCAAAGAACCGACCAGCGGCTAAGAGAAGCTTCGCAGATGTCTTGCTAAAGCTCATCGTATCGATGAGATATGCCGCTTTTATCTGAACTGGCATACTAAGGATATATTTCCTCGCTGTCTTGATAAATTCATCAAAGTGCCCATAGGCGATGATTGGAGGTGGAATGGAGCGGTCGTTAGGCATTTTCAATGTCACTTTCATTGGAAACTCGGCGCAATGTTTTTGTGCCGCTACGATAATAGCATAGGTTCCTCAATGGAGTCAATAGTTCTCTAATCAAATGATAAATGAACTCCATGAAGGAGTCTATCAAACAGTATGTGTTAATCACATATCAATAAAAATAAGTTGGAGGCGTAAAACAAGACTATGCCACGAAGGGGTGAGCAAGAAAGTCGGTATAGACGAGAAAAAATCATCGGCTTTCTTCCCCGAGAGAGGGAAAACCGGCAAGAACGACTTTTCGAGAGCGGATATTCCTCTGGAAATTGCTTCTTTACATTCTGGAAGAATGTTTCCTCTGTGTCACCTGGTACAAGATTTTCGGACGATGGTGACTCAGCGTCAGGGAAGTGTCCTCCCCCCGATAGCTGAGAGTAGCGCAGGCATGTGGCATCCCTGAACTCAAAAGCTTTGTAGCCGGGATCTACCGGGACTATGATGCTGTCCGCGCTGCTTTGGCGATGGAACACAGCAACGGCCAAATGGAGAGCAAAGTGAATAAGCTCAAAAGCATCAAACGGCAAATGTATGGACGGCGAACTTCGATTTGCTCCGCCAACGCCTGCTCCTGTGTGTCTGAACTGGTCACGTAAAGTGAGACAGACCCCTTCCCGCCCCCCAGTTTACAATCAAAAAACTCATGTGTGGATTAATACCTTGCCGTTGTTAAACTGCGCAGTTTCCCAGTCCAGCACATCACTGAATGTTTGCCGGAATGCCTCTACTTCTCGTTTCTTCTCTGCTTCTGTGGGCATGACTGCGCTCCGCCAGATCAATGTAATTGCTATCTGTCCCGGTATCGTTTCGCTAGCCGCAATAAAGCGTGTGATGGTTCCAGGAAAGGTATGGAGGCCACCTTCCCTCATCTCTTCTAGCTTTTGCATCAGCGCATCTTGCTGGCCAGGTCGTACCTGCGCCGTGATAGAGATAAGAAACTGCGTATTATCGCCAGAGGAAATGCGCCAGACAGGAACGCTTTTACGAGGTCGCCCTGAAGACCTTCTTTTGAATTTCTTGACTTCAGCTAAAGGAATCATAATGACGTCGGCAGCCCACATGCTCGGAAGGCGTCCTTCATCGACGTATTCGTAGACTCGCTTATCTGAAATACCAAGGATCTTCGCGGCTTCTTTAATGGAAACATAGCCCGGAAGGCTTGGGCGGCCAGCATACTCACTCATGTGTATAGCTTAGGTGTTACCTGCATTTTTTGAATAAGTACTTTTGTGTCTGTGATTTGCAAATTATTGAAATCGTGATATAATCACCACTATCGGTTGGACCTCGGTCAAATCGTAGGGTGGATATAAGGTCAGACAAGGCAATCCAGCGGTAATGCCAAAAAGTAAGCTTTCATAGTGACGAGCATCTGAAATGCCGCTCTGGTTGATGAATGTGGCAAGAGGAAATAGTATGGTGTTGTCGAGTGAGCAGATAACGTGGTGGCGTTCGAGACAAAAGGCCTATTTAGCAGACAGAACTACAGTCGAGCATGATCAAACGACTGATCTCCAACGAATGCATGTCCAGCAAGAAATCCTTCAGGTGCTGAACTCGTTCCTTGATGGCACCATCGGCCTCAAAGCATTCAACGCGACATTCCAGCAGCAGACTCATCATAAGTGGAATGTGTTCCATTTACGAGGGATGTCTGGCGGGTTGTTCTTCAATCAACTGGTTCAGCGCGTGCCGGATGAAGAGACCTTTGCGCATCTCCTGCGTTTGATGATCCAGGTTCCTGATGAGAGACGTGAGGCGCAGCAGCGCTTGCAGGCTTTCGTCCGCTTTCTGGAAGGGTTAATCTCGTCTCAACAGGTACAACGAACACAACTCCAACCGGCCAGAGTGCCTTTCTTCCAGAGTATCTGGTGGCACATCCAGGCTCAGGATCGATGGCCGATTTATTACATGGATATTCGCCGAGCTCTCATCACTGAAAGCGTTACTGATGCGCCGCAGGATCCCATTGAGACCTATCTCACGTTCTGTACACGCTTTCTCGCGCTAACACAAGAGTTAGGCATTTCGTCATGGGAACTCGAGCATCTCTGCCGCTGGTCTGTAAAACAGTATCAGTCCCCAGATGCTGTCTGCGATGAAAAGCGACATTCTTCTGTCTCACCTGATGGCAAGGTATCTTCACTTGCAAAGCAATCCTGCGTACTTGCCAGGCGGGCTGAGGAAAAGAGTAAGCAGTCAGTCAATGAAAAAGACGACAGAGAGATAATTGCGTGTCGAACGCATCTCCAGTGGTTATTGGCACAAATTGGACGCAAAGTGGGATGCCGCATTTGGATTGCCGCGAGCGATCACAACAAGGCCTGTAACAACGAACGGTTGAGAGATTTGAGCCTGCCCTCGCTCCCCATTCTCGCCGCTTCGACCTTCCAGAAGGTGATCGGCAAAATAGATGTGCTCTGGTTCATGGACCAGGAGGTGATCGCGGCCTTTGAAATTGAGCAGGCATGTACCGATGTGTCGATTAGTCTCCTGCGCCTCTCTGATCTGAAAGAGTTGTTCCCAGATCGCCACATGAACCTCTGTCTCATCGTCCCACAAGACCGCTTTGAGAAAGTCCGGTTTGAGCTTTCCCGCCCAGCTTTTCAAGCCCGTGAAATGCAGAAGTACTGTGCCTTGGTCAGCGAAGAGCTATTGCTCGAACAAGAAGAGCACATTTTGCGCTGGGCCACTAGTCCGGCAGTTATCGAGGATCTTATTGGTCAAGGTAGCAGAAGGTAGCAATGAGGCTTGTTATTGAAAGAGATAAGGCCAATGAAGCCGAGGAACGGAACATGACAGAGAAGGAGAGACAAGATATTCGGCAGGCGACCATCATGCTGCCTTATTTTGACGAGGAGGTGCCAGTACTCTATCTCGCAGATGGTACGTCCTACCTTCCACTGAGGCCGCTCTGCCGTATGCTCGGTCTGCGTCCAGAGGTCCATATCCCGCGGTGGCGGGGGCTGGTGTTATGGGCCAATGCCCGTAAGCTGCCGCTGCAAACGGAGAAAGGCCAGCGCCTCGTCTGGTGCCTTCATAGGGGAGCGCTGCCGTTCTGGTGTGCTTGCTTTAACTGGTCGTTAGTATCGATTGAACGACGTGAGCAACTGCGTCAAGCTACCAATGCTTGGCTGAAGGATATGGAACAGACGCATCAGCTGATACTGGACCGCTATTGCTCTTTGAGAAGATGTCTGTTTGTGTTCCTCGAGGCGTACAGCAATGCCGAGACCTGGCTCGATCAATGGGCGCTACGCCTCTCCTCCTTGCTTGACGTGGATTCTTCTCGCCAACTCGAGCAGCTTTTTTCCTGGGGAAAACTCTTAAGAGATGACTGCGTTCATCGGCACTAGCAAACGCTCGCAGAACTGTGATCAAAGTGAGGAGGCCTGATGCAGCAGAGAGCCTGCGTTTTTGGGGCATAGCGTGTGGAGTGAAGGAGAGGAAAGAGCAGCATGGATTACCTACAGCAATTCATTGATCTTCGTCGCCCCGATAGTGATCCGGAATTGTTCGCCATCGCGCTTGCTCTCCGTCATATACGGGTGCTGATTCAGCATGGCGGGAGCGATATGAGACGCCCCGACGATGACTCGGCGCTGCATCCATCTCATCTGGAGGCGTTCCTTGCTCGCGCAGTAGAAAGGACGTGGAAAGACCAGCGCGTTGCGCAGGAGTGGCGTCGCATGCAGCAGGTGCTTCCACAAGTGAAAGGAGCGTGGGAGGAAGGCCAATCCTTGTTTCAAGAAGACCTTGACCGAGCGAAAAGTGATCAAGAATATCTCGAATACTTTTCCATGATCGATTTTGCCGTCGATTGCTATGCCTATGCGTCCGCCTCACGCACCTATCCGAACAACCCCGCGCTCCGGGGCTGGGCTATTAATGGGTATATGCTGGCATGGCGTCGGTATTTTCTCATTGAAGAGGATAACTCTCGATGAAGTGTTTGTGCTTGGTAATGCGGAAATGCTTAGAAATCAAGATAAATGTGGTACGAAGTTCATTTGTTTAAAACCGATGTTCTAAAAACATGTGCGGATTTTGGGAGATAACACGTTTATTAGAACGTCAGTACTCATTTGTGTGAACAGGGGAGGTTATCATGCTTGAGGATAGAGAAAGAGAAGTCCAGGTAGATAATGTGAATACTGACGAATATGAGAGGAGCACGAGGGAGATTACGATTGATGGAGCAAATAAGTCCTTCTGACGACCGGAGCCGTTTCGCCAAATTGTCGATAGAGGAACGTTTAAACGCGTTTAAGTGCACGATAGCTCATCCTCACTTTGTAGCAACGAGCAAGGCTCTGCAAAATGCGATTCAAGAGAGGGGCGGTGCGTCGCTCGTCTTCGTTTGTGGTCCTGCGGGTGTTGGGAAAACCGCTATGAAAAACCATATAATAAGCTGTACAGTTGCAGAGATATTGCAGGCATCAAGGCAGATCGGGATACGAGGGCCTATCCTTAGTCTGTTCGCAAGACCTCCCCTCAGTGGCTCTTTCAACTGGCGAGATTTTCTCCTGGACATACATACTGCATTTATGCCGCTGGTTGACCAGAAGACTGCTTTTGGTGCTGAAAATAACGAGGGAGTTATGCGCATGGCCGAGCCAGGCACGTTGCGACCAAAATTTGAACATCGGGTGAGGACAAGAGAAGATGCTTTGCGCACTTCTCTAGAAGCTATCTTTGAGCAGTACCGTCCGGCGGCGATTATCATTGACGATGCACAGCATCTGAGCAATGGGAGCAGTAGGCGGCAGTTGCAGAATCAGTTGGATTGCATCAAATCTCTGGCCGATATCACGAAAACTGCACATGTACTTATCGGTACATATGAACTACTCGCTCTGCGTCATGTAAGTGCTCAAATCGTTGAGCGCAGTATCATTATTCATTTTCCGCGCTATGGTAGTACAGATAATGAATTATCACAATTCAAGGGCGTTCTCAGCGCATTTCAAGATCTTCTACCTTTCGAGGAAGAGACTGGGATACTTCTCAAGCACTGGGAATACTGTTATGAGCGATCCCTCGGGTGTGTCGGCATTCTTCATCACATGCTCGTGCGAGCAGTTCACTCCGCGTTGTGGGCGGATGAAAAAATGTTGAGCGAGAGATATCTCAAACGGCATGCATTTTCGGAGACGGATTGTTACCGAATGATGTGCGAGGTCCATGAGGGCGAAGAAGAGTATGCTTTCAACCCCGGGCGCGCAGAACTGCGAAAGATGCTCGGCTTGACGCCACAATTCGCATTCAATGCGGAGATGCCGGTGGCCAGGCAGAGATCGACCAATCGAGTGAAAGAGCGTAAACCAGTACGTGACGTAATGAAATAGATGAGAGCCGAACTTTATTGTTGGTAGCAGAGTCCTGCAAATTCTGAAGATAGAGGAAGTCGTTATGCTCAAAAACTACGAACTCTTACAACTTTTCGAGGATTGTAAATATTCCGAAAAGGCTCGAAACCGAGATTAAACGTGTCCGTTCTTCGGAACCATCCCGTCGTGTGAGAAACGCTAGAGGGAACATGAGCGGCAGCTATCCGAGCGCTAAAATGGGCTTTACTATTCAGTTTGAAAGCCATGAGGATGAACTGCCGTATATCTATCAAATAGAACATGACAAGGACGTGCTGGAATATTATGATCAGCCCCCCTTCATTAAGCTCAGCTATATAACTCTGGACAAGCATGGCAAAGAAAAGCATGTAGCATTCAACTACACACCTGATTTCTTTGTGATTAAAAAAGACTCGGCTGGCTGGGTCGAGTGCAAAACGGAAGAGGAACTACAACGACTGGCAGAAGATCAACCAGAGCGCTATCAGAGAGGCGATAATGGCCAGTGGCATTGTCCTCCTGCTGACGAGTATGCCAAACCGTTTGGTTTCTTTTTTCAGGTAGTCTCATCTGCATCCATCAATCAGATCTTTAAGCGCAACATTGTGTACCTTGATCAGTATCTTTGTAATGAAAACTGCTTCGTCGACCATGAAACCGCAAAACAGGTGCTGGATATCGTTCGGGAAGAACCCGGTATACCTCTTGAAGAGTTGAGACAATGCGCAGACAAAGCAAGCAGTGATGATATCAACATTCTTATTGCAAAAGAGTCACTCTACTGCAATTTATACACTGCTCCGCTGGCGGAACCCAGGCATGCGAGGCTCTACCAGGATGAAGACACGGGTAATGCCTTCTCTGTTATGTTTGAGACGCCTTTCCGCCCTCCTGGTGTGAATGCCGGAAGAATACAAGTCGCTCCCGAAACCATAGTTCTTTGGGATAACAAACCCTGGAAAATTGTCAATTTGGGTGAGACGAAGGTGACCCTCCTGTCAGAAGATGAGCGGCAAGCAGTCGCTGAACTTCTTTACGAAAGATTCTACGGACTGATCAATCATGGGGCTTTAACCGGCTTGAAGAGTGAAGTCGAGATTGAGGTAGATGTGGTGAAAGCCAGAGAACTTCTTACGGGTGCGAGCAGGGAAGATCTCAGGCTAGCTAACTACCGGCACGGGGTCGTCATGTCTGTTTCGCAAAAAGAGGCATCCGCTGGTGAATTCACAGAATCCGAGCGTACCGTGTGGAATTGGGTGAGCATGTACCGGAGGGCCCAGAAGCTCTATGGTAATGGCTATCTGGGGCTACTCCCGAAGACGAAGGAGCGCGGGAATCGCGGCAGGAAAATTCGGGAAGACACCTTAGAACTCATTGAGGATTTTATCAAAAAAGATTATCAGAGCTTGAAGCAGATGAATAAAGCCACTGTCTACGGCAAGTTCGAGGCGAAATGCGAAGAGAGCCACGTCCCTAAAGCCTCGTCCAAAATTTTTATCCGTGAAATCGAACTGCGTTCTGGTTATGAACAGACAAAAAAGCGCCAGGGCCGTAAAGCTGCTTATAACCAGAAACCGTGGTTCTGGGTGCTAGAGTATGCGACGCCGCGGCACGGAGATCGCCCATGGGAAATAGGCCATATCGATCACACGCAACTCGAAATAGAATTGATCCATTCCGAGACGAAGAAGAATCTGGGACGTCCCTGGGTAACGTTCCTCACCGACGCGTATTCCCGTCGTATCCTGGCAATCTATTTGACATTCGATAAACCGAGCTACCGTTCGTGCATGATGGTCCTGCGTGAATGTGTGCGAAGACACAACCGTTTACCGCAAATTATGGTGTATGACGGTGGTGCTGAATTTCACAGCACCTATTTTGAGACGTTACTCGCAAACAATAACTGCACTCGCAAAATGCGGCCCGGAAGTGAGCCGAGATTTGGCTCTGTCTGCGAGCGCTTGTTTGGTACCGTAAACACCCAGTTTATTCACAACCTGCTTGGCAATACACAAATCATGAAGCATGTCCGGCAGGTGACAAAAGATGTGAACCCCAAGGGGCTCGCTGTCTGGACCCTTGAGAGCTTCTACAGAGTTCTATGCCTGTGGTGCTACGAGTTCTATGACACCAGAGAACATCCCGCCCTGGGCCAGACTCCTGCCGAGGCTTTCGCGGCGCATTGCGATGCATGGAGCAAGGGAACATACGCGCATCGACTATGACGATAGTTTCATCAAGGATACGTTGCCAACGACGACGAAAGGGACGGCAAAGGTCGGGAAGGAATCTGGCGTGGTAAAGATCAACTCCATTTTTTATTGGACGAAAGCTTTTGATCTTCCCGAAGTCAGAGGTACCGAGGTGGAGATACGCTACGACCCCTTCGATGCGAGTGTGGCCTATGCGTATGTCAATAATAAGTGGAAGCTTTGCTTTTCAGATTACCGCCATGATTTTAAAGGGCGCTCAGAGCGCGAAATACAACTGGCCTCTGCGGAGCTACGAAGGCGCAATCAACGGCATGGACAGCAATTCAATGTGTCCCAGAAGCAACTGGCCCTCTTTTTGAGGAACCCGGAGGCAGCGGAAATACTGCTACTGCAGCAGTTGCGGGATTCAGAGGCAAAATGCGTAGTAGCTACCATCAATGCTCTACCAGCTCAAGAGGTGGGCGATAATGATGCCGGCCCGTCAACTCAAGCCTTGAATGCGGAGCGTCCGGCCTCTGTGCTCGACGCGAGCACGGAGACGCAGAAGAGTGTGCGGAACTTAAAGGTATACGAGGATTACTAATGGATCAGGAGAAACAGGCATTTCCTCGCGAGACTCCTCTCGCGATCCAAAGAAGAGCGGTTTAATTATTTCAAGAACAAGGTTCTTGGTCACGATCGGCTCTTGGATATTCACGAACAACTGATGCGCGCTCTCCTCTATCCCACTGGCGCGTCGCTTATCCTTGTCTATGGGCCTACGGGTGTGGGAAAGACGACATTGCATACACGCATCGTGCAGTCATTGCTCAAACTGGAGATGGAAGCCATGCAAAATGATCCCGGCTACCTGCCCCTGGTGAGCATGGAGGCCATCGCTGCATCAAGGAGCTATGATTGGAGAGAGCATATCATTCGCGTCCTCATCGCTGCAAATGAGCCGCTCATTAGCAACAAGATCGACCCTGAGGCGCGTAAACTGTCTCAGGGAAGGGATCTGGCCAGAAGTGTCAAAGACACCGAGTTAGTTCTCCGCAGGTCGCTCGAGTCCTGCTTGCATCATCGACATACGAAATATGTCATCGTTGACGAGGCGCAACACTTAAAAAGGGTAGGCAGCGGGCGTAAGTTCTCCGAACAGATGGATACGATCAAATCCCTCGCGGAGACAACGGGGACAATTCATGTGCTAATTGGAACCTATGAACTGCTCGAATTAACGGGTTTAAGCGCCCAACTCTGTCGACGCGGCACAAATATACATTTCTCACGATTTAGCAATCACGATGAAAACGACCGAATTGCTTTCGCCAGTATGTTGGAGTCATTCCAGCGGCATCTTCCGCTAGCCCAAACTCCTGATTTACTGAGCTACGAGGACTTTCTCTACGAAAAGAGCTTTGGCTGCATCGGTGTGCTGAAAACCTTGTTGAACGGTGCATTATCTCTGGCGCTGGGAAGTAAAAAAGAAATCATTACAGAAAAGATGCTCATGGATAGCGCTCCGCCGCTTCGTGATCTGGTGCAAATGAGCCGTGAGATTGCCGAGGGAGAAAGGGTTCTCACGGAAACTGATGAGCAGTTAGTCGAACTGCGTACTTTTCTAGATACGGTACCAGGGCCATCTTCAAAAAGGAAAGCGAAAGGGAACGAAGGAGGCGTAGAGACACAAACAGATACTCCTGGCGATCAGAAACAAGATGATGCCGGACCTGAATCGGAAGCGTCAGTTGCTCCCAAGCCAAAAGGGGTCGGAGGCCAGGAGAGCGTCTACCGAAACGTGATCCAGTTGGAAGGAGAAAAAATGCCAGCTAACATAATAACGGCTTATGACCTACAAGACCTGGAGAAACCACTTATTCCATCTCGTAGCCGATTATATCATCTGGAGCCGATTGGTATTGGCACCCCGTTTGTAGAGAGTCTTGCAAGCTACATTGTTCGCCTTGCTAATGCTCATTGTGTCTCAACACAAACACTTGTAACTCAAGAAATACTCCCCTTGCTAGAAAAACATGCCCAGTCTGGTACTCGATCAGAGAAGACTTTAACAGTAAATGGGATGAGTTCCCTTGCTGAGGAGTGGGTATGTGCATTGGAGCAATTGACCCTGAACAATAACCTGAGATACTTGACTATGCTTACTTGTATTAACGCCAGTGTATAATTGCGCCAGGATAAAATTGACCGACCCCCGATAAGGCGGTAGTCTGTGTGAAATGTTGTGTAGCATTCATGCAGGAGACAGCCATGATCAGGAGCAGGACAGTGAATACGATACACGAATTGTCAACACAAGGGAAGTCCATTCAAGACATCGCCATCACGTTAGGGCTGGCCAGGAATACGGTGCGCAAGTATCTGCGCCAGCCGCACCTGGCCAGCATACCTCACCCGCGGCCCAACCGTGGTTCCAAGCTGGATGCGTTCAAAGACCAGATTGTGCAGTGGATGACGGTCGATCACTGCTACAACTGCGAGGCCATGTTGCCTCGTCTGCTGGCGTTGGGCTATAGGGGGAGTTTGAGCGTCCTCAAAGCCTTTGTGCATCCTCTGCGTCCACCAGCCCAGGGACACTACCCCATTGTGCGCTATGAAACGGAGCCGGGAAAGCAGGTTCAGTTCGACTGGGGCGAGTTCAAGTATGAGCAGGACGGAACGCCCCGCAAGCTCTACGGCTTCACCGCGATCCTCTGCTACTCGCGCATGCGCTTTGTGACCTTCGTCAAACGCTGTGATGCGCCAACCATGATCCGCTGTCTGATGGAGGCCTTTGAGTACTTTGGTGGGCTGCCCGGGGCCGCGCTGACCGACCGTATGAAGAGTGTGCTGTTAGAAATGGAGGGCAAAGTCCCGCGCTGGAACCCGCTCTTTGCCGATTTCATGGCCTCCATTGGGGTCGCTCCACGGGTCTGCAAGGCGTTTACTCCACAAACGAAGGGCAAAGTCGAGCGCACGGTCGGGGTCGTCAAACAGAGCTTGTGGCCGGGGATCTCCTTCACGGATGTGGATGACCTCAATCGCCAGGCGCATATCTGGTGCGAGCGTATCAATGCCCGGGTGCATCGCACCACTCACGAACGTCCCAGGGAGCGTCGCGAGCGCGAGCCGCTCTCGCCGTTGCCTGCGGCGTTTGCCTGGGAGCGCTTTGCCACCGAAGAGCGCAAAGTCAGCTGGGATGGCTACCTGTCCTACGATGGCGTCTTGTACGGGCTGCCGTCTTCACCGCCGGTGGCTGGCAGCGTGGTGCAGGTACGTGAGCGGCATGGGCTGCTTTCGGTGTGGTCTCATGGACAGTCCGCTCGTCGAGCTGGCGAAGCGTGCTGGTCTGGTGACCATGTTGAGCATCCCGACCAATTTCGCAACGTCGCCCCCGCTGCGTCCAGGCGAGCGGCGGTGGTCTCCCCTGGGACATCAGCGACCAGCTCCCCAGGTGATGACGCGAGCGCTTGCTGAGTATGACCAGGTGTGCGGTGTGGAGGTGTTCTCATGCAACAGCCATTGAAACACCTGGGCTTGACACAAGTGGAGAAAGCCTTGCCGACGCTCTTTGAGACGGCACGGCAGGAACAGTGGACCTATGAGATGTTCCTCACCCGCGCGCTTGCGGCCGAGATTGAAGGGCGTGATCGTTGTGCGGCGGAACGGCGCATGACCGCGCGCGTCTGCCGACCCTCAAAACCCTGGAGGCCTTTGATTTTGCCTTTCAACCCAGCCTCTCAGAACGGTTGCTGTGGGAACTGGCCGATCTCTCGTTTGTGCAAACTGCCACGAATGTCATTTTTCTCGGACCGCTGGGCGTTGGAAAAACACACCTGAGCCTTGCCCTCGCGGTCAAGGCCCTGGCCGCGGGCTATTCCGCCTTGTTCACCACGCTCACGCACCTGGCCGAGGCACTGGATACCGCTTCCTATCCGGGCCTGGTACGTCAGCGGCTCCGTCGTTACACCACCCCAAGTGTGCTGGTGATCGATGAGGTCGGCTACACGAAACTGTCGCCCGCTCAGGCGCACCATTTCTTTGAGCTAGTGACCGCCCGTTATGAGCACGGTTCGATCCTGCTGACCTCCAACACCAGCTTCTCTGAATGGGGGACGCTTCTGGGGGACGACGTTTTGGCGACAGCCCTGCTGGACAGGCTCCTTCACCATGCGGAGGTCATCCCGATCAACGGTCGCAGTTTTCGCATGAAAGACCGTCGTGAGGCCCAGGCACAGGTGTTGGGAACCAGAGCATGAAAGGGGGGCAGAGAGGCCCTACTCTGTGGGCATCCTGAGTGAGCGAGTTGAGGCATGGGGGCGGCAGGGCGTACTACCTGGACACCTGTGGTAGGCTTGGCAGACGAGACGAGCGAGCGCGGAAGGCTCTGCGGTATACCCCTCGTTCGCTCGTCTCGGCGCCAGCCGTCCACCACAGGATGTCCAGGTGGAGACGCCTTGCCGCAGGGTGGGGTGGTCGATCTTGATCCGCTCTCGTGGCAGGGCAAACAGAAGAGAGAACCCTGTAGTTTGTCAACAGTGGAAAGAAAATGCGGAGGGGGTCAAAATTATTCCGGCGCAAATTTACGCAGGCGTTGACAACTTGGTCTGAAGTAGTGGATCAACTTGGAGTGGTTCGGGGTTATCGGACGTGGTGCCCTGTATGCTACAAAGAGTGGGCGGAAACTACACAGATAATTTATGAGCCTCTCATATGGTCTTTGCGGGTAGTAACAGTATGCCCCAAGCATCACCAGGAACTACTTACGCGGTGTCCCTGTTGTCAGCAACTGATTCCTTTACTCTCTAGCAGATACCAACCTGCTTACTGCCCTAAATGCGGTGGCTACTTGGGTCTCGCGTCAAATATAAATTTGCTCAAAGAGCAGCAAGTGGCTGATTTTAAATCAGACTGGCAATCATGGGTGACGGATGCTCTCTGTGAACTTCTTGCAGCCGCTTCGAACCTGTCCACTGCTCCAAAAAAAGAGATGCTTACCTCGTCAATCACTAAATACATGCTACAGCTAGCAAGTGGAAGCGGATGGCTCCTAGCCCGTAAGATTGGAGTAGACACTGGAAAGATGTGGGATTGGCAGCGTGGGGTACATATGCCACGATTCGATGCATTATTAAAGATGTGCTTCGTTTTAGGTACCTCACCTCTTGCTTTCCTGACAGGCGATACAGACAATAGTAACGTTGCCTTCTTTCAATTGGGAGGTGTTGAGCTTTTAAGTGAAGCTCAACAGCCTAAGCCTCTTCATACATCAGAACTGCGTCAAGCTCTCAGCGATGTGCTTACAAGTAAGGAGTATCCGCCCCCATCGTTATCCGAGATTGCTGAGCGTCTCGGCTATTCAACGGGTATTCTTTCCTGGTATTTCCCCGAATTGTGTTCAAAGATTGCGAAGCGATACAAACAACCTGTAGAGTCTTTAGGGCTGGAGTCAGTTCTGGCCTCAATATTGACGAGTGGCGAGGAGCCTTTCCCTTCTCTTAAGGATGTTGCAAGTCGCCTTGGGTACTCTGTTTCTACGCTTAGCAGACACTGCCCGGAACTATGCCGCGCCATTGTTATGCAGCGTAGAAAGCCAGTAAATATTGAGGAGATAGGGAAAGCGATGGAAACCATCCTCATAGAGAACAAGACACCTCCTCCGACTCTGGAGGAGACTGCTAAGCTGCTCGGAGTCTCCGTTGCAACGCTGAATAAATACTATCCGGAGTTGTGCGCTAGGATAGCAGCATTACGCAGGAAGCCTGTAAAGGCTGAGCAGCTAAGGCAGGACTTGGAACAAGCTCTAGCTAGCGACGAGGTTCCACCACCACCCTTGAGAGAGGTTGCCAAACGCCTTGGATATTCTACTTCAACCTTGAGGGGATATTATCCGGAATTGTGTTCCGCCATCGCAAAAAAGCACAGGAAACCGGTGGATCATGAAGCGCTTAGAAGCACTATGGAAGCGATCTTAGTAAGTGATGAGGAGCCCTTGCCTACATTGAGGGAAATCGCAAAGCTTGCTGGATATTCTCTCGCATCTCTCAAAAGATGTTATCCAGAGCTATGCAAGGCTATAGCCAGACGCCGAAAACGATCCCTGGCTATAAACATGCCGGATGACGATTTATCACCTACAGGAGGAATCAGTGCCTCTCACGAGGGTATCAATTTATCCTCCACCAGCAGGAGCCCTAATCCTCATGACCCGACAAAGAAAAATCCTGGGGAACCAGGGGAATCATTAGATTTTCAACGGCAACGGCAAACATTGGAAGCTGTGTTAACAGGTGATAGAACTTCTGTGCAGTCGGTGAGAAAGATTGCTATGAACCTGGGATGTCCGGAGAGTACTCTTCGTCAGCGTTTCCCCGAGCTCCGTTATGCGATAGCAAAACTGCCCAAAAATCCTTTGAGAATTGAGAGCTTAAGGCAATCTTTGGACGCGGTAATAGCAAACAGTGATGCTCCCCTATCATTACTCTAAGTTTTCGAGACGTTCTGGTTGCGCTCAGACAACTCTTCAGAAGCATTTCCCAGAACTCTGCCTAGCAATTAAGGAACGGCACAGGAAACCAATGCAAGTCGAAGAGGTGCGAAAAGCCCTGGAAGAAGTATTGACAGATGTTGAGAATCCAATGCCCACTCTCGCCGAGACTGCAATTCGCCTTGGCTGATACAGTCTCAGCCCTTAGAAAGTATTTTCCTGAGTTGTGTTCTGCAATTGTGAAACTACGCAGGAAATCTTTAGAAGCTGATGTCGCACGACAGATCCTAGAAGTTGAGTTAGCAAGTGATAGGGAGCCTCCGACACCGCTCAACGAGATTGCAAGACATCTTGGTGTACACGGCTCTGTTCTGTACGATCGCTTCCCAGAATTATGTTACGCTATTGCTGCAAGATACAAAAGCTATCGCAAGGCTAAAAGTATTGAAAGGTGCGAAAGGATCTGCGATGAAGTTCGGAAAGCTACGCGTTGTATCCATGCCAGGGGTGACTATCCCAGTCTCCACAGAGTAGAAGCTTTACTAGGGAACCCCGGAGTAATGATGATGAAAGCTGCGCGGGAAGCCTGGCATGAAACCCTGAAGGAGTTAGGGTTTGAACGCTGATGGCGGCAGCTTGATGTGGTATACGGAGATCTATGGAGTAAATCAAACCCAGCCGAAAGCTAAGAAAATATGTGGATTTCGTGCTCTATTGAAGAATCAATTGTCATCCCTCCACGTAGTAGGCTGTACAGTATGAAACCGATTGGAATCGGAATGGCTTCAGTGGAGAGTGCAACCAGCTACGTTTCTCGTGTGGCTCAGGCGCACTGCTTGCCGGTAAGAAAGCTTGTAACACACGAAATTCTTCCCCTTTGGAAGAGCGTATTTGGTCGAGGAACAAGAGAATAACAACTTATCTGCTTTCTGGAAGGACGCCTCAGTCTTAAATGGCGTGAGTAACTCAACGCTTGATTGGATAGGTGTTCTGGAAACGTTAACCCTGTTTAAAAACCTTCGCTACCTTACGATGCTGACCTGGGAGGCTGTGTTATCGCCCAGGTATTTAATCCGCCGAACCAGGGCATGGTGTCCTCTTTGCTATGAGGAGTGGTACCAAAATGGTATGGAGGTGTACGAGCCATTACTCTGGTCGCTGGAGGTGGTTGCCGTATGCAGGTATCATAACAGGCATCTTGAAGTATGCTGCCCTTCCCCGAAATGTAAACGAAATTCTTCTGTACTTTCTGCGCAGATGCGCTCGGGATATTGTCCACACTGTGGACAATGGCTTGGTGAAGTGCCAAAACAGGGCCTTGAGAGAAGGCTAACATATGACGAATACCAGTGGCAATATTGGGTGGCAGAAACGGTGAGCGAGCTGCTAGCGACCGCTCCCAGTTTATTAGCTCTACCTCGGAGAGAGAGGTTTGCCGAAGCGATTGCAACATATCTGGAGGACTTTGATGGCAACGTGTCTGCTCTGGCCCGCAAACTAAGAGTCTCTCGAAGAACAATTCGTGACTGGCGACAAGGACTACAGATACCTCAACTCGATTCTCTCCTGCGGCTCTGCTATCTAGTAGAAACAACGCCTCTCCATCTCTTTGCTTTAGAGGCAATGAGAGCTGACGCTGCCAAACCAAGCGTGTCCACAGAAATTGAACTCAGAGGAAAAATAAAAACGCATCACAGAATCCTAGAAGCCGAGAAAATCAAAAAGGAATTGGAATCAGAACTGTTGTTAGAAAGAGATGCACCGTTACCTATGTGCGCTGTAGCCAAGCGTTTAAACTATGATCACTCATTTCTCTGTAAACACTTCCCGGATCTCTGCCGCGCAATTTCGGCTCGTTATCAAGCATTTCGGAAAAAACAGCGAGAGGAGAGAAAGCGGAGGATTCTTGACGAGGTACGAGGGGCGACTTATCAAGTTCACAAGGAGGGATTATATCCCAGTCAGGAACGTGTTAGGCTTCGTCTTGCAAAACCGGGATCTATAAGGGAACCGGGCGCGCTTGCTGTATGGCACGAGACATTGAGGGAATTGGAGCTGGAGAGTAGGGTGTCTTAAGGGCATTTTTGCCGTTAATTTTCGGAAGCATAAAATTGCAGAAAAAAATTGGAAGCATAACCTTGCAGTTACTGCAAAATTATGTTTCCAGTCACATATCCTGGCTTCAGGCGTCCTAGAGTGCCGAAAGGGGGACTCGAACCCCCATGCCCTTACGAGCACAACGCCCTGAACGTTGCGTGTCTACCAATTTCACCACTTCGGCTGGTAGGATTATATTACTGTATCTGTTGTGGTCTGTCAAGTAGTTTTGCGGGTATTTCTTATGTCTTCTTTCAGGCTCCGCTTTTCTTGTGGGCGTGGTATAATTGTGGCAGATATCCTGACGTTTGATTTTATCCCTGGTTTTGTTGTGCCTGCGAGATAGGCGGGTTTACGAGTTTCCGGGGGCGCTGTTCTACTGTTTTTTGGGTGAAAGAATTTCTCGCTATGCAAAATGCCTGGTCTCCGGTGCGGGCTGCTATTGATGTGGGTAGCAATACCATACATATTGTGGTCGCGCGCGCTACCGCGCATACGCTTGATATCCTCGCGGATGAGGTGGAGATGGTGCGTATCGGGGAGAGTGTTACGGCGAGCGGGCAGATATCGCAGGAGAAATGCGACCTGGCTGTCTCGACACTTGGGCAGTATAAGGCGCTGGCGGAACAGCACGAGGCGCAAGAGATATTTGTGGTGGCGACCGAGGCTATTCGCCAGGCCAGCAATAGCGGGTGGTTTATTGAGACGGTCCGGCAGAGGACGGGTTTGCGGATGCAGCTTATCAGCGGCGATGCCGAGGCTACGTTGACCTTCGCGGGGGCGGCTTACGAAGCGCAGGCGCAGCTCCGTCCGCCAGAAGTTATAGGTGTGATGGACCTGGGCGGCGGCAGCATGGAATTAGTCACCGCCAGGTGGGGGCAAATCACCTGGAAAACCTCTGTGCCTGTCGGTTCGGGATGGCTGCATGATCGCTATTTGAACGCGAATCCGCCGGGTTACGACGAGATCTCGGTTGCGGAAACGTTCGTAGATACCTACTTTCAGGGAATGCGTATTGCGCAAAAGCCGCCACTGCTGATCGTCACGGGCGGCAGCGCGAATTCTCTTTTGTATCTCACGCACCGCGCTTTTGGGCTGGAAACGAGCCAGACGCAGTTGACGCAACATGACCTGTTGCGCTGCCAGGGCTTGTTAAGCGCGCTGCCGGCAGAGGAGATCGCGCAGCGTTTTGAACAGCCGGTGGCGCGAGCGCAAATCCTGCTGGCGGGAGCCATGATTATTTCGGCCATGATGGCGCGTTTGCATCTCAGCGAGATTTCTGTCAGCCCGCATGGTATTCGCGAGGGGGTCCTGCTGGCGCGCGAACGTTATGGCGAGCGCTGGCTGGATGTTGTGAGTGGCGCTACTGCGTTGCTGAATGGTCATAGACGAAATCTTCTACCCGATGCCGTTATTGCTACAGCTATGCCCGTCGGCCTGAATTGGGTAAGCGGCGGGGTAGAGACGTTCGAGGAGGCCGGGCGGCGAATGCTGCGCCAGCGCCTGCAAAAGTTTCTGGAGTATCCTGATGAAGTGCTCCAGCATGAGGATGTCGAGGCTGTGCATCGGATGCGTGTAGCGTCGCGCCGCCTGCGCGCCACGCTGGATGCTTTTGAGTCGTGTTGCCGGCCAGGGCCGTTCAAGCGTATCTATCGTCGTGTCACGGAGGCTGCCGATGCGTTGGGGGCAGCGCGTGACGCCGATGTCATGTTGCAATACCTGCAAGCGAACCTGGAGCAGGCCAACGGGGAAGCGCGGGCCGGTGTGCAGTGGCTGCTGGATCACCTGCAAAGCTTTCGCCAGGAGAAACAGCGCGAACTGGAACACTTTCTGAAGACACTGGATCAAGACTCACTTGAGAAACAGATTGAGGCGTGTATTCCGCTGAAAGAAGAGGCGCGGCATGGCAAAAGCTAGAGCGATTACCGGCCTGGACGCGCTGGCTCCCGTTGCCGCGAATGCGCAACTGATCGCGAAGGCGCGGCTGGTAGAGCTTTACCAGTGGGAGCAGGCTGCGGACGAACCTGATAACGTTCGCGGGTTGCACAATATGCGTATCGCGGCGAAACGCCTGCGTTATACGTTTGAAGTATTCGAGGAAGTGTTACCCGCGGCAGGTAAGTCCATTGTGGGCGAACTGACCCGGTTACAGGATGAGCTTGGCGCGCTGCATGATAGCGATGTCATGATTGCTTTATTACAGATGCGCCTGGTTAACCAGGCTGGCAATACAGAGCCTGGGACAGGACCAGGCGCAAAGCCCGCGTTGCATAAGGGGAAGGCGCTTGTATCCCCCGATATGGCAGAGTACCTGCTTGATCCAGATACCTCGCCTACGACGAAGCAGCGCCACGGACTGGAAGAGTTCTTACGCCAGCAGGAAGACCTGCGAGTGCAACGCTACAGCGCATTTCACCAGCACTGGCGTCAATTGCAGGAGAGAGATTTTCACCGTGAGGTGCTGGATATTTTGGGCGAATACGGGATGTGACGATCACGAACAGGACGAGGGCCCCTGGGGGCGGGATGTGACGATCACGAACAGGACGAGGGCCCCTGGGGGCGGGATGTGACGATCACGAACAGGACGAGGGCGACGCAAGCGTCCCCTGGGGGCGGGATGTGACGATCACGAACAGGACGAGGGCGACGCAAGCGTCCCCTCCCCGCATCCGCCCTACCCCCGCCCCTACGGATTGTTCCCGAACGTTGCTATATTGAAGAGTATCGAAATATGTAAAGGTGAGCATGGTTATGATGAATCGTGTACCGGTTGGCGAGTTAGATTGGTGGCAATTATCTGAGCCAACGGCGGAAGAACTGCGTTTGAGCGGTGGGCTGTTGGTAGAGGATTGGCCTCATGCTCGCCAGGTAGCGCGGCTCTCCGCGCAGCTTTTTGAAGCGACCGAACCTCTGCACCAGTTGGATGCCGGCGCGCTGCGCTTGCTCGACCGCGCCGCGCTTTTGCATAATACGGGCATGTTGATCGAGGCGCGCCGCCATCATAAACACTCGTATCGCTTGATTCGTGAGGCCAGCTTGCCGGATTTTAATGACGAGGAACGTCATGAAATTGCCACGATTGCGCGTTACCATCGACGCGCCCTGCCCAGTACGGCGCATGAAGAATATGCCATGCTGAGCCGAACGGCGCGCAAACGGGTCTCTGCCCTGGCAGCTCTCCTGCGTATTGCTGATGCCCTGGACTATAGTCACGATGGGCGCGTGCTGCGAGTCGCGGCCAATACTGAACTGTGTGACGCGGAAAACTGGATTTTTTCTATCTGGGTGCGCTCCCTGGCTGACCTGGATGATGAGCTGGAACATGCCAGCGAGAAGGCTGACCTGTTCGAGAAAGTCTTCAAGCGCAAGGTGCGCTTCTTGATACAGGATTAGGAAGAGGAAAAGTGTCTATGCTGCGGGCTGTTGGCCGAAGGCCAACAGCCCGCAGCATAGACATACCTACCGCGTTTGTTCATGTAGTGTAATGGCTGTGCCGCAGGAGTAGTCGGGATGAATCCAGAGCGTGGGGTGCGTTTCATCGTTGTAGGTATAGGTGACAGCTTGCGCATCGAGATAGCGTTGCGCGTCGGACAGGCTTTGCACTGCCAGGGTCATACGGCACATACTTTCGCCAAATCGTTTGAGATGCCTGTCGAGCGCGCCTGCTTCAGGCAGGTGTTCCATATCGATCTCTAAATTTTCTTCGGCGGCGAGTGGCAGCGGCGCGGCAAGCTCAATATGCTGGCCGCTTGTACCCAGTGGGAGTGATACGAGCATGGCATCCCAGCAGTCCGCATCACCCGTAAAAGGTTCAGAGGGTGTTAACCCGTAAATATGTGAGAAACGCTGGCTGGCCTCTTGCAGGTCCGCGACCGCGATGGTTGCGCTGAGTACTCGCGTGACGCCGAGAGGATGCTGTGGGGGTGTTGTCCAACCCGCCAGGCGGTGACGCCGTTCTGCGCCCGCGCTGTCGTGTTGGATGAGAAATGGGTAATGCTGAGCGAGAACGGGCTGCTCCACATCGATACGCGACCAGCCTCGCGAGCGTCCATCAGCGGAGCGTAATTGTCCCGGCTTTGGGCCAATGATGGTGACGCCGCGCTCTCGCATGGCCGCGCCTTCAGCCTCGATGTCGTTCGAGGCCAGCGCCACATTAAGATAGCCCTCGCCCTTTGCCAGGCGATCCAACATGCTCTGCTGCGCCTCGCCGGGAGCGCGCACGGCGATCAGTTCAAGGTAGGTATCGCCAATTACGATGATGCGGTTGGCGGTTCCGCCGGAGGGGTGAATGCCGCCGCTGCTTGCCAGCAGGCCCAGCTTTTGTCCAAACTGCGCCGCTGCCTTCTCCAAATCTTGCACACCGATGATGATATGGTCGATGGCTGTGAGCATAGGGTTTTCTCCTTAAAGCAGGTATGTCATGAAAATGCCCAGGGCCAGAGAGCGAACAGGGGGAACAAGCCCTCGTAGGCGCGAACGTAACAAATTTTTGCCAGGGCGGGGGCAAGCCCCGCCCGTACCCTGCTACGAAGGAGCGGGCGCAACCGTACAGGGTACGGGCGGGGCTTGCCCCCGCCCTGGTTGTTCCACAGCTAAAGTTCGCGCTTACGAGGGCTTGCCCCCGCCCTGGTATTATACTTGCTTTCTATCCGCGTGTTCGGGTAAGTTCGCGTACCTCGCGACCGCCGGGTGTGCGGGTGGTGTTGGAGCGGTTGAAGTACTTGAAAACAAATTCGTTGCGCTCCCACATCACAAGCAGCATACTGGCGTTGAAGATCGACGAGTAGGTGCCACTCAGGATACCGATGAGCAAAGCCAGGGAGAAGATGCGAATGGTTGTGCCGCCGAAGAGCGTTAGCGCGCTCAAGGTGAAGAGCACGGTAAGGGACGTATTGAGCGAACGGGCCATGGTCTGCACCAGGCTGGCGTTCACCACCTGCTCGAAGGTCTCAGTGGTGCGGCGCGTCATGTTTTCGCGAATGCGGTCAAACACCACAATCGTGTCATGCACGGAGAAACCAACCACCGTCAGCAGGGCTGTGATAAACAGCGCGTCCACCTGCACATCCAGCGTCCAGCCGAGGATCGAGAAGACGCCCAGCACTACTAGCACGTCGTGCAGCAGGGCGATGATGGCGCAGGCGCCGTAACGCCAGGGCCGTGTCACCTTGCGGAAGGCGAACGAGATGTAGAGCAGGATGAAGGCCGAAGCGGCCAGCACTGCCAGGAATGCGTTGCGCGTGGTCTCGGATGCCACCGAAGCCGAAACGGTTGCATTATCCAGCACATAGACGTAATTGTTGTTGCTATTGGTGAAAATCGACTTGAGCTTCAGCAAATCGGACGCATTTACAATCGAGAGCGTCAAGAAAGTAATTGTTTGTGTGGTCTGCCCCTGGTAGACCCCTACGACATTGACCGAAATGTTGGATGGGTTGGTATCTACAACTGTAGACGTTGGTGATACCGACACGACTGGCGAAGAGGCGGTTGTGGGCGTCGTTTTCGGCGTGCCTGTGGCCGTTGGCGTAGCTGTGGCCGTCGTGGGACTGGCCGCCGGCGTAGTGGTTGGCGTTGCAGTGACGGTTGGTGTTGGCGTCGAAGTCGGTGGCCCTTTGGCGGGGTCAGAGGTAGCGGGCAATTTAGCTAGCAAGGTCTGAATATCGCTGATTTTGGGAGTGACGCCTGTTGGAAACTTGGTGATAATCACAACGGTGACGGCGCTCGCATTGCCTGTGCCAGAGATGGGATTGAGCGAGAGATCATCGAATGTTACGGAAAGCGCCGTCGTGTATTTAGCCTGTAAATCGTCGGTAATAGCTTTTTGTACGTTGGTGTCGATGCGTGTATTCAGGCGCACCCAGATGTTCTGATTGCCAGACAGGCTGGTGTTGCTACCTGGAATGACCTGCAGAGATTGCAGATGCATTGGGCTGATTAGCGCATTGATCTGAGTGGTAGTGAGAGCTGCCCTGGGGCGCAGTTCGATATTGGTACCCTGGGTGAAGTCGATGCCCAGGTTCAGGCCTCTGAAAATCAACGAGAGCGTGCCTGGGACAATGACGATCAGGGAAATGATCAAGAACAGGTAACGTTTTCCTACAAGATTGAACACGGCTTTCTCCTCGTTAAACAGTGCTATTCCGCCGCGCCAGGGATGCCGTGGCAATCGAGCCAGGAGGAAGCCCAAAGAGTGCGGGGTGATTCACAAAGCCAGTAGGCACCAGCAGGTTCAAGAAGGTGCGTGTGACTACAACGGCGGTAAACATACTGATCAGCACGCCCAGGAATAGCGTGGTGGCAAATCCAACAATGATGCTTGCGCCAAAGTTGCTGCCGAAGGCATACAGCACGGCGCAGGTGATAAGCGTCGAGATGTTGGAGTCGCGAATGGAGGTCCAGGCGCGTTTCCACCCGACATCAATGGCCGAAGAGAGAAGTCTTCCCGCGCGTAGTTCTTCTTTGACGCGCTCAAAGATCAGCACGTTGGCGTCAACCGCCATACCGATCGAGAGCACGAAACCCGCAATACCCGCCAGAGAGAGCACTACGCCAATAAGTTTGAAGATGGCGAAGGTCGTCGCCGCGTAGAGCAGCAGGGCGATGTCGGCCAGAAAACCCGGCAGGCGATAGTACAGCAACATGAAGAGCATAACGATGCCCAGGCCGATGATGGCGGCAATAAAGCTTTTGGTGATGGAGTCCTGGCCGAGCGTCGCGCCGATGGTTTGTTCGCTATCGATGACCAGCGAGATGGGCAGCGCGCCATATTTCAGCACGGTCACGATTTGATTGGCTTGATCGAGTGTGAATTGTCCCGTAATCACACCGGGGCCGGTAATCGCGCTGTTGATGGATGCCGATTCGATGACGGTTCTATCCAGCGTCACAGTCAGGTACTGGCCGATATTATTGGAAGTGAAGGTGCCAAATTTGCCTATGGCGTCACCCTTCATTTCAAAGCTGATCTGCGGTCGCCCGGCCTGGTCGTAGCTGACGAAGACCTGGCTGGCGTCGAGGTCTTTACCTGTGAACTCCGGCTTGTTGCCGGGGTTGTATGTCGTATACTGGGTGGGATCGAATGCCGTGCCGAGCTGTACAGGGGTGGCGCCGGTGTTCCAGAACTCAAGATTGCCGGTTTGCAGCAGCGAGTTGACCGCGCTGGTCTGGTTGCCGGTGAAGCCCGGCAGTTCAACCAGGATGGCCGGCTGGCCGTTGCTGCTTTGCAGGCGAATGCTGGGTTCATTGACGCCCAGGCCACCATTGACGCGCTGCTCAAGGGCGTTGCGCACGGCTGGCATTTCTTCTTGCAGCGTCTGGTTGCTGTAGTTCTGTGATGGGTCGGGTTTGAGCAATACGCTGATGCCGCCCTGCAAGTCCAGGCCCTCTTTTACCGTGAGCGGGTTGTTAATGCCCAGGATGTGGATGCCTGGCGTGTTCGGCAGGTCGATATAGACGGCGGCCGCTGCCAGCAAAATAATGAACAGGAGGACTGTTAAGGTTCCTCGACGCATAGCTTTGGTTTCCCCTCGTTTGATCTATCTAGTGACGACGAATGACAATAGCTTTCTGATGAATGCTTTCGTTCCCTTTAAGTTTCTATGCAGTATAGCATAGTTGTTGCTGGTTGCATATCCTACAAAGCCACCCAAAATGCCAGGGCGGGGGCAAGCCCGGCCCACGTTGCCAGGGCGGGGGCAAGCCCGGCCCGTACCCTGCTACGCAGTGGGGCGCGAAGCCGTACATAGCAGGGTATTTGTCATTCTGAGCGCAGCGAAGAATCTGGCTCGCTGGACATGAGATTCTTCGCTGCGCTCAGAATGACACCTGCGCTCAGAATGACACCTGCGCTCAGAATGACACCTGCGCTCAGAATGACACCTGCGCTCAGAATGACACCTGCGCTCAGAATGACACCTGCGCTCAGAATGACACGACGGGCCGTAGCTCTGCCCCCGCCCTGGTAATCTGCTCCTAGTATTAGAGAATGCGGTGAATTATCTGATCGTTTCGTTTCGAGGTTCCACCACCTATCGGGTGACAGGGCTGATGTGTATTTGACATCGATGCGATCTGTGCGTTATTATTTCAATGTGTGTTGAAATATCGAAATGTCGGATGGCATTTCGGCTTGTAACGCCCGCTGGATTTTAACGTATTCTATTATAGTATAGAGAGCATAGCCATTTATTTTGTCAATTAAACAGGCGAGAGGAGTTCGGTACATTCAATGGATGAAATGCTAAAGACTGAAGAAGCTAAGATGCGGCAGGGTGAGCGCAAGGTGGTGATGGATGTGCGCGATATTACGAAGAGTCTGCCACTGGGCCGCGAACGCATTGAGATATTACGCGGGATCAGTTTTCAAATTTATAGCGGGGAATTTATCTCCATTGTGGGTCCTTCCGGTTCAGGAAAGAGTACGCTGCTGGGTATTATCGCCGGGCTGGACAATCCGACCAGCGGGCAGGTGTTGATCGATGGAGTAGATATCACTACGATGTCGGAGGGGAAGCTGGCCGAGGTACGCAATAGTAAGATTGGCATGGTTTTCCAGGCGTTTAATCTGATTCCGACGCTGACGGCGCAGGAAAATGTGGAGATTCCCCTGTACGTGGGCAAACACAAGGGTTCGCCGTCGGCTCGCGCTAAGGAGTTGCTTGACCTGGTGGGGCTTTCGCACCGGTTGACGCACCGGCCCAACCAGCTTTCCGGCGGCGAGCAGCAGCGCGTGGCGATTGCGCGCGCGCTGGCGGCTGACCCGGCCTTTGTGATTGCCGACGAGCCGACGGGCAACCTGGACGCGACGAACGGGGAAAACGTGCTGCAATTGATTGCGCACCTGCGCGAGCAAACTGGCAAGACCTTCATCATTGCCACGCACGATCCGGCGGTGGCCTCGCACGCTGACCGCTCGATTCGCATCGTTGATGGCAGAATCGCGTCCATTGATACGGTTGCCGGGGGCATCAAAAAATGAAAACCTCGATGTACTTCAACTACACCACGCGCTCGCTGCTGCGTGGAGGGCAGCGGACTGTGCTGGCGCTGTTCTGCGTGGCGGTGGGCGTGATGGCGATCGTGGCCTTGCAACTGGTGGGTCTGATGATCAACAACGCGCTTACCAGCAATGTGCGCGATGCCAATGGCGGTGACATAAACGTCACCTCCAATAGCAAACCATTCACAACGAACGATCTGAGCTTCTTTGTTTCGCTTAAAAGCAGCGGCACGATCACGAACTATACCGCTTTTGGCAGTTCGACCGGCGCGTTGGGCAACGCGGCCTCAGTCACCAGTAACTTTACTATCGATGTCGTTGATCCTGCTACCTATCCCGTGGTCACGCCGCCAACTTTCGTCAACCCCTCTAACGGTAGCATTGCCAACTTGCTTACTGATGGTAATGCTATCGTTGATAAGAGCTTCGCCGACCAGTTCAGCAAAAAGGTAGGCGACACTGTCACTGTGCATGGGAGTTCTAACACCGATGGCAGGAACCTCGTCTTACAGGTCAAAATCGCTGGTATTGTGACGGATTCTGGCTCGCTGGCCCAGAATCGTGGAGTCATGCTCATCTCGCGATCCTACTTCGCGACCGTTGCTCCGAATACAGCAAAGCTCTTTAGCACGGTTGATATTACGACCACCGACCAGCAACACACCGATAAGGCGGTGCAGTCCATCAATGCGCAGTTCCCGCTTGCCAATACGCAGACGGCGGCGGACGCCCTGAAATCCCAGCAAGGGCTGGTGGATAACATCAAGAAGTTCCTCGAAATCGCTGGTTTGCTGGCGCTGCTGATTGGCGGCGTGGGTATCGTCAATACTATGCAGGTCTTGCTCTCGCGCCGCAAAATCGAGATTGCTATGCTCAAGACCACCGGCTATCGACGGGTTGATCTCTACCTGCTCTTTGGCCTGGAAGCGGGCCTGTTGGGGTTGGTGGGTGGAGTGATCGGCGCGCTCGCTGCAACCGGGGTCAGTTACCTGGTGCGCGGCCTGGTGCAGCAGACGTTTAGCATTAACATACCATTCGTGCTCGATCCGTTGACCATTGGCGGTGGCGTCTTGATTGGTCTGGTGACGGCCCTCATCTTTGGATTGATGCCCATAGTGCAGGCCGCCAACATTCGCCCCTTGAATGTGATCCGCGAACTCCCGTCAGGCAATCGCACCGGCACCGTTGCCCTGACCATCGGTTTGCTGCTGTTACTCTCGGCGCTGTTCTGCATTCTCTCAGTTGTCATTCTGAACGATGTGATTCTCGGCATCGGCGCAGTGTATGGCGCATTCGTGTTCCTGGGCCTCTTGAGCCTCTTCTTCACGCTGGTGGTCTTGCTGGTGGGAAAACTGCCTGTACCCGAACGCTTCAATCTTCAATTCCTGGGCCTGCTCGTATTGGGAGTGGCGCTTTCGGCGCTGATCGCCCTGGCTCTGCCGACCTTTGGCTACCTGCTACTGGCGCTGACGCTGATGGGTTTTGTGGTTGTGCTGCTACCGCGCACCTGGAAATCCAGCACGAAAATGGCTCTGCGCAATATTGGTCGCCAGCGCGCTCGCACCACGACGACCCTGCTGGCTCTGTTTGTCGGCATGTTTACCATCGGATTGATCCTGGCGCTGGGACAGAATTTGCGTGACAGCGTCAATAACGCGCTGGCGAACAACCTGACGTTTAATGTTGTGACGATTGCCTCGCAGGGCGATGTGAGCGCGCTGAAATCCGGGCAGAATACCATTCCGGGTCTGAGCAAGTCGTCACAAAACACTATTGCGACGACGGTGCCGGTCGCCATCAACAATCAATCAATTGTGGACGTGCTCAAGAACGTGCCTCCTGGCTACTCCTTTAGCAGCCTGGGACGCCAGGGTGTTTTAGGTGAGCTTGGCGGCGCGCAGGGCTTTGATGTTGCCAGTAACCAGGCGCCAGATACGACGAGTCTAACCATCACCGAAGGGCGAAACTTGAATGCCAGCGATGCTGGAAAGAACGATATGCTGCTTCCCTGGCAACTTGTCCATCTCGATCCTTTGAAGGGGCATATCGGGGTGAATAGTACGATTATGCTGGCAAGTGTCGATGGTAAACAAACGGTGACGATGACGGTGGTTGGCGTCTATCGTTCCAGCGGCTTCGGTGGGACGTTTGAACCCTTGTTGACCACGACTGATGCGGTACAGACGCTCAGCCCGGCGGGAACGCCACAGACGATTTTTTATATGAAGATTGCCCCTGACAGCGTAGGTAAGGCGCTGGCTGTGATTGGCAAACTCGCGCCAACTGCGTTTGTGTTCAACCTGGCAAACCTGGGAGACTTCATCGACCAGTACCTGAACTACATGCTGCTGACGCTGAGTACCATTGCTGGTCTATCGCTGCTAGCAGGTGTCATCATCATCGCGAACGCGGTGGCGCTGGCTATGCTGGAACGGCGGCGCGAACTGGGTATACTCAAATCGGTTGGCTATACCAGCAGTGCCGTGCTGAGCGAAGTGCTAATCGAAAACGGCATTATCGGCGGGTTGGGCGCGACATTAGCCATGTTGCTCGTGACCCTGGCGATGAATCTGCTGAACCGCTTCGCTTTCCATAGCAATTTCAGTGTCAACGGCCTGATCGTGCTTGTGCTGATTGTGGGAGCGGCGCTGCTCGCCATGATTACGGCGGCGCTGGTGGCGTATGGCTCGGTGCGCGTGCGCCCGCTCGAGGTGCTGAGGTATGAATAAATACTAGAGTAGAGGAAAAGTGCCTGGCACATCGCGCGCGATGTGCCAGGCACTTTTCCTCTACTCTAGTATTTTCTACCTCTAAATCTGCTCGCTTCTGGCGTTTACCCTGCAAGAACAGATCGTTCCCACCTGACTCGTAATGCTCGACGGCATTCCTGCCGCTATTTGTGGAGCAGACAGATGGCTTATTGTTGTATTGGACATCACTTGAATAATGACGATGCGTTATGGTGCGTTGCCTGCGGGAGCCTGGTGGAGGGGGCGATGGTCGGCGACTATCGCCTGCTCTCGTATATTGGCAATGGGAGCGCTGCCGACGTATACCTCGCGGAACAGCCTGCGCTCAACAGGCGTAGGGTGGTTATTAAAATACTGCACCACTCGTGGAGCGAAGCGCGCGTGAGCAGTTTCGAGCGCGAGGCAGCTGCCCTGGCTTTATTATCACATCCCTATATCCTGCCGATTTTTGACTATGGCGTACTCTACAGGCAGGGAACAAATGTACAGCAGCGCGGGGAAGAGGAACCTCTGCCTTACCTGGTTTTGCCCTATGCAGAGCAGGGTTCGCTGGCTGAAATGCTGGTCCAGCAGGGCAAACGTCCCTGGTCACTGACACGGGTTGTCACCATTGTGAAAGAGACAGCCGAGGCGCTGGACTATGCGCACGCGCGCGGTGTTTTGCATCGCGATGTTAAGCCTGCCAATATTCTGCAAATGGGTTCCCATGCTGTGTTGTCTGATTTCAGCGTTGCCGCTATGATCGACGCGGATATCTCCCATCTGAACACGCCCTGGGCCGGTTCGCCGGGCTACATGGCGCCAGAGGTATGGCAACTGCGCCCTGGGCGCTATTCAGACCAGTACGCGCTGGCGGTGACTTGCTTTTACCTGTTGGCGGTTCAACTCCCCTGGCAGAGAAGCAACAACGCGCATGCGCAAAGTTGGGCGGAACTACATGGTTTTGTGGCGCCGCGCTCAATCCTGGAATTGCGCCCGCACCTGCCGTTGGCGGTCGATGTCGTGCTGAAACATGCCCTGTCCAAAGACCCGCACGACCGTTACCCAACGGTGCAGGCGTTTGCCGACGACCTGTACGTGGCATCTCAGGATATTACCCAGGTGGTAAGATCGCTGCCTGGCAGGGATAGGGGAGGGGAGGGGCAGCGAAGCCGGAAAATCGTCACGCGGCCCGCGTTGGTCGGCATTCCGGCGCATAGCGAGAAGGAGCAGAAAGAGCAGCGGCCCATTATCGTCGGCGCGCTGGATGGTCCGGCGCTGCAAAATGCGACTACTGCGCCGGATGCGCAACACGTATTACCTGTCACGCCAGCGTCGGATGCGGCCCGGCGCGGGCATATTAGCGATGTGAGTACCGATATGATTAAAGTCTATAAAAATAACAACAAATGGGTTTGGAGCGCGTTGGTTCTTAACCTGCTGCTCTGCCTGGCGGTGGCGGCTGAATACGCCTGGCAAGTGGGCACCCCCACTGTCGCGGCTAACACGCTGCTGGATGTGTTGCCTGCCGTGCTGATCGGCCCATTACTGGCATTACCCTTCCGCCGCGTCAGTTATCGCGCGCCGTTGTGGGGCCTGTTCTGGGGCGTCTTCTTTGGCCTGACGGACGCGCTGGTCTCCATCCTGCTCTGTTTCATCTGGGTAGCGCTCATACAGTTGCCCACCAATTTTCACTGCAAACCCTGGTGCGCACCTGGAGATGGCTTCAAGGTTATGTACCAGACAATATACGACCTCGCTACTCACGCCATCGTGCCGGTGGTTCTCAGCCTTTGGATCGCCGTGATTGGCGGCGCGATCATTGGGGTGATGCATATGCGCTCTACTCGGGAACAGACGTAGAGAGAGGCGCCAGGGCGACCGTAAAGGTCTCCACCCATCCACTCAACCGCCCCCGCCCTTACAATGAACGTGCTTGTGAGGCCGCCTGGGCGTCCTCAAAAAAGTGTATGGAGAGAGGGCCAGGGCGACCGTAAAGGTCCCCACCCATCCACTCAACCGCCCCCGCCCTTACAATGAACGTGCTTGTGAGGCCGCCTGGGCGTCCTCAAAAAAGTGTATGTGAGTGAGTTCTTCTCTGCCTTTCCATGTCTGCTCTCATATATTTTTAACACAGAACAAAACTTTCATTCCACCATGCTTTTACGGTTTGCAAGAAACTCACTCCCGTCTCAATCACCGTCAATCCTTCCGTAAGTAACTCTTCATATGGATAGTAAGTCTGCACTGCTTGATAGAAAGCGCGAATCGTTTGACCCAGGGATGTATCAGGTGGGAACAAAGCAATGGCCTGCGGTTTAGGCAAGCTCCAGACGATAAAAGGGTCGTGTCCTTGCAGGATGAGTACTTGATAGACTGTCGGCCACACATCGGTGCAGAGCCAGCGAATATTCCATGGCAGGCGTCCTTTACCAGATTCGAGAAGGCTGTCAACGATATACTTTGGAATAGGATTCAATGCAGCTATGCGTTTTCTGGCCGATTCCTGCAACTGGCTACGAGTTGCCTCTGCTACTGGTAGTCTGCCCGCTAGGAGCAGGTAAGCACCGGGAACGGGCCCGGTATGTCCTTCTGGCAGCATATTTGTATGGGGATAACATTGAATGTAGCGAAATGGAGCCGGGTCTATCTGAGAAATTTCCCGTTGAACGGATAGGCACGTCTCAAAAGGGAGTATATCATCCAGGTACAACTGGAAGTCAATGTCGCTACAGCCGGGGATATAGCCGCCTTTCAGGGCAGAGCCATGCACGACAAGACCGACAAACCAGGGTTGTGTATGGCGTAGAAAGATGGCGGCGGACGCTTTTACGATGGGTTGAGCTTCTGGAGTAAGTCGAGATGTATCAAACATAAGTGAAACCTCCTTTCTTAAAACGACAAGACGCTGTTCATATGTAGAGAGAGCAAAGAACCAGCACAAATTACTCCCATGCACCTGCGTGCAGTCTCACATGTTCTCAGGGCATTATCCAAATATACTCAAGGCCATTGACAACCCCTCCTGTTCTCAAGTATATTCCGTGCGCGAGTTGAATAGTCATCATATCTAAAAATCCTGGTGAGAATTCTGTAGAGGGAATGAATGATGCCGAAACGATATAAAGTGAATGCCTGTCTGACCTTTGTGTTGGCCGTGTTGTTTTACCTGTTCTGGCAGATATGTAAACAACAGCCTGCTCTGGCGCAGGTGGCTACTTTTACCGAGGACCCCTACGACGCGGTTGGATCGTTTGGCACGCAGTTTGCCATATTTGCGGCTTTGCTTACAATGATCCGTGCCTTTCGCCCCTATCAACCGGACAGGGTGGGAGAAGGTCAGCAATTGCTCCTGGCGCGCGGGGCATATCTTACCTGTTTAGCTGTAGCCGTGACGCTGGGCGCAGACATTGTTGCTATGCTCCGCTATCCTGCTGTGTGGATAGGCTCTCCGGCAGGTTTCGCGCTTGTTGCTTTAGTCGTTGGAATGGCACTTCTCACGGCGCTGGTGGGATGGAGTATTCACAACGCGGCTCACGAGAGTGAGAGCGTAGGGCCATCTGAGCACCGGGGATGGATCAGAGCCGTAGGTATTTCCCTGGTGGGTGCGATTATCTGTGCCTTATATCCAGTGGATTGGCGGCAAAATATTCCATCGGGGGGACTCTGGACGGTGTTTATACTTTTCACGGTTGTTGTGGGAATGGTGATCTTTTTTGCCTCGGTTTGGGCTTGGGGAATGGTCATTTCTCCGTCTTTGGAAGCGTATGGGGAGGATTTCATCGATGATCTTGCCGCGCTGTATCACTGGCTCAAGGTACACGTGGGCCGTTTGAGTGCGATGCTGGTTCCTTTAGAGAGGATGCTTGGCTCGTCCTTGCTTCGTCCAATCGTGAACTGGCTGAATCCACGCAAGAATAGATGGTATGGTATCGCCCTGGTTGGAATATTGATAGGGGCAGTGCTGGCCTTTGGCGAGACAGGTCTGCATACACAGATTGGCAGAATTGAAGTTTTCGCCGGTATAGAATGCCTTGCGATATTGTTGGGCTATGCCTTCTTTGTGAAGCCTCTGGGTCTTGCTCGATGCGATTCCGGTCAATAAAGCCGCCTTTCAGGGCAGAGCCATGCACGACAAGACCGACAAACCAGGGTTGTGTATGGCGTAGGTAGATTGTGGTGGCAGCTTTTACGATGGTTGTGCTTCGTGCTTGTCCTGGTGGCAACACGATTCGTGTGGGTTCTGTGAGGCCGCCTGGTCATACTCCAACGAGGACAAGCACAAGGCCCCCTCATCCACCCTACCCCGCCCCTTGTCCCTACAGGACGGGGTAGCGCGTTGTTGCATTCGGTTGGCAAAATTCATCAGGACACTAAGGTCGCAAGCGTCCCAAGGGGTATGATTCACGATTTTGGTTGATAATGTTCATCATTGACGAGGTGACGGTTTCCTCGGCTTGTCTATTTGGTTGTTAAAATTTATTTGGGCACTACCCTCGCAACCGCAGCGCCAATACCCCACCCATCACCATACACACAAAACAGAAGCCCACGGCCCACAAAGGGCCAGCGCCGTTGAGCAGGAAGCCGAAGAACCAGCTACAGAAGACGGTGCTGATGCCGGAGGCGAAGAGCAGGATGCCTGCTACCGCGCCGGGGGAACGTCCGGCGCGTTCGCTGCCGATGGCGAGGCAGGTGGCGAAGATGGGCGAGAGGCCGATACTGGTGAGAGCAATGGCTAGCGTGGCGAGCGGCGCATTGGGGCTGAATGTCATGCCGATTAAGCCGATGAGCGAGACGATTACGCCGAGCATGACCAAGCGCCACGCTCCGATACGCATAATGAGAATGCTGGCACCCAGGCGGCTGCTCGCGGCCAGCATCCACGAAACGCTGCTGAGAGCGGCGGCTATGGCGGGTGTTTGCCCGTAGACGACGTGCAGGTAAGCGGGCGTCCAGGCGCGCGTGCTGGAACTGATGCCGGAGGTCAGCATCATCACTATGATAACAGGAGTGAGGACGGTTAGCAGCGACCGGGATTGACGCGGTTCTTCCACTTCTCCTGCTGTTGAAGGCGTTTGTGTTTCGAGCAAATAACGGCGTGGAATACCGGTCAGGGAGAGCATGGCAATTATTGTGAAACAGATGGTGAATATAAGGGGTGGGCGCGGGTCGTTGTGAAAGAGGGTGAGAAGACCTGCGTCGATGAGGGCGATACACACGCCGCCCAGGGGATAGAGCAGGTTGAAGAGGTTGAGCGCGCTGCCGCGTTTCTGCGCGTATATGCTACTAATCAAGCCGTTGGTGGTGGCGTCGATGACACCGCCGCCGCTTCCCGCCAATCCCGCGACGATCAACAGGGCGGCCACAGGCACATAGGGGGCGAAAGGCTTCCAGGATACGGCGCTCACTCCCAGCAGGATAAGCAATATGCCACACAGGACGATGAGGGCGGCGACGAACAGGACGCGCCTGGGGCCATAGCGATCCAACATAGCTCCGCCCACCAGCGCGCCCGGTAAATAGCCGGTAGACCAGATCACGTAAAATAGACCGGCGATGGAAAGTGGCGTGTGCAATTGAATGGAGAGCGGCGTTAGATTCGGCCCCCAGCCGCTATCGACGAACACAAATATCCAGAAGATCAGGCAAGCGGCCAGAGTTAGACGGAAGATAAGTCTCTTCTTCAGCATGGCAAAACAAACAATGGAATCTCCATTTCCGCGGGTGTCAGGCCGCCGTGATGACCGGAGAAGTTCATGGCGAATTTGCCGTATTCGTGCCACCAGACGGTCTGGGATGGTTCGGGCAAGATCAGCACATTGCCAACCCGCGTCATAAAGGCTTGCGATGGCGAAGTCGTGCCGAAGTAGCCCTGATCGATGTACTCTTGCACGCGGTGGATACTGGCAATACCGTTCAGGTTGCGTTGCAGGAGCGCGATGGCCTCGTCGAGGCGTTCTGGTTTGACATGCAGGAACATATCGCGCGCCGATCCTGCCGGGACAAGCAATTGGCCGCGCCGGTTCGTCTGAAGGTAGGAGGCGATGCCGGGTATATGCCGGTTGAGGTAGCAGGTCTGGCTGGCATTTACGGCGATTTGTCCGTGATCGGCGGTCATCATGAACAATGTATTCCCTTTCTTGCCGCGTAAAAGCGTGGCAAGATGCCTGTCGAGGGCCGTAAAGAAGAAATCGATGGCTTGCTCGAATTCTCTGGAATCTGGCCCATAAAGGTGACAGGCCGTGTCTATCAAATTGTAGTAAAAGAAACAATAGTAGTGACGCGATTTATGGCGTCCTGGTGCCTGCTCGCGTCCTGGCGCATTCTTGCGTCCTTGCCTATTGTCGCGTCTTTTTACGTTTGCGTTTTCTTGTCCATCCATCTCGAGCGTGCGGGCGAGCAGGGTAAACCCGTCATCCAGATTCTTGTATGGGAAGACGGTCGCGCCCTGGTAGTAGACGTTTGAAGGAGTTGAGGGCGTGAAGGCCGCGCTTTGAAAGATATAGGAAGCGACGCCTCGCGCCTGTAGCTGCTGGTAGAACGTGGGTTTAGGAAAAAAGGCTTCCGGCGGAATATTGGTGCGTTTCAAGGTATCGCGCGCTTTATCACCGGCGTATGAGAACATCAGCGGGGTGATGATTGCGTCAACCAGCGGCTCGTAGTAGTACCATTCGTAGACCCCGCTTTGTCCTACGTTGAGGCCGGTGTGGATGCAGGTGACATGCGCGGCGGTGGTCGATGGAAATTGCGAAGTCAGTTTGGAGACGATGCCGTGCTGCGCGAAGGTCTTGAGCGAGGTATATTTGCCGGCGTAACGTTCAAAGAAACGCCAGCCGAAGGCGTCTATGAAGAACAGCACAACCCTGTCAAAGCGCGTGGGCAAACCCTCAAAAACATCACCCGGCAACGCGCATTGGCCCTGGCCGGTCAAGAGATAGCTGATGCTGGCGGGAAGGTTGGCGAAGCAGTACGAGTCATAGAGGGGCCGCACAAGATGGGGGGATGTTCTTGCGCCATTTACGGTTTGAATGGAAGCCGCATTGAGCATGGTTATTCCTTATCCCGCGACGGCCAGCCACGCCCGTAGTAATTCTGCAACGCTCCATGCCTGCGCGAAGCACCCGCCGGGCGCGAACGGCGCTTCAGGTTCGGCTACCTCGCAGATCGAGCCAACGCAATCATCCCAGAGATGCTTTACCAGGGGTTGCAGGAGAGGCAGTAGTTTCAAACAATCATTGTACAGGCGCAAATGTACGTCAACGTAAGGACCCATCAGCCAGGGCCAGACAGTGCCCTGGTGGTAGGCTGCGTCGCGTTCTTCGCGCTTGCCGTTGAAGTGGTTGTGATAAGCAGGGTCCCGCGGGCTGAGCGAGCGCAATCCCATCGGGGTAAGCAGAGCATCCGTCACTTTCTGGAGCATGGCGCGGGTCTGTTCCTCGTTGAGCAGGTGCGTTGTCAGCGAGGCGGCAAGCAACTGGTTGGGGCGCAGCGCGGCATCGTTCTGACCCGCGATACCGTCAACGTCAATCACGTCGTAGAGGTAGCCGCCTTCCTCGTACCAGAAACGACGTGCGAAGTTTTCGCGCACCTGGGTGAGTAGCTGCGCGTATTCCAGCGCATCGTATGAGAGATGTATGGCCCAGCTTTCCATGCAGCGCAAGGCGCAATACCACAGCGCATTCACCTCGACTGGCTTACCACGGCGCGGCGTCACGACCCAATCGTCCACTTTGGCATCCATCCACGTCAACTGCACACCCGGCGCACCAGCGTGGAGCAAGCCGTCGGCGGGGTCAACGCCGATGTTATAGAGCGTGCCGCGTTTATGCCACTCGATGATGTCCGTGAAGGTCGGATAGAGTTCCTTGACCAGCGACCAGTCGTGGGTGATGTTGGTATAGCTGTTCAGCGCATGGAACATCCACAGGGTAGCGTCGGCGGTGTTGTATTCGGGAGCCTCGCCTTTGTCCGGGAAACGATTGGGGATTAGCCCTTCGTGGGTGTAGGTGGCGAAGGCTTTGAGCAGCCCGCGCGCCTCGCTGTACCTGCCGGTGCAAAGAAAAAGGCCGGACAGGGAGATCATGCTGTCGCGCCCCCAGTCGGTGAACCAGGGATAGCCGGCGATCACGGTTTTGCGGTCAGGGGTCAATTTTAAGCTGTTGCCCGTTGCGCCGGGTTCGGGGCGCACGACGATGAACTGATCGGCGGCGACTACCAGGCGAGCGAAAACGGGGTCTTTGCGGGGAAGATTGGTGGCGCTGCGGTCTGCGATGTCCAGCAGTTGTTTGATGCGGCGCTGGTGGCGCTGGTAGGCTTGCGTGACAGCATCCTCGTGCCTGGCCGCGCCAAATTGCTTTGGCAGTTCCTGTTCCGCGCTCAACACCAGCGTGACGGGCTTGCCAGGCGCGAGCGGAATATGAAATATGCCGGGCTGGTAGACATCTTCTACGGAGGGTAGGCCGCGTTCCCGGTCGCGGCGATGCAATACATGCCAGTACCACCAGCCTGTCTGGGAGTAACTCGCGGCAGGATTGGCGATCAGGCGGCAGGTGGGCGCGTTATTGTCAGCGCGCGCGCGGATGCTATTCCTCTCGTTATCAACCAGGAAACGCCAGTCATTTGATCCTTGCGTGGTTGCGTGGTGATCGCGGTAGAGACAGAAGGGCAGGAGATGCAGCGTAATAGTGTCTTTGCTGGCCTCTTCGTCGAGAATTGGACGCATTTCATATTGCACGTAGGTCGTATTTTGCCCGTATTCCATCCAGACGCGCTTTTCCAGCGTAATATGTTGGTTAAGCTGGTAGATGAAAATAGGAATGTCGCCATCCAGCGCGAACCTTTCGAGGTAGGTATAGCCCCGCGGGTCAATGGTGCCGTCCTGGTATTCGTTGACGCCCAGCTTATAGATTTGCGGCTGGCTGCGCTCGCGTGTTACTTCTATCTCTTCGTCGATCTTTGTTACCAGCACGCTGCGCTCGACGGGTGGACGCAGCGCCGCTACCAGCAGGCCATGATAGCTGCGGGTGGTGGCTCCGTTGAGAGTTCCGGCGGCGTACCCACCCAGGCCGTTAGTAACAAGCCATTCATGATTAAGTCCTGCCTCTACATCGGTGCAAACATCTCGATCGAGCGCGAGATGCCAGGCATTGACAGGGGTAGCGATCATCGTAACGCTTCTTTCATGCGTTTCAAAGCGGTCGCGATACGCTCTTCAGACGCGGTCATCGAGATACGCACGTATCCTTCGCCCGCGTTGCCAAAGTTTGTGCCAGGCGTAAGAAAAACGCCGGTTTTATCAAAGAGCCAGTTGATGAAATCGCGCGCGCTGTAGCCACCTGGTGTCGCAGCCCAGATGTATAGCCCGGCGGTGGTATTATGAGCGCGCATACCGAGCGCGTTGCAGCCTTCCACGAGCAGATCGCGGCGGCGGCGATAGATGGCGTTGCGCTCTTCGAGCCAGGAGACGGGCAAATTAAGCGCCTCGATTGCCGCGTATTGCACTGGCCGGAACATGCCGCTATCGATGTTGCTTTTCAGGCGTCCCACGGCGTTGACCAGATCTGCGTTGCCAACCAGCATACCCACGCGGAAACCTGCCATGTTATAGGTCTTGCTCAGCGAATGCAGTTCGACGGCCACCTCGCTGGCTCCCGGCACTTGCAGGATGCTCATGGGCCGGTAGTCGTCAAAATAGACTTCGGCGTAGGCCATGTCGTGAATGATCGTCAGGTTATGGCGGCGCGCGAAATCGACGGCGTGTTCAAAGAAGGCCGGGTCGGCGCAGGCCGCTGTCGGGTTATTGGGGTAGTTCAGCCAGAGCAGAGTAGCTCTTGCCAGCACATCAGCCGGGATGCTTTCCAGGTCGGGCAGGTAGCCGTTTTGCTCGCGCAGTGGCAGCATATATGGAATCGCGCCTACGGTGGTGCTGGCGGTGACGTAGACAGGATAGTAGGGGTCGGGTATCAGTGAAATATCTCCGGCGTTGAGGACAGCCGCGCCAACGTAGGCCAATCCCTCCTTTGAGCCGAGCAGGGGCAAGATGTCGCGTTCAGGAGTAAGCTGCACGTCGAAGCGACGCTGGAACCAGGCTGCGAAGGCCTCGTGCAGGGCGCGCATACCAAAATATTCCGGGTAGCGGTGGTTTTCCGTTTCTTGCATTGCCTGGCACAGGCGATCAATGACGCTTCGGGGCGCGGGCAGGTCGGGATCGCCCATCGAGAGGCTGATTACGTCAACCCCGGCAGCTTTGCGGTCGGCTATTTTCTTCTTCGCGCTAGCAAAATGGTAGGGGGGCAGGTTGTTTATCAAATCGGACAGTTGCACTCTGTTACTCCTTGCAGGGATTTGCCAGTTGTCATGTCGCTCTTGCGGTTGCACGTAATTATACACCATATTGCCTCACCCCTGACGCCCACAAGGGGCGTCACTACATTTCTCTTTTATTGCCGTTGCACTCAATTTCTACTTGCCAGCTTTGGCCTGCTTCGAGCAGCAGGGGCCAGAGTAGGGTCAGGCAGCTTCCCTGGTGGTTGCGCTCGAAGCCGGCTTCGGAACCGGTGACGGTGTCGATGGAGAAACGCCACAGGGTGGCCGCTTCGCTGAGGGTAAAGCCGATGTCCTGTGAAATCCAGGTGTTGCCGATATGGAAGGAACGTACCTCCGGCACTTCGCCCGTGCTATCGAAATGCCCGTTCTCCAGCGTGTGTCCATCGATGCGATAATATGCCTGGTCGTTCGCGCCGCCGCCCAGCAGGTGGAAGTTCCATTCGCAGCCGAAACGGGTTTGCAGGCGCGTTTGCCCTTTGTTTGCGATATGATAGCGCACTACCAGCTTCTCTTCGTTAATGGGGATAATAAGCGTTTTGGTGAGTTGCACGGGAAGCGGGCCAAGCGCGCCTGCTCGCCGTACCAGTCCATCGCGCCGTAACGTCGCAGTGATACTGTCGGCATCTCCCTCCATGCTCACCTCATAGGGCTGTTCGACAAAATTACCGTATTCTTCAAATTGCGCCTGCGCGAAATGCGCCAGGCTGGTACCCGCGCCGAAGAAATGATCGATCAGGCTGTGGCGGCGGTAGCGATCAACCACCAGGTAGCGGTCAAGATCAGGCTCTTTGGCTTTGACGGCATTGTGTGGCGTGACCGGTTCCTGCGTTTTGCTGCTTGCTGCCTGTTGCGCGGCGGTGGCGCGGCGTTCTCGCTCGAAATCGCGCAATACCTGGTGATAGCCCTCTTCGCGGCGTGTCATGACGCACAGCAGGTTATGCATACTGTGCCGCATGTCCCATTCAAAAAGCGTACCGCCGCGCCGCGGGTCGATGTACAGGTTCTGCCGGTTGCCCTCGATCAGCAATTCTTCCTGGCTGTCGCGATCAAAGTCGGTGAACTCGAAACGCTGCCAGGGTTCCGTTCCCATGTTGAGGGCGTCGGCGGCGTTTTCCGCCTTGATGAGGTGATGGTAGATGGCGGAACGCATATGACTTGTGTACACTCCACCGAAAAGGCCATGCCAGTAGGTGTCATTAGCCTGCGCCTTCCACAGGTCTACGATGCCAGCTTCCTGGCTCGCGCCAGCCTTGTAGACGGCGTTATGCACGCGCAGCATTTTCTTATGCTGGTTATTGACCTCGCTATAGCGCACCAGGAAGTTGCGCCAGAAGCCGCCGCGCATAAATTGCAAGATGTCGTCGCGATGTTCTTCTTCGAGCTTGCGCAGCAGCTTATCAAAGGCATACGATTTTTTGGGGGGCAAAGCCCACTCGGTCATCTCAATATAAGAGGATGTGGGGATGTAGATACGCCCCAGCGCCGGGTAGTGACGCGCATATTCACCGAGCGGTGTGGTGCGCAGCCAGTCGCTATTTCGCTCCAGCAGGGTGAAAAACTCCTCAACCCAGCCGATTTTGTCGCCTGATCCCCAGCAGTATTCCTGTGTATCGGGCCAGCTCCCGAATTTCTCGCCATCGTCGCCCATCACCAGGATACGCCTGCCGTCGGGCGTTGCCAGCGCGCGCAACGTTTCGATGGTTTCGGAGGCCGGTTTCCAGGGAATGGTGTAGCGCATTGACCTGCTCGTCGCGAATACTTTCAGTACGCTGCTCTGATCTTCGGTGGCGTAGTAGCCGTACAGGTCGCTATCCTCCAGCCCGACGTTCTTGAAATGCACATCATCCAGGATCGTCCATTCGATGCCTGCTTCGCGCAACAGGCGCGGCAGTCCAGGCTCCCAGACGCGCTCCGCGATCCACATGCCGCTCGCTGACGTGCCGAAATCGCGCGCAATGCGCTCCGAGAGGCGGCGTATCTGCGCCAGCTTATCGCTATCGGGAATAGAGGGCAAGATAGGCTCGTAGTAGCCGCCGCTGACTATCTCAACCTGCTTGCGCTCTGCCAGCGCCGTGATGCGCTGCAAAAAGGCTGGCTGCGCTTCTTGCATCCAATCGAGCAGCGAGCCGGTGTAATGCAGCGAAAGACGCACGCCGGGATGGCGTTCCAGAGCCTCTATCATGGGAAGGTATGCTTCTTCGTATACCTGTTGAAATACCCAGGGGAAATTGCCGACCGGTTGATGATTATGCAGCACCAATCCGAAATGGATACTGTTCCGTTGTGTTGTTGTCATTGTTCTCACCTGAAATAGATTGTAGCTGCATTCACTATAGCCTAAAGACCAGGGCAGGGGCAAGCCCAGCCCGTACCCTATACGAATCGGTATCAAGTGTCATGCCGTATAGGGTACGGGCTAAGCTTTGCCCCTGCCCTGGTCTAATGGTATTCATGCTACCACCAAAGGCTACAGCGTCATCGCCAGCGCCTTTGAGAATGGCGCTGGATATTAGCTGAGCAAGAGTGACAGCCGAACGCGGGTATGATGCTCGCGTTCGGCTGTCACTCTTGCTCAATTGATTAGAGACTGGGTGAGCCATTGATCGCGCAGCAGGGCCTTTATTTCCGCGCATCCGCGCAGGCTCAGCCAGATTGGTCCCAGGTTTGGCTCATATCGCAGTTCGAAGGTGAAGAAGGGGCAGCATTGCCTTTCCTCGGCAATGAACGACACTACTCTTTGTATCCATTCAGGCTTGCCTGGAAATTGTAAGGCGTAGCCGTCCTCAAGTTCCTGCAATTTTTGGTACGATGCCATGAGCGGGCGAACGACCTCACCGCGCGCTGCCAGGTCTTCTCCGGTGAGCGAGCAGGCCAGTACGAGTGGCTGTGCTTCGTGTTGGGTATCGGGTATGATAAACACCTCTTTCTTTTTTCGCGTGTCTGCGCTTTCGTGGGAGGGAACGCCACTTGCGCCCCCTCGAAAACAAGTGTACAATTTCAAGTACACTTGAAGTCAAGAGGGGAGAAGCCCGAATTTGAACGAACTGAAATTGACCATTGGTGAAGTTGCGCGCCAGGCGGGGCTGCGCTCCTCGGCCATCCGTTATTATGAAGACATAGGCGTGCTGCCCAGGCCGGAGAGGACGCATGGACACCGGCGCTATTCTTCGCGGGTCTTTCAGCAGTTGGCGTTCATCCAGCTTGCACAGCAGGCGGGCTTTTCAATGGCGGAAATTCAGACGCTCGTTTCTGGTTTCGATGAAAATGCGCCACTGGGCGTGCGCTGGCGCGCACTGGCCGAGCAGAAACTGAGCGAACTCGAAAGTTCTGATTACCAGGGCGCAGGGCATGAAGCGATTGCTGGAAGAGGGCATACGCTGCCAGTGTCTTAACCTGGATGAGTGTATTCCCCTGGCATCCGGGCTTTGTCTTTGAAACACATCAATTTGTGTTTCGGAAACTATGTGTGGGTACCGAAATCTGCTATACTGAGATGTACTTTCTATAAATTTATGAAGGATGCAGACGTATTACCTGATGAATCTTGACAGCCGAATGCGGTAATGGTGTGGAAAGGGACGAGGGCGACGCAAGCGTCCCCACCCGTCATCCACGTCCACCCCCGCCCCTACGGGTAGTGAATCAGGTATGGCGTGTGATATGAATAGTATGCAAATGATGAAATTATTGTTGGTGGACGATCACGGGCCGCTGCGCAAGGCATTACGCGAAGGATTGCAGGCGACGGGAGCGGTGCAGGTGCTGGGCGAGGCCGCGACTGGCCGCGAAGCCCTGTTGCGGGCATTGGAGCTGGATGTCGATGTGATCTTGATGGATGTGAAGCTGCAAGACCCGCAGGCGGGGCGCAAAGCCTTGAGCGGCGTGGGCGCGGCTATTGCCATCCGGCGCGAACGCCCCCGTATGCCGGTGGTTTTCTATTCCATTCAGGATGACGATGACTACTACCGCGAGTTTCGCGCCTCCGGCATCCTGACGCACTATGCCTATGTGCGCAAAAGTAACTACCTGCTACCTGGAATGCTGGTGCCTCTGCTGCGTGACGCCATTAACGGGCGCAGCCTGGTCGATCCCGAAATCGAAGACCGCGTGCAAGAGGTGCGCGATCTCGACGAACAATCTCCACGCGCCCTGCTGGAACCCAACGAACTGCGCGTCGCCGAACTGGTAGCGCAGGGCATGACCAACGAACAGATTGCCACGCGCCTCAACCTGCACGACAAACGCGCCGTGAGCCGCACCAATGGCCGCATCTACGCCTCCTGGGGCCTCAGCGAAACGGCAGTTGATGATAAGGTCGCTCGAGCGCGAGCTACGCTGATCTATACGCTCAATCGCATGATTATGTGGGATGAAGATGGAGTGGCGCTAGTGCAGGATCGTAGGGGGGAATGGGTGCCGTTGTATAAGGAGGAGTGAGGACATATTCATCCGATAGTGGTGAAAAAGAGAATAATATTGTAGGGCAGCAGCATGATGTCTTACAATTTTACTACGGAAGCAGCCACTACATTTTGATCGAAAGTTAGGAAAGAGATAATGCACATCCATTTTCTGCGCCATGCCACGCTGGTGCTTACCATTCACAGCCTCACCCTCCTGGTTGATCCGATGCTCAGCCCGCTTGAAGCGATGGAGCCGATTGCCAATGCAGGCAATCAGCAGCGTATCCCTATGGTGCCACTGCCACTCTCCGACGAGGAGTTGCAGCAGGCGCTTGGAGGCGTTGACGCTGTTTTGGTGACACATACCCATCGTGATCATTGGGACGCAAGCGCACAGGCTATGTTGCAGAAGCATCTGCCTCTTCTATGCCAGCCAGAGGACCAAGAAGCACTTGAGCAAGCTGGCTTCTCACAGGTTTTGCCTGTGACTGAGCATCTCACATGGCGCGGACTTCAGATAGATCGTACTGAAGGGCAACATGGGACAGGTGAGATCGGCAAAAAGATGGGTCCGGTCTCCGGATTTGTGTTGCGAGCAGAGGGGGAACCAGCGCTGTATATCGCAGGCGATACGATTTGGTGTCCAGAAGTTGAGCGAGCCTTAAAACAGTTTTCTCCGGATGTGGTTATTCTCAACGCTGGCGCTGCCACCTTTGTTACAGGCGGAGGCCCTATTACCATGGACGAGGAAGATGTTTGCCGGGTTTGCCAAAGCATTCCACAGGCAAGGGTCGTCGCAGTGCATATGGAAACGGTCAATCACTGCGGCCTCACTCGCACCGCCTTGAGAACAAAAATAGAGGAGGAAGGGTTGGAGAAGCAGGTGTGTATTCCTCAGGATGGGGATATACTTACGTTCTCGACATGATTATTAAAGCCATTGGGATACCATCAAGCACATCCCGCTTTGTGTGGCGAGAATCACGAACCGAAAGGAAACACATGGGCATTGCATCGCTGTTGCAGCCGGCTTATATATTGCGCGCATTTTTGCTGGCGTTATCCATTTTTAACCTGGTGGCGTTTCTGTGGCTGGCCTTTACGGTGTGGCTGAATGGTGATCGCAAGGCGGGCATTGCGCGGCTGGGGGTTATTGGGCTGGGGTTGTCGGCGCTGTTTTTCTTTATTCACGCGCTGCTGATCTCCGGGTCGCCGATGCAGCAGGGTGGGTTGGTGAGCCAGGATTTTTTGTGGCATCTCATCTGGCTGCCCGCGCTTGGGGTGCCGTATATCTGGTTTGCTATCGGGCTGTACTATGCCGCGCTCATCAATCAGAAGTGGCGCAGACGCAGGCCCTATCTGCTGGTGTTTGGCGCGCTGCTGGGCGGGACGGTGCTGGTATGTTTGCTGCTTAACCCATCGACGTTTACTTACGCGGGCGCGCTGCGGTTGATTGTGTATAACGATGCCTTCAATGATATTCGTAATGGCGTATTCTCGCCGCCGGTGCTGCTCTCCTTGCTTTTTCTCTGTTACGTTACCTTTTGCGCTATCGCGCCCTGGTTCACGATTGGGCGTATCGCGCGTTTGCTGCGCGCATTCTGGCATTTCTTGAAACGGCGCACAAAGCGCGCGCGTGGTTTGCGCCATGCCCTGATCGATGCCTTCTGGGATGATCCACGCGATAAAGAACTATTGGAGGAGCCGCATCTTTCCTGGCACCTGGCGCGTCCGGGGATGTTGCTGGCCGCGCTGTTGATGGTGATATTGACGACAACGCTGGGCGTGCTGGTGATCCAGTCTATCATCAACTGGCTGCAACATCCCTATGCGCCTGTTACGCCTGGTACGCCCGTCAATGGCGGATTGATAAACGGCAATATCTTTCCCATGAACCTGCTCATCCTGGATTTGTGCGCGACGGGCGCGGTAGCGCTGGTGATCCTGTTGATAGGCTATTCCATCATGCGACACGGCATACTGATCGAGCGTTCGCTTTCGCGGCGCGGCTTCCTGGAACAATGGCGCGGCACCGTGATTGTCTCGACGGCCGTGTCTATCTTTATCGTCCTGCTGGTCAATCTGACGCATAGCAGTCCGGGGGGCCTGCTGATTATCACCTCGCTGGCGACAGGCGCGTATGCCCTGTTCACCTGGAGCAGCTATACCGCTCACGATCGTTACATCGCGCTGCTGGGCCCGTTCGTGCGCAGTACCAGCCTGCGCCACTGGCTGAATACCGATCTGCAGAAGACCGAGCAGGACCTGGAAGACCTGTTTTATCACCTCTGCCATAATGTGCTGGGGGTGCAGTGCGCCTACTTAGCAGTGCTGGCGGGTACCGTCCGGCGGCGTTTCAGTTATCGCTGGCCCGTCTCATCGCTGGCAAACGGCGCATTATTCTCTCCAGTGGGAGACAAAAAGCTGCTGGAGAAGAGCGAGGCAGCCAGGAAACGCGACAGCGCGTTGGAAACACCATCGCGCATCCAACTTTTCGTCAACGAGGAGCCGATGATTTGCTGGGTCTTGCCTATCTATGACGAGCGCGGGCTGGTTGCCACGCTCTATCTTGGACCGCGCAAGGATGGGGCCGCCCTGACCGACGAAGATATGAACCTGGCACACGCCTGCGGGCAGCGCATCCTCGATACGTTAGGCGATCATGAAGCAATGCAGGCTGTAGCGGGACTGCTGCGTCGCCGCATCGTCGATGTAAAGTTGCTGGGAGCGCAGCAAAGGCGCGTGCTGCACGACGAAATCCTGCCGCAGATGCACCTGGCTCTCCTGCAACTGGAAACGCTGCGTTCGCAACCTGGCAACGGCAACGTACCCTCGTCCGGTGACACTGACGCTCGCGAGCAGGCTGTAGATGAAACAATTACGCTTATTTCTGACACGCATCGCCGCCTGGCCGCCATGATGCGCGCCACCGCACCCAGCGCGCCCCACCGTCTTGAACAGGACGGTATGATAAGCGCCATACGCACCATGCTGGATCAGGATTTTCAGTACGCTTTCGACGAGGTAGAATGGTGCGTTTCCGACGAGACAGCCGCCTCCATCGATGAAGTGATGCCGCCCGCTATTGCCGAACTGGTCTTTGCAGCCGTGCAGGAGGCGCTGCGCAATGCCGCCCGTCACGCGCGCGGCTCTGACGAACATCGCCACTTGCGCCTGCTCTTCAAAGCGTTATGGAACAACGCGGATCATAGCCTGGAAGTGATCGTCACAGATGATGGGGTGGGTATCACCTCGTCCTCCAGCGCTACCAGTGGCACAGGCGGCGGCCTGCTCACCCACAGCGCGCTGCTGGCTATCGCAGGCGGTAGTCTGACCATCAAAAGCTCCCCCGGCGAAGGCGTCACCGTGCGGATTCTGCTACCTGCCGGGTCGCTGCGCTAAACGGTAGATTTGCCCCTGCCCTGGTGAATACTCATTGATCTCTCTCCAAACGAAACCACAGGGTTTTTCGTCCACACATTCCGCTCCTGTCGGCTAAACTCAAGATGTACCCGTTAAGGATGTTTTGTTGCGAGCAATCCAGATTCAAGGAGGAGCATTATGCCAGATACCCATCGCAGCGAGGTTGCGGCATTTCGGGAACAGCAGACGTTAGAGGAAGAGGCTGCGCGGCTCGCGCTGTATGGATTTGCCAGCAGTGCCTCGCATCAGATGATTACCGCACGTATGCAAATGGGCGCGGAACGCATTCTCTCTCTCATCAATGAAGGGAAACACGAGGAGGCGCAGGCGCTAATGAACACGGAGTACTGGTACGTAGAATCTGAACCAGAGAGCAACGAAGGAGCAACGAAAAAGAATCGGTCAGGCAGCAGGAAAAAGAGGAAACATAACAAGAGGGGCAAAAGGAGATAGAACGTGATGCATAATTTTCCAACGCTCCAGATAGGCTACAACGACCTGTCGGTATTGCGCAATGTCATTTGGGGCTACCTGGCCTATTCGCGGAGAACAACTAAACCCACGCCGGAAAGCCAGGAGCAGGCGCGTTTGCTCGAGGGCGTCTATCAACGCCTGATCGCCAGACCCAACGGCTCGATAGAAGTCCATATTCACCTGCAAGTTCAGGAGATTCACGCCCTGAACACTGCCATGCTCGGTTTCTGCGCCTTCGTGCGACAAAAAGTTCCGCCATCCCGTGACCGCGACGAGACATTGCAGGATTTAGAGGGGTTTCGTCAATTGCTGCTGGCGATGCTTCCTGGGTAATGAATTATCAAATTATGTCTGGAGGCTTCTTCCGTTAAAGATGTCGGACATCCGTAAGAAACGTCTGGATTTGTTTGTCGTCAGGAAATGAAGCAAGCAAAGCATGTTCTACGGCGTCGATAAACAACTTGTTCATAGCGGCAGAATTTAATGTTTGAAGCACTTCCAACGTGTTTTGGGCAGTAGCAAGTCCTTTATCTCGTTCGCCTTTACAGGCATAAGCTACCATCAACGGGATTAAAGTAAGAATATTACCTACCGTCCAGTTGGGGAGAAGTTCGAGAATGGCCTTTTCGTAATATTGAATGGCTGTTGAATAATCTCTCGTAGTAAAAGCATATTTCCCGTGAAGTGATAGCCAGCTTGCTTTATCAAACTCCTCATTTGGGCTGATCTGATCGAGATATGCAGCGGCTTCATCGAGCTTCTTCTGTGCCAGAACAAATTCTCCTTGTTGCATAGCATTATTGGCCCAACATCCGAGAATGTGGGTTTTTGACTGGATGCCCACAGCATCAGTTTGATGTTCACTGAGTCTGAATGCCATCTCAGTAGTCTGCGTTGCATCAGCATATTGTTTAAGATCATGATAGCTATTGGCTTTACAAAGCAAACTCTGGATTGTGCTTGATAAATCACCTGATTCCAATGCTGCAATATGCGCGCTCTGGTGATATTTGAGAGATTCGATATAGCGACCTTGAAACGATAGTCCCGTTCCTATGATGCGATAAGCTGCTGATAAAAAAAGTGAGCAATTGATAGGTGCGATAAGATATTCGGCTTGTTTTATCAGAATGAGTTGTGTTTGCGCAACAGCAGTAACTTGAGGGACACTGAGTTTACCTGTCTGAAAGAGCTTCCATCCATCTATAATGCTCTTACTGAGCGCGTCCGTAACTCGTACTCTCACCTCCTCCGATACATGCTCACTCGTTGGAAGAGCAATGCCGCTCAATTGCAACAACTTGCGCCTTGTGATGGTGGACATGCCCTGCGCGCCCTGCATCACTACGCGCACTGAGTTCAGGATGTTTTCGAGCGACCAGCCTTCTTCGAAGAGTTGGGCGAGGTGGCTGGTTCCCAGCGCGAGCCATGCTCCCGCGTACTCATCTGTCGCGATGTTGGGCTGCGCGGCCAGCAGATCTATGGCCTGTACGGGTGTGTACTGTGGGGATGGCGCGGCCATGCGCAACAATGGGGCAGGCGCATGCACTGCTGGTAGGTGCTGCGATGGGCGCGGCGCGGTTTGCTGTGGAGTGATGGCTTTCCCATCGCCTTGCGTCCAGCCGCGTCCCAGCAGGCACAGTTCCTTCGGTGTCTTCTTGAAATAGTCGCTCAGGATACGTTGGGTTTTGATATTGAGTGGGAACCACTGCTCGGCCCGCCGGATGGTGGACACGCCCAGGCCGATTTCTTGCGCCATTTCTTCCTGCGTCAGTCCAAGCTCCACGCGCGCTATACGCAATGGATGGACAACATACTCATCTGCTTGCATCACTCGCCTCCTATGCCTTCAAGTGTACCGGGACGCTGCCGGGTTGTCCATACTTTTATCGTTCAGTTACCGTTCACTTTCTATTCACAGCATATGCATGTTGTATTCATTTTGTATTCACCTACTCACGGTGCCAGGGTGGAGCTTGTCCAATGAGCAGACTCACCTCTATTTTCATGATCTGGCGCGCTCGTATTCTACCTGTGTAGGGTCTATAATTAGTGAGGAGAACACATAGCAACAAAAATAATGATTGAGAAGGTGATGTATGATATTGATAACTGGCGCGACGGGCTATTTTGGCAGGCATCTGGTAGCGCGGCTGGTCCAGAATGGTGAGCATCCGCGCTGCCTGGTGCGCGATGTGAAGCGCGCGGCGGCTCTCTTGCCAGCCGGTCAGGTCGAATTTGCGCAGGGCGACACGACGCAGGCTGCTACGCTTGCGGCAGCGTTGCAAAAGGTGGATACGGTAGTCCACGCCGCTTTTATTACCGCCGATCATAAGCAATCACATGGCAATTCCTATTATGAAACCAATGTGCAGGGAACGGCCAATCTGATAAAAGCGGCACAGGAAGCGGGCGTCACACGTATCGTCGAAATGAGCGGGCTGGGAACGCGGCTCGATAAGCCCGGAACGTATATGCAGGGGCGGTACGAGGCCGAACGAATGCTCAAGGAGAGCGGCCTGGAGTGGACGATCATTCAGCCTTCGGTACTCTTCGGCAAAGATGCCCCGTTCATCAAGGGTCTGACCGATCTGATACGTACCTCGCCTGTTGTGCCACTGATTGGCGGCGGCAAGATACAATTCCAGCCCATCTATGTCGAGGATGTTATCACAGTCGTTCTCAAGGTTTTGCAAGAGCCGGAACGCACTAACCACAAGACCTACATTATCGGTGGCCCGGAATACTATACTTTTACCAGGGTCATAAACGAGCTGCTGCACACCATGCATAAGAGACGCATCAAGGCACCGGCTCCCAACGCGCTCATCGGCATTGGCGCTGCCGTCATGGAGGCCGTGTTGCCTCGACCCCCCTTAACAAAGGCCGCCATGACGCTTTTCACCTTCGATAATATTACCGATATCAATTCGGTTGAACGCGATTTTGGGTTTACGCCGATGGCATTTAGCAAATTTTTGGCGGAACAGGGGGTGTAACCTCCTTTTGTGAGGGGCGAATAATCGGTTATTGCGATCAATGGAGCAAGGTATTTGCCATTAAACCTACTCGGTGGTAGATTGTAAAGGTACACCTGGGATGGGAACAATAGCGATTTCTCATTGTCAATGAAGAGTTGTTGGCGCTTGTTACAAAGTGCCTGAATCCATTCTTGAGGAGAAAAGAAAATGCCACAAGTCGAACGTCGTGCCCGGCTGACCTGGGAAGGAAATCTGATTCAAGGACATGGTAGCATTGTTCAAACAAGTAGTGGCGCTCTCGCGAATTTGCCCGTTACCTGGGCCTCGCGCACAGAGCGACCCGATGGGAAGACCAGCCCGGAAGAACTGATTGCCGCTGCCCATGCTGAATGTTACGCGATGGGCCTTGCTCACGGCCTTGCCACAGGCGGAACCCCGGCTGAGAAGCTGGATGTAGAGGCAGTGTGTACCCTGGAGCTTAGCGCGAGCGGGCCCAAAATTCGGTCTATGGATCTCACTGTGCGCGGCAGCGTTCCGGGACTTGACGAAACAGCGTTTGAAAAAGCCGCTCAGGTCGCCGAGCAGACATGTCCGGTTTCCAACGCGCTGCGCAACAACGTCGAGATTCGCGTACACGCGCAATTGATAAGGGCTTGAGCATCTTCTGGCCTGTGTTACAATGCCCCTGGCGCAATTAGTAATGACAGAGAAAACAGAGAAAATAGGCGAGGGGTGCGCGGCCATGTACAGGTTCGGCGGCTGGAAAAGACCATCGAGAACCGCGCACCGTCAACGAGGAAGCTACCACCAACCTGATGTTGCAGGAATTGGAGACTCGACTCGCCGGTCGGGGCTTCTTCAAGGCGCATCGCGCCCACCTTGTGAACCTGCAACACATAAAATCGGTTATTCAGTACACGCGCAACAGCTACACCCTACAACTGAACGATAAGCAGGAGACGATGATTCCGCTCAGCAAACAGAGCGAGAAAGAATTGCAGGAGTTGCTGGGGTATTAAATCGTTTCGTGTGTGTTATAGTAGGGCGAAAGCTCACAGTACAAACCACTAATCCTCTAAACGCTCTCCACAAGCCACACCACAATTCACAAGATACCTAATTTCCTTACCTGAAAGCTGACTTGACAGCAAAACCTAATATTGACCGCTATGATATAATCACCACAACTTAAGAAGCTCTTTGGTTAATAGTGTGCAACTATCCTCACCCACCAAAACTACTTGATTGGCAACTGCTTTCGCATAATCTTAGAATTCTAGGAGGAGATAAAATGGGAAAAACCTTTTCCCAAAGGATGGGTTTTAAACCTGTCAAAGATATTATTCAAGTCAATTCCATTGACGCTGATTTAAGAAATTCTATTTGGAATGACGTATACACGGCGATATATGAAATGGGTACCGCCCTTACTTTTATTGATTTTCCAGCCTTTCTTCAAGATATATGGAAATACTATTTCAAGGAACCTATCGATGGAATAAATGTTAGGGACATTGGAAATACAATGCAACTAATTAGGGTATATTTTTTTCAATGTAAATGGTATGAGGTTTATGATTTCATACAATTTATAGTAGAATACTTTCCCGTAGAAAGCTTGATTCAAAATTTTATCCAAACATGCAACGCTACCCTATCAAGAGAGTTATCTGCGTACCGTTTCGTTGAAAATAAACTTGTGCCAGTGACCTCAGAGCAGGAAATCGCCGAAATAGAAGCAGCCCTAGCAGTTTCGAAACGATTTACACCACATTTAGAGTGCGCATTAGAATTTCTTGCTGACAGAAAAACGCCTGATTACAGAAACTCAATCAAAGAGTCTATTTGCGCGGTGGAAGCTATATGCAAATTGATAACAGGAAATTCTAAAGCAACGCTAGGAGAAGCACTTCGACTATTAGAAAATAAACTAGGTAAATTGCATCCTTCACTTAAAAACACTTTCAATAGCTTATACGGCTATACAAGTGATGCAGAAGGAATACGTCATGGTATGCTTGGTGAGTCTAGTTTAGATGTTGAGGATGCGAAGTTTATGTTAATAGCTTGCTCTGCCTTCATCAATTATCTCGTAGCAAAGGCGGCTAAGGCCGGTTTGCAGCTCAAAGAATAAGCTCATGACTGCTTGAACAGATCATCAATCTTATCTGCTGCTTCTTGTTGCATCGAAGGCAACACACGAGAATAGATATCGAGCGTCATCATAATAGAGCTATGGCACATACGTTCCTGAATTGCCGTTGGATGAACTTTCGCTGTGTGTAACATTGTGGCTGTCATCCTGAGCGCAGCGAAGGACCTGGCTCGAACGGATGGAGAGATCCTTCGCTGCGCTCAGGATGACAGCCTGGACACATCTCAAGTCCGCTCACAGGAAGTCTTATCTCCAAACATCTGCCATTAGACAAAGATGTTACACACTACCCTGCTAATAGTGTATAATAGGGCGGGAAAAAGCCTCAGTTATAAGCTATGGAGGGTAGCGTGTCTGAATACCCCGATCAACGCAATCCTGAATGGAAGACAACGAGCGAACTGCGCGCGCTTGGCGACGCGCTATTACGTATTTCGCATATGTTGCATGACCATACACGCAAGTTAGAAGTAGCCGTTGAAGGGACTTACGCGGGAGATAGCGGAGATCCGCGGGTGCGTTTATTGAGCGATTCCCTGCGCGTCTCGCGTACTGCTGATCTGGAACTGGGCAGGTTGAACCAGTCCGGTCAAAGGGTGCTGGCGACTATACATGAGCAACTTGCGCAAGTTCGCGAGACCCAGGAGTTTCTACGCCGGGCTTCCACACAACTGCCGCCGGTTGTTCAACCATCGACTACACCCCCTTCTCCGACATTCCCGACAACGGGCAGTATACAAAGTCCAGGCGATGCCCTTAACTCCAGCATTAACAATTTGAAGCGCGACGAGCTGGAAACCCTTTACGAGATTGCGCGCACGCTTAACTCTTCGCTCGTCTTTGACGAGGTGCTGCGCAAGGTGATGGACCAGGTCATTCGCGTGGTTGACGCGGAACGCGGCTTCCTCGTGCTGGTGAATCCCGACACCAATAAACTGACTTTTCCTATCGCCCGTGATAAACAGGAGCGCACCATCGACCCGCGCGAGTTCAATTTCAGTCTTGGCACGGTAGAGCGCGTGGTACGCACGAAGCAGCCGGTGCTGACCGATGATGCGCAGGTGGAGATGAAGGAGCAGGAAAGCATTGTGGCCTATGGCATTCGCTCGATCATCTGCGCTCCGCTGGTGGTGCGGGGAGGCTCCATCGGAGCCGTTTACGTGGATAGCCGCATCACCGCTAACCTGTTTGGGCATCGCCATCGTGACCTGCTGTTTGCATTCTGTCACCAGGCGGCCATTGCTATTCATAATGCGCGTCTCTTTGATGATTTAACGAAGGCCATTCGCCAGGTCGAAGAAGACAAGCAGTACATGGATAACATCTTCGCTTCTATCGCCAATGGCGTGATTACGACCGACCCATCTGGCATTATCACCAAGTTTAACGCGGCTGCCGGGTTGATCCTGCGTATCAACCCGCTTTCAGCAATCGGACGACACTACCGGGATGTTTTTCAGGGCATTCCCCAGGTTGGCCTGACCAAAATCCTGCAAAATGTGCCGACGGAACATGATCATGGCACTATTGTGCCTGAGGCGGTGGATTGCGAAATCGATGGACGCACCGGAGTGGTGAACCTGACGCTCTATGCTTCATCGCTGCGGGACGCGCGCGATACTCCGATTGGTATGGCGCTGGTGATTGATGACCGCACCGAGGTCAAACGCATGGAGGCCGATAAAAAGCGAGCCGAGGCCAGCGCGAAAGAGATTCGTCGCATCTTCGGGCGCTTTGTACACCCAAACGTGGTAGAGCAATTGATCAACAATCCCGCCGCGCTCAACCTGGGCGGCGAATCGAAAGAAATCTCGGTCATCAAGGCCGATATCCGCAGCTTTACGCGCCTGAGCGAGCGCATTCCGTCGAAAGAGGTTATGAACCTGCTCAATGCCTATATGGAAATCATGGTCAACGCTATCTGGGATGAAGGTGGCACCGTCACCGGCTTCTGGGGCGACGAACTGATGGCTATCTTCAACGCGCCATTGTCCCAGGACGATCACGCCTTACGAGCAGTGCGCGCGGCCTGGAAGATGCGCCTGGCCGTATTGGAATACCAGCGCAAGCAGCCGCAGGATATCCCGCTCGCATTCGGCTTTGGCGTCAATACCGGCGAGGCCATGGTTGGCAATATCGGCTCAAAGGAGCGTATTCAGAACTATACCGCTATTGGCGATACTGTTAATATCGCAGCGCGTTTGCAGGGCGCGGCCAGCGATAATGATATCTTTTTGCACCATGCCACCTTTACGCGCGTGCGCCAGTTAGTGCGCGTGACCAAACTGGCTCCGCTCCCCGTCAAAAATAAAACGGAGCCGCTTGACGTGTGGTGCCTGGTCGGCTGGTACTAAGCAGTAGCGCGCGATCCATGGCGGGGGCCAGGAGAGGAGAGAAGTTTTCATTATCCCTGGCGAATAACAGCCATCATCTCCGCTACTGTCGTGACTTTGTTACGCGGACGACCCTGCCCGGCGCCGCGAGCAACTTCGTACCGATCCAGTTTCTTCCAATCCTGGTAGGTTACATAGTCGATGTTTCGCTTATGAAGAAATACCTCGATCTGCGCAGGGTCGCGATACTCATCGCAGATTCCTTGTAAAGTCGGCAGATCGGCCAGCATTGATTCAACAGTGGCGGCTGCGTCAGGCTTGTTATTCCCGATCAGGCCGGTGGGGCCACGCTTGACCCATCCGACGACATATTCACCCGGCACCGCTTTACCCGAATTCGGATATACGACTCGCCCGGCACTATTGCTTATGGTATAGGTTGCATGGTCGAACGGTACATCCTCAATGGGCACACTACGATAGCCAATGGAGCGCAGCGCCAGGCCCGCCTCAATAGCCTCAAACTTGCCCGTTCCCTTTGCTCGCAACTCGCCATTGGAAGCAGCGACCAGCTCATTGTGTTCGATCCTCACCGATGTAATCCGCCCGTTCACACCAACAATTTCTACCGGAGAGACCAGGAAGCGCATGGTAATACGTCGAGGAGCAATATGTTCAGTGCGCGCAGCATATTCGCGCAAACACTCCAGGTTTGCTGCTATCAGACGATTCTCTTCCACAGCAGCCCTGCTGAGAGGATCAAGTTCGATGTTCTGGGGATCGACGATCATATCGACCCCTGCCAGCTTGCCCAATTCCTTGATCTCTGGATTCGTGAACGATGCCTGCGCTGCGCCACGACGCCCCAGGACCACAACCTCGCGAATCTTGCTCTCGCGCAGTTTCTCCAGAGCATGGTCGGCAATATCGGTTTTCATCAACACATCCGGTGACATAACGAGTATGCGCGTCACGTCCATTGCCACGTTGCCGTTGCCAACAACGACAGCCCGCTCGCATGAGAGGTCAATGGGCAGGTCGCGATAATCAGGATGGCCATTATACCAGCCAACAAATGCAGTGGCCGGAAGGCTATCAGGCAAATCTTCACCAGGGATACCCATGCATCGATCGGCCTGGGCGCCCACAGCATAAATGATCTGATCGTACAATTGCTTTAGCTCTTCATGATGGATATCGACGCCATAGGTGACATTGCCGAAGAAACGGACTCGCTCATCCGCCAGGACTTTATCGAAGACGCGGATAACTGCTTTGATGGATTGGTGATCAGGAGCCACACCATCGCGGACCAATCCAAAAGGCGTGGGGAAGCGATTGAAAATATCGATGGTCAGTACCATATCGCGTTTTTTAAGAAGCGCTTCGGCGGCATATAACGCGGCTGGACCAGCGCCAATGATGGCAATGCGCAGTGGCCGGGCCGCCGTAGCAAGTTGTTCCATTGCATCTCTCCCTTATCGAGGTTTTCTTAGTGGTTCTTTATTATAGACAGAAAACGCCTGCTGTAACAGCGGGGAAAAGCACAATCTCATCACAAAAGTAGCCAGATGCAAAAGAGAGCATGTGTCATCTGTCCCATTTGCGCGCTCTTGCATAGTTCAGGAAAAAAAGAGTCAAGAGAAAGTCGAAGCGAGTGATCAGAGATTTTTGCGCAGCACAAAACCAATTTGAGGGACGCGAATGAAGCCGAACCACTCGTAGAGGCGGTGCGCGTGGGTGTTGTCTTCCTGCGTGTTGAGCATGATGCGCAGGACGTTGGCCTGCTTGAAAAAGTTGATGGCCTCGCTCATCAGGCGCACTCCGATAGCTTTGCCACTGGCCGAGGGGTGTATCGCGATGCGCACGAGGTAGCCATATTCGCCGTCAAGCGCGTTGAATTGATAGCCGACGACTTTCCCCTGCCACTCTGCTACCACGAAATAGGGATGAGTAGCGATGATATCCTCGAATGAGAAGGCGTCGTAGCGCCAGAAATCCTCGAAGCACGCTTTCTCGATGGCTAAGAGGGCGGGGATATCGCCCAACTCGACCGGGCGTACAATAACCTGCTGGTTGCCCGGCGAGGGGATCTTGAAATCGACTTTGTCGTAGGCGTACAGCAGGCGGTGGAGCTTGAAGTCGCGCGCCAGCAGGATGTTGCGCAGCCAGTCGTTATCGAGGTCGTTGCCGGAGTAATAAAGATGGCGCGCGCCGCGCTTTATCAGGTGGGGCGTAAGCTGGGCGAGCAATGTATCCAGCATGGTGATATACGAGCGGCTTTCCGTCCAGCTTACGCCATAGCCGCCAATCCAGGCCGAAGGCGCGCTTACTGTTTGTGAGATTAGAAAACTTTGCAGGGTGTTCCCATGAAATAATCCCATCGCCGGATACTTTTTCAACAACATCGGTAGTTCTTCAAAGGTGAAGCGTTGGTAAATGTATTCGGACGTGCTGAGAAGGCGCGTGACGGGCGCAATATCATCGATTGTCAACAGGCGCGCATATTGCGTTGAAGCCATGCATACTCCCCGAAGGTTCAGGCGTCCGGCCCTTTCACTTCTCGTCTCAGCCGCGCGATGTCGGGTTTAGGCGCGTTGCGCATACGATAGCCTGTTAGCCGGTGCAGGCGGCGAAGTTCCGCGATGAGTACGTCGGTATTGATGCGGTAGGGCATGTCTGGAGCCTGTCCCAGGCTATCGACGGCGGCATCGTCGCCGAGCAACAGATTGATACAGGTGGCGACGCAGGCGGCCATCGCGTCCAGGCTATAGCCACCTTCTTGCACCAGTACCAGCCGCCCATTGCACAGAAATCTGGCCTCTTCGATAATTACGTTCATCAACTGCGCAAAGCCAGCCGTCGAGAGATTGAGTTGGCCCAGCGGGTCGTCCCAGTGCGCGTCAAAGCCAGCCGAAACCAGGATAAGCTGCGGGTCAAAACGATCGGCTGCTGGAGCCATCACCTGTCGAAAGACTGGCTCAAAAGTTTCATAGCCAGTGGAAGTTGGCAAGGGGACGTTGATAGTGGTTCCTTCGGCCTTGTCCTTGCCGCGTTCGTCGGACAGACCGGTGCCGGGATAAAATGGCGCCTGGTGTGTGGAGAAGTAGAGTACGCGCGGATCATCGTAAAACATTTCCTGCGTGCCGTTGCCATGATGCGCATCGAAATCGATAATCATGACCCGTTCAAGACCATAATGATCGATAGCGTAGCGAGCGGCTACCGCTACATTATTGAAGAGGCAAAAGCCCATGGCCGCTTCGGCGACCGCGTGATGACCGGGCGGGCGCACCAGGCAGTAGGCGTTGTCGATCTCGCCCTTCATGATAGCGTCGATGGCCGTCAGAGGCGCGCCCGCTGCCCTGATCGCTGCCTCGTAGGATTTAGCAGAGACGTATGTATCGGTCGCGAAACGCAGCGTTTCGCGCCCGCCTCCGGCATGTATTTCAGCCGCTTTACGCGCTGCTTCCTCAACCTCGCGGATATAGCCGCGCTCATGCACGGCAGCCAGTTCGTCCTCGCTGGCCGCGCGCGGCGCAAGTAGCGCTAACCCGTCGCGTTCAAGCCAGTTCAACGCCTCCAGCACGTTCATCGCCATCTGTAAGCGTTCCGGCCTATCGGGATGGTTTTCAGGCGTGATATGTTCTAAAAAAATTGGGTCATATATTAAGGCCGTCGTCATATGTGTTCCTACATCTATTTTACGAGACGCGTGCCAGTGCCTCTTTAACCATGCCGGGAATGTCAAAAATGGTGTCTGCCACGGGAACTCTGGCTGCCTGTAACGCTGCTACTTTGCCCTGCGCGGTGCCGGTATTGCCGGAGATGATCGCGCCCGCGTGACCCATGCGCTTGCCCGGAGGAGCGGTGCGTCCGGAGACGAAGGCTACGACCGGCTTGCTCATGCTCTTGATGTATTCGGCAGCATCCTCTTCGTCGCTGCCGCCGATTTCGCCGCACATCACGACCACTCTGGTCTGTGGGTCCTCCTCAAACATTTTCAAGTAGTCCGCGAATGTTGAGCCAATGATGGGATCGCCACCGATGCCGATGCAGGTGGATTGACCAAGACCAGCCTCGGTCAGCAGGGCCACCACTTCATAGGTGAGCGTGCCGGAGCGCGAGATGAAACCTACGGGGCCGGGCGTGAAAATCTGGTAGGGTATAATGCCGATCTTGCCATGACCCGGCGTACACATGCCGGGGCAGTTGGGGCCGATCAGCAGCGCGTTGTGTTCGCGCACGGTCAGCATGGCGCGTGTCATATCGATGGTCGGGATGCCTTCGGTAATGCAGACGATCAATTTGATGCCCGCGCTGGCCGCTTCCATGATGGCGTCAGCCGCGCCTGGGGGTGGCACGAAAATGCAGCTTGCCGTCGCGCCGGTGGCTGCTCTGGCCTCGTTGACAGTATCGAAAACCGGCACTCCTTCGACGGTCTCGCCGCCTTTGCCTGGCGTAACGCCGCCGACAATATGCGTGCCGGAAGCTATCATATTGCGCGTGTGAAATTGTCCCTCGCGTCCGGTAATGCCCTGTACGATTACCGGCGTGCTCGAATCCATTAAAATACTCATATCCTGTTCCTCTATTCCCGCGCAGCGATGGCCGCGACAATCTTCTGGGCTGCTTCGCGCATGTCTCTACCCCAGTCTAGGCCGGCGTCTTTCAAAATGGCTCTGCCCTCTTCCGATCCCGTGCCGGAGAGGCGTACCACGATGGGCATTCCTTTGGGCAATTCGGCCTGGGCCATAATCACACCCTTTGCCACTTCTTCGCCGCGCGTGATGCCGCCGAAGATGTTGACCAGGATACCCTTGACCTGTGGATCGCGCGCCACGAAGGTCAGCGCCTTGCGCATAATCTCGGCCTTCGCGCCGCCGCCGATATCGAGGAAGTTGGCCGGTTTGCCGCCCACGCGCGCCACCATGTCCAGCGTAGTCATGACCAGGCCCGCTCCGTTGCCGATTACGCCGATGTTGCCATCCAGCTTGACGTAGGTCAGACCCTCTTGCTTTGCCTCGAATTCTAAGGGGTTGGACTCTTCCGTCTCCGCCCACGATGCATATTCCTTCTGGCGGAACAGGCCATTGTCATCGATCAAAATCTTGGCGTCGGCTGCCTGCACCTGTCCTTCAGCCGTCAATGCGAGCGGGTTGATCTCCGCCAGGCTGGCGTCGCTGTCGATGAAGGCTTTCGCCAACGCCGCCAGGATTGCTCCGCCTCTGGCGATCACGTTATGCGGAAGGCCGGCGCGCGCCAGGATATCGCGCGCCTCAAAAGGACGTAAACCGTAGCGCATATCAATGGGCTGCCGGATGATCTTTTCTGGTGCGGTCTCGGCTACCTCTTCGATGTCGATGCCGCCAGCTTTGGAGACCATCACCACCGGGGCCTGAGATTTGCGGTCAAGGATGATGCCCAGGTAGTATTCTTCTTTGATCTCCAGCTTTGATACGACCAGCACCTTTTCAACGGTTAGCCCTTTGATGTCCATGCCCAGCACTTTAGCCGCTGCCGCGCGCGCTTCCGCGGGGGTGTCGCCGAACTGGATGCCTCCCGCCTTGCCACGCCCGCCGACATAGACCTGGGCTTTGATGACAACCGGCCCGCCCAGCTCGCGGGCAATTGCTTCGGCCTCTTCCGGCGTATAGGCTACTCGTCCCGGCTGAATCGGGATGCCGTAGCGCGCCAGGATATCTTTGGCCTGATATTCGTGAATTTTCACAGGACAAACGCTGCCTTTCAAAACGTATACAAACGTAGTGATTCCTGCATTCTCATGCAGTACACCGCACGTCAGATCGCTGACGTGCGTGGCCCTAGCCGGGCAAGGAACCGCTCGTAGATGTTGATCGCGCTATTGTCATCGCGGTCCATCACCAAGCCGCAGTTCTCACAGCGATACGTGCGTTGCCACAGGGGCATGTCCTTTTTGCGCTTACAGACATGGCACGTCTTGGTCGTATCGCGTTCGCTTATTATAGCCAGTTCTTTCCCAAAGCGCAAACACTTGTACTCAAGCATTTGCACAAAACCGTAGAGACCCCAATCATTGTATACCATGCGGTTACGTATCTGCCGTTTGCGCCTGTCTTTGGGGGTCTCGTTCTCTTGTCTTTTCATGGACATCTGCCGTTGGGAAAGATCGCCAATCACCACAGCCCTTTCAGCCAGTCGGTGTGCGATGAGATGAGAAGCTTTATGCAGACAGTCTTGTTGTTTCCGGCGCTTCCGTTCCGAGACACGCTTGTAGACGCGCGAGAGATGGAGATAGCGCCGCGATTTCTTCTTGCATTTGTCCCGCTTGGAGCGGATCTTGTCGAGCTGCTTGTTATACCAGCGATAGCCTTTGAAGCCGCCGATGTGGTAGAACCGCCCCTGATCGGTGTAGCCCGTTGCCAGTGTTTTGATGCCCAGGTCAAAAGCCACTATACCATCATTGCGCAAGGGGCGCGGCTTGCGTTTCTTCCGCTTTTTCTGTGTTTTCCGCTCATCGTTCTCATCTTGCTCTCCATCGTCATAAGCGAACGAGCAGTAATAGTTGCCACGAGCATCCTTGGACACGGCTACCTCATGAAAGTGGACAGGGGGTTCTTCTGTCAAATGTGCCACGATGTTCTCATAGCGTTTCGGCCCCCAACTATGGCCGCCTCCTGTGGGGAGGGTGATCGTGTTCTCCTGTACTTCCAGATACATCGCCGGATAACACAGCGTAAAGAACTGATGGCGCGGCTTGAAACGGGGGAATCCTGGGTTCTCTCCGGCTTTCACGCGACGAAAGAAGGCTTGCATAGCCCCATCAAGCCGGTAGTAGACCTCTGCTAAGAGCTTGCCGTAGACAGCTCGTAACTCTGGATCATACTGCTTGCTGTCACGTAGGGCCTTCTTGGCTTCGTTGACGCGCCAGCGTTCCCCATTGCGTAGGCGCATGACCCACCAGTTGTACAAGCCTCGGCACTTGTCTTGCATGAATTCCAAAGCCTCGGCGTCGTGCTGGCTGACTTCGATTTTGATCTTTTTACACAGTAGCATCTCGTGTTCTCTCGCTATTTTGTCTTAGTGGCCCACGGGATGCGCAACGAGATTGCATAGCTGAGCAATAAATGAGGGAAACTGGATAAAATCGAAGAAATGTGTCTCCTTGTAAGGAAAGCAGTTCATGTAACGGTTTCCTAAAAAGGAGGACACACAACCAGTATGACGCATGCTTCGGTAACAATCCAAGTGGCCCCGGAATCGATGCCCTCAACCCCATCCTGGATGGGAGAAGTGGCAGCTTTTGCGCAAGTTCTGACCCATGTCGGCCTGCTCAAAACCATCCAGACCCATGTGCAATTTGCCCGCGCACGTTTCGGCACGTATGACACGATTGATTTCGTGGTCGTGCTTTTCGGCTACGCTCTCAGCGGTGAACGGACCCTCAACGCCTTTTATGACCGTCTTTCCCCCTTTGCAGACGTCTTCATGGCACTCTTTGGTCGCCATCGTTTGCCCGATCGTTCGACCCTCTCTCGTTTTCTCTCCGCCCTTGATCAGGCAACGGTGGAGGCATTGCGGACACAGTTTCAAGAGGACCTGGTGGCGCGAACTCCTTTCGCCTCTGTCGGTGGCTTGTGGGATCGATGCGCTGAGCGGTATGTCGTCGTGGATGTAGACGGCACGAGACAGGCTGCCCGCCAACGTGCGCTCCCCCACCTCCCCTCGCTTCCCGCACCCCATCGGCGTTTCGCCCAGGTTGCGGCTCCGGGGTACAAAGGACGCAAGAGAGGGGAAGTCGTGCGAACCCGTACCACGATTCTGCAAGCACATACCCATCAATTCATGGGGACGTTTGGGGGCTCTGGCAATGGGGACTACCGGGGAGAACTCAAACGCGCTCTCCAGGTGATCACCAGCTATGCGGCGGCGCACACACTTCTTCCGTCCCAGATTCAGGTGCGCGTGGATGGCTTGTATGGCGACGCTGCGGTGTTGAGCGATGTCCTGGAGGTGGGGCTGGGCTTCATCGGGCGGAGTCGCGACTATACGCTTCTGGATCGGGCAGAAGTGCAGGCGGTTCTGGCGCGCCCTCCCGCCGAGATCTGTACCCATCCGGAAAGTGGAGCCGCCCGTGCTCTGTACGATTGCCCGGACATCCCCCTCACAGTAGGAGGACCGCGCGTTCGACTGATTATCGCCACTCATCCCGCCACATCCACGCCCCACAAGATCGGGAAGAAGCGTGATGGCGTCATCTACGAATTGTTCGTCACCAGGCTACCCGCTCCCGCTTTTTCCGCCAAAGACGTGCTCGACCTGTATCTGCATCGCGGGTCTTTTGAAACCGTGTTGGCGGATGAAGATGTGGAGCAAGATTCCGACCGCTGGGTTTCGCATACACCCTGTGGGCAAGATTTCTTTCAGATCCTCGCGCAATGGATCTGGAACCTGCGTCTGGAACTCGGACAGCACCTCTCTCCCACTGCCATGCGGACCACGGAATTCGCTCCTGCTTTGGGAAGCTCGCCAGCGCCCGTCAACGAGCCAGCGCCCGCCAACGAGCCAGCGCTCGCCAACGAACCAGCGCCCGCCAACGAGCCAGCGCCCGCCAACGAGCCAGCGCTCGCCAACGAACCAGCGCCCGCCAACGAACCAGCGCCCGTCAACGAGCCAGCGCCCGCCAACGAGCCAGCGCTCGCCAACGAACCAGCGCCCGCCAACGAGCCAGCGCCCGTCAACGAACCAGCGCTCGCCAACGAGCCAGCGCCCGCCAACGAGCCAGCGCCCGTCAACGAACCAGCGCCCGCCATGGTGTACGGCTCTCCTCAATGGGCACAGAGGTCGTTTACCGGCGGCTTTCCAGGATCGGCTTTTCCCCTTCAACCCGATGGAAGCTTGCTCTGTCCTGCCAACCATCCCCTTTATGTACAAGAACGCAGGCCAGAGCGCGATGGTTCGTATCGGCTGTTGTATGCGGCCCGCATCGGCGATTGCCGCACCTGCGAACTGCGTACCCACTGTCAAGAAAGCCCTTCCACTCTCAAGCCACGACGGGTGAGTGCCGTTTTCTGGCCGATCCTTTCCACCCAGGTACACACCTCTCCACCCATTCTCGAACCCGCCGCCACACCCGCGTGTTCCCCAGTGATGTGGGGCGATTGGCCACGCTGCCACATCCGGCGCACCTGGCTGAAAGTGGTACGCTCCGAAACCGTCGACATGACCATGGGAGCCACTCCTACCCAAGATCGGACCGCCGGGACCGACGAGTATGTGATGACCCGCGCACAACGTGCTCAGTGGCGCTTCTCCTGGGAGCAGCGTCTCACTCGTAATGCTCGCCCCATCACCGCTCCCTCCCTCACCATCACGATCCACGGTCTTTCTGCTTCTTTTGCTCACATCTATGCGTTTGACCTTCTCGCCGCAGCCTAAACACTGAGTCAGCAGTTCTCGCCTGTTTTCCACCCCGATGGTGTTCTAGCCTCTCAACAGGACTCTATTGATATCAATCTATGCAAGCCGCTTCCTAGAATATTTTCGTCGCTTGCTTGGTTACAACTCGTTGCGCATCACGTGGGAGTGGCACACGTCTTGGTGCTTAAACTGTTCTTGCAGAGAGATGAGTAACCGGTACGTCTCATTGCCAATTGAGAACAATCAGGCGATATTTTGTCTGTAGCATCTTTTAGCAGCGATTCACTATAGTGTAGCATATCGTGGCAGTGAGTTGATTGGCGTCGTTTCGTTCCTCTTTTTCCTGCTCCCTGCTGATCTTCTTGCCACGATATGCTACACTATGCCAGTATATGCTTCACAAGTTTGTGTTTTTCCTGAACTTGCATTTTATGACAAGGACACACTGATGGCTGAATATAAGGGAGATTGTGTTGGGCAACAATTAGGACCGTATCGGCTGACCCGCTTGTTGGGTGTAGGAGGCTTCGGAGAAGTCTATGAGGCAGACCATCGGCTGCTTCAGCAAAAGCGTGCCATCAAACTGCTGCTGGAGCGCCACTTCCATGATCCCAACCAGCGCGAGCGCTTTCTGCGTGAGGCGCGCACCCTGGCAACACTGGAGCATCCCAACATTCTGCCGGTATTGGAAGTGGGGGAAGAGGGCAACATGCTCTATCTGGTGATGCCGTTTTACCAACGGGGCGCCCTCAACGATCTCCTCAAACAACGCACGACGCCGCTGCCTCTTGCTGAGATCGAACGCGCCTTGGCACAGATGTGCGCAGCGGTGGGCTATGCCCATGCCAGACACATCGCGCACCTGGATCTCAAGCCAGACAACATGCTCCTGCACGAGGATGGGCGGCTGGTCCTCTCCGATTTCGGGCTGGCGCATCTCATCAAGCGGGGTCGGGTGGAAGCTGGGAGCAGCGCAAGTTGGGGAACCCCCTACTACATGGCCCCCGAACAGATCCGGGGGGAACCGGAGCTGCGCAGCGATCTCTATGCGCTGGGCATCATCTTATTTCAGTTGCTCACCACTCAGCGCCCCTTCACTGGCAATGCGCCAGAAGCCGTGATGATGAAGCACCTGCTGGAGACCCCACCTCCGCTGCGCGCTATTTCCCCAGAGGTCCCGGTAGCACTGGAGCCGGTGATACAGAAGGCTCTGGGAAAACAGCCAGAAGACCGCTACGCAACAGCGGAGGCGCTGTTGGTGGACTTCCGCGCAGCAGTGGGTAGCTTCTCATCGCAATCTATCCAGCCACAGACACCCAGCGCGTTACCTATAGCCCCCATTTCACAGATGGACGACTATGCACCACCTGCACAGATGAAGAGTTCGGTACAACCTGAGCCAGCGAAGACGACTAAAGCAACGGGGGCAGGGTGCGAGATAGAACTAAAAAATGGTGACCACTGCGGCGTCACTACGATAGGTCGTTGCGCTACCTGTGGGCGTGCCTTTTGCAGAACACATCAGGCGTGGAGCGGACAGACGTATTATATTGATCAGTGCGCGCCTTGCTTCGCTGAGACCCCGGCGGCTAAAGCAGAAGTGGAGCGGGCTAAAAAGTTTGAAGCTGACAGAAAAAAATATGTGGCATCCCAGTATTTTCACACTGGCTCCGCGCGAACTGCTCTCCTCACCAGCGGAGTGCAGCCTGTCGATATCTCTTGGGTCAAGAAGCAATGGAAACATTATCCACTATCTATGCGCCATGGCAGAGACGTTGGTGAGGTTATCCATGGGCGTGGTTGGATTCTTGGCAAGTTTCGCTGGAACTATCCCGTGGTCGCAGGTTACGCCCATGGGTTGCCCATCTACATGCGTGTCGGCAAAGGACTAGAGGTAAAGCAAGATAGCGGGGACTGGCTGACCGCCTTGCTGGATTTACCTTTCGATGAGTCCAGGGAGTATGGGGGGGGTTGGGGACTCGTCACGCTCGTCCGTGTGCATCATGTATCGGAAGGTTATGAAGCTTTAGGTGTTGTTCCAGGTGATGATCAACTTGCTAGTACACGGAGGCGCAAATCGTGGTGTGGTTTACACGGTCAACGCTTTGCCCTGATAGGTCCATTTGAACGGTTTGGCCGTTTGATTGTAATAGTCGATGAAGGCCAGCACTTGGGCCTGCAAGTCTTCGACGCTTTTGAAGGAGCCGCGCCTGAGGAGTTTGCGCACCAGGATGGAAAGCCAAATTTCGATTTGATTCATCCAGGAAGTATGATTGGGCGTGTAGTGGAAGACCACCTTGTGGGTGGGATCGCTCAAGAACGCCGCCCGACGGGGCATCAAGGCCAGGATGCCATATGCGCCCTTCTTGCCCAGGTCCTGTTCAATGCCGGAGATCTGGGCCACGAAGCGGACCAGGGACTCGGATTGATGGATGTTCAAGTTATCACAGACAACATGCCAGCGGGTCACCAGCGGATCGGTAGCGACGACAGCTTGCACATGCGCCAGAAAATCGGCTTCCGTGCGCGTGGGTCCGGCGTAGGGAGCCAGCAGCTTTCCTGTCACCACATCACGACTCAGAATGAAGGCACGGGTGCCGTGGCGGATGTATTCAAACTCGCGTCGCTCCACTTTTCCGGGGGCCAGAGGCAATCCGGGCTGCTTGCGCTCAAGTGCCTGCACGCCGGTCAACTCGTCGGTACTCACGGTGCACTCGCTCTGCTTGGCCAAAGCAGGCGCGTCGTGATACACCGTGCAGATCGCCCTGATGGCGGCTTCTCGCCGCGCGTCCTTCGGCGGGGTGAGCCAGTAGCGGATCAGGTGCGGTTGGAGAGCCCCTTTTTTAAGAGGCGGGCCGCATGTCGCGCAGATATCTGCGCGATGATCCCTCGCGCCATCACTTCATCAGCTATTTCCCTGCCTGTCCAGTGGCTGATCGGACGCTCTTTGGGTTGGGCGCAAGCCAACGCAAACATCTGGCAGGTTTGTTCTGCCGTGATCTGCGCTGGTCGACCTGGTCGTGGGCTATCGCTGAGCCGTTCGCTCACGGACACGTCATCGAGTGAGACCTTCTGCCACCCGATCCAACGCATGCGCCAGCGGCGGACCGTATCCACCTTCAGTGCCAGTTCTCTGGCGATTTGCCCATTGTTCTTGCCCTGGGCGGCAAGCAGAATCACGCGTCCTCGCTGGGCTATGTGCTGGGGTGTGCTGTGCCGACGCACTAACGCTTCCACTTCCCTTTGCTCTCTCTCGTTTACTTCCAACACGGCTGGTTTGGGTCCACGCATCTTCTGTTCTCCTTTCGTTGTCGTAGCCCTATTTTACCACACCACGATTTGCGCCTCCGTGTACTAGTAGCACAGAGGAGTTCGCGCAGGCCGTCATGCGTTTGACTGGGGACTTCGGAAGGTTATGAAGCTTTAGGTGTTGTTCCAGGTGATGATCAACTTGCTAGTAGCGTAGAGGAGGTCGCGCAGGCCATCAAGCGTTTGACTGGGGAGTCTAGCTAGCATACTACTCGTTTGTCCTCTGTGAAGGATATATTGGCAACCTCTCTCCTAATCAGAAGATGCAGGGACTATTGAGTGGCTCTCTCCTGATATGGTCTCGAAGCAGAGACGAGGGAGGAGTCATTTAAGCATGAGCGCGCTTCACAAGCCCACTCGCACGACGAGTACTCTTTTCTTTCGGCTCAAATCACCTCTGTGAAGGATATTGTGCCAGATCCTGTCTGAAGGATATCGCGCGGGATTTTGTCACAAATTGCTACAAATTTCAGGGGAATCAAGCTAGCATGTGGAGCATCCGAGTCCAGACGTTTTGACCAAAACTGAGCCTATCTCACAAAAGGTTGCGTAACAACCCTTTTATGCGACAGACAACATTGAGCCTTGTCAATATCAGTTTGTTCACTTATTTCTGATTAAAAACAAACTCTCCTTATGTTACGTCATAGAATATAAGAAAATAAAAAACGCCTCTTGCAGGGCGACAAAAAAACTGGCTGTTTACCCGTTTCATGCTAACACGCGCATACAAGCATGTCAAGAATTGCTATGTTTGGGTCGCACTGATAGAATAAGAACAATGATATATGTAATGCTATAGGGGGATTATGCATGACCAGAAAATTGCTGGTATCATCTTCTGTATTAGATGCGAAACAAAAAACGCCGGGACAGAGCATTCTTAACACTCCCAAACCGCAACGGTCATCGACACGCCTCTGGCCCTGGCTGACTATTTTGCTCGTTACGGGTATTCTTTTGCTGGGTGGGGTAAGCTTTTTTACCTGGAACTGGCTACGCAGTGTGCCGATTACGCTGAATGCAAACCCTGCGCGGCCCGGAACAACGACTTTAAATGTGAAACGAACCGTGTCGTATGCCGATCTGAGCCTGACAGTAGTGAGCGCCCAGTATGCTCCTTCGTTTAGCGATGATTTGATTCATCCAGGCCCCGCTGTGGTGCGTCTGAATATGCAGGTGACGAATACTACACGCGGTTCGATTGCGCTGGTTTACTATGATATCGTTCGTCTGCTCATTTCCAAACAACAGCCCATCGCGCCTACTAATGTGCAGCTTGCCAGTGCCGTTCAGCAGGGCGTAACCGTTACAGGCTGGATTGACTTTCCCGTCGCGACGGGCACGCAGCTTGCGAATTTGAAGCTCCAGTTGGGGTCAATGGTCTTGAATGAAACGCTGGTGGTCGTGCCATTTACGGGCGCATTTCACCCTGAGCGCTATCTGAATCATCTCTCGCCGCAATCGCTCACCATCTACTACAGCTTCAAAGGCTATACGCTGGCCTATCATTTGATGAGCGTGGATGTACGCTACTCCTACAACGGCGTTGAAGCAAGAGCCGGGCAGCAATTCTATGTGCTCAACTGGTCGGTTGACAATGCCAATGGTGCGGATGTCTTACCCGGCCTCGGTTTTGACTACATGCGGCTCATTGTGAATGGCGCAGATCGCCCGCCCATCGATAATACACTGCCCTATACTTTTAAGGCAGGATCAAAGGCCATTGGTGGACGAGTGGTGTACGGCGCACCATCGGGCATGAAAACACTATCCATCGCCTTCTTGTTTCAAATGGCGCCGGGGCAGGATACCTATCAGGTCAATTTGTAACACCTGCCAGGGCGGGGGCAAGCCCAGCCCGTACCCTGCACGGCAAAACAATGCGACGGAACAGATAGAACGAGCTTGCGTACAGGGTACGGGCTGGGCTTGCCCCCGCCCTGGCAGTCGCTCTGGTTTTCACTTTGTTAGTTGTATGATGAAGAAGCAGACGAGGCATCGGGCGGCGTTGGCTCGATATCCGAGAGATAGCGTTCTCCGAACTGGTTGATGGCCTCCATGATGTTTGCCAGCGCAAAACCTCTCTCTGTCAGGCGATATTCGACGCGGGGAGGAATCTCGGCGAAGGCTTGCCTCTGCACAAAATTGATCTCTTCAAGCATTTTGAGGCGATTAGAGAGGGTTTTGGGACTGACGTTGCCCATTACCTCCAATATTTCGCCAAAACGTCGCGTGCCGGTCATTAGTGTATAGATGATCTTGAGCGTCCACACGTCGCCGATCAGCTTCATTGCGCGTTCCATACCATGCGACGCGCACGTTGCTGACTGTTCAGTTGGGATTGAATGATCCATTGTACTCATGCTACAAGTATACCATATTTTCCCCCTCAAAGCCCAGGGCAATCGCATCTAACTAACCCCATCCACAGGAAGAGAGGAACAAGGAAGTGATAAACTAGGGCGAAAAAGCAGGAGACCACGAGATGGAAGCGAACGACCTACGAGATATGGAAAGCATTTTTGCCCAAGTGGAAGACCCTCGAATGGAACGGACCAGGCTGCATCGCTTGCGCGATATCATCATTCTGGCGATTTGTGGAGTGCTGTGCGGAGCCGATGGATGGGTGGAGATCGAAGAATTCGGGAAAGCCAAAGAAGCCTTTTTTACGGAGCTGCTCACCTTGCCCAATGGGATTCCGTCCCACGATACCTTTGGACGGGTCTTTGCCTTGATCGACCCGAAGCAGTTTGAAGCGAGTTTTGTGCAATGGGTACAGGGCATCAGCCAAACGGTCAAAGGGGTGATCGCGATAGACGGCAAGACGCTCCGCCGTTCGCATGATCAGGAGTCAGAGAAGAAAGCACTGCATGTGGTGAGCGCATGGGCGGTGGAAAATCGTTTGGTGTTAGCTCAGCTTGCCACCGAAGAGAAGTCCAATGAGATTACCGCGATCCCCCTTCTTCTACGGCAATTGGCGTTGGCGGGCTGCATTGTCACGATTGATGCCATGGGAACCCAAACCAAGATTGCCGCTCAGATTATCGAGCAGGAGGGTGACTACGCTCTGGCACTCAAAGACAACCAGGGAGATCTGTTTGATGAGGTGAAAGCCACCTTTGCTCTGGCCGAGAAAGACGGTTTTGTCGGGGGGCAAGAGGAGTCAGTTCGCTTGGTCGAAAAGGGCCATGGGCGGCTGGAAATACGCGAGTACTGGACCATCACCCAGCCAGAGATCTTGGCGTATCTGGACCCAGAGCAGAAATGGAAAGGCTTCGCTGGGATTGGCATGGTGCGAGCCGAACGGCGGATCAAAGATGAGGTGAGCCGGGAAACCCGCTATTTCCTGCTCAGCTTCGCTTCCGTCACCACGTTTGCCACCGCCGTCCGAAGCCATTGGGGCATTGAAAACAGCCTGCATTGGGTCCTCGATGTCGCGTTTCGCGAAGATGAGTCACGCGTACGACTTGGGCATGCCGATGAAAATCTGGCGGTGCTCCGCCACATCACTCTCAATCTCTTGCGCCAGGAACGTTCGTCTCGCGTGGGCATCCATGCCAAGCGGCTCAAAGCTGGCTGGGACACCTCCTATCTCTTACGCGTTCTTGATGGGGTTATTTAGATGCGATTGCCCTGCCTCAAAGCCTTATTTCCTTGACAATATGAAATACCTGTAGTATTATTATTTCCGTAAGGGAACTAATAATATAACGGGAACTATAGAGCCGTACATCTCTATATTCCTGATAAGGAGAGAATCATGAATATTGTCCTCTGGGTTGTGCAAATTTTGCTGGCCCTTGCGTTTCTGATGGCCGGTGCAATGAAAGCCACACAGCCGATTGTTAAGCTGGCTGTTCGAATGAAATGGGTAAACGCCATGAAGCCATCTCAACTGGTACGCTTGATCGGTATCCTGGAGGTACTGGCAGCCATCGGGCTTATTCTGCCGGCCGTCACAGGTATCTTGCCCTGGCTGACACCGGTAGCCGCAATTGGTTTAGTATTGACGATGATTGGAGCCATGATAGTCCATATACGACTTGGAGAGGGTTCACATATCGCGCCTAATATCGTCCTGCTGCTCCTGGCCGTGTTCGTGGTCGTTGGTCGCTTTGTAGTCGTGCCGTTATAGGATTCAGTTGGGGAATGGGATATGGGGGACGAATCGATGCAGAAGCGCACGAACCAGGGCGACCGCAAGGGTCGCCCCTACAATACACGTGTTTCGCGAGTCGCTTCGTAGTATTGTAGGGGCGACCCTTGCGGTCGCCCTGGCCCGGTTCAAGTGTGCGCACAATCTAACTCCGAATAAATGCCAGTACCTCTTCGCGTTTCTGATCCATCAACGCGGAGGTTTTCGCTTCGAGGTTCATGCGCAGCAGGGGTTCTGTGTTAGAGGGGCGCACGTTGAACCACCAGTCGCCGAAATCAAGCGTGATGCCGTCGAGATGATCGACGGATTGCGCCGACGCGCCGTAGTGTTCTTCAAGCGCCTTCAGCTTGCCCGGTACATCCTTAACTCTGGTGTTGATCTCGCCGCTTCTCACCCACCTGTCGAGCGGTTTGAGTAGTTCGGAGAGTGGTTTGTCCTCGACTGAGACAAGTTCCAGTGTGATGAGTAAGGCGATTAGCCCGGAGTCGGCGAACCAGTTGTCGCGGAAATAGAAGTGGCCGGAGTGCTCGCCGCCGTAAATGGCATTCAGGCGGCGCATCTCGGCTTTAATATAAGAGTGTCCCACCCGCGTGCGGATGGCTAGCCCGCCCATTTTATCAACCAGTTCAGGTACGCTTTTAGAGACGATCAGGTTATACAGGATGGTAGAGCCGGGGTGTTTGAGCAGCAGGCTCTGCGACACTACCGCTGTCACCATCGAGCCGTCTACAATATTTCCATGTTCATCTACCGGGAACATGCGGTCCGCGTCGCCATCGAAAGCTGCGCCGAGGTCAGCGCCAACTTCGCGCACCTTTTTTTGTAAATCTTCCATGTTCTCCGGCTCGATGGGACTGGCGGGATGATGGGGGAAGTTGCCGTCAAGCTCGAAATACAGTGGAACCAGCTCGCAGGGCAGATGTTGGAAGACACGCGGCATAATCATACCGGCCATGCCATTCCCTGCATCGATCACTACTTTAAGCGGCTTGATTTTGCTTACATCGATGAATGAAAGCGCGTGCGAGATGAATGCATCCGCTACGTCGCGCTGGATGACCCGGCCTTTGCTGGTCGGCTCTGGAAACTCGCCGCGTATGGCGAGGTCTCGAATTTCTCCCAGTCCTGTTTGCAGGCTGACGGGAGCGGCCTGGGCGCGACAGAACTTCATGCCGTTGTATTGCTTTGGATTGTGCGAGGCGGTAATCATAATGCCTGCCGAATAATTGAATTTGCCAACCGCGAAATATAGTTCGTCGGTGGTGGTCATGCCCAGTTCGACGGCATTGACGCCCTGGTCGGTGATACCGCGCAGCAGGGCCGCTGCCAAAGCGGGAGACGAAACGCGCATATCGCGCCCCACCGCGATTTCTGGCGCCTGTAAATGCAAGGCTGCCGCCCGCCCAATGTGATAGGCGATCTCGTCGGTGAGGTCTTTGCCGTAAATCCCGCGAATATCGTATGCCGAGAAAATAGCGGGATCGATGTTGACATGTGAAGTACTCAAGAATTACTGTCCCCTTCTTTTTATCTCAAGCAGTACCCAGGGTTCGCCTGAACTGCGTGGATCGTAAATTGGGCCGACCTCTACAAAGTTGGCTTTGGCGAAAGCGCGACGCGCCGGTTTATTGGCGAGCGCGGTTTCCGCGTAGACACGCGCCAGTTTGACCGTATTGAACAGGTATGCCACAAGCGTGCGTATGGCTTCAGGCCCATAGCCTCTGCCCCAGCGCGTCTTGTCGCCCAGCCCCAGGCCGATCTCTGCCTGGGATGCGCGGTAATCGAGGTTGAAATAGGTGATGGTGCCGATTGGGATGTGTTGTTCATCCTCGATGATGTACCAGAACTGCCTGCCGTTGCCGCGCACGTAGTTGCGTTCAAAAATGGGCAAGAACTCGGCCAGCGTTTGTGAGTATGGGCGATGGGGGTCGTAACGCCAGACCTCGTCGTCCCGTTCCCATGAAAAGACGTGTTGCGCATCGCGCATAGTCGGCGGGCGCAGGTAGACCCGCTCGCCGTGTAACATGCCGCGCGTATCGCGGCGTTGTGTCTCGGTCATAGCAATCCCAACTCCCGCGCGAAGCTCGTGCCAGTCTGCGAGCGGCTCGACTCCGAATGCATGTGTTAGTGTTTGTCCCAGGTCGGCAAAGGTTGAGCGCACTCCCAGGTTGACGCCCGCTCGCACCGGCCCGCCGTAGGCCAGCAGAGGCACCATCTCGCGCGTGTGATCGCTGCCCCTGTAGGTCGGGTCTACGCCGTGGTCCGCAGTGAAGAAGATGGCATCACCCGCCAGCATCACTTCGCGCACCTCCGAGAACCAGGCGTCTACGTCGCGCAGCGCCTGCGCATACCCCTGACTGTCGCGCCGGTGGCCCCACAACATGTCGAACTCGATCAGGTTGACGAAAAGCAGTCCTTCGAAATCGCGCTCCAGCCAGCGCAGCGTGGCGGCCATGCCGTCGGCATTGGTCTCGGTGTGATCGCGCTGCGTCAGGCCGCGACCCGCGAACAGGTCTTCGATCTTGCCAATGCCAATCACCTCTTTGCCGCTGGCTTTCAGAACGTCCAGCAGCGTGGTTCCCAGCGGGGCGAGCGAGAAGTCGCGCCGGTGTTCGGTGCGTTTGAAATTTCCCGGCGTGCCGATGAAGGGACGCGCGATGACGCGCCCAACCGCGTTGTCTCCGGTAAGCATCTCTCTGGCGGTGCGGCACATGTGGTAAAGTTCCTCGAGCGGAATAACATCCTGGTGCGCAGCAACTTGAAAGACGCTGTCTGCCGAGGTATATAGAATGGGTTTGCCGGTGCGTACATGCTCTTCGCCCAGTTCTTTGATAATCTCGGTGCCGGATGCCGGTTTGTTGCCGAGAACCTTGCGCCCGATGGCCTGCTCGAACTGCTGGACGACCTCTCTGGGGAAACCATGCGGGTAGGTTGGCAATGGTTTTTGCAACACCACGCCGGTCATTTCCCAGTGCCCCGTTGTGCTATCTTTGCCCGCGCCCGACTCGGCCATGCGCCCGAATGAGCCTCGCGCATGTTCGGTTGGCGGCGTACCCAGGATGGGGGTGATGTTGCCCAGGCCAATGCTGCCCAGGTTTGGCAGTTGTAGACCACCAACAGCCTGCGCGCAGTGCTCAAGCGAACTGGCCCCATCATCTCCGTAGCTATGCGCGTCAGGATTTGCGCCCGCGCCTACGCCATCCAGTACTACCAGAATGGCTCGTCGAATCTTGCTCATTGTGATATCCCTATCTGTTCAAGCGTTGCATGTACTGGCAATGCTTCTCCAATTAACGGTAATGCATAATCGTAAAATGCCTGTGTAACCATCGTTTTGTTGCTATTCAGGTAGCTATCGGGCATCAAACGTTGCACGTTTGCTACCTCGCTGAGAGCTACCAGCCCGGTTGCGCAATGATATGCTGGTTCGCTGCGGCGTAGCAATGTCACCATTTTATCGTGTTCGCTGTCCAGCAGTGCCTGCACACCCATCTTTCCTACCAGGTAGGCTTCGTCGCGGTCGGTGATCGAGATACAATTCGAGGCCATGCGCTGTAAATCGCCTGGTTTATCAAAACGTGCCCGCAGCTTTAATTCCTTCTTTACTAATTCTACCAGTTGCTGCGCCGTACCGCTCAAAAGTGGATGCTGGAAGGCATCAAGTCCTACCTGTCCAGCCGCGCCAAGCGCCTGTCCCTGTTCATCGCGCACCGTTTCAGCCGTTACAATAATAACGTATCCGACCCTGTGATAAGTTTCTTCGACCTGCTGCAAGAAACGCTGTTCGTTAAAAGGCTGTTCGGGGATTAGCAGGATATGCGGCGCATCGTCTTCGTCGCGCTTCCCCAGCGCGGCTGATGCCGTCAACCAGCCGGCGTCGCGTCCCATTGTCTCGATAACTTTGACGGGATAATGCCAGGGGATCGATTTGGTGTTCATGGTCGAATTGATGGTGGCTAAGGCGATAAAACGCGCCGCGCTGCCATAGCCGGGGCAGTGATCGGTATAGGGCAGATCGTTATCAATGGTTTTCGGCACACTGATCGCTCGCAGATCGTAACCCATCTGCCGCGCCGCTTCCGCTACACGATGTGTCGTGTCGGCTGAATTGTTGCCGCCAATATAGAGCAACATATGAATATCATAGCGGCGCAGTATCTCAATAACCCTGGCGGGGTCTTCGTCTTGCAGCTTGTAGCGGCACGAACCGAGCGCAGCCGAAGGGGTATGAAGCAGGCGTGGCCACAGATCAGCGGGTTGGTGCCGCAGGTCAATTAGTTCTTCGCGCAATAGCCCTTCCACGCCATACTTCATGCCATAAATACCGTCAATACGCGCATCCTGCATGGCGCGATTGACGGCTCCGACCAGGCTGGCATTGATGACGGCGGTTGCGCCGCCCGATTGCCCGATGACCATGTTGTTATGTGATGCCATTTATTTGTTACCTATCGGATATACTAGTTGCTTCTAATCACCATTATATCAATACTGAGGGGAAGCGTTGAGGTATTCTATTTTTTATCCCCGGCGATTGAAGTGCGACTTGCCTCACGGACGTCCACAAGGGCTTTCACCGGTAGGTTTTTGGGAAATGCGCGAGAATTCTGTAGGGGTGGGATGGAGGCGTCGTTTCAAAACTGGGAATCCTCCCAAAGGTGAGCTAAAACCCGTTTGGGAGAATTGATGAAATCAGGACGGTGAGACTGCCAGGCAGCCAAAGCGACGACGAGAGAGGCGGTATAGGTCAAGGCCACTTGTCCGACGAGAGTCGACCAGCCCGAGTAAGATGGAGAGCTTCAAAAGCTATTGCTCATTTTTGCCGCCTCTTCCTCTTCCATGACTCGCCCGCCGGCAAGCTGCCAGGTACAGCAGCTAATATCGCAAGAACAAATCCGCCGACCAAAGCAAGTTTCATATCCAAACTATTAAATGCATAAGGATAATTGAAGTAAACAACTCCAACGAAAAATGCTAGCAACTCTCCCAAAACGAGCGCCAGAGGGAGGAACAGCATAGCCCACCAGGACCGGAAGAAAGCAGCGCATAACCCTGGTAGAAGAAGCACTATAGGTATTCCTACATATGAGAAATTATTTGCCCATTGAATTACCCACATCCAGGCAAAGCCGCCTATCAATGTCACAATGACGCCTACCGTTTGCAGCAGGGGCTTCAGCCACGGTCGTATTTCCTTAACTCCCGTCGGCCCCTCTTTTCCCTCAGCAGGGGAAGGTGCCTGTTTGTCTTCAGGCTTTTGCGTATCGACATACTCTGGAGATACCATTCTAGCACGCTCCTTTCACCTCACCACCTGGTGATGCGCTTCTACAGGAAGATCTCTCTCCTTTTCAAAGCATATCACTTGCGTATCACAATGGTATCTCCCTGATAAAGCTCAGTCTCACGATGTCGTCACAGGACAAAAAGTCAGCCTATTCCCGAATAGGTCTCGTGAGTATGCACTAAGTACAATCAAGCAACTTCTGTGGCATGAAATCTGCTCGCCAGGACACAATGTCGCGAATGTTATTTGATTGTACTTAATGTTTTTATGGTAGCTGATATTTGAAAATATGAAATAAGCGCGGTTTTCTACCCACCCTGGGTAGAAAACCGCGCTTAAAACACACTACCAACCTAACGGAATATTACAATCAGGAAACCGGTTTCTGCCACAATCACGGTGCCTGCCATATCTGTACAGTACCATCTTCGCTGGCTGAAGCAATGCGCTTACCGTCAGGCGACCACGCTAATGACCACACCAAACTTGAATGTCCGTGATAGGTCAGCCGCAGATTTCCCGTCATGGCATCAAACACCTGCACATCACAATTATTAATTTCAGGTGTTGAGGGTCTGAATTCCGAAGCGACGATGTATTTGCCATCAGGCGACCATGCTACTCCCGTCACTCCTCCTGCATGTCCGCGATAGGTATAGAGAGTGGTACCTGGTTTCGGTGTAGGAGTCGAAATTGACTGATTACTACCGCCACATGCTACGAGAACGAGAGCAAACACAAGTAGTAGCCCTCCCAGGGTAGAAAGAAACCGCCAATTTTTGGGGTTTTGTGCCATGCTTTTCATAGCTTTCCTCCTCATTTATGTCCTTATCTTGCAGACAAAGTAGTATTTCCTCACCTGGTTCCTGCAACCATATGAATACTGCTTCATCTCACCCCACATGCAATCTCCCGTAGTAGAGAATGGCTTCCACTTTCTAGTAGGAATTCATGTCATCCAGATCACACACTTCGCAGCATCAATGACAACCTGCTAACAACAGCTTTAATATAGCTCATCAACTAAGAGGTACTATTTGATGAACTTTTTGTAGCATATTCATCTCACTGAGCTAACACAGAAAAGGGCTATATTCTCACAGGATGCTCACAATATGATAAACGCTCTCGCAGGTGTGAGTTACAGCTCGTTTCGGAGAGCGGATATGAAGGAGCATCCGACACGATGAGCAGCCAAAGCGATCTGCCGAGCGAGGGCTGAACAATCATAGTGCAGAGGACGTTGCGGAGAAAAGAAACTGAGAGCTTTTCGTGACGCAGCAGGCACATTTCGTGAGAGAAATGCGAGAAAGATAACCTATGCTAGCAGTAGACAAGAGGATGTGCTTCCTTGTACATCCTCTGAGAAGAAAAGTATCCTAAAAGGAGGGTACAAGCCATGTTGGATATTCTGATCGGTGTCCCGCCGATTATTCATACAACCACGGCGACATCCGGCGACGTAGCCGTATTGATAATCGGCCTCCTGGTGGCGTTCGGCCTGTTGGCAATGGGCATTGTTTGGGCCGCTAGAAAAGGGAGTATCGTACAGAGGCAATCTCAGAGAAAAGAGGCTGAGCAGCCCTACAAGGCGTCCCTACAGCCCAATGGTGGTGAGCCACCACTGGTTCATGCTCCAGAAGAGGAGAAGGTGCTCCTGCGTCGGTGATGTTCTCAACCGAAGGAGAAAGCAAGCAGAGTACAGGACTCAACGCCCTGTACTCTGCTTGCTTTCTCCTTCGGCCTTACGGGCAGACACCCTCAACTGACTCCTGTCATCGCTAACACTCTCGAAGCAAGCCCTAACAAAGCCAAAAACGACGTGATATAATCGTGGTACATATGCCGCCCGACAACCCACTACAAGCGAGAAAGGAACTTGTCCCCATGCCAACCACGTACAATGGACGAGTCGTTATTGCCGGTGTTGCCGAGTCGGATTATGGGCGCGTTCCCAATATGACCGAGATGCAGTTGCACGCGCAGGCTTTGCAGCGCGCGCTGGAAGATAGCGGATTGCGCAAAGAGGAGATCGATGGCGTTTTTTGCAGTTCGCAGATGATGGGGATGCCGACTGTTATGCTGTGCGAATATTTACGTATCTTTCCGCGTTATAGTGATAGCACTTCCATAGGCGGTTCCTCGTTTGAGGCGCACCTGAATCATGCTGTCGCCGCTATTCGCGCGGGCAAGTGTGAAGTCGCGCTCATTAGTTATGGCAGCACCCAGCTTTCCAGCCGGGGACGAATGCCTGGCACCGGCGGGCGACCCGCCAGCATTCCCGAAGATACGTATGAGAGCCCCTACGGCAATACGCTGGTAGGCGCGTATGCGATGGCGGCGCGGCGACACATGCACCAGTATGGCACTACTTCTGAGCAACTGGCCGAGATCGCGGTGGTGACGCGCCGCCATGCCGGACTTAATCCCCTGGCGATGTACCGCGAACCCATCACCGTGCAGGATGTGCTTCATTCGCGTTCGATCGCTGATCCCCTGCACCTGCTCGACTGTTGTGTGGTGAGCGATGGCGGCGGCGCGGTGCTGGTGACAACGGAAGAACGCGCTCGCGACCTGAAACAGTCTCCGGTGTATGTGCTGGGCAGCAGCGAAAGCCATACGCACGCGCACATTTCGCAGATGCCCGACCTGACGGTGACAGCCGCCGCTATGACAGCGCCACGCGCATTCGCGGAAGCTGGAGTGCGGCCCGAAGACATCGATATGGCGATGATCTACGATTCGTTTACAATTACAGTGCTGCTCTTGCTGGAAGACCTGGGCTTTTGCAAGAAGGGCGAAGGGGGCGCGTTCGTGCAAGGCGGGAGTATCGCGCTGGGAGGTCGCCTGCCTATCAACACGGATGGCGGCGGTCTCTCTTCTAATCATCCCGGAATGCGCGGCATCTTCCTGATTATCGAGGCGGTGCGCCAGTTGCGCGGGCAATGCGGTCCTCGCCAGGTGCAAGGCGCAAAGCTGGCGGTAGCGCACGGCAGTGGCGGGTTGTTATCCTCACAGGCGACAACGATATTGGGGCGATAAGTTCTGTAAAAACCGGGCATAATTTGAGTTATCACATCTATAGCATTCTTTGAATGCAGCAGGTATATTTATATACGAAAAAGTAAATACATCAGCGTTCACGTTTTGGATGCAGTTGATACTCATTCTGACTGATTTTCTCAGGCATTTCTACGAATGTTGCTCAATTTTGAAATAGAGATGTATTTCAGGGAGCAACGCTGACGGGATCTTCTATGTTCCAATGCATCCGGCTTATCCGTAAAGCCCCATTAATCAAGCAGCATAGTGCGCAGTTAGCATATTGGACGAGCAGTGCAGCGTTTCAGGCGCTCGCGATCATGTTCGGGCCAGGATAGTTCACCGGAGGGAGGTACTATCTATGCTCACCTTGAATATCTACCTCTTCGGAAAATTCTGCGTTCGGCGCAACGAGCGGATACTGGAGGGTCTTGAAGCGCGCAAGGTGCAGGAGTTATTTTGCTATCTTCTGCTGCACCGCGATCACTCGCTTCCCCGTGAGACGCTAGCTAGTATCCTCTGGTCCGATACAACAACTGCCCTCTCCAAGAAAAGTTTACGGCAGACATTGTGGCAATTGCAATCTGCGCTGGCGCCACACGACGAAACCTCGAACGAGCGTATCTTGCTCGTGGAACCTGACTGGATTCAGTTAAATCCAGAGGCTGATCTCTGGCTGGATGTGGCAGTTCTCGAACATGCCTTTGATCTCGCGCAAAAGGTACCCGGCAACGAGCTAGATGCGCAACATGCGCAGATGCTACAAAACGTGGTGCAGCTTTACCAGGGGCCATTACTTGAAGGGTGGTACCAGGACTGGTGCCTCTATGAACGCGAGCGACTGCAGGGCATATATCTGACGCTGCTGGATAAGTTGATGGGTTACTGTGAGGCGCGCCACGACTTTGAGACCGGGCTACTGTATGGAATGCGCATCCTGTGCTATGATCGCGCCCGGGAGGGTACCCATCGACGATTGATGCGCCTGCACTACCTGAACGGAGATCGCGCGGCTGCGCTGAGACAATACGAGCAATGTTCAACCTCGCTGGAGGAAGAACTTAATGTAAATCCCTCTAAGGGGACAGTTGCTATCTACAAGCAGATTCTTGCGGACCAACTGGACGAACCTGATCCAGTTTACATATCAGCAGAGCCTTCGCTCGAAATATCAGAATTTCTTTTGCCTGCTATATTGAAACGTTTATTACAACTACAGACATCCCTATCCGATCTGCAAAACCAGCTCGGTCAGAGCATTCAGGTTGTGGAAGAGGCATTAGCCAGCTACGCTAAATTGGCTCGGACACAACCAGTAGGCTAGAAGACGCGCAAGAGACAAAAAAGAGATGTTACAGAGACGCTAAGAGATACAACAACCTGTACCTCAACAAGACGTTTCGATAGACCCCCCCATGTTACATTTTCATTGCACCTGATATGGTCCAGTTGAGGCAAGCGAAGCCCGGCAAAGGGATCAACCTGGAAGGTGAGGGCGACAATGGATACTCTAGATGAGCCTGATGCACAATCGTTCATTGTCAAAGTCTGGGTTGAAGATAGGGCCAGGGAAGGCGGTCGCGGCGTATGGCACGGGCATATCACACATGTGCCAGACCACGAGCGCCACTACCTGAAAAACCTGGGTGAGATTGAGGACTTCATCGCCCCTTACCTCGAAGAAATGGGTATAAAACCCGGAATGCGCTGGCGGTTGAGGCGTTGGTTCAAACGCTTCACTCGATGAGTTTGAGTATATACCAACTCTATCCGCCAGCGACACTGTGAAACGGTGCAAAGATCAGGTGGCTTGCTGGGAGCCACCTCAGAAACTCATGGGTTTATCGGCAGGGAGATTCCCGTTCACACACTCGATAGACCCGCTTGTCTCATTCAGGAGGATACTTTCAATGCCAAAAAACGACTGTCCACTACCGCCGGACGACAAATGGTTTTTAGACCAGAACGTCAGGTCTTCCGTTTTTGTAGCTGACTTTATTAACGCCACCTCCCAGAGCCTCTTTTATGGCACAGTAGGAGCGCGGGTCTACGAAAAGGACCCAAACACCCCGGCAACCGTCATTGATGTCGATGATGCATGGAATGTTGATGTTCACATTAATGTGGCTGGTCTGATACCCACCCTTTGGTGCGGTTGGTGGTGTATCTCACTCTGCTGTGAGAGTTTGTGTGGAGATACTGATTACCGGTTCCCCCATGAAAATCAGGCCTCTATACATATCAAACGCCCAACACCCAAAGATGGATACTTTCCCCGAAATGATTGTTGTTGCTGGTTGATTCCAGTGGATCCATGCTGCGGTATAACCGACTGCACAATCACCGTGCAGCCAAACACAATTGCCGAATCCATCTGCGGAGGGCCTTACGAGATCACGCTTGTTGTAACCTTCCTCACCTCATGCCAGATCAAAGATGGTGACCCCAACGATCCCAAGAATTACAGACCGGGTGGCATTGCGTCTTCAGTAGAATTGCCCCTATTAACCTTCTATGACGACGAGGGCGGTACGAGGCCATCGACACGCTTCGATAAGGTACGCTTTGGTGATATTGTGAGAGATACGTCCGGCGCGCTGATTGCTCACTTTGGGCTGGGGGTCGATGTTGTTGGCACGGTTCATGATGTGAATGGGAGTGTTACTGTTGAGCAGCATCCTGTGCCTCAGGCACCCGGGCCATACCTGCGCCTTTCCGAAGCTGACAGGGCCTCGCTTATCAGGGCGCTTGATACATTCATCGAAGCAAATTCATCTGCAAATCCGCTCTGGAAGCAACTTCTCGCTGAGCTGAAAAGGTGAGTTTCCTCTCCGCGCCCTTAGAATCAATAAGGACAATGAGTAGCGAACTCAGATCGGTGAATCATTGCTGGCTCTCCTCTTGACTGAAAGGAGGACCAGCAATAAATTCATGAACTCTGATACCACCTGTAAGGTACTTGAAACATATTATGTTGAGTAGTATAGTGTACTCAGATTTCTTCTGTGGTCCGATTTCTACTCAATTCGAAGAGGAAAAATCCATGGTCAGGAAGCGTTCGCCTGCTAATAAGGTTGCGCAGCCACCGAGGATCGATGATCTAAAGCTCATTAATGGTATTGGTCCAGGGGTCGAAAAACGGCTGAATGGCGTTGGCGTCTTCACTTATACCCAACTTGCTGCCTTGTCGCCTGCTGACGTAGCTGCCGCAGTCGCTGACCTGAGCGGTCTGTCCTCGGAGCGCATTATCAAGCAGGATTGGATTGGTCAGGCTCTCAAATTAGCAACAAGCGAATCTCGACCGTATATTGAAGACCCGTCCCTGCTCGAACCACCTACAGGCATAGAACGCACCCAAATAGACACAGATGTGGTTGAACCTGAACAGGCACCTCAACTGACAACAGAGGCTTTTTTAGCAGAAGCTCAAGAGGAGACCGGGCTACAAACAGAACCTGAACAGCCAGTCAGCGCTGCCACTCCGGTTCGAGTCACCTGCTTCCAGAAAAGATGCTCGCTCTGTTCCACTTCCGGTAGATTTGGAAGTAGAGTTAGAAAAGGATGCGGCGCCGTCGATGGAACGCTATCGTTCCGCAACGTTCACGATTGAATTCCTACTCGATGAAGACAATAACCTGCACAGCACACACGTTCTGCATGTTCAGCGTAGGCATGAAGAGACATGGACAGGTTGGCAAAAAACGCGGCTTGTAGATTTTCTAAAAGAGAGCGCCGGGCTAAATATTCCTTCAGATGAGCCAGACGTTCCAGAAGCCGAAGAAGCTGTACGCTCCGAAGAAGCAGATGAGGAACTCGCCCAGTCTACAGAAAGTGAGCCTCTTACTCCACTGGAGGAAGAGCCCAGATTAACTGGTACACTACACTTGCACGAATTGGAGATGGTAGGAGTCTCATCAACTGGCCCTGGCAGGATTCTAACCCACTTTGAGCCTTTCGATGTCCGCCTCACTCTTGACCTTACCAGTTTACAGATACCTGGCAACACCCCGCTTAATTACATAGCATCCATATACGGCAGGCGTCGGAGCAGCCCCGGACTCCTTGTGGGAGAAACACAAGGCACTATGGTACCGGCTGATACTGTAACCATCAAGGTAAAAGGGAACACGTTGCCAGAAGAAGGTATCTACCAGCTTGCAGCCAGAGTAATCGTTGGATTGCCAAATATGGAACTTAGAGTTAGGCCCGGCACTACGGTTGTAATTGATGGGGGCCAGGTTCAGGTTCTTTAGAGCCATTCAAAACAAAAAATGAGGCATTCTCTCCAATTTAACCAGCATGGAGAGAACGCCTCATGCATTTGAGCCAGTTGTGAGTTTCAGCTATCCATGCTGCGCTGGTGTGTAAAGCGCGAGGCGGTTCCCGCTCGGGTCGGCGAAAACGGCCCACCAGCCGACATGGGGAATCTCGATTAAATTAAGAAACAGGCTGTGTTTATGAACTATTGGGGAGTTCTGCCAGGGATGATTTGACTTCGATATAACGGGCCAGGATGAAGATGAGGTCGGAGAGGCGATTGAGGTAGCGCACGACTTCGCCATTCTGGATGACGCCGTCGTGCAGTAGTTTGACTGCCATGCGTTCGGCGCGGCGAATAATGGTGCGGGCGAGGTCAAGCGCGGCCCCATCCAGCGAGTCGCCAGGGATGATAAATTTGTTGGGTATCTCTACCTCTTCTTTGAGGGCGTTTTCGACCTGTTCTAGTCGCTGCACATGCTCAATGGTCATGCGCAGGCCCATTTTTTCGTAGTTTTCGGGCGGTGTAGCCAGTTCGCCCATTAAAAGATACAATTCTTGCTGTATCTGGTAAATAATTTGTTTGACTTTGGCATCGGTCGCTACAGCGCGAGCAAGCCCTAAAGCTGAAGTCGCTTCGTCAACTGTGCCGAATGTGTCGGGGCGCGGGTCATACTTGGGAACGCGCTGCTCGCCCAGCAGCCCTGTGTAGCCGGTATCGCCTGTGCCTGTTGTCACTTTTGCCATGAAAAATATCCTCCATAAGTAGCGACACGCTTTGTGGATGTCTTGTCACGCGCTCTTTGATAAGTCCGTGTACGGATTAGGACGGGACACCCGCAAGGGGTGTCGCTACTGGGTTGTGTGATAGCGGTAGGCCTTGCTGACGCGCCGCCAGTCCAATTCTTTGCCGCGCACCGGGCGTTCCTCGTTAAGTGGTTCCAGGTGTTTTGAGGAGAGGAAACGCCGCCGCAGGTTCGACAGGTCGATCTGCTCGTCGGGTGGGAAGAAGGCGCGGTAGAGCAGGGCGGCCTCGGCCAATGTGAGTATGCCATCTCCGGCGGACGGCTCGCGCACGATACTGATGGGGCGCGTATCTTTGCTTGATCTGCCTGGCAGACTCAAGTTCCACCACTCGTCGCCGCTGGCCTGGCTCATGGAACCCATGTCGGACAGAAAGCCCAGCACGATTTCCGGGTTGCGCTGGATATGCGAGCGCAGGGTATGTAGAGCCGTCTCCAGCACGGAATGTATCTCGGCATCCAGTTCATGCTGGCCTGTTTCGATCTTCTCGACCGATTTCCAGCCGACGCGCAGACTTGGCACGGGGTGCGTATGCAGATTGGGACGCAATTCATCACGGTTGGCGCGCAGCAGAACGCTGTGGATCAGCGAGACGGACGCGCCTTGTTCTGTGCTGCCCCATACATAGACCTGCTGCTCCTGCCAGCCTGCTTTCAACTGGAATAAGGCGGCTTCGTTCGGCCACATGAGTACTGCTTCAACGGTACGATCAACGGCGTCCGTTACCGATTCCGAGCCTAAAACCAGCCGCATAGGCGGTCCCCAGGGACTGTCGCGCAATAATACCCATAATGACCAATCACGAATAGCAAAAATCACCACCCCCGCCGTTACAATCAGGCGGCGCGGTGTGGCATTGCTGGTCGGTTGTGCTGCAATCGTCGTCTTTGAACCAGAGACAGGTGAGTTCATAATATTGACTCTCGCTTCCACTTCGTGCTTATGAAGTTATGTCAAGAACCCCGGTTAAAGACGCGGGGCTTGCGTCTCACCCGGAGGTGGACACGATAGGATGCTTGACGACAGCCCACTCAGAACAGGTATACCATCCTGAGCAAGACAAGCCAGATGCTTGTCCCGAATATTGTAACTGGCATTGAGGTCAGCATTGAGTTGATAGCCACAGGAGCGACAGTGAAACAAGGATTGCGAGCGACGGTTATTACGGGCCTGATAGCCACACCTGCTACACGTTTGGCTGGTGTGGCGTGGGTCGATCTTGACCACTGTGATACCGCGTTCCCACGCTTTGTAGACCGTGAAGCTGTAGAGTTGGGCAAACGTCCAACTATGCAATTTCCGCTTGTTGTCTACGTTCTTGTTCGCTCTGCCGCGCCCCATCTTGGAAGTCTCACGAATGTTCGTCAGGTTCTCAAAGACGATGGTCGCGCCTGTGGGAGTGGCTTGCACAATGCGCCTGGAGAGGACGTGATCGCAATCCCGGTGGAAACGTGCCTGTTTGCCCGCCACCTTCTTCAAGTGGCGTTTGGCAGACCGTGTTCCTTTGGATTGCAGCTTGCGTTTGAGTCGAAAACGGCGGCGGTCAACCTCTTTCCAGTGACGACCACCGAGAAATTGACGGGTAGAGGTGGCAGCAGGGCGGTTCAATCCGAGGTCAACGCCGATCACTTCATCGGAAGGCGCGACGACGGGTTCAGGCACATCGACTACTACGTGCAACCACCATGTGTCCTTCCGCTCAATAAGATCAGCCGTGGCAACCTTACAGCCTATAAAGCGCGTGCTGAACTGAGGAACGGTAAAAGGGATACTCATCTTGCCCGCGCTGGTGGAGAGTCGCACCTGCCGTGTCGCCCACACGAGGGTGTAGGTATGCACGTTGTAGCGCGGGGGACATCCCCGCGATTGAGGCATCCGAATAGGGTGGAACATGGGCGCGGCCTTGCCTTGATCGAGAGCTTTGGCAACTCGTTTGGGGTAGCTGGCCTCGCGTTTGGCTTTCCATGTCAACGCGCTTTTGATCGCCTCTGTCGCCTTGACTCGCGCCTGAATAAGCAGGTCGCTCACCAGACCGGAACAGGCAACTTTCGTGTCGTAGTAGGTGCCGTGATGCAATCGTACTCCGTTGCGCTCCGTGTGTTCCCATCCATAGCGACACACCGCATTGAACGCCTCGGTAAATTGCCGCGACGTTTCGTGCAAGGCTGCCGCCTGTTCTGGCGTGGGATGAAGTTGTATTCTCACAGTTCTATCCATGCAGAAAATATACCATATATGTCAAGAAATTGCATTTACAGAAACGTCTATACGAAAAGAGGTCGCTCCCGCGGGAGCCTTTCATTCCTCCCCGGCATACATGACCTGGGTTCCCTGAAAGGAACGTATATGGATTGTACCTATTCTAGCGCAAGTTCGCAAGCCCGTTGCAAGCAATATGGCCTGGCAAGTACAATGTGGGTGGCTTTTACTATAATGCAGGAGGAAAGCATGACTTCTATGGACGTAACTGGCTCAACATCAGGCACGATTCAAGACATTCCTGGCAGGCGCGTCATCGCGGGTATGCTGCTTTTCGCGGCAGTGATTACCATTGCTTACTGGGTAATCTGGTTTAGCAATCGCGATATCCTGGCGAGCGCGCATACTATCCAGTACTTCACTTTCGAGAACGCCTTCCCCGCCGCCGATGGCTGGGTCGTCATAAGCGCGTTGCTGGCAACTACTGGCCTGTTCCGCGCCCAACGCTGGGGCATCTACTGGACAATCGTAGCGGCTGGCAGTGGAATCTACCTCGGCTGCATGGATGTGCTATTCGACCTGGAGAACGGCATCTACACTTTCAAAGGTGATCCGAGCGCGGCCATCGTGGAAATCATCATCAATATCCTCACCTTCAGTCTGGGCATTTTCGGGCTGGTGTGGGCGTGGAGAGCGTTCAGGCGTATTGCGCGTTGACCAATAAAGTAGAATCAAGGCGATTGCGAGGATAGCAAACCAGGGCGACCGCAAGGGTCGCCCCTACCATACATACGAAGTAACTTGCAAAGTGTGTATAGGGTAGAGGGGACCCTTGATCTGTGGGAGAGAATCAAAAAGGGCATCTCGCAAGAGATGCCCTTCGTATATTAACTGTTGCTTGTGTGCTAGTGGATAAAGATGAGTCTTAGTCCCCCGGCCAAAGCGGCAGTGAGAATGACTGCCATAAGCTGAAGTAAACGCATTTTAACCAGTTCCGCGCGGTTGTCAATGGCAATGGCCTGCGCGCCGCTGGATTGTCGAACATACTTTAGATTCTGCATAGCTTTTTTCCTTTGATACTAAGTGAGTACCAATGTTTTGTGTACCTACACTATACTATACGAAGGCACACGTCCTCTGGTTGCATATTCATGCTATACCCGAAAACTGAGTGAAATTACTATGAATTTGGTCACAAAAATATGCATCTAAATCGGCAACTCTGGTATTCCCGGCTCGTCTCCAACACCGCTGGCCTGTTTTTGTTCGGCCTGGGCTACAAACGAAGGGCTGAGGTTGGTGTTCTCGCCACTTCTATTATCGGGCAGCAGGTCGTCGTGAAGTTCTAAGATGCGGCGGGCTTTGAGGTATTCCTGGTCGAGCAGGACGCGGAACACTTGCTCGCAGACGGAAAGGGATTCGGCGGCATCGGCGCGTCTGGAAGCTGTCAGGGAGCCGAGCATGTCATGGCGTTTGGCCGTGCGGAAAAGCACATGTACCTTTTCCAGCACTTCGGCGAACTCGGCGTGGACTTGATCGTTCCAGCCCAGGCTCTCTACGACGGTCAAAGCCTTTGCCAGGAAGCGTTTGCAGACCTTAACGACGGTCAAATATTCGTTATTGCGCGCTTCGGTAACGACTTGCAGGATGCGTTTTTCGTCGGCGACATCCAGCGCTACCACCGAGAAGATGCTTGCCTCGCCCCCCATTTCGCGAATTTCCTGGACAAGCTGGCGGAATTGCTTCTCAACTTCTTCCGAAAAAGGGAGGAGATACACCGAGTTTTGCAGCGCGAATGCGCCCAGATTTTGTAGCCGACGCCAGACCCATACGCGCTTTTGTGAAGGCTCACTGGGTACCTTATACGTCAGTTGTAACCAACGCATAGCTTCCCGGTCGTGCATGAATTGAAACTCCCAATAATTTGAGGTAGTGGTGGTAACATACGTTACCAGGCGATGCTATGGTACTCCAATAGACAGGCAAAGTCAAGTTTTTGCGTCAAGTGTGCGTTGACCAGGGCAGGGGCAAGCCCAGCCCTGGAAATATCAATCATAGCAGGCTTTCGCCGTGCGCTGCGAAGTCGTGTGTTGTGCCGGCGGGTTCCAGGTCGCCGGTAGGGGTCTGGATATACTTTGCGCGGATGTTACCCTGAGCTATGGCAGTCAGCCCGGCAACCAGGCGATCAATATCCTCTCGCGTGTTGGCGAGGCCCAGGCTGGCGCGCACCATGCCCGGCAGATCAACGGGCAAGCCAGAGATGAGCTGATCATATATTTCTACTGAGACGGCATCCGAGACCCCCATCAAGAAGGCAACATACTGGTGCGCGCAGAAACACCCACTGCGCACGCCGATTCCCCATTCATTTGCCAATATAGCAGCAATCTCGGAGTACGAATGTCCATCGAGCTTGAATGAGAACACACCCAGGCGATCCTCATTGCCAGAAAGCATGGTGTCCCAGGATGGTCCATACAAGCTAATACCCGGAACAGTTTGTAAATGCTTGATAGCATAACGGGTCAGGTCTCGCTCATGCGCGGCTACCTTATCCATGCCATAGCGCATCAACTCTTCCAGAGCCGCCGCCATCGCTACTACCCCTATCACATTAGGCGAACCAGCCTCTTCAAGGTCCGCGCCACTGGTCCAGATTATTTCAGAGCGTGTCACCAGGCAAGCCGAGCCGCCGCCCACCAGCATTGGTTGGCCGTTCGCAAATAGCGTAGTAGGTACAATCAGCGCGCCCGCGCCATAGGGAGCGTACAGTTTATGGCCGGAGAAGGCCATGATATCGATGCGTTCCGCGTCATCCACAACTTCCATCGAGAGCGCGCGGTGCGGCGCGAGCTGCGCCACGTCTGCCGCGATCAATGCGCCGTGCTCATGGGCCAGGCGCGCCATATGGCGAATATCCGTTATTATCCCCGATACGTTGGAGGCCGCGCTGGCCGTCACCAACCGCACCTTGCCCTGATGGGCTTTTAAGCGGCGTTCCAGGTCTTGCAGGTCGATGCGGCCATCGGGGGTCAGTTCGACGAATTCGTGTGGCGTGCGATACCAGGGCAGCAGGTTGGAATGATGCTCCATGCGCGTCGTTAAGACAAGTTCGCCCGGTTCAAGGATGATACGGTGCGCCAGCAGGTTCAAAGCCTCGGTGGTGTTGCGTACAAATACCACCTCGTGAGTTGCCGGACTGGCACCTGTGAAACGCATCACTACATCGCGCGCATGTTCGTAGAGGTGTGTCGAAAGGCGTGATTTGTAGCCCGCGCCGCGATGCACGCTCGAATACCAGGGCGCGAAACGATCAACTGCCTGTTGGACCCGCACCAGGGGTGGTGTGCTGGCCGCACTATCCAGGTTGACGTACCGCACACGTTTTCCGTCAAAAAGCGGCACCTCTGTTTTTATGCCCAGCACACGCGGTCGTGGATAGGCTGAGCGCCGGGATGTTGATGATTGGATAGTTGTCGTCATTTCTGGTCCTCCAGGGCGACCGCAAGGGTCGCCCCTACAATATATGCTCATCGAGTAGAGCAGGCAACGTCGTATGGGCGACCTTGCGTCGCCCTGGTAAGCCGCGCGGTCGCCCCGCTTTTCGCTCCATCACAACGATTATACATTATGTTTGACGCGGGCACCGGTCGTTTCACCTTCATAGTAGTGTTGCAAAAGGGAGCAGAAAGCTTGCGCTGCTCGCGAGAGATGTTTGTCTGAGCGCTTTACAAGTGTAAGCTGGGGGCGTAAATCTATGCCTTCGATGGGAATGCGCACAAGCTCGCCGCTCGCCAGTTCGCGTCTCACTGCGAAAGCTGAGAGGATAGCCGCGCCTACACCGCTTATCGCCATTTGCTTGATGACCTCGTTGTCCGGCAGTGTGAGAAGCGGGGTAATGCGCACGTTCTGTTGCAATAAAGCGTGTTCGATGACCTCGCGGATGCCGCTGCCCTGTTCGCGCAACAGCAGTTCTTTGTCTTGTAGCATCTCTGGCTTTAATACGCTCAAACGACTCCAACGGTGCGCTGGCGCAACTACCAGAGCAAGTTCATCCCGCGCAAATGCCTGCGTCTCTATGCCCGGCGGCAGGGTTGCGGGATCGCCTTCCACCAGCCCAAAATCAAGAATCCAGTTCATTGTTTGTTCGATAATTTCGTGGGAATTAAGAATGGTGATGCGCAGGATTACCTGCGGATAGCGCTCGCGGAATTGTGCTACCACAGGCGGCAGAAAATAAACACCCGTCGTCGTGTTGGCGGCAAGCGTGATTTCGCCCATCTCCACATCTTGCATAACGGCCAGCGCATCTTCCATCTCTCGTTCCAGCGCGAACAGGCGCCGCGCATAACCGTGCAAAACCCTGCCGGCCTGCGTCAGCACAATGCGGCGGCCATGTCGCTCAATTAATTCCAGCCCTGTTTCCTTTTCCAGGTGCTGGATGATCTTTGTAACGGCAGGTTGACTTAAAATAAGTTCTTCTGATGCGCGTGTGATATGCTCATGTTCGGCAACCGTGAGAAAAACGCGCAGATGGTATAAGTTCATAGAAATCTCCCAACTAGCAAGCGACACTCCAAAAGCATTGTATGACAAATACATATAAAGGAGATAATGTCACGGAATATTCTTTGGTCCTGCATTGTTAAATTGTTAGGTGCCGGGTTAATCATAAACGGACTGCCTGTGGTAAACGGGCATTTCCGCTATTTACTACACCATTGTAAAGGAGCAGTTATGACGGAAAACAAAGGGTATGCCCATCCCGAAGTGCTGGTGGATGCCGACTGGGTAGAAGCACACTTGCACGATCCAAAGGTTCGCTTGATTGAGGTTGATGTCGATACTACCGCCTATGAGCAGGGACACATTCCCGGCGCGGTTGGTTTGAACTGGCAGAAGGAGTCTGCAAGACCAGGTAGTGCGCGCCCCTGTGAGCCAGGCGCAGCTTGAGGCGTTGTTGAGCCGCTCGGGCGTCAGCAACGATACGACGATTGTGCTCTACGGAGACAATAATAACTGGTTCGCGGCGTGGGCGTTATGGATTCTCAAATACTATGGACACCAGGATGTGCGCCTTCTGGATGGCGGGCGGGTCAAGTGGCTGGCAGATAAGCGCGAGCTGACCACTTCGGTGCCATTTCACGCTCAAACTGACTACCACACCCAGGCGTCAAAGGAAGATATTCGCGCCTATCGCGACTATATTCTCACCCAACTGAACAGGCAGGGCTTTGCTATGGTTGACGTGCGCTCGCCCGGCGAATATAGCGGTGAACTGCTGGCTCCCGCCAACCTGCCGCAGGAAGGCGCGCAGCGCGGTGGTCATATCCCCGGCGCGGCCAATATTCCCTGGTCGCTGGCCGTGAATGCGGACGGCACATTCAAATCAGCCAATGAGCTGCGCGCCCTGTACGGCGGCAAGGGCGTCACGGCGGACAAAGAAGTTGTGGCCTATTGTCGTATCGGTGAGCGCAGCAGCCACACCTGGTATGTCCTGCATTTCCTGCTTGGCTATCCCAATGTGCGCAACTATGATGGCTCCTGGACCGAATGGGGCAGCCTGATCGGCGCGCCCATCGAGAAATAAGGTATTTCCCATACAAAATAGGGCGGCACATGTGCCGCCCTATTTTGTATGGGAAATGGTGCGTTTCTGGAATAAGTGGCTTATGATATAGACAGAGCAATTTACTGGACTGTCGCTTACAGGAGTAACATGCTCTGGGAGAACATATAAAGGACAATGGCTATGGACGATACCACTCGCGCAACCATCAATGCTTTTCTCGCGCAATACGAAACGCTCGTCATTGCTACTGAACACGAAGGGCAACCATTTGTTACCCGCGCCTACTACGTGGAAAAACCAGTTGAGGCGGGCGATACATCCTTAACCCTGTACGGTACCTTTATCGTCACATCGCGCAAGCTGGCAAACCTGCGCGAGAATGGGCGAATCGGGCTGTTCATTGGTCCTAACCAGCCCAGCGCGTGGCTAGAGGCAACAGCACACGCTTACGCGCTCGAAGACGAGCAGGCTAGCGCAACAGTGCGCGAGCGATTGGGACAGAAATCGCCTACGGCGGCGGCCTTTATCGCGCGCGTTCCAATCGTGGCGGTCGAAATCCGGGTAGACTGGCTGCGCATAACCAACCTGACGGCCAGCCCAATCTATACCGAGGCCACATTTGACACAACACACGCCGGCAAGGAATAAAGGATATGAGCAAGCTCCAGCTTTTCCTGCAAACCACGCGCGCGCGCACCTTGCCGGTGATGATATTCCCGGTCGTCATCGGCGCTGCGCTGGCATGGCAACAAGGCTCCACGTTTCGATGGGGCCTTTTCGCGCTGACGCTGATCGGCGCGCTGGCAGCCCACCTGGGCGCGAACGTTGTTAACGATGTCTTCGACTTCGGCGCGGGAGCAGACCAGGCGGCGCAACACATCGCCTCGCAAGGCAAAACGGTGGTAACGGGTTCGCAATTCTTACTCAACTCGCAACTGAGCATCAAGACCTATCGCCTGCTAGCGGTTGGCTGCTTTGCCTTCGCGCTGCTGTGCGGCCTCGTCCTGAGCTTCTATCGTCCTTTTGCGCTGGTCTTCGGCGCGCTCGGCTTTCTGCTGGCGTTCTTCTATGTTGCTCCACCACTGCGGCTGGCCTACATCGGGCGTGGCCTGGGCGAACTGGACATCCTTATCTCCTTTGGCATCTTGCCCCTGGTCGGCTCATTCTATATCCAGTCAGGCGCGGTGACATTCACCGCTCTACTCGCCTCGTTGCCCATCGGCCTCTATACGCTGGCGGTGTTGTACTTCCATCACTTCCTGCACTGGCGCGGCGATAAAGAGGTCGGAAAAGTTACCCCCGTCGTCGCCCTGGGAGAACATGGTGCGCGCGTCGCAGGAGCGATTCTGTTGCTCTTGATCGCGGTTCTGTTCATAGTAGATGCCGCGCTAGAAATCTATCCCTGGTACAGCATCATCGCTGCTCTGACCATTATCCCGATTCAACTGGCCCTGCGTCAGGCCACAGGAGACCTCAAACATTACTTGCAACTGATGGCTGCCAACTTCAACGGCAATCTCCAGGCGGCGCTGCTGATACTGCTGGCGCTGCTGATACGGGGGTTCGCGCGTATATAGCAAATTTAATTTCAGTTCTCGACCATCTTTGTAGCTCGCTTTAGTGGGTAACGACGATGGGGAGTTTCATGCCTGCCAGGTAATGGCCGCGCATCTGGCAGGCTATTTCGTAGCGGCCTGCTTTGGATGGCAGGAACTCAAAATTGATGTACAGGGTGCTTCCTGGCGCGATTTGTTCAATCTCGATAAGCTTGTCGTTGTACTGCACATCTGGTGGCTCCGGGGATCCGTCCGGTTTCACGGGCATAATCATGAACTCGTGTACCTGCTGGCCGCGATTCGTTACGACGAAGTAATAGGGAACGCCGGTATGAAAGAGCGTTACAGTAGACTTGACGGAAAACTCAGCCAGCGTAACTTTGACTTCTTTTGCCCCAGCTACGGGTGTCTCGTTAATGGTGGCAAAGCTAATCGTATCCTGTAGAGGGGTGGGAGTTGGCGTATTTTGAGTCGTTGCTGTGCTATGCGTTGGAAGAGCGGCGCGAAAACTCAGCCAGATAACAATTACCAGGGCAAGCACTATAATCATCAGCTTACTCATGAGTAGCGTTGGAAATGGTCTTTTTGTATGCGAGCTTTCGCGTCTCTTCACTGGTGTACCTTTTCTATGGCTTTATTATCCGGGGCGGGGCTTGCCCCCGCCCTGGTACGCTCATACAAGCGGCCAACGGTGTCCGGCAGACTGGTAGACGGCTTCAATGGTACGCAGGTTATCGATGGTTTCATCCAGGCTAAAGGTCGGTGGCGTGCCGGTGCGGATACATAGCCCGAAGTGTTCGATTTCGAGGCGGTAGTGGTCAATGGCGGTGATGCGCTGGTGGATGGTCTGTCCTTCAATGCTCAACACTACTTCGGTATCGACTACTGGCGGCGTGAAGGGAAGCGGGATAGTGATGCTGCCTGCATCGCCTATGATCTCGCATACCTGGCGCGTTGGTAGCGCGAAACTCGAATCGATCAAACCAAAACAGCCATCGCCGAAATCAAGCACGGCGCTGGCGGCAAGCTCGACCTCGCCTTCTTGCTGAACGAAGACGCGCCCGGCAACGGCATACGGCGCGTGTCCGTACACGGCGCGACAGAAGTTGATGGGGTAGCAGCCCACGTCCATCAGCGAACCGCCTGCCAACTCTGCTTGCAGGCGAATATTATGCGGGTGCGGGGGAACTATGATATTGAAGGAAAAAGATGAACGCACCAGTTTGACGTTTCCGATGCGCCCCTCATGCACCTGTTCCAGCGCCCAGACGGTCTGCGGATGAAAGCGGTACATAACGGCTTCCATGAGCAGTTTGCCGCTCGTTTGCGCCGCTTTGACCATCATTTGACCTTGTTCGGCGGTGACGGCCATTGGCTTTTCACACAGCACATGCTTACCAGCCTCAAGCGCCTTGATGGTCCATTCAGCGTGCAGGCTATTGGGCAAGGGGTTGTAGATAGCATCAATCTCAGGGTCATTCAGCAGGCTATCATAATCACCGTACAGGCGAAGACCGGGCAGGTGCGCAAACTTCTCCCGCGCGCGCATGATGTTGCGACTGGCTACTGCCACCAGTTGCTCGCTCTCTGATGCGAGTATGGCTGGAATAACGCGCTTAACGCTGATATTCGCAACGCCTAGTACTCCCCAACGGATAGGAGTAGTTTGAAGCGTTTGAGGGCTCTGCATGTGCCGATTCCTTTGCTACAACTTTTATGGTGCTATGTAGGGACGCGATTCATCGCGTCCCTACACCCACTCGCTGCTTTTAGAGCTGCGAGTAACCGCTTCGATCACGCGCATGTTGGCAACGGCATCTTCGATGGGCGTCGGCACAGCAGTGTTGTTCAGTACTGCTTGCGCAAACATATCGCCCTGCAACGTGTACTGGTTGCAGGTATCCAGCAAGATTTCCTCTATCTCGTCGCCGTGTTGGTACCAGATTTTACATGGCCGGTTCGTTGGAGCGTTGAACGGTATCTCTATTTCGATTCTACCCTCCGTGCCAAAGATGTTGACCCGTTGGTAGGATGTCAACTGGGTCGAGCAGGTAAATGTCGAGGTACCCTGTCCAAAATCCAGTATACCGGAGGCGATGCGGTCGGTTTTGAGCTGCGGGTCGTACTCCACGATGCCGGATACGCGCTGTGGTTCAGCGTCGAAGATAAAACGCGACAGCGATATGTTATAACAACCGACGTCGAGCATACCGCCGCCACCGACTTCGGCAATGTTGCGGATGTTGCGCGGGTCATCATTATAGTAGGAAAAGAATGATTGAACGGTGCGCAATGCGCCGATTTTGCCATCGCGCACCAACTGGCGCGCGAGTTGCCACTGTGGATGGAAACGATACATGAACGCTTCCATAACCTTCAGATTGGGATACTGTTTAGCCGCGTCCACCAGTTTTTGCGCTTCGGCGACGGTGGGAGCAATGGGCTTTTCGCACAATACATGTTTGCCAGCTTCCAACGCTTTAATCGACCAGGGTACGTGCAGGTGGTTGGGCAGCGGATTATAAATAGCATCTATTTGTGGATCGGCCAGTAGTTCTTCGTATGAGCCATAGGCCCTGGGAATGCCTAGCTGCTGTGCCTCACTTTGCGCCTTTGCCAGATCGCGTGAGGCGATGGCTGTCACTTCACAATATGCGCCTAGCTGCATAGCCGGAATAACCGTTGCGGTTCCGATGTTGGCAGTGCCAAGCACTCCCAAACGAATTTTGCTCATAAAAAACGATGCCTTTCATTACAGAGAAAAGTAGCGACGCCCCTTGTGAGCGTCCAGTCTTTTTATAGCCCTGATGCACGTAAGGATGAACACGGGACGCCCACAAGGGGCGTCGCTACTGACTATTTGACGGTAGTTTCATGCCAGGCGCAGCCGGTGGGCGAAGCGCAGCACGGCCTGGGTAGGTTGGCTCAGCCATCGACTCAGCAGTGTGATAAGCAGAGCGGCGATTAGCCCGTCAATAGAGCCGCCCAGTATATCGCCTGGATAATGCACCCCCACGTAAATTCGCGCCACACCTATTGTACATGCTATCACAAAAGCGAGGATCAAGAGTAAGGTGGGGACAATCAGCAAGGGAAATGGGGACTGATGGCTGTCTATTGAAGGTCTACGCAGCGCAGTAAGCATGGCGGGGATTAAGACAAAGAGCAGCAAACCGAAGACCGCGAACGACCACGCGCTATGATCGCTGGGAAACGAATCGTCGGCAGGATGGGTTATCAACTGATGCACCGTGTGAGTCACAAATGGGCGCGGCTCGAAAATCAGGTGTTCAAGCAACAGATTGAAAGCATAGGCCAGCAAGCAGGCAAATGCCACCCACAGCACCACCGAGCGTCGTTGCTCGAGTAACTCCGCCTCTGCGGGACTCAACGCCCGTTTGCGCCAGTTCAGCGGCACTCCCCACACCAGCAGCAGGAATAGCGGCCAGCAGAAAATTAACAAATTGGCGCAAAAGATCATTACAGTATCAAACAAGGGATGCGAGCCGGCAGGCGCATTGATCTTCTGGAACAGCAGATAGTTCAATTGTAATAGAGAAGACACCGGGATATGTTCCTCCTATCAATTTGGATAGGCCCATTATAAGGCCTGGTCTGCTTTTCTGTAAAGTTTATATCATGAGTGGAACCTGGGACTATGACGCCGTCGAAGACCTGGCGCGCTGGCGCGATCAAAGGAACTCAGCATTGTGATTTCATAAAGCGAGGCGCGAGTTTGCTTGCGGCTGCAAGCAAACCCGCGCCTCGCTTTATGCGAGCTATCCGGTCTGGGGGCAAGTCCAGGTAACAGTAGCATTACTGCCATCGCTGCCTGAGAAGAAGAAACTGCCATTTGTGCAGTCATTGGCTGGAATGGAGATATTTACTACCGTCTGTTGACCGGCGGATATTGTTCCACTGGCGGGACTCAAGCTGGCTCCGGGTAAATTACTGGAAACAGACGAGGTCCATGTCAATTGACCCTGCGAACCCGAGGTCAGAAATAGCGTCACTGTGCAAGTCCAGCCATTGGTGGAATCTCCGGGACAGGTGGGCGTGTTGACTGTCACCCCTAACGATGGAGCAGAGCAGCTCCAACTCAAAGGGATGGTACTGGCGGCGCTGCTGATCGTGATGGTTGCGCTGGCAGGACAGAGCATATCTGGTATGGTAACGGTTGCTGTAGCTGCTTGACCTGGAGAGAAGGCGCCGCTTGACGGATTAATGCTAATGCCGCTTGCGCCGCTGCTGGTAGCCGTCCATGACCAGGCGACCTGGTTGCTGGCATTGGCGGTGATGGTAACGGGACAGTTCCAGCCCGAACCGGCGGTATAGGAGCAGGAGCCGAGGCTGGCTGTTCCCACTGGTTGCTGGACGGTACAACTCCAGTTGATGGTCGCGGTATTATTGTTTTGATCGGTGAAGGTAAAGCTATTGCCTGCGCAAGGGATCGAGGCAATCGTCACTTGCTGCGAAGGCTGGCTCGTTGAGAGTTGACCGCTGGAGGGACTGAATGTAATGTTGGTGCCGCCAATCCCTGTTGGCGCGAACCAGTTGAGATTCCCTGGAGTACTCTCGCTCACCGTGACGGTGCAGGTATAGGTGCCATCACTATTTTGCGAGCAACCGCTTGAAGTCGGGTCTACAGCGCCTGGGGCTACCTGTATCACCGGTGTTGGTGGTGGCGACGGCGATAGTGTAGGCGTCGGGGAAGGAGATAGTGTTGGTGATGGAGTCGGCGACGGCGACGGTATTGACGTGGGCGACGGTGATAAAGTCGGCGACGGGGATGGCGAAGGCGTCGGTGTATTGCCGGAAAGCAACGTCAGCGTCACCGGAATGGTCACATTTCCGCCATTTGAGTGAATAATGATGCTCGCCGTATTGCTGCCCGCTTGCAGGCTGCTATTCCTCGTATCGACTGTTACCTGAACATTTTGCGGTATGCCTCCCGGTTGCACACTGCCGTTTGAGAGGCTCAGCGAAAGCCAGCCAGCGCTGTTGATGCTGCCCTGCCATTGTAGGGCCAGCGTTCCCTGGTTGCCAATAGTAAGAGTATCGGTCACTTGCTGCCCCGGCGCGAGTTGCCCGAAATCAAGATGCGCCGGGTTCACATTCAACTGTGCCTGTTTGGTCGTAACCGGTGGCCCGACGCGCATATGCACCGCGATCTGCGCAGCGCCCCCGTTTGAATGAATCGATATCTCAGCGGTATATGTCCCTTGTTTGAGTTTTCCGGTATCGACGAGCGCATACAATGCATCTTGCGTGCCATTGGGTTGAAGAGCGCCACTGCTACTTTGCAATGCCAGCCAGGGAGAACCGTCGGTTGTGGCGTTCCAGTTGAGTGGTGAGCCACCAGTATCGCCAATCAATACCGATTCTGCTACCCGGCTGCCCTGAGGGATAACGCCAAAATCAAGCGCTGGAGGATTGATTACGAGGTGCGCCGGTTCGGCCAGCAGGGTAAAGGCTACATCCGCGATGCGCGAACTCGAACTTTCTTTCGCGTGCAGGCTGTTCCTACCGGCGGGCCAGTTACTTTGCGCTACCACGTTGGCGTCAAAGGTTCCCGTGAGGCCAACCACAATAGAGCCATTTGAGTTTTGCGCCTGGTTATAATTCAGCATGTCCGCCAGGTTTGCCGCTCCGGAACCAACGCGCGCGCCCTGTATGGGGCGTGACTCGGCCAGAGTCGCGGGCAGGCCGTTATCGACGGTCAGTGTGATGGAGCCTCCCGGCACAAAACCTCGCCCATGCAGTTGCAATATGCCGCCAACAGAGACCGTGTTGCTACTGCTCAAAGAGAGCTCCGGCGAACTTGCCAGCACAAAAATGATGCCGCCTGAAGCCATGACCACCACTGCCGCCAGTACTATGATCGCCCATTTCGCGGCAACGCCTGTTGCCGCTTTCGAGGCCGTTGCCATACCTGTATGATGGGCGTGCCCCAGGTGAAATCTATGAGCGTGGTGCGTTTGCGCGTGTCCATGCTCCGCGCGCTCGTGTCGGTGCCTCCCACGCACCTTTTCTGCTGGATGATGTTGTTCCCCCGGTATTGAATGCTGCTGGTGATGAAGTGGCTGGTGTTGCTGGTGGGGCATCTGGTGATGTGGAGGCGTCGCCTGGTGTTCCCACGTCCATGCATGTTGGGGAGCGGAGGATGGAGCCTGATGAGCCAGTTCATGTGGGGCAGGGGCATGGCCTGCCAGGTGCGGATTTCCCTGCACATCTGGCCCGTTGCCCATTTGTGGGGTTCCCTGTACGGCTGGTACGCCGCCTATTTGCGGCGTTCCTGGCACGACTGGCACATTGCTGGCCGGAATCTGCCCAAGGCCCCCGGCTGCCAGTGGGGCAATCACTTCAGGCCCTATGGTCTGATACTCGTCGCTCTGGTGGTCGAGATAATGCCACGTTCGCAGGTCGAACGCTTCATCTGCTTTCGGTCCCTCACCCGGAATGCGCCCGCAAATGCCGCAAAAACGCGCATTTTCAGGTATCTCAGCGCCGCAATGATCGCAATACCGCATGGTCTTCTCCCCGAAACAGGCAGATCACGTTAAACAAGCTGGCAGCACTTTACTCTGGGTGTTGGATAAGATTTCTCATCCATAGTGTAACAAATATTAGACGTTTATTCAATGGAAAATTAGTGGAGGGGTGTCTTTGCACGAGTAACCAGGGCGGCGGCTCTGCTCTGCCCCCGCCCTGGCCGCTCACTCACGAAAAGCGGCCATAGCCTGCTCTACGGTGAGCGACCGACCGCGACGGTACGCATCCTTCCATGTGGTATCATCCGCGCGAGCGCGGATCAGCATGATCATTTCTTGCGCGGTAGGATGGTTAGAGAGCCAGGAGTTTGAACCAATAGCTCCAAGCAGACCATTGGACGCGCCCCACAATTGCGCCGCCTGTATGCTGGCCGAAATCGCATCTGGCTCTCCTCGTATGCCAACTGCAAAACCCAACAACCCCATACCAGTACCAATAAATTGCTTGTAGCCCAGTTCCTGGCATATTTCAATACTCTTCAGCAGATGAGTGATGGCCCATGTATAGTTATGCTCCAGGATCGCCATACCGGCCTGGTCTTTCATCAAATCAGCAACCGCGCTTCTATTGCCGATTTGCTCAAACATCGCTTTACTTTGCGTGAAGTAGGAGCGCATCAGCTCGTAGTCACCGGTGAAACCAGCCACATCGCCCAACAGGAAAAGTACTTGAGCGCGTAACCATACGTCATCCACCGCAGAGAGCAATTGGAGGGCCTGTTCCAAGAACGATTTTGCCAGTCTCATACTCGCCCTGGGAGACCGGAGCCCACGCCCGGTGAAACAACGCCATCGCCAAACCCGCGGGATCGTCCAGTTGCCGCCAGAGCGCAATACTTTCTTCGGCTACCGCGACGCTGCTGCTCTGCTCGTTTTGCAAAGAATACAGGTGAGCCAGGCCGCTTAATGCTTTGGCTCGTGCTGCTAGTGTTGTCCTGCCAACATGATCTTGTAGTGGCAACTCCAGAGCCTCTTTTAGCCAGTTACGCCCTTCAATCATGTACCCCTGCCATTCCCAGAATGGGCAGAGCGCAGCGGCGAGGCGCAGGGATACGTCAATAGCACGTATCTCAGCGCTGGTTGCGTTCATCTTCAAGCTGGCTCCGCTCCTGGCCTGTGCGAGCGACCATTGCAGCGCGGCGCGAAAATTATCTTGCTCGGTCCTCAACCGCGCCAACCACGCCAGTTGGTGCGCTCCTCTCAAACCCAGTTCGGCTTCTTCTGCCAGACCGAGGTAATAGCAGGCGTGCCAGTCTTGCAAACGTTCGATTTCGCCATGCTCTTTGAGCCGCGCCAGCGCATATTCGCGCAGTGTCTCCAGCATCGTGAAACGCCCCTGCGCATCCTTTGTCGCAGGCTTTACCAGCAAGCTGTTATTCAACAGGTGATCGAGCAGATCGAGCGCTGGGTCTGATAGCGAGAGGTCTTCCTTATCCCTGACCGGAGAGTCTACAAGGGCCTGCATCATAGCTTCTACAGCATCGAGCGACCAGCCGCCGTCAAATACTCCCAGGCGCGCAAACCAGGCTTGCGCGGTGGAAGAGAGCAGGTCGTAACTCCACTGAATAGTTTTGAGCAGGGTCTGATGCCTGTCAGGTAAATCCCTGGGTCCCCGTTTCAGAACAGCGAGGCGCGCCTTTGAGAGCCTTTCCAGTAGTTTCTCCGGTGTCAAGGATTTGATACGCGCAGCCGCCAGTTCGAGCGCTAGAGGTAAACCATCCACCCTGGCACAAATCTGAGCGATAGTCGGGGCGTTTTCATCGGTCAAAGCGAAGTCGGGGTCGACCAGCCGAGCGCGTTCCACAAAAAGTTGGATGGCGCCATAGCGCGCGGCAGTTTCTTTATTTAATGCCAGAGCGGGATCAGGAAGATTCATCGGCGGCACTTCCAACTCGTGCTCACCAGACAGACGCAGCACGGCTCGACTCGTTACCAGTATTTTGAGTCCAGGCGCGGCAGCCAGTAGTTCGCCTACCAACTCTGCCGCGTCCGCGACCTGCTCGAAATTGTCAAGGATGAGCAGCAGTTTCTTATGTCGCAGATAGACAATCAGGCTTTGAACGGGTGAAGAGTCAGGCGAGGATTGGATATACAGGGTTTGCATAATGCTTTGCAACACGAGGGCGGGATCGCGTACTGATGCCAGCATAACGAACCATACGCCCTGCGCAAAATGCCTGGTCAGTTCGCCGGCTACATACTGCGCGAGGCGTGTCTTGCCGCTCCCACCCGGTCCAATCAGCGTCACCAGGCGGGTATCATCCTGCGCGAGCAGCGCGCGGAGTCGCTTCACCAGTTCCTCGCGTCCAACAAAGCGAGTGAGCGGAGCGGACAGGTTATGTTGAGGTGTATCCTCTTCAAGCTGGTTAAGGGGGGGCGCGTGCCACTCCTCGTCACTGAAGATATCTGGATTCAACTGTGCCAGTTCGAGGAAGTGGTAGGCTTCTGCTCGCGTGTTGATGACTCCCCATGCGGCCAGGATGCGGACAATTTGCGTTACTTCTTCATCGAACAAACGGGAATCGCCTGTGCTGTGCAATTTACGGCTGAGGACTTTGGGGTCTATATTCATCCTTGCAGCAAGTTCATGCTGGAAGCGTCCTGCCGCGCGCAGACACTTGCGCAAATATTCCCTGAATGCCTCTACATTACTATATTTCAACTTACGTCCTGTTGGACACGGTCTGTCCTTCGCGATAAATCGGTAGATTTTCCGGTAGATTTTTGACTAGGGGGTAAAATACCGCTCTTAGTATACTCCTATTATTATGGGCATTTCAAGGCAAAACGAGACGGGGGGAATAGTTATATATGCACACGCTTCGCATTAATGCTCAGAGTTATGGCAGGGTCTCCGAGATATTTCCAGAGGAACCAGAGAACGTCGAACTCATGATAGAGGACGCGGCGAGTCTTGTCCTGGCAAACCTCTTTGGGGAAGCCATCGTAGATGATATTTCGGTCCGCTTCTCTTCTCCTTCGCGCACCGGTTACCGGGATGGTGCAATCTACATTCAGGCGCAGTGTACCCTCGAATCCTTCACATTGGTTCCGCGCACAAAGGAGTACATTCAACTCGCCGTAGAAGATGGTATCTGTGCTATTCTGAAAGAGTTGCTGGGGCCGGTGACTATCCAGAAGCTGGTTATGGAACCTTCGGTTGCGTAGACATACTAACAGAGCGCGGACAATAAAAAAGGGTGACCGATGGGGCTTGAACCCACAACCACTGGAGCCACAATCCAGAGCTCTGCCGATTGAGCTACGGTCACCACGCACATAACGTACCGCCAGTATAGACGACGTTATGCGCTTTGTCAAGCATTTTATTGCGCAGAGCGATCCCACCAGGGCGCGGGCAAGCCGACGCCCCTACCATACACGAACGAGCCGCCGGTGCTGATCCGTCGTATGGTAGGGGCGTCGGCTTGCCCGCGCCCTGGTCTCCCACCGCGACACACGTCGTCTTCTGCTCTGCGCAATAAAATGAACCACACCCATTGCCTCGTCACCCCCTCTTCTATGACGTGGTTAATCGTATTTTAACCGCGTATTGACAATGCAGCCTTCCTGACTTAACAAATGTTTGCTATCATTATGTATGTATGCGCAATCAGGAAAAAGGTAGCCATCCTCAATACGAGGCTAGAATGAAGCGAGGGAGTAGATGGAGAGTTTAGAACAAGAGCTGATGACAATGCTCCGTAATTTACCCATTCCGATCACGATCAACTGGCGAGGCGGGCAGTATTACTGGCAGTGCGGTCAGGGAACTGGCTCGTCGTCTCATCTGATTACGGCGATAGAAGGGGCTTTACGTTACCTGCTGAGCGAGCGGAATAGTAACGCGGATGCCGTCAGGGGCAAAAATTAGCCTGCTGAGACTGCTGGACGTGCAATGCGCGTCTGTGAATCGACATCATCTTCGCCAACCGCGTGACGTAGCAGGGCGGGGATGTCGTTGAAGTCGCTGTCAAAGCGCCGCGCCGCGATGATGCGGTCGGGGCGCAGCAGGTAGAGCGAACGCGGCCCGGCATTGTAGACGCTGGCAGCTTTTCTTTCGCCGTCCTGAACAATGGATATGTCGTTGCTGGCAGGCAGAGCGGGTGTAGAGGGAGTGATAATCAGAAAAGAGACCGGCACGCCAGACACCTGCATGGGTACCTGCTGCAAAACTGCAAGCGCCATCTCCACGTCGTTGGTAAAACACAGCGCTACGAAGCCTTCAGCGCAGCGTTCCAGCAGCGCTACGGGTGCGCCTGTATCAGCATCGGGCAGCGTCAGAGCTGGCGCGGGCATACCCACTACAGGCCCGGCCCGGAAACGTTTCAAGATGGCATTCTGCTCGGCTGACTGTTTTGTAAACCGCCCGCCCAGGTAGAGGCGGTGGTCTTCAGAAAGCAAAGGCGATGCTGGATACCCGCTCACATCCGCTTTATCGCCAAGCTGGATGGAGTCGCGCAGGAATTTGAATGGCTGGCTTAATTTGAGCGAGGTGTTGCGCCGCCATGTCGCCATGCCCGGCGATGGGAACAGAGAGCTTATCATGTCAGAGGCGCGCTGCTGAGAGCCGGTCGCCGCGGCATGTCGCTCTTCGTGATAGGTATCGAGCAGCGTTTCCAGCGCCTGGCCGGCCCGTACCAGCGCCAGCTTCCACACCAGGTTCCAGGCATCCTGCGCCCCCCTGTTGACCTCGCTGGTTCCAAACAGGGAGAGTGAGTGCGCGGCGTTGCCGAGAAACAGGAGCCGCCCCTGTTTGAAGCGCGGCATGATGCCGAGCCGGTAGCTATGCGTGCTAAGGGCCACAACTTCAAAAGGGCGATCTCCCAGCAGCGCGGCGAGACGATGTTGCAGCGCATCCGGCTGGCAAATCTGCGCCAGGTCGTCGGCGGGCGCGAGTTGATAGATGACACGCGCCATTTCGTCTGGAAGTGGATGCAGTTGCGCGATGCGTTCAGAGTTGAATGGCGCGTTGAACCAGAACCAGCGTTCGGGGGTGGCGCCCGGCGCGGTTAGCACATCCACGCTCAGAAAGCGTTGATCGTGGATGTATGATGCGCTGGCCAGACCTGCCGCGCTGTGCGCGGGTGTCGGGGACATATTGGTCATGAACAGGTAGGGGGCGCGTAAAAACTTCTGGCCCCTCGTTGTCATGAGGGTGATGTCCACGCCTTCGTGGTCTGGCGTTACGCCTATCACCTGGTATTGCCATAACACCTGGCAGGTTTGCGCAGTTTGCAGCCTTTGTAACAGCAGTTGTTCCAGCAGAGACTGGTGCATATTGACCAGGCGCGGATAACGCTCTTCCGCCTCGTATGTGGTCAGGGGCGCGCGATAGAGTTGCCCTTTGCGAAACAAGACCCGTTCTCCCGCCGGGACAACACCCTGCTCAACGATCTGTTGCGCCAGCGCTGCGCCGCCCCATGTTCCCAGGATGTCCAGCGTATACTGGTCGAGCAGAGCAAGCTGGTTGCTCTCCTGTGAAGTTCTTTCGCCTTCCTCGATCACAACGCAGGGGATATGATAGAATGCCAGCCCCAGCGCCGTAATCAGGCCAACGGGGTTTGCTCCCACGATAATGACCGGATCGCGCCAACTGACCGAAGCTGTAAGTTGTGACAACGCTTGCGTTACCATACCTGTTTCCTGTTATTATTGTAAAGAACATCCCAAAGCTACTGTATCAGACTGTATCGTAGCGTACAAGTATGGCGGTACTTTTTGATGGGTGACGTTTATTTAATAGCTCAGGATGGTGTCGATCACCATATTCCAGAATCGTTCCACGTCGAGGGCGTAGCCGACGCGCGCGTTTGGCTGTTTGCCAAATTTGCCGTAGACATCACAGACGGTGCGGCCTGTTGTCCATAGGCCGGTAGTTTCGATGGCTACATGCATGGTATGCGCGCGTAAGATGGTGGGATCGATAATGGCGGCGACGGCGCAGGGATCATGCACGGGCGCGGCCGGAAAGCCAAAGACATTGTGGTAGGTATCGGCGAAGAAGACCAGCAGGTCTGCCGCGAAGGTGGCAACCGGGCGCTGCGCGGCCCGCAGGCGCGTCGTTACTTCCACTGTCGCCAGCGCCTGGTGAGTCACTTCGAGGGGCACCATCGTGATAGGCCTACCACAGCCAAAGACGATTTCTGCCGCCTCTGGATCGGTGTGGATATTGAACTCTGCGGCAGGGGTTACGTTGCCCAGGCCCATCGCGCCGCCCATCAGCGAGATTGCGGCGATTTTGGGGACAATGGCGGGTTCGCGGCGCATGGCGGCGGCGATGTTGGTGAGGGGGCCGGTTGGCGCCAGCGTGATATCTCCATCCGAGTTGAGCAACAGTTCGATGAGGAGATCAACTCCATGCCGGGGGTCAAGTTCGATGTTGGGTTCGGGGATATGCGGCCCGTCCATGCCCGATTCGCCATGAATATCGGGCGCGTGATTGGCCGAACGCAGCAGAGGGCGATCCATGCCCCTCGCGATAGGGACATGCCGGATATTCGCCAGCGAGCAGACTTTCAGGGCGTTGCGCGTGGTCTTCTCTACCGACTGGTTGCCAGCGACGGTTGTGATGGCGAGCAGTTCAATCTCAGGATGATGGGCGGCCAGCAAGATGGCGATGGCATCGTCATGGCCGGGGTCGCAGTCAAGAATGATTTTGTGTTTCATGGTTTCCCTTTCGCATGATCTTTATTTATGCACAACACTGGTTTTTTCGCAAACGATGAAGAGAAAGATGCTATAATACAATTCGATACTCGCTAGCTGAATGGAGTACGTATCATGCCAGATACCAGTCGTCCGAAACCATTGCCGGTGATTACAGAAGAAAACCGTCCATTCTGGGAGGGCTGTAAGCGGGGGGTATTGCTGCTGCAATATTGCGAGGCGTGCCAGTATTACCAGTTTTATCCACGCCTGTATTGTATGCAGTGCGGAGCTAACACGTTGCGTTGGGAGCAAGCCAGCGGACGCGGCGTGATTTATTCGTATACCGTCATTCACCAGAACAAATCGCCCGAATTTGGAAATGATACACCCTATAACGTTGCTATTGTCCAGTTAGAAGAAGGTCCGCGTCTCATGAGCAACATTGTAGAGGTTGCTCTCACAGAATTGCGGATTGATTTGCCTGTAACAGTTGTATTCGATGCTGTCTCTGATACAATCAGCGTACCGCGTTTTCGACTAGCCTGGTAAATTGTGAACTACTTCATAGTACAGATGTGACTTTACACCCTATAATAAGAGTTGGGGTGTTCTCTTTATGACCGTCAAAGAAATGATCGCCCAATGAAGCGAAACAAAACTACCATTGTCTGCATTACCCCTCTTAGGAGGAACTGAATTCAGCCTCAACTGAATAATGGGAGCCGTATGAACGTACTGGAAAACGAGCCCCAACTCACTCTCGAAGCGTGCAAAGGTTCGATGGCAGCCTTCGAGTTGCTGGTTGTGTATTATGAGCCGCGTATCCGGCGCATGTTGTATAGTCTGACGCAGGACAGCCAGTTGACGCAGGACCTTTGCCAGGAGACGTTTCTGGCGGCCTATCGCGCTTTGCCACGCATGAATGGAGAGGAGTTGCGCTTTGCTCCCTGGCTTTATCGAATCGCGCTAAACCAGGTTCGCAGCGAATGGAGAAGGCACAAGCATGTCTGTGTGGTCCCGTTTTCATCGCCACCGGGACACGGAGAAGAGGCCTTTGATGACGCGGGCGAAGCGTGCCTGATGAGCGATGAGTATTTCGAGGAACAGGTTGTGCAGCGTGATTTAATCGAGCGGGTGATGCAGCAACTTCCGCGAACTTCGGTTATGTGCTTACTGCTTGATGCCGAAGGTTTCTCTTATCTTGAGATTGCGGAAACGCTGCAAGATACGCTCTCTGCTGTGCGCAGTCGGCTTTCGCGCGCTCGCCAGGCGTTCCAGCGGCTCTACAGGAAACTCGAGGAGGAGGGACGGTCATGAAGAATTCTGATGCAAATGCCTTACCGCCATGCGAATTTAGCGCGCATTGTTTGCGCCTGCTGGATGATCTGGACGCGCCAGGCGACGAACGCGCATTTCGGCAGGTTCTTTTAACAGATGCCAGAGACATGCAAGACGAGTATTTGATAGAAAAATTGCGCGCGCATGTACCAGACTGTCCCGTCTGTTCCGCAAAAGTTGCCGAAGCGCGTTCGCTGCGCCTGCAACAGCGTATGGCCCTGCGTGGTTTCCTTGTCGATGCTGAAGCCCGGGTCCCCTCAACAATAGAACGTATCCTGTCAATGGCGCGTCAAACGTCACTGGAGGAGATGGAACTGCCATCAACTAGCCAAAAACGCCGGAGCTACATCCTGCCGGAAGTGTTTGTGCCGCTTATCCAGCTCCAAAGTAATGGATTGAGTAATGGCAACGGCCATTTCAACCATGCGACAGATCAGCAACCCCCGTCCGCGAACCATACAAGCCACTGGCTGCGCAACGGCTTTGCTCTGGCTACGGCTGCCGCGCTGATCTTTGCGGCCCTGGGCATTTTCAACCATTTTGTGTTCCATAGCAGCGGCACACCAGCATTACAGGTGGAAGAGAAAAATTGGCCTTCAGTAATTATTGGTGTTTCCTTCCTCTCGTCCATACCGGCAATAAGCAAGCTCTACAACGTTGATACCACAAGTGGAGCGAGAGAGCAAATGACGTTAACTGACCAATCTGCTCGAGAGACGCAGTATGAAAGGGTGTCTCCTGACGGCAAAGACATACTCTATCATTTCTCTGCTCAAAGCCAGACCATCTACACGACCCTACAATTGGGGCAACGTGGAAGTTATGTTACTCGAGTACCCGCCGGTGGCGCGAATAATGCGATCTGGATGGATAACGATCATATTCTTGTTGCCTTTGCGCAGAACGGCGTTGAGGAATATGATATTCATACAGGCGTAGCGGTCAAGCAATTCGCGTCGCTGACCAACGTCTACCTGCTCTTCTATCATGCTCCTTACCTGTATTTCCAGAATGCGCAACAAACGGTGATCTACCGCAGCAATCTGGCGACGGGTGAAAAAGAGCAATTGATTGCTGATACAGGCGGTCTTTATTTCACCCATTGTGTGTTGAATCCCGCTGGCACCGGTATCTATTGCGAGGGGCAAGGCGACAAGTTATCACGTATTGGTCATCCTTTGTACATGGTGAGCGGCGATGGATCGGGCGCGCAAACGCTCAGCCGGAGCGGTATCCTGCTCGGTTTTGCTCCCGATCACGCGCTCCTGTATCTACAGGCTACGCTCAATAACTACGAGGTGGTGAAAATGGGACAGACGCCACAGCAAGACCTCGTAGTGATGAAAAATGCCGCTCCCGCGACGGCTCTTGTAGGATCGGGAGATGTCATGCTGGCTCCCGATGGACACGGGTTGATTGTGCAGGATGGCAACCGGGCCGATTCCCCGCGCGGAGTCTGGTATGACGATCTCACAACGCAAACCTCACGCGAGCTATTCACCTATCTCCCTGACTCCTATGAACAGTTAATCGGCTGGGATCAATTGCGAGTCACCAGCACAACAGCCACACCGGATGTCAACACATCGCCGCTTCAGGTTGCGGCCGCAGCTTAAAATTGATAGGCCTCCGGCTCCATGCGCCGCCATATCCTGACCTCGCGTATGCCCGCCTCGCGCAAGATTTCTTCTGAAAGCTGGTGCGCCTGCGCCACCCGCGCCGGGTAATGCGCGTCTGATCCTACGCTGACAGGCGTATGGTGCAAAGCGCAGGCCCGCGTAAGACGGCGCACCAGGTTCGTATAGCGCAGCGCATCAAAGCCGTTGATCTCCAATGCCACATTGCAGCGAGCGGCCTCTGCTGCCAGCCGTTCCAGTTCTTCGTCAAAAGTCGGCGGGAGAAAGGCGTTTTCCGCGCGCATGCGCACCGGGTGGCTGACCAGGCTGAACGCGCCGCAGGTGGCAGCCTCGCGCAGCAGCGCAAAGTAGCGCAGCCAGCGCGCCTCGCCTTTTTCGCGGTTCGAGATGCTATCATCCTCGAAGATTATGCCATCGACTTCATGCACCGACCCGATCAGGAAATCCCAGTTCTGCCCTGGCAGGAACGCCTGAATTTGCTCATTGAGACCCGGAATGAAGTCCACCTCTAGCCCCAGGCGCGTCTCGATGGAGACTTCCTGCGCGGCGGCGCGTACCGCGTTGCTGTAGGCTCCGAACGAGAGAAGAGGACCCTCGTCCGGCATGTGTTGCAAGGTCGGGCGCGCCTCGCTCATCATGAAGATATGTTCTGACAGGCCGAGCACGCGCAGCCCTTTTTCTCTGGCGGCCAGCGCCATCTGCCGGGCGGAACTGCGTGCGACATGGCTATGGAAGTCGGTATCTATGGTCATGCTTGTAAATACTCCTCGAATGATGGATTGTGTGTAGCGTGCTGACGACCAGGGCGGGGACAAGCCCTGGTTCTCTGCCAAACGCACACCATATAATATATACTTACTAGTATGAACTGTCGAGCAGATTTGTACAACGGTCATTGTAATCAAAGAAGGACGATCTTTTATGGCACTTTCCTCTTCCACCGGGCGCGTTGTTATCATTGGTGGCGGCGCAACGAGCGCGCTTATCGCCGTTCGCCTGGCAGAGCGCGGTTTCCGCGTGACTGTACTGGAGAAGGCCCAACCGGGCAATGGCTCTTCCAGCCGTTCAGCGGCAGGTATTCGAGCGCAGTTCAGTACGGAGGAGACGGTGGTTGGAATGCAATACAGCGAGTGGTGGTATAGCCATTTCCATGAACTCTTGCGCAGCCCCGCGGATGTTCGCCAGCAAGCTGTTATGCGTCAGAACGGCTACCTGTTCCTTTATGAAGACCCTGATGCGATCCCCGCGTGGCAACCGCGCAGGCGACAGGAATTAGCCCGCATCTGGCAACACGCGCAGGCGGCTGCCGCAATGCAGCAGCGTCTCGGACTTCCTGTTGAAGCGCTGTCACCACAGCATGTTCATGAACGCTGGCCCCATCTCATGCCTGACCGGTTGACGGGAGCCACCTGGTGTCCGACCGATGGCTTCCTCATACCGCATATGATCTATAGCGAAGGGTTCCGGCGGGCAAAAGAACTGGGCGTGGAAGTGCGGCAGCACACCGAGGTACTTGGCGCTGTGCTCCACGCTGATCGCATCAACGCGCTGGTGACAAACAAGGGAACGGTTGAGGCCGATTGGTTCATCAATGCAACCAACATCTGGGCAGCTCGCCTCAGCCCGCGCATTGGCGGCATGACACTCCCTGTATCGCCACTCAAACGTTACCTCTATTTCCTGAAGCCCGCGCAGCCGCTCATGGATGCAACGGCCTGGCAACAGCTCCCTATGACTGTCTACGGTGTGGGAAGCCATCGCGGAGCGCACTCACGACCAGAACAAGAACTCTTGCTGCTGGCCTGGGCGCATGAGACCGAGCCGGAGACAAATTTCAACGATGCCGACCAGGACCGCATCGATCCCCCATTTCGCCATGATAACGGCATTGACAACTATGGGTACGCCATTCTCGCGCAGGTAGAGGAATTCTCTCCACTGCTTGCCAATGCAGGCGGTCTGGTAGCGACAACCACCGGGTTTTATGGCGCCACGCCAGATGCCAACCCGCTGATTGGTCGCGACGCGCGCCAACAGAACCTCGTCCACGCCGTCGGATTCTCAGGACACGGCCTGATGCACGCGCCGATTACCGCGCTGCTGGTCGAGGCCATACTGTCGGGCGATGTTGATAACGGCCATGTCCGTATGCCTGCTCCATTCGATCACGCGACTATCGACCTCAACACATTCGATCCTGGACGCGCTTTTGATAGTTCGCGCCGCGAGCAACTGGTGCTATAAGCCTGCCCTGCCCCGCCCTGCCCTGCCCTGTCCTGCTCCGGCGCATCCCCCATCCAGGGCTTTCACTGAGTGTCATCCTGAGCGAAGCGAAGGATCTGCCTTCTGCCAGGCGAGAGATTCTTCGCTTCGCTCAGGATGACACACTTGCCAAATATTCTTCAATCGCCTCTGCTACATCCAAGGCGAGAGATCCTTCGCTTCGCTCAGGATGACACTCTCTTGAGGCACAGCGCAGCACTTGTGGATAGAATACGATGATATATATAGAATAAGTCGCCATGCAGCAACAGTGTTTGTGATAAAAATGAGATAATATACCCTATCTCATTTTTATCACAATGTGTTAAAATACATGATTGAATTTGCCTTTTTTCAATACCTATGTTATAATATTAGTGTCAAAGGTTACTGCTGACAATGCTTCTAACAAACTGTTGGGTGCAGGATGTTGGGGTTACTGAAAAATATGTAAAACTTTCTATGATTCAAAGGAGCTTTTTATGGTTGCCCGTTCGTGGCATTGGTTGACCAACTGGACCGCAGATCGGCTGTTCTTTTGCGCGAGATGCAATAAGGATATGCCGTTCAGGAGATCGTTAGTTGACGGCGCCTGGGTTTGCCAGCGTTGCAGTCATCGCGCGTAGCATTCTCTGCACCCACAAACTAAAAGATTGGTTCTACCGGGGTGAATGAACTTTCACCCATGCATAAACAATAGTCGCAGGAGAGAAAATACCTCTCCTGCGACTGTTTTATTTTGGATGCTTCTCAGATCAATGTTAAGCATTATTAGTCTGGCCCTACTTTCTAAATAGCTCAAGATGGATAGCCTTCTTCGCCGCCTCTAGAGCCGTCTCCACATGAAGTATACCGCTTTCTGGAAAAGACTTCATGAAGTATTTCAAGTCCGAGAAGGGTTCTGAGTCGATATTCCAAAGCTTCTCCTCCAGCGCCTGCCAGTACGTATTGAAAGCTGTCAGGTTTTCGCCCATACGCCAGTACATTTTGTGAGCGGCCACCTGGAGAATTTCTAAGTTCCGGCCATACGGGTGCAGTCCACTCTACAGCGAAGCTCTGCGTCTGAGCGGCTTTGCCGATGTGATCGAGGAGCGCGCAGGCGTGTTGGTTCCCGTGGAGTACAAGAGAGGGCATCAGGGCAACTGGCTCAACGAGCATATTCAACTTTGCGCGCAGGCGTTGTGCCTGGAAGAGCGGCAACCGGGCAAACCGCTCATTGCATGTGGCTACATCTACTACATCGCGTCGCGGCGACGGGTGCAGGTGCCATTCACGCCGCAGTTGCGCGCCAGTACGAAAGCAGCCATCACGCGGGCGTTTCAGGTGGCAGCCCTTGAAACGCCGCCTCCGCCACTCTCCGGCAAGCTCGCCGCGCGCTGCCCGCCTTGTAGTCTGCTGCCCCTATGCCTGCCAGAGGAAGTACTACTGCTGCGATCGAAGAAGTGAAGCAGCGCGTTTACCAGGGCGACCGCAAGGGTCGCCCCTACCCTACACGAAATGCGTATGTGCATTCCAACCCATACCCGTCTATGGTAGGGGCGACCCTCGCGTGATGAAAGAAGGAATAGTATGCCAACACTCTACCTTACTGAAGAATATTCGTTAGTGCGCCGTGATAGCGAGGATATGCTGCTGGTGCAAATTCCCGAACGGCTGGGCAAGGATGGCGGGAAGCCCGCGCCTGCTCGCAAGGAGCATATTCCGCTGGTCAAAATAGATGAAGTGATCGTGCTGGGCGAGATTACACTGACGGCCTCGGCTCTCCATTTGTTGCTGGAACGCGATATTGAGATCACGTTTCTGGGTCATTACGGACAGTTCAAAGGTCGCCTGTCGCCCCCATTTTCCAAGAATGCGATCTTGCGTCTGGCGCAGTACCGGGCGCATCAGGATATGGTGAAACGCTGCGAACTGGCGCGGCGCTTCGTGATCGGCAAACTCATGAATCAGCGCACCATGTTGCAGCGTTACCAGCGCCGTCAATCCGACGCCCAGATGAGCCAGGCAATTGAGCAGATGAGTACGTTATTGCATCAACTGGCCGCGCTACCGTTGGACCGGACATATGTTCTTCAAAGGCTGGCGAGCGGGGATAACAGCATTGCAGGCACACCACTGGAGACGATTCTGGGCATGGAAGGGGCAGGCAGCGCGGCTTACTTTAGCTGCTTCGGCAAGCTGCTGAGCGATACCAGGCAGTGGCCTTTCCCAGGACGAGTGAAGCGCCCACCAACTGATCCTGTGAATGCGCTGCTCAGCTTCGGATATGCGCTGCTGACCAACAAGGTTGCCAGCGCGGTACAACTGGTAGGTTTCGATCACTTTGTTGGTTATCTCCATAGCTCCTTTTATGGTCGGCCAGCGCTGGCGCTCGACCTCGTAGAGGAATTCCGGCCAATCATCGTGGATTCAGTCGTGTTGAATATGCTCAATCATCGTATGCTCAGTGTTGCTGATTTTGTAGTAGAGTTGGGAGCGTACCGTCTCAAGCAGGAGAAGCGCAAAGTCTTCTTTACAAAATTTGAAGAACGGCTCAACGAAGAAGTGCAACATCCGTTGTTCGGCTATAAAACCACCTATCGGCGCTGCATTGAATTACAAACCAGGCTCTTAGCCAAATCTTTAACTGGCGAGATCGATGCCTATCCACCTCTTCGCATCAGATAGGAGGAGACGATGAGGAGCAAAAGCGGGAGCGCCAACCGGACAACATGCTACGTCGTCGCGTATGATATTCCTGATGATCGTCGGCGCACCAAAGTGCATCAGATTCTCATGGGCTTTGGCAAATGGACGCAGTACTCATTATTCGAGTGCTTTCTGAGTAGAAAGAATTTGATCCTCCTGCAGTCAAAGCTTGGTGACTATCTCATCGATACACAGGACAGCGTGCGTTTTTACCCACTGTGCGCGAATTGTTTGGAGAAAGTAAAAACGATTGGAGGGCCGCCACCACAGGATGATTTCCTGTATGTTGTATAAGCTCAGCCGCGAGGGACGCAGTGAAGACCTCTCTGAGCGTCGTCCCTCGCATGGCTCCAGAAGAGCGAACAGCACGATTCTTACGAAAAAAGGAGAGTATTTTGGCAAGAAAATTCCCTCGAAAAAAGAGTCCCTCGAAAACACTTGCTTTTTTTGGCTTCTCATGCTATCTTATAAGCATAGCAGGCTAAAGAGGCCGTTTTCCGCTTGAGGAATTGAAACAGACGACAGGCTCCTGAGGCTAAAGAGGCCGTTTTCCGCTTGAGGAATTGAAACCATAGCGTGTCTCACTCTCTTCGATACAGGCAAGCGCGGCTAAAGAGGCCGTTTTCCGCTTGAGGAATTGAAACTCGACAGTGACCACAACCGCCGTCACACTCGATAGCGGCTAAAGAGGCCGTTTTCCGCTTGAGGAATTGAAACAGTCCGAAAAAGCGGGCAGCGGCTAGGGCGGTTTGCGGGCTAAAGAGGCCGTTTTCCGCTTGAGGAATTGAAACCTCGTTACGGCGACATAGTACCCGGCTGGTACTTTGGCTAAAGAGGCCGTTTTCCGCTTGAGGAATTGAAACTTGGGTTTCTTACACGCCGAAAGAAGCAGCAGGAGAAGGCTAAAGAGGCCGTTTTCCGCTTGAGGAATTGAAACCACACAGGTATTATGTACCGATCCATGGATTTTTCCGGCTAAAGAGGCCGTTTTCCGCTTGAGGAATTGAAACGACCCTCCTGCCCGTTTTGGCCGTCAGCTTGCTCGTGGCTAAAGAGGCCGTTTTCCGCTTGAGGAATTGAAACTTCCCTGCTCCAAATTGTATGGTCCCCACACAAATTTGGCTAAAGAGGCCGTTTTCCGCTTGAGGAATTGAAACATTTTTTCACAAAGGGTAAATCCGCTAGAGGAGCTTGGGCTAAAGAGGCCGTTTTCCGCTTGAGGAATTGAAACTGTTCAGTAGAGACGCTTGCACACTATTCAATTCAAGGGCTAAAGAGGCCGTTTTCCGCTTGAGGAATTGAAACAAATGCCTGCCAGGTTGGCACCGATAGAATCACTCTGGCTAAAGAGGCCGTTTTCCGCTTGAGGAATTGAAACCGCAATCCTTCTTTGGTTATGGCGTCTTCTGGCACCGGCTAAAGAGGCCGTTTTCCGCTTGAGGAATTGAAACCCAGTAGTGCCCCTGGTTAGATCCGTCTGTTTTGCGGCTAAAGAGGCCGTTTTCCGCTTGAGGAATTGAAACCCGTATTGCACGTGCTGCAACAAAAAAGACCAGGTATAGGCTAAAGAGGCCGTTTTCCGCTTGAGGAATTGAAACTCACCAACGGTTTTGGTGTTGCTAGGCTTGAGTTGCGGCTAAAGAGGCCGTTTTCCGCTTGAGGAATTGAAACGAAAACCCGAGCTGGGCTTCATCAATTCTTGTTTTGGGGCTAAAGAGGCCGTTTTCCGCTTGAGGAATTGAAACTTCCATAAAGAACAAGGGTACCAAGGGCTGGTACCCTGGCTAAAGAGGCCGCTTTCCGCTTGAGGAATTGAAACCGAATAAATGGGGTTTGCTGGGGTATTCGTTTCACTGGCTAAAGAGGCCGTTTTCCGCTTGAGGAATTGAAACTGCTGTTCCTTTGTCGCTCATATCAACGACAAACCGTCGGCTAAAGAGGCCGCTTTCCGCTTGAGGAATTGAGACCGGAGCATAAGGCTGTGGGGAAAAGTTAAGGCGCGAGAGATCGCGCCCTATATTTTACTACTTGAGTACGAAATAATTTGATCCACCCCAACCCATTCACGTTCCCCTTCTTTCCCATCTTCCGGCTGCACCCAGAAACCAGGAAGGGAAAATTCGGATTGAACCATGCTACTGAGCGCCTTACCCGTCCATACATAATTTGGGTTTGCTGGTATACTTGTTGTATGCTTTTCTGTGATCTTGTAGTAGAGAACCCATCCAGGCTGTATCTTTTTGAGTTCTTGTAGTAGCGCGCTCATGCTCTCTCCCTCTTTTCTCTTGTTGTATGCTTTCCAGCAGGAAAAAACCTCTCATTGTGCCAGAGTCCAGATGGATGCTTCTCTATATGTAGAAGCTCATAAATAAGCTCATTCTTTTTGGCGTATTCCTTTATATTCTCCAATGCCGCCTCGTCGCTAACTGCGTAAAATAGCTGCCTCCGATTTGTCCTGTTGCGTATATATTGGATGCTATACAGCACGGCTTTCTCCTTGCCTGCCTTCTGAATACTACCCTCTAAATAATACCACTAAAGACTATGCTTTAGATAATACCACTTACATTCCAATTGAGTCAATACTATTCCAACTGTTATACTGAATTCAGGAACATCAAGGGAGCGGTGTAGTGTATAGACTCAAAGTGAGGGAAGTAGCTACAGAGTACGGCTATAACATGGCCCAGCTTAGTAGAAAAACCAACGTGGACTTCAAAACAATAAAGAAGTTATTTAGGAACCCCTATCACAATGTCGAGTTTAATGTACTCACCCGCATTGCGGAGGGGTTAGGTGTTCCTCTTTCCGATCTGTTCGAGCGAGAGCCGGATTAGCCCATCGTATTTCGCTGCGCCTTCCTGATCTGCTTGTTGCTCAGGCTAAAGAAGCCGCTTTCCGCTTGAGGGGTTCCTTCGAAAATCCAGGGTGGGGAGAGGAAGAAGACACAACAAAGTCTCCCACAGGACTCCCCGGGTCTATTCTAGCCCATTTTCATGCTCCTCTATGACACACGGTGTCATGGCGCTTCAAAATAAAAAAAATAATATCGCTCAAAATGAGCGGTATATGTCCTGTATTTACAGATGATGCGCTGGAAATTATGCGAGCGGCCAGGACAATAGCTCCCGTAGCCTATGCTTTGTTTATAGAGAAGGCGGCCTGGGATGAATGGCTCTTTGCCTGTGGAGACGATGGCAGCGTGATTGATTAAGGGGAAGCACTGGCTTCGCTTGCGCGGCAGGGACGCTGCGTGCTAATGGGGAGCCTGGTAGCAGGGCATCATCACGCGCATTGAGAGGTGTTAGTTGTTGACTGCGTCGTAGCGAACTTTGTATGTAGGGGAATATATGCAACCGATGATCTGGAATCCTATCTTGCGGCAATTCGTGGTGAACGCGCCAAACCGCATGAATCGCCGCGAGGGAACCGACGCCTGCCCATTCTGCGAAGATATTATACAGGGCAAAGTAGGTTCTGATACGCAGGTATGGTTACATCCCAATGACTTCCCGCCTTTGCAGCCACCGGTGGGAGAAGCGTATGTGGTGATTTATAACCGCGATCATCACCGTTCGTTTGTGCAGTTGACTCTCGACGAGGTACACGCGGTGACACGGCTCTGGCAAAAATTGTATTGTGATCTTGCATCGCGCTATTCGACGGTGATGATTTTCGAGAACAGTGGCGAGTCCATTGGGCAAACGCAGCGCCACCCGCATGGTCAGGCCTTTGGGGTTTCCGTCATCCCACCACTCTTAGAACGCGAGATGGAGACCGTTGAGCAAGAGGGTGCAGCCGGGCGTGGCTGCCCGTTTTGTCGCGCGCAGTCTGAACTGACGGATAGCGAGCACCAGGTAGCTGCCAACGATACCTGGCAAGCCTTCCTACCGCCTTACGCGCGCTACCCCTATGAAACACATTTGTATCCACGTCGTCATGTAGCAAACCTCGCGCTGATGCAGGATGAGGAATTGCGCGATCTCGCCGCCTTATTACTGCAAGTTATTCGCGGGTATAATGCGCTGTTTGATGGCGCGATGGCCCCTATGCCCTATCTGCTTGGAATGCACCAGCTCGCGGATGAACGCTTTCACCTGCACGTTGAGATACTGGCTATCGGGCGCGCGCCCGGTAAGTTGAAATACGCTGCCTCTTCTGAATCGATCTGGTACCTGTGGACAAACGACTCAACCCCCTCACAAAAAGCCTATGAGCTACGTGAAGCAATTGCGAGGCTTGAAGTATGACCGATATCACTATGCTGCCGCAACCTGTCGTTTCCGCGCTTGATCTGTTTGCGCCCTTATTTCATGATGATGCGCCATATATAAGCGGAATTGGCGCGGCATGGGCGCCCGGACGAGTCAATCTAATTGGCGAGCATACCGATTATAACGATGGTTTTGTGCTGCCTATTGCAGTTGATCGCGTGGTGGCTTTTGCCGGGCGCGCGCGCAAAGATAGACGGGTGCGGCTCTGGTCAAGCCATTTCGTGGAGTATGTCTCGATCATGCTGGATGGATTGCCGGAAAGCTTTGATGAGCAGCGGGCGCACTTGCCCGGCTGGGCGCGTTACGTGTTGGGCGTGATTGCCGAACTGGTGAGAACCGGTGCGCAATTTTCTGGCTTTGATGCTGTCGTGCATGGAGATGTGCCGGTCGGGGGTGGGATGTCTTCATCGGCAGCCATCGAAGTAGCTACGGTGCAGGCCTGTATGCTTTTTTCGCGAGGGAGCTTCACTATCGGCGCGCAGGATGCGACGCTTCAGCCGATTGAAGTTGCGGCTCTGTGCCAGCGCGCGGAGCATATAGCATCCGGCGTGAGGAGCGGCATCCTTGACCAGGCCGCGTCGTGCCTGGGGCGACCCGGTAAGGCGGTTTTGCTGGATTGCCGGTCGCTGGAATACCGCTATTTGCCCTTCGACGCGCCTGGTCTCTCGCTGGTGGTCATCGATACCGGCGTGCGGCGCGAACTGGCGGCCTCGGCCTATAACGAGCGGCGCAGCCAGTGCGAAGAAGCGGCGAGTATGCTGCGCGACATTATTACGCGCAACGAACCACAGAACCCGTCGGCCAGCGCTATACGCGCTTTGCGAGATATTACGCAGGAGCAGTTTGCGCGCTATGGTTCAGAACTTCCCGCCATCCTGCGCAGGCGCGCCGGTTACGTGATTGCTGAAGATGAGCGTGTAATGGAGGCGGTTGCATTACTCGAAAAGGGAGCGGTCGAACAGGTTGGGCCATTGCTCTGGTTGTCGCACACTGGACTGCGCGATGAATATGAAGTCAGTTGTCTTGAGCTGGATACGCTGGTCGAGGTTGCGCGACAGGTTCCGGGCGTGCTGGGAGCGCGCATGATGGGCGGTGGTTTCGGTGGCTGCACTATTAATCTCGCGCGCAACGATGCGGTTGAAGCTCTGCGCCAGGCAGTGAACGAACAATATCCAGCACGTTGTGGGTTGCAGGCAAGCTTCGATATTTGTAAAGCTGCCGGGGGACCAGGCAATGCGTGGGTAAACTAATATGAGGGGATGTCTGATGCGAACTCGCGAAATTGTCCGTTGACCAGGGCTAAAACCCTATTCGCGCTTGAGCGCGATTAAAATACGATACCAGCGAAATACGTTTTCATCGTATCCATGCAATCATCGAAATTGCTGTAGTGTTCAGCGTGTAAGCCAACTTCTCTGGCGATGGTGATATTTTCGAGGGTGTCGTCCCAGAACAGCATTTCGCTGGCGTCCACCTGTTCAAGATTATACAGGATATGGCGGAAAAACTCGATCTGAGGCTTCATATAGCCAATGTAGGCAGAGGAGAATACGCCGTCGAACTGGCTGGCGAAGCCCATCTGGAGCAGGATATATTCGGTGCGGTGCCGTTCCTGGTTGGTAGCAAGGTAGCAGGAGATGCCGTGTTGTCGAAGTTGTTGCGCGACTTGCAACAGTGGATGATTAGGCTTATGTTCGCTGGTGAACCAGTAGCTGAGAAAATCGTCTACAGTTTTTTGCCAGTTCCATTGTGGCAGGTAAACTTGAAGCTGTTGTTTGAGGTCGGCTTTTCCAACCAGGCAATCGCGAAATGGCCCTCTGAAGAATGGAGCGGTGATATCTGTCGTAATGCCGTGATCGCGCGCAAGACGCTTACTGAATGGCTCATGCGCTGAAAGCACACCGTCTACATCAAATAGCACCGCTTTAATCATAGTGAGAGAGATAGCCTTCCTGCTATGGCTGAATGAGTTGATCTGGGCGGGGCTTGCACCCGCCCTGGTCGCTCTAAACAAGTTGAGATATTTCGTAACCTGCCGTGGCTGTCAACTGGTCCGTTGTTGCTTCTCTCTCCCTGCTTGATGCGTTCGAGCGGAAGATCATTTCGTAGTTGCCGATAGTGATGTGATCGCCATCAAGCAGTTCATACTCGCTTTCGACCATGACCTTCTGTCCATTTACAAAAACGCCGTTCGCGCTGCGCAAATCAAAGAGCAGGTAACGGTTGCCTTCCTGCTTTAAGAGCGCGTGGTGGCGCGAGGTCAGATTATCCTGATCGAGCAGGATGGAACTGGAACCAGCGCGGCCAATGGAAAACTCATCGCGCTCGAGTTTCACTTCGTATGGTTCATCTTCGTAAGGAGAAGTGATGATGAGACGCGCGACGCGGGTTGGCGTTACCGTTTGCGTTGCATCCGCGTGAAGCGGCTGGTTGGTGTTTGTTTCGGCGCGCTCGGACTCCGGCAAGCTTTCTTGAACACCTGATGAGTAATAATGTCCATTGCTGGCTGTGTCTTCGCTGTTAATCTGCGCGAGTTGATGCTCTTGCACTGGCTGTTGGTCTTCTTTTACCCCGGCAGGTGTTACCGCTTCTGCCGGCTCTTCATCGCGAGCGCTTTCTATCTCGAAGGCGATAACTGGATCGGTTTCGGGAATAACGCCAAATGGAGTTACGGGCGCGGGTTCTTCAGCCGGTGACGGCGTGGCTGCCGCAGGTGGTTCGCTATCGACGGCGAGAACAGGTGTGACATATGGTTCCGGGTCGAAATCGCGGGCGGTCCGGGTTGGCTCTTCATTGACGGGAGACGCGGCCAATACCGGTTCTTGCTCGCGCTCGTCGGGGGTTGGAACGAAGGACGAGATGGTGTGACCGTCAAACTGCGCAGGTTCGGTTTTGGGAATGGTTGGTATGATGGGCGGCAGTGTTTTAAGGAGCGCATCGGCGAAGGCCAGCGCCGAGGGGTAGCGGTCCTCCGGGTAGACCGAGAGGGCGCGCAGCAGGATGCCACTCTGCGAGAGGGTAATGCGCGGGTTCAATGATGTGAGCGGTGTAACCGTCTCGGTGAGCTTCAGTTGTTCGATCTCTTCGGGCGTGCCTAAATATGGCGGGCGACCGGCAAGCCAGAAATAGAGCAATACGGCCAGGGCGAATTGGTCGCTGGCGGGTGTGATGCGCTTGCCGAATTGTTCAGGCGCGGCAGTAATGGGAAGCGGCGATTTTTGCTCCTGACCGAAGCGGCGCGCAAAGTTAGCCAGTCCGACGTCGGCGAGCAGGAATGGCGCGTAATCCGGTTCGTTATTCAAGTTTGGTCCGCGCAGGAGCAGAATGTTGGAGAAGGTGATAGCCCCATGTAAATATCCGCGTGAATGGATATAGTAGAGTACCTGAGCGAGTTGATGGGCGTAATGGATGGCGTCGATTTCGTTGAGTGGGGGGCGAAACCACAGCCGTCCCTCGGTACCCAGCAGGGAGCCGCTGCTCACAAATTTACGCGCTATATAGAGACGGCCATTTAGCTCGCCATAATCCAGGATGGGCGCCAGGTAGGGATGATTGAGGGAGCTGGTTCCCTGCAATTCGCGGAAGAACTGGCGGCGAGCGGAATCCGGCAGCGTCGTTTGTGGTTGAATCAGCTTGAGCGTGACCTTGCGCATGAGCATGGCGTCTTCGGCTTCGTAACTTTCGCCGGATACTCCACTGCCCAACCAGCGTATGACGCGATACCGTTCAAATGCATGTCCTGGTTCTAATGTTGGCATAATGATAACCTCTACTTCTGTACTAACCCGGCGCTGTCGGGCGCGGGTTCAGACTCGACGTTGTTTAGCGCGGATTCGATGCTGCCTGGCGCGGGTTCGTCGCCGGTTTGCTGCGAGATAGCCCGCTCTTCTTCGTCTGGCGCGTCGGCTTCGACTTCCCTTTCAATGGCGGCGAGCATACGTTTGCGGCGGCGCAGGCGAAGCAGGATAAACACCGCGGCGGCGAATGCGACAACGATACCCACCCCTATCCAACCAAGCGTACTGGCGACGTGTTCGACTGCCGCGAAATTATTGGTTAGAAAGCGGCCCGCTACGTATCCCAATGTTCCGTAGATGATAGCCCAGGTGATGCCCCCGGCTGCATTATATACCAGGAATTTGCGCCATTGCATATGGTTGACGCCGGCCAGGAACGCGGACCATGCGCGCAGAACGGCCACGAAGCGACCAAAAAAAACGGTTTTGTCTCCGTGTTTCTCAAAGAATATTCCGGCATAATCCAGGTGATGCGGCTTCAAAAAGACATATTTTCCATAGCGGAGAGCCAGGGCGCGACCGCCTGTGCGTCCCGCGAGATAGCCCAGATTGTCGCCTATAATCGCCCCCAGGGCGGCGCAGGCGATCACGATTGGTATCGCGAGAGGTATCGTGGGGGCGAAAAACGATGCCACCAGCAACATTGTTTCGCCTGGGAAAGGGATGCCTGAGCTTTCAATCATAATGAAAAGCGTCACGGCTGGATAGCCGATCACTTTCAGGATGTTTTGTAAGGTTTGCACAGAGATGAGCGCGGCCAATACCGTATTATGAGCGGTTACTATATATAGTAGTAAGTTGGTAAGCCCGCGCATTGTGCATTCCTTCCGCGCTTATTCCTGTGTGTGTGAAAAGTTACAATTTCACTGTTGCCATGCGCAATTATAAGCATATTCGAGCCGTGATGCAACCATCTTGCGCATGGTACTATCCTAATGTACGTTCTCGGAGACAGAAAGACGCATATTTTTTGCGGGCTGCCAGAAAAGATAGGTGATAATGAACGCCAGCAGTGGCGGGGTAATGGTGGTCAGACAGACCAGGCCCGTCCAGATGCCAAAAGGCGGGTAGCCCGACAAAAACAGGTACGTCAGGAAGGCCGATGCGGAAAAAGCCAGCACGGAGACTAGCAAAGCGCATCCGATGCGGCTCTGTCTGACGGGTAGGGCAACGGCGGCCAGTCCAACCAGCCAGGTGACATACCAGGAGAAGAACCAGGGCGTCACTATGAGCAGAACACCCAACGCCGCCAGGGCCGAGAGAATGAAGGTGCGCGTTGTCGGCGAACGCCACATCCAGAGCGCGCCCAGCAAGCCGACGATAGCCAGCAGCACAATATTGAGAGCATCCCATACTTTGCGATTGCTGAAGATGTAGATAAGCTTGCTTTGCAGGGTATGCGCCGGTACGCTGTGATCGCGACTCCAGGTCAGAATAGAACGCAGGATGGAGTTTTCTGACCCTAGAGCTGAAGGTGGCGAGGTGAAGCTATTGCGTATCTCCGATACGCTGTGTCCGATCCAGAATGGCCCGTAGCAGGCGAGGGCCAGCGCGCCCGCCGTCGCGCCTGCTATGACAACTGCCATGATTGCTTTTTTCCATTGAAGCGATCCCTCGCGCGCTTCGTCGTTCGTCGCGGCGCTGCCGCGCAGCGTATTCCAGGCCAGGAAGACGAGGAAGAGCGCGATGATTGGCAGCGCGGTGAACTTCACCAGCGCGGCCAGGGTGAATGCTACAACCGGGGGCAGGTAGCCGCGTGGTGATGTGAGTGTATTGCGCTGTTGGGCGCGCGTGATAAGGTAGATACCGAGTAAGATGAAGGTCAACATGAAGACATCGTTATGCCCGCCGAAGCCGCTTTCCAGCAGTACCAGCGGATTCCAGGCGTAGAGCAACGCGCCCAGGGTGATGGTGCGTGGCGATGCTCCCTGGGTGCGCAATGCGCGTGTGACCAGCCAGGTATTCAGCAGGTGGGCGGCCAGGGCGACGAGGCGAAATGCCAGCACATAGGCGGCTACCTGCGGCCCGACTACCAGGCCGACGAGCCAGCATACGCCGAGCCAGAGCGGACCATAGGCGGAAACCGCGCCTGCCCAGTAATTTAACGGCACGTAGGGATCATGTGGAAAAGCGGTTAAAGGCACAAAATAGGGGTTGGCATGGTAAATCGCCAGCAGGCGGCTGTAGCTGGCATAGACCAGGATGTCATGCGAGAGCATGGCGGGAGTAAAGACGAAGAAGAGACCCGCCAGGGCCGCGCCTGCCCACAGTATTATGCGTGTATGGCGGTGTCTTTTGCTTTCTGCCGGTAAGCGGGAGATGTACAGGGCGCACAGTCCGTAGACGATGAATGCCAGCGCGATCAGTCCCAGAAATTGCAGCATAGAGGTGTTTGTCTGCGCATATCGCGGGATGGGGCCTAACCCCCAGTTAGCGGGCAGCCACGCGCCCACCTGTGTGAGCCAGTCACCGAGCGGGACTTGCAGGCGCAGGACGGCGTCGTAGGCGCGACTGAGGGGAGCGGCCATTAATAGCGCGCACAGCGCGTAGGCGATGGCGCAGAGTAGAGGCGGGATCAGTGATGGCGTCGCCCTGTTTGTATCAGGAGTTGCGGACTGTATATTTGTTGTTTGTATGACTTCTTCCCTCTTCTCAATCATGGTGCCAAGTCCTCTATACCATCCAGCGGTTCAATACAAATAGTAGGGCCAACGTTGCCTGCAAGAAAGGGAAGGCAATCATAAGCGCGTGATGCAGGCGTGGATGCTTGATGCCCAGGGCGGCCAGCGTGATGAAGCCTGGGAACATTTCCAGCACGAAACGCTGAGTGGATACCAGGGCGTCGGCCTGGTGGATGGCCGGACTTGCGAGGGTGAATAAGAGCAGCAGCCCCATCCAGAGTGTGTAACTGCCGCGCAATTTACGCCATCCCTGTATAGTTAGTAGAATAAAGCCAACGGTGGCTGCGAGATCAATCAGGATATGCACTTCAAAGAATGAGCCAAATGGCTGTATGAAGAATAGTTGGCCCAGGGAGAAAACGATGCCCAATCCTGGCACCGTCAATTGTCGATCCCAGTGGCTTTGCACAGTCGAAAACGCCAGGGGGTCGTGAAACACTCGCCAGCAGAAAAAAGCGTAGATAATGGTACCGAGCGGGATTAGCGCAATGGGTAATAATTTAGGCAGGGACTGCCATATCTTGTGAAATGCGCTCTGCTCGTCATCTGCCATGCTTTTTCTGGCGACCCATAGTTCGTACAGGTAGGGAAATACGAGCAGCAGACCGGCGGAGCGGGTGAGCGCGGCAAAGAGACCCAGCGCTCCAGCCAGCCACCATTTTTGACGACGCAGGGCAAGAAATGCGCTGGCAGTCAGCAGCAGGAAGAAGGATTCGTTATAGGGAGCGAAGAAAAAGAATGCTGTGGGGAAGATGCACAGGTACAGGATGGCGCGCCGTCCCACGTGCTCTCCAAGCATGTCGGTGGCAATCTGGTACAGCACGAACAATGATCCGAGCAGGGCCAGGTTACTGAGAATCATGCCGATGGCAATATATCCGTGGTTGCCGATCAGTAACGCGCCCCCTTTGATGAGCAAGGGAAAGAGGGGGAAGAAGGCTGTGTCGAAGATGTTCTGGTAGCCGGATTGCGCGATTTGCGTGTAGTGAACGGCGTCCCAGTGATTCCACGAGGTGAGCAAGCCCACGATATCTACTGGCTGCACCGGGTAGACGTGCGGCGGCACCGGAAACAAAATATAGCCAATATAGGTCAGGGCAACCAGCAAGAGGCGTGTTGCGATGAAGAGCCAGAGTATGTCGGTAAATGGCGCGCGTTTCATAGAGAGCTATTACCTGTATGTTGATTTGTAGGGACGCGATTTATCGCGTCCTGTACATAATTGGCAAATAGTATCGCTGTGTTGCGTACGGTAGACGGACGCGATTTATCGCGTCCCTACGTATGTCCTTTTATACTAACGTATTGATGCAACTTTCAGGCACATTTTAGACAGGCATAGTATCCCATAGGGCTATGCCTTATTGGTTGCGGAAATTGCGTCCCTACATCTCACCCTTTTTCACCCGGAAGGATGGAGACCCGGAAATCGCTTTTCTTGACGGTTGGGCTTGTTTCATCTACAATGGAACAAGCACTACCCCATCTTTGTTTTCTCATTTGCTATTTTTTTGGGAGCAATAGAGGTAGAAGTATGTTCGTTTTCAAAACCATGTCAGTGCCTTCGCGGGCATGGCCGTTTTCTGTACGACTCGTTGCCACAGTCTCCTGTTTTCTGCTCTGCTGCATGGTTGTTGGATTGGGCATGTGGCTCACGCATTTCGGCAGTTTCGCTGCGCTCCTTTGTCTCCCTGTGGCTCTGGCAAGCTGGTTCTTTAAACAACGTGGAACGTTCTTGTGTGTGGGGAGCATCCTGCTGGTATTGGTGGTACTCAACATACTTATTTTAGGCAGCCTATCCTGGCCTGCTCCTATGCTGTTCGGCTTTGTCATTGGGGGGACGGGTTATCTCGTCATTGGTTTATTTATCAGCTTTTTAGCGTACATCCTGGACCTTGCAAATCGGGCGCGCGGCAAGGCCCAGCAAGCCGAAGAGCGACTACAGCAGTTGCACCAGATTAGAGATCAATTCCTCTTGAATGTGAGCCACGAGCTACGCACGCCCCTTACGCAGATTCGAGGCTACCTGGAACTCCTGATTACCCATCGCGAAAAGCTCGACGAGGCCAGGCAAAAGCTTTTTCTGGATTATGCTCTACGTGGCTGTGACGAACTCGAATCGCTTGTCAAAGGCGTATTGGATGCTACCGAGACCATCGGTGGGGTGAGACCACCGTGCTGTGAGGCTCTGCTGGTTGCTGAGGTACTTCAGGATGTGCTGGCCCAGTTTGATCCACAAACGCGGGAGGCATATGCCATCCACTGCGAGTTGCCCCAGGCACTGGCGGTCTGGGCCGATCCACAATACATACGTCAAGTGCTGCGGAACTTGCTCTCCAATGCATTCAAGTATTCTACTGCGCAGACAGCCATTGGGATCAGCGCCGCGCTCGATGAAAGCAGCGGAGCTGGTTCGCCTGGCATGGTGCGTTTGAGCATCAAGGATAGCGGGCCGGGTATTCCTCCAGGTGAGTTAACCTTACTCTTTGAGAAATTTGTGCGTCTCAAGCGCGACCTGGGCGGGTCAACGCCGGGAACGGGCCTCGGACTGTACATTAGCAAGCAACTGGTGGAAGCCATGGGCGGTCGCATCTGGGTGGAGAGCGCCGGGATTGCCGGGCAGGGGAGCCGCTTTTCTTTTACCTTGCCTCGCGCTTTGCCCTCTGACGAGTGAAACCGTAATCATACACTTTTTTCTGCTCTGGCGCTTGAAAAACGAATGAGCGACCTCTGAATGATGCCTATACATATGGCCTGGTATACTTTTTGCTTTTGAACTGGAAGCTATCCACTGGCAAGAATGGCTGCTCTTTGCGCGTGTACATCTCCTCGCTCATGTTCGTCAACTCTAGACGATGCAGGTTTGCCAGGTATCACATGATTAGCTTTCTGGTGGCATAAGCAGATTTTTTGCGCTCTGATGAATAACTCCATTGCTATAGATGGAAAGTGTTGCATCTTTGTGAGATTGCCATGTAGATGCTTTTCCTCCTGCTTCTAACACCAGTAGTTTCCCCGCTTCGATGTCCCAGGGGTGAGTTGCATGATTGACAAGCAGGTCTGCACGTCCGCAGGCAACATATGCCAGGTCTGTTGCGGCTGTGCCGATCATGCGTATGCGTCGAGCATGAGTCGCCAATTTGGATATATCCTCCAGACGCTCATGAGTATTTTTTACATTGTTGTCTTTGGCAAAATCTCCCACATGGGCGATCGCGTCGTTTAACGTCTCAATCGAGGAAACACTGATACGAGTTCCATTTAAAAACGCGCCTTGTCCTTGAAGCGCGGTGAACATTTCGTCTCTTGTCGGAAGATAAATGATGCTACCTAGAGTAGCCTGAGTCGTCACTAATGCGATAGAGATGGCGAAGAGAGGACTACCGTGTTGAAAGTTGGCTGAACCATCAAGCGGATCAACAAGCCAGTATTGTCTATCTGTTCCCTTGCGGCCTGACTCTTCCGAAAGAACTCCCATCTCTGGTGATTCTTCGTGTAGCCTGGTCAAGATGAGACGTTCAGCTTCCAGATCAGCATCGAGTAAATCGTCAAGCGGAGATTTCTGATAGGCTATTTTGGCAGAACCAAGCTTTTTGAGAAGATAATCTCCCGCTTGACGGGCGGCTGCCTCGGCTATTTCTAACATTCCAGGCAGGTCCGCTTGATCTATGATGGTATCTTTCACACGCTTCCTCTCTATTTTCCTATGTCCTATGTATTACAGGCATCTATTGAATGCTCAAGAATGTGCTTCGCGGCATCTGCGTAAAAATCAATGAGACCGCCTCTTGTTTTTCGTTGCAGCAGGAGTGTGGGAGTATCTTCTGCTTGCCTTGCGTGTATCCAGTTTTCCTGGCTTCCTACTACTCATCTACCAAACATTAAAGAATAATGATCGTATAGATAATGCCTAAAACAGCTATGAGCATATGCAAGCTTAGCCAAATTATATTCAGGCGAACATGTATCAATCGTGGATAGCGCATTTTGTGCTCATTTTCTGCGTTTTTTTGGAGTATTTCTACCTGGGCATCAGGATAGAGTTCATCTAGCCTCGCGCGTAATTTTCTGGCTCTGTGAATATGATACTGTGAACGCTCATAAAGCTTTGCTGTTGCAATAATCCCATAGATGCCGAGTATCACCAGCAGAAAAGTAAAGGGGAGAGCATTTTTCTTGAAGCCGACTAAAGCCAGTATTCCGTTTGCAACAATGGCAGCGGCAATATTCACATGTGCTATCACTGCTCGTTTATCTTCTGCTTGTCTTGCAAGTATCCAATTCTCTTCCAGAGCGCGCAGGAGAAATGTCATTGTATCACTCATTGTTAGCAGCAACTACCTCCATTTGAAAAAGGAATGCGAGAGACCTTGTCATCGTTTTTTTTATCGCTGAAAAAGTTCTGCGAGCGATTGTACTGGTCGCTCGAACGGCCAAACCTGGCGCATTTGTTTATAGATGGCAAATGTATCGTTGAAGCGTTTTTCGCTTTTTAACCTTAATGCTCCCGCCACACCTACTTGAATACAAGCGCAAGCCTTTTCTATATTCCGCTCGGCTACAGCAGCTTCTGCTTGACAATTAACTATCTCGATGAGGGTACGTTCGGGTACACCAACTTTAGATTTGAGTCCTGCAACTTGCACAAAGGTTTCCCATGCCTCTTTTGGTTGATTAAATTCAAGATACATTAATCCCTCATAGTGGTAGATAGATGAGAGGCCACAGTCCGCATACGCAAAACTTGGGTCATCTTCGGGGTGTTCAGGGAATGTATCTTTAGTAAGTGCAAGGTACTTGAGCGCTTCTTGTTTCTGACCACATTGGGCATAAGCAAGAGCAAGACCTAAATAGGTGCGGCTTCGAAGAAGTGGCGAAACGCTATCAACAAGAGGCTGAGCTTCCTGGTAGGCTGAGAGTGTCTTGAGAGGATATTTAGCTGAAAGATATTTTGCCGCCAGGTGTTTTAATCCAGCAACCTCCAAGTTATGATCTTCAGCTATGCGACTATATTGGATAGATAGCTTGCAATATGACTCGGCTATTGAGTGCTTCAATTGCAATACCGCAATCAGTCCTGCAAGAATATATCCTTGCGAAGTAAGTTGAGCGGCACTCTTTTGATATATAGACGGCTGTCGGGCTAATGTGAGCAAGAGAGGTATAATAGCAATTAACACATTTTCAACGATAATGAAATCATTTCCTCTCATCAGATGCCAACAAGCGGCGATGCAAGCCGCGCACTGAGGAAGAAATTCTTCCGCAAATATCGCTGTTGTAGGTTCTGATGGCATCTTTACCAGGAGTGATAAGGGAAGCCCGGCTATCATCACCAATGCATCTCGCCGTGAAAGACGAGACGCATCACCATCATCTGACCGATTCATGAGATCGAATCTACCTATCTCCTCATGAATGGCTTGTTGCAGACCATCATAGGAAGCAGTTTGATACTGTTGTTGATATAACACTGTCATAACACGCGCCAACAAGGAATCGGTATTAATGATACTCACAATACTTTGTGATAAAACAGGCTTTTGTTGCACAATGGAGGAAAGAGGTGGTACTGAAATGTTAGTAACGGTGTTTCGTGCTGATATTCGATGTGTGCGTTTTTGGCGTTTGCGATTGCGTGCCGCGCTCTCGGCTGAAACCAATCCTAATTCCTGGGCTGTCTTTTTGAAGTAGCGGCAGAGTTGGCGGCGGCTGTGTGCGCTAATGGGTCGTTGATGTTCTGCTGCCCAAATAGTGCGCGGTCCCAATTTGACTTCCTCTGCCAGTTGGGCCTGAGAGAGATTTCGCGCTTCGCGTGCCGCTGTGAGTGGATGCAATTCCTCATTCATCATCATGTACTCCCTCATTCAGAACCGCCTACAGACCATTCGAAGCCATTTTTTACAGTGATATGCTCGCGAACATCTTGCGATACCGAGACCAATTATTTAGCGCACGTCTGCAACTTTCCATCACACTATTTCAAGTACACTGCAATCATACCATAGAGGACACTATATGATCTAGCCAAAATAGAAGGAAGTACCATACATGGAGCAAAGAAGCGAAGTCGCGCGCATGATGCGCCAAATCGACCTGGAACTTGAGGCAGCCCAACGCGCGATGTACGGGTCTGCCGCCACTGCGCGGCACGATTTCATCAATGCGCAGATGCAGCGCGGCGGGGAGCGCATTCTGCACTTGATTGAAGAGGGCAAGCATGAAGAGGCGCAGGCGCTGATAAATGCAGACAATTGGGGGATACAAGAAGAGAAAAAAGATGAAGAAACGACGACTTGTGGGAGAACAGAAGGGATACAAGAAGATAAAACGGGGATAAAAAAAGATAACATGGGGATAATCAGGGATGAAACAAAGACAGGTGAGTGAGCTACCTACGCTGCCTATCGGCTTCAACGATTTGGCGGCGCTCAGAAGCATCATCAGTGGCTATCTGGCCTACTTGCGCAGGACCGCCGCGCACTCGCAGCAACGGCAAACGCTCATGCATGTGTTGGAGGGGGTCTATCAACGCTTGACGGGTATTTCTTCTCAGGTGGTGGAGGCGCGTATCTTTCTGAGCGTGGCGGAGGTGGAGGCGTTGAATACCGCTATACTGGGGTTTGCCGCCTTTGTGCGCCAGAAGGTCTCACCATCTACGGAACGTGATGAGACCTTGCGGATGTTGGAATTGTTGCGACAACAACTGGTGACGATGCTGTGACGATTGCCAGGGCGGGGGCAAGCCCGGCCCGTACCCTACACGAGCTTCGCTATCTGCCTGCGTGTAGGGTACGGGCCGGGCTTGCCCCCGCCCTGGTTTGTGCTACTCTGCCAGCAACTCCACGATGCGCTTTTCGATAGTTTGCGCGGTTGGGAAGAAGGCCGTTTCCTCTGGCGCGTTGTAGGGCGCGGCAGGGGCTGGCAGGGCCGAGATGAAGGAGGGCGCGCAATCGAGATCGTAGAAGCAGTTTTGCGTGATCCACGAATGGATGTGGCGACCGTAGCTGGTCAGGTCGGACTCTTCTGTGACGACGATGACGCGGTTGGCTTCGCGCACAGCGCTGGCTACGGCCTCTTCGTCAAAGGGCGCCAGGGTGCGTAGATCGACGATATCGATGGCGCCGCCGTGACGATTGACGATATCGGCGGCGGCTGTGCAGGATTCGAGTACCATGGTTCCCCAGCAGATGATGGCAAGCTGGCTGGCTCCGCTGCCGATGCGCACGCGCCGCGCCTTGCCGATGGGCAGCGTGTAATAGGAGTCTGGCACGTTCCAGTATTCAGCCATAACCTCGATGATCTTGCCAGAGCTGTCTTTGGGTGGCTCCGAGCGATACAGACGCCCGCGTTCCAGGAAAGCGACGGGCGATTGGGCGCGCGCGGCTTCGAGCAGAAGACCTTTGGCGTCGAAGGGCGTTGCCGGGCAGATGGTTATCATGCCCGGCACGCTGGTAAACCATTGCTCGCCAGCGTTGGAGTGTCCAAACGCGCCGCCGCCCGCGCCGCCGCTGGAGATGGGGCCGCCGCCGCCGCTGCCCGACTTGGTGCGAATGAGCAGGGGAACGGTCCAGTCGCCAAAGTTCTGATAGGAGACGCGAGCGGCCAGGCGAATGGTTTGCGAAGCTGACTGGTGATAGTCCACAAATTGAATTTCAGCGCAGCGCGCCTTGCCGTCATGCATTCCCGCGCCCGCTACAATGCCGATGATGACCTGTTCGTTTAACGGGCTGCTTATGGCGCGTCCGGGGAATTGCGTCACAAGTTGGGCGGTTGCGCCGAAGACGCCGCCTTTGGGACTGCCCACGTCCTGACCGTAGACGAAGAAATTTTCGTCGCGTTTTGCCAGTTCCACCAGCGCCTCGTTGATGGCTCCCAGCATGGGCAACTGTCTCAGCGCGCCGCGCGGGGTATTCTCCACCCATGCCGGGATGTTTACGATATGCTGCATGACGCGCTCAGCCGTTGGTTCTGGCTCCTGTAGCACGATATTTTCGGCGCGTTCGAGTTCGGCGCGTATCTCTTTGCGCATACGTTCGCTATCGCCTTCCTGTAGATAGCCTTGCTCGATGAGCCAGCGACCAAAGTTTTTCACCGGGTCCTTGGTGGCGGCTGTGGCTTCGATCTCTTCCTTCGTGCGATAGGATTTTATGTCCGTGCTGCTGGAATGGGCGTCGAGCAGGCCCAGGCGCAGGTGCATCAAGACGGGTCCTTTGCCGGAGCGTACATGTTCGACCAGCCGGGAGCTGGCCTGATAGGTGGTGATGGCGTCTGTGCCATCGACTTCTTCGGCGCAGACGCCGCCGCCTCTGGCCCATTCGACCAGCGAACCACTCCATTGCATGGGAGATGCGGTGGTGATGGCCCAGCCGTTATCCTCGACGACCATCAGGATAGGCAGTTGATGTACTGCCGCCTGGCGGAAGAGCGCGTTGAAGTCGTTGGTGGCCGCGCCGCCATCGCCAACGGTGAACAGAATGATTTCGTCGCGCTTCTCTCTCTTCAGGGCAAAAGCTATGCCGCCCGCGAATGGAGCCAGCCCGGCCACTTCGCTGAAGGTGGGCAGGATATGTTGCTGCTTGCTGCTGTAGTGCGAGGGCATGTTGCGGCCCGCAGCCATTGGCCCGGTGGTGCGCGAGTATGCTTCGCGCAGAGGTCCGGTAATGTCGCCGGTGCGCTGCAGCCACGCGGCCAGGTCGCGATAGTAAAGGGACATCCAATCGTCCGGGTTGAGCGCGGCGGTCACGGCTGCCATGCTTTCATGTCCGGCGCATCCAATATAAAAGGGGAATTTCCCCTGTGTCTTGCGTACTTTCAGAAGATCGTTCATGACCCGCGCCGTTACCATCGTGCGGTACAGCGCGAGAATATCCAGCGGCTCTGCTGTGGTGGTCGGTTCCGTAGCTCTGATATTGACTGTCATGCGTAAAACTGCCTTTCCAAATTGTCTCCATTGACATTTCTGGCGCGTACTATTCTGTCTCAATTCGAGATAATTATAGAATCCCGTGCGGTGAAAAGCAATGTATGCCAGGGAGTTCAGGCATGTTATAATGCAGCAAGTATGGTCTAAGTCTAATGATACGAGGGAGGCCGCGCGATGGGAAATCTTATCCTCAACTCACTGGAAATCCGCAACTTTCGGGGATTCGATCATCTTACAATTGAGCGTTTAGGGCGGGTCAATTTGATTGTGGGGAAAAATAATATAGGGAAGTCGAGTCTTTTGGAGGCGTTGCAGTTGTATGCGCGAAGAGGATCTTTTGGTTTAATCTGGGATATCTTGCGGGCAAGAGATGAACTGAGGGTAGTTCCTCAGAATGCCACCGTTATGGATCTTCTTGTAGCTCTCAAATTTTTATTTTATGGGCGGAAAGATGTCAGGACGCATTTTGCATCTATTCAAATCGGACCTGCTAATTCACCAGATGAGGCTCTATCTATAGCTTTTGGCTGGTCCACAGTTCGAGCTTGATGAGAAGGGAACTCGCAATGTACGTCCAATATTGCCTGAAGAAGTAAATAAGGTTGCTAATTTGATACCACGCCTCAATTTTCAATTGGGAAAGGAGTGGGAGGTCAGTTATCCAATAGACCCAACAGTTGCCGGTGTGTTACTCAATCCAGAAACTAAAGAAATTAAATATGTATCTATACCGGCAAATGGTCTGGATAGAGGCTTAGTTGCTCAATTGTGGGATACTATCACATTAACACCGCTACAGCAAGAAGTGCTTGTATCGTTACGAATTATCGCACCAGGCACAGAAGGCATAAATATTGTGGGTGATAGAGAGTCTTCAAATGGAATTATCCCCATCATAAAGGTAGCGGAAATTGATGAACCGCTGCCGCTTAACAGCCTGGGCGATGGAATGCAACGTATACTTGGTATCATTTTGGCTTTAGTAAATGCTAAGGATGGTATGGTAATGATTGATGAAATTGAGAATAGCATCCATTATTCTGTCCAACATGAATTATGGCAAGTCATTTTCCAATTGGCTCATCGGCTTAATGTACAAGTATTCGCTACCACACATAGTTGGGATTGTATAGAGGGATTCCAAAAAGCGGCTAAGGAAAATACTGAGGAAGAAGGAATGCTGATTCGCCTGTCGCTTCTAGGCGATGACGTGATTACCACGCTGTTTAATGAACGGAAACTCGGCATTGCTACTCGCCAGCAAATTGAGGTGCGTTGAAAATGAGCAAAAGTGAGGTGAGAAGTGAAGATATTCAGAATAACCTATTATTAGTTGAAGGTGAAAACGATCAGCATGTGGTTTGGAGTTTGCTAAAGCATTATGAGGTTCCCCGGCGATTTGAAGTCGTGGATAAAAATGGGATAGATAATCTGTTGGAAGCTTTTGAGGGCGAACTGATCAGGATTGTAGAAGGGACAGTGGGAGTGATAATTGATGCTGACACTGATCTCGCGGCTCGCTGGGCATCTCTGAATCATATTTTGAAGAGTTCAGGCTATAATTCGATACCAAAGGATCCTGTTCCCGGCGGAGCTGTTATTAGACAAGAAAAGAAACCAGTTGTTGGCATCTGGCTTATGCCTGAAAACACAATTCCTGGTAAGCTGGAGGATTTTGTTGGTTTTTTAAGACCGCAAGATGATTTACTCTGGCCTATGGTTGACGAGGCTGTGCTGAAAGTCAAAACGTTAGAAGAAAAGCATCGTTTTCGTGATGTGCATGAAAGCAAAGCCAGAATTCATACATGGCTTGCCTGGCAGAAGGAGCCGGGTAAGCCAATGGGTCAGGCTATTACAGCACGCTATCTTGATGCCGACGCTTCTCATGCTCAGCAACTAATCGCCTGGATTCGCAAATTATTTGATCTTGAAAGAGTGAATTTATAAGGTGAGAGCATAGCTGTGCAAAACCCATTCCCATCAACGATGCTCTATGGGGCGGACTACAACCCGGAACAGTGGCCGGAATCGGTCTGGCTGGAGGATATGCGCCTGATGAAAGTGGCGCATATCAATATGGTCACGATCAATGTTTTCTCGTGGGCATTGTTGGAACCTGAGCCGGATGAGTACACGTTTGAGCAGGCTCGACCGCATTATGGATATGCTGGCGGAGCATGGTATCATGGCAGACCTGGCGACGGCCACTGCTACACCGCCGACGTGGATGAGCCGCATGTATCCTGACATGTGGCCTGTGACACGCGATGGCAAGCGTCTGAGCTATGGGTCGCGCCAGCATTATTGTCCCAATAGTTCTGATTATCGCCGCAAAGCAGGGGCGCTGGTGCGCAGGCTGGCGGAACGATACCGCGAGCATCCCGCGCTGGCGATGTGGCATGTCAATAACGAGTATGGAGATCATATCAAGGCTTGCTACTGCGACCGGTGCGCGGTTGCTTTTCGTACCTGGTTGAAGATGCGTTATAAAACGCTGGATGCTCTGAATGCTGCATGGTCAACGAGTTTCTGGAGCCAGCGTTACATCGATTGGGAAGATATCATTCCGCCTCGCCTCACGCCTGCTGGTAATAATCCGGGTCAGGTGTTGGATTACCAGCAATTTATGTCTGATTCTTTGCTGGAGTGCTACCAGTTGGAGGCGAACATCCTGCGCGAGGTAACTCCGTCCATTCCCATCACTACGAATTTTATTGTTGCGTTTAAGCCGGTGGATTATTTTCACTGGGCGCGGCACATAGATATTATCTCCTTTGATATTTATCCAAAAAATACAACGCCGCCCTGGGAAAATGCATTTCGGCATGATTTGATGCGCTCACTCAAAAATGGGCAGCCGCACCTGGTGATGGAGCAGACGCCGGGCCAGTTGAACTGGATGGAGCAGAATCCTCATAAGCGACCGGGGCGTGTTCGCCTGCAAAGCTTGCAAGCGGTGGCGCATGGCGCGGACGGGGTGTTGTATTTCCAGTGGCGCCAGTCGCAGGGAGGCGCGGAAAAGTTCCATAGCGCCTTTGTGCCGCACGAGGGCAGCGAGCATGGGCGCATTTTCCGGCAGGCGGCGCGGCCTGGCGCGGAACTCGAGCGCATCGCGCCTGAAGTGGTTGGCTCGCGCATTCGAGCGGAGGTCGCTATCATCATGGACTGGCAAAACTGGTGGGCTGTCGAGTACCTGCCGGGGCCGAGTGACCGCCTGAATTACCTGGAACAGATCAAGCTGTGGTATGCTGCCCTGCACCGGCTGAATGTGGCAATTGATATAGTAGCGCCTGGACATGATCTCAGCCAGTACCGTGTGGTGATTGCGCCGTTGCTGTATATGCTCAAACCGGGAGTCGCGCAAAATCTTGAACGTTATGTCAATGGTGGAGGAACTCTGCTCACGACTTTCTTCAGTGGCATTGTCGATGAGCATGATCGCGTTACGTTGGGCGGCTATCCTGGCGAATTGCGCAAACTGCTCGGTATCTACGTGGAGGAGTTTGATCCCTGGACTGAAGAGATGAGCAACGAGGTAATCATTCCTGATGGGCCGTTGCGGGGCAATTATGCCTGCGCCCTGTGGGGCGAGGTGGTACACCTGGAGGGAGCGCGCGCGCTGGGAACCTTTGCCAGCGATTATTACGCGCATGGCCCGGCTTTGACGGTCAATCGCTTTGGCGATGGTATGGCGTATTACCTTGCAACACAGGCAAGCGATGAACTCGCGTCTAATCTGGCGAGTATGCTTTGCCAGCAGGCCGAAGTTGAGCAATTGATGGGGGCTGTCGAAGGGCTGGAAGTGACGCGCCGCACGCGCAGCGACGGACGAAACGTGTACTTTGTACTGAACCATAACGACTCGCCGGAACTGGTCATTTTGCCGCCGGGGATTTTCACGTCGCTGTTAGATGGGTCGGAGTTTACTGAACAGGTTGTGATAGCGGAGCGAGATGTGTTGATTCTACTGGAGAAATGAGGGCGAGTATCAATGAAACAATTTGACTGGGCGGACTTCTATAAGCATACGCGGGAACGACCGCCCTGGCCGAGAATGATACGGGCGGCGTCGCTTGTTACGCGCAGGGAACGCGCGCTTGACCTGGGTTGCGGAGCGGGTCGCGATACGCGCTATCTGCTCGATCAAGGCTTTCAGGTGACGGCAGTCGATGCGGATGCTAACTCGATGGCTATTCTGGCAACTTTTCCGCAGGAGAGATTGCGCGCTGTTCAATCCTCGTTCGTGGATTTCGCGTATGAGAGCTACGATCTTATTAATGCGCATTTTTGCCTGCCGTTCCTGGCGCGCGAGCAGTTCTACGCTGTTTTTGGCAAGGTGCGGCAAGCCCTCAATCCCGAAGGCATTTTTGTGGGTCAATTCTTTGGCGTACATGACCAGTGGAATACGGGAGAGCGAGCGGCGGTTATGACCTTTCTTACCAGAGAAGAGGCGATGCAGGCATTACAAGGGTTGGATGTTCTTGAATTTGAGGAAGAGGATGTTGATAGCGTTGTCGCGGATGGGTCGCCGAAACACTGGCATGTGTTTCACATTATTGCGCGTAAGCGATAAGGTTATGAGTAAGTTGTACCCGTCGTTAATCATCATTATTTAATCGTTGATCTTCTGAAGAACTGGTAAGTTGTGCGCGCAGCACCGCAGTCTGTTGGTTGAGCAGGGCATCGGCGATGCGCTCCCGGTGTTTGGGGAGTGTGTTGCGCGGCAGGGCATCGGGCGAGAAATAACTACATTCGCGGCTCTCTTCGGTGGCCTGTAACTTGCCTCCAATCACTTTGCAGCGAAATGTCAGCACGACTTCTTGTTTTTGCGGTTTAGAGTAGACTCCTACCAGTTGTTCAACCTCTACCTCTAAGCCGGTCTCTTCTCTCACTTCGCGGCAGGTTGCCTCTTCGACCGTTTCGCCAATCTCCATACCGCCGCCGGGCAGGTTCCACCAGTCGATATCGCGACGGTGCGCCAGCAGCACGCGCCCGTCATCGTAGATCAGGGCATTCACTCCTATGCGAAAGTGGTTCAGATTGTCCGGCATATGTATTACCCTTCCACATGGCGACCGCCATGCCTCTTGCTAATACACCTTCTATAATTCATAGACGCTATACGCCGTGTCGCGTAAAATGAGTTGGCCCAGGTGATAGCCCTGTTGCTCATCGATTTCGTCGGCGTCGATCATTTCGCCCAGTACTTGCCCGACGACGCTGCGCCCGCGTATGGCGGCGGCCCAGTGCATCTCTGGTATGTTGGTGCCGTCTGAACTATACATGAGCTTGCTGGCGGGCGCAACGCTCAAAGCCTGGCGGGTGAAGGCCAGCATATCCAACCGGTCAACAAAGGGGATGGTGTAGGACAGGTCAAAATAGACATGCGGGTAGATGGCGGCGAGGTAGGCACCTGACTGCGTGTAGGGATAGCTTTCGTGCAACAGAACCACCTTCATGGCGTGAAAATCGCTGCGCTCCAGCAAGTCGCGCAGGTGCAGCGGATTGCCCAGGCGCATATCGGTATCGCTATCGCCGTAGCCCGTGTGAAACTGGATGGGCAAACCCTGCCCGGCTGCGTGGCGAAACGCGATATAGAGCAGGTAATCGATGAGTGGCTTCTGGGTAATGCGCAACTTGTTGCTTCTTATAGCCAAACGCGCTTCGTCAAATGATGCGGCGGCCTCGTCTTTGCTGCGCTCGATGACCTGTAACCCTCCGCGATAGGCTACGATACTTTTCAGTCCAGCATAGCCGCGCCCGCGTATGTCGCTCAGTTCCATTGCAAAGCGTTCCACCAGTTCGTCAAAGTCGCTGTACTCGACAACAAGCTGCTGCATGAGTACTTCCAGGCGCAACAACTTGATGGTGCGGCAGTGACCGGATTGCCCCATCTGCTCTGGTGATAGACACTCTACGGGCGGCGGAAAGCCTGTGTCAAGCACCAGCGTATCGATGTTAGCGGCGCGGAAAAGCCGTTCAGTCAGCGAAATGCTGTCGAGTTTATTGCGCGTTGCCAGGATGGCATCTTCCGTGTTCGAGCAGCCATAAAATGATGCCATCTGGCGCAGCATCCAGAGATAATAAACGGTATGCTGGATATGGCGCTCCGCGAAGATAGGATCATAGCTTTCGGTAAAAAAGCGGCGGAAGCGTAAGGTATCCATGGTCTGGTTGAGCAAGACAGTGTGGCAATGATTGTCTACAACGGGGATAGTAGATAGGTCGAGCATGTGTTCTCCTCACTGGAACGATGTCTGAATATTGTAAGGATGCGATTATGAATTACACCGATCAGAACCAGCAATAATACGAATTGGCCGCCTCCGTCCTGTAGGGACAAGGGGGCCTTGTGCTTGTCCTCGTCAGGCTATGACCATCTGGCCTTACAGGACCCTAACGAATGAATCGCGCAGTCACGAGGACAAGCACAAGGCCCCCGCCCGGCCCCGCATCCGCCCCTTGTCCCTACAGGACGAAGGCGGACGTTTCTAATCATTACCCGATTCGGTTGTCAAAAATCATCGGGATGGGGGCATACGTATTACCGAGTTTGATTGTTAAAAATCGTTATCGCGCACCTATAAAATAAAATGTTATTCTATTCTAGCACATCCTCCGCATCTGGTCTTATAATCTGTTCTATAGAACATGATTACCAAAAAATGCTCAGACTTGAAGAGGGTAAATTATGCTGGTCGCGTATGGTCCTGGGGATATGCTGGTGATTGCCGGTGAGACGCCGCTTGAACAGGCGCAAAGCTTGTCGCGCGAGCAGGCGTTGCGCTGTCCCAATTGTCGCGGCGTTGTGTATGCGCGCGGCGGGCCGGAGAAGCAGACTCAGCTTCATTTCGCGCATCAGAGGGGTGAATGCGCCTGGAGTACCGAGGTGGAATCGGTACGCCATATGCGCGGCAAGGTCGTGCTTGCGCGGTGGCTGCGCGAACAATTTCCTCGCGCTCGTGTCACGCTTGAAGAGCGTTTGCCTGAACCCAGCCGTATCGCGGACATTTTGGTGACACATGCCGACAGGCAACTACAGGCGGTAGAGTTTCAATGCGCCCCGCTTGACCTGGACGAGTGGAAACATCGCCACGAGGCATACCGCAAAGCGAACATCATCGATACCTGGATTATAGGCAGTAATCGCCGCGAGAAGCAGGAAGCCTTTATCGAAGCCATCATTGCGACGGCGCGTGAGATATTGTTTCTCGACCCGCTTGCGAGTTCACCGTGTTGCTGGCTGCGCTGGCCCGTGACACGCGATATGGTGCGCGTATGGCAGGCCGAAGCGAGTTTGAAGCCTTCGTTTGAAGGTTGGGTAGGGCGTCTGGGTTTTGGGGTCACTCTCACAGGTAATTTGCGGGATGTACGTTTGGATGAGCAAGGTGTGTTGCTACACGAGGTGCGGGTGGCGCTGGAAACGCGCGCGCAATTGCTCGAACAAATGCGTATCGCAACGGCTGTGGATGAGGCGATGCTGAGGGCGTATTTGCAGCCTGCCACTGGTGAAGCGGCCCTGCGCGATGTGCTTCTTCCCCTGATGCGAGCTTATGTGCGCGATCCTGATTTGCTGCGCCGCTATAATTACGGGCGCGGCCAGTGGAATTCACCTCTCAATGAATCTGATCGCCAACGTGTGAGACAGGCACAATCCTGGCTTGAGAAAATAGAGCAGCAAGGATACAAGGTGGCGCGTTTGCAAGAACTGGCGAATGAAATCCCACTTGTTGGCCCTTATGCAGCGTTCGCGGGCTATATGCGTATGGTTGCCGTACTGAGATGATACACATTGGCACATAATTATGAAACCCGGAGGCAGGTACGAGCGTATATATTATGAAAAGTAGTGTAACTTATATAGAGGCGATGTGAACGTTTTTTGTAGGTTATGTCGCCAGAGAAAGGAAGAATTTTAAGATGAAAGGTTTCTTTAGAGGAGTATTTGTTGGCGTTGGTATTGGCCTGCTTGTTGCGCCTATGGCAGGTGAAGAGATGCGTCGCCAGTTGGCTGAGCGCGCCGCGAAGTTGCGCGCCTACCTACCGGAGGATGCTAATGAGCAGCTCAGCCAATATACGCAACAGGTTTCAGAGCGTGTAGCTCAGACGGGAAGCAACCTCAAGGTCTACGCGCAGCAGGCTGCCACAAAGGTTAAAGAGACAGGCAGTACGCTGGGTGACCTGGCTCAAAAGGCTACTTCGGATGTGAAGCAGACGGCCCAGGAAGCGGTTGATACCGCGAAGCAAAAAGTAGCGGCCGCGAGGCAGGGTTCAGGAACACCAGCCATCAAAGAGCCTGAACTTTCATAAGGCTGGTGTTGATGGCAGAAGCAAGGCGACCTTTGCGGTCGCCTTTTTTTATTGTGCTGCTGGTAGCCCTGCTTATTTCCCAAAACAGGCTTCCGCAAACATACGCAGCGGCGTCAAGTCCCTTGAATCGGGCATAAATACGATCAGTTCTTGCGCCCCGGCCTGCTCGATTTCCTGCACGCGCTTGCGGATGGTGTCGGGCGTTCCGACGAGGGCCAGCTCGCGAATACGTCCCGATGGAATGTTGCGCTGGAATGGGGCGCTTTTGGCCCAGGCCTCTTCGTCGGTCTCGGCGATGGCGCAGTTGAACAAGACGGTGCGATGGATGGTATTGTAGTCGCGTCCGATGGTATCGCAGTGCTGCTTGATGATGGCGAATTTGCGCTCTAGCCCTTCGGGATCGAGGTGGCCGATGTTGCAGGCATCGGCGTATTGCGCTACTAGTTTGAGCGTGACTTTCTCGCCGCCGCCGCCGATTAGCAGTGGGATATGCGGCTTCTGCACCCCTTTGGGCTGGTTTATCGCGCCATGCACCGAGTGATACTGCCCTTCGTACTCGGCGTGTTCATCAGACCACATCTTCAGGATGATCTGCACAGCGTCGCGCAGTTGTTTCAGGCGCGTGGGGCCGTCGAGATAGTCGTAGCCATACGCGCGAAATTCCTGTTCGTACCAGCCCGCGCCGATGCCGAAATCCAGGCGACCATGACTTAATACATCGACCGTGCTTGCCATTTTTGCCAGCAGAGTCGGGTTGCGATAACCATTGCACGTGACCATTTGCCCGATACGAACTCTTTTGGTGTCGCGAGCGAGCGCGGCGGTGCTTGTCCAGGCCTCGAAGGTCACTTCTTGCGTAGGTGTTGGCACAGTGTGAAAGTGGTCGAACAGCCAGATCGAGTCGAAGCCGAGCGTTTCGGCTTCGATTGCAACGCGCGTCATTGTTTCATATGCCTCGACGGGATCTGTGATGCCGACGAGGTCCATGCGCCAGCCCTGTGGAACAAGGATACCAAATTTCATTGTCATGTGATTGTACTGATCTTTCTATAGCGATGAAGAAACAAGCAAAGCTTCAGAATCTTCGATGATGTAGCGATAGCCCTGTTCGGTCAGGAAAAGTTGGCGGTTGGCGGAAAACTCCTGGTCGCGGGTATCGCGGGTGACGATGGAGTAGAAGTAGGCCAGGCCGCCATCGGCTTTGGGGCGCAGGATACGCCCCAGGCGCTGCGCTTCTTCCTGGCGCGAGCCGAAGGTGCCAGAAACCTGAATGGCGACGTTGGCATCGGGCAGGTCGATGGCGAAGTTGGCAACTTTGCTGACCACCATGTGTTTTATTTCGCCCTGGCGAAATTGCTCATAGAGCTTTTCGCGTTGTTTGTTGGGAGTCTTGCCCGTAATCATGGGAGCCTGTAACTCTTCTGCCAGTATGTGCAGTTGATCGAGGTATTGGCCGATGATGAGTATCTGGTCGTCGCGGTGGCGGTTGACCAGGAAGCGCACGACATCCATCTTGGCCGGGCTTTCGGCGGCCAGGCGGTATTTTTCGCGATCTTCGGCGACGGCGTAGTTTAATTGTTCATCCTCGCTCATGCTGACGCGAATCTCGTGACATTCAGCAGTGGCGATCCAGCCCTGGCGTTCGAGTTCGCGCCAGGGAACGTCGTATTTTTTGGGGCCAATCAAGCTGAATACGTCGGCCTCGCGTCCATCTTCGCGCACGAGGGTGGCGGTCAGACCCAGGCGGCGACGCGCCTGAATCTCGGCAGTGATGCGGAACACCGGCGCGGGCAACAGGTGTACTTCGTCGTAGATAATCAGCCCCCAATCGTAGCTGCCGAACAGGGAAAAGTGCGGGTAGTCATCCTCTGTCGGCTCGGCGCCGTTGGTGTTCTTCTGCTTTTTCTTGCGATAGGTGAGTATCTGGTAAGTGCTGACTGTGATGGGGCAGATTTCCTTGCGGTCTCCGGTGTACTCGCCGATCATCTCCGGCGGAATATCGGTCTTATCGATGATTTCCTGAATCCACTGGCGCACCGCGATGGTGTTGGGAGTCAAGATCAGGGTGGCGCGTTGGATATCGGCCATGGTAGCCAGGCCGACGATGGTTTTACCGGCGCCGCAGGGCAATACGACCACGCCGCTGCCGCCGCTGGGCGCGCCCCCGGCGTAAAATGCTCCAGCCGCCGCGAACTGGTAGGCGCGCGGCTCGAAGGCCTTGCCACTGAGCGCTTCCTCGCGCAATTGGATGGGCAGAGGCGAGCCGTCGGTATAGCCGGCCAGGTCTTCGGCGGGAAAGCCAACGTGAATGAGGGCCTGCTTGATATGGCCGCGCCGCGAAGCGTCTACCTGGATGGTGTGGGAGTCTATTTGCTGCAACAGGTAGGGCTGCGTGCGCTTGTGATGCATGATTTCTGCGATCAAGGCCACATCGTTCGAGATCAGGAGCAGCAAATCGCCGTTGCGTACCAGCTTCACGCGCCCGTAGCGGCTGATGTATTCGCGAATTTCGACGACGATGTTTGACGGGATATCATATTTGCTGTAGCGATTCAGCAATTCAAGAATCATGGGCGCGTCCATGCCACCAGCGGCAGCGTTCCACAAGGAAAGCGGCGAGAGACGATAGGTATGGATATGCTCAGGTGACTTTTCTAGCTCTGCGAACTGGGCCAGCGCATCACGCGCCTCAGCGTGCAGCGGGTGATCGACTTCCAGTAAGATGGTGCGATCACTCTGGACAATTAGAGGGTTGTTTGGATTCATGCTTCCCTACACTCCGGGCATTTCCGCCCATGTTTTGATATATTTCATGATGGTGGTCAGGGCGGCTTCTTCATAATCGCGCATCAGGTGACGCGCCCCCACAATCACTTTAATACCCTTTGGGCCTTTCAGTTGTTCGACAAATGGTTCTAGTTTGAACAGGGGACAAATTTCATCAAATTCGCCCGTCACAAAGAGTTTCGGGCGTTCAAACGTTTTGGGCAGCCCACCGGCTATGCGATACATGGGCAGGCTGATGGCTACAACGGTGCGAATACGCTGGTCATATGGCGCGTACAGCAGCGCGATATAGGCGCCAAAGCCATGTCCAACGACGCAGACTTTGGTTGTGTCCACTCCGGGCTGCGCCAGGGCGTAGTCGATGGCTCCTGCCAGGTCGAGTGGTTCCATGCGTCCATCACTCTGTTGCCCCTGGCTTTGCCCGACGCCGCGAAAATTGAAACGCAGCGCGATCAATCCGGAGTCTGCCAGCCGCCGGGCAAGCAGGGCGGTCAGAGAGTCGCGCATATCGCTGCTGGCGGGCTGCGGATGACACAAAATCACCACCGGGGCATGTTTCGCTCCAGCGGGCAGGTGCGCTACTCCCTCTATACGAAAGGAGGGCTGCCCGCGACTGGGAAACAGCACTGGTTGTTCGGTAGATGTTGGTGAAAGCGACATGTCCACGCCTTTTGCTAGTTACCAGCTAATCCGGTACTCTGTCCATCTTATCGCAGTCCTGCCTGTGCGTCAACTACCGGAAAGGGGCCAGGGCTATTTAGAAGTCGCAGTGGGCCGTGTTCTATCTGCTGAAATTGGCGAGATTTCGATAAAACTTTTGTAATTTGTGACGAATTCTTACACATTACCCTTTTCTTATGCGCGTAAGGATGTTATACTGAGTAGTGGAAATGTAAAACATACGCATTTATGCGTAAGGATACTCTGTTCTGTTTGTTTCTATTTGTGTGAGAGTAGTGTCTCTGATATTTTTTGTTGCCTCTCACCCTCATAGAATGGGTTTTTGCCTGCGTGTATTCTTCGGGGGAAGGGTTTCGCCAGGCTTCTTGCTGATCGTGCGTTTGGACGTGGGGAGTGGAGGGGGATAATGCGGCAATCACAATTCCCGCACCCTTAAAGCGAGCAATCGCCGGGATTGGTCAGAAAGAGCAGATCAGTCTGTTCTTTCTGCCGTGTTTTTGTTGTAGTCGCAAACATTTGTAGGGTTGAAGGCTCATTTGAATTGCAAGGTGTTCTTAATGGGGGTGGACAGGCAAGCCCTACAAACCAGGAAGCAGGAGAATTTATGGCCAACATTTTAGTCGTCGAGGACGAGCGAGTAATTGCAAAATTACTGAAGGAAACACTACAGTTCGAGGGGTATCAGGTTGTTACCGTCCTTAACGGCGAAGATGCTGTTCAATACGCGCTACGAGATACACCGCACTTGATTATCCTCGATTTAATGCTCCCCGGTATTGATGGATACGAAGTATCCCGCCGCTTACGCGCACACCCGAAGACTATGCATATTCCCATCATCGCGTTGAGTGGGTATGGCGAGCTTACCGACAAAGTACGGGCTTTTGAGATAGGAGTGGACGATTATATCACCAAGCCATTTCAAACCGATGAACTGCTGGCCCGTATTCGCACACAGATTCGCCGCATCCAGCGAAGCTGTCTTTCTCCCTTAATTGGTCTGCCCGGCGGTTTGCAGGTGGAGTTAGCTATCAAGCAAAAGCTAAATGTTGCAGAACCCTGGAGCATCCTCTATGTTGATCTGGATAATTTCAAAGCGTTCAATGATGTCTACGGGTTCTTGACAGGTAATGATATCATTCGCCTGGTTGGAAGCATTTGTCAACGTGTTGTGCGTGAATATGGCAACCCTGATGACTTCGTGGGGCATATTGGCGGCGATGACTTTGTGATAGTGACGACTCCTGACCGCTGCAGTCGCCTGTGTCATCAGATCAGCACAGCTTATAAAGCGGAAAGCGCGGTCTTTTATCGTGTCGAAGATCTCAGACGCGGCTCGATCAGCGGGATGGATCGCAAGGGGCATCCCTATCAATTCCCCCTGGTTTCTCTGTCAATCGGGGTAGTCAATAACCATGTGCGTCGCCCGCAGAGCATTCAGGAAGTGAGCGCCCTGGCGGCACAGGCAAAATCCTATGCCAAGCAATCGACCGGCAATGTGTATCATATTTCTCCCCGTCGCACCTTGATGAACCAGGAAGGCGCTTACGCTCCATTTTACAATGCCTCGTCTATTTTGCCGCCCGCGTTGGCGCAATATGCGACGGATAATCCACGCCGTTACCCTGATTTATTAACGGCAGTTGAATCGAAGACAGAATACGAGCAACGAGTGCATTAGAGGAGCCGATCATTACGAGTCAGGACGACATACACCCGGAATATATCTTGAGCGAGGAGGCAGATGAAGCGCGGCGCGCGGCTGAAAAGGAGAACGCGCGGCGTATTATGCGGGAGAGTGGATTGGCGGAGATGCTTAAAACCCTCAATACCAATGCTTTGAAAGGGCGCGGCACTTTTCACGAATACGATACGATGGTGCTTATGCGCTGGGGAACGAGCTATACGCGCCGTCACCTGTGGATCGAAATCAAAGGCAATACTATTCGCTTCCGATTGTCCCCCCATCGCCAGTGCAGCGCGCCCGTCCCGCTGTGCGATGGCGAATATCACATCTTCACCAGCGAGATGTGGGCCAATCACGCCTTGCTGCTCAACGAATTGAACAAATATTATGCGAAGCCGGTGGCCGAATCATCTTCTGATTAGCTCCGGTATGGGCCTGATGCCCCACCCCGGACACCCACGAGGGGTGTCGCTACATTTTGAGGGGTCCCCTCCTCCCATCAATCCACTGGTCCTGTTATGGTTGGGGTTCGAGCATAATGATGCGTTCCATGCCTACCTGGTTGAGGTATCCGCGAAAGGCTTTATATTGCTGGTCGGCATAAAAATCTTTTTGTTGCGTCTCGCCCGGCCAGCTCAGGAGGTTGAGAAAGGTAGAGTGGTTGGTGTTTTCCTGCATTGAGGCGTTGCCATTGATGCCATACGATGCAGTATCTACGTTTCTCCCTCGCGTGAGAAAGGCGAAAGCCAGCGCCGGTTGGGTGGCCTGGCGCTGCAAGCTCTCGATCCAGGCGCGTTGGATGCGCTCGGTTGCATCGGGTCGCACGGTTGCCAGGTGCGCTGCCGCGATGGTGGGCTGCGCGGAGGGACGGCTATAGCCCCACAGGTAATGCATCTGCCACTGCTCAGGCGCGGCGGTCAGCAGTTCGCTGTCGGCATTAAGCAAAAGGTCCCGCGGATTCTGGCGTTCCCGCGCCTTGTGCCAGAACTCTTCGTCTTCCCACGATGTGAGGATAAAATAACAGGCTTCACCATCCCTGCCTGCATACAACCGCGCATTCATCATGCCCGGCGCGTTTTTCATGGTGTCTACCACCAGGCGCACCCGCGCCAGCGCCTCTTCGTTCTCTCCCCGCGCGGTGTGCGCCAGTGTCGCAACCAGTAATTCCATAGGTAAGTTATCACCTGCCGTCATTTTTGTTTTTCGATGTGTAGCATGACATAGGCGGCTGTGGTTGTCAATGGCTTTGCTCAGTCGCTTTAGACGGGAGGGCGTCATTAGCCGAAAGTTACCAGGGCGGGGGCAAGCCCGGCCCGTACCCTGCTACGCAGTGGGGCGCGAAGCCGCACGTAGCAGGGTATGTGTCATTCTGAGCGCAGCGAACTTTAGGTTATTTATTTGCAGCAAAGCGACTCTATGGTATGCTCCTACTTGAGAACGTTTGATGTCCCATAAGAAACTTATCAAGAAGAGCCGGGAGAATTCAATGCAGTTAGAAGAATACTTTGATTTCTTGTCCGAGGACGATATTCGGCTCAAAGGCACCAGGATAGGTATAGAGACTATCCTGTATGATTATATTCATCGCCAACGCTCCCCCGAATCTATTGCCCAGACATATTCCTCATTAACGCTGGAGCAAGTCTACGCTACAATTCTGTATTACCTGCGAAATAAAGAAGCGGTTTCAAAGTACGTTACTGATTGGTTAGAGTGGGGGAGAGAGATGCGCAAACAACAGAACATGAATCCTTCACCTGAAAGCCAGAGGCTCAGAAAGATCAAAGAAGAGAGGCAGTCTTATAAAGAAACAGCATAGTCTCATCGTCACCGCACATGCGGCATCACTTCGCTTGCAAACCGCTCTATCTGCTCCATCCGGTCGGGCCAGCGTGGGGACATGAATTGAAGGGCAATATGTTCGACGCCAATATCGCGATATATTCTCAGGGCTTCGACCAGTTGTGCGGGGGTGCCGCGCAGGAAGCGTTCGTCCTGTGGCACCGGTTGTTGAGTGAGCTCGATGGGGCGGCAGCAGGTCAGTTTGATGGGTTGAGGGTCGCGTCCGGCCTGCCCTGCCAGTCGTAGCACGTTGTCGAAGCCGGCGCGTAGTTGTGCGGGTGTGATCTCCACGTAGTAGGGGAACCAGGCGTCGCCGTATTTCGCGGTGCGCTTCTGGGCGGCGTTGCCTTCGCCGCCAATCCAGATGGGGATGCGCGGTTGTTGCAGGGGTTTGGGATAGAAGGCCAGGTCGCGCAGGTGGTAGTACTGGCCCTCGTAGGTGATGTGTTCTTGCGACCAGAGACGCTCTACTACTTCTAGTTGCTCGTCGGTGATGCGACCGCGTTCCTTGAATGGCACGTTTAGAGCGGCGAACTCCTCTTCCATCCAGCCGACGCCGACGCCCATTATCAGGCGACCGCGCGAGAGTTGTTCGATGGAGGCGGCCACGCGCGTCCAGTATAGGGGGTGACGATAGGGCAGCACCAGCACGCTGATGCCGAGCGTGATCTTCTCGGTGCAGCCTGCCAGGAAAGCCAGGCAGGTGAACGAGTCCAGAAAGGGCCGGTCGGGAGGGACGATGAACTCGTGATTTTCGCTATAGGGATACGGTGTTTCGATCTTCCAGGGCGTGACGACGCGGTCAGCCGACCAGATGGCATCGAAGCCCTGCTTCTCCGCGCTTTGCGCTGCCGTTATCAGTGTGTCCGGGCCGGTGGCGCGGCCAGAGATCGGCAGAAATACACCAAGTTTCATCGTTTCCCTCCCCCTCCTTGAGAAGCGCTACCCGACAATTTGCAGGCTGCCATCATCCTGAACACCCAGAATGACCGGCGCTACCTGCGTGCTTGTCACCAGTATACCAGCTACATCGTGCAGTCGAATAGGGCTGCTGACACCGGCAAAGCGTTCTTTGCTGATGAGTTGCACTAGCGCGGCTCGTGTGGGCAGCGTGAGAACTGGCGTGGTGGCACCTTTTCCTATAGCCGAAATAAGGGAGCGTGCTACGATCTCGACTCCGTCGGCGAAGAGCAGGCCGCCCTGGTCCAGGATACCAGCGCCGCTGCAATGCGTACCGGGCGCGGCGAACGATGTGCAGAAGCTGGCGTAGAACTGTTTGGGCCAGTCGTTATTATCGGGTGGGCGCACAGCGGAAATGAGCGAAACGAAGATACGCGGCAGGGTTAATTGTTGCTGCCTGGCCCATTGCACCAGTTCTTGCAGCGCGGCGGGATGCACAAATTCGCCGCCGATCATCAAGATGGGTTGTTGAGTCGGGGGCAACTGCGCGATGTCTTGCGCCAGCGTAATCACATCGTTGGTGAGCAGTGGCGCGAAGATCAAATCCGGGTGCGGTTTGGCCTGCAACGCATCTTTCAGACCGGTTAGTAAATCCTGCGGGGAAGCCTGCGGTCGCCCGCTGGCATCGAGCAGACCGCTTGCTACGGCTGTCTCACGCGCCACAATTTGCGCTCCCCGTTTATTTAAGAAGTTGGTGGAGAAGCTGTCGGCAGACCCGACGGATGATGGGTTGCTGGGGTCATAGAAAATGGCGGCGCGGCGCACGCGCAACTGGCCGTAAGCATAATTCGCCGCCAGCCAGCTCTGGTTGGCGTCGTCCGGCGAGAAGCGCACGAAGGCGAAGCCGGGCGCGCAGTGGCGATAGAGCGATGTTTGCTCCAACTGATTGATGATAAACAGGCCGGTGGCGGTTGGGGCGATCAAGGGTATTCCCGCGCTGCATAATGTTGGCAAGACCAATTGTACCAGGCTGCTCGGCGCGAATCCGAGCACGCCCAGCAGAGAGAGTGAGCCGCTTGCCAGCAGGCCGAATTGTTGCGCGTCGGGCGATGTCGCAAGCGTTGCGATGTTATGCGCGATTTGCAACGCGCCTTGCGCCACGCCCGTTGTATTCGCCAGGATGAGGTAGAGCAGGGGCGCGCCGGGCGTTTGCATGGCGGTAGTATTGTATTCTTGCTGCGCGATATACGCTCCAATAAGCTCCTGTGTATAGGCAGCATACAGGATATGGCGGTCGGTGCCACCCTGCGGACTGGCGACGCCTGGGCCGCTGTCGAAGGCTACTACAAGGGCGCCGTAGGGATGACCCGATTGGCGTACCTGTAAGTCTTCGTTGTAGATGGCGGCCTCCGCGCCATTGCAGCCGGTTGTGTCGGCGCTGACCGCGTTGGTAGCTGATGCCAGCAAGGCGCTGGCTTTTGAGAGATTTTGTGTCTGGAGCGCCTGGGCTGCCGCTCGTTTGTCCTGGTAGCTGCTGGCGTTGCAGGCGTCGAATACTTTCAAGCCATCGCTTAAACCAATGCCGTCGGGTGTAGGGATAATGACTTTGTGGACAGGAGGACGATAATAACGCGCGTCGTCCCAACGGACGGCGAAGAAGACGCTAAAGGTGGAGACGAGCAGCAAGAGTATCAACGTGCCGTAGGCAAGAGCCATAGGCGACATGGGAACCTGGCCGCCCCGGAAAAAGCCCGTCAGTTCCCAGCCGATAGCGCTGAATGGGTCGCGAACTTTGCGCCGCCTGTATTTGCGACTGGCTTTGGCCTCCTCGCGAAAAATATCGAGCAGCACAAGGCAGCCTGACTCGCAGGTCACCAGGTGTTCCTGCACTTGCGGGTAGAGCATGGCGACGTTCTGGCCACTATCCATGGCTTCGGCATATTCTTGCAGTCTGTGACGACACTGGGCGCAATTGAGGGGTCCTTCGATGATGGCGGGAAGAGTAGATGGCGCGGGCGTAGGCGTTTTAGCCGCTGTTGCAGGCACAGTGGCGGGCGTGACTGGTTTGGGAGTCGCGGCAACCGGCTCGGCGGCTTTGGGCGCGACGACTGGCGGGTTAGATTCCACGCGCGGCGCTGGCGTTGCCGAAATTGCGAATGTAGGAGATGATGAAGGTGGCGATGCGGCTTCTTCGAGCGGAACGGGCGTATACATCTCGAAGGATGCATCGGATTCAAATGAGCGGCGGGGCCGCTTTTTCTTGCGCGGTGGACTGATCACAGGGGGGGAAGAAAGGCAGCGCACGCAGGTGACTAGATGGTGTTGTGCCGCTTCTACAGCTTCTTCGGGTACGGCATCGGGGTCCATGTCGCGTTCGACTAGCACGGAAATCGCGAAAGCGCACGCTGCCGGCAAGTGTTGGTCGATCGCCATCAGCATCCTCCATTAACTACAGCGTTGATTATTCACGGGCAAAGGAGCGCAAGGCATAGGTGATTTGCTCTTCGAGGGTCATTGGTCGATCTTGTGGAATCTTGGCGAGCGCGGCCTGCGCTTCGGCAGCCGAGTACCCCAGACCCATGAGGGCCTCCAGTACTTCGGTCTGTAGTTTGCCGGATGGCGTACCTGGTGCCGCGCCACCCGTAGCTGTCAGCGCCGGAAGTTTCCCCTTTAGCTCGAACACTAACTTCCCTGCAAGCTTTTTGCCAACACCCGGAGCCAGCGATAAGCGAGTAATGTCTTCGTCCGCGATGGCGCGATAGAACGTGCTGGCGTCCATCGTGGAGAGCAGGGCTAAAGCAATCTTTGGCCCGACCCCGCTGATCGTTATCAATTGCTCAAAGGCGTCCCGTTCTTCCGCGCTGGCAAAGCCAAACAGGGCCATGCCATCCTCGCGCACCTGAAAATGTGTGTGGAGTGTGACCTCCGCGCCCACTTCGCCCAGACGGCCCAGGGTTGAAGAAGGGGTAAAAATGCGCAGGCTGAAGCCGCCAACGCGAATAATCGCGTGATCCGCTCGCCGCGCCTCTAGTACGCCATGAATGCTGGCAATCATGATTCTGCCTTCCCTCTGCTATAGATTACCATTTAGCACGAAATTACGCACCTGTTATAGGAGATTTGGATAGAGTATGGAGAAAGATGTTTGTGGGCTGCTGGCCGCAAGCCAGCAGCCCACAAACATCTTTTATTGGTATCAGCCATTCAGCGGTAGGGTGAGCGATGGGGTTGGCAGCGCATGATCGGTTGCCATGGGGATGACGGCTGTGCCGAGCGTGAAGAATTCGATGACGTGCGATTCCCACTCGTAGTTGTCCTGGCTGATGCTGACGCCGACGATGTTGGTGGCCTGGAGCGCGGTGGCTTCGGCCTGCATACGTTCCATCGCCAGTTCGCGCGCTTCATAGACTCCCTGGGTGTAAATGGACATTTCGACGTTGCGCCCGATCTGTTTGAACCACTGGCCCATACCCATGTGGGCGATGTGATAGACGCAGTTGCCCATGACCATGCCAACGGGGAGATAGCCGGCCTGGAGCAGCGTCCAGAAATCCTGGCCGGAGAGGTCTGAGGTGAAGGGGCGTCCCTGCGCGTTGCGATAAGATTTGCCGTTGCGGGCGCGGATGGCGGTGCCGACAGCTACAAACTCGGCAAGCTCGGTTTCCCATTCCTGGTTGGTGATTGCCAGGTGTACGCCGACGATACCATCGGCTCCGAGGATATTGGCCTCTTCTACCATACGCGCCATCGCCAGTTCGCGCGCGTTAAACATGGCCTGCGTCAGTATAGTTACTTCCTGGCTCGTATTCCATTTCATGGCCTGCCAGCCGACATGATAAATCGAGCTTCCCATAACGAGGCCAAGCGGTTCAAATCCGGCTTCGCGTGTCAGGACAAACTCATTGATGCTCAGGTCACTTGTAGATAGGCCGCGATGCCGGGCGTCTCCGCGCATGGAGTTCAGGCGAGCCTGGGCGCGTTGCGGTAATGGGCCGCCCTGAGCGCCCTGTGAAGGCGCTGGTTGTCCATACGGACCTTGAGGAGGCATTTGTTGTGACATTCGATTACTCTTTCTTAAAAAATCTGATCCACCATAAAGTACTTTGGTGGGTTTATGGCTACTATATCATACAAGACCAATAGACCATACGAGACCAATAGCAGTTTTGTGGCATCGAGCATGGCGACCGCGAAGGTCGCTATGTGGCCCACCGCGACTTTTCAATTACCCTGATTTGAATTCCAGATATTTGGAGATACTGGCTGTCACCCTGAGCGCAGCGAAGGGTCTGGCTCGAACGAGCGGAGAGATCCTTTGCTGCGCTCAGGATGACAGCCAGGATACCTCTCAAGTCCGCTCACGGGAAGTCTTATCTCCAAACATCTGTTTGAATTCGACATTAGTTGACGTTTTATCTCAAGCGCACTATGGTATATATAGCAAACGTGATGCGGATATTGAACTGAATGCTCACCGCTTCGCGGTTCGCAGGAGGAGAGGGAAGGTATCTGCGGGCTGGTCGCCGCAGGCGACCAGCCCGCAGATACCTTCCCTGAGTACGGCGCGGGCGGCAGAAATGGTTGCCGGAGAAGGAAGACAAGTTGGACGATATTCAAATACAGCCGGGAGAGAAAACTTCGCCTGCCGCGTGGAAAGTCTGGTTGAAGACGGCGCGGCCTTTTTCATTGACGGCTGCCGTTAGTCCGGTGCTGGTTGGCACGGCTGTGGCGGCTTATGATGGCACTTTTAATGCTGTACGCTTTCTGGCGGCGCTGTTGTCGGGCCTGTTTCTACAGGTGGGGGCCAATTTTTTCAACGAGCACTTTGATTACCGCTATGGGCTGGATCACGCTGGATCGTTGGGTTCCTCGACGGTCATTTTTCGCCACGAGATGACGGCGGCTCAGGTGCTGGCGGGTGGTATTGGCAGCTTCGCTATCGCTGCTGTTTTCGGATTGTTGCTGATCGTTTTAAGCGGCCCTGCCATCATTTTGTTTGGCCTGGCCGGAATGACCATCGCCTACTTCTACAGCGCCAGGCCGTTCAAGTTTGCTGCTCGTGGGCTTGGTGATATTCTGGTGTATATTGCTATGGGTTTCTTGATGACGTGGGGGGCGTACTACGTACAGATTCCGCGCTGGTCGTGGCTGGCTTTCGCGGCTAGCGTTCCTGTTGGTTTGCTGGTGACAGCGATCCTGAACATGAATAATGTGCGTGACTACCAGGACGACCTGGCGGTGCAAAAGCTAACGCTGCCTGTGCGCTTCGGCCAGGTCTTCGGCAGGCGTTTCCATGCATTTTTGCTGCTGGGGAGCTATATAGCGGTGACGCTGTTTGTTTTATTCAGATTGCTGCCGCTTTATAGCCTGGCGGTCTGGCTGACCTTTCCCCTGGCCTTTAGCAATGTGCGCTCGGTGCTGACGGCGACTGAGCGCAAAGCGTTTGTTATCGGCATCAAGCGCACGGCCGCGCTCCATTTTCAGTTTGGGGTAATGCTGGCTTTAGGAATTGCGGTGGCGGCGCTATTGAAATCGTTTGGGTTTGGTATATAGATGGCTGAAAGCGAGCCTGGGTTTATAATATGACTGCTAAGATATCTTTAGAGGAAAAATTTCGTGAGACTGGGGGTAAACGTCCCTATGTGCAGCGTCTTTTCGGGCGTATTGCGCGCGTCTACGATCCCATGAATCGTTTGATGAGTCTCGGACTGGACCGGCGCTGGCGCGCCTTTGCTGCTCGTTACCTGGCGCTGGGAACAGGTGAATTGGGACTCGATCTTGGCGCGGGTACGGCGGACCTTTCTATCGCTGTTATTCGCCGGTCCGGGCCGGGAACGCGCATGATCGGTCTTGATATTACACCGCAGATGCTAGAGCTTGGACGTGTCAAGGTTGCGCGGCTGGGCCTGCAAGACCAGATCGAACTGCGCGTGGGAGACGCGGAGCATATTGATTTGCCGGATAACAGCGTAGATGGCTGCTGCTCTGCGTTTACCGTGCGTAATCTGACCGATATTCGACAGGGGTTTCGTGAAATGTTGCGCGTGGTGCGGCCAGGTGGGCGCGTGGTCTGCCTGGAAATCAGTCACCCGCCGGGCAAAATTTTCGGCTCCCTTTTTCATTTCTACTTCTACAAACTGGCTCCCTTATTCGGCACGATTCTCGGCAAAGCGTTTGAGGAATATAACTACCTGCCCAATTCCCTCACTACTTTCCCCGATGCTCCCACTCTAAAAACCATTATGGAGGAGGTCGGCTGGAAGGATGTGCGTTTTTATCGTCTCACGAGAGGAATTGTTGCTGTACATGTAGGGACGAAGGCGTAGAAAGGCGTTATGTGACGAGCGAACTGGCGCTTAGCAATGGCGAGGTGTGTAGATGGCAGATGGCGACGGCGGCTGCATCCGCGGCGTCGTCGGGGCGCGGGACGGCTTTTAGTTTGAGCAGGATGCGCACCATCTCGCCAACCTGTTCTTTCTTCGCGCTGCCATAGCCGCTCACGGCCTGTTTGACTTGCATGGGGGTATATTCTGCTATCGAGAGTCCGCCGTTTGCCAGCGCCAGCATTGCTACCCCGCGCGCCTGCCCGACCGTTAAGGCGGTGCGGGCGTTTTTGGCAAAAAAGAGTTCTTCCATCGCTGCTTCGCCGGGGCTATAGGTGGCGATGATCTCGCTCAGGCGCGTGTAGATCTCCTGCAACCGTTGAGGGAGCGGCATGTGCGCGGGTGTGGTGATGACATCACAGACGATCATGCTCAGGTCGCTGCCTTGAGCGGCTACGATGGCGTACCCGACGATGGCGGTGCCTGGGTCAATGCCCAGGGCAACACGGGTTACGGGCAAGGTAGCTCGCCGGTTGCCCTGTGCGGGCAGCATATCCATGCTCCCTTACCCTTCAAACGAAGCGGCAAACTCTTCCGGGATGTCCGCGTTGGTATACACGTTCTGTACGTCATCAAGGTCTTCCAGTTTCTCGACCAGGCGCATGACCTGGTAGGCGACCTTCTCTTCGGTCAGCGTGATCCTTGATTTGGGTGTCAGCGTGGTTTCCGCTTTCAGTACCTTGCACTTCCGGGCTTCTAAAGCCTGGCGCACTTTTTCGAGATCGGATGGGTCGGTATAAATAATGAGGGTTTCGTCATCCGGCCCGACGGGTTCAATGTCGTCCGCGCCCATGTCGATAGCTTCGAGCGATAGTTCGTCGGGGTCATGTCCCTTGAGTTCCACTTCGATGACGCCTTTGTTCTCAAAGAGCCAGTCAACGCTGCCGTTTTCGCCCATGTTCCCGGCGTTGCGGTTAAAGGCGTTGCGCACTTCGGCGACGGTGCGGTTGCGGTTCTCGGTCAGCGTTTGCACCAGCATGGCGGTGCCGCCTGGCCCGTAGCCCTCGTAGGTGATCTCTTCCAACTGCATACCTTCGCCGCTGCCCATGGCGCGTTTGATGGTGCGATCGATGTTTTCCATCGGCATGTTGGCATCGCGCGCGTGCTGCACTGCCATACGCAGGCGGAAGTTGGCGTTGGGGTCGCCGCCGCCGCCTTCGCGCACTGCGACGACAATTTCGCGTCCCAACCGTGTGAAGAGCTGGCCTCTGCGCGCGTCGTTCACTCCCTTGGAACGACGAATCTGTGCCCATTTAGAATGACCTGACATAGTAAAACTCCTGTTTCATCTTCAAGCTACACCCGTTACGAGAAAATAAATGTGTATGCATATCATGCGCTTGTGAAAATTATCGTTGATTGCATTTTAACATGAACAGGTGCTGACCGTCGAGGGGGTAATAATAGAGGGGTGCGTCAAGTTTTGTTTTGCGCGAGTGTGCGTTGACCAGGGCAGGGGCAGAGCTACAACCCCTCGTGTCATTCTGAGCGCAGCGAAGAATCTGGCTCCCTGGACGTGAGATTCTTCGCTGCGCTCAGAATGACACGAGGGGCCGGGCTTCGCCGCTCTTGCGGCCCCCCTGCCCTATCGCTCTGGCTTCTCATGCCAACCATTCCTCGATGGCCTGGTTGACTAGTAGAGGCTGTTCGCGCATGACATAATGGCCGGCATCGGAGATCAGGCGCAGGCTCGATCCGGCGATATGCTCGCGCAGGTACTGGCTGTACTTGACGGGCGTCAGGCGATCCTCTGTGCCACAGATAATGAGAGTGGGCAGATGAATTTCCGGGAGACGCGCCATGCAATCGAAGACGTTGCAGGCTGCCAGGTCGCGATGCAGCATGTATGGCGCGGGTTTGGCCTGCTCCTCTAGCATGTCATCGAGCATCGCCTCCGCGTGGTTGGGGGCGAATGAGAGGCCCTTTAACTGGCGTGTGGCGACGTCGGGAGCGGCACGGGTCGCTTCAAGCAGGTCTGGATGCACACGCAGGCGTGCGCCCGTGCCGATTAAAATCAATCCGCCTGTTTCGTCGCCATATTCCAGGCCTAACGTCAGAGCTACTGCTCCGCCGAGCGAATGACCGGCGATAACGGGGAGTTCCAGACCGAGTTCGTTCCAGATAATATCATGCGCTGCCCTGGCGTAGTCCAGCACGCTCGCTTCTGGCGGCAGCGTATCGGCTCGTTGTCCATGTCCCGGTAGATCAATGGCGAAGGCGCGTTCGGAGCCAAAATAGTCCACCTGGGGACGCCAGACGCGCCCCGTATCACCTGAACCGTGAATGAATACTAGCGGTTTATTGCGTGTGTTATCAAGCATTGTTTGTTCGCTGCCTCTCGCTGATGTTTGCTGTCAACACTGCCCATTTTGTTCAGTATTATACAACCAAATGGAGGCATTTATTATACGAGAGAGAAAGGTTTGTGTACCATTTTGGCGTATTAACAGGAGAGTATGCGTTACTCTTGACAGAGTCAATAGCAATATGTTATATCTAGATATAACATATTGCTATTGACTCTGGAACAGTGATTTCGATACGAAAAAAGGGTGGGTAAAACTATGATGAATGAGATGGACATGCAGGAACCGGAACGCGGGCAACAATCGGGTCAGGAGTGGCAGGCAAGTCAGTCATATGGAGAGTATCGTGCTGAGTATCCAGGCAGGTATGAGCCAGAACCTGATCAGAAGATTTATCCGCAGTCTGAACCTGAGCAGCGAGGCGCGAGAACACTTCTGGGCATCGTTGCTATTCTCCTGTCTTCGCTCGGCTTTTTTATTACGCTGGCGGGGATTGTAGGGTCTGCGGTTGTCTTGAAGTTCGCGAATGGGCAGCAAGCACTGGTAGCAGGAGGCGTGGTCGGGCTGGTCAGTTCCATTCTAGCGCTGCTTGTGTTTGTTGCCATTTTTGTGGTTGCCGTTGTAGCGCTGGCGAGACCGTATGAGAGAGCCTTGCACGCCATTCCGCATTTTGGAAGAGCATCAAATCACTGAAAGAAGATGGCGTTTCTGTGCTTTAAGAACCCGAAAAGTACCCACCAATGAATAACGTTCCTTGGCAAGTTACCCTTGATACAGTAACCAATTTACTTGTAGAGCAAGAAAAAGAAAGAGTTTTTTGAGATGGTTACGCATGTTGTTTTGCTTCAACCCAAACCCGAAGTACCAGCGAATGAGATCACCGCTGCACTTGCTCACATACAAGCACTTCAAGATGCTATTCCTGGCATTGTTGATGTACAAGTGGGAAAGAACATGAGTGACTATAACCAGGGCTATATCTATGGTTTTGTGATGAAATTTGTTGATACAGAACATCTCAAAGCATATGCCCCTCACCCTGCACATCAGATCGTAAGCCAGGAGCTACAGCGTATTTGTCAGAAAATCATTGATTTTGATATCGAGTAATAAAAGTCACAAGCGAAGCTCGACTCTACCTCATCCACAAATTTTATTGGCTTAACATAAGAACGAGTTATGATCAGGTGAAATTGACCTTTTCTATAATGTCTGAGTTGGACAATTGAGAATTCCTTATTTTAAAAACGCATGGATAAAACACATTTATAGCATCCGGTGAGCACGGTGGTGATCAACTTAGGAGTCGTCGGGAAATAACGTTGACAATCGGCACTTCGTGAAGGAGGCCCCAGCGCAAGTTCGGTCTTTTCAGATTGGAATGGTTAATCCCTGACGACTCCTTAGTGCGAACTCTGACATGGATGGAAGGAAAGCCTCGCTCTGCCAAAACGCTCACTGTGAAATACGAGCTTTAGCTGCTAAAGCCTTGAAGATTACCGACAATATCAACCTGCGGGAGAACCCTATTTTTTGACAGCAATCGAAGATCTCCCATAAGTTGATATTGTTGGTGGTAAATCATCTATGACAAAATTCGCTAAAGTCGAAATCAAGCAGAATGTTATCAATAATACTAAGTTGTTGGTAAACGCTCTGCTTGGATTCAGAATTTCCAAATTTGTTCTAAATGTACTAATTGTTTGCAAAATAGGAATTTACCTGCTAAAATTAGTATTAGCTAGGGAAATTTAATTTAATCATTAAAATATAGTTGTTGCAGTATTCTAAAGTAAAGTGGAAAGGTAGTTTTGTAATTATGGCTCATACTGAGATAATGGATTTGACCACCGTAAGTACAAGTTTCCCTCGTCTCTTACCTCCTCAAATCGAACGCGAGAATATCTTAGACGCTATTGATATGACGTTTGCAGGAGAAGCTCAGGTACTTGTTGTTGAGGGACCTGAAGGTATCGGAAAAACCACCTTATTAGCCCAATTTGCTCAAAGGCATTCCAATCGCGCTATCTCTCTCTTTATCAAATCCGCAAGTCATTGGGCATACGATCCTTTGATGCTAAGACGTGATCTATGTAACCAGCTGCATTGGATAATGCTTCAAGAGGAGTTAAGACCATCAGAAAATATCACTGATGATATGTTGCGCGATTATATAACAGCCTTACAAAGAAAAGCCAGATGGAAAGATTACTACTTTGTAATAGACGGTTTGCATGAAATCCCACAAGAAAATGAACCTGTGCGAGAAGTTATTCTTGATATGTTACCATGGAGCCTTTCTGGTTTTCGTTTCCTTTTCTCTGGGGAAGCCACTCAATTCTCTAAACAGCGAATGCAACATGTAATTACAAAAATATCTCAATTACCCCCATTTTCACCTGATGAAACCAGAAGGTATTTTAGCAATTTGAACTTAGATGAATATGTAATAGAGAAATTACACAAGTCACATCGAGGTTTTCCTAGTAAACTTGCTAGCGCAAGAAGAATTTTAACCAAAAATGCTCAAGAATATTTAAAGGATTCTCCAAATTTGTTCTCCAACCCTCATGAAATTGAGTGGCGAGAGGTCGACGCTAATAACATTGATCAAACGACATTATTGGCAATCATAGCGCACGAAGTTAGGGAACTCACTATAACTGATTTGGCTCGTATCATGGATATAGCGAATAAGAAAGTAGTCGAACTCATCCAGGGTTTAAATTTCGTACTGATTGATCCCCAAATCGATGTGGTTAGTTTTGTTTCTGAGGAATTTCGTAAGTTTGTTTCTGTACAACTCCGACATTTAAAAGATACAGTAAATGAACTTGTTATCAGTGATCTACTTAGAGCCCCCGAGAGCGATGTTGCTTTAGCATACTTACCTGAGCGTTATGAGCAAGCAAGAAAGCCAAAGGAGCTTATTGAATATCTTTCGCCGGAACGTTTTGCGAGAATAGTGGAACGTACACAATCCCTCAGCATAGTACGGCAAAAAGCAGCTTTAGGCGTAAGTGCTTCTTTAGAGTTGCACCGTGATGATTACTTATTACGCTTCTCTATACAAGAATCTATGATTTCGGAACTTGATAAAGCAGAAGTATGGCGGTCTGAGGTCGAGGCACGTATGGCTCTCGGCGATTACACATCAGCTTTAGCACTCGCTCAAAGTACTGTGATGAAAGAAGATCGACTTCATCTACTCGCCATCATTGCAAAAGTTAAACTCGAACATAATATAACACCAGAAATGGAACTCAAAGAACAAATCAGACAACTTTACAATCAAATTGACCCAACTGCGTTAGGAGAGAGAGCTATAGAAATAGCTGCGGATCTCTTTTATTCATTCTATGATCTAGCAATCGATTTAGTAGAAAAATCCACTATTATAGATGAGGATGAAGACGCTCTTGATTGGGCTTTTGCTAGATTATCGATAGCTACCTCAAATGCCGGAAAAAAAAGAATTCAATCTAACGATATGGCGGAGGATATTCGTGCGAGGATAAAGAATCCGAAAGCGCGTAGTTTTTCTGCCGCAGCTTCTCTTCTTTTAGGAGAATATTCTGCCAAAGAGATCATTGCTGAAGTAGAAAAGCTTGACAATGCAGTAGTAAAAATGCTTTTGCTAAGGCAATGGACGCAGGACAATAGAAGAAGGACAGATGCTTATGAGGTTGTTGATTTCGGATTACAGTTAGCAATAAAAACCACTAAACATGCATTCAACGCTCGTGACTATCGTGAAATTGCAAGCCCACTCCCCTTTGTCACCGAATCGACTAAAGCAAAGTCGTTAGTAAGTATTTTTGATAGTCAGAAGAGTACTATCGAACATATTGGACCTACTGAAGACTACATAAGAATGCAATTATTACTCGCGCAAACAGAGAGCAATTTTGATTTTGAGGCGGCACGGGATCGTATTGTAGATATCTATCTGTACATAGATGACTTAAAGGACCTTGCAACGAAAGCAAACTGTCTGGCAAGATTAGCAGCATTGCTCGTAAAAGTAGATCCTCAGCGATTACTTGATGATCAAGACAAAATACATACATGCGTGTTTGATGACCTACTCGCAGATACAAATCTGATATTGGAAACGACAGGCGACCACTATCAAACTACCCATACAATTATTCAATCACTTACAAAAACAAGACGCGATTTAGCACTTGACTTTGCCACGAAACTAAATACAGAAGATAGACGTGATAAAGCCCTTTTTGACATCATAAAAGCATCGTTAAAAACAACGCTTGATAAGTTGGATCTTCAATTTGTCGATGAGTTATGGGATAAACTTGAAGATCTCGATCTAAAAGATGAAGCAATACTTGCAGTGATTGAACGGTTCTTCGATGAAGATGAAAATATCGATTCGCTCATTCCGCAAGTATTACAGTTTATTACTCGTATAAGTATAATTCAGGATGCCATCGAACGATGTAGAGCATATTGTCTAGCTTTCTCCATTCTAGTGAAATGCAATTATGAAAAATACGCTTCTATTACATCCAGCATACTAAAGAGCTTAGATAATGCATGGCAAGCTATCGATGAAGGATGGTTGAAAGTAAACAACGGCTTTAAAATCGCGGAAGCCTTGGCGGATGTTTCAGCAGAAACAGCACAAACTTATATTAACAAGACGGAAACAGCGAGAAATGAAATTAAAATAAATGATTCTGGCACAGCGCAAATATACTTATCTTGTTTATTGTTAGCTGTAAGAGCGTATGGAGGGTTGATACCTAATGGAGTCGCAACACAATCAGATTTAGATCGTCTTACCCAACTTATTGATCGTTTACCATCTAATGGAGACAGAGCAGCACTTTGGGCTGACCTGGCACTTCGCTACTCCATAGCTAAAAAATCAGATGAATGCAAGCAAATCGTAGCAGAACATGTCAGACCTCTTGTAACTACTCAGGTGTCCTAGAAACTTGCAAAAGGAAAGGAAACCGTTTACAGTACAGCTATGACACCAGAAGAAATCGCCGAGATGCAGGAAGAGAATCGCACCCTTAACGCGCTGGTAGCCGAACTGCTGCCGTTGCGCGAGGTAGTGACCCAACAAGCTCTACTGATCGCGCAGTTGCAGCAGCAGGTGCAAGCCTTGCAAGAGCGCGAGGCCAAAGACAGCCATAACAGTCACTTGCCTCCCTCCTCTGACCGCTTCGTGCGACAGCCTAGTGCTGCGTTCGTTAAATCCGATAACAAAAGACTCGGCGATGATAACGGGGTATCTTAGGTGGGCGTCCCCAGACCCAGGGGTTGGCCCGCCGATTGAGTTGCGCAGTAGCGACGCGGGTGGCTTGCTCAATCTCTTTGGGATTGGCAAAGCTCTGCCCAGCGAGTGCGTCACGACGGAAGAACCGCCACCAGCCCTCCTGCAAATTGAGCCAACACGCTCCGGTGGGAATAAAGACGTGATGGATGCGCGGATGATCGGCCAGCCAGGTGCGTGTCTCGAGGCTGGAATGACTGCTGAGATTGTCAGTGATCACAAAGATGTCTCCCGTTGGGTTGTCAGCTTCGATGTCGGCCAGCAGGGCAATGTAGCCTTTGGAATTGCGCGAAGCCGCACAGCGAGTCAGTTCTTTGCCATCGCGCACTCGTAAGGCCCCATAGACCCAGGTCTTCTCGGGACCACGCCCGTAGTCCATGGGCGCTTTGATACGGTGTCCGTTGGGCGACCAGCCAGGGGCAGGCGCAAAGGTGCGGGGAATTACCGGGCCGAGTTCGTCGGTGCAGACGGTCGTCGACCCCACTGGTGGCTCGGTGTAGTGGGTGACGACCGCCGTTCTTTTGGGAGGAAATCCTTGTCACGAGGAGTCCCCCAGCTGTGGGTCTGGCGCCATCGCACCCCTTCACGCAAGAGGATCGTGCGGATCTGGCTGCGTTTGACCTGCATACCGGTCTCTTTGGCAGCCTGGGCCAGCGCAGTGAGGCTCCACTGGGCCGAGCCTTTTTCGTCACGCGCCACCATCGTCCCATCTTCCTGCGTCACTAATCGCCCGGGGGGAGCCTGACGCACCAATGCGATGAGCTTGCTCTCATCGGCTGCCGTCAACCGACGGGGTCGGCCGGGTTTGGGCCGGTCGCCCAGTCCCTCGATCCCCACTGCATCGAAGCGGTGCAGCCGCCGTCGCACCGTCAGTGCACTACACCCTACCTCCCTGGCTATCGCTTCCACCCGCTCTCCGTCCCAACTGCGGGCCACCATGCGAGCATGCAGGATCCAATCTGCTGGTCCGTGCCGACTCGCCGCCAATTTGCGCACTTGCTTCTCTTCTTTGTCATCTTGTGATGCCCGCACACGCAAAATCTTCGGCATTTCCTTGCTCCTTTCCCTGTATTTACCTCCTTTCTTATTCTATCACCTTTTCACGAACGCAGCACTAGAGCTTATTAATCAATTACCCGGAAAAAGTAAAAATTCTGCATATTCTAAAATAGCTTCTTTTATTCTTCATAAAGTCTCTCTATCTGATCCATACGATAGTTCACGAAGGCAAGGTTATGACATAGACTATGAAGATATTCTGGTAATCTTCGATTTGATGAACTTAATGGAAATTGACTCGCTCTTATCTGGCTTTGTGAAGATAATTGTTGATTGCGTGATCTATGGAAAAAACAAACCGGGAGGGCTGTTTACTAGAGAACAACGGAATAACATCGTTTATCGATTACAACAGATCATTAACGATAAACTTCCTAATCCTAGATATATTAAACATGAGGGCTATAGAATTCTTTCTCAAGCCTATATTTTATGTCTTCAAACAAACAATCACGAGATAAAACGACAATGGGAAGATTTAATTAATGAGGCGCGTCGCATTCCAAACCTTAATGATAAAGCATATGTTTTAAGCAAAATAGCTACTATACTGCCACCAGAAAAATTGGATCGAAAGCAACTTATTCAAGAAGCTAAAAGTTTTGGCGACAAGGTGCCAGTTCTTTTGGAAAGGATAGATCTTTACAACGACCTGGCTCGTTGTGTGGAAACTATCGATAAATCCTTATTCAAAGAGTATCTTGGGCTAGCCATGCAATTGACACTTCAAAAGAATGATAGCAATCTCTACAATATTCAAAAAGACATTATTGATTTAGCTTACCAGCAAGACCCGGAGTTTGCCGCCACTCTTGCGTCATCTGTCGACGATGATCCTGCTAAGAAGCACCTAAATCAAAGAATTCAATTATTCAAAGCAAAAGAGAGAATGATAGATCCAAGAGTATCTGATGCAGAAAAGGATTTACCTGGCCATGTATATTCTGAAGCAGCATGGATGGCCCTTACCGTTTTGAATACTGAACGAGTGAATACGGTAAAAGTCGAGCATACACGAGAGTTTATTAGAATTGCATCGACGCTTTCGATGAAGGAATCTTATCCTATACTTGCGTGGACAATTGAGAATGCAGTCAAGCGATTTGCTAAAACAGAGATGGCGAGAAAATACTTAAGACCTGTTTTTGAATCTATACTTCTAGGAGCAGAACTTACGGAAAGAATGGCTGTCCCACATGCTACATCTTTTTTACAATTCCAAGATAGAAAATTGACAGTTTCTAATAATAAAAGCTTAGTGCTTCAGTCTGGCGATAGAGAAAAGGCGGTACTGTTTTTGAAAGACTGGTTCGAGTACGAAGTCCAAGAATATCTGAAGATACAAGACCCCTATTTTAGTCTGAATGATTTAGAATTTCTTAATTTGTTAATATCTGTCAATCCAAATTGTGAGGTGTATGTCTTGACTGGTTTAAGTAATCAAGAAAAGACTTCTAAATCATTAAAAGAAACCTATCATGATTATTGGCGCTTTAATATCTCGGATCAAAGGCCGCCTGATACAGAAGTCGTAATTGTTGGTAACCAGCACGGAAGACCGCCTTTTCATGATCGTTGGTTAATAACAAAAAGTGGTGGTCTTCGTCTTGGAACTTCCCTTAACTCTCTCGGGCGAAAGGTATCGGAAATCTCTCGAATGTCCCCAGAAGAAGTATCGGAAAGAGAAAGCATACTGGACCAATATTTAATTCACCATAAGAAAGATAGCGATGATGGAAGATTGCAGTACGAAACTTTCACCCTGTAGGATTATTTGGCCCAAATTAAATTTTCTGGCTATTGTTGTGCTAGAGAGACTTAAAATCCCTAGACCTAAGAACTATTAAAGTCATGCAAAGCAGCCTTTAGAGCCAAAACAAGCCTAATGAATTATTATCAACGACAAAAAATGACAAGATAATACTGGTTTGAACCCACAGAAAAAGACGCAAGCCGCCTCTAGAGCCATCTCACACGGTACTAGACCCGATATGATACTCTATATAACACTGCTTTCTAAAACCTTGTCCAGACCCCAAAGAAAGCCCAAACGAACGATCACAAGACACAGCTTGACATCAAAGTTGGTTCTCCCGCGACTTTCGTGAAAGCTCTACCATAATGTCTTTAAGATTATCAACTACTTGGCTTTTACAGAGCTTCGGCAAATTTGGTCATTTCCCTGTCTAATTCGGATTCACATAACCTGCAGGAGAGCCCAAAGTTGACAGCAAAGCCGGTAGAAAACGGCGAACAACGGTAGACGCCAAGAGACAAAACGGCACAATGCAGAAAACGCCGAGCCGCTCAGGAAGCCACTAGACGAAGATGAAATTAAGCCCGATCTTGCCAACGTATGAAACATGGTATATGCTTGCATGGATGATGCTGTGCTGTAGTGCAAGCGGATACAACTCAACAAGCCAGATCACGTATATTATGATGAGACGAAAGTAGGAGTGAGTGCCGAAAGATACGAGTCATGCTGGCGAGCGCAAAAACAATGCGCGTCAGTTGCTGGGACGCAAGGGCGAGCAGATGGCGGCGGATGCTTTGCGCGATCGAGGCTATCGTATCGTGGAGCATAACTTTCGCTGCCGGTATGGAGAAATCGATCTTATCGCGGAAGAGAAAGACGACTTGGTCTTTGTCGAGGTGAAAACGCGCCGGGGAACGGCCTTCGGGCGTCCTGAAGAGGCGGTGACGCTGACCAAACGGCGCAAATTGGTGGAGGTTGCCTCCTATTATCTCGATTTACACAATGCAGGCGACCGCTCGTGGAGGATTGACGTGGTGGCGATAGATTTTAACCAGGACGGTAAATTTCGAGAAATTCGGGTCTATCCATATGCAGTAAGTGAAGAATAAGATAAATCAATTGTAGGGCCGGGGTAGTCGCGAAGTATATGGTAGGGGCGACCCTTGCGGTCGCCCTGGCCCTTGCGGGAAAGGCAGGCAGGATATGTCAGATTTTGTGGAAAACGCGAAAAATATGGTGAGCGCGGCTGTCAGTCGCACGAGCTGGCAGGCGCAGAAACAACTGCGGGTGCGCGGCAAGCAGGGCGAGATCGATCAATTGATGGAGCAGCGCCAGCAGTTGCTGGATGAACTGGCGAAAATAGCAATGGACCTCTATCAACAGGGCAGGCTGACCGATGCACAGCTTTCGCGTCTGTGCGCCAGTATTCAGGAACTCGATCATGATATGCAGAATCGCCAGACGCAGTTGGCGGAGATCAAGAACGAGATGTATGTAGCGAATCAGTTCGCGCCTTCCGCGACGACCAATTACGCGCCTCCTCCCGTGTCATCAAATCCTGGCGCGCAGTCGAATCCCGCCCCGACCTATACACCACCTGCGTATGCTCCGCCCTCGCCGAATGCTCAACCTAAAGCGCTGGCATGTCCGAACTGTGGTAATCCTATACGACCAAATGCGCTCTATTGCCGTAGTTGCGGCGCGAAATTGCGTTAAACAGAGAAAAGGCACAAATTGCCAGGCCGCGCTTGTCCGGCCTGGCAATTTGTGCCTTTTCTCTGTTTCCTTTTTTAGCATGAACTATGTTATAATGGTACGTGCCTCCAGGTAGCGGGAATTGCCATGCTGTACGCGGGCTGTGCCTCTTGCTTACCGTGTGGAGCGCGGTGTGGGTCGGAAAACCATGTGAAGGATGCGCCTTTGTTAAAGCAGAGCCAGGAAGGGATGAGTTGCACACTCGATAGTATCAGTCACAGCGCGGCGCAAACACAGCGCCTGGGTATGCGGCTGGGCGAATTGTTGCGCGGGAAGGAACTCATTTTGCTCAATGGGCAGCTTGGCACGGGCAAGACCACGTTTACGCAGGGATTGGCGCAGGGCATGGGTATCAGCGCGAATGTCAATAGCCCCACGTTTACTTTGTTGAAGGAGTATGCCGGGCAGCTTGAAGCGCAACCGGGTAATGGCAAAATACCTCACAGGGGACCGGCGCTTTACCATTTTGATCTGTACCGGCTGGACAATCCTGAAGAAATCTTTGATCTTGGTTTTGAGGAGTATTTTGCCAGCGACGGCGTATGCGTGGTGGAATGGGCTGAGAAAGCCGAACTGTACTGGCCGACCGACCACCTCGACATCCGTTTGAAAATGCTCAGTGACACGAAGCGCGGCCTGTTTTTTGCGGCGGTTGGCCCGCGCTATTGCGAATTGCTGCGACAGTTCCAGAAAAACGCTTATGCTACTACTGGCTCTTGATACATCTACGCGCCAGGCCAGCGTTGCGCTCTGCACAGAGGATACGCTAGCCGGTGAGTATGCGTGGCAGGTGGGAAACAACCATAGCGTTGAGTTGCTCGAACGCATACAGCGTCTGGTGACTGAATGCGGCCATACTATGCAATCTCTTGAAGCTATCGCGGTTGCTACCGGGCCGGGTTCGTTTAATGGTTTGCGCGTCGCGCTTGCTACTGCTAAAGCCCTGTCGTTTGCCTTGCGTATTCCCCTTGTTGGTGTCAGCACCCTGGATGTCATCGCGGCGCAACAGCAGCAATGGCGCGGCCCCATCTGCGCTGTGATGGAGGCGGGGCGCGGCGAATTATACGCGGCCTGTTACCAGTTTGATGAAGTTGGGAATGCAGGTCAATTGAGCTACGAGATGCGGCGGCTCAGTGATTATCTGCTGGAGGCTCCGGCGCAATTGATAGAATATGTGCTGGCGCATGTCAATGAATGGGCGGGTATGCCTGGCGAGCGCGCATTGCCGTCTGTGATCTTTTGTGGTGAGATGAGCGAGGCATCGCGCGCGGCTCTCTCCGCGCAACTGCCGGAAGGTCTTTTCCTGACCGCTCTGCAATCCACGCGCCATGCTGTTACCCTGGCGACCCTGGCGTTCTCCCGTTTCCATCGCGGCATCGTGGATGATCCTTTGTTGCTTGAGCCGCTCTATTTGCGGCGACCTTCCATCACCACCAGCGCTCGTAAGCAGCCACTGCTCGGAGGCGGAGGCAAAACGCACCGGTCGGGCGATGTGGCGCAGACAGAAAGGGAAGAGGGTGCGTTACACTATTGACCGTATGACGATGGCCGATGTGCCGCGCGTCGTCGAAATCGAACGCCTGGCCTATCCGTCTACCTGGCCTCCCAGCGCCTATCGTAAGGAACTCCAGGATAATCGCTGGGCGCATTACATCGTCTTGCGCGATAAAAAAATTGCCGAGGAGCATTTTACGATGGCCGCGCAAGAGCCTGAAAAGCCTCGGCGGCTGTTTCCACTCTCGCTACTGCCGGGGCGTCAATCGGTGACGTTGCCGCCGCCTAACCTGGCGTCCATCATCGGTTTTGCCGGATTGTGGTTGATGGTTGACGAAGCCCACATCACGACTATTGCCAATCATCCCAGTTTTCGACGACTGGGTCTGGGTGAGTATATGCTTGCCAGCCTGATTGATATTGCCTATAGCATTAACGCGAAATGGGTCACGCTGGAAGTGCGTGTGACAAACTATAACGCGCAAAACCTGTATCGTAAATATGGTTTTCACGAGGCGGGCATTCGCCATCGCTATTATAGTGACAACAATGAAGATGCTTTGATTATGTGGACGGATGAAATCAATTCCACTGCTTACAAACAAAAATTTCAAGAACTCAAGGCCGCGCTGATGCGTAAATTGGAAAATCAATAACCCCCCCGCCCAGGGCGACCGCAAGGGTGCGCCCCTACCATATACGAGTATGGGAGGCGGGATAATCGCGTATTGTAGGGGCGCACCCTTGCGGTCGCCCTGGTAAGGTCAAATGTAAAAATCATGCTCATACTCAGTATCGAAAGTTCATGCGACGAAACGGGGGCGGCCATCGTTAAGGATGGGCGTTATTTGCTTTCGAACGTGGTCGCCTCGCAAATTGAAATCCATAACCGCTATGGCGGCGTGGTGCCGGAAGTTGCTTCGCGCCAGCAACTGTCTTCCATCATTCCGGTGATAGAGACTGCCATGGAGCAGGCGCAGTGCAACTGGGAGCATATCGACGCGGTGGCGGCGACCTATGGCCCCGGTCTGGCCGGTTCGCTGCTGGTTGGATTAACGGCGGGCAAGGCCATCGCGCTGGCGCATCAACTGCCTTTTCTGGGCGTCAATCACCTGGAAGCGCATATCTACGCCAACTGGCTGCGCAATCAGACGTATGGGCGGCAAACGCGGGAAGTGGACGACGCTGACTGGGAGTATCAGGAGGGCGATCCCACGTTTCCGCTGATGTGCCTGGTGATCTCCGGGGCGCACAGTGAGCTGGCGCTGGTGCGCGGTCATAGTCAATATGAACTGCTGGGCCGCACGCGCGATGATGCCGCTGGAGAAGCTTTTGACAAAGTGGCGCGTATTCTGGGCCTGGGCTATCCCGGTGGCCCAGCCATCCAGCAGGCGGCGCAGCGCGTCGAAGAGGAACTCACGCAGCAGGGCAAGACGGTTTCGCTTGCTCGCGGAGCCTATCGCTTGCCACGAGCCTGGCTGCGTGGCACCTACGATTTTAGTTTTAGCGGACTGAAAACGGCGGTCTTGCACCTTGCGGAAGGTGCCTCTGAACAACAGGCGGGTGCAGCGAGCGGTGAGAAGGCGCGTGGGCAGGTCAGCCAGTACACACGTATGGGGGCGCAGGCGGCCACGCAAAAAGGCGGCGCGAACGTGGCGTTGCTCGCGTCCAGCTTTCAGGAGGCCGTTGTTGATGTGCTGGCGGTCAAGACGCGCCTGGCGGCCCAGGAATATCATGTGAAACAGGTTTTACTGGCAGGCGGAGTCGCGGCCAATGCCAGTCTGCGGGCGCGGCTGGAACAGGAATTGCGACCACTGCGCATCCGACTGAGTTACCCGCCGGTTGCGTTTTGCACCGACAATGCTGCCATGATCGGCAGCGCGGCCTTCTTTCACCTGCTCAGGGGCGAGCAGCATGGCCTGAACCTGGATGTTGATCCCGGTTTGAGCCTGCCTTTTGTGAAAGCGTGATGTATAGTGTTCACCATTCCTGCGGGTGAAAATCAGTAGCGACACCCCTTGTGGGTGTCCCGTCCTCGTACCCTTGATCTGCCCTTGAACAGACGGGACACCCACAAGGGGTGTCGCTACTGACATTTTATGTATAGCATCAAATTTGTAATGGCGTGTTGTAGCGCGTCCGGAGGTAGTATGGCTAAACAGAAATTGTATGCCCTGGGGATTGACCTGGGAGGCACTAAGACGCTGGCGGCGGTGGTGGACATCACTACCGGCGAGGTGGTGGCGTCGGCTCGCAAGCGCACGCGCGCTGAGAAGGGGCAGGAGTTTGTCTCACAGCGCATTCTTACGCTGTCGGCGATGGCTATTGAAGATGCGAAGTTGCCAGTCGATGCCGGTATCGTGGCGGTTGGCGTGGGAGCCGCGGGTCAGATTGACCGCAAGGCGGGTGTTGTTGTGGACGCGCCTAACCTGGGTGTGAAAGATATGCAACTGGGCGATCTGCTCAACAAGCAATTTGGCAAGCCGGTGGCAGTTGGTAATGATGTGGAAGTGGCCGCGCTGGGCGAGTATTTGTATGGTTCGGGCCAGGGCTTTAACACGTTCATGTGTGTCTTTGTTGGCACGGGCATTGGGGGTGGGATTGTGCAGAATGGGCGCTTGTATACCGGGTTGAGCGGCACTGCCGGTGAGATTGGTCATATGACCATTGACGCGGGCGGACGCCTGTGTCCCTGTGGCAGTCGCGGCTGCCTTGAAGCCTATGCCTCGCGCACGGCTATTACTAAAGCCATCATGTCTGAGATTCATCATGGCCGCTCATCCATCCTGGCCGATGACGCGGAACACCAGTTAAAAGAGGGCGAGACAATTATTCGCTCCGGCACACTTGCTAATGCTATTGGTCATAAAGATGCCGTGGTGATCGAGTGTGTGACGGAAGCTGCTGATTATATGGGCTACGGGTTGGCATCGGTCATGAACCTTTTTAACCCGGAATGTATTATCCTGGGCGGAGGCGTAATCGAGGCTATCGACCTGCTTTTTGAACGCGCGGTACACCGGGCGCGCATCACTGCCCTTGCGAATCCATCTCGTGACACTAAAATCATGCGCGCCAAACTGGGGGACTTTTCAGGTGTGGTGGGCGCGGCATGTCTGGGAGCACAGAAAGCAGGCTATACCTTCCCCATCGAGTAGGAACGCGCTTATGAGCAAAGGGGGAAGTCAGATCATGGATGGAGCAGATCCACAAGTCGGCGCGCAGGTTGAGGTGCGGGCGGTAGAGATGTCAGACGCGCCCGCGTTGCACGCGCTGGATTACAGTTTTGAGACGGATCGCATCTTTACGCTGTTAGTGCATGGCTATTTTGAGCAGGGCGACGGGCAGACACCAATTCCCGGCCAATCGGCGCTTGCCTTTGAATTGCGCGAGACGCCTGTTGGTCTGCCCCTTTATAAGGATTTACGCGCCTACCAGCACACGCTCGAAGCGGTGGAGGCCAGGCTTGCCAGCGCGCAGGGTGGCTACGTGGCGCTGGCTGATGGGCAGGTAGCAGGCGTGGTTTTGTTGAATGTCGAAGAATGGCGCTCGGTGGCGCGTATCGAGGATATTATCGTAGGGCGACTGTTCCGTCGCTACGGTATCGGCTCGCTGCTGCTCAACTGTGCCGCGGATTGGGCGCGCAATCGTGGATGTCGCGCAATTCTTCTCGAGACACAAAACATCAACTACCCCGCCATCCGCTTTTATCTGCGCAATGGCCTGCAAGTATGGAGCATCAACCAGCATCAGTACCCGCCTGGCCCCGACGAACATGAAGTGGCGATTTTCATGGGCAAGATGCTGCGCTAGCTGGAATGGCTATGTGTAGGGACGCGATAAATCGCGTTCGCCTCGTGCAACGTTTCGCATAGCCGGGCGCACGGGCGGACGCGATAAATCGCGTCCCTACACATTACGAACGTAGGCTCACCAGCGCAATGATCCCGAAGATGACGATGACCGCGCCAGAAACTCGGTTGAGCCAGCGTAACCATGTTGTGCTGAAATGCTTGCGTAACAGGCTGATGCCTCCGGTCAGGATGCACCACCATACAGCCGAACCGCTGAAGACTCCGGCAACGACTAGCGCTGCTGTGAGGTAATTGCCTCCTGTTGCGCCTATGCCGAGACCGGCGAAGATGACGGCGAACGAGAGAATAGTGAGCGGGTTTGTCAGCGTGAGCAGCAGGGTGGAGACGTATGCGCCCGCGAAGTTGTGCGCTTGCGCGTTGGCCGCTTTCTCCGCCGGTTTCGTCAGGATAGTGCGAAATCCCAGGTAGATGAGAAACAGTCCACCAACCAGGCGAATCCAGTTTTGCTCGCTGACCAGGAAGCTGGTGATTACCGTCAGGCCGAATGCGGCGATGCTGCCGTAAATGGCATCAGCCGTGGCGATACCCATACCGGATACCAGCCCGTACAGGTAGCCTTTTTGAAACGTGCGTTGAATGCATAAAATGCTCATAGGGCCAACCGTTGCCGCGATGGTAAACCCGAATAATAAGCCGCGTAGATAGAAATCGCCGTTCATCTTGTTCTCCTTGATAGTTGATACTGCTATTTCAAACAAAAAAAGTCGCCAGACCTTTTGAGGGTCTGGCGACTTGTAATGTCTATATCTTAGCTGCTGGAGGGCAAGCAAAGCGAACCAAACCTCTCTAATTGGCCTGGCTGCTGGCTCTGATTCATGCTGATCGCGCTATATGTATACGCGCTCATGTGCCTGCGCTCCTGTATATTGTTCGTTTGGTATTTGATAGGCTGAGTATAGCAGAGAGTGGGGATGAATGCAATAGAAATAATTACATTTCCAACTTTGTTGTCAGGTAGGCCCAGTCTGCCGGGAAGCGAAACGCTTGCTGGTTGGGGGGCTGGGGCGTCTGGGTTTCGATCCAGCGCATGGGGACGGTTCCTTTGTTGAAGAAGCCGTGCGTGCCGCCAACGCTGGTCCAGACGTAGTCGCCTGCCTTCACATGGTAGGTCTGGCCGTCGAGAATGGCTTCGGCTTCACCGCTCACGAAGAAATAAGTTTCCTCGAAGGGGTGATCGTGGATGTTGCCCTCGCCGCCGGGTTGGAATTCTACCATAAACAGGGTGAGGTGTTGCGAACCAAGCATTTTATCTACCAACATTTTCAGGGAGATGCCGGAGATGTTGCTGCCCCGGTAGCCGTCCATTTGTAACTGGCTGTGCGGCGGCATGTGGGAGTTGTCGAAGTGACCGAGGTAGCGCGTGGTCGGGTCGCGGAAATCGGGACGGCTCCCTGTGGTGGGCGCGTCACCCTCTTTGAAGAAAAAGGTATCGTGTTCATGGTCGGCGGGTTTTGGCTGGGGCGAGAGCATTTCCAGCCAGCGCGCGGGTTGATCGCTGGCGTTGCGCCAGGCGTGGGGGACGGCGGCCTGGAAAATGCCGTAATCGTCCTTTGCAAGCTGGTAGTCGCGCCCATCGATGCTTACCAGAACCTGCCCTTCCAGGATGTAGAAGGCTTCCTCGTAGAAATGTACGTGTTTATTCAGTGTGCCGCCGGGATCAAGTTTGCAGAGACCCAGGCCGGTATGCACCGCGCCTGGGGTATTGTGGTCAACCAGCGTGATGCGGGAGTAACCCTGGCTGTATTTTTCGTAGGTGGCAGGTACCTCAAAAGCCGCTTTATCGTAATTTCCTACATGGTGCATGACAATCTCCTTTCAAAAAACGCTGATTAGTTTTCTACGCCAGCCATGCGAGCCAGCACGTTGAACATTACGGCGAAATCTTCTTTTGCCATGCCCATGGCGCGGGCGGCTGTGAGCAGTTCGTTGGAGAGCGCTACGGATGGCAGCGGCACTTCCGATATTCGGCCCAGTTCGAGGGCCAGCAGTAAATCTTTCTGCATCATACTTACATCGAACCAGATTTCTTCGGGCTTTTCAAGGATGAAGGGGGCGCGGTGCCAGGTGGCAGGCGAGGCCAGCGCGCTATTGCGCCATGCCTCAACAGCCGCTGCGCGCGCAATGCCGTTTTTCTCGGCTAAGAGGATGCCCTCGCAGAAACCGAGGAATTGGGTGGACAGGCTGAGGTTGATAGCTATTTTCATTACAATAGCCTGGCCGTTGCCGCCCACGTAGGTCACTTTGGGCGTGATGTTCAGCAATATGGGCAATACCTGCTCGAAGATTGCTCGATCGCCCCCGACGATCATAGATACCGTTCCCTCCTGAACATGAATGACGTTGCCGGAAACGGGCGCGTCGAGCATATGCGCTCCTCTGGCCTCAACCTGCGCGGCGACTTCACGCGAGGCGCTGGCGCTGATAGTACTCATGTCTATGTAGACTTTGCCGGGCGTCAGAGCGACCAGAATACCCTCATCACCGTGAAGGATTTCATGCAACGCGGCGGTATTCGTGACCATGCTAAAGATGACATCGGACTTTTCCGCGACCTGGCGCGGCGACTCGCCCCACTGCATTCCGGCGTCCAGCAGCCACTGCGCCTTTGACTTTGTGCGGTTGTAACCTGTCACCGTGTGTCCGGCATCTACGAGCCGCTTTGCTACGCGGCCCCCCATTTTGCCCAGTCCTATGAAGCCGAGATTAGCCATACGAAGCCTCCCTGTAAATATTGATCTCTTGCATAGAGTATGGCATACTTAGATCAATACGTCCAATATATCTTTGTGATGAAATTGATAGGTAAAAATTATAGATGGAGGTGGGTATGGAATTACGCCAGTTACGTTATTTCGTAGCAGTGGCATACAAAAGACACTTTACGCAGGCGGCGGAGGAACTGAATATTGCTCAACCCGCTCTCTCGCAGCAGATCCGGCAATTGGAACGCGAATTCGGCGTCACACTTTTTGAGCGGACAAGCCGCCATGTTCGTCTGACCCCCGCTGGCGAGGCTTTGTTGGTACGCGCAGAGCGTATTCTGGCCGAAGTTGAGTGGGTACGCATGGAGATGCAGGAATACAGTGGGCTGGCACGAGGTCGTGTAGTCATTGGCGCATTACAATCGCTCGAAGCATTCCGGTTTTCCGCGCTATTGTCGAGATTCCATACGCGCTATCCAGGAATCGAGATCATCTTGCGCGAAGAGGCCACGGAGCGACTTTTAGAACTCTTGAATACTGGACAATTGGACCTGACATTGATCCAGATCATCGACAATTCCTGGCCTCTGGAACTTACTACTTCATCGGTTGTGACTGAAAAACTCTTGACCGAGGAGTTAGTCCTGGTGGTAGCTCCCGCCCATGCTCTGGCGCATCAACAAAATGTAACGGTGGAAGAACTACGGGATGAATCGTTCATTTTGTTCAAACCTGGCTCTGGACTGCGTCATACCATTATGCAGAGGAGCCTCGCGGCTGGTTTTACCCCTCGTATGCGTTTTGAAAGTGGTGAACTCGGTACCGTTCGCTCGCTGGTTGCAGAAGGTTTGGGTATATCTGTGCTTCCACGATCGGTGGCCGAAGCGCCGGGCAAAGAGGTGGCGATTGTCTCTCTCAACCCGCCTCCAGAGCGTACAATCTTGCTCGCCTGGCACACAAATGTCTTTCATGCACCGGCTTCTGCTGCCTTCCTCTCTTTCATCCGTGATGATATACGGGATCATCCCTGGCGGGGAAGCATATAAGCTCTACTATTATCCTGCTAGCGTCTACCTGGCCCAGGGAACACCACTATCGACTATCTCTCGCCATGCCGGATTGGTTATGCCATAAGCATCAAGTATCATATCATCCAACGCGCGTTGGGTGCTGGCAACTTGTCCGTGTATGCTTGCGCGTTCCGCTTCGATTTTGTCGAGGCTATCTAAAAATGTAGCGGCTACTCTGGGGTTGGGTACAAGCATATCTTTTCCATCTTTGAGATAGCTCAATTTGCCGTTGGCGCGTATGATGACTTCCAGCGCTTGAATGCTGGCAGCGTCCAGGCGAGGATTGAAAGCGAGTAGCCCGCGACTTTGCAACACTTCCAAAGAATACTGTGTTGCTCCATTTAATGTGATGTCCCCGCGCAATACCAGCTCTTCTAAGCGCAGCGTTGGGAGGCCAGTGGCTTGCAACACGCGGCTGGTGGATATGTGTTGAGCTTGTTCGACTCCGTACTTTTCCTGGTGCTGGTGAAGTTTCTGATATATGTGTAGTATGTTTCTTGTCTCGTTGGCGAGTCGCTGTTCGAGTTCTGGCGACCAGTTTGGCACAGGTAAACGCAGTATTTCCTTAAAGTTGGCATGGGCGTTGGTGGAAAAGAGACTGAAGAAGAAGTTATAGATTTCGCTCGTGACCAGCCCGAAAGCTGCATATGCCAGGTCTTCGTATTCTTCTTCCAGGGTGTACATGACAAGCAACGTTTCATCTGCAACGACAGGATGTTTTTTGTCTCGTTGAAGTATTGTTCCTCTGATAGGTAGTTTCATTTCCAGGCCGGAAACCTCTTTAAGGAAGAGAACAGTTTCCTGGTGGGTTAAGCTGGCTATGCGCTGAATCTGCTTTTGTACCCACCGGCTGCCAGTATAATCTTTTATCGATGGAGAAATGGCTGCGGTAGGATTCAGATATGCTACAGTTGACCAACCTCCCCAATCCGTAACGTTTTTGCCCTTGGTGAGAGGTAATCCATGCGCGATCTGCTCGGAATGGAGCATGGGTTTGGCCCAGGTCGATCTTACGTCTCCTTTACCAACTTCCAATTTTCTCTCAAGAAGGTCGGCCAGATCTTGCTTGGAATTGCTGAGTGCGAACTCCCACAGGTCATAAGCGGTGGGGTTGGCGTTTACCAGCCAGGGTTTATTCCAGCTTGTCCTGGCGGGATAATTCTGGATAACTCGCTTGCTTTGTAACAGGGTTGCCGATTGGGCGGCTTCCGCTGCGGAAAAACCACCACGAATTTCCACAGAGTCCGATAAATTGCAAGGACGGTGATCGAAGCGCAGGACACAAACTCCTTGCAATACGCCGGGGAAAAGCAGGTCCCTGGAATAAGGGGATCAAGAAATATTAACTATCCCGATTAGCCAGTAAGCACCCATCGATATCCACAAACCACTTTCCCAGAGAGGGCAATCGCTGAAGCTGGGTTTCCACCAGATCCATGGCTTGCTTGGTCAGTTTGACACCAGTCTGATAGGTGGTCATCACCAAGGCGACCACGGGATGGTTTCCTTTCCATGTCATGGTGCGGGCATACTGGATCACGGCATCGACGGAATCCAGCAAGGCTCCATTCCAATGCTGTTCTAAAATTCCCCAACAGCGTTCGATCGAGTTGTATTTACTATGGTATGGGGGATAATACGCCAGACGGATGGTGAGCTGATATCGCAGAGCAAACTCCACCAGACGCTGCATGAACTGGGTGCGCCGACTGTGGCTCTCCGGGCCATTGTCCAGGTTGATGAGCAGGGTCCTGACCAGAGGAAAGTGCTCTTTGACCGTCTCCCACCAGTCGACCAAGCGATCCACCAGGCAATCGCTGGTCACTTTGGACGTCACCCCGTAGAGAAAGAGCTCGTCGGAAGCGGGCAGGAAAATGCCCACTGGCGTCACCGTCGCTGCTGGTTGAAAATCGTGATCAGCGGCCCTGGTGGGGACGCGATTCTTTCCCCCTCGCGCGAAAGGACCGACCTTGACGATGGCTTTGGCATCCAGCGAGAGCCGTAACACCTGCTCAGAGGCATCAGCCTCTTCATTGCACTGCTTCACCTGGGCAAAGATGGCATCGGTCTCGGGGACTTTTTTTGGGGTTGGCTCTTGGCCACTTTTTTCGGGAAGTAGCCCAACTGGTTCAGCTTGGTTGCAATAGTCTCGGCGGTGGGGAGTTCCTCGTCGCTATAGCCCTTCTGGGCCATCAACTGGCGGCGGACTTCGGCTGCTGTCATCCGCGTGTACAGACGCGTCGTGCGAAACTGCGGATCCGCCTGACTCTGCCCATCCACAATGGCGGTGAGATCCTTCAATAAGTTGGGCAAATGGTCTTCGCTGTGCTTGCGGCCACGCAACCTGAAGCCATCCACGCACACCATTCCGCTCTCCACTTCATGCATCCCTTTGCGTATGGTGACACGATTCCAGCCCAGTTCCCGTTCGGCCAGCCTCTGGCCGCCTGTACCTAGCGCTTGCACCGTCCGTGCCATAAACATCCGGCATGCACTCCCCTTGAGTTGCTTGGCCGTGTTCAACACCAGCGCTTTGACTTCCTCCGTTAGTTCCACTCTTGTCCCTCCAAGCATTCTTTTCTTGGCGCAGTATACCATACTGGGATAACTTAGTTTTCGGAAGTCCCTAAAAGCGTGTGATCGACTGTATGTTCCACCTGTTAATCATCTCGCGCGCTCGCGTGGTTGATTCATCGCCAAAGAGATTGAGCGGGCAAATAAAACAAATGGAGCCACCCTGCGCTATATAGTAGGTGGCAAGGCGCAGGAAAAGCAGGTAAAAATTCTCATCGCCTTTCACAACTTCGCGATAAAATGGGTATTCGCCATAGCTCTTTGCTCCCAAAATGATACCGCGATTGACATACGGCGGATTGGAGATCACATAACTAAAGGTTGCGCGCTTACTTTTGACTATGGCGGCCTCATCCAGAGAGGTGGCTTCGTCTCCGAATGTGGTTGCCAGCGTTTCATAGCCTGAATTGAGAACAGCCTGCGGCATCTCAAGACTGTTGGTATTGTAAATGGCGAAGCGTTCGATATCTGGCCGTTCACTCGCCTTCCACAAAAGAGCCAGGTCATCAAGTGCCTGGATGAACAGGTTGAGTTCCGCCAGATAGCAAGAAAATGGGTTCACTTCAAGTCCAACGAGCCGGGTTTTCACCTGTTCAATGAAGAGCCGGGCGCATTCGACTGGACTGTATTGAGACATATTGCTGGCAATCGCTTGCCTGAGGCGGCGCGCGGCGTGTACAAGAAAACTGCCTGATCCGCACGCCGGATCGAGCAGACTTTCTCCGATGATTGAAGAGTCGGAGTATCCGGCGCGGTCGAGCATAAATTCGACGATGGATGGGGGTGTCAGAAAGTGGCCTTTCGAATTGCGCGCCACGCGATCAATAAAGGCTTCATAGGTAAAGCCAAGCAGGTCATTAGTAACATCTTTGAAATTATACATGTTCAGGCGATAAAGCGCGAGGGCCAGCAAATAATCATCGGGCATGAACCAGTCAAAAACGGGCTGTTGAAAGAAGTGCCGGTAGAAGCTCACGACGCGGCTGTAAACGAGTGGGAGGAATGATTCTCCGCGAATTTCATGAACGCGGTCTTCTAATGAGGAACTGCGTAAAAACGAGAACCAGTGCTTGAAACCTCCATCGGATACAATGCGAGCCATGATGCCTTTATCTTCCAGCACTCGCACTAATAACAGGCGAACGAAGAAGACATAGCTAACCTGTTCTGCGAATGCCCGTTGACGGCGTGATTCGACCGTATGCTCATCGCCTCGTTCTTCACCCTCGATATATTTGTAGCGTTCGAGCCATACCAGGTAAGCCGCCCGGATACGGCGCGATTCGTTGCGCGCGAGTTCGCGTTCTCGCAGCCCTGATACAACCGCCTTGATCTCCTCTATAGAACTGTTCCAGAGTGGAATCGTTGCAGCGCTCATAGCTGGTTTCAGGCGTTCGGTATACGAGGTGTCCATATCGATCAACCGGGATGCGAGGTCTTGTAACTCTCCCTCCAGCTTGCTTACTTCAGCGAGATTGACGCCTCCCCCGCCTTTAAGCCTGTCAAACAGGTTGGATAGAATGGCAAGATATTTTTTCTGGCTGGAAGCGAGGTCTTCTGCCGCCTCTTCTAACTCTAGAGTAACGTTGCTCAAGCGCGCTCGAATGGCGGTTGTGAGCTGATCCAGAACGAAGCGGCTCTCGTTGATGAAATTGCGCAGCGAAGCCTCATCCAACGACATCGGCCTCGTCATTTGATCTCTGCGCTGTTGGAAGCCTCAAATATTCGGCGTATGAAAGAACTTGTATCCCTCGATTGACTTTTAGAGGCTCGATAACAGTTGCTCTAAACGTTTCTTGCGCTGATGCCACTTACACACTCCTGATATTACGAATTTAACGAAACGGTTGCCTTCATCCTCATGATTGTTGACAATCGAAGAGGGTTATGACTGGAAACGTCCGCCTCCGTTCTGCCTCCGTCCTGTAGGGACAAGGGGTGGATGCAGGGGAGGGTGGGGGCCTTGTGCTTGTCCTCGTGGCAGCGCGATTCGTCTGGGTTCCGTGAAGCATGATGGTGTACCCCCAACGAGGACAAGCACAAGGCCCCCATATCCACCCCACACCGCCCCTTGTCCCTACAGGACGAGGACGGACGTTTCGTATTATTGCTGCATTCGGTTGCCATAATTCATCAGTATGAGGGCGAACATTTTTCTCATTTTAACCCTGTGAAACCACTGCCGCTTCTTCCAGTTTGGGGAAGAGGGGCGATGGCGTTGGCAAATGCACACCTGCTGGCACGCTGGCGGGTCGCCAGTGGGCGGTGGTGACATCGCCCTCGAAGCCGAGATAATGATGCAGCTTTTCTGATGAGAAGGGTAGGTAGGGCCAGAGCATGATGTGCAGTCCACTGAGTACTTGTAACATCACGTAGATGGTGGTGCCAGCTTGTGCGCGATCGAGCTTGATTTGTTTCCAGGGGGCCTGCTCGTCCAGGTAGCGGTTGGCCGCGCGCGCTACAGACATGGCGACGTTGATGCCTTCTTTGAAGTGGCAATTGGCGATGTTGTGGCCGACCAGCGCGAAGCAGCGCTCCACTTCGGCCAGGATTTCGCGGTCTGCCTCGCGCAGGGCCTGTGGTTCCGGCACGATGCCGTTGAATTTGCTCTGCAAGAAGGTCAGGGTGCGATGCACGGCGTTGCCATAGGTGGCGACAAGTTCGTCGTTATTGCGGCGAATCAGTTCCTCGTAGGTGAAATCGGTGTCGCGTCCTTCTGGTGCCGTTATGGACAGGTAGTAGCGCAGCGCGTCGGCGCTGTACTGATCGAGCACATCCTTTGTCCAGATCACGTTGCCCCGGCTGCTCGATGCTTTTTGCCCGCTCATGGTCATAAATTCGTTGGCGGGTACATCGTAGGGCAGGTTGCGATTACCGTAGCCCATCAGCATGGCGGGCCAGATGATGGCGTGGAACGGGATATTATCCTTACCGATGAAGTAGTAGGATTTGACCGGGGGTGTGGTCTGATCGGGTACCCACCAGGTCTTCCAGGCTTCGGGCGTTCCCTGCCGCTCGGCCCATTCGACGGAGGCGGAGAAGTAGCCGATCACGGCATCGAACCAGACGTAGATACGCTTGCTTTCATAGCCGTCCAGAGGAATGGGTACGCCCCAGTCCAGGTCGCGTGTGATGGCGCGCGGGCGCAGTCCCTCTTTCAGCCAGTTCATGACGAACGCCATTGTATTCGGTCGCCAGAAATCTTTGCCCTCTGAGAGCCATTGTTGTAATGACTCTTGTAATTTGGGCAGGTCCAGGAAGAAATGTTCTGTCGGGCGAATCTCCAACGCGCTGTCTTTGCTGCCACACAGTCGGCAGCGTGGCGAGATGAGGTCTATCGGGTTGAGGGTGCGCCCGCAATTATCGCACTGGTCGCCGCGTGCCTGCGTATAGCCGCAGTGAGGGCAGGTGCCTTCGACATAGCGGTCGGGCAGAAAACGGCGGTCGGTCGGGCAATAGGGAGACTCCATGGTGTCTTTGAAGATATAGCCTTTATCATGCAGCGTCAGGAAGAAATCTTGCGTGATGCGGTAGTGGTTTTCTGTGCCTGTCTCAGTATATAAATCCCACGACATGCCGAGGCGATCCCATACCTCGCAGATCTGGCGATGATAACGCGCCACAAATTCGCGCGGGTTGATGCCTTCGCGTTCGGAGTCAACCAGGATGGGTGTGCCGTGTTCGTCGCTGCCAGACACCATCAGGACGTGGTTTCCGGCCAGGCGGTGGTAACGAGCAAAGGTATCAGCAGGGAGATATGCCCCTACGATCTGTCCAACATGCGTAGAGCTTTTCGCATAAGGCCATGCTACACACACGAGAATATGTTCATTCATTAGTATTCGACTCCCTCGGAAAAATGAGGTTAAAAATGGAGTAAGCAATCACTTTGCGTATTATAACATGAGTGGCAATATTTCCAGGGAGGGGTGTAGGGACGCGATTTATCGCGTCCGCTTGCATGCAACGCTTCTCCGTATGAGCGGACGCGATAAATCGCGTCCCTACACCAACAACCAGACAGATGCATGCAAGCGTGCCAGTCTGGTCTGAATAGCACTTGTTATCAGGTAGTTCATAGCGTATAATCAATAACTACCGGAGTGCCTCATATATTCAAAAACGCAATGTACGAGGAGGGTCTTGCCCATGTCAACCTATGTCGAAGTCATTAGCTCCAATCCGAGCTACAGCGCCAAACGTTATGCCAAACGCCTGCCCTATGCCATTATTGCTCCCGCAATTGGAGGCGTGGCAATCATTTTATTCTTCTTTTTCTTGCCCTGGTTTTCTACAGGAGAACCGGCTACGCTGGCATCCGCTGTCAATTTAAAAGGCCCGACGGACATATCGGCTATCACCCTGGGAACGACGACATTGCATTTAACGCAGCTTGTTACAACTAACGATGGCAGCGCCAGTCATAATGTGAGTGATAGCTATTCTTTTCCTTTGATCTGGGCAATACCGGTTGTGGGTCTGATTCAGATTGTGCTGGCGCTGCTCGTCTTGAAGGATCGAGTAGTGACCGGAATCCTGGCTCTGGCTATCCGTTTGAGTTTCCTGGCCGCGGTGGTGTTTGAGCTTATTTTCTTCGCCAGTAGCTACTTTCTGGCTTTCGGGCAGATCAAAGGCGCCAATGGTCAAATAGCCACTTTTCCTGTTTCAGGTCTCTGGCTGAGCTTACTGGCAAGCGTCGTCACGGCGGTAATGGCTCTCATTGTCTTGCCGGACCTGAAGTGGTGCTGGACCCTGTCCATGAATGATCTGGCGCGCGAGGTTAGAATCAGCGAATTACGGGCAAGCAACGCTTAGGGTCGGTTAATTGCCGATGTAGCGCGCGTAGATCGAGCGAGCGACCATTTCGTTGTCTGTCCCTTTGATGATGGCGCGGGCATCGGGAAAGACTGTTACATCGTACCCATCAACGAGCAAACGCAGCAGGTAGGCATTAAAGGAAACCTGCCCGATTGGACGTAATCGTTCAGCAAGATCGGGCAGGTTAATGCTGTCGCCTCGTTTGCCGCTGCGCACCTGTACTGCGTCGCGCCCGCATAGGCTGGTACTGTCTGTGCCACTCAGCATATCGAGAAACTCATAGTGATGTTGTCCACAGGTTGGACAATCGGCATAGCGCGGCAGTTCAATGCGCTCGCTTGTATTTTCCCACACGTCCATCCAGAACATATCGCGGCTGACTTTGTCGCTCTTGAGCAGGATTTTGAGGGATTCGGTGGAAGCGATGCCTGTGATTGCGCCTACGATGCCGTTCAGGATGCCGGCAGTATCGCAGGTTGCGGTTGTGCCGGGCAGCGGCATCTCCGGGTAAATGCAGCGCAGGCAGGGCGTTTCGCCGGGAATAATATTCAAAGTGACGCCATAGGAAGCGATCACGCCGCTATAAATCCAGGGGCGTCCATGTTTGACACAGGCATCGTTGAGCAGGTAGCGTGTAGTGAAATTGTCTGTTGCATCTAAAACCAGGTCTACACTCTGCACTAGCGATTCAATGCCATCCGCGTTGATGTCTTCGACCAGCGCCTCAACGGTGACTCCGCTATTGATGCGGCGCAATTTTTCGGCGGCAGCCACTGCTTTGGGCAGTCTGCGCGCGATATCATCTTCGTCGAAAAGTATCTGGCGTTGCAAGTTGTTGATTTCAATGTAGTCGCGGTCAGCAATCACCAGTCGTCCAATGCCAGCGCGGCAGAGGTTGTTAGCCAGTGTGCTGCCCAGCGCGCCGCATCCGACAATGGCAACCGAGGCGGCTTGCAGGCGTTCTTGTCCCTCTTTCCCGATAGGTTTGAACAAGGTCTGCCTTGAATAGCGATCCGGTGAAGGTGTAGATGACATCGCGGTTTCTCCATCCTGGGTAACGGTTTTCCTGATGCTATTGTAGCATAAACGTTGCTTTGCCGGTTGCCTTTCTTCAGGGGTGTATGCTAACAGAGAAAATATGCCGATAGTAGATGATATAGAAATAGTCATGGGTCAGTTGGCAGTCAGGTGCAACTGTGTTACAATGCAGAAAAGGAGCGGGTTCCGTTGAATAACAACCAATTCGGTGAAGCAACCTATCGGCGCGGAGATGCGATGAAAAAGGTTCTGGTAATTGACGATAATCCGACCATCGTAGAACTAATCAAGTATGCTGTGAACCTGCAAGGGAGATATGATGTCGTTGTCGCCTATGACGGCGTGGAGGGCCTGGAGCGCGTCTATTTGGAGCAGCCTGATTGCGTCATTATCGATGTAAAGATGCCCCGAATGGATGGCTATCAACTTGCGCGTTGTTTACGCGGCGATCCGCGCACACTGGACGTACCCTTAATCATTCTGAGCGCCATGACCCGCGAGCAGGATCAAATGACGGGCTATCTCTCCGGTGTAGATGAATATCTCACCAAGCCTTTTAAGCCAAGCGCCTTGAATGCTGCTATTGAGCGGGTGATACTCTTGACTCCGGCAGACCGGCAGCGTCGTATTGCGCAACTGGTTCAGGGGCAAACCGGGCGGGAATGAAGCTTTGTGGTGAGTAGTTTACTGTGCTGACATTACGTAAATTATATGCGCTTCTGGTAGACGCTGATCCAGGGGCCTGTATGAGAATGCAACAGGCATTGGACGGCAGCGTCATACTGCGCAGCGCGACTACTGTTGCTGAGGCTCGAGCCTACCTGGCGGAAAACACACCCGATGTTCTTATTTGTGAGGTGAGCATCGGCCGGGAAAGCGGGCTGGAACTCTGCCGGTTCATCCGTTCTACACCCTCATTGTACTATCTTCCGGTTATGCTGCTGACCTCTTTTGCTACGCTTCAAGATAAAATAGCGGGATTTGAAGCGGGAGCAGACGATTATGTGGTAAAACCATTTGATGCGCGCCATTTAGTGGCGCGCATCTACTTGCTTTCGCGTATCAAACGCCTGGAACAAAACCAGAACTGAACCAGGGCGGGGCTTGCCCCCGCCCTGGCTAGTGTCCCTATCCTGGAAAGTGACAGGCGGCGTAGTGATTGAGACTCTTCTCCTCCAGAGGCGGAATAATTTCCCGGCAAATGTCCTGCGCTTTCCAGCAGCGCGGGTTGAAATTGCAACCAGGGGGTGGATTGACCGGGCTGGGTACGTCGCCTTCCAGAATGATACGTTTGCGCTTGAGTTCCAGTTCGGGATCGGGTACTGGAATAGCCGAGAGCAGCGCCTGGGTATAGGGATGGAGCGGATTTTCGTACAGGTCTTCGCTATCGGCCAGTTCTGCCACGCGCCCCAGGTACATAACGGCCACGCGGTCACTGATATGTTTCACGACCGAGAGGTTATGGGCGACAAACAGGTAGGTCAGGCCGAAATTATGCTGTAAGTCTTCCAGCAGGTTAAGCACTTGCGCTTGAATGGATACGTCCAGCGCGGACACAGGCTCGTCAGCGACAATAAACGAGGGGCGTAGAGCCAGGGCGCGGGCAATACCAATGCGCTGTCTCTGACCACCGCTAAACTCATGCGCGAAACGATTCATAAAGTACGGGTTGAGACCTACCGTTTCCAGCAAGCTCGCGACCTGCTCCTGAATCTCCTTCTTGTTGCCCCTGTTAAAATTCTCCAGCGGTTCGGCCACCGTCTGTCCGATGGTGAAACGGGGGTTGAGCGAACCGTAGGGGTCCTGGAAGACCATCTGCATTTCCGCGCGTTTCAAACGTATCCGGTTCGAGTCAAGCGTGGTCAATTCTTCACCGTCCAGTTTGACGCTGCCAGCCGTTGGTTTAATCAATTGTAAAATCGCGCGCCCGGTCGTCGATTTGCCACAGCCGCTTTCGCCTACCAGACCCAGCGTTTCACCGCGTTTTACGAACAAGTCAACGCCGTCAACCGCTTTGACATGCGCCACCGTGCGATTTAAGATGCCTCCTTTGATGGGGAAATGCACCTTCAGGCCCTTGACATCGATCAGCGTTGTGCCTGTTTCCCGCGCTGTCGCTTGTATTTCTTGCGCCATATGATCCTCTTTTCCCTTAGTCTGGATAGAAACAGGCTGCTAATTGATTGCCACGACCTATGGGTGTCAATTCTGGCCGTTCCTGACGGCACCTGCTTTGCACTTTAGGACAGCGTGGAGCATAGGGACACCCGACAGGCGGGTTGAGCAGATCGGGTGGTTGACCGGCAATGGGGTTGAGTCTAACGCCGCGCTCGTCGTTCAGGCGAGGAATGGAGTGCAGCAGACCGACAGTATAGGGGTGAGAAGGTGTTTCGAAGATCTGTTTCACCGGGGCGGATTCTATCACGTGTCCGGCGTACATCACATTGACGAACTCGCAGGTGCCTGCCACTACTCCCAGGTCATGGGTAATTAGCATCACAGAGGTGTCAAATTCTTTTGAGAGACCTTTCATTAGTTCCAGAATCTGGGCCTGGATGGTTACATCGAGCGCGGTAGTCGGCTCATCGGCGATGAGCAGTTTGGGATTACAGGCCAGGGCGATAGCAATCATGACGCGCTGGCGCATCCCGCCGCTAAATTCGTGGGGGTAGCTTTTGGAACGTCGATTGGCGTCGGGAATACGCACCAGATCGAGCATTTCGACGGCGCGTTTCCAGGCCTGGTCTTTGCTCATATCTTTGCGGTGACGGGTCACGGTCTCTGCGATCTGGTAGCCAACGGTGAATACCGGGTTGAGCGAGGTCATGGGGTCTTGAAAGATCATCGAGATCTTGCTGCCGCGCAGGTCCGTCAATTCGCTCTGATTCTTCTCAAGAATGTTTTCGCCGTTGAAGTTGATTTCGCCCCCGACGATTTTTCCTGGAGGGCTTGCTACCAGGCGTATGACGGAGAGCGCGGTGACGCTTTTGCCGCAGCCACTCTCGCCCACAATCCCTAAAGTCTCGCCCCGTTTAATATTGAAGGAGACATCATCGACCGCCTTGACCACCCCACCGCGTGTGAAAAAGTAGGTCTTGAGGTGATTAACCTCAAGTAGATTTTCTGTCATTCTTGTCACTCCACTTGCTAATCTTTTGATCGAGGATCGAAGGCGTCACGCAGGCCATCGCCGAGGAACGAGAAGGCCAGCACGAGGATGGTCAGCACAAGTGATGGCAACAGCACCTCCCAGGGGTGCGTTTCCAGGCCGCTGGAGGCATCCGATATCATCAGGCCGATGCTTGATCCTGGCGCCTGCACGCCCAGACCAAGCAGGCTGAGTCCGGCTTCACCGATAATTGTGCCGGAGATGTCTAAGGTGGCGGCGACGACTACAATGCTGGACAGGTTGGGAATGATGTGGCGCAGGATGATTTTATAGTCGCTGGTACCAGAAGTGCGGGCAGCTTCGACAAACTGTTGTTCTTTGAGTTGCAGCGTTTGCCCACGCACATAACGGGCCATCAACGGCCAGGCGGTGAATGCCAGGGCCAGCGAGACCAATATCAGGCGGGCGTTACCGTTTGGCCCGATAAGTGGAATATTGGCGAAAGCTGTATCGGCTGTGGTGCCGAAGATACCGGTCAAGAGAATGGCGAAGAGCAGACCGGGGAAGGCGAACATGATGTCGGTGAAACGTGCCAGCAACTGGTCGATCCAGCCGCCATAGAAGCCGGCCAGAACTCCGACAGTGACGCCCAGCGCAACATCGACGATTTCTACCAGCAGGGCCACCATAATCGAGACGAGCATTCCCTGCATCAGGCGGGCGAATTGGTCGCGTCCGATACCGTCGGTACCGAGCCAGTATTGGCTGGAAAATAGTTCATCCTGGCGGTCCAATTCCTGGTGGAACGGGTTGTGGTACAGATTCGGCCCGATTTTTCCGAAAAACGTGCTGTTGTAGGTAGCGCCGATATGCTGGTAAATGAACGGGCCGAAAATGGGGATCAAAATGAAGAGGATAATCACGCCCAGGCTGACCATAGCGCGTTTGTCACGCCGCACGCGCCGCAGCGATTCTTGAAGCGGCGTTGGTGCTTTCTTTGGTTTTTGCCCTGGAAGAACGCCCAGCCCATCGCCAGCCTCCACGTTCTGCGCGACATAGCCATTTAGCGTTTCGTTTTCGACCAGCAAAGGTGACATGGTGCTGTCCGGCATCATAACCCCTGGTGAAGCAAGCTCAAAATCTTTATCCTTTGTATCCATGTGTGTGCCTGCCTCCTATTCGGCTTTGATGCGCGGGTCTACGACGCTATAAAGAAGGTCTGAAATCAGGTTCCCCATTACGACAGCCACAGCCAGCAGCACCACTGTTGCCTGGATGACGGGATAGTCACGATTGTTGATCGAGGTGATGGCGACCTGTCCGATACCAGGAATATTGAAGATAGTCTCGATGAAGAATGCGCCAGTAACCAGCAAACCAATGGAGAGTCCGAAGACCGTGACCAGCGGGATCATTGCGTTGCGCAAGGCGTGACGGTAGACCACGACGCGCTCGCGCAGCCCTTTGGCGCGGGCGGTGCGCACGTAATCCTGGCGTAGCACTTCCAGCATACTGGTGCGGGCGAGACGGGCGAAGAGAGCGATGCCGATGGCGGCGTACACGAGGACGGGGGCGATTATGTACTGGATATCGCTCCAGCCGAAGTGCCAGTTGTTCCCCAGCCTGCAACCGGCCACGTGCCTCCCGTCGCGGTGTCGAGCCAGACAATGATGACCTGGCAAAAATGGCGAGCACAAACGACGGCATCGCGAACAGAATCAGCATGACGCCCATGTTGGTGGTATCAATCCAGGTATTCGCTTTCAGCGCGGAGAGGATGCCGATGGGTATGCCAACGAGCACTTGCAAGATAAGCGCGCAGAAGCCCAGTTCTGCAGAAACCGGCACGCCGTCTCTGAGAATGTTCCACACCGGATACTCTTGCTGTTGGAACGAAAGCCCCAGTTGAAGTGGGCCAAATTGGTGAGGAAGTTCCAGTACTGCTGGTACCAGGGGAGGTCGAGGCCGTAAGAGTGTCTGAGGGAAACGTAAACCGAGTGAATGACGTGCTTGCCGAGAAGTTGCTGAATAGGGTCGCCTGGGGCGTTTAACCCCAGGATAAAGGTGATGAAGGTTACACCGATAATGACGAAGATCAGACCGATGAACCTCTTGACTAGAAATTGAACCATAGTGTACCCTCTACTCTCTCGTTCGCATTTGCAGTGATTTAAGAGAATACATCAATTGTCTTCTCTTTCCAGTGGTCCATTTTTTATTCTTGATGCCTTGCTTTCGAGAACATCTATGAACTGGCACATTGCTCATAGATTGCTCTTCTCATGCGTAAAGGCAGACACTACGGGGATAGACGTAATATTATTGTATTTGACCATACCATGCTTGTCAAGCATTTCTGGTTGGGAACGCGCTTGATTACAAGAAGAGGGGACAGCAATCAGTATAGTTGCTGTCCCCTCTTCTTGTAATCAAGCGCAATACTCGAGTAAGAACGCGCGTCCAGTAACCGGTTACGCTATGACGTTAGAGAGGCGCAGGGCGTGTCGGTCGAGATGTAGACGTTAGCCCAGTCATCTGGCGGGGTGATGGACAAAGCGTTGTAGTCTCTACCCTGCACGCAGGGCTTAACCAGTTCGGAGGTGATCTGCTGGTAGGTCGGGAGCCAGGCTACGTAGTTCACCAGTTGCTGCTCGGCGGCCCAGTAGGCCTGCTCACGCGCGGTTTGCTGAGCCGGGGTAGCCGAAGGCATTACGTCGGCCTGCTCCAGTTGCTGTTGCACAGCCTGCTGCGCGGCAGCGTCGGGGCCTTTGTTCTGGCCGAAGCTCATGGGGTTCGAGGCTCCATTGGAGTTCTTGTCGAACTGTAGGGTGGTCCAGTCTTGCGGGTCAGGGTAATCGGCGATCCAGCCCGGGCCAGAGAACATCTGCAAGGGGTTGTTCGCGCCGAGGTTCTCATCACCAACGAGCTTGTTGAAGTCGACATCGTTGATCTTCACGCTGATACCCAGCGCGCTCTGCCACATCTGCTGTTCGGCTGCCACTTCGTTGCGCGCGTCCTGGACGCCGGAACTGGCATAGGTCAGGGTGATGGGCGGGAAGTTGGCGATGCTCGCGTAACCTTGGGCTTGCATACAAGCCTGCAGGTCCTGCTTTGCCTTCGTCGGGTTGCCGGCGGTGCTGGTCGTGCCGTCTGGACCGGTCAGATTCGGGTTATAGCCGTACTCGCCCTGGGGTACGATGTGGTTGGTCGCTATGACCGTGTTTTTGTAGACGCTTTTCGCGATCAGGTCTTTGTCGAGAGCCAGCGCGAAAGCCTGGCGACAAGAGGTGACATCGAAAGGCTTCTGCAGGTAGTTCATGGAGAAGTAGAAGATCGGCCAGCTGCGGGGTCGCGTGGTAGTCTGTCCTTAGCCGGTCGGTCGCCACATGGGTGGACGGAACGCCCGTCGCGTCGATGCCGTTGACCTGGTAGACCTGGTAGGTGGTATCGGCTGATTTAAAGAACGGGTAAACCACTTTCGCAAGCTGCGGCTTCGGACCGTAGTAGTTCGGATTCGGCACCACAACGACCTGCTTGTTGTGGGTGTACTCTAAGACCTTCCAGGGGCCGTCTCCGCCCTGGCCGCCGTTGTCCGCCAGGTGATCGGTCCAGGCCGTTCCCCATTTTTTGATAACGCTCTGCTCCACCACGTAGGAGGTCGGGTAGGTCAGCGTTTGCAGGAAGTAAGCGGCAGGCTTTCTCGCAACGATGACGACGGTGCTGGGGTCCGGAGCCGAGACGCCGGTGAGGGTCTTGGCTGTGCCAGCGTTGAAAGCGCTCGCGCCCTGGATAATGTTCAGATAGTACAGTCCGAGAGGGGACTGAGTGGCGGGGGAGAGCGCGCGGGTAATGCTGTAGACCACGTCTGCTGAAGTGATGGGCGTGCCGTCGCTGAACATCAGGCCTGATTTCAGTTTGAATGTCCAGGTGACGTTGTCGGAGGCTACGCTGTAACTCGAACACATCTGGCACTTAACCAGCAGGTTCGTGTCCAATTGCACAAGGCCAGTAAATACATCCTGAATAACGATATTGTCCGATGCCGACGCCAGCAGCGCGGGATCGAATGTTCCAAGATCGGAGATGCCAGCTAGAGCAGCCGAGATGTAGACCTGCTTGTCTTGTGAGGCTTTGATATGCGTTGTGGCGGTAGGGGTCGTGCCGCCTTGATTGGCGGAGCCGCCGCAGGCTACTACCAGCATGGCTACCAGCATCAGAAGCGTTGGGAGAAACCCTATCTTGAGTTTCTTGTTTAATCGCATGTGTAACTTCTCTCCTTATATTGTCTCAAGACAACATTTGATGTGACGTTGGGTGTGATGTTACGCTTTAGATTTGTCTCAAACCTCCTTTCACAGAGCCAATCGCGTTCAGGATGGCAGCCCGGCATGTACACTTATGATGGCGTTTAACGCCCGCCATGCCGGGGTTCCTCCATTTCAGGCTTTGCTTATCAGGCGTAGATGCGTATGGATTTACTCGCATCTACACTCCCCTTGATACATGGGAAGGCACCGATGACGACACCCGCGGGCGCAGCGATATACTACGGAAGGCGCACGCGCTGCTACAGACATGTAGCGATGTGTAACGCATCGTCGTACAGCGATGAACCGCCTGCATGTACGCCAGTTTGCAAACGGTGGCATACTCTTACTACGTCGATGCCGTTTGAAATCTCACATGGTGAAAAAGCATTTATCGAGATATAGGGGCAATCCCTATAGGCGCGAACTTAGCGAGACCAGGGCGGGGGCAAGCCCCCATAAGGGACGCGACCAGGGCGGGGCTTGCCCCCGCCCCGGCAAAAATTTGTTACGTCGCGTTCATGGGGCAAGCCTCGCCCTGGTTTATACGCTAATGTTGGGCGATGAAGATTTTGGCCCAATCGTCGGGTGGAAACTGGCCCTGGGGGTTGCTCACCATGCCGATTACATACGGTTTGAGCAAATAGACCTGTGTAACCTGCTCCATGGGCAGCCACGCAACGTCGTTGACTAACTGCTGTTCGGCTTTCTGGTAAGCCTGGAGACGGGATTGTGCCTGGAAATTGGAGTCAGCGGCTTCCAGCATTTGCTGTGTGTTCTGCTGCTGCGCGGCGTCGTTGCTATAGTTCTGCCCGTAGTTCATGTTGTTGTTGGGGACACCAGAGTCGAACTGGCGCGTCAGCCAGTCCTGGGGGTCGGGGTATTCGCCGACCCAGGCCAGCCCCCACATTTGTAGACCCTGCGGGTTATTGGTGGCCGCCGTCACATCGGCGAGCAGGGTGTTGTAATCTACGGGGTTCGCCGTTACGGTAACGCCCAGCGCTTTCTGCCACATGCCAATCATGGCGGTGACTTCCTGGCCGAAGTTGCTCACGCCGCTCGCATAGGTCAATTTGATGGGTGGCATCTGTGATACGCTTGACCATTTCTCGGCCTGCAGTCCCTGCATAAGCAGCGTTTTCGCCAGCGTGCTGTTGCCTTTCAGGTTTTGTGTTCCGTCCGGGCCGGTCAAGGTGGGGTTGTAACCATTCATGCCCATCGGTACGATATGATTGGTGGGGAGAACTGTTCCATGCCAGACCGTGCTAGCGATGGCCGTTTTATCAATTGCCAGGGCGAAGGCCTGGCGTATCTGGAGGTTGTCGAAGGGTTTGGTCAGGTAGTTCATGGTGTAGTAATTGATCCAGAGTTGCGGCGCCTGGTGGAAATCCGGGTGTTTCTTGTCGTTGGCGAAGGTGGAAATTGGCACTCCGGTGGCATCGACCGTCCCTGCCTGGTAGGCGTTATAGGCAGCTGCGTCCTGGGGGTAGAATGGAAAGATGACCTTTTGCAGTTGCGGATGGGCGCCATAGTAAAACTGGTTGGGCGCGAAGTCGATCTCTTTGCCATGCGTGTATTTCGTGACGCGGAATGGTCCCGCGCCGCCGCCATCCATGAGGTGATCGGTGAAGTTCGCGCCATAGACCTGGAGCAATTGTTTTTCAACGACGTAGGAGCAGGGGTGCGTGAGCATTGCCAGGAAATACGCCGATTTTGCTTTCGTTTGAATGATGATGGTGTTAGCGTCGGGGGTCAGCAGACTGTCATTGATGAGTGTGGAGACGGTCCCGGCCAGCAGTTTATCCGAATCGCGAATCAGGCTGAGATAAATGGGCGCGACGGTTGATTTTGTGGTTGGCTGCAAAGCCCGGTCAATGCTGTAGGCCACGTCCGCCGAGGTGAGGGGCGCGCCATTACTAAATTTCAGGTTCTTTTTCAGATGAAATGTCCAGTCCAGACCATCTGGACTGACGTTCCAGTTTTGCGCTAATTGTCCGACTACTTGCTCCTGGTCGTTAAGTTGCACGAGTCCGGTAAATACCATCTGGATGGCAGTTATCGATTGCGCATCAAAAGCCAGGGCAGGGTCGAACGTGGTGATATCAGAGATGCCGGCCATAGGATAGATGAATATTTGTTGATTCAACGGCGCTTTAACCACTGGTGTGAGTTGAGGGGTGGGGTTGCCGCCAAATAAGTTACACGATGTCAATAAGAGCATCGACATAGCTATGATGATTACCATACGTTTGCGCATAAGTCCTCTTTCCTGGTACAAAAATAGATAGGAGTAGCCAGGGCGGGGACAAGCCCGACCCGTACCCTGTCCGAGTCGCCAGTCATGAGAGAGCGAGTGAGACCAGGGCGGGGACAAGCCCGGCCCGTACCCTGTCCGATCTAAGAATTATGTGTTGATTTCCATTTTTCAGGGTTGTTGCGTATATATAGGCGTCTTGCCTCCAATGACGCTGTGTCGAGGATAGCACGATCGTCATATCTATGGTGCCAGATGATGGCGGAACATTCTTCATCCCACTGATTTAATGTGATTCAGCCAGGCGACTGTTGTTAATGACTTGTATGCGCCTATAATATTCCCTAATGTGACGGGTTTCTCAACGTTTTCCTTCATATGGATAATGAAGTGGACGTGAGTGGGCATGATGATGAATTCGTCTAATTCCACGCCAGAGAATCGCTCAGGTAGAGCGATCCAGTTTTCGTGTAAAATAGTATATAACTCAGGTATTTCGAAGAGAGGTTCACTACGTTCCGAGTTGATTGTTATAAAATATGTTCCTGCCCTGGCATAGTTATGGTTGGTTTGTCGCGTTGATTGCCTGTGATAGCGAAAGGCAAACTCTGAAATCGTATTTCTTTTTCAATTTGACTCCATCCTATCTTCCATGAGTTGTGACCCTTACAGGGTACGGGCCTGACTTTTTATCACAAGTTTGATTGTGAATAAAGAGAAGAAAAATCGATTGAGAGAGAAAATAATGTCCATACCAACAAGGGTTTAAAAGCTGGGTGCCGTGCAGAACATGCCTGACGTGCAATCCAAAGCTTGCTTTCTTCCCGACTTGGGGGTGGCTCATCGATTGAAACGCTGAGTCAACGATCTGTGGCCTGACAGAGGCCAAAAATCGTTCTTTTCTGAAGTTTTTCTCTTTTTTATATTTCTCAATCTCTCACCAATTCACCACTAAACTTGTGATAAAAAGTCAGGGTACGGGCGGGGCTTGTCCCCGCCCTGGTATCTATTTTCGAATAACGGCGCGCAAGGCGACGTGTAACAAGCCGTCGATGTTGGTGTCGCGCAAGGCGGCGGGCCATGCCATGTATTCTTCTCCGGCTGCCTGTGTGATTTGCAGGGTGTGGCCTGCATCGGCGGTGGCACCGGCTTGCGCGGCGGCAAGGGCGATGACAGCGAACATGGCGCGGGTGTCATGCCCGAGCAGGATAGCGACGCGCTGTGGCAAGCGCTCCGTTGATGTCCTGCGCCTGAAGCTGCTCGCCGAGCGTTTCGAGCAAGGAGGGGGCGATTAAACCGCCGCCCAGGATGGTAGAACGAGTTGCGTTGACCTGCGCAGCGACTGCTTGCGCTGGCAACCCGGCATGGAGCGCGTGCAGGTAACAGGCTGCCATGAATAAGAGAGGCAGCGCTTCGACTTCCTGCACCTGAGTGAAGGCGAGACGCGCGGCGGAAGCGAAAAGCAGGCCATGCGCGACATTGATGAATGCGTCTCGATCAGCGTCGCCGACGCGCTGGAGCAAATCGCTGGCGGTCAGGGCGAGGACTGAGCCGATGCCACGAGAAGAGGCTCCGTTCTTGATAAGCGCGTCGAACACACCCTGGCAAATCTGTGGCACGGTGGCATCGCTGAGAATCAGGCGGCGCAGCGGCAGCGCGTTTTCGTCTCCTGGCGCGGACAGGCGGGTGCGATAGCTTGCCAGGCTATGGGACGGCCCGGTGAGGAAGCTGCGCACCGTCTCCACCCAGGCTGGTTCTTCGGTATGCACCGGGATGTGCGGCGCCAGCCAGTGCAGTATGTTCGGTATCCGCGTACCCCATTCGACGGAGTTGAGCAACTGGAACCCGCGCGCGGCAAGCATAAATGGGTGTCCTGACTGCTGAAAGGTGGTGGAAATGGAGTCGTAGAGCCGGATACAGATCGTGCGATAGTCCGCGCCAGTGCCGTATAGCCCAAATAACAGGCGTTCCACCATGAGCGCATCGCCCTTAAAAATAGCGCCGGTCAACATGGTATTGACGGTTTGCCCTTCCGGTAGGCCGCTGGGGAAAATCGGCTCAGGGTAGCTGTCCTGAACTTTGCTGCCCGCCTGTACTGCGGGTCTAGCTACGTTTGCGGCCAGTACAAGCAGGGGCAGTTCGGGTCTGTGATCCATGGGGTCTTCGCCGCGCAGATGTTGCAGGGAGATAAACCAGCGCGACATCATGCTGGCAGCCGCGAGGGTCAGGATGACATGACCCTCGCTATCGCCATGCGCGGCAATCATGCCAATGCGCCCGATCAGCTCGCTGGCCCCCGCGCCTCCTGTTACCAGCTCGCGCGCGATGCCTGTCATCTGTTCTGTATTGCTTGCTACTATGGCGTTGACAAGTGAAGTAATATCCGTATTCATTCCTACAGTTGGCATATCGTTTCCAATCCTCTATCCGGCCCAGGCGGGCGGAAGCAACTAATTTTGTAATTCTCGAATGGTACGCTCAATACCAGGAATGTCCGCGTATTCCTCGTTGAGCAATTTGTAGCCACGTTCAAGGTACAATTGCGCCAGCCGCGAACTACGCTCGCTCGTGTCTGTCGAAGCGGCGATCAACTCGGCGCTGCGGTATTTTTCGGGCATCAGCCTGGCGATGTTTGTCATGCGTTTGCGGGTGTCTTGCAGCAAGCTGGTATCATGCCCTTCGATGGCGTAACGGGCAACTCCCACCAGTTTGCCAAGTTCGGCCAGGCGTTGGCGGTCGTTCATGGTCTGGAGGAACAGTTCTTCGGTGTCCAGGTCATCGAGGGGAACCAATTCCTCCTTCGGCGACTCTATGTAACCCTGTTTGGGAAAGGTCGAAGCATAGCTGACGTAAAATTGCCCGTACTCCTGGCAACCCTGGGCGACCATTTGCATGCGCGCGCTATCATCTTTGGGGTTGATGGTACCCAGATCAACCAGGTCATCATCGCGCCGGTCTGCCAGTACCTGGAGATGTTCCAGCGTGCTTCCCTCTTCCAGCATGGGCGGAATGGGCATCACAGGCACATTGGTGGCATCCTGCAAATCCTCCTGCGATAGCTGCGATGCCAGAAATGAGGGAAGGTATTTTGCCAGCGATAACGGGGTTGGTGGGACAACACAATAGGTCGCCAGCACTGCGCGTGAATTGGCGGTGCTGCGCGCGATAAAGATGGCGTGTCCTTTGGGAGCCTGCGAATCGCCGCGTAAGAAACGTATGGTCATGATGGAATCCTCTCTGCCGTAGCGGTTCTTTCATCAAGAGTGAGCCTCTGCTAGTGTCTTCATAATAAGCTTTCAAAGCGTTAAGAGCAAGCGATTTCCTATAATCTGTTACGTAATTGCTTCAAGCGCTTTAGCAGGTTTTTGTTTGCCTGCGTTTCTATGTCGCTTACATCTTCGCCCGCGATAGGTATCTGGTTCTCGTAGGCTTTGATGTAGTCTACCACGGCGCCAGACCCGGCGATGCGCGCGTAGGCTGCCAGCGTTTGTTTGGCCGGGGCATCCTGGTCGCGTCTCACCTGCGTGACGGCGGTCAGCGCGTAAAGTTCAGTGTATTGCTGTAAGAAGGCACGTCGCTGGTCGGGCAGGGGAAGAGTGTTCATGACGCGCTCTACCAGCGCAATTGCGTCTGTCAGGGCGCGCTGCGCCTGTTCCATGTGACCCTGCTCCAGGTAGATACCCGCCAGTTCAAAGTGCGTGTCTGCTTCACCCAACGGCTGCTGCTGCTGGCGGTAAAGCGTCAACGCTTTTTCAAACTGGCTGAAAGCTTCTTGCGTCACCCCGCTGCCGCGCCGGGCCAGTCCCAGCGTGAATTGCGAGTCGGCCTGCCCTATCTGGTCGTCGCTTTGTTTGAAGCGCGTCAATGCTCCGTCGCAGTGTTCTCTGGCCTGTTCCCACGCTTGCTGCCCAATGAGGGTTTGCGCGAGGCCTAGCATAGCCTGCCCATCGCCCCTGGTACTTTCTAGCTGTTGGAACTGGCGTCCAGCCGCGAGGAAGGTGTCGGCGGCGGCATCCAGTTCGCCGCGCGACAGGCGCGTTTGCGCTAAGGCCAGTACGCTTTCGGCGGCTAACAGTGGCTCCTGTTGCGCGTCGGCCTGGCTGCGCGCCTGATTGAAATGTGTCTCGGCTTGCGCAAAATTTCCCAGCATCATCTGCCATTGTCCCTGCATAAGCGCGGCCAGTGGGTACGCCTGCGATGGTGGGTCGATTGCTGGTAGCAAGGGCTTTACAGCTTCCAGGTGTGCCAGCGCCTCGCCCAGCCGCCCGTTGAATAGCGCCAGGCGCGCGCTGCGCAGGATGATGTTGGCGATCTCCCGCTCTTTGATGGGTGATGGCAGGGCCTCTGCCAGTTGTCGCGCTGCGCGGTAGCGGTCTTCCGCCTGCGCGGTGTGTCCCTGGCGGTTGTAAGCGTCGCCTTGCCCGCGTAAAACAACACACTCGATGTGGGAGTTACGCAGCGAGTGCGCCAGCTTCTGCGCCTCTTCAAAACTCTTGAGGCTGCTTGCCAGAAAGCCGCGCAGCAATTGCGTTTCGCCCAGCGCCGCAGCCGATTCTGCCTGGCCGACACGGTAGGCGATAACTTTATAGGTGCGCAGGGAGCGTTCCAACATGCCGCTGGCATACGAGAGTTGGCCCCGGCGCAGGTTGATTTCGCCCAACAAATGGTTTGCATGGGCCGTGCCTAATGCATTATGCACGGCGGTGTATTTTTGTTGCGCCGCCTGGGTGCCGTTCAACGCCTGGTCAACGCGGTTGCGCAACAGGGACAGTTCGGCCAGTCCCAGATCAGCGTCGGCCTCGCCCAACTCGTATTCGAGGCCGCGAGCCACCTGAAGCGCTTCTGTGTAGGACGCGGCAGTGTCATCGAGGAGCAGTTGGTCGAGATAGATGCGTCCCAGGCCGAGCAGCGCGTCCGCTGCGCCGAAGTTATCTCTGCTGGCGCGATACACCTCCAGCGCGCGCTGGTATTCGGCGCTGGCTTCGTCAAAGCGTCCTGTGAGCCGCTGCACATCGGCCAGGCTGCGCCGCGCATCGGCTTCGTTCGTGCTATCATGCGCGCTGGCAAAGTAGGCCGCGGCTTTCTGGTAATGTTCTGCGGCTGCTTCCATGCGTCCGCGCTGCATTTCTATATGTCCCAAAGCGAGGGTGGCGTTGCCCAGCCCCTGCGTTTGATCGAGTGGCGCATAGAGGTGCCAGGCCCGCTGGTAGGCTTCTTGCGCGTTATCCAGGCGCGCCTGTTGCCGTTCAACATGGCCCAGCGCCAGCGTCGCGCCTGCCTCATTCAATGGCCGATTGGCTTGCTGGTACAACTTGATGGCCTTTTGATAGCTATTGGTGGCCTGCTCCAGCATATTATTTTGACGCTGCGCATCAGCGATCAATACGCGGCTATCGCCAGCTCGCTTGAAATCGCCGGCTGAACCTGAAGCGTATTTCCGCATCGCCGAAAGCCTCAACTGCTCTATCCAGCCTGCCTTCCCGTGTAGCCTCAATGCCATCCTGAAAGCGCTGCTCCGCCGCTTTAACGTCCTGTGCCATGCCGATTTGTCCTTTAAGCGTGCCGTGTCTCTATTCTATGAGTAATGATGCAATTTTGCTTTTAAGAGTCTCTCTTTGCGTTTATTGTAGTTCGTTGGCAACAGAAAGTCAAAGAGAGGCGCTCCTCCCCGGAGGGAGAGATTCTTCGCTGCGCTCAGAATGACAGGCTCGAGAGTTGTCATTCTGAGCGCGGCGAAGAATTTCAGTCGCGCTTATGCAGAACCACCGGTGGCGGGTGGGCGTCACGTTTTTGCAGCGAGAGCAGAAGAGGGCGTGTGTCGCGGTGGGGGACCAGGGCGCGGGCAAGCCGACGCCCCTACCATACGACGGATCAGCTTAGGCGGCTCGTTCGTGTATGGTAGGGGCGTCGGCTTGCCCGCGCCCTGGTCAACGCTCGCTTGCTGCAAAAACGTGACGGCCACTCATCGGTGGCGTAAGGCTTGACAGCGTAGATGTGATAAGATAATGTCTAAGACACAAAGCGGCATCATGATCTGGTCAATACCATCACAATTGGTGCAAAGGAGTGAACCCCATGCATGAAGACACCCTGGCGCGCGTTGACCTCTTTTCCAGCCTGGATAAAAAAGAACTCCAGGTTCTCTCCAAAAGTTGCCAGGAGCGCAAGTATAGCGCAGGTTCTACGTTGATCGCTCAGGGCGATTTGGGCGTAGGATTATACGTAATCATCAGTGGACACGTCAAAACGACGCTGGCAAAGAATCCTGATCGGGCGGAAGTAGACCTGGGAACCTATGGTCCCGGCAACGTGCTGGGCGAAATGGCCTTGCTGGATGATTTACCCCGTTCGGCTACTGTGACAGCCGTTGATGATGCAACGGCGCTCCTGTTGCCGGTCTGGGAATTTCGCACAGTGGTGCGCAACCATCCCGAAATCGGCTTGAAGCTCCTGTCTGTTCTCAGCAAACGGCTGCGCAAGATTGAGAGCAAAAGCGACAATTAAATACCTCTATTGATGCGCATAACGACATAGGCGTCGCCCATGTCGTTATGCGCATCAATAGAGTACTATTCACTTTTTTCGCGGTTCAACAGGTTTTGTATTTCCTCGAACATGGTCTCGACATCGCCGAAGGAGCGATAGACGCTGGCGAAGCGGATATAGGCGATTTTATCCATCGCGCGCAGGTGGTCCATGACCAGTTCGCCGATGACGCTGCCGGGAACTTCCTGTTTCCCCTGTCGATAGACTTCCTGCTCGATTTCCTCAACGGCGTTTTCGATATCGTTTACCGAGAGAGGCCGTTTCTCGCAGGCTTTGCTGATGCCGATGAAGAGTTTTTGGCGATCGAAGGGTTCGCGTCGCTGGTCACGCTTAATGACCATGAGTTGGGTTTTTTCGACTCGTTCGTAGGTGCTAAAACGCCCTTTACATTGCTCGCATTCGCGGCGGCGGTGGACGGCATCGCCCACATCCCGCGAGTCTTTTACACGTGACTCGCTCCCTCCACAGAATGGACATTTCATCCTGTTGTGCTCTCCAGTCTCCAGAGAAGTATCATAAAGAAATCCGCCGTAGGCGGCAAGAAAACATGCCCATCGCGTATGTTAAATCCCAACGATGAATCTCATTCTATCACAGGTGGGATAGGTCTTTAACGGGAGCAACAAGAGAGAACAGGCAAATAGAACAACGCGCGTAACCCGTTGTTCTATTTGCCTGTTCTCTCTTGTTAGCATGGAGGCAGAAGCAATTAGCGCGCGACTGCTGCTTGCGCGTAGACAGCCTCTTCAGGAGAAACCTTGCCAATGTAACCGGAACGCAAACGCGAACCTTCCCGCCAGTAGGCATACCAATAGGGACCATGCCCCTGGCCGTCACGGCAGGTGCTGCACGATGCTTTGCCACATTTGCGAAACTGCAATTGATAGGTTATGTGTTGATCATTGGGTAATTGTGTCATGTTCCTCTGGCTCTCCCACGAATATATTGTAACATATGTTTGCATTTTATCATATACATGATAGCATTGTCATATAAACATTGTATTAAAATTACTGACAGAAAAGTGACAAAATGTTCATTGCGCAACAGAAACAAATGTTGGAAGGCCGCACATTTTCTTACAGCATATTCATTTGTGTTTATCCTCCGTTAAATATGACAAGTTTGTGTGTTTCCCATCAGTTAAATGTGACGAGTTTGAGAGTGATAAAAAGGGGAAAGCAGGGTGACTTTTCTCCTGTTTCTTCGCGTAGATGGTATAATTAGAGGTGCGAAGACCAATTTTATCGCGGTATTGGAATCTCCCATTCCCTGGTTTTGTCATGTTGTTGGATTGGAAAGAGAAGGCAAATCATGCAAATCATTATCAAAGGGAAACAGATGGATGTCTCACCCCGTTTACGCCAGCATATCGAACACAAGGTACAACGACTTTCCCGCTTTGCAGGAGAGGATGCTCGCGTCGAGGTGACTGTTTCGGAGGAGCAGACGCGCAGCGCGCGCGACCGCTACTGCGTACAACTTGCGCTCACTAATACGGCTAGCCCGATTCATAGCGAGGTGAACGCGGTCAATGCGAACATGGCTCTTGATATGGTGTTGGATAAAGTCACGGCTCAACTGGGCCACCAGAAAGGCCGCCAGTCCTGGCGCCGGCATCAGGCACCGCCCATGAAGATACTCTCCCTTTCGCGCTCCGGCGATCTCACCGCGCTGGAAGAGGACATTGAGCAACAATCCGTTCCCGTCGAAGACTCAATCGAGGAGGAGCGCAACGAAGAAATCTGGTCGAGGGTTATGGAGATTTGGCGCATCGCAACGCGACCTATGACCGATCACGAGGTAATCGCGCAGATGGAGGCGTACCACCTGGATTTCTACCCCTTCTTTAACGAGGAGATGGGCAGCGTCAACGTCATCTACCGCCTGGAACAGGGTGGCTATGGATTGCTTGTGCCTGCGCTAGAGGGCGTAGCTGAGTAGCGACAGTACAAGCGAGACCAGGGCAGGGGCAAGCCCAGCCCGTACCCTGTACGGCAAAACAATGCAGTCAACGGGCTTTCGTATAGGGTACGGGCTGGGCTTGCCCCTGCCCTGGAAATTTACAGTGTAACTTCAAACAGCCAGGGCTGTAGCGGCGGTTGCTCGAATTGTCCCAGCGGGTCGGCTGCGCGAATTGTCAAACGGCGCGTATCGAGCGGGGGCAGCGGGCTAAAGCGCGCATAGCCCTGGTAGACAGCCAGGTCTGAGTTGTTGCTCAGTTCAGAACGCGCAAACAACATACCTCCACGGTCGCCCGCCCACAAATTTCCGAGGTTGTCGGAGACCTGGAAAATGATGCGCGGCACAAAGGCAAAACCTGCGCGAAATGGTGGCCGAATCCACACGTAATGTAGTTCGAAGTGTTCCTGGTAGAGTTGTAACTCGCGCAGCATCATGGTGCGATCCTGCTGCTTCTGTTCCAGTTCAATGATGATGGTGCGTAGTGGCTCTCTCTTCCCTTCTGTGATGGAGGGCGGGGGTAGTTCTTGTGGCGCGGCAATGACCACCGGTGGCCGCGAAGCCAGTTCCAGCGCTTTGGGGGAAAATGGCACCGGATCATGTAAAATCTCGAGGCATAGCTCCAGGCACACATCGCAGATGTAGGCGGCTCCAGGGCCAGCTACCATATGTTTGACTTCGGGAGTGCGTTTTCCGCAGAATGAACAGCGAGCCAGAGACCTGTCAGTACTCATGTGACCTTCCTGGTCATCAGAAAGGGCCAGCTCGGCCCCTACCGGTGACGTAACGCGGCGCCTGCCGCATTTCGCAATCCAAGACGTTCAAGCATTGAGGCATGGGCTTCCCACTCCAGCGTGTCGTCGAGATCGATGGGCGCGGGTATGATGCCGTTGACCGTGCCACTCGCGCCATCGCCATGCTTTTTCGCGGCGCGTCCCCGCGTCCTCTGTGCTGACCGTTCCTCAAGCGAGAGGTACCTGGGGAAGATTTTCTTCAGGTCGTCATCGCTCAATTCATAGGAACGACGTAAGGCTAATGCCAGCAAGTGATCGGCAAAATGCGGGTTCTTGGGGAGAAGCGAGCCATGCAAATAGGTGCCAAAGGCATTGCGATACACAGCTCCTTCGGTATGATCTTCGGAATTGTTGCCGTGACCTTTCAGCACCTTGCCCAGGGGCTTTGCTGTGCCGAGATAGGTGCGCCCGCCGTGATTTTCAAAACCTACCAGCGTGCTGCCGTTCCACTCAATGGCGATGTCGCCAATACAGCGTGGGACGTTGGCCCCTTTATGGATAGTCCAGGCGTCGAAGATGCCCAGGCCGCGCATATCGGGACCGCTGGCAGGCCGGTAATAGTGGGCGAGCAGTTGATAGCCGCCGCAGACAGCCAGCACCGGCATATCGTCTTCAACGGCGGCCCACAGACCAATACCCTTCATATCGAAGATGTCTTGCGAAACAGGCTCTTGTTCTCTATCCTGTCCTCCTCCGATGAAGAGCAGGTCGTATTCGTCGGGGGCGAGAGCATCGCCGATGCCCAGTGGGACGACGCGCAATGCTATGCCGCGCATCTGGCAGCGGCGTTGCAATGTGATGATATTGCCGCGATCGCCGTAAAGGTTCAACTGGGCGGGGTACAGGTGTCCCAGGGTCAGCGTGAAAAGTGGCTTATTGCTGGCGTTCATGGGCCTTTCTCCTCCCAGTAGTGGGGCGTTAATCCACGATGTTCAAGTTCGCGGTGAATGTCTAACAATCCAGTATACGTTGGTATGACAAACAATGTTTCACCCACAGGGGTTTGTTGCAGCGCGGAATCCAGCGCATAGGCCAGCCCATACATTTGAGCAGGCTTTCCCATGGGCCGTGTTTTACGCGCGCCGGCTGAATCTGCCATTTGATCCGGCGAGAGCGACTTCACTTTCCTGTGGTCGCGCTGCCTTGCCAGCCGCGGCGCGTAGAGGTGTGAGCGGGACAATACTCATCGCCTGCGCGTCGATGCCTGCATATTTCAGGCGCAGGCCGAGATCGAGGGCGCGCGTTCCTGTTACGGTCAGCGTGGTTGTTTGCTGCGCGATCCGCTCGAAATCAACGTCCCAGATCCAGGAAATGTCGCGGCCATCGGCGATGTTGTCGTTCAACATCAGCAGAACATGCCGTTTTTCGCCCTCGCCAAAGAGGGTGCGCAGCACTTCGTTGAAGCCGGTCGGATTTTTTGCCAGAAATATACGGATAGTGCGTCCGGCGACCTGCACCCGTTCTCCGCGTCCAAAAGCGGGCTTGAATTGTTGGATGCCGGAGACGATGGGTTCCCAGTTGATCTGTAATGCCTGCGCTGCCGCGATGGCGGCCAGAGCGTTGTAGATATTGTAAAAGCCCGGCAGGGGGATCACGATTTCGCCCTGCTTTGTAGGAGTCTCAACGGTGATGCGCAGTTGATCGAGGGCGTTCATGGTGACGCTGGTGGCGCGCACTTGCGGCAGCGGGCGCGCGCTGCCGCAGTTGGGACACAGATAGTGCCCCAGGTGGCTATAGAAACGCAGGGAGTAGACGAGTTCCGCGCCGCATTTTGCGCACGCGCGCGTATCAATGGTCTGGTGACGCTCCGGCGAGATGCCTTGGGCGGCAAGGTCAAGCGTGGCATCTTCGATGCCGAAGTAGACGACGTTGTCCTGGCGAGACTCGGCAAGCAGGGCCACGGCAGGGTCGTCGGCATTTAGTATCATGGTGGCGCTCGCGGGCAGCGCGTTGACGGCCTTTTGCCAGCGAGCGGAAACGCTGTCTACTTCTCCATAGCGGTCGAGTTGATCGCGAAAAAGGTTGGTAAAGACGGCCACGCGCAGGGGAACGGCCTTTACTATGTGCGGCACAACGGCTTCATCGACTTCAAAGATCGAGATAGCCTGCCCTGCTCGCCGTAGATTTCCGCCGGGACGCGCGCGAATGACCAGCGCGCCCGCGATGCCGCGCATCAGGTTGGAACCCTCGCGGTTGCGCCAGACGCGCAGACCAGCGTCGCTCAAGATAGCCGCAATAAAGCCGCTGGTGGTTGTTTTGCCGTTGGTACCCGTCACCAGCACACTGCCATAGGCCAGTTGCGAGGAAAGATGGTTGACGATATCGGGATACAGCCGCTGCGCTACGACTCCCGCGATGCTAGTGCCGCCGCCCAGGTGCAAGCGGCGACTGATAGCGCCGGCAGCGCGGCCCCCCATTACGGCAAGCCCTGCTCGCAGCGAACGAGTCTGGCGTTTTGATGAGTGCTTGCTGTTGGTTGCCTGGCGAATATTATTAGAAGAAGGCGAAGTTTCCCTCTCGCTTTTTTGCTGTCGCTCGCGCTTCTCTCGTTTCGCTGGTAGAGAAGGCTTTTTCTCAGGCATAATGTTTCCTCCAACAAGCTCCTATGTTACTATTGTATCAGTTGCAGTATAGCTTGCAGCCGCAATTGGGTCAAGTGCAAATGTTCGCAAAAAACAAAGAGAAGAAATGCGCGGGCTGTTGGCCGCAGGCCAACAGCCCGCGCATTTCTTCTTCCTTAATCTGCCGCCGCAGGCGGCATGGAATAGATACTAGACAGAATGTGTTATTCTTAGCTGGAAATCGGGTGTGTGCTTTAGAATAATTGCAACCCTCTTGTCAACATGTGCTATCCTATGCTGTGAGACGGCTTGCGAGTATGTTGGTTGAAGGTGTTGAGGGTTAAGCTGCGGCTGATGGTAGTATCTTGCTGCTGTGTATCCATAAATAAGAAGGTATCAGGGTAAAAGTGAATGGCAAAAAAGTTAGTAATTGTTGAGTCTCCTGCGAAAGCCAAAACGATAGAAAAATTTCTGGGGCGGGATTATGAGGTTCGGGCTTCGATGGGGCATATTATCGATTTGCCCAAAAAGGGTCTGGGTGTCAACACTCGTAAAGATTTTGCGCCGCAATATGAGATTATCGAGAAGAAAGATAAGTTGATCGATGAATTGAAAGCCGCATCCCAGCGCGCTGATGAGGTTTACCTGGCTCCCGACCCTGACCGCGAAGGAGAATTTATCGCCTGGTCGCTGAAGGAAACACTGGGGTTACAGCACCCGCACCGCGCCGTCTTCAATGAAATTACCAAAGGGGCTGTGCAGCAGGCCATTCGGAAGCCGCGTGAGATCGATGAAGACCTTTTTAACGCGCAGCAGGCGCGGCGCGTGCTGGACCGGCTGGTGGGATATAAAATCAGCCCGCTGCTGTGGCGGCGCATTCAATCGGGTACCAGTGCCGGGCGCGTGCAGTCGGTGGCCCTGAAACTTATCTGTGATCGCGAAGGTGAGGTTCGCGCTTTCATACCGGAAGAATACTGGAGCATTACCGCGCTGCTGAGTAAAATGGGAGAAGTAGAGCGTTTTGAGGCCAACTTGATAACTCGTTTCAAGGATATTGCCGAGTTTAATCGAGCGGAAAACATGCCCGAAGGTGATGAGCAGGGCGAGGCGAACGCGCAACCCGTCCAGGCGAACGGCAATGGCGGCAATGGGCAAAACGGCGCTAAGCCCGCCCAGGTGTCCAAAGAGCGTATCAAGATTACCTCTAAAGAGGAGGCGGACGCCATTCTCAGCGACTTGAAAGGCGCAGCCTACACGGTTCTGAAGGTTGAGGAGAAAGAACAACGTCGCCAGCCAAACCTGCCCTATACGACCAGCACTATGCAGCAGGATGCTTCATCGCGGCTGTTCTTCAAGCCTAAGAAGACCATGGGCATTGCCCAACAACTCTACGAAGGCATCGAGCTGGGCGAGCGCGGTCACCAGGGTCTGATAACCTACATGCGCACCGACTCCACGCGCATCTCTGACGAGGCGCAGAAGAGTGTCAAGGGCTACATCGGGCAGGAATTTGGGGAACCATATGTTGGGGCAGGACGCACGGGCAAGATGAAGGCTACCACGCAGGACGCGCACGAAGCTATTCGCCCGACGGATGCCGCGCTGACACCGCAGCTTGTCAAATCGCACCTGACGGCGGAACAGTTCAAGCTGTATAACTTGATCTGGCGGCGTTTTGTTGCCAGCTTCATGACTCCAGCGGTGTTTGATACGGTACGCGCTGATATCGTCGCAGCCCAGTATGTTTTTCGCGCCAGTGGTTCGCATCTCAAATTCCAGGGCTTTTACGCGGTCTGGCCGCACGAGGACGATGAGAAAATGCTGCCTGCGCTGGCCGCTAACGAGGCCTTACACCTGCATGATTTGCAATCAGCCCAACATTTTACGCAGCCGCCCCCGCGCTTTACCGAGGCCAGCTTGATTAAGGAACTGGAAGAGCAGGGCATTGGACGCCCAAGCACCTATGTTCCGATTATCAGCACCATTCAGGATCGCGGCTATGTAGAGCAGGAGCAGCGTCGCTTTATGCCAACCTGGCTGGGTGAGACCGTCAACGAGGTCATGAACAAGCACTTCCCGAATATTGTGGATGTTGGCTTTACGGCTGATATGGAACGCAGGCTGGATGATGTGGAAGGGGGCAGGCAATCCTGGATAGAGTTCTTGCGACATTTCTACAGCGATTTTAAGGTGTCGATGGAAAAGGCCGAGGCTGAGATGAACCGCGTGCAGAAGCCCGTTGAAGAACTGGACGAGGCTTGCCCGGAGTGCGGGCGCAACCTGGTGATTCGCACGGGACGCTTTGGACGTTTCATCTCCTGTTCGGGTTTTCCAGAATGCCGCTATGGCCGTTCGGTGGTGACGAAGACGGGCGCGCTCTGCCCGAATTGCGGCGGGGACCTGGTAGAACGCAAAACGAAACAGAAGAAACGCATCTTTTATGGTTGCAACAATTATCCAACCTGCAACTTTGCCATCTGGGAAAAGCCCGTGCCTGAGCTTTGCCCGAATTGTAACGGTCTGATGGTCGTCCCGCGTGTGGGCGCAGACGCCGTTTGCTATCAGGAAGTCATTGTGCCGCGTCGCAGCGCTGATGAAAAGCCCCACCAGATTGGCGCGGCCCCCCGGCGCGCGACACGCAAGCAAGCGACTGATGAGGGCGAGGCGTCGCAGGATGCGCTGGCAAAACCTGCGACTAAGACCAGGGCCAGGGCCACGCGCCGCGTTACAGCGACGACAGCAACGAGAAGCGCTGCTAAAAAGGCAACAACGCGCGCCACTACCAAAAAGACGACGGCATCACCGGCGAAAAAGAAAACGACGGCGAAGACGAAAAGAAGCTAATATACATGGCGTCGCCATGTATATTAGCTTCCTCGCTCTACCCTGTCCGAGCCGGTGGGTGCGTGCTATAATCAAGCGCTGGCAACAGCGCACATGTTGGAAGCTCTGCTGGTTTGGAGGAATTGATGCAACATGCAGTCACACTCATTCCTGGGGATGGGACGGGGCCGGAAATAACGGAGGCGACTCGCCGCGTGCTGGAAGCGACGGGCGTGCAGTTCGACTGGCACGTACAGATAGCAGGATTACAGGTACTCGAAAAGTATGGTACCGTTTTACCCGACGAGGTAATTGAATCGATAAAACAGACAAAGGTGGGATTGAAAGGGCCGATTACTACGCCAGCGGGGCGTGGATCGCGCAGCGCGAATGCCGCGCTCAGGAAGAAGCTTGACCTCTACGCCAATCTGCGTCCTGCTAAAACCTATCAGGGATTGCGCTCGCGTTACGAGCATATTGATTTGATTATCGTGCGTGAAAATACCGAAGACCTCTATTCCGGTATCGAGTTCCAGCGCGGCACCCCGGCGCAAGAAGAGATGCTCGAACGTCATCGCGCGCACCACAGGCAGCCGTCTTGATGCCAATTCCTCTATCAGCATCAAGTATATTTCGGTTCTGGCAACTCGTCGTATTGTCAAATTTGCCTTTGAATACGCGCGCTCCAACGGACGGCGCAAGATTACGGCGGTTCACAAAGCCAATATCATGAAATTCTCTGATGGTTTGTTTCTTTCAGTCGCGCAAGAGGTTGCCAAAGAGTATCCTGATATCCAGTTCGAGGATCGCATCGTGGATAATATGTGTATGCAACTGGTACAGAAACCTGAGATGTATGATGTGCTGGTGCTGCCTAATCTGTATGGCGATATCATCTCCGATTTATCTGCCGGGCTGATAGGGGGATTGGGGGTTGCGCCGGGCGCGAATATTGGCGGTCAGTACGCGGTATTTGAGCCGGTGCATGGAAGCGCACCCAAGTATGCCGGTCAGAACAAGGTCAACCCGATGGCGATGATGTTTTCGGGGATTATGATGCTGCGTCACCTGGGCGAGAAGGATGCTGCTGTTCGCCTCGAAAAAGCCCTTGCGCAGGTGATTGCCGAGGGGAAGAATGTGACCTACGATCTCAAACCGCGACCAGATGATCCTACGGCGGTAGGAACATCGCAGGTAGCCGATGCGGTAATTGAGAAGTTGGAGAAGATATAAAAATATATGGAGGCGACATTCGTAGCGCCCATCTCGATGGGCGCTACGAATGTCGTCTCCATATATCAGGTTTATGGCCTGGGCGTGCCCATATCATCGGGTTTGGTGTGCCACTTGTGGCGGGCCTGAATGTAACGCACGGTGCCTGAACGCGAGCGCATCATGATGGACGAGGTGCGCGCTCCCCAGCCAAAATATTTTACCCCATCGACCAGTTCTCCGCTGGTGATACCGGTGGCGGCAAACGACACATCATTGCCTTTCACCAGGTCATCGGTCGTATAGATCTTCTCCATATCGATGCCGTCTGCTTTTAACTTCTCGCGTTCCGCGTCGCTGCGCGGCCAGATTTTGCACTGGATGGCGCCACCAATGCATTTGATGGCTGCGGCTGCCAGCACCGCTTCTGGCGCGCCGCCTGTGCCTAATAGGACATCCACGCCCCGGTAATCTTCCATTGCCGCCTGAATCGCTGCTGACACGTCGCCATCCATGATGAGCCGGATACGCGCGCCAGCCTCACGCACCTGCGCGATGATCTCCGCGTGGCGCGGGCGATCCAGTATCACAACCGTCAAATCATCGATTCGCGCATCGCGCGCGTGGGCGATGCGTTCGAGGTTGGTGGAGATAGGAGCGTTGATGTCAATGACATCGCGAGCGAAGGGTCCAACCGCGATCTTTTCCATGTAATAGACGCCGGGAGGCGCGGAATACATGCTGCCGCGTTCAGCCGTAGCGACTACGGCGATGGCCCCCGACATGCCAAGCGCGGTCAGGCGCGTGCCGTCCACCGGGTCAACGGCGACATCGACTTCGGGAGGAGTGCCATTGCCGATTTCTTCACCTATGTATAGCATAGGCGCCTCGTCCTTTTCACCCTCGCCAATGACGACCACTCCATGCATGTCGACGCCGTCCAATGCCTGGCGCATGGCATCGACGGCGGCCTGGTCGACTTTGATCTTGTCGCCCTTGCCCATAAAGCGTCCCGCGCTCAAGGCAGCGGCTTCGGTGACGCGCACAAGCTCCATGCCCAGGTTGCGTTCCCTGGTGCCGGACTGCACAAAACGTTCATCTGACATACGTGCTTAAACCTCCTTGTTGTAGTTAAATCGTTACTTGACGAGGGTGAACCTTGCTATGTTCTGCTGTTATGATGGCCCGTAGCTTCTCGGCGGCTTCCGCAGCCTGTCCCTGGCGGTTCGTAATCACATAATCGTACCAATCTCGTTGCGCCAACTCGATGCTGGCGTCTTCCAACCTGCGTTGAAGTTCTTCTTTTGTCTCGGTGTTGCGATTGACGAGCCTGTCTGCCAGCTCCTCCATTGATTCGGGTACAAGAAAAATAAAGATAGCTTGAGGCACTTTCTTGCGTACTGTTGCTGCGCCTTTTACATCGATTTTGAGCAATACATCGCGTCCCGCGTGTAAATTATCGCGGATAGGCTGGCGCGGTTGGCCGTACCAGTTCCCATGCACGTTGGCAAACTCCAGCAACTCATCTTTGCCGACTAGCTCTTCGAATGTTTCTTTGTTGACAAAGTTATAGGGATTGCCTTCGCTTTCACCTGGTCGTGGCTGGCGGGTCGTTATGGAAGGAACGACGAATAAGTCCATCCCCTGCGCTCTGGCCGTGTTGATGACGGTGTCTTTGCCGGTGCCGGATGGGGCTGAGAGCACGAAGAGAAGTCCCTGGCGGGGTGATGGTGGGGATGTCCCCTGCTGTTGGGACATTTGACGCTCCATCTCAAGTTGCATGCTGTTTGTCCTACGCTCCTTGAATATCCAGAGTTTGAGTATACGAAACCCCACTCTTTGTTATACTGACGATCAAGAGAAAACGTTGCGGAACTGTTTGTTACCTTTATTGTACAACATGCAGTAGTATACTGTAGGGACGCGGGCGATTTTTGTAAGGGTGTGGAATTAGCACGAGGGCGACCGCAAGGGTTCCCCCGCATCCACTCGACCACCCTCGCCCTTACAATGATTACGATAAGGGTTCGCCTGGCTGAGTTATTCAGGTTGGATAGGATAAGGTTATGTTTGTAGATGCTATAACGCTCGCTGCCGTCGCTGATGAGTGGCGCGCATTGTTGACGAGGGCGCGTATTGATACGATTATTCAGCCGACCGAACATGCTGTAGCTATACAGTGCTATACGCCTGGCGGGGATGGACAGGGTGGACAGAACCGTTGGCTCTATCTTTCGGCGCATCCGCAGTTGGCGCGGGCGCATCTGACGGCCCGTAAGCCCGCCAAAATAGTCAGCGAGCCGCCAGCATTTATCATGTTGCTGCGTAAATACCTGGAAGGTACGCGCATCGAGGCGATTGAGCAGCCGCGCTGGGAACGGGTAATCGAGATCATCGCCAGTTCGCGCAAGGATGCCGGTAGCGATGAACGCGAACGTTACCGGCTGATTATCGAGATTATGGGACGCCTGAGCAATATCGTCTTCTGCGATGAACAGGGCATGATTCTGGGCAGTCTCAAGCATGTTGGGGCGGAAGTTAATCGCTACCGTGTCATTGCGCCCAATGTGCCATACGTCGCGCCGCCGCCACAAATGCGCGTCGTTGGCGCGCAATCCTTGCCGCGTTTAGACCCTGCCACACTCACCGCTTCTCAACTGGTAGCGATGGCGTTGGAAGAGGCTGCGCGGCCAGCGCCGGTGAAGAAAGGGCGCGCGCGCGCCGCGGAACAATCAACTCTCTGGCAACTTCTGAGTAGAAACCTGCTCGGCTTCAGCCCTTTACTGGCCCGCGAGGTCGTTTATCGCACTACAGGCGATAGCGAGTCACTTACTTTACTGGACGAGAACGCCTGGGAGGAACTGGCCTGGAATGTGCGCGAACTGGCGGTTTTGTACGATGCACATGCCTGGAAGCCACAACTGGTTGAGCGTGTCGAGCAACCAGGGGGAGCGCAAGACGCTCCGGCCCTCTCCCCAGGGCGACCGCAAGGGTACGCCCCTACCCTACAACGATATGTCGCTTTCGCGCCATATGTGCTTGAACAGTATGCGGAGATGGCGGGGTTGAGCATACTGGTGTCGTCTTCAATCAACGCTATCATTGATGAGTTTTACGCGGGCGCGGAATGGCGCGATGCGATGGAGAGTGTGCGCGCGCCTGTGCGCAAGGTGTTGCAAACCAATTTGGAGCGGTGCAGGCGCAAGGCTGAGTTACTGCAAAAGGAGCTGGAGGTATCTGAGGAGGCCAATCAGTATCGTTTGTGGGCGAATCTTTTGCTGGCTCATCAAAATGATGTCAGGCAGGGACAGCAGAGCGTGACGCTGCAAAACTTCTTCGAGGGTCAGGAGACGCCAGCGCTGGTGACGGTTTCGCTCGATCCACGCCTGGATGCCGTGGGTAACGCCAATCGCATTTTTCATAAGTACCACAAGTTGCGCCGCGCTCTGGCGCTTGTTCCCCCGCAGATCGAGCAAAACGTTGTTGAGATTGCCACGATCGAGCAGTTGTTGGCCGACCTGATGCTGGCCGATACGCCTCCAGAAGTGACGCTGGTGAAGGCGGAAACGCAAACGGCTGGTTATATGCGGGGTGTAAAAGGAGCCGGGAAGCTCGTACAGAAACAGCAAAAACAGTCGAATAAAGGGAAAGGTAAAGGCGGCAAGCCGGCTAAGGGCAAACCGGTGCCGCCGGGCGGTGGTGTGCCTCTACACGCGCAAAGCCGCGAAGGTTTTACCATCTTGATTGGCAAGAACAGCCGTCAGAACGAGGAAGTCACCTTCCACCAGGCTACGTCGAATGATATGTGGCTGCACGTGCGCGGCGTCCCGGGTTCACATGTGATCATCAAGGCAGGAGGGCGCGATATCCCGCACAGCGCTATTGAGCAAGCTGCTGCCCTGGCAGCGTGGTACAGCCAGGCGCGAGGCAGCACCAGCGTTCCCGTCGATTACACGTTGCAGCGCTATGTGCGCCATATGAAAGGCGGCGGTCCCGGTATGGTGATTTACGAGCGTGAGAGGACGCTATATGCGGAGCCGAGTAATGGAGTCTGAGAACAATTTCTCGGCGAAGAGCGCTGCAACAGGAAAGCCGATTACCTGTCGATATCCGACTTCCCCCCCCTGTCACAGCGCTCCGTATCGCCTTGTGGAGTATACAGCCGGACAAAAGCGATAAAAAGCGCTGAGATGATTCAAAGGTGATTCAAAAGTGATTCAAAAAGTCCTGTTTGTATCCCAAAAGTCTGGATTTTCTGTATTTATACTATATAATAGGGGGCGGCTATGGGGAACGCGCAGACTTGTTAGAATTATGGAGAAGCGGATATTTATGGCTACTGAATCTCACACCCATTCCAATACTACCCAACCCACCTATCCATCGTATTCCCAACATTCCCCCAACTCTCCAACCAACCTCGCTCTTTTTCGCGAGAAAGTCACTGACGCTCGCCGCCAGGCAGGGCGGCTCCAGAAGGAGCTGGCTATCGCGCTTGGCATCGATTCAAGGGTATTAAGCCGCAAACTACATGGCGCGAAGCAAACTTTTCTGACCCATGAGCAAGTCAAACTGGTGGTCAAAACGTTGGCGAGTTGGGATGCTATCTCCACCCAGGTCGAGGCTATCGAACTGCTTGCGTTGATGGGTTTGCGCAGGGAGAGCTTTTCCTACGAGGAGTGGCACGCTGCTCCATTGAACAGGCTTGAGCTAGTGCCCCATAGCAATCTAGCGGATACGGCGACTTCTTTTGCGGCGCATTCTGCTTACGCGCCCTTGCCCGTGCCATCTACTTCGCTTATTGGACGCGAGGCTCTGGTGCAGACGCTGCTGGATCGTATACGGCAGCCAGCGGTGCGCCTTCTGACGCTGTTTGGAACGGGAGGGGTTGGCAAAACGCGCCTGGCGCTGAAAGCGGCGCACGCGGTGCGGCATGATTTCGCCGATGGGATGTATTTTGTGTCCCTGGCAACCATTCACGATGCGGCGCTTGTTCCCTCGACGATTGTGCAGGCACTGGGCTTGTCAGAGCCGGTTACGCGGGGCGATCCCGGTACGCGGGGTGTTTCTTCACGCGAAGATTTGCTCAAAGGATTTCTACGAGAAAAGTCGCTCCTGCTGGTACTGGATAATGTGGAGCAAATCCCCGGTATTGCGCCTTTCATCGGCGATTTGTTGAATAGCGCCCCGCTGCTAAAAGTTATGGTGACAAGCCGGTCTGTGCTGCGCCTGTACGGAGAGCATGAATTTGAGGTTCCTCCGCTCGAAATCTGCGCGCCCGATTTGGTGTCCAATGTGGACTATGTCTCACAATTTCCGGCTATTCGTCTCTTCGTTGAACGCGCTCAGGCTGTTTATCCTGTTTTTCACATGAGCGAAAGCAATGTGGCAACCATCGCGCAAATATGCGCGCGGCTGGATGGGCTGCCCCTGGCGCTTGAACTGGCTGCCGCGCGTACTAAAGTATTTTCTTTGCCCATGATCCTGGAAAAGCTGACAGATGGGACAGGTCAGGGCCTGACTTTTCTGCGTTCCACTGCGCGTAATGTACTCCAACGCCATCAAACGTTACAGGATACATTAGATTGGAGCTACGGGCTACTTGATCCACAACTTCAAAGCCTTTTTCGTCACCTCGGCGCCTTTCTCGGTGGTTGGACATTGGACGCGGTTGTGGCAACCGGGCTAGAAGAAGACAAGACTTCTACCTGGGACGAAGCGCTTGATATGATTGAAGCGCTGATTGATCACAGCCTGGTGAAACGGATGCTGCTCGAAACAGGCTCCCCGGACGAGCATAGGGAACCGCGCTTTTATTTTTTAGAGACGATTCGTGAATATGCTTTGGGACGGCTGGAGGCGTGTGGCGAGCGCGAAGAGGCGCAACGGCGGCACGCGAGGTATTATCTGGCGATGGCGGAACACATCGAGCCGAAATTGTATGGTCGCAAGCAATCTGAAGCGGTGTCGATGCTGGCCCGCGACCAGGACAATCTACGAGCAGCCTTAGAATGGAGTATTGAACACAATGAAGGCGAGATGGCGCAGCGTATGTGCGGCGCGTTGGGCATGTTCTGGGAGGCGCGCACGTCATTCCAGGAGGCTCATCGCTGGATCGATGTCGCGCTCAATATGATGCAGGAGGCATCACCGGCCACCCGCGCCAAGCTGTTGATGGCTGCATCGCGTCTCGCCCTGTGGGAGATAGCCTGCGAGCGTTCGCGAGAACTGGCGGAGGAAGCTCTGGCGCTTTATGAAGTCGTTGGAGACGATGTTGGGAAAACCTCGGCCATCTTCCAGATTGGTGATACCTGGCATATGCAGGGCGAATATACGCTGGCAACCCGCTATCTTGAAGAGAGTGCGCGCCAATTGCGCGAGCAAGGAAACTGGCGCATCTACGCCTTTGCTTTGAGCAGGTTGGGGGCGATGGCGATCCTCCAGAACAACTTTCCCCAGGCGTGGACATGGCTGAATGAAGCGTTACCATTGTTGCGCGAGTATAGCGAACCTGGATTGCTCATTGTCACGCTGGTTTACCTGGGCGTGCTGGCTATGGCGCAAGGCGATCTGAACAAGGGAGCCACCTATCTGCGAGAAGGATTGCTTCTCGCGCAGCAAACAGGCAATCGCTACATGCTGGCCTCCGATTTGATCGCTTTCGGGTGTCTGCTGGGAACAACTCGTGGCCCTTCCTACGCGGCAAAAGTGTGCAGCGCCGCCGAAGCGCTCTTCGCTAGCCTGAACACTGCTGTTCCGGCAGCATATATCCCCCTCTACAGCGCCTATCTTGGCGGCCTCAAGTCACAGGTCGATGAGGCAACGTGGGAAGCATGGTGGGCGGAGGGCAAAGCTCTTTCGCAGGATGAGGTGACGCGGATCGCGCTTGAGGCGAGCGAGGAGACGTTGTAAATTGGACCTTTTTAAGCCGAGCGGCGACGTAATTGTTCAACCAACTCGTACTTGTTTGCAAACATGCGATCGCCGCAAAAAATGTTGCGCCTTGTAAAAGGCTCCGGAGTTTTCTGGATTAGCCGTGTGCGTACCTCTGGCTTATGAGCGCCGGGAGAGTCAAACCAGGGTTCTGGCAGGTGAAAGATGGGATTATGTACCCATGATGGACAAGGCACGTTGTATCGTTCGCAGAGCCATTCCACCGATGCGGCGCAGAAAGCTGCCCAACGTTGAGTATGAGTGTTCAGCAATTCTGGAAGAGAGATTGGGTCAGATACAAGCTGGACACGCTTATCTTTGGCATAGTCAAACCAATCATTCATGAAATTGCCCAATGCCACCCACGGCGTTTCACCCTGGCAGATTTCCTGGTAGGTCACGGCCATTGTTTGTAAGTGGTCAATTGATTTCATTTCAGTTCGTCCTAATTGTGTACTCATCTCATCGTGCTTGCCTATATTGTATCACAGACGAAAGTTGGATGCATTACCTGAAAAAATCTGCGAGAGTGTCTTCAACATTGTTCATCTGTTGGAGTTGTTTATCAGCGATATATCTGTCAAGCACCTTTTGTGCTTGCTCGCGTGTCTGAATCTGTAATCGTTTGCAGAGAGCAAGAGTATCGTCTTTATCTTTTTGACGACCAGCCAGCAGTTTTAGAGCCAGAATATATTCCTCAGGTGGTAGATAAACCTCTAGCTTGTCAAATCTGCGCCATAGTTTTCCATCTGGGATGTTCCCCAGGTCTCGGAGAAAGTCGCCAATTACATCGTTTAGCCAGGAATTTGGCATCTTGTTTTTCATTGCAACAGATCGTATAGCAGCCTTGAAGGTCTGATAAAGCCACGGAGTCGTGGAATCCTCAACATCCTTGAGTAGCACATCAATATCATTAGTTGCCTGTCTGTTCTTGATTTGAGTCAGCATAAACGCGCCACCAACGAGTAAGATACGTATAGGACGCTGTAAGCCCATTTCTTGCAACTCTTGCCCAAGCTTAGCGAGATTTGTTTCGATTTCTTCTTCCTGCATAGCAAACTCCGTTTAATAATTTGGAATAATGTTACCCTCGTTCCCTCGACGACCCTATGCCCATCTCTTCGCGATACTTCGTTACGGTACGTCGCGCCATAGGGATGCCTCGCATAGTCAATAGCCGGGCCAGTTCGTCGTCGCTCAGGCGGTGTTTGGTGTTCTCGGTGGAGATAAGTTCGCGCAGGATGTCTTTAACGCCGAGGGAGCCGTCGAAGAAGTCGGACAGGGGGATCAGGCGACCATTGGGGAGCAGGGCGTATTTGTTGGCGGTGGCGCGGCTGACGGTGCTTTCGTCCAGGTTGAGGCGCGTGGCGACCTCGGCGCGGGTGAAGGGGCGCAGGTAGCGAATGCCCTTGTCTAAAAATTCGCGCTGGTAGTCTACAATCAACTCTGCGACTTGTTTGAGGGTGCGCCAGCGACGTTGGATGCAGTCGATGAAGAATTTGGCGCGGTCGCTCTGGTGGCGTATGTAGCGTTGTATTTCCTCGTAGCCGGAGTCGTTTTCCAGGCGCAGGGGCCGCGTGCCATAGCCGGAACCGATGTGGAAGCCGTAGCGTTTCTCCTCGATTAATTCGACCTCGAAGCCGGATTCACCCTTGCGAATAATGATATCGGGGCGTGTGTAGGCGGCGGTTGCGCCGTTGTCCGTGTCGGCCTGATAAGCGTGCGCGGGAAAGGGGTTGAGGTTGCCGCGAATATACTGCGCGGCCTGCCGCACTTCCTGTTCCGGTACTTTGAGTTCGCGCGCGATCTCATGGAAATGGCTTTTGCCCAGGTGATCTAAATGACGGTCGATCAGGGCATAGGCCAGGGGATGCGGCGGTTCTTGTTCGGCCAATGCTTCCAACTGGATGAGCAGGCATTCGCGCAAGTCGCGAGCGCCGATGCCCACTGGTTCCAATGTTTGGAGCTGGCGCAATACATATTCGATGCGTTCTATGGGAACTTGCAGGTAATCTGCGATTTCCTGCACGCTGATCTCCAGATAGCCACGCTCGTTGAGGTTGCCCACCAGTTGTTCAGCGATGAGTGCATCTTCGGGCGCGATGAGTGTATCAAGTTGTTGCAAGAGGGTATCGGCCAGTGTTTGATCTACCGAAATACGCGCCAGAGGATCAAGCTCGTCGTCGTCGTCGTATTCGTTGAGGCGGTAATCGTAGATGTCATAGGAGTGGTATTCGCTCCACTGTTGCTCGGCGGGCTGTTCATCCTGCTGCGTTTCGCGCGTACTAAAGCCGGGCTGCGTGGGTTGCTCGAAATGCCCACAGGTCGCGCAGAATGGACCTTGTAGGGGTGAGCCGCAGAAGAGACACACGCGCTTTTCGCTCACGTCCAGCGCGGGATTCTCCATCTGTTCCTGAGTGACGGCGCGTTCAAGCTCATCTGAAGAAAGGTGTAAAATCGTGCTTGAGGTGATAAGCCTCGCGCTGACCCGTAATGTATGATCTGGTCGAGGTGTTTGTTCCAATCGCATATGTTTGTTCCCCCCTGCCTTTCTACCTGTCCTATCTACTTAATCCGATTCTTCGATCCATCCCCTGTTACGCAGCGCTGCAAGAGCAGCCTCCTGCTCTGCTGTTTGTTTGTTGCGTCCTTGTCCGCGCCCCGCTACTTCGTCTCCCAGCATCGCCTCCACGATGAACTCGCGATTGTGCGATGGCCCTTCCTGGCTAACCAGGCGATAGGCTGGCGTGATGCTCGTATGCTCCTGGGCCAGTTCTTGAAAGAGCGATTTATGATCTTTGAATAAGCGTTTCCTGACGATGTGATACGCCATAGGCTTTAAGCGGGGCAATAAGAAACGTTGCGCTGCTTCAAATCCCTGATCGAGGTAAATCGCCCCCAGCACGGCCTCGAAGGTGGCAGCCAGGACGCGCTGGCTCTTGATGTTGTTCGTTTCGCCTTTGCTCATAACCAGGAAATCGCCCAGGTAGAGATCACGAGCGAACTGCGCCAATGTCTCCCCTTTCACCAGCATGGAGCGTATGTCGCTCAAATCGCCTTCGCTCAAATCGGGGAAAGCGCGATAGAGATAGTCCGTGCTGACACAGGCAAGTACCGAGTCGCCCAGGAACTCCATCCGCTCGTTTGAGTTGAGCGCGTCGTTCGATGTTTCAAAAATATACGATTTATGGGTCAGGGCTAATTTTAATAACGATTCATCCTGGAAATGGAGACCGAGCGAATCTTGCAGAGCCTCGAACATCAATACACCTCCAACTTAACATGGTCCTCGTCGCTGACTCGATCCGTCACCTCGCCGATATGCCAGAACATGACATCGGGTGCGAGCGCGGCCAGAGCAGGCCATAGCGCCGGGTCGATGGCCGCGAAAAGCCCGCCGGATGTCTGCGGGTCCCACAGGATTTCCCTGTCGAACCTGTCCAGTTCCCGCTGTATGGTCATATGAGGCATGAGATACTTTTCGTTGCGTCGCGCGCCGCCCGTCATGTGTCCCTGTTCGGCGTAGTGACGCGCGTGGGGCAACTGCGGCAGCGTGTCAAAATGGAAACGCATGCCGACGCGGCTCTGCGAAGCCATCTCCCAGGCGTGACCGAGCAGCCCGAAGCCGGTGATGTCCGTCACGGCGTGGATGCCTGGACGTTGTAAAGCCTCACTTGCTTTGTCGTTCAGTTGCATCATTGATTGCAGCGCAGCCTCGAGGTCGGTTTTGTCTACAGCGCCATTTCTGTGCGCTGTGGTAATCAATCCTGTGCCGAGCGGTTTACTGAGGACGAGGTAATCGCCTGGTTGCGCTCCGCCTTTAGTCAGGATATGCTGCGGGTGAACCATACCTGTCACGGCAAGTCCATATTTAGGTTCCTGGTCCGTAACGGTATGCCCTCCGGCAATGACAGTTCCGGCCCTGGCGACAGCATCAGCCCCGCCGCGCAATATTTCGCTGAGGATGCCGGGGTCCAGGTCTGCGGGCCAGGCAACCAGGTTTATAGCCATGAGGACTTTGCCCCCCATCGCGTAGATGTCGCTCATGGCGTTGGCGGCGGCAATCGCGCCAAAGGCATAAGGATCATCGACGACAGGCGGAAAGAAGTCTGCCGTGCTTATGATGGCCTGCTGCTCGTTCACCTGGTAAACGGCGGCATCATCGGCGGCGCTCAGCCCGACCAGCAAGGCAGGCGGCGCGCTATGGAAGGTGAGCGGTCGCAGAACCTGCGCCAGGGCCTCTGGCCCCATTTTGGCCGCTCAGCCAGCGCAACTTGCCAGGGATGTCAGGCGGATTTGCCGACCTGTGCTCATGGGAAAACCCTCAGTTCTCTGTTGACAGTAATTGTACCGCCATTGTAGCGCGTTTTTATTCTAGGCGTCAAATTGACTGGACGCGCTTTGCATAGTATGTTACTCTTAGGGACGTGGGTTTGAGCAAAACAGGCAATCGCGGGCTGTATACCCTACAGTCCGAGGAAAGTCCGAACTTCACAGAGCAGAATGCTGGATAACGTCCAGTGAGGGCGACCTTAAGGAAAGTGCCACAGAAACATACCGCCTGGCGTGCTAGAAATACTATGCGCCAGGTAAGGGCGAAATGGTGAGGTAAGAGCTCACCGGCAGCCGGGTGATCGGCTGGCCGGGTAAACCCCATTTGGAGCAAGACCGAACAGAGGGAAGAGCGCGTCTACGCGGCGCGTTCGCAGGTTGCTCGCCTGTCAACCTTCGGGTTGGTCGCTTGAGGCGCGGGGTAACTCGCGTCCCAGATAGATGATTGCCACCTGCCAGTTCGTGAGGACTGGCAGGCACAGAATTCGGCTTATCGTTTGCTCAAACCCACAACGGCATCATCCCATTTTCAACTGGATACCATGCAAGGCGACAGCACCATTCGTGCCGTCGCCTTGCATGGTATCCAGTTGAAATCTTTATCTTTCAAGCCGATCGTGTTCGACCAGCCAGCGAATGAAATCGAGACGATGCTGCTCAGCAACCATTTCGCGGTATTCGACCTGTTCATCGACGTGGTTTTTCATATAGACAAGCCGCGTGGCATCTTCTTCCGAAAACCCCAGCGAGAGTAGTAATTCAAAGTCTGCATTTTCAGTGGCAAACAGATGTTCTCTCATGAGCGCTAACTCCTTGCGACAATCTTCTATACAACGATATGTGTACAAAGCCAACAGTTGCACCGCTCTTCACCCTACATACTAATATATACGTTAGTTGGTACGCCGATGGCTCAAAATTCACTGCCAAAATGCTGCCTCTTTGCAAATACATTATGCTAAAGATAACTTCTTTTTCTCAAAAGATATTCCGGGCTTCTTTTCCACTTGTCTGACGTATAGACGCGGGGAAGACGACGAGGGCGACCGCAAGGGTGCGCTCTTACAATGACTACGAAGGGGATTTCAATTTGCTACCGGTTTGTAGCAGGCGCAGGGCGCGTTCGGTGGCGTCTGCGGTTAGTTGGGCGGCGTGTTCCATTGCATAGGCCAGCGTCATGGGTTTTGAGGGGAGTACGGCGATGGCATCGACGCCGAGATCGTAGATGGCGTGGTAGTCTTCACTGAGGCTGCCGGCGAGGGCCAGCACGGGCAAGGCATAGCGTTTCGCCAGGGCTGCGACGGCTCCTACGCTTTTGCCATAGGCGGTTTGTGAGTCAAGTTGTCCTTCGGCGGTAATCACCAGGTCTGCCGATCTCAGTTGTTCTTCCAGCTTGACGGCTTCGAGGACGATTTGCGCGCCGGGGCGCAATGTGGCGTGTAAGAATGCCAGCAATGCGGCTCCCAGGCCGCCAGCCGCGCCCGCGCCGGGTATGTCGCGCACGGAGAGGCCGAGATCGCGTTCGATTACGGCGGCATAATGGGCCAGCGCGCTATCGAGTTCCGTGACTGTCGCTGGCGTAGCTCCTTTTTGCGGGCCGTAGACGGCAGATGCGCCGGTGGGGCCGGTCAGGGGGTTGTTCACATCGCAGGCCACCTCGAATGTACAACCTTGCAGCCGCGCATCCATGTCATCCGTTGAGATGTGTTGCAGCGTGCTGAGAACCGCGCCGCCGCGCGCAACTGGTAATCCCTGGCCGTCTATGAGTGACGCGCCAAGCGCCTGTGCCATGCCCGCGCCGCCGTCGTTGGTGGCGCTGCCCCCGATGCCGATGATAAAGTGGCGGCTGCCCTGTTCCAGCGCGGCCAGGATCAATTCGCCCACGCCGTAGGTGGTCGTGACGCGCGGGTCTCGTCGTTCAGGTGGAACCAGGGGTAAGCCAGCGCAGGCCGCCATCTCGATAGCGGCGGTGCGTCCATCGCCGAGTATGCCATAGAAGGCTGTCACGGGTTCGCCAAGCGGCCCGGTCACGCTCTGCTGGACTATCCTGCCGCCGGTAGCATCGACGAGAGCCTGCACTGTGCCTTCACCACCGTCCGCCACCGGCACGATAGCTATCTCCGCGTGTGGGTAAACAACACGCGCTCCCTGCGCGATAGCGCGGCCTGCTTGAGCAGCGGTGAGACTGCCTTTGAGCGATTGAGGGGCAATGACGATACGCATATGCTCTTTTCCCTGTCCTTTATGTTGTTGTAGCTGCATTATATCAGTTCAACAGGAGAAGGTCATTATCAGGGCGAATTCAGAACCAGGGCGACCGCGAGGGTCGCCCGTACAATAGACGAGTTGCGTAAGTCGCTCCGTAGTATTGTACGGGCGACCCTCGCGGTCGCCCTGGTAAGAGGGTATTTGCACTCTTCCAATCTCTGCTCTATACTAGCAATGATAATTTTTGCGCTATTTGCATGGAGACAATCTATGTTCTATGGACTGAATTTTGCATGGCACTGGAGTCCTTTCACGCTGGCCGGTCTTGTCATACTTTGCTTGCTTTATATTTTCGGCATATGGCGGGTGCGTCGTGATAAGCCGGAGGAAAAGCCGCTTCAAACGCGCCGCGTGGTTTCGTTTATTGTGGCGGTCGTGGTAATTGCTATACTACTGCTTACGCCGATTGATACAGTAGCGCGGACGCAGCTTTTTTCCCTCCACATGTTTCAAGCGGTGGCGTTAATTACCTTGTGCGCTCCATTATTGCTGTATGCTTTTCCCGCGTGGCTCGTGCAGCCGTTTTTTGCTAACTCGTTCACGCGGCCTATCGCGCGCGTTCTAACACAGCCGGTGATTGCTTCGCTGCTTTTTAACCTGAACTTCTTGTTATGGCACGCGCCCCTGTTCTTCAACTTCGCCTTGAAAAATGGCACGCTCTACCATGTGATGATGGCGAGCTTTCTGCTCACGGCTCTGCTCAACTGGTGGCCCTTGATTGGCCCGGTACGCGACCTGCACAAAATGACCTACCCGCTTCAGATGTTGTATGCCTTTCTGGACGGGCAGCCGGTGGATATTTTCGCCTTTTTGCTGGTCTTCTCCTTTGTGGTGTTTTATCATCATTACGCGGTTCCGCCGCAGCTTGGCATCTCCGCCTTCGCCGATCAGGCCGTTGGTGGCGCGCTGCTCCTGCTCCCCGGCCTGGTAGACCTGGGAGTGATGTCGCCTCTGTTCTTTCGCTGGCTCGGCCAACAGGAAGCAAAAGCTAAAATCGCCGATCAGCAACGCCAGGAAGAGGAAGATGCTTTTATGGAAGAAGTGGGGACGGAGGAACATTCGGAAGCGTGATGTGAATAATAGTATCGGCTCTATATCATTCGGGGCGATATGTGTAGGGACGCGATAAATCGCGTCCGCGTTGGGACAATTCTGCCATTGGAGGACGCGATAAATCGCGTCCCTACACATCACCTCCTTTTTTGCCTTTGTGGGCATAGTGCCTGTTATCGGAATTATCGACGTTCAATTATCAGCAGCCCGCCCATCACCTCTTCGCACGAGAAGTGGCCTTTGCCCTTGGAGTTGTTCTAAACACCATTGACCCCAGTGTTCGAGTTTTTCACGCGTAAATATTTGTTGATGGCCGTATGCAGTTTCAGGCTGTTTCTCGTATGGCACCGCTATAATCAAACGCTGCTGCGTGGTTCTCAGCAAATTGGTAAGCGCTAGAGCAATATGCTCTTCCGAAAGGTGTTCAAGAAGATGTATCGCCGTCACTGTATCAAAGTATCCAATATCGCTAAAATCAGCAGCAAGGACATCCTGTAAAATGAATGTAGTTTGATGAGTATTGGTTGCTTGTGCTAAGTTGGTTGCAAGCGTGACTGCATCAGGGTTATTATCACAGCCTATAATACGACTGTCAGACATAAGTTCAGCCATAAGGATTGGGAAAAAACCAAAACTTGATCCAACGTCAAGCAAACTTTGACCGGTGAATAATTCGGCTATACGGCGATAGATGTTAGCGAAGGGCGTAATATATGGACTTTGATCTTCAGTAAACAGAGGTTGGGTTATCTGACTCCGCAGTTTGGTTAAGGTGTTAAGACAAAAATGGTTCCAGATAGTAGCCTGGTGGCGAGGCGATGGAAAAGTCGAGGCTATAATGCCAAAGAGTGTAGCACCAAATGTTCGTGCTGTCTGAGCGATGTTAAATGAACCCAATTCGTCTGTAATAAAACAAATCAGGTCAGCATCGATATCATTCTGATCAAATGTGTGTAATAGTATGTTTTGATTAGAGGCTTGTTGCTGACAAAGAACAAAATGTGCCGTTGTATTTATCGTGTATCCCCTGGTGCGATACTTGTTGCTTTGCTCATCTAACTTAGATTTGTCTTGAAAAGCAAGAAAGACTATATTCCCAACTCTAACACCCTCTTGTTTTTTTGAGAGAAGTTTGGTGGACTGTTTTTCCAGTTTTTCGATGTAAGGTTGCTCCAACTAATCCTCCTTTATGATCTCAACGCTACCGCAAGTTTCCCTTGCGCTTCTTTCGTAAAGGACAAACATTCATGATCGTTTGGGAAGTGTATGAGTAATTCTTCTTGCAAGTAGTGGATAAACTGTTGTGTTAGCTTCGCTGACTGGACAATCTGTATAACTGGTAACACCTGTCGCGCCAGCGCCAGTGCTTCTTCAAGTTTCTTCATACGTGTCAATGTTATCACCAGCGGAACAGCAGTTGATAAGTAGCGAAGCCTCCAATGTTGTGGTAAGGCATTTAGTGATTGTTGCAGTCGTGTGCTAGCAATGTCATATTGACCAAGATGTAAAGCGCATATTCCCGCCGTTTGAAGCCAACTATTCCGATCAAATTCTTCGTGAGGATCAAGAAGAAAATCAAGTAATTGTTCAGATGCATGGAGTTTGGATTGGGTTTCCTTCTCATCACCTGATAGCGCTGCATTCTCAGCAGCGAAAGCCAGAAGACGCGCCCGTAAGCGTATGCTCTCAATATCTTGTTGTTGTGAAATAAGGTTACATGCAGCTTCGGCTGTTTGGAATGCTTCTATGGAACGACCCTGTGAGTTCCATATATAAGCCTGCCAACTACGGCTTTGCGCCATGTTCCAAATATCCGCACCCTCTAAGGCAGCAATATATGCGCAGTTATGTGCATGTTCAGCTTCTTCAAATCGTTCCTGAAAAAAAAGAGTTGCTCCGATCAATCTATAAATGGCTGAGTAAAATAGGGATTGTAGGTCTGAATTGAGTATGGAGCTGGTTTGTTGAATGAGATACAATTGCGCTCTTCCTATAGCCATAGCTTGTGCGTTATCAGCAGTATGGAACAACTTCCAGGCATCACCTATGCTCTTACCCAATGATTGATTAAGCCGCACTTTATCGTCCTCAGACACATGCTCATTTGTTGGTAGTGTGATTCCACTGATTAGCGCAGTGCTGCTCAATTGCAATAGCTTGCGTCGATTGATAGGAGGCAATCCCTGCACACCCAGTAATACCACGCGCAGAGACTCAAGAATGTTTTCGAGCGACCATCCTTCGTCGAAGAGTTGGGCGAGGTGGCTGGTTCCCAGCGCGAGCCACGCTCCTGCATGTTGATCTGTTACGATGTTGGGCTGCGCGCCGAGCAGGTCGAGTGCCTGGGTAGGAGTATAGCGCGCGGGTGGCGCTTCTTTGTGTAACAATGGCGTGGACACTGCTACTGCTGGCAAACGTTGTGATGGGTTCGGTGTGGTTGGTGATGAAGAAATGAGTTGCGCGCTTCCTTGCGTCCAACCGCGTCCTAGCAGGCCCAGTTCTTTCAGCGTCTTCTTGAAATAGTCGGTCAGCATACGCTGCGATTTGATATTGAGCGGGAACCATTGCTCGGCTCGCCGGATGGTGGATACGCCCAGGCCGGTTTCTTGCGCCAGGTCTTCCTGCGTCAAACCACGTTCGACACGCGCTATGCGCAACGGATGTGCATTGTACTCGTATTCTTGCATCACTGCTCCTTACATTTCAAGTGTAACGGGATGATGCTTCGTTGTCTACACTTTTATCGTTCAGTTGTCGTTCATTTAGCGTCCACTTTGCATTGATCGACTGTGCAGACCTGTTGCAAAGCCCTTTTTTCCCCATCCCCGAAAAAGGAGGGAAAGTGGGGACACCCCACGCCCCTGCAAAGGGCTGCGCCCTCTGCACTCCTGCTCTTGCATACATACATAGGCGTGGTATAATCGCGTTATGTCTGAATTTCCGCATACATCGATGACATAATTTAGGGAAGGTAATAGTAGCCCGCATGGGGATGCAACAGCAAGGACAGCAACTTGAAGACCCACTGAATGCGAAGAAGCAGAAAAAGCATAGTAAGGATAGACGCTGGCTGGTTGCCCTTACCGCGTTAGTGTTGATAGCGGGTGGAGCGGTCTTCTGGCTCAGGGATACGCAGGGGTCGGTGTATACGATTCTGCCGATTGTCATTTTTACTGTGCTGGGCGTGTTAGTGAGTCTTTTCCAGTGGCTATTTCCCGTCTCGTCGGGCGGGTTCGAGCCAGCCGGTGACTGTTATTCACCCATCCCTGTTGTCGCAATTGATGCAACCGGCACAGGTTGCGTCTCAACCGCCGCCGCAGATTATTGTGCATGTTCCTGCTGTCGATCTCCCGCCTCCCCAACATGCAACGCAGTCGGGGCCTCTCGATAAGGCCACTTATCGCGGTATCATGGGCGTGCCGCCGCCGACCGACCCGCGCACCATCCAGCAGCGCGACAAGACGGTGCTGGCAATCTATACGAAGTTGTGCGGCACTGAGGTGTCGGCCCTGGCGCTGACGGGCATCGGTGGGGTGGGCAAATCAACGCTGGCCGCGTTGATCTATCGTTACGCGGAGGCGCAGCGGCAGGCGAGCAAGGGGCCGTTTACATCTGAGGCTATCTGGCTCAACATCGATCCCGTCGTTACGCTGGCTGATCTGGCCGGCAATCTCTTTCAACTCTTTGAGAAGCCTCTGCCCGATTTCACGCGCCTTTCGCTGCAACACCAGGCGATGGCGCTGTTCAACGTCTTGAACACGACGGAGCAGCCACGCCTGATTGTGCTCGACCAGTTTGAAAACTTGCTGGATTGGCGCACCGGTCACGCGCTGGCGGACCGTCCCGGCGTGGGAGAATGGCTCGATGCTATCAACGGTCAGCCGTGCGCCTGTCGTATCCTGATGACCAGCCGACCCTGGCCGTTGGGAACGCGCGAATATCCACCGACGTATATGCATGAATACACGGTGCAGGGGCTGGATGTTGCTGAGGGCATGGACCTGCTGGGTAAGATGCACATCGAGGGCAGTGACGCCGAATTACGCGCCGTCGTCGAACGTTGTCAGGGACATGCCTACGCGCTGACCTTGCTGGCCTTACTGCTACGCACGCGCAATTTGGGCCTGGCGGCATTCCTCAAAGATGCCATGTTCTCGCAAGTCTGGACGGGCAATGTGACCCGCAACTTACTGGATTACATCTTTCACGAGCAATTAAACGAGGAGCAGCGGCAGTTGTTATTAGCGTTCTCCGTTTACCGCGAGCCTGTACCCATCGAGGCGGCGCATATGGTAGCGGACGCGGACAACACCACCTCGAAGATACATTGGCACGGCGCGCTCGATGTCTTGCTCAACCAGCGCCTGCTCCAGGCGGCGGGCGATGGTAGTTACCAGTTACACGCGCTGGTGACAAACTACGCGCAAAGTCACTTCGATGAGACGAATGAACAACAGAACCACCAGTTGGAGTGTGAGGCGCACGCCAGGACTGCCAGCTACTACGCGCAGCAGGCGGCTTTGCGCTGCCCGCCACGCGAGAAGCGCCGTAAGATCAGCCATGTGCAGCCTTTGATCGAGGAGACCTGGCAGCTTTGCCAGGCCGAGCGCTGGCCGGATGCCTTTAATCTGATGGAACGTGAAGGCTTATTTGGTACGCTCAAACGCGCTGGCGGTAATGCTATCTTGCTCGAACTGTACCAGCAGATTACGCATGAGAAGTGGCTGCCAACGCCGGTGCAGCGCGCGCGCGTGGCGGATACACTGGGCGTGGTATATAGGATGCTGGGTCGCCTCGATAAGGCCAGGGAACAGCTTGAGATTTCGCTGGAACTCTACCACGCGCAGGGCAAACGCAGTGGAGAAGCTCGTGTGTTAAATGATCTTGGCCGCGTCTATGCCGATATGGGCAACAGGGAGAAGGCGCAAAGCGATTACCACGCCGCTCTGCAAATCAGCCAGGAGCAGGGCGACGCGCAGGGCATAGGCGTGGCTTTCAATAACCTGGGCTTTGTCTATACCGCCCTGGGGCAGGGCAAACAGGCGCAGGATTACTATGCGCAAGCGCTGGTCATTTTCCGCGATTTGGGAGATAAGACGGGTGAAGCGGCCACGCTCAATAATCTTGGGCGCGTTTACGAAGACCTGGGGCAGCGTGAAAAAGGGCAGGAGCATTACCAGCAGGCGCTGGACATTTTTCGCGAGGAGGGCGATCGCCGTGGAGAGGCATGGTCATTAAATAATCTTGGCAAGGCCTGCCGCAAGCTGGGGAAGTATGAGCAGGCGCTTGGCTACCTGCAACAGGCGCTTGCTATTAGACGCGAGATTGATCGCAAGGGCGAAGGCCGCACGCTCAGAAACATGGGAACCGTCTACGAGGTGATGAGCCAGGCTGATACCGCGCTTGACTATTACAAGCAGGCCCTGGCTATCGCGCAGGAAGTGGAAGATCAGGAGGGCCAGGGCAAGACCATGCGCAATCTGGGCAAGCTCTACCTCGATATGCAGCGCTACGAGACCGCGCTGGCCTGCCTCGTACTTGCTAGAAATATCCTGCACGCCATCGACAGCACCTACTACCAGGAATCGCTGCGTGGCATCGAAACTCTACGTAAGACTATAGGCGATGACGAGTTCACTACGTTGATAGCAGATGTTGAACCACGCGCGCAACACATTACGGAGCAGGCGTTAGGCGATGAAGCAGTGGCATGAAGAACAAGCCATGCAAATTGACATGCTGCTTCCAGATATGAATATACTGCCAGTATCATGAAACTGGCAACGCGCAAAACATTTATGCAGTCCTGGCATGAACATATGCGCCGTTTACCGGCATCGCTTGTTTTAAGCGTGCTGGCAATGGCGCTGGTTGTAGTGATTTTTCTGGCCGTCAATTTTGGCACGATTGCTATACCTACCAGCGTGATCGCGCGCATCCTGCTCAATAGCACGGGGGTATTTCATTTCGCCCATCAATGGGACCCAACTATAGAAGTTATCGTGTTGCAGGCGCGTATGCCTGTCGTGATTGGCGCGGGGCTGGTTGGCGCGGCTCTCTCAATTGCCGGAGTGCTTTTTCAAGGGATGTTGCGCAACCCACTGGCCGACCCGTACCTGATTGGCACGTCATCCGGCGCGGCACTGGGCGCAGCCATCGCGTTCATTCTGCCGTATGACACGCTTTATGGCCTGTATTTTCCACTTACGCCCATCCTGGCTTTTGTTGGCGCTATGCTTTCCGTGCTGTTCGTGTATGCCATTGCGCGTGTCGGCGGCCAGACGCCCGTTGTGACGCTGTTATTAGCGGGCGTGGTCATCAACGCCGTGCTGGTTGCCATACAGACGCTCATCTTAACTATCAGTCCTCACGCGCAGTTTACCCTGGACAGCCTGTTTAGCTGGCTCGCGGGCGGCGTTTCGGTAACGACATGGCTGCCTGATGTGATCGTTGGTGGTTTTGTGCTGGTGGGATTTGCGCTGGCGTGGCTACTGTCAGGCGCGCTGGATGCCTTCGGGCTGGGTGAAGAGGGCGCGGCTAACCTGGGGCTGCATGTCGAACGTTATAAACTGCTCATTATTATGGTAGGTTCGCTGCTCACGGCTGCTGCCGTCTCAATCAGTGGGTTGATCGGCTTTGTCGGGCTGGTGGTGCCACATACCATGCGCCTGCTGCTCGGCCCGCGCCATCGCCTTTTGTTGCCAGCCTCGGCGCTGGCCGGGGCGATTTTTCTCATCCTGGCCGATCTGCTGGCGCGCACCGTCATCGCGCCAACTACTCTACCCGTTGGCGTATTCACCGCCCTGGTAGGCGCGCCGTTCTTCCTCTTCCTGCTTCGAAACAACAAGCGAGCATACCGATGGTAGACAACAACGAAAATGTAGGGACGCAATTTATTGCGTCCGATACCACCCCACTTTTAGATATGCAGGGCATCACCTTTGGTTATAACCGCCAACCTTTGCTCTATGATGTGCATTTCCAGGCACGAGCCGGGGAGATGGTCGGTCTGTTAGGGCCAAACGGCTCCGGCAAAACTACCCTGCTGCGCCTGATAAGCGGGGTTTTGCGCCCGCAGCAGGGAGTGGTGATGCTGGATGGAAGAGACGCGCGCGCGTGGGGCAGGCGCGAGGTAGCGCGGCGCGTGGCTGTCGTTCCCCAGGAAATGCACGTACCGTTTGCTTTTAGCGTCGAAGAGTTGGTGAGCCTGGGTCGCACTCCCTATCAGCGTTGGCTCGGCTCAAACACAAAAGAAGATCAGGACATCGTGCGCGTCGCCCTGCAAGCGGCTGATATCGAGACGCTGGCCGGGCGCATTTTCAACGAATTGAGCGGGGGTGAACGGCAGCGCGTCACGGTCGCGATGGCGCTGGCGCAGCGACCCGCCTTGCTGCTGCTCAACGAGCCGACTTCCCACCTGGACATCAAATACCAGATCGAGTTGTTGGAACTGGTGCAGCGCTTAAATCGCGAGACCGGCGTGACGGTCATCGCTGCCATGCACGATCTGAACCTGGCCGCTCGTTATTTTCCCCGCCTGGTGCTCTTTCAGCGCGGCATCGTGGCTGATGCGACGCCCGCCGAAGTGCTGGAGCCACACCTGCTGCGGCGTGTGTACGGAATCAATGTGCAGGTTGGCATCTTGCGCGGCGCGGAGCATATCAGCATTTTGCCGCCTGGAAACGACGTTGTTGCGGATGATGATCAGCATGCCGCGCAGCCGCGCGTGCATGTCATGGCTGGCGGCGGTTCCGGCGAGCTTCTGATGCGCGCGCTGGCGGATGCGCGTATCCCTTTTAGCGCGGGAGCCTTGAACATCGGCGATAGCGATCACACGCTGGCCCTGCGCCTCGCCCAGGATGTTATTACCGAGCAGCCCTACGCGCCCATCTCCCCGGCTGTGCTGGAACAGGTGCGCGCTCGCCTGGCGCGGATAGCTGTATTGATACTCTGTCCCGTGCCTGTTGGCCCCGGCAATCTGTCCCTGCTGCGCGAAGCCGTGGAAGCTACGCAACACGGCGTTACCACGCTCTTACTCGCGCCCAATGCCGTCGATGAAGATAACGCTTCCGTCGGTACTTCGACTGACGAGGATGTTTTGATGCGGCAAATCGGTATCACAGAGCGCGATTATACCGACGGCGAAGGAGTAAATGCCATACGCGCGCTTTTGCAACACGGCGCGCGCGTGGTCAATAGTGTTAGAGAAGTGGTAGAAGTTTCCTTATGTGCTATACTCTAAGCTAGAAATTTGTTCCGTTAGGATAGCCTGGCTGCGAATGATAAATGAACAAGATAAGACATCGGTAATCATGCGTCTTCCCTCCACTCTCAGTGTCTTTAGCGGCGGCAAAAGTCAATTGCTGCTGAAGGCGGAGACATTTGAGCAACTACTGGACGCTTTGGAGCGACAGTATCCTCTGGTGTGGGAGCAACTGTGCGATGCGCAGGGCCAGGTGCGAAAAAAAATACATATTTATGTCAGTAACCGGCTTGTCACTACGCCCTCTGATCTCAATATGACGCTCAAGTCGGGACAGGAGATCATCGTTTTGCCCTCAAATGTAGAAACGTAGCATGAAGATCGAACCGTCCGATGAAACTGCTCCTGACCTGCCGTTAGTACCAACTGTAGCCCCGCCTGCAGAAATCACTCCTGTTAAGCAATCGTTAGGTCCCTGGGCGGTGATGCGCAATCGCAACTATGCGCTGCTCTTCTGGGGTCAACTCATCTCATCAACCGGAACACAGATGCAGGTGGTCGCGGTAGCCTGGCAGGTGTTGCTGCTGACGCATAGCCCCATCGCGCTGGGCTTGATCGGACTCGTGCAGGCCATTCCGCGCCTGATCTTCTCGCTGGTTGGCGGCGTCTTCGCAGATACCTTTGATCGCCGCAAATTGCTGATCATCATCGAAGTGACGCTGGCAGCAACATCTACTATCCTCGCCTTCTGCACCATCTTTCATGTCATCAATCTGTTCATTATCTATGGCGTGGTGCTGGTCTCGGCCAGCGTATCGGCGTTTGAATTTCCCACGCGCCAGGCTATCATTCCCAGCCTGGTGAAACGCGAGGAAATGGCGAACGCCCTGTCGCTCAACAGCGTGATGATGCAGTTTACGTTTATTATTGGCCCAACTGCTGGCGGCTTTGCGATTGCCTGGCTGGGTGTTGCTAATACGTACTGGTTCGATGTTGTTTCGTACTTCGTGGTGATCGGCTCACTACTGGTAATGGTTGTGCCGCGCATCCCCATCGAAAAGCGCACGCAGGTAGGAAGAGTGGCCTTTGCGGATAGTATGCGCTTCTTACGCGCCCATCCTGTGATCCTGGCGGTACTCTCGCTCGACTTTTTCGCCACCTTCTTTGGTTCGCCGCGCGCCTTGTTGCCCATCTACGCCCAGGAAATTCTGCATATCGGTCCGCAAGGACTGGGTATTCTCCAGGCTGCCACACCCATAGGCGCGGTAGTCCTTGCTCCATTCACCGGTTTGATCGGGCGCATCACCCGTCAGGGGTTAGGCGTGGCCCTGGCAGTTATCGTGTGGGGTTTGAGCATTATCGCCTTTGGCCTTTTCCCATCGCCGCTCTGGCTGGGCGTATTTTTTCTGGCCGGAGCTGGCGCGGCTGATATGGTTAGCATGGTGCTACGCGGCCTGGTCGTGCAACTCACCACGCCCGACGAACTGCGCGGCCGTATGAGTGGAGTGAATGCCATGTTTGTAATGGGCGGCCCCATGTTGGGACAGTTCGAATCGGGCCTGGTAGCAGGAATATTTTCGCCTGCGCTCTCCGTCGTCAGCGGAGGCGCGGCCTGTATCGTGGCAACCCTGCTAATCCTGGCGCTTGTGCCGGGCCTGGCTCGCGTCAAGGTGAAATAGAATCGAATAGCTTGCATTTTTCGTCCAACTCATGCATAATGCGCGTGAAATATGATGAGGGGGTACAGGGTTTTATGCTGGCAAAAGTGCAAAGTTGCGCGGTTATCGGATTGGAAGGCGCGCTGGTTGAAGTCGAAATTGATCTCTCCAATGGCCTGCAAGCGTTTACTATCGTAGGGCTGCCCGACGCGGCGGTCAACGAGTCGAAAGAGCGGGTGCGTTCCGCCATCAAGAACAGCGGTTGTCTCTTCCCATTCAAGCGTATCACGGTCAACCTCGCGCCCGCCGACCTGCGCAAAGAAGGCCCGGCCTACGATCTTCCTATAGCCATTGGAATACTGGTGGCGTCTGGGCAGATCAACCCGGACGAGAAGATTGAGCAGTGCTTGTTCCTGGGGGAATTGTCGCTGGATGGCACGGTGCGACATACCAACGGGATGCTGCCGATGGTAGCATTAGCCAGCGAAAAGCATGTCAAAGAGGTTTTTGTGCCTGCCGCCGATGCGATGGAGGCGGCTCTCATTCGCGAGGTCAATATTTACCCGGTAGAGACACTGGGCCAACTGGTGGGCCATCTCAACGGCGAACAGCAAATTGAGCCATATATCCCCGATCCTCGCCTGCTCGATGTGGCCGAACCGATCGTGTACGGTCAAGATATGGCAGCCGTGCGCGGGCAAGAACATGTGAAACGCGCCTTAGAGGTGGCGGCCAGTGGCGGACATAATATTCTGATGAGCGGCCCTCCCGGATCGGGCAAGACTCTGCTGGCGCGTTCGACACCCTCTATTTTGCCGCGCATGACCATCGAAGAATCGCTCGATGTGACGAAGATATACAGTGTGAGCGGCATGTTGCCCTCCGATATGCCTCTGATGATGCAGCGCCCATTTCGCTCGCCGCACCACACCACCAGCCATGCCGGGCTGGTTGGCGGCGGTCGCATTCCGCGCCCCGGAGAGATCAGCCTGTCGCATCGCGGCGTACTTTTCCTCGACGAACTCCCCGAATTTGGGCAGAACCTGCTCGACGTTTTGCGCCAGCCGCTCGAAGACAAAGTCGTCACAATATCGCGCGCCCAGGGAACCATCACCTATCCCGCCAATTTCATGCTGGTCGCCGCCATGAACCCTTGCCCCTGCGGTTATTACTCCGACCCGGTGAAGGAATGCACCTGCTCAGCCATGGCGATCGCGCGTTACCAGAAAAAGATTAGTGGGCCTTTGCTGGACCGCGTTGACATCCACGTTGAGGTCCCTCGTGTAGACTACGAGAAATTGTCGGACAAGAGACAAGCCGAGACCTCCGAAACCATCAGGAAACGGGTGCAGGCTGCGCGAGAGCGACAATTGGAACGCTTCAAGGGCACGAAGTTGAAATGCAACGCCGAGATGGGGCCAAACGAGGTGCGCGAATATTGCGAGCTGGAGGTGTCGGGCGAGAGGTTGTTGAAGGCAGCCACACAGCAGTTGCATTTGTCAGCGCGAGCGTATCACCGCGTGTTGAAGCTGGCGCGGACGATTGCGGATTTAGCGGGGAGCGAGATGATTCTGGCGAATCATCTGGCGGAGGCGATCCAGTATAGGCCGAGGGTGGGGATGTAGTGGAGCATGTACTGGAGTTCTTAAAAAGCGGGTCAAGGCTACAATTCTTGTCGAACAATCCTGGCTGCTTCGACCAATGCACATAGCTTGCCGAAGGCTACTTCCCGTGGCAGGTATTTCATGCCGCAATCCGGTGCCAGGATCAAGCGCTCCGGCTCTACATACTGCAAAGCTGAGCGTATTCTCCCGGCCACTGTCTCCGCCGTCTCCACCTCTAAATCGCCCAGATTCAAGACGCCTACAATGATGGTTTTATTTGCTAATTGACGAAGTACCGATAGATCGAGGTGTGGTTGAGCCGCTTCAATCGAAATCTGCCTGACGACGCAATCACGCAGCTCCGTGAGGAATGAGTACTGGGGAGGTCGGGTATGAACGATAGCAGCATACCCAAAGCAGAGGTGCAGCGCCGTTGTTCCTTCAATTCCTTCCAGCGCCCGGTTGATGACCTCGACTCCGTAGGCCCTGGCCTTCTCGGGTCTCGCTTGCAGGTATGGTTCGTCAATCTGTACCACGTCGGCTCCTGCCGCCTGCAAGCTTTTGATCTCCTCGTTGATGGCTGCGGCGATATCCAATGCCAGAGCTTTCTCATCGTGGTAATAGTCATTCTGCGCCTGCTGGGTGACAGTGAAAGGGCCTGGCACGGTGATCTTGATGCGTAGGTTGGTGTTGCGTCGCAGAAACTCTACATCGCGTACTTCAACCGGGTGTAAGCGGCGGATCGGGCCGACGACCCGCGGGACAGGGTTGGGATGGCCTGTGCGATCCAGGGCCACTCCTGGGTTATCGAGGTCCATTCCGTCTAACGCCGTGGCGAAACGGTTGGAGTAACTCTCCCTTCGCATCTCCCCGTCAGAAATAATGTCGATGCCTGCGCGTTCCATGTCACGAATGGCGAGGAGGGTTGCATCGTCCTGGGCCTGTTGCAGCAGAGGCTCAGGGATGCGCCAGATTTCATGTGCCCGGACGCGCGGCGGTAATCGGTTCTGTAAGTTCTTGCGATCAACCAGCCATTCGGGTTGAGGATAGCTTCCTACAACCGTCGTCAAAAGTCTATCAGTCACGCTATTTCTCCTTGTCGCAGTTTTGCAATGCTAGCGTTGTTCTGTGATGTCGTTGCTGGCGGTTGGCCGGTATACGGCATTCCGGTCGATCGCCGAGTAGATGTCGGGTGCGATGGGGTGACGCAGCTCTTCTGCGATGTGACCTAATAGCCCCGCAGCGCGCGCGAGCAGAGCCACGCCGCGCAGTAACTCAGGCGGCAGTCCAATGTCGGCAAGCGCAGCGCCTGCCACTCCAGCGCCGTTAAGTGGCAGCGTGCGACCAAGCACTCCGGCATGGACACGACCAATGGCCTCGAACAAGCGCAGGTGCGGCCCCCGCAGGCCCTCCTCGTTGGCAATCGCGATGATCACGGCTGTACGAGGGTCAACGGTCTTATGTACCGGGTGGCCCAGGCCTGGGACGAAACGGCCAGCAGCGCGCTGCTCGGCGACAGCACGGCGGGCGAGCGCGTCCCATTGCTCATCGGTCTCCGGGAGCTGGCCCGCGATGGTTGCCAACACGCCAGCGAGAAATCGGCCAGTGTCTTCTGTGACACCGAGGAACCGCGAGCCGCCACCCAGCAGACCTGCTGCCATCGCCCCCTGGAGGGCATCCGGGGCGCTATACAGGGTCAGGCGCGCCACGATCGCGGTCGGGGTAAAGCCGTGATCGGCCAGCGAGACGAGCACAGCTTCGAACACACGCACCTGCTGCGGTGTCGGTCGCTGCTGCGTGGCGAGCCAGAGAGCCAGCTCGCCGAACCCGATAGTACCAATCAGCTCGCCGGCAAGATCGTGACCAAGCAGGTGAATGCTGGTGGCATCGGAGGTACCGATTCCGGTGGGATATTCCATCTGTTCCTTTTATACGTTACAAGGTTCTCAGCCCTCTCGATACAGGACTGCTGCCAGGATATCCTGACTGAACCTGGGCTTATCATTGCATCATTGTTCTGAAGTTGTCCTGGTTGTCTTGAGTTCCTCCGGGCCGATGCGTATCGTCTGGCTGAGCCAGGCGCGAATCTGCTCGTTGTCCTGGCCCAGCGCTGGGGGCGGCAGATCGTGGCGCGGAGGCGTCAGTGAGAACGAAATCGGGTGACGAATCATTGGCACGGCATCGTCCCCGGTGCCCACCTCGACGACGGGATTAAGCCCGATTTCGCGAGCGAACGTGACCCCTCCTTCGACGTTGTTGATCGGGCCGCACGGAACGCCAGCGGCGCTCAACATGCGGAACCATTCGTTGGCTGTTCTCGTGCGTAACCGCTCAACCAGCAGCGGGCGCAGAGCCTCGCGGTTGCGGGTGCGATCTTTGGTGTTCGCAAACCTGGGATCACGCGGCAGCTCAGGCAGATCGAGGATTTCGCACAGCTTGCCGAACTGCCCATTGTTTCCGGCAGCGATAATAAGGTCCAAATCCGCTGTCGGCAGCGATTCGTAGGGGAACAGGCTGGGATGGGCATTGCCCATGCGGTGCGGAACGACGCCGCCAGCAACATAAGCAGTCGTATGGTTGACCATCCCTGAGAGCGCCGTGGCGAACAAGCTTACTTCCACATGCTGGCCTTCGCCAGTGTGATTACGGTGGTTGAGTGCGGCCAGAATGCCAATGGTTGTGTGCAACCCGGCCATCACATCGAACACCGAGATCCCGGAGCGATAGGCCGGGCCATCAGCGTCACCTGTGAGACTCATTAACCCGGACATTGCTTGCACGATGAGGTCGTAGCCGGGAAGGGACGCCCCCTGCGCCGTTCCAAAACCGCTGATGGATGCGTAGATGATGCCGGTGTTTCGCTGCTGGACCGCGTCGTAATCCAGACCGAAACGTTTGAGGCCGCCGGGCTTGAAATTTTCGATGAAGACATCGGCGCGGGCAGCCAGTTCGTGGGCCAGCCGCAGATCCGCGGAATCGTTGAGATCGAGAGTGATCGAGCGTTTGTTACGGTTGATTGCCATATAGTAGGTCGACACCCCATTGCGGTCTGGCGGCATCCAGGTACGAGTGTCATCCCCCGCAGGGCTTTCGACCTTAATAACAGTTGCACCGAGGTCACCAAGCAGCATGGTGCAGTACGGGCCAGCGAGTACTCGTGAGAAGTCGGCGATCAGCAGTCCGTCGAGCGGGCCGACTCCCTGCGTGGTTTTCTCATTGTCCTGCTTCGGCATAGGGTTCACACCTCCGGTACTGATGGGCAGAATACTGGCCATCATACCCAGTACGAAGCGCAGTTCGTCCTGGTTGACAGTATGGTCCATGTGAGGATAGAGCCGCGTTGTAACGTTCCCACCTATAAGTCGCAAGGCCTCAGCGGCTTGCTCTACCCGCTCTTTTGCGATATGCGGGTCGGTATCGCTACATCCCAGAAAAACGGGTGTGCCTGCCAGCGAGCCAGGGTAGTTGCGCGGCGTACCATCGGGTCCTATCAGGCCACCGCTCAGACCTACGACACCACCGTAGCGCCGGGGGTTGCGTGCAATGTATTCTAGCAACAGACATGCTCCTTGCGAGAAACCCAGTAAGATTGTACGCTCGGCAGGGATGCCCACCTGCGCCAATTGATCGAGCAGAGATGTAATGACTGCCAACCCCGAAGAGAGGTCCGGTTCGTTGCTGGCGAAGGGCGCAAGGAAGCTGTTGGGGTACCAGGTGTTTCCGGCGGCGTGCGGCGCAAGGTAGATAAAACCAGGCGAGTGCAGGTCTGGCGTCAATGTCAGGATATCCTGCGCCGTGGCTCCGCGCCCATGCAGCATAATCATAGCCGCTCGCGCGCTCCTCGGAGGCTCACCAGCAAGCACAAGCGGCTGACCCAGGTGTGGGTACATGGTACCGGCTGAAAGTTCGCCAGAGTTTGTCGCCAGCCAGACCTCTTCGCGTCCTCCCAGCAGCGCATGGCGAGCATCCATTACCAGCCGTTCAGAAATGCCGGGTCGTCCCCGCAACCAGGCCCGGCGCATCGTCAAGGCATGACTGATGAAGACATCGCCTGTTGGCTGCAAACCTGCAAGGACAATACCACTTTGGGAGGGCAGGTTGTCGGTGTCCGTGCAAATCCAGACGCGATGCGCGCCCTGATGATGTAGTTCACCGACTATATGTGTCAACAGCGCAGGGTAGAGACGTTGCCCCCGGTATGCTGGCAGTGTGGCGCAATTCCAGATGTAGGCTTCCCCAGCCTTGAGTCGAATGCTGAGGCTCAGCTCGCCAATGTCTTCTTCGTCAAACGTAACCCAGCCATAGGTAGCAAGCCTGCCTTCGATCCTACCGACATAACAATGCCGCCCGTTGTCAAAGCGTTGCGCTACCGCTTGATCGTCGAGGTCCATAGCCTGCGCCAGTTCCTGAGCCACCTCCGGCCCGGCACGAGTGAAGGCCACCGGGACGTGCAGTACGGGGCCAACCGGTAGTGGCTGGCCCAGATCCAACATCCAGAGCGTACTCTGAGGCCGCGCATCAGGCTCGGCGGGATGCATCATGCCAGGGCTACCTCCGTAATGGAAATTGCTTTACGCCTGGTCAGCTCGGCGATGGCGTCGGCCAGGTGGGCTTCCTGGATACTATAGGCACCGGCGGCCACCCGCAGATGGTGGGCCGTGACGAGTACGTCGGCAAAGCTGTAGCCTTCTGGTGGAACGAACTTGTAGCAGGCCATCTCGAGCAACTGTCCGTTGGGATCTCTAAAGTAGATTGAGTCCATGAACCCGCGGTCGATGTTGCCCGTGTTCCAAATGTTACGCTCGTTGAGGCGTTGGGAGACCTGGGTGTACGTAGCACGCGAGACGGTATAAGCAATGTGATGCAGGTTGCCGATGCCTTCCGGATTGGGGGTGGGATCATTTACCCGCGTGGGGCGCACGAAGAAAGTGATCAGCCGTCCATCGCCCGCGTCGAAGTAAAGGTGGGTTTCGTCTGGGACATCGAGATTGGGTTGCTCCATAACCAGTGGCATTCCCAGCACTCCCTCGTAGAAATCAATGGTCGCCTCCCGGTTGGAACCAACAAATGTGATATGGTGAACACCTTGAGACTGGATTTTAGACACAGTTGTACCTCCACTCCAGGGGTAGGTTTTTGGTGAGGTCACCTCGAAAGGGAATACTATCCCTTTCGAGGCAAGAGCGATAGGACAAGCCGGGCGGGGTCTGATGCAGGCAGGCCTCACCCGTTCCGCCCTTGTTCTGGACGATCACCAGGGTTCCCACCCCCACGAATACGCTAGCGCTTTCCAAATTCCTATATCTTGAAGAACAGGTGGCGGATCTGGTTGATTACTTTGGAGTCTCCACTCGTTTCACCACCTGGAAAGCGTTGATAGGTGGTGAGAACAAAATCTGATGCATTTTTGAAGTGGAAAGTAGCTTGCACGCCATCAAGGCTGTCGGCTGGAACACATGTGAACTGGCCGTCTTTGACTGTAGCGCGCCACTGACCACCCCATTCGCCATCGACGATGATGCCGAATACAGCATCTACGCCTTTGGCCGATTCCTCTTCTACGGTGTACTGCATAACGATAAACATGAACGGCATAAGGATACCGGCAGTGCGCTCATCGAGCTTGCCAGTTTTATCTCCCAGGCCCCACTTCATATCCCATGTGTGAATACCATAGTCGATGATTTGGAAGGAGGGATAGAAGCATGTCGGTATTGGGCCCATATAGGGGTGAGGGGCGGTGGAGCCCATCCACTCTTCAGGGGTGAGGGCATCGAAAATAGCGAATGCCTGGTCTGAGTCGCTTTTGAGCCGGGCGATGGCTGCTTCGCGTGACAGGCTGCGGAATGCCAGAGCATGTTCGTTGAGTCGGTCGCTCATTACTTGCAGGCCAAGCGCATTGCCGGCTTCACCCTTGCGAACCATGTCCCAGGCCGTTAAGTAGCCTTCGGTGACGTCGATCATGTGGCCGACTATGTCGCGCACTTCCCATTCGCTGCAGCGCGTCTGGACATACCAGTTATTTGGATCGTCAATGATGTTGTAGAATTTAGCGCGCTCGGCGCGCGCTACGTCGAGTACGGTATCTCTACCGCCGCTGTAATCCATTGGATTGGCTGGCATCGTAGCCTCCTTTTGATGTGTGATACCTCATCGTTTCAATGATAGCGGGTCTTCTGGAACACCTCCCTTCTGTTATCACGAGGGCCAAATAACACTTCTGTAATAGTATCATTTTGGTCGATAGGATGTGCCACTTCAAACTGGCATCCCTCTGATAATTCAATGTTTGATACTGAGTAAGGGTAATATTGCTTATCAAAGTATAGCCACTATGACATTATTCTGTCAAGAGGAATTGACGGCAAGAACTTAAGATTCCGTAGGAAAAGATAAGCCAGTGTATGGACATACAGGTGCGTTTCTACGCATACTTGCTTATATATGATTGCTTGTCATGCCGCTATATTCGGGGAGAAGCGCGCATAGTATAGCAACCAGGCAATATTCGTTCGCATGAGTTGCGTGAATATGCTCCTGGAAAGACAGGAAGTTTGATGGTTCAGCCCGTACAATACCAACCGGACGATAGAGCGATTAGCCCGATCTCGCATTTACAACAGCGATGGGTGGGCGGTAGTTTTGCGATCACCGCGCAACTGCCGCCGCTCCTGGCTATTGGCGCGGGGACGTTTGTCGAGCAGATAGCGACGCAAGTGAGACACTTTGATGCTGTGCTGACTGCCGACGCCCCTGGTGGAACAGTGGCATTAAGCAGCCTGGCAATGGCGGCGCTGCTCCAAAGAGCGGGGGTCGAGACGATGGCGCAAATGAGCGGTCGCGACCGGAATCGTCTCGCCTTACAGGGTGACATGCTGGGTTTGGGAGCGCTGGGCATCCATAACCTGCTTATTGATATGAGACCGCCGGTACGGGCAAGCCTTGGACGGAACTCCGATGCCCGGCTGGTTGTTGACCTGCACGGCCCGGCACTGCTGGCTGCGGCTGCCAGGATGCGTGACGAGGGCCGTTTCACTTCAGGCGCGAGCATCAAGACGCCGCCCGTCTTCTATCTTGGCGCGCTTGTGACGCTGGAAGATCGCTTACCCGCGAAGGATCTGAGCGCGGCCCAGTTCCTCGTGACGACACCGCTTCATGACACTCACCACCTGGTTGATACGCTCGGCTCCTATTGTATAGACAACGCTGGCCTTTTGCGGACAAGGCCCTTGCTGGTAAGCTTGCCGCTCATGAACGACTCTCAAGGAGAAGATGCCCGCGATCAGGAAACGCTTGAAGCTTGCGTGCAGTCTATGGTAGTTGCGGTTGAGGCGCTGAAAATGTGCGAGGGGATACGTGGGTGCAACATTGTGCTTGAGCATTTCGCTGATCTGGCTGTGTTAGAGCGCGTCGCGCTCGCACTCGCAACGCCTCGCGAAATGCAAGAATGACAGGTATACTCGAGTAAGGAGAGTCCTCTATGCTTATCGAACTAAAGCCTCCTAAACGGGTAGATAACGAACAGCTCGCGGCTGTTATGAGCGCGCTGGCGCAGGTGGCGTGCGAGTACCAGCAGAAACCAGCGTATGAGAGCTTGCTCAGTAGTATGAATTTTTCCCTTGACTGGGTGCAGTATAAAAGTAACTTCAGGCCGCCAGTCGCGGAGCGTATCGTGCTTACTCCTCAATGCCGCTCCATTCACCATCGAGAGGTACATATCGACTTGCGACAGGTTGCCGCGCCGGAACTGGCCGCGCAACTACGCCAGCTTCTCGATGCATGGCAGTTCTCTTCTCCCCCTCTGCCCGTTGAGGCGCAGTCCAACCCAGCTTATGAAGGCCCTGATGAGACACATCAGGGCAATCTTGCAGTAGCCATAGCCGCCAGGCCGGTAGAGCAACCGGCGCTCTCCAGTCAGGAGGCGAACGCTGATAAAATGTATCTCGAGCCTTTCTTATCGGCTCGCACCAGCATCATCTGGTCATTTAACACGCTCTACTGGCAGGCGCTTGATAAGTGGGAGGCGACCTTTCAGAAGGGATACGAGTCGAGTTTGCCAGGAGGAGTAACAGATTCCTGCAATCCCGAATTTGTAGCGGCATCTGTGAGTCGTCTGTGCCGGATACTGGATGAGTTGCAGGCAAAAGGGCAACTTCCTGAGCAGATTTTCGTGCTGGAGATTGGAGTAGGGAACGGCTCCCAGGCTCGCATCTGGCTGGACGAGTTTAAACGGCTCGCGCAAGAGACAGGGGCTGACTACTACCATCGCCTCCACTACCTGATGAGCGACTTCTCTGCCTGCGTCCTGGATGCTGCGCGTGAGGCTATTACCCCTCACCTTGAGCATGTAAGCTTTCTGGTGCTGGATGCTGCTGATCCCATGAAAAGTCTCTCGTTTTTGCGCTACAAGCTGCTTTTTGTCCATATCTCCAATGTCTATGATAATTTGCCTGGCAGCGAACTGGTCAAATGTGATAATAAATACTACCAGGTTGAGGTGAGAGCCTACTTGCCGCGTGATGTAGCTGAGGACATTGCTCGCCAGTATGAGCTACCCATCAGCAATCTTGCGACGGTGATCGCGCGCTTTCTCAGGATCGGTCCTGACTACTTTGATGATGTGAGCCAGGGAGTACATTTCTGGTCTGATACCTGGCACGCCCTGAAACTCGAAGAGCGGTACGTGCAGTTGGAAGACCCCTCACAGCTCAGGCTCTGCGAGGGCTTTGATGGGCGGGACATAGAAGCGTTGCTGGCGCCGGTCGGAAATGTGCGCGTGCATTTGAATGAAATGTCTCTCAAGAGTTTTCTCAATACCTTACCGCTGCTGCACCCACGAGGTATCTTTCAGGTACAGGACATTTTTGTAACTGACCTGGAACAGTATCACAGTTCGTTTCGCGGTCCGGGCAAGTATGATGGTTCGGTAGTGAACTGGGTCAATGGCCCGTTGCTGCGGCTCATCGGGAATCGCCACGGGTACGATGTGCAGTTCCAGCCGTTTACCTACCGCAAGAACTCAAATATCACTATTCTCACTACCAGCATGAGGGACTAAATTCAACTGATAGACTGGAGGAACCTTCGTATGACTGTTGAGGACAATGGAAGGCGCAGGAAAAGAGAAAGAGAAAGGGGCAGTTTTATGGCAGTAGATAAACTGTTTCCTACCAGCGTGATCGGGAGTTACGCGATACCGGAGTGGTTAGAGCGAGCCAAAACCGATGCCTTGCAGAGGCGAATAAGCAGCGATCAGTTACAAGATATGCACAATGTGACTATTAAGGCTGCCATTAAGGATCAGGAGCGGGCAGGTATCGACATCGTCACCGATGGCGAATTACGCCGGGATAACGATGTTGACTATTTCGCCTATCGTATCCCAGGCGTGGAAATCGACCATCGCGCCAAGGCTTATTACTACGACTTTTACAATAGCGTGATCCGGCACAAGATTCCGACCGCTTCGCTCGGTCTCGTCTCCGATTTCGAGTTTCTCAAGCAAAACACTGACCGGGCCACAAAATTCACCATCACCGGACCATTTACGCTGGCGAAACGCATTAAGAACGAGTACTACCCCCACGAGGAAGAGGTGGCGCTGGAATTTGCTCGTCTGATCAACGGGGAGTTGAAGGCGCTTGCGAAGGCCGGGGTCGAGTATATCCAGTTAGATGAATCCTACATGACCGGCTATCCAGAGGACCTGCAATGGGTCGTGCGGGCAATCAATGTAGCCTGCGAAGGGGTGGATGCGCACCTGATCCTGCATGTGTGCTACGGGAATCGCTACGGCAAGCCGTACTGGGACGGAAACTACCGCTTCCTTTTCCCCGGTATCTTTGAAGCCAATGTCCATCAACTGGCACTGGAGTTCGCGCGCAAAGGCGATGATGACCTGGAATTGTTCAGCAAGTATCCATCTGAGTTAGAGCTGGGACTGGGCGTGCTGGATGTCAAGAATGCACAAGTTGAGACGCCGCACTACATAGCGGAGCGTATTCGGCGAGCATTAAAACATGTGCGCCCGGAAAAACTGTACGTTAACCCTGATTGCGGGCTGAATAATCTGCCCGGTGGGGTCGCATTCAAAAAGCTACAGGCGATGGTACAGGGCGCAACCATCGCGCGCGAGGAGCTGAGTTCGTGAGCGCAAACAAGGTAGGGCAGGCGTTTTTAAGGGCAGAAGAGGTAACGAAAGGCGCGCTCTTCGACTGCCACATGTGCGGTCAATGCATCCTGCAGCAGACGGCTTTGGTCTGCCCGATGCGCTGCCCTAAAGGAATGCGCAACGGACCGTGCGGCGGCCCCTCCCTCGACGGCATGTGCGAGGTGTATCCCGAGAAAGCTTGCGTCTGGGTTGAGATTTATGAGCGCTCGCGTCGTTTCGGCCTGACCGGTCGGGTAGAAAAGTTGCAGTGGCCTGTAGACTGGTCTTTACAGGGAACCTCCGCCTATGGCAACGTCCTGAACGGCAAGTGGTTCACACCCGGATGGTCACAGGTGTTAGACCAGCCGAAACCTACGTTAAAGGCAGGTACGCACCTGGAAAACGCGCTCAACTCGGGCCGCTTCGTCGTTACCGCTGAACTGGGACCGCCGCGCTCGGCCAACGCCGATGTTATACGCAGAAAGGCCGAATTGTTACGCGGCAAAGTCGCAGCCGTGAATATTACGGATAATGCGCGGGGTATAGCGCGTCTCTCCAGCCTGGCAGGCTGTCTTATTCTCCAGGAGGCAGGGGTCGAGCCTGTCTTGCAGATGAGTTGCCGCGACCGAAACCGCATCGCGCTGCAAAGCGACCTGTTGAGCGCGGCGGCGCTAGGTCTGGGAAATGTCCTGCTATTAACCGGCGATCACCAGCGTTATGGCGATGAGCCAACGGCGATGGGCGTGTTCGATCTTGACGGCGTTTCGCTGCTGGCCCTGGCGCGCCGTATGCGTGATAACGGCGAACTGCTTTCCGGGGAAAAGCTTCCCTCTCAACCCCGTCTCCTGCTGGGCGCGGCAGCCAATCCTGAAGGGGAGCCACTTGACTTGCAAGCGCTGCGCCTGGAGAAAAAGGTGGCAGCCGGAGCCGACTTTATTCAGACGCAGGCCGTCTTTGATGTCGCTCACTTCAAAAAGTGGATGGCCGGGGTTCGCGCGCGCGGCCTGCACCAGGCGACAAAGATTCTGGTGGGCGTGCTCCTGCTCAATTCCGCGGAACGTGCCAGCTTCTTACAAAAGCATGTTCCCGGTATGCGCGTCTCTGATGCCCTGGTAGAGCGTTTCGCCAGGGCCGGCGATCCCCTCGAAGAGGGCAAGGCGCTTGGCCGCGAGCTAATACAGTCACTTGCTGAGATCGAAGGGGTGGCGGGAGTACACGTCATGACGATTGCATGGGAAGATGTTATTCCAGAAGTGCTGGCCGCGAGTGGCCTGGCATAGTTCAAGAACTATTGTTCCGGCGGTAGGCGCTCGCTGTGACCCCTTCGACTGCTCTGAAAAGCTCGGAAAGGTAGTTGGGACTCTGATAGCCGACAGCATAGCTGATCTCTGTCACTGACATCCCCGTTGTGCGCAAGAGGCGTCTGGCCTCTTCTAAGCGCACCTGCGTGAGATATTCAACAAAAGTACAACCCATCTGCTGCTTGAAAATGCGGCTGAAGTAGGTTGGGGCCAGGGCGACTTGCTCCGCTACCTGTTCCAGTGTGATGGTTTGCATATAGTGTGCCGCGATATAATCGCACGCGCGCTTGAGGACATGCGCGTGCGGATTCTTCCGGGCCGGCTCTTTGCTATTGTGTGCGCCTGGCTCTTGTTTGTCTTGCCTGGAGGTTGTCTCCACGTCCACCTGCGCTTTTCCGTCCTCGTGGTCTGCGCAGAGTATTTGCAGCAGATGCACCAGTTGTTCCGGGCGCACCGGCTTGAGGAGGTAATCGGTCGCGCCAAGACGCAGCGCCTGTTGCGCATACTCAAAGTTCTCGTGAGCTGAAACGATAACTATTCTGGTTGCGGGATAACGCTGCCGCACCGCTCTGGCGGCTGCCAGGCCATCCATGCCGGGCATGACCACGTCCAACAACACGATATCTGGTCGCACAAGCTCAACGGCCTCTATGACCTGCCGACCTGTGCCGACCTCGGAGACGACTTCGACCGGGCAGCCGCTCCTCTCGCAGATACGGCGCAGGGCCAGCCGGGCAATTTCTTCGTCTTCGGCTATTAAGATGCGCTGTAGTGGTTTGTTCATACCTGCTATTCTATCATTCGCGCTACGCAACGCGCAGTATGTCATTTCTCCATCTGTGCAAGCGTGTCCAACATATGTGTAGCCATAGTGAGAGAACTCAGCAACTGGGGCGGTTGAAATGGCCGCACCAGGTAGGCAAAGGCTCCGAAGCGCAGGCAGTTTTCCATCAACCGCTTTTCATTATAATCGGCCAGGATAATCACTTTGAGCTGCGGATGGCTGCTTAACAGGAGGTTCAGGGTGGTCATAAGAGGCATTCCCGGTAAGTGGCTGTCGAGTACGACCAGTTGAGCCTGCTTCTGGTGCATCCATACCAGCAGTTCAGTGGTGGTCGCGGCTGCCCCCACCAGCCTGACGTTGGGCATCTGCCGCTCCACGAGGAGTTGGATCACACGTCGATCCAGCTCTTCATCTTCGCCTAGCATCAAGTCGTAAATGTTGTGTGTTGCCATCGTTTTTCGCTGCCTGGAAGTTTACTTAGGTTCCACCACCCGTGGGGGCCAGGGCGACCGCAAGGGTCGCCCCTACCATACACGCTCAACTCCCAATAGTTGGTGGAACCGTTTTCTAAGAGCATATCATACAACTTGCTGGCTATTGCTTCTTCACCGGACCGGTCAGGGGAAGCTGCAAGCGCACGGTCGTGCCGCTACCCACTTCGCTTTCGATCACAAGCTGGCATGTTTCGCCATAGTAGTAACGGAGCCGACCTCGGACTTGCGCTAATCCTAAGCCGGTGCTGTGTGTTTTCTCAGGTGGTATAGCGTTACCACGTTCCTCGTCAGCAAGCAGCTTGTAGACCTGTTCGCTGCTCAGCCCTACGCCGTTGTCTTGCACGCTGATGACGACGTACTCGCGCGCCTTCTGCACGCTGAGAAGAAATTGGCCCGGTCGTTCGCTAGGTTCCAGACCGTGTACAAAAGCGTTCTCGATGATCGGTTGCAGGCTGAGCGGGGGGACGCGAATATCAAGGGCCGTCTGGTCTATCTCAAAGTGCAACGTCAGGCGATCACGGAAACGGGTGTTCTGGATCAGGAGATAACGACGCGCGTGCTCAACTTCGTCGCGCAGCGTCACCAGTCCTTCGCCGTTCGCGAAGGGTCGCAGGGAGTAGCGCATTAAATCCGCCAGGGCATAGGCCATAGCCTCCGTCTCAACGGCTCCCTCCAAAAAGGCCAGTTTGGCGATGATATTAATGGTGTTGAAAAAGAAATGCGGATTGACCTGGTTTTGCAGTGCCTGAAAGCGGGCCTCTTTGAGCGCTTCGCTTGATTCTGCGCGCTGCCGGGGAGCGGCCTGGTTTTCCTGCTGGTAAAGCTGCTTATTCAGGCGCTGTATCTTGCGCGTGTCCTCCATCCGCGCCAGGTCGGTTGCGCTCTGGCGCGCGGCTTCTCCCCAGGCGGCAATTGGCTTCACCAGAGCCACGCAGCGCGTCTCGCCCTGCCCGACACAGCTTGTTTCCAGGCACAGCAGGTTCTGACCAAAGGCCAGGCTGAAATAACCACTGAGATAGCCAGTTAATGTCCAGCAGACCGGAGTTTGAGATACGCCAAACTGGTGTACATGCTGTTCGCTTTCATACGAATCGGTCCACTCAATCTCGGCCAGAAAGGAGCCATTGGAGCGGTTGAAGTCGAGCCGGTTCAGTTGTACGCGGGCTAATCCTGACCAGCTCATCAAAATAGGACCGGCTGCGAACCATTCGCGCTCGCTGTCCCAGTGATAGCGGTCTCGCAGGCGGCGCGCAGCATTGTGCCCCATGAGGTAGCCGAAACGATTAATGGAACCCCAGGCTTGCTCCTGTCCCAGCAAGCTGATCAGTTCCGTACGCAGCGTGCCGAAGGAGGCCGTGTCGATCAGAAGCGCACGACGCCCGTGCGCCATGACCTTGCCCTCAGCCGCAATTTGTTCCAGTATGTTATCCAGTATATCAAGCGCTTTCACTTGTGTGCGGGCCTGCCTTCCTGATTATGCTGGCTGTCCATATCTATGAGGGTACTACTGTCCTTGTCCATCCGCGCGTCCTTTCATTGGCCGCGCCAGCGCGGTTTGCGCTTCTCTAAATAGGCCTGAACTCCTTCGGCGAAATCGGCGCTACCGTAGATGCGAGCCACCACATCGTCGAAATCGATAGTCTCTACTGCTGCATTCAAACGCCGCTGTGCCTCCTTCACCGACCAGAGCGTGAGTGGAGCAAGCGCGCTTATCTGTTGCGCAACCCCGGTAACATGCGCGATAAGTTGCTCTTCATCGACTATCGCGGTCAAAAAACCGCATTGCGAAGCATCGGTTGCTGTAAGCAAACGCCCGGTAAAGAGCATTTCCTTCGTCCTCATGGCGCCGAATGCGTCCGCTATGTGCTGGTAATTTTTGAGAGAGACGCAATTGCCGAGCGTGCGGGCGATAGGTACGCCAAAGCGGGAAGCCGGAGTGGCGTAGCGCAGATCGCAGACGGAGGCAATCACGAGGCCAGCGCCGACAGCATATCCATGAATGGCCGCAATCGTCGGTTTGGTGATGCTATAGAGACGCTCGACAATCGCTTCCATCGTGCGCTCGTAAGCGACACCATCTTCACCTGTGAAGCCCTGAAATTGCTGGATATCCGTCCCCGCCGCAAACGCCTTGCCCGCGCCCGAAATAATGATTACGCGCGTAGCATCATCGGTGGCTAAATGCTCAAGGTGCGCTTCTAGTTGCCGGTACATCGTCCAGGTAAGCGCGTTGAGAGCGGCGGGGCGAGATAAGGTGATCCTCGCGATGGGTCCGTTTTGTTCGAGCAGCATGGCGCCTTCATCATGCTGATCTGCCGTGTTTCCGGTTGACATTGAAGCGCATCCCCTTCTGATTGTTCCCGACCTGAATTTATCTCTTTCATAGTATACAATAGAATAGACTCCGCTTTCTTGCGGGAGAACCCGGTAGCGACACCCCTTGCGGATGTCTCGTCCTGGTTTCCCAGGAGGCGTAGCAGGTCTGCACGGGACATCCGCAAGGGGTGTCGCTACCGGGTTTGCGTTCTCACCGGGAAGGAGATTACATCCATGCCAGCCGCGCTCGAAGGAATCCGTGTTTTAGATTTGACGCAAATCATGGCGGGACCATTTTGTGCCATGTTACTGGCCGATCTGGGTGCCGAGGTCATCAAAATCGAAAACCCGCGCGGTGGCGATGATTCGCGGCGCATGGCTCCGCCTTACTATCACGGAGAATCGGCGGCATTCATTGCCATGAATCGCAACAAGTATGGCATCGCGATTGATATTCGCACTCCGGTCGGGAAAGAGACGCTGTGGCGTTTGATCGCATCCGCCGATGCGCTGGTGGAGAATTTTCGCCCAGGCACTATGACACGACTTGGTTTCGGCTTCGAGGAGGTGCATAGCAGGTATCCCGCGCTGGTGTATTGCTCTATCTCCGGTTACGGGCAGACGGGACCCTATCGAGAGCGCGGAGGATTCGACCTGGTGGCGCAGGCCATGAGTGGGGTGCTATCAGTCACCGGCTCACCGGAAGAGCCGGCCAAAGTGGGCGTGCCGATCAGCGATCTCAACGCGGGACTCTACGCCAGCCACGCAATCCTGGCGGCATTACTCTCTCGCGTTCGCACAGGAGAAGGGCAATATATCGATACTTCGCTCTTCGAAGCGGCGCTGGCCTATACCATCTGGGAATCGAACGAGTACTGGGCCACCGGAACGGCTCCCCAACGCCTGGGAACCGCGCACCGTTTAGCCGCACCCTACCAGGTATTCGCAACGGCAGATGGCTGGATTGCTATCGGCGCGGCGAACCAGCGTAACTGGGAACTGCTGGCCCGGACGCTTGATCGCGCTGACCTGTTGCAAAATGCAGCCTTTGCGACCAACGCTGATCGCATGGCAAACCTGGCGCAACTGGTGGAGACGCTTACCGCCATCCTGAAGACGCGCGCGACTGCGGAATGGTTGCAGGTTCTTGAAGAGGCCGGTGTTCCGTGCGGGCCAGTGTTAGAACTTGACGAGGTCTATCAACATCCACAGGTAAAAGCTCGCGCTATGGATATCGAGATGCAGCATCCCATTGCCGGTCATATTCATGCCATTGGTTTTCCCGTGAAGTATTCCAGCACGCCCGGCCAACTGTATCGTCCGGCTCCAGTATTAGGCCAGCATACCTTTATAATATTGGAGTCGCTTGGCTATAGCCCTGAGCAATGCCGTCAACTCGAAACGGATGGGGTTGCGCTTGATGCGCATTTGAAAATGGATGAATCCTGAAAATTGTTATGCATTTAGTTATATTTCAATGGCCGTGTTTACGAGGTTTTTACGGTATGTCACGTATACTTGTGACATATCTTGCCCGGAATTCACGGCGTGTTTTCTTCAACTTGCTTGCCACCAGGGCCAGGGTGTCAACTTTTATCAGGGCAAAAAGCGAAGAGAGTGATGGCCGTCCATTTCATTGGTGGAGGGAATAAATATGTCCTTAACCACAACCCTTACGCAGGGAAAATTGATCTTATCGAGTATGCTCAACGTGCTTTCTATGGCTGGCTTACGCAATTTGTACCAGAGCCTTTTATCGCTGGCAGATCAGCCAAAAATCATGGCTGCCTCCAGTCCTCTGTCCCGCTTTCAACAATGCCCCGAATGCAAGACCGAACTGGGGGCCGCGAGCGAACTGTATACTAGCATTGCCGTGTGTGATCATTGCGGCTATCACTTTGTCTGGTCTGCATCTGATCGCGTAAGACACCTCGCTGACCCTGGCACCTTCAGACCCATTAGTCGGACCCTCCAGCCAATGGATTTTTTAGGCTTTGTCGATGAGAATCCCTATGCTTTGAAACTCATATCGGGCCAGAAGCAAACCGGGCTTAGTGATGCTATCCTTAGCGGTCGCTGTCGCACAGGTGGAACTGAAACTGTCCTGGCGGTTTTGGATTTTCACTTCATGGGTGGTAGTATGGGATCGGTGGTGGGCGAGCAAATCACCAATGCTTTTGAGTATGCGACTCGACACCGTTTACCGGTAGTAACGGTTGTCAATACCGGCGGCGCGCGTATGCAGGAGGGCATCATCAGCCTGATGCAAATGCCGAAAACGGCGGCGGCAGTTCAGCGCTTTCACGCATCAGGCCTGCTCTATCTTTCTATCCTGGCGAATCCTACAACCGGGGGCGTGTTTGCCAGTTTCGCAAGCCTGGGAGATGTGATCCTGGCTGAACCAAACGCGCTTGTTGGTTTCGCAGGACCTCGCGTAGCGGAACAGGTGACTGGTCAAAAGCTGCCCGCAGGCTCGCACCGGGCCGAAATGTTGCTTACATCTGGACAGCTCGATGCTATAATTGCTCGATACGACCTTCCATATGTTGTCGCTACGCTGCTCAAAGCAACCGTAGTTCGCGCGAAGCAGCGCTGCCCACAGAGTATACACGCCGACGAACTCCCGCTTGTCTCTGCCCACATGCCCAGAAATGCGGCCTGGGAATGCGTGAACCTGGCACGTCACCCTGATCGCCCCACCGCGCGGGACTACATTCGCTACTTTTCGCCAAATTTCCTGGAATTGCAGGGCGACCGCTGCTATGGCGATGATCCGACGGTTATAGCAGGTCTGGGGAGTATCGCCGGGCGCACCGTAATTTTTGTCGGGCAGGAGCGTTACCACGGCGTTCGTGATAGTCACGCAGGCGAAGTGCGGACAAGACCCCGGCCAGAGGGCTATCGTAAAGCGATTCGCATGATGGACCTTGCTGCCCAGTTACGCTGTCCGCTGGTGACGTTCGTTGACACATCTGGCGCCGATCCTGGAGATGAGAGTGAGAGACATGGTATTGCCTGGTCTTTAGCCCATAGCCTTTCCAGGATGAGCAGCTTGCCTGTGCCAGTTGTGACGGCTATCATCGGTGAAGGAGCCAGTGGAGGAGCGGTGGCATTCGCTGTCGCCGACCACATTCTGATGTTACAAAACGCGATCTACGAGGTCATCTCCCCGGAAGGAGCGGCCACCATCCTGTATCGAGATGCGCAAAGGGCCAGACAGATCGCGGAGCAATTGAAATTGACGGCCTTTGACTGCCAGAAACTGGGTATTGTAGATACCATTGTGCCAGAACCATTGGCAGGAGCGCACACCGATCCTTCTGTGGTCATGCAGGCTCTTCAGCAACATGTGCTTTACACTCTCACTGAACTCGATCACGTTCCTGTGAAAAAGTTACTTGCTCGACGTTACCGCAAATTCAGACGGTACGGACGGTTCCAACGAAGGCAATATCTGCTGATACGCGCTTCAGTATCCGCGGCCCGGCAGGGACAAAACTTACTCAATCAACATAAAAACTGGCTTCCTGGAGCAATTATCTCAAGATTGTATACTATTGTTACTCACGGCGTGGGGCGCGAGAACGGCCTCGCATCCTGATAGAAACCTGAGACAAAGAATGAGATACCCCCAAAAGAAATAGTAGAAGGAGGAGATGGCGCTATGAATGAGATATTCCTGACTCTCGGCTTTGGGTTGGTAACTGCCGCTATCCTGTCACTGTCAGCCGTAGCGTTCACGCTCGAGTATGCAGTCACCAATGTAGCTAACCTCTCGCATGGAGAGATCCTGACGGTGGGAGCCTACGCCGCTTTTGTCATACAGAAGGCTACCGGAAACGTGTTCCTCTCCGCGCTTGGAGCCTCTGTCGCCGGGGGAATACTGGCCCTGGCGATGCACACCCTGATAATCGATCGCTTCATTCATAGTGGCGTTGGGACAATGGCAATCTTCATCGCAACGCTCGGCGTATCCTTCGTGATCCAGAACGTGCTGGTTATCATCTTCGGCGCGTCTAACGTCGCCTATACCATCCCCCAGAGCGCTCCAAACCAGGTTGGGCCTTTCCTGTGGACTTCCACCGAGGAAGAGATCATTATTTCTGCCCTCGCCATCACTGCCGCGCTCTATGTGATTATCACGTACACGAAGTTCGGCAAGGCCCTGCGGGCAGTTTTTCAGAATCGCTCGCTGGCCCGCGTCACCGGCATCAACGCGCAATTGGTGGGGGCCGCTACCTGGTTTCTGGCCGGCCTGGTGGCTGGCTATGCCGGCTTCATCCTCGCCGAGAGTGTAGGAACGTTCAATCCCTATTTCGGATTCAGCTTCTTCCTCATCACCCTGACAGCCACGGTCGCGGGTGGATTGGGCAGGCCGTTCAGCACGATGGCCGGCGCAGTCATAGTCGGCATAATTCTGGAGTTTACCGGCGGATACATCAGCGCCAGCTATAATCTTGCCTTTGCCTTTGCAATCCTGGCTATTATCATTCTGGTGCGCCCGCGTGGCCTCTTCACCAACGCCAGGAGGACCGTATTCGAATGACACAGCAGTTACAGTACCTTATCTCCATTCTCACCGAAGGAGCCATCTTCGGCATCATGGCCCTGGGGCTGAACGTCATCTGGGGCTGGTCTGGCGACTTCGACCTCGCCTTCTACGGCTATGTCGCGTTGGGCGCCTACATGACGCTTGTTCTCACTATCGGCCAGCCAACGGCGCCGGCCCAATATATCCTGGGGTTGCAGTTGCCGTACCTGGTTGCTCTGCTCTTTGCCGTGATTTCCTCCGCGCTCCTGGGACTCATCGTTGGCCTGATCGCGCTGCGCCATCTGCGCGGCATCTATTTCTCCATCGTGACGTTAGGAGCGGTCTACGTACTCTACGTACTGGCAGGTCAGTATGTCCCCCTCTTCGACGGTTACAATGGGCTGTCCGGCCTGTTCAACCCGATGGGGGACGCGCTGGGCCTCGATTTTCAGTCCTACCCGATCTTCTTCCTGGGCTTCTGCTTGTTCATATTCATCCTCGTCCTCATCTTCATGGCGCGAGTCTCTGGCAGCCGCTTTGGCCTCGCGTTACGCTCCCTGCGCGAGGACGAACGAGCGGCAGCAGCCTTTGGCCGTGACATCTACCAACTGAAATTGAAAGCCTATGTCCTCGGAGCCGCGTTCGGCGGCCTTGCCGGAGGCCTCTTCGCCGCCTACCTGAGCGCCTTCAATCCATCGGCATGGTCTCCGATTGAAGCAATCGTACTTTACTCCGCCGTCCTGGTAGGGGGTAGAGGAAATATCAAGGGCGTCGTCCTGGGCATAGTGGTCATGATCCTGGTGATCCAGGAATTGACGCGTTACCTCCCCGAAGTTCCTGGACTTTCGAACATTCCTGGATTTTCGGACCTTGTTCCCCCTCTGCGTGAGATTGTAATTGGAGCAATGCTCGTGCTTTTCATCCGCTTCCGGCCCCAGGGGCTGCTGCCAGAACGCCGCTACGTTGACCGTCCGCCACATCGCCTGGTTGATCCAGAAGTTGCCGCGCTATCCAAAGGTTCCGGGTCATCCAACCGTCGTTTTCGCTTTGCGCGAACTCGCGCTGTTACTCCGCTTCCGACGTCGGAGGCTGTTGCTGGTTCCCCGCTTCCGACGTTCGGAGGCTGATGCTACGGCGCAGGTGAGCCAATCGCTTATCATCGCTCTACCTCCAGTGTCGCCATCCGAGTCGGCGATTCTGGTGGTTGAAGGGCTTTACAAGCATTTCGGCGGTGTCGTCGCCGTAGATAATTGTTCGTTCCGTGCTGCGAAGGGACAGGTGACGGGACTGATCGGCCCTAACGGCGCTGGCAAGAGTACGGCGATAGATCTCATTTCGGGTTTCAAGCTCCCCGACGCGGGTACTGTTTTATTTGAAGGTACGACCATCCAGGGCCTACCACCGCATCGCATCTCGCGCCGGGGCTTGATCCGCACCTTCCAGACGCCGCGAGAGTGGCCTGGCCTGACCGTTCTGGAGAACGTCATGCTGGCTCGATGGGACCCGGAACGGGAGTCCCTCTGGCGGGGTCTGACCGCGCCTGGACGAGTCCAACACTTCGCCTCGAAGTCGGAACTCGTCCAGGCGCGTGAGATCTTGACAGAGTTTGGCCTCGCAAAACTGGTCAATGAGCGCGCGGGGAACCTCAGCGGCGGCCAGAAGCGGCTCGTCGAGTTCGCCCGCATCCGCATGGCCGAGCCTCATCTTGTGATCCTCGATGAGCCGATGGGGGGCGTGAACCCTGTGCTAGGCGAACGTATGGCGCTGGCGATCGAAGGGTTTATTGCCTCTGGCACAACCGTCATCATCGTCGAACACAACCTTCCCTTCATCGAGCGTGTTGCTCAACACGTGATTGTGATGTCTCAGGGCGCGGTGATCGCAACCGGGCCGTTCGAGTCTCTGCGCTCAAATCAGAGCGTGATAGACGCATATCTCGGTGAGGTGCCTGTTTGAGTAACGAAGAAGTACCAGCGCTCAGCATTCAGGGGCTAACCGCCGGCTACGGGGGGCCGCCCATCATCGAGCAGATCAGCCTGACGGCGCGCCGGGGTGCGATCACGGCCATTGTTGGACCAAACGGAGCTGGCAAGTCCACGCTGCTGAAAGCGGTGGCCGGGCTGATCCGGCCTGCCGCGGGTAGGGTATTCGTAGAAGGCAAGGAAGTCACTAATCTGCCAGCAGAGAAGCTTGTCCGGCGCGGCATCGCCTACATTCCCCAGGTGGAAAACGTCTTTCCCGACCTCACCGTGCGGGAGAATCTGGACATGGGCGGCTATGTTCGCAAGTCCGGCGTTCGCGAGAGGATCGAGCAACTGTTCCTCCTTTTCCCCGACCTCAAAGTGGCAGCGCACCGGCGAGCCAGCACACTGAGCGGCGGCCAGCGCACCATGCTGGCTCTGGCGCGCGGCCTGATGGTCGACCCTGCCGTTCTGATTCTGGACGAGCCAAGCGCCGGTCTGTCGCCCAAATTCCAGGGACTGATCTGGGAGCGCATCGAGCAGATACGGGCGACCAACGTTGCTGTTGTCATCGTCGAGCAGAACACGCGCGAAACCCTGCGCCACGCCCAGTGGGCCTATGTCCTGGTTCTGGGTAAGAACCGCCTGGAAGGAACGGGACACGATCTCCTGGAGGACGACGAGGTCGTAAACCTCTACGTGGGACGCCTCTCCTGAGACCAACCAGGGCAGGAGCAAGTCCCAGCCCAGAGATGTTCCCTTCAGCACTGTTGTCATCCTGTCAGCATTGTTGTCATCCTGTCAGCACTGCTGTCATCCTGAGCGAAGCGAAGGATCTCTGGCCGGGCAGAGAACAGATCCTTCGCTTCGCTCAGGATGACAATTAGCAAGGATGACAATTAGCAGGGCGGGGGCTTGCCCCGCCCTGCTACATAAGGCCGACCGTCTGCCGTTGTTACGGTGTAGCTGCCGCCAGGTCTGGCGCTGAGAGCAGCATGACCTGTTGCTCCTGACCGCTGAGATTGACCTGGAAAGCGCCGTAAGGTACCGAAGACGTTGTTGTACTGGTTGTAGTTGAGGTCGCCACTGGCGCCATCGAAATTGATCTTCGTTCCCGCCTTTACCAGACTCAGGCAGTCTTTATAGACGTAGCACTGCGTCCCCGGAGGGCTGGTAACGGCGCTCATGACCGCGTTAATGGCGGATCCCGACGTGGAGCCAGCCTTGTCAACGGCCAGCGCCAGGCTGATGACCGCGTCGTAAGCGTAGTTCGCGTTGGCGAGGGGTTGGGCCGTGCTTCCGAATTTGGCCGCGAAGACCGAGTTGAAGGCATCGGCCGCCTGTCCTGTGACCGAGGTTCCGTAGATCGAAGTGAGGTGAGCGTTAGCCACAGGGTAGGTGATGGCCTTCAGATACTCGTCAACGCCGGTAACGTCGGTACCCACGAACGGGATAGCAAGGTTGTTCAACTCTTTGAAGTTCTGGAAAAGAACGGCAGCCGTGGCTGCGTCCGTTTGTGTGAAGATCACATCCGGATGCGTATTGATGATCTGCTGCACTTGCGTGCGATACGAGGTCTGGTCGGGGGCTACGGTCACGTTTGATACGATCTTGTGGCCCATCTTCTGCCATGTTGCCGTGATGGGGGCGGCGAAGGTCTGCGCTGCTATGTCCGAGTAGAACAACAGCGCGGCGTTCTGGTACCCCTTCTTGTGAGCGTAGAGAGCCATAGCGACCCCCAATTGGGAATCAGAGGGACTGTCTCGCCACAACCAGGTATTCGTGTTGTGGTCGAAGAGGGTGCTGCCGCCCTGGAACTCGTCCGGGATCTTGGCCGCCGTGATGATGGGGGCGTCGGCGCTGATCTCCTGGGTCTCCGGGCCGATAATGCCAACCAGGTCCTGGGTGGCTAGAAGCTGGCGCAGCGCGGGGACAGAGTCAGCTTCGTCGCACTGCGTATCGGCGTGGGCCAGGTTCAACTGCCTGCCGAGAATGCCTCCCGCGTCATTGATCGCTTTTTGCGCTACCTGCGCGCCTTGCAGCATGGCCTGCCCCAGGCTTGCCAGAGTACCTGTGAAGCATGAGAGAACACCCATAGTCACCGGGCCTGCGCTGGGGGTAGAAGTAGAAGTCGAGCCACATGCCGCCAGTGTGAGCACGAGCGCCAGACTGCAGGCCACGGTCCGCAGGAACCCATGCCGACCGCGCTTCTTTCCTTGAGCAAATGGTATGGTTTTGGACATGTCGATTCCCTCCGCAAATAAAAAGAACAATCATCACTTTTCCCCGGCTCAAATTCTTCGTTCGTTGCTATAGTAAAACTGACGCTCTGCTGGCAAGCAAGATGAAGGAATTTAGCCGGACATACAGGGACAGATATAACACAAGTATACGTGACGTTTTGTAAAAAAGCCGTAAACACAGCTATCCAAATATAAATAAATACATAACAATTTTTGCGTTGGGCTGCCTGGCCTACAAGCAAGCCCTTTACACCCATTGAGCGCGCCGGAGGCTCGACTTTTGAATAGGGATTGCTAACAGAGATAGTTTCAGGCATACTAAGCACAGAAAAGCCCTTGTTTTCTGTCTGGGAGGTACAGTATGCTCTATCTAGTACGGCAGAAGATCAGTCTCCAGTTACTTAGCCTTTATCTCCTCTTTGTCATTCCCGTTCTCCTGGGTGGCCTGGGACTCTATGTAGATCAACAGAATGTTTTGACACAAAACGCTTTTCAATCCGACCTCGGCCTCGCGCAGGCTGTAGCGCTGGAAGTTGGAACCAACCTGCGGGCTGCGACCGAGATAGATAGCGAATTATCGACATCTCAGGCAGCTAAAGATTTGGACTTGAAGCAACTCGCATCTGTTTTTGCCAATGCTGCCCAGGCTCACCCTGATATTAGCCTGTATTATGTCTGCGATCCATCTGGCAAGATGATCATCAACTATCCCTTCAGTCCCAGCGCCATCGGTAAAAATTTCAGTTCTCGCGATTATTTTCAAGGCGCTCTCAAAGGCGATGCGCCTTTTATTTCATCCGGCAGCATTAGCGAAATTACTGATTCTTATGTCGTCTCTATTGCTGCTCGTATTACGAATGGTCAGGGGCGGTTGGTCGGCGTGATGGTTATTAACTTATCTCTCGACCAACTTACCTCGCGTCTCAATACAGTGCATCAGCGATTATCTCCGGATAGTGAGGTGGGTCTCTGGGTCATCGATCACGTGGGGCAGACGATAGCCACGACCAAAGGGATTTTTGCCTTTCTCAATCTGCCTGAAGATTATGATGGCCTCATCCTTGCTTCTCATGACGCCCTGCAAGGAAAAGCCGGCAATTTCATCACGCACGCACAGACCCGCGATTGGCTCTACAGCTACGTTCCCATACCAGAGATAGGCTGGGCTGTGGTGGTGCAACGTCCAACAGATATTACTTTTGCCGTACTCACGAATTTTCAGCACGGGCTGATAGCTGCGCTGGCGCTACTCATTCTGGGCGCAAGCTTTTTCTGGTTCATGATGCACCGCCGCGTCATCTCCCCTCTTACTAGACTTGCGAAAGCCGTTTCGCAGATTCAACCGGACCAGCCTGTCCAGGTAATGCATACCGACCTGCTGAACAAGGATCAAGGTCGCCGGGACGAAATAGGCAACCTGGTCGCGGCTTTCTCTGCTATGGAGAGAGAGATACGCTCCCATTTTCAAAAGAGCGATGAAACGATTCAGGCTCAATACTACACGCTGGACGCTATTATGCGCAGTATGGATGAGGGCGTCCTGCTTGAAAGTTCTGACGGTCGGATCGTCTATGCCAACCCCATCTTCAGCCGCGAGGTTGGCATTCCCCAACAAGAGTTGATGAACAGTAGCATTTCGGATCGCAACCTGCAAGAGAGGCTGTCAACAATAGTTGACCACCCTGAAAGTTATCACGAAGTCGTTGAGCCAGTAGCGAAAGGGCGCAGGCCGCACATCGTCGAATTTTCCATACGTGGTTCCTATAAAATGCGTAATCAATTTGTGCCGACGCCGCGCGATATACGTATGCGCCTTTTCCATGTGCGAGATGCAAAAGGCGCGCTTATCGGACGGGGCAGGATATTTCAGGATATCACCAGACAAAACGAGGGAGAGCGTATTAAGAGAAACCTGTTAGCTATTGTCTCGCATGAACTGCGTACCCCGTTGACGGCCATTAAGGGATTTGCTACAAGTCTCCTGGAAGAAAGCGGCGGCGAAGTAGATACAAGCTGGCAGGAGTATAGTCTGAGCCAGATTGTGGCCGAGAGTAACCGTATGGCGGACCTTGTAACAAACCTGCTGGAGATGGCGCAGGTAGAAGCAGGCACCCTCAAGCTCTATCCAGGAACTTACCACCTGAATTCGTTGCTTGAAGAAGCCCTTGCCTCTGTGTACAATGAACGATCCCACGTGCAGATCGATTTACCCGAAGATGTGCCACTTCTCTACGTGGATGGGCGACGTATTCAGATTGTCCTGCGCAATCTCCTGGAAAACGCTCAACGCTACGGTGGACCGGATGTCATCATAGAAATTTCAGCCACCTATGAGCAGGAGCAGGCGAAAAAGCGAGCAGGACTTACCTTGCATATTACTGATAACGGGCCGGGCATTCCCGCGCACCTCGTCGAGCGTGTCTTTGATCGTTTTTATCAGATAGAGAGCGGTCACGAACGAAGCAGCAGCGGAGTTGGCCTGGGCCTGGCTATCTGCCGGGGGTTTGTCGAAGCTCATGGGGGACGCATCTGGGCTGAAAATAGAACCGACGGAATGAGTGGCGCGGTATTTCACCTGTGGTTCCCTCCTACGGTGTTACGCGCCCAGGAGTACCAACAGCAGTATCTCTAGCCAGTAGCGAGAGAGGGAATATCCGAGAAAGGCAGGGCAAAGATGCCACAAGAGAAGTATATTTTAGTGGTTGATGACGAACCGAATATCCGTGAATTCGTGAGGCGTTCTCTGGAAAAGCACGCCTTCAAAGTGAAACTTGCCAGCAATGGCTGGGAAGCGTTGGCCGAGTTTGAGCAAACGACCTTTATCCTGGTGATACTGGATATTATGATGCCGCAAATGAATGGGCTGGAGGCCTGTCATCGCATCAGGCAAACCAGCATCGTCCCCATCATCATTCTAACTGCTCTGGGAGAAGAAGCCGACAAAATAGCCGCTTTGAACCAGGGCGCGGATGATTATTTGACCAAGCCCTTCGGCGTGGGAGAACTCCTGGCGCGGGTACAGGCTGTCCTGCGGCGCGCCAGTTGGGCCGACACTCCTCGCTCGGTCGGCACGCAGCGTTTTGGCAACATCGAGATTGACTTTGAGCAGCGACAGGTCTGGCGCGACGGCGTGCGCATCAAGTTCACCCCGACAGAGTTCAGCCTGCTGCAAGAGCTGGCCTTGCACGCGGGTAAGGTGTTTACACACGAGACATTGCTCCGGCGCGTGTGGGGCACAGAACATAGCCGCGATGCTGAATATTTGCGCGTCTATATCGGGCGGCTGCGGCGTAAAATAGAGATCGATTCATCAAAACCACTCCATATTCTCACCGAACCAGGCATAGGGTATTATCTCGTCAAATAGTGGCAGTTCCCTCTCATCTTCGCTACAATATATCAGGAATAGAGCTGAATTTTGGGCCGTTGATATTCTCGGCCCATCTTTCTTTTATCAAATCAGGTTAAAAAAGTATGAAAGTAGAAATTTCCGATTGGCCTCGCGTACCCAAAACGACCGGAGCGGGGCAATGGTCCGTTTCAATTGACCGAAAACTGTTGGACACAACTTTACGCGAGGCCGCTGGACGCGCTAACCAGGAGCATCCAGCCGTTCTTGCCAGTTTTACTCAACCCGTGGAGCGCTGTGACGCAATCCAGGCTTTTACTGGCGCCAGAGTGGTGGGGCTGGGAGAGCGCTTTTTCTGGGAGCAGCCAGCAGAACAAAACGCGCTCGTAGGTATAGGCGCCGAAACGACTATCGAAACCGGTGGGAGCGCGTACTTTAGCGATGCGAGTTCTGCCCAGCGCGACTTAATGAAGGATGCTGTTATCGCATATACGCCTGAGACGATACCCACTCCTGCCAGTGGCCCGCTACTCCTCGGTGGATTTGCCTTTGATCCGCTAACCCCACGCACTTCGCGGTGGGCCGGATTTCCTGCCGGGCTGCTCATTTTACCCCGCTTTCTCTTGAGCTTTAGCGCCGGTCATGCCACGCTCACCATCAACAAGTTAATGCGGACATCTGATACTATCGAGCGGAGCGTACAGGAGGTTGAAGCGAGTGTAGCGCAGCTCCAGACCGCTATCGAGCAGGCTCCAACACCGTCCCAGGAAAAGCCATCCAGCCAGTTCTCTGTGTACGAAATACGACCGGCATCCGAGTGGATGGAAATGGTGGCGACCATTACGGATAGAATCCAGCATGGCGCTTTTGATAAGGTCGTACTCGCGCGCGATGTGCAGGTCGATTTGCGCGATCCTGCCGGGATGTTTGATATCGGCGCTACTCTCCGGCGGCTTCGCGAGAGCTATCCAGCCGCCTATGTATTTGCCGTACAGCGCGGAGAGCGCTTCTTTGTGGGCGCAACGCCCGAACGGCTAGCCCGCGTGCGCGATGGGCAGATACACACGATGGCGCTGGCCGGGTCAGCGCGGCGAGGTGAAACAGAAGAAGATGATGAGCAGCTTGGCGCCGAACTGCTGCGAAGTGAGAAGAATAACAGCGAGCACGCGATTGTGGTTGCTATGGTGCGGGAAGCCCTGAAGAATCACTGCTCAAGCGTATATGTTCATCCCATTCCCCAACTGCTCAAGCTGAAGAACGTGCAGCATCTGAAAACTCCCATTACCGGCGAACTCATCCCTGGACGATGTATTCTGGACGTAATGGCAGACCTGCACCCTACGCCCGCCGTCGGCGGCTTCCCTCGCCAGGCCGCGCTTGAAGCGATCCGTAACACCGAGAAGCTGGATAGAGGCTGGTATGCCGGGCCGCTTGGCTGGATAAACGCGAGCGGCGAGGGTGAGTTCGCCGTAGCGCTGCGTTCCGGGCTGATCGATGGCGGCCAGGCCACGCTCTTCGCGGGATGCGGCATCGTTTCCGACTCGAATCCCCAGGCCGAGTATGCCGAGTCCTGTTTGAAATTTGAAGCGATGCTGCGTGGATTGGGGAGCGAGCCTTTTGATAGCCAGCTCGCTTGTAACGCAGACACGACTACCGCATCTCCGTCAGATGAGTTGCAAAGGATGCGGCAGCAATAGAGGATGAAACATATGTCAAGTATATCTCTTTCCGGCCAGCAAGCTCCCGCGCTCTATGTCTTTGTAGGCGCGTTTGTGGATGAGTTACAGCGAGCCGGTGTGCGCAACGTCGTCATCTGCCCGGGTTCTCGTTCGACTCCTCTCGCTTTTGTATTCGCTGACCAACCGCGTATGCGTGTGTGGATGCATGTGGACGAGCGTTCAGCAGCCTACTTTGGACTGGGGATGGCAAAGCGCTTGCGCCAACCTGTGGCGTTGCTCTGTACATCGGGTACGGCGGCAGCAAACTTTATGCCAGCGGTTGTCGAGGCAAAGCTAACGCATGTGCCTTTGCTGGTACTGACGGCGGATCGTCCTCATGAACTGCGAGACAATGGTGCGCCGCAGAGCATCGATCAGAACCGGCTCTATGGAACGTATGTGAAGGAGTTTGTGGAAGTGGCCCTGCCTGAAGCGACAGACGCGGCCCTTCGCTATATACGCACACTGGCGTCGCGCGCGGCTGCCTCGGTTCAGGCTAATCCTGCTGGCCCGGTGCATCTGAATTTCCCGTTTCGCGAGCCATTAACACCCGAACCAGTTTCCGGTCAATCGCTGCCGTCGCTTGCGCAGCGTGACGCCTGGCAGGGCAGGCCAGACAACATTCCCTATGTCGAAGTTCAAGCCGCGTCGCTGGGGATACCTGCGGATGCCACGCTTGAGCGCATAATGGAGATGGTGAGCCGGGCGCGGCGCGGGCTGATTATCGTTGGCCCAAACGATGATCCCACGTTGTTGGAACCGGTTGCGCGGCTGGCCTGTCGCCTCGGTTATCCAGTCCTGGCCGATCCGCTCTCACAACTGCGTTGCGGCAGCCACGATCGAGACATGATACTTTCCAGTTACGATGCTTTCTTGCGCATCGATGCTTTTAGCGAAAGCGCGCAGCCGGAGCTAATACTCCGTTTTGGCGCAATGCCGACATCCAAACCCCTGTTGCTCTACATGAAACGCTATGCATCATGCCCTCTCGTCGTAATCGATGGGTATGGTGGCTGGGAGGAACCAACTCAACTCGCCAGCCAGCTTATTCATGTCAGCCCTGTTGCCCTGTGCCAGGGTTTACTCGCGGCTCTTGACCTGTCTGTTGAGCGTGAAGAACCACAGCCACCCGTAATTCAAGAATGGGTAGCCCTGTGGCGGGACGCGGATACGGTGACACGACGAACGCTGGAGCGCGTCATCCAGGATTTCAACGAACTCTTCGAGGGGCGAGTTTTTAGCGAACTTGCCGGGCTGTTGCCGGACGGCACAACGCTCTACACGGGCAACAGTATGCCGGTGCGAGACCTGGATACCTTTTTCGGGGGCAGCGAACGCCTTATACGCTTCATGGGGAACCGGGGCGCGAATGGCATAGACGGACTGATTTCCAGCGCGCTCGGCGCGAGCGCGGGGGGAGGACAGGACGACTCAACCGTGCTGGTGATAGGCGACCTCTCGTTTTTCCACGATCTCAATGGGCTGCTTGCCGCCCGCTTGCACCGGCTCAATCTGACTATCGTGCTTATCAATAACGATGGCGGGGGTATCTTCTCGTTCCTGCCACAGGCGGCCTATCCAGAGCATTTCGAGCAGCTTTTTGGCACGCCGACGGGACTGGACTTTCGCCTCGCGGTACAGATGTTTGGCGGAAGGTTTCAAAGGGTCGAGGACTGGGAGCAGTTCCGCGATGCAGTGAACCTGGGACGGGCTACTGGCGGCTTGCACGTTATTGAGGTGCCGACCGAACGCGCAAGCAATGTCAGAATGCATCGCCAGCTCTGGGAAGCCACCGGGAATGCCCTCAACGCGCGGGGCGTGGGCGCGAGGGATTGAACATGGTGAGCGCGTTTGTGCAGGTGAATGGTATACGGCTTGGGGTTGTATGCGAAGGTAATGGCCCCGCGCTTGTCATGTTGCACGGCTTTACTGGCAGCGCAGCCGGGTGGGGTCGCCACCTGGACGCGCTGGCCGCCTATGGTTTGCGCGTCATCGCACTTGACTTGCCCGGTCATGGTCAATCCGATGCCCCCGCTGATCCTCGCCGTTACGCGATGGAACGCTGCCAGCAGGATATCCTGGTAGCCCTGCGCGAACTTGGCGTGAGCAAGGGTCAGGCCGTGCTGCTTGGCTATTCGATGGGCGGGCGCATAGCGCTTTACAGCGCGTTTTCAGACTTCTTTCGCGCGCTGGTTCTTGAGAGCGCATCGCCCGGATTGGATGATCCCATCGAACGCGAGAAGCGGCGTAGCGACGACGAGGAGCTTGCGGCCAGCATAGAGCGCGATGGGGTAGAGGCGTTCGTTGCGCGTTGGGAAAAGCTGCCTCTGTTTGCCAGCCAGAATACGCTGCCACTTGAAGTGAGGGAGGCGCTACATAAACAACGCTTGAGTAATCGGGCGAGCGGGCTGGCGCAGAGCTTGCGCGGCGCTGGCACAGGTGTCCAGCCATCCCTGTTCCCACGCCTGCCACAGTTGCGCATACCTGTCCTGCTGATGGCTGGCGAGCTTGATACGAAATTCACGGCGATTGCCAGGTCTATGGCCCGTGCGCTGCCGCAGGCGCAACTGTGTATCGTACCCGGCGCTGGTCACGCGGTTCACCTGGAACGACCACAGGAATTTGTTTCCCTGGTAGGAGATTTTATCGTCCATCTGACGCCCGCAAGCGGCGTCAGGCAATCCAGACATCGACTCATATGATGGGTGACACATGTTGAAAGTATCCGTTAGAATAAAAATTGACACGCTTGCAATCTCTCCATGAGTGTACATCCTGAAAAACATCGGGGTATCAGTGACTGAGTGGTGTGAGCTGTATCTGCTTCGCAAGCCCGTAGGCGGTCGGGAGATCACTGTCGCTCTCGACAAAGACACGACCAATAACGAGCACCGACATTGTTCGGCGAAGCAATCTGTGTCATTCCCTGCGACACGGTTCCTTTCCAGCCCGGCCCGCTCATGAGGTAATCGCCAGCCTCGGTTCCCGTGGTGCGTGTGCCGACGTAGGCAAAATTAGTGCCGTCCGACGGATCAGTGAACTGCACGCTGTAGTAACGGCCCGCCATGTCCGGCACGTGCAACACCTGCGGCCCTTTGGAGAGGTCGAGCAAGCCGCCGACGTAGAGCACGTCGTCGGTCCCTGTTGCTAATAAGCTGGAGTTTGACGCCGCGGGCGAAGAGAGAGTGGGCACCGCGTACAGCGTATTGACGGGGATGGGGTCGCCGCCGAGCCCATGCCGCAACGATCGCTCTTTTGTAGGCACTGTACGTGATAGGCGGCCAAAAATAAATGAACACGAACGTGCCGAGTCCCCATACGAGGACTGCCACGACGACGAACGTAATGAGCTGGCTCCCCCCCATGAGAGAAATACCTGTAGACGACCCATGCGAGGACGGCCAGGATGGCGAACGTAATGGGATATTTGTATTTCAGAATCAACCTGTTCATCTCATGGCACTTTCATGACTGGCGGCACGTGGTACTCGCCGTCCAGGACCGCACGGCCGGGCAGATACGCGCGCAGCATCAGCTTGAAGTAGCCTGCCGGTGCAGGCAGCCAGTTGGACTCGTGCCCGGCGGGAGCCGTGCGCTGCAGATAAATGTCGATTGAGCCATCGGCGTTCGGCACGAGGCCGGAGCGAGAGCCGACGCTGGAGCGATCGATGGGGTTGCTCACCATGTACCCGACCACATCGGTCATGGTCAGCGACCAGAAGGCATCGTTGGGCGGGAGTTGTCCTACAGGAAAATGCAGGACGTACTCGCGTTGGCCGGAGAGCCGCCGCCCCGCGCTGTCGACGGTCGTCGTCCAGTACGCAGCCTCTTGCGCCACATTGATGGCGGGCAGGATTTTGGCGCAGGCGGCCCGCAGGAGGATGCCATTGCCGGGCTGGCCGCATTTGAAGGTGGTGCTCCAACCGTTGACGGTCGTGGTCATGGCTTTCACCACCGCGTTCATAATGATCTGTGCCGTGAGAAACGCCAGCACGCCGCCGACGATGATTGCTTGCACGACGTGAGAGACTGAGAGCATGGTGAGGATATTTGTCATACCTCAAGTATACCACTACGAGCGGTGAACAGCAAGGATGAGCACAGATGGCTATCTGCTGTTTCTGGCTACGTTCGTGAGGAACTTCCGCGCCTCCATGCGTTGCGGGAGGGGGCACATTCTTGTGATTACTCCTCAGTGCCATCAAGAAGCAATGGCAGTTGTATCACCACCAGACGGCTTTTGCGTTTCCGGCGGCGCACAGGCGGCGCGTTGCGAATGATCACGAACCACTCGACCTCGCCAGGCTGCCAGAGCCTCTTGTTGAGGAGATTGATAGGGATGGCGATAGAAGCGAGGATTGCCCACTCTCGCAAGGTGCCGCTCGTCCGGTTGCCATTCCACTGAGTAGCGCGAGAGCTTTTCCTGCTCATACTCCAAGGTGAGGAAATCCTGGAAGATATTGACCTGCGTGATCTCCCCGGCCAGGGCGCGTTCGCCGTAGAGAGACCAGTTCAGAAATTTGGCATAGCCTGCTTTATCCAGGCGGCGCGTTTCACAGATCGCCGAGAACGCCTCATGCACCACAGCTTCCTCTGGCTGCATCCCCTTGATCCAGCCCAGGACCTCCGCTGGGCTGTGGCAGCTATCCTGCCGCTCCTCGTGCGCCATGTGTTTTTGGAAATTGTGGTCGCGCATCCATTTATCGTGAGCCGCTAACAAGTCTTCCCATGTCTGCGCCTTTTCAAAGCTCCAGTCGGCCATACGTCTCTGCACACCAAACGCCGCTTCTATATAATTTTGATAGGGTCAGCCTTTCTTGATCTCTTTTTCTCGATCCCGAGCTGCTCGCAGACGCGGCGAGTGGCATGGGAAGTAAACACGCTGCCGTTATCCGAGACCAGGATTTCGGGAACGCCATGCTTGCGAACCGCAGCGTAAAAGACGGCAAAAAATGCCTCCGTATCCTGCCGGACTGAGATAGTTGAAGACAAGATCGCGCGGGAAAAGTTTTCTAAAATCGAGATGCAGTACACCATCTCTATTCCCTGTAAACTATGCATATCCAGGTAACGTATGTCAACACTCCATATTTGATGCCTGCGCTCGGCCCGGAATGGCATGGCTGCCTTTGGGCGTGGACTGTGGGGCGGCTTCTGGATGTGATACAGGCTTCGATTAATGGAAAGATAGCGCCCACAGGTGGCGCGAGAAAGCTTGATGCCCATTTGTTCAAGGGCCGCACTGACGCGATACGCCCCAAGCAGGGGATTCTCCGACAGTTTCTTAATTTCCTGAATGGTCTGAAATCAACCTTGCGCAGCTTTTTACGCGCATGGGATTTATCTTCCAGCCCGGCAAACTGCTCTTCCGCAAAGCGTTGGAGAATCTCGTGGACGGTTTTTCGGCTAACGTCTAAATAGCCTGCAATCGATTTGGCATTCCAGCCGTCAACGTGTAAGCGGATCACCAATCGGCGGCGCTCCTTCCCGCTCTCGATCTCTGCGTAGTGCGGGTGGCGACGCTCCGTCGTCGAAGGTTTGGGGCCAGAGGCCAGGATAAGCTTGATGGTGGCTGGGGCAGGCTTGCGGTTGAACTTGACGAATCAAATCGTCGCGATCTCATGCGGGCGGAATGCCGGGTACTGGGTGTGCAGGTCAACAATCTCCTGCCGGATGTGAGGAGGAAGTGACCGTTTATCCTGCTTGGGGATCTCTGGTGGAGGTGCTGGCGGAAGCAACGAAGCCATCCCAGCTTGATCGAACAAATTGGCCTTGTAGTAAATGGAACTCATCGGCATGCCGGTTTCTGCGGCACGCTCTTTTGGCGTCTCCCACCCTAAGATGCAGAATCCTTGAGTAAGGGACGAATTTGTTGCCAATCGTGCGTAGGTTCCCGCTGCTCGTACCGACGTTTGGGCATAACTCTCCCTCTTCAGGTTCCATCGAAAGAACGTGCTGATCTTCCCCTTGAGGGATATATTACACGGTCGCATTGGTCCCGGTCAATTTTTTATTCTAACGGATACTTTCAACATGTGTCACCCATCATATGAGTCGATGTCGTGGGTGGTCATTGGCGATCTTTCCCAACGGCAGATGGTCATCAAAAAACAAGAGAACGAGACCCCCAGAGAGCGGCGCAAGCGGCAGATCCGCAACCGTCTGGTGTATAATGATTGGGGTCTCTACGGCTTTGTGCAGATGCTTGAGTACAAGTGTTTGCGCTTTGGGAAAGAACTACATATAATAAGCGAACGTCATACCACCAAAACATGCCATGTCTGCAAACGCAAAAAGGACATGCCCCTGTGGCAACGCACGTATCGCTGTGAGAACTGCGGCTTAGTGATGAACCGTGATGACAACAGCGCGGTCAACATCTACGAGCGGTTCCTTGCCCGGCTTGGGCCACACACGCCAGTGATCTGACGTGCGGTGTGCTGCATGAATGTGCAGCAATCACTAGGTTTTGAAAGGCAGAAATACATGACAGTAGCATGGGAGAATGTCCGCGACTACACCGACATTATTTTTGAGAAAGCCGAGGGCATGGGAAAGATTACCATCAACCGGCCCGAGGTGCGCAATGCGTTTCGCCCGGAAACGCTGACGGAATTGATAGATGCCTTCACCGCCTGTCGCGAAGACCCGGAGATTGGCGTGGTCATCTTTACGGGCGCTGGTACCCAGGCATTCTGTTCTGGCGGGGATCAACGGGTTCGGGGTCATGGTGGCTATGTCGGCGGCGATGGCGTGCCTCGCCTGAATGCGCTCGACTTGCAGAAGGTCATTAAGTATCTGCCCAAACCGGTCATCGCCATGGTGGCAGGCTATGCCATAGGTGGAGGTCATGTGCTGCACCTGCTTTGCGACCTGACGATTGCGGCTGACAATGCCAGGTTTGGACAGACAGGCCCCCGGGTAGGCAGTTTCGATGCTGGCTGGGGCGCTACCTACATGGCGCGCGTCGTTGGTCACAAAAAAGCCCGCGAGATCTGGTATCTCTGCCGGCAATATAGCGCCCAGGAAGCCCTGGACATGGGATTGGTCAACACGGTGGTGCCGTTGGAGCGCCTGGAAGAAGAGACCGTACAATGGGCAAAGGAGATGCTGGAGAAAAGCCCGCTCGCCCTGCGCTTCCTGAAATCGGCCTTCAACGCGGATACCGATGGCCTGGCGGGTATTCAAGAACTGGCAGGCAACGCCACCATGCTCTACTACATGACCGAAGAGGGCCAGGAGGGCAGGAATGCCTTTCTTGAGAAGCGCCCGCCCGATTTTTCCAGGTTTCCACGCCTGCCGTAGGTAATCACGCACCATGAAAATCGTTGACGTTCAGTGGCACAGCTATCGCCTGCCGCTTATAAACAGTTTTAGCACCGCTCACGGAGTAATGACCACGCGCGAGGGCATCATCGTGCTGGTGACTACCGAACGCGGAATCACGGGTATTGGAGAGATAGCGCCGCTGCCAGCCTTCGGTGGAGGCAGCTTCGCGGATGCCGCTCTACTACTCCCGGCGCTGGCTGCGCGTCTTTATAATAAGACCCTTCTCGAAGCGTTGGATCTGGTGCTTCCTGAAAAGAAAGCCGGTGCAACGGCGACCTCAACCCTTTGTGGATTGGAAACCGCGCTGCTTGATGCAATCGGCAAAGCTGAGGGGCGCCAGGTCTGTGCATTACTCTCTCCACCCGGCTCTCTACCACGAGCAGCCGTAGCGGTCAATGCCGTGATCGGCACGAGAGCAACGGAGGCCGCAATTGCGGCGGCTCTGGATGCCAGGAGGAAAGGCTTTCGCTGTATAAAGCTGAAGGTTGGCTACGGAGTTAGCATTCGCGAAGAGATAGAACGTGTCGCTGCCGTGCGTGATGCAATCGGACCGGCTGCTCATCTGCGCCTGGACGCCAATGAAGCCTGGAAGCTTGAGGAAGCAATCGCCATCCTCTCTCAATGTGTTCCATATGACATCCAGTATGTTGAGCAGCCCTTGCAGGCACGCGACCTCACGGGAATGCGCGCGCTCAGGCAGACCATACCCATCCCGCTTGCCGTTGACGAAGCATTGCGCGACCCGGAAAGCGCCAGTCTCGTTCTCGATAGCGAGGCGGCTGATGTTCTTGTAATCAAGCCCCAGCTTGCCGGTGGGCTACGCGCCGGGCAGCGCATCATCAAGATCGCGACAGAGCGGGGTGTGCGCTGCGTCATTACAAGCACGCTCGAGGCAGGCGTGGGTCTGGCGGCTGCCCTGCACCTTGCTGCCGCGTCACCGGCTGTGACGCTTGAGTGTGGCCTGGCGACTCTTTCCCTGTTAGGTGACGACCTGTTAATCGATGATCTGGCAGTCCGCGATGGCTTCATGGCGGTTCCAACGGGCGCTGGTCTGGGAGTTGCGCTGGATTGGGACGCGCTGGATAGATATTCTTTATAAGAGGCCTTAATTGAATACAACAGACATATTATTACCAGATTGGCTGGCCCGTTGCGCTGAGAACCGGCCAGCACACCTGGCCGTACAGTGCGGCCAGGCGCAATGGAGCTTCGTAGAGCTTGATCGCCAGGCAACGAGACTTGCGCGGCAGCTTGCTACCGCAGGCGTGCAGGAGGGGCATCGTGTGGCCCTGCTGGCCGCCAATGGCCTTGCTTATGTCGCGTTTGTTCACGCGCTGACCCGGCTTGGAGCTGTCCTGGTGCCGCTTAACTTGCGCTTGACCCTGGAAGAGCTGTGCTGGCAGGTTCGCGATGTACGTGCCTCGCTGCTGGTCTATGATGCAGATAACGCGCATCTTGCTCAGGAGATTGGACGCGCTGTGCCACAATTGCCTCTGTCTACGCTGGCAAACGGATCAAAGCAGGATGAAACGGTTTTAAGCGAACTGCCTGAAAAAGATGTCCCCCTGCGAACCCTCATTGACCTCGGCGCGCCACAGGCCATTCTCTACACATCGGGCACAACCGGGCAGCCGAAAGGCGCGATTATCACCTATGGCATGCAGTGGTGGAATGCTGTTGGCTCGGCTCTCAATCTTGGGCATAGTCCCGATGATCGCTGGCTTGCCTGCCTGCCGCTTTTCCACATCGGCGGCCTCTCCATCCTGATGCGCAGTGTCATTTATGGTATCAGCGTGATGCTGCACAAAAAATTTGATCCTATTATCATCAACCTTGCGCTATTTGAGGATAAGATAACTATTATCTCGGTAGTTGCCGTGATGCTGCAACGTATGCTCGCTGCTCTCGACGGCAACGGGGAGACAGGGAAAGGAGCGGCTTATCCTGCCTCACTACGCTGTGTGCTGCTTGGCGGCGGTCCCGTTCCCCGGCCACTCCTTGAGGAATGCTTACTTCGCGATATTCCGGTTGTACAGACATATGGCTTAACCGAAGCCTGCTCGCAGGCGGTGACGCTTTCACCAGCGGACGCAAAGCGCAAGCCCGGTTCCGCTGGCCGCCCGCTCCCTCCTATCCAATTGCGCATTATGATCGATAGCAGGCCAGCGGCTCCAGGAGAGCCGGGCGAGATTTTTTTGCAAGGGCCAACTATCACGCCTGGCTATGCCGATAGAGCAGAGGCGACGGCCCAGGCGTTTCAAGACGGCTGGTTTGCGACGGGTGATATCGGCTATCTTGATAAAGATGGCTACCTCTATGTTCTCGACCGCCGCGCTGACCTTATTATCTCTGGTGGAGAGAACGTCTACCCTGCCGAGATCGAATCCGTCTTGCTTTCTCATCCAGCAGTGGAGGGGGTCGGCGTGTGTGGGCAGGCAGACCCGCAATGGGGACAGGCGCCGGTTGCCTTCGTTGTTCTCAAAGCTGGCAGCGCGGTAAGCGCGCAGGAGTTAGTGGGCTATGCAGCGCAAAAACTGGCTCACTATAAACAGCCCAGGGCTATCTATTTTATCGAACAGCTACCGCGTACCTCTTCAGGGAAGCTCATACGCCGGGAACTTCCCCGCTTGCTGCAAACTCTCCATAACACCGGCGCGCTCTAATCTGAGCCTTGAAATTTATCCTAGCAGCGCTGGCACGAGCAATAATTGCCCATTCTCTATCGAGTTGTTGACCGCAAGCGGTAGTGATGAAATGAGCAGCAAACCCTGCTGGTCGGGAATGATGCCGGAGTACGCGAGCGACCCTGTATAAGTGCCGTCAGCGCTGATCTGGAGTGGAATAGTGGTCGCGCTGGAAATAGCTGTCAGGGTGTGGTCGAAAAGCGTGGCGCTGGTTGAGCCATCGGCCAACACGCTGGTTCCGCTCAACTGGATGGGAGAATGCAGCATTGTTTGCGCGGTGATGTCTTGCGGCAGCGTTGTTCGTTTCTGCCCGGCCAAACCCAGCGTGACGCCTGCCGTATGAGCTGCCACCACGAACCATAGCCCTTTGTTATCATGTTGCAGCAGGCGTTGCAGTGTCACATTGACCATCATATGCGGTTTAGCTTGAAACAGTTCCACCTGCGCGGTAACGCCATCATTGCTCATATCCATATCGCGCGCGTCCACCACAGGCCACTTGAATACGTCTCTGGACAGCTCCTCCGCCGTTGCCAGGGGATCGTTCCAGGGCAGTGTTTGCCCGCTATCCGCGTCTTGCTGCAAGGCTTCGGCCTCGGCGCGACTTGTCACGGGATATAGGCCGGGAAAAGCCACGCGGCGAAATGCGCCGTTCTGCCAGGCATACTCGCGGTAGATGTTCTGTTGCAGGGGCAATAAGAACGCGCTGGCATCAGCCACGATGGTCGTATCCTGCGTGCTGGTAATCAGCGTGTTGGCCTTACTGACCTCGATGGTTCCCTGGAGCAAGCCGCTTTGCGCGAACAGGGTGGTAAGCTGCGGCTTTTTTCCATGCATAGAGCAGCCGAAAATATACACATCCAACGTGTGCTGCGCGTCATTATGCGTCACCTGCGCGAGCGCGGCAGGCTGTCCCCCATCCAACTGGCTCACAAATTCCACTGCCGCCAATTGTTCAGAGTCTATTTGTAAATTCACGGGCTGCGTATAATCTGCGGTATGGATGAGTCCCGCGCAATTCGTCGCAGCCACAGAAGCAGGCGCGGATGGCTGGTGAGTCACGATCAATAGATGGGCGAGAGCAATCAACACCAGTATTATGAGCAACAGGGCGAGCGGGCGCGGCCCTCTGTAATTATGTGTATCTTTTGCCGGGCGCGGAGCGCGGCGCGGCGATGCTGGAATAACAATGAATGGCTTGCGTTGCGTCTCTGTATTTGACATAAGGTTTTCCTGTTTTCAATGATGCTGGCATTGACTTCTCTTTTCATTCTACAGAGTCGAGGAAAATGCCAGTAGCGACACCTGCTGAAATGCAGAGTTTGCAGCTATACATAATCTGCCAAAAAATGTTACAATCAATAGCAACTGGAAAGGAGATGCGGCTTCTCCTCCCCTTTAGACCTGGACAGGGTATAGACAAAACGAGAGATGTCGCACGAATATAAGCATGATTGATAATACTGTAGGGCCGCTTGAAGAGATTACCGGGGAAGCGGTGCGCGTGCTTGATGCGGCAAATGCCGAAGGTATTCCCCTGCGCCTGCTCGGTGGATTAGCCATTTATCTGCAATCCACCAGCGCGAAAACGCACGAGCAATTGAAACGCTCCTATAAAGACCTGGATTTTGTGGCGCTTTCAAAGTTTACGAGCAAAACGAAGATGTTATTTGCGAAGCTGGGTTACTCCGCCAACAAGAATTACAACGCCCTGCACGGCCATCAACGACTCCTTTTTTGGGATGAGCAGCACGGGCGGCAGGTGGATATCTTTGTTGATCGCATGCAAATGTGCCATAACATCGATTTTCGCTCGCGCCTGCATATCAATGAACGCACGCTGTCGCTGGCAGACCTCATGCTGACCAAGTTGCAGATTGTCGAGCTGAATGAAAAAGATATGCTCGATACAATGGCCCTCTTTATCGATTTCGACGTAGAAGATTCGGAGCAGGGTATTAACGCTGTCTACATTAGCGGCCTGACAGGAAACGATTGGGGCCTCCAAAAAACCCTCGATACCAATCTGAAAAAGATGAAGGCTTTCGCTGCCGAACGTAACTTTTCGGAAGATGTTCAGGAGCGCATTGATAAGTTACTGGCCCGTATGGAGAAACAGCCCAGGTCCTTTGCGTGGAAGACCCGCGCTATGGTTGGCGAGCGCGTGCGCTGGTACGAACTGCCGGAGGAGCCACGCTAGATAGTTCCAAACTCCTGTGCAAAGTGTCCATATGATATGGCAATAGTAGCGCCCGGCGTGTATTGTTTTTTCGGGGAAGCTTATGTACACTAGCATTAAGCTCCTCGCATAGTTAGTATGGCAGAGGTCTGTTCCCCTTTTCCGTATTTAGATGCGCGGAACGTTCCAGCTATCGCGCAAAGGACCTCTACGAAGGAGAGAACATGGCTAAAAGTCTTCGTTGTTACATGTGTTCCGATCTCCATGCCGCCAACCGCACCTACCGCAAGCTGCTCAACGCCATCAAGAACAATGTCTACGAGGCGCAGGTTGTGCTGATTGCGGGCGATCTTACCGGAAAAGCGATTGTTCCCATTATCGCCCAAAGCAACGGGCGTTATGCTGCCACCTTCCTTGATCGCGACTATGTGATCGAGACAGAGGCCGAACTGGCGAAGTTGAAAGACAATATTTCCGATATCGGCTATTATCCCTATGTCACCGACCAGGACGAAGTGAACGCGCTGCAAAGCGATCCGGCGCAGATGATCGAACTTTTTCGCCAGCAGATGATCCAGCGCGTGGGCGAATGGGTGGCCCTGGCCGAAGAACGTATCGGCAAAAGCGGCGTGCAGTTTTATATGATGCCGGGCAACGACGACGATAGCGGCGTGGACGAAATGATCGCGCACTCCAGTTACGTCGTGAACCCGGTAGGCAAAACCATCGAGTTGAACGAATTTCACGAGATGATTAGCTTCGATTATGCCAACCATACCCCCTGGCATACGCCGCGCGAATGGGACGAGGACGAGTATTACGAGCGCGTCAAGGCCAGCGCCAGCGGCCTGAAAAATGTGCATAACGCGGTCTTTATGATTTATGTTCCCCCTTATGACAGTGGTTTAGATACCGCCCCGGAACTCGACAAGACTATGCGCCCTAAAGTGACCATGGGCGATGTCTTGCGCGTGCCGGTTGGCAGTACAGGTGTGCGTAAGGTGATTTCGGAGTTGCAGCCGCTTGTTTCGGTACATGGACATGTACATGAAGCTGGCGGACAGAGCAAAATTGGGCGCACCACCTGTTTTAACGCTGGAAGCGAGGCCAATCAGGGCATCCTGCGCGGCTTTGTCTTTGATCTTGGTAAGGACAAACTGGACCGGGCCTTCCGCGTCCAGGGGTAAACCGGGGAGCCGGACGCATTGCGCCCTCTTTTTCTGCTTATTCACACCGGCGCAATCGCTCTCACTCCCGTTTGAAAGGGGTTAAGCACTTATGGAAAAAGCCAGCACTCCCAGTGGCTTATTCGTGCGACAGGCTTCTGGCCTGGTGCGCGATGTTAGCATGGCGAACGCGCTCTTTTTCAACATTTCAGCCTTCGTGGGAACGGCTATCGGATGGGCCGTCGCTTTTTACGCGTTCTACCCTGAATGGCAAGGATTAGGCATCTCGGCTTTCGCCTGGATGGCGCTTCTGACAGGCGTCTTCTGTTACTTCCTGGGTATGATCTTCGCCGCCCTGACCACCGCCATGCCGCGTAGCGGCGGCGACTACGTCTTCACGTCGCGTATCATCAGCCCATTCGTAGGCTGGATTGAAAGTTGGACGCTCGTCGGTTCGGCTCTGACCATCATCGGTTTTGAAATTATCGTCGCGTCACACAACGTGCAATTGACTGCCATCCTGCTGGGTGTGGCCTTCCCCGGCAGCTCCTTCGCCGGCGCGCAAAACTGGTTTCAGGATAAAACCAGTCAGGCCATCCTGGGTGTCATTATCCTGCTGGTGATCTTCGGCATCTCAATTTTGCGGACGCGCACCTTTCACAAGGTGGTGACGGGACTCACCATTTTCGCGATCATTTCGGTGGCGATCAGCTTCTTCGGCTCGCTCTTCATCTCCGAGAGCGCCATGAATAATGCGCTGCCTGTGCTCGGCACCTCTGCCAGCGCTATCATGAGTACGGCTACTAAAGCGGGCTTCTCGCTCGGCTCGCCCGACTTCTCCTTTACAGGCCTGGTTGCGCTGGCGGGCCTTATCAGCATAGTGCTGTTCCAGTTCATCGGCTTCCAGTTCTCCTCGTATATCGCGGGTGAGGTCAAAGGCAATGTTCGTCGTACCGTCATGTTCGCCGTGATCGGTGCTCTGATCTTCGCGGTGTTCATGAACTCGCTCTACCAGGATGTGCTGGGCAATCATTTCGGCTTCCGGCTGACCAATGCCTGGGGCTACCTCTACTGGAACGGCGCGGGCGCGCCGCTCAATGGACAACCGCCCTTTACGCCGGTCATGGCGACGGCAGTCTTCCCGCAGGCATGGCCGCTGTGGCTCATCGTCTCCGTCGGCAACACGGTGCTGAACGTCTTGCTCTGCCCGGTGTATGCGATTTTCCTGTCGCGTATCGTGCTGGCCTGGTCGCTTGATCGCCAGGTGCCGGAATGGTTCAGCGTGGTCAATGAGCGCACGAATGCTCCTTTGCGCGTGATTGTCCTCGCAGTGCTGCTAGGAGCCGTGTTCTACGTGCTGACTTTGTTGCCTCCACCTTTTAATATCAATCTGGCGAGTACGACGTTCTTTGGCGTGCTGCTGGCTGGTCTCACCTGGATCATGCCGGGCATTAACGCCATTTTGATACGTTGGCGGCGGCCAGACCTCTTCCAGCTTACCAATAATACGAAGAGCTTCCTGGGTTTGCCCCGCCTGGTCTGGTACGGCATCCTTTGGCTGATATTCATCATCCCGGTCTACCTGGCCGCTATCGTCTACCCGGTGGTGAAGGGTTTCCAGAATCAGGGTGGCGCTTACCTGTCACTGTCCAGCACGAATACCAGCGGCATCGGTTGGGCGCTCATCTTGCTGGTGGTTGGCATTATCATCTACTTCGTGATGCGCGCGGTTAACGTCAGTCGCGGCATCAACGTCAAGATGATCTACCAGGAACTGCCGCCCGACTAGGCGCGTAAAGCAAATCAACGAAAGAGCAGGCCGCGCGGCCTGCTCTTTCGTTGATTTGCTTTTTTTGCATTGTCACTGTTTCAGGCGCATCTGAGGATGTCCATTAGGTCTCTTGCCAAATTCAAATACTGTGTAATATTGCCGGATTAAATTGGACAGGTCTTCGGCGTAGTCGCTGGCTTTGAAATCAGGGTAGAGTTGCCTCAGCGATAACCCTAACCTTGAAAGTAAGACCCACTCTCCTACACGTCCATGCACCGCGTCGCGATATGCCCTGGTGAGTACAGTAATCACTGTCGGCGCTGATTGCTCTGCCAGTTCCGTGTCTGGCGCGCCAATTGGCGGTTGCGGTGGAGTAGATAGAGTCGGTTGATTTCCATTGAATGGCTCATTTGAAGGATGCGCAGGCGTTACAGAGCGTGGCGTATGCAAGGATGCTTGTTTGCGCGGCGCCGGCGGATTATGCGATGGAAGTGATGGAGAAGTGGTATCCACCAACTGATCGGTAAAGATGAACCAGTTACAGGCTTTGGTCAACGCATTCGGCGCCTTCTTTTCCCCTATCCCAAGCACCGTGCATTTCAGTTCGCGCAATCGACGCGCCAGTGGTGTAAAATCGCTATCGCTGGTGACAATGCAGAAGCGATTGCAAACGCCATCTTTAGCCAGCTCAATTGCATTAATGGCGAGCGCAATATCGGCAGTGTTTTTATTCGTCGTCGGTTTCGCCAGGTGGATTTGCTCCAACTCGAGATGCAGGCTGATTTCATTCCACCGGCTGTTGAACAGATTGCAGCTGCCATAGACCCGCCTGACGTTCACTTCTCCCAGCTTTTTGGCCTCGTCCAGCGCGCGTTCTACAAGACGTTCCATCACAGGCGAGGAGATATTTTCACCATCGACCAGAAATGCTACGGAAGAGGAGTTGGTGTCCTGCGCCAGTCTTTGCCCCAGTCTTTGAGGCCATAGACGAGATTGCAATCGGGAGAGAAGCGCGCGAGAACTTTCAGCCAGCAATAAGCCAACTCCCAGATAAAGGCTAATCGAATAGATGCGCTGGAGTAACGAGGGTTTATTGACCATGAATGCTCTCTCTTCCTCTTATAAAAAACCATAGTTAGAAGCATCAGCATAGTTGCGATAGACAATTGTTATGTACAAATCCTCATGTATTCATAAAACGACGAGCATGATTTAATAGAGGCAATTTTATCGAAAAAATCGGTAAAAAAGATACTAGTATATTGACGCCCCGCCGTTCTATGATTCGCTAGAACATATACGTCTTGACAAGCTCACAGGTTGCAGGTATATTCATAACAAGCCGTGTATTACATGCAGGTCGGTTTCCCATTTTATAAAACGCTGGCATGAGCGTCTAATGGAGTAATACAGGGTATTACAGGACAATAGTCCTTGACCGGAGCATAAAAAGAGAAATGCGCAGGCATATGCAGCAGACCGCTACCACCTATACCTTTATGGTTGTCCGCCGGATGCTTATCGAAGCACCCGCCGGTCGGTCGCTGCCCTCTGCGCACTCGCAAATACACATCACTTGAACACCATTATACCAGTAAAGCAAACGAAACAGGGGCGTAAGCGACAGGCTTACGCCCTAATTTATTATCCTTTAGCAACTGTCACCACCAAAAGAGGAGGAAATGCCATGTCCATCATCGAAGTGAACAGTTTAACCAAAACGTTCAGGACGCGCGAACGCGCCGCCGGATTGGCGGGCAGCCTGCGTTCGTTTGTGGCGCCGCAGTATCGCGAGCGAGAAGCCGTTAAGCCCATTTGCTTTGCGCTGGAAAAGGGCGAACTGCTGGCCTTCATCGGGCCAAATGGAGCGGGCAAGTCTACGACCATAAAAATGCTGACGGGCATCTTGCATCCAACCTCTGGCAGCGCTCAGGTGCTTGGCTATATCCCCTGGCGGCAGCGTCGCCACCTGGCCTTTCATATAGCCAGCATCTATGGGCAAAAATCACAGTTGTGGTATCACCTGCCGCCGCAGGATACCTTCAACCTGCTGGCCCAGATTTACGAACTGGATATGCAAGAGTACCGCAAGCGCCGCGCTTTCCTGATAGACGCCTTTGACATCGCGGAGTATATGCGCACACCGGTACGCAAGCTGAGCCTGGGGGAGAGGATGCGCTGCGAGCTGGCGGCGGCTCTGCTGCATAAGCCGTCGGTGATCTTCCTGGACGAGCCGACCATCGGACTGGACGTGATCGCCAGGCAGCGCATCCGCGACCTGATCGGCCAGTTGAACCGGGAGGAAAACGTGACCGTTTTTCTGACTTCGCACGATGCGGGCGATATCGAGCAGGTGTGTCGCCGTGCCATCGTCATCAATCACGGCGAGGTGATCCTCGACACGCCCGTTGCCCGTCTGAAACGCGAATACCTGCGCGTGAAAACGGTTGATCTGCTGTTAGAAGAAGCGGCGGAGCAGTTGTTGAAAGTTGATGGCGAGAGCGGAGAGCAGCGCCTGCGCGTGCAATCGGCCACGTCCATCCACGAAGAATTGCTGGACACAGGCGGCGTGCGCGTGATGAAAGCCAAAGGGCATGGGCTGAAGCTGGAGATCGATACGGCACGCACTCCGCTCGAACCCGTGATCGCCGCCATCATGCAGCGCTGTCACATCGTCGATATGACCATCGCCGACCCGCCGATGGAAGAGATTATCGCCGACATTTACGGGCAGAAACGCGCAACCGAACTGGTTGCAACCCAATATGCAGGGGCGAAATCTGTTGTGTCCGCGCCCGAAACCGAATCGCCGTCAACGAATGCGGGAGGATGATATGTTGGAAACAACGATTGAACGTAAAAGCGCGCGTCATCGTGCCTGGCATAGCCTGTACTGGTCATGGCGGAAATACACCGCCGTGCTGCGCGTCAGCGTTGCCAATAACCTGGCGTACATCTACGAAGTGATGTTTCGTTCTCTCTTCCTGATCGTACTCATCTTTGTGTTTGGGCAGTTGTGGAAAACTACCTATTCTGCGCGTGGAGTGAGCTTGCTGGGCGGCTTTAGTATGAATGCCATGATCTGGTACCTGGCTGTGGCAGAGACGATTGCAACATCTATACCGCCCTTGACGAGGCGCATCGACGAGGATGTTCGCACTGGCAGACTGGCCTACTTGCTGGGCCGGCCAAACAGCTACGTTCTCTACAACTTCGCGCAGTACCTGGGCGAGCGGCTGGTGCGCTTTTGCATCAATGGATTTATCGCGGCTATCATGGCCTTGCTGTTAGTCGGACCGCCACATTTCACCTGGATGGGAGCGCTGGCCTGGCCTTTAGTGACGTTCCTGGCGTTGTGCATCGATTTCGTGGCCTACTTCGGTATTGGCTTGTTGGCCTTTTGGACGGAGGACACGAATTCATTCACCATCATCTATAGCCGGTTGACGCTGGTATTGGGTGGTGTGTTGGTGCCGCTAGAAGTCTTCCCGCAGCCTCTGCGCGGCATCGCCCAGGCGCTGCCTTTCAGCGCCATACTGTACGGTCCTGCGCGTACCCTGGTGCATTTTGACCTGGCAAGTTTTGGCGGGCTGCTTTTGCAACAGGGTGTCACGCTGGGAGTTGGTTGCCTTATTCTGGGGGCAATCTATCGTGTTGCTATTCGTCGCGTGAATATCAATGGAGGGTAGAAGACGATGAAACTGCTGAAAAGGACCTGGAGCGTGCTGCGCTTTATGGGGGTCTACATGGTAGCGAATCTACAGGCAGCTATGGAATATCGCACCGCATTCGCTTTGCAGGTAGTTTCAATGATGGCAAACGACAGCCTGTGGCTGTTCTTCTGGTGGTCGTACTTCCGCCAGTTCCCCCTCGTGCATGGCTGGCAGAATACCGATATCGTGATCATCTGGGCCATCTCTGCCTGCGGATTTGGCATCGGCATGGGCATCTTCGGCAACGCGCCGCGCCTGGCGACGCTCATCATGAATGGAGGGTTAGACGCCTACCTGGGAATGCCGCGCGCGGCGCTCTTGCATGTGTGCATCTCAGCTACCGATCCAACCGCCGGGGGTGACGTGCTGTTCGCGGTAGGCGCATTCTTGTTCGTGCTGCATCCGGGGGTGTTCCAGTTTGGCCTGTTTGTGCTGCTGGCGTGCATGGTCGCTCTGATTTTCGCGTCCTTCGTCGTCATACTGGGTTCGCTGGCATTCTTCATGGGCAACACCGACGGGCTGACCAACCAGTTGTTAGGCTCGCTGATTACCTTCAGCACCTATCCCATGACTATCTTCAGTGGTGTAGTCAGACTGTTGCTCTTTACCATCATCCCGGCAGGCTTCATCTCATTTGTGCCGTTGCAACTGCTGAAACAGTTCACCTGGCCCCTGCTGGGGGCCATGGTCGGCTTTACCGCGCTGATCGGCGCGCTTGCCATCGGTATCTTCACGCTTGGCCTGCGCCGCTACGAAAGCGGGAATCTGCTGGGTATGCAGAATTAGCCTTTTGCTGTGTGGAAAAGTATGTGATAGCTGTTCACATCTGGTATGATAGTTGCAGGCAGGCGAGCGAATGAGAGTGTTCTGATGATTTTTAACAACCAAAAACGGTAATGGCATGAAACGGTCCCCTCCGTTCTGTAGGGACAAGGGGTGGATGTGGGGCAGGGTGGGGGCCTTGTGCTTGTCCTCGTGGCAACGCGATTTGCCCGGGTTCCGTGAGGCATAATGGTCGTACTCCCACCAGGACAAGCACAAGGCCCCCTCATCCACCCCACCTCGCCCCTTGTCCCTACAGTGACGGGGCGAACGGTTCGGATAATTACCCTGTTTGGTCGTCAAAAATCACCAGTGAACTGTGTCTCACCGCCAGATATTAGGGGCCATTAACATGCAAAATCTGAACAGCGAACTCACCCAACACCTGGAAGCAGGCGAGATGGTGGCCGTCGCTACCATCGTCAGGCGCAAAGGCTCCGTTCCACGCGAGGTGGGCGCGAAGATGCTGGTGCAGAGCGGAGGCAAGATCAGTGGCACCGTTGGCGGCGGGTGCGGCGAAGCTGATGTATGGCGCGCCGCGCTCAACGTCATTGATACCCATCGTCCAACTATGGTGCAGGTCGATCTCACGGAAGAGATTGCCATGGAGAGCCAGGGCGTGTGCGGTGGCATCTTCGACGTGTTTGTGCAGCCCTGGCATGTTGCCCCCGGCGCGGAAACGCCAGCTATGCTTGAGATGGCGCAGGCTATTACGCGCTCGCTGGAAAGTGAACGCGCCGTCGCGCTGGCAACCGTCATCGCGGCTGGCGGCGCGTGGCGCGAGATAGTTGGACAATCCATGCTCGCGCATGAAAACGGCGAAACTATGGGTACGCTTACCTTACCTGGAGCATCTGCCGAACTCACTATATTGCAGATTGTGCAAACTGCGCAAACCTCTATCAAAAACGGTACACCTCTTATTGAGCGTATTGCTGATACTCGCGCCGAAAATGCCTGGGCGGAGATATTCGTTGAGCCATTTGTGCCACCGCCTGTCTTGCTGATTGCTGGCGCGGGTCATATCGCCGCGCCCCTGGCGGCTATCGCCCATGTGATGAACTATACCGTCAGTGTCACCGATGATCGCGCCTCGTTTGCCAGCCGCGAACGTTTCCCTTCGGCAAAACAATTACTGGTGAGCGATATCGAATCGACCTTGAGAAACTATCCCATAACGTCGCGCACCCACGTTGTGCTGGTCACGCGCGCGCACTCGCACGATGTGCAGGGCCTGCGCGCCATCATCGACTCTCCCGCCGCCTACATCGGCATGATCGGCAGCCAGCGCCGCGTGTGGGCCGTCTTCAAACTGCTGCACGACGAGGGCATTCCAGCAGAGAAACTGGCGCGCGTGCGCGCCCCCATCGGCCTCGATTTCGGCAGCTCCATACCCGAAGAAATCGCCCTGGGCATCATGGCCGAAATCACCATGCTGCGTCGCGGCGGAAGCGGCAGGACGATGTCGGAACCGTTGCGCGAACGATACATGGAGCGACTGCGGCGCATGGATGATGCGAATTAACCCCCATTTGTGAAATATTACCTTTTCAAATGCTCTTTTCTGGCGTATACCATCCGTGAAGTGGCTGAGGTGGCTGAAGTTTGTCACGCATAGATTGTTTTATATTCTAGAATGTAAAGCCCTTTATGGAGGGACCAATGATCAAAACACGTTTCTCTCGCTGCATCTTCGCGCTACTGGGTTGCTCTCTCATTTTCTTGCTCGTCGCGTGTGGCGAAACCGGTGTAAATCCACCATCGACCGGCAGCCCAACATCAACGGTTACTCCTTCTAAGACGCCACTCCCGAGTTCCAGTCCCACTCTCTCGCCAACCACCACGACTGCGCCGGTGCCGCCAACGCTGATCAGTTGCCCGCCAGCGGGTACTGTGAGAGCAACAGTCACTGCCCCGCTCGCCCTGGGAAAAGATGCCAACATCGTCTACCTTGTGACGGAGTACAACTACACCTCGTCAAACAGCACCAGCACCTTGAAACGCTTTGATGTCACGACCGGCGCGAAAACCGAGATTCTCAAGGTTCCCGGTGTCACTTTCGGTAGTCCTCAGGTCTCAGCCGATGGGCAATGGATTCTCTTTGTTACTTCGACGGGCCAACGCGACGAGTTGCAGATGGTGCGTATGGACGGCAAGGGCTTGCAAACGCTCTATTGCCTGCCTGCTGGCGGCATTCAAAAGGCTCTCTGGTCTACCAACCAGCGGCAGGTACTGATTAGCGCATTCGCCGCTCCAAATGGATTCACAGGTCTCTACCTGCTCAACATAGTCAATGGGACGATTGCGCAGGTGTTTAAGCCGATCCCAGGCAGCAACCCGATTTTAGGCTCTGTGTTCGTGAATCCTATCACCTGGCTGAATAATACGCAGGTGTATGTCAGTTTTGGGGATTTCCCTATCGCTCCTGCCAGTAATATTGGCCTGCTCAATACCGATCGGGGCGTTCAGACCATCAGCGATCTCAAAACGGTTTTCCAGCAGACGCTCGGCATACTGCACAATTATCCCTGCTATGATGCCGATAGCAGCTATGACGCCAGCACGCTGTTTGTCAGCCAGTGCGGCGGCATCAGCGCCCCCAATTGCAGCGGCTCGTGCTCGCTGGGCACGCGCGAAGGCCCAAGTACCATCAATACCGAGAGAGCCGCAGGCGGCGCTGCAAATACCATTCTGTCCAGTCAAACACTGGGCATCGCGTCGGTGCGCGTCGTTACCGGCAACACGCTGCTGCTCGTGGTACATAACTTTAGCGAGAATCACACATTCGATCCCGGTCAGAATGGCCTCTGGCGTGTCACTACCAGTGGCTCCGGACTGACACGCCTTACCACCGAAGCGAATGGCGCTGTGACATCTCTATGTCCGTTCTCGCAAAATCCCTGGTCGAATCTCTCACGCGACGGCAGCATGTACGCCTTTCAAACGTCGACGACCAGCTATCCTGAAATCGATACGCTCGCCTTCGGCCAACTCAGTGGCGGCGCGCCACAAACATTCGCCTCCATCGCCGAAACCTCCACCTCCAATACACACCTGAATTTGATTGGCTGGACGACGATGTGATTTGTATTTGCCCTGGATGATGGTATCGGTGTAAAGGCTTTTGGGAATGCTTCAATTGTTCAATCTTGTGGATGGATGATGATAACAACGGGGGTCTGGAGAGAATAACTGTCTCCAGACCCCCGCTTTTATGTCAGCAAGCGCAACTTAGTAGTTGCCGTCGAAGTTGCCGTCCTGCTGGGTATTTGGGCCGCCCGGTCCATCGGTATCTGGACCCTCAACCTCGATGCTCTCGCTTTCGAGACCTACTGCTTCCATGAGTGTATCCTCCTTTCTTTTAGGATATCTGCGTAACTGTTTCGTCTACGCACGTAGAGCATACGATACATGCATGAGATGAATATGAAATTTACGATGAGATTGGAGATGTTGACGGTTGGCGCGGTAACATCATAGTGGTTTGCTGCGATACATCCACTGACAGTTGCGCTTGCACGAGCGCCGCGTAGGCTCCGCCATGCGCGAGCAGCGACATATGGCTGCCGACCTCGACCACGCGCCCGTTGTCAACCACAGCGATGATGTCCGCCGAGCGCACGGTTGAAAGACGATGCGCGATCAACAGGATGGTATGACGCTTGCGCAATGCATCGAGCGTCGTCCTCAATCGTTCCTCCGCCAGCGCATCGAGCGCCGAGGTTGCCTCGTCCATGACAAGCAGCGGCGCTTCGCGCACCAGGGCGCGCGCGATGGCGACTCGCTGCCGTTGCCCGCCGGAGAGCCGGGTTCCACGAGCGCCGATCTTCGTATCTAATCCGTCTGACAATTTCATCTCGCTTATACCCGCCTGATGGGCAGCCCGCGTAATGACCTCTTCACGAGCGTCCAGGCGGCCGTACACAATATTGTCTCGCACGCTGCCCATCAAGAGTGAGACATCTTGTGGCACCACAGCCAGCAATTTGCGTAATGCATTGGTATCAAATTCGCGCAGGTCATGTCCATAGAACAGGATACGCCCTTCATCCGGGTCATACAGCCGTTGGAGCAGAGCGACCGCCGTTGATTTGCCCGCGCCACTGGCTCCAACCAGCGCCACAATGGCTCCTGATGGCACCGTTAACGAAAAGTCATGCAAAACGGGTTGCCCTGACTTGTAGGCAAAGAAGACATGGTCAAAGGTGAGCGCGGGAACAGGGCCTGCTTGTACCGGTGGGAGCACATTCCAGGGCAAAGTCGCGGCGCGTGGTTCGTCCGCGCTCTCTGGCAAGTCGAGTGTTTCAGCGATCCGCTCTGCCGCCGCGAAGCCTCCTTGCATGGTATTGCCCAGCCGGCTCAGGCCGAGCAGTGGCGTGTAGAGTTGCCCCAGGTAGGCGAGGAAGATCACCAGCCCACCGATGGTCAGCGTACCAGCAGCCAGTGCCAGCGCCCCGAAGTAGACGACAAGCACCGTTCCAACGGTGGCTACCACGTCGCTCACTGGAACGAAGAGACCACGCAGCCACGCCACGCGCAGCCGCACCTTCCAATGCGCTATGCCGCGTTCGCGCAGGCGTGTCTCTTCATGCTCCATGCGCATAAACGTCTTCACCAATGCGATAGCAGAGAAACCCTCCTCTGCCGTAGAGGTCAGCTCTGCCAGGCGCGTGCGTACCTCACGCGAGGTGGCGCGACTTTTTCGCGCGTACATGACCAGCGAGGCAAAGAGGAAGGGTAGGATCAGCAGCGAAATCAAGGCCAGGCGTGGGTCCAGGTAGAAGAGCATCCCTGTAAAGACCAGCACCGTCAGCGCCTGCGTCAGGCCATCTGTAAGACCGGAGACCAGCAGGTCTTCAACGGCCCCAACATCGCTCATCAGGCGGCTGATGCTTTCGCCGACGCGGTGTTCGCCATGATAGCGCAGGGAGAGACGCAGAGAAGCGATCATAGAGCTGGTGGCGCAAATCAATCACCATGCGCCCCCCAACGAACGCGCCGTAGTACTGATCTACGTAGTTTGCCACACCCTTGATCAGCGCAATCAGCAGGTAGGCGCCGCAGATCATCAGGGCCAGTTGGCTGGTAGGTGACTGCGCGAGATTATCAATAATCAGCTTAAGCAGGTAAATCTTAGCCGCGTTGAGGAGCGGGCGAATCAACGTCGCCAGGAAGGTAACGAGCAAGCGCCCGCGATAAGGTTTGAGTAACGAGAGAAAGCGCCACCACAGGCGTATGTCGGAAGAGCCTTGCTTGCTACTCATACGTTAACCGTCCCATGGTGGAGGTTATCAACACAATTTCCCTTTCGTACCGATCCTTGCTCCATGAACGTTTCAGAAATCATGACTCCTCCTTCTTTCTATTCTGGGAGAGAGTATAGATGCGGTCTATGATGTGAACATTAAAAAGGCGCCAGACTTTTTCATCGTTATCTCATAGATGTCACCTATAGTTACTGATAGGGTATTCCGTTCCCCCGGCACTCAAGTGATGATAGCCATTCAGGGCGAGCGTGAGTGTCTGGAATACCCTTTCTCTTTGTGGGAAAAGTTGATTGAAGTAACTCAGGAGAAATATGGCAATGCAACACTATTCACGATTCCGGCGCGCCGGAATCGCCAGCAGTATCGGCCTCATCGCGCTCTTTTTGGCCGGGTGCGGCGCGATTGTGACTTCGTCCCCACCTTTGCAGGCAACAACTTCGATCTCGGTCGTGAAGCCCTATCCAACACCAGGTAGCGCTCAGGCGCTCTATAGCAATGCGCTCACCGCGCCGGCTGCCGGTTGGGCAAGCGGCCCTGAATGCGCCTTTACAGTCAATGGGCTGGTGGTGCGGCCCAACGGCGGTCAGGCCTACATCTGCCTCGCGCCTACCGCCCCGCTCACGGATGTTTCAGTAACGGTGACGGTACAGCAGTTGAGCAGTCCTTCCACCCACGCCTTCGGGATTGCTTTTCGCCACGCAGCCCCAAAGAACTACTACTTTTTTGGCATTGATGGGAAAGGGCGCTTTACCTTCACGACTGTCATCAACGATGTCAGCCATACGATCATTCCCTTTACCCCGAATGCCGCCATCCATAGCGGGGCCAATGCCACGAACCAGCTCCAGGTGATCGCCAGGGGTCAGGTCATTACCCTGCTGGTAAATGGCGTACCCGTCGGACAAGCGACGCTTTCAACCTTCGCAAGTGGCGCTGTTGGTCTGCGCGGTATCAATAACGGCGAGGTTACCTTTCAGCAGTTGTCGATTGCGCAGGTGTGAGATGCCCTGAGCGTGATTGTGTGGGTGTTGATGGGACAAGGGGCAGCGTTACCGTGAAGGTGGAACCCTGCCCCACCTGGCTCTCAACAGTGATCGATCCGTCATGCGCCTGTATCACCCAGTGAGCAATCGACAATCCCAATCCACTGCCACCGGCTGCGCGCGACCGCGCGGGATCAGCGCGATAGAAACGTTCGAAGATAGACGGAACATCCTCCTCGGCAATCCCAATGCCCGTATCTCGCACGGTCAAACAGGCCACAGCGCCACGCGCCTCGACGCCCAGCGCGACTGTTCCACCTGCATTGGTATAGGTGAGCGCGTTATCCACCAGACCCATGAACACCTGAATAAGTCTCGCTGTATCACCCGACACGGTAGCTGGTTCAATCGTGCGAACCTGGAGTTCAATGCCGCGCTCAATCGCCAGTGGCTCCATGGTGGCTGCCACATCAAAGGCCAGGAGGTCCAGCCGCACCGGTTCGCGGTCCAGTGGCATCTGTTCCTCATCCGCTCGCGCCAGTACCAGCAGATCGTTAATCAACACTCCCAACCGTTCAGTCTCGGCATTGATGTCACGCAGCACATCGTGATATTCAGCCAGACCGAGAGGTTCTTCCAGAGCTACATCTGTAATGCTGCGAATAACGGTGACGGGCGTGCGTAGTTCATGGGAAGCATCGGCAACAAAACGGCGCTGCTGCGTAAACGCCTGGTCCAGTCGCCCGATCATCTCATTAAGGGTCAGAGCAAGGTCGTATACCTCGTCCCTGGTATGGGGCACGGGAACGCGGCGGTGTAAGTCACCCGCTTTAATTTCGCGGGCTGTGCGGGTGAGATGCAGAATCGGCCTGAAGGCACGTTTCGCCAGCCAGTAGCTGCCAAGAGCGCCGAGCAAAAGCACAAAGGGAGTAATCACGAGCAAGGCAATGGTGATGCTCTGCAATGTTGCTGTCAATTGCGCCAGCGACTCTCCGACCTGGAGGACGCCGAAGACCTTGCCATTGTCGCTCAGCGCGACACTATAGACACGCACCGCTTGCCCATTGTGAGCAGTTACGGTGCCTTGCCAGGACTCTCCATGCAGAGGCTGGGTGAAACTCGCTGGCGGCAGCGTCAGAGCGAGGAAAGCAGGAGAGATGTAGCGCGTGTTTCCTTTCACATCGAGCATACGCACCAGCGTGCCGATGTTCACGTCCGATTGCGCACCCTGCTGCCCTGTGTTAGTAGAGCCGCCGGTCTGTATCGTCTCAGTAGTACCCGTACCCTGCTCCCCAGGCGTCGCAGTGGCGTCGAGTCCTGGCAGTTCGCCTGTAACATCCTGAATAACAATCTTGCTGTTTTCGCTTGAAATACCCCCGGCGATCTGCTGCGCGCGCAACTGCAACGCGAAATCCACGCCTGACGCAAGAAACGCCTCAAGTGTGGTGTAGAAGATAAGGCAAAAAAGGAGGATCAGGAGGGCAAAGATGGCAGTGTACCAGAGTGTCAACTGAACACGAATTCCAGGCGAACGCATGTGCCGGGCGTATTTTCTCATGGCGCTGGCTCCTTGAGTTGATATCCTGACCCGCGAATGGTATGAATCACATCAGGCTCATCGAATTCGCATAACTTGCGACGCAGGTATCGAATATACACATCAATGACATTCGAAAGATGCTCGGCATCACAATCCCAGACATGCTCGGCGATCAAGGTCCGGCTGAGTACCTGGTGCGGATGGCGCATCAGGTATTCTAGCAGCGCGTACTCTTTACTGTTCAAGGGGATGATGCGCTCTCCCCGCCGCGCTTCATGCGTGCTGGTATCCAGCGTGATGTCCAGAAAGTGTAATTCGACTATCTTGGTCACGCTTTCACGCCGCAACAAGGCCCGTACTCGCGCCTCCAGTTCGCGAAAGGCGAAAGGTTTCGTGAGGTAGTCATCCGCGCCGGTATCCAACCCGGTTACGCGGTGATCTACTTCGCCTAAGGCGGTCAGCAGGAGAATGGGCATGGTCCGTTTGTTACTGCGCAACTGGCGGCAGACCTCGAAGCCATTCAGACGAGGCAGGAGTACATCCAGCACAATGAGATCATATGGTGTGGTGGTGCCCATCAATACAGCGTCTTCTCCATCAGTCACCACGTCAACGGCGTAATGATGCTTTTCTAACCCTTTTTTCAGACTGGGGCCTAAACGTGGGTCGTCTTCCACTACAAGAATACGCATATAGCTCATCCTTTCATAAGAACTCTTTATATGAATCTCTTTTTCCCTTTCAGTAGTTTGCGCTTTAAGCATACCTGTAGAAGATGAGACCTGCATGAAATTTAATGGGGGAGCGTTTCTATAGAGAGAGGGAGGTGTGATGCAGGTGAGTGGAGGCAACACTGGTATTGCGCCTGGCTTCTGTTGAGATCACTAATTCACCAGACCCCAGGGCCGGGCGCGTTTGCGGGCTTTCTGCGCCTCCTGGTGATTGCCTATCGACTCGTAGACATCGGCTTTGAGGGTCCAGGCGCGGGCGTAGGTGCGGTCGAGTTCTGTGGCTTCGTTGAGGGCGTCGAGGGCAGAGCGGCTATGGCCGTAGTGAATGAGGGCTTCCGCTTTGTTGCACCAGGCCACCGCGCTGCGCGGATTGACGATCAGTGCGCGGCTATAGGCGTCAACGGCCCCCGCGTAATCGCGTATGAACGAACGAGCGTTGCCCAGACCGTTCCAGGCCTGAAAGCTTTGTGGCTCATACACCAGCGCCTGGGTATACGAGGCGATGGCATCTTCGGGCATGTTCATGTCAAGCTGCGCGTCGGCTTTGCCATTCCAGGCGGCTACATAGGTTGGATCGAGCGTCAATGCGCGTTCAAAATGCACCAGTGCCTGTGGATACCTCTGGAGGCGATTCAGCGCCAGGCCCGTGCTTACCCATACGACGGGATTATCCGGTTCGATCTCGGTGGCTTTCTGGTACGCTTCATAAGCTTTGCGATAGTTGCCCTGGCTGTAGAGCGCGGTGCCTTTGCCATTCCAGGCGTGAAAGTTGCGCGCGTCCATGCGCAGCGCATCTTCATAGGCTTGCAGCGCCTGCGTGTATTGTTGCTGCTTGAGAAGGGCGTCGCCCTCCTGGCATTTCTCGCGCGCGCCAGTAGTATTAGGGCGAATGGCCTGCTGGCGACCGGTTGAATCGCCTTTATCCCCGACAAGGGAAACGGCAGGCGTCGAAGGGTTGGTCACGCGCCGCGTGGCAGGAGCGTTGCGCCCATCAAGCTGTGTGCCGGGTGGAGTCAGGCGCATCCCACCGCTCGGACGAGAGGCGGCCTCGAACATGTGCAAAAATTCCAGCATATCGCTAAAACGTCCATCTGGACGTGGAGCGAGGGCGCGTTGCACAACCGTATCTATGGCGGTGGGCAGTTCGTGGTTCAGGCTGGATGGTGGCATAACCGGCCCACCGCCCATCGAATCGAAGGGATGATAACCGGTGAGCATTTCGTAGAGTACCACCGCGCAGCCAAACTGGTCGCTGCGCGGATCAACGACCCCGCTGGTCTGTTCTGGCGCCATGTAGCCAACCGTGCCGCGCACGGTGATGGTTTTGCCGACACGCGCTCCTGGCTCTAGCGAGCGCGCGATCCCGAAATCGGTGATCACCAGGCGGTGGTCTTCCTGGTGGATCAAAATATTTTCCGGCTTAATGTCGCGATGGATCACCGGGCGCGGGCGTGTATGCGCGTAGTGCAACGCGCTCGCAAGCTGGCGAAAGTTCATGATCGTCTCGTTGGCGGGCAACGGGCCATTGGCCTTCGCCAGCCGCGTGCGCAATGAGCCTGATGTATAGAGGGGCATGACCAGGAAAACGCTCGGGCCGTCCTTGCCATAATCCAGAATAGGCGCGATGTTCGGATGATCCAGGGTGGCCGAGATACGCGCTTCGCGCAAAAAGTGTTCTTGCTCGCTGGGAGTCGTCTTGCTGGGAAGCAGCACTTTGATGGCGATGCGGCGCGAAAGATTCTGGTCGATGCCGCGAAAAACAGCCGCGTACCCGCCCTTGCTGATTAACGCCTCGACCACGTATCGCCCGGCCAGATGCTGTATACAGTAATGGCAATGCGCACGCGCGACAAAAAAGGTCGCTGTCCCGATTATCATATCCACAGTCAACAAGATCGGCGCAGCGTGGCATCTATCCTCCTTCTTACCTGACGGCTTGTTCTTCCAGTGAACATGCCCAGTCTTGACATGCGATAGCCTCTTCTGATCTTCCCAGTTTTTCAAGCACAATGGCTTTGTTGTGCCAGGCATCGGGTTCTTCTGGAGCAAAGGATGTTGCCTGATCGAATGCAACCAGACTCTCTTCCAGAGAGCCAAGTTTGAACAGCGCGAGTCCCCGGTTATTCCAGGCAGCTATATAGTGCGGATCCAGTGAAATCGCCTGGTCAAGAGCCACCAGTGCCTCCTGGTCGCGCCCAAGCTCGTGTAAGAGACTCCCCTTGTTATACCACGCAGAAACGAGTCCATCGTCATATTGCAGGGCTGCATCGTAGGATTCCAGCGCATCCTCGTACATGTGAAGAGCTGCCAGCACGTTTCCTCGATTATACCATGTTCCGGCTATCGTTGGGTCGAGCGCAAGGGCGCGGTCATAATCCGCCAGCGCTTCGCCGAAACGCTGCATATCGCGCAGATCATTGGCTTTGTCGAACCAGGCGACGGCGTTTTCAGGCGTAAGCTGCGTGGCGTACTCGTGTAGAGCCAGGGCCTCTTCGGGCTTTTTCAAGCGACGCAGGATATTCCCTTTGACATCCCACATCATGGCATTGCGCGGTTCAAGCTCAAGCGCGCGATCAATGGCGATCAAAGCTTCATCATAGCGTTGCAAGCTGTAGAGGGTATCGCTCATGGCCTGCCAGATAACGCCCTGCGTGGCATCCAGCACCAGCGCGCGATCAAAAGCCAGCAATGCTTCGTCCGGGCGGCTTTGCTCGACCAACGTCATACCGCGCCCGCTCCAGGCGAAGACATAGTTCGGGTTGATAGCCAGCGTCTGGTCGTAACAGCGCATCTCTTCATCATAGCAACGCAATTCGTGCAGCACGCTGGCGCGCGAGTTCCACACATCCGGGTCGTCGGGCTGCAGGGTGAGCGCGTAATCATACGCTGGCAACGCCTCCTCTGCCATCCCCATTTGTAGCAGTGTCGCGCCCTTGCCGCTCCAAACTTCGACGGTATCGTTCCCTCCGGCTATAGCTTCCTCGTAAGCCGCCAGCGCCTCCTCGTAATTCCCCAGTTCGTAGGCGCGGTCGCCTTCTGCCAACCAATCATGCCTTTCCTCAGGTATGGGTGAAGCTATCTGGTAGCCTGGTGATGACCTGCTCGCCCCCCGAGTCACTGCCGGGGGAATAGCCGGTCGCAGTTCGGTGAGTACATCTCCACCGTTTTCATGTGCTGTGAGGCTTGATGGCAGCGCGTAATCGTAAGATTCATGCTCGACATGTACCGTCATGCGAGGCCGCGAGAGATGCTTCTCGGTGATTTCTTCATCTACATCGGTCTTGACCAGGAACGCAAGCGGGCCATCTTCTCCAAAATCGATGACGCGCACACTGCCCGGCTCATGCACCTGTTTTGAGAGCATCATCGCCAGTTCCGCGTCTTGTAAAAAATCCTCGCGCTCTTTGTCGCTGGTTTCGTGCGGCAGTAATGCGCGAATCGTTACAGGAATCTCCTGATGGAGGTCGTTGGCCTGTAACGTCACCGTGCTGCGATTCTTAGTAAGCAGCGATTGTACTTCATAGCGACCTTGCAACAAGGCTCCCCGCACTGGGATACCGCAGTTTGCGCAAAAGCGCGATTTTTCTCGATTCTGATACCGGCAATCTATGGTATCCAGGCACATTACCATGTGACCGTCCCCCCTTCCATATGCACGTAATGGCAAGTTGCTCCATCTTGCTTATAAGTTGTCTCTACTGTAACGAAACCCCCCTGCTTTGTCAATGCATCAATACACACTTCTGTAGCAAAAAGAGGTAAAACTCCATTGTGTAGAGAGTTTTTGCGAATTGCTGTGCGCAAATAAAATGGACAATCGTCCTGATGCTTGTACATCAAAGGACAATATGCCATAATGCAGTTATTCAGTAGAATTGCTGTGGCATCTGGCCGTATCCTGTATTATAGTCAAAGAAAGATGATTGGGGCTACCTGCGGCGTTGGGCTGAAAGAGGGGGTGTCTGCGGGCTGTTTGTCGCAGATAAACAGCCCGCAGACACCCTCTCTTACCTTGCGTACCGTGAAGTGGTGAAGATACAGAAAAATAAGAAAGAAAGTAGCTGCGCCATATGCATACTGACAGGTTGCAACGAATAGGGAGCGGCGAGTATGAGCAGGGAAATGTGATTCGTATCCTGCTGGTAGACGACCACGCGCTTGTGCGCGAGGGCACGCGGCGTCTTTTAGAGACGGAGAACGATGTAGAAGTCGTGGCTGAGGCATCTAGCGGCGAAGAAGCTATTGAAGTTGCCAGGAGTTTACTGCCTGACATCGCCGTGATGGATATTTCCATGCCGGGTATAGGAGGTATCGAAGCAACCCGCGCTATTAAAAAGGATTGTCCGGAGACGGCGGTATTGATCCTCTCGGCGTATGACGATGAACCATACCTGCTGGCCTTGCTTGACGTGGGCGCGGCGGGGTTTTTGCTTAAAAACGTGCATGGACAGGAACTCATCCAGGCTATCCGGGCGGTCGCGCGCGGCGAATCGGTATTGCAACCATCCATTGCTGAGAAAATGATGCGACGACTTTCTACTCGTCCTGATGTAACGCAGCATTCGACAAATCTGCTCAGCGAACGCGAATTTGATGTCTTGCGCCTGGCTGCGCGCGGCCTGCCTAACAAAGAAATAGCCGCTCGTATGAGTTTGAGTATCCGCACTGTGCATAGTCATCTCGCCAATATTTTCATGAAAATGCAGGTCGGCTCGCGCACAGAAGCAGTTTTACTGGCCTTGCGGCAAGGCATGATCTCTTTGCAGGATACCTATGACACCTGATTCAGCGCTCAAATTCAAAACATACCACTTCACAAAGCCTCTGTTGTTTTTTTTCTCGCTGGCTGTCGCCCTGAGCTTGCTCGTATGGTCTCTTCACAATTACCGGTGGCCACGCATATATTATGGCCCGCGTGCTGTTTACAGCATGATGATACTCTCTATCTCGCTTGCCCTGCTGGGCCGCTATTTATTGCTACGCATGATCCAACGAGAATCGGGTATGACTCGTATCCTGTATCACCGCTTGCCTTCATCGTGGCAAATGCTTTTTCTCTTTGATATCACTGCGCCGATTTACCTCGCTGCTGGCGTACTGGTCGGCGTTTCCGCCGCAGTGCTGACCGCGCTCGTAACGCAAACGTTCCTCCAGCTATTCACCTACAAGCGACGTTTTGTGTCGCTGGCGGAAGCGAGTTATCGTATCGCCAGTACTGCTCTGGTTGTCCTGGTCGCCGACAGCGTTTTTATCTCAATTGTAGGGACTCAAAAAAATCAGGTAGTGGATAACTATAGCAAACTGACCGAATCTAATGAACTGCTCGGCTGTATTTTTGCCGCGTTGGTGATGCTGCTTTTATTAACACTAACCTCGTTACTCTCCCTGATACCCTATCAAAGCGATGGAGAAAACCCCTTGCCTCAATCGGACAGTTTGCCGTCGATGGTTGTTTCTCGTTGGAGAGCCTTTGTAACTTCGCCAGCGCTGCTCTTCCAGGCAATGGTGTTGAGCGTAGGCCCTTTGTTGCCGGTTGTTGATATCTTCGATAACAGCAGGGCCGAAGTCGCGTGGCTGTTCTTCCTGGTTCCGCTTTGCGCGATTTATTACCTGGCCCTGTTGAGTACGCGCCTCGGCATTCGCACCGATACCCTGCAAGAGACGCTGACGGATCTGAGCAGCGCGCGCCGCCGCCAGGAAGAATTGCGTGACTACGCCACGCTGATTACGCGCGTGCAGGAAGAAGAACGCCGCCGCCTGGCGCGCGAATTGCACGATGATACGGCTCAGGCGTTGATCGCCCTCGCTCTGGGGCTGGATGGCCTGGGACGAGCTATTGGCAAGCTCGATTTGACGGAAAGGGATAAAGAGTGGCTGGCGAGCCTGCAAAACCTGGCAGACCATACGCTGGAAGGGGTGCGTCGCGCCTGCCGCGACCTGCGCCCATCTGTGCTTGACGATCTGGGATTGCGCGCGGCCCTGGAATGGTTGAGTGATAGTTCTTCCGCGCGCGGTGTTCCCAGCAATTTTAGCTGTCGAGGGCTTACTATTCCTACGACTTCTGAAAATGAGATCGCTATTTTCCGTATAACTCAGGAAGCATTATCGAATATCTGGCGACACGCCAGGGCAACCCAGGCATCCATTGAACTCGCCTACTTGCCTGAGCAATTGCGCTTAACCATTCGCGACAATGGCAGGGGATTTGTGCCTGGCGATAACCTCGATGCTGCGCACGATTCACAGGGTGGCCTGGGCCTGCTTGGTATGCGCGAACGCGCGACGCTCATCGGCGCTACCCTTGAGATTACCTCGTCCCCCGGTAATGGTTGTCACATCCAATTATCGCTGCCGATTGTTGCTCTGCATCTTCCCAACAAGCAATCAGCCAATTAATACACTCTGAAGCGCAAAGTTAGGTAGAAGTGCTGATGTGTTTTTAGCTTCAATAGTGCATAGTATAGTGGGCAGGGCGTTAAGCAGCCTGTTGGGTGGATAGTTTACCAGCGAGGATGATAAGTCAGCGCATACATGGAACGGAACCGGGACCCTACCATGCGTCTCATGAGCTGGCCTGGACAAGTATCATCTTCGTGCGTTAGAGCGAAGCATCTTTGTCTCTCCGTGCGGTGTTCTCTCTATACATTCGGTGACTCGTTCAACTCCACCGATTGCTTGACATCCTGCCCGAACATTTCCCTCATCGAATACATCCCCTGCCAGGCCTCATGTTATATAATGCAGTGGTTAGCAAATCCAAACCTGACAAACTACACTATTGAGGATGAAACCATGACTGCTCATAATGATGTATTCGGCGCGCGTGCCAAATTGCAAGGCGTCGCGGGTAACGTTATTTACTACCGGCTGGCTGCCCTGGCAGAGCGCGGCGTCACCGGGCTTGACCGGCTTCCCTATACCGTCAAGATTATGCTGGAGAACGTCCTTCGCAACGTTGGCGGCGGGCTGGTAAACGAAGACGAAGTGTATTCTTTGGCTCACTGGGTGCCAGGACACGCGGCGCAATCCGAAGCGGAATACCCCTTCATGCCTGCTCGCGTGCTTCTGCAAGACTTCACGGGTGTGCCTGCTGTGGCCGACCTGGCCGCCATGCGTTCGGCTGTGGCGCGTATGGGTGGCGACCCCCAGAAAATCAATCCGCTCGTGCCTGCCGACCTGGTGATTGACCATTCGGTGCAGGTAGACCTGTTCGGCACCACGCTGGCCTTTGCCCGTAATGTTGAACGCGAATATGAACGCAACAGCGAACGCTATGGCCTGTTGCGCTGGGGCCAGCAGGCGTTCAGCAATTTCCGCGTCGTGCCTCCCGGCACCGGCATCGTTCACCAGGTCAACCTGGAATACCTGGCCTCCGTTGTAATGACCAGGGAAGAGAACGGCGAAACGCTTGTCTATCCTGATACGCTGGTCGGCACGGACTCACACACGACCATGATTAATGGTCTGGGCGTGCTTGGCTGGGGCGTGGGTGGCATCGAGGCCGAGGCCGTGTTGCTGGGACAACCCATTTACCTGCTCACGCCGGAGATCATCGGCGTGCGACTGACAGGCGCGCTTCCCGAAGGCTCAACCGCTACCGACCTGGTATTGACGGTGACGCAGATGCTGCGCAAACGCGGCGTGGTTGGCAAGTTCGTCGAGTTTACCGGCTCCGGTCTCAGTTTCTTGACGCTGGCGGATCGCGCCACTATCTCGAATATGTCGCCCGAATTTGGCGCGACGGCCACGCTTTTCCCCGTTGATGACGAGACGCTGCGCTACCTGCGCGGCACTGGTCGCGACCCCCAACTGGTAGAACTGGTCGAACGCTACACGAAGGCGCAGGGACTTTTCCGCGCCGACGACGCGCCAGAGCCACAATTTGACGATCTACTCGAACTCGACCTGGGTACCATCGAGCCAAGCCTGGCCGGGCCGCGTCGACCGCAGGACCGGGTACCAATGCAAAACCTGAGCAAGGTTTTCCGCGAAGTCTTTGCAGATCGCTTTGAACCCGTCAAGATCAACAACGTCGTAGAAAATGCGCTGATTCGCCTGAGCAGCGAGAGTAATGATACTGAGCCTGATCCCATCGTTGAGAAAGAGGACGCGGGCAGAGGGCGAGCAAAGGGCGAGACTAACGGACATAACGGACATCTTAAAGATGTGGTTGTGACGATGGGCCATACGCAGTTGCATATGACCGATGGTTCGGTCGCCATCGCCGCCATCACCAGTTGCACCAACACCTCCAACCCCTCGGTCATGGTAGCTGCCGGGTTGGTAGCAAAACATGCCGTTGAGCGTGGCCTTTCGGTCAGCCCGACAGTCAAAACCAGTCTTGCCCCCGGTTCCCGCGCCGTCATCGACTATCTGGACAAAGCTGAACTGACGCCTTTCCTGGAGGCGCTGCGTTTCCACCTTGTCGGTTTCGGTTGTACGACGTGCATCGGTAATAGCGGTCCGCTAGCTGATCCGGTGGCCGAGGCCGTGCAGGAGAACGACCTGATTGTGGCTGCCGTGTTGAGCGGCAACCGCAACTTTGAGGGGCGCATCCATCCCCAGGTGCGCGCCAGCTTCCTGGCTTCCCCGCCGCTCGTCGTGGCCTACGCCCTGGCCGGAACAGTAGATATCGACCTGACCAAAGACCCCATCGGCGACGACATCAACGGCGAGCCAGTCTACCTGCGCGACATCTGGCCGACCCAGAAAGAGGTGCGCGACCTCGTTGCGAAGTCGATCACCCCCGAGCTGTTTGCAGAAAACTACGCGCATGTGTTCGATGGCGATGAACATTGGCGTTCCTTGCCCGATACCGAGGGCGAACTTTTCAACTGGAACTCCGACTCGACCTATATCCAGGAGCCGCCCTTCTTCCACGACATGTCGCCGGAGCCGCCAGGGATGAAGGATATTCACGGCGCGCGCGCCCTGGCAGTCATGGACGACTCGATCACCACCGACCACATCTCGCCGGCAGGCAGTTTTGGCCCAGCCAGTCCTGCTGGCAAGTACCTGCTTGAGCATGGCGTGGAGAAGCGGGACTTCAACACCTACGGGGCGCGGCGCGGCAATCACGAGGTCATGGTGCGTGGCACCTTCGGCAATATCCGCCTGCGCAACCGCATGGTAGGCGGCAAAGAGGGCTACTACACCGTTCACTTGCCCGATGGCGAAGAGACCACTATCTACGAGGCCTCAGCACGCTACCAGCAAGAAGGCGTACCCTTGATCCTCATCGCTGGCAAGGAATACGGTTCCGGCAGTTCGCGCGACTGGGCCGCTAAAGGCCCCCTGCTGCTGGGCGTGCGAGCCGCCATCGCCGAAAGCTTTGAGCGCATCCACCGCAGCAACCTGGTCGGCATGGGCATCCTCCCCCTGCAATTCAAACCCGGCGAAAACAAAGAATCGCTCGGCCTGACCGGTCGGGAGGTCTACGACATCGAAGGTATCGAGGGCGGCCTGAAACCCCGCCAGGAAGTGACGGTCAAAGTCACCCGCGAAGATGGCTCAACATTCTCCTTCCAGACCATCGCTCGCCTGGACAGCCCCATCGACGTAACCTACTACGAAAATGGAGGGATTCTGCTGGCGGTGCTGCGGCGGTTGATGAAGGGATAATTAAATCAGGGGTGTTCCTGGCCTGCCTGTGCTGCTTTTTTCCAACCTCTCATCTTCTGGATCCATCCTATCAGCAAGAGCAGAAGGCCGATGACGAAAGCGGGCAGGCCAGCAAAGACAATTACAATGACAATGGTAGCGATCACATCGTTCCATTGCTCTCCTCCAACCGATGGTCGAGCCTGGCCCCAGAAATAGAGGGCAAGCGAGCCTCCCAGGGCTAGCAGCATCATCGCGCCGCCGACGATCATCATGACGGTGTAAGCTGGCCTCTTGCCAGGCGTTTGTGGTTAGGTATGCATTGCGGGTTCCTTTCCGCGCCTCCCAATGATTTGCCAGAAGTATAACTCTCCCACATCCCATCTTGCTCTCAACTGCTCCCCGCCGCGTCACATTAGACTCACGATTTGGCGCTGATACACTTTTATGTCTCATACCCACCTGCACTCCAATCGCAGCGCCTCCCTCAATCTCCGCTCATATATCCTGCGCGGAATCTCCGTCACTCCTAGCGAAGCCAGGTGCGGCGTCAAGAACTGTGTATCATGCAGCACAAAACCGCGCGCTTGCAAATGCTCAACCAGGGCGACCAGACACACTTTTGAAGCGCCAGTCGTATACGAAAACATGCTCTCGCCCATAAACGCTCCGCCAATCGCCACTCCATACAGCCCGCCAACCAGCTCGCCATCCTTCCACGCCTCTACGCTATGCGCAAACCCCGCGTTGTGAAGATGCGTATAGGTGTGAATAAACGTCTCGTTAATCCATGTCTCTTCCCTGTCGGCGCAACAGCGTATCACCGCCTCAAAAGCCGTATCCATGCGCACATCATATATCCCCTTGCGAATCGTAGCGCGCAGCGAGCGTAAAACATGCAGATTCTCATGTTCCAGCACAGCGCGTGGATCGGGTGCGTACCAACGGATTCGCCCGGAGCGATCCGCCATAGGAAAGATGCCTCGCGCATAGGCATTGATGGTCATAATTAGATCGAGCGGCTCTACTGTTCTTCCAGGCATAGGTACTGCATCTCAGTAATTCTATTTGATTAGCTCCAGAATAGTATACAATAGCATAGTGCAGAATAGTAGCCTCACTCCCAGTAGCAGTGGTATGATTTTTTTGTTATAGACCAGAAGAGCTATGGCTTCGTTCTATTCATTGGAGGCTAAAATATGCAATTGGCAGAAGGAGATGGCAGGTTAAAATGGAAGTGATAATTAAAATGACGTTGGTGTGGCAAGTATGAGTTACGCCATCGCTCGCAATCGGAATGTGAACAGTGATCTTAACAAGCTGTACCCAGAAGACCGTTCTATCCATGAGTGGTATCGCTTCGTGCTTTCATTTCCGCCGCATCTCGTGCGCCAGTATCTTGAGCGATTTAGGGTTACGCTCGAGCAGAGAGTCCTGGATCCGTTTTGTGGTACAGGTACGGTGCTGGTTGAGTGCAAAAAATTGGGCATTGCAAGCGTGGGGATTGAGGCAAATCCGATGGCTCATTTTGCCAGCCAGGTAAAGGTCGATTGGGATGTTGATCCTGACCACTTGATGGAGCACGCCAGGTTAGTTGCTGAAATTGCTCATACAAAATTGGAGCAGCAAGGTATCGAAGATAATCCACTTATTCAAATTGTGCAGTTTGAGCCTGAATTATTCACATTACCATCTGAAAGCCTGAAACTGCTGCTAACTGACTCGATCAGCCCGTTGCCATTGCATAAAACGCTCGTTCTGCTGGAATGCATCGAAGAGCATCGTGATGAACGCTATTATCGGTACGAACGATTGGCGCTGGCTAAAGCTCTCGTCTTCACAATCAGTAACCTGCATTTTGGCCCTGAAGTTGGCGTTGGCCCTGCCAAACACGATGCGCCTGTAGTTTCGTCGTGGTTGACTTGTATAAGCGCAATGGTAAATGATCTGCGTAAAATTCAAAGTACTGGAGAAGCTATCTCACTAGTTCATCTGGCTGATGCAAGACAGATTGCTCATGTACTGGAGCCTCACTCCATTGATGCCGTGATTACTTCACCGCCGTACCCGAATGAGAAAGACTATACGCGCACTACGCGCCTTGAGTCTGTATTGCTCGGCTTTATTCACAACAAAGCAGAATTACAGGCGCTGAAACGCGGGCTTGTGCGATCAAATACACGCGGTGTGTATAAAAGCGACGATGACGATCAATGGGTCATGCAGCATCCAGAGATACAGCGCATTGCTCAGGCTATAGAAATGCGGCGCATCGAGCTTGGAAAAACATCAGGCTTTGAACGCCTGTATGCGCGAGTGACGAAACTCTATTTCGGTGGCATCGCTCGCCACCTGGCCGACCTGCGTATTACGCTTCGTCCGGGAGCGCAACTTGCGTATGTCGTAGGCGATCAGGCGTCGTATCTGCGTGTCATGATTCCGACAGGGCAGTTGTTGGCTGAAATTGCGCAATCTCTCGGCTACGAGTTGGTGGGCATTGACTTGTTCCGTACACGCCTGTCTACTGCAACGAAAGAGCAGTTGCGCGAAGAGGTTGTCGTGCTACGTTGGCCTGGGGATAATCGAAATTAAGATAAAGATGCTAGGAACTTAGCCATTCAATCTAACGACTGCAACAATTTGAAAGAGCATCACCAGTTCAATTTCTCCCTCGAATCCCTCTTCTAGTAACTCAACGTCAACACTTGGTAATGTCCGGTAAGTTTCAGGATATGCTTTTATAACCTTGCCTTTCCATTGTCGATCATAATCCGTAGGTAAATCTATTGGCCTTAACTTATACAGTATCACGTCTCCAACTTCCGGTAACTCTGTTATGCTAGACATAACTTATAACTCCTATCACATGTTCAATTAAAACCATGTCGATCTTACCCGTGTTGTAACCATCTAAGGCTCTAACCCATATAGCATTTCTAGCAGCTAGACCTAAGCCAACGTGAACAATTTCTCCGTGCCAGACCTGCCTGGTTTGCGGATATGTGAAACTGATAACAAACCCTTTACGCAGTTTTTCTCTTTCGATGTTTCCTTGTCTCATCATGTCTGCTCTTTCTGTCGATGACTGCAATATGTTGACTGCAATATATTGCAGTCAACAATAAACTACCATTACATACACGCTACTGTCAAGGTGTCAAAACAGATACACTATCAGCATGAAAACAAGACTACGAGTAAAAGAGGTTGCCAACAGAAAAGGCATCTCCATGACCAAACTATCCCAGCGTTCAGAAGTTGCCTATAACACAGTACGTCGGTTATGGCGTGACCCATATACGGACGTTACTCTCTCAACACTGCAACGATTAGCAGACGTATTAGGTGAGGATATAAGCAACCTTATTGAGTCTGTACCAGATAATTCCGCTCTTGATACTCCTCAATAAAATAGCAAAACTTCTAAATGCATTGCGTATTCCCCCGATGGTTGTTCTGGACAAAAAAATCAGACGATTACCTATCATTGGGTAATCGCCTATTTATGTTTGATGCTATACGGACACCCGCAAGGAGCGTTCCTGCTGGTTGCCCGTGCTTTACACCGCCTCAGCCTCAGCCTGTTTCACCAGTTGGGCTTCCTCCGAATCGAGTGGCAGCACCTGGCAGGCTTCGGGCGCGAAGGACAGAATGACGTGTTGGGCAACATAATTGTCGCGCGCTTGCTGGCTGGGGATGTCGGCGGTCAGGCTGTTGCCTTGCTCGGTGCGCACGTGGAAGCGCGTGAAAGGTCCCAGGAAGGTGCGCAGTTCGATGATACCGGGGATATGATTTCCGGTTGTGTTTGTGTCAGTATCATCTTGCGTCTCTGCCTGCTTGTATATTCACCTCTTCGGGTCGTACCAGCACCAGCACAGCATCTCCATCTTTCAGGTCCGCTGTTGGAGGTACGTGGAGCAGATGATCCGCTACCCGGCAAAGGCCCTGCGAAGCGGATTCTAGCTTGCCGCGAAACTGGTTGCTGCTGCCCACGAAACTGGCGGCGAAGATCGTGCGCGGATTGCTGTAAATCTCTTCCGGCTGATCGAGTTGTTCAATTCTGCCTTTCGCCATCACCGCGATACGGTCAGAGATAGCCAGCGCCTCTTCCTGGTCGTGAGTGACATAGATGGCGGTCATTTTGAGTTGTTGCTGGATGCGGCGGATCTCGTTGCGCAGCGAGACGCGCACTTTGGCGTCAAGGGCCGAGAGCGGTTCGTCGAGCAGCAATACTTTTGGTTCGACCGCCAGGGCGCGTGCCAGCGCCACTCGTTGCTGCTGTCCTCCTGAAAGTTGGTGTGGGTAACTGCGTCCCTTCTCGCCCAGTCCCACCAGTTCGAGCAATTCGGCGCAGCGTTTTTGAACAGTATCACGAGGGACGTGTTTGATGTTCATACCGAAAGCGATGTTTTGTTCAGCCGTCATGTGCGGGAAGAGCGCGTAGGATTGGAAAACCATGCCCATCGGGCGTTTGCTGGCGGCTCGCTGCGTGATGTCCTCGCCATCCAGCAAGATATATCCCTCGCTTGGCACCTCGAAGCCTGCGATCATGCGCAGGATCGTCGTTTTTCCGCAGCCACTTGGGCCAAGTAGCGTAAGAAATTCACCATGTTCGACGGCCAGATTGACATGATCGACAGCCGTGTTGCGCCCGAAATATTTAGAGATATTTTCCAGTTCAAGAAATGCCATACTATGCTCCTTATCAACTAGCGCGCTGCCGCGATTTCAATCTGAGCGCCGCGTTGCCCGGCTGCGCTGCGGCGGATGCGTATCAGTAAAATGATGCCCAGCACACAGAGCAGGGTGAAGATGAAGCTTAAAACCGATAGGATAGCGGCTTTGTGCGGGTCATTCTGTCCCGTGTTATTCAGGTAAATGGGGAAGGTGTAGAGACCGAACAGACTGGCGATGGTAAATTCGCCCATGACCGTCGAGAAGACGAGCAGCGCCGCGCTGATTACGCCGGGAAAAATATTAGGTAAAATGACGGTGAGAAATGTGCGCCACCAGCCGCTTCCCAGGCTATAGGCAGCTTCTGTCAGCACGGTCGTGTTGATGGCTCGCAGGCTGTTATCGATAGGGCGATACACAAATGGCAGCGAGATTATCACATAGGCGCAGACCAGCAACGGGGGGGTATCGACGATTTTCAGATTAGCCAGCAGGGGAACAATGCCCAGCGACAGCACGTTGACGATAGGGCTATTCGTGCCGTTGTATACCTCGATAAGCCCTACTGATAACACAATGGCCGGCATCGCGAATGGGATGAGGGAGAGGAAATCCAGCAAAGGTCGCGCCTTTGGCAAGCGCATTTGCACCCAGTAGGCTGTTGGCGTTATCAGCACAACAGCAAGCAGCGTGGTCGCGAGCGCCAGTCTCGAGCGAAAAAATCAGTGTCGTCGATAAGTCGGGATCGGTGAAGGTACTTTTTATCGCTGAAAAATCAATCCCATTGCCCGTCGCGACGCCAAAAACCAATGTTGCGGCCAATGGCACCAGCAAGTATATCAGCACCACTGTCAAAGCGACTTTATTCAAACTAAAGCTACCTCTTTTAGGCTTTGCTTGACCCGTTGGGCGTGTATACACATCCGCTATTGCTCGTGAGCCTATATTACTCGGACCTGTTTGCATTGCGCTTACCTTCCTTGCCAGATGTTGACCCTGCGCAGCATCACTGTATAGAGTGTGACTGCCGCGAGCAAGACGATAATCATACCTACCGCGAGAGCATTTCCCAGCCCGAAATCAACGATAACGTTGCCATTGACGACAAAATTGATTAGAATTGGTACCAGGTTGATGTTGCCCTGCGCCAGGGCGAATGCGGTGGCAAATGCGCCGAAGGAGTTGGCGAATAGTAACATAGTGGCCGCGATCAGCGAAGGCAGAAGGATGGGTAGCCCGATCCGCCGCCAGTAGGTGAAATTGGACGCGCCCAGATTGGTTGCCGCCTCGCGCCATTCGGGGCGTAGCCCGTTCAAGGCGGGCAGTGTCAGCAAGATCATCAACGGCAGTTGGAAGTAAACATAGACGATCACCAGCCCCCAGAAATAATAAATGCTGAAACCAATATTGTACAGGTCGATATGGAAAATATTGAGGAAGCCGACCGTAACAAAACCGGTAACGCCCAGCGTCGCTACAAAGGCGAAGGCCAGTGGCACGCCGGCGAAATTCGCGGCGATGCTCGAAAAGCCAATCAGCAAATTGCGCAGCCAGGATGTGCGCAGGGTATACACTCCATACGCCGCTAATCCTCCCAGCGCGCCTCCAATCAGGGCTGTGACGAGGGAAATGGCAATACTGGTTCCAAAAGCATGAAGATTGCTGGGCAGGGACAAGACGCGCTGGAAATTGTTGAGCGTGAACGCGCCGGTCGTATTATCGGCGAAACTGCCCTGGACAATGATGATAGCTGGAAAAACTTCAAAGAGCAGGCAGAACAATAAAAATGGCACGAGTCCCAGCCAGCTTGTGAGTGTATAGCTCCACCCTCTACCGCCCGGGCGCCTGGCTCTGAAAGGAGCCTTACCGGTACTTCCATTGAGCGAGGTTTCAGTTACCTCTCCGGCAACCTGTGGTTGCATTAGGCCACCTCCTGATATTTTGTCCTGTAAGACAGCGTGAAAGAGCGCGATCCATATTATAGCCTATCATAGCACATGCAATCGCGCCCTTCCATATGGGTCTCTGTCCTTCCTGAGCGCTAAAGCCAGTAGCGGCACCCCTTGCGGGTGTCCCGTCCAGCCTGCGCCTGCGTGAATGCATCAACAAAGACGAAGACAGGACACCCGCAAGGGGTGTCGCTACTGATATTACGCTCCCAGTACCTGCGAAGCCCAATTGTTGGTGACGATGGTTGATGCTGCATCCAGTTGAGCAATGCTGGGGAATTTGATATTGGCATACTGAGATGCAGGTGGCAACTTCGCCGCCAGGTTTGCTGGCACTTTGTTCTGGGAGACAAGCGTCTGGTAACGCGCCGGGTGCGCGTAGCCCTTCAAGTAGAAGAGTTGCCCCTCATCGGAGAAGATGTACTCGATCCACAGGCGAGCGGCAAACGGATCGGGCGCGGTCTTGTTCACGATGGAGACATAAGGACCGGCCAGCGAGCCGTCCGACGGGATGACCACCGACAGATTCGGTTTCCCATTCAACGAATCACGGAAGCCCAGTCCCAGGTAGTCCCACATGACCGCGATCGCGACTTCGCCTTTCGAGACGTTGGCGATGCTGGAACGCGCAACGGTGAAGTTGCCGTTTTTCTTCAATTTGGCGAAGAAGTCGATGCCGGGTTGGATATTGTCCAGGCTGCCGCCGTTGGCGAGCGCGGCGGAGTAGACCGCTATGAATGCGTCGTTGGCCTGCCTGGGGTCGCCGTCAATGCCCACCATATTCTTGTAATTGTTGCTGAGCAGGTCGGCGAAAGAGGTCGGCGGATTCTTGACGATATCGGTGTTGATGACGAACGCCTGCGCGCCGTAATATTCGGTACACCAGTTGCCATCCGGGTCCTTGAGGCTGGCATCGATATCGTTCCAGTGCGAGTGCTTGTAGGGCGTCACCAATCCCTGCTGAATAGCCTGGGGGCCAAACTTGAAACCGACATCGCCGATATCACCGTGCGGGTGAGTTATGGAGTTCTTGAAGACCACCAGTTCCTGCGCCGAGGAATATTCCGCCTCGACTTTATATTCTATAGTAACGCCATAGTTCTTAGTATATCCGGCCAGAATGTCGGCGTAGTCTGCCCATTCGGGCGGGATGCCGATGGCCTGCATCTTGCCCTCGGTCTTGGCGTGGGATATCAAGGTCGGCAGGTCGATGGGGCCTGCCATATTGACGGTGGGCGTGGGTGTCGTACCACCAGTACTGGTGCCGCCACATGCCTCGAGGAAGGCAGTGAGCGCGGCGCCGGAAAGACCGACTGCCCCGGCTCGCTTCATAAATTCGCGGCGATTATGTGGGGAAAATAATGGGTTGAATAGCTCATGTTCCTGGCTACTCATGTTGGGTACCTCCTGTGCCTGAATCGATTGGTCCAGTTGACAATGCTAAATAACGCACTTCGCAGACAGTACAGCAAAGAATAGGGCTGAAGCTCAACCCTACAAGTAGTACGTCGAAAATCACTCGTTTCTTACAGGCAAAACTGGGTAGCCGACAGTCGATGCCGAATCTCACCTATCCATATGGATGAGATTTATGCGTTTAGTGCAATAAGTCCACTAATGACTGACCTGGTATATTCCACGCATATGCAGATGTGCGGCCTTTGGCTGGAGAAGATGTAAAGGTATGTGCGCAGAGAATTAGTATATCCCACTTGGCAGGATACCTGGTTTGAGTATACCTATCATGTGAAAGTGATAGCAATGGTTATTTTGAAATATTGCAGCACTGCTCATATAGTTATACTGTCCATATATCATATTTAGCATATATACTTAATCTGCCATTAACAGAGAAGGGCTTATCTCTTAACGATGGTTTAATAGGATGAGTTTACAGTTGCGTTGCAGAGATAAATGATACAGGCAAAACGGAGAAGATGGCGGGTACATTTCAATTATTGAATAGAGCGTTGTTGAGTCAGGGCGATTCTTGCGCTCGCCTTGCACGCTTTCCGGCATGATATAATTCATGCATGTTCTCGAATCGCATTGTTCAACGTTTCCGCCGTGCGCAGCGCTTGCTGGACGAGTTAGACCCGCAGGCAAAGCCACAGGCGCGCCTCGTGCCGGGTTCGCCTGCGCCACAAGGGGACATCATTGTCTTCCCTGGCTCGTTCAATCCACCCACGACTGCGCACCTGGCGATGTTGAAGCAGGCGTGCCAGTTTGGGCGTATGCATGGTGGAATGCGCGTCTACGCGGCTATGAGCAAACGCACAACCGATAAAGAAACGGTAGAGCGTCCTTTACTGGTTGACCGTATGCTCTTGCTGGATACCGTGCTGCATAACCATGCGCCCCACACCGGCATTTTGCTTTTTAACCGGGGCTTATATGTAGAGCAGGCCGAAGCCATACGCTCGCAGTATCCTGAAGTCGGGCAACTCTACTTTCTGCTCGGTTTTGATAAGATCGTGCAGATATTCGATGCCCGTTACTATGAAGACCGCGATAACGCACTGCGCGAACTATTCGCACTGGCAGAGATGCTGGTCGCGCCCCGCGCCGGAGCAGGCGTGGCAGAACTAACCGCTCTGCTGGCTCAATCTGAAAACGCGCCTTTTGCCAGCCATGTGCATTCACTGCCCCTGGATACCTGTTTCCGCGATATTTCTTCCAGTCGCATTCGTCAGGATGTAGCAGATCATGAACAGGATGTGCCACCTGAAGCGCAGCGTTTCATTCGCGACACGGGGGCCTATGCCTCGCCACTGCAATTAGCGGACGGCTCGACGATAGACGTTTATGGGGAGCGCGCGAAAGCCATTGAGAAAGTTATCCACGCGAACGCCGGAAAGTGAGCTTGTTTAGACCGATTTGCACAACATCGCCGTCGATCAGGCGGTAGCGTGTGATGCGCATACCATTCACATAGGTTCCGGCGGCTGAGCGGTGATCTTCGATTTCATAACTCCCATCGTTCATCTCGCGGATAGTAGCGTGCAGGCGGCTCACGGCCAGGTCTTCGAGGAAAACGTCGCAATCGCGGCTGCGTCCAATCGTCATTTCGTTTAACAACTCAAAGCTGCGTATCAAGCCGCGAATATTGGAGAGGTCCAGTTTCGCAATCGTACTGGCGTTGGGGTCAGTTTTTTTCCCCAGCAACGACTCGCGCCCGCGTGATGTAGCAAGCTGGAAAGGCCGCGTTCCCTCGTGTCCGTAGAAGGTAAGTTGTGTATTGCCAAAGCGCATCACATCGCCATCGGATAGCAGGCGTTCCCGCACAGGCTGCTCATTCACAAAGCAGTCGCCGTTATCTTGATCGTCTCGCAAAACATAGCCGCTCGCGGTAAACAGAATGCTGGCTTGCTTGCGATGCACCGCTATATCTTCGAGAAAGATGTCACAGTCGCGACTGCGCCCAATGGTCGTACAATCCTTCCATAACTCCATCCTTCTGCTTCCCTGCGACTCTTGCGAAATGACAAGATAGGCGCTTGTGGGCTGTTCCGAATAATCCTGTGGCTCCTGTGCCATGCTCTTTTTCCCTGTTCTAGACCTCTGCCAGCTCAGCTATTCTGCGCTTTCTTCATATCTAACGCCTGTAAAACCTTTTCTGGCGTAATGGGCAGGTTGCGTATGCGAATCCCTATTGCATCATACACCGCGTTGGCAACTGCCGGGGCCATGCAATTGATAGGAACCTCACCGGCTGACTTCGCGCCGAATGGGCCTGTATCTTCCGTGTCTTCTACCAGAAAAGTGGTCATTGCTGGCATATCTAAGGTTGACATAACTTTGTAATCGACAAAACCCGCGTTGCGCACTCTTCCCTGCTCGTCAAATTTCACTTCTTCGCTGAGCGCATAGCCAAGCGCCATCGTTACCGCGCCCTCAACCTGTCCCGTCGCTAATGCCGGGTTGATGGCTCTGCCCAGGTCCAGCGCGTTGGCTGCCTTCGTGACACGCACCTGGCCTGTTTCCGTATCCACTTCGACTTCGATAAACTGCGCGTAAAACGGCGCGGGTGAGTCGTCTGCCCAGAAATCACCCTTTGCCATAATTTGCTGGCGATGCCTGCCGTAGAGCGTCTCGTTGGCGATATCCGCGATGGTGAGAGAGCTGCGCCCGCGCGGTGTATAGATCACCCCGTCGAGAATCGACATATCTTCAACCGCGCAATCCAGCAGATCGCCCGCTACTTCAAGGATTTGCTGGCGCACTTTTTCAGCCGCGATTTTTACGCCGCCACCACTGATATAGGTCGTGCTGGAGGCATACGCGCCGTAATCAAATACGCTGGAATCGGTATCGGAGGAATGCATGACAATCTTCTCCATGCCAACACCCAGAACCTCAGCCGCGATCTGCGCCAGCACAGTATCGCTGCCCTGTCCAATATCGGTTGCGCCCGTCATGACATTGAACGAACCATCTTCATTCAGCTTGATGGACGCGCCCCCAATCTCAAAGCCGAGCACACCGCTGCCCTGCATAGCTATCGCCATGCCGCGCCCGCGCCGTAACGGGTTGCCGTCGCCGCGATCAAACGGTTCGTTCCAGCCAATAGCCGCCGCGCCTTTCTCAATGCATTCGGGCAGCCCGCACGAGCGGAATTGACGTTTTGAATGCCAGACCCCATCGATTTCCTCTCCCTCAATGGGGTCCCAGTCGCCTTTCTGCACATGATTCTTGCGTCTGAAAGCCAGCGGCTCCATATTGAGGCGACGCGCGATTTCATCGATATGCGACTCCAGCGCGAAAAAACCCTGCGGCGCGCCGTAGCCGCGCATTGCTCCCGTCACAGGCAGGTTGGTATACGCAGCCGTGGCCTCGAAGTAGTATGCCTGGGCGCGGTACAGGCATAGCGTCTTATGTCCTGTAGCGCGTGTGACGGTCAGGCTATGCGTGCCATAGGCCCCCGCGTTGCCCAGCGAGCGCATAGAGATCGCTACCAGCGTGCCATCGCGCTTTACGCCGCTGCGCATGGTGATTACCATGGGGTGTCGCAGCCGACCGGAGGTAAACTCCTCCTGGCGCGTGTACTCGATACGCACAGGGCGGCGCGTCTTCATCGCCAGGGCAGCCGCGACGGGTTCCAGCAACATTTCTTGTTTGCCGCCAAACCCGCCGCCCACACGCGGCTTGACCACGCGCACGCGGGCAATAGGCAATTGCAGCACGGCGGCCAGTTTGCGGCGCGTGTGAAAGGGAACTTGCGTGCTGCTGACCACGATCAGCCGGTCGTAGCCGTCCATGTATGCGACGCACACGTGCGGTTCCAGCATGGCGTGCGCGATATGCGGAACGCGGTATTCTCCCTCGACGATGATATCGGCTTCGCGCATGGCCGCTTCAAAATCGCCGTTGGTAATCACTTCGTGCGCAACGACATTATGCTCCGCGTCGTATATATCGCCCAGGTGCTTGCCGAGGTTGGGATGTGTTCCATCGAGTTCATGCAACTGCGGCGCGCCGTCACGCATCGCTTCAAGTGGATCAAATACGGCGGGTAATATCTCGTAATCGACTTCGATCAATTGGAGGGCGGCATTCGCGATGGCTAGAGTTTCGGCGGCCACAAAAGCCACCCAATCGCCAACGTACCGCGCGCGACTATCAAGCACATACATATCATAGGGCGAAAGCTCAGGATAGGGCTGTCCTGCCGTTGTATGCGCGACACGCGGCAAGTCATGATGTGTCAGCACGGCCCAGACGCCCGGAAGCGCCAATGCCCTGCTCGTATCGATATGGCGAATGTTGGCGTGCGCGTGGGGCGAGTGCAGAATACGAGCGTGCAGCATCCCCGGCTGCTCAAACTCAGCCGCGTAGACGGGCGCGCCCGTCACCAACGGTCGCGCATCCACGCGCCGCTCTTTCTGGCCGACCACTCGCGTCCGGGATAATTGACGCACGCGCTGGTGTTCAGTGTCGGCGATGTTGCCCGCGCCGGGTTCATAATCTTTGTTCAGCATGTAATAAATCAGGCTGCTAAAGTATTAAGAATCGAACGTGCAGTAGCCTCGTCCGGGGCATTTAGAATCTGTTTAAGCAAGAGATCAAGTGCATCGGGCTTAGTAATCTGCATAACTCTTTTATGAGCTAGTTCAGTCAGGGGCGGAAATTGTCTTTGCACAATGGTGAGCAGGGCTTTCTGTAAGCCTTTGGCTAACCCTTCTTCCAGGCCGATTTCGCGCCCTTCTTCCAGGCCGATTTCGCGCCCTTCTTCCAGGCCGATTTCGCGCCCTTCCGCTTTTTTCTTCTGCACGTAAGGGCTTTGTTCCAGGAAGTCGTCTAGTTGATCCATTTTCTTTTTTACCCTCCATTGATCCTCTGAAGACAGTGTATCAGCACGCCACAAAAGAGTATCAAACCACAACAGGTGGGTTGACAACTCCTTCGGTCGTCCCACGTAATACTCCCTCATTTCTTCGAGTGCCTGCGAAAGAATCTCGTAATTTGCGTCTTCCATCGTTGGTAGCAGGGCATACAAAAGTACCAAATGTTGTTCAAGCACTTTATACGCTTTATATTGCCAGAGTCTAATCACTCGGTAGTGGAAGACTAATATTTCCTCCTCATTGTCAGTTATGCGCAATGGTGGGTTCCACAATACTTGTGCGAAATGGACAAACGACTAGTGAGATAATCGTTTTCTTATGTTTTCTATACAGAATACCATAATATTCAAGCATCCTGTGAGGCATCTCGATTGTCGGGTCAGTCTCAAATTCAACGTGAAGTACTTTCTCAACTCCATACTGTACGATGAGATAAGCCCCATCTACGTTGAGCGAGGGTTTGAGCGCTTTTTCGCTTAATTCTCTGGCGCTCTCGATGCCTTCAATGAAGAAACTGAGTTTTTCAACCGTTTGATTTTGCAACAACGACTTGAATGATGTGTCATACACCTGCTGCTGGTGCGATTTTGGCTCCTGCTGCTCTTTAGACAAATTTAAATACCGTACCCTTTTCCACCAGATGCAGGAATCATATCATGCTATCACTCAGGAAACAAGATATATCCCTACGAACTCATCATCTCAGCCGCCCTCAGCACCGCTGCGACGGGTTTGACGTAGCCGGTGCAGCGGCAAATATTGCCCCCCAGCGCGGCGCGCACGTCGGCCTCGCTGGGATGCGGATGGTCTTGCAAAAAGGCATAGGCGCGCATGATGAAGCCGGGCGTGCAATATCCACATTGAGCGGCTCCCTCCTCGGCAAAGGCTTCCTGGATGGGATGCAGCGAACCATCCTGAGATAAGCCCTCGATGGTCAGCAATTCCGCGCCGTCGGCCTGCGCTGCCAGTGTACAACAGGCGTTGATGGAGCGACCATCGAGAATGACGCCGCAGCCGCAGCAATCACCCGTACCGCAAATCAGCTTTGTGCCTTTGAGATGGTGCGCGTGCAACGCTTCCAGCAGCGTTTCACCGGGCTGCACGCGCCATTGAGCGGCTCGTCCATTCACTTTACTGTTAATTTCAATCTCAGGCATATTGCTGTTGTTTTTCTTTCTTTTCGAGGTTGTGGTTTATCTAGTTTTCGCAAGGCAAGACCGAGCCAATGGGGATGCTTCCCGGCTGAGTCGCTAAGAAATCCGCGCTGCGTCAGTTCCACCCGGAACTGGCCGAGAAGCGCGGGGTGATCAAATTGTTCGGAAGCTTGCTTCCAGAAAGCGCGAAAACGACGGAACAGTTGCTTATCGGTAATGGAAATATCCGCGCCTTTCACACACTGTTGTTCGAGAAAGTTCGTTAGAGCATGAGAGAAACGCCTCTCTTCATCAGCTCTCACCAAAATCTCCTTATCATGGTAAAACGCGCGTGCCAGATCATAAGCTTTCTTGCGTGATGCTGCCATTTCTTGTTTAAGATGCCTCGATGCCGGTTGTCGTGCCGCAGATGTATCCATATTGCTCCTTGTGCCTTTAACCATGCTGCCATGCCTCTTCCATCTTTGCCAGTCCCGCCGCCTGTCGCAATGCTCGCAGCGCCGCAACTGCGCTTATGCGCCGCCGGTAGTCGGCTGAGGCGCGTTGATCGCTGATGGGGCGCGTCTCCTCACACGCGATTTCTGCCGCCTGTCGCAACGTTTCTTCTGTGGGTGGCTGCCCCAACAATGCCTCTTCTGCCTTTCTTGCGCGTAAGGGAACAGGCGCAACCGCCCCCACTACCAGCCGCGCCTTCGTAATGATGCCCTCATTGACGAGGAGCGAAGCAGCGGCGTTGACAATGGAAATATCTTCAGCCGTGCGGAAAATTTTATAAAATCCACCCCCCAGAGCGCTGGTATGGTCGAGCGGAATACGCAGCTCGCGTATCAAGTCGCGCTCGCGCACGCTTTTACCGGGACCTATAAAGAACTGTTCTAATGGTACGATACGTTCACCATGTATGCCGGTTAACACGACCTGCGCATCCAGCACGAGCAGCGCAGGCGGCGTGTCGGCGGATGGCAGCGCCGATGCAACATTCCCAACCATCGTAGCTGTATTGCGTATATTGGGCGAGGCGCACAACGCGGCTCCCTGCGCCAGAATGCCATTTGCAAGCTCCTGCGCATCAGGATGCCTTGCAATTGTCCGCATGGTCGCGCCTGCGCCGATACACAGCCAGTTCTCTTCGCGGCGAATATAGTCTAATCCCAACTTGCGAATATCCACGACTTCACGCACTCCCACCATATAACGCGGGTTCACCAGCAGGTCGGTGCCACCCGCGATAACAGTGCGTCCTTCTTCCGCAAGTAATGCCACAGCTTCGCTAATGGTTGAGGGGCAGTGATAAGTGGTAATGTTGAGCATAATAAAGTACCGGACATCCCTCCTTGTTTGCCTGTATTCTATCATCTGCCTGCAGGCAACACAAGATTGGTCACACCCCCTGCATAAAATACATCAGCGCTTCCAGCACACCCCCGGCTACAGCGCGTGACTTATCGGAGATGGTGAAGCAATGTTCGCGCGTAGCGCGTGGGTCTATGTCGCCCACCTTCATGCCGGCGTGGACGGGGAGTCCGTCGCGTACCAGCCCGCGCACTATGCCGGGGATGGCCGCGATAATGGGGCTGCTCGTCTTATCCTCTTTAACTATAGCGACCGTCTCGCCTGCCTGCACATGGTCTCCGATCTGCCGCAGACCGTAGAGCAATCCGGCGCATGGAGCGCGTAATAAGCGTTCGGCAGCATAGCCGCTGATCATACCCGGCACGCCTGTGTTGGGTTCAGCGTATCCTTGCATATAAACGCGTCCCAGATTGTGACCGCGATTGGTCTCAATGACGGCGTGTGCATCTTTGCCTGCCTCGTAACCGGGGCCGAGCGCGATAACGATGGGCGCATCATTGATCGTAATGCCGCTATTACGTTTTGAGAGCGTCGCTTCGACCAGCGCGGTCGGGCGCATAGCTTTGATGAAAGCTCCATCAGCATCAACTACCACCGGCACATCGCCGCGCTCAAACGCCCGCGTCACATCGTCGGGCGTGGATACATGACAGGCCGTGATACCTTCTACTGTGATGTGTCCCTGGGTGATGGCCTCGGCAAAGGCTACCGTGCGGCGCAACACCGTCGGCTGCGCCAACTCGCTCGCTATAACCGTAAAGCCTGCCCGTGTTAATCGGTGAATAACCCCGGTGGCGAGGTCGCCAGCCCCTTTAACCGCTATCAGTGGAGTGTCCATATGCGTCTTCATATCAATGCCAGCCCAGGTAGCGCAGCGCCTGTGATATTTGTTGCCCGGCGCGGGTGACAGCCGTGATGAACTCGGCCTGTTTAGGGCCGCACCGTTCGCTCGGCCCTCCGATGGAGACAGCCGCGACGACCATACCCAGATGATCGAAGACGGGCGCGGCTATGGCCTCAATGCCCTCTTCCATTTCGCTTTGTGAGATAGCATATCCGCGCTGGCGCACCAGGCGCAGTTCTTCTAACAGCAGGCGCGGATCGGTAATGGTATTGTCGGTATAGCGGGTCAACGTGGTTGAATTGAGAATTTCGCGCAGGCGCGTCTCCCACTGGTAGGCCAGCAGCGCTTTGCCCGTCGAGACAGCGTGGGCTGGAAGATGCTGACCCGGAACATTCACGGCCCGTACAAAGTAATAGGAGTCTTCGGTATCGATAATGACCGCCTCCATGCCCTCGAGTACGGCCAGGTGAACCGATTCGTGCGTTTGATCGCGCAGCTCCATCAGAATAGGTCTCGCCGATTTACGCACCGCGTGAGCATTGAGGATGCTCGCGCCCAGGGCCGTGACGCGCAAACTCAAGCCATATTTATGGCTGTCCTCGTCCTGCACCAGTAGTCCCTCGTTCACCAGGGCCGTCACCAGCCGGTGCGTCGTGGACTTGGGCAGACCAGTCACCGCTGACAGGTCGGTGATGCCAAGTAGCCTCGTATTGCCGAAGGCGCGCAGCACACAAGCAATACGATGCACAATATGGACAGTTGTTTCTCCTTCGCCAGGTTCACCATGTCGCATAAAACCCCCCAGAGCAGCCCTTGTGTTCTACACAATGGAATAGCGTTCCATCAATATGCAGAGAGTATATGCAATGTGTGAAGTGGTGTCAAGCATGGTAGCATGAGTGACCAGGGCGGGGGCAAGCCCGGCCCGTACCCTGTACGGGCTTCGCCATTTGCTGCGTAGCAGGGTACGGGCGGGGCTTGCCCCCGCCCTGGTTGCATTGTATGATAGGTCAAGTTGCAAGAATTTGCAGATCATCATTAGATTACCCGACGAAGAAATATAAAAGGAGCCTACAGTTCATGGCGATGCAAACGGGTCAAGAGATCGTTGTTGATTTCGATGTGCCAGCTCAAATGCGCGATGGCACGGTGCTGCGCGCGAACATTTACCGTCCGGCAGGCGAGGGGAAATGGCCTGTGTTGCTGACACGCCTCCCCTATGGCAAGGATTTTCCACTCGGTACCGCCGTGATGGACCCGGCTCAGGTGGCGCGGCGCGGCTATATGGTGGTCGTGCAGGATACGCGGGGGCGTTTGGCCTCGGAGGGGGAGTGGGTACCCTTCTTCAACGAAGCGCAGGACGGGTATGATACCGTCGAATGGGCGGCGCAACTGTCCCACAGCAACGGCAGCGTTGGCATGTACGGCATCTCGTATTTTGGCTTCACCCAGTGGGCTACAGCAGTCTTACAGCCGCCCGCGCTCAAAGCTATGGCGCCGGCCCAGACCTGGAATAATCCGTTCAACGGGGTAACATTTCGCGGCGGCGCGCTTGAATTAGGCGCGTCGGGAAGCTGGCAGTTGATGATGGGCATCGATGTACTGATGCGCCGTCATAGCGGCGACCCGCAGGCGCTGGGGCGCGCGATCTACTTGCTGGCAAAGGAAACTGACGCCCTGGGTAAGCAGGGTTACTGGTCGCTGCCACTGCGCGAATTTGGCCCGCTTCATCGTCACAATGTGGCTCCGCAATTCTTCGAGAATTTCGACAATCCTATGGACCTGAAGCATAAACTTGTCAAACCCCTGGCTATCTTCCAAAATCAAGAGCAGGTTACGGTACCCTCCCTCAACGTGGGCGGTTGGTACGACATCTTCTTGAAAGATAGCATCACTAATTTCACGTTCATGCGCGAAAATGGAACTACACCCGAAGCGCGGCAGAGCAAGCTGATCATCGGCCCCTGGACGCATGGCAGCTTTTCCAATCCCGTTGGCGAACTGAATTTTGGCCTGGGCTCGACTGCCGCCTTTATCGACCTGCAAATTGACTTTGTGAGCTTACAGGTGCGCTGGTTCGATCACTGGCTGAGGGGTCTAGACACGGGTATGTTGAAAGAAGCTCCCATCAAGCTCTTTGTGATGGGAGCGAATGTATGGCGTGACGAGCAGGAATGGCCGCTGGCCCGCGCCGTCGATACGCGCTATTACCTGCACAGCAATGATCGCGCCAACTCGCTGCACGGCAACGGCTATCTAACGACCGATAAGCCTGATAGCCACGAGCCTGCCTCCGACCACTACGAATATGATCCCGCCAACCCCGTAATCACACGCGGCGGCGCGTTGCTCATGACACCTGAGTACGCTCCTGGTCCCTATGACCAGCGCGCGACTGAAAGCCGCCAGGACGTGCTGGTATATACCTCCGGCGAGCTAAAAGAGGACCTGGAAGTCACCGGCCCCATCACGGTGCATTTGTGGGCCATTTCGACCGCGCCAGACACCGATTTTGTAGCGCGGTTGGTCGATGTCTATCCCGATGGCTACGCGCAAAACCTGACGGATGGCATCATTCGCGCTCGCTATCGCAATTTCCAGCGAGGCGAGAGCCTGCCTTCGCTGATCGAGCCGGGCAAAGCCTACGAGTACGAGATTGACCTGTGGGCTACCAGCAACGTCTTCAAGGCAGGACATCGCATTCGTCTGGATGTCACCAGTAGCAACTTCCCGCGCTGGGACCGCAATCCCAACACCGGCCACGATTTCGGCGCGGATATGGAAATGGCGGTGGCACGCCAGACCATCTTGCACGACCCTGAACATGCTTCCTATGTCGTATTGCCTGTGGTTCCACCTGCTGTCTAAATCACACTGCTATGTCCCCAGAGCGTTATGGCAAGCAACACACCAATGACCAGCAGAGCCAGCATAATCAGGCCGATGATAATGAAGCTGAGCTTTGGTGATAAGCCTTTCGATATCGTTTGCGCCAGGACCTGGGGGATCACAACGGTTGGCGAGGTAGGTTCGCCTTCATCGCCAGCCTGTTTGGCTTCAGGCGGCAGGGGCGTCAACTTCTGTGCTTTGTTCGTGTCCAGGGTTGCGATGCGCGGGGCGGTGGCGACCAGCGAGGGTTGGGGAGTACGCGGCGGCGCAACGATGTTTGCAGCCCTGAGCAAGGGCATATTTCCCGGCCCGCGCTGTTGGATGCCCGTCGACACAGAGCTGAGTTCTTCGACTGCTGGCGTTTGCCGCGCCGTTGCTCTTTCCATGCTGGCTATGCGGGCGCTCAAGACTCTTTGCAGCGCGGCATCGTAATCCTGCGCGAAGGCGAGAATGGTGGGATAGCGTTGTTCGGGCTTCTTTGCCAGCGCTTTAAGGAACACCTGGTCTAGCACTGCCGGCAGGCCAGTGTTCAGCTCGCTAGGCCGCGTGGGGCAGGTATGATGATGGTGATGCAGTAATTGACTGGCCGTTCCTTCGAATACCGCCCGTCCCGTTACTAGCTGGTAAATCATGACCGCCAGCGCGTACTGGTCGGCAGCGGGTCCTACATGCACCGAAGTCGCCAGCGAGGGGTCATCAAATTGTTCGGGCGCCATATATAGGGGCGTGCCAACCGAACGGTGCAGCGAGCGCCCATTGCGATAGAAGGCTGCCAGACCAAAATCAGCCAGCAAGAGATGTGGTCGCCCGTGTGGAAAGATTCTGGTGAGATTAGAGTAGGGCGCGTCCTTGAAAATGCCGCGCTCAATGCGTATCAAAAAGTTGGTGGGCTTAATATCGCGATGAATAATGCCATGATCGTGCGCGCATTGCAAACCTGCCGCCGCCTGCAACAAGTAGTATCCCGCCTCCTCCGCCGAAATAGGCCAGTGAAAACCAAATTGCTGCGTGCGCTTTTGCAGCCAGTTCCATAACGACCCCTCGGCTAGATAGGGCATGACCAGGTAGGTAATCAAGGGACAACTTGCCTCGATCTCTTCATCGCCAAAGTGGTACAGTGGCAAAATATGGTCATGCTCCAATTCAGCCACAGCGCGCGCCTCGCGCTCAAAACGAGTGGCAGCCTGTTTTCCCTCCGGGGTATCCGGGACGGCCCGCAGGTCGCCCGAAACCACTTTTATCGCGACTTTTCGCCCGATACGCGCGTGATGCGCCAGATAAATGTCACCCATCCCACCACTTTCAATGAGCCGCAATAACCGGTACCCACCGAGAGTTTTCCCCACCAGCATATTCATGCGATCAAATCCTCGTCAGAAGAATGTCCAACCCGCGCCAATAAGCGCAGGCGTAATGTGTTCCCTATTTACAGTATACAAGTGGGGGCGAAAAGTGGAAGAAAATATCAGAAGGAAATACAAACAGAACCGAACAGAGGCGTCGCCTCTGTTCGGTTCTGTTTGTATTTCCTTCTGATTACATCCCCTGTAACTGTTTCAGCGCGCTCTGGGCCGACGGCACAAATTCGGGGCGGGTCTCGGCCAGTCGTTGCAGCCAGGGAATAGCCTCCATATCACGATATTGCGCCGTAAGCTGGCAGGCGACGCGCACAACCGTATCACGCGGATCGTTGAGCATATTACGTGCCACCACGCGACTGCGCGGGTCTTCGCCACGCGGATCAATGCTTTTCAACGCCTCCAGCGACGAGGTGCGCACGTAGGGGTCAAAGTCATTGGTGGCTTGTAGCACAAGGTCGAGCGCGCTGCGGTCGCTCAACTGCGCGAATGTGCGGATAGCGGCAGCGTAAACAATGCTCGCGGGAATATCGGGATCATCCGCCGTGAGATTGTCGCGGCGTTTGGCGCGATTTGCGCGCGCACTCACAGGGATGACGCGATTGACTAGTTGCAACAGCGACCCCACCACGCGCCGGTCGCCAAATTGCACCAGAGTATCGCATATCTGGCTCAGGCGCATGGCGTCTTCGCGATCGGTAATGCCTGTGGCGCTATCCAGGCGCGCCAGTAATACAGATGCCGCTCGAAGTTCGCGTAAATCTTTTACCGCTTTCAGGCATGGCCCGAATGCCTCTGCATCAGAGTTTAGTCCATCAACAATGGCATCGCGTCCGGGACCGTTGATCCAGCGTTCGATCTCTGGCATCATCGGCAGGCAGGCGTAGACAGACTGCGTGACGCGTGTGTCCTGCTGCGCCCCGCGTGAAATCTCGCCCCAGTAGCGGCCCAGAAAGAGTCCCAGGCGATGGAGCGCGATGGCGTTACGCCAGTTGGGCGATCGCTTTGCTCCATCAAAAAGCGCGGCAGCAATGGCGGGCAGGTCGCGATCAAAAGCGACGGGAAACGTCTCGCCATTCATAGTGGTTGTGGTATCTTGAAAGACCTGAGCGCAGATCAACGCGGCCTCTTCAGTCAGACGCGGAACACTCCCTTCGCGTAAGAAGTTCACCAGTGGAATAGTCCGATATAACGGAGCCGCCAGATAGCTTGCCAAACCATCCGCGTCATTCAGGCCACTTGCCAGCATAATTTCGAAGAAGCGGGTTTGATTTAAGGTGGCGAAGGCGTCAATCACATCAACCTTTGCCCATCCTTTCGCTTCTTTGAGCGCGCCGACCAACGCTTGCAGCGCGGCAACGGTTGATTGCCGGACCAGCGATTGCGTTGCGTAAAGAGACGAATGCGGATCGGCGGCCAGTTTGCCCAACAGTATAGAAAGTTCAGGGGATTTATAATAGCCCAGCATGAGTATTGCGATGCGACGCGCCCGCCCGGCGCTCGTCTCGGCAGGGTTGGCGTCGGTCGGCAAATCTTCGGGATCATCCTTCTCGACCAGCTTGACCCAGGCCGGTACCAGGTTCCCGGCCCGATCGATTTCCAAAATAGTGGGGACAAGCACGGGTATCCATGCCGAGAGGGGACCGATATCGAGCAAAGGGGTCAATCTTTCGATGGTTGCCTGCACAGAATAGCCGCCCCAGCGCAAATCTGTTAGCAGGGTTGTCAGTTCAGCACGCAAATCGCTCAACTTCTGCTTAACCTCGGGTGCCTCTGCAGAGACAGGAGTAATGTCACGTCGCGCCGCGAGATGTTCGACCGTTGCCGAACGATTCGAGCGTTTGAGCGCGTCAGCGGGAACTGGCACGACCGTAGTTGGAAGCGCAGGAGCGGTCACCAGTGAATCGTCTGTCATTTCCATGATCTCCAATGATCCCTGCCCTGATGCATTGCCCCCGCCTGGAGGCGTAGGTTCGGTCTGTTCTATGCTTATGTCAGACATGCTATTCGTAATCCTTTTTCTTTTTATACGCGAATGAGATATGCATCACTTTACAATGCCTATGCCCATTGTAACTTTCTGTTCTGCTATGGTCAAGCGTGCGTGCCTGCCGGGGCGTATGTGCTTTGTAACTTCAGGCGAACTCTTGCGTACATCATAACATATAGAGTATAGAGCGCAGAAGAACATGGAGTAATCTATTAATGAGCAACCAGGAAATGCAGTTTGCTGACCCCGATTGGGAGCCAACACAATCCGGCCCAAAACCGGCTGGCGCGCAACAACCCTCTGCCTATACACCGCAACCAATCAACGATGATAGACTCGAACGCTACCAGCCGCCAATGGTAGAGACTCCGCCCGCTCAGGAGGAAGTGTATGCCGGGCTTCCCCCTTATGCTGGAGCAGTTCAATACCGTCAGGCTCCCTATCAATACCAGCGGATGCCTTATCGCAGGCGCAGGCACAGGGCCTGGCTCTGGATCGTCATTGCCATCATCTTCTTCAGTTTGATGAGCGGTGGAGTAAGCGCGCTGGGCAGCATCGGCCAGAGAAGCGTAACGGAGGAAAATCCCTTCACTAATCTGCCTGCTGGTATCACCCCTACGATTATAATAAATGAGTCGGCTGGCAATATTCATGTGCAACGAGGGGGGAGCCTGAATATAGAGGATGTTAAAAACAGCAGCTTTTTTGACGATCCGAACAATATCGGCGTGAAGTTTGACACAACAGGAAACACCATCAATGTAATCGTTGATACAAGTACCAGTTTCTTTTCTTCGAGAAGCGTTGATTTCAACATCACTATTCCGCAGGATGCCAACCTTCAACTTCAGACGACTTCTGGCGATATCAGCGTCAATGATACGAGCGGGGCTATGAGGTTATCAACCGTTTCTGGTAACATTACTACATCGAATGATACCTTTGCCCCTTATTCCCTCTTGAACGCCGCTTCAGGTGATATACGCTCAACAAGTGATACTTTCAGTGGCGAAGCCGGTTTAATAACTGTGAAGGGCGATATTAAGATGGAACAGGATTCATTGAATGGCCCGACGAAGGTGAACGATACTTCCGGAGATATCACCTTTAATGGCACAATGGCAACATCAACCGCGTCGCCAGCAACATACCAATTCAATACCACCAGTGGAGACATCACGATTGGATTGCCTTCTGCCGCGAATTTTAATGTGCAGGCTGATACTTCTTCTGGTTCGATTAATGCCAATGACTTTTCCTCTATTAATGTGCAAGATGCTAACCAGGGGTCGGGCAGCCATGCCAGCGGAACGGTAGGCACATCTCCCGGCCCGTTGATAAATATTGGCACGACCAGCGGTGACATAACAATCCACCAGAATTAGTAGAACAACTTCTCGACGGATGCGCAACCCAGGGCGACCGCGAGGGTCGCCCGTACAATACACGACAGACGCATCCGTAGTATTGTACGGGCGACCCTCGCGGTCGCCCTGGCTTATATCAGTATACCCACTGCTTGTTGTTGTTCCCCTTATACTAAACATGAGATGTTGTCTTGAGCGCGGCGTTATGGAAGGGTAGAGGAGGAATACAGCGTGCTGGCGCGGACCTACTTTCATACTGTGGCTCACCACGTTCGTGAACTGCTCGATTGTGGAGCAGTTCTGCTTGCGCTGCATTGTCCAGAAACTGCACCGGGCCATCCCCTGCTACAATTGCTGCCCGATAATGATACTGCCCGTCTTTATGGCGCAACGGAACTGCTCTCCCTGTTTCAAGATGAACGAACTTGCGCCTTGCGCGATATAGCGTGTCAAAGAGGACAGATGCGCTTCATCAACCAACGCTGTATGGTTGCTAATGGATTACTGGCGCAGAATGTGGCAATTGCGCCACTTGTCTATCCTGTCGGCGTAGCGGGGTACCTCGTGCTGATCGATGCTTTTGCGGGAAGCTTTACACCCGGCGATGTTCGCTTGCTGGACGGTTATCTCCCGGCGATTCTGCCAGAATTTGAAAGCAATTTGCGCGCGCTGTGCGGTACGGGGCATAGCTCTGCTTCCATCGAGGTGGTAAATGAGCAGCGAGTTTTTACACAAACGAGCGGCAAAGATACGAACGGCGTGGTTGATAGTATGAAGAATGACTTTATCTCAATGGTTAGCCACGAATTGCGCGCACCTCTGACCGCCATTAAAGGCTACGCGGGTCTTTTACAGGCGTACAGCCTGGAAGATCGCCAACAAGTGAACGAGTCCGGAACCACCATTACCCCGGCTCGCCAGCAGCGTTACCTGGATATTATCATGGATCAGGCCGGACATTTGGAGCTATTGATGGGCGATTTGCTGGATGTCTCTCGTATCCAGGCTGGTAAACTGGTTTTGCGCTACACGGAAGTTGATGTCGCCTCGCTTTGCCAGCAGGTCATGCGCCTGGTCCAGCAGCGCATAGACCAGTCAGATCGGGATCGATACATACTGCGTTGTGAAGCGTCTCCTGAACTCCCGCCGCTGCAAGCAGACGCGAACAGGCTTCACCAAATCTTGCATAACTTGCTGGATAACGCCATCAAGTATTCGCCCGGTGGCGGCGTGATCGAACTACACGCGAGTATGGAGTACGAACCACTTACCATCTCTTCTTTTCGCCAACAACATGCAACCCGGCCAGTGGCGCAAATTACCATACGTGACCAGGGAATTGGCATCAACGCGCAACAGCGCGCGCGTCTATTTCAACCGTTTAGCCGCCTGGATCATCCCGTTACCAGTCAGGTGCAAGGCGCGGGGTTAGGACTCTATATCACGCGCAAGCTGGTTGAGGCTATGCAAGGGGTCATCGAACTGACCAGCCAGGAAAATAAAGGAACAAGCGTTACCCTGAGATTCCCCCTGCATCAGTCTGGAAAGGCGCCTCAGCCTCTTTTAGCAGGTGAGAAAACCTATGGCGGTCGCTCATAAAGAAATGATGAGTGAAGATAAGAAAGTGATGAGTTTTTATTGTTGACTTGTGCTTTTTACCTGTATGCTGTTATGCTTATAGTATGGATAGTTTGACCATGATACTGTGTTCATGATGGACGTAACGAAGTAAAAAGGCAAGGAGTACACATATGCAAACAAAAAAAGGCCGAGGTCGTGGATTTGCTTCTATGACCACTGAGAAGAAACGCGAAATCGCCAGCAAAGGCGGTAGAGCGGCTCATGCTCTTGGCACTGCTCACAAATGGACAAGCGAAGAGGCCCAGGCTGCCGGGCGCAAAGGTGGTTCCATCAGCCGTCGTCGACCCAAGGCTTCCTCGTAGATCTGCTCGAATAAAGTATAGTGAACAAAGGCTGGTTTTTACACCAGCCTTTTTAATTCACGGAAGTTGCATATAGAGTTGGGGGTCAACCCACACATTGTGCAGGAGTACCATAAAATGCACATGCGGGCCGGTCGATGCGCCTGTGCTGCCCTCGTAGCCAATAATTTGCCCTTTGGTCACATTCTGACCGACTTTCACAATGAAGTGATCCATATGACCATAGATGGTAGCAATGTAATTGCCATGATTGATTTTAACCGCCCAGCCAAGCCCCGACCAGTCCCAGCCTACCCAGATCACCTGCCCCGTGTCGGCAGCCGTGATGGGTGTTCCATAGGGGGCCGCTAAATCAATTCCGGTATGGGGTTTCCAGCAGCCGCACCAGAGCTGGTATTCCATGTGGCCGAATACCTGAGAGATCACGGCCCCTTGAATGGGACGCTGCATCTGCCCGGTTCCCTGTATCCCGCTCGCGATAATATACGTCGCGCAGGTACTCCAGATATCGGTTCCCCGGCAAGAACCGCCGCTATCACCACTGCTTATCTCGTTGACGGTGGGCGTGATAGCCTGCTGCAATGTGCCGACTTCGCCTGATTGCGATTTTGAAAACAGGCCGCCAATATCCTGTGCAATAGTGGTCGTATGCTGGCTATTGCCGAGTGGAATCACAAACAAAGAAGCCAGTGTAATAACCAGCATCCCACCGATCAAAACACCGGGCAGCACAATGCGCCGCCGGTGCGGCGTGATCGGGCTTAGTGGATCTGTGCGCGCGCGCCTGTTCGTTGCCGGGATGACGATTGGCATTTTGACGCTCGTATTTGATGGAGGCAGCGGCGCGGTCGAAGTCGCTGCGGGCAATTTAACGGCGTTATTTGGCGATGAATTGCCACCTGTCAGCGGTGAGGTTACTCGTGGGTCAGGTGAAAAAGACATTGTACAACCTCGCTCTACGAAAAATACATTGATGGGCTTACACAGCCTAATGTACCTGAAAAAACAGACAACTGCTATCAAGCAAGCTAAGGGATAGGGTAAATAGGCTAATGCGTTTCGCGCATCTTTACCAGAATAAACACAAGCGAAGCCCAATTTGTCATAGAATAGATCAAAAGTAAGGAGTACAATATGCCGCGCATACGAGATTTTGGCGTAACCCCTGGCTATTTGCCGACCGGACCTCTCAACGCCATTACCGATGTCGCCGGAGTGCGCGTCGGGCATACAACGATACAAAACGATTCTCACGGCGTACCCTGGCGCACAGGCATTACTGCTATCTGGCCCCATGCAGGCAACCCGCTGCTTGAAAGCGTCTATGCCGCTATTTTCTCATTGAACGGTGTCGGCGAAATGACGGGGCGTTCTTTGATCGACGAGTGGGGGCTACTGAGCTTCCCCATCTTGCTGACTGGCACGAATTCCGTGGGTATTGTCTATCACTGGGCGCTGCAATATCTTTTTGAGCATGGCGCCAAAGAAGCCGGCATGACCTCGCTTATCACGCTGGTTGCCGAGTGCGATGATAGTTATCTGGATGGGTCACAGGGATTGGCGATCACTCGCGATGACGTGTACGCCGCTCTGGATGGCGCAATCGGCGGACCCTGTCGCCGAGGGATGCGTGGGAGCAGGGATGGGTATGCAGCTTTTCGACTTTAAGGGAGGGATAGGCACGTCGTCGCGTATCGTGCAGGTAGGACAGGCACACTACACCGTTGGCGCGCTGGTAATGACCAATTTTGGGGCGCGTCATGAACTGCGCATCGATGGCATCCCGGTCGGGCGAATGCTCGTCGATGATTTGCAGCGAGGAGTGGGCGAAGGGAGTTGCATCGTCGTGCTGGCGACAGATGCGCCATTACATGCTCGTCAATGTGAGCGACTGGCGAAAAGAGCCGCGTTGGGACTGGCTCGCACAGGTTCAACGGCCAGAGATTTGAGCGGCGAAATCATCGTAGCGTTCGCAACCGGCAACGCTATTCCAGCCAACGCCGGAGCGGAAATCACTATTCGCGCCCTGGTCGAAGGACCATCCAACGCCGGAGCCTCTGCCCTCAATGAGTTATTTACCGGCGCAGTAGAAGCCACCGAAGAAGCGGTTTATAATGCGTTAGTGGCCGCCATTACTGCATATGGCGTCGATGGTCACGTTTTGCACGCCATTCCCCACGACCTGTTACAGTTACTCTTAACCCGTCAGTAGCGACATCCCTTGTGGGTGTCCAGTCCGTATCTACTCAATGCACGCACAGGTAATGTAGGGGCAAACGGACACCCACAAGGGGTGTCGCTACTGACGTGTGATAATATGCGTTCTTAAACGTTGTACAGGTACAGCGAGACTTTTGGATGGGTCAAAAAGTACTTTCTGTACAAAATATAGCCTGCAATGCTGTTCACTGATACAATGGACAAGTATACATATCAGGGTAGAGGAGTCGCCGCTATTTCAAACGAAACGACACACTCGGAACATTCACCAACGACGGTAATCTCAATGGCTGATCCTGAGCCACAGATAACTCCGATCCCACCTGTTCAAGCTGAAGAGGAAGACCTGTTAGATGATGAGGTAGCCACTCAGGATCAGCATATCGGCATTGGGATATTCCGCTTTCGCTTCAGCCTGTCCAGTTTCCGCCTGGGCCGCGCACTATCCGAACGACGTTTCAGTATCGCGGAAGCGGCTGTGCTGCTGATGGCAGCCTATATCGCATCTCGCGGCCTGGGAGTGATTCGCCAGAGCATGTTCAATGCCATCTTTGGCACAGGCCCCGCGGCGAATGCCTATTATGCCGCTTTCCGGCTGCCGGATTTCCTCTTTAACCTGATCGCGGGCGGCGCATTAAGCAATGCCCTCATCCCTGTGTTTATTTCATATGACAAAGATCATCGCCGGCGAGCTGCGTGGCGGCTGGTCAGCCTGGTCTTTAATATCATGCTGGCTGCGCTCGTAATTGTCTTGCTGGTCGGTGAATGGCTCACGCCCGATTTTGTGAACCATATTCTTGTGCCGGGGTATCCGGTTGCTGAACGGGCGCTTACCATCAATCTTACCCGTGTCATGCTGGTGCAGCCACTCGTTCTCGCGCTTGGCACCATTGCTACTGCCGTTTTGAGCAGTAAGCGCCAGTTCTTGTTGCCCGCGCTCTCCATTGCTGTCTACAATGTCGGGCTAATTGGGGGCCTGATCGTCACGTTAGCCATCCCTTCCGTAGGGATTTATGGCCCTACCGTTGGTGTGCTGGTAGCTGCTGTTTGTCAGGTTGTTGTACAGGTACCCGGCCTTGTCAGGCAGGGATTAAGCTACTCTTTTGTCTGGGATATTAAAGATGCCGGTTTGCGCCAGGTGATGCGTTTGCTCGCTCCCAACGCAGCAGTTGTTGTTTTCGGTTCGGCAGCATTTATCATCGACACCGCTTTTGTCTCATATCTCCCCGACCCGGCCAGTCTTGCCGCGCAGCACAACGCCTACATGCTCTTTTATATGCCGGTTGCCCTGTTAGCCCAGGCTATCGCGCAGGCCGCGTTGCCGCAGCTATCCATGCTGGCGACGCGCGGGCAATATATCCGTATGCGACGGTTGACGCTGAAAGTCGTTGGAGTAGCGTTGCTGTTCACTATTCCTACGACGCTGCTCCTGTGCGTGCTGGGCAGACCCATCATTCATATTATTTTTCAGCACGGCGCGTTTAAGAAACACTCCACCGATTTGACCGTGCTGGCCCTCATTGGTTACGCCGTTGGCCTGCCGGGCGTCATCGCCGGCGAATTGATGGCGCGCACCTTCTACGCGATGAAAGATGCTCGCACTCCGCTTTTCACCAATATCTTGAATTTTGCTTCGCATATTGGCCTGATCTACCTCTTCCTCGCCATTTGTACCGGCATCAATGCCATCATCGCCATTCCCCTTGCCGCCAGTGGCTCCGCAATCTTCGAGGCAATTGCGCTTATTCTGCTCCTCTCCCTGCGATTCCGCAAGGAGGTAGCGGCGGAGAAGCAACGAACCGCTTGCGTGTAGCCTGATAAAGCAGCGCAAGCGCAATCCCCAGGATAATCAAGTCTCGCGCAATGATGGCCGGGTAAACATGGTCGATATGTGGAATATCAACGTAGTTGAAAGGGAATACAAAGGTAGTCAGGGCGCAGACTGCTCCCCAGCTCAATACCCACTTCCAGTTCTGTTTACCAATGTAGGCTACAAATGGCGTAATCCATATCAGGTACTGCGGGCTGAAGACCTTGCCCAGGATCACCACCACCAGCAGCGTCACCAGGCTGGCTGTATAGACATCCAGCTTGCCACGCCATTGCAGCCAGAAGGTATAGCCCAGACCCGCGACCAACAAGAAGGTAGTCAAAAGCGATACTTTATGCGCCAACAGGCTGGAGAAGTTGAGTGATTGGTAGGTGAAGATATACTGCGCGGGGAAGTGCGCGAACTGGCCGAGCCAGAGCAGCGTGCCAGGGAACGATTCAACCTGAATGGGTCGGCTGAGGAAGTAGTTGATAGGATAGAGTGTATTTCCCACGTTGAGCAGCAGCGAAACCAGCGTGACTCCCGCGCCTAGAGCGACAAATAATGCCAGACCTTGCCACCGTTGCCACACTTTCCAATTCCCGCTGATGTGCTTCTGCTGCGCGATGAAGAAGATGGGGATGAATATGGCGGGATACAATTTCAAAAGTGTCGCTAGCGCGATCAGGACATAAGCCCGGTTCCAGCGCGCGCGGGCCGCCAATATCACCGCGCCCAGCGTCAGACCAGCAGGCACAAGGTCAAAGCGGCCCAGGGCCGTGGCCCAGCTACCAACGGCGATATAGAAGGCGAACACCATAGCCGCAGGCCGCGAACGAACGCGCGCGATCAGCAGGTAAACAACTCCTGCCGCGAGTATCATCAAAAGCGCGAAAACCACCTGGTACCCCAACCCTGACGCGAACAGTGGCAGCGAAAAGATCGCCAGCGTGAGCAGGGGATATTCCGGCGGCAGCGCGTGAAACGCCTGTGTAGTAGACTGTGACTGGACGAGCGAAACGAGGAATGACGGGAAGTGACGCGCTTGCATTTTCTGGACCAGCGTAGACGAGGAGCTGGTATCGAGAAAGGCGCACTGGCTTTGCGCGTTCGTGTCCAACCCCTGCGCCTGGAGAGCCGCTTTGCCCTGCCAGAAGGCGATACCGTAGCACTGGTAGCGCGTGGCATCATTGTATTTATTGGAAAATTGCGATGACGCGCCCCAGAACAGAATTGCGCCCATCGCTACGATAACGCACACGTCGATCACATAGTGCCAGCGCGGTGTACGCCTCGTTTTAGAATTCACACTATTGCTATTAGGGGGAGTTGTCTCATCTATCGAAGGCGCGGAAGCATCTACTATTTCCGACATACTCTACCATCCTTATATGCGTTTCATGAACCGTTCAAGGTGAACAATAAAACGTTCGTGCTGCCCTTCGCCAATCTTGCGCTGCTCATCGAACGCCTCAACCTGAAAAACCAGACGGCGACCGTCGATCTCACTCAGCCGGGCGGTGGCTCGTACCTTCTGGCCGAGCGGCGTAGCCGCCAGGTGGCGCACGTTGACTACCGTGCCGACCGTCACATAACCCGGTTCCAGGGAATCGGCAACTGCCTGCCACGAGGCATTCTCCATCAATGCGATCATCATGGGGGTAGCGAACACTTCAACCCCCCCGGCTCCAACATGCGCGGCAGTATTTTCATGAACAACGGTGGTGGTAGATTCACCCGTCAGCCCGATTTCAAGCGCCATAAATACATCCTCTCTTTCGCGTTGCAATACGTTGCCACCCACTATACTACAAAATCGCTCATCGCGCAGCAATTTTGTACAAATTGGGTGGTTATTATTTTTTTGCGCGAACGACCAGGATGGGGACAAGCCCCAGAGGCGTGAACTTCAGGACTGCTGTCATCCGTCGCTTTGCTCTGTCATCCTGAGCGCAGCGAAGGATCTGCGCCCTGCCCGGCGAGAGATCCTTCGCTGCGCTCAGGATGACAGATGGCGGCGGCTCTGTCCCCGCCCGTTTGTGCTTATGATATGATAAACTTGGACTTATCAAGAAGGAGTATCCATTTAGCATGAAACACCCAATCCAGCTTGTCGCCCATCGCGGCGGTTCTCATCTTGCCCCACAGAATACACTGGCCGCGTTTCTCAACGCGCTCAATTTTCCCATCAACGCCATTGAACTGGATGTGCATATGTCGCGGGATGGTCACGCCATCGTCTTTCATGACTACACCGTTGAAGAGCTTACCAATGGCGAGGGCAACATACTCGACCTGAACTTTGACTACCTGCGCAGCCTGAACGCCGCCGCGCATTTCCCTGGTGGTTGGCCTGAACCGCAGCAGATACCGACGCTTACCGAAGCGCTGACCCTGGCGAAAGGACGCGCACAGGTCTATATCGAGATCAAGCCGGGCAAGCGCGATGGCGTCTTCGGACGCTATCCCAACATTGCCGAAACGGTGGTAGAAGAAGTGCGCGCCGCTGCCATGCTCGACCAGGTACTTATTATCTCGTTTGACTGGCAAGTTTTGCCCCACATAAAAACCCTGGAGCCGTCCTTAAAGACGGGCGCGCTGGTCTCCACCGATGTCTGGGACCCTCGCGAGAAATGCGCCGTCTCAACGCTGACGGAACGGGTAGCCGCGCTGGGTTGTGATTGGATCAACATGGATAGCGAACTCTTCACCAGCGAGATGCCAGAAATCATTCAACACAGTGGATTTCAACTGGGCATCTGGACTGTCAATACCCTGCGCGCGATGCGCCGCTTCGCAAATGCCGGTGTGGACTCATTAACTTCAGACCGGCCCGATCTTTTTGCCAAACTGGCATTTTGAACAAGAGCACTCCTCAAGAATTTGTAAAATTCTCAATTCAACCTCACCCAAAGGTCTGAATACGTGTCCCTTTTTGCCTATCATCCGTTCATATAGTAGTAATAACATAATACAATACGTTGGTTTCCTTGCCGCCTACACCGGCGAGAAATGAATGATTAGTACCATGTAGAGCTTGTTTAAGCGCGCAGTATGTTATAATTGGCGGCAATCACGCAGATGCGCCTGCGAAGAGGCGCGAGTGGAGAGCATAGCATATGCCACAAATCGAAGAAATTTCAAAGACGGTTATTGAGCCGCAAACATTGCCTGTATCATCCCTGGTACAGAAGGTCACGCTCTCGTTCGTGGTACCCGTCCTGAATGAAGAGCTGAATGTACGCCTTTTATTTGAAAGACTCGCTGCCCGGCTTGCCGCGTTGCAGCAGACCTATGAAGTGATTTTTGTGGATGATGGCAGCACCGATAAGACTTTTGCCATGCTCACAGAACTGCACGAGGAGTTCCCCTGCATCGTGCGCGTGATACGTTTCCGTCGCAATTTTGGCAAGACGCCCGCGCTGGTGGCGGGATTTAGCCGCTGCCGGGGTGAAATCGTCTTCACCATGGATGGCGACCTGCAAGACGACCCCGATGAGATTTCCAATTTCCTGGCAAAGCTCGAAGAGGGCTACGACCTGGTCTCCGGCTGGAAGTTTCCCCGCCTCGATCCAATCACGAAAACCTTCCCCTCGAAAATCTTTAACGGGCTGGTCAGCTTCACGACCGGCGTTCACCTGCATGACATCAACAACGGCTTCAAAGCCTACCGGCGCGAGATCATCGAGGATAGCCACCTCAAATTGTACGGGGATTTTCACCGCTTTGTGCCGATCATGGCGCACTGGCGCGGCTTCCGCGTGGCAGAAATCAAGGTCAAGCATCATCCGCGCCAGTATGGCGTATCCAAGTTTGGGGCGAGACGTTTCGCGCGAGGTCTGATCGACCTGCTCAACGTGCTGTTCCTGACCACCTTTTTGCGCACCCCTCTGCGCTTTTTTGGCCCTCTGGGCTTCTGGACGTTTTTCGCCGGAATTGTCGTGGACATCTACGTTGTGGCGCGTAGCTATCTGTTCACGCACGAACCGATTCATAATCAGCCCCTGCTCTTTGTCGGCATCCTCTTGATGATCTTCGGCGTCCAGTTCATCCTGTCGGGTCTGCAAAGCGAGATGGTGCGCCACTACGCTTTCCGCTCCGATGAGGAATATAGTATTCGGCAGGAACTCGATTGATGAACATGTCAACCGCCAAAAAAGTTGGCAAACGCCTGTTACAAATTGGTTTGCCCGTCCTCATCATCGGTTTTTTCCTCTACCAGGTGAAAAATAACTGGAGCGCGTTGACAGCGCAATCGTTTCACCTGAACTTCTGGCTACTGGCCCTGGCTTTCCTGGGGTTTGTGTGCCAGGAAATTTCCTATGGATTAATCTGGCAGGCGGTGCTGGCCCGCCTGGGGGCGCGCCTGGGATTACGCGCCAGCCTGCGTATCTACCTGGCGTCCGAGTTTGTGCGGTACATCCCCGGCAATGTCTGGCATGTGCTGACGCGCATCATATGGGTGGGCAAGTATGGCGTTTCGCGCCCGGTCGCTTTCGCCAGTATGGCTATCGAGCTGATTACCAAGCTGGCGGCGGGCGTGCTGGTTTTCGCGGTCAGCCTGCTCTTCTGGCATGATCTCGACACGCTTGGCAAGCTGACGGAGCAGAGAATTGTCTTTGTGCTGGGCGTCGGAACCATCCTCGCCCTGTGCATTATCCTGTATCCGCCCGTATTGAACTGGCTGCTCAATCTGGGGCTGCGCGCGCTGAAACGCGACCCCATCAAACTCACTTTGCGTTACAGAGACATTCTGTTCGTGACCCTGGCGTGGAGCGCAAGCTGGTTCGTGGCGGGAAGCGCGTTCTTTGTCCTCTTGCTGGCCCTGTGGAGCAGTACCCCGCTCATCGCCTGGCCCATCTGCGTCGGCATTTATGCCCTGGCCTGGGATATTGGCTTTGTTAGTTTTATCACGCCGAGCGGCCTGGGCTTTCGCGAGGGCGCGATTGTAGGTCTGTTCGCGCTGGCCTTTCCCATGCCCGGCGCGTTAGCTGCTATTATAGCCCTGCTCTCGCGCCTGGTCTCAACTATCGCAGAATTGCTGTGCGTCAGTATTGCCTATGTGAGCGGTGGCCGCCCGCCGCGCGCAATTGAGCAGGCGCAAGAACATGCCATATCAAACGATGCGCTTGATTCAACAGTCAAAACGGAAACAGGCGTCGAAGCTACTATTTCAGATGATGCGGCAGAAGAGTCATCTGCCAGCGTCTCACTCGAAGAACAAGTTGTAGGTGAGTAATATGACATGGCGTAAACGTTTAGCCATCTGGCGCAATCGCCTCTATCTCTACCCCGCCCCGGAAGATATGCCGCGCACGCGCGTATTCTGGCTCGCAATGGGCCTGGTCACGCTGGCTGCCGTGATATATTCGACCTATTTTATCTACCTGCACATCGGTCGCCAGGATGCTTATTTGACGCCTGCTGAAGACCTGGGTACCTACAACCAGGCCATCTGGAACATCCTACACGGCACATTTATACACCAGACTATCTGCAATATTGTGAGCGACACCAATTGTTATAGTCTGAACGGCATTTCGCGTTTTTCCATCCACTTTGAACCGATTCTGCTGCCCATATCGCTCGCGTACCTGGCGCTCCCTGATCCCAAAACCCTGCTTGTCTTGCAAACGCTGGTGGTGGCAAGCGGCGCATTTCCGGCCTTCTGGTTGGCGCGCCTGCGCCTGCGCAACGATATTTTGGCCGCGAGCATTGCCATCCTCTATTTGCTCTACCCGGCGCTGCAACAGGCCGAGGTATTTGATTTTCATGGCGTCACACTGACCGCCGCGCTTTTGATGTTTACTCTGTATTTCATGTACACGCGCCGCACGGTCTGGCTCTTTGTCTTTGCTGTTCTCTCAATGGCCTGTAAAGAGGAAATCCCTCTGGTCATCGCTTTCTTTGGCCTGTGGAGTATGCTCTTTCAGCAGCGCTGGCGCAGCGGCCTCGCTCTGCTGGGGCTGAGCGTGGCCTGGTTGGGCGTGGTGTTGCTAGTTTTCCGCGTCGCAAGCCCGACTGGACATCCATTGCTGGGTTCGCGCTATGCATACCTGGGCAGCGGGCCATTGCAAATCCTGCGCAACGTAGTGACTCACCCAGTAAGCCTGCTCTATCAACATGTGCTGGAGCATTCACACCGGCAATACCTGATCGTATTGCTGGCCCCCGCAGCCTATTTGCCCCTGCTCGCGCCGTGGGTATTGGTGCTGGCAGTTCCCTCGCTGGCCATCAATCTATTCAGTTCTGATCCCAACCAGTATCTCGGTCTTTTTCAGTACAGTGCGGAGATCGTGCCGGTGCTGATCTTCTCAACCATTGAGGCCATCGTGTTCATCGTGTGGCTGGTGAAGTGGTACATACGACAGTTACGCGAGGCTCGAGCAGCAACTGTGCCCAAAGTAGAGCGGGTCTCTGAGCGGTCGCCCTGGCTCTCGCGTTGGGCGCAGCCAATTGGGCTGAGCCTGCTGCTCGCTCTGGCACTTTTCGCCGTTGTGCATCAGGATTTTACGTATGGCGCGATGCCCTTTTCTCGAGGATTCGGTTGGCCTCAGGTTACTGCGCATGACCAGCTTGCCGGGCGCATTGAGGCCATGATCCCGGCTTCCGCCTCGGTTTCAGCGCAGTCGGATCTCATGCCGCACGTCAGCCAGCGCGCCCATATCTATCTTTTCCCCTATGGCGATACGGTTGCCGATTATATCTTTCTGGATGTGACCAGCGCCACCTATCCTTACAATTCGCCGCAGTACATCGCCGAGGTGAAAAATGTGTTGTTAAGTGGGAGCTATGGAGTTGTCACCGCGCAGGATGGTTATCTCCTGCTCAAGCGCGGCCTGACTCCGCCGGGTATATCGCCCTACTCTACGGCGCAAACAGGTGATGGGGTCATACCTAACCTGCCCGATGCCTTCTGCTCGTTTGCTCGTGTCTCTCCAAATAAAGTGCAACACGCGCTGCAAGTAGATTTCACCCCGCCGCAAGCAGTAGATTCCAATAGTGCCGTGAGCCTGGTCGGGTATAATGTCGCGCCGCCTCAGTCGTTCGGTGTCGCAACGCGATTCATGCAAGTCACAGCCTATTGGAAGGTTAATGCTGCCAATACTTCTCCTCTGAAGATTCTGACTATTCTCACCGGTCAAAATGGCAAGGAAGAGTTTTCCAGCGTCGATTTCCCCACCATCTCCTGGTGTCCCACTATTTCGTGGCAGCCGGGAACCATCGTGCGTACCGTCAGTAGCACACTCTATCTTGGGAATGTTCCGGTTGGGCTAGCCCATGTGGGCCTTGCGCTTTTACCTTTTGCTACCCCATTCGGTACAATATTAACTGTTACCAGTCGTATTCCGTTGCATATAGTGAGCGCGCCTGCCGGAGTATCGCTGATTTCAGGTACCAACGCGCTGCAAATAGACTCGTTTACTATCGTCCCATAACATAACATAATTGGCCCTTTAGCGATGCTGAAGGTTTGCTGCTTGAAAGAGGTGTTGGAGTGGGTATTTACCTGGGTCAAATGGCACCCGCCGAAATGGCGCGGCTCAAAGCGGAAATCGCGGAAACTTTGATCGCGAATTTCAGTTACCCGCGTTTCTATGACTATCGCGTGCAAACGTTACGTATGCGCCCGGTAGACCGCGCCAAACGCCAGGAGGTCTGGACGTTCCTGAGTTCGTTCGATTTCAACACCATCAGTCGTATTGATGTCGCATCACCCGATTTTCAACGCCAGGTTGAGCGGCTTTTGATCCAATTTGTGCAGCGCAATCGCGCTTTCTTTGGTCAACAGGGACGCAAACGCATGTCGGACGTGCGCGCGCTCATCACCAACTCTTCCGCGTCCGTTACCGAAGGACTGCGCGGGCATTTGAGCGGTCGCGCTACGGCTCCTTTTGGTAATGCGCGCCCGGTGGTTTCCTGGTCAAAATCCAATAGCTCTGGTCAGCTTGAGCCTGGTTGGGAACAGATTGCCAGTCCTACTATGCTGTTGCAACAGCAGCTTCAGGAAGCGCGTGGAGAGACCCGGCCAGGTGTGAACGGTGATGCGCGGTCAGCAGCGTCGCCACCCGCTGTAAACGGAGCCGTAACCAACGGAGCGACGACTGTTCCGCCCCGGCGCTCGCCGCGTTTACGCGCAACTACACCGGGTGGTAGCAATAACGAAATAGTCTCTTCGCCGGCTCGTCCTATAGGCGCGGTGCCATCTACTCGCCCCGTGCCGCAAGATGCAGTACGCACGGTCAGTCCATCAACAGGGTCGTTCCCAGTCCATGCATCCGGTCCGCTTGCGCCCCAGGCGTCAGCCGCGCCAGCCGCCATCTCTATGCCATCGATTCCACCCGTTGCGGCTCCGCTTGCCGCGCAGCCTCAAGCGCGGCTGCATCTCCTGCCCCACAAAGAGAACTAACCAGAAGCGAACCTCTTCCGCCAACCCCGGCGCATCAGAAGGAGAGCGCGAAGATAACTGTAAGCGACGAGGACGTGGCGATCTTTGAAGAGATGCGCCATCAAATGATTGTCTGGCTGCGCGTCGAAGTTGTGCGCGCCGGAATTGAACTGAGCGGCGAAACCCCGGCCCAACTGCTCGAGATATTAGGGCAGCAAGATGGAGTGGATGAAACACGCCTCCAGATCGTCTCTACCCTGCTGGGCCTGGCGAACCAGGTTATTGCCAACGGGCGCGCCACACTGGTTGAGTATAAGCAGGCCATGATGTTTTACCTCATCCATACTCGCCGCGCCCGTTAATTTCTCCCTCTTCTTATAAAAATCGCATTAAGAATTTCGGTACGCGCCAAAAATGCGCTACCTTTTGCTTCCTTATGCGTTCCAATCTATGGTATATAAGTATATAGAAATATCTGTGTGCATGTGCAAATATCACTTTGTCCTGTGCGGGGAGAGAACAGGCGAGCGCAAACGATAGAGCCGTAATTGTAATGGTGAGCTTCAAGAAGGGGTATGATGCGTAATGGCTAATGATAGAGCAATGACAGCAGAGAGTGTAAATAGCGTGCTGGAACTGGCTCGCATGAGACGGCAGAGTGGGCGTTTGAGGGTGGAGCAATATAGCGGTGGGAGAGTTCAGGAAGGGGAAATTTATCTGCAAGCGGGTCAGCCTGTGTTCGTTCGACTGGGGCAATTGATCGGCCAGGATGCCCTTGACAGGCTACTAACCTGGCGCAATGTCCAGTTCACTTTGCAACTGGATGAGCCTGGGACAGCTCCCATGGCATTATCTATTGGCAATGACAACGGAGCCACCCCCTCATCATTTCCTACCCAGCCGACTATCAGACAAGACCGCACTACCACCGGTGATATGGCGCGCGTCAACTCAAACGTGCCGGGCCTCGAATGGCTGGCGCCGCAAAAGCGCGACGTTGGGCGCGATGTTCTCTCTTTACCGCTCACCCGCCGCCAGCGTTTTATTTATTTTCTTGTCGATGGACAGCGTACCATGTCCGACCTATCCCGCTGCACCGGCAAAACAATCCAGGAAATCGAGTTGATTCTGAAAGAATTGCAGGCTCAGGGGTTGGTGAATATATAGCGCGATCAAGTGCAAACCAGGGCGACCGCAAGGGTGCGCCCCTACCATACTACGAAGCGACCCACGAGGCGCGTAGTATGGTAGGGGCGCACCCTTGCGGTCGCCCTGGATCATCGCCCCTGCTTTGTGCCTTGTTTTATATATACTATGCCGCCGCTGTAATCTTCGGCAGCAGTTCGCGCAACTGCCTCATCCAGTCTGGCTCCAGCAGGCGGCGGGGAATACGAATCACGCCCTGTTGCACATGCGCGTCGTTGTGGAAGCGGCGATAGAGCGCGATACGGTTGGGTACAACGGTGCGCTTCACCGTCAGTATAAATTCATGATCTTTGGCGGCGATGGCCTCATATCCCAATTGCGCCGCTTCCACTTTTAACTGCACCATTGCCAGCAAGTTCTTCACAGGCAGCGGTGGCGTGCCGAAGCGGTCGCTTAACTCTGCCTCCATCGCCTCTACCTGTTCGGAGCGGTTCAAGCTTGCCAGTCGCTGGTAGAATTTCACCTTCAATGTGCGGTCGCCGATAAACTCGTCGGGCAGATAGGCATCCAGGGGCAGATCAAGCACAACGTTGGGCGCGCTGGTCTCGGCGCGTTTGCCCTGCAACTCTTCCACCGCCTCGGCCAGCAATTTCCTGTAGAGATCGAAGCCGACCGAGTTCATAAAGCCTGATTGTTCCGCGCCCAGCAGATTGCCCGCGCCACGTATCTCCAGGTCTTTCATGGCAATGCGGAAGCCCGCGCCCAGTTCGGTCGCTTCAAAGATGGCGCGTAAGCGTTTCTCCTGCACAGGCGTCAGCTTCGTGTCTTTGTTATAAAGGAAGTAAGAGTAGGCCTGGTGCGTGCCGCGCCCAACGCGCCCGCGCAACTGGTAAAGCTGCGCCAGGCCGAACAGCGCGGCATTATTGACAATGATCGTATTGGCGTTAGAAATGTCCAGCCCGTTTTCAATGATCGTGGTAGATACTAGCACGTTGTACTCACCGCTCGAGAAATCCATCATGACCCGCTCCAGTTGATCTTCGGGCATCTGCCCGTGACCAATGGCGATGCGCGCTTCAGGCACCAGCTTCTGCAACCTCTGCGCGATCACCTGGATACCCTGCACGCGGTTATGCACAAAGAATACCTGGCCGCCGCGATCGATTTCGCGCAAGATGGCCTCGCGGATCAGATTCTCGTCAAACTCGCGGATAGCTGTGCGGATGGGCAAACGCTCCTGCGGCGGCGTCTCGATCACGCTCATATCGCGTACATTCACCAGCGACATGTGCAGCGTGCGCGGGATGGGCGTGGCCGTCATGGTCAGCACGTCTACCTCATTGCGCAATTGCTTGAGCCGCTCCTTATGCGTGACACCAAAACGCTGCTCTTCGTCAACCACCAGCAGGCCGAGGTTGAGGAAGACGACATCTTTTCCCAGCAGGCGATGCGTGCCGATCACAATATCGACTTTGCCAAGCGCCAGGTCTTCCAACACCTGCTTCTGCTCTTTCTCCGAGCGGAAGCGGCTGAGCAGCTCGACGCGCACGGGATAGGGCTTGAGACGTTCCTTAAAGGTGTTGAAGTGTTGCAAGGCCAGCACCGTTGTCGGCACCAGCACGGCCACCTGCCGTTGATCGAGTACCGCTTTGAAGGCGGCGCGCAGGGCAACCTCGGTTTTGCCATAGCCCACATCGCCGCACACCAGCCGGTCCATTGGTCGGGGCCGTTCCATATCAGCCTTTACCTCTTCGATGGCACGCGCCTGGTCGGGCGTCTCTTCGTAAGCGAAGCCGCTTTCCAGTTCCTGTAGCCAGGGCTGTTCCGAATCGGGCGGGTATGCCGGGCGTTCCAGTGCCTCGCGCGCGCTGTACAGGCGCAGGAGATCGCGCGCGATCTCCTGCACATCCTCCTTGACCTTCGTTTTAGCGCGCGTCCATTCGCTGTTTCCCAGCTTGCTGAGGGCAGGAACGGCGTCGCCCATGCCCACGTAGCGCGTGACGCGATCAAGCTGATCGGTAGGGATGTACAGCTTATCGGTGCCAGCATAGCGAATAAGCAGGTATTCGCGCTCGACGCCCGTCGAATCCAGCTTCACCAGTCCCTCGAATCTCCCGATGCCATATTCTTGATGCACCACGTAGTCACCTACATTGACCTCGGCCAGGAACGAAGCAGGCGTGATAATCTTACGCTGCTGCGCCTTGTACTTGCGCGACCAGCCGAAAATCTCGGTATCGGTAAAGAACGAGGTTGCCAGGCTACGCGATTGCCAGCCCTCCGGCAGTTGTCCCTGAATCAGTGTCAGCGTGCCGCTTTCCGGCGCTTCGTTGATGTTCACGCCGGGGCTGACATGGATAGCATCATCTCCCAGTATGGACTCATCGCCCAGCACTTCGGACAGGCGACGGGCTTGCGCGGTGACGATCACCACACGTTCGCGGTTGTCCAACGCCTTGCGACAATCCTGCACGAAGGAGCGTAATCGCCCACCATAGGAATTCGCGCTGGTGAAGGACGGCAGCAGATGCTCGGTGCCACCCTGGTGATAGGCGTCAAATTCGCCTTCGCTGGCTGAAAGGATGTCGGCAAAACGCAGTTGGCGCAACTGAGCCAGGCGCGTCTCCAACTGGCTCCAGGTGATATGCGCGGCGCGTAGTTGCGTCGGGTTTTCATGGTCATTCTCGAAGCGCGTCTTCATCTCTTCGGCCTGGGCGTCCAGCTCCAGAATGCGGTTCTGGATGCTTTCAGGATTGTCCAGGATCAGCAGGCCGCTTCTGGGCAGGTAATCCAGCACGCTGGCCGATTCGTGCAGGTATGGCAGGTAAAAGGCAATGTCATCGAACGAACGCTTTTGGCGCAGGTCTTCCAGGTCGCGCTGCCAGCGTTCCTCCGCGTCGTGATGCAGCATGGCGGTATTCAACTGCTCGAGTACTTTGACCGCCTCTGGTCCGCGCAGCGGCAGGGCCTCGCGCGCGGGTCCGATCACGCAGGATGCGATGGGGTTGAGCGAGCGCTGCGTCTGCGGATCAAAAGTGCGTAACGACTCGATCTCGTCGCCGAAAAACTCGATACGCACCGGGCGCAGCAGCGTGGCAGGAAAAAGATCGACGATCCCGCCGCGATGACTGAACTGGCCTGGCTCCTCCACCTCCGTGACGGGTTCGTAGCCCAGGTTATACAGGTGTTCGAGCATCAGGGTCAGGTCAACCTCCTGCCCCGGTGCCAGATCATACAGCGATGCCGCCAGTTCCTTTGGCGGAATGATGGGCTGGCTCAAAGCGCGCGCCGAACACACCACAATCGTCGGATTGCTGCGTGTCAATCATGCGCAATAGCGCGTTCATACGCTGCTGCGTCGTCTCGTGATCGCTTATCAGGCGTTCATAGGGCAGCGCGTCACGATCCGGCATAAGGACAACGTCGTCCGCTGACTGTGCCATCGCCTTGAGCGTATCTACCACCTGCAATGCCTGCGCTTCGTCAGCCACAACCAGCAGCAGCGGCTCTTTCAGCGCGGTAGAAAGCGCGCCCACCACAAACGGGCGCGATGTTTCAGTAATGCCGGTGAGGGCTGGCAAACCCTCCGCCTTTTGTATCTGTTGTACCAGCCGCCGGAACTCTGGCCGCTGTGTTAAAAGCGCAAGTAATCCCTTGAGTATCACACAATCCTCCCAACGAGCATAGCAAATTGCCTCGCTCTGGATGTATACCCATCCTGCGAGGTTCAATTTACTGTGCTTTTTGCCTTCTGGCTCGATTTCTCAATCGTGGGGCGCAACACACAGCGTCCCGGCCATCTGACCTGTTCAATGTAATCATACAGTACCAGCCCGCTAACTGCAACGTTTTCGTGCTATCGGGTTATTCCAGCGACAAGAACACGATCGCCGCGATGCCCAGCGCCATACCGATAAGCTGGTACGGGCTGGCCTTCTCATGAAAAACGAACAGCCCCAACACCACTGCTACCACTCCATTGAGTGCCGAGAATATCACCGAACCCCGGCTCAACGTCCCGCCACTGCGCAGGCTAATCAACCACGCGACATTGGCTAATACATACCCGCCGATAGAAAATACACCGAAGACCAGCTTGCCGTTGGTGGCGAACTGCTTGGCAAGCACATCAGCCACGATCTCAAACGCCACGAGAGCCAGGAGATATATCACCCAGACGGGAAGAAACAGCCATTTTGCTGGCAACATATACTGATCCTTTCATGATCGATTAGTGAGGGGAATGAGAGGAAGCAGGCAAGACAGAAAAAGCATATTTAGCATCTAAACCGTGCGGCAGATGCTGTTCTACTGTCTTACCCAGAAAGGGGAAAGGTCAGCAATTGGAGGAAATCAGGCGTATTAAGGGAAAGAGCATGGATTTTGTCCTTGAGTGTTTGGTGGGTACTGTAAAACCTCTACATAATTATATCATAATTCGCGTTTTTGAGTGTTGTGAGAACCATATCTAAGACTCCTTGAGAGAGTTACCAACTTTATCTCCGACCATCGTTGATTGGCTTAGACCTGTAATGAACAGAGTGATGAGCCAGTGGAAGCTGGCATCCGTGTCTATCGGTATACCGAAGCCGCCCGCTATTTCCAGCGAGATAAAGCCCTGCACTATGCTGCGCAGGCCGCGAATGGCGTGAATAGCATCTTCCTCGCCGGGTTTGTAGGGCGCGAGTACGGCCAGAACAATATCTACAACCTGTTGCGCGACGGCCTGCACCTCCTGGTCATCAGGCGGAGGCGCTTGCAGCGTAAGGGCATAGCGTCCGGGCGTATTTCTGCCATAGGCCCGATAAGCATCAGCGAGCGCGACTATGGCCTCTGCGCGTGATTTGCCGATGGTCGCTCGTGTAACGCAGCTAAGTAAATCCCGCAAACAGTAGAGCGCCAGGTCGTGTTTGAGTCCCGGCAACCCCGCGACGTGATTGTACAGGGAGGGCGCGCGCACGCCCAGACGCTCAGCCAGTCGGCCAAGCGTAAGTTGTTCGATGCCCTCCTCATCTACCAGTTTTGCCGCCGCTTCCACAACACTGGCCGAATCCAGCCCCATCCTATGCGACATGCGACTGTTTCCTTTCCGCTTTCGCCAGCGTCTCTGTCATGACGCGAATGGCGCGTTCCATCGCCACCTGGGGCTGGCTGAGCATACGTCCATGTCCAACAGCCAGCACGGATGGCTGGAGCGCCAGCAGTTTGCGCGCGCTCTCCAGCGCCAGCCCTTTATGCCAGGTAGCAAACGCCGGTAGGGGAAAAAGCAGTTCGAAGGTACCCGCTACAGCGACGCCGCCCTGCGTCTGGAAGGCATCACCAGCGATCACCGAGCGGTCTCGCGTATCGAGAAAAGCGATATGACCAGGAGTATGGCCCGGCGTGGCAATCACTTCGAGCGAACCAATGCGGTCTCCCTCGTGCAAAAGAAGCCCTGGCTTCGTCGCGCAGACGGGATAGCCGCCGCGCAGAGATACCTGTGGCTCAGAGGCGTCCAGGCTCTTATCGCCGGTCAGAAAACGCGCGTCTCGCTCGCTCATCGACACCTGCACATCCGGCAGGGCATCATGCAGGGCATCCAGCGAGCCAACATGATCGACATGGGCGTGGGTCAACAGGATGCGTGCAATCGGCAACCCAAGTTTGCTGGCCTCCTGCACAATCGCCTGTGCCTGGCCACTCATGTTCGTATCGACTAACGTAAAGCCATCATCCTCGCGTACCAGATAGCAGTTGAAGGCAACTAAACGGGTCAATTGAAAAAGATTGTTGCTAAAAGCTGTCACTTTCATAGTTTGGTCCTTCCTCTATACTAATATAATTAGCTTTCAAACTAATCATATTAGTATAATAAACTAATATGATTAGTTTGTCAAGAGGCAGATATTTGGAGATAGTGGCTGTCATCCTGAGCGCAGCGAAGAATCTCTCCGCCCGTTCGAGCCAGACCCTTCGCTGCGTTCAGGGTGACATTCCTCGAACGAGGCTCTCCCTGTCACCCTGAGCGCAGCGAAGGGTCTGCCAGCGCTGACTTGACCAGGGTTCCAGCGGAAGTGGTAAGCATGCATATCTCCAAATGTCTAGTACTTGACACAGAAATAGCGCATATGCTAACATTTCAGTATATGCTGAAGATTTGAAAATAGCAGAAAGCCAACGTCTATACTATGCAAGAAGGTTATAAAGCGCTCGCCGACCCTACCCGGCGTCGCATCTTGAAATACCTGCGAGGCGGAGAACGCAACGCGGGCGAACTGGCCGAATATGCTGGCATCGGTCGTACCGCGCTTTCACATCACCTGATGGTCTTAAAAATGGCCGATCTTGTGCGCGTCGAACGGCGCGGGCAATTTCAGGTCTACTCGCTCAATACAACCGTCTTCCAGGACCTGCTCACCGAAATAATGAGCTGGCTGGGAGGACTGGAACCGTCATCCAATGGTATAGGGCAAATTGAACATCCCGAAGCATATTCCGTTGAATCTGAATTAGAACCTGACGATGAACACGAGGAGGAAAAGAATGGAACCCTCTGACCATGCTGGCGATAAAGTGACCCCAACATCTTCATTTTTCAATGGCACGACCGTGCTGGCCCTTCTGACTATTGTAGTGCAGGTACTCATCTCGGCAGGAACCTATCCATTTCTTCCGCCTATGGTACCCTCGCATTTCGACGCCTCCGGTCAGGTCAATGGCTACCTGCCGAAACTGGCTAACGCCGTCTTGCTTCCCGGCATCAGTCTCATGCTATTCCTCATCCTGCGCTTTATTACACAAATCGGCCCTAATCTCGGCTATCGGAACCAGCGTCGCGCCAACACTCAAGTGGTTAATCTGATTATGGTTGGCATTCTCTTGTTTATGCTGGTGATCCAGTTGCTCACTACCGCCTATGCCCTGGGAGCGCATGTGGACATCTCGCTGGTAGTTTGCCTGTCAGTCTCAGTCTTATTCATGTTCCTGGGCAACTACCTGGGCAAGCTGCGGCGCAACTTCTGGGCCGGCATTCGCACCCCCTGGACGCTTGCCAGCGACATCGTATGGGAGCGCACCCATCGCCTGGGCGGCTGGCTGTTTGTACCGGTCGGCTTCATCGGCCTGATCAGCAGCTTCTTTCCACCATTGCGCTTTTTCGGCCTGTTCGTGCCAATTATAGCTGTAGTGCTCGTCCTGGTCGTGTACTCCTATATCCTGTATCAGCGTTACACCGTTGAGGGCAAAGAACCATTATCCCCCCCGTTCAATGGCCGAGACGATGTGCCTGACTGAATCGTCCATGTCTGATGAATTTTGACGAACGAATACAGCTATGAAATGAAATGTCGATCCCCGTACTGATGAATTTTGACGACCAAATAAGAGAATGATGCTCATGGGACGCAAGCGTCCCAGTTCCTACATCTCATCCTGGCCCTTTTCATTACTGCAATTGGCTCTTGCGCTACTATCCTCGAACCTTCATAATTTCACTAGCAAGAAACCACTATTGGAGGTACTGATTATGGGCATTGTCGCAGCCGCGCAAATAGCTTCTATCTACTTTGATGCAAGAGCAACCACGCGGCGTGTTGCCGAAAGCATAGCCGAGGCCGCTAAAGCTGGCGCGTGGTTAGTTGTCTTTACAGAATCGTGCATCCCCGGCTATCCTGACTGGGTATGGCGCGTCCCGTCTCGCACTTCCAGTCCCAGCGCGGAGCCGTTCGCCACATTTGAGCGGCGTTTTGTCGAGCAAGCCATCACGGTACCGGTTCCCGAAACAAACATCATTGCGGCTGCCTGCCGCGCTCATCACATCATGGCGGCAGTAGGAGTCACCGAGCGTCCTCCAGGCTCCGGGACGCTCTACAACACCCTGCTCTACTTTGGTCCCGATGGCGAAATACTTGGCCGGCATCGCAAGCTGGTACCCACGTTTGCCGAAAAGCTCGTCTGGGGCGCGGGCGATGGAACCACATTGCGCACCATAACGACCCCGCATGGTATCCTCGGCGGCTTGATCTGCTGGGAAAATATGATGCCGCTCGCCAGAACCACGCTCTACGCGCAGGGCGAACAGATCCACGTTGCCCCCATGCAGGATAGCGGCGATCGCTGGCACGCCTCGGTACGGCATTTCGCCACCGAGGGGCGCATGTGGGTCATCAGCGTCGGTGTCTTGATGCGTGAAACGGATCTCACACCGGATTTGCGGTCTCTGGGCGTCTATGAAACGGGTGAACTCATCGCCCCTGGAGATAGTGTTATCGTCGATCCTCTTGGCAACATCGTCGCCGGTCCTGCCCAGGGCAGCGAAACAATACTTTATGCTGACGCATCCCCTCAAGCAACTCTCGTTGCGCGGCGAGGATTCGACGCCGTCGGCCATTATGGACGTGGAGACATCTTCTCACTGACTCTGCGAGGCGTACCCATCCCACTCGAAATAAACGCGCCCGTATCCATGTCTTCTATAAGCGACCACATCTGGCGACCATGTTCGGATGCAGCGATGGGATAGAACGTCTGCTCCCATCCAGTAGGGACGCGATTTATCGCGTCCTGGTGAACACGGACGCGATAAATCGCGTCCCTACAGAAGGGAGACAGGCTTATTACCGGTATTGGCCGTTAATATTTATCAGGTTTTGTGTTACCGTCGTTGTAGCTTACGTTTGTGACGTGCTTTCTCGCCCCTGCGCCAATATCATCCGATAGCGTTTCGCCAGCCGCGCATCGGAGTTTATCACATCAAGCTCAAACGCAATGCGTTTTCCTATGCGCCCGATTTCCTGGAACCCCGCGTTTTTCAAAATGGCTATCCCTGTCGGCTTGGCGCTGGTGGCATAGAATTTTGTGATCGTGACATTCTTTGCCGCCAGCTCTTGAAAGAAGCGTACCACCCCACTGATAAGCCTTTTGCCATAATAAGCCCGTTTTCCCGCCTCAACTTCTGGCGTGGTTGCCATACCCATAACGATACATTCTACACTCCTGCCAGGAGTGTAGGGCAGCACATCGTCTCCAGGTATATCCCATCCCCTGATTTCTCCACTCATAAACCTCATAATGGTTTCATGTTTCACTGGAAGCATGTTGATAAAACCGGTGAGTTTTCCCTGATCTCTTACAATGAAATCAATGTCAGGATTCCTTGCTAACCATGCATGGCGTGTTGGAACATCATGTGTTACAAAGCCAACTACAGATGTTGCAAGGTTATACTGATCTAAAGTATCCTGCTCTGTGGTTGCTTTCATGAATTTGATTCTTTGCTCTTTTTCCATTCGGCCAATCCTATTTTATAACTGTTGAGCAGGAATGATTGAGACTCTTCTACGTCAAGGACAAATCTCAGCCTTTTCCCTACTTTGTTGCCATATTCTTTCATGCCAGTATGGATAGCCATTGCTATACCTGTTGGCGTATCGGTCGTTGCATACACCTTCGAGATAATATAGCCTTTGCGCCCTAACTTCTCTAATTCGTGCATTGTTCCACGTAGTAAATGCTGCACATAGTGCATGCGCGACATTTCGCCTACATCGGGTTCGCTTGCTATAGTAATAAGGCATTCAACTGCTTTTCCTGGTTCAAAGATGTCTATATCTTCAGGACGTATCTCTCCACCTCTAATTTTTCCCTCCATAAAATCCATCAGGCGTTCGTGCTTCACTGGTAAAAGTTGGCAGTATGCAACAAGTTTGTTATTATGAACGAGATGGTAGTCGCCTTCCGGGTTTGTATCGAGCCAGGCCCGACGTACCTCGACAGTCATAAGACCTGGAGTTCCAATGGCTCGTTTTGATAAATGCTGTCTAGCTTCCATCTCTTCCAGTGTGGCTGCTTTGAAGATTGTCTTCGGTGGCTCTTTAGCAGTGAGAAATGCCATCCATTTTTCAGCATAAGTGTCAATTTCTTCTCTCAGGTATACGCCATATTGTCTTCCTGGTGGGATGATCTTTCTTATTTTCCGCTGATTAACGAGATTGCGTAGGGCTGGTTCAGTTATACCTAACTTGCGTTGTGCTTCGCGTCCAGTATAGTATCTGTCACTTAATTTGGTCATGCAGTTTCATTCCTCTCATCATACATCTAAGTATACCTCAATGAGGTGAGATACGAATATGTCTAAAATGTACAATGTTATGTTACATAGTAACATATTTTAATATGTTAACATCAAAATTGCTTGAATATCAAATACAAATATGTTATATTAAATAACGTGAACATCAAAAAATTTGAAAGGAGACCCGTATCATATGGACATATCCGAAAACAAAAGCGAAGTAGCCCGCCTGCGTTGGCAGATTGAGCGGACCTGCGAAGTTCTGCAGCGCGTCATGAACGACCCAGGCTTTTCTGCCAGCCACGAAGCTATCAGGAGACGCTATCAACATCTTGGACAACAGGAGCAGGAGTTAGCGCGTCACGTCGGGGAAGATCAGGCGCAGGACATTACCACTACTATTTATAACCAGGTTATGGAACAGAAGGGTGGAATGATGCAAGAGCAATTTGATACGAATGAACATTCAGGAAGCGAAGCCATACAGTCAGAACAGGATATTCGAAATGCTGGCGATGGAGATAAACGGGAAGCGCGTATCAGCGTCGAAGGTGGCGAACCACAGCTACTTATTATCACACTGCCGGAGTTCCGGCGCGGCTACGAGTCTGGCAAACAGGCGATGCTCAGTGGCGAAGAGCAGCCATTTCTTATAGACACGGAATTGGTAGAAATCCTCAAGAACTTCGCGGCAGAGGGCTTATTCACAAATGCTGATGAAACGCCTTTGCACTGGCATATCGGCCAGCTATTAGGTCAGATCGACCATTCAGCATTACATTTGGGCGCACAGATACAACGTGTGATTATTCAGGCAAGAGATAACCTGGCGCTAACAATCGCGCTAACACCTCTTGAAAGACCTGGTTGAACGTATCCTCAGGCATCCTCCGTCTCTGTGTCTTCTATGTTTTTGCTCTCCCTGCGTTCTTTTTCCCGTTCCAGTCTTTCCCGTTCCTCGCGTTCTTTTTCGCGTTTCAGTCTCTCCCGCTCCTCGCGCTCTTTCTGCCTTTTGAGCTTTTCCTCGGCTTTGCGCTGCGCCTCTTCGGGGTCGGCGTTGACAAGGTTCATAGTCGTAGCAATGCCCTGCGTGATGATCAGCCGGATAGCCTCGACGGCGCGGTCTTCGGCCCTGGCAATCAGGATGCTTTCATCGATTGGTGGGATACTCAGTACGTGATCTTTGCCCTGGATAGAAGCGTTCGTGGGATGACCGACGCCCACACGCAGGCGTGGGATAGCATCAGTGTGGAGATGATGGATAATACTCTTCATGCCATTATGCCCGGCTGCGCTGCCATTGGTGCGCAGGCGCACCTTGCCGACGGGCAGGTCAAGTTCATCATAAATAACCAGCATATCTTCGGGTCGCACTTTGAACCAGCGTGCCAGCTCGCCAACCGCTTCACCGCTCAGATTCATGTATGTGATCGGCTTGACCAGCATTACCTTTTCCAGGCCGAGATTGCCGCCTGCCAGCACCGCGCGGCTGCGTCTTTCATTCCATTTCCAGCCCTCTTGTGCCGCCAGTTTATCCACCACGCGAAAACCAATGTTATGCCGGGTGCGTTCATATTCCTGGCCCGGATTCCCCAGGCCAATAATCAGTTTCATAAACTCTATCTAGCGACCAAATTGCAGCCGCACTGCCAGGAATTGCGGCAGGCCAGCATTGATGATCTTCTCCTGTGTCTTTTCAAAATCGTAGGGGATGCGATAAAACTCGAAACCTCGCTCGCTATCGTAGATCATAAACGCGGCGCGTGGGTCCCCATCGCGTGGTTGCCCGACCCCGCCGGGATTAACAATAGCGCGATAGCCCTCCGATGTTTCCCAATGACCTTCTGGCGGCACCTCCATCTCGTTCGTCACAGAGATCATACTCTGGCTCAGTCCCAGCAATGCCAGCAATTCCTCTATCTCACCGTTGAGCCGCTCCTCCGCCTCCGCAATCTCGTCCCCAGGTGTACCAGGCTCTACATCGCCCTTTTCAACTAGATATGTCATATAGTCATCAAAATCGAGTTGCTGCATCATCTCGTCTTGCGGCCCATCCGCAGCATCGTTTTCCTCCGCCAGCACAAATTCCGCTGTCTCATCATCGTCCACACTGGAATCGTTATGCTCTATCGCCACCTGTTGAGCATCTTCGCCGCTTACATCCCCGGCAGACTCGCTACCTTCCTGGTCTACAGGAAGTGTTTCAGGGGGCAAATTATCTGCTTCCAGCAACGCCAGTTGCTCAACTTGCGCTTCCGCCTCAACGAACGACCCCTCTCCATACTCTGCAAACAGAGGCGCGTTCGCATCATCATTTTCAGAAGCGCCATCCCTTGTTGTATGGTAGGGGCGATCCGCGCGGTCGCCCTGGCTCGCGTCCGCGCTATCTTTCGTATCGCTGCCTGGCTCTGTGAACGCGCTTGCAACATTTTCATCGCCTGATTGCGCTGTCAGCAGATGTTGCGCTGGCGTGCGAATCACCGCCATCTCGGTGGTTTCCTCGTCATTACCCGCGTTCTCATCCGAGAGGTGAGCATCGACACCGTTGGCATGGAAGTTGGCAATGGCATCAAATTCATCGGTATTTCCAAGCGGCATCGTGGGCGTGTTCGCAATGTCTGGCTGCTGGAAGATGACCGGAACGTGAGTATGCCCGACAAAGCAGTAGCGACTGGTGAAGCACTCAAAGCTACGTTCTGCCAGCGCCTGCTCCTCTCTGGTCAGATACTCCCAGAGCGGTCCATAGGGACTGCCATGCACAAGCGTGCATTCGCCTATGTCCCTGCGTTCGGGCAGGTTTTCAAGAAATGCGCGATGCTCATCTGTCAACTGTTCTGCCGTCCACTCTGCCGAGATGCGCGCCGCGGGGCTGAACTCTTCGAGATCAATCTTGCCGACTGCCGCCCAATCATGGTTGCCAGCAATAATAACATCGGTACGCTCGCGCAGCCTGACGATACACTCGTTCGGGTCTGGCCCATAACCAACCAGATCGCCCAGAAACCAGATCTTATCGATGGGTTCCGTTGCAGAGATTTCATCGATTTTCGCCAGGACAGCCTCTAATGCTTCCAGATTCGCATGGATATCGGTAAAAACGGCGTAACGCATAATCTTTGTACTCAATTCGATACAGTAAAAATTATAAATAGGCAAGGCCATTTTATCATGTTTCTCGCGCCGTTGCTAGTAGGCGAATATCAAGCAAGAGACCGTTTATTTTGAAAGCGTATCCTCATTATTTCGAGCATTCCTATGTTTTGTTTCAGAGAAAGGGGAGACATGGACCTTTACAACTGGTTTAGACTTCGTCAATCGCGCCGCAAAGCCATGCGCAATCTCGGTATGCTGGCCGGCGCTGGCCTCGCAATTGATGCAGGCGTTCTGGCTGCCGGGCGAGTAGCCGCCAGCCCTTTATCGCAACATCCTAACCCCATCAACCACGTCTTAATCGCCTGCCAGGAAAACCACTCGTTCGACAATTATTTCGGCAATTATCCCCAGGCCGGGAAATTTGGTGTGCCTGCCAACTATTCGCAGCCGGATGGCAATGGTGGTACGGTCACACCGCAGCATATTACGTCTCCTTTCCCAACGGATGTTTCGCATACCTGGCAAACGATTCACAGCGAGTGGGATAACGGCAAAATGGATGGTTTTTATACCGCCGGTGGTTCCGACGCGCTGGGCTACTACGACGGCTCCAACCTGCAATACTACTACGCCCTCGCGGGCGCATTCACGCTGTGCGGCAATTATTTTTGTCCCGTGCTGGGACCAACTGTGCCGAATCGACTCGCGCTCGTCGCTGGCACCAGTGGTGGCAACACCACCGACACGCTGGGCGCTGGCAGCCTGAATTTCCCCGTTATCGTTGACCTGCTCGACAGGTACAAAATCACCTGGAAGTGCTATAACCTGGGACTGAGCCTCGGCAGCACGTCCTGGCTGGAACATTTCAATGCCCTGAACTTCTTCCAGAACTGGCAAAACGACAACCGCCTGCAATTCTCCGAAGATGATTATCACAACGACCTGAACGCCGGAACGCTGCCCCAGGTCTCCTTCCTCATCACCGAAGAACTGATCAGCGAGCACCCGCCCCTGAATATCCAGAACGGCCAGCAGAAAATGGCCGATGTCATCGCCAAACTAATGGCGTCCAGCGCGTGGGCCAGTTCCGCGCTCTTCTTCACCTACGACGAGGGTGGCGGCTATTTCGATCACGTCGCGCCTCCGCAATTGGACGCCTACGGCCTGGGCTTCCGCGTGCCAACGCTGGTCGTCTCGCCCTACGCGAAGCGCGGCTACGTCTCCGGCCAGATCTACGAACACGCCTCCATCCTCAAGTTCATCGAGCGGCGTTTCAACCTGCCCGCACTCGCCAGCGTCAACCACCTGTTCGATACCTCCACGCCCGGCAACAACAACGACGCTGCCAACGGCGCCGCAACCGGTCCAGCCGCGCCCCCGCGCGACGGCAACAAACACCTGGGCGATTTCTACGAAGCCTTCGATTTCACCCAGAACCCCGATTACCATCCCAGCCTGCCCGCGTTTTCGTAGCTACCATATAGGAGGCGTAGGGATACGGCACAATCTGTGGCAATGAAAGGAAATGTACGCCCCCGTCCTGGCGATCTATGCCGACCGAATAGGGGAATCGTGCCCATCGGGATGCTTGCGTCCCTGGCGTTCTGATGAATTTTGCCGACCAAAACCGGTAATATACGTGCCTCCGTCCTGATGATTTTTGACGACCGAATACGGTAATTGCCTGGCACCGTCCGCCCCCGTCCTGATAAATATTGCCGACCGAATAGGGTAATGCGCGTTGTCCCATCCTGATGAATATTGCCGACCGAATAGGGGAATTGTACCAGCGGGACGCTTGCGTCCGCCTCCGTCCTGTAGGGACAAGGGGCGGGGTAGGGTGGATGAGGGGGCCTTGTGCTTGTCCTGGTGGGAGTGCGACCAGACGGCCTCACGAAACCCAGGCGAATCACGCTGCCACCAGGACAAGCACAAGGCCCCCACCCATCCCCACATCCGCCCCTTGTCCCTACAGGACGGGGCCACGCGCATTGCTGCATTCGGTCGGCGAAATTCATCAGGATGGGGTCACGCATATTACCGGATTTGATCGTTAAAAAATTCATCAGGATGTTGATGCCTAAAACCCTCCTCTGGTTGTGTAGCCTGGAATAGCATGATACAATTTCATCATAAGCTTTGTATAACGTAGATGGAGATGAAACATGGAGTTGCCGCAGATGTTCGCAGCGCGTCGATCGCGGCGCGCTGCTCTGCGCACCATTGGCACGCTGGCCGGGATGAGCTTTGCGCTGGGGGCGTGCGACTCGCAAAACAAAATCCCTGCTGGCCCCATCAAGGGCAACTCCGATTCGATTACACACGTGCTGATTGCCTGCCAGGAGAACCGCACCTTCGACGGCTACTACGGCCATTATCCGAAGGCAGGCGCGTTTGCCATACCCGCCAATTACTCCCAGCCCGACGGCAAGGGCGGCAGCATTCAGCCTTTTCATTTCACTACCGACATTACCAGCGATATCGAACACGACTGGCAGCATATTCATCGTGAATGGAATAACGGAGCCATGGATGGTTTCTACACCACCGATGGCCTGAACGCGCTGGGCTACTACGACGGCACAGACATTCCCTATTACTACGCGCTGGCCGACAACTTTACGCTGTGCGGTAACTATTTCTGCTACCAGCCTGGCCCCACGCTGCCTAATCGCCTCGCCCTGTGGGCTGGCACATCCGGCGGCATCACCACCGCCAGCGCCATCCCGCGCGGCAGCCTGGATTTTCCCACCATCGTAGATCTGCTCGACGCGCATCACGTCAGTTGGAAATGCTATAACCTGGGGGTCGAACTGGGCAGCATCCCCGAAGTCGAATTCTTCAACGCCCTGCCCTTTTTCAAGAAGTGGCAATTCGACCGCCGCCTCTTCTACAGCGAGCTTGACTACCACAACGACCTGAAGAAAGACACGCTGCCGCAGGTCTCGTTCCTCATCTCGGACGGCCTCTTCAGCGAACACCCGCCCGCCGATATTCGCCTGGGTCAGCATGAGATGGCAAGCGTCATCAATGCCTTGATGAACTCGCAATGCTGGTATAGTTCCGCGTTTTTCCTCACCTATGACGAGGGCGGCGGCTATTTCGATCACGTCGCGCCCCCTCAATTGGACGCCTACGGTCTGGGAATGCGCGTCCCCATGCTGGTCATCTCGCCCTGGGTCAGGCGCGGCTACGTCTCCGGCCAGCTTTACGAACACGCCTCCATCCTCAAGTTCATCGAGCGCCGTTTCAATCTGCCCACCCTTGCCAGCGTCAACCACCAGTTCGACACCTCCACGCCCGGCAACAACAACGACGCCGCCAACGGCCATCCATCCGGCCCAGCCGCGCCCCCGCGCGACGGCCTCGCCCAGATCGGCGATTTCTACGAAGCCTTCGACTACACCCAGGATGGAAATTACCATCCAAAGTTGCCAAATGCATAGCAAGTAGTGTATATATTACTGTAATCTGCGTAATCCGCGCATATCCATGCGTATCGTGTAAAATCTCGCGGGAGGTGTATATGGACCCTGCAACCCTTGCTCATCTGATTATCAACGCCCTGAACCAGTTCGGCCCATTCGTGGGCGGCGCAGCCGCCACCGCCATCGTCACCGACGCCAGCACCGATGTCTATAACAAAAGCAAAGAACAGGCCAGACGCCTGATCGATGCCATCCGCCACCGCTTCCAGCGCGAACAGGACAACGGCAGCGCCGCCACCGCCCTGCAAACCTACGTCAGCGGCGACCCCGATTTCGGAAGCGTCGTGAAAACCAAACTCGAACGCATCCTGCGTGACGATCCCGCCTTCTCCGCCGACCTGTTGCGCATCATGCGCTCCGGCCCCCTGCAAACATTCATTGTTGAAGAAGAGGCCAGAGTCAAAGGTTTCGACATGACCAACAGCCTGGGTACCGGTACCCAACATGCGCAAATCGGTAAGAAGGCAGATGTTGTTGACGTAAAAATGAACATCACATCACCTGATGAACCTTAAATAACATAAAAAAGGAAATGCATTGATGTCGCAGCCATTACGCCTCCAGAACCCCTTCGTCGGGCGCGCCCGCGAACAGAGGGCCTACCAGCAACTGCTTGCGCAAGACTCGCCCTGGCTGCTGGTCATCACCGGCGATGGCGGCATCGGCAAAAGCCGCCTGCTGCATCACCTCGTAGGGCAAACCCCGCGTGACATCCCCGCCGTCCTGCTCAACTTCGCCAACGACAAACTGCGCATCGACCCCCTCAACATCCTCGAAGAACTCTCCTGGCAACTGGCCGCACACTGCGATGAGAAGCGCGTCGCTGCCTTTGAGCAAACCCTGGCAGAGGGGCGCGACAAACTATCAGAAGCCATCAAAGCTATCAACCAGCAGTTCATCGCTGGCGACGGCGCGAGCGTAACGGGCGTGCAGCAGGACTTGACCGGCTACAGCGCGGCAACCATGCGCGAGCAGCGCCGCCAGGTGCGCGAAAGTGTCACGCGCGCCTTCTATACCCAGCTCATGACCTTCCAACCCGCGCAACTATCCCTCGCGCTGGACACCTGCGAATGGCTGAGCGAACTGGAAGGGCTGGAAGTCGGCAAATGGGTCATGGACGAACTGCTGCCCGCTCTACACGAACGACTGGCGTATATGCAACGCCGCCTCTCAGTCGTCATCGCCAGCCGCGCTCAGCCGCCCCTGACCGTCATCGAAGCGCAGGACCGCTGGCCGCAAACCCTCCCCAGGCTGGATACAGAGGCGGTCAATCTCTACCTGCAACAAATCGGTATGCAGGACGCCGTCCTGCGCCCGCGCGTTTACGAGATCACACAGGGCCACGCGCTATGCGTCTCCATCATCGGCACACTGTGGCAGGAGCAGGGCGATCACCCCTTCACGCTGGCCGACCTGCCCCACCTGCGCGCCAGATTTACCGAAAAAGCGCTGGTAGAATACATCCGCGAGCGCCTGGCCGCACGTCTCAAACCGCCCTACCGCGACTTGACGCGCTACGGCGTGCTGCTGCGCAGCTTCGACCTGCCCATGTTGCAGGCCGTCTTCCCAGAACTGCTCTCCGGAGCGGACGCCCTCGAACATCTTTTACCAACTGACCGCCTATCCCTATGTAGAACAGCGCGGCAATCACCATTACGCCTTCCACGACCTGCTGCGCGAAATCCAGGCAACAGAGGTGCGCGTGCAGCAGCCCTCGCAGTGGAACATGTACCACCAGCGCGCCCTGCAATACCTGTCACAGCAAAGTCAACGCCCCGCCGATTGGTACTATCATGCCATAGCTTGCGAAGAGGAGCAGGGTATGGATGATTGGTGGAAGGCTGTTGGAGATCCCCGGCATACAGGAACTATATATCTCGCCTCATTGTTTGAAGCTGCATACGATGTGACGCTCGATATGTCTCCGTTATACATTGCGCAGCGGCTATTTCAGTTTGGAAATGTGCAGCAATTCCGCAAGGACATGCAGGCGGCGTTAGCCTCGTATGAGCAGGCGTTGGGGCTGTACCGGCAAGTGGGCGACCGCTTAGGGGAAGCCAACGTGCTCCAGGCGATGGGGGATGTGCAGCAATTCCGCGATGAGCGGGAGGCGGCGTTAGCCTCGTATGAGCAGGCGTTGGGGCTGTACCGGCAAGTGGGTTCCAAATTAGGGGAAGCCAACTGTTATCTGGCTCAAGGGCGCGTTGCTCGACAACAGGAAGATTATCAGGCTGCGCTCGCTATGCAAACTCGCGCATACCAACTCTACGGGGAAATACAGGATCAATATAGCCAGGCACGCTTATTGTATTATCGCTCCTTTGTCTTCGAGTCGATGCAGTACCGACAACAGGCTATCGAAGATATCGAGACTTCCCTGGCAATCGCTATTCCTCTCGAATTGCCATTCGTTGATCTCTTACAAAAGCGTCTCGAGGAACTGGGAAAGCCATCATTATAAGTTATTGCAGTGGTATCTCCAACGGCAGCGCAAAGCCCCAGTTCAGCAGAAGCTCCGCGTCGTTGAAACGGTGGGTCTCGTCGCTGCTGTGCAACACCACGCCAATCAGGTGATGTCCATTGCGCGTGGCCGAGAAGACCAGGCAAGCCCCGGCTTCAAGCGTGAAGCCCGTCTTGATGCCCGTCATGCCGGCATAGGTTGTCAGCAGCGTGTTGGTGTTGACCCAGGAGTGCGCGTTGTGGGTCGCGCTGGCCGGCAGGTTGTAATGCAGGGTGCTAACAATTTGCGCGAAGAGAGGCAGCGACATGGCATATTGCGCCAGCCGCGCCAGGTCGTAAGCGGTCGTGTAGTGTCCGGGAATGGGATGGTTGTTGGCGTCGTAGTAGGTCAGCCCGTCGGGGTTGATATAGTGCGTCTGGAACAGGCGCAGGCGATAAGCGAACAGGTTCATCACACGCACAAAATTTTGCGTAGTGCCGCCCAGCGTGTCGGCAATGGCAATGGCCGCGTCATCCCCCGATGGCAAAAGCAGTCCATATAGCAGGTCTCGCAGCTTCAATTGTTCCCTCACCTGCAAATTCGCGCTGCTGCCGCCATTATTATTCACCTCGTTCACCGCGTCCTGGTGAACGGTGACGAGCATATCCAGGTTGGCCGTCTGGATAGCGATAACCGCCGTCATAATCTTGGTAGTGCTCGCCATCGGCTGCGCGTGTTCCCCGTTCAGATCAAAGAGGATATGGCCGCTATCTTCATCTATCAGCATAGCCTCATTAGCGGAAATAGCTGGCGGCTTGCCATTTGATGTCAGCACCGGCGTGGCTTTGGGCGTAGCTACCGGCGTGAAAGTCAGGAAGGTGGGCGCGAACGTCGGTTGGGGTGTGGGCTGCCCGTTCCCCAGTAGCTTCGTACCCAACGGTGTAAAAGCCAGCACCGGCACGCTAATCAGCAGGCAAATAGCGATACCTAACAGGATAATCGCAGTTGTGCGGCGCAGCATCTAATCTTCCTTCCCGACCCGGTAAGAACACGAACCGGTCGCCCTCTCTGATGGTTTTTAACGATCAAAATCCGTAATAATACGAACAGATCGTCCCCCCGTCCTGATGAACTTTGACGATTGAATAGGGTAATCACTAGAAACGCCCGCTTCCGTCCTGTAGGGACAAGGGGCGGATGTGGGGCAGGGTGGGGGCCTTGTGCTCAATACATCTCACTTTAGGCTCCTTTCTGTGCCAAACTGGGTGCGGCAAGAGGATCAAGCAGGTCGACAAAATCGAGAAAGCGATCATCCGGCTCAAAGGGCTTGGGAGGAGGCAGATCGCGCTTCTTGGGTTTGTACTTGTTGTAGACCTGCTTGACCTCACGACGATTGATGCGCAAGCGACGTGGAGGCAAGATGTTGCGTACCAATCGCTCGTACAACCGCGTGAGCAGTGCAGGAGCCGCCTCCGGCTCCAGGATGAGCGCCAGATCCATCATTTCCGTGAGATGAAAGAGTCCCTCGGTAAAACTCAGCCGATCCGGGTCCTGTTCCTCCTGCTGAGCCGCTTGAGCCATCAGCACACGTACCAAATAGTGCGCCAGAAAAATCCCGTAGAGTTCTTGTTTGATCCCCTCCGGAGTCTTGGAGCGCAGCACCTTGCGCTGAGCACGCTCATGCGTTTTGATCTCGTCAATCACCAATTCAACCTCCCAGCGTTCATGATAGAGTTCCACCAACGTGAGAGCCGGAGCCGTCACCGGATTGAGCACGGTCGTCACCAATCGATACACCTTGCCAGGTTCTCCTAATCGCTCATCGGTGAACCGATACGAGATGATGCGAACCCAGACCCCTCGTTTGACCGGATAGGAGGCACTCCCTGTGCTGCTCGGGGGAACCCAAACCAGCACTGAGCCATCACGCAATCGACGCTGTTTGGGCAGATGCTCCCAGGCTCCTGCTTCCAATGCCCCCAACCCCTGTGCTCCTTGCTCACGCAGCCGCTCCAGAAAGCCTCCGGAGGTGATGCCTGCATCCGTCATGACCAGCATATTCCGACCGACCTGAGCCAGCAAACGGTGAGCGCCATGCACTTCGGAGACATCATAGCGGCTCATTTCCAGCCCGAAGACGACATGGGTTCCACACTCCACCAGCAAGACACAGCGCACCTGGGGATAGGCTCCTTTGCCATACTGGTTGCTGCTTCGACCAAATGCCTGCTCATTAGCCTGAGTATCAGGCGTATTGAAAACCGTTCCGTCGATGGCGGTGAGCCGATAGCGGCCAAAGAAGGCGGGTGGCATCGTGGCTGGTTGCGCAATCACCACACAACGCTCTGCCATCAGCGCCTGCACCCCCTCACTTCCAAGTTCCTTGCGGCGTCCACTGATCCCAGAGTCGCTCAGTTTCCCCTGCCTTTCACCTGGATGCAGAGCACTGAGCTTGTTGACGAGCTTTTGCCAGACCAGAGCCTGGTTCAACCGGCTCCATAACCCCATCCCGATCAGCAACCACACCAGGCTCAACGCCGTTGTTTGGCGGATCCGTCGGTTTTTCTTGGTCCATGATGGACTCTGCTCAACACATCGCGTGATCACTTCTTTTGGATACACCTGTTCGACCAGGGTCAGATCCACCTGTTCACACACCTTGTCATCCACGTCCAAATGCCGTAATCTGTAGCTGTACATCAGAAAGCTCCTTCTTTTTTTGCTTTCTGGTATTTTGCCAGATTTGGAGCTTTCTTGTCTTCTTTTTCACCCTTTTGGGGGTAAGTGAGATGTATTGGGCCTTGTGCTTGTCCTGTTGGCAGCGCGATTCGTTGGGGTTCCGTAAAGCATGATGGTCGCACTCCGATGAGGACAAGCACAATGCCCCCTCATCCACCCTACCCCACTCCTTGTCCCTACAGAAGGCCTGGGGGCGCAAGCGTCCCGATAGATATCATTACTCTATTCGGTTGTCAAAGTTCATCAGGACGAAGCCACGCTCATCACCTTTTCGGTTGTCAAAAACCATTAAGAGACACGATCTCTTTCTCGATCACAACTCCGGCCAGCGCGTGTGATAATCGGTCACGCGCTCGAAGGCGTCGGCCACGCGCAGGATGGTATCTTCGGCGAAGAAATTGCCCAGTAGTTGCAGACCGACGGGTAAGCCCTGGCTGAAGCCGCCGGGGATAGAGACGCCGCAAGTACCCGCCAGGTTGGCCGGAATGGTGAATACGTCCTGCAAGTACATCTCATACGGGTCGGAAATCTCGCCAAGCTTGAATGCTACCGAGGGCGAGGCCGGGCTGACCAGCACATCGAACTTTTCAAAGGCGCGTGTGAAATCTTCGGTGATGAGCGAGCGCACTTTTTCGGCTTGCTTATAATAGGCGTCGTAGTAGCCGGAGGAAAGCGCGTAAGTGCCGAGCATGATGCGCCGCTTGACCTCCTGCCCGAACCCATACTGGCGCGTCTTCTCCAAAGCCTCCCACATGTCGCTGGTGTCGCGATAGGAGTAGCCGTACTTCACGCCGTCGTAGCGGGCCAGGTTCGCGCTGGCCTCAGCCGGGGCAATGATATAGTAGACGGGTACGCCGTATTTGGTGTGCGGCAGCGAAACTTCGCCGACCTCGGCCCCCATTTCGCGCAGCTTCTCGATGTCCTCGCGCACTGCCTTCTCCACTCCAGGCTGCGTGCCATCCACCCAGTATTCCTCCGGCACTCCTATACGCAAGCCCTTGATGTTGCCATTCAGGTTGGCGCTGTAGTCGGGAACGCCCTGTGGCGAGCAGGTGGAATCGCGCGCGTCGGGTCCGGCGATGGCTTGCAAGATCAGAGCGGCATCGCGCGCGCTGCGAGCGAAGGGGCCGATCTGGTCGAGCGATGAGGCGAACGCCACCAGCCCGTAACGCGAGACGCGCCCGTAGGTTGTCTTCAAGCCGACCACATTGCACAGCGCGGCGGGTTGGCGAATCGAGCCGCCCGTATCGCTGCCCAGCGCGCCCATCGCCATGCCGGCCGCCACCGCCGCCGCCGAGCCGCCGCTGCTGCCGCCGGGAGCGCGTTCCAGGTCCCAGGGATTTTGCGTGGTGAAGAAGGCCGAATGCTCGGTGGACGAACCCATGGCGAACTCGTCCATGTTGGTCTTGCCCAGCATCACCGCGCCCGCCGCGTTGAGCCGTTGCATGACCGTCGCATCAAAGGGTGGCCTGAAATCTTTCAGCATGTTGGAGCCGCAGGTGGTGGTGATGCCCTTTGTGCAAATGACATCTTTGATAGCCAACGGAATGCCCGTCAGGGTCGTAACAGTGTCCCCGTTCGCGAAATGCCGGTCGGCTTCGTGCGCCTGCCGCATTGCCAGGTCATCCGTAACGAGCGTAAAGGCTTTGACTTTATCATCGACGGCGCGGATACGATCAAGGTGGGCGCGTGTCAACTCCACCGAGGAGATTTGACGCGCGCGCAGCATCGCTCCCGCCTCTTGTATGCTCAGTTTATAGAGTTCGGTCATGTATTAAGATTCCTCCAGCACCGCGTTTACTTTCAGACAGTTGTCTTCCTGGTCGGGGGCATTGGCTAATAAAGCTTCAGGCGCATACGATGGCTGCGGGACATCCGCCCGCATAATGCTGCTCAGGCGCGAAGCGTGCGCCGTCGGCGAGACGCCGCTCACATCCACCTCCTGTAAGATAGCGATATTTTCCAGGATAACAGAAAGCTGCTTTCCGAAGGTCTCAATATCTTCTTCAGTCATACCCAGGCGGGCCAGTTTCGCCACCTGGATGACGGTTTCGCGATCGATCATAAACTTCCTCTTCTATCGTAATATCCAGAATGTTGCCGCGCCCATTTTAGCATGACACGGGAAATTAGTCGAGCATTGGTCACTATCGGGTATATTCTCTCAAGTAGGGGCGAGGACGCTTGCGTCGCCTGCTATCAGGATGGGTGGGGACCTTTACGGTCGCCCTGGAGGTTCAAAATCACGTTGGGGAGACAGGCTTCTCCCCGCCCTTACCATGGATGCAGTGGGGCGCGAAGCCGTACGTCGCAGGGGATGTGTCATTCTGAGCGCAGCGAAGAATCTCAGGTACAGCGAGCCAGATTCTTCGCTGCGCTCAGAATGACACGACGGGCGACGGCTCTGCCCCCACCCTGGTCAACGCTCGCTTGCTGCAAAAAGATGACACCGACCCCTATCGAGATTGCCGACTTCCCTAAGTTATCTCTACTATGGTATAATTCCTCGTAATAAATTCTCTCTTCATCGACTGACAACGCGATTGCAATATTGGGGGTAGAATATGTCACTCGAAGGTAAACAGATTGGGCGGTATCGCTTTTTACAACTGCTCGGCAGCGGGGGTATGGGAGATGTTTATCTTGCCGAAGATGGACGTATCGGGCAGAAAGTAGCGATCAAAGTAATTCGTTCTGAGACAAATTTTTCTGCGGACACTGAAGCGGGAAAGGAGATGGCGCGTCTTTTCCACCGGGAGGCGAAAGCCATTGTCAAGCTGGATCATCCCAATATTTTGCCACTTTATGATTATGGTGAAGAACAAATCAGCAACATGTCGCTTATCTACCTGGTGATGCCCTATCGTCCCGAAGGGTCATTGGCTGAGCGGCTGCGCCAGCGAGTCGGTATCGTATCCCTTCCAATCGATGAGGTGGAACACATCATGCGCCAGGCTGCCGATGCGCTCCAACACGCGCATGACCGTCAGATCGTTCACCAGGATATCAAACCCTCCAATTTCCTGATTCGCAATCGCAAGGAGAACCCCGCCTATCCCGATCTGCTATTGGCTGATTTTGGTATTGCAAGATTGGTGACGGCAACCGCCAGCATGAGCCAGTCAATTCGCGGCACCCCTACCTACATGGCTCCCGAACAATGGCTGGGCGCGCCTCAGCCCGCAACTGACCAGTATGCGCTGGCAATCATGGCTTATGAACTGCTTACCGGGCAACCCCCCTTTCGCGGCGGGCCAGGGCAATTGCTCTACCAGCATCTCAACACGCCGCCCGCGCCGCCGAGTACGCTCAATCCTAACGTGTCCACAGATGTAGATACCGTCCTTTTACATGGATTGGCGAAAGAACCGCAGGCCCGTTTCGCATCAGTCACGGCCTTTGCCAATGCTTTCCAGCAGTCCTTACAGGGCGCGCAAGCTACGCTTTCGTCACCATTAGCAGCAACACATGATGAAACCGTAAGCAATACGACGCTTCAAGCGGTCATGACGCGCAATGAATCCGACCCACGCCTCTCGCCATCGCCTCTTGCGCCAACAGTCCAGGCGCAAAACTCCGACCCTCAACTTGCAGTGCCTGCTGCCAGGGCGATCGACTCTACTCCTCAAAACGGCGTCGCCAGTGTTGCCGACGAAAGCGCATCAATGAACGCGCCAACAGAGATCAAAGTATCGCTGCCTGTGAGCGATAGTGGCATCATTCCTCCCACAATTGGTAAGCTGAAAACAAAACGCCGACCCCTGGCAATGGCGTTAGCATCAATCTTGCTGGTTTTATTGCTGGTCGGCGGTACCGCCATTGCCATGTCAGGCGCGTTTACTTCTCATACAAACAAAGGAGGCAATACGACGCCAACTGGCGCATCATCGCCCAACGTGCCTGTTGCCGCATCCTCAGCCGTCATGACCATCACTCCAGCCAGCGCGAACCTCAATCAAAGCTATACGATCTCCGCCGTAACGGGCAATCCCGATGCCTCTAAGCAGCAAGTTCAGGGCGCGCGCATTCTCTCGACTGCCACTGGAACGTATACACAAACAGCCAATGCGACGGGCCAGGGAACCACGCCCGGCACCCATGCTTCTGGAACGGTGTATATAGATAACTGGAATCCATCGGCTTCATTGACCCTGTATGCCGGTTCTATTTATTCGAATACTTACTCATCAATCAACATCCATATGGTACTTGATGCAACTGTGACTGTGCCACCGGCCCCATCTCCAGGTGGTGTATCGCAAAGAGCTTCTCAAGGTCATATTCTTGAAACCGGGACTATTGGGAACAATGAATTCAACAATAATTTTAACCACATACTTAACTATGACGTATTCAATAATCCCCCTTTTACGAATGGTCGAGACCCACAAACATACACTGCCGTGCAGCAGAGCGACATTAACGGCGCGGCCAGTGCCCTGGAAAATGCCAACACGCCTAACGCGCAACAGCTCTTGCAGTCGCAGGTTAGCGCAGGCGAGCAATTTATAGGAACTCCTTCGTGCAATCCGAACGTCAGGGCTAACCACGCGCCGGGTGATAACGCGACGACCGTTACCGTCACAGTAAGTTTCACCTGTGCGGGCGAGGTCTACGACGCGAGCAAAGCCGTGTCAATGGCCGCGCAATTGCTGACCAGTCAGGCCGCTACAACTCCCGGCTCTGGCTACGCGCTCGTCGGCCATATCGCAACAAGCGTCGGCAACGTAACGCTGGCAGACGCAAATAGCGGCGCCATAACTCTTGCCATCAGCGCGCGGGGAACATGGGTGTTCCAGTTCAGCGCTGCTCAACAATTGGCCCTGGAGCAATTAGTGGCAGGCAAAAGCAAAAGCGATGCAATGACCCTGCTGGCAGCGCAGCCGGGCATAGCAAACGTTGCCATCCAGCTTTCGGGTGGAAACGCCAGTATATTGCCAGCCGATGCCAGTCAAATCAAAATTGTGGTGCAGGCTATAACATAAAGTGGCTGGATTACCAGGGCGACCGCGAGGGTCGCCCGTACAATATACGAAGAACGCGGCGAAGCCATAGTATTGTACGGGCGACCCTCGCGGTCGCCCTGGTAACTGCATTATCTCACCACCGGACATGAAATCCGCTCATATGCTCGGTCGGCACATCCCACGTAACACGCACATCGCGCACCTGCGCCGCAGATGGCCCCTGGCGCAGGAAAAGCAGCAACTGTTCGAGAGCCGGGCGCGGCCCCTGCGCCAGCACCTCAACACTGCCGTCGCTGTCATTGCGCGTGTAGCCGCGCAGAGCGAGCATGTGTGCCTTCTGCACCACAAAATAGCGGAAGCCCACACCCTGCACTCGTCCATAAACATAGGCGCGCAGTTCTTCGATAGCGTTATTGTTCTTCTCACTCATATGTCACATGATAGCATATTGTGGCGTGCCATCAAAGCATATGAACTGGTAAAAATGTTCGCAAAAATATTGACATATCCTCATCGGGTCTGTACACTTACACTATGAAGAAAAACGTGGGGTTGGACAGACCTTGAATCGGCGAGCTGGACTGTAGCGCGAAAGGACAAAGGAAATGGCCCGGCACATTGAAGACGAGGTAGTATATTACTACGATTCCCACTCCACCCAGGAGGACCTGATGGGGGAAACGTCCTTCCATGCCGACCTCGTCAATTACCTGATGGATGTGCTGAGGTGGTACTATCACGGACAACTCTGCGCGCTTTATGAAAATCTCAACATCTATCAAACTACCAATCCTCTCGAATATCCTCTGGCCCCGGATATTGCAGTTTTCAAAGGGGTATCCCGCCATCCCGTCCGAAGTTGGCGCGTGGGCAAGAGCGGGCCTGCGCCCCAGGTGGTCTTCGAGATTGCCTCGGAAGAAACCTGGAAAAAGGAACTGCTGGAAAAACCTTTCAAGTATGCCCGCATGGGTGTGCAAGAATACTTCGCGTATGATCCCCACGAATTCCCTCTGCCACCCAGTAGAAATCGGCGTTTGTTTGGCTGGGAACTTGATCGGGATAGACAGAGTAATGAGAGAAATGCCGCCTCGTTCCGATGGGTCGCTGTGGAGTCCAGGTCTTGAAAGCTGGTTGGTGCCTGATGGGGCTGCTTTGCGCCTGTATGATCGCAACGGCCAGATGCGGCTTACCCGCGCTGAGGCTGAGGCCCAACGAGCCGAAGCAGAGATTAGACGATCACAGGCGTTAGCCGAAAAATTACGTTCGTTAGGCATCGACCCCGACCAGGTTTTATAGATTTGCCGTAACTATTCAGGAGGTATGGAGAGCAAGTCCCTCAGGATGCCTGAATAGTAACGAACAACTCTTTGCAACATCCGCAACATCTGATACAACTGATACAACTGATACAACTGATACATCCGAGACAAAAACCACTGCAACAATCGAAACATTTGACACATTCCCACCAACTGCTCGAAAATTCAGCCCCATTTCAGCCACCGCCTCTAAAATGGGAACAGAATCGCGAAACAAATGCGTATCTCGTGACGTAGTATTATACACAGTAGCAGCGTTGTCTATTTTGTGCCACAATTTCCTTTAAGCTTTCGCATTAACATGGTACACTATGAAGCAGTGCCAATATGTAGTGGAATTTTAGCCAGGCAGGAGAAATGTATGCAGTCTATCCAGGACCTTGCCAGTGCGGTACAGCGAGTAATTAACAATGTCGAGAAAGTAATTGTTGGCAAAGCTGAACCTGTCGCTTTTAGCCTGATCGCGGTAATTTGCCGGGGGCATGTATTGATCGAGGATGTTCCCGGTGTTGGTAAAACAGTATTGACCAAGGCCATTGCTCGTTCGATTGGTTGTACATTCAAGCGTATCCAGTTCACCCCTGACTTGTTGCCCAGCGATGTGACAGGTGTTTCGATTTACAACCAGAAAACCAGCAACTTCGAGTTTCGCGCAGGTCCTATCCTGGCCCAGATCGTGCTGGCCGACGAGATCAACCGCGCCACTCCCAAAACCCAGTCGGCCCTGCTCGAAGCGATGGAAGAAAATCAGGTAACGGTTGACGGTATCACGCATCGCCTGCCCGAACCCTTCATGGTCATGGCGACACAGAACCCCATCGAATATGAAGGCACCTTTCCCCTGCCAGAAGCGCAGCTTGACCGCTTCATGATGAACATCAAACTGGGCTATCCCAAGGCCACCGATGAAATGAACATCCTGGACTCACACCAGTATCACCATCCACTGGACGACCTGGCGCAGATCATGACCGCCGATGAACTGGTGCATATTCAAGAACAGGTGCGCGCCATTCATGTTGACCCCTCCATTCGTGAATACATCGTCGCTATCGCTGGAGCCACGCGCGCGCACAACTCCGTCTACCTGGGCGCGAGTCCCCGTGGGTCGCTGGCGCTGTATCGCGGGTCGCAGGCCCTGGCCGCAATGCGCGGGCGCGGCTACGTTATCCCGGACGATGTGAAGCTGCTGGCTAAACCTACGCTGGCGCACCGCATCATCGTTACTCCGGCGGCGCGCGTGCGAGCGGTTACTTCGACGGCGGTGCTGGATGAGATTTTGCAGAGTGTGCCTGTGCCTGGCGCGTGGGTCGGTGGTGGAAAGGGGCGCTGAGTTATGCGACCCTGGCAAGCCATCATTCTCATTTTATTACTTATGTTCTTCTCTATCAGTAGCGGCTGGCATGTGTTGTACATCCTGACATATGTATTGTTCAGCCTGCTGGTGATATCCTGGCTATGGGCGCGGTACAGCCTGCGCAAAATGGTCTTTCGCCGCGCTGCCACCAGCGGGCGCGTGCAGGTCGGCGAAACGTTTGACGAACGTCTGATGCTCGACAATATCAGCGCCCTGCCCAAATTATGGGTGCAAATCGCCGATGGCTCGAACCTGCCCGGCCATCGCGCGGGCTTCGTGGCGAGCATGGGCGGGCGCAAACGCGCCACCTGGCGGGCGCGCACTGTATGCAAACAGCGCGGGCGTTTCCACCTTGGCCCTGTTGTGGCCACCAGCGGCGATCCCTTTGGGCTATTCCGGCAGCGCGTCGTGCTTACCGAACGGCGCGATCTGCTGGTGCTGCCGTGTGTTTTGCCCATCACCAATTTTGTGCTTTTTTCAGGCGGGCTGCCTGGACGAGGTCGCACCTCGCGCCGCGCTCTGCAAAATACCACCAATGCCACCACGATTCGCGACTATATGCCCGGCGATTCGCTGAATCGTATACACTGGCGTTCCAGCGCGCATTATAACAGGTTAATGGTAAAGGAATTTGACCTCGATCCTGCTATGGATGCCTGGATTATACTTGACCTGCACGATAGCGTGCAGGCGGGCGAGGGCGAACATTCTACCGAGGAGTACGGAGTCACTATCGCGGCCACCATAGGCAATTTCCTGCTGCGCCAGGACCTGTCTGTCGGTATGATCGTCAATGCCGCGCAGCGCGAGTTTCTCTCGCTTGATCGCGGCGATCGTCAGGTTGAACGTATGTTGGAACTGCTCGCGGTCGTCAACGCGGGCGCAGGCCCTGATTTGAAAGAGTCGCTGGCATTGGACTCTATGCATTTCGGACGCAATACGATGGCAATCATCATTACCCCATCCACCTCGCGTGACTGGCACGATGGCGTGCGCCACCTTCAGCGGCGCGGTGTGCAAGTAGCAATTGTCGGCTTAGATGCGGCTTCCTTTGACGAAAATATTCCCTCGGACGAAGACACATTGGCTCTGCTTGAAGGCGCCAATATTCCAGTGCTGCGTGTCCAAAATGGTTCTTCCATCAGCGAGTCGCTTGAAAAGGACCCGGAGGCACGTTTCGCACTACGGAGGTAGGCTCTTATGCAGGATGCATCCTTAAAAAGACTGTCAAGTATCATAAGTGAACCTCGTCAAGACGATTCGGGTGACAAGAAACGCCTGCCTCGCGCCGTGCTTTCGCGCGTGCATATTGGCCTGGCGGAAGGCTGGTTCTCGCTTTTCCTGCTGGTGACGCTTGTCTATAGCACCATTTGGAGCGTGCAGGCGGCGCAGTGGGTAGATCATCTCAACATCCTTTCCCTGACTACTGCTCTGGGATTGTTGATCGGACTGCTAGCCGCCAAACAGCGAAGCGTGTCGCGCTGGCTGGTGCATCCACTCGCCGTTCTTTTTGGTCTGCTGCTGGCCTTCTGGCAAACGGCAGGCGTGGATTACGGAGGTAATGTCGGAGCGCTGGTGAATGGTGTCCACCAGTGGGTCATACTCGCCCTGGCCGGGGGAACGAGCGCCGATGACTCCATCTTCCTCTTCTTTATCACCGCTCTGGGCTTCTTACTGGCCTACACCAGCGCCTGGCTCCTCTACCGCACGCGCAGCCCCTGGCTGATGATCCTCGCCAACTCGGTGGTCTTACTGATTAACCTCAGCAATATTGATCCAGGCTACATCATCTTCCTGGTAGTGTTCCTGGTGGCAGCTTTATTATTGTTGCTGCGCTTCAACCTCTACGAGTCGTCTACTCGCTGGAAAAGGTTGGGGTTGCGTACCTCGGACGATCTGGGTTGGGAGTTTATGCAGGCGGGAGCCATGCTTTCTATCGGCATCCTCATTGTCACCTGGTTCCTGCCCTGGGGCTACATCAATAATGCAGCCGCGCAGGTCTGGAGCGCCAACAACAATCCCTGGGTGGGCATCCAGGACACCTGGAACCGCCTGCTTGCCGTCACGGGTGGTTACAATGCATTGAATCACGGTAATTTCACCGATACACTCACCCTGGGCGGTAATCCCAATCTGAGCGACGATATCGTCTTCACGCTCACGTCTACCGACAACAGCCAATACTTGCAATCGCTCAGCTTTGATACCTACAACGGGCGTACCTGGTCAAATAGTGCCAGTAGCAGTTTTAGCCTGGTACAGGGTAATTATGCGTATGACAGCGCTACCGATTTGCGCGCTGTACAACAACACATTACCGTCGTCAACCCGCCCGGCGAGCAGCAGCCCTACCTGTTTGGCGCATCCCAGATCGCCGCGAGCGATCAAACGGCGCAGGTGGTACAAAGAAAAGCGGACGATTCTACCATCGCCTGGCTGCGTTCTAATGGGAGGCTCGCGGCGGGCAATCAGTACAACGTGACCTCTTACGTCTCGAATGCCGATGTAAGCACGCTGGAAACGGTGCCATTGCCAAAGGACGCTCCATTGTTCACCTATGATCCGAATCGTCCCGACCAGACGCCGCCGGTAACTTACTATGCCCCGGCCACCTTACAAACATACCTGCAACTGCCTCCACACCTGGATATAAATATCAAGATACTGGCGAAAAGCATCACCAATGGCGCTAAAACCATGTACGACATGGTGGTAGACCTGGAAAACTACTTGCGCACCCACTATACCTACAACACCAACATCAACCTCCCGCCAGGGCAGGAAGGCGTTTCCTGGTTCCTCTACCGCAGCGGCAATCAGGGCTTTTGCAACTACTTCGCCACCGCTATGGCAGTTATGGCGCGCGAGCTGGGTATACCGGCGCGCGTCGTGGCCGGTTATGCCAGTGGCAAGCTCGATCCTAAAACGCACCAGTTGGTCGTGCGCGGCTCCGGTGCCCACGCCTGGACCCAGGTGTACTTCGCCGGATATGGCTGGGTCAACTTCGAGCCATCGACCAGCTTCTCGCCGTTTGCGCGCCCGCAGCATTCCACCGGTAGCTCCTCAACCGTGCAGCCCAATGGTTCCGGTACCTCTACGACGGGTGGAAGGAAAAATCCAGTTAAGGATGTCGGCCTGCAAGGTGATAGCTCGAACTTCTGGTACTGCTCCAACACAGCCCGATGTAGCGGGGCAGATACGGCAGGACGTGGGCATTGTTCTGTTGGGACTGTTGCTGCTCATTGTCGTTGGTATGCTCTACTTCGGCGTCTGGTGGCGCCGCCTGTACCGGGGCTATGGGCTGTCTATGCAGGTATTCGGGCGCATAGCCGTACTTGCGAACTGGGCGGGTCTCTCCCCGCGTCGCTCGCAAACACCCTACGAGTATGCTCATGTCCTGTCCGAAGCTGTGCCTGAACAGGCTGTCACCATCGAACGCCTGGGAGATCTCTACGTGCGCGACCGTTGGGCCGACCCTTCCAGCGCAGAGCATCCGCGTCACAATGGCGAAATAGATGAGATACCGCGCATCTGGAAGATGCTCCAGCCGCGCCTCTTCATCTACCTTGCGCGGCATCCCCACTTCTTGCGCTGGTTGCCCAACAAAGCAGGAACGTTCATGAGCAAACGGTGGGCCAGCAGGCGCAAACGTCGCTCTGACGATGATCTGTCCCTGCAAGAATAATTATTATATGTAGGGACGCGATTTATCGCGTCCCTACACATTGAAAGAGAGGAGTCACAACATGGATGTATTGCGCGAAACAGCCCCGTTTCTGGTAGGAATGCTCGTGCCGCCACTGGTGATGCTGGTCATACGCCCCGGCTGGTCAGGCCAGGCCAGGTTCCTGGCCGCATTTTTACCCGCCCTCGTGCTGGGGTTCTGTACGAGCTATCTCGCGGGTGAATTGCTGGCAGGAATGCCCGATGGCCTGATCGCCGTCATCATCGATACCTCGCTCGTCTTCACCGGAGGGCAACTTACCTACAGATTTATCTGGAAACCCTTCCTGGAGTCACGTATCGCGCGTTTAACAGGTGCGCCCTTAAAACCGGCTCCACGTCATGCGCGCAGCGAATAGAAATTCGATCTACCAAAATTGTAGCGTCCGCGCGTACAAAGTAATAAGACTATTGAGCAAGTCTGAAATACGGGCAAATTGCCCTTGACAATTCGCTCACAAATTGCGTATACTCGCAACAGTGGCATTGCAGGGGCAATACACACAACCATCAGATCATCAGGCAAGGTGCCTGGCAAGCAAAACGCCCAAATCTCGCGAAAGGAGATGGCAACCATGGCTAACACCAGAATGCTGGCTTTGTCCAGACTGCGCTACGATTCTGCTCTTCACGGCTTTGCCATGTCTTTTGGCGGAGTGAAGTTGACCGGTGCGCGTGAGATCTGCATTAAGCTCGCTATCGCTGGTCCCGTTTTCGCTACCAATGGCATCAGTGTGCCCATTTCCAGAGGATCTCCACCATTCTACGATGAATGTTGAAAAATCGAGAGATACCCTGAACCGTGGGCACTGATGAAAACGAAAATTCAGTCCCACGGTTTTTTATTGCTCTTATCACTAATTTCGGCTACGAAAGGAATTGAACAAATGTACCCGTATTTTGGAAAAGCTGACAGCAGATGTCAGGAATAGTAGCGTACACTTTGAATAGGTGAAAAAGGAGGAAAACATGGCAGTCGAACATCTCGAAGATGTGAAAATCGCGCAAGATATCGTCATAGACCTCTCGAAAGATGCCGTTGAGATCGTGGGCGTCTCGAAGATATTCAAGAAATCGAAGCCTTTACTGAAGAGGTTGCTCAAAAGGAAGAAGGAGAACGAGAAGCGCGAGGTGCGCGCCGTTGATGATGTCACCTTGACCATCAAGCGGCGTGAGATCGTCGGCATCCTGGGCGCGAACGGCTCAGGCAAATCGACCCTCGTGCGTATGCTCTCGACCCTGCTCATCCCTGATAGGGGCCATGTGCGCATCTTCGGCTACGATGTCGAGAAAGACGAGCGCATGGTGCAGCGACTCATCAACCGCGTCAGCGTAGAAGCCTCGTTCTTCAAGAAGCTCTCGCCAATGGAGAACCTGATCTATGCCGCCAGGCTGTACAACATGCCGGGCGCTGAGGCGCGCGCAAAGATTCGCGCCATCCTGGGACGCCTGGGCATTCCGAAGGACCGTATCGGCCAGCCGCTTGAGCACATGTCGCGCGGTATGCAGCAGAAAGTCGCCATCGCGCGCGCGTTTCTCGACCTCGCCCATCGTGCTGCTGCTGGACGAGCCAACCACGGGGCTTGACCCGCGCTCGAAGATCGAAGTGCAGAACTTCGTCCGGGAGTTGCGCGAGGTACATGACGCGACCATCCTGATTACCACGCACGACATGGACGAGGCGGAAGCCCTCTGTGATCGCGTCGCCATCATCGACCAGGGAAAAATCGTCGCGCAAGGCACGGTCGAAGAACTCAAACAGGCGGTCATGGAGCGCACGGAGCGCGTCACGCCGGTTACGATGAACGAAGTGTTTATGCATTATACCGTTGCTCATCTCATCACAGACGCCGATATCGAACGCTACGGAAGCTGGGAAAAAGCCTTCGAAGCGTATGAAGCGCAAAAAGAAGATGAGAGCGAGCAATAGATTGGGAGAAACTCACCGATGAGTTCATTACTACATCAAGGACGGGCGTCTTACGCCTTCTTTGAGCGAAACTGGAACCTGACCCGGCGTTACCTGGCCTGGGAAATAGTCTGGCTGGTCTACAACATCGTGAACGCTTTGAGCGTCACCTACATTGGTAAGGCTGCCCAGGCCATTACCAATACGAAGATCGATACACAATACCTGATCCTGTACCTGATGATCGGCACGGCGGTCTGGTCGTATCTCAGTGTCACTTTCGAAGGAGTGACCGATCTGATTACTATCGAACGCTGGGAAGGCACCATTGAGCATACCTTCATGGCTCCCATCTCGCGTTTCACCCACCTGCTGGGGAGCTGCTGGTACGCCATTGCGCATGGGATGCTTTTCACTTTTCTACAGTTGATCATCGTAAGCCTGTTCTTTCACCTTGATCTGAGCCATGCCAACTACCTGACCGCAGCCTTTATGCTGCTAATTGGTAGTATCTCGTTTGTGGGCTTTGGTATCGGCGCGGCTGTGCTGCCCTTGCTCTTCACCGAGCGGGGTTCGCAGATGTCCTACATTGTGCGCGCCATTCTGCTCCTGGTGTCGGGAGTCTACTACCCGATAACGGTGTTGCCAGGATGGATGCAGCCTCTGGCGAAAGTTTCGCCGGCCACTTACGTGCTACAAGGACTGCGCGCCGGACTACTGAAGAACCAGGTGATCTGGTCAGGCGAAATCTGGAGCTATACCTGGCCCTTGATTGTTACCGGGCTGGTAAGCGTTCCGCTCGGCGTCTACATCTTCAAGATCGCCGAACGCTATGCCAAACGCACCGGCAAGCTGAAGCGAAACGGATAACGAACATTTCGTACAGGGTACGGGCGGGGCTTGCCCCCGCCCTGGATCAATCCGAACAGTGCAGGCGGGCACCCAGCCCTTGGCCCCCGCCCTGGTAAAAAACATAGGAGAAGAAAGAGATGTCCCAAACATTACCACAGGGCTTTCAAATGCGCCATCCAATGATGGATGATCTGAAAGCTGTGCTTAACGTGAGCACCGCGAGTGATCTTGCCTATCACGGCTCAGCAGATATTACCCTTGAAGACGTGCGCACAGACTGGCTTTCGCCAACTTTTAACATGCTGAAGGACGCCTGGTTAATAATCGATCACGCTGGACAGGTTGTTGGTTATTCCTCCTTAAGGCAGCAAGAACACGCGCACATTTACAGTGAAATACTCGTGTTGCCAGAATACTCGCAGCTGGGCTTGCAAGATTACTTGCTTACTCAGATCGAACACTGGGCGCAAGAGCAGGTCCCACAGGCCCGGCCCGATGCGCGGGTAGCCCTGAGCTGCTTCATAGCTCAGAATGATGAGCCGAGCGCGTTGAGCTTGCAACGTCACGGTTTCAAGGAAATACGTCGTTCCTGGAACATGGAAATTACTATGAATGAAGCTCCGGCTGAGCCGGAATGGCCTGCCGGTATTACCGCGCGCACCTTCCGCCCTGACGATGAGCGCGTCGTTTTTGACACCGATGAAGAGGCGTTCAAGGATCACTGGGGGCATATGCCCGGCAACTTTGAGCGATGGAAGCATTGGACGATCGAACGTGAGACATTCGACCCTACCCTGTGGTTCCTGGCCTACGAGGGCGACCAGATCGCTGGTGTCTCGCTCTGTGTCTACCGGGAAGAACTCGGCTGGGTTGACACCCTGGCGGTGCTGCGTCCCTGGCGGCGAGTCGGTTTGGGCAAGGCGCTCATGCAGCATTCATTTGGCGAGTTTTACCGGCGCGGCACCAGGACGGTGGGCCTGGGCGTCGATGCGCAGAATTTAACCGGCGCGACACGACTCTATGAGAGAGTAGGTATGCACGTCGCGCGCGTCTATATCAACTACGAGAAGGAGTTGCGTGCAGGGATAGAACTCAGCACGCAGGAGATTGTATCCTGAACTGGTTGGGGTCTGCTCCTTCTCTGTAATAGTCCAAGGAACGGAGAAACTGGCAATGTCGGTACACTTAACGAACTTACTGGCGCGTATTCCTGAAGAAAAGGACATGTATTCGATCATGGAACTGGTTGCGATATGTGGTCGCGCGGAACATGGCATTGCGGATAGTTCAACCGAGGAGCTTCAAGCTCACTGGCGGAATCACAGCTTCCACCTGGAGAGCGATGCCTGGGTCATTGTCAACAACAAGGGGCAGTTTGTCGGTTTTGGGTGTGTGTGCCATAGCGACTACGAAGAGTATCATACCTTCGTCTGCGTACACCCGGATTATCGTAAACGCGGTATCGGAACGCTGTTGTTGCGCCTGATCGAGGAGCGCGCTCGCCAGCAGATGTATCACAGCTCGTTGAACAAGCGGGTCTGTTTGAAGGCTCTGGTGAGCAGCCATAATACCGAGGCGCGTAACCTGTTCGAGCGCGAAGGCTATACGCAGGCGCGTGAGTTCTGGCGCGTGACGGTGGAACTGGACGATGCTCTCGAACTGAGACAGCGCGTTGGCAAGCATATGCTTGACGTGGCTATCGAATCCCGGCAGTTGGTCGGCATCGCGCCGCTCTACGACCGGGAAGCAGTCTACAGCATCAGATGGTACTGCGAGTACGAGAAGGAGTTGCGTCCCGGCAGTCTTCCTGACTCATGTGAGGAAGACTGCCTTCAGGTGACATGCTAAAGTAGCGACACCCCTTGTGGGTGTCCCGTATCCCTCCATAGAGTTTGTATAGACTGATGGATAGAACGGGACACCCACAAGGGGTGTCGCTACTGTCTCTCTTGACCGAGAGTACCATATTTCTATGTGTCACCGTTACTTTTCTTTTCGCTTTACCGTTTCAAATCATGTGGGTGAGATATAGGATTTTGCGTGATGCGCCATCGCGCGCAAGGGGAAGCGTTTCATGTATATGCGGAGTATACTGGTATTGGGTACAATGAATGCCGGGGGAATGCGGCCACTCTATTTGATGCTATTGTTGGTGGCCGTCTTGTTGTTGCTGGCAGGCTGTTGTATTGCTCTGGTGACACTGAGGAACGAACGGAAAGATCAATTTGAACTCGTTACCCCGGAACTCGTGGAGAACGAACAGCCCTAAAATCGCGCGTCGCTCGATACTTCCTCTGCTGCTTGGCACTTTCATCTTGCGAGTCAACGGTGGAGCGGGTTCTATTATGACGGGGCGTTTTCTGGCCCAACTCTCTGTCCAAAGTGGTCATGCTATCTCCTCTATTCATGTTGGCCTGATTTCGGTTGCCTACTATATAGTGGAATTGACACTTGCCCCCGTACTTGGCGCTGTTAGCGACCGTATCGGGCGGCGCATATTCTTGATCGTTGGCCCGCTTTTTGGCCTCGCCCAGGTCGCTCTCCTCATCTTCACTCCTACACACAATCCCTTTCCCTACTTGCTGAGCCTGCAACTGCTGGCTGGCATCTCTTCCGCCTTGCAGGTACCGGCTGCGCTGGGGTATCTCGCTGACTACACCGTAGAGGATCAGTCGCGGCGGATGCGCGTGATGAGTCTCTATGAGCTTGCCACCAGTGGCGGCCTGGCGGTGGGGGTCGTGCTCGGTGGTTTTGCCTGGGATCGTTTCGATCGCTACGCCTTTGCGCTGCTGGCGGCTGGCTACCTGCTCGCAGCCATTTGTATGTTTGTGGTTCCAACCGTTAAGCAGGTCATCGAACGTGGGAAGGCACGCGCGCTAGTCTCGCGTTACTGGAGCATCATCCGCACACCGCGCCTGTTCATCTTTATCCCGGCCTGGGTTAGCATCAATGCCTTAGTAGGTATCTGGCTCAGTTCCCAACTCACCTTTATCCTCTCTTCGCCACGTCATGACAGGCATCAACTGCTCATGGGCAGTTTGAGCCAACATGGTGGGGGCGGGCGTTTAAGCCTGATCCTGGGTCTCTATGTACTCATTTTCGGCCTGAGCCTGCTCTTCTGGGCTTTCTTTATGAACCGCGCTCCGCGCTTATTGCTCATGCTGTCGTCGATTATTGGTGTCTACCTGGCCTGTATCGCCCTGGCAGGACTCAACCATACCGGGACGAATAATCCACCCCTGCTGATCGCCTGGATAGCGCTGTTAATAGTGGGCGTCTTTGCGGAAAGTAGTTTCGCGCCCGCTGCGCTGGCCTATCTCGCGGATATCTCCGAGGGGAGCGCGAAAGATCGCGGCCTGCTCATGGGCCTGTATTCGGTGTTTCTGGGCATAGGCCAGTTGCTCGGCAATGGTCTAGGTGGTGTATTTGCGCAGAACTGGGGTTTCGACGGCCTGATATTCCTGACTATGCTTCTGGCCTTCATCGCGCTTCTTTCACTGCTGCGTTTATACAGAATAGATAAGCGGGCGGCATACCCTCGCCTGGAATAATTCGGCAGCGTGTGATGTTGTCTTATCTATACGGCTTATTTCGCTCCTCATTCAAACACAGAAACAGGCATATCACACATGACCAGAAAAGCAAAAATCACCGTCACTATAGCTCTTATGTTGGGTATAGCGCTGGCTTCGCTCGATACTACCATTGTCGGCACCGCCTTGCCAAGTATTGTGGGCAAGTTGGGGGGTATCAATCTCTATTCGTGGGTTTTCTCGGCCTATCTGCTGACTTCGACGACAACCGTGCCGATTTATGGCAAACTCGCTGATCTCTTCGGGCGCAAGCCGCTTTTCCTCTTTGGAGTCGCTGTATTTTTAATCGGCTCGATAGCCTCCGGCGCGGCGCAATCGATGGAACAGCTTGTCATATTTCGCGCCATCCAGGGACTGGGCGCGGGTGCGGTTCTCCCTCTTGTGCTGACCATCATTGGCGACATCTTCGCTTTGGAAGAACGCGCGCGGGTGCAGGGCCTATTTAGCGGCGTGTGGGGCATATCCAGCATTATTGGTCCTGCCGTTGGTGGGCTGATCGTGGACCATCTCTCCTGGCGCTGGGTCTTTTATATCAATATTCCCTTTGGCCTGCTCTCGGCTTTCTTGCTGATTGTTTCTCTTAAAGAGCCGGTTGAACGTAAGAAGCACTCGATAGACTACATCGGCAGCGCCGCGCTTACTATCAGTATCGTGGCGCTCCTGTTTGCTATGCTACAGGGCGGCGTTACCTGGAGCTGGGCATCTCCGCAGAGCCTCGGATTGTTCGCGCTGGCTGTTGCATTTCTTCTTCTCTTTTTTTACCAGGAAATGCACACTCCCGAACCAATTTTGCCACTGACTCTTTTCAAAAATCGTATCATCGCCATATCCAGCATTGGCGGTTTTATTCTGGGTGTGGTGCTTTTTGGCATCACTTCCTATGTTCCTCTCTTCGTGCAGGGAGTGAGGGGTGGAACTGCTACCAGCGCGGGTATCACGTTGGGGCCGTTACTGCTGGCATGGCCCATCTCTGCTATACTCAGTAGCAAACTTATTATTCGCTCTGGTTATCGTCTGACGGCGGGCGTAGGGGCTTTCCTGGTTGTGATTGGTGTGGGTATGGTAACTTTATTTCAGGTGAATACTGGATTGCCATTTATCGTTGTGGCTATGCTGGTAATCGGCTCCGGCCTGGGCCTGATGAGTACCGCCTTCGTCATTGCAGTGCAGAACGCCGTACCCTGGAACATGCGTGGCGTGGCGACCGCTTCGACCCAGTTCGTGCGCACTATTGGCGGCACAATCGGCGTGGCCCTGATGGGAACGATCCTCAATACACATATGGCGCAACTTTTCGCGCCCATCTTCGCGCGCTTTCCCAATGTAGTAGCCCGCCTTCCCAAAAACGTTGCGCCCTCCAATGTCTTGCTCACACCCGATTTGCGCCGCTCGTTGCCCTTAGACTTTCTGAGCCAGTTGCAAGTGGCCCTGGCGCACAGCCTCTTCTGGGTCTACCTGCTCACCCTCGCTCTGGCCGTGATCGGGCTGGTCGCTATGTTCCTACTCCCCGGAGGGCGCGCCGATAAGTACGCCTATCACGCGGAGACTGAAGATGACGCTGAGACCAGCGCGCAAAAGGTCATAATAGAGACGGAGATTTCGACTTTTGGCTAGCAAACGGTTGAGAGCGCTTATCGTCCGGTCCTATTTGCATCTGGGCAGGGGGTAATTGCGGTTAGTTTTCATAATTAAGGTTGAGATTGTACCGGTAGAAGCGCAAACAGATGGTACATTCTGCTCTATTGCTTGACGGCAAATCATGACATCTTCTACACTTCCCTCTATACAAGGATGTTTGTCCTCTTCGTAAAAAACAGGAAGATAAAAAGGAGTATGTAGCACTGCGTTTTATCGCATGTCTACAGTGATTAAAAGAATGCGCGCAACGAAAAATATGCAGCCCGGCCCAGTTTCTAAGCGGCTTACCCACTTCCACTACATCACGGGTATTTCCGCGCTTGCATTAGCCTGTTTCTCTGCGCTGTGCATCTATTTTTATGCTACTCCGGCTCATGCCAGCTCTGGGAATCAAATCACTAATGGTTCGACAAGTAGCGCTCGTGTAGTGTTCGATGATACAGAAACAGTTACTCCCTCTCAAACTCCCACTAATACACCATCGGCGACCGTGACCAGTACTTCTTCGCCGGTTCCCTCGCCCAGCGCAACCGGGGCTACTACTCCGTCCCCCACTTCTACGAGGTCGGTCACTGCAACCGCGCAGCCTTCGTCCACAGTAACGGGCAAGCAAACACCTACGTCGGTGAATGTAGCTACGGGAGCGCAACAGACGCCGGTTGCTTCACCTGTTCCGACGCACAAGCAGGGTAATCAAGCGAGTCAGAACACAAACACATCCAGCAACTCTTTTTCGGTTGTCCCGCTCGTGATTAGTCTGGCAAGCCTTATCCTGCTTGGAGTGCTACTTAAAGGGTGGTGGGCGATACTGCGGCCTCCTTCGCCAGGGGTACGCGCGCGAAAATTGCCTTTCGGCGCTTCTTCCACGAGTCGCGCGCAACAGAGCAGCCAGCAAGACGCTATCATGGCGCAACGCGCTTTTGATTTGTCCGTTCCTCCGGGTGGAGCGCTTACCAGAGACCAGTTTGCGCAAACAGTTCAACAACACGCGATGAATATGGTTCCTCTACTTCCTCCACAAAGCAACGCTGCTAACAATACGTCATATACCGGGGCAACGGCCAGCGCTAGTTTTTACTCTTATCCCGGCATCCGGCGACCCGGAGGTTTCATGGCTCTGCCTGGCGATCAACCCGACGGCGTTAGTGCTGTGCCTACACTCCCAAATACTCCTGTTCCTGCCGCTAACCAGCCAGCATTACAGACGCTGCCTCCGGGCGGGCCTTCCACGGATGATCTGGAAGTAAGCAATCCATCCTTGCGAGCCTGGGTACAAACATATATTTATTGAGCCACTGCGGGGGCATCTGTAAAGGAGGCATAACGCCAATATATGAGTGGCCCTTAGCCCCACCGATGACTTTGTAATACATGCTTCTTGAATCTATGCGAGAAGCGTGTTTTGAACCCACAGGTGCATTTAAATGGGCGTCTGATACGATATAGTAACCAGCACCAGAGTAAGATCGTGCATACTGTTGTGAATATCAAGTAGGCGATGATCATTTGCGTCTTTCCTTTTATATGAAAGTACTCGTGACTTTACATAAAAATTCGATCCACTCTAAAAGAATTGACGCAATGGTACGGATAATATAAAAATGCCAGGCAAAAGTATTGCTAGCAGACCCACTAGAATGTAGATCATTTTAGGGCTTGAATGAACTCCACCCGATTCCCAAATGGATCGCGGAATTCAAAGCGGGTAAAACCGGGGATTGGCTCTCCATCCAGGAGGCCAATCCCAATTTCTTGTAATTTAGCTCTCCACGTTTCAAGGTCATCGACTTCGTAGGCTAAATGCGCTTTGGTGGCTGCTCGGTCTACGGGGCCCTCGGTTCCCACATGTACCTGGCGGTCTCCGACCTGGAGCCAGAAGCCGCCGCGACCCTGCAACGAAGCTGGTTTCTCGATTTCTGGAAGACCGAGCAGATCGCAATAGAAGCGGCGCCCCTCGGCCTCAGCGCCCTTTGGAATGCATATTTGCGCGTGATGCAGGCCTATAATGGGCATGGACGACCTCATTCAGCAGATTTCGGGCGTGAGAAACTGAACGTACCCAGCACCTTCGAGATGGCGCGTCGCTCGCCATCTACAATATTGAACACCGTTGCCTCCATCACTGCCGTTGAGCGGCCCATGTGAACGACCGCACCCTCCGCTACCAGTTCGCCCGCTTGCACAGGCAGCATGAAGTTGATCTTGGCTTCGACGGTACCAAAACGGGTCCCGTGCGGAAGCAGGGGAAAGAGCGCCATCGACATGGCGGTGTCGGCCAGCGTGAATATCACGCCGCCATGCACGATTTGTTGGGGGTGCATCAGGCGTTCATCGACCGTTATGCTGACGCGCCCGACGCCCGATTCAGCGGAGATGATCTGCATCCCTAATAATTGCTGGATGCCGAAACTGTAACGGCCTTGCATAAAACGTTCGGTTTCGGCAGCTATGTTGTTCTGTTCCTGTTGGGTCACGCCTTCTATCCTTTTCGTATCACGCGCTCGAGATCACGTTTCACATCACGCTCGGCAATCGCTTCACGCTTGTCATAAAGCTTCTTACCGCGACACAGCCCCAGTTCGATCTTGGCCTTGCCGCCTTTGAGGTAGAGTTTGAGCGGGACGAGCGTTAGCCCTTTTGTGGCAACCTTCGCCTGTAACTGCTCGATTTCGCGCCGGTGCAGCAGCAATTTGCGGTTGCGCATGGGTTCGTGATTGTAGCGATTGCCATGTTCATAGACGGCGATATGGGCGTTTTCCAGCCACAACTCGCCGTTGCGGGCCATCGCGTAAGCGCCGCGCAGGTTGACTTTCCCTTCGCGAATGGACTTGATCTCGGTGCCAACCAGCGATATACCAGCCTCGATGGTGCGCTCCACAAAGTAATCATGGTACGCCGAGCGATTGACTGAGATCACCTTGATCGGCACATCCTTCGGCGGTTCTTTGCTCGCCGGGCTGTGGCCAGATGATAACTTCGCCATAAAAAAACACTCCTTCGTATCAGTAAGGACGTAAAACTGCGCGTGAGAAATCAGCAACGTTTCTCGCCACAGGAACACTGCGCTGGCGCGGTACATTATGATCGCGCGCCCTGGCAGGCCAACGAATGCTGGATTGTGTAATAACCTCTAACATCATACAACAACTGACCAGGGTGAGGGCAAGCCTCGCCCTGGCAGCTTCAGCCGAGAGAGCAAATACCCTCTGTGCCAACCTGCATCGTCAGATATATGATATGGTTAGAGTTATCACAATATGCAAAGTCGAGCAAGGAAAGGTTTGAGCATGTTTTACCGTCTGGGTAAGCTAGTTACCCGCTATCGCTGGTTCATCGTGGGTTTCTGGTTTATCGCGGTTGTCGTGGCGTTGCCATTCGCGCCGCAAGCCAGCAATGTATTGCAGGCGGGCGGTTTTGCTAGCCCGGATGCCCAGTCGGAGCAGGCGCTTGCTCTGCTGGCGAATAGGTTGCGCCTGAACATCAACATCGTCCAGGTCATTTTTACCAGCTCACGTTATAGCGCCTATGATCCGCAATTTATGCAGGAGGCGCAGCAGTCGCTGGCGAACGTGCAAGGTATGCCGGAGGTCGCCAGTATCATCAGTTTCGTTGATAATCCACGCCAGATATCGCTGGACCGGCACGCCGCCTATGTCAATATCGTACTCAACACCGACCCGAACAGTTCGCCAAAGCTGTTGCCGGACCTCCAGCGCCGCTTGCATCCTGTGCCGGATCTTAAAACAAGTATTGGGGGCGGGCCGGTATTTTATCAGGATATTCAGACGGTCAGCGAGAATGACCTGCGCCGCGCCGAAGAATTAGCTTTTCCGTTCGCCGTGATTGCGCTGCTGCTCGTCTTCCGTTCTGTAGTGGCTGCCATCCTGCCCGCGCTGGTGGGTGGTGGCGCGGTACTCGTCTCGCTGGCCCTCATCTTTGGCCTGGGACACATCACGGAACTCTCCATCTTTGTGCTGAACATCACCACGCTGTTCGGGCTGGGCCTGGGAGTGGACTACTCGCTCTTCATGGTGAGCCGTTTCCGCGAAGAACTGGCGCGCGGGCGCAGTGTAGAAGAGGCTGTGGCTATGACGGTAGCGACAGCCGGGCGTGCTGTCGCCTTTTCAGGCTTTACCGTCTCCATTGGCCTGGCCGGATTGATCTTCTTCCATATCAACATGTTGCACTCGGTCGGGCTGGGCGGCGTGCTGGTCGTACTCATGGCGGTCTTTGCCGCCCTTACACTATTGCCTGCCGCGCTTTCCATCATAGGCACGCGCATCAACGCTTTCCCCGTGCGCTTCCCGAAATTTAGAAAGCAAACGGCCATAGCTGGAGCATTGGTTGGCGCAGCGCTCACAGAACCGCGTCATGGCTTCTGGTATCGCCTCTCCCATCTTGTGATGCGTTATCCAGTGCGCATCTTCATTCCCGTTTTGCTGCTGCTGATCGCGCTGGGCTCACCGTTTCTAGGAGTGCGTTTCTCCGCGCCCGATGCCTCGATCTTGCCTGCCAGCGTGCCGTCGCGCGCGGCCTTTGATCTGCTCAACAGCCGCTTTAACGTCCAGGATACCACTCCTATCCTGATTGCTTTACAGACCAGCGGCGATGTACTCATACCCGGCAATATTCAAAACCTCTATCATTACGTTCAGCGTATCGAGGACGATCCTCGCGTGGCGCGGGTCGATAGCATCGTCAGCGCCGACCCACGTTTCACGCTAGCGCAATACCAGGCCCTGTATGCTCACCCGCAACTCGTCTCCGATCCCTACCTGGCAAGCTTCCTCAAAGTCTCGGTTGCAGGCAACACCACCATGATCCAGGTTATCAGCAAATATGGCGCGCTTGACCAACGTTCGCTACAACTGGTGCAAACGATTCGCAATACCGTGCCGGGCAATGGCATGAAGACGCTGGTAGATGGCGAAACGGCGGCCAACATCGACTACGTGCAGTCGCTCTATTCAGACTTTCCTATAGCCGCTCTGATAGTGGCCGTGACAACCTATATCGTACTGCTCTTCTTCTTCCGTTCGGTTTTCTTGCCCTTAAAAGCTATTGTGATGAATACTCTTTCAATCCTGGCGAGTTACGGGATGCTGGTCGTCATTTTCCAGGATGGCTTTCTGCACCAGTTCCTGAACTTCACGCCGCTGGGTTTTGTCGAGGCATCCAGTCCCATCCTGCTTTTCTGCGCGCTGTTTGGGCTTTCGATGGACTATGAGGTCTTCCTGCTCTCTCGCGTACAGGAAGCGTACTGGCAGACGGGCGACAATACGCAGGCTGTCGCGCTTGGCTTACAACGCAGCGGCGGCATCATCACCAGCGCGGCAGTTATTGTTGTAGTGGTGAGCGCGAGTTTTGCGACGGCGGATATGATTCTGGTCAAGGCGCTGGGACTGGGTATGGCCCTGGCTGTCGCGCTGGATGCGACGCTCGTGCGCGGCCTGCTGGTTCCTGCCACCATGCGCTTGCTGGGTAACTGGAACTGGTGGCTGCCAATCGCCGGTGTGCAGCGCCGCCCATTCACTCACTCTGAACAATTCGTGGCGGAACAACTTGCAGCCCAGAAGTCTGCGAGTGCCTCGCCTGTGCAGGATAGCGGGGTTGGAGGTAAACGCTCATGAAACACAAAAAAGGCTTCCTTTTTCTGTTTGCGTCGTTGGCCCTCCTGCTGGCATCCTGCGGCTTTCCAGGCATTCCATCTACCTCTACGCAGTTACCACAGGTCAATGTTTCGCCGACGCCCACTGTTTTGTCGCCGGTTCGCTTTCCACAGGACGAGGCGGCGCACCGCGACCTCACCGAGTGGTGGTACTATACCGGGCATTTCAGCGCCATTATGCCCGATGGCGCCACTCATCACTACGGCTTTGAACTGGTCTTCTTCCAGGCCCTGCGCAGTGCCTTTCCCCCCGTCTATGCCGCGCATTTCGCCATCAGCGATGTCACCGGCGGTGTGTTTCACTTTGACCAGCGCCGCCAGACCGAGCCGGACGCCGTACTTCCCAATGGCACATCAAGCGCCGGAATCAATGTAGCTATCGACGACTGGTCCATCAAGGGGGTCAATGGCCTCGATCACCTTGTCGCGTCCATGCCAGGGTACGCGCTGCGCGTCGATGTACAGGGGCTTAAACCTGCCACGCTGCATAATGGCAATGGCATTATCGACTTTGGCATTGGCGGCTTATCCTACTACTATTCGCGTACTCGCATGGCCCTGACCGGCACCCTCGTCGATCACGGTCAGCCGCTCAAAGTAACGGGTGAGGCCTGGATGGATCACCAGTGGGGCAACTTCATCTCGCTGGGCGGTGGTGGCTGGGACTGGTACAGCGTGCAACTGAGCAACAACACTGAGATGATGATCTACCTGCTGCGCGATGCACTGGGCAATATCACCTCAACCTACATTGGTTATATTCTCCCCGATGGGCAGGAGCAGTTGCTTCCCGCCAGCGACCTGCATGTCACCGTCTTACACCACTGGAAAAGCCCCATCACGGGCGCGAATTACCCCTCCGGCTGGCAGCTTGACATCAATGCCCCACAATTGCACGCCTCGCTCACCCTCCAACCCGAATTGAAGAACCAGGAACTGGTCGTCTATCAATCCACCGGCAATAGCTACTGGGAAGGCGCAGTCAGCATCCAGGGTAGTAGCCAGGGGAAGAGTATCAGCGGCGAGGGATATGTAGAGTTGACGGGTTATGCTCCTGTTTGATTGAGATTGCAGTTCTCACTCTCAAATTGACGGGTAAGCTGATCCCTGACAAGATGCATTATCCTTTGGGGATCAGCTTATCAGCACGAAGGAAATATCTTTTCATGGAGCAAGTTTATATTAAGAGGGAGAACAAAGAGTTTATTAGCTAGTGCTGCGTTCCTTAAAGGCGGTAACAAAACAGATCGCCCTTTAGAGCCAGCTTAGGCTGTATTCTCCATGCTTTTATTGTAAACAGTTTTAACGAACGCAGCACTAGCAAGGATGAGAAAATTGTTATATACTTCTCAAATGTGTTACTTTTCAGTACCTTTGGGCTACCCTGAAACGTTAAAATGATGATTTTACATATATGTCCTAACATTGTAGGACATTCTATGTTACAATGTACTACTGTGTGTTGTTCTGCTTATTCTTCCGAGTTATAGGAAGGCACTTTCAGGATGTCAGGGTCAGGTTAAAGCGGCGGAGCAGAAGGGCTGTATGGAAACGAATATTCAAACATCACTACAGGAAGATATGTATTCAATCATCGAGCGTGTCGCGCGCATCGTGTCAGGTGTGCGCGGCCCGCATCCAGATTATGCCCAGATTGCCTCAGAATTAGCCCCTGTCATCCCTTTTGATGTTTTTGGTATCGTGCTTTTGCGGCATGATCGCCAGGCCCTGCGTGTTACTATCTGCTCACAGGAATTGGGTCAGTGGGTGTCCCACTATCACCAGCATCCCCTGGAAGACTCTATGCTTGAGCAACTTTTGCGAAGCAGCACTGAAAAGCAATCGAATACGCGCGCAGCAAGTGATACGCAGATGGCCCAGAATCAGGGTCAGGCACCGGCGTGTGGCGTTGTAGATGCAGATAACTTTGAAGATGACCCTCATGCTACATTCGTGCGAGTGTATCCGGTCGGCCTGGATGGTACGCCGGCTGAGTGTGGCGACGCGCTGAGCGGCCATCCGCAGCTCCGCTCTACCCTTATCATGCCTTTGATAGTCGATGATCGTTTGCTAGGCTCGCTCGAACTCGGTAGTTTATCGCTGCGCGCCTACCAGCAAGAACAGAGCCTGCGCATCATTCAGGCAGTTGCCCGTGTGCTGGCCGCTGCTATCGAAAGCGCCCAGACCGAAGGCAATGTCCAGATACAGGATCGCCAGCGCCAGGAGTTGAGCAAAGTCTCCAGCGCCCTTACCGCGCAGATGGACCTTGCTACCATCCTGCGCCGTATTGTTGAAGGTATCGCCACTGCTCTGCGCGTGGCCTCGGCCATCGTCACGCTCGACCAGCGGGTCGGTACTCTGCGACTTGAAGCTCAACAGGGCTTGCCCGGCTGATAAGCTGCAAAAAATCATCAGCAACAAGCAGGTACTCAGCGATCAAACCATTATCGGCTTCACCTTGCGCCGCCGCCAACCGGGAGTTTCAAATGATATTGCGCATGACGAACACTTCCCAGCCAGCGCGGACTTCGCCACGCAACTTGAGATGCGCTCGGTCTTCAGCTACCCCCTTATCGTCGGCCCCACCGTCTTCGGCGCGCTCTTGCTTTTCTCCCCCGAACCGGGCGGCTTTACCCCGCTAAAAACCGACATTCTCTCGCTTTTTGCAAGCCAGGCCATGATTGCCATTCACAATGGGATGTTGCTCGAGGCCGTGCGCCAACGCCAGCGTTTTCAGCAAACGATCGAACAATTAGAAATTGCCTCACGGAATCCACTCGATCCGCAGCAGGAGCAGGCACTACTCGAAAACGTGCGCGCCGAGACCGAACGTACCTTCGGTATTAAGTTCACCAGCTTGCTACGTTTCATCAGCGATCATCTGCTGACGAGCAGCGAACACGATTTCCAGTCACTCTTGCAAACGCTACAAAGCGAGAGTAACCAACCTGGTAAACTGTCAGCCGATTTCGCGCAACAGCCAATGGGGGCCGATTCGCAGGCTAAAACTCCTCTTGTGTCAATCGAAGCCGCCAGAGAGAAAGGGGCTGCCGCGCTCGCGCGCACAGCAGAAGCGGCTCTCGAGCGCGCTGGTTTGCTGGGAAATGTGAGCGCCGCTTTCACCGCCATGCTCGATCCCGTCCGCTCCGCCAGCAGAGCAACTTTTTCTATGCCGCACCTCTATGAGCGTGTTACGCGCAACATACAGGACCCCTGGTTTATCGTCGATCTTCAAGGCCATTGCATTTATGTCAATCCCGCCGCCGAAGCCCTGTGTGGCGTGCGCCTTGACCTGGACGCGGCTGGGAATGTCGCCTTCGAGTCGCCATTCTTAGGAGCGCAGCACGAACCCCTTTTCCCGCGCACTCAGGAACTCACGCTGACGGAGGCTTTAGCCGGTCTGCTACCGCGCATACGCAACCTTGATGAAGCGCAGTCATACCTTCAGGAATTTATCACGCTTGCAGTACCTGATAAGTATAGCGTGGAAACGCTACAGCATATGGGCGAAGACGAAGAAAATATGCCGCGCCTCAATCCTTTGCCGAGAAATACCTTACGCTGCGTGATCGCCTCTGAACCGGTGCAAAGACACCCCTCTCCTGTGCGTGATGAGTCTGTTGAATCGAGCCGACTGTACCGGCGTAGTATGCCGGCTGCCAGATCGCGCTCCACCGGCTCGTTTGCCATGCTGCTTGACAATGCGCCGAGCGATCGTCACTATCAGTTTATGCGCTATGCCCTGTATGACCGGCACAACGAATTGATCGCGCACGCTTTGCAAATTCACGACATAACGGACCAGATGCGCGATGAGCGCAATAAATCGACCCTGCTTTCTTCTGTATCTCATGATCTGCGCACTCCGTTGACCTCTATCAAAGCCGCCGTCAGCAGCCTGTTGCAGCCCGGCGTGAAATGGGACGAGAAGATGCGCCGGGAGATGTTGGAAGATATCGATGCCGAATCGGATCACCTGGATGAGTTGATTGACTCCATGGTCGAAATGTCGCGCATCGACATGGGCGCCCTCGCGCTGGAAAAAGAATGGAATGATTTACAGGAGATCGTCCATAGTTCCCTCTCGCGCATTAAACAAACCTTCGCTGGCCGCCGCATCGAGGTGACGTTTGAGCCAGATTTACCGCTTATCTACGTTGATTACTTGCAAGTGAAACGTATATTGTATAATCTTCTGGAGAACGCTGCTCGTCATAGCCCGCCCGATGAATATATACAGGTAATTGCGCAAACCGTCTCACTGGAGGTGTCCGGTGAAAAGTCGTCTGATGGCGCGTTACGCTGTGTGCGTGTGCAGGTGATTGATCGGGGTGGTGGAGTGCCGGAAGAGGAGCGCGAGCGTATTTTTAAATCGTTTTACAGTCCTGATGGTCATACCGGCCTGGGATTGGCAATCTGTCGTGGTATCGTTGAAGCGCATCATGGGCGTATATGGGTAGAACCTGCCCCCGGTGGAGGAGCCTGCTTTGTCTTTGTTCTTCCTATTGCTCCGTGAAGGAGATCTGACTTCATGAAAACAAAAGAAAAACGCATACTGGTCGTCGAGGATGATCCATCCATTCAACGTATCCTCAAACGTAGTCTGCTGGTGAATGGCTATGAGGTAACTGTGGTTGATTCTGGATACCAGGCAGTGGAGTTTGTGCGCACTCAGCAGCCTGATTTAATCCTGCTGGATCTTTGTCTACCGGGTGATATTGATGGGATAGAAGTGTGCGTTCGCGTTCGCGAGATATCGCAGGCACCCATTATTGTGGTATCGGCTCGCTCGGAAGAACCGTTGAAAGTACAGGCGCTCGACCTGGGCGCTGATGATTTCCAGACCAAACCGTTCAACACAGAAGAATTGTTGGCGCGCGTGCGTTCCTGTCTGCGACGCGCTGCCACGCAAGATGCCGAAAACCCCTCTACGCCCGATATCATCTGTACCACTGACGGCTATTTGCGCATGAACCTGATGCGCCACCAGGTATTCGCGGGCGAAAAGAAGGTCAATCTTACCCCGACCGAATATGAATTGTTACGTCAACTTATGCTAAACGCGAGCAAAGTGATGACCCATCGCGTCCTTTTGCGCGAAGTCTGGGGGCCAGAATATGGCGACGAAGCCGATTATCTGCGCGTTTACGTCCGGCAATTGCGGCGTAAAGTGGAACCCGAAGCCTCGCATCCGCACTACATTCTTACAGAACCCGGCGTAGGCTATGTATTTAATGAGCAGGTGGTGTTCCAGCAGGAATCAGGGGTCGCTTCGTAAAATCGCTCCACGGGCGTAGAGATTTTAACGTAATCTTAACGGGTTTTTACAGTTTTTTTATGGTTGACTCTTCCCCATTTGTCGTACACTGCATTATGGGACTGTATGTGGTTCGTTAAAAGTAAGGGTAGGATGAGACGTTATGTATCAGCGGAAACACGATGGGGGTAGACAGAGTTCAAATGCAAACCGTTTATGGTCAGTGCCTGGCTCAACGACTCTCTCTGGTAAACGCTTGAAGGTGCTGATTTTGGGGCGTGGTGATCATCAAGATCATTTTATACAGATTCTGGCCGCGAATGTTCAGCAATGGGGTTACGAAGCCAGTATACTCTCTACCAGTGTTGTAAGAGGAGGAGGAGGAAATGCGCGTAATGCTGAGACAGAGGGGGATGTTCTGGTGTACGATCTGGACGCCCCTCTTAATAAGTCAACTGTACTGGTGGATAAAACGAGCGAGGGCGTATCGTTTGACGCGCCTTCTCTGACGAGTTTAGATAAAGAGTGGCCGCGTGTTCGCCTCATGATAGCCTTGAGTAGTCGTTCTGTTTCGCGTTTGACGCTTGAACAAATCGGGGCAGTAGCTCTGCTTCACAAGCCATTTGAAATGGAGCGATTACAACGCTACTTGCAGGTCTTTCAGCAGGTTTTACTCGATGAGTCGGCGCTGGAAAGCGGCAACGGTGATGGATTGTCCCGGTCATTTGCCGATAGCGTACCGGAGGGCGCGAAAGCGCATCAGGGTGGTGAGCGGTCAGCGCGTATTCTGGTGGTTGAGGATCATCCGAGTGTGGCTGATACGATCCGGCAATGCCTGGAGTTCGAGCCACGTTATGCTGTCAGAATCGCGGAAGATGGCCTGAATGCTCTTGAGCAATGTGTTGAATGGCAGCCGCATTGTATTGTTACCGACCTGCTTTTGCCCTATATGGATGGCTATCAGGTCATGCGCACCCTGTCGGCGGCAACCACGCGGCGAATACCCGCGTTTGTGGTGATTAGCGCGCTCACGCAGCATGAATTGCCGGAAAGCCACGTATATCCGCACGGGAAGAGCGTTGTATTTATTGACAAACCGTTTCAGATTGAAAACTTACTGGATGCCGTAGAGCAAGCGCTGGCTTAGTAAAAGGGCTTCCTGAAAAGACATACAAGTAAAAGGATCGAGAAATAATGGAGTCGCAAGACCTCATCATGGATGGAGATTTACAAACGCTTGGCCTCCAATCCATATTGAAAATGCTCGCCCTGAGCGGCAAAACAGGTACGCTGTTCATACAGTCGGGACGGGAGACGCTTTCAATCAGTCTGCGCAAGGGCCAGATCGTCTCCTTGCGCGAGGAAGGGGTCAACCAGCCTGACTTGCTAACTATGCTCTGTTTGATGAATAGACTCGATCCACAACGAGCGCAAGCTATACGCGAGGCTGCTCAGGGTAACATGCAGGCGGCGTTGCCGTTTCTGGTCGAGCAACGTCTCATGACTCCCGCCGAGATGCAGCAGCGCCTGGAATTTGCCATAACGCAGTCGATTAGCCACGCTTTACGCTGGGTCAACGGGCGTTTTTCTTTCCATCGCCGCGTGGTCGCGATAGAGGGGAGAATGCAGCCTCTGGATGTCGATAGTGTGCTGCTCGAGGCTCTACGCCAGGCGGACGAATGGGAAGAGATGACTGATAATTCCCTAACTCGCACGACAATGGCGCGCTGGCTACCTGAAGTGAGCAACGATGTGCGCAGCCTGGGATTGAGCCAGGATCATATCGACGTGTTGTGTCTTGCCAACGGCGAAGTGCCGCTGCAAGCGATGGCTATTGCCTTGATGCTACCTGAAGCGCGTGTAGCCCGCATCCTTGCCCGCCTGTTTGAACTGCGCCTGGTAGAAATGGTTGATACCGCTCTGGAAGGCGAACTCCAGCAAGACCTCACCAATATTATCATCATGTCGCAGCATACGCTCGCGCAGCAACGGCAGAACTCCGCGCCTGACCAGCATCTCCTCGGACTGATAAAGACGCTCTCTCAATGCATCAATGGCCTGCTGATTCATCATGGAATGTATGCGAAAACGTTGCGAGGGCGCGGCCAGCTTCCTGTCGCAGATATTGTGAGTTACCTGGAAAAGCGTTTTGCCAGGTCATTGCAATTGATGGCAACGCAGCAATTCCCCATTCTGGAAACGGCCAGCTTCGTCAATGGGCAACTTGACTGTAGCGAAATATTTAACCTGAATAACCTGGTGCGTGGAGAGCAATTAGAAGAATTTTACTGGGAAGCGGTGCGCGGGTTGGCGGTATTTTTACGAACCGTATTTACAACGTTGTTGAATGATGAGGTGGGTAATTCATACACGGGGCGGCAACTGAACGTGGTCTGGAAAGCATTCCTGACGGAAGTTGACCAGGAGATTCAACAGTACCAGCTTTATCGCGCCGGGCAACACGCTCAGAACGCGCGCAATCGATCCAACGATCCCGCCTACCAGAGCGATGCTAACTGGAAAGGCGCGGCGCAGAAAGATGGTACCCCTCTCTGGTCGTCTGAATGGCAAAGGAGGTCAATCTAAATGATGGAACCGATACCAACGGTGTTAGTTGTGGATGATAGTCCCACTGTTCGGAAAATTGTGCAAATGACGCTGCAACGTGAGCATATTCGGGTCATAACTGCTGGTGATGGTCTCAGCGCGCTAACCTCGGTAGCAGATGAAATGCCCGCGCTTATTTTGTTAGATATTCAACTTCCGCGCATGGATGGCTATACCATTTGCCAGATAGTACGGAAAAACTTGCAGTTTCGCGCAATACCTATTATTATGCTGAGTGGGAAGGATGGATTGTTCGACAAGATGCGCGGTCGCCTGGCCGGATCAACGGAATATTTAACTAAACCGTTCGACTCGGTAGAACTGGTCCAGACCGTCAAGAAGCATCTTGCCGGTTGGCAGCAACGTATGCCAGCGCAACAATATGAAGGGATGCGCACGCGGCTCCGACGCCGTGGGTAGAGCTACTTGTTCGATATCTCTTCGTAACAGGATAATCTGGCAAGCACCGCACCATACGCAAAATCAGTTTTGTTGATAGCCCATCTTTCCCATATGTCAGGCGCAGGCTATTGCGTCGTTTCAAAGGAAAGGTATACTAGGATGTCAGGACGTAAAGTACTTGTGGTAGATGATAGCTGGACAGAGTTGGCTATGATCGCGACACCGCTTCGCAATAGCGGTTTTGATGTTGTTACCGCTGTGGACGGCGATGAGGCTCTCGAAAAAGTGTTCAGAGAACAACCGGAGTGTATTGTTTTAGATGTGGTGTTGCCGAAACAAAACGGTTTTCAACTGTGCCGCAAGCTCAAGAGTTTCGAGGCCAGCAAAAATATACCCATCATCTTGTTGACAAGTAAAAATACCGCGCTCGATAAATCCTGGGGGTTGCGGCAAGGTGCGGATGTGTATATGACCAAGCCGTTTAGCGAAGAGGAGTTGATCAGTAACGTTCGTCGCCTTGTTTAGTTCTTAAAATGAGTGAAGTTCGAGGAGTCTAATCATGTTGCAACGCGATGCAAGGGTGCAGCCACAATCGCCTCCAGGCGCATTGCGGCGTGATGGGAATGCTGCTTTTCCTTCGCAAAGGGAGGGCAACATTCCCGATGCCTCGCGTGGATTGCCTGTCAATCTGACAAACCCGCAAGACCTGGCAAACGTTCCGTTAGAGACCACGGTAGTTGGCGAAAGCTATTTAATTTTTACGTTAGTGGAACGTGAATTGGCGCTGAAAGCTGAACATATTCAGGGCGTGGAACGGCTGGCGGATGTGACTCCTCTTCCACATGTTGCCCCCTGGGTGGTCGGCGTCATCAATTTGCGTGGCTCCATTGCTTCGGTGGTGGATCTGAGAGCTTTCCTGGGGATGGAAATTCTCCCACACAATCCGCGCACGCGACTGTTATCGGTCAAGTTCAATGAGATGGTCATTTGTCTGGTCGTTGATAGTGTGAGCGAGATGGTATCTATTTCACCTTCCGCCATCATAACCGATACGCGCCGGGTGCCGATCCCCCAACGGCTGACGCCTTTCGCTGAGGGAACAGCTCTCCTGGGTAAACGCAGCGTCATTCTACTGGATGCCTCTCGTTTGCTTTTTTCTGAAAAGATGCAGCATTATGCATAAGTTTAAGAGAGGGAGAGAGTCGGACGTTGTGCTGGTAAAGTGCAATGACTTGAAAGGCGGATCGCGGAACGAAAGCGTTTTCGAAAAGCAATTTGCCTGTCATGAAGAGGCGCAGATGCTGTTTGCCTCAATAAATAAGCTGCTTCACAAAAGAGGAGGCCTGGCGGATGAATGAAACCGATAAAGGTGGGATGACAGTAAGCTCACTATTGTTGACGAGCCTTATTATCTCGCTCGCCGTACCTGAGATTGCTTTATTAATTCTGGGTGTTTTAAAGGGAGGCACCGATCCGACTTTCACTTACGTAGTGGTCGGGGCCGCGCTCGTGGTGCTGGTGGGAGTGCTGGGAGTCAACTATTTTGTGCGACGCAGTATCCAGAATCGGCTCCTGGGCCTGGTGGATGCGTGTCGCAACTTCGCCGGTGGAGATCGAGCGGTTCGCGCAATCGTCAGCGGCGACGATGAGTTTGCTATGCTTGCCATGTCGCTGAACTCACTCCTCGACAGCCAGAACTTCACGACGAGTGGCCCTTCTAGCAGCAGCAGTACCAGCGGTAGCGATGCCGCGGCCCTGCAGGCTCAGATCGAAAAACTCCTTCAGGAAGTAAGCGCGGTAGGTGATGGCGATTTGCGTGTCCAGGCCGAGGTAACGCCTGATACGCTGGGCGTGCTGGCCGACTCGTTTAACTATATGATTGAGGAACTGGCGAAGGTCGTCGGACGTGTGCAGGCTACTGCTGTTCAGGTCACAAATGGTACGCGCCGAATTCTTGACCGTTCCGCTGAACTGGCGCACGCCACAGAGTCGCAGGTAGATCAAATCTCTCAAACCACGCATGCGGTGGAAGAGCTGGCTACTTTCATCCAGAACGTTGCCCATAATGCTCGTTTGAGCGCGGAAGCAGCCCAGGATGCGCTGCGCAACGCCAACGTCGGTCAGGAAGCGGTGCGCCAGTCAATTGAGGGCATGTCCCTCATTCGCGAAAACGTGCAGGAAACCTCGAAGAAGATCAAACGCCTGGGCGAGCGTTCCAATGAGATCAGCGAAATCATCCGTATCATCGAAGATATCGCTGACCAGACCAACCTGCTGGCCTTGAACGCTGCCATTCAATCTGCCATGGCCGGTGAGCATGGGCGCGGATTTGCGGTCGTGGCTGATGAGATTCGTCTACTGGCAGAACGTTCAACCGAGTCGACAAAACGCATTGAGACCCTCGTCAAGAGTATTCAGGGCGATACATACGAAGCGGTTGTCGCTATGGAAGATAGCACCCAGGAAGTGGTCAAGGGATCGTCACTCGCCGATGACGCGGGTCGCGCCTTGACCTTCATCTATGCTGCGGTGGAACGACAGGCGAAGATGATCGAAGACATCGCGGGTGCCGCTAATGAGCAAGCACAGGTGTCTGAGAACGTGGCGGTTGCCATGGGTGAAATCTCGGAAATCACGCGCCAGACAAATATTGGCACGCAGGAAGCATCGATGAGCGTCAGTTATCTGGCGGAACTTGCCGATCAGTTACGCGCTTCGGTCTCGACCTTCCGTTTGCCAGAACGCGCGAATCAAATGGTCGATGTTTTCCCGGAAGCGAACTCGATGCAGGCTCTACCGGTGGGCAATGGCGACCAGTATTACCAGCAAGATATGGCTATGAACAACGATTGGAATTCGGGCTTTTCATCTGACTTCCTCTCTTTGTCACAGCCGCAAGAATCCGATAACGCGGGCGCTTACCAGTATGCCTTTAGCAACCAACAGGATTTCAGCTCGCAGCCTGGTTTTGCGCCGCAGATCGGCGGGCAGGCGTATGGTAGCCAGCAGGGTTTTGATGGGCGTGGGTACGGCAACCAGCAGAATTTTGGTGGGCAGCAATTTAGCAGCCAGCCCGGAATGCAGAACTTTAACGGGGGCACGGGGCAACACTCCGGCGACCCGGGCGGCTTCGGCTACCAACAAAATTTTGACGGTCAGTTTGATTTAGGTGACCAGGGATTTGGGAACCAGAATCAACCATACTACCCGCCTGCCAATCAGATGACACCCGGAGTTCCCCAACAGAACTTTGGTCTACCCCCTTCCCAAACAGGACCTAACCAGCGTCCGCGTCCGCGAAACCCTGGACAGAATCAACCTGGATTTAGTCAGGACCAGGCGCCCTTTCCGAATAGCGGCTATCTGGGACAGTAAATAAAGAATGAGTGGGTGCGCGCATCATGTCGAATACTTTTGATAAACTCTCAGTCCTCGATTCGTTCATCGAAGAGGTCAACAGTTATTTGCCCGAAATCGAAACAAATCTCGGACGGTTGGCGCAGTCAACGGATGACATGGAGGCTCTCGAGGAGAGCTATCGTCGCGCCCACACCATTGGTGGCTCTGCGTCTATGATGGATTTTCCGGGCCTGGCCCATGTCGCTCACGGTATGGAGGATATCCTGGGTGACGTGCTGGACAATTTAGCCAAACTCGATCCGCCTACCCTCGGCCTGCTGCATCGTTCTCTTGAGCGCGTCCATCGCCTGATCGATGGCATTCGCAAAGGTATCGACGAGAATGCTGTTATTGCTGAAGATGATGCTGATTATATGCAGTACCGGGCGCAATTAGAGCTATCAGCCCGCGCAACCTCTGACCAGGGCGGCGCGTTTGTACCAATGCCTGCCCAGGAGCCGGGCGACGTGTCTTTGCCATCAGGTGCATCCCCTGCCATTCCCTCGCTGGATGAGATGCTGGCTTCGTTCCGCACTCCTGGTGCCTCTGTAGGTGAAGAGGTGTCGTGGCCGGAGGACCCGGTACCCATCTCAAGCGCTGGCGTGCGTCTCCAACAGGATACACAGCCCCGGCAATCCTTGCCCACTCCTCCGACTGCATCTTCCGAGCCTGCTCGACCCAGCGTGCTAGAGATGCTGGCAACGCCGACGCCCCGCGTTCCAGATCGTCCGCCTGTGACTCCAGGCTTGCCGGTTGTCGATAAGAGTGAAATGGCTCCTGCCCCGCTTCAAGAGCAAATGCGAGGTTTGGAAGCAGCGCGCCTGATTGCGAATGCGCCTGTACCGCTTTCAAGCGAACGTGGCGCAAATGTGCCCGCGCAGGTGGATGGAGCATCTGTGGCGCAAATCTACCATAAGATGCAAGAGGACGCCCAGGTTTTGGACGATCAGGCGGCGTCATTCAAGCGAACACTCACGCAATTGCGCCTGGCGGCTACAGTGGTTGAAGCGCAGCGTACCGAGTTCAAAGGTTTCCTGGATGGCTCTAAAGATGCGCTCGACCGCATGGAGGAATGGGCAGGGAAAGCGATGGGTCTGAACCTGCGCAACAGCCCGGAGCAGGTGCGACGTTATTTGCCCCTGTCAGTAATGTGGGTGGCGAACAGCAAACTGAAGAAGGTGTTGGATTTGCTGGTGCAGATGACCGGCAATATTGAAATGACCGATGAGCAGATGCAGGCAAGCATGGCGCAGTTGCAAGCTTCAATAGACGCTTGTGGCGAGGCTATCGATCAATTGCAGGTTGCTTCTTCATCCGGCCAGCCCTGGAGTCCCTGGGCGAAGCAAGTATCACGTGATACCGTACACGAGCGCGTTACCTTTGAGCGCCATGCCGATATTGCAGCGTTGCGAGCAGAGATCGAAGCCGGGCTACGCGAGGAATATGAACGTCGCCCGCCCACAGTGGCTACACGCGCCGAGTTAGAGCGACAGATACGCGGCGAACTGCGCGAGGAATTTGAGGCTCGACGACACTTACAAGAAAGTGTCATAGGCACCGGCACGAGCGAGTCGTTGCGGGAGCTTGAGGCTCGCCTGCGCCAGGAGATTGAAATTGCCGTGCGTAGTGAATTTCTCAGTACGCTCATCGGCGAAGCGGACGAAACTCCAGGCGCGACCTTTATCGACCAGGCTGCTGCCCTACAGGCTCCTCAGTCTCTATCGGCTGTGCCATCAAAACCTGTATTGTCTGCAACGCCTTCTCAACCTGCGCTACCGGCGCCGTATGTTTCACCCCTGGCGGCGGACTTTGGCGAGGAAGCGGCAGAAATATTCAAGCTGGAAGCAGAAGAGCACCTGCAAACCATCAGTATGTTCGTAGCCAGCCTTGAAAAGGCTCCGACCGATCTTGAACCCATTCAGGGTATACGACGCGCCACGCATACGCTTAAAGGCGCGGCTGGTATGATGGGTTTTCGCGCTATCGCTGATCTTTGCCATATCTCGGAAGACCTGCTTGATAGTGTGATGGAGGAAACGATTCCAATCACGCCTGCGGTACTCAGTATTATTCTGGATACGGCTGAAGCTCTTGATATACTTATCAACGCAAAAGGCGCGAGTGGCGAAGGCGCGGCGGCAGTGGAGTTACTACGCAAACGCTACAATCAAATCCTGGGAGAACAACCGTCCCTGGCAAACGTTATAAATGAGGAGCTTGAGGCGGATATCGAAGCCAGCGAGGCGGTGATATTGCAAGAGGCGACCGCTAAAAGCGTGGCCGATGCAAACCCGGTGGGTGCTGGGATGGTGGAGATGCAGCAGATGGCTCGCGTCGACCTCAGTGTGCGCGTGCCGTTGACCAAACTCGACGAACTCGTTAATCTCTTCGGCGAATTGCTGGTGAATCGCAGCATTCTCGAAGAAAAATTGCAGCGCTTAGTGCGCCTGGTCTCGGATGCCGGGGTGAGTAGCAACCGTTTGCGCGACGTGGGTCAGAAACTGGAGAGCCGCTTTGAGGCTGCCACTCTGCCCAGCGGACACTCTGTTCAGGTGATGCCGGGCCAGGGAAACACTCATGTCAACGGTCACAATGGCGCGAAGAATGCCAATAGCCGCGTTGAACCTGCCCACCTGGCCGAATTTGATGAACTAGAACTGGACCGCTATACGGAGTTCCACCAGTTAGCTCGCGGCCTGAGCGAAGGTATCTCGGACATGACCACCCTGAGCAATGAAATGGATGCGATCATCCGTGATTGTGAGGGTGTGTTCAGTCGCGAAAGTCGCCTCAACACCACTTTCCAGGATCGCTTGATGAAAGCGCGCCTGGTGCCATTGTCAACTATGATCCCGCGCCTGTACCGCACGGCCCGCGCGGTGGCCCTTAAACAACATAAAGAGTTTGAGTTCGTGTTAGAGGGCCAGGAGACCGAAGTTGATCGCACGGTTATTGAGGAGATTGCCGGTCCCTTGCTGCACCTGATGCGTAACGCGGTGAACCATGCCATTGAGACGCCAGAGGCGCGCTTGCGGCGTGGCAAACCTGCTGCCGGTCAGATCAAACTTTCGGCAGCTTATGAAGGGAACCAGGTCGTCATCATGGTGCGTGACGATGGCACGGGCATTGACCCAGAGCGCGTGCGTAACGCGGCTATCTCGCATGGCTTTGTCACTTCCGACCAGCAGTTGAGCGAAGGCGATATTATTGAGTTGATCTTCCGCCCAGGCTTCTCGACTGCTGAGGTGTTGAGCGAGGAAAGCGGGCGCGGCGTCGGCCTGGACGTTGTGCGCGATAGCGTCTCTCGCCTGCGTGGTACTCTTGAGGTAGAGTCAATGCCGGGTCAGGGAACCGCCTTCACCATGAAATTCCCCACCAGCCTTGCCATTCAGAGTACCATGATGGTGACGGTTGGCGAAAACCAGTATGCTATTCCAACCGTTATGGTAGAGGCCATAGGTCGCCTGGATAACTTCAAGCAGTCAACATCCGGCGGGCGAGCCGCAATAGTCGTGCAAAACGACCTCTACCCGCTCATCGTGCTTTCTCAACTGCTGGAATTGCCAATGAGCGCTCCTGATGATAAAGCGCCCGTATTGCTGGTGCGTACTGATCGCCACCGGGTCGCGCTGGTGGTAGACAGCATTCGGGGCAAACTGGACGTGGTAATGAAGAACCTGGGACCACACCTGCGACATGTGCATGGCGTAGCCGGTGGAACCGTGTTGGGCAACGGGCGCGTCATTCTGATCCTTGAATTGATCGAATTACTCTCGCCGCGTCCTGGAACGCAAGGCTTCGCGCTTAACGTTCCCACCTCTTCGCCTCTGCGGCGAGAACGGGGAACCGCTCTGGCGGCGCAGAACGCGGTTGCTCTCGCTGGCGCTGCTGTGCCGGTAGCTCAAACTCCCGCGCCGCGTGGCACAACAGTGACAACAACACCTGTCAAGCAGACCACCGCTGGTGGCAAGCATATACTGGTGGTAGATGACAGTCCCAGCGTGCGCCGCGTCGTTGGTAATATGCTCAAGCAGAATGGATGGAATGTGCAGTTGGCTCGCGATGGCGTGGAAGCGCTGGAAATGATTTCGCGCGAAACTCCGGCGGCTGTCCTGCTCGACATCGAAATGCCGCGCATGGATGGCTACGAATTAATGGCGACCGTGCGCGCACAGGAGCAATACCGGACGTTACCCCTGGTGGTATTGACCTCCCGCGCAGCAACCAAACACCAGCAACGCGCGATGCAGTTGGGCGCGAGCGCCTACGTCGTCAAACCCTACCAGGATGAAGAGCTACTCAGCATTCTCAAATCGCTCGTTTATGGTGCAACTGTATAATAATGTGGTTCGTTTTTGCGCGGAAAGCGACCAGGGCGGGGGCAGAGCCGCCATAGGCGCGAACGTAACGGACGATGACCAGGGCGGCGGCTCTGCCCCCGCCCTGGTCGCGTCCCACCGCTAAAGTTCGCGCCTATGGCGGCTCTGCCCCCGCCCTGGTCATCGAGGAATATCAAAGAGGAACCATCACATGGGTGTTGAACGCTCCGTAACACGCTGGTATGTCCAGCGACAGGTACTTCTCAATGAAATTGCCGAACTGGAAGCAAAACTCCAGCCTCCTGGTGTAGATGCGCAGCAAACAGAAAGCGAAGAGTCGGCGGCACTCAAACGTCAGATTGTCGAAGCAATGGAGAAGCTACGTTTGAGGGGTTCCTGTCCCAAACCCATGATGGGCTGATATAATCGATCATGCTGTCAGCGCATCTACGATCAGTCGGCCCATTTCCTGCGTTCCAACTACTGGTTTGCCAGCCTCTTTCAAATCCTCTGTGCGATAGCCAGCCTCGATGACTTGCTCTACTGCGGCTTCGATAACGTCGGCTTCCCGGTGCAGTCCGAAGGAATAGCGTAGCATCATGGCGACCGTCAGAATGGCGGCAATGGGGTTGGCTTTGCCCTGCCCGGCAATATCAGGCGCGGAGCCGTGAATGGGTTCGTACATGCCAAACAGCCCGTGCGCGGTTTTGCGCGTTCCCAGGCTGGCGGACGGCAACATACCCATCGAACCGGCCAGCATAGCTGCCTCGTCGGTCAAAATATCACCGAAAGTGTTCTCGGTCACTATGACATCGAAGGCGGTGGGGCGTCGCACCAGTTGCATAGCGCAGGTGTCCACCAGCAGGTGATCGACCTCCACATCGGGATAATCGCCTGCGACCCGTTCAGCAACATACCGCCATAAACGTGATGTATTCAGTATGTTCGCTTTATCGACCGAGGTAACTTTCTTGCGCCGATTCCGCGCCAGGTCAAAGGCCATACGCACAATACGATCAATTTCATGCTCGGTATAGAACATGGTATCAACAGCTTCTTTCCCTTGCGGTGTCTCGCGAATCTCGCTGGGCTTGCCGAAATACAACCCACCCGTCAATTCGCGCACGACTAGCAAATCCGTGCCTTCTAAAACTTCTGGCTTAATCGTTGAGGCATTCAGCAGTGCCTTGAATGGACGTATCGGACGCAAGTTAGCGAAAAGCTCAAGCTCTTTACGCAAACGTAGCAGGGCATTTTCTGGCCGCTCCTGCGATTTTGAACCCTGGTAGCCCGAAATGCCGCCGACCGCGCCAAATAAAACCGCGTCACTCCTCTGGCACAATTCCATAGTTGCGTCAGATACAGCCCGGCCCTCGGCCTCAATCGCCGCTATGCCCACCAGCCCGTGATGCATCTGAAAAGAGTGCTGGTAGCGTTCGCCAATGGTGTGCAGCACACGCACGCCTTGATCGATAACCTCTGGCCCGATGCCGTCTCCAGGTAATACGGTGATAGTATAAGTTCCCAAAGTGTTGTTCTCCTTTTTTGTGTCTCCCTTTTTTTGCGTACTCAGTGATTTTTATAATGGCGTTCTGAATGCGATGTAATTGCTCGGTTGGGTCCCTCATTGTTGGTAGCCTCCAATTCAGTGACACGTAGGAAGGCACTCTTAATGCCAGAATTATACCTGATAGCATAGGTGTCCGTCAAAAAAAGCCGCTGCCCGGCATATGGTCAGTTGTAGCGCAACGTGCTATAATTACGACAGGTTAGGAGACGGAGCGTACCGTGCTCCTTTCTCATATTACACTCTGCGAATTTATCAACCGAGCAACAGGTGCTGCTAAACCTTTGCATGGGAGTTATTACATTATGAGCAGCGATACGAAAGCCAATGGGAATGAGCGCGCCAATGGGCGACGCAAGCCTGTGCCAATTGTTATGGCAAAAGGCCCCTATGAGTACATCCCCGGAGATCAGGAGTTGCCGGTTCAGCTCACCAGCTTTATAGATATGCTGCAATGGGCGCAGAACTGGGCGCGTTCAAAATCTGTCTGGCCGCTTGGCTATGGCCTGGCCTGCTGCGCCATTGAAATGATGGCGAGCGCGCAGGCGCACTACGACCTCTCGCGCTTCGGCTCAGAAGTGTTCCGGTCCAGCCCGCGCCAGGCCGACTTGATGATCGTGGCTGGCACTGTGTCAGTCAAGATGGGGCCACGCCTGCGCTTACTGTGGGAGCAGATGCCCGACCCAAAGTGGGTGCTCAGCATGGGCCAGTGCGCCAACTCCGGCGGCGAATTTTATGATAGCTACTACACCGTCCAGGGCGTGGATACCATCGTGCCGGTAGACGTCTATGTGCCTGGCTGTCCGCCGCGCCCCGAAGCTTTGATCGAAGGTATCCTCAAGCTGCGCGAAAAAATCGCCAAACAGGGCTTGAAAGTACGTGGCGAGAAGGAAATAGAGGTGTAGCCGATGCGTGGAATCCTGAGCGGAATGGGGCTAACTTTTAGCCACCTCTTCCGGCCTAAAGTTACCCGGTATTATCCCTATGAAAAGCCAAAGCTTCCCCCGCGCAGTCGCGGACTGATTCAATTGATCGCGGAAGAGGGACTGAAAACCGATTATAACCTGAAATGTGAGTCTTGCCTGCTCTGCGAAAAAGCCTGTCCGCCGCGTGCTATCACCATCGAGTTCGAAGCGATGCACAGGTGGAAAGAGCGTCCCTGGTTCGTCTCCCATGTGCGCGATGGGGCCGAGAAGTTTGGCACGCGCAAGATGCTCCCGGCTACGGGTGCATCCAAAGCAGGTTACTACACGCAGCGCATCTCCGAGTACGCGACCGAATACCACGACAAGCCGGTGGCTCCCTGCGTGGCTATGCCGGTGAAGGATTACCTGGAACCGGAAATAGACCTGAGAAAGGTTGACGATTTGCTGGCACATTGGTCGCAGGAGGCCGGCGCCTTATCCTCGCTGCTGGACGCTGTCATGGACACTTATGGCTACCTGCCGTTACAGGCGGCCAAACGTATCGTACAGGCGCGCGGCGTGGATTTGAGCGATCTCTTCGGCATCGCCACCATGAGTCCCAAATTCAAACCTGCTCCCGCCGTCAAAGGCATAAAGCGCGACGACCAACCCATACGTGGACTATCACCCGCGACACGCGGTGTGTATGGAAATATTAATCATGTGAGGCAGCCCAATGCCTGAATTTGATGCATCTTATCGTGTAATCCGGCGGCGAGGCGAGCCTGACGCGCGCTCCCTCGAAGCATACCGCCGCGCTGGTGGCTATGCCGCGTTAGAAAAAGCCATTCGCGCGCAAACGCCGCAGCAGGTTATCCAGCAAGTGCTGGACGCTCAACTACGCGGGCGTGGCGGCGCTGGCCGCCCCACCGGGGAAAAGTGGCGCATAGCGAGCCAACAGCCCGACGACACCCGTTACGTGATCTGTAACGCCTATGACGCCGATGAACGTTCGTTGGCGGCGCGCTCCATGCTGGATCGCAATCCCCACCAGGTCATCGAGGGCATCGTCCTGGCAGCCTACGCGGTGGGCGCGGCGGAAGCCTATCTCTTTACACGCAGCCTTTATCTTGAAGGGATAGCCTCGGTGCAGCGCGCCTTGCAGGAGGCGTTGGACGCCAATCTTGTTGGACGCGATATTTTAGGAACTGAGTTCAACTGCACCATTAACGTGGTGGGCGTCGATATTGGCTTCATGGGCGGCGAAGAAACCGTGCAAATCGCCATGATTAAAGGGCGGCGCGGTATGCCCGAACAGCGACCGCCTTACCCCGCACAGGCTGGCCTGTGGGAACGACCCACCGTTATCAACTCGATCGAGACGCTGGCAAACGTGCCCGTCATCGTGCGCGACGGGGCGGCAAGCCTTCAGGAGCGTAGGAACTGCCACAACGAGCGGCACCAAAGTCCTGACCATCTACGACTACGTGCCTGACAGCGAGCCGAAAGTGGTTGAAGTGCCTTTCGGGGCTACGCTGCGTGAGATACTGCGTCATGCCGGTTATAATCGGGCGGAAGGCGAATTGCGTGCGGTCGTCGTGGGTGGCGCGGAGGGCGGCGCGTTGCCGACCTCGCTGCTGGATACGCCTTTTGATTTCGATGCGCTGGAAGAAATTGGCGCGATTGTAGGTTCCGGTATCATCGAATTGCTGCCGGCCCATACCTGTATGGTGGCGTGGGCTATGGAGCGCAGTCGCTATCTTAGCAAAGAGTCCTGCGGGAAATGCGTACCATGCCGTCTGGGAATGAAACGCATCACAGGTATTCTGGAAGGTGTCATCAGTGATCTGGGCGTGAAAAATGACCTGGATATGCTGGATGAATTTGCGCAGTATGTGCCGGGTGGCTCGCTATGCGGCTTTGGAGTACACGCGCCCAACGCGCTTAAAACGGCGAAACTCTACTGGCTCGAACACTTTCAGATGCACATCATGGAACAGCAGTGCCCCACAGGCTCCTGTATTCCCGTGCGCGCGCATCGTTTTGTCACTAAACATGTCTTGCCCTAAAAACAGGAGGGGCGTACTTATCGCGCCTTGTGCCTACGAGAGGTAATATATATGGCAATATCAATCCGAGATAATCTCTCTCCCATTGTGCATGATGCGCAGGCAGTGATGCCGCGCAACGAGACCGGACATCCCGGATTCACGCTGACCATCGATGGGAAAACCGTGCAGGCATACGAAAACCAGACTATTTTGAGCGTGGCCGACGACAACGGCATTACCGACATCCCTAATATGTGTAATGATGGGAAGCTGGAGCCAACGGCGGCCTGTCGTATGTGCCTGGTGCATATCGAGGGCGTGAGCCAACCGCTTCCTTCGTGTACTACACCGGCCATGCCTGGTATGGTAGTGCGCTCGAAAATCGGATGAGCTATTTCATATTCGTCGCACCAACCTGGAATTGTTGCTCTCAGACCATAACGCCTATTGCCAGCCACCGTGCCAGGTGGATTGCCCGACGCACATCGATATCCCCGGCTACCTGGAATTGATCGCCAAAGGTTCGATGAAGGAAGCGGCACGCCTGGTCAAAGAGGTGTTGCCGTTCCCCTACATTCTCGGCCTGACCTGCCCCGCGCCGTGTCAGAAAGCCTGCCGTCGCAAACTGGTAGAGGAAGAAATCGCCATCTGCCGTATGCACGGACACGCCGCTGAGACATGCCTGCTCGACCCGCCGCATCCCTATCCTAAGGACCCGGCCACGGGTAAGAAGGTCGCCATCGTCGGCGGTGGCCCGGCTGGACTCACCTGCGCCTATTATCTCGCGCTGAAAGGCCACTACTGCAAAGTATTTGAGATGCAGCCGCAAACTGGCGGCATGTTGCGCTACGGCATCCCGGAGTATCGCCTGCAAAAAGATATGATGGATCGCGAACTCCAGCATGTCTGGGATCTGGGTGTTGACCTGCAAACAAACGTCAAGCTTGGTGTAGACTTCACCATCGATGACCTCTTTGCGCAGGGCTTCGACGCGATCTATCTCGGCATTGGCTGCTGGATTAGTAACGATCCCGGCTTGCCCAATGACAAAGCTGATGGAGTTGTAAACGCTATTGCCTATCTGGGCGAAAAAGTCGAGGGTAAGTCCATCCCGGTCAAGGAGGGCAAGGAGGTGGTTGTTATCGGCGGCGGCTTTACGGCATTTGACTGCACGCGCACCTCGCTGCGCCTGGGCGCAAAGGTGCATACCATGTATCGCCGACTCGCGCCAGGAAATGAACGCGCACGGCGCGACAGAGGAAGAGTCCGAAGATGGTGAGGCCGAGGGTACCGATCTGCAATTCTACGTCAGTCCCACGAAAATCCTCACCGAGAATGATAAAGTGTCGGGGATCGAATTCCAGCGCACCCGGTTGGGCGAGCCTGACGCGAAGGGTCGCCAGCGTCCCATACCCATTCCTGGTTCAGAGTTTACCTTCGAGTGTGATACGATTATCCCGGCTATCGGTCAGTCTGTCGATGCCAGTGTGCTTGATGAAAAGTCGGGCGTCAAGTGGACGAAGTGGAATACCATCCAGACCGATCCGCATAATTACATGACCGACCGCTATGGAGTCTTTGCCGGTGGCGATGCGCAGATGGGCGCAAAGACCATCATCGAATGTGTTGCCCAGGGCAAACTCGGTGCGCGTTCGATCAATGCCTTCCTCAATGGCGAAGATATGCAAGAAGTGGCCCACCGCCTGGAACTGGAAGAGCGCAAACCCGATCTGTTCGATATTGTGCCCTACAAACCGGTCGAGCCAAAGGTCAAAATGCCGATGTTGCCCTATGAAAAGCGCCACCGCAACTTCGCGTTGATCGAGCTGGGCTACCTGCAAGAGCAGGCGGAGCGCGAGGCGGCTCGCTGTTTGCAATGCGCGTGTCCGGCAGCCGGGCAGTGCGACCTGCAAAAATACAGCATCGAGCATGGACTGGCGGATAACCGCTTCCACGACGGCGAGCCGGGCGACTACCACGACTACGAGCTAGACCTGTCGCACAGCTTCATCCTGCGCGACCCCAACAAGTGCATCAACTGCACGCAATGTGTGCGTGTCTGCCACGACGTAATCGGCCCGGACTGCTACGGTATGTTCGGCAAGGGTTTCGACACCATCGTCGCCACGCCGTTTAACGTCAGCCTGCACGATACCGACTGCGTCTCCTGCGGCGCGTGCGTGCAAGTCTGCCCTACCGGCTCGCTGATGATGGCTGAACGCACGCTCAAACGCTACGCCTTCGCCCTTGATCGCTGCATCTTCTGCGGCGACTGCGTGGAGGTGTGTCCTCACGGCGCGCTCGGCGAAACCCCCAACTTCGAGCTGTCCTTCTTCAACCGCTTCGGCGAAGATGTCACGTTGGAGAAGGGCGACCTTGCCGTCGCCCCCAACTACCTCGTGCGCCAGCGTCTGCCTCGCGGCAAAAAGGATGTGCCAGTGATGAGTCCGCTGGTGCGGCCATTGCCGGCGAGGGGCATTCGTGAGTAACTGAAAGTAGAGTGAACTATTCAGGCAGGGCTATTACGAAAAGATCGTAATGGCCCTGCCTCTTATGAATTTTAACGACTAGAACCGGTAATACCACGAGCTGGTCGCTCCCATTCTGATAAACTTTGACAACCGAATGCAGCAATGCGTCCTGCCTCGTCCTGTAGGGACAAGGGGCGGATGCGGGGATGGGTGGGGGCCTTGTGCTTGTCCTGTTGGCAACACGATTCGCCAGGGGTTCCGTGAAGCAGCATGGTCGCACCTCGACGAGGACAAGCACAAGGCCCCCTCATCCACCTCACCCCGCCCTTTGTCCCTACAGGACGAGACCGGGCCATTCCCCCATTCGGTCGGCAAAATTCATCAGGCAATTGCGCTCGTTCGCAGGTCATTTTGAGAAAGAGCAGAATTCCTTGTCAATACAGGACATATACCGCTCATTTTGCGCGATAATTTTTTTTGGGACAGTGGGGCGCTTCCATTACCCTGTTCGGTTGTCAAAAATCATCAGGACGGGAACATACGCAATTACTGAGTTTGTTTGTTAAAAATCATTAGATGTCACTCACTGTTTCTGTCGAGCGGATAAAAAGCCATGTCCACTACTCGAGTGATAGTACTGTGACCTTCCCTGATTTCGTATCTCCGTCAAATGGTTCCATCATCATCTTTTCACTCACCTGCGCAAGAACATTTGCGAAACGAGCATAATTAGAAGTGAGCTTTTCGAGGAGGGTTTTCTTTTTCATATGAGCGCTCCTTATCTGAAACAGCCAGTTCTCTGTCATAGGTATGGTACAATATCAATACCATGAACATCTTTCAAAGTCGAGGAGTATCACGGAATGGCATTGCAGCGTGGACAGCGTATTCTGCGTTTTCCTGATGGCTTTTTGTGGGGGACAGCATCCTCTTCCCATCAATGCGAGGGGAGCAACACCAACAATCAGTGGTATCGCTGGGAACAGTCGGGGCATATTCTTACAGGTGAGACAAGCGGGGATGCCGCTAGCTGGTGGCAGGAGGCGGAGCAGGATTTCGGGCTAGCGGAACAGATGGAGAATAACGCGCTGCGGCTGAGCATCGAATGGAGCCGCGTCGAGCCTTCCGAGGGGCGTTGGGATAGCGCAGCCATTGATCGTTATCGTCAGATGCTGACCGATTTGCATCAACGGCATATGAAGCCCCTTGTCACGCTGCATCACTTCACCGACCCGCTGTGGTTCGCGGATCGCGGCGGCTTCACGAAGGTCGAGAATATACGCTACTTTGTGCGGTATGTGTCTTATGTGGTTGAAAAACTGCAAGACCTGTGCGATTTCTGGATCACCATCAACGAGCCAAATATTTATGCTGTGCTGGGCTACTTATTCGGCGAGTATCCTCCGGGCGATCACGATTTGATGCGCGCCATGCAGGTGTTGCGCAATATGATGCAGGCCCATGTCGAGGCTTTCTACGCCATCTATCGCATCCAGCCGCAGTCCCAGATTGGCTATTGCCTGCATTATCGCCTCTTTGACCCTGCCAGCCAGCTTTCGCCTCTGGACCGCGCTGCCGCAGGTTTGCAGGATACCTTTTTCAACTGGGCGACATTGCAGGGGAGCGAGACCGGAAAATTTACCTTTCCATTCAATCTGCTGCTCCCGCCCATCAAGGGCGCGGCTGGCGCGCGCGATTTTCACGGTATCAACTACTATACACGCGATTTGGTGCGCTTTGACCCGACGCGGTCCGCCGAAATGTTCGGGCGACGTTTCACCCTGCCCGGCGCGGTTCGCAATGATCCCGGCATGGAGAACAATTTTGGCGAGATTTATCCTGCTGGCCTTTATCGTGTGCTCAAGTCTGTCTATCAAAAAACACGCGGTAATAAGCCTCTGTACGTCACAGAAAACGGATTTAGTGACACGCTAGATGATCGCCGCCCGCGCGCCATCCTGGAACATCTGGCGATGCTGCACCAGGCTATCAGCGAGGGCGTCCCCGTGCGTGGCTACCTGCACTGGACGCTGGTAGACAATTTTGAGTGGATAGATGGTTGGGGCGTGCGTTTCGGCCTGATCGAGCTTGACCCGCAGACGCAGGAACGCACCCCGCGCATCAGCGCCAGCATGTTCGGCGAAATTTGCCGTGCCAATGCCATCACCGAAACCATCGTCGCCCGCTACGCGCCAGAAGCGCTGGAGAGCATTTTCGGCGTAACTCAACAAAATTTCCAGGGCGACCGCCAGGGTCGCCCCTACCCTATACGCTAGTATTGTTAGATGCGGTCGCCCTGGAAATCTATATCGCCCTGGCAGCTACTCGGTTGCTTGTTCCTGCAACACAGCCTCCAGAATCAATCGATCAGGGCAGTGTTGTGGAAATTTCCGCGCGTAACACACCATGCAATAGTCTCCTACCAATTCATCATCGTCGCCAGTGCCATAATAGGTGATGGTGTGTGGCGGACACGCATAATGCCCGCATGGGCGCAGTTCAGCTACTTCAGCGTGTGGCAACCTGTGCGGGAATTGTTCGATATAACAGGTGTATTCGGTCATGATACTCTTCTCGTATTCTTTGTGATCTGAGTGCATCATATCGTTCTGTGTAGGTAGTGTCAAGAACCATCTGGCTTGTCATATATGCGCCTGACGTGTTACACTTCTATATAAGGACAGGGCATACTATCGCTTTTGTCTTTCATTTTATTGCAGCGCGAGGTTGGTTGTATGAGTAAGGCAACACGTATTTCCGAAATGGCTAAATTTCATTTCGGCAACAGTATATTTTGTTCAGATGGCGAGGGCGGTAACCTGGCGAACGTAACATTTGATGCAGCGACGCGCCGTATGACGCATATAGGCGCGAAACAGGGGCGACTTTTTGGCAAGACGGGGTTTCTACCCTTTGAGAGCGTGATAAAGGCGACGGGTGATGGCGTGACGGTCGGGGTTAAACGCGCCGAACTGGCCGCTGCTAGCGGTGCGCCGTCGGGTGGGGTCGTCTTTGATAGTAAAAGCGTCGTGGAGCGCGCCGGTTCTTCTACTAAGGGCACGTTGAAGCTGGTCGCGACGCAGCCGGAGAGCGGTGAACTGGCGTATATTGTAGCGCATAACATGCGCGCGGGACAGGATACCCTCTTGCGAGCGGAATATGTCACAGGCATGGGGAATGATCGCATCATCGTTACCATCTCTGATGATGCGCTGAACGCGCTTCCGCCTTACCATTCTGATACTGTCTTGCAACAGGAGGTAGAGTCTATTTTATTTGATCTCACTTCCATGCATGTAGACCTCAAGGGCATCACCATTCGCGTGCTGGACGGCGTGCTCTATCTTGATGGCAATATTTCAAGCTCCTTACGCGCTGATATAGCGAGAGATCAGGTATATGGCGTGCAGGGTCTGTTAGAGATCAAAAGCAACCTGGTTGGTGATGACCAGCTCGCGGCAGACCTGGCGCTGGCGCTTGGGCAGGACCCTCGCACGCGCGATCTCTCCATTGGCGTCTATCCGAAACTTGGCGTGGCGCGCTTGAGCGGAGCCGTGCATACTGGTCAGCAGAAAGCGGCTGCGGAAGAGATTGCCCGTAAGTTTCCGGGTGTACGTTCGGTAATCAATGACCTGGTTGTCGATCCGAAATCAGATATGCTGCATGTCATGTCTGCGCCGGAGGGCGGCGAAACGCAGGATAAGGTTCCCGGCAGATATGTCCGCCATACCCAGTAGCGGTGGAATCCACAAAACAGGGAGAGCCTGTTGAAGAGATCATAATCGAAACACCGGCGCGGACCGAAGATGCGCCAGCGTTACCAGCTATTACGCCAGAATCGCCTTTACCACCGGCGCGCGCGCCAAAATCTACATACGAGGGAGTACAGCACGCTATGTCTACGGAACGCCGGGAGATTGCTGCACAGGCCATCAAAGAACTGTGGCGGGAATTGCGCATCGCTGAAGAGGCGCCGCTTATCTTTGCCTCGCCCGTCCAACGCCGGGTGCAACTTGAGCATCATCCTCTGTTGCTCAACCGTGTCACATCTACTGGCAAATCACGCAAGAACAAAAAGGCCAGTTCAGAACCATTGAAAGCCTGGGAGGCGCTGGATGCTCCCACGTATGCGCAGGGCATCGCGGCCACTGGTGAAGTCAATACCCTGCTCAAAGCGGATATGTTCCGCTCTGCTAATCTTGGCGAACGCGGCGCCATTCCATCCGCGCCGTATAGCTGGATTTGCTATACCTTCGCCTCTGGCTGGAAGGCCCTATCCGTCTACTATTACGATTATGACGATAACGAATCGCATACCCTCAACGCTGTTCCTACAGGACATCAGGACGACTGGCTGGCTTTTCTAAAGCTGCTGGACGAAACTCACGAGAATATCTGGCGAGAGCAGCGGCGCGGCAGCATCGAGATTGTAGGCGGAGATGATGACCTGGCGGAGGTTATCAAAAAGTCCTCGTATGACGACATCGTCCTGCCGCCCGCCACCCTGGCGCATATTACTGCCCAGCGTCACATTTTCGATCAGGATGTGCTGAAGCGCTACGCCGCCCTGCGCATTCCGCGCCTGCGCAAGGCGCTGTTGATCGGTCCGCCTGGGACTGGCAAAACGAGCATAATTAAAGCGGAAGGCGCATATCACGCGAAGCAGGGTGGGCTGGTATTTTATGTATGTACCCCCACACGTAACACCAGCCCGTGGGGACAGCTTTCCTATGCCCTGCGACTGGCCGGGGAAAGTCGCCTTCCAACGCTGATTCTGGTCGAAGATTTTGAACTGTTTATCGCCAGCCCGCCCGAATTGCAACAGTCGTTGAATATGCTCGACGGTATAGCGACGCCCGATAATCCGGCAGGAACGCTCCTGCTTGCCACGAGTAACGAACCCGAAAAAATCGACCAGCGCATTCGCGATCGTACCGGGCGTATCGATGTATTGATCGAAATTGGACTGGTCGAAGATATCGAGCTGGCCCGACGTATGCTGGCGCATTTCCTGGGTAACGCATACCGCGAAGAAGAACATGCTCAGATCGCGCCGGGTCTCCTGAAGCATCCCGGTAGTCATTTCCGCGAAGTCTGCCTTGCCGCTCTCATGCGCGCCCTGCAAGAGGGACGCACCGATATTACCGGCGCGGATTTGCTCTGGTCCCACGAGGCTATTCTGATGGGTCAGGCCAGCGCGGAAGAATCGGAACGTTTTACACCCACCACGACGCGCAGGCGCGGCAGCTACTTTGGTCGCAATCAGTGAGGAGGAAAAAGGCTAAAGCGCCTGCTCCATATCTCGAATTATATCCCCCACGTCTTCGATGCCGACCGAGAGCCGGATGCAGCCATCGGTGATGCCGATTTGCAGGCGTTCAGTCGCCGTTAGATTGCGGTGCGAGGACATGGGCGGGTAGCTCAATTCGGTATACACATCGCCGAGCGTAGTGGCGGGCAGGCAGAGTTGCAGCTTATCCATAAAACGAAAAGCAGCCGCGCGCGATTGCTCTTTTAAATCAAATGCCAGGAGTCCACCGAAGCGACCGTTGCGAAATAGGCGCGTGGCAAGTTCATGTTGTGGATGGTCAGCTAACCCTGGATAATGCACTCGCGCAATAGCAGGATGTTGTTGCAAATAACGCGCAACCGCCAGAGCATTGTCGCATTGTCGCTCCATGCGCAGGGGCAGTGTTTTCATGCCGCGTGACACCAGAAAAGCGTCGAACGGACTAAGCATGGCTCCCAGCATGACCGCATAGGTGTGAGCCTGCTGAACATGCGCGTTTTGAGCGCAGATCATCACTCCGGCGGTGCAATCGCCATGCCCGCTGATATACTTGGTCGCGCTATGCACTACGATATCAAAGCCGTGTTCAATTGGTTTGAGGAGGTAGGGTGTGGCGAAGGTACTGTCAACGACAGTCACGGCTCCCACTTCGCGCGCGGCGGCGCTGATGGCGTCCAGGTCAATCAATTTGACAAGCGGGTTGGAAAGCGTTTCCGCGTAAATCACATCGGGCTGCTCGTCGCGAATGATTTGACCAACATCGGGGCTGCATAGGTCGCGCAGCATCACCTCGACGCCAAAGGGCAGGAAGAGCGCGCGGAGCATACGGATGGTTGGCCCGTAGAGGTCGCGAGCGATAAGTATCTTCGCACCGGAAGTTAGCCCGGCGGTTAGCACGGCAGCGTGTATGGCCGCCATGCCAGAGCCGAATACCACAGCGCCCGCGCCTCCCTCGACCTCTGCCAGCACATTTTCGAGGGACTGCGCGTTGGGGTTGCCCTGCCGGGCGTAGACATACGTCTTTTCGCCCGATGGAAGCTCTCCAGCAAAGGCCCGTTCGAGCGTTTCCGCGTCCTCGTGCAGGTAGGTGGTGCTGGGCGAGATGGGCTGCACGGTCGGCCTGCCGGAACGCTGCGAGGTGGCATGTTTTCGACTGCCATGCACCAGCAGCGTGTCAAGCGTCCAGGGTTGTTGTTCGTTGTGTGTCATGCGATCCTCCTGTGGCATAGAAAAGCGACCTGCCCAGGTCTCCCAACGCCTGCGATGCGCAGGCATAGATAGCAGGAAGCCAGTAGGGTACGCCGAGCATATCGGGATGGAGATAGGCGAATGCGCCCGCGGCAACCAGAATCATTTCGATCAACGTGCCAGTAATGGCCGTCGCAAGCGAAAATACCAGGTTTTGCCAGTCACTACCCGCCAGCAACCAGAAGTTGCAATAGACGAGCAATATAAGCAAGGTTTTAGTCAGCGTATCAAAGAAACTCGCGCTTATCAGGTAAACCAGTGGCAGCCATGCCAGCCCCAGAATGCTGCTGAAAAGTGGCCGAAAGCGTCGGTGATGCAGCAGCGGATCGAGCAGGGGATGTGTGTAGCCGATAGCCACAGCCGCGCCTCCAAATAGCAAGGGAACCCACCACGCTACCCCTAGCAAAGTGGGTGTTGCATAACGTTCAACGCCGCTAAAGACATGGAACGCATCCAGGGCTGTGCCGAGCGTTATTCCCAGTAAAAAGAGCCACAGAAGCGTCCTGCCTCGAAATTGCCGCATAACCTGGATCAATCCCTCCTGTTTCAACGATGTACATTTGATATTGTACATCATTTATATTTAGTCCTCGTTCAGGCGAATCGCAGATCGAGATACAGCGGCTCGCTATTGAGGATATTCAGGAGCGCGCGCCAGTCATAGAGATTGTCAAGACGAAGAGATGATGTGGTAATAGAAGCGATCATGCCCAGCGTAATGAACAACAACAGCAGCCAGTGCTGGCGCCAACGCGCTCTAGCCAGTGTAAACACAGAGGATATACCCGGAGAGGGCTTACGAGGCGTTTGTGTTGCACTCATTCACGTTCCATCCATGTGATAATGGATATGGGCAGCGTCAATACGATCAGGATTACCGTCCACAGTAATGCTAGAGCTTGTAGCGGGTTGGTGAGCATCGGCCAGTCCAGACCGAGCCGGGCAGAAAATGTCGGAACAAATCCCAGGTACCAGGTGACAACTATCAAGAGAACCGCAATAACACTGTAGGCGTAGCGATGCGCCCTGCCCCGTATCATGCGTAGATGCTCATCGAGATGCTTATCCCGCGCCTGAGTCATCCTGGCTATGTTGCTAGAAAGCAATATGATGAACAGCACCATGCAGGCAACGGTAGGAATCAAAGGGATCAATATCTCAAAATGAAGTATCCAGGAACCCAAAAGCCTTTCTACCACGCTTGTTCCTTTCACTCCCCAGGTTGACCACCATCCAACTATGCTGAGCGCATAGCTCAAATACAAACCCAGGACGAGCAAGCGACGTTGAACAAACCTGCGGCGAGAATTGGAGGGAAAATCGTTCGGTGCGTTCACCTGATTGTTCATCATGGCTATTATTTCTTTCTGAAAGTAAGGGCATGAGAAGATTGTCTCGAACGGGTAAGCCAGAGAATTCGCTGATACGATTAAGATATATATAAGTTCAACATTTTGTCAAATTCATTTGCCTCGCTTGCAATAAGTGGTAGAAAGAAGCATAATTACGGTAATACAATCAGCATTGTTGCTGGTTATGCTTGAGCAATCCTGTGGAGGACTTTAATAAAATGAACGGAAAGATGAAGGCGGCCCTCAAAGTGGAGGCGGCGCCTGGAGCAACGGTTGCCCTGGTGGATATCCCCACCATTGGTTCGCGTGACGTGCTGGTGCAGGTGAAGGCAGCTTCGATCTGCGGCACAGACATGCACATCTACGAGTGGGATGCGTGGGCGCAGAGTCGTATGCAAACCCCGCGTATCTTCGGTCACGAATTCGCGGGCGAAGTTGTAGAAGTGGGCCATGAAGTCGTAGAGCTTGTCCCCGGTGATTTTGTCACTGCTGAAACACACATCACCTGCGGCCATTGCTACCAGTGCCGCACGGGTCAGGCGCACATCTGTCGCAATGTGCAGATACTCGGTGTTGACCGCGACGGCGCGTTCGCCGAGTATATCGCCATCCCCGAAAGCGTGGCCTGGAAAACCGGCAAAGAAATCGAACACAGCGTGGCCTCGATTCAAGAGCCGTTCGGCAACGCGGTACACGCCACCTTCGCGGGCGAAATCGCCCAGAGGACGGTAGCAGTCTACGGTTGCGGCCCCATCGGCTTATGGGCGGTCGGCCTGGCGCGCATAGCGGGGGCAAGCGCCATCTTCGCCATCGAACCCAACTCCAAACGCCTCGATATGGCGACCACTATGGGCGCAACCTATGCCCTCAATCCGCGCGAAGTCGATCCCGTGCAATACATTCTTGAAATCACCGACGGCCTCGGTGTGGATGTGGTGCTGGAAATGTCGGGCCATCCCAGAGCCATCCGCCAGGGCTTCAAGTCCCTGCGCAACGGCGGCCGCGTTTCGCTGCTGGGTCTGCCTTCTGGCATGATCGAGCTTGACCTCGCCAATGATATCATCTTCAAGGGTGCCACCGTCCTGGGCATATCAGGCCGCAACATCTTTGATACCTGGTATCGCACCCGCCGTATCCTCGAATCCGGCCAGCTCGATCTCAAACAGGTAATCACCCATACCCTGCCCTTTGAGCGCATTCACGACGCTATGGAAATCATGAAATCCGGCGACTGCGGCAAAATCGTTATGACTTTTTAGGAGAAAGACCATGGATAAACTGCAAGCATACTTGAAAAACGAACTGGACGCTCTGCGCGCCAAAGGCGTATTCCACCTGCCGCGAGTGCTGGAAACAGAGCAGAAGGCTACCGTCATCATTGATGGACACGAAGTCATCACCCTGTCATCCAATAATTACCTGGGCCTCACCGTCCACCCCCGCCTGCGCGAAGCGGCCATCAAAGCCATCGAACAATACGGCGTGGGTTCCGGCTCTGTGCGTACCATCGCAGGTACCATGACGCTCCACATCGTTCTGGAAGAGAAGCTGGCAAAATTCAAGCATACCGAGGCTTCCCTGACCATCCAGTCCGGCTACGCGACAAACCTGGGGGTTATCTCCGCCGTGATGCAGGAAGGCGATATGATTATCAGCGATGAACTGAATCACGCCAGCATCATCGACGGTATCCGCCTGTGCAAATCGCCGCGCAAAGTCTTCCCGCACAAAGATATGGTCGGGTTGCGCCGCGTACTGGAGGAATCGAAGGGCGCCAATAAGGTGATGATCGTCACCGATGGCGTCTTCAGTATGGACGGCGACATTGCCCCTCTGCCTGAAATCGTAGCGCTGGCCGAGGAATATGGCGCGTTCGTGATGGTTGATGATGCCCATTCGAGCGGCGTGCTTGGCAAAAATGGGCGTGGCAGCGTCAGCCACTTTGGACTGGATGGCCGCGTCGCCCTGCAAATCGGCACACTTTCAAAAGGCATCGGCGCGCTGGGCGGCTACGTGGCCTGTAGCCAGGACATGCGTGATTTTCTGCTGCAACGCGCCCGTCCCGTGCTGTTCAGCACCTCGCATCCGCCTTCTGTCGTGGCAACCTGTATAGCTGCGCTGGACATCCTCGAAGAAGATAACAGCCTCGTCGAACGGCTGTGGAAGAATACCGCTTTCTTCAAGCGCGGCCTGGAGCAGCTCGGTTTCAATACGGGCAAGAGCGAAACGCCTATCACGCCCGTTATCGTGGGCGAAGGCGCGCTCACCATGCGGTTCAGCCAGCGCCTCTTCCAGGAAGGGGTGTTCGCGCAAGGGATCGTCTTTCCTACCGTTCCCGCCGACAAATGCCGCGTGCGCACCATCGTGACGGCTATTCACACCCGCGAGGAACTGGCGAAGGCGTTGGACATCTTCGAGCGCGTGGGCAAAGAGCTTTCCATCATTTGAGCGCAGGCAAGACCAGTTTTTCGATTGCGGCAGCAACGCCATCGTCGGCGTTGCTGCTCGTCACATAATCCGCCTCGGCCTTCACCTCGTCGTGCGCGTTGCCCATCGCTACGCCCAGTCCCGCGAAGCGCAACATGCCGATATCGTTATGATTATCGCCAAACGCCACCACCTCTTCCGCCTTGATACCCAGTTGCGCCGCGATCTTGATAAGCGCGTTGCCCTTAGAAACATCAGGATGCAGGAACTCGATCAGGTCAAACGACGATTGCGTGACGTAGAGTTTTCCCGCGTACAAACGCTCAAACTCGTCGCGTCTGGCGCGGATCAATGTCTCCGGGCCAATACCCACGATCTTGATACAGGGCAAAGACAGGCTGGTAATATCTTCGACCTCAATGGCAGGCGGCACAGGGGGACGATACCACTCTCGCACTCGCGGCGCGTCAACGTCCGCGTAGACGCGATGCAGGGTATGATAGGCGCGGTAAAAGCCAGCCTCGCGCAGCATCACCAGCGTTGGCAGAATGTATGATTCGGGCAAAAGCTTTTCCTGATAGATGGTACCTGAAATATCCGCGATAATCGCGCCGTTCTCGATGATCTGTGGCCCATTCAATGGTAAATCGCCGCACTCGTGTTGCAACACGGCCAGGTTCTGCCCGGTGGCAATCACAATAGTCATGCCTGCTTCAGCAGCCAGGCGGAGGGCATGACGGGCGCGTGGTGTTATGATTTTATGTGGGCGTGGGCTAAGCAGCGTTCCATCAAGGTCGATAGCCAGCAGACGATACAAGCAATGCGCTCCTGAACTGATAGTGAGATAATTTTGCTCATGTCTATTTGACACTATCAGTATATTCGTCAGGCAGGCTCTATTGCAAGCCCCGCGTCCTTGCCAAATGCATCTCACGCCCTTATACTTCAATCAGGTTATTATCTTAGATTTTTAGATTGCGGAGTAATAGTGTGCAAGGACGTTCCAGGCGAGCGCGTGTCGAGCGAGTGGCGCATCTCATTGTGGTTGGCAGCGGCAAAGGCGGCGTTGGTAAATCGACGGTGAGCGTAAATCTCGCGGTCGCGCTGGCGAAACGCGGCTACCAGGTTGGTCTGCTTGATGCCGATACCTATGGTCCCAGCGTGCCTATGATGCTGGGGGTGCGCAAACGCGGGGAAAGCCAGGGATGGCGCGCCACCTTGCCGCTTGCGCAACGCGGCGGCATGGCGCCGGAACAGATGCTGCAACCATTGGTGCGCTACGGCGTCAAAGTAATATCGGTCGGCTTCTTCATCGGGGAGGAACAGCCGGTTGCGCCCATGCCGGATGTACAGGGAATGCTTATTCGCCAGCTTCTTCACAGCGTGAACTGGGGAACACTCGACTACTTACTGATTGACCTTCCGCCCGGTAATGGCGAACCACAGGCTACCCTGTGCCGGGAACTGGAACTGGACGGAGCCATTCTGGTGACGACCCCACAGGATATCGCCCGTATCGACACCGCCAAAGGCGCGGGCATGTTTCAGGGCGCGGGCGTGCCTATTTTAGGCCTCGTGCAGAATATGGCTGGTTTTATCTGTCCCAACTGCGGTGAGCGTGTAGATATTTTCCCAACCAGCAACGAAGCATCTTCCCTCTTGCATGAAATACCTGTGCTGGGCGTGGTTCCACTTGACCTCGCAACCGCTAGAAGCGGAGACTCGGGACAACCAATCGTCGTTACCATGCCCGAATCACTGGTATCAGCCGAATTCTACGCCATTGCCGGGCGGGTTGTAGATCGGCTCCAGGCTCGTCATGCATCCAATCAAGTAAGCGCCGAAGGTGAAGCGGAGATCGAAACCCCGGAAGATGAACAATGACGAGCAATAAAGCTACTAAATAGAGTAGGTCAAGAGACATCAAACGGTATTCCATAACTGAAAGTAGGCGTGAATGAAAGAGAAGATTAAGGGTATACTTGCTGGTCTCATTTATAAGATCATCGTGCTGCTGACGTTAGGGCAGATTTCTCCATTAATTGGCGCGGGAATCGTCATAGAACAGGATGGCAAGATACTGCTAATTGATCGTTCTGACAGGCTGGGCTACACCATCCCTGGCGGCATTGTGCGGCATAAAGAGACCGTCGAGGAGTGCGTGCTGCGCGAGACACGTGAGGAGACAGGCTATACCGTCAAAATCACCGGCTTCGTGGGTATTTATTCGTCGCCTGGTCGCGACCCGCGTTTTCGCGCCATTGCCATTGCTTATAAAGGTTCCATTGTCGAAGGCGCTTTGCGAGGCTCTGGCGAAGGAAAACCAGCCTGGCGTATCCCGGATGAGGTGTTTGGACATATGGCATTTGACTGTGAAGCAATGCTTAAAGATTATCTGAGTGGTCAGACACACTATGTATGATCCAGCTTAACTGCCTGGAATCTCACTCTAAACATGTAAAGGTACTGGTGATTGGGCGCAACTTGACTATATCATACATGAAAGGTACACTACATAAGACTAACTGTGCCAAAAGATTAAGCTTTGTTCTACATAGCCGGTAATGGGAGAGGATACCTCATGCGTTCTACGATGCGAATCGTGCTTTATCTGGTGGTGGGTGTAGCGGCGGTTATGGCCCTCATTTTAGGGCTTCATCTTGGAGGACCGGCGGTTCTCACTATTGGAAGATACTCCCAGCTCGTAGGCGCGTTTATTGGCGGTTCCCTCGCCATTATTTCGGTCAACATACCTATCAAGCGCCATGAGAATGCAGAACCCTGGTTGGGACGCGAACGATTGGCCTGGACGTTGATTGGAGCCGGTTGTATCGCCTGGGGCGTCGGCGAAAGCTTCTGGCGTTGGTACCTCGCGCACGGCAACCCTAACCCTTTTCCCTCGGCAGCCGATTTTGGCTATTCCAGCCTGCCGCCTCTGATTTTTCTGGGTTTGGTACTCCAACCGTCATCTGGTGCGGGACGCAAGCGCGTGATGGTATTACTGGATAGCCTGATTTCGATGGGCGCGATCCTTGCTAGCGCGTGGTTCCTGCTACTCGGCACCCTGGCACAGGCGGGAGTATTGCAGAGCCTCGGTAATTTCCTGGGCATCTGGTATCCGACTTCGGATGTTGCGCTGCTCAGTTGTGTGGTTTTTTTGCTGATGCGTGGTCAGGGGCGTGTCTATCAGGCCACTGCGCGTCGCATAAGTTTGCTGGTGATCGGCATTGGCCTGTGTGTCTTCGCCACCTCAGATTTTGTTTTCAACATCCAGCAGGCCGCCAGCACGTATGTTGATGGAACCTGGATCGACCTGGGCTGGCCCTTTGGTATGATGATTATGGGCGTAGCTGCGTATTTGCGCCGTTACCTGCCTGGCACCTCCACTGAAACTATTGAGCAGCGCGTGCGCCGGGGCAACGAACGCGCCAGTTTTGGCCTGGCGCAGATCATACCTTATATCTTGCTGGCAGTCCTCTTTATCGTGCTGGCGATCAATGTGCTTTCAAAAGATGCCACCCAGGGCAGCAATCGCCCGGTACTGGTCTTCACGACCCTGCTGGTGGTGGGGTTACTGGTTGCGCGACAGATATTGACCCAACTGGATAACGAGCGATTGACGCGGCGACAGGCGGTTGCGCTTGATCGTCTGGAAATTGCCAACAGTCGCGTCGAAGAACAGGCACGCATGATTACCGAGCGCAATATGACGCTTGAAGAAGGCATTGCGCATCTTAAAGAGGTGCAGGCTCATCTGGCGAATGGCAACTTACGCGCGCGCGCCCGCATGGTCAGCGGTGAATTGTTGCCGCTCGCGGGTAGTTTAAACTTGATGGCCGATCGCATGGCACATTTCGAGCAGACCGAGCAGCGCACACAAAAATTGAGCAGAGCGCTGGCTGAACTGAGCGCGACCCTGGAGCATTACCGCGTTGGAACGCGCTTCGTTGTCCCTGTTTCATGCAATGAGTTTCCGGAAATTCATCGCCTCCTGCTGGCAATGGGGCTGCGACAGTCAATGGCGGACACGCCGCAACCCTCCCAGTCGTTGGGTAATCGTCTGCCACCGCAAGGGCTGACCCCCAGAAATGGCATGGTTCCCGTAACACCTTTGCCTGACTTGCAGCAACCTCCCCCTTTACCGGGTCAGCGTATTACGCCACCGCAGATGAGTGCCCCCAGGAGAACATCGCAGTTGCTCCCAGACCCCTGGGATGCCAGGGGAACAGACAAGAACGGCGGATAAGAATGTGGCCCATTTTCTATGTGGGCAAGCTCCCATAGGCGCGAACTTGAGCGGTGGGGCGCGACCAGGGCGGCGGCTCTGCCCCCGCCCTGGTAATCCCTTCCCCATGTCCTGGTCAGATATGGTATAGTGCGTGGTAAGTGGTGTGTCCAGAATGCATAAAAATGGTCAATGAGGAGAGGAGTATGCTATGTCTATCTGCTTGATTTGTGATGATACCGGGTTGCAGAATTCTGATTCAGCGCATCCAGAGTTTTGTTTTTGTTCCGCGGGCAAGCAGGCGCAACGCCAGTGGGAAGCCAGCAAAGGCGGGAAAGGTCAGAGCCTGGGCAAAAATCAGCCCAGACCGGCCAGCTTCATCGATATCGCGAACCTGGATGAGGTCAATGCCAGTGTGGAAGCCATGCGCGCGACATTGCTCGGTTCGCTATCGAACGAAGCCAGCGCCCCTACCCGGCACCCTGCCGTGCAAATGCTCTATAAGGTAGCACATGCCAATCACGAAGTCTCCGTCGCCGAAGCAACCCAGCTCTACGAACTGGCTAAAGCGCTCGAGGTATTTCTTAGCGGACTGGCTCCCATCGGGCGTAATCTCAAATAAGCGGCGCGCAATAGCAATTTAGGGTGTCAAGTATTGACAGTAATGCATGTTTTTGACTACTATACTCTTGCGAGAATAATCTCTACATCAATGGAGCGCATGAACCCGAGATGAACTTGTCTCGGGGGTTGTTACTTAACACTCAAGGGTATCTTGAAGATTAATCGTTACGTGTTCTTATTTTGAACTGGCGCGTCAGCAGCATGTTTGTTCTGCCAGTGTTAGTTACCGGGACACAGAGAGAGGTACACCATGTTATGTCCGCGTTGTGGCAACGAGTGGGATGCCAGCAGGAGTTCTTGCTCAAACTGTGGCTTTAAGGTGCGCGCAGCCAGCCCCACAGCATCATCAACTACCACCGCCGATCTGACACATAGAGGCGGCGTATCGCAGGGTCAGACATTTACTTCCGGCCAGCAGTCTGGCAATGAGTCGATGACGCGGCAGCAACGCGGTAACACACCAGCTGTTGGACCAACGGTGTCAACATCGAACCTGCCACCTTCGCCTGCCAACCCCCAGGCTTCAGGGGCGAACTGGACCACTTCGAAACAAAATTCGGGAAGTTTTCCAGCGATGAAGAAGCAAACGGACGGACTATCTGCTTCGCAATTTCCTAATACCCCGCGCCCCATGTACCCGCCTTCATCTACCTTGATTCCTCAGCGCGGCACAAACTTGCAAACGAATGGGCCGGCTCCGGCGAATGATGTTACTATGAGGCCCGCTTTTGAAAAACATGCCTTGCGCAAAGTGTCTCCTGCCAGAGATGCGGAAATGGGGCAATCTCGTACCCGGCCACCATTTCCCAATAGCAACGCAGCGCCCTCGTTGGGAACGACACAGCAGGGACGACCTCGCCTTGCGGCAGACGATTTGCAACAAAATATGCCTCGCTCGCAAGCACAGCCAATGACACAGCACCGCCCTGCTCCCAATGACGCGGGGTCGAATATGCGAGGCGCGTCCCGCCCACCAATGACAGGGGCAGGCGCGCCCACGCTGCAGTCAACAGGCTCTAATTCCCAGATAAAATCAACGAGCCAGCCCTTGAACGCCCGCCCTCTGACTCCCGGCGCGCAGTTGCGTGGCAATCGTTACCGGTTACAGGAATTATTGGAGCGACAGGATTGGTTGTCGGGAGTATTTGAAGCGGTCTGGATTGGCAGAGATTCCCAGCGCGGTGGTCAGCAGGTAGTGGTCTGTGAAGTAGCGCTGCCTGAAACTGCTTCAGTTATGTCACAATCTATTTTGCGTACCGCGACAATGGCCCTCGCCAATGTCGGGCGACACCCGCGTATACCCTCCCTGTGGGACGCTTTTAGCGACCAGGGGCGCAGTTTTTTCGTATTTGAGCCGATTGAAGGGGAATCGCTTTTACAACGACTCCGCTACACCGGTCGTCCATTGCCGGAGCAGGAAGTAATTGAATGCTGTCTCCAGATGACTGAGGTACTCGATCTGTTATCGCAGCAATCGCCGCAAATGGTGCATGGCTTGATTCGCCCGGAACATATTATCGCTGGTCGCAATGGCTCACAATATTCCCTCACGAACTTCTCGGTCGTGCTGGCGGGCGGGGCAACGCAGTTTGTGGTTGGCATGGAGCGCAATCGTCTGTCGGCCTATACAGCTCCTGAGTTTGTGCGCGGGGTGGTAGATGTACGTACAGACATGTATTCCTTAATCGCCACCGCGTATCATGCTGTGACAGGCGCGGTGCCATCGGGCATAAGCGGCAGCATTCCGCAGGCGCAACGCATCAACCATGCCATCTCGTCCGAGTTCGATGCCATCCTTACAAAAGGCCTGCGTGCCGTTGCCAACCAGCGCTATCAACGCCCCTCTGAATTGCGCCAGGACCTGCTGGCCCTGCGTTCGGTCAGTGGTTCGCTCGTCTCTTCTGGCAACTCCCCAGCCAGAAATTCTGGCACGGTTGCCGCGAATTATGCTCCGCCGCAGCCAGCAAGAGGCAACCAGCAACCACAGTTTGCTCAGCGCAACCAGGCAAACTATGTGCCCTTGCCTATCAGTATGGCAACCGAGGATCCAGAAAGTGAGCGGGTACTCTTACTGCCTAAGCCCGAAAGCCTGCCCCCTCTGAAGCAGAGTGATGACCGGCTTAGCGCCGCCCTCTGGCTGGGTGCAATTCTCGTCAGCCTTATCATTCTGGTGGTATTAAGCCAGCACATCGGTATATGATTTCAAAAAAGGAAAAGCGGCGAGGCGTTTCTGTGCCTCGCGGCTTTTCCTTTTTTGGATAGATGCTAGTGGTTGCGAGAAATGACGAAATCGATCAACTCGTCAAGCACATCACGGTCTGCTGAACGAGGAAAGTGATTAAGCGCAGCGCGCGCCCTGGCCGCATACGAATAAGCATCATCACGCGCCTGCTTGATGCCAGGCCCCTTGACGACCCACTCCACAATGGGCATGATATCCTCTTCGGTATGCGCGCTACCATTGAGAATGCTATGCACCTGTTGCAGGTTGCCATTCAAAGGTTGTTCCTGTAAAGCGTAGATGAGTGGCAGCGTAACCATACCCTGGCGCAGGTCATTCCCTGCTGGTTTTCCTATAGTCTTCTGATCTTCGGTATAATCGAGGATATCATCGATGATCTGGAACGCAATGCCCAGGTTTATGCCATAGTCATGTAGCAGGTGAATCTCTTCTTGTGACGCCTTGCTGACGATGGCTCCCCCTTCGCAACAGGCGGCAATTAAGCAGGCTGTCTTGTGGCTGATCTTCTCGAAGTAGCTTTCAACGGTAAGATCGAGGCGTCCGGCGGTCATAATCTCCATAATGGTTCCCTCGCAAACCGTCGCAACGGTATCGGAGAAGAGGTGATCGATACGGTTATCATTAATATCCGCGATCAAGCCGGCTGTTTTCGCGAAGTAGTAATCTCCCAGCAAGATAGCAATGTTGTTTCCCCACAACGCGTTGACGGTGGGATTTCCTCGACGGGTCATGGCGTTATCAACGATATCGTCATGCAGAAGGGTGGCAAGATGCACCATTTCAAAGGCCACACTGAGGGGAAGCAATTTATCAAAGCAATACGAGCTCAGTTTTCCTGAGAGCAAGGTGAGGGCGGTACGAAGACGTTTGCCGGGCGATCCAAGCGCGTGCATCGACGCCGAGTTCAGAATATCGAGTCCAGACGTGGCTCGTTCCTGAAATGTTGCATCCACTTGATCCAGATCAGGCTGGATACTAGAAAAAAGGCGGCTCAAAGTGGCCGTGTCGCTCATGGAAAATCTCCGTTTCGGGCATCAGTTTAGCTTATCAACTCTTGTTAGATTATAGCACGCGGTATCCATGACCCGGGAACCTTCAGTAGCGCCACCCCTTGTGGGTGCCCCGTTTGTCCATTCCATCCCCCATTTATCAGGAGGAAGGCACGGGACACCCACAAGGGGTGTCGCTACTGGTAACTAGACATTGGAGGTTTCGTCTAGCTCCATCAAATCTTCCTGCACATAACCTGCGGTTAAGTTCAGCTCTTCCAGCGCGTCCATGGCGGCGCGGTATTCCATCCAGGTGAGGCGGCGATTCAAAACGGGGTCGTTGACAGCTTTCCAGGCCGGGAAGTATTGATCCATCAAGCTGACAGGCGTATCAGGGCCGAGTTCTTCCGCGATCCAGCGCAGCACCTCGCGCGTGCCAGAGATGTCTTCAGGCATCACCAGGTGACGAATCAACAGGCCGCGCCGCGCAATACCCTCCTCATCGAGTTGCATCGGCCCCACCTGGCGATACATTTCGCGCAGGGTGATCTGATTTGAATCAACATAATGCGGCATCTTGGAAGTGCGCAGCGCGTGTTTGTTGTCAGAGTGCTTGGAGTCTGGCAGGTATACATCAACCACGCCATCCAACAATTGCAGCGTTTCCAGGTTTTCGTAGCCCGCGCAGTTATACACAATCGGCAGGCGCAGCCCCTTGCCACAGGCAACCACCAGGGCGGCTAAAATTTGTGGCACAAAATGGGTGGGCGTCACCAGGTCGAGGTTGTGGCATTTCTTCTTCTGGAGATACATCATCATATCGGCCAGGCGTTCTGGCCCAACGCGGTGTCCCAATCCCCCCTGGCTTAGCGAAAAATTCTGGCAGTAGGTGCAGCGCGCCTGGCAGTAGCCGAAGAAAATAGTGCCTGCTCCCCGCGTGCCGCTGATGGGTGGTTCCTCTCGACGATGGACGTTCCACGAAGCCACTATTGCTTCGGTACCGGACCGGCATACGCCTGTCTTGCCCGCAATGCGGTTGCAGCGACAATTTTGCGGGCAGATGGTGCAGCTACGTAGAACCTCCCAGGCGGCGGCGGCGCGTTCTGCCAGTTCGCCCGTTTCGTAGAGGTTAAGATAGCTGGGATATAGCATGTTGACTACTCCACAAATGTCAGTAAACGCCTGGGCGTGTCGATGAACATGGCGTCCAGTTCTTGCTGCGAAACCCCGGCATGGCGCAGGCGCGGCACGATGTTAGTGAGCAGGTGATCCCAACCCCATCCTCCATAGTGACGGAACTGGATGCGTGTGCAGATATCATGCGCCAGGGTGATCTGCGACGCATAGCCTTTCTCCAGCAGGCGCAAGACGCATTCAATGCGCTCGGTGTCGCGTGGCTCTTGCCCGAATTGTTCGTCAAAGTAGGTTTCTGACCCGAAGGTGTCGAACGAAAGCACAGCGCCCCGTTCGGCGATTCTGGCGTGCCACTCCGGTTCAATGAGTTCGTCGCAATGACTGATGGCAACGCGTGTCAGGTCCGCGCCCTCTGCTTCCAGGATATCCAGAATATGCAGGTGTTCATGCCCCCAGATGAGCGGGTGAATGTTGATGCTTGCTCCCGTTTGCTTTTGCGCATGTGCCGCCGCTCGCAACTGTCGTTCCTCGAATGGATAAATGGGCGAGCTGGTTCCCAGTTCACCCATCAGCCCGGCGCGAATACTCGTGCCATACATGCCCTCTTGCAACCAGCGCAGGAGATCATCCGTGATTTCTTCTACACTGCGCTCGTGTAGGGATGCCGGTAATAATGGCTGGCGGTAATAGCCACAACCTGCAACAATGTTGAGGCCCGTGCGTTCGGCAATGTTGCACAGGCCCTGTGGGTCTGGCCGGATGCCAACCGTCGTCATGTCGATGAGAGCCTGACCGCCTGCCTGTTGATACCAGCCCAGCTCGCGAATACTGAGCTCGGTATCATCAAGCAATAAGTTGGGTCGAGAATGATACGGATTGCGCATCAAATGGCCCCTGTTTTGCAGCGTTGGTTCCTGGTCGATAAGATGCGCCCTGCGCGCGGGCGGCTCATCCCATAAGCCGCGCAGGTCAATGAGCAGGTGCTCATGTCCCAGCGTGACGCCCAATTGTGCGGGTTCAATGTCACCTGTTACCGTTCGAATGTGCATATACCTATGTCCTGCAAAGGAGAGTTGGTTATCCTATTCTTCCCCGGCCTGCTCCGGTTGTTCCGGTTGTTCCGCCTCGGGCCATTTGAAGCCACGATGCGAAGGCTTCAGGTGAGGCGTCCGCGGGTTGGTGTCGGCTTTTTGACTCCGCGCAGTCTTCGCGCTTGCCGCCCGCGCGCGCGTTGTCCTGACCTTTTTCGCCTTTGGCGCTGCCTCACTCGCAACATCGTCCGCTGGTTCGACTGGTACGATATGTCCAATCAAGCTATCGGTTTGCTGGTTCACCTCCGCTATGAACCCGGCGTCTTTTCTCTGGTCTTCGCGCTGGTCTTCGCGTTGTTTTCGCGCAACGCTCCTGTCGGGTCGCTGCGTCTCGCGGCTTTCGACGACACCGGGCGATGTCGCTCGAGCGTCAAACTGTTCGTAGTCGCCTTCGTACTGCTCACGCTCGCGTGTTGGCTGCGCATCATCGTTCGTTTTAGGCATGAAACGTTGGGGGCGACTTTGCCAGCGGGAATTGCGCGGGTCGGGTCGTCCAGATGCGCGTTCTTGTCTCTGCTCGCGATAGTACCCGCGTGGGCGAGGCTCGTGAGTCTCAGACCGGCGCGGTTGGCGATCGTCGCGGTCGAAACTGCGCGGTTGGCGATCGTCGCGGTCGAAACTGCGCGGTTGGCGATCGTCGCGGTCGAAGCTGCGCGGTTGGCGATCGTCGCGGTCAAAGCTGCGCGGCTGGCGATCGTCGCGCTGGAAGCTGCGCGGTGTGCGGTCATCGCGGCGGTTATCGTAGCCGCGCGATGGTGGCCGGTTGTTGGAATAACGAGAATCTTCACGAGGGCGGGAATTCGTTGCCTTCTGGTCGGGGTTGGTAGTCCCGGCGTTGATTATATTGTCGCTCGTCAAATTTGCGCATACCCGACTCAAAGGGGCGCGGGCGTGATCCCTGATACCGGTCAGGGGTATGTTCACCCTGCCGCCGATCGCCCGGGCGGTTTCCGTAGGGTGCGCGACTATTGCCACTGTTGTTATTGCGACCGTTATAAGCGGAAGATGGTCCTGATTGCTGCGGGCGTTGCCAGTTTCCGCGTGGCGGCTGGCCACTGCGAGTATCGCGAGCGCGATAATCGGAATGATTCTGGCGCGCTCCGTTTTCCCAGGCTTTATCTACTGTGTCACGATTAAGTCGAGGTCTGGCAGGTCGTGGAGACCGCTCTTCTCCCTGGCTGCCGGAGGATGAATTGCGAGAGTTCGGTCGCTCGTCATCTCGCTCATGCTTACTGAAATCTCTGGTCATGTGTCCTTTCCAAATGGGTTGATGAGGATGAATCTTACGGGGGTTGACGGATTGGCAAGTTCCTTGTTAAGAAGTGTTCCGCCGGTCATTCCGCCCTCGCTCCAAATTTACGCGCTTCATGTTGCTGGCATAGAAGAGGGAAGCGCTTTCTACTTACGTAGTATACCACATATCGACACCGGTGGCGATAATCTGGCAATATTGGCTGGTTAAATGTCCTATCTCGTTGGCGTGGCAGTCGGCACTGGTCCGGCTTGCAACGGTACTCCGGTATAGTCCAGTTCCGCGCTGCCTAGCATCGCCAGCATTTTTTGCGCTATTTCATCTGGCAACAGCAGGCGTAATGCGACGTAATAGTACTGTCCCAGGTCAAGAAGCACTCCCTGGGATTGCCCGTTCAGAAGCGAGATAATCGTTTGTTGTTGCTGTTTGCTCAACAACAAAGCGTTATGCGGAACAGTATACGTCAGGCATCCAGTATCGCCATTTGGACCTGTCTGATCGAGTGGAATAGCGCCGCATTCATAAATAGCCAGGTTATACAGGTTAAAATCGGACAATGACCAGTAAGAAATAGTCTGTGACAGATCCGGGCTAAAGTCCTGGTGAACAAGCAGCGCCATCTGCTTGCTAGTATACGAATGCGTAGGGCCATTCAAAGCGCTCGTTATGCCGGTCAATGCTGCTCCCAGGCGGTGGTATGCGTCCATATCCTGCGCGCTTTCTTGCAAATTGCCAAATGGCCCATATTGGAAGGCATAGCTGGTGCCATTAAGCATCAATTGTAAGAACGTCGCGTTCTGATCTGGAATATCGTAGAACTGCTTAGTTGTGAATTTGAGCAACCCGTCCGTGTCTACCAGCGTATGTAACAATTGCCCAAGCGCGTCGCTGCTCAATTGCCCTTCGCGCATTTGCAGTCCGGGACCAAGAATGTACGAGCCATCACCATAAATACTAATTTCCGGGCTATACTCGAAAACTCCCCAGTTTGCCGCCGCCATAAAACGTGCGTATCAACACATCCTGCGGACTTGCGCTATAGGTAATAACCCCATTATTGGTTGTCGAAATGCTCTGATTCTTCACCTTGTTGCCGGTTGTCTTGGGTGTCGAGTCACAGGCAGTCAATACGAGCAGCGAAAGGCTTATTATAAGAGTACCGCTGTAGGACAAGATTGTTTTGATGCTTGCGCCCCGGCGCTATCAGGGACACGGGGCGGACCGGGCAAGGGTGCCCTCGCCTCCGTACCCTGTCCTCGTGGCTAGCAATGATTCGTATTCGGGGTTCCAGGCATGCGCATTGTCAGGCCACGCCCTCCCGGAGGATGGACAGGGACCCCCGCGTCGCCCTACACCTCATCCCCTTGTCCCTATTGATAACGATACCCTGCATTACCATTTCTGCGCTTGCTCAAGCGTAGTTCACCATGGCAAGATCTTCATTCTACGATTTAACGACTCATATCAGTCTGCCCTTGAAACAGTAATGTGCTGTCGTGTCTCTTTATAGCTATTGTAACGAAGGGCATTGCATATCGGCAACGAGAAATATCTTGTATGCCTTCTGTTTAGCGTTCTGCATAGAACCGATAGCCGATCAGTTTGTAGACGAGTTTGGCGGCCAGGAAGTCGGCGCGGGTCTGGCCCTCCATCGGGCAAAGTTCCACAACGTCCATGCCGACAACGGTGGTGCGGCGGAAGATTTCGCGCAGCATATCGAGCAATTGATACCAGCGCAGTCCGCCTGGCTCCGGTGTGCCAACTGCGGGCATTTCAGACCGGATCGATGGCATCGAGATCAATCGTCAGATAGGTATGTTTGCTCAGGCGTTGCCAGGGAATTCCGGCGTCGCCTCTGCCCAGTTGGTAGCCCCACACGATAGCCACGTTGGGGCGCGTTTTCATAAATTCCGCCTCTTCCGGGCTAAAACTGCGAATGCCGATTTCCATCAGGGGGATGCCCATGTCAACAACGCGCCGTTCTATCGAGGCGTGCGAAAGATTGGAGCCTTCGTATTCGTCGCGCAAATCTCCATGCGCGTCGATATGCACAACGGTGAGGTCGGGGAAAAATTCACGAGCGGCGGCGATGGGCGGCGCGGAAAGGGAATGCTCACCGCCGAGGATGAGCGGGAGTTGTCCGCGCTGCAATACTTCGCGCGCGGCATCTCCGGTAGCTTGAAGCGCGGTGGCGTGATCCATGCCCCGGTAATCAAGGGCCGGGCGTGTATGCACGCCCACTTCGATGGGACACCAATCCAATTCTTCATCGTAGAGTTCCATTTGACTGGAAGCATCGAGGATCGCCTGCGGCCCGCGTTCGGTGCCTTTCATATAGCACACGCTATACTCCAGCGGCGCTGGAATGATGGTGACGCGGGCAGTGGCAAGATTACAAAAGGGCGCATCCGGCGCGCCGAACTGGGTCACAGGCGAATCACTCATGCTGGTAACATGCTCCTTCTTTTTAGCGCACCGCCATTCTAGCCTGCGCGCTCGGCCAGGGCAGCTTCGTAGCGAGCCGGTGTCGGGCGTTTCAGGACGCAGCGAACGGCTGGCGCGTACAACAAAATGCGACTCGACATCGTCGGTCTGGAATATCTCCCTGGCAAAAGCGATGGCGTCTTCCTGGCTGAATTCCTTGCAGGAACACACGTCAATATCGACTTCGCCATACTCAGGCCAGGCGTGTAAGCTGATGTGGCTCTGGGCAATCACCACGAAGCCCGAAAGTCCAGCATCAAGCGGATTGGACGTTTCAATCTGGTACAGGTGAACAGGGCTGACCTTCTCCATGCCCACGCGGGCAGGATATTCGTCCAGCGCTCGCCTCACCAGGCTCTCGTTCTCCAACAGTTGTCGATCACAACCGTAGAGTTCCAACATCAAATGCACAAGCATGACATCTACCTCCTCGTAGTTTCAGGTCTGCAAACCACTGCCCCGCGTTTGGCAGGTTGACCCCTCAGTGTGTCAGGCACACCAAAAGATATTATACATTAGATTGTCAAGCTAATGCATAACCGAGGAAGGTGTTGTTTGTATCTAATAGCCAGCTTACCTCTATCTAATAACAAACATGAAATGTATCTAATGCGTAGCGCGACTTTCCATTAGGTGGAAAACACTCATGGTCCGAGCCGTTTTGCCTGTTTCATACGCCTCTTTCAGTTCTTTGAGCAATGCCTCACGCTGCGCGTAGAGTTGCTTGCGCGGGCGCGCTCTGGCTTTGCTTACAGCGTAAGCGGTGAGCAGTGGCAGTGCGATGGTCAAATCGCTGTACACAACGACCGCGCTGCTGAGCTGGTCGGGCTTGATCTTGCCCCACGAAACCGCTTCCGATGGTGTCGCGCCTGAGAGTCCGCCCCAGTGCGGCGCATCGGCGGTAATCTGAATGAAATAATCATGCCCGCCCTTGTTGATGCCCAGCACTTCCCACAGTTGTGGCTGAGTCTGTAGATAGAAGTTTTTGGGACTGCCTCCGCCCAGGATAATCACACCGTTGCGCGTGCCATGCTGCACGATGGCGGTTGTCTCGTTGACATCCGCCAGCGGATCGAGCGTTAATGCGCTGCCGTCCAGCGCGTGGCGAGCAATGTTCATGCCAATCGATAAATCGCCGGGTGATGAAGTGTAGATAGGGACATTCCAGGCGGCAGCCTGTGCCAGCACCGAATATTCCGGCTTGACGCCTGCTTTCAGCAACTCCCTTCCCAGGTGGTAGTGCAATTCAGACGTTGAAATGGGACGTTCGGGCAAATTTTTCAGACAGGCGCGTACAAAGGCGTCTGTATCGAGCAGCACCTTGTCTTCAAAGAGGATGTCGTAAATACGAATGACGCCCTCTTCCTGGAGTCGGGTATCGTCGAGGCGAAAATCGCCGCGATGCAGCGTCATCGCCAGCGCGTGATGCATATCGTGATAGAGATTTGCGCCGGTGCTGATGATGAAATCGACGAAGCCATACTCCATCAGCGTAATCAGGCAGCCTCCCAAACCGGCGGGAGTGAGCGCGCCGGCCATCGTCAGCCCGATCGTCACGTCATTTTCTGGCGCGAGCATCTCTTCGACATACAGGCGCGCCGCCTCGTTCAAGCGCGCCGCGTTATAGGCCTGAAATTGCGTGTCAATGAGTTCGGCAACCGTCATATCCGGCGTGACGCGATGGGGTAATATCTGCGCTCCACTCAGGTACTCGCTCCGAGTGTGATGATGTTCATGATGTGTCTCGTGGTCGGAGGGCATCGCTCGTTATCCTTTCTCTGTTGCTCCAGTGGACGAATACTAACTATAGCTTATTGTATCACTGAGGGGGGAGGCCAAAATGAAAGAAGGGCGCTGGCTAGACACTCCAGGCGTCCAGCCAGCGCCCCTTCTTTCTTTTCTTGTATACTGCGAGTGAGCGAACCCTGAGACCTGTTCGTTTCAGGATTCTTGCACTGTCCTGTTCAGCCGATTTTGGCGTTCAGGCTGATTGTCAAGCGAGTTGTAACCCGGTGTCTCCGGGATGCGAGCGAAGAATGGATTTACTTCTGGCAACGGTGTTTCAGGCGAGTATGATCTCTGTCCCGGTCGTTGTTCCTGTACAGGCCGCATTCCCCCTGTATTAGTGGTATTGCTGGCAGTAGGCGCCGCAAGAGCGCGTTTAATGTCATCGATGAGCGGATTTAACACTACTTCTCGCGAGGGACGCCACTGCAACTGCTGACCGCTTTGCCAGTAGCGCACGGCGATACGGAGTTGAGCAATATCCTGGGTGATGCGTTGCAGGCTGTATTCCGCCCTGGCCGAGTTTTTGAAACGCGCCAGCAAGTTGTTAAGCGCGAGGCCGATTTGCCAGAGTGCGTGATCCTGATAGGTAGGCGCGCGGGCGTTTAAATCTCCATTCGCCACGCGCACATGCACCTGAAGAATTTGTTCAATTTCTTGTTCGAGTTGCTTTTTCTGCTCGACTTCACGCCTTTCCAGCTCGGCGATAAGTTCGGCGCGGTCCGCTCGCTGGAGCGCTCTCAGCGCGCTGCGCACCCACAAAAATGCCACCGCCGCAACAACTAGGTACAGCGTCACTGGCCGCGCCAGGAGCGAATAGCCAAGTGTTTGTGACATCACCATTTGCATCCACATCATCGAATGCGGTTGAAAATTGAGATCAAGCACAATCAGGAGGATGTTGATCAATGCCACTACGAAGACGCTGGACGGATTCAGAATTGAGGCCGCGATTAATTCGGTGACAACCAGCAGGTCGAACATGCTCAGAAAGATTGGATCGAGACCGTTTCGTTCGCTGAGGATGATCCCGGCCACTATTACGTCTACCGCCACGATTAACAGAATACCGGCCATTTGCACACGTCCTGAGCGATTCGCAGGTATAGCCAGCAAGCAGCAAAGCATACCGATTGCTGCGCTGGCAAAGACCCAGGGCAGATTGAACGGTACCGGAGCATATATAATAATGATCGGAAGTAGCAAGAGTATCGCGCATAACGTCCCCAGTATAATCAGGCTGGCGACGCGTCCGCGTCTGTATTGCTCGCGGATGGTGAAATTCGCGCTTTCCGCAACCTCGGCGGGAGCGCTGAATCGATACCACCACTCAAGGCGGTTGCTTATCCTGCCCGCAGTAGAACTTTTGACATTATCCGAAGGGACTTCTTCTGGTGGAATAATTGAAGGGACTTTGATCATTTTACCCCTCCTTACCCAGCCTATATACAACATTTACAGGAACATACATAGATAGAAATCTATATTGTGCAACGAACTTTCATCTCAACAGTAACAAACCGAGAAATTTATTCTAAGCTGAAGTTAATCTGTGAATGTAAAAGAAGATGATAGAGTTGAATCGGTCTGTTAATGAGAAAGATGCAAAAGCAATGTCTTTTATCTATCCGCATAGATAGCCGTTTAGGTCAATTGCTTGAAAAAAAGTCACAAGCATGTCATACTCTACTATAGTATTGAGGCCCCTCTATAATGTACTCAGGTTGATTGTTTGTTGGTAAATGGTAGGAGAGGTGATAAGAGTGTTCTCTCCTTGAGATGCGTTGGGAGATATGTTCCATGATCGCCAGAAAAGGAATGCTGCCCCGCTCCTTCTGGTATAGCGTTGGCGTCTATATTGTATTTAATAGCCTGTTTCTGGCCCTCGTCATCTTTAAACCTGGCACACACCGCCAGTTTGTTATCATGGATGACGTGGGGCAGGCGCTCGGCTGGCTGCTGGGAACGCTCCTCTGTCTTGTTGGCCTGCGATTGACCTTCAGGAGAGTATCTTCGCGTGCTGAAACACTCGTCAATGTTGACTCCGCCCGGCGTTGGTTGCCCCTACTGTTCGCGGCTGGCATATTCTGCCAGTTTATCGGCCAGGTCATCTATACCATCTATGATATCCAGAATCTAAAGAATTTCCCTTCCTGGGCGGACGTGGGGTATTTGAGTACCTTCCCGTTCTTCTTCATCGGTATCTACCTCTTGCCTACCCGTCCTCTCATCCAGACGACCCGCGCGCGTGTGATCCTCGATGGCTTCATCATCATGTTCTCAGCCATAACCTTTAGCTGGTATTTTGTGCTTGGGCCAACCATGCTGCAAGGGCAGGAGACTCTCATAGCTAAAATTGTGGGGAGCCTGTACCCATTCTTTGATCTGGTGCTAATCTTCTGTGTCTTGCGTTTGATGATTCTCTCTCATAACCAGCCTCTCTGGCCTGCTGTGCAATTGCTGGCGCTTGGCTTTCTCATGATCGTCATAGCGGACAGTATCTATGCTATTATGAATTTGCAGGGTACGTATGCCAGCGGCTTGCAGGACGCCGGTTGGCCCCTGGGCTATATGTTAATCGGCCTGGCTGCGCAGACCTTAACGATTGCGCGTAAAAGGAATGCACATGTTGCGGCCACTGATAGTGAAACTCCTGCCGATGCTGTGCCGATTCGCTTTGAATGGCATTCGCTCTTACCCTATATCCTCATCCCGGCCGTATTTGCCTTGATGGTGTATGTCTGGCAAATAGGTACTGGTAGCGTGTTGGAACAGGGCGTATATTTTGGGGGCGCGGTACTAATCGGGCTGGTTGTTTTGCGACAATTCTTTGTCATTCGCCAGACGCTCGAATTCAATAAAAAGTTGCAAAGTATGCAGGCGGAAGTATCCCTCAAAAATCAGGCGTTGAGCGAAGCAAACGAACGATTGGAAAAGCAGGCCATACAATTAGAGTCGGCCTATGAGCAACAATTGCATCTCAATGAACTCAAAGACCAGTTTCTGCTCAACGTCAATCATGAACTGCGCACTCCACTGACGGAGATTCATGGCTATCTCGACCTGCTTACCGAATACCGGGGGCAGTTGGACGAGACAATGCAGAACACCTTCATCGATCATGCTGTGCATGGCAGCGAAGAACTGCTGCACCTGGTGAGTAATGTGCTTGATGCCATTCGCGGGGATATATTCCGCAAGGAGCCGCAATTTGAGGAACTGTCAATAGCGCTGATGATCGACGAAGTAATCGCCCTCTTTGAACCAAATAAGCAGCAAGATTACAATCTACAGGTGCATGTAGCGCATTTACTCATGGTCAGAGCCGATCGGCAATTCCTGCACCAGGTTCTGGTCAACCTGCTCTCTAACGCATTCAAGTATTCGCCACGCAAAACCTCTATCACGATTAGCGCGGAACCCCTTGTAAGTTCATCTGTTAATGGAACACAGGATGACTTGCCAAAAGTGCTGGTCTGCGTGCAAGATGCCGGGCCGGGCATCCCGCTCGAAGACATCCCGCTGCTGTTTGGGAAGTTTGTGCGGCTCGAACGCGACATGGTCGGTTCTGTTCGCGGCACCGGCCTGGGGTTATACATCAGCAAACAACTGGTGGAAAACATGGGTGGACGCATCTGGGTCGAAAGCACTGGTGTACCCGGCAAAGGCAGCCGTTTCTGTTTCACGCTGGACGCGCCGCCCCCTTCTCCTACTGATGAATCAGAACCGACCCCCGTTGCCCAATCATTGAACGCGGTTGAGGCGCAAGAGGCCGCTATTACTCAATCATCGAGCGTCGAATCTCGATAATCTGATCGCGTAGTTGCGCCGCCTTCTCAAATTCCAGTTGTTTCGCGGCTGTGCGCATTTGTGATTCCAGGTCTTTAATCAAGCGCAGCGCCTCATCTTTAGGAATACCCGCCAGAGCCATCGCTACCGACTTCGCGTCAGCTGCGTCAACGTTTGCGCCGCTCATAGCTTTGATGCGCTCGGACAGCGTCCGTACATCTTTGATGATGCCGCGTGGCGTAATATGGTGACTCTCGTTGAACGAAGTTTGCAGCTTGCGGCGGCGGTTGGTCTCATCGATTGCGCGTTGCATCGACTTCGTGACGGTGTCGGCATACATAATCACGCTGCCCTCGATATGACGCGCGGCGCGTCCAATAATCTGGATCAGCGACCCTTCGGAGCGCAAGAAACCCTCTTTATCGGCATCGAGAATGGCAACCAGCGAAACCTCCGGCAAATCAAGGCCCTCGCGCAGCAGGTTGATCCCCACCACTACGTCATAGACGCCCAGCCGCAGATCGCGCAGAATTTCGATGCGCTCAATCGTATCGATCTCGGAGTGCAGGTAATGTACCTTGATGTTGAGTTCCTGCATGTAATCCGCCAGGTCTTCCGCCATCTTCTTGGTCAACGTTGTGACGAGCACACGCTGCTTTTTCTCGACGCGTTGGCGAATCTCAGCCAGTAGATCATCGATCTGGCCCTTCGTGGGGCGCACATGAAGCTGTGGATCGAGCAATCCGGTCGGGCGAATAACCTGTTCCACGATGGCCGTACTGTGTTCGTGTTCATAAGGTCCGGGCGTGGCGGAGACGAAAAGCGCCTGGTTGATCTGTTTCTCGAACTCTGGAAAAGTCAGCGGGCGATTGTCCAGCGCGGATGGGCAGGCGGAAGCCGTAGTCGACCAGCACCTGCTTGCGCGAACGGTCTCCGGCGAACATACCGCGCACCTGTGGCAGCGCCACGTGCGATTCGTCTACCACCAGCAGGTAATCATCTGGAAAGTAATCCATCAGCGTCCACGGCTGTTCGCCTGCCGGGCGTCCCGCGAGGTGGCGCGAATAGTTCTCGACGCCAGAGCAGAAGCCTGTCTCGCGCAGCATCTCAATGTCGAAGTTCGTGCGCTGCCTCAGACGCGCCGCCTCCAGCAGCTTACCCTCGGCCTCCAACTCGACCAGGCGCACTTCTAACTCGGCCTCGATCAGTTCAATGGATTTGTTCAAACGCTCCTGCGTCGTGACCCAGTGCTTTGCCGGATAGATGTCCAGCCGTTGCCGCTTGCCCAGCACTTCGCCGGTGAGCGGGTCGATCTCCGTCATGCGCTCGATCTCATCGCCAAAAAACTCGATACGCACCGCGACATCCTCGTAAGCCGGGAAAATCTCCAGCACGTCCCCGCGCACGCGAAATCGCCCGCGTACAAAGTTCGCATCGTTGCGCTCGTACTGGATATCCGTCAGATGGCGCAAAATCTTGTCGCGGCGGCGTTCCTCGCCAACTTTGAGGGTTAAAACGACCTCGCCATATTCTTCCGGGCTGCCCAGGCCATAGATGCACGAAACCGAAGCCACGATCAACACATCGCGCCGCTCGAACAGGCTGCGCGTGGCCGAGAGGCGCAGCTTCTCGATCTCTTCGTTGATCATACTCTCTTTCTCAACATACGTATCGGTGCGCGGAATGTAGGCTTCCGGCTGGTAATAGTCGTAGTACGAGACGAAATACTCGACCGCGTTGTTGGGAAAGAACTCCTTGTACTCGCTGTAAAGCTGCGCAGCCAGCGTCTTATTGGGCGCAAGCACCAGCGTCGGCTTCTGTATCTGCTCAACAATGCGCGCAACAGTAAAAGTCTTGCCACTACCCGTCACACCCAGCAATGTCTGCTTCTCATAGCCTTTTTGAATGCCATCCACCAGCTTCGTAATCGCCTCCGGCTGATCTCCTGTTGGCACAAATGGGGCCTCTACTTTGAACTCTGGCATATGCTCTTTCCCTTAGTGAGTCATAGAATATTCTTTCCAAATGCATCCGTATTATACCACGCAGCAATGATATACCTCTATACCTGACACCCTCTGTCATCTATCGAGGGGACTTCATCAGGGCGACGCGCCTTCTCAGAACATGTTGCCGCGCTCCAGGACATCTTAAAAGCCAATGGGCATCAGGCGAACCCGACTAAAAATGATTTGTAGACAATAGAAGAAGTGTGGCATGTCTCATTGTTTATCAAAACGACTGTGCTACAATAATCTAGCAAGTAGTACAGTTTTTTTGTTTGTATCACTGGAAAGAAACGAAGTTTCGTATGGCACAGGTTCTTCCTCAATATTGTCCGCGCTGTGGCACCCCTACAGTGGAGGGTGCGCATTTCTGCGCCACTTGTGGCTTGCCCTCAGATGTCATGCTGACTCATGCCGGCATAGCGCAACCGTCTCAGCCCGTGGGCCAGATGCGCCAGAGCGGGCCGCAGGCTCCATCGTCCCCACCAGCGTTTACGCGAGAAGACCAGCAGGCTGCGTGGAGAACTTCGAGCGCGCCAAAGAGGTCGTCGGGGAGGGGTGGATTGGTGCTTGCGCTACTTGCTTTATTGATCCTTGTGGGCGCTGGTCTGTTTGTGGCGGCGCGAGCGTTTGGAGCATCGATACCCGGCTTTGCGCCAGCGCAATCTACTATTACCACTACCTCGCTCTCAACCTCATTTCCCTATGCCGGGGTGAATATCATACTCGTCAACGCGCAGCAGGCGCAGAATTTTCTTGACGATCCCAACACTCACAGCGATGGTATGCTGCGTCTCAATCTGCGAGCTACCAATAGTACTACTATCAGAATAAGCTGGCGTTATGAAGATATCGCGCAACTCGTTTTGCCCGGCAATACCATCGTCAAACCTACCTACGTCAAAGGCGTAGTAGACCTGGCTGCCGGAAAAACGCAGAGTAGTATCGTTGATTTTGCTGTACCCACCGGCGACGACCTGGCGAAACTGACCTTGCGTATCGGCGCTGCCAACGAAGCGCAGCTGGATATCCCTTTGAAAGCGCAAGCCGATCTCAGCAGCTACCTGCCGCGAACGACTTCTCTCAATGCTCAAGCGGTTTACTTTGGGCTAAACTGGACGCTGCAAAAGGCGACCACCAGCCTGAGTATTGCCGGAGAGCAGGCGATCAGGGGCACGCGCTATCTAACGCTCACGCTCAGCGTAGACAATACACTTTCGCAGGTGGCGATCACCGGTTCACCATACGATTTTGCGCGTTTGCAATCAGGCAAAACGACTGCTGTTCCAGTTGATAGTGCCTTGCCGCTCTCATTTCAGGCAGGCGCAAGCGGTATCACAGGCACACTGAGTTTTCTTGTGCCGCAAAAAAGCACGGCCTTCACGTTATTATTCTTGCCGCAGGGCCAGAATAGTAATGATCAGGCTACTTTTTCCTTTCAAATCCAGACGTAATTATCACAGGAGGTCATAATGACCCAGAATCCCCCTCGTCTCTGTCCGAGATGCTTTTTTATAGTGAAGTTGCCAGATTGATTTTGCCAGATCGTTCTTCGGTTGCCCCAGCGGGAGAGTTGCATGATATAAGCGCAGATTCGCAAACCTCGCGTTCTAACTGGCTCGATTTTCCGGACAGTTCACAGCCTGCAGACCTGAGTCAACTGGTGATCCAGATGGGAACTGCGGCGGAGAATCAGATGCAAATTTCGCTCAGTTCGGGGGCGGACCTGAGCAAATACCAGCCGAAGACGGTGACTCCTGGCACGCAGTTTCAGTACGCGGGACTCAATTGGACGCTGGTGAGCGCGACCGCGAGCCTGAGCGTGCCTGTTAGACAGGCCACAACCGGCAATGTCTTTATCACGGTGGCGCTGAAGGTGTTCAACCCTACGGGGAATGCATACAGTGCGTTTGCCAGCGATTACGCGCGCCTGCAAGCAGGTAGTACGTCAAATGCTCCGACCAGTGAAACAAATTTTCCCATAACCGTTGATTCTCAGGCAACCATTTCGGGAACCATGATCTTTCTGGCGCCGCAGGGTACTACTTCGTATACCCTGGTGATGCTGGGGAGTTCTAACCCGCCCGTCAAACAGGTGACGGTGCCTTTCACGATTCAATGATCTGTAAGGGAAGCAGTAGCGACGCCCCTTGTGGGAGTCCCGTCCTTGTTTCTTGCCAGACCTGGCTGGACGGGACTCCCACAAGGGGCGTCGCTACTGCTCACTGCTTATTCCAGTATATAGCTGCCCATCAATTCGCGGCGCAACGCTGCTTTTTCTTCTTCGTCCAGATCAGGGTTATTGGTGATGGGTCCATTTGGCATAGGACTATTGGTAATCGGGCCTGACCAGTTTCCCACCTGGCGAGTAGATGCTGTCGCAAACTCGGCCAGCAAAGCATCTTCGAGGAACGAGGAGGACAAACCAGCCGGCACTGGCACCCCATTCTCCGAAACATCTTCGATCACAAAATCAGAGCCGGGCAAAGGCGATCCGTGTCCTGCCATCTGTAGGTTCTCACTTGAGATGGCGGCTGTTGGCTGGAGTGTGAGGTCACTGCCAGTTGCTGCGACCATCGTTGTTTCCTGGAGAGCGGGATCAGATTCTGGCGATTGGACGGCGCTGGTTTCCTGACGTGAAGCATCTTGATCTGCCGGTGGCGTCACAACGGGAACGGGCGCTGTTTCCCCAATTGCATTGAAAGAAGGAGCATTACCGTCTGAAACTACGTTAAAGACAGGAGTATCTGGTGTGCCAGCTAGCGGAATACGGGTGCCAAGAATTTCGAGGAATATCCCTTTTCCTGCTCGCAAGTCGGCGAGTTGTTGTCGTAATGATTCATGCTCGGCCTGCAAATCTTCTAACACTTGCTTTTGCTGGATGAGCGCTTCTAATATGTTCTCGAAGGTGCTACTACTTGATTTCATACGAACTCCTTATAGAGTATCATTCACAAATTTCCTCTGGCAGACCCCATGGAGACGCCAATTATTATATACTCTCTAGTTGATAAACGTAGTTCCAGCTTATCTTTGTATAAAAACGTATCAAATTGTCTGAAGTAACTATGCATGGGTTTCGATTGCCTGTAGAGCGCGTATTGTGCCAATTGTGGCATATGATCGCTGCAAGCGTACCAGGAAAACCTGAACAATACATCCTTGTTTCGTAGTAGAACCCTATGGTACACTATGACCATGACATAATGCGCTTCGGCGTACCATGCCTGGTTATGTCGGTATGTCACAGCAGAAAGTAGTATTTGCCGCTTGCTGCAAAGATAGGATTGTTTATGGCGCAAGATTCAATGACATCAGGTGTTTCAGAGACATCGCATGGGGAAGATGAGCACCACTCTGAAAAAAACCTTCTAGGCCCGCTTCTTTGTTGGGCTGTTGTTTTTGCCGACATCGGCACGTCGGTCTACTATGTCCCTGGTATTCTGTATGGCACCAATGGTGTAGGTAGCCTTGCGGGTTTTTTCGTTTTTCTGACTATGTCTGTTTTTGTGCTACTTACTCTGAAATACGCTGAAGTAACTCACCGCTTTCCACAGGGTGGCGGCGTAGTGACGGTCGCAGCCCTAGCCATCAATCGTTGGGTTGGCGCGCTCGGTGGCATGTTCATCCTGGTCGATTACTTTCTGACGGCTGCCATTAGTTGTCTGTCAGGTATGATCTACCTCAGTGTCGTAATCGGACCTCTTGCTCACTTCGCGCTCGAAATTACCATTGTAGTATTGGTACTACTGGGTATCCTCAACTGGGTAGGCATCAGCGAAAGCGCGAAAGTCAGCCTGGTTGGGGCATTGATTGCCTTTGCCAGTGACATTGCCATTCTCATCACCGTCTTTTCGCACATTTCTTTCTCCACCTTTCTTGCGCTCTTTCCAAAGATGTTTGAGAATCACGTGCTTGGGCCGACTACCATCCTGGTTGGTTTTGCCGGTTCGTTCCTGGCCTTTTCAGGCCTGGAGAGCATCTCGCAGCTTTCGCCCGTTATGAGAACTCCCCGCAAGAAAGTGGCACGAACGGCTCTCTTGCTGGTGGTTTTAACCATCGGCATAACCAGCCCGCTGCTTACCATGCTCTCGACGCTCTTATTGACCACCCATCAAGTGACCGATCCTTTTCTATCAGGTCAAGTAATCTCATTGCTGGGCGACAGGTACGGCGGTATTATTCTGGGGACTGAGGTAGCGATTAGCGCGAGCGCATTGCTAGTCTTTGCCAGCAATACCGCCATCATTGGCTCGTACCATGTGTTTATGGCCTTGTCGCGCATGGAATTTTTCCCCGCCTTCATTCTTCGACGTAACAAACTGCGTGGAACGCCGCACTACTCAATTGCGCTGGCGGCCGGCATCCCTATTGTGGTGCTTATCGCAGTGCGGGGAAATATCAACATCCTGGGCGATATGTACGCTTTTGGTCTGCTGGGCGCATTTACTCTAACCTGCCTGGGATTGGATATTGTACGCCATCGCGAAAGGAAAGTTGCCCGCACCTTAGCTCGACAGTTACGAAACGGCGCGAGTACGGGTGTCAATAACGATGAGGTCGAGAAAGATCTGGCTCATGACGTTAATGAAATATTGCATAAAGCTGCTGATAACAGTAAGCTGAATGGCGCGTCTCACCCCGGTGGACTTGAGCCAGAGGCTGTCCTGGCTCTGGCAACCCCTGCTACTACCCTGCGCGCCCGCTTGTATGACCTCTGGAATCGCGTTGATTTCTGGCTGGGCGTGTTGACAACCGTTCTGGTACTCACCGCCTGGTCCACTAACCTGGTTTCTAAGCCACTGGCAACGGCCTTTGGCGGTTCAGTTGCGGGTGTGGGTATGCTGATCGCTTTCGTGAATTATCGCTTGCAAACGCAGAGAGGTCACATGCCGGTGGTAGCAATGGGTATTGCAAGGCGCATCCCGGACTCTGTGCTGGCCGTTTTGACGGCTAAAAATGGGCATAATGACATGGTGATCCGCTCTGCCATAAGTAGCGCGGAAGGCCGGCCAATTATATTCTTATATGTCGGGGGTCGCAAAATAGATCGCACGCCGAGTATGTTCGAGGTGGTTGATCCGTATCTTGAAGATCAACGAGCTAAAGAATATTTTGGCAAGGCTGAAAATCTAGCGAGTAAGTCCAAAGTAACGCGTAGTTTTGTGTACCGTCAAGAGGAGCCAGGAGTAGTCGCCAGTGTCTGGCAAGTGGTGCATCCGCGTGATACCGTCCTCGCGGCTGAGAACACCGAGGAAGTGAAAGATGTCAACCCTGATCGCATCCGTTATGAACTGGTGCCCGGCGGCAAGGTGGCGCATCTGCTGAAGCACTGGTGATCGCCGTCATTTTCGGAGTGTCTCTGGCAGGTGATACAATGAATGATATTGATCACGCTGTCGTGACTCACATAGCCTTGATGAGGAGAAGAAGGAACGAATCGATGAACGAACGCATACGTGAAATTTTAAGCTGGTACGCCAGCGAGAATCCTGGTGTGCGCACGAACCTGGCGCGCATGCTCAATCATGGGCGTCTGGGTGGCACGGGTAAGATGGTTATTTTACCGGTTGACCAGGGCTTTGAACATGGCCCCGCGCGCAGCTTCGCGCCCAATCCTGCCGGATATGACCCTCGCTACCATTTCCAACTTGCCATCGAAGCAGGCTGCAACGCCTATGCCGCGCCGCTGGGTTTTTTGGAGGCAGGTGTTAATGATTACGCCGGGGATATTCCCTTGATTCTTAAATGCAACAACCACGATCTGCTCAATGACGAGCGCGATCCTATCTCAGCCCTCACTTCCGGGGTGGGCGATGCGCTGCGCCTGGGCTGCGTCGCGGTTGGCTTCACCATCTATCCGGGGTCTGCCGAGCGCACCGAAATGTACCAGCAGTTGCGCGATCTTGCTGAAGAGGCCAAAGCCGCCGGGCTGGCTGTCGTAGTCTGGTCCTATCCTCGCGGCAGCAGCCTCAGTAAAGAGGGCGAGACAGCCGTTGATGTTGTGACCTATGCCGCGCAGATTGCCGCGCAGTTGGGCGCAAACATTATCAAGGTGAAGCTGCCCAGCGCGAAAGTGGAACTGGCCGAGGCGCAAAAAGTCTACCAGAAATATGAGATTCCCATCTCGACCCAGGCCGACCGCGTGCATAATGTTATACAAAGCGCCTTCAATGGCCGTCGCATCGTCATTTTCTCCGGTGGCGCAACAGCAGCCGATGAGCCGTTCTTTGAAGAAGTGCGCGCGATCCGCGATGGCGGCGGCTTCGGCTCTATCATAGGCCGCAACTCGTTCCAGCGGAAAAAGCCCGATGCCCTCAAGTTTCTCGATACCGTAATGGGCATCTACGAAGGCTCTATTCACTGACACTTTCCCCGCTTCTAGCGGGGAAATTCTTCCTTCATCCAGCCCGCTTGCCCATCTTCCTCTTTTGAGAAGGACGGGTAGAGGCGGGCTGTCCAGAAGCGTTTTCCTCTTCGGAGGAGGTTCCCGTGTGTCCCACGGTACCGGCAAAAGCCCGTAGTAGGAGTATGAGGATCCCAGCGTGCAAGATGTTTAAAGCGGCATTTTCGTCTCGATCCATGACCAGGCCACAGGTAGGACAGATGTGGGTACGAACGGAGAGACTCTTTTTAACTCGTGTGCCACAACCTGAACAATCCTGAGAGGTGAACTGTGGGGGAACCGCAATGGCCGGAATCTCATGCACGGTCCCGTAGTAGTTCACCCATTGCAAGAACTTTCCCCAGGATGCATCATGGATCGATTTGGCAAGGTGACGGTTGCCTACCATGTTCCGTATCTTCAAGTCTTCGTAGGCAATCAGGTCGTGAGACGAGACTAACGCGCTTGCCGTCTTTCGGGCAAAATCTTCGCGTTGCCTGCTGACTTTCAGATACGCTTTCGCCAACTGTTTCCGAGCACGTCGGCGATTAGCTGACATTTTCTGTTTGCGAGAGAGTCGCCGATGGAGTCGTTTTAACCGTTTTTCTGCTTTGCGATAATGACGGGGATTTTCAACCGTGTTGCCATCAGAGTCGGTATAGTAGGCGGCTAAGCCCACATCAATCCCTACCGGTTTCCCGGTCGACGTATGTTCAATTTTACGCTGTGCCTGGACCGCAAACTGCACGTAGTAGCCATCGGCTCGCTTCACAATGCGAACCCGCTTGATCTGCTTGACCGGGAAGGTTTCCACCGACTGTTTTTTGTTACCGATCAGGCGAAGACAGCCAATCCCACACCCGTCGGTGAAGGTGATATGTTTGCCATCTGACCCAATGCGCCATCCTGTAGTTTTGTACTCGACCGAACGGTTATCGTGCTGAAAACGGGGATAGCCCTTTTTGCCAGGCTTCTTTTCTTTACAATTCTTATAGAAGCGGGAAATCGCGTCCCAGGCCCGTTCTGCTGAGGCTTGACGGGCCTGGGAGTTGAGCCGTGCCGCGAACCAGTATTCTTGGGCAAGCACCGCGCAAGAGCATTGCAGATCATATTTCGAGACGCCGCGTCCATCCATCCACTTGCGCAGACACTTATTCCTGATGAATTGCACCGTTCTGATGGCTTCATCGATGGCCTGATACTGCTGCGTGTTCCCATCCAGTTTGTACTCGTAGATCAGCATGTCCCCGGTCCCTTTTAACAAAAAGTCCTAGAAGACAACTCTTTTTTGTTGTCCCTGCATCGGAAGTGAGCCTGCATCGAAGAAGACGATGCAGGCTCACTCGCATCCTCTAAGCTTGTCGGCACTCTTGCTGCTGCTTGAACTGCTCATGCAGCGAGATGAAGAGTCGATAGGTTTCGTCGCTATCCAGGTGGAGCGCATTCTCCGCCAGGTAGGGCATCTGCTCATCATTGGCAAGCAGATCGATGCTCCCATCACTCATGAGCAAAAGGGTATGGCCTCCTAAATCGAGTTCTTGTAGGATAGCGACGTTTTCCAGTGCTTGTTGCTGCTTTGTGTCGTATTTGCTCATGTCCGATACTCCTTTGTCTCTCTGAAACTCCCGTTCTGCTTATTTCGTCTCCAGGCGCTGCGGTCTTGGGACATACGTGATGGTTAAGTACACGGTACTGCAGATCAACTGCACCCGCTGCACTCTCACGTGCGGCAACGGTGGCACACGGTACATCACAAACTGACACGTCCAGGCAACGCGTAGGCTGGTGGTGCCGACGACGTGTTCCAGACAGGGACGAGACAGCAGTCCTGAGTGCGTCTGTCGTAAAAGGATAACTCGTGCCTGGGAAAGAGCGTTCTCTCTATCCTGAGCAGTGATAAATCTCACGGAATAGCTCTCCGCTCCGCCGGTAAAGGGGTGCAGGTTTCTAATATACAGAGCCGTTCCTTCGACGCTATCAATATCAAGTGTGGGAATATTCCCGCTTTTTCCGCTCCTGGCTGCATGGGCTGATACCGAGGCGACCCCGTATCCTGCTGCGCTGCCTGCTGGGACGAGCACGGCGGCATCTGTGATCGCCTCTCTCCCGTCTTTGCCAGTCAAGACCATCCCCTGTGGGAGCTCTTCCGAGAGGATCGAGCCGTTGGTGATGGTCAATAGTCCCTGCGCGGTGGTGGCCGGAATTGTTTTGATGCCGGTGGGAATGATCTTAACCGATGAGGAGAATTCTTCATCAGGAAGGGGGATGGCCGGAACAGTGATAGAGGATTCCTGCTCCGGCTCATGGTAGGGGAGGGTGGTACCAACCAAAACGAGGATAGAGAGAGTAAGAAGAGAGATGATGACAGGAACTATAGAGGGACGAATACGCCCCTCCCGCACAACATACAAATGGATGGTTTCGACAGGTTCTTCTTCCACTTGATACATTCCTGCCTCCTATTGCGGTTTAAACTGCGTGCCGTCAAAGACGTACAGAATGGTCCGGTCCTGGATATGCACCAGCATTTCAACTGTTCCGTTGACTACCTTGAACTCGCCGGTTATAGGTACCTGGTCGGCGTTGTCTGAAAAGATGGTCGGGCCTTTGTAGATTCTGGCATGTGCCGAGTCGCCGTGCGGCAGCTCTATAATCAGCACGGCCCCATTGAGATTGAGAAACAGGTAGTGGCTGGGATGGGTAGAGGTGTCCCCTGGATACACTACCGCGTCAGTCTGCGAAATACGGGGAAATTCATATGTGGCGTCAAGCGTATGCTGCGTCCACCACGCGCTTACCATACTCAGGAGCCACCAGAGCAAAAGCAATACGAACATGCTCAGACCGGAAATCATCAGCCAGTGCGGTCGCCTGCGTAGCCTGGACGGTGGTTCGTCATGAATAACAAGTTGCCTGTTTCCCTGCCGAATGACCTGGTTGCCCCGTGTGTCATAGTAGCGTACAGCGCTACTTGGCGCTCTTTTGGTTCTTCCGGGTAGTCCAAACCGTCCGCCAGGTCTAACGGATTGTCCGGGTAACGCTTCTTTTGTGCTGTCCAGTAGGGTTCATCTTCGGGATGGATGTTTGAAGAATGTCCTGCCCGATGGGTTGGAAGTTGTTCGGCAGTAGCCCTCCTGGGTATCGGGGAGCGTTTGTGAGGCTGCATCTCAAACCGTCCTCTCCGAAAGTAACGTCTCGGCCTTGGCTAGCTCTAGCTTGCCTTCCACAAGCCTAACAAACAGCTTGACTGTCTCCTTTTGTCGCAACTGGCAAAGACACAAGGGATTGTTGCAGAAAGGGCGTTCAAAGGAGTGGATGTAGTAAACGGGTGGCGTGCTTGGTGACAGGTTCAACTGAGTACTGTCTAACATTAACCTCTGCCTCTCTTGAATTGACAGGCAAGGCTGAATAAAGGTATACTAAATCTAGACCTTAGCCTGTCCTGGCAGTCCAAAAAAGGCACGACAACGCCTGGACTGCCACTCTCAACAGTAACGGGACTCGCTTTTCTGTATGGATCGCGCGCTACCCTGAGAAAGTTGATCGCGACACACACAGTACTTATTCAAAAGGTCTACGGGGCGCCTGAGCGATTTAGACAGATCGCTTAGGCGTTTCTGGCATCACCTCCTTGGTGATACCCCGGATTAGTCGGAAAACTGTACTCCTTCAAAGTCAGTGTAGCGGATAGTAGGCTCTCCCCGGCGCTTTAGTTCCCGGTTGAAAGCCTCAGCAATTTTCCCAACAGTCAGCCTGGTCACAGGCTGTCCGCTGGTGACTCTTTGCAGAGTACCCATATCAATATCCGCCATTTCGCTAAGTTTGGTTTTCGTCCATCCGAGGGAAACACGATAGTCGTCTATAGTCATCGCTCTCACCTCGAAATAGTCCTAGAGTAATTATACTCGGAATTGCTCTGAATTACAAGTATTTTATCCGGCAAATTCTGCATACCTCTGAATTTCTAAGCAAAGATGCTGATGGGTTTTCGGCAGGGAGTTTGCAAAGCACGTAGTTAGAGCCGGGTCATTTAGGTATGTTTTTGGATGAACCAGCCTGATATTCGTTGAAATATATAGCAATCTAAATTGACAGGATGGAGCTAGAATGATGAGCGAGAATGCTCCTCAAGACGATTATGAACAGAAGCAATTCGAGCCCGAAAAAAGCTCAGGGCTTGGCATAGGTGAGGCCGCTAGAACGGTTTTCGGTACAGAGGTGGTGAAGGATAGCACCAGACAGGTTGTGGATGGGGCGCTGGTTGGTACGTGTCTGGTATTCATTGTTGGAATGCTTAGCCTGTCTGGAAAGCAGATCGACTCTATATTAAGCTCTGCATTAACCTACTTTGCGATTGCCATACCTCCTTTGATTTTGGGCTTTATCGTGGCTATATTCAGACCAAAGGCCGGAAGCGTTGGACCGTATGTAACAGCGTTGCGGGTGTTTAACTTCGCTTGCGCGATTGTCGAGGTTGTTGGATACGTCTTTGTTGCCCTGGGTGTCTACAAGGTGATCGAGCATCTGAATATTTCGGTATCGTCAGCACTTCTGTGGTCTGCTGTTATTGCCGTCGCAATAGCATTCATAATCGCAGTCGTCATTCTTTTTCTGATGGGCTGGTCAGAAAATAGGAAGGGGCAAGACGCAATGAAGGGTAGGACGCTCAAACAAATCCAGCAATATCAAAAGAGAGAACGAAATCTTAAGTACTATCTGGCCTGGTTTGCCTGGGTTCCGGTTGTTGTTACGCTTATTGTCGCGATAATTGATGCTGTGGGTCTGCTTCCATCGTGGGGTAAATGGATTGTAGTTGTCGGTGCCTTTCTGACCTTTGTGAATCTGTGGTTTGCTATTCCTCAGAAGGACAAAGGTACAAAAATGCTTGACAGCATGAAAAAAGGGAAGTAGGTAGCCTCTGCCTTCTTACGATCTTCTCAAAAGGCTGCGAATAACACCTATCCCGCTTTCGGCAACATCTCCGAGCTATTGAATTTTCTCAGTTCTTCCTCAGTTGGGAAGCCGAACCTTTGCGAGCATGTATTTATAAAAGCGATATATGAAACATACGCAGTTTGAACCTGCCGACCTAACTCTCTTAAGTCAAGTCCAACAAGCATTCCGATCCCGCCTTCGATACTTTTGAGATACCTGTTCAAGCCCTCTGCGGTCATATGGGTATCTTCAGAGAATAGCCAGAAAACTGTTGCGTACATTTCCTCCGAGTTTACCGCCTTCGCTCTATCCTCCAGCTTTGGCCACTTGAGATGCTCTTTTCCTGCAAGTTCCTGCTCCAAGCTCAACTTTTGCTTTTTATAATCCTCAATCGTATTCACCTCTTCCATTGCAGGTGCCTTCTTCTGTTCCAGGAGTCTTAATAGTCGTGTAAGCGCTCTAAGCCGGGACCTTGTTCCATCAAGAATGAATGCTCTTGCACGATTACCTGTTTCGTCGGCCAGGATATAGTTGATGTTGATGTCTGCCTCTACCATTGCCCTTAACCTGCTCTCAAGATAGTCATTGGAGCCGCCCTTAAGTTGTGCAAGAAAGCCCCTGATAAGACGGTGTACTGCCACTGTCATATGCAACAGCAAGCCATATCGCAGATCATTGGTTTTGAGGCTGTAGTTTTTTAGACGTTCATCAAAGAAGTTCCATAGCTCTTCAAGCTCTTTTATCCAGCCCTCTTGCTTTTTAGTCAATTTCATACGAGTTCTCCTGTTCGAGCGGTAAACCTTCTAAACATGAGCAGAGATATAAGAAATCTGGATGGTTCCGTTAACCAGAGGCTTCTCTGGTTCAAGGGTTATAACCCTGCCACGTGTCTTTATGTCAAATGTTGAGACAATCGGAAACCGGACAATCTCCCTCTCCCAAACTACGTGAAGCTCTACAGCAAAGCATTCATGCCCTTCTATAATCAATTCTCCAGGGCCAAAGCCAATGGTTTTAGCATACTTGCACCTGCGGTTTACTTCAATCGGGGTATCACGGGGCGTGTTTTCGGAATATTCCTCTATTACCCGTTGCTGAAGCATTACGATCAGACTGCCAAGTAGCATATTCTCAGCCCCGTATTGCACAAAACTTTCTGCGTTCAAGTCTGATTCGACGTTTGCTGCCTCTGAACTGGTTGGGAAAATAAAGTTGGTCAGACAGTCTTTGAGCATGACTGAGTAGCCATGGACTTTAAAGTCTTCCAGAAACGGGGGAAGAGCATCAACCACATCATCTGCGGTTAGAAGCTCTATTTCATCTCTTGCGGCCTGTGCTATAGCGTCGCTGGTAAATCTTCTCGCAACAAAGAAGCCTTTGGTTGCTCTCACGTCCGCAACTTTCCTGGTAAATACTATGACCTCGTCCTTATCAACCTTGTTTTTCCAGTTCTTGCATTCAAAAATGAAGGTGGAGGTATAGCTTTTGCCATTGTTGACAGTGATATAGATGTCGATCTCGTGTCTGACACCCTGAACCTTAATAATTTTCTTGGGCTCAATTTTTATTGGGGAGTCTTCGGCTTCTGGGTCCGCTCCTAAAATCAGCGTTTCTATCATGCGAACCGCATCTTTCGAGCGAGTCTCCCTTTTCCTGGGCGGGGGTTCGTGCCATAACAGAAACGTCCTATTTAAACATCACGTTATAATTTCGGCTGGAATTAAAAGAGGGATCAAGATAAATTAGATCAATGCTCTGACCGGGAATATGCTCTCGCAAAATATCCAGGTTATCGCCGTAGAACAGCGTGTTCACGGTTACGGGGCGTGGTGACAATGTTCTGCTCCCTCCCTAGCTATGAAACATTTTCCAAGCCAGTATAGCATGAATTGATATTCAAGTGTAGAGGCTGTGGCAACAATGGAGGAAGGAATCGGGCAAAACTACATCGGCTATATTATCAAGCTGGCTTTTACCCGCTTCGAGATCGTACAATAGTTTGTGGAAGTGGCAGAATCCGAGAACCTGAAAAATTGTACGAAGGAAGCCATAACTATTCGACGCGAACTGATCGACGAATCGTTAAAGGACTCCCCCAACCTGCAGGACATACTGGCCGAGGATTGGCTGCCCAAAAAAACGGTTATGGGCCATCTCGGTAGCAACCCGAGCGGGGTCGCTTTCACTCCGTCCCCTCGAAGGGTACGACAGGTCGTCCCGGTTTCTCGCACATCTTATTTTTTTACCTGTAGAAAGGACTCTCCCTTATGACTTCGCTGCGCAAAATGACGATTGATGACCTCTGGGCGTTAAATGAAATTGGCGCCATTGCTCTTTCCCCCGGCGGCAGGCGCGTCGCCTATATTGTGCATAGCGATGATAAAGCGAAGAACGAGACGCATAGCGCGGTCTGGCTGCTGCACCTTGACGAGGGAGGCGCAGCGAGCGGTGCGCCGCGCCAGTTGACGAGTGGTGTGAAGCACGATAGTGGGCCAGCATGGTCGCCAGATAGCAGGCGCTTGCTCTTTCTATCAGATCGCGAAGGGGGGACAGGGGGCAATCAACTCTGGCTGATCGATACCGGTGGAGGCGAGGCAAGCAAACTGACCAGTATGTTACACGGGGTAAGCGAAGCAGCCTGGTCGCCCGATGGGCAATGGATCGCTTTCACAGCCATGGCTGCCGCCGAAGATGAGGATGACCTGCTGATGGGCCGCAGAACGCTTAATGACGATGAGAAGAAGCAACGCAATGAGGAGGAGCGTACTCGCCTGCGCACCATCAGCAGGATTTTCTATCGTCTTGATGGGCGCGGCATCTTTGAAAAGTTCCCCCAGCTTTTTGTTATGCCCGCGCCCGCGACGGGTGCCAGTTCCATCGATGCCGCCACGATTCGCCGCCTGACCACAGGCGAGGACACCATACCGAGTTTTGTGTAATGGCGTAAAGTGAGGATGGGCTCTCCCGCACTTCCCGTGCTAAGCTCTAGCATAAAGAGCAGAGGCTGTTGCTGGATGCGCTCACCAGGTCGCTTCCTCAGAAGTGTATTTTCCAAGATAGCTTCTCTAGCACGGGAAATGCGGGAGAGCCCAAATTTTGTGTAATGGCGTGAATCGAGAAGGCGTTAAAGCAAGCCCAGACCTAGCTTCCGGTCTTTTCTGCTATGTACCCATCCACACATTTCGGTATGACATCAAAATGGGTGGGACTAAGTAAAACTTACTTTTCATTGCCACAAAGCTATAAAACATATTTTCTTGGTTCCGTTTTAGCCAATTTGTTTAATAGTACTCAATAATACAGGAACTTGATTTCAGAAATCCGTGTCCTAAAAGTTACGATGCTTATCGTCTTTAAGGGTGACTCATTTGGGGACGATCTCTTCTCGATGTCAAATTATTCTGAACGTAAAAATAGTAAGAACGTCAAACTCTCAACTATCAGGAGGAATTATGATGTCTACAGCGTCTCACCTTCCCGAATTCATGGAATATTTAGGAAGTCGTCAAGATATGAAACCTGATAAAACATTCGATGCCAGGGCAGCGGAAGCTGCCGTACTACCAACCGGGATATCTTCTTTTCCCCTTGGAGATGTATTTCTTTATCCTGAATTCTTAGCTTTCCTAACAACAAGGAAGTTTAGTGGAGGAGCAGCGGGATATAGAGAAGACGTGGTCCACAGACTCACAGAATTTGGTAAAGGTACGTTTATGGTTCATAAATGGTTTATTCACCCGGCATCTACAATTTCTGACCTAGCTAAATATTTTAACAATAAATATCAGAGCAAACAAGTCATTACTGACGCTCTTACTAATCAACATTCATTCTTTGTACCGCTTTCCAAAATAAAAGCGGTGAATACAGGAGGTGGTTGGCCTCATCCACCAACAATAACAATAACTACAGATGAGACTACCTACTTGCTCTATCAGAATACAGATATATCTTTTTGGAATATCACCAATTTTAAACGTAACTGCCTAGGTTTGCTCGAGTGAGGGAAGGACAGGATGACCAACAAGCGTGGCTTGCAAAGAGGACAACAAGGGCAGACTCTGTTTGCGGAGCGTGGACAAGTAGCCACGAATGCGCGCAAAGGCGTGAGCACCCGCGACGCTGCGAAAGCAGCCGGAGACTTTTTGCTGCACCTTGACCATGCGCAGATCTCTCTCGGCCAGGTTATTGTCAAAATCCACGCGCAGATCTTCCAGAAAGCAGAAGACGGCTTTCTGGTGTGTGCGCAAGCGATTCGAGCAGATTGCGCGCGTCACTTTGTTTGCAGCGACCGCGTTTGCCAGGGGGCGCGGTGGCCCGCGGGTGAAGCAGATCCCCTTCATCGAGCAGTCGCAGAAACTGCGCTTCCCAATCCACGACTTCCCAGAAATCCAGACGGGTTTTCCCCAGGGCGCGCGCCTGGTCGGTGGCCGCTTTCATCTCCAGCAAGAGCGCTTTGAGGTCTGCGGCCCAGGAGAGTCCTTGCTCTTCGAGGAACACGAGGTCGCGCAGCAGATGCACGATGCACAGGGCGTGCTCACAGTCGTACAAAAAGTACGAGGCCCAGCCATCGTGAATCGAGACGCCGGTGAACTGCGCCACAATCCCGATGGCGTCCAAGGCGGCCTGCCCCCGGCTCGCATCGACGTGATAGTGCGTGAGGGTCGGCGTACAGGTCACATGCATCCAGTGGCGTTTGCCTGCTACATACAGCCCGGTTTCATCGTGATGGAGCACCTCGGCGTGTGTCAAGGCTTCGCTGATCTGCTGCTCCACCGGAGCCAACTGTCCCGCACACCGCTTGATCAGCTCACCCACGGTGCCCTCACTCATCTGCACGCCCAGCAGGTCTCCGAGCACTTCGCAGGTGCGGGCCAGAGGCACCAAGTGCTGCTCGACCAGGTACACGGCGGTCGCGCCCACCTGGGGTCCATATTGCAGGGGAGCCTGCACGCCAGCGGGAAAAGTTGCACGCGTGATCTGCTGGCAGGAAGGACAGCGTTTCTGCTCGGCCCGATATTCCTGCACCACCACCCGAGGTGGCGGCACATCCACCACTTGGCGTCGCTCTGTGCCACAGGCCGCCACCTTGTGCAGGTCCTGCTGGCAGGTCTCACACACCTCGAACGGGCAACTCAATGATCTCATCGGGCGTGGAAGAGAACGACAAGCTCGATCCCCGGTGTCCTGGTTGCCCGCCTGTTTTCTTCCCGCTCTTTTGGCGCAAGCTTTTTGGCTGCCGCACAAAGCGATCCGAGGAGGGTGGCAAGCTGCTATTATGGCTATCTTTGGCCAGCCGATCTTGCAAGTCTTTCACGTGTTGGGTCAAACCAGCCATCTGTTCTTGCATCTGCTGTATCAGCAGGTCCTGCTGGCAGAGCAGGGTTTCCTGTTGCTGGATTCGTTCATCACGCTGTGCCACTTGTTCACGCAGGCGCTGATTTTCTTCTTCAATGGTCATACCGTTACTTTACTGGGTTTCACGACCTTTGGCAAGTCCCGAGCGGACCTGGGCAGTTACTTTTAAACGTCAATATAACATGATTACATCTAAATGGCAAAGAGATGTTGTCCGGCTTCTTGAAGCAAGAGTTACGACAAACAACCTTTAAACCAATACGGCATCCTCCCGACGCCATACCAAATTTAGGCTCTCCCGCATTTCCCGTGCTAGAGAAGCTATCTTGGAAAATACACTTCTGAGGAAGCGACCTGGTGAGCGCATCCAGCAACAGCCTCTGCTCTTTATGCTAGAGCTTAGCACGGGAAGTGCGGGAGAGCCCGAGAGTTGTGTAATGAACAGGCTTTGCAAGGAGAGATCGTTGAGATGATACTACAGGCATAGACAGTTCCTTTGGAACAGTTCACGCATGTCACGAAAGGAGCGTGTTATGCCTGTATCCAAAACCAAACCTACCACACGGGGAGCTTCCGGTTCAACCCCGGAGTCGTCAGACCCCAGCCTGCCAGAGCAGGAGGACTTTCGCCAGCATTTACGCCGCCTGGCCGTGAGTGCCGTGCAGGTGTTGCTTGAACAGGTGATGCGGGAAGAACTGGAGCAGTGCCTGGGAGCCTCGTGGGGCGAATGCACTCCCACCCGCCGAGGCTATCGCAATGGGTCCTACACCCGCGACCTGGTCACGCCCACCGGGCGCATGGAGGATCTCAACGTGCCCAGAGATCGGGAAGGCCAGTTTCACAGTCAGGTGTTCGAGCGGTACAATCGCTACGAACCAGAGGTGGCGGAAGCCCTGACCCAGATGTTTGTCAGTGGGGTCAGTACCCACAAAGTCGGAGAGATCGCGGCAACCCTCACCGGAGTGGCGCCCAGTGCCAGTGCCGTCAGCCGTCTGAACCACACGCTCACCGAACAATTTGAGGCCTGGCGTGAGCGTCCACTGCTCACGCACTATCGCATCCTCTACCTGGATGGCATCCATTTCACTGTGCGGCATGGAGAAAAAACCGATTCAACCATCATCTTAACCGCATTAGGTGTGGACCTGGAGGGGAACAAAGACGTATTGGCATTGCGAGCGTGTGCAGAGGAAGATAAAGATGGATGGAGCTGCGTCTTACAAGACCTGCGCCGTCGTGGGGCCACACAGATGGATCTCAATCTCATCGTGACCGATGGACATGAGGGATTGCTTTCAGCGGTCTGCGCCCTCTTTCCAGCGACGCCACGGCAGCGCTGTGTGGTTCACAAACAGCGCAACGTGATGAACGCTATTCCTCATCGCGAGCGCAAAGAAGTGGCCACAGAACTGGCAGGGATCTGGAAGCAAGAGAAGAAAGAAGATGCCCTACTGAATTTGGCAGCTTTCAAAGCCAAGTACCGCCAGCGCTACCCCGAAGCCGTGCGAAGCCTGATGGAAGATGAAGAGCATCTGTTGACGTTTTATGCGTTTCCACCAGTCATGCATCGTTACATTAGCACGACCAATGCGATTGAAAGCTTCTTTAGCAATGTGCGGCAACGCACCGATCAGATTGACGCCTTTACGACAGAAACGTCTTGTCTGACCATTGTCTGGGCTGTGATGCAGGATATCCACCTGCCACGCATTCCCGTCAACTAAACGCTCAGCACGCCTTGCTCTTGGTGTACCAGCAACCAGCCGAAAAGGGTGGTTCAGGTGGAGGTGCTGTTTTTTGTCTTCCCGAAGAACTGAAGCGCGATCCGTCCATCGGGAAAGAGGGTTTTCCTGTTTGCTGATGCCACGCCTCTGCCGTTTTCTCCGTTCTGTCACATTCTTTGGAGTGGATGACTCCCTCTCAGATTTCTGCTTGTTTGCTGGTTATTTACCGGTACACACAACTCGGCATGGTGTCCAAGCTCTTTTCTAAGGTGAGCGATCTGTCCTTGCGCAGCCTTAATCTGTTGTTCTATATCGGCATGTGTCGGCATAGGTATAAAAAATTGTTCATGTGTTAAGTAAACCGATCAGTTCTCATTTTGATGAAGGGCAGTGCAGGCATAGAATAAGTATAGCAAATCTCTTTTTTGTGTGAAATCGGTCATATGGTGAAAGAAATACGGTCGTTAAATGACGAGCCGTAAAGTCTCAGCTTGGGGTGTCTGGGACGTTGTGATCTTCTCAATTGGCACGCTGATAATAGACCGTCCATGCTCCCGAAAGAAGCTGCGTACTTTCTCCATGATTTCCTGTTGGCCTGCATTGCCAGGGATGACTAACACACTGCCGGTAGGAAGCCGGTTAGCTAATGGCTGGTACGTCCCTTTTAGAGGTAACAAGTTGGCCGGAACGAGGGCGATATTATCAAGGCGGGCTTTTTTCAATCTTTCCTGCGGTTCACTGAAACGGTAGGGAAGTGTCGGCTCCATTGCGCTGCAAGTATACCACACCATTGCGTGTGGAGCCTCAATTTAGCTTCGTAGAGTCCAGACCTCTCTCCACTTGGCCGAACCCGTATACGGAAGAGGGTATTTGGGTGGGGGAGAGGACGTTATGACTCTGCGAACTCACCGGATTGACAAGTGAAACCGATGATAGGGCCGATAATTGCTTATTATGGAAACTTGGCTCACGATATTGTATAATCTAAACAATTTTTCTGATTGTTTTTTATTCTCACGTGGAAATAGATCATGAGTGCAGCCCCACAAAAGCCTAAGAAAAAACGGAGTAGAAAGCGAGTTGTCATTGCCACCATTGCGCTTATCATTGCTGCTGCCTGTGCGATCATAGGAATTTTAAGCATTCAGAACATCATACAAACGAATTGGTTAGGCATCTCTTCTGTTATATTCTCGTTAATCAGCGTGGTCGTTGCTATTGCTCAGCTTTTCCCCCCTCCTGATCCCAATAGTGGGAAAGCAGAGTTAAAATTAGTTGATGTTTCAGTGGTTGAGGAGTCAAGCCGCGCTCCGCACGTAAAACTGGTTTTTAAGCTTCGCAACGTAGGCGCACAGGTTGCTTTTCTCAAAAGGGCAGAATTTAGCATACTTGAAACCGCCACTTTTCTACCAAATCTATTACCTGACTTACCCTCACCTCCGAAAATCGTTCTGGTTCAAGGCCAAATTCAATATGTGGGTGTACCAGTCTCAGAAAATTACGTTATATCATTCCTCGACGTGGAACTTAATCCGACAGGCGAACTAAGAAATGTCACATGCCCTTTATCACAAGAAATAGCTCCTAACGAGGTGGATCATTTCACATTCACCATAGGTTACAAAGAGAGCTTTGACGACCTCCCCGCGTGGTATTTGCTCAAAGTGAAATTGATCTTCAATGAAAACGATGATTTTATTGAAACCAAAGATATTCTCCTCTGTCTTCCTCCAATCCGCGACGACCAGGTGGGCTGGAAGGAGACATTCTCTTATGCCCCTAATCAAGTAACCGCGAAGAAATTGCTTCCAAAGGGGGCAATCAAAAGCCCGTCTGTTGAACTCGTCAGTCAGTATTTTGCCAAAAATAAGTAACGAACATGCACGAGTATACCACTCTTTTTTAAGAGCGTTTGCGCCTCCTTCGGCGTATTTCCTCAAGCACTCGCTTCCTAGTTGCTCGTTTCTGTGCAACAAACTGTAAAAGTTCTTCGTCCTGGCGGCTTAACACCCGGCCATAGGCCCGGTGAGTTGGGCAATGCTTTCTATACGCGGTCATAGAGGTGGGGACAGTATACCACTGCTAGAAAGATGAACACACTTGGCTCAATCCTGATACCACAGAACCGACGCGGCTTCTTCCGCTCCTAGCTCCCTATCCAGCAGATGAGATGGGGTGTTACCCGGTGGGCCGGGCGGTCGGCACGAATACCAACGACTCCCCGGATTTACTCAAACCGCTTGCGCGATAAACAGTGAATGGAGAACGTCTTTGATATTCGCCTGATCGAGCCGTCCTATAATACAAGACACAAACCACTACGCTTTGACAGCCTCTAGTAACCAGCCGTGTTGAAAACTAGTGGACTGTCAAACTTCAATTGACGGATAGAGATGCTTGAGCTTAATGCGAGCATCTGCGGTGGTGAACCGCCAATCCACCTTGACGGCTTTTCCGTTGCGTCGCTGTTGCCAGGCTTCGACCTGTCGCTGCAGTTCGGTCTGATCCCCGATCCGTTGGCTCAGCGGATGCTGGCTCAAGACACTGAGTTCGATCTCGGCCATATTTAACCAACTGCCATGTTTGGGCGTGTAATGGATTTCCAGCTTCTCGACCAGACGCCGGGCCTCTGCTGGCGGGAATGCCTCATACAACGCGGCGATCGTATGGGTATTCAAGTTATCCATCACCAGCACCAGCTTTTCGGCTTGCGGATAGTGGACATCAACCAACTCCCGAATAAACAGTGCCCAGTCCACTTTGGTGCGGCGAGCGGTCACTTTGGTATAGCGCTTGCCTGCCAATGGTTCACAGGCCAGAAAGATGTTGGCGACCCCATGTCGCTCGTACTCGTAATCCTCGCGTTCGGGATGCCCTGGCTCCACAGGCAGCGGAGGGCGCGTGTCGCTGAGCACTTGTTTGCTGACCTCATCCATGCACACCTGTGGGGAGCGCGCATCATATGGGCGTACGTAGACCGCCAGCACATCCTCCATCGCCGCCACAAAGGCCGCATTGGCGTTGGCGCGCAATACACCACTGCTCTTTCAGCCACGGTTTGAGTTTGTTTTTTTTAACACCTGCCGCACCGTTTCATGGCTGATCTCGTCGACTTCGCCCACTGTCACCAGTTTCTCTGCCAACAGGCGTAAACTCCAACGTCCCTCTCCCTCCGGCTTCTCTCCACAGGTCAGGGCGATGAGATGCGCCTCTTTCTCCCCATCCAATTTGCGCTGGGTCGGTCGTTCCGGTTGTGGTCGACGAGTGAGAGCATCGTCCAGCCCGTGCTCCACAAACCGGCGGCGCACACGCCAGATGGTGGATTTCCCCACGCCAAACGCTTCATGAATCTGCTCATCGGACCACTTTGGTCCTTGTTCGCTGCTATCGGCTTTGAGTAAGATGTGGACATGCATGATCTTTCGTGCTGAGGCCGTTCCTGCCGCCAGCAGATGTTCCAAACTCGCACGTTGCTCTTCGCTTAATTTGATGGTAAGCTTCTTCATGGGACTCTCCTTGTCTGTGGTCTTTTAGAAAACTCACGTACAAGGATACCCCATTCCTTCTCCTTCCTTCAATTCAGGTTTGACAGACTACTAGCCTCAGAATGTGGATAACTGCGTTTTTCCAACGTCGCACATTTTTGTTTGTGCGGCGTGGCCTGACAAATCAAGTCGTAAATACTTGTACATACATATAAAACACTAAACAAACGTGATACTTTCCGGTGTACTATTGATGGCTAGTAATTTTGGAGTATCCTGGTCGTCCAAATTTTCTAAGTCGATCTGTACACATCCCAAGTCAAAAGCATCTTTAACGTTTCTGCCATACCCAAGCGCTTGGTAGAAAGCCGCAGCAAAGCTGATTGCGGCCTGATCTCCAATCGTATTAGTCATACCGATAACACAATCAATGTGTTTAGCAATAGCATGAGCTTGCGTCTCTGAGTAACAAGCATTGAGTACTATACACCGAATGTTATCCTTTAAGACAGCGAAAAGTTGACTCAAAGCACGAGGTGTGACAGCGTGGCTATTCCCTATGCTGTCTTCCAGAATGATCTCGCTAGATGCACTTCCATGACCGCTGAAATGAACAATATCAGGCTGATGGCGTAGTAGGTAGCTTTGTATATCAGCAACGCGAACAGCCCAATGCTGTTTGATGTCAAATTTGTCGCGGAATTCTGCTTGACGTAGTGCTAGGTCTATGCTTCGTATTTCTTCATCTAGCCTTAGCTGACTGCTATCTTTAGGATTCGCTGCAAGGAATAACACGTTGACTTTAGGTATGGCACTTTCATTGATAATTCCAGATAGACTTGCCATCGGGTAGTGGCCTCCATTACTTAATACGCCTCTATATATCGACGGTCTTGGCGCAGAAGCCTCAAAAGCCTTGTTACGCTGATCCAACTTCTCCAAATACTGTTCGATAGAGGCAACTTTATCAAAGAGCGCTATCCCGTCCATCCCAGGTGTCAGTCTAAACGACCACCCATTTCCCTCAGCATCTTTTGGCGCATAGCTTCCCCAAAACGTTCCTTCGGCTCCGATCAATCGACCAACTTTGCGTAGAGACAGCACTGGCATATGAAGTTGCTCGTTTAGTTTATCACTCGAAACGTCGAGATAATTTTCTCCAAAGCTGAAATACTTATCGACGCAGTACTGAAGCACACGCACAAAATCTGTAAGCTCCTCTTCAGAACCCATGCACAGTTGTACAGCCTGAATTCTGAGAACAGCTTCCTGATTCCGATCAAAATTAAAAGCAAATCCATTACCAAAACCACTAGGCATATCTTTTGCTACTTCGCGCATATGAAAGTCTCGGTGGACTTGAGATATTTTTCTCTCCACATACCCATAAGTAGGCCACTTTCCTTGCTCATGGAAGTAGTCAAAGATGGTTTGTATATAGAGCCGTTTGATAGTAGATAGCTCCATGATTTTTCCTTAGCAGCTAAAATGCAGAGTCTGGATAAAACGATTAAAGCCCTTTCAGGTTGAGGCTATTATAATCTAATGAGATATTTATGTGAAGAGCCAGGTCGCAAAAAGAATATACGTCGCAAACTAGACAAAAGGCGGCATGGAGTATATTTTTTGAGGCTAAAGAAGCTGCTCGGCGGGTCTTGCTCCTGGGCGTCTTGATTGAGCTTCGCCTATCCTATTTTTTATCCTCACTCTTGTTAGATGGTAGCCCAACAAACCATCTAACGAGTTCTTCTCGGTTTCGCTGTTTTCTCTCTTCGTCCATTGTCTCGCAGGCACTATTTGCCATGATAAAGTTTTGTGCTTTATCCACCTGTGGTTTATATGCCAGTGCTTGATTGGACGCATGGCGGTACATTAAAAAGAAAATGCCAGCAAAAAATGCCGAAATAGCTCCACCGATCATACTGATATAAGCGATATTTGCGGGTTTCTGAAAGAGGAGAATGAAAATAGCCACAATAAATAAAGCTAAACACACTACTGCCGCGACGCGCATCAGCAAAAAGCTATCTTCTGATTGCTTGAGCGGATTCTTGTAATAACCTGCACTCAGTTCTAATGCTAATACACCAATTGCTTTGATGTCCGATGGATCGGCCTCAGCAATTTTTTCAATTGTCGCAGAGGTATCATAATACTGGCTAATTATGGAGTCTGCGTTTTGTGATGATCTACTCGCCTGATAAGATTTTATTCGCTCATCACGCCGCTCATAATAATCATCTATTGATTTCAAGTCTCGGTAATCAATGACACTATCTGATACTTCAAAAGACCATGTTTTAAAGTCAAGTGAATTGTTTGAATTTGACCCGATGATGCCCGTCGTTAATCCTAATAATTGGTAAACTTTACGAATGGTAGTCTCATCAAAATGTAAGTTTTGACTAACCTCCTCACTCGACACTCTCACTCCATCTTTATCTTCAGTAAGGTACTTCTCGACGCTATAGCGGATCACCTTCAGCAAGTCAACGAGGTCTTGTTGTGCCTGTGGAAGTTGATGAATTTCCTTGAGCGTTATAATTGCTGGTGAGTCAAGATTTTGAAAAAAGTGTGCGGCCTGATTGTCTTCGATGCTCTTCGCTACATCCACCACTCGAAAGTCATGATGGTTGGGAAGAATTTTTCTCTGAACCTGTCTTAATGTCGGCCATTGCAAGTTTTCTCGAAAATAGTCATAACTTGTCTGGATATAAAGAAGCTGATATTTGTTAAATTCCATTCGTCTTTCTCCTTGTATTGAGTCACCTAATTAAACGGAATGAAACAGGTTGAGTAACCCCTTTTATAATGAGGGTATGTGAGTATTATAAATCTTCTGCGGTTATTTGTTCGATGTACCCGCATGTATGACACCTGGGGCATTGTTTCATAGCCAGGGCATTATACCATAGTAAAGAGTCGTGCCATCTCCACCTACTGAAAAAATCACCTGAGCATAAGCTAGGGTAAAAACAGCTTCAAAACAGAGGCAAAAATAACAGCGGGGTCTGTTGGGCAGCATTTGCCTGTAGGTTAGTCTATCTAATGAAAGCCCAAGACACCTACAGGCTTGGTAAAATTATAGCAACCTTGTGGTAACATGGCGTCGGGTTAGCGGGGTCGATATGAAAATAAAGTTTCTCAACGCTGCCAGGTGCGCGGGTGGGCTTCTCAAAAACGCTGGGTTTTGAGAGAGTCATGCGTTCAGCCGATAGTACGCTTCGCTGCCAGGTCTGCCAGGCACAAAAATTGCATGATTGGTGGTTTTGAGCCTATAGAAGCTGCTTGATGGGGGTCTTGCTCCTGGGAGTTAATTCTTACTGCTATGGACTTCCTTTTCAATTACGTCTATACGATGCTCAAGGGCGTTGTACCCTTCATGAATAACATCAGAAAGAACCTTTATTGTATCTTCTTGAGACTCATCAATTGTATTGATTAGGCGTTGCTCAACAGTTACGATCTTGTCAGTTACCCGTTTCTCTGAGGCTTCTATTTCCTCGCGTACAACTTTTCTAATTTGTTCTAAAAGGGGCGCGTCTGCCATAGTTGCTTTAGGGACTTCCGAAAACTAAGTTATCCCAGTATGGTATACTGCGCCAAGAAAAGAATGCTTGGAGGGACAAGAGTGGAACTAACGGAGGAAGTCAAAGCGCTGGTGTTGAACACGGCCAAGCAACTCAAGGGGAGTGCATGCCGGATGTTTATGGCACGGACGGTGCAAGCGCTAGGTACAGGCGGCCAGAGGCTGGCCGAACGGGAACTGGGCTGGAATCGTGTCACCATACGCAAAGGGATGCATGAAGTGGAGAGCGGAATGGTGTGCGTGGATGGCTTCAGGTTGCGTGGCCGCAAGCACAGCGAAGACCATTTGCCCAACTTATTGAAGGATCTCACCGCCATTGTGGATGGGCAGAGTCAGGCGGATCCGCAGTTTCGCACGACGCGTCTGTACACGCGGATGACAGCAGCCGAAGTCCGCCGCCAGTTGATGGCCCAGAAGGGCTATAGCGACGAGGAACTCCCCACCGCCGAGACTATTGCAACCAAGCTGAACCAGTTGGGCTACTTCCCGAAAAAAGTGGCCAAGAGCCAACCCCAAAAAAAGTCCCCGAGACCGATGCCATCTTTGCCCAGGTGAAGCAGTGCAATGAAGAGGCTGATGCCTCTGAGCAGGTGTTACGGCTCTCGCTGGATGCCAAAGCCATCGTCAAGGTCGGTCCTTTCGCGCGAGGGGAAAGAATCGCGTCCCCACCAGGGCCGCTGATCACGATTTTCAACCAGCAGCGACGGTGACGCCAGTGGGCATTTTCCTGCCCGCTTCCGACGAGCCTCTTTCTCTACGGGGTGACGTTCCAAAGTGACCAGCGATTGCCTGGTGGATCGCTTGGTCGACTGGTGGGAGACGGTCAAAGAGCACTTTCCTCTGGTCAGGACCCTGCTCATCAACCTGGACAATGGCCCGGAGAGCCACAGTCGGCGCACCCAGTTCATGCAGCGTCTGGTGGAGTTTGCTCTGCGATATCAGACTCACCATCCGTCTGGCGTATTATCCCCCATACCATAGTAAATACAACTCGATCGAACGCTGTTGGGGAATTTTAGAACAGCATTGGAATGGAGCCTTGCTGGATTCCGTCGATGCCGTGATCCAGTATGCCCGCACCATGACATGGAAAGGAAACCATCCCGTGGTCGCCTTGGTGATGACCACCTATCAGACTGGTGTCAAACTGACCAAGCAAGCCATGGATCTGGTGGAAACCCAGCTTCAGCGATTGCCCTCTCTGGGAAAGTGGTTTGTGGATATCGATGGGTGCTTACTGGCTAATCGGGATAGTTAATATTTCTTGATCCCCTTAGTATACCAATTTTGCCGCCTGGTGCAACAAGAGGAAAGAGGATCACCGATTCGCACAAAAACCTTGTCGGACGTGAGGCGGGCAACGGGAAGAACACTGTAATGTCAAAGTTCTCCTAAACGCCCGAATAACTTTTCTAACTCTTGTTCACATTTTTGACACCTTTGATCGAGCGTGGCGAGATTTCCCAAGATCGCTTCCTTACGTGCTATATTTGGATCAGGTTGTCCTTCGGTATGTACTCTCAACCCAGCATAAGTTGTACGTTCAAGAAATTCGTTTACAAGATTAGCAAGGACAGGAATTCCAAGTAGTTCAGAAAGTAGAGAAGTTGATCGGGGAATAAAACCACAAATATCAGCTAGCATTATTTTGAACGCCCCTGTATCAAAACGTAGAAGAGCTTGAGTGATATTGTCTCCTAATTGAAGTAAAGAGAATATCAGTTCCCTATATTGTGCTATCTCTAAGCGGAACAATGTCACTTTTCTAAGCCGTTCTTCTGTATACATCATCTGCTCATGTATTTCATAGAAGTTCATTTTATCAGCTTTACCTCCCTCTCCACGACGATAAAAGCAACCTGTGGATACATCCATATGCGGGCGAAGTGGACTTTGAGGAATGTACACAATAAAAATACCTCTCTGCGAGTCAGTAGGAAGTACAATAGCTTTCGGAGAAGCATTAAAGAAGACAGGACGTTGAAGCGGGGAAATTTTCTCTGAGAATACTTTTCGTAGATCACCTTTTAATGGTATCCCAACAATACGGTCATCAGGTGAGCTTACCGCAGTATCTCGGTCACGAACGCCAAAAAGAATAAATCCGCCATCTGCATTAGCCATTGAGCAAACTGTACGTCGAACAGAAGCGTTGAACTCATCCTTTGTAGGGTCTGTACGTGGAGGAACTAAAATTCCTTTATAATCAAAACTGCCTGGCTCATACTCGTATGTTCTTACAATCTCAACGACAGTATCATAGTTCCAATCAGCAAGTTTAATAGCTAAGTCCATTTTTAGTAACCTCTAATATGTTGTAAACGGCTTGTCGATTCTCTATGTCTATCCTATAGACAAGCCTAATTCTGGTTGTTCTGTATCAGATTGTTGCACCCGTTGTGCTTGTTTGAACGTGCCAAACTGCGGGGGCATTTTCACTTCCGCATTGTGTAGCAGTTCTTCAATAGTCAATATCTGGATTCGTGGGTAGTTCTGGTTCCAGCCAGGTGAATAATAAAAGCCTGCGCTGACTGCCTCAGTAGTCATGTCTCTGCTCGACGACTCTAAGGTGATAAAGACGCCAATAGCGGCGTTTTCCCGTTGTAGTGTGCCTTTGAGGTCGCGTATATCACCCGATTTTACATGACCAGATTTCACCTGCACCAGTACCCGCTTTGCCTTGCCTGTGCTGTCGTCAATAAAGGCTATCACTCCATCAATACCTTTATCGCTTCCTTTCTTGCCCTCTCTGCTTCCTGCCTCACCTCCAAGTGGGCGGGCGCGAATAAGAGAGAGTGACCACCATTGGAATTGATAACGGTCTTCTGTGGCAAGCTGGTGGGCCGCGCCTATATCTTTGGGTTCACCAATCACCTTATACGTCGTACCGGGAAACATCGCCTCTAAACGATATTTTTGCAAAGCAATACTCAGATGGGTTATATCAATGCCTATCCAATTTCTTCCTAGCTTCTGAGCGGCGGCTATTGCAGTCCCACAGCCGCAAAACGGATCGAGAATTACATCACCTGGGTTACTGCTTGCCTCAACAATGCGCTCTAGGAGAGCAAGAGGTTTTTGGGTTGGGTAGCCAAGACGTTCAGCCGCTTGTGAATTTATCGGCGCAATATCCACAATAAAATCCTGGATGGGAACACCCTTTTCAAGATAACGTTTATACTGCGGAAACCCGGCTCCGCCTGTCTTTCCCTTTGGTGTCCAGTAGATATACCCATGCTGATCTAATAGGTCAAGTTTTTCTTGCGTAGTCATATGATTTTCTTGGTCAGTACCAATGAGTGAAGCAATTATCTGTCCCGATACAGCCCAATGTCTACCTGTTTTTCCTGGGTCAAACCCTCGCCAGGGTTTACTTGACTGTCCTTGAGTGGTTCCCGGCGCTGTTAAATCACTTAGTCTAAATTTGCCTCGTTCATCTTGTTGCCGATACTTCACATCAAGATACGCTTCGTCATACGGTTGGTATACATGGTTCCAGGTGTATTTGTCACTCTTACTGTAAAATAAAAGAATATCATGAACGCCTCCCCAACGCTTGGGGTCATTATGTGCGCTGGTGCGCTTCCAACTGACCTCATTTCTAAAGTTCAAAGGCCCGAAAATTGTATCAAGAATTATTTTGAGATAATGGCTTGCTGTAGGATCACAATGTAAATACAAGCTACCTGTCGGTTTCAGGACTCGGTGTAACTCTACAAGTCGAGCAGCCATCATCACTAGATAGGCCATCATCTGATTGTCACCAATGAAACCGCGCAGAGACTCTATCATTTTGGCTACATTATCTGGGGCTTCTGTAAGTAGTTCAGTATAGGTATGTTCTGCTTCTAAATTCCAATGCCAGGTGTCTTCAAAGGCTTCAATTTGCGCTTCGCTCTCTGTGCCGTGTTCATCCTTAAAAAGCACATTATAATTCCGGTTAGAATTAAACGGGGGGTCAAGGTAAATAAGGTCAATACTTTCACTGGCAATATGTTCTCGTAAAATAAAGAGGTTGTCCCCATAAAATAAAGTATTCTCGTTGATCGGACGCGGTGACATGCTCCCCTCCCTGTCCTGTAGTTTTTCCATTGCCAGTATAACATGGCTGTATAGAAGCACATCAGGTATAGCTTGCAATGCCGTCGAGGTCGTACAAACAGACCAAGAAGGCACAAATTGAGCCTATAAGCTAATCCACTATGTTGACCCGTATGGTATGATTGCCATGATTTATGAGCTTTTCTATCACTACCTACTACCTTCATTCTCCCAGGAGCATGTTCTATGTCTCATTCGGTAAACTCTCTGAGTGATTTGGACATAACAGCGTACCACGAAGCAGGCCATACCGTTGTCGCCCATGCGCTAGGAAAACGCATTGGCAGCATCTGCCTCACTCTATCTCGCATAGGTCAAACTGAAATTTGGGAAGGGAGATCAACTACTGATCTTACCGAAAATATTGATACGAGATGGTTATTTCTGAGCCTGGATCGCCACATTGACTATGACAAATTACCGAAACAAAATCCAGACGATACGTACAAAATTGTAAGGGATCAATGTACGGTCAAATGTGCTGGAATAGCCGCCGAAAGGAAGATAGGACTAGATATAAATTCGACACAAGCAGGTGGGAGCATTAAGGACATCGAACAGGCAAAAGAAATAATAATGCAAAGGTTTCCGGCTCAGGAGAGGGATAGAGAACTGTCGCGAGCGGAGACCCACGCATGGGAAATTCTGAATAGTCAAACCTGTTGGCATATGGTTGAAAATCTGGCGAAAGAACTAATCAGTGCCATACATCAGGGCATCATAGTTCCTCAGACAAGGGGTAACACTGATTGGTATGTCTTTCCCCTGGCCTTTGTGGTGAAAAGTTTTACTCGTACACTCTACCCAGACATGGCTTGAAACGATGGTGTAAACGGGTCAAAAGTGTATGCGATAATTTAAGAGCTACTTTTGCTTCTCCTAGTGGATCACGAATTTGACAATTAAGGGTCGCACAATTCCAAGTTTGCGATGTGAAGCGGGGTTTTGAGGCTAAATGCTGCTGTGCTACCTATTGTGGATCGTTTGAAACGGCACCTCTAGCAATGCTTTGTTTCATATCTTCCCTCATTTCCTTTACCCGCTCAACGGTCTCTTTGTCCGGGAAACTTGCCTGCGTGATCCCATAGCGCAATACCTTAATCACTGCGCGGCCATCAGCATGAATGAGGTTAGCAAGGTAAAGCCCATATTCCTGGGTATAGACCTGTACCGGCTCAATCCATGCGCCTTTGTCTGTGGGTCTGTGCGGCGCGTGCCAGATGTAGATACTAAACGGATGAGTCGAAGGTAACTCCTGCACAGGTCATTTTGAATGAACGTTCTAAGTCAACCTTTATTCAGAGATGAAAGTCATAGGGAATATGATCGAGGGTGAGGCTGTACGTTCAATACATTAGAAGACGTGATCTCATCAACCACCCTAGAAGTGTCAGATTATGGATATTACAACACTGTATAACATGGTTAAGGCTGCTGCTGAAGCTGCAACAAATTCGGCTAATTTGAAGACGCAGCCCGTCAACTCTGATTATATGCTTTATGGCACATACCCGGTGTATGTGCAGGAATATAATGATTTGCTGGTACATGTATTCAAGCTTTGTGGAAAAGAGGCTCAAGAACTGTTTCCGCATATTAACTTAGGGAAGTACATGAACCCGGCAGATACGCTCGGCTCGTTTTGGAAAGAGTACCTTGACCTGGCCGTAGTGAAGTTAAATACCCTGGCAGCCTACTTGCAATCAAAAATCCCTCCTGTCCGAAAAGAGATGCAGGCGGTGATGGATTTCATTACGGCAAATCTTCGCCCATCAATATTTGAAGACCCGAAAAATGAAAGAGAGTTGCAAAATATCATAGAGGTGATGTTGCGGGCGCGGGAGTATGATTTTAGACGGGAGCTTATCAGGATACCGTATTCATCGAAGGTGTATATACCGGACTTTACTTTTGAAGTCTTACATCTGGCTCTGGAAATGAAGTTATGCAATTCAAGAGACAGAGTACGGGAAATGATTGATGAGATTAACGGGGATATACCCGCTTACCAAACAAGATACGAAAACGTCATTTTTGCAATCTATGATCTGGGATTTGTACGCGACGTGGCAGAGTTTAAGGGAAGTATCGAACGAAATACTAATGTCTATGTGGTGATCGTTAAGAAATGATCTTCCATCTTCACCATAAAAATACAGGGTAGTTTTCCTACCCTGTACACTGGACACACAAAGGGTTTACTTTTTCACGGCCTTTCGCTTTTCATGTACACCCTCCTGTACACGGCCCCGCCATTTCCTTGCCGTTGTAACGCTTATAGTCAACGCTTCCGCTATCTCGCGCAGGGGAGCTTTCGGGTGGTCGGCAAGGTAGGCTTTCACCCGCTCCCCGTTATTTGCTTCCTCTTCCTCCTGGGCCTGACCTTCCGTGAGCAAAAGCGGCTTCTCTGCCTGTTCCTCTATCACGGTGGTTTGTTGTGAGAGAAGAACGCGCAACGTCTCTAAGAGGTCGGGAGTGATAACAAGCTGCGGCGGTTGCGGCTCCTGGGCTGCTGGTGCTTGCTCCTCCTGGGGTTTTGCAATTTGTACATGGCGCATGGCATGGGCAACGATGAGAAGCACGATAGCAATAGAGCGTATCCAGATTAACGCTTCAATCGGAATGAACACATGCACATAGGCTTTCTCAAGCGTGATGTTTAATGTCTGCTGCACGCTTTCAATGTTCAGAACTATGGCGGCGGTAAACAGCAAGAGAACGGATAGCAAGCCATACAACCACGTCTTAACCTTCTGGCCTTCTGCATGGAAACGAAACGCCCGGATGATTGTCCCGCTCATTCCCGCGTCAATCCCGACGCATTGTGTTACTGCCCAAATCCGTTGCATAATGAGGTTATCACTGAGGATCGCGCCTTTGGTGAGAACATTTGCCATTGACGCGATAAGGCCAAATGCAAGAAGTAACACGCTCACACTTGATGCCAGTTCAAGGGAATAGAGTATGCCGGTGTCTAACTTCTCAATGGTTGAAAACTGCTTCATGGTGCTTGTCCTCTCACGCTATTTGATACTCTTGGTACAACAAGCGCAATCGGGTAAGCATGTCTCCTAAAGCCTGAAAGTCTGCTGGTTGTGGGGACTTCTGACATAGGTTTCTGGCAGGCCGCCCAGTCACATGGCTATCCCTGGGAAAGCGAGCGCGCCACCTACTATCGCGAACGTTCCCCGCTTACCTATGCCAGCAAAGTGACAACCCCCACGCTTTTTGTGCATCCTGAGAACGACTTGCGCTGCCCCATCGAGCAAAGCGAACAATTCTACATGACGCTCAAAATGATGGGTCACGTTCCCGTACAGTTCGTGCGCGCCCCCGGCGCATGGCACATCGGTACCGCCAAACCCGCCCAATACGTTGAATACTGGCAGATTATGCTGGACTGGTTCAAGCAATACGTGGAGATTCGCCCGGAAGAATATACAATATAAAAACACTGAGACAGGGACACGACTTGTCGTGTCCCTGTCTCAGTGTTTTTATTATCTCACACCCTTGACCTGGTGGATAACCAGTGTGCCGAGGCCAAAGTAGACAATCGTGACCAGAAAGAGGGTGGTATAACCGAAGTGGTTGGGCAACCCGCGCAGGACTTGTAGGATCACCGCGCCGATGCTGATGCCGACCACCTGCGGCAAAATGCCCATAGCTGACCAGATGCCCAGGAACTTGCCCGCTTCGTCGGTGGGTGGCAGCGCGTCGGCAGTTAAGGCCCAATCCACGCTGGTGTACGCGCCGTAGCCGATGCCGAAGAACGCGGCTGCGATCAATGAGCCATACTGGCTCTGGAAGAGAATGAAGAGTACGCAGACGACGGTCATGACCGCGCCTGACACGTAAACCATGATCTTACGCCCGCGACGGTCAGAGAGCCAACCGGCAATCAGCGAAGTTGGCAGCGCGAAGATCAAGAGCACTGGCAGGAAAAGCGTTCCTGAAAACCCCTCGCCGGAGAAGTTTGATCCGAAGAGGATGGTCTTCACTCTTGGCCCACCCAGCACGTCGTCGAAGTAGTATTGCAGGAAGTAGAACACGCCCCAGATACCCATCATCACCAGGAAGCGCGCCAGCAGCACCCAGGAAAGATCGGGATAGGTGGAAGGCTTGAAGAAGAACTTTCTCAGAATGGGCGCCAGCTCAAACTTCGCGTGTTTGCTGAGAGGCGTTTCTTTGACTGTGAAAATCGTGTAGACAACGAATACGACCTGCACTGCCGCGATAACCAGGAAAATCTCTACAATCTCATTCTTATAAAGCGCCACCGCGTCATTTTTGTTGACGATGATACCGGCAATTACCGAGCCGAGAATAGTGCCGAGCAGGGTAAACAGGCCGTTGAACCCTGCCGTCATGCCGCGCTGGTTTTGCGGCACTTTGTCGGCGATAATCGCGCTCCAGGGTGAGTTGGCGATGTTATTAGTGAACTGGAGCAGCAGGAATATGACGGCAAAGGCGATCAGCAGTTCGGTTGAGGTAAACCAGCCGGGAGAGAAGGCGAATAAGAGCAGCGCGAAAACATTGAAGATGGTACCAATAATCATAAAGGGACGCCGCCGCCCCAGGCGAAACGTGGCATAGTCGGAGATCGCCCCCACCAACGGATTGACGGCGAAGGCGACTAGCGTTCCCCAGATAACCACTATCGCCAGGTTAATGTCCTTATTGGCATCGCCCAGAAACTTAACGACCATACTGGGGATAACGATGGCAAGCAGCGCCTGCCAGTGGAAGTTGTTGGCAATCCAGAAAACGTTGATGTTGATCTGCTCGAAGACAGATACGCGCCGCTGCGTAGTAGCTCCGGGAGTGCTGACGGCAATCCCTGGGTTCTCGGAAACTTCCATCAGTGATGATCCCTCTCTTGCATTCATCGCAAAGTTGGAGATACCTGTAACATATAGGTGCTATTGCCTGCGTGAGGCTTTCACTAATTATACAGGTGGGGGGGTGCGAAAACAATGGGTCATTTGACCCATCAGAAAACAAAAATAACTAAAGATGGCAGGGCAATCGCATCTAACTAACCCCATCCACAGGAAGAGAGGAACAAGGAAGTGATAAACTAGGGCGAAAAAGCAGGAGACCACGAGATGGAAGCGAACGACCTACGAGATATGGAAAGCATTTTTGCCCAAGTGGAAGACCCTCGAATGGAACGGACCAGGCTGCATCGCTTGCGCGATATCATCATTCTGGCGATTTGTGGAGTGCTGTGCGGAGCCGATGGATGGGTGGAGATCGAAGAATTCGGGAAAGCCAAAGAAGCCTTTTTTACGGAGCTGCTCACCTTGCCCAATGGGATTCCGTCCCACGATACCTTTGGACGGGTCTTTGCCTTGATCGACCCGAAGCAGTTTGAAGCGAGTTTTGTGCAATGGGTACAGGGCATCAGCCAAACGGTCAAAGGGGTGATCGCGATAGACGGCAAGACGCTCCGCCGTTCGCATGATCAGGAGTCAGAGAAGAAAGCACTGCATGTGGTGAGCGCATGGGCGGTGGAAAATCGTTTGGTGTTAGCTCAGCTTGCCACCGAAGAGAAGTCCAATGAGATTACCGCGATCCCCCTTCTTCTACGGCAATTGGCGTTGGCGGGCTGCATTGTCACGATTGATGCCATGGGAACCCAAACCAAGATTGCCGCTCAGATTATCGAGCAGGAGGGTGACTACGCTCTGGCACTCAAAGACAACCAGGGAGATCTGTTTGATGAGGTGAAAGCCACCTTTGCTCTGGCCGAGAAAGACGGTTTTGTCGGGGGGCAAGAGGAGTCAGTTCGCTTGGTCGAAAAGGGCCATGGGCGGCTGGAAATACGCGAGTACTGGACCATCACCCAGCCAGAGATCTTGGCGTATCTGGACCCAGAGCAGAAATGGAAAGGCTTCGCTGGGATTGGCATGGTGCGAGCCGAACGGCGGATCAAAGATGAGGTGAGCCGGGAAACCCGCTATTTCCTGCTCAGCTTCGCTTCCGTCACCACGTTTGCCACCGCCGTCCGAAGCCATTGGGGCATTGAAAACAGCCTGCATTGGGTCCTCGATGTCGCGTTTCGCGAAGATGAGTCACGCGTACGACTTGGGCATGCCGATGAAAATCTGGCGGTGCTCCGCCACATCACTCTCAATCTCTTGCGCCAGGAACGTTCGTCTCGCGTGGGCATCCATGCCAAGCGGCTCAAAGCTGGCTGGGACACCTCCTATCTCTTACGCGTTCTTGATGGGGTTATTTAGATGCGATTGCCCTGCTAAAGATGGGCCTTTTCTTGACGAATGAATCGTATGATGTGGTAATATACGCTAGTGAAGACCTTATTTATCAGCCGATGATAAAATCTGAGAAAGCAGCAAGTACTTATGCCAGAAGAGAAAAAAAACCCCCGATCCAGGCAAGTAAAGACAATCATTGTTGGTGACGAAAATCTTCCTACCCACTACGTCAATAGCGTAAATATTCGAGCAGGCCTTGAAGAGTTCTTTTTTACTTTCGGCACTGCAATACCATTGGAAATTGCTGATATCAAGGATATAGAAAATATTGATAGTATCAACGCACATGCTGTGTTTCGTTGTGCGATGTCAAAGTCTATGATGAAACAGGTAATTGATTTGATGACTAATCTTTATGAAAGCCAGCTAGGCCAATCTGAGCAGTTGCAGGCTTCTCTGGGAAAGGGCGAAGAACGTGGCGACAGCGACAACAGATATTCTTAGTTATTATCCTAATGAGGGTGTTAACTCAGAAGCAACGATTTTTGAACCTGAAAAGGTGGGCGCTAGTACAAATGTGGCTTGTAACATTTATCAGGGTGTTAAGATTAGTATCGATAAACCTGAAGCAGCAGCGATTGTTATACGTACTTTTGTCATCGGGCTTACCCGAACAGAAGAGGGTTATATGGCTAGCAGCCGTATCTCTAATGCTTATGAACTTGGGGTAACGCCTTACCAGGCGATAAAAAGTTATCTTGAATTCCTTGTAGACGAGCTTCTTTGGCTTAGGAAAAATGAAGAAAATCTCTCAACCTCAATACATGAAGACCTTTATCTTTTGCAGAATTATTTACGGATTGTGTAGCACGTATTCATGGGTATATCAATTAGAGATCTGAAATGGCTCCTGGAAACAGTCCTTCAATTTGAGCCTTATAAATCAAGTCATCATTTAAGATATTTCCTCAAAGTGAACGGCAGGATTGTAGCACGGACACATATCTCACACTCAAGGCGCGGCAATGAGCGGGTTGACGACTCCATGCTTCTACTTCATGCAAGAGAAATGCGATGTTCTCTTGCCCTTTTGAAGGCATTGCTACAAGGCCAAAAGTCAAAAACAGATTATTTTAACGAGCTTCTCAAGAGTGGACACATTAACCAGGAAGAATTTGATATTCTGTGCGGAAAAGGAAATACTAATACAAAAAGATAGCTTTACCGCATCGGGGAAGAACCAACCATGCTTAAAGATAAGGTCGCCGTTATTACCGGAGGAGGTCAGGGTATCGGGCGAGTAATTGCCCTGACGCTCGCCGGGGCTGGCGCTGACGTTGTGCTTGCTTCTCGCTCGCGTGAGGCGTTGGAGGCAACTCGGGCTGAGATAGAAGCGCTTGGACGCAAAGCGCTGGTAGCGCCGATGGACATTCGCCGCGAGGAAAGCGTGCAAACGCTGGCGGAACAAACGCTTGCTCACTTTGGTCATATCGATATACTGGTGAATAACGCTGGCATTACCGGCCCAACAGCTATGTTGTGGGAGGTAATGCCGGACGAGTGGGAAGAGACCTTTGCCGTCAACGTTACCGGCCCCTACCTGTGCTGCCGGGCGTTTTTACCCTCCATGATTGAGCGTCGAGCAGGCTCTATCATCTTCATTAGCTCTATGACTGGCAAACGACCTCTGGTTGGCCGCGCGACGTATGCCGCCGGAAAAATGGCCCTTGTCGGCCTGGCGAGGACACTGGCCTGGGAAACAGGACCATACGGCATTCGTGTGAACGTGATCTCGCCGGGAGCAGTGGAGGGCGAGCGCGTCGAGCGCGTCATTCGCGAACAGGCCAGAGTTGAAGGTATCAGCCTGGAAGAATCGCGCCGCCGATTTACCGGCAACTCCCCACTTGGCCGCATGGTGCCACCCCAGAATATTGCCGAAGCCGTGCTCTTTCTGGCTTCCGATAGCGCGGCTTCCATCACTGGCGAGGACCTCAATGTGTCTGCCGGGACGGTTATGTATTGAGAATCCGTATACTTTTATCGACATTTGATCTGCCTCATCAATTTGTGACGATAATGTGATGCTTCCAGGCATTTTCCTCATCTCTTTTTAATCTTGGTCAACTACTCTCTGAGTAGATCATAGTGAAAAGAGTTAATCACTTACAATTTAGGAGGATAGACAATGACCAATTTACCAGAGGCAGCACATCGCCAGCAGGGAAAACAACCGCATGCATCGACAGCATTCATGTATATAGGACTCATAGCGGGTATTCTCTTTTTCGTGGCTATCTCTTCAGGCGTCTACTTCGCCCTTGAAGCCGCTTTCGGAAATCAGAGGACACCATCGATTGCGCACGCAGCCCAGGTAGAGCGCCATGTACATGTGAATATGAATATTGTTATCAACCAGCCTGGCTATCGCAAGGACTGGCCAGCCTATGCTCCAGCTACCCTGGCGGTACCCGCTAACAGCCTCGTCACCCTTACTATTCGAAACTACGACATGGGTGATACTCCCCTTCCCACAGGGTCTCCTTTCTCTGCAGTCCAGGGCATCGTGGGCAATGTCGCCTACGCGGATGGACATGCCTTCACAGCTTTAGAACTGGCGAAAGTAGCCCATACCTTCACCATCCCGCTGCTCAACATCAACGTGCCATTGCCAGGAGATAGTGCGACGGGCAAGCCCTATGTGGATGTCACATTCACCTTCCGTACCGGGGCGGCTGGCTCCTACTACTTCCGGTGTTTTGATCCCTGCGGGATTGGTGCAATCGGGTGGGAAGGTCCAATGATGACCAAGGGATACATGCTTGGTACACTGACCGTTCAGTGACGACTCCCCATGGCTGAAGCCAGGGGCCTTCTAGCCCGGAAGGGTAAAAAAGAGGACAAGGACGGCGTGCCTCTCTCTAGCAGAGCCAGAAATGGAAGGAAGGGGTGGGATCATGTTTGCTCAACACGGAAACGTGACTTTTGAAAGGCAGACTCAAAGGAAGCAGGGATCGCCGTCCATTATTGTGCTGGCGCTGTTCATTCTCAGCTCTCTACTGGTGATTTTGAGCGGCTGCGACACACACGGAACCAGTGCTAGCCCTGTGGCGCAGGCTCAATCCCTGTTGCGGGTGCGGGTGCATCTCGTCCCAGCCCCCCTTATTTCCACAAAATTGCGCGTCGCACAGAAGCAAGTCTATACCGTTTCAACCTCTAACGTCGGCTTGATGCAGTTAGCAGTGGATGGGCAGGGCAACGCCTGGGTTGGTGAGATGAATACCAACCGCCTCGCTCGCCTCAACTCGCGAACAGGTATTGTAACGAGATGGACACCTCCAGGTGGGCAGTATGGCCTTATGGCTACAGTAATCGATGCGCAGGGCAATGTGTGGTTCGCTGAGCAAAACGCTAACTACATCGGGCGCTTCGATCCCAGGCAGCAGGCTTTTCGTCTCTTCCCGCTCGGTTCCCTGAATGGTAGCCCTCTGGGGCCACAAGACCTGCGCTTCGATAGCAAGGGTATGCTCTGGTTCACAGCGACACTGGGTAGCGCGATTGGGCGGCTGGACCCCGCCAGCGGGGCTATTCACCTCTGGCCGATTCCATCATCTCCCTATAGCATCACCGTTATGCCCAATGGGCGTATCTGGTTTGGAGCAACCGGCGCGATTGGCACTATCGATCCCGTTTCAAACCAGACCACTCTCTATGACCTGCCCTATGCGCAGGTTCAGGTCTTCTCATTAGCAGTGGACACCACCGGGCGCATCTGGTTCACCGAAGTGTTACCCGGCAAACTCGGTATGTTCGATCCGGCGACAGGCAGCTTGACCGAGATAGTGGTTCCAACTATTTCAGGGAATCCGCCTGCCCTGTACGAACTCGTCATTGACCACCAGGATACCATCTGGTTCGTGGATGTGGGCATCAATACGCTGGTGCAATATATACCGGGGCAACAGACTATGACGTTCTTCCAACTCTCCCGGCAAGATAATCCTCCTTATGGTCTCGCGCTCGATCCTGCCGGCAAACTGTGGTTTACTTTTGGCGGCTCACCGGAAAACTACGTTGGAGAGATGGCCCCGTAGATGTCAGCCTTTCCATCCTAATATGCAGGGAAGGCACGATCAAGTCCCGAAAATATGCGAAGGGCGACCATTACGGTCGCCCTTCGTTTCAAAACGTTGTCTTTACTTTACTTCCACAATATCCGAAGGTTCGGGCAGCAGTTCAACTTCGCCCAGGCTTTCCAGCCAGCGCTCAGCGTCGATGGCGGCGCGGCAACCATCGCCTGCTGCGGTGACCGCCTGGCGGTATCGATGGTCCGTCACATCGCCAGCCGCGAAGACGCCGGGAATGTTGGTCATAGTATGCTCTACCGGGACGATATAGCCCGTTTTGTCCATATCGATGATGCCCTTGAACAGATCGGTATTGGGCTTGTGGCCGATTGCCAGGAAAAAGCCCTGCACAGGTAATGTGCTCATTTCGCCTGTTTTCAAGTTGCGCAGGCTCAGTCCCGTCACGCTATCTTTACCCAGCACTTCCTCAATCTCTGTATCCCAGATGAAGCTGATTTTAGGGTTCTTAAAAGCGCGATCCTGCATGATCTTGCTGGCGCGCAGCGAATCGCGGCGATGGATCAGCGTGACATGGCTGGCGTATTTCGTCAGGAATGTCGCCTCTTCCATTGCTGTATCACCACCGCCGACGACCGCTACATCCTTATTCTTGAAGAAAAAACCGTCACAGGTAGCGCAGGCGCTCACGCCGCGGCCCTGTAGCTGCTGTTCGCTTGGTAATCCCAGCCATTGCGCGCTGGCTCCCGTCGAGATAATCACCGCGCGCGATTGGTAATCCCCCGAATCTGTGGTAAGAGTAAACGGACGCCTGCTGAAATCAACGGCTGTCACGTCTTCTTGCAGCATCTCCGCGCCAAAACGCCGCGCCTGCGCCTCAAACTTCTCCATCATTTCAGGGCCAAGAATGCCCTCTTCAAAGCCCGGATAGTTCTCTATGTCGCTGGTCAGCATCAACTGCCCGCCCGTCTGGTACCCCTGGAGCATCAGCACCGACAGGTCAGCGCGCCCCGCGTAAATGGCCGCCGTATACCCCGAAGGCCCTGAGCCAATGATGATAATGTCATAGACTTTTGCCATGATTAGTTTGTTCCTTACTTCTCCATCAACGAGATATGTTCTGGTAATGGTAACACATGGGTGGGCGATTTTATGCCCTACATGGAGGAAGCGGTTTGATAAATGATAGGCTTGTATTTGGGCCGGGGAACAGGTTTACCTTCCGCGCGCGCTGCCTCAATCCAGGCTACTTTCGCAAGCTGAACTTGCTTGAGCGCTTCTTCAGGTGTGTTTCCAATGGCGGAACAAAACCTCAAATCAGGGATATCGGCGATATAGCCTTCATCTTCTTCGCTGTAGAAAATGTTGATATGGTAGTCTTTCATTATTTGCTCTTCCGATAATCGTCTATGCACGTTTTCGGCGGCTGATTATAGCATTGTAGCTGACCAGTAGTATAGGCAGCAAGACAGATATAAATAAGACAGGTGCATAATGTGGGTACCCAGCTGGAATCGTGATTAGAATACCAATTATCGAAGCTCTAGATATTGTACGAAAATTATTATAATGTCCTTTTGTAACAAAGAGCACAAGTCCAGCGATGAAGCCAATTAACGCGAAGATTGTAATTCCTGACAAACCATAATAATAATAATAATAGGGGCCGAGGATGATGCTAAGGACGTACCCCATACCACCAACAAAAAGGCCCACCCAGGGACCAAAAACTTCTCCAAAGAAGACGGTAATGACTAAAAGTATAATGGGAGGATTGATGAAAAAATATCCAGGAAAAAGGTGGGCCTGGAACAGATTTATAGATAAGAGGTTTAGACATATAAAGAGGGCAGTGCCAATTATCGCGGCTCTTATCCGCCGCTTGTCAATGCTCCATACATTTACTTTTCCCTTCGCTGTCGGTGGCCCTGGCCGGGCATTGTAATTATAAGGGTTCCCGTATGCATAGGGCGTAGAAGCTCTATTTGCTACCTGTTGTTGCGCAAATGATGAGGGTGGTGGAGGCGGCGCTATTATGGACTGTGGCGGCGGTGGTGGTAGCGGTATTACAGCCTCTATGGGAGGTAAAGGCGAAGATGATAAAGGCCGTGAGGATGGGGGCTTCACAATAGTTGGCCTCTGTGTCTTGCTGGCCTGCTCCAATGCATTAGCAAACGCCTCTACGCTTCCAAAGCGCTGTTTGGGGTCTTTGGCAAGCGCCGTATTGACTACTTCTTCAATCTCGGTGGATATCGACGGAACCCTCTCACGTAGTGGAGGCGGAGGCGCGAACATGTGCTGGGTGCATAGTTCGGTAAATGAACCGTGAAATGGACGGTTGCCAGTTAGCCATTCATAGACCACTATTCCCAATGAATACAGATCGCTGGCAGGACGCGGCTTGCCCTGAATTTGTTCAGGTGACATGTAAGCGACGGTGCCTACGACATCTTGCGTGCTCTGATAGCGCGAGCTTTGGGCAACCAGAGCGATACCGAAATCGCTCAACAGGATTTCGTTGTGTCTTCCAACCAGCAGATTTTCCGGCTTGATATCGCGGTGAATGAGCTTCTGATCGTGCGCATATTGCAAGCCTGCCGCAATTTGTTTGATATATGGCACAATGATCGACGGTTCCAGACGGGAGCCTTTGGGATGTCGCTGGCGTAATGTGCCATTGGGAGCATAATCCATGACGAGGAAAGGCGTCTTGCCTTCTATGCCAAATTCCAATACGCGCACGATATTTGGATGTATCAGATTAGCAATAGTGCGCGCTTCGGTGAGGAACTCTTCCATATCATCGCCCGAAAGTTGGGTCAGAAGGACCTTAATGGCGGCCTGGGTCTTGAGATAAATATGCTGACCCAGGTATACTTCCGCAAAGCCTCCCTGTCCCAGTGGACGAGTTAAAAGGTAGTTGCCAAGCTGCTGCCCGGTACGGTCTGTCATACTGCCTGTTCCTTTATCAACTGTACATATGCTTTGTCAGCGCTTATCAATACAGCGATTGTAAAGAATAGTGATTGCTATGTCAATGAGGAATAGAGGCTATTTTCTGACCTTACCCCATTTTATCAGATCGTACAGAAACAACAACAACGGCAACACCACCAGCGCCACCAACAAATTCGGCAGCGCTGTATCGAAAAGAGCAGTAGTTGCTTCTCTCAAGGTGTAGAAGGGAGAACTATACAGCCATATTGCGCTATAGACGACGATGGCTGTACCAACAGTGATGCCTGCCGCGCAGACGACGCCAACGGTAGCAAGCGCCTGCGCAGTGTTATAGCGCCGGATACGTGAGCGCGTCAGACCAGCGACGAGGCCGATCATGGCATTAACAAGGTAGCCAGCTACGCCGTTCCAGCCGAACAGGTCGCGGAAGTTGATCAACGCGCTGCTATAGAAGAGGTAGCCATTGTTCCAGCTAAGATCGCGCAGCCACATGTTTGCGACGTAGTCGCCCAGCAAAAAACCAAAGCCGCCGACAACCAGGCCGACCCAGGGGCCGAAAATCACGCCGAAGAACAGAGGGATCAGCAGCGCAGGCAGGAAGACATCCAGCGTACCCAATGGCAAAATAAGAATGAGGTTGACATGGCTAAACAGGCCATACAAGGCGACACCCAGGATGGCAGCGATGACCTGGCGCGGACCAACATACCAGATACTGGCTTGCTTGCCGGAGAGAGACGGCGTTTTACCGCGTTGTGGTGCGCGCGGGACCCCGGTCGATTTTGGGTAGTTGGTAGCCATCAATTCATACTCACTTGCCAGGCCATTTTATTTCCTATAGCCATAGACTTCGGTAAAATATCAACCAATGAATGCTACGATGGACGTAGCATAATGGATGAGAAAGACTTTCTCTCTTATCAACGCTTGCAAGGCCTGAATCGATGCTATGGAGCCAGAAACGCGTGTTGGCAGAGCGACCGCAAGAGTCGCCCCTACCATACTATGGCATTGCCCCGTCATGCGTGTATGGTAGGGGCGACCCTTGCGGTCGCCCTGGGAATTACCATCGCATCTAAGGTAGGGGCAATCCTGGAAATTGCCGCCACATCTGTATCACCTGCAAGCTATCCTGCGCAATCTGCTCCAATGGCGCGAGCGCGACGTACTCTTGCATCGAGTGTTCGTTGACCGCGCCGGTTGACAGAGTGAACGTTTTGATGCGCGGTCGGAACGCGCTGGAATCGCTGCCAATAAACGTTGGGTGCATCAGTAAGCTCTCACCGCGCCGCGCCAGCGTTTCCCGATAGAGAGTGAGTAGGGGTTCGTCTCCATCTACGGCATAGCTGGTACAATGCGAGTCGAAGGTGACGGTCGCGCTGCCGCTGTATTGCTGGGCGGCCTGCTCGAACGCTCTTTTAATCGCTTGCTGGTAACGCTGGCGTAACTCCGGCGGTTCGAAGCTGCGCAGTTCACCCTCTACATGCGCGATAGCGGGGATGGCATTGCGCGCGCTGCCAGCGTCGATGCGGCTGACGAGTATGCGTGTCGCGTCGCCAGCCAGCGAACCATGCGGGTATTGCGCGTTCCGAAAGATGTCGATCACATTGACCGTCTCCGACAGGTCTTTGCCGGGATGCCCGGTTTTTCCTCGAATCTCCACGTCAAAGGCCATATAGGTCGCGCCGCGAGATACGACCGCGCCCGGCTCGAAGGCGTTATCAAACACGATGCCATCGCTCACCTGCCAGGGAGATGCATCGAACGCGCTCGCGCCAACCAGCCCGACCTCTTCCTGCACGGTGAATACCGCTACAACTGGTGGGTGCGACTGTTGGCGCGTGACAAGCTGCGTCATTATGTCCAGCACAATGGCGATGCCCGCCGCGTCGTCCGCGCCCAGGTTGGTGTCTCCGTCGCTATACATGATGCCGCCGCGTATCACTGGCTGGTGTCCGCGTCCCGGCGGCACGCGATCCATGTGCGCGTTCAGCATGAGCGGCCTACCCTCCCCAGGAAGTGTGGCGATCAGGTTGCCTGCCGCGTCCACCTGTGTAGCTATGCCGAGGTCGGCAAGCCGCCGTTCCAGGTAGGCGCGCACATGCTCCTCGTGTCCCGATGTGCTGGGGATGCCCACGAGTTCGATAAGCGATTGTGTAATAGAATCGAACGACATGTGTGTAACTCCTCTTTTTACTACTTACTTTACATCATCGTGCGCAATTTAGCATAGCGACCGCACGGGTCGCCACTACGATACTACGTATTCTACCTGTTTTCGCGTATAGTAGGCCCTTCACTCCACTCCACTCCAGCCCTGTCACCCTGAGCGCAGCGAAGGGTCTGGGTGTGCCTCGCATCGATATGCCTGGAGCCAGACCCTTCGCTGCGCTCAGGGTGACAAGCAAAGAGGACGGGCGACTCCTGGCGGTCGCTCTGGTACCCGATAGTTGGTGGAACCGACATAAACACCATGATTGCCACTTGCTGCTACTTCCTGTATAATCGATGATAGTAAATATAAGACGCTTCAGCCTGTTGTGCGCCTGTAAGGGGAAGCGCAACGCCTCACAGCCTGAGAAAACATTCTGCGGATAGGGGGGAATACGTGCATGGCCCGTAATTCCATAGAGTTGATGGGAACGCCCGACGGATTATTTTACTGGATACCTGGCGAAATGGTAGTGGTGGCGCGTCTGCAACGGCATCCAACGGCAGAAACACAGGAAATCCTGATCGAGCAGATACGCGCTCAACTTAACGCGCTGTTGATTGGGTATGGTATCACATTGGAAGCCTATGGCACTGTCGGACGCTGGAAGGATGCGTTACCGGGAGCGACCATGCGCCGCTCATTCATTTTCGGTCAGCATCGCCAGCAGCCACTGATTGCGATTTTTTTCCACGCGCTCCATGTGAATCCCTCCGACGCAGGATGCGACACCTATGGCGCTGTCATATATTCAGAGCAACCTGGAAGCGCTGGCGCAGGCGGGGTTACATATCGTCTCCGCTATGCCAAACTGGTTGGTTTCCGCAGCGCCCTTTCTCTATAGCAGCGGGGGGCCTGCTATGCCTCCCGTGCCAGCGCCTGAGCTTGAAGTGCTTGCCTCCACTGGTGGTCTCCCCGGTTGGCGCGCAGGCATTGCCGATACCGGGCTGCCATTGCATCCCAATGGCGCGGAAGACGTGCTTGTGGCCGTGCTGGATACCGCGCATCGTTCTGAACGCATCCGCGCCGCCGTTACGCGTCCCGAATTGAAACGGAACTGGTTGTTACAGCAGCTTGTAGCTGATCTCCGCAATGAAAACGGCTCCTTTGAAATTGAATATGACCGCTATCCCATAATTGGCGATGCCTGCACCGGCCTGGACTTCTATGGAGAGCCGCGCTACTATTTTATGCCCGATCATGGAGTGTTTGTGTCTGGTCTGATACGCGATATTGCCCCGCGCGCGCGAATTCGCCTCATCCGTATCCTCAACGACTTTGGCGCGGGCGATATTTACAATCTCTTTGCCGCCCTGACCGACCTGGAGCAAGAGGTGATCTCCGGCTCGATCCGTCGTCTTGTCGTCAATCTCAGCCTGTGTGTCATGCCCGATATTCGCCGCCTGCCCTACGTCTGGTTTGACAATCGACAGTGGCCGAGCGCGCAGTTGTCGAGCGCGGTGCGAGTGCTGGCGCACATCGAAGAGGGCCTGCGCCTGCTCTTTGAAAGCCTGCACGCTCAGGGTGTCTTGATTGTGGCTGCGGCTGGCAATGATTCCCTGCTCGCCAGAAAACAAGGCCAGAAACCTCGCCCGCCGCGCGCGCCTGCCCGGTACGAGACGGCCTTGAGTGTTACTTCGGTCAACAGTCGCTACGCCGCCGCGCAATTTGCCAATCTCGCCTGCCTGCCGCCTTTGAACGCTGGCATCGCCACCTTTGGCGGCGATATGTACGGCTCAACCGATGCCAACGGCTTGCCCGATGCCGTGCGCGGCCTCTTCATTTCGCCCAACTTTCCCAATGGTGAGCCAAACACGTCGGGCTGGGCAGACTGGCGCGGCACCTCCTTTTCGACCGCCATCATCAGCGCCCTGGGCGCTCATCTTATAGCCCAGAACTGGTCCGCGCTCCAGGTCATCACACGCATAGCAGCAGGCAGAGAGCGGCGCACCGATAAGTTATACGGAGCAACGCCCGACATCCCTGAACTACTGGCGAATGTGATACGAGTACAGCAACGATTTGGTGTGTGATTTGAATCTGGTCTTGACGCTTCACTTTGTATAGCTTATAATACTGGCAAGCGGAAACGTGAAAACGTCCCAGATATTCAGCAGTATCGGTATATTCATTCGGGGGCTGATAATTCAACCCTCTTGAAAGAGGCAAAACACATGATTGAGCAGACTGGCGTTGAGACAAGCATTCTTAGCATGACGCCTACGGCAGCCGGTAAGGTACACGAATTGCTTGCTCAGGAAAACGATCCCAGCCTGGGACTGCGCATCTTCGTCGCGGGCGGCGGTTGCTCCGGCCTCCAGTATGGCATGACCCTCGATGAAGAGCAGGATGGCGATACCGTCATTATGCAACAGGGGTTCAAAGTGCTGGTTGACGAGATGAGCGTTGGCTACATCAACGGCAGCGAAGTCGACTATGTCGATAGTTTGATGGGCGCAGGCTTTACCGTCAATAACCCCAACGCCGTTTCGAGTTGTGGCTGCGGGCATTCCTTCAAGACATCCGAGGGCGGCGGCGAAGCGCGCGGCTGTGGTTGTGGGCATTAATTCCTGGTGATCACTTCCGGCATCGCTGAATCGTCACTTCATAACGAAAAGGCACATGCTTTTGAGAACAAAGAGGTCTTTCATACGTATTACTTATGGAAGGCCTCTTTATCTTGTCTGTTGTTTGACAAAAAAGGAGCATGAATGAGCAGCCGTTTTGCTTATCGTCCACGTTATCAAAACACGCGGTATCGACCGCATCCCTCTTTCCGCTCTCACAAAGATTTTCTTCACTACCGTTGGACCTATCGCCCGCAAACCATTCGCTATCAGAACCGCGCGCCCGGCCAGAGTTTGTTATCACTACCCTGGGTCTATCGATTAAAGTGGAACGCCGTCTGATAAATAGAGAACTGAATACCACAAAAACTGGAGTAACAATACTTGTACGATTACCAGCAAGTAATCAACATGCTGCGCGCTGCCTATAGCCGTGAAAGCGCCGAGCAGCGAGACAAGACGGAAAAAGAAGACTGGAAAGTCGTCAAGCGGCAGCAGTTCCTTTCTCTCTTACAAAAAGAGGGGAAGACTACGCTGTTGGAGATCGGGGCGGGTGCAGGCAAGGATAGCCTTTTCTTTCAGGAGAGCGGTCTGCGCGTGGTTTGTACCGACCTCTCACCCGCCATGATCGCTCTCTGCCGCGCAAAAGGATTGGAAGCCTATGTGATGGACTTCCTGAACCTGGATTTCGCCCCGGCATCCTTCGAGGCTATTTACGCGCTGAATTGCCTGTTGCACGTTCCTTCTGCTGCCCTGCCAGCCGTGCTACAGAACATTCGCGACCTCCTGCGTCCGGCTGGCCTGTTCTTTCTCGGTGTTTATGGCGGCTTTGAAAAGGAAGGCATAAACGAAAAGGACTATCATGTACCCCCGCGTTTCTTCTCTCATCACACAGACGAGTTTATGCAACAGATCACAGCCCCGTACTTTGACCTCGTCTCGTTCAAATCGATTGCAATGCCGGAGAGAACCATGCATTTCCAGTCCATGATGCTGCGGCGCAAGGAGTAAGTACTGGAGATTATCCATAAAGGGCAAGAGATCCTTCGCTACGCTCAGGATGACAAATCAGAGGGCTGTCATCCTGAGCGTAGCGAAGGATCTCCGAGGCGACTCGCTTCATGTTGCCATGCTGACTTACGGGTAATCACTAGTTAAGTTGTACGTCTTCACCCGCTGGAATCTTCATCCTCAATTGGAGAGACACTCAGCCCTGCCGTCATCATGCGCTTCACCAGACCGGGCATATCGCTGCTGAATTTAGAATTAGCAACCACGCGCTGCGCTCCCGCCGCGAGAGCCTTTGCGCGTGCATCTAAATCCATGTGGGAGCCGAAGGCCAGCACCGGGTAGCCAGCAGCGCGCGCCTGGCGAATAGCCGCTTCCCAGTCTACGCCTGTCGTGGCGGTATTAACTATCACCAGCGCGGGTTTCTCCGCGCCTTCGGCGCTCAAACCCTGCTCAAAAATGGGCAATGTGCGCGCCGTTTTAACATCCATGTCGTAGTGGCGCAGCGTGTCACGCATCTTCACCGCGAAGAAGAGATCTTTTTCTAAGGCAAGTATGGTTGTCAACAGAATAATTTCTCTCTAATCGTCCGGCGATTCATAGACGGGCCGCCGGAATAGCTCGGCCAGTTCCTGGTTCACTATATCCAGGTTGGTATAGTGCTCTTTCGACAGCACGTGATGCGTGCCATTGCAGTAAGGCTTGTCGCACTGCTTATTATGGCTGGTCTCGAAAAGCAGCTTGCCGTTCGCGACACTGAGCCAGATATGCTTGCGCGAATAACCATCGCCCCATTTGAGAAGCAGACCGTCCCGGTATTCGTCGAAACGCCCCTGGCCGTACAGAAAATCACGGTTAAACATGTGCAGTATTTCGAGCGCTCTACTGTCCGCGATCACCTGCTCCGCATCTGGACTCAAGTGTGTGGTGGCTTCCTGCGCCAGGTCTTGCTCTGGAATATATAATTCGCGCGAAGAGTTCGACCCCTCGCGGATCATCTGCTGGATCATGGCTCCCTCGACATCAGAGAGTCCATGACTTTGCCCCAAAATAGGAGACTTTTTCGGCTTCTGGTTACTCCTATCAGCCATGATTTGTCGCTCCTCACTAGTAGTCAGGATGGTATTACCTATTACTGTATCACGTTGTGGGGAGGAAATGCCATAGCTATTTTCTGGTACATTTTTTCAGAACATATGCTCTTGTCTAACCTACGCGGTTACAAAACGCGGTGAAGTGGAGCGGCTGGTGAGTCAGGTTCGCATTATCCTCAAAAAATACAGTCGTTGAAGAAGATAACCTAATAACAGGCAGTGTTAGAATAGAACTCCGGCATATTGAACCTATGATGCCCGAACACACCAGTCAGACCAAAGAAAAAGGCGATCTTCCTATGGTTGCATATGCTCTCTCTTATGCGTGTATGGGTTGGCCTGTCTTTCCGCTTCATAACAAAAAGCCCTTTGAATTTCTTACCCCAGGGGTGAAAAGTCATGGGTATAAAGACGCGACAACCGATCTTGAGCGCATAGAAGCATTATGGGCAATTCACCCGACCGCCTGTATTGGCCTTGCGACAGGGAAGCTGTCAGGGGTACTTGTGCTGGATATGGACGTGCCAGAGGGATATAAGAGCCTGCAAACGTTACAACAGCAATACGCGCCTCTACCTGAAACAAGAAGAAGCAGGACAGGCAATAAAGGGCTGCACTACTTTTTTCAGTACCCCGATGATGGATATGTGTATAAAAGCGCCGTAGGGCTGGCAGGGTATGAAGGCGTTGATATTCGGGCAGCAGGCGGCTATGTGGTGTTACCTCCCTCAAAACTCTACGGCAACCTCAAATACCTGTGGGGTAATCCCGACACGGCAATCGCACCGCTTCCAATATGGTTACGCGATCTGCTACGTGAGGCGCAGCAGCGACAAGAGAGTATCCCGCATGGTGTGCGCTTTGCTAGAAACCCTGGCGAGTATTGGTTAGCCCAGGCACTACAGAGAGCGCAAGAGGGGAATAGAAATGATGTCGGTTTCTGGATGGCCTGCCAGTTACGAGACGATCATATTTCAGAGGCAGAGGCACGACGTATCATGCTCACCTATGCCAATCTCGCGCCGGAGGGTAAAGAACAATACACCTCAAAAGAAGCGATCAATAGCGTCACCCAGGCATACAAACGGCCACCGCGAGAGCCAGCCAGAAGAAAACTATAGGGGCTGCTATATACACACCGCCGCTTGCCTGCGAAGCAACAGGACTTGCGGGAGTAGTGAAGAGATGTTCGACTGCATAACTACCTTCTGCTTTTTAATGTTTTCGCCAGACTTCTTCTGCCATTGAACACAGCACTATCAATACTGCGATACGTCACGCCTTCCGACTTGGCGATCTCTCCCACTGACTCAGTTGGATAGCCGTATAACCCAAACCTTCGAGTCAGGGCATTCCGGCGCAGGGGCGTTAAGTTGGCGATGGCCGAGTGCAGTTCGGGATAGTGTGTTGGTTCTTCCGTGACAAGTTTCATATCTGGGGCAGGAAGCCTCTCGTATCTTTCCGCTTCCCCGCTTGAGGTGATCGGGTGTGAAGGGTCGAATTTTACCTGTTTAGATCGCTGAATCATTGGGTCTTTATAGAGCATGTAGTGTTTCATATCGTACATAATCTCAGTCATTAGGTAGTGAATAGGGTCTTCCTTTTCTAAGGCTTTGGGGAATTTCTCAAGCATTTTCACATTCGCAACGCCGAGTAAATCCATCAGATCAGAATGCCTCAATTCCCGTTCTGAAAGTTTATATTTTGCCATGCGGATCGTATCACTCAGGCAACTCATAAGAAGTCTATTTCGGGCTTTCATACTTCCATGACGTGCTTCTTCTAAGAGCGCGTCTTGTGCTTCTGGGGTAAGCGGCGGAATACGTTTGGCTTCTGCTTGATATAAGGCCAGTCCTGAAATATCCCCGATCTCGTTTAATTCATCAAGGGTCAGCATGGAGAGAGGGTCGTATTCTGTCATATAAAAGTATGAAAGACAAAACCCACCAGTGAGTCAGGAACTAGGCGCTTTTCTGAAGCCGTTCTAGTCCCAACTCATACCAGCGTTTTTCTACTTCCATACCCAGGTACTTACGCCCTTTATTTTTCGCTGCAATGCAGGTTGAGGCAACACCAGCAAAGGGATCGCAGACCACCTCGCCAGGAAGGGAGGATTTTTCAACCAGGTATTCAAGAAACGGCACAGGCTTTTCCGTTGGGTGGACACGACCATTTTCAGGAACTCTATCAAAGTGGAAGACAGACGCATCCCGCCTGCCGTTCAAGTGCCGTCTCCCCTTATGGGCAAAGACAATAAACTCGTGTATTTGTCCGTAGTTGGCATCCAGATCGCCCGCCGTCCAATTGTTTTTCTCCCATACCAACAGGTTTTTGACCTGAAAATGCGTTTGCACCACCGGCAAAAGGGCAGGGTAGGTTTTCCATGAAGTAAAGATATAAATATGGCTGTTTGGTTTTAATTTCCGGCTGGCGATGGCTAAGGCTTTTGCCACAACGGGTATGGTTTCCTCTAAGCGGTCATTTTCCATTTTTTCAAAGGGGTTGACCTCTCTGTGTTCACTTTCGTAGTCAATGCCGTAGGGTGGATCGGTTAAGAGTAGATCGAGGCTGTTATCCGGTATAGTTTCTAACAACAGTGTGCAATCGCCCAGGAGAAACCCAGGATCGGGAGCGGGAACCCCCACCCGCGCTCCTTCTAAGGCGAGACGATATTTTTCTTGTTTGAGCTTGATAAGCGGCCAGTTCTCCATAACCGCTTTATTCAGTAAGTACGCTTGTTGTGAAGGCTTCAGGCTTGCCACTTCTCGATGATGGTGAAAACTCAATTTGTCGTTACGTGACGACAAAGGAATGTGTGAGGCAACCCATTTATAATCCCGCAGAGTCTGGTAGTCTAAGTCTGTTTGTTGTATGGCCGCTTCATATCGTTTCCCCCAGGTTTTCTCGCCAAAGTTTAGCCAATCGCCTATCCAGAACTGTACCGACTTTTCCGCCTCGTGAATGAATGCGCCGCACTGTTGCCAGTCCTCAAACGTTGGCTTGCCGACAGGGGTTAAGCCGTTTTTGTGCAACCGAAACGAAGAGACGGTTATCTCCTGTGTGGCAGTTGCCGGAGAGCGTAACCCTTGCCCCTTGATCATAGCAGCAGACCAGTATAACACGATTGACACTTTTGCATGGCCTCCATTTCTTGCATATTTTTGCTGAGTTTTTTTCTGCTCGTAGAGGTATCATCGACCAGATGGGAGGCTCAGGAGCAGAACACAGAGCGGGACAGGGAGCGGGGTTTCACAAGGGGAAAGAGTATCAACCCCAGGTGACAACAGTCGAGTTGGGCGCACTGGTCGGGCAAAGTTTCAACAGTCTCATTGAAGCTATCAAAACAGGAAACACACAGCATTTAACTTCCTATCTGGCATTTTCAAGCCGCTTTCACCGCTATTCACGGCGCAACCAGCAGCTAATTTTTGAACAATGTCCAGAGGCGACCAGAGTAGCCAGCTATCCAAAATGGAAAGAGGAAGGCTACCAGGTCAGGTATATGGATAAGAAAAAAGGGGAAAAGGGCATAAGTATTTTAGTGCCGAAATTTCCAAAGGGCTATAAAAAGCCGGAGCGACGACAGGTTAGAACCCAGGAAGATGATCATTCAGAAACACAGCCAGAGGATGAGTATAGAGTCAAGGAGGTGGATTTTATCACGCATCGTTTCAGAATAGGGACAGTCTTTGACGTAACGCATTTGGTACCGGAAGATCAAGCGCGAGTGCCACGATTTTTTACGGCCATCGAAGGCGATCATGAAGCGGTGTACGAGCGGCTCGCCCAGGCAGCACGACGAGAGGGGATAGAAGTTCGTGAGTCGTTGGATACCGAAGGAGCGCAGGGCTACAGCGCAGGTGGTTTAATCGTCGTCAGACCTGACCAGCCGCCAGGGAATAAAGCGGCGGTCGTTGCTCATGAATGGGGTCATGAAATCCTGCATGATAGAGAAAAACGGCAGAGCTTACCGCGCCAGGTCAAGGAATGCCACGCCGAAGCAACTGCGTTTGTGGTCATGAGCCACTTCGGAATAACCATTCCCTACAGTGCGGAGTATTTACTCAATTGGGGAAACAATGAAGAGAGTTTACGCCGCGAGCTTGATCTGGTGACAGCCGCTGCCTCACAGATTATCACGAAAGTTCACGCACTCACCCCAGGAGAGGAACACTTACACGACGAGCCAGAGCCACAGGGCGAGTAGCAGAACCAGACAGTTCATGTCTTGCGCCAAGCGGGGAAATTATCTATACTCAAGAGGTTATGCTAACCAACGATGATTTACGAGCATTGGGAAAACTTATTGATGAGAAGATAACCCCCATAAAAGAGGGTCAGGAACGAATAGAGAAAATGCTCGTCCGAGAAGTGACCGACCTGGCAGAAAACATAGGGGAAATTATGACAAAGCTGAATAAACTCGATAAAATAGACGAGCACGAAACCCGTATCAGCCAGCTAGAAGAAGATAGCCAGTTTCCCCACTGCCACTAAAGCCACTTTTTACTACCAGCCTTGAAAACCTGCTCCACGGCGGCTTGTTTTCATAGTACGTCTCTACAATATTAAGAATTTCGTAACTGCTCTGGTCTGATTGACAAAACTGCTAAAATGAAGCCATTACAATAGAGGACTGCATCGAACAATTAGAGCAGGGAACACGGCCCTGCTTGAGCAGTTAGCCGATGCGTAGGAGAAACGAATCCAAACGCCAGGGCATCTAATTTGTATTAGGGACTTCCGAAAACTAAGTTATCCCAGTATGGTATACTGCGCCAAGAAAAGAATGCTTGGAGGGACAAGAGTGGAACTAACGGAGGAAGTCAAAGCGCTGGTGTTGAACACGGCCAAGCAACTCAAGGGGAGTGCATGCCGGATGTTTATGGCACGGACGGTGCAAGCGCTAGGTACAGGCGGCCAGAGGCTGGCCGAACGGGAACTGGGCTGGAATCGTGTCACCATACGCAAAGGGATGCATGAAGTGGAGAGCGGAATGGTGTGCGTGGATGGCTTCAGGTTGCGTGGCCGCAAGCACAGCGAAGACCATTTGCCCAACTTATTGAAGGATCTCACCGCCATTGTGGATGGGCAGAGTCAGGCGGATCCGCAGTTTCGCACGACGCGTCTGTACACGCGGATGACAGCAGCCGAAGTCCGCCGCCAGTTGATGGCCCAGAAGGGCTATAGCGACGAGGAACTCCCCACCGCCGAGACTATTGCAACCAAGCTGAACCAGTTGGGCTACTTCCCGAAAAAAGTGGCCAAGAGCCAACCCCAAAAAAAGTCCCCGAGACCGATGCCATCTTTGCCCAGGTGAAGCAGTGCAATGAAGAGGCTGATGCCTCTGAGCAGGTGTTACGGCTCTCGCTGGATGCCAAAGCCATCGTCAAGGTCGGTCCTTTCGCGCGAGGGGGAAAGAATCGCGTCCCCACCAGGGCCGCTGATCACGATTTTCAACCAGCAGCGACGGTGACGCCAGTGGGCATTTTCCTGCCCGCTTCCGACGAGCTCTTTCTCTACGGGGTGACGTCCAAAGTGACCAGCGATTGCCTGGTGGATCGCTTGGTCGACTGGTGGGAGACGGTCAAAGAGCACTTTCCTCTGGTCAGGACCCTGCTCATCAACCTGGACAATGGCCCGGAGAGCCACAGTCGGCGCACCCAGTTCATGCAGCGTCTGGTGGAGTTTGCTCTGCGATATCAGCTCACCATCCGTCTGGCGTATTATCCCCCATACCATAGTAAATACAACTCGATCGAACGCTGTTGGGGAATTTTAGAACAGCATTGGAATGGAGCCTTGCTGGATTCCGTCGATGCCGTGATCCAGTATGCCCGCACCATGACATGGAAAGGAAACCATCCCGTGGTCGCCTTGGTGATGACCACCTATCAGACTGGTGTCAAACTGACCAAGCAAGCCATGGATCTGGTGGAAACCCAGCTTCAGCGATTGCCCTCTCTGGGAAAGTGGTTTGTGGATATCGATGGGTGCTTACTGGCTAATCGGGATAGTTAATATTTCTTGATCCCCTTAGTAATAAATACCATGTGGGCTTGGATGGGTGCATTAGGTATCTCTGAATATGATGGTATCGTAAGCTCAGGTTATGGTGTGTATAGATTTAAAAACAAAAGCACATTTATCCCCTCTTATTTAAATTATTTGCTAAGAACTCCAGGATATGTTGGTGAATATATCAAAAGATCAAAAGGAATACATTCGTCAAGATGGAGATTATATGCAGATGAATTTTTCCAAATCCCAATAATTTGTCCTCCCATTGAAGAGCAAAGGGAGATTGTGGCTTATATTCAAAGAGAAACACAAAAAATAGATCAAACTGTGGCTAGATTTGAAAAAGAAATTGACCTGCTCCAAGAATACCGCACAGCCCTTATTTCAGAAATCGTCACTGGTAAGATCGATGTGAGAGAGGAAGTAGCATCATGGACATAAGGAAAGAAATAACATTTGAAGACGCGATTGAAAAGTATTTAATAGAGCATGGCGGCTACCGAAAGGGCAATCCAGGCGACTTTGACCGGCATATAGCCTTTAATAAAAATACCGTACTCGCGTTTCTGCAAGAAACGCAGCCCATAGCATGGCAAAAATTAGTAGCCATTCATGGCAAAGAGATCGAAACGAAAGTCATTCAGCGTCTATACAAAGAACTTGAGTTACGAGGGATGCTCGAATGTGCTGCGGAACGGGTTTACCGATTATAGCGTGAAGTTCAGCATGGCCTACTTTAAATCCGAAACCTCCCTTAACCCAGAAACCATACGCCTCTATAACCTCAACAGGCTGGAAATAACACGACAGGTAAAATTCAGCCCGAAAAATGAAAAATCATTAGATATGGTCATTAGCATCAATGGCCTCCCTGTAGCAACCTTTGAACTAAAAAATCAATTCACGAAGCAAGACGTAAATTATGCGAAAAGACAGTACATGCAGGACAGAGACCCACGTGAGTTACTGTTTCAGTTTAAAAAACGGGCACTGGTACATTTTGCCGTAGATGCTGATGAAGTGTATATGACCACAAAACTCGATGGAGCACATACCAAATTTCTCCCCTTTAATATGGGGGATAACAATGGTGCTGGTAATCCTCCCAACGCGCACGGATATAAGACCGCCTATCTTTGGGAGGCAATTCTTCCACGAGATAGCTGGATGGAGATACTTGCAAAGTTTCTTCATTTGCAAGTTGAGGAATTTTATATTGAGGGGAAAAAGGCCGTCAAAGAGACGATGATCTTCCCACGATACCATCAATTAGATGTTGTCCGTAAATTGGTTGCTGATGCCAAGCTTCATGGAGTCGGAAAAAACTATCTTATCGAACATTCCGCAGGAAGCGGAAAAAGCAATTCTATTGCCTGGCTCGCGTACCGTTTGGGAAGCTTGCACAACGCCAATGATGATAAAGTCTATGACTCTATTATTGTCGTCACGGATAGAAACGTTTTAGACCAACAGCTGCAAAATACCATCTACCAATTTGAACATAAACTTGGTGTGGTAGTAAAAATAGACAAAGACTCAACGCAATTGGCAAACGCCATTGCAGCGGGAACCGGCATCATTATTACGACACTCCAAAAATTTCCCTTTACTGTTGACAAAATCAGTACGTTGCCAGCCAGAAAATACGCGATCATTGTTGATGAAGCGCATAGTTCACAGGGCGGGGAAGCAAGTCGAAAAATGAAAGATGTGCTTTCAGTCAAGTCATTGGAGGAAGCAGAGAAGCAGGAGAGCGAAACTCAGGATGAAGAGTTTGATGCTGAGGATGAGATTAGAAAAGCGTTACTCTCAAGGGGAAGACAAAAGAATCTGAGTTTCTTTGGATTTACTGCAACACCCAAACCGAAAACACTCGAAGTCTTTGGAGAAAACGGGATTGACGGAAAACCTCGACCGTTCCATCTCTACTCCATGCGCCAAGCCATCGAGGAAGGGTTTATCTTAGATGTGCTGGAACACTACACAACATATAAAACGTACTTCAAGCTCTCAAAGGCTATTGAAGACGATCCAGAACTAAATAAGAAAAAGGCAAGTATTGCAGTAGCCCGATTTGTCTCCATACATCCGACAAACCTAGCTCAAAAAACACAGGTCATGGTTGAACATTTCAGGAGTGTTACCGCCAAAAAGATCGGCGGCAAAGCAAAAGCAATGCTCGTTACTAGCTCAAGACTCCACGCCTTGAAGTATTACCAGGAATTTAAAAAATACATAAAACAAAAAGGATACGAAAATATTGGCGTTCTTGTCGCTTTTTCAGGGACAGTAGAGGATAGCGAAACAGGTGAGGAATATCGGGAATCGAAACTCAATGGATTTGGCGAAAAGGAGCTTCCCGATAAATTTAAAACGAATGAATATCAAGTTCTGATTGTCGCTGACAAATACCAAACCGGCTTTGATGAGCCACTCCTCCATACCATGTATGTTGATAAAAAATTATCAGGGATTAAAGCAGTGCAAACACTTTCGCGATTAAACAGAAAAATCCCTGGGAAAGAAGATACCTTTATTTTAGATTTCGTGAATGAAACTGATACCATTCTTGAGTCGTTCCAGCCGTACTACGAAATGACCTTGTTGACGGAAACTACCGATCCTAATTTACTGTATGACCTTAAATTACGGCTTGAGGGCAAGAAAATATTTACATGGGAAGAGATCAACGATTTTTGTACCATTTTCTTTAAATCAGCAAGCATTCAAAGCTCCAAAGACCAGGGCTTATTATACGCAAAAGTCCAACCAGCAGTAGACCGCTTTACGGCATTGAAAGTACAAGAGGATAAGGACGACTTTCAACATACCCTCTCCTCCTTTATTCGGCTCTATTCCTTTTTGTCACAGATCGTGCCTTTTCAAGATGCAGAGCTTGAGAAGCTTTATGCTTATGGTAGGTTACTCCTTAATAAATTACCAAAGGATACGGATACGAAATATATATTAGATGATGATATCGCGCTTGAATATTATCGTCTGCAAAAAATCTCAGATGGATCGATCAAACTGGAAAAACAAGGCGGGGTTGAGTTAAACCCGACGACAGAAGCGGGGTTGAGCAGGGATAAAGAAGAAAAAGCCCACCTTTCTGAAATAATTCAGATATTAAATGACAGGTTCGGAACCGACTTTACAGAAGCAGATCGGTTGTTTTTTGATCAGATAGAGGCAGAGCTTGTGGCCGATGAAAAACTGTCTGATAAAGCAAAGAATAATAGTATTGATAACTTTAAGTTTGGTTTTGATGATGTGTTTTTGACGAAGTTAATAGACCGAATGGATCAGAATAAAGATATATTTGCAAAAATCATGGACGATGAGCAATTTGCTGAGACTGTAAAAGCTTGGATGATGAAACAAGTTTACAGGAAGCTGAACGAAATAAAATCAACTTGAGGGTTTGTAATGCGTATTAAATATAATGATCAAGAACTTGCCGCTCAGCTTCAACAAGACTTGGTTGAAGGAGAGTCCTGGCACACAGAGTTTAAAGACTATGACCATATGCAACTGGATGCAAAAGCAAGCTCATGGAAGGATGACCTTTCCCACGAACTTGCAGCTTTTGCTTCTATTGGTGGCAAAGTTTATATAGGTATCAGGGATGACGGCACAGCAAAAGGTATTGGTGGTTCACACCAAGTATGGCAAGAGAAGCTATTTGAACGGGCTGTAGGGAGAATAAAGCCAAAGGTCAACTGGAAATCTTATTATTTCACAGACCCGACTACGGGCTTAAACCTGATCAGAATAGATGTTCTTGAGGGGGAACCAGTTTACTATGTGCAGGGTAGACCTTACATCCGTGAAGGCACAACGTCACGACCCGCAGAGCCAGAGGAAGTAAAAGCTCGCTTCCAAGAATATTTTGCAAATCGCGAACCCACTTTACCAACAGAAAGTCCCAAGAATGACAATCAAGAGCAAGCCGCAACTACCTCATGGATTACTAACGCCCTCATCAATATTCTGAGTAGTTTGAACTTATACGAGCAAAAGGATGTGAATCCTCAGCTTGACATACTAAAGATAGAATTAGAAAGTTACCGCGACTCTATTGAGAGTAACCTCAATAAAATCAAAAAGGCGCTGGGCGAAGAATCTGAATATTACCGCAAAATGGAACTCATATCAAGTGAAATTCTTGCTGCCACAAAGGTAAGATTTTTCATAGATGGCGGCAGAAGTTGGTCGGAATGGCTCGGTCATCTCAACAAAATCTTCGAGACATCCAACGAACTGCTCTTTACCATCAAATCAAATGTATCGATTACAGTAGAAGATATCACCGAGCAAGAAAAAGACGTGAGAAGTACAGCCACTCGCTGGCTTAATTCGATTGATGATTATTCCATAAACAAATTCATCTACGAGGCTAAACAGTACGTACATCTGCTTCTGCGCTTACACTTTCTGTTCTGGCTCAGTAACGAGGGGTCAAAAGCAAATCATTACAAAGAAATCGCGGTTGAGATCGAAAAATTAAGCTGGGCAAGAAGTAACGTTGACTATCGGAATATCAAAGAAGCGATTCCCGTACTTCAGCAAAAGCTGAACGTATCTTCATAAGTATTGCTGGAACCAACCATTAGTTCCCATAATAGGGAATTATCAGCCCTTTAGCCTCAATACCCGCTCCATTTCGATTTAGCTCTATTGTACGACCTCTAACCCAATGCTTGAATACAACAGGCGAAAGCAGAGCAGACAGAATAAAGCTTTGGTTAATGAAAAGAACTTTTCTACAGAGGTCAGTTGGAATACTTAGAAACTAGACGTAAAGGGCGGAACAATATATATGTTCTGTGGTTGCTCAAAAAGAAACTCATATACGTTTGATGCCGTCTCAACAGGTTCTTGATAGTAGATTTCTGCACTTGCATCAATGAGTGCAGATGTTTCTGGTTGAATTGTAGGTGAACCAATTTGCAAAATGACATTCCCGAAAGGAATCACCTGCACGTTAACGGTAATTGACATCGATGTATCCCTTCCCTAAAACTGGAAATTGTCTAGCTTCTAACATAAATGTATTATAACACAGACCAGATTAGCCTATTTTTTTTCTTCCCATCTACCGGCATATGCTCTTCCTTCAATGCCAATAATCGGAGACTGTCGGATTATTTCTTGTTGGACAATTTGGGGTATTGCTTGTGTTATTTGTCCTACTAACTGTTGAAGTAATTGTTGCGTTGCTGGGCTTAATTGGTTCGCGTCCAATCCTGGTGGAAGAGCTAGTGGCATGTTAATGTTAATTTGAGGATTAGGCGGTATTTGTCGCCTACGTTGAATGAGAACCGTAGCTTCAAATTGATCAAGACGTTGCGTACTCTCGATAACAGCCATTGAGTAACGCTCCCTCACCTGCTCTTGATTTTGTTTTTCCAGCAACTCTTCTGGATCAAGCGGATCATTGAGTTGTAATAATGTTTCGTACTCACAATATAAGCTCCAGATGAGCTTCTCAAGAATAACGTCAGGATTTTCTACTGGTAGCCCCAATTCAGCAGCTTCTTTTCTTCCAATAGCGTGTCCATGAGAATACATTTTCTCAGTGAGCGCGTCGATAATAGTCCCTATTCTGCTTTCTTCTATTTTCTCTTTATGTGAAGTCAGTAACTTTCGCGCAACAAGTCTAATGTGAGAATATTGTCTATTGACACTTCCTAGCGTTAAAGGTGTCAAATGGTCTGCTAATTGAGAAACGATCTGAGCGAGTGCATTTTGGTCACTAATATTTGCTTTTTCACGCATGAAAGCGATATAAGATGTCACATCCTCTACGCTGATTTCAGCAGGCGGCATACTCGCCTCACTAATCAGTGATCGTACAAGTGTAGGGTCAATTGGGCCAAGTTCAGCTTTTTTCCCCATTACAATCTGATCGGCACCTAATGCAATCATTGTAGTTGCGCTATATGCTTTATATGGAATTAAGACACAAAACTCATCGCAAAATTCGCGTATCATAGTCACAACCCGCCAGGGTACACTTACATTACCACCTCGACTATAAAGAAACAGATCGATTTTCCGTTTTTCCTGTGAAGTACCATCCAACTTTAGCAAATGTTCGTATAAAGGACGAACTGCATCTTCTCCAATGGCAGCTTGAGCTAGTTGTCTGTCTCCCGTAAAATACACAAGAACATGAGAGTTTCTATTCTCCTCAATATGGCGGATGAGTTCTAAGCGTGTTTTTCTGCTCACTACGTGTCTTCCTCTCAACTACTATTATGTGGTTACAAAGGATAACTCTAACGGCGTGTTAGAGGGAAGCTTGACCACAAATCGCTGACCTCGACTATTCTACATGACGCTGATTATACTCGCAAGTACGATACGTGACCAGTAGGAGTAATGGTTCTTATGTCGCACAATCTTTCTTGTTCCCATAACTGTGGATTATCGGCCCCAGGCTCAAAAAGCCTACGCTCAATACCTCAGTTTTCTGGTACAATATAACAGCCGAAACCGCGTGTTATAGGAACCGGATATTATCCAATTTCTGATTTGCAATTACCTACACGAAGCGGCATTATAGACCCATGACAAAGACAACGACCCAACTACCAACACCCACTCCCCTGGCGCTATCGCTTGAGCAATTTATTAAAAGCCTCGCGGGAAGCAAAAGCAATTTGACCGTGACAGCCTACCGAAGCGATCTCCAGCAGTTTGTTGCCTGGCTGACAGAAACCGACTATACCGTTACCGGCGCTGCATGTGTTCACAGAGGTCATATAGACGACTATCTCGCGTACCTGGTAGACAAAGGACAAACCGGCACAACCAGAGCGCGTAAACTTATTTCCTTGCAACTCTTCTTTGCCTACCTCGTTGAGCAAAGGGTACTTCCCCACTCGCCTGCCGAAAAGATCAAACGACCCCGCCGAGAGGAAAAGACGAAACAGTATCTTCGGCCAGATGAATACAGCCACGTGTTAGCAGAGGCAGCAGGAGCGCCGCGAGACTATTGTATATTGCAAGTGTTTCTCCATACCGGCATTCGGGTGAGTGAATTAGTTGCCATAGAACTTTCAGATATTGACCTCTCCCGCAAACTGTTACTTATTCATGGGAAAGGCAAAAAAGAGCGAGAGATACCGCTTGAGAAAAAGCCGCTGCAAGCGTTGCATTTATATCAAGATCACCATAGACCGGAAAGCGGTGATCCACATTTCTTCTTAAACTACAAAGGCGAGGGTTTATCTATTCGCGGGGTAAGAAAAATTGTTGATAAATATGTGAAGAAAGCAGGGATCACTAAACAAATCAGTTGTCATGGTCTGCGCCGGACGTGTCTGAGCAGCAGAGCAGCCAGGAATATGAATGCTTTTGCTATTCAAAAACTTGCCGGTCATGCCCGTATGGAGACCACAAGAATTTATGTGCAGTTGAGTACCGAAGACCTGCGCCAACTTATGGAGGCGACCAGCATATGAAAAACACTACCCTCCCCTACCGACTATCAGAGCCACCGGCAATACTCAGAAAAGTGAGGCTCGATAATATCGCTCTTGTTCCGGCAAGCCTGCTCCCTCTTAAAGGAACCTACCAACCCTTAGCAAACCGGCTCCCTACCGGCAGTGTATTAGTCGTCCCTGGCAATGCAGGTCAACAGAAAATTATGGAGAAAGTGCGTAGCTTCTTTAGCGATCACGGCCACCAAGTTATATCGGTGCCAATGGAGAAGATTACCAGGAAGATCAAAACACCACTGCAACCCCACGCCGAGACCTTACAGCTTGCCATTTAATGCCCGTTTTTCAGCACTTCTATTCTCTTTTTAGACTCAGAACCCCACTTCACGACACTGTTCTTCCATAGTCCCATAGTTGACAGCAAGTAAGCAGTATGATATAAATACCCAACTTATTTATATGCAATTTGTTTCTAATCTTTTTAAAGGAAGAATTAACCGCAGAAACTACGCAATAGGGTTACTATCTTCTATTGGTCTTTTTTTTCTCTATATCGCTATTCTTGCACATTTACCTCCCTCAGAGACTAATAATAATTGGTTTTTTGCAGTCTTAGTTATTCTTCTAAGTACCTCTACTATTATGTTTAACATATTTTTGCAAGTGAGAAGATTACACGACCTAAATAAGTCAGGATTGTTCGTGTTTCTTTTTGCCATTCCATTAGTTAATCTTTTTACATTTTTGTATTTGTTGTTAAGTAAAGGTACAGAAGAAAAAAATACCTACGGTGAACCACCGAGTAAAAAAATTCGGTATCCTCAAGACATTTTAGATATGCCACAGCTTAAAATACCTCTATGGTTTGTCGTCGGAGTTATCATAGTAGTTCTTGCCCTTGTTGTATCCGCTCGTAGTTCTACAGCACCGACAGCAACCGCGACACAGCCAACCCAAAGTCAGTAGGAAATAACCCCGTCACCACCAGACACACAGAACCCTACTAACTGAAAACGGCCTGTTTGTTAAGATGGGCAAGTTAACCGCTTCCCAGGAAAACCGTGAAACTTCCCTACCCTACCAGTAAGGCGATCCGCAGCGACCGGAACAACCTGGAAGCGCAGCCATCGAGAACCATCCTCCCCTTTCAACTTTGCCATTTACTATAAAAGTTGCCCCCAACTTTTGATGCTTCTTGACAAATTGATGAGTTTATGAGCATACTGTCTCAATAATGACCTTATGGACGTAGACGCAATCATAAAGTACTTTGGTTTGAACGAACACCCCTTTATCACGACACCTGACCCCAGGTTTTTATATTTTTCCTCTCAGGTCAAAGAAGCCCTCGCCAAATGTGAATTTATGGCACGCGATAGAATAGGCCCCATTTACATGTACGGCCCCATTGGAAGCGGCAAAACTTCCCTGGTACGCCGACTGCAAGAAAAATTGAGCCAGGACGAGCGGTATAACGTCAAGCTGCTTATTTCCCCTAACCTCAAGAGTAGTAACGCCTTTTTACGCCTTATTCTGGAAACCTTTGATGTGAAGACCGAGCGATCTTATACGGCGTCCCTTGCCAACTTTGAAAAGTATCTCATTCTACAGTACCAGGACGGGAAAGTACCAGTGCTCTTGATTGATGAAGCGCAAAATATGATACGAGACACCTTAAAGCTCATCCACTACCTGCTAAATTTTGAGACAAACAAGACGAAGCTGTTACAAATCGTCCTGGTCGGCCAGGAAGAATTAGGAACCAAGATCATGCAATACCGCGAGTTAGCATCACGCATGTTCCCTATCGCCATGAACGCCATGTCTCTTAACGATCTGAAAGATATGATTTCATTCCGGCTCACAGTTGCCGGTCACAACGGCTTACTTTTTGAAGACAGCGAGGAAGCATATAAAACCCTCTACTCTTATACCAAAGGACTACCGCGAGATGCTATCAAGGTCTGTTTTGAGCTTCTTATTGAACTGGTCGCACAAGGCAGAAAGCAAGCCACAACGAAGCAGGTTGAAGACATAGCCAAAGGCCAAAATTTACGTATTTAATATGGGCAGATTTGACGCATTAACCCAAATTGATAAGAAACCTGTAAACGCGACTCCCCCATCGGCAAGCTCCGCACCAACAAAACCAACACCCCTATCAGAAAATCAGTTTGCTTCCAAACCAGCAAACCAGCAAACCAGCAAAGATATAAACCAGCAAGTAAGCAAACCTGTAAACATCCAAACCAGCAAAGAACCATATAAGCAAGCAGTTTTACCTGCAAGTCAGCAAGCAAGCAAATCACTCAAAAAGTTTAGTAGCTATTTAACAGAAGACAGTCTAAAAGCACTGAAAAGACTTGCCTTTGACGCCGAGAGAAAAGACTACGAAGTGTTACAGGAAGCAGTTGACCAGTATTTAGCAAATAAGAAGTAACTCAATTTGCTAGCAAACCAGCAAGTAAGCAAACGTACTTGTTAGCAAACTTCCAAACCAGCAAACTAGCAAAATAACCCTTGACAGCAATCCAATCGTTATGTCTACAATTGATGAGCTTATAAAGCAAAAAACGGTCTCAACTCTGTAAGAGGAGAAACCGCTTCTTATCTGAACAATAAAAGCCTATCAAACCTCTTACCGCGTGTCAAGACCGGAGAGGTATTTTTATGACTTTCCCAAATACATCACTCACTATCGCAATAAGTACAAGCTATTCACATTCGCAACCCGACGACAGAGCCGCCGGTTTCCTGTAAAGGTTCGTGGTTGAGTAAAACCGGACTACTGGCAGAGTTATAGACATCCTGCCGCATTTCTCGCAAGAGAGCGCGTCTAGTCGAAAGAAAAGTTACCTTTGAGAAATTTTTATTTCCGAAGCATAGCTTCGACTACAAGAGTATCCCCGTTAAGAACCCTGGGGGTTGTTAAGGGGGTAGGGTAGCCTGTGGAAAAGATAGTGTATAGAAACACCTGAATGTGGATAACCCGACACCAAGCGGCTTAGAGTAGTAGTTGCATTTTCTTACTTGAAGGAATGAAACACTCTTGCTAGGATAGACTGCTACTGTTTCAGACACTAGCAACTATGGTGAGCACTGCCCATACCCGATCATCACAAAACGTACTACCCCGACGGTCATCTACCTCCACTGTGCAACAACCGCCTCGCGGTGTATGGCAAGATAACCCCGCCCCCCACCGCGCTCGCACAGCCTCACCGCAGCCTGCCTCGCCCCAAACAGCCCTGCGCTCGCGTCAATTGCACACAACCACTACCCGTTCACAAAAGCCGCCCACCGCTAAACGAAAGACGGTGCAGCTTGTCTTGTGGGTTAAGCCCGTAGTGAAAGCGGAGTTGCAGCGACTGGCAGAAAAGGAAGGGTTAAGCGTTTCCGCAACTGGCGCGGCATTTCTTGAGCAAGCACTCCAGCAAAATCTTCATACCCAACACGCGGCACTCCTAGACCCCATCATTGAGAAGGCGATAGGAAAACATATGCGCTCCTACAGTTCACGGCTTGCTCTTTTACTGGTGCGTGTCGCGTTTGCTTCTGAGCAGACAAGAAGCATTGTCACGAATATTTTAAGCCGCCAGCCAGGAGTGAGTACAAACATCCTCACGACTATTCTTGACGGGAGTAGTAAAGCGGCAAAACGCAATATAGCGCATAAAACGCCACAGCTTGAGGATATTGTCGCAGAGGTTGAACAATGGTTTGCAGAACGGGATGCGGAAAGGAATGGGTAATGGCAATTGTCAAAGCAACATACACCAAAAGCGCAGGAGGTGCAAAAGCATCTATCCGATACATTGAACACAGAGCGGGGAAAGACGGGGAGAAGGTCACCCGAACGCTGTTTGGCATTGATGGGCTTATGGGACGTTGGCAAGCCTACCGCATGATTGATGAAGCTGAGAGAGGCAGTTTCTTTTTCCGCTTTGTCATTAGCCCCGATCCAAAGGGGGAGGATAGGGAGCGCGATTTACACCTGCGAGAGATAACTGAAAGAACGATGAACGCGCTTGAAGAACGGGTGAACACACACGTTTCCTGGGTAGCGGTTGAGCATGACGACCACGCACCGCACCGACATGTTCATGTGTTGGCTGTTTTGCAGGAGCGGTTACAAGTACAAGACTTCCAGGTTTTGAGACAAACCGCGACAGAAGCAGCGTTAGAGCAGCGACAACAGCGTGATCTTACGCGAGAATACCAAACGCAGATGCAGGAAAAGGAGGCACAATGGGAATTGCAACGCTAATTGAACGAGTACTACATTTTCTTTTTTGGGGCTTTGACAAAAGACTGCATCGAGCAAGGTTTGCAAGACTTGACGAGCTAACCGGCATCACCTCCAGCACACCTCACCCAACCAGCTTATTACTCGGTGTGAATCGCTTCAAACAGTTTTTTCTTGTCCGTTCCACCAAAGAGCGGCGTGAACTCGGCAATATGTTAATAGTCGGCCCAACCCGAAGCGGGAAAGGGTTACTTGCCACAAGCCAACTCTTAACCTGGGGGGGAAGCGTTGTTATCAATGACATCAAGGGAGACTTGTTTACCGCGACGGCAGGGTATAGAAGCAGCTTAGGCCCTGTGTTTGTACTTGACCCAACAGGAGTAGGACACCGCTACGACCCGTTACAGAGCAAGAAGACAGAAGACGAATTATTTTCTTCAGCTGCACGATTACTCTTTAAGCCCGATGAAGGCGACGGAGCCATTTTTACGCAGCGTGCAACGGCTATGCTGACACAGCTATTTTTAGCATCCAGAGCAGAAAACGAGCCTCCATTGCCGTATGTCCGGCAGATTATCCGCTCAGGGTTACAAGCAACGGCCATGCGACTGAACGGCCTATCACCCGTTCTTGCAACGCAGTTTCTTGACGTTTCCTACAATTGACGTTTAAACTAAAATACCCTCAGCAACCCTTGTAATGGGGTTGCTGAGAGGGAGTAATGTATCCAAAAGAAAACAAACTCAGGAGCATTACTCTCATGAACCTTAACACATTCAACGAGTTTCGTCACGGGATGTACGGCTGCTTTGGCAACGGCAAAGATGCGCTGTTCAATCTGGTGGATGCGCTCTCCAGTGAGGCGGGAGCGCGCAGCTTTCCCGAATTGTCGTTCTCGCCGTTTTTTGAGCGGACCTGGGCCAGCCTGTACGAAGCCCTGGAAGACGGCCAGATTGATGCCGAGCGACTGCGCAAGGTCTTTGTGGACTGCGCGCCGCTGCCTCAGCCAGGGGAACTCGTCTTTCTGGGCGTGGACACCAGCAATCTGTATCGCCCGGAGGCCGAGACCGCCGAGGATCGCACGTTGGTTCCGATCGCCAACTTGCCCAAGAACACGCACGCCGCCAGCCCTGGATGGGTGATGAGCCATGTGGTCCTCTTGCCCACCCAAGCCGGTCAAGGCACCTACGTGCTGGATACGGCGCGGGTGAAATCGAGCGAACTGGCCACAGAGGTCGCTGCTCGCCAATTGCGGGCAGTGGTGGCGCTGTTGGTCGCCCGTGGGTTGCATCCCATCATTCTCGGTGATCGGTGGTACGCCTGCGCGCCGTTCCTGGCCCGCATAGCCAACGTCGAGGCGTCTGAACTGTTGCGGGTCAAAAGCAATCGCGTCTTTTATCGCCCGGCACCTGCCCGTGCTGCTGGTCAGATCGGGGCTTCTCGCAAAGATGGGGACCGCTTTCAATGCCAAGATGAGAGCAGCCACGGGCAACCGGATACCAGTTGGGAAGGCACCGATGCCAAAGGCGCGAAGATCGAGGTGCGGTGTTGGAACCACTTGCACTTGCGCACCGCGCGCGGGGTCGAGGTGTCGGTGATCCAGATCATCCGTCATGGAGCCACAGGTCGTGCTCGTGATCCCAAGATCAGTTGGTTTGTCTGGAAAGGCGACGAACCTGCTCCTCTGGCTGAGGTCAGCCCAACGTATCGCTTGCGGTACTCGCACGAGCATGGCTATCGCTTCGACAAGCAAGAACTGCTTTGGGACATCCCACGGCTGAGTACTCCTGAGCGGACCGAACGCTGGACTCAGGTGGTCGCTTGTGCGCACAATCTGCTGGTCCTGGCTCGCCCTCTGGTGGCAAGCTGTTACCGACCGTGGGAGACGCGCCGCTCGGTACTCACGTTGGCGCAGGTGCGACGAGCCATGCCCACCCTTTTGCACGAGTTGGGAACACCGGCGCGCCCTCCGCAACTGCGTGGAAAGGCACCGGGACGGGCTAAAGGCTTTCATCCCAAGCCCGCAACCCGTCATGCAGTGATTCGGAAAACGAGTAAAAAGCCGAAAAAGAGCAAAAAGACACCTTCTGCTTGAGGTTGATCGGCTGATCTTTTTCATCTCCACTCGTCTTTCTGTCCTGAGCCATCTCTGCTATGGCTCAGTTAGATCCCTGTTAGTTTAAACGTCAACTACAAAGATGCGAATTTTACCGACCGCTTTTTACTTTCCTCCTGGGGAACACTGACCGCCCGTATGCGACCGTTATTAACGGAAACGGTTATTCGCTGTTTTGCCGGTTCAGACTTCACGCCTGGAGAGCTTATGCAAGGGGAGAAGCCTATGAGCGTGTATCTTCGATGGCCGGAACGTGACCTCTTAGCATTGTCACCTTTGGTACGCCTTTTGTGGGGTTCACTTATTGATGAACTGATAACTACCTATGACAAAGCAGAGGGAAAGGGGTGTAAGCCGGTGCTTCTTTTGGTTGATGAAGCGGGGAGAACCGCCATTCCAAGTTTAGCCGATCACGCGACAACGGTTGTCGGCAGAGGTGTTAGTTTGTGGGTCGCTATTCAGAGTATTTCACAGCTTGAAGCGGTGTATGGCAAGGCTCGCGCCCAGGTGTTGAAAGACAATATGGAGAGCCAGATTTACTATCGCCCAACAGATTTAGCCACCGCCGAGTATCTTGAACAAAGGCTTGGGAGAAAGTCAGGCTATGCCCGTTCCCAAACAGTGAGAGAAGGAGCGGAAACAAGCCAGGGACGATCAGAACAGGGTATACCGCTTATGACCGCCCAGGAAATCTTGCAACTGAAAGATGAAGAGATCATCGGCTTTCATAGACGTTTACCGCCGTTTCGTATCCGACGGGTTGACTTTCGACACCATGCAACACTTATAAAAAGAAGACAGATACCGCCTCCAAAACTTTCCCCGATACCGCTACTTAGAGACATGCTCCTTGACCACCTATCAGGGCATGTATTAAACACCTATGGATACGTTGACCCTGATATGATACCTACCGGCAGGGGAGAAAACGAGACCGAGCAGGAAGTATTCTAATACCCCTGTAACAGCACACAAACGGTCTAGAACATTTTTTTGCTCAGAAATGATGCATTATCTATCCCCAGGGAAACGGGCATTGGAGAGGGTTTCAATTTCCTGAAAACCCACCGTGTTCTGAAAAAACAGCCCTGGTTACGTTTGTCTCTCTCGTTGAGACATGTATTCAGGGCAAAGTGAACAATAGCACCATTGCTTCAACTGTTGTTTCGACTGTTGTTACCGGCTACAGTCACCAGGACGGAAAACAGAGGAAAAAGCTCTTACTATTCATGCAGAGCATGAACGGTTGTACCGCTTGCGCGGTAGTGTGGGGGGTTTGGGAGCGGTTGGGGTGGCTGGCATCGCTTGCGCTATTTCTGGCTGAAATTGCCAGCCACCCCAACCGCTGTGGAGTCCATGTACTCAGATGATATCTTGCCATAGGTTTATTTGTTAGCGGGGCGCGATCTCACCAACCCCCCACACGAAACAAGGAGGCGCGGCTGCTCTTTCTATTGCCTTGCCAGGCAACAAGCTCTTTGCCTTATTCGCTCACTCCGGTAAGGAAGGCAGCAATGATGCTGCCTTGCGCCGCAGTGACGCGGCGCAACCTTACCTCGTTCGCTCATTCGGCATGATTTCCCGATCCTAACAGGGTTCGCTTGAAGAACGCCACCTTGACCCGACCACGCAGCGACATCCCCACACCCCTGTCGCTGCTCGTGGCACGAGAGAACAGGAACGAAGTCAACCAACCCGCCGAGTTATCAGAAACAGGAACGGGGAGTGTTTCCGATGATTGTCTCTTCTGGCTTTTTCATTATGACCCATTTCACTTTTGCTAATGCGTTCAAGGCTAAATGCACTCACTTCGTTCGGCCTTGACCGCGCAAAAGCTGAAACGGGAGTGCTGATTGTGCCAGAAGAAAACAAAATCCATCTGGCAGAAAGGACGGTGAGAACATGAAACACGCCAAACAAGAGCTATGGCAAAGCTACCGAGAGTTTCAGCAAGAGCTAGAAGCTTTCAAGCGAGACCTGATACGCATTGACGCGATCAGGCGGGAGCTTGCCGAGCTAGGAGCTATATCCGATGAAGATATAGCATTGTAAGGGTAGTTTATCTACCAACTGCTTGCAAGTATCAGCTTGCAGGCAGGAGTAGGAACGCTACGAACTATGCTAGAATAGCAACCTAGCAGTAAAAAATCAAGTGTTTCCTAAGAAAGCGAGGTGATGTATGTGGATGAGGTCTATATTTGTGAACTCTGTCAACGGGCATACGAGCCAGAGGAAATAAACGGAGTGAGAAAACTGAAAGAGTTTCAGGGCTATACCGTTGACTTGCGGTTGCAGCAATTCCGAAAAATGGCATACGGGAAGCTACCGCAGTTCATAGAGTTTGACAGCACGAAAGGGAAGAAGTTACTAGACCTGATGCACGAGGAAGTAACACGGTAGTTTTTCTACCAACTGGCAAGCTGTAACACTTGCCAGGAGTAGGGAAGTTACTGAAACGACCGACCGACCGACAGGCTACTTTAGCAAGAAACAGGAAACGGCGGCGAGGCAGCTATTTTAGTGGGGAAGGATGCCTCGCCGCTTTTCTATTGGCTGAAACAACACCCGTAAATATGCAGAGAACACGGTGTGCTAGACTATTCCCATGACCGCCCCGCTTTTTATCAGCTTCATTGGTACGCTTGCGCTTGCAGGCGTGTTGCTACTGCTTGTCACCACCCGCAGGAAGCCGCGAGTCTACAAACCAAAGGGGCAATTTCTGTTAAGCCCAGGAGAGAAGCGTTTTTTTGACGCGCTTACGGCTAGTATCCCGCCCTCTCTGTATATCTGTCCAAAGGTGAGAATTGCCGATCTGGTTGAAATAAGTCTTTCCCCAACTGACCCGAACTACTGGCGATCTGTAGCGCCGATGAACCAAAAGCATGTTGATTTTGTTCTCGTGAACCGCTCAGACTTCGCGCCTCGATGTGTCATTGAGCTAGACGGGGGAAGCCATACAGACAAACAACGGCTTGCGCGAGATACCTTTGTGAATAGCATCTTTGCCAGTACCGGTATTCCCATACTTCATATTCCGGTAACGCGCTTTTACTCCTATGTAGACCTACGAGCAGCTATAGAGAAGACCTTGCTGGAGCGTTCCAAACTGGAACATGTGTAAAATAGCCCTAAATCAGCGATAGTATAGCTACTTGTAATAATGTCCCTTTACATAAATGATATGTTTTGATACAATCCGGCCAATTTGCTATGAGACGCAATGAACAGGAACCGCAGAAAAAAGGATTGTTCAAACGCGCTATAGAACGCATCACCCCACGGGGGAGAAAAAGACCCACAGTAGCACAACCTGCGCTCAGTGAGCCAATTAATCAGCGACCCGAAGGAGTAAGACGCGAACCCGACCCACTTCTTCAGCAATGGGAACAATTCCTTATAGCAGAGGAACCGTCGCTAGAAGAAGCACTCGCGGCGGAACAAGAACGAGAGCAACAACGCCAAGAAGCAAGACTACGAGAGCGACAAGCACGTGAGTCATTATTGACATTATTTTACCCTACGCTGGAACGTCTTCAACAAAACAAGCTGCGAGAAGAAATAATGGGCAAGCAGACATGCCAAGAGTTAGAAGAGGAACTACAACATACACCGATACATCGGTATGCGAAAGATATACGGGAACGCCTGTGGAAAATTGATCCTCGTGCGAGATTTGCAAATTGGACAATTGGTACTCTTGAAAATGTTTCAATTCCTGTTGTGACGATAAAAAGCACGGTGATGCTTTCAGAAGAAGAGCGTCGGATGTTACGAGAAGCGTTTCGTGACAAATATAGAGAGATTGGGGATAGAAAAACGAGGGTAGAATATAACAAGGATAGGCGCTCAAAAAAGCTGAATGCACAGTATCAACAGGAACGGCAGGACTTAGGTGAAAAGGAAATGTTGTTCAGGGAAGCAATAGTAGAACCCCCTACTCCTCACGGAGGAGAAAAGCTACGAGAGCAGGTCATAAATCATTCCAGAGTCGGGAGGACACTAACATTTTCACATTCCGTACTTCAGTCTTCTACTTTTTTGGAAAGTAAATCTTACGACGAGGATGGAACCGAATATATCTCGTATCATCCAGCAGGAGGTGGAAGTGAACTTCCATTTTGGGTTGATGCGATAGAATCTCTCTCATTCGGCATTGGCTATTTTGATAAGAGAACAAACATCCTTCCAGAAGCGCAAACATTTGTTTCTGATGAAGCACTGGCAGGCGGAGTTAAGGCATGTTATATTGAGGCATCTTATGAACATGGGGAGAATGAGAGAACACATAAGATGATTGTTATTCCGACTGCGTTTCCAGAATATGAGCAAGTATTTCAATATCTTCTTTTTGAAAGTGCAAAAAGGGGAAAACCCGAAAATTTCCGATATTCCTAAGTAATTTTGTTAGGATTTTGTCAAGTAGGAAACACAAGATATATGTATCATGTATAATGAAACATTAAATATTTTATGAAACAAGAAACACAACCAACGTCAGGAGTTATCCGTACATCCAGACCAGGAGGGAGGCTATTACGAAGAGGAGACGCAATAAATTCGTCCTGGGTCATCGATAATCCCTGGTTGTTAAAAACGCCTGGATTAACGCAGGTTGGGAGAGACCTTCTCAAGACATATAACCCGTTCGATGACCCATTAGTCAAGCGGGAGCAAGAGCGCAGAGCGCGAGAACCGAAAGTATCTCTAGGAACGTTTGATGAGTGGGTGAAATATGTTGCATTGCGGGAGCGGCTGGAACGGGAAGCGGCAGCGCGAGGAGACGTAGAGATTGATTATTCACAATTACCCTGGCGGCCACAACCGCAAGAACCGCCTGCCACTCCTGAACAACAAAGAGCAAGAGACATTCCCATTCTCAATACGCTCCATGCTCGCATGGCAAAAGAAGCGCGTGATGCGCAATTTGATGGGATGGCAACAAGCATTCAAGAAAAGATTTGGAAAGAGAAACCTCCCCGCCTAGCAATTAAACCGACTGAACAGCTAAAAATTATGATAAGAAAAGATGGCTCGGTCATGAACCGTTCCCGCTTTGGTGCGACCGTCTCGTATACGCACAAAGATATTGCAACGTCAAACCAACGAGAGGAACTCTCATTTGGCATTGGTTACTTTGGAGATCGTGCAGCCATCGTACCGGAAGCACAAGCAGCGATAACAGATGCACAGCTTGAAAAAGGCGTCAAAGGGTATTATGTTGAACGCTCCTACACCTATGTAGACGGTAGGGGGAGAATTGTACGCCAGAAAAAGTTAGTTGTTGTTCCAATGGGATATACAGAGTCTATAGAAACATTCTTTGAAAAACTCTATGTTAACGCCAAGCTTGTTTCCCCTGATGCAGTGGTACCCAAAGCAAAGCAGCGAGTGAAAGCGTACCGCAGAAATGGCTACTACGCAGAAGCTGCTTAATACGCAACATTGAGAGCCAGGCGCAGCTCGCAAATTTCAAAACGCCGGTTACATTATTTTTCCAATAGGGCAACGCCGGAAGACGAGAGGGTATGAAACACCGGAACGGTAAAGAGACCAGGGCTTGTGAATTATTGCTGGCCTCCTTTGGGAAAGCCAAGCAAGGCGAGAGCTTGCTGAGGACAGGAGGCGAAATGGCGTCGAGTGGCTCTGATGTGAGAGGAGCCAAAGCGATGGATCAGGGTAATGGCGAGATTGCGCAAGGCGGCCAGAATCTGTGGAGCATTGCCAGTGCGCAAGCGGGAACGGTCTTCCCCGAAGGTGACATCGCGCACATAATGAGTGCGGTTCTCAATACTCCAATGCCCACGATTGAGGTCCAGTAAGCACTCAGGACTGGCTTTAGAGGCAGTGAGCGTGGTGATGAGATAGACGACCTCGATGGTCGTCTTGCCCGCCTTGGTCACGGTGCGGGTCAGTTGAGCGACTTGGGCGACAAAGGGCCAGGACGGGGCCAGATAGGCATTCATCTCGGTACTGACCTTGATGGTGCGGACTTCGGTGCGTCCCCGTCGGCGGTCAACGGTCTCGGCTTGCAGATAGCGGGCCTGCGGATCGGCAAAATAGGTGGCCAGGTCATCGTAGAGCGTGGGTTGGTTGCCTTTGACGGTCAAGACGGTCTCGGCTCCCAACGCATGCATGAGGCGCAGGAACTCGGCGTGGGTATGCAAGGCATCGGCTGTACAGACCCGCTGCTGGATGGGCAAGGTCGGCAGCACCTGCTTGGCGACGGGGATCTCATTGGTTTTCTCGTCCACGCGCACTTGCCAGAACGTTTCCTGGCTGTGATGGGTCACGAAGGCCAGCAGATGGGGAGCCGTCTGCTCCCCCGATCTGGCTCCTCGCACCGTCTTGCCATCGAGGGCCAGTGGCTCGTCGGCAGGAGCCACCGTGGTCGCTTGCACCCACTTGCCCAGCACGCGCTCAATGGCAGAGGCATCTAGCTGTGGTAACAGCCAACGATACAACGAGCCACTGGGCGTCAGAAACAGTCGGGGACCAAACACATCCCCGAGCAAGTCTACGTGATCGCGGCACCACTGCGCGACCGCTTCGGTTCCGTCACAGTTGCACAAGAGCGCGGCGAGCAAACAAACGAGCAAGAAAGGCAGATCATAGCGCATGCCATGCGCCCCGCGTGGATCAGGCACCGCTTCCAACAGCTCAGCCAGACTCTGCAAGGCGGCTTCAGCGAGCAAGTGATCACATTGCTCTGACGTGAGAGAGGGAAGGACACAACGACGTGCGATACAATACATGGGAGGCGTCTCCTTTAGATAAGAGTGAAATTGATATCGCTATCTTATCTCTTGTGGGAAGCCTCTCTCAGCAATAATTCACAAGCCCTGGGTAAAGAGACCAACCGGATTGACAGCGCCAGCGTCTAGAGCGGTAAACAAGAACAGATCAGCAAAGGCTAAGGCGTTGCGTTTGGTTAATTCCTCACGAGTCCAGGTTTTCATCTGCTGGACACGGCGATCCCCGCCCTCAGTGGCTATCCAGGCAATAGTTAAGGCGCTTGTGCCAAAAGCCTCTTGATACGCGCCACTGGCAAAGGCAACATAGTTTCGTATTTTTGCCCGAAACGGCCACACATCCTCAGTAGCGCGGTCTAGCTCAAGACAAATAGCGACCTGCTCAGATGCGCTGCTGTATGGGGGACAGAGCCGGAAATCAAGCCAGGCGTCAGGAATAACAGCAACCATTTTGCCATCGACTTTTACTTTCGTCGGGTGATGCTTCAACACCCGCTCATGACGTAGTTCAGCCAGGGTTACACCATCAATCTGTTTTTCTAAAAGACACGCGGCTATCAGCACATCATTAAGACGTAAGGTATGCTCAAGAAATAAATGGCTGCGTGTCTGCTCGGCAGGGGTAAGTTTTGTCTCGACGGTGAAGCCGAGAGCTTCTATATGGTTGACCCCTTTTGTTGAGAGGCTATAGATTAAAGGGTTACGGCCATAGGAGGAAACGCGGGGTAAGTTTTGCGTTGCAAGATAATTGTCCTGAACCAGTGTTTTTAAGAACCCGCCGAGCCAATTGGCAGACCCTTTTGAATGCTCACTATACCCAAGATAGCGGATAAGCTGACTGAGAGTGAGATAATGAAACTTGTGGACGGAAAGAAGGAGCTTTTCGTCAACGGCGGAAAGCATGTATGGTGTCTCATACATCTTAGGAACCTCTCTTTATTTGTTGGAACAAAGTTGCTAATCATGCCTCAAATATAGCCGCAAAACTTGCATTGTGTCAATGGTTGTGATTTAATCCGCTTGCTTGCTTAGTCCTATATTACTTAGCAGGCAAGAAGATATGGCAGTTGAAAGAGGTTTTAGTCCGCGACCAGGACAAGAAAAACGCGCAGCTTTTAATGCAGGCTTACCACAAGCAGGAGGAAATAGGGAGCAGGGAAGAGGGTTAATATCAAGTCCATTTGATATTTATGAAACAGCGATCAATGAAATGGTTGAACGTGGGAGAAGTTACACAGCAAGCAGGGGAGAGTATTTTAACCCATCAGCTTATGTATATGGGAAACTTCTCAGAAGATCAGTTGATCTTTTCCAAGTACCTGCAGGAGCAACAATTGAAGAAGCTCGCCAGCTTGCAGGAAAAATAGCTCTTGCTTTAGGTATTCTTGCATATCCGAAGTGGCGATCACAAGACCAGAAGAGTTTTAGACAGAGCTTACACACAGCGGGGAAAATTGCTTATTGTGAAGAAGCAGAGGCACAATGGAAACAAGAAGGAAATATAGATTGGGAGAAAGAGGAGGGACATGCTCATTATATCAAGTTACCCGAAGTAGGAAGGGAGTTATTGAAACGCATCGCCAATGTTGTAGAAGTACCCTACAATTCGCAGCAAGATACTTTTTATTATTCTACCGTGCTTGACCAGCCGGAGCCAGAAGATTAGTTTAACGGCTTTTTCCGTTTGGGTACATTTGGCGGTAATTGTGGCGGCGGTTCTGGCGACCCTGGTAAAATTGGCGGTTCTGGTGGCTGCATCAGAAGCGCGTGTCTTTCTGATACTTCTTTTTCTACGTCTGCAATCGACCGCAATGAGCCATCTTTCATCATACGCTCTTTTATCTCTTCAATATATTTTCCCATTTCTTTTTTATCTGTTACCCCTATTGTTGATGTTGCCAGTTTTACCACATGTTCCTCTATCTCACCTGCCGCGTTTTGCACCCGACACCAAGCGACACCAACGGGCAGTCTGGTAAGCTCTTCAACAGCCCTATTCCATGAGTTTGCTATTTGCTCTTCATCTCTCGGCTCTTCATGGTAGACTCCTGTACGTTCTGGTGAAGAGCTAAAGCCCGATCGTGCGACACCATCACCATAGGTTGTATATTTATAGCTCTGTGAAATCCTCACGCTTTCTTCATAATATACAGGGAGAAAGTAGGGTTTAATTACCTCGTCTGCGGAAAGTATCCACTCCTTATCTTCTGTGACCCTTTTTGTTTTTTTCCGTGATAGAAGGCGTGCCAACTCATTTTTGTAATAGGCGTTTTTGCTTTCCCACTGTATTGCTCTTTCCCGCATGTTAAGAACTTCTTGCTTGAGGAAGGCAATCACGGCGGGGTAATGGTAATGGTAATGGGTAGTGCTAATAAGCCAATCGCCAGCATAGGTACCCTTACCAAAATATACCCCCGTAGCACGGGTCGTCGCTTCAACCCTGATGTAATTGTCACCCATAAACTGCCTGAGTAAATCCCTATTTAACAGCAGGTTGCCGGTTCCTGGCATTTCTACAAAAAGACTGGTGTAATTGTCACCGATAAACTGCTTGTATAAAGCATATTGTTGCTCTTGCATCCGTCGAGACTCAGCATGAATGCGCCTAAGCGATCTATCATAATCTTCATGTTCGAGAAATTTCCACCTCCACAGCCCAAAATAGGTTTGCATGTCTTTTCTATTTTTCACCTCTTCTTTGTTCCTTTGTATTTCTATTTCCGCATCGGTATAGATCATCGGAATAAAGGTGTATACTTCATCTTCCCAACAGGGAAGAACACGCCGTATCTCTTGCAGCAGGTAGGAGGCATAATTTCTTACCACTTCTGAGGAGGACTCACTGATAAAACGCAGAAGCCTCTCTTCAACAGGAGTAGTGAGGGGAACATGTGAAAGATGATAATATTCTATCTGCTTTCCATTTATCACCACTGCTGATACATTGGTATTCGGGTTATTTACTCGTGTATAAACGTCGTTGGGAACGCCACCATGCGGATACATTTGCACTAACTCATATAAAGAGGGTATATACTGGTCATAAAAAGGAAACTTATGCTGCTCAATCAGATAACCCCAATCTGTCCTCTCTGGTAGCCCATACCCCCCACGTGATTCTGTTTCCTCGTATGGAAGAAGAGGTATATCATCATGGAATAGCTGATCGAGTGCGTGAGTATAGTTTTCATCATCAAAGCACACATAACCGCTTAGGTTATCTGGCTTGCCAACGAGTATTGTCCACTCACGCTGATCTTTTTCATTATCTTCAGTCATTTCGGCACGGGAAGAAAAACATGAGCAGAGAACATGGAGAAGTTCAGCACAGGTTTGATTAAATGCTCTCCTTTCCCATATGAGCTCGTCATACTGTTTCTCTGCCCTTTTCGGCCACCAGTAGGTGATTGTGTATGTTTCCTGCTGGCGTTGATAAACTGGCTTTATGTCTGGCTTCACAGGTTTTAGGTTTGCCTTAAATAGCGGAGCTATATCTTTTGCGTCATCTGGTATGACCCGACCAACGATAATATTAGCAACTTGTAAAGAAGCTGCTTTATTTCTTGTGCTTATATCTTCTCTGGACTGATGAGCTATTGTCATTCCTATGCCGTACTTACGGCACTCTTTCAAAAGGCTGGTAAAGTCATCCGTAGCATATATTTCAAATTCATCGCAATAAATATGAAATTGCCGTCTCTTCTCTTTTTCTGTACCTCGACGGGAAAGAGCAGCACTCCAAATTTGAGCGATCACCATTGCCCCGATAAGTTGTGTCATTCTCTCTTTATTGCGATCTAACTTTACCAAAACTATTTTTCCAGGCGTGCTGTCTATCACCTCACGAAAATCAATGGATGATTTGCTTTGACCAATGATGGGACGCAGTAACCGATTTGTGGTAAAGCCAGTAATTTTATTCACCACCATACGGGCTAATTCATCTTTCGTCCCTGATGGCGCGTCGTTATAATAATCTGCCCACCAAGAATGAATATCAGGGTCTTGTAAATACGCAATCACATTAGCGCGCGCTGTTCTGTCACGAAAGAGCAGAGGTATTTCAAGCATTGTGCAGCCGTAGACAGGAGAGCTATCAATAAAGGTATATGCGCTGTTTTGTATTCCTTGTATCACCAGAGGCATTGTAGCAATATCCTCACCCCACACTAACTTAAAGATATGCTCAACCCGCTCATAAGCGTTTGTAACGAGTTCCTTATCTGTTGGATTACCACATTGGTAGAGGTTTATGCCAAATACACGGTTTTGATCTGTGGCGTCAAGGAGTATAACCCGCTTACGATCTTCTACATTGTGCAGACTTCCTATAATTTCATCTATCAAATCGCCGTGCGGGTCGAAGACACATACGCCAATGTGCTGTTTAATGTCTTCTAAAATTAGGTGTCTTAGGGATGTGCTTTTCCCAACACCCGTTGCGGCGATAAAATACGTTCCTTGCCGCCGTGATGCTTTATGCAGTTCGACACGCTGTTTAGTTGTCGTATCGTTACCAAGAACTGAGGAAGTCATACAGCACCCCCGTCTGGATGCTAGAGATTACAGCAGTTAGAACAATTGTAGCATGAAAATAAAAAAAGGGCAAAAAAGGTTGAGAGGGGGAAGTAGGTCACACAAGAATAGCTATTCTTCATCGTCTTGGAGTGTCGCCCGATCTTCAAGGAACTTATCATAATCCACTCGTTTGATACGATAGTCACGGCCAACTTTATACGCTTTTAATTTCTTTTGTCTGATCCAGCTTCGTACCGTATCAATATTAACATCTAGTTCCCTAGCAATTGCCTCTACAGATAACCACTCAGTTGTCATAGCGCACCCCAAACTTATGTAATGGAAAGCGTTGTCGCGCTTTCTGGCTATTATAACGGCTATCCTATGTAGCGTCAATCAGGTTAAATTTTCCTCAAGCAGTCTGTGTTATTCTAAAGAAAGCAGTATAAACCATTGCTTTTCCAAACAATTCTAGTGTATAATTAACTACACATAACTATTTTGTCCCCTAGACGACAGAAAGCGAGAAGAAAAAGGTGACTCTGCCGTGTGAAAGACGACAGAGCCTTAAACGCGAGAACAGCAACCCCCTTTGAAAAGATCGTCCTGTTCTCTGTGCGTATTTAGAGCACATGAGAGCATCAGTGTCAAGAAAGGAAGCGACACGATGCAACCCTACGGTGATAACTTTGCCTTCGTCATTCCTGTTGAAGATGAACTCCTGCACCCCCCAGAGAAACCGTTTTGTTGGGATAGCACCTGTGGTTGTCATGAAGATAAGCTGCTGATTTCCGAAGTCGCGCAAGCCGTTCAGAACGGCCTCATGACGCCGGAGGAAGCGACGGACTTTGTAGCGGGGAGGACGGTGTAACATGCAAAGCAGCCAGCGCCGCCCGATACCCAAGAGAGCCACCGCAGAACAGCTACCCACCCACCGCGCAGGACATTATTCAGGGCTTCACCCTGAAGATGAGCCATATTTGACCGACCAGCGCAAGCGGTATCCTAATAACCCGTTAGACCTGGCTGACGATCTGGACTACCCAGAAGAAAAAACACGGATGCCAACCAGCGCAGTACGCTATGTCGATACAAGGGGAAATCAGGTAATAGAGCGGGGAAATAAGCGGTTTGTCATTCACGACGAGCCACTGCCCAAACAAAGAAGAAGACTGCATTGGTCAGCTATTTTCGGCATTGGCATGATCGTGATGGTTATTCTGTTTATCAGCTGGGTGCTCCTTACTAATTGGTGGACACAGCACCAGCTTGATACGACCTACGAGTTCCCACGAGTATCGCAGGCAGACGCCGTTGTCTATCCTGGTGATACAGCCGATCATCCAAGCCACTATCTCTTTTTGAACCTCAATGGGACAGTGTTGATTGTTGAGCTTCCGCACGGCGACTCAGCAAAATCACGGATTTACAAAGGCCCAACCATCTTTTCAGACAACGCCGCTCAAGCGCCAATTACAGGTGAGTTTCGGGTTATGAACGGAAAAGTCGAAATGCTTGTCCACATTCAAGACCGCATAATTCTGTACATCAACAACGGCACACAGTTCATACCTCAGTAGCAGGAGGAGTCATGTACCAGGTGGAAGACGAACCCGTAGAAACCATCCATTTGTATGTTGTGCGGGAGGGGCAGAAACGCCCCTCCATCATTCCTGTTCTCATTTCCGTTTTTGCTCTCTCACTCCTTATTGCCATTGGCATAGTAACCCCCTTTCAGCAGCCGGAGCAGCGAGCCTCCATCCGTGTTCCGGCTGTCCTCTTGCCCCTCAAAACATTCACCACCAGCGTTTCAGTTCTTCCCACAGGAGTAACGACCTATCCGGCCACATCAGCGCATGGAACATTGACAATCACCAACGGCTCTATTTTGTCAGAAGAGCTACCGAAGGGCTTGATCTTAACCGGCAAAGACGGAGTTGAAGTCACAACAGATACAGCCGTATTTGTGCCAGCAGGGAGCGCGTCAGGCTATGGGGTTGCCGCTGTGTCAGCGCACTCAACGGTAAGCGGCAAAAGCGGGAATATTGCCACACTTGATATTGACAGCGTTGAAGGCGCAAGTATCTATATTAGAAATCTTGCAGCATTTACTGGCGGAGTGGATAGCTACAGCGTAAAATTTGTTACCGCCCAGGATAGACAGAACGCACTTTCCCAGGCGAGAGCGATCTTGCTACCACAAACCTTTTCCGGCTTACTCCAATTACCCTGCAAAGAAACCATCACCGGAAACCAAACACTTCATATCACCTGGACATGTCAGTTTGTCAGGTACGACGTTCCCGATCTTCCAGGCGTGAAAGTGCTTCACGCGCAAGTTGTAGGAAAGACCATTCTTCTTGAGGTTGTCTTTGTAGCGAGGGCTCGTATATTGACCACCAAATAATCTGGAAAATTTGAGAAATGTTGGGTATACTTGAAAGTGAACAAAATAATTTTCGGGTGAAGGTGCTACTTGCAATAGACACCTACACCCTCGCCTTACACAGCGAGACACCGCTGGTAATCCGTAGCTGTATTATACCCCATAGCTACGACCTCAGTCTACGTGTCTCCTGTGGAAGAGAAACAAGGAGACACACTTGTTTACTTCAGAGCAACCCGACCCGTCTATTGTGCTGCCAAAAAGCAGCCCTATCACCCCCCCTCGTGTTCTGTCTTCTCACACATCTACCTTCACGCCCAATCAAATCCGCAGAAATGGGGGAAGATGATGAACAAGACAGAGCAAGAAGCCCTGAGAAAAATCCTTGTTGCTCTTTTTTTAGAGCATCCAAGAGGAGGTACTAATCAGGCTTTGCAGAAAAATCAGGGAGAGATAGGTACAAAGACTTCCCTGAGTAGTCAACCGACGAGGAGCCAACAGTTAGGAGACAAAAAACATGGCCGATAAAAGACGGAAACAGAAGAGACAGTACACCGCCGAAGAACTGTACAACCCGCAAATTGATCTTTCCCGTGAAGCGTTCTTGTATGGCAGGCAATCGCAAAAAGAGCAGGTTGTGAAAAATATCCAGTCCCATATCTCGCAGACGGTCATGCTTTTGGCCTACACCAAAGAGGTGATCGGGTTTAAAGCCGACGGGACAACCGGCAGCGTTACCCTTCTTGTTGAAAATCAGGTCGTTGACGCGGACGGCAATGTCAGCATCAAAAACGCCTCCGGTACCTGGTCTATTAACAGACGGCCAGGGCTGAAAACCATTTGCGATGCGATTGAGCATGGGACAGAGAACGGGCGGGAGGTTGGCGTTGTGATCGCGGAGTTTGTTGACCGCCTGTTTCGGGACGAAGATCGCATTGATAGCAACGTGTTTATCAAGATATGCAAAGAGAATGACTGTTATGTGCATATCTCAAGTAAACGCATGACATACAACTTTGCCAACCCGCAGCACGCGGAACTATTTCGCCTTGAGGTGCAAATGGCCGCAGCCTACATTGATAATCACATCAGAGGCACGATGCTGAGACGGCGAAGCCAGGCGGCAAGACTTGGCGGGTTATGGGCAGGGTTAGGAGCAGTTCCTGTCGGTTACATTGTCGATAGGAAAGAAGGAAGTCTAACGTTTGGGAAATTCATCGTGTATCAGCCCCACTCACGGATTGTTGTCTGGCTTTTTGTCTGCTTTGTTGAAGTGGGCTATGACCTCGATGCATTGTGTGATGAACTCAGGGATAAGCCATTCATCTTCCCTGACTTTGAGGAGTGGGTAGATAAGATGTGCGCCACGCGCTGCCAACTGCGCAGAGGAGCGAATGGCGGGTATATGATCTCCCGTCGCGGCCTCAAGCACATGCTTACAAACGAGGTATATATCGGGACGTTTCGGCGTGAGGGAACGGTACGCTATAACAACCACGAGCCAATCATTGCAACAGACCTTTTCTGGTCAGTCTATGACCGCTTGAAGTGCGTCCGGCCAGACGGCACCCCATCGCCGTACCTTCACTTGGTTCGCTACTCACGCACAAGAGGAGAGCTTGAGAGACAAGCGCTTTTGCATCCTATCACCAACGCTGACGGCTCAGTCTACTTCTCAAATTCACATGTGAAAAACAACGTCTACGGGTACTACAATGTCTCTGTCCATCGCGGGCTAGAGCGGTACTGCCTGTTCAGTTTGAAGGCCGACGACCTCGAAGGCATGGTGATTGCGAGAATGTTCTGGCACTTGCGGCAGGCAGACATCGGCGATTTGAAAGCGGCCAGAACAGAACGAAGTGTAAAGAAGGCCAAACGGCTTGAGGAGATCGCGCGGGACTTGGAGGTGATTGAGGAAGAGTTAGAAAACTTACGACAGAACCTCAAGAAGCTGACCGTTGAAAGTGTCGTGAAGGAGACGGAGGCGTCTATGGCACGGGTACTCACGCGAAAGGGGGAGTTGGGAGTGGAGCGGGAGAGCATCCTTCAATCGGTAGAGGATGAAGCACTGCGAACGCTTGAGGAGGAGTTGGTTGACCTCGAAGCTCTCTGGCCTGAGAAGCCATTTGTATTTGTCAATGATATTGGGGGCCACTTTCTCATCAGAATCGGGGCCAGCGATTTCTTTGAATATGTCACTGCTACTCAGATTTGGGGGCCATGTGACAACGAAAAAGTGAACCACCTGGCTTTTGCTAACGAAAAAGGGAGCCACCTGTGGCATATCTCCACTCCTCCTTGCTCCAACGGAGTCGCCCAAACGGTTCCCGAATCGTTCCTTCCCCGACAGTGCAGAAGTTCTCCCCGGTTCTGCTGCCTGTCCAACGTCTGCCGCCGCCCGCTACCGCGTTCCCGACTCCCGGTGCGGGTTGCTACCTCAACGCCACGCCAAGTCAAGGCCGCGCAGGAGGAAGTGGGGTGGGGTGAGGGCGCGCTCGTCTTGGCCTTGACTGGTGTGGCATACTTGAGCAGCCGCACGGGAGGCTCCTACCCGCTACTGGGGGCGGGCGCAGCTTGCATCAGCGCAGGATCAGAGTCCTCAGCCCGGTGTCCCTGCTGTTCGGCCTGCTGCAGTCGCTGACGAAAGCGAAACGACTCGCCAAGAAATTCGAGAATGTGCGCCCGGTGAGTCAGCCTGTCGAGGAAGGCGGCCGTGAGATGTTCCTCCCCCATCACGCTCTTCCAGTCGCTAAATTTCAGGTTGGACGTGATGATCACGGCAACTTGCTCGTAGAGGGCCGAGCAGAGCTGGAAGAGGAGATGGGCTCCCTCCCGGCTGAACGGAATGAAGCCGAACTCATCGAGCACCAGCAATTCCTGCTTGCCGAGGGTGGACAGCAAGCGCGAGAGTTTCAACTCATGCTGCGCGACGATCAAATCATTGACCAGGGTGGCCACATTGTAGAAACGCACCCGTCTCCCCTGACGGCAAGCGGCCAGGGCCAATCCGGCGGCCACGTGGCTTTTCCCCAGGCCCGGGTTCCCGATCATGAGAATGGGCTCGGCGTGCGTGAGGTAGCCGCCTTGCGCCAACTCGAACACACGCGTTTTGGAGACGCCCTGCACGCAGACTCCAATCGAACTGGGACAGCTTCTTTGAGCACCGGCAGTTTGGCCTGGGCAATGCAGCGTTCCACTCGATTGGCATCGCGCTGGGCGAGTTCTGCTTCACAGAGGGCCAGCAAGTAGCGCTCGCACGACAAGCCCGTGCGGGCGGCATCCGAAGCGATGGCGGCGTAGGTGTGGGCAAACGCCGGCAGCTTGAGCTGGTGCAGATAGCTTTCGAGCAAGGTGTTCTGTTGCATGAGACACTCCTTAGCTAGAGGAACTCAACAGTCGTTCGTACTGCTGCAGGTCAATGGGTTGGCTGCCAATGGCTGGCAAGGGGACCGGGTCAGCCAGGGGCGGGCGAAGTCCAGCAGGCGCTTCCTCGGTGAGCTGGTGCAAGCAATGCAGCACCCCATCCAGATGCGGGCAGCCGTAGGCGAGCGCTTGCTCAATGGCCTGCTGCACCTGGTGAGCGGGATACTGTTCATGTAAGCGCAGCACCCGCACGAACTCCTGGACACCTCGCCCGCCTTCCGGCCACTGCTCCCGCAACACCCGCAGCATCTGATGGTAGCTCTCGGGCCAGTCTTTGCGCCACTGCCGCATGGGCCTGGCATAGTCGAAGGCGCCAGGCCGCTGCTCCAACAATGGCAAGTAGTGCAGCGGCTCGAAGAGGTCCTGTTCGCGCCCGTAACTGCGGGGATGGCGCGCCAACAGGCTGGTCCCATCCAGGATGTCGAGGTGAAAGGGATACGCTTTGACGATCACCTCGCGCCTGGCGCGGTTCACCGGCGCCGAATAGCGGTTCGTCTCGTAGACAATCAGGCTGTAGCCGTTGAGACGGGCGCTGGTCGTCACACAACACTCGTAGGCATACGGGGGGAGGCTGCGCAACACGGGTCGCTCCCGCTCCCACATCTGCCCGATCGTCTCCACTTGCCAGGCTGACGCGGCGCTGGTCATCTTTGAGACAGGCGTGCAATAGGCTCAGGTTCAGCTCCTCAAACGAGGCCACGGTGGGGATAGGCACGAGAAAATTGCGGCGGCTAAACCCCACCGATGCCTCCACCCCCCCTTTCTCCCATCCAGCGGCCGGTTGGCAGAAATGGCTCTCGAACAAATAGTACGAGCGGAAAGCCACGAACTGCCGCTGCTCGCGGCGCACCCAACCTTCCACCATCAGGCGGACGGCGGTCGCCAGGTTATCGTAGCTGATGCGGGCAGGCACGCCCCCAAAGTGCTCGAAAAGCGCAGACATGTCCGTAAAAGAAGCTCTCTTGTTTCTGGCTGGGAAAGGCCATCACAAAGCGTCGTCGGCTGTAGGACAGCCACATCACAAAGATCTGCACGGTTTGCCTGACCCCACCGATGACGGCGATGGCCTCTCCCCAATCCACTTGCGCATCCTGGCCGGGGTCAAACTCCAACGGCAGAAACAGCGCCGGGGCGTGGTGGCTCTTGTTCCATTGCGTCAGGTGCAGGCGTACCCGCGCCTCACTGCCCTGATAGCCCTCGGCCTGCAGCAGTTCGTAGATTTTGTGACCCGTGTACTGCTGCTTGGGCGGCAGATGCACATTGTCGGCCAGCAGTTCGTCGGCGCGGGCCCGAAAGGCCCCGAACACCGGGGACGGCTTCGCGCGGCTGAGCCGGTAGGGCTGCGGCGGCTGATTGTCGACCGCTTTATCCACGGTTTTGCGAGAATGGTTGTGTTCGCGGGCGATCTGTCTCTTACTCTTGCCTTCCAGGTAGTAGGCCCGGCGAATGGTTTCGCGTTCTTCCACGGGAATCATCTCCAGTTCTCCTATCGCTAAAGTGGGTGGACTGCTCACTGTAACGATAGCAGAAATCAACAGCACGTGGCTCCTTTTTTGATTAGCATCTGTACTAGTGGCCCCCAAATTTAATTCGCATCATTTGGAGACTGGCCCCCAAATCTTGTTAGCAAAATGGGAGATACTGGCTCCCTTTTATATTACACAAAACAGCCATTTGCCTTGAAAAAGGCACTCCTCAAGCTTCTTATTAAAAAAGTGGTGATCGACTCCGTGACACCCCGCATATGCAGGCTACAGGTTGAATGGGCGTACAGCGAGTGGGGAACTGAGGAAAGGCTATTTGACCGCAGGCACGCAGGAGGAAGAGAGTGGTTAGAGCCGGAGCGGGAGATACTCAGAGAGATGTACGCAACTGCCACTCAGCTTGAAATGATGGAAGCGCTCCCAAACAGGACGTGGGGAGCAATCTGCGACACGGCGACGAACATGGGGCTACGAAGGCAGGGACGCCAGAAGGAAATGATACGCGACCCTCTGGCATGTTTAAGCGACCTGCGCTTCTTAGAGGAAAGTGGCTTGACGTTTGACAGTATCGCGATTAAAAACTGGAACGGATGGTCTTGACAAATGTTCTCATTGCCCGGTATACTTTCAATGCATATGGTGTCGTTATTGTTCCTGTAATTGTTGCTGTAACTCTGTTAAATAGAGAACGTATGTTCTATATTTATACTGGAATGTAGTGTGACAGGTGCCAGGTCAGCGAAAAACACCAGATCACCACGTAGCCATTGCCTTTGAGATCGCAGGCGTACAAACGAGCGCCGCTCTGGTTGATCGGAGAGGCGCTATACGCCATCGTTGCTACGCCAGAACGCTGCGGGGGCGGCCAATGGCGGCCTCGCTGGAGCCATTTTTGCGGGCCATTGACGAGCTGCTGGCTTATGCCGGGGTGAAAGGTTGGCGCGTCATTGGACTTGGTTTTTCCATTCCGGGAATGCTGGACGCGACGGGTCGCCGTCTGCGTATTATTCCCATTTTGCCCTCGCTCAATGGTCTGCCCCTGTGCGATTTGCTCGAAGCGCGGTATAATCTGCCTGTTCATCTGTGTGTCGATGTGGACGCGGCGCTGCTGGGCGAGTATTCCTTTGGCACGGGTAAGGGATACCCGCGCCTGCTCCATCTGTCGCTCAACGCCGTAGTTGGCGCGTCTTTCGCGCATAGCGGAAATGTAGAGCGATCCTCGCAGGCGGGTCTTGGACATGTTGCGCATTTACCCATCGCTGCCAGCGGGCCGCGCTGTAGTTGTGGCAAACGCGGCTGCATCAATTCGCTGATCTCGCTGGAAGCTATCCAAAAATTGGCGCAGCGCAGCTTCCAACGAGCTGAAGAAAACGGTTCAGTCAGCAGCGTTATTCGACGCGGAGCATTGAACGCGCAAATGCTGGCTGACGCAGCAATGCAGGGCAACCCGGTTGCCCTGCATATCTATGAGGAGATTGGACGCTGGTTAGGCGCGGCGGTTGCCCGCTACATCGGTCTTTACTCGCCCGACGCGCTTATTTTAGGAGGCAGCGTGCTGAGCGCAAACGAAGTTCTGTTTGCCAGTATCCAGAGTACGTTGACTATGCATGTCGCGACCATCACGGATCGCCCTGTGAAGATTGCGCTGGCTCACCTGGGCAGCGATGCCGCTTTGATTGGAGCGTCGGTGGCGATTTTTCAACAGAATGGCGAATCCGCTCAAAAAGAAGGTTCTTTTTCATGCCTCTACTAGCCCTCGGACTTTTACTTATCGCGGCGGCGCTCCATGCCACCTGGAACCTGTTTGTGAAACGCGCCAAAGAGAAACAGGTGATGATCTGGCTGGCGCTGCTGGTAGGAGTACTCATCTATTTACCGCTTGTGCTGCTCAGCCCCATAAATGTATTGAGTATCTGGCCCTTTATCCTGAGCAGCGCTATTATGGAAGCCATCTATTATATTGTTTTGATTCGCGCTTATGAAAATGGCGATTTTTCGCTGGTTTATCCGATGGCGCGTGGAACTGCGCCTGCCTTACTGGCTGTGTGGGCCGCGCTCTTCCTGGGCGAGCGACCTACTCTTCTGGGGGTAATAGGTATCTCTTTATTGGTGCTCGGTCTGGTGGTTGTAGGCGGCAAGGTCTGGTGGTCGCTGCGCAAGGCCGCGAAACTCAGCACAAACGCGCTGGGCATGGCGCTTGGAGTGGCGCTATGTATCTCCATCTACACCACTATTGATGGCGCGGCGGTGCATCGTGTAAATCCTCTGCCATACACCGTAATTGTAATCGCGCTCACTGCTGCGATTATTACCCCTGCCGTGTTACTGCGCTATGGGAGGGCTGCCATTGGCGAGGAATGGCGCGCGAACTGGCTGCGTATCTTACTGGTTGGCATTTTTACCCTGCTGGCCTATATTCTCGCGCTCAAATCATACACTATCATCCGCGTCAGTTATGCCGGAGCCATACGCGAGGTAAGCGTAGTTTTCGCGGCTTTGCTCGGCTGGCGGCTGCTAAACGAGGAATTGGGCGCGATTCGACTGGTTGGGTCGGGCCTGATTTTTTCCGGCATTCTGGTGATTGCGCTGGCGGTATAGTTGATATGTGGTAGGATGGAAATAAATGAAGGATGATGTATGCCCAACGATTTCTGGACGAAAAGCGTTCATCACGACGGTTCGCCGTATTATGTGGTGGGCAACGTATTGCAAACCGGCGCAACGCTTACGCTGCGCCTGCGCGCGGACGTAGAAGCTCCCATCGAGCGTGTGTTTCTGCGCACAACCCCCAATGGCGAACAGCGCATGCAGGAGATGCGCCCGGCCCAGGTTGAGGAGGTCGCGCGCTGGTGGGAGATCGACCTGAAACTGCATATGCCGCGCACCAACTATCGTTTTTTTCTTCAAACCAGTGACGGAGGCTACTGGCTCTCCGCCGGAGGCATCACACGCCACGCGCCTACCGATGCCACTGACTTCAAAATTCTGGCGAACTACCACGATCCCGCCTGGGTGCAGCAGAGCGTCTTTTACCAGATATTCCCCGACCGCTTCTACGATGGCGATCCATCCAATAACGTGCGTACTGGCGAATACGATTGTCACGGCCAGCCGGTAATCGCCCGCGCCTGGGGCGAGCGCCCGCGCCCGCATTCCGAATCTGGCGCGTGTGAATTTTATGGCGGCGATCTCTCGGGTATCACGCAAAAGTTGGATTACCTGCAAGACCTGGGCGTCACGGCTCTGTATCTTACTCCTATTTTTACCGCGCTCACCAATCACAAGTACGATGTGATGGATTATAAGCAGGTAGATCCGCACTTTGGCGGCGAAACGGACCTGGTAGCCCTGCGCGAAGCCCTCGATGCGCGTGGGATGCGCCTGATGCTCGACATCGTGCCAAATCACAGCGGCTCAGGCAACGCCTGGTTTCTCAATGCGCAGGCCGATGCCGCCGCGGAGACGGGGGACTTCTACACGTTCTACCAGCATCCTGAAACGTATGAAGAATTCATGGGAGTGCATAACCTGCCTAAATTGAATTACTACAGCAACCGCCTGCGCGAATACATGTATGCTGCCCAAGACTCTGTTATGCGTTACTGGCTCAAGCCGCCGTTTCGCATTGATGGCTGGCGTATCGATGTTGCCAATATGCTCGGTCGTCAGAATGAAATACAACTTGAGCATAAGGTCGGACGCGGTATGCGGCGCTCAGTTAAAGCCGAAAAATCCGACGCGTATCTGATCGGCGAGCATTTCTATGATGGCACAGCGCATTTGCAGGGCGATGAACTGGATGCCACCATGAATTACCAGGGCTTTATGTTTCCCGTCTTGCAATGGTTGACCGATTTCAACGTTCACGAAGTCTGGCGGCGCAACTGGCCCGATAAGCAAGCGATACCAACCGGGGCGATGGCGGCCCAGTGGCAAACGTTTCGAGCGGCGATACCCTGGCAGGTTGCCATTCAACAATTCAACCTGCTGGGCAGTCACGATACACCGCGCATCCTGACCCACCTGGGCGAGGATATAGCGCGGATGCGGCTGGCCGCCGCCCTGCTTTTCACCTATCCGGGCGTACCCTGTATTTATTACGGGGACGAGATTGGCATGGTGGGAGCCGATGATCCCGATAACCGACGCTGTATGATCTGGGATCAATCAGCCTGGAACAGCGATTTACGCGCATACTTTAAGCTGTTGATACACCTGCGCTGTAGTTCGCCCGCCCTGAGTCATGGAGGATTCCAATTGCTCTATGCCGAAAACAATACGGTAGCTTTCATGCGCGAAGTCCCCCAGGAACGCTTGCTGATTGTGGCGCGACGGGCAGAAGACGAACTGGCCGCGCTTCCGGTGCGCTATGCTGCTTTGCCCGATGGCACGCATCTGCACGAGTTGCTAACGGGCGCCGAGAGCGTGATATCAAACGGCATGGTGTCGCTTGTTGGCTTGCCTGCTGTTGGCCTGCACATCTGGCGCGTCGGTTAAAGTGTAGGGACGTGATCAATCGCGTCTCTACACCATGGTTACGCCCTTTTCGGCAATATGGAGCCAGCATATCTGGAGCGCATCGCCACGGCGGTGGTAAGCCGCCATGAAACCTTTATTGACCCCGAAGTGCTCAATTACCTGCTACAAAAGCTGCGCGGCCAGCGACTGACGTCGCGCCAGGAAGAATGTGCCACGTTGATCTCCCAGGGGTTGAGCAATGATGAAATCGCGCTGCGTATGGGCTTCTTGAATGCGCAGGGCAAACCGAATATGGGGCCGTTGGAGAACATGGTGAGCGAACTCTATAACTTTTTTGCCATTGAGGGCGTTCCCAGCGATCCAGGGAGGCGTGTTTTACTGGCGCACGCCTATGAAGCCTACGCGGGATTGCGTCCCGCGTGAGACTTATATTTCCCTCACGAGGGAGCCATAGAGCGGCCCGGTCTGTGGCGAAAGTTCGGTATTTGGCAGGGGCAGGCGCAAGAGAATGACGGTGCCATGTTCAGGACGGGGACGTTGGACGGAGCGAATGGTCAGTACGCCCCCGGCCTCGCGCGCTTTGAGCCTGGCTTTAAATAGACTGGTCTTATCCGCCGTGACCGCGTTCACATCAAAGCCGCGTCCATCGTCGGTAATCATGATTTCGATACTCCCATTGGCGCGGGTGGCACGCACGATGGCGAGTGACGCTCCGGCGTGGTTATAAATGTTGAGCAGCGCCTGTGTCACTGTATACGAGATGGCTTCGGCGAACTTCTGGCCCGCCTCGGTTGCTTCCAGGTCGTGGTTCAATTCGTCCAGGGCGAACAGGTTGGGTTTCACCGTCAACAGCGATTCGGGATGGAGCGCGGGCAGTTCTTCATTGATCAATTTTTCCAGGTGCCATTTCAACCCCAGGGTGCGCCGCTGGTAAGCGTCCTCAACCAGCAACTGCAGCCCGCGTAAATCGCCCTCTAACTCTTCGCTGATCTTGCGTACCTTGCCTAATGCCTCGATGACCGGCTGTACCGTAGGCAGAATAGCCGGATTCTGCTCGGATTCCAGTTTCAATTTGTGCTGCCAGTGACCCAACAGGGAGCGTATGCGCAGCGCCTGCTGTTTAGGCTGATCGTGAATGCGCTGTGAGAGAATTGAGCGCAGGTGCGCGTCCGCGTGTAGCAACAGCGAAGTGGCCTGTTGCAGTTCGCGATTGGACTGGCGTAGTTGCTCCGCCGTTTTTTGTTGTTCGCGCAATGCCTGTTCGCGTTGATCGAGCGTGACTTCTAAGCGGTCGATCATGCGCAGGGAGCGAATGGCATACATAAGCACCAGGGGATAAACCGCTGCCAGCAGGTAAAAGACTTGCGGTGTTACCAGCGTCTGACCCGTCAGCAAAATTGGCAAAATTCCCAGCAAGAACCCCAGTCCAACGCCGCCGATCCAGAGCGTTAAGAGATCAATCAGGCGTCGCCGGATGTGTGGTGATATACTCGATCTCGACGAGACGAGGATGCGCAGCAGCGAGCTAAGGCCAATGCCCAGGCTCAATATGCCGCCAATGACGGCATAACCCAGGGCGAGGATAAGCTGCAAACGGGTGGGTACGCTGCCCCGAATAAGTAGTGAACTCACATCGAATACCAGTAACGCCAGTATAGGTAGATATGGCAATCCGTCGATCAACACACGTGGCTTGCGGGGAGTTTTCAACGCCGCGGGTCGATAGGTCAGGCTGAGGTGAATGAATGCCGCGCCCAGCAGCGCAAACGAAGGTATCCACAGCAGTTGAAAAACCAGGTCTGCCTGGTACGCTTGCTGCGCGTTGCCCCAGTGACTGTAGAGCAGAAAAAGCATAGCGGGCGGTAACAGTGTGATGCCCTCAACCGCACCCGTCCATTCTGGCGCAGTTGCCAGCAAGAGACCACCGACCAGTAACCAGCTTAGTCCGGCAATCAAAGCCCATCCATAACTGTTGAACCACATACTCACGGTGAGGATGGTCGCGGGATAGCTCACAATTTGGGTTTGATCGTTCTGCTGCACAGTATAGCTGATGCTCGTTCCCGGCGAGGTGTTCTTGTTCTGGTATACGTCGGAAAGCGAGGCGATGTCCTTGCCATTGACCCGCGTAATGGTGCTCTGGTTGATCAGCGAAACGGGAGCGATGGGTAATGGCAGGAAGCCGGGAGGTGAAGAGACAACAACGACCTGTCTATCTGTATCGATGCCCCAGAAAAAACCGCCAAAAGTATGACCCACCTGGCTTAACAAGCGTACATGTCCAGTACCGCTTAGAATAAGCAGGGCCAGCGCAACGAACAAATAGACCAGGGTCAGGCGCAAACGTAGTCGTTTCCACCAGTGTTGAATTGTGGGTTCATTTTTAGAAATAGACACGCTTTAGTTTAGCATGTAGCGCGACCTGGCGCAAGGTAATTTTTCGCGAGCGACCGGGGCTTGCCCCTGCCCTGGTTGATGTGGTATGCTGGTACTATGAATACTGTACATGCAGGGCATAATCATTCGCATGGCATGGCAAAGCAGAGCTTGCGCCTGGCTTTCTTTCTGACCATGGTGATCCTGGTAGCAGAACTGGTTGGCGGTTTTGCTGCAAATTCCCTTGCCCTGCTCTCCGATGCCGGACATGTTGTCACCGATATCTTCGCGCTTGGCCTCGCCTGGTTTGCCGTTGTGCAGGCGGAGCGTCCCCCCAATGCACGCAAAACCTTCGGCTATCACCGCGTGGGCATTCTGGCGGCCCTCGCCAACGCCGTTACATTGATTCTCATCGCTGTGGTGATTCTCCTGGAAGCTGTGCAACGCTTCCAACATCCTGAGCCGGTTCAACCGCTCATCATGTTTCTCTCGGCGGCTATCGGTATCACGGTCAATCTCTACATCGGTTTTGGTTTGCGCAAAGAGGGACACAGCCTGAACGAACGCGCCGCTATGCTACACGTGTTTGGCGACGTTGGCGCGTCGGCGGGCGTGATTATCGCTGGTATCGTCATTCTCCTGACAGGCTGGACCATCGTTGACCCGCTGCTCTCCGTTGGCATTGCCGCTTTGATCGCAGTTGGCGCGATGCGCATCCTGCGCGAAACGACGGACATCCTGCTTGAAGCCGTTCCCAGAGAATTGTCTATGCCCGATCTCGTGCTCGATATGCGCAAGATTGAAGGTGTGCAGGATGTGCATGACTTGCACGTCTGGTGTATTACCAGCAACATGTACGCCCTGTCTTGCCATGTCATGATCGATGACGTGCCGCAAAGCAAAAGCTCAACCATCCTGCAATCCATGAATAAAATGCTCAGCGAGCGCTATCACATCGGTCACGCGACCATCCAGTTCGAGTGCAATCCCCACCAGGAACAATACTGCTCGGTTGATGGACTCTACTGCCGGATGGATGCCAGAGAAGACGCCGGCAATCATACTCATACACACAGCGATGCATTAGAATCCGCTGCTAACGCTGATTTCTCACGACAACAGAGGGTTTTCTGATGGCTCGCTCCATTGAAACTGCATCCCCAACGGCGTACTCTCGCGCAAGGCAAATACGTCTCGGCGTCTGGATTGAGGCTCTTTCGCTCATATGGATGGTCGTCGAAGCCAGCATTGCTATCACCGCCGGTCTGCTGGCTCACAGTGTCTCCCTCGAGGGCTTCGGTAGTTCTTACCTCGAAAAATAATGTTTGTTTTCCTGTATTCTGAGATGCATGAACATGGAGAAGCGTGACAGCAGTCCTCAAGATTCCTTGATAAGTGGCAGCAATTCGTCGATACTTCGCGCAATGCGTTTGCCTTTGCCGCAAATACCCCAGATGATGTTATTCAATGCCCCGCGTTTATCATCGTTGATGCCGAAGCAGGGTTTTCCCAGCGCGTACATATAGCCCAGTTCGGCGCTCGTTCCCGAATCGTGATCTGCTCCGGTCAGTAATGCCACTATGAGATCAGCCGCGTTGAGCGCGTCGATATCAACCGTGAAAATGCGCAAACGATCTTCGCTCGAACCTGGTTTGACCAGCCCTGCATCGCGGTGAGGCAGAAATGTGCGGTAGCTAGCCCCCTCAAGCGTTTCCGTTATTCGTTCGAGGTACCAACGTTCGTGGGAATTGAAAAGCGGACCAGCAACGTAAATGTATTTCATATTCAACCTTTTCCTCTTTACTCTTGTATTATGCTAACCATTACAAGTAATCACAATCGCGCTCATATCATCCTTTTTAGCGCGCAGGCATTCTTCGTGTGAGCGGTTAATCGCGTTTTGGATAAGGTGACGCGCTGCAAGATGAGTGTTCTATAGCTCAGCAGATTATGTAACTCTAAGTCTACAGGCGTTGTCAATCTCCCTCTTGACAACAACATGACCTCATGTTAAAATTATGACTAATGAGTCATGAAATGTTGTGATAGTCAGAGAATATCGAAGGAGTCATGATTTAGTAGGAGGTGCAATGATGCAACCAGTAACGGCTCCTCGTTCACTGAAAGAAAAGCAGCGCCAGGAGCGCGAAGAATTGATCTTACAGGCTGCCGAAGAGGTACTGGCGGAGAAGGGTTATTATGAAACCTCCGTCGATGAGATTGCGGCCAGGGTCGGTATTGCCAAAGGGACGGTGTATTTGCACTTTCCTGGCAAAGAAGACCTCGTGATTGCCATTCTTGAGCGCAACGCGCAGGCAATGGTAGAGCTTGTTGAAGCAACTGTCGCCACCGCCTGCAGCAATCGCGAAAAGTTGGAAGCAATACTCCAGGTTGTCTACGGCGGTTTTTTTGACCCGGATAAGAGACATTTGATGCAGTTACCGTACATTGTCATGAATAGCGCGGAACTGCGCCGGGTGTTTGTAGAGAAAAAGGGATGTATGCGAGGTAAGTGGGATCGCCTTGAGGCGCTCATCGCATCGATCCTGGAGGACGGAAAAGCGGCGGGCGAATTTGATAAAACCATGCCCACGCCAGTAATGATAAGCGCATTTTTTAGTTTGCTGTCGCCACGCAGTTTTGAACGTCTCGATGCCAGTAACCAGATACCGGTAAGCGATTTTGTAAAACATCTGGGGCGTTTCTACTTCAAAGGCATAGCAGCAATTCAAGGGGAGTAAATTTCTTATGGCAGAATCAATTTCAAGTCAATCCGACGTGACTGATTTGACTTCGGAACGTCCGAGGCAAGTCCTTGAAGATTACGAGCAGCCGCGCTATACAAAGCGCGAGACCATTCTGACGATGGTCGGCGTGCTGATGGTAATGTTGCTGGCATCGCTCGATCAGACCATTGTTTCAACGGCCATGCCGCGCGTGATCGCTGATCTACATGGCTTTGATCGCTATACCTGGGTTTCAACCGCGTACCTGCTGACCTCGACCGTGACGGTGCCGATCTATGGCAAGCTTTCGGACCTGTTCGGTCGCAAGCCCATTTTTTTGTTTGGTATTGTACTATTCCTGGCTGGTTCTGCTCTATCGGGCGCGTCGCAAGATATGAACCAGTTGATTGCTTTCCGCGCTTTCCAGGGTCTCGGCGCGGGCGCGTTGATGCCAATCGCCATTGCTGTCGTAGGCGACCTTTTTACACCGCGTGAGCGCGGCAAATGGCAGGGCGTCACGGGCGCGGTCTGGGGCCTCTCAGCCATTCTCGGCCCCACGCTTGGTGGCTCAATAACACAATATTCGACGTGGCGCTGGGTTTTCTATGTCAACCTGCCAGTGGGCATCGCCGCCATGTTCGTGCTGATCTTTCTCATGCCAACGCTGCGCGGCAAATCGCAGAAAGTGTCGATTGACTACACCGGCGCTGCTCTACTTGTACTCGGTACCGTCCCTCTGTTGATTGGCTTTACCTGGGCGGGGACGCAATATGCGTGGAACTCACCGCAAATCATCGGTATCTTTGCTGGCTCGATCGTTGTGCTGGCGGGCTTTGTAGTCTACGAGGCCCTCCTCGAACGACGCGGCGGGCAGCCCATTCTTGAGCCGAGCCTGTTCAAGAACAGGATATTCACCGTTTCGGCTCTGGTAACGGCCATCTTTGGTATGGGATTGTTTGGCAGCATCTTCTTCATCCCCCTGTTCGTGCAGGGCGTTGTCGGATCGTCTGCCACCAATAGCGGCCTGATCTTGACGCCGTTGATGCTGACCTCTATTGTCGGCAGCGTCGTTTCCGGCCAGTTGGTGTCACGGTTGGGTAAATACAAGTGGCTCGCCATTATGGGTATGATCATCAGTGTTGGTGGCACGCTGCTGCTGGTGCGCCTGAGCGTCACTTCGGGTAATACCGATGTGTTGTTAGCCATGCTGGTGCTTGGCCTGGGCATGGGCTTCGGTATGTCGCTGTATACGTTGATCGTGCAGAACGCTATCCCTGGCAAGATTGGTCAGTCAACGGCGGCGCTCACCTTCTTCCGCTCGATTGGCGGCACTATTGCCCTGGCGGCGATGGGTTCCATCATGAACTCCGCCTACCTGCCCGCCTTCCAGGGCGCGCTGCCGAATTCTATCAAGCAAGCGGCGGTGTCGAGTCCGAGTGTGGCAACATTCCTGGGCATTTTCAATAACCCACAGGTCTTGCTGCAACCTGGCGTAGAGGCGCAGTTGCAGGCAGGGGCCGCGCAACAGGGTACGGCAGGGTTGGTGATGTTCAACCAGGTCATCGAGTCCGTGAAGGCGGGTCTGACGGCTGGCATACACAATGTCTTCATTATGAGTATGGTGATTATGCTGGTCGGCACTATAGCTGTATTCTTCCTGAGAGAGATTCCCCTGCGCGGTGGACGCGGCAAACAGGCAAATGCTGCTGAATCTAGCGGCGAGGAAGCTCCCGAAATCGAAAGTAGTCTGGCGGCCATGGTCTAAGCTTAACCAGAGAACAAAAAGCTGGCATCCGTGTCGGATGCCAGCTTTTTGTTCTCTGGTTTGCTATCCCTTGTTTGAGCGCAGCTTATACACCTTGATGGCGACCTGCAGTGTAAGCCAGTTGCTGCGCTCCTGGAGATCGATTTCGCAGAGCGATTGCAGCCGCTCGAGTCGCTGGATCAGGGTATTGCGATGCACAAACAGGCGATTTGAAGTTTTGGTGAGGTTGCCTGCGCACTCCAGGTATGTCTCCAGCGTATCGAGTAGATCGGTGCCTTTGCGTCTATCATAGGTGGCGATGTGCGCAACCTGATCCTGGTACATATCGCGCAGATCGTCCATGCGCGCGATTTTATACAGGTAGCGATAAACGCCCAGGTCGTTAAAGTGCGTCACCCCCCCGTCCGTATTGAGATTCTGGCCCATTTGCAGCGCCTCGGTTGCTTCGGCAAAACCCCGGCGGAAGTCGCTAATTTGCTGGCACTGGTTTCCAACCCCGGCGGACATACGCACCCCGTGTTCGGCCCGCAACTGGCGCGCCAGGTCGCGCAGCGACGTTTTCAAGCGAGAGCCTGTCGGGTCTTTACTCAGGCAGATAATACAGGTCAACACATTCTCTCGTTCATACAGCACCGAGCCTGGGTAGCTATCCTGAATGCGCCGTCGCACCTGTCCGGTAATGCGTTTATGCAGCGCGAGGCGGTCTTCGTCCGTCTGGAGCGATGGCGCATCGGCATGCGTCCGGGCAGCAGACCCCGAGGCGCGTTCTTTTTCTTCGCTGCTCTCCTCGTCCATATGCATAATTTCGATCATCGCGACCGTATGCGTCTTGCTTAGATCGCAGCCGATGAAGTTCGCTCGCTGGCGCAGCGTATCTTCAGAATCATACGTGCCATACATCAAGTCATCGAAGAACCCCTTGATCAGGTTTTTCTGCGCCAGCATATCGACCAGTTGACTGTTCTTAATCGCCATTGCGACCTGGTTGGCAATCGTTCCCAGCAGCGTCGTATCCTCGCTCGTATAACGGCGCGCGCGGACAGAATAGAGATTTAACATGCCTAGATTTTCTGTTCCGGCCACCAGTGGCACAGAATGCAAGGTTTTGTAATGCGTGTCTTTGAGTGGATTTAAGCGTTCCAGCGTATTAGCGCTGAATTCTTGAATCTGGTCGCGTCCGTTACTATCTCGCAGCTTCTCCCAGGTTGTGTGGTCGATATCAACCGATTGGAAGTTGAGCGCGCGTTCGTTCAAGGTGGGCGCGGATGCGCGTACTCTCAATCGCCCGCGTGCCTGGTCCATCAACAGGATAACGCATTGATCAGCTTCCATGATCTGGACGGTCAGTGTTGCCAGCGAGCGTAACATTTCGTCAAGATACAGACCAGAGCTAATCGTCTGGCTCAACACCGATAGCGTGGTTAAAACATTCAATTTCTTCTGTGTATTTTCGTAAAGCTGCGCATTTTCAATGGCTCCCGCGACCAACGCAGCCGTGTTGCTCACAAAATTCTGGTCGTGTTCGGTAAATTCGTAAGGCGCAACGGTGTGCAGGGTAATCACGCCGATCAGGTGACGATCTTTGGCGATGATAGGAATGGTCATCACTGACTGGAACTTATCATCTTCCAGTTCAGGATAATAGCGGAATCGCGGGTCGTTCATGGCGTTGTCTTTCAAGAAGACTGGTTGCAATGTCATAGCGACCCAACCATTAATGCCTTCGCCCAGCGCCAGTTCGATTTTCCCTACCAGGTGCTGGTAATGTTCGCTGGCGCTGGCGAGTACAAGATGTTCGCGTTCTTTCTCGTACAGATAGATGAATGCCGCGTGGCAGGAGACGGCGCGCACAATCGTAGCGACCAGGTTGTGCAGTACCTCGTCAACTTTGAGGGTTGAGCCAACCGTAGAAATCATCTCGTTCAGAAAGATGTTTTCTCGCGTTCGCGCCTCCAGCGCATCTTCTAAGGCGGCGTTGCGCGCAAGAAGCTCATCGAAATTTTGAGTAGGTATTGCCAGGTCGGATGAATTAGATTGGGAATCCAGATTTTCGGTGGACGCGCTTCGATTGGATGACATACCGACCTCCTGATTTACCACGAATCGCCTGGTGGATTCCTGATGATGAAGATTAAAAACATCACAATGTACGACATTGTATGGATAGTTTGTATATAGTTACAATTGTACATACTTTTAGGGGTTACGTCTAGAGGTTTAGGACTCGAATTACTAATTGTTAGTAATATCCCACAAGAAAATGCGAAATTCCCTCAAATACGGGCTAATAATGAGTAATTTCGCGTCAAACAGTGGAGGTTACTTACGAATCACCAGCATAAGAGTTGTCTGGGGACGATATGTATGCTTTTACCATACAAAACGGGCCAGAACTCTTCATAAGAAAAAATCAACCAGAGCGCGACCAAAGTCGGCCCTGGTCGCTCTTGTCAACTAGCGTCGGGTCTGAGCCAGTTCCAGCCCGCGCAACAGTAAGTAGGCGCAGCCCGCAAAGATCAGGCCGAGTTCAAAGCCGATGTCCATACCGAATTGGCCGCCCAGGGCGTGCGCGATGGGACCGACATAGTACACCTGCGCAGCGCCAAGCAGGATGCCTCCAAAACCGATGATGGTGGAGACGATAGCCGCCCACCCGATGGGAAGCTTGCTGCGCGTATTCCAATCCTCGATATTGTAGCGCCCATGCCTGAAGACAAAGTGTTCCAGGATCAGAATGATGGACCAGGGACCCAACCAGTAGGCGATGAGCAACAAGAAATTGGAGAGCGTTTGATTGAAGTCGGCAGCCGCTGCTTCAGCGACAAGCACGTAGATCACGGATGCGATGAGCGCCCATACCGCCCGGTTGATCCTCTGAAAAGGCTTGCCCAGCACCTGCATGGAGAGTCCGAGGCTGTAATCGTTTGGAATATTGTTTGCCACAATACTCAGAGCCAGCAATACCAGCAGGAAGGTTCCAAAACTTCCCAGAGGTTTGGCGGCAGCGGCCAGTAGATCACCGATCCCTAATCCTCCCGTGAAGGCAGTAGTCAATGCCATACCCAGTATTTCCAGAACAACACAGGGTATGGCGACGCCAAGAAAGGTCAGCCAGAAAACACGTCTGGCAGAGAATGTTTCAGGTTGATTGACGTTATAATCCGACGCGTAGGAACTCCAACCGGTAGCAAAACCATACACAGCGCCACCAAACGAGATAAAGGAGGCTATCTCGGCAACATTCAATGGGGGAGTTGGAATGATAGACATCTTTGACCCTGAGACAAGCAGCAGGAGAAAGAAAATAGTTGCCATCGGTATCCAGGCATACCGTTCATAGCGGTGAATGTATTTGTATCCATAGATACTAATGAGCGTCGTCAAGATGGTAATAACGAGAATCCCGACCTGCTGGGGTATTGCTCCTTTGCTCAAAGCAGCTACCACCTGACCGCCTACAATCACGTTTACTGTAGACCAGCCGAGGCAGGCGGCGACGTTGAAAATCGCCATGATCGAGCCGCCCACCCAGCCAAAGGAGAAGCGTGAAATAGTCATTGTACGGAGACCGAGTTTAGGCCCCAACGTCGAAAGGAAGGCCACCGGCAAAATACCCAGCACATTAAAAATAATGATGGCTGTTACACTATCCCAGAATCCAAGCGCGAAAACACTGGTGGCCAATGCCCCCAGCGCAACGGTAGTGATCACCATATTGGCAGAGAGCCATATAGTACAGTTATCGGTGATGTGAATATGTGCGCGAGTTCTCGGTGAGACCCGTTCAATGCCATGTGCCTCGATACCTCGTTCAAGTTCTGGCACGGTAGCGATATCAATTGCCATTTCTTTCGTCTATCCCTTTCAAGAGTAATGTAGCTAATGGAACCAGGCGCTTGTAGAGCAGGAAGCTACGCATAGGGTATGATTTGTTCAGAGTATACTCTCTTTTCAGTAACGTGGTATGTTTTCTGGTACGTTATTCCTATTTCATGTTTCATACTCTTGTATAGGCTATACCCGTTTAGTACTCTTCGGTACAATATTCCTACTTCTATTGATTACTTTTTGGATTAAGTGTATTCTTAACCAGGACTTCTGCCGGGAAAATATCGAAATATATAAATCCATATATGAAACGTTGGTGCTTGATGTTTTCGTTTTCTTTTGGAGCTAAAAAGTTAAATTCCAGGGAGAGCTAGGAGGGCGCAATGGGATGGATGATGATACTTTTTCTCCGCAGAATATGAGGGGATATCGACTGTCCGTTTTCACGCAATTGCGGCAAGCAATAGAGGCTATGCATCATCCTGAGGAAATGTTTCAATGGCTATCCTCCATGATTATGCAGCGGTTTGATGTGCCGATAGTCCAGTTGTGGACGTGCGAGAATGGATGGACAGAACAGCCTTCTGCTCAATTATGGGCAATGGCTTCTCAGAATCCTTCTCAGCCGCTCTATGTGATGAGTGAGAAGGTGGCAACCACCGTTGAACGTATTGCGAGAGAACAACCTATATCCTCTCCGTTACCGGTCGAGCGGGTGTTCCCTTCTTACCTGGCCTCGCTCTTAAGACGTTATGGCCTGGGATTTTGCGCCTATTGTTTGATTAACAAAAATGTGGACTTTGCTCCAGAAGTGTATGCGCCTTCCCACGAGAGAGTAGCTGCGGGTTTTACGTTCGTCGTGCTGCTATTACTCCAGCATTATCCACAGCAGGACCTCGTTTCACCCGTCAATATTATTCTGGAACAAGCGCTGGCTATTGCTGAAAAACGTCGCCTCTTGTTGCCTGTTACTGCTGATGCCGGTCAATTATCAGCGCCTCAAGAGATACTCATGCAAGAGACACCTCCGGCGTTGCCCGGTCTCATTATCAGGAAAAAGCAGAACGCAGGTCTGATGCTATCGAGCAATCCGTTTGCCAGTTCTGTCACCATAACGGATAAACAGGCCCTCCGACTGTATGAAGCCATAGATGGTCGCAGACTCTGTGGTTGAGTTGTGCAATGCCACAGGTATGACCTTGAAAGAAGCCCAGATGGCCTTGCAGACGCTCCTGGGTTTGCAATGTATAGAGATATACACACCGGAAGGTTGGCCGGTTGATACCACACTTTTGTTCAAGAATCGCTAAGCCTCTTCTATTATCGAGGGATTAGTAAGGAGAAATTGTCTCTATGGATACCAGGCTCATTCCCAATCTACTCGACGTGTCTCTTTGTCTTGTGGCCCTTTTCATTGCCGTGCGCTCGTTCGATATTTATTCGCGCTTTCGCCAGTATCGTCTCTTCATTCTGGGATTGTCGATGGTGCTGCTCTCCCTCTCTGCCGCCGCCGATTTCACTTCCAGCTATATCAGAGTCATTGCTCTCCATACCGACTGGTTTTTATATATCGGGCAAGCAGTAGGTTTTCTGTTTATTTTGCTCAGTCTGGCGCAGAGTTCTGACAGATATCTTCGTAGCCTGATGAACCTGAATATCCTGGCGTTCATCCTCCTCTTGATCGTCTTGTTTATATCGCCTGTCCTGCCAGATATGTCTAACTCGACACGCACCCTGTTTGGCTTCGTCCGGTTGATTATCTGCATGTTCATCCTGTGCGCTTACTTCTCTGCTTATATAAACAAGCCATCGCGCTTTAGCTTTCTGATGAGCGCCTCGTTTTTCTTTTTTACCGTTGACTATTTGATCACGCTGGAACAGTACGTGGTTCCCAGTTTAAGTCAATACCTGTTTCGCGCTTCGGGAGATATTATCGGCGTGATTGGCCTCGTTATGCTGGTTTCCGCCGTCTCAATCGAATGAGAATCGAGGAGGATCGTCTTTGCTGTTACCAGAAAGGCCAAGGTCAACTATTTCTTTTCAGGCAAGCAATATGATATACTTCTCCATATATTCGGCTTCCTGGCTGTAAAGTGAGGCGGCCTGTTACGACGAAGAATGCGTAGTGTACCATGCTGCGTAAATGATTGTATATCTCGGAAGTTGAATATCCTGGTAATCAATGGATTGTATCCTCGGAAGTATGGAGACCTTCAGAGGGCCTGGCATCTCTGATGAGATGAGGATCGACCGGCGAGTAACTTCAGTCGCCTTTTTATCGTGCAATTGTTTTTTTCTCTATCTAGTCTTAGGAGGACAACTCAATGGCTTCTGACACTGTTGCCATTCCCGAAGAACGTGGCTTGGAAACACACGGTATCGAACGTGTTTCCCCCACAACCCGCACTCATGTACGTATCTTCGACAATTTTACCATGTGGCTTTCCGCCAACCTCGTCCTTTCTACGGTTGCTCTGGGCGCGCTGGCTATTCCAATTTTTGGCCTGGGCTTCTGGGACAGTTTCATCGTAATCGTGCTTTTCAACGCCCTTGGCGTGCTGCCGGTGGCGTTTTTCTCCACCTTAGGCCCGAAACTTGGCCTGCGCCAGATGACCATCTCACGCTTCTCCTTTGGCTGGGTAGGCGGTATCGTCATGGCAGTATTCAACGTGGCTGCCTGTATTGGCTGGTCAACCGTCAACGTGATTATCGGCGGTCAGCTTGTTAATTCTTTGAGCAATGGCGCTGTCCCAAGCTGGTTGGGCGTGCTTATTATCGCAGTGCTTACCACCCTGGTCAGCATTTATGGGTATCGCTATGTGCATCGCTACGAGCGCTTTGCATGGATACCAATGGCGATCATTTTTGCTGTGCTGTTCATTGTTGGAGTACAGCATTTCAACATTAAGCCTTCAGGTACTACATTCAGCCTTGCTGGCCTCGTTGGTTTTATCACCTTTGGGGGTACCGTTTATGGTTTTGCTACCGGCTGGAGTTCCTACGCGGCTGACTACAACGTCAACCAACCAGAGGACACGCCTGCAAGCCGTGTTTTCTGGCTGACCTTCCTGGGCGTGTTCATCCCCTGCGTTTTGCTTGAAACGCTGGGTATGCTCTTTACCACCAATAGCGCCTGGGGAACAATCTTTAACAACAATGGTGGTGGCGCGTTAATGTCTGCTGTTGTAAGTCCGCTAGGTGGTTTTGGCACGCTAATCCTGGTCTTGCTCGCATTGAGCGTGATCGCTAACAACATCCCCAATGATTACAGCCTGGGCCTCTCAATCCAGGTGTGGGGGCGACCGTTCCAGCGCGTACCGCGCTGGGTGTGGACGCTAATTGGCGCGGTGATCTATGTCGCCATCGCCATACCGAACTCTGCCAATTTCGCGGGCACATTGACTGACTTCCTGCTCCTGATCGCCTACTGGCTCGGCCCCTGGTCGATTATTCTGGTGCTGGAGCACTTTGTCTTCAGGCATGGACGCTATAACATCAATGACTGGAATACGGCAAGTCGGCTCCCTATGGGTTGGGCTGCAATTGTCTCGATGGCGATTGGGCTGGTGGGCGTTGTGCTGGGCGCTGCTCAACTGAAATTCGTTGGCCCGATCGCGTATCAGTTGGGCGGTCAATACGGCATGGATGTCGGTTTTGAACTGGGGGTCATTTTCGCGGCTATTGCTTACCTCATCTTGCGGCGCATCGAGATCAACACGAGTCCGCGTGGCGAAGTGGACGCTGGCGGCAAGTAAGCTCGTTTCACTGGCAACTCCAAAGGCAGGCGGTGATCCACCGCCTGCCTGCTATTTTCAACTGCAATCAGGTTATGTGATTATTTTCACGAAGGGGAATTGTTATGTCGTTTGATCTCATCATCCGTCATGCCCGTCTTCACCGCCGCGATAAGCTCGTCGATATCGCCGTCAAAGATGGGAAATTCGCTCGCATCGCAGGCGACATCTCAGAGAGCGCAATGCGCGAGATTGACGCGACTGGTCGGCTGGTCTCGCCTCCATTCATTGATGCCCATGTCCACCTTGATGCCGTGTTGACGGTGGGGCAGCCGCGCTACAATACCAGCGGCACGCTGCTCGAAGGTATCCAGATTTGGAGCGAGCGCAAACCATCGCTGACACGCGAAGATGTGAAACAGCGCGTGCTGGAAGAGGTGCGCTGGGAAGTGGCGCAAGGAACGCTGCATATTCGCAGCCACGTCGATGTGTGCGACCCGCAATTGACCGCCCTGCGTGCCTTGTTAGAGGTGCGCGAAGAGGTGCGCGATATTTGCGATATACAACTGGTGGCTTTCCCGCAGGACGGCATCCTGTCGTTCCCCAACGGGCGCGAGTTGATGCGCAAGGCGATGGAACTGGGCTGCGACATTGTGGGCGGCATTCCGCATTACGAGTGGACGCGCGATATGGGCGTTGAAGATGTTCATTACGCCTTCGCGCTGGCGAAAGAATTCAATCGCGACATCGACTGCCATTGCGACGAAACCGACGATCCCCATTCACGCTTCACCGAAGTGATGGCGGCGGACACCATTGAGCAGGGATGGCAGGGGCGCGTCACGGCCAGCCACTGCACCGCCATGCATTCTTATGATAATGCCTATGCTTTCAAACTGATACGCCTGCTGGCCCGTGCCGGAATGAATGTCATTGCTAACCCCTTCGATAATGTCGTCTTGCAGGGTCGCTTTGACACCTATCCTAAGCGGCGCGGCATCACCCGTGTCAAGGAACTGCTGGCCGCCGGAGTCAACGTCGCGCTTGGGCATGACTCGATTATGGACCCCTGGTTCCCGCTTGGTCGTGGCGACATGCTGGCCGCTGCGCAACTGGCCCTGTTCCTCTGTCATATGAGCGGCTACGAAGAGATTAACGACGTGCTGGACCTGATTACCACCAATGCCGCCAAAACGCTGCGCATCACGGACCGCTACGGCATCGAGGAGGGCAAACCGGCAGATTTCCTGGTGCTGGACGCGCCTACCGCTTTTGAAGCCCTGCGTCTGCTCCCCGCGCGCCTGCACGTCTTCAAGCAGGGTCGCGAAGTTGCCTCAACAACGCCTGCGAGAAGTAATGTGAAGAGACAGGGAGACGACGAGGGTAGGGAAGTCACCTACCGCATAGAGTAATAATGCTATTGGAGTATATTAACGGCCCGCGCGGCTAGCAGGACGATGACCACCAGCGAGAAAACAGCCTGGATCATCATCAGACCTTTCGCTTTCTTCGTCAAGGGCTGGGTATCAGCCGGGCTGAGAGCCGTTGCGCTGGTGAATGCCAGGAACATGTAATCAAGAAAGTGAGGCTTCCAGTTGCTATTGTACCCTGGCGCGTATTGCGGGAAGAGAAAGTCTGTAGCTTGAGGGCCTGCCAGGTGACGTTTTAGTGGGCCGCCACCATCGATTTCAAAATACCACAGCGCAAAAACCAGGATATTGAACACCCACAATATGCCTGCCGAACGCAGCAAGTTCAGTCCTTTTGTGCCTGGTTGCGGTAGAGTATAGACTAATAGAGCTATTCCTATAGCCAGAGCAAGCGTGGTGATGCCCAGTGTAACAAGCGCAACTGTACGTATCAGTCCATGTGGCAGGTTGCGTTGTGTTGTTAGAGCTATCACAAAAGGAAGGATGAGCGCAGCTTCGATTACCAGCAGCAACCAGCTTGGTCCAATGATGAGTTTATCCGGCAGAAATAGATATAATACTCCTAAAGCCAGTACACCGGCGAGGGCTGCCAATCGAGAGAGCAGGTGCGCTCGCATATGATTTTTGCGCTTTGAAGCGGTTGGAGGAGTATTCGCGCCGGTTTGAGTGGTTTCATTGATCTCTTGCATATGTCTCTCCTCATTGATCTTTGTGTATAGTATAGTACACGTTTAATTTGATGTTTAGACTACGAAACACGAACATGACAATTTCTTCATAACAACGTCGTATACAGTGCAAATTGGGCGATTTTCTGCTATAGTGGGTGACGGTGGTTTACATAGACGAGTTTTAAGGTGGGGGTATTCTGATGATGATGGAAGTGAAACAATGTGTTACTCGCCTCAACGCAACAGAAACACTGGCTGTGCTCCTCAACGAAATGAGCGCGATAACAGATTATCGCACACTACGTGATAATCTTCCGCGCCGCCTGGCGCGTTTGCTTTGCTGCCGCTGCGTGCTGCTCTACCAGCGTACCGGCGAAACGCTTCAACTTGCTGCCGGTTCCTACGATGATAGTCCCGGCTGGTCTCCCGCGCTGCTGGCCGTTGCGCATATCAATCCAATTTCGCTGGATAGCGATATGTTGGAGGCCCAGGCCTGGCGTGCGCGCCACTCCGTGACCGCGCCAACTGAGTACGCTCAACCTCACTTTATCGCCGTTCCCTTGCTCTATCGGCAACGCGCTATAGGCGTACTCGTGGCTATTCGCGAAAGCCAATCGTCCGAAACGCAGCCCTTTTATTTGAATAGCAATGCGCGGCAGCAAGAACAAATGCAGCTTGTAAGCTGGTCGAGCGAAGAAACGCGGGTCGTCGAGGTAGTCGCTGGCGTTGTGGCGATGCAGCTTGAAAATACACGCCTGCTTGAGCGCGACCGCGACCGCATCCAGGAGCTTTCACTGCTCAACAGTATCAGCAGGCAATTCAATTCTTCTCTGCGCGATCATGAACGGCTACGCAGTATCGTCGCGCAGCGTACAAAAGAGATCACCGTTGCAGATATGTGCGATTGTGCGCTGCTGACTTCTCCACCGGATGCGGTTGCGTGGTTGCCGCCAGCTATGCAAGCCATGCTCGCGCGCTATTTCAGCGAAATAAGCGAAGCGAACTCGGAGCCGCTCGTCCTGGAACGAACCGGAAATGATCGTGCTAGCGAGTATTTCAAGCATCTCCCTGCAAATATTAAAACCTTCTTTGCCGTTCCTTTGTGGCGTAGTGGCAAAGGAGAACAGGCAACACAACTCAGCGCGCTGGCTGATGCAGGGAATGATAATCATATCGAACAGAGAATGCATCATCATAAAAGCAAACCAACATTGTTGGGAGTAATCGTTGGAGCCTACCATCATCCCTGGAAATTGCGCCGCGAAGAAGTCGTAATGCTCTCGGTGCTGGCAAATCAGGCCAGTTCAGTCATCGAGAACATCGCATTGGTTGCGGACGTGATAGAAGCGCGTAATGAGGCGCGTAAATTGCTGCGCCAGGTACTCGATGACCAGCGTTTCAAAGAATTCATCCTTGAGAGCATACCGGGTGGACTGGTAACTGTGGATTTGCATGGTCAAATGACCACCGTTAATCACGCGGCCCAGGTTATGCTGGGCTATCATCCCTATGAAATTATCGGACAGCCCGCGCAAAAACTATTCCCCTCGCGCATTTTGCACCATGTAATCCACACAGGAGTGCCACAACGAGAAACGCTTACTGTTGCTGGCGAGCATGGGCAGGATAGAACGTTTGATGCCACGTTTTTGCCCCTGCGCGATGACCGCGATCAGGTGATAGGCACTCTCGTCACCCTCAGCGATGTGACCCTCGTGCGCCGCCTGGAGGAGGAGAAACGCCGCCTGGACCGTCTTGCGTCATTAGGCGAGATGGCGGCCAGTGTTGCTCACGAAGTGCGCAACCCTCTGGCATCGATCAAAACGTCGATGCAAATGCTGCTGGACGATCTGGTTGGAGATGTTCCGAGCGTAGATGGCAATACTACTGCGGGACAGATAGATGATGACATGCTCGACTCTGTCCGTGTCGTATTGAAAGAGGTAGAGAGGCTGGACTCCATCGTGCGAGACCTGCTGCTCTTTTCCAGGCCGCGTTCGTTTCACCCTGTCGAGTGCAACGTGGTGGAAATATGCGAACGGGTGCTGTCTCTCATCGCAAACCGTTGCGCCGGGGCCAATGTCGTCGTTCATCGAGCGTATCTGAACGCGCCTACCGTGCTGGTAGATATTGCCCAGATTGAACAGGTCTTGCTGAACCTGTGTATCAACGCCCTACAGGCCATGCACGAGGGAGGCATCCTGACCATCTCCTGCCAGGCCAGGCAGGTACCGGCCACGGATTTGCTTACACGAGCTAGTAGCTGGCTGGAAATTACCGTCAGCGACACGGGAACAGGTATTGCCCCTGACCAGATCGAGCGTATTTTTCAACCATTTTATACCACGAAAGCGCATGGCATCGGCCTTGGTTTACCGATCTCGCGCCGCCTGGTTGAAGATCATCATGGCGCGCTCACTGTCGAAAGTAAGCCTGGTTATGGAGCCACTTTTACCATTCAACTTCCCTTGCCAGATGAGCCGTTGGGCGATCAGGAAAATGTGGACAGGGAGGAGTTGTCATGAGTCTGACCATCCTTATCATAGATGATGAACCACATTTGCCCCATCAGCTCGCGCGTTTTCTCAAAAAACAGGGATACGAGGTGTATACCGCCCCGGATGGTGAGACAGGCTTGCTCGAATTACAGAAAAATAGCATAGACCTGGTCTTATTAGATGTGCGTTTGCCGCAAATGAGCGGGCTAGACGTGCTCGGCGAGATTCGCAAAAGCGATGGAGCTTTGCCCGTGATTATGCTAACCGCTTATGGCGATGTGCAAACGGCCGTCGCGGCTATGAAAATGGGCGCGTTAGACTACCTTATCAAAGGCTTTGATCTCGAAGAATTGTTGTTATCGGTGCAGCGTGGTCTGGAGACGAGCGCGATGCACCGCGAATTGCGCCAGTTGCGCCGCGAACGCAGCGATAACTACCATTTCTCCTTTATCGTTGGGCACAGTGAGCGGATGCGCGAGGTTTTTGACATGGTTGCCCGCGTCGCTCATAGCGATACAGCCTCCGTACTTCTTACGGGCGAAAGCGGCACCGGAAAAGAAGTGGTGGCGCGCGCTATTCACGACCAGAGCCTGCGTTCGTCTGGCCCGTTTCACCCCCTGAATTGTGCCGCTATCGCCAGCAATCTGCTGGAGAGCGAACTGTTCGGCTATGAGCAGTATGCCTTCACCGACGCCAAAAAACAAAAACGCGGCTTGCTGGAACTGGCCGACGGCGGAACGCTCTTCCTGGATGAAATCGGGGAAATGCCCGTGGAGATGCAGGCGAAACTACTGCGGGTGCTGGAAACACGGGCCTTCTATCGACTGGGTGGCAATAAAGAGATCAAGATTAACGTGCGTATCCTGGCCGCCACCAATCGTAATCTGGAAGAGGCCATGAAGGAGGGTATATTTCGCGCGGATTTATTTTATCGCCTGGCCGTGTTGCGTATCGATCTCCCGCCGCTGCGCGAGCGTCCAGATGATATCCTGCTCTTTGCCTCACGTTTCATCGACGATTTTAATCGCTCGCTTGGCCGAAATGTCAAGCAGATTGCTCCCGAAGCCCGGCGGCTGCTCCAGGCGTACCAATGGCCGGGCAATGTGCGCGAATTGAAAAACGTGATCGAGCGAGCCATGATTTTGAGCAGCAGTGACGAATTGTTGCCTGTGCATCTTCCGGGAGAGATAGCCGGGCGTATTGATGCCAGCAACACCGGCCAGAGTGATCCCTGGGAGCAGTGGTTAGACCTGCGGCCACCCGGACAGGTTTCATTGGAAGAGGTGGTCGGGCGCGTAGAACAGTATTTCGTGCGCTGGGCGTTAACGAATACCCGGCGCAATCGCGCGCGCGCTGCCGAGTTGCTCGGTTTGGCGAAAGTGGACCAGTTGCGTTACCTGCAACGCAAGTACGGCATCGAAGGATGATTAGTCCAGTAACACCTGGTTTTCCAATTCGCCCCAGACGATTTCTTCTGCCTCCAGGTATGTGAGAGGGTGAGAAGTTTGATAACTCTCAAGCAGTTTGTTCTGCACCAGCCTGGGATATGCCCTTAACATAGCGCGTTGTTCATTGGCGTCCTGGTAACGCAAAACCCCGAGCTGAATGATCTCGGATGGATAAAACTCACCAGGGTCCAGGGCCAGGGAAACCAGGTCGCTAAAGGAGGCCAGTAAAGATAATCGTGGCTGCGTGAAATGGCCGATTTCCGTGCTCGAAGCCAGTAAGCACCCGGCGATTTTGCCTTCGAGCATGATAGGCGCAGCCGCGGCGCTTACCTCATCTTCTGTTTGATAGGCAGGGAGTAATGTTTCTTTGCTCAGGTCTTCAATGCTGGATGGACGCTGATTTTGCGCGACATACCCGGCCAGAGATTCGTTCGCGAGAAAAATAGAAAGATTTTCAAGATCAGAGTTCCAGGGGAACGTCCCTTGCCCCATGCGTTCGCGCAGACTACGAATTTTGCCATTTCTGCCCGGTGGCATACACAGCGCAAGCGTGATCGCCATCCCCAGTTGATGGGGATCGAGTTGGATCAGCGCCTGTTTGATGATCTTGATGAGCAGCTCTCGCTTGCGGATAATCTCGATGAGCGTAGCGCGTTCACTCAAAATCTGAAGGTAAAAGTTTGTACTGATTAGTGCAAGGTCTTCATTTATCATCCAACTCTCCACCTGGGGAACAGGTATGTATTGCCATTCCCCTTCTTGTTACTACCTGATGTGAGGCTCTTCTTATTGTTAGATGATAGCAGAGCGAAGAAAGCTCGTCAACATATACAAAAGGTAATTCCTGCATTGAATCTGGAGGTGATAGGGGAAATTCTATGCACTTACGGGAAATGCAACGAAAAGTGTTGTACTTAGATCATGTAGAATGTATGATATGATTAAATGAGATGCTGGTGCAGGGATTTTCACATAGCCGGGGGTAGTGTATGCCAAATCGCGTGGTAGTTGTAGATGACGATAAAGAGGTACAGGAGATCATCACTTTTGCTCTGAGTAGACATGGGTTTGAAGTTGTCGTCGCCAGTAATGGGCAGCAGTTGCAAGATGTACTCGCAACTACTATGCCTGACCTGATTATCCTGGATGTAATGATGCCCGGCCTTGACGGCTATCAAATATTTGGCAGCCTGCGCAAAAATGCGGCAACGCAACATGTGCCGGTTATCATAATGACGGCTCATGCCGAAAACATTTATGAACGTATCAGCCTTGACCTGGGCGCAGCGGTGCATATCACCAAGCCCTTTCATCCGCTCGATCTTGTCGGGAAGGTACAGAGATTGCTTCAAGCAATCCCACAGGAATGAGTCAATATTGATAGGCTAAACTCTTGTCTATGCGCGTAGAAATTGGTATCATGTTACTAGAGAGTTCAGGCGAGTGCAAGGAAGAGAACTGCCATGCCAAATAAATACGAGCGTGAAATTGAAGAGATTTTGCGTAATCTGGATCAGTCGGCCCCAAAGCCTCGTTTGAGCCAGCGTCTCCGTCGCAAAACAAATGAGCGTCCGCGCGGCCAGAAACAGAGCTTACCGACTTTCAATTTCGGCCTTTCCGAGTGGTGTCTGGTGATTGCCTGGGTTGCCGCGTTGATTGCTGGCGGCTGGGCCTTCGCGCAACACGACGTGAATGGAAATGGAGACCTGTTCACCGGGAGTATAGCGCTGATAAGTCTGGGATGCCTGCTGATGGTGGTCATCCTGGCATTTTTGCCGCAGTCACGCTTATCCGGTCATACGCGGGCCGGCAATGTCACCGCCATCCGCCGTAATCCTTTGAGCAGCCTCTCAACACGCTGGAATCTCTTCCTACTCAAGCGGCGTTATAAGCGTAGAAAAGACCAGTAATACTTGACACATCACCATGATCATGCTATAGTGCGCGTACATTACTAAGGGAGTGATTGGGTTTTTGACGGGGTGTGGCGCAGTTGGTAGCGCGCCTGGTTTGGGACCAGGAGGTCCGCGGTTCGAGTCCGCGCACCCCGACCGGTTCATTAGCATTGATCGCCATTATCCGTTAGCGGGAGTAACTCAGTGGTAGAGTTCCTGCCTTCCAAGCAGGCTGTCGCGGGTTCGAGCCCCGTCTCCCGCTCCAAGGTATGAACCGTCTCTTTGCAGGCCGATCAGAAGCCGTCTCGGAACAACCGAGCGGTGAGAGAGGAAGCAAGGAGGCGGTGTTTTGTTGTGCAAAAAGGTGTACAGCGACATCCTGCCTCGATTTCGCGTGACATCCTGCCTCGCCGAGTTGGTGACATCCTGCCTTAGCGAGGTGCATTGCCTCACCAAAATCTTCCTCTGTCGGTCCCCTTTCGCCTTTCTTTCCCTGGATTCCAGTGACGCTGCCACGAGGATACAAGGGTGTTGACCACCTCTGGCTCTACCGCCCACTCACGCTCTATACTCCAGACAAAAGGAAGAGGGGCGTGAGGCAGCGGAAGGGGATCTGTCGCACGCGATCTTCGGTTGCTTGGCAGACAGGAGGAACACGTGGGAAACGGATTGAGGACGCAAGCCAGACGTGTCTTGCTCCAGCAGGTTGCGCCAGTGTATCACCGGGCATCGGGGTCCCAAAAGCAACAGATTCTGGAAGAGTTTGTGACCGCCACGGGGTATGTGCGCAAATACGCCCAGTGGCTGCTCAACCATAGCGAGGAGGTCTTCGCGCCGCAGGCAGCACTCCGCCGACGCTATGGGCCAGAGGTGGAAGAGGCGTTGGTGCTGGCCTGGAAGACGCTCAACCGCGTTTGCACGAAACGCTTGATCCCGTTCTTGCCAAGCATCGTCGAAACCCTGGAGGAGCACGGGCACCTTGAGTTGAACGAAGAACATCGTCGCCTTCTTCTCTCGATGAGCGCATCTACCGCGGACCGCCTGCTGCAGGCCCATCGCTATAGTCACCCCCAAGGCCTTTCGACCACCAAAGCGGGCCCCCTGCTCAAACAGCAGATCCCTATTCGGACTTTCGCTCAGTGGGACGAGGCCAAACCGGGCTTCCTGGAGGTGGACCTGGTGGCACACTGTGGAGGGCGATTACAGGGTGGTTGCCTGTACACAATCACGCTGACCGATGTCTCCACCGGCTGGACGGAATGTCTTCCCTTGCTCAACCGCGGGAGAGAGGCAGTGCTGGCAGCTCTCCAGCGCGCCCGAGCGCTCTTCCCGTTTCCTCTCCTGGGATTGGATACCGATAATGGTGGAGAATTTATCAACGAAGAAGTCGCTGCCTATTGTGTGCGTGAGCAGATCACCTTCACGCGGGGGCGCCCCTATGAGAAACGGGATCAGTGCTTTGTGGAGCAGAAAAATGGGGTCGTGGTGCGTCAGGTGGTGGGCCATGGCCGCTTGATGGGGGAGCACGCGTATCGGCAGCTCGACGAGTTATATCGCGCTCTGCATTGGTATGTCAATTGTTTTCAGCCGTCGATGAAGCTGGTGTCCACAAAGGTCGAGGGAAGAAAAATTCGCCGGATCTACGACTCGGCCAAAACGCCGCTGCAACGAGTGCTGCTCTCCGGGACCTTGTCCCCTGCTCAGCAGCAGGAACTGCGGATCATCGGGAAAGCGTTCGACCCGCTTCGGCTCTTCCAGCAGGTAGAACAGTTGCAGCAGGCGACCTTGCGCTGTGAAGCTGGCCGTTCCTCCGCCGGCCAACCAACGCCGCCGACCTCGCCGGTACCTTTTGATCTCGCTGCATGCGCAGCAGAGTTGGTCTTGCAGGAAGGATGCGAAACAGGTGAGGTTGCATATGAGGAGCAGACACGTGTGGGTGTTCTGGACTGGAGACGGACTGGCAAAGATCCTTTTGCTGGACAGTGGGAGCAGATTCTCACCTGGGTGCAAGCGAACCCGACGCGCAGCAGCGGTGATATCCTTAGAGAACTGCAGTCCCTGTTCCCTGGACGCTATGAGTCCTCGCATCTGCGCACGCTCCTACGGGGCATGTGTAAGATCCGGACGCATCTTCTCCAAACACATGAGGGGACAGCATCACCAGAAGGACCTCAGGCAAACCCGTCTCTCGCTACCGAGCTAAAGCTCTCCACGCCGGCGCATGAGAGCCTGGCCTCTTCCTCCTTCTCAGCAAGCGTTGGTGGTGACACAAGTGTGTGCTTCTGCGACCGGCATCAGTCCGCAGAAGAGTCTGCCTTCACGCACCGGCAGGAAGACAAGAGGGTCTGTCCCCGCTGCCCTAACTTCCTCGCGGCCTGAATCAGGCCAGCTCGCCCGGCGTCCTCCCGCCGTCTCATACCTATCTGCCGCTCATCCTTCCTCACCAGAGAAAAGTCAGCACATGACGATAGAACGAGCGGTCCAGGAGTATCTGCAAGCTCACCGAGAAGTTGGACATCGCCCGAAAACCCTCGAATGGCATCAGATGGTGCTCAGTCATTTACAACAGTATGTGCTGAATGAGTGTCACCTCCTCCTTGTCAATCAGATCACTGAAACAACCATGAGGGACTGGCTGGCGTTTCTGGCGCAGACGCCAACTTCCAGAGGATCACAGCGTGCAGCAAGCACAATAGAGACCTATGCGCGCTCGGCGCGAGCGTTTTTCGGTTGGCTGGTCGAGCGAGGAGTGCTCCCGTGTTCTCCCCTGAGCGAACAAGTATTTCCTCGGACCAGTGCCCCTCTCCCTCACGTTGTCTCGCCAGCGAGCTTTGAGCAGACTGATGCGAGCAGGTTTTCCCCAGAAAACGAAAGCGCATGGAGCAAAGCGTCTGGCTGCCCGTGATCAGGCGCTCCTGTGGGTGCTCTTTGACACCGGGATCACGGTTTCTGAGCTGTGTGCATTGCGTCTCGCTGATCTCAACCAGTACGCGGGCGTGCTGCGGGTGAGGGGGAAAGGAGGCAAAGAACGTCATATGCCTCTCGGGGCGACCTGCCTGAGCCACCTGCGTGCGTATCTGAAGCAGATGGGGCCGACAACAAAGAGAGGACTGACGAGAAGACATGCTGGGGGAGATCCCCTGTTCGCTTCGGAGGGGAGGCAGCCGCTGACCAGGAACGGCGTGACCATGGTGTTTGCTCGGTTGCACACACGGGCAGGGATCAGTGACACCACCATGAGCCCTCAGATGTTACGCCATAGCTTTGCCCTACGGTATCTGCAAGCGGGAGGAAACCCACGGGGTTTACAGGAATTGTTGGGCTATGAGGGCATGGCCCCGGTCAGACAGTATCTGCGCTGGCAGCACCAATTGTTCCACAACCAGATCAAGAACAAGAGCGACGAGACCGGATGAAGAGAGCATGAAACACGCTTTCTTCGAGATCCAAGCGAGATAGAGAGGTGGCAGCAGCAAGGATACACCACGGAACCATGCATGATGTTTCGCGCGGTGGGGTAAGATGATCCATAGTGGACCCAGAGGTGGATGGGATGGCGCGCTCTTTCTCCAAAACAGTTTCGGCTTTTTACCCTCCGTTTGACTTCATGGCTCTCCGTCCGAGAAAGCACGCGAATACACTGTTTTACGAGAGACACCCCGCAGGAGGGAGAATGGAGGAAGAACTGCATGGGCTCTCCGAGGGTCTCCTTGAGCTAGGATGCTTACCGGGAAATGCTAGCTCAGATAGCTCCCCGTTACCAGCAAGCGACTGGCGCGCAGAAAATGCTCTTACTCGATCGGGCGGTGAAACTGACGGGCCATGCACGCGAATATGTGATTCGCCTGCTCAACCGTGCACCCGAAAGTGCCACCTGCATCCTACGCCCACGTCTACGCATTTATGGTCCGGCAGTGCAAGCTGCTTTGTTCTCTTGATTTTTCTGTGCCCATCTGCTTTACTAAACACAACACCGAGAAGAGGAGACGCTCTTGGGAAGGTATCAGTCAGAGAGCCGTTACTACCTGCACGTCCAGTTGACTGGCATTGAGCCACCAATCTGGCGCGCAATGGTCGTGCCAGGTGCCATCAGCCTTCATACCCTCCATAAAATGCTCCAGGTGGTGATGGGATGGGAGAACACTCATTTGTATTTGTTCCGGCTGACCATCAATGAGAAGACCATCGTGTACGGTCTCCCTGACCCGGATGGGGAAAGTGCAGATATGCACATCCGGGATAGCCGACGCACCAAACTCGATGCGACCGTCTGGGCCGATTGGTTGAAGTTGACCTACGAATATGATCTGGGAGATAGCTGGATGCACCAGATTGCCATTGAACGCATTGAGCATCTTGCAGATGACGCCATGAATGAGGATGCTCTCTGGGTCACGCCTCGCTGTCTGGCGGGTTCACGGGCCTGCCCCCCAGAGGATGCAGGCGGGATAGGCGGATACGCTTTGTTCCTGGAGGCATGGCAGAATCCCAGGCATCCAGAGCACGAACGCCTGCGCCAGTGGGCAGGCGCGTCTTACGATCCTGAACTCTTTTCTGTCCAGCAGGCCAATTCAGCGCTGGCAATTCTGGACTGACCGAAGAGAGAGTAGCTCTATCACCACGAATAGGGCATGGTTGTGATAAGGCAAAAGAAAGCTCATGGCACCCGGTTGAGGAGGGGAATGGACCTAGCTATTGAGATGTGCAGGTGAGAACGACGGGGAAACGCATCAAACGTCTCACCGCGATGCTCAATCGGCAGTATCGTCGTGGCTATCTGGTCTGGCGCGAACGAAATCAATGAAGAGGGGAGTCGCAACGCCGTATGGGATCACAAAGAGAGCTTCTCGGAAAAACGATTGGAAGTTCTCACCTGCTGCGTTTTTTGGGAGAGGGCCTTGGTGAGGTCTATTCCGAAGAGCAGGTGTACCGGGGGACGCTAGGAGCGGTGCAAATAGTGTCGCTTCGTGGCGATCAGCAGATGCGGGATCTCATTCGCGCCGAAGCGCGTATCAGCTCCGCCTGCGTCATCCTCACCTCATTCCCATGGTGGATTTTGGCTTTGAGGAGGAGGTGCCGTATCTGGTGATGATGGATGCGGCGCACGGCTCGCTCCGAACGCTCCATCCACGCTCTTCCCAGGTGTCTCCGCCGCGAGTGGTGTGGCATGTCCAGCAAATCGCGCAGGCACTTTTCTATGCACATCGAGCACACAAAGAACGTAGAAAAGAAAAGGAAGTGTGTCATGACATATCGCCTCCACATCAGAGTAACAGATCACTTGCTTCTGGATGCAGGAACGTTGGAAGAAACCCGTGATCCAGAGAACCGCAGAGTTCGGATGATCACTCCTGCGCCGCAGACCTTCTATCAACAGGTAATCGCTTATCTGACAGATGCCACAACACAGGAAAAGGTCCCCCCTCAAACCGCTGTAGACTTTCAAGAAGTCACCTACGCAACTGTGGCTGTCTGTCTTCGATGGGGATCATACTTTGCCGTCCTTGCAGATAGAGAAGTCCATGAGTGGACCCCTCTGTTCCAGGAAGAAGTGCCAGGGATACGTGATACAGAGATGGCACGAATGAATATTGAAATCTCATCTGCATTCTGCCGGTGGTTGACCCTGATACACACCGATCCCAATCGATTTCGCAAACTGGTAAAAGCCGCATTGAAGTTCCTCCCACCGCTCCCTCAGATCATATTTGATACACAATCCTACCAGAAGGAGCTATGGCTTCGGACGTTTTTTAACTCGAAAGCTGGGAGAGCAGAGTTTATGGAGTTCTTGCAGAACAAAGTTGGTGAAGACTTCATTGTACGCAAGAAAGAAGAAATAACACCTCACCTGATGCGGATCTTAGCAAATGGCGTGATCAACGAAACCTATCGGTATGGCCCTATTGAGAACATCCATGCTGGGAGCTACTTGCCGGATAGCAGCGTTCCCAGTCGTATTTCTCCGTGTGCTGAGCAGGAGGTATTAACAACGACTGCTCAGCGCCTCCTTCCGACAGTACATGCTCTCTATCGGATTATTACAAAGAAAACAGGCGAAACTCTGGAGGAAAAGATCGTTCCCTATGTCTTTCGTTTTATTCTTACCAATCTGATTTTTCCATCTGACTGGTCATTAACAGAAGAAACCAGAGGGATAAAACTTCTGGTTCGTAAGTAGTAAATACGGTGCTATCAGGACAAAGACCCGTCTTGGGCCGCATTGCCCGCATTGCCTCACGGGAAATCTTCCTTTGTCCGATTCGGTACTGGTCTCTCCTCCAAGTCCGCAGCTTCGCTCATCAGCTCTGGAGCAGGAGAGGAACATGGCCTACGTGAGAGAGAAAGAGGAAGATTTTTCATGGGGCAAGCAGGGATGAGAAGTCTGTCGTCTCAACACAGGGAAGCAGCTTTTTATAAGCGGGTCGCTTTCTTACATTATGAAGAACTTCTCTTCACTGAGCTAAGTATGCTGATATTAAGCCAATTATCAATTATTTCAATCTATTTGCTAGTACTTTCTTGACAATTCAAGAAAATTGGCTTAATATATTTAGAGAAGGCAACCTACGCATATTGGAAAGGAGCCGGGGCCTTGCAGCAAAAAGATAGATACACACTAGAAGAACTTTTCGAGGATCTTCCCTGCACATTGGTCGCGCTGGGAGACAAGAGTGGATTGAGTGAAGTCACTGTCGCCAGGATACGCGATGGGAAACCTGCTCGCCGTAGCACAGTCAATAGCCTGCTGCGTGCATTCTCGGTGATTTATAATATTCCGCTTTCACTGCACAATGTCATAGGGATTACTGTGCAGGTCAACAAGCGCGTGGAGCGGAAAGCAGAAGGGGCAGTTGTATAGCCCCTTAACGACGGAGAAAAGTGCATCAACAGTTCCACCCGGCGTTTCAATTACTGTGGTGGCAAGCTCTATGCATGCGATTATCACGCTGGAAGCCTGGGTCTATGCAGAGTATGCAACAAATCTGGAAAGTCGAAGGACGCTTATGAGTCAAACACCTGATTTCGATTCGATCAAGCAGATAAACATTCTGGGCTACGACTACTGGAGCGCAAGAGACCTGATGCCGCTCCTCGGCTATGATCAGTGGAAGAATTTCATAGAAGTCATTAAGAAGGCAATGATCTCCGCTACAGAAATTGGGTTGGACCTCCAGGAGCATTTTTTCGAAACAGAGAAGACGATCAAACAAGGACGTGCCACACGGCCCATCACAGAGTATTTTTTGAGCAAACGCGCCTGCTACCTCGTCGCGCAGAACGGCGATCCCCACAAGTCGCAAATCGCCGCCGCACAGAACTATTTCGCATTCACTGCTGAAGTTTTTGATATGCAGCAGGCACGCTTAGAGCAGGAACAACGACTGCAACTTCGCCTTAAGGTAACTGAAGAAAACACGCATCTTTCTTCCACTGCAATGCAATCTGGAGTCAAAAGCGAAAACATGGGCCTCTTTCATGACGCCGGCTATGAGGGCATGTACCACATGACTTCGGCTGAGTTAGGCACCTTTTGGAATCTACCGGAAGGTACAGAGATCCTGAATGTCATGGGATCCGAAGGCCTCGCCGCCAATCTTTTCAGAATTACTCAGACCGATGCAAAATTGAAGCGAGACAATGTCTCTGATGAGAACCAGGCCATCCTCACACATCACGATGTCGGTCATGAAGTACGAACGGCTATCGAACGCATCCATCAGAAAAAGCCTGAGGACCTTCCTCGCGCTACAGATCTGCGTAACCTCCTTGAGGATAAGAGACGTAAAACACGCAAGTGCATCGCTGAGCAAAAACAGGTGGAAGACAAAGGGCAAGATACGCTATTTTGATTTTTCCGAACTCGGCAAAATCAAAATAGATGGGTAGATACTGAAACCAAGCCGAGACGGCGGCAGGCATCACATTGCCTCACCAGGAATCGAAACTCCATCATATGTGGTGAATCAGGAATTGCAGAGCTATTTTTACGGCTTTGGTCTTTCCTGGCTACCTCGCATAGCCGATCTCAAGCGAAGCGTCAATGCCTATGGCTAGAACTTCTTTCCTAGAAAACATTGCCAAAGATGAGGGGATAAGGTAGAGTGTATACAGCAGCGTGACCGCCTGCCCCGAGTTGCTCGCAACGTCTTTTGCCAAAATCACGGGCAAAAACACGTGACATGTTTTGCCGAAAGGCGAAAAAAACGCGCGCGACATCTTTTGCCAGGCCCGCTCACAGTGCAAGCGAATCGTATGAAACCAGCTGCCAGGCCGATGTAGATCAAGCGAGCAGCGAGAGCGCAACCGCCTGCCTTCCAAGCAGGCTGTCGCGGATTCGAGCCCCGTCTCCCGCTCTCTCTTCTAAACCGTCGCCCTCGAAGTGCTTCACAGGCCGCTTGAGAACAAGCGAGCAGTGATGAGCAAGCGAGACGGCGGTTTTTTCTCTGGCCGAAAGGCCTCCAACGGACACCTGCCTACGTTTTCTGGCAACCACCTGCCTCGCGTTTGTCTTGCCGACAAAAGTGTTCGCAACCTCGTGTAGGCAGGTTGTTCGTCACTGGAACTGCTGCTGGAGCAACTATAGAACAGGTGGCGCGAAAAAACAAGGGAGGCAGGTGTTCTCCTCTGGTCTATGACCAAGTTTTCCTGGCTTTCTGTTTACAGAGGTGCCTCCTGCCACAGAGAGGGCGTGACGACCTGCCTTGCGCGATGCATCTCGTCTGCGGAGATGAGGCGAGAGGCGCTGACCCCAAGCAGCCGCACCGCTCTTTTCCCATCGACCAGCCCGCAAAGCAGGACACGGAGGATGGGCTGCATCTCCTGCGCCAATTGGAAGCACTGCGGCTGGCTACTGGCTCGGGGCACCAGCTCGAAGTTGCTCCAGCGCAGCTTGAGCGTCAGCGTCCTCCCGGCGATCCCCAGTTCGGCCAGGCGGTGCTCCACCTGGAGCACAAGCGTCTCCAGGATGTGTTCCATCTCGCTCCGGTCGCGGGTGTCTCGCTCCAGCGTCACCTCTTTGCCGACCGATTTGCGCTCGCGCACCGGCTCAACCGGTCGGTCGTCCTCCCCGCAGGCATAGCGGTAGAGCCTGCCCTCCGTGCTTGCCGAGCAGGTCGCGCAACCGCTCTTCACCTATGTGCTTCAGGTCAGCTCCGGTCTGGATGCCCGGTTCTCTGAGCTTAGCAGCTGTCACTTTGCCCACCCCGAAAAACTTCTCGATGGGCAACGCTTCAAGGAAAGTAGGTGCCTCTTCCTGGGAAATGACGGTCAGTCCATCGGGCTTGTGCGCGTCGGAGGCGATCTTGGCCAGGAACTTGCAGTAGGAGACACCCGCTGAGGCGGTGAGGCGCGTCTGTTCCCAGATCTGCTGCCGAATTTCCTGCGCGAGCCTGGCAGCTTCATCCAGGGTATGAGCCGTGTCGGTCACGTTGAGGTACGCTTCGTCCAGGCTGAGCGGCTCGACGAGGGCTGTCTGCTGGCGGAAGATCGTCATGATCTGCTGCGAGACGGCCCGTTTGGTGAAGTAGACTTTTCAATTCCTCAAACCCTTCACAAATCAGCTTCTCCTCGCGTAAAGATCGCATCTGTGTTGCACATCTGTTGCTTTTGAACTCAGCCAGAAGAAAAATCCTAGTGTTAGCGGAGGCATCCTACTCATCATGGAACAATTCATCGAGCAACCGCTGCCTCGCTTGATGCCTCTCTTCCGCAGGGGCAATAATCTTGGACGGGACGAGGCTGAGTAATTCTTCGGTACTCGTGAAGACTACTGGTGGTCTGATAACCCAGGGGTATTCTAGCAGATCCACCGCCATAGCAAACGGTTTTCGCCCAGCCTCAATGATGGGAACGAACGGAATCTTGAAGTGCGGGATCGTTGCGTAAAGTTCCTGGGGGACCGATGGCCCGCTGAGATCGGCGATGATAAAGCGTGAGAGACCTGCCAAAGTTTTGACGGTTTCGGTGTAGTTGCGGTCGTGAGGCCGCTCAAAGTCAAAGATGATCGGAAGATATTGCTCCTCTCGAAGTCTGGCTGCGACCGCCTGTAACACCTCCAAGCCACCGCCACCAAAGCGTCCCAGCAGCAGTACCCCTCGTTCCGTTACGGCGTTGAGTATGTTGCGGAGTTTTTGGTGATTAAGCAGGAGATAGATAAACTGAGCCACCTCAAGGTCATCGACAGTAATGGGAGGGTCATTAGCGGGAGTGATGATCAGATTGTCTTGTTTGGCCCCTTTCAATTGGATATCCCAGACAGAAATACCATAAATGGCGCAGCCGGACAAATCAGTTCCCTGCAAATCGGTTTTGATAAGAAGAGCTTCGCTGAGATTGGCTCCGCTGAGATTGGCTCCGCTCAGGTCCATATGGCTCAAGTTTTGACCGCTGAGATTGGCTCCGCTCAGGTCCATATGGCTCAAGTTTTGACTGCTGAGGTTGGCTCCGCTGAGATTGGCTCTACTGAGATTGGCTTCACTGATCATATATCCGCCCAACGAGTCAACATCTACTTCTTCGCTAGAATAATCAATGTAGTAGCCGAGAGGGGCTTTGCCAAGCTTGGCATTGCTGAGATCAGCTCCACTGAGATCAGCTCCACTGAGATCAGCCCCACTCAGGTTGGCCTCATAGAGGTTGGCTCCGCTCAGGTTGGCCCCGCTCAGGTTGGCCCCACTGATTATGGAATCATCAATATCTCTCAATTCGCTCAGGTAGGCCCTGCTGAGATTGGCTCCGCTCAGGTCGGCTCCGCTCAGATCGATGGAAAATTCGAGGCTGAGGTCGCTCAGGTCGGGTTGCACATCTGGATATTGCTTCCTCCAATTGTTCCAAGCGATTACACCCTGTCTTAACTGTTTCATCTGTTCCAAATTTGCCACAGCAGTTTCTCCTTGTTCTCTGTGACTAACTCCTGCAACTACTGTACTGGAAAAACGCACTGAGGGCAAGGGTTCGCAGGTCCGCTGGTTCACTGGAGAGAAATACTTCGGGTAGCAGGATGGAATAGCTCCTCAAAACGGCAACATGCTGGCTGTCAGGTCTGAGTTGCGTGAAGAAAATGTTGGAGATCGAACACAATCAGGAACACGAGTGCGTAACGTGTGCCATGGCCTCGCGCTATTTTTTGTGTGTACGATTTACTCACGTTTGTTGGGAAACACAACAGTTGAAAGCGCGCTCCCAGTCAAACTCGTCATCCATCTCCTGCTTAGCCTGGAGATACACCTGGTCCATATCGACGCCGCGCAAGATCTGTCGCGCCTGCCGCCTGAACTGCCCAAAGTAGGACTGCCCTTCGCTATCCAGGAGCTGGAAGCGCCTGGATGGCGAAGGGCGCAGTCATCAAGCAGCACAATGGAGCGTGCGGAAAGCTGGCCACCGCAGGCATACCATTCTTCCACGCAGTTATGCAGGTAGGCATCGAGCAGCACAAAGCGGTCCCGCTCTTCTGGGGCCAGCTCATGTATTAACGCCAGTGTATAATTGGCTCATGCACCTTTTTGGTGAAGCCGTTGGTAGATTGCTGAAAACTTGCTACACTTCCTCCATCAAATTAGAGGAGGAGATGCAAGGGAATGCCGACCACCCCCTTACTTCCATTACCTGATGGGCTTGAAATTAGTGCTGTGAGCACGACCGAGCAGGATTTGCAGATTTGGGTTATCTCACATCGTGTGAGTTCCATCTGTCCCCGCTGTTCACAACCGTCGCAGGCGATCCATAGTTACTACCGACGAAAGCCTCTGGAACTTCCCTGCACCGGTCAAACGGTGCGCCTGGAGTTATCAGTCAAGAAATTCTTTTGCCGTGAGAAAACTTGTCTCCAAAAAATCTTTACAGAGCGTCTCCCAGAGTTCATTGAGCCATCATCACGGCTGACGTCTCGTCTGCGAACCATCGTCCAGGCTATTGCAGGCGCATTCAACGCTCAGGGAGGCGCGCGTTTAGGCGCACAACTCGGCATTCGTCTCTCACGAATGACCTATCTCCGTTCGCTGCTTCGCTTCTCCATCTCGCCTGTTGAGCAAGTGAAGCATGTCGGAATCGATGATTTTGCCTGGAAACGCGGCAAATCGTATGGAACCGTGCTGGTCGATCTTGATACCCATGCCATCATCGATCTGCTTCCTGACCGCGAAGCAGCCACTGTTCAGCACTGGCTGGAAACGCACGAGGAAGTCGACATTGTGAGCCGCGACCGTGGAGGCGCTTACGCCGATGGGGCAACACAGGGAGCGCCACAAGCCCAACAATGTGCGGATCGCTGGCATCTGTGTTCGAATCTGGGCGAAGCCGTCGAGCGTTTTCTCATCCGTACTCATACACAACTTCCCGAGCCTCAACCTACAGAAACAGCACAGCCCGCAGAAGCGGGGGCTTCGCCGCCTTTATCTTCCTACTCCGCGACTCCAGCACAACAGGGTCGCACACAAGGCCGCCTTTTGCGCAAATGGAAACTGTATCAGCGGGTCAAGGAACTGCATGCGGCAGGGATGAGTTTACGCAAGATCGGAGAGGAACTGGGCCTGGCTCGCAATACGGTGCGCAAGTACTTCAGAGAGCCTCCCGAATCACCAAGGCCGACGCCTCGGGCTTTTCGTGCCAGTCTGCTTGATCCCTATGACGACTATTTGTTGGAGCGGTTAAGCCAGGGATGTCGGAACGCCGCTCAACTGTTTCGCGAAATTCAGGACCAAGGATTTTCAGGAAGTTTGAGCATTACCAAAGCCTATGTGAGGTATTTACAATCATCGACCCACGATGGCAAAGCGCCACGGACTCGCACGCAGCGAGCTGAGGCCATTTCGCCTCGGGAATTGCGCTGGCTCCTCACGCACAAGCGTGAGAAGCTGGACCAGGAGGACCAAGCACGATTGGATCAACTTTTAACGGTCTCGACCGAGGTCCAAACGGTTCATGCTCTGGTCCAAAGCTTTCTGGACATGGTACGCGAGCGCACAGGCAAGCACTTACGCACCTGGATGGAGGAAGCCAACCAGAGCGATATTGCTGAATTAAAAAGCTTTGTGGCAGGAATTGAGCGCGATTATGACGCGGTGAAAGCTGGTTTGACTTTGGTTTGGAGCCAGGGGCCTGTTGAAGGTGCCGTCAATAAGATCAAAACGCATAAACGGTTGATGTATGGCAGAGCAAGTTTTCCACTCCTTCGGCAGAAAATGCTTCACCAGGTCAATCAGCGTGGTAGTGGAACAAAGAGGGCAAAAGTTCCCAGAAGCGTTCACCAAAAAGGTGCATGAGCCAAATTTACACAGGCGTTGACACATGCAAGTGGGGAAAAGGTTGAGCCTCAAGGCTGGGCCACAGGGTTGTGGCCGATTTCATGCCTTTAGGTATTGTGCTTTTCGGGTCCAAGCTCATCTGTCATCCACCTTCCACCATGTTCTTTGCTCTGCATATCTCGCCGTACCTGCTCCACAAAGGTCCGATACGGTTCTAACACGGCCAATTTGGCCTCCAGTTCCGCAATCCTTGCCTCTTGTTTCAGCCTGGCTTCAACTAGGACTGCTTGTTGTTTCTGCCCACGACATACGCAACGAGATGAAAGCAAGCAGGCAATAAGAGGGACAACGACATTTTCATGAAGGAGAAAAACGGCAAAGTGCCGTGGAAAGAAGAGATCAAAAGATATGTTGTGGCTAGTGAAGGCACACTGAACAGAAGAGATCCGAAAAAAAGAAGCGAGCGATGTTTTCGAGGAGTTACGCGGCCATTGCCACATCAAAGCCAAAGACGTGAGCAAAGCTGACCGGGAGACCATGAATGGTGACCTCAAGTGATGGGGCGGTAGGAGGGCGAGCATTGCGAGCGAGACGTTGCTCCCAACTGAGCCGCCAATGAGCTCGTTGGGCACGGGTAAGCACATGCGGGAGGGGAACATCCTCTCCTGCCACATGCTGAACTGAGCCAAAGGAGAGCAGAACGGTTTGTGTGCGCAACAGAGAGAACCAGTGTCGCCGGAGATGACAACGCTCCCAATCGCCCCACAGCACCGGGCGAGAAGGCACTGGCTGCTCGGGCAGCGGTTGATCGGGCGGTGAAGTGGTGGAAGTCCGTGGCCAGAACACCGCGCTCACGCGTCGCGGTTTGCTGGTGGTGGTTTTCCTGGCACTGTGCGCGCAGAGGACATGCGCGACAATGGCCAATGCGGGCGGCATAGAGCACTCGCACAGAGCCATCGCGCTCCACTCGACGCTCTTGCGGGTAGAGTGGGTGATCGGCGGGACACCGCAGCGTTCCATCTGGTTGCAGAGCGAAATCGGCTCCGGCAAATCCTTTGGTGAAAGATCGGCGTGCCCAGTGAGCAGGCCCATAGCAGACAGACGCATCTGCTTGCACTGGCTCACTGGCCTGCACTGGCTCATTCGCTTGCACCGGCTCACTCGCTTGCACCGGCTCATCAATCTGAGAATAGGCCAATTCTGTCACACGCATGGGAGAAGCAGACACCTGCTGCCCGAACTCCAGGCGCAGATTCCAGACCCATTGCGAGAGGATTTGCCAGAACTCTTGCCCACAGGGCGTATGAGACACCCAGCGATCCGGGATCTTGTTCCTGATCTTCATCGGCGAGCACCGTTTCGAAGGAGCCTCGATGCAAGTAGAGATCAAGCACATCAGCGGGAGTGAAAGCGTTTGGCGGGACGGTGGTAAAGAACTGCTCATAGACCATGCCGTTGTGCAGCGTCCCGATGGCAGGTGGGGAGGCACTGGCCAGACGCGCAGCCAGGAGCATGCGCACCCGCGGCCCTGTGGGCGTGAGGGGAATATCCAGGCAATCGTAGAGCGCACGACTGGTTCCCGACTCAGGATGCCTCGTCTGTTGATCGGGGGGCTGCTGCAAACGCGCACTCACGGCAGGCAGGTCCAACAGGTGATAGTCCTTCCCGCGCACAATGACCCCAGGTCCCCCAGCGGTAAGGAGATCGGCCAGCGGAGCGGCATTGCCATACAAGCCGTCCAGACGAGTCAGGACGTGGGAGAGGGGAAGCGCAAGCGCGCTGGCATAGCTGCTGATCACCGCTCGGGCTCGCAGCAATTCCCCCCGGTAATCACCATTGCCTGCGTTGCCGAACGTGCCCAGCCATTGATGCGTATGCGCTTGCAGGATCGTCGTTCTCGTGCGTGCGATTTCTCCCCGTTTGCGTCCCAGGTAGCCGGGCGCCGCGACCAGCTCAAAGCGGCGATGGGGCGCAGGAAGCTCTGCGGTCTGGGGAAGTGCTCGTTGTCTGACTGCCTGTTTTGTGCCATCGACATCCACCACGGTCCAATGGCTTCCCAGGCGATCCCACACCCCACCAGGTGGAGAAGCGAACGCCGATCGCGCCACCAGATCTTCCTGAAAGAGCGTACGCAGCGCCTCCACCGGTGCTTGATCAAGGGCCGCCAGAAAGCGGGAAAGCGTCGCCGGATGCGGCAGGTTTGCTCTCCCAAACAGTGCCATGAACGGCTCGGCAAACGGAAGCAGTCGTTGATAAAAGGACTTGCAGGGTTCGTTCCCCGCTCACGGCGTAGCCCATGAGCATGACGACAAAATCAATCACTTCGTAGTCCCCCATCCGAGCGCGTGCAAACCGCACCCGCTCCTCAATGGCTTTCTGGAGGCCCAACTGGCTGAACACATGCGCCACAACGGCCACTTCTCCGAGCCACGAGGGCGTGGAGGGAACGGAGGTGGGGGCAATTTGGACATGAACTGAAGGGTGTGTCATACTTTTTCTGTGTCTTCTTTCTCGGGAAAGTTCGTAATATTGCTATTTCCCTTGTCAAGAAGACACAGTTTTTGTCTCTTTTGCCAGTTTCTCGACGATTTACCCACTACCCATCTTGGTTACACCACCTCGTTGCGTATGTCGTGGGCCGTAAAAACCTTGATTATACTACTCTTATTGTACCAATCGCTCATCATAGATAAATAGCCAATAAAAATATTTCCGCTTCCTAATGTTTCATAATAGAGAGTCAGGAGGGAACTAGATGCCGAGGCAGCGAAAACAAACAAATGTGTCAAACAGTGATTTGAATATACGTCGGGCAGTTATAGTGACCTCACTTGAGGTGGAGTATAGGGCGGTGAGGAGGCATTTATCTGATCTTCGTGAAGAGAGTCAATCATTGGGAACAGGGACCGAGAAAACATACCCCCTGTTTGACACCAGGAAAGGAAGATCTCGATGGCAACATTCGATACGGTCCGCGAAGTGCGCATTGCGCTGACAGTGGAGGACTTTGACCAGGCCGTCCAGTTCTACCGCGACCGCCTGGGACTGACCGTCGTCGAAGAGTGGCAGCGCCCGGAAGGCCGCGGTGTGATCCTGGCGTTGGGGCCGCAGACCACGCTCGAACTCTTTGATGCCCGGCAAGCCGACTTTGTTGACCAGGTGGAAGTAGGCAGGCGGGTGAGTGGCCCGGTACGTCTGGCGCTGGCGGTGCCAGATGCTCAGGCCGTTGCTGAGGCGTTCCGACAGGCGGGTGCGCAGCTGCTCTCCCACGCCAGACCGATGCCCTGGGGAGACCGCAATGCGCGCGTCGCTACGCCCGATGGGATGCAGATCACGCTGTATCAGGCGGCAAGCGCCGCTGACGAGTAGTGTTGTGCCAACCAGGGCAATTTCCTATAGTCATAGAGATCTGAAGCGCAGGTACCCAGGAAGTCACTGGCTTGAAACTCGTGAAGCGACCGCAAGGAGAGGAGAAAAGTGATGACAGCTCAACCGACGATTGGCCTTATCAGTCCAGGGGACATGGGACACGCCCTCGGTGCCGTCCTGGTGCAGCACGGCCTGCACGTCCTCACCAATCTGCAGGGCCGCAGCGCTCGCACGGTGGCCCTGGCGACGCAAGCGGGGATGACTGATGTAGGAGACGATGAAACCCTGGTGCGCGAGGCCGACCTCCTGCTCTCCGTGCTGGTTCCTGCCCAGGCTCTGGCGTTGGCCGAACGCCTGGCAGCGGCCGTGCGAGCCACCCGCAGCGAGCTGCTGTTTGCCGACTGTAACGCCGTCTCCCCACGAACCGTCAAGGCCATCGAGCGCCTCTTGAGCGAGGCGGGAGCTGAGGTCGTCGATGTCGGCATCATCGGTGCGCCGCCGCGAGCGGGGAGAGCAGAGACGCGCCTGTACGCCTCGGGACTCGGCGCAGCGCGACTCGCAATCCTGGGCGAGTACGGCCTGGATGTGCGGGTCATCGGGACGCAAGTGGGGCAGGCGTCGGGACTCAAGATGTGCTACGCTTCGCTGACCAAGGGGCTCACGGCTCTGGCGGCCCAGGCGCTGACGGCAGGAGAGGCCCTCGGCCTCTTTGAGACCTTGACCAGCGAGCTGCGGGAGAGCCAGGCCGAACTGTTCGCATGGTTCGAGCGCCAGGTTCCGCGCATGCCACCCAAAGCCTACCGCTGGGTGGGCGAGATGGAGGAGATCGCACGCACCTTTGCCGGCCTGGGGCTGCCTCCCCAGATGCTGGAGGGAGCGGCGGCCCTCTACCGGCTGGTGGAGCGGACGGAGTTGGGCGCGGAGACGCCGGAGGAGCGGCACCAGGGGCAGACCCTGGCGGAGGTTGTGGGTATCCTGGCCGGCGCTTTGATGAACAGGAGCTAGTGAGGGTTGCGATTAGGGTGGTTTCGTTGCAGGGAGACGAAGCCTTTCCGGGAAGCGGCCATCAGACCGCGAAGGCGGGAGGAACTCCGACGCCTCAAACGGGAACTGGAGGTGACAAGGATAAAGCTGTTAGGGGAGAGCCTCACCTGCCAGAGTATCGAGTGCCAGGGCTAATTCGCCAGCATGCTGCGCACACTTCCAGGCGTCTCTGACTTCTGATGTGAGCAAGAGGGGGGCCCCGTAACCCGCGCTATATCCCTTCCATTGCTGGGCCGTGACCAGGCCTGGAACTGCGGAGTGCGGGTGGGCCTCATCTGAAATCACCCAGAAGGCATTCCTCTCCACCAGCACCGGCATGGTGCCCTTTCTCACCAGAGCGACCAGTTGCGCGAACAGGAGTGCTCGACCCAGACCGACGACCTGGACCCACCAATCCGGCCGAGACCAGCCAAGAGCCGCCTGCTCCTGTGCGAGGATGGAGATCCCGAGCTCGGCGAGACGGGCGATGGTGTGCAACGCATTGGCTCGCCCCAGTGCATGCCGGTAGACCTGGGGGTGCATGTGCAGGCGCGACGCTGCCTGCCACAAGGTGGTGCCCCAGCGCTTGAGCCGGTCGTGGGCTTCTGGCCAGTACCAGCCCTCCCGGACCTGGACCCGGTAGCCGATGTCCTGGCAGCACCTGACCTGGGGCGTACTCATCCACTCCCCGTCCAGACCACCTGGCAGCTGTTTGCCGTCAAAGACGGAGCCAGCCCGCTCGACGTGGGCGCGCCAGATGCCAGGGCGTACGCCGTCGTAGGCGCGTCCACTCGCGGCATACTGCGGCGCTCCTTCCCCCAGGGGAGCGCCACACGCCGCCTGCAGGTGCCAGGAGAGGTGAACGTACTTATGCACATAGCGGTGCTGCTGTTCCATGACCGTCAGGGGGCGCATCCACACCACATCGCGCGCGCACTCCCTGAGCGGGACGGGTGTGGCGCCGCTGCCAGAGAAGGCGTACAGGTCGACCGGGGAGGAACCGCGTGGGGAGCCAGCAGCGTCGCGTGTGAGGTCGTTGAGCAGCTCGTGCGCCAGCAGGTCGGGGGAGTCGGTCACCGACCTGGCCAGCACCTGATGTAGGTAGCTCACGGTGGCGAGCAGGCTGCGCGCGTCGGTGAGTTCCCAACCCCACCCGGCGTACTCGGGAAAGGCGAGTGCCAGGCGACGCGCTTCCCCCTGGTTGCGCTCCCTTGGCCGGAGGAGGGCACAGATCGGCCTGGTTGGCTCTTGTGGATCGGGATGGACACGCACCACCCAGCGGTTGTTCGCCTGCTCGAGCCAGGAACAGGTGGCGGTCCGCGAGAGTGTCGTGGCTGGCATCACCCAGGCCGAGTGGAGCCCGGCATCCCAGAGGTATTTCAGCAGGCCACCTGGCTCGCTCACGTCAGCGGGGAGCTGGAGCGAGCGAAGCACGCCCTTCCCCTGGACAGCCTCAAGGAGCAGGAAGCTCGTTTTCCATCAGAATACCCACCGCGGTCCTGGCCGGCGTGATGGAGGAAGTGTTGTCTCTCTTGATCATTAACATCGCCGCCCGCAGGCGCCCTCCTTTGTTTATGTGAGTTCTTGCTCCTTTAGGTTGTAGGTGGCCTGCAATTGTACGTCCTACCCTTTTTTTGATGTGAGCGCATCGTGTGAGGTTGGCAAGACCACATGTTTCCGATCCCTTCCTCAAGCTATGATAACAGGCGGACCTCTTCCCCATCTCACGAACTTTCACGGGTTCCTCACGAACCTCGCGCCCCATCCGCAAACATGAACCTGGCGAGTGTGTGAAGGAAGGAGCGCCTGGTGTTGAGTTCCCTCGATCTCAGGCGGTGAAAAATTTTACCTTCGTGAGTATTTCGTGAGGATGCGTGAAGTGCGGGTGATGGTCGCTTGTTAAAATAGCTGCAGTGGGGCGCGGCTTGCGCCCGGTTGTCACTCTATCGAACGGAAATCGGACCATCGACCGCGAGACGGGTATAATCGCTAGGCTCCAGGTCCAGGTTACCGATCAAAGGGGCTGCCATGATGGCAGCCCCAATACTGCCACCTGGTGCAACGGGGAGATGGGTATGCCTACCAGCCAGGGGCGGTGCTTCCCTCGCATGCCTGAAGGCAGCGGTCCCCGCGCTGCAATTTGGTGGGAAACCATATAGTACGATTTATGAGAGCCTCAAGGCGGCGTTTGGAGTTGCAATGCTGTTATGCTCACTAGTAATAAGATAGTAGTATAAAAAGACCAGGTTGACGATATTGCTCTCCTTGAGAGGAGCTAATAGATGGAAGCGGATGCCACTATCACCGGGAACATGCTGAGACGGAGACGGCCGTGAGCCACGACGTGAGACAGCAGCCAGTGAGACCACGAGACAGCTTCGTAGTGAGACTTTCGCATGTCGCATGTCTCATGAGACTCCTACCCGTTCCGTGAGACATGCGAAGGAATAGACTGGAATGCGGCGAACTACAAGGAGGAGGAAGGAGATGGCAAAAAAGCCTTTTAGTATCGATTTACTGGTAGATCTGGTGAAACATGTTCCTGAGGGATATCTCAAATGGCGGCAAATTCATGAAAATTTTGATGTAAAAAAGATCAATGGCTCCTGGCAATCCATAAGCAAAGAAGCCTCTCAGAGAGGAGTCGGCTGCAAGGGATTAACATTTTTTGATGCTTCTCGCGTGTCATGGAAGGATGTCTGTCAGAAGCAAACATGGTCTTCCCCACAAATTCCAGCACTAACAAGTGGTGGGACAGTAGCCGGTCCAACCATTCAAGAACTGGCTCAGATGCGAAAACACCGCATTGACGAATTAACCGGTCCTGATGATATTCAGACTGCCCTGCGACTCGACCAGAGTGATGAGGGCTGCCTCTGGCTTGAAAGCTTTCGAGATATTCCAAATTATCACAAGGTACTGATCAACCTCCAGGAGCAGAATATCCTGGCTATTTCTGACAAATTTGTCTTTGATCCTCTCCGTGTCACACTCAACACAAAACTTACTTCTTTTTTGACCAGGCGCAGACAGGAGGAGCGAGACGTATCAGAAGCCATAGCTACGCTCACATCCCACGCTACGGGCATCTTTAATGAAAGCCAATGGAACAGCCAGTTCAATGATCGACAGCGACGCTGGTTGATTCAGCACAAGCAGGTCATAAAAATCACCCTGACAGTCCCCTTTCCTCCTCACGAGCGTTGGTGGATGAGACGCAGCGATATCGATGAGAAAATAGCTCTCCAGCATGCAAAATCCGAGATCAAAGCGCTCGTCCAGGCAAGGGAGGAGCAATGGAAGAAGGTGCTTGATCGCTGTGGAGAGACCATACGTCCGGGGGCGAAAGCAGGCAAAACCAGTCGTATGCAGGTTGTTAGTCGCAGTTATCGCACGCAGCCCGCGGCCAGGAGGATCGGTCTCCCTGAGAAAGCTCTCCTTGCAGCTGTAGAGCGGGGGATTGTCCCGGCCTTGCGCGACCCGGATGACCGGCTCCGTATACCAGCCTCAACCGTTGACGCCTTTGCCACGCACGAAGAACTGTATGAGAAGATAGCAGGTTTCATCATCCTGAAAACTCGTGATCTGGCGGTAGCCTGTGGAGTCCATCTCTCTCCCAGACACTTTTAAGCAGGCAACCGATGAAGTCTGTCTGACGCCCCGTGAAAGTCGCCCCAGCTAGAAACGCAAGGCAAAGCGCCATCCCATTTTTGTCTTTTGGAAGGGCAAACATCGCCTCAAGCAAGCTCGATTGTGTACCCGACGAAGGATGTCTAAGAGCCAGAGCCGTCCGAGTCGAAAGAGACTCTTGTCGCGTCGATCCACGCGATCAAAACGCTGACGCTGCCCATGATGGATACAGGCTGCCGCTAAATGCGAGGTCCACCACATGGCCAGAAAGAGCACCAACAACCAGCGATCCAGATGCTTACGATCTTTGATCCAGCTGGCTTCGATGTTCCAGCCGCGGCTTTTGCAATCCTGGAAGGTGGCTTCTACCCGCATGCGCCATGCATACTGCTTGATGCGTGTGGGTCCGGCTTCTTGATCACTGATGAGGATCCAGGCCTCCTCGTACTCCTTTTCCCATGCGATACTCACCCAGGTTTCCAGCGTTTCCTCTTGCCAGACCCTGGCTTTGCCAAACCAGCAGTAGCCCGGTTTGAGGATGACGTGCCCAAAGGACTTCCAGGATTTCTCCAACTTCTTGCCCATCCAACGTCGGACGGTATGCTCCTGACAGATGCGAAGCAGGTAATGCCAGCCGCGCTCTTGACACAGCTTGACCAAAGGCATTCCTGCTAACCCGCGATCGGCGATCAGGGTACAGGAAGTCTCGGGGAGATGAAGCGTGATTTGGTTCAACAGCCGTGCGACAATCTTCCATTGCTCCTCTTCCCATTTGGTTTGGCCAGGCATCACGGCCCAGGCGATCGGCAAGACCCGCGAATGCACCAGCAATCCGATGTACACGATGGTCAATTCATCCTGAAAGGGAGTGTTGTCCAGCACAAAGTGGAGGGTCTGTCCACGAAAGTACGGCAACACCTGAGCCAAAAACAGCTTCCAGATCACGGGGACCACGATGCGCTCGTTGGCGATGAAGCGAGCGAAACGCCGCTCGATACTGCTCATCTTGGCTTCGCTGAGACCACGCTCATGCAGCGTTTCTGCGAGTCGTTGCAGACCAGCACAGCCTGACAAGACCATTCCCAGCACGAACAGGGCCAACGTTTTTTTCTGATGCCCGTGGATTCCTGGCAACAGTTCTTTGAGTTGCTCATGCCACACCATCCAGAGTCTCTTCGTTGTATCCATTGAGGTCGTTCTCCAAGCTTCGAATGTTTTTCTGCTTGTGAGACGATCTCGCTTTCTCTTCTTCCCCTCCTTGCCCCAAATGGACGCATTTCTCTTTCGCCGCACGCTTGCTTAAAAGTGTCTGGGAGAGAGGTGGAGTCCATCGCAGCAGCATATACCGCCGTCTGCAAAAACTTGGTATCTCAACAACGAGAGCCACCTGGGGAGAAGTCAGAGCGCGCTGGGAATTGCCAGCTACATACGCACGTTACCAGCAAGTGCTCGATGACAACTGGCGAGCTATTCAAGAGGAGCGGCAGGCTCAGAAAGTCCGTGAAGAGGCAGAAAAGAGCATGCTTCGTGAGCAGCTCATCGCAGCCTTCCCGGACTGGAGACACGAACAGCGAGTGAATCAGCGCGTCAAAGTTCTGCTGGGCGAGGCGAATAGCGCAAAGACCTGGGCCGCGCTCGAGCGATTAATTGCAACCGGCAGTGGCTGGTATCTGGCACCGCTGCGTCTGTTAGCCTATGAAATTTATGACTCGCTCAATCGAAGAGGGATTGCTTGCAATCTCCTCACAGGGGAGGAGGAGCTTGATGTAAGAGGGGCACAGATCACTGCCGCCACGATTGAAATGTTTGATGCCCGTTCTAGAGGAGGGTGCGTGGTTATCGATGAAGCTCATATGCTGGGAGACCCGGATCGAGGCTGGGCCTGGACACGTGCCCTGATGGAGGCGCGTGCAGAAGAAATGCTCGTGCTTGGGCCACTTGCTGCTCGACCCCTGGTGGAACAACTGCTTGACGCGGTTGGGCAACCCTTTACTTTTGAGCAATCTTCCCGTCTCGTCCCACTAAGGGTGGCAACAACCCCCTACAGGTTGCGAGAGCTTCCAGCAAGAACCATCGTGGTCGCCTTTTCTCGCAGCATGGTCCTGGCTTTAAAGACCGATCTGGAACAGATGGGGCGAAAGGTCTCCATCGTGTATGGCGCGTTGCCGCCAGAGGTCCGCCGTCGGCAGGCTGATCGCTTTGCCTGTGGTGAGGCGGAGATCTGCGTGGCTACCGATGCGATTGGCATGGGTTTAAACCTCCCTGCGGATGCCGTCTGTTTTTATGAGACGCAAAAATATGACGGCAAGAGGGTGCGTCCACTCACCGCCATGGAGGTTCACCAGATTGGAGGGAGGGCAGGACGCTTTGGCCTGGCTGAGCAAGGGGTGATCACGGCGCTCAATAAGGGAGAGCTTGAGTTTCTCCGCCAGCAATTTGAGCAGACTCCTTCCCCAATCAGACAGGCATATGTGGCTCCATCGGTTTCAGACCTGGCCCTGCTCCCAGGGCAACTTGCCGCTCGCCTGCATCGGTGGCGGGAGTTGGAGTCTATCCCGGCCAGTATGCGATCCTTCATCAAGACTGCCGATCTTGAGGATCGCATACGAGTTGGCTTCTATGCTGCAGCCAGAGGAAGAAGCAGCCCTGGGGTTGGGCGCAGCCGTCAAATTGACTCATGCGCCGACACGACCGGAGTCGCGCTTCTACTGGCGATGGTGCGCCACAGCGATTGTCAAAGGGGACCCCCTTCCTTCCCCTCCAGAGCCTCCCAAAGATCTCGCCAGTTCTATTGACCTGGCACGAGCTGAGCAGGTAATCGCCTGTGCCGACCTGTATCTGTGGCTGGCACGCACTCCTGAGTTTCGACCATTTGGCCCGTGCTACGAAGAGGTCCGCAGAGCTCGCTATGCTCTCGCAGAGCATATTGACCAGGCTCTGCTCTCTCGGCTGGATACTCGCAAGAGATGCGCCTCTTGTGGACGTGTCCTGCCGCTTCACCATCGCTATCGGCTCTGTGAGAACTGCTACCTGGATCGCAGCTATGACGACTGGGATGATGATATAACCTAGCGTTCTCCTATCAGGCATAGATATCCAGTATTTCGGGCCGCATGTCTAATGTCAACTATTTAGGACCCCCTATGGCAACTATTTCTGCCGGTTTCTCCGCCTCGATCTTCGTCGCTTCTTGTTGAAGCTTTCGGTGATGGTTGGCTTCAGTAGCACGATAGCTCTTGACCTGCATCAGATCCAGAATGACGGAGTGATGGACGACGCGATCTATTGCCGCCATTGTGGTCATCGGGTTTTTGAAAATTTGGTTCCACTCGCTAAAGACCAAATTCGTGGTAATGATCACGGATCTGGTTTCATAGCGCTCGGAGAGGAACGTGAAGAGCACTTCCATCTCCTCGCGGTCCTGCTGGACATAGCCGATGTCATCGAGGATGACGCAGGCGAACTTATCGAGCTTAGCTAACTCCTGCGGGAGCCTCAGATCGCGTTTGGCGGCCAGCAACCGCTGCACCAGGTTCGAGGTTGGCGTCCATAACACTGGATATCCCTGCAAAATCAGCTCATAGCCCAACGCGGCGGCGATATGACTTTTCCCAACTCCTGGCAGACCCGCTGCCACCACATTGGTAGCGGAACTGAGAAAGCCTCCTCCCTTGAGACGTTCAATTTGAAGCTGGAGCCCAACTGGCAAACACTTCAGGTCAAGATTGCGGAACGTCTTGTCTGGAGGAAGAGCAGAAGCGCGCAGGAGTCGTGCGGTGCGCCGTTGGGTGCGCAGCTCCTCCTCATGCTTGCCCAACTCAAACAAATAGGCTTCGTGGGAGAGATTTTCTTTGGCGGCTTTGAGCGCCAGATCTGCACACACAGCGGCCATCCCGCCCAGGTTAAGGCGCTCTAGCAGGGCGCGCAATTCATCGTGTCGATGGACTTGATTAGACATTGATCCTCCTTGATGGAATGAGTTGATCGTAGGGTGAGAGATCGAGGGGTGGTGTTTGCAATGCTGGGATGCTCACGGCTCCGGGCAGATGCACCAGGTCACGAACGGCCCCAAGAGTTGGCAGTGTTCCTGCTTCTAACAACAAGCAGAGCGCCGTTTCGACCTCGGACTCGGAGGTGGTGGCCGCCAGGTGCAAGATGCGAACATACTCATGGTTCGCCCGCTTGGGCCAATCGGCGAGCAGCCGATCGTAGGCCAAACGGAAGGTGGTCGTGGGAAAGAGTTCATCCCGGTATTGGTAGGCGGCGAACGCCCCCGGCTTGCGCACCAAGGACCAGATGATATGGCGATAATCGATGCGATGCTTGTGCTTGCCCACCAGGCGCGGTAGGATGAACACAGGGGAGGTCCCCACATAGCCTTCCAGCGTTTCCGCTCGCATGCGGATCATGACGGCTGTCCCAATCAAGCGAGATGGCACGGAGTACATGTTAGCTGTTAAGAGGGATTACATGTGATATACTACTAGAACAAATGATCTTGTTCAGGGAGAGGCAGAGAAATGCAGGAAATCAATTGGGAGTCGTTGTCCTTTGGTAGCCCAGAACCAGGTCACACGGGCTTTCATTGAGCAGATGGCCAAAGAACACAAATCCCCGAGCACCATCGAAAACTACAGCCGTGATCTTGATGACTTCTTGTCTGCCTTTCCAAGTATCCCTTTCTCAGAGATCCTTGAGGCTGATGAGAGCCGAATTGCAGACTACGTCGATTGGCTGTGGAAGCGAGAAGCCAAGCCAGGTGCAGGATGGAGAACCGACCGTAGTAAGATTACCTATACCAGTGGGTCCAAACTTGCACCAGCTACGATCCGGCGCCACCTCAGTACTCTGCGCAGTTTTTACCGCTGGAGTATCCGACTCGGCCATCGCAGAGACCCCATCAACCCCGTTCGCGAAGGGGTGCGCGGACAAGAGCGAGGTCTCGTCCCTGCTCCTGCCTCAGTCCCCTGGATTCCAGACGAGCGTCAATGGAAAACCATGTTGAAGCACGTGCTCTCCAAGCTCTCGGTACGGGATCAGGCCATTGTGTTGCTCGCACACGATGGGGCATTACGCCGCGAGGAAATTGTGCGCGTGCGCGTTGATGACATCGACTGGCACACGCATACCATCACCATTCGGGCTGAAATCACGAAAAACCACATGCCCGGCACCATTGTCCTCTCATCTCCCACCTGGGCTCGCCTCAACGAGTATATCGAGGAGGACCGCGCAGCCCTTGCCAGGATCTATGACGTTGACTGGAATGGGCCGATTTTTTTATCCGACTCCCACAGGAACCCAGGCCGCCCCATCACCAAATGGACGGTCAAAGATATCTTTGACCGAATTCGGGATGAAGTGCATCTGCCACAACTGACCCCGCACAAAATGCGCCACCTCATGCTCACCGAGCTCAAGAAAAGCGGTATGGATCTCCTTGAGGTCAGTCGATATGCTCGTCACAGGCGGGTCGCCAGTACAGAAATTTACCTGCATACCGACCTCTCTGATCTCGCGCGCGATGTTAACCAGGCTCATCGCCGCCTCGAAACGTTCGTCGCACACCTGGAGGAGCACGATGACGACCTCTAATACCGCTGCTTCGTCTCTTCCTGCTGTGCTCCCCTGGCGCATGCCGATCGTGCTTGAAACCTATGCGGAGCGCAGTCCAAGGCTTACTGCGCAAGAAAAGGCACTCATGGATCGGTACGTCACAACACCCATTGGGGCGCTCAGCCGGATTGCAACGAATCTGCTCGCTCAACTGCAACGGTTTGATCGGCCATTTCTCGAGACGGTGAGGCTGACCAACCACACCAATCAAAAGGTCACGCCTGCTCGTCGTCTCCTGTTCCAGCGTATGATGCAGACTGAGCTCGCTTGTATTTGTCAATGATATTGGGGGCCACTTTCTCATCAGAATCGGGGCCAGCGATTTCTTTGAATATGTCACTGCTACTCAGATTTGGGGGCCATGTGACAACGAAAAAGTGAACCACCTGGCTTTTGCTAACGAAAAAGGGAGCCACCTGTGGCATATCTCCACTCCTCCTTGCTCCAACGGAGTCGCCCAAACGGTTCCCGAATCGTTCCTTCCCCGACAGTGCAGAAGTTCTCCCCGGTTCTGCTGCCTGTCCAACGTCTGCCGCCGCCCGCTACCGCGTTCCCGACTCCCGGTGCGGGTTGCTACCTCAACGCCACGCCAAGTCAAGGCCGCGCAGGAGGAAGTGGGGTGGGGTGAGGGCGCGCTCGTCTTGGCCTTGACTGGTGTGGCATACTTGAGCAGCCGCACGGGAGGCTCCTACCCGCTACTGGGGGCGGGCGCAGCTTGCATCAGCGCAGGATCAGAGTCCTCAGCCCGGTGTCCCTGCTGTTCGGCCTGCTGCAGTCGCTGACGAAAGCGAAACGACTCGCCAAGAAATTCGAGAATGTGCGCCCGGTGAGTCAGCCTGTTCGAGGAAGGCGGCCGTGAGATGTTCCTCCCCCATCACGCTCTTCCAGTCGCTAAATTTCAGGTTGGACGTGATGATCACGGCAACTTGCTCGTAGAGGGCCGAGCAGAGCTGGAAGAGGAGATGGGCTCCCTCCCGGCTGAACGGAATGAAGCCGAACTCATCGAGCACCAGCAATTCCTGCTTGCCGAGGGTGGACAGCAAGCGCGAGAGTTTCAACTCATGCTGCGCGACGATCAAATCATTGACCAGGGTGGCCACATTGTAGAAACGCACCCGTCTCCCCTGACGGCAAGCGGCCAGGGCCAATCCGGCGGCCACGTGGCTTTTCCCCAGGCCCGGGTTCCCGATCATGAGAATGGGCTCGGCGTGCGTGAGGTAGCCGCCTTGCGCCAACTCGAACACACGCGTTTTGGAGACGCCCTGCACGCAGCTCCAATCGAACTGGGACAGCTCTTTGAGCACCGGCAGTTTGGCCTGGGCAATGCAGCGTTCCACTCGATTGGCATCGCGCTGGGCGAGTTCTGCTTCACAGAGGGCCAGCAAGTAGCGCTCGCACGACAAGCCCGTGCGGGCGGCATCCGAAGCGATGGCGGCGTAGGTGTGGGCAAACGCCGGCAGCTTGAGTCGGTGCAGATAGCTTTCGAGCAAGGTGTTCTGTTGCATGAGACACTCCTTAGCTAGAGGAACTCAACAGTCGTTCGTACTGCTGCAGGTCAATGGGTTGGCTGCCAATGGCTGGCAAGGGGACCGGGTCAGCCAGGGGCGGGCGAAGTCCAGCAGGCGCTTCCTCGGTGAGCTGGTGCAAGCAATGCAGCACCCCATCCAGATGCGGGCAGCCGTAGGCGAGCGCTTGCTCAATGGCCTGCTGCACCTGGTGAGCGGGATACTGTTCATGTAAGCGCAGCACCCGCACGAACTCCTGGACACCTCGCCCGCCTTCCGGCCACTGCTCCCGCAACACCCGCAGCATCTGATGGTAGCTCTCGGGCCAGTCTTTGCGCCACTGCCGCATGGGCCTGGCATAGTCGAAGGCGCCAGGCCGCTGCTCCAACAATGGCAAGTAGTGCAGCGGCTCGAAGAGGTCCTGTTCGCGCCCGTAACTGCGGGGATGGCGCGCCAACAGGCTGGTCCCATCCAGGATGTTGAGGTGAAAGGGATACGCTTTGACGATCACCTCGCGCCTGGCGCGGTTCACCGGCGCCGAATAGCGGTTCGTCTCGTAGACAATCAGGCTGTAGCCGTTGAGACGGGCGCTGGTCGTCACACAACACTCGTAGGCATACGGGGGGAGGCTGCGCAACACGGGTCGCTCCCGCTCCCACATCTGCCCGATCGTCTCCACTTGCCGGCTGACGCGGCGCTGGTCATCTTTGAGACAGGCGTGCAATAGGCTCAGGTTCAGCTCCTCAAACGAGGCCACGGTGGGGATAGGCACGAGAAAATTGCGGCGGCTAAACCCCACCGATGCCTCCACCCCCCCTTTCTCCCATCCAGCGGCCGGTTGGCAGAAATGGCTCTCGAACAAATAGTACGAGCGGAAAGCCACGAACTGCCGCTGCTCGCGGCGCACCCGACCTTCCACCATCAGGCGGACGGCGGTCGCCAGGTTATCGTAGCTGATGCGGGCAGGCACGCCCCCAAAGTGCTCGAAAGCGCAGACATGTCCGTAAAAGAAGCTCTCTTGTTTCTGGCTGGGAAAGGCCATCACAAAGCGTCGTCGGCTGTAGGACAGCCACATCACAAAGATCTGCACGGTTTGCCTGACCCCACCGATGACGGCGATGGCCTCTCCCCAATCCACTTGCGCATCCTGGCCGGGGTCAAACTCCAACGGCAGAAACAGCGCCGGGGCGTGGTGGCTCTTGTTCCATTGCGTCAGGTGCAGGCGTACCCGCGCCTCACTGCCCTGATAGCCCTCGGCCTGCAGCAGTTCGTAGATTTTGTGACCCGTGTACTGCTGCTTGGGCGGCAGATGCACATTGTCGGCCAGCAGTTCGTCGGCGCGGGCCCGAAAGGCCCCGAACACCGGGGACGGCTTCGCGCGGCTGAGCCGGTAGGGCTGCGGCGGCTGATTGTCGACCGCTTTATCCACGGTTTTGCGAGAATGGTTGTGTTCGCGGGCGATCTGTCTCTTACTCTTGCCTTCCAGGTAGTAGGCCCGGCGAATGGTTTCGCGTTCTTCCACGGGAATCATCTCCAGTTCTCCTATCGCTAAAGTGGGTGGACTGCTCACTGTAACGATAGCAGAAATCAACAGCACGTGGCTCCTTTTTTGATTAGCATCTGTACTAGTGGCCCCCAAATTTAATTCGCATCATTTGGAGACTGGCCCCCAAATCTTGTTAGCAAAATGGGAGATACTGGCTCCCTTTTATATTACACAAAACATGTCAGCTGGGGATCCTTGATGAGCCAGTCATTCTCGACACAAAGGCTCCCACCAATTACGGGGAGGTCTGGGAAAACGATGCGACCGTTGACCCGCGGTGGGGAGCGTGGATACGTGCCTACTACGAGCAAACACCGCATTTGAATGAGGGGACCATCCGCCACCACTGTTATGACCTGCTGACAGCTGGCCGCTGGCTGAAAAAGCAGCATCCAGATGTCGGTGAACCTGGTCAATGGACCGAAGCGCTCGCCAACGAGTACGTCACCTACACCTGTAATACGGCTGTTCGCGGGGGGCGCACATATCCGTCACACGGCACCGCTCAAAAGCTCAGCCCATCGGCGATCAGTTCTCGTCTCCAGGCCATCCGGTCCCTCTTTACCCACCTGCAAAGGCGAACATACACCGTGCAAGGCCGGCTTCGCTCGAAACTCCAATTGACGTGGCTACCGAACGAGGCCTTCAACATGCCGGATGACGTGCGAGCGGCCCTTCAGCCCAATCCGAAGGATATTGCCGAGGACAGCTGGTTCAAGCTGATCTGGGCGGCCTGCACACTCACCAAGGACAAATTGCATGCGGTCAAGCGAGGTCCAAAGTATCCGCTTGCTTACTATCGAGCGGCGTGCCTCATCTGGGTCGCCGCAGTCTCGTCGCTCCGATGAGATCAGGCGGCTGAGCATCGGGTGCGTCAGTTGTGAATGGGCGCCGGAAATGCGCGATGAACAGGGGAATCAGCTCGAGCCCGCCGAAGAACTCTGCTATCTGCGGGTCCCAACCAACAAGATGAAAGGGGAGTTCTATGTGCCCGTCCCGGCCTACGTGGCTGATGCCATCGAGGTGTGGGAGAGCGTGCGTCCTCCCAACCAGGAGGCGCGAGAGGATCGCAAAACCCGCAAGCCGACGCACTATCTCTTCCTGTATCGCAATGAGGCGATGGGACAACATTTCCTCAACAAACATGCGATTCCGCTGCTCTGTAAGCTCGCCGGGATCAGCCAAACGGATGTGGTCGGACGGATCACCTTGCATCGTGCGCGCGCCACAACGGCCACCTGGATGCGTAAAATGGGTATGGCCCCGGCTGATATTGGCAAGCTGCTCGGACACACGAATCCGGCACGATCGTCTGCCGTGGTATCTCCGTGAAGACAAGCATCACCTGGGCCGAGCCTACCGCAAGGCGAATCCCCTCGAACGGTATGTCGCGGCTGTCCTGGACACCAATGCCCATGCGAAGCAGGAACCGTGCGTCTTCTACTATCTGGCGGACGGACCTGACGGGCGTCCGCGCATGTGCGGCAATCCCCACTTCTCGCGCTGCATCCATCAACTAATGTGTGTTGAATGCGAAGCCTTCATTGACCATGAGCAGGCTGAGGCGATTGAGAAGCGTGAGGGGGCCGTCGTGATCTCGGTGCCGATCCCACTCCCATCCCAGATGGTGGCCGAGTTGAACGAACAGGATGAGGCGGGCGGTGACGCCAAGCTGAAGTTAGAAGCACTGCCACCGCCAACGCTGCCCGGCCCGGCCTTTCATTTCAACAAAAAAGTGCCTCTGCGTTCCGCTCCGAAGGAGGCAGAGGACCTTCATGCGCGACTGGGGCAGGTGGAGGCGCAGATCGCCAAGAAACGAGGCAAGGTGGATCAACGGAGTGCTTCTCTGCAGGCGCTGTTGCGAGAACGTGCCGAGCTGGCAGGCTCGTCTTGAAGCGCAGAAGGAGAGCCCGTAGCACCACCAGGTCAGGGGACATGGGGCCCTTCTGCTGGAGTCGCCAGACGGTCCCCTCGTTCCTCTCTCTGCCGACCGTGAGCCAGCCCTGCGGTGGTGTGTCTGCCGTCTGCCGCAGCCCGCTCCGCGTCCCCTCCGGGCGGGTTACTTCTCACACACCACGGGATGTCAAGGCCGCGCAGGTGGGGTGCGGAGCGTGGGGGCGCGCTCGTCTTGGCCTTGACACCCGTGGTAGGCTTGGCAGCCCGCACGGGAAGCAGCATCTTCTCGCCGGGAACTCTTGAGGAGTTTTTCGCTTTTCGTTGCTCTTGACAGGGTTGACTGGGACAGATTTATCCCTCATAATACTGCCCACATGGATCGTGGAAAAGCGCGAAACGGTGACGCGCAGCTCCTTGCAGGGGGACAGGGGCGCAGCTGGCAGGGGGCGCAAGATCTCCTTTTCAGCGGTAAAGCGTGCATCGCGTGTCTGGTTGCGTTTGTAGACCAGATCCTGCAAAAACTGTTCGTAGGCGGCTCTATTCGCAAAATCCCGGCCCCCCCTGGCTCGCAGCGCCTGGTCAACCGCTTGTTTGAAACGATAATGGGATTGTTCCACATCGCCGTTTTCATGCGCTACCCCAGTATTGTTCCAGGTCGGCTGCATCCCGTAGTGCTGCATGAGGGCCTGGTAGCGAACCGTCCAGTCTTCTCGCTCCTCTTTGCGTAATTGTCGCACAGCAGCGCTCAGATGGTCGGTGCGGTGTTGCTCTGGAACCCCGCCAAGCTGCCAGAGCGCTTTCTCGATCCCCTCAGCCAGGGCCTCGAACGTTTCGCTAAAGCAGAGACTGATCGCTTCTGCGTTGGAGTACGTGAGTACAAAGTGGTAGACCATGTGCGGAAAGGGGTGCCCAGCAATGGTCACACCCAGATCTTCCATATGCGTGAAATCCGATTGTGCCCGCTCTCCGGGCTGGTGCCTTTGCTCAAAAATGACCTCCTGTTCTGGTCCATGCACCGCTCGCCATCGGGCAATGTGTCGCTGTAACGTTCTGATTTGAGTCGGTCGATAACGACCGGGATGTTGCTCACAGAGCAACGCAAACAAGGTAGATCCTTGTAATGCTGGGTCGCGTTCGAGCTGGGAGATGACCCAGAGCCAATCTTGCTCAAACGGGTTGCTACGGGTTGCCCAGCTATGGGGGCGCTTGAGATGAGTAGGAAGCTGGCCCGCTTGTTCATACTTGCGGGCGGTGCGTTCGCTCATCCCTGCGCGTGCCGCCGCGAGTCGTTGAGAGGTTCCTTTGCGTCTCTCTTGCATCAGTAGCTTCACCTCGGTATCCTTCTTCATATGACACTCACCTCCTTGTCGTGATGAGTGCCATCGTAGGTCATCAATGGAGCGCTTGTCTAGATTGATGGCCTGACTTGTCAGAGGTGATCACGGGAATGTGTGCGCTTGATGCGCTTGCCATACCCCATGGAAGCGTTTTACGCCACAACGGATTATGCTGACCACCTCTGCGCTTTACCACAGAGCCACAAAAGTTCTTCGTGTGCGATCTTCTCGTGCCATGAAAACCAGTTCCCCTGGGTGATCCCTGCGAGCTTGTGCCTGCTGTTCCTTCCCCACCTCCATACCAACCCCACCGGAACAACAGGCCCCGCTCGCATCCTCCGCACTTTGCCTCGACTGCCCCCATGCCAACCCATCCCCCACCTCAGTCGATCAAAGTGCGGAGGCTTGTCCCACATCGAGCAAGGATGCTGCGAAGAAACACATGAAAAGCGGCAATTTTAATTGGTCATACCGGCAGTTTTAATTATCGCTTAACAGGCCGCAGTAGAATCAGGTCCCCAAAGGTGAGATTCAACCGCTTTTGTGGAGGCCCAAATGCTTTTCCAAGAGGGCAATCGTGAGGATTTCGTGAAAATTGGCAAGGCCCAGGTGAGGTTATCCGGTATCATACATGGAAGAGAGTGCTTCCTGCAACGGCCCTCTTTGATTTAAGCAGAAGGACCGATCTGGCAAGCCTGTACAGACAGCGGGGGAGTGTACTTTACACGCCCCTTGAAAGAGGTGACATGTGAGCGGTCACGAACCCCCGAATGAATTTGGGGGCTTGCGAGTCTGCCACCTCCGGGTGACAGTTCACAGGTCCCATAGTGTCCAGCCTCAGCATCCAATCCTAGAGGCAGGGAAGTGCGGATGCTCCGTTCGGCGGGCCATCACACCCAGGAACACTTCTTCCATTCCTGGCGCTGTGGTTCAGCATTAACAGTCCAGCAGGGGTCTGGGCGGTGTGCTGAGCAAGACAAACCCGTCAACCATTGGCGAGAAGAGATGCTCAAGCAAGCCACCTTGAGTGCGTCAGACAGCCTCGTAAGAGGCCCCGAATGGGGAAAGAAGATGGTTCTTGTACTCGACAAACAGAAAAAGCCGCTCATGCCATGTACGCCGAAGCGGGCACGACTCCTGTTGGCGCGCGGGCGAGCTGTGGTGCACCGGGTCAAGCCGTTTGTGATTCGGCTGCGTGACCGACGGGTGGAGGAAAGCATACTGCAAGAGGGCAGGCTCAAACTCGATCCAGGGAGTAAGACGACCGGCTTGGCGCTGGTGCGTGTGGAGCAGACACCAGAAGGGGAGGTCCATCACGCCGTCGGGCTGGCGGAAGTGCAGCATCGTGGCGAACAGGTGCATCAGCACAAAATCACCCAACGGCAGGCCCGGCGCCGGCGCCGCACTGCCAACCTGCGCCATCGCGCGCCCAGGTTCGACAACCGAAGGAAGCCGCAGGGCTGGCTACCGCCCTCCTTACTATCGCGGGTGGGCAATCTGCTCACCTGGACCAAACGCTTCGCCCGCTGGTTCCCCTTGCAGCGAATCGAAGTCGAGCAGGTACGCTTCGATACCCAGTTGCTCCAGAACCCTGAACTCAGCGGGAAAGCCTATCAAGCAGGAACGCTGGCAGGATGGGAAGCGCGGGCCTATCTGCTCCTCAAGTACGAGTATCGCTGCGTCTATTGCGGCAAGCAGGACGGGCCGTTTGAACTGGATCACCTGAGACCGCGGTCGCGGGGCGGCACGGGTCGCATCAGCAACCTGGCGCTCAGTTGTCACGACTGTAACCGTGCTAAAGGGAACCTGACTGCCGCCGAGTTTGGCCATCCCGAAGTGGAAGCGGCGGCCAGGCACCCGCTCAAGGACGCCGCTGCGGTCAATGCGACGAGGTACAAGGTGGTGGAGACCCTGCAAGAGCTTGGTCTGCCGATCGGCACCTGGAGTGGCGGGAGAACACGCTGGAACCGGGCCAGATTCGGGACGGAGAAGACGCACGCGCTTGATGCCTTGTGTGTCGGGGATCTCGCGGGAGTCAAGCCAGGGAAGCTCAACACGCTCATGATCAAGGCGAGCGGACGTGGGCAGCATTGCCGTACGCTCTGGACCAGGTATGGCTTTCCGCGTGCCTTTCTCCCGTGCCAGAAGATGATGGCGGGCTTCATCACGGGAGATCGGGTGCAGGCGGTGGTGCCTGCTCCGCTGAAAACAGCAGGCACGCATGTCGGACGGGTCTCAGTGCGTACCACTGGCTCCTGTGCGGTCAGAACCAGCATGGGCACGGTCGATGGCATCAACGTCAGGTATCTTCGCTTGATCCAGCGAGGAGATGGCTATGAGTACGGTTCCACAGGACTGGGTGGGAATGGCTTTTCCCCACTCTCAACCAGCCAGAAAGGAGCGCCTGCTTCCTCCCCTGGTTGAAAACAAGGGGTTACCGCAGGCGGAGTTCGATGACCAGGAACTCATGCCCAAACAAGAGAAAAGAGGGGAAGCAAAGCGATGAGCAACCATAAGAACAAACAGAAAAAGCGTCCTCCCCGGCGTTCACCCAGGCAGGCAAACACCGTGCGGTTCCCTTTGCCATTTGTGATGTTGCTCTGTTGGATGCGGTCCTATACGGGTGACGAGGAGTGTAGCTGTGGTGCCTCTCCCGACTACGAGATTGACTCGTTTGTCGATGCGGAAGGTCTCCTAGAGGCGGACGGTCCAGGAGAAAAGGAGCACCTGCTCCTCTCCGCTCTGGAGCAGCAGCGAAATGGTGCCTTTGCGGTCTATCAAACCTTCCTGGTCTGCCGGCAACACGCCTTCCAGCTGTTCACAGATCTCTACGGTGAGCAAGATGCGCAACAGGCGCTTTCTCCCCTGCTGTTAGGCATCAGCAATTTGACGGTGACCGTGGGAAGAGAGATCACCGATGCAAAAAATTCTCACGGAACGCTCCAGGTGTCTTACACGAATGCCACCACCGTCCCAGAAGTGATAGAGGAGCACACTGGCTATGCCGTCACCAAGATTCCCAAAAGAACTTCCACGGAGTAGTGCGCGTCCCAGACCTGTCTGTCTGACTCGCTCGTTCCCACGCCCTATGGCTCAATCTGGAATGGGCCTGCGCCTCCGTTGAATCAGGCCAGAGCAAGCGAAACTCGCCCAGCACTTGGATGTGCAGGGTAGGGATCACGAGATGTCTCCTTCAATCGCCCCTGGATTCTAGGCCGAGGAGATTGGCAGGTGCCCCCTACAACACACCTTTTCGGCAGGGGCCTCCTCCTCATCGGCAGCATACGTTCTAGCAAGCGGTAACACGGACGATGGTGATATTCCACTTTTACCCGCCCTTGTGCAGAATAGATGAGGGAGACCACTACCGCCGTAAAGGAGGAACAGCGCCCATGCTCTCTCGCGAAACCGACGCCGACCACTACACTCACCCCCGGCTCGACTACCACGCCACGGTGCGTGAGTTGCCGAGCAACGAGCGCCCCGCGAACGCCTGCAGCACTACGGCTCCCAGGCGCTCTCGCTGGCCGAACTCCTCGCGATCATTTTGCGCACGGGCACCCGCAGCGACAACGTCCTGGAGATGGCCAACAAGCTGCTGTCGAAGTACGGGGGGCTGCCCGGCCTCGTGCGGGCCGACTTCCGCGAACTGTGCGCCGAGTACGGCATGGGCGAGGCCAAGTCGGCCCAGGTCAAGGCCGCCCTGGAGATCGGGCGGCGGCTGGCTCTGGTACAGGTGGACACCCGCTACAAGATCAGCACGCCGGCGGACGCCGCCAACCTGGTGATGCTGGAGATGGCCTACCTGGACACCGAGCAGATGCGCCTGCTGGTACTGGACGCCAAGGGCCAGCTGGTCGAGAAGGTCAGCCTCTACCAGGGCACCGCCAACAGCTCGGTGCTGCGCGCCGCCGAGGTCTTCCGCCCGGCCATCATCCGCAACTGCCCCGGACTCATCCTCTGCCACAACCATCCCAGCGGCGACCCCACGCCGTCGCCGGAGGACATCAAGGCCACCAGGCAGCTCGTCGAGGCGGGCCGCATTCTCGACATCGAACTGGTCGACCACCTCGTCATCGGCCACCAGCGCTTCGTCAGCCTCAAAGAACATCTGAAATGGAAGTAGCTCGGGGCCGGAGCGATCTGGCGTGCGCGCACCTGGTCCGCAGCGGGCACGCGGGGCAGCGCGGCTCGTGGGGCGGCAGACGAGCGCCCCGAAATCCAGCGCCGCCCAGTTGACCGCCAGGCAGTGCCTCCCGCGTACCAGGCGAAGAGCAAGCGCGTACATAGTGCGCCTGTGACTTGCCCCGGCGCACGCGGATGGACCGAGGAAGCGCCCCAGGAGACGGTCCATGTTCGCATCCAGCAGCGGCTTGGGCCGCCCGTACACGAGCGCCAGCACGGCGCTCGCCGTGTAGGGACCGATCCCCGGCAGGCGCTCCAACTCCTGGCGCCTGCGGGGGAGGACCCCACCATGTGCCTCGATCGAGCGGGCAAGCTGCTGGAAGGCCAGCGCCTTCTGCCGCCAGAGCCCCAGCGGCCTGAGGGCGGTCTCGAGGTCATCCAGGGGCGCGTGCGCCAGGGAGTCCCAGGACGGATAGCGCGCGAGAAAGCCGGCGTAGGCATGCGCGACAGCGGGTGCAGTGGTCCTCTGCAGCAGGACTTCGGCGACCACCACCTCGTACGGCGTCAGGCCGGGGCCGCGCCAGGGGAAGGAGCGGCCCTCCCGCGCGAACCAGCCGAGGAGCCGCCCGCGTACCCAGCGCAGGCGGGTGGCCACCTCCGGTCCTGGCTCATCCGCCGGGCGAACTGGCTGCCCCATCGGGCGCACCTCCTCCCTGGCAGGAAGCTATCTCGTGGTGGTCGTGCGCGGGATACCATGTTTGCTGGCTCGCTTCCCGACCAGCAGTTCTCCGGCACGCATATTCAGCCAGCAGAGCGACGATGCGCTGCTGCACCAGCGGCTTCGTCACCACCTGCTGCGCCCCTGCCAGGCGGGCCTTCACCTGCACCAGGATGCCATCTCGGCCGTCCAGCAGGGCGATGGCGACAATCGCCCGAAAGCGCGGCTCGCCCCTCAGGTACTTCAGCACGGCGAAACCGTCCATCCTGGGCAGGTCCAGGCCGAGGAAGAGCAGGTCGGCCGGACCCTGCCCTGCCAGGAAGCGCAGCGCCTCCAGTGGCTCGTCGAAACAGGCGACCTGGTGCCCCTCGCGCTGCAGGACGACCTCCAGGATTTTGCGCGAGGTCGGCGAACTATCCAGAACGATGACACGCAACTGCTCGATGGGAGGGGCCCTCCTCTCTTGCTGTGTCCTCCCGGTGGCCGATCTCGACCTCCACGGGGAGCGTAGCATGCATCCCTCGTGGGCGCTTCATGAGCGTTCACCAAATGCATACGCCTTCTCACGACCTGCACACGACGTCAGGTGCATACTCGCTCGTAGAGTCCGCATCAGTGGCGTACATGGTGTGGGAGGTCTTCTTTCCACTCCCCGGACGCTCAGGAAGAATAGGCCAGTAGGATGGGATGCAGAGGAAACGAGCGGATGATGAGAGCGAGGGAAGCATTTCACGAATGGCTCACGGAATATCACGACTTGCTCACGTCTGCCAGGCGGCGTTTCTGCTATAATCGGTCAGCGACCTCAGCGGGAAACCGGGGCGTGCGCAAGCATGCCCACCAGGCGCACGGGGTGGCTGAAGAGACGAACTGCCTCGCGTTGTTGACCAGGCCAGGCAGTAAAGACAGGAGAGACATAGGTGATGGACAGGACAGATCAGCAGTATCAAGCGCAGTATCCGCTGGTGCGGATCACCACCCTGGGGGAGTTCGCCCTCGAGCGGCTCGTTCGCGCTCCCTCGCTGTCCGCGGACCAGCCGCCGCGCTACGAGCGGGTGGCGCAGAGCGAGTGGAGCAACCGCGGGCCGGCGATGGCGCTGCTAAAGGTGCTGCTGTGCCGGGCGAACCGGCGCGCCGCGCGCGATGAGCTGATCGAGGCCATCTGGCCCGGCAACGGCCAGATAAACGCCGCCCACGCGCTCGACTCGGCAGCCTCCTTGCTGCGGCGGCACATCCTGCGCGCCGGCGAGGTGGGCAGTCTGCTGCTCACCCTACGCAGCGGCGGTGAGACCATCTTCAAGCTGGCCGGCCAGCAGCACCTGTGGGTCGACGCCGATGCATTGCTCTCACTCGCCTCGCAGGCGATGCGCGCGGAATGCCAGGGGCAGAACCCGCTCCCCCTGTTAGAGGAGGCGCACGCCCTCGCCAGGGGCGAGTTTCTCGAGGACGACCCGTACGCCGAGTGGGCGCAGGGCAGGCGGCACACGATTAACGGCGCGCGGCACCGCGTGCTCTTCAAGCTGGTCGACCTGTATATCCGCGATGAGCGAGCGAGCGTGGCCGAGGAACTGCTCTTCGCCGCGCTGGAGGAGGACCCGACCGACGAGGACGCCCTGTGCCGCTTGATGGTCCTGCTGGTGGAGCAAGAGAGGCGGCAGGAGGCGCTCCAGCCTCTACCAGTATGCCGAGGACGTGCTCCACGAGGAGCGGGCGGAACCGGCCGTCTACACCCGCGAACTCGCGCGCCGCATCCGGCAGGGGCTGGTCTTGCGGGAACGTTGGGAGGGCTACACCGTGGTGGTGGTCCAGAGGCTTTCCCTGGCGGAGCCGGATGCGATGTCGAGGAGGCACGGGGACGGCTTGGGCGCGAAGTGCATGCGGTTGACGAGCCATGTTGCCGCGGGCGGAGGCCCAACGCTCACCCCGTACCGCTACCCTCCACTGCGCCGCAGAGCCCGGAGACAGGGAGCGCTCCCCATTGGTTGAGCCAGGCCCAGGTCTCTGGATGGAGCGAGCATCTCGGCATAGCACACGCCTCTCCCCATTCGCAGGAGATGACTGAGAAGGGCTTTAGCCCGCCGCAAGCCGCTGTGGATTCATCCCAGGCGGTGAGGCGCCTATCGGCTTTAACCCATGCCCAACACGTGAAACACGTTCCCGTTTTTGGGTGAAAGAAATAGAATACAAGCATATGAGTGCATATCGGGTACGCCGCGTGAAGATCGGTACAAGCGAGCAACTGGATACGCTCGCCCGCGAGTGTGGGCGGCTCTACAGCCAGACGCTCGTGTCCTTCTGGCGCACAGTCCGGCATAAGGGCATCTGGCTGAGTCCGAAACACCTGATGCGCTGGCACACGTCTCCTGCGCTGCACGCTCATACCGCCGACGCCTGCGTCCAGGCATTCTTTGCCGCCCTGAACAGCTGGCGGAAGCGCCGCAAGGGCGACCCCGACGCGAAACCTCCCCACAAGCGGAAATGGTACTTCAGGATCGAATACAAGCGCTCCGCGATACTCCTGCAAGACGGGTACCTTCGTCTCTCCAATGGGAAGGGCAACGCTCCGTTGGTGCTCGCCTGGCCCTGGGATTTGCCCCAAACGGTAGTGATCCGCTGGATGGGTACCGAGTACGAGGCCATCGCCACCTATGCCGAAGAGCCGATATATGGCCCTTTCCCGCCTGGGAAGATCGCTGGAATCGATCTGGGCGAAGTGCATATGGCGGCGGCTTGTGACGGAGCGGAGACGCAAATTCTCAATGGACGCTTGCTCCGGTCGAAAGTCCAGTACCGCAACAAACTGCAAGCCAGGCTGAACTCCCGCATCGACGGACGCATGAAGAAAGGTAGTAAGCGGCGCAAGCGGGTCATCCGCTCCAAGAAACGGCAACTCAAGAAGATCGAACATCAGATCCGCGACATCGAGCACAAGCAGACGGGCAGGCTCATCACCACGCTGCATCAGGCAGGCGTGCAAACGCTCGTGATTGGTGACGTGCGCGATATCCGACAGGACAACGATATTGGACACGCCAACAATCAGAAACTCCATCAGTGGTCGCACGGCTCGGCACGCTTCAAGCTCACCTACAAGGCCGAGCGCCTGGGGATGGAGGTCGTCCTGCAAGAGGAGAGCTACACCTCCCGTACGTGCCCGAGGTGTGGGCACCGGCGCAGCAAGGTCACGGGCCGCGTGTTCCGCTGCACGAATAAGCGGTGCAGGTTCGTCTGGCATCGCGATGGCGTGGGCGCGGTCAACATCCGCTACAAGTATCGTGGGGAATTTGGTGTCCCCCACGTAGTCGGAGCTATGGCACCTCCCACGGGCCTGCGGTTCACCCCGCATGTCCGCGTAGCTCGCGCATAGCGAGAAGCCGCGCCGCTTTAAGCGGCAGCGGAGTGTCACTGAGAGGCTAGCGCGGCTCCGCGCCCGGTAAAACGATCTCGCGCGTCAGTTCCTCCAGCGACCAATCGGCGGGAGGCTTGAAGGCAAGCGCGTACGGGAGGGCCAGCTCCGGCCAGGTTTCCTTGCTCGATTTGCCGACGAGAGCAAAGAGAGCGCGCATGGTGGGCACGAACCAGCTCTGCCGTTTCCTGCATCAGCAGCACCTCCTGCGCTCTTGTGAGGCACCGCTGCAGGAGTGGCCGCGGAGGAGCGATGGCCCCGGCGTGGACATCCTCAATGCCCGAGCCGTTGCGCCAGTGCTCATTGAGGATGCCATTGGCCAGGGCGCGTGTGGGATTGACTATCAGGCGCGCTTTCTCACGTTCCAACCACTCTGCGCCGAAGTCCCGCGCAAAAGCCTCTATCAGATAGCGCCTACCAGTGACAGAATTGAAGGCGCTCAACGCCCGAAAGCGGTGGTAGTACGTCGAGCCGTCGAGCTGTGCTATGGGAAAGGGCAGGAGCCGGACGGCGGCCTTGACCAGCCTGCGGAAGTGCTGCTGGTCCGCCCACATGAGGTCGATCCAGTCGGAGAGGGCCGCCGAGGCCTCAATGTTGATGCGCGCCATCTCTCCGTCACCGATGCAGCTGACCTCAGGATTGAATGCGGCCGCCCACTGAGGCAGGTCGCGATTGACCAGCGCGGCGAAGTACGACCCCCAGCGCAGGCAGACCGCCACGGTCGCGATGGCCACCTCACCGAAGTGCGGCTGGGACTTCGGAGGGGCCGATTGGTCCCCAATGACTTCCTCCAAATATGAGAGGACCTGCTGGTACATGGTGGTGTGCGGGGGCGAGATGAGGCGGTAGGGCGTTTGATCCTCTGCTGTGTGTTCCAGCCAGGACCCTGCGTCGATGGTGAGGTGATCGTTGACGCCGATTGTCATCGGGTGGTGCTGTGGCATGGACCTGCGCCTCTTTTCTTGCGGTGGGTCTGCTACTGATCTGGCTCGGCCTGCTCGAAGAGTGATGATTGCTCCGGTGGTGGGAGCTGTTTCCTCCCTTTCCGTCTAGACCCCTCGAGAAAATTTGTCGAGGAGACAACCGGGCGCCCGAGGGCTTTTTCGGCGGCAAGGCGTGCCGTCTCACCAGCTTCCGCGGCCTTGAGCACGTCCCTTTTGAGTTCATCTATCCCCTGGCTGTCGTTTTCGATGTGGCTCGCGGTCGCGGTCGCCTCCGTGAGCGTCGAGAGAGCCAGTTCGACGCGGTCCATGTGTTCTCGGGGATTCTCCCGCTTTGGCAGCCCCTTCACTTCCCGGTGCTCGTCCGGCGTGATGCCGAAGGCTCCCCTGTGGAGGATCGTTGTCAGCAGTCCAAAATGTAACTTTTGCACCGCCCCCCGCTTTTGCCACTGATCGGTGAGCGCGTTGCGTCCGGTCAGGTTAAGGATGCGATCTTCAATCCACGCTTCGTCCCGCCCTAACGCGCGGTATCTCTGGCGTACTTCTCCTATCTGGGCGTTGACCTCGCTCTCCTGGAGGCGTTCCTCGCCGACCTGCGCCAGCCAGAGCTTGAGTTTTTCAAGCCTGGGGCTGGCGCTGGGAATACTCTGCACGAGGCGCAGCAAGGTCTCGCGGTCGGCGCAGTCAGCGCTCCTGAGTTTGCTATCCTTGCGGGACCTCATCGGGAACTGCACGATTTTGTGGAGGGTTGCTTCAAACCCCTCACTTTTCCCGCGCCTCTTCATCTTGACCCAGTAATCGCTGGCATCTGTGGTTCCGGTGAGCGCGGCGATGACATCCGTCACATTGTAATACCAGGCGCCGCTCTCATCCTGGATGCGCCGTATTTCCGGCAGGTTCGCAATGTCGTCGCTTGCGTCGGCATTCCCCTGCTGGCTTATCTCGTCCTGTGGCATCATGTTTCTCCACTTCTCAGGTATCCGTATCCGTGAAGGTCCCCGGTCGGTCCTATGATCGACAATTTGTCGATCATAGAGGTGCTATTGTCGTTCATGGATGCTCCTCTCACTCCTGGACATCTCCCAGATCCCTGCCGACCTGCCTTTTGATCTCCTCTACTGCCTTGCGCCTGGCTGCGAGCACCGGGACAAACTGAGCGTAGGCGGTATCCCTGCCCATGCACAGCAGCTTCCAGCCCTCCTCGGCATCCCGGTACAGCAGCAGGTAGAAGCCGTTCCACCCGGGGTAGTGCCCCTCTTTGCGCTTATAGGGCCGGCGCGCGAAGAAAGAGGCCAGGATGTGGGGAAGCGGGGCCATGATCCTGGCGTCCATGCGGCAAAAGGCAATCCCTCCAACGTCCTCGCGGTCGTCCAGCAGCAGGTCTTCCCCTTCGATCCAGGCAGAGAGGAGGGCGAGGGCCTCGGCCGGGACGTCGGAGCGTTCCAGCGCCACTTTCGTCAACTGGTACTCTTCGTGGGTGAAGGAAGTTGGCTCTCTCACCGTCTTCTCCCTCTCCGTTTCCGGCTTTTGTTGGCCCGTGCCTTCCCGCTCCCTGGCACGATTACGCTCATATGCGCGCCCTGCGGCAGGGAACCCCGGTGCGGCTCCATCGCGGCACCGGCTTGCGCGGCCATCGCGTCCTCTTGCTGCTGCGTGCGGGAGAGCCAGTCCCTGCGTTCAGGAGGAACCGGGCGCCAGCCGCTCTCCTGGCTGATCCCGTAGGGTGCCAGGAGATCCAGGATCTCTTTCCAGCGTCCCATGCCGAACAGGTCCACGTCTTGCCCGAGCGCCCCGCTGGAAAGGACGTAGATGGCCGTGTCCGCGTCCTCGCCCTCCAGGCGCGTGTAGAGTAGGCGGCAAGCGAGGTATCGCCTCTGCAATCCTTTTCTCACCGCCCCTCCCCGAACCGTGCTTGCAACTTTCATTGCACACGGCTCTCTAGCATCGTGGTCATTCTGGCCTTCCTGCGGGCCTTGACCTCTTTGAGTGTCAGCGTTGTCCATGTGATGGGCAGTCCGTGTTCGACTGCCACATGGCATCTCTTGCAGAGGAGCAGCGTCTTCCGTCTCATAGCTATCATCCGCTTCACCCATTCTGGTTTGGGCCGTCCTGGGTATTCGTGGAGTTTTCGCATTGCTCGCACATGATGCACTTCCACATCTTTGTCGCTCCCGCAGAGTTCGCAGAAATCCGCGAGGAGCCGTTGCACGAGTTCTGTTCGATTGCCGTAGATACGTGGTGGTCGTTCCTCTAGGGTCGCCTCCATGTCCCGTTTTAAGGGGATACCGCCCCATGTCGCCACTAGCGGCGGTTTATCTTCTCTTGGTACGCTAATCTGGAGTCCCTTGTACTCCCTGTTTTGCACCTCGAGTATCGTCCCGTATTTCTCGTAAACTGTTGGCACTGACACTTTGTATTTATGTGCCAGTGTCTTGGTCAACGAGGTCTCCATGACTCGTTTCAGTTCCCTGAAGCGATGCACGTTGTAAGCGAGTCGATAGTAGTTGACGATGCCCCGGTATTCCAGTTGGTAGGTCATGACTATGTCGTAGCCACTTCTTTCCAACAGCTCGGCCCGGTGAATCGTCTCCTCTCCTCTTTTGTAGCGTTCACATTTTGCCTTTATCACGTCTTGTGGCACTTGCAACCCTATCTGGCGATTGACGCTGCGGCATTTCGTTTCTTGTCCAATTCCATTGGTCTTGCGTTTCGTGCGCTTCGCGTCGTCGTGCAGCGTCGTGATTGCGTATCCCAAAAATCTGGCAGTTTCGCTCCTCGCATGTGTGATGAGCGTCTTTTCCTCTGAGAGTTCCAGCTTGAGTTGTTCTTGCAGGAACTCCTTGAGTTGCTGCTTGATCGCTTCGGCTTCCGACTTCGGGCCGATGAACCCTAAGCTAGACTTTATCCAAATCACGCCGTATAGGCGAGAGTATCCACGAGGCGGTCAAAGAGTGCCCGTGGAATTTCGATGACCTCGTGCTGAGAAGACGACCTGGCAAAAAAGCTGGAGGGCCATAGATGCTGTCGAACGAACGCCAACGTATCCGAAAAGGTAGGCAAGGCTTTGGCATACCAGGCCGCCTGACGGGTAGGAAAGGATTGCTCACCCAACAACTGCTGAGCAAAAATGGTGACAAGCGAAAAGAGTCCCAAGAGGGCAGGCGTGGTGCGCAGAATGGCCAGATCCGACCATTGGCGCTGCGTCTCCACGCCCAGGTGGGTGCGCACCTCATGAAAGGTGACTTCGACCGGCCAACGCATGACAAACCATGCCAGGATCTGAACCGGGTCGGCATGTTGGTCGGTACACAGCACGGCCTGCGAGGCAAATGTGCCCTCTGGATCACGAATAAGCACCCAGCGAATAGGAACAGGCGGAACGCCAGCATGGTACCACAGAGCAGTGCCTGTCGCCATCTCAACGGATCGAGTGACGCCTCCATACCAGGAAACCGTGCTGGTCTGCCATGCGGTTGCGGGATCGGCCAAGCGTTTGGCGAGGGTGGGCTGACGCTTGCCTTTGACCGCAGGCCGACCTTTCTTGCCTGCTGCTCGTATCGGGGCAGGATCATAGAGCGCCGCATCCAGGCGCATGCGTGTCACGAGAGTCACGTGCGGCAAGCGAACCATGTGCGCCAGAAACTCCACCACCGCATAGCTTCCATCGGCGACGATGACCAGTGCCCGTTCCGGCAGCCAGCGATGCAGTTGTCGGATCATTTGTCTGGCCCAGTCCGTGATGGTTTTATGCTTCTTCCCATGCTGCTCGTGATACCGCGCAGATGGGGCAAGCACGGTCAAAAACGGCAAAGCCCACACCCGGCTTGCCCAGGGAATCGGCGTGAGCAGCATCAGGCAGATCCAACGCAACCCGCTGCTTTTGACAAAAAACTCTTGACTGGAACGGACTGGATCACGATAGATCCCTCGCGCGGCGATCTTGCTTCCGCGACGACGTTCAATCGTCTCGTCGATTCCCACCACGATGGGAGCTGTTGCAGGCACAAAGAGATCCACCAGCAGCACCAGCAAGATCCGACTCACGGCCCGACTCGACCATCTGGCGCGATTGAGCACTCGATGGTAGTTTTGGAACTGCTTGTCGTTCGATCGTCCCATGACGCGCAGGATGGATGCCACTGTTCGTTCTCCTGGGGCCAAGACGGCTCCGATCAGAAGCACTTTGGCCCATTCCCACACCCGTTGGCTGAAGACTCCTTCAAACGAGCGCAACACCTGTATAATCTTTGTAGGCAGATCCATCTTCTCTCGTCCTTTTTTACATCAAGTTTGAGAGAAGATTAGTCTGTCTTCCTTGTTTTGTCCAGCTAATTATGGATAAAGTCTAGCTAAGAGGAAGTCGTCTGCATATCTGACGTAGTTCAGGCGTCGGTAATCGGGGTCGTCGGTCACTGTCGAGGGGAGTTTCTGAGCTTCATCTCTCAGTCGTTCTGCCTCTTCAATGTTCCCTTTGCTCCTGAGTCTTCGGGAGCGTTCCATGAGGTTGTGGTACTCATAGTTTTTCTTCCTTTTGACTCCTTTGGTGTGCTGCGGGATGAGTACGTTTTCCACAAACTTGTCGAGTTTGTCGAGCAGGATGTTTGAGAGGACAGGACTGACTATTCCGCCTTGCGGTACGCCGCTGAGCGTTTCGTTGTACGTCCAATCCTCCATGTATCCCGCATCGAAGAGATCTCGGAGTAGCTTGATGAACCTTGTGTCGTCGATGTACTCGCTCAGGATACTGAGGAGCAGTTCGTGATTGAGGTTGTCGAAGCACTTCGAGATGTCTCCCTCAATGAACCAGGTCGTTCCTCTCCACGTGCGGTAGATTTCCCTGAGCGCGGTATGGGGGCCGCGTCCAGGACGGAACCCGTGTGAATGGTCTGAGAAGGTGGGTTCGTAGTACGCCTCAAGGATGAGGCGCAACACTTCTTGCACCAATTTGTCCGTCCACACCGGCATCCCGAGCGGCCGCTTTTTCCCATTTTTCTTTGGGATATACGTGCGTCTGGCTGGCAACCACTGAAACCGCTCATATCGCAGCGCTTCAATGATGGCGTCAATTTTTGCCAGCGACATGCCGTCAGGGGTTTCATCCGTCACGCCGTGCGTCATCGCGCCTGCGTTTCGGTAGATTTTGCCGTAGGCCATGAGGTACAAGTCCCTGTTGTACAGGAGTCTGTAGACTCGTTGCTCCAGGGGCAATCCTTTCTTGCCTCTCTCGCAAATGAGCCCGAGGATAGCGTCGGCTGTCTGCATTTCGCATACCTTTCTATCTTTGGATACTCAACGATACCTGTTCCCCTTCCCCGTGTACCGGGCATTACCCCAATCATTTGAGTACTATGGGAACTCCGTCGCCCTGAGCCTCGCGGCTGGTAGGCGATCCCGTCTTTACGCACAGTAGACGTGTAGTACGGTTAGGTGCCCCGTTCGCTTCCTTGAACCTGCTCATTGCAGGTCGCTCACCGCAGAGAGCTTTCACCAGCGGAGGCTTCGCTGGCTTATTTCCACATCCTCGTCACTGATGTGTATTGCGGTGTCGCCGTTTCAGGGATGCTACGGCGGGCGTGGTTTTGCACCGCTGGAAGCCGAGGGTTCTTCGTCATCGCTGACTTCTCCTGGGGTTCAACCAATTCAGGTTTCACCATGCGTACAGGACTTGCGGCGCGTCGCTCCACATCCCTTCGAGTTTAGCCGCTTTCCCAACATGCTAATTTCCCCTTTGCCTTTCGGCTCTAGGTAGGTTGGGTGTCCTAGAAGGTTCTTTGCTCTCGACCTTCTGCCCCTCTGGGGCAATCTACTGTGCGCCGAAACGGCGCACGACGAGGAACCAGTTCTCCCCGTGCTCGATGTATGCGGCCACGAGGGGGGTCTGCACGATGGCATCGGCGAGCGGGCGGGGCGCGAGCCTCTCCCGCTCGTAGTTCTCCGGCGAGAAGAGGGCGCGAAACCGCGCCTCGTCCTCTTCCTCGCGCAGGTCGTAGACCAGGTCGTGTCCGTGGTCGCCGATGAGCACCGCGTGCCGCTTGACGGCCTGGATGAATGCCTCCATCCAGCCCGGCGACGTTTCGATCCCCAGGCTGGCGGCCTCGGGCGCCAGAATCACCCCGATCTCGCCTTCTTGCACCTCATGCAGCAAGCGGGAGAACGTCTCGCGTCACTCGCCGAGTTCCTCGGTGTAGGCGAAATTCCTGAGCTTGCCGTCGTGCTCAGCCTGTGTAGATCGCGGCCTTGCGGCTGTGGTCGACCTGCTTTAACATGTACAGACCCTTCATGATACACTCCTGACCCCTAATTTATATAGACAGGCGCGGCGAGAAAACTACGAGGTCTTCTGCCTCGTGGATGAATGCTGCGCTTCAGCCCCGACTTTCGATGTCGTGCCGGATTGTTTCCTGACTTGCGATGAAAAACTTTGCGTGGTTTTTTGACTCATCATCCATGATGATCGCGCGCTTACTCTCTTCATTTTGTTGAATTTGGGAGTGGGATTCAACTCTACCTTTTGCCCGTCCAGATGCATTAAAATGGCGTAGCCTGTAGACATACGGCCTTTGATGAAGTACTCGTGTCCCTGGTAACGCACTTTGTCGAACTTGCAATAGCCCTGGATCTTCCCGGTGGGAATAGTTTGCTCGCTGCGCACTCCTTTGGTCTGTCGATAATCGCCATCGGGTACGCATTTTTTGAGGAGCACGTGGCTCGTGCGAAAGACGGGCATCTGCCCTCGCGTGGCTATCACTGCCGCATCAAAACGATGTTCTTTGGGCAGACCGAAAAGCAGACGATGTTCTTTGGTCACAAAGCCCCAGGTCTCCATCGCGCCGTCAACCCGCTTGAGCAGTTGAACGCGGATGCTGTTCATCTGGGTGGCATGTCGCAAGGTCCCTTTCTTGACACCCCTCTGCTTGAGTTTGATGGTTCCGGCATGCAGCGCATCATGACAGGTTTTGCAGAGGGTTAACAGATTGTCTTCCTCATCGCTTCCCTGTTGACTGCGAAAAATGAGGTGATGGACTTCGAGGCGCTGATCTTTCATTTTCCCATGGCACTGCTGACACGTGTAGCCATCTCGCGTGAGTACATAGGCTTTGGTATTGGCAAAACCATACTTGATGCCCTTTTGATACAACTCTTTGTTGTGTAAAACTTCGGGATTTTTGAGGGCATGAGGGTCAAAGGTTCCTGTTTCCAAGACGATCGCAGTGATCGGTAAAATCGCCTGCGCAAAACGAATTTCACGCAGATGAGCCTCAAACTTGCTTCTCATCGTGGGAGAAAAACGATCCAGTTTGATGGAATTTTTGCGGTTGAGCCATCTTGCAGGACGATACCTCGTCTTGCGTTGGCGACGGTTACGCCGCCTGGATGCTCGCTCTTTCATCGTTGAGGCGATATCGTTACGCAGTTGCACTTCGGACAGGTAGAGAATGTTCCCCTTTTCGTCAGCCGCCGCAGCACCCACGACGGAACTGCCCGTATCCACTCCCAGGGTGATGGGCTGGGTAGAGGTGCTTTCAGGTGGAGCCACCAGCTTGATGGTAAAAGGCGTTCGCCGTACCACTTTGGCCCTCTTCTCTTTGAGCAAGAGACGGGCGATCGCTGCGCAACAGGGCATCAACGGCCGTCGCCCTGGTGAGAGTACGTAGACTATACTCATGAGAAACCTTCCTTTCGGAAAAATGCTCTGTCTTGCGACAGGTAGTGCGTATCTCCCGGCTGTGACCACCGGGAGAATCCGGCTTCATCCCGACAAGGTTCAAGAGGCTTTTGCGCCTGGATCACCGGGCCTTACCTCAGCCCTACTTAAACCCAGGCGACAGAGCAACAGTCTGATGCGTCAACCGCCGGTGTCGTGGCACTCTCGAACGTAGCTCCCATTTCTGGGGCTGAGTCTGGTGAACTCAGGCTCCCGCAGAAGCCACTGAGTCTTCAGCTCAGTGGTAGTTCACTGGACTTGCTATCAGCCTGGGGTAAGGCCCCAACTCCTCTTCAAGCGTATTCCCTTTAAGGGGTATGGTCGCAGTCACTCGCCTTTTACCGGCGGCGCCTCTTTTTCTGTTTCTTCTTCCCCCGCCGTTGCGAGTGCGATCTGCCGGGCCCACCGTACCCGAAATGGCCGCCTGGGGGAGCCAAACCGACCTCCTCCGCCGTCACGATGTCGCCGTTGAGTATGTCTAATAGTTGCCGCAGCCAGCCTTCTGCACCCATATCGCGGATGTGCATGACGTTGGCCTCGACCCACCTCTCCCGCTCTATGAGTGGAGGATGCTCGGCGGCGAACAGCGGGTCGATGTTGACGGCCTGATAGGGATTGATCGGCCCCTCTTGCACGCCTGCCTTGCCCTCCAATGCGTCCAACAGCTGCCGGAGCCAACTCGCGGCTCCCAACTTCCCTGTCAGAGTAGCATTGGTCCGCACCCACTCGGCCTCGTCCATGGACGGCTCGTGCATCTCGGTCAGCTGAGGGGCAATCGTGATGGCGTAGAACGGGTTGATAATAATTCGCCGCAGGCTGTCTTCCGTAAAGTGCGGCACGGCTCTCTCCTTTCCTTTGGGAACGCCGTTCGGCTCTCCTCTGTGCTGTGTTTCTATTCTCAGACGGCGAGAGAAAAAGGGAAACGTAATATCTGAAAGCCCTCTGCGGCAATCATAACAGACCAAGCTCCTTCCAGGCTCACAGCATTTCACGAGGTTCTCACGAAACGGGGGCAAGGCCCGAGCGGAGGACCAGGCAAGGTATCTCTCCTACCCTTCGCGCGCCACGGAGGACAGCGTTGAGTTAAGGTGAGAAAACCGTGAAAGTTCATGAGGTGTGGAAGAGGTCTGCCTGCTATCATAACTGGAGTCAGGGCGCAAACACGGCGAAGCGCCCACACCGAAGCATATCGCTACATCCGTCTCTTACTCCGGAGACGGCCTGGCAAAGATGGCCAGCTACCCGCTGTCGCTCTTTCTGCAGAAAGGTGGCCTCTGCTATGCGCACGAAGACCGATACACTCTACAACGCTGGGTGCGGGGACGACCCGGTGCCGGGCGGCATTCCCCGCACCCGGCTCGCCTGGCTCTGCCAGCCGGAGCACGTCGAGCACACTTTGCGCCTGCTCTACTCCCTCGATCACTGGGCCAGGGCGAGAGAGCGGCTGCTGTACGCCGACCGACAGGGACTCTACCGCGTGAAGGCTGCGCTGGTGCGGCAGGCTTTCGCTGCTGGTTTGATCGGCCCGGTCTCCTACAGCGATGGCACAGGGGGCTTTGCCCGCGAGTTTTCCCTGGAGCTGGCCGCCGACATCGCGACCGAGGTGTTCATCGAACGACTCGCTATGCTGATCGAGGACGACGAATACCTCCCAGCGGATGGGGAGGAGAGTGGCTCGGCTGCTCTCAACCTCTTTGCGCGCATCGTGGGCCGCCAACCCGCCTCGCGCGCTGACATCGAAGCGCTCAACGTCAAGGGCACTAAAGCCTTTCTCCAGGAGCAGCTCGCGGCGCTCATCACGCAGGCCCGCGCTACTCGACAGCCCATCCCCGACGGCGAACTCGAGGCGCTCTGCATCGAACCGGTCGACCTGCTCGCTCTCTGCTGGAGCCGCGACCGCCCCTCTCCACGCTGGTGCGAGCTTGATGAGAGCGAGACGGTCCAGCTGGACCCGGAAGGGCTGAGCCTGATCGCGTTCGAGTATACCAGTCCTACCGCGCACTACCTCTTCCACCTGCCGTTCCGCGTAGCCGAGCGATTTGTCCCTGGATGGCTTCTACACAACCTGCAAGGTCGGCCGGGAGACAGCCGCGAATACGGTGAGTTCTTCGGGAGGGCCATCACCGAGGCAGAGAGCCGGGAGCATCTGGCTGGAGACATCCTGCGCGAACTGGGAGTCGACATCGCTGCCGTTTGTCCCCACAGGCTCATTGAGAAACAGGAATATATCTCGCGGCTGGCGAGGAGATACCCCTCCTGGGATGGCGACAGGGATGACGAGGAAGAGAGCCGGGATGATGAAGCCCGGGAGGTCCTGAAGAGGCGCGCAGGTCACAGGCACGAAGGAGGGCGAGCTCCAGGTGCGTGCCCTGTGTGTGGAGGTGCTGTGGAACCAGACCCGTTGCTGCGCATTGCGCACTGGTGGCAAAACCATCGTGACCAGGACTTGACCGTCGGCCAGACAGCCTGGCTGTTAGGAAAACGCAAATCCGAAGTGAAGTCCCCCAGTGCTGCTATCCAGCCGGACTACCGGGGTCCATCGCCGTCGCCGGGCGGAAACGGGACCAGGTTCTGGAGGTTGGAGACGCTGGAAATCGCGATCAAGCAGGACCAGGGACGAGCGAGCGAATGCTAAACGCTTGCGGTCGAGAAACGAGACGCATGTTATGTCGCAACACCAGCCAGGTCCCGATCCATATCCGCATCGACTCGCAAGAACAACGCTCCGGCATCCCTGCTCTGCTGGCCGCCATGCCGCAGGTGCACATCGAGGTGATCCAACTGCGTGTGGGTGACTACGATGTAGGTGGCTATCCTTGCCGGGTTTTCGAGCGCAAAACGGCGAGCGACTTTCTCAGCAGCCTGGCGCGGGGACGCCTCTTCGCGCAACTGGCCGATCTGCGGAAAAGCCGCTTCGAGCCCATCTTATTACTGGAGGGGGATCCGCTGCGCGTCAGCCACTCCCAGATGCGCCCCGAAAGCATACGCGGGGCGCTCGCCTACATCGCCGCGGTCATGCGCGTGCCGATCCTGCCCAGCAGCGGACCGGCAGAGTCGGCGCACCTGGTCTATGCCGCGGCGAAGCAGTGCCAGGTCAGGCATGCTCCACGCGGCCCCGCGTCGGGGCGTCGCAGGGCTTCTCTGCCCGAGCAGCAGATGCAGATCGTGTTGTCTTTGCCCGGCGTTGGCCCCGCTACCGCACGCGCTGTCTGCGAGCGATTTCGCAGCCTGCATGATCTGTTGAGCGCCGACGCCTCCACTCTGGCGACGGTCCCCGGCCTCTCGCCCGCGCGGGCCGCTGCGCTGGAACAACTGCTGCGTGCCGCGCTGCCGCCATCCGAGGCCGGCAACTGAAAACCATTTGACCGCTTCGTTCCCGTCTCGTTTTGGAGCTACGGTGGCGTACGCGCGCTTTAGCAGTTCAGGGGATCACTGTGTCTTTTGCAACCTGACCACTTCTATGATATGCTCTTGATGATACATCAAGAGCATATCAGACCATGCCCCTGCGCATGGCATCCTTTGCCGTAGGAGGAGGAAACTGCCAATGCTGCTCAAGACACAAGCTGCTACTGAAATCGCACGGTTTCTGGCGCATCATCCCATGCCCGAACAAATCGTGGCGTTCCACCCCTCCCCCGAGGTGGCCGAACGAGCATACGAACTCATCCAGACTGAGCGTGAGGGTTCGCTGAACGAAGAGGAGCGCCAGGAGCTGGAGAGCTATCTGGTGATTGAATATCTGATGGAGCTGGTCAAGCTTGAGGCTCACCAACAGTTAAGACAGCAGGCGTCCTGAGGGTATGGCCAGGAAACCCTCCATTCCCGAACGTCTCCGGCGCCAGGTGCAAGCACGCGCTCAGGGACGATGTGAATACTGTCTCATCCACGAAGCAGACATGTACTACCCGCACGAGCCCGACCATGTGATTGCTGAAAAGCACGGAGGGCCGACTTCCCTCGAGAATCTGGCCTGGGCCTGCTTGTATTGCAACCGGTTCAAGGGCTCGGACCTCGCTTCGGTTGACCCGCTCTCGGACAAAATCGTCCTCCTCTTCAATCCGCGGGAGCAGCGCTGGAATCGCCATTTTCGTCTCAACGGCGGCCGTATCGAAGGGATCACCGCCAGTGGGCGCGCCACTGTCGCGCTTCTTCACCTCAATGACGCCGAACGAATAACGTACCGCCTCGGGCTGATTGCCCTCGGCCACTATCCCCCCGATAGAGCATGGCACAACCGCTGAAGGACTTTCCAGGCACAACGGCTAAACCAGAAAGCCCTGGGAAGACAGCGCGCGTGCCCTTGCCTTTCCCCCCGGGATGCTGTATAGTGCTGTGAGAGGAACAACAGGCCGTGACTTCCTGCCTGCGCGAGTAGGCAACGTCCTATGCCACGGCCGCACAACACTCAAATGTAACGTAGACGTGGGTGTTGGAGTCGCCTCCCAAGCCGATGTACCGGCGGAAGTAACTCAGTGGTAGAGTTCCTGCCTTCCAAGCAGGCTGTCGCGGGTTCGAGTCCCGTCTCCCGCTCCAAGCACACAGGAAGCCAGTTCACAGGCGGCTTCACAGGAAGCAAGCAGTGTTGACTTCTGAGGTAAACTTGCTGAAAAGTGTTTCAGTGAGTGCCTGCCTCCGAAATCCATGAGTACCTGCCTCATCTGAGGCCCAAAAATGGTACAAAGTGGTGTAAGTACCTGCTCCTTCGCTGTGACTGCCTTCAAAGCATTGGAGGTGTCCTGTGTCTTTTGATTCTTCTCGCAAAAAGCAAGAGCAAGCTGCTCCTGCAAAGTCCATTTCTCAAGCTGGCAAGCGTTCTTCTGCGCGTGCGAAACGGGCTATTCGTGCGACCATTGAAGAGTACATCCTCGACCATCGCAGCCAGAACCACAGTCCCAAGACGATTGAATGGCATACGCTCGCGCTCGGCAACTTTGCCGCTTTTCTGGAAAAGAAGGCCGTGACCTGTATTGAGGATATCGAACGCGTGCATATTCTCTCGTGGCTTACCAGCATGGGTACGGAACCCGGTGCGAAGGGTAAGAAGCTTTCTGAGCGTTCGGTGAATTGCTACGCACGCTCGATGCGCGCTTTTTGCAACTGGCTGGAAGCTGAGGGGTACGTGCAGGTGGCTCCCTCAAACCATGTGAAGATGCCCAAAGTTGGCAGACCACTCATCCGCATCATCGAATTTGAAGAGTTTCGAGCGGATGCTGAAAGCCTGCGCGCCGCCTCACGAGACTGGCCCTATCACCGATATTAATGCCGCTCGTAACCGCGCTATTCTCTGGGTGCTGTGGGATACCGGTATACGCCTGGCTGAATTGTGTGATCTGCGCCTGGCGAACTTTGACCGCGACAGGGGCGCGATTATCGTGCATGGCAAGGGAAACAAGGAACGGCGTATCGCGCTTGGCCGCAATGCGCTGCGCTCGTTGCTTCTCTATATTGACCGCTATCGCCCGAACCGTGATCGGCTTATAGAGTTAGGCAATCCGAATGAAGATCATGTGTTTTTGGGTGAGGGCGGTTTTGCTTTCACTCGGCGCGGTGTGGATATGCTGTTTCAGCGCATTCGTCGCCGCTCTGATCTGCCAAAGGGCAAGCGTATCAGTCCGCACATTTTCCGCCATACCTTCGCCGTGCGTTACCTCATGCTCGGTGGCGACATTTACACGCTACAGGAATTGTTGGGGCATGAGGATATAGCGACCATCAAGAACTATATGCATCTCAATGATACGCTCATTCAGGAGCAGAAACGGAAGTTCAGTCCGGGTGATAGCGTGCCGTTCGCGAATCAGCCGGGTGGGCGCAAGAAGCGTACTGATTTCCGTGAGCCAGACAAGCGCAAGGGTGGGCGTGGGAAGAAACCGCAAGCATCTGATTAAGAATTAGGAGCTAGCAGCTTCGTTGCTGGCTCTTTTTTTATTGCCCGCTTGGATGGTAGTTACTGTGGTTGACCTTGCCCGTTATAAGATCAGAAGTTCTATCCTGTGCTTGTAAAGGGAGTGGACAAGTAGAAGGTGGGGTGAAATTTAATCTCCCCAATTATTATGTTTTTTGTTATCGGCCTAGTGCTGCGTTCGTTAAATCCGATAACAAAAGACTCGGCGATGATAACGGGGTATCTTAGGTGGGCGTCCCCAGACCCAGGGGTTGGCCCGCCGATTGAGTTGCGCAGTAGCGACGCGGGTGGCTTGCTCAATCTCTTTGGGATTGGCAAAGCTCTGCCCAGCGAGTGCGTCACGACGGAAGAACCGCCACCAGCCCTCCTGCAAATTGAGCCAACACGCTCCGGTGGGAATAAAGACGTGATGGATGCGCGGATGATCGGCCAGCCAGGTGCGTGTCTCGAGGCTGGAATGACTGCTGAGATTGTCAGTGATCACAAAGATGTCTCCCGTTGGGTTGTCAGCTTCGATGTCGGCCAGCAGGGCAATGTAGCCTTTGGAATTGCGCGAAGCGGCACAGCGAGTCAGTTCTTTGCCATCGCGCACTCGTAAGGCCCCATAGACCCAGGTCTTCTCGGGACCACGCCCGTAGTCCATGGGCGCTTTGATACGGTGTCCGTTGGGCGACCAGCCAGGGGCAGGCGCAAAGGTGCGGGGAATTACCGGGCCGAGTTCGTCGGTGCAGACGGTCGTCGACCCCACTGGTGGCTCGGTGTAGTGGGTGACGACCGCCGTTCTTTTGGGAGGAAATCCTTGTCACGAGGAGTCCCCCAGCTGTGGGTCTGGCGCCATCGCACCCCTTCACGCAAGAGGATCGTGCGGATCTGGCTGCGTTTGACCTGCATACCGGTCTCTTTGGCAGCCTGGGCCAGCGCAGTGAGGCTCCACTGGGCCGAGCCTTTTTCGTCACGCGCCACCATCGTCCCATCTTCCTGCGTCACTAATCGCCCGGGGGGAGCCTGACGCACCAATGCGATGAGCTTGCTCTCATCGGCTGCCGTCAACCGACGGGTGGCCGGGTTTGGGCCGGTCGCCCAGTCCCTCGATCCCCACTGCATCGAAGCGGTGCAGCCGCCGTCGCACCGTCAGTGCACTACACCCTACCTCCCTGGCTATCGCTTCCACCCGCTCTCCGTCCCAACTGCGGGCCACCATGCGAGCATGCAGGATCCAATCTGCTGGTCCGTGCCGACTCGCCGCCAATTTGCGCACTTGCTTCTCTTCTTTGTCATCTTGTGATGCCCGCACACGCAAAATCTTCGGCATTTCCTTGCTCCTTTCCCTGTATTTACCTCCTTTCTTATTCTATCACCTTTTCACGAACGCAGCACTAGTGCCACCGCCTCACTCGCCGCTACCAACCGCCGAGACCGTTCATTGAGTTCTCCACTCACCAGTTCGAATCTTCGCTTGATCGCTGCTTCTTCCTTCATGCCTCATAGTCTATCACATCTCACCTGCCTCATCTCATATCGCGACTGTTATTTCCTGACGACTCCTAAGCCCACGAGAGGCGCGAGTGCGCACGCTGCGCCCGGGAGAGGATCGCGTCCGTGGTGGGTGGGGGGGGATGCGGCAGAAGGCAGCAGGCGCACGTCCAGGCGTTGGTGCCGCACGAGCTGGATACAGGCACGCCGATGTTCTCTGCGGCTCCAATCTCGCGTAGCCGCAGTGGTGCGGGACCGACGCGAAGCGGATGCAACAGCACGCTGACCTGGCGCGGTTTCGAGGTATTGCTGCCCAGCCATTGGCACTGCTCCCGCAGAGCACAGGGACGACAACTGCGGATGCTAGCTCCATACACGATGCGCAGACTCCCATCAGCTTCTCTGCGGTGTTCATGCGGGGTCAGTTTCCGGTCTGCCGGGCACCGAAGCGTTCCATCGGGCTGGAGGGCAAAATCCTGGCCCGCGAAGCGACCGGCCTTCCATGCGGAACCCACTTCTGGGGGAGCATAGCCAGAGGCAGGAGCGGAGGGTGGTGAAGGAGGAGAGAGAGCCGGAGCGAATTCTGTCGTGCGTAATGGTTGTGGCTTGAGCTGATGACCCAGTTCGAGTCTCAGGTTCCAGGTCCAGTGCGAGATCACTTGCCAGACTTCTTGCCCCCAGGCCGAATGGCTGCACCACCTGTCCGGGTCCTGCTCCTTGTCTTCATCTGAGAGAATCGGTTCAAAAGCGCCGCGATGGAGATACAATTCGACCACATCGCACGCGGTGAAGGCGTGCTGTGGCAGGGACGTCCAGAAGAGTTCGTAGACGACCCCTTTTCGTGTCACCCCAATGGGACTTTTCTTCTTTCCGGCGGCATGCGTAGCCACAACCACCCGGCAGGGGGTTCCTTCGGGTCCCACCGGGATCTGGGGGCAATCATAAAGGCTGCGCTCCATCTGACGGATCGCGGACGCTGCTGAACTTGATCAGGTGGGAGATGCAGACGAGCCTGAATCAGCGGGTGATCAAGCAGGCGATAGTCTTTTCCGCGCGTGACAAAGGCAAAGCCAGCCACATCGGAGAGGACCGCTCCATTGCCATCTTGCCCATCGAGCCGGAGTACTGTGCGTTCTGGTGGGATCTGATGGGTCGCCAAATACCGGCCAATGGCGGAGATCCCCTTGCGCAATTCCTCCCGATAGCGCCCGTTCCCTCGGTTCCCGAAACTGCCGAGCCACTGAGAACTGTGCGCCTGCGACACCGTTGTTCTCGTCCTGACCACTTCTCCGCGTTTGCGACCCGCGCTCGGCCAGGTGCGCAGACGTCATCTAATCGGCGGAATGCTGGAGGCCAGTCGTCTCCCTGGGGGAAGGCGCGTTGGCGGGCAGCTTCCCGCGTCCCGTCGATATCAAAGACGATCCCGGTGTTTCCCGCCCGATCCACTAGCCCTCCGGTTTGTTTGTCGGGCGTGAGCTGGCGCGCGAGCAAATCATCGAGAAAGAGCGTGCGCAGCGCTTCAACAGGTGCCTCCGTCAACGCCGCTAGAAAACGGGAGAGTGCTGAGCGAGAGGGCAACTGGTTGCGTTCAAACAATGCCATGAAGGGGATCGCAAAGGGCTGGAGGCTTTCGTAGAACTCCCGCCATCGGTGCGCTCGCCGCTGATGGCGTAGCGCGATCTGCACCGCGAGAAAGTCAATGACTTCATAGCGCCCAAACCGCTTCCGAGCAAAGCGCACCCTTTCATTGATTTTGCTCAGGATATGGTGCTTGCGCAGAGAACTACTGATCACCACGACCTCGCCAAACCAGCAAGGAGTCGAGGGGTTGGGTTCCGAAGTCGCCTGGATTTTCACCGAGGTGTCGGCGATATTGGTCATATCTCCCTCCTGGTTGAAAACTGTTGTCTGTTGTTCTCTTCTTCAAGGAGGCACATTTCTACGCCGATTGGCGAAGCCTCACGACTAGCAGCCGTCAATGAAGTCGTCCTGACCACATCGACGCCGGGCGAAGCGCACTCGCTCCTCGATGGCGGCCACGCACGCGTCTTCCATGTTCAATGATGAGCACCAGGACCACTTCCCCGCGCCCTCGAGGGCGTCGAGGGAACGGACTGAGAAGAGATCTGGAGAGCACTGTTCGCAAAGTAGGTCATCAATGGTTGCGTCGTGGTGCTGAGTGGAAACAGCGTGTTGCCGGTGAGAGACGAGTCTGGTCTCTCACCGGCGACGGCATTAAAGCGCACCCGCATCTCTGGCGGCATAATACGAAGGATAGATGGGGCGGAAGCCCAGTTCATCGCGGATGCGGAGGGTATCGAGGATCAATTCCCACGGATTCTTGAAGGAGGTATCTGCATCACTTGCATCTTCTGACAGGCCATTCAAACGCCGCAACTCTGCGAGACTTACGGGTGCGTCATCGGCGACATTGTAGATCTGGCCATCGATCCCAGCGGTAGTAACAGCACGCAGCAATGCCTGCGAGACATCAGCATGATGCACCATATGCAGCCGTTTTGCTGGATGCCATTGACTTAATAGCGGCAGGGACTCATGCACATGCGGATCTCCTTCTCCATAGACAAACCCCAGACGCAGGATACGCACTCCCAACCCTCGTGTGCGATACAGTTCCAGCAGCATCTGTTCAGCCGCAACCTTGCTTTGTGGATACGTGGCTGTTGGTTGGAGGGGGTCATCTTCGCGACCAGGCCGATTAAGATCTGGACCATAGACGTTGCTCGTGCTGGTGAAGACAAAACGCTCAACCCCTGCGGAAAGGGAGACGTTCGCCAGAGCCAGAGTACCATCCTCATTGGTCGTCCTGATTCGCTCCTGGTCAGTTCCCCGGAAGAAGGCTGCCAGATGAACGACGATCTGGACCCCTGCAACAGCCGAAGCGAGGCTCTCGGGCTGGCTCAGGTCTCCCACGATCACCTCAGCCCCTACCTTTTGGAAAGCCTCAGCCTGTTCCGCTCGGCGAACGAGAAGACGCACGTTATTTTCACGTTGCAACAGACGGGGCACGAAGTGACTTCCCACCTTCCCAGTTGCACCAGTGACAAGAATGGTTTTCATGATCATTTGACTCCTTGTGAATGAAAGCTTTTCTCTCGGCTTGCGCAAGAGAGGGGTTGCCAGGTTTCTTCGCCTGTCTCGCTTGACCTGGATACCACATCCTGAGTATGCTTGAGAGACATTCAGATAACCAACCTCTCGTGATCGTAGGATTGCGAGTAGTAGGATAAGGAGGAAACAGATGGAAGAGAGAGAACGCCGACAAGCACTCGCGGCCTTCTTGCGCACCCGCCGCGCCCGGCTCACTCAAGCAGAGGTAGGATTACCAGCACGCAGCAGGCATCGAACGCCAGGGCTGCGGCGCGAAGACGTGGCGGAATTGGCGCATATCGGGGTTGCGTGGTACACCTTGCTGGAGCAGGGAAAGGACGTTCATCCCTCAAAGCCTGTCCTGGAAAGCCTTGCACAGGCGCTCCGGCTCACCCATGTAGAGGAGAAGTATCTGTTCCTGCTGGCAGGTCACGCTCTGCCTGTGAAAGCGCCACCAGAGGAAGAAGAGGTCCCCCCAGAACTACGGCGCGTGGTGGACGTGCTGATTCCTCATCCAGCCTTTGTAATCGGGCGGCGCTGGGACATTCTCTTCAGGAATCGAGCGGCTGACCTGGTCTTTTGCTTTGATGAGCCCTTTCCCCCGCACTCGCTCAATGTGGTCTGGCGCTCCTTTCAGATGCAAGAACACTCGCTCGATCTTGACTGGGAGGTGCAGGCACGCAATCTGGTGGCCCACTTTCGTGCCGATTACGCTCGCTATCCAGGCGATGCCTCGTTTGAGGAATTACTCCATGATTTGCAGCATATGAGCCCATTCTTTCGGGAATGGTGGGAGCAACATGAGATACGAGGTGTGCCCAATGGGCCACGACCTATGATGCATCCAGTGCTCGGTCTCCTGGAATTTGACCATGTGCAAACCTCTTTTTCTGCCAATCTCCGTGTGCAAATCTATGCAGCTTCCCCTTCAACCGCTTCGAAGTTAGAACAGGCGTTGTCTGCTTCCTCTTAATGAGAGGATCGTAAGCAGCGCCTGTCTCGTTGCGCATCGCGTGGGTGGTCGGGTTCACTACTCATGGGCCTCGTCTGCAGTTGTGGGTCGTGTTCTTAGCCTGTGGGTCACTTCAGGCCTGGAGCCGCTATGGGAATCTTCTCACCCAGGTGCAGATCAATCAGACCTTGCGAGAGGAGATCGCCCAGGTGTTGGAGCAGCGCTTTGGAGTCCCTCCTGGGCAGCAGACAGCCTACATCGACTCCTATGCGCAGACCTACTTTGATCGAACAGGGTGGGTATAAAAAAAGACCTGCTGCTTCAGAGGGACTGGCGTGTGGTCTTCTCGCACTGCCGCCTCTCCTGGGAGGCCGGCGATGCCACCTTCATCCCTGCTTTCGCCGTGGCGCATCCTGCAAGGTTACGAGGCGGTGAACATCATGATGAACCTCATACAATCACAGACATTTACGGCCACCCTTCGCTCCCACGTTTTCCAGCAGATCCGAATTGGAGCACATTTCCCAGCATGGCAGAAACTCCTCCAGAAGTGTTGCTGAGGTAGAGATTGTCCTGGAGGTGATAGATGCTCTTGCTCCCTTCTGCATACCTGGCGGCATAGCGATGGTTCCACCCATGACCAAGGACCGTGTTGATTTGTGGGAGACGATTCAGGAGAGCATTGGCGTCATCTGTATCGATAAGCAGCAGCGCAATGTCCGCAGGGAAGGCAGAGGCACGTTTGATGAAGCGCCTGAGATGCCCATCAGTGATCCCTGAAGGACTCGATTTGCATTCTACCGTCACGGCGAATCCGTTCTCAGTAAAGGCGAGGATATCCATATCACCGAACTGTTGTGGAGGCAACTCCTTCAGGATCACACCGCGTCTGGTCAGGGCCTGATGATGACGCTGCAGGGTCTCCTGAATGAGCCATTCAAATGTTGCTCCCAAGTTGTACACCTGTCGTAACTGCGGTCCACGGCTCCACCATGTGCGATTCTTCACGGCAACCATGAAGCTTTGCCTTTCACAAAAGAGTAAGGCCGTCTCCAACATCATCCGTGAGTTCCCTGGTCCGACCTGTTTCAGTAGCTCATCGATGTGCCACAGCGCCTGACGAGAGTCCAGGACAAAGCAGTTGAGGAGCCGGCGGTGCATGTGCTGATCTAAAAAATCGAGGTAGGTGGCTTCTTCGCACCATCCCCGTCCGGGTATCACTTGAGGGAGTCGCAGCACCTGTGGGTCCGGGGCCTGGGTCGTCGAGCCGCAGATCATCGTCCAGGGGTGAGGAGAACACCGTTGCAGTCGCTCTTCAAACGTTAAACGATGTGGGCCCTTGCGTTCTCTGGCGCCATGCTGTTCACTCATGATCTGCTCCTTTTGAGAGGAAGGTCTCAGGATATGCTTGCCGCCCGAAGATGCTTGTCAGGCAGAGCATGGCAGAAGGCAAGATCACCCTCTTACAGACGGTGATGAGAGCGGAATATGAAAGGAGTGAGGTAATTTCCCTCGCCCAGCAGTCTTGTTCCTCGGACAGGGTACTCCGTTGTGGGGGAAACAGATGCCCAGTTTCTCCACGCTGTCTCGTGTGAACAACAAGGCGACGCGTTGCGCTGTGACCAGCGTCTTCCAACGGTGCTCTGGCAGGGCCAAGAAGCTTGGAGGCGGAAAGAATCCTAGTTGTACCTTCCTAATCAGGAGGTGCATTCCCAGAGCCTACGGCTTGCATCGAGCGAGATGGCCGTGATCTGCGGCGCAGTTCTCGACCGACGCTTGCAGGTAGCTCTCTGAAATGCCATATCCTGAAACATCCATCTCCAGTATACACGATTCTCGCCAGGAATGCGCGCCTTTGTTGTAGCAGGCAGCCAGCAGGGAGAAATGCCAGCTTAGCCACCAGCTCTCTTCTCTCGCGTTTTCGATTGGAAGCCTGTGCGCCGGGTGTGCTGTGGCCCCTGCATCTGGGTCGGTAAATGATCCCCTGGACTATATTTGCGCTTTTGCTCCTGGATGGTCGTATCATTCATATGCATATAGAGCTTGACGGTCGCCATATCTTCGTGTCCCAGCAGTTCTTGCAGGCTAAATGGATCATTTCCCAGCACCAGGTAGCGGATGGCGAAGGTATGGCGAAGGATGTGCGGGCTGATGCGCTTGTAGGTGATCCCAGCCCGCTCGCGCACCCGCTTGAAGAGCATCTCCACCCCATTCTTGGTCAGCGGCATGCGCGTCTCGGAAAGAAAGAGGTGATCCTCCCCGGCGCTGCCCCACTCGGCCAGTTCCCTCTCATCTGGGCGGTGCCGGTCCAGGTAGTGGAGCAGGTGGCGCTGGCAGGTATTGCCCACGGCGATGCGTCTCTGCTTGGAGCCTTTGCCGGTGACCGTCAGCAGCCCGTGTTTGCGGTCAAACTCGCCCACCCGCAGCCGACACAACTCCGAGACGCGAATCCCCGTATCGTAGAAGAGCCAGAAAACGGCGCGGTTGCGACGAGCCAACCAGCTTCGCCCTGCGGCGCGCACGCCTGTAAGAGCTGTTCGAACTCTTCTGGCTCAATGGTCTGGATCAGCGGCCTGTCCACCTTGGGAAAGGCCACCTGGTCAAAAGGGTTGCGCGCCAGCATTTCGCGCCGTAGCAGCCAGCGGAAGAAGGCACGCGCGGACCGGGCATAGGTTTGGATGGTGCGTTCGCAGCGTGGCTTGCCCCGTTGGCCAGGCACGGTGCGCAGGTACGCGAACCAGGCGCTGATGGCCGGAGCGTCTACCTCCTCGACCTGTGTTATGGCTCGTTCCTCTTCCAGATAGCGGCGCAGCAGACCAAGGGCTGTCGCATGCCATTCCAGCGTTTTGTGGCTATGGTTGCTTCCTTCGTGATCTTGCAGATAGGCGTCAATGGCATCGGCGACACTGGTCGATGTGTGGATTCTCCGCTGGACATCCTGGTGGGCCTTCTTCCTACTCGACTGCTGCGTGCGAGCTCGCGCCCGGGTCTGTGAATCCAGTTTGGCTCGCTGCGCGCGAGTTCGCGCCTCGGTGGCGTCCTGGGTACGATGCTGGTGTGGGGGATTCTGGGAGGCAGAACCCTGCGCTGGCGAATGGGATATGGACATCGATATAATCTCTCCTTCTCTTGATAATGGATGGCTCAATGAAAGAGGAAGCCTCTCCTTTCCCCGGCACATGCTGTGGCTAGAAACAGTTCTCTCTCGTCTCACGTACACTGACGTTCATAGCACCTGTGCCGTAGAGCTTTATTGATGCTTTGGGCGTCCTGTTCCTCTTCAAGATTTAACGCTATAGCTTTCTCCATGACATTTCCAGGCAGTGTGTTAAGATTTCGATCGTGATGCGCCTAATGCATAACCAATAAAGGGAGTGTGCATGACACAGTCTCAACACGCTTCCAATCAAAACCACTCCAATCCCGGAAGGCTGAGGAGATCATCCAAAATGGCCTCAGATGACTGCGACACGACAAACTCTGGATACACTTCTCGTATTTCCCCCAGCCAGAGGGCCGTATTGGCATGTGCCGGAACCATAAAACGATTCCGCATGGTTTCGCCAGGATCACGCCAGCCATCTCGAGCAGGTTGGATGCGTTCGACCAAATCAGTCCGCTCCAGCGGGAATACCAGCACAAAATGCCCTCTCGGATTCATTTCATACAGGATCTGATACGGCTCGGTTGCCTCTTCCCTCCATATTGCAACAGATGGCTCGGCTTCGTGCGGCACCTTTTCTATTGCAGGAGAACACGTAGAGAACTGAATGAGGCGCTTTTGCTTCAGGTCAGCAAGCGTCTCCGTCTCTTCTCGCGCCCCTTCTGTCAGCGGGATCTCCACCACTACAACCAATGTAGGAGGCCAGGTCACCATCCGAGCCAGCACTTGCCAACCCGGATATTCCTTCTCAAATACGAGTCCTACCTCGTCCAGGCACTCTTCCTGGAGAAGCAGCAATGCCTTTTTCATGATCAAGGCCATTTTTCTCTCCTTCAAAAGGTAGATTGATTTTGCACCAGGAAGAGAGGCACACTCCTGATCGTCTCTCCGAATACCTCGACTCAGGCGAGGATGGCCTCTAACCATGCGGCCAATTCCACCAGCTTGAAACGACGAGGTGGCTCTGCGCGATCGAACGGATCACTCACGATCATCTGGCGCAGTTCCTCTGGCGTATACAGATAGCTATACAGGCCATACAGCAGGTTGAGCAGGCGCTCCAGTTCCTGATGGGTGTATCCTGCCGGGCAGGGGCCATAGGCCTTGAGCAGGCGCTTGCGTTTGGCGGGACTGATCCGCTGTGGTGTGCTCATCTTCTGATACCTTCATACATACGATCACCCAGAGAGCGGATGCGGAGGGAAGCAATTTGGCGAGCTACGTTCGGTCTTCAGGCAGGTGACCATGTGCCATCGCTTTGTAGGCTATTGTGCTGGCGATAATCGCTTCAGGTCGTGTAAACTGCTCCGTACGCTCTTTGCTCCTCTCGTCGATCGAACTTGCAGTTCCTACTCTAATGCAGTGCGAGAACCGCGCCCCGTTCTCTCCAGCGCGAGATCGGTGTTTGATGTTACCTAAGCAGAGTATAATTAACTAATTATGTACTGTCAAACAAAAATACAGCCAAAAATGCATCTATAGTAGTGTACTGTTGTCCATCACGTTCCTCTTCTCTCAATAGCGTGACATAGATGTCTTTTCTGTTTTGGGAGAAATTTGTTCCTGAGAGGCTAGCATGCTCCGCCTTTAACGGCCTTCCGATGGTATGTCAGGATCACACGTAACAGCTTGAACCCCAACAAATGGTTATACGTGGCGTCATAACACCTCATAGGAAGCTCTCTGAAATTTTCTAGTACAGCGAGGAACCCTGTTAGGCGTTATGAACCTTAAGGCAAGAACACCGGCCTTTAGAGACAAGATTGGCGGATAACAGCATCAGAAATTACCTCATGTGTTATGGTATAATAGTATCATGAAATTTTACAGTCCAAAAAATCATCTCTGGTATGATCAAATGATCAAAAAAGGCTATGTAGAAAAAGACGAAGCATACTATTCAGTGTTTGCTCACGGTAATCCATCTAAGATTTTCTATATTATTTTAAACTCCAATGCGACAAAGGATCAAAAGCTTCTTGATATTGGATGTGGTTATGGTAAATACACTCAGATGTTTGCCGAAAGGTACGGTGAAGTAATAGGACTTGATCTCTCGCCAGAATCAATAGAGTTGGCCAAAAAGAAATACGCTGCCGCGAACTTAACTTATATCATTGCTGACTCCACCCAAAAACTGCCTTTTGAGGATGAATCATTTGATGCTGTCTCTACTCGCTTGAGTCCACATAACCTATCAGAAATGTTCCGCATCCTGAAGCCGGGCAGCTTTGCGCTTTGTATGCGGGTTGGCGAAACTGATAGTCTTGATTTGCGGAAGCAATTTGGGCAAGAAGCCACGGTTAAAAAAATGCAGGATTATATTGATCGTGGTGAACGTCACAGTCAACATATCGTCGAGGAGTGGAAGGCGGTCGGTTTCACTAACGTCACCTGTACCGAACATGAATATGATATGCATTTTGAGTCACTGGGCGAATTAGCCAGATATTTGTCTCGTATCCCAATTGTGCCCGAATTTGATCGACGAAATCCTCATCATATACGTAAACTTGAACATTATGTAAAGCTGTACATAGAAGCTCAAAACGGCGAGGCTATCCTCCACCGTCATCGTTATATCATCCGAGGCCTTAAACCGTGAATCGACCTGTGACGTTTGAAGACTTCAAACCAAAATGTCTGCCCGCTCTACAGAGAGCACTGGAGGATGGTTATCAGCTGGCCATCGAAGACATCGGTTTTACTGATGTCTGTTATCAATCACCATGCAGTTCTGGAGAGCATCCCTATTCACGTTGGAATGCTGAAATTGATATCTCTGGTTACCTGACGCCAGACATTCCTTTGAGGCTTCCGATTGTCAGCTCGAGTATGCCAGGTGTCACGAATCATGAGGTAGCAATTGCGCTTCACGAAGCAGGTGGTTTTGCTGTCTTACCACGAGAATTGCCGGTAGCAGAATTGGAAACAATGATTCACCTTTTCAATACTGAGAAGGACCACTTACCATGGTTTGCGGCAGCAATTGGAGTTTATCCAAGATCGGGCCTGACTGCTATGGAAAAGGCTGAGAAAATGGTTGGCCTGGGTGTTCAAGTGGTATTTATCGAGACTCAACAGGCTAATTCGGAGCTAGTGCTGTCGTTCTGCCGAGAACTCCGGCGGCGATATTTGACGTTACGAATTGTCATCGGTGTCTTTAACTCAATTGACGGGGTAAGGCGTGCCGCGGAAGCTGGTGCGAATGCGGTTAAGGTTGGAGGGTAGAACCCCACTAAGACATTGGTTCCCTCCTGGCTGTCTACATTTTCTATTTCTTCCCAGTATCTCATATTTCTCTCTTGCCCATTCGCCAACAATTTCTTAATGGGGTTCTACCAGGTCCAGAGAAAGGCATTGATATGGGGAAAAAAATCTGGGGACGCAAACGACACGCCCTGGTCGATACCGAAGGCAATCTCCTGCAAGTCAAAGTCACGGCTGCCAGTGAGTCCGACCTGGCCGGAGCCAGGAAGATGCTCTCGCCACTCAAGGCTCTCTTTCCTCGTCTGAAGCTGCTCTGGGGAGACAGTCATTACGGGGGGACGCTGATTGAATGGGTCAAAGAGCAGTTGGGGTGTGACGTTCACGTGGTGCATCGCCTCGGCACCGCTTTGGATGCCTCTCCGATGGAGTCCAAGTCGGAGACAACGTCCTCAAAGCCCGGCTTTCAGCCTCTCCCCAGACGCTGGGTAGTCGAGAACACCCAATCACACTATCCCTGAGACACTTTGCTTGACAGAACCCATGCCACGCCCTATGCTTGGAATCAGTGGGCTGCTGCAGTTGCTCACCTGGGTTGAGCACAGACAGGCAGTTCAAGCCTCACAGCGTGAGGAAGGCGGTGTCTCATGTTCAATCCCTCACCCAACACGGCTCCCCCCCGCCCGTTTCCAGGCAAGCGATCAGTCTGTGGAAGGATCTGCCGCAAACCAATCGTCAGCGGCTCCTCTGGCTGCTGAGTCATCTGCTCGAACGCCAACTGGAACCGAGCAGCGCATCAGACAAGGAGGATGGCGATGAACTCGACAAGCGTGCAGAGTAAGTCCGGTCTGAGCGCACTCGATGACTTGCGTGCCGAGAAAATCCGCGCCTTCCATCGTGAGCGACTTGCGGTCGTCTACGTGCGTCAATCCACCGTCCAACAAGTGCTTGAGCATCAGGAGTCCACGCGACTCCAATATGGGTTGGTCGGCCGAGCCCAGGCACTAGGGTGGGCTCCTGAGCGCGTGCTGGTGATCGATGAGGATCTGGGTAAGTCCGGGGCCAGTGCGCAGAATCGGGCCGGGTTCCAACGGTTGGTCTCGGAAGTGAGCCTGGATCACGTCGGGATCATCTTCGGCGTGGAGATGTCACGGCTAGCGCGCTCCAACAAGGACTGGCATCAACTCCTGGAGCTCTGCGCCCTCTTCCACACCTTGATTGCTGACCTGGATGGGATGTACGACCCCCGGCACAGTACAATGATCGCCTCCTCCTGGGGCTAAAAGGAACCATGTCGGAAGCCGAATTGCATATCTTGAAGCAACGCATGCACCAGGGCCGCTTGAGCAAAGCCGGGCGTGGCGAACTGCAGTTTGCCTTACCGGTCGGCTACATCTGGAGTCCCGCTGGTGCGATCCAGTTCGACCCGGATGAACAGGTGCAACAGGTGGTCCGGCTCATCTTCCGTACCTTTGAAACCCTGGGAACGTTGGGGGGGCTGGTGCGCTACCTGGCTCACCACCAGATCCAGCTTGGCGTGCGCGTGCGAGAGGGTCCTGACAAAGGGGAACTCGTCTGGCGCAGACCGAATCGGGCGACGTTACAAACCATGCTCAAACATCCCCGCTATGCTGGCTCCTACGTCTATGGGCGACGACAGGAAGATCCACGCCGCAAGCAGTTGGAGAGACCACGAACTGGTCGGGTGGTGATGAACACCGACGAGTGGCTGGTTCTACTGCCCAATCACTGCCCGGCCTACATTTCCCCGGAGCAGTATGAGCGTAACCAGGCGCGGCTGCAGGCCAACCGCGCTCGCGCTGATGCCATGGGGGCAGCGCGGAGTGGGTCGGCCCTCTTAGCAGGGATGCCGCGTCTGCGCCCGCTGTGGGTGTCGGCTCACCGTCCATTACGATGATGGTGGTGTCCGGCTTCACACGTATGAATGTGTCGAGCGCTGGACGCACTACGGCGAACCGAGGTGTCAACATCTGGCGGGCTCGTGCTTGGATATCTTCGTCAGCCAGCAGGTTCTCCTCGCCTTGGAGCCAGCCGCCGTAGAGTTGTCGCTTACCGCCACCGAGCGTTTGGAGCAGGAGCGTGCCGAGTTGGATCGGCTCTGGCAGCAGCGGCGAGAACGCGCTGCCTACGAAGTTGAGCGGGCGGCTCGCCAGTACCAGGTGGTCGAACCTGAGCATCGGCTCGTGGCTCGAACGCTGGAACACGCGAGGGCGCGAGAAGCTAGCGGCTCAGCAACACCTCGACTCGAGGAAGAGTATCATCGCTTTGTCCAGCGCCAGCCACGCCTCCTGTCCGAAGTCGAGCGGGATGCGATTCGCCGCCTGGCGACCGATATTCCCGCGCTGTGGGTTGCTCCAACCACCACGGCAGCCGAGCGCAAAGAGATCATTCGTCAGGTGGTCGAACGAGTCGTCGTGGATGTGCAAGGCAGCAGCGAGCGAGTCCAGGTGTGCATCGAGTGGATCGGAGGAAGCCACACCGAGGGCGTTGTGCTTCGACCAGTAGGCAAGCTGAGCCAGTTGAGCACGTATCCGCAGATCTGCCAATTGGTCCAAGAGTTGACCGAGGCTGGCTGGGCCGCCACCGCTATCGCCCAGGCACTCTCCGACGCCGGTTATTCCTCTGCCCACGCCACCAGCCGCTTTGGGGTGCAGACGATCAGGAAGCTACAACAACAGTTGGCGGTGAGAGCGCCACTCCCCCGTCTCAGGCCTCGCAACGAGCTCTTGCCCAACGAATGGTGGCCAGCAGAACTCGTCCGTCTACTAGAAATCCCGCGCGCGAGTCTCTACCACTGGATCCGCCAAGGACTGGTGCGGGCACGCCAGCTGGACGAGCCTTTGCACCGCTGGGTGGTGTGGGCCGACGAGGCGGAGCAGAAACGGCTTCGGCAGTACCATCAGCGGGCAATTGGCGAGGATCTCCACTGTCGCTGGAGCGGTGCGCCACTTGCCGAGCAACACGAATGAGGATATGATACACATGAATCGAGAAAGGATAGCACAATGGCAAGCACTCAGAAACAAAAAAAGGTTTCTGGGGGGAGTGTGGCTGGGTCATTGAGCGCAGCTTGGCCTGGATTACCCGCTGGCGTCGCCTCTGCCGCGACCATGAGGGATTGCCTGCCAGTTCTGAAGCGTTCATCAAACTCTCGGCAAGCAGGCGCATGCTCTCGCACCTCGCTCCTGCTTTTCCCTGAGCGACCCGATTCAAACACTCTCTCAGAGCAGCGCCAGTCGGGCAAAGTCATCGCGTTGGATGCGTCAGAAGCCATGCTGGACGTTGCCAGGTCAAAGATAGAGGACCCGCGTGTGTCATTTGTGCAGGGAGACGTGCGTCACCTGCCGTTTGCGGATGACACGTTCGATCTCGCCGCACGTCGTTAGAGATGCCGGTAGTTGAGAGGAGTTTGCTATGCATAGACATCCTCGTATTTCTCAACTCATCGGTGCAAGGCGAGGACAGGGTTTATCTTATTTCTCAACTCATCGGTGCAAGGCGAGGACAGGGTTTATCGTATTTCCCTGCTCTCTTTTACAACTGAATGAAGGAATGCTGGCCTGCCATTCTGGACACCTTAGCCGCCCGGGCTCCATTCAGAATGACAGGCTGCGTGCTTGCATGCCTAACGAACACCTGCAGTGGGCTGATTCCCGTACTGAGCACGAGGCGAAGCGCCGAGATGCTCTCGCATCTGATCGAAGGTGGCCGCATCGATCTCGCCACGCGCGTAGCGTTGTTGGAGGATCTCTAAAGCCGTGGGAGCGGATGGCGTAGTACCCGTAGAGGGTGGAACCGTTGCGCTCGATTTCCTTGTAAGCCAGTTGATAAGCGCCCAGACGAGTGCTACCAGCAATGCAATCCAGAGGAACCGAGCCAAGCATCATCAGGAGCATGCCGCCCCAGCTAAAACCATATCCCCAGAACATAGGTGTACCCTCACTTTCATATATATCTGGCAAATTGGTACTTGCCGATAAGTTTATATTCACAATTACCTGACTTTAGTATGGTTCGCTCTCATCACGTTCGTCTCACATAGGCAGTCCGTTGTATCACCATTGGCTCACAAAGTCCCACAGCATGAGTTCGGGAGGGCCCAAGGCCGAGATAGGCGTAAAAGTGGTGAACTGCATTTCGCTTCTCACTCACAAAACTTTTCGCTTGCATGGTCTTCTCCTTCTCTTTGATAGACAAATCTCTGTCGTTTAATCCTTGTTGCTTGCCTCCTGCGCTTGCACAGCAGGGGGTCTCACACGATCTTCTTGTTTTTGGGGATGGCGGCTCGCCTCCACCATCCTCAGCACGAGCACGATGAGACCGGAGGCGGAAACACTCCCGAGCACGAACCAGGCGGTCGTTCCCCCGCCAAAGGTGGATCCAAGCAGCGGACCCGTAAAGCTGCCGAGCGCAAATGCAGCGAACAGCAGGCCAGAGGCGACGTTGAAGGCGTTGGGGAATGCGTCGTGGGCCAGCCTGGGTACGGCGCCGCTCAACCCCCCGCAGGCCAATCCAATCATGCCGGAAGCGATGAGCAGGAGCGGTGCGGCATCGGTGCGCCATAAAAGAAAGCCGCCGGTCGCATCCAGCAGGACAATGGCCAGCATGACTGCATTGACGCTGAGGTGGTCGGAGAGCAAGCCGCTGGTGAATCTGCCGAGCGTATTGGTAATCGCAGCAAGCATGACCGTCGCTGTGCCAAATGCGGCGGCCAGGCGCAGATCTTGCGCTGAGATACCCACCTGCGACAGGGCGTAGGAACCCAGGGGGACTGCCAGGATTTCCAGCAAAATTGCCGTTGCGACGCGCGGGCACTTGAGCAGGCCGAGGGGGAGAATTCCATCAACAGCACGTTCATGGGATGGTGGAGTGGCAGGCATGAACAGCAGGGCGATCACCGCGAGGACGGTGACGCTGGTGCCTGCAATGCGCAGTGCCGTGACCCATGAATTGGCGAGCATCAGATAGCTAATCAGCGGAATTTCGGCGACGGCCGCCAGGCCGTAGGCGGCAGAAAGCGCGCCGCCAGCCGTACCGATGTGCCTGGGGAACGTTTGAGCCATCGCGGCGAGCGAGGCGACAAGCGCGAAACCATAGCCAACGCCCAGAGCGAGCGCCGCGTAAAAGACCAGAAAGGTCAACTCATTGGGGAGAAGGAACGCGACCGTCTGTCCCACCACGAGCAAGCTGACTCCCAGCCAGCTGAGCGTTCGTGGTGAGATCCTTGCCACCAGGCGACCGCTGAACAGGAAGGTCAGAGACGCGCTGAGCGGTGTGAGCGCGTAGATCGCCTCGATGACAAACGGTGACCAGTGACTTTGACGCATGGCATAGGGGGCGATCCCGGTCCAGACGAAACCCAGACCAAATGCGAACTGGGGGAAGAGCGTGGCGATGATGACCCGCGTGGCAGTGATTCTGGTGCGAGGAGCAAAGACGTTTGTATTCTGTACAGTATCGTGTTCTTTCAAGGTCATTTCTCTTTTCATACTTTCTTTCCAGCGCGCTCTCCTTGCTGAGGGGAGAGCGCATCCAGGACGAAGGTATATCCTAATCTCCTTTCAGAGTTCGTCCTTCCCTGCCCGCAAAACCAGCGATTTTTGATGCGGCGAGCAGGTCTTCATTCATTAAATTCGTTAATATGTGGCAGTGTACCTGGAGGGTTTGCACAACGTCAACGCCGCCTGTGTAAAGTAGGACTGGCAGGAGCAGAGGCATCCGGTCTCTTCACCACAACTATGAGTTTGAGTGTGCCGCACTCGCCGGGGGCGTTATCTTGCTGATCGAGGTCGTGATCGTCCCCATTGAGGATCAACTGACCAGCAGCCCTACCAGAATGAAGTACGCCCATGGGATTGGGTCTGGACGGATGAACCAGAACGGCGCATTCTTTCCCAGTCTCGTTTCCTAATCACCGCACCACATGAGAGGGAACGGGCTGAAAACGCTGGTCGGCAGCTTCTACAGGCGGTGTGACGGATTACAGCGACTGGCTGGAGACCATTGCCTCAGCTAAACATCAGTTTTCTCTCAGCGTGGCATCAGGGGCATGGCTTACACTGACAGTAGATAAAAAAAGATCGCATACGTAAAGACATTGAGGAGATACCATCATGGACACACGTGAACATGCACCATACAACGGCTGGTTCCAATCAAAGCGCCTGACCTGGGTGTTGCTCGCAGTGCTGGCGATAGGAGCCGTCTTTCTCATTACCGGGAACGCGGCCCACTTGCTAAGCCTCTGGCCATTTGCCATATTCCTGCTTTGCCCGCTGATGATGCTCTTCATGATGAAGGGTATGCAGGGAATGAGGGGTGGGCAGGGTGGTCGTGATGGGCATGATGGATCGGACGAGCAGGGGCGTAAGTAGAAGCATGCCCCTGCCTGATCGAGAGAGAATGAGGGCCGGTGAATACTTCGACAAACGTATACCTGCTGCCTATCTGAAGCTGCTCCATCGCCAATGAAGCGAACCAGGGGGCGCTTATAATAAAGTTGCCAGTCGACTTCACGCGCACCCTCTCATAGGACGCTGGCATCCCGGCCCACGTTTCATCGCATGAGCATCGACGATTGGTTTGAGGAGGCGGCTCGTGGAACGCGGCAGTTCTTGATCTCGCCTTCAGTTTCAGGTGAGTGATCGTCCGCTTCTCTCTGATATGCGGGCGCCTGCTTCTGTTGCCGCCGATCGTGACCGCGCTCCATGAGCCGACTGGCAAGGCCGGACATATCTTTTCGGGGTCAATGTTTCTATTTGGGGCTACGCATACACTAAGCGAGCGAAGAGAAGCAATAGGAGATAATGAACATGACAATGACAGGGAGAGCTCCGGCACGTAAGCCTCCAGTGAGAAGAGATGTCGTCCAGACGAATATCCCGTCTCAAACATCCGGTGGGTTCGCGGCGAGGCTTTCGAGTGTGGCGCAGGAGATACTGGCCGTGACGTACTGGTTTGATCCTGCCCCGCAACTGGAGCCGAATGCTGTCACGGTCAGGTTTTCCGGTCGCCGTGTCGATGTGAAGGGGCGGCTGCAGGCTGGCGATCGCTTCACCCAGGACGAGACGATCGAGGCAGTCGTCCCCGGAAGTGGCCCGATCTCACTCACGGCCCGTGTCCGCGGCATCAACGCGGGAGAGTGGGCTGTGACTGCGCATAGACGAGACCCGCTCATCCTGCGCGTGGGCCGAAGGAGCAAGTGAACGCGATCCCTGCGACCAGTCCGTTGCGTCCAGCCGCCCGGTTGTGGCGCAGGTGGGCGCCACCTCCTGAGCCAGCTGAAACGATGAAAACATGCCTGACCCCTCTGGCCCACGTTCCGGGGATTCTCCCCGGCATTTGGGGAGCGATGGTGACACTGGGCATGGTGGTCGCGCTGGCGCTTCAGGCCCTGGTAATTGCTGCTGACCATCTGGCGCTCGGCCCCTGGTTGACAATCTCACTGGTTGGCATCGCCGTCGGCATCGCCGGTGCGAAGGGGTGGTACATCGTGCTGAAACGGCGCGAGCGCCTCAGAAATGGATGGTGCATCCAGGGGTTTGTCACCGGTGCCACCTTGACGGCTGCGATCCTGCTCGCGGCGCTGAAAGTGCCGGCCGGAGCCTTTCTCGACGCGACGGCTCCGGGTCTGCTGGTCGCCATGGCGGTGGGCAGGGTGGGATGCTTCTTCGCCGGCTGTTGCGGGGGGTCGGCGACTGCGTCGCGCTGGGGAGTGTGGTCATCCGATCAACACGTGGGAGCGCGCCGTATCCCCACGCAGCTGCTAGAGTTGGCGCTCGCGGGGATACTGGGGCTGGTGGCGCTGGTGGCGGTCTTGAGTCGCGGGCCGGCGGGTGGCGCCTTCTTCGTTGCGGGGCTGGCGGCTTACGTCCTGGGGCGACAAGGTATCCTGCACCTGCGCGCCGAGCCGCGCAAGACGAGGCTAGGTGGGCTGGTCACCGCGGCTCTGGCCGCACTCGTGCTTATCGTAGCCATCCTCTTTCTCACGCGGTAACCGTCGAAGACGCCGTGGTATCCTGCATTCCCTGGAAACCATGCCGCCGAAGAAGTACCGGTGCCACAGGAGTGCTCCAGATGTCCCAACCTGCCTCAGCGCTCTCGGTCAGGATGCTCGCGGCCATCTGCGAACGGGCAGAGCGCACAGCGCACAGGAACAAGATGCGTTTCTTCATCAGGTTCAACCCCCGACTTCGCACTCATCATCTGCGCAACAGGAGCACGTCTCACCAGTGCGCGCCTCATGAAGAGCCTCGCGCCCTTCTTGTACCAGGAAGTACACCAGGGCAAGGGCTGCCAGCGGGTCGGCCCACCACCAGCCAAAGAGGCGGTTGAGCAGCAGACCAGCCAGCAAGGTGAGCGACATGTAAGCGCAGGTGACGCTACAGGCAGCATCAGCTTTGAGCGCGGCGCTCCCAATGCGCCTGGCGACCCGCAGCTTCCCCCGCCACAAGAGGGGCATGATAATAGCGGCGGCCAGCGCCAGGCCAACGCCCCACCAGGAGGCCTCTGATTGCGTCCGGGTCAGGAAAGCAAAGGCACTGTCGCCTACGATGTAGACAGACAGGGCAAACAGGCTGATGGCCGTCATCCACGAGGCGCGCCGTTCCGCGACCTCGATGCGCTCGACTGAGCCTCCACGTTGCTCAACCAGCAGTCGCCAGAGGAGAATCCCACCGGCCATCAGTTCCACAATGCTGTCAATACCAAACCCCTGTAAGGAAACGCTGCGAGTGGCAAAGCCGACGCTGATCGCGATACTGGCTTCAACGGTCATCCAGAAGATCGTGACGAGTTCAATCCACACACCCAGGCGGACGTTATGTGCGCGTCGGGAACGGAGTTGCGCGTCGGATGCCGGGTTGAGCAAAGGGAGTTGTCGTGCCATCAGTCACCCTCCTTCTGTTCATAGCGGGTGCATTCGTAGACGCCGCGCGCCACGTCGGCAAGCAGCCCGTCTGCCATTTCGAGCAAGGCGTCGACTCGTTCGTCGCTCAGTTGGTACAGTGTGTAGCGACCGTGTTGAGAAAAGTTGACCAGGCCACAATCGCGGAGACAGGCAAGATGGTTGGACACATTGGATTGAGAGAGGCCGGTGTGCTCGACAATGGCACTGACGGTGAGCGGTGCGGCTCGCAGAGCTTCCAGGATTGCCAGGCGAGACGTATCTGAAAAGCCGCGAAACAACTTCGCCTTGAAAGCCGTTCGCTGAGGTGCCTGGGTGAGCATCTTGCCTTCTCCTTTCTATCATTGTATCAGCAGTTGATGATATGATAGCCGAAGAAAACTGAAATGTCAAACCTGCCTGGCCTGTTCCCACACCAGGCTTTTCTGATATATTTCTCTCGTTCTGCAGCACGCGCCTTTCGCCTTATGCAACGAAATCTCCGTCGGGCTTGCTCTGGCGCACCATTTCCTGGCAATAGGCATACAGCGCATCATAGACAATCCACTCGGCAGCGTTCTGTTCATGGTCGGACTTAAAGCCAAGATGACGGAAACCTTCCGCTATCGCCTCGAGTCCGGGTCCTTCCGGTTGGCTCCAGAGAGTGTTATCGGTATCAGCGCCGTTGACGATCTTACCTAGTAAGACCAGCGCAGGGTCGGTCGTCAAGTTATATTTTTTGAGAATGGCCTCAAATGAACACGCTTTGCCGTGATGACCTAGCTCCACGTCTTTGACATCATAGGGGATTGCTCCTTCGCGTGCCGCAATCTCCATAACTTGATCGGTAGGGACAAAGAGAAACTCAGCGTCCTTGTCCACAAATTTTTTAATCAGCCAGGGGTACGCTACACGATCGACTTTCACTTTCTCGCGTGTGATCCACTTCATGCTAGATGTACTCCTTTGGTGAGGAAGCAGCGCTCGTTGTTCTTTACAGGATGCAGGGTTCTCAAAGAGCCATAGGTACGAGCTGCTTCCCTCCTGTACCATAGCGGATACCTGGTGGTTAGTCAAGGGTGTGAGGAGCATTTCATCTCCCCCGGCACTGATGTCGTGAAAAAGCTCAGTAGCACTTGACAGGATCGTTATATTCAATTACTATATTGAATAGTAGAATAACATCAACCTTCTGGCGATCTTCGGATTTCCGTGGAATCAAGAATGATCCTATGGTGCAAAACATGGATACGCAAGAGAAACGAACATTTAAGAACCTGTTGTATGAACAATTTGCCCGCATCGGCAAAGCCCTGTCCAACGGTCACCGCCTCGAACTCCTTGAAGTGCTGGCTCAGGGCGAACACAGCGTGGAGGTGCTCGCGCAAGAGACGGGCATGCCGGTCGCAAATGCCTCGCAACATCTGCAAGTGCTGCGCGCAGCCCAACTGGTCGAAGTGCGCCGCGAGGGCGTCTACCTGTACTATCGCCTGGCGGATGCGCAGGTGTTTACCCTGTGGCAGACCATGCGACAGGTAGGAGAGAGCCGCATCGCCGAGATTGAGCGCATTGTGCAGACCTACCTGCGTGACCGGTCGCTCTTGCAGCCACTCAGTGCGACGGAGTTGATCCAGCGCCTGACCGACGGCAATGTTATTCTGCTCGATGTGCGTCCCACTGAAGAATATGCTGCCGGACATCTGCCTGACGCTCTCTCCATTCCCGTGACCGACCTGGCGGCTCGTCTCTCGGAACTACCACAGGAGAAAGAGATCGTGGCCTATTGTCGCGGCCCCTACTGCGTCTTCGCAGATGAGGCAGTCGCTCTACTGCGAACATATGGATATACGGCGCGTCGACTCGAACAGGGAGTGCCCGAATGGCGCGCTTTGGGCTTGCCCATCGTCAGTGAAAAAGGAGCAGTATGGTGATGACTATAGATGTTGAAACCTTGAGAACCTGGTTGGAAGAGGGAAGACCTGTTACCGTCCTCGATGTTCGCCCCATGCACGAACGCGCAGAATGGGCCATTCCGGGCAGCCTCCACATCGATGCATATGACGCGCTGAAAGCACATGATCCCCATGCACTTGGGCATCTCGAATTGCTGGAGGACAAGCCGGTCGTCACCGTGTGCGCTGCTGGCAAAACCAGCCTGATTGCCGCCGAGCTGCTCCAGGCGCGAGGCATCCAGGCATTCTCCCTTGAAGGTGGCATGAAAGCGTGGAGTCTGGCCTGGAATGTGGCCGCAGTGCCTGTAGCTGACGACATCGTGCATGTTTTTCAGGTTCGACGTACAGGAAAAGGGTGCCTCTCGTACCTGATTGGCGCAAAGGACGAGGCCATCGTGATTGATGCGTCGCTTGACCCATCGGTCTATCTCGACCTGGCATCACAACACGGTTGGCAGATAACGAGCGTCTTTGATACGCACATTCATGCTGACCATCTCTCGCGTTCGCGCCAGCTTGCTGATCACAGTGGAGCGATGCTCTTTCTGCCAGATCAGCAGCGCGTCTCGTTTCCTTTCACGGCGATCCGCGATGGTGATACGCTTACCACCAAGAGCATGATGCTTACGGCCCTGCATACGCCAGGCCATACCGCAGAGAGTACCTGCTACCTGCTGGACAATACACTGCTCTTTAGCGGGGATACGCTGTTTCCCGCCAGCGTCGGGCGTCCCGACCTGGAGGCTAACGAGGAGCAGGCGAGAGAACGAGCGAGAGCCTTATATCACAGCCTGCACAAGTTGCTCGCGCTGCCCGCCGAAACGCTCGTCCTCTCAGGACATACGAGTACGCCGGTGCCTTTCGACGGCGTTCCCATTGCCACCACGCTGGGCGAGATTGATGAACAGGTGGGAATTCTCCATGAAACCCGCGAAACGTTCGTGCGGATGACGCTTGCGCGCATTCCGCCCACGCCACCCAATTACCAACGTATTGTCAGGCTCAATGAGGCGGGCGTACTGCCAGAAAGCGACCTGACCGGGTTAGAAGCAGGAGCCAATCGTTGTGCCATATCCTAACACCTCATCACCTCAACAAGCAACACCGGCTGTCCAGCTTGGCTTGCGTCCCAACCTGGTCCAGTTTAGCTTGCTGGCCACTATCACCTTTGGTGTCGGATTGGTGGTCGGGGCCGAGCGCGTCGTCGTGCCGGTGCTGGCAAAGCAGGACTTTGGCATCGCCTCGTTCCTGGCCACGCTGGCCTTCATCGTCAGTTTCGGCTTTGTGAAGGCCGCGCTCAACCTGGTCGCAGGCCGCCTGGCCGACCACTTCGGGCGCAAGCCTCTGCTGGTTTTGGGCTGGGTCATCGCGCTGCCCGTGCCGTTCCTGATCATCTTCGCGCCGTCCTGGGGCTGGGTTGTGGCGGCCAACGTGCTGCTGGGCATGAATCAGGGGCTGGCCTGGACCATGACCGTGACGAGCAAGATCGACCTGGTCGGGCCGAAGCGGCGCGGCTTCGCGCTGGGCATCAACGAGTTCTCCGGCTACGCGGGGGTCTCGCTGGGCGGTTTTGTGGGAGGCTATCTGGGCGGCCTCTTTGGCCTGCGCGTCGCACCCTTCCTCTTTGTGCTGGGGGTGATCCTTGTGATGCTCCTGGCCTCGCTGCTGCTCGTGCGCGAGACGCACCACTTCACGCACCTGGAAACGCGACAGGCGGCAGCACAGCAGGGACACCCAAACGCCGGAGCGGACCCTCTGCAGCCACGCCCCAGCCTCGCTGCCATTTTCGGGCTGACGACCTGGGGCGACCGCGCGCTGGCGGCGTGTTCGCAAGCGGGACTTATCGAGAAGTTCACCGATACCCTGGCCTGGGGACTGTTCCCGCTCTATTTCGCCAGTCACGGGCTCGCTCCTGTTGCGATTGGCGCGGTCGTCGCGGCGTACACGGGAACTTGGGCCGTGTTGCAAATCTACACGGGCCATCTGACCGACCGCATTGGGCGCAAATGGCCAATTGCCGGTGGGATGTGGCTGGCGGCTGGCGGCATCACCCTGGTTGCGCTCACGGAGACGCTCGTGATGTGGGTCATGGGCGCGGTCCTGATGGGCGTCGGCATGGCGCTGCTGTACCCGACCTTGCTGGCAGCGGTCAGCGATGTGGCCGCGCCGCAATGGCGGGCCACATCGCTGGGCGTGTACCGTCTCTGGCGCGATAGCGGCTATGCCTTTGGCGCACTCGCCCTCGGGATCGTCGCGGATGCCTTTGGACTGCTGGCGGGCTTCTGGTTTGCCGCCGCCCTCATGATCGTGAGTGGAGTGCTGGTCGCGCTGCTGATGTATGAAACGCTCCCGTCACGGCGCGTGGTGCATCTGGCATGGGAGCAGGAGCCACGCTTTGGCGCATCTCGTCCTGCGGTAAGCCGGGAACCAGGAGCACGAGAAGCAGGAGGTAAGATACTGATGGACGACACAGGATCATGAGCAGGGTTTCGTGCCAGGTGACGAGGAACAGAGGCAACGGAGGGACAAAACTGATGAATTGCTTTGTCTGTCTCAGGGAAACGGGGTGCGCCTTTCGACCGTGTGGCTGCGGTTGGACGGCTTGCGCTTTCAGCAAGGACATAGGCGATTGTGATGGAAGTGTGACGGTGAAGCTGCCTCCTGTGACCTCTGCGTGATAGCCAGACGCTACCCTTTACAATGGAGGCGTGTTTCCACAAAATGTGAGTGCCTTGCTCACGCCAGATCAACGAAAGAGGCTTTTGATGAACTATCTGCTCATTCTCAATGATCCGCCCTATGGAACTGAGCGGTCTTATAATGCGCTACGACCGGCGTTGTCCTTGCGCAAACAGGAAGGAGTGGCGCTCAAAATCTTCCTCCTCGGGGATGCGGTGAGTTGTGCCAAGGTGGGGCAGAAAACCCCGGAGGGCTTCTACAATCTCGAACGCATGCTCAAAGGGGTCACGACACGGAGCATCCCTGTGGGAGCCTGTGGCAGCTGTATGGACGCGCGTGGTCTTACCGACGCTGAACTGTTGCAAGGGGTGCATCGGAGCAGCATGGAGGAACTGACCACCTGGACGATGGAAGCCGAGAAGATGCTGGTGTTCTAGGAGGGTGACCATGACACAAGAGGGAAAAACCGTCCTCGTGTTGGGCGGTGGAGTTGGTGGCCTGGTGACGGCAAATGAACTCCGCAAGCAGCTTCCCCAGCCGCACCGTGTTGTGCTGATCGAGCGTTCGACCACCCATCTCTTCTCCCCTTCCCTGCTCTGGCTGATGATTGGCCAGCGCAAGCCCCAGGCCATTCGCCGTCAGCTTGCTCCCCTGGCGCAGAAGGGCATTGAGGTGATACAGGGTGAGATCACCGCCCTGGATGCAGCAACCCGTACCGTCCAGGTCGATGGGCAACAGCTCAGTGGTGACTACCTGGTCGTTTCTCTCGGGGCGGAACTGGCGCCAGAGACGGTCCCAGGACTTGCCCAGGCTGGCTCTACCCTCTACACGTTAGAGGGCATGGAAAACCTCTCCAAGACGCTCTCGACCTTCAACGCGGGGACACTGGCACTGGTGGTCGCGAGCATCCCGTACAAGTGTCCTGCCGCTCCTTACGAGGCGGCGATGCTGCTGGAGTACTCCTGCCGCAAGCGCCACATCCGTGAGCAGGTCGACGCTCGACCTCTATGCCGGGGAGCCGGGGCCGATGGGGGTGGCAGGCCCGCAGGTGTCCGCAGCGGTACGTGAGATGGTTGAGAAGAAAGGCATCCACTATTACCCAGACCAGTCTATCACCCACGTTGACCCGCAAGCACGCCAACTGTACTTCGCCAGCGGCCTCACCGCGAGGTATGACCTGCTGGTTTTCGTTCCCCCACATCGCGTGCCGCGCCTGGCAATAGAAGCCGGACTTGCGCGTGAGGGAGGCTGGGTTCCCGTGGACCGCTCCACCCTGGAGACACGTTACCCAGGTGTCTATGCGATTGGGGATATCACCGGTATCCCGTTGGTCATCGGCAAGCCACTGCCCAAAGCGGGCGTCTTTGCTCATGGTCAAGCCGAGGTGGTGGCCCACAACATCGCCGTGGCGATCACAGGCAAAGGGGAAGCAAGGCGTTTCGAGGGCCATGGAGAGTGCTTCGTCGAGATGGGAGACGGAAAAGCCGGTTTTGCCCGTGGTGACTTCTACGCGGAGCCTGTCCCCACCGTGAAGATGTACACGCCCGGCCCGCACTGGCACGCGGCCAAGGTGCTGTTCGAGAAGGACTGGTTGCGGCGTTGGTTTTAGCAAGCGAATCTCTCAAGGCTCAAAAACGGTATCACGTTCCTGGGGATCACTTTTTCGCATGGCCGACCATCCGAACGGAAACTCCGACGCGCAATGGAACGTCGGCTCACGTCTACAGAATGATGGAGAGTGCAGGTGTGTTCTCGTTCATCGATACACGTGTCGATGAAGTGAAGAGAGTTCTCCAGCAGAGAACAGAGGTGGTATCGCTATGATGGGCGGTCCCGGAATGATGGGGAGTCCCGGAATAGCTCCCATGATGCTCTGGATGCCCATAGGCATGCTCGTTGGCGTCGCGCTATAATTGAGACGAGGCATGCTTGCTTTGACCACTTGTTACACGTGCCTGGAGAGGCGGGGACAAGAGATGGGCGCAGACCACACGATTCCCTCTATGTTCGATGAGAGCGTTGCACGCGACTACGAAGCCTGGTATGAGCAGGGATTCGGACGCCGGGCCGTGCGACAAGAGGAGGCGCTGCTCCACCAGCAGTTGCAGCAGTTCACTGGCGCGACCAGTCTGCTTGAGGTCGGTTGTGGGACTGGTCATTTTACCCGCTGGTTCGCGCAGCAGGGTCTCCATGTCATTGGACTGGATGTATCGCCAGCCATGCTGGAACAGGCACGCCTGCACAACGGCGCGCGCTATCTCCAGGGTGATGCGCAGGCCCTCCCGTTCGAGAATCAGCAGTTCGAACTCGTCGCTCTGATCACGACGTTGGAGTTTGTCACCGATCCCGTCCAGGTCCTGCGAGAAGCCATGCGCGTTGCCCGACAGGGACTCCTGTTGGGGGTCCTCAACCGTCAGAGCCTGGTGGAATACCTGCGCCTGTTGCGAGGACAGCGTCCTGCAGGCGTGCTGGCGCAAGCGCATCGCTTCAGCGTCAAAGAATTCACACGACTCGTTCGACAGGCGGCTGGCACACGGTCCTTGATCATCACCTGGCGTACTACCATCTTCCCTGGACCTTTGCCGCTGGGCGCGATAGGGCTGCCCTGGGGCGAGTACCTGGGGATAGCTGTCCACCTGAAGCCGATGGAAAGGAGCAGGACATGAACATCACCGCGCAGGTACGTGTGTATCCGCTGGGATATCAAACGCTGGAACCGCCGATACAGCACGCCATAGAAAGGCTTCAAGCAGCAGGACTCATCACTGAGTCTGGTTCGATGAGTACCGTCATCGCAGGCGAAGTGGGAGCAGTGTTCGACGCCCTGCGGGATATATTCAGCGAGTTGGCGAGTCAAGGACAGGTGTTGTTTGTCAGATAACGGTTCTGACAAACAACATGAAAGAAGGAACATGCGCGCATGTTTGAGAAGAAAGCACAGATGGAGGCCGTCTATACGCATATGTGGGCCAGCCACGAGGGAGGCCCATTCGCGCCGCTCGATGAGAGCCTGCACCCGCGCCCACATGCCATGCTCTACGAGGCGCTCGACGCCGCGTGTGGAGTCACTGCAGCCTTTCGCGTCCTCGATGTAGGCAGTGGGAGAGGCAATCATAGCTGTGCCCTGGCCCAACGATTTGGCTGTACGGTTGTGGGCCTGGATCTGGCCCAGATCCACGTCGAGCAGGGACAGGCCAGAGCCGTGCAAGGAAACATTGAAGCGCTTCCTTTTGAGGATGCAACGTTTGACCTGCTCTGGTCTCGCGATATGCTGATGCATGTCCCTGCCCTCCCGCAGGCGCTCGGAGAGTGTGCGCGCGTGATCAAACCGGCTGGATACATGCTGGTATACACGACGCTGGCGACCGGACGGATGGAGCCGCAAGAAGCCGCGTGGTTGTATGCGTCATTGGGCCTGGTCCCACAAAGCATGGACGAGGCTGTCGTCGAAGCGGCGTTCCAGGGGGCAGGATTGCAGATGCACTCCAAAGAGCCGCTTGGCAGCGAGTTGATGGAGTGGGCGGAAGAGCACGAGAGGCGCGCCTCGCGAGAATTGATGCGTCTCGCTCGGATGCTGCGTAAGCCAGAGTACTATGAAGAGCTTCTTGGCACCGGGAGATACGAGGTGGCGCTGGCGAACTACCACTGGGCGATCTATATCCTCCTGGGAAAGCTCAGTCCCACCCTCTACGTCCTGCGAAAAACTGTGTCGTGAAACGCAGGGAGTACCATACTTTCATGGATCAATGATCTCTTCGACTTCGCGACGAGTGGTTTTGTCATGTTTCTACTATCACCGATAGTATTCTTGACGAATGTAGGAAGCGGCGGGATGGGTGGCAACCACCATGCGCACAGAGGGTCCGGTGGCAGTGAGCGGCATCTCCAGGGCACGGCTGGTGCCACTTTCTGGATGGGTGCAGAGGTGGTCGGGCGGCAGGACCAGACGCGCCTGCACCTGCGGCAGCTCCAGGAGCGCGTAGTCCTTGCCACGCACAATGACGCCCAGACCAGAGCCGAGCACATCCGCGAGCGGAGCCGCATTGCCATACAAGCCATCGAGGCGCACCAGCACCTGGGAGAGAGGAATGGACAGGGCGATGGCGTAGGCGCTGATGGCCTGGACCGCGCGCAGCAACTCCCCGCGGTAATCTCCGTTTCCTGCACCGGAGAAGGTGCCGACCCATTGGTGCGTGTGCGCCTGCAAGATAGTCGTCCGGGTGCGCACGACTTCTCCGCGCTTGCGCCCCAGATATCCAGGAGCGCAGACCTGCTCCAAACGGCGATGGGGGGCGGGGAGATCTGGCGTCTGGGGAAGCGCTCGTTGTCGCGCGGCTTGCCGGGTTCCGTCCACGTCCATGACCAGCCAATGCTGCCCCTGGCGATCCCACAGCCCACCTGGGAGCGAGAACGACGCAGAGCGTGCGACCAGATCTTTGTGGAAGAGGGTGCGCAGAGCCTCCACCCCTGGCTGATCCAGTGCCGCAAGAAACCGGCTCAGGGTGGCGCGATGGGGCAAGCGGGCTCTGTCGAACAGGGCCATAAACGGCATGGCAAAGGGGGCAAGACGCTGATAAAAGGCTTCGAGGGTGGGTTCTCCAGAGAGCGCATATTCCAGCATGACCGCGACAAAATCAATAACCTCGTATACTTTTAGATAGTTCGCTTACAGACGTGAATGTCCAGCTTGAGTAATTCTCCCCGAATGCGCTCAGCGCCCCATAGTCGATTGTTGGCCGCCATCTCCTTGATCAAGGCGATTGTCTCGAGTGAGAGTCTGGGCTGGTTTGAATGAACATTCGATATAAGTTTATGTGAATTATTTGTGATGTCAGTAAAGCTAAACGTGTCTCCGGTGTGATACTCGCGTTCTATGCTCAGACTGGATGAATCTCCTTTGTAGGAGTCTTTACAAGGAAGTAAAGTACGGTCAAGGGAGAGGAGGTATGTTATGAAAACGCGAAAGTACTTTGAACAACATCGTTTGAGCGTGATCGTTGGAGTGGTGATGACGGTAGCGCTGGTGATCGGGCTTGCGATATTCATTCCCCTGAGTCTTCGTAGCGGGTCTCCGGCGACGACAAAGACGCCAACACCTACCACCAGCGTTGCATCGCCAACAGCTACTACTGGTGTGGCAACACCGACGGTTTCTCCTGCCACGACGCCTACATCAACGCCTACGCCTGGTGAGAGCACACCTATTCCTGTGCCTGGAGTGATCCTGGGGCCGCAGGCCTGCCCTACCGCGGCGAAAGACCCCGCCTATTGGAAGCCTTTCCTCGCGGTACCGCCCGATACACTGTCATACAATCCATGGAACGTTACCTGTGGCTACATGCTGGGTAAACCCTCTCTGCAGGCCGTGGTAAAGGCGTGGGAAATTATCGGGGGTGGCCCTCCGTTCCTGAGCGTCTTTGTCTTTGACAAGATCACCGATCCTAAGCCGCAGTTGCTCTTCAAGGTCGGGCACCTCTTAGGAGGAGATGCGCAGATCAGTGGGTACAGCACTCTTCTGACGGCGGAGATAGATACTGGTTCTTCCCTCAACAAAGGGAAACCTTTTGCAGGGTTGACCAGGGATCTCTTCCGCGAGTTTCAGTGGTCTGCGAAAACAGGGACCTTTGTGCAGGTAGCCTTCCCAGGACTCTTCCCTGATCTGACGCGCTACCAGGCCGAGACCGACCAGACGCTGGTCAATCAAGGCAAGGATAGCTGGAAGAATGACCCGAAACAGGTGGCGCAGAAACTAGGGGAGAGGTTCTTCGGCTGGAACAAGCCCTTTAAAGCAACCTTGATTAGCGGTGGCGGAGCGAAAGATGTGTACGCGACGGTTAAAGTGGAGGGGACACCATTCCCGAGCATGAAAACAGGACCAAGTGTCAATGTAACACTCAGCCGCCTCGAAGGGAATACGCATAATATGTGGGTAGCGATTGCGGTTGAAGGTGGCCCTCCCACAAATATCGCGGCTCGCAGTCTCGTCGCCAGCCCGGTGAAGATCGAGGGAAAGGACAGCGTATATGAGGGGCTGATTGGCCAGGCTTACATTCTGGATCACCTGTATACCATTGTCGGGCAGTCCAGGATCGCCGCGCTTCCTGGTCTGGAGAATGCCGTATCGCCTTACTCCCTCCTGGTAAGCTACGACGCTAGCTTTAAGCGTGGCCCCCAGGAAGGGATTGTAGAAACCTCCATGTCTTCTTCCGTCGGTGGTCCTTACACAATGGTGAAGGTGCTGCTTGACTCACAGCCGCGTGTCGCGCAGGGACCGGTGTCCTGTCCTCTTGCACTACAAAAAGTGGATTGGGGTGCCATCATTGGTATTGACCCCAAGATCTCTTTGGTAGGGACGGTGAGTTGTGCCAACCTGAAAGGCGATCCTTCGCTCCAGGCGCTGGTGCCAGTGAACCACCCTGCAAGCCAGACCGCGGACATCTACGTGTACGACCGCATCACTGATGCGCATCCCGTGCAGATCTTCAATCTGCCGGGACTCATCAAAGGTAGCGCGATGGTCAGTGGCTACAGCACGGTCATGACGGCCGAGGTAGATATGAACTCCAGCATCAACAAAGGGAAAAACCTGGATCAGACGACCGTAGACCTCTTCCGCGAGTTTCAGTGGTCCACGCAAACAAAGGCCTTTGTGCAGGTAGCTTTCCCGGGCATCTTCCCCGACCTGACGCGCTGGGAAGCTGAAAAAGATCAAAACCAGGTGACGATAGGGAAGGATAGCTGGAAGAATGACCCGAAACAGGTGGCGCAACGGCTGGCTGTAAAGTTCTTCAAGTGGGCTCCCAATGCTCCAGTGACTATGCTGAGTGGTGGAGGCCCCAAAGATGTGAATGCGGTGGCGCAGGTGAAAAGCACCTTCCCTGGCGGCGGGGCAATCAACGTCAAGCTCAGCCGGCTTGAAGGCAATACTGCCAACATGTGGGTAGTGATAGGGGTTGAAGACGGCAATGGTTTGTTGACCATCAACTCTCCTGTCAAAGGTGATCGCCTGGCCACCCCGGTAACGATCAAGGGCACTGGCGGCGCGTTTGAGGGCGTGATCGGACAGGCGTTTGTGCTGGATCACCTCTATACCACCATTGGCCAGGCCAAAGTGACCGGAGCCAGCGGTATGGGCAAAACCACCTATTCGACGACGGTCAACTACACGTCCACCTTCACCGGAGGAACACAGGAGGGGATCGTGGCTGTCTATGCCTACAGTCAGGCTGATGGCTCGATTTCAACAGTGGTGATGGTAAAGGTGCTGCTAAACCCGTAACACGTTCAATGAAACGTGGGTTCTCCTGGAATTCGGGAGAGACCCACGTTCTGTTACAAAGCAATCATGTTTTTTTAAATTAAAGGAGAGCCTTCTTCTCACGCATGAGAAAATTTCTTCGCTGGCGTTTTAAATAATTTGGCACGCAAATCAAGCTTTGTGATCTCTTTGTGATCTTCCTTATTTGTTCTGTGAGTGCATTGAGATACCACAATGATATCCTTCGGGTGAAGAAGATTGTTCGTTGGAAAAAATGGTGAAGTGGCTTTAGCTCTTAGCGTCTGTGTAGCCCCAACTAATTGAGTGACCCTTAAGGAGGAGATCAGCTATGCCGGTAGATCAAAAGACGGCTCTCTCGCTATACCAGCAGATGCTGGTGATTCGTACCTTTGAAGAGACCATGGCGCAGGTGTATATGGAAGGCAAAACGCCCGTATTCGACATTGGCGGGCGGCACGGTGCCGGGGAGATGCACCTGGCCGCCGGCCAGGAGCCGGTGGCCGTTGGCGTATGCGCCCACTTGCGCTCTTCCGACGCCGTAACCGGCCCGCATCGCGCCCATCACGTCGCCATTGCCAAAGGTGTTGACCTGAAGAAGATGGCGGCGGAGATCTTTGGCAAAAAGACAGGCCTGGGCAAAGGCAAGGGCGGCCACATGCATCTCTTCGATCCAGCGGTAAAATTTGGCTGTTCCGGCATCATCGCCGCAGGCATGCCGGCCGCCGTCGGCGCCGCCCTCGCCTCCAAGATGCAGCATCGCGATGACATCGCCGTGTCCTTCTTCGGAGAAGGCGCGGCCAATCAGGGCGCTTTCCATGAGTCGCTCAATCTCGCCGCCCTCTGGAAGCTTCCCGTTCTCTTCGTCTGCGAGGACAATAGCTACGCCATCTCGGTGACCAAGGGGCGGTCTACCGCCATCGCGCGCAATGCCGATCGCGCCCAAAGCTACGGCATCCCAGGCATCTCCGTGAACGAGAATGACGTCATCGCCGTTTACGAGGCCGCGGGCGAGGCGGTGAGTCGCGCGCGTCGCGGGGACGGCCCATCGCTCCTGGAAGTGCATACTGACCGTTACTTTGGGCATTTCCAGGGCGATCCAGAACTCTATCGCGACCCCCAGGAGGTGCCACACCTCAAGCAACACGATCCCATTGCGCGGTTACGCCAGCAACTGCTGGAGCAGGGATGGCTCACGCCCGAACAGGACGCGGAGACACAGCGGGCGGCAAAAGCAACGGTGGACGAGGCCATCGAGTTTGCCCGCCAAAGCCCATTCCCCGCGCCGGAGGAAGCCCTTGAAGACGTATTTGTTCCCGTTGGTTGACCAAAGCTGATCAGGAGGAAATGCTCATGGCTGTGCATATACGTGAAATTACCACGGCTCGCGCTATTTCAGAGGCGATCGCCCAGGAGATGGCGCGCGACCCACGTGTTTTTGTGATGGGGGAAGATATCGCCAGGTATGGCGGCATCTTCGGCGCCACACAGGGGCTGCTCGACCAATTTGGCGAAGACCGCGTTCGTGACACCCCCATTTCCGAGACGGCCTTCATTGGCGCCGCGATCGGCGCGGCGCTCGAAGGCATGCGTCCAATCGTAGAGTTGATGTTCGTTGATTTTTTTGGGGTCTGTATGGACCAGATCTATAACCATCTGGCCAAGAACACCTACATGTCGGGCGGCAACCTGCGCCTGCCGGTCACGCTCATTACCGCCTTTGGCGCGGGCTACAATGATGCAGCCCAGCACTCGCAGTCACTGTACGGCGTGTTCGCGCACCTGCCGGGCATGAAAGTGGTCGTTCCCTCCACACCCTACGATGCCAAGGGCCTGATGATCCAGGCCATCCGCGACGACAATCCCGTCATCTACTTCATGCACAAGGGTTTGATGGGCCTTGGCTGGATGACGATGCTCGCAGCCGCAGCCGGGCCAGTCCCCGAGGAGTCCTACGCCATCCCCTTTGGGGTGGCGGATGTAAAGCGCGCGGGCACGGATATCACTATTGTGTCCATTGGCATGATGGTACACCGCGCGCTGGAAGCCGCGCAAGCGCTGGCTGGCGAGGGCATCTCCGCCGAGGTGCTGGACCTGCGCACGCTGGTGCCGCTGGACCGCGATGCCATCACGCAGTCGGTGCGCAAGACCCATCGCTTGCTGGTGGTAGATGAGGACTATCGCAGCTTCGGCATGAGCGGCGAGATCATCGCGACCGTCGCCGAATCGGCGCTCGACTACCTTGATGCCCCCGCGCGCCGCGTCGCCGTGCCTGACGTACCCATCCCTTACAGCCGCCCGCTGGAGCAGTTCGTCCTCCCGAACGCCGCGAAGATCGCGGCGGCCGCGCGCGACCTGATCCAGGGAGCATAATTGGGGCAGCCCTCACCTCCAAACCTCCTCCTCCAAAGGGAGAGGGGGTTGAGCGGTTAAGATCGAACCGGAGCAAAATCCATGACCATCCAGGTCGTTATCCAACCATGGACCGAGACGAACGTTGAAGAAGGCTACATCGCCAACTGGTTCGCGCGCAGCGGTGACGCGGTTCGCGCGGGGCAAGCGCTGGGCGAGTTGATGGTCGAGAAGGCAAACAGTGAGATTACCGCGCCACAGGATGGCGTGGTTCAGAAGGTCTTCATTAAGCGTGGCGACGTGGTAAAGCCGGGAGCCGTGGTCGCCGAGATCGCGCTGGTCGGCGAGATGGCAGCAGCGCCACCCGTCGCCCGCGCCGAATTCACGCCCGCCTCGCCTGCCGCCCGCCGTCTCGCGCGCGAGCAGGGGGGAGACCTGGCGCAGGTAACCCCTGCGGATGGACGACGCATCACTGAGGAGGATGTGCGCCGCTCCCTCGCCGCTGGCGCGCCTGCTCCCTCCGTCGTTGCGACCATCGCCCCCGGCGAGCCACTCACCGGGCGCCGCAAAATAATTGCCGAGCGTATGCTGCGGAGCATACAGCAGTCGGCTCAGCTCACGCTCACTAGCGAGGTAGATGCCGCTGCCCTCGTGGCGGCGCGTACACGATGTCAGGCCGGCATGGAAGTCAGCTACACTGATCTGCTCGCCTGGATCATCGCGCGCGCGCTCATGCAGCATCCCGCCCTCAACGCGACGCTGGAGGGTGATCGCCTGCGCCGTCATGAAGCAATTCATCTGGGGCTTGCCGTTGCCGTGGAGGATGGTCTGCTGGTGCCGGCGCTCCGCGATGCCGATCAACTGACACTCGCGCAGATCGCCGCGCAGTCGCGCGCGCTTATTGAGCGGGCCCGCAGTGGCGCCGCCGCGCCGGGCGAACTGAGTGGCAGCACCTTTTCATTGACGAATCTCGGCGCCTATGATATCGACGCATTCACCCCTATTCTGAATCCGCCCGAGGTCGGTATCCTGGGTGTGGGTCGCATACGCGAGGCTATCGTGCCCCGCAATGGCCAGCCAGCGCTGGGCCATCTGATGGTCTTGAGCCTCACCTTCGACCATCGCGCCGTGGATGGCGCTCCGGCCGCGGCCTTTCTCCAGACCATCAAGCGGCTGGTTGAGTCGCCGGCCACCTTTGAAGGAGCGTGCTGAGAGTGGCGCCGGTTGGAATCATCGCCAACCCTGCCGCGGCGCACGATGTGCGCCGGATCAGCGGGTATGGGTCGGGCGTAGATAATCAGGAGAAGATCCGCATCATCCGGCGCATTCTGCTTGGGTTGCAAGCCGTTGGCATTGACGAGGCGCTGGTGATGCCCGATCACTACCGTCTGGGCCAGCATGCCGCCGATATAAGCGAGCTGCATCTCTCGATGCATGAGCTGCCTCTGCCATGCGCCAACAACGAGACAGACTCGACGCGCGCGGCCGAGCACATGGCGGCGGCGGGGTGCGCCTGCATCGTGACGCTAGGAGGCGACGGCACGAATCGCGCGGTGGCCAAGGGCAGTGGCAAGACACCGCTCCTGCCGATTTCCACGGGCACCAACAATGTCATTCCCAGCGCCATCGAGGGCACCATCGCGGGGCTGGCGGCCGGCATCTTTGCCCGTGGCCTGGCGCCCGATCCGGCGCCCATCCGGCGCAGCAAGCGCCTGGAGATCGTCCGCGCGAACGAGATACTTGAGAGCGCGCTGGTGGATATCGCCATCTCCACCGAGGTGTTCCTGGGGGCGCGGGCTATCACCGATCTCACGAGCTACCGCTTACTCCTCGGCTGGGTCGCGTCCTGGTTCTGGCCGGCCTCGTCTGGGTGGTCTGAGGCGAAGGCGCGCAGGCACTCGGCATAACTCCGTAACCGCTCCTCGACCAGCCGGTGGACGGTTCCCTCTGGATACTGCCCATCGGGGCCGCGCTGGCCCGCCGGGTGTCCGGTGAGCAGTTCGACGCCCTCATCGATGGTGCGCACCGCCCAGACGTGGAACTGGTCGGCTCGCACGGCGTCGATCACCTCTTCATCGAGCATCAGGTTTGGCACGTTGGCCGCCGGGATGATGATGCCCTGCTCGCCGGTCAGCCCTTTCGCCTTGCAGACGGTGAAGAAACCTTCGATTTTGTGGATGACACTGCCAACGGCCTGAATCTCGCCGTGCTGATTAACCGAACCGGTGACCGCGATGCCCTGGCGCAGCGGCAGCCCGGCGAGCGCCGAGAGCAGCGCGTACAACTCGGTCGATGAAGCGGAATCCCCCTCGACCTCGTCGTAGGATTGCTCGAAGGTGATGGTGGCAGAGAGCGAGAGCGGAGACTGTTGGCCAAACTGGCCGGCCAGGTAGCCTGAAAGGATCAGGAACCCCTTGGAGTGGATGGGGCCGGACAACTCGATCTCTCGCTCGATGCTCTGCACTCTCCCCCGGCCAGGGGAGACGCGGGCGGTGATGCGCGAGGGCTTGCCAAAGGCGTAGCCGCCCAGGTCGATGATCGCCATGCCGTTGACCTGCCCTTCCCTGGCGCCGGAGGTGTCGATCAGAATGGTGCCGGTGTCGATCAGATCATTGATGCGCTCCTCGACGAGGTTGGAGCGGTACTTGCGCCGGGCGATGGCCTGCTTTACGTCGGCGGCCTGCACCAGGTCGTGCCTGGCCTTGCCGGCCCAGTAATTGGCCTCGGCTACCACATCGGCGATGTCGCGCAGCCGGCTGGAGAGTTTGCGCTGATCCTCGCGCAGCCGCGCGCCCTCCTCGATGAGCAGGGCTATCGCTTCGCGGCTGAGGTGGCGGAGGCCCTCTTCGTGGACGCGCCGGCTGATGAAGGCCATATAGAGGCGCTGGTGTTCCTCGCTCCAGTCCATGTCCGGGGCGAAGTCGGCTTTGACTTTAAACAACTCCTGGAAGTCGGGGTCCAACTGGTAGAGCAGAGAGTAGACCTCTGACGAGCCAAGCAAGATCACCTTAACGTCCAGGGGAATCGGCTCGGGCTGCAGCCGCTCGGTCGGCAGGGCGCTGTACTGCTCCCCAAGGTTCTCGATCGTCACCTCGCCGCCGATGAGGGCGCGCTTGAGAACCTCCCAGGCGAATGGGGCGCTCAACACGTCGCGTGCCTGCAAGATGAGGAATCCACCGTTGGCCCGTTGCAGCGCCCCTGGCTTGATCTGGCGGAAGTCGGTGACCAGGGCGCCAAAGGTGGCGCGGTAATCGATGCGACCGACCAGGTTGTAGTAGGTCGGATTGCGTTCGACGATGACCGGGGCCCCTTGAAAGGCATCGTTGTCGACGAAGACATTGATGCGGTAGCGCGCCAGGTGGTCCTCGCGCTGCCGAGCAGGCGTTAGGGTGAGTAGGGCCTGGGGCAGGCCCTCGTCCGCGCCTTCGCTTTCGCCGCGGCGAAAGTCGTCGAGATGCTCCGGCAGGTCGCTCTGGACCTGGTCGAGGTAGGCTAGCACCTCCGGCTGACCGGCATAGGCCTGGCGCAGGTCGTCCAGGTGCGGACCGACGGTGAAGAGGGCCACGTCGCGGTCGAGCTGCCGCACGCGCTCGGTTGCCTCCTTCTGCATCTGATGCACCTGGCGCAGAGTGGCGGCGACGCGCTCCTGGAGCGCAGAGATGCGCTGCTGTAGCTCTTTGCGGCTCTGTTCGGGCAGGCGCTCGAACTCTTCGTCGGAAAGCGGCTTCCTCTCTTTGAGAGGAATAGTCATGATGCCCGACGAGGTTATCTCGATGGCAAAGCCCTGCTCGCTGGCCGTGGTCTGGAGCTGATCGAAGAGCGCATCGCGCTGCTGTGTGAGTTCAGAGAGCGCCTCGCGGCGGCGGCGCGCGTAGTCCTCGCTCTCGAAGGCGCGCGGAATGTCGTGCCGGGCCGCCTCGATCAAGCTATCGAGGTCAGCGGCGAGTGTGCGGCCATGGCCCTGCGGCAGGCGGAGAGCGCGCGGCCGGTCAGGCTGGGCGAAGTTGTAGACATAGACCCAGTCGGACGGCGCGGGCCTGCCGGGGGCGAAGCGCTCCAGGAAGTCGTGGACGGTGCGCTCGCGGCCCGACCCGGTTGGACCAGCAACGAAGAGGTTATAGCCGGGCGAGCCGATTTCCAGGCCGAACGCGATGGCGTCGAGGGCACGAGGCTGGCCGATAGTGCCCTCAAGTGGGGGCACGTCGTCGGTGCTTGCGGGAAGCTGATCGGGGTCAACACGTCGCCGCAGGCGCTCGGGCGCGATCGCGAACTGCGCGGCTCTCGTTTGTGTCATGAGTAGTTCCTTTCCTGGTTCTCCTACCAAAATGGGAGTAAGTCAGAGACCTGGCCTGATCAACTCAAGAGGTACTCCCATCAGGAGGGGCAAAATCCGTTGAAATAACGCCCGGCTTCTACCGTGTTTCATCACGACAAGGGGCCAAATGCCTTGCACTCTGAGAAGAGGATACTCCTGCGCTGTCTCAGGAGTGTCACAGGGGAGGGATGGTCTCTCACAGATCAGTCACAACGCATCTAAGGCAGCCGGATGAGGAACTGTACAATCAAGATCGGTGCAGGTACACTCCTTGAAAAAAGATGCCTTCTCCTTCCCTGGTTCCCCGAACCGAGGGTAGAAGCGGAACTGCTCATTTCTACCCGTATACCATCTTGAGCACAGAGCACGCCCGCAGTGTCACCCACTTGCTGAGTTGGCCTTGCCGTTCGAAATCCACCCAGGTTTTGCCGTTGTAGGCGTATTGATTCCTCCAGCGACCAGCTTGATCTTGCTTACCGAGGAGCCACTCGATTGAAGGCTGAAGACGTTCGTCTTTCGCGAAGCCCAGTTCACACAGAACCGTCAGATTCTGGAGAACGTCAGCGACGTAACCTGACGGGAAACCCAGCTTGAACCATGATTGGCCTGGCTTCAAGTTGCCCCAACCCGCCGGGTACGTTGCGGTGGCTGGATCACAACTGAGCAGGAACGCCACCCCCTGCTGAATAGCACGTTCCACGTGTGGCACACGCCGTTCTGGTGGGATGCGTGCGAGTGCCAGCAATCCCTTGATTGCCCCCCATGCGCAGGGGAGACGCTCGTTCGCCGCACAACAGAATCCCGGTCCACTGGTCCCCGATTGGTAATACCGGGTGACGCCTTTGCCAGTGATCGCGCTTGCTTCCCAGTCAATCGCTTGCTGGACGCTCTCGTCCTCCAGCCAGCCAAAACCGATCAGTGCCCGCAGCAGATTGCCATTCAAACAATGGATTACCCCTGAGGGTGGAGGAGGAGCCTTTTCACTCCCTGATGCGGCGAATCCGCCAGTCTCGGCCTGACTGTGCGATAGGACATATTCGCACGCTGCATGCACACGCGTGTCTCTCCCATCAGCACCCAGCTGATCGAGAAAGATCACTTGCCACACGGTCCCACGATACTTTGGTGAGTACCCTGGGCCTGGCTTCAGCCAGAATCCCTCAGGATGCTGAGCGGCAAGAATAGAGGCGATAGGGTCGGTTTGCATAGCAGCGGCGCTTGCAAGACGCACGTCCGGGGCGTTTTCTGGCTGATCTAAGAGCTGGCGCAAGGCCAGGTGGCGGACGGCAGGAGTGTTCTCTTCCAGTAACCAGGGCAGTGGGTCATCCTCTAGCATGTTTATCCAGGTGGCCATATTTCTGCTTTCCTTTCTGCAAAGCACGATTCATTTTTCAACGCTACTTAAGACCGTTTTACGCTGCGCATTGTATATCTTTTCGAGAAAAGCGTAGGGAAGCAAGAGCCAGGAAGACGAGAGCAATCCCAGCCAGAATCGACCATGATTCCCAACGAGGGCCATCCATCAATGGATTCCCGTACTGGTGGAAGATGGACAGGGATAGAAGCCAGCCTGGAAGCTTGAAAAATGAATTCAGCAGTTCGGCGAAGTAGGAGAGCGCAATCAGGATGCTGGTGATCGTAACGACTGCTCCGAAGCGCAGCCAACCGGCCAGCATATAGATGAAGGCAGCCGTAATGAGTTCCAATGGCAGCATGCCGAAAGAAGCGACTGCAAGATGCCAGCTATCCAGGCTCAATCCAGCGATGCGCGCGCATGCCAGCATGGCAACCATGGCAATAAAAGGCGCAATCACCATTGCGATGAATACCGCGCTAAAGCGTTCAAGGATGACACGCCAGCGCGCTTGCGGAACACTCAGTACCATTTCTAATCTCCCGCGCTCCTGGTCACTACTCCAGGTCAGGGCCAGTGTTAAGGCGAAGAGGACCGCGATAGCGGGGAGATACAAAGAGAAAATGGCTGCTAGTATACCCTCATTGGCCGTAATATCATAACCACTGAAGAGTTGCGCGAGAGCAGGAGTACCGCTCAGCATTTTACGTATTGCATCCGTTGTGATACGTGAAATGAGGATAAGATACCCGGCCAGTACTGCCAGAGCCAGCAGCCACCAGGTTACCATGGCAGTTTGCGCCCGCAGCGCTCGCGAGGCAACGGTTCGCATAGAGAGATCATGCCGGGCACGCTCCAATACCTGCCCAGTGGGACGCGAACGCATACGCCATATGTTGAGATTCCACGAGGGCAACGCCGTACCGCCGATATCACGTGTCATGAAAAGCGGAAAACTGACGCTGGCACATATCACCCCCAATGCCAGGAGAAACACCATGGCACCTGCATTCGTCCCATAGGATGAAATGAGTGGTTTACTCGCATCGTAGTAGTAGAGAGGCGAGAGACGCTGAATCCATTCTCCGTGCTCAACGACACGTCCCAGACTGTTCAGCAGATAGGAAAACACCATTAGAGCGCTTGCTATTCCTGCAGCAGATGCTCGATGCAACAGTAGTTGCGAGAGCAGTAACGCCAACATACCAAAGAGAAATGCAGTGAATCCGATATTCAGTCCTGCCAGCAGCGCACCGGCGATGTCCACGTGTATACCAGCGCTGGCTTCGCCTATCACTACGCCAAGCGCGAACAGCAGTGAGATAACCAGGATAGCGGTAAACAGCGCCAAGATTTTCTGTGCAAGGATGCTCACCCGCAGCAACGGCGTGGCTAATACGACATCGAGTGAACCGCGTTCTTCTTCTCCACGCACCAGACGGGAGCCGACCAGTATGGTCCAGATACCCAGGATGACCGGTATCAGGCCTAATGTATGCCAGGTCGCATATCCACCAGGAGACAGTAAAGCCACCGGTTCGCCGAGGAAACGGAAGTTCTGGGCATACTGCAAAGTCGCCCTACGCGTCTCGAGGCTCAGGGATGCATAGTAGGGAAAGTGGAGAAAGATCAGAACAGCGAGTCCGATACCCCATTCAAGTATGCCACCCCGTAACTCCCAGAGTGTTTTACTCCATACCGTACGCAACATTGTTATTCACCTGCACTTTCTTCTCATACCGTCCCCCTGCGCACCTTCCTCATCGTTCAACCAGTGGAGGAGCGGACTGCCTATCATTACGAGGCACATTTGTATAGAAACGAAGAAAGACCTCTTCAAGACTTGGTTCATAGGTGACGATGTCAACGGCATCGTGCTGGACCGCGACTTGCAGCACCTCACGTAATTCGCCCAGCACGGTGAGATGCATCTCCAGCATGTCGTGTCCCGGTTGAACGTCGAGCACGCCGGGCAGGTGGATGAACCACTCAGGCGAAGCAGGAACCTTAAAGCTAATATCTAGGCCATGCTGCTTCATATTTTTCAGGTGAGCCATCTCATCGATCTTGACAAGTCGCCCCTCGCGAAGAATGCCCACCTGGTGGCATATGTGTTCAACCTCAGTGAGAATGTGCGAAGAAAGGAAGATCGTTCGACCCTCGGTATGTATCTCGTCAACCATACGATAGAATTCTTGCTGATTGAGCGGGTCGAGCCCCAGCGTGGGTTCGTCTAAGATGAGCAGTCGCGGGCGGTGCATGAAAGCCTGGATGAGACCCACTTTGCGTTTGTTACCGTGTGAATACTCACGGAAACGTTTACCGGGATCAAATTCTAAACGCTCGACAAGCTGGTGTATGTAGTTCTGATCGACTCCTCCACGCAGATTCGCAAGATATTCGATGATCTGACCGCCGGTGAGCGATGGATCGAACACAAATTCACCTGGGAGATAGCCTACCAGACGCTTCACTGCTTTTGCTTGTTTCCAACAATGGAACCCACCGATGCTGGCGTGGCCTCCAGTTGGGTGTAACAATCCCATCAGGACACGAATGGTGGTCGTCTTCCCTGCACCGTTGGGACCGAGGAAACCAAAAGTCGTGCCCTCGGCGACTTCAAAGGTGAGATCCTCGATACCACGATGCCTACCATAATATTTCGTTAATGCTTCGACTGTGATGATAGCAGTCATGTCACATGCGGTGCCAAGACTCTTTGCTCAAGCAGAGAGAGGTAGCACCGCCCCTCCTTTCCTCATAGGTAGCGACGGGTCATCACATCCTTTACTCCTACAACACCAATTACAAATTGCATCTCTATGGTCTTCGTCTCACATGGCCATTACCGCCAGATCCCCTTACCACCGGCAATTCGCTCCAGACGTGACGGAACTTGCCGCTACGGGGATTGCGCAGCGGTGGCTCGCTGGCTCGCTCAATGGTGACCGTTGAGAGCCCCTGGACCGCCAGGTAGGTATGCAGGCGAGGCTCGACCAGCTGCCACACGGTGTCTTCCTGACCTGCCGTCACCGCCTCCAGGCGTACCTTGAGTGTCGCTGGCCCCGTCTGGAGCACCTGAAACCTTCGCACCCCTGGCGTTTCCTCGATGACTGTGCCAAGGGCCAAAGGCAGCAGCGAAATCCAGGTTCCTGATGTGGCTTGTATCCGCAACAGTTCATCTCGTCGTCCTTCAACATGAATGGCTGGGAGCGGATTACCGCAGGGCACGGATCGGGGCGCACCAGAATGCTATCTCCCAGATCGTAACGGATCACCGGTTGCACCCGATTGGCCAGGTTGGTCAGCAGCACGGTAAAGGAAGGCTGACCAGCAGCAACAGGTTGATACGCCTCGTCAACTGGCTCCAGCAGCGCCCAATCCGCATTCACGTGCAGCCAGCCCTGCTCGCACTCCAGGGCAATCCCTTGAAATTCTGAGGCCCCATAGGCGTCTCGCACCAGGCAATGGAACGCTTCCTCAATGCGCGCATGCGACGCCGCAGAGAGCGACTCGGCTCCCGTCAGCACCATCGCCGGCTTGATCCGTAATCGACCGGCTCGTTGCTCTTCGGCTAGCAGTGTCAGCACAGTCGAGTAGCCACTGAGTGCCGCCGGTTGAAACTCGTTCAGGGCCTGCACCAGGGTGGGCAAGGGAGTGAGCACCGAGAGCCCCAGCATGCGCTTCGCCCGCCTTGGCGATCTCTTGCGTACGCGCTCCCAGCGAGAGAAGCTCGGAATGTGCCCACTCATGGCGAACACCACCGCCGTCCGACTCCTGCACGAAGCAGCGCGAAGATCTCCCGAAGAGAGTACCACGCTTGATATCCTCGTATGGAGAGGGTGGTCTCATAGACCTTCATGGCTTTCTGATCATGCACGAAAAGAGCCGGCGTCCCTGTCGTTCCAGAGGTGGAGCAGAGCAAATAGCGCCCCAGATAGAACTCGCCGATCTGTCTCGGATCTGCCGCAAAAGTCTCGGCACTGGCCCTGGTCACGTCCGGATCGGTCACCCAGTCATCGAAGTGTGCCATCAATTCTGGCTTGGTCACCGGCGGCAGGCACCGGATGTCAGTAATGCACTCAGGAAGATCACGATAGAGGTCCCGATAGTAAGGCGAACGCTGCCGCGCGAAAGCAACAAGATCGGCAAGCCGAGCCTGCTGACGCGCTGCCAGCGCCTTCGGTCCCCCGCGTGTGGTACGCCAGGCATCCCAGGCAATGCTCAAGGTGGTCCAGATGCCTGCTTTCTGTTCCTTTCTTTGTGTCTGTATCTTGTTAGTTGTCATGGTCTCTGTTCCTCTCTTCTTTGGTAACAGCTTAGGAGCCCCATGCAGCGGTGGAGAAATCTCCTTGTTATGGAATTGGTTATGTTCCTGAACATGTGCCATCGATGTCCTCCTTAAGATGCATAGTCCCGTGCTCATGCTGACGTTTCTGGATGAAAAGAAACTACGCGCAAAGAGGAGAGGATAACCTGCTTGCTGGCCTCGGTCTCGTCATAATGGAACCCCAGCAATCTAAGTCCTAAGCGAACTCCTCGTGGATACTGACGCCAGAAATCAGTCAAGATCGCCTCTGCTTCTTCAGGGGGAAGAACACGCTGCATAGGAACGAAACGGTCCCGTCCTGTCTGCACCTCCAGCGCCGGATGCGCCTGGATATTTTGATACCAGTCAGCCTGTTCTCCATACATAGAGACCACCAGGAACTCTTTAGTAGCTGGATCAAAGTGAAGAATGTCGAGGACAGTTTGTCGCAAACGACCTGTTTTACGCCCCTGGTGTGTCAGGAGTAAGCAGTGATGACCTAAGAGCCAGCTCAGGTGCAGGCGATAGAGCAGGCGCGGGAATTTGAACCAGAGCCATAAAAGCCCTTTCCTGGGGGGACGTGGCAGAACTACGGAAGCTGTTGTACTCATAGTATATTTCCTTTGGCCATACCCATAGCCAGCCCGCAAATGGCGGCACACCTATAAGCTTTTTATCTTAGAAGGTTGGTTGTGCATAATGTTTCTCCTCAATATAACAAGATAGACTATTGCTCTCCCAAGCCCGTCACAAGATGGGTTCCAAATATCAAGAAGCTCTCACATTAATTATCGCTCAACACCGTGACCCTGGTCACAGGTCGTGCTGGTAGATCCTCCACGTTTTGTAGCGCTTGCCGCCGAACGTCTCGGAAGCGCGGAGGATGAGGTCGTTGTCCTCAAGCAGGAGCGAGGCCTCGACGCTGCGGTAGCCGCGCGTGAGGGCGTACCGATACGCCTCGTCGAAGAGGAGCGCGTCCACACCGGCTCGTCGATGCCCAGGCACGATGCCGAAGAACATCAGGCGCACGCGCGGAATGTGGCGGCGCATCGCTATGAGCCGGGCCGCCCGGATGAGGTCGCTGTCGCCGAGAGCACCCCACCTGGGCCGGAGCGCCCAGTTCGGGTCGGGGAACGCGCCGAGAACAGCGACCAACTCGTCGTTGGCGCTCGCGAAACGGATGAGTCCGGGGTCGATGATCGGCTTCAAGGTGTCGGCGATGCTGACGGCTTCCTCTTCCGTGATCGGCAGGTAGCCCCAGTTGTTCGCCCACGCCTGGTTATAGATGTGGATCACCCGGAGTATCTCGTCGCGCAGGTCCTCGAGCCGAGCGACTCTCGTCTCGAATATGGCCGCGCCTGCGGACCGCCTCGGCGATCGCCGCGACACGTTTGGCTGGGACATCGTTCAGGTCGATGAGATACGCGTGGTAGTCCTTGACCTTGCGTAGCCCCCATCGCTCCAGGAACTCACTATAGAATGGCGGGTTATGTGTGCATTCGACGGTCGGCGGCGTGTCGAATCCGTCAATGAGGATACCTTGACGCTCGTGGGTCGCGGTGGAGTACTCGCCGGGTCCGCGCATCGCCGACATGCCTCGGGCCGCGATCCACTCCTTGGCCGAGTCGAGCAGCATCGCGGCGGCCTCGTAGTCTTCGGCGACGTCGAAGAAGCCGAAGAAGCCGATCCGCACCCCGTGGTACTCGTTGAACCGGTGGTTAATCGCCGCCGAGATGCGGCCGACAGCCCTGCTGCCCCGCTTCACCATGAAGTGGGTGACCGCGGCGTGCCTGTGGTAGGAGTGTTTGGTGGTGAGCAGGCCGGTGATGCCGAGGAGCTTGCTGCCGAGCAGATCGGCGGTGAGCGGCGGGGTCCAGAAGGGGTCGCCTCGGAAGAGCCGCCACGGGAGCAGGGCGAACTTTCGGATACGCGGATCGCCGAGGCCGAACTCCTCGATGGCGAGTGTTTCCACCGGTTGCTGTCCAATCACCGGGTCTTCTGCCAAGGAGACCGCACCCATACCGCGGCTTCCCAGGAAACGAGGAAGTTTGTAGCCACCGAGAAATGTACCAATGAACGTGTCCACGGTCGTGCTCTCCTCTGCATGTATTCACTCTGTTGTCATTGATGGCTCTCCGTTGCCACTGGGCCTGCTCGTTACCGAAGCCAGATCTCCATCGCTGCTGGTTTCATGATACCCTACTAATCGATGCTTCGTATAATTAGGGATTCTACGCACCATACAAGTAGGCCTATCGGTGTGATAGTGACCAAAAGATGCGATGTACCATACAACTGAGGCTGAGCTTGCTCTTTTTATACTTTTTTGTGTTCAAAAGCAGGTTTTTCTTCCTTGCAGGCAGACTTTGCTTTGCTCATCAGAGAGTTCAAGCACGCCATCGACGACGAGGTACGCCCCCAGGCTGTACATGAAGAGACGGGGAGCGAAGGACCTGGCGGTGAGGAAGAGCAGGCGTGGCGCTCGCATCGCGCCTGCTCTTCTCCGTATCCGCGCCCGATCGTCCACGGTATCTGTCTCAGCTCCACTGCCAGTTCGTAATTTCAGAAGGGTCTACCCCATGCTCCTGGATGGAGCGGCGGAAATCGCGCAGCACGTACTCGTAGTGATGCACGCGCTCGCTCGCCCTGATAGCCACGTGCGGGTTGCGCGTCCCCGCCAGGCGGATGGCCTGCATGACGATGTGGTAGCGGCTAGTGCCGTTGCGCACAGTCATGTCGAAAGGCGTGGTGGTCGTTCCCTCCTCCTGGTAGCCATTGATGTGAAAGCGCTGCGCATGATTGCGCCCGAAGAGCAGACTGCTTGACCGCCGAAGGGTAGCCGTGAAAGTTGATGATCACCGGCGCCTCCGTGGTGAACAACGCCTCGAACAGCTCGTCGTCCAGGCCGTGCGGGTGCGCCGTCTCTTTCTGCAGGATGAACAGGTCGGTGACATTGACCACGCGCACACGCAGTTCCGGCATCTCGTGGCGCAGGATGTGGGCCGCCGCCATGATCTCCAGTGTGGGGGTATCGCCGATACCCACCAGCACCACATCCGGGTTGAGGCCATCGTCGGTGCTCGCCCATTGCCAGACGGTGGCCCCGGCGCGGCAGTGCGCAATGGCGTCCTGCATGGACAGCCACTGCGGCATGGGTGGCTTGTTGGCGATGATGAGATTCACGTACTCGGTGCTGTGCAGGCAGTGGCGCAGCGTGCTGATCAGGCAGTTGGCATCTGGCGGCAGGTAGACCCGCGAGACCTGCGCTTTCCTGTTGAGGACATCGTTGATTAAACCGGGGCTTTGATGCGAGAAGCCGTTGTGCTCTTGCCGCCACAGCGTCGAGGTCTCCAGATAGTTGAGCGAGGCCACGGGCAAACGCCAGGGGAGTTCCTGGGACATCTTCAGGAACTTGGAGTATTGGTCCATCATGGAAACCACAATACTCAAGAAGGCTTCGTATGAGGGGAACAGGCCGTGCCGCCCCGTCAGCAGGTAGCCCTGCAGCCAGCCCTGAAGCGTATGCTCGCTGAGCATTTCCAGCACGCGCCCATCGGACGCGCTGATTTTCTCGTTGTGCGGGGGGATCGGCCACTGGTAGTCGCGCTTGGTGACCGCTAAGGTGGCCCCCAGCTTATTGGATTCCAGTTCGTCGGGACTGAAAATGCGGAAGGTGTGCGGATTGCGCCGGATAACCTCGCTCAGGTACTTCCCCACCTGTTCTACGCTGCTGAGCAGGGTCGAGTGATCGGAGATCGACAGGCCGCGCTCGACAGGCACCGCATACTCGAAGATATCCGGCAGGTTGAGAGGTTGGCGCACGCGCCCGCCGAAGGTGTGCGGATTGCTCCCCATGCGTCGCTCACCCTGAGGACACTGGGCAAGGATGTCCGCCCGCGGGCTGCCCTCTTCGTCGAACAGTTCTTCGATGTGGTATGAGCGCAGCCACCCCTCCAGCAGCGCGAGATGCGCCGGGTTGGTCTTCGGGTCGGGAATCGGCACCTGGTGCGAGCGATACGATCCCTCGATCGGTTCGCCATCCAGTTCTTTGATGCTCGACAGTCCCTTGGGGCTGCGCAGCAAGATGACAGGCCAGCGCGGTCGCGCGTAGGGATGGCCGGACCTGGCCGCCTGCTGAATGGAGCGAATCTCATGGTACGCCTGATCCAGCGCCCCATAGAGAGCGGCATCCAGGTCATCTCCCTGCGCGAAGAGGACGTGATAGCCGTAGCCGGTAAACAGCGCCAGCAGTTCCCCGTCGCTCATCGTACCGTAGATGCTGGGATTCGAAATCTTATAGCCGTTCAGGTGAACAATGGGCAGCACGGCACCGGACTCAGCCGGGTCGATAAACTTGTAGCTGTGCCAGGCGGTGGCGGTTGGCCCGGTCTCGGCCTCCCCGTCGCCCACAATAGCAGCCACGATCACATCGGGGTTATCCATCACCGCGCCGAAGGCGGTGGCCAGGGCATAGCCCAGTTCGCCGCCCTCGTGGATGGTGCCGGGAATGCCGGGATAGAGGTGGCTGGGAAAACCGCCGGGCCAGGAGAAGCGCTTGACGAAGGCGTGCAAGCCCTGCCGGTCGAGGGTCAGTTCCGGATAATACTCACGCAGCGACCCCTCCAGGTAGAGGTTGGCCAGATTAGCGGGCGCGCCGTGGCCCGGACCCGTTACCAGGAACAGGTTCAACTGGTAGCGCAGGATCAGGTGATTCAGGTGGGCGTACGCCAGGTTGATGCCAGGGCAGGTTCCCCAGTGACCCAACAAACGATCTTTGATGTGTTCCGGCCTGAGCGGCTGCTCGAGTAATGCATTATCTTTCAAGTAAATTTGCGCAGCAGCCAGATAATTCGTCACGCGCCGGAAACGCGCTATGGCCTCTAGTTCAGCGGCATGGGTCAGGCGCACCTGCTCGACCGCAATGCGCGAGTCGGCAGGCACGACGCCGGTAGTCAAGAGTTCCAGGGACATCTCTCAGTTACTCCTTTCACTCGCTCTGCGGGGCCTGCGCCTCGCCGAGCGTGACCTTGATGGTCAGTTGCTCTTTTCCACGGTAGATGGTCACGGGCACGACCTCCTGTGGACTCAACGTGAGCAGTGCATCTGCGTACGCTGCAATATCGGTCACCGGGTGTGTCCCGATCTGCACGATGACATCGCCCGGCTTGAGACCCGCCGTGGACGCCGGGCCAGTGGATGCGACCCCGACAATCAGGACCCCTGTGGTCACCGCCAGGTTGTTCTGCGCGGCCAGGGCGGAGTCCACACTCGTGATCTGGACGCCCATGGCGGCCCGTCCCGTATGCGTCACTTTCCCCGTCTGGATGAGCTGCGGCGCGATCAAGCGCACGCGGTTGGAGGGGATGGCAAACCCGACGCCGTTGGCGGGCGTCTGAAACTGCGGGTCGATGGCCGAGAGCGTGGGGATGCCCACCACCTCGCCTAGCAGGTCCACCAGCGCCCCCCCGCTGTTACCGGGGTTGATGGCCGCATCGGTCTGGATCGCATCAGGGATCGAGGAAACTGCGCGATCCAGCGCGCTGACGATGCCGCTGGTCACGGTCTGGGTGATGCCGAGCGGGTTGCCAATCGCCAGGACTTCCTGCCCCACCTGCAACTTCGAGGAGTCGCCAAGCGTGGCGGCAGTGAGCTTCGCGCTTGTGGAGACCTTCAGCACGGCCAGGTCATCCAGTGGGTCGGAACCCACCAGTTGCGCCGGGAGCGAGGTGCCATTGTACAGCGTCACCTGGATGCGCTGAGCACCCGCGATGACGTGGTTATTCGTGACAATGTAGCCCTGGCTATCGAGTATGACGCCTGATCCCAGCCCCTCACCACTCGCGGTCACGATGGTCACCTGGACGACCGCCGGGCGCACTCTGGCTATGACCGATTCACGGAGGGCTTCGATGGTGTTGCCCGAGACCGTCACCGGTGGAGTGGTGGCCGCCGGTGTGGAGCCGGGCTGGATGACCCCGCTACTGCGCGTCCCAAAGACCCAGCCTGCAAACATGCCGGTACCGAAGACGATGGCGAGAAGCACAACCAGTGCGACGATGGCAGCGGTGCGCACTCGGCGCGCGGGTCGCCTGGGCTGCGTCCCGGCCGACTGGGTGAAGATAGTATGTTCGTTCAACTGTTGCATGGGGCATTCCTCCCTTCATGCGTGTTGCTTCATGTTGTCATTGTCTAGTTCCAGGATAGCGCAACAGGCTCCCATTCCCGTCACAATGGCACTGCTTTCTCCTACAAAATCGTCACGATTTCTCCTGGCATCCCATTCATATGCTGCGAGGAAGTGGTACCAGAAACTATACACGCCTGCCTATGATCAGCGAAGCACGCATGCATGTAAGAGCATTGGGAGCATATTGAGACCTTACCGAGGAAAATTGAGAGAGCATCGAGAGGTCTGGCGGGCACACTATCACCGTAGGAATATGCCCGTGAGCTGGCAAAACCACCTCCTAATAAACGATGCTGTCTCTTTCAGTTTGTCGTGGCGAGCTGGGTACAAAAGGAGCAAGACATGATGGATGCGATTCCAAAGGAGAAGGCGATGCAGGTCTGCGCCGGGATTCGCCGGGAGAACCGCCGCACTCCTACTTGCGGGATGGAGCTCAGACCTGAGTAGTGCTTTTCATCGGGAGGAGAAGAATGTTCACAAGAATGATAGATGTCACGGGTCGCATCTCTCCAGGCCTGAAACGATTACTCGTGAGAATGTGGTATCACTACCTGACGGTCCTGGATAAAGAGGCACTTAGGGGATCAAGAAATATTAACTATCCCGATTAGCCAGTAAGCACCCATCGATATCCACAAACCACTTTCCCAGAGAGGGCAATCGCTGAAGCTGGGTTTCCACCAGATCCATGGCTTGCTTGGTCAGTTTGACACCAGTCTGATAGGTGGTCATCACCAGGCGACCACGGGATGGTTTCCTTTCCATGTCATGGTGCGGGCATACTGGATCACGGCATCGACGGAATCCAGCAAGGCTCCATTCCAATGCTGTTCTAAAATTCCCCAACAGCGTTCGATCGAGTTGTATTTACTATGGTATGGGGGATAATACGCCAGACGGATGGTGAGTCTGATATCGCAGAGCAAACTCCACCAGACGCTGCATGAACTGGGTGCGCCGACTGTGGCTCTCCGGGCCATTGTCCAGGTTGATGAGCAGGGTCCTGACCAGAGGAAAGTGCTCTTTGACCGTCTCCCACCAGTCGACCAAGCGATCCACCAGGCAATCGCTGGTCACTTTGGACGTCACCCCGTAGAGAAAGAGCTCGTCGGAAGCGGGCAGGAAAATGCCCACTGGCGTCACCGTCGCTGCTGGTTGAAAATCGTGATCAGCGGCCCTGGTGGGGACGCGATTCTTTCCCCCTCGCGCGAAAGGACCGACCTTGACGATGGCTTTGGCATCCAGCGAGAGCCGTAACACCTGCTCAGAGGCATCAGCCTCTTCATTGCACTGCTTCACCTGGGCAAAGATGGCATCGGTCTCGGGGACTTTTTTGGGGTTGGCTCTTGGCCACTTTTTTCGGGAAGTAGCCCAACTGGTTCAGCTTGGTTGCAATAGTCTCGGCGGTGGGGAGTTCCTCGTCGCTATAGCCCTTCTGGGCCATCAACTGGCGGCGGACTTCGGCTGCTGTCATCCGCGTGTACAGACGCGTCGTGCGAAACTGCGGATCCGCCTGACTCTGCCCATCCACAATGGCGGTGAGATCCTTCAATAAGTTGGGCAAATGGTCTTCGCTGTGCTTGCGGCCACGCAACCTGAAGCCATCCACGCACACCATTCCGCTCTCCACTTCATGCATCCCTTTGCGTATGGTGACACGATTCCAGCCCAGTTCCCGTTCGGCCAGCCTCTGGCCGCCTGTACCTAGCGCTTGCACCGTCCGTGCCATAAACATCCGGCATGCACTCCCCTTGAGTTGCTTGGCCGTGTTCAACACCAGCGCTTTGACTTCCTCCGTTAGTTCCACTCTTGTCCCTCCAAGCATTCTTTTCTTGGCGCAGTATACCATACTGGGATAACTTAGTTTTCGGAAGTCCCTTATGACCTTTATGAACCTGGGCTATGTTGACCTTAACCCTGATGCGCGAGAAATAGTATTGAAGGACGGAGATGAGGTCAACCGTTATGGCATCCAATTGTATCACTTTGTTGCGAGCGCTCTTGAGTTGAAAGGTCTGGATGTCCTGGAGGTAGGGTGTGGACGTGGAGGTGGAGCATCGTATATCATGCGCTCTCTGCAGCCGAAATCCATGACCGGGGTAGATATTGCGGAAAAAGCCATTGCTTTCTGTCACCGGTATTATCGCGTGGAAGGACTCTCCTTTGTGCAGGCAGACGCGGAGTCCCTCCCGTTTGACGAGAACAGCTTTGATGTCATTGTGAATGTCGAGTCCTCTCAGCGCTACGGTTCTATGGAACGCTTCCTGCGGGAGGCGCTCCGAGTTCTTCGCCCAAATGGGTACTTCCTTTTGACTTCTGAGATGCCTTGAGGACTATTTTTTCCTGGTACGAAGAATGGTAATTGCAAGATACAAACCCAGGACAAAAGAAAGCAGAAATCCAAGTATAAACAAAACGCCGATCCACCATATCCCGATAACTGGATGATAGACGACCAGGAGTATCGCCACTCCAATAATAAAAGCAGAGGCAATGATTCCGAGCACAACCTGATTAATCATTTGCTTGAGATCGTTGATAAACGGCTTGAGAGTATCGACTTTTACGCCGACTTCGATGTTTCCATGCTCAAGATCACTCATGAGACGACGCACCTGTTGCGGCAGTTCTAATCCAAGTCGCGCGGCATCCATGCCTGCTCGACCCAGGTGTTTCCACCAGAATCCTGCTGCGTATTGCCGTTGCACCAGTTGCTGGGAAAATGGCGCCAGTATAGCTGTCATATTGAATGTCGGATCGAGCATGGTTCCCAGGGCTTCGTCCATGATGAGCGTCTTTAGCAGCAGCACCAGGTTGGAGGGAAGTTGTAGTTGGTGACGCCGCACAATCGTGAGCGCTTCTGTGAGCAGCTGCCCCATAGCTATCTCTCCAAAGGATTTTCCATAATACTGTGAGAGCAGGTGGTCCAGGTCACGTTCCATGTGCGCTCGATTGACTCGTTGACTTGAAAAACCCAGCATGAGCATGGTATCCACGAGCCGCCCGGTATCCTGACTTGTGATAGCCAGAAAAATATCTATCAGTTGTTCCTGGGTGCGGGCATCCACGATACCAACCATGCCATAATCAATCAATCCAATGCGACCACCCGGCTCGATAAAGAAGTTTCCAGGGTGTGGGTCGGCGTGATAAAAACCGTCCTCAAGGATCATTTGAAGAATAATGCGGACTGCGCGTTCTGCCAGAGCGGGGCGCTCGATGCCCGCTGCATCAAGCGCGGCAAGGTCATTAATCTTGATCCCTCGTATGCGTTCGAGGGTAAGGACACGCGCAGTAGTCGTCTCCCAGTAGATGCGAGGGATATGAACGGTGGGGTTATGCGCAAGGTTGACGGCGAAACGCTCTGCATTGCGGCCTTCACGAATATAATCAAGTTCCGACTGTAAGGTTTGCGCAAACTCCTGGACAAGCCCGGGCAAGTCGTAGTGATCAGCGAATTCCCAGCGACGACTGGCTGTAACGGCCAGGTTTTGCAGAATCTCCAGGTCTTCCTCTATCTGTTCAACGACACCGGGTCTGCGTACCTTGACAATGACCTCTTGTCCACCAGGCAACGTTGCTGCATGAGCCTGTCCGATAGAAGCTGCGGCGACCGGAACCGGGTCGAACGTGGCGAAAACGTTAGCGATGGGACAGCCGAATTCTTCAACAATCATCTTCTCGATCACCGCGCTGTCCACTGGCGGCGCCTGATCCTGCAGCTTGCTCAGCTCCGCTATATAGTCAGGGGGCAAGATATCAGCGCGAGTTGAGAGAATCTGACCAAGCTTGATAAAGGTAGCGCCGAGTTCCTCAATCGCTACACGCACATGTTCAGGTTTGGTGGAGTGATGCCCAGGTCTCGCATAGCGGCGAATTCCCCCGCCGAGCGGCACGAAACGCTCCAGGCCAAAAGGACTGAGCAGGTATCCCATTCCGTGATGAAGCAATACCTCGGCAATCTGCCGGTAGCGATGAAAGTGAGTGCGTTTCTGTAGGTGTAGCAAAAGATTTCCTTCCGCTCATTGCTTGTATGATTAAACTATGTGCAGCCTCGCTATAATTATGATTGAAGGGTATCACAAGTCCATCACGATAGTTAGTTGAGGTATCACCACTTGCTCACGATCGTCTAACACAATCCTCTATGGCTCCAATTGCCACTTCTTGCACCTGTCCTTTCCTGATCTTGTTCATCGTCTCATCTCCTTTCATCACGTCCATAGTCTCAAGGTATTGTGATGATTTCTTGATATCTGCTTCATGTTCTGTGACGCTGGTGTGAAATCGGGTAGGTATGCTCATGAAATGAGAGAAAAAGAACGACAGGGAGAAGAGGCACACGAGGTTGGAGCGCGAACGACTCATGAAAACCGTCGTGTAGCTGTTATTGGCCTTCTTGTTAAAGAAGAGCCGAAAGGAGTAAAGCAATGGACACTCATCACTCTGAGATGGGGCATGAGCAGAAACAAACTGAACCCTCCATTTCTCCCCAGGAGACGATACCAGCGCCGCCTTCTCCACCGCCCACTCACCCCGGGAGCAGGCGCTGGCTGGTCGCCTTCGTAAGCGTCCTGATTGTGCTGCTTCTGGCCGCCAGCGCCGGCTATTTATATTATCGTCATCACTGGCTGCTGCGCCCAGCCATCCCAATGTCCTGTATGCCTGTGCCAGTCCGGCGGAAACCGCTACGGCAGGGATGACGGTGCTGCGCAGCGCGGACTTCGACGCCCACTGGCAAGACATCGGCACCCGCGCTCAGATGGGCAAAGAGAACTGCGCACTGGCCATCAATCCTACCGATAGTTTCGAGATTTACGTGGTGACTTCATCCAATCTGGCAGCAGGTTCTCCGGTCCTCAAGCATGCCTCGGATGGCGGCAATACATACGTGGGAGACCATCACTCCCACGGTTCATGTCACCGATCTGAACAGTTCTCCTCCCTGGCGCCAACCGCGCTTCGGGGGAGAGTTCAGTTTCGTGGGCAACCGCCTCTACAGCTTGCTGTCACTGTCCGCCCTGCCCATGCCAACTCCTGAAGGGCCGTTGCCAATCTCGTCGGAACGTTTAGCGATGAGTGCGGATGGAGGTCATACGTGGGAGGTGCTTGACAGGCAGTTTGAGAGGACCTGGCAATCGGTGTGGACTTATGCTGTCGATCCCACCAACCCTCACATCCTCTATGAAATGGTGGGATCACCCGGAGTCTCCCCCGAGGATCAAACGTCGAGCCTGGTCATCCTCTATAAAAGCGTGGACGGGGGCGCGACCTGGCAGCCGCTGCTCAACGGGCAAGCGGTGACCACCAACTATACCCCCCTCTTCCTTGCCAGGAACAGCCCGGCCACCCTCGCCTTCCTGGCGCAGTGTCCTTCCTCTCAAACCCTGCAATCGCGCGGAGGAGGCTTCTTGACCGTTCCATATGCGGGGGGTCTCTTCGGTCTGTGCGTGAGTACCGATGGTGGCACATCCTGGCGCACCATTGCGGCGCCACCTGGCCTGGAAACACGGATGCAGGGCGGGTTCATTGATCCTGTGGGCCGCTTCTACACATTTGTGCCTACCCAGGTCCCGGCGAGTGCGGAACCTTCTTCTCCTGAGAACTGGATGCAGGAGTTCTGGCGGTATGATCCGGCGCACGAGACTTGGAGCAAGATCACTCAGGGGCCACCAGCAGGAGCGCCACTCGCGGTCACGCCGACTGATGCGAATGGTGGCATTGCCATATGGTTAGTGAGGGACGCTATCGGTACGAGCCAGCCAGTCCTGTATCGCTATATCATCTAGAAGGCACAGACAGGACTGCTTTGTGGGCATAGCAAGACGATCGTGATCAAAAGCATTTTCCAGAGCCTGGGCTGCGCAACCAACCGGGCCACTTCCTGTCGCTGGCCCCCTTTAATTCCTGACGATGACCGGGGTACCGACTGGTGTCCAATCGTACAGCCGCTTTGCGTCGGGGATCGGCATACCCACACACCCGTGCGAACCGGTCTCCCATCTGCCATCCGGCAGTTGATGCGGCACATTGCTTCCCGGGCCAAATGTCACGTGCCACCAGGCATCATGGAGAAAGTAGCCGCCTGCCTTGAACAGCAGGGCATAGTTGATGTAGGTAGGCTCATAATAGTTCGGCGACCCCGGCGGCCAGGGTGAGGTGAAGGTCACATCGCGCAGCTTCTCCAGGACGGAAAACGTACCGGTGGGCGTTGGCAACTCCGGACGCCCCGTCTCCACCGCATTGTCGAACGCGAGCGTGCCGTCGGCGTAGGCATACAGCCACTGCCCCGACAGACTCAGGAGGATGACTTTACCTGTGGGCAGGGGAGCAGGCGGTACATCTGACCTGGTGGGCGTCGGTGACGGTCGCGGCGGAGGAGAGGGGATCGGAGTCGGCGTGGCCGTGGGGGTTGTCGAGCAGGAGGTCGGGGTCGGTGAAGTGACCGCCGTCCCTATCTGCCGGTGAGGGGTGCCGGTTGCTATCGCTCCTGGCTGCCCGGGCGCCTGGTTCGTGCCACAGCCAGTCAGAGCCGTTAACAGGGCGACGAACAGCAGGAACGCTGCCAATAGATACCGCTGCGCAGACATACTTCTTCTCCTTTGCCATGCTCCAGTCAAACCTGGACTATGCTTCTCATCCCATTTTCTACGAGCGACCTCGCAAACGTATCACAGGAACCCCTTGCTCCATCACACAGTGCTCTCAGCTCTCTTGTAGGGCAGTTTCTCTTCCTTCATCGCAGCATCTGGAGATGACAAAAATGCTGTGATTCTCTTGTGATTCTAGATTTGTAAAAGGTGATTGAAATGATAGACCTATACTTCATAGTATTTATGGACTGTTCTCCCTGCCGACAGGCAGGCGGTTTGCAAAGGAGCAAATCACATGAGTACCTATCATAATATTGAGAACGAGCAGAAGGCGTCGTCACGGGCTGATCCGCCCGCATCAGACGAGCAGGATTTCTCGGCACAGACCCCGCCACAACCTCCTCAGAAGCCTCCGCACCCCGGAAGCAATCGCCCGATTGTGGTGATAGCTGTTGTGCTGGCGCTCGCGCTGGTGTTGAGTCTGAGCCTTATCTTTCTCCCGGGGCTAATCTCGCATCCGGGAGGGCAGGTTACACCGACGCCGACATCGCCATCAAGCCGGGTCACGCCAACGACGGTTCCAACGACGCCGGTGACGCTAACACAACGATAGGTTTCTTGCCCTACACATGATGCGATGAGGGGAAATGAGATGAGAAAACAGTTGTTCAACACACGACCCAGGTTCTTCCTGGCCTGTGCGTATCTCGTAGCAGCCTGTGGAGAAGGGGGTACGCTCAAGCCCGCAGGCACACCCGCGCTCAATACCTTCTTCGCAGCGCCAGCAGACGCCTTTCTGCGCAAAGAGGTCAGCAACCGCCAGTTCAGCGGCGTGGTGCTGGTCACTCAGGGCTGAAGCTTAGTGAGCGCTGCCAGCAAAGGTCTCTCGAGTAGCACCAGTTTGAACCGTTGTAACGAACCTGCTTCCAGCGAAGAAGATCCCTATTCCAATCACCCAACTTGCTGCAACGATATCGAAGCCATACGGGGGAACGTCCCACATGCGTGGACCAAGCGCGATAGGGCAGAGAATGGTAAGGATGGCTCCGGGACCCGCAAGCAGGACAGTTCGTATCCACATGGTCTTTCTTCTCACCATCCAATGCCGGTGATTGAGCAAACTGACCATGCCCAGGACAATCCCTGCGAAGAGATAGAGTGGGCCTAAGAAGAGAAACAGCGCATCGGGATCATTTTGCCTATAGCCTGCCAACAGGAGGCGAGGTAAGACCACCGTCGCCCCTCCGATAGTCAGGAGATACACTCCCAAGGCCATATGAGCCTGTCCTAAACGACGAGCAAACAGCAGGAAGCAAGCACCCACGCTTAAAGCCAGTGAGAGCAGTAATGCATCGAATTGATCTGATTGCCAGGAGGGATGCGTCACTCTTAAGCTCAGCAACGTAATGCCTGCAAGGATGATACTTGCAGCGCTAATGAGTGCCGCGTGTCGAGTTTCCTTCGGTATGCTCATGATCATTTCTTCCTTCCAACAGGGAATGCGCTCATTCAGCACGTATTCATCTCACCGTAAGCATATCCGTTGGGTGTCCCAGTGCTATCACCTTCGCAATGCTCAGCATCACAGTGTTGTCACAGGTACAACAAGCCATCATCAAATCACTAACAGGCTCTAGTGCTGCGTTCGTGAAAAGGTGATAGAATAAGAAAGGAGGTAAATACAGGGAAAGGAGCAAGGAAATGCCGAAGATTTTGCGTGTGCGGGCATCACAAGATGACAAAGAAGAGAAGCAAGTGCGCAAATTGGCGGCGAGTCGGCACGGACCAGCAGATTGGATCCTGCATGCTCGCATGGTGGCCCGCAGTTGGGACGGAGAGCGGGTGGAAGCGATAGCCAGGGAGGTAGGGTGTAGTGCACTGACGGTGCGACGGCGGCTGCACCGCTTCGATGCAGTGGGGATCGAGGGACTGGGCGACCGGCCCAAACCCGGCCGACCCCGTCGGTTGACGGCAGCCGATGAGAGCAAGCTCATCGCATTGGTGCGTCAGGCTCCCCCCGGGCGATTAGTGACGCAGGAAGATGGGACGATGGTGGCGCGTGACGAAAAAGGCTCGGCCCAGTGGAGCCTCACTGCGCTGGCCCAGGCTGCCAAAGAGACCGGTATGCAGGTCAAACGCAGCCAGATCCGCACGATCCTCTTGCGTGAAGGGGTGCGATGGCGCCAGACCCACAGCTGGGGGACTCCTCGTGACAAGGATTTCCTCCCAAAAGAACGGCGGTCGTCACCCACTACACCGAGCCACCAGTGGGGTCGACGACCGTCTGCACCGACGAACTCGGCCCGGTAATTCCCCGCACCTTTGCGCCTGCCCCTGGCTGGTCGCCCAACGGACACCGTATCAAAGCGCCCATGGACTACGGGCGTGGTCCCGAGAAGACCTGGGTCTATGGGGCCTTACGAGTGCGCGATGGCAAAGAACTGACTCGCTGTGCCGCTTCGCGCAATTCCAAAGGCTACATTGCCCTGCTGGCCGACATCGAAGCTGACAACCCAACGGGAGACATCTTTGTGATCACTGACAATCTCAGCAGTCATTCCAGCCTCGAGACACGCACCTGGCTGGCCGATCATCCGCGCATCCATCACGTCTTTATTCCCACCGGAGCGTGTTGGCTCAATTTGCAGGAGGGCTGGTGGCGGTTCTTCCGTCGTGACGCACTCGCTGGGCAGAGCTTTGCCAATCCCAAAGAGATTGAGCAAGCCACCCGCGTCGCTACTGCGCAACTCAATCGGCGGGCCAACCCCTGGGTCTGGGGACGCCCACCTAAGATACCCCGTTATCATCGCCGAGTCTTTTGTTATCGGATTTAACGAACGCAGCACTAGGGGACCCCTAGATAGTTAATACCGATTTTGAGTGTGTTAGGCCATGAGAATCCGCTTGACAGAGTTTTGCCAGAGCGTTTATCATCTTCATGGAAGAAGATAAACAGCCGCGCCGCGCACAGACGGCTCGATCCGCGAGAAAATGTGAGGATATGTTTCATGTTCACCCTGCGCCATTACAGGCCTGCCGATCTGGAGGCCGTCGAATATTTGCACGTGTATGCCATTCAGCAGACCGGAGCCTACCTGGGGCGTGGTCCCTGGGATGACGATGTCTATGCGATCGAAGAAGCGTATCTCAACAACCAGGGAGAATTTTTGATCGGCGAATGGAATGGCGTTTTCGTCGCCATGGGAGCTTTTCGCCGCACAAGCCTGGAGCGCGCCGAAATTAAACGCATGCGCGTCCATCCCGACTACCAGGGACGAGGCTTCGGCCAGTTGATTCTCAGCGAACTCGAAACCCGCGCTCGCGCCATGGGCTATAAGACGCTGCATCTGGATACCTCAGTTTTGCAAGTACCCGCCCAGAAGCTCTACGAGAAAAACGGCTTTCGCGAAGTAGGTAGAGATATTTATCAGGATCTCGAAGTAATTTTGTATGAGAAGCAATTGGGATAGGGAGTGCTTCTTTTCAATTGCATTTCCCAAAGATTTTTTTGCAACATAACCTTGAGAGGCGCGTTCCTAACAGAGTTGTGAGAGATTTGTGAGACTACGAGCGCCTTTTGTGACGCCTCTGAGAGAGAGATGTTGTATACACGCGGCAGGATATGTTTACATGCTTGAATTGGATGGCTGCTGCTGCGAGTGTTCAGCGAAACGGTAGGGAGCAGACGGCGGTGTACTCCTGGTCGCAATGACGATGGGGTCAGCAGCATCGAGACGCTCCTTGGAGCAGAAAGTGGCCACCCAACGATCAGGATTCAGACAGGAGGGATCTAGATGAGTAACCGAATAGCGTGGTTCTTCGGAGGTATTGTCCTGGTGTGTGTCCTGTCCCTGGCAGGCACAGGGTTCGTAGTAGCTGCAACGCACGGGGCTTTTGGAGCAAACGGCACGGCGCAGACGTCGACTTCGCCAAACAAGCCGGTCTTTGGCATCACGCATGTCTACGTGGTCAAAGATGCGTTCACTCCCGCGCGTATCCAGGTGGCGCTCGGGACCACCGTGACCTGGACGAACCGGGACACCGACCCACATAATGTGACGCTCTCCCCTGTCGTGATCTCCTCATCCGACAACTGGGAGAGCGGACTGCTCTACCCGGGGCAGTCGTTCAGTTATACTTTTACCTCACGCGGAACATTCCAGTACTACTGCCAGGAGCATCTCAGCATGATCGGGACAGTGATCGTGACGTAGCAGGAGGGTAGACCGTAGAGATCGTCCCTGTAGTTCATTCTGTATCCAATCGCTGAGGGAAGCCTGAGAGTGCCACGCTCTCAGGCTTCCCTCACGTGAGCATGCCGTTTCCTCCTCGTCGTTTCTTCATCTTTCGACCCTCAGCGCCCGATAGTTATCTGCCTTTGCAACCGCTGCAAACTCCACCTGTAAAATATGGCATAAGCGTGGCTACACGCTGGTCAGACCGCCATCCATCACCAGGCAGGCGCCGGTGGTATACGAACTGTCGTCCGATGCCAGGTAGAGGACGGAGCGCGCGATTTCCTCCGGTTCGCCGAAACGTCCCAGGGGGTAGCGGCTCAGGCGCTGCGCCAGCTTCTCCGGTGTATCATTTTCGATCAGGCGTTTGCCCAGAGGAGTCATAGCAGTGCCGGGAGCGATGCAGTTGACGCGAATGTTATACTGAGCGAAATCGGCAGCCATAGCGCGTGTCAGGCTGATGATGGCCCCTTTGGCAGCGCTGTAGGCGGACATATTTTGCAGGCCAACCAATCCCGCGACCGAGGAGACATTAATAACCGAGCCTCCTTTGCCGCGTTTGATTATAGCCGGGATGGCATGTTTTGAGCAGAGGAATGCGCCGCGCACATGCACGGCAAAGATACGTTCCCAGGAGGTCTCGTCGGCGTCGATCACTGATCCCCAGCCCTCAACGCCGGCGTTGTTAAACAGGATATCAACCTGTCCAAAGCGTTCGAGCGTCGCTTTGACCATCGCCGCGGCGCTTTCGCCCGACGAGACGTTTGTTTCGACCCAGGCGGCTTTGCCTCCCTGTGTTTGAATGGACTCGGCAACCGCGCGCGCCGCGTCAGCGTTGATATCGGCCAGCATAACTGCCGCGCCTTCGCTTGCGAAGAGACGCCCGGTTACTTCACCGAAACCCGACCCACCGCCAGTAATGATTGCTACCTTGTCTTTCAGTCGCATAATGTATCCTCAAGAGCAACAGGGACACAACCCGATGCCGTGTCCCCCTTCTTTTTCCCAGGGATGAAGCAGCGGTTTCTGGCTGTGATCCACTACCGCTTCATGAGAGCCGCATTTGGAACAGACCCACTCCTGTGGAGGACGTGTTCCCTCCAGAACAAGACCCTGGAAACGATGACCGCATTTCGGGCATTGGATGGATAGAATTGGCATGGCGCTTCTCCCTCTGTGGCGGACACAGGAACAGAGCCGGTACTCATCGGGGGAATATGATAAGTACCGGTCTCGTTCCTGATCGCGTTACGCTGTAACGGGTTTGCGGGCCAGTTCGTTGCGCACGATCTGCGCGCCAGCAGCCAGGGCATGCAGCTTGTCGATGGCGATATAGCGCTGGAGCAGTATCAGGCCGCAGTCGCTGGTGACACCCAGTCTGCTCGGCGGGAACGTACTGGAGTACCTCGCGGATACGGTCCGCCACTTCTTCAGCGGTCTCCGTGATGGTGCTTTTCACATCGATCACGCCGGCCCAGAACTGCATATTGGCCGGAATCGGGTGTTGCTTGAGGATTTGCAGTCCGCTCAGGTCGCGCCTGCGCCCACCGACTTCCAGGTTCAACACATCCATTTTGGCTTCGTAGGCCTTGGGGATAACGAAGGTGCTGTCGCCGGGGGTTGGGCCTTTGCGCTGGGTAAGATCAAAAATCTCCCCGGCCTGGGCTGTCTGGTCCGGCATATAGGCGGGCGTGCCGCCCCAGTTGCCCCAGCAAACGTGGCAAATGATCCTGGCGTGTTTGACACCCTCGACAGCGCGGTTGAACGCTTCAATGGCATAATCCTCGAAGCCATAGGGCCACGTGAATTCGTTGAGCTGGATGAAATCGATACCCAGCGAGTCCACTTCCAGGATATCTTCGTTAATGGCTTTGGCAATATCCATAGCGCGGTCGTGGCTGGACTTGTAATGGAGGTCATTGGTGGCCTGAGCAAGCACCTGGATGCCAGTGTACTGCACCTTTGTCGGCCTATCGGTGGCGCGTTTGAGGGCTTTTGCCTGTTCAACCATGATGGCCCCGTGCCGTCTTACTTGCTGGGCCAGTGTACCTGCATGCAGACGACTGTAGATGGGAAAACCTAAATAGCCGCCTTTGAGGTCGTAACCCAGTCGCTGGTAGTAGTAGTAAAGAGCCTGGTCGCCGTAGTTGTCGGCATGCACGCGTCCATCCGCGATAATATCCAGCCCGGCCATTTCCTGGTCGTGCGCGAGCGCTAACACAACATCTTCCAGGGCTTCGCGCTCAAGCGAGTCGGGCGGCCTCTGGTCCCCCGTCCAATAACGGGCGAAATAGGCGTCCCACCAGCGGGGATTGGGGTAGTTGCCGACCATGCTGGTTGGTAATAAGATTTCTTGTCCACGGATCTTCATAGTTCCCTCCTTGAGAACGACATCATCGTCAGTAATTTGTCTCACGTAAACATCAACGAGTGATGGAAAGGACCTACCGATGAACATCGGCGCTTGAGGAATACGAGGAATACAAACGGTCTATCTTACTTACACATCCCTCCCTTCGTTTCGCCTTTTTATGTTCGAGAGAAAGAATCGCGCTAACCCGGCAACACGTCTAACCTCTTCATTGTTGCCGTTTCGCAAAGAGAAGATACCCGAGGCCCTCGAGCAATGATCAATAATGCTAGTCATTGATATTCTTTAGTGTACGGAAAGCTTGTGCGATTGTCAAGCCTTTTTGGTTTAATAAATGAGATACTCGCCAGAAAGAGAAAATCTAACAGGGTATGCCACATAAATGTCGCGGAATTTGCACCATCCAGGGTCATATTACCGGATTTCGAACAATGCTTGACAATTGATCGAGAAATATCGTAAAATAAAGATCAATAAAGTATAAGATTAGGTCAGATAGATTTGGAAATGCAAGAAAAACAAAGGTTTTTGACCATCGGCGAGGCTGCCGAATTTCTTCATGTGAGTGAGGTATCTCTGAGACGTTGGACTAACAGCGGGAAATTGCGCTGTTTTCGCGTTGGTGGGCGCAACGAACGACGTTTTCTGGTTGAGGATTTGCTCGCCTTCATGCCGTCTGAGGATATCCAGCCGGAGCAGCAAGCAAATGAAACAGAAGCTGCAAGTGAGAATACAACTGATTACACCGAACGTCACATCAGCCTGTTCTTCCGGGATGCAGAAGAGCAGTGGCAATTGTTCCGCCCGTATATCATCGATCACTTGAATGCTGGCGAACCGGCGATCTACCTCCAGCATAGCACTTCGTCGGAGCAGTTGATGCAGCGACTACATGCCGAGGGATTGCCCCTGGATAAGCTGATTGCGCGTGGTCTGCTTCGCGTATTACCTCCAACACAATCCTACTTGTTGCCGGGTAGATTTGATGCGCAACGCATGCTGGATTTCATCGAAACGGCTATTCAAGCAGCGCGGGAAGCAGGGCATAAGCGCATACTTCTGACGGGCGAGATGACGTGGTCGCTCCAGGGAACGCCCGGCGCTGAGGAAATGGCGACATACGAGGCGCAACTCAATCCACTGGTCGATAAGTACCCCTCGGTGACGATTGTCTGCCAGTATGATCTGAAACGTTTTGCTGGCGACATGATCCTCGATGCACTGCTGACCCACCCATCGATACTCGTAGCCAACGGGCACGCTGCCGGCTTCTATGGCCTCTGAAGGTCATAATTAAGAGATAAGGATATTCCAGAAATACCTTGAGTTGATGCAGGAAGCGGCTACCACTCGCTCCGTCCAGAACACGATGATCCGCCGATAAAGAGACCTTCATCACGGGACGTATTTCCAGGCGCGCAGGATTGCCATCCTCCTCGATGACCACGCCGCGTTTTGTCACCTTGCCCACCGCGAGTATGGCGCTTTGCCCTGGCACGATAATGGCGTGGAAGGTATCGATGTCGTACATGCCCAGGTTGGAAATAGTAAAAGTCGCGCCTGTTACCTCTTCAGGTGTGAGGCTTTCCTGGCGAGCTGCGAGCGTGAGACGCCTTAGCTCGCGCGCAATGGCGGGTAGTGAGAGTTGATGAGCGTTGCGAATTACCGGCGTCACCAATGCGCGCTCGGTGTCAACTGCTACGCCGATGTGTATTGATTCGTGAAACGCTCCTTCTCGACCGATTGACAGGTGAGTTGTCCCATGCATCTCGCCTCGCATAAATAACTCGTCTACCTTTTCCTCAGAAAGCGCGGATACGGTACATGGTACTCAACATGGAGCAAAGTTGGGCCAGGGGCAGGTCGGAATTTTGCTGAGACACAGCATGTTACTCCTATGGAATAGAGATGAGCAAAGATGAGCAAATGAAATGAATTTGCGTATGTAAGCAACTGTACTATGCCAAAAATGCGATGTCAAGGCCAGATTCTTGCATTCTCATCCAAAATATATTGACTTTTATCTGAAAATCCGTATACTAAAGAACAGCAAAGAGCAATATAGAAAATGCACCGTCTATTAGATATTTTGAGAAAGGAGATTTATTTAGAGTTTAGCGCATACTATTACTCCTCTTTTCCCGTTTACAGCTACCTCAAATCTGCTCCACTTACCCGTGCAATCAAGCACCGGGTCAGATTTTAGCAGATCAGACCAGCGTATTTTCGCGTACTTGAAACAAGAACTACAAAATATTTGCTCGCTGGTCCCAGTAGAGACGCTCCTCGTGGGTGTCCGCGTGGCCCTGGACTTGACTTGAGCGAGAGGACGCGGGACAGACATCCACGAGGAGCGTCCCTACCGGGAACGATTGAAGATATGGATGGCAACTATGGATCATTATCCATTGTGGATCAACGGCGAAGCCTGGGATACAGGCTCGCGTCTGACAGTAACTGATAAAGCGAGTGGCGCGCCCTGGGCAACCGTCAGCCAGGCCGGGCAAAGGGAAGTAGACGCGACGATAACTGCGGCTATCCGGGCCTTTGAGGGTAAGCCGCTGACAGTAACGCAGCGTTACGATATTTTGACGAAAGCGGCAGCGTTAATCCGTTCGCGTGTTGATGATCTGGCGCTTACAATGGCCTACGAGGCCGGCAAGCCATTGCGCGACGCCCTCGCGGAGGCCGAGAGAGCAGCCGATACTTTCACCTGGGCGGCAGAAGAAGCGAAACGCATACACGGCGAAATGGTGCCGCTGGAAGCCACCCCTGGCTCAGAGAACCGCCTGGCCTTCACGATCCGCGTTCCCGTTGGAGTCGTGTGCGCCATCACTCCATTTAACTTTCCAATCAACATGGTGGCGCACAAGATTGCCCCCGCGCTGGCCGCGGGCAACGCCGTGGTCCTTAAACCTGCTTCTTACACCCCCATCGTGGCAGCCAAACTCTGCGCTATCCTGACCGACGCCGGTTTGCCACCGGGCTGGCTCAACCTGGTTGTCGGCTCCGGGGATAGTGTCGGAAGCGCCCTCTTGAATGATGAGCGCATCAGCTTCTATACCTTTACCGGCTCGGTACCCGTTGGTGAGACGCTCAAGCGCAGCATCGGGCTGCGTCGCTGCACGCTGGAACTCGGTTCCAACGCGGCGGTGATTGTGCATGAAGACGCTAACATTGCCAATGCCGCCACACAATGCGCGTTGAAGGGCTTTTCCTACGCCGGGCAGGTTTGTCTTTCGGTGCAGCGCATCCTTGTGCAGCGCTCTGTCGTCAGTGAATTTACCACGCAGCTCGTGGATGTAGCGCGTGGTTTGAAAATAGGGGACCCGAAGCAAAAAACTACGGATATCGGGCCAATGATCAGCGAAGGTGAGGCCCGCCGGGCCGAGGCCTGGATACAGGAAGCGGTTGCCTCTGGCGCGTCATTGCTGACTGGTGGTCAGCGCCAGGGCGCGTACTTGACGCCGGCTGTGTTGGCGAATGTGCAGCCGCACATGCGTGTAGTATGCCAGGAAACATTTGCTCCGATCGTGACGGTGCAATCCTACGAGACGCTCGATGAGGCGCTGCGCATTGCCAACGACTCTGCGTTTGGATTGCAGGCTGGTGTGTTCACAAGCTCGCTGGCCGTCGCTATGGCGGCGGGGCGCGGCTTGCGCGTGGGTGGTGTGATGATTAACGATACATCGTTCTATCGTGCTGGTCAGATGCCCTATGGCGGCGTGAAGCGCAGTGGCATGGGACGCGAAGGGCCGCGTTACGCCATCGAGGAGATGACCGAGTTACGACTGATTGTACTTAATCCAGAGGGCTGACGGTTTAGCAGATTGTATGTAGCGCGACACTTTAGCCTGTTGGGCATCTTGCCCGTTTTTGAAAGAGGCTCTTGTTTATGCGTCTAGCCAACAAAATTGGCCTGGTGACGGGCGCGGGATCAGGTATCGGACGCGCCATTGCCTGTCGCTTTGCCACCGAAGGGGTATCTCTCGTTCTTAGCGATGTTTCTGAGGCCGGGCTGCGGGCCACGGAAGCCATGATCGTGGAGGCTGGTGGTCACTCTATCTCCATTGTGGGCGACGTGTCGGTACGCGCTGATGCAGAACGCATGGTGCAAGCGGCAGTCGAACGTTGGGGTCGCCTGGATATTGTGGTGAACAATGCCGGCATTACTGGCTCGCGTGAGGCCACACTCGCGCACCTGACCCCCGATGAAGAATGGGATCGCGTTATGGCGGTCAATGTGGACGGCGTGTTTCGCGTTTCCAGTGCGGCCATTCGCCAGATGTTGACGCAGGGCGGAGGCACCATTGTGAACATTGCGTCGGTGGCAGGACTCGTGCCTTTTCCGGCGCGAGCCGCTTATGATGCCTCAAAAGGAGCTGTGATATCTTTTACACGTTCACTGGCGCTGGACTATGCCGCCAATCATATCCGCGCGAATGCCATCTGTCCGGGCATGGTCGAGACCGAGATGACGCGCTGGCGACTGCAAATTCCGGAATTGCGCCAGCAGGTGCTGGATATGACTCCCTGGGGGCGCGTCGGCCAGCCGGAGGACATCGCTTCGGCGGCTGTCTACCTTGCGTCGGATGAGGCCGACTATGTTACCGGCCATATGCTGGTCATCGATGGTGGATGGATGGTCAAATGACCATCTATGCTTTGCTTCACCTCAATAGATAAAGGACAAGCTATGTCGATCTTTACTTCGGAACATAAGCAGGCGTCGCTGGCTGACGCGGCATCTATCGTGCGGGATGGCATGACCATCGCAATCGGCGGCGGTTTATCCTGGCGCGAGCCGATAGCTTTCCTGCGCGAACTTATCAGGCAGGGACGGCGTGATCTGCACGTGGTGGGGACGGCCCACGGCGTGGACGTGGACCTGCTGTGTGGCGCGGGCGCAGTCAGCGTGGTCGAGGAATCGTATGTTGGATTTGAGCAAGATTTCGGCATGGCACCGAATTACCGGCGTGCCTGTCAGGATGGTCTCACCAAAGTGTACGATACCTGCTGCCATACCCTCATTCAACAACTGCGGGCAGCCGAGTACGGCGTGCCGTTCCTGCCGGTGCGCAGCGTGCAGGGAACCGACTTTTTGCAACTGCACGCAGAATACAAGACGATGACCTGCCCGTTTACCGGACTGCCCCTTGTGCTGGTGCCAGCGCTGGTCCCCGATGTGGCGATAGTCCATGCCCAGTACGGTGACGCCCAGGGCAACCTGAAGATTTTGCCGCCGCTCGTGGCTGATTTGCTCTTCATCCGCGCCTCCAAACACGTCATTGCTACCGTTGAGCAGTTATTGCCAGCGGATGAACTGCGCGCCATGCAGCCGAATGTACCCTATTTCTGGGTAGAAGCTGTCATCGAGGCACCCTACGGCGCGCATCCCACCTCGTGTTACCCGTTCTATTCCTATGACCGCGCGCACCTCGCCGAATATTACCGGGCAGCGCAGGCGGGGCCTGAGACGTTTGCGCGCGAATATCTTGACCCCTACGTTTTTGCCCCTGCCACGCATGAAGACTACCTCCAGCGCGTGGGCGGCATCGCCAAGCAGCAGACGCTCCAGAGTTGGAAGGACGGCGATGACGCCTGGATGGCGCTCTTCACAACGCCCGAAGGAGCCATCGCATGATAGATACCGCCATCACCTCCGTCACCCTTCCTGAAGTGATGATTTACCAGGTCGCGCGCACCATCCAGGATGGCGAACTGGTTTTTCACGGCTACGCTTCACCTGTGCCGACGCTTGCTATGCTGCTGGCAAAGCGCGCCCACGCGCCGCGCATGGTGCATATCGAGGGCGCGACCTATAGCGTCAACCCGGAACCTCCTTTTTTACCGCCAACCTCCAATGACTGGGTGCTAGAGCGAGGTGGCGTCATGTCGCTCGGCATCAGCGATTTATTCGACATAGCGGCGCGTGGTGACATGGGGCGCATGTTCCTCTCCGGCGTGCAGGTTGACCGCTATGGCAATTTGAACGTCATGTCTATCGGCAGTCCCGCTTCTCCTCGCGTCAAGCTGCCGGGCAGTGGTGGTGGTTGTAATCTGTCTGGCGATGTCCAGCATGTTACCATCTGGACGACCGGGCATCGCGCCTCGGCCAACAAAGCGGGTAAACGCCAGTTCCGCTTTGTCAAACATATTGATTTTATTTCGTCCATCGGTCATGTCACACGCGATGGCACCACTCGCGAAGCCCTGGGTTTGCGCGGCGGAGGGCCAGAATGGGTCGTGACCGAATTAGGCGTCTTCGATTTTGATCCACTCACGCGTGTCTTACGCCTGCGCGCGCTCTACCCTGATACAAGTGTCCAGGATGTGCTCGACAACACGGAATTTGAGCCGGTGATCGCGCCAGATGTCGGTATCGTGCCGCTTCCTACTCCTGAACATATCGCGCTCATACGGCGTTTCGATCCGCTTAAAACTCACCAACATGAGTTCAAAGCAACGGATTTGGCCCGGCGCTTCAGCCTTTAGTGTATCATTAGCATTGACAGGAGAATCCAGTGGATATTACTCTTACCCAAACGACTAACAAGCAATGGACTGGTCTGATTGAAGAGTACATGCATCGCAGCGACCCGATCATCAATGTACGCCGTGACGACACGAGAAAGTTCGATGCCATCTTCGTCGGTGGTGGCGCTGGTGGACGTTTCGGCTCAGGCTATCTGCGCGCCATGGGAGGACGGCAGCTCATCGTTGATCGCTGGCCGTTCCTGGGGGGCAGTTGCCCTCACCAGGCGTGCGTGCCTCACCATCTCTTCTCTGAAGCGGCACGCGAGCTTGACCTGATGCGCTGGTTCTCCGGCAAACTCTGGTTCCCCGATGCAACTAACCTGCGCGCCTCGATCTTACAGTTGGTGCAACTCTTCAAGTCGGGTAGATCATCTGCCCATGCTTTCATGAACTGGCAATCAAAGGAGCAGCTTGACCTTGAATATATCCTGAACGCTTCTGCAACCGTCATCGATGCGCACACGGTAGAGGTAGCGGGAGAGCGTTTCCAGGCGGATAACCTGGTACTGGGAACCGGAGCGGCCACCATCCTTCCCAAAATCCCTGGCATTGAACTGCACGGTGTGTACGATTATGCGACCTTCATCGAAGACCTGGATTTCGAACCGCAGCGCTGCGTTGTGATAGGCGGCTCGAAAACGGGCATCGAGTATGGCTCGTACTTCCAGGCCGCTGGCTGCCCGACGACAATCGTGGCACGCAAACCCCTTATGCGCACTGCCGGTCTCCATCACGTTGACGAAGACCTGCGCGCATACGTAGTTGACGGCATGCGCAAGCGCGGCGTGCAGATACTCGAGGGATGCGAGCCAGTGGAGGTAAAGGATGATGGCAACGGCAATGTACGAGCGGTCGTCATTCGCGACATGCAGAGCGGGGCCGAGCAAACGCTGCCGTGCGATTTCGTTTTTGTTGGTACGGGCGAGCGTCCTCGCTCTGATCATTACCGGCAGGCGCTCGGCGTAGCGGTCGGGGAAAAGGGCGAAATACTCGTGGACAAGCACATGCGCACGAGCGTCCCCAATGTCTACGCCATCGGCGATCTGATCGGTCCGCCAAATGAGATGTTCAAGGCCCGCAAGGGTGGTGTGACCGCCGCGCGCAACATAATGGGCGAAGATTACGAGCTTGACTGGACCGATTATCCCGACTTCCTGCATTCCACTTACGAAATAAGCTGGGTTGGCCTATCCGAGAAAGAGGCCAGAGACCGCTATGACAATATAACTGTCATCCAGATGCCGCCCAAAGGCGTGCCTTTTGCTGATATTCCACTCCCATGCGCGGAGGGTACTATGCTCTACGCCATGATGTATCCCGAATTGACGGGCTTCCTGAAGGCGGTCGTCGATAGTGATAGCCGCAGGATACTCGGCTTCCACCATGTCGGGTTCGGCGCGAAGGATGCCTTCCAGTATCTCGATCATTTGATGCGAAAGCCAGGGGGCATCACGATCGACGAGATGGGCGAGATGAACGAACTGTTCCTCAACCCCGAACACTTTATCCAGTTATGCCGCCTGCGTGCCGGCTCGCGCAACCTGCGCGACCTGTGAGCAGCGTTTTTTGCCAGAGTACAGGAGATAGAAAGTCAATGCTTGAACTTTCTCAAACTCGAACATGGGAGTCGGTACAGAATCTGGTTCCGCTGCCATACCGCCGCGTCAGTGTGCAGCGCTTCGACGGTCTTTTAACGGCTGACGCCATAACATCGCTTTTGCTTAGCCGCGATGCCTACCGGCGCACAGATTTTATCGTATTGCGGGGCGAAGGCGAACAGACCGCCGTTGTAGCTATCACACGCGCGGATAGCGAGTCGCTGTTTTCGCAAATCACCTCGGTAGAGGTGCTGGCGCTGCCCGACACATGTGTCTTTGCGACCCAATCCGAAGTTGACCCTGCCAATCGCTCGGCGCTCGCCGGGGCCGCGCACGAACTCGGCATCGGGTCGGCGGGAACGCTGGTCGTGCAGGGGCTGTACGACCATGTCAACTTCATCCACCATCCCAATCCGCTGGTTGTGCGGGTGGTGGAAGTCGCGCCGCCCGAACCGCCCAAGCTCTATGGCCTGGCGCGCCATGTTTTGAGCTACGCCGATCTGCCGCCCATACGCCTGGAATTGGAGCGCATCGAAGTACGCGATCTGGCCGATAGCGTGCGACCCGACGCCTACCTGGTTCCCTGCCGTTCCGGCGGCCTGGACGATCTGCCCGCGCAGGTGTACTTTCTGGATGAGCATCCGGTGCGGCACGCCTGGACTATGATTGGCTGCGAGCGCAGCTTGCAATTCCACAGGCACTTTTATGGCGATGAACCGCCGCGCGTTGAGATGTGTCCGCGCCGCATCGCGGGAGAGCGCGCGGAATCTACTTTGCTGAAGTGCTGCCTACTGGAAACGCATATTGAACAGGACGGGAATACGATGGTCGTGCCCTGGGGCGCTGATCTTGCCATGGTTGAAGCCGCGCTGCGCACACTGGCAAAGGAGGTCGTGTATGTCTGAGCGAGCATGGGCGCAGGTGCTCGGCGGCTTACTGGCAGAGCATGCACAGCCGCCGCGCAAAAGCGGATTGACGATGGTCATCGATAAGGGACATGGCTTATCCGCTACCGCCGATCTACTCGAGATGTGCGGTGACAGTATCGACCACTGGAAATGCACCTTTGGCACCTCGGCCTTCGTGCCTGCGGATGTGCTGCGGCGCAAGCTGCTGCAACTCTCAGCACACGGCATCCTGACGTATCCAGGCGGTACACTATTGGAAGTCGCCATCGTGCATAGTAGTTGCCGTCCATTTATGCAGCATGCCCACATGTTAGGTTTTAGCGCGGTGGAAATCTCGGATGGCACGATCCCGCTGCCACAGCACCGGCGGCGCAACCTGATCCGCTGCGCCCTCGATCACGGACTCATCCCCATTAGCGAAGTCGGTAAGAAGGACCCCACGCAGCAGCCAACAGCTATCGAGTTGGCGGAACTGGCGCTCCAGGACCTGGAATGGGGCGCTCAGTGGGTAATTGTGGAGGCTCGCGAGTCTGGCAAGGGTATCGGTATCTACGAGGAAAATGGCACCGTGCGTTCTGAAGAGGTGGCCGCGATTAGCGAGTGCATGGGCGCGCAGGTTGATCGCTTGATGTGGGAAGCGCCCCTCAAAAACCAGCAGACCTTCCTGATCCAGCATTTTGGGCCTAACGTCAACCTGGGCAATATTCCCATCGCCGAAGTGCTGGCCCTCGAATCGCTGCGAGCGGGGCTGCGTTTTGAAACATTTGCCCATATCGCCGAAGACCTGGAACGCAGCGGCCAGTGGAATCCCGAAACCATCGAGGAGTCCATTGCTCCTGAACTTCTCTCTTCCCGCTTACCTCAAAGCAGCGAACAGAGGGAAGGACAATGGTGAAACAGTTTGATAGTTCGTCGGGCCAGCTTTCCGGTGGAGAGAAGAACGCGAACCCATCTGTACTGGGTGTTGGCAGCCGCCTGGCGACAGGACCGGCTCCAGAAATGGTGCAAACCGCCTTCGCGCGCGAACTTGCCGATCAACTGGCTTTGTTTCGCGGCATGAGCCTGGCGGACCTGGCACATACGGTGACGTTGATCGAGACAGGCGTGATTCCGCTAGAAGCAGGAGCCGCGCTGCTGGGGGCATTACTCGACCTTCACGAGCAGCCTGCTGATTTTGTGCCGGTGCCTGAGGCGGGTGATCTCTATACGAACCGCGAAGCCTGGCTGGCGGCTCGCACACCCGCGGTCGGATGGCTGGGCGCCGGGCGCGCCCGCCGCGAATCGACGACGACGGGCTTTCGTATCGCTTTACGCTCGCGCCTGCTCGCTTTTGGCAATGCGCTGGTGCAAGCTGGCAGCGCCCTGGTCGAACGCGCCGGTGAATACCGGGCCGCGTTGATGGCCGACTATACCTATTTACAACCAGCGCAACCCACAACGTTCGCGCATTATCTACTGGGTTTTGCCTACCCTTTGCTGCGCGACCTGCAGCGACTCCAATCGCTCTATGCCCGCGTTAACCTGAGTCCCGCGGGCTGCGGCAGCGTCAATGGGTCGCGTATCCCGCAAGACCGCGCGCGATTGGCCGAATTGCCGGGCTTCGACAGCATCGCTCCGCACGCGAGAGATGCGATGTGGCAGCCTGATGGCGCGGTCGAAACGTTATCAGTGATCGTCATGGCGCTCGTCAACCTGGATCGCCTGGCAGAAGACCTGCAAATCTTTGCGACTGCTGAATTTGGCCTCGTGGAACTGGCCGACGGTCATTCGCGCGCCAGCGTCATCATGCCTCAGAAGAAAAACCCTTATGCATTGAATTATGTGCGCGGCGCGACCAACGAACTGACCGGCACTCTGACCGCCATGACCGCGCTCGGTCGCACACCCTCCGGCCAGGTAGACAATCGCGTCTTTGCCTACGGAGATGTACCGCGCGCGCTGGAAACTGCTACTGGCGTGGCGGCGCTCATGGCAGGCGTGCTTGGCGGGCTGCGCTTCAACACCGCGCTTGCCGCCGAGCGATTGAATAGCGGATTTGCCACGGCCACCGACCTGGCAGAAACGGTTACACTTGAAACCGGCCTCGATTTTCGCACAGCGCATCGCATTGTCGGGCGACTCGTGCGTGAAGCTACTCAAGCTAAACGTAGCATGCGCGACCTGACAAGCGGAGACCTGGATGCCGTTGCTCAGGCTGTGCTGGGTCGCCCATTGCGCCTATCTGAGCAGGTGTTTGCGCGCGCGCTCGACCCGGCAGAGGCCATAGCCGCGCGGCAGGAGGCCGGATGCGCGGCTCCTGAGCCACTGGCTGCTATGCTTTCCGACTGCAACTCTGCCCTGCATGAATACGCGTCCTGGCTCCAGCAGGCTGCCGCTCGCATCGCTACTGCCGAGGAGGAACTGCTGCGGCGCGCTCGGCAACTCTCTGGAGGCGCATTATGGCAGTCCACCTGATCGATTCACTGATTTACCAGAATTCCTGGGGCACGCTAGAACTACGCGCCCTCTTCGACGATGTGCCGCGCACGCGCTCCTGGCTGGAAATCCTGGCAGCGCTGGCAGAGACGCAGGCGGCAGCGGGTCTGATCCCGGCGGATGCCGCTCAGTCAGTTGCCAGCACTTGCCGCGGCATAGAACTCGACGCCAGCTTTTTTGCAGAGGTGCGCGCAGGCTTTGAGGCGACCAATCACTCGACACTCGGCCTGATTCGCGCTGTGCAGCGACGTTGCCCTCACAACAGTGGCGAGTGGGTCTACTACGGCGCGACCGTGCAGGACATCACCGACACCTGGATGGCGCTTGTGTTGCAAAGAGTGCGTGAGATCGTCGGGCGGGAACTGGCGCAAGTAGAAACCAACCTGACGCGGCTGGCGAGCGCGCATCGCGATACGGTCATGGCTGGTCGCACGCATGGGCAAATTGGCCTGCCTATCACCTTCGGTTTTAAGGTGGCAATCTGGGCTATGGAGGTACGGCGACATCGCCAGCGACTGGCGCAAATCGCGCCCCGGCTCAATGCCGGGCAACTTGCAGGCGGCGTCGGCAGCCTCTCTTCGCTCGGACCGCGCGCGCTGGAAGTGCAGAAACTCTTCCTTGAAAACCTGGGACTGGACGCGCCGACCATATCCTGGACAACCTCGCGTGATACGCTGGCCGAATGGTTCAACCTGCTCGCCTTGATCGCCTCTACCGGTGATAAGATCGGGCATGAAGTCTATAACCTGCAGCGCACTGAGATCGGCGAGGTCAGCGAAGGTTTCGTGGAGGGTACGGTCGGCAGTATTACCATGCCGCATAAACGCAACCCGGAAATATCCGAGCACCTGGGAACGCTCGCCCGCCTTATTCGCCATGATACGGCGCTTGTGCTCGAAAGCCTGGTTCACGATCATGAACGCGATGGGCGTTCGTGGAAGACGGAGTGGGTTGTGCTGGCTGAGGCATGTATGGCGATCGGCAAGTTGTTGGCGCTGCTGGGCGTATTAACAGCTAAGCTTGACATCCACGCGGAGCGCATGCGCGCCAACCTGGAAGCAGCGGGCGGCTTCATGCTCTCTGAGGCGGTGATGTTGGAGCTGGCAAAGCGAACGGGCAAACAGAGCGCGCACACGCTTGTTTACGAAACCGCGATGAACGCACATAGCGAGGGGCGCGGCTTCAAAGCGGCTATTCTGGATAATGCGCAAATTCGCGCCTACATCACAGCAGAAGAAATTGAAGCAATTTTCGATTACCAGCGCCAAACCGGTCAATGCGCGGCAATGGTCGATCAGGTTTTAGCAGAACTGAGGAATGTTGATGAACCTGCATAGAGGCGATGAGTTCAACTTGCAAAACATCCCACGTGTACAACTGGCATTCTTGCCGACACCGCTCAAAGAGGCGTCACGCCTGGCGGCGGCAATCGGAGGTCCCAGCCTGTGGATAAAGCGCGACGACCTGACAGGCTTTGGCTTCGGAGGCAATAAGATACGTGGCCTGGAATTTTTGCTGGCCGATGCTCTGGCACAGGGGGCCGATACAATTGTGACTGGCGCCGCGCCGCAGTCCAACTCGGTGCGCGCAACGACAGCCGCCGCGGTCCACGCGGGTCTTGCGGCGGTGGCAGCCTATTCCGGCACGCCGCCACCGCAGGTCGAGGGCAACTATCGCCTGGTGCGTATGCTGGGCGCGCAGGTGCGTTTCAACGGTGACCCCAATCGCGCTTCCGTGGATGGCTTCATTGAAACGGTTGCGGCTGAATTGCGCGAACAAGGCCGGCGTCCCTACGTCATCCCACGCGGAGGAGCCAATGTGCCTGGCACGCTTGGCTATGTGCTGGCCGCGCGCGAGCTGGCCGAGCAGTGCGCCGCGCAAGGTATCGCGCCAGACGCAATCGTGCTGGCAACAGGAGCCTGTGGTACGCACGCCGGGATGCTAGCGGGTATACACGCGCTGGGTCTTCCGTGGCGCGTTGAGGGCTTTACCGTCAGTAGACCGGTTGAAGAAGTCCAGGGGCGTGTTTATGAACTGGCCCAGGCTGCGCTCGATCGACTGGGATTTGCCGCTAGCCTGTCTACCCGCGAGGTGATTGTTCATGACGGCTTCATCGGTCCCGGCTATGGCATACCGACGCCAGAGGGCGCACAGGCAATACGCCTGGCTGCGCGCTGTGAAGGTATTTTCCTCGATCCGACCTATACGGGGAAGGCATTGGCAGGGCTAATTTCCTATAGCCGTAATGGACATTTCAGGCACGATGAAACTGTCATATTTTTGCACACGGGCGGCGAGCCGGCGCTGTTCGTAGGTGAAGGGAGCTGGTTGTATGAGTGATTGGGGTGAAGCTGCATTCAATCCGCGCAGCATCGCGCTCATTGGAGCTTCGGCGAAGGAAGGCAAACTGGGGCATATACTTATGCGCAACCTGCTGGATGGCTATCCAGGCACGCTGTATCCCATCAATCCGGGCGAGGCCGAGATTATGGGCTATCGAGCGTACCCACGTCTGCAAGAGGTACCCGGCGCGGTAGACCTGGCGGTGGTTGCTCTCCCCCCGGAAATGTGTACGCAGGCCATGCGCGATTGCGCGCAGGCTGGCGCAAAGGTAGCCCTGGTGCTCAGCGGAGGCTTTGCCGAGGTCGGTCAGGAAGGACTTGTCCGGCAGCAGGCGATGCTTGAGGCTGCGCGCGCGGGTGGCGTGCGCATGATCGGGCCGAACTGCTTCGGCCTCTACAACTGCAACCTGGGCCTCAACGCCTCGATGGGCTTTGGTCTACCACCCAGGGGAGGCAATATCTCGCTCGTCACGCAGAGCGGCGCTTACGGCATGGCCATCTTCGGGCTGGCCCGGCAGCGCCACCTGCGCTTCGCCAAAATCTTATCGCATGGCAACAAAGCTGACCTGACAGACCACGAGATTCTGGACTATTTCGCGCGTGACGACGAGACGGATGTGCTCTGCATGTTCCTGGAATCTGTGAGTGACGGGCGGGCATTCTTCGAGGCTCTTGCTCGTACCTCCCGGCGCAAACCCGTTGTCATAGCGAAAACCGGGCGGTCGAGCGCTGGCCGGCGCGCGGCAGCCTCACATACTGCCGCGCTGACGGGTGATGCTACCGCGTTCGTAACGGCAGTCCGGCAGGCTGGCGCTGTTCTGGCCGAGAGCGGATTGGAGATGGTAGATATTGCCGAGGCGTTGAGTCGCCAACCACTGCCACCGGGTCGGCGCGTGGGCATCATCACCAATTCAGGCGGCACGGGTGTAGAGATCACCGACATGTGCGAGCGATTCGGACTGAGCGTTCCTGAACTGCCAGCGAAAACCCAGGCGCGCATCTCGCCGCTGATCCCGGCGTATGCCAGTCCGCGCAACCCGGTGGATGTTACTCCTCTGTGGGCCCGCTTCCCGGCGATGTATGGAGGCAGCATCGAGGCTCTGTACGAGTGCGATGAAATTGACATAATCATACCCATTCTCATCCAACGCTCGGCGCTAATGAACGAGAATGTCGAAAGGGTGCGCGACACGGTGCTGCGCTATCAGCGAGAAAAGGGAATTGCCAAGCCCACCTATGTGTGCTGGGTCGTGGGAGATGAGGGTGACGAGAACCAGGCAATTTTGCAGGAGGCCGGTATTCCTGTCTACGAATGGCCTGAACGCACGGCGCGTACTGCCGCCGCCATAGCCAATTATGCCGACTCTCGCCGTCGCAACGCTTCATATCTGGCCGCGCCTGAACCACCGCCAACAGGCGCATACGAGCGCGCGTCCTCGATCATCGCTGCTGCTCGCGCTCAGAGACGCGCAATCCTGCTTGAAAACGAGGTCAAAGCTCTCCTGGCAGCTTACGGCGCCAGCATACCGCGCGAAACGTTGTGCAGCAGCCCGGCGCAGGCCCATGCAGCAGCACAGGCGCTTGGCAATCCGTGCGTGCTGAAGATCGTTTCGCCCGATATTAGTCACAAATCGGATATCGGTGGTGTACGTGTAGGCGTCTTGCCAGATGACGCGGGAGCAGCCTTTGAGGAAATGCTGGCACAGGTACGCGCCGCACAACCCCAGGCTCATATTCTGGGCATAAGCGTCCAGGAGCTTGTCAGTGGACAAGAGGTGATTATCGGCGGTCTGCGCGATCAGGAGTTTGGGCCGATGTTGATGTTTGGGCTGGGCGGCGTTTTCGTCGAAATACTGCGCGATGTCTCCTATCGACTGCTACCAGCGACTCTTCACGAACTACAGGCGATGGTGAGCGAGGTACGGGGATATCCCTTGTTAGAGGGTGTGCGCGGTCAGGCCCCTGTCGATTTAGCCTCTCTCGCGAGGACGTTGCAGTCCGCGGCGTGGCTGCTGGAAGCTTTCCCTGAAATGAGCGAACTCGACTTGAACCCGGTCATCGTCGACTCGCGTGGAGCGGTAGTCGCTGATGGTCGAGCAGTTCTGGGGATATAATTGGGGAAACATCCCGTTTGTCGGGCGCTTTCGAGTTACTTTTCTATAAGGATGGGAACACTATGGCGAATGATATGTCGGTGCGAGCAGCGCTAGAGGCTGGCATGTGCTTTGATGTGACGACCGGTTCCGGGCATCATGTCCTGCTCGATGCAGCCGAGCAGAATGGAGGCCAGGATAGAGGGCCGCGCCCAATGGAGATGCTGCTGGTGGCGCTGGCAAGCTGCGCGGGTATGGATATCGTTTCGATTCTCAGGAAGAAACGCCAGGATATCAAGGCCTACGAGGTGCGCGTGCATGGCGAGCGCGCGGAAGAACACCCAAAGGTATTTGTAGAAATCATCGTGGAACACATCTTTACCGGGCACGCTATTCAACCCGACGCGGTGCAACGTGCTATTGATTTGACCGAAGAGCGGTACTGCGGCGCGAGCGCGACGCTAGGCAAAACGGCGAAGCTGACGCACACATTCCATATAATCGAGGGATAACGTTTTGTATGATATACTATGCTTCAGAAGTTGTCCTTTCTAATACTTGATGACACACTGCTGGCTTGAACCTATCGTTCGCACTCCTGTCTCCTTAATAGCAAGAGTCTGCGAAAGGAGGTCCTGCGTGACGATTCGCGTTTTGATTGCTGATGATCACAAAGTAGTACGTCAGGGACTGCGCTTATTCCTTCGTGTGGACCCGGACATCGAGATAGTTGGGGAGGCAACTAATGGTGCAGAGGCAGTTGAACTTGCTCGCCAACTTTTACCTGATGTGGTCTTGATGGACATCCTCATGCCGGTGATGGACGGCATCTCGGCCACTTCTGCTATTCGGAATGAACATCCGGAGATAGAAGTACTGGGGCTGACAAGCGTTCTTGAAGATACATCGGTGGTCGAAATCATGCGTGCCGGAGCCATCGGATACCTGCTCAAAGATCTCGATGGTGACGAACTCTGTCGCGCGCTCCACGCGGCAGCAGCCGGACAGGTGCAACTGGCACCGCAGGCCCTCGCCCGCTTGATGCGCGAACTGCGCTCACCTGAACAGATTGAGATGCTCACTGAACGGGAGAAAGACGTGTTGCACTTGCTCGGTCAGGGGCAGTCTAATAAGCAAATTGCGCGCTCCCTCCGACTGCGTGAAGAGACGGTGAAGACACATGTCAGCAAGATTCTCCATAAACTCGGTGTGCAGAGTCGTACCCAGGCCGTACTGTATGCCATGCGCAACGGACTGATGTCTGCAAGGTAACGTCTGCCGTATCCTGGAACCTATCCCAGGAAGAGATATCCTTAATGGGAGATACCGCCATGTCAAACATCTCGCGTTCTACTTTTACACCTGGCAGAGAAGGTTGGAACGATCTACCGGTGCAGTATCTCCTGCGTTTCAGTCGCCTTGATCCTGCCATCATCATACCATTGCTGGATATTTCACCGGACGGCTACATCATCTGTAATGCTGAGCATGTTTGTCTGTACAGCAATAGAGCTGCTTGCGATATTTTTGGCCGCGATGTTGGCGGCATGCAGGGGCAGCCCGTGAGTGCATTGTTTCCTCAAAGAGGACGCGAAGTAGCGGATCAGTTCATCCTGCGCGCCGATCGCTGGTCTTCTGTGATCCTGCGCCCTGGCGGCGAGAAGCGCGAGATCGAGTGCATGCAAACGGTGGTCGAAAGCCAGGGTGAGTGGTTCACCATCATCGTGCTGCGCGACTTGACCCACCTGCGCCAGCTTGAACGCAAGGCGGAGGTGCTGGCGCAGTTCGCGACCACTATGGTGAGCGCTGACTCCCTGGAAGCTACCTTGAACGCGCTGGCCTGCAGTGTCGTGCAGGCGACGGGAGTTGTGGCCTGTCTCGTTCCATTGATTAGCGGAACCCCTCCGCTGTTTCGCGTCGTTGGCAGTTACGGCCTTCCTCAAGGCTACGCGGCTAGCCTGGGCAGCCTGGTGAAACATGGGATTTTCCTACCAACGTTGCAGGCATTCGAGGAGCGGCGTACTGTCGTCGCGGTAGGTTTACGCCAGGCGCTTCTGGCGGATGACCGCTACGTTCCGGTGCATAGTTTCCTGCAGGCGGTCTGTTGGGATACCGTCGTGTGCGTCCCGCTGATCTACCGGGGAGAGTGCCGGGGCGTCTTCACCGTCTATTGCCCACCAGGACCTCCGCCGGATGACGGAGAGATCGCGTTCTTCTCGGCCATCGCGGACCAGGCGGCAGTGGCCGTTGAGAATGCGCGCCTCCTCGTTGCGGCCCAGGAAAAGGCCGCGCTTGAAGAACGCCAACGCCTGGCTCGCGAACTGCATGATTCGGTCTCCCAGGCATTGTATGGCATTACCCTGGGTGCGCAGGCGGCACGCGCTTCCATGGAATCCGATCAGGCACATGCTCGCGAGTCCCTCGATTATGTGCTCTCGCTGGCTAAAGCAACGCACGCGGAGATGCGCTCGCTGATCTTTGCCCTGCATCCTGAGTCACTTGAGAGCGAGGGGATTGTGGAGGCGCTCTCCAGGCGCGCGGCGGCTATCAGCGCGCGCCACGAACTCCAGATTGAAACACACCTGTGTGATGAGCCTGATCTGCCGCTGGAGATGAAAGAGGCTCTCTACCGCATTGCTCAGGAGGCCCTGAACAACATTGTCAAGCATGCCCATGCTGACCGCTGCCAACTCTTTCTGTTCGAGCGCCAGGGAGCTATCGTGCTGGAAGTGCGCGATGATGGTACAGGATTTGATACATCCTCGACGTTTCCCGGCCACCTGGGGCTGCACTCGATGCGTGAGCGGGCGATTCATCTTGGAGGTACATTGGAGCTTAGCAGCATTCCTGCTGAGGGAACACAGGTGCGGTTCGTACTTCCCTTTTCCAAACACTAGTCGTTGTATCGAAGCTACTATCCCTCTTTTGGGGGAGAGCATTGTCCCCTGAAAGTATTCTCTCCTCACTATCGTTTGCGCGATGTATTATCAGTTGATGTGTGGTATACCTGTAAGTAGTTGAACTACTTCGAACTCTTTGTCCGGGTATCCTGAAGATGATGGGGACACCTGCTGTTTACCCCTGGTAGCGTCTCGCACGAAGTTGCGCAGCAATCATCAGAAAGGAAGAGGTATTTACCCATGAAGCCATCGCGTTTCCGCTATTTTCTCGCTCGCAGCGTTGATGAGGCAGCGCAGCTGCTCGCTGAGCAGGGCGAGGAGGCGCGCGTGCTGGCCGGCGGCCAGAGCTTGATGCCCCTGATGAACTTGCGCCTGGCCCGGCCCTCTGCGCTGATCGACCTCAACGAGATCAGCGCGCTCTCCTATGTCCGGCCCTGGGATGGGGGTCTCTCCCTGGGCGCTATGACCCGCGACGCGGAACTAGAGCGCGACGCGCTCGCCGCCGCACGGCTGTCTCTGCTTATCGAGGTTGCCCATCACATCGGCCATCCCGCCATTCGCAACCGCAGTACCGTTGGTGGCAGCGTTGCTCATGCCGACCCGGCGGCGGAATTCCCCGCCGTCATGCTGGCCCTGGATGCCGAAATGGAGGTGCATAGCGCCTCCGGCAGCCGCACTATCGCTGCCAGGGATTTCTTCCGGGGGCCGTTCCAGACCAGTATGCACCATGGCGAAATACTGACCGAGGTGCGCGTGCCGGGATTGCCGCCGCGCAGTGGCAGCGCGTTTATGGAGTTCGCGCGCCGCGAGGGTGATTATGCCCTGGCTGGTGTTGCCGCCGTTGTCGCGCTGGATGAAGATGGCACGATTGCCTCTGCCCGCCTCGGCCTGTGCAGTGTCGGGCAAACGCCGGTACGCGCCAGCGACGCTGAAGCATTGCTTAAAGGCAAACGTCCTGAACGCGATGTCTGGCGGGCGGCGGCTGAAGCTGTCATTGGCGCGCTGAACGAGCCGCCATCGGATATTCATGGCTCCGCTGACTATCGACGCCACCTGGCAGGCGTCATGACTCAACGTGCTTTAGCCCTCGCCGTAGAGCGCGCAGAAAGGAACCGCTAATGGAAGACGAGTTCATGCCGGTGCGTATTTCTGTCAATGGCGCCACACACCGCCTTTTTGTCGAAGCGCGCCGCACGCTTCTTGATGTCATTCGTGAAGATATTGGGCTGACGGGTACCAACGTGGGCTGCGAGCATGGAAGCTGCGGCGCATGCACCGTGTTACTGGACGGCAAAAGCGTGCGCGCCTGCCTGATGCTCGCGGTTCAGGCCAACGATCACGAGGTTATGACGGTCGAGGGCCTGGCGCGCAGCGGCGTTATGCATCCTTTGCAGCAGGCATTCTGGGAAAAGCAGGGCCTCCAGTGCGGCTTCTGCACGCCGGGCTTTCTTATGACCGCCTATGAACTCCTGCAGCACAACTCTAATCCGAGCGAAGAAGAGATCCGCTACGCGCTGTCCGGCAATACCTGTCGCTGCACCGGCTACCAGCACATCGTTGACGCGATTCTCTACGCCGCGCAAAGCATGCAAGAGCAGGCCGCCGTCGCCACGCCATCGGGAACGACGGCTTGAAGGCACAGGAGGAATAAGCAAGTATGACAACAACAGCGAACGAGCGAGCATGGATCGGTAAGGATATCAAGCGGCGCGAAGACCCCTCCTTGCTGATGGGTAATGCCACCTATATCAACGACTTCAAAGTCGCGGGCATGCTGCACGCCGCCGTGCTGCGCAGCCCCTATGCCCACGCGCGCATTCTCTCTATCGACACCAGAGCGGCGCGCGAACTGCCTGGCGTGTATGCCGTCCTGACAGGAAAGGACGCCGCCGAGGTGATTGGCCCGGTGCCAGCCTTCTGCGCGGAGCCGGTGGTAGAACCAGCCATCGCCGTTGACAAAGTGCGCTATGTCGGCGAAGCAGTGGTGGCCGTCGCCGCCGAGAGCCGCTATATCGCGGAGGACGCGCTCGATCTGATCGAGATCGAGTGGGAACCTCTGCCGGTCGTGGCAGACGCGGTGAGTGGTATGCAGCCGGACGCGCCCCTGGTTCATGAAAACCTCGCCTCCAATGTCGTCTTCGATCACGTCTTCACCTTTGGCGACGTGGATGGCGATTTTGCCCAGGCCGACCATATCATCGAACGCCGCCTGCGCTGGCCGCGTGCCACGGCGGCACCGATGGAGCCGAACGGCGCGCTCTGCTCCTATGACCCGGCCAAAGGAACAATGGAGATCTGGTCGAACACGAACATGCTGAACTCGGCCTCCTGGGTCATGTCCGGGATGCTCAAGATTCCGCCGCACAAGCTTAACTTCTATCCCATGTATACCGGCGGCAGCTTCGGCAGCAAGCACTTCCTGGGCAAGACCATCGGCATCGCTGGCGCGCTCTCCAAAGCGACGGGACGCCCGGTCAAGTTCATGGAAGACCGCGTCGACAACCTGACGGCCAACGACTCGCAGGGGCCTGACCGCATCTATGACGCGAAGCTCGCAGTGACAAAGGATGGCAAATTCCTGAGCCTGCGCCTGCATACCATTGACGACTACGGCGCGTACTTCATCTTCGCCATTACCGGTAATACGAATATGATGGCCCAGATCACCGGCCCCTATACCATCAGGAGCGTGGAGACCGGCATCAAGGCCGTGCTGACGAACAAGAACCAGCAGACCGTCTTCCGGGGGGCCGGGTCCGATGTTGGCAACTGGGTGCTGGAGCGCCTGGTAGACGCCGCCGCCGAAGTGCTCGGCATCGATGGTGTTGAACTGCGGCGCCGCAACTTCATCCAACCCGACCAGTTTCCTTACAAGATGCCGACCGGTAATATCTACGACAGTGGCAACTATCCCGGTGTGTTGAACCTGGCGCTCGAACATTTCAATCTTGACGCCTGGCGAGAGGAGCAGGCGCGCGCCCGGCAGGAGGGCGCTATCTTGGCATTGGCCTGGCAACGGCGCAGCAGCGCAGCACCTATAGCTCGACCGAGTTCTGGTTCCACAATCCGGGACCCGCGACCGGCCTGAATTCCACGCCAGAGAGCGTGCGTATCGGCGTTGGTCCCACCGGCGGCGTCACAGTGACAATGTTCTCGCCATTCTGGGGGAACAGTCCCGAAACCGTCGCGGCGCAGGTCGTGGCCGAGGAGATGAGCATCGATCCATCCGAGGTCAACGTTACCTATGACAGTACGGCGCACGCGCTGCCCAGCGCGGGACCCGGTGGGAGCCGCATGACGGTGATGCTCTCTGGCGCGGTGCATGGAGCCGCGACGCGCTTGAAGGATAAAATCTTCAAGATCGCCGCGCATATGCTCGAAGCCAGCCCTGACGATCTGGAGATGGTCGCCGGTCAGGTGCGCGTGAAGGGCGCACCCGCTTCCTCCGTCAGCCTGGCTGATATCGGCATGAGGGCCTACTGGTTCAAACTTGACCTGCCAGCAGATATGGAGAGCGGTCTCGAGGGGACTTTCACCTACGATCATCCATACACCACCAAGCCGAGCGACGACCGCAAAGACCTGGGAGCCTTCTACCCGATTATGGGACACGCGGCGCACCTGGTCGCTGTCGAGGTGGATGTCGAAACCGGCGCCGTGACATTCAAGAAATACGTGGCGGTTCACGATGTCGGTACTGTCGTGAATCCGCGTTCCCTGCAAGGGCAGATTCGCGGCGGCATCGCCCAGGGTATTGGTATCACATCTGCTGGAAGAGGTGCGCTATGGCAAGGATGGTCAGAACCTGACCTCCACCTTTGTCGATTACCTGCTGCCCTCGTCCAACGATGTGCCGAACATCGAGGTCTACCACCAGGAGACGCCGTCGCCCTTCACAGCCTACGGCGTCAAAGGCGGAGGCGAAGGCGGGCGCATGGTCGCGCCTCCGGCTGTCACCAGCGCCATCGAGGACGCCCTAAAGCCGTTCGGTGTGAAGATCGACGAAATGCCTATTACCCCGGAAAAGATTGTCCGCTGGGTGAAAGAGACGCAGGCACGTCAGGGAGCTTAATGCCCTTCGCGCCGTTGATTTTGCGAAGACGGGAGTTGCTGCTCATGCTACTCAAGGATAAGGTCGCGGTCATTACCGGCGGCGGGCGCGGCATCGGTCGCGCCATTGCGCTGGCATATGCACGCGAGGGGGCGCGTATGGCGCTGGCCGCGCGTACTGTCGCGGGGCTGGAAGAGACGCGCCGCGCGGTTGCCGACCTGGGGAGTGAGGCGCTGGTGGTGCCAACCGATATCAGCGATGTCGCGAGCGTCGCGACGCTCGCGCAAAAGACGCGCGAACATTTTGGGCGCGTGGACATCCTGGTCAATAACAGTGGCATCGCCGGGCCGACCGCGCCCCTTTGGGAGATCGCGCCGGACGACTGGGAAGCGACCTTTGCCGTCAACGTGACGGGGACGTTTCTCTGCTGCCGCGCCTTCCTGCCCATGATGATTGAACAAGCTTCCGGCAGCATCATCATGATCGGTTCGATGACCGGCAAGCGGCCCCTGCTGGGGCGCACGCCGTATTCCGCCAGCAAGCTTGCGCTGGTGGGGCTGGCGCGCACGCTGGCGTGGGAGACCGGGCCGTATGGCATTCGCGTCAACGTGATCTCGCCTGGCCCCGTCGAGGGCGAGCGCATCGAGATAGTGATTCGCAAGCAGGCGGAGGTGAAGGGCATCAGCATCGACGAGGCGCGCCAGGCGTTCCTGCGCGATTCACCGCTGAATCGCCTGGTTCCGCCGCAGGACGTGGCCGCCGCCGTCGTCTTCCTGGCCTCCGACCGGGCCAGGCTCCATCACGGGCGAGGACCTGAACGTTTCGGCGGGCATCACCATGTATTGAGTTTCAGCATGTCCATCTCTCTAGCCAGTTCAAACGTGGAGGCATCGTAATGACTCGCTTGATCGATCTATCACAGGAAATCTACCAGGGCATGTTTGTCTATCCAGGCCACCTCAAAACGGTGGTGTGGGAACACCATTCGCACGAGGAGACCAGGAAAAACTTCGAGGGTGGCTTCTCTTATCAATCGCGCGGATTGATGTTCAGCGATCATGGCCCAACACATGTGGACGCGCTGAGCCACCTCGACCCGCGCCCGGAGGCTCCTTCCATCGACCAAATGTCACTCGATCTCTTTTACGGCCCGGCCACCTGCATCGATGTCTCACACAGGGAACCACAGACGTATATTACTGCCGACGACCTCGATAAAGCCGTCTCTCGTTCGGGCATCGAGATTCACAAGGGTGATATCCTGCTGCTTTATACCGGCACCTTCAATCGCTATCATGGCAGCAAGGAATATCTAAGCCAGTATCCCGGCCTGGACGAAGCGGGGAGTAACTGGCTGTTCGAGCAGGGCATCAAGACCTTTGGCGTGGACTCGCCTAGCCCGGATAATCCCATTAGCCGTACCTATCCCTGCCATATGATGTGCCGGGCGCACGGTATCACGCACTACGAGAATCTCACCAATCTTGACCAGCTTGTGGGCAAACGTTTCACCTTTGTTGGCTTTCCCCTGCGCATCCGTAATGGCACGGGATCACCCGTGCGTGCTGTTGCCATTCTTGAAAGCTAACACGGGGCCAGCAGAGAGGAGAAGTCATGCCGGAGGTAGCGCTGCTGCCGGTTCCAGAGATTGCGCGAGAAACGCACTATGGGAGAAGCGTTCTCGCTTATTCACAACGCCCGCGCAATTTCAACGCCGTTGTCTGGCGCTCTGTCCAGGCGTTTCCTGAGAAAACAGCGCTGATCTTCGAGGGGCGGCGCTGGAGCTTTCGCCAGTTATGGCAGGAAGCATGTTCCTTTGCAGCCGTCATTCACCAGGATTATGGCATCGAACAGGGAGACCGCGTGGCTGTCCTGACCGGCAATTTACCCGAATTTGCCATTGCCTCCATCGGTACCTCTCTACTTGGCGCAATCCTGGTGCCGCTCAATACACGCCTGCGGGCGCAAGAGCTGCACTATATGCTCGATAACTCCGGCAGCAGGGTTCTCGTTACCACGATGGAGCAGTTGGAGCAGCTCGTATCTGAGCGTGCCAGTCTGACAGAACTGCAAGGCGTTTTTTTGATCGATGAAGCAGCGCGAGCGAGCGGCGGAGCCCGTCCCTGGCAGGAAGCCCTGCGCGGGGGTGTACCACCCCTGGTAGAGGTAGACGAGGATAGCCCGCTCTACCTCTGCTACACCTCCGGCACGACGGGTTTACCCAAAGGCGCAGTCTGTACGCATTTTAACCTCGTTCATACCCTGCTCAATTATGAACTGGTCAAAGGGCTGAAGGCCGACGATATCACGCTGCTGGGCGTGCCGATCTTTCATATTACCGGGCTGGCCGCTCAGTTCGCGCAGTTCCTCTACCAGGGCGGTACGATTGTCCTGCAGCGCATGCCCTTCCGGGCGGGTCGCGCGCTGGAACTGATAGAGCAGGAGCGCGTGACGCACTTCTTCGGCGTGCCGACCATGTATATTATGCTGATGAACCACGCCGATTTCGACCGGCGTGATATCTCGTCCCTGCGCCTGGCCGCTTCAGGGGGCGCGCCCCTGCCGCCGGATGTCGCGCACGCCTGGACACAGAAGGCCCCAGAGGTCAAATTCCTGAACTTCTATGGCCTTACCGAAACCACCTCGCCCGCGACCTGCCTACCAGACCGCTACAAGCTGGAGCGTCCCGGCTCGGCTGGTTTGCCCCTGCCCGTCACGGAACTGCAGGTTGTCAGCGATGAGCGCGAGACGCTGCCAATCGGCGAGGTTGGGGAACTGGCGATTCGCGGCCCGATGGTTTTTAAGGAATACTGGCGCAACGAAGAGGCTACGCGCAAGGCATTTCTGGAGGATGGCTGGTTCCTGACGGGCGACATGGCGCGTATCGAACCCGATGGTTTCGTCCATATCGTAGACCGCAAGAAGGACATGATCAGCCGCGCAGGCGAGAAAGTGTACTGCGCCGAAGTCGAAAATGTGCTGTATAGCCATCCGTCTGTTCTTGAAGTCGCAGTCGTCGGCCAGCCGGACGCCTTCTATGGCGAGATCGTCAAGGCGGTGGTGGTGCCGCGCCCCGGCAAAACGATTGATGCCGACGAAGTGCGCGCGTTCGTGGCGCAGCGCCTGGCGAAGTTCAAGGTTCCCGCCCTCGTCGAGGTGCGGGACGAATTGCCGCGCAACCCTGGCGGCAAGGTCATGAAACATCTACTGAGAGGAAAATAATCATGGGATGCCTGGATATTCCAAACGAAACCGTTTTTACAATGGAGATGACCCCCATTAAATTTGGGCCTGGGTCTACCAGCGAAGTTGCCTATGATCTCAAACGCCTGGGTGTTCATCGCGCGCTGATCGTGACCGACCCTGGTATCATGAAGCTTGGCCTGCCAGGTCGTGTATATAGTCTGATCGAAGAAGCCGGTATTCAGGCGGACATCTATGACCATGTACATGTCGAGCCAACCGACCGCTCATTTGAGGAGGTCGCGAATTTCGTAAGCGGGCGCGACTACGATGGCTTTGTGGGGATTGGAGGCGGCAGCAGCATCGACACAGCGAAATGGGCCAGCCTGTACTCCACCTACCCGGCTCCCTTGATGGACTACATCAATAAACCTATCGGGAAAGGACTGCCCGTCCCTGGTCGGCTCAAGCCAGTGGTGGCCCTGCCGACAACGGCTGGAACAGGCAGCGAGACGACGGCGGTGGCAGTGCTGGATATCCTCTCACTCAAGGTCAAGGCGGGCATCTCTCATCGCTACCTGCGTCCTACGTTCGCCATCATCGACCCGCTCAATACGGTGACGCTGCCGCCGATGGCGACGGCCTACCCTGGATTCGATGTACTCACGCACGCGCTCGAATCCTACACGAGCCGCCCCTATAATGCGCGCCCGCAGCATTCGCCTGAGGAGCGCCCGGTTTACGTCGGCAGCAATCCCATCAGCGATTTCTGGTGCGAGAAAGCGCTAGAATACCTGGGCCAGTACCTGCGACGCGCTGTACTCAACGGTATGGATGTCGAAGCGCGCACCTACATGGCGCTCGCGGCGACCTACGCGGGCATCGGCTTCGGCAACGCGGGCGTGCATGTCCCCCATGCCATTGCCTACCCGATCGCTGGTATGGTGAAACACTTCTCACCGCCCGACTATCCACGCGAAGAACCGATGATTCCGCATGGACTCTCCGTCGTTGTGACTGCCCCGGTCACCTTTCGCTGGACCTACCCTGCCAATCCAGAGCGGCACATCCGCGCGGCGCAACTGCTCGGCGCGCAGGTGAGTGGGCTGAACGAGGAGCAACAGCGTGAGATACTGCCGCGCACGCTGCTCGCGCTCATGCGCGATACCGGCATCGTGAACGGCCTTGCCGCGCTCGGCTATGGAGAATCCGACGTATCCGCCCTGGTTGACGGCACACTCAAACAACAGCGCCTGCTGGTCAACTGTCCGAGAGCAGTTGGAGCGGAGGAGTTACGTGACATTATCCAACAGAGCTTTGCGTTCTGATGGCTGTCTAATACTCTCCTGGTAATGGCCTGGGATCGATCTTCTCACACTACAGTCGCACTTCTTTAACTAACCCGATGTGCATGTTTTCGCTCTGATTCTTATATTTCCCAATGGAGCAGACAGACAATAAGTAGCGAGTATTCGAAAGGGATACTCGCTCACACGGCCTTGCAATTCTGCGAATGTGCTGTGGAAATTAACCACAGGCGAGACCCCACCCCAAAAACGTGCAACAAAGCACAGGAATGAGCAAGCTTGCTAGTATCAGGTTAATAACACCTAGCAGCTTGTCGGAGAGAACAGCGCAGCCGTCATGGCAGCCGCCAAACCAGCGGCGAATCGTTCACGGTACAGGCAGAAGCGCCCGAATGGAGCGCGGTCGCAGGTAGAACAGGGATGGAGATGGTGGTTCGATTACCTGGAAGGATGCCATCGCCCCAGCTCTACGCCCAGGATAAGATATGGAAGCGCTTGAGATTGAAGGCCAAACAGACCAGACACCACTCGCCGGCCGCGGCCTGATCCCCTCGCAACGAGAACTGGCGGAAGCCTAGCACCTCCTTGATGATGCCGATCACTGGTTCGACCGTACATTTGCGTGCGCCATAGATCGCTTTGCCCAGCGCGGTCTTGAGCTTGTAGGCCATCTTGACCTGCGCACTGGCGTCTTCGGGTGGCGGATCAGGCAACGGCGCGAAGCGCTGCTGCCAACTGGGATGATGGGGATCACGGCCCGTGGCGATGTACGGTTCGATGTCGCGCTTGGCACAGGCCGCCAGCGTCGCGGGGCCAACATAGCCAGTATCCAGCGCCGCCGCCTCGGGTGTACCGATCGCCGATGGAATGGCCGCGAGCGTGGGTTCGGCTTCCTGGCTATCGTTGGGGTGATTGGAGAGAGTCCATCCCACGATCAGCAGACTCCCCTGATCCACGGCCACCTGCGCATTGTAATCCTGCTCGAAGCCCGCATCCGTCGGGTTTTTCATGATGCGCGACTCCGGGTCGGTGAAGTTGTACTGGTCGCCGTCGCGCGGTCCTGGCACTGGTGGGGTCGGTGGGCGACCACCTGGGCGACGTCCCGTGGTGCGCTCCCGCTCCGCGCGCTGCGCCAGCCTGGCCTCATACTCCGCCTGCTCGGCTGCTGTACGCTCGTCGGCACGCGCTTGCAGCACCGCTTTGGCCTCCGCCAGCGCGCCAGGCGATCCTCGCGCCGTGCAATCTCGTCGCGCACCACCAACCCATCGGGCACCTCTGGCTGCTCGCTCTGTTCGCCGAGGGCGAACAACTCCTCGACCTCGCTGCGCAACTGGGTTTCCACCTCCAGCAACCGCTTGTAACTGACCGCGTTGTGCTTGGAGGCATCGGCATGGATCTTGGTCCCGTCCAGGCTGATCGTTCCCAGCTTGAGCACACCCGCCTCCTGCGCAAGCAGGAGTACTTGCACGAAGAGGTCCTTCAGTTCGGACAGGAAGGTGCGCCGAAACGTGGCCAGCGTATCGTGATCGGGATGCAGGTTGCCCGCGATGAAGCGGAACGGCACCGCCTCATAGGTAGCCCGCTCGATCTTGCGCGAACTGAACACCCCGGTCGCATAGCCATAGAGCAGCAAGCCCAACAACACCTCAGGGGCGTAGGGTTCTCCACCGCGGGTCCCATAGCGGGCATACAGGGCCGACAGGTCAAGTTGGGCTACGCTGTCCACCACAAAGCGTGCCAGATGGTCGGGGGCAGACAGTCGCCCAGCCGCACCGTCAGATCGAGTGCCTGGGCGTAGTTCACCGTTTTGAATGTTCTTTTCATGTTCACCAGTATACCATCACCGATGCCGGTCTGCTTTTCTCCGACAAGCTGCTAAGTACAATCAGATAACTTCTTGAGCATGGGAGCCGATTACCAAGAGGATTTGAATGACTTCCCAACCTTCAATCTTTACCTGATTGTACTTAGTGCCTAATCAAGAGACCAATTTGGGCATAGAGGGGAAAGGATGATCGCCCAGCCGAGACACAGGGCATACTCATTCTCTTCTTTCCCTCTCCCGAATTGGTCAGCCGATTACACGCTAGCGGTCTATCCGGAGACGAAACCATGTCCGCATCCCAACGCGAAGCACGTCCCCATCATGGGTCTCCACCACTGGATACCTCTTTGCAAAAAAGTGATGGCCACCCCGAGATGCCTGCCAGCCTCATGTTCCCAGCAGATTTTCGACGGCCTGGACAGCCCTGGCAAAACGTTCTTCCCAGTTTCCGCTGATCATAAGATAGGGGCGGTTGCGCTCGCGTAGGGCTTGCAGGCAGAGCTCCATGAACTCCTGGCGTTCATCCTTGAAGAAACGCTGGGTGTCATCGACCCAGGGTACATCGATATCGGTCACCAGGTACAGATCATAGTTCATTTCGTCAGCAGCTGCATAGAGCCAGGCCGGGCAGGTGCCGAAGAGGGCGTTGCTCCAGACGGTGGTGGTCAGCAGGTCGGTGTCGCAGAAGAGCACGCGATTGGCCTGGCGCGCCAGGGCCTCCGTTGAAGCCCGGTGCCCGCGCGCGATTCTGTTGATATCCTCCAGGTCATCGCAGCGGCCATCTTTGAAGTTGAGCAGCCCACGGGCGTACTCTTCGACGAAAACGGTCTGGAAATGTCGGGCGAGGTCGATGGTCAGGGTGGATTTGCCGGTGGATTCAGGACCATAGATGCAGACGCGTTTGACGTAATAAGGCCGTACCACGGGCGGGAGATACTGCCAGTAGTGGAGCGGATTGGAGCGCAGGCGCGTGGCCGAGATAGGCACTAGCGTGCGCGGATGGTTGACCGGAATATATGTCATGCCTAGCAGCTCAGCTAATTTCCAGCCATAATCCTCGGACGCGAAAATATAGTCGGGAATGAAGGGCAGAGCGGCGCGCAGCGTCTGTTCCCAGATCTGCCAGTACTGGGGATGCGTCTCCCCTGGATTTTCGTCGTTGACATGGATCACCTGTGCCCTGGGCGCCATCTCTTTGATCCACTCCAGGCGCAATTCGCCCGCGATCGTATCAGTTGGCCGCGTGCCTACCACCAGCAGCAGTTCATCGACATACTGTTGCGCGAAATCGATCAGATACTGATGGCCGAGATGGGGCGGAATAAAACGGCCAAGCACCAGCCCGCTTGTCATGCCTTTTCCTCCTTGAGCGTAGCCTCATCCAGGGAGACCGTGCCAGCCACCGTTTGGAGTTCGCTTTCCTGGCGTTTGGATTGCAGCCACGCGCGTACCCCGAAGAGGCACATCACCAGGAAAATCACGTAAACCACGCCCGTCAGATAGAGCCTGCTCGTACGCATAGAGCGGAATATAGATCAGATCGGCGAGAATCCAGAAATACCAGTTCTCCAGAAATTTCTTGTTCAGCATGTACTGGGCCACCAGGCTCAAAACCGTCGTCAACGCGTCCAGAAATGGAGCCGAATCCTGCACAGTTTGCAGATAGAAGGTCAGACCGGTCGTAGCGGCGATTGTGATGAGAAGCAGAATCAGGAGTTCGAGCGGAGACACGCTGGAAACCTTCAAGACCGTCTTATGTGTTCCACCGCGCAGCCAGAGATACCAGCCCTGGAAGCCCAACAGCACATAGATCACCTGCAAACCCATATCCGCGAAAAGCCCGGCCTGCCAGAAAAGGACAAAGAAAAAGACATCGTTGGCAATCCCGATGGGAAAATTCCAGATATTTTCCACCACGGTCAGCCAGACCGACAGAGCGCCTGTGATGAATCCCAGATCTTCTGTCAGTGTAAAAGGACTCACCTGCCACCAGGAACCCGCCAGGAGGGCGAGAGAAGCGATGGTGAACAGGGCAAGAGAGATCACATTTCTTCGTTTCAAGGTAGCGTCCTGCCGCCCGCTTTATGGGCTATGTAGAGAGCCATACATCCATCAATTGAGAACAAGTATATCGCATCCATTGTGTGAAAAAGCGAGCGCGTCTCCAACACATGAGTCGTCAATTTTTCCCTCTGCAAAAAATTGACGGGCACCCGTTTCTGCGAACTCAGGCGATCTTTTCAGGCATGACGAGATGAGGTTCGCGCGGACATCCATAATAGGCACACACACGAGCTTCCAGTTCGTCCGCGCTCAAGATGCGGTCAGCTTCGGAGATGTTCCGCTTGCCGTGCATCCACTTTGGTTCAATCGAGTTCAACCAGGGACTTTTGGAAGGGAGGAAACAAGATAAGATGCGTACGCCTTCCCCACTCTGTTTGACCGTTTGATTATGGCTGCGTATCCAGATGCGAACGGCTTGACTCTTGTGCCAGGAGGCGTTATCCCAGATCAATACCAGGGCCGTTTTTCCTTGTGTGGCCAGGCTCTTGCTGCACGCGATGAGAAAATCGATGGTCACAGCACTGATAGGACGGCCATCAACAAAGCGGAGAAGCATCTGATCCGCCTGCGTGTCATGACCGCGCACCAATAACCCGTAACAGGCCAGTGCTTTCGGATCACGGTCCTCTTTGTGGCGTTCGAATTCTTGCAGCCGCGTCACGGCATCTTTCTCCACCCAGCGACGCTGCTCAGGCTGAGCCAGACGACTCCACCAGACCTCGTCCCCGAAGCCCAGCGCCCACGTCGGATGGCCCACAACCAAACGGATCAGGTTGTCCCGACGTTTTTTTTCTGAGGTAGTCTGGATCAGGGCTGGTGATCCAGTGTTTGGCTCGTTTCCAACGCACGCCTAACCGGCGTAGCGCATTGTGGATGGTTTCTCCGCTCACGACTCGACTGGCGATGCCTACCTCCACGCTCACCCTGGCTGCTAGATCCAACGTCCAAATGCTGGTATCTTTGTCGAAGGCGCGTGGACTTTGGTGTAAGAGCACGCGAAGTCGTTCACGCGCCTCCCCATCGAAGACCTCGTGTGTCGTGTGCGGGCACAAAGATTTCGGGTGCAACGCCTCCAGCCCTCGTTGGTGAAAATCGTGAATGGCATTGCGGACGGTTTGATCATTGCAACCCATGCGCAGAGCTATTCGAGTGGTTGGCTCTCCTTGCGCACTGGCCAGGAGCATTTGGCTGCGGCGGACAGTGAAGCCTTGGGATGACCGACGACCAGCTTCGAGCTCCGTCTGCTCTTTTTCGGTGAGGGGTCGGACAAACAGTGGTGCTTGCATACCCTCTTATTGTATCACATGCCCGACTGCCTTGTTTGGCTTTGCACTAGCTCACCTTGTAGCACCTCCGGCTGCTGGACTCATTGAGCTTGTTTGAATGTGCCAAATTGCGGCGGCATTTCTTCCTACTCAATCGGCCATCCACCATACTCATCAATTACCCCGTCAATTTGCTCCATTAAGGTTATAGTTTCAGACAGTGTTGCAACAATGCGCTGATAGTGTTTCCTTTCATCATAGGTCAATGTACGACCTTTCCGATCTTTAAGCCATTTCTGACAAACCTTATAGCCACCAACGTGAAATTCCCATAGTTCAGGCGGGACATCAGCAAAATACTGCGTTTTGTTAATCCAGACACGCCCCTCTTCTGGTTTGTCCGTAGATTGTAAATACTCCACCTTTTCAACGACATCGTTTCCTTCTACAGGATACCTCGTTATTAAAGGTAGGTTCCTCTCCATAAGATGTAGACTAACCAATTTATCACCAAACCTGCACAGCTCACAAAAGAGGACAGCATTTGATGTAAGCGGCAAGCATGGGAAGTCGATTTTAAGGAACTCGGCATAGCGTGATCGATAAATTGGGGAATGGAAAACAGCGTACAAGTAGTCAAAAACATCTTCTGGCCCGAAGGTCAGTTGCAGGTCGCCTTTGCCATCTTGGATAAACCGCATGTTAAGCTTGTTTGATAAATCAACGATGAATGCCATCGATAGGTTGGGACGGCGACCACCTATGGCATCAGAGTTTATGTCGGTGTCGAATAGTGTATCTTTTTTCTCGTCTGGATAGAGGTAGAGAGGAAAGTGAAAACTATTGTTTGATGTTTGAGGAGACATCATTATTTTTTCAGAAGGATATTTTGTCACCTGTACATGAGCAAATTGTTCACCTTTAGTCATTCTACTTGTTAGTAAAGCAACATTGTCTTGCAGCATATGCCGCATAACAGCATGACGCGGCATACTATGAAATCCTCTTGAGTGGCCGGTATAGTATGTATATCGGACATCAAACGGGCGATATGCCATTTTTATCAGATACTTGTCTGCAAGTTTGGTTTGTTTTAGGTCTGCTTGGGCTAAAGCTACTTGCCAATCTCTCGAGTCCTCTCCCAAGTTTAAATTTTGTCGCGCCGCTTCTGTTGGTAGGGTAATAAATCGGGAAAGAACATTTTTTGCTTCCTGTACCGCCATATGTACTGCTAGATGATCTCTTGAAGTCACAATACCTACGGAGTTAATTGGCATTATATTCGTGATTTTATAACCTCTTTCATATTCTGCTAGAAGAGTAGTATCTTGAGGTACAAAGAAATAGAAAGGAGACTGAGGTTTGAGTACTGTCCATTCCGTTGTAGCAAGATCGTTGTTAGCAAGCCAATGATATTTACCCCCGATTAAGCATCGTCCCTGGGGAGTATTCTCATACACCTCACGCAACCCCCACAAGTCTGCATGGTGAATAGTGGTCTGCTGAGAAGAAGCCGTTGTCTTAAAACGTTTTATAAATATACCAATAGCTACGCCTTGCTGAATATCAAAAACATTCTCATCCTTTGTGCCGTCAAGTGCGCGTTCTTTCTTTTTGCTATTCCCATGCAGGTTAAGCACATAAATCTCATCAAAGCTCTTTATAAGACTTTGACGCATGCCTCGAAAGGTAGGATTATCAAGATATCCGTGATTGGTAATGAAAGCTAAAATGCCATAGCCCGTTCGCTCAATACGCCACTGCGCAAAGCGAATAAATTTCGCGTAATCATCTTGTAAGCCCTTTGGATTGCGCTCACCTAACGGTTGACCGTCTACTTGATAATAGTCTCGAATGAGCTTACTTATCCATTTGCCTGTATTAGCTGACTCATACGAATAGGGCGGATTACCAATCACAACCATCACAGGAGCATCATACTTGACATTTCCCGCAGCAGTCGCTTCTTCCACCAGCCATTCAGCAAAAGGAAGTCTGCCTATCTCAAACTCTTCCTCCAATGTATTTGTGAGATAGACCCCTAACCGCTCCTTATCTCTAAAGTCATAACCTGTCTCACGGAGTTGCAAGCCCAGTTTCAAGTGTGCAACAGCATAAGGAGCCATCAGTATTTCAAAGCCGAATAAGCGCGGGAGCAAGTGTTCTGAGACATAGCTCGACCACATACCCCTATTGTCCTTGAATTGTTCATAAATTTGCCTGACGACGTAGTACAAGAACGTACCAGTTCCAGTGGCGGGGTCAAGTATCTGAACTTTATGCGTCTCTAAGTTGTATTTTCCGTCTGAACTGGCTGCCTTGAGTTTTGTGGCGTCGGCCAAGCCTTCAGCGAGATCAAAGTCCTTTTTGAGCAGATAATCCACACTACGTACAATGTAGGAAACAACTGGTTCAGGGGTATAGTAGACGCCGCGCAGTTCACGTAACTTGGGATCATACTGCGCTAGAAATGTCTCATAAAAATGCACAACGGGGTCTTCTTGCCGTGTGCGTTTCCCGAAATCTTGCAGAATAGCGGCCATGTCAGAACGGTTCAATAACTCAGCAAGGTCATCTACTATCCAGACAATGCGTTCATCAAGATCAGGGCCAGCGATATAGATAAACATTTTCCGTAAGAAAGGATTCGTTTTAGGAATATCATAGGCGGCATGTTCACGGGTAAAGGTTATCCCTGACCTGGTGTTACAACGAGCAGCGAACAAACCATAGCAGATGGTTTGAGCGTACATATCAGCGAACCGTTCATAGGTGAGATCGGGGATGAGTACCTGGCGAAAGCCTTCCATCTGAGTATGCAGCGATCCTCCACCCTCTTCACTTTCAAAAGCGAGACGAATTGCATTGCGGGTTAGTTGCGCGAGAGCAGCCATGCGGGTAGCAAGTTCTTTTGGATTATTCACGGTGGGAGTCTGAGTAAGCAGAAAGCCTTGTAAGAGATCGGCGAACTGTGTCATTCCCTCAGCTTCAGGGAACAGCTTGTTGTTCGTTCCAACCTTTGCGAGGCGAGCGGTCATACGGTGTTGCCCTGAAACATACCAGCGAAACTCAACATAATCGGTGAGGATCAGATTAGCGAGACTTCCCAAATATCGTTTCATTTGGTCAGTTCGCTCTATTTGGTCAAGTGATAAACCAATATCTTTTGTCTCAATATAGCCGAGAGGTGTTTGTTTCCTGGTGATGATGAAATCAGGTGCGCTACAGGTAATACGTTTTGGTTCATTTGTAGCAGTAATACCAGGAGTAAGCGTCTCCAGGAGTTCTTGTAATATTGATCGGTAAGTATGCTCAGTCGCGTTGCCAGCCTGATAAACTTTTTCGATTTTCCGCATGTAGTTGCGGAGTATTGCATCGCTCACTTGCTACCCTCCCTTACTCTCTCTGGTTTGTGGTGGATGTACCTATGAATGGCTGTGTAGCTTCCCTAGTGTAACCTGTAGTAGGGAAAATCGCAACATATTACCCAAGATGGGGTGGCCGTCATCATTTTGCGTGAGGGACCAGGGCGGGGGCAGAGCTACGGCCCGTCGTGTCATTCTGAGCGCAGCGAAGAATGACACGACGGGCCGTAGCTCTGCCCCGCCCTGGTGTCAACGCACGCTTGATGCGAAAACTTGACGCCCACCCCCGTTTGAGTTGATCACGGTGGCGCAGCAGCGAAAGGATATCATTGCCGATTAGCGGTCGGTGACGGCGTTAGCGTGGGCCGGGAACCCTTCGAAATCTGCCAGGGCGCGCGTCGTTTTGCTCAAGGAGGGGTAGCCCTCTGCTGTGACGTAGGCAATGCCGGTGCGTTTCAGGAAGTCGAAAACCGATGTGCAGGAGAAGGTGTGGGCGAAGCCGCCGGTGGGCAGCACGGCGTTGGTTCCGACACAGTAGTTGCCGACGCAGAAGGGCGTATGTGGCCCGATCAAGATCTCGCCCGCGTTTTTCAGGCGAGGCAACAGGGCGAAGGGTTCGCGCACCTGTACTTCAAGATGTTCCGGCGCGTACTCGTTGACGAAGTCGATGGCATCTTGCATACTATCGGCCAGGACGATGCCGCCAGTTCCTTGGCGCTTCAAAGACGGTCTGGACGAACTCGCGCCGCCACTCTGGCAGCGCGGCGATTTTCTCCGGCAGAGCTGCTATGACTGCTTCGGCCAGTTTGCGATCATCTGTCACCAGCAGGCTTGAGGAGTCGGGGCCGTGTTCGGCTTCGATAATCAGGTCGCGCGCTAACAATTCGACACTGGCGCTGGCATCGGCCAGGGTAATCGATTCGCTGGGTCCTGCCGGTAATCCTACATCGACGACGCCATACAGGATGCGTTTAGCGGCGGCTACGTAGCCACTGCCGGGGCCGGTGATCTTGCGAACGCGGGGAATGGTGTCCGTGCCATAGGCCAGAGCGGCGATAGCTTGCGCACCGCCAATGCGATAGATTTCATGCACGCCGCACAAATCGGCTGCCACCAGCGAGGCCGGGTCAACGCTGCCGTCGGGCGCGGGCGGCGTGCAGACGACGATGCGCGGCACACCCGCGATGCTGGCAGGAGTGCTGAGCATGTACATCACCGATGGGAAGGCGCCCTTGCCGCGTGGCACGTACAGGCCAACCGAACTGATGGGGGTGATTTTCTCCCCGGCCATCACGCCCGGCTCCACTTCGGTATACCACAGTTCTTGCGGCATCTGGCGTTGGTGAAAGGCGCGCACGTTAGAGATGGCGTGTTGAATGGCGGCGTAAACATCTTTATCGAGTTTGCGGTGCGCCTCTTCGATCTCCGCTGGGCTGACGCGCATTTGAGCAGGCGTCAGTTGCACGCGGTCGAAACGCGCGGTTAATTCGATGAGCGCGTCATCGCCGCGTTCGCGCACCGCCCGTACAATGGGCGAGACGCGCTCGACGAGTTCATCGATTTGCAGTTCCGCGCGGCGTATGAGGCGAGCGCGACGGGCCGCGTCCATGTGTGTAAGTTCGTAGAAATGGATCATGATGTTATTACGCTAAACCTTTCCGTTTCATCTGTTCCAGGTCAAATTCTGCCGGAGCCAGAGGGCTAATCTGCGCTTCTGCGCAGGCCCAACCAATCAGTTGAAATCCAATCTCCAGTCCCTGGACGACGTGGAATGGATCGTAGGTGGTGAGCAGGTTCAGACAGCGTTGGCGCAATTCAATCGATTGTTCGGTGCTGACGTGTTCCGCATAGCCTTGCAAAATTGCTCTGTGCGGCTGAAATTCTCGATAGTGCAGCTTATACGTAGCTGCCAGCAGGAGCAGCCAGTAGCCAACCTGGCTGCCTTCCAGCGTGGTGTCTGATTGGCGGCCGCTATGGACATGCTCGCCGCTCTGCACGTCGGCCAGTTCTTGCAGCTCGTCGGCCAGGCGCGTGACGAGGTACGCGGGACTGTGTTCCTGCAAGAGGCGCGAGGTATTGGACTCCTCGCTCATATCGTGGTCGCGCAGGTAGATGTAGACGCCGTACAACTGGCGCATGACCTTTTCGAGCGGCGCGGAAAGTTGCGCGCTGTATACCTCATCGGGGTCAAAGACGCGCTCCGCTATCGTCTCGTATGAGCCATCGGGGAGCAGGCGGCGATAGTAGCAACTGCGATAGCCGGTGTGGCAGGCCGCGCCGCCGTGTTGGGTGACGCGAATGAGCAGGCTGTTCTCTTCGCAATTGACGTAGATCGAGCGCACTTCCTGCGCGTTGCCGGACTGTTCTCCTTTGCGCCAGAGCGCGTTTCTTGAGCGGCTGTAGAAGTGGGTATAGCCGGTAGCGCGCGTGCGGTCAAAGGCGGCCTGATTCATAAAGGCGACCATCAGCACTTCGTGGGTAGTATCGTCCTGGATGACGGCGGGAATCAATCCCTCGCGATCAAAGTTCAGCATGGCGCATCGTTACTCCTTTCGCGGCTAAAAACGCTTTGGCCTCGTGAATACGAATCTGTCCAAAGTGAAAAATAGAGGCTGCCAGGACTGCGTCGGCCTCGCCGGATGTCAGACCCTCGTAGAGATGTTCCAGCGTTCCCACGCCGCCTGACGCGATGACCGGCACGGTGACGGCCTGAGCAATGCGAGCGGTGAGCGTGAGTTCGTAGCCCTGCCGCGTGCCGTCGCGATCCATGCTGGTGAGCAGGATCTCGCCCGCGCCCAGTTCTACGCCGCGCCGCGCCCACTCGACGGCGTCTTTGCCGGTGGGAGTGCGCCCGCCGTGAATGAAGACTTCGTAGCCGCACGGCATGGCCGGATTGGAACGGGCGTCGATAGCCAGGATGATGCATTGCGCCCCGAATTGTTCGGCTCCAGCGCGCAGCAAGTCGGGATGCTGGACGGCGGCGGTATTCAATGATGTCTTATCCGCGCCTGCTGCCAGGGTGGCGCGAATGTCTTCAACGCTGCGAATGCCCCCGCCTACCGTTACGGGAATAAATACCTGTTCGGTGGTACGCCGCACTACATCGAGCATGGTGGCTCGATTTTCGACCGACGCGGTGATGTCCAGAAAAACAAGTTCATCCGCGCCTTCATCATTATAAAACTTCGCAAGCTCAACCGGGTCTCCGGCGTCGCGCAGGTTAATGAAGTTGATGCCCTTGACGACGCGCCCGGCGGTAACATCGAGGCAAGGGATGATACGTTTAGTGAGCATAGTCTTCCCTTTCACAGGCCGAAATGGCTTGCGCCAGGTCGATAGCGCCGGTATACAGAGCCTTGCCTACAATGGCTCCCTCGATACCCAATTTCGCGATTGCTCGCAGGTCATCGATGGCGCTGATGCCGCCCGATGCGATCAACGCGCCGCGGGGAGAAATGTTTGTGATGGTTGCCTGCATTGCTTGCAGGGCGGGCAGATTTGGCCCGCGCAATGCGCCGTCGCGAGCGATGTCGGTATACATAAAGCGCCGCACGCCGCTCGCGCACAGTTCGCTTGCCAGCGTGGTCGCTAGCGCCTGCGAGGTTTCGCGCCATCCCGCGATGGCGACTCGACCATCTCGCGCATCCAGTCCAACGACGATGCGCTCAGGCCAGCGTTGTAATGCCTCTTGCAACAAGGCGCGGTCGGTGATGGCGATGGTGCCGAGTACGATGCGATCAATGCCAATATCGAGCATACGCTGCATAGCGGCCAGGGTTCGCATACCGCCGCCGCATTCGATGTGGAGCGATACTTCCCGTCGTATACGTTGGATGACCTCGAAATTTGCGGGTTGGCCGTTGAGCGCGCCATCCAGGTCAACTATATGGAGCCAGCTTGCGCCCGCGTCTTGCCAGCACCGGGCGACCTGCGCGGGGTCGGCGTCATAGGTGGTGAGCCTATCAAAATCGCCCTGGTAGAGGCGCACGCATTTGCCATCTTTGATATCGATGGCCGGGAGTATTTTCATCCTTCCACCTCCTGCGTCCACTTCACAAAATTTCCGAGCAGGCGCAGACCTGCCGCGCCGCTTTTCTCCGGGTGAAACTGCGTTCCCCAGACGCGCTCGGTGACGATGACGCTGCAAAAGGGCGAGCCATAATCGGTAACAGCGGCTACGCCCCCAGTGTCCTGTGGCTCGACATAGTAAGAGTGCGCGAAATAGAAATATTCCTGTGGCGAGATACCGGCGAAGATGGGCAGGTTGTCGCGCAGTGGCGTCACCTGATTCCAGCCCATGTGCGGTATTTTGGGGCCGTGTGGGATGCGCCGCACCTCGCCGCGAAAAAGGCCCAATCCGGCAACCTCGCCCTCGGTATGGTGGTCCGCCAGCAGTTGCATTCCCAGGCAGATACCCAGAAAGGGCTTGCCCTGCTGCGTGGCCTGGCGTATGGCGTCGTCCAATCCGCGCCCGGTCATACGCGCCATAGCCGCGCCGCCCGAACCGACGCCGGGCAAGACGATGGCACGCGCCTCTGCCACGACCTGTGGGTCGTCGGTGACTTGCGCGGGCGCGCCCAGGTATGCTAAGGCTCTGGCGATGCTGCGTATATTGCCCGCGCCGTAGTCAATAATGGCAATCATGAGATGGCCCTCCAGTCGCCTGGTCCGCTGTTGCCCATCTGTACCGCGTGCGCCAATCCCAGCCAGGTTATGGCGGGTGTATAGCGCGTCTCGTCGAGCAAATTGATGGTGAGTAACGGACAACACATCAACGCCAGTTGCATAATTTCCTGCCAGTTCATGGGTAGCGCATGTTGTTTACGCAGTTCCGATAGCAAGGGTTTTAGTAAGTATTCAAGTCTGGTAGCTACAATAGCCTGTCGCACAGGCGCGAGCGTGTAGTCATGTTCAATGCTGATGGTCGTGTCGCGCATTGTCACCGTGAGATGCAGGTCGCGCGCGATTTCCTGTGGAAAGTACATCCAGGTCGCGTATACATTGTGATACAGAGGCTTAACTACGTCAAGTAATGGAGAATGCTTGCCCGCGAAAGCCGGGTCAAAGTAGAGGTAATCGCGCTGGTTCTCCAGGAAGACATTGCCGAAATGGGCGTCGCCATGTCCGATTACTGTCATGGTCGCTTGCGCGGGATGGAGCGCTGTCTTGCCGCGTTCGATCAGTTCGCCCAGCGTAAAGGGCTGTTGCTTTCCCTGAATGATCCAGCGATAGCGCAACAGGTCATCGAATGCGAGGTATTGCTGCTCGTCTGTGTTGTTAGCGTTACCCGGCAAAGGAACCGATTTGCCAGCATAGAAGCTGTTGAGGCGACTTCCGGCCAGGCGGTGCCAGAATAGCTGGTGAATGGGCGCTTGCGCGTGCTGTTCTGCTGTTGCTGGCGCGAGGGTTGCGCGATAGATGGCAAGCAGGCGCTCGCATTCTCTGCGCTCGGCAGAAACGAGCATATCGAGGGTAGCGTTGCTGGTCTGGCCTATCTCAATTTCGCGCATCAGGTCAAACATGACAGGCCCTTTTATGACGGGGTAGATAACCATCTGCTGCTCTTTTTTCTGCACAAGGCGCAGAGGATTGACGATATTGTACCCGGCCTGTTGCAGCAAAGCGGCATGGTAGTATTCTTCAAGGATGCCCTTGTCTTCGACGTGCGTTTTGAAGAAGTAATCCTGCCCGTCGCTGCGGTAGATGCCGTTGAATGAATTGAGCGAGACGGCTTTAGGCGTCAGTGTTACTTTTTGCGTTGGCAGGCCCATGTGACGCGCGAACCAGAGGCGCAGGAGGCGTTCGGCTTTTTCGCGATCCTGAAACTGCATGTGCTGGATGGTCAAAAGACTATCCATGTGTGAAAGCAGTTCGGGCAGGCGCGTTATGTCGTCGATCGTGAAATCGGGCTGGCTCCGGGCGAGTAAATGACGCGCTTCGGCTGTGCGCGTTCCGGTCAGCACGGCCACGGTTAATGCGCCGGCGGCGCGTCCTCCCAGCATATCGCTGGTGGAATCGCCGATTATGATACAGGGTTCAGGCGGTTGAGTGGTGTTGTCCTGTATGACGGCCTCTTCGTAGCTGTTATCTAGCGCGTAAAGAAACGGGAAGGCATGGGGTTTGCTCAATAGCGCCTGGTCGCCGCGCGCGCGTAGCTGCGCCTCGGCGCGTTCGACCGCGTCATAGGTGGAGATATGGCGTTCATCGAAGTAAGCGAGCAGGCCGTACATGCGTAAGGGATAGGATGCTTCCTGGAAGTTGCGGCCTGTGGCAATACCCAGGATGTACTGTTGTTGCTGCAATGTCTCAAGGGTTGCGCTTATCAGTTCGATGGACAGCAGCGGCTGTTCAAAGTGGATGCAGCCGGACTTGCCGGGTTGCGCCGGAGCGTGCCCATAGCTTTGTTCAAACAATTCGTCACCCAGGTACCATTCCTGGAAGATGGAGCGACAAAATTCCCAGAAGGGGCTGTGACGCGAGAATACTCCTTCGATGGGGTGGCCCAACTGGTCGCTGGCATAGGCATCGAGGCGGTTAATCAATTGCAAGCCGACGGCATCGCGGAAAACGGGCAGCGCGAAAATCCGCGCCATGTCCAATTGTTCCACGTGTCCGGTCACATGTTGCCGGAAATTCGCCAGCCAACCAGCATCCCAGGGCAACAGAGGAAAGATGTGGGAATCTTCACGCTCACGTTGTTCTTTGTCGCTTTGCCACGCGCTCAAAATCGAGATCAAATGCAGGCATACCGCCGCGTAGCAGGTGTCCCAGTTGGAGTTGATGGCGCGTCCTTTGAGAGCCAGGATTTGTGATTCAGGCATGGTGGCGCGGCTTATGTGGCGGCTCTCGGTTGAGGTTTGTGCAGGGTGGTAGGGGGATGAGCCAGGGAGATCGCGATCCCATGAAGAACCAGGGCGGGGGCAAGCCCCGCCCGTCCCCTGAACGGGATCAGGAGAGGACCAGGGCGGGGGCAAGCCCCGCCCGTCCCCTGAACGGAATTTGGGATTTCGTCCGTAGTAGGGTAGGGGCGGGGCTTGTCCCCGCCCTGGCTCATCATGGGCTTGTCCCCGCCCTGGTTTCTCTGTAATCCCCAGTAGTGGGGGCTATAGAGCATCTCGTGCAGGGTGAGACCGGCGGCGTCCCAGTAGGCTTCCTCGCTGGTGATTACGCCATCGAGGTCAAAGATAATCAGGGTCATATAACACTTTTCCACTCAATAAGGGTAACGCAATGTTCTCTCACCATACTACCACAAAAGAGTACACCATTAGCGAGTACTTGAAAGAATTGAAAGCCATTCTAGCGGCGTGATGCTAAAAAGAAAGCGGGGGTAACACATGAATAAATTAGTAAGCTTGCGAGAGTGTGCAAGAGTGTTAGGGGTACACCCTGTACAGTTAAGCCGATGGATAAAACGCTATCCTGAAGCAATCAAGATACACCGTATAACGTCAAGGGCCTATGCAATGAGACCTAGCGCGGTTAAAAAGGCTCTTATTGAGCTAGGCAAATTGAAACCAGATGAACAGAAAATAGCCTGATGTATCGGGTTATTAAATGATCGTATTATTCTAAGACGGGGGTAAACCATGCAAGCAACTACAGCACTTCAGACTGTACCAACCATTAACATTGATAGCGTGTTTCCATACTTAACCCATGCCCTAACTGATGGGTCTCTAGCGATGTATAAGCGCGATTTTAAGGCATACCGCGCTTATGCCGATACAGTAGACCTCTCACCTGTAGACGCCGCTACACTGGCATCATGGCGCGATAACCTGATAGCCACTACAACCATGTCACCTAACACCATTAACCGCATGTTAGCCGCCATTAAACGAGTGATGCGAGAGGCTGCTAAACAGAAGTGGATAGACCGTGATACCGATTATGATTTTAGAGACGTTGAGGGGGTAAACGTTAAGAAACTGAAAAACCGTATGCGCCATACAAAGACTATCCCTATCACGCCCGATACCATGCGAGAACTGTGTAACTTGCCTGATGTGGCTACATTGCTAGGCTTGCGAGATAAAGCCCTGTTGTACACGCTGGCTACATCGGGTATACGTGCTTCAGAACTGGCAAGCTTGCGAGTAGACCGCATATACAAGCAAGCTAAGGGCTATATCATTCAAGTCATGGGTAAAACTGATAGCGAGTACAGAAGTGCTAACCTCTCACCTGTTGCCTATGCGCTTATACAGGACTGGCTTTCTAAGCGCGGGGTAACGAGTGAGTACGTGTTTACTGGTTTTACCGATTTTGGGGAAACACCCATAGACCGCAAAATTTCAGCTAAAGCAACCTGGGATGTAGTAAAAGCCTATGCGAAAAAGCTAGGGATTGATAGCTATGTAAGCCCTCATAGCTTCAGGCGATTTGTAGGTACTGAACTCACAAAGATCGACATACGCATAGCACAAGTGAGCCTGGGGCATGAAAACATTCAGACAACGGCAAAGAATTATGTGCTTGACGCGCTAACCGTTGGCATAACCGATAACCTGATATAAGGGCCTGTAAAGCCCTATCAAGTAGTATGAAGTATAGAACGTATGATCTTAGACATTAGAGGCAATGATGAAAAACGTATTGAACCTATCATCCTATGATCTAAGACAGGAAAGAGGAAACGATGAAGGGTACATTTCAAATGCGTAGGAAGGGCAAGAGACCGTCTAAAACGATTTGGCGCGGTAAATACGTGTCTGCTAGAAAAAACCGCTCTAATCGCTAAAAATGGCATGTTTACGCCAGCTAACAAAAAGAGGGGCAAAATTGACTAGCCAGCTAACAGACAGAAAGCGAGAGGACATGTTATGATGTGAAAGAAGAGCAAGATTGATACTTGCCTATAGATTGGTATCTAAAAGAGAAACGAGTGTATTAAATCTCTCAAGATACTAATTCAATGGTTAAGGTTTCTGGTTACGGTTTATGGACATAGCGCGGGTTGCTATGAGCATAGACCGTTTTTTATTGTCTTACCGATGATAGAAAGATACCAGATACCCTAGTTATGCTTGACTGGCTGGCTTGGGTATCTGGTATTAAGAACCGATTGCAGGAACGCATGGGCTAAATGTTTCCTGCGAGTTAGAGAGCCGCCGTACTAGAAGCTTCTCTCTTGAACACCGCTAAAGCTAAGGGGCTTACAATGTTCGTTTGTAGTGTACATCAATACACGCGCCATTGCAAGCACTTTAGAACAAAAGACTAAGGGGCTAACAATGGACTTAACAATACGAGAGCTACAAGAAGCATACCTGAAGGTACAACAGGATGAAGAGCATACCAACCTACTGTACGCACTGGTTTTTAACCAGGGATGGCAACGAGAGGTAAATAGTAAGACTGGCAAACGACGCTATAAAACCATACATGGGGCTAGAATAGGCTTATGCCAGCTTTTATACAGTGCTTGCCATGACCCCGATATAACCCTATCCATTTTTAAGAAAAGTGACCTCTACCCACAAAAAGCACCGCGCTATTATGACGCCCGTATAATTGCGTATGTTGCGAACACAAATAAGGGCAAAAATGCCTTAAAGCCGCTTCCCAGGCCGATGAAAATTGTGTTCCCCCTTAACAATAATACTACGCCAGATATATATATCTATAATACTAAGCTAGTAGATAGTTACTATAGGCTCTATAAGACAGACAACATACACCCTAGTTATGCTAACTTCTTAATCATCCTGTTGGATATGGTATCTTTCAAAACACCCGATAAGGATAGATACTTTACTGTGTATGAGCAAGAGCTAGCTACTAGATTAGGTGTTTCTACCCGTCAAGTTAAAACGTATGTAGCTAGAGCTAACATGCTACATCACATAATCAAACATCCTAACCCGCCCCCTTATCCTTCAGGTCATAGTAGGTTAATGGTTGCTATACCCGCCTCTCTGTACTATGGTCAGTTGCCAGCCATGCCAGCACATAAACGGGCTGGTAGACCTCGTAAGCAATCTAGTATCTAGTATCTATAATGCCTTGTGGCCTGATGGTTTTTTAAGATACAAATACATATCTTGAAAGCCAGCCCTACCCGCTAGATGTAGAGGTGAGTTAAACCAGACACCTAACGAGTAGAACCGCCTATCAGTAAAACGAAGCAAACGCGCTTGACAGGCCACATCACAACTTTTAGACAGGTAGAAAATATGTGCTAATCTTGTGTAAATTTACGTTTATTAAAATATAGGCTTAGATAAGTTTGGAAACAAGAGGAAATAACCAATATGGTAGACGTAGCAACTGAAAAGCCAACGCTTAAAGCGTTACGTATCAATCTAGGATGGTCTACAGAGAAGCTAGCGCAAGCAGCAAACGTTACCCGTCTCACTGTGAACAATGCAGAAAAAGGCCATACCGTTACAGCACACACGGCTAAAGCACTTGTTGACGCTCTTAATCAGGGCTGTAACAAGTCCTATCAAGTTACAGACATACAGGGCCTTAAAGCGAGATGAGGCAAGAGAAAGCCGCGCTTAAAGTTTGCGAGACCTGCGCGGCTATCTCTCGTAAAAAGGGGTTTACCTCACCTGTATAAACGATACAGGTAGAAAGATTAGAGCCATGAACACAAACCGAAGACGCCAGCTTACAACGCGCCAGCCAGCGAGACCACTGACCAGGGCAATGTATTTGAGGCAACGCTACTACAAGCTGTATGCTACCATCTTTGTAGCGGTCTATGGGGTACTTGCGGGTTGCATTGCGCTTTTTGCCATTGTAAGGCCGCTCTATTGGCAAGGTGGGATACTCATGCTATCCCTGCTATTGGTAGGAATGTATTGGACACAAAAGAGAAGAGGGTAAACACATGGGAATTGATGCGCGAGAAGTACAACGGATGGTAAACACCTTACAAGCCGTTACCGCCCTATGCAGCATTGTGTTTGTAGCCGCGCTTATGGCGGCGTTTGTCAAGCCTGATGCAGCTACTACAAGTTTGATACTTGCGGGTGTCTGTGTACTGTGTGCTGGCTTGTTTGCGGGGGTGATGTGGGCCGCCCCAACCATCACAGAAGCCGATGAGAAGACGTACATAGACGCATAGGGGGCTAGCATGGCAGAGACGCATATAGAAACATCTGTAAAAATTGTTGACGCTCTATTCAAACTAGACGCTACACAGTTGGAAGCTTTTTCTATGCTCTTAACCATGAACAGAGAAGTAACCATAGCCCATGTGAACGGGCGCATAGATCAACTGATAGACGCTTTCAACGCTCTAGCGGCGTTTGTGTCTACTAAAAATAACCCCCCCTACTCTGAAACGAGCCTGATAGAAATTGTAAGCGAACTTCAACGCCTTAACGAGAACATAGCACAACTACAACGGGGGCAAGCGTTTTTAGCGGGGGCATTAACAAAACAGGAAGCGGATACCAGACAGATAAGGAGCGGTCTATCTCAATTAACCCAACTGATTAAAGCTACTCAAAATAATCAACACATCGGGGCTAATCAACAGATTGAAAGCCAATTAGCAACCGTTGTTGAAAGCATAAAAAGTGTCCGAAATGTGCAAAAACCGGACACCTCTAAAGCCGCCACTAGAGCCGTTTCTAAGGTGTCCGAAAATGCAAAAAACCGGACACTTAGCCGGACAAAAACGGAGGCAAAAAGTAAAAATAACCGCAAGGTAGAGAACTATCTAAAAGATCATCCTAAAGCGAGTGTGAGAGAAATAGCAACCGCTACAGGAGTACCCAAAAGCACAGTACACGATATTCTCAGCAAGTAGGGAATAGCAATAGAGGGCAAAGTGAACTTGCTTTTGGATAGATGAGACGCGAGCTAAGTAAGCTGCGTCTCTCTAAATGCATTGTTGTAGCTTCTTCAAAGCTGTTGGACTATTATATCGAATTTATACTGTTGTTCTAACAGAGCTAACCCCTTTTTAGATAGTATTACTGCCCATGCAGGAGATTTATTAGGGCCGCCGAATGGATGGAGTTTAAGAAGTTTATTATTATTAGGCTTGCCCCATTCGGAAATAGGGATGAGAAAGTATTGAGGGGGCTTTCCATTGAAGAAAAGCACTACTACTATCAAAAGATTATCTTGCAGGGTAAAATCTTTTTTCTCAATTAGAATGAAGGGTGTTAATTTGTTATTCTCAGGGCGTGCTGATTTTACTTGTACATCGTAATACGTTGCCTTATCCTTACGAATGACAAAATCAATACCTCAATTATCCACTTCTGACGTATAAACATCAAAATTGAATTGGGTAAATTCCATCTTTGCGAAATATTCTGCATATCGCCCTAGCCTCATTCGATGAAGTTGACTCCAATTATATTTCTCCATTGATTTCTCCTGCTTAGGTTTGAATTGGATAAATTCTACCATACTTCGGTAATTCTGCGTAGCCATCAAGCTCATTTCTAGTTGCTCGAAATGGAGGTGCTGTTCATGGGAACTAAAACAGAAGTCAAAATAGTGGGGCGTGTTGTGGATATGCCGGTGCTGAATGTCTCCTATGCAGACAAGCAATTTCAGCCCAATTGGACATGAACTTACAACAGGCGCACAGCAGGGAGAGCTATGGCTATCGACAGGTTAAGAACAATACATTGATTTAATAACCCGATAAAAACCATGTGAGAGACCGTTCAATTTTTCTCAACAAACTTTCTTATAGTAGAGGTAAATCTTTTTTGAAAATCTTCAAGTTTGTTACCTTCATCTATTAAAAATTTGTGCATATTATCTGAAGGCAGATTATGGTCATTGCTATAATTCCAGTCAAAAGTATGATAGCTCTTCACCCATCTCTCTAATTCCTCAGCCAGTTTTTCCAATATTGGAGCATATAATAACACAAGCATTGAGAGCCTATCGATAGGACACGGAAGGTCTTTAAGAATTGGTGGGTTTAGTGGGCCGTTCGGTTCGCCAATTTCGTACCATCTGTCAGCTTCATTGCTTATCCAGTCCCTAACCTGAATATACAATTCAAACATTTCTTGACATTTTTCACGAACTATTCTTCTTCTTTCTGCTTTTTGCGCTTGGGAAGTAGCAATATATCCGCCAGCTATAGCAGCTATAGCGACAATTAAGGATGATAGTAAACTGAATACTTCTTGACTCATTATTATTCCTCCAAAAGTGAGCTACTAAACTTTTCGACTTGCTTCTATGCGCCAAATATAATGTTGGTGATAGAAATTTTCAATATGCCAGTACTGGCAAGGGGGTACACCGCATGATAGAGCGTAGTAAATCCGTTTCATTTGACCATCTAGGGCTAAAAATTAGATTTGTGGTCAACACAGAAAGCCCGATCACGGCGTTATACGTCAAGCTAGGGGCTAGAGATGTGTACTTAGATGCCGATGAAGCTAGCCAACTGTTAGGGTTACTGCTTAATCATTCAGTGGCTATAGAGCGTATGAAAGCGGGTGTACCTCTCAGTGTGCGTAAGAAGTTAGACAGTGAAGAGCTAGCTGAAGAGTGAGCTAGTAAAAGTTAGCACCGTTAGTTCCAATAGCTTTGAGGAATGACTACGGGGCAAGCGATAACCTGTAGATATGAGCGTGGAAAAGTTTAACCCGTTGTATCCGTTACATCCATTAGCTTTATATAACCCCGCGCTTAACGTAGTAGACCATTTGCGCTAAGACAACGATGTAGACACCCGATACTGTGAACTCTGTAACGAGCAAGAATACCAGTGCATAGAAGAATGTAGGCATATACCCGCCCGTTATGGCCTGTAGTCTTACACGCCCACAGAGAGGAAAAGCGCAAACGCCGCTACAGGCCATAGTATGCTAACCGACAATGAAGAATAGGTTTACCAGGGAAAGCCGCCACGCCGTACAAAGTTGGGCCGTGATGCCTCTTGAGAAGCTTTGACCTTAGTGCTGTGCATCTGTTCAGTCATTTTGAGCAAATGCGCCATATTATCATACTTGCCAGCCACACGGGGTACTTCAGGAGCGGGGCGCATAAAATGGTTAGGTATTTTATCGGCAGGGGCGCGGCTATTATCCACTACGACGCCTGGGGTGTTAGCCGTTACAGTGCTAGCATCTGTTGAGTACACCCGTATGCTATCGCTGGCATCAGGGGCATACGCTTCTCTTGCGCGTATGGCCTGTGTAGCCAACTCTTGCAACACTTCCATATCTTCAGGCTCTATGTAAATCAGGCTTGCGCCGTATGCCAGTTCTAACCGCCCCTCTTGCGTTACCGTGATAGACGCGCCGGATAGAGCTACAGGCGTACTTTTTCGTAGTAGGGCTTTCATGCTATGCCAGTGGGTTACGGCCTGTTCTGTAGACATTTCACCTAAGCCCTTAGCAATCTTTACCCCGTCATAGTGCGTAAATGCGGGGCCTATCTCGTTAATAAACTCACTCATGGGTGTTTCCTCTCTTGTGTTAATAGATGTGGTTATGCCACTCTATACGGTTAAAAATGTTATCACCTTGACGAAACTTATGCTCTAACACCTGTTGTAACTGAAGTAGCCGTTTACGGGCTTGCCAGCTATCGTTAGACGCCTTAACGTGTTGCTGCATAGCCCGTATATCCCCAAATAGGCTAGAGGGTGTATAGCCGCTCTTAGCGATAGCAGTAGCAAACGGATTAGCGGGGAATGACACGCTACTAATCTCATGCGTCATGATCTTTAAGAGCCGCCTTGCCCGTTGTGAGCCTGTAGTTACAAAGTCAACTTGTACAGGGTCATAGCCGTATGAAGTTCCTATGAAGTTATCTTTAGCCAGTGCGTAGGTTTCTTGTGCGAGAGGTGTACTTGATAATTGAGACTGGTAAATAACCCCTTTAGAGTCTTCAGCTAAATGCAGTACCCCGCCTATTTGCGTTTTGTGGTCGCGCATATGTGGGATTAGATGTGGTCTACCTGTAGCGCGGCGTTCCTGTTCATAGTAGGCTATTGAGTCCTTCCAACTGTTAGGAACGGTCATATCACCGTAGCTATCGATATAGGGCTGTCTTTTATCATCTAGCCATACCGCCGCATATCCCTCTAATTTGTTACCGCTAAGAGCCTGTACAGGGCTAGGGCTGGCTTTCTTAGACATAGCCGCTAATAGTTGCTCATGCGTCAATGAGGGTAACGTTTGCCGTGTAGGGGCTTGCGGGTAACTGATAGAGGGGGGCTGTAAACGCGCCTCTCTGTCTAATTCAGCAAAGACGCTTTCAAGCCGTGATGCGATTTGTCTAACGTCTACACTCACGTTAGTATCCTCTCTCTGGTAAAACAGTATCTTGACAAACGGGCTATAAAAGCCTGTTATTATAGATACAAGTTATTGCTTGCTTGACTACTACACAACATGCCCTAAACCCGCCTGTCAAGCCGTACTGTAGATGCGCTTTCTCATAGATAAGTGTAGCCAATAAAAACGCAAAATACTAGCCTGTGAACACCTGTACTAGTGTCTGATGCGAGAGGGGTAAAATACGCTCTAGGACGCGATTGTAGCGGGGTAGCTGTAAATGGACTACCAGGGGCAAGAAAAAGACGCTACGGCCTTCCTGTAGCGTCTGATGAGAAAATAAAGCGGGGGCTAATCTGGTAAACGTTTCCTATGTTTCTGCAAAAACTTCTCATAGTCTTGAGGATGAATACGGTATTGCCCCCCTAATTCTAACGCCTCTAATTTCCCGCTCTTAATCCAACGCCTTACCGTGTCTTCTGAAATATTTAATTGCCTTGCAATCTCAGCAACGGATAAATAGGTTATATCTGGCATAACATAGACCCCCTCGTTAGTTTCTGTCAGTATAGCAAAGCATGGCTAACAAATCAATGGCAGCAACACAAAGCAACATAAGGCAACACTAGCAACACTTGACAATACCATGCAACGTATGACATAATGAGAGTGTTACAGTTGTAACAGAGAGAGCGCATAGCAGAGAGGATGTACCATGCTTCAGTTTGTCGATCACAAACATGCTACCCCTGTATCGTATCTGGAAAAAGTGACCTTGTATTTTCATCCTCAAGGCGGGATTATGGTACAGATGGGAAACCAACGCTTCCATGCCACGCCCGATGAAGTTGAAAAGCTTCTGAAAAACCGCTTAACGCATCACGCGCAATACACAGAACTGTTAGCGCAAAACTAACGAGACCTGTATCTTGACGTTGCTTAGTGCGAGAGTAGCGTCAAGATACAAATACCAACGGGGGCAAGCATGAGACAGATTAAACCAGATGCGAAGTTAGTGCAAGAGTTTATCCCACAACAGCCACAACTACCGACCCACTTACCAGTTATTCAATACATCCGGCAATCCTCAAACGCGCAAGTAAAGCACAACAAGCAATCAACTATCTTGCAAGATGTGAAGCTTACCAGTAGGCTTGTTGCCTATGGCTGGAAAGATACGCCTGAAACGATTATTAAGATTGCAACCGATCAAGGGAAATCAGGGCAAAAGCTACGCTTTCAACGAGCGGGGCTAGATCAACTGTACAGGCTTATTGAAAGCGGGAAAGCGGGGGCTGTTGCTGCCTATGATGCATCACGCCTGTACAGAGACCTTACGAGAACAGGCTATACTGACTTTGTAGCCATGTGTGAAAAATACCATATCCCTGTTATCACCTATGACGTGATTTACTGGCCTGATAGTAGGCGTGATATGGACGCCCTTATAGACAAATTTGCAGAAGCCGCTCGGTTCATAGATGAAGTGATACACGGCAAATTGTTACCCGCAAGGCTACAGGCCATAGAAGACGCTGTAAGCTATGGGGGCCATGCTGTACCATTTGGCTACATTGTGATAGAGGATGAAGATAGAAAGTATTATGTCGTCTATGAGCCTCACGCACAATTGATACGCTGGCTTTTTAAGCGGTATCGTGAGCTAGGGGGCAATTTGGGCAAGTTGGGCCGTGAATTGACCGCTATCAACTTTATGTTTCCTGCATTTACAGGCATAGAGCGTATACCGCATGTAGCGATTAAATGGAACGGGCAAGGCTACCCGCTTCAACAAAGAGGGGGGCTAGTCTATGTTCTCACGAACCCCGCATATATCGGTTGGTACGTCTTTAACAATGTGCTTATCAGCAAGCAAGCCCATGATGCGATAGTTGACATGGATGATTTTATGTTTGCGTATAACCGCCTGTCTGCTTATACCCTAGAGGGTGAGGTAAACGAGAACAAGCCCAAAATAGACAGGCGTTACGGTATGGCCTGTGATGCGCTCTTAGAGAACATTTTAGAAAGCAATAGCGAGCCGATGTACGTCATGGCGTATAACCAGTCATATACGGCTAGAGCGCATACTGACGGTTGGCAAAATACCAATCTTGTAGCAAGCGTGAAACGTGTTGATAGCGCGGTAGAACGGGCATTAGAGCATTTACGCACCATCATAGAAACATCTGATTTACTTGATTTGACTGACAGGCTAGAGGATGAAGTAACCGACCTCTTAACCGAAAAAGAAGAGTCTGCTACAAGCCTTGAAAAAGACAGGGCAAACATCTTGAAAGCTATTCAACAGGCAGAGATGGAAAAGCGGATAGCAAAAGAAGAGCTATACGAGCAGGGCGTAAGAGAGGCAACGAGAGACCTAAAACGCTTGCATGAGGCTCTAGCGGCGTTGGATGAAAAAGCGCGGATAGTGGAAAATGAGGCAAACGAACTAACAGAGATACAGGGGGGTTTACAAGATTTACTTGCTCATCGCTGGCATAAACTAGCATTTGCCAACAAAAAGCGATTTATACGCCTGTTAGTCACCCATGCCAATATTAACTATGTCGCGCCGCATGTGTTAAGGCTTGATTTACAGTTACGCGCCCCCATAAGCCGGACATTCACGGGCTATCTTTACAAGCCCAATGGGGCGAGAGCCTATTGGACGCCTGAAGAAGCGGCTACGTTTGCCCGTCTGTATCCCCATGCCGATAGAAAAGAGCTATTAGAAACGCTTCCTACCCGTTCATGGGACTCTATGATACAGCAAGCCATGAGAACGGGTGTCAAACGGCTTACCCGCGCTAATAGCATAGGTATTGATGCGTCTTTATCTCTCACTGATGCTACCCTGATGCAAGAGTTAGGCATGAACACGCAAGAGAAACAAGTGGTATGGGATGCCAGCCCGATAGAAGAGTTACAAAACATATGGGTAGCGCGATTGATGGAAGCGTTTAGAAGAGAGCAAGGGTTAGAGCCGCCTGACAAGCCACTTGATACCACGTTGCCAACAGAAGACAAACAAAGCGGCTTATCAGGTTGTTCAATGTGACCTCTTTAATCGTTCGCGCAGGGCGCGGACACTGGCGGATTCTTCCGCGAAACGGTAGGTCAGTGGCGTGACGTGGATGTGAGTGGCTCCGGCAGCGCGTAAGAGGGCAATGATGGAGAGCAAGTCCGAGGCCGAGTCCCTGGCGTTGATAACTCCCGATATGGTGTGTGTGGATATAGATGTCGGGTGTTCCCCGGATATACTGCTGCTAACCAGGCGGAACTCAGCGCCGGGTTGAAGCTCCTGGATGCGCTGGTTGAGGTGGGAACAGGCAAGCTGGATGGTGGATTGCTCGCCCTGCAACTGGGCTGTGAGCAGCGAGCAGTTACGCGCCTGCATGCGCGCTTCGATCAGTTCCAGCATGGTCGATACCATGCTGAGGGCTGGTTCGCTCTCGCGTACCATTCGGGCGTTGGCTATCAGGCAGGCCTGCGAGCGCAGTACTACACCGTCGTCCAGCAGTTTGAGGTGGTTTTCGCGCAGGGTGGTGCCTGTTTCGGTGAGGTCAACGATCAGGTCGGCGGTATCGGTTAGCGGCGCGGCTTCCAACGCGCCGTGCGGCGAGACGAGTTTGTAGTGCGTGATGCCGTGCTGCCGCAGGAAGTGCGTGGTCAGGCGCGGGTACTTGGTGGCGATGCGCAGGTTCTGTCCCTTGCGCGAGCGATAATAACCAGCCAGGTGCCAGAGGTCGGCGGGCGTGCTGATATCGACCCATGTTTCAGGCACGGCAACCACCAGGCGACATTGACCATAGCCCAGGTTGCGTTCCAGCACCAGCAGTTCGTCGCCGCCGTCTTCTTCGCCCTGGCCGTCGTCGCCGTAGCCCCGGTGTTCGGCCAGGATGTCGTAACCTGTGATACCGAGCGTGGCGTCGCCATCCTGCACCAGCGTGGGAATATCGGCGGCGCGTTGAAAAACGACTTCTATGCCGGGCATACTGTGCATATGCGCCAGGTATTGACGCGGATTGCTGCGATTGACTTTGAGGCCGCATTCGGCCAGAAAGGCCAGTGTGGCGGATTCTAATGCGCCCTTGCCGGGCAGAGCGAGGCGGATTTCGCGGTTCGGGTTCATCGAGCGGCCTCCTGTGTGAGTAGATAGCGGATGGCTGTGTCTTGAGCGAGATGTTGCTCTTCACCGCTGTCCAGGTTGCGCAGGGTGACACGCTGCTCGCGTGTTTCGTTCTCGCCGACGATCAAGGCGCGAGAGATGCGCTTTTTCACTGCCAGTTTCAGGCCCGCGCTCAAGCCGTGTCCGCTTATATCGACTTCGCTGCGGATGCCCTGCATACGGGCGGCGCGCGCGACTTGCAGGGCGTATGGCATATCCTGCGAGCTGATGGGGATGATGATGGCCTGAGACGCGCCAGCAGCAGCATCCTCTTTTTCCGGTATAAGCGCGAGCAGGCGTTCGACTCCAAATGCGAAGCCGCAGGCTTTGACGGCGCGAGTTCCACCGATGGCCTGCATCAGGGAGTCGTAGCGGCCACCGCCGCAGATCTGCGTTTCGTTTCCATCGACATCCTGCGCGTGGATTTCAAAGACCAGGCCGGTGTAGTAGCTGACGCCGCGCCCAAGCGCCAGGTTCAAGCTGATACATTCGCGTGGCACACCGCTTTGCTCGACCACTGTGACCAGTTGTTCCAGTTCGCTAAGGGGGGCGGCGTCGATCTGGTAGCGAGCCAGGATGTCTCGCAACGCTTCAAACGCTTGCGGGGGCGAGCCGGCGGCGCTATGCAGTTCGCGCAGCAGGTCGAGGGCGCGCAAAATCTGGCGTCGTTGCTCGCCGCGTCCCATTTTCCACAGGAAACGAGCGATGATTTCCTGGCGGCTTTCATCGTTGCTGTTCAGGGCGGTCATGCCGTTTAATAGCGACGTGAGAAAGCGTTCATCCGTATTTTGGGCTGTAGCGGTCGCTTCGGCTACTTCAGCAGGGTAGAGCATTTCCAGCCGGGAATGGGCGGCTTGCTCACCCTCTGGCGAGCGGCTGATTTGTTCCATCAGGCTGAGCAAAAGGTGGGCGGCCTGTTCGTCCAGGCGCAGGCGTTGGATAAAGCCACTGGCGACTCCTACATGGCCCAGTTCTAGTCGATAGGAGGGGATGCGCAGTTCGTTGAGCGCGTCACAGGCCAGTTGCAATATTTCGCAATCGGCGCTGACCGCGTGACCTCCCAGTAGCTCGATGCCAAGCTGGGTATGCTGGCGGTAGCGTCCGCGTCCGGGCGTTTCGTAGCGAAAGACTGGCCCGGCATACTGAAAGCGCAGCGGCAAGGGATTATGCTGGTAGTGGTCAAGATAGAGGCGGCAGATCGAAGCTGTGTATTCGGGTCGCAAGCACAAATCTCGATTGTGCAGGCGAAAGGTATAGAGGTTTTGCCAGAGTTCCTGCCCGAAGCTGGCTAGAAACAGGTCGCTGTTTTCCAGCAATGGCGCGTCTACCCGGTCGTATCCGGCCCGCGCCAAAAATGCGCCCAGGCGTTCTATTATATGCTGCTGGTTCAGGTAGGCGTCTGGTAAGAGGTCGTGCATTCCACGCAACCGTTCAACACGTTTCTTCATTTGTTCTATAGTGCTCCCGTGGTGTTTTTCTGATTTTCTGCCATGATACCAGGGCAAGGGCAAGGTGAGTTTCCAGGGCGGGGGCAAGCCCGGCCCGTACCCTGTACGATAGGACAAATCCAAACTACCACGGTGTAGTTGAATGATAACCAGGGCAAGGGCAAGCCCGGCCCGTACTCCATACGATAGGACGCACGACAATTATCCGTATAGGGTACGGGCCGGGCTTGCCCCTGCCCTGGTCGTGCTTACTTGTAGCTGTCGTTGCTGCATTAAGGATAGCAGTGCAGGTTTGAAAAGTCAAATGCAATTTGTGAAGTAGTTCACAGAAAAACCATCGTCATATCTGCTATAGCGCCTGTGGAAAACCTTCTCTTACCTCTATTGCTTCTATTTTGCGAAAAATCACTAGTTGCTACGAATAGCCATAAGGGAGTGACTATGCAGCACAACTCGCGGCGCGTACACGGCTTTTGCGTTCTTTTCTGCTTTCTAATCATGCTCAGCGGCTGTGGTTCATCTTTGGGAAACGACACAACTGTGACGCCTTCTCCAGTTAAAACGTCTACACTAATTTCTGCAACTCCTACTGCCACGATTAGACAAAATGTGGCCGCACAGACCTGTCCGGCTGCGGGAAGTGCGCGGGCCGCTTCTATGCCGCCTATAACGGTTGGGAATCATGCAAATGTGGTGTTTCTTGCTCAGCAAGGCGATAATACTCTGTTGCAACGCTATGATGCTACGACTGGCGCGATACAGACTATTCTTCAGATACAATCTGGACCTGCTCCAGGGACGAATGTTTCGCCAGATGGTCAGTGGGCGCTTTTTGAAGCGGTGGTTCAAAGCCAATCGGCCATACAGCTCGTGCGGATGGATGGTCAGCAGTTGCAAACGCTGTACTGCGCTCCTCCACAGACTGGTATTGGCAATGTAGTTCTATCGCCCGATCAGCATTATCTCGTGTTTAATCAGGTGAACTCGGATGAGACCGCCTGCATACTGTACCTGCTTGATATGAGGAGCGGAAAGCTGCAAGCCGAGTTGTCGTCGCTGCAACCGAACTATCCCGTGTTCGGGCAAGCCCTCGCGCAAAGCTCGTCTCTATCGTTGCTGTCATCCCCTTTTTCGCCTGATAAAGTAAGGAGTCGTCAAGGAATAACATTTGCAAGATGGGAGAAGATATGTTAGACTGTGAGGCATGTCAAAAGAAGAAGAAATCAAGCAGCGCTACGAGCGGATAGCCGGAGACCTCACAGAGCGGACGCAACGTCTCTTCGCCGCCAACGAAGCGCTGCCGCTCGGCTGGGGAGGGATTTCGGTCGTGTCGCGAGCGACAGGGCTGTCGCGACAAGTGATCAGTGCTGGGATGCAAGAATTGCAGGGAAAAAAACGAGCGGAGGCGGGACGAGTGCGGAGAAAAGGGGGCGGACGCAAGAGCAACGTGAGCAAAGACCCCCAGCTTCGCGAGGACCTGGAGCGGCTGGTGGAGCCGGTGACGAGGGGAGACCCGGACTCGCCCCTGCGCTGGACGAGCAAGAGCGTGCGCAAGCTGGCCAAAGAACTGCAAGGCATGGGCCATCAGGTCTCGCATGAGTTAATAAGCGAGTTGCTCCATGCCCTGGGGTACAGCCTGCAGGCCAATCGCAAGACGCGGGAGGGTGGTGAGCGCCCTGACCGCAATGGGCAGTTCGAGCGCCTCAATGCACAAGCCGCGGCGTTTCTGGCCGCGGGCGAGCCGGTGGTGTCGGTCGACGCGAAAAAGAAGGAGCTGGTGGGCGATTTTAAGAACCCGGGTCGGGAATGGCCCCCCCAGGGCGAAGCAGAGGACGTGCGGGTCTACGATTTCCCCATCAAGGGCCTGGGGCGAGCAACCCCGTATGGGGTGTACGACCTGGCGCGCAACGCGGGCTGGGTGAACGTCGGTATCGATCACGATACGGCTGCTTTTGCCGTGCAGAGCCTCCGAAGCTTCTGGAGCGAGATGGGCCAGCAGCGCTATCCAAAGGCAAAACGGGTGCTCATCAGTGCGGATGGAGGGGGCAGCAATGGCTCGCGGGTGCGCTTGTGGAAGTGGGAATTGCAACAGTTGGCTGATAAGACGGGGCTGGCCATCACGGTGTGCCACTTGCCGCCAGGCACCAGCAAATGGAACAAGATCGAGCATCGCCTCTTCGCCTGGATCAGCCAGAACTGGCGCGGCAAGCCACTAGAGAGCTACGCGGTGATCCTGCAACTGATCGCGGCCACTACGACAGAGGCTGGACTCACGGTGCAGTGTCAACTCGATACCAATAGCTACCCCGCCGGACGCAAGATCTCGGACGAAGAGATGGCGACGCTCTCCATCCAGCCAGACTCCTTCCACGGCGAATGGAACTACACCATCTTGCCGCGAACTGCCTCAAATAACACTGTTATTCCTTGACGACTCCTTAGTATAGGAACTCTGTTCCTAATCATCATGAAAGGCTTTTTTTCAGGGCTGTCGTGGCGGCGTAGTAGCCGCATAATCCGTGTACGCCGCCGCCGGGAGGTGTCGATGAAGAGCAGAGATAGACACCTTCAAGAGGGGTGGTATAGGGATTGACCTGGATGGTTGGACGGGTGAAGAGTTGCCAGATGTCCTGCACACCGCCGTTGATGTCTCCGCCGACGTAGTTAGTGTTGTATTGTTCAAGCTGCGCCGCCGTGAGCGTGTGGCGGGCCAGGATGCGGTCGCGAAAGCCGGGGGCGAAACGTTCGATCTGGGCTTCAATGCGCTCTCTCATATCGAGGGTTGAGCCAGCCGGGACGTGACAATAGGCCCAGGCGGTGTGTTTTCCCTGTGGAGCGCGTGTCGGGTCAAACAGGCTTTGTTGCGCGAGCAGCACGAAGGGCTTTTCGGGGTACTCGCCACGCCAGACCGCTGCTTCGGCGGCGGCGATTTCCGGCAGCGTGCCGCCGATGTGGACGGTTCCGGCGCGCTCACAGGCTGACGCTCGCCAGGGGATGGGGCCATCCAGCGCCAGGTCGAGCTTGAAGACGCTGGGGCCATAGCGGTAATGGCGCAATTTGCGCTGATAGCCGGATGGCAGGCGCGTTCCTGCTATGCGCAGCAATTGCCGGGGGGTGATGTCACATAGCACGGCGCGAGCAGGAGGGAGCATATCAAGCGATTTGACTTCCGCGCCTGTGACGATTTCACCTCCCAGCGAGCGCAAATAGGCCGCCATCGCGTTTACAATGTTTTGCGAACCGCCGCGTGGCAGCGGCCAGCCAATGGCATGTCCCAGCGCGCCCAGCGCCAACCCTGCCGCCGCACTGGTTGCGCGATCAAATGGTAGCATAGAGTGTCCGCACATGCCCGCGAAAATAGCGCGAGCCTGTTCCCCCTTAAAGAGGCTTTTGGCGAGGGCGCTTGCCGGGCGGATAGCTTTGAATCCGAAAGAAGCAAGTTCGAGCGGATGCTCAAACAGAGGTGGTAGGCGCAGGGGGCCAAGAAAGGCTTCCGCGATCCTATTCCAGTGTGCGACGAGTGGAGTCATCAGCTTCTTGTATGCCTGTGCGTCAGCGCCGAGCGTTGCGCCCGTCGCTTCAATAGAGCGTTCAAGTACGGCGACAGTATCGTTGTCGAGCGGGTGCGCCAGGGGAGCCGGGGGGTGAATCCATTCCAGGCCATATTGCTCAAGCGGCAGGGTACGGAAGAATGTTGAACCAGGTCCTAGTGGGTGAATAGCGGAGCAGACATCGTGTACAAAACCGGGCAAGGTGAGTTCCAGCGAGCGCGACCCGCCCCCGATGGTCTCTTTGGCCTCGTACACGATGACCGATTTGCCTGCACGCGCAATGGTGATGGCGGCTGCCAGGCCATTTGGGCCGGCGCCAACAACGATTGCGTCGTACTTATCCTTTGTTGACATACTTTGCCCAGACTGGACACCCACAGGGGGTGTCGCTACTGCATGAAGAGTCTTGGACGCCATGCTTCGCGATTCAGGCGGTTTGTTGAATTTGTTTGATCAGCAGACATGTCATATACTCCATTAGATTGGGATGCTATGCCAATCGCTTTTTCAAATATTGAACGGCGCTTTCTTCCCAGCGCGGCTCAATCAAGGCATACAGCTTTGTTTTAGCTTGCGCAGGTGACAGTTGCGCTTTCACAATGCCATGGCGTTCCATCCAGTTGTCAGCCAGCATATAGCATGTGCTGTTCCAGCCACTTTTATTGCCCTGCGAGTTCAGCCTTTCGGAGATGCCTGATATAACGACTTCGGCTGTGTTTTGCAGTTCGGTCAAAGAGCGGTCGAACGCGTTTTTGTTGGAGGAGTGCTGCATACCCGTTAACGTTCTGAGCGTCCTGACATCGATATCGTCGTTCTCCCGGATGCAGTTGTATATGCGTAGGGTCGGTTTCGCCAGTAGACCCGCCGCGTAGCGTTCTTCCACTGTCTCCGCTTGAGCAAGCAGACACCTCACAAGCAGAAACGTATCCCTGGAGACCAGGAGCGGCTTGTCACCAAGAAATCTGCCGTAGGCGGCTATGCCCTCCGCGGCAAAGCGATCTCGCCAGAGCCAGGGGTCGGTGTCGGCTCCGGTGTGCCACGCATCGGGCCGCGTAATGGAAGTGAGGGAGGGATGACCGGGAATGAAACTCGATAATGGCAAGATGCCGAGGTGTTCCACAACTTCACCGGCCTCTGTAAAGGTTATCGCAATTGGATGTGACAAAGATATACTCCTTTCAGAGTGGTTTATCGTATAGCCATATTGTTCGGTTTTTCACTTGTCCTATTTCCAGTGATACCGAGGTGGCCTCAGTATAACATAGTGAATTTTCACTTGCGAACAATTGCTTGAAGGCAACTTTTGGCCTGTTGCCATCATCTTTATGGTACAAATAGTATCTACAGGTGACAGTTGCGCGATTCTGTCAACAGGCGTAAAATGAGTGTGATGCATGAGGCATCGTTCTATGGTAGTGTTATAAGAAAAGGCGTAAGTAATGGCGAAGAAAAAAACCGGGCAACTTCCTATCTCACAGGATGCGCAGGCGCAGTCACAGCGGGTATTTGAGCAATACCACGAGGTGGCGGACAAATTGCGCGCAAGCACGGAGCGACAGGCGGCGGAGGCGGCACTGGCTGAGATCAACGATTTATCTGAAGCTGCCCAGTTTGCTTTGCTTAAATCACTGGTGAGGGAAAAATCTCTCGATGCCGCCGATCTGCTCCTGGCTATCAATGAGTTAAGTCCGCAGAAAAGTGTGCGCAAGGAAGCCAGACGCGCTTTGATACAACTGGCGGGCGCGAAGGTTTATCCTCAGTGGAAACCACCCGTTGAGCAGCCATTTGCGACTGGCGTTGAGCTTGCGAATGTCTCTCGTCGCTTCTATAAAGGAACCGTTACCGACTCTCTCAACATGGGCGAGGTGCAGTTGACGCTCGGTTGGGAGCAGGGAGAGGGTTACAAAGATGTGCAGTTGTTCGGCTTCCTGCTAGAATTCTGGCATGAGGGGGTCAAAGATGCCTTTAGCCAGGTGATGAGCAAACGCAGCTATGAGAACACCGCTGCCCGCATGGTCATGCAATCGCCCGAACGTGACAATAAAGGACTGTTCACTGGTGGAGGGACGGCGTCTCATTATGGACGCGCTGGCCGTCAACAAAAAGGCTGGCACGCAACCACATTTTGAATTTCGCAAGCATCTTTCGATCATCAATCGGTTGATCCTTGAGGCTCCTGATCTCGATGAAGATGAAAGTGACCAGGCTGTTGATATACAGAATCTGAAACCGGAGGATGTTGTTTCAACCTTTGTTGACTCTTATTTTGAAGGTAAATTTGCGACAGCATTTCAATTGCTTGCTACTGACACTCCCCTCCGTGATAATCTCTCACAAAAGGCCTGGGTTGAAAGTCGAAAAGCCTGGTTTAAAGCGGCTCATCCTGATAGCCTGCAACCTAATCTGCTCTGGGAACGTCCCGCGGCGCAGAGATCGGGTCTGTGGCTGCCCAATATAATAAGCGCGCGGCGTAATACGACAGAAAAAATAATCGAGGCTGGCTGGTCTGTTGAAATGGATGAGACGAGCACAGGGTGCCTCCTTTCCAGAAATGCCCGGCGCTTCTGCTGTGTATAGCGAAACAAAACGACATTGGTTCTGGGTCAGCTACACTCTGGTTCAGGAAGAAGGCCGGTGGCGCATCCAATTTATGGCTGATGAGGCATACGAGGCTTTGAATCTGCCAACTGAAGAGTTAAACAAAAAAACCCGTGAGCATGATCAGGCTATCAATGAGATCACACGTAAGCATAAGCCGAATGCTGCTGACGCCCTACTCTACCTTGAAGAAATAACGCGACATTTGTTACAGGCGGCGGGTTATATCGATGCGTTGTTGGCGAGATCATATGATGATTTTGCGTTGTACGTGGAAGCCGCCGAAAGAATGCGTATCTTTGGATTTCCTGAGCGTAGTCTTGTTTATCTGGAGCAGGTGACAGAGCGTTTTGAAGAACACCGCGCGGGCGCTCTCAGATCTATGGCGGCGATACAGCGGATACGCAGCCACTTCTTTGAGGACGAGGAGGACGAAGTACGCGCCGAACGTTTCCTGGAACTGGCCGAAGCAGCGCTGCGGGAATCTCTCGCTATCGAGGATCGATTCGAGACACATATCTCACTGGCTGAAGTGCTGATCGACCGCGATAAAAATCTCGGTGACGCGCGCAAGCACTTGCTTCAAGCGAAGGCCATGATTCCTGACGGCAACATTGCGGATGAAGCGCATGTTGAGATGCACCTGGGCGAGATTGCACTGGAACAGGGACGAGGGAAAGAGGCGCTGGATCACTATCAGCGCGTCGTAGAACTCGCGCCCGACTTCGCAGGAGCCTGGACAGATCTTGCCTATGCTTATAAAAAGCTTGGTAATTTTGAAGAAGCTGAGGCCAGCTTTCGCCACGCTCTCGCATTAGAGCCTGATAATGAAGACCTTATCTGGAATCTGGGTGAATTGTATCTGGATAACAAGAAGTATGATACAGCCATCCAGATATTTGAAGATGCCCTGGAGAATAACCCGGATTCAGCCGAACTTAACATGTTCCTGGGAACAGCGTACCTCGAATCGGGCGACGCAAGACAGGCGGAAATCTTTATAGACAAAGTAGAAAAACTTGCCCCGGAACACCCGACAGCGCTGTCTTTGCGCAACGCTCTTAACTCATTTAAGAGGGATAACGTGCCTTTGGGTAAGAGAACCACTAAGTTTAAGAAAATGCGCAGATAATACCTGGCTACGGGGTTCACCGGACATAGTAGGATATGTGGCTGTCATGCTGCTTGATATCATCTATCAGAAAGCTCGTAATGCCTTCTTGATAGGCCCACATAGCTTTCTCTTGCATCAAGGCTACCAGCGGCGCGAAGATTTCTGGCAGCGTGTCCAGCAATGCCAGGTCAGCGACGGGAGCCGGTATGCCGCCCTGCTGCAGGACGGCGCTATAGGTGTCGCGGTCGAAACGCCAGAGGTGACAGCGACCAGGGTAACGCGCCAGCATGTAGGCGGCAATTTGCAGTCCCCTGATGTCAAAGTCTCCACTGTAGCACAGGGTGCAGGTGGGAGATGCTCTTAACAGCAGGTCGAGCAGGGTCAGAGCCGCGACGCTGGGCCAACCAGACGTACAAACGAGCGTCGGCGGCTCGCTCTCCACTTGCACGCTGGCGATGATTTCTTCGAATACCTGGGGGTTTTCCACGACATAGATGGCCGCGCTGCTCGATGTCACGCTTTTCCATTCCTGTAACTGCCGCAATGGAAGCAACATGACGCGCGCGCCTGCCGCGTGTAGCAATGGGTCAGGCGTGCCATCGAGATAGAATGCGCTTGTCAGGTTGTAAGCGGCAACGTTAGTTGAGATGGTATCAACCAGTAGCCCGGCGTTCCGGTAAAGCAGAAGATCTTGTTCCCGGTCTCCCACAACGTTTTCCAGGGCGACCGCGAGGGTCGCCCGTACAATACACGGATCGGCCTGGCTATTGATGCTTACCATATCGGCCAGGGCGAGCAGGAAGAGACGCCCGGCTGTTCTGCCGGCGTCGAGCATATGCGGGTCGCCGCTGGTGCGCTGGGCGAAAAGGGCGAGGCGTTCGGGCGCATCGGGCCGGGGCAGTTGATCGAGCAAAGCGGCGATATAGGCGATCAGTTTCAGTTGTCTCTGCTGCTCCTCCACCGGCGCATTTTTATAACGAGCGTAAAGCCATGGCTCTCCGTGCGAGCCATGCTCTAACCAGTGTTGTCCTTGCGCGTCATGTGGAAGTTGCGCGATGAGCGATGCCAGCGCTGCGCGAAAATCTGACTGGCGTTGTGTATGGTGCGCCTGCCGTTCAACTCGTGTCACCAATGCGCGATCGGGATAGTAAGCGCGTAGTAAATCCGGCAAGGTGCAGTTGAAGCTGTGGAGTAAGGCCTTTTCGACATCCACCAGTTTTACTCTGATGGTGCAATCAGCGTAAAGCGGTTTGCCGAGAAAGCTGGCGATTTCGCGCCGTTCGTCAGAGGCGCAATCGTGCAAGGTAATCTGTCCGCGCACCTGGCTCTCTTCTATGTATTTCTCGTGGAGTTTCATCACCAGACGCGATAAACCGGGCCGGTGGAAAAACATGGCTGCCTTATGTGCGTTCTGATTTGCCGGGTCTGGCAGGTTGCTCATACTTACCTCCGTCCGTTTGCACCAACTTAACGAGTCACAATAGTCACATCCTCCTCCCAGGGCGACGCAAGCGTCCCCTCCCTTCATCCACTCCACTCCCGCCCCTACAGCTTTCAAAAACCCTACCAGTGAAAGACGCCCCCTTATGAATTTTGCCAACCGAATGGGGTAATGGGGTCGTCTTCTGTAGGGACAAGGGGCGGGGTGGAGTGGATGAGGGGGCCTTGTGCTTGTCCTTGTCGGAATGCGACCATGCTGCTTCACGGAACCCCTGGCGAATCGTGTTGCCAACAGGACAAGCACAAGGCCCCCACCCTACCCCACATCCGCCCCTTGTCCCTACAGGACGGGTGCGAGCGTTTCCAGTCATTACCCTATTCGGTTGTCAAAATTCATCAGGTGTCCGTTTCGCCGCGTTAGCATCAAAGGGAACGCGGACACCCACAAGGGGCGTCGCTCCTGTTGAACAAACGGGACACCCACAAGGGGCGTCGCTCCTGTTGAACAAACGGGACACCCACAAGGGGCGTCGCTCCTGGTTAGAGGGACTTGCTATCGCTCCAGAATGAAGCTGATGCCGTTGCGATGGGTGAACCTTTTTCGTGGATCATCAGGTAGCGCGCGCAGGCGGGTATTTTCGCGCCAGTGCCGCTGATCTGTGGCCCCGTCATGATCCACTGGAAGTCTTGCGAGACGAGAAATTCCATGATGCGCTGCGTATTGGCTACGCTGACTTTATCAAAAGCCTCGTCGAGGGCGAGCAGGCGGGGCGCGCCCGGCGCGGCGCTGCGATAGAGCGCGCCCAGGGCGGCGAACAGCGGGACATAGAGCGCGAAAAGCTGCTCCGCGCCACTGCGCGTACCGGCCACGCGATCCGTCAAACGCTGGCGCTGCCCGCCGGGTTGAGAGACCAGCACATCGAAGTGGAACCATTCGCGATAGTCAAAGACCTGTTCCAGGGCATCCAGGAAGTTCATATCGGCGCGTTCCTGCTGTCGCAGGCGCACAGCGTCGATTTCCTGGCGGAAAGCGTTCATCAAGGTTTCGGTCTCTTCCGCGGTTAAAGCCTGCGTTGGTTTGCGCAGTAGCCGGTAGTGTTGCGCAAGATGGCTACCCGGTTTGCTCAGATCGTATTCGGTTGGAGGCTTCCATTGCAGCGCGTAATGTTCGCCGATCATAGGCAGGCCGCTCAACACCTTGTTGATTTGCTGTACCCATTCCTCTGCCTCGAAAATGGCGCTGCGAATAGCCTCGGCGATTTCGTGCAGCAGGAAATCCTCAAACAGCTTCGTCTCTTCCTGGTTGAGCAGCATTTGTTGCATCTTAATGCGTTCGCTCAACAGTTCGAGCAATTCGATAGCCCGGCTTTTATTTTCATTCAAGAAATGCGCCTGCCCCTGCTCGTCCAGGTCAGGCCCGTATTCCAAAAGCAGCGGCTGCTCGCGATTGAATACGCGCATAACAGTATTAAACGCCTCGCGATAGGCTTCAGTCAGTTGTTCCCTGCGCGCCGGAAAATCCGCCTCGCGCAGTGTTTCTCCCAGCAAACGCCGGGCGCCTGCGAGATAATGGCCCTCCGAAATTTGCTGCTGCGCGGCGATCAGTTCCTCTACAGGATATGCTGCCAGCAAATCAGCAAACTGCGTTCTCTTTTCGCCTGCTAACTGCCTGGCTCCTTGCAGGCGTTCCTCTACTTCGGCTACTTGCTCTATGATAGTTTCAGCGCGTTGGTTTGCCAGGCTGTACGTGACGCGCATATCGTTCAGTTGCGCGTTGACCGTCTCGCTGCGCTGGCGCAAGGTCAGTAATCGCTCGCTTAACTCGCTGGCGTCGGTTGTTTCCGCGATATGTTGCAGTTCGTTTTCTTCGGCGCGTGCCTGAATCGCCTGTGAGCGCAAACGCTCGTACAAGCTTGCCACGTTTGCCTCGTTGGTGGCCGCCTGTTGCTGCGCTTCGCGCGCGCTATGGCACTCGTCCCAGGCGTGATTGAGGCTGCTCAGTTGCGTTTGTAGCGAACGGGCCTGGTTTTGCAACTGGATTACTCCCAGTAATGCGCTCTGGACGCGCTGCCGTTCGCTGGCAAAAGCGGCGTTGCCGTTGCTTTCTCGCTCTAATTGGACCACCAGAGAATTGTAGCGCTGCCACGCGGCCTGCGTCTGGAGACGCGCTTTTTGATAGGTGTTCTGGATGCTTTCCAACGTAAGCCTGGCCTGCGATAGTTCGGCAAACACTGGCTCGATGCCACTGGCGCCCAATGCTTTGCGTACCTGCGTGGTTTGCTCCTCAATGCTGGCAAGCTGCGCTTCGTGGAGTTCAATCTGCTGCGCCAGCGAAGATAGCGTTTCGGCGAGTTGCGCTTGCCTCTGCTGGATCGCTTCGAGTTCGCGCTGCTGCGCGCGCAGGCGGGTGGTTTTGCCGATGCAGCGGGCCGTTCCACCACTCGCATATCCACTCAATATACCCTGCGTCCAGGAGCCATCTTGTTCAAACAGCGCACCGGCATAGTTATTGTAGGGGCGGGTGTGGGGTTGATGTGGGGCGGGGTCCCTGCGGTCGCACTCCCGCCATCTAACGTGCTTGAACTGGTGGGAGCCATCAACAGCGCGTTGACAACCGGTTCCCAATCCACGTTGCCTGCTTCTGGCAGAGCATTGATCGATTCATCAAAGCGCAATCCGTAGAAACTGGCTGTAGTGTGTTGCGCGGCGTTCGATCCGGCTTCATCAAAAATCGCTTTGATGCTTTCTATATTCACACGGCGATCGCTCAGGCCCTCGCTTGCAAGCAGCTCATCGGCGAGGTCGGTATGCGCAGGCGAGACAACCAGCGCGTCCAGTAAGCCGGCATCTTCCAGCATGTGTTCGATGCGCCCGGCCTCCGCGCCTTCGCAATCGATTTCAGGGATGAAATCGAGCAGCATGTAGAGTGGCAGCGCGGTAATGCCATGTTCTGCCAGTTTTGCGCGAGCAAGCGTGTGGCGTGTCTGACGCGCTGGTGCGAACTCGGGTTCAGCGCGTTTCTGTTCGTAAAGCGTTGAAACTTCATCAAATGCGCGCTGCATTCCCCCGCGTTCAACCTGTAAATCGTTGAGCCGCGCCTGCGCCTCTTGTGCCGACTGGTGTAGTTCGCGTTCGATGCTCTCGATGGTCTGGCGATACTGGTCAAGCGAGCGGGCGCATTGTTCGATTACGCGCGCGGGTTGGGCTTCATCTTCAGCCATTTCATCTTGTAGCAGCAACGATGTATGCATTGGCTGGACAACTTCCGGCTGCGCGAATTGTTCCAGCGTGCTGTTGAGCGTGGCAAGGGCATCATAAAAGCGATCGCGAGCGGACTGGAAACGGCGTCTCGTCTCGTCCAATTCCTGAAAGCGCGTTGTCTCATACTCGCGCGCGTTTTGCACCTGCGCGTCCAGTTTTTCACGCTCTTGATGTAACGCCTCAAGCCGCTGTAACCAGGCGATGCGCTCCTCTGACAACATGCCCGACAGGGCGGCGATGCTCTGGTGTATTGATGCCGGGTAGGGTGATGCTAGTGAAATGGAAGCGAGTAAACGCTGCGCCTCGTGTAGTTGGATGGCGGCTACTTCCCACTGGCCTTCCTCTGTGGCGATGCGGCCCAGTTCTCGCAGATGCGCCACGCTCTCCTTTTTGATGTTTTCAAAGCGCGCCAGTTGGCGTTGCAAGCTCTCCGCGCTGGCCTGTTTTGATCGACGCGCGGCAGCCAGGCTTTGCTCTTGTAGCTGTACCTGCTCATGTGCTTCGCGGGCGCGTTCGCGCGCGGCAGCCAGTTGTTTCGCGACTTGCAGCCCCTCGCTTGATTCCAGCGTGGCAATCTGTTTGCTCACCTCGTGTTGTTCTACCTGCAACGTTTGCGTCAGGGATTCAGCTCGTTCGCGTTCCTGCTCTGCCGCTTGCAACTCTTTGCGCAGCTTCGTGACGCGATGTTGCGCGCTATCTTCGCCCAATTGCGCTCCCGTATACTCGCAGGCTGCCAGTTGCGCCCTGCTGATTGCCAGTCGTTGCTGGGCGCGATGCAGGCGGTCTGCCGCGCCGTATGCCTCCTGGCTGCGCTCTTTCTCGATCTGGATGGCGTCGATGCGCTCTATGGTACCGATCACATGCGAGGTGGTTTCGCCGGAAATTTTGCGTAGCGATTGTTTGAGGTAGTCATGCACGCGCGAAAAGCTTAACTCGCTGCTCAGGTTTGGGCGGCGCAGTACCAGTAAGAGGTCGATGAGTTTCTGGAACTCTTTCACATCGTTGAAGCCGAACAGGTAACGCGCCACCTGGCGTTCGTACTCGGCCTGGGTTTCACAGATGATGCCATGCCCCTCCATCTGCTGCTTGAAACGTGGATGGTCGAAGGCATGTTTTTCGTGCCTGCTTCCCACTTCATAGACGGTGTGCATCTCGTGACCGAGGCGCGAACCATCGGTAATCAGGAAGCGTAGCGGGCGGATGCGCTCGCTGGCATTGATATTTCCTGCCAGGCTGACACCGATGGTCAGGAAACGCGCCTTCTCTTGCTCGCCGTTTTCCCAGAGCCGCCGTAGTTCGGGGGCGAAGGGCGGAATATCCGCGTCGCACCACTCGAACTCTAGCGCGATGTAGGAGGTGCGCCGCTCGTGGATATAGGGCGTGGCGGATTCGCTGCCACCCAGAATGTAGTACTCGATGTGGCGTTCGCGCCCGCCAAAGGTATCGAGGCGATGTGGGCGGATATCGCCGTCCAGGGCCAGTGGCAGCGCCGCCGTTAACACGGTAGATTTGCCACTGGCGTTTTCGCCTGCCAGGAAGAGTCGCCCGTGTGGTATCTCAAATTCTTGCGAGCCATACAGCCAGAAGTTGGTCAGCAGGATGCGCCGCAGTCGGTAGCCGCGTGGCCCTCCGGCCTCGCCCTGTAACACTTCGACAAACATTTCAAGCTGGCGCGCCAGTCGCTCATCAGCAGATAGCCCGTCTTGCGTTTCAGGCCATTCCGTCAAACTATCGAGTGTGTACTGCATGGATATTTCCCTTTTAAGCAGCGCGTCTGCTGGCCGACTATGCCTGCTTTTCCTCGTTCCAATCCGGCAAGGCTGCGGCTGTGGCTTTACGTGTTTCTTTTGCCTTCGATTTCGTCTCTTGCGCCGCCAGATTGTAGGCGACGCTATAGCGCGCGGCGGTCGGCAAGATCAAAATATTGCCCTTGCCATCGGGTCCGCGCAGCAGCCCGACCTGGCGCATTTTTTTGTACACGTCGTTCAGCAGACTGCGCACGCTGCGGGTGCGCGCATCGCTGCCCCAGTTGTCGCCATAACGCTCGCGCAGGGTAAAGAAGAGCGCGTTCATGTCCTGCGTGGTAGTATGCAGGCAGCCATAGCTATCGGGCGCGGGCCAGGCTCCTGCCTGCGCCTGTTCTCGAATGGCGGTACAGAGTAACATGGCAATCTGGTCGATTGCGCCGAAAGGGGTGAGGCTGGTAACGGGGCCGGAAGACATGCCGCTGGCGCGTGTCACACAGGCGTAATCGCGTTTGACATCCAGTTGCCAGCCAAAGGTTTCGAGCAGTTCGTTGGCTACCGCTTCAGCGTGTACGACCAGTTCCGCGAATGCTTCGGCATCGTCAAATCTGAATAATGCCGGGCCGAGCAATAGGGCGCGCCACGCTCGCGACAATGGCCGGATATGCGCGGCGTATAAGCTCTCCCCCGCCTGCAATAACGTGGGCTGGAGTGCCTGGTCTTTCTCGCTATTGTTGAGGCGATCTGCAACGACGGCCAGCAACTGGGGATTGAAGGCTGAAACAAGCGAGCGGATCACGTCTGTAAATTCGTACAACACATCAGCGCCGGAGGCCTGCTCGACCCATTGGCGCGTCTGTCCATCGACGAGGCGCAGGCCGCCCAGTTCTTCCAGGTAGAGCAGGGCGCGCTGGATGCTGTAGCGGTCAGACTGCCTGCGAAAATCGAAGGCCGCTTCTTCGTCAATTGCTGCGAGCGATTGTTCCTGTATCTGTTCCGACAGTCGGGAGAGCAGAAATTGCTGGTCGTTGCCGCGCCCGCTCAACTGGCGCGTCTCGGCATACCAGAGAATCCAGGTCAGACAGGCGAAGTCTCCCGGCTCTTTCAGGCGATCATAGAGATAGCCCGGCGTGACCGCGCTGAGCTGGCGCACCAGGCGAATCACCGTTGCGCTGCGCTGAATGCGCCAGCCGGTATGCAGGTCATGCCAGTTTTGCAAGGCGAAGTAATGGCGATTCACCAGCCGGAATAGCTCGGACTGCTGCGACAGGATGATTTCGCGTTCCATCAGGCCGGTGTGCGCTTTTAGCAACTCGGCTGTGCTGGCGCGCTGGCGGGCGAGCGCGGCGCGATTGACGTATCCATTGTTTGATGCCTGCGACGCATCTGCTATGCCTGAAGACATGGCTGTTTCGGGTAAATATCCCGCCTCGACATCGCCTGAAAATGACTTTGCCAGCATTTCATGTTCTTCGATCATGCCTGTCTCTCCTCTTCACCGTCGCGCTGCAAGCGGTAGCGCGGTAAAAGCAGCATCCCATCGGGCGCGCGCAGGATGGTATAGCTCTGCTCGTCATAGTTGAGTAATGTAATTGTGGAGCCATTGGGCGCGCGGTACTGGTGGCGTGTATCGCCCAGGCAACCATCAATGACGGTCAACAAAATCGCGCGTTCGTCAGCCGTGATGTGCTTGAGCGCGGCAAGATCGAGCAGCGTTGTAGCGAACAGTGTGGCGAAACGCAGGGTTTCCTGTTGCAGCTTTTCCTCGTACTGTTTGATGAGTTCGCGCGCGCCCACATTGTTTACAATCACCGGGTCTTCCAGGTTATGTTCCCCGCGATTGGCGCGGCTGACCGGGCGCAAACGCAGGCTGACGGTAGGCGGTTGATGCCATACGTTGGCTTCGGCGACATCATTGCGCACGCTGGCTCTACCCACCAGGCTTTCCGGCAGATGCACTGGAAGCATGTTGGCAAAGGCCAGGCTGAAAAGCTGCTGCGCGGTATCGCCGTCTCTCGCCTGCAATAGTTGCATTGCCAGGGTATGCAGGTTGGCGGCATAGTTGGCGTTGGGACGCGCCGAGGCAGCCAGCACGGAGGCGCGGCGCACAACTTTATCCACCTCGGCCAGGGCGTTGCGGCGGAAGGAATTGGCGTTTTTTCCCAGCGCAAACCAGTTCATCAGCGCGTTCAACTGGTTATCGGCCTCCTGTAGCAGTTCCTCCTGGGATGATCTATTTTCCAGGGTTGGCGATGGCGGCTCAAGGTGTTCTGCCACGATGTTGATGAGGCGATCTTTCTTGCCTGTCTCGATCCATTCTGCCAGCAATGCGCGTATGCGGCGGCTATAGAGTGTGAGCGATTGCGCGAAACCGTGTACATAGGCTACAACAGCAGATTTATAGGCCTGATATGCGTCGAAATCGGGTCGTCCCTGCTGCGCGGCCTGCATCATGTTTGCCAGGTATTGCGCGGCCTCGCGCGCCATTGTATTCCATATTTCGAAGGCGCGCTGCCATTGCTCGGCCATGGCGCGCCCCTGTTCGGGAGAGTATTCTTCTGGTAGGGCGCGTAAATCCTCGTCCAGCGATTGCAGGGAATTCCACAGGTGCGGCAAGTCTCCCTGGCGCAGCGCGCCTTTGCCGGTACTGGCGCGCATCTGCTCATCGAGGAAGGTTTCGATGGCGATGGCTTCCGGCGTGGCCTGGTACAGCAGGGCCGGGGCAAGGAAACTGGTGATGGATGTGGCGCGGCTGGAATCGTAAATGGTAGTTATATTGCCCCATTCTTTGAGGGCTGCCAGGTCGTTCTGGCATTGTTCCAGCGTGTATTCTGCTTCCAACGTGGCGCGTACCTCGTCGCGCACCTCCTGCGCGGTCAACTGGTAGCGATACAATTCACGATGTGAGTGGAAGAAGAAGCGCATAATTACGCGATACCAGCGAATGCGATTGGAACTGACCAGGTAGCTGAAAATCGGCAGGCGGTCGGTGAGTTGGAAGACAGCCGAGGGCGATATTGCTTCAGGCATCAGGCCCGCGCCGATCATGCGCGTTTCGGGCATGTCAAATGCGCGATCCTGATCTCCATTTACTACAGCCGAATTGTCTGGCCGGTATCCATATTGCATCAACTGGCGCTCTCCGAGGCTTCTCATTGCTTTTGCTTGAACATTCGTTTACGACATGTGCTATTGTAACATGTACAGTCCACCTTGGGTACTATTCTGGTACTGATTGACTGCTTGCGATCTCTCTCGAAGCACTCATTCTTTGTGGCAATGGGGGAATCGGAAATTATTCCTGATACAGCCTCAAAGTAGTTTCGTAGAGTCAAAGGCACTCTCCCCGCAGGTGGCAACACGGGCAATAAAGGAAAAATATCCTGGATGGGGGAGAGAACCCTATGGCTCTGCGAAGGAGTGTTTTACTACATGAGTTCTTGTTCGTTGGAAGAATATAGACAGGTGTGTATCACATACAAAAAGAAGAAGATACAGGATGAATATTCCACTCATCATTACAATACTGACAGTGCTGGCGTTGATTGTCACTATTCTTGGCATCAACGCAAAAGACGTATATCGCTTCATAAGAGCCAAACTACGCCCATATCCTTTTCCGGTAAATGGGGAAATCTTAAAAGTCTACAGGCAAATGGAGGGACGTAAGGGCCGTTTAGGACTGCCCATCTCTAAAGAGCAACCTGCCTTAACCTCTGAGCGTAGGACAACCGGCAAAGTGCAACGCTTTGCTGGCAATGGTGACGGCGTTAAGGTGTGGGACGCAATAAACAAAAAACATCTTATTGGCGTATCCATTTATAGCAGTAAGCTCGCGACGTGTCCGGTCTACGGGGACATAGGAGGTGTGTATGAAGAACTTCACGGCTCTGGGGGACGTTTAGGGTTTCCTTTCTCATGGGAAAGGGACGCGAAATCATTGCGCGGAACTGAAGGTAGAGTACAACGCTTCGAGGGAAATGGGGATGGTGCGCGGATATGGCACGATCCGCGCAAGGATTTTATTATGGCTGTATCCATCTACAGCAGCAAAAAAGGGACGTTTTCAACCTGGGGATCAATAGGTGAGTGGTATGAGAAGGACGGTGGGACAGGTGGCCGTCTAGGGTTTCCCACATCGCATGAACAACAAATACACGATAACCCCAAAACATGGGTACAGCATTTTGAAGGGGGAACAATAACGTGTGTCTCCGAACATGACCCAACGATAGAATATACCTGATAAGAAAAGTGAATTATAAAGCTGTCTTCTGCTTGCCAGGTCGAGCCGTCCTATAATACAGAGAGCAAAACAACCCCTTTTAACAGCCTCTAGTAAACAGCCATGTTGAAAACTAGCCTCAAATTGTGGATAACTGAAAATTCTTAGCATCGCAAAATCAATCTTGTGCGACATCAGGAGGGTATTCTCGGAGGTCTGAGACGCAAGGACTCGTCGTATTGGCGGCGCATCTCATCGGTTTTGAAGATGGCTTTGGCGTATTCTGCCAGTTCCGTCTTGAATGTGACTTCCGGCGTCTTGGGCTGGCGAAGCAGCATATCTTCGACTAAGACTTGCGCTGCCTTGAGGAGTTGACCGCTGGAGACATTGGGCGTCATACCCAGCAGGTCATAGAGGTCTTTCTTTTGTAATATATTCAGCCTTTCTTCGATGGCTTTGACGGTGGCTGGCTCAAGTTGTTGTTGCGTTTTTCCGGCCAGGGGATGGGGCCATTGAACAGGAACTTTGATACGGTATCTTATTTCTTTTTCCGAGAGTACGTCCTTACCGTTCGCTTAAATCTGGACGCAATCGCAAGATTCTGGTAAACTGCAAGGCATGGAAGAAGCCTTGAGCATAGAGACAGAACGTATGGATGATATCCCGTTGCTGATCACACATATGCAGCGCATGAAATTGGCCGAATTGCTGGACAAGCACATTCCTACCCACGGCCACCGGAAAGGACTGAGCGTGGGTGAACTGAGCGTGGTGTGGCTGGCTCATATCCTCTCGCAAGCTGATCATCGGATGAATCGCGTCCAGGAGTGGGTCACCCGACGGCTGGAAACGGTGCGGGGATGTGGGATGGACGCCCTCTGCCCACAAGATCTGACCGATGATCGGCTGGCGGATGTGTTGCGCCTGCTCTCGGATGACGCTCACTGGCAAGCCTTTGAGCAGGAACTGATGGGTCAGTTGGTGCGGGTCTACGACCTGCAAGCTCAGTGTGTACGCATTGATACCACCACGGCCAGCAGCTATGCTGAGGTAACCGAACAGGGATTGTTGCAGTTGGGACACAGTAAGGATCATCGTCCCGACCTGCCCCAACTGAAGCTCGTGCTTGCCAGCCTGGACCCGTTGGGAATGCCGCTGGCGACCGAAGTGATTTCGGGCGAGCACGCTGATGATCCCGAGTATCTGCCCATTATTGCCCGTGTGCGTAACGGCCTGCAGCAGAACGGGTTGCTGTATGTGGGGGATTGCAAAATGGCTGCCTTGCAGACCCGTGCCAACATCCAGGCTCAGAAAGATTACTACCTGTGTCCCCTTTCCGCGCTGCAAGCCCCCGCCGCCCAGGTGGGTCAGGAAGTGGAAGTCCAACGCACGCAAGGAGCCCGTTTGATCCACGTCGAACGCGTTGATGAACAGGGAAAGAGCGCCTGCATAGCTCAAGGGTATGAGACGGTCCAGACGGTGATGGCCCAGGTGGACGGACAGCCTCAGACCTGGAAGGAGCGCCGCTTGTTGGTCCAATCGATGGCAGCCACTCACGCGGCGCAGAACCACTTGCAGGAGCGTTTGCAGCGGGCACAGCAAGTAGTGCAGGAACTGACTGCACGGCGACAAGGGAAAGCACGCCTGGCCTCGCGTGCGGAAGTTGAGGAGGCAATCAAAGATGTCCTCACCCGCTTTCGCGTTGAGGGCTTGTTGCATGTGCAGATCCAGGAACACATACAAGAGCGCCCGGTGCGGGCGTATCGTGGACGTGTGTCGGGCGTGCGCCGGGATACCACGTTCACCGTCAGTCATCAGCGGGAGGAAAAGGCCATTGAGAAGGCCATGAGCCAGCTCGGCTGGCGGGTGTATGTCACCAACCATCTGAGCGAACACCTCACGCTGGAGCAGGCGGTAGAAGCCTATCGCGATGAATATCTGGTGGAACGCAACTTCTCTCGCCTCAAAGGCCGTCCTTTGTCGCTGGCTCCTTTGTATGTGCAACGCGATGACCACCGCGTGGGATTGGTGCGCTTGCTCACCCTCGCCTTGCGCGTGATCTCCCTGCTGGAAGGCGTCGTGCGACAGCGCCTCTCGGAACAGAAGGGGGAGCTTGTCGGTCTGTTTGCTGGCAATCCCAAACGTCGGACCAGCCAGCCGACCACCGAACGCCTGCTGGAGGCCTTCCGCGAAGTGACCTTGACGGTCGTTCATGCTCCTGGCAAAGCCCTTCGGCATGTGACGCCTCTTTCTCCTCTCCAGCAACAGATTTTGAACCTCTTAGGCTTCTCTCCTGCTGTCTATCTCCGACTGATCAATGATTCGTAAAATCCGCCCGAAATTTAAGCGAACGGTAAGTAAGGATTTATAAAAATGCAAGAAGTTGAACCTGTCATGGTTGTTGATCTCTTTCCGCAGGAACGCAAGCTGTTATTGGAGCTTTTTGCTGAGCTTGCGAATGAAGATTGGCGTAGACCTACGGTTTGCGCGGGATGGACGGTCAGGGATATAGGGCTGCACCTTTTGGGAGATGATATTGGGTATCTTTCTGGCAAAAGAGATCATTTCAGGAACCCTTTCTTCGAGAACAGGGATATGGAGCGGTGGGAGAGTTTGGTGCAAAATATTAATGAGGCAAATGAATTGTGGGTGCAGGCGACGCAGCGCATTAGTCCGGCACTGCTGGCTGATCTGCTGGCGTTGACAGGGAAGCAGTTTTACGAGTATGTTTCGTCGCTGGATTCGATGGCGATGAATGGGGCTGTTAGTTGGGCCGGGCCAGGTGCCGCGCCTGTATGGCTGGATATTGCCAGGGAATATACGGAAAGATGGTTGCACCAGCAGCAGATACGCGACGCGGTGAATAGACCTGGACTGAAGGATAGGAAGTTTTTCCATCCTGTGTTGGATACGTTTGTGCGGGCCTTGCCGCATACATATTGAGACATTTTTGTGACGGATAGAACCGTGATAAAGTTGGTGGTGACGGGCGAAGCCGGGGATATGTGGTATCTGGTAGGAGAGACTAATGGGTGGGCTTTGTATAAAGTGGTGGAGTTGCAAGCGAGAAGTGTTGTGACGATGGATCAAGAAACTTGCTGGCGGTTGTTTACGAAGGGAATTGACAGTGAGCGGGCGAGAGTGGGTATTCGTATAGAAGGCGATATTGGGCTGGGGGAAAAGATGCTTGAGACGGTTTCGATACTAGCTTGAAATGATGTGTTCTGGCAAATAAAAATAGGTTTGGATGTATTTCGATGATTTTTGAGAACCGCGCATGGTAATCGCCTTCGTCCTGATGAATTTTGACAACCGAATGCGGCAATGACGGAAAACATCGCTCCCGTCCTGTAGGGACAAGGGGCGGATGTGGGGAAGGGTGGGGGCCTTGTGCTTGTCCCGGTGGCAACACGATTCGCCAGGGGTTCCGTCAAGCAGCATGGTCGCATTCCGACGAGGACAAGCACAAGGCCCCCTCATCCACTCCACCCCGCCCCTTGTCCCTACAGAAGACGACACCATCGGGTCGTCAGAATTCATCATTCCTGCTCAATACAGGACATATACCGCTCATTTTGAGCGATAATTTTTTTTTGTAGGGACAGTGGGGCGACTTCCATTCCCCTATTCGGTTGTCAAAGTTCATCAGGGACAAGGGGTGGATGTGGGGTAGGGTGGAGGCGGACGGAACCAGGCAATTTCTCTATTCGGTCGTCAAAATTCATTAGGACGTGGACATGCATTATTCCCGATTTCGGTCATTAATGTTCATCAGGATGGGAGTATGCACATTATCCTATTCCTCTGAATGTGTTGGGGCGAGAACACGTTCGAAGGTTGAGATGAGCGTTTCGGCGGGAATCACTCTTCCGGCGAGGGTGTCAAGGCCGATGGCTCGCTCGCGCAGGCCTTCGCGCAGGATGGTTTGTTCTTGTGGGGTGTGGCCGAGGATGGTGGACAGTTTTTCGGTGTCCCAGTGGAGAAGGACGCCGGCCTGGAGCAGGGTGCCTGCGCGGCGGCGAATCATGTCGAGTCCGACTACTTTGAGATTTTCATTTGTGGCGATTACTTCGTAGGGGGAAAGGGAGCCGTAGCAGGCGCGGCGGAGAACGTATTCGCGCTCGCGGGTGGCTGGCTGCTTGAGGCGGTCGCGCTGCGCGTGGGCCTCGGTGGGTGTGATTGCGCGGGTTTCGATGCCCAGTTCGCGTAAGGTGGCGACCCAGGTTTCTCCCAGCCAGCGATAGCTCTCTACCAGGTCGGGCAGGGCCAGGGGATGACCGGCGGGCAGCATGACATCCAGGCCGAGCAGGTGCGGACCGACCAGCACGGCTGTGCCGCCTGCGCGCCGGTGGTAAATGGGAAGGGGTTGATGCGCGAGAGTCCCGGCGTTGAGGATAGTGGGCTGCTGCGAAAAGCCCAGCACAAGGCCCTCCGGCTCTGCCTGTGACCAGTAGAGGGTCGGAGGGTCGCCGGGCTGCGCGGTAGCGAGCAGTTGCTCACTGAAATCGATGTGCTTTTGCTGGTCGGCGATGGCGAGCGGCAGCACGCGCCAGTTGTTAATCGAGACTGGTTGCAAGGTCTTTCTCCGCAGATGCGCGTTTGATCCAGCCTACGATGGCGGCGATCAGGGCCAGGCCGGCTCCCACGAGCAGCGATACCGGCGCGCCGAAGAGGAGCGCGAGGCCACCGGCGAACAGGTTGCCCAGCGGAACGCTGCCGGCGAAAACCATCATGTAGACGCTCATGACCCTGCCGCGCAGGTGGTCGGGTGCGATGGTCTGGATGGTGGTGTTGGCAACGGCGGACAGGGCGATTTGCGCGAAGCCGACGCTGGCGATCAATAGCAGCGAGAGCAGGTAGATGGGCGAGAGGGCAAACAAGATTTCCAGCACGCCAAAGGCCAGCGCGCCCAGGAGCATGAAGCGGATACTTGGTTTATTATTGCCCCAGGCGATCCACAGCGCCGAGAAGAGCGAACCCAATCCGAAAGCTGCTGAGAGGAAGCCGAACCCCGCCGGGCCTGAATGCAGCACTTCGGTGGCGAAGAGCGGCAACATGACGTTGAAGTTGATGCCGAACAGGGAGACCACGCCGATGACGGCGATTACCAGGAATACGGCTGGGGTGCGTTTGACGTAGGTAAGACCTTCGCGCAAGCTCTGCCAGGTGCTTTGCTTTGGCACGTCCACGTGTTTGTCTTGCAGGTAGGATATGCCATGCAGGCTTTTCATGTCGATTAAGGCCAGTCCGATAATTACAGCTATGAAGCTGATGGCGTTCAACAGGAAAAGGGGCGCGATGCCCAGCCAGGCGATGATAAGGCCGCCCAGTCCGGGGCCAAGCACGCGCGCCATGTTGAAAAGCGATGAGTTGAGCGCGATGGCGTTGGTCAGGTCTTCGCGCCCTACCATCTCAACTACGAACGCCTGGCGCGTGGGCATATCGATGGAGTTGGTGAGGCCCAGCAGGCTTGCCAGTACCAACACATGCCAGATTTGCACATGCCCTGTGGCAACCAGCGCCCACAATATGGCGGCCTGGATCATGGCAAATGATTGTGTAAAGAGCAGCACTTTGCGCTTGGGCAGACGATCGGCCAGCACGCCCCCGAAAAGCGAGAGAAACATGACGGGTAAAAATTGCAGCGCGCCCACAATCCCCAGCATCCAGGCGCTGTGGGTCAACGATAGCACCAGCCACGCCTGCCCGATCGTTTGCATCCAGGTGCCGGTGAGAGAAATCATCTGGCCGAACCAGAAAAGGCGGAAATTGCGGTGTCGCAGGGCGATAAATGTGCGCAGCAGGCTATGCGCCTGCTGCTTTTCGACAATGAGTTCGGGAACTGAACCCTCTTTGTCTTCTGAAGTGATAGTTTGCATAAAAGTCCAATCTAGCTATTAGATATTTGATGATACGTTATCCGATAATTGCTGGCGTGTACGCTCATGCCGCTCGATAATGGCCTGCAGCGAGGTGCGCATCTGCTCAAGCCCGGCCATTTTTTGCTCGATCATTTGCAGTTGGCGGCGGATGAGTTCGTCGCCCCGGTCTAACTGGGCAATTTTAGCGGCAGCCCCGGTTTCGTGCCGGTAGGCTTCTTTCAGCATCCCTCGTTCGTCATCTACTTCCAACATGGCGCGGATGTCCGCCAGGGAAAAGCCCAGCAGGTCACGCAGCTTTTTTATATGTTCTAGGCGATGAATGTCTTCATCGCTATAGCGTCGATAATTCCCTTCGGTGCGATCAGTGGGCGGCAACAACCCCATCTCTTCGTAGTAGCGCAGGGTGCGTTTCGTCAACCCTGTTTGCGCCGCAACCTGGTCGATAGAGTAGAAACGTATCCCATCAGTATTTTCTGAAGAAAAGTGTTCATTTGTGGCAATCATCAATGCGAGAACCTCCCCAAAAATGGATAAAGACAGCGCTAACGCGGGGGTCTATTAGAAGTATACAACAAGATTGCCGTTTACGTCAATGTTAGGGTGAGCAAAATTGCTGAGTTATTCCGGTGTCTTTTGTCTATGGATTGACGATAATGGTAGCGCTAGCCACGCTGTAGTTCAGCGCGCCATCCACCGCGAAGACCAGGATTATGTGCTTGCCGGGCGAGAGCTGGCTCTTATCAAGCCTCAGGACAGAGCCAATAAATGGTTGGTTGCCGACGTGGTCCAGGAACCAGGTAACTCGCACCACGCCCACGTTATCTGTAGCCAGCGCGCGGTAAGTGAGGAGCGAATAATCGAGGGTAGATTGCTCCATAACCAGGTGGGGAGCGATGGTATCGGGGGAAGGGTGAGTATAGGGATTCGAGATGGCAGGCGCCAGAAATTCCTGCGCCGAAATGCTGCCGTACACTTTGTCGCGTACCCAGTTGATACCCACGAGGGTAAGCTCAGGATCGAGTATGTTCAGGCGGTGGCCGCAGTTCTCCGCCGAGTCATCGTACATATATTCATAGATTGGCCCGGCGCTCGCAACAGGATTGCCCGCGAGGTTTTCCGCAGCCAGGATGTAATGATTGGCTGTGGCCGGATTATTTTCAATGCGATTGGTGAAGGTGCCGCTGATGGGGCTGGTATGAGAGAAGAAATCCAAATTAGACATTTGTCTGCTATATCCCAGAGCCATTTGTGAAAGCGATGCATCCATTGTCAGGGGCGGCAGTTTGCGATCGGTGCGCTCAAGGTTGATCAAAATAAATTGCTGCTGAGCGGTTCCGAGGTGATAATAATTTGCTGGTAGGCGCAGCGTGGGCAGCTTTTCCTGAGCGTGGGCATTATCGATGGCCGCGATTGCATCGCTCTCGCTATTCGAACTCAGATAATCGGGAGAGGCCGGGATGTCTACACACCCACCTCTCGCTATTGCCTGGGGTTGCCTGTGACCGATTAGCCAGGCGCCAGCCGCCAGTATTAAGAGTATCAATAACAGCACTGTTATCTTGCGCATCGCCACATCCCCTTCTCGATAGTTGAACTTACTTCTCTCTATCGGCAGAAGCGGGCGCGGCGTGAAATAAGCACGGCCCGGCGAGCGGGTGCCACGCGGTTTGGAGACGAGGTCTATACTACAGGTAACAGTCGTCTCGCGCATGGAAGCCCCTGGTGAACAAGGACGAAATATTGAAAGGGGAGGCGGAGTACATGATGGCGCGCGTCGCGTGTCATCGAGAGAAGTGGTAGCGATTGAGAAAGTGAGAAGCGAGAGTATGAAATCCAAACTGGTTATCGTCGATGATGAGGCAGACATCCGTCGCCTGATCGTCTTTTTGTTGCGTTCTTACGATCTCTATGAGGCCCAGAACGGCAAGCGCGCCCTGGAATTGATTCGCGAGGTGCGGCCGGACCTGGCGCTACTTGATGTCATGATGCCGGAAATGTCGGGGCTGGAGGTGCTCGAGGCGATGCGCGCGGATGTGCTGACCGCGTCCATTCCCGTTGTCCTGCTCTCCGCCAAGGGTCAGGCAGCCGAAATCGAACAGGGTTTGGGCAGTGGCGCTACCAGATACCTGGTCAAACCATTCGAATCCCAGTCATTGCGCGCCTGTGTCGCAGAAGTATTGCAAGAACACGCCAGCTCTCCAGTGAAAGAGTAACGTTAATGCACTCGATTGTTCGCAATCAACGCGGCACGCGCGTCGTGGATTGGCTCAACGCGCGCCTTACCGTCATTTTTCTCCTGATCCTGGTCGTGTTTCTCCTCGGTACCGGGGCAAGCTTGTACGCTTTTAATACCCAGCGCCACCTGGATGACCAAAAAGTGCTGCTGCGCGAGGATGCCGATGGTATTCTGCAGGCGATGATTGACCAGCAGAGCGGCTTGCGGGACTATATCAGCAATAATAACCCGGCGTACCTGGTACTTTTTCGCCAGGGGAGATCAACCTATATGGCCTCGGTGCAGGATCTCATCACCCAATTGCAGCCCAGCCCCTTTCGACATACCCTTGTCGGGTTGACGGTAGTGCAAGAAGCAGCCGATGATTGGTACAGCAATTATGCTCTGACCCAGGTGAATGAGATGCAGGTCGGCAATCTGACTGGCCCGCGCTCCGAGGCAAGCATTCTGCAAGGCAGTACCCTCTTTGACCGGTTCCGCGCGTCGATTACGCATGTGCAAAAGACCATCGAACAAGACCTGGCTGGATACCAGAGCCAGGTGGATACCATCAACCTCGTCCTGCTGTTCGGGGGCCTCGCGATCGCCTTCGCTGCGAACGCTGCCTTCCTTTTGCTGCTGCGTAGCTTTACGAAGACGCTCCATGCACAGATCGCGAGCTTAACGAGCACGACCGAGCGGTTGGGTCAGGGGGAGAAGACTGCCCGGATTGGTGCCCTGCCCTTTGCCGATCTAGACCGGGTCGGCCAATCACTCAATCACATGGCCGGAGCGATCGAGCAGCACGAGCGTGCCATCGAGGAGTCCATGCGCGCCCTCGAAATACAGTACGCCCTGGTAGAGCGCGCTCAGAGCGAGAGCCGTGCCATTTTCGATGCTTCCAGCGAGGCCTACCTTTTCATTTCTGCCAGACGGCAGGTGAATGCCATCAATCGTCCATTTCGCGAGTTCTTTGCCATGTCGGCTGAAGAGGTCGTGGGAATGCCCTTTGCTGACCTGCGCCCCCGGTGGGAGGCACTTTTCGTCAACGCGGCTTCTTTTCAAGCGGAGCTGGCGCAGGATGCCACCAACCAGGAGCGCCGTTACATGACGGTGGTGGTTCAGAAGGAACCGCAGTATCGGGAACTGGCCGTCACTTCGACGCCGGTACCCAGTTCCACCAATGCGTATCTGGGTCGCCTGTACGTCCTGCGCGATATTACGCGAGAGCGGGAAGCGGAGCGTCTCAAATCCGAGTTTAATGCCCTGGTATCGCATGGGTTGCGCTCCCCGCTAACCTCCATCATGGGCTATACGGACCTGCTGGTCCAGCAGGAGGAGACCGGAACTCTGACCGACCTGCAGCGGGAATTTCTGGAGATTGTCCAGAGCAATACGCGGCGTCTGCTGGCGCTCGTCAACGACTTGCTCGATATGGCGCGGCTGGAAGCCCAGACTATGGTGGTCCGAGCGGTTCCACTCGACCTGCACTCTCTTATCAGCGATGTAACGCGGAGTATGCGCCCGCAGATCGAGGAGCGGCACCAGCGCCTCTCCCTGCACCTGGCAGCCTCGCCGCTCACCGTGCTGGGGGATGAGAATCGCGTTGGGCAAATCCTGACCAATCTGATGACCTTTGCTGTCAATCATACGCCGGTGGGAGGACACATAGACTGGCAAACGCAGCCGGAAGACGGCATGGCTCGCATTGCATGTACCAGCGGCGGTATCCTTTCCGCCGAAGATCTGGCAGCCTTTACGCATCCCTTCTTTCAGGATTTTGCCAATGCCACGTCGGCAACGGTGGGAAGCGTGCTGGGGCCATCCATAACCCGTTCGCTGGTGGAACTGCAAGGTGGCACTCTGCAGGTGAGCGCTGAGGGGGTAGAGGGCTGCACTTTTACGTTTACGCTGCCACTCTCGCCGTCCCAGGCACCCGAGAGCGAGGCAATTGCTCATAAGTCCTGATGCTGCCTCACCTCTGTGTGCCACGCATTATTCTCCACCTGTCAACAGGCGGGCGATGCTTTGGAGCAAGACACTGGAATCGAATGGCTTGCCGATATGAGCCGTACACCCGGCAGCGATGGCGCGCTTTTCTTCAAGGGGAGAGACATGAGCGGTGACGGCAATAATCGGGGTAGTACGAAACTCACGCAGATTCCGTAAGTGTCCTACGGCTTCCCATCCATCCATATCCGGTAAAGACAGGTCCATCAGGATGAGATCAGGGTGGTGCAGTTTGGCCTGTGTCAGGGAAGCCTGTCCATCTGCGGCAAAAACGACAGGGTAGCCCGCCTTCTTAAGCAGTCGTCCAAGCAGCTCGCGCATATCCTCGCTATCATCCACCACCATGATTCGATGTTTCTGTTCGCCAATGGTATTTATGTTCATAACTTTCCTTGTGTTCACGTCTGACAACAACATTGATTCATCTATCTCATCTTTACACCAGTTGAGTCTCACGCTCGTTGGTTTGAGATGAAGCTTTCTGTGATGCAATAACGTGGCGAAGGGTGTTGAGCAGAATATCACTTTTAAAGGGCTTAATCAGGTAATCGTCCGCACCTAACACGTAGCCTGTTGCTGGTTCTGTGATCACGGTCAGCATGACGACTGGAATAGAAACGGTAGCAGGATTGGCCTTCAATTGGTGGAGAATTTGCCAGCCATTTAAATCGGGCATCATCACATCAAGGATGATGGCACAAGGGTGCATCTCTTGCACCCGTTCCATCACTTTTAAGGGATCATGCACTCCGACGACCGTAAAGGTCGTGTCCTTCAAGGCGGCTTTGACGAGGACAATGGCATCTGGGTTGTCATCTATCGCCAGCACCACGTTGGGTTGTCCGTCTGGCGCTTCTCGCTGTGCGGAAACTGCAAAACCCTCATCAGGCATTGCTGGCGTAAGCTCATCCGAAGAGGAGAATAGTGTGGAAGCTTCTGATTGCTTTGCTGAATGCAAACGCGGGAGATCCTGCTCAATGGAGTGATGAACCGCCTTGATTGGCAGTCTCACGGTAAAGGCGCTGCCCTGGCCTGGCGCGCTTTTGATTTTTATCGTTCCTCCCAGGAGCGTCGTCAACTGGCTCACGATGGAAAGGCCGAGTCCCGTCCCCCCAAATTTTCGCGCGTAGCTCCCATCAGCCTGGTAAAATGCTTCAAAGATATGTTCTTGAACGTCGGAAGGGATGCCAATCCCATTATCTTTTACAGTAAGCGCAATCTGGTCTGCCTGATGCTCCGAGGAGATCACGCGTGTCGCCGAGACCGTCACCTCACCCTGCTCTGTGAACTTGATGGCGTTGGAGATTAGGTTGAGTAGGATCTGGCGTAATTTCATCGGGTTGCTTTCGAGGAAGTCAATCCCCTCTGCAACCTCTGCTCTCAAGACGAGGTGTTGCGCGAGAGCCATTGGCTGAATCTCTTCGACCACCGAGGTCAGCAGTTCTCGCACATCCACCCGGCTGTAGTTGACCACCATACGACCCGCATCAATTTTCGACAGGTCCAGTACATCGTTAATCAGACTGAGCAAGTGCTGAGCATTTTTGAGGATGCGCTTCAGTTCGTTTTTTTGCTCCTGGTTCCAATCGGCTTCTTCCGCATCGTCCAACAACAACTGGCTGAAGCCGATAATGGAGGCCAGCGGGGTGCGCAATTCGTGTGACATCGTGGAGAGGAACTCACTGCGTAGGCGATTGGCCTCTTCCAGATCCGCATTTACTGTCGTCAGTTTATCGCGTTGAAATTGGAGTTCGGTTTGTCGCTGCTGGAGATTCTCAGCCACCGTGTTAAAGGTTTGACCTAGCTGGTTCAGTTCAGCGTAAGTTAGCTCCTGGACGCGAGCCGAAAGATCACCAGATCCTTGCTGGTTGGTCGCAGCCATGAATGTGTTGAGGTCTTCAAGCAGAACTTTGACAAACTTGATGCAGGTATACCCTAAAATGAAAAGCGCTATAGCCGACAACAAAAAGGAAAGGATAAGAGCGGACTGGTTGAATGCTGCTACCCGAAGCTGGATGTTGTTCACATCACGATCGATCGCTTGCTGTAATTGCTCCACTGAAGTCCGAAAGGTATCAAATAACCCTTTGCCGACGGCGTCAGTAGTCGGGGAACGAGCCGCGCTAAGCTTGCCAGATTGCATGTTTTTGATCTGTACTTCAGCATAGGCGCTATACCAGGCATTCGCCCGCGCTACCACCTGCGCCAGGACCGTATTTGTACCGCTAAAATCGCTGGTTTGTATGCCCTGCGCCTGGTTTTTCAACTGCTGCACCGAGAGAAGGTATTGCGGTCGACCACTGTTAAACGGTTCAAGGAAAATAGGGTTATTGGTGGCGATGTACCCACGCAAACCGGTCTCCTGGTTGAGCATCGCTATGAGTATGCCGTTCTGGTCCTCTCGCAAGGCAACTTTTTGTTCACCCAGTGTATACAGCCTGTTGGAAACATTGATACCCACCAGGAAGTTAAAAAGGAAAGCGAAGACAAGTAAGCTAATCACGACAAGCAGGCGGCGTTTTATCAGCCTGGCCAGGCTTTTTTTCTGTTTGCGTTGAGAGGCTTTGTGCATAGATTTCTTCCGTCCATCGGGTACATGTTGCGATGAGCATTGATGTACCCTGTTTTCTATTCCCACCTGCAATTCTTTCGATATCTCTCTTTCGGCACATTCAGCCAAAGAAACAAGTGTTGTTTATGCGCCTTGCATTCTATTTTCCGTCTATCAACAGGTCGGCTATACGTTGTAACAAGACCTTGCCACTGAATGGTTTACCGATATGAGCTGTACAACCAACAGCCATGGCGCGCTCTTCTTCAAAAGGAGTAACATGAGCGGTGACGGCAATGATGGGGGTGGCGCGAAACTCACTCATCTTGCGCAGGTGTCCCACGGCTTCCCACCCATCGATATCCGGTAATGATAGGTCCATCAGGACGAGGTCCGGGTGGTACAGTTTGGCCTGGGTCAAGGAAGCTTGTCCGTCTTCGGCAAGCACCACCCGGTAACCGGCCCTCTCCAGAAGCTTTTTCAGCATCACGCGTATATCCTCGCCATCATCCACAACCAGGATTTGTTTTTTCTGTTCGGCGCCGGTCTGTTCGTCCATAATGCTCCTTGTCTTCATATCTTCCGACACTCTTGATGCTGTCTCTCTCGTCTCTATGTTGGCCAGGCCTGGCTGGTGGCCTGGAATGCACTTCGCCTGGCTGCCACCAGGCGATTCAAGGTACTGACCAGAGCATCCCTTTTAAAAGGCTTGATCAAGTAATCGTCTGCGCCCAACACATAGCCTGTTGAAGCTTCGGAGAGCACCGAAAGCATGATGACTGGAATGGAAGCAGCAGCCGGGTTGTCCTTCAAGTAGTGGAGAATTTGCCAACCATTTAATCTCGGCATCATCACATCAAGCGTGATGGCACAGGGTCGCAACTCTTCTATGCTTTCCATGGCTTTTGAGGGGTCCGTCACCCCAACGACCTTGTAGGGTGTGTTATTGAAGGCCGCTTTGATGAGGTCGATGACATCCGGGTTGTCATCGACCGCCAGCACCAGGTTATTCTGTTCATCGTTGGCTTCTCGATTGGCGGAAGTTGCCAATGACTCAGGGAGCAGGGTTGGATGCAAACGCAGGGAAGGCTGCTCAAATGGTTGATGAACTGCCTTGATGGGCAGCAGCACCATAAAGGTGCTGCCCTGGCCAGGTGCGCTTTTGATCTGGATTGTCCCCCCCAGGAGCGTCGTCAACTGCCTGACAATGGCAAGACCGAGTCCCGTTCCACCGAATTTGCGCGTGTAACCGCCATCAACCTGGTAAAATGCTTCAAAGATACGTTCTTGAATGTCCGCAGGGATGCCGGTTCCGGTATCTGTCACAGCAAGCGCAACGCGCTCTACCTCCTTATCTGGGGATTCCACGCGCCTCGCCGATATCGTCACTCCCCCCTGTTTCGTGAACTTCAGGGCATTGGAGACCAGATTGAGCAGGATCTGGTGTAACTTCAGCTCGCTGGTTTCCAGGGAATCAAGCCCTTCTTCCACCTCCACTCTCAAGGAGAGGTGTTGCGTAAGAGCAATTGACCGGGTCTCCTCGACCACCGAGGTCAGCAGTTTTCTCACGTTCACTCGCGTAAAGACGACATCCATACGACCCGCATCAATTTTCGACAGGTCCAGTACATCGTTAATCAGATCAAGCAAGTGTTGAGCGTTTTTGAGGATGCGCTCCTGGTCGTCTTTCAGCGTTGAGCCCAGCCCGGCTTGTGTGATATCCTCCAACAGCATTTCGCTGAAGCCAATAATCGAAGCCAGCGGGGTGCGCAATTCGTGTGATATGGTGGCAAGGAACTGGTCGCGTACCTTATTCGCCTCTACCAGCGCCGCATTGATGCCAATCAGTTCCTGCATCAGTCGTTTGTGTTCGGTTTCTATGCGCTTCTGTTCGGTCATATCTCGAACAGCCCCAATGACGTGGAGCGCGTCATCGATCAGCAGGGATCTCAGACTGATGTCCACTGGAAACTCCGTACCATTTTTGCGCTTTCCAGAAAACTGGAGTCCTGTACCCATCTCGCGTGTTCGCAATGCAGAGAAAAAGCGCTCCCGGTGGGTACTATGGGCATCTCGAAAACGATCGGGGAGGAGGATTTCGAGCTGTTGTCCTGGCAACTCCGCGTGCGCAAATCCAAAGAGCGCTTCTGTCTGCTCATTGACCGTTATGATAGTACCAGCCTGATCGATCACCAGCAGGGCATCAGGCGAAATTTGCAGCAACGGGATCAAACCCGTAGCTGTGATTCGCACTGGTGTGGAGGAGGAACGTAGCTGTCGTTCGTCGGGTACCAAGATGTCCTCCTTCTGACTGCTGTTATTTGTATCGCTTTTAGTATACTCAGCCAGGCAAACAGCCATTCATTTATGCTTCTCGCGAAACAGAGGCACTCGTGCCTGTTTTCAGGCGTTGGGTGATCACTTGCACGATGGCCTCGACATGACTGGGATTCCCCCAGATGTCAACATAACCGATAGGAGTCAAGGTGTGCCAGTGCATGCCCAATTCCCCAGGCTGGGTTCCGGTCATGATGACAGGCAGCGCCCAGGTGGCTGGGCAAGGGGGAGGGTGAAGTGAAAGATGGAACCGCGACCAGGCTCACTTGTCACCTGGATTTCCCCGCCCTGCATTTCCACCAGCGACCTGGTGATCACCAGGCCCAGGCCCGTGCCACCGCCTGCCTGCGTCGCGGCGTTGAGCACGCGGTAGAAGCGAGTGAAAAGTTTAGCTTGTTCCTCGGTGGACAGCCCGATACCGCTATCGGTGATGGCTATGCGAGCAACGGACCCGGCTGTTTCGACCGAGAGGTCGATGTGTCCTTCCTCGGGGGTATATTTGTGCGCATTGGAGAGCAAATTGGTGAGGATTTGCGTCACGCGGTCGGCGTCACCCAGCACCATGGGGGCTGTCTCGGGCAGGCGCAGGGTGAAGGTTTGTCGCCTGGCATCCCAGGCTGGTTGGAAGGAGGGTATCAGTTCGCCAATGAGGAGGTTCAGATCAAGGGGTGCGCGGCGCATTTCCATCTTGCCGGACTCTATACGTGAGAGATCCAGCAGGTCATTCGTGATGCTCACCAGGCGGCGACTATTATTCTGCGTAATGCTCAGAAATTCCCGTTGCAACTCGTTCAGTTCCCCAACAGTGTCATCAGTCAAGAGCAGTTCGATATAGCCCTGAATGGAGGTCAGTGGGGTGCGTAACTCATGGGAGACCAGGGAGACGAATTCGGATTTCATGCGATCTACTTCGCGATCATGCGTTACGTCGTGCCAGACATAGAGTCGACCAAGGTACGTCTGATCGACATTTATGACGGGCAAAGAGGAGAGATCGAACTCCCGCCGCCTGGGCGACATTTGCACCAGTTGTTCTCGAAAGATGCGTTCCTGGTCGGTGGTGCTCCAGGTCAGCCACTGATCCAGCGAGTCGGAGGCATCGAACAGTCCTTTCAGCAGCGCTATCAACTGAGCGGGTGACTGCGAAAGCACAGTGGTGTCGTCAAGCCCAAAGAAGTTGGTAAAGCGCCTGTTCACCTTGATCGGGCGCCCATCAGGGGTGAGCAAGAGCATAGCTTCTTGAGAGGCATCAATGATGGCACGCAGTTGACTTTGCGTCCGCGCGAGCTGCGCGTAATTGGTTTCCGCACGACGCAAGGTCTCCTGCAAACGGGCTTCGCTGATACGAAGCGCCTCTTCGCCCCGTTTCTGGTCGTCGATGTCGGTGCAGGTTCCAAACCACTTGATAATGGTGTCATGGCTATCCCGTATGGGGAATGCACGACCGAGGTGCCAACGGTACATTCCATCTGACGCTCTTTTGAAGCGATACTCGATCTCATGGCTTTCACCTGTCTCGACAGCATGTGTCCAGCCATCCAGACATTTCTGAAGATCATCCGCAGCTATTACAGGCTCCCATCCCAAGTCTTGCGTTTGTTCAAGTGTCATCCCAGTATAGTCAAACCAGCGCTGGTTGTAGTAATCGAGCAATCCATCAGGTTGGGCAGTCCATACTATTTGTGGCATGGCATTGGCCAGCATGCGGAAGTTTGTTTCACTTTCCTGCAGCGCCAGCACTACCTGCTCGCTTTCGCGTTTGCGTACAACAACCTCGTTAACCAGGTCTGCCAGGTTCTGGCTCTGCTGTGTCACCTCTTGCTGTAGCACCAGGCGGACCTGCCGCATCATGAGCAGGTTGGCAACCCGCACCTGCAACTCCTCGTAGTGGAAGGGTTTCACCAGGAAGTCTTGCGCTCCAGCGCGCAGCAACTGGATCCGGAACTGCTCGTCAGTGCGCCCTGAGAGCGCCACAATAGGCACGTCATCGAAGTCCGGTTGCGCCCGCAGTACCGTCACCAGTTGCTCGCCGTTCATGCGGGGCATCAACACATCGCAGAGGATGATGTCGGGGCGCAGCGCCAGTGCCTGCTCCAGGCCCTCCTGTCCATCGCTGGCGGTGGTGACGCGGTAGAGTGTAGTCAGGGTGGCAGCAATCATGCGGGCCATCTGCGGCTGATCTTCCACCACAAGTACGTGTGCGCGGCTACCGGCGGTGACCGGTATCGTGTTCGGCTCGCTTTGCTGCTGCAGGTCAGACTTCTCCTCTTCCGGGTGTAGTGGAACATCTCGCATCCTATTCTCCTCTCTGATTCAGTATACGCACAGGAGAAAAGTACATCCCTTGAGGCTGCCATCGATGTGTCATAATAATGATATGCACGAATCCTTACTTGACAGAGAAAGGGAAATTGGTTACACTGTTCTTATGAATGAACAATCAGTTCAATATAGCGAACAAAATGAGGCGGACGAAGTATCCACGGCGGCGCAGATAGCGCCAGCGCCGATGGTGGAGCGCGCTTTTCGCCTGCTTGATCTTTTGAGTGTGACGGAAGAGGGTTTGACATTGTCAGACCTGGCGCGCACGCTCAGCATGAGTAAAGGTAGTCTGCATGGATTGCTTAAAACATTGGAGGGCAGCGGGGCGATAGAGCAGGTGGAGGACAGGCGATTTGTGCTGGGGCCGCGCATCTATGACCTGGCGCAGACCTATATCCAACGCGCGGGGCTGCGCCACTTTGCACTTCCGGCCATGCGTCGTCTGGCGAGCAGCACGGGTGAGACGGTGTGCCTGGGCAGGATCGAGCAAAAGGGCGTGCGCATCATCGAGTGCGTGATAGATGAAGGGGAACAGGCGGGCCTTCATATAGCCGCGAGGCGCGGAATGCGTATACCGCTGCTGGCGGGAGCCTGCGGTGTGGTTGCGCTGACGGCATGGTCGGTAACGCAGCGAGAGAATTATTTGCGTTCGCATCCTCTGCCGCGCTTCACAGAGCATTCGATCTCAGACCCGCAGCACTTTCTGGCGCGAGTGGAAGAGGCAGCGCGTGCAGGCGTCAGCATCGATTATGAGGAATATCTGGATGGTGTCAACGCGGTATCGACGCCTATTTATGGCGCGGGAGGTGTGCTGGTAGCGTTGCTGTGGATCGTCGGCTTTGCTTCGCTTTTTAAGGACGAAATCCTGGAGCGCGCTGCCGGGCAATTGCGCGTGGAAGCGATGGCGATTTCACAGTCGCTGGGCGCGAAGTTGGAATAGGACGGACGGTTTGGTCAAGACCCCATGAATAAATTCAGGGGCTTGTCCCTGTTCCCACACCGGAACGCTGATTCCATACAGCGTTCCTCAGAACGAGACAATAGGCTGCTTGACAACAGCCCGTTGGAAGCTGGCCCACCATTTTTACCTTGCAAGGCCATTAGTTGCAAGAACGCATATGTTGCTAACGTGCAAGCCGTTGCTCCCCGCTTCCAGGGAGTGCCTGAGCACACAGAGCATAGCACACGTGTTCAAAAGATGCAAGAGGATATTCTGCCTGCGGGCAGCGCGGCTTCCCTCCCCATGGCTGAAGCCAGGGGCATCTCGCCGCGTTTGGTGAAAGGAGGCTGCGATGCGCGAACTTATCACCCTGCGCGTCAATGGCGAAAGCCACGAAATAGCGGTTTTAGCGCACCATACTTTGCTGGAAGTGCTGCGCGAAGACCTGGGTTTGATCGGGACCAAGCATGGCTGCGAACTGGGAGAGTGCGGAGCCTGCACCGTGCTGATCGATGGTGTGCCGGAACTATCGTGCCTGGTCTTGCCTGTCGAAGTGCAGGAGAGCGAGATTACGACTATCGAAGGGGCGGAAGCAAACGGTAAGCTGCATCCCTTGCAGGAGACCTTTGCCGAACTGGGAGCGGCCCAGTGCGGTTATTGCACACCGGGTATTTTATTGTCCGGCATCGCGCTCTTACGCGATCATCCCCAGCCGACGCGCGCGCAGATGCAGGAGGCGCTGGCCGGCAACCTCTGTCGCTGTACCGGGTATACCAAAATCTACGAGGCGGTGGAAGCTGCCGCGCAACGCATGGCCCGGAGTGGAGGGACGCGATGAGCAAGCAACAACCTTTGCGCGAACCGGAGCTGCCTGTCTCCCACGCGGCCTATAAAGTGATTGGCACGCCACGTCCTAAAGTTGATGCCTATGCCAAGGTGACCGGGCGCGCCCTCTATGCCGATGATATCATGCTGCCGCGTATGGTGTATGGACGCCTGCTGCGCTCGCCCCACGCGCACGCGCGCATTCTCTTCATAGACACAAGCCGCGCGCTGGCGTTGCCGGGCGTACTGGCGGTGATTACTGGCGAGGATTTGCCTCGTAAATATGGCATTTTGCCCTCCAGCCAGGATGAATACGCGCTGGCGGTTGAGAAAGTGCGCTATGTTGGTGATCCTGTAGCGGCGGTCGCCGCGCTTGATCCCGATATTCTGGACGAGGCGCTGAAGCTGGTGTATGTCGAGTACGAGGTGTTACCTTCGCTGATGAGTATCGACGAGGCGCTGGCGCACCCGGAGAACAAGATCAACGACGAGGCGCGTATCGGCAATATCCACAAGGCCGTCTCGTATGAGTTTGGCGAAGTGGAGGCGGGTTTTGCGGCGGCTGATTATGTGCGCGAAGACTGGTTCTACTACGAAGGGAACAATCACGCGCCGATGGAAGAACACGCCTGTGTCGCCAGTTGGGAGCCGAATCCAGCCGATCCGGTGGGCGGCAAGCTCACCCTGTGGTCCTCGACGCAGACGCCGCACTATGTGCATCGCGAGGTGAGCAAGGTATTGAGCCTGCCGCGCTCGCACGTGCGCGTGATTGCTCCCAACGTCGGCGGCGGTTTTGGCGGAAAGAGCGACCCGTTCTCGCACGAAATCTGCGCCTGCGAACTGTCGCGCCGCACTGCGCGCCCCGTCAAGATTACCTGCACGCGCGAAGAAGTCTTTTTGAATCACCGGGGACGCCATCCTGTCAAAATGTGGATCAAGACCGGCGTCAAGCAGGATGGCACGCTCACGGCCATGCATTTCCGCTCGTTCCTGGATGGAGGCGCGTATGGTTCGTATGGCATTGCCAGCACCTACTACACGGGCGCGTTGCAGACCGTCACGTATACACTGCCTGCTTATAAGTTCGAGGGGATGCGCCTGTTTACCAACAAGCCGCCCTGCGGCCCCAAACGCGGGCATGGCACCACGCAGCCGCGCTACGCTGTGGAGGCGCATCTCGACAAAATCGCGCATGATCTCGGCATCGACCCTGTTGAACTGCGGCGGCGCAACCTGATCGAGCCGTACACGCGCACTGTGAATGGCCTGCGCATCACCAGTTGCGCGTTGAGCGAATGTCTCGATGCGGTTGTTGAACGCTCTGGCTGGTATGCATTCCATGCCGCGTCGCGTGATGGAAAGAGCGCCATGAATGGCAACGCTGCTACAGGGAAGACGGGAGATGCTGCTATGCGGCGCGGTATGGGCATTGCCGCGTCGTCCTATATTTGCGGCGCGGGCAAGCCGATCTACTGGAACGACCTGCCGCATTCAGCCGTGCAGATACGGCTTGACCGGGGCGGCGGTGTGACCGTCTATTGCGGGGCGACCGACATCGGCCAGGGATCAACCTCTGTGCTGGCCTATATTGTGGCGGAGGAGCTTGGCATAGAGCCGGAACATATCCACCTGGAAACGGCGGATACCACGCTGACGCCCGTTGATCTTGGTTCGTATTCCAGTCGCGTTACCTTTATGGCCGGAAACGCTGCCATTGCGGCGGCGCAGAAACTGCGAGAGCAACTCTTTGAAGTGGCGGCTGAGCATTTGCGCGTGCCTGTCGAGCGGCTGCAGGCTGCCGGGGGCGTGATTTATGACGAAAGCGATCCAGGGGCAACGCTGCTCTTCGCGCAGACCATAGAACTGGCGGAGGCGCGTTTCGGTGCGTTAGTCTCGTCGGGTTCGTATACCCCGCCAGACGATATTCACGGCGATTACAAGGGAGCAGGCGTGGGACCGTCACCAGCGTATTCTTACTCGACCTGCGTGGCCCAGGTAGCGGTGGATGTAGAAACGGGCGAAGTGGTGGTTGAAAAGTTGTGGATGGCGCATGACGTGGGACAATCCATCAATCCTTTGCTGGTGGCTGGACAGGTCGAGGGAGGCGCGTACATGGGTTATGGCGAGGCGGTGATGGAGCAGCAGGTATTCCGTAAGGAGCGGCATAAGATTCCGTCGCTGCTGGACTATAAGCTGCCTACCACGCTTGATACGCCCGAAATCGAAACCATCCTGATCGAGATTCCCGATCGCGAAGGGCCTTTCGGAGCTAAGGAGGCGGGACAGGGGCCGCTCAATCCGGCTATTCCGGCCATCGCCAACGCTGTCTACGATGCGATTGGCGCGCGCATCGACGAGGTTCCCATCACGCCCGATAAAGTGCTGAAGGCTTTGAAAGCCGCATCGGCGACAGTTAGTGCGACGACTCGACCGCAGATTGCGCCGACGCAAGCGCCTTCTCCCTGGCCCACGCGCCTTATCCGGTGGCAGCCTGAAGCGATGGATGGCGGGAAAAATGCGATTGCGCATCAGAATGGTGATGGGCATATCCAGAATGAAGGAGCGTCCTCGTCCGCGACGGCAAAAGGAGGGCAATCCTGATGCTGCGGCTGCCGCCATTTCGTTACCTGGCTCCGCGCACGGTGGAGCAGGCCGTCCATATGCTGGCTGAAGAAGGAGAACAGGCTATGCCGGTCGCGGGAGGCACCGACCTGTATCCCAATATGAAGCGGCGGCAGTTTACGCCTGCGGCGTTGATCGGGCTGCGCGGTATTGCGTCTTTGAGGGGCATCGCTGGCTCGCCTGAGCAGGGGATGCGCATAGGAGCGGGTGTAACGCTTTCGACACTGGCAGACCACCCTGTCATACAACGCTATTATGCTGCGCTCGCTACGGCTGCCGGGGCTGTATCAACGCCTCAACTGCGCAATATGGGTACGATTGGCGGGAATGCGCTGCTGGATACGCGCTGCAACTACTACAATCAAACCGAGTTCTGGCGCCAGTCTATCGGCTATTGTATGAAGAAAGATGGAGATGTGTGCCTGGTTGCGCCGGGGAGTCCGCGCTGCTGGGCTATTGCTTCGGCGGATAGCGCGCCTGTGCTGGTGAGCCTGGGGGCGCAGGTGCGGCTGGTGAGCGAGCGCGGCGAGCGCGTGCTGCCTGCGCGCGAACTGTTCCGCGATGATGGCATGAAGCCTTATACGATGGAGAGGGACGAACTGCTGACGGAAATTCTCTTACCGCCTGCTGACGGCTGGCGCAGCGCGTACTTGAAGCTGAGGCGGCGCGGCTCGTTCGACTTCCCCATTCTGGGGGTAGCGGCGGCGCTGCGGTTTAACGAGGATGGCACGGTGGCTGATGCGCGTCTGACGCTGGGCGCGGTGGCCTCGCACCCGGTCGAGGCAAACGAAGCCGCCACGCTACTGCTGCACCAGCCGCTCAGCCGCGAACTGATAGACGCCGTGGCGGTGGCTGCCGCCAAACGCGCCAAACCGTTAGACAATGCGGATCTGACGATCAATTATCGCAAACAGGTAACACCTGTTTTTGTGCGCCGCGCCCTGGAACAACTGATGCAAGCCGGGGCGGTTGGGGGGCAAACAGGGGAGCGGACGCGATAAATCGCGTCCCTACATTTGGTATCTTGATGAGAAAAAACCAGAAGGAGGCGAAAATTTTTATGTCTCGACTGGAAACTGCTGATCGCTCGCGCATTGAGGCCCACCAAATTGCGCGATTACAGGAGGGATTAAGGCGCGTACTTCCTCACAATCGTTTTTACCGGCAGAAGTTGCTGCAAGACGGGGAGGCTATTGCAATCGAGCGGCTGACGGATCTTGCTCGTTTGCCTTTTACAAGTAAGAGGGAACTGGTCAACGATCAGGAAGAGCATCCCTTATTTGGCACAAATCTTACCTATCCACTGAGCGAGTATGTGCGTTTCCATCAAACGTCGGGTACGGCTGGTCGCCCGCTGAAAATTCTTGATACGCAGGAAAGTTGGGACTGGTGGGCCGAGTGTTGGACGAGCGTCTACAGAGCGGCAGGCGTGGGCAGGGGTGATATCGTGTTTCTGGCCTTTGGTTTTGGCCCGTTCATCGGGTTCTGGTCGGCTTATGAGGGTGCGAAACGGTTGGGCGCGTTGACCGTGCCAGGCGGTGGTATGGATTCGCTGCAACGGCTGCGGGCCATACAGGAAATCGGCGCGACGGTGCTGGTCTGCACGCCGAGCTATGCTCTGCGTTTAGCGGAGGTAGCGGGGGAACACGGGATCGATCTGCGAGAATCGAGCGTGCGCGTTACGGTACACGCGGGCGAGCCGGGTGCCTCTATTCCGGCGACGCGCGAGCGCATCGAGCAGGCATGGGGCGCGCGGACTTTCGATCATACGGGTATGACGGAGATGGGCGCATTTGGCTTCGCCTGCTCGGAGCAGCAAGGGGTGCATGTCAACGAGGGCGAATTTATCGCGGAGATTCTTGATCCGGCAAGCGGCGAGACGGCGCTAGAAGGTCAGGCTGGCGAACTGGTATTGACCAACCTGGGCCGTTGGGGAAGCCCCGCCGTGCGCTATCGCACCGGCGACCTTGTGCAGCATGGCGGTTATTCCTGTGGATGCGGTCGCTCTTTTTTGATGCTCCCCGGGGGCGTGCTGGGGCGCGCGGACGATATGTTGATTGTACGCGGCGTCAATGTCTATCCATCGGCGCTGGCGAATATCCTGCATCGCTTTCCCGAAGTCACGGAGTTTCGCGTGATCGTAACGAAAAGCGGACCGTTAGATGAAATCGCTTTACAGGTGGAATGCCCATCAGAACTGGTTGCGGGCATTCAGGAAGAAATACACGTTGTCCTGAATTTGCGGGTTCCCATAGAATCTGTCGAGATAGGGACTCTGCCGCGTTTCGAGTTGAAAGCGAAGAGAGTGGTTGACCACAGGCCGCGCAGTTGATATTTTCCGGTGTCACTTTTAGCGTAAATACTTGACACCTTGACATCTACCATTTATACTGTTCTCAAGAAAGAACAGCTTGTTCGATATGAAGAACTCGCTGTAGATAGGAGGTGAAACGGGCAGCGTCCATTCTTCTTCCTGAATGCCTCAGGAGAACAACATTTCCCCGATCGTACACCAGGCATGATACCTATTTCCAACAGTATTACGGCTTTTCTTCACTGGAACAGACGTATGAAAGGAGTATCTCATGGCGTCCGAAGCAGAAGCGGGCACGCGCAGCACAGGCGCAAGCGTGATAGCTCGCCAGGACCGTATCCCTATATGGTCGCTTTCTTACCTCTTCATCGGCATCATCGGTGTCGGCTTTCTTTTCACGTTCTTTGACATCTTTGACATCAACGTCTCCTTCATTCAGACCTGCACGCAGATTGTGACGGGGTGTTTGCCCGGACCACCTCCGGGACTGACATCAGCGCCTCCGGGGCTGGTGCTGGCTTCCGATAAACTGGGCCTGGCGGTGCTCTTGAACCTTGTCGGATATGTCATCGGGGCGCTGATCCTCAGTCCGCTCGCTGACCGCTTTGGGCGGCGCGATATCCTGCTGGTCACACTCGTCATTACTGGACTTGGTTCCCTGTTCACTGCCTTTGTGAGTGACTACACCACTTTCATTATCGCCCGCGTCATCACCGGCATCGGCGTAGGGGCCGATCTGGCGCTGGTTACCACCTACATCAACGAGGTAGCGCCGAGCAACGGGCGCGCGAAATACACCTCGCTTGTCTTTATTATGTCGTCGCTGGGGGCCTTCTTTGGCATCTGGATGGGCCTGTGGCTGACTACGCCGGCGGCCAATTTCCCCCTGGGCTTGCCCTTTGCGCTGTCGACGGTGCAAATCGTGCATGGACTGCCCCAGTTTGCCGGTAACGGCTGGCGCTGGATGTACGGCATTGGCGCGCTGCTGGCGTTCGTGGGTATCGTGCTGCGCTTCCGCTTGCCGGAGTCGCCGCGCTGGCTGATCTCCCAGGGACGCATCGAGGAAGCCGACCAGATTGTGACCGACATGGAGCAGCGAGCCATGAAGAAGCTGGTCAATCTGCCGCCGGTCGGTTCGGAACTGCATTTACATGCTGGCGAGAAGCACGCGACCTACATGGAGATACTTGGCAATCCCGTGTACCTGCGCCGCACGCTCTTGCTGTTCAGTATGTGGTTCATCGCCTTTATTACGGTCTACACGATTGGCGCGGGTCTGACGACCTTGCTGGCGGGTCTGGGCTATCCGCCGCCCGAAGCGGGACTGATTGCCGCCTTCGGCACCTTTGGCTTTGTCGCGGTGGCGCTCTTTGATTATGGCTTTGGTGAGGCACTGGAGCGCAAGTACTGGCTACCCATCTCGGCGGTACTTACCATAATCGGGGGGATGATCATCGCGGTAAGTGGGTCGGGCAATTTCTGGGTGACGGCTATCGGGTCGATCATCCTGTTCATTGGCTTCAATCTGTTTGTGCCGATGGCCTGGGCGTGGTCGGCGGAGAACTATCCCACGCGGGCGCGCGCGACCGGCTTTGCCCTGGTGGATGGCATCGGGCATATCGGTGGAGGCGTGGGCATTATTCTGATCGCGGGCAATATATCGACGCTTGGCACTGTTGGCACCTTCCTGGTGATTGGCGGGTGCCTGGTGGTGGCGGCGGTGATTGCCCAGTTTGGCACTTCGACCAGAAAGATGCGATTGGACGAGGTTTCTCCGTAGAGGCGAATGAGTCCAGTATCGTTCCGTAGGGGCGGGGGTTGGGTTGAGTGGGGAGGGGACGCTTGCGTCGCCCGTGTCCTGTTCCAGACCCAAAGACCCCACCCCGGCGGGCGACGCAAGCGTCCCCTCCCCTCATCCACACCACCCCCGCTCCTACGAGACTCCGAGGACACGGGCGACGCAAGCATCCGCCGCTCCAATAATACGATCATCTATTTCATTCGGACAACTTCTGATCGATGCTGTTGTGTGGCGCTCGTTGCAACACCCCTTGCGCCGTTCAGAACGGGCGGGCTATTCTGTGGAACGGAACTCACAGGGCGAGCGGGAACAGGGGCAGCGGGACGCGCGGGAACGCGCTAATTCTTCGCTTTGGAGAAGAATATTCTCTTGTAGAGAAGCGTGCCTAAAGCAGGGTGATTGAAGTTGCGTTGAGAGCGCGAGGCCGACGACTACTGCCAGGGTGAGCAAAATGTAGGCGGTAAATCCGCCCGCTCGCGCAACATCCCAGGTGACGCTTGTCCAGATGGTATTCATACGTTTTCTTCTTCTTCTTTCATAATATATGTGGGCCAGGGTTCGACGGTTTCCCAGGCACCATCTTCACGTGTGAGCAGCCCGGCAATGCGGTGGCTCCGCAGAAAATCAGCCCCTTGATGCGAACCCAGAATAAATGCGACTTTAGCAGCTACTTCAGCCTGTTCGCAGCGGTCTGCTACGACTGTGACAGACCAGAGATCGCTCTGTGCTGGTAGGCCAGTACGCGGGTTCGAGCAGGTGGTGTTGCAGCGTGTTGCCCTGTCGCCAGTGGCGATGAGCGATGCCGGAGGTGGCGACGGCCCCGTGATGCAGCGGGAGCGACCAGTAGCGCTCTCGCCCTGGGACGGCGATCGACCACGTATCATCAGTAGGAGGAAGTCCCAATACCGCCAGGTCGCCTCCGGCGTTGACCATGGCCGGGCTTATGCCGTTCTGGCGCAGGCGCTCCAGGGCGACATCGACTGCCATGCCTTTGGCGATGCCTCCGAAATCGAGCTTGAGGCCGGTGGGCAGGGTGACTTGCCGGTATATAGGATTGACTTTGATGCCACGCCAGCGTCCTCCCGGCTCACCGGGGATGATGGGATCGAAATCAACTGCTGCCAGCTTCTCGAAGGTGCGGTCATAGCCGATCTTCTCCAACTGGTCCAGCATGGCCGGGTCGTAGACTCCTCCAGTAGCCTGGGCCGCTGTGAGGGCGGTTGCCAGGACGTTATAGAGCAGGTCGCTCACGGCAACAGGTGTGCCTGCTTGTTGGTTGAGCAAGGAAAGCTCGCTTTCTGGTATGAAACGGCTCAGGGTTTGTTCCCACCCGGCAAAGAGCGCGCGCACGATCTGAGAACCTGTCTCTGCCTGGCTTTTAGAAAGCAGCATGGATATAGTCGTTCCCATGGCCCGGAACTCCTCGCGCTGCAAACCGGCAGGAGTGCTATAGTCAGGAGGTGCGGGTTCCGGTGACGGTTGATGAAGAGCTGCTGGATCCATTGGTGTTTCCCCCTTGCTGATTTAAGAAATTATTGCTGCCTTGAGAGCTTGACGAGTTCGACGAAGAAGACCCTGACGAGTTCTGGGAAGACTGAGTAGTGGTAGAACCGATCTGGTGGAAGGCAACCAGTCCGCCAAAGATGCCGAAGCCTAAGATCGAAGTAATGGCAAGTCCTCTCTTAAATTTGTTAGCCAGGGCCATCGCCTGGGCCTTTGGCATCTTCTCCGGCGCTTCAGGCTTCTGATTCACAGGACGCTGCGCCTGGTTTTGTTGCCGTGGAAGCGGCTGTCTGCCATCATACGGGGTGGCAAACTGGCTGGTATAGGGTTGGCTCTGTGGTGGTGTCCATGAAGGGCGATTATCATAATCATTTTGATTCGTTTGCATTGTTAACTCCATTCTATAGAGAGAAAAAACTTTGAAGAGGAGAAGCTTATCCTCGTTTTATATGAGCGAAACCCATTCGATTGGTGGATATCTTTCTATCCTGTGATAAGCATACGACAGATTTATTGGCTTTCTATTGGAAACGCATGAGAAATTTCTCATGCGTTTCTCGCTACTGCTGGATGATCTGTTGCAGGGCTGTTTCGACAAGACTGGATGGGATGGCGAAGCTGACGCCGTTGGCGGCTGTGTTGGATTCGGTGTTGACGGCGGTCAGGGTTGGGATACCGACGAGTTGTCCCTGCAAGTTGATCAAGGCTCCGCCGCTATTGCCAGGATTGATGGCGGCATCGGTCTGGATGGAGTTGGGGATGGTGATCCCGGTCGATTCCGTCACGCTGCGGTTCAGCGCGCTTACGATGCCTTTGGTGGCTGTTTCCGTGATGCCGAGCGGGTTGCCAATCGCCAGTACCTCTTGCCCTACGACGAGGCTGGAGGAGTTGCCGATCTGGGCAACTGTCATATGGGCAAAGGGTTGAATGCGCACTACGGCCAGGTCATCGGCGGCGACTGTGCCTACCAGTTGAGCCTGCTGTGTGCTTCCATTGGACAGCACGGCTACAATGGTCAGTTCACCGTTGACGACGTGGTTGTTGGTTACGATGTCACCTTTCGCATCGATGATTACCCCTGAGCCAATTTGTTCGCCCTTAGCTGTTGTGACTTTGAGTTCGACTACGGCTGGCTCAATCTTTGCAATGGCAGCCTCTTGTACGGCCTCTAAACTTGTGTTGCTGGATGAAATGGACGTGGAGGTTGTTGTGGCTGCCGCGTTGGAGGTTGTGGTTGAGCTAGCTCTGTTGTTTGAAAACTGCCAGCCAGAAAACAATCCTACGCCAAAGATGAGGGTGAGTATGATGGTGAGGAGCAGTATGGCTCCTGAGCGACCTGGCCGCTTGCGCGGGGGCGTTGGCGGTCCGGCTACCGGCTCTGGTGGATAAGTGGGTGGCTGGAAGGCGATGTGTTCTCCCGTCGTGCGCGTGGCCGGGGCATTATCTAAGACGCCAACGGGCGCAGACGATGTATATGGATAGTACTGTGGATAGGGATGGGATGTATAGACGCTAAAATCTTCTTGTTGCATCTTCGTTTTCTCCTGCTTTATTTCATGTAGGCTATTTTTGATGTGCAAGGGGTTCGTTACTTGCGCTAGTTCAATAGTAAAAGAAAATTGTGTGAGAAGTATTAGAAAAAGATGGGAAGATTCACATGGCTGCTTTACAATTATTTTACAGTTTTTTGTTACTGGTAAAGTCTGAATAAGGGAGTGTGACTGGTAAAGTCTGAATAAGGGAGTGTGATAGGAACATTCTATGGAAGCGGCCCCGCGCGTCTGGTGTGACGGCGGAGCCATTAGGGGAGAAGAGAAAGGGAGGCACGCTAGCGAATGTCAATGCTGGTGGCAGTGATGCTACCATCGCTGTTATGCGTACCCATAACGCTGATATGGGTGCCAGCAGTGACGGCGCTGGCGGCGACAGTTTTACTGGCCTGGGTGTAGCTGGTGCTCGCTGTCGTATGGATCGTGACAGAACTGCCACTTGACGTTTTTGCCACGATCGTATTGCCACTCACGCTCGTTACGGTCATCGCTTCGCACGGGCCGTTTGCTCCTGGAGCTGCATTGAACGCGCCGGGGCCATTGAAGTTGCCCGGAGCATTGTTCAGCGTTTGGGAGCTATTGGAGTCTCCCTGCGTGAAGGTCAGTGTCTGGGCGCTACTGGCGCCAGGCTGCGTAAGGGCCGCAGCCTGGGTTGTGCCAGTCATCGAACCGATGATTGTGCCGATGCCCAGTGCGAGCATGAAGGCAAGAGCCAGGCCCCCGATCACGAGCCATCTGCGCCCGCGCCGGCGCGGAGCAGGTGGTCGATCTTGCCGGGTTCCGGCCAATTCTTTATAATCTTCCATGTTATACTTTACCTCCTTTCTTTAGCATAAATTGATGCGGCGTCTTTGTTTGCCGCAATTGAAGTATAAGGCGGGTAGATGTGATTACGATTGGAATAAAATGTGATTTTTCCCATAATCTGGGTCTATCATTCTTTCGGGTCAGGTGTAGGGACGCGATTTATCGCGTCCGTGAGCGCCGGGTGATCCAGGTGAGCGGACGCGATAAATCGCGTCCCTACACCGCGTCTTGAAACAAAGCGCCTCCTCCCACATATTTGCGGGAGGAGATGCTTTGTTGTAATCTGGTGGATCGCCTGCCTGGCCTTACGAGCCTGACGTGAACTCGTACAATTGGGCCGCGCCGCCGAATCCACCGCTTGTCGAAGAGGAGGATTGCCACTGGCTGGATGGGACTGCGGTGGCGTGCCCGGTGATCCAGGTAGTCAGTGCGCTCTGGCCTCCGCCTGGACCGCCTCCGCCGGCGCCGTTGAGCAGGAAGTAGCGGACGGTTCCGTTCTTGACCAGCGCGGCGAGCTCGAGTCGTGGTCAGGATGGGATCGCTGCCGGTGAAGCCGCCCAGCGCCATGACGGGCTGATTGGTTGCCAGGATGATGGCGTCTGCCTCGTTCGCGCTGATTACAGCAACCAGGTATTTCGCGCTGCCTTTGTGCGCTTCCAGGTATGTGATGAGCGCGGTATCGGCGGCGCTGTTGCCTCCTCCGAAACCAATGCCGGATTGCCCGCTCGGACCGGCGACGGGGAGGTTGGCCGCCTGGTTTGTCAGCACGGGGATGGCAGACCATACCGCCGAGGTGAGCATGAGCGCCAGCAAAGCGGCGCAGAGAGCTGGCGCCAGCACACGCGTACCCAGGCGCAGGTGTGGCATCAAACGAGCCGCAATGAGAATAGCAGCCGCGATTGCGCAGGGGATGGAGATCAGGGGAATCAGCCACATGCCCCAGGACGGGTTGCTCACGATAATGTGTATCTGCTCAAGGGCGGTCAGCAGAAGCGCGAGGGGCAGCAGCCAGCCGCGCCAGCCGGAGCGCCGGTAATCTTGCCACATGACGACGATGCCGATGCCGAAGAGGGCGCAGATGGCCGGGGCGAACGTTGACAGGTAGTACTGGTGGATGAAGCCCGCGACGCTGAAGAACACCGCCATAGTCAGCAGCCACACGCCCCATAAAATCATTGAGTGTTGCTGTGGGCTGAAGTCGGGTACTCCCCGGAAGCGCGGGCGGCGCTGCCAGGCCAGGGCGAGTATACCCAGCAGGGCTATGGGCAAGAGCCATACAATCTGCCCACCAAGCGGTTCGTTGAAGAGACGCAGCGGGCCGGGATTGCCTGTGTTAAACAGGCCGCCACTATTCCCGCCGCCTGGGCCGCCTCCAATACTTTGCAGCGGCTGGCCGAATCTGCCTCCTTCAGGTCGCGAGAAGTTTCCTCCATTAAATGCGCCGGGAGGGGTAAATTGTCCGGGGGTGATGTTTCCACTCGCGCTGCCTGTATTCGTAGTGCCAGAATTGCCGCCAAAGACTTGCCCTAAGAGGCGTTGAATGCCGTTGTAGCCGAGCGCCAGGCTGAGTTCAGAGTTGTTCTGGCTCGAACCAACGTAGGGGCGGCTCGAAACCGGGGTCAGGTCTACCGCGACGGCCCAGGAGAGCGAGATGGTGAGCATAAGTAATGCTGCCAGGGCCAGGTGCGCGATGCGTATCCAGATGCGCCGGGGCGCGGCCAGCAGGTAAAGCAGGCCATAGGCGGGTACGGCGAGGTAGGCTTCCAGCATTTTGATGTTAAAGCCGAGGCCGACGAAGACGGCGCAAAGCAGCAGCCAGCGCAATTTGCCTTTCTCCGCCGCTTTCAACACCGCCCAGGCTCCCAGCAGCATGACGAGTACCAGCGTGCTGTCGATGGTATTATTGCGATTGGTCAGCACGCTGATGGGGCTGATTGCCAGCGCCAACGCTGCGAGCAGCCCGGCAACGACGCCGAAATGACGCCGCACCAGGTGATAGAGCAGCAAGACCGAGAGCACGCCGGCCAGCGCCTGGGGCAAGAAGATGCTAAAAGGCGTGAAGCCGAAGATTTTGGCGCTGGCCGCTTGCAGCCAGAACCCCAGGGGCGGTTTGTCTACGGAGACGAAGCCACCGGGGTCAAAGGCAACGAAGAAAAAATTTCTCCAATTGTCCAGCATACTTCTGATCGCGGAAGCATAATACAGATTAGCGAAGCCGTTTTGCCCCAACTGGTAGAAATTCATGAAGATCGAAATGAGCATTACTCCGCCGAGGCCTAAGCGATGCCACAGCCGGGACGACGTGGTATTCCGGCGTTCTTCAACGTACTTGGACTCGTTAGGAGCAATCACTTCTAGAGTATCGGACATAGTTCCCCTCTATTCTAACGGATATATTGCTATTGAAGAGACTTTTCCCTTTGAGTCTAATCGTACAGCCCTGTCATTGGATTATCGTTGGAAACACATGAGAGATTTCTCATGTTTGTCGTTGATGCTTGCTGAAAAAATAAAAAAGCCTGTGATGCATCTGGGAGGTGAAGTGCCACACCTGTGATGAACAGGTGAGATTGAGCGCGTATTCTTGTATTGAAATGAATGGCTGTATTCTCCTTTATAGAGCGAAACAGGCGGAAGAAGAGAGTTAGAAAGGCAATGGTGGCTTGCAGGTCCCTCTTCAGGGGCGAAAGGCGGCTTTGACCATGGATACCTACCCATCAGGACGGAAACGGCATCAGCACAAAGCTGCAGACAGAGGTCTGCCGCGCTTCCTGCTTGTCCTCATGTTCCTCGGCCTCGCGGTGGTGGTGGTCAGCCTGCTTGTCCTCGGGCAGCTATGGCATATCCCAAATACGCCTGAGCACCAGCCGACTCCGACGCCGGCCGTTGCTCTCTCTCCTCACTCCTCACCTACCCCATCTCCATCTCCATCTCCATCTCCTTCGCCCACGCATGCCGCAACACCCACTCCGACTGGCGACCTGGCGCAGCGCATCGACACGTATATCGATCATCTGACGCAAACGCAACAGATCGGCCAGTTGCTTATGCTGGCCGTCTATAGCAATGGCTATACTTCTGCGCTGAACCAGCCCTTGCAACAATGGGATATTGCCAACGCCATCGTCTACAACCAGTACAATGGAAGGCCACTGATGCCAACCACGCTGAGCGGATGGACGCAGCTAGTGCATGACCTCCAATTACACGCCAATCAGGCGCTGATCATTGCTACCGATGAGGAAGGGGGAAACGTCGACCGCCTTGCCCCCTATTATGGTCCCACGCCCTCGCCGCAGCAACTGGCGGCGACCGGGGATCCGCAGCACGCCTACGCCCAGGCGCAGCTTGATGCCCAGCGCCTGCTTGCGAGTGGCATCAACACCAACTTCGCGCCGCTGGCGGATGTCTCACAAGGTGGAGCCGTAGACCAGAGCCGCATGTTTGGCACGACACCCGATCAGGTGATTACCTATGCTGGAGCGTTTCTGGATGGCTTACAGCACAACAGCGTCGAGGGAACCTTGAAGCATTGGCCTGGTATCGGCTCGGCGCCGGCCAATCCAGATTATGGGCTGCCGACCATTACCCATACTCAAGCCCAACTCAACGCTATTGACTTCGCTTCGTTTCGCGCCCTACTGACGCATCAACCAGGGATGATTATGGTGACGCACGTCATGGTTCCCGCGTATGACCCATCCGCGCCCGCCTCGCTCTCGCCCGTGCTGATCGACCAGGTCTTACGCGGCCAACTGGGCTATCAAGGAGTCGTGATCACCGACGCGATGGATGGGGGAGGGCTGTTCCAGTTCATGCAGCAGCAGGGATACACCGATCAGGCGCAGGCGATCGCCGAGGCAAGCGTGCGAGCCATTCTTGCAGGCAATGACATCGTGGAATGCCCGATCGAGCCGGATCGCTTGGCAGCTGTTGTCGCTGCCATTACCACCGCCGTTCAATCAGGACGCATCTCGCAGGAGCGCCTGCGCCAGTCGCTGCATCGCATTATCGCGCTCAAAGTGCGTATGGGACTTATCTCGCTGCCATAGTACTTCCGCCGGGGGCATCGGAGATAGTTTCAGGCGCTGACACGGTTCCGTTTCGCATGGTCTGCCGAATCTGGCCCGACGGGGCGGTTATGGTCGGGGCTGACAATGTCAACTGCTGTTTTCTCATAAAAAGTTTCTGTTCAACAGACGTTTTGGTGAGAAGGCTTCTCGTGGGAGAACTGGAAAGGTGTCCTGGCTGTCATCTTGAGCGCAGCGAAGGATCTCTTCGTTCGACGAGCCAGACCCTTCGCTGCGCTCAGGGTGACAGCCAGCGTCTCCAAATATCTATCCTTTCAAAGCGAAGGTTTCTTTATTTTTGGCGGGTGCTTTGTGTTTGCTAGAGTAGCAGCTATTCATGAGAAGGATATTGGAGGAAGATGAGGAAATTCTCATGCGCAAGAGCGGGAATACCTGTGCTATGATGTCACATTGGAATTTTCTCATCTGCTTCCAATATAGTTTCAATAAATCGATGGTATTCTTCAAAGTGTCGGGAGGGAGTATCCTTTCTGATAGAAGAGAAACGGGGGGAAAAGTAATGCATATTCTTGTCGTAGAAGACGAGCAGCGCCTGGCGCATTTACTGCGCCGCGTTCTGTTGGAGGAGCGCCACACCGTTGACCTGGCGTATGATGGGAAAGTGGGGCTGAACCTTGCCCTCACCGATACCTATGATGTGGTGGTTCTGGATGTGATGTTGCCGGGGATTGATGGGCTTGAGATTTGCCGCCAGTTGCGCGCCGAGCATATGGTGACGCCGGTACTGATGTTGACTGCGCGTGGATCCGTTGAGGATCGTGTGACGGGTCTCAACGTGGGCGCGGATGACTATTTGACCAAGCCTTTCGCGATGGAGGAGTTGCTGGCGCGCATCAATGCTCTGCTGCGGCGGCGCGACCGTCATTTTGAGGAAGCTCCCCAGCTTACGGTTGGTGATCTGACGCTTGACCTGGTGCGACACGAGGCGCGCCGGGCGGGGCGAGTGATCGAGTTGACGGCTAAAGAGTTTGCCCTGCTGGAATACCTGATGCGTCACCCTGGCAGGGTGCTCACGCGCACGCAGATCGTTGATTCCGTCTGGCGTTATGACCTTGAGGCGCTTTCAAATGTGGTGGATATCTACATTCACTACCTGCGCGACAAGATAGATCAGGGTTTTTCTCATCCATTGATTAAGACAGTACGCGGCGTTGGTTATAAGATCGAAGCATAACAAAGAAGTAGTAAGGAAGAAAGCGTATGCGCTGGAATAGACCTGCCTGGTGGCCTCATCTCAGGAGGGGCCGCCTGTCACGAGAACCGGGCGCGGCTCTGTTCCAGGGGTTGCGCGTGCGCCTGACGCTCTGGTATTGCCTGGTGCTTGGTGTGGCTATGGTGCTATTTAGCGTGGCGCTCTACTTTTCAGTGCAACATTTTCTCCTTCAGCCTGTTGCCGATGCCGCCGCGGCGCGCGCCAATGGACAGGCGCAACAATGGTTCGCGGACCCGTTTGATCATGGTTGTAAGCCGCCGAATGTTTCATCAAACTCTTCAGGGCAGCCAGGTCAATTTGGTTCTCTCTTCCCTAATCAGGGACAATCAATGTATGAAATTATTGCTTGCTTTGACCAGAATGGTTCATTGATGGTGCAAAACGGATACACAACATCGCTCCCGTCCGCCTTTCTCGCCAACAATCTCGCGCAGGTGGCCTTGCAGTCGCCGTCGGGTCAGGCCAACGATACTGTGGATGGAGGCTCTGATGGGCAGATCTATCGGTTTGCTCAGGTGGTATCAAGCCCAACAGGGAATGTGGGGGTCGTAGTGATTGGTGAATATATCCAGGCACAAGAAAACGAACTCTCCTTGCTGCTCAAGCTTTTGCTCGTTGTTGGTGGCGTGGCGCTACTGGGAGCGGGAGCAGGCGGGTTATTCTTGTCGAACCGCGCGCTGGCCCCGGCGCGCCTGTCCTGGGCCAACCAGCAGCGCTTCATTGCTGATGCGGCGCACGAACTGCGCACGCCGCTGACGCTGCTGCGCGCGGACGCCGAGGTGCTGCTGCGAGGTCGCGAGCATCTGGACGAAGAGGACGCGGCACTGTTGGAAGATATCGTGGCCGAAGCGCACCATATGTCGAACCTGGCTACCAACCTGCTGACATTGGCCCGACTGGATACCGGGAGTATCCATCGAGAGCACGAGGTGGTCAACCTTGCAGCGCTGGCCCAGGAGGGAGCGCGGCGGGTGCAGGCGTTTGCCGAGCAACACGGCGTGACCGTCGAGGTTGAAAGCAGCGGTGAAGCTTATGTCATTGGCGATCCGGTCCTTTTGGAGCAGGCCATGCTCGTGCTGCTCGATAATGCAATCAAATACAATCGACAGGGTGGTCGTGTCATCGTGCGCACAGCGGAGCAAGATGGGCACATGTTCCTGGAAGTGCGCGACACCGGCCTCGGCATCGCAGCCGAACACTTGCCGCACCTGGGCGAGCGTTTCTTTCGCGTGGACAAGGCCCGCTCGCGTGAAGCGGGAGGCACCGGCCTCGGCATTTCAATTGCGCAAAGAATCGCGCTTACTCATGAAGGCCGGCTCACACTCTCCAGTGTTCCTGAGCAGGGAACGACAGTGACGCTCGCACTACCCGCGGCGCGTGGAGATTTCCCTGATGGTTTAGATATAAGCGATGCATCGCTTTCAGAAAAGTCTTAAATAAGGTGGTTATCACTCTGAACTTTACGGCAAAGGCGGCGTGAGAAAGACCTTTCTGATCTTATGAATTTTGCCGAACGAATGGGGACGCTTGCGCCGCAAGCGTCCCCATTCGTTCGGCAAAATTCATAAGATCGTATATGGTACAATAGGTGTGGATTTCAAGCACTTGATTAGAATTGAGGTTATTTGGAAGTTGGTATGATGGCGGAGGAGGAGGTTATTTTTGAGGAAGCGCAGCTATGGATGAAACGCTATTGCCTCTGATTTTACGCGCATTGCAGGATAATCCGCGACCCCTGGAATTTTTCTTGCGCGAGCAGAGTCATCTGCCGGGACCGCGCGCGAATTTGAAGCTGGTGGATGATGTCAGTCACCTGCTGGCGGAGGTCGTTAGCACGCGGGAAGAGGATGTCAGGCGCGTAATCGAGTACCTGACGCGAGATGAAAAAACGTTGGAAGTCAACACCCCTGGTGAATTTGTTGTCCTGTGCGGCGTATTGGCCTGCGGGGTGTGCGCTGCGGTGTATGCGGCGTGGCGTGGCAAGGTGATGGCGCGTTTGAGCGAGTTTGCCTGTAATGCTTCCTGGCGGGTTCGCGAAGGAACGGCGATAGCCTTTCAACGATTGCTGGAAGCGGCGCCGGAAGAAACGAGCGGCTGTTTGCGCATCTGGGCCAGCGAGGGCAATTGCTGGCAGCAGCGCGCCAGTGTCGCTGCCATCGCTGAACCGGCCTTTATGAACGACGCGGTGTTGAAAGAAGCGGCCCTTGATATTCAGCGAGTTATCGTGAGGCGTTTTCACGCCATTCCCCAGTCCGAGCGCAAACGTGAGGATGTGCGGGCATTGCGACAGGCAACGGGTTATACCCTCAGCGTGATAACTGCCGCCTTGCCTGAGCAGGGTTTTGCTTTGATGCGCGAGTGCGCCTCGTGGGATGATGCCGACATCAACTGGATTTTACGCGAAAACTTAAAGAAGAAACGCCTGGCGAAGTTCTCTGACCAGGTGGAGCAGCTCGCGAAAATTCTTTGACAGCACCGGGACTTTTCATTTATAATCGTGAAGGTTCAAAATTCCAGATAATGCAATGCGCATGCTACTTTGCCGCCCGATGAATTTTGACAACCGAATCGGGTAATCACGAGATACGCCCGCCATCGTCCTGTAGGGACAAGGGGTGGATGTGGGAAAGGGTGGGGGCCTTGTGCTTGTCCTCGTGGGGAGCGACCATGCTGCTTTACGAAACCTCAACGGAATCGTACTCCGACGAGGACAAGCACAAGGCCCCCACATCCATCCAACCCCGCCCCTTGTCCCTACAGGACGGAGCCACGCACATTACTGTATTCGGTTATAAAAATTCATTAGTGTGAAACAAGTTTGAAGTAAGGAAAGGGGTTCACTCCATTGGGTGCAACATCAACAGCAGATTTTTTTAATGGTATGGTTATTCGCTACAACGGCGAATTGTATACAGTAACCGAGTTTCATCATGTCAGTCCGGGAAACTGGCGCGCTTTCGTGCGCGTGAACCTGAAGAGCCTGCGTACCGGGCGTATGATCGAGCAGCGTTTCCGCGCCGGTGAAGAGATCGACTCGGTGCGCGTGGAACATCAGAACTGGCAGTTCCTGTACGTCGATGGCGAAGACTATGTTTTCATGAATACCGAGACCTTCGATCAGCAGCCCATCTCGAAGTCGATGTTAGGAGACGCGGTGCGCTTCCTCAAAGAGCAGGATATTGTGGAGTTGCTGGTTGATGGCGAGACGATTATTGCCGTCGAGCTGCCGAACTTTGTAGAGGTGCTTGTAGAGAGCGCAGAGCCGGGTGTGCGCGGCGATACTGCTAACAACGTAACCAAGCCCGCTATTCTGGAGACGGGCGCGAGTATCAATGTTCCTCTGTTTGTCAATCCTGGTGACAGGATTCGCGTGGATACACGCACCGGCCAGTACGTCTCGCGTGTGAAATAATATGCTCCTGGAAATGTACATCATTCCATGTAAAAATGAGGGTGATGTATAGCCTCTTTAGCGGTGTATCAGTGCCCACAGGTGCGGCCCGAAGACGAACAGCGCGATGATGATAGCCATTATCGCGCTGAGTAGCACGGCTCCGGCGGCGACATCTTTGGCTGTCTTAGCCAGTTGATGGTAGGAGGGCGAGGCCAGGTCTACGCAAAGTTCGATGACGGTGTTGAACATCTCAGCGATCAGTACCTCCGCGATTGCCATAAAGATGATGGCAAATTCGACTGCCGAGATATGGAGAACGATGCCCAGCGCAATGGCAATGATGGCGATGGAGATATGCACCTTCATGTTGATCTGGGTGCGTATGACGTGCCACAGGCCGCTGAAGGCAAAGCCAAATCCGGCGATAAACTTTGCCATTCCATTTCTTTGGGGCAGTGTGGGTGGGGTACTCATCGTGAAAGTGTTTTCCAATCGATATCTTGCATGACGGCTTCCTGCAAACGCACCATGGCCTGGTAGCCCTCTTCGGTTTGATCGTCATAACCGATCAGGTGCAAGGTGCCATGTGATAGCAGGTAAAGCAGTTCGTAGGCGGGCGGGTGGCCGGCCTGCTCTGCCTGTCGCGTGACCGTGGGCCACGAGATGACGATATCCCCCAGGTTGGTCGGCATGCCGGATGGTGTGATGAAAGCCGGATATGTCGCTTTTCCTGTACGCTCCTCGCCTGATTCTTCTCCATCCTCAACTTCTTCGACCCGCCAGAGCTGGTCAGCGGGGGCGTCAACCAGCGGCTCGTTCGAGCAGGGGAAACGAAAGCACATCGGTGGTTTTGTCCTGCTGGCGGTACTGGTGATTGAGTGTTTGCATCTCGATATCGTCCGTAATCACCAGCGAGAGCGTGACAGTTTGTGAGATATGCACAGCCTGCAATGTGCGGTTCACGGTCTGCTCCAGCAGCCCCGATGCGAGTATGCGCTGGAGGTCTGTATCGCTTTCCGCGTCGATCAGATTGATATTACAATCTAGTTGTATCTGATTTTCTTGCATATTGCGGTCGCCCTGGTTTCGTTCGTTGCCCTTGCGGTCGCCCTGGTCGTTCGTTTGGTCGCTCTTGTGTTCTTCAGACTATTTTCTGTTTCAGGGTGGCTTTACGCGCGTCGCGCCCGAAGGCGATCATGAAGACGATGAAGCCGAACACCAGGATACTGAACAGGCTGATAGTGCGGTCCGTCAGGATAGCGGCAGCAGCCAGGCTGGTATTGGTGGTGAAGAGAGCGATCATGGCAAACATACCGCCCTCGACGAGTCCAACGCCGCCGCCTGTGAATGGCACGACCGTGAGCAACGCTTCGCCGAGCGCGATGAAGAGCGAGGCGGCTACGATATGTAACAAGTTACCGCCGATCAATCCGAAGGCTAAGGCTACGAAGAAGAAACGTAACGACTCGCAGGCCCAGACTACTACGGTTAATGAGCCTAAGAGGGGAATGCGGTGAAATGAGCCGAGCGTGCCTTCCTGGAAATGGTTGTAATAGCCGCGAAAACGGGTGGGTACGAGGCGAGCAATTTGCCGGGGGAAGGCGCGTAGGACGAATAGCGCGACGGCGCCAGCAACAACCAGGGCGAGTGTGACGATCAGGCCCGCTCTTAACTGGCTTGGCAGGTTTTCGTGCAGGCTGATGATTACAGCCGGTATGAAGAGCATTAAAAGCACGAGTAGATCAAGCAAACGCTCTGCCAGTACGGTGCCGAATGTGCGAGAAGCGGGAAGGCCCGTTTCTGTGCGCAAAAGGTAGGCGCGATAGAGATCGCCCAGCTTGGCAGGAACGATGACATTAGCGAACCAGGAGATGTAGAGAATTTCCAGCAGTTTGGGAAATTTGGGAAGATACACGCCATTTGCTTTCGTATAGCCAATATTTTGTAGTAAGGTGCGCCAGCGTAGAGTACGAATTGGGAATGAAAGGTAATAGATGAGAAAGGCAGCGAGCAAGAACCAGGTGTTCGAGGCCTTGATGGCGGCCCATGTCTGTTGCGGGTTGATGTGGGCTTGCTTCGCAAAGTACACCAGCGCCACAACTACAATGACTAAGGGAACAATGGTGCGCCAGTTGAGCAGGCGTTTGCCAATGGAGAGCTGTTCGCGGGTGATTTCTGGCTCCCTGTTGGTCTCCTGCTGTAATAATTCCGCTTTCTTTTTCTCTATATCCTCGGCAGGTACACCGGCTTCCATGACTGTGTTGTCAGTGGACACGCTACTCGTATTCGTATTACGGGTTATCAATTTATCCTCCGGGTGCTTGTTATTATGCATTGGGCGTTACTCTCTCTAGACGGATAAGCGCGATGAGTAGTAACGCGATGAGACTGGTCAGACTATGTACATACACGTCATCGACAAAATTATGGACGCTTACCGTAATCAACGCGGCGATCACACCGATAATCAAGGCGCGGTCGTTGGTGAGCATTCCGATGGTTTCAACCGGCCACTGTCGCCGGTAATGGCGGATCAGGCTGAGAGGACGGTAGAGCAATGCCAGTTTGCGTCTAGTACCCAGTGGCGCCTGGATGGGCGGTTGAGTTTGAACGGGCAAGGCTCTTGCGCGCCAGTACTTTTTATTTATACGTTGCAGGACGCGCATTCCGGCGAAAAAGATGGCGAATAGGAAGAACAGGTAGACGATCAGGCCAATGGTTCCCATTTCGGCTGCAATGTTGATGTAGTAATTGTGCGCGTGTCCCAGTGGATCTAAGAAGATGCCGATATGGTAGGGTGGGTAAGCGTCGGGGTAGTTGCCGATACCTACGCCGAGGATGGGATGATCGAAATACATATGGAGTCCGGCGATCCAGTGGGCGAGGCGTTCGGCTGTTGAGAAGTCCGCGGTATTTGGTTCAACCAGCGAGATGCCCGAAAGTCCCAGGAATTTTAGCGCGGGGTTGAACAGAGGCTGTGGTACCAGGCCTGCCAGCAACGCCGCGAGAAATCCCAGCAAGGCGATAACCAGGACGCGGGACACTTTACGGATAGCTGGCATTCCGGCTAGCAGGATAAAGACGAGCGCCGCCGCGAACGCGATTTCAGCTCCTCGCGATTGCGACAGGTATTCGGCCAGCGCGAGCGCGACGGTGGCGGTGCCTGCCAGAGTTCGGGTCAGCCAGTCGCGCCCCAGAAGGGTCAGGGCGAAGGTGATGCTCAATGGCAGGTTGATGTATGCCGCGAAGGGGTTGGGCTGGCCGAACGTGCCATATACGCGCAGGATATCGCTGCGTATGAAAGACGCGGGGCCGAGATTAAGGTAGGCCTGGCTATAGCCGTAGAAAGCCTGCGTCACTCCGGCGATGCACACAAGGACTATGATTGTCCATATCTGGCGGCGCGAGCGCAGGTACTGGCTACCCAGCAGGAGAATAACCAGCACCTCCAGCCATTTACTGATCTCTTTCAGGCTATCTTTGACGTTGGTTGCTACCGTCATTGAAAGTATCATCGTGCCTAGCAAGGCCAGCATAGAGAGTATCAAGTAGAGTGGCACATGCGCGGCTTCGCGGTCGCGCAATCTGGTATGCGCTGGCAGGCCGCAGTTTATGAGCCAGCCAAGCGCGAGAAAGATGACCAGGATATCCGCGCTGTCGAGACGCAACGCGCTGATGTCGATGTAGTCAAGCGATCCCCAGGGAATAGCGAAAGGAAGCATGTAGAGCGCCGCGCGCGGGCGTAAAATGGTCCATACCAGGGCCGCGCAATACAGCGGCAGGCGGATATTCCAGGGCAATGGCGGGACGAGCAGCAAAAAAAGTAGTATGGCACAGGCGATCACACCTACCACATTTGGCACTGTGATGATCCCCTGGTCTTTGCTCCATAGCGATTGCAGCCATGTATCGCGGCGGGTTTGTGAGAACTCGCCTGCTTCGGGAATTTGCATACGAATATATCACATTCTCAGGAAGTGCGCGTACACTTCTATGAAACTGTCGTCAGGTGAGGGAGTTGCTTGCTAAACCATTTGATGGTGCGGCGCAGTCCTTCCTCTTTGCTCACCTGTAGCTGCCAGCCCAGGATTTGTTGCGCTTTGGTGATATCAGGGCGGCGGCGCTCAGGGTCGTCGATGCGGCCCGGTTCAAACAGGATGGGAGAGGTGGCATTGCATAAGCCAATGATCGTCTCCGCAAATTCAAGCACGGTATGTTCGTCGGTATTGCCGAGATTGATTACTTCGCCCGCGGTAAAGGGTTTGAACATGGCGAGCATAAGCCCTTCTACAAGGTCGCTCACATAACAGATACTGCGAGTTTTGCTGCCATCTCCATAGATGGTCAAGGGTTTGTTTTGCAGAGCTTGCGTAATGAAATTAGGAATCATGCGACCGTCATCGGCCTGGCTATTGGGGCCATAGGTGTTGAAGATGCGCACGATACGGGCATTGAGCTGGTATTGTCGATAGAACTCCATCGTCAACGTTTCGCCCAGGCGTTTGCTTTCGTCATAACAGGCGCGCGGCCCGATGGGGTTCACGTTGCCCCAGTAGTCCTCGCGCTGTGGATGCACCAGGGGATCGCCATAGGCTTCCGAGGTTGAGGAGAACAGGAACAGGGCGTGCTGCTGGCGCGCCTGTTGGAGCATCATATACGTACCCTGGCTGTTTACCAGGATCGTTTCAATGGGGTTTTCCATATAGCCGACTGGACTGGCAGGGCTGGCCATGTGAAAGATGGCATCTGCCTCAAAGGTGAAGGGTTTAATGACATCGTGTTCTAAGAATGAAAAATGGGGATGAGTGCGTAAGGGTTCAATGTTGCGCTCTGAACCTGTGAGCAGATTATCCACACACAGTACGCTGTGTCCATCTTGCAATAAACGGGCGCATAGGTGAGAGCCGATAAAGCCGGCTCCGCCAGTAACAACAATTTTCAAAGAAGTGATCCTCCGGGTGACGATGAAGTAAGTAATGCTAAAGCAATATGTTTGCCAGAAGCCTTTTTATTATACTTTAATTGCCAGACGAACCGGCATTACAAAGGTAACGAAACCAGGATAGCTGGCAAAGCTGTGGGGGCTTGCATTCTCCTACTATTATGACGTATAGCGAAAGAAAAAGGTTTTCATGACCTCACCTATACAAACGTTGGATGCACATGCCTTTTGTTTAGACGTAGTGATGGAACTGCTGTTGAATGACAGGCACTTGTCCACCACAATACCATACGTACTATCAATCTTGCCATGCTGTTGGCACTTTCCTCAACAGTTGTACGCGTGCTAAACAACTATTGTTCTGTATACCATTAGTATCGGCGCTATTGGCAAGCGTCTTTACTATGTTTTTCGTGCTGATTACGAAATTTGGTCTGGTGGTCGCGGCAACCAGGTTGCTGTTCTATCGTTGTTTGCGTTTCCAGCGGCGGTACATAAACTCGTCGCCCAGGCTGAGGAAGCCCCAGGTGGTAAAGCCATGCACAATTACTACAGCCAGTAACGAGCGTGGGGTTGGCTGGAGCAGGTAGAGAAAGCTGAAGACGAGGCTTGCTATTCCGACGCCGCCCACGCTGCGCCAGCTCCACTTGCCCAGGCGATGATAGAGCGTGTAGAGGGCGGCACTGACCAGCCAGCCCCAGCCGATCCAGCCCGTCCACTGCGTGACAGCAGCCAGCAGGAAGCCGCGAAAAAAGAGTTCTTCGACGGGGCCATTGATGAACAGGTAGTAGAAGCTTTGCAGCGCGTGATCGTTGAGGGTTGGCCAGCGAAACCACGGGCCGACGATGGTCACGCGATAGAAAATAGCGAACGCGGCCATTGCCAATCCGATGCCGCAGCCGAGCGCGAGTTGTAGAGGCCAGTCGCGCAGAGTCAATCCCAGGAAGGAAAGCGGCAGGTGGAATAGCACGATATACAGAAATGGGATGGCGCCAAGCGGAATAATGCGCATCAGTACATCGGGCCAGAGCCAGCGCCATGTGTCGGCTACGGTCGATCGCGCCACCTGCGTCGATTTTATGGAGGACACTCGTTTACCTCTCCTGGGTAGAAAAACTTCCTGTGTGCGACTTGCGGCCATGCACTCTCACTTACTTAACCAGGAGCATGAATGTTAATCAAGTGTTAAGCCCTGGTTAAGTACGTATTATATACTATAGAGCAAGTATACGCCAATCGGCTCTAGAAGCCATTTCACAAGATAGCACAAAAAAGCTCATTTGCCTAGATTATAAACAAGTGAGCTTGAAAAATCGATTGTCCTTACTTAACCGAGGTCTGCTCTACATAAGAAAGAGAGCGATAGCCTTCGCCTCGCTCCCTACACAAGACTGGTAGCGTATTCTGACAAGTAAGCTGGTCAAATCCCCTGTGACATTTTTTCGCGCAACCATCAGACCGACGACCCTGTGGGTACAAAGGCTACAGGGTTGTGCCAATCCAGTTTCCCGTTTCAGAGTCAATCCCGACAGATGTGTTGCCATGAATAGGAGGAACTGTGCAGCTCTCGGAACTGTAGGTCCCGGTTATGGTGTCCGAACCACTAAAGATGCCTACTAAACGCTCGTCCACAAAGGGTGAACTCAACCCACAAGTGTCACCAGTAGATAGAACATAGTCAATACTAGTGATGGTCCTTGTGTAAGTGAGTTTTCCTGTCTTACTGTCATAGGTGCCACTGCCATGAAAGACCATCGTCTTGGTATAATCGGTACCGTCGCTGAGCCTACCAGTGAAAGTGTGGCGCAGGCCATCATCCAGAGACCCTACAACGCTGCCGTCTTGATTGATTGTTAGGACCTCAGTAAAGTCGGTGAGTCGCTCACCCGTGCTTGCATCCATACGCTGTACCACTATTCCGAGGCGAAAGGGTGGATTGGGTGCACAGGCAGCAAAGCCTATCCCTAGTACAACAAGGGCCGCTACGACAGTCAGTACGATTTTCAACCAACTCCCAAATTTCTTCTGCTGTGAAGGTTTCATGTTGTGAAGTATCGCTTCCATCGTTGTCTCTCCTTCTGAAGGATGTTCAACTGACTACAGGTCTCGTCTCATATCCATATTTCAACTACCCTTGATCAGCTTGAGCAAGGGATCACTCGGGTCTTATAGAAGACAGAGGTATTAACTACTCTACAAGACTCTGCATACAAATCCATACTATTTCATAGTAATGAATACAATACTGATATCACCGCACTATCTCAAAAGAGGATTTATTCACACAAAATCGTCACATATTCTATTAATCTCAAACAGGTTATTAGAAAGAATTGTATAGCAAAAAACATTGCTTGCTTGATCGTATAATGGAATATTTATTTAATCACTACTCATTAACTCGCTGAGCCTGGTTAACTGATCGAGTTGCAAATAGCCAGCCTCAACGAGCGCCCGTCGGGCGGGCGCGGATAGACCAATCGGGAGGTCACTTTCTTGTTGTGTCATATTATTTTCTCCTAACATTGTGAGCTATGGCAGCACGAATGAGGTCTTTTAAAGCAGACTCATCAATTGTGTCGCCCTCGCGGAAATCTATCGCGCGCGTTTTTTTAGCGTCAAGTCCGGCATTGAAGAGTGTATGCGAATCTTCCAGAATTGCGCCCTGGAAAAAGTTCATTTTTACTGTCTGCTTGAAAGCGCCGGCAGCACAAAAAAGTCCCTGGTGAGACCATACAGCGGTCTCCCACTTCCATTCCTCGCTGATATTGGGGTCGGCTTCGAGGATAAGTTAGCGCAGTCGGGCGACCATGTGGCCGCGCCAGTCGGCAAGTTCTGTGATTTGTTTGTCGATACGTTCAGATGGGCTCATGTACTTCTCCTTTCACACCTGGTTATGCTTTGCTAATCAATCGAGACAATCCTGCTTCTACTTCATTCCTGCTCAGGTTTCCGCCCAGCAGCGTCGCATCGCTTTTCTGTTGGAGGCGATGGTAGAAGGCGATGCCTTTCACCACAAGCTCGTGATTACCGGGGTCGGCTACGAGCAGTTCCGAGAGCGTGTCTTCGGCCAGGGAGAAGCGGCCTGTGCGTTCAAAGTAGCGGAAGAGCATTTCCTGCGTGTGTTGTGGCAGGTCATAGTCCGCCAGTTTGAACGTGAGTCCCTCGATTTCGGCAACCGGGTCGATATGGTCGAAGGAGGTGTCGGTTGACAGCACTTCAAGATACAGGTTCATGGCTTTCAAAAAGCAATAGTAGCTTTCGTTTTCGTTCTCCTGCAACTGGTGGATTTCGCCTTCGGCTTTCAGCAGCGTGGCAAGCAGCCAGCATTTTTCTGTATCTAGCTCGCCCACCGAGGTCAGAAAGGCCAGCAGTGTTTCTTCGGGGGCGGTATGAATGAAGCCTGCTCCCATGCCAAGCATCTGCTTGTACTGCTCATCTATAAAAGTGAGCGCGCCCTGGTAGTCTTGACGCTCCTGTTTGTAGAGAATTTGAGCCAGCGCGCGGCCTACTTGTTCGGCTATTCTCAGAATATAATCGCTTTGTGGCATAGCTTATGCCAGTCGTTCGATGGCGTGTTCGATGCGTCGCATGGTGCGTTCGCGTCCAAGCGCTTCCATCATGGTGAAAAGCGGCGGTGTGTGCGGGCGACCGCTGACGGCGGCGCGGATGGAGCCGAGCAACTGCCCGGCCTTCAATCCGGTCGCGCTTATCAGTTCGCGGATGGGCGGCTCCATTCCCTTGTGATCCCAGGTTGTGAGGTTTGCCAGCACGTCGCGCACGCGCAATAGGGCGGCGCGTGTCTTCCCGGCGTCCATGCCTTTCTGGATCAGCAGTGATGTGTCGAACTCCTCGTCGATGTAGAAGAAGGAGACGGCAGCCGCCGCCTCGCCCAGGGTGCGCAGCCGCTCCTGTTCGAGGCTGAGGACGTGGGAGGTGTAGTCGAAGTCGAGGGGGCGCGAGATACTATCGGGTAAGCCGCCTTCGGCCTCTGGTCGCTCCATGTAGGGCAGCGCGCGGCGCGTAAACTCTTCAAGCGAGAGTTTGCGAATGTAGATGCCGTTCATCCAGGCCAGTTTTTCGGCATCGTAGATGCCGCCGGATATGCCGATGCGCTCCAACGAGAAGGCGTGTATTAACTCTTCGCGTGTGAATAGCTCGGTTTTGTCATCAAATGACCAGCCAATTAAGGCCAGGAAGTTAAAGACGGCTTCGGGCAAGAAGCCCTGCTGCTGGAAAGTCTTCCAGGAGGGAGCGTTGTGCCGCTTGCTGAGTTTCTTCTTGTCCTGGCCCAGCACATCCGGCACATGATAGATCAAGGGCGGTTGCCAGCCCAAAGCATTCCATATCTGGATGTGACGTGGCGCGCTGGAAATCCATTCCTCGGCGCGCAGCAGGTGGGTGATCTCCATGAGGTGATCGTCTACGATATGCGCGAGATGGTAAGTTGGCAGTCCGTCCGACTTGAGGATAATGAAATCATCGTTATCGGCATTCTTGAAGGAGATATCGCCGTGTAATTCGTCATGCACGACCGTTTCACCGTCAAGCGGCATAGCGAAGCGCACCGTCCAGGGAAGGCCAGCGGCATCGTTGGCGGCGCGTTCCTCCGCGCTCAGGTAGCGGCAACGGCGATCGTAGCGCGGCGGCAACTTTTGCGCCATCTGCTCTTTGCGCATCTGGTTCGAGTCGTTCGGATGTGCAGTAACAGCGATAGGCGTGTCCAGATGCGATCAATTGATGAGCATATTGCTGGTAGAGCGCGCGGCGTTGTGTCTGATAGTATGGACCGAAAGGTCCGCCAACCAGCGGCCCCTCGTCATAATCTATGCCAAGCCAGTGAAAGCCATCTATCAGAAATTCGACTGCTCCCTCTTGTGTGCGAGCAGTATCGGTATCTTCAATGCGCAAAACAAAGACGCCGCCTGTATGGCGCGCATAGAGCCAGCTAAATAGCGCGGTGCGGAAGCCGCCAATATGCTGAAAGCCTGTGGGGCTGGGCGCAAAGCGCAGGCGCGGCGTTTTGCCAGCAGGGGTTATGGGCTGCTCCTCGAGACGATCATCGGTCTGGGTCATAGAAATCAAGTACTCCTCTGCAACATTCATACGAATATTGTCCTATTTTAACATAGGATGCCAACTATGGGGTAGAATTTTATGGCTGTTTATGAAGGAAATCATTGTGAATCGGGTCAATTTGTCTTATCATGTATCAATATTATTCGATGGAAAGAAAGGATGTAACAGGATGTCCGACGAAATTGAAATACGCCGCGAGGGGCCAGTAACGATTCTGCGGCTCAATCGCCCGCAGGTCAGGAATGCTATCAACCGGGCTACTGCGGTCGCATTGTATGACGCCTGGATGGATTTTGAGGCGGATGAAGAGGCGCGGGTGGGGATTTTGACGGGCGGGGACGAGGTATTTTGCGCCGGGGCTGATTTGCGCGATTTGCAAGGGCTGGGAGCAGGGATGCAAGACGAGCGCGGCCCGCTGGGCTTTACGCGAACTTCTGTCAGCAAACCCACCATCGCGGCTGTGGCCGGGTATTGCGTGGCAGGCGGGATAGAGGTTGCTTGCTGGTGTGATTTGCGTATCGCGGATGAAACGGCTATATTTGGCTGTTTTGAACGGCGTTTTGGCGTACCACTGGTTGATGGCGGAACGCAGCGTCTCCCGCGTATCGTCGGGCTGGGACGAGCGTTGGAACTGATTCTGACGGGGCGGCCTGTGCCTGCTGTGGAAGCGCTGGCGATGGGACTGGCGAATGAAGTGGCGCCACGCGGGCAAAGTCTGCAACGGGCTATTGAGTTGGGGCGGCAATTGGCGAATTTTCCTCAGGTGGCGATGCGCAACGACCGCCAGGCTGTCTATGATGGATTGGGTCGCGAACTGGCCGAAGGCTTGCGCATCGAGGCCGCTCTGGGCGTACAGACGCTGCGCAGTGGCGAGAGTCAGGCCGGTTCCCAGTCATTTCAGGAGGGTAAGGGGCGTAAGGGGGAATTTGCATGAGTTCGCACCCACTCGCGCATCTTTTGTGAGCAGTAATTACAACCTGGTGCCGCATCCTGCTGTAATACTGGTGGATGAAGGCGGAGCGCAATTGATGGAACGGCGCGAGACGGTCGAAGATTTACTGCGACGGTACCCAATTTTTGACGAGTGATGCGGGAGTGCGTCATACTATTATAGATACCTGTGTATATTCCCAGTGAATTGCGGAGTATGGTCTCATGCGCAAACTATCCGAACCTCAATTTGAAGATTTCGACGAACATAATTCACCGACTGAACCAATGTCGGCTATTATCCTGTCGCCGAACTCTGTTCCCACCTCCTCGATGGGAGGGGGGAATGGAATGGGAGGGTATTCTTCATATACCATTCCCGCGCCATTGCCGCCGGAGTTGCCCTTTCTGCAAAATGGGCAACCTGCCACGCCATATACCTACCCGCCTCAAACGCCGGGCGTCTATCCGGTGCTGCCGCAATCTCCCCTTGGGAATGGGAATGGGCGACCTCCAGGTGGAGCAGGGTTCTCTGGTCAGAAGGCGAGACCGCTCCGCTCGCAGCCGCGCCACAGTGCGTTTCCACCGTTTGTGGGGGTGTTGTTCGTGCTGGCGCAACTCATCTTACTGGCGCGCGTCATACTGTTACTGTTCGGGGTTCCCGCCAGTAATATGCTGGTTGAACTGGTGTATGCCGGGGGCGCGTTGCTGGCGTGGCCGTTGCGCCTGCTCCTGGAGCATATAAGTTTTCTGGCGCAAATTGGGGGAGATTTGATAAACTACCTGGCGGCATTGATCGCGATTCTCGTGTATGGAGTGCTGGCGCGGATTCTGGTGCGTTTCCTCAAGGCCCTGTTGAACTCACGTTGAGTTGCATTGCGTTTGCGCGCTTCTCTGCACTTCAGTCTTTGCCGAACTCGTCCAACACATCCAGGCTATTGATAAAGTCTCTATATGCGTCCAGGTTGTCGCTCTCTGCTTCGCGTTCTTTGCGAGTTTCGTTAGCCGGAGAAATGGTCTCTTCGCTATTTTCTAAGGCCACACCTGCTCGTTCGAGCACACTTTCTTCTACGTAAATGGGTGATTTGGCGCGTACCGCCAGCGCGATGGCATCGCTTGGGCGCGAATTTATCTCGACATGCCTGCCCGCCACGTCCAGAATGATACGAGCATAGAATATATCCTCGATCAGATCGGATATGACGATGCTGACGATTTTTGCCCCCAGGTCGTTGATGACATTTCTCAGCAGGTCATGTGTAAGTGGTCGCGGTGAGCTTGTGCCCTGCAATTCGATCGCGATGGCATAGGCTTCTGCCTGCGCGATCCAGATGAGCAGATAGCGTTCCTGCTTGGTTGCTTTCAAGATGACGACTCGCTGCGTTGTCTGCAAATTAATACGCACACTTTCCACTGTCATCTCAATCATTGTCTGACTCCCTCTATAACGATCGGGTTCTTCGATGTCTGACGCCCTTATTGTACACCTATTCGAAGGCTCTACGCAAACGCCCTCTTATTATCCTATGTCAATGAGTATAGCAAAGAACAACCCTTATTCCTAGTCCTAATTCTGTAAAAAAAGTCGAACTCCAACGAAAAAACGGGTAAGAGAATATATTTTCCGAAAATTCGTTCAAAAATCTATTGACAACTTGCTATGACCCTGTTATGCTTTGAATAGTTGTTCTACAACCAGAGAATAGAACCAGACTGATCAAATCAGGTATGCCTACAGAGAAAGGCAGGAGTGTGAGCATGGGTAAAAGTATAGGTAAGGAAAATACCAGCGAGATCCAGCAACGAATTTACGATTTCATTGTCAATTATATCAGAGAAGAGGGAATGCCGCCAACCAATCGTGAAATTGGGACCGCGATGAAAATTGCCAGTACCGGTCATGTGGATTATCACCTGACCATGCTGGAAAAGAAGAATATGATTGAGCGCGAGGCGAAAAAGAGTCGCGGTATCAAGCTCAAGCAGCCGGTGTGGGGCATTCGCGTATTCGGCAGTATCGCCGCCGGTGAGCCACTCGAGGTATTTACTGAGCCTGATGAAATACTCGAGGCCGGACGCGAGCTTGAGCAGCAGGGGGCATACGCGCTGGTGGTGCGCGGGCAGTCGATGATTGAGGATCACATTTGCGACAAGGACTATGTGGTCATCAAGCCACAGGCGACCTGTGAAAATGGCGATATTGTGGTGGCCGTTCACTTGCAGGGCAATGGTCAGGCCACTCTGAAACGCTTCTACCAGGAAAAAGAGCAGAACCGCGTGCGCCTGCAACCCGCGAACTCTACCATGAATCCCATTTTTATCCCCAAAACGCAATGGGATCAGGAGTGGCAGATTCAGGGCAAGGTCGTCGCCATATTCCGAAAGTGCTATGCCGCGTAACCTGCGGCGCGCCGATACCCTGCTCGATGTTGCCTGATATAGGGCGTAGAACACATCGCACCGGGAAAGAGAATCGCAAGTTATTCTTCTCAACCCCGGTGCTATTTGTATTGTAGAGAAACTTTTACCTTTTCCGCCTCAAATGCCTCTTGTAGAAATTGTCCTGATCTGCTATACTCTACACTAAGAATTGTAGTAAAATATGTCAATGTATTCCAACCCCTCATCATGGTGTGGAAAAGAAGAAAGGGAACGGTGTTCATGAGAGTTGCAGCGCTGGCATTAGTGCTTATTGTTGCATCTGCGGTTGTCCTAATCTTCGCGAATACATTGAACTCCTGGGTGTTGGGTGGCTTGATAGGCGGCCTGGCCGCGCTCCTGATTAGTATTCCTATTTCGCTCATCATCTTTGCAACCCTTGCTCGCCGCCATGATGAACGTTTTTATGCCCAGATGCTGTTACAACAGGAAGAGGAGCTGGCCTACGACGAGGAGGAATACGAAGAGGGCGATGATTACGACGAAGAGGACGAGTTTGGTCGGGTCTATGAAGCAGATGCCTATTATTTACCCGCGGATCAAGAGGAATTTGAACTCCCGCGCGGGCGCAGACAGTCTGAAATGCGTAATTTGCCTGCTGCAGGGCAAAGCTATGCGTCGTCGTCTTCGCGCTCGACAGCGAAACAACGCGCTGTGAACACTCCCCAGGATGCTCCATCAACCCGGGCTTCGCGCAGGGCAACGCGAGAATTTGCGTATGAGCGTGAGAGAGGCGAAAAAGCCCCTGAGTCCTCAACATCGCGCCAGAAACAGAATCAGCAGACAGGACATCAACGCGCCGAGCGCGCCCCGTATACTACCGGCTCATTGCGCTCTCAGCAGCAGGCTGCGGCGCGCAAGGTTGCTCAGCAGGAGGCGGCGCAAGGCTCCTCCGGGTCTGAGCAGATTTCTACCGGCCCGGTACGACGATCTGCAACAACGAGACACCTGCCTCCTCAATCTATCCAGTTGAGTCGCTCGGGATTGCAAGAGGAAGCCTTGAAAAAGAATAGGGTGGATGAGAGCCGGTCGCGAACGGATAGCAATCGCGGCGCAAAGAGACCTTCCAATGTAGGGAATGCGCGTCATCAGGAGACGCAAACGGACCAGTTACGCGGTCGCGATTCCTATCCGACCACCGGTCCGATCCGCTTGAATCCTGAAACGGGCCAGATTACGCGCAACCGCCAGATGAACGAGCAATCTAGCGGAGACGAACCTACCACCGGGAATTTGTATAATCCACTGGTACGCCGCGCTCCTTACCTCTACGAGGATGATCCATTGAGCGAGGAATTGTTACAGCAGATCGATAAGCCGATCACACGTCGCGCCTCTCGCCACCTGTCCCTCAATGAAGAGTAGGAAGCATCAGTCCTATAGACACTAGCCCCTTTGCGCTGAATATGCTACTATAGGTGGGCAATGCGTATATGTTTGAAGGAGGCTTTTCGTGTATCTGGCTGATATTACTACGTCAATCACAAATTTTGTGACCAGTTTATATGTGCATACTGGCCTGGTCGGCATATTACTGGCTATGGCAATTGAAAGTTGTTGTATTCCTCTCCCCAGCGAAGTTGTTATGCCGCTTGCCGGTATCATGCTCGTTACAGGGAAGATTTTAAGCGGAGTCGGCCTTTTGCCGGGGTTAATTCTGGTGGCCCTGGTTGGCTCAATGGGGTGTGTGATCGGTTCGATTGCCGCGTATGGCATTGGCTACGCGGGTGGGCGACCGTTGATGCTCAAGTATGGCCGCTACGTGCTGATCTCCCAGCACGATGCTGATAAAGCCGATGCGTTTTTTAAGAAGTATGGAAGCGAAACCGCCTTTTTCTCGCGCCTGCTGCCGGTTGTGCGCACGTACATTTCGCTGCCTGCCGGTATTACAAGAATGCCGTTCGTCAAATTCGTTGTGTATAGTTTTCTTGGCTCTTTCCCCTGGTGCCTGCTCCTGGCGTATGTCGGGACATTGATTGGTGGCAACCTGGCAAAGCTCGCTCCCATCTTCCATGGTCTGGACATTGTTATCGTCGTGGCAATCGTTGCGCTGGTTGCTCTCTACATCTGGCGGCATGTGCGTAATGACCGCCTGGCGCGTGCTGCTCATGCTGCTGGAACCTCCGCGCCCGCAGGCTCGCACTTGATGCAGAATAGCTGGGGGGAGGGTCGATCCGGGCAAGGATGGGGCCAGCAGCCGGTGTCACAGCCCCAGCAACCTCTACAGCAACCATTTCAACAACAGCAGCAGGGTTGGGGTCAGCCGATTCCCCCGCAGCAGTTGCCTCCACAACAGGGATGGGATGGTCGACCAATCGCGCCGCAGCAGCAGGTTCCACCGCAACCCCCATCGTTCCCTCAGTCCCAGCAGCAGGGTTGGGGACAACCTGTTCCGCCGCAACAGCAGGGGTGGGGGCGCACACAATCTCCACCGCAAGAGCAGTGGCCTTCTCCTAATGAGCATAATGGTCAGAACGGGCAATGGTAGTAGTGAATAATAAAGCCGCCTGAGAACTGGCTTCTCAGGTGGCTTTATTGGCAGAAAAATACCCTGGTTCAAATGCTTCTCAGAACCAGGGTATTAGCTGCGACTGCTCTGTCAACAGCATAATCTTGATGTAAATCCTTCTCTCGCAAGAAAGACGCCACCTTCATCAACACCTATCGACGCGCGACTATGACGGCTTTCTTGTTGGCGCCAATGCTTACACATGGACCTGCAATGATAAGATTGACCCGACAAATAACATGAGGGTCAACACCTTCCTCGCGTGCAAGTGGACGAATAAAATCCAGCGGCGACAAAATACCCCTCAACCAGGCCCGTGGTAGGCTTGCATGGGCCTGGTTGAGGGTTGAGACGCTTTGCTGCTTTGTTCCTTCCTTCAGTGCTTACACCCCTTAACATAAAGGGGGCTTTTTGACTAGCTGTATTGGAACAGATCAGCGTTGCTGGTCGCGGAAGTGCCTCCCGGCGTAGTCACCGTCACATGCACTGTTCCACTTCCCGCCGGGCTGGTGACTGTGATCTGTGTATCACTAACCACCGTAAAGCTGGCAACTGCTGTCCCAAACAGCACCTTGCTGGCTCCGGTAAAACCGCTCCCGGTGATAGTGACCGTCGTCCCACCGGCGGCCGGTCCTGATATGGGCGCAATCTTCGTTACAGTCGGGGCAGGCACGTAGGTGAACCGATCAGCATTGCCGGTTGCGCTCGCGCCTCCCGGCGTGGTCACCGTCACATGCACGGTTCCACTCCCTCCAGGGCTGACGGCTGTGATCTGCGTATCGCTATTCACCACAAAGTTGCTGGCGGCTACCGTGCCGAACCGAACCTGGCTGACCTGGGTGAAACCACTCCCAGTGATAGTGACGAACGTCCCTCCGCTGGCTGGTCCTGACGTGAGCGAAATGCTCGCTACAGTCGGAACAGGCAGGTAGGTGAACTGATCAGCATTGCCGGTCGCGTTCGTGCCTCCCGGTGTAGTTACTGTCACATGTACGGTTCCACTACCCGCTGGGCTGACAACCGTAATCTGCGTATCGCTATTCACCGTGAAGATGCTAGCTGTGGAGCCGAACAGCACCTTGCTGGCTTCGGTAAAACCCTTCCCGGTGATAATGACCGTCGTTCCTCCCGCGAGTGGTCCTGACATGGGCGAAATGCTCGCTACAGTCGGAACAGGCAGGTAAGTGAACCGATCAGCATTGCCAGGCACGCTAGTTCCTTTGGGTGTGGTCACTGTCACATGCACGGTTCCACTCCCTCCAGGGCTGTAGGCCGTAATCTGGGTATCGCTATTCACCATAAAGTTGGCGGCTACCGTCCCAAACAGCACCTTGCTGGCTCCGGTGAAGCCACTCCCCTGGATGGTCACGACCGTCCCTCCCGCGGCTGGTCCTGACGTAGGCGAAACGCTCGCTATAACCGGAACAGGCACGTAGGTGAACCGATCAGCGTTGTTGGTCGCAGATGTGCCTCCCGTCGTGGTCACCGTTACATGCACGATTCCACTTCCCGCGGGGCTGACTGCTGTGATCCGGGTGTCGCTATTCACCGTAAAGTTGGCGGCTACGGTGCCGAACAGCGCCTTGCTGGCTCCGGTGAGATGGCTTCCTGTGATAGTGACCGTCGTCCCACCAGTAGCTGGTCCTGACGTAGGCGAAATGCTCGCTATAGTCGGAACAGGCACGTAGGTGAACCGATCAGCGTTGTTGGTCGCAGATGTGCCTCCTGGTGTGATCGCCATTACATACACGGTTCCATTTCCCGCGGGGCTGATCGCTGTGATCTGTGTATCGCTATTCACTGTAAAGCTGGCGGCTGTTGTCCCGAACAGCACCTTGCTGGCCCCGGTGAAGCCACTTCCCCGGATGATCACGCTTGTCTTTCCAGCAATCGGTCCTGACGTGGGCGAAATGCTCGTTATAGTCGGGACAGGCGGAACAACCTGGTAAGTGAACTGATCAGCGTTGCTGGTCACGGAAGTACCTGCCGATGTGATCACCGTCACATGCACGGTTCCACTTCCCACGGGGCTGACCGCTGTGATTTGCGTATCGCTATTCACCGTAAAGCTGCTGGCGGCGACTGTCCCGAACAGCACCTTGCTGGCTCCGGTAAAACCGCTGCCGGTGATAGTGACGGTCGTCCCTCCGGCAGCTGGTCCTGACGTGGGCGAAATGCTCGATACTACTGACACGCCCGGCGCCGCCTGTCCACCGGTTACGATCAAGACAGCACTTACCGATGCTTCACCTCCATTTGAGCTAAAGGTGATATTAGCCGAATATCGTCCTGCTGTTAGCAGCGTCGTATCGGCTCTCACATTGCTGGTCTGCGATCCTCCAGGCGGAATACGGCCTTGACTTAGATCAAGCGTAAGCCAGTCTGCATTCCCTTTGTTCGCCGTCCAGTTGAGGTCCTGCCTACCACTATTGGTTAGTGTGATGACCTGACTGCCCTGGCTGCCCACTTGTAGCGTGCCATAATCGATTGAGCCAGGACTCACCACCAGTTTTGCTGGCGCTGTCCACTGCATGAACGCAAAGACAAGGCTCAATACAAGCAGTGCGCTAAGCACTACCACAGCCAGTATGAGAAGTGGGCGCCATCTCGCCTGCTTTTTGGAGACAGGTTGCACCGGCTGCATCTTCTCTTCGTATAGGCTCACCGGATTCCCGCAATAGGGGCATACTTTGGCGCCGGCTGGTAGCGTTGCACCGCATTTTATACACTTTTCCATATCAAACGCTCCTTCCATTAAGCAAGCCTTAATGGTAGCTGTTAAGATGAGACTCCCTCTGAACTCCTGAAAGCTTTCTCTCCTGGCCTACGCGGTTCTTAGCCCGGGCAGGAACTTTTCTTTCTCAAGAATAGAATATATTACTTATCTCATGATCTTGTCACAGCTAATGACTTGAAATACACAAAAACGTCACAATTATGTCATTCAAAAGTTGTTGGGGCATAGCGATATAGCTATCACACTGCGCGTGTACGGTCATTTGCTGCCCTCAATGCAAGAGGAAGCTGCTGGGAAGTGGGAGGATGTTTTTAACCGGATGAGAGGGCTAACGGAGAAGGCGGTTAGGCTTTTGCTATCATTCGCGGTTTTGCCCACGGAATGTGCAACGAGATCATACTGCTTGAATGAGAGAAGCAGATGCTTTCTTAACCATGTCCTTCTTCTGGCCCATTTTTCGCTGTTCATCTCCTGACAAAGATATTGCTATCCGTTATAGTATAACGTATAGCAATATAATAAAGTACAGGCAATGAAGGGGTTAGCGAATCCAAACCTGAAGCTTACCGTTTTCAGGTGTGGGTGTGGCTCTCCTCACATGGAGAAAGGAACATGGGAAGGAGAGCCTTCCCAAAGAAAGGAAATCCAATGGAGAGCATCTCTGAACCAACCCCGATTGCCGATCAATCGGAAAGGTCCTCGTCTGGGTTCATGAAGGGCTTGCGGTCCCCTCTCACGCTCGAGCTGGGTGAGTCTGTAGTGGCGTTGGGGCGCTCCTATTTACTGCAACCTATCTGATTGAAGGGATCACGCGGCCGGGCTATGATGCCTGGCAACAACCGATTAGCGCGCTGAGCCTTGGTCCTGGCGGCTGGGTGCAGCAGGTCAATTTCGTCGTCTTCGGCGTCCTGCTGGTGCTCTCGGCTGTTGGCTGGTATCGGGTTCTGGCGCCAGGGCGCGGTGCGATCTGGTTTCCTCTGCTCCAGGGCATCAGTGGCCTTTGCCTGATTGGCGCTGGGGTGTTTGCCATGGATCCCTTTCCCGGCTACCCACCAGGGGCTGTCCTGGCAACATCGACGGTGCATGGGACTCTTTATAGTATCTTCGCGTGGGTGCTCATTCTTTCCCTGGCCCAGGGCTGCTTCGCCTCGGCTGCACAGTTTGCGCGTGTACCTAATTGGCGCGGGTGGGCCGTGTACTCGGTGATTACTGGCGTGCTGATCCTGGTCTTTCTGGGGGCGTTCGTACAAGGTGCGAGCGGACACCTTGCCGGGCTGGTACCGCTTGCCGGGCTTTTTGAGCGCCTGTCAACCGGGAGTTACGCGCTCTGGAGTTGCTTGCTCCTGGTTACTCTCTTGTTCCAAAAAAGGCAGGTAGAGGATACAATGAAGTGAGAAGGTTTTGCTCTCAGTTTTGCTCTCATGCCTCAATTCGGCACAATGTTTGCGGTTTGTAAATAAGGCATAAAACGAGGCGAGAAGCCGCTTCACGCGATTGCTTCTCGCCTCGTTGTGTGGTGGAGATGAGGGGGAGTTGAATACCTTCATGTGCTAAATGGGGCTGCCTCTCATCTGGTTTGATCGGCTTGTAAAGCCAGGTGGCGGTACATATTTGTCTAAACGTGTCTATGGTATATCGCCGATGTTCACTTTGTAAGCTGTCAAGTAGACTATATGTTACGCCATCGTTCCCGTAAAGTAATGGCTTTCTCACTATAGCACCAGGCGTCGTTCTGGTTGAGTTTAATAGCTTGGTCATGAGCTGCAAGTGCTTCTTCAAACTGTTTGCACTCACGCAGGGTGAAGGCCTTCTCTAAGTAGCTTCGAGCATCGGGATTGAGTTCGATAGCTCGATCATGAGCAGCAAGTGCCTTGTTAAACTGTTTAAGCTCACGAAGAGTTGCTGCTTTCATAGTGTAGACCCAGGAATCATTTTGGTTGATTTTAATAGCCTGATCATAAAAAGCAAGTGCCTCTTCACGCTTTCCGTTCAATCGTAGGGTTGTTCCTTTCTCATGATATATCCAAGCTTCATTGGGGTTAAGTTTAATAGCCTGATCGTGAGCAGCAAGCGCCTCGTCGAAGTGTTTGAAGTCACGGAGTGTAATAGCCTGCTGAACAAAAGTCCAGGCGTCATTGGGATTAAGTTTAATAGCCTGATCGTGAGCAGCAAGCGCCTCTTGGAGGCGTTTGAAATGACGTAAAGTAATCGCCTTCTCGCTGTAGGCCCAAGCATCGTCAGACTTCACTTGAATTGCTTGTTCATGAGCAACAAGTGCCTCCTCCTCCCGTCCGAAATCGCGAAGGGTAACGGCTTTCTGAACGCGAGTCCAGGAGTCGTTAGGATTTAATTCAACAGCGCGGTTATGGGCAGCAATTGCCTCTTCTTCTAACTTTAAGTTTGGCATAGTATCCTCCTTCTGATTGTAGGCTTGAGTGTTACCAGGATTTATTTGAATGGCCCGCTCAAATGCAGCAATGGCCTGACGATATTGTTTCCTCATTCTGAGGATGCATCCCATGTTGTACCAGGCACGAGTATCTTGAGGATTTAGCTTTATTGAGTCTCTGTAGGTTGTTAAAGCCTGATCGAACTGCCAGGAGTTTTCTAGTATGACTCCCAGGTTGTAGAGAAGTCGAGCATCACTTGGGTCAAGGTTTATCGCTTTTTCGTAGATGGCTAGTAGTTCTTCAAACAGGCTGATATTTGATAGCATGAGACCTGCTTTGAGCTTTTCTTCGTGCGTGTTTGATGACGATAGTAAGTCTTTTAGCGTTCTACTGATACCTCTAGCTACGTCATAAAAGGCGTCGTCGGGATCCGTCCAATTTTTAACAGGTTTAGCATCGGAAGGAAGCATCTGTATGTCTTGAAAAGGAACATCTTCCATATACACTGAACGTAGGAGTATAGGGATAACACAGCATATACCTAGTTGTTGTTGAGCTAAAGCACGCTCCATTTCTTTCCCATAACAATAGTCAGATGCCATAAAATCAGGGCTTATAAGTAAGAGGACGATGTCGGCAGTTGCGAGATGATGGTCGATAACACTTTTCCAGTTTTCTCCTGGCAAAATTTCACGATCATGCCAGTTTTTGAGATTATATTTACGAGTTAGTGGAATGAGATGTTTTTCTAGTAGGTCACGCAAGTGTTTATCTTCACGTGCATAGCAATAAAACAATTTGATTTTTTGTTGCAGTGTATCTGCCATACAATGATGTCCTATATCCTCTATGTATTAGTAAAAATTGCTTATATCATAGCATAAATTGATGTAAACAGCTATATTCATGTGTTGCTGTACAGCTATTAAGAGTCAATCAAACAATCCAACCTGCTCGGCTTCTGCTTCACCTTTTACTCTCTGTGCCTGCTTGAATGTGCCGTGCTGGGGTGGCATATCCACCTTTACGCCTCTTAGCAAGTCACTGACGGTCAGTATCTGGATGCGTGGGCATTTTTTCCAGTGCGGCGACTCGTAGAAACCTGCGGTCACTGCTTCGGTAATCATGTCTTTGCTGGGTGGTTCCAACGTGATAAAGACACCGATGGCGGCATTTTCTCGTTCGACGGTGCCTCTGAGATCGCGTATATCGCCGGATTTGACATGCCCTGATTTCACCTGGACAAGGACGCGCTTTGGTTTGCCATACGCATCATCGATAAAGGTGATGACTCCATCTATGCCTTTATCGCTGCCTTTCTTGCCGGTTTTGCTTCCCTGTTGTCCTCCGAATGGTAATGCTGGTAGCAGTGTTAAAGCCCACCATTGGAATTGATAGCGGTCTTGATTGGCAAGATGACGGGCAGCGGCAATGTCCGATGGCAAGCCCTCTACTTTGAACCGAATGCCTGGAAACATTGATTCGAGGCGGAACTGTTGGAGGGCAATGCTTAAAATGGTGATGTCAATGCCAATCCACCTGCGATTGAGCTTGTGAGCGGCGGCAACTGTCGTTGCACATCCACAAAAGGGGTCGAGAACTACATCCCCTGCATTACTGCTTGTCTGAATAATGCGCTCAAGTAGCGAGAGCGGTTTTTGTGTCGGGTAGCCTAGCCGCTCAGCCGCCTGCGCTCCTATCGGTTGAATATCATCCCATTCATCTTGAAGTGGTACCCCAGGCATCTCATCAAGATATCGTTTGTATGCCGGAACGTTTCCTTCTTTCGTTTGGATAATACGCCCTTGTTCATAGAGAGCCTGCATTTTCTCCCGGCTGTATCGCCAGAAGCGAGTGACGCCCAAAAATTCGTATTGAGGATTGCCTTTTGCTGCTCCCCCAGGGCCAGATGTATTATCAAGTCGATAGCGTCTTCCGTCTGGGTCTTTGTGGCGGTAGAAAGCGTTTATATAGGTTTCATCGTAAGGTTGATAAATCTCGTTACGTTTTGCTAAGCCGGTTTTGGTATAAAATAAGATAACATCATGGACACGGCCCATATGAATAACATTCCCTTGTTTCGTGTCACTGTGCGCGCTGGTGCGTTTCCAGATGATCTCATTACGGAATTGTTCGGGGCCAAATATGGTATCGAGGATGATTTTCAGGTAATGGCTTGCCGTGGGGTCACAATGTAGATAGAGGCTGCCTGTTGATTTCAGGACGCGATGGAGTTCTACCAACCTCACAGCCATCATGACAAGATAGGCCATCATCTGGTTCGCGCCAATGAAATCGCGTAAGGATGCAATCATTTTGGAGACAGTATCAGGGGATTGTGTGACTAGCTCGTCGTAGGTTTGCTCGGCGACCTGGTTCCAGTGCCAGGTATCTTCAAAAGCGGTGATTTGCGCTTCGCTGTCGATGCCGCTCTCATCTTTGAAGAGGACGTTATAATTGCGGTTGGAGTTGAATGGAGGGTCAAGATAAATCAGGTCAACACTCTCGTCGGAGATGTACTCGCGTAGAACTTTCAGGTTATCACCATAGAATAGGGTATTCTCTGTTATCGGCTTGACTGACATAGCAGGCTTCCTCACTCTCCATATGATGCTGAATGATGGCCGTATCATAACATAGAAAAGTTCTGGTAGCTACAATTACTACTATCTGGTGTTTCCTGATTTACATGGCGAATACTTCAATCCTGGGTATCTTATTAGGCTGTTTACGAAGTTGCTTCGTGAAGCTGACATACCTCATATGCATTTCCACGATTTGAGGCATAGCGCAGCAACGATATTGCTGGCTATGGGGGTCAACATAATAGTTATTCAAAAGTTGTTGGGTCATAGCGATATCGCTATCACGTTGCGCGTGTATGGTCATTTGTTACCCTCAATGCAAGGGCAGGCCGTTGAGAAATGGGAGGATGTTTTTAAGCAGAGTAATAATGAGACAGGCAAGCTTGGAAGTTAGTGTTTTACGTTCACAGTGAGTTACGCGCTCACTTTTGCGCTCACCTCATCAATATGGGTGATTTTGTGAGTAGACGCGTTTCGCATAAAACGAGGCGAGAAGCCGCTTCACGCGATTGCTTCTCGCCTTGTTGTGTGGTGGAGATGAGGGGGAGTTGAACCCCCTGTCCAAACAAACCCATCGATGAATATGCTACAAGTTTAGTCGATGATTTTTCTTATACGTCTCAGACTCCCATCGACAGGATTCGTCGGCGCTGGCCCTCTGGTCTTAAATGGCGGTTAGAAGGCGGTACTCACCATAGCATCCCGTGTTTTCGACGCCCGGTCCCGACCCCACAGAAAAAAGTCGGGGGGACGACGCATCACTGGTTATTAGGCAGCGAGAGCGTAGTTGTATGCCGGTTTGGCAATTGTTGTTTGTCGGTTGTTTAACGAGAACGCTTACCGACACCTCGACCTGCAATTCATCAACCTGCTCGTCTGTCGAAACCCGACATCCCCAGGTAATTGCACATCCCATCTTGTTGGTATGGGGGAATGCTCCTTAATATTACCACACCGCTTGACAAATAGCAAGCAAATTAATGACTCTACCTGGCTTGCCGGCGCAGGAAACCCGTAAGTGTCGAGGTGTATTCTTGTTCGCAGCGCAGGTGGGCCGCGTGTCCGGCGTCGAATAAGACCATTTCTGAGCCAGCAATCTTCTCGCGCAGGATGGAGGCGTAGTCGGCGGGGACGATGCGGTCGCGCTTGCCGTGCATGATGAGGGTGGGACAGGTGATGCTTGCTAGCTCCTGGTCGCTGATGATGATGCCACCTGCAGCGACGAGCGCGTCCTGGCCCTCGACGTACATCGATGGCAGAGTTCGCCAGTAGGGATCGCCATGCAGCGTTGCCAGTTCGACCTGCCAGTCCTCCGGCAGTGGCTTTTCGAGCAGCCAGTGACGGATGGCGGTGGTGTTCTGCGTATTGATGGTGGGCTGCGCGCCCATGACGGCCAGCGCAATGACACGTTGAGGGTAGTGGGCTGCCAGCAATAGGCCGACGATGCCGCCATCGCTGAAGCCTACTACCAGCGTTTGGTTGATGCCCAGCATGTCTAGCAAAGCTGCCAGGTCTGCGGCATCATCCTGATAAAAGGACAGGTTATAGGTCTCGCGATGCGTGGAACGACCGTAGCCGTGCAGGTGCGGCGCGATTACGCGGTAGCGCTGGCGCAAGATGGGTAACTGTCCGGCAAAATCGCTTGCGGGCGTGCCACCAAAACCATGAATGAGCAGCAGGTTTGATGTCTGGGTACTATTGTCCGGTGTGGTGAAATCTGACTCAAAAACATCGTAGTACATTGTGGTATGCGTTGTTGAAAAGAATGGCATTCTTCACCTATTATACTGATTGGAGGCGGTTTGCCTGCACTCTTGAAGATAGTATATCACGCAAATAATTTCCGGCATGGCAGAAAGCTTGACATGCTCTCAACTGATGACTATACTGTATGCCAACATCCAGATCTGCACCTATTTTGTAAGTGATTCTATCTGCCAGGTTTCACTAAGCTCGCACTAAAGCAAAGGAGTAACTGATGAACTCCGATCAGTCGTTCTCAAACGATGCATTTGTCCCACTCACCAACTCAGGTACCTTGTCTCAGAACAACGGCGTTGAAGATGAAGTTATTATTAGCGCGATCAAGGTCAACAAGTATTTTGGCGATAAGCATGTTCTCAAAGATGTCGATTTTGAGGTGCGCAAAAGGGAAGTAGTTGCCTTAATTGGTCCCAGCGGTTCAGGTAAGAGTACGTTGCTGCGTTGTTTCAACGGCCTGGAAAAGTATACCAGCGGCCAGATTTACATTCACGGGCACCTACTCAACCCCAACCTCTCGGTAAAGCAACTTAGCCCGATTCGCAGCGAGCTGGGTATGGTCTTCCAGAATTTCAACCTCTTTCCACACATGACCGTGCTGCAAAACATTATCGAAGCCCCGATGCGCGTGCGTAAAACGCCCAAAGACCAGGCGGTGGCGCTGGCCGAGAGATTGCTGGCGAAGGTGGGATTGGCGGAAAAGCGCGATGTGTACCCCAATAAGCTGTCGGGCGGGCAGAAGCAGCGCGTTGCTATCGCTCGCGCCCTGGCGATGCAGCCGCGCGCCCTCCTTTTCGATGAACCGACCTCAGCGCTTGACCCCGAACTGGTAGGCGAGGTACTCAAAGTGATGAAGGACCTGGCCTATGAAGGAAGTACGATGGTAGTGGTGACGCATGAAATGCAGTTTGCGCGAGATGTCTCTGATCGCGTTGTCTTTATCTCGGACGGCGTGATCGTTGAACAGGGTGATCCCGAGGAGCTGTTCAAACAGCCCAAACATGAGCGCACAAAGCTGTTCCTGGAGCGTGTGCTTTCTACCATGCTGTAAGGTAGGCTCAACTCGGAGTTGCCAGGACTATTTACGGAAAGGCAATGACGATTTATGATCGAAGACATTGGCAGACGAACGTTTGTGAAACGCGCCGGGCAGGTCGGTGGACTTGTTCTGGCAGGGAGTAGTATCGAGGCATTGCTCGCAGCCTGCGGCGGCAATGTATCTACCGGTGGAGGTTCGACGCCTACGCCGGGCGCAACAACAGTGGCCAGCCAGGGACTTATGACGCCGGGTAATCTGCAATGGGGCGCTGACTATGTCTCAGGCGCGCCTTATGTATTTCAGGATCCGGCCAACCCGAAACATATCATCGGCTTCGAGGTAGAGATTGCCGCAGCTATCGCGGTCCTGATGCATATCAACCAGGCACAGCAAGAGGTCTGCTATGCCAATCTTGAGCAGGCGTTGGCGGGCAACCAGGTCGACATGGTGATGAACGGCTGGGAAAAAACGCCCGACCGCGAGAAGACCGAGTTATTTTCTGATCCTTACTACCGCTATGGTCAGCAGATCGTTATTCGCGTCGATGATACGCGTTTCACGGGCGTTACTCCGACCGATGTATCGGCTCTGGGAGGGTATACGGTTGGAACCGGTTCGGGCTACCTGGCTGAAACCATCATGAACGATTACAACGCTACCAACCCGCCCAAGAAGATCAATGTTCACTCCTACACCGGCAATATTGCCTTCAGCGACCTGGTGCAGCACAAAGTTGATGCATTCTTCCTGGACTTTCCGATTGCCTCGTACTATGTAAAAGGTACCGGCCCGGGCGCAACGGCCATTCCCCAGTTGACGTTCCTGGGTGGCACGCTTAATAAGGATAATTACTATGTAGGTTTTAATAAGAGCAGACCAGGCGCGGCTTTGCTCTTGCCTGAGATCAACCAGGCATTTGCCATCCTCAAGGCCAATGGGACGCTCTATAAGATCTATACCAAGTGGCAACTCTGGAATGACGACCAGGCCTCGATCGGCGTCACCAAAGGGTAGAAAAATAAGCAGCGCTTGTTTGCAATGGAGTAATCAAGCGCTGCTCTCGGTAAGGTTTGTGCGAGCGTAACGCGAGATCGATCAATATTTCTGCTCAGGTAGATACAATTGGTTGATAACGCGTTATGCTGGTCTATGACGATTCATACGCATCAACTCCGCGTGGCGTTGAGAAAGGGTGGAGGCATGGATTTAACTATCATCCCGCAAATCCTGCCAAGTTTTTTGCAGGGAACCTTATACACTATCATCTATTGCGCAGTGTCTTTTCCTTTAGCTTTGTTGGTTGGGCTTATTCTGGCTCTCATGAGCAGCTCGCGTTTTATGTGGCTGCGCGGACCCGCGCGTATCTATATTGAGATTATTCGTAGCACACCCTTTATAGCCCAGATTTATCTCGTATATTTTGGCCTCAGCACCATTCTGTTTACTATCGGCAATCACTTTGGGATCGCCGATCTTGCGACCCATGTAAATGGCTGGACAGCGGGTATTGCTGTGTTAGCCGTTAACTATTCAGCTTATGAAGCTGAAGTCTTTCGCGCTGGTTTCCTTTCGGTCGAAAGAGGACAGACCGAAGCCGCGCTCTCACTGGGTCTGGATGCGCGGCAGAACTTCTTCCGTATTGTGCTGCCCCAGGCGGTCCCGTTAATGATTTCGCCGTTCGTCAATGATCTCATTTATATGCTCAAGGACTCTGCTGTCGTCAGCGTAATCGCCGGAACTGAACTTACTACTGCGTTTGATACCGCGCGTCATCAGTTTGGCAGCGATACCTTACTGCTTTCTTTACTTGTGATGCTGCTGTATCTCGTACTCAGCCTGCCGACGTCGTATTTTGCCAGGTGGTATGAAAGAAAATTGCGGGCGGCACTTTAGACGGATTGGAAGGAATAGCATATGCAACAATCGTTTGTGCAGTCAAACATAGGACGCAGGCCGCGTAGTTGGCTGGTGATTTTAGATTACATCTTTTATGCAGCTATCCCCGCGGCCCTGGTCGGCCTGGCCTTTTACTTCTATCATTATCGAGATTCGGTCAATCTCTACTTTCCAGTATTTCTAGGTGGGGCGGGTTTAACCATCTTTCTTTCGATCTCAAGTATGATCCTGGCGAGCATCTTTGGTTTTATTGGGGCGCTCGGTCGCCTTTCACGCATCGCGCCATTGCGCTTCATTGCCGCTGTCTATGTTGAGGTCATCCGTGGCACGCCCATCCTGGTACAATTGTTTGTCTGGGGCTTTGGTCTGCGCTCCATCCTGGCAGTGGCAGGTTTTGATCCCTATACTATTGCTTATAATTTCATGACCCTGCTGCAAAGCAATAGTATTATGCCAGGTCCCAATTTCTTTGATGCAGCCTTCTATGGCATCATCGGCCTTAGTTTCAACTATGGCGCGTATCTGACGGAGGTCTTCCGCACCGGTATCGAGTCAGTACCCGTAGGCCAGACCGAGGCGGCCTTGAGTTTAGGTCTGAACTCACGCCAGATCATGCGCAAAATTGTTTTGCCACAGGCGTTCCGCATTACTATTCCCCCCTTTGCCAACTACTTTATAACGCTGGTGCAGGATAGCGCGTTGCTCTCCGTTATTGGCGGTGTGCTCGAATTGCAGGAACTAGTCACAGCGGCTGCCTCTGCAAATGCATCCGATCCCAACCTGTCGCTCTTCTTTTACGTGTTCGGGGCAATTATGTTCTTCTGCATCTGCTATCCCCTCGCTATATTGGCGCGTTACCTGGAGTCGCGGTTCGCGAAAGCGTATTGACGGGCACGTTGTACCGAGTATAGCAAAAACCTAAAGAGCCGTTGTATAATTTAGCGTAGATGAAATTGAGTTGTAGCGATGCCCATTAAAATTAAAAAACTTAAAGCCGCCCTTTCTAAAGCTGGATTTTATCCTAGATCTGCCAAGGGGAGCCATACATTGTGGAAACATCCCTCATTACCCGCTTTTCGTGTTACGCTTTCGGGAAATGATGGAGATGACGCCCAAAGATATCAAATTGACGACGTTCGAGAGGCGCTGAGAAAGGTGGGCAAAGACCTATGAACCCCAACCACTATTCAATGGTCATACAATGGGATCCAAGAGATAACATCTACGTCGTTACTGTTCCTGAACTTCCGGGATGTAAAACACACGGCAAAACATACGAAGAGGCGATCAAGAATGCTCATGAAGTCATCAGTCTCTGGATAGAAGATGCGCAAAAAGCAGGAGAGCCTATTCCTCCGCCAATGGTTACTGCCTAGCCAAACTACGTCAAGTAATGGTATACTGTTTACATAAGAAAGCGCAATTCGTACCCAGAGCGTAGAATGCTGGTGTTTTTCGTGAAAGTCACTGACATACCCGGTAAAAAACGAGGCCGCTATATTCCGAAATTCTACGTATTTCGCGGTTTCCACCTGTCCACCTGTTACCCCTGAATCTTTTTGCCCCCTGAAATACCTGGTCTGTGCCAGGGTGAAGTGCCATGGCCTTGCTTTTCCACTTCTCACTTGCTTTGATCGATGCAAGCTATTGTTAATTTCACTTTTTACAGATCAGGTACGCTTTACTTAGTAGCAAGCGTCCTTTGATTTGTTTTCCATAGCGTTTATCCCCAGGGATAGGCGATTTCATACCCACAAGCCCGGAGTATTCCATATTATGGAAGGAAACGGAGCGAAATCGGTAAGCGGACCGGGGTGGGATGTTTTTTAGAGAAGCCGCATAGCCAGAAAGGATTTTTATGAGTACCGATGGCTTACGACAGGCCCTCAACGATTCACAGCGGTATCTCGATGTTGTTCAGAAGCAGGTTCTGGGCAAAAGCGAAGCGGAATGGCTGATCGATACGACGGTCAATAACTTCGCCAAATATTATAATAGCGGTTTTATCGAGTATCGTAAGTCGGTCGCGGAAGCAGGAGACTTCGCGGCGGTCGAGTGGACGGGGCGTGGCGCAACCTTTCGAGATGTGCTGGGCCGCGAGTATATCGACTGCCTGGGTGGGTTTCGGCCTCTTTAATCTTGGCTGGGCGCATCCGAAGGTCGTGGGGGCCGTGCAGGCGCAATTGCAGAAAAGCCCGTTGCCGACGCAGGAATTGCTTGATCCACTGCGCGGTATGCTGGCGCACTTGTTGGCCGAGATTACGCCGGGCGATATTCAATACAGTTTCTTCGTGAGCAGTGGCACCGAGGCCGTAGAGGGCGCCATGAAACTCGCCAAGCTGTATACGCGCAAGAGCGGCTTTATCGCCTCGGTGCGCGGATTTCATGGCAAAACCGCCGGCTCGCTCTCACTGACGGGCAAGGCTATCTTCCGCCGTCCGGCCATGACGCCGCAGAATAACGTGTTCCACGTGCCTTTCGGCGATGCCGACGCGGTAGAGCAGCAATTGCGTATCGCGCGCGAGGTGGGCAACGATATTGCCGCCGTCATCATGGAGCCGATTCAGGGCGAAGCTGGCGCAATTGTGCCGCCGGATGATTTCTGGCCGCGCCTGCGTCAAATCTGTAATGAATACGAGGTCTTGCTGATAGCCGACGAAGTGCAGACGGGCATGGGCCGCACGGGTAAGCTGTGGGGTGTAGATCACTGGGATGTCGCGCCTGATATTATCGCCTCGGCCAAGGCACTGGGAGGCGGTGTGATGCCCATCGGCGCATTTATGTCCACGCCCAAAATCTGGAGCGTCATGAATAGCAACCCGTTCATCCACACGTCTACGACGGGCGGCAATCCGCTGGCCTGCGCCGCCGCCATCGCAGCCATCAACGTCACGCTCGAGGAGAGCATTCCTGAACAGGCGGCTGAAAAGGGCGAATACTTTATCGCTCAGTTGAAAGACATTGCTGCGCGTCACAGGGATGTGTACACCAACATTACCGGCAAGGGTCTGCTGATCGGCCAACATTTCGTCAACGATGACGTTGGTTACGCGGTGGCTTCGGGCCTCTTCAAGCGCGGCGTACTCATCTCTGGCACGCTCAATAATTCGCGTGTCGTGCGTGTCGAGCCGCCGGTGGTGATTACACGCGAGGAGATCGATACCATCCTCAACCGCCTGGAAGATACGCTGCGCGAGTTGCGCGGGTCGCTTTCGACGCCGGATGTGGCTGATGAATGGGACGCGGCCACTAATCTGCCGTCCGCACCCGCGCCGGGCGCGCACAATCTCGTTGTGACCGATGCTGATGATTCTAGCGCGGCCGTCGCTTAACAATTGATACAAGGGGGTATCTCTTTATGCATATTATTGTACTTGGCGGCGCGGGAGCGATGGGACGTATAACGGTGCGCGCGCTGACCGAATATACTGAAGTTGACCAGGTGACTATCGCCGACTACAACGAAGAGCGCGCTCATGAAGTGGCCGCCTCGCTTAACAGCGGCAAGCTACAGGTGCGTCAAATCGATGTCAATGACAAAGAACGCCTGCGCCAGTTGTTGCGCGGGGCGGATGTCGCATTGAACGCGGTCGAATATGTGTTTAACATGCCTATTCTTGAAGCGTGTATTCAGGAGAAAGTGCATTATGCCGACCTGGGCGGTCTCTTCCATATCACGCGCAAGTTGATGGCCAGACATGCCGAAGTTGAAGCGGCGGGCATCACGGCCATCCTGGGTATGGGCGGCACACCGGGCATCACCAACGTTCTGGCGCGCGCGGCTGCTGATAAGCTCGACCGCGTGGAAAGCATGAGGGTGGAACTGGGCTGCAGCGATTCCACGCCTTCGACATCTCCCCTGGTCGCGCCCTACTCCATTCGCACCATCCTTGATGAGTTCACAAAACAGCCACAGGTCTTCAAGGATGGCGTATGGTATCCCCAACAGCCTTTGAGCGGGCAGGAAGAGATGATCTTTCCCTTGCCTGTTGGTCGCGCCACCGCCATTTATTCGCTGCACTCGGAGTGCGCCACCTTCCCGGTTTCCTTTCAAGGCAAGGGTATAGGCTATGTTTCCTTTAAGATCGCCTTTCCGACCGACTTTATGACGAAACTCAAATTTCTGGTGGACCTGGGTTTTGGCAGCGACGAGCCAATCACTGTGCGCGGCGTCAAGATTTCGCCTCGCGAGACGCTGGCAAAGTTGCTCGAGATGGCTCCCGTTGAGGATGTGGAACCGCAGGACTGCGACGTGCTGCGCGTGGTAACGAGCGGCACGGCGGGCGGCCAGCGAGTTGAGATTACGAACCAGGTGGTTGTGCTGCCCTATCGTCGCTGGAATGTGGGCGCGGGTATGCTCGATACGGGCGTTCCCCTGGCTATCGCGGGTCGTATGCTGGCGAATGGCGAGATTACGCGGCGCGGCGCGTCCGGCCCGGAGCTATGCGTGCCTGTCGGGCCGTTCTTCAGCGAACTGGCGAAATATGACATGCATGTCACCGAGACGCGAACCATAGCGGTGTCGTAGAAGGGTATGCCAGGGCGGAGCGCCCCCAGAGGCATTCCTTTCATTTCTGCTGTCATCCTGAGCGCAGTGAAGGATCCGCGCTGTGCCGGGCGAGAGATTCTTCGCTGCGCTCAGGATGACAGATGGCGGGTTGGACTTGCTCCGGCCCTGGTTACCAGTGTGATAAAATACCGTTAGAATTGTCAGCGAGCGTTCTGTAAATTCGTATCGAATTTGTCGAATGGCTGCGAATATCATATACTAACATCCAAATGAGTGCGTTTTTCGTGCAAGGGGCTGATTAGTACGTCCCGTTATTTCGCACATCCGAAAGGAGCTACTGAGGTGGCCGAGTACAAACTTCTAATTAACGGTGAACTCGTCGAAAGTAGTTCGGGTAAGAAGGCTGAGGATATTGGCCCGGCTTCCGGTTCGCCGATTGCCGAGGTGCCTGTAAGCTCGGTAGAAGATGTTGAGCGCGCGGTAGCTGCGGCGCGAGCAGCTTTTGATGATGGCCGCTGGTCGAAGCTAACGCATGGGACGCGCGCGGCGATGCTGGAAAAGTTCACCCAGACTATCGAGGCTCACGCTTCTGAACTGGCCGAACTGGAGTCGCAGGATACCGGCAAGCCTATCAAACTGGCGCGTGACAGCGACATCCCCTTTTCAATCGACAACTTCCATTTCTTCGCGGGCGCAGCTCGCCACCTGGCTGGTATGGCGTCGAGTGAGTATACCGGTGGGCATACCAGTATCATTCGCCGCGAACCGCTCGGCGTGGTTGCATCACTGGCTCCCTGGAACTATCCGTTCATGATGGCGGCCTGGAAGATCGGCCCCGCTCTGGCGGCTGGCAATACCGTTGTGCTCAAACCTTCGGTCGAGACGCCTCTGACCACGCTTAAATTAGGCGAAATCGCGCTGGAAGCTGGTATCCCTGCCGGCGTGCTTAATATCTTGAGCAGTGGCCCCGGTGTGGCGCAGGCCCTGTCGAGTCACAGGCAGGTCAACATGGTTTCTGTCACGGGCAGCACCGAGAGCGGTAAGCATGTTATGCGGGCAGCCGCGGAAACGCTTAAACACGCACATCTGGAACTGGGCGGCAAAGCGCCGTTCATCGTCTATGAAGACGCCAATATCGAGGCTGCTGCCAATGGCGCTGTTGTCGGCGGATATGTCAATTGCGGCCAGGACTGCACGGCTGCCACGCGCATCTATGTGCAGGATAGCGTCTATGACCAGTTCATGCAGTCCTTTCTCAGCAAGGTCAAGCAGGTGCGCGTTGGCAATCCGGCCAATGAAAGCACCGACATGGGTCCGTTGATCTCCGCTAACCAGCGCGCCACCGTCGAGGGTTTTGTGGAACGCGCGCTGCGCGAAGGCGCGAATATCGTCACAGGTGGGCGTCGGGCGCATGTGGCCGGTCTGGAGAAAGGCTTCTTCTTCGAGCCAACGGTGATCGCGCAGGATCGCAATGATGCCGATATCGTGCAGAACGAGGTCTTTGGCCCTGTAATCGTGGTCTGCCGCTTCAGCACGGAAGAGGAAGTGTTGCAGAAAGCCAACGATGTTGTCTATGGGCTGGCGGCTTCCGTCTGGACCACCGACATCTTCAAAGCGATGCGCGCGGCCAGCGCCTTGCAGTTCGGTACGGTGTGGATCAACGATCACCTGCCGCTCACCTCTGAGATGCCGCACGGCGGTTTCAAGGAGAGCGGCTTTGGAAAGGATATGTCGATGTACTCGTTCGACGAGTACACGCAGATCAAGCATGTGCTGGTCGAATTGAGCAATGAGAGTCGCAAAGGCTGGCACTATACCATCTTTGGCGATGCCGAATAAATAAGATGCCTCGAAGTCAAGTGACCCCCAGGCCGGCGGCCTGGGGGTCACTTGACTTCGAGGCACGATGAAATTACATTCTCTTTAATTTCCATTAACTTTATTCTAACGGTGATATAGCACAATACTTCTGGTGCGAAATTGGCATTTTGTGTTCCAATGAATGGTAATGCTGCTCATCTAATAGGATGGGTGTGATATACTGTTTAGCGGGAGATGACTTCAGTGGGGCGACTGAAGATTTTCTTTCACCGGATGCCAGGTTACTATCCTTTGATCCCCGCAGGTTGTTTATTGTCTCGTAGCGCGATGCTTTCGAGACTCTAGCTGGTTACTTCAAGTGGAGGAACTATGAACCGATTGAAAGGACTCTGGCGCAACCGTTTCACACGTATGCTTGCCATACCAACCATCATGATGATGATGTTGAGTGTGGTGGGTATGCCAACTCAAAGCCTGGCAGCGCAGGCTGCCCCGGCAGGGACAGGAAGTTGTACTCTTGGGCCCAGGGAAACATCAAACACGTTATTTACATCCAGTTCGACAACACGCACTTCACTCGCGACAATCCCAACGTCCCATCCGACCTTGAGCAAATGCCGAACCTGTTGAATTTCATGGAGGGTAATGGCACTCTGCTCACCAATCAGCATACTCCCTTGATCGCGCACACTGCTACTGATATCCTGACCTCGCTGACGGGGGTGTACGGAGATCAGCACGGGGTACCGGTTAGCAACAGCTTCCGCTACTTCAATCCAAATGGCACGAGCAACCTGGGCGTCTCCTTTGCTTATTGGACCGATCCTATTTTCGACCCGACCACATCGACGCCGACCGATACGACCACCAATATGCTCACGGCCAACGGTTTGAATGCCCCCGCGCCCTGGGTTCCGTATACTCGCGCGGGCTGCAACTTTGGCGCTGCTGGCACAGCAAACATCGAGCTTGAGAATATCTCCACTGATATTCCTACCGTTTTCGGAGCGAATTCGCCCCAGGCGCAAGAGGTCGCCAGCAATCCTGGACAGGCGTTTGCCGACTTTGTGGGCGTCGCGGTTCATTGCGCGAAAGGCAATGCGGTCTGTTCGAGCGCCAATACGGGCGTAGCCGACAAACTGCCCAACGAGCCAGGCGGTTATACGGGATACAATGGCCTGTTTGGTCATAAATACGTCGCGCCGCAGATCAGCCCCAATGGGCCATTGAAGGATCTGAACGGCAAAATCATCGAGGATACTGCAAATCCTCCTCACATCGGGTTCCCAGGCTTCAATGGCATGGAAGCTACCGTGTCGCTTTCCTATGTAGCAGCCATGCAGGAACATGGAGTTCCCGTTACCTATGCCTATATCTCTGATGCCCATGATGCACAACCTAATGGCCCCGCCTTTGGCCCCGGCCAGGCAGGCTACGTTGCCGCGCTCGCTGCTTACAACAAAGCTTTTGGGCAGTTCTTTACGCGCCTGGCGAGGGATGGCATCAATAAGAGCAACACCCTGTTCGTGTTTACCGCTGACGAAGGCGATCATTTTGTAGGTGGCGCTCCCCAGCCAACAAACTGTGACGGCGTGACTATTCCTTGCACATACAGCCAGATTGGTGAAGTCAATGGTGATCTTTCGGGCTTACTGGGTAGCGAGCAGGGCATCACCACGGCATTTAAGGTGCATTCAGACGCGGCTCCCGTCTTCTATGTCACTGGCAATCCAGCAAGCAACAATGAGGCGGTGACGAGGCCATTAGAGCGAGCGGTCGGTCAGTTGACAGCGGTCAATCCCTACACGGGTCAGACCGATACGCTGGCGAATTACATGGCCGATCCTGTGGAGATGAATCTGCTGCACATGATTACAGCAGATCCGGCTCGAACGCCCACGTTCACCATGTTTGCAAATCCTAACTACTACCTGTTTGCCTATGCGAATAACTGTACTTCGCCGTGTATTACTGTTCAACCTGGCTTTGCCTGGAATCATGGTGATGTCAGCCCAGACATCAACACCACCTGGCTGGGTATGGTTGGCCCTGGTGTGCAGCGCCTGGGACAGGTTGGTACGGTCTGGTCAGATCATACCGATACTCGCCCAACCATGATGGAACTGCTCGGCTTGAAGGACGACTATAGCCACGAGGGGCGTGTGCTCTTCGAGATCATTAAGCAGTCGGCTCTGCCTCCTGCTGTGCGGGACAATCTCGCAACATTGATCGCGCTGGGGCAGTCTCTCAAGCAGATAGACGCTCCCGTTGGCACGTTGGGTCTGACGACACTGAGCATCTCCACCACCGCGGTGGAGAGCAACGCGCCGAACGATAGCACCTATTCGCAGGCTCGAGCAGCAGCTCAGTAACATCACCGTCACGCGCAATTTTGTGGCCGGGCAAATCCTGGCGATACTCGAAAACGCGGAATTTGGCGGTGGCCCTCTCGTCGTCAATCAGGCCAACGCGAGTCAGTTAATTAGCCAGGCCAACGGACTGATAGCGCACGCGAAGCAGCTGCGAGGGTAGCGCTGATTTGACCTTTTGACGTGCTTGCCAGCAGCGAAATAGGGCTGTCTCATGTGTGTGAGGGTGAAAGGTAGCTTTCAAAAACGCTCTGGCCTTATGGAGAAGCGGGGCATACCCGCTTCTCTTTTTGTTAGATAGGCGACTTACTTGTAGGGACGCGATAATGCTGATTCACAAAATAATCCAGATACCCGCAGGAGCCGAAGACTTGTTGCCGAAATGTTGGATGCCGCGATGGGTTATCTCAGCATCTAACCAGGAAAGGATATTCATATGAGAAACACGTGCAGGGTTAAAGACCCCACGTTGACAGAAGAGTAGCTGAGGACGCCTGGGTCGCACCTGAAACTGACTGCGGGCTGGTGGAGCTATGGTGTGCGCCAGCCTGAGCAAGAGGGGTACTTTAGTATGCGAAATTTTGACAATGATTTATAATGTGGGCGGTAGAACAAGTATGAACCTGGACCATTGCTACGTTTACCACTCTTCAATACGTGATATAGGAGCAGACGTTGGTTATCTTTTCGTTTATCGGACGCTTCGCCGTGCGCTATCGCTACCTGGTGATCGCGCTGTGGCTTGTAATTGCAGCCTTCTGCATCATACGCTTCCCTTCGCTTTCCAGTGTCGCTAACTCAGACAACAGTTCTTTTCTGCCCAGCACGTCACCAAGCCTGCATGCTGCACAGTTGGATAGTCCTTTTCAACCCACCGGTGGGTCAACCGCAGTACTGGTAGCCGCCCAAACCGGTGGGCCGCTGACCGCAGACGACCAGGCAGCATTTACCGGGATTGAAAATGCTCTCAAGAACGTCGCCCATGTCTCGTCTGTGCGCGACCAGGGCATGTCGAGCGATGGTGAAGCGCGGAAAGCACTCATTGCTATTAACCTGTTTCCCACCAGCAATCAGGCCAGCAGTGTTGTGGATACTATCCGCTCTGTCGTCACAGCTACTGCACTCCCACAGGGCTTGACCGTTCACCTCACCGGCCAGCTCGCATCCAATGTAGACAATCAGAAGGCCTCTCAGCACGCCCAGCGCCTGACAACGCTTTTAACCATTCTCGCCATCCTGGTGATGCTCTTGCTCGTCTTCCGATCTGTGCTGGCACCTCTGATTACACTGGCCCCTGCAGGCCTGGTGCTCGCGCTTGCAGGACCGCTGATTGCAGAGCTATCCACCGTCGGCCTGCCGGTTTCCAGTGTGACCCAGACGATTCTGACCGTCCTGATTCTGGGAGCAGGAACAGATTATGGCCTGTTTCTCATCCTGCGTGTGCATGAGGAGATACATCGGGGGCATACGGCTCGGCAGGCAGTCATTGAAGCAGTGGAACATGTTGGCGAGTCCATCACCTTCTCGGCAGGCACCGTCATTGGCGCCCTGCTTTGCCTGCTGCTCGCCACTTTTGGCATCTATCAGGGATTAGGCCCCAGCCTCGCCATTGGCATCGCTCTGATGCTGTTCGCTGCCCTGACGCTGCTTCCAGCACTGCTGGCGATCTTTGGACGAGTTACCTTCTGGCCGTCAAAAATCTCGACAGGAGAAGAGAAGCCAGGAGTTTGGGGCATGATTGCGGGTCAGATTGTACGCCGACCGGTCATTACGCTCGTCATCGGTGTCGCGCTCTTCTCCGCTTTGACCGTGGCAGCATTCGGCTATGCTCCCGCAGGCTTCGCCGGAACCACAACGGGACCAACCGGCAGCGATTCCGCCAACGGGACTGCGGTTGTCAATGCCCATTATCCTGCTGCCGTCGCCAGCTCGACGACAGTGCTGCTGCACTTCCCCAGTTCTGTCTGGGCAGATCTGTCAGTGGTTCAGCGGGCAGAGCAGCAATTGAGTGTTTCCAGCGAGTTTCGCTCGGTTAGCGGGCTGCTGAATCCAAACGGAACCGCGATTTCACCAACCCAATTGGAAACACTCTATACGCAACTGGGACCACCTTCGGCCTTGCCCCCGGTGCAGCCTTCTTCAGTGACTATTGCTCCTCAAGTGTACAACGCCTATCGCGCAACAGCGCAGTTCATCAGCGCGGATGGGCGCACCGTCGCATTCTACACGACACTGACGGCTGGTAATCCTACCAGCACGCAAGCGTTGCAGGCCATCCCCGCTATTCGCCAGGCAGTCAGCCAGGTTGCACAATCGGTGGGCGCTGTTGATAGCGGAGTCAGCGGACAGGCAGCCGTCGCGTACGATGTGAGCAATGCGTCCGATACCGATCTGGTTCACATTGTGCCGGTTGTCCTGCTGCTCATCGCCATTTTGCTCAGCATCGTTATACGCAGCCTGATTGCTCCGCTCTACCTTGTGGTCAGCGTCGTCCTCTCCTTTGGAGCGACACTCGGCATTGCCGTCCTGATTTTTATGCGAGCGGGTGGAGCTGCTGGCCTCAACTTCGTTCTCCCATTTCTCATGTTCATCTTCTTGATGGCGCTGGGCGAGGATTACAACATTCTGGTCATGAGTAGAATTCGAGAGGAGGCCCAGAAAGGGAGTTTGAAAGATGCCATTACACGAGCGTTGAATGCCACTGGGACGACGGTGACTTCCGCGGGTTTGATCCTCGCTGTTACCTTCGGCGTGGCCGGCCTCCTCGGTTCAACCGATCAGATTCACCAATTGAGCATCAGCATCGCCATCGGGGTTCTGTTCGATACGTTCCTGGTGCGCACGCTGCTGGTACCCTCGATCGTAGCCCTGCTTGGGCGCTGGAATTGGTGGCCATCCAGGCTGGCTTTCCAGCCCCAGCCAGTGCTGAGAACGGAGAAAGATGATTCGACGTTGGTGTACTAATGCCATTACTTTCTGATCTCATCGATTTGCCGGAGCTGCCGCTTATCTCCGTTGTTGGAGCGGGCGGCAAAACCACCACCATGTACACGCTGGCCCGCGAACTGGCGCGTCAAGGTTGGAGAGTTGTCACTACTACGACTACACAAATTTTCACGCCTACTTCTGAAGAGACGGAGAAGCTGATTGTGGAAGCGGAAACGACCATGCTGCTGAACAAGGTAAAAGCAGCGTGGGAGCATCATCGACGCATTACCGTTGCAACAAGCATAAATGATCGTGGGAAATTGATGAGTGTACAGTCGGATATTCCTTCGCTTCTACTTCAAGAAGGCGGAGCAGATGTCGTGATTATCGAGGCCGACGGCGCGCGTCACCGCATGATTAAGGCTCCGGCGAACTATGAGCCTGTGGTGGTGTCTGAAACGAACGTTGCGCTGCTGCTTATGAGCGCGGAAGCTATCAATCGGCCATTGAGCGAGGATGTTGCGCACCGGCCAGAACTCATTGCTGCGGTAACGAGCATTCATATGGGCGATATGCTGACGCCTGATGCAATAGCGCGATTGATGACGAGCGAGCAGGGGGCGTTGAAGGGTGTTCCTGAAACAGCGAAGGCGTATATGCTTATCACGCATGTTACACCAGAGAGGCGAGAGGCTGTGCGAGAACTGGCGGGGCGGGTATATAAATCGGCACGTTTAACTGGTGTGCTGTATTCAGAAGAGGCGGGTGTGTGGTTTTCGGAATAATTGGGAGGGCGGGAGCAGGAGTGAAGCGCAAGGGCGCACCCTTGCGCGGCAGACGTAACTCAACTATCATAGGCTATACGTAATTACACATGAAAATCTTCCGATATTATCAATGAAGGAACACATAGATCAATGAAACTGGGGCTTTACTGGTCCTACGCCACGCGCTCGCTTGTGCGTGGGGGGCAGAGAACGGTGCTGGCAATATTTTGTGTTGCGGTGGGTGTAATGGCGATTGTAGGCCTGCAACTGGTGGGGATCAGTGTCAATGCGGCCTTGCTGGGCAATATTATACAGGCGAACGGCGGTGATATTCGCCTCAATGTGGATATTGCGCCGCTGCGCCAGCGCGATTTGACCTTTTTTGATAATTTTAAACAGCAGGGACGTATCAGCGACTACGCTACGTCTTTTGATCCAGGGGGCAGTATTACATTGCCATCGGGCGTAGATGAATCCTTTTCCTTTATCGCCGTCTCGCCTAATTTCCCCCTCGTTGGGCAGGCAGATTTCGTCGCGCCGTCCTCTAACCTGGCGCTGCAAAATGTGGTGACGGGCCAGAATGTGGCGATGAGCGCGACGGTATTTAACGATCTTGGAGCGCGTATCGGTAGTACCTATCGTGTCAAAACGCTTGATGGGCGCTTCGTTCCGATTACCGTTGCGGCAGAGATACAGGAAGACGGCGTTTTTCGGGCCGCAGGTACTTATCGCGCAGTCCACGCTCGATGCCGTACCCGGCCCCAATGGCGCTCCGGTACCGGCGCAATATGGCGTGATTTATATGACGGTGCCAGCCGCGAATGTCAATGCAGTGCGAGCGCAACTGGGGCAACAATTTCCCTCTGCTCGCGTCATTACGGCTAATGATTTGCTCCAGCAGCGCGCGAGTCAGGTTGATCAGATCCGTCTCTTCCTGCGTATTGTCGGCTTGCTGGCCCTCTTCATCGGCGGTATCGGTATTATCAATACGATACAGGTGCTGCTGCTCCGCCGCCAGGTGGAGATCGCTATGCTCAAAACGACCGGTTATCGACGAAGAGACCTGTACGCGCTGTTTGGGCTGGAAACGGCTCTACTGGGGATTACCGGTGGAATTGCCGGCACGCTGGCAGGGCTGGGCGTCAGCTATCTTGTGCGCGGAGTGGTCGAACGTGCTTTCTTCATCCACCTGCCTATTGTGCTGGATACGACCACACTTATTTTCGGGCTGCTGATTGGCCTCGCAACTGCGTTGATCTTCGGCTTGCTGCCCATTGTGCGGGCCAGCCAGATACGCCCCCTGTCAGTGCTGCGCGAGACCAATGAACACAGGAGTTTCTCTTCGCGGCTGTTCACGGCGCTGCTGCTTTTCCTGCTCTCGCTGCTCTTTGTAGGGCTGGCGTCCGGTATTCTTGGCGACGTGGTAACGGCTATTATCGCGGTCTATGGAGGCGCGGGAGTGATCTTCGCGCTAGCGTTCGGTTTTGGCCTGCTGGTGCTGGCGATATCGAAATTGCCCGTGTATGAGAGGCCGCGCCCGCGCATTTTGCTATGGATACTCTTCGCGCTGGGCGTCGTGCTGCTCTCGCTGCTCATTTTCGGGGGGCTGTTGTTGCTGGGACGAGCGGCTAATGAACTGGCGATACACCTGGGTAATAGCCTGGTGGGTACCTATGCGCTGGTGGTGCTGGCCGGTATGGGCATTATACTGGTGGGCGGGTCGCTGATCTACCTGCTGGCGGCGCTGGTCAATAGCCTGGTTGTGTTTACGCCGCGTTCGTGGAAAACCGCCGTCATGCTAGCCTATCGCAATCTGGGCAGGCAGCGTTTGCGCACTACTACCACATTGACCGCCCTGTTTGTGGGCGTCTTCGCCATCGGCCTCATCCTCATTCTGGGCCAGGGCATCAAGGACGCCGTCAACAGCACGCTGAGTACGCTTTTTACACACAATGTATTTGTAGTGGTATCGCCCGCTCAGAAGCAGGTCGTCAATGAGCGATTGGCTCATTTGAAGGGCATCGACGCCGCCCAGACGCAGCAAAATCCGGTGGTGCCGCAGGTCTATCCTATTCTGCTCAATGGGCGCGACATTAACACCATTTTAAGAGCGGTGAAGAAGGGCGATAAGATTAATAGCCGCGATATTGTTGGCGATCTCACCAGCATACAGGGCTTTGATCTGAGCGGAGGCAAGCAGAATGTGCCAACGCTGATTATGAAAATGGGTCGCAATTTGCAAGTAACAGATGCTGGCACAAACGCGGTCATTCTTGCCTCGGAACTGCAATTTGCTCCGGCGAATTTGCATATCGGCGATACCGTCGTAGTGCAGAGCGCGGATGGCTCAAGCACGAAAATACTTCGAGTAGAGGGCTTCTATGATAGCTCAACGCCTACGGGCAATACAAACTTTGCCAGTATGCTGGCCGACTCACAGATTGTGCAGCAACTGGGCGGCTCGCAGACGCTGGAAGTATTCTCGCTCAAAGTCGATGCCGACTATGTTCCCGCGCTGCGCAAAAGCCTGTTGCAGTCCGTTCCGTCGGCTATCATACTCAGCGTGGTGGATATTGATACTTTCGTCAATCAGATACTCAACAATCTCGTCATCATGCTGACGACCATTGCATCGCTGGCGATGATCGCCGGGCTGATCATCATCGCCAACGCTGTCGCGCTGGCAATGCTCGAACGGCGGCGCGAGATGGGCATTCTCAAGTCGGTTGGCCACACCAGCCGCTCAATTCTGGCAACCGTGCTGATCGAAAATGGCCTGGTCGGCCTGCTCGGCTCGCTGGTTGCAATGCTGTTAGTGGTGGGAGCTGTGACTGCTCTGAGTACCTTCGTTTTCCATACTACGCTCGGCATTGGCCCTGGCCTGGTTTCACTCATTATTGCTGCCACGAGCATTGTTACGATGCTGGTGGCGATGCTGGTGGCATGGGGCGCGGTGCGCGTCAGGCCGCTGGATGTGCTGCGGTATGAGTAGAGCTAATCACGTTTTAGCAGCAAAAGCAGCTCGCAGCGACGCGCAAGCTTCGGCAATCGCTTTCTTGCCCTTATCGTAGGGCATACCTACAAAGCCATGCGTCATGCCATTGTAGCGGGTGATGGTGACGGGTACGCCAGCGTCTTTGAGCTTCTGGCCGTACATCTCGCCTTCGTCTCTGAGCGGGTCGTACTCGGCGGTAATGACGAGCGCGGGAGGTAATCCACTCAGGTCAGCCGCCAGGAGCGGGGATGCGAGAGGGTTCTGCTTATCTTCCTTATTATTCAAGTAATGATTTGTGAACCAGGTCATGTCTTGCTCGGTCAAGCCATAGCCCTCGCCATTTTCTTCTACAGAAGGGAATCTTATGGTAAAGACAGTGGCGGGATAGATCAATAACTGAAAGCTCAGCGCGGGACCGCCTTTATCACGCGCCATTTGAGAACTAACGGCTGCGAGATTGCCGCCCGCGCTATCCCCGCCAACGGCTATGCGTGAGGGGTCGCCGTTGAAATGAGGTGCGTTCCCGGCTACCCATGAAGTCGCGGCGTAGCAATCTTCGGGCGCGGAAGGAAATTTGTGTTCGGGAGCGAGCCGGTAGTCTACCGATACGACGATACAGGCGGTTCCATTCGCCAGGCTGCGGCAAAGACCATCATGGGTGTCGAGATTACAGATTACCCAGCCGCCTCCGTGGAAGTAGACCAGCACGGGGAAAGGGCCGTTGCCATCGGGGGTATAGATTCTGACCGGAATGTCGCCAGCCGGACCGGGAATGGTACGGTTTTCAACATGAGCAACTGGTTCCGGCTCGCCGAACTGGCTGGCGCCGGAGTCGATCTGCGTTTGTATTAACTGGCGTATGACTTCAGGGGTAAATGTGTGTATCGGGGGTACGTTTAATGCCGCCATCTGAGCCATGTAGGCTTCGACTTGAGGGTCAAGAGGCATGTGGTTTTTCTCCTTTAGCGAACTGAAAAAGCCGATGTTTGAAGTGTATCCGTTCGGCTATGATAGCGTCAAGGGAAGTATTGCCAGGGCGACCCCGAGGGTCGTCCTGGCAATGCCGCTATAGTATTGTGCTATTGCCGCTCGAGTTGTTGAGATCGTCGTCCATGGTTGCGTTAGACGATGATGATTCCGGCTGAACATTTTGTAAGGAAGAGTCTAAAACGTTCGCGTTGTTATTGTAAGGCGTCGGTAGCCGAGGTAGCAGCGTAAACGTAGGTTTGGCAACGTAGTGTTGAATGTAGAGGAGTACCAATCGCTCCACATCGGGAAAATCGATGTAATGAGGCTCCATGCGCTGATTCTGGAAGAATTGACGCCCCTCGGCTGATGGGAACATAAGCAGGAAACGCTCACTGATCTGACCTGCCATTACCGGACGGCCAACCAGGTTTGCCAGGATTTCCAGAGTATCCCGCACCGTTTGCGGATTGTAGTGTTCCTCCTGAAGCTTTGCCATTGCGCCTTCAGAATTGAGTAGCTCATTGAGTTCTGGCACCTTGCGTTCCCACAGAATCTGTCCCCACGAGGCAAACGCGCCTGCCCATTCTTCCGGGGAGATGAACGCATCCTGCTTAATCGCCTGTCCTTTTGTCAGTAATTGATCGATGACGGGTTTCAAGGTAGAGAACTCGGGTACGATACGATGGTCAAGTGCGAGGTAGCGCTGCTCGAGCGTCTTCGCATCTTCATACGAGGAGGTCGATGTGGCGAAGCGTGTTATCATGGAGACGGATGTCGTCATGAGCGCTTCAGCATTGTGTCTCTCTCTTCGATCAGGGCGGACTGGCCTGTTTGTCGATTGAGCGGTTGGTGTTCGGTCTCGCAGGTCTTGTTCGATGGTAGCCGCGCTCTCGGTACCCATCGCGCGTAGCACAGCTTCCGCGAGTTCATTCACCTCTTCTCGATTCTTTGTCAGGCTATCGCTGAGCAGTTTATAATTGCCCATCAATCTGTTTACATCCAGTTGTTCTGCTCGCACAAGCAAGGCGGATGAACCAGGATTGGCTGTCGCATTTTGCCTGATAATCAAGCTCTTCTCCGCTTGCTGGAATTGACTCTGAGCGACAGCTTGCACGCTATCAATAGAGCGGTTTAATGCTGTCATGTTCTGGTAATACAGTCCTTCTCCTCGATTACCATCCGTCAATCCAGCCTCTTTGAGCAGGTCGAGGGCAATCGTAGTGGCGATATATTGCTCCACCTCTCTCTGTATTGTGAGATGTTGTTGGCGGAGTTCGATTATGATGTTCCGGCGTTTCTGCTTCAGCCTTCTACTCCATGATAAGAAGTAGAAGCCTTCAACGAACAACATCACCAGGACGAAGAAAAATGCCAGGCTGCTTAGGAGTGGCAAACTGCCGAGCGGAGCCAGAACATTGAGGCTAACCGGGTCCACAATCCACTGGCGCGTGAGGCTAATAAACAAACCAAGAAGCGCAAATGCTAGTAGCAACGACCAGCATGTCATCTCTATCCGTCGAACAGTTCTCTTCCTGGACAGAATATATCGTCCAAAATTCAAGAGAATGATGATGACGGTGATAATGAGAAAAACCAGCAATAAAAGGGTGAACAGGGAAAAATTCAAAATCGTAAAGTCAAGGGGAACTAGCGAGCTGGGGAAAATTGCCAGCACAATCTCGCGCAACCACGCGAAAATCCCTACCTCTAATGTGATGCCTAACAGTATTGCAAGGAGAAGCGAAAGGAGCGCCATGATCGTCCTGAGCGCCGGGACTGAGCCGATCAAGGGAAAACTGTTACTGTACTCCGCCAGTTCGCCAACCTTTCGTTTGCTCAAAGCTTCAAGTTCATTGCGCATTTGCTGCGAGTCGATGCCGACTTCGTGATCATCCTGAAGCTCATTGATAACGGTATGTAATTCCTTAAGCTGGCGTCTACCTCGTTCAATAGCTCCATTTGCGCCTAAGAAGAAGCGCTGGTCGCTAAGTACGCGCTGTGCCTTATGTATAGCCTCAACAAACGGAGAAAGAGGACCTCTAGTCTTTGTCCTGGCGGCCACTACGTTTTGCTGAATTTGCGGCAGGCTATCGAGCGTATTCTGGAATGATTGGGCTTCAGAGAGCAGCGCATGAGAGCTACCCAACGTCTCATTTCTTTTCTTGCTTTGTTCAGCAGGGAACATAACGACGTTGCATGCCAGATCAAGTGTATACTGTTCGATATCAGCGGGAGTTGTATCTTTGCGGAGCAGGCGCAGCCCATTCGTATGGAAAATCTGCTCCATAGGCCGTGTGGAGACAATCTTAGCCTGGGTGAATGCATCCAGGGCGGGGATGTCACCGGGAATACTATCGGGGACTTCTCTACGAACGTCGGAACACCATTCATCCAGCCATGATCGCGCAGCGCTGACGTTGCGATTCTGTTCGCTATCTGGTGGAACATTGCGCAGCGTATCCAGTGTTTGCTCTGCCAGGCCAAAGTTCAGATAGCGCCTTCCCCAGCGTACCGAGTGTTCAATAGCGGATATGCCCACGATATAACTGTGGGGGGGAAGACCGCGCTTGCGCATCGCATTGGGGTCAGGATTAGGGAAGATTTCATCCATGTCTGGCGATTCTGTGCGCACGGCAGAAGGGGGAACCAACAGAAGGATATAAAGCAGCAGTTCCGAGATGTATTTCTGCATATCCTCCTTTAATCGTCCCGCGTCCTGGCGATACTCCTCGCTGAGGATGAGCGCGTTAATGTGTTCCCACTCGTTATCTTCGACTTTTCTGCTTAGACGGTTAATGAGGGTTTCCGGCGCGCTTCCCCAGTTTGTATGATTCAGACAAACGATGGTCGTATTGAGCGTTAAAGGGTGGTCGCTATGCTCAAGCTTGCCATAATACCGCTTCAAGTATTCCGCATATGCGGCGGCTGTGGAAAGCGAATCGGGGCGCCTGGCATCGGTCAGGAACATGACTCGCACCATTGAGTCTTTAATATGCCGCCCGAAATCGCCCGTTTTACCCACGTCTGCCGTCGCATTGATGCGTTTGTTGCGTAATGCGTCGATTTCTTCAATGCATTCTTCGACTTTGCGCTTAAATGCGTCGTTATGAATGTTCCCTAACGGAGGATTTTGGATCTCCTCTTGAAAATAGGGAGGGGAGTTGTACGTCAGTACTGGATTAGGATCTGAACGTCCGGTAATAGTTTGAGGGGCAGGATTCGCTCCTGACGCTGAGTTTATGGCCTGAAGGTTCGTAGACTTATCAGGCAGTAGCAGTGCCTCAGATTCTTTCGAGCCAAACGGTTGGATTTTCTTATACTGAATAAAACTGGTAAAGTATCGCCAGTGACTGATTGATGACAGGAGAGTATCACCGGCGAAGTTCTCAAACTCGATCCATAATGTTTCCAGCAGATCATCCTGCACCCCTCTGGTGTCAATGACGAGGGATGCAGGCGGAATAGGTAACTTGCCTAACTGTTCTGGAATCTTCTGTAATGCTTGCATATGCTCTATCCTCCATGAGAATACCCTGTATAAAACAAAGACTGGTAGGTATGGATTTGTGATTGAAAATGAAGCCTAACCTCCTGAATGCATTCGATGAATCTGGGCATACACCAGCTTTTCTTTGTCAGGAAAATGGACACGCTCTATATGGGCTGCCCGCGCAGTAGCCAACGACGCCATGAACTCCCGGTCAACCGGGTCGGGAACAAAGAGCATATAGAAACTCTCGCTATTCTCTACCTGTGTTTGCTCCCGATAGCCCAGTAGTTGACAGCGTTTCTGTATATCTTCCAGCACTCTCGATGGTTTCATGCGAAACTCTCTCAGGCGAGAGGTGATACTGGTGGAACGTAAGATGCGCCTCGTACTCGCATCTTGCAGGTATTGATATTCGACCCAGGCTCCCAGGATATTTTCTACAACCCTGCCAGCGTTATCCTCGGAGTGGTCGAGGAGCTGTTGTCTGTAACGATTAGTCGCCTGCTCGCGCATTGTCTGCTCGAACAATACATCTTTCAAGTCATTGCGCAGCGCTACCACATACTCAGATAAACCTGAAAGCTCTTTCGCGCTATTAACTTCTAGCTCGAGGTAGCGATTGACAAGCGGCAGCGTGTGTGCCAGGTCGTAATCAAGACTGCTTGCTAACAGCATAGATGCCACAAGCGCGCTGCTTAGCATGTGTAAATGCCACACGTTATCGTCCTGTTTCGAAGTCAGTTCTAAAGCAGTAAATATATCTACTGTTTGTCCAGGTTGGATGTTGAGGAGGCGCAAGAGCATTTTAGCGAGTGCATGAAAAAATTCATCTTGATTTTCAAGCTTCTGACTGGTTTCTTGTAGCACCTGTACAAGTTGTTCCCAGGGTAACAAGTCCCGACGACTATTGAGATACATCCACCAGGGAGTATCCTTTTGCATGCCGACTTGTTCACTATTTAATGTCATTGACAGGCGCTCAAAGACTCGTTCTTGTTGAACACTCGCCGTTTCCCTTGCCTCATCCAACTTCAAGTCCAGACTTCTAAGATATTTTGCCTGTTGGCACATGTTCCCATTCGCAGCGTAAATGCCCGCTTGCTCTAGTAGAATGAATCCCAGTCGGGTGGTAAATGCCGAACATATTCCTTTGAGATGTATCTGAGCTAGTTCTTGCAGGTCAAATGCAGTTCTTTCGCGTTGGCGTCGGAGCCGCTTCCAATGCGCTCGCAGCGCCAGCCAGAGAACGATCGCCAGGATTACCACAAGCGCGATATTGAGGAGAGAAATACTGGCAAACAGCGCGTGAGTCAGCGGTCCGGGTATAACAGGCAGTAAGGGAAGCGTGAAAATGAGAATGGCGCCGCCAATGATGAAGGCCAGAAGCAAAAGGACAGTAGAGCGTAGCGTTCGCCTGAAAAATGGGATGTTCCAGGTGCGGAACGCGCGAGTTATGACCTGTCTCGCTTCATTTGCGGCAGATTCAAATTGCTCTCCGTGTTTGATAAACTCTCGTGGTTTCCACGTAACGTGTTCAAGCTGTTTAAGACGCGCTGCCAGTTCAGAGAGTTGGTTTTGCGCGCGCGGGAGCACTCCCGCCGGTCTGCGAAACATGGTGACGGTAAACTGCTCGGCCTCGTCTAGCAAAGCAAGAATTTCTGTTTCTGTTTGATCAAAGTTGTTCTCTTCTCCCTGTACTTCCCGCTCACGCGACAGTTGTTGTAGCGCAGTCGTCACCTGCAATTCGTTTTCTTCTGAAGTCGAGCGGATGGCGCGCACAACTTGCCTGTATTGCTGGTTGATGGCTTGATGATAGTTTTCAAATGAAGCCAGCGTATCTCGCAGAGGAATAGAAGACGCAAATGGATTGTTTGCCAGCACTTTTTGAAAGATATCAAGCGATGTTTTTTCTGGCACGAATGGGACAGGCGCTCTTATCGCTATCTGTTCCAGACGTGACCACCACTGTTGCAACCAGTCTTGTCTGGCGTGAGATATCGTATCGGGGAGTTCCAGAAGCGCATCACCTTGTTCTACCCCTTCGGCGTCTAATAAGATTTGCAACACTTTTTTAGCCAGGCCATATTTAAGGTAACGAGTTCCCCACCTGGCTGAATATTCGATGGATGAAACCCCCAACAGGTACACTGGACAAGGTAAAGGCGCGACTATTTCCCCTTGCATTTGCAATATATCTCGCAGGATTTCTTGCTCACTTGTCTGTAGCCGCCTCTCTATTATTTGCTCTGGTGGCACGAGCAAGAGCAAATAAAGGATTAACTCCATCTCGGTAGCCTGGGTTTCGATACCGATATACGCGTCATCATCGCGGTAAGACTGGAGAAGGATCATCAAATCAAAAATGGTGTTTGGAGCCTGTATAGACTCATCCTGCTCCTCGTACACCAGTTCTCTTTGTGGAGGGTCCGCGTTCATACAGATAGCGGTCACGGTCAGACGCTTTGCGCGTCCAATGGTATCATGCTCGATATCCCTGTTCTTGAGCAGTTTAGCATAGCTGGCCGCGCTTCTTAATGATGTTTCGTTCAGCATATCAACTACAAAGAAGATGCGCACAGTTGTGTATAAAGGGTCTGCCTCACTTCCCTGAAAATGCTCACTCTCTCCCTCATCTTGAGTGGCTTTGATGCGATTATTGCGCACCCGATCTACATATTCCCTGCCTACATAATCGGCCAGCTCTTCCTTCCTTGAAAAAGATTGTGTTTCCGCGTTTCGTTTCATAATGTCAAAGTGCGATGTCTCGATCAGTGATCGGTTGCCGGGTAAAGGACTGAGGCGCAAAAAATCAATATGATCCTTCAGATAGCGCCAGCGCGCCACCTGTTGCAGGTGCATCTCCTTTGTCAAATCTTCTATCTCTGTCGCCAGATTCCAGACCAGGGGATACGGTTGTGTAATGTCCGAGCGGACATCAATCACAACCGCTGGATTGGGCAAAGGTAAAGAAGCCATATCCGAACGCGAATGCTCTTCGGAATAATCTTCGTTCCTGTAATAAGGTATATACACTTGATCCTCTACTGACTGCGGTAGCGTTTTCCAGAACTCAGCCTGTCTCGCTTTTTACTCAAAACTTCCGGTATTAACTTAACAATCTCCGGTGCAGTTGAGCGTTTCAGGGAGGTCGCCATATTGACATAAATCCTTCTGAGCGGCCTTATTGAGCTTGCAGATGATATCTTGTTTCCGTACGCGCTCTTCGGCATCTTTGCCGCTATACACCGGGATGCCAATATTCTGCGTCGGGTTGTCTTTTCGTTGGTCAAGCCAACGCTTGCGCTGTTGTAGAAAAGCGTCGTAACAACGTCCCGTTAAGTCTGAAATGGCTGCCATTGAGATGCCATCGATGTAGTAAAAGATGACAATTTCGGTCGGGTCTTTGGCAGGGAGCAGGGTGCAACGTCCCTGTCCAAATGCTTCCTCAACAGCCAGTTGCAGTTCGCCCCGTTTTTTGTCGTTGTCCCAGTACGCGCAGACATATAACTTCTCTTTGCGCTCTGAAGGGGCAAATTTGTCGTTGTAATTGATGAGTGGATAGGCCACCTCTGCTGCTTCGCGCAGTCGCTGGCGCAGTGTCACGCCTCTATCTCGCAGCAGAATATCCAGCACATTATTTTTCTTCACCTGTTTGGCGACCACATCTTGAATGTAATTGCGAACCATCTGCCGCAGCAGTTCAATATCGCCCTTAAACAGATGCTCTTCACGGTCAGGGTCGTCGCCCAACCAACGGCGGAATTCCAGGTAAGGATCATCTGCTACGAGTCCTTCGTCAGTCATCCTGTGGAGCGTTTCGCTTTGCGTAAACGGGCTGATCTGCTGGTAGTATTGATCAATTTCACTTAGTTTATCTTGGTCGCGTTCCTCCGATGAATCGCGTTCGTCGGAAAGAGCGGGAATTTCAAGCATATGGTCAGAACCAAGGAACAAGCGTTGGTCGGCCACTGCTTCCAGGCGCGCGCGTTCGGCGTTGAGACGAGTGAATACAATGGCGAGATCGCGGTACGCTCGATCTGCCTCGTTCAGTAAGTCTCGCAACACGGAAAGGGCGGTAGGATTGGCTTTCTGATCGCGGTAGTCGATCACATTTTGTCTCACCCGGCTGAGAGCAGCGCGAATCAGCCCAGGGCGCTCGCGGTCATTCTCTTTCCTGGGAACCTCGCCGCCTCGTCCCTGAGTGTTGACAGCGCTGAGAGAGCGATTGACCTCATCATTGGGGTATTTAAAGGTGATAGGCTCCTGGGCAACACGCAGAATCTGGCTCAAGCGCTCTCTGAGTTGTTGGTAGGAGCGAGTTAAGCTGGATAGCGAGCGCGCACTGGAGGTGATAATCCCATCAAACTGCATTCTCTTCCAGGTAGTGATAAGCCCCTTTGCCAGTGTCCTGCCAGTTTGCTCGATATCCGCGGCCCTGCGGTCCACATTGCCTTTATCGGCTAACCACTTTTGACTGAGCCAGGCTTTGGGATCGGGTATACCATGACCCGTGGCCTCGGCCTCAATGGTTGGTCGTAAGATGTTGAGTCTGATCGAAGCGGCGAGGTAGTCTAGCAGCGATTCGTGCTGCTCTTCTGGTGTTTCGCCGCGCATAGAGTTGGCAAGGGTCTCCAGGAAGAACGTGTCATCTGGAATTGTTTCGTTCCCGAACACGAGATGTGAGATCAGCGTTGCCGTGTTTCTCTCCACAATCTGCTCTTCTAGCGTACCCAGGCTGATCGTGACAGCTGTGACAGAAGAGAGATGCGTCGGGAGGAGTGTCATCTCATCTAGCTCTCGCAACACATGGTGATCCGCTCGGCTATCTTCATACGCGCCAGCAAACTCGGTGGCAGGGTCGTTAATGAGCCGCACGATGGTGGCGGTAGCTTCCTCCAACTGCGCAATCGATTTCATGCTGCGTGTTTTGCCCCAGCCAACCAGAATGATGCGCCCCTGGAAATTCTCCGTATCTGTATGACTGCGCGAGAGACGCGCGGCTGCCAGTTCGGCGAAAAGCGAGAAGGTATTAGCAAGACCGAGGGCGTCTACTCCTTCAGATTCGGGCAACATGATAAAGATGTCACAATTGATAGGCGTGTCAATAGTAGCATTAGCCGCTGCCTCGGCCAACAGCTCAATCAAGCGTTGCACTGAACCGCTGCCGGTGGCCCCGACCGAGCTGACTATAATGGCAAAAGTCAGCGCAGTTGACCCTTTACTGCGGGAAAGAGTGCTGATACTGCCGCTGAGCCATTGTTTAATCGAATCGTGATTGACGGCGATCGCGCCAGCGCCATTATAGCGAATTCTGCTCGCCCCAACACCAGTAGTAAAGGGGAGAAGATCATCGTAGAGCAAACTGGCAAGATGCGGTTTAGTGTGACGCTCCTGGTGTATTGCGCGCATGTGCTTCTGGTCGATGGTCATCTGCTTCCATTCGCCGTCGCGGATGGTGCGCCGTTGGTTCAGCCGCGCGGTGTCTAATGAGCGCACCAACACTTGCAATTCACTTGTTAGATGCTCATCAACCTGGCGAATCAATTCCTGTCCAACATTGGCCGCGACAGTTCCAGAAGTGACAACAAAGACTTTTTTCTTGTACTTTTGCTCTGGCATCGATCTACTTTTACCTTTCTACGCACCTGGCGTGGAAACAAGGAGAAACTAATTGATTATTACGTGAAGAGCAGTTGCCCTGAATACGGGCATTACTGCTCAGGGCAGATTAACTAGAAAACTTTGCAACATCCTCACTATTTATGTTGATAATGTTCCCATCTTCAAGTGACAGCCCATCTCCCGGAACTAGTTCGCCGTCCGGGTTTAGCGAGTTTTTCACAAGAATAGTGACGCTGTCGCCTGTAGGCTTCCTGATGATCATGCCAGCTTTCTTCCCAGTTTTCGCATCATGTACTTTTCGCGCAACCAGTTCAAAGTTCTTCCCAGGCAGTTGAATATGACCGGCAATCCCCGGATAGTCCTGCAATTCACGCGATGTAATCTTTGATCTATGCAGCACCTTGTTGAGCAGAGCGCGATGCTGGCCTAAGATTGCGACGAACGGTCCGCTTTCTTCTTCGATCCAGTCGCGGCTGCGCCTGCCTCTTCCTCCTCCTCTTTGTGCTGCAACCGGAATATTACCGAGCGCGCCAAATACTTTGGGCTGGCTGTTCCAGAATAAGTAGAGCAACAGGAGAAGCAGCAAGAGCAGAACAAGTATACCTGAGGGAATGATGACACCTTGATATTGCTGATAGAAGCACAGGACTGCTCCCTGGTCGCACGACTGCACACTCAGCGTGATGGTCTGGTTATCGAGACTGACCAGTTGGTATGATCCCGAAATGCTGATTGTCATAGTTCCCTCTTGAGGAGGGGTAAATGTGGCGCTGAATAGATCATCATCAGGCGCTGCTTGCTGCGCAGGTATGATGGTTCCCTGGGCGACGACCTTCCCACCCGCTACTATCGTATAGATGAACTTGAAAGCAACCCCTCCTCCATGAGGGTGAAGATGATTTTGTGAACTGCCACTACTATCGTAAAGCGCCACTGTGACGGTGAGTGGTTGTAATGTATGGGTTACGGATTGCGGAGATGGAGAGACTATCGTGATCTGGAGTCGCGATTTTTCTAACGTATAGACCGCGACATCTTTAGGATTCCCCGCTACTCTGACCGAATAATCACCGGAAGGACTGATCGAAGGCAGTATGACGCTATCAAATTCATAATGGACATCATTGGTTTGGAGCGCGGAACTACTCGATATGGGGTTGCTGCCCGGTCCCTGGAGTGTTACCTGCTCACCATTGGCGCGGAACGTGAGAAAGTCTAACTCTTTCGCGAAGTTGTCAACATGCACGCCGTAATTGCCATTTTGTAACGTCGCAGGTTTTAATGGAAGACCACCCCAGGTATTATACAGGCCGATAACTGCCTGCCCCAGGTCTGCCGGGTTGGTGACGTTCTGATATGTTTGGAAAGCGCTTCCTCCTGTTTGCTCGGTGACATCTTTGAGTAGCGCATTGGCGTGCGGATCTGTGGCATTGTTAATGTTGAGTCCAAAGGCATTGATCGGTATGCCTTTCTGGCAATACTGGGGAACCCATCTGGTGAGAATTTCGTTCGCCTGACCTGTTGGATCGGGAGCCGGGTCTCCATCAGTAATCAGAAATACTCTGGAACCAGAGGGGAAACCACGGCTCTGTATGAAACCGAATCCTGTTCCTATTGCGGCCGCCAACGGCGTCAGGCCATGTAGAACGAAGCGATTGCTTTCTAAATCGTCTTTCAGTTGCTGTCGTGTTTCATTGACCAGGTTTTTGCCCTGACCATTGAAAAGCACGGCATCCATCGTACCAGGCCACAAATCCGCGAGTATTTTTGTAACGCTGGTGCTGTATTGCTGCGGATCTGAGCCGAAGAGGCTGGAGGACCGATCTAACAACGCCACTAAAAGCGATTGCGATGTAGGAGGGCCAGGACGCGAGCAATTTGATGAGGTATGTTGGCCTTTGACCAGGATTTGTGCGTGCGCTATTGCCGGTTTGAAAATGAACAGGACATTGAAGAACATAATGCCGATTCCGGCGAGGTAAAAGAGGTATCGAAGTTGCTGTCTTTTTACACCTGGGAAATGCACCATATAAACACTCCCTTACATTGACATTAATAATGAAAGCATCCTTTACAATTATATCATCCGTTCATTAAGTTTAGCAAGCTTTAATGTATGCGAAGTGAAAATAGCAGATTATAGGCGCAAAAATACCTACTTCTCTCCAGCGTCTATATAAACGTAAATTAATGTAATAGTTGCTTGTTCGATTGCTGAAAATCGTTGAACTGCATGTTATCAGGAAATCTGATGAAGTTCGCTTTAAGCAGTAGAACGATCTATCAGTTAAGAATAAATGTAAGTAAAATGTATCACATTCATCTTTAGTAATCAAGAGCGTCAATTGTTTTTTGTAATACGAACACATGTAGATCAGGATTGTATCTAATGTATTATACCATCCTGGAGTGCGAAGATGTTTATCAAAATTGAGAAGCGTAATTAGAAATTAAGTAGTGAAACAATTGAATGCTTTACTATACTTCCCATTTACGGGAGAAACAGTTCGATTCAGAGGTGTTACTACTATCACATCGATGCGCGGCTCTGAGGGGAAGCGTGCTACATTATAGACGACACCATCTGTATCGAGGAGGCGTAAAATCAATGGATGCGCATCGCTATGCTGGACATAGACAAGAAAGCTGGCGTGGTTCGCATAGGAAACAGCTTGAGAATAAGCAGGTATGCGGTTTATAGCTAACCGGGGAGTCATCTGCTCTAAGGGATCAACGACTATAATCTGGCTGTTGGTAATGAAAGTGATGGGGTGAGCCAGCAAGTTAGGCGCCCAGGCATAACGGATATGCTGCTGCTGCATATAGGTGATGATGGGGGCATAATTTGCCGGAGCATGGGAGCAATACGGAGATTGAAAGGCAGCGTTTGCATCGGACAAGCCATATGTCCATACCTGAACGCCAAGATAGAGGAGTAACAGCGAAAAGAGCATAAGCTGAGGCAGCCACCAGTAGGGATGCGGATTATCTTGTCTCTTTCTCTCTTGCTCGCCGGTTTTTAACGAGGTCGTCTGTTTGTCATTTGCGCTCTTTAACCGGCCTCCGAATCTTTGATAGAGATACATGCTGGCCAGCGTAAACAATGTAGCGAAAAAGAATGGGAATGCCAGTATCAATGGCGTTGCGTAGCGTCCCGCGAGGTCGATGTTGCAAGAGATCAGGCTGTAGGCGGAAGCTGCGCCTGTACAGTAAACTATGATGGCGCAAGCTGCGAAAAGCGTCGGAAGCGTGGCAAGACCTCGCGCGTATGCGAATGTTGTGTGGCGCCAGAGGAGGGATATGACAACCAGCGCCGCCGTGACAACAGAACAAAATGCACTGAAAAGCAGCAGAGGCGTATGAAGGGCCATCAAGAACTTGTTTTCCACCGGTAGCCCTCCACCAACAACGCGCGGAGCAACACAGTTGAGGTACATATTCGTCACTTTTAGCGTTGTTTGGATGCGATCAAGCGACCAGGTACCCCCCAGCTTTTGGATATACGCGATATTCGCCCAATGATTGGTAGCTCCCCATACTATAGCGGGGGAGAAGCCGACGATACTCGCCAGAAGAGCGGCCCATATGGAGGACAACGGCAGTAAAGAGTGTTTGAGGGCAGCAACAATATCCCCCTCGCCGGCAGGCAAAGCTCTTTGCGTGTGTATGAACTCGACAATACGATCAACGATTATCCAGATGGCCGAAGCGACAATAGCCGAGACGATCAGGGGATAGACCCACATACCGAGACCGACGATGAAGCCAATGCCGGCCCAGCGCAATAACAGTACGCGCTTCGATGCGCCATGATTCCAGCGCTGTGTCAGTCGTAAGGTTGAGAGAAGCAGGAGCAACATCAAGACGAAGGTTTCGATATAGCCACCCCAGGTGCGGAGTTCTACGATGCCGTCATAGAGGGGTGGCATGGCGGCAACTAGCCCGGCCACAATGGTAAAACATTTTTTAGCATACACGGGCAGGCGAGCCGCATCTGCCAGGGCAGAGGCCAATCTCCAGGTGAGCCAGACCAGTACGAGTGAAACCATAGTGGCTTCGGCTCGCAAGGCCCAGGGGGAGGGACCGAGGATCGCGACGAAAAGAGAGGCCAGGTAGGCTTCTAGACTGCCAAAGTAGGGAATACCATAAAAATACACGGGAAATCTGCCGCGCAGAATTTGTTCGGCCTGCATGCCGACTAGAGCCTCATCTCCATCGATCATGCCGTGTGTATGGACGATCAGCCAGACCCGAAGTAGTAGCGCGACGAATAAGCATAGCCATAAAGGCGATAGCCTGTGTTGAATCACCGTAATGATACGATGAAACTTGCGCATTCTATTTTACACCCTCCATTCCGGTTGGTAAGGCGCTTCGTCATCAATATTCCCTACGAATTCGGGCAGTTCGCTATGCCCCAGCATTTGACGGATCGCCACATTTTCGCCTGTATGATACCAGTAATGATAGATCAGGCGCTGTAGGAGTGAGCCAAATATGAGATCGCTCGGTTGGTCGTCAATAATCACATGTTGTTGCAGTTTTTCTGTGGTGAGTGTGTCCAACCAGGGGTCGGCGGCTTTGGTAATGGTATGCCATGCCGCCCACATTTCATCGAGCGGCGGCGTGCTGGCGGGAGCGCCATACGCAAACAGGTCATTGATATGTGGTAAGAGGATTTGCCCCTGGCTCCGCCAGAGACAGTAGCGCTGCTCTTGCCAGGCGAGATGCCCGATGTTCCAACTGATGCAATTCATGGGCAAGAAGCGGCGGCGCGCCTCCTCATCAGTCAGGCCGACGAGCGCGCGTTGGAATTCGCTGCGCGTGAAGCGTAATTGTAGGACGAGGGGATGGAGCATGTGGTGAGCCTCCAGACACAATATTGATGTTTTGATGCAAAAGTAGTACTCATGTTAAAAGATAAGGATGAGGTATACCGTATACAAAGATCAGGGTGTCTCTTCGTCACTAGTACCATCGGTGGTCGGAAAAATGTAGTTCTCAGGGGTATATGTTGCTACAAGTGGGCTGGCTTTTTGTAGTTGCTCTTTGTCCCAGCTTACAAGTGGGATGTTCAGTTGATGGGCCAATGCCACATATATAGCATCCCCTGCCCGCAATTGTAGGTCTGTAGCTGCGTCAATTGCTATCTGAACTAAAGAGGCATCCATAGGAAAAATCTGTATTTTACTGATAGAGTTGAGTTTGTTTATTGCCTCTTTCGCTCGTAAAGCCTGCCCTGTTAGACGAGATATGGAAGCTGCTACTTCTATCAAAAGCATCTCAGGAGAGGCTAAGAGTCCGTTTCTAGTAATAAATTGTTCCATCCAGGTTGAACTTGACCTATGATTCGTTTCGGAGGGTCTTAGCCAACTTACCCATACACTGGCATCTACTACAACTAATAAATCGCTCATTACAAATCCCGTCTGACATTACGCACTGTTTCGACAGCATCAGTGTTCTCAGGCCAATAGGGATCGAGTTCCACAGCTAATCGCTTCAAATCGTCCCAGGCAGCAGCATCACTTTTTTCAATGGCTTTTTCAGGTGCATTTGTCGGCACTACATGCGCAATGACTTTACCTTTGTCAATGATTTCAATTGTCTCGCCATCTTCGATTAAGCGCAAAATCTCTTTAATCCGATCTGCTAGTTCGCGTATCTCCAATAATTTACGCATCTCGCGTTTTTCAAGAATTTCATCCACTTCAAGTTTTTTCATGGCGTTCTCCTTAAAATGCAGATCATTGATATTCCGCAAGCATTGTAGCAGGTAGCTTGAGCATTTACAATCATTCGATGACAGCATTCGATGACAAAAGAGCAATTATGATCTAACCTCTATTGTAACATAGAGCTTTGCGAGAAAAGTGCTATAATTTCTGAGAGTGGCATATGGGTAGGCGATGTAACCGTTTGTCGAATAGCACCGATAGTATAAAAAGGGAACAATCCATGACTAGTATGACACCGGGAGAGCGCGTGCGCGCCGCGCTCAAGGGAGAACATGTTGACCGCGTCCCATTCTGTTTCTGGCATCACTTCAAGCCGGAGGGGTCGGGCGAGCGCATGGCAGATTTGACGATGGAGTTCTTTGTGCAGAAATTTAATCTTGATATCGTCAAGATCATGCCTGATTTGCCCTACCCGCAGCCGGATGCTGCCCTGGTAGAGGCGGAGCAGATGCGTTTCTTGCCGCGTCTTGACCTGGATACCCCTATGTTTCGCGAGCAGCTTACCTGCATTCGCCTGTTACGCGAGCGACTGGGGAATGATTATCCACTGATCTTGACGCTCTTTAGCCCGATGACCTATGCCATACGCTTTATGGGCAAAGAGAAAGCTCTCGCTGAATGCAGAAAAAATCCGTTGGTATTTGGCGAAGGTCTGGGTACCATTGCCTCCAATCTGCGCCGTCTGATGGTGGGCGCGATTGAGTCGGGAGCGAGTGGTATCTTTTTCTCGTGCATGGGCGCGACGACCGCCGACTTTACGAGCAAAGAGTATCTCAAATTTGCCCTTCCTTATGATGTAGATGCTTTGCAGGGCGCGGCAGGCGGCTGGCTCAATATTGTGCATGTTCATGCTGATCCTGCGCAAACGGATGACCAGCTTTACTTTGATATCTTCACCGACTATCCCGTCTCCGTCATGAGTTGGAGCGATCGTCTGACCGGGCCAAGCCTCAGCGAAGCGGCTACCATGACCTTAAAGTGCCTGATGGGAGGCCTGAACGAACGCGGCCCGCTGATGCAGGGCGACGAGTCCGCCATAGATAACGAGATCATGGCGGCAGTCTCACAGACCAAAGGGCGTCGGCTGATTCTCGCCAACGGCTGCTCTATTCCCGATGATAACCCGGAAGAGTGGCTGCACGTGGCGCGCCGGTTGGTTGATAATCTGGCATAATTGTAAGTTTGAAGGGACGCGATCAATCGCGTCCCTTCAAACTTACAATTAAGACAATCGATGCAGGTGAAACCAGTAGCGACACCTCTTGCGGGTGTCCCGTTTGACAAGAGTATGGCCGGACGGGACACCCGCAAGGGGTGTCGCTACTAAAAATTCTTCAGGTGAGCCAATTCCACTCATCGGAAAAGCGTTCCATGTTATTGTTCAGCAAGGTATACTAATGGATACACAGAAGATTTGTTGTACGGACAGATGACCTACACACGAGCAAAACTCTCGACGACACCCTGAGTTTTTGATACGATGTTCGATACTAACGTCAATTTCGCATGTTAGATATTTTAATGCGCATGGAGGACAGTTGATTCTATGGATAAACTTCGACGCCGCATTCGCATTGCGCGGGGAGAGGAACCAGCCGATCTGCTGTTACGCAATGCCCGGCTGGTGAACGTGTGTAGTGGAGAATGTTATCCCGCCGATGTGGCCCTGGCTGATGGGCTGGTTGTTGGCATCAGCGAGGCGGGCGGCAGGTATCGCGGCCACCAGGAGCGCGATTTACAGGGGCGCTGGCTCGCGCCCGCGTTGATGGACGGGCATATGCATATTGAAAGCACTATGCTTGTCCTTTCTGAATTCGCGCGTATCGTTGTCCCACGTGGTGTTACCACCGTTATGCTCGACCCCCATGAATTTGCCAATGTGTTAGGCGTCGAAGGTATTCGCTACGTGCTTGAATCCGGGCGCGGCCTGCCGCTCAACGCCTATGTGATGCTTTCGTCTTGCGTGCCCGCCTCATCCTTTGAAAGCCCGTATCGCGTTTTGATGGCCGACGACCTGCTGCCATTGTTGCTAGATGAGCGCGTGCTGGGACTGGCCGAAATGATGAACATGCCGGGCGTGCTGAGTGGAGATGAGCAGGTACTTGCCAAGATTCTTGCCACGCAGCGCAGCGGGCTGGTCGTGGATGGACATGCGCCCGGACTCTCCGAGGCTGATCTGTGCGCCTATGCTACTGCGGGCGTGATGTCCGATCATGAATGCACCACGCTGGAAGAGGCGCGACAGCGTATTCGCCTGGGTATGTGGCTGATGATCCGCGAAGGGTCAGCCGCGCGCAACCTGGACGACCTGTTACCTCTGGTGAAAGAACTGCACCCGCCGCGCGTCCTCTTCGTCACGGATGATCGCGACCCGCAGGACCTGACCTCGCGCGGGCATATCGATTCGATGGTGCGCCGCGCTATCGAACTGGGACTTGATCCGGTTGAAGCAATCCGGCTCGCTTCCTATAATACCGCGCAATATTTCCGCCTGCACAATCGTGGCGCGATTGCTCCCAACTTTATAGCTGACCTGGTGGTGCTGGATGATCTCGCCACCTTCGCGGTGGAATCGGTCTATAAAGATGGCAAGCTGGTGGCTCAGGCGGGGAAATTACTGGTTGACGCGCCTGCTACCATTTTTACGGGTGTGACTGATACGATACGGATGGGAGCTATTTCATTGCAGGATTTGCGTATAGCGGGCAAAGCGGGGTTAGTCGAGGTGGTGGGCATTGAGCCGGGGCAGATTACGACGCGGCATTTGCGGGAAGAGGCTTCCATCGTTGACAGCGCAATTGTGGCTGATCCCACGCGAGACCTGCTCAAGCTGGTGGTGATCGAGCGGCATCACGCCAGTGGCAACGTGGGCCTGGGGCTTGTCAAGGGCTTTGGGCTGCGCAAGGGGGCCATTGCGTCCAGCGTGGCGCACGACGCGCATAACCTGGTGATCGCCGGAGCGAGCGATGATGATATACTGATGGCGGCCCGCGCGCTCGAAGAAATGGGCGGCGGCTTTGTATGTGTAGTAGATGGAGAAGTGCTGGCTCGCGTGCCTCTGCCACTGGGCGGTCTTGTGTCGTCGCTGCCTGCCGCCGAACTGGTGCAGCAGTTGCATAAGCTGGATGCCGCCGCTGCCGCGCTCGGTTGCACGCTTGAACATCCCTGCATGACGCTCAGTTTTCTCTCGCTCTCGGTGATTCCATCCTTGAAACTGACCGACCAGGGATTGATCGATATTGAAACCTTCACGTTGCTTCCACTGCAAAGCTGAATGTTAGATGCTGCGGACAGCCAGCAAAGGCTGTACCTGTAGAGATTAAAGGTAAAATAGATGTTGCTGAATTTACTTGAATACCACTGGGCAGAGGACATTGACGAAGCGCTGCTTTTAATGGCGCGAACGGATGTGAAGACGGTGGCCCTGGCCGGTGGGACACACCTGCTTGGTTTGGACGACGATAGTATTCAGGCGGTAGTTGATCTGCGCGACCTGGAACTGGGCCACATTCGCGAGGATGCGACGAGCGTGTATATTGGCGCGATGACCACGCTGCAAAGCATGGTCGATGCGCCTGTGTTGAAGGAACTGGCGACGGGCGTGCTTGCGCGGGCGGCGCAGGCGTCCTCGTTCTCGCGTGTGATACGCAATAGCGCGACGCTCGGCGGGACGCTGGCGATTGGCGCGGCGTCCCAGGCCGATGTGCTGACGGCGCTGGCCGCGCTGGATGCCGATGCCCTGTTGCGTTCCGGCTCTCGCACGAAGGTTGATCTCAGCGCCGGTACGGTCGAGCGTCCTGGTTTCGCGCTGGCGGGCGTCACCTTCAAGGGTAGACAGGAGCGGCGCGTCTCCTGCGTCAATTTGAGCCACGAACGCCATCCCAACGAACTCATCGTCGAAGTGATCATCCCGCGTCCGGCTGCAGGCGCAGGCGCGTCCTTCCAGCGCATTGGTCGCACTCCCACGGATGTCGCGCTCTTAAATGCGTGCGCTCTGGTCGAAATTCAGGATGGCGCGTATAAGCAGGTGCGCCTGGCGCTGGGCGGCGTGCAAATGGAGCCGGTGCGTATGCAGGGGGTTGAGAAGCAGCTTGAAGGGCAGGTTGCCATGAATGAAGGCGATACGACCATCAACACACAGGCACTCGTCTCTGCATTGCAAGCAGGCATGGCGGATTTTTCGCCACCATCCGACTTCCGGGCCAGTAATGGCTACCGCAAAATTAGCGGGGTCAACCTGGCGTTTCGCGCGCTCGAGGAAGCTACCAATATTTCACGCTGGCGTAACATGGTATCTTCGAAGGAGGGGAAATAGCAATGGAAGTTGAATTTCGCATCAATGGCGTCATTAAAAGCCTGGATGTGGCGGCCAACCAGTCCTTAATGTCGGCGCTGCGCCACGAAGGATATTTTAGCGTCAAGCATGGTTGCGAGACGGGCGAATGTGGTGCTTGCACCGTGCTGATCGATGGCGTTGCCGCGTCCCAGTTGTGTCACGCTTGCGGCTCAGGTCGGTGGTTGCACCCTCACCACTGTGGAAAGTCTGGGCAATGCGCGCAAATTGCATCCCATACAGGAAGCCTTTATCGATACCGGCGCGATCCAGTGCGGCTTCTGCACGCCTGGCATGGTGCTTTCCGCTTACGAACTGCTCAAAAATAATGCGAACCCGACCGAGGCGGAAGTGCGCGACGCGCTTTCGGGCAACCTCTGTCGCTGCACTGGCTACGTCAAACCGGTGCAGGCTATTTTGCGGGCGGCGGCAGTAATGCGCGGCGAGACTATGGCCCCCATCAGTCGTCCCGACTCGCGACGAGAACTTCCAGTCCTGGGACCCCGGTCGTTCTCCCGTTCGAACATGGCGAACACGGCGCATCCGGTTCTGGTACATCTGGCGACGGCGAAGGGCATGGCGCGCCTGCTCAGGAGAAAGATTCCGAGGGCGGCGTAGCCACTTTGACGGGGACTCGTATATCAACCGAATTGAGCATCGTGGGCAAGGCCGAGCGCAAGGTCGATGCCGTCAAACTGGTGACGGGCAAACCAGCCTATGTGGACGATATTGAATTGCGCGATATGCTGCACGGGCGTTTGCTGACCAGTCCGCACGCGCACGCGGTTATTCGCGATATCGATGTATCCGAAGCGCGCGCGCTGCCAGGCGTCCACGCGGTGCTGACTTATAAAGATGTACCGCGCGTTCCATATACTACCGCCGGGCAATCCTGGCCGGAACCGGGGCCGCACGACCAGTACAGCCTCGATTACATCGTGCGCTTCGTCGGCGACCGCGTGGCTGCCGTGGCTGCCGAGACGCCTGAGATCGCTGAGCAGGCGCTTGAAACTGATCCAGGTCGATTACGAGGTCATGCCCGCCGTGCTGGACCCGCGCCAGGCCATGGACGCCGAACGCGCCGCGTATCCATCCTGAACCAGAGTCGTATCGTATTCATGATGCCTCGCGCAACATCGCCGCGCTACCTGCACGCCGAAGTCGGCGATGTGCAGCGCGGCTTTGCCGAATCCGACCTGGTCGTTGAGGGCGAATACATCGTTCCGCAGGTGCAGCAAACACCCATTGAAAACCACATCGTCATTACCTACTGGGACGAAGATGACCGCCTGGTGGTGCGCACCAGCACGCAGGTTCCCTACCACGTGCGCCGCATCATCGCGCCCGTCATCGGCCTGCCGCCGCGCCGCATTCGCGTCATTAAACCGCGTATCGGCGGCGGTTTTGGCGTCAAGCAGGAGGTGCTGATCGAAGATATCTGCGCTCTGCTGACCATTGCAACCGATAGCCCGGTCAGGCTCGAATTGACTCGCGCGCCGAAGAGTTCCGCAGCAGTCGCTCGCGCCATCCGCAGATTATTCGTATGAAAACCGGTGTCAAACGCGACGGCACGCATGGTTGCCAACTCGATGACAGTGATCGCCAATACCGGCGCGTATGGCGCGCATTCGCTGACGGTGCAGAGCAACACCGGCTCCAAAACGCTGCCGCTCTATCCCTGCCCCAATATTCTTTTCGATGCCGATGTCGTCTACACCAACCTGCCGCCCGCCGGAGCCTTTCGCGGCTATGGCGTGCCACAGGGCTTGTTCGCGCTCGAAAGCCACATGGACGAGGTCGCGAAGCAGTTGGGCATGGACGCGCTGGAACTGCGGCGCAAAAACTGGATCAAAGAGGGCGATGAAAATCCGCTCGCGAAGGCGCTGGGTGAAGGCAAAGAGGGCTACGACCAGGTTATCGAGAGCTGCGGCCTGCCGCAATGTTTGCAGATCGTCGAAGAGAAGCTGAACTGGAAAGAGAAGCGCGGCAAAGGCGGCAAAGGCCGCTACCGGCGCGGCGTGGGTGTGGCGCTTGCCATGCACGGCACGGCCATTGCCGGTCTTGATATGGCCGGAGCCAGCATCAAGCTCAATGACGATGGCTCGTTCAATCTGCTGGTAGGCGCGACCGACATCGGCACAGGTTCGGATACCGTAATCGCGCAGATAGTCGCTGAGATGCTGGGCGTGCGCGTCGAAGATATCATCATGCACTCGTCGGATACCGATTTTACGCCTTTTGATACGGGCGCGTATGCCTCATCTACCACCTACATCAGCGGCGGCGCGGCCAAAAAAGCGGCGGAACAGGTGCGAGCGCAGATACTGGAAGTCGCTGGCAGTATGCTCAAAGCCAATCCTGAAACGCTTACTATTAAAGACCGCGTTATCACGGCTCCCAATGGCAATACCGTCACGGTTTCGCAGGTCGCGCTGCACTCGCTGCATGTTGAAAACCAGCAGCAAATCATGGCTACCGCTTCGTGGATGAGTTACGAGTCGCCTCCACCCTTCGCCGCGCAAGGTGCGGAAGTCGAAGTCGATACCGAAACGGGCGTGGTGCGCGTGCTGCGCGCCATCTCAGCCATCGATGCCGGGCGCGTCATTAACCCCATCACGGCGGAAGGCCAGATCGAGGGCGGCGCAACCCAGGCGTTGGGCTACGGCGTCTGCGAAGAGATGGTCTACGACTCGAATGGGGCCATGTTGACCACCAACCTGAGCGATTATCGCATTTACAGCGCGCCCGATATGCCGCAGATGGAGACCTACATCGTGGAGACCAGCGATCCCTTCGGCCCTTTTGGCGCGAAAGCCATTGCCGAAATACCCATCGACGGTATGGCACCCGCCGTCGCCAACGCTGTTGCCGACGCGCTTGGCATACGTATTCGCCAGATACCCTTAACGCCGGAGCGCGTGCTGCGAGCTATTCGCGGGCAGGGATCAAATCGATAAACATTGAAATGATTAAAAGGGGGAAACATTATGGATAGTGGCGATCTAGATACCAATGTACCGCGTATGTCTCCATTTGAGTCGATACGCCGGGTTGCAGACGATGGCAGTGAGTATTGGAGCGCGCGTGAGCTTGCTAAGATACTTGGCTATACTGAATATGGTAAATTTAAGAACGCCATCAGCAAAGCCGAGATTGCTTGTGAAAGCAGCAGCCAGGCCGTTTTCGATCATTTCGCTCATGTGAGCGATATGATCGAAACAGGCAAGGGCGCTAAACGGTATGTAGATGACATTCATCTCTCGCGCTATGCCTGTTATCTTATCGTGCAGAATGCTGATCCATCGAAACCTATTGTTGCGCTTGGGCAGACCTATTTTGCAGTACAAACGCGGCGTCAAGAACTGCAAGAAGAACTGGCTCCCTTTACGGAAGATCAGTTACGGCTGCTGCGACGTTCTCAGATGAATGTCTACAATACTCAACTGGCAGGAGCGGCGCATAATGCGGGCGTTGTTACATCCATCGACTTTGCGATATTTCAAGATCATGGTTATCAAGGCTTGTATGGTGGACTGAAGGCTAAAGGTATTCACACTCGTAAAGGCTTAAAGAAGAGTCAGGAGATTCTTGATTATATGGGAAGTGATGAACTGGCGGCTAACATCTTCCGCGCCAGCCAGACGAAGCAGAAGTTGGAGCGCAAACACATCAAAGGGAAGGAAAAGGCCAATCGAGCGCATTTAGAGGTGGGGAAGAAGGTTCGCCAGACAATTGTGGAACTTGGAGGGACACTCCCTGAGGATTTGCCGAGAGGATTTGCCGACTCCGGCAAAGAGTATTCAACAGCTTCAACGAGAGGAGCAGAAGCTGCTTGAGCAGCAACAACAACCTTCTCTATTTGAAGGCGAGTCAGAGAGTTTAGAGTAATTTGACGCTATTTAATGTCCTGGAAAGAGACTGAGTATGGAACTGGTGAATGTCTTTGACTATGAAAAGCTTGCCCAGACTCGTATGACTCCTCCTCTGTGGGATTACTACCAGGGAGGCAGCGACGATGAGGTAACGATGCGGGAATGCCGCGCTGCCTTTGAGCGTATCAAATTGCGACCGCGTGTGCTGGTGGATGTCAGTCAGGATGTACTCGATATGAGGACGAGAGTACTTGGCATCCCCGTAAGTATGCCTATGCTGATAGCTCCGATGGCTCTGCATTGCATGGCGCATCCCGAAGGCGAGTGCGCAACGGCGCAGGCTGCCGGTAGAGCGGGTACGTTGATGATTGCCAGCACTGTTGCGACGCGCTCCATTGAAGAGATCGCGCAGGCGGCAAGCGGGCCATTATGGTTTCAACTGTATACCTACCCCAGCCTCAACGTCGCAGAGATGCTGGTGCATAGAGCGGAAGATGCTGGCTATCGCGCTATCGTGCTGACGGTTGATCTGCCCAGGCTGGGCAATCGCGAGAAGGATCTGCGAAATAATGTCACTATTCCACCGGCGCCTTATCAGGAAGCAAATTTTGTCGGTATAGAGAAAGAAGGGCAGGCGTGGGTACCGCTTACCTGGAAATCGATTGAGTGGCTGCGTTCGATCACATCGCTGCCCATCATACTCAAAGGTATTTTGACCGGGGAGGATGCGCGGCTGGCGGTAGAGCATGGTGTAGAAGGAGTTGTCGTCACAAATCACGGAGGGCGTCAGCTTGATACAGCTATTCCCGGCATTGAAGCATTGCCCGAAATCGTTGAGGCAGTCGCGGGACGTTGTGAAATATATTTTGATGGGGGTATACGACGCGGCACCGATATTCTCAAGGCACTGGCGTTGGGAGCGCGGGCTGTGCTGATTGGTCGGCCTGTGCTGTGGGGATTGGCCGTGAACGGAGCGGATGGAGCCTATTCCGTGCTGGAGTTGTTGCGCAAAGAATTTGAGCTGGCGATGGCGCTCTCTGGCCGCCCAACGCTGGCGAGCATTGATCGTAGCTTGCTCAGGATGTAATGCGGTTGTTGTTTGGCTCGACGCGCGAACCAGGGCGACCGCAAGGGTCGCCCCTACAAAACACGGAATGGTTCGGTTCGGGCGAGGTATTGTAGGGGCGACCCTTGCGGTCGCCCTGTAACACTTAACAGGAGGTATTGTTATGGTTGATTGGAATCGTCGCGCTCGGATTGCCGAGAGCATTCTTGACACGGCGGGGATGACGCCGATGGTGCGTTTGAGGCGCGTGGTTGGTGATGTAAAACCGACTATCGTCGCCAAAGTTGAATATTTTAACCCCAGCGGCAGTGTCAAGGATCGTATCTTGCATTACCTGGTGTCGGAGGCGGAACGGCGCGGCGACCTGCGGCCCGGCATGAGTATTATCGAGGGTACCACCGGCAATACCGGAATAGCCACGGCCTGTGTTGCTGCCGCTCGGGGCTATCCCGCCGTGATCGTGATGCCCGATGGTATGAGCGAGGAGCGCAAGAAAACTATTCGCGCCTATGGAGCCGAACTGATACTGACTCCCGGCGCTGAAAGCGATGTGGACCTGGTTATCGACAAGGTGAAAGAACTCAAAGCAGCCGCGCCTGGTAAATATTGGGAGGTGGGTCAATTCGTCAATACCGATAATATCGAGGCGCATTATCGCACCACCGGGCCGGAAATCTGGGAGCAGACCGAAGGCAAGATCGGCGCGTTAGTGCTGTCGCAGGGAACGGGAGGCACCGTCACCGGCGCGGGCAAATACCTGAAAGAGCAGAACCCCAACATCAAGATTTTCGCGGTTGAGCCTGCCGAATGCGATATTCTCTCAGGCGGTTCGTGGGGGCCGCATAAGATCGAGGGTATTGGCGACGGCTTCATCCCTGAAGTTCTGCATGTTGAGTATCTCGATGGCGTTGTCACCACGACTTCTGATGAATCCATTGAGATGGCGCGTCGTATGTCGCGTGAAGAGGGGATTTTTTGCGGCATCTCATCCGGTTGCAACGTGGCGGCTGCCATCAAAGTAGCGCGGCGCTATCCAGATATCGGCATGGTTGTTACCGTCCTTTCGGACAACGGCCTGCGTTACTTCTCAACCGAATTATGCGGCGTCTACACCGAACTGGAGGTGCCAGATCGCGAACATCCGATTAGCGACGCCGATAAAGCGAAACTGGCAAGCGTCAAACTCGAAGTAATTCGCTAAGAGGCAACGATGAACCACGTTAAAGACCTGCAATGTGTGCTTTGCGGTGCTAGCTACAGCGTCGCAGAGGTTGCGTATAGCTGTCCCGCCTGCGGCCCGTTGGGTGTGCTTGAAGTCCATTATGACTATGAGCAGGTTGCGCGGCATCTCAGCCGCGAGTCTCTGGCCGCTTCTGGCGATACGACGATGTGGCGTTACCGCGCTCTCTTGCCCATTTCCTATAGCCATGATGCCCGGCCTCCACTGGCGATTGGTGGGACGCCTTTGTACGCGGTTGAGCGTTTGAGAGCGCGGTTGGGTATGGCGAATCTGTGGCTCAAGGATGATTCGCGCAACCCCAGCGCGTCGCTAAAAGACAGGGCCAGCATTATCGCGGTGATGCGAGCGGAGGGCAAGACGGTGGCCTGCGCCTCGACTGGCAACGCCGCCTCGTCGCTGGCGGTGCAGGCGGCGGCGCAGGGGTTGCCGTGCTACATCTTTGTGCCGCACAACGCGCCGCGCGCCAAGATCGTGCAATTGCTGATGTGCGGGGCGACGGTTTTTGCCGTGCAGGGAAGCTACGACGATGCCTTTGACCTGTGTATTGAGGCGTGTAACGCCTTCGGCTGGTATAACCGCAACACGGGGTATAACCCCTATCTCGTCGAGGGCAAGAAAACTGTTGGATTGGAGATTGCCGAGCAACTGAACTGGGAGGTGCCCGATAGCGTGTTGGTGCCTACGGGCGATGGCTGTATCATAAGCGGCGTGTATCGCGGCTTTGAAGACCTGTATCGCCTGGGCATGGTCGAGCGCATCCCGCGCATGATCGCAGTGCAGGCCGAAGGTTCGCCTGCCATTGCGCGCGCGTTGGAGGGTGATGGCGTAGTGCGCCAGTATCCCGCGCAGACAGTGGCAGATGGTATCTCGGTGGGTTTGCCCCGCAACGGCGCGATGGCCGTCAAGTATATCCGGGCAAGTGGTGGATTTGGCGTCACTGTCTCGGACGAGCAGATACTCAACGCAGAGAAAGACCTGGCAAGGCAGACAGGCGTCTTTGCCGAGCCATCGGGCGCGGCCAGCTACGCCGGGCTGCTGCGTTTGCTCGATGAGGGTCGGATTGCGCGAGATGAACGAGTCGTGCTGCTGGTAACGGGTAGCGGCTTGAAAAGCATTGACGCGGTGGTTGGGACTGCGGGAAGTGTGATACCGATTGCGAAGGGAAATGAGGGGATGGAAATGGTAGGCAGCATAGTGAGACCTGAAAGAGCAGGGTGAAGAAAGGCGAATGCTGTGTCACAGGTAGAAAACCACTGCGATACATGGACAAAATACCCGGCGGTGCATAGTATGGCAGAGCATTTGCTTTATGTGGGAAGAAAACCGTAAAAGGAAGGATGGCGTGTGTATGTCAGACATCCTCATAGGTAACGGCACGGTTGTTACGTGCGGCGAGCATAACCAGCTCATCGAGCATGGCGCGGTTCTGGTGCAAGGTGAGCGCATTGCTGCTATTGGTAACGACGTGGCGCTGCTCCAGCAGTATCCTGGCGCGCATTACATCGATGCTAACGGCGGCTTGATTATGCCCGGTTTTCTTTGCGCGCATACGCATTTTTACAGCGCGTTTGCGCGGGGCATGGCTATTCCTGGCGCAGCCCCGCGCAACTTTCCTGAAATCCTGGAGCGTTTGTGGTGGCGATTAGATAAGTTGCTGACGTTGGAGGACACACGCGCAAGCGCTGATGTGTATATGGCGGATGCCATTCGCAGCGGCGTGACCTGCGTCGTCGATCATCATGCCAGCCCTAATGCTATTGAGGGGTGTCTGGATGTCATAGCTGATGCCGTCGAAGAGGCGGGGATTCGCGCTTGTCTGGCCTACGAGGTTTCTGACCGCGATGGTCTTGAGTCGATCGTGGGTGGTATTCGCGAAAATGAACGCTTCATCAGTTCGCTGCGCGCCGGACGCAGCGAACTGGCTCAAGCTGGCATGATCTCTGCCAGTTTTGGGTTGCACGCATCATTCACGCTTAGCCCTGCCACGCTCGAACGCTGCGCCGCCGGGGCAAATGGGTTGGGTGTTGGCTTTCATATTCATGTTGCCGAAGATGTTTCGGATGAAAATGATAGCATGACGCGCTATCAGAAACGGGTGGTTGAGCGTCTTGAAGCCGACCAGATTCTGGGGCCGCGCAGCATCGCCGCGCACTGCGTGCATGTCAATAGCGGGGAAATAGGTCGGCTGGCGGAAACGCATACGCACAGCGTGCATAACCCGCGCTCGAATATGAATAACGCCGTCGGGCGCGCTCCTGTCGAAGAGATGCTGGCGGCTGGTGTCAATGTGGGGCTGGGCAATGACGGTTTCAGCATGAATATGTTGCAAGAAATGAAGGCCGCCTACTTGCTGCATAAGTTCGCGCTGGCCGATCTACGCGCTATGCCGGGGAATCTTGTATTTCAGATGGCCTTTCAAAACAATGCGCGTATCATCGATGCCGTCTTTCGCCCGTTCAGCGCGGATTTTCCGCGTGTAGGCGAATTGAGTGTTGGCGCGGCTGCCGATCTTGTGCTGCTCGATTACATGCCGACTACGCCTATGAGCGAGGGTAACTTTCCCTGGCATGTGATATTTGGCGTAGATGGGCTGCACGTCAATTCGACGATGGTGGCCGGTCGCTGGCTGATGCGCAACCGCCAGTTGTTGACCGTCGATGAAGCGCGTATTGCTGCGCGTGCCAGAGAGCTATCGCACGCTTTGTGGCAGAGAATGTAGGGACGCGATAAATCGCGTCCGCTCACATGGGACGGTACCCTGCACAGTGCGGTATGGCGTGTCGGCACGGACGCGATAAATCGCGTCCCTACAAAAAGGAGAATTTTTTATGAACATTCGTGACGCACAGGTTGCTGTGCAACAGGAACTGGCAAAACATCATGACACCATGATTGAGTTCCTGCGTCAACTTATCGCTATTCCCAGTTTTGACAGCCAGATTGGGCCTGTTGGCGATGCCATCGGGGCGCGCATGACTGAGCTTGGCTTTGACGAGGTGCGGCGCGATGCGATGGGCAACATACTGGGACGAATCGGTAGCGGCCCGCGCGTGCTGCTTTACGATAGCCACATCGACACGGTTGGTATAGCCGATGCCGCGCAATGGCAATGGGACCCTTTCAAGGGCAAATTTGAGGATGGCATTATTTACGGACTGGGCGCAGGTGATGAGAAATGTTCGACTCCTCCCATGATCTATGCCATGGCGGCGCTCAAGAAGCTTGGGCTGGCGAAAGATTGGACGCTCTATTATTTTGGCAACATGGAAGAATGGTGCGATGGCATCTCTGGCAACGCGCTGGTCGAACACGAGGGTATTCGTCCAGATTACGTAGTGATCGGCGAATCTACCAATATGGAGATCTATCGCGGCCATCGCGGGCGCACCGAGATCAGCGTCACCTTTAAGGGACGCAGTTGCCATGCCAGCGCGCCCGAACGCGGCGATAATGCTCTCTACAAAGCCATCCCCTTTATTCAAGGCGTTGAGCGATTACACGAAGAGTTGAAATCGCGCCCCGACCCATTTCTGGGGCCTGGCTCCATCACCGTCACCAGCGCCAGCACGAACAGCGTCTCGCTCAATGCGGTACCCGACGAATGCTCGATTTATCTTGATCGCCGTATGCATCCCGCCGAGACGAAAGAGGTTGTGCTGAACGAACTACGCGCCCTGCCTAACGCGCATCTTGCCGAGATCGTCGTACCGATGTACGAGGAACCCAGCTATACGGGATTCGCCTTTCCCGTTGAAAAAATCTTCCCGGCCTGGTCATTAGCGGAGGATCATCCGTTTGTGCAGGCGGGCAAGGCCACCTTTGAAACCTGTTATGGTCGCCCCGCAAAGACGAGCAAATGGGTATTTTCCACCAATGCTACCTACTGGATGGGCAAGGCTGGCATCCCCTCGATTGGCTTCGGCCCCGGCGAAGAGCGCTGGGCGCATACCACGCTGGACCAGGTGCCTGCCGCCGAAGTCGCGCAGTGCGCCGATTTCTATGCCATGCTCCCTTTGATCCTGGAGGGTAAATGAGTAAATTAGCGGTCGTTGCTATCGGCGGCAACTCTTTAATTAAAGACGAAGCGCACAAAACGGTACCCGACCAGTTTGACGCGGTGCGAGAAACAGCCACGCATATCGCCGAGATGATTGCTCAGGGCTGGAACGTGGTTATCACGCATGGCAACGGGCCACAGGTGGGCTTTATCCTGCTGCGGTCGGAACTCTCCAGTCGCGTGTTGCACCAGGTACCGCTCGATTCCTGCGGCGCGGATACGCAGGGCGCGATTGGCTACATGATCCAGCAATCGCTGCATAACGAATTTTTGCGGCGCGGCATCGCGCGCCAGTGCGTGACGGTGGTGACGCAGGTTCGGGTGGATAGCGACGACCCGGCCCTGCATACTCCCAGTAAGCCAATAGGCTCATTCTATAAAGAAGAAGAGGCTCAGGCTAAAATGAAGGGCGAAGGCTGGGTGATGGTCGAGGATGCCGGGCGAGGATGGCGGCGCGTCGTATCCTCGCCTCAACCAAAAGAAATTATCGAGCGCGACGCCATCGATACCCTCATCAAGAACGGCTTTATCGTGGCTGCTGTTGGTGGAGGTGGTGTCCCTGTCGTGCGCGATGGCGCGGGCAACCTCTCAGGTATCGAGGCGGTGATTGATAAAGACCTGGCTTCCAGCTTGCTCGCCAGCGAGTTACAGGCTGATCTCCTGCTCATCTCAACCGCCGTAGAGAAAGTCGCGCTCAATTTCAAGAAACCCGACCAGCGCGATCTCGAACGCATCACTTTGAGCGAGGCCAAACAATATTATAAGGAAGGGCATTTTGCTAAAGGCAGTATGGGGCCTAAAATCCAGGCTGTCATCAATTACCTGGAACGCGGGGGCCGCGCCGCCTTGATAACGATGCCCGAAACTATCGGCAAAGCTCTGGCCGGTCAAACCGGCACATGGATAATGCCAGACGAATAAAGCTATCAAGAGAGGATAACAACCAATGAAAACCAACTTACGAGGACGAGACTTCATCAGCACCCAGGAATGGACGAAAGAAGAACTCGAAACAGTACTTCATCTCGCCTTCGACCTCAAAATGAAATGGGGCCTTGATCTGCCGACGCGGTTACTGGAGGATAAAACCCTCTTTATGCTCTTCTTTTTCTCTTCCACGCGCACCCGCAACTCATTTGAGGCGGGTATGACGCGACTGGGTGGACATGCTATTTTTCTCGAGCCGGACAAAATGCAGATTTCGCACGGTGATACTCCGAAAGAAATTGGCAAGATTCTTTCGTCGTATGGACATGGCATTGCCATTCGCCATTGCGACTGGGGCGACGGAAATAAATACCTGCGCGATGTGGCAGAACACGCCAAAGTGCCTGTTCTCAATATGCAGTGCGATATTTACCATCCATGTCAGGCGATGGCCGACCTCATGACCTGCATCGAAAAGAAGGGCGACATGAAGGGCAAGAAGGTGGTTATGTCGTGGGCCTATGCCAAATCGTATACCAAGCCGCTCTCGCTGCCGCAGTCGGTTATCGAATTGTTCACTCAATTTGGCGCAGATGTGGTGCTGGCTCATCCTCCCGAATTTGATTTGATGCCGGAAATTCTTGACAATGCTACCAACAATGCGCGTAAAACCGGAGGCAGCTTCAAGGTAGTGCATGATATGGACGAGGCCTTCTTAGGGGCCGATATCGTGTATCCCAAGAGTTGGGGGCCGCTGGTCTCGGTGCAGGACCCTTCAAAGATGGTGGATACTATTCGGCAGTATGAAAGCTGGATTTGCGACGAGCGGCGTATGTCGCTGGCAAAAGAGGATGCCATCTACATGCACTGCTTGCCCGCTGATCGCGGCGTCGAAGTGGCCGATGCCGTCATCGATGGCCCGCAGTCGGTTGTTTATGACCAGGCCGAGAACCGTATGCATGTCCAGAATGCTATAATGGCTCTCACTATGGGCGGTCGATAATAACTTTAAAGGTAAAAATCACCGGGTGAAACGAGCTCGCATAACTTCTCTGACGGTATGGACGAGCGCTTCATCCGTAAACGGTTTGGGGAGATAGCGGTCCGCACCCTGGCGCAGGCCCCAGCTATGATCGAGAGGCGTATTTTTAGTGCTGACCATAATAATGGGAATGCGCCTCTGCGGGTCCAGGGAGCGGATCTGGCGACAAAGGCTGAAACCGCTTATGCCTGGCAACACCACATCTACTACTACACAATGCGGTCGCTCACGAAGCGTCTTTTGTAACCCTTCATTTCCATTTGAGGCGGTTATTACACGATATCCCGCTTTTTCAAGCGCGCGCGTCATAAAGAGGCATAAGGTAGGGCTATCATCGACTACCAGAATTTTCACAGGGTATTGCATAAAGTAGGGTACCATCCTTGAGATTGCGTGATTTGTAGCAAGTATACAGTAAAATCGGCCAAAAAGTATATTTTATCTACCTGAACAGGCCATATTGGGTCATGTCAATGGTAATTTCTCCCACCCGTTGCTATAATAGGGACTGGGAATTGCTCTATGCCTGGATTGGGAGGTCACATGGCGGGTCACGTTTACCGGCGCAGCACCCCTGCTGAAAATTTACGTGTTGTTTTGCGCGCTATACCCTGGCGCTTGTTGTTGCTTATTCCTGTGCTGCTCATCATCGCATTTCCCGTATTTCTCTCAGGCACCAGCGCGGGCCAGCGTCTGTTACCAGCGTTGACGACCTATATCTATAACCTCGGTAATCCGCCCACCTCTGTTCCAACGCCTTATCCGGCCTTTCCTGCTGTTTTGCCGCAGCCCGGCTCTTTGCTTTATACAGTGCAGGCGGGCGACAATTGTGATGCAATCCTGACAACGCAGATGCGCATGGCCGATGCCGGTCTGATTTTCAGCGATTCCATTCCCGCCACTGTCAAAGCTCTGGATAATGCAATTGGTCAGGATTGTCACGCGCTACAACCCGGCATGGTGATAACGCTTTCTCCGCATTATCCACTTGTAGCCCTGGGCGGCATTGTGCTCAAAGTCGAGTCATCTTTAACGCTTCAGCCTTTGCCAACTCCGCTTATCAATGTAACGCAACAGCAGACCGGCATCGATTGTTCAACTGGCTGCCGGGTGGAAGTGCGTATAGCTCCGAAGGTGCTGGTGGCGCTGGTAGTGCAAACGACGCTGCCGGTGCGTGTCGGCTCCTGGGTATGGGCGCAGGCCATGTTGCCACGCAAAGCGATAGCGGGATTCGATGCCTATCCGTATGCTGATGCATCAGCCTCGCTTAACGGTATGACTATGCGCGTCTGTGATTTTCAGGTAGATGCGACGCACGATGATAACGGGCTTTCCTGTAGCCAGTTGCTTCCCAATACTATTGTTGATGATGGCGGCTCGTGGCTGTTCGGCGTGGTTGGTTCCGGTTCGCTGGCCCACTGGCGTTATCCCCTGCATCTTCCGAATGGAACGCGCGTTTTGCTCTGGCTCTCGCTCGACAATAACGGCAACCTGGTTTTTCGCAAGGGCAATGCGGTGTACCGTTATGATGATCAGACGAATGTGTATGTGCGGGTGTAAATAGTTATAAATGTTGCCTGTTCTGATTTGAGATTAATCATCGATAAATGGATTTTTAAATACGAATTATAATCAGACAAAAGAGAACGTTGCATTTATACTCGCAACGGCGACAAAGTGAGGTATTGCTGATAGAATAGAGAAGGAGGAAGAGAAACGAGCGAACGAGCAGGAGAGAAAGAGATGCTGAAGCTGACATTCACAGAAGAGGCCATCAAAGAACTGGATTACCAGCGATACAAAGGAAGATGGAAGCGCTGCTGCTCAAGGCCAGGGGATTACCGCATCACCAGATCGCTACGTGTGTTGGGGTCTGTGAAAACACGCTACGAAGCTACCTGGAGCAGTATCAGACTGGCGGCATAGAGGCACTCAAGCGCCTCGAATTTTATCAGCCCACCAGCGAGTTGGAGTGCCACCACCAGACGCTAGAGGCGTATTTCAAAGCCCATCCTCCTGCGAGCATCCCAGAGGCGGTCAAGCGCATCGAAGAGCTCACTGGCCTCAAACGCAGTCCGACACAGGTAGGGATCTTTCTCAAAAAGCTGGGTCTCAAGCGCTTAAAAACGGCTGCGGTCCCCGCCAGGTTTGATGCCGATCGGCAAGAAACTTTTAAAAAACCGAGTTGAGCCCAGGCTAGCGCAAGCCAAAGCAGGGGGGCGGACGTTTCCAGTCATTGTTGTGTCTGGTTGCTAAAGGATGCTTCTATTTCTTGCCTAACCCGGGTTCGGGCGCGCCAACCAGGATGGCGGTGTTTCCGGCGGTGTGCGTCCCTTCGCCCATGTTCTGGTGAACCTGGGGGATGTCTTCGAAGCGGCCTACGTGCGTGAGGCAGGGATCGATGACGCCGTCGCAAACGAGCTGGTTGTAGGCGTAGGCTTGCTGGTCGTTGGTGCCGTGCGAGCCTTGCAGACGTTTCTGGCGCGTCCAGTGGTAGCGCAGGTCGACCATGGCAGAGTAGCCGGTGGTGCCGGCGCAGATTACGACCATGCCGCCCTGTTCGCAAACGAAAATGGAGGTGGGGATGGTTTCCTCGCCGGGGTGTTCAAAGACGATGGCGGGGCTGCGGCGCTCGCCCAGGATGTCCCAGATCTTTTTGCCGAAGGCGCGCGCGCTCTTTGACCATTTTTTCTGGCCTTCGATATCGGTCCAGTGTGGTGGGATGCCCCAGTGATCGAACTCTTTGCGGTTGATATAGCCGACTGCTCCTAACTTTTTGCAATATTCGCCGCGCTCGTCGCTAGAGACGACGGCGATGGGCAGTCCGCCTTGCGAACGCACAAGCTGGATGGCAATCGAGCCGAGGCCGCCGGAGCCGCCCCAGACAAGCACTACATCGTTCTTCTGGAGCGTGTTGCCCTGCCAGCCGAAGAGCATACGGTAAGCGGTGGTGCCGACCAGTGTGCTGGCGGCGGCTGCTTCCCAGGTGAGGTGCGCGGCTCTGGGCATACACTGGTGGGCCTGCGCGATGGTGAATTGACCGAAGGAGCCATAATTCGTTTCGTATCCCCAGATTTTGGCGGAGGGCGCGATCATGGGGTCTTTGCCAGCCAGCACCCAGGGGTCGTTTCTATCCCACCAGCCGTGATGGATCACTACTTCGTCACCGATTTTGACGTTGGTGACTTCGCTGCCGATGGCATAGACGATGCCGGAGGCGTCGCTGCCGCCGATGTGGAAGTTGCGCGTGTCGCCTGCCGCCTGGCGCGCCGCTATGACATCGATGGGCACGCCGCGCGCGGCCCAGACGTTATTATAGTTGATGCCAGCCGCCATCACCGCTGCCAATACCTGATCGGGCGCGACTTCCGGCACCTCTATTTCCTCGATTTTGAAAGCGTCGCGCGGCTCGCCGAGCCTGTCCTGGCGTATGACCTGCGCGTACATGTATTGCGGCACTTCGCCGGGTGGCGGCAAAGCGCCGATGGGGTAGATATTCTTGCTTGCCATAACTTCTCCTTGTTTGAACGTTATTTTCTTGTTATAGTTTAGCATGAAAGCCCACTAGAAGCCAATTCATGAAAACGCGCAAAAGCCCAACTACCGAAAAATGACGGTAATCAAGCTCATTTTTGCCATTGCGTTCTGTTAATAGGCCTAGTACTAGTATGCGGTGCGAAATGGATAAGATGGCCTGAGAAGCCGAAGGAGGCTCAACAATTACCAGGTTAACTGCTGAGTTTCTCTCTTGCTGAGCTTTATGTGACAGTCGCCTGGGCAAGATGGCGGAGATTACTGGCAATCACCCCCAGGCCGAGCCAGCGCTCCATCCCGTCCTGCCCGTGATAACGACACATGCGCCACCCATAGTCGCGTCTCAGGCTCGCGATTCTCCCCTCAATGCCCGCACGCCAGCGATACCCACGCCGCCAGGGGCGCGTGTGTTCCAGTGCTTTGCGTTCCTCGGAGAGCTTGCCCGAGGCGGGAATGGCCACTCGTTTGACGCCCGCTTCCTTGAGGATGGCCTCCGTTTCCGGTGAGTGGACCCCGCGATCTCCGGCGACCGTGCCGGGGGGATGGTCAAAGAGTGCGACGTGGTGTGCCACGGCCTCGATGGCCTGTCCATGCTCGTTGGGATGCTCCAAGATCTGGTAACGTGTGACGATGCCACCTTCGACCTCATCAAGGATCACATGCCGCCCGAACTCGACCAGGGCACCGCCTTTGTGCCGAGGGATGGCCCGGGTATGCGGCTCAAAGAGGCTGAGCACCTTCTGGTCGGAGGGGACTTTCTGGCTTTCGAGCACCCGCCTGCGCGTTTGCGCGATCACTTGCTTCACCAGAGGGAGGATGTCCTCGGCCTGGGTGCGCAGGCGTGTAGCCTGTTGCTCCGTCTGCTGGCCCAGCGCCGCCACCACCCGGCTCGCCTGCTGCACCATGTGCTCGGTGATCTCCACGAGCTTCTGGTACGGCTGTTTCTGCTCTGCCTCTTTGTCTTCCCCTTTGCGTCGCAACTGGCGATGCAGTTGTTGTGCCACCCGTTTGGCTGAGCGCAGCCGCGAGCGACACATCTGCTCCAGCAAGCGCACCTGCTCGCTGAGTAGCCCTTTGGCGCGCTTGACGAAGCGCGAGAGGACGCGCACACTGTCCACGAGCAGTCCACTGTCGGTGGGATGGTGGATCTCGGTCTGCACACAGGTGGCATCCAGCCGCAGCTTGCGTCCCTGCGTCACCCTGGCCTGCCGCGCCAACTCGACTACGCGGTCCAAGCCACTCGTCCAGGTGTTGGCGCGCGACGGACTTCGATAGCCCATGCAGGCGTGCCAGGAAGAGCAACTGCTCCTGCACCTCGACCTTCGGGTAGAGTCCGCGCTCTTCCGGAAGATAGCCCCAGTTGCGGCGGGGCACTGCGCGGACATCCTGACCATTCCACGTGATGCGCCCGCTATCAGGGCGGAGAATATCGAGAATCATGCGCATTGTGGTTGTTTTGCCCGCGCCGTTTGGTCCGAGGAAGCCGAAGATCGAACCCTCTCGCACTTCCATCGACAGATCCGTGATGACGCGCAAACCGGCAAATGACTTGTTCACCTGTTCAATTAGCAGTCCCATGGTATGAACTCCTCGCTGCCACGCGCAGCGTAACGGTCGATTTGCGTGCGATCCGTCTTGTATCGCACTCGCTGCTTTTCATTCTACTGGTTCGGCTTCTCAACTCCATCACAGTCAAAGGTGCCGCTTTTTCGAACCCATCACATCTTCCAGCATTCTCGTATGATGGATCGTAAAAGAAACATGCGGAGGATTGGCTGGGAGATTGTAGAGTCACACCGGAATACGTATGAAACGCGGAAAGCATGTGTGGTGGGCCGGTCGGCGATGGTATGTGTTGGTTTTGTGAGCGAACGTCCCTTTCTTGTGATTAATATGAGACTTCACCGGGGTATTCTGGGGAGTGGTGAAAGCAACGGCAACGAAAGGGAGGAGCAGAAGCGATGGAAACGCCTGCCTACATGATAGAAGTTCACGATCTTTCCCGCAGCTTCGGGACGCGCGAGGCGGTCGCGGGTATAAGTTTTTGCGTTCCGCGAGGCGAAATATTCGGCCTGCTCGGCCCGAACGGCGCAGGCAAAACCACCACTATTAGTATGCTCACGGGGCAGATCGATCCAGGCAAGGGCAGCGCTTCCGTCGCTGGCTATGATGTGGTCAAACAGCGTGCCCAGCTCAAAACACGTATCGGCGTCGTCTTCGAGGACCAGAATCTGTACGAGCGCCTTTCCGCGCGGCAGAACCTCGAGTTTTGCTGCTGGCTCTACGGGCTGCCCAAAAGCCGGATCGATGCCGTGCTCGATCTGGTGGACATGCGCGAGCGGGCCAAAGATCCCATACGCACCTTATCTAACGGCATGAGGCAGCGCATCATGGTGGCACGCGCCTTGTTACACCAACCACAAGTGCTCTTTCTTGACGAGCCGACCCGCGGCCTGGACCCTATCGCGGCCCACGAACTGCGTCTGACCATCTCCACCCTTTGCGGCGAGGGCATGACCATCCTGCTAACCACGCATCTGATGGATGAGGCCGATCACCTCTGCCAGCGCGTGGCCTTCCTCGTCAATGGGCACATCGTTGCCAACGACACGCCGCGCAACCTGAAACTGGCGTACGGAGAACGCTTGATGGACGTGACCTTGATACCATGCCCGGCATCTCAGGAGCGATCCCCCACGCTCACCGTGCGAACCTTGAGCATGGACAACACCGCTGACCAGGCCCAGCTCGCGCAGTGGCTGGCCCAGGGGACAGTTAAAGCCATTCACTCTCGTGAAGCTACCCTGGAAGACGTATTTCTACGCGTCGCCGGTGTTCGTCTGACATGAGGAGGATCGATGATGCATCTACGCACAACACTCGCTATCACCCGCAAAGATGCGCTCGATATTCTGCTGAATAAATCGACATTGTTCGACAATAATATGGTGCTCAAGCCAGGTGTACCAGTTTCTTTGAAGAAGCCAGGCAAGATGCCTGGAAAAGCACCCTGCCTGGCCTGCTGTGGACAGTTCTGATGTCTTCAAGTGTACCGTCAGGCGTGGCTGAGATTCTAGCGGAATGGAACACCCATCCCGAACAACATTTTCCAGTTGGAGCCTCTTCCGCCCCATCTGAAAGTATAGTCCTCACCCTGCCATCACGACGGGTCGCTTGCCTGGCACAGAACGATCACGTTTCGGACTCCTGAGTAATCGCCAGAATCCATTTCCAACCATGGCTTTTGTGAGCTTCTCGTGTGCTGACCCTCTCGGTCTGTGAGCCGCAAGTCTACATATGCACCTGACGCCAGATTGGAAGCGTGGGTCGCCCTGTGTGTTGTCTGTGACGTGGACAATGAAGGGCTGTGAGACGTTTGTGATGTGTATAGGATATGCTTGAACAGTGCGGATCTTTGATTGATTCAAATGAAGCAGGTAAACGATGCTCAACATACATAGCAAACAGAAAACAACGTCCTCCGATGCCCCTCAGCTTTCGGTGGAGGTAGAGATGACGCCCTCTGCGACACTTGGGCGAGGTCGGCCCGAGCGGTTGTTAGACGTCGTGAAAAGTTACCCCGTTCCTTTCCTGGCGGTGACGCTGATGCTGGCGAGTCTCGTGTTATGGCTTGCCGGGCGCGGGGATATTGCTAACTGGACGTTGCTAGCGGTTGCGCTGATGGGGGGGATTCCGCTGCTGTGGGAAACTCTGAAACAGTTGTTCCGCAGGGAATTTGGAGTCGATGTGATCGCCATCATTGCTATCGCAGGTTCCATCTTCCTGCGTCAATACCTGGCTGGCGCGCTCGTCGTGCTGATGATGTCGGGCGGCGAGGCCCTGGAAGCCTACGCTCTGCGGCGCGCGCGCTCCTCCCTCTCGGCGCTTGCCGAGCGGGCCCCGCGCAGCGCGCACATCTGGCGGGGTGAGGAACTGATCAATATTCCAGCGGAGCAGGTCGAAGTCGGCATGGTGATCGTCGTCAAGCCCGGAGAGTTGATTCCTGTCGATGGCGTCGTGACATCAGGCTCTTCCAGCTTGAGCGAGGCGGACCTGACGGGCGAGCCTGTTCCGGTGCGCAAAGCTCCTGGTATGCTCGTTCTCTCAGGCAGTGTGAACCTAGATGGCGTACTGGAGATACGCGCCAGCAAACGCAGCGCCGAGAGCAAATACGCGCAGATCGTGCGCCTGGTCGAAGAAGCCCAGACACAGAAAGCCCCCATCCACCGCCTGGCCGATCGCTACAGCGTCTGGTTCACCATCGCGGCAGTCTCCCTGGCGGGACTGGCCTGGGCCATCTCAGGCGATAGCGTCTACGCGCTGGCTGTGATGGTCTGCGCTTCGCCTTGCCCGCTGATCCTGGCCACCCCGATCGCCATTATGTCCGGCATCGACCTCGCGGCGCGTAACGGTATCATCGCCAAGAGCGGCGGGGCCATCGAGCAACTGGGGGAAGTGGATGTCGCCGTCTTCGACAAGACAGGCACGTTGACACTTGGTATGCCCAGAGTGACCGCCGTTGTCCGTGTAGAACAGGAGAAACCAGTCGCAGGAGCGGAGGGCAAAAACGAGAGCGGAGAACCTCATCTCCACCTCGATGGTGACGAGGGGACGCTGCTGCGCCTGGCTGCCTCTGTCGAGCAGCTTTCAACGCACATCCTGTCGCGCGCCGTGGTGGAGGCGGCGCAGGAACGCGCTTTCCCTCTCAGCTCGGCGGACGATTTCGAGGAGATCTTTGGCAAGGGCGTGCGCGGGCGTGTACCGCTGATCGCCGAGGACCGGCGGGGAGCGTGGCAGAGCGCCGACAATGAGGTAGAGGTAGCTGTGGGCAATCTCAGCTTCATGAATCACCTCGATATCCCGGTACCAGCCTCGCTGATCGCCGAGCGCGAGCGGCGCGTCGAGATCGGGCAAATCTGCAGCCTTATCGCGGTGGAGAAACTCGTCGAGGGACTGCTGGTGATGGAAGATGTTCCGCGCTCAGAACTCTCACACCTCTCGTCGGATTTGCGCGCGGCGGGCATCAAAGAAACCATCCTGCTAACGGGCGATAGCGAAGTGGTGGCGCAACAGATCGGCAAGATCGCCCAGGTGGATCGCGTGATCTCGCGATGTCTGCCGGAGGATAAGGTGCGCATCGTCAAGGAACTCGAGCAGCAGGGGCATCGCGTGCTGATGGTGGGCGACGGCATCAACGACGCTCCCGCGTTGGCAAGCGCGACGGTCGGCATGGCCCTCGGCACTCAGGGCTTAACCGCCGCTGCCTCTGCCGCCGATACCGTGCTGCTCTCAACCGATATCCTGCGCGTGGTGCGCGCGGTGCGCCTGGGTCGCCGGGTCATGCGCGTGGCCGTGCAGGGTATCTGGGTTGGCATGGGCCTCTCCGCTATCACCATGGTCTTCGCCGCCTTCGGCTTCATTAGCCCGGCTGCGGGTGCGCTCATACAGGAAGCCTTTGACGTGATCGTGATCCTGAATGCCCTGCGAGCGGGAAAGGCCACATTCTGAGCGGGTGACGGTAGTAACCGCCTCTGGCGCGAAATGTGGAAGGGTGAAGTACCCCATGCATTCATGCAGGGGCTTCGACGCAGGTTGCCCCACGTTGGCATCTTCCAGGCCAGAGTTCGTTGCAATCTCGATGGAAGGGAGTGACCCACTGTCCACGTCAACGATTGGCACACAAACGAGTGGTACGTGAGTGCTTTTACCGTAGGGAACGATTTACCTACGAACGCCCAAACACTCTTCGGTTGTCAGTGTGCGAAGAACGAGAACAAGCGTACCATCGGAGTGTATCAATGTCAAGGAAAACAGCTTGTGAAGCAGGTTCTCTGCCTGCGGGCAGCGCAGCTTGTATCCCCTCGCATGAATGCGGGGGTCTTACGCCGCGATTTGATAACGAGGTATCCACACTGCCGTGGTTGCTCCGCAGTCCGATGGAGATGAGAGAACAGATGAGCGATACGTTGTGAGAATGAACGTTATTCAGAAATACAGAACAGGAGAAACAGAAGATGAAGAAGATTTTGAACAAAACCGAAACCAATCTACAAGAGGCCATCACGGGCGAGGCGAGAGCGCGCCTGAAATACACCGCTTTCGCGATGCAGGCCATGCAGGAGGGGTATCCTGAGATTGCCCAGCTCTTCCTGGAAGCGGCGGGGGCCGAAACGATCCACGGGATCAGCCACCTGCGGGTCGCGGGGGGCATCACCTCGACGCTGGCGCACCTGGACGAGGCGGCCAATGGCGAAGACGACGAGATCGAGGAGATGTATCCGCGTTTCATCCGCGAGGCCGAGGTCGATGGACGCGCTGATGCCGTCGCCAGCTTCCGCCTGGCGCTGGAGCGTGAAAAACATCACCGGGCCATGTTCAAGGATGCCTTCGGGGCATTCAAGCCGTAAGCCATGTTTCGTTTGGTGGAGTCGACCACAAGCACATTGACGATGCGTGGCAGTCTCCACGTTCCAACCGCTCCTCCCAGCGAGTGTATGCACAAGAGCAGAGGGGACTCTTTCCAAAGTCGCGTTCCCTCTGCTCTTGACCAGCATCGAAGATTATGCCTCTCTCCAGTCCAGTTGCAGAAAACGCTCAAAGAGGCGTGTTCGCCAGATGAAGCGCAAGATCACAACCCAGGTCAGGGCCGCCAGCCCAATCAAAAGATAGCTGCGGCCGTCCAGCGCTGTCAGCTCGAAGAAGGCACGCAGGGGCGGGACGACCAGCAGCCCCGCGTACCCGGCCAGTAATCCCAGCGCGAGCAGCGAGGGCCGCCAGTCACCGCTCAATTTACTTCCTCCCGTCCATGCCCTGGCTGGAGGTTCCACGAAGGGGAGCAGCAGCAGCCCACTCACGATGCTGAATGTGGTGAGGGCGCTCTGGGCGACTGGAAGCTGCGCGTTCGTGGAGAAAGCCGCCATGTACACCCCGATTGCTGCCAGACAGAGCGTCGCCGCCGCCGGGATCACAAAGTGCAGCAGCGCGGGCAGCGCGTGACGCTGCTCGAATGCGCGCGGACGCGACCACGAGGCCAGCGCCAGCGCTGGAATCCCCTCTGTCAGGAGGGTGAGGACTGCGTTCTGCCTGGGGACGAATGGGAAACCATCTACGATCATGATCGCTACAAGCAGGCCCACCATGTACAAGACACGCGTCAGGAAGAGCTTGATGATGCTGTGCATGCCGTGTCGGATGCGCTGTCCCTCGCGAAACACATTGGGAAGCGCCGCGAACGAGTCTTGCAGTAGCACGATATCGGCCACCCCGCGCGTTGCCGCGCTGCCGCTCTGCATAGCAATTCCCAGGTTAGCCTGCTTGAGCGAGAGCACATCGTTGACGCCATCGCCAATCATCGCCACGGTATGACCGCGCTCGCGGAGGGCTTGCACGAGCTGCGCTTTCTGCTCCGGGGCGATGCGGCCAAAGACGCTGTACTCCTCCACTGCTTGCGCCAGTTGCACGGCGTCCATCCCGGTCAGCGCCTCCCCGGAAATAGCTCTTCCGCCTGCTGCGAATCCGGCCTGTTGTGCCAGGGCCGCGACGGTCTCCGGATGATCGCCGGAGATCACCTTCAGCTGGATACCAGCTTCGGCAAAGCCAGTCAGGGTCTTTCGCACCTCAGGGCGCAACTGGTCGCGCAGGCTGACAAATCCGAGTGGGATCAGGTCCCGCGGCAGGACGGGATCACCGTGGTTGTCGTGCAGAGATGTGCTTGTCGGGTAGGAAGCAAACAAGAGGACGCGCCATCCACGGGCGATATCTGCTTGCATGGAAATTCCTGCATCTTTCTCTTCCTCTTGCCCCTGGCGCAGGAATGGCTGAAGGATGTCCGGCGCTCCCAGCACATAGATACCCGGCAGTTGCGCGTCGTCGAAGGAGAGCGCGCTCCACTTGCGAGCGGAGGAGAACGCCACCTCTTCGCGCACATGGCGACGCTTTGCAGGACAGGCCGCTCCTATGGCGGCGCTGGTAAGATTGCCAGCCGCTACGCTCGCAACGTAGTTACCCAGGAGACTCCGCAATTGGTCTTCGTCGATAGTCAGAGCATGGACACCCTCGAGCGCCAGCGCGTTGGCCGTCAGCGTGCCCGTCTTATCGAGGCAGAGCACGTCCACGTTGCTCAGCGCTTCAATAGCGTTAGCCTGCTGTACCAGGACGCCCTTGCCGACCATGCGCACGGCCCCTAATGCATACGCCACGCTGGTTGCCAGCAGCAGGCCCTTTGGCACGATGCCGATGATGACCACCGCCATCTTCACGCTGTCCACCAGCGAGATACGGTTGTCTTGCACAGCGAGTACCAGCAAGATCTCGAGAAAGATAGCGACCAGCAGCATTGCTTGAAGAATCAAATTGATCTGCCGTTGCAGCGGCGTAAAGACACGGCGGAAGGCCCGCGCTCCCGCCGCTAGCTGGTTGGCGAGGCTTTGCAGACCAACCTTCTCCGCCAGGTAATGCGCGCTGCCACTGACACAGAAGCTGCCAGAATATAGCCAGTCGCCTCGCTGTTTCTGTACGGGTTCCGACTCACCGGACAGGAGGGATTCGTCCACTTCCAGGCGCGCATCACTCACCAGCGGTCCATCGACGACCACCTGGTCTCCCGGGCGAACCACCAGCAGATCCCCTACGACCAGTTCGCCAGGATCGACCAGTTGCTCCTGCCCACCACGCACGACGGTGACGCGGGGACGAGTGAGCAAGGTGATGCGGTCGAGGACGCGCCTGGCTCGGATTTCCTGCACCGTGCCAACCAGCACATTGAAGAACGCCACACCGACCGAGATCAGCGCATCCGAAACCTGTCCCAGCAGGATCAGGGCCAGTCCCAGGGCGAACATGATGATGTTGACGGGTACGAAGATATTCTCGCGCAGGATTAGCGCGTAAGAGCGGCTGCTCTTCAGGGACGACGAGTTGCCCAGGCCGCGTCTTCGTCGATCGACAACCTCGGTTTCCGAAAGCCCCTGCAGATGAACGCTCCCCTCCCTCTCTTGCATCTCCTGCTTTGTTGAGTTACCTGGCATAACAGCTCCTTGACGTTGCTCAACGTTGTTGACCGCCCGACACTCCAAACACCGCTTGCTTAGAGCAGAAAGCGGAGAGGCGCCAGAAGCCGCTCGCGCAGCTTGATGTACCAGGGACGGTTCATCCAGCGAGGGAGGGACAATTCAACTGCGTCGGCGGTATCGCGCGCGAAGAGATCCTGCATCTGAGCGGAGATCGACGCATCATAGATTTCGACATTGCATTCGTAGTTGACGACCGAACTCAGCAGGTCGAGATGCGCGCTGCCAACCGTCGTCCACTGGCCATCAATGGTGCAGGTCTTGGCACGCAACTGGCCACCGCGATAGCCGAACAGGCGTATGCCGGCTTGCAAACATTGTGTGAAGGCGCTGCAAGCCGCCCGGTCGGCAATGCTCTGGTCGGAAGGCCACGGCACAAGTACGCGTACATCTACCCCGCGCGCAACAGCGTCTCTCAATGCAGCGAAAACGCTGCGATCGGGTACAAAGGAAACATTAGAGAGCAAGATCGTTCGCTCCGCACGACTGATCGCCTCGATATACATGTCGCGGATAGGGAATGTCAGTCGCAGCGCATCGTTGGCCCGTACCACAATCAAGGGGTCGAACTGGCGCGGGTACCGGCGCGTAATACGCTCGTGCGGAACAGAGAACTGATTCCAGGAATCGATGAAAGCATGAGCAAGTTCGGCTGTAGCCGGGCCACGCAGACGCAGGTGTGTATCTCGCCAGCCGATCGCATAACGGCTCCCCAGATTGTAGCCACCTATGAAGCCGATGACGCCATCCACCACGAGGAGTTTGCGATGGTCCTGCGCGTATCGTCGTGGGTTCCAGCACATGCCAGGGGCGAAGGAAAGGCCTCCGCCACAGGATGTGCATGTTGGGAGGGGAAGAGCGGAAAGTGCGTGGTGGAATACTCTTGCCCGATCCAGCGCAAATCACATAGACCTCGACCCCCTCAGCCGCTTTTTGCACCAAGTGCCGTTTGAACGCTCTGCCAACCTCATCATCTTTCCAAATTGAGGCTTCCAGGTAGATGCTTTCCCGGGCTTCATCAATGGCAGTAAGCATCGCATCGTAGAGAGTATGCCCATCTCGATAGAGCTGGAGTGCGTTGTTCCCCACCTGCACTTCACTCAGGTGTAGATGCGGAACTTCTTCCTGTAGCGTCTTTCGCCCGCGCAAAGAAGTCACCGCCTGTAGCGCCGTTAACTTGACCACGTGCAGTGCCACCAGCAGGCTCGTGGCCGACATTCGCACGCGACCAGAAGAAAAACCTCGCCGCACAGTCAGGAAACACCAGGAACGTATTCGTACCCATCGCGTGCTTGTACTCATCTCATCTCCCCAGACATTATCGCACATATCCTCTCCAACCAGGAAAATGCGTCTGTTGTCAGGCTACATTCCGGCGGTCACATCTGCCTCACAATGATGTGGTCAGAGATCACAAAATGCCTACAAGAGAGTCTGGGGAAACATGTATGTACCTCCCTCCGGTGGGAATTTCATCCCTTTCATCCCTTCCCCTCCCACTCTTCCGGGGTTATTCTCAAGGGAGAGCGCCTGCGTGTTTCTCCAATGAGAGAACTTTGTGATGCGATCATCTGGTATCCGGCAACATTCTGTGTGACAATTCTTGAAAGGGAAACGATCGAGGTAGATATGAAGACAGGTACCATGAACGATAGGACGAGAATACAGAAAAGATTGGGCACGATGCCAGCAATACACCAGCGGCTCTGGTGGATGGAGCTCGCGCGGGGCATCATAACCTTCGCGTTCGGCCTTATATTCCTCACCGCCAGGTCTTTCGCGCCTCGTCTTTTCATGTACAGCCTGGGAGCGTACCTCGTCATCGATGGCGTGCTTGAACTCTATGATGTGCGCAGAAGGAAAGGTCTCTCTCAACTCAAGCCGCTTGATTATGCCGGGGGAGCCATGAGTCTCTTCGCCGGGCTGCTCAGCCTCATTTTTCCCACCGTTACCCTGTTCTTACTTACCGGTATCATCGCGGTCCGCCTGATCATCAGGAGCTTTTCACAGATGCGTACCGCTCGACGAGCGCGAGGCCGCTCCACCGCCATCCTCTGGGCCTCCAGCGGCCTCTTTGTACTGCTGGGTCTCTTCCTGCTGCTGCTTCCGCAGCTTGCCATTACCTTGCTGATTGACTTTCTCGGCAGCTACATGCTGATTGCCGGGCTTTATTTGCTGCTGAGGGGTCTCTCTCTCCGCTTTGGGTTCAGCGACCTTCGCGCCTCATCCTCTGAACCGACACAGGCTCCCCCTGGTCTGAGCGATGACCTTCCCCCCTCAACGCGCCGCGTCATCGTCTTCGTTCGGCGAACGGCAGCAGACGGGCTGGGACACATCGCCTGGGGCTTCGAATGGATGAACGGCTGGTTTAACGTGGGATCGGTCGAGAACCTCAAGAGCAAACCCTTTGCGGACCCAGAAGAAATGGGCTTCTGGTCCACACATACCCTGGACCCCATGACGACGATACAGGAGCGGGAGTATCCCTACGATGAGTACAAGCTCTTCTTCGTGACGCAGCCCCATCCCAAAGATGCCTGGAAGACGGTCATCTGGGAAAGCCGACAACCCTATTCCTTCGTACACCACAACTGCTGCGATGTGGCCTACGAGATCCTGCGCACATACGGCTGTACGGAGTTGCTCGATCCGGCCAAAGAATACATCCCCAACGACTGGTACGATGCCCTGACAGGCGCGAGCTACGCTATCGCAACGTACCCCGCCATTCCGGTCTCCCTGCACCAGCAATCGCACCGCGAGCTCGCGACGCGCGAGATTGCCCTCGCGATCCCGTCGCGTATGAAGGGATCACCGCCGCCCTGGCGCGTAGCGCGCTGGCGCGCCTGGGAAGAACTCACACTGGTGTGGGAGATGATGATCGGGCATGTCATTACCCTGTGGACATCGGCCATCAAGCTCATCGCGCAGCGCCGGCGCAACAGCGCGCCTCACACATAGCGAAGACACTGTTGCAGTGGTTTGGGTAAGCCCAACAATTGCGCTTCTGTGATGGGGCATGTTTGTTACGGGCTCACCAGCACTTTCACGAACACTACTCCATAATCAAATGATGCGCCTCCAGTGTGAACCAGTTTCACTATCCCTTCCTGAGCGCCTCCCTGATAACTGGACACATAGGGTACTTTGACGGTGAATGGACCGGAGCCGAAGCCGGCGGATCCCATGGCATAGGCGCTGCCGATACGGGCATACAGGTGATCCAGTATGTAGACGGTCCCAACCTGTGACTCAAACTGCGAGCCGAATCCAGTGACTGTCACCGGATTGCTGATGCGGGTGGTCGGTCCGCTCTGTGGAGACGAGATGGACATCCAATCGGCCTGAACCGCAGTTACCTCCCAGACGCCGTTGACATTTCCCTCGAGTCTCTTGAGCGTGATCTTGGTGGCAGGGCCAAATTGTGTCCCGTTAGGGAAGGCAGCATTGACCTGCGCTGTAAGATCATGAGCGCCACCACCGCTCACTAACTGCAAGCGAGCAGGAGGGTTGGTGGGAATGGTAGGCAGGAATTGCGCGACAAAGTGTTCGGCTGTCTTCATCGCATTCGAGCTTCCACGTATCCTGCTGGAGCATCGCCTGGTACTGGGCGACCTCAGCCTGCCAGCGTGTCAAGTCGGGATACATGCCGGGGAAAGCAATCTGCACTAATGTCCCTTTTCCAACGTTCCACTCGAACTCTCGGAAGAGATCTCGCGTCCACTGCGCGACGGGATTACCAGCGTTCACGCTGGAGTTTGGATCGACTTGAGCCGTCATGACGGTGTTGTAGCCGCTGATCTTCGCATCGCCTTTGAGCAGTCCCTGTAATTTGAAGAGCTGCGTTGGCTTTGCGCTGGTAATGTGGGTAAACACGTAGACATCCAGCGTGCTGTTCGCGTTGCTGTGGCGCACTGTCACCTGTGCCTGCAAAGAGGGATTACCCAGGACGTTGGCGCAGCTTACCCCTTCTACTTTTCTATCAGTCCCTCGCGTACCAAGAATAGCGTCCCAATGCGCTGGGTCGCCGATGCCCGCAGGACACACCTGCGGCCCCCAGACGACTCCCGGTTCAGGAGTGGGGATGTTTTCCCCAGGTGATGCCGTTGGTGTTGGCGATGCAACGCTGGTGGTAGGTGTTGGCGTCTTTGTCGTCGCCGGAGACCCGCTACGAAGACTCAGGGGAATGAGTATCGCAAGCCCGATCACCAGCGCTACCGTCATCACCACTCCAACGATCACGCTCAAACGATGTTGTTCAAAGTACTTTCGTGTTTTCATAATATACCTCCTCTCCCTTGACCGTACTTTACTTCCTTGTAAAGACTCCTTCAAAGGAGATTCATCCAGTCTGAGCATAGAACGCGAGTATCACACCGGAGACACATTTGGCCTGGCTCTTGTCACAGATATTTCACATCTTGCGATCATATACATAGAGTTCCTTTGTAGTTCCTTCTGCTGGCAGGAGCGGCTCTTGCACCTATTGTGCCTCACTTGTGAGATGAGACGGGTTATTTGAGATGTCCTCGTGATGCTTTTTCCGTATGCTGATACTGTTGAAGCGTTTCTCCAGTGAGGGAATTCGGCTGGAGCGCGAGCAAGAGGAGGAACTCCGATGAACACACGCAAGTATGCGCCTTGCTATCGTCTCTTTGTCTCTCTGGGTGTGTTTGTGGTACTCACCTTCCTCCTGGGAGCGTGTGGAGGCACTCCACCGCCTGGGAAGACGATCACACCGACTACCGGCACAACGCCCACCACTGTTCCTATGCCTCCAACGGAGACCAGTTGCCCGGCTGCTGGGGTGGCACGAGGCGCCATCATAGCGCCGTTGATCCTGGGAAGCCATGCCAATGCGGTCTACGTATATAACCAGGGGCGGGGTAGCACACCGCATCCCATTGCCGCCTTCCTCAAACGCTATGATAGTACGAGCAAGAGTACAACGGTCATCCTGACTGCACCCAACACCTTTATCGACCAGGCCCAGGTCTCGGCTGATGGGCAGTGGGTCGTATTCTCGACACAGGTTGCTGACCGTTCCGCTCTTCAAATAGTACGCATGGATGGCCAGGGGTTGCAGACGCTGTATTGTGCCGCGTCTGGCGAGCAGATCGGAGCCCTGGCGTGGTCGCCCGATCAGCACTTGCTGGCCTTTCAGGAAGGTCAGAATGTCTTCCTGCTCACCGTTGCCACGGGAGCGTACCAGCGAGAAGTCTCCCCCAGTGCCGATCACTATTATGTGACTCGTACCTGGCTTGATGCTACCCACCTGTATCTTGCCGTCTTAGTTGTCGGCACCGAGACGCCGCCGCTGAATTTGTCCCTGCTCGATACCAGTACGACCACCGTCCAGCCGGTTCTCGCCTCCCCTACATTGTGCGGAGATTTTGATCGGAGCACCGATGGCACCCGCCTGTTTACCAGCGAATGCCAGTTTGCTATGCCGATGACGGGAGGTCCCAGTCGAATTCTGGCACAACCCTCCACAGGTGGTTCCACAACGACCATCTACAGTACGCCATCCTACGCGATTACCGCCTTGCGCGTGGCATCTCCCTCCACCTTAATGTTCGAGATTCACAATACAGGTGTGGGCAGCATTGATACGAGCCATAATGGGCTGTGGAAAGTGAACACCGACGGGGCCGACCTGACCCGACTCACCAACGATGCAGCAGACGAAGCCACTAGTTTTCCCTTCACCCGCACCCCCTGGTCAGTCGTCTCGCGTGATGGCGGGAGCTACGCCATACAGAGGTACACGTATGCCCTCTCGACTCCCGGAACCATGACGCCGATCGTCAGTTCCTCGCTGCTCATCGGCTCCATGAGCGGTGGACAACCGTTCGCATTTGCCACGCTTACACGCAATACCAACACCATTGACACCCTGGACATGGTGGGCTGGACCACGATGTAATGAATGGCTCCACAGGACAGAGTGTCATGCCTGGATATTACATAGCAGGGACAAGACCGAGTTGTTGGAGCATGCCGAGCCTGTCATCGAGACCCCAGTCTTCCACGATCTTGCCACCCGCGATGCGAGTGATTTCGATGGTCGAAACCGCCACCTGCTTACCGGTTGGGGGGATACCCCCAAGCGCGCCTTGTTGTGTTCCCTGGGTCGTAAACCAGGTGACCACCCTGTCCCCTTCCGCGATCATGTCCTCGATCGTGAGGCGCAGATCAGGGAAAGCCGTCATGATCATGACGATGGCTTGTTTGGTTCCCTCGGGACCGACTGGCAACCCGGGAGGGAGTGTGTGATCGACGTGATCGGGGGCGTAGAATTCATCGATAGCAGCCAGATTCTTCTTGTTGAACACTTCCTCGTAGAAACGGCGTATCAAAGTCTTGTTGTCTTCGGTTGACATAGAACAGACTCCTTTCTGTGTGGCACTTCCTTTTTTTCGTCATACAGTGCAGATCTTTCCAGGAGAAAGTCTACTACATGGATATGACGAGGACATCACAAAAATGGCCCTCATTCACTTTTAACCTCTCTTCTGTGCAGGCCCAGGCAATCGAGTAACTTCCACCAAGGCAGTAACCAACTGCACCCAATCGTGAGGCGTCAACACCGGGCTGCTCCGATAGGAAGGTCAGCGCCGCTTTCAGATCATGAATGCTGCTGTTGTGAAGCGGGTTGAGTAACAGGCCGGCCATCACGCGAAATATACAGATGGCACGATTGCGGCCAGTAAACAGGTCGACTGCGAGCGCGACGTATCCTTGCGCGGCAAAACGACGGGTAATATCTTTCATGTTCTCATTGAGGCCAAATATCTCGTGGATGACGACAATGCCGGGAAAGGGTCCATCTCCCTCTGGACGTGCCAGGTATCCCTCGATCTGGCGACGACCGGACTGAAACGAGGTCATGTGCGCTGCTTGGGTCATAATTACTTTTCTCCTGAATCCAAAAGCGTGTATCTACATCATTGTACCTCATGTACCTCTCGGGTCGGGTCAGACGCTGGGGTGTCTCTGCGACGAAAGCACGCGGGAGCAACAAGAAGCAGAGGAAGCTATGCTCCTTCTCCTCGGCTTCTTGTTCGTGCGGCGCGCCTGGCGGGGGCACTCGTGGCTGCCAGGTCGAGCAGCACTGCCAGGATGACCCAGAGCCAGCCCCACCCGGTCACATTTCCAGCGATGTAATAGACCAGGACGTAGGTCAGGGTGGTAATCGGCAGGAGGAGGAGTCCCAGCAGTGGCAGAATCCAGCCTGCGTGAAATGCATGGTTTACCAATGGTGTCGTTAGCCAGACGACGAGCAGCGCCAGGCGGGCGAAAAGAGCAACTAACCAGCTCATGATGGTTACCTCCTTATTTTTCTAAACCGTTCCTCAAGTTCTAGCCAGCCGGTAGAGTTTCCAGCCGACCGCGAGAAACCAGATCGGCAGGAGCAGGCCGTAGACGGCGTAGCCGAGGCCGAGAATGGGCCGAAGGGCCTCACTCACGATGCCCAAGGACGCCCGTGATGATGCCCAGATAGGCGACGCCCTTCGGGAAGACGCCCTTCACCATGACCAGAGAGAGGATCAGCATGCCGACGGCGGTTAAGATACCAGCGCCAGCCACGGCGTTGTTCGTCACGGCGATCAGACCCTCAGCGGCAGTCGCGAAGGCGGTGTGTTGTGCAGCGGTGGCGGCGGCCATGTATTGATCACTCAGGTAGACCAGTCCGCCGTTGAGCGATTGCGGGCTGCTGTTGTAGGCCAGGGCGGCAACCTCGGAGGCGATTCCCAGGAGGGCACCTATGGCAGCGTAGCTCTTGTTCAGTTGCTTGAGCGCCACAGAGAGAGCCAGGAAGACGACCATGGCTGGGATACTGAGTCCCACGAACGAGACGAGTTCGATGAGGTAGATTGGCTTGTGTAAGGCGATGTATTGAAGAGTGGCAGCCCCGCCCGAGATCGGAGGCTGCGGTGTGGTGAAGATCAGCACAAGTGGTACTATCACCAGAACGACAAAGAGGGTTGCTGAAACGCCCCCGGCCCGATAGAGACCTCTCCATGATGGGTCTGGGGAAGCCTCTGCCGGTGATCTTCCTATTTGCAATGTGTTCATGTTTTTTTCCTCATGTGCGCAAAACACCTTGTTCTGTGAAAGCTAGTTCCTCTCAACCAGGCAGAGCCTCATCGCCCGGCATAGTCTGTTCCTCGGCCCGCCCAACGGGGACGAGACGCACGAGTGGAATGGGACGACTGGTGGCCTGCTGATACCGCGCGTAACTGGGCGCGACACGCAGGATGCGCGGCCAGAAGGCGATCGACTCTGTGAGACTCGAACTTGTTGACCTGCGCCGACTCGCTCGCCTATGCCAGAGCAGGTTGAAACTGCACAGCTAGATCGCTTGCCCAGGTACGAATGGCCGTCCAGTCCCGCGCGTCGCTGGCTGGCATCTTCTTGAGGGCTGGCACCAGATTGTGGGGGAAGGTGAGCTTATCCGGGTCGAACTTGCCGCCAAAGATGGCAATCGCCTGCGGCCTCAGCCAGGGAAACTTCGCCAGCTCTTTATCGAGCTGCCCACGCACCGCCTGAAATTCCTTCTCCTCAGCATGAAATGGGCCGAGCGCGAAAATGGCTACTGGCCGCTGCGTGAGGGCGTCCTGGTGACGCGCCAGGAAATGGAGCGCGTCCTTGTGCCAGTGGAACATGTAGAGCGGCGCCCCCAGCACGACCGCGCGGTACTGATCGAGGCTCCGCACGTCCTGCATGGGCTGAATATCGACCGCAAGCCCACGCTCGCGCAATGTTGCCGCGACTGTCTCGGCTACTTCCTGTGTTGAGCCGTATCGTGTTGCATATGCTACAAGAATTGAAGTTGACATAGTTTTCTCCTTTCAACGCACCATCCACGCACAATTCAGGATGGTTCAGCATTTCGCTTCGGCTAGACCATACCATCCGCGCATCACGCCTGTATCACGTTTGTCAGCTCTGACATCCCACTCTTAACACAATCCGAGGTAGCTCGCTATTCCTACGAAGGCCAGGGTCAAGGCGATTGCCATGAACGGTGGACTGACCCGTCTGTGGGCAATGGAGAGGGCGAGCGTCAGAGCCTTGCACATCTGCGCATTTGAGATGGGAGTGTGACGAAAAAGCCTTGCGAGTGCGAACTTTCCGGGCTATGCTGATTTCCGTCGGGTCAAAGGCCGAGCATGAAGTAAGGAGCCATTTCCATGAGAAAAACGTTGGTGAGCAGCTTGATCGCCCTGGGCGCTGGAGTTGCGGCAGCAGGTATCTATCTGCGAATCTTTCTTTCCTGGCAGCGCCAGTGGGGCGCAACCGGCGAAGAAGTGCATCGTACACTGCCCGGCGATGACCAGATTCCGCATCCTGATACGCAGTGGACGCGAGCGATCATCGTAAAGGCAAAATCTGCTGCTGTCTGGCCCTGGCTGGTGCAGATCGGTCACGGACGGGGGGGCTATTATAGCTATCCCTGGCTCGAAAGGCTGATGGGCCTGCGGGCGGCACACCCTGATCAGATCAACCCGGCATGGCAACAACTCAAGGAGGGGGATAAAATCCCAGCCGAGTCGGACGGCAGCGGCTATCGCGTGCTCACCATCGAACCTGGCCGGACGCTGCTGCTTGGTGTTCGTGAGAATGACGAGGGAGTATCCTGGAGTTTTGCGCGACTCTATCGAGCATTTACCTGGGTTTTCGTACTTGAGGAGATAGATACTGAACATACACGCTTGATCACACGTATGCGTGCTCAAACCTGGCATTCTCCGCTGGTAGCGCTGGCGAATTTCTTCATCGACTTTGGGGCATTCTTTTTGAAGCGTCAAATGCTGCTGGGTATCAAACAGCGAGTGGAAAGACTCAACGAGCAGGCAGAGGGAGACACAGAGAAGCAAGCACGCTACGAGAGAATAATCTCCCTCGGCCAGGGTTCTCTTTGACAGTGGGTCCAGACGTCATCAATAAAGGTGAGTGAAAACAACATCTGGAAGCGGTGCGCCCATCTCGAACCTTTCTCGGTCAAGGTAAAAGTTGATCCTTCTTTGTTGATCCACCCAAGCAATTTCATTACTCCTATGAGCATTCTGAAATCTTTCACTACATCGCGATGAAAAACCTCTTCGTACTTTTGCGCATCAATCCGGGTCATATAGATTTGCCAGTAGAGCCAGTGTAACCGCCTGAATTTCTCGCTCGTGTTCAGTCTGATGGCCGGTCTTGGCCGGGTGAGCTTATTATATTCAGGGACGGAAAAGGTATTGAACCAGAATTCCCCATCGACCTTTGATCCCGCTCCCGCTCCAAAACCGCGATAGCTTTCTCTGGTCACGGTGGTATATGCTGATGCATGATCTTTGGTGAAACTCCAGACCGAGGTGCGTGTGAAGCCATGCGCCAGGCAGACCCTGGCTATGGCTTTCTGGGTCCTCGCGCGGCTTCTGTCGCTTACCTCTTTGAATGTTCCCTCGCGCACGAGTTTTCCCAAACGGGTATGTTCAAAGGTAATCAGCGGGTACGCGGAGAGGTGATCCACGCCCAGCGCGATACATCTTTTGACATCGTTGATGGAATCTTGTCCTGTTTGCCCTGGAATCCCGTAAATGAGGTTCACATCCACACAATCAAATCCGACGTGCTTCGCATTGAGGATGGCCTGTTCTGCCTGCTCGCCTGTATAGCCTCTTCCCAATGTTTTCAAGAGGCCCTCTTGAAAGGTCTCGATGCCGAGGCTAATGCGATTCACCCCGTACTGCTTGAGTTGCTCCAAACGTTCAACGGTGGCATCTACTGGATGCACCTCCACGCCGATTTCGACATGCCCGGCACATGTGTCCCTTGTTAGCGTGATGATCTGCTCGATCAATTCAGGGGCCATGCTCGGTGTGCCCCCGCCAAAATACAACGTCTCTATAGGCGGGATATCTTCTTGAGCCAGGTAGCACCGCACTTCTCGCTCCAATGCTTTAGCGTAGGCCTCATAGCTGGCCTGTCTAAAGATTACTTTGTTGTAAGGGCAATGAGGACAGATACTGCGACAAAAGGGGATATGGATATAAAGATGCGGGCTGCTGTAGCCGGAGAACTCTTCACCCTCTTCTACATGTCTGAAAACAAAGGGGTAGCCGTCTTTGCCAATTGCAAGGGCATAGATGCCTTGCCTCGCTTTTTTCGCAAGCAAACCATGGCGGAGCATTTGGAAAGGAAGATGGAAATGAAACATGCTCCCGGGAGTGGTTATAGAGTGTGAGCGTATCATGGTAAATCCTCCTGGCAAAGTGGAGAGCTTTGCAGTCCGACGTTCTCTTTTATACCTGGCTGATATGCCTGGTTTGGAAGTGACGATGACGCTGCTCAGTTCTCCACAAAAAGGCCGCCAGTCCGAGGATGGTCAGGCTGAGCATCGAATAAATGGCCTGAAATCCCACCGCAAAGGGGAGCCAGTATCCCAGGTTCCGATCAATCATCGCTACTTCCGCGATCTCGCAGCCCATCAAAAGAAGCGCTGCCACGGTTGACGCTACCACACCTCCTCTGCGTTCCGCGCGGATCATTTCCGCGGCAAGGAACGAACTGCCACCCACGACGACAGCCATGACCAGACCCGGCATAGTGTAGTCGCTGAATGGTGTGCCATCTAGCCACGCAAGCGGAAGCTGAACCGCTCCCACCGACAGACCAAGGCCGCACGCGATAGATGTCAGAGCCACAAACGCTTCGAGTACGACGAGTGTGAGGCGAACTCTTTTGTGTTTCATCATCGTTTTCCTTCTCTGCTAGCGGAGTGGAACACCTATTTCGATCTCTCCAAATGTATGCGAAAGTCGGCATATTCCCTCTATCCATCTTGATCTATTTCTCCCCCAAACAGATCACAAAACAGAGCGGTAGTATCACAGGAAGAACACAGTTCTATACTGCGCAATGGGCTAACCTGTTGTTTTCAACAACATCGTATCTCCAGGGATGGGTAGCAAACCCTTCGGCTATTGGTGCGCTCCTCGTTGGATCGAGCGTGAGGGGAGGAAGCGCCGGTTGCGTCAGGCAGACCGCATGAATATATACATTGTACGTGTCAGCCCCCTGGGCGATAACTTCTCCGGCTTCAGCTTCGATTATCAGGTCGAATGGTTGGAGGGAGGCGCCTCCATACACCCAGTTGGGATGGGGATTGTGCTCTCCGGTTATCCTGCCGGGATGACTTTCGTGAGTCGGACTTCCCTTGGTCCTAACATGTTACACCTCCTCAGAGATTCTCCTAATAAACAGGAATTAATGGGAATACGAAACCCTCTCTTGTATAAAAAGTAGGAGCATCCTGGCCGTAGTCAGGATGCTCCTTGAATTGCTCTCCAACGCTTGCCAGCAGCAACCATCCGGACGGTTGCTAAAGGCTACCGGGTAAGGCTAGAGGAGAACAAATGGTTTGCTTGCAAAGGTGCATACAAATCTTATGCTGCCACCGGGACCTGTAGTATCTACCAGTGACACGATGTACTGCCAGGTCTGACCTCTTTCAACAGGGAAGAGACCGACAGGGGTAGGGAGCGGTATAGTCCAGCCTCTCGTATACATCTCTTCATGAGCTTGATATTCCCAGGCAGTTGGACCACCAAAAGCCTCAAGGAATGGTCCCGGATTCATGTTGAATATCATCCCCGCAAACGGCATCGTCAGGCATACAGGTTGAATGACCAAGTGGTACCCCCAGCTACTGTGGCCGAGAGTTCTTCCGGCTTCGGCTTGGATTCTCAGATGGAAAGAACTCGCAAGGGGATTTGGAGCTTGGTCCTCTTTAACATTGGGAGTGTCATCGTGCTCGGTGCCGTATTCATGCGTAGCTTCTACAGTCCAAACATTTGTAATTTGGACTTCGTTTTCTCCTATAGCCATGATAGTGAACCTCCTTGAAAAGTGTAGAAACACCTCATATCACAGTATCAATTCCTCGCCCATTGCGAGGAAACTAGACAGACAACGTTCGCCTGATATCCCTGGCGTTTTTTAAGGTCGGGATATCCTGCCATCTCGGGCCCATTGGTCTCAACAGGGGCAGCCTGTCAACGAGGCCAGTCCCTCTCGAACCTGGGAGTGGTCAATGCTTGATCCCGTCTGGTCAGATGTCTGAGCCAGCGCCTCATGCGCCAGCGCATCCCAGGCTTTACGCCCATCGCCTCCAGGTAAGGAGCGATGTAGTCTCCGATCTCGTCCAGGCTTTTCAGGTAGCGGCGCCTGTCACCGGGTACGTGGGTGACGTGGCCGCGCCAGATACCTCGACCTGTACTATCTGCTCGTTCTTCGACCCAGACCCTGACAACGAACGATTGGGCTGCGGATTCGATTTCATCCATGGCCCTCCTCGTTTTCCAGTTCATCCGGGCTAGATTTCACTTGCATTGACCAGACCTTTTCTATTCAATTCAAGTGTAGTGTGCAAGCGTCTCTGTAACATTTCTTGAGCGTCTCTCGCGCTGCGTTTTAACGTCTCGTAGTGTCTTACAGGCGTCTTTAGAGCGTCTCTCCCTCATCGGCTTTAGGACGATATGGATTGTGCGGGTCAGAGTTGTTGCTCAACGCATGTTCCACTTTCTGAATGCTTTGTTGCACCTGGTTTTGCAGGTCTGCCAGAAACCTCTGAAGTTGCCCCAGGTGACCAAGCGCTTCCAACAGCGGAGAGGGAGAGGGTTCAGAAACTGGTTGGGCTTTTGCCGGTTCGACCTGCGTGAAGCCCTGCCTCGACTCTGGCTCAACGAGTTGATCTGCCAGAATCTGTTTGTAGAGCGCTGTGGTGCGTTTTGAAGGCTTCACGCCGAGTTCTTCTTCGAGAGCAGCGGCGCACTGTTCATACTGGCGTATGGCCCCCGCCCGGTTCCCATTCAGATAGTGCAGGCGCATTAAGCGGCAGTGAGTGCGCTCGTGAGCCTCTATCGTAGCTCAGGATACGCGTGCCGTAGAGCAAGGCGGGGTCGTAATCGTGATGCGCTTCGTAGTAACTCATCAACTTGTTCAGCATTGACAGGTACATGTTCTGCAAGCACTCGCGCTCGTGCAGGCACCAATCCTCGTAGCAATCCTCCAGGAGCGGTCCCTGGTACAGTTGTACAGCGTGCTGCAGCGCCTGCACATCCTGGGCATCCAGACCCTGACCGCTTATGCTCTGAACAAGATCAAACGTCTTTTCAAACGTTACCACGTCGAGCCAGAAGTCGGCTTCGGGGTTAATTTGAACCCGTTCCGACTCAACCAACAAGAGGCGGTCGTGAACAGGCTCATTTTGCGAACCCAGGGCAGATTGGAGATGCCAGAGCGCCTGCCGCAACTTCTTCTTTGATTGGGCAGTAGTGGTATCAGGCCAGAGCAAGCTAGCCAGGTGCTCGCGAAAAACGGGTTTATCCCTGTGGAGCAGTAAGTAGCAGAACAATTCCTGCGTCTTGTGTGCCTCAAAGCCAGCTAATACCTGTTCGTCGCGTCGAACACAGAAACGCCCAAATAGCTGTATACTTGTCCGTGACATAGCAATTCCAGGCAATAGTTAGAAGATCTCAACCGTATACAGAGTACCTGGCCTACGTGTGGACGCGAATCAATAACCCGCTCTGTAAAGCTTCTCTAAGAGCATTAAATTGCTGCAATTTCTTCAAGTAGCTATCTATACTGAAATATAAGCTAATACCCTAACAACTTGATCTCAATGTGTTTGCTCGAAATCACTAAAAAGTAACGATTTTCAGGTGATGGCCTTTTAAGGGATGATAAGAAACTGGGAAGTCAAACAGTTTTGGAGTGATCAGAGATGATTAGAGAGTTCCAAAGCCATCGCCAAGGACCAGTGAGGCAGGCGATGGCTTTGGAACTCTCTACAATCTGGATTCGAGCATGGGGGCAGCTCGGCCCGCTTCTTCCTCTCTTGCTCGTTCATGCTTCACCTCCTACCCTCCTGACATTACTCCCTCGCGCGGGATCATTCCCCGAACACAGGCTCTGCTATTCCCACTTGCTCCATGCCGCGCGCAACTGGCGGCGAGCCAGGATCAGGGCCGCCCCTACATGTACTAACATGCCCGAATCGGCGAAAAGGCCGCCTTGCAGGGCAATAGCCAGCACGACGATGGACTGCCCACCGAGACCAAGTAGATCATGCAGGCTGCCCACCGGAAGCTGGTGTTTCGCTGGAGGTATTACCTTCCAGATAATTTGCGAGACGAACACCAGGACGCACAGCCCGCTATATGCCATCATGAGGGGAGCTATGTCCAGGGACGGGTACCAAAGCCAGATGGTCCAGGCCGCCAGTCCCACGGGGAATACCAGCAACTCTGGCAGGCGTTCCACCAGCGTGATGCCCAGCGCGACGGCGCTGAACGCGAGTAGACAATAGGCGATGAAGTTACCCGATGCTTGCTCGAACCGGCAGCGCTGCCCTGGAACCGGTGAGAATAGCAGCCAGCAAGACCAGCAGGTACGTCGGCCAGCTCCATGTGAATTGGCGCATGCTCTGAAGAGAAGCCGGTACGGTTGCTTTCGTAGTCGCGGGTTTGATGATGCGGCCCACGAGCAAACCGGCTACCGCCGCGCCCGCGCCGATCAACGGGACGTAAATGGGAGTCAACTGCACGGCAAGCGCTGTCCCCCACGCCGCCAAACCGGCAGCCAGCCACAACCAGCCGGGTCTGCGTTCGTAGAGCAGCACGGCAAAGGCCACCACAGCATAGATCAGCAGGGCATCAGGTACAGCCCCGTAGAACGGGTTGTTGATATTCAAAAGCGATCCAGAGACGCCCGTCAACAATGCGCCAATGAGGGCCGTCGTATACAAGGGCAACGAGTACATGATAAAGCTGTGCTTTCGTCCCGCGCCGATGGAGAAGACGGGTATCAGTTTGAAGAAACTGACACCAACACCCAGCGCGGCTGCCGCTATCGCCACGATGGGAGGCTGGTAGAGATCGTTCAAGAAACCTGCCGAAATTACCATCGACCACGAGGCGAAGAAGGGCGCTACCCATATTGGTACGACATGAAGTGTAACGCCTCAGTCTCTCCACCGCGTCATATTCTCCCGCTAAGAACATACGAAAACGTCACAAAATATCAGGAGGGTATTCTTTGCAGAAACTATCGGGTTTTTCTGGCTATCGAGGTAGATCCTTCACAATTGAGATGCGCTTGTTATTCTATATCCACATTTATTGATGTATTAGTGATATCAACGTGCTATCCATGTAATATCGGGAATTTATAAGTTCTCGCGCTGCTCCAATCTTGTTGAAACGTTTCGGAGCTACTGCCCGGAAGCAAAGGTGAGTAGTGCGCGTGGCTTATCTACACTGAAGTTTGTAGGGGGGTATTAGGAAGTAAAGAAGGAAAGTTCTATGATCCAGCAACGCAACATTCTCATACTTATGTCCGAGACGGGAGGCGGGCACGTCAGCCTGGCCGAGGCTCTGCGCGAGCGGCTGCAACCGGACTATACCATCCGCGTCGAAGGTCTGCTTCCCGGACTCATTCCCGACATGTATCGCCATATCGCGCAAAAGGCTCCCTGGTTGTGGTCTTACCTGTTCCACTTCTCAGATACGCCGGGACTGGCGCGGCTTGCGCATCGAGTGATGCTCCCATTCGTCACGCCTCGTCTCCTGCCGCTCTTAGAGAGCTTTCAGCCTGATCTGGTACTCTCGGTACATCCGTTGCTAACGCATGCTGTGAAGCGCGTGTTAGAGCAGCATGCATCGCATATACCCTTCGCTATGCTTTTGTGCGATCCCGCCAGCACCCACGCGACCTGGTATACCGAGCGCGACGCGGTGGCTACCTTTGCCCCCACACCGGAGATGTATGCTCAGGCGCTGTCCAGGGGCTTTGACCCCGCTCGCCTGCATTACGTCGGGTGGCCTGTGCGCCGCCAGTTCGCATCTTTGCTCGAAGTTCCACGCGAGCAGGTGATCGAGGAACTCAATCGCCGCCAGCAGTGGGACCTTGACCCTGCTCGCCTGACCATCTTTGCCGCGAGTGGCGCAGAGGGAGCAACATCCCTCGAACGCACGGCCCACCTCGTCCTGGCCCAAAACGAGAATGCTCAAGTGATCCTGGCAGCCGGGGCCAACTGGGCGCTCTATCGCCGCTGTCAGGGTGTGAAGGGCCTCTACGCTTTTCCATTCACCAGCGAGATGGCCCCGTTCATGGCGGCGGCGCATGTGACGATGGGCCGCTGTAGCCCTAATATCCTCTTCGAATCGCTTGCCCTGGGCAAGCCGCTGATCGCCACTTCCTACATGCCCGGTCAGGAGGAGGACAACCTGCGCTTCATCGAACAGCATGGGTTGGGCTGGTTAGCGCTTGAAAACGCGCGATTGCGCGTATTGGTCGAGGAACTGGCGAGCGATTTTTCCTCTGAACGCTCCATGCTCAACTCTATGATGGCAACAGTACAGGCCTACCAGCGCATGAATGCCGAGGCCAATAAATCCCTTGTGCCGCGTATTCGCGCTCTATTCGATCACGCGGACCAGCCTGGAATGATTTGTCCTGTTTTTTCGACGCAGGGGGCAGTCTAAATACTCAATGATACAGGAGACATCTGCTATGTTTACACAAAAATGGCGCATGGCATCGGGTTTGAGAGAGAGTGAGAGCGCCTTTAAGAAACCACTATTCCACCGTAAGGAAAGAGTACAATCTGGTCTTTCCTCAATTGCATCGTTGGCCTTTGTTTCTGTGTTCGTGCTAGGAATGCTCCTGGCTGTTTTCCCTGGGCAGCCCACCTTCGCCCGCTCCGAACAGCAGAGCAGCCCGAATGTCGCGGCCATCGGCTCGCAACCAGCCGCAACCAGTCCCATCTGGTATTTTGCCGAGGGCAGTGTGGGCAATAGTTTCCAGGAGTACATTACGCTGTACAATCCGAACCCGGCGCAGGCTACCGCCAGCCTTACCTACCTGTTCCAGAGCAGCAGACCATCACAGGTGGTCACACACACCGTCAATGCCTTTTCGCGTTTTACCGTGAATGTGAACCTGGATGTTGGCGTGCCATCTAATGGCCCCCAGCAGTCCGTCGCCACGATAGTCCGCTCGAACGTTCCACTTGTAGCGGAGCGACCTATGTACTTCACCGTCGCAGGCATTACCAGCGGATCGGACGTACTCGGCGCAACCAACACGAATAGTTCGACCTACTACTTTGCGGAAGGCGACGCCCGGCCCGGCTATTACACCTGGGTTTCCATTCTCAACCCGAGCGCCACTGATACGGCTCATGTCATCATCCGATACTATAGTGGCGGCAGCCGCGTGGGCTACCAACTACTCGATGTCGGCCCCCTGAAGCGCGCCACCGGCTCGCCTAACTCGATTGGCCTGACCCAGTCGGTAGCCATCCAGGTGGAGTCGAGTATCGGCATTGTGGTTGAGCGTCCGATGTACTTTAACGCAAACATTCCCACAGCCGGAGGCATGACCACGGGGGCCGCCTCTCTTGTGGGCGCAACCAGTCCGGGGAATGACTGGCTCTTCGCTGAAGGCTATACCGGTGGCCGCTTCCAGGAATACCTGATACTCGCCAACTTCGCCTATACCGATACCACCGCCAACGTGAAGCTGGAGTATCAGAACGGCTCGAACGCAGACAGTACCTGTGACGGTTAAGGCGCTCAGTCAAACCTTCTTCGATGTCAACAACGCGTATGCCCACCCATTGCCGGGTACGACCCCGACACCGGAGGTTTCGGCGGAGGTCACGGCCAGTACGCCATCCATCGTGGTCGAGCGGCTGATGTACTTCCACTCCGGCAGCCAACTTTCGGGAGGGACCGATGTGATCGGTGAGCCGGGACCGGCCAGTCACTCGCTCTACAATTTCGCCGAAGGCTTCGTAATCAACAATTTCAGCGAGTTCCTGACCATCCAGAATCCAACCGGAGCTTCAGAGACAGCGTCCATTACCCTGTCTGTCAACAAGACCATCATCAAAGCGTCACGCGCGCTCCCACCACACAGTCGGACTACCGTGGACATCAATAAGCTGGTTGGGCCAATCGGCTCACCCAAATCGTGGCGATATGAGGTTGCCATGACGGTAGAGGCGACGGGTGGCGTCATCGTGGCGGAGCGGCCCATGTACTTTGTCGTGGGCAACATAACGGGTGGGACGGATATCATCGGCTTCACCGGCGACCCCAGCGTCGGGATAGACCCGTGTGCCACTCCTCCAGGAGTGCAGCCAGTTTCTCCCACTGAAATTACCATCGGTAACACCAGCAAGATGCAGGTCGCGCTCACCTTCGACGCTGGTGGGGATGTTGCGCCGTCCTCCACCATTCTTGGCATCCTCAATAACCGGGGTGTTCATGCCTCCTGGTTCTTTACTGGTGTGTGGGCACAGCAGAATCCAGCACTGGTGAGGCAGGTAGCAGACGGTGGGTACGACATCGGCAACCACACCATGACCCATCCAGACCTGGCAACGGTCGCGGGCGTCGAGGAATGCAAGCAGCTCAACCAGGCGGATACAGTCATTTCCAGCATTACCGGGAGACCGACAACGCGCCCGTACTTCCGCCCGCCCTTTGGCTCGCGCAATGCGCAGATACGCCAGGAAGCAGCGAACCTCGGCTATCGCACTGTAATGTGGACGATTGATACACTCAACTGGCAGACCGACTCCACACCGGCGAGGATACTCCAGATCATCTCGGCTAACCTGAAACCGGGTGCTATCATCCTGATGCACGCGGGTAGCGCTTCGGAAGCACAGGCCCTCGACAGTGTGATCACCTTCTTACAGGGCAAAGGCTATCAGCTCGTGACCCTGACCGAGGATCTACAATGACAGGATGATGCGAGCGTCACTGCACATCGCGGTGGCGAAGAATATTCGATAAAAGTATAGAGGACGCGCTGTGCCATCTGGGGAAAGGAGAGGGTCAGCGTGAAGGAGGAAGTCCATATTGCAAAAACATTTTGAGAGGAATCTGTGAAAGGGGCCGGATAGGATGCAGAAGGCGAAGAGTGTAGTTAAAAAGTTAGTCTACAAAGAAAGAAGAACAATATGACACAGACAGATACAAACGCACCCGCTAGCGGGCAGCGCCAGGGTCAAGAGTATCGCGAAGAATTGCACGTCATGGGTGACCAGCTCGTTACCACGGTGGAACGGCTGCTTCACGAAGGCAACGTGCGTCGCATCATCATCAAACACGAGGGACATACCATACTGGAGATCCCCCTTACCATCGGCGTGGTTGGCGTCCTTGTGGCGCCTATGCTGGCGGCGGTCGGCGCTATTGGCGCTGTTCTGACGAACTGCACCGTTGAAGTGATCCGCATAGAACCGGCGGAATTCGCTGAGCGACCCGCTTCCGCGCAAAGAGCGAGCGCGCCTCTGCTGTCGGGTATCGGCGGACAGGCGTACTCGATTGCGCACTCCGGCATGCAGTTGTTTGAGCAGGGCAGGATCAACACGCTCATGAGCAGCACGGTGATCGATCTGGTGAGCGCACCGATTGAACCGGGAGAGTATCGCCTGGAGATCAGCGTCACCATGGGAGGCGTGGAAATATTCCTGCCTCGTTCCGTCCAGTTCACCCTGGAGGGCAGCGCCCTGGCAGGAGGGAGGAACGTTCATGATGGGTATTACGAAGGGCCTCATATCTGGGAAACCACGAAGCAGAAACTGCGCTACGTGGTGAACCTCCCGGAACAACCGCCTGATTTCGCCATTGCACCGTTCAATCCCGATCGACCGGTTCGCATCCACTTTGTAACGCATATCACCATGGGTGGGGTCGATATCTATCGGCTCTAACTTCACGGCGAGCGAGCCTGCCCCCTTAGCAGTTGGAGGCAGGCCCGCTCGAATTTCAAGATTGCGCCGGGAATACAGAATCAGCGCTGCATCCCGCCCACCCCACCTTCAAGGAATTGCCTGCCATCGACGCGCTGAACAGGATAATGAAAAGGGGAATACGATGCACGAAGTTACCGCTATGCAGGGGATGGTTCGCACCGTCCTCGATTGTTTGAGCAAAGCGGGTGGCACGGAAGTGACAAACGTCCAACTGGCGCTGGGCGCATCGAGCCACTTCACTGCCGAGGTTGCGCTGCAACACTTTGAAGCGATGACTAAAGGTACACCTGCCGAAGGTGCCTCGCTTACCATCCAGTGGCTGCCTGCGACCTACCAGTGTTTCTCCTGTGCGCACCGCTTCGAGAGCCTTGAGCCATCCACCCAGGTAACCTGTCCCAAATGCGAGAATGCCGCGCTCGATATCGATCACCAGGATATCTGCTACGTCAGCGCAATTGATATCACCGGTGTCGAGGAGAACGTCTATGCTGATGACAAGCCTGAATCGCTGACGGCATATGGTAGAGGAATGCATGTGCTTCCCAGCGAGTGTGCCGTCGCATTGCCTCGCGAGAATGTCCTATTCCGATGCTAGTGGTTGAGGGGAATCCAGGTGGAGATGGATCGGTTCAGGCTTTTTCCACCCCTTGATCGGAGGAAACTTACTAGCGCAGACGCGCTTTCGCGCCCGCCAGCGGGTAACCGAAAAGCGGCGTTAGGATGCAGAAGTCGAACATACCGGCTTTACTCAGATGTTTTGAAGCTCTGCTCTTCAAACACTGGCCGGAACTCGTCGATGGTGGAGTTCCTTCCGGCGTCATCGTGCCGCCGCAGTATGACACGATATTGTACGCGGTCAGGCCGGTAGTAACGATCCTGAACATAGACAGGCTCGCCTCCTGTCGTACACGAAATACGCTGAATGAGTAAGAGCGCGGCTCCGGCAGGTATATCCAGCACGTCGGCCTGCTGACGTGTGGCGGTAGCCGCCGTAATCGAGAACGCGCCAGAGACCACCGGAATGGCGTAGCGTGTCTCCAGGATATGGTAGATCGTCTCCTGAGCAAGATCCATTCCCACCAACAATTCACCAAAACGCAGGGGCAGCCAGGTATTATCGAGTGCCATCGGCCTCTCGTCGGCCAGCCGCAGCCGCTCCACGCGCACCACCTCAGTCCCCTCTTTGAGGTTCAGCGCTCTGGCAACAGCCAGACTTGCTGGTTCATGCACGAACGCCAGAACACGCGAGGAAGGATTGAGTCGTGCCTGCTGCATATCCTCTATAAAATCGGTCAGCCGAACCAGTTCCTGCTCGATACGCCGCTCGGCTACGTATGTCCCCTTCCCGTGCCGACGCACGATCAGTCCCTCGGCTTCCAACTCGTTCGAGTGCCTGGCGCACGGTGATGCGGCTAATCCCGTACTGGCGAATGAGTTCCAGCTCCGATGGCAGGCGATCCCCCGGCTTATAGACGCCTCGTTCGATTTCCTCGCGCAAGGCCAGTTTCAACTGATGATATAAAGGCATGGGACCCGCATTCAGACGTTGCACTGCTAAACAGCCTCCCTCTCTTTTTCTTCTGGCATCACTACAGTCAATATGGTAACATCATCGTCAACTTGTCATATCTTGTTATGTCGTCATATTGACATATTTTGATAGAAGTATTATACTCTAATCGATGCTATTTGAACAACGTAGCAAGAGATATGTGTCATAGGACTGCCAGATGTTTCCCGTCGCATCCAGTGTACATGCGAGGCGGGCAGGAGAATACGCATGAAGATTGAACAGTTCTTCCTCGAAGGGTTGGGACACCAATCCTACTTCGTTGCTGAAGGGGAGAGCGGTATGGCCGCTATTGTCGATCCCCGGCGCGATATCGATATCTACCTTGAAGCGGCCAGGCGAACAGGCGTACAAATTTCGCATGTGCTGGAGACACATGTCCACAATGACTATGTGAGTGGTGGACGCGAACTGGCTACCAGGACGGGGGCGAAGATCATGGCCAGCAACATCGACCCTCTGGTGTATGCTGATCGCTCTGTACGCGAGGGAGACCACATCACCGTCGGAAAAGCCTCGTTTCAGGTACTCCACACTCCGGGTCACACACCAGAACACGTCAGTTACCTGCTTTACGAACCGGGAAGCGAAACGCCCTCTTCGCTCTTCAGCGGCGGGAGTATGCTGGTGGGCAACGCGGGGCGCACCGATCTGTTGGGGCCGGAGCATACACTTACCCTGACCAGGCAGCAGTACGCGACGCTGCGACGCCTGCTCGATACCCTCCCTGGACAGGTGCGCGTCTATCCGACGCACGGCGCGGGTTCTTTCTGTATGTCCACCACCTCGGCACCCGCGCGCTCGACGACCATCGCCCAGGAGTGCCTGGTGAGTCCAGCAGCCACCTCGAAGGATGAGGAGGAATTTATCCAGCGGCAGCTCGCCGGGTACATCGCGTGGCCCAAATACTACAACTATATGCACGATTCCAACAAGTATGGTCGAGCTATTTTAGGCTCGCTGCCAGTGCCGCCCTCGCTGCCCGTCGCTACCGCTCAAGAGCAGTTAGCAAAGGGCATGCTTCTCGTCGATGGGCGACCTTGCACCGCCTTCGCCCGCGAGCATATTCCAGGCTCGTACAACATCGAGCTTGACAGCCAGTTCGGCACCTATATCGGCTGGATTTTGCCCTACAACACTCCGCTCATGATCCTCGTCGAGAATGAGGAGGGGCGCCGCGAAGCGGTCGTGCAGTTGATCCGCCTCGGCTGGGAAGATATCAACGGTTTCGTCGATGGCGGCATTTCATCCTGGAAAGCTGCCGCCCTGCCTACCGAGCAGTTCGAGTTGATCGACGTGGAGACGCTGCACAAACGCTGGTCGCAGCACACGAATCTCACGGTTATCGATGTCAGGCGCGACGACGAGTGGAAAGAGGGACATATTCCAGATGCCCTGCACCTGCCTGTCGGCGACCTGCCGCAGCGCCTCGACGAAGTGCCGCGCAACCAGCCCGTCGCGCTCATCTGTCGCACAGGGCACCGCGCCGAGATGGCCGCCAGTATCATCGCCGCCACCGGGTGCGAAGTGGTCGTCGTCGGACGCGGAGGCGTTCCCGATTGGGCGGAACGCGGCTTCCCGTTGACAACTCAAGAAGCGAGCGGCCCGTCCACGCATCACGACCACACGGCACATGCCCACCCCTGATCGTCCCATACCCATTCAATGACAGTATAAAGACTGGGCGGAGGTTGACAGAAGCGCCTCCGCACCCGCAATTTACCAGGAGCATAGCGCTTCAGAGGAGAAGCAGCATTGAGTACAGCACGAACAGAGCGACACCGGATCGTTCTCGTAGGTGGAGGCAGCGTCGGCATCAAAGCCTACGGCTTACCACTGATGTACTGGCACGCTACGTTCAAGGGGCACATGTGATGGAATCCTTGACACTGCTCCAGCAGATACTGGCCGTTTTCTCCGGCGCGCTGGTCGGCTTTACTCTGGGTTTAATCGGGGGCGGCGGCTCCATTCTCGCGGTGCCGCTGCTCCTCTACGTGGTAGGATATCATAACCCGCACGTGGTGATAGGAACAACGGCCCTGGCGGTGGCATTGACGGCTTACATCAACTTGATCCCGCACTGGAGGATAGGCAATGTGCGCTGGCTGCCCGCGATCACCTTTGCCATTCCAGGTGTGCTGGGCGCGGCGCTGGGCGCGCAAATCGGCAAAATCGTCCCCGGCAAGCAGTTGCTCTTTTTCTTCGCCCTGCTGATGATCGGCGTTGCCATTACCATGCTGCGCCCGGCAAAGTCCACTTCTCCCAAACCTATCCATACCGGCAAGAAGATGATCGCCAGGACCACTCCGGTCGGTTTCCTGGTCGGGCGCTCTCGGGCTTCTTTGGCATTGGGGGGGGATTTCTGATTGTGCCAGGCCTGATGTTTGCCACGGGTATGCCGCTCTTGAATGCGATTGGCACCTCGCTGTTTTCGGTCGGTATGTTCGGCACCACAACCGCCATTACCTATGCATTCTCTGGCCTCATCAACTGGGTCATCGCGCTCGAATATATCGCGGGCGGCGTCCTCGGCGGGCTGGCCGGGGCGCGCCTGGCAACGCGCCTGGGAAAACAGAAGAAGACGCTTGCCCGCATCTTTGCCGGGGTGATCCTGGTGGTCGCCGTGTATATGCTCTACATCAATATTACCGCACTGCACCTGTGAAAAGCCGGAAAGGGCCAGCCGTTGTTGAAGTGTGAAAGGAGACTATTCCATGAATTACGATGCCCTGGTCATATCCGCCCATCCCGATGATGCCGAGACCCAGATGGGCGGCACGCTCGCCAAACTGTCCGATCAGGGACAGCGCATCCTGCTGGTTGATGTAACGGATGGCGAACCGACCGAATTTGCCGAACCCGGCGTGCGCGCGCAGCAGGCAGATGAGGCTGCCCGTATTCTAGGTGTAGAGCGACTGACTCTCGGGCTGCAAGACCGCTTCTTGATCGACTCTACGAGTACGCGGCTTCAGATCGCCCGCTTGATCCGCGAACACCGCCCGCGCTGGGTATATGGCACAGGTGAGGCGTGTGTCCATCCCGACCACGCCGCCATGGTTGGATTGACTCGCGCAGCGGTATTCCTGGCTCGCCTGGGCCAGTGGGAACAAGTGCCGGGGGGCGAGCTGCTGGCCGATCAGAAGCCCTGGATAGTCGAGCGGCTCTTTTTCCCGCACTGTAAAATGGAGCCATCCTGGAGCGAGTTCGCTTTCGCCGTCGATGTGAGCGACGTGTACGAGCGCAAACGCCGCGCGCTCGCTGCCTACCAGTCGATTTTCCGCGTCAAAGATGATCGCTTGCTGGCTCTGTACGAGGCGGAGGATCGCTACTACGGGCGTTTGCTCGGCGTGGCCTACGCTGAAATTTATCGCAGCGCGGCTCCTTTACTGGTTGATACGCCCGCTGTTTTTCGTCCCGCTCCTCACGGGTAGGCATTTCTCGTATCGCGTGGGATGCGCAATGGGGTTGCAATGCGCATCTATTTCGTGATAAACGTGTGATGTAATAGCTTGCTTCTGAGGCATTGCAGGATATAGACTGAACTAAGAGGGTTTACTCAATATTCATCGATAAAAAGTGGAGGAGCGCATTACTTGTGCGCTCCTCCACTTAAAAGAAGAAAGACGATTTCTATGTGCGGCTGACTGGTAAGCGATGCCTGGTCCAGCTTATCATGCCGCCAGCCATGCTGCTCACCTGCGTGAATCCCGCTCGCTGCAAGATCATCGCGGCGGTAATACTGCGGTTCCCACTGCGGCAAACAGCTATGACCTCTTTGGATGGATCCAGTTCCTGCGCGCGTTTGGCGAGGCTTCCCAGTGAGATAAGCTTTGCACCTGGAATATACCCCTCGCGCCATTCATGTGGTTCGCGTACATCTACGACCACTGCCCCAGCTTTTTGTTTAGCTTTTACTTCCTCCGCTGACACTTCCTCTATAGAGGGCTTGTTGAACAAACGCTGAAACATCTGATAAACTCCTATTCTATCGATAATGGCTCGTACGATAATGGCTCGTAGCTGCCTTTCTGCCAGCAGTAGTCAGTCACGAGCCATGCTGTTCTTTAATTAATTCTGGCCGCTTAGCGCGGCGACGACACGCTGCAGGCGCTGTTTGGCTTCCTCAGCCACAGCGCCAATCTGCTCGTTACCGACGATGCCGAGCATGACCTGTGGATCGGCGATATCTACCCGGCTGGCTGCGCCTTCAGCGCGTACCACCACGTTGCATGGGAGCAGCAGGCCGATATCCGGCTCCTGCTCAAGCGCGCGGTGCGCCAGGGACGGGTTGCAGGCGCCCAGGATGATGTAAGGCTCCATCTCGACGCCGAGCTTTTCGCGCATAGTCTTGCGTACATCGATCTCGGTGAGCACCCCGAACCCCTCAGCTTTGAGTGCATCTTTCACACGCCCGATCGCTTCATCATATGGCAGATTCACACGTGTGCCAAAACCGTAGCTTGTTTTCATCATGAATTGTTTCTCCAGTTGTTTTTCTAATCTTAGGATATCCTGATCAGGATTCTCACATGCTCTATCCGGCAGGAGCGACCGCTCCTCTAACGGAGGCTTCAGCCACCGCTACTGGGAGCGCAGGAGGACTGACCGGTTGATGTCCCTTTTTCAATGGCGGCAAAGGTAGAAATTTGCTTGCGCGCTTCTCCTGCGCCACATTTTGGGCAAGTAGAAGTGGCGCTGTTGGCACTCATCGGAACCAGTCGCTCAAAGCGTTCCTCGCAGTGCTCACAGCGATACACATAGATGGGCATGTTCTAGCTCTCTCTCGTTCCAGCCAGCACGGTAGCCAACGTCCCTTGCTGTGTGAGTTGCTGGAGCAATATCTCACGCGTGATGTGGCAGGCATCGAGAATTCGCGCATCCGCAAGCGAATAATGCATCTCGTTGCCCATGCGCTCCGCTCGCACAATTCCGCGCTGGCGCAGCAGGGCCAGATGTTGGCTAACCTTTGCCTGTCGCTGGCCGAGGAGCGCGACCAGGTCTTTGACGGCCTTCGGCCCCTCGCCGAGTAGGGAAAGCATTTCCAACCGCGTCGGATCGGCCATGGTCTGACAAAGCTCGGCCTGCATACGAAACAGCTGCTGTTCTTGCTCTCGTTCCATTTTTTTGTTCACCCTGGTAATATATGCAACATATCGAATAATCGAATATTACCATGTAGATGAACATTTGTCAAGAGGTGGCACGTCCTTGACAATTAACAGAAAGAATGTGCCGCCTGAGTTCAGGCATTAGCTCATGAACACAAAGGTTGTCCCCACGCTGTTAGGCACAAAAGCTGCTGGCATCACCTGGGCAATCCGTTGAGTCGCGCGCCATCCCGTGCAGTGCGCGGGTATGACGACCGCCGGGTTGATCTGTAGCAGCGCCTCGACCGTTTGAGGGATGATCGGCTCGAAGAGCGCTCCGGTGAGGTGGAAGCCTCCCAGCAGCGCATAGACCTGTTCGATGCCTGTCTGTGCGCGCGCCTGCCGGAGAATGTTGATCACACCAGCGTGTCCGCAGCCAGTCGCCACGACCAGCCCCTTATTGCGGACGTGCATGATGATGGCCTGGTCGTCGTAGACCCATGGATCGGGTTGCCAGGTTTCATTCACCTCTGCCTGCTGGTTCTTCAATCCCTGCTCAAAATCGGTAGTGCGCTCGATCTGCCCTGTGACCAGTAATTTGCCGTTAATCAGGAACGAGGGACCGCGCTCTACTAATAGCTCTATGCCTTCCCGTTCCAGGTCGTGCAGAGATGGAGGGGGCAGTTCCAGGATGCTATTGTCGTTATAGATAATACGGCGTTTGAGGAAAGCATCGGGATGCAGCAAGATAGGCATTCGCCGTGTGCCGAGTTTGTCGAGAAAGCCATCCAGCCCGTGTGTATGGTCGGTATGCCCGTGGCTCAGGACAATAGCCTGAATAGAACCGAGGTCAATGCCCAGCACGGCCAGATTGTGCAGCGCTCCATCGGGTGTAACTCCAGTGTCAAAAAGGATCGTCTCGCGCTTCCCCTGATCAATCACCGTTATCAACAGAGAGACACCGTGTTCGGCGCGTAACTGGTTGCGTATGAAGCCATAGCCCTGCAGCGGGAAACGGCGCGCCAGGGGCGTTGATGACATCAATAGATCGAGCGAGTTATCCATGATGGTGGTGATTTCAACCCCATCAACGGCGGGTAAAGCGAGGAGTGGTGACATGAGTGAAACCCCTTTCTGAAAGTGGCAATAGCCACCTACCGTATGTGCCTCCGCAGTCTAAAATGTCCCGCGTCAAGGCAAACCTGTGTCATGAAATCCGTGTTCTACTGTTTCGCCGGGCAGACTTCCACATATTCCAGTATAATCCTTCCAGTTGCAAGAGATCGAGATGGCTGCCTCTCTCGCGAATCTTACCCTGCTGCAAAACGAGAACTTCGTCCGCCATCTCAAGCCCGACCAGCCGGTGCGTAATCAGCAGAGTAGTTCGACCTTGTATGAGGGTTCCTAGCGCGCGCAGCACCGCCTGTTCGGTCAGGGCATCCAGGTTCGCGGTCGGCTCATCCAGCAGCAGAATAGGCGCGTTCTTGAGCAAGGAGCGCGCGATGGCGATGCGCTGGCGCTCTCCACCGCTCAGGCCCAGACCCAGTTCGCCGACTTGCGTCTCGTAGCCCTGCGGCAGGGATTGCACAAAATCGTGGAGTTGCGCCCCTTTCGTAGCCTCTTCAAGCTCTTCCTGGCTCGCGCCGGGTTTTGCCAGCAGCAGATTTTCGCGAATGGTGGTGTTGAAGAGGTGAGTATGCTGAGTCACCACGCTCATCATCGCGTACACATCCTGCGGCGCATACTGGCGCAGTTCATGACCGCCGAGCATGATGTGGCCCTCCTGGTAGTCCCAGAAGCGCAGGAGCAGGTTGGCAATGCTCGACTTGCCCGCGCCACTTGGTCCGACAATTGCTACGTAGTGACCCCTGGGTAGATCAAAACTGATAGTGTCCAGCGCGAGTGCTTCTCGCGGCGCATATCTGAATCGCACGTCGTGGAATGCGAGACTGTAATCGTGTGGAACAGGCGACTCCACGTTGCCAGATAACGCCATCGACCCGTTTTTTACACCTTGATGCGCTTCTGCAACGGCGAAGAGCCTGCGCGCGGCCTCCATACTGCTGCCCATGCCCTGCATGGCCGATGGCAGGGGCAGCACCGCCTCGAAGCTGGCCAGCGCAGCCAGCACCAGCACGGCAAGGTAGAGACCGCTCAACCTTCCTTCATGCACCATGGGGATGGCGACGATCAGCATCGTCCAGGCAGAAAGGTGCATCAACGCGCTGCCTAGCGCATTCTGCAACGCTCCGATGGCGCCCTGGCGCACCTGCAAACGCACAAGCGTGCGATTCAGCAGACGTATGCGTGCCAGGTGAGGCTGCTCCTGGCCGAAGGCGACCAGGTCAGCGATACCCTGAATGCCATCCACCAACTGCGAATTCAGTTCGGTGCGCACGCGCACGATGTCCTTGCCGGTATGCCGACTCAACGCGTAAGCGAGCCACGGGACACCCGCGCCAACTAGCAGGTAGAAGGCCAGCCATGTGAGGGCCAGGGATACTGCGAAGGCACCGAAGAACAGCCACATAGCTAGCCCGACGATAGCAGCCACTACTGGTGGGGCGATGACGCGCGCGTAGAAGTTTTGCAGCGTGTCGATATCGGCCACCATACGGCCGAGCGCCTCACCGCTCGTCAGGCCAGCGGACCCGTTATTCCCTCTGTATAAGAAACGTGCGGGCGGAAGCGGCTCTAGAGACTGGTAAAACCAGACTCGCAAGCGCGCCAGCAGGCGGAAGGTGACGGAGTGCGTCACGTAGCGTTCCAGGTAGCGGAAGACGCCGCGCGCGATGCCGAAGAAACGCACGCCCACAATCGCTACACCCAGCGCGGCAATCGAAGGATGCAGCGCGGCGGCCGAAATCAGGTAGGCCGAGGTAGACATCAGGCCGATGCCGCCGCCGACGGTTACCACGCTGAGCAGCGCGGCCAGCAGCATCCACCATTTCACCGGTTGAGCTACTGCCAACAGTTGTCCTATCGCGCTCTTCATATCCAGTGCCCTTCCTCCGTATAGGCTTCCACCAGCCGGCTGTATAATCCCGATCGATCGAGGAGGCGCTGGTGCGTGCCTGCCTCGACGATTTTCCCCGCGTCCAGCACGATGATCTGGTCGGCGTTTGACACAGTAGTGAGGCGGTGTGCGACGAGCAATACGGTGCGCCTGCGCATCAGCTTCTCGATGGCAGCGACGGTCGCTTCCTCGGATTCTACATCAAGATGAGCGGTGGCCTCGTCCAACACCATCAGGGGCGTGTTTTTCAAGAAGGCTCGCGCCAGGCTCAGGCGCTGGGCCTGCCCGCCGCTCAGCCGCGCCCCGTGCTCGCCGATGATGGTATCATAGCCCTGGGGCAAAGCCTGGATAAATTCGTGCGCGTTCGCCTGGCGGGCGGCCTCCATCACCTCTTCCATCGTCGCTTCCCCGTTGCCCATGCGGATATTCTCGGCCACTGTCTCGTTAAACAGGGAGGGGCGCTGCGGTACCCACGCGATCTGGCTCCGCCACTCCTGCGCCGGGATATTCTGGAGCGAGCGCCCGTTGATAGTGATCCTGCCCTGGTCAGGCTCGAGAAAGCGCAGCAACAGGTGTGCGATGGTGCTCTTGCCCGCGCCGCTCGGCCCAACCAGGGCGATCTTCTGTCCGGTGTGAATTGTAAAGGAAATGCTGTTCAGGGCGGGACGCTGCTCCTCGTAGGCGTAATGCACATCGTCGAAACGAAGTGTGAACGCCTCTGGCATGGAAAATGCCTCGACTTGCTCCGGCGTTTTGATGGAGACGCTTGTGTCCAGTCACCTCGTTGATGCGCTTGAGAGCCGCTTCACCCGAGAGCGCGGCGTGGTACCGCGTTCCCAGCGCACGCAGTGGCAGGTAAAATTCAGGAGCTAGCAGCAGCACGAAAAATGCCGGTTGAAATGGAATCTGCCCATAGAGCAGGCGCAGCCCGATCTCGACCGCGATGATCGCCACGCAGATGGTCGCGCCAAGTTCCAACACCAGCGAGGAGAGGAATGAGATGCGCAGCACGCGCATAGTCGTCATACGGTAACGGTCGCTGATGCGCGCGATGGCCTCCTGTTGCGCGCGGCTTCTCCCAAAGAGCTTGAGCGTAGTCAAGCCCTGCACCACGTCCAGGAAGTGCGCGCTCATCAGGCTGAGCAAGCGCCACTGCTTTTTCGCTACGGTATCGGCCATCAGACCGATCAGGATCATGAAAATAGGCAGCAGGGGAGCAGTGACCAGCAGCACCGCGCCTGAGAGTAAGTCCACCGGGAAGATCGCCAGTAAGACCATCGTTGGAACGAGTACCGTCAGGAACACCTGGGGAAGAAACTGGGCGAAGTAGGCATCGAGCGACTCCACGCCCTCAACTATGGTGTTGATGAGTTCCCCGCTGCGCTCGCCCTTCGTATAGGAGGGGCCCAACGCTAACAGGTGCGCATAGAGCCGTTCGCGCAGGTATGTCTTGATGCGACCGGCTATATGGCTGGCCGCCGCGTCGCTGCCAAATGTCATGAGCGCCCGGGTCGCGATGACCGCTAGCAAACCAGTCAGGAGCAGCATTACCTGCTGCAAAGCCTGGTGCGCCAGAAAGACGTTGCTGATGATACGGCTGAGATACCAGGCCTGTAGGATGATCAGGATGCCTGTTGCCGCGCTCAGACCGACCGTTACTACGAGCAATCTTCGCACGGCAGGCACCCTGCTCAAGAGTTTCCAGTCAAATTTCATGCGTCCACCTGTATTATGTTTTACGGATACGCTGTCGCAGGGGAGTCACCGCGACAGCATGTCTCAGGCGCTAGACGTGATGGGAACTCGCTTTGCCCAGCCGCTTGCGGAACACCCAGTAGTTCCATGCCTGGTAGACCAGCACAACCGGCACAAAGCCGAGCGCGAGCCAGCTCATGACTGTGAGCGTATAAGGGCTGGACGAGGCATTGTAGACGGTCAGGTTCCAGGCCGGATTCAGGCTGGAGATCATTACACGCGGGAAGAGGCCCTGGAAAATCGCCAGCGTCGAGAGCGCGATGGTCAGCCCCGTCATGATAAAGGCCCAGCCGCTTCTCCTGGCCGACACGAACCAGCCCGCCGAGAGTAGCGCCGCACCCGCGCCCAACGCCGCGATGCCGGGGTCCACACCCAGACGTCCGAATACGTCGGTGACAAAGTAACCGATTAACACGTATAACAGGACCAGCACGACCGCAGGCAACCAGAACCTGCTGGCAGCCCTGTGGGCGCGCTCCAGCAGCTCGCCTTCCAGTTTCAGGTTCAGGAAAATGGAGCCGTGCAGGATGAACAGTGCGACGAATGCCAGGCCGCCCAGTAGCGCGTAGGGGTTGAGCAAGTTCCAGAACCCGCCCACGTAGTTCATGTGGGCGTCGATGGGCACACCCTCGATGATATTGGAGATGGCAACGCCCCACAGGAAGCCGGGCAGGGCGCTGCCGATGAAGATCATCCAGTCCCAGAAGGTGCGCCAGGCCGGACGCTCGTCGCGGTTGCGAAACTCGAAGGCCACGCCGCGCACGATCAGAGCCACCAGCATCAAGACCAGCGCCAGGTAAAAACCGCTGAACAGCGTCGCGTACCAGTTGGGGAAGGCGGCAAAAATGGCACCGCCCGCCGTCAGCAACCACACTTCGTTGCCATCCCAGAAAGGCCCGATGGAGGCGACGATAGCGCGGCGTTCCTCGTCATTCTTCCCCAGGAACGGGAGCAGCATGCCGACTCCGTAGTCAAAGCCTTCCAGGAAGAAGTACCCGAGAAACAGGATGGTAATCAAGATGAACCAGAATGCATTGAGATCCATGGTTATACTCCTTCACGCTCCCTTAATAAGCGCCGACCAGGTCGACGTCTCTTCGCTCTCCTGTTCGGATTCAACCGTCGCGTCGGCCCTGGCGTACTTTTGCAGCAGGTAGACATCTGCCACTGCCAGCGCGCCGTACAGCAACGTGAAAATGATCAGCGAGAGGAGCACCGAGCCGATGCCCACGTTTGGCGAGACCGCCTGGGCGGTCTTCAGCAGACCAAACACGATCCAGGGCTGTCTGCCCATCTCGGTCATGATCCAGCCGCGGCGTTGGCAAGGTAAGGTAAACCAATAGCGAACGGCAGGAGCCAGAGAAAGTGGCGCGCCCTTTCCAGACGTTTCCTGAGTAAGAAAAACAGAGCAAGAGCGCAAACAGGATCATCACGACGCCCGCGCCAACCATCAAGCGGAAACTCCAATAGATGACCAGACCGGCGGCACATAATCGCCAGGTCCGTATTTCTGTACATAAGTTGCCTGCAACTGGTTGATGCCTTCGACCGTGCCACCTGCCTCGTTATACGCCAGGATACTCAAGAGATCAGGGATGCGGATCGCAAACACATCTTGATTCCCCTCGTTTGCCGATGGTGAACAGCGAGAACGAAGCCGGGTTCTCGCTATTGAAGAGCGCCTCTGCTGCCGCCATCTTCATTGGCTGGGTCTGCACCATGTATTGCGCCTGAACGTGTCCGTCGATAGCTACCAGGAAGCTGCCGATCAGGGCCGCGACCATGCCGAATGGATGGAACGTCGGAAAAGATCGTGATCGCCCTTTTTCTTGAGCAGATGGTAGGCGCTGATACCCAGCACGAAAAAGGCAGCTGTCGCCAGTCCGGCCATGAAGACATGCGGAAACTGCACCCACACGTTGGGATTTGTCAGCAGAGCGAAAAAGTTGTTCATCTGGGCTCGACCATTTTTGATGACGTATCCCACTGGTTCTTGCATAAACGAGTTGGCGATCAGTATCCAGAGAGCCGAGAGATTTGATCCAATCACGACCAACCAGATTGTGGCCAGATGTACCCGTTTGGAGAGCATGTTCCAGCCAAATATCCAGAGGCCCAGGAAGGTCGATTCGAGGAAAAAAGCCAGTAGCGCTTCAATCGCCAGAGGCGCGCCAAAGATATCGCCCACGAAGCGCGAGTAGGTTGACCAGTTCATGCCGAACTGGAATTCCTGCACGATACCCGTCACGACACCCATAGCGAAGTTGATCAAGAAAAGTCGTCCCCAGAATTTCGTCATGCGTTTAAACATCTCGTTGCCCGTATGGACGTACATCGTTTCCATGATGGCAACGAGCAGCGAGAGTCCCAGGGTGAGCGGCACGAAAAAGAAATGGTAGATCGTGGTGATACCGAATTGCATGCGTGCAAGGGTCAGGGCATCCATATATCCTCCTTTATCTTCATAAAGAATGCATTCACTTCGATCCGGCCAGGCATGTGTGTATGATCCTGGTGAGTAATCGAAAATGGGAAGCGAGAACGATACCGTTTCCCAGGTACCGCTCTCCTAAAAGGAGTATACCGAAAGCATCTAACGAAAGCGTCACAGGTTTATAGCATGTAGTCACAAACAGTTAACAGCTGAGGTAGTCGCGTTTCTCTACTCAGTTTCCTGGAGAGTAGCAGCGAACTCCCGGCGCAGTTCTCCCTCGCGGGCCATCTGGCCGAGCATTACGTCGGTGATTAAATCGAATGCCTGCATTATGCGGGGGTCGGAGAGGCGATAGTAGACGCTGACGCCTTCTTTGCGTGTGACCACGATATTCGTCGAGCGCATGACAGCGAGATGCTGCGAAAGGTTTGCCATGCGTACACCCGTCGCCTCGGCCAGGTCGCCTACCGTGCATTCTCCCCGCTCGTGCAATAACTGGAGCATTTCAAGGCGCAGTGGATGAGCAAAAACGCCGCAGATATGTGCGTGGCGTCGATAAAATTCTTTCTCCATATGTAAAGCCAATCAACCTTTGTGCGAAGCGAGCGCCAGCTCCCTGGCGTAGCCATAGTAACCAATATTCTTACTACAAGTATACCGGAAGAAGTCTTTGCAAGCAACTGCCTGGTTGCCAGGAACACCTTTCGCCTGATAACTACACATGCACTTAACGAATTACAACCAACGATTTAACGACTTCACGCCAGTGTTTCAGTGGAACACCGATCAGCCTGTTTTCTAAAAGATGCCTTTTTCCCTCCGGCAGCTCTCCTGTTAAGAGAGCCTGCTCGATCACGTCATTGCGAGCGAAAAACGTGCCGCCGATGACTGTTCCGTTCAGCCGGGCTTCTTCGTCATGGACAAACGCATCGAGCGAGATTTTCAATGTCCGCATCGGCTCGTCTTCATCCCCTGAATGGAGATGAAGCCATTCCTCCGAAGTAAGCAGCTCTTCCATTTCGGCAGCTTTTGCCTCTTCTTCCCCCGTCAGGAATCCAGGTATGACCGGGCGATCCAGTGCAGAGGGCATATTCAGAGGCAATATGCGCCTGGACTACATCGGCGGATACGTACCGTGGGAGCCTGCTCCATAATGTTGTGATGCGGCTCTGCATGGCTTCGCGGGCGAAGCGGCGGAAGTCTTCCGACGGAACACGCCAGACACTTGCCATTTTGTCGTAATCAAAATCGAGCAGGATATTGCCAACGACGACCACCGCCTCGCCGATGCGCCCGCCACCCACTCCGGCGATACGCAGCCCATCGACTTCGATTTCATTCCCGTCGCGTACATCGGCAGGTAAACCCAGCTTTCGCAGGGCGGCGACCGGCGCGCCAAGAAGTCGGGCAGTACACCTCGTCAACCCGGTAAGGCAGGCGCTTGTGATGGAAGACACACTGGTAAAACTGCTGATTGTTGTCGAGGTAGGTTGCGCCGCCGCCCACGCGCCGCCGGACGACGGGCAGACCCGCGGCGCGGCAGGCGGCGAGGTCGATTACAGCGCTCAGAGATTGGTGATAACCGACGCATATGTAGGGTTCCTGAGGGCGTGTCAGGATGATAGTATCGGGGGTATTTTCCGCCATCAATGCTGCCAGGGCGTGATACAGTGCCTGGGTGCGAATCCAGGAAACCTCTCCCAGTGCCAGCAATCTGACAGTTTCGTTCACCAGAGCTTCCCTTCTGTCTGAATGATAAAACTACAGGCGACAATCCTGCTGTTTCCTTAATGCCAGACCTCTTCCAGGCGCATCTGTTGCCGGATTAGTGTCAGGTCACTCGCCATCGGGAGGAAGGGATAGTCGCGAAATTCCTCGCCAGGGCGGTACGAACCATAGGGACGGTTGCAGGCAACCTTGCCATGCTTATCGGGACAGCCATTGGTCATGAAAGGCAATCCAGTGTTGATCGCCACATCTACCAGCATGTCCGGCGCGTCGATGCGAACCAGGTTCCCGCCTTCATCAAACTCGATCAAGTTGCGAGCAAGACTGCCATTTTCTATCAAGTACTTCGTCAGTTGTATGCGCCGCCAGCGATCGAGCGGAGCGCGTGGAACGTGCTGCATAGCAGTGCCGGGTTCGGGGTTGAAGCTGAACAGGTATACGGCGATCTGTTCTTCTTGCGCCGAGTAAAACAGGTCGATCAAGTTCTGATCCGTCTCGCCAAGCCCAACCACAACATGACAGTTGACTTTCAGGGGGCCGTAGATGCGGCGGGCTTCTCGGACGATGTACCAGTGGTAATCCCAGTCGTGCGGACCGCGCGCCTTTTTGCCGCGTGTCTCTTCAAAGACTTCTTTACTGGCGCCATCCAACCCCACCCCGATTATATCGGCTCCTGCGTCCTGGATGCAGTACAGGCGCTCGACATTGAGGGTCGTGGCGGAAACCAGCGCGGAGATCGGCACATCGCTCAAGCGGCGCACGCGGCGCGTCATGTCCACCAGGTCATTATAAGCGCGATGATCCTGCACCTGGGAAATGCAAACACGTCCGACCTCGTCTGCGTGTGCGGCGATTTTCTCAGCGACCAGGTCGGTAGAGTACAGGGGCCACGCCACGCGGATAAAGGTATTGTCTTCCGGGTTGCCGGGCCGTTCGCGCGCCAATCCGCAGTAAGAGCAGTTCGCATAACAGCCCTCGGGATAATTTTGCAAGAGATTGATGCAGCCGCAGGTCGCACCCCGAAACATGCGCCCCTGCTTCAAGCCCAGTTGGATTGCAGCAGCCATCGAGATACGAACGTAGTCCGGGGAAATTTGGAACTGTTCCGCCTGTTCTTTGACGGGAACGGTTACTTTTGCCATCGAGGTTCTCCTTGCACGTTTCTACGGATTACCATTGCACGCCGCAACACGCATTGATCAGTTTTGGTTGAAGGCCCCGCTGCCGGGCATAGGTAATGATGCCTTCGGCGGGGTAGGCGATACCGTTGAATCCGGCATCAACCGCCGCGCGGTCGGTCTGTAATTTGCTGAGTCCGGCAGGGCGCGCGCAGCCCAGCATAACAGGGGACTGCGGCAGAGTCACGCGGGTGTGGGCAAAAAACCTCATGACTTCCTCAACGGGCAGTGGCGTTACACGGGCCATCGGCGCATCTGAAAGGGGCATCAAAATCACCAGCACTACCGCCCGGCGCTGATGGCGCGCGATGATCTCCAGCGCTGTTTGTTCGCCGCGCATTTGCCCGTAGTGCAGCCCCAGGATGATATGCGGGATAGACGGCACGCCGTAACGATCAAGCAGAGCGAGCGCCTGCTCGTAATCTTCGGTGGTGGTATCAGCGAGATGGTACACGTCGCGGATGGTGTCGTTATCCCCGATAATATCCATCATCGCGCCATCAATGCCGACTTCCGCCAGCCCTGCCACGGTTTCCTCGTCGGGAATGCCCGGATGGACGCGGATCGTCATGCCAAGCTCGCGTCGCACACGCACCAGGTCGGGGATATGCTTGAGGAGCGGTACGCGACCTTTTTTATTACTGCCGCCGGAGATCAGCACTCCGCCCGCGCCCTGGCGGGCCAGTTCGCTGCACATATCGAACAGCGATCCGCCGAATTTGGGCAACGCGGCCATGCTCTTGAGAATGCTCATGTTGCAGTGGTCGCAAGCCAGCGCGCATTCCGCCCCCGTCAGGCTGATCGACACAAAGCTCCGGTGATCGTGGTCGGGATATTCGGCTGTTTTATAGCGCCGCAGTCCGGGAGCGTGAAAGGTAATCTCGTCTGGAAAATGTTGCTGGCGCAGCGCGAACGCCATATCCATCGCTTGCTGCATATGCGGGGGGTAGGCCTGTTCCAGCCTGCCGGGCAAAGGGATGGCGCGCAACGCATCCAGTGTCACAAAGACTGTTTCGCTCATGGCATTACCCTCTCCTGGGGATTGACAAAACAGCCATACGGATCGGCGCGAGCGGCGGATTCGGCTTTTTGAGCATCGCGAACCGCCAGCCGGATCGCCTCTTGCAAGGCATCGAGGGGAAGGTGGTTCAACTGATCGGCATGTTCCGCATACCCTGCTGCCAGGGATGCCCGAACACTTTCCGAGCTGGCGGGATGCCAGCGCAGCCGCGCTTCGAGATCGGCAACAGCCCCTTCCGCCGCGAAAAAATCGCCGCCGATGAAAATGGCTTTGATGGTATTGCCTGCCAGTGTAGCGCGCACATCGAGCAGCCCGGCGGGAGTTTTGACCTTCGCCGAGCCGAAGGTATCGGGAATAGCCGTTGTCTGGTGTACCCATTCGGGTGTCAGGTATTTACTTTTTTCAAGCGCGTCGATGGCTTGCAGCTCATCCGGCGTAAAATCGCCCGGCGCCAGCGAGACTCCAAAAGTCTTGCGATATCCGGCTGCGATATATGCGCGGATTTCATCCAGGGTCAAGGGTGATCTGCTTTCGCGCCGGATGGTTGTGACGCGCTCCGCGACGGTAGCGATGGCTTTATCGGTGATTTTTTCAAACGGGGTTTTGAGAACGCGCAGCATAAAGGCAATATCAAGATCGACCAGCACCGAGGCGTGAAACAGCAATCCCCCTTCGGGAGCGCGGTACACTCCCAGACCGGCCACTTTCCGGTTCTGGATTTCCACGTCGTTTTTGCCCTGGAAGGTTGCCTGGATACCAGGAGCTTCTAAACCGCTGATGATGCCTGCCGAAAAATGCGCCATCAACTCGCGGGCATGGCGGTACGAATCTTCCTCGCGGCCTGGTATGCACAGCGCGATGCCGAGTTGATCTTTACCCATGATGATGGCTCCGCCGCCGGTGGGCCGCCTGTTCAGCGGGATACCGTGCGACTCGCAGTAAGCCAGGTTGATTTCGTTGTCGGTATTCTGGAATCGTCCGACCAGCGCGCAGGAAGAGCGGTAGGTATATAAGCGCAGGGTTGGTTGGCTTGTCCCTGCTCCGACGCGGTGCGCCAGGCACTCATCGGCAGCCAATCCAAAGGAAGCGCTTACGCCGTCATCTATAATCAATCGCCATTCGTTCATTGTTCCAACCCTCCTGGCTGTTCCTTGATCCAGGTTTCCAGCGCCGGGCCGTGAAGCAGGGCCGCCGCATCCCGCTCCCATGCCGATGGCTTGACTTTGATCAGCCAGCCGCCGTAGGGATCAGCATTGATTAACGCGGGATTGCGCTGTACTTCTTCGTTAAAAGCAATGATTTCACCACTAATGGGAGCGACCAGGTCGTCAACCATCTTCGCCGCCTCTACCGACCCGAGTGCCTGGCCGCGTTCGACGAACTTACCTGCCTTGATGGTGGAAATATAGACAATATCGCCGAAGGTTTCCAGGGCAAGTTCAGTCAGCCCAATAGTAGCCATTTCCCCCTCGACACGCACCCAGAGACGGGCCTGGCTTTCATAATACAGTTCGGATGGAAAATGATACTGCTGTTTTTTTACTGTCACATTGACCTCACTTTCTCTCGGCTTACTTTGGGTCGGCAGCGCTGCGCGATAGCGCGGTTGGTCTATAGCAAACTGCGCTCCTATTCCGGGGCCTTGTCAGTCGCCTGCCCGCTTTGCTGGTTTTCGCGCAGGCGTTGTATAATTATCGCCCGCATCTGGCGACTGATGTAACCCAGTTCTTCCCAGCGATTGAGCAGGCGCGCCGTCTCTTCGCGCGACATGTGCGGATTGCTCAGCAACATCGCGACGCAGCTTGAAATCACAGCTTCGATTTCCATACTCATGGTTCTGACCCCTTTGTCTCAGGCGTGGCTGAGCGGTAGAAACTGCGCAGGTAAGCATAGGCGCGATTCAGCGCCGCCATCTGCTCTGTCGATTCCGCTCCCCGCCGGTCGGGATGCAGCTCTTTTGCGCGAACGCGGTAGGCGTGGCGGATTCTCGAAAACGAGGCACCCTGCGAAAGCCCCAGGACGCGCAGCGCCGCCTCCACCGGAGTTTTCACCGGTCCGCCTTCGCTGGCATCTCCGAGACTCTCCCACCAGTTCGCCTCTGCCTGTTTCTGCCAGGCGCGTTCTCGCAGGCGCTGTTCCTCCAGTTCAAGGAAAGCTTGTTCAAACGCCTGCATATGCGCTTCTGGATCGGCCAGAAAACGCTCAAGGCCGCTCTTCGTCCCCAGGTGGGTGATACGGTAATAGTCGTACAAGCCGTAGCGCCGCTGCCATGCGCGCAAGCACTCACCGTACACCGCGGGCAGCGCTGTATGTTGCCGGTCGAGCCATTGGTGATAGGCGCGGTGAAAGCGATCGACACGCTCTCGCTGGCACTGCATTGCCGCGTTGTAGGCGCGCAGTTCTTCAAGCAGCGCGCCGCGATCGCTCCAGTCAAGTCCATCCAGCAGGCCGGGGTCAAGGTCTTCAAACCGGCCCCAGTGGAGCGTGTGAAGAAACTGCTGGAACTCCACAACCGGAACCCAGATCGCCCGTTCACCCGCATAGCGATCAAGAATGTCAGCAGCCTGCGCTGAGATGCCGCGAAGCGCGCTCAGGCAGACACGCTCATTCGACATCGTTATAACTCCCTGGCAGGAGACGACCTCTATCAGATAAACAGGGAAACGTCGGCATCTTTGGCAAAGCCAATGAAATGCGTCGCCCCGCATATCTCCTGAATGCCCTCGATGAAATCGGTCGGCTTGTAGCCGAACACGTCCATCGTCATGCCGCACGGCCACAACTTGACGCCCGACTCGATGGCCATCTCCATCAGTTCGTCGATAGTGGAGACGTTATGGCTCTTAAACATGCCCTTCATGACCATCGTACCCATCGCCGTCATGCCCGGAATCGCGCCAACGATGTTCGGAACAGGCATGGGCATGGCAGGATTCCCCAGGGGCGCAACCTCGCAGGTGCTTGCTCTTTTCCTTGTGAATGATGTTCAAGCCATAGAAGGTGAAGAAGATGCCCACTTCCCAGCCCAGGGCTGCCGCCGTTGTTGCCAGGATGAGCGGGGGGTAGGCCCAGTCAAGCGTTCCCTTCGTGGCGATCATCGCCAGCCGGGGCGTGCGCGTTTCCTTCTCGGCCTCTTTCTCCTGCAAGTAGGCATCGACTTGTTCGCGTACCAGGCGAGCGATTTCGCTGGAAAGTCCCTGTACCTGGCTTTCCGTCTGCATATCCATAGCGCGTCACTCCTTCTGCAGGCACCCGGCCTGCGCGCGAGGGATGCTATTCTGGAGCATCCCAACAATAGGCAAGGCGACCCACACGGTCGCCCTGGTAATATCTATGCCGCCTGTTCTCCGGCTGCCTGCATGACAACCTGTGCCACGTCCGCGGGAGCCAGCCCTGGCGACTGAATCTTCTGGTCCTGCCAGTACTTTAGAGAGCGTTCTTGTAGCTCTTGCTCGGTGAGAGATGATCCGGTGAGCGCCGTTTCCAGACCGGGAAGGCTGTTGTCTGGAAAGATGAAGAAATCGCCGCTGAGCGCCAGGTCATCAAGCGTCTGCTCTTTTGCGACGATAGTAGCGCGAATCAGCCCGCCTGGAGCCTTATGAGCGGCTTCGCGCACATGCACTCCCTCGGCGATTTTCAGCCCCTTGTGGCGCAGCCCACCCGCCTGGGAGAGCCATTCGTTGCTCGTCAGCGTCTCGCGCCATCTGCCCATCTCCGCCTGTTCGCGCTCGCTCAGCCGGTCCATGTGTACATCCTGCGAGAGCGATTTCGCGATTTCCTCGATCAGGATACGTTTGCCCTGCTCCCAGGTTGGCGCGCTCGACCCCAGTTCGCGCTTGATCGTCGTCAGGTACTCGCGCATACTGTGATAGACTTTATCGCGGAACTTCTCAGAGGGAACCTTGAGCACGCGCACCATTGTTTCGTAGTTGAAGTCGAAAATGAGGCTGCCGACGACCACAATAGCGTCCCCGATGGTGGCCGCGCCGGTGCCACCGATCTTACGTCCCTCTATCTGGATATCGTTCACCGGGCGATGCACTGCTGGAATACCCATCCTGCGCAGCGCGTTGACGGGGCCTGCCAGGTAACGCGTATAGATATCCTCGATGCGATAGGGGGCCTGCGAGCGGGGAATGATGAGATGCCAGAAGAGCTGGTTCTCGTCGAGGTAGACTGCGCCACCGCCCACCTGCCGCCGCGTGATGGGCAGCCCGTTCTCGCGGCAATAGTCGACATCCACTTCTTTCTCCAACTCCTGGTGATACCCGATGCAAATATAGGGTTTGGATGGGTACACAAGCGTCACGGTCGGCACATTGGTACCGCTCATGGCCGAGGCGACTGCATGGTAGATGACCTGGCTATCCAGCCAGGAGACCATGCCTCCATCAATGACACGAAAACTCATAGCACATACCTCTCCATTTTTCTATCGTTCCACCGCTTAATCTGCGCAGCGGTAGCAGTGCATATCCCGTTCAACAATCTTCTCTTTGTAGCGCTCAAAGGCCAGGTCAGATGGCAGTAAAAGCGGCCACTCCTCCTCGAAATGGGCTGGTTTCAAGCGCACAAGCCAGCCCGTGCCATACGGGTCCTTGTTGGCCAGCAGGATATCTTGCTTGTACTGCTGTCTCATTGGTAGCGATAATTTCACCGCTCAGTGGTGTCGGGAATGGGCCAACCCACTTGGCGCTCTCGATGGTCGCCGCGCTCTGCCCGCGCTGCAACATACGGCCAGCCGCCTTGAAGCGAATATGCACGAATTTACCGCACTGCGCCTGCGCCGGATCGGTCATGCCCATTGTGACAAAGCCATCCTCATCGCGTCGTACCCAGACATCGCGCTCGACATCGTAGTAACGATCCGCCGGAAATTCACAGCCGCGATAAATGTGCGAAGTCACCTGGTGTCTTCCCTTCTTTGAATTTAGAGAATCATTGGCAGGCAATGCCCTTATCATCCAGCGCCTGCTGGTAGACAGCCACACCATGATCTCCCGTAACAAGGTCTTTGCTGTCTTCATCCCAGTTCAACGGTTTCAGTTTGACTATCCAGCCAGCCCCGTACGGGTCCGAATTGATCAGACCGGGATTGCCCTTGAGCGCATCGTTAATGGCAACCAGTTCACCCCCTACGGGAAGCGGCACTGGACCTACCCATTTGCCGCTCTCGACAGTACCCGCGCTCTGTCCTTTTGCAAGTACCTTGCCCACTTTCTTTGGACTGACGGCGATGACTTTACCGGCCAGGTGCTGCGCGACATCCGTAATGCCTACTGTCACCAGCGCATCGGACTCGCGGCGCGCCCAGATATGTTTCTCGATCAGATAATAAAGATCTTCCGGGATGTTACACCCGTTCGCTGTTCCCACGATTTCCTCCAACTTACGCGGATGCCATATACCGCGCGTTACGTATGCATATCTTCGATGTGATATAACAATAGATCGAAAGCAACCAGTCGTATCTCGCGTTCAAATGCTTGCAGAAAGGTCGGGTCGCGCCCGCGTGGATTGACCTCTCGCTCGCTGTATTCGTCGCATTGAGGGCAATCCAGCCGGTAGTAGAGTTTGCCCGTTTGCTCGTCACGGCGCGCAATCACTTTATCGCCATGTGAATCGGTCAGGTGTGCGTGAATTACCTGGCGCGAACCATCAACGTCACAATACGGGCAATGCATAACTAACTCCTCTTGCAGGATGTGATAAATCGCGTCCCTACGTGCCTTGCACAGTTGGACTGCTTGCTGCTACGGTTGACTGGGCCTCCAGAGCTTCGTGAACGAGTTCAATGATGTCCTTGACGGCAATCTGGCCCTCATAACCGGATGTTTTCACAGCATCTGTATACATAGTAACATCTTTGGGACAGGCGACGACAAAATAATCAACGTTTCCCAGAGCGACCGCTTCGCGAATGCGGTTTACGCTTGGTCGCTCCTGGGTGTTTGTCTCCGTCATCCAGATGCGCCCGCCGCCGGCTCCGCAGCAGAAACTATTCTCACGGCAGCGTCCCATATCTGTGAATTGTAATCCCAGCCCTTTCAGGATATTGCGCGGAGCATCGAAAACGCGATTGTATCGCCCAAGATAGCAGGGGTCGTGATAGGTCACGTGATACCCAAGCGGGTGTTCAAGCCGCAATTGCCCGCTTTCAATCAACCGGTAGAGAAGCTCGGTATAATGAATTACTTCGTAGTTGCCTCCTAATTGCCCGTATTCATTGCGCAGAGCGTTCAGGCTATGCGGGTCCGTCGTTACGATGGTTTTGAAAGTAGCCTTGCCCAGAGACTTCATGTTCTGCTCGGCCAGCATCTGGAAGAGGCCCTCTTCTCCAACCCGCCGTACATCGTTGCCAGAATTGCGCTCGCCTTCATACAAGATGCCGAAATCCAGTCCGACCTGCTGGAAGACCTGCGCCACCTTGCGCGTAATGTCCTGCACCCGTTGGTCGTAAGAAGCAAAATCGCCCACGAACCAGAGATATTCAACAGGCTCCTTACGCGCATCTTTGATCTTGAAAGGCAAGTTTTTGGTCCACTTTGCCCTCAGACGATCCGAGAGGCCAAATGAATTTCCGTATTTCGACAGGTTTGTGAGAGCTTCCTGGAGTTTGGGGTCCATGTCGCCTTCATCGAGCAGGCTGCGCCTCATCTCTACGATGATCGGCACATGTTCGATGCCAACGGGGCAGGCTTCCACACAGGCGCGACAGGTGGTGCAGGCCCAGAGCGTTTCCGCTTTGATTACCCCGCCTGCCACCAGCTTAGGATTTGTAGACGCGCCATGAAGTCCATTCCCTCCATGACCTGCCGGGAGAACAGGAAGATTGCGCTGGCTCAACAATGCCTTGAAACTGAGTTGTTCGTCGGCATGATCTCGTAAATCCAGGATCAGGTCGCGTGGCGAGAGGGGTGCGCCCGAAGCGCGAGCGGGACAGGCCTCATGGCAGCGCCCGCACTTGGTGCAGGAATCCAGGTCGAGCAAGTGCTTCCAGGTAAAGTCGCGAATTTCGCGATAGCCAGGATGCGCGGGAACGGGTTCCTCCGGTATGGGCGGCAGTGCAACACCGGCTTTTTCGTCACGGAAGGTGAGATTGACGAAATCCGCGAGCATATGTACCGCTTTGGAAAAGGGGATGTAGGCGACAAAGATCAGAGCTAACGACACATGAATCCACCACAGTGTCACACGGCTGATGACCAGTTGAGGTGCCGTCAGACCGATCTTGAGATAGAACTGCGAGACGATTGAGCCAACAGGCGACCAGACCATCGACGCTGGCTGATCGTGCGCGATGCGCGAGCCTTCCAGCAAATAGCCCGTCAGCCCTATGAGGAAGAGTCCGCCCACGAAGATGGCATCTCCCACTTTCAAAGTGCGGCGGTCATAGGTTTCTGCGGGACGGTCTACGCGCTTATAGTTAAGCTGCGGCAGGCGGAAGAAGCCTCGGCGAATCATCATAGCTAGCAAGCCGATGAGAAAGGCGCTGCCGAGCGTATCCAGGACGAGTTTATAGATGTAGTAGAAATCGCCGTGATAGAATTGCCAGTCCGGATGAATGGGACGGATGAGGTCGTAGTCCAGCGCGAGGATGACCGTTCCCAGGAAGAGGGTGATGAACCCCCACATAATCATGAAATGTCCAATGCCGGCGTAGCGGTCGCGTTTGCCAACAGTGGCATTTTGCGCGACCAGCCGGATAGCCCGGCCTAAACGCCTGGGCAGGTGATCCAGCCGCATGTCTGGTTTCCCCCGCCAGTATTTGCGCACCTTCAAAAAGACGCCCAGCACGAAAACCAGGGTGGAGATGGCCGCCAGCACATAAAAGGTCACCTCCATGATCGGCGTGAAAAATTCAAAAATTGGCCGACCAGGCCCGATTGGGCCGCTGGCAAGGATGAATGACAATGAACTCGCCCACGTCATAGCGCTTCTCCGCAGGAGCCGGGACGACCACGAGGGTCGCCCCTATTACGTTATTTTGCGCGAACCTCGGCCAGCCGCTCTGAAAGGGCTGGCACAATATCGAACAGGTCTCCAACGATGCCATAATGCGCCACCTCGAAAATGGGCGCGCCTGCATCGCTGTTAATAGCAATGATCAGTTCAGCATCCTTCATACCCTGTAAATGTTCTGGCGCGCCGCTGATGCCCACTGCCACGTACAGTTTGGGTTTCACGGTCAGACCCGATTTGCCTACCTGTCGCTGTTTGGGGAGCCAGCCACTATCGATAATTGGGCGGGAAGCTGCAAGCGAAGCTCCCAGGCTATTTGCCAGCTCTTCGACCATCTCGATATTGTCTTTTGTGCCGATACCCCGTCCAACGCTGACCAGCAATGTTTCGCGGGTAATATCCACGTCTCCCGCTTCGGGAACGGTCAACCCCTTAAAGCGCACGCGCCCCTCGTTCGCAGCCCCGAAAATGGTGTGGATAGAAGCGGCTTTGCCTGCGTGTCCCTCCTCGGCTGGGAAGACACCTGCGAGGACGGATACCAGCGTGTTGTCGCTCTCGCTCAGGGTTTCCACGGCGATCTTGCCGCCATAAATCTGGCTGGTAGCGACGATCTTTCCGTCTTCCGCCCGCGCATCGCTGCAATAAGCGATCAGAGGCCAGTCCAGCCCGGCGGACAGCGCGGCTGCCAGGTCCATACCCATAGAGGTGTTGGCGATCATGGTCAGCGTGGGTTTTTCATCCTGGAGCAGCGTTCTGAGCGCTTGTTCGGCTCGTTCCGGGATAAAATAACGCAGCCCGGCATCTTCGAGATACAGCACCTGGTCAGCGGCTCCCAGTTGTTCAGCCAGCGCAGACACCTGGTGACCGAGCAGAACCGCGACTGCGCGGCCCCCCAGCGTTGGAGCAATGCTGCGCGCCTTGCCGAGCATCTCGAACGTCACATCGCTCAGCTTGCCCTCAAGGTGTTCGGCTATGACAAAGACATCATGTTCAGCCATACGTATTACCTCATAATTCCGCGTTCGCGGAGAATTTCTATGACGCGGTCAACGATTTCATCGGTGTCACCTTCGAGCATCTCGGCATGTTCGGTCGATTCCGGCTTGAACATGCGCCGCACGGAAATGCCAGCCCCGGCGGGCGTTGTTGCTTCGATCTCTTCGATGCGCGCGGTTTTCATGGCCTGGCGCACGCGGCTCACCGGGGCATAACGCGGGATGGCGCGTGATGCCTGGACACCCAGCACGGCGGGCAGGTCTACCTCAAAGGTTGCCATGATGCCGCCAGCATATTCCTGGTGAACGGTTGCGGTACGTGTCATCGGCTCGGCTTCGATGCCGCTCACTACGCTGATATGCGGTATGCCCAGGTAGGTAGCCAGCAATACTCCCACCTGCCCATCCAGGTCATCAGCAGCCTGCACGCCGGTAAGAATCAGGTCGTAGGGTTGTTGCGCGAATGGCTGCCGCTAACGCACGCGCGGCAGTGTGGCTATCGTGGCGCTCTTCAAAATCGCCGGTAATTTTGACCACGCGATCCGCGCCCCTGGCGACGCACGTAAAGAGCATTTCATCCACATCTCCGCTTGCCACCGTCAACACCGTCACCGTGCCACCGTGCAACTCTTTGAGTTGGAGCGCCTCTTCCAACGCGCTTTCATCCCATTCGTTCATCTTGAACTTGAGCGCATCCCGTTCGAGGTCCGTCCCGTCGTTGTTGATCTCCAATTCTTCAACGAGGTCCGGGACCAGCTTCACCGGAACTATGATGTTCATACTACAGTACTCCTTCTATTGGGCGTATCTAGCCACGCATCAATTCATCGATCAATTCAATGATGTCGCGCACAATCAGTTTGCCTTCGTTGCCCGTGGACTTCACCGCATCTTCGAAACGCGAGATTTCATATGGGCAGCAGACCGCCAGCACATCCGCGCCCGTGCTGACCGCTTCACGCACGCGCCGTTCGGAAAGACGCTCGGAGACATGGGGGCGCGCGAAACTGTCGAGCCACATGCCGCCGCCGCCGCCGCCGCAGCAATAGCCGTTCGATTTGCAGCGCTTCATCTCGGTCAATTCGATGCCAGGAATCGCCTCTAACAGGCGACGGGGCGCTTCATACTCGCCGTTGTGCCGCCCCAGGTAGCAGGGATCGTGGAAGGTGACGCGGTACGGTAAGCTTTTCTTAAAGGGGATGCGATCCAGCAGGGGGGCCAGGAATTGCGTATAATGCAGGACGTTGTACTCGCCGCCGTATTTCGGATATTCATGCTTGAAAGCGTTGAGGGCATGTGGATCAGCCGTCACGAGGGTATTGAACTGGTATTTGCTGAACATCTTGATGTTGTGTTCGGCAAACATTTCAAACAGGCCTTTCTCACCGGCCAGGCGTTGTGAATCGCAACTGCATTTCTCTTCAACGCCCAGGATGCCGTAGTCCACTCCCAGCGCGTTGAAGATGCGCGCCAGGCCGCGAGCGGCGTCTTTGCCTCGCGGGTGATAGGCGGGATAGCACTCTACAAACCAGAGGATATCGACGGGCCGGCGAATCTGCGCCAGAATGGGGACGGGCACACCGGCATCCTTCGCCCAGTCGGCACGTTTGCGCGCCGGCTCACCCAGTGGATTGCCGTAGCGAAAAGTGTTCTCGAATGCCTGCGAAAGTTCGGTAGGGGCGTTGCCCAGCAGCACGGCCTGTTCGCGCGCCGCTGGCATGATCTTAATCATGTTGACTTCTTTGGGACACACGCGCAGGCAGTTGGCGCAGGTGGTGCAGAGCCACAGGTCTGGACTCGTGAGCAGGCTGCTACCAATCTGCGTTTTGCGGAAGATTTTACGCGGGCTATAATCCCCCACGTGATCTATCGGGCAGACGGGCGTGCATTTGCCGCACTGATAGCAAGCGCCCAGCGACTCTGCTCCTTCGATCTGCGTGATCTCATCGAGTTTGGAGGTATCATAGTCCCAGATCACGCGCTCTTCGAACATGCGGTTCCATTGACCGGAGATGTCTACCCCCTGTACGATGGCGACCTCTTTCTGGTGGATGCGTTCGGGTTCGACAGAAGTCATGAGTTTATACCTCCATTTTATAAATACCAAGTAATCGCCGGGTCAGTTCCGGGAACTGGGGAATTACCTGATTAAATTCCTTTGTCATGCGCATCCGTGTCACCGTATACAGGTACACGACATAGACACAGGCAAGATAGACATCGGTCCCCAGTAGCCCCCGACCGCCATGCTGGAACCCGGCTGCCTCTCCCACGGTATTGACGTATGCGACCGCTTCTCCCACCTTCATGTAGGTAAGCCCTGGAGTCTCGCCATGCAAATTGAATTCTTGAATAGTCACCAGCGGCAACGCGCCTGTGCGACGCGCCGGGTCCCATAGCCACCTGGTCCAGAGCCAGTAGCGCTCGAAATCCCAATAGTGCAGGCATTCACCTGCCAGATCACAGCGAATGGCCAGGTCGAGCGGCTCCAATTCCGCGCAGAAGGTATCAAATCGCTCTGCCATGGGCAGGGTTCCATGCAGTAGCTTGCCTACCGCGTCACGGAAGGTCCCGGCATCAACAACGGTCAAGACCTCTGCAACGCGGCGACGGGTCGAGAACACCGAGCGAAGCATCGAACGGAACACATTCTCATCCAGGGTTGGTAGCGCATCCGGCGCGAGTAGAGAGTGAAAACGCTGGCTTTTGTAGCGCAACTCCGCTACAATAGCCGTGAGTTCTTCATCAGTGATCTTTTTCGAGCGCCTCGCGCATAAACTCGAGCGCGCTGGGCGTATCGACGATCTGGCCTACTGTTTCGCTCTGGTTGGATGCTGGAGCTGGCATGGCTACTCCCCTCCGCCACCCGTAGACGAAGCGATAGCGGCCTGTTTCAGATGACGCCGCACGGTACTAACCGCTTTCATGGCAGCCGTTCCCGCCATTGAAATACTATCCTCGATGTCTTTAGGGCCGGCAGCCGCGCCAGCAACGAAGATGCCCGGCACAGGCGAGGTGACGGTATCCAGTGGCGCGCCAACGGTTTCGAGGAATCCGTGACGCTCGCGCGGCAGGTTCAATACTTTAGCAATCTCGATGGTTCCGGCGCTTGGCACCATGCCTACGGAGAGAATAACCACATCCATCGGGACTTCCATAGGTCGCCCCATCGTGGTATCCTCGCCCTTAACCACCAGGGAATCGCCGCGCCGCAGCACCTCGGTCACGATGCCGCGAATGTAGTTGACCTTATGCTCCTCCTGGGCTTTCCAGTAAAGCTGATCTTCCCAGAAGCCGTACATGCGCATATCGATGTAGAAGATAAAGACTTTCGCGTCGGGGAGCAGTTCTTTGATCTCGATAGCTTCCTTAGAAGCGACACCGCAGCAGACCTTTGAGCAATACTCATTGCCCAGGCGGCGATCGCGCGATCCGACGCATTGAATGAAGCATATACGTTTGGGAGGTAGGCCAGTAGAAGGACGCACGAAATTTTTCGCTTTCAGCATCTTCTCGGCATCTACGAGCGTAAGCACGTCCTCGTACTCGTAGTAGCCGTACATCTGTGTTTCGCGGCCCGGATCGAAGTGATCGAAGCCGGTGGCTACGATGATCGAGCCAACGTTCAACGCGCGTGTTTCGCCGCTTCTGCTGGCTAAAGTGACTTGAAAGTCACCGGGGCCGCCTTCACAAGCCGTCACGCGAGTTTGCAGCAGTATCTCTATTAGAGGGTCGTTGCTCACATCGTTCACCATACGCTGCATAGACGTTTCGGCGTCCTCCAGGTGCGGTGTGAACGAGGCGTAGTTCGCAGTCATGGGCGTACCGCCCATGTGTTCGCGTTTCTCCACCAGCACAACAGGCGTGCCTAAATCGGCGACACTGCGCGCGGCATACAATCCGGCGGGGCCGCCGCCGATAATCAGGACAGAATTACCTGGCATCTGCATCCTCCCATGTTAAAAATTGCTTTTCGCCCGAGCGTAAACGCTCGATATCTTGCTGAAATTCAGCCCAGCGAGCCTGCCAGTCAATGCCCATCTTTTCGAGCAGTGGCCTGTAATCCACGCTGTGCCAGTGCAACTGGCAGACGCGATAGGGGTGCGCTCCCATTGCCAGAGCAGAGAACTGCGCCTCAGAAAGAACAGGAATGCCCACATTGCGTCCATGGGCGCGCGCGGCAAACTGGCTTTTATCCAGGGTGGTCACGCAGCCGGTATCGTGGGTAAGCGTGACATCGGGGTTAGCCTCTTCTTTCATGCGCTCGATTTTGCGCAGGGTGGCAAATGAGCGCGTGAAATCTCGCTGCACCAGGATATGGCGGAAACCAAAACCGCAGCAGTCGAACCAGGTGGAGTAGTCGGCAACCTTCGCTCCCAGCGTCTCAACAACAGCGGTGATAACGGCGGTGCGCTGTCCACCATAGAGATCGGGGTCATAAATGGCATCTTCGGCCACGAGTTTGTAATAATGGCAGGCCGGGTGAACGGTGACTGTTATGTTGCTTACATCGAAGACCCTGCGCTTCGCAATCTCAAAGCGCATAGCATGAATCCACTCGCTGTAGTGGACAATCTCCTCCGGGATGATCAGCGGCTTGCCCAGCTTTGCCATGATTTCGCGTACCTGCTTGCGCAACTCGGGATGATGCACCAGTTGCTCGCGAGTCTCTTTGTAGTGACCATAGCTGGTGCCACAGTGAATCATGGGGAAATAGCCCGTTTCGTAGGCCGCGGCAAAGTTGCGCACGGCTACAGCCGCCTGCGCCGCGGCGTTGGATGTGGCGGATGCATAATAATTCCAGGCTGTGCAGGAAGTCTGGTCGGTCGGATCGTTATATTCCATTCCTAGCTGCCTGTGCAGCCAGAAGATGGAAGTCGAATAGCCCGGAATATGCCCGCACTGCCCGCAGCTCTTATGGTGCCAGGTAAACTGGCGCGGAATGCGCTTGGTGCGACCATACTTGGTCATGACTTCGATGTTATCATCGGGGACACGCTGCACGATCCACTCGCCCTGGGCTTCGATTTCGAAGAGCTTTTCTCGAATATCTTCTGTGGGCGCATTGGCCGGATCACGTTGGAAGACACGCTGCGGAATAGTGCCGCGCGTGATAGCGTTTACGGGAATAGAAACTTCGCCAGTCATATTACCTCCCAACCGGCCTCAACCGGTCAGCATGTCAACCGCCCAACTACTACAGGCGGTCAAGAGACACTAAAGCCTTTTTCTTCAAGAGCTTCTTCCATCACGTCCTGCAAAATCATATGCAGTCCTTCGTCAATTTCCTTAATCATGTTGAGCACGCCGGTCATATGCCAGATCAGGTAGAGTTCTGTCAGCGTCTTTTCATCGACAACCCAGGCAGATTCGGTGGTGTGATGCGTCTCAGGTGGAATAGCGCGTCGCCAGAGGTCCAGATTGTCTGATACATCGCGCACTTCTGGCCCCCAATCAGGGAAGGCATCTGGCTGCAACATATCGGGCGAGACCTGTGTGCCTGTTGACATGATCTTGTAGACGATGCGGCTATAGCCCTCAAGCGCCTCTTTCGCGGAATGCAAGCCGTTTTTGACCGCCACTTCGCGCAAGATAGTGATGAGTCCGCCGGGAGAGTTGCCACGCGGGCAGCGGTCGCACGAGAAGCACTGCGAGCAGTTCCAGACATCCTCGTTCATCTGCTTGTAGACGAGCTCGATATCTTCGCGGGCCACTGCCTGGGTGATTTTACGGGGGCTGAAATCGTAGAAGCGAGCGGAGGGGCAGGCCGCCACACAGATGCCGCACTCATAACACCCTTTCAAGTAGTCATGAAAGCGCATATCCTGCGTGACCTGTATGAAGAGCCGCTCTTTCTCCTCATAAGGGACATCAGCGTGTTCGTGTTTCGTCGTTACCTGGGCCAATGGAACACCTCCATGTGGGCCTATGCACTATTTTAGAGTTGATGGCGTTATCAGAATGAGATGACGGCATCGGCTTCGAGTGCCATGTCGTTAAAGGCAGCGCCGCCAATCATTTCGACGCCGTCGATCAAATCTTCATACTGTAGATTGCTCAGGTCCAGGCTGGGCTGGCAGACGTAGAACTTGACGCCGAGGTCGGCAGCCTGGTCGATGAAACGGCGCAGGGGCGCGCCTTTCCCGTCCTTCTTGGGGATCAACTCTTCGGCCACTCCTTTGACGAGCAGAGTGGGGCCATTGACGGTGAAATAAATGCCAACCTCAATATCCATCGCGGCGGCAGAAGCAGCGAGGTAGAACGGTGTAGCTGCGCGCTCAGGAGCTTCAACGCCATTGGTCTGGACGTACAGTAACCGCTTGTTTTCTTCATCCATTCGGCTTTACCTTTCCCAAAATAGAGCATGACATAGCCTTTGCTAGCTTCGCTAGCCTCTACCATGCTGATGCGCTACGGTGGCGTTACTTTTTCTTGCGGATATAGAACTTGAAGGTCTTGCCTTCTTCTTCGATGCCAAGCAGTTCGTTGCCGGTCTGCCTGGCCCAGGCAACCATATCGGCCTTCGAGCCAGGATCATCGGCGAGCAGTAGCAAGACTTGACCTACCTGCATCTCCTTCACCGTTTTGCTGGTCTTGATGACGGGGACAGGACAGAGGAGTTTCAAACAATCGAGGGTACGATCAACGTTGTCAACCGGTGGCATAGTTACCTCCTGATGTGTACTACTGTGTACAAAGGTTGTTTAAACAATGCTCCTGCTCGCATTGCTGCGAACGAGAGAGGGTAAGCCGCCTTGATTACGTTCATATTTTCGTTATTTCTAAAATATGCAAGTATTGTAAACGCAACGGGGGAAAAAGTCAAGTGGCAAATTGCTCAGATATTGTTCATTTTCTCTCCTTTGTGAAGAGGTCATTGGAAGAGGTACGATATTGCGCACCCCTTCCATAGAAGTATTTAACGTTTGAAGGCACTGGCTGCCGGACGATACGGGCGAATCATCCACAACGGACGGCGCAATCCATCTGCGCGATCCAATTGCGGTCGCGTCATCGATAACCATTGCCGGTAGACCTCATAGGCTTTGTTTGTGTCCACGAACACATCGCCGTAGCGATCTCCCTCGCGCGCAGGTTGCACCGTGACTTTCTGGTGCCAGCAATGCATGCCGCTGATGGGGTCGGGATGGACCGGGAAGGTCAGATTCTGATGCACGCCGCCCTCGCGCCAGAAGATGCGCGCCGAATCGGGGTCGTCGCTCTCGAACGGGCGGATGCCCTCGCGATGGCGCATCCGCCAGGTGCCGTTCTCCGTCCGCCCAAGTTCTACCAGCGCCGAGGCCCAGCGATCGGTTCCGCTATTCGTTTCCAGCCGCCAGCGACCGAGGTGATGCGAGCAAGCCACAATGCCAGGGCGAATGCCCTCCGTGACCCAGACCCGGTTGACATAGTAACCGATCTCCGTCGTCACTCTGAGCAAGTCGCCCGTCTGCACTCCTATGCGTTCAGCATCGACAGGATGAATCCAGACCGGATTAGCATTAGATATTTCGTATAGCCATTTGGCGTTACCTGAGCGCGTGTGAATGAGCGTAGGCAGGCGGAAGGTGGGGATTAGCAGGTATTCGCCGCGCGCGGAATCGATGTTCGAGGGGTGAACATGGCTGGTGGTGACCCCCGGCACGCTGTATTCAGGCCAGCCCCACTCGTTGAGCGTCGCCGAGTAGAACTCCAATTTGCGCGAAGGCGTGGGGAAGCCCTCGCGGGCCTGGCCGTCGATCATCACGCCAATCGCCGCGCCGTTGCGTTTGATGACGCCGTTCTGTTCGTTCACCTGTGCCTGCTCTAGGTCGGTTGCTTTCAGTTCGTGTTCGTGCAGTTGGAAGACGGGCGCTTGCTCCTGCGCGATTTCAAATGCTCCGTACTTTTGCATATATTCCAGGGGCGTCGAGCGCTCCCGCGCCGCCGCCTCTGGCAGGCCGGGGACGCTATTCTCGAACATCCAGCGATAGTATTCCAGAATGCTCAACTTTTCGCCGGGTCGATACGGCGATTCGAAATACTTGCGAATGCCCAGGCTGCCATCGGGGTCGATGCGCCACGATAGCTCGATCCAAAACTCATCCTCTTCCCACACTTCGCCGGGATTGGCCTCATACGTGTATTGCACCGGCTGTCCGTGCCGCTCCTGATACAGGCGTAGCACGGGCTGGCGAAAGCCAATCCAGCGCGCGGCGTGCGTCTCCTGGCTCATCAGATCGTGCCGTTCGCTTGCCACCCCCATCGGCAGCACATAGTCTGCATACCACGCTGTCTCGCTCCATACGGGTGTCAGCGCGGCGTGCAGTTCCACCTGCTGCTCGTTGGTCAGCATCTCGATCCAGGCCGTGCCGTCGGGATTGGTCCAGACGGGATTGTAGACACGCGTGAAGTAGGCTGCCAGCTTGCCCCGCCCTTCGCGCAGCAAGTAAGGCAGCAGGATACTCATTTCGTAGTTCGCCAGGGGATACTCCGGCGGAAAGAGCAGTTCGTTCCACACCTCGTTGGGAGAGGGTTTAAGGAAAGGCGCTGGCACGAACTTATTCCAGGCATTGGGAGCTGTTCCCCCCGGCGTGCCGATGCTGCCCGTCAGAACCGAAAGGAACCACAGCGCGCGCGAGACCTGCCAACCACCCAGGTTGCCTGCCGTAGCTGCTCGCCAGGTATGCGCGGCAAAAGCGCTGCCAGCATGGCCGATCTGCCGGGCGATATCGACGATCGCTTCTTCCGATAGCCCACTTTCTTGCGCGGCAAAGGCGGGCGTATACTGCGCGTACAAATCGAGCACCACCTCGATAAAATGCTCAAAGGTCTGCGGTTCCTCCGGGTGTTCTGCCGCAAGGAAGTCCTGCCAGTTGACCCAGCGCCGCACGTACTCGCTGTTATACAGCCCCTCGGCCAGGATTACACGCGCCATTGCCAGCAAGACCGCCGTTTCTGAGCCGGGCCAGGTGGGTAGCCAGTAATCGGCCATACTGGCCGTGTTTGAGAGGCGCGGGTCCATCACCGCCAGCTTCGCCCCCTTCATCTTGCCTTCGATGATACGCTGCGCCTGCGGGTTGAAATAGTGGCCCGTTTCGAGATGCGAACTGATGAGCAAAATAAAGCGCGCGTTGGCGTGATCGGGCGAGGGACGATCTATACCAGACCAGATATGGTAGCCGAAGCGCGCAGAGGAAGAGCAGACATTTGTATGGCTGTTGTGACCATCCACGCCCCACGCGCCCAGTACGCGCTCCATATAGCCGTCGTGTCCAGGCCGCCCGACGTGGTACATGACCTCGTCGCGGCGATCTTCTATGATGGCGGCGCGAATTTTGGCCGCAAAGGTATCCAGAGCTTCATCCCAGGTTGTGCGCTCCCACTTGCCCTCGCCACGTTTGCCCGCGCGCTTCAAAGGATATAAGATACGTTCTGGATCGTTGATCTGGTTGATCGTTGCAGGACCTTTAGCGCAGTTGCGCCCGCGACTGCCGGGGTGATAGGGATTGCCCTCCAACTTTTTAACGCGCCCACTCTCCTTGTCCACGTAGGCCAGCAGCCCGCAGGCAGCCTCGCAGTTGAAGCAGATGGTGGGGATAATCTCGTAATGCCGCTCCACTTTGCGCGGCCACGCCTTTGCGTCGTATTCCATCCAGTCGCGCCAGCGCTCCGGTGGCGGACACGAGGCCAGGTCGCGCACCGTCATCGTCTCTCCGCTCGGAGCAATATGTTCTTTCAAAGGGATTTCGGTCATCTTTCTCTCCTCTTCATAAATCGGAAGGACGTGGGCAATCAACTGAGCGGAACGGCCTGGCCTGCTGTGACAAAGCAATGCTCGTAGGCGAAAAGCCCCACCAGCGCGAACACACCCGCGATGCTCAGCAGCGCTGGCTGAGCGGCGGGCGCGAGCAAACCAATTACCAGCATGAGCAGGGGGATTAGCGTGCCGATGGTAAAGAACGGCCCCCAGAAGATATACTGCAAAGGTCCTCTGACCATGTAGTGCGCGGCTGCTGCCACGTGGCTGTTCGCGTGCGAGCCGAATACTTCTATCAGTACCAGCAAAGCGTGCAGCGTGAGCGCAACGAGCAATATCGTCGTGAGCATGGAAACGACCGCGCTTCCCACACCCGGCGTCCAGGCGAGCAGGCCCAGCGCCGCTGAGCCTGCCAGCACAGCCTGGGCAATCAATACTGGCAGCAGCAACGGACTCTGCCAGAAGTCGCGTCCCTCGGCCTGGCCGAAGAGGAAGGCGGTATAGCCTGCCGCGCCTGCGCCAAAGAGCGCGGCGGGAATGAGTAGCCAGTACAATCCAGTAGTGAAACCCGCTACAGCGCAGAGAAACCAGGCCGCCTCGATCATGCCGAAGATGCCCAGGATGTAGGCTCCCCAGACCAGCCACGAGGTCGGGTTGGCCTTCAGCACGAGATAGAGTGCGCGATCAGGCCGCTTGAGGTCGGCGATCAGCAGCGCCAGGGTGATGACGACGAAGAGGCCGCCAATCAGCGGCGCGCCGATGCCCAGCAGCGTGTTTAAGGGGGAACTGAGCGCGCTTCCCCAGCCATTCAGGGCGAGAACCAGCGCCGCGACGATCATCGCGCCCGCGCCAATCGATTTCGTGCCGAGATAGGTCGAGACTTTCCAGCCCCAGGGAGCGCGATTCTTCGGCGTGTCATAGACCACACGCGCTCCATTACGGCTGCTTGCCACTTGCGACGGACGGGATCCGTTAGAGGCTCCGGGCAAGTCGCTCTCGTGAGATGGACGCAGCGATTTGCCCATGTCAATCGCGCTCTCGTCTTCGTGATGCGGCTTGAGCAGCGTACTCCACATCGTCATGTGGGGAAGTTCCTCAACAGCCGCCTCTGGATTGATGGCGGCTTCGTCCGCGCCGATGTAGTACACGTTCGGGCCGGTTCCCTGCTCGGGCTTGCGCGTGCGCACCGGTTCGCGCGCGATGATCCTGGCGATCTCGCTGGCAGGATTATGCATGTCGCCCGCGATGATGGCGCGCTCCGGGCAGACGACCACGCAGGCTGGTTCCATGCCAAGCTCGGTGCGGTGCGCGCAGTAGTTGCACTTCGCCGCCGTATGCGTGTTGGGATCGATATACAGCGCGTCATAGGGGCAGGCCTGCATGCACGATTTGCAGCCGATACAGCGGCTGGCATCGAAATCGACGATGCCGTCGGGACGTTTGTAGAGCGCGCGCGTCGGGCAAATCTTCACGCATGGCGCATCATCGCAGTGATTGCAGCGGTTTACCAGAAAATAACGACGGGAATTGGGGAACTCGCCCCGCTCAACGTACTTGACCCATGTGCGATATACCCCGATGGGGACATCATGCTCAGCTTTACAGGCAACGGTGCAGGCATGGCACCCGATGCACTTGCGCTGATCGATGACGAAGGCATACTTCATCAAAAAAATCCCTCTCTTTCGCCAGCAAGAATTCTAAGCAGGTGATCTTGTTGTAAGGATGTGGGAATGGATACCTTACCTATTAGTTTAGAGAAGAAAGTCCTTTTTGTCTACTTTATTTTTTACTCATTCGTCATAAATGTTTCTTTATGGGAAGCGGCGTCACGCATGTAGACCATGAAATCGCGAGCCATCGGCCCAAAGTATTTTCCCTGGCGATAGAACATAACGAAGGGCCGCTTGATATCCAGATCAGCTATGGGCATGATGCGTAGAACGCCTGCTTCAACCTCTCGTTCTACAGCGGCTTGCGAGACCATGCCTATACCAAGATTCGACTCTACCGCCTTCTTAACCGGTTCGGTTCCCTGAAAATGCATTACGATTTTCAGCGAGTAACCGCGCTCACGAAAGGTCTGCTCGATTAACTGGCGCGTGCGTGAAATGCTTTCCGGGACGATAAAAGGGAGCGCAGCTACTTGTTCCAGCGTCAGGGAAGAGTGGGAGGCGAATGGGTGGCGCGGTGAGAGAATGAGGGCCAGGGAATCGGTGCCTATTGTCTCGACTGTTAACTCTGGCTGGTGTATGGCGCCGCAGGCGAAACCAAGATCGATCACACCCTGACGCGCTCGCTCGATCAGGCGATCTGTCGCATCTATTTGCAAGTACAATTCACTTTCGGGATGCCGCTCTTTATACAAGGCAAGCAGTGGAGGAACGATATACATGCCGCCGGTTGTGTTCGCTGCCACCACCAGTTTCCCTCGCACCGCCCCTTTCAGTTCCGCCAGGACACGCTCTGCTTCTTTTTCTGCGTTGAGCATGGGAAGAGCGCATTGATAAAGCGCCTGTCCTGCTTCGGTAACATTTAATTGCTGGTTCATGCGCTCAAACAGCTTTACCTGCAGGTTGCGCTCCAGAGCGCGCACCTGTAAACTGACGGCCGGCTGGGTCATGTAGAGCGTTTCAGCCGCTCTGGTGTAGCTGCCGGACTCAACAACACTACAGAAAATACGCAGTTGGTGGAGGTTCATGTCTACATCTCTCAAAAGTAGTTTGCACATTCCAGCTTTTTCCCAGATATGCTCAACTTCATTATAGTCGCCATGTCCATAATCTCTCACCCCGCTCTCTCAGCTTATTCCCTCACCTTTCGTTCATCAATTTTTGGCAAGGATGTATAGTGGTCCCCGTTTTCTAGTACCACTATACTGAAAAAGCAGAGTGTGATCGACTTGTGATAGCGCTAGCCTCTATCGTGATTGCACAGTGAGGTACGACCTGTATAGTACATAGTGTATCACGAATATGCGAATTGTTGAATAGAGGAGGATATTATGGCAGAGACCATGACGTCGCGAGCAGTCCTGGAAGCAGGCATGCGTTTCGATGCAGTGAGCGGGTCCGGTCATCACGTCATACTGGATGCAGCCGAGCAAGGTGGCGGAGAGGACACGGGCTTTCGCCCGATGGAGCTGCTGTTGGTCGGCCTGGCTGGCTGTACGGGGATGGACGTTATCTCGATTCTGCGCAAAAAGCGCCAGGATGTGACCGGCTACGAGGTACAGGTTCGGGGTGTGCGCGCAGAAGAACACCCGATGGTGTTTGTCGAAATCACTGTCGAGCATGTCGTCACCGGCCACCATGTCCAGCCCGATGCGGTAGCGCGCGCAATCGCACTTTCTGAAGAACGCTACTGCGGCGCTGGCGCCATGCTTGGCAAGGTGGCTCATCTTACCCATACCTATCGTATCGTTGAGGCAGCGGAGGCGCCGGTTGTCGCTGCGCCTCATACATGATGACAGCGCTTCAGGACTTTATCCTGAAGCGACAAGAAGTTGTATTTTGACCCTCCATACATTTTGGGGTCAAGAGCAGACAAAGGAGCAAAACCATGGAAGATCGCATGTCGATTATTGTCTTTTCGGGTACCGTTGATAAACTGATGGCCGCATCGATTCTCGCCACCGGCGGGGCCGCGATGGGTCTGGAAGTGGAAGTCTTCTTGACCACCTGGGGCCTGGAAGCGTTCCGCAAGGACAGCTACAAAACCAATATGAAGATCAGCAAGGATTTCGAAGAGTATGGCCCGGTCATGATGGAGCAGATGATGGCAAAGAAGGTTCCCTCCTGGATGGAGAACTTCAAGAGCGCCATGGAAGTTGGGGATGTGAAAATCTCCGCGTGCAGCATGACAATGGAACTCTTCGACATGAAGCTCGCGGACCTTGAGCCGATCGTGACCGATGTCACCGGCGTCGCCAGCTTCGTCGAGCGCGCCAAAGATGGCCGCTTCACACTGTTCATCTAAGTTGGAGTGGGCGATCCTTCGCGGAAGTGCAGTCGCCCATCTTCACCTGTTCACGTTCTCCTCAGAAAGGAGTTGATTCCTATGCCAGATTTGAAAGAGATCACGATTGATAAAGAGATCGATGCGCGCGGCAGCTTCTGCCCCGGGCCGCTCATGGAGCTTATTCGGGGCATGAAGGCCCTGCCGGTAGGCGGTGTGCTGGCCGTGTTGTCCGGCGATCCAGGTTCAGCCAAAGATATACCCGCCTGGATACAGAAAGCCAAACACGAATTTATTGGCACATTCCCGGAGCAGGGCTATACCCGCTTCGTCGCGCGCAAAACCCATTAAGAAGGAGGCAGCAGTATGCCCCAGCATGTTATGATTGTGGGCGGAGGAGTTGGCGGCACCATCGTCGCCAATCTCCTGGCGCGCCACCTGGAGCCAAATGACGCCAAAGTCACGCTCATCGAGAGTACCGGCAAACACGCCTATATGCCCGGCTGGCTGTATATGCCGTTTAACCATGAGGGGCTGGATAGCGACCAGGTCATCCGCGACGAGCGCGGTCTGCTCAACAGGCATGTGCAACACATCCGTGGCACCGTGACCAGCATCGATTCACAGAACCGCGAATTACATGTGCATTACAGCCCGGGCTTTGACGAGATCGCCGGCACCGGTGGCGCGGTCGATGCGACCTATAGCTACGATTACCTGGTACTGGCAACAGGTGCGCGTCTGGCCCCGGAAGATCTGAGCGGGTTGAGCGAGGCCAACGGTAATGGCGGCTGGCACCACTTCTACAGCGCTGAGGCCGCGCTGGAACTGCGCCACGCACTGCAGCGCTTCGAGGGCGGGCGCATCGTCATTACTGTAGGTGGTATTCCCTATCGCTGCCCGCCCGCGCCGTTGGAGTTCACCTTCCTGCTCGACGAGTGGTTGACAAAACACGACCTGCGCAGCAAGACTGAGATACAGTACCTCTTCCCCCTGCCGCGCGTCTTCCCGATCGAGAGCGTGGCGGAAGCCGTTACCCCGCTCCTGGATGAGCGCCATATCGGCTATACAGTGTTCTTCAACGCTGAGACAGTCGATACGGAGAAGAAGATCATCTCCTCACTGGAGGGGGAAGAGATTCCCTATGACCTGCTTGTGCTGGTGCCTCCCCATCGCGGGGCCAGGGTGATCGAGGAATCCGGGTTGGGAGACGAACAGGGCTGGATACCGACCGACCGCGGCACGCTGGAAGTGAAGGGAAAGTCTCACATCTACGCGCTGGGTGACGCGACCGATCTGCCGGTCTCCAAGAGCGGCTCAGCCGCGCACTTCGAGGCCAAAATCGTCGCTGCTCGCATTCTGGCCGCCATTCGTGGCGAGGAGCCGAAGCCGGATGAAGCCACCTATGATGGCGAGGTCATGTGCTTCCTGGAGACGGGGTATAACAAGGCGACCCAACTGGTCTTCAACTATGAGCACCCGCCGCACCCGCCGCGACCCAGCCTGTACTACCACATGGAGAAGCAGCTTTTCAACCGCGCCTACTGGCACATTGTGCCGCAGGGCCTTGTCTAAATTGAAAAATTGATCCATGTATGGGCGGCCCCACAAAGGCCGCCCAGTTTTTTGATTCTCTGCTACATCTGCAATGTGACCGTCCTATTTCTCACCGAGCGGTCTGGTTACTAAATCAGCGCAACTGCTCTTGGAAATGGTCCTGCTCGCTCTCATTATTACCGGATTACCGGCTGGCACGGTTCGCGTCGCCGCATGGGTTGAGTAAGATGATCGATAATCAAGGCGGAAGAACAATGGGCAAAATACTTGTAACATATAGCACCCACGCGGGTTCGACGACCGAGGCGGCTGCTAATGAATAAGCAACACCATGAGTACGAGGTCGTCTCGTATCCAAAGCTTCGGTGGGTGCTGGCTCTGATGTATCCGTCAGTCCAGCGTAAGCCGATGATCTTACCCTGGGCGGCCTCGCCGAGATGAGTAGGTAGCTGAAGGCACGCTGAAACCAATCGGCGTGCCCTTTTGTAAACCTATCGATCATTCCGAGCGCCGCATCACCACCGTGACTTCGTACCAGATGTTCGTTGTCACAACGACTAAGGCGTAGGCTGCACATAGGTTGGTACCGGGACAGGCTGAGCCGGATTGGTGTTCGATCCCAGAATCTGTACTGGATGATAGAACAGGTTCATGGGTATCTGCGTCAGCAGCCACTGGTTGAAATCCGTCTGCGCGCTGATGAGCTGACTTCGCGCATATTCGACGCGGTTGAAGGACCCCTCGATCTGCACCAGCACCGAGTGCGCGTTACTGCCTACCCCGTAATCCGGGTAGCTCTCGACAAATGCCCGAATTCCTGTACTCATCAAGCCCGCCGCGGCGATAGCTGCATTGGTATCGCCTGTTCCCTGACTGGTTTTGATTGTTACCACATTGCTGCGCGCCTGGGCGATCTTGGCGATAGCATCATTCTGGGCTGCAATTGTTGTGTTGAGCAGTGCCGCATCCTGCTGGAGCAACTGCGAAGCCCGGTCGACCTCGTTCCAGACATCGCCAATATTTCCCTGTAAGCCGTATTGCCGCTGCTGGATGGTGATATTCTGGTAAATGCAGACAATGCCGACTAGTAAGAGAATGGCAATAACCGCTGCTGAGATAATCTTGGGGCGCGTCCAAAAACGCCTCGGCGGGATCATTTTTTCTCCCATAGACGAGCCTGGCATTTCGCCGTATTCGGGCCGCCTATTATACGTTGAGAATTGTTCTTTATCGAACATGCGAGTACCCTTCCTTTCAATTTACACTCAAGTTACACATCGCCGCCTGAAGAGGGTGATCTGCCGCCGCCTCCCCATGGACCTGCGCCGCTTCTGCCGGAGCGAGAACCTCCTCCCATACTTCTACTCAGCAAAGCAAGCAGCAACAAAAAACGCCCGAGCAGACGGAAGGCCGTGAAGAAAAAATTCTCTCGCCGGCGAGCTGCGACGACGGCGCTTACCACCAGCCAGGCAACGAAAGTGAAACACACGAAGATGACTATGGCAATCGTGTTGAAGTTGTTGTTGGCGTTATCAGGTGAGGTTGCTCCAGTTGGTGATTGAGGATGCTGGGTCCGCCACTCCTGCGCTATCGTTGGATCTTGCTCTGCCGCGTAGACCTTGCTGTAGAAAGCCACCAGACCATCCTGCCAGTTCCCCTGCGCGCGGGCGGGGACAAAAGTGGTCTGGGCGTAGTCGTCCATCAGCGTATCCGGGAGCGATCCGGATATGCCGCCGCCGGTAATGTACGACAGCCAGGGAATATGCCCATCGGTGCCTGGCTTCTGCAGGTAAAGGACAAAGAGGACACCGTTATTCTTGTCTTTGTATCCGATCCCGTTGTCATTGAAGACCTGAGTGGCGAACTGATGCGGATCGCTTGCCAGATCATTGAAGAACACCACCGCGATCTGAAACCCATTGGCTTGTACATCGTCCGAGCGTGACCGCAGTTGCTCCAGGAAGCTTTGTGGAACTGTTCCAGTTGTATCCACTATGCCGCGCGTCGCCTGGGTGAGTTGTGGTATGGGTGGGTCCTGTTTGGCAGTCCCTGCCGGTTCCTGTGTGCTTTGCATACCCGCGCAGGCCGCTAGCAAAGCGGCCAAAACGAGAGCAACAAGCACCACAGCGAAGGTATGTCTTCTATTATGCATTTTATTTGGTCGTTCCATAGAACACCCCGTTTCGTTCCCTTCAACAAGGTTTTTTTGATGCTGCGTGAGGTCTGCCTTGTTTGACAAATCCACCTGCTCCTGGTAAAGGAGGTCTCCACCGTAAGCATAGCGTGGGCGTATCACAATGTCCTCACCATGACAGTGCCAAATCTCACGATATCCTCACAGGCATGGGGACCGAATACGAGCAACATCGTTCAGTGTTTTCCCCGGATGCTCGTGACTGGATCAGAGACTCCAATCTCACTAATTCTTTCTGGTAAAGACTCACCCCCTGTTCTCTTGCAGCTCTCGCCTTTACAAATCATCGGTTGCAAACCAAATGTGATATTTCTAGACGATACCGTGATCGTTTCGTGACACCGTTCATAATCGTCCCTTTCTGGAAACCCCCGTCTTTCAAGCGGGGGATGAAAGAAAGGCTGGCCGCAGCCAGCGAACCCACCTGAGAAGCCGTTTCGCTTGACAGTGATACATCCCTCTGCTATCCTATCCGTGCTGGACGCAACGGGCAAAGGCACAACCCCTTCACAGGGGAGAAACAGTTTCACGCGCATGCGTCTCGCGCGTCAGGCGATCTCTAAGCCCTGACATTTCCTTGCACGGGATGGCACGTTGGCGGGTGACCGCCTTGATGCGTATAGCTTGCATCTCTGTCCTGTGTGGGCCGCTCTTCGCCTGTGAGCGTAGTAGGGGGTAGCTCCCCGATGTCAGCCGGCCTATCGTGTCCTCCCTCCACCTACCGGCAAGGGTACGGGTGAGACGCAAGCCCCCGTCATATATGCGGGGGTAGCTGACGTAAGCTCTGAAAGACGAAGTGTAACTTTTTGGGGCAGTTCCCCCTCTACAAGAGAGGAAAGAACTATGCGGCGATCACTACTGAAGCACGATCGGTCGGGGGATCGACAGGAGACTGCGGAGCGCGCCCAGGCGAGTGCATCTGCACTATCGCTAGATGCGCTCTATCAACAATTGCGCAGCTCGCCCGCCGGTCTGACGGCGGAAGAGGCACGAAACCGCCTGAGCCAGTACGGGCCAAACGAGCCGACAGTGGTACGGCGCGGAGCAATCCTCCAACAGATGCTGGTCTTTCTGGCGAATCCCCTTGTGCTCATCTTGCTCGTCGCCAGCATCATCACGGCGATCCTGGGTGAGGTACTCAACGCCTCCATCATCATCACGATGATCATCTTGAGTGTCGCGCTGAACTTCTTTCAGACCTTCCGCTCGCAGCGTGCCGTTGAGCGACTCCGTGCAGGGGTTGCGCTGACTGCCACTGTTTTGCGCGATGGAGCGTGGACTGAGTTGCCCCGTGGCGCCCTGGTACCTGGCGATGTGATTCGCCTGAGCGCGGGTGATCTCGTACCCGCCGATGCGCGGTTGATCGAAACCAACGCGCTGCATGTGCAGCAGGCTGCGCTCACCGGCGAATCGATGCCCGTAGAAAAGCGCGCGCTCGAGCTTGCTACTACGCCGTCGAACGCTGCTGATGCCGAAAACCAGGTGTTTCTGGGGACCTCGGTCGTGAGCGGCACGGCTACTGCCCTCATCATTGTGACTGGCCGCGCCACCTCCTTTGGCGATATCGCGGCGCGCCTGGCGACTCGCCCGCCGGAGACAGAGTTCGAGCACGGCATTCGCAGGTTTGGCATGTTCATTATGCGCACCGTCTTCTTCCTGGTGTTGTTCGTCTTTGTCGTCAGTCTGCCCTTTCATCGTCAATCCCCACTCGAATCTCTCCTGTTCGCCATCTCGCTTGCGGTCGGCTTAACGCCCGAATTTCTGCCCATGATTACGACCGTCACCCTGGCCCAGGGCGCGTCGCACATGGCAAAACAAAAGGTTATCGTAAAAAACTTGGCTGCCATCCAGAACTTTGGCAGCATGGATATTCTGTGCAGCGATAAAACGGGCACTCTGACCAGCGGGAATACGGTGCTGCACGAATATCTTGATCCTCAGGGGCATTCTTCACAGCGCGTCCTTCTCTATGCCTACATCAATAGCTTCAGTGAAACGGGCATCAAAAGCCCGCTCGAACGCGGCGATTTTGCAGCATACGAAGCTCGATGTGCAGGACTATCGCAAAGCGCGCGAGATTCCATTTGACTTCGAGCGTCGCCGGCTCTCCGTGGTCGTTGAACGTGACAATGAGTCTATTCTGATTGCCAAGGGCGCACCGGAAAGTGTGGTGGGTATTTGCACCGAGTACGAACTGGATGGACAGCGCAAACCGCTGGACGCCGACGCCAGGACACGTAGTGATAGCACGTACCAGCAACTCAGCGCACAGGGGTTTCGCGTGTTGGCGGTGGCTTATCGAAGTTTACCAGCGCAAGTGAACTACACGGTAGACGATGAGCAAAACATGACCCTACTCGGATTTCTCACCTTTTTTGACCCGCCACTGGAAGATGTCGGGGAGGTGTTGAAGGCGTTGCGCCGCGATGGGGTCGAGGTAAAAATAATAACGGGCGATAATGAATTGGTGGCGCGTCATGTCTGCGAACAGGTCGGACTGGACGTTGGACGCATTGTGCTGGGCGCAGAACTTGAGAAGATGAGCGATACAGCGCTCGCGCATATCGCCGAGCAGACCAGTGTGTTCGCGCGCGTCTCACCCGCGCAGAAGAACCGCATCATCCTCGCGCTCAAGCGCCGCAGCCATGTGGTCGGCTTTATGGGCGATGGCATCAACGACGCTCCCTCGCTGCACGCCGCCGATGTCGGCATCTCCGTCTCGAGTGCCGTGGACGTGGCAAAAGACGCCGCCGACATCATCCTGCTTGAAAAGGCTCTGCGCGTCATGCATAGCGGGATTATCGAGGGGCGTAAGGCTTTTGGGAACGTGATGAAGTACCTGTTGATGGGAACCAGTTCCAACTTCGGCAATATGTTCAGCATGGCCGCTGCCTCCATTTTCTTGCCATATTTACCCATGCTGCCGACGCAAATTCTGCTGAATAACTTCCTGTACGATCTCTCGCAGGTCACAATTCCCACCGATCATGTCGATGAGTCGTATATCATCAAGCCGCGCCGCTGGGATATGAAGCTGATCCGCGATTTCATGCTCTTCATCGGCCCGGTCAGTTCGATCTTCGATTTTCTGACTTTCTTTATCATGTTGCAGGTCTTCCACGCCTCAGAGTCGCTCTTCCACACTGGCTGGTTCGTGGAATCGCTGGCGACACAGACGCTGGTGCTCTTCATCATTCGCACGGCGGGCAACCCGCTGCGCAGCCGGCCCAGCCTGCCGCTCACCGTCACGGTGCTGCTGGTTGTCGCCTTCGGGATGCTGCTGCCGTTCACCCCTCTGGCCGCGATGCTCGGCTTTACGCCTCTGCCCGCCCTGTACTTCCTCTTCCTTGCTGGCATGATCGTCACGTATTTACTGCTGGTCGAAGTGGTCAAGCGCTGGCTGATGCGACGGCTGGCGTAATCAAGCGTTTGCAATGACCATGCGCCAAAGTGTGACGCATTTGTAAAGAAAAGAGCGCTATGTGTGACGGTGTTGAGATAGTGATCTGCTAGTATTCTCCGATGGAGGCGGATTGAATGGATAGAGATATGCCATGCGGGCGATATCTCCCAGAATGTATTTCCGCGTAATACCCGTATCTCAAGAAAAGAGAGGAACAAGTATGACTACAGTTACACAACCCCGAACCTATGTCAAACCAGGTCTTACCGATAGTGTCGTGACAGTACAGCCGCGCTACGACAACTTCATTGGTGGACAGTGGGTGCCGCCAGTCAAAGGCGAATACGCACAGACCCTCAGCCCGGTGACCGGCCAACCTTTCACCCAGGTGTCGCGCTCGACACCAGAAGATGTCGAGATCGCGCTCGATGCCGCTCACGCGGCGAAGGATGCCTGGGGTGAAACGTCGTCGGCAGAACGAGCGCGCGTCTTGAACAAAATCGCCGACGCTATGGAAGAAAATCTCGAAATGTTAGCCGTCGCCGAGAGTTGGGGAAACGGCAAGCCGGTACGCGAGACGCTGGCCGCCGACCTGCCGCTTGCCATCGACCATTTCCGCTACTTCGCTGGCGCGATCCGTGCCGAGGAGGGACGCATTTCCGAAATCGACAAGAACACGGTCGCCTACCACTTCCAGGAGCCGCTTGGCGTAGTGGGGCAGATCATCCCTTTCAACTTCCCGCTCTTGATGGCCGCCTGGAAGATCGCCCCGGCGCTGGCCGCCGGGAACTGCACGGTCATCAAACCGGCCAGTCCGACGCCCTGGTCGATCCTCAAATTGGCCGAAGTGATCGGCGATATCGTGCCAGCCGGCGTGCTCAACATCGTCAACGGGCCGGGCGCTGAGATCGGCAAGGCGCTGGCGACCAACAAGCGCATCGCCAAGATCGCCTTCACGGGTGAGACGACGACCGGGCGAATGATTATGCAATACGCCGCCCAGAACATCATTCCCTCGTCCACCGAACTCGGCGGTAAGTCGCCCAACATCTTCTTCGCCGATATCATGAATGCCGATGACGCCTTCCTCGACAAAGCGATCGAGGGGCTGGTGCTCTACGCCTTCAACAAAGGTGAGGTCTGCACCTGCCCATCGCGTGCCTTGATCGAAGAGTCGATCTACGACGCCTTCATGGAGCGCGTGCTGCCGCGTATCGCCGCCATCCGGCAAGGCAATCCGCTCGCGCTCAACACGCAAATCGGCGCGCAGGTATCGCGAGCGCAGCTTGAGAAGATCGAAGGCTATGTCAAGATCGGCCTCGACGAGGGCGCTCAACTGCTGATCGGCGGCGAGCGCGCTCACGTGAACGGTGAATTCGCGGGTGGCTACTACTACGAGCCTACCGTTCTCAAAGGGCAGAACAACATGCGCGTATTCCAGGAAGAAATCTTCGGACCCGTGCTGGCGGTGACAACTTTTAAGAATGATCCCGAGGCGCTCGCGCTCGCCAACGATACCATGTACGGTCTGGGTGCAGGTGTGTGGACGCGCGATATGTCCAGGGCCTACCGCATGGGCCGGGGCATCAAAGCGGGGCGTGTGTGGACCAACTGCTACCACCTCTACCCGGCGCATGCCGCCTTTGGCGGGTACAAGGTCTCGGGTGTTGGGCGGGAGAACCACCGCATGATGCTCGACCACTACTCGCAGACGAAGTGCCTGCTTGTCAGTTACGATCCGAAGCCGCTGGGCTTTTTCTAGGAGCGCAGCCATGAGTGAAAGCGTGATAGTGACGGAGGCGGCGCGCGATTTGATCGCTCGCCTCAAGGCCCGCTATGGCTCGCTCATGTTCATACAATCGGGGGGCTGCTGCGATGGCAGCTCCCCGGTTTGCCTGAGCGAAGGCGACCTGCTGCTTGGCCCGGGCGATCTGCTCATCGGGGAAATCGCCGGGTGTCCGTTCTACATCGACCGGGAGCAGTACGAGCGCTGGCGCAAGCCACAGTTCCTGATCGACATCTCGCCAGGCGAGGGAGACACCTTCTCGCTAGAAGGCCCGGAGGGATTGCACTTCGTCGCCCGTACGGAGAGCAAACCGGAGACGCAGAGCCACCTCTCCGCAGAGAGACCGGCAAGTGATGCGCAAGAGTCGAAATACCTGACGAAAAACACAGAGAGTGGCTAGAGGCCGGTTGTTAGTGAGCGATGAGACTGAGTGGCCAGAGGGGACAGCCGTGAGCGCGCTGCTGGTAGGGTCGATTTTCCGTCATGGGGAGATAGGCATCTATCACAGCGATGAGACGCGCACCACGGGGGATCTCCTCGCTGGCAATATTGATGTGATAGTGATAAGTCAGCCCCCACTACCGAGGGAGACCAGAGGACCTTGTGACGCCATTGCGAGAATAACCGGTGTGTCTGTGACGGGCATGTGATCTCCTCGGCTGATACTCTTTATAGAACCGTCCTTCCTCAACGAGGAGAGACTGAGACGTACTCGTGGGCGCTGAGGGGGAAGCTCAGTGTACCATACAGGTATCGAGAGCGTTTCCCTCCACGGCGGCTCGCTCAACTCCACTGGTGAAGTCAGAGGATGCCTCAAAACTCATCTCAGAACGAGTGAGACACCTTTTGTCCTGAATAATTGTACAGATTCCACTAAGGGAGTTGTTCTCATATGTACAGCCAGGGAGTAGCAAAGAGAAAATTTCTGTATACGCATGCGAAAGGGGAAACAAGTGAATGAAAATAGGCATCCCAAAGGAAGTACAGGCCGGTGAAACGCGGGTAGCGCTGATTCCCAGCCTGATTCCTCTCCTCATAAAGGACCGGCATGAGGTGCTGGTTGAAGCAGGCGCTGGAGTCGGGGCATGCTTCTCCGATACACAGTACCTCCAGGCTGGAGCCTCCCTGATCGAGGGCGCCCCAGCCTTATACGAGCAAGTTGATATGATTTTTAAGGTACAACCGCCGCAGATGCACCCCACCACTCACCTGCCCGAAGCCGGGATGGTGCGTGAGGGGTCCGCCTATATCGGGTTTCTTTCCCCGTTCACGCACCTGGACGTGATGGAGACGTTTGCCAGGCGCAAGATTACCGCATTCGCCATGGACTTCGTTCCACGCCTCGCGCGCGCCCAGAGTATGGATGCCCTGAGTTCCATGTCGACCGTCGCGGGCTATAAAGCTGTGTTACTGGCGACAGAACATCTGGGCAAAATGTTCCCCCTTTTGATGACCGCCGCAGGCACGATTACGCCTGCCACGGTGCTGGTGCTGGGCGCAGGCGTGGCGGGATTGCAGGCCATTGCTACGGCAAAACGCCTCGGCGCCAGAGTAGAAGCCTTTGATGCCCGTCCGGCTGTGCGCGAACAGATTCGGAGTCTGGGGGCAACCTTCATCGAGATGGAACTGCCGCAGGATGCGGAAACGGCAAGCGGCTATGCCAAAGAGCAATCTGCCGAGTTCCTCAAGCGCGAGCAGGAGGTCATCTGTGCCCGGTTCCCTAAAGTGGATGTGGTCATCAGCACGGCGCAGGTCTTTGGGAAACGCGCCCCGGTGCTCATTACGACCGAGATGGTCAAGTCCCTTCGCCCAGGGTCGGTGATCGTTGATCTGGCCGCCGAGCAGGGCGGGAATTGCGAGCTGACCCAGGCAGGGCAAACCATTCGCCACGAGGGAGTCACCGTTGTTGGCGCTATGAATGTGCCTGCTATGCTTCCCATCGATGCCAGCCAGTTATACGCCCACAATGTCGTCAACCTGTTCCGCTATCTCTATCCAGCAACAGAGGCTCAGCCTGAGGGCACCGATGAACTGGTGAAAGGGGCCTGTGTGACACGCAACGGGGACATCGTGCATGAACTGCTCCAATCGTCGGTGAGAGAGGAGGTGTCCAGATGAATAGCCTACTCTTCGAGTCACTCTACATCCTCGTTCTGGCAGGGTTTCTGGGGTTTGAGGTCATCCGCAAGGTGCCGCCCTTGCTGCATACCCCGCTCATGTCCACCACCAATGCGATCTCCGGCATCTCCCTGGTAGGATCGCTCGTTGCGGCTGGAAGCGGTCAGAGTATTGTCAGCACCGTGCTTGGGACCATCGCCGTCACTGCTGCTACCATTAACGTCGTCGGTGGCTTCATGATCACCGATCGGATGCTCCGAATGTTTCGGCGGAAGGAGAGGAAACCACAATGAACGACGTTCTCCTTGCCGCCGCGTACCTGGCGGCGGCAATTTTGTTTGTCCTGGGACTGAAGGCGTTAAATTCCCCGCAGACCGCCCGGCGCGGCATCTTCCTGGCTGAAATCGGGATGCTGCTCGCGGTCGTGGGTACCCTGCTGCGCAGCGAGATCATCCAATATCAATGGATTCTTGGTGGGATTGCTGTAGGCTCAGCCATCGGAGCCCTCATGGCGATCTTTATGCCGATGACCGCCATGCCTCAACGAATTGCGATCTCCCACTCTTTTGGAGCGCTGGCGGCCACCCTGGTCGGCATTGTCGAATATTACGAACATGGCCTGACCATTGATCACGGCACGATGGCCGCCTTAGGGTTTGAGGTGTTGTTCGGCTCGCTCACCATTACTGGCAGTCTGATGGCCTTTAGCAAGTTGCAGGAACTTGTGAAGGGCGCGCCCATCACCTATCGCTTCCAGAATGTCTCGAATATCCTCCTCTTTTTCGCGACGGTGGGCGTCTTTGTCTTTCTCATTGTCCGGCCTGGCACGGGCGCGCTGTTCTATGGCATGATCGCGGCGGGACTGCTTCTCGGCATCCTGATCGTGCTGCCAATTGGAGGAGCAGATATGCCGGTGGTCCTGGCGCTGCTCAACTCCTATGCAGGTCTGGCTTCTGCCGCCACCGGGTTGGTACTCTCCAATAACGTGCTGCTGATTGCGGGCGCGCTGGACGGAACCTCCGGCTTCTTCCTTTCTCTGATGATGAGCCGGGCGATGAACCGCTCCTTCACCAATGTGCTTTTCGGCGCGGTGGGAGCGGTGAAACGGGGAGCGCAGGTTCAGGAAGAGGCGAGAACAGTCACGCGCTATACCCCGGAAGATGCTGCCTATATCCTGGAGAACGCCCAGTCCGTGATTATCATTCCTGGCTACGGGATGGCAGTAGCGCAGGCCCAGCACGCTGTACAGGAATTGGCCGCGCTCTTGATTGAGGGGGGAGCAACCGTTCGCTATGCCATTCACCCGGTGGCAGGACGCATGCCTGGGCACATGAACGTGCTGCTGGCCGAAGCGAACGTGCCGTATGATTTGCTCTGCGAAGCGGAACAAATCAATGATGATTTTCAGAGTACAGACGTGGCCGTGGTCATCGGCGCCAACGATGTGGTGAACCCTGCCGCGCGGTACAAGAAAGAAAGCCCGCTCTACGGTATGCCCATTCTCAACGCCGATCAGGCACACACCGTCATGATCCTGAAGCGCAGTTTGTCTCCAGGCTTTGCTGGCGAAGACAACGAACTTTTCTATGAGAAGAAGACCATGATGATCTTCGGCGACGCGAAAGCGACACTGACGAGCCTGATCCATCTGTTAAAGAAATCAGCGCCAGCACAGGCTGGCTCAGCAAAGGAAAGCGAGGGAGTTCACTCGTGAGTGATTTGTGAGCATAGTGTTCTCTGACGTGATGTGTCCGTGATGGGCAAAGCATACGCTACCAATAGGAAATACCTGAACAGATTGCCGATGTATTAATACTTTTCATGAAAGCGGCAAACCTATACAGGTGCAATAAATCTGATCGCGGTATGAGCCTGGCATGGGTGGAGGGTGTTGTGGGAGGTACCGGCGATTCACAAAGGAGTGTTACGATGTTTAAACGTATACTGGTTCCTCTGGATGGTTCTGCTCGCGCAGAGTACGCCTTGCCAATTGCGGCGCGCATCGCGCGGGCCTCGGGCGGCTCCGTTCATCTCCTGGAGGTGGTCAGCCCCCTGATTGACTACGGCGGTGGATTTGCCATGGTCCCCCAGTTGACCGAACAAATGATCGAATCCGAGATGACCGCAGCGACCGACTACCTCCAAACGGTGGTCGCATCGCCGAAGCTTTCGGGAATCGAAACAACGACCGAGGTCACTTTTGGGATACCTGCCCAGAATATCCTGACAAGTGCCAGGTTTGGGGAGACTGATCTCATCGTGCTATGCAGCCATGGTAGGACGGGCTTGACGCATTGGGTGTTGGGCAGCGTCGCTCATACCCTGGCCCACGAAAGCCCCGTACCCACCCTCATTCTGCGGGAGAGCGAACCCGCTTCTCTGCTGGCAGGCCCAGACGCCGCGCGACCTCTCTGCGCTCTCGTCCCGCTGGATGGGTCGGGACTTGCCGAAACCGCGCTCGCCCCGGCCGCCTCCCTGGTCGCAGCCCTGGCAGCCCCTGCGCAGGGTACATTGCACCTGGCACAGGTGGTCAAGCTCTTCTCGGAAACGGCTGAAGAGGGTTTCGTCCGCGAACTCAATGAGGAAGCCAGAGAGCGTGCCAGAACCTACCTGGCACAGGTGACTGAGCGCTTGCAGACAACAGCTCAGCGCCTCGAACTCTCTCTAACTTCCTCCGTCGCGGTTGAGAAAGATGTTACCAGCGCGCTGGTGAAGATGGCGGAGCACGGGATCGGAGGGAAAGAAACCGTGGATGCTGGCTGTGACCTGATTGCCATCTCTACCCACGGTCGGCATGGGCTGGAACGCTGGGTGATGGGCAGTGTCACAGATCGCCTCCTCAATACCACGAAGCTGCCTATGTTGATCGTACGGCCACAACAACAAGGGTGAGAGGAGGCGCCGGGTCTTCCCTACTCCTCTAGTCCGGTGCTTATGTCTAAGGTAACTCGTAAGGTAACGTGTCCAGGGTATACACCGCAACCTCTGTTACCTCAACCTTCGTGGTATCACCTGGTTCCTTACCTTCACCGCCGGTTTCAGCAGCTTGATGCGGGCGCACGATCAGCAGCGGGAGTTTCGTCGTTTTCAGAACGTGTTCCGTCACACTGCCCATAAACAGCCTGCTCAGCGCCCCTTTCCCGTGTGTTGCCATGGCGATCATATCATAGCCGGTAGCGCTTCCAGCATCCCTGGCTTGCTCTGCCTCTTTGACGATGGTTTCAGCCACATTTTCACTGACCGCCACAGACGAGGTGAAATTGAGGTTGGTTCCGGCGAAGTCTGCTTTGCAGCGTTCTGTTACAGACTTTACGTACTTTTCAGCCTTTTGCAGCGCCTCTTGTCTGGCCTCTTCCTGCGCGATGTCGGTAGTATGCACATGGCTCTTCAATTTTCCGTACACCGACGGCAGATCCACCACATATAAGATGTGTATCTCGCCCTGGAATGGCGCGGCGACCGCTGCAACTAGCTGCGCGGCTGGCAGAACCGCCGTTTCGGAAGTATACGACTCGTCTAGCGGCAGCAATACACGTAAGGGATGTGCGGCATCTGGGATAGGAGGTACCGATCCATGTTCATTGAGCACCAGCACCGGTACAGGACTGTGTCGTAACGCCTCCTGGGCGACGCTCCCGAAGACCCAGCGTTTCAACCCTCCCTCCTCGTGGCTGCACATGACGATCAGATCAACTCCTTCTAAGTCCGCGGCGGAGTAAATCATCGGGGACGCCGCACCTGCAGCTACGTCTATTTCCGTGTTGAGGCCCACCAGGTCGCTCGCGTAGGTCTCCTTAATCCCTGCCAGGTAGTTGGCTGCTTCAGTTATGCGTCGCTTGAAAGCGCCCGGCTTTAACGAAACTGTGCGCTCCGCCGTATACGTTCCGAACTCAATCTGCGCGATGACTACGCTTATCAAAACGATCGTTCCACCACTGGCGCTCGCGATGCGCGCTGCTACCGGTATAGCCCTCTCGGAACCTTTGGACCCGTCAAGGGGCACTAATATCCGTTTAATCATGGTTTTGTTCCTTTCGACATCTTTTTGTGTCGTTACCCACATCCATCATGGGTTCTTTCCTATGTAGAGCATAACCCGGCCCGCTCACCGGGACATCACAGGAAAGGTAATACTTAGCACAAACGCATCACATAGCTTCTGTGAGCCTCTTGTGACGTTACTTTTTCTAGCCGTGATAGATATGTGATTGTCCTGCTCTATCCTAGAAATATGAAAAGAAAAACCGGACCGGCCCCGCGCGCGGCTGTCTGGCACGCAGGGACACCATAACCATGAGGCGCGTCCCTCTGAAGGAGGAGTGATGTTTAAGCGCATTCTCGTTCCGCTGGACGGTTCGAAGAGGGCAGAACAGGCCGTTCCCGTCGCCGCGCGCATTGCGCGCGCCTCCGGTGGCACCGTTATCCTGTTGCAAGCTGCTCTCAGTCCTATCAATTTCCGAGCGGAGAAAAAGCTCCCTGTAGAAGCGTACTCTGAGGATGGCGTCGGGGAAGTCGAGGCGCTTTCCATGAACTACCTGGATACTGCCAGAAAGATGGCAGAGCTGGTTGGTGTAAAAATCGAGACCAGGGTAGTGTTTGGCAACACTGCGCCCTCCATTCTTGCCGCGGTCGAGCCGCTTGAAGTTGACCTGATCGTGATGTGCAGTCATGGCTACAGCGGGTTCAAACGCTGGGCGCTGGGCAGCATCGCGCACAAAATCATCCCGCATAGTCCAGTTCCAGTGCTTGTGCTGCGCGACAGCGGTCCAACACTCACAGCGAAGGCGGTGTCTGTTCTAGTGACCCTGGACGGCTCGCCCCTGGCAGAAAGCGTTCTGATGCCTGTCGTCCAACTGACAACCGCGCTTGCTTCCCCGATGAACATAACGCTGCACCTGCTGCGTGTGGTCGATTTGCCCGCAAGCCACGGCTCTAGTAAATTCGCAGCGAATGCATTTGTCGACCAGTTGAGGGCAGATGCCAAACGCGAGGCGCAGGCATATCTGGCTGCTGTTGCGCAACAGCTTATCGACAGTGAAGACATCGTACCCGATTTGATAGTGACGACATCGATCGCCGTCAACCCCGATGTAGCTGAAGCTCTGGTGCAGATTTCAGAACAGGAACTGCACGCCGGAGGGCGCTTCGATCTGGTAGCCATGGCGACACATGGGCGCGGCGGCTTGCAGCGCTGGACTATGGGCAGCATAACCGAGCGCGTGCTTCATCACAGTAAGCTTCCCATGTTAATCGTGAGTCCTCCCAAAGAGCAGACTGTCAAATAGGGGGAGCAGGGTGCAGTGGACGATGTAACCAAAGTCGATATGCATTCCTCGGTGGGACTGCTCTAGCATCTGCCGGTCCTGGTTGCCAGGTTCCAGCCTGCCTTATATACTATATACTATATACTATATACAGGCTAGAGAGAAGGTGTTGCAGGCCTGCTGATTCTCCTGTTTCGAAAAAGATGTCACCCAGCATTGTCCGACCGGAGAACGACTCCGGTCATCGAATAAGGAGTCTTCAGATGTTAAACAACGAATATGACTTTCGCCTGCCCGTCTCTATCGATTTGGCGCCTGCCGGGGAAATCTGTGAATGGTGTGGGAAACCCGCTACATATCAGCTCACCGCGCTAGGTGGTATGCATCACAATGAGAGCGGATTTTTTTGTTGCCAATGTAGTGAAGCCTTTGTTCGCGTCGTCGCCAGCTCACTGTCTCGTGAAGTAACGGCAGAAACAGAGACCATTTTGAAGTAGATACTACTTTGAACTCTGGCACAGGGCGTCCTATGTTGCTGTCGTGAGCCGCCAACTCTCCTCTCTGGAAAGCGGGCGGGTGGCAGATACTCCCTGGTCTCCTGGCGGCAGGCATCACCTTTGGTCTGGGAAAACACATCGGTTCAGCAGTGGGTTAGTGAAGGAATGGAAAGAAATGTCTACAGCCGCTTTACACGTCCGTGACCGCGTCGTCGTGGAGCGCGAGTGCCTGCCGCAGGTCCTGGCGTATTTGAGCAGCAACGGCTACCAGGTGATTGGCCCGACAGTGCGCGAGCAGGCCATCGTCTACGATACGCTGACCTCGCTTGACGATCTGCCCATCGGGTACACCGATGAGCAGGATGGCGGAAGCTATCGCCTCAAGCGCCGTCATGACCAGGCTCTGTTCGGCTATGCGGTTGGCCCGCAATCCTGGAAGAAATTTCTGCACCCGCCCTCGGTTCGATTGTGGCAGGCCAGTCGCGCGGAGCATGGCTTTCAGCTTACCACAGAACAGCCAGAGACTCCCAAATTCGCCTTCATCGGCATGCGTTCGTGCGAATTGCACGCTATCGCTATCCAGGACCGCGTCTTCATGCACGGCGATCTGACCGACCCCATCTACCGGGCGCGGCGCGAGCAGCTCTGCATTATCGCCGTCAACTGTGGTCAAGCCGGTGGAACCTGTTTTTGCGTCTCGATGCAGACCGGCCCGCAGGTCAGCAGCGGCTTTGATCTGGCATTGACGGAGATTCTGGAAGAGCAGCGTCACTATTTTGTAGTAGAGGTTGGCAGCGAACTGGGCATTGAGATTCTTCAAGCCGTGCCGTATAGCAAAGCCGAACAGGCTGACATCGGGCGCGCTGAAGACGTTGTAGCCAATACCTCTGCGCACATGGGACGCAGCATGGATACCACCGAAATCAAGAAATTGCTCTATCGCAATCTTGACCATCCGCAGTGGGAAAAGGTGGCATCACGCTGCCTGACCTGCGCGAATTGCACCATGGTGTGTCCCACCTGTTTTTGCACGACGGTGGAAGATACCACCGACCTGACGGGTGAGCACGCCGAACGTTGGCGCAGGTGGGACTCGTGCTTCACGATGGACTTCTCCTACATTGCAGGAGGCAGTGTGCGCACCTCAACGAAATCGCGTTATCGACAGTGGATGACGCACAAGCTGGCGAGCTGGATCGACCAGTTTGGCACGTCGGGCTGTGTGGGATGCGGGCGCTGTATCACCTGGTGCCCGGTGGGTATCGACATCACCGAAGAGGTACGCGCTATTCGTGAAACACCGGTGCGCGACCGTGTGGATATATAGAGGAGTTATCATGCAGACGCTTGAAACGATTCTGGCAGAACACCCTTTCTTCGAGGGACTTGACCCTCGTTTTATGCCATTGGTCACAGGCTGCGCCTCCAACGTGCGCTATAAGTCCGGCGAGTATATTTTTCGCGAAGGCGAACCGGCTGAGCATTTTTACATTATCCGCCAGGGCAAAGTTGCTCTTGAAACACACGACGCTCAGCAGGGCAGGATCATCATCGAAACCATCGAAGCAGGCGAGGTATTGGGCTGGTCGTGGCTCTTCCCTCCCTATCGCTGGCATTTCAGCGCGCGCGCGCTGCAAGAGACACGCGCCATCGCGCTGGATGGGGCATGTTTGCGCACCAAAGGCGCAGCGGATCACGACCTCGGCTATGATCTGGCAATGCGCGTGGCGCATATCATGATGGAGCGTCTGCAAGCTACACGGTTGCAGTTGCTCAATGTCTACAACATCAATCGGAAAGCAGGCAGCATATGAGTGAAACACATCGTGATCCGATGTTGCCCAGTCTATACCGTGTGCTGCATGTACATCATGAGATACCCGATACATTCACTCTGGAACTGGAACCATCCGATAACAGCGCCATACTTCCATTTGCCTGCGGTCAGTTCAACATGCTTTACGTATATGGGGTAGGCGAAATTCCTATCTCAATCAGTGGCAACCCTGTCCAACTCACCCCTTTAGTGCATACAACTCGTGCCGTCGGTGTGGTTTCGCGAGCCATGCGCGAACTCAAGCCGGACGATATGCTCGGCGTGCGCGGCCCTTTTGGCAGCCACTGGCCTATCGAGCAGGCGGAAGGCAAGGATGTCGTACTGGTGGCGGGCGGCATCGGGCTGGCTCCGTTGCGCTCGGTGATGTACTATGTCATGGCCCACCGCGAACGCTATGGCCGGATTGTGCTGTTATATGGGGCCAGAATCCCGGCGGACATCCTCTATCGCCGCGAACTCGAACACTGGCGGGCGCACTTCGATCTTGAAGTGTCTGTCACGGTCGATCATGCAAAAGGAGCGTGGCGCGGCAGCGTCGGCGTCGTCACGAAACTCATCTCGCACGCGCGATTTGATCCACAGAACACCGTCGCCTTCGTCTGCGGCCCCGAAATCATGATGCGCTTCACTGCTGCAGAGTTGCAGAAGCGCGGGGTCGCGCCTGACCATCTCTACGTGTCGATGGAGCGCAATATGAAGTGCGCCGTTGGCCTGTGCGGGCATTGCCAGTTTGGGCCGCGCTTCGTATGCAAAGACGGCCCGGTGTTCCAGTATAGCGAGGTACGAGACTGGCTGCTCATGAGGGAGATTTGATATGCGAAGAGAGTCAAAGCCAAAACTGGCTGTCTGGAAATTCGCCTCTTGTGATGGTTGCCAGTTGAGCCTGCTGGATTGTGAAGACGAGTTGCTGGCAGTAGCCGGTGAGATTGAGATTGCCAACTTCCCGGAAGCCTCGCGCGCTGTCGTTAAAGGTCCCTACGATCTCTCGCTGGTTGAGGGGTCGATTACCACCGAACACGATGAGGAACGCATCCACCATATCCGGCGTATCTCAAAGTACCTGATCACGATTGGCGCGTGCGCCACAGCAGGCGGCATACAGGCGTTGCGCAACTTCGCCAATGTGCAGGAATTTATCTCCATCGTCTACGCCTCACCAGCGTATATCAACGTACTCAATAAGTCGACGCCTATCTCCGATCACGTCTTTGTAGACTTTGAGCTGCGCGGCTGCCCCATCAATAAACACCAGTTGGTTGAGGTCATCAGCGCCTACCTGCATGGACGCAAACCTAATACGCCGCCGCACAGTGTGTGCGTAGAGTGCAAGTTGCGCGGTACCGTATGTGTGATGGTTGCCCAGGGGACGCCTTGCCTCGGCCCGGTGACACACGCCGGGTGCGGTGCCATCTGTCCCGCTTATGCGCGCGGCTGCTACGGCTGCTTTGGTCCCAAAGAGACGCCCAATACCACCGAACTGAGCCAGCGCTGGCAACAACTGGGCGCGACGCGCCAGGATATCGTGCGTGTCTTTCGCGGCTTTAATGCCTACGCCGCGCCATTTCGTAAGGAGAGTGAAAGCCTTGAGCCATAAAAACATCATTGTCAATTACCTGGCCCGCGTGGAGGGGGAAGGCGCGCTCTCCGTCAAGATTCGTGGCGATAAAGTGACTGACGTAAAGTTGAAGATCATGGAGCCGCCACGCTTTTTCGAGGCGCTCTTACGCGGGCGCAAGTACAGCGAGGCGCCGGACATCACTGCCCGTATCTGCGGTATATGCCCGGTTGCCTACCAGATGAGCGCAGTACACGCTATAGAACACGCCTTTGACGTGGTCGTGGACGGGCAACTTCGCGCGCTGCGCAGGCTGCTCTATTGCGGCGAGTGGATCGAGAGCCATACGCTGCACGTCTATATGTTGCACGCGCCCGATTTTCTCGGTTATCCCGATGTAGTACGCATGGCGCAGGATTATCCCGATGTGGTCAAACGCGGTCTCCAGATGAAAAAAGCGGGCAATGCGATCGTGGCTTTGCTGGGTGGGCGCGAGATACATCCGGTCAATGTGCGCGTGGGCGGCTTTTACAAAGTACCCGAAAAGCGCGACTTTGCGCCGCTGGTCGAACAACTGAAGTGGGGGCGTGATGCCGCGTTAGAGACGGTGCGCTGGGCCGCTCAGATGCCGTTCCCCGATTTTGAGCAGGATTACGAATTCGTGGCGTTGTGGCATCCCAACGAATACCCCTTCAACGAGGGACGCCTGATTTCTAATAAAGGGCTGGATATCGCCGTCAAAGACTACGAGGAGCGCTTTATTGAAGAGCATATCCCTTATTCCAGCGCGCTGCATTCCAGGCTCAAAGCACGCGGCTCGTATTTTGTTGGGCCGCTGGCGCGCTACAACCTGAACTTTGCGCAGCTTTCGCCCCTGGCGCAGGAAGCAGCGCGCGCTGCCGGGCTGGGGCCGGCGTGCCGCAATCCTTTCCAGAGTATCATTGTGCGCAGCGTGGAGATACTGTACGCCTTCGATGAAGCCTTGCGCATCATCGAAGAGTATGAAAAGCCCGAACAGCCTGCCGTCAGGGTGCGACCGCGCGCCGCTACCGGGTACGCCTGCACGGAAGCCCCGCGCGGCATCCTCTATCATCGCTACCGCATCGATGACGACGAGTTGATTCGCGAAGCCCGGATTATCCCGCCAACCTCGCAGAACCAGAAGACCATCGAGAACGACCTGTGGCATTACGTAGAGCAGTACATCCATCTGCCGCAAGAGCAGCTTACCTGGCAGTGCGAGCAGGCCATTCGCAACTACGATCCCTGTATTTCCTGTTCCACGCACTTCCTCAAGCTCACTATAGATCGGGTATAAGTGGACATGCTTGTAATCGGTGTCGGCAATGCCTATCGCGGCGATGATGGAGCTGGCCCGGCTGTGATTGCGCTTCTCAAGGTAGAGAAACTGCCCGGCGTGCGGCTGCTCGTATGCGATGGCGACTGTTCTGCCTTGCTCGATGCCTGGCACGAAGCTGGCGCTGTCGTACTGATTGATGCAGTATCATCGGGTGCGTCGCCCGGCACAATCTATCGCTTTGACGCGCTGGCACAGGCATTGCCGCGAGAGGTGTCTTTTCAATCGACTCATGCCTTTGGTGTGGCTGAAGCACTCGCACTGGGGCGCACCCTCGGTCACCTGCCCGCCAGCTTGATCCTCTACGCTATCGAGGGGGAGAACTTCGCAACCGGTGTGAGTCTTTCCTATGAAGTCGAAGCTGCTGTTCGGGAGGTCGCGCGGCGGTTGAAGCGCGACCTGGCATAAGCCTGTATGCAGAATATCGCCTTGTCGTTCTAAATCTCACAGAGATCGGGCCAGGAAGCCCCCCGGCTTTAGCCAGGGGAGGAATGGCCCGCTGTCCGCAGACAGAACATTCTTGCCAATTGACAACTCTTGCCAATGAGAGTACACTGAACGCATGAAACAAACCATGCTCTTGAAGCTCGCTCCCACGTCTGAACAGCATCGCGCCTTGCTTGACACTCTGCACGTCTTTAACCAGGCGGCGAACTATGTGGCAGGCGTGGCGTTTGCCGAAAAGACCGCCAACAAGTTTGAACTGCAAAAGCTGGTCTATGCTGACCTGCGCAGGACCTACAAGCTGGCTGCGCAACTGGCTATCCGCTGTATCAGCAAAGCCAGCGAAGCCTACAAGCGCGATAAGAGCATTCAACCCACGTTCAGGCCAGAGGGCGCGATTGTCTATGACCAACGGGTCATGAGCTTTAAAGGCTTGCTGACCGTCTCGCTCTTGACACTTTCCGGGCGCGTGTTGGTTCCGTTCCGCGTGGGCGGCTATCAAGAGTCCCGCCTGGACAGCATCAAGGGACAGGCTGACTTGATCTACCGGAAGGGAACATGGTATCTGGCGGTGACGCTGGACGTTCCCACGCCCACGCCAGATGACGTGACCGCTACCCTGGGAGTTGATCTGGGCATCGTACAATTGGCTACCGATAGCGAGGGTGAGTCCTTTAGCGGCGAGGCTATCGAGCGCGCGCGCACACGTATGGGCGCGCTCAGGCAACGCTTGCAGAAGCGTGGCACGAAAAGCGCGAAACGCCATCTCAAGAAACTCTCTGGCAAAGAAGCCAGGTTCCGCAGAAACACCAATCATGTCATCTCCAAACGAATTGTTCAGAAGGCCAAAGCCAACGGGCAAGGCATAGCGATTGAAGAGTTAAGGCACATTCGGTCAAGAACCGAACGCACGGTTAGACACTCTCAGCGTTCGCGTCATTCCTCCTGGTCATTCGGGCAACTCCGTTCGTTTCTTTCCTACAAGGCCGCGCTTGCTGGCGTGCCATTGCACCTGGTAGACCCGCGCAACACGTCCAGAACGTGCCATGCATGCGGCCACTGCGCAAAAGAGAACCGCAAGAGCCAGGCTTGTTTCGTCTGCCAATTATGCGGGCTGTCGATGAACGCTGACATCAACGCCGCGCTCAATATCTCTGTGGCCGATGTCATGCGGCCAATTGTTTCAAGTCGAAGGGCTTAGGAACAAGCCCCCGTCATTCATGCGGGGGTTCATGACTGTTTAAAATCGTCTCGTTGTCTTCGCCCAGCAAAGGTGGCGCTTTATACAAGCGTGTGGGCGTCTCGGAGAAATGCATGGGCGAACCGACAATACGGATGTTTCCGGCGGTGGGATGGGCGCATTCCCAGATCAGCCCGCGCGCCGCCAACTGCTCATCGCGCAACGCCTGGCTCACCGTGTTGATGGGCGCGCTGGGAATGCCTGCTCCACGCAGGCTTGCCAGCCATTCCGCGGTATCGCGCTCAAGAAAGATTTCCTGTAAGACGCTGATCAGCTCCTCGCGGTGGCTCAGTCGCAGCGAGTTGGTAGTGAAGCGTGGGTCCTGCGCCAGGTCGTTGCGCTGCAACAGGCGGCATAACCCTCTGAACAATCCGTCATTGCCACAGGCAATAGCAATAAACCCGTCGCGTGTGTGGAATGACTGGTAGGGTACGATATTGGCATGAGCATTACCGTGGCGTGTGGCTTCATCCCCAGAAATCAGGGTATTCGAGGCAATGTTCGCCAGCATGGTAACGGCACACTCGAAAAGCGAAAGGTCAATATGCTGCCCCTTTCCTGTTTGTTCGCGTGCGCGCAGAGCGGCCAGAATGGAGATGCAGGCATACATGGCGGTGGAGACATCCTCAATGGGAGAACCCACAGGCATAGGCTCACCATTAATCTCGCCGGTAATAGACATCATGCCAGACTCGGCCTGCGCGATATAATCATAGCCGGGCAGTTCGCTGCGCGGGCCGCTCTGCCCATAGCCACTGATCGAGCAATAAATGAGGCCAGGGTTGATGGCGTGCAAATCTTCGTAGCCCAACCCTTTCCGATCAAGCGAGCCGGGACGAAAGTTCTGCACCAGGATATCAGCCTGTTTGATGATCTGTATTAATTGCTCTTTCCCTGCTGGCGTGCCGAAATCGAGGGTGATGCCATACTTGTTGCGATTCAGCCCCAGGTAATAGGCACTCTCCCCGGCGACGTAAGGCGGGCCAAAGCGCCGCGTATCATCGCCCTCTCCCGGATGCTCAACCTTGATGACGGTTGCACCCAGGTCGCCCAGCATCATCGTGCAATATGGTCCGGCCAGCACGCGCGAAAGGTCCACCACCACGATCCCGCTTAGTGGGCCTTTCTGCGCATCAGCCCGTTCTATTGTATGTATCATTGTAAGTTCCCTTATATATTGTGTTCCCTATGCATAAGCATAGTGCGCATCTATCTCAAAACAATCACAGACAATACCAGGGAAATCACAGACAACGCACAACAGATGCCCGTGGGTATTTTCATGGGCGTGGTAGTTGTATCAGGATAGAGCTATGCCCATTGTTCAGTAGCGTAACACCGCCGCGAGTGGCACTTCATCGGGCATATCCATATGCTCGAACACATAGACTGATCCGCCATGAAGAAGCGTCTCGGTGGCGGCCACATCCAGCAGGTCGTCATCGTTGAACCTGGCTTGCTGATGTACATGGAGCATCCTGGTCGCTGGATTGAAGGTTCCCCATTGCTCCTGGTCAGCCTCGAGGAACAGGCTCTCGATGCGTCCATTGTAAGCCGCTGTAACGATCTCCCTTACCTTGTTGGAAGTTCTGCCGGTCGCGGCATACTCCCTGTAGCGAGCGGCCTCCTCTTGACGTGTCTGCAAGAAGGAGGTCTCTACGATCTCCCATGCCTGCTTATGCAACATCTCCAGGCTCTCCCTGTCAGGGTTGCCATGGACACCCTCTTCTAGCAGGTGAGGATAGGTATTGGCCTCCCGGTAGAGCGGAAAGAGGTAGGCGACACCAGCCAGAACGAGCGGGGCTTGCTCATCTTTCAACAGCGCGTGTAGGCCGCGATCTATCTGTTGGAAGTAGCGCAGAAGCTGCTCCTTCTCATCATCGGTGCCAACTCCTTGCCCGTGGAACACGGTGGAGCGTCGCCCCCCTTTTCCTGCCACTGCACCCGACGAGCTACTATGGTATTGCAGCTCGTTATCGGAATCGTCGTACCTCATCGCCTCGGCTAAGCTGCGTGGTACGCTTTCTGGTAAGTCAACCTCGCTGGCGCTGTAGCGTGTCCCCTCGATCAGTCTGATGTGGTTGTGAGAGAGAGCCAGGAGGTAGAAACGCCCGTCATCGGTCAGGAAGGGGAGTAGGGGCCTGAGGTAGAAATGGCGCGTGACAACGGCCTTTTCCTTGAAACTGCCCGGCAGCCAATAGGTGCGGAAGAGATCAGATGAGCGGAATACCGCCAGTCCATCATCCGGGTGTAGCCAGAAGAGTTCAGTTTCTAAAAGCGTCCGCATCGGTTCCAACAAGGCTTCCACCTGTGGAATAGAGAGATTGTTCAGCAGCAGATGTGATTCAGCCTCTCGAATCAGATTTCTGAGTCTCAGTGGATTCTGCTGCGTGTCCGCTCCCGTCCGGTTGGTGGGCATGAACAGCGAGATGCAAGGGCCGATTTGTCGCTCCATCAAGGCTCTCAGCTCACTTTTAGATGGTATGTGTTTCATGTCTCATTCCCTCCTGTTCAACAGTGTCATTCCATGTAGAGCGTATACCCGCCACATCACAATGCGCTCACTATATGAGGGTGATCTTCTCACAAAAAGTTCACAAAGAAGGGGAGCTTTTGCCCGTCCAAAATCACTTTCTATGGGAGCTATCTATAGCATATGCTCTATTTGAGAATTATTCAATAAAATATACAAAAGCCCGTCACAAATTTATCAAAATATGAGTTGATGTAGGAATGCATGAGGTTCTCGTCCAGATGTGACCGAATTGAGAGGTCATTTCGTTAAATTGTGACGGCTCTATGATGCGCGCTGTGTATAAAGGTAGAGTCAGCAACAATCGTTGTGGATAGTTAATCAGGAGAGCAGGGAATAGACAGATCATTGCTCTCGGAAAGGCGAGCCGCTATGCAAGAGACACAATTTTGTGACAAAACAGAAGGCAGAAGCCCCACGCAGAGAGTCAGCCAGACGAGTGTAAAGGTTCTGAAGCCTGCACAGCAGCAATGTAACCTGCACTACCCGGCGCAGGTTTCGGACACTATCCTGGTTCAAGAGGCTCTTGCTGGCAAACAGGACGCCTTTGAACTCCTGGTGCGTCGCTATCAACCTTCGCTCAACTATCTAATCTACTCCTTCGTGAGAGAATATCACGATGCTTGCGATATTTTGCAGCAGGTGCTGCTCCAAATGTTTCAATCGCTAGCCACGCTCCATTTCGAGAAATCCCTTTATCCCTGGCTTTACCGCGTAACCCGCAACCAATGCCTGGATTACTTGCGACGCAAGCGGCCGGTCTACTTTTCGGAATTGGAGTGGGAGCGTGAAGAGGACGACCTATCACCTGATCTGATGCTTCCCGATGCAAGGCCGCTTCCAGAAGAGCTGGCAGAGCGTCACGAGGTACAAATACACCTGCGAGCAATCATCGCGGCATTACCCCCCAGGTACCGCTCTGTTGTGTATCTGCGCTATAGTGCCGGATTGAGCTTCCGTAAAATTGCGCAGGCGCTCGATGTACCGGAATCGACGGCCAAAACTCGTTACCACCGCGCAAAGCGTTTGCTTCGTGAAGCATTATCAGCAGATTTGGAAATGCTTCTCGCCTCTTCAAACTGAGAAGCGCTCATCGCTTATCGTTGCAGATAGTCGTACACTAAAGGGGGCTACTCGCTGAGTAGTCCCCTGAGCTACAAGACGCACTACTGGCTACGCTTCAATCATCACCTTTTGCATAGCTGCTGTCGCGATGGAGCCATCAGCCTGGCTGTACATGTAGACGACCACAATGCCCTCCTGCGTTCCACCCTGGAAGCTAGAGCTATACGGCAGTGTGACCGTGTAGGTCGTTCTGCCGTTGCTGCCTCCCTTCACCTGCGCCTGCCCGATGGTCGTGTACAGGTGATCGAGGACAAACGCCTGGCCGATCACGCCTTCAAAGGCGCTGCCGGTACCCGTGATGGTGGTAGGACTGGTCAGACGATCCCCTTTCACCGGGGTATTGATGGTCAGCGATCCGTTCCCCGACGTGACACCGATCGCTACCCACATGTTCGAGGTGTTGCCCTCCAGCCGCGAAAGCGTCACGTTGATGGACATACCACCCGGGTTGGGTCCTTTCACCAGCACCATCGCATCCACATCCTGCGCGCTACCGCCGCTCACGAGGTTCGCTTGAGCGTTGGCAGGCCACTGAAGCAGTTGCGCGGCCATACGCTGCGCCACCTGCACAGCGTTGGTTTTCCAGCCATCCTGCCCTGCATTCACTGCGTGCTGGTCAAGCTCGGCCTGCCAGCGAGTCAGATCGGGGAAGATGCCTGGGAAGGCCGTCGGCACAAAGGTACCCGCGCCGTCCGACCACTTGAACTCGCGGAAGAGATCAGTCGTCAACCTGGCTTTGTCCTTATTAATGGACGAATTGACATCCACCTGCTCCGTCATGATCGTACTGTAGCCACTGATCTGCGCATTGCCTTGCAGGAGATGGTTGACCTGGAAGAGCAACTGCGGGTGGGGATCGGTGATCTTGTCGAACACAAAGATGTCGCTATAGACGGGGCCGCCACCGAGGATTTCCCGTGCCACCACCACAGCCTGCAAAGTAGGTTGCCCCATCAGGTTCCCGAAACTCACACTATTCGCTACGCGGATGGCAGGGGGCGCTGTGACGAAAGGAGTCCAGTAAGATGGGTTGCTGACCGAACTCGGACCTGGTAATGGACCCAGCGCCACTCCCGGCTCCGGGCTAAGCAGCACCTTTATCATCACTGCCGAGTAGTTATCAGAGCTGAGGCCGCCGTTGTTTTCGTACACCGTCACCATGCCTTCCTGGATACCTTTGAAGCTAGAGGTATAGTTCACCAGGGTGGTGTAGCTTCCTAAACCCATGCCGCTACTGCTGGTAATCTGCGCATGGCCGATATCCGTGTAGAGGTGATCGTAGACGACTGCCTGACCGATTACCGCTTCGAAGGCTGCCCCCGTTCCCTCGAGAGTCACAGGGCTGGTGAGCAGTTGACGCGGTGCGATATTCTTCAGCGTTAGCCGCGCTCCATCTGCCACGCCAATCGCCACCCACATATTGTGGGTATTGCCCTCCAGTCGGCTGAGCGTGACGACAATTGTTGGACCTGAGTTCTCAACAGGGGCTTCCTGAACCCGGACGGTGGCATACACATCTTGCGGCCCTCCGCCGCTGAGCAGTGTTGTCGTCACCGCGCGTTGCCATCCAAAGAAGCGGGTTTCCAGGGCTTTTGCAACCTGAACTGGATCATTTTTCCAGCTATTATGCCCTTGATTGACGCTCGCCTGGTCGGCCTCAGCCTGGTAGCGTGTCAGGTTGGGGAAGATTCCGGGAAAGGCCACCTGGGACAGTGACCCACCGTTCCACGCAAATTCGCGAAAGAGATCCGGCGTCCACTGCGTAGCAGGCTTTCCCGCATTGAGCGCCGAGTTCGCATCCACCTGGGCGGTCATAATGCTGTTGTAGTAGCTGATCTTCGCGTCGCCCTTTATCAACCCGCTTAACTTGAATATCTGCATGGGTTTGGCGCTGGTGATCTTGTCGAATACATAAACATCCAGAGTTCTGCTCGCATTACTATGGCGCACTGCGACCAGCGCCTGCAAGGTGGGATTGCCCAGCACATTAGCAAAACTCACACTCTCGACTTTCCTGTCAGTGCCCTGCGTGCCGAGGATAGTATCCCAATAAGCTGGAGTATTTACTCCCGGTGGGCCGTTCTGCGGTCCCTGGGTGACGCCCGTTATTGGGGAGGGCGAGGTATCACCCCCAGGCGTCGTGGTGACGGTGGTTCCCGGAGCCGTTGGCGTCGGTGTGACCTGAGTGCCGGGATGCTGCCCTTGTTGCGAAACGACGAGCGCAAAGACGCTGAAAATGAGCGCCACAACTACGATCACCGCGGCAACCGCCAACCAATAACTTCTCTTGCTGCGAGGTGGTCGCCGGGGCGGCGGGATATTCCCTGTTGGGGACATCATCCCCCTCTGGGCCGTTGTTTCTGTGTAGAATGATCCAGATGCCCGTGGAGGTGTTTCTTGAACATTGTCAATATCTGTATTTTTTGTACTCATGAGTTTTCTCCTTCTGAGAATCTGCCCTTGTGCAGAATCTCTAGTACTCCGAGCTTAGTATACCTGCGTGAGTTCACAAAACAGTCGCATTCTGAGGACAATGAATCACAAGAAAATCACTATTTCCTGCCTATGTAGCAGTGAGGTGTAAATCCATTTGTAGTGGGCAACATTTTTTACATGCTGATTGTGATCTTCTTGTGCAAGTTATAGTGTGTTCTGTGACTTCTATGTGAATGCAAGGTGGTAAATTGTCTATGAGATAAGTACAAGCTTTTCACATAGAGCGGATCGGCTGATTTAAGCACTCTGAGTGGATAGGCGGAGTCGAATCACCTGGTGTTCAGGGCAGTGTTTGAGGGATGACCGTGATGTTTTAGTAAACGCTCTTTGCGGAAAGATACGTAATAGCTCGGTGCGGTGTTCCTGATAGCAACTACGCACCTCCAGAAAGGTTTGGTGAATGATGAAAGATACTATTAAGCAGCCGCAAGCTCAAAGCGATGAAGTGCAGGGCTACGCTCCACAACAGCCGCCAGGGTACTACGAGGACGATGGCCTGCAAAGTGGCTACCAACAACCTGGATATGGGCCGAGTCAACCCTATCCTCCCTTCAAACAAGGCCAGCCGCAATACTGGTACCAACACCCGTATTATGCAGCGGGGCCGGGAGATGTGAGTCCCTTTGAGATGACCTCGATAGGTATGCGGGCCAGAACCGCTGGTTTGCTGTGCTACCTCTTTTCCTGGGTGGGAGGGCTGGTCTTCTTTCTGCTGGAGCGGGAGAATCGCTTTGTCCGTTTCCATGCGATCCAGTCCATGCTCTTTTTCGGCAGTATGAGCATTCTGGGGTGGGTGTGCAGCTACTTCCCCTTCGCGTTCTTTGGTCTCGGCGGAGTCGTGGGGCTGGTTAGCTTCATTGGCTGGATCGTGCTGATGGTTGCGGCGCACCGGGGCAGGTACTACAAACTCCCACTGTTCGGTTACTACGCGGAAAAGCTGGCGAATCAGCTCAAGATGTGACGCCGTCTCTATGGGGCGAACGAGCGACGGCTATAGCGTACCGCCCACCAGCTGAATCCCAGGATGGCTGCCGCTAGCACATACATGACGGTCTCGGTCCCCAGTGTATCCGCAACTACGCCGGCGAAAAGCAGGACGGGAATAGAGCCGGCATTGTAAAACATCGACTGGAAGGAAAACACGCGCCCTCGCTCCTGCTCGGGGGCTTGCTCCTGCATCATGGTTTGCGCGGGAATATTCACCATTTCCAGCGCGACCCCTAAGATAAACGTGATCGTCCCTATATAAAAAATGATCCCTGGCAGAGCCAACCGCGACCAGAAGAAGTGACCGAGTGGGATGAGGACCAAACCGGCAGCGGAACACAGGCTGCCGAGAGTGATGGTGCGGTTTTGGCCCAACCGATGCATTAGAGCGGGTATGAGCAGACCACCAAGCACCAGACCGAGACCCGCGGGCGCTAAAATGAGAGGCATAGCCTGGACGGGTAGATGCAAGACATTGACGACGAATGGTCCTATCAGCTCGCCGATCACCAGTAGCAGCACACTGACGAACGAGACTCGCAGAAGCGCGAGCAGCAACAGGCGATCCTTGCGAACGTAGGCCCACGCTTCCCTCACGTCGTGTCGTATGATCTTCCACGACTGCTTCCCAAGCGATCTGAGCAGCGCCGGCTCCGCGCTCGGCTTCTGCTGCAAAGCGTGTTTGGGGATCGCCAGGATCAGCAGGGTACAGACGACATAGACAATGGCGACAAGCGCGAAAAGCATATCAAATTCCTTCTGTCGTTTCTCTCTCGTTGGCTTCCCGGCCCCCTGCAGGCGTCGGTAGAGCTTCGAGAGTGGAGATGCGCAGCTTTTCGGGTCGGCGGAGAGCAACTGCCAGCATGAAGACAATGATCAGGAGAGCGATCACTATCAAGTTTGCCAGTGAGATCAAGATAAACCCGATATGCAGGTATTGGGCGGTACCATTCATTACACGGTCTCCTTCTGCTTTTAAAGGTATCTACGGGGCGTTACAAAAAGCGTTAGACAAGCGTTCCTTCAGGAGATTCCTGGCCCGAAAGAGATTGGTTTTGCCGCCAGGTCGAAAGACTACTGCCCGGATAGGGTCGTCAGGCGGTTGAGGGCGGCGCTCTCCATCACCGGCTGGCGCGCATTTTGTGCGTATGTCAGCATTGCCGTATAGACCGTCCGAGCCTTCTCCCACTCCTCATTCACTTCGTACGCTTGCCCCAGGTGGGTGTAGAGATGCTCGATCTCAGGCGCGGGAAGCATGGTTTCCAGGCCGAGTCTACGTGATCTCTCGGCTATTAGATTCCGTGCCTGCTCGTAGAGGGCAATGGCATCGCGCACCGCTAATACCCGCATCGCCTCATCGCCCGCCGCGAGACTCCAGCGGAAGGCTGGTTCCGCAAGCCCCGCGGCCAAAGCATGGTATGCCAGGATCGCCGGAGGCGCAGCCGCCGCTTGCAAGGCTTGCACGGCACGACGGTGAAAGATGGATCGCCTCGCCTCACCCGCCTCAGCGTAGACCACCGCGCGAATCTTCGCATGTGCGAACAGGTAGTGCCCATCCGCCAGGCGTCCTCCTGCTCCTCCTTCGCGCTCCGACTCGTACAGCAAATGGCTGCGCAGCACCTCGTCCAGCGCTGGCAGCCCGTCCTGTTCCGCGAGATCAGCTATCTGACACAGACGCTCAAAAGTGATTCCCTGGTCGAGGACGGCTCCTGCTATCAGCAGCGCCAGGGCGTTCGGCGGAAGTCGTTCCAACCGGGCCAGGATGACTTCACGCACACTTGGCGGGAAGAACCCACGCACCACCGCCTCATGCTCCATAGCTGCCGTAAAGTCAATCGTCCATCCCCCCTCTTCGTTCGGGCGCGAGGCGAGCGCGCCGCGCTCGAACAAGACCTTGAGCATTTCTATCACATAGAACGGTTGCCCCTCCGTTTCGGCAAACAGCCACTGACCCAAACGTTCCAGGTTCGCTGCGCGCCTCCCATCTTTGCCTCCTGCGCCCGTAAATGTCTGGAGCAGCCGTACGATGTCTTCGCTGGCGAGAGGGCCTAGCCGCAGGCGGGTCAGTTGTACGGCCCTTTCCATACCAGTGAGCCACTCGGCAAGCCCTGGTGGCACCTCTCTGCCTTCCATGCGCAGCGTCAGGAGCAGGAGCGCAGGTGTCTTGCTCTCCGCGAAGCGCCGCGCCAGGTAATGCAACACGTTCGAGCGAAGCGGCATCCGCCCACTGCACATCGTCGATGAACCAGACCAGCGGCGTCCGCGCCGCCAGGGCTTGTCCCAGGCGGGCCAGCGATTCGAACAGCCGGGTGCGCCCTACTGACTTGTCCCCTGTCGGGGAAGGCAGGTCCGGATAGCGGTCGCTCAGTTCGGGGAGCAGGCGCGCGAGTTCCGCCAGCCACAGATCTGAAAGCAGATCGTCCGGGGCATTCTCCCGCTCGATGCGCGAGCGCAGGGCCTCGATCACGGGCCGATAGGGTAGCTGGCCCCCGGTTTCAAAAGCCTGTCCCTGCAATACATCTGCCCCCTCTATCTCTGCCCAGGCCAGGAACTCGGTCGCCAGCCGCGTCTTGCCAATACCGAGTTCCCCTTCCAGGAGCACAACCTGCGTCTGACCACGTTGCGCGCTATGATAGACCCTGATCAACGCGCTCAACTCTTCTGTTCGTCCCAGGAGCGGGCCGTTGAGGAGCATTGCCAGGGAAAGCGCTGTCGGGGACACGGGCGTCTGCTTGCGAGGAGGAGGCGCCACAGCCCTCATGCGGCTGACCAGCGCCACGGTTTCTGGGGTCGGCTCGGTCTGCATTTCTGTTGCAAGCCTCGCCCGGCATGTGTCATAGGCGTGTAACGCGGCGGCCCGGTCCCCAGCCGCGAAGTGCAAGCGCATCAGCCGCTGGTAGGCGTCCTCTTGTAGCGGGGCGAAGACGAGCCAGCGGCTGACAGTTTCGATAGCAGCCTCAAGTTCTCCTGCTTCGAATTGCATCTGGGAGAGCCGGTCGAAGATCTCGTTAATGTGCAGGTGCCAGTATTCGCGTTGGAGGCGCACCCAGTCATCGAAGGCGGGAGCATCGCGCAGCGAAAAGCCCTCCAGGAACTCGCCACGAGGGAGGCTGGCCGCGCGTTGGAGCTGGACAAGCAAGCTGCGACGTTCGCCTTCAGGCATGGTCAGAGCCGTGCGGGTCGATGCGCGCGCCAATGTCCAGGCTTCGTGGAGGATATGGAGGTCGAGTTCAATCGCGGAGGTGAGATTCAGGCCGAGGGTGTCGCGTGTGATGAGCAGGTGAGGTACAGCATCAACGCCAGCGTCCTCACCCAGTACGTGACGCAGGTGAAGCAGGCTAATGCGCAGTGCAGCCCGGCCATGCATCGCGTCGCCCTCTGGCCAGAACTGTTCTGAGAGGGTCTTGCGCAGATGTATGCGGCCTTCCACTGCCAGATAGATGAGCAACGCCAGTTCCTTGCGCGTGGTGAACAGTAGCGCCTGATCAGCGTGGCGCACTTCCGGCGGACCTAGTAATGTGAAGTATACGTCGCCCATTTAACGTTCCCTATAACGCTCTGCTGCTAGCATAAGATCAGAAATGATAGAGAGAAGAGAGACTGACTCACCTTAAAAATTTTTTAAGGAATAGAAGCATGTCAGAGAGTTTCAAGTCGACCACTAAATTTACCCTCTCTATTATCGCACAAAATACAGTTTGAGTGGAAGGAGCGCTCCCATGTCCAGGAAAGACAATGCTCTGCCCGAAGAGCAACAGGCCAAACGGATCGAGATGTTGAACCGCCGCTTAGCCGACACCATCGACCTGCAACTGCAAAGCAGGCAGGCCTACTGGAACGTCAAAGGGCCTAACTTCATGGCCCTGCGCGAGCTGTTCGACAAGGTCGCCGAAGGGGTGGAGGAATATGCGAACCTGATCGCCGAGCGCATCGTGCAGCTTGGCGGCAGGGCTGAGGGCACGGCGCGCGCGGTCGCCGGGCGGTCTGCGCTCGATGGGTATTCGCTTTCGAATGCTCTTGGGAGCGGCCCTATCAATGCGCTTTCGCAGACGCTCACCGACTTCGGCAGGCATGTACGCTATGCCAGCGAGCAGGCGACTGAACTGAAGGACGCCGATACGGCTGCCATCTTCACCGAGATCGCCCGCGGCATCGACAAATGGCTCTGGTTCGTCGAGACGAGCAAGCCAGCAGACAGTTGAGTGAGAGACTGCATTTAACACTTGTATAACGCTTTGTATAACGCATCCTGAATACACTTAAAATAGGATAGAGCTTTCCTCCCCAGGCCAGACGGGCCTGGAGGAGCGACAGAAAGCGTGGAGAACGATACTTCGGTATCAAGGAAAGGACTCGATCATGACACTTGCAACACTGATTCTAGCTGATGTAAATCTTAATCTGTCCAATGTACTCTGGTGGCTAGTTGTTGGGTTGGTTGCCGGCTTTCTCGCGAGCCGGGTGATGCGTGGGGGAGGATATGGGCTGATCGGCGATATTGTCGTTGGCCTGATCGGAGCCTTCATCGGAGGATGGTTGGCCGGTGTCCTGGGGATAGGAGTAGGAAGCTCCTCTAGCCTGATCGTAAGTATTATCGTTGCCTTTATCGGAGCCTGTATTCTCATCGCCATCTTGCACGCTGTCACTGGCGGAGGCCGGTCAAGAGGATGGGGACGGCGCTAAAGGAGAATGAATGTGCAGGCGAAATGGCCTGAGTGTACGCTACTCCGACTATGCTGTCTTTCAGCAGGGAGGTAACCATGTCAGTCTCGTTCACACAAGTGCTCATTTGGATCCTGATTGCAGCCGTGGTGGGTGTTGTTGGTGAGCTGCTCGCTCGTCGGCGCGCGCCAGACGGCATCGTGGGCGCGATCATTGTAGGGCTGCTCGCCATTTTTCTGATTGTGGGAGTCTTCCACTTTCAAATCACCGGTGAACCAAAGCTGGACAACGTCCCTTTAATAAGCTCGATCGTCGTCGCAGCGATTCTCGTGGCTATCTGGAGCGGTTTCGCGTACCGCCGTATCCAACCTCGTTATGCGCGTTACTACCGGCGTGGTGGCTACGCTCGCAGCCCACGCCGCCGCCGCTTGTTCTAGTTCTACCGATCGATATGGCAGAGGGGAGAAGCAATGGTCATCCCCTCTCTCTCACGTGTGTGCTGTTACAGTGCCATGTGATGACATCCACTTCGGCATCATTTCCTTAACAAGGAGGACGAAATGCTCGCTTTACAGTTTATCCTGGCAGATGGTGTCACCATCAAACTTGGTGACAATGTATGGACCTTCGGTCTCAACTTTATCATTTACCTGATCGTGGCGGCGGTCGTCGGCTTAGTCGCAGAAGCCCTTGTGGGCAGACGGCTCCCATTCGGCTTCGTCGGGGCCATCATCGCGGCGCTTGTTGGCGTCTGGTTGCTCACAAAAGTCATTGTCATCAGCGGGATCGGTGATATCAACGTCTATGGTGTCCCCATTTTCAGAGCGCTGGTCGGCGCGATCATCCTGGTGGCCATATGGCAACTCCTGACGCTCGGTCTATTGCGTGGCCGCAGACGTAATGCCTGACGCCGGGGAGAGTGAGCCGGGGACGCGACATCCTCGGGGGCTTACCGTTGGGAGTGTGCCTGGTGAAACAAGCGCATTCCCAACGGAGATGCATCAATCGAAGGAGAACCAGGATGCAAGACGCGAACACGCAGAGCGAACTACGCTCTCTCCACAACAATGGAGATATCCCACCCACTAATAGGGAGCCGACAGGACCGCGAGGCCTTGAACCGACTGAACAGGCTCAACCAATTGAGACGCTTAAAGGCGAACCTCCGATAGCAGGAACGCTGTCTCCCCAACAACCGAGTGGTCCACGTGCTAAGCAACGCACGTTCCTTCCTCAAAGGGGGTTGTACTATGCAGCGATTGCGGGTGCCATTGCAGGGGTGTTCACTGCCCTGCTGACGATTGTGGTCACTCTCGTGTTTGCAGGGACCTTTCATGCAGCCAGCCAGCGAATTGCAGTGGATAAGTTGACCGTCAAAACGGCGCTTGCCCTGGCAGCACTGGAACTCCTCAATTTTACGCTGAGCCTGCTCATCGGCTTTGTTGTCGGTGTGATCGTTGGCAGAATCGCCGTCCTTCGCCGGCTCGGATTTCTGGCAGGCGCTCTCGCAGGAGCCGTCTTCTACCTGATTACCTTCCTGGTGAGCCTCATCTCCAGCTATCCAGGCAATCTCGCGGTGAACGGGACGACCATGACGACTGGGAGTCTGGTGATCTCTTTCCTGCTGTTCTGTCTGTGGAGCATTGGTGGGGGACTCGTGAGTCTGTTCGGAACATGGGTAACGACCGTGAGACATCCTCATTATATAAAGCTGGGAGAGTGAGTCTTATGCAAACGTGCCGCATGTCAAACAAGCAACACTCGGACCTGGCGGATGAAGTCCTGGTTCAACAAGCGCACCTCGGCGATCACCATGCATTCGAAATGCTGGTCGACCGCTACAGCGCCTTGCTCTTGCGGCTGACCACCCGCCTGGTGCGAGATGAGCATCTCGCTCACGATGTCTTGCAACACGTCTTCCTCCAATTGTACCGCTCGCTGCCAGCGCTACAAACGGGCGGGACGCTCAAAGGGTGGTTATGCCAGGTAGCACGTAACCGCTGTTTCGATGAACTGCGCCGCAAGCGGCCGGTCTTCTTTTCAGAGGTCGCCCTGTATCCAGATGGGAGCGAATTTTCGCCCCTTATCATGCTTCCTGACCCGGATCTGCAGCCGGAGGAGCAGGTCGAACTGCGCGAGCTGCGCGCGCGGCTTCTTGAGGCGATCGATATGTTGCCCTCGCGTTCCCGCGCGGTCGTGCTGATGCGCTACACTACCCAACTGAGTTTCCGCGAGATTGGACAAGAGCTCGGCATCCCGGAAGCCACGGCCAAAACGTACTTTCACCGGTCGAAAGAGCTGCTACGCGCCTTGCTTGAGCCGGAATTTGCGAATGGGAGAGGCATTGAGAGGCATTGAGCGATGCAACACGAAGTGTGTTTAGACTCCAACAGAAAAGCAAACCTCTTAAACGCTACTTATTGATCTGAACATCGTCAATGCAGGAAATTTTCACAATCTCGACCGTGTAGCCTAGTTTCTTCCACTTTCCTACCCCTCTTGACAGGCGGGCCTCTAAATTCAGGCGTGTAGAAGCTTCTACCATTCCTGTAGATGTCGTAGGTGTATACGTAGGATGAGTGATGCAGTAAGTGACATAGAATTTCATATTCTCCACTTTCTTCTTTCCGAATGTGCTCTTCGCCTGCTAGATAGTGACTGCTCAAGGACGTTCGCGGACAAAGTACATATGATTGTTAGTATGTCTACCTTCAGTCTCTCCTCGCGCCCGCCCTGCGGGGGATGGTTTCCCCGGCATCTGCACCAACAAACTCGATATAAGCATCCTCGTCGAGACGTGCTGAAAAAAGCCTGGTCTCATTTGTTCCATCCATGAGCACATAGACAACTCCCCCATCGGCGGCGTTGATTCTCCCTTGCTCTCCTGTACGCTTGATTCGTACGCGATCCCCCTCCTGAAAGTACGTTCCGTCTGCATTGGTTTCCATGACTCGTGCTACCTTTCTCAAAGAGCGTGTTGTGCCCAGTGGCCGTATTGTTCATCAAGCTTTCTTTGCTTCTCGTTCATGCTCTCAGCGTACATATAAGCGTCGTGGCGGACGTCGAATGATCGCACAATGCGATCGTCGGGGCCTGCCTCTTCCTCGGAGGTGGCACGCTCGCGGATCAAAAACACCTGCTCAGTGAGGCGTTGGACGTAGTAGCGGTCATCTATCATCGGAATACCTCCTTGAGATTCGCGCTTTCAAAGTCGGCTTTGCCGAGCATCGCCCCTTCTTGATTTGCTCCATCGATCTCTCCCTGGGACAGGTGCGTGCCGTCGAAGTTGGCCTTGCCAAGCATGGCCCCATCCAGGTCTGCTCCGCGTAGGTCTGCTTTGCTGAGATCTGCCTCCCTCAGGATCGCGCGGCACAGCCTGGCTCCGCGCAAGTCCGCATAACGGAGGTGGGCCTTCAGGAGATTGGCATCGCTCAGATTGGCCCCTCGCAGATCGGCATTGCGCAGGTCCGCCTCGCGCAAATCCGCACCTTGCAGGTCCGCTTTTTGCAGATTGGCCCCCGTCAGGTCAGCGTGGAGCAGATCAAACCCCTGAAGATCAGCGCCACGCAGGTCAGCGTCGTACAGGTCTGGCTCTAAAGCCTGTATCTCAGCATGTTCACGTCTCCACGTATTCCAGATCGTCTTCCCTGCTGCGAGGAGATCAAGCTCTTTTTGATTTGCCATGAGGTTCACTTTCTTTACTCTTTGGTAGCGATACAGAATCGAGCGGAGACGTTTAGCTACGCACCGCTGCTGTTTCGATTAAACTCGATCGTGGTATTGATTCCGTTTCTTTTCTCGCGCTCGCCTCGCGGCGTCGCGATTGATCATGTAGCCAAAAGCGCAGGCAAAGATTACGAGGACGAGGATCAAGAGGACGAATGGTGGCATACTGGTATCCTTTACTTACTGGTGTATGTGTCAGATACACTTTTTGCTTTCAATAGGCTGGTGATCTGGTCAATATTTCATACCCTCTTCTCGCACAGAGATACTCTTGAAGCGCTGCATCACAAGAAGGATAAGGTTCCGAGAAGGTGGAGAGGATAAATTAAGTATACACTATTTTTAATAAAAATGCAATATTTGTGAAAATCAAAAAAAGTACAAAAGGAAGGGGAGACACTGCTCATCGTGTCTCCCTCATCCGACTCATTACAGCTCTCTCTACGGGATCTGAAAGGGGATTGTGGCCTGGCTGGTTGCGCCAGGAGTGTGTCCTGGCAGCAGGATGAACGTTGCTGCTGTGGTATCCTGCGGCACCAGGAAGGAGGCCAGCCCCTGGACATTGGTCGTGCCAGCAGCAGCATCGCCAATGACCGCTTGTTCTAGCGAAATGGTGGTCCCACCATATTGCAAGCGCATGAAATCAGGAGGAAAAGCGTTATACCCTTCCGTGCCGGGATTATCAATTGAGAAGGTGAGGACCAGGAAGCGCTTGCCCTTATCGACCTGCGTCCCGCTATCGCTGAGTTTGAAGGTGACCGTTTTCAGGGTCCAAAACATGCTGCCAAACGGCACGCGCAGATTGGGCGTGCTCTGTCTGGGTTGGTACTGGCTCAGGTCGGCCTGGCCAGTTAACGGAACCTGAATCTGCTCTTCCGTATCTTTGCCAATTTGCAGGATCATCTGGTTCACTTTGATGCCTGTGGAAGCGGGAAAATCGATCCAGGTCGTCTGGTCTCCCTTGCGGGCAGGCCCGGTTAAATCCTTATAGCCCGCCGTATTCACTTTCATTCCCCCGGGTAAGAGCAAGACGAAGGATTCAGGATAGGCATACACGGGCGCGCTCACAGAGTACACATTATTCACATCCGATTGGACCGCGTGGAGATGGAGGCGCACCACCCCCTGTGTGGGCGTATCATGATCATCCGCAAAGCTCGTTGCCTGCTGCGCGTTGATAATCGTGATATCGACGCTCGCATAGGTGAACGTGGAATTGATCGGCGTCGTGGTCAGAGGAGCCTGGGTCGGTGTGGTCTCACTATTTGCGCCTGTAGTGGTTGTATTGCCACCTCTATTGATGAGAGCGTGAAAGGCAAAGTAGCCACCCGCGCCAAGGAGAACCAGAAGCAGAAGCAAGATGACTGCTACTCCCAGCACGCCCCGCGAAGAGTTCTTCTGCGGTCGCGCATATGCTGGCGGTGGCTGATTATTCTGTAAGGGCGGTTGATAGCCTTGCTGCGCTGGAGGCGGCTGGTACGCTGGCTGATTGTTCTGCTGCGGATTTGCTCTGAATGGCGCCGCATTTTGGGTGGGAGCATACGCATTCGCTGGCGGCGGCGGCGCTTGAGGAATGCCCGCCGCTGTGCCGCAGTTGGGGCAGAAACGCATGGCATCTGGGACAGAACTTCCGCAATTCGCGCAGGAGTGGGTGGTGGATTGTGACAATTTGGTTTCCCTTTCGATACTGTTCAAGGACAGGTATGCAACTCACTTAAGCAAATTTGAACGACTGCAACATAGGTTGGAAGGTGGCGCTGTTCATCTGGTTAAAGTCCTTCGCTGGTGCGCTGAACTGGATTTTGTACATTTTGGTGTTCGCATCATGTGTCGGACGATTGATAGCCAGCGCGTTGACCTGTATCGATTGGGGCTTCCCACTGTACTGCAAATCACCAATCGCCCCAACCTGATCCCATGCCTCTCCCCCAACAGTCGTGGTTGGTGCAAGATCAACTTTTTGGTAGTGAGGTTTCGACTGCATTGACTGTAGGAGAGGATCGAGAGCAACGGAAGTCGCAGAGTTTGCGTTAGGGTTGGGCGTGACCGTAACGATGAACTCGATTGTGCGTGTCGGGTCTATAAAGACGATAGAGGCAGCGGACGGGGATGCCTTTTCCATGGTCCATCCTGCCGGATAGCCAACACGAAAACCATTGCCTGTATAGGTGATCAGACTGGCGACAGGTGCGGACGTGGGATGAGTAGTCGTGGGGGTATTGCTACTTGTAGTGGTAGGAATTGTTCCCGTACTTCCGCCACCCAAACTGCAAGCAGCCAGCAAGAATGCCAGTAAGAGGCTGCTTACTACCAGGAAAAACCTGGAACGTGAAAAAAAGTACGTTCGGTGATGGTCTGATGTGTGATTGGTCATGATTCCTCCGTTATCATAGGAAGCGAGAAGGGTAGGACAACATTTTATATGTGTGCGGCGCAGCGATACACAAGTTGAGACAGAGCTTACGCGCCTAGTGAGACAAGACGGCTCTGTGCGGCAGTAAGCCCGTTTTGAGCTTCATGGTGCCAGACAAGCCAGGCATCGTTGACCTTGAGAGCGGGGGCGGCTTTATCGAGTTCGGCGAGCGCCGACGTGAAGCCATCCTTCGCTTGTTGCGCGCGCTCCACTCGTTCGACCTGAGAATCTGCGTTACGGCTCAGATGCAGCGCAAGCGTGGCATGGTCGATGGCGGTGAGCGCGTTTCCCAGCTTGCGGTCAATCTCGCTCTCCTCAGACATCATCGTACTTCCTCCCTTAACAGCGCCAATGCCTACCAGGTCATGCAGATGTTCCTGTAGAGCTTGTTCGATAATCCCGAATATTTGCTCAGCAGCCTTGAGCGCGTCATCAGGATTGATGCGATCCATCAGTGTTTCTTCGATCGAGGTTGCCAATATAGCGGCTCGCAGGCGTGTCTTCTCGTTGCGGGTCAGTTGAAAGACCGTAATGACTTGTTCCATTTCATCGATATTCAGCACGGGAAAGCTCTTGGGTACCTTGAGAGAGAGCTGTAGGCGGCGCACTTTCTCGCGATGAATATGCGCGCGGTCGTCGAGATGACCCAGGCCCAGCCCGTGCGCAGCAAGAATCTCCTGGAGTACGCTGGCAAACAAGTTCCAGCCACCCTGTGGAATTTCGTAAGTAGCCATAGTTTTGCTTCTCCTTTCACCAGCAAGCATACCCTGACTCGGCGTACCAGAAAAGTCACAAACATGTGGGTGCGCCAATATCTGCTATACTACCGTAAGGGCGTCCTTATCGTTGGGGCGTTTAAGCGCAGTGTATGTTTCATCCAGGTAGGAGCAAAATAAGCATGAAACCTTTCAACTCTCCCAGGTATATGCTCCCCGATGAGAGGTCCTATGGTGGCTTCGTGTCTCAACTGCCGCCTTCCTTGGCTTTGCTCAGCCAGCAATTGGTCGAGATACAGCGCAATGGCTCTCCTGGCGAAACAGCGCACTCCCGCATAGAATTACTGCGGGAAGAGCTTGCGCGCGCGCAGCATGACGCTGATTATACACCAGAGACGCGCGCCGCCCTGCAAGGCGCGTTAGCCGTTGCCTATCAGCAGTTCCTCGGTGGTGATCGCGCCGGGCAGATGGAAGCAGCTCTTACCTCTTGCGAAGATGCCTTGCAGGTCTACACGCTGGCTGATAACCCCTATCAATATGCAAGCGTACAGGTGACGCTGGGAAACGTCTATCGAGAGCGTGCTGTTGGAACACAGCGTGGCAACCTTGAGCAAGCTCTTGCCTGTTATGGCGAGGCTTTGCGTATCTTCACTTTGGGTGATCTTCCTTACGAGTATGCCCAGGTTCAACATGGTCTCGGTCAAACATACCAGTTGCGCATCGAGGGAGAGCGGCAGGACAATCTAGAACAGGCTATTGCCTGTTGCCGCGAAACGTTAGGTGTGCGCGTATTGGAGGCTTTACCCTTTGAACACGCTCAGTCGCTGCACGTCCTGGGAACGGCTTATATTCGACGTGTCGCGGGAGAACGGCGCGATAATCTGGAGCAGGCCATCGACTGTTTTCGCCAGGCTGCGGCTTTGTTCACGCTTGAAGCTTTTCCCGTAGAGTATGCGCAGGGTCGGAATAATCTAGCCGCCGCCTATTCGCAGCGCATAGCGGGCGAGCAGCGCGACAACCTGGAGCAGGCTATCACCTATTACCACCAGGCCTTGCGTGTCTATACACTTGATACGTTGCCACTCGAATACGCGAAGATACAGAATAATTTGTGCATCGCCTACTGGCAGCGCATAGCGGGCGAGCGGCGCGACAACCTGGAACAGGCTATTGCTTGTTCTCATGAAGGGCTGCGAGTCTGGACGCCGGAAGCATTTCCCTTCCAGTATGCCATGCTACGCAATAACATGGGCGCGGTCTATCTTGTGCGCGTTGCGGGAGAGCGGCGTGATAACCTGGAACAGGCTATCGACTGCTATCGCGAGGCTCTGCATGTCTGGACATTGGATGCCTTCCCGTATCAGTATGCAAAGAGTCAGAATAACCTGGGTGAAGCCTATCAGCATCGCCTGGCAGGGGAGCGACGCGACAATCTTGAGCAGGCTATCGTCTGTTATCGCGAGGCCCTGCGCATCTGGACGCTGTATGCCTTGCCCCAGGATTATGCTATGGCCCAGCGCAATCTTGGCGCAACGTACCAGGGACGCATTGAGGGGGAACGCCGGCAGAACCTCAATTTCGCCCTTGCAGCGCATCGCGAGGCTCTCCGTGTCTACACGTTGGAGGCATTCCCTATCGAACATCGCCAGGTGCAGCTTGACTATGCCGAAACACAGGTCTTACGCGAGGACTGGGCTGCTGCCCACGATGCCTTTGTCGCTGCTCGTCAGGCAGAAGACCTACTTGTAGCTCTTGGCGCGGGAGCAGTCGGGCGTGATGCCGTCCTCAAAGAAGGGCGTGATGCCGCTATCCATGATGGGTATGCGCTGATTCGCCTGGGGAAGGTTGAAGCAGCGGCAGTTACTATCGAGCGTGGACGAGCAAGCGGGCTGGCCGAGGCCATGCAGTTCAATTCAGCCGATCCTCACCGTATCAGCGATGCTGAACGCCGCGCGCGCTACGTAACTACCCGCCAGGCTTTCGTCGCGGCGCAGTCAGTATTACAAGCGGCGCACCCACTAAATCTGGATGAAGATGGACAGCGACATATCATGCTGGTACGTACCGCGGCCTACCGGGAAGCGAAAGCAGATTTTGATGCTGTTATTGAGGAGATCCGCCTGGCGCAGGACCCTGCTCACTTCCTCAACGACACTCTTGATGCCGCCACGATTCTGAAAGCAACGGAGCGTTGTGGGCCTGCACACGCCCTCGTCTATCTTGCTGCCACACCCTGGGGTGGTGTTGCACTTGCGGCATGTAGCTCACACCCAGCCATGCAGAGCTTATCCAGATTTATTACGCTCGCTTTACCCTCCTTGAGCGAAGAGCTTGTAAGGACGCTGATCGAAACACGTTTAGAAAGCTCGGAATATATAACGGGTGGATTCGACTGCGCTCAGCGAGGTAATGTCCTCGAACTCCTTCAGCGCTGGCCCGGTGCGACGCTGCGAGAACAGGCCGGCGCGCTCCACGCGCTATGCGTGGAGAGAGGGCATACGGGTACAATCGAGGCGGCAGCGCAATTCGTGATTTCTCTACCCGAACTGGCCTCGCTTGCCGATAAGCCCCTGGATACAATGGGCGAGGAAAGCCGTTCCCTCCTGGCGAGTACCCTGAACTATGCTGTACTCCAATTTGAGCTGCAACGCTGCCAGGTAGCGCTCAAAGAAGCTGCCCTTCAGCCATTGGCAGCCTGGTTGCTCAAAGCAGGTATAAGCGGTCTTACTCTCATTCCCTGTGGGCGCCTGGCAGCTTTTCCGCTAGAAGGAACACTCCTGCATGATGGACGGACGCTGGGCGAAACGCTCCCCACCAGTATTGCTCCTAGCGCGCGCGCGCTGCTGCATGACGAGCAAGCCATCACACGACGCGCGGGTATGTATACGCTTGGAAACCCCTATCCAACTCAGCAGAACCTCCCCTGGGGCGAGGCCGAGGCATTCGCCCTGGCGGAATTGGCCAATCGCAATGAACGATTTGCGAGTGTCAAAGTACAATGGCAGGCCACACGTGACTGGCTTATCGCGGCGCTGCACACAGGGCTGGTCGTAAATGCATCCTGTCACGGTATATTTGATACCCATGACTTCCTGCGCTCGCGATTGATTCTTGCTCACGAGGAGGAGCTGACCCTGGCTGACATGTTGAGTTACCAGGTAGACCTGCGTGGGCTGCGGCTGCTCATCCTCTCAGCCTGCCAGACCGCCATGCTTGATCTGCAAGGAGCGCGTGACGAAGTGCGCAGCCTCGCGGCTGGTATGCTTCAAGCAGGTGCTGCTGCCATCCTGGCATCGCTGTGGGCTGTAGACGATAGAGCGACCTATCTTCTGATGGTGCGCTTTGCCCAGGAGTGGTTTCCCCACCTGAACGATCAGGCTCCAGCCGCTGCTCTGGCCCGCGCCCAACACTGGTTGCGCACAGTCACCAACCGCGAATTGCAAACCTGGCAGGCCCAAATGCCTTCCACAGCAGCTGTGACCAATGAGCCAGCAAAAGCGCCTGAAACGTCCTCAGGCATATACGTGTACGTACACGTGAACTCAGATCAGTTCGTCGCTGTGCGCGGGCGGGCCAATCGCTTTGATGCCCTTCAGGCGCGGGAGATAGTTCAGCACCATGCTGAGGAACTGGCTCCAGATGCCTGCCCCTACGCTGACCCATATTACTGGGCAGGTTTTCAAATCACCGGCTGGTAACGCATACAGCCTGGTTTTTGCGTGGCGTACATAGAGACAAGCGTAAGAAGAAATGCAGAAGAGAAAAGAACGAGGTGAGCCTGGCAAATGTGTGTGTTACCAGGGCCACAGTACAAGGTCCTTGAGCAAGGTAATCGTCTGTTCATATCTGTCGGCAGCATCAGCATGCGCTCCCTCCTTATCTGGAGGCCGATTTTGAAGAGCTTTGACGGCACTCTGCTGCTCTGTTTCCCATTGCTTCTCAGTAAATCCTTGTGATACCGCGCGCATGATCGACATCACAAGGGAATAGTCCGAAGGGCTGAGTTTATCATATCGCATCGCCTCTTGAATGCGTGCAGAGTAGGCCGCTGTGGCAGTCATCCTGCCCGCGGATCCAGGCTCATTTGCTTCTGTGGATTGCTTATTCATTCCCTGGCTCCTTTACTTGTACTTGCGAGAAGTACCATTGCTTCCCTCGAGTACATTATGTCACATGTTCCTTGAGTAAGATGGTACAATGAGCGGTATGGCGGAAGGACGTAATAAATATCCAACAGCAGCCCTTTCCAGTAAATAGCACGCATGAATACCACATAGAGGAAAGTATATATGAGCGAATACCAGCGTTACGAATTTATGACCGTTGACCGACCTTTGACAAAGGCGCAACTCAACGCTGTCAATGCCCTTTCCAGTCACATCGAAGCATCTTCCACCCATGCCCTCATCGAATATCATTGGGGTGACTTCAAGCACGATGCCATTGACGTACTTCACAAGTTCTTTGATGGCTTTCTCTACTGGGCCAACTGGGGTACGCCCCAACTGGCATTCCGCTTCCCGCGTGGAATCTTGCCAATCAAACTCATCGATGGCTACGATTTCGATGATTTCGTCAAGTTTACCCGGTATAAGGAGTATGATATCCTCGATATCCACTTTGGCGAGATGGAAGCTCCCGACGAATGGACCGAATACGAACTGGGATCGCTCATTCCCATTCGCGATGAATTGATGGAAGGCGATCTACGGTCGCTGTATATCGTCTGGTTGGCCGCCCAGAACATGATGGGTGGCTACGACGAAGACGAGGATGAGGATGAAGATGGCATCAGTGTGCCATCAGTTCCGTCTGACTTTGGCGTTCTGACGGAGGCACAGCAGGCGCTGGCCGCATTATTTCAGGTGCCAGAAGAACTGCTCGTCGCAGCAGCTCGACACAGCAGCGCTGGCAAGATGGCCGTTTCATCGACTGACGAGGATATTGCCGCGTGGGTCAAACTGCTGCCACCGGATCGCAGTAACGAGTATCTGGTGCGGTTAGCGCGCAATGAGCCGGGCCTGGGCCGCCTATTCCTCAGAGAGTTGCGCGAACGTAGTCAGGCCAAGACCGGAGCAACACCGCCTACCGGCGAGCGCGTCACCTACGCCACGCTGCTCGCTGAAAGCGCTGCTGTTAAGTCCCAACTGGAACGCGAGAGGCGCGAGCAGGCGCAAGCGGCCCGCGAGAGCCATCTGCAAGATATTTACGATCACCAGGACAGTTACTGGCAACAAGCCGATCAAGCAGCGGCACGCGGTACGGGTACAGGCTACGATGAAGCCGTTCGCTTATTGATCGAGCTGCGTGATGCCGCCGATCATTTCAAAGAGAACCAGGCCTTTCAAACCCGTTTCCGCGCCTGGATCGGTTCTCACATGCGCCGTCCTGCCTTGATTAAACGCTTGCAGGCTCACAAATTCACAGTGCCGCAAGTGTAAGAGGCGGTATCAACCTGGTCTTTGATGCTACTGCTGGAGCGCCTGTTGCTCAAGAGCAGCTTGCTCGGCAAGAGCCAGCGCGCCCAGCACGCCCACCCTGTTGCCCAACCCAGGCGGCACGATGTAGGTATCGATGTGTTGGAGAACAACCGGAACCTGGATGTACCCGTTGAGCAAGGTCTGTACCTCTCGTTGAATCCGTGCAAAGAGATGGGGCTGGCTCATGACACCGCCGCCCAGGATGATACGCTGTGGAGAGAGAATACACATAAATGCGACACAGGCCAGTGCCAGGTAGCGCGCCTCCAACTCCCAGGCCGGGTGATCGGCTGGCAGGCTCTCTGCCGACGTTCCCCAGCGCGCTTGCATAGCAGGCCCGCTCGCCAATCCTTCCAGGCAATCCCCGTGATAGGGGCAGATTCCCGCGAACGGGTCAACTCGCTGATCGCGTGGCAGGCGAATATGACCCATTTCAGGATGGAGCAGACCGTGCATCAGCCGCCCGTTACTGATGCCTCCGCCACCAATTCCAGTTCCTATAGTCAGGTAGAGGAAGGTATCCAGGTCCTGCCCTGTCCCCCAGCGCCACTCGCCCAGGGCAGCAGCATTCACATCAGTATCAAAACCGACAGGCACACCCAGCGCCCGCCCGATGGTACCGACCAGGTCGGTGTTCGCCCAGCCTGGCTTGGGGGTCGAGGTGATAAACCCATAGTCAGGCGCGCCGCGATTCAGCGAGATCGGACCGAACGACCCGATGCCAATTGCGGCGAGCTGATACTGCTGGAAGAAGGCCATGATCTGCGCGAGCGTCTCGCCGGGCGTCGTAGTGGGAAAACGTCTCTCAGCCTGCACATCCGCTGGACCAGTCCCCACCGCGCAGATGATCTTGGTGCCGCCTACTTCAACACCCCCATATACCATAAGCAGTGTCCATGATCCTTCCTACCTGACGCCGCTTAACGCCCTTTGAATTCGGCTTTGCGCTTCTCGGTATAGGAGGCGATTCCCTCTTTAGCATCATCGCTCTGGAACAGCAATTGTTGCAGTTCGCGCTCAATCGCCAGGCTCTCGGAGAACGGGACTTCTGCGCCGGACTGCACAGCGCGTTTGATGCGCCCTACGGCTTTGGAGGCTTTGTTGGGCGGGCAGAACGACTTCGCGTACTGCATGACCTCGTCCCAATAGTTCTCCGGCTCGTAGATGTAGTTGATGAGGCCGAGATCAAGCGCCTCTTCAAAGCTGAGTAGTTTGCCCTCGGTCATCAGCTCAATGGCCTTGTTCTTGGGCAGCGCGCGCGCCATGCGCTGCGTGCCGCCCGTGCCTGGCAACACACCCAGGGTGACTTCCGGCAGACCAACCTTGCCACCACCGCGCCTGGCAATGCGGATGTCGCAGGCCAGCGCAATCTCCAGGCCACCGCCGACTGTGTGACCGTTGAGCGCCGCGATCACCAGCTTGGGCGTCTGTTCCAGCCGTATGAGCGTCTCGTTGGCGTGCAGGCAGAAATAGTATTTGAAGGTCGGGGTGACGGCATTAAGCATACTGATCTCGGCTCCGGCGCTGAAGAATTTCTCGCCTGCGCCCCGTAAGAGGATCACATGTACGCTATCATCGAAGCGCGCCAGGAGGATCGCTTCATCAAGCTGGCGCATCATCTCGTAGCTATAGGTGTTCGCCGGAGCATTGGTGAGTTCGATGACGGCGACGCCTTCGGTCGTGGTGTAGTTTACCAGGGTGCGTTCTGTCGTGGTGGTCATAATTGGTTTTCCTTTCGTGTCGCGTAAGTGTTCAACATGTCGTCATCTTTGACATATTCAAACGGCGTATGACAGGCATTACAATAATACTGCACGGTCAGCAGTTGCTGGCCGAACAGCGAAAAAAACTCGGTATCGTGTGACGCACAATAGGGGCAGATGACCTCTACTTTAAGCGCGTCGGCGTCCGGGCGATCAAATGTAGCGATTATCCCAACCTCCTTCCCTGCGCATCCCACGCCGGCCAGCGAAGCGCTTGCGTCAACTCCCACTGATGGGTCGTGGCGTTGAATGCGGTCGGCATCGCAATATCCAGTTCATTCAAGGTAGGCATAATCTTGCGCAGATAGCGACCGCGCAGTTCGTCGGGCGTGCCATCAATCACACCCTCTTTCTGTAATTGTATCATCGCAGCGTCGTCATTGGGGCCAAACCAGCACAGCGTCTCATCCCATATGCGTCCCAACGCCGCGATCAGCGCCGCGCGTACCGCGCCCCCGGCTTTCGCCAACCGGCGCACCCAGCCTTCGGCGTGTAAGAAGTGGATGCGCTCCTCCTGCACAATCTTGCGCGCCCGCTGGCGCAGCGGTTCGTAACTTGAATCCTGCGCTGCCTCAAAGAAGGTGGTCAGGGCGCTATCCAACAGGAAATTGGTGGCGACGAAGTCTGACCAGCCCGCGAAGTCGGCATCGAGGGCAGTCACGGAATAGCGCAGGGTGCGCGTGGTCGGCTCGACCTGACGGGGGTCAGCCTCGGCCTGTGTGAAGTCCTCCAGCAGTGGATAGAGCGTGCGCGCGTGTCCCAGTTCATCCTGTGTCATGGCTGCTGCCGCGACTGCCGCTTCCAGGGCCGGAGCGCCGTTGCACCAGTACGCGTAGCGCCGTCCGATAGCCTGCTTGTTATCGGCCAGCGACGAAAGGACGCCAAAAAGCGCGGCGTTGTCTATGTGTGTCCCGGTCGTCATAATTCTTCCTTACGAGGCGATGACGGTTACGATCGTCTCACGTGGAACGATCACCATCTCGACCCAGCTAAATTCATCATAAATGGTGCGCGCGTAGACTTGCGCCAGTTCAACATCATCCGCCATCACATTGCCAATCTCGTGCAGCGGCTCATCGTACTTGCGCCGCGCGTAGACCTGCCACACGTGGCTCTCATTGAGCGCGTCGCGCCGTTGCGCGGGCGCGGGTGTGCCTGTAGTCACTGTGTTGTTCATGCCGATATCCCCCAACTGCGCATAATTTCGATACCCTCCTCGCTGAGCCGGGCTTTCGTCCAGACAGGGTCCCAGACAACTTCAATACGCACCGCTTCGACGCCCGGCTCTCGCAACAGGCGAGCGCGAATATCATCCATAATGAACTCGGTGGCAGGACAGCCCATCGCTGTAAATGTCAGCTTGACATAGACTGTGCCTTCATGTTGAGCGAGATCAACAATCAGCCCCATATCCACAACGCTGATCGGTATTTCGGGGTCGGTCACGTCGCGCAGGGCATCCCACAGGGCCGCACACGCCGCGTTCTGCGAGGATTGGACGTGTAAAGAAGGATAGGTGGCGCTCATGCGTCTTGCTCCAACAGGCGCAACATTTCTTTCTTGCCGCGCTGTACCATGCCGACAAACTCTTCGTTCATGGGCCCGCGCGCCTTCCAGCGCTTCATGACTTCGTCCCATGTGCAGGGGCCGTCTTCGAGTAGCCAGTGTTTGACCCTGGGGTCGAAATGCGCCGGGAACGCGCAGTCCACCACGTACTTCTTCTGCGTTTCGTCGTAATGCGCCGGGACGTTAAGGTGCAGTTCCTGGCAGAATGGCACTGCGGTAGACATCCAGATCTGGCGCAGTTCGTCGTTGCTATGTCCCTTGAAACCGTACTCGAGCTGCTCGCCATGCTGTTTCAGATCATCGGGCAGACCGAACCATTCAACGGTCAGCAGGAACATCCAGTCCACTGCTTTTTGCAACGCTTCGTGGCCGCTATTGTCCTGGTTGATCTTGCGCATACCCTGCTCGCCGTGTCGCAGGTGGAAGGTCTCTTCCTTATCCACTTTGACCAGCGCGCGTTTCCAGGGGCCGAAAGTAGTACTCTGGTAGACATCGCCCAGCAGTGTATAGCCCGCCCGGTCATAAAAAGCGTTGGCAACCACCAGTTCAACCCAGCTATCCAGCGGGATATCAAAAGAATACGGGTACTTGAAGTTGCGTGGGTCGCGCTCGAAGATTAATTTCTCAGTATCGACACCCAGGTCGCGCAGTAGGCGATAGGCGATATGAGCATGTCCCAGTTCATCCTGAATAATGGAGATCGCCGAACCAAAATTGTTCAGATTTGGCGCGTGAACGGCGGCGTGGTAGTACGCGGGCGCGCTAATCAGTTCCGTATCGGCGGAGACGGTCAGGATACGCTTCATGCCCTCAAGATAAATGGGACTCATATGGTCAATAGTCTCGATAAGCTGCTGCTTGCGTATGCGACCAAGCAGAGCTTCTTCGCTCTGTAAGGCGGTTGCTACAGGAAAGGCCACAGGCAATGCTCCTTGTCCAGAACGCGCGTTCTGAGGCGACCAGGCTGGTCTAAGCGGATGTGGCAAGATGTAACGCCTCTAACCGCTCATACAAAATTTGAACACCTGGTATGTTTATACACGAAATACGCTGAAAAATCAAGAACATATTGCCATCATATTCTACTTAGTGGTAGAATATGCTACCAATATCTAAGAATCGGGATGGCATCATGGCTCTAAAAAGGGATTCCTTGCGGGTGAAGCAAAGCGACGCGGGCAAAGCTGAGAAGGTGAAGCGCGCGCGTATGACGCAAAAGGCTATCGAGCTTGTCGCGTCCGAACTGTTCGCTCGCAAAGGGTTCGGCGCGACGAGCCTGGACGACATCGCCGAAGCCCTGGGCGCAACCAAGGGCGCGCTCTACTACCATGTGAGAAACAAAGAGGAAATTCTGCGCCTCATCTACCTGACCGTCTTGACGGCCAGCGAAGAACCTCTGCGCCGCATCGTTGAAGCCGATCTCCCGCCACCTGAGAAGCTACAACGGGCGATAGAGCATCAGACTGCTGTAGCCGCTGACCGCTCACCGGCCATGACGGTCTTCTATCGCGAGCAGCACTACCTGACCGGCCCTTTCGCCAGAGAAATCATCCTGCGTAAGAAAGCCTACGAACGCTACTTCGAGCAAATCATCGAGGAGGGGCAGGCGTCGGGCGTATTTCAACCCTCTATCGACCCCAAAATCGCTACCTACGGTCTGCTGGGCATGTGCAACTGGCTTTCCCAGTGGTACCGGCCAGAGGGCCAGTATTCTCCACAGCAAATCTCCGCTATGTTTGTGAACATGGTTTGGGGGCTGAACATCTAAACCATGAGCAGAAAGAAGAAGAGACCTGCTGTTTTATGGTACAGTACAGGATACGTGCTTTATTTTTCTTGAGTCGCGACTTTCAATCCGATAGTTCGCGCCCGGCAGCCATGAGCCTCGCAGAAAACTACGTTGGCTTACCTTTTGATTGGTAGCCATAACACATAGACTCAAATAACACTATTTGAATGGAGTTAGACGAATGACCGCATTCCTTTCGCTGCATGACGCCGTAGCGGAATACGTCCGCGATGGTATCACTGTTGCTATGGAGGGCTTCACCCACCTTATTCCCTTCGCCGCCGGTTACGAGATCATCCGCCAGCAGAAGCGCGACCTGTGCCTCATCCGCATGACGCCCGACCTGATCTACGACCAGCTCATCGGCATGGGCTGCGCGCGCAGGCTCATCTTCTCCTGGGGCGGCAACCCGGGCGTTGGTACGCTGCACCGCCTGCGCGACGCGGTTGAAAGCGGGTGGCCGCACCCCCTGGAAATCGAAGAGCACAGCCACGCTGCCATGGCGAATGCCTATGCCGCCGGCGCGGCAGGCTTGCCGTGCGCCATCTTCCGTGGTTATCAAGGCTCTGACCTGGTGGGGGTCAACCCGCGTATCCGGTTTGTTGAATGCCCCTTTACCGGCGAGCAGCTCGCCGCCGTTCCCGCCATTCGACCGGACCTTACCATCATCCACGCTCAACGGGCCGACCGCGCCGGGAATGTGCTCATCGAGGGTATCGTCGGCGTACAGAAGGAAGCAGTGCTGGCAGCAACTCAAGCGCTCGTTACCGTAGAAGAAATCGTAGACGACCTCCACGCTCCCGGTCCGAATGCCACGATCTTGCCGTATTGGACTGTGAGCGCCATCGTGGAGGTACCGCGCGGCGCGCATCCATCTTATGCCCATGGCGATTACGGGCGCGATAACGCCTTCTACATCGCCTGGGACGCCGTGTCGCGAGACCGCGCAACATTTCTTGCCTGGATGCGCGAGCATGTCCTGGCTGACTATGCCAGAAGCCAGCGCGCCGCTACACAGAATGACCAGGGGAGTAATCTATGATGAACTATACCACTGCTGAAATGATGGCCGTCGCCGCTGCGCGAGTGCTGAAGAACGATGATGTCTGTTTCGTCGGCATCGGCGCGCCCTCGCTGGCCTGCAACCTGGCGCGACTTACCCATGCCCCCGACATCACGCTCATCTACGAGTCTGGCACTATCGGGACGAAACCGGATGTGTTGCCGCTCTCGATTGGCGATCCGGAACTGTGCGAGACTGCCCTTTCGACGGTGTCGGTGCCAGAAATGTTCCAGTACTGGTTGCAAGGAGGGCGCATCTCGATTGGCTTTCTCGGCGGCGCCCAACTTGACCGCTTCGGCAACATCAACTCCAGTGTCATCGGCAGTTATGAACACCCCAAAGTGCGATTGCCGGGCGGAGGAGGCGCGCCAGAGATCGCCAGTCTGTGCGGCCAGACCTACGTTGTTATGCGTCAGAGTCGCCGTACCTTCGTTGATCGCGTTGATTTTATCACCTCCTTTGGCTACGGTACCGGCGGCGACCACCGCCAGCGCCTGGGCATTCGCACTCTCGGCCCTACGCTGGTCGTCACCGATCTCTGCCTGCTGCGACCCGACCCGCAGACGAAAGAACTGGTGGTCACGTCAATTCACCCTGGTGTAACATGCGAAGATATCGCGCAGCAGACCGGGTGGCCGGTTCGCTTCGCCGAAATGATCGAACAGACATCCCCTCCCACCGGAACTGAACTCATGGTCCTGCGCGACCTGCAAGCCCGGACGGAGCAGGCCCACGCTGGCAAATCGACACAGGACCACTGAGGTTTATATGGAGCAACGCTCTCTTTTTCATGAACAACTCAGGTATGAACGCGAACGGCGCGGCTGGTCGCAGGCGGACCTGGCCGAAAAAGCCGACTGTGATACGAAAACTGTGGGACGCTGGGAAAGCGGTGAACGCCTCCCGCGCCCTTACCATCGCCAGCTCCTCAGTGAAATCTTTGGAAAAAATGCCGAAGAGTTGGGGCTGACAGGATTGATGCCAAAACCCCTATCTGTTCCGGCCAGTCGAGTAATGAGTGTAGCAGCGCGGGCAGGTGAGCGCGTTCCTCCACCTGTTCTATGGGAAGACTGGGATGAGGCTCCTGTGGTTGTGAGTCTGTGTGGGCGCGAGAAAGAACGCGGCGAACTGGAGCGCTGGCTAGAGGATCAGAGTCTGCCAGGTGATAGCGGTATTGGGGATGGGTGGCATGGGCAAAACCGCCCTGGTCGCTACGGCAGCAACTCACGTGAAGGAAAGCTTTGATTGCATCTTCTGGCGTTCTCTCCAGAATGCCCCGCCCATTGGACTGTTAGTGAAACAGTGCCTGCGTTTTCTCTCTCAGCAGTTGCCTGCCGACTTGCCGGAGGATGTAGATGACCTGCTATCTCTGCTCGTCCCATATCTACGCAGCCACCGCTGTCTTATAATGCTTGATAACGCTGAGTCAATTATGCAGGCCGGTCAACGCGCCAGTCGCTATCGCGAGGGCTACGCAGCCTACGGGAAACTGATTAAGCTCTTTGGAGAAACGCAGCATCAGAGTTGCCTCGTGCTGACCAGCCGGGAAAAGCCGAAAGAAGTGGTGCGCCTGGAAGGGAAAACGACGCCGGTACGGACACTATCCCTTTCAGGCATCGGGCAACCAGCCGGGCAGGAACTGCTCAAAGACCGGGGGCTTTTCGGCTCAAACGAAGAATGGGCCGCTCTCGTTGAACGTTACTCCGGCAATCCGCTCGCCTTGCAACTGGTCTCCGAGCCTATTCAAGAGGTGTTCGGCGGAGATATCGCGCGTTTTCTCCAGGAGGATGTCAGCGCGTTTGGGGATGTCAGCGATCTGTTGGAGCAGCACTTTCATCGCCTGTCGGACGAGGAACGGGAGATCATGTACTGGCTGGCGATTGAGCGCGAGGTCGTGCCGCTCAATGAATTGCGTGAGGATCTCGCGGAGCCTATTGCGGCTGGAATGCTGCCCGACATACTGGATTCTCTACGTCGCCGCTCCATGATCGAAACCAGGGGTTCGGCGCATTTCACCCTTCAACCGGTCATCATGGAATATATCACTGGTCGCCTGGTTGAGCGAGCTTTCCAGGAGTTCGTCTCGGAGACACCGGACGTATGGATGAGCCACGCGCTTATCAAAGCGAAGAGCAAAGACTACACTCGTGAGAGCCAGGTACGCCTGCTGCTCGCGCCTCTGGCGCAACGCCTGGTAGCAACTCTGGGGAAGAGAGGAGTTGAACAAAGAGCGAAGAACCTGCTCGCTACTCAACGCCAGGATGATATTCAATACCCTGGCTACCTGGCAGGGAACATACTCAACCTTCTGAACTACGCGGGTTGCAGCCTGCGCGGTTTTGACTTCTCTGATCTGACAGTGCGGCAAGCCTATTTGCTGAATGTGCCTCTTCCAGGTGTCAATTTCACGCGCGCCCACTTCGTCGCAACCATCTTTACCAACACCTTCGGCAATGTCTATGCCATCGCGTGTAGCCCGCAGGAGAACCTGCTCGCTATAGGAACATCTACCGGCGATATCTGGCTCTACCATGTATTGCGCGGTACGTTTTTGCTCACCTGTCATGGGCATAGCGACGGCGTGTGGAGCGTCGCTTTCAGCCCCGACGGGCGTATGCTCGCCAGCGCAAGTGACGATCAAACGGTTCGCCTGTGGGATACCGACACGGGTCGCTGTCTTCATATTCTGCAAGATCATATCAACCGCGTAAGGTCCGTCGCTTTCAGTCCTGATGGGAAGCTGCTTGCCAGCGGAAGCGATGATGCCACTATTCGACTATGGGATGCAGGGAGCGGTCGCTGCCTCAAAACCTTGCAAGGTCATGCTGATCGTGTCTGGTCTGTGGCTTTTGCTCCGGGGGGAAAGCTCCTTGCCACAGGCAGTACCGACCAGACCGTGCGCGTATGGGATGTCTCCGGGAACGATTGCATCAATGTCTTGCAGGGCCATAGCAACTGGGTTAGATCGATAGCGTTTCATCCCGATGGCAGTCAACTTGCCAGCGCGAGCGACGATCAAACTGTGCGCGTGTGGGATGTAAGCAGTGGTTACAGCCTCAAAACGCTGCAAGGCCATACGAATCGCGTCTGGTCAACTGCCTTCAGCCCCGGCGGGCAGACCATCGCCAGTGGCAGTGAAGATCAGAGCATCCGTTTGTGGGATGCTGATACCGGCAGATGCCTCAAGGCGCTGCAAGGCCACGCGCAGGGAGTGCGATGTATCACTTTTCTGGCCGGTGGGTATATGCTCGCCAGTGGCGGCGACGATCAAACCTGCCGCTTATGGGATACTGTTACTGGTTACTGCCTCAAAACGCTGCAAGGCTACACCAACCGCGTGTGGTGCGTTGCCTTCGAGCCAGGTGGAGCAATGCTTGCCAGTGTGGGCGAAGACCAGCAGATTCGCCTGTGGGATGTCAGAAGCGGCGCCTGTGTTCGTACCATGCAGGATAGCGCGTGCGGAAGCCTGGTCATCGCCTTCAGTCCCGATGGTCATAGGTTGGCCAGCGGGGGGCGGGACCAGGTCGTGCGTCAATGGGACGTAAGCAGCGGTCGTTGCGTGCAGATGCTGCAAGGTCATACCAATTGGATCAGAGCGGTTGCCTTCAGCCCCGATGGGAAGCTGCTTGCCAGCGGGGATGAAGACCACGCCATTCGCCTGTGGGATGCTAGCTCCGGTCAGTATCTTTGCGCGCTGGAAGGCCATGCGAACTGGGTGCGGGCTGCCGCGTTCAGCCCCGATGGGAGTCAGCTTGCCAGTGGCAGTGATGATGGAACCGTTCGTTTATGGGACGCGAGCAGCGGTCGCTGCCTCAATGTCCTGCGCGGCCATACCAATCGGGTGCGTTCAATCGCTTACAATCCCGACGGGCAAATCATCGCCAGTGGCAGTGAAGACCACACCATCCGCCTCTGGGAGACGAGCACGGGCCAATACCTCAGAAGCTTACAGGGCCATAGCAGCCGGGTTAGATCGATTGCCTTCAGCCCTGACGGACATTTGCTTGCCAGTGGCAGTGAAGACCACACCATCCGCCTCTGGGAGAGCAAATCTGGTGATTGCCTGAACGTCCTGCAAGGTCACACCAGCCGTATCAGGTCGGTTGCCTTTAGCTCCGACGGGCATCTACTTGCCAGTTGCAGTGACGATGGGACGATCAAGCTGTGGAACGCGCAGGCGAGCGATTGCCTCAAAACGCTCACCGGAGAAAGACCATACGAAGGTATGAACATCACCGCCAGCCAGGGATTAACCGAGGCCCAGAAAGCCTCCTTGCGGGAATTAGGGGCAGTGGAAAGCTAAAGCCTCTCCCCGGCCAACCTTATTTATTGAACCACGTCCATTCTCCGAGTATCCTCAAGTAGAGTATATTGCCTCTTCTTTGTCCTCTGAATGCCTGTCTAAAGCGGTTCTCAGTAACCTTTTTCTATAAAACTGTGGCCTCCGGCAGAAAATGTCCTCTAAATGGTCTGCGAATATCCTGCATATGTTCCCTTAATGCTGTTCTTCTGTCTCTCTTTTTCCCCTACACTTCCTCTGTGATCAGATCGCGATGGGCCCATTCGATTGCGAGCACAACCCCTGCGACGGCAGGGATATGTGAAACAAATATCGCTTGCCTGTTTGACAGACAGACAGGCAGCAAAAGGAGTATCGATGAAAAAGATACGTTACTACCTCGCGGTCATTGCGCTGTTGGCGACTCTGAGTGGCACTTTCCTCCAGGTATCAGGATCCATGGCGAGTGCAGCTTCTGGCCGACACGTCGGTTCATCTTTCGCAGCCGGGCAGTCGACCAGGTCTGTTGCCGTACATCGCTACCCAGCTTGCCCCGTGCCTGGAACGAACGACTGCTAGCTTAAAACGGTGGGCGTTAGCTGGCTCAAGGCGAAGGAGGAGCAGGGTGGTGACCATCATCCTGCTCCGCTTCTCTTTTACTCACGATTCTGGACAAATGCTTACGATAAGCAATCGTATCAGGATGATCTGACCCAAGTATTTTTTCACAGATGTTCAGCGCCCGCTGGCAAAAGGACTGCGCCAGTTCATAGCGGCCCTGAGCAAAGTAGAGTTCGGCCAGATCGTTAAGTCTTTCAGCGGTAGCGGGATGCTCTGATCCAAACGTTTTCTCAGTGATAGCGAGGGAACACTCCCAGGGAGTTTCGGCTTGCTCATAATTTCCTTGCTTGAAATAAAGCCTTGCCAGCAAATTGAGATTATAAGCAATGAGGGGATGATCGGGTTCCAGGACTCGTTCGCTTGTTGCCAATGCCTGTTTCAGAAGCTGTTCGGCTTGCTCATACTCACGCTGGTCTGAATAAAGCTTTGCCAGATTAAGGAAGGTAATCAAGGTGTCGGGATGTTCGATGCCTAGCGACTGCTTGCGAATGCTGAGTGCCTGCTGCAAGAGAAGCTCGGCTTGCTCATATTTTCCCTGGGTACGGTAGAGCACGCCCAGGTTATTGATGCTTTCGACAGTAGAGGGATGTTCCGTTCCAAGCGTTTTTATGCGAATGGCCAGAGCTTGCCGATGGAACTTTTCCGCTTGCTCATAATCGCCCTCAATGCGAGACAGCATTGCAAGGGCGTTGAGACTATCGGCCACAGTGGGATGGTCAGACCCGAACACTTCCTCGCGGATAACCAGGGCTTGCTGGTGGAAAAATTGGGACTGGGGATAGAAGCCATGGTAATACGAGTGAAGTTCCGGCCTGATAAAGGAGTTGCGCTGCCTCTGGGAAGTGGAGATGGTACTTTTTGACCAGCGTGGCGCATTCCTGGACGTGAGGCAAGTAGTATTGATGGCTGGCGTCTTTGGCATAATCGGCCTCTGGAAAGGCAGCGTTGACGACCCGCACTGTACGCTCCGCCCAGAAGCTCCGAGTTTGTTGGTCCATGCTCTCTTTGAGCACTGCCTGCACGAGACGATGGATGCTCAGCATATTTGAGTTGCCGTTGCGTCGTACCAGCGAATACCTGCGTAACACCGCCAGGGCTTCGTTGAGCTTGAACGAATCGAGAGCTTCGGCTCCAGGGAGAGCGCTCAGTTCGGCGGCGCCTCGCATAAACAGCTCTTCGGGGATGGCATCAGGAGCCAGGAACGCGCACAGGCGCAATACGTCGGCGGCGACGGGACTTTGTTGCTCGATCTCCTGAAACGAGAGCGACCAGGTGGTGGCCACCGTTTCGGAATAGTAGAGTAAGAGACTGCTGGGCCGCGCAAGCAACTCTTTGCGATGTGTGGAGTAGAGGTGGAGGTAATCCGCCAGACTACAGCCTGTCTCATCTATATAAGCGCCGGCCTGCACGAGGGCCAGCGGCAATCCATCCATTTTCCGCACGATCTGTTCGGCGGCGGCGCGATCCTCCGCCTGTGCCTGATCGAGAGGGGCATCTGCGTTCAGGCGTTTGCTCCAGCGCAACAGTAACAGGGTCCCCTCCTCAAGATTCAATTTCTCCACTTCGACGCTGGCCGCGATCTGGCCTGCCGCTTGAGCGCGGGTTGTGAACAGGATATATCCTTTGTGTTTTGTGGGCAGAAACTCCTGTGCCATGCGTAGGTCGTCGGCATTGTCCATGATGAGTAGCCAGTCGTTGTTGGCGGTCAGCCAGCGCTTGACGGCGGTAATGATGCGCGTTTGATACTGCTCATCTTTTTCCGGTTCTGGGAGATTGAGCAGTTGGGCAAGTGACACAAAGTCTGCCACCAGTGTTTCGCGGCTGGCGGCATGCATCCAGAACACGTGGGAATAGTAGTCACCATAGCGAAAGGCATATTCGGCTGCCGTCTGCGTTTTGCCTATGCCACCCAGCCCATAAAGGGCCTGAGCCTGGGTCAACGTAGCCATGCGCGCGGTCGAGAGTCGCTCAAGGAGCAACGCCAGCAGTTGTTCGCGACCTGTGAAGAACGGGTTGCGTGTATTGGGCATGTTCCATATCCTGGAACTATGCTGCGAGGATGGCTGCAACAGGCCAAGCTCAGCAGGCGTTTTACCAAAAACTTCACACAAGCGCTGGCGAAAATAGGGAGTGGGAAAGGTCTTGCCGTTTTCCCAGCGACTGACATTGACTGTGGTCGTGCCGATTTTCGCGGCTAGTTTCGGTTGCGACCATAAGCGATCATCGCGCATAGCCCGCAAATGAGTATTAAGAGGATACTTTCTGCTGTCTTTCATCCCTATTTTCCTGTAATGAAGTTTGTTAATCAGCATTGTATAGGTTTTCATAGGCCAGCGCAATACTTCCGCTCCCCATCTCCCCATATCTGACCTGCAAACGTAGGATCAATTTAACCTACCTTTGCAGGCAAAACATCTCTTCGGTCGGAACTTCCCCCGGTACAGCTATCCCCACGCGAGCACGAGGTGTTACAACTGCTCGCCCATTGTTGAAACCTTTGGGCAACAGAAGTACATCTGTTCAATCTTTCGGTCTCAACACACGCAACTAATTGGGCATTTCTTAAAACCGCTTGAAAAATGCGCAAATCATGAGTATACTCTTTCTATGAAGCATGATTGCTAGGAATAGGCCGTTTACTGAGCTTCTGCGTTTTCCCACCCGGACGCAGACCGATTTTCCTGGTAAATCAGGCTGTAAATTGGTGGGCCGTTTGCAAATGCCCGCGCCGGGCGTCTTTCTGACTTTTCCTATATTCTGGATTCATTCCTGAGCCGTTGTTGGCCTACTATATCTCGAGGCGACCGATGCCTGACCGATGCCTCACCGTAACCTTCGTTTGTCGTTATTGTAGCGTATCGTCGTTGATTGCAATTGATACGTGACCAGTTGCAATGACGTATTAGTGCGGTTTCATGGCAGACCACGAGCAGATCATGCTCGAGGAGGTACAGCTTGGCAACCAGATCGCGCGTGGAGGATGTCCACATCGTCTGGATTACGGCTGGATTAGGCTGTGATGGAGATACAGTTTCGATCACCGCAGCTACCCAGCCCAGCATCGAAGATGTATTGTTGGGAGCCATCCCCGGTCTCCCCAGAGTTCATCTCCATAACCCCGTACTCGCCTATGAGCTTGGCGGCGAAAGTTTTATGACGTGGTTCTATCAAGCTGAGCAAGGTCTCATTGACCCCTTCGTACTCGTCGTGGAAGGCTCCATTCCCAACGAGAAGATCAAGAAAGAGGGCTACTGGGCAGCTCTCGGTACCGACCCGACCACCGGTCAACCCATTACCACCACTGAGTGGATTGATCGCCTTGCGCCCAAAGCCCTGGCAGTTGTCGCCATCGGCACCTGCGCAACATATGGCGGCATCCATGCCATGTCTGGCAATCCTACCGGCGCAATGGGTCTGCTCGATTATCTTGGCTGGAACTGGAAAACCCCGGCAGGCATCCCCATCGTCTGCGTTCCCGGCTGCCCCGTGCAGCCCGACAACTTTATGGAGACCGTTCTCTATCTCCTCTACCAGGTGGCGGGTCTCTCTCCGATGATTCCCCTCGATGATGCCCACCGACCGACCTGGCTCTTCGGCAAAACAGTACACGAGGGATGCGACCGCGCTGGCTACTACGAAGTAGGCGATTTTGCCACCACATACGACTCTCCCAAGTGCCTTGTCAAGCTGGGCTGCTGGGGGCCTGTGGTGCAGTGCAATGTACCCAAGCGCGGATGGATGGCAGGCATCGGCGGTTGCCCGAACGTGGGCGGCATCTGTATCGGTTGCACCATGCCAGGCTTCCCCGACAAATTCATGCCCTTCATGGACCCTCCTCCCGGCAGCAAGGCTTCGTCGAGTGTCATTGGCATCTATGGCAGCGTCGTCAGAAGACTGCGCAAGATAACTCAAAACACTGCCAACAAAGAACCATCCTGGCGGCATAAAGGCAGAGAACTGACGACAGGCTATCACGGGAAATGGTGATTCCGTATTTACAACGTCGATGTAGAGCGGCTCTACCAAAGGAGTTAACGTAATGACGATACAGGTTCGAAGAGATGATAGCACGACACCGCCATCACAACTTGTAGAGATGTCGTGGGACCCGATTACACGTATCGTGGGTAGCCTGGGGATCTACACCAAGATTGACTTTAAGAATCGGAGAATAGCGGAATGCCATAGCACTTCTTCTATCTTCCGAGGCTACAGCCTTTTTATGCAGGGCAAAGACCCGCGTGATTCCCACTTCATCACCAGCCGCATCTGCGGTATCTGTGGCGATAACCACGCTACCTGCTCGGTCTACACTCAGAATATGGCCTACGGGGTCAAGCCGCCGCCTCTGGGCGAGTGGGTGCTGAATCTGGGCGAGGCGGCGGAGTACATGTTCGATCACAACATCTTCCAGGAGAACCTGGTGGCTGTTGATTACTGCGAGCAAATGGTCAAGGAGACCAATCCGGGCGTGCTGGAACTTGCCAATAAAACCGAGTCTCCTCACGCGCAGAGCATGGCTATCGTACTATCGGCGACATCATGCGAGCCTTCAACCCCTTCACCGGAGAACTCTACCTCGAAGGATTGCAGGTGAGCCGTTATACACGCGAGAAGTTCTGTCTGATGGAAGGACGGCACGTTCATCCCTCGACCCTCTATCCCGGCGGCGTCGGCACCGTTGCCACCATCCAGCTTTTCACCGACTACCTCGTTCGACTGATGAAGTATGTCGAATTTATGAAGAAGATGGTGCCACTGCACGATGATCTGTTCGACTTCTTCTACCAGGCCATGCCCGGCTACGAGATGGTTGGCTATCGGCAAACCCTGCTCGGCTGCTGGGGATCGTTCCAGGATCCCGATGTGTGCGATTATGATTATCGCACCATGGACAAATGGGGCAAAGCTATGTTCGTCACCCCAGGCGTGGTGGTGGACAACGAACTGGTCACAACCAACCTGGTAGACATCAACCTCGGCATCCGTATTCTGCTGGGCAGCTCCTACTACGATGACTGGCAGAGCGAAAGAACCTTCGTAGATCGCGACCCACTCGGCAACCCGGTTGACAAACACCATCCCTGGAACCAGACCACTATCCCCAAGCCGCAGAAACGTGACTTCAACGGCAACTATAGCTGGACGATGTCGCCACGCTGGTATGATAAACGTACCGGCAAGCACCTGGCGCTGGACACTGGCGGCGGCGCGCTCGCTCGCCTGTGGACGACCGCCCTGGCCGGCATCGTAGACCTGGGTGGCTACATCAAAGCCACCGGGCGCAGCGTCAAGATTCGGCTGCCCAAGTCCGCCACGAAGCCCGAGGTAGAATTTGAGTGGAAGATTCCGCAGTGGAGCAACGCTATCGAGCGGAACCGCGCCCGCACCTACTTCCAGGCCTACTCCGCCGCCGTCGCCCTCCATTGTATCGACAAGGCGCTGGTTGAGTTAAATGCCGGACATACCAGAACGTGGAACGAATTCACGGTGCCGAAGGATGCCATCGGCTGCGGCTTCCACGAAGCGGTACGTGGTGTGCTTTCTCACCACATGGTCATCGAGAACGGTAAGATCGCCAACTACCATCCCTATCCACCGACCCCCTGGAATGGCAGTGTGCGCGATATCTACGGCACGCCTGGCCCATACGAAGATGCCGTGCAAAACACGCCCATCTTCGAGGAGAACGGCCCGGATAAGTTCAAGGGCATTGACATCATGCGCGCCGTGCGCAGCTTCGATCCCTGCCTGCCATGCGGTGTCCATATGTACCTGGGTGAAGGAAAAGAACTACAGGTTCTTCATTCACCAACGTTCGGCGTGTAATATTGAGTGATTAGCCGGGGAATGTGGGGCTTGTCCCTGCCCTGGTCGCCCTCTGCCCGCGCCCTGGCTAATCACCCTGGCTTATTTGCCCGCAATTCGCGGAAACGAGGAGGCGTCCATGCAACAAGATATGCAAGAGCGTCAACGTCGCGCCGAGCGTATCGAAGCGCTGATCCAGGAAGTGAGCGAATTCTCTGACCCACATGCGCGTGACATTGCCGAGGAACTTATCCAGGCCCTGCTGGACTTGTATGGCGAAGGACTGGCGCGCATCCTCGAACTTACCGTTGAGGCCGGAGCGCCGGGCTATAAAATAGTTGAGTCGCTGGCAAATGATGACCTGGTAGGCTCTCTCCTACTCCTGCATGAACTGCATCCCAGAGACATCGAGACGCGCGTCGTCGAAGCGCTGGATGAGGTACGTCCCTACCTCAAATCGCACGGCGGCAATGTCGAGTTAGTCAGCGTCGAAGATGGTGTAGCGCGCCTGCGCCTGGAGGGAAGTTGTCACGGCTGTCCTTCCTCAACCATGACCCTCAAATTGACCATCGAAGAAGCCATTTTCAAAGCGGCTCCCGACCTGGACAGGCTTGAAGTAGAGGGCGTTACCGAGCCTCCGCGCCCGCCAGCGCATGCTGGGACACCCGTTACCTTTGTTGCTCCTCGCCGCAAGAAGGAAGGTTCAACTACTAACATAAGCTTAAAAGGTTAGGGATGAGGGGAGCAACTATGTCAGCATCTTTGGGTGATCGCAGCGATCGTTCTGGTGCGCCTGTCAGCGCGTTACGTCGTTTCGCCCAGAAGCGCTCGCCGGAACGCGCGCCTGCCCAGGTAGAACACTGCGAACTTTGCAGCGAGGTCATACCCTCGGAGCATCGTCACTTGTTAGAGCTTTCCAGCCGCGCCTTGATCTGCGCGTGCCAGGCCTGCGCATTGCTTTTTAGCGAAGAAGGATCAGGAGCCGGCAAATATAAACTGGTGTCCCGCCGCTATTTGTCGCTTCTCGATTTTCAAATGGCAGATCAGCAGTGGGATGAACTGATGATTCCGGTCAACATGGCCTTTATCTTTCGCAGTTCAGGCTCAAAGCACGTTATGGCGTTTTATCCCAGCCCGGCGGGAGCAACCGAATCCTTGCTCGACCTGGAAGGATGGGAGACGCTGACGAGTAGCAACCCCATTTTGCATGGCCTGGAGCCTGATGTTCGAGGCGCTTCTCATCAACCGTGTGAAGAATGCGCGCGAGCATTACATTGTTCCTATCGATGCCTGCTACCAGCTTGTGGGCCTGATTCGCCTCTCCTGGAAAGGACTGAGCGGCGGAACGGAGACCTGGGAAGCGATTGGCGACTTTTTTGAAACGATACGGGCGAAATCTCGGCCTGTGAGGGGAGATCAAGATGCCTGATCTGAGCTTTGAGGTTATCGGCGCCGGGGTTCGCCTTCATGCCGCGGTTCCGACACTGACCTTCAAATTACGCATCGACAATGCGAATGAAGAGGAGCGTATTCATAGCGTCCTCTTACGCAGCCAAATTCAGCTCTCAGTCAATCGCCGCCGCTACACTCCTGAAGCGCAGGCCAAATTGTTGGAGGTGTTTGGGGAACCTTCGCGCTGGGGCGAGACGCTGCGCCCTCTATTGTGGACACACACGAACGTTACGATTCCGCAGTTCTCAGGCAGCGTTACTATCGATATGCCCGTTGCCTGCACGTATGATTTTGAGGTCGTCAGCGTCAAATACTTCAGCGCGCTGGGAGATGGTGACATTCCGCTTACGTTTCTGTTCAGCGGCACCATTTTCTACGAAGGTGAAGAAGAAAATTTGCAGGTTGCACAAATTTCCTGGTCGAAGGAGGCCTCCTATCGTTTCCCGGTTGCGGTCTGGCAAGATATGATCGCGCATTACTTTCCCAACAGCACCTATATTCGCCTGCACAAAGATGTCTTTGATCAGTTATACCGCTACAAAGCCACGCACGGCCTTCCCACCTGGGAGAACGTGATTACTCGTCTCTTGCAGGCAAATGACGCGGAGGTATCCTCATGAATATAGAGCAAGTGAAGGAAATCGCCAACGCCGTGCTTTTTGAGGGCTATCTCCTCTACCCATACCGTCACTCGGCCATCAAGAATCGCCAGCGCTGGACAATCGGTGTGGTGTATCCCCGGCAGTACAGCGAGGCGAACGAGGGTATCGAACCCTGCATGATGCGAACCGAGTGCCTGGTGACAGGGCAGGGCAACGAAGACACCTCGTTCGATATACACGTTAAATTCTTGCACCTGCTACAGTGTTCAGTCGTGCAGCCGATGCCCGCCGCGTATGCACAAACTCAAGTTGATGCTCTCCCTACCAGCGAGTGGAGTCTGGCAAGCCGCCTGGCCCGCGAACCATACGAAGAAGGTATTGAGCGTGAAATGAGCATAGCAGATATTTCACTGCGCGACTTGGTATTAAACCCCCGCGTTGTAGATATCTATTTTCCAGGTCAGCGTATGGCGGAAGATGCGATTGTGCGAGTGCAGCGCCCCATTGCAGGCACCATTCGGCTCTCAGCCGAACAAATCGACAACGATCTGTTCAAATTCTGCGCGCAAATCGAAAATTTGACGCCCGCAACCGGGTCACTGTCGAACCGCCATAACGAAGCATTGCTGCAATCGTTCGTCTCCACGCACACCATTTTACAGGTTCATCAAGGCGAATTTATTTCACTACTGGAGCCGCCCGAAGCGTTGCAAGCTGTCGCCGGGCAATGCCAGAATGTGCGCACCTGGCCCGTGCTGGTGGGCAGCGAAGGCGAAACGGACGCCCTGCTCTCGTCGCCCATTATCCTGTACGACTATCCCCAGATTGCGCCCGAAAGCCCCGGCAGCCTTTTCGATGGCACCGAAATCGACGAGATTCTAACGCTGCGTATCCTGACGCTGACCGACCAGGAAAAAGAAGAGATGCGCCAGGGAGATGCGCGCGCGCGTGAAATCCTGGAACGCACCGAGTCCCTGACTCCCGAACAGTTTATGAAGTTACACGGCACCATTCGCAGCATGAGGCCGGTCATGGAGGAAGAAGAGGTATGAACGGCACATCCATGAATTTTCAATTTCCAGGCGAAGATTATCCGCCGCCAACATCTGTACGTATTGCAGGTAAAGATGTGAAAGCCGGGGATACGGTGCGTCTGCGACCGGGCCGGGGACGACCGGGAACGCTGACAGACGCCATGGATATGATGTTGGACGGCCAGACCGCGCGCGTTGAAGTAATTCAGCAGGATTTTGAAAATCGCATCTATCTTGTGGTGACGTTGGATATTGATCCCGGTAGGGAGCAGTGGGACGAGCGCGTGCTACCGGGCCATCGTTTCTTCTTCTTCCCGGAAGAGATAGATGCCCTGGAGGATACCCTATGAGCCAGTCATCTCCAGTCGAACCCGGCCCGAAACACATACTAATCGCGTGCATTGGCAATATCTTTTTTGGGGACGATGGATTCGGCGTCGAAGTGGCGCAGCGTCTGAAGAGCAGGAAGACCCGGCATTACCCCGAAGGCGTGCAGGTGGTTGATTTCGGCATTCGTGGCATCGAACTGGCCTACACTCTGCTAGATGACTATGATACACTGGTGTTAGTCGACGCGGTCCCTTCGCGGGGGTACGCCTGGCACCGTCTATTTGATTGAAGCAGACCTTTCGGACATTAGTCCCGAACAGGGAGTGGAAGCTGGTAGGGTAGCCCTGGACAGTCATAGCATGGACCCGGTGAAGGTACTTGCCTTCGCCAGAACTCTGGGAGCGCGCCCCATCCGCACCCTGCTTGTAGGATGTGAACCAGCCACAATTGGCGGCGGTGAAGGATTTGAAGAGATGCAGATGGGGTTGAGCGAACCAGTGCAGGCCGCTGTAGATGAGGCGGTCAAAATGATCGATTCTCTTGTCGAAGAATTGGTAGCGGTAAATTCGTAGCGTAAGTTTGGATAACGTAACATGAAAGAAAGGTACAGAAATATGTGGAAATTACTTCTCGCGGTTGGTGTCATTGGTTTTGCCGCGTGGTTTATCAGCCAGCTGCTTCCTGATTTACAACGCTATCTGAAAATGAGTTCAATTTAACCGGAAACCGAAGGCGCAAGCCAGAGGTGGACTGTACCGCGTGCAGGGAAAGGACCAGAGCCATGACAGCGTTGATTGTAGTCCTTATTGTGGTTCTTGCGTTGATCCTCGTTGGTCTGATCGTCTTTCTGGCGAACCTGTCCGACATTATGCGTTACCGTCGCATCAAGTCGATGTAACGCGGGGGGACTAGAACTCGACCATGCATGAACTCGCTATTGCCCAGAGTATCGTTGATGCTGTAGAGGCCAAAGCGATCGAATGCAACGCCGTGCGTGTCAAAAACGTGCGTCTCAAGATTGGCGATGCCAGTGGCATTGTAGGTGATTCGCTGGCGTTCAGTTTCGAAATGCTCACCAGCATGGTCCCGATTTTAGCCGGAGCGCATTTGCTGATCGAGAACGTGCCACACCGGGCGCGCTGCCATCATTGCGGTAGGGATTTCACCGTCGCCAACTATATCGCGCAATGTCCAACCTGCCAGGAGTGGTCCACCGACGTTGTTTCGGGAACCGAACTCCAAATTATGGAAATGGAAATCGAGAATCATGCCTAAAGTGACCATCGCTCAGAATATACTGGCCGTCAACGAACAGGTCGCTCAAGAGATTCGCCAGACGTTGAGCGCGCGCGGCATTCGCGCGCTCAACATAATGAGTTCACCGGGGGCTGGCAAAACAACCCTGCTGGAACGCACCATTGAGCGTCTGCGTGGGCGACTGGGCATCGGTGTGATCGAGGGCGATGTTGAGACAAGCGCCGACGCGGAACGCATCGAAGCGGCAGGCGCGGAGACCGTCCAGATCAATACGCGGGGAGCCTGTCACCTAGAGGCTCACATGATTCGCGACGCGCTCACGCATATTGATCTGGCGCACATAGACCTGCTCGTGATCGAGAACGTCGGCAACCTGGTCTGCCCTGCTGCCTGGGACCTGGGAGAAGATCTACGAGTTGTTGTAGTGAGTACCACAGAGGGCGATGATAAACCTGCCAAGTACCCGCAAATGTTCGCCATTTCGCAGGTAATGGTTGTGAACAAGCTCGACTTGCTTCCTTACGTCAACTACGACCTGCAAAAGGTCAGGCGGCAAGCGCTGGCTATCAATCCCAACCTGCGTATCTTTGAAGTAAGCTGCCAGACGGGTGAAGGACTCGCAGCATGGTGTGATTGGCTTGTTACATTCGCGCGCGGCATATAGCGACGAAAAAGGAAGCGGATATGTTATCCGTAATGAGTTCGACAATTCAACGGCGGCGCATTATTGTGCAGGGCATAGTGCAGGGCGTGGGCTTTCGGCCTTTCGTCTACGGGCAGGCGCTGCGCAGGCGTCTGGTTGGTTTCGTACTCAACGATAGCCAGGGCGTCACCATCGAAGTCGAGGGCAGTGTAGAATCCCTCGAAGGCTTCCAGCAAGCTTTGCGCGAGCAGGCCCCACCACTGGCGCGTATCGATTCTATCGCTACCCAGCTGATGCCGCTTTGCCATGAAAACGGCTTCAGCATCACACACAGCCAGAAGGGGTCTGAGCGGCAAGCGCTCATCTCGCCCGATAGCGCAACCTGCGAAGACTGCCTGCGCGAATTGTTCGACCCCGCCGACCGGCGCTATCGCTACCCCTTCATCAACTGCACCAACTGCGGCCCCCGCTTCACCATCGTGCAAGATGTTCCCTATGATCGCGAAAAAACCACCATGCAGTTCTTCTCCATGTGTCCGGCCTGTCAATCAGAATACGACGACCCGCTCAATCGCCGTTTTCACGCCCAACCCAACGCCTGCCCAACCTGCGGCCCCCAGGTTCGCATGGTTAATTGGGCGGATGATATTGATGATTGGACAGACGGGAATGACGAAGGGCGACGCAAGCGTCCCCTCCCCTCGTCCCCTCCACCCCCGCCCCTACAGGATATGTCTGATTCTATCACCACAGCCGCGCAACAACTCGCGCAGGGCGCAATCCTCGCCATCAAGGGATTAGGCGGCTATCACCTGGCATGTGATGCCCTCAATATGGAAGTAGTGCAGCAATTGCGCGCAAGGAAACATCGCGAAGCCAAACCCTTCGCGCTAATGGTGCCCGATATAGCAACCGCCCGCCTGCTATGTGAGGTGAACGATGCTGAAGCGGTGCTGCTCCAATCGCGCCGCAGACCCATCGTGCTGCTAGAACAGCGCGCGCATTGTCCCGTAGCTCCGGGCGTTGCGCCATCCTGTAACTCGCTGGGACTGATGTTGCCCTACACACCTCTACATCATGTACTCCTGCGCGATTTCGCTTCTGCCATAGAAGCGGGACGACCGGCAGCGTTGGTCATGACCAGCGGCAACCTGAGCGATGAACCAATTGCCTATCGCGACGAAGACGCTCTGCAACGTCTGGCAACTATCGCCGGAGCCATGCTCACGCATAATCGCGCCATCCACATGCGCTGCGATGATTCCGTCGCGCGCATCGTTGCGAGCGGCGAGCAATTTTTCCGCCGTTCCCGTGGGTACGCGCCAGAGCCGATTGCGCTCTCTGCTGATCTCCCAGCACAGTTACTTGCCTGCGGCGGCCATCTCAAGAACACCTTTTGCCTGGGCAAGGGCCGCCAGGCTTTCATCAGCTCTCATATCGGAGATTTAGAGAATGTGGAGACCCTGATCTCGTTTCGCGAGGGCATTGAACACTATCAGCGTCTTTTCGATATCTACCCGCAGGCCATCGCCTATGACCTGCATCCCGAATACCTGGCGACAAAATACGCTCTTGACGCCGACATTCCCCAGAAAATCGGCGTCCAGCATCACCATGCTCACATAGCCAGCGTGCTGGCCGAGCATGGGTTGAGCGGCCCGGTCATCGGAATCGCCGCCGATGGCACCGGATTTGGCATCGACGGCGCGGTCTGGGGCTGCGAAATTCTGGCAGCAGACCTCACCGATTTTGAACGCCTCGCGCATCTCACCTACATACCCCTGCCAGGGGGCGAACGAGCAGTGCGCCAGCCCTGGCGCATGGCCGCCGCCTACCTTGCTGCCGCCTACGGTGACGCTTTTCTGAACCTGGACATTCCATTTGTGCGCCAGTTAGACCGCTCAAAATGGCACACCCTCTCGCAGATGATCGCGCGCGGCATCAATTGCCCGCAAACATCCAGCCTGGGAAGACTCTTCGACGCCATCGCCGCGCTCATAGGCCTGCGCGGTGAAGTCCTCTACGAAGGTCAGGCCGCCATCGAACTCGAAACCCTCGCTGTAGGGACGCGATGTATCGCGTCCGCCCCCGCCAACGACGAAACACATAACAACGGGCCGCAACTCTACCCATTCGCAATTCAGAGGCAAGGAGTAGGCGAGAGCAAATCAGCTACATTGGACGTATCTCCCATGATACGCGCCATCGTAAGCGATGTTCAACAGGGTTTGCCGCCCTCGCATATCGCCAGTCGCTTCCATCGCACCATCGCCGAACTCCTGGCGGCGGCAGCCTGTGAAGCGCGCGAACGGACGCAATTGAACAGCGTCGCTCTGAGCGGCGGCGTATTTCAGAACCGTCTCTTGCTCGAAACATTGATAGCGCGATTGGAGGAAAAAGGTTTTCAAGTCTATATCAACCGGCTTGTGCCACCCAATGACGGTGGCCTTAGCCTCGGCCAACTCGCAGTGGCAGCGGAGCGAATACAAAGTATGCAGGGACGTGCATGATCGCGTCCGTTACAACCCCTAAAAGGAGGTTCATATGTGTCTTGGAATACCCGGTCAAATCGTAGACATCGTGGACGATGCCAATTCCATTGCGAAGGTAGATGTTTCTGGCGTGAAACGCAATGTAAGCATCGCGCTGGTGCGGCCAGAAGGTATCGCGCCGGGCGATTGGGTCTTGATCCACGTAGGCTTTGCTATGAGCAAAATCGACGAGGCTGAGGCGCATGATACATTGCAAGCTCTGCAAATGTTGGGACAGGCGTATGCCGATGAACTCGAAATGCTGCACTCGAGCCAGATTGAATGAGGAAGATCAATGACGGCTGAGATGGATTTGCCGGAACTGAAGGCGCTCGTTGCCGCGCGCTTCGAGCAAAGCATGACCATTCCTGAGACATTCTTCTCAGTGGAGGTGGAACAGATTGCCCAGGCCTGCTGGGCCATAGCGCGCTGCTTTCACCAGGGAGGACGCTTGCTGGCTTTCGGCAATGGCCCTCAGGCGACCGACGCTCAACACATTTCCGTCGAGTTCGTACATCCTGTCATCGTCGGCAAACGCGCGCTACCAGCCCTGGCCCTCACCAACGACAGCGCCACACTCAGCAGCCAGAACGAAGGCGAGGCCGAAACGCCCTTTGTGCGCCTGATCAAGGCTCTCGCCCGACCGCATGACATCGCCCTGGGCTTTTCGCTGGACGGGTACAGCGCAAACGTCGTAGCAGCATTGAAATCCGCAAAGCAGAAAGGTTTATTGACCCTGGGCCTGGCGGGAGGTGATGGCGGGCTGTTTAGAATGATCGCCCTCGATTTTTGTTTCATCGTACATACCAGCGATCCCCTGGTCATCCAGGAGACGCACGAAACGCTTTACCATATTTTGTGGGAACTGGTGCATATATTCTTTGAACACGAAGGGCTACTATCATGAAGTGCGATCTTGACGCAGAAGGACACTGCATAACATGTTCCGATGAAGCAATACCCGCCAGAGTGCTGCGCATCGATCAAAACACCGGAGTAGCATTCGTCACTATCGAAGATGCCACAGAAGAAGTTGATATTACCATGATAGATGATATTGTAGAGGGAGATGTGATACTGGTGCATGGCGGCGTAGCAATTGCCATAGCGGAGACAACCCCGTACAGGGTAGGGGCGGGGCTTGCCCCCGCCCTGGTTCACCCGCTTGCCCCCGCCCTGGAAAAAAGCACTGCAAACGAGGCGAACGATGCATGATCCCGAAGGGTCTGAATACGACCGGCTCTTTTATCCCTATCTTTTTGATGGAGGCAAATCCAATGTAGAGGATGTGTTGGCGCAGGTACGTCACTCGACGCTCGAAAAGTGCCGCGAGGTGATTGCGATGCGCCGCGCCATGCTCGAACACTCCGGTGAACAGATCGTCATTGTGGGCCGGGCCATGGCGCGCGCCTTCGCGCATGGCGCAACGCTGCTGGCCTTTGGTAACGGGGGGAGTACCACAGATGCGCAGGACCTGGTGGCTGATTTGCTCACTCCGCCTTTCCCAAACTGGATGCCCCTTCCGGCAATTGCCCTGACAAACGATATCGCGGTAGTCACGGCGGTCGGGAACGATGTCGGCTTCGATAATATCTATGCTCGCCAGGTGATTGCCTTCGGACGCCAGGGCGATATCGCCCTGGGTATTTCAACGAGCGGCAATTCAACCAACATCCAGGTGGCGCTTGAACAGGCAAAAAAACAGGGCTTATTAACAATAGGGCTGGCCGGCTACGACGGTGGAAAGATGGCACGTTCTGCCGCGGTAGACTTTTGTATCACTGTACCCGGCGATCATATTCCGCGCATCCAGGAAGCGCACGCCACGGCCTATCACGCGCTTCTTGAGGTAATCCAGGCACTGATGAGGCCATAAAGACAGCCTGCGACTCTACTTCGCATGAGCAGCCTGTAAGAGACTGCAAGGAACCGCAAGGTACGATAGAAGGAGAACCGGCATGAACATGAAGTACGTGGACGAGTACCGCGATCCTGAACTGGCAAAGCGCATTTCCGACGAAATTGCCAGATTGTCAGGTTCCCGATCACTCAAGGTTATGGAGGTCTGCGGCGGACATACGCACACAATTTACAAGCATGGAATTGAGGATGTGCTGCCACCCAACATCGACCTTGTGCATGGACCAGGTTGTCCTGTCTGCGTGCTGCCTATGGGCCGCATCGATGACGCCATCACCATCGCTCGCATGGACGACGTGATCTTCGCCACCTTTGGCGATATGATGCGCGTGCCGGGTTCGCGCGGCAGCCTGCTGGACGCCAAAGCCGATGGAGCCGATGTGCGTTTCGTCTATTCGCCGCTCGATGCTCTCAAACTTGCTCGCCAGCATCCTGATCGCAAGGTGGTCTTCTTCGCCATCGGCTTTGAGACGACCGCTCCCTCCACCGCCGTGACGCTCTTGCGCGCGAAGGCTGAAGGCGTCAAGAATTTCTCCGTCTTCTGCAATCACGTCACCATTATTCCCGCTATGAAGGCCATTCTTGACTCGCCAGACCTGCGCCTGGACGCCTTCATCGGCGCGGGCCACGTCAGCATGGTCATCGGTTTGCGCCCCTACAACTTTGTCGCGCGCGATCACCATAAGCCCATCGTGGTCGCTGGCTTCGAGCCGCTCGACATCATCCAGTCCATCTACATGATCGTGAAGCAACTGGATGAAGGCCGCGCTGAGGTCGAGAATCAATACTCGCGCGTCGTGCGACCGGATGGCAACGTGAAAGCGTTGCAGGCCATGGCGACCACCATGGAGCTGCGCCCATTCTTCGAGTGGCGCGGCCTGGGCTTCATCACGCACAGCGCCTTGAAGCTGCGCTCAGAGTTTGCCGATTGGGATGCAGAATTGCTCTACGAAGTGCCTGGTTTGCGAGTGGCAGACCCCAAAGCCTGCCAGTGCGGCGAAGTGCTCAAAGGCGTCATCAAGCCCTGGAAGTGCAAGGTATTCGGCACCGCCTGCACGCCTGAAACACCCATCGGCACCTGCATGGTTTCGCCGGAGGGAGCCTGCGCTGCTTACTATAACTATGGGCGCTTCTCAATGGCATCCGAGCGCAGCCGCCTCAATATTCTACCCATGGCAAAATCGTAGGGACCCTTGTGAGCGTCCTTCGTCCTAAATAAAGTTAGCAGGAGGTTTATATGGACACATTACTGCCAGACAATGCGGAGCGCATTGATGACATTTTGAAGAAGATTGAGCGCACTAAGCAGGCTCGCCGTCATAAATTCTACTTACGCGATGAGAAGATCACACTCAGTCATGGCAGCGGCGGCAAATCCACCCACAACCTGATCGAAGGCGTCATTGCTCCTGCTTTCTCGAATCCCATGCTTGACCCCATGGACGACGCGGCTACCTTCACCGTCAACGGAACGGGCCAGTGCCTGGCCTTCACTACCGATACCTACGTGGTCAGCCCGCTATTCTTCCCCGGCGGTGACATCGGGAAACTGGCCGTGCATGGCACCATCAACGATCTGTCCATGGCAGGAGCTGAACCCTTATACCTCTCAGTCGGCTTTATTCTGGAGGAAGGTTTCCCCATTGCTGACCTGCGTAAAATCGTCGCGTCGATGGCGAAGGCCGCAGCAGATGCTGGTGTCTCCATCATCACGGGAGATACGAAGGTGGTGCAGCGTGGCAAAGCCGATGGCCTGTTTATCAACACCGCCGGCGTGGGCATTGTGCGCGCCACCTGGCCGCTGGGGCAAACCCGCCTGCAACCCGGCGATAGAGTGCTATTAAGCGGCCCTATCGGCGATCACGGCATCGCCATCATGCTCGCCCGTGAAGCGCTCGAAATCGAAACCGACGTGCAGAGCGATACCGCGCCACTCAATTCACTGGTAGCCTCGCTGCTCGAAGCGGCTGGCGAAGGTCTGCATTGCATGAAAGACCCGACACGCGGCGGCGTAGCGACTTCTCTAAACGAGATGGCGCTAGGCTCAGAGGTTTCAATCGGGCTTGACGAACACGCTATTCCCGTCCATGCCGAAGTACGAGGAGCTTGCGAAATTCTGGGCCTTGACCCTCTGACCATCGCCAACGAAGGCAAGCTCCTGGCAATCGTCGCGCCGGAGCAAGCAGATCGGGCCTTAGCTGCTATGCGCAGCCACCCCGTAGGCCGTGAAGCCGCCATCATCGGCACCGTCCAGGCTGAACCAGCCGGCATGGTTTTCTTGCGCACAGACATTGGAGGAATGCGCGTGCTGGATATGCTGGTTGGCGATCCTTTACCCCGTATCTGCTAAAAACTCATGATTTGACCGACCGAAAACCAGTAAACATGCCCAGATGGGCATGTTTACTGGTTTTCGGTCGGTCAAATCATCTTGTATTCGTTAGCGATTTCCCGCCAGGTTATAGAGTTGCACCAGTTCCGCAATGACCGCTTCTTCCCTTCCTTCGCGGATGCCTTCAGGGACGCAGCTCTCCAGGTGATTTTCCAGGATAAGCCCCTCGAGCTTTTCGATAGCCTTGCGCACCGCGTAGGTCTGGCGCAGAATATCAACACAGTATTTATCTTCTTCGACCATCTTGCGAATACCACCAAGATGGCCTTCAATGTAGTTCAGTCGTTTGAGAACTTCCGTCTTGTCCGCTTTCATCTCTCTCTCCTCTTGCATACCCTGACCCGGTGGGTATGGGAACAGTGTATCACAGACCCTCCGGTCTCGCAAGTCTGCGCGTAGAGATATGTGCGGCTTTAACGATTGCATTCTTCCAGGTATTGGACAAATGTCTGCGTTATGTTGTAATAATTAAACTTCTTGACATGCTCAATGCCATTTTGGATCATGGCCTGTCTATCAACCTTATTATCAACCACCAAGGCGATTTTCTCTGCTAAGTCATCCGACGAACTGTGTTTTGAGTAGAGGCTGTGGGAACCCGCCGCTTCGGGAACTCCACCTACACGCGTCGTGATAAGCGGAACCGCCGCCGCTTGATATTCTAATGCGCTAATGCACAGCGTTTCCACAAAGTTCATGATCGGTTTCGTAGGGATGACCCCCACATGAGACAGTTGCATAAGCGCCCGTTTTTCACTATTGCTAACAGTACCGGTAAATATGACTTCCGGGATGTTCTGCGCCTGGACATATTGTTGCAGATTATCTAAAGAGATACCATGCCCACCAATAACTAACAGGGTATCCGGGTGGTATTGCTTAATAATAGCAAACGCTGCCAGTAAATCTTCCACCCCTTTTTCCGGGAAGAGCCTGCCAATGTAGGAGATTATTTTTCTATCCTCCGGTATTTTAAATTTCTTTTTGAAGGAATGAAGCTGCTCTTCGTCTCGCTCAAGAAAATACGCATTGTTAAATGGCGCGTATAACACCTTCATTTCAGCAGCAATTTTTTCGACGAGGTGCGGCGGCAATAAATCTTGCGCGTACTCGATGATCTTTTCTTTCATGAAGAACGAGACGGCCAGCATAATATCTCCGCTGAGTAACTGGAGTAAAAGAAATTTTCCTTCTCCGTCTGTGCGATGGTTAGCAATAGAATTCAGCACATCGGACCCCACGGCTTTATGCGCGGTGATTATTTTCTTGCCCAGCACAACCTGCGCATATAATTTGGCCTGGTTTGCAATGTAGGCGTGCGGATCAAGATAAAAAGTTGAAAGCACGTTTACGTCTTTCTCAACGATGAGGTTAATGACCTGGCCCACGAAGGCTTTTACTAATGCGCCGTCCAGAACTTTTATATTCCCCCGCTCATCGGCAAATATTCTGTAGACGTTTAAGTATTGTTCGGCTTCCAACATGAGTTCGGGCGAATTATTGTAATTGGTGGCTTTATCATAGACGGACTGGTCATAGGTGACCTCAAAATGCTTTTCGCCCGTCATTTCAAGCAGGGCCTTCCCCTGGTAGAGAGCTTCAAACGAGTGACCGGACATGTATGGGGGGTACTTACTAATGGTACACACCTTCATATCTTTGAGCATACAACCTCCTAAAGTGGGGGTCAGGATATCACAGTATGAATTTTGCGCGTTAGGTACCGCTGCCTCAAATTCTTCCATGCAGTGTTCCTGGCTCGTCCAGAGGGTATTACACAGGACACGCAACGAATTTGTAGGCATCTGTACCTGGTTTGGGTATGCCAGTGGTTCGAAGATGGATAGATGACACTGCGTTCAGTGCGCGGGATAGGTGGATCGTTTCACATTTGTGAAGTAAAGAGTCAGAAAGACCTTTTTTCGAGTTGATGCATTACACTCTCCATGAATGCATTGTTACTGGCCTATCGGTTGTTTGGAAAGATTCCGAGGTAGATTTGGTCCGGTATAGTGGCATATGGTATGGGTCTCCTTGTGTGTATGGTGTTCGCCGGGCCGTTTGCTAGTGTTTACTTGTATTGACAAAGCTTATTATACAATGCCTGTCAAGAGTACTGCCAGCTTGCTAAATCATAGTGTCGTCCCCGACTCTTCCATCTGTCGCGTATCGCGGGCAACCCGCGCGCGGGTAAATCGTAGCGTCTGCGCCTTCGGCCAACAGGCCAGCGCCATCACCACAATTAACAGGCCCGAATTGAAATCGGTCGCCATGCCCGTCAGGATCATGCCGAATGCTTCTGAACAATACCAGATTATGACGCTAACCACGATCGAGGCGATTAAGAACGGGCGCAATCGCTCTTGTTTAACGACGGCCAGGCCGATGCCCAGTGCCAGAAATATGACGATCAATGTGATATTGAGCGGAATCTCAATGTTGGCCGTAATAGTAGATACCTGCTGGAGTACCGGGTCAACCAGCACAGCATTCAACCCACCCTGCCCAACCATGCCCCCGATAGCCTGCGAGATCTGACCCGACTGCCACCAGTTGGGCTGAAGCTGGAGCAGCGCCGCGAAGAACCAGAAGCCCGAGAGCAGCCAGCGTAGTTGCGCGCGCGAAAGCAGACCTTCGTTACGGGACTTAGCTTTGTCTTGTTGAGAGACCGTATCAAACTTTTTACGTGGATAAACAGCAAAACCCAGCAAGGGGTAAAGCAGCACCGCTCCTGGCGCCCCAGTCAGGATGCTGGCCGCGCCAGTGAATAGCATACTCATACCTTCGCCCCCATACCAGATGATAAACGCCCACACGATGGACGCGATCACCGCCTCTTTCACCCAGCGATCCGAGAGCAGGAGGAAGCCGAGACCAAGAAGTATCTGGACGACAGCGATCACCGCATTTACCACAGCCAGGTGGAGTGTCGTCTGATTGACGATAAACTGGAGGCCAGGCTCGATAAACGGGGGCTGGCCTTGTAGCATCGGCCTCATGATGCTGTTAATCATATTTCCAGTGAACATGAGTGGCTGTAACTGTAATAGTCCATCAATGAGCCACAACAAACCCAGTATACGTTGGAGTGCCTTGCGCGAGAGTAACATGTAACTATCTCAACCTTTCAGTTCAGTTGTAGGATACGTGTTCGCCATCCCTCTTAGACTATAGGACGGATCGCTACTTTTGTCTATCAGGAGGAATCCCTATTTTTCGCCCTGATTGCTGAGAAGTTGAGAGTAGATACACGCAATTTTCTGAGCCTGGAGATCATTCCGGCGCGAGGCCCCAGCGTTCAGGGGAACGCCACAGGCTGGACAGGATCAACTCGCGAATGAACAGGAGTTCTTTCGGCAGCCGATCGTACAACTTCATGAACAGTTCCTCGTGCGACAGCAATTCCTGCTGCCAGGCGTTGCGATCAACCGACATCAACTCGTTGAACTGCTGGCGCGTGAATCCCTTCATCCCGCGCCAGTCCAGGTCTTCATAGCGCGGCATCCAGCCGATGGGGCTTTCGATGCTCACCGCGCGCCCGCGTGCTCGCTCGACGATCCACTTCAGGATACGCATGTTGTCGCCAAAGCCGGGCCAGAGAAAATGGCCGCTTGCGTCGCGCCGAAACCAGTTGACGCAGAAGATACGCGGCGGATTCGGCAGGTTCCGCCCAAAATTCAGCCAGTGGTTGAAGTAGTCGGCCATGTGGTAGCCGATGAACGGCAGCATGGCGAACGGGTCGCGGCGCACTTCGCCGGTCTTACCAGCCGCTGCTGCGGTCGTCTCGGAACCCATCGTGGCTGCGGCGTAGACGCCATAGTTCCAGTTGAACGCCTGGTAGACCAGCGGTACCGCGCTGGCGCGGCGACCACCGAAGATAAACGCTGCGATGGGGACACCCTGCGGGTCGTCGGCTGCCGCGTCAATGACGGGGCACTGGGAAATCGGCGCGGTGAAGCGCGCGTTCGGGTGCGCGGCCTTGCGAACGCTGTCGGGAGTCCAGTCCTGACCTGTCCAGTCGATGAGATGGGCGGGGGCTTCTTCAGTCATACCCTCCCACCACACATCGCCGTCGTCGGTCAATGCAACGTTTGTGAAAATAGTGTTGGCGCGCATCGATGCCATCGCGTTCGGGTTGGAGATCGCGCTCGTACCGGGCGCGACGCCGAAGAATCCCGTCTCGGGGTTGATCGCGTAAATTTTGCCATCTGGACCAGACTTAATCCAGGCGATATCGTCGCCAATGGTTGTCACCTTCCAGCCCTCCTCCTGGAAATCTGCGGGCGGGATGAGCATGGCGAAGTTTGTCTTACCGCAGGCGCTCGGAAAGGCCGCGGCGACGTAGGTTTTCTCGCCCTCTGGATTCTCAACCCCCAGAATCAGCATATGCTCGGCTAACCAGCCCTCGTCGCGCGCCAGGACCGACGCGATACGCAGCGCGAAGCACTTCTTGCCGAGCAGCGCATTGCCACCATAACCGGAGCCATAGGACCAGATCGCGCGCTCTTCGGGGAAATGTACAATGTATTTGTTCTGTTTGTTACACGGCCACGAGACATCCTGCTGGCCTGGCTCGAGCGGCATCCCGACCGAATGCATACACGGGATGAATTCGCCGTCGCGTCCAAGCACGTCATACACCGCGCGACCCATACGAGTCATGATGCGCATACTCACCGCCACGTATGGCGAATCGGTCAGCTCGACACCGATGTGCGCGATAGGCGAACCGAGCGGCCCCATGCTGAAAGGGATCACGTACATCGTCCGTCCGCGCATACAGCCGTTGAACAGTCCGGCCAGCGTCTCCTTCATCTCCCTGGGATGCACCCAGTTGTTGGTTGGGCCAGCATCAATCTTGCTGCGGGAGCAGATGAAGGTGCGGTCTTCAACGCGCGCCACATCGCTGGGGTCAGAGTAGGCCAGGAAACTGTTGGGACGCTTTTCTGAGTTGAGCCGGATGAAAGTGCCGGATTCGACCATCTGCTCGCACAGGCGGTCATATTCTTCCTGCGATCCATCGCACCAATGGACATGGTCGGGTTTGCACTGCTCAACCATCTCCTCGATCCATACGCGCAGCTTCGCATTGGTAATATAGCCAGGGATATCCATGAAAACCTCCGACATTTAGACTACATGAACCGGCGCGATGCAGGCTGGTCATCGCGGGTTCATGCCTTATCTCTCGCTCCATTATAGCACCCCGGCGTTTACTGGTTGGTGTTTACTGCCTGGTGTATGAATGTAGTACCAGCAAAGGAAGTTTTGTTGCGCCAAGTATGTGCTCCGTCACGCTGCCCAACGCCAGGCGTTGCAGGCCTCCGCGCGCATGAGTGGTGATAGCGATCATGTCACAACTTCCCGTCAACCGCTTCTCTTCGGCCTCTTCGCCACGTTCCGCTGCGCGGATAAGGGTGTCTGCTACATCTTTGCCAGTGGCGACGGCTGTTTCCAGCGAGACTGTCAGCTTTGTCGCTTCATCCGCGTATTTCTGTTCTACCTGCCGCAGGTAGGTTTTCGCTTCTCCGAGCGCCAATTCTTTGGTGGCAAGCGTGTGGCCCAGCGCGGCAAGAGGCACGACGCGCGTTAGCATCAGCGTTCCCCGTGCGGGAGCAGCCAGCGCGGAAACGAGCGTTGCCGTTGGTAGAATAGCAGCTTCCGCGAACTGAGAGCCGTCGAGCGCTACCAGAGCTATAATCGAACGCAGCGGGCGCAGGGGATCGGGAAACGCGCTGTCGGGTGTGGTGCCATCCTCGCGCAGTACCAGCACAGGCACCTGGCAGGCGCGTGACACACTTTGCGCTACGCTGCCCAGCACCCAGCGTTTGAAGCCTGTATCACCGTGACTGCACATCGCGATCAAATCGACATTTTCTTCACAGGCGATATCCTGAATAGCCAGGGCCGCAGCTCCCACTACCACCTTTGTTTCGACTTTGACTCCCGCCAGTTTGTCGGATTGACGCACCGTCTCAATATACGCTTTTGCCGCGGCCTCTTTTGTCTTCAGCACATCTTCTCCAAGTACATTTGGCTGAGCGAGATATGGCCCGTACAGGTAGGTGCTGTACTCAGGAGGAATACCGACAGCCTGTAACAGGACAACCGTTCCGTCTGAGGCACGGGCGAGCCGCGCCGCCACTGCAAGCACGCGCTCTGCGCGTAAAGAACCATCTAAAGGAACAAGTATACGCTTAAACATAGCTGACCTCCTTATATACGAGAGTATCTATCTCCTCTGCTATCACAATTGTAGCTTTTCTCTCTCACAAAGGCATCACAGTTATGCCATACCGTATCAAAGAGCAATCACACCGCGAAAAGGCGAAAGAATGTAAATACCCTGGTTGAGAACATCAACCAGGGTATTTACATTCTCTTCTTTAATCCATTATGCTTCTTGATTTGTTTTAGTTGTTAGCGCAGCAAGCGAAAGCAAGATTTGATCGAGCTTTTTATCTTGCGCCTCAATTCGACCCTCTAAAGTCCCAAAGCGAGTGTTGACACTCTTTTCAAAAGAAGCTAAGCGTTCATCAATGGAGCGAAGACTACCCTTCATCTCCCTGATCTCCCATTCTTCCCTTTGCACGATGCCAATCAACATCGTTACATAATGATTAAGATCTTTGAGTGATTCGTTAACTCCCACTTGCGTTTGCTCTAAAGCGGTAAGCCTCTCTTCTTGAGTTGGCATAGACCCCCCTTTCCGGCCAGATACCCTGTATTTCTTGTATGGATTATAACATACTTTGTTGAGAAAAATACCAGCCAGATAGCTATCACGCAGCTATCCGCGCAGCAGATTATAATCCAAAGCGTTCGTTCACCCTCTGGGGCAGCTCGCTCAGCAATCTGCCCTTTTATTTTTGCCTCAATGCTTGATACAAACAAAAGCGTGATTACTTTGTGACAAAATACCCACCCAATTGTGATAGGTTTGAGAAATCTCTATGCTATGCTAAACTAGCAAGTTTTCCGGTGTATATGAACCTATCATTTCATGCCGGAGTAGTGGGCGGTCCCAAGAAACTTGCGCACCGGGTTCAAAACAGCGAGTTTTGTTACATACTTCGGTTAGCTAGTGCATCGCCTCCTGATGGAGCGCGGAGGGAAATCATGCGACCAAAGACGCTGAACGCCGTGGATTACCCAAAGAGCGGAACAAGCAGTTTAAAAACTACCAGTGGACTGCTATTACCAGAGAGCATCGTACCTGTAGAGCTAACACCTTTGTATGAATATGCCTCAATTTACCGGAGATATACTGCGCATAAGAAAGTCATTAGCTTAGCCACCTTGATTAGTAGAGACCTGCCTGTGCTAGAGGGGTTCGCGATAAGAGTGATCAATGAAGAGGTCCTCAGATATCTGCGGTATTGGATGCGTGAGTATCAGATGGAACGATTGACACTCCTATTTGATAGCGCTCACGACTTTGATAGAGCGCCCTGGGCGACTAACCCGACACTGGAAGAACTCCGCCACATGGACACTTTCCTGCATGATTCAATAGTTGGCATCATCATGGAGGAGAATGATCCACTCCAGCAGGGTTACAGTGTGTTAACAGGCTTCTTCGAAGATCACCTTGTGCTTGAAGTCGTGGGTCCTGGCTTTGAGGCCAATGATCTGACACGCGGTCAGATTTTCCCGCACGAGAGAATTCTTTTGAAAAAGAAAGATATGTTTGGTGGTGGATACCGTGACCTGACGCCGGTGGATATCATTCAGCACAGTGTTGTTTCCCGCGAAGCTTACTTGCACAGTGTAGAGCTGCGATTCAACAAAATTTACAATTTGATGAGCAAAAGGCAGGATCAGGCAGTTCAGGGAGGTTCGCTGTCCGAGCAGCAAAAACGCGAAGTAGAATCGCTCCTCGAGCAGCATCATTCCTCCTTGCTCTACCGCAGAGAAGAATATGTACCCATCAGCTTTGAGAAGCTCAGCGAGTTATACGGGTACATCTCCGAGCTTGATCTCTTCTTCCCCGAAGAGGTCAGGGGAAAGGTAGTAGCGGCAAGCTTTTTGAAGAAGCAAGGACTTGTTTTCTGGGGGATTTTTAGTGGAGAGAGGCGCAAATACAGCGGTGAGCTGAGTATCACAGAATGACGTGATTGTAACCTGAAGCGTTGAAGTCGGTAAACCTTCACGGAAAAAACCTGACAGAAATTGCCATCGGTTTACAATGGTAGATGAAAATCTACCCTGTTCACGCTCACATCTCCACGCAAATCTACAACACATACATGTTAAACGAGTTAAGCTCCTTCATATAGTTGGCGCGCTCGAAGGCCGCCGGGTCAGCCACCGATTGCTGGCTCATGCTGCCGCGCATCTGCATGATGGACTCGTATTCGTGCTGCTCCATCCACTCGTTGAGCGTATTCAGCAGGTGTGTCAGGCGATCGATGCCGTGCATAAGCAGCGTCGAGGCCGTCATGGTAACACTTGCCCCCGCCATCATTGCCTTGAGGATGTCCGGTGCGCTATGGATTCCGCTGGTCAGCGCGAGGTCGGCGGCGACGCGCCCGTACAGGATGGCGATCCAGCGCAGGGGCAGGCGCAAATCGTGCGGCGTGCTTAATACCAGGTTTGGTACTATGTCCAGGCCTTCCAGGTCGAAGTCAGGCTGGTAGAAACGATTGAACAGCACCAGGCCGTTCGCGCCCGCTTCCACAAAGCGCTTCGCCATATGGGGCAGCGAAGTGAAAAACGGGCTGAGTTTGAGCGCAATGGGCAGCGAGACCCTGGCGCGCACGTCGCGCACAAGCTGGACATAGGTATCTTCCAGTTCCGCGCCGCTCAGTTCAACATCAGATGGCACGTAGTAGATGTTCAACTCGAGCGCGTCGGCTCCGGCCTGCTCGATTTTGCGCGCGTACTCGACCCAGCCGCCCGACGAGATGCCGTTCAAACTGCCGATCACCGGTATGGAGACAGCCTGTTTGACACGCCGCAAATGCTCAAGGTACAGTTCCGGCACCAGGTTGTAATGTTTCAGGTCGGGAAAGTAGTTGAGCGATTCGGCGTAAGAGTGCGTCCCGCGCTCCAGGTAGTGATCCAGTTCCTGGCTTTCGTGCGTGATTTGCTCCTCGAACAGCGAGTACATCACAATGGCCGAGGCTCCAGCGTCCTCAAGATGCCGTACCGTGTCCAGCTTGCGCGAGAGCGGCGACGCCGAGGCCACCAGCGGATTTTTTAGTGATAACCCCAGGTAGGTTGTAGTGAGATCTGGCATGATAGTTCTCCTTCCAATTCCTTCCAGGGCGACCGCGAGGGTCGCCCCTACCATATTACGATTGCATCGTGTACAACAGGCGTGTAGGGTAGGGGCGACCCTCGCGGTCGCCCTGTACCGTTTTTATTCAGCCGCCAACTGCTGGTACTGATGCCAGCGATCCTTTACGTCTTGCTTGGCGAGTTGCATCAGCGACTCAGCCCGCTGCTCGTTGCTTTGCAGCAGCATACGATAGCGCGTCTCGTTGTACGCATATTTTTCAAGCGGTACCGTCGGGTCTTTGGAATCGAGCGTGAGCGGGTTTTTGCCCTCAGCGTGCAGCGCCGGATTGTAACGATACAACGGCCAGTAGCCAGATTGCACCGCCAACTTTTGCTGTTCCAGCCCCTTGCTCATCTCGATGCCGTGCGCGATACAGTGGCTGTAGGCGATGATGAGCGAAGGCCCATCGTACGCCTCGGCGTCGATGAACGCCCTGAGCGTCTGCTGATCGTTCGCCCCCATCGCCACACGCGCCACGTAGACATTGCCGTAGGCCATTGCCAGCATCCCCAGGTCTTTCTTGGGCGTGGCCTTCCCACGCGCCGCAAATTTGGCGACCGCCCCGCGCGGCGTTGACTTCGAGGCCTGCCCGCCCGTATTGGAGTATACCTCTGTATCCAGTACCAGGATGTTGACATCGCGCCCCGACGCCAGCACGTGATCGAGGCCACCAAAGCCGATATCGTAGGCCCAGCCATCGCCGCCGATGATCCACACGCTCTTCTTCACCAGCGCGTCTGCCATTTGTAGCAGATTTTTCGCGTCAGCATCCAAACTGTGCGCATCTTGCAAGCGTTCCTTGAGCAGGGCAACGCGCGCTCGCTGTTCGCGTATGCGCGCTTCGGAAGATTGATCTGCATTCAGCAGCTTTTGTACCAGTTCTTCGCCCACGAGAGCCGCGCAGCGCGTTAGTAGCTCGCGCGCAAATTCGTTCTGTTTATCCTGTGTCAGGCGCATCCCCAGGCCAAACTCCGCGTTATCCTCGAAGAGCGAATTAGACCAGGCCGGGCCGCGCCCTTCGGCATTGAAAGTCCAGGGCGTGGTGGGCAGGTTGCCCCCGTAAATGGACGAACACCCGGTGGCGTTGGCGACCAACATGCGCTCCCCGAAAAGCTGTGTTGCCAGCTTGATGTAGGGCGTCTCGCCGCAGCCTGAACACGCCCCCGAAAACTCGAACAGTGGCTGCAACAACTGCGCATCTTTGATAGCAGCCACGTTCAGGCGCGTGGCATCCGCTTCCGGCAACGTCTGGAAAAACTCCCAGTTGGCTTTTTCGCGTTCACGTATGGGCGGCTGCTCGGCCATGTTGATAGCCTTGCGCCCAACCTGCCGCTTGTCCTTCACCGGGCAGGCTTCCACGCACAACGTGCAACCCGTGCAGTCTTCCGGCGAGACCTGCAGCGAATATTTCATACCCGGAAATTCTTTGAAATGGGCATCCATCGACAGGAACGTCTCCGGCGCGCCGTTCAGCCTGTCGGCGTCGTACACCTTCTCGCGGATCACGGCGTGCGGGCAGACCATCACGCACTTGCCGCACTGGATGCACAGATCAGGCTCCCACACGGGTATCTCCAACGCGATGTTGCGCTTCTCCCATTGCGCCGTGCCAGATGGATACGTGCCATCAACGGGCAGCGCGCTTACTGGAAGCATATCGCCATCACCCGCGATCATCGGGCCAAGCACGTCCCGCACAAACGCGGGCGCTTCAGCCGGAACCGGCGGGCGGCGCGTCAACACGGGCAGCATCACCGGAGCGCGCTTCATCGACGTGGAGGTACCCGCTCCATTGTGTTCCCAATCGTACCCGTTCTCATGTCCATCGACCCCGGCTGCCACTTTCACCTCGACAGGTACTTTTACCTCGTGGAGATTTTGCAGGGTCGCATCGACCGCCTGGTAGTTGCGCTGCACAACCGTCTCGCCGCGTTTGCCATAGGTCTTCTGGATGCTCTTTTTGATCTGCTCGATGGCCTCCTCGCGGGGTAAAATGCCGCTGATGGCGAAGAAGCAGGTCTGCATGATGGTATTGATGCGCCCTCCCATGCCGATATTGGTCGCTACTTTGTGCGCGTCAATCACATAGAAGCGCAGGTGCTTATCGAGTATGGTGCGCTGCGTTTCGATGGGCAAATGTTGCCAAACTTCCTCCGGCCCGTAGAGGCTGTCGAGCAGGAAGACGCTGCCGGGTCGGGCATATTTGAGCACATCGTACCGTTCGAGTAAAGAGAACAGGTGGCAGGCCACGAATTGCGCCTCACCCGCACCAATCAGGTAGGGCGCGTGGATGGGGTGCGGCCCGAAGCGCAGGTGCGAGATCGTGACCGAGCCTGCTTTCTTAGAGTCGTACACGAAGTAGCCCTGCGCGTCGTTCTCCGTTTCCTCGCCGATGATTTTGATCGAGTTCCTGTTGGCCCCCACCGTGCCATCGGAACCCAGGCCCCAGAAGACGCATTGCACGGTTTCCTCCGGCTCGATGGAGAACGCTGCATCGTAATCCAGGCTGCTGTGCATCACGTCGTCGTTGATGCCGATCGTGAAATGTTGCCGGGGTTCTGCTTTGCTCATCTCGTCAAAAATGCCCTTAACCATAGCTGGCGTGAATTCCTTCGAAGAAAGGCCGTAACGCCCACCGATGATACGCGGGGATGCCTGCTCGGAAATGGTGCGCCAGCCTTCGCTTATGGCCGCGGTGACATCCAGGTAGAGCGGTTCTCCCACGCTGCCTGGCTCCTTGGTGCGATCAAGCGCAGCGATGGTCTTGACGGTGGGCGGCAGCGCCTGCAAGAAATGCTCGACTGAAAATGGGCGGAACAGGCGCGTTTTGAGCACGCCCACTTTTTCGCCGCGCGCCACTAGATAGTCAACCGTTGCCTGTATCGTTTCAGTGCCCGACCCCATCACCACGATAACGCGCTCCGCGTCGGGCGCGCCCGCGTAATCAAACAGGTGGTAATGACGCCCGCTCAGCAGCGCGAATTTGTCCATCGTCATCTGCACGATGGCGGGGCAGGCCTGGTAGTACGGGTTCACGCTTTCGCGGGCCTGGAAGTAGACATCGGGATTCTGCGCGGTGCCGCGAATGAATGGATGATCGGGCGAAAGCGCGCGGCTTCGATGCGCCTGCACAAAGCTATCGTCGATCATGCTGCGTATCTCTTCGCGGCTCAATGGTTCGATTTTATCGATTTCGTGCGAGGTGCGATACCCGTCAAAAAAGTGCAGGAAAGGCACGCGCGCTTGCAGCGTCGCCGCGTGGGCGATCAGGGCCATATCCTGCGCCTCCTGTACCGAGTTCGATGCCAGCAGCGCAAAGCCTGTGGTCCGCGCCGCCATCACGTCCGAGTGGTCGCCAAAGATCGAGAGCGCCTGTGCTGCCAATGAGCGCGCCGCCACGTGGAAGACGGCGGGCGTGAGTTCTCCGGCGATCTTGTACATGTTGGGCAGCATCAGCATCAAGCCCTGCGAGGCCGTGAAGGTCGTCACTAACGAACCTGTTTGCAACGCGCCGTGTAAAGCTCCGGCTGCGCCGCCCTCCGACTGCATCTCGACCACCAGGGGAACCGTTCCCCACAGGTTCGCGCGCCCCGCCGCCGACCACTCATCCGCCAGCTCGCCCATTGGCGTTGAGGGCGTGATCGGATAAATGGCGATAACTTCGCTTAGCATATGCGCTATATTGGCAACTGCCTCGTTGCCCTCAACCGTCACCCATGTATTTTTCATGTTCGCCTCCAACTAGCTATGAATCGGATTTGTTGTAGTCTCTGTATGAACGACCCCTGTGGTCGCTCTCTCGTCCATTGTTTCTTCGTAATTATTCACCTCTTCCTGTAGTTTTTTCTGCCTATCGCTGCGCATCTCGTTTCTGGAAAGGATGATTACCGCGGTTAAAATCAATGCGCCTCCCAGCGCTTGCACTGGCGTGATGCTCTCACCCAGCACAATGGCCGCCAGCGCCACAGCTACAATTGGCTCAAAAGTGGAAAGTGTAGAAGCGGAGGTCGGGCCAATACGCTTGAGTCCAGCAAAAAAAGTCGTAAATGCGAGTACCGTTGAGATCAGCGCGATAGCGAGTATGGCGATCCATCCCAGCGTACTGGAAGGAAATGATAGCCCGTGAATAGGGGAGATGACGGCAAACACGGCAGCCGTCGAAGCAATAATCACGGTGGTCGAGCCGATTGAGCCAGAACGCCGCACGATGCGGCTGCCCAGTATGATGTAAATCGCATAGTCCACCGCCGCCGCGATACCCAGCAGGATGCCCACAATACTGCCGCCGCTGGTGATCTGGATAGTCAGCGTGGTACCCGAAAGAGCCAGAAATAGCGCCACAATTTTTATGGTGGTGAGATGTTCTTTCAAGAAAATGGCTGAAATCGTTGTCACCAGCGCCGGGTAAATATAGAGCAGCAGCGCAACCAGCCCTGCCGAAGCCATCGTTAGCGCGGTAAAGTAGGCCAGTGACTCGCCCACGTACCCAATCGCGCCCAGCAAAATCAATTCAAAGAGCGTTATCCCGCGCGGAAATGGTGTTTTGCTGATGAAAAGTATGACGAACATGCCTGCGGCAGCAATGCTAAAGCGCAAGAACAGCACGGTAAGAGGATCGGCCTTCGATTCATAAGCAAGACGCGCGAAAATTGGCATCGCGCCAAACGAGATCGCAGAGATAATAATGAAGATGAATCCAATAGATTTCTGTGTAAGTAGTTTACGCTGCATACTTTCCTCTTTAATTGTATACATGAATCACCTCTTGGGGAAAGCATACCCTTGCGCGATCACAACTCAGTCACGACCCGCGCCATTTATGTCACGTTTTGTACACAGGAAGCACAGGCAGATGCCAACTGTAAATGAAGAAGAGGAAGGCCGCTCACAAAAACCGCCTTCCTCCAGATTACTCGAAAACGTCCTTTCACACCTGGGTGTGTCCTGCTATTATCGTTCCACCGGGAGCTTTCTCCCCGTTGGCCTTCTCGAAAGCAGTTTCCTCTGGCCGTACTATCAGCAGGGGCAGGCGCGTGGCGCTCAGAACACGTTCGGTGACGCTCCCAAGTACCCAGTGTTGTAGACCCGCTCGCCCGTGCGTTGCCATTGCGATCATATCACAGCGTCCAGGTATACCCCCGCTCACGCCATCTTCACCGAGTTCCGCGGCTTTGATGATCGTGTCAGCTACGTCGTCGCTGAGCGCAACCGACCAGGTGATCGTTAGATTGAGCTTGCCAATTGGCCCTTCGCGTAGATGCTTGACGACTGATTGCATGTAGGTTTTGGCTTTATGCATCCCCTGTTCCTGCGCGCGCAGGATGTACTCAGCGTCGACTTTTTTCTCGTCGAACGCCAGTGGCTTTACTACACGCAGCAGGTGCAAGGTCCCCGGAACGGGCGTGGAGAGCGCTGCTATCAGTTCGGCTGCCGGTTCAAGAGCGGTTTTCGCCAGCACAGAACCATCCAGCGTCACCAGCGCGCGCACGGGGCTGCTATCGCGGCGCGCCCCGACCGGCGTCGCGCCAGTTTCGTGCAGCACAAGCACCGGAATCGAGCTATGACGCGCGACCTTTTGCGCCACACTCCCCAGCATCCAGCGTTTCACCCCTGTTTTACCCTGGCTGGTCATCACAATCAGGTCTGCCTTGAACATCGATGCCATCGAGAGCAAAGTCTGTGCGGGCGAGCCAACCAGTACGCTGGTTTCAACCTGGATGCCTGCCAGCTTTTCGGACTCCTTCATCGTTTTCAGGTATTCTTCCTCGCTTTGTACCTCGGTATTCACCATTTCCCCGATGTACGACGACACGCCATAGCTCTCGTACATAACGGGTATTGTGGCTACCTGCGCCAGTAAAATTTTCCCTCCCGATGCCCGCGCGAGACGGGCTGCTACTGGAATGGCTTTTTCAGCCCGCGTGGAACCATCCAACGGGATAAGAATTCGTTTAAACATGGTCGTTCTCCTTTGAAAACGCTAGAGTAGCCCGACCCAGGATTGTACCTCAGCTTCCGTCGCATCGACCTCTTTACCCTGTTCGTCCTTCTCTTTCTTGTCGCCTGTCTGCTCTTTGGGTGGGCGCACGATCAGGAGAGGCAGTTTGCTGTGATGAAGCACTCGTTCGGTCACACTCCCCATCACAAAATGTCGCATTCCACCGCGACCATGTGTAGCCATCGCTATCAGGTCTACAGGTCCATCCTCAGTCTGCTTGATAATCGCCTCCGCCACGTCTGGATCGGACTCAACCTTTGTCTTCACCGCGATGTCCAGGTTCGCCAGCCCGCCCATTTTCAGGTGTGCTGAAAGCGTCTCCAGGTAGTCTTGTGCTACCTTTATCGCTTCGTCCCTGGTCTTGCTATCGATATATGTCTGGCTTTTCAACTTGCCACTGCCAAACGGCAAGTCAACCACGCGCAGCAGGTGAAGCTCACCCTGCTGTGAGGTACTGGCCGCCAGAGCCGACACCAGGTATGCCACCGGCTCGAACACCGCCTCGGAAAGAGGCGAGCCGTCCAGCGCGACCAGAGCGCGTACAGGTTGCTTTGCTGCTATGGCGGGCACAGGCGCGCTTTCGCGCAAGATCAACACAGGCGTCGTGCTATGGCGCGCAATATGATCGGCAACGCTGCCCAACATCCAGCGCTTGAAACCGGTGTAGCCGTGACTGCACATCACGACCAGGCTGCTATGATTTATTTTCGCTGCCGCGATGATTGTGGGGGCAACCGCGCCGAATAGCGCTTTGGTTGCTACCTCGATACCCGCCAGCTCCTCCGCTTTTGCCACCGTTTCCAGGTAGCTTGTCGCTTCGGCGAGATCGGCATTGATAGCCTCCTTCGCATAGCTTGCCGGGGGAGTCGGGTGGGAACCATACTCGACCGGCGTCTCCACAACCCTGAGCAAGGTAATCGATGCGCCATAAGCGCGCGCGATGCGAGCCGCGACAGGAATGGCGCTTTCAGCGCGCGTCGACCCATCCAATGGAATAAGTATACGCTTAAACATAATGTAACCTCCTTGTAACTTCAGGTCGGGCTGTCCCACGCTGGGCCGGTCCGGCTCCCCTCGTCATCGAGGGCAATTTTTTCGGTGGATGGCTGCCTGCAAATGAGATACTGCCTGCAAACCTTTTTTATGCTCATAGCATAAATCAGACCAATCACAGTTCTATCACGGTCATTACTGTTCAAATCACAGGGGAATCACAGGCGCGTCTGTTGTTCCTTCATCACAGCCTTACGAAGCACGACGAGGAGTAGAACGCAACATCGGCCACAGGTTGATCGCCAGGCAGATTGCCAGGGCCAGACCAAATGGGCCGGAAAGACTAAAGAGGAATGTATCAAGTGTATATCCCTGCGCGCCGGGAAATAAGGGCGCGAGAAGGATAGAGCCGACGCGCAGCGTGGCGGCGGCGTTGCCAAGCCAGAGCGTCGCGCTCACCAGCCTGGGAGAGACGATCTGACGGCCAGAAAAGTTCGGCAACATGCGTGGCGCTATGCCGCAGATCAACAGGGCAATAAAGCCGATGGCGAAACTGTGACGAATCGCGTCAAAGACAATAGGCGTGTTACCAGTTGTCAACAGACTGATGCCGTCAATCAATAGCAGCAGCGCGCCGAGCATGGCCCACAGATAGGCGCTTGCCACCAATCCCACAAACGGCCCGTAATTCGCCTGCTCCTTTTTTACCTGTTTTTGATAGGTCTGTGCCAGGGCTTCAGGCTCTGGCGCGAGCTTTGCCACGCGCTGTGGCAGGCGGCCCCTTTTGCGTATCAAGCTCAAAAAGGTGCCGACAAAAAGCAGCACGACGCCGCCAGATACTACCATCCCCAGACCATTAACTATGCTGGCCCATGTCGCCGTCAGCGGTCCACCATCTATGCTAATGCATAGCAGCGCCAATCCCGCGAAGTAAGCGCCCGCCATCGGCCACAGCACGCGACGCGGAAAACCATCCAGTCCCGCGTACATGGGAAGCGAACGAGCTGACATCGCCAGCGCCATCGGCACCAGAAAGCCGAAAAGCCCCAGCGTCACATTCAGCGTGTCGCCCGTATATAGCATCAACCCGCTTCCCCGCGCCGCCTGCGCCGTGTTTACCAGGTTGACAATACTGGCGATACCTAGTGAGCAGAATGCCCCCACGAAGAACGGGAAGACACTCCAAAACGCCGGGCGTCTGGTTGGACGCGGGCCGCGTCGCGCGGTCAGTATCACCATGCAAAGGACGCAGGCCACCGCTACTGCCTCTAAAAGCCCACTGCTGACCAGCCCAACGCGCCACACCTTCGTGGAATATACTGCCAGCAAAGGTTGAGCGATGGCGCGTAAAATCAGGCTGGCGATAAGGACACACAGTAGCCACGGAACGAGGCGTGCCCCCGCTAATGGTGTCCCGCGCAGTCGTGGGAGAAAGTGAAACGCTACCCCCAGTACGAAAAGCCCTGCCCACCCGAACAATTGCAGGTGTCCGTGTGCCTGCGCCATCGCCTCCCACCACGCGCCGGGCGGTATTGCGAAAGCGCGCGTCAGCGTTAGCACTGACGCCAGCAGGAAACCGCCGCCAGCTCCCATGAGCAGGGCGCACTTCAAAACCGGAGCGACGCGCATGAATGGCTCTTGCCTGCGCTCCTCCTGTGACGGCGAAGCTTGCTCGAGTTTTTCATACGCGCCCGTATGCATCGATTGATCTCCCTTTCACAAGTCGCCTACGCTTTGCTTCCTACAGTTATTGTACTACTTTCAGGATACCAAGCGCGCCTTTACCTACATCGGCGAAAGAGTGTGTCACGAACGGATACAGACCTGCTTGCGGTATCGTGAGTTCTACCACCATGCCGCCGCCAGGGGGAACCGTCACTGTCTGGTTCCCGACCATATGGTTAGCGGGATTCCCATCAGCATAGGTGTCACTGAAGATGGCTCCGATCACGTGGAAGGCTGAGAACAAGGTTGGCCCGGCATTCACGATGAAGATGCGGATGCGCTGTCCTGCCTTTGCTACAATAGGCGTAACTGCCCAGGTCCGCTCGGGACTTGCCAAAGGTCGTGAAACCCAGTAAAGTAACGGTATGACCATTGAAGAAGAAAATCAGCGCCTGCGTGAACAAGTGGCACAGCGTGATGAACGAATCCAGCAACAGGAAACCCTGCTCTGCCAGCAGGACCTGCTGATACAGCAGATGCAAGAACAGATGGCTGGTTTGACCCAACACGTGAAAGACTTGCAAGATCGGCTGGCCAAAGATAGCCATAATAGCAGCTTGCCACCCTCCTCGGATCGCTTTGTGCGGCAGCCAAAAAGCTTGCGCCAAAAGAGCGGGAAGAAAACAGGCGGGCAACCAGGACACCGGGGATCGAGCTTGTCGTTCTCTTCCACGCCCGATGAGATCATCGAGTTGCCCGTCGAGGTGTGTGAGACCTGCCAGCAGGACCTGCACAAGGTGGCGGCCTGTGGCACAGAGCGACGCCAAGTGGTGGATGTGCCGCCACCTCGGGTGGTGGTGCAGGAATATCGGGCCGAGCAGAAACGCTGTCCTTCCTGCCAGCAGATCACGCGTGCAACTTTTCCCGCTGGCGTGCAGGCTCCCCTGCAATATGGACCCCAGGTGGGCGCGACCGCCGTGTACCTGGTCGAGCAGCACTTGGTGCCTCTGGCCCGCACCTGCGAAGTGCTCGGAGACCTGCTGGGCGTGCAGATGAGTGAAGGGCACCGTGGGTGAGCTGATCAAGCGGTGTGCGGGACAGTTGGCTCCGGTGGAGCAGCAGATCAGCGAAGCCTTGACACACGCCGAGGTGCTCCATCACGATGAAACCGGGCTGTATGTAGCAGGCAAACGCCACTGGATGCATGTGACCTGTACGCCGACCCTCACGCACTATCACGTCGATGCGAGCCGGGGGCAGGCCGCCTTGGACGCCATCGGGATTGTGGCGCAGTTCACCGGCGTCTCGATTCACGATGGCTGGGCCTCGTACTTTTTGTACGACTGTGAGCACGCCCTGTGCATCGTGCATCTGCTGCGCGACCTCGTGTTCCTCGAAAGAGCAAGGACTCTCCTGGGCCGCAGACCTCAAAGCGCTCTTGCTGGAGATGAAAGCGGCCACCGACCAGGCGCGCGCCCTGGGGAAAACCCGTCTGGATTTCTGGGAAGTCGTGGATTGGGAAGCGCAGTTTCTGCGACTGCTCGATGAAGGGGATCTGCTTCACCCGCGGGCCACCGCGCCCCCTGGCAAACGCGGTCGCTGCAAACAAAGTGACGCGCGCAATCTGCTCGATCGCTTGCGCACACACCAGAAAGCCGTCTTCTGCTTTCTGGAAGATCTGCGCGTGGATTTTGACAATAACCTGGCCGAGAGAGATCTGCGCATGGTCAAGGTGCAGCAAAAAGTCTCCGGCTGCTTTCGCAGCGTCGCGGGTGCTCACGCCTTTGCGCGCATTCGTGGCTACTTGTCCACGCTCCGCAAACAGAGTCTGCCCTTGTTGTCCTCTTTGCAAGCCACGCTTGTTGGTCATCCTGTCCTTCCCTCACTCGAGCAAACCTAGGCAGTTACCAATAGGCGACGTTTTGTACTGGTTGGCATAGCCGTTGAAGACCACATAGTCGGGGTTGCCCGCAGTCAGTTTGGCGGTATCTACCGAGTACGTGCCATCCGACAACTGGGTCGTGTAAAATTCACTCTGCACCAGCACGTATTCCTGCGCTGGCGCCCATCCCTGCGCCGGGTCAACAATGATCGCGCCATACATGCCGTTTGCCATGTGATAGATGACGACTGGCGCGCCACAGTGATACATGAAGACGCCGGGATAGTTGGCTGTCCAGTCAAAGGTGAAGCTTTTGCCTACCGGCACCTCCTGGTAGTTGACGTTCCAGGGCGTCTGGGCCGCGTGGAAGTCGATGGAGTGCGGCATATTGCCATCATTCACCAGCGTGAAATGAATGATTTGTCCCTGGCGCACGCGGATGACGGACCCGGAACCGTACCATTGAAGGTCCAGGCGTGATAGACTACTCCCGGCGCAATAGGAAGCAGGAGTTCTTTGACGGTCAGCGTCACGTTGACCGTACTTCCCTGAAGCGCGGTGGGCGCCTTCGGATCGTAGGTCTGGTGGACTATTGTCGGACCCGTTGCTGTCGTTGAACTGGTACTGCTAGTAGACGTTGCCATTGGCATCGAACTTGTATTGGAGCTGCTTGAACTCAGCCGGCGCTGCCGATGTCGTCGACTGCGTACCTGCCTGTTTCACTCCGTATTGTTCTGAAATGACAATTCCTACAATCAACAAGCAGGATAAAAAGAAGACAGCTATTGCGGTAATGCCCCAGTTTGGGAATACCGGGCGCGCGGGCGGGGTTTCAGGACGGACTACAGGCCGGTATACCGTTCGATGTCCATTAGTCTGGCCGGTGTCCTGGTCAGGCCTCCCGGTTGTTTGTGGCTCTAACTCTGTGCTCATTGATGTTATTCCTCTCCCTCTTTAAGAGTGGAAAAGTATGTACGCTATTGTCTATAGCGTAGCTTTATCTCAATGAGATCACTGTAACTTTTGTCACAACGCGCGCCCTGTGACTGAACTGTGACCTCCGCTTGCTATCCAGAGGCGAGCAAGCGGAGGCGTTCGTTACCTCTTTAGTCTGTCCATATCCAGTCGCGTATTTCGGGCATGTCCTCCAGGTTCGCCCGCACGTATTCTGTATGCCGGGCGAGCATGTCGTTGCACTCCGCTATCAAGGGCGCGGTGAGACCTCGCACGCGTGTCGCCCGTCGCATTGCCTCGATGCACAGATGGTAGCGGCTCATATGGTTCAACACGACCATATCAAAGGGCGTGGTGGTCGTGCCTTCTTCCATGAACCCGCGTACATGGAAGCGCGGCGTATTGGTGCGTCCATGCACAATCTCATGCACGGCTCGCGCGTAGCCATGAAATGCGAAAACGACCGGCTTGTCTTCTGTAAAATTCTCGATGAAGGAGGCATCATCCATGCCATGCGGATGCAGGTAGGGTGGGTACAGCTTCATCAAATCCACCACGTTGACCACGCGCACCTTCAATTCAGGCAGGTGGTGTCGCAGCCACCACGCCGCGGCCACCGTCTCAAGCGTCGGAATGTCGCCCGCGCAGGCCAGCACAACGTCAGGCTCCACCTGCTCGTCATTGCTGGCCCACTGCCAGGTGGAAAGGCCCCGCGTGCAGTGTTCGACGGCATCGGGCATGGCGAGCCATTGCAGTTGTGGCTGCTTATCAATGACGATCAAGTTGACATAGTTGTGGCTGCGCAGGCAGTGATCGGCAACTGAGAGCAGGCAGTTAGCATCCGGCGGCAGGTAGATACGCGCCACCATCCCTTTCTTCGAGAGCACCGTATCGATCAGACCAGGCCCCTGGTGGCTAAACCCATTATGATCGTTGCGCCAACACGTCGATGTCAATAGGATGTTCAGGGATGAGATGGGAGCGCGCCACGGCAGTTTGATGCCCTCTTCCAACCATTTGGTATGCTGCACCGTCATCGAAGCCGAGACCAGCGCGAAGCTTTCATACGTGGCGAAGATGCCGTGTCGTCCCGTGAGCAGATAGCCCTCCAACCAGCCATGACAGAGATGTTCGCTCAGCACCTCCATCACGCGCCCATCGGGCGAGAGGTGATCGTCCGTCGGGAGAATGGGTTCCTCAAACGTGCGATTCTCCACTTCGAAGACGTTGCCCAGGCGATTAGAATTGGTTTCATCGGGACAGAAGAGGCGGAAATTGCGCTGTTCGGCATTTCTTGTAAAGATGTCGCGCAACATCATTCCAAACTGGCGTGTTGATTCCTTATGCACAGTGGCAGGCTTCTGAACTTCAACCGCGTAATCGGTAAAGTTGGGGATATCCAGCTCCACCATGAGTTTGCCGCCGTTGGCATGCGGATTAGCCCCCATACGGCGCTCCCCTTTGGGCGCGAGGGCTGCCAGTTCGGGTACCAGGCGAGCATTTTCATCGAAGAGTTCTTCGGGATGATAACTATGCATCCATTGCTCAAGTATCTGCAAATGTTCTGGCTTTTCCTTCACATTCGCCACCGGCACCTGGTGCGAGCGGAATGTACCCTCAATCTGTTGCCCATCGACCTCTTTAGGTCCTGTCCATCCTTTCGGACTGCGTAGCACAATGGCCGGCCATGCCAGTTCCCGTGTGAAGCCCTGCAAGCGCGCCTCCTCTTGATACGCGCGGATTTTCCCATAACAGGTCTCCAATGTCTCGGCGAAGGCCTTGTGCATGGTCATTGGATCATCCCCCTCGACGTAGTGAACATCATAGCCATGACCGGAGAGCAGTTTGCGCACATTCGCATCATTGTCGCGGCCCAGAACGGTAGGGCCAGAAATCTTGTATCCGTTCAAATGCAAAATGGGCAATACTGCTCCATCTCGCACGGGATTTAAAAACTTGATGCCTTTCCACGAACCCTCAAGCGGCCCCGTTTCTGCCTCACCATCTCCGACGACCGCTACCACGATCAAATCAGGATTATCGAAAGCCGCTCCAAAGGCGTGTACGAGCACATAGCCCAGTTCTCCCCCTTCATGAATAGAGCCAGGGGTAGGCACGCTGACGTGGCTCGGTACTCCACCCGGCGTCGAAAACTGGCGGAAGAGTCGTTTCATGCCCTCACTATCCTGTGAAACATTTGGATAGATTTCCGAGTAGGTTCCCTCCAGGTAGACATTTGCCAGCATCGCGGGTCCGCCATGCCCGGGACCTGCCAGGTAGATCATGTTCGCATCATGATCCTGTATCAGCCTGTTCAGATGTACGTAAATGAAACTGAGGCCAGGCGACGTTCCCCAGTGTCCCAGCAAACGCGGCTTGATATGTTCGGGCCGCAGCGGCTCCCGCAGCATTGGGTTTGCCTGTAAATAAATCTGCCCCACTGTTAAATAGTTGGCGGCGTTCCAGTAGCGGTTCATAAGCTCCAACCGTTTCTGGTCGATAGTTGTCATTGTATTCTCCGTTCTGCGATAAGCATTTATATTGTGTGAGGTAGTAGATTCGGAGCCATTTCCAAAGATTAGAATACCACAAACCTGTTATCATCATAGTAACGTGATAAAATACATTCCGGTTTCTCTACCTATCAAAAAGCTGTGCCCGGCAGGGCGAAGAAAGGTCAGCAACCCATTATGCGCATCCTGGTACTTAACGCCGGTTCAAGCAGCCAGAAGAGCCGCCTGTACGAAATAGATAACCATGTGTCCGATCTCCCCGCCGCTCCGCTCTGGCAGGCCGACGCCGACTGGACACACCATCCCGGCTCAACCGACCTCAAAGTCACTACCTCCGGCGGTGCAACAATAGAGGAAAGCCTGCCCACCGATAAACGATCTGCTGTGATTGAGCGTATGCTCCAGACGCTATGGAGCGGCGAAACGCGAGTAATCGATCAGCTTTCAGCTATCGACATCGCCGGTCATCGCGTGGTGCATGGGGGCACAGAGTTTGAGGATAGCGTCTTCATCACGCCGCAGGTGAAAGCTGCTATCCGCAAAATGGCTGTGCTGGCCCCGGAGCATAACCCGGCCAATCTAGAGGGCATCGAGGCCATCGAGCGTCTCGCGCCCGCCATGCCCCAGGTCGCCGTGTTCGATACCGCCTTTCATCGTTCCATGCCCGGCGAAGTGGTAGTATACCCGCTGCCCTACGATTGGTTTGAAAAAGAAGGCATTCGCCGCTACGGTTTTCATGGCATCAGCCACAGCTACTGCTCCTGGCGCGCGGCGCAAATCCTCGGCAAAGACCTGCTTTCACTGCGCCTCATCACCTGTCACCTGGGCAACGGCTGCTCGCTGGCCGCCATTCGCCAGGGACGCAGCATCGACACCAGTATGGGCTTCACTCCGATGGAAGGCGTTATGATGGGCAGTCGTTCAGGTTCCATCGATCCTGGTATCCTGTTCTACCTGCAACGCGAAAAAGGCTATACCGCCGCTCAACTAAATACGACCCTCAATAAGGCATCCGGCCTCAAAGGCATCGCCGGTTCAGGCGACATGCGCCAGGTCTTGCAAAAGATGCGCGAGGGAGACGCGCGCTCGCGCCTGGCCTTTAATATGTTTTCACATCGCCTCCGTTCCTCCATCGGCGCGATGCTGTCCTCACTGGGAGGACTGGACGCACTGGTATTCACAGGAGGCATCGGCGAGAATGCCGCTGAAGTGCGAGCCGCCGCCTGTGAAGCCTTCAGTTTTCTTAATCTCAAGCTTGACACCGGGAAAAATGCCAAATCGCCTGCTGATGAAGATATTGCCACAAAGGATTCGCAGGTTCGGGTTTTGATTGTGCATACACAGGAGGACTGGGCCATCGCGCAGGATTGTTGGAAGCTGGCGCAGGTTGTGAGCTAAATGCTTCCAGGGAAAACTTGTGGGATAATGATAAAATGGGGAAACAGGTAAGGAACGTGTGACAGCCCCAATCACCTTACCCCGCTTCATCTATTTGCATCCTCATTGCGCTTAATATATACTGACTCTAGAAGTAAACGGAGGAATTATCCGTGAAGCGCATTTTCATTCTCATCTTTCTCACCACTATTGCACTCCCCGGTCTATTCCAGCACTCCTGGCAGATAGACTCTGCTGGAAGATTATCCTACTTTATTCCCCAGACCGTCAAAAACTTCGTGTCGGCGCGGAAGTCGTCACGCATCATCTCTTGCATTCCCTGCTCATACAGTTCGTCAAGGCGCTCTCGCGTGGTTTTCACCATTTTGAGGAGAAACGGTTGAACAAGTTTCAGCGCGAAACTGAGGTTGGAATAAATCACCGGAAGAGCTGCCGTTCCCGCCGAGAAATCAAGCGTATGCCACTTCTTCTGGATATCCCGGCATCCCGCTTCTTGTAAGAACTGCTCCATCACTGATGTCACCAACGTTCCCGTACTGGAATAAAGGCCAGCTTTGTAGACTGCCTCGCGGCACAGGTCATTCAACTCCTCTATTGCCGGGCTGTTTGTGCTTCCCGGGGCGAAGATATCTGTCTCAGTAAGCACGATCGTTCCGCTTGCTCGTGTGAGCCGCGCAAATTCTTGAATGACCCGAGGCCACTCATTTCTCGGAAGAAAAGCAGCCATGAAACGCGCATTGACGAGATCGAAAGCCCCGTTTGCAAGCGTGAGAAGGGTACGCGCATCCATAACCTGAAAGCTGGCATTGGTGAGCTTTTGTACCCGCGTTCGCTGCGCGGCAAACTTGATCATCAGATTACTAATATCAATCCCCACCAGAGTGATGTGAGGGTACAGAGAGGCCACCTCTTGCACCCATTCACCAGGTCCACATGCCACATCGAGTACCGTATGAATGCCGGAAAGGTCGATCTTGTCGGGGAAGAGGCTGCCCATTGCCTCGTTCATGCAGCGGCTCTGATCAATCAGCCGCGCCATTTCAGCCGCGCTTTCAGTATCTATTATATAAGTATTCTCGCTGTTTTCATCGCTTGCTGGCATTCTCTTCTCCTGCTTTCTTGAATATTTTTACCTCTTCTATCTCTTCAAGCATCATAACACGGCTTGTGTATTTCAGCAAGATGCTTTTTCCAATTTTTTGTTTTGAATGCATGATCTGTTCTTTTTGGAGAGATTAGTATACTATAGTAGTGAAATGTTAGAAAAATCGTAAGTGCGGCTCCTGAGTTCAATACATAGACATGTGGTGATACGTGGAAAGAGGGATCATTCAATGAAAAACATCGTGACGCTTCGATCTTGTAAACCTTCTCTGTTCATCATGCTTGCGCTAGTTGCGCTGCTCGTTGTTCCTCACCAGATACATGCCTCAACAAATACCGGGACGTGCCAGTCCTTCAATGTCCCGGTCGCTCTGGGTGTGGGGCAATCCCTTCAGTATACGATTTACGGCGAACTCTGCAATCCGCCAACCGGGCCATCTCACACTGTCCAATTGTTGGTTCCTGGAGCAACCTACGGTCATGTATACTGGGACTTTCCCTACGAACCGCAGACGTATTCTTACGTCCGTGCTCTCAATGCGGCGGGGTACAGCACTTTTAACATCGACCGCATTGGCTCAGGGCAAAGCTCGCACCCGCTCCTCAATTTGGTGGATGTAACCATGGGGACCGATGCCTATGTTACCCATGAGATTGTGCAGGACCTGCGCAGTGGGTCGATCGGCAACCAGCAATTTGCGCGAGTGCTCATTGTAGGTCATTCCCTGGGTTCAGCCGTCGTCTGGATCGAGGCCGGAACGTACCGCGATGTAGATGGAGTCATTATTACCGGGCTGGTTCATCATCTCAATACCGCTAAACTGGCAGGCGTTTTTAGTACGTTCTATCCCGCCATGCTTGATCCACGTTTCTCCGGCGATGGTTACGGAGCAGAATATCTGACAACTGAGCCGGGAACCCGCGCGAGCGATTTCTACTACCAGCCTGGCGCAGACCCCCACGTCATCGCAACCGATGAAGCGACGAAGGAGACGACGCCAGACGGGGAGGTTACGACTTTCGCTCCTGTGCTCATAGACGGCATCTCGGCGCTAATCATGGCGCCGGTACTTCTGGTAGTCGGCCAGCAAGATAGTATAGTGTGTGGCCTGCTTGGGACAAATTGCAGCAGCGCGGCAACGGTCCAACAGGCTGAGATGCCGTACTACTCTTCACAAGCTCAGCTCCATGTGGCGGTTATCCCGAACGTGGGTCATGATCTCAACTTGCACAAGGCCGCGCCTCTCTGGTTTGCGGCTGCTATAACCTGGTCAAACCAGTATGTCGCGCCATGATAGATGCATGTAGTGAGCTTCTTTGCTCATTAAACTACAGCGATCCGCCCGGTACGCGGCCTGGCAATCTCTAAGTAATCGCTCGTTTTGAGTACCAGCGAGCGATCCAACCGCGCCGCGTTGAAGTAAATCTCGTCATTCTCAAGCAGCGACGGGTCAACCACCAGTTCTAGCTCCGTGTTGAATGAAAACGGCAAAACTGTACCCGTCACGCTGCCCGCGAGCCTTTCAGCGATATCCGGTGAAGCGAACGCGACATACGTGCCGCTCATCAGCGCCTTGACTGCGTTCAAATCAACCCGCGCATCGCCTGGAACAACCGCGAGGACATATTTCGTGACCTTCTTGCCTATCTTGACCATCAGCACGATGCACTTTGCCGCCTGCGAAAGCGCATTCCCGCGCATCGGGCTAACCACTTCCGTTCGTCCCTCCGGCTCATGATCGATCAACCGGTACCGCGCCCCATGCGCATCGAGCAAGCTAATGAGTCGTGTATACGTCTCTTCTGAATCCATACATAACTGCCTTTCTTATGCGATATTTTTACCGGCATCAATGATTACTCGTATATATGCTGCATCTGCAAGTTGCCTGTCAGTAGTCTGGAGAATTTGAAAGCGCCCTTTACTCAATCATAGTGTCCACACTTTCATGTTGCTAAATAGCGCCTCTGTCGAATGTGTAAATTCGTAAGCATAGACGCCAAGTTCGCCAGACTGAGCGGTTCCATCCGGGATACTTACAAGGAACTGCCCATTGATATAGAGATATAGAATGCTTTTCAGCGCAATAACCGTCAGGGTGTAAGTCTGGTTGACTTTGACAGGAATAGCTCTTTGAATCAAGGTGTTTTGATTAGTTTGGCACTTCTTACATGCTAGCAATCTGTATATCCCTTGAGAACTCGTATCCAGAGAAAAACGATAGTAAGTGGTAATAGCATTGTCGGCGCGGAAGATAAGTCCACCCGCGTCCCCTGTGGCAATGGTCATCTGCACCTGATAGGCAAAATTGCTGAAACTCCTCGCTCGCTCAATACATTCGGTATAGGTAAAACCGGCAGCAGTGTTGACTATAACATGATAAGTGCCCTGCGTAAATGCGCAACTTCCCGAATTCGTTGGAGTCTCATCCCATTGATTACTATCTTGCGCGCTTAGTGGGTCATTCACTGTAGGGCGTTCGCTGGTCACATAAGCATAGAGAGCCGCCGGTAAGGTGGGTAAAGTAGGAGTTGCAGTAATTGGATTGCCGGGTGAGGAATTGCCAGGTTTACCTGTAATTGTCCGATTGTTTGAGATAAGTACACCTGTAAAGATAGCAAGAAAAGCCAGTGTGATTGCAAGCGAAGTATACAAAATGCGTCGTTTCTGCCATACTGATGAGTACAGCATGGGGCGCAAATGCATCCTATTTTGCCATTTTTGAAAACGCGAGGAAAACAACTGTTGCATGTTTTCCACACGGGACAGCGTTTCGATGATAGGAAGAATCAGGGGCGGCGGCGCTTGAAATCGAACAAGATTTAAGGCTATTATGATGCCGTCCAAAGCTCTGTGATAGTCCTCGCTCGCGTCGTATGTTCGAATAACGGACCAGCTCGGCGGCATATCTGTCGGAACGCATGGTGCCAGCATAAGTGAAAGCGCCCCCTGTAAGCGCTGCTTTTCCACCATTTTCAGCACGCCCTCAACTTCTAGTCGTATTTGCTGCGCTTGCATTGCTTCTGGCGTTTGAATTAATAGATACCATTGGTATCGAGAAACTTGCCAATTAATATACGATTGCCCTTGATTGTCTGGAGATGCAGCGTTCTCCGCGAGAACCTCTGCGCCGTATGCCCTCAAGGTCTCTATCACTTGTTTGGCAAACTGGTAATTAGGGTGCGTTTGATCGGCTGAGTAGTAGCGTACGAAAATGCTGGTCGATGCCATCCTCTATCTCCCGGCAAGACAATGTAAATTTCATGTAGTAGTATAACAGATTTGTGTTTGCGTGGGCAGAGGTGCAAAGCGCAAAATTGATAAATTATATTCCGGGCATGAAAGTACCGGGTGTTCTTGATGAGTATCTCTATCACTGGTAAAATGTACTCGGAAAATCATCCTGTTTCTCAATCAAGGGGTTCATGCTCATGTATATTCGACCTGCTACCACACATACACCGGCTCTCATTATCTATCTCATAAATGCAGGCGCTTCGATGAATGAATTGTGTGGTACAACCACGAAGATTGATCTGGTTAACCGGGCGCTCTATGAAGCCGTTCAATTAATGGTACAGAAATCGTTGCGCGAAACTAAAGTACTGGCGCGTTATAAGATCGCCATCTTTGCATACAATAGCGCAACCGTTATTGATGTATTGGATGGAATTCGCGCTCTTTCAGATATTGTGTGGGTCGGAAGGCCCATTATTACTCCGGGAGGTGACTCGACAGACGCGACAAGGGGGTTTATTGCAGTAGAGCAACTTTTAAGGGTCTGCCGCGCAGAGTTTCAGCATTGCCCGGCACCTCTTGTTTGTCATGTTTCGGATACGCTTCTCTTGCAGCAAAATACCTCCGCTATTTTCCGCTTTGCGCAGAGCATTCGATCGATACGTGTTGACGATGGACCGGTATTGCTGGAAAATGTCTATATAGCAGAAAATGCTTTGCAAAAAGTAATACCTGACTGGCAGCTATGGGGTGGAGTTCTACAAGAGAAGAATCTCGCGAATGACAACGCAAAACTGCTGCATCGTCTCTCTTCTCCATTGCCAGCCGTATATCGTCAGAACATGAACGAGTATGGCTACCGTCTGCAAGAAGGAGCGGCATTCTTTTTCCCTGGCCTGCATCCTGAACTCGTATCTATGGCTTTTGTCGCTTCAACAGCGGCATCTATAAAATAGTTTGTAGAAGAGGTTCCGTGACAAGATTCCAACCCGACTGCGGTATGCCATTACATATCGCACAAATTGAATATGAATTTATGCCACATCCCATTTACGCCAATCGCGTTTTTATGCTCGAGGGAAGCGAAGCTTTTATTTACCAATTGCGCGATACTAAGCAGAAGACTCTGCATGCATTAAAGGTCATGAAGCCGTCATATCGCGGTGAATATGTTTCGCATTGCGCGAAAGAGCTACTTGCTCATTATCAAATGCCTGGACTTCACCTGGGTTATCGCTTCTGCTTGACTCGCGAGTCAGCGCCTGCTATTGTAAAGGCGTATCCCGATCTTGAATATGCGGTTGTCATGCGCTGGTTACAGGCAACAACATGGGCAGGGTTGATGCGAGATAAGAGCGCAGGGTCGGCGTATCTAGTAGAGCACGCCCGCAGGCTTGCTTTAGGAACTGTGCGTGTGTTGCAATATTTGGAAGAGCGGCACATGGCTCATACAGACATTGCAGGCAACAACATTTTCCTGTCGTCAGACCTCACTGCCATACGGTTGCTTGATCTCGAAGGTATGTATTTTGAAACTGCATATCCCCTACAAATGCGCAGACGGGGTTCGCCAGGCTATCAACATCGTCATCTGACGAATGATGGGCAGTGGCACCATGCCGGAGATCGTTTTGCAGGGGCAATTCTCCTGGCCGAGATGCTCACCTGGTGTGATCGTTGGGTACACGCATTGGCACCTGAAAATGCTGAATCCCTTTTTCAAGTTGAAGAGCTACAAACGGTTGATTTCCCTCTCTGGCAGGCAGTCCGCAGCTCGTTGTTTGCCATCGATATTCAGATTCTTCGCCTCTTCGATCAGGCGTGGGCATCCTCTCGTTTAACGGATTGTCCTGATTTTTACACATGGAGGCAATGTCTCGAGCGTGTGTGCGGAACACAAAACGCCCGCTAACGTTCCACAAAAATAGGAAATCTGTCATATGTATTGACTAAGCAATATATCATCGAGTACAATGATAATTGTTAAATCCATCCTGGATGGTTATCTGATGCGAACGACAAAGTTCTATTGGTTATGAATGTGAACTTTGTACTCATAACGCATCGATTATAATTCTGTATAGAATAATGGAAGGCAGGAACTCACATGGCATTCGGTCATATCACAGTAACTCCCGAAGAATTGCAGGCGGCTGCCTCTCAATTTAATGCCAGGGCATCTGAGCTTGAACAGATGCTGCAATCTATCCAATCTCAGATTGAATCTCTGCGGTCTACATGGCAGGGCCAGGCTGCAAGCCAATTTGATGCTCTCATGTCACAATGGACAACCGATGTGCATGGGATTAATCAAGTGCTTGGCGAGGTTAGCCAGCATTTGACTACGGCTGCCAGCTCTTACTCCGATACCGATTCGGCAATCGCGCGCGGCTTTCAATGATAACCAGTACGGCTTTTTGAGAAGCGCGTTGCTGAGAGAGAAGCTTATGCTACATAAGCTCCTCTCTCAGCTTTAACCATCACGATATATTATATATGCAGATGTTACTTGTCACCGTCATAGGACCACAGCGCACTATTGATTTGGAACTGCCAGGGGATGTTCCTATTAAAGAATTGTTGCCAACGCTTATCTCTTTATGTGAATCGCCGGGTTCTTCTCCAATACGAACGGATGTCTACACATGGGGATTAGGCGTAGCCGAGACCCCTGAGCCTCTGCCTGTATCTAGCTCGTTAATTGCTGGCAAGGTCGTCAATGGCACGATCTTGCGGTTGCGCAAGCTATCATCAAGGGTCAGTGGATTCAGGCAAAAGGAAAAATTCGTGCCTGAGACGATACAACCTGGTACGACGGGTGAAATTGGCATAAGATGGAGCAAAGATGGACTTCTCAATGGATAAGCGATAAAGGAGTGAATCTCTATGCAAGGGACAACATTTCATCGACTTACCAGAGAGTATCCTCCTCGTTTGCGCGAGGACGAGGTGCTGATTAGCGCTCCAACAATATTCCAGAATACTCAATCAGGCGCGGCAGCCTGGCTGCAATCTCTTATCCCTCTTATTATTGGTAGCCTCAGTTCGCTTGTCCTTTTCGTTGTCTCTCGTGATAATCCCGTAATTATTTATGCCATGATTGGTGTGCTGGTAATCTCTGCCGGGCTGACAGTGGCTATGCGTTTATGGTTGCAAATGGCAGTGAAGCGCCTACAGCGGACTCAGCGTGACACCTATCTGAAGTATCTTGCAGATGAGGGGACGAAGTTGCGTTTGCTTGCAGAAACGCAACGACAGGTGAGCCGCCGTCTCTATCCCGACACTGAGCAACTGGCGGAAATGGTTCTCCAACAGGCATACCTGTGGGAACGACTGGTCGATGATTTTGATTTTTTAGATGTGCGGGTTGGTACCGGACTTATCCCACTCTGTTGTCCCGTTCGTCTAGATATGAGTAGCGATCCTCTGGCCAGGTCAAAATATGATCCCGCCCTGCTTGCAGAGGCAGAACTGCTGGTCAGCACGTACCAATCTCTCGGCAATGAACCTTTTGTTATCCCATTGAGGAAGATTGGGACGCTTTCCATCATAGGCCCGCGCGCTGCAACGCGGTCGCTCACACGGGTGATCCTCTGCCAGATTTCAGCGTTCCATACACCTGAAGATGTCCATATTCTGACCTTTGCCCCAGGAGACGCACTCCAAGGATGGAGTTGGCTCAAGTGGTTGCCACATGCGCGCCGGCTGCGCCAGGTCAAAATTGAGAAACAACAGGCCCCTGAGCCGCTTGCTCTGATCGCCGATGCTGTTGACGACTACCGCGAACTGCTTATTAAACAGATCAACCCTGAGTTAGAGCGTCGTCGAGAGGCAGGTGATGATAAGTCGCAAGGAATTGGGCAAGTGGTGAGGCCTCATTTTATCCTGGTGTTAGATGGTTTTTCCCACAGAATGGTAGCGCAGGTACCGGAACTTGAAAGTATATTGCGCGACGCCGTCAAGCTGGGTGTGACTGTGATTTGTATTGTTGACGATCATAGCTCTGAGCCAGCAAGTCTTCAGACACGTATCACTATCTCGTCAACAGGAGAGCTAAAATTTGCGCAAACCACCTTCGGCGGGCGTCGTGACGAAAAGATTACGGCGGACAAGTGTAGCATTCAGATGTGTGACTCTATAGCGCGCGTTCAGGCTCCTTTGAGCCTTGCCGACAAAGGCAATAAACTGGATCTTTCACAGGATGTGCGTCTGCTTGATCTCCTGGATTTACGCTCAGCGGATGCAATTCAGGTTCCGAACATCTGGAAGCCCCGCGCCAGGAAAGACTTATTGAATATTCCTATCGGCTCTCGATCAAATGGCGAACCGCTCTTCCTGGATCTGAAGGAAAGCGCTGAGAGAGGGATGGGTCCGCATGGACTGATCATTGGAACAACCGGTTCGGGCAAAAGCGAACTACTTCGCACTATTGTGACCAGCCTCGCCATAACCCACGATACAGATACGGTAAACTTCGTTCTCGCCGACTTTAAGGGCGGAGCCGCGTTTGCGGAACTCGCAGCCCTCCCTCATGTAGCGGGCGTCATCACCAATCTGGAAAATGATCTCACGCTCATTGAGCGGATGCACGCTTCACTCCTGGGTGAGCGTGCCAGGCGTGAACGTATATTGCACGAGGCCGGAAAACTCGACAATATCAGGGAATATCATATCAAGAGACAGCGCAATCGTGAGATGGCTCCTCTGCCTCATCTGGTCATTATCGTCGATGAGTTTGCTCAACTTCTAATCAACCACCCCGAGTTTCTTAAACTCTTCATCACTATCGGACAGGTTGGCCGCAGTCTGGGCCTACACCTTCTCCTGGCCACGCAGCGCCTCGATGAGGGGCGTCTCCAGGGATTGGAGAGCTACCTGCACTATCGTATCTGTTTGCGCACATTTAATAAGGCTGAAAGTTCAACAGTAATTGGTAATCCCAATGCCTATTACCTGCCTTCTATTCCAGGCGTGGGTTATATTAAGACGGGCGCCGCGGCCACCGAACTCTTCAAGACGGCGCTGATTACCTCTCCCTATATACCAGAAAAACAGCAGCGCTCGCCTGCCACTTATATCCGCGAATTTACCGCCGCCGGTAAGTTGGTTCCTCTCCTGCCGATGAATAGCCAATCGGGTGGATCGCTGATCGCAGATAAAAACGAGGTGGATGTGCTTACTACAGAGATGGATGTGGTTATCAAACACCTGGCGCGTGGCATAGCAACTGCAAGGCTTCCCCGTGTTCACCAGGTGTGCCTTCCCCTTTTGCCACGCAACTTACGCCTGGACGCGGTACTCGATCGTTGTGGTCGTAGAGACCTCGATGGAAGCGCGTGGCTGAATGAGCCTCCATTTGGATCAATCTGCATCCCGGTGGGGTTACTCGATAAGCCGCTGGAGCAGGCGCAGGTTCCTTTGCTGCTTGATTTTTCGGGTTCTGGCGGGCATTTAGCCATCGTAGGCGCGCCTTACTCTGGGAAAAGTACGCTGCTTCGTACCATCATGGCCTCTTTCCTGGTGACGCACTCCCCACGCGATGCGCAGTTCTATTGTATCGATTTGGGAGGTGGACTATTGCGCAGCTTCGAGCAGGCTCCGCACGTTGGTGAGGTCTGTAGCGACAGCAAGAGAGAAGGAGAGAAGATTCGCCGTCTGGTGCGTCAGATGCGCAAAATCATGGAGGACCGCGCGTATCAGTTTCGTGAGTGGCGTGTGGATAACATGGCGATGTACCGCCTGCGCCGCCAGGCAGGGGAATTTGCAAATGAGCCTTTTGGCGATGTGTTTCTGGTTATCGACAACCTGGGGCAATTGCTGCGGGATTTCGATCAAGTGGAAACCGACATTTTAGAGATTGTGACGAATGGACTCAATTATGGAGTCCATGTGATCCTTGCCACGAGCCGCCGTTTGGACATCCGCCCCAAGATATCCGAAAACATCGGAGCCTATATGGAACTCCACCTCAATGATCCAACCGAGACAGCGTTTGGGAAAGCGGCGGCCATGTCTATATCAGCAGGAATACCGGGGCGGGGGCTTTTCAAAGAGAACCTGCAATTTCAAACCGCTCTCCCCTGGGTCAGAAGCCAGAATACGACACTCCAGCAAAGTATGGAAGCCCTGGTGCAGCGTACCAGGGTCGCGTGGTCAGGCAAATTGGCTCCCCCGATTCGTATGCTGCCTGCGCGGGTGGAATGGGAGTCTATCCCCGCGCTCTCATCCTGGCTCCCAGGTGTGCCTCTAGGATTGGAGGAGTTCCGTCTTGACCCTGTCTACGTTGACTTGATGACGGCAGACTCACACTTCCTCATTTTTGGAGATACGGAGTGCGGGAAAACAACCCTGTTGCGTACCTGGATGGCTGGCCTTAAGCTCCGCTATACGGCTGCGGAAGCACGAATTGTCATCGTGGATTATCGTAAAAACTTGCTGGACCTGGCAGAAGGAGACCATTTCTTCGGCTATGCCTGCACTTTTCCCATGTTGAAGGAGTGCGTGGAGAAACTCAAAAATGAGCTTGGAAACCGTATGCCTTCAGGAGCAGCGCCTTCTCTTGAGCAGTTGCGCAACCCCCAGCGATGGACGGGGCCTCACTACTTCGTGTTTGTGGACGATTACGAGGCCGTCGTAGCCTCAGACCCTGCTGGAAGGCCGCTGGCTTCTCTGGTGGAACTGTTGCAGAATGCTCGTGATGTGGGAATCCATCTGATCCTGGCGCGGCGTGTAGGTGGGGCAAGTCGTGCCTTCCTTGAGCCAGTGATGCAAAGATTGAGAGAGATGAGTAGTCCGGGCATCATTATGAGCGGTGATCCCCAGGAGGGAGCGTTACTGGGTACTCAGCGCGCCAGTTCGCTCCCTCCCGGTCGCGGTTACTTTGTTCGACGCAACCATCCATCGACATTGGTGCAAGTAGTGTTGTCTGAACCAAAACTTATGAAAGTGAATTAGGAGGGAGATATTCATATGTCTGGACAAGGGACTAACATTGATGTAACCCCGGCGCGTCTAGAAGACGCTGCTTCCATGTTCTATGCCGCATCGCAGAATACCTTTACCTTATTGGATGACCACACCAGGTTAGCGCAGCAGCTTATAGATGATATGTATTCCGAGCTTCACCACTCGCCGGATGCTCTCCAGCGACTATGTAACCGTTGGCGAGAAGCAACCATCAGCCTGGGCAATGCTCTGGAACAGGTATCAAAGAATCTGAGCGCTGCTGCCAATGACATCACTACTACAGATCAGAAAGTGATGCCTTAGACTCATCAAGGTTAAGCGCTATCTTGTATTTCAGGCTAATTTCTCATGGTTGAGTGAAATGGTTGAATGAGAAAGATGAGAAACACATGGCAGATATAGTGAGACTAGAATATATAGCTGCTGAATTGCGTGGTAAGGCAGGTAGCTTCAGCAGCGCGGCGGAGACGCTCAGGCAGCAAGCGACACGGCTCGACTGGACGACCCAGGATCTAACCAATGGGGTAAGCGCCTGGGCGGGCCGGGGTAGCCAGGCATTCCAAAATGCCTGGAATCGATACCACCAGGATACCCATAATGCAGCCTCTGCTCTCGATAATACCGCTCAGACACTGACAAGGTTAGCCCAAAAGATTGATGAACAGGCGCAGACGATCCGCGCCGCCCGAGCCAGGGCTACGGCTGCATTGCTTGCCGCCGGTGGGTTAGCCTTACTCTCTGCAGTTCAGCTTGGTGAGGATCCAGTAACGGATGCTGCTACAGTAGGGGCATTGGAAATAAGCTTTGCAGCAGACGCAGAGATAGCAACTGCAGAGGGGTCAATCCTGATTTTTGATCTCGAGATAGGGGCAGAACTAGATGGAATCACTGGTGGGATTGCAGACAGTAGTGAGCTAATAGATATCGTGGGGGAGGGACCTGGGTATACAAAAAGTGCTAATCACCCCAGATACTACACTAGAAACTACAGATAGCGGTCTTAAACTCAAATATGACTACTCCGGCTCCCTTTGGAGTCGAGAATCAAAACAGAAGCTAGGGCAGGTCCCTGGCGCTCCCGTTACCAATACACCTTCGATAGGTCTGGGTAACGGCAATATTGGAGTGAGCGCCGATGCGACCGGCGTAATGGTAGAAGGTGGACTCTCCGTATTAAAAGCTTCGGATGATCTACTTGTGGGGTCAAAATCCCTGGGCCTGGCGACCGGCGCTGAAGGCGAAGTATTGGGTGTTGATGGATCTGCAGGTTTGAATGACGGCACGCTCGGCGCAGACATCGGGGCAACTCTGGTTTCCGCTACAGGGACCGCCGGGATAAATGTTGATGGATTAAATGCAAGTGTTGATGGTACTATTGGTCTTAAAGCCGAAATAGGGTTTAAGATAGGCGCTCAAACAGAAATTAAATTACCATTTATTTCGTTTGGTTTCTCGATTGGCGAGGCTAAGTAGCCCTAGAAATGGACACGGCATACTCTTATGAATGAAATACTGCTAGAACATGCTGAATTGCTAACTTTGCTGGATGCAATACATGCGCAAGCGATGGTGAGCATCAGCCCTGCTCACCTGTTCCCTACGGATAGTGATGAGCGGAGCGCCTTGATCAAATCAGGCGCAACCTCCTTAACGCAGCGTGGCTTACTCCAGGTTGGCAGCGATGGTAAGCCTCTTATAAATGATCGGCTATTAGCCATTGCCACCACAGTCGCTTTTCCAAAGATTGCAATTCTGGTTGTTAGCAACGACCAGCAGACAGGATTTAAACTCTGCTGGTTCTATCAAACTGGAGACTTCATTGTTGAGCATACTTTTAGTGAAGAGAAGCTCCATCGCATAACGGTGCTTTCTGGCGTCAACGCCCTTATTAATCGTATGGAGGACGTTCTCGCCATAGAAAATATTCCTCCTTACGACGCGAGAATAGAGATGGACCAGAATGCGTTTTTCAAAGTAAAGAACCTTGCTAAACGCCATGAACTTGAAAGCGCGAGAGAAATATTGCATAGCTGCGGATTTACCCCCAATAATATGACAGCCTTGTTAAATGTCCTCGAACGTCCGCAAGCAGCAGGAAATATCGTATTCTTGCGCTGCGCCTCCGAAACTGTCGTTGATGGTCGAAATATGGCGCTACTGCAAGACAAGCAATCAACCTGGTCAGCCAGACAAAAAGTACCAGGCGCAGAAACGCTTATAGTGGAAACAACGGATATTCCTGCAATAAAAAAACAAATGCTTGCCTATTTTAACGAGTTGTCAAAATAGCGGACAGAAAGTTGAAAGTGTAAGGTAGGCGATATTTTCACGTATGTCGAGGAGTACATTCCCTTTCTGTTGCTATATATGTCTTGAGTATAACCCGAAAAAATGCGGATTGTGCTGTACGTATGGAGAAAATATGCTGTACCTACGGCCAGATATGATCTCTCCAACTCCTCTAGCACTCCCCCCAAAAAATGGGTAATCTTGCGCATACCCCGAAGTTTTCTTTGAGGTATACTCTACTCAAGAATTATTGCAGCTATGCATAAAGCATAGGAGTGGAAATATGGTAGATTCTTCATCCTCTGCCGGGGGGCGTAACAAAGTTGAACTCCGCGCCGGGTCGGAGCTGGGAGAATATCTCCTGGAACAACTGCTCGAGACAGGTGAAGCGGGGCAGGTCTTTCTGGCGCGCCATATGACAACAGGAGTGCCTTTTCGCCTGCGTATCCTGGCCGCTCCAGCGCATCTTGACGCAGAGGCGCGTATGCTCTACCTGGGGTATGTTCAGAAGCAGGCCAACCAGATAACCACCCTGCAACACGCCCATATCCTGTCACTACTTTCCTATGGAACGTATCAAAGTATACCTTATCTGGCCTACCAGCAGTATCCGATGGAGTCGCTGAGTAAACATCTTGCGCAGCACGGTCCTCTGAATGCGCAGCGCGCTGGCTCTTACCTGGACCAGCTTGCGGCAGCGCTTGAGTGTGGACATCAGCACGGCATACTGCATCGCAACCTCAACACCGACAACATCTTTATCAAACAAGATGGCAACCTGGTTGTGGCTGACTTTGGCGTGCTACACATGCTCCAACAGGGGAGTGGATACCAACAAAACCCGGCCCAACGCGATCTCTCACCTGAGGCAAAGCAGAATGCCATATTCGGCATGAATGAAGCAAGTTCGCCCGCGCCTGAGCAGGTATCGGGTGACCCCGTCGATACCACCACCGACGTATATGCCCTGGGCGCGACCCTCTATCGTATGCTGACCAGCCATCGCGTCTTTCGCGGCAACACACGCGCGGAAATCGCGCAGCAGAACCTGAACGCGCTCGTTCCGCCGCTAAGCAACTGGCGGCGCGACCTGCCAGCCGCTCTTGACAATGTGATTGCCAGGTCCATAGCAAAAGACCCGCGCCAGCGTTTCGCGCGCCCCGGAGAACTTGCCAATGCTTACCATCAGATAGTCGCTCCATCCAATAGCAATCGCCAGCCGTTTGTCTCCCCGCCTGCGCCCGCGCTTGCTCCACTTAGCAACGCGCAACCAGCGTTTATTATTGAGAGGCAAAAGCAGGCTCTCATGCCGCGCCGTAAGGTTCTTACCTTCCTTGTCGCGGGTGGAAGCGCGGCGGCGGCCATTACCGTTGTCTCCATAGTCGGCATACACTTTCTGCAAGGCAATACTACTTCTACTGGCGTAATCACAACAACAGGTGGTTCCACCCCCGGTTCGACTGGCGGGTCAACCCCGGCCACACATCAAGGTACAGTGCTGGCGCGCGTTTCCGATATCCCTCTGAATAGCGATAAGCAGTTCCCACTTTCCAGCAGCAGCAATCCCGGTTTGCTGATTCATTTGCAAGATAACCGCTTTGTAGCCTTCGACTCCACCTGCACTCATGCTGGCTGCGCGGTGAATTACAATCCCCAGGACAAGTTGTTGGAATGCCCCTGCCACGCTGCGGTCTTCGACCCTGCTAAAAATGGCTCAGTTGTGCAGGGACCAGCCACAACTCCACTGATCTCGATACCAATTTCAGTCAATGCCGATGGCACGATAACCACAAACGGATCATAGAAAAAGGACGTGGAGGGAAACCATGCAGGAAAAAGCTTCCTATGTAATCGTCGGTAATGGCATTGCCGGAGTCACCGCCGCAGAAATCCTGCGCGCCGAGGACTCGGCGGCGGACATCACCGTCGTTGCCGATGATCCTTTCCCGGTCTACTATCGCCCTGCCCTGAAAGACTATCTTGCGGGGCGGGTGCGCGAAGATAAACTGTGGGCGCGTCCAAACAGTTTCTACCAGACCCAGCGCATTCGCTTCCTGGCGGAGCGCGTAGTTGGCATTCAAGCAGGCCAGCACAGCGTGCGCCTGCACAATGGGCAGCAGCTTGAATACTCGCGCCTCTTGCTCGCTAATGGCGCGCGTGCCAACCGTCTCACCTGTCCAGGCGCGAACCTGCCAGGCGTGACGACCCTGCGCACCGTTGCCGACTATCAGGAAGTGGTGGGAAGGCTTGGCACGTTACATCGAGTCGTCGTGAGCGGCAGTGGCACCCTGGCCCTGGAAACCATTGAAACGCTGCGCCATCGCGGCTATAACGTCACCCACCTCTTGCGTCGCCGCACGCTCTGGTCCGAAGTGCTCGATGCCACCGCCTCCGATCTCGTGCTACAACAAGAACAGCGCGATGGCGTTGATGTGCGTCTCGAAGATGAAATCGCCGAGATCACAGGAAAAAATGGGCGCGTGTCAGGCATCGTGACCACCAGCGGAGCGCATATTTCCTGCGACATGGTAATTGTCGCTATCGGCATCGACCCCATCATCGACTTCATCAAGGCCAGCGGCATTCCCTGCGGGCGTGGAGTAAAGGTCGATGATGCTATGCGCACCAGCGCGCCCGACATTTACGCCGCCGGCGACGTGCTTGAGACGACCGACGCGCTGACGAGCCGCGCGCGTGTCATCGGGCAATGGTATCCCGCCGTGCAGCAGGGACGCGCCGCCGCCTACAGTATGCTCAACCTGCTCGACACCAGCCATCCGTTCCGCTCAAGCGCGTTCTATAATGCCACATTCTTATACGGTCTCGACTTCGCTTCGGTGGGGTTGACGCAAACGCCGAAAGATGGCAAACAATACCAGGAACTTGTAGCCGATCCACAGGCCCGCACGTATCGCAAAGTTTTGTTCAAGGATGGCATACCAGTTGGCGCGCTCTCGCTTGGAGACCGCAAGGGTACGCTCGCCTTCAAACGCGCCATCGATCACAAAGTAAACCTCACCCCCGTCCTCCCGCGCCTCTTCTCAAGCGATTTCAAACTGCATGACTGGCTCGATCAACAAGGTGTGCCACCGGCCCTGCTGGGCGTCAGCCGCGAGGGTAACGCTGCCGTTCGACAGGCCGCCTATGCTGGTGGGACGATTGAAGCGACCGTCATGAATGCGCAACCCTTGATTGAAGCCTTTCTTATTCCAGACGCTCCCAATGAGGAGAAGGCTGATCTTAGCAGGGAAACGCCTCTCAGCCAGACGAAAGTCATCAGCATCGGGCGTCAGGCGGGGGCTTACTTCTTGATCGATCATGGCTCGGTCTCACGCCGCCACGCCGAAATCAGCTACGCCAACGGGCAATATGTGCTGCGCGATGTTGGCAGCGCCAATGGCACACTTGTGAATGATAAACGCCTGGAATCCGGCAGCACGTACCTACTCAAGAACAATGATCGCATTCGTTTCGGCAATGTATCATTTCTATTCATCGCCCGCAGCGCAGGCAAACAGGCAACACGAACCGCCACTCTGTCTGTATTGCCCGGCCCCACAGCATTGCACCAGATGGCAACGGGCTTCTATGATCCTGCCAGCGCGGGTCAAGCGCCATCGCTTCAGAGCCAGCCCCTTCTCAATGCCGATGGCTCGCTCTTGCTTCCCGGCGCAACAGAGGCCATCCCCGCATCCGTAGTGGATTCCTTCAAAGCCTCACCTGTGCTCATCATGGTCGGGCGAGACAAACCGGCTGTCTATCGCTTGAAACAGGGCAAGCGCATCAAGATTGGACGCGATAAAACCAATGATATTGTGCTGGCCGAGGTAGCAGCTTCGCGCTTGCACGCCGAGGTTTTCCACAGCTCTGATGGCTATTATATTCGCGACATGCAAAGCGTCAACGGGGTGATAGTGAATGGCACGAAGATCGATAATCCCTATCGCCTCGCGCACGGCGACCGCGTTGCCATTGGCAGTATCACGCTCTACTTCATCAGCGTGGAGAGCCAACCCGACACGCCGCCCGCCGCTCCTTCCCAGGCAAGTGTTAAATGTGACAATTGTGGCGCGGAAAATGCGCGTATAGCGCGTTTCTGCGCCAACTGTGGCGCGCCTGTGGGGCAGGCAGTAGCAGCGCGAGTATAAAGTAGTAGTCAGGAGAGTAGAGGCCATGCAGAAGTCATCAGCAAAGAAAGAAGCCCCCATTGTGGGCATCGAACACCGCGCCGACCTGCGTCCGCTCGCTGAGGACGAGGTGCGTTTCGAGATCGACATGTGTATCGGCTGCGACCGTTGTATGCGCGCTTGCCCGGTTCCCATGTCTTCGATGGTCAATATCGCGGATCTCAACCGCGCCACTATTTCAGATGAGATTACCCCCCTGGTGGCGCGTTTCACCGATGAATGCGTCATGTGCGGCTCCTGCGTGCCGGTCTGTCCGGTAGACAACCATCGCGACCTCTTGATGCTTTCACTCAAGCAGCGTCTCGGTGTTCCCTGGGACGGCAAGGTTGACATGAATCGCCTGCTCAATTATCTCCCTCCCGGCTGGACCCTGCCACTGCTCATCAGCCGCTTGCGCGAGCAGCCCATGTTTAGCGATCCCCATATCGTGCCGGAGAACTACCTGCTGCACATGGTGGCAACCTCGAAGATGCTCTCGTTATTGCCCGGCTCGGTACTGATGCGCGAGGGCGAGTATGGCCGCAGCATCTACTTCCTGTTAGAAGGTCGTTGCGAACTGACCTCGGCAGGAGCGGACGGAACCGCATTACCCGTCGCATTCTTGCAACGTGGCGAATACCTGGGCGAGCGGGGAATGCTCACCGGCCAGCAGCGCAACGCCACCGCGCGCGCCCAGACCGCCTGCGTGGCGCTGGAAGTGCCGGAGCAGGTCATGCAGCGTCTAATGGAAATCGTACCGCCGGTGCGTCGCTTTTTTGAACAATTGAACAACGCCCGTTCCATCGAATCGCTATTGGGGCGCATGGCGCTCTTCCAGGGCGTCCCGGCAGCCGATATCCGCCGCATCGCCGAAGAGACGCAGGTCAGGCAGTACGACCGCGACGAACGCCTCTTTAACGAAGATGGGCCGGGCGGGCCGGTACGCGAATCGATGCATATTATCCTGGAAGGCTTTGTCAAAGTGGCGCGTCGCACAACCGCAGGTACGGGCCAGGCTAAAAGCGATGAACGCATCATCGCCTATCGCCAGGGCGGCGACTACTTCGCGGGTGGACTCGATCTGCTGGGCGATGGTCGAGCCGTTACCGTCACCACCATTACACGCGCGCGCGTAGCTGAAATCCCGCGCCGCACCCTGCTCGCGCTCTTTGAACGCTATCCCGAAGTCAACCAGCGTTTTACTATGCGCCTGCAACAATACCGCGACGCCGCCAGCGCCGCCACTACGGGTATCTTCGATCCCCTGGTCTTCTCGCATACCGGGGTGGTCAATCTACACTCAGACGCCGGGGCGCGCGCAGGGTTGCGTTCTCTGGTGGGCGGCGGCGTAGTCGAAGGCACTGAGGTGCTGGTAATCGATCTCGATAAGTGCATTCACTGCAACGAGTGCGAGGAAGCCTGCGCGCGGCGGCATGGACACTCGCGCATGAACCGCAAAGGCATGGTAGTTGGCAACATCAGCATCGCCACCGCCTGCCGTCAATGCCAGGACCCGGTGTGTATGCTGTGTAGCCGCGCCGGCATCGCCCGTTTACCGGGCGGCGAGGTGTATATCACGGAAAGCTGCATTGGTTGCGGTATCTGCGCCGAACGCTGCCCCTACGACAACATTTCCATCATGACGCTCGAAGAAGAAGTCAACACGCCTCCTAACTGGCAGCGTTTCAGCAATTTCTTCACCAAAGGCACCGGCAAAGAGCGCGGGCGCAAGTCGCTGCCCACGTTACAGGCCGCCGCACCCGGTCCGCTCAATACTCATCAACCGCTCAATGGCTACGACGAGATGCGTAAGAAACTGGCCATCAAGTGCGACCTGTGCGCCGGTTATGATAATCAGGCATGTGTCCAGGCCTGTCCGACCGGCGCGGCAATTCGCGTACAGCCGACCACCTTCTTTGGTTCAACCGAGGATATTCTACGACGGCGGGCGCAGTAGGCCGCACATGAAGGGGAGAATGCCATGTCAATCTCAACAAAAGCGTCTTCACCACAGTCAGCGCAGAACCAACCTGTGCGGCGCATCTGGAAGACCCCCACGAGCGGTGCGCGCTGGTTGTGGCTGGCCCTCTCGCTGCTGCTCTACGTGATAATCTTCGCTCTCTACCAGGTTGCCATTAAAACACAGGCCTTTCCAGGGCCATTTAACGAGCCATTATTGAGCTTTGGCAGCGTGGCCTTTTTGCTGGTTCTCGCCACTGCCGCGTACTCCTTGCGCCGTCGTTTCGTGCGCAGCCTGCCGGGTAAAGCCCAGGCGTGGCTCTGGATGCACACCTGGATAGGCATCGTGGCCCTGCTGATAGTCTTGTTGCACGAAAACTTCAAGCATATTCTGAACAACTATTGCCAGAACCTGAGTTGCTTCACCAACGCATACTGGGGAACCACCGCCTTACTCGCGCTGGCAATCCTGGCGCTGACGGGCATTGCCGGTCGCCTGCTCGATACATGGCAGGCGCATACCATCGCCAGTGATGCCAGCGCCAATGGTGTCGGCATCGCCCGATCCATCGAGGAACGCATCCTCGAGTTGGAGTACGATGTTGAGCGGTTGAGCGCCGGTAAATCAGAGCCATTCAAAGCATATTGCTTGCAGGCCATCAATGCAAGCGCCAGCTTTAACGCGCCTGTGCCACAACTGGACTCGCGCGAGATAGCAGATTTTCAACGCGCTGCCGCGACGCTGCAAACTCGCCAGCAGTTTGTGTTCTCGCTGCAACGCCAGCAGCGCGCTCGCCTCATCATTCGCGCCTGGCGTTACATCCACATCACCCTGGCGTGCCTTGCCTTGCTGGTTATCACATTTCACGCCGTGATGGAGACGCTTACCAATATACTGCATGTTCTACATTCATAAAAAGCATAAAGGAGAAATACATCATGCAATGTCCAAGATGCAATACCATTCTTGATGATGATACCGCCTTCTGCGGCAACTGTGGTACGCAAATCGCGCCATTACATGCGCAAGGCGAAACAATGGCCGTTTCAATTGATGATGAAGAAACGCTCGAAATGAGATCAAACCCCGTTGGGAATAGGCAACCGCCTCCAGTAATACAGAGATTTTCACCACCTGCCGCGCCCTATGTCCCGGCATCCGATACCCCAGCTCAACGTAATACTCCACCAGTTCCCAGGCGCGGCGGTTCTCCGCTCGCCAGCGCGCGCGGCAGGGTCATCATTGCCCTGGCGCTGATTGTGCTTGTAGGCGGTGCGCTGGGCCTGGTCATGGCTTTGAAAAACAATGGCAGTGGCCCAAACACGGTTTTAGGCACGCATGCCACCGGGCAAATCGCTTTTATCGATAGCCTAAACGGCGTACCCGGCCATACCGACGCTCTCAATTTGAGTATCCAGAACCTGGAAGCTCCTCCTGCCGGTTTCCAGTATGATGTGTGGCTCGTCAACAATGCCACCGAGCAGATCCTTGCATTGGGCAGCCTCACAACCAGCGGCCAGACATTTGCTCTCAACTATGCCGGAGATAGCAAAAGCGGACAGGCCGGTACCAACCTGCTCGGCGCGGGAGACGAGGTAAAAATCACCCTGGAACAGGGCAGTGTCAATGCGCCAACCGGCAGAGTGATACTCAGCGCGACCTTCCCGCCCAAAGCCTTTATCCATATCAGGCACTTGCTGTTCAGCTTCCCCATCACTCCGGGCAAAGTTGGCTTGCTGGTTGGCTTACTCGCCCAGGCGCAACTATTGAATGCCCAGGCGTTGCTCCTGCAAAGTGCTTCCGCGAACCACAACACTTCAGCAATCCAATGCGCTTCACAGAGCATCATCGACATCATCGATGGCACGCAGGGATCAGCTTTTCAGCCATTGCCATCATCGTGTCTCTCCCAAAATATCACAGCGACCGGCGATGGTTTCGGCATCCTGGGCAACAATGGCTACGACGCCCTTGCCGCGTCGCACGCATCCCTGGCGGCTACGCAAACAGATTCAACCGACCTCATTCGCCTGCACGCCGGGCATGTAGAAATTGCCATGACCAACATCAAGGGCTGGGCTACAACGGTCGAGCAAGACGCTCTTACATTGCGAGCCGCTCCCGGCAATACATCAGTGATCCAGGAGATAGTCACACTAAGCGACCACATCAATCACGGCGTTGATATTAACGGCGACGAACACGTTGACCCCGTTCCTGGAGAAGCAGGAGCCGTTACCGCTTACAATCACGGTCAGTTAATGGCAACGCTACAACTGGTTCCGAGCGCGTAACGCTTGATGAACTGCAATCAGCCCGGAAATTTCCGGGCTGATTGCAGTTCAACGTATGGTTCTCAACGCGAGAAGAAGGAGATGATCCTTCGATGGTAGAGGTAGACAGTGGCTTATTGTTGCCAGGGCAATTCCTGTTGTGGATACTCTAACTCTATCAACGCGTGACTGCGCTCCTGATTCGGCTGAGGATAGTGATATTCTCGTTCGCCCTCCCTATACGTTTCATATGTTTCCGTCATAGGTTGGCGAGGCCGATATCCCTGCTCGTAAGATTGGTACGAATCTTGAGGCTGCGCGCTATATCGCATCATCGGCGCATGATTTTGATAGGTCAGCCAGAGCATAACGAGCCATGAGATTCCCACCAATAAGACAAGACAGAGCAACAATCCTACTGGCATCCAGGACATCGTGGCATACATTCCGTGGCCGTCCATCATGCCATGTTCACCCATCATTCGGTGCCTATCCATCATATTGGGATCCATAATAGTAGTTCTCCTTTGTTCTCATCTGGAGAACAAAACTTCCCTAATCCTCTAGTTTCTATCCAGATTATACCATATTTTATTTTAATAGCTCCAGTTCAACCCACATTGCGAACAGTGCCGGGCAGGGTGATCGCTTTCGAAAGCGCGGCGAAACGCTTCGTAGCTCTCGCCATGCCAGATAGCCTCGATAGGTTCCTTGAAAATGTTTCCGATCACCCGCTCCTCCTGGTACTCGCGCGCGCTCCTGTGTCCGAAGGGGGCAAAACAACAAGAGAGCACATTCCCGCTCGATGTGATATACGTCAGCGTGTAGGGTCGCCGGCAGCCAGACCAGGGACGTTCGCCAAAATCGCGTATCAGACTTTCTACGGGTGTTGCGGAACCAGCCGCGTTGAAGAAGATACCGCGTTCCTTGCATGTCTGAGCGCAGCTCTCTACCAAATCCAATTCTTCCTGTGTGGAGCGGCGGAACAGAGCCTGTTTCGACAAAGCCAACCCTTGCTCAAAGAAGACCAGCCGTTGTAAGTAGACCTCGCGAATACCGTGTTCATATGCCAGGTCAATCAAACCCGGCAATTCGTGCAGGTTCTCCTTCATAGCCGTGAACCAAAGCGAAACGGCTGGTTTGCTGGCATCCTGTTCTTTCTGTTGCTTCACGAATGCGCCGATGTTGCGCCAAATTTTATCAAAAGCATCCACGCCGCGCACATGGGCATACGTCTCGCGTGTTGCGCCATCCATCGAGAGGCGGTATTCATCCAGCCCGGCATCGATCAGTTCCTGGCCCTTCTTCGCGGTAAGCGCAATGCCGTTGGAGTTAAAGAGCACATACGTTCCCCGCTCTTTGAGGTAGCGAACCATGCGCGGCAGTTCTTTGTTGAGCAGCGGTTCTCCCAGCCCGTGCAGCACCACGCGCTCTAACACGGGAAACTGATCCACGATGTAGCGAAAGTTGTCAAAGCTCAAGTCGCGGTCGTCCTCTCGTGAGAGCAACGTGCGCGGGCATTGCTGGCAAAATTCATTGCACCGGCTGGTCGGTTCGATGTAGATTGAGCGCGGCAGGGTTGAAATAGCGGTAGTAATCATGCAAACTGCCTTTCTAACTGCATTCTTCATGCAGCACACCGCACATCAGATCGCTGATGTGTGTGGCCCAGGCCGGGCAAGGAACCGCTGGTAGATGTTGACCGCACTGTTGTCATCACGGTCCATCACCAGGCCACAGTTCTCACAGCGATACGTCCGTACATGTAAGGGCATGTCTTGTTTGCACTTGCAGGCATGGCACATTTTAGTTGTATCGCGTTCACTTATGATATGCAATTCTTTCCCAACGTGCAAACACTTGTATTTCAGCATCTGCACAAAGCCATAAAGCCCCCAATCGTTGTAGACCATGCGGTTACGGATCTGCCGCTTGCGTCGTTCTTTGGGAGTCTCACCCTCATGCCATTTGATGACCATCTGCCTCTGGGAAAGATCGCCGATCACCACAGCCCTTTCAGCCAGTCGGTGTGCGATAAGATAAGAAGCTTTATGTAGACTATCACGTTGCTTGCGCTGCTTTTTTTCTGCCACCCGCTTGTAGACCCGTGAGAGATGCAGATAGCGGCGCGACTTCTTTTTGCACTTGTCGCGCTTGGAGCGGATTTTGTCCAGTTGCTTGTTGTACCAGCGATAGCCCTTGAACCCGCCAATATGGTAGAAGCGGCCCTGGTCGGTGTAGCCGGTCGCCAGCGTCTTGATGCCCAGGTCAAAGGCCACGATGCCCTCATCCCGCATAGAGCGTGGTTGGCGCTTCCTATGCCGCTTGCCCGCTTTGCGCATCCCGTCTTTTTGCTGCATTGCATCGTCATAGACAAACGAGCAATAGTAGTTGCCACGCGCATCCCTGGACACCGCGACCTCATGAAAGTGCTCAGGTGGCTCTTCGGTCAGGCGTGCTCTGATGTTCTCATAGCGTTTTGCTCCCCAGTTGCCGCCCGCGCCGGTTGGGAGAATAATCGTGTTCCCCTGCACTTCCAGGTACATCGCCGGATAGCAGAGGGTGAAGAACTGATGGCGTGGCTTGACACGGGGAAAACCTGGTTTTTCTCCTGCCTGCATACGCCTGAAGAAGCTTTGCATGGCCTTATCCAAGCGGAAGTAGACCTCCGCTAAGAGCTTGCCATAGACGTAGCGTAGATCTGGATCATACTGCTTGCTCTCGCGTAGGGATTTCTTGGCCTGTTCGAAATGCCAGCGTTCCCCATTGCGCAAGCGCATCACCAGCCAGTTGTAGAGGCCACGACACTTGGCCTGCATGAATTCCAGCGCCTCGGCGTCTTGTGGGCTCACCTCGATTTTAATCTTCTTACACAGTAACATCGTGTGACCTCATTTGAAACACACTCCTCTCATAGCTCTTCCTTCTAAGAGGGGAAGAGTCGGCACGCTTCCCCTCTTGCTTCAGCCTCTACGAAACTGGCTGCAGAGGCCGCGCCGACCGGTGCTGTCGTGGGCGCGTCCAGCAGTTGAGCCAGACATACGCCTCTGGCGGCAGGGAACGCTCCACGCTGTCAGCCGAGGTATAGCCCTCGCGGTGCAGCCACTGAATGAAGGTCTTGGCATCCTCAATCGTGTAGAAACACACAAACCTGCCCAACAGCTTGAGGCAGCCCTGTTGCCCGTGAATGCAGCACCGACCGCGCAGGGTACTGTAGATGGTATAGCCCCGGTAGAACTCGTAGAACAGGCTGGAGAGCAGGTCCTGGTTGCCGGTGATGGGATCGCTCTCATGCAAGGTCAACCGCGCCTGCTCCGGGCCTTCCTCCGCCTCGCGTTTCCAACTCCCCGGATTATCGTATGGCATGGCTCACGCTCCTTCTTGTGGTCAGGAAGTCTATGGCGGACTGCTTTGCCACTCCCGCTTCTTTTGCCAGCAGCGGACTGGTGAGCCGCACTTCCTGCGCTTCCAGTCGGGCGCAGGCGCGCTCCAGCTTCTGCTGGCGTTGGCGCGCCCTGGCCTCAGTAGGCGACCCGCTGCGATGCCGACGCAAGAATGTCCAGGCGCGCTCAACGCTCGTCCCGGCAGTGTCGGCAAGCGAGCGTCCGGTGACGAAGATGTCCCGCGCCTGCAAGTCAGCATAGGCCGTCCGCAGCGCGGCCTCCTGCTCCGACGTGTTGGCAGCGGTGTTATGCGCATCGGGGTAGCAAATGCAGGGCTTGCCGTTCCTCTGGCCCAGCGTGGCCTCCCCTGCCACGAAGGCTCGCAGGCGGGTAAGGGCGTCGCGTTCGATGGTAAGGACCACCCCGCGATCGATGCCGGTGAGCGCGGCAATCTCGTTGGTGGTATGCCGACGCTCGTTGTCATCCGCAAGACCATAACGCAGGCGCAGGATGGCCTGCGCCCGTGGCGAGAGATAGGAGAGCAGCGTGTCTACCTGCGCGCGCTGTTCCGGGTGGCGTTCCGGCGCGGACTCGGTCGGCAGGAGAGGCTTGACCTGGGGTTCTTCGGTGGCATCGGGGTCAAACCATGCCATGTGTGCATCCAGGCTGGCGACTCGATACTGCCTGCGCAACTGGTCGAGCGTCCCCTCGGCCTGCGCGCGTGTGCGCACCTGAGCAGGAATGGGCAGCAGCTCATCGGTCCTCAGCGTCCGCTTGATGGCCGCGCGCACATAGGCCGCTACATAGGCGTCCATGCTCAAGGTGCTGCCCAGGTCAGCGCGCATCACGGCCTCGACCACCGCCAGATTAACCGCCCCGATCAACTCAGGCAGCAGGCGGCGGTAGAGCGCGGGCGGGCAGAGCGTAATGGCGAGATGTTTGGCAAACGGGAGGTAGCTCTCAATCAGCTGCTGCTTGAGCTGGGGTTCCGGGAGTGTTGCGCGGGTCGCCTGTGCTTGCGGCAGGTCGGTCAGCAGGTGCTGCCGTTCGTCGCGCGAGAGGCAGGGCAGCCGCCTCAGATCGGCGTAGTAGTACGCCAGATCGTAGGTCGTGTAGTTCGTGATGGTTGCCATAGGGATAGTCCTCTTTCTTACTTCCTTGCAAAGACTGACTATACCGTTGGCTTGTCCTGTGGTATACTATACACAGAACAGAGGCCGCACGGCTTCTGATTCGATAAAGTTGGGGGTGTTTAATCTTGGCGGATGGGCACCCCTGACATGCACGACAGGTTACTGAATGTTCAATCCTTCGACGTGTTGAGCTACAATCATTTTCTCTAGCCCTCTACTCAACGCCTGCGCTATCAACACTGCACTCCTCATGGTGATGGATTCTCCATTCTCGGCCATCACGATTATGCGGTCAGAGACTCCCGCTCGTCTCGCAAGTTCCGCCTTTGAGCACCCGAGTTGAAGGCGATAAGCTGTCAGAGTTGGCATCGGCTTCCCTCCTAGAATATAGACTACTTACTGTACTCACCGATAGGATTGTAACATACCTTGTGTCTAATTTCAAGTCGTTAGTGCATAGATTAGCTATTATTAAGCCACTTTGCAGCAATCTCTATGGCGTGTCGCAGCTATAGCTAGTTTTTAGTTGACAATGGGTAAGCCTTATGGTATAAGCTAGCTATATTTTCATCGAGGTAGCAGAGTGATTATTGAAGATTTTCGTAGAGATCTCGGATGGTCTCAAAACGAGCTAGCACGTTGGGCACGCATTAACGCCAATACAGTGAGAAGGGCCGAAAATGGAGAACCGGTTTCCAGTCAAACGGCCACAGCTATTGCGGATGCTTTTAGTGAGGCGTTTGGGCGTCGCATCCTCGTGCGAGACATTGAGGGTCTGAACGTGGCACTTTAAAGATGCCCTAGTTACATGCGGAAAAGGGATTGGCTTTCGCAGTTGGCTCACGTTGTTTTCAAAGATATGAGAGCGGTTGAGGTAGCGTCAGCAGGGGTTGCAAGGCCTCTAGAGATGTGTATCTTATTTGTTCCGCACCCTTGAACCGAAGATGTGGAAAACCTGTGGATATTCTGTGCAATGCTAGTGGATCACTACATCCGCATTTGCTAGCCACAACCTTTTGTGTCAGTGAAAGGGAGAAGTGGATAACGACCCGTAGCTACGTTTATTTAGTTGAATACATATTGGCTTGATTGTTGGGACGATACTTGACCTTTAGAAAGAAGGAAATCGAATGGTCAATTCGCAGCATCTTACTATTCTCAAGCAAGGAACAAATGCCTGGAACAGATGGAGAAGCAACAACCCAACTATACAGCCTGATCTCCAAATGGCCAACCTCTTTGAGTCCAACCTTAGTGGAACCAACCTCAGCGGAGCTAACCTCAGATTAGCTAACCTCTTTAGAGCCGATCTTAGGGGAGTCAATCTTAGCAGAGCTAATCTCTTTAGTGCAAACCTCTTTGGAGCTGATCTCAGCGGAGAGGCTAATCTCAAGGGAGCTAACTTTCAAGCAACCAATCTTAGCGGAGCTAACTTCAGTAAAGCTGATCTCACTGGAGCCAATCTCTCCGGAGCCATCTTAGTGAAAGCAAATCTTACAGATGCTGTTCTTACAAATTGTTCCGTTTATGGGATAGCTGCTTGGGACGTGGAACTTAAAGGGACAGACCAAAAAGACTTAGTCGTCACTCCTCCCAACGAGCCTATCCTTACGGCAGATAATATTGAAGTAGCGCAGTTTATCTATTTGATGTTGAATAACCCGAAAATTCGTGATGTCATTGATACCATTGGTCAAAAGGTAGTACTCATCCTTGGTAGCTTTAGCGACGAGAGAAAGCCAGTCCTTGACGCTCTTCGCGACAAGCTTCGTACTATTAATTACCTTCCAATAGTTTTCGATTTTAAGCATCCAACCCAGCGAGATTTCTCAGAAACCATCATGACACTTGCAGGCTTGTGTCGCTTCATTATCGCAGATATCACTAATCCGAGGTCAAGCCCACTAGAGTTACAGGCAACTGTCCCCAATTATATGATCCCATTCGTACCGATTATTCAGGAAGGCGAGAAGCCATTTGGCATGTTTCAAGACCTCCAAAGAAAATATGATTGGGTGCTTGAACCACTCGTATATGATACGCCTTCAAACCTCATCAATGTCTTAGAGAAAGCAATTGTAGAACCCGCATTAGTCAGGCATAAAGAACTCATGGCAAAAAAGGTAGCGCGATTGTCAACAAGGCACGTAAAAGACTATTCATAAAGTGCGGCTGTAGTGTGGATAATCTCTTCCTTATGTTGCAGAGACGTTCATAGCCTACATTTCAGTACGTTTTTCGATTCGGCAATTCAACTCCTTCATCGTTGCTAAATAGGCGGCTGTAGCAGGCGCAAGAGAAGCATCTGTTCTCAGCAGTTGCGCTAAACGCGCCAGGTCTGGCAATTCGTCAATATCAAATAATGTTTCCTGAATGCTCACCTCTAAGCCCTGATGTTGCGCCAGCTCGATAGTCATACGCAAAACTGCACTGGAGCTCATGGGTATATCCCGAAAGACATCATGCGGCCTTTGCATAGCGATCATATAGTAGCCACCATCCTCCGCTGGCCCCAGCGCAACATCGGCACGATCGAGCGCGTCCCTTGCCCCCGCTACGGCGTCCCTGCCGATATGCGGCGAATCAGAACCAATCAGCACGGTACGCTCGTAGCTATGTTCATACGTCCAGCGAAAAGCATTATGCAACCGCTCGCCAAGCCCTTCTCCTTGTTGAGGGAAGAAGCGCATATGCCGGACAGGCGGCGGCGCAAGCTCTGCCATGAACTCAGCGTAGTCAACCTCAGCAGGCGTGTATGCCCAGTGCAGATCATATTCGGGCCTGTCAGCAAACCTTCGCGCCAGGTCGGTCAGAAAGGCGCGATAGAGTTGCGCAGTCTCTTCGTTACCAAGCGCGCGCGCTAACCGCGTTTTGGTCGTCCCAGGCTGTGGATAGCGAGCCACGATGACGAGCGCGGTATCAGCCATGCGGCCTCCTTGTACTGGTGTAGCGCAACGTTGTCTTTACCATAGAGTAAGCCGCCTTGATGCTGCCCGTAATCGTACCCGCCACTTTTGAACGCCCATGACCGCGCAGCCGGTAGTGCAGCGGGACTTCTACGATGCGATACCCCGCTCGCGCTGCCTTGACCACCATTTCGACGGGCCAGCCATACGTCATTTCGCGCATCTCCAATGCCTCTAATACAGAGCAAGGGAGCGCGCGGAATGACCCGATGTCATGTATGCGCGCGCCAAAGCGCAAACGAATCAGGCCGCTCACCAGCCAGTTCCCCAGGCGAGCCTGCGGCGGTACCGCGCCCGGTTCGGCGTTTTTGCTCACACGCGAACCGATCACAAAATCCGCCCGTCCTTCCCAGATTGGTTTCAGCATCAAATTCAGGTCCGCGGGGTCGTCGCTTCCGTCGCCATCCATAAAAATAACCAGTTCAGCCCCCAGCTCGCGAGCCTTTTTGAAACCGCTCAGACAGGCCCGTCCATAGCCGCGTTGCGCTTCCTTCACCACAACGGCTCCCGCGCTCTGAGCGACACTGGCCGTCTCATCTGTGCTGCCATTATCGACAACAATCAACCATTGTGCATACATCTGCGGAATCTCAGGGAGCAAGTGGCGGAGCGCGTCTTCTTCATTGAGGGCTGGAATGACGATAGCAATATTCTCGAACATTATCTACAAGTGTAACTCCTCTACGTATTTCCTTTTTGGCGATATATTGACCTGGCCGGACATATATCTATGCCACATAGTATCACGAAAAAGTAGGGAATATATTTACAGGGTACGCCAGGAGGCATAAATAAGTTTCATATCCCGCTCACATCGAGCCATCCTGATGATGTTAGCCCCCGAATCGGATAATGCGTTTGACCCCGTCCTGATAAACTTTGACAACCGAATGGGGTAATGGAAGCGCCCACTGTCCCTACAAAAAAAATTACCGCGCAAAATGAGCGGTGTATGTCCTGTATTGAGCAGGAATATCGAAAATAACATAGCCTGGTAGAGGAGTACCTACATTTTTCATGAGCGCCCACACACAACAGGTCGTCCAGAAACTGTAGAACTCCTGCAATACCTTGCGCGACGATGGCTTATCCTATGGCGACAACGTCGAGCAACTTCCCTCTCTGCTCTTTCTCAAAATGACCGGCGAATGAGCGCAATTGCCTGTGTCAAAGGACTACAGGCGTTCGCATTCGCGCTGCTGTCACCTGAGCGCAGCGAAGGATCTCTGCTCAGCCCGGCGAGAGATCCTTCGCTGCGCTCAGGATGACCGATGGCGGGCGGGGCAAGCCCCAGAGGCATTATTGCATTCGGTTGTCAAAAATCATTAGGGACAAGGGGTGGATGTGGGGACGGGTGGGGCCTTGTGCTTGTCCTCGCCGCAGCGCGATTCGTCTGGGTTCCGTGAATCATGATGGTCGCCCTCGGACCAGGACAAGCACAAGGCCCCCTCCCCCGTCCTTCCCTCCTACACTGTTCCCGTACAATATGCCGGTAACGCCCCCGTAAAACTGCCAGGATGAATTATCTGCGCCAGGCATTGCAGCCCCTCGAACCAGGCGCGGCCCCGCCTGCTGCGTGATGTTCACATTAATTCGATACACCTGGCGCAATTTGAGCGCGGCAATGCCGTCCCAGTTGGCACGCTTATACACCTGCGCAGGATCACCCCCATAGGCCGGGTCTTCCGTCAGGATAACGAACTGGGGATTGGCAGCGATGACCGCCTCGTCCGTCACCTGTGGATAGCCGCCGTTATTGGTGTCAGCGTGGAAAATATTGACCCCGTTGGCATCCTGCAACAGTTCATCGCCATAGGAGCCGCCGCCGAACACATACGGCTTGCCGGGTACGCTATCGTCGATTTCCATCATCACGCTGGGCGCCGTTGTGCCTGCCACAGCCTTCTTGATCGCATCAATCTGCTGCTGTAGTTGACTTACTACACTCTGGGCTGTGCTTTGTGTAAAGGTCAAACGCCCAACCACTAGAATTTGCTGGAGCATCTGCTGCAGGTTAGCAATGGGGAGATCAACAACACGCAGCCCCAGGCTTTGCAGTTGCCGGTCGTACTGTTTGGTCAAACCTCCATAGCTTAGCACCAGGTCCGGCTTCAGGATCGCAATCTGCTCGATGTTATATTTGCCATTGACATCGGACACCTTCGGCAGCTTTGCCAGCGCGGCTGGATAGGCCGTGTAATAATCTACCCCCACCACGCGGTTTTGCAGGTTCAACGCTCCCAGAATTTCGCTCGAACTGGGAACCAGCGAAACGATACGCTGCGGCGCGCTTGTCGGAAAAACCACCGGCGTGCCATAGTAGTCATTGACAACCGGGGGAGTTGGCGTCGGCTGCGAACCACCAGTCGTAGTGGTGGGCGAGCTTTGCCCGCAGGCCGCCAGTAGCGCAAACAGCGCTAGCAGCAACACGAGTGAAAGGCGATGAACGGAATGTGATGTGACACGGGAGAGCATCGGGTTGTAACCTCCATGTTATTACAACGCTCGTTGTCTCCTTGCGTGCAATGGAGGTCAACCTGAAACAGGTACAGACGCGATGGGTCAAACGCAAAAGTGCGTCTCACACAGGTCGGCGATGTTCCGGCAGCCCGCTCCTCTTACGCGAAGGATTGTGAGCATACTTCACCGGGCAGGTCTCCTGACTCCTGGCTACAAACGCCGCCCATCGTGCCTTCCCATTCGATCGCGAATAGTGGCATGATCTCTTCATTCAAAAGAGGATGAGCCGCTCACCAGTTACAGTAGCGCGTGAGACTGCGCCGGAATCGCACCGGCTTCCCTATTCTGCCTGCACTCACAGGCCACCCGATGAAAACAATATATAGTGACGATGGTAGTATATGCAATGCCGGGATTGGATGTCAAATAGCCCAGGAATTTCGCGGACATTTGGAGATAATGCCTGTCACCCTGAGCGCAGCGAAGGGTCTGCCAGCGCCTGGAAAACGCGCTACTGACTCACCCCCGCCTCTCCAAACGTCGCCATCTCGTTATGCGCCCGCAGCGCAGCTTCGATGATACTCATGGCAAGCGCCGCTCCCGTGCCTTCGCCAAGTCGCAGTTGAAGGTCAAGCAGCGGCGCGAGTTTCATATGCTCTAGCATCAACCGGTGTCCCTGTTCGACCGAGCTATGCCCTGCAATCAGGTAATCGCGAATTGTCGGCTTCATCTCCACCGCCAGCAGAGCCGCTGCGCCTGAAATAAGCCCGTCGATCACAACCGGAACGCGGCGCGCCGCCGCAGCAACGATCACGCCCACCAACCCGGCGATCTCGAACCCTCCAACTTTCATCAGCACATCAAAAGGGTCATTTGGGTCAGGCCGGTTATACTCAAGCGCCCGCGCAATCACCTCAATCTTATGCTCTAATTGCGTATCATCGATGCCTGTACCGCGCCCGGTAACCAGCGTCACCGGCTTTCTCAAAAGCGCGGCGGCGATGGCGCTCGATGATGTGGTATTGCCAATGCCCATATCCCCTGTTGCCACCAGATCGATACCCTGCTCGAATTGCGCCTCAAAGACATCCAGACCAACCGCGATAGCCTCAACCATTTGCCCCTGCGTCATGGCTGCCCCCTTCACCATGTTAGCCGTGCCATACGCTACCTTGCGCGAAATCAAGTCAGGATGAGCTATATCAGCAGCCACGCCAACATCAACGATGATAACTTTCGCCCCCGCATACTTCGCGAGCGCGTTGATAGCCGCCCCTCCGCGCAGAAAATTATACACCATCTGCGGCGTCACCTCTGACGGGTACGCGCTCACCCCCTCCACCGTGACGCCGTGATCGCTTGCCATCACAATCACCGCCTTGCGCTCAATCACCGGCCGCGACTGACTCGTGATACCCGCGATTTGAATCGCGATATCCTCCAGCCTCCCCAGGCTTCCTGCCGGTTTCGTCAACTCCTGCTGGCGCGTTCGTGCCGCCTCCATCGCATCGTTATCCAGAGGTGTGACGCTGGCAAGCATGTCCAGTATCTTCTGCATGTAGCTATCCTTTGTGTAACTAACGTGCTATGCATCTTGTTCTGCATTCTCACCGCTTCGCGGTTCGCAAAAGAGAGAGGTCTGCGGGTAGTTCGCCCGCGGGCGAACTACCCGCAGACCTCTCTCAACCCGCCGCAGGCGGCAGGAAAACATACAGGGCAAGGAGTTTGGTTGACACATTGCTATCATATAATGCATTCTATTATCGCACATCTCATAGGGGTAAGAGATAACCACAGGGAGAACATCTTGGCAAGTAGCACAAAGCGTTTCTGGTTGGTGCGTCATGGCCAGACGCAGTGGAATGCGCAAAAACGTATCATGGGCCAGAGCGACATCCCGCTTTCAGCAAAGGGACGTGTTCAGGCACGCTGGGTGGCGCGGCAACTGCGCTCCAGGGAGATAGCCGCCATCTATGCCAGCGACCTGGCGCGGGCACATGAAACAGCCTGCATCATCGCTGCGCACAGAACGTCGCCACTGTCCGTAAACGTCTCGTCGGCGTGGCGCGAGTTGAACTTCGGAACATGGGAAGGCCTGACCTATGCCCAGATCGCTGATCACTATCAAGATCCGTTGGGCTTTTTTAGCGACCCCGAACATCACGCGCCGCCCGGCGGAGAATCCCCGGCCCACTTGTTGCAGCGCGTGCGAGCGGAATTGGTGACAGTCACGCAAAACCAGGACTGGACGGCTCAGGGCGATGTCGTGATTGTGAGTCATTCCGGCGCGCTGCGCATGTTGTTATGCGACTTGCTGTGTATCCCTCTCGAACGCCAGTGGCAATTGCGCATCGAAGCCGGCTCGCTGAGCGCGCTGGATGTCTCGTTGGGGCAAGCAGCGCATACATTCCACGTAACACTGGTTTTGCTCAACGCGCACCAGGCCACTATCAAATTGTAATGGAAGGAACAACCTTGTGGATGTGAAGCAAGCCTTGTTGAACCAGTATCGCGAACTCGTCGCGGCTCTACGCTTCCTCACGGTGCTGCCCGCGCCGGGAAGCGCGCTGCTCTTTGATAAAGACGAAACCGCTCCACGCCTCGTGATTGGCTGCGAATACTTTCCACTGGTGGGCCTGCTGCTGGCCTTGTTGCTCTGGCTGCTTGTGCTACTCTCTTCCCGGCTACTTCCCCAATTTGCTCTATCGGCGCTGGTAGTAGTCGCCCTGGTAATCCTCACGGGTGGACTACATCTCAACGGCCTGATGGACACCTGCGATGGGCTGTTCGGCGGCAGGACGCGCGAACGCAAACTAGAAATTATGCGCAATTCCCGCGTCGGGAGTTTCGGTGTGCTTGGCGCGCTATGCATCCTCATGCTCAAATTCGCCCTGCTCGCCAGCATTCCCATACAATCGCTGCCACTGGCTCTGCTGATCGCACTCCCCTCGGCGCGCTGGTCAATGGCGCTGGCTCTACACGTCTTTCCCCCGGCGCGCCCAACCGGGTTAGGCGCGGCCTATCATCACGCCATAACAACAAGACGACTGCTCATAACCGGCCTCATCGCCCTTGTAATCTCGTTGGTCTTCGGACGTTTCATCGGCCTCATTGCCTGGATGATAAGCAGCCTCGTGGCCCTATTGATCGGCCTATACATCACAAAAAACATAGGTGGTTTAACAGGCGATAGTTGCGGCGCGATTGACGAAACCGTTGAAATTGCAATGTTGCTCATGCTGGTTATGTTGCATGTTCTGTAGCCCTCCGTCCTCGTATGATATGAAATAAGAGGTTGAGATAATCCCAACGGCGGGCGACTAAATTATCAAAGGAGCAAGTTCCGTGAACATTACCCAAACCATCCCTCCCCATCTCATCCTGATCTTAGGTGGCGCGCGTAGCGGCAAGAGTACCTTTGCTGAACGGCTGGCGATCAAGAGCGGTCGCTCTGTCGCCTTCATAGCCACCGCGACAGCGGGCGACGAGGAGATGCGCGAGCGTATAGCCCGACATCGCGTCGCGCGCCCCGCCGCGTGGCGCACCATCGAGGAACCACTCGATCTCGCCGGAGCTGTGCTACAGGCCAGTAAACTGGCAGACGTACTGCTGCTGGACTGCATAACGCTCTGGCTAAACAATCTCTTCGCTCAAACAACCCGGCAACACGAAAGCGAAGCAGAACAATACACCGCAGGCGTATTGTTCGAAAAAGCCGCCTTACAGGAAATCGAAAAGCTGCTCGCGGCTGCGCACGCGCTCGCTCCGGGTAAAACCCTTCTTATAGTCACAAACGAAGTAGGGCTTGGCATCGTGCCAGCCTATCCACTGGGACGCCTCTACCGCGACACGCTCGGCTACCTCAACCAGCGACTCGCGCAAGCATCTGACAGAGTGTATCTAATGGTGGCGGGTATGGGCGTTGATCTCAAGCGGTTGCATGAAGAAGCATTGTTGTGATGAAAAATTCCAAACATCACAAAATTGTTACTTGACAGGCCTTGCCAACATATCCTATACTATATATGTACCCCCACCTGGGGGGTACGGGTATCATTCAAAAGAACAGAAGGCTAGTATCATGTCTACGCAAATAAATCACACAGATAGAGAAACTACGGTCGCTCCTCAAAATACGAGAGAAGAAGGAAGCCGCGCCATTCTTGATCTGGAAGGTATGACCTGCGCCTCCTGCGCCATGCGCATCGAGAAGGGACTGAAAAAGGTTCCTGGTATCATAGACGCCAGTGTCAACCTTGCCACAGAAAAGGCGACTGTTATCTATGATCCGTCAATAACTGGCCTCGATCAAATGGTGCAGAAGGTGGAAGCGGTAGGCTATAAGGCTTCACCGGAGACCCCCCGAACAACCATACAGCGCGAAACCGCCAGTGCCCTGGACACTTCACTGCCGGTGCCTGCGGGAGAAATGCCGCAGCCAGACGAGCAAGGCGAGCGCAAAGCGGCAGAGATCAAACGCAAACGCAACCTCTTATTATTGGGTATCATCTTCACCTTGCCAGTAGTCATTCTTAGCATGTTCTTTATAAACCGTTTTCCCTATGAAAACGTGCTTTTGCTGGTTTTGACTACCCCTGTCTGGGCCATCGTGGGCTGGGAGTTTCATCGCGGCGCGCTCAAAACGCTGCGTCACGGCAGCGCCAACATGGATACACTCGTTTCAGTTGGTTCGACCGCCGCTTATGTTATGAGCGTAGTAGCTACATTCTTGCCGCAGGTGACTGGTTCCGTTACATTCTATGATACGACCGCCTTAATTATCACGCTGATCTTCCTGGGGAAATACCTGGAGGCGCGCGCCACAGGCCAGACAAACGAGGCCATCAAGAAACTGATGGGCCTGCAAGCCCGTACCGCCCATGTCATGCGAGGCGGTCTCGAAGTAGAACTGCCGGTAGAACAGGTGCAGGTTGGTGACGAACTCGTCGTGCGTCCCGGTGAGAAGATTCCCGTTGACGGCGTTGTGCTGACCGGCTCTTCCTCGGTGGATGAGTCCATGATTACGGGCGAGAGTATGCCTGTTGAAAAAAACGAGGGCGATCCATTGATCGGTGCGACCATCAACCAGCAAGGTCTGCTGCGCATGAGCGCAACGAAAATTGGGGCCAATACTGTATTAGCTGGCATCATTCGCATGGTTGAGGAGGCGCAAGGCTCCAAAGCTCCCATCCAGCGTTTAGCCGATACAATATCAAGCATCTTTGTTCCGGTCGTGCTGGTGATTGCATCGCTGACCTTCATTGGCTGGGCTATTGCCGGTAATCTGGCTCAGGCTGGCGCGCCCGCGCAGAGCGCCGGCATGATGGCAACCAGCAATCCCTGGATTGTGGCAATTGTAGCGGCGGTTGCCGTGCTGGTCGTAGCCTGCCCGTGCGCGCTGGGCCTGGCGACTCCAACCGCCATCATGGTTGGCACGGGCAAGGGCGCGGAGCAGGGCATCCTTATTCGCGGCGGCGCAAGCCTGGAACGCATTCATGCAGTACGAGCTATCCTGCTGGACAAAACGGGAACCATCACCAGGGGTAAACCCGAACTGACCGATGTTATCACGATGCCCGGAACACAGTCTGATGAACTGCTGTCGCGAGTTGCCAGCGCCGAGCAGGGTTCAGAACACCCTCTGGCTGCCGCCATCGTGGAAGGCGCAAAGGCGCGCGGCCTGACATTGGGCGCGCTGCCACAAAGCTTTAACGCGCTGGTCGGGCGCGGACTGGAAGCGACCGTTGATGGACATACGCTGCTGGTGGGTACGCGCCGCCTGCTCAACGACCGCTCCATCAACTACGACGTCCTGCAAGAACAGTTGGATGCGTTGGAGCAGCAGGGCAAAACTGTCATGCTGGTTGCTATCGACGGTCAATTCGCGGGGCTGGTCGCGGTAGCCGATACCGTGAAAGTCGGCTCGGCGGAGGCCATCCAAAATTTGCAGTCCCAGGGTATCGCCGTGTGGATGATTACCGGCGATAACCAGAGTACAGCCCAGGCCATCGCCCGCCAGGTCGGCATCCCGCCTGAACATGTGCTGGCCGAGGTTTTGCCCGCAGAAAAAGCCGACCAGGTCAAACGCCTGCAGGAGCAAGGGCTAATAGTCGCCTTCGCGGGTGACGGCATCAACGATGCTCCGGCGCTGGCAAGGGCCGATGCCGGTATAGCCATGGGAACGGGAACCGACATCGCAATGGAGGCTTCTGACATCACCCTGGTCAAAGGCAACTTGAAGAGTGTAGCGACCGCGCTGGCCTTATCGCGCGCAACGCTGAGAACCATCAAACAGAATCTTTTCTGGGCTTTCGGGTATAATATCATCCTGATCCCAACGGCGATTCTCTCGCCACTGATTCCGTTCTTGCGCGAGAACGCGCCCATCTTCGCGGCGGCAGCTATGGCGCTCTCATCAGTAACTGTCGTCAGCAACTCGCTGCGCTTGCGGCGCTTTGGCCGCAGCCGCTAAATGGACACAATGTATCGCGCCTACATAACTCAACTAAATGAAGGAGAACAATCTTATGGAATCGACAACATTAGTAGCACCGGACATCTCGTGCCAGCATTGCCAGCACGCCATCGAAGGCGCGCTCAGCCAGACCGAAGGCGTCAGCAGCGTTAAGGTGGATATTCCAACCAAAACCGTGCATGTTGACTACGACCCTCAGAAGCTGACTCTCGAGAAGATCGAAGAAGTGCTTGACGAGGTTGGCTACACTGTCGCGAAGTGATCTGATTTTAAAAATCGACCCACACCGCGCCTTTTTGCGAACTCTCAACCACCTTCGTGATAAATCGCATACCGCGCAGCCCATCATATACCGTCGGATATCCGCCCTGAGCCTGCTCGCCAGACTCAACGCGGCGGATATCGGCAATCGCCAGCTTATAAATGTTGGCGAATCCTTCCAGATAGCCTTCGGGATGACCGGCGGGAACATGGGTCAGCGCTTTTGACTCATCACTCATGTAGGGCATGTTGGTGCGCAGCAATTGGCGCGGCTGACCAGGCTGCATGAAGATCAGCGTGTTGGGTTCCATCTGGTGCCACTCCAGGCCGGCCTTCGTGCCATAGATGCGAATACTCAGCGCGTTCTCCTCGCCCGCCGCGATCTGCGAGCAGGTGAGGACGCCTTTGCCGCCGTTTTCCAGTCGCAGTAGCATATTGGCGTCGTCGTCTAAGCGCCTGCCTGCGATGAAGCTGGTAAGATCAGCGCATAGAGCCGCGATCTTCAGCCCGGTGATATAGTTCAGCAGGTTCTCGGCGTGCGTTCCGATATCGCCGATGCTGCCTGCTATGCCTGATCTCGCGGGATCCGTGCGCCACTCGGCCTGCTTATTACCTTTATGCTCCTGTGGTTCCATCAGCCAGTCCTGCGAGTAGTCAACCAGCGCTTTGCGAATCGAGCCAATGGCTCCTTGCTGCACAAGCGAACGCGCGTGCCGCACGGCAGGATAGCCGGTGTAGTTGTGCGTCAGCGCGAATACCAGCTTTCTTTGCTCGACCACTTGTACCAGTTCCTGCGCCTCCGCCATGTCAAATGTCATGGGCTTATCGCACACCACGTGGATGCCATGCTCCAAAAATGCGCGCGCAACAGGGTAGTGCAGGTGGTTGGGCGTCGTCACCATCACAAAATCGATGCCATCTGGCCGACCGGCCTCAACTTCGGCCATCTCCTGGTAGCTGGCATACGAGCGTTGCAGATACCATGCCTTAGCGGAAGCGGCGGCGCGCTGTGGATCAGTGGACATCGCCCCCGCCACCACCTCGGCCTGCCCGTCCAGTTCGCAAGCAATACGATGCACCGCTCCAATGAATGACCCCTGACCGCCACCGACGATACCAGCGCGTAGTTTTCTCTGTGAAATATCTTGTTTCATTGTTGTAACCCTAAAATGCGATAATTGGCCTGCTCATCCTGCGCGCCGCCGACGAAGTCGTCGAAGGCGTGCGTGGCCACGTCGATCAACATGTTGCGTATGAAGGCCGCGCCCTCGCGCGCTCCCTGCACGGAATCCTTGATGCAGCACTCCCATTCTAGCACAGCCCAGCCATTGAAGCCATTCTGCGTCAATTTGGAAAAGACGCGCTTAAAATCGACCTGGCCGTCGCCTGTGCTGCGGAAACGCCCCGCGCGATCCTTCCAGTCCTGGTAGCCGCCGTAGACGCCCGACCTCGGCGAGGCATGGTACTCGGCATCTTTGACGTGGAAAGCTTTGATGTGCTCTTTGTAGACATCCAGGTAGCCGATATAATCCAGGCATTGCAGCACGAAATGCGACGGGTCATACAAGATATGCGCGCGCGGGTGGTTGCCCGTTGCTTCCAGGAAACGCTCAAACGTCACGCCGTCGTGCAAATCTTCGCCGGGATGAATCTCATAGGCCAGGTCGATGCCATACTCATCCGCCGTATTCAGGATCGACTGCCAGCGTTTCGCCAGTTCGCTAAAGCCCAGTTCTACCAACCCTGCCGGACGCTGCGGCCAGGGATACATGGTCGGCCATAAGAAAGCCCCTGAAAAAGTCGGAAGAACGCGCAGCCCCAGGTTGCTGGAGGCTTTGATGGCCTGCGTCATCTGGTGTATAGCCCATTCGGTACGCGCCTTCGGCTGCCCGTGCAGCGATGGCGGGGCAAAGCTATCGAACATGCTATCATAAGCCGGGTGTACGGCTACAAGCTGCCCTATCAGGTGCGTTGCAAGCTCGGTGATAGCCAGCCCGTTACACTGCCCCTTGAGATCATCGCAATACTGTTTTGACTCTGCCGCTTTATCAAGATCAATCAAACGGCTATCCCAGGCTGGAATCTGTACGCCAATGAAGTCCATTCCTTTGGCCCACGCGCTGATATGTTCCAGCGTATCATACGGGGGAATATCTTGCGCGAATTGCGCTAAAAAGAGCGCCGGTCCTTTAATTGGTGACACGCTTTTGCTCCTTTCCTACCGTTCGTCGTCCCAGCTATGTTCACCCGGTGCGAATGACTCAGGACGAGTGCAGGCGCTGCTCACAGCGATATGCCTGCCTTCCCTGGAAGATTGCATGAAAGATTCTATAACATCGAGGACATGGTACGCCATTTCGCCGTTTGCGCGATGCATACGCCCCGAACGCATTGCTTGCGCCATATCCGCTAGCCCCAGCCCCCGACTGTTCTTCGTATAGCCGTGTGTCAACGCTATCTCGCGCCACTGCTCATCTTTCGCGCGTCGCAAGTAGACCGGCCCGCGAAAAGTATTAGGGTCAGGAACGCTGAGGGAGCCTTCGGTGCCGTATATCTCAATAGAGGGAAGGCGATGATGCCAGACATCGAAACTCGTAATAATCGTGCCGGCAGCGCCGTTCGCAAAATCCAGAATGCCCGTAATATGCGTCGGAGTATTGACGGGAATCTTCTTGCCAGCATTGGACGCGCTGCTCACCGTGCGCTCTGGAAAAGTAATCTTCATCGAAGAGGTCACACGCTCGATAGGACCCATCATAGCAACGAGGGCTGTGAGATAATAGGGGCCAACATCATATAGGGGACCCGCGCCGGGCTGGTAGAAAAAATAAGGGTCGGGATGCCAGTGTTCCATACCATGATTTACCATGAACGCCGTAGCCGCGATCGGCGTGCCTATCTCCCCATCGTTAATCAGCTTGATACACGTTTGCAGGCCGCCGCCCAGGAAAGTATCTGGCGCGCAGCCAACACGCAATTGTCTCGCGCGCGCCGACTGTAAAATGGCCTGTCCATCTTCACGGTTGATCGCCAGCGGCTTCTCGCTATGCACCGATTTGCCAGCCGAGAGCGCGGCCAGCGAAACCTCCGCGTGCGCGGCGGGAACCGTTAAATTGACCACAATGTCAATCTCCGGGTCAGCCAGCAACTCTTCAACGCTGTATACTTTCGGAACGCTATATTTTTCAGCCTGGCTTTGCGCTCGCTTCAAATCAATATCGGCGCAGGCCGCGACATACAAATTCTCGAATAACAGTGGCGCTTGCAGATACGTTGAACTGATATTGCCACATCCAACGATGCCCAGCGCGGTTTTAGTATTCATGGATGGATCAATCTCTTCTTTCATCGTAATTTCTGGCCGAAAAATTACTGACAGATAGTTCTATTGTATCGCATACAACGCCTGCATGTGTTATCGTATCTTAGGCATGGTTCAAATGAACTTGACAGTTCCTAACCCATAGAAAAACACAGGCTCTGTCATGCTGAGCGCAGCGAAGCATCTCTGTGCCGGGCGCGACAGACCCTTCGCTTCGCTCAGGGTGACACGGTTTGACTGTTCAAACTGTCAAGCGCAATTCGTCCAAATTGAACCTTGCCTTAATGAGCAATCGCTAATAAGGAGACCCAATGCATTATTCACAGGTGGCGCTTGAACTCTATACCGTGCGTGACGAGACGAAACGCGATTTCGAGGGAACGGTACGGCGCGTGGCGCGCGTGGGCTACGCCGGAGTAGAATTTGCCGGCTATGGCAACCTCTCCGCGCAAGTCATGACCGCGCTTCTGGCTGAAACCGGCCTGAAAGTGGCTGGCACGCATGTCGGACTGAACTTGCTGACGGGAGAGCAACTTGACGCTTCGATTAACTATTGCCGCGCTATAAGCTGCCCGGTAATAGTTTTGCCCTCGCTCCCGCAAGCATTGCGCACCCTCGATGGCATACGCGCTCTGGGGCCGCAACTGAATAGCATCGGCCAGCGCTGCCGCGCTCAGGGCATCGACTTTGGTTATCACAACCACGACTTTGAATTTACCGGTATCGAAGGCCATACCTTACTCGAACACCTGCTAGAAATCACCGATCCCGACCTTGTCAAGATCGAACTTGATATGTACTGGGCAGCCTATGCCGGTCATGACCCGCTTGTTCTACTGAACAGCCTGGGTCAGCGCGTAGTCCTCATTCACTTCAAGGATATGGCCCCCGACCGTTCGATGACCGAAGTTGGCAAGGGTATACTCGACATGCAAGGCATCACCGCCTTCGCGCAGAATCACAACCTGTGGGCCGTCGTCGAACACGATCACCCAACCTTGCCCTCGTTGGAAAGCGCAAAGATCTCATTAGAATACTTCCGCTGACCAAATCAAGTTTCAACGCTACTTCTTTACGTGCTGAATAGTGCTAAAGATAAATGAAAGGAATTGGTAACTCAAATGCAAAAACCACAGGCCATCATCTTCGACCTGGATGGCGTTTTAACCGATACCTCGGAATATCACTACCGCGCCTGGAAACGCCTCGCCGATGAAGAAGGTATCCCCTTTACGCGTGAAGAAAACGACGCGCATCTTCGCGGAGTCAGTCGCCGCGAATCGCTGATGTACATTCTCAGAGACCGCAAAGTCACGGAAGAACAAATTCAGGAGATGATGGATCGCAAGAACCGTTACTATACTGAGATGATTAAAGACATGACGCCCGCTGATCTGGTTCCAGGCGGCAAACAACTCTTGCAGTCGATACGCGATGCCGACATCAAAATGGCTATCGCCTCAGTCAGCAAGAATTGCCGCACCGTACTGGAGCGCCTGGACATTTTAGATGCCTTTGATGGCATCGCCGATGGCTACAGCGTTGCCAATTCCAAGCCTGCCCCCGACCTGTTCATCTACGCGGCAGGATTGACAAAGACTCCAACCAGCGCCTGTCTGGGAGTTGAGGACGCTGATGCTGGCATTGAGTCCATCAAAAACGCCGGGATACAGGCCCTGGGCATCGGGCCTCAAGAGCGTTTCCACCGGGCTGATAAAGTTCTTCCTACACTTGCAAATGTCAGCTTAGAAGATATACTGAATTAATAAAAGCAATCTCATGAGAAGGGGTAATATAATTAGTGAATCTCTGGCAGATTGACGAAGAGGCATTTGATGCTAACAAACTTCGTAGCTTAGAAACCTTGTATACCATCGGCAACGGCTATTTTGGCACACGCGGCGCTTTTGAGGAGGGGTATCCAAAGGCGACTCCCGCTACCCTGATGGCCGGCGTTTTTGACAAGATCGATATCGGCAAGGAGGAACTGGCGAACGTCCCCGACTGGCTGCCCATCAAGCTCTTTGTGAATGGCGAGCGTTTCCGGCTCAGTGAGGGAAAAGTTCTTAGCTATCACCGTGTGCTGGATATGCAGCGCGCCGTGCTTTGGCGCGAGGCGCATTGGCAGAGTCCCGAGGGCGTGGTTCTTCGTGTGGTGACTGAACGTTTCGCCAGCCTGCGCGATGAGCATGCAGGCGCAATTCGCTATAGCGTAACCATCGACGAAGATCAGCCCGCTACAACTGAACCTATCGAGATCGTCTTATCGGCTTCGCTTAACCTGGCGGTTGGTAATTATGATTTGATGCACTGGGAATCTGTCGCGCAATATCACGATGGCGAGATTGCCTGGTTGCATTCACAAACGCGCAAATCATCGGTACAGCTTGCCCAGACTATGACTTTTTCTACCTCGCGTTGCGATTTTCACAAGGAATTAATACGCTCAGATTTATCACCCATGCTTCGCTTTTATGGTGCGCTGGCTCCGGGAGAGACCCTTACCGCTGAAAAAGTAGTGGTGATGTATACGTCACGCGATGTTGAGAACCCCCTGGCAACCGCGCTTGAGCATCATCATAGCATCATGCAGGCGGGTGGGGCGCAAGTCGAGAATGGCGGCCATTATACCCTGCACATAGAAGGTATCACCAGCGAGCAGCCCTGTAAACAGACGTATGTATACGAAATACTGCTCGCAGACCACCAAAAAGCCTGGGAACAGTATTGGAACATTTCGGACGTGATTATCGAGGGCGACGAAAAGGCGCAGCGAGCCATACGTTACAACCTCTACCAATTGCGTATCAGCGACCCGGCGCGCGATAGCCATTACAGCATTGCCGCCAAAGGCCTGACTGGTTTTGGCTATCGCGGGCATGTTTTCCACGATACCGAGATATTCATGCTGCCCTATTTCACCTTTGTGCATCCCGACCTGGCGCGCAATCTCTTGCTCTACCGCTATCACTTGCTCCCAGGCGCGCGCGCAAAGGCTCAACTCAATGGCTACGAGGGGGCGCAATTTCCCTGGGAAAGCACGATGGACGGCGGTGAAGCCACTCCCGGCGCTATCGTTCACCCTGAAAATGGCGAACTGATCCCCGTTCTGAACGGCTCTCTCGAACTGCATATCACCTCAAGTATCGCTTACGCCTTCTGGCATTACTGGGATGTGACCGGCGATGACGAGTTTATGCGGCAATATGGCGCGGAACTCCTGCTCAGTACGGCTCTGTTCTGGGTCAGCCGCGTCACCTACAACGCCGGAAGTGGCGAGTACGAAATCAACGACGTAATCGGTCCCGACGAGTGGCACGAACACGTCAATAACAACGCTTTTACCAATGTCATGGCGCGATGGAACATTTCAACAGCCCTGGACACGCTCGCGTGGCTGACCGGCGCCGACGCTGCCGGAGCGCAAGAACTGCTGCAAAAGCTGCACATCGTCCAGCAGAAACTGCAACACTGGCGCGATGTTGTCGCGCGCATTCGCATTCCGCAGGATAAGCAAAGCGGTCTCTTCGAGCAATTTGATAGCTTCTTCCAGCTTGAACATTTGGACCAGGACAAGTATCGCGGGCGCAAGACATCGTATCAGGGTATCCTGGGTGTTAGAGAGGTTGGCCGCTACCGAACTATCAAACAGGCTGATGTCCTCATGTTGCTCACAGTACTTCGACAACACTATAACATGGAGACGAAGCGCGTCAACTGGGATTACTATTACCCCATCACCGACCACGACTACGGCTCGTCGCTCACACCCGCGCTGCACGTCATCCTGGCCTGCGAACTCGGCCTGACGGATGCCGCCTACCAACTCTTCATGAAGGGCGCGCTGGTAGACCTGGAAGATCAGCGCGGCAACTCCGACGAGGGCATTCACGACGCCTGCGCCGGCGCCGTCTGGCAGGCAGCTATCATGGGCTTTGCCGGTCTGCGTTTCGAGGGCGATGGCTATACCACAAATCCTCACTGGCCCGACGGCTGGACGCGCCTGGCCTTCAAATGCTGCCACAAAGGGCAGTTGATTGAGATTGAGCTAAGGAGGCCATAAAAATAAGACTCTCATCCCATTCCTCTATGATATACTTTTACTATGAACAGTATTATCACGAAGAAGGAGAGCGTTTCATATGCCGGTAAAGAACAGTATAGGCATCTGGGCCTTTGGTCCCAATGCTACCCGCTTTGTGCCGATTGGCTACCATCCAGAGACCATCAACGAAGACATGGTATCGCGCACAAAGCGCGTAGTCGATGGACTGGCCGATCTCATGGACGGGCTGGAGTATCACTATCCAGGCGAGATCAACGAAGAGAGCGTTGACGCCATCAAAGCCGCGCTTGGCCCGATGGATATTTATTGCATTGCGGCAGGACTGCACCCCGACCCGACTTATAAACTGGGAGTATTCATCAATCCCGATGCCAGTTTGCGCCGTCAGGGCATCGAAACCCTCAAACGCGGCGTCGATCTCGCTGCCGCCCTGGGAGCGCACTTCATTATCTGGCCCGGCGCCGAGGGCTACAACTACAACTTCCAGCGCGAATACGCCCAGACCTGGGAGCTGTTTATCAACGGCGTGGGTGAAGTGGTGGCTCACGCGGCAGACAAAGGCGTCACCGTCTTCCTGGAACACAAAAACAGCGAACCGGCCATGAATATTTTGATGCGCAACATCTCCGCCTGCCTCTACACCATCGACCGCGTGCGCCGCCTGGGCGTCGATGTCTCGCGCCTCAAGGTCAACATGGACTGGCAGCACCTCATAATGAACGGCGAAAACCTGGCAGAATACGCTGCCCTGCTGCATGTCGAGGGCAAGCTGGGACACCAGCACGCCAACTCCGGCTGGGGAACCTTCGACGACGACAACATGGTCGGCGCGGCCTTCTTCATGCAAACGCTCGAACTCGCTATGACGCTGCAAGACGTAAGCTACGGTTCGCATGGCGAGCGCATCGGCTACGATCTCTACCCCTATACCGAAGACCAGGTCGCCGCCGTGCGCCGTTCCGTCCTGCAATGGGCCTTCATCGACGACCTCGCCCGCAAACTCGACCGCCGCGCCCTCGCCCAGGCTCGCGCCACCGCCGACGCCGTCGAAGGCTACCGCATCGTCTACGAAGCTATGGGCCTGGACAAAGCCTACACGGATCGCATTGTCGCCCAACGTAAACGATAATCGTGTCATCCGTAGGGGCGGGTGTGGATGTTGGGATGGGAGGGGACGCTTGCGTCACCCTCCGTACCTCAATCACAGGTTATTTAAACAGGGAGTATTCATATGCGCGCGCTGCTCGGAATCGATCTCGGCACAACTGGCGTCAAGGCCGCACTTTTTAACGCGGACGATGGACAGGTCATCACCTCGGCTTTTTTCGAGTACCCCCTGTACCATCCACAACCGGGCTGGGCGGAACAGCATCCAGAGGATTGGTGGCGAGCCACGCTTACTGCCATTCGCGCCTGCCTTGAAGCGCGTCATGGCGTCACGCCTGCCGACGTGCGCGGCGTAGGTCTGTCTGGTCAAATGCATGGCGTGGTGTTGCTTGATGAGCAATCAATGGTTTTGCGACCATGCATCATCTGGGCCGATCAACGCTCAGAAGCGCAGTGTCGCTGGATGACGGAGCGTGTTGGCGCGGATAAATTGATCGATTATGTCAGCAATCCCGCGCTGCCCGGCTTCTCCGCTCCAAAGGCCCTGTGGGTGCGTGACAACGAACCCGAAATTTTCGCCCGCGCCCGCACATTGCTTCTGCCCAAAGACTATATTCGCTTCCTCCTGACTGGCGTCAAAGCTATGGAAATTTCCGACGCCGCTGGCACCTGCCTGCTAGATGTCAGGCGCGGCGAGTGGTCTCGCGAAGTACTGGACGCCATCGGATTCGACCCCTCGTTGCTGCCTCCAGTTGTGCCTGCCGATAAGATTTGCGGAACCATTACGGCGGAAGTTGCGCAATTGACGGGTCTGATCGAAGGTACGCCCGTAGCAGGCGGCGGCGCGGATAACGCCTGCGGCGCTGTCGGTAACGGTGTCGTGCGCTCCGGACTGGCCCTTGTCTCGATTGGCACCAGCGGCGTCGTGCTTGCCCATAACGACTCTCCCCAGGTTGATCGTTCAGGTCCGGTGCCTCGCGTGCATACCTTCAACCATGCCATGCCACATGCCTGGTATTTGATGGGCGTCACACAGGGCGCGGGCCTCTCGCTGCGCTGGGTGCGCGATAACATTGGGCTGCCCGAAATGGCTCTGGAACGCTGGGCGGGCGTGGACGCCTACGCCACCCTCGCCAGGGAAGCCGAACATGTCCCGGCGGGCAGCGATGGTCTGCTCTTCCTGCCCTATTTGCAAGGCGAACGCACGCCCCACCTGGACGCCTACGCGCGCGGCGGCTGGATTGGCCTGACCGCCAGCCATACCCGCCGCCATCTTGTGCGTTCCGTACTGGAAGGCGTAGCCTTCAGCCTGAAAGATTGTTTCGCCATCATCCAGGAGCAGGGCCTCGCCCTCGATCAGGTACGCGCCACCGGCGGCGGCGCGAAGAGCATCCTCTGGCGTCAAATCATCGCCGACGTGCTGGGCGTCGAACTGGTGACAACCAACGCCGGGGAAGGCCCAGCCTTTGGCGCAGCCCTGCTGGCAGGCGTTGCCAGCGGCGTCTACGCCTCAGTGCAGCAGGCCTGCGACGCAACCGTGCGCGTCGTCGAACGCACCGAACCGCAGCAAGAAACAGCATCCGTGTATGCCCACAGGTATGAGCAATATCGCGCTCTGTATCCTGCTTTGAGGCCGATTCTCAGCCATCCATTGTAATGGAATGGCTGTAAACATCCTCCTCCGTCCTGATGATTATTGACGACCGAATAGGGTAATGGCTAAAAACGTTCACCCCGATCCTTGTCCCTACAGGACGCCTGGGACGCAAGCGTCCTGGTGAGCACCATTACCCTATTTGATTGTCAAAATTTATCAGGATGCTGGGGACGCTTGTATTCCGATGGTACAATCCCATTTGGTTGGTAAAAAAATCATCAGGACACTGGAACGCTTCCATTTCTCTCAACCGTCCTTAAAAATGCGGAAATCCTCGCGATCGCCCCTGGCCCCGTAACCAATTTCTCCTACTTTGTCCGTTTTCGACGAAAACATCTCAACAATTGCGTGATTTTTAGGGGTCAATGGCGTTAAAATAGATAAGTATAAATACTTAAACAAACCATTATCTACGCTAATGTTGGGAGCGGGCAGAACGCCATGATTACGCAATCTTTGAACGAATCGCCTGTGGTAGAGATTGAGCTACAGCCTACACAGCCTATTGAACCGCAAAGTAATGCGACCGAAGAGCAGCCTACTGAGGCTTTGCCCGTTGATCCGCAAAACGAAAAACTTGAAGAGCAACCAACTCTAGCGTTGCCTCTCAAAAAGGACTTTTCAGTACAGCAAATCGCCATACCGGCTTCCCTTCGCCCCTCCAAATCCAGGCGGCGCTGGCTGATTCTCGTGCCGCTTTATCTTTTGCTGATTGGCGGCGGGCTGATAGGGCGGGCCGCTGCCGTCAACTGGATTGCCACAATAACTGCGGCCCCGCAAAGTACGCCGGTCGTTTTGCATGTGCGCCGTACCACCGCGCACTCGTCGGCCATCGATAGCGCGGCCAGCAACTTCATGCAAGCCATGATGAGCAAAGATTGGCCGTCCATGTGGTCGATGCTAGCACCCGATGCGCAGCGCTTATACCAGGGTGAGCCAGATTTCGCGCGCTTCGAGCAGGCCAAATTTGGAGCTATCACCCTGATCGCTTTCAAAGCGAGCGCGGCCCAGTTGCAACAGCCCTGGCTCGATCCCGATACCACCTTCATCTATCCCATCGCCGCCACCCTGCAAGTATCGCTCGAAGCCACCGCCCCTCGAGGCTTGCTAACCGCTCCTTCGCTGGCTGACCTCAACAACGGCCTCTTTCATAATGCCCTGCTATCGCTGGTTCCCCGCAATGGGCAATGGCTGGTAGCGGTTGCCGGGCCAGCCGACCTCGACGCGCCCACGCTGGCGCCTGCCTCGCCTCCGCAAACTCGTTTGCAGGTGCCGATCTTCATGTATCACCATGTATCGAACAAGCCAACGCGCAACCTGCTGGACTATACACTGACCGTCACAACCACCGCTTTTAACGCGCAACTGGACTGGTTGCAGGCGCAAGGCTACCACAGTATCAACATGACCGAATTATTCGACGCGCTCTATTTCGGCAAAGCCTTACCGTCGCACCCCATGATACTGACCTTCGACGACGGCTACGAGGATATGTATACCGATGCCGTACCCGCCCTGTTGGCCCATCACTATCGCGGCGTCTTCTTTATCATCACCGGCATGATCGGCGGTCGTTACATGACCTGGAGCCAGGTGCGCGCGCTCGATCAATATGGGATGCAAATCGCTTCGCACACCGTTCACCATATTAACATTGGTCAGCCTCCCGCCTACACGACCACACAGAAAGAGCTACTGGACTCGAAGAATACCTTGCAGGCGCAGTCAGGCAAGCCGGTTCAATTCTTCTGTTACCCCACAGGCGAACCATTTCACCACGACACCTATTATGAGCGGCAACTGGTGCTGGCAGATTTGCTGGCCGATGGCTACGTCGGCGCAACACTCGACCCGTTCTCCTTCGACAGTACCATTCAAAACGCCCCGACCCCCTACCAGTTGCCGCGCGTTCGAGTCAACGGCGGCGAAAGCCTGCAAGCCTTTACAGGCATCCTCAACGTTGTCCTGAAATATGACGCCTCGCGCCTGGCATAGGGAGACCAGGGCCAATTACCAGGGCGGGGGCAGAGCTACAGCCCGTACCCTGCACGGGAGAGGCGGGCTACTTCGTAGCAGGACACGGGCTGTAGCTCTGTCCCCGCCCTGGTCAACGGGTGGGCGTCAAGTTTTTGCAGCAAGCGAGCGTTGACCAGGGCAGGGGCAGAGCTACAGCCCGTCGTGTCATTCTGAGCGCAGCGAAGAATCTCACATCCAGCGAGTCAGATTCTTCGCTGCGCTCAGAATGACACCTCCCCTCCCCTGTACGGCTTTGCGCCCTACTGCGTAGCATGGGAAGGGCGGCTACTCTGCCCTCGCCCTGGTCACTCGCGCAAAAAGATGACGGCCACCCCTGGTCAACTTATGCCTGTCGCCTATCTGCAAAAAAATGGTATACTTGTGCTTGATGGTTTACAACCGATTGTTACCCCACTAGCATAGCAGTAAAAGGATGAACCATGACAGCAGACGAAGCTTTCGGTATAGCCACCACACTGGAAAGACCGGAGCGCACAATTTCCGTGCGCGGCATCTCTACCCATCTATTCGAGGCAGGAGCCTCTTCCGCGCCTCCCTTGCTTTACCTGCATGGCACCAACCTCGGCAACCTGTGGCTGGACTTTCACCAAGCCCTGACGCAGCAGTTCCACGTGTTCGCGTCCGATACCCCCGGTTTCGGCCTGTCCGAACGTCCCGACTGGATGCGCGACATGAGCGATTACGTACTCTATTTCCGTGACCTGCTCGATACGCTTGGTATCGAGAAGGCAACGCTGGTCGGACATTCGCTCGGCGGCTGGATGGCTGCCGAACTGGCCGTCTGGTATCCTGAGCGCGTCGAAAAACTGGTGCTCTCCAACGCGGCGGGTATTCGCGTCAAGGGATCGCCCATCGCCGATCTCTTCGCCATGAACGCGCAAGAAGTGTTGATGGCCTGCTTCGATGATTTCGCGGCGGCGGCTCCCCTCATGCCTGCCGAATTTAACTCCGATTACCTGATCGGCCAGTACCGGCAGTTGACCACGCTGGCATCGCTGGCCTGGAACCCATCATACGACCCCAAACTCGAACGCCGCCTTGCGCGCATTACCTGTCCCACCCTGATTGTATGGGGCGCAAACGACCGCCTCATCCCGCCCATCTACGCCGAAGCCTTCCAGCGCGCCATTGCCGGTTCGCAGGTCGCCATGTTGAGTGGCACCGGCCACATGCCCATGTTCGAGAAGCCGCAAGAGTGGAGCAATATCATTGCCGAATTTTTACGCAAATGATACCCAAATGCCTGTCGTCCAACCATGCATAGAAGCGGGAGAGATGCCATGAACAAATTGACCTTCCATTACTTCCACCTGATGCCCTGGCCGCATTTGCCGCCCGATTTCGATGAAAACTACGACTCAGCCTGGGTGACGCTGCCCAATACATTCTACGATCCCATCAAGGGTCACGCCCTCTACAATCGCTATCTCGATGAAATCGAGCGCGCTGACAAGTTTGGCTGGGACAGTGTCATCGTCAACGAACACCACCAGAACGCCTACGGCACCATGCCGTCTCCCAATATCATGGCCGCTGCCCTGACCCAGCGCGTGAAACGCGCCAGGATCGGCATCGTGGGCAACGCGCTGCCTCTGCACGATGACCCCCTGCGCGTGGCCGAAGAAATCGCCATGCTCGACGTTCTCAGTGGCGGGCGTATCATCTCCGGCTTTGTGCGCGGCACCGGCATGGAGTACTTCAGCTATAACGTCAACCCCACAGTCAGCCGCGAGCGCATGGACGAAGCCCACGACCTGATTATCCAGGCCTGGACGCGCCCCGGCCCCTTCGCCTTCGAGGGCGAGCATTACAACTATCGCTACGTGAACACCTGGCCGCGTCCTATCCAGCAGCCGCACCCGCCCATCTGGCTGCCCGGCACCGCCAGCATGGAAACGATAGACTTCGCGGCAAAGCACAAATACCCCTACATGACCGTCTTCATGCCCATGAACCAGCGCAAACGCGCCTACGAAATGTATCGCAGGGTGGCCGAGGAAAAGTACGGCTACGAGGCGCAGCCCGACCAACTGGCTTTCTGCACACCCGTCATCATAGGCGAGACCGACGATATCGCCATGAAGGAAGGCGAAAAATACACCATGTGGCTCTTCGATAAAGGCTTAAAAGTGCGCCCCGAGTTCTTCGTCCCTCCCGGCTACATGAGCGAGCGCAGCCTCAAAGCCGCCCTCGAAGGCGGCGGCTTCGGCCAGAAACGCACCTTCAAAGAACTGGTCGATACCGGCGTAGTCATCGCGGGCAGTGTAGACACCGTCATCGAAAAGCTCTCCTACTATACCGACGTACTACACGCCAACATGCTCATAACAGGCGGCCACGTTGGCGAGATACCTGATTACCTCGTCCTGAAATTCCAGGAAATGATGGCAAACGAAGTCATGCCCCACTTCAGGGAGAAAATTACTCAGGCCGTTGAGAGGCCTGCTGAAGTAGTAAGTTAAAAATCCTGCCAGAGATGAAGGCAACCTGCGATTGCCTTCATCTCTGGCAGGATTTTTAACTCCAAAGGAGTACATTATGCCCGTAATTCGCACGCCGGATGAGCGTTTCATCAATCTCCCTGGCTATCCATACCAGCCGCATTACGTCGATGTCAAAGGCTTGCACATGCATTACGTAGACGAGGGCCAGGGGGAAGTCATTCTGTGTTTGCACGGCGAACCTTCCTGGTCCTATCTCTATCGCAAAATGATTCCCATCCTATCCCGCGAGTATCGCGTAGTGGCACCCGACTTCATCGGCTTTGGGCGTTCGGACAAGTTCACCGAACGCGACGAGTATTCTTTCAAAATGCACCATGACTCACTTGTCGCTTTTATCGAAGCCACCGCGCTAACAAATATCACCCTGGTCGTGCAGGACTGGGGCGGCTTGCTGGGATTGACCGTTGCCAGCGAAGAGCTTGACCGGTTCAAACGCCTGGTCATCATGAATACGGGCCTGCCAACGGGCGACGAGCCGATGGGCAAGGGCTTCATGCGCTGGCGCGAATTTGCCGCCCGCCAGACCGACATGCCCGTGAGCGCGGTCATCTACAACGGCGTGGCGCAGAAGGAGTCTATGACCCCCGAAATCCTGGCAGCCTACGATAGCCCGTTCCCTGACGTGACCTATAAAGCGGGCGCGATGGTCTTCCCTCTGCTCGTCCCCATCCAGCCGGACGATCCCGGCGCGAGCGACATGCGACGCGCCCGCGCAGCCCTTGCCAGTTGGCAGAAACCCGCCCTAGTAATGTTCTCGGACAAAGACCCCATCACACGCGGCGGCGAGCGCTTCTTTCGCGAACTACTACCCGGCGCGCAGGGTCAACCCGAAATCGGAATCGAGAACGCCGGGCATTTTCTCCAGGAAGACAAGGGCGAAGAAATCGCGCAGCACATCATGGAATTTATGGCGCGCACCCGCTAGGCTTATCTATTCTATACATATCTACATACAGTCCTTTCCCCTTCTCTATACATGTGAGCATTGAATGTCGCCTGAGCGACAGAGTCGTCTTATGGGGAGTAAAGAATGATGTAGGAGCTTGATTTGAACTAACTGATGGGTTAGGAACGTAAGCGAAGCCATCTTGAGTAAGATGGCTTCGCTCCTGGTAAATGCCCCGAAACCTCCACAGTTTTTGCCCTGAAGCCTGCACACTTGCCCCCAATCCTGCACATCGGGACAAAGGTTCTTGGAGAAACCACTTTCCGTCTGGAATATCAGCATGAAATGTTGTAAATACATCGTCGTAGCAGGCCGCAAATTTCGCTCGAAGTCGCGTGTAGAGCAGGTATACTGGCCCTAAGAATTTAGACACGGAAAGGGGCTGAAATAAGATATACTCAAGCATGATGAGAAAACAGTATACCGCCGCATTCAAAGCACGAGTGTTTCAGGAACTCCTGAAAGAAGAGAAGACGCTGACGCAAATTGCCGCCGAGTATGAAGTGCATCCCACCCAACTCAAGAATTGGCGAGCACTGGCGCTGGAAGGACTGCCAGGCCTCTTTGAGAAACAGGACAGCACGGTGGAATTGAAAGCTGCCCATGAGCAGCAGCTCAGCGAGCTGTACGCCGAAATTGGCAAGCTGAGTACCCAGGTCACCTGGCTGAAAAAAAAGTTACAACTCTGACCAGGGAGGAACGAGTCGACCTGATTGAGCGAAGCGAGAGTGAGCTTGCGTTGAGTCTGCAAGCCGATCTGTTGGGTCTGAGCCGCTCGAGCCTGTACTACCAGCCTCGCCCTCCTAGTGTCGAAGAAGTGCGACTCAAGCATCGCATTGATGAAGTGTACACGCAGTGTCCCTTTTACGGCTCCCGCAAGATTGCGGCGCAGTTACAGCGAGAAGGGATGGGCATCAATCGGAAAACAGTCGGCCGGTATATGAACGAGATGGGCATCGCGGCTATTTATCCAGGACCCAACCTGAGTAAGCGGAACCACAAGGAGGGGGTGTATCCGTACTTACTGCGCCACATCACCAGCGCGTACCCCAATCATATTTGGGGCGCTGATATCACCTACATTCGCTTGCGCGGCGGCTGGATGTACCTGGTGGCGATCCTGGACTGGTACTCCCGTTATGTGGTCAGTTGGGAGCTCGATCAGACATTGGAGTTGCCCTTTGTGCTCAGCACAGTGCAACGGGCTTTGGGACAAGCGGTGCCGGTGATTTGCAATAGCGATCAAGGCAGCCATTTTACCAGCCCACAGTACTGCCAACTCTTGCAGGCGGCCAACGTGCAAATCAGCATGGATGGCAAAGGGCGAGCTTTGGACAATATCTTTACGGAAAGGTTATGGCGCACCGTCAAGTATGAAGAAGTGTACATTCACGACTATGCTTCACCACGTGAAGCACGCCAGGCATTGACCCGTTATTTCGAGTTTTATAATCATGAGCGACCTCACCAGGCGCTCGATTACCAGACCCCTGCTGAAGTGTACTTTCACGACGCATCAGTCGGGCGAAGGCGGAACACATAGTATCGAAAAAGGAGGAAAGTAGCTCTTAGTTTAGCTGATTTTTCTGTCTTGACAAAGTGGGCCACCATAATCAGTCCACCAACTTCGGTGACCAGGCCTTTTATGGATACAAACAATGGTGTCCAGCTAGGGTCAGTAAAGGAGGTGACTAATATATCTCCATCTTCCAGATCAGCATCTTCCATGTTTAAGATGACACGTGCTCGTCCCTCTATAACTCCGGAAGAAACAGGTAGACCTACAATAGCTTCGGCTGGGAGATTTTCTCGTTTGTACTCACCTGCAATGATTTCACCATCAGACGTGATAACACGTGGGGGAGTTAGTTTTTCATATAATTTGTACTCGTCTTTTCGTTTGCTGATGATCTGGTAATCCAGTTTATTTGTGCGTACGACTTCGCGAAGTTCTTCAAAAGTGAGATAGTATATATCTTCTTTTTCATGAATAACGTTGGCTTGTACGAGTTGTTCGGCTTCTTTCAGTAAAGCCTGCTTATAAACGAAGTAGCGATTAATCATGCCGTATTTTGGATATTCACGATAACCGATGAAATTCCGGATTAGGCTGATCATTCGTTTTGTCTCTTTGGCTTTTTGTTCACCATCCGGTAATTGCTTCAATCGATCTAATAACTCTTGTTCTTTTTTCAAAGCTTCCTGTCGCCCTTGCTCAAATTTCCGATTGCTGGCATTAGGCTCAAAGTTTTTGATGTTACTGAGAATCATGGGGACAAGTGTAGTTGGTTTTTCGCTCCAACGAGTTTTCGTAATATCGATTTCTCCGGCACATCGCATTCCGTATTTGTTGAGATAAGCATAGATAGCGTCCTGGGTTTCCTGTCCACCATCAAACTTAACCAGTTCATCCAAAAAGTTATCATCTTTTACATGTTGTAAATAATCAATTACTTCCGGATAAGGACGAATCACATCTGCGACATCCAATAGCGCCAGACCCATTTCCGAAGTAATATTGTTTGGTACAGATTGAGAAAGCGTGTCTGCTACGTTTTTTTCACCTAACCACTTCTTCATTTTTTCATTGATCCATGATGAAGCATTCATAGCAGTCATAATCACACCAAAACTTTGTGGGTCAAATAAAATCTTCTTTAATTGCTGGATATCTTCCAGAATAAAATCAAATAAATCCGATCCTGATTTCGTTTGGATGTTTTGTTTTAACTCTTCTATCGATGTTTGACTACTCTTAATCAAATCAGAAACGATTGCCGGATCGTTTTCGATTTGTGTTTGAAAATCCGCAAGACGACGGACCTTTATTGCTTTTACCGGGACTCTGTTCTTGTTTATCATCTGGTAACGATTTTATAAAATCTCCTCGCTCTATGATGGTCATGAAGTGCGTCTTTTATGAGCGGATCGTGTTGTCCCATGACATCTAATAACATTTCTCTGCTGGCAGGTGAAGCCAGCATATGTGTGACATCAACAAACAACCTTCCACCAGCTTTACGCATGGGTGCACGGAGTCGTTAACAGGAAAAAAGACAATCCCAATGGTTTCATGGGGTCGGTCATCATTTGTTGATGACCGACAGATACATAGACGTGATTTTCCTGATCATTCGCTTCAGGGATCGGGTATAAAGTAGTGATTGGCCGACTCTGGACAATATAAAATGTATCATCAACCAAACACCATTCGATGTCCTGGGGGCAGCCGAAATGTTCTTCGATCTTTCTGCCCATGCGCTCAAGCTGTAAAATCTGCTCATCCGTCAGCGCTTGCCTATTCTGCCGCTCAGGCTCAATCTCCTGTTCTTTCGTACCGCCATCTTTTAAGGCATAAATAGCCAGTTTCTTGGTGGATATCTTCTTATCGATAACCTTGCCGTTACGCACTTTATAGCTATCAGCATTCACCAGGCCGGAGACCAAGGCCTCACCAAGTCCGAAGCTGGCATCAATGGATAACACCTTCCTATTAGAAGTGACGGGATCGGCAGTAAACAAAATTCCTGCCGCCTGCGGGAAGACCATCTTCTGAACAACCACAGACAGATGGACTTTACGGTGGTCGAAGCCGTTTTGAAGGCGGTAAATTACTGCCCTCTCGGTAAATAGCGATGCCCAGCACTTGCTGATATGCTTTAGGATTGCCTCCTTTCCGATAATGTTCAAATACGTATCCTGCTGGCCTGCAAAGGAGGCCGTCGGTAAATCCTCTGCAGTTGCGCTGGATCGTACTGCATAGGCATTTTTTTCACCAAGCCTGGAGAGGAGGCGGGTGATCTCTTCATTAATGTCTTGAGGGATGGCTATCCCTTCGATGACCCTGCGAATCTCACCGCTAAGTTCACCGATTTTATCCCGGTCTTCCACCTTTAGAAGCGATAACTGATCAAGTAATTCGTTAATCGACGACGTTTCCCCAATGATTCTTTTAAAGGCTTCAGTAGAAATACAAAAGCCATCCGGTACGCGTATTCCTTCAATCTTGGAAAGTTCCCCCAGGTTCGCGCCTTTACCCCCAACAACCATGAGTTTTGTTTTGTCAATGTCCTGAAAACCAAGCACATAGGAACTCATATGTTTCCCTCCTTTGGCAATTCCTTCTTTGATAATTTTGATGACATCCTTCGGGCTAAAACGATTTACCGGAGTATTGTACTAGCCTGGTACAGCCCCCATTAAGCGGTGACGGCTGGTCGGCCCCCTTTCGCACACGACGAGGGTCTGGCACACGCCTGATGAAGCATGTGCTGATTTCAGCACACACACAAGAGGTATCGTTGGCTCAAAGGAGAGCTTTCACTGCGGGTGTGCCAGAGTGGCGTCGCTTCCGCCTGAGTATAGGGGAAGGAACGCCAAAAAAAATCGTCCAAAAAGACAGTGTGCGAGTAGACAGGAGGTGATACAATAAAGATGAGAACAAACGGGCTCGTTTTTGAGCTTCGGAAACCATGCCGTTCCTTGCTCTCTCGGACGTGAGACAGACGACATGTCACCCTCCTTCCCCCTCCTCGCGCTTTGCCGTTCGGTATCATTCTCACTGGGCCTGGGTGCTTTTCTTTCCACCATTCCATTCCAGGATGCAAGGTGAGGAGCGGCTTTTCCAGGAACCTTTGTCCCAATGTGCAGGATTGGGGGTGTAGTTTTCTAAGGTATGGGGGGATCTTTCTAGCGCTGCCAGATGATCGAGATAGCGCTTAGCGGGAAGAATGAATTCACACTCTTTGTCTACCAGGTAGAGTTGTTTTTTGTCTTCTTGCTTTGCCCAAACGACGCGAACCACAACCACCTCCTCAAAGCTAACAAACAACGCCAGAAGTATATCACTCCTGACGTTGTTAAGCAATACCCTCTTTTCCCTATATTTCCTTGAGGAGTGTCCGAAATGGGACTGAAAGGTAACGTTGCTGACTTTCTTTACAGTATATTATCTTTGTCCCCATAAGGCGACCTTGTCGCTGAAGCGACCGCATCATGCGCAACATATCCACCCATGAGAGAGGGGAACTGAAGACGTTCCTGTTCTTAATCCAACTCGACTACTGGCAGGCCGTGTACGCCGAGAATGGTGGAGATTTCGCTGCCGTGATGGATGTCATGTTCGAGCACATTCCAGATGATCCACTGGCGCGAACGTGCGGGTCTCACTTCTCCAGCCAGACGCGCCGCATCCAACCACATCTGGGCGAATGGCTGGAGCGCAGGCTCTACAAGTTTCGCGTGACGCAAACGTTCCGCCTCATCCGGAGGCGGGAAGACCTGCTCAAGGTCAGCAGGGGTCAGGCGGGCAAGCGTATTCTCGATCATCTGCCAGGTCTTCTTAAGTCCGGCAACCAGTTCTGCCGCCGGGTGTAATGGATCCACGCCCCCCTCACAGATTCCGAGATCCCATAATTCGAGGGAAGTAAGATCGGCGCTCCCCTCGCCCATCCGTGCGTGGAACCACCAGGCGCGATTTGCGACAATATGCGTCGCGTACATGCCAATCGACCAGTGTTGCGGCGTGTTGCGCAAGGCAAGCTGCTCTAATGTAAGGGGGGCGATGGCCGCGACAAGACGCTGATTGTAGACACCCCAACCTGCGTAGAAGGGGGAGAGTGAAAGCTGATTTTCTGTCATGATGGTTATTCCTTGCTTTTTTCTTAGAGAAAAAACAGCACGATCGTATCAACTCGCGCGAGGAAACGATGGGGCAGAAAGAGGAAGGAGAGAGAGCAGGTCATCGCTTGCACAATGATCGAATATGCGGCTGCCACGACAGGGGAAAAGATGGCATCCATCTGCCAATGGTATGGTGGATGGGGAACATCAGCGATGCGTTCGCCGGAGTTCCATGCCTGACACCTGTTTGCCGCACGCTTCTCCATACCGGCTTCCCACCAACGAATGCTTGCTTTCCCATCCGCTGTCTCTCTCTGGCACAACCAGAAGAATCGTCGCGCAAGAATCACGCCACGCGACATTCCAGGCGGCGAACGGCTGAGCGCTCATTCCCGATGTCATATACGCGAGAGATGGGAGCAAGAATGGTGGCGTCTGTTTCACTGTTTGAACAGGAAACAGGATGGAGTTAGCGGCACACTGGCATAGATATCAAAACCTCCCAAAAAAGAGTGAATACTTCCTTTAGCAGTATATAGTTGTAGAGATGATCCTGTCAAGCAGGAATTGGCGAACCGATCCTGGGACAGATTCTTGAAGTATAATAAAGGCAGCGTTCCTGCACGAGAAACGAAAGGACCAACAAAATGGATCGCATGAATGAGAAACGCCCCTGGGCGCTGGTCGCCATCTGGTTTGGCACCATAGCGCTGCTTGGCCTGCTCAAACGCGGCATCGATAAACGAAGACCTTTTTAGGGAAAATAATTCACGCGCATAGTAATTGACAAACCGCGCGATGCGCGTTATAGTACACCCAGCAGGTAAAAATCACTGTCTTACCTCGTTAGGTGAGGCGGCTGTATGAACACAGGCCACTGATCAGAAACGTCGAGAGACGCCAACGATCAGGCCAGGTCTCGTCGGCATAAGGCGGGACCCGAAGTGGCTGGGTAGCCTCGAAGCTATCTTACGTCGTACAGTGCCAAAGCTCAACTAGAGGGGGAACAGAGCAGCATATAATGCTTTTCATGTACCCCCTCATGTCAGGGGGCATTTTTTATAGCGATGCCCCTGCCAGGGAGGTGTTCTATGAACAAGACGTTGCTCAATCGAGAGAAAGGCGCGCGGCAGAAGAAGGTGCGCCGCGTCTGGGTGCGCCAGTTGCTCTTACTGCTCTCCGTCATCGGCCCCGGACTGATTACCGCCAACGTGGATAACGACGCTACCGGCATCGCAGGTTATTCGCAGGCCGGAGCGCAATATGGCTATGGGTTGCTGTGGGCAGTTGTGCTTGTCACTATCAGTCTGGCCGTCGTGCAGGAAATGGTGGCGCGTATGGGCGTGGTGACAGGCAAAGGTCTGGCCGACCTGATTCGCGAAAAATTCGGTGTGCGCATCACCTTCTGGAGTATGCTGCTGCTCTTAATCGCCAACACTGCCACGACGGTCGCGGAATTTGCTGGCATTTCGGGGGCCATGTATATCTTCGGCGTCAGTCAATATATCGCCATTCCCGTAGCCGCCATTCTCGTATGGGTACTGGTGACGCGCGGCAGCTATCGCTATGTCGAGCGTATCCTGCTGGTCTTGTGCCTCATCTTCGCCACTTACGTCGTCAGCGGCTTTCTGGTCCATCCGAACTGGGGCCAGGTCTTTCATCAAACCGTCGTGCCGCCCATCCAGTTGAATCAGGGCTACTTGCTCACGCTGGTGGCCGTGATTGGCACCACCATCGCGCCCTGGATGCAATTCTACCAGCAATCGGCCATCGCCGACAAGCATATCAAGATCGCTCATCTCAACTACGAGCGCATCGATACCTACGTCGGCGCGTTTCTCACCGATTTCATCGCCTTTTTCATCGTAGTCTGCACGGGCGCGACCCTCTTTGTGCATCACATCCAGATCACCCAGGCGAAGGATGCAGCCCTGGCGCTGGCCCCGCTTGTGGGCGGCAATGGGCAGATCGCCAAAATTCTGTTCGGTATCGGCCTGCTCAACGCCTCGCTCATGGCGGCCAGCGTGCTGCCGCTCTCCACCGCCTACTCCGTGGCGGAAGCCTTCGGCTGGGAGCGCGGCGTCGGCCACACCTTCAAGGAAGCGCCGCAGTTCCTCACCCTGTACACCTTCATTATCGGCCTCGGCGCGGGCATCACCATGTTTGTGCCGCAGGACAGACTGGTCTTCGTCTTAAACCTGCCCAACGTGGTCGGCGGTATGTTGCTGCCACTCATCCTAATCTTGATGATCCTGCTGTGCAACGATCGCCGCCTGATGGGTCGCTACGTCAACGGGCCGATCTTCAACACCATCGCCTGGATCACCACCATCGTAATGACCGTCTTAACCGGCATGATCGTCCTGACCACGCTGTTCCCGCATATCTTTGGGGGATAAATCGACTAAAGCAGTCTGAAATGCTTTGACGGGAACCTCTAGCTCGCTTCTATCGTCTACTCATTACAAGAGTTTCACCTATGAAACCAGGCACACTTTATCTCTCAGGAGTAAGCTTATGTTTCAGTTTATGCAAAAGCGCAAATGGTCGCTCATCTCACTTTCTGCTGTCTTATTGCTGGCGATGCTGCTCGCCGCTTGCGGCGCTGAGTCTGCCAGCACAAATGGCGCTGCCGTGCCGGCAACCGGGTCGGCGCAGTTTGTAAACCATTCCAGCGATACCTCTTCATCTTCAAGCTCCAAATCCAGCGCGGGTACTTCGCAGCAGTACCTCATCAAATCATTCAATATCAACATGGAGGTTAAGGATACGCGGCGCGTGGCAGCCGATTTACAGGCGTGGATCAGCGCGACAGACCCGCTTTCACTGGTAACGAATGTGAATTACCAGCAAGTTGACAACAACTTGTATAGCGTATCGCTGGCATTTTCAGTGCAGGCTTCGCTCTTTCCGGGCATCGAAAGCTACCTCAATACCTATCCCTCCCAACATGGCGGCAAACTGCTGAACGTCGCCATGAATACACAGGATGTATCGAGTGACTACATTGACTCTCAATCGCGGCTCACAAATCTCAAAGCCGAGCAACTGCGCCTGCTCACGCTCGTAAGCCATGCCCAGGCGTTGACCGACGTGCTTGCCATCGACCAGCGGCTCACCGATGTCGAAGGACAGATCGAGCAAATCGACGCGCACCTCAATGACCTGAAAAGCCAGACCACTTTCTACAACGTAACGGTGAGCCTGCAACCCGCCGAGGTCGTGGTAACTCCCCCGCCGCCATCCGGCTGGAGCTTTAGCGCCATCTGGCAAGGCGCGCTCAACGCCATCAAAGTAGTTGCCCAGGCCCTCGCCACCGTAGCCATCTGGCTGCTGCTATTCAGTGTCTATATCATACCCCTGGCGCTCATCATCTGGCTTGCGCGCCGCCTGTGGCGCGCGCGCGCTCTCAAATCAACGCGAGCCGCCGCGCCATAACAGGTGTAGTAGCTCACAAGAAAAGTATTAATTCAAGATACTGTACATATACCGCGCATTTTGCGCGGTATTATTTTTTTTCTGAACGAAAAGCGGTGTGAAACGTTGAAACATGCATGAAGATCATCTTGAAGCGATAGGTTGGCTGGAAAACCTGATCATAAACTAAATGCGCCCGCGAAGTTTTCTCGCGGGCGCTCTTTATAATACGTATGATACCCCGTAAATGTATTCAGGAATATTGATTCGTAGGAAAAAATGTGATATAATCTAATATATGAATGCAAATAATATAAATTAGCTAGAAAGTGTAAATAAATGACCATTGATGACATCGATTTGAAAATACTCGATTTGCTGCTCCAGGATGGGCGCATCTCGCATACCGCCATCGGCAAAGAAACCGACCTGAGCGGCCCTTCAGTGTATGCGCGCGTGCAGCGCCTGGAACGCGAAGGCATCATCAAGGGCTACGCTGTTTTGCTCGCGCCTGAAAAGATTGAACGGGGGCTGGCGGCCTTTGTGCGCGTTCGCACTCAGACGCCCGAGTATGACAGCGCCGTTTTCGAGCGATTTATACAGGAGGAAGAACAGATTCTGGAGTGCCATGATGTCGATGGTGAGGATTGTTACATCCTCAAAGTCCGCACCGCCTCCACGCAGTCGCTCCAGAAACTGCTCGCCACCATTCGCAGCTTCCCGGGCATCACGCGCACCGTCACCACCATCGCCCTGGAAACACTCAAAGAGGAGGGAACGGTTCGTCCGGCGGCCAACAGAAAAAAACGAGAGGAGGGATAAACCGTGACCACATTAGAAGTAAAACCAACTCAACCTACAACTAGCCTGCGCGCCCAACTCCCGCGCCTGGAACGCTCGCGTAAGGTCAAGGTCAACGCCCTGCTCGTGCTGGTCACGATGATTTGGGGCAGCACGTTCCTGATTGTCCAGCATATCCTCACATTGACAGGCCCCTTCACCTTCCTGGCAATGCGCTTCAGCATCGGGGCTATCGTGCTGGGGGCTATCTTCCATAAACGGCTGGCGCGCATCACCAGCGCCGAGATCATCATGGGTTCCATCATCGGCGTCTTCCTGTTTGCCACCTACGCGCTCCAGACCACCGGTTTGCAGTACATCTCGTCAAGCAAAGCAGGTTTTATCAGCGGCCTCTATGTCCCGCTGGTCGCAATCCTGGCGGTGCCAATACTGCGCCAGAAGCCGACCGCGGGCAGCGTGCTGGGCGTCGCGCTTTCACTGATGGGGGTAACACTAATCTCGGTCAACAAATCGTTCCAGTTCACCTTCGGTCTGGGCGAGATGCTGGCGCTGGGGTGCGCCGTAACCAGCGCCCTGCATGTCATCTTCATCAGCAAATATTCCCCCAGGGTAGACGCCATCAACCTGGCGCTTGTGCAGATCGCCTTTACCGCTATCCTGAGTTTTATCGCCATACCCATAGCACGAGAACCATTTGTCATGCCGCCCCTGCCCGTGTGGGGATCAGCCCTCTTCTTGGGGGTGGCAGCCACCGCCTTCGCCCTGGCCGTCATGAACAGGGTGCAGCAATTCGTCAGCAGCACGCAGGCCACCTTGATCTACGCCCTTGAACTGGTGTGGGTAGGAATGCTCGGCTACGTGGCGGGCGATCAACTCAGCCTCTACGGCTGGATCGGCTGCGGCTTGATCCTGCTGGGCATGGTCGCGGGCGAACTGCGCCTGACAAGACTTTTCAAGCGGGTCAATCGCATAGAAACCGGCGTTGCGCGTTAGGTGAGTGAGTATATAGTAAGAATAGCAATTGTTGTATGATCGCGAGGAAAGTGTCTGGAAGCGAATAGAGGCCGGATAAGCCACAACTGGCATGGATGCACACTTCTAATATATAGCGGAGGGTACATTCATGGAAAACTCGTTTCCACCGAACGCCGCGAGCGCTCCAGCCGAATTACAGATGGTAAACACGAATCTACCTGCGCCGGTTGCCATGGTCGAATCTGTTTCCGAGGACCCGCTGCGCGTGCGCGAGCGGCAGGCTCTCCTCATACTCAACGAAATGCACCAGTTTGTGGCTCTGCTCGATACGCAGGGGAACGAACTGGAAACCAACCAGACCTCGCTCGACGCTGTTGGTCTGCGTCGTGAGGACTGCATCGGACGCCCTTTCTGGGAAATACCCGTGTGGCCTGAGTCGATCATCAAAGATCTCCAGGTGTCATTTCAGCGAGTAGTCACTACAGGAGAATTCATGCGTTTCGAAGCACAATTCTTCATCCCTGGCGATGATCAGCAACTCGCGACGACGGACATCACGCTCAAACCCATCCGTAATGAGCGCAATGAGGTTGCCTTTGTCGTGCTCGAAGGCCGTGATATTTCGGAGAGAAAGCGGGCTGAAGCGGAAGTCGAGCGTAAGAATGCCGAATTGCAGGAGCTTTACGAAAAGTTGAGTAAGCTCGACCAGATCAAATCGATGTTCTTCGCCATGATGAACCACGATCTGCGCACCCCGCTCACGCTGATCCTTGTACCGACCGAATCGCTGTTGCAGGAGGCGTCCCTCGATCAGGAAGTGCGTCAGGCGCTAGAAGTGGTGGCGCGCAACGCCCGACTCCTGCTCAGTCAGGCCAACGATTTGCTGGAAATCTCCCGCCTGGACCAGGGAAAGCTCGAACTGCACTATGAAACCTGCGACCTGAGCCGCCTGGTACAACAATTGACAGCCAATTTCCAGACGATGGCTGCAGAACGGCAACTCACGTTTCGCGTACAGACCCTTCCCCATCTGGTAGTTGAGATCGATCCTGCCAGAATAGAGCGCGTCCTGCTCAACCTGCTCTCCAACGCCTTCAAGTTTACTCCACTAGGCAGCAGCATTATCTGCTCTCTGGAGATGGAGGCTGTCTCCCTGGAAGCAGCCACAACATCTGCACAGGTGATAATAACTGTGCAGGATAGCGGTCCCGGCGTGCCGGTTGATCTCCGTGAAGCGATCTTCGAGCCTTTTCGACAGGCTGAGGAGGGCATGAAACGCCGCCTGGGGGGAACAGGTCTCGGCCTGGCTATTGTAAGTGATCTGGTGAGACTGCACAAGGGAACCATACAGATCGATGAAGCGCCAGGCGGCGGAGCGCGCTTTACCGTCCGTTTGCCACAATATGCCCCTGCCGGCACGCCAATACATCACAAGGATGATACAGAGCCTGTTTTGTACTACTAAGGGATGCGCTACTTCGCGCGCATCCGGTTGTTCTCAGGGTTATGCTCCAACAGGATTGTTGGGGGAGCGGTCAAGCCAGGTACTTGTTCACGGCATCTCTCAGATCGGTGAGATGAAATGGCTTGACAAGAAAACCATCAGCGCCACATCTCCCGGCTGTCTCTGGCAGATCGATGTGGGCTGAAATCAGGATCACCGGGATATGCCGGGTGTGCTCGTCACTCTTTAAGCGCTGGCAAATTTCGCTGCCATCTTCTCCCGATAACAGCACATCCAGCAGGATCAGGTCCGGCAGGTTGCTCTCCATTTGCCGGAAACACGCGCCCGTCAGGCTGGTGGAGACCTCGTAGCCTTCCGCATCCAGGGCTAACTCCATTACATTCAGAATGGCCGGACTGTCGTCTACGACCAGTATGTTTTTCTTCATCTATGTCTCTCCCTCGTGCCACGTCAATAATGCGTTCGCTCGTTATTCTCACGCGGGAAGCGAGAAGAAAAAGCTTGATCCGCTTTCCTCAACGCTCTCCACCCACATCTTCCCGCCATGACGCTGGATGATATCGTGAGCAATGTAGAGGCCGATACCCAACCCTGGATAGGTTTTATCTTTCTTGCTCAGGACGCGATAGAACCGCTCGAAGAGCCTCCCCTGGTGTTCTTTCCCAATGCCGATCCCGCAATCCTGCACAGCCACTGTCAGTGTATCCCCCTCCTCCGCGCGCGCGATCCTCACCACCACCGTGTTCGCCTGTGGCGAGTATTTGATGGCATTGTTCAGCAGGATGGTCATTACCTGCCCCAGGCGCTCTCTGTCCCCGACGATAGTCCCCCGCGCTTCTCCTTCGATCAGCAGGTGATGACCTGTTGTTGGCTGCAGGCTCTCAACTACCTCGCGTACCAGCGCCTCCATATCAACTGCTTCCCGCGCTATGTCGATCTGACCGGCCTGCATTTTGGAGATATCGAGCAGGTCAACCACCAGTTTAGTGAGATTCGCGATCTGGTCATTCATTTTGGACAGGTGCAACACTGCATCATGCCTGCCCTCTGCCACGCACCGCTCGAGCAGCAGTTGTGCGTACACGCTCAGCACCATCAGCGGCGTTTTTAACTCGTGACTCGCCATACTGATGAAGTGATCTTTGCGCTGCTCCATCTCTTTGCGCTCCGTCACATCGCGGTAATTTGAGACGATAGCCTCGATGCCCGGCTCGTGCAGTAAATTGATGCCCACGATTTCTATCCACAGAAAACTGCCATCCTTACGCTTGCTGCGGTATTCAAGCGCGTGGCTTTTCCCCGGTTCCTCTATCACCCTGGTCCACAGGCGCGCCACCGCCTCCTGATCGGGAAGGTTAGTAATGTGCTCGAAGATGCTAAGACCCGTCAAATCATCGGGCAGAAAGCCCAACATGCGCGTCGTCGATGGGCTGACATAGGTCATGATGCCATTGGCATCCATCAGAGCTAATCCACCGTCCATGTTTTCAACCAGAGCGCGGAAATGCTTCTCGCTCTGGCGCAGGCGCATTTCGGCCTCTTTACGCGCGGTAATATCTTTAGAGATGCCGATCAAACCTATCGCTGTTCCCTGTGTATCGCGCAAGATCGTCGTCTTAACATCTATCCATACCGTTGTGTCGTCTTTGCGCCTGCCCTGCCATTCGCCGACATAGTCCTGTCCCGCCCGGAGGCACTCAAAATCATCCATAATTTGGGTCATATCAGGTTCAAAGGATAATAATGCTGTGGTTTTTCCGATCATCTCCGTGGCCGTATACCCGAAGACAGCGCTGGCGCCTTCGTTCCAATACGTGATAGTTCCTTGTAGATCGGTCACAATCACACTATCAGTGACGTACCGTAAAATAGCTGCCTGAAACTGGAGTTGTTCTTCAGCCCGTTTTCGTTCGACAATCTCAGAGGTTCTGTCTGAAGAGATAGGTGATCCTTGCAGCGTTTGCCCAGTCACGCTGCGCCCGGTATCTTCATCGTTCTGGGCCGGTGATTGGAAAGAT